>NZ_CP184763.1:0-665000 GCF_055797465.1 Delftia sp. PX-1
ATGACAGAGGAACCTACGAACGATGCAGGCCAGGGCCTGTGGCAAGTCTGCGTTGAGCAACTGGGGCAGGAAATGCCTGAGCAGCAGTTCAACACCTGGATCAAGCCCCTGACCGCGCACGTCGCCGAAGACTTCTCCAAAGTCACCGTCTACGTGGCCAACCGCTTCAAGCTCGACTGGATCCGCGCCCAATATGCAGGCCGCATCTCGGCCATGCTGGAGTCGCTCTATGGCCAGCCGGTGACACTTGAGTTAGCGCTCGCTCAACGGGAAAGCGTTGTGCGTACTTATGTTCGCCCATCTTCCAGCGAGCGCTCGGCCCCACCGGAAACCATTGTCACCTCGGTGCCCACGGTCACTGGCGAAGACGCGGCAGCGCCGGTCTTCCGTACGCGCCTGAACGCCGCGCTGACCTTTGAAACCCTGGTGGAAGGCACGGCCAACCGCATGGCACGCTCGGCCGCCATGCATGTGGCGGGCTCGCCCGGCCACCTGTACAACCCGCTGTTCATCTACGGCGGCGTGGGCCTGGGCAAGACCCACCTGGTGCATGCCGTGGGCAACAAGCTGCTGGCCGACAAGCCCGACGCGAAAGTTCTCTACATCCACGCCGAGCAGTTCGTCTCGGATGTGGTCAAGGCCTACCAGCGCCGCACTTTTGACGAATTCAAGGAGCGCTACCACTCGCTGGATCTGCTGCTGATCGACGATGTGCAGTTCTTCGCCAACAAGGACCGCACGCAGGAGGAGTTCTTCAACGCCTTCGAGGCCCTGCTGGCCAAGAAGAGCCACATCGTGATGACCTCGGACACCTATCCCAAGGGTCTGGCCAACATCCACGAGCGGCTGGTCTCGCGCTTCGACTCCGGGCTGACGGTGGCCATCGAGCCGCCCGAGCTGGAGATGCGCGTGGCCATCCTGATCAACAAGGCCCGCGCCGAGAACGCCGAGATGCCCGAGGAAGTCGCCTTCTTCGTGGCCAAGAACGTGCGCTCCAACGTGCGCGAGCTCGAAGGCGCGCTGCGCAAGATCCTGGCCTATTCGCGCTTCAACCAGAAGGAAGTCTCCATCCAGCTGGCCCGCGAGGCCCTGCGTGATCTGCTGTCCATCCAGAACCGCCAGATCAGCGTGGAAAACATCCAGAAGACGGTGGCCGACTACTACAAGATCAAGGTGGCCGACATGTACAGCAAGAAGCGCCCGGCCAGCATTGCCCGGCCGCGCCAGATTGCCATGTACCTGGCCAAGGAATTGACCCAGAAGAGCCTGCCCGAGATCGGCGAGCTGTTCGGCGGACGCGACCACACCACCGTGCTGCACGCGGTGCGCAAGATCGCCGGCGAACGCCAGCAGCTGACCGAGCTGAACCAGCAGCTGCACGTGCTGGAGCAAACTCTCAAAGGTTGATGAAAACTCCCCCGTTCAGGCCCTGCGTACGCGGCAAAATGGGGGATTCGAGCGGCAAGAGGGGGCTCATGTGTGAGCCGCCGCTCCCACCGAGACCCGCATCCTTAAATCAGAGGTTGACATGATCGTCCTGAAAGCCACACAAGACAAAGTTCTCGCGGTCCTGCAATCGGTGTCCGGCATCGTCGAACGCCGCCACACGCTGCCCATCCTGGCCAACGTGCTGATCAAGAAGACCGGCAACGCATTGCAGCTGACCACCAGCGACCTGGAAATCCAGATCCGCACCACCGCCGAACTCGGCGGCGACACCGGCGACTTCACCACCACCGTGGGCGCGCGCAAGCTGATCGACATCCTCAAGACCATGCCCGGCGACCAGACCGTGAGCCTGGAGACCCAGCAGGCCAAGATGGTGCTCAAGGGCGGCAAGAGCCGCTTCACGCTGCAGACCCTGCCGGCCGAGGATTTCCCGCTGGTGCAGGAGGCTGCGGCCTTCGGCCCGTCGTTCAGCGTGCCTCAGAAGGTGCTCAAGGACCTGCTGGGCCAGGTCTCCTTCGCCATGGCCGTGCAGGACATCCGCTACTACCTCAACGGCATCCTGTTCGTGGCCGAGGGCAAGCAGCTGTCCCTGGTGGCCACCGACGGCCACCGCCTGGCCTTTGCAAGCAGCCAGCTGGACGTGGAAGTGCCCAAGCAGGAAGTGATCCTGCCGCGCAAGACCGTGCTGGAGCTGCAGCGCCTGCTGTCGGATGCCGGCGGCGAGAACCAGCCCCACATCGAGATGCAGTTCGCCAACAACCAGGCCAAGTTCACCTTTGGCGGCATGGAGTTCGTGACCAAGCTGGTCGAGGGCAAGTTCCCCGACTACAACCGCGTCATCCCGCGCAACCACACCAACAGCGTGACCCTGGGCCGCGCCCCGCTGCTGGCCAGCCTGCAGCGCACGGCCATCATGACCAGCGACAAGTTCAAGGGCGTGCGCCTGACGGTGGAACCCGGCACCTTGCGCGTGGCCTCCAACAACGCCGAGCAGGAAGAGGCCATGGACGAGCTGGACATCGACTACGGTGGCGACACCATCGAGATCGGCTTCAACGTCACCTACCTGATCGACGCCCTGTCCAACATGGGCCAGGACATGATCAGGATCGACCTGCAGGACGGCAACAGCTCGGCGCTGCTGACCATCCCCGAGAACGACAGCTTCAAGTACGTCGTGATGCCGATGCGCATCTGAGCGCGCGCCACACCTACCCGATGCCTGACACATTGCGCAGCCCCTGCACCCGCCGCCCGGTGGCACAAGCCGGTGCAAGGCGCGCAACCACCCTATCCGACTCGTAGCCCGCAGCGCGCGTCCCTACGCACCGCGCCAGCGGCCGAATCGAACATTTTCAAGCGAAGCGACAGCTTCCGACGGAACTACCCCAGGGCCTTCCATGACCGACGAGAACAAGCCAGAAAACCAGACCATTGCCCCCGAAGGCTCAGACTCCAGCGGCTATGGCGAAGGCGCGATCCAGATCCTCGAAGGCCTGGAGGCCGTGCGCAAGCGCCCCGGCATGTACATCGGCGACACCTCCGATGGCACGGGCCTGCACCACCTGGTCTTCGAAGTGGTGGACAACTCCATCGACGAAGCCCTGGCCGGCTACTGCGACGACATTCTGGTCACCATCCATGCCGATGGCTCCCTGTCCGTCATCGACAACGGCCGCGGCATCCCCACGCGCGTGAAGATGGACGACAAGCACGAGCCCAAGCGCTCGGCGGCCGAAATCGCCCTCACCGAACTGCACGCGGGCGGCAAGTTCAACCAGAACAGCTACAAGGTCTCGGGCGGCCTGCACGGCGTGGGCGTGTCCTGCGTGAACGCACTGTCCATCTGGCTCAAGCTCAGCGTGCGCCGCGACGGCGAAGTCTACGAGATCGACTTCTCGCGCGGCCAGGTGCAGAACCGCCCCATCGAGATCGTGGACGGCGTCGAGGTCTCGCCCATGCGCGTGGTCGGCAAGAGCGACAAGCGCGGCACCAAGGTCCACTTCCTGCCCGACACGGAAATCTTCACGCAGAACCATGAGTTCCGCTACGAGATCCTGGCCAAGCGCCTGCGCGAACTGTCCTTCCTGAACAACGGCGTGCGCATCCGCCTCAAGGACGAGCGCGACGGCCGCGAGGACGACTTCTCCGGCGCCGGCGGCGTCATGGGCTTCGTGCAGTTCATCAACGCCAACAAGAAGGTGCTGCACCCCACCGCCTTCCACGCCAACGGCACGCGTCCTGCGGAAAGCTACGGCGGCATCCCCGGCACCGAGATCGGCGTCGAAGTCGCCATGCAGTGGAACGACAGCTACGCCGAGCAGGTGCTGTGCTTCACCAACAACATCCCGCAGCGCGACGGCGGCACCCACCTGACGGGCCTGCGCGCCGCCATGACGCGCGTGATCGGCAAGTACATCGAGCAGAACGAACTGGCCAAGAAGGCCAAGGTCGAGGTCAGCGGCGACGACATGCGCGAAGGCCTGTGCTGCGTGCTGTCCGTGAAGGTGCCCGAGCCCAAGTTCAGCAGCCAGACCAAGGACAAGCTGGTCTCCAGCGAAGTGCGCGCGCCCGTGGAGGACATCGTCGCCAAGGCGCTGACCGACTACCTGGAGGAAAAGCCCAACGACGCCAAGATCCTGTGCAGCAAGATCGTCGATGCCGCGCGTGCCCGCGAGGCCGCGCGCAAGGCCCGCGAGATGACGCGCCGCAAGGGCGTGCTCGACGGCATGGGCCTGCCCGGCAAGCTGGCCGACTGCCAGGAAAAGGACCCGGCGCTGTGCGAGATCTACATCGTCGAGGGTGACTCCGCCGGCGGCTCCGCCAAGCAAGGTCGCGACCGCAAGTTCCAGGCCATCCTGCCGCTGCGCGGCAAGATCCTGAACGTGGAAAAGGCCCGCTACGAGAAGCTGCTGTCCAGCAACGAAATCGTCACCCTGATCACGGCCCTGGGCACCGGCATCGGCAAGGCCACGGCCGAATCGGGCAAGAGCGGCAGCGACGACTTCGACCCCAACAAGCTGCGCTACCACCGCATCATCATCATGACCGACGCGGACGTGGACGGCGCCCACATCCGCACCCTGCTGCTGACCTTCTTCTACCGCCAGATGCCGGACCTGGTCGAGCGCGGCCACATCTACATCGCCCAGCCGCCGCTGTACAAGGTCAAGAACGGCAAGGAAGAGCTGTACATCAAGGACGGCCCCGCGCTCAACCAGTACCTGCTGCGCATCGCGCTGATGAACGCCAGCGTCAGCACCGGCGGCGCCAACCCGCGCACGCTGGACGGCGAGGAACTGGCCAAGCTGGCCAACATGCACCTGGCTGCCGAGACCGTCATCGACCGCCTGTCCAACTTCATGGATGCCGAGGCCCTGCGCGCCATCGCCGACGGCGTGCAGATCACGCTGGACAGCATCGAGGCGGCACAGGCCTGCGCCCCCATCCTGGAGGCCAAGCTGCGCGAGTTGACCACCACGGGCGTGCCCGCCGAGGTAACGGCCGAAATCGATCCGGTCTCCGAAAAGCCCGTGCTGCGCATCAGCCGCCACCACCACGGCAACATCAAGAGCTCCATCCTCACCCAGGAGTTCGTGCGCAGCCACGACTACGCCGCGCTGGCCGACGAAGCCCAGAACTTCAACGGCCTGCTGGGCGAAGGCGCCAAGGTCACGCGCGGCGAAGGCGAGAAGGCCAAGAGCGACAAGGCCACCGACTTTCGCCAGGCCATGCAATGGCTGCTGCACGAGGCCGAACGCACCACGGCCCGCCAGCGCTACAAGGGCCTGGGCGAAATGAACCCCGAGCAGCTGTGGGAGACCACCATGGACCCCACCGTGCGCAGCCTGCTGCAGGTGCAGATCGGCGACGCCATCGAGGCCGACCGCGTGTTCACCATGCTCATGGGCGACGAGGTGGAGCCGCGCCGGGACTTCATCGAGACGAATGCGCTGCGGGCGGGCAATATCGACGTCTGATCCAGCCGAACGGCACACTGCAAAAAGCGCTCTGCAAGGAGCGCTTTTTTCATGGCCGGACCTTGGCCCCCCTGCCCATGTTTACCGCCCGCCAAACTCCTCCCACAGCGCCTGCGTATGCTCGCCCAGCGCGGGCACGGCGCCCATGGCGGCTTCGGCATCCGACAGCGTGGCCGGGGGCAGCAGGGCCTGGATGCTGCCGGCGGGCGTGGCCACCTCGCGCCAGCGTTCGCGCGCCTGCAATTGCGGATGGTTCCAGACCGCGTGCATGTCGTTGAGCGGCGCGTTGGCGATGCCGCCTGCATCCAGGCGCTGCATGGCCTGTTCGCGGCTCAGGTGGGCCAGCACGGAGGCGATCACCGCGTCGAGTTCCTTGCGGTGCGCCACGCGCTGCAGGTTGGTGGCAAAGCGCGCGTCCTGCGCCAGCGCGGGCTGCTGCAGCACATGGGCGCAGAAGCTGTGCCATTCGCGGTCGTTCTGCAGGCCGAAGATCAGGCTCTGGCCATCACCGGCCGTGTACTGGCCATAGGGCGCGATGGACGGATGGGTCAGCCCGCTGCGCACGGGCGCCGCGCCGCCGTAGTGGGCGAAGTTCAGCGGGTAGGACATCCATTCGGCCAGCGCCTCCAGCATGGACACCTCCACGCGCAGGCCCCGGCCCGTGCGTGCGCGCTGCAGCAGGGCGGACAAAATGCCCGAGTAGGCATACATGCCGGCCGCGATGTCGGCGATGGAAATGCCCACGCGCGCGGGCTGGTCGGGCGTGCCCGTGACCGAGATCAGGCCGGCTGCCGCCTGGATCAGCAGGTCGTAGGCCTTTTTGTCGCTGAGCGGGCCGCCTTCGCCATAGCCCGATATATCGCAGACGATGAGACGCGGATATTTCTCATGCAGGCTGTCGAAATCCATGCCCATTCTCTGCATGGCACCCGGGGCCAGGTTCTGGATCAGGATATCGGCGTTTTCCAGTATTTTCCCGACGATATTCTGCCCTTCGGCGGTCTTGATATCTGCAGCCAGGCTTTGCTTTCCCCGATTGGCCCAGACAAAAAAGGATGATTCACCATGGACCTTGTCGTCATAGCCCCGCGCAAAATCCCCATCGGGCAATCGCTCCAGCTTGATGACCCTGGCGCCCAGGTCCGCCAGTTGCCGGCTGGCAAAAGGCCCTGCCACGGCGTGTTCCATGGCCAATACCGTCAAACCATCCAATGGGCGTGTCTGCATTTTCTTGAACGAGGCGAATATTCGATTCGCCGCATTCTAGAAGTGCGACCATCACCCAGCCAGTCGGCATTTTCTAAGCGGAATTTCAAATCTTCTAAGGCAGGGATTCCTGCACGGCGCCTTCCTCGGGCAAAGGCTGGGCCGCCACATAGGCCACGAAATCGCGGGCATAGGCGGGCAGGGTTTCGGGTTCGCGCGTGACAACCTTCTGCTCGCGCTGCGCCCAGGCCTCGTCCAGGCCCACGGCAGCCAGCCTGCGCGCCTGCAGCGCCGGCCGGGCAATGGAGCGCGGCACCAGCGCAATGCCCACGCCTTCCTGTACGCACTGCAGCACGGCCTCGAATGTTGGTGCGTGCACACGTACCCTGGGATTCATGCCCAGCCTGGATGCCATGCCTTGGAGGTAGAGGAAGTTGCTGGTCTTGCGGCCGATCGAGACCAGGTCGTAGGTCAGCGCGGTTTCCAGCGGCACCCTGCTGCTGGCGGCCAAGGGGTGGCCAGCGGGCACCACGAACACCAGTTCATCGTGGCCATAGGTGATGGCGTGCAGGCCATGCAGATCGATCTGGCCGGCCACCAGGCCCACGTCGGCACTGCCGTCGAGCACGGCGCGCACCGTGTCTTCGCTCAGGCGCTCCTCCAGGTCCACATTGACGTTCGGATAATGGGCCAGATAGCGGCTGAGCACGGGCGCGATTCCCGTCAGCGTGCTGCTGTTGGCAAATACGCGGATATGGCCTGATATTCCGTTGATGTGTCTTTGCATTTCTCCGTGCAGGCGGTCCACGCTGCCGAAAATGGAATCGGCGTATTTCTTGACCGTCATTCCCGCCGGGGTCAGCACCATGCCTTTGGACGTTCTTTCAAACAGCGATGCGCCCATGGCCTGCTCCAGATTCTTGAGCCGGTAGCTGGCCGATGGCGCCGTCAAATGCATTTCAGCCGCGCCTGCGCTGAGGCTTTTGGCCTGGGCAATCGCAAGGAAAACCCTGAGATCCGTCAATTCATATCGCATCCGTTGCATGCCCGCCGGGAGCATTTCCTTGGTGTTAGACGGTTTCTAACCGCCCTATCAATGATTCGACTGGCTGCATTGGCAGCGCATTTCTATAGTCGGCGCCAGGAGACAACGGAGAAAATTATGGACTTCAAGACGGCAAGACGCCAAACCCTGATCACCGCCTTGCTGCTGGCCGCCGGCGCGGCCGCAGCGCAGGACTATCCTGCGCGCCCCATCAAGCTGGTGATTCCCTATGCGGCAGGCGGCCCCACCGACACCTTCGGCCGCGCCATGGCCGATGTCTGGAGCCAGAAGCTGGGCACGCCCGTGGTGATCGAGAACCGCACGGGCGCCGGCACCCTGGTGGGCACGGAGGCGGTTGCCAAGGCTGCCCCTGACGGCTACACCCTGCTGCTGACCACGGTGGCGCATGCCGTCAATCCCTACATCCACGACAAGCTGGGCTACCGCACGGAGGAAGACTTCGCGCCCGTGGGACTGCTCGCCAGGGCGCCGCTGGTGCTGGTGGTGGACAAGCGGCTGCCCGTGCAAAGCCTGCCGGATTTCCTGGCCTATCTGCGGGCGCGGCCCGGCCAGGTCAGCTATGCATCGGCGGGCGTGGGCAGCGCTCCGCATCTGGGTGCGGAGCTGCTGAACCTGATGGCGGGAACCCGGGCCCAGCATGTGCCCTACCGGGGCAGTGCGCCGGCCATACAGGACCTCATCGGCGGGCACCTGGCCTTCATGCTGGACAGCGCTCCCACGGGCCTGGCCCAGGTCAAGGCGGGCACGGTGCGCCTGCTGGCCACCACCATGGCCCAGCGCCTGCCGCAGACGCCCGACACGCCTGCCATTGCCGAGCAGGTGCCCGGCTACGAGGCCTATACCTGGAACGCCGTGTTCGCCCCCGCAGGCACGCCGCCAGCGCTGATTGCCCGCCTGCAGTCCAGCCTGCAGGCCACGGTGGACGATGCCGGGCTGCAGAAAAAGGCCTACGACATGGGCCTGGTGCTGGAAAAGCAGCCGCGCCCCCAGGCGCTGGCCGCCTTCCTCAAGCAGGAGCTGGACAAATGGGGCAAGGTCGCCCGGGCCGCCCACATGAGCGCGAACTGAGGAGAGTCGCCATGCCACGCCACCCATCCCTGTGCGCCCAGCGCTACTTTGAAGACTTCGCGCTGGGCGAGGTCTTCGCCCTGCCATCGCGCACCATGACCGATGCCCTGTTCGCCGCCTTCCAGCTGGCCAGCGGCGACAACCATCCAGTGCACTACGACGTGGAGTACTGCCGTGCGCGCGGCATGCCCCATATGCTGGCCCACGGCTACCAGGTGGCCATACAGACGGCGGCGGGCGCCGGCCTGTTCCCGCACATGGTCGAGGAATCGCTCAAGGGCTTTCTGGAGCAGGGCAGCCGCTTCCTGGCCCCCGTCCATGTGGGCGACACGCTGTACTGCACGCTGACGGTGTCCGAGCTCAAGCCCGGCAACACCACGGGCGTGCTGACCCTGGCCACCGAGGTGCTGAACCAGCGCGACGAGCGGGTGTCGGACGGGTTTCAGAAATACCTGTTGAGGAAGCGGCCGGCCTGAAGGCCAGGGGATGGAGCAGGGGCAGCGTCCCCCAAAGACCCGCCCCCTCGCTTGGCTACGCCGGCGCGGCAACCGCCGCCGGGCTTTCTGGCGAAAAATAGCGGCCCTGCACACGCCCATCGCCCACCATGAGATCCCCCATCAGCATCGTCGACGTCGACCGCCTCGACTCCTGGAGCAAATACAAGCCCGGCATGTGCGACAGCTGTGCGGCCAACTGCTGCACCATGCCGCTGGAGGTGCAGCTGCCCGATCTGGTGCGGCTGGAGCTGGTGGATCCGTTCGAGGTGGACAACGTGGAGCCCAAGCTCATCGCCAAGCGGTTGATGAAGATGCGGCTGATCGACCACTACAACCCCAAGCACAACATCTTCACCATGGCGCGGCGCGCCAGCGGGGACTGCAATTTTCTGGATGCCAAGTCGCGGCGCTGCACGGTCTACGACAAGCGGCCCGAAACCTGTCGCCTGCACCCCAAGAAGGGCCCCAAGCCCGGCTTTTGCGCCTACGGTCACAAGGACCGCTGAAACGGCTTCAGGCCGTGGGCAACCCGGGCAGCCAGATCCTTGCCTGCAGGCCCGGATGCATGTTCTCGAAGCCCAGCTTGCCGCCATGCAGCTGCACGATGGCCAGCACGCTGGCCAGGCCCAGGCCGTAGCCTTCGCGGTCCGATTCGGCGCGGTAAAAGCGGGTGCTCATCTTCTCGCGCGTCTGCGCGTCCACGCCGGGGCCGCGGTCCTGCACGATGATTTCCACGCCCCAGGCGCCGCCGTCCATGCCGTGCTCGTGGGCCACGCCCGCGCGCAGCAGCATGTCGGCGCCGTGGTCGCTGTCGGGCAGTGATCCGTACTTGATGGCGTTGTCCACAAGGTTGGCCACGGCGCTGGCCAGCAGGTCGCCGTCGCCCAGCGCCATGGGCGTGCCATCGACCTCCAGGCGCAGCACGCCGCCCGCGTCCTCGACCAGCGGTTCGTAGAACTCCACCACGTCGACCAGCAGGGCACGCAGGTCCACGGGCGCGAAGTTCTTGCGGCTGGCGCCGCTTTCCACTTCGGCAATCTGCAGCAGCTTGTCGAAGACCACGCCCAGTTCGGCCACTTCCTGGGCCACCAGCGCCAGCGTCTCGTTCTTTTCCTCGGGCGTGGCCTGCTGGGCATTGCGCAGGCGCAGCAGGATGCGCGTCAGCGGCGTGCGCAGGTTGTGGGCGATGGTGTTGGAGACATGGCGTATGCCGTCCATCAGCAGTTCCAGCCGGTCCAGCATGGTGTTGATGTCGCGGTTGAGCAGCGTGAACTCATCGTCGCGGCGCGTGACCGGAATGCGCTGGCGCAGGTCACCCGTGGCCACGCGCGCCATGGTGCTGCGGATGTCGGCGGCACGCTCTTCCACCACGCGCCGGAAGGCCCCGGCGCCCAGTACGGCCATGCCCAGGGCCACCAGGCCGGCCAGCAGGCTGGCGCGGCCGAACAGCTCCTCCACATCGCTTTGCACCTGCATGTCGCTGCCCACGGCCAGCAGCTTGCCGTCGGACAGCTGGGCCACGGCCACGCGGCCCGCGATGATGCGGCCGTTGCGCCGCACCTTGAGATCGCGCACGCCCATCTCCGTCAGGCGGCGTGCGGGCACCACGTCGGCGTTGCCGATGATGGGATTGCCGTCGCCATCCATGAGGATGAGGATTTCGGTATCGGTGTTGACGCCGTCCAGCAGGGTCTGCTGGATCTCGGCCTCCAGCGCGGGCTCGCCGTACTTGTCGCGGTGCTCGACCAGGCGGCGCATGTGGTTCTCGGCCTGCCGGTCCATGCGCATGCGCAGCACGCCCACGGTCTGCACGTAGAACACCGACAGCACGATGGACATGGTCAGCACCAGCAGCACGCCGTAGGTCAGCGCCAGCCGGAAGGCCGTGGAGCTCCAGGGCTTGGCCAGCGACATGGGATCAGGCCACCTGCGGCAGGTCCTGCGGCCGGTCCGACAGGCTGTAGCCCACGCCACGCACGGTGTGGATCAGCGCGGGCTCGAAGCCCTTGTCCACCTTGCCGCGCAGGCGGCTGATGTGCACGTCGATGACATTGGTCTGCGGGTCGAACCGGTAGTCCCACACCGACTCCAGCAGCATGGTGCGCGTGACGATCTGGTGCGCGTGCTGCATCAGAAAGGCCAGCAGGCGGAACTCGCGCGGCTGCAGCGCCAGCGGCTGGCCCGCGCGCTCGGCGCTGCGCGTGAGCAGATTCAGCCGCAGGTCGGCCAGGCGCATCTCGCGCGCGGGGGCCGGGATCTGGGCGCGGCGCACCAGGGCCTCCAGGCGCGCCGAGAGTTCGGAGAAGGCAAAGGGCTTGGTCAGGTAGTCGTCGCAGCCGGCCTTGAGGCCGCGCACGCGCTCGTCCGTGGCCGACAGGGCGCTGAGCACCAGCACCGGCGTCTGCTTGCCCATGGAGCGCAGCGTCTGCAGGATCTGCAGGCCGTCGAAGCCGTTGGGCAGCATGCGGTCGAGGATGATCACATCCCAGCTCTCGCCCACGGCCATGGCGATGCCCTGCACACCATCGCTGCACACCGCCACCTGCGCGCCCTGCTGGCGCAGGCCTTCGGCGATGTAGCGCGCGTTCAGCGCGTCGTCTTCGATGATGAGATAGCGGTACATGCGGGCGGCAGGGCCTGACTCGAAACTGAGGCAGACACTATACGGCGCGCCAGACTCCGCCGAGATCGGTGGGGATGCCGGCATGTTGACCACCTCTTTCCAGCTAGGGGCAGGGCCGCGCGGCATCCCAGAGCACCGCGCCGCATGAAACCGTCAGGGCGCAGCCCACATCGGCAGATCGCCGCTGGCCACGCGCACCTGCCACTCGGCCAGCATCATTTCCTTGACCAGGTCCAGGTGCTCCAGGCGGTGCTCGTTGATCGATCCCAGCGAATCGATCAGCTCCAGGATGGAGCCCTGGCCCAGCTTGTAGGCGTCCTGGGCCATCTGGTTGAGCGGCGCGATCTGCGCCAGGCCCTGCTTTTCGTAGGCGCGCACGGCATCGCGGCGCAGCTTCAGCTGCCTGATGGCGCGCTGCAGCTCGGTACGCGCCTCGATCAGCGCGGCGTCGTAGCGCAGCTGGGCCTGCTCGGCCTCCACCTGGGCACGCGCGATGGGGCCTTCGCGGCGATCGAACAGCGGCAGCTCCACCGACACGCCGATCTGGTTGTAGTTGCCGTCCAACCGGTTGCGCACCCGCGCCACGCTGATGCTGGGCGTGGGCAGGGCTTCGCGGCGTTCCAGCTCGACCTTGTGGCGCAGCTGGTCCAGCTCGGCCTGGGCGGCCACCAGGGCCGGCAGGCGCAGGCGCGCGGCCTCCCAAAGTTCCTGCTCGTGCAACAGCTGGGCCACGGGAACGGCCTGCAGGCTGCCCGTGGCGCGCGGTGCCCACTGGGGCAGGGCGGCCAGGGCGGCGGCGTGCGAGGCGGCATCCTGCCAGTCCGACTGGGCCTGGCTGACCTGCATGGCCATCTGGGCCTGCTGCAGGCTCAGGCGCGCGCCGTCATAGCGGCTGCGCGCACCGGCCTCGATCTGTCCGCGCACGATATTGCCCGCGCTGTTCAGGGCCTCCTGCGCCTCTTGCCAGACCTTCAGGCGCTGCTGCGTCATCAGCAGATCAATGAAGGCCGTGGCTGCATCGTTGAGCGTGGTGGCCACGGCCACCTCGACATTGGCGCGCGCCGCCGTCTCGCCCTTGCGCGCGTTCTCCATGCGCAGGCGCCGCTGGCCGAAAATGGGCAGCGGCTGCTCTATGCCCCACTGCTTCTCGCCCGGCTTGCTGCTGTACGACGCCGAAGGATTGGGAAACGCCGCCGCTGTGCGGCTGTCCGCCTGCGCAATCCCGATCTGCAGCCGCTGCGCCGCCAGCTGGGGCTGGTTGCGCACCACCATCTGCAGATACTCCTGCATCCCCACCGGCTGCTGCGGCGCCGCCGCCGGAGCCACCTCGGAGGCAGGCGCCGCAGTGATGGCCGGCACAGCCGCCCCGCCCGGTACAGCGGGTACAGCCTGCTGCGCAAACGCAGAACCCGCCCCGCAGCACAGCGCCACAGCCACAAACAGGGCCCGATAACGGGCGCTGCCTGCAAAACCGGCGCGACCAAAAGCCAGGGACGCCGAGCAAGAGCCGCCTCGCGGCGAGGGCGTCGTCCCCCCCGCGAAGCGAGAGGGGGAAGCGGCGCAGCCGCTCAGGGGGTGCTTACTCTTTTTCATCGAGTTCTTCCTGCGTCAACATGTTCTTGGGGCCCAGCAGCGCATAGAGCACGGGCAGCAGCACCAGGGCCACCAGGGGCAGCACCACCATGCCGCCCACGATCACGGAGGCGAAGGGCTTTTGCGTCTCGCTGCCCACGCCCGTGGACAGCGCCATGGGCAGCAGGCCCAGCAGCGCCAGCAGCGCCACGAGCACGATGGAGCGCATGCGCTCGGCAGCGCCCTCGACCAGGGCCTGCATCATGGGCATGCCCTGCCGTCGCAGCTCCTCCACGGCCGAGATCACCAGCAGCCCGGCCAGCGCCACCTGCCCCAGCAAGGCAATGAAGCCGATGGCCGCGCTGATGGACAGCTCGATGCCCGCCAAGTGCAGGGCCGCGATGCCGCCCACCATGGTGAAGGGCGCGCACAGCAAGATGATGCCGGCGCTGCGCGCCTGGCCCAGCGCGCCGAACAGCAGGGCGTAGACGATGATCAGCGACAGCGGCACCACGATCTTCAGGCGCGCGGCCGCGCGCTGCTGGTTCTCCCACTCGCCGCCCCAGACGGCCTGGTAGCCCTCGGGGATCTTCACGTTCTTCTTGAACGTGGCCAGCGTGTCCTTGACCACGGAGCCGATGTCGCGGCCTTCCACGTTGAACTTGAGCGCCATGTAGCGCGCATTGCCTTCGCGGAAGATGGAGGAGTTGCCGATCTTGATGGCCACCTGGCCCACCGAGTGCAGCGGCACCGAGCCGCCCGCAGCGCCATTGGGCAGGGGGATGGCGATGTTGCGGATGCGTTCCTCGTCCATGCGGTCCACGTAGGGCAGGCGCACGCGCACGGGCACGGGGTACTCGCCTTCCCACAGCGTGGTGGAGATGTTGCCGGCCAGCGCCGCCTCCAGCGTCTTTTGCGCGGTCTCCATGGCAATGCCCTGGCGCGCCAGCGCCTGGCGGTCGAACTCCACGTGCACCTGGGGCGCAGGCGCGTCGCGGTACAGGCCCAGGTCGACCACGCCGTCGATGTCCTTCACCAGGTCCACGGTCTGCTGCAGGATGGAGCGCAGCTGCGGAATGTCGGGGCCGAAGACCTTGAGCACCACCTGGCCGCGCGCGCCGGACGTCGATTCCTCCACGCTGTCGCGGATGGGCTGGGCGAAGTTGAACGACACGCCCGGAATCTCGCTGAGCGTGGCGCGCATCTGCTCGATGAGCTGGGGCTTGGTCAGGCCCTTGCGCCATTCGCCGTGGCCCTTCAGGCGCACCAGCACCTTGGCCAGGTTCAGCGTCTCGTTGTCGGTGCCGGACTCGGGACGGCCCTGCTCGGTGGTGACGGTGATGACCTCGGGGAAGGTCTTCAGGCGCAGGCGCACGTCGCGCAGCACTTCCTGGCCCTTTTCCAGCGAGATCGATGCCGGCATCTGCACCAGCACGTAGGCGTCGCCTTCATCGAGCTCGGGCAGGAATTCCGTGCCCAGCCAGGCGGCCGACAGGCCGGCCGCCACCAGGATGGCCAGCGAGGCGACCACCACCATGACACGGCGCCGCCCGGCGCCCAGCAGGCTGCCGATCCAGTGCTGGTAGCCGTGGTGCGCGCGGTCGAAGATCTTGGGCTCTTCCACCATCACGTGCTGGGGCTTGAGGAACAGCGCGCACAGCGCCGGCACCAGGCCCATGGCGAAGACCAGGGCACCCAGCAGCGCGAAGCTGTAGGTCATGGCCAGCGGACGGAAGATGCGGCCCTCGATGCTTTCCAGCGAGAACACGGGGATCAGCGCCGCGATCACGATGGCCATGGCGAACAGCGTGGGCTTGGCCACGGCCACGGCCGAGTCGATGATGATGTGGCGCATGTCCGCCTGCGTCTGCGGCTTGCGCAGGCGGGCGTTGCGGATGATGTTCTCGGCCAGCACCACGGCGCCGTCCACCATGATGCCGAAGTCGATGGCACCCATGGAGATCAGGTTGGCCGGCATGCCCAGCAGGTGCAGGCCGATGAAGGCCACCAGCAGCGACAGCGGGATCACCGTGGCCACGATCAGCGAGCCGCGCAGGCTGCGCAGGAACAGCCACAGCACGCCCACGATCAGCGTGGCGCCGAACAGCAGGTTGTGCTGCACCGTGCCCAGCGTGTGGCCGACCAGGTCGGAGCGGTCGTAGTTG
The DNA here is from genome assembly GCF_055797465.1 of Delftia sp. PX-1. Lineage (NCBI taxonomy): Bacteria > Pseudomonadati > Pseudomonadota > Betaproteobacteria > Burkholderiales > Comamonadaceae > Delftia > Delftia sp. PX-1. The sequence goes on from NZ_CP184763.1 coordinate 15,627, forward strand.
GTCTCCATGTGCATGCCCTCGGGCAGGCCGCCGTCATTGAGCGCGGCCACCTTGGCATGGATCTGGTCCAGCACCACCGAGGGGTTCTCGCCGCGCTTGAGCAGCACGATGCCCTGGACCACGTCGTCGGCATCGTCCATGCCCACCGAGCCCTGGCGCGGCGTGTGCGACTGCACCACGCGCGCCACGTCGCCAATGGTCACGGGCGCGCTGCCGCGCATGGCCACGACCACGCCCTGGATCTCCTGCGGCGTGCGCAGCAGGCCGATGCCGCGGATGATCAGCGACTGCTCGCCGCGGCGCATCAGGCCGCCGCCCACGTTGCGGTTGGACTTGGACAGCGCATCGCTCACGTCTTCCAGCGACAGGCCCAGCGCATACAGCTTCTCGGGATCGACCTCGACGTGGTACTCCTTGACGAAGCCGCCGATGCTGACCACGTCGGCCACGCCCTGCACCTGCTTGAGCACGCGCACCACGCGCCATTCCTGCTCGGTGCGCAGCTGCGCCAGCGTGTGGCGGTCGCTCTTCAGGCGGTAGTAGAAGATCTTGCCCAGCGGCGTGTAGTCGGGCGCCATCTCGGGCGTGACGCCGTCGGGCAGATTGGCCTGGGGCAGGCGCTGCGACACCTCGGCGCGCGCATGGAAGCTGTCGGCCTCGTCATTGAAGACGAGGTTGATCATGGCCAGGCCGAAGTAGCTCTCCGAGCGCAGCGACACCAGGCCCGGCGTGCCGTTGAGCTCGCGCTCCAGCGGCTGGGTGATCTGGCGCTCCACCTCCTCGGGGGCCAGGCCCGGCGCCTGGGCAATCACGCCCACCTGCACATTGGTCACATCGGGATAGGCCTCGATGGCCGTGTGCAGGTACGAATACACGCCATAGATGGCGATGATCAGGGTGGCGCACAGGGCGACGAGCCGCCGGTGCACCACAAACGCTATCAGGGAACGCAGCATTGATGGGACTCCTTGCCGCGATCAGAGCAGCTGGCTGGCTGCGCCGTCGAGCAGCAGACCACCGCGCACGACGATCTTCTCACCCGACTTCAGGCCCGACACCACGGGCACCATGCCGCGCGAGGGCCGGCCCAGCACCACGGTGCGGGCCTCGAACTGCAGCTCGCCGGTCTGCACGAAGACGATGCTGCGGCTTTCATCCTTGATGAGCACGGCCGTCACGGGGATCAGCATCTCGTGCTCGTTGGAGACCTGCAGGCCCACGCGCGCCTGCATGCCGGAACGCAGCACGGGGTTTTGCGCATCGAGCTGCACGATGACGGAGGCGCGGCGCGATTCCTTGTCCAGCGTGGCGCCCAGGTGGCGCACCGTGCCGGTCAGGGGCTTGGGCAGCTGCGGCACATCGACCTGCACGGCACTGCCCAGGCGGATGCCGGGCAGATCGCTTTCGAAGACATCGGCCACCACGTTCATGGCGGCGGGATCGCCGATCAGGAACAGCTCGCCGCTGGGCTCGACCGAGGCGCCGACCACGGCCTTGCGCTCGGCCACCACGCCGGCGCGCGGCGCACGCAGCACCAGCCGGTCGCCGCCGCCTTGCCCCAGCAGCGCCGACGTGCCCTGGGCACGCGCGAGCTCCTGGGCCGACTCGCGCAGCTTTGCCTGGGCCGCGCGCAGATCCACCTCCACGCCCACGCCCTTGTCCACCATGGTCTGCTGGCGCCGCACTTCCACGGTGGCCACGTCATGCGCGCTGCGGGCAGCTTCCACTTCGTAGCGCACGCGCAGCGCCTCGGGGCTGACCAGGGTGGCCAGCTCGTCGCCGGCCTTGACGATGTCGCCCACGTGGGCACGCACGGACACCACGCGCGCGGCCAGCGGCACCGAGACGGTGGCCACGCGGTCCTCGGCAAAGGTCACGCGCGCCGGCGCCCAGGCCATCTGCGTGCCCTGCGGATCGGCCACCGCGGCGATGTCCAGCATCTTCAGCGACTCGGGCTTGACCCGCACCACGCCGGCGGGCGCGGGCGCCTGCGCGGCAGGCTCGTTCTGTGCCGATGCCTTGGATGCATCGCAGCCCGCCACAAGGCAGGCCACGGCGATGACGGCGCATGCCGAGGCCGCCGGAAACCGGGCTGCCGTGGGCAGGCCCGCAAGTGTCTTGATCATTCTTGCCCCTTCAATCCATGCCTGGAGCGCAGGGACTGCAGCGAGCCGACCCTTGTCTCCTGAGATGAAACAGATGCTAGAAAACGCATCTTCCGGCGTGCGTGAAGCCTTCATTACCGTTTGGTAAGGCACTCGCATGCCCTGGGCTCGCCCCCGGGACCTGTCCCCGGTGGGGATGGTCTGTGCCTTTGGCGGACTTTTGCGAGATCCGGCGCGGTCCGCGGCGCACAGCCTGCGCGGTCCCGCACCTGCCGCCTGGCGTGGGACCCAGGCCAGGCCAGGCCGCAGCGGCGGCAGACCTGTGGATATCCCGGGGAAAAATGCACCCTGCAAAGCCAGAGATCTGCACAGGCCCTGTTTTCCACAGTGGTGACAACTTCCACTACCTTCTGCAAATTGCAGCAAACCTGAATCCTCGAAAAATTCGTTGCAAATCAACGATGAATTGCGACAATCACTCCATCAATCCACAGGCATGCCAACAGCATGCACACAAGATTGACCACAGGCCGCACACCCTGGCAGCTGTGGGCAAGACTGTGGATGCAGCCACGCGCACAGCCATCAACGGCCATGGGAACAATCCAGGAACAGCCGGTGGACAGATGTCCATCCCGGCCACCGATACCCACCTGTACGCACATGCGATTGGCGGGTGCAGTGATCCATATGACGTGCAGCTTGTAGGCTGTACGGCATACGAAAAAACGCGCTTTGTGCGCTGTATTCCATAAGATTTCGCATCTTATTTAATACATATCACTGTACGAATCCTTATAAACAGACGGACCAAAGTGATCCATCTGGTCGAAATACGCCGAAATGCATGAAAAAAAATGGGCTGACCAAGCCCTGAAATCCTTCGATGACGTGGTCGGAGCCATCCCGGGGTTCCGAAATCGTGAGGGGCAGCGAAAAATGGCGGCCCAGGTCGCGCAGACCTTGAGCCAGGCCCAGCTGGGAAAAATCGATGAGGGCGCGCCGGAGCCCACCCGGTCCATTGCCGTGGTGCAGGCCGGAACGGGGGTGGGCAAATCGCTGGCGTACAGCATTCCCGCCATTTCGATGGCGCTGGCGCGCGGCACCCGGGTGCTGATTTCCACGGCCACCGTGGCGCTGCAGGAACAGCTGGTGAACAAGGATCTGCCCGCGCTGGCCCAGCAGCTGGAGCAGCCTTTCAAGTTCGCGCTGGCCAAGGGCCGGGGCCGCTTTGTCTGCAAACTGAAGCTGGAGCGGCTGGCCAGCACTGGCGAGGCCCAGGACGAGGATCTGGACGATCTGTTCGCCGAGGAAAAGGCCCAGGCCCAAAGCCGCGTGGCACGCCCGGCCCTGGAGCTGGAGGCGCGCATGCAGTTCTACAAAAGCATGGCCAACGCGCTGGCCAGCCAGGCCTGGGACGGCGACCGCGACTCTCTGGAAACCCCGCCCGAGGCCGAGGCCTGGAGCCCCGTGGCGGCCGAATCCTCGTCCTGCACGGGCAAGCACTGCCCGGCCTTCAGCAACTGCGTCTACTACGAGCGCCGCAAGGACCTGGTGGCCGCCCAGGTCATCGTGGCCAACCACGATCTGCTGCTGTCCTCCCTGGGCGCGCGGCTGCTGCCCGAGCTGGACAACTGCCTTCTGGTGCTGGACGAAGCCCACCATCTGCCCGCCACGGCGCTGGGCCAGTTCGCCGGCGAGATGGACCTGAGCCGCCTGGGCTGGATAGACAAGCTGACCAGCCGCGCCCTGCGCGTGAATACCCTGGTCGAAGTGGAGGAACTGGCCGACCTGCCCAGCCATGCAAGCCAGCTGCGCCAGCAGCTGCAGGAACTGGCGCGCCTGGTGATGGAGCTGTACGGCGATACGCTCAAGTCACAAAAGGACAGCTGGGGGCCGGCCCGGGTGCGCGTGCCGCGCGGCATGCTGCCCGAGCCCCTGCTGGAGCCGCTGGGCAGGGCGGCCCACCATGCCAACAGCTTTCTGGACGCGCTGCGCGCCATCTCCAAGGCGCTGCGTGCCGCCATCAAGGACAATCCAGAGGAAGCACGCAGGCTGTCTACAGCTTATGCACAGGTTGGCGCACTGGCACCCCGCCTGGAATCCGTCTATGACACGGCCCAGTTGCTGATGCAGCAGCCGGCGCAGGATGACGACAGTAGCCGCGTACCCAATGCCAAATGGTTCACGTTGGAGACAGATGGCGAGTACATCGTGGTCAAGGCCCATGCCAGCCCCATCCTGCCCGGCGCCACGCTGCGCCATCACCTGTGGTCCCAGGTGCGCGGCGCGGTGCTCACGTCGGCCACCTTGACCAGCTGTGGACAATTCGACTTCTTCCTGCGCGAGGCCGGCCTGCACGACGATGCGGCCGTGACCACGCTGGAAGTGCCCAGCCCCTTCGACTACGCGCGACAGGGCACGCTGGTGGCGCGCGAAACCGTGGCCGATCCGAAGGAAGCCGCCCGCTTCACCCAGGAGATGGTGGACGCGCTGCTGGGCGACCTGTCCCGTGTGCAGGCCGGCGCCCTGGTGCTGTTCACCTCGCGCGAGCAGATGCGCCTGGCGGTGGATGCGCTGTCCACGGCCATGCGCTCGCAGGTGCTGGTGCAGACGGCCATGCCCCGCGCACTGCTGCTGGCACGCCACCGCGATGCCGTGGAGATGGGCGAGCCCTCCATCATCTTCGGCATGCAGTCCTTCGGGGAGGGACTGGACCTGCCCGGCGCACTGTGCGAGTCCCTGTTCATCACCAAGCTGCCCTTTGCCCCGCCCGACGACCCCGTGGGCGAGGCCCGCGCCGAATGGCTGCGCAGCAGCGGCCGCAACCCCTTCAACGAACTCGTGGTGCCGGCCACGGCGATACGGCTGGCCCAGTGGGTGGGCCGCGCCATCCGCACCGAGGAAGACCAGGCCCATGTCTACTGCTATGACCGGCGCCTGGTGAACACCAGCTATGGCCAGCAGCTGCTCAAGGGCCTGCCGCCCTTTGCCCTGCAGCGCCGCCCGGCACGCTGAGACGAAAGCTGTGGAAAGAACGGGGAAACCAGCCCCTCTCCGTTTCCTCCACCTTCCCCCATCCACACAAGCCCTTGATTTCAGGCAATTTTCCTGAAAACCATCCTCCCGATTGCCCACAGGCCATTTGCACACAGCCTGTGGGCAACTTCACTCCACGGGATCCGTTCATACATGCGGCGCCCGGCAACAGGTTCAAAGGACCTGCACGACCTCGCAGGCCACACCTGCCGACCACCCCCGGAGATCACGGCCCACAGGCCATCAGGCGGCCCCAGGAAGCGCTTTGGCGCCCCTGCAGGGGTCCTGGCATCTGCCTGGTGTTTGCGCTGTCTGCGGGCCGTTGGAGAGACGGCCTGATTCCCATCCTTTCTCCCTGCAGTGCTGCAGCCATCACTTTTCGTGATTGCCCTTGCCAGTGCTGGATCAGCTGCTCCTGATTCGGATGCACAGGCCGCTGGCAGGGCCCAGATCAAGGATTGAATTTTTTTGAATGAACAACGGTGGTCTCTGGCGTGTCCGCATGCGCCCGTGCGAGAGACGCCGTTTCCTCGAAGTTTTCCCTGGTTGTTCACAGCCAGGCGTGAAAAAGGCCGTCGTTCACCTGCATGCCAACCGGGTGACGGGTGAAGTCTTGTCTTCATGAGCAAGGCCATCGCCCAGGAGCCTTGCGGATTTTTTGCAGACAGGCGCGCCAATTTCGCTGGAGCGCAGTCCTTCTTTGCACATGCCTGGCTCCAGCCAAGCTCACGCGTCTGTTTTTTTGGCAAACCTGGCTGCCTTGGCTTCCCGGCGTGACTTCGCCTTTGGTTGTTCTTTGATCTTCTTATAAAGAATAGTCGTAGTAGTAGAGGCATGATATCTCTGTGGATAACTGCCATTACCTTAAAAAAAACAAGGATCTAGCGTACTGAAAAACATGTGGTCAACGCCCTGTTCCCGGTGCCTTGCCAACGGGGATAGATTGCATGTCACGGATTTTTCTGTGGATAACTTGAAAGTTGATCATCTTCTATCCACAGTTTTGCATGACAGGCTTTTTTTTTGATGTTTTCTCGTAAGTTATTGATTTAAAAGAAATTTAAGCGTTTATCAGTCAGAAGGCAGACCTGTGATGCATTGATGAACACAGGGTCTGACCATGCTGTGATCTGTTGACAAGCAGCTTTTCCTGGGTAAGGGGGCTGCTTTTTTTATCCAGATCGGCGTTCGTGCTGTGAAAAACCGAGCTCGGCTGTTATTCCTATTTCTTCTATTTTTTAATTAGTAGTAGTAGTAAGTGAAGCGCTTAATTGTTGATAACTGATTTTTCACATGGAAAATCAATAAGTTATGAGTATGCAAACCCTGTGGTGGATGCTGCCTTGCAGCTGCACCCGTTTTGGGAACAACTTTCCGCGATGCATCCATCCTGTGAATAAGCATGGATTTACAAGGTTTTTATACCCAGGTTTTTCCACAGGCCTGCAGCGGGCAAAAAAAAGACCACCTCGCGGGTGGTCGGGGCTGGGCTGCAGCGATGGTCAGAAATGGTGGGCGTAGCGCAGCTGCAGGAAGTTTTCGCCGGGGTTGGGCTTCTTGATGCCAGCGTTGGAATGGTGCTCCAGCCTCAGCACCAGTTCATGCTGGCCTTGGTTGCCAAACAGGTAGCCCACGCCGATATGGGTGGCGAAGTTGTAGCGGGTCGGGAATTCCTTCTCGTCCGTGACGTAGCGCCGGTTCAGTGCCCAGCTCAGACCCACGCCGGTTTCTGCAAACCAGGGCGACTGTCCGTTGCTGCCACGCCAGCGCAGCGTGGGATTGATGCCCACCACCCAGGTGCTGCGGTGGCTGCCTTCCAGGGGGGCGGACCATCGCGCGCCCCAGATATCCCAGTAGCCGCTGAGCTGGCCGCCCCACAGCGCATGGCGCCAGTTGCGCCAGGGCACGGTAACGCCCAGGGTCCAGCTGTCGGCGCTGCGCTCGGCCGCGCCATATTGCAGGTACAGGGAAGGGGTGGATTCCGGCGTCAAGGATTGCGCCTGGGTCGCCATCGGCAGGACAGCGCCTGCGCAGGCCAGCATCACGGTCGCTGCCAGGCGTGCTGGCGGATGGATGCGTGCCTTGGCGAGGCTCTGGTAGCTGGATGGCGTCGTTTGAATGATTTTGAGGGCCATGATCTTCTCCGGGGGCGGCACACGTTGCTGTGCCTGTAACACTCTAGGGAGGCTGGTGAAGACCGGGGCGTCAGCAAAAAAGCCCTTGCACTGTCGGTCGCCCGACAAGGCGTCCGTGCAAGGGCTGGCTCAAGCAATCCGGCTGCCCGCCGGTGGCAGGCAGGCCAGGCTGGCGCTTACTGGGCAGGTGCCGGGGAAGGGCGGGCCTGGCCGCTCTTGTGGTCATGGCGCGGGCCGTGGCCCATGCCGTGGTGGCCAGGGTGTCCCTTGTGCAGCGTGGCGGCATCGAAGGTCTTTTGCTGGTTGGCGTCCAGCTGGGCGTAGAAGGCCTTGGTGGCTTCGCCGCGGCGATCGGCATCGGCCGCGCGCTGGGCGCGCATTTCACGCATCTTGTCGATGCGCTGGGGCGTGGTCAGCTTGGCGAAGTCCTCGCGCTCCATGCGCTGGGGACGCTCGCCGGGCTTGAAGGTGGCCGCATAGGTGTTCCATGCGGTCTCCTGGGCCGGCGTGAGCTTGAGGTCGGCCTTGAGCTTGGCGATGCGCTGCTGCATGTGTTCGCGGCGCTCGCCAGGCTTGTGCATGGGACGTTCGGGCTTGGGCGTGGTGGCTGCAGCCGGTGCTGCCGGCGCGGCGGTCTGGGCGTACGAGGGCAGGGCGAACGATGCCAGCAAGGCGGTGGCAGCTGCGGCGCTGGCGAGGGTGCGGCGGAAGGTGGTGGTCATTCCAAAATCCTTTCTGGAGAGGGTGACTGAAGGCCGCCGTCAAGGCACTTGGCGGGCCCTGTGCAGCGGATGGTTGAAGTGTGGTCGTCCGATGTATCGGGGCCGTGTGGTTTTGCGCAGGGCTTGTAAAGAATTGACAAGCTTGTGCAGCGCTGTCCGGTGCCAGGCATGCACAATGGCCGGGCGGGGCGCCAAGGCATGGCGCCCCTGCTGTTTTTTCAGTTTTCTCCCTCTGGATGGAGGCGGCGCAGCCCGGTGTTGCACACCCTCTTGCGGCACGGCCGCAGTCCGTCCGAGCAAAGGTTCGCTATGTTCAAAAACATGATCGTCTATCGCATTGCCGAGAGCTGGCAGGGCGATTTGCAGCAGCTTGAAGAAGCCCTGGGCAAGAGCCCGTTTGCCGAGTGCGGCGCCACGCAGGAGCGCAGCGCCGGCTGGGTGCCGCCGCGCGGTGAGCCCCATGGCCCGCTGGCCGAGTCCGTGGCCAATCAGTGGGTGATGCGCTTCATGACCGAGGCCAAGATGCTGCCGGCCAGCGTGCTCAACCGCCGCGTCAACGAGAAGGCCGCCCACATCGAGGCCACCGAAGGCCGCAAGCCCGGCAAGAAGGAAAAGAAGGAACTCAAGGACGAGGCCAAGCTGGACCTGCTGCCCATGGCCTTCACCAAGCAGGGCTCCATGTGGGTGTGGCTGGACCCGCAGGCCCGCACCCTGGTGCTGGACACCGGCAGCCAGGCGCGCGCCGACGAGGTGGTCAGCTCGCTGGTGGAGGGCCTCACAGGCTTTGCGCTGGCCCTGGTCGATACGCAGACCAGCGCACAGGCCGCCATGGCGCACTGGCTGACCACGCAGGAAAGCCCGGCCGGCTTTTCGATTGACCGTGAATGCGAGCTCAAGGCCGCCGACGAATCCAAGGCCGTGGTGCGCTATGCGCGCCATCCGCTGGACATCGACGAGGTGCGCCAGCACATCGAGCACGGCAAGCTGCCCACACGCCTGGCGCTGACCTGGGACGACCGCGTGAGCTTTGTGCTGACCGAGGGTCTGCAGATCCGCAAGATCGCGCTGCTCGATGCCGTGATGGAAGGCCAGTCGCAGGACGACGGCGGCTTCGATGCCGACGTGGCGATTGCCACGGGCGAGCTGTCCAGGCTCATCCCCGATCTGATCGAGGCGTTGGGCGGGGAAGGGCGCACGGGCCTGGGCCAGGATCTTCCCGCATCGCTGCAGACGCCTGCTGCCCACGCTCCCGCGACGGCACCGCGCGCAGCGGCATCGGGCCGTGGTGCGCTGACGGGGCCGGCCACGGCACCCGTGGACACGGCGCCTGAAGAAGCGCCGTTCTGAGCCAGCAGCAAGGCACCCGGGCCGGCAATGTTTCATGTGAAACATCGCCGCGCCCCCAGGGCGCTCAGACCCTTTCGAAGATGGCTGCGATGCCTTGGCCGCCGCCTATGCACATGGTCACCAGCGCATAGCGGCCGCCCGTGCGCTGCAGTTCGGCGATGGCCTTGGTGGTGATGATGGCGCCCGTGGCGCCGACCGGGTGGCCCAGCGAGATGCCCGAGCCGTTGGGATTGACCTTGGCCGGGTCCAGCGCCAGTTGCTGGATCACGGCGCAGGCCTGGGCCGCAAAGGCCTCGTTGGCCTCGATGACGTCCATGTCTGCAATCTTCAGGCCCGTGCGCTGCAGCACCTTCTGCGTGGCCGGCACGGGGCCTATGCCCATGTAGGCGGGGTCCACGCCGGCATGGGCGTAGCCGACCAGGCGCGCCAGCGGCTTCAGTCCCAGGGCAGCCACGCGATCGCCTGCGGCCAGCGCCACGGCGGCGGCGCCGTCGTTGATGCCCGAGGCATTGCCGGCCGTCACGGTGCCGCCTTCCTTGCGGAAGGCCGGCTTCATGGCGCTGAGCACTTCGATGGTGGTGGCCGCGCGCACATGCTCGTCGGTGTCGAAGACCACGACGCCCTTGCGCGTGGCGATTTCCACGGGAACGATCTGCTCCTTGAAGTGGCCGGCCGCGATGGCAGCGGCCGCGCGCTGGTGGCTGGCCGCTGCCAGTTCATCCTGCATTTCGCGGCTGATGTGATAGCGCTCGGCCACGTTCTCGGCCGTGATGCCCATGTGCATCTTCTGCCAGGGGTCGTGCAGGATGCCCAGCATGTAGTCGATGCTCTTGGCGTCGCCCATGCGCGCGCCCCAGCGGGCGGCCTGGTCGAAGTAGGGGCCGCGGCTCATGGACTCGCTGCCGCCGCCGATGGCCACGTCGCAGTCGCCCAGCGCAATGGCCTGCGCGGCAGAGACGATGGCCTGCAGGCCGGAGCCGCACAGCCGGTTGACGTTGAAGGCCGGCGTCTCGATGGGGCAGCCCGCATCGATGGCGGCCACGCGCGAGAGGTAGGCGTCCTTGGTATCGGTGGGGATCACATTGCCCATGACCACGTGGCCGACGGCGTCCGGCGCCAGGCCCGCGCGCTCGATGGCCGCCTTGACGGCCGTGGTGGCCAGCTGGGTGTTGGGTACGTCCTTGAGGCTGCCGCCGAAGGTGCCGATGGCGGTGCGCGCAGTGCCGACGACGAAGACGTCGCGTGGGGTCATGGTGAAGCTCCTCGAAGCGATGAACACGGGGTGGCTTGCATTGTGCCGGGCGGGCGCAGTCTTGCGCAGCCACCTCGGTGTCAGGCATGGATGGTCCCCTGCCCGCCGATCCTCACAGGCCCTTACCGGCCTTCGAATTGCGGCGCCTGCTTGGCGTGGAACGCCGCAATGCCGCGCGGCAGGTCGGCCGTGCGCGCACAGGCATCGAAGGCGCAGGCCTCGGCCGCCAGCTGGTCGCGCAGGCTGCGGTCCAGGCCCGCGCGCATGAGGCGGCGCATATGGCCCAGCGCCACCGTGGGGCCGGTGGCCAGGCGCTGGGCCAGCTGCTGCACGGCGGCGTCGAGTTCGGCGGGCGGCAGGACGCGGTTGATCAGGCTCAGGCGCTGCGCTTGGGCGCAGTCCAGGGTCTCGCCCAGCATGGCGATCTCCAGCGCGTTGCGCAGGCCCACGATGCGCGGCAGCGCCCAGGAGGCTCCCACGTCGCAGCTGGCGCCCAGGTTGATGTAGGCCAGGTTGAAGCGTGTGCCCTCGGCCGCGTAGACGAAGTCGGCCTGCAGCATCAGCGACAGGCCTGCGCCTGCCGCCGCGCCATGCACCTTGGCGATGACGGGCGCATCGAGCTGGCCCAGCAGCGCCACGGCCTCGTTGAGCGGCGCCAGCAGCTCGGCCGCGCCGCGCACGGGGTCGGCGGCCAGCGTGTCCAGGTCACCGCCCGCCATGAAGGCGCGGCCCGCGCCTTCCAGCACCACGCAGCGCAGCGCGCGGTCCTGGGCCAGGGCGCGCACGGCGTCGCGCAGCGCCAGTGCCATGGGCACGTCGATGGCATTGAGGGCGGCGGGGCGGTGGAAGGTCAGCGTGGCGATGGCGCCTTCGCGCTGCAGCCGCAGCGGGGTGTCTTGCGTATCGGTCATGGGAGGCTCAGTGGTACAGGGCGTCGATTTCGGCGGCGTAGGTCTTGTAGATGGAAGAACGGCGCACCTTCATCGTGGCCGTGACTTCGCCGTCGTCGTGGTCCAGCTCCTTGGTGAGCAGATGGAAGCGCCGCACATGCGAGACCTGGGCCAGGCGCGCATTGCCCTGCGCGATCTCGGCCTCGATGAGCGCGCGCACCTCGGGCATCTCGGCCAGGGAGCGGAAATGCGTGAAGGCAATGCGCCGCGCCTGGGCCCATTGGCCCACGGTCTCGTAGTCGATCTGCACCAGCGCGCCCACGAACTTGCGGCCCTCGGCCACGACGATGCACTCCTTGATGAAGGGGCTGGCCTTCATGGTGTTCTCGATCTCCGAGGGCGTGAGGTTCTTGCCGCCGGCGGTGATCATGATGTCCTTGAGGCGGTCCACGATGCGCAGCTGGCCGCCCTGCACGCACACCACGTCGCCCGTGTGCAGCCAGCCGTCCTGGATGCTTTGCGCCGTGGCCTCGGGGTTCTTGTAGTAGCCCGCGAAGACCATGTCGCCCTTGATCTGCAGTTCGCCGCTGTCGTCACCCTCGTGGCCCGCGCTGCTGCCGAGGCTGGCAATGCGCCATTGCACGCCTTCGGTGGCCACGCCCACGCTGCCCACGGCCACGTCATCCAGGCGGTGGCCGGTAACCATTCCCGTGGATTCGGTCAGCCCGTAGACCTCGATCAGCGGCACGCCCAGCGTGCGGAAAAAACGCACCACGTCGGGTGGTATGGGCGCGGCGCCCGTGAGCGCCACGCGCACCTGGCGCAGGCCGATGAAGTTCTGCAGTGCGCGCAGCACGCTCCAGTAGCTGGCGGCCCAGGTGAGGTGTTCGGCCAGGCTCCACTGCCTGCGGGGCTTTTCGGCCAGCGGCGCGCAGGCCGCCATGGCACGCCGGTAGAGCGTGCGGCGCAGCGGCCCGGTCTCCTGCATCTTGATGCTGATGGCCGCATGCAGCTTTTCCCAGATGCGTGGCACGCCCAGGAACATGTTGGGCGCGACTTCGCGCAGGTCTTCCTGCACCGTGCGGATGGACTCGCCGAAGTGCACCTGTGAGCCCAGGTAGACCGGCACGAAGCTGGTCAGCATCTGCTCGGCCACGTGGCACAGCGGCAGGTAGGACAGGTGGCGCGTGTCGCCATCCAGCCCCAGCCGCTCGGCAATGCCGGGCACCACGCCGCGGATGTTGCGGTAGGTGATCATGGCGCCCTTGGGCTTGCCGGTGGAGCCCGAGGTGTAGATCATCAGCCCCACGTCATCCAGCGTCTGGCGTGCCAGCGCCTGTTCGATGGGGGCGCGGCTGGCGGCCTGGGCGCCCAGGCGCTCGACCTCGTCGAAGGTGGTGATCAGGGCGCGCAGCTCGGGCGCAAGGCTGCGCAGGCCCTTGGTCTCCATGACGATGATTTTCTGCAGCTGCGGCAGCTCGGGCAGGGCGGCCAGCAGCTTGTCGGTCTGCTCCTGGTCCTCGCACACCATGATGGCGATGTCCGCGTGTCCGGCCACGTAGGCTACCTCGGGCGTGGGACTGGTGGGGTAGACGCCCACGGTGATGGCGCCGATCAGGCCCGCGCCCATCTGGGCCAGCACCCACTCGATGCGGTTCTCGGAGATCACGCCCATGTGGCCGCCTGGCGGCAGGCCCAGCTGCGCCAGGCCCAGCCCGAAGTGGCTGGCACGCTCGTGGTAGCGCGCCCAGCTGGTGGGCTTCCAGATGCCGAAGTCCTTTTGCCGTATGGCCACGCGCTGGGCATCGCTGCGCGCGCGTTCGGCCAGCATCTGGGGCAGGGTGAGTTCGGGAAGGTTCTTCATATCAATGACCCATCGCGCTGCCTGTGACACTGGCGTGCCCCCACACGGGAGCACCGAGGAAGGGCCGCCCCGCACCGAGGGTGCTGTCCCCCTCCCTCGCGAAGCGGGAGAGAGGGGGAAGGCGCGAAGCGACTCAGGGGGTGCTTCATGACAACCAGCGCTTGCGGCGCTTGTAGTGCTTCAGGTCGCGAAAGCTTTTTGCCTCGCCGCCACCACCCATGCCCAGGTAGAACTCGCGCACGTCGGCATCCTGGGCCAGGCGTTCGGCCGGGCCGTCGATGACGATCTTGCCGTTCTCCATGATGTAGCCGCTGTGCGCCACGGCCAGGGCCACGGTGGCGTTCTGCTCGACCAGCAGCATGGAGGTGCCGCGCTCGGCATTGATGCGCGCGATGATGGTGAAGATGTCCTCCACCAGCTTCGGCGCCAGGCCCAGCGAGGGCTCGTCCAGCAGCATGAGCTGGGGCTCGGCGATCAGCGCGCGGCCAATGGCCAGCATCTGCTGCTCGCCGCCCGACAGGTAGCCGGCCAGGCCTTTGCGTCGCTCATGCAGGCGCGGGAAGTAGCTGTAGACCAGGTCGAAGTCGGGCTTGACTTGATGGCGGCCCGTGAGCGCGTAGGTCGCGGCCACGAGGTTTTCCTCCACCGTGAGGTCCTCGAACACGCGCCGGCCCTCCATCACATGCGACAGCCCCAGGCGCACCAGCTGCTGGGGCGCGTACTGCGCGGTGGACTGGCCGTTGTAGCGCACGCTGCCGCTGGCCAGCAGGCCGTCCTCCAGCGCCAGCAGCCCCGAGACGGCCTTGAGCGTGGTGCTCTTGCCCGCGCCGTTGCTGCCCAGCAGGGCCACGATCTGGCCGCGCGGCACGGCCAGCGACAGGCCCCGCAGGGCCTGCACGACCTTGTTGTAGATGACCTCGATGTTGTTGATTTCGAGGACCTTGTCCGTGGGCTGCTCGGTCATGTGCGGGCGTCTGTTCGGACGACAGTCAAAGTGCGATCCAGTCAGAGGCGGGCAGCATCTTCTGCGCCTTCATATCTGCCTTGTAGACGCGGCCCACGGGAATCGAATTGCCCTTGATGGTGATGGGCACGCCGATCAGTCCGCCCGTGTCGAAGTCCTTGATGGAGTTGAGCGCTGCCTTGAGGTTGGGGCCGGTGAGCGGCTTGCCCGCGTCCAGGCAGCGCCTGGCCGATTCCACGAACAGCATGGCCGCCAGAAAGCCCTGGATATAGGCCGTGCTCTGGTATTCGGGGCGCAGCGCGCGGATCTTGTCCAGCATGGGCGCCTTGGCCGAGGTGTCGTAGTAGTAGCGGTAGGGCATGACGCCCATGAAGCCGTCGCCGGCCTCGCCCATCTTCATGACGGTGGAGCTGTCCATGGTCCAGAAGGTGCCCATCCATCGGCTGGTCATGCCCATCTGCTTGCCCTGCTGGATGAACTCGGGAATGGGCGCGAGGATGTAGCCGTGGAAGATGGTGTAGTCGGGCGCGGCGCGGCGCAGCTTGATGACTTCGGTGGACACGTCCACGCTGCCGGGCGGCGTCATCAGCTTGGCCACCATGTTCAGGCCCAGCTTCTTGGCGGCCGCTTCGCTGGCCTCGATGGGGTCGCGGCCGAATTCGGAGTCGGAGTAGACGAAGGCCACCTTGGCGCCCGGCTTTTCCTTGGCGATGTGCTTGAGCAGGATGCCGAACATCTCCGTGTAGTCGGGCCCCACGAGGAACTGGTTCGGGTACTTGGCCGGGTTGTTGAGCTCGGTGGCGAAGGAGGCGCCCGCCATGAGGATGGCGCCGTTGCGGTCCAGCTCCGGGTTGATGGTCTTGGAAAAGCCCGTGGAGTCGCCGTAGTAGAGGTTGACCTTGTTCTGGCTGGTGATCTTCTTGAACGCGGCCACCGAGACATCGACCTTGTAGCCCGTGTCCTCGGGCACGTAGCGGACCTTGCGGCCCTTGATGCCGCCGGCCTCGTTGACGATCTTCACGTAGTCGCCCATGCCGGCATTGATGCCCACGCCCGCGAAGGCGAACACGCCCGTCATGGGGATGGAGCCGCCGATCACGATGTCTTCGCCGCCAGCCTGGGCGCGTGCGGCCAGCGGCGCGGCCAGGCTGGCGCCGGCCGCCAGCAGCAGGCTGCGGCGGCGCGAGGAAGTCGGGTGTTGCTGCATGCTTGTCTCCTTTTGCTTGTCGTGCGCGGCGCCGCCTCAATTGCGGAAGGGCCACAGGTGGAAGAAGCGGCGCAGGCGCCGCCACATTTGTGCGAGCCCCTGCGGCTCGAAGACCAGAAAGACGATGATCAGCAGCCCGAACACCATGGTGCGCACGGGCGACAGGAAGACGGTGAGCTCGGAGCCGCCGGGCAGCAGGTCCACGATGAGCTTGAGCAGCTCCGGCACCATGGTCATGAAGACCGCGCCCAGGATGGAGCCCAGGATGGAGCCCATGCCGCCGACGATGATGGCCGCGAGAAAGAAGATGGACATCAAGAGGGGAAAGCTCTCGGGCGTGACCACGCGGAAGAAGTACGCCCACAGCCCGCCCGCCACGCCCGCGTAGAACGAGGACAGCCCGAACGACAGCAGCTTGTAGCGCAGCAGCGGTATGCCCAGCACCTCGGCCGAGATGTCGCGGTCGCGGATGGCGATGAAGGCGCGGCCTGTGCGTGTGCGAAACAGGTTGGCCGCGCCCAGCAGCATCAGCAGCGTGACCGGCACGATCACCCAGTACAGCCGGAACGACGTATCCAGCGCCACGCCGAACACCGTGGCCGGCTGCAGCGTCAGGCCGGCCGTGCCGCCCGTGAGCCTGAGGTTGGCGAACAGGAAGTGCGCGATGAACGAGGCCGCGATGGTGGCAATCGCCAGGTACAGGCCCTTGACGCGCAGCGAGGGCAGGCCCACCACGATGCCGCCCAGCATGGCCACGAAGCCGCCCGCCAGCAGGTTGAACAGCACGGGCGTGCCCCAGCGCGCCTGCACGATGGCCACCGTATAGGCGCCCAGGCCCATGAAGGCGGCCTGGCCCAGGCTCACCAGGCCCGTGTAGCCCGTGAGGATGTTCAGCCCCGTGGCGCTGGCCACGTTGATGCTGACCAGGCAGGCCAGGTACAGCCAGTAGTCGCTGGCCATGAAGGGGAACAGCAGCAGCAGCGCGCCGGCCACGGCCAGCCAGATGCGTTGCGTGCGGGAGTCGAACAGCGCCGCGTCGGCGATGTAGCTTTCCTTGAGGGTGCCTATGCGCATGCTGCCGTCCTTGCGAAACTGTCTAGAGCCGCTCGATCTCGTGCGTGCCGAACAGGCCGTAGGGCCTGAGCATCAGCACCACGACCAGCACGATGAAGGTGGCCAGCAGCTTGTATTCGCCGCCCAGGTAGGCGCCGGCCAGCGCCTCCACCAGGCCGATGAACAGGCCGCCGACCAGGGCGCCCAGCACGCTGTCCAGCCCGCCCACGATGACGACCACCAGCACCGACAGGCCGAACACGCCCATGCTCGACGAGATGCCGCCGATGGAGCCGACGATGATTCCCGACACGGCGGCGATCATGGCCGACACCGCCCACGCCAGCGAGAACACGCGCGGCACATTGATGCCCACCGAATAGGCCGCTGCCTGGTCGCTGGCCGTCGCACGCAGGGCCACGCCGCCGCGCCAGTAGCGGAACACCAGCAGCACGGCCGCGATGAAGACCACGGCCACGGCTGCGCCCCAGGCCACCTTGGGCGCGAGAAAGGCCTCGCCGATCATCACGGGCTGCGTGGGCATGAACTCGGGCAGGCGGCGCTGGTCGGCCGTCCAGATCAGCTCCACCAGGCCCACCAGCACCGAGGCCAGGCCCACGGTGACCATGAACACCGAGATCGGCGGCTCGCCCAGCAGCGGCCGGATCATCGTGCGCTCGATCAGCGCGCCCAGCAGCCCCGTGCCCAGCACGGCGGCGGGAATGGCCAGCCACAGCGGCAGCGCGAACATGGCCGCGAAGGTGAAGAACAGGTAGGCGCCCACCATCAGCAGCTCGCCGATGGCGATGTTGACCACGCGCGTGGCCTTGTAGACCACCACGAAGGCCAGCGCGGCCAGCGCATACAGGCCGCCGCCGGCCAGGCCCGTGAGGGCGATCTCGAACAGGTAGGCCCAGTCCATCATGCGGCCCTCTGTGCCATGGCGGGCAGGTGCTCGGTGGACGCTGGCCGTTCGGCTGCGCCGCGCAGCCGCTGGCGCAGCTCGCCCACGTCGCCCGCGCCCAGGTAGGCCCGGTTCACCTCGGGATCGGCCTGCACAAGGGCGGGCGTGCCCTGGGCGATGACCTGGCCGAAGTTGAGCACCACCACATGGTCGGACAGGTCCATGACCATGCCCATGTCGTGCTCCACCATGAGCACGGTCACGCCCCATTCGGCGCGCACGTCGAGGATGAAGCGCGCCATGTCCTCGGTCTCCTCGCGGTTCATGCCGGCCACGGGCTCGTCCAGCATCAGGATGCGCGGCTGCATGGCCAGGGCGCGCGCCATCTCCACGCGCTTTTGCAGCCCGTACGACAGGGCGGCCACGGGCGCATGACGGATGTGGTCTATCTCCAGGAAATCGATGATGCGCTCCTCGATGTCGCGGCGCAGCTCGGCCTCTTCGCGGCGAGCGCGGCCCAGGTAGAGCAGGGCGTCGAGCACGTTGGTGCGCAGGTGGGCGTGGCGGCCCAGCTTGATGTTGTCCAGCACCGTCATGCCCCGGAACAGCGCAATGTTCTGGAAGCTGCGCCCCAGGCCCAGCCGCGCACGGCGCGGCGCCGGCATGCGCGTGATGTCTTCGCCCTGGAAGCGGATGGAGCCGCCCGTGGGCCGGTAAAAGCCCGAGATGGTGTTGAACAGCGACGTCTTGCCCGCGCCGTTGGGGCCGATCACCGCCGTGATCGAGCCGGGCTGCACATCGAAGCCCACGCCCGACAGCGCCTTCACGCCGCCAAAGGCGAGCGTGACGCCATCGACCTGCAGCAAGGGGGCGGGCGGGCCGCCGTCGGGGTGTGTCTCCATGGCTGTCTCGTGCGTTGGTTCGTCGAGCCGGGCAGGAGCCTACTGATGCGTAGGCTGTTTACTTTGGAGTAGATTCTGGTTGTCGCCCACCGCATGCAGCATCGGTGATTTCCCCGGTGCACCCGCCGCCATGAAGCCATCGAGCCCTGAAACCAAGACCCGACCCAGCCCCGGAACCCGCGCCCGCAAAGGCCGTGCGGCGCCCGCCGTGGACTCGCCCTGGAGCGGCACGCCCGACCGCGAGCAGCAGCGCGAGGCCAAGCGCCAGGCCGTGCTGCAGGCCGCCGCGCAGCTGTTCAACGAGCGCGGCTTCTCCGCCACCTCGCTGGACGACATCGCCGCGCGGCTGGGCGTGAGCAAGCCCACGCTGTACTACTACGTCAAGAACAAGGACGAGATCCTGCTGCAGTGCGTGAACCAGGGCCTGGCCATGACGCTGGAAGGCATCGAGGCCTCGCGCCGCGCAGGTGGCCAAGCCGTGGACCAGCTGCGCGCCTGCATGCAGGTCTATGCGCGCATCGTCACCATGGACTTCGGCATGTGCCTGATCCGTGTCGGCGACGAACAGGTCCCCCCCGACAGCCGCCGCGAACTGCGCCGCCAGAAGGCCGCCATAGACCAGGCCTTCCGGCGCCTGGTGGCCGCCGGCGTGCAGGAGGGCTCCCTGGCCCCCTGCGACCCCAAGATGACCGCCTTCGTGATTGCCGGCGCGCTCAGCTGGATAGGCCGCTGGTACCAGCCCGGCGGCCAGTACTCGGCCGAGGAAGTGGCGCAGCAGTGCATTGATACCTTGATGGGGGGGGTGTTGCGCAGGGCGGAGCCTGCTCGGCGCGCGGCCTCCGCAAAGCGCGCGGCAAACCCTTCCAAGGATTGAGCCGAAGCCGCACATGCCCGCAGAGCTTTGGTTCTATAGAGGTGTTTCCAAGAGCCTAAAAGAGCCTCCGGCAATTTTGGGGCGCTTTATAAGTCGTTGTGGTTAAACAGTTTTTCGCACTCTCTAAAAGAGGCTAAAGAACTTGGCATCTTTTGGACTCATAGACCGGTCTTGATGCCACGGCCCAAACGCTGCAGATATCAATCCGACAAATGCCATCGTGCCCAACGGCGCGCACCCATCAGCTGGAGGCGCCCCTCATTGCGCAGCTCTTTCAGCAAATCCTGAACGGCACTCATTGGCAAGGACGGCAGCACCTGCCGCAGTTCGGCCAGCGCAGCGCCATGCTCTCTGTGCTTTGTGAGGTGTTTGAGCAGCAGCGCCTTGTTGGTCTCTCTGTCCAGGCCGCGTTGCCGGGTATGCGTTCCTTTGGCGCCCAAAGACGCATACAAGGCCTCGGACAGGATGTAGCGCGTCCCTTTGCCTCGACCTATGGATTCCACCGCTCCCGCCGCCAGCAGGCCTGCAAGGCGTTCCCTCAAAGGGGCAGACAGCGGCTTTTCCTGTTGCAGGCATTCCAGCGCGAGGTAGTCCAATGTCGAGAAGCTGCTCAGCTTCTCTTCGCCGAGGTGCTCCATGAAGCGTACGAAGGCCGGGTTGCGCACCCCACCTTCCAGGGTCAGCCGTACTTCGTGGGCGGATGTTCCCGCAAGGCTGGGCAGGGGCTTGCCTTGTCGCACGGCGCTTTCCACCATCAGGTTCAGGCCTTGACCAGAGCGCTCGATCAAGCCGCAGCGGGCGAGGGCTTCGGCGAGTCTGCGATTGCGCGGATTCTGTTGATCAATGATGTTCTCGGGCGTGATTCCGGGAGGCAGCCCTCCCGGGCTGATCACCTCCAGCCGCTTGGAAAATTGCCTGACGAAAATCGAGCCACCCAAGCGATAGTCCCGATGGGCAACCGCGTTCAGGAGCGCTTCCCGGACCGGAACCTCGGCAAATGTCGGCAGGTCCATGCGGAAAAAGTCGTCCTGGTAGCTTTGGCGGTCATTGCGCAAGTTGATCTTTTTCCAGAGCGCGTCCTGCCACGCAAAAAAGCCCTCTCGAAATTCCTCGCGATCGGCAGCCGGTCCTGCAGCTTCGGACGACCGGTATTCAAATACCAGCTCCGCCTGGGCCAACCATCTTGTCAGAGCCGCTCTTTTGCCGAACAGGATGAGCGCGGCATAGCTCACCTGATTGCCTTCTACGAGCAACTCTGCATCCCGCAAGGTCTGTTCGTCGCCCAGTTCGCGTCTGCGAGGGGTATTGCCTTTGCGAGCCCAGCGCTCCCGGAACAATGCAATGGATGACGGCTCCAGATCCTCCAGCGTGGCCCCTGGGCATGGCTGTGCCGAGAAGTCGGGGCCGGTTTCATCGAAGATGGCCCGCAGTTCTTGCGCGCTCATTGCCGCCAGATCATCGCCGGCCCGTTTGAGAAAGCTGCCGTCGATCTGCCATGCCGTGCCGGGCAGCCGGGAGGGCACACGCACAACCAGCACACGGCCTTGCGGCAGGCGCAGTTCCTCAACAGGGATACGGTGGCCCAGTCTCTGGTGCAATCCGGCCTCGGTGCGGCCCGGGTCTTCGAACGCCTGCGTACCTACGATGAGGCGAGGTCGTTTGTCGGTCACACCCAGCACGATGGCGCCGCCGCCTTCGTTGGCCAGGGCTACGCAGTACTTGAGCAGTTTTTCAAAGTCATAGCGCTGCTTGGCTTCCTTGAACTCAAGCCGCTGACCTTCAGGCTCAAGCAACCATTGGTGAAGCTGGGTGGGCGTGGTGAGCATGCCCACAGCTTAAATTAAGCGCCGCTTCCCACTGTGTCGGGCGCTGCCAGATCATCCAATATCGGGCAGTCCGGCCGGTCGTCGCCGTGGCAGCAGTGCACCAGGGTCTTGAGCGTGCGCTGCATGGCCTGCATGGCGGCGATGCGCTCGGTCAGTGCGTCGATGTGGCGCTGGGCGATGTCCTTGACCTGGCTGCTGGCACGGCTCTTGTCCTGCCACAGGCCCAGCAAGGTGGCGATCTCGTCCATGGAGAAACCGAGGTCGCGGGCGCGGCGGATGAAGCGCAGGGCGTGCACATCGGACTCGGCGTACTGGCGGTAGCCGCCGTCCGTGCGGTGCATGGGCGGCAGCAGGCCCTGGGCTTCGTAGTGGCGCACCATGCGCGCCGAGACACCGGCGCGGCGCGCGGCCTCGCCGATGGAGACGGGCCAGTGCTGTGCTTGGGCGGACATGGTGCGTGTCACTCCGGGGACTCAGGCGACCTTGTAGCCTTCTTCGGCGATGGCCGCGCCCAGCGCCTCGCGGCTGGCGCTGCTGTCGACTTCCACGCGCTGGGCTGCGCGATCGATTTTTACCTGGGCCTGGTCATCCACGCCCTGCACGGCCTGGGTGACGGCGCGTTCGCAGTGGCCGCAGGTCATGCCCTGCACGGTGAAAACATGTTGCATTTCTAGCTCCTGGTTGGGGCGCGCCGAAGTGGCGCAAGCCATGGACGGCATGTTGAACCCTGACACCATGGCAAGGTCAAGCGCCTGGCTGGGCAAGGGTTGATTTGGCCCAACTCGATGTGAGTCGGCCGGCTCAATGATCCGCTGCAATGGCCGATAGATCGAAAAGAGCCGTGAATATGCAAAAACCGTCATAGACCATTGGCGATCATCTGACAAACTGCAACAATTTGTATTTACGTTGGCGCTATGCATTTGGAGACCGTGCGTGCGCCCTGACTGACAGAGAGGAAAACGGTCATGAACTTGTTGGGAATGATGCGGGCTTTCACGATCCGCACGCGGATGCTGGGTGCCATCGCCATGGTGCTGGTGCTGCTGGGTCTGCTGGGCGGAGCCGGGATGCTGGGCATGTTCCGCATCCATGGCATGAGTCAGCAGTTCATGCATACCTCGTACGCCAAGATGGGCTACATGGTGGAGTTGCGCGCCGAGCTGGGCGCGGTGCGCGCCCATGAAAAGGACATGATCATCCAGTACGAGCGTGCCGACGAGGTGCGCAAGGCCCACGGGCAGTGGCTGGCGGCCATCGAGCGCGTCAAGGCCGTGGCGGGGCGTTTTCTGAAGGACGAGGACCCTGCCGACGATGCCATCGTCAGCGGCATCTCCGATCGTGTGGACCGCTATCGCCAGCAGTTCGAGCACATTGCGCGCCAGCTGGAGGCCGGTGGCTACGACACGGCCACCACGGCCAACCGCATGAGCGGCAAGGCCATGGCCGAGGTGGCCGAGGTCGAAAAGCTCATCGCCCAGCTCGACCAGCTGCTGCGCCAGCAGGTCGATGCCATGGCCGCCGAGGAGCAGGGCGTGGCCGAGCAGACGCAGTGGATCTTCGTCGCCGCCGTGGTGCTCACGGTGCTGGTGGTGGTGCCGCTGACGCTGATGAACATGCTGTCCATCTGCCGCCCCCTGGTGCAGGCGCGCCAGACGGCGCTGACCATCGCCCAGGGCGACCTGTCGCAGAGCGTGAAGGTGGAGGGCAAGGACGAGGTGGCCGACCTGCAGCGCGCGCTGGACCAGATGCAGCAGAGCCTGGGCTCCATGGTGACCCAGGTGCGCGATGCCAGCGGCAACATCGCCACGGCCAGCCAGGAGATCGCCACGGGCAACCAGGACCTGTCCTCGCGCACAGAGCAGACGGCCAGCAATGTGCAGGAGACCGTGGCCTCGCTGTCCCAGCTCACGGCCACGGTGCAGCAGACGGCATCGTCCTCGCAGCTGGCCAACCAGCTGGCGGCCTCTGCCTCGACCACGGCCACGCGCGGTGGCGACGTGGTGGCCCAGGCCGTGGTGAGCATGCAGGAGATCACGACCTCCAGCCGCAAGATCGGCGACATCATCGGCCTGATCGACTCCATCGCCTTCCAGACCAACATCCTGGCGCTGAACGCCGCCGTGGAAGCGGCGCGCGCCGGCGAGCAGGGCCGCGGCTTTGCCGTGGTGGCGGCCGAGGTGCGATCCCTGGCCCAGCGCTCGGCCCAGGCGGCCAGCGAGATCAAGGCGCTGATCCAGACCAGCGTGCAGGCCGTGGACGTGGGCGTGCGCCAGGTGGAGGATGCTGGCAAGACCATGAAGGAGATCGTGGACAGCGTGCAGCGCGTGGGCGACATCATTGGCGAGATCACGGCGGCTTCCAGCGAGCAGTCGGGCGGCATCGGCCAGGTCAACCAGGCCGTGGGCGACATCGACCGCATGACGCAGCAGAACGCAGCCCTGGTCGAGGAATCAGCCGCCGCTGCCGAGTCGCTGCGCGAGCAGGCCGCGCGCCTGGCGCAGGTGGTGGGCCAGTTCCGCATTGCCGGTGCGGCCGTGGCATCCTTGGGCTCGCATGCTTCCTACGGCCGTCCCTCCCAGGGCCAGCCCAGCCTGGCACCGGCCGCAGGCCGCGCCTCGCTGGCCTCTGGCCGTGACACGCGCGAGACCCAGCTGCTGGAACACGCCTGAGATAGCGGACGCAGGGACAGGGGCCCGGCCCCTGTTCCACATGAATCGTCTGGATAAAAAAAGCGGAGTGCGATGCACTCCGCTTTTTGTTTGTGCGGCCGCCAATCAGGCCTGGCGCGCGAACGGGTAGTCGATATAGCCCTCTGCGCCGCCGCCGTAGAACAGGCTGGAGTTCCAGGGGTTCAGCGGCAGGTCGTCGTGCAGGCGGTGGACCAGGTCGGGATTGGAGATGAAGGCCTTGCCGAAGGCCACGATATCGGCGTGGCCGCTTTCCACGGCGCGCAGGGCCATGTCGCGGTCATAGCCGTTGTTGACCATCCAGGCGCCCTGGCCACCGGCCTGGCGGTAGGCGGATTTGAGGGCCGCGTAGTCGAAGGGCCGGTCCGGCAATTCACGCGGGCCACCGGTGGAGCCTTCGATGATGTGGATGTAGGCCAGGCCCAGCGGCGCCAGCTGGCGCACCACGTATTCGAACAGCGGCTGGGGATCGGCATCGGCGATGTCGTTGGCCGGCGTCACGGGCGACAGGCGTATGCCCACGCGGCCGCCGCCCACGGCATCGGCGGCGGCGCGCGTGCATTCGAGCAGCAGGCGGGCGCGGTTCTCGATGCTGCCGCCGTAGTCGTCATCGCGCTGGTTGGCACCGGTCTTGAGGAACTGGTCCAGCAGGTAGCCGTTGGCGCCGTGCAGCTCCACGCCGTCGAAACCGGCCGTCTCCACGGCATTGCGCGCGGCCACGGCGAAGCTGTGGACGATGGCGGGAAGCTCCTGCTGGGCGAGCGCGCGCGGCGCGGAGGTGGGCACGAACTGGCCCTTGCCCGAGTCCTCGTCGATCACATAGGTCTTGGATCTGGCCGCCACCGGGGACGGTCCCACGGGCGCCTGGCCTTCGGGCTGCAGCGAGGTGTGCGAGACCCGGCCCACATGCCACAGCTGGGTGACGATGCGCCCGCCCTCCTTGTGCACGGCGTCGGTCACGCGCTTCCAGCCGTCGAGCTGCTCGCTGCCGTACAGGCCCGGCACATGGGCATAGCCCTGGCCTTGGTGGCTGATGGCCGTGCCTTCGCTGATCAGCAGGCCGGCGCTGGCGCGCTGGGCGTAGTAGGTGACCATGATGTCGTTGGGCAGGGCCTGGGGTGCGCGGTTGCGCGTCAGCGGCGCCATGGCGATGCGGTTGGGCAGGCGCAGTTCGCCAGCCTGTATGGGTTCGAACAGAGAGGTCATGCAACGGGGCTTTCTGTGCGTGAAGCAAAAGCGCCGCCCGTGCGGGCGGCGCGGCGTACGGCACAGATTACGCCCATGGAATCAATCGTGCAGGTCAGGGATTTGCGCGCTGTCGTGCAGGCGACGCCCGCATGCCGCATGGCCCGGCAGATGCGCGCGGCACCCGCCGAGGTGCAGCCGCGCATCCGCAGGCGCCAGGCCTGCGCCGCAGGCACCAAAGACAAAGGGCC
Source organism: Delftia sp. PX-1 (assembly GCF_055797465.1). Lineage (NCBI taxonomy): Bacteria > Pseudomonadati > Pseudomonadota > Betaproteobacteria > Burkholderiales > Comamonadaceae > Delftia > Delftia sp. PX-1. Next base: position 40,837 of record NZ_CP184763.1, read on the forward strand.
GGCCGGTTCCACACCAGCCGGCCCCGTCAGGCCTTGAGCGCAGCAGCGCGGCGCTGCTTACTTGAGCAGGCCTTCGGCCTTCATCGCGGCCTGCACGGCAGGGCGGGCCAGCACGCGCTCGCGGTAGGCCAGGAGGTTGGTCAGCTCGGAGATGTCCACGCCCACGAACTGGGCCCAGCCCGTCACGGTGAACAGGTAGGCGTCGGCCACGGTGAACTGCTCGCCCATCAGGTAGTCGCGGCCATTGAGCTCGCCGTCCACCCACTTGAGGCGGTCCAGCACGCGCTGGCGCACCACGGGCTTGTAGTCGTCGGGCGTGGCGGGGTTGAACAGGGGACCGAAGCCCTTGTGCAGCTCGGTGCCGATGAAGTTCAGCCACTCCTGCAGGTGGTAGCGGGCCATGGTGCCGTTGGCCGGGGCCAGCTTCTTCTCGGGGACCAGATCGGCCAGGTACTGGACGATGGCCGGGCCTTCATGCAGCGTGTCGCCGTCGTCGAGCACGAGGAAGGGAACATAGCCCAGCGGGTTGATGCCGTAGTAGTCCGTGCCGTCCTGCAGCTTGTGCGTCTTGGTGCTGGCCAGGACCGGCTCGTAGGCCAGGCCTGCCTCGTGCAGGACGATGTGGGGAGACAGAGAGCAGGCGCCAGGGCTGTAGTAGAGCTTCATGGTGGATGGCTTCCGATCAGGGTAAGAAAGACAAGCGCCCATGCTAACCCCATGTGGCGGGGCTGCGCATGATGGGACCGCGCTGGCGCCAGGGTTCAGGCCGACAGGCGCTGTGCAGCCCAGAGCACCTGTTCCAGCACGGCCTTCATGCCCTGCTGGTCCTGGGATCGCTGCAGGCGGCCGGCGTCGTCGAATGCCTGGCCTGCCTGGCCCACGGCGTGGCTCACGGGGGCCAGCCAGCACTGCAGGTTCAGCAGCAGCGGCGCCAGGTGCGACTGGGCGCGCAGGCCGCCCAGGCCGCCGGGCGAGGCGCTGGCCATGCCCACGACCTTGCCGCGAAAGGGCAGGGTGCCATCGGACCAGACCGGATCACCGGCCACGGGGCTGGAAGCCCAGTCGATGGCGTTCTTGAGCAGGGCAGGGTAGCTGCCGTTGTACTCGGGCGAGCAGATCAGCCAGGCCGGGTGGCTGTGCAGCGCGACCTTGAAGCGCAGCACGTCAGGCGGCGTGCCGCTGGCCTCCAGGTCGGCGTTGTACATGGGGATGTCGAAATCCGACAGCTCCAGCAGCGTGGGCTGGGCGCCCAGTTCACGGGCCATGTCGGCGGCGGCGGCGGCCAGGCGCCGGTTGTGCGATTGTTGGCGGGTACTGCCCGCGAAGATGAGGATCTGCATGGCCGCCATTGCATCACAGGCCCTGCACATGTTTCTTGCAAGCGGGCCGCCCTGCGGGCGGCGGCGCGCAGCATCCTGCGGAGAATGCGGCCGCCCGCCGCACTGTTTCACGTGGAACACCGGCGCAGTGCCGGCCCGGTGGCAGGGCCGGCCGACCCCTTGCAAGGCACTGGTGCGGCAAAGGTGGGAAAATCGCGGGTTCCCCGCTGGGTTCCCCTCGCTACATGAACGAGGGCCACCTGCCATGAGCGCCGGAGCGTGAGTGCTCCGTGTCGGGGGCTTGGGCCGGGCAGGCCCCCGGAGTGATAAGCATGTTGTACCCACAGGAATTTGATGTGATCGTGGTCGGTGGCGGCCACGCCGGCACCGAGGCCGCGCTGGCTGCTGCGCGCATGGGCTGCAGGACGCTGCTGCTGAGCCACAACATCGAGACCCTGGGCCAGATGAGCTGCAATCCCAGCATCGGCGGGATCGGCAAGGGCCATCTGGTCAAGGAAGTGGATGCGCTGGGCGGCGCCATGGCGCTGGCCACCGATATCGGCGGCATACAGTTCCGCATCCTCAACAGCTCCAAGGGCCCGGCCGTGCGTGCCACGCGCGCCCAGGCCGACCGCATTCTCTACAAGGCCGCCATCCGCGACATGCTGGAGAACCAGCCCAACCTGTGGCTGTTCCAGCAGGCGGTGGACGACCTCATGGTCGAAGGCGACCGCGTGGTGGGCGCCGTCACGCAGGTCGGCGTGCGCTTTCGCAGCCGCACCGTGGTGCTCACGGCGGGTACCTTCCTGGACGGCAAGATCCACGTGGGCCTGAACAACTACGCGGCAGGCCGCGCGGGCGACCCGCCGGCCGTCAGCCTGTCGTCGCGGCTCAAGGAGCTGCAGCTGCCCCAGGGGCGCCTGAAGACCGGCACGCCGCCGCGCCTGGATGGCCGCAGCATCGATTTCTCGCAGTGCGAGGAGCAGCCCGGCGACGGCATGCCCGGTGGTGTCAACGAAGGCGTGCTGCCCGTGTTCAGCTTCATCGGCAATGCGGCCATGCACCCGCGCCAGATGCCCTGCTGGATCACCCACACCAACGAGCGCACGCACGACACCATCCGCAGCGGCTTTGACCGCAGCCCCATGTTCACGGGCAAGATCGAGGGCGTGGGCCCGCGCTACTGCCCCAGCGTCGAGGACAAGATCAACCGCTTTGCCGACAAGGAAAGCCACCAGATCTTCCTGGAGCCCGAAGGCCTGACCACCAACGAGTTCTATCCCAACGGCATCTCCACCAGCCTGCCCTTCGACATCCAGTACGAACTGGTGCGCAGCATGAAGGGGCTGGAGAACGCGCACATCCTGCGTCCCGGCTACGCCATCGAGTACGACTACTTCGATCCGCGCTCGCTCAAGAGCAGCTTCGAGACGCGCCAGATCCAGGGCCTGTTCTTCGCGGGCCAGATCAACGGCACGACCGGCTACGAGGAAGCGGCGGCCCAGGGCCTGTTCGCAGGCCTCAACGCCGCGCTGCAGTGCCGCGGCCAGGAAGCCTGGCTGCCGCGCCGCGACGAGGCCTACCTGGGCGTGCTGGTCGATGACCTGATCACCAAGGGCGTGACCGAGCCCTACCGCATGTTCACCAGCCGCGCCGAGTTCCGTCTGCAGCTGCGCGAGGACAACGCCGACATGCGCCTGACCGAGGCCGGCCGCGCCATGGGCCTGGTGGACGATGCGCGCTGGGATGCCTTCAGCCGCAAGCGCGATGCTGTTTCACGTGAAACAGAGCGCCTGAAGTCCACCTGGGTCAATCCGCGCATCGTCGCGCCCGAGGAATCGGAGCGGGTGCTGGGCAAGTCCATCGAGCGTGAATACAACCTCTTCGACCTGCTGCGCCGCCCCGATGTGGGCTACGGCAAGCTGATGAGCCTGAACGAAGGCCGCTATGCCTCGGCCGATGTGCAGCCCGAGGTGCTGGGCGATCTCAGCGCCTCCGTCGTCGAGCAGGTGGAGATCGCGGCCAAGTACGCAGGCTACATCGACCGCCAGAAGGACGAGGTGCAGCGCGCCGCCCACTTCGAGAACCTGCGCCTGCCGGCCGAGCTGGACTATATGCAGGTGCCGGCCCTGTCCTTCGAGGTGCGCCAGTCGCTGCAAAAGCACAGGCCCGAGACGCTGGGCCAGGCATCGCGCATGTCGGGCGTGACGCCAGCGGCGATCTCCCTGCTCATGGTGCACCTGAAGAAGGGGGGCTTCCGCGGCTTTGCCCCTGATGTGACAGACGCGAAGGGCGAGGAGGCATCCGCATGAGCCAGGAACTGCGCGCTCCTCTCGAGGCCGGCCTGCGGGCGCTGGGCCTGGAGCTTTCCCCTGCCCAGGTCGATACGCTGATGGAATTCCAGGCCCTGCTGGGCAAGTGGAACAAGGTCTACAACCTCACGGCAGTGCGTGATCCGCAGGAAATGCTGACCCATCACCTGCTCGACAGCCTGGCCGCCGTGCCGCCCCTGCAGCGCCACCTGGCCCAGATGCCTGCGCGCGCAAGGCGCACCGCCATGCTGGACGTGGGGTCGGGCGGCGGCCTGCCCGGCGTGGTCTTTGCCGTCTGCTGCCCGCAGATCGACGTGCACTGCGTGGACACGGTGGGCAAGAAGGCGGCCTTCATCCAGCAGGCGGCGGCCACTCTGCGCCTGCCCAACCTGCGCGGCATCCACAGCCGCGTGGAGCAGCTGACCACGCGCTATCCGCTGATCAGCTGCCGTGCCTTTGCCTCGCTGGCGGACTTCACCAGCTGGTCGCACCAGTCGCTGGAGGAGGGCGGCACATGGCTGGCCATGAAGGGCAAGCACCCCGACGAGGAAATCGCCGCGCTGCCTGCCGACGTGCAGGTGTTTCACGTGGAACCATTGAAGGTGCCGGGCCTGGATGCCGAGCGCTGCATCCTCTGGCTGCGCACTGCTGCAGCCTGATTTTTTTACCGAATAGCACACTGCCGCGTTGCGGCGGGGCCATGTTCCCCATGCGCTGGCCATGGCCCTCGCATAAACTCCCAGCTTTCATCGCTCAGGGGTCAGCATGTTCGGCATCTCCGATTTCAGCGCATTCGTTGTTGCCATTCTTCTGTTTTTGCTGATTCCGGGGCCGGGCAATCTGGCGCTGATCACCTCCACCGGCAAGGGCGGCATACGTGCCGGAATGGCGGCCTGCGCCGGCGTGCTGGCGGCCGACCAGGTACTGATCTGGATGGCGGTGGCGGGCGTTGCCGCGCTGCTGGCCTCCTATCCCGCGGCCTTCCATGCCGTGCAGTGGCTGGGCGCCGCCTACCTGGGCTGGCTGGGTTTCAGGATGCTCACGGCCAGGCCCGGCGACAAGCCCGTGCTGCACATCGAGCCGCGCCACTACTTTCGCCAGGCCGGCCTGATCACCCTGATGAACCCCAAGTCCATCGTGTTCTACATGGCCTTCTTCCCGCTGTTCGTGGATCCCGCAAGCCACCAGGGCCTGCTCACGTTCGCGGTGATGGCGGCCACGGTGGCTGCTCTGACCTTTCTCTATTGCCTGATCGTGGTGCTGCTGACCGCGCATCTGGCCGAGCGCATGCGCGCCAATCCTGCGGTTTCCCGGGTTCTCGAAAAGACTGCGGGCGTGTTTCTGATCGGTTTTGGCCTCAAGCTGGCCATCGCCAAATAAGCGTGTAAATACCATGGCCAAAATCTTCTGTGTCGCCAATCAAAAGGGTGGGGTCGGCAAGACCACCACCGCCGTCAACCTTGCTGCGGGCCTGGCCAAGATCGGCCAGCGCGTGCTGATGATCGACCTGGACCCCCAGGGCAATGCCACCATGGGCTCGGGCGTGGACAAGCGCGCGCTGGAGCTGTCGGTCTACGACGTGCTGCTGGAGAACGCCAGCGTCAAGGAAGCCGCCGTGCGCTCCGAGGCCGTGGGCTATGACGTGCTGGGCGCCAACCGCGAACTCAGCGGCGCCGAGATCGAGCTGGTCACGCTGGAGCGCCGCAACGAGCGTCTGAAGGGCGCCCTCAGGGCGGCCGATGCCGACTACGACTTCGTGCTCGTGGACTGCCCGCCCAGCCTGTCCATGCTCACCCTGAACGGCCTGTGCGCGGCCCATGGCGTGGTCGTGCCCATGCAGTGCGAGTACTTCGCGCTCGAAGGCCTGACCGACTTGGTCAACACCATCAAGCAGGTGCATGCCAACATGAACCCCGACCTGCAGATCATCGGCCTGCTGCGCGTGATGTTCGACCCGCGCACCACGCTGCAGCAGCAGGTCAGCGACCAGCTCAAGGAACACTTCGGCGACAAGGTGTTCGACACCGTGATCCCGCGCAACGTGCGCCTGGCCGAGGCGCCCAGCTATGGCGTGCCCGGCGTGGTCTTCGACCCGGGCGCCAAGGGCAGCAAGGCCTTCATCGATTTCGCGCACGAGATGGTGCGCCGCATCAAGAAGATGTAGCCATGCAAGGTTCACATGAAACGGCAGGGCAGGGCGTGCCGACCGGGTGGGCTGCCGAGGACGTCTGGCTGCTGCCCGGCTGGCAGAACTCGGACGCCGGCCACTGGCAAAGCCGCTGGGAGCAGCGCCACGGCTACCGCCGCCTGGAGCAAAACGACTGGGACCGTCCGCTGCGCGGCGACTGGAGCGCCAGGCTGCAGGAGACGGTGCTCGACGCGCCGCGCCCGGTGGTGCTGGTGGCCCACAGTCTGGGCTGCATCCTTGTGGCGTGGTGGGCTGCGCATTCGCCGCTGGCCGCCCGCAAGGTGCGTGGCGCGCTGCTGGTCGCCCCCGGCGATACCGAGCAGCCCCAGCTGCGCGAGCAATTGCCTGGCTGGTCGCCCGTGATGATGCAGCGCCTGCCGTTTGCCTCCATCGTGGTCGGCAGCAACAACGATATCTATTGCAGCGCGCAGCGCGTGCAGACCCTGGCCGATGCCTGGGGCGCGCGCTTTGTCGATGCAGGGCCTTCGGGCCATCTCAACACGGCCAGCGGGCTGGGCGACTGGGACAGCGGACACGCGCTGCTGGCATCGCTTTGACAAGGACAACACCATGGTGACCAAGAAACCCAAGGGACTGGGACGCGGACTCGAAGCCCTGCTCGGCCCCAAGGTCCACGACAAGGAAGAGGCCGGCGGCCCCGTGGCCGAGACCGGGCTGCCCAGCATCCTGCAGCTGGACGTGATGGTGCCCGGCCAGTACCAGCCGCGCACCCACATGGACGAGGGCGCGCTCTACGAGCTGGCCGAAAGCATCAAGGCCCAGGGCATCATGCAGCCCATCCTGGTGCGCCGCCTGGCCAAGGGCGAGCACGCCGGCAAATACGAAATCATCGCGGGCGAGCGGCGCTTTCGCGCAGCCCGCCTCGCCGGCCTGGCCGAGGTGCCGGTGCTGGTGCGCGAGGTGCCCGACGAGGCCGCCGCCGCCATGGCGCTGATCGAGAACATCCAGCGCGAGGACCTGAACCCGCTGGAAGAGGCCCAGGGCCTGTCGCGCCTGGTCAAGGAATTCGGCCTCACGCACGAGCAGGCGGCCCAGGCCGTGGGACGCTCGCGCAGCGCGGCCACCAACATCCTGCGCCTGCTGAACCTGGCCGACCCGGTGCAGACCATGCTCATGGCCGGCGACATCGACATGGGCCATGCGCGCGCCCTGCTGTCGCTGGACCGCGCGGCCCAGATCACGGCCGGCAACCAGATCGCGGCCAAGAAGCTGTCGGTGCGCGAGGCCGAGGCCCTGGTCAAGAAGATCGGCGCCGACTTCAGCCTGGTGCGCCAGAAGTCCAAGAAGGAAGGCAAGACGCGCGACATCAAGCGCGTGGAGGAAGAGCTGTCCGACCTGCTCATGGCCGATGTCGAAGTGCGCATCAAGAAGTCCGTGCGCCGGGGCGGCAAGCTGCAGGAAATGGGCGAAGTGGCGATCCAGTTCGGCTCGCTCGATGCGCTCAACGGGCTGATCGAACGTTTGCGCGGCGATGCACCCGAGTGATGACAACAGCTTGTAACCGTCTGTGATCTGTCGTTCTCCAGCAAAGCAGCGCTTTTTCGCAAGGGTGAATCCCGGTATATTTGCGCGCTGTTATGCGGGGTAATTGTGTGTAATCGCTGACTGGCGACGCTGCCAGTGCGTGGACGCCATTGCCCTGGCGCTGATTCACCTAGACCAGACCAAGAGGATTACAACGTGAAGAAGTATCTTGCCCTGACTGCCATCGCCGCCGTGGCGCTGACCGGCTGCGTGACCACCGACATGCGCATGGGTTCGCCGGAAGCCAAGACCGTGGCCACGGGCGCCGCGGGCGGTGCCAGCGCCGAGAACGCCAACACCGAGCTGGAGCGCTGCGATTCCTCGCTGGGCACCATCTCCCTGGTCGAGAACCAGACCGCCGGCTGGTACACCATCCTCACCCAGCAGTACCGCCTGCCGCCCACCTCGCAGCTGCTGCGCCTGATGATCCAGCAGTCCAACTGCTTCATCGTCGTGGAACGCGGCGCGGCCGGCATGGGCGCCATGGCGCGTGAACGCGCGCTGATGGACTCGGGCGAAATGCGCGGCGGCAGCAACCTGGGCAAGGGCCAGATGGTGGCCTCCGACTACGGCCTGTCCCCCGAAGTGATCTTCAACCAGAGCGATGCCGGCGGCATGGGCGGCGCCATCGGCGGCCGCGCTGGCGGCATCTTCGGCGCGCTGGCTGCAGCCACCAAGACCCGCGAGGCCTCGGTCATGCTGGCCCTGGTGGACAACCGTTCGGGCGTGCAGGTGTCGGCTTCCGAAGGCTCGTCTTCCAAGACCGACTGGGGCGGCATGGGCGCGCTGTTCGGCGGCTCCGCCGGCGCCTCGCTGGGCGGCTACACGCGCACGGCCGAAGGCAAGGTGATCGCCGCCGCCTTCATGGACGCCTACAACCAGATGGTGCGCGCGCTGCGCAACTACAAGGCACAGACCGTCAAGGGCCAGGGCCTGGGCGGCGGTGGACGCCTGGGCGTGGACGGCGGTGCCGCACCGTCGCAGACATCGGCTCCGGGCGCCAATGCCGCCGGCATGTCGCTGCGCGCCGCGCAGCAAAAGCTCAATGCCCTGGGCTACACCGCAGGCACGCCTGACGGTGCCATGGGCAAGAACACCCAGAACGCCCTGCGCGAATTCCAGCGCGACCAGAGCCTGCCGCAGACCGGCCGCCTCGACCGTGCCACCTCGCAAGCACTGCAACAGCAATAAGCGGCTCCCGGCCGGAGGGCGCGCATGATGCGGCGCCTTCCCTGGCCGGCCCCGGCCCTTCTTGCCTGGGCAGGCGCCTGGCTTGTGTACGCCGCGCTGCAATCGACCCTAGGGCCGCTGGCCGCCTGGCTGGCGGCCTGTTTTTTGGGCGTGCTCGCCAGCCTGCTGGCCACGCCCTGGTGGCGGCGCTTGGCCGTGGCGGCGGGCTTTCCGCTGTCCTGCCTGATGCTGTGGGGGCCGGGCGGCCTGGCCGCCATCAGCCCCTGGCTGTGGCTGGCGGCGCTGGGCCTGCTCGCCCTGGTCTACCCGCTCAACGCCTGGCGCGATGCGCCGCTGTTTCCCACGCCCGCCGATGCGCTGCAAGGCCTGGCCGATGCCGCGCCGCTGCCGGACGGCGCGGCCGTGCTCGATGCCGGCTGCGGCCTGGGCGACGGCCTGCGCGCGCTGCGCGGCCAGTACCCGCAGGCGCGGCTCAACGGCATGGAGTGGAGCTGGCCGCTGCGCTGGCTGTGCGCGCTGCGCTGCCCCTGGGCCCGTGTGCGCCGCGCCGATATCTGGCTGGCCGACTGGAGCGGCTACCAGATGGTCTACCTGTTCCAGCGCCCTGAAAGCATGGGCCGTGCAGCCGTCAAGGCCGCCACGGAGCTGCCTGAGGGCGCCTGGCTGGTCAGCTTGGACTTTGCGCTGCCCGGCGTGGAGCCCTCCTGGCAGCGCCAGGGACCGGGCCGGCACAGCCTCTGGGTCTACCGCATGCCGCTGGGCGGTGCCGGCGAGGCCGTGGTGCATGTTCCCGAGCCCGAGGAGACGCCCTACGAAAAGGCCCTGCGGGAGCTGCAGGAACGCCGGTGAGGGCCCGTGCCGCCTACTTCTTCGCGCTGGCCTTGCTCACGTAGAGCGACAGCGCGGCGATCTCGGCCTCGCTGAGCGAGGCCTTGAATGAGGGCATGGCGCCTATGCCGTCGCGCAGGGCACGGGCCACGCGCGCGGCATCGGGCTGCAGCTCGTCGAGCACGGGGCCGATGGCGCCCTCGGCGCCCGCGTCCTTGAGCGTGTGGCACAGCGCGCAGGCGGGCGTGGCCGTGGCGAACAGCTTCTTGCCCAGGGCCATCTGGGCCGCTTCATCGGCAAAGGCGGGGGCGCACAGCAGGGCGCTGCCGAGCAAAGTGCCGCCCAGCAGGGCGGTGTGGATCAGGTGTTTCATCGTGAACATGGCAATGGGGGTACGGGCCCGCCACGGTCTGGCGCCGTGTGCGGGAGGTGACGGGAGTGAAGAGAAGGGGGCGGGATGAGCGCGCGGGCCGTGTTCAGGCCACGGTGACGGTCACGGCGTGGTCGGCCCAGCTGGTGTTGTTGTAGCCACTCTGGTTTTCGCCGCGCGTCTCGGGCTGGACCCGGCCGCGCGCGTCGGTGGCGCGGCTGGCCAGCACATGCGTGCCCTTGGGCAGGCGCGCCTGCAGCACGAACTGGCGCCAGGCGTACTTGCCCAGGTCGGGGCCGACCAGGCGCGCGGCCTGCCAGCTCTTGCCGCCGTCCGTGGACACCTCCACGCCCTTGACGGCATCCATGCCGCCAAAGGCCACGCCGTGGATCTGCACCAGGCCGGCGGCCTGCCCGCCGTCCTCGGGCAGGGGCGAGTTGATCCAGGACTTGACGCTCATCTCCTGCACCGAGGGCTGGCTCGGGTCGCCCTTGCTGCCGGGCGGCGAGATGCGGTAGCCGTGGGACATGATGTGGGCCTCGCTCTCGCGCGGCGTGAAGGCCAGCTGCTTGATGTACTTGATGTTGTTCACGCCCGTGTAGCCGGGAACGATCAGGCGCAGTGGCCCGCCGTGGGCCAGCGGGATGGGCTCGCCGTTCATCTCCCAGGCCAGCAGGGCGTCTTCCAGGGCCGACAGCGGCACCGAGCGCTCGACGATGACGCTCTTGGGGTCCAGCCCCGCAGGCAGCACCTCGCCGCCCGTGCCGGTCATGTAGAGGCCGCCGTCGGCCACGCCGCCCAGGGCCTTGACCACCTCGCGCACGGGCACGCCGCTCCAGACCACGCAGCCGGCCGCACCCACGGTCCAGGCCGTGCCGCTGGGCTTGCTGGGAAAGAAGGCCCGGCCATTGCCCGAGCACTGCAGCACCATGGCCACGGTCTCCAGGCCCAGGGACTTGAGCTCGCGCACGCTGAGGCTGCGGGGCTGGCGCACGCCCCCCACCTGCAACTGCCAGGCATCGCGGTCGGCCACGATGGATTCGGGCGGTGTGGGCAGGTTGTTGCGCACATAGAGCTGGTCGCTGGGCGTGATCACGCTGGTGCCGAAGGCGCCGCGCCGCGTCTCTATGGTGGTGGAGCTGTGGACGATGAGGGCATCGGCCTTCTTCCAGCCCGCGTAGCCGGGCAGGGGCTTGGCCGCCGGTGCTGCCGCAGCTGCGGGTGCCTGGGCTTGGGCTTGGGCTTGGGCCAATGCGCCCTGGTGCAGACCGGCCAAGCCTGCGGCGGCCAGTGCGCTGGCGCTGCCGGCCAGCAGGCTGCGGCGCGCGGGTGAGGTGGGGGATTGCGGCAAGTGGTTCATGGTTGTCTCCTCGTGGTGGTTGTCATGGGGCGTGTCATGGCGTCTCATGGGGCATCTCATGGGGCAGGGGTGCCCAGGGCCTTGCTGGCCACGGCCAGGGCCTGTTTCTTCTGGGCCACCAGCACCAGCGGCCGGCCTTCGCGCGAGCGAACGACCTGCCAGTGCATGTTGGCCCACCAGCCCTGGCCATCGGCCAGGCGCTGGGGCTGGTCGAAGGCCAGCACGGTGACGATGCCGCCCTTCTCGAAGAAGGTGGTCAGGTGGTAGGCGCGCGTGCCGTCGATATCGCAGGGCCGCATCAGCTGGGTGTAGCCGGGCAGCTTCTCGCCGGCCGGCAGGTCCAGGCGGCGCGCCACCTCGGCCTCGGGCATGAAGCTGCCGCGCAGCGTGCGCTCGTAGTACTCATGCTCGATGGCGGCGCGCACCAGCTCGGGCGGGCGCATGGCGAACACGGCGGTGGCGGCCGAGCTGCCCACCAGCAGCGCGGCGATCAGCCGGCGCACGCCGCTGCGCGCATGCCAGGGCGTGTGGCGAAGCAGATGGGCGGGCGGCTCGCCGTGCGGCCCGGGGTCGAAGGCCAGGGCCAGTTCGGCGCGTGCGCGCAGGTCGAAGGCCGATTCGTCGGTCGTGTCCGGGGCAGTCATTTCAAGCCTTGGTATCGGGTGGCGCGCAGCGGGGTGGGGCGCAGCGGGATCACGCTGGCAGTCTCTGGGACAGGCGCCGGGGCGGCCTGCTCCAGCGCCGCCTTCAGCGCATCGCGGGCGCGTGACAGGCGCGACAGCACCGTGCCCGGCGCAATGTCCAGGGCCTCGGCCATCTGGGCCGTGGGCATGTCGTCGAAGTAATAGAGCACCAGCACCTCGCGGTGGATGGGGGCGATGCGCGACAGCGCCTTGACCACGTCGAGCCGGTCATCCAGCGCCGAAGGCGAGGGGGAGGGGGCGGGATGCTGGTCCAGCGCCTCGTCATCGCTGACCAGATGGGCCGATGGCGCAAGGTGCCGGAAGGCATGGCGGCGCATGATCTGGAACAGCCAGGCCCGCGCCATCGCGGCCTCGCGCAGCTGGTGGCGAAAGCGCCAGGCGCTGGTGAAGCAGTCCTGCACCACGTCCTCGGCCAGCGCGCGCGAGCCGGTCAGCGCCCAGGCGCTGCGCAGCAGGAATCGGTAGTGCTCGCGCACCCACTGGTTGTAGCGCGACTCGGCGGTGGAGATCATGCGGCATAAGAGCACGCAGGGCGCCGCCCTATTCCATGGGCTGGCCTTAGGCAAACCCTATATCGGATCAGCTATCGCGAAGAGGCGATGGCTCCCTGTCATTCCCTGATCGGCCGCGATACAGCGCCTGTTCCGACCCTGTGGGCAGCGGAGCCGGCCTGCTGCCCGAAGAACCGTGCCGGAGGCATGCCCACCGTGCGGTGCACCATGGCGCTGAAGGCGCTGGGGCTGTAGCCCAGCTCGGCCGCGATCTGCTGTATGGGAAGGCCGCGCGCGGCCAGGCTCAGGCCGTGGGCCAGCACGACTTGCTGGCGCCAGGCGGTGAAGCTGCAGCCCAGCTGCTGCTGGAACAGCCGGGCCACGGTGCGCGGGCTGGCGCCGGTGTCTGCCGCCCAGTCGGCCAGGCTCTCGTGCTGGGTGGGGTCGGCCACCACGGCCTCGCAGAGCATGCGCAGCCGCTTGTCCTGGGGCATGTTCACGCCAAGGTGGACTTCGCTGGCGCGGCGCAGTTCTTCCAGCAGCAGGGCGCTCAGATGGTGCTCGCGCTGCAGCGTGGCGGCGTCCGGGGCGGGCTGGTCATCGCTTTGCTTGGGCAGGGCCGTGATCAGCTCGCGCATCAGCGGCGAAACCTCCAGCACGCGGCAGCGTGCCCAGTCCTGCGGGTTGCAGGCCACGCCGCAGGGCGGGAGGTCCGGCAGTACGGGGCCCTGGGCCGGATCGTCCTGCAGCACGTAGATGGAGACGAGATCGGCTTCCTCGACCATGGCCACGGCGTGGACCAGGCCGGGCGGAATCCACACGGCCTTGGAGGGTGGGGCGATCAGCGTGCCCTGGGGGGCCGACAGGTGCAGCACGCCGTCCAGCGAGATGGCGATCTGTGCCCAGCTGTGGCTGTGCGGTATGACGCGCGTGCGTGCCGACAGGCGATGCTGCTTGGCGCGCACGGGGCGCTGGGGCGTGGGCACGAACAGGTGCGGATGCAGGGCCTCCACCGGCTCCATCGGCCGGGCCCTGCGCACCGACCGCAGTGCGGCTGCGGGGCAGGTGCTGGGCAGGGTGTCGGCAAGAGTGTCGGCAGGGGTGTGGGCAGGGGTGCCGGGCGTGGAGACAGGCTTTGGCATGTTTGCGATAGAAGTTGGCAGACTATCGCATACAAGACGAAACGCTGCTGCCTAAGATGCGGCCCATGACCGCCTCTTCCTCTTCCATGCCGGACGCCGTGGCGCCGGACCCGCTGCGCAGCGATGTGCGCACCATCGGCCTGATCGGCCTGGCGCATGGTTCCTCGCATTTCTTCCACCTGCTGCTGCCGCCGCTGTTTCCGTGGCTGATCGCCGAGTTCGGCTACAGCTATGCCGAGCTCAGCGTGATGGTGTCGCTGTTCTTCGTGGTCTCCGGCGTGGGACAGGCCATGGCCGGCTTTGCCGTGGACCGCTTCGGCGCGCGCCCCATTCTGTTTGCGGCGCTGGGCAGCTTCACCGTGGCGGGCGTGGTCGCCAGCCTGGCGCAGGGCTATGGAATGCTGCTGCTGGCGGCCTTCTTCGCGGGCCTGGGCAATGCGCCCTTCCACCCGGTGGACTTCACCATCCTCAACAAGCGCGTGTCGGCCAAGCGCATCGGCCATGCGTTCTCGGTGCACGGCCTGTCGGGCAATATCGGCTGGGCGCTGGCGCCGCTGTTCATGGCGGGCATCACCACGGCCACGGGCTCATGGCGCCTGGCCTGCCTGTGCGGCGCGGCCCTGGCCGCCGTCATCCTCACCATCATGGTGCTCAACCGCGAAGCGCTGGACGACCGTGCGGCCGATGCCCAGGCCCCCGCGGCGCGTGCCGCTGCGGCCGCCGTGCCGCAGGAGCATCCCATGGCCTTCCTGAAGCTGCCCTCGGTCTGGCTGTGCTTCTCGTTCTTCTTCTGGAGCACCTGCGCGCTCAGCGCCATCCAGAGCTTTGCCAGCCCCGCCATGCAGTCCATGTACGGACTGCCGCTGAGCGTGACGGCGCTGATCGTCACGGGTTACATGCTCTGCGGCGCGGCAGGCATGCTGGCCGGCGGCTTCCTCGTGGGCCGCGTGCAGCGGCTGGAGAAGGTGATCTCCATCTGCATGCTGGGCTCGGGTGTTGCGCTTTTCCTGGTCGGCACGGGCTGGCTGCCGGCCATGGCGGCCGTGGCCGTGGCCTCCATCGCGGGCCTGGGAACTGGCCTGGCCGGCCCCTCGCGCGACATGCTGATCAAGCGCGCCGCCCCGCCCGGCGCCACGGGCCGCGTCTACGGCACGGTGTATTCGGGCCTGGACCTGGGCTTTTGCCTGGCCGCGCCGGTGTTCGGCTACATGCTGGACCACGGCATGAGCCACGGCGTGTTCTACGGATCGGCCATTGCCCTGGTGCTGAGCGTGGTGTCGGCCGTGGTCGTGGGCGATGGCGTGAGCCGGAAAAGCGGCATGGCGCTGAGCGCGGGCTGATACCGGGTCGCGCTCCCCACAAGGCCCCGCAGGCCCAAGCTTGCGGGGCCTTTGCTTTGGGCGCAGAGATGGACAAAACAGGCACGCCAATTGCGTGCACCCTGCGCGGCGCCTGCTATCGTGCAGGCACAACTTTTCAACACAGGAGACCTGTCCATGCGTTCCGCCTTCGCACCGCTTTCCCTCATGTTCCGCAGCGCCCCGCTGGCGCTGGCCCTCGCCATGGCCGGCCTGTCCGGCAGTGCCCTGGCTGCGCCCAAGGCCGATATCCAGGCGCTGGCGCAAAAGCACCAGCAGCCCCTGCTGGACACGCTGCGCGAGCTGGTGCACATCGAGTCGGGCAGCAAGGACATGGAGGGCGTGGAACAGATCGCCAACTACGTGGCCGGCAAGCTGCGCGAGCAGGGCGGCAAGGTCGAGATCCTGCAGCCCACCGACGTCTACCGGCTGGGTGACACGCCCGAGAAGATCGGCCCCATGGTGCATGCCGAGTTCAAGGGCAAGGGCACCAGCCGCATCATGCTGATCGCCCACATGGACACGGTCTACCTGCGCGGCATGCTCAAGGACCAGCCGTTTCGCATCGACGGCGAGCGCGCCTACGGCCTGGGCATTGCCGACGACAAGCAGGGCGTGGCCCTGATCCTGCACACCGTGGCCATGCTGCGCCAGCTGGGCTTCGACAACTACGGCACGCTGACCGTGCTGATGAACAGCGACGAGGAAATCAGCTCGCCCGGCGCGCGCAGCACCATCACGCGCCTGGGCGCCGAGCAGGATGCGGTCTTCTCGTTCGAAGGCGGCGGCACCGACGGCGGCGTGCGCCTGGCCACCAGCGGCATCGGCGCGGCCTACCTCAAGGTCGAGGGCAAGGCCTCGCACGCGGGCGCCAAGCCCGAGGACGGCGTGAACGCGCTGTACGAGCTGTCGCACCAGCTGCTGCAGATGAAGGACCTGTCCAAGCCCGAGACCGGCCTCAAGCTCAACTGGACCGTGGCCAAGGCCGGCACCAACCGCAACGTCATTCCCGCCGAGGCCACGGCCCAGGCCGACGCCCGCGCGCTGCGCGTGGCCGACTTCACGGCGCTGGAGCAGGCCATGCAGGCCAAGGTGGGCCACAAGCTGCTGGACGCCAGCAAGGTGCAGCTCAAGTTCGAAGTGCGCCGCCCGCCGCTGGAGGCCAACGAGGCCTCGCGCAGCCTGGCCAAACAGGCGCAGACCATCTACAGCGATGAGCTGGGCCTGAAGATGAGCGTGATGGAAAAGGCCACGGGCGGCGGCACCGACGCGGCGTTTGCGGCGCTCAAGGCCAAGGGTGCCGTCATCGAGGGCTTTGGCCTGAGCGGCTACGGCGCGCACTCCAATGATGCGGAGTATGTGCAACTGAACACCATCGTGCCGCGCCTGTACCTGGCCACGCGCATGATCATGGATCTCTCCAAGTAAGGGTCGGCTATCAGGCTGCACTCCTGCGTTAAGCCAAAGCCAGACGGTGGCTTGAGTCGCTTTTTCTGACCCTGCCGGGTGGTTGTTTTTCGAGGCCGGGTTTCGGCCCGGCAGCCGACTGCCCTTTCTTGATTCGCCAAGAAAGGTCAGGTCAAAGAAGGCGACCGGTACGACTCACACTCATAGGTGACACATCAGTACAAGGACATGGGTAACAGATCCAAGCTTGGCAGCTGGAGCCAACAGCAGCCAAGGAGCGATCACCATGCCCTGGAAGGAGTGCGCACCCATGGACGAGAAACTGCTCTTCATAGCCGACCATCTGCGCAGTGGCGTGCCGCTGAGCGAGCTGTGCAGGCGCTACGGCATCAGCCGCAAGACGGCCTACAAGTGGGTTGAGCGTTACCGCCAACTGGGCATGGATGGATTGCAAGAACGCAGTCGCAGGCCCCACGGGAACAATCAGGCGATCAGCTATGCACAGCGCCGGGCCATCATTGAGCTGCGCACGCAGCAAAGGTCACAGATGGGGCCCAAGAAGCTGCACGCTTTGCTCCTGCAGCGTTGGGGCCCACAGGAGACACCCAGCAAAACCACCATCTACAACGTGCTGAAGGCTGAGGGGCTTGTTTGCAGCAGGCGTGTACGCAGACGCTCGGTGCCTACGGCCCAGCCCTTGCGAACGAGCAAGCAGCCCAATGGGGTGTGGAGTGCAGACTACAAAGGCCAGTTCAAGACAGCCGATGGTCACTGGTGCTATCCATTGACCATCATGGACCACGCCAGCCGCTATTTGCTGGCCGTGCATGTCTACGACAGCCCCAACTACGAGGATGCCAAACGCAGCTTCGAACAGGTGTTTCGGCAATACGGACTGCCCGAGCGCATACGCAGTGACAACGGTCCGCCGTTCGCGACTACTGGCGTGGCGGGCCTGTCACGCCTGGCGATATGGTGGATAAGGCTGGGCATCAGGCCGGAGCGCATCGAGAGGGGCAAGCCACAGCAAAACGGTCGCCACGAGCGGATGCACCGCACGCTCAAGCATGCCCTGGGCAAAGAGCCTGCGGCGGACAAAGCGGCATTGCAGATGCAGCTCGATGCCTTTGTGGAGCACTACAACCAGCAGCGCCCGCATGAGGCCTTGCAGCAAAGCATGCCGGCCCAGCATTACAGCGACTCGACCAGGCCATACCCCTCAAAGCTACCCGAGCTGCAGTACCCGAAGCATTGGGAAAGGGTTCGGGTCAGCCACAACGGCTTGATTTACTGGCGAGCGCTGCGGATCTACATCGGCTACCTGCTGGCGGGGCAGTGGATCGGGATGCAGGAGGTGGCCGCTGGCCAGTGGGATGTGTATCTGGGGCCGGTGCGACTGGGCTGCTTCAACGAAGAGGATGTGCGAGGACCCCAGAAGGACTATGTGAGCTTGAAGTGTTACCCATGTCTGTGAGCTGAGTTGTTACCCATGTCCTTGACACGTACAACCCGGATGTCCGCGACCCCTGCGCTTCGCTACGGGGCAACCGCCACGACGCAGGCGCGGCCATACGGGAGTGAACAGCGGGCGCCCAGCATTTGCGGACGCAAAAAAGGGCATGCCTTGCGGCATGCCCTGAAGGCGCATCGTGGGGCGCTCTGTGTTCTTTACTGCGAAGAGATGTTCTTGTCCTTGGCGATCTTGCTCCAGCGCGTGAAGTCGGCATTCAGGCGTGCCTTCATGGCCGCGCCGTCCTGGTAGGTGGCGATGGCGCCTGCGGCCAGCATCTTCTTTTGCAGCTCGGGCTCGGCCAGGATGAGCTTGAGTTCCTGGTTCAGGCGCTGGACCACGGCGGGCGGCGTGTTCAGCGGGGCGATCAGGCCGCCCCAGGTGTCGGCGTCGAAGCCGGGGAAGCCCTGCTCGGCCACCGACTTCACATTGGGCAGCAGCTGCTTGGCCTTTTGCGAGCTGACGGCAATGGCGCGCAGCTTGCCGGCCTGGATGTGGGGCAGGGCCGCGACCACGTCGGCGAACATCACGGCGATCTGGCCGCCGATCAGGTCGGTCACGGCCGGCGCGCTGCCGCGGTACGGCACGTGCTGCATGTCGAAGCCGCCCAGGTCCTTGAGCTGCTCCATGGACAGGTGGCCGAAGCTGCCCGTGCCCGAGCTGGTGTAGTTCAGCGCCGGCTTGGCCTTCTTTGCGTGCTCGATCAGCTGCTGCAGGTTGGTCACGTCAGGCAGCTCGCGCGGGTTGATGACGATGGCCATGGGCAGGTCATAGACCGTGGCCACGGGCAGGAAGTCCTTGCGCACGTCGTACAGGTTGTTGTTGAACAGCATGGGCGCCAGCAGCGCGGGCATGCCGAACATGGACAGCGAGTAGCCGTCGGGCTGCGACTTGATGAAGGCCGCCGTGCCCACCGAGCCCGAGGCGCCGGGGCGGTTGTCGATGACGATGGTCTGGCCCAGGCGCTCGGTCAGGCGCTGCGCGACGATGCGCGCGGCCGTGTCGGTGGGGCCGCCGGGCGGGAAGGCCACGGTCAGCTTGATCAGTTTGTCGGGCCACTGGCTCTGGGCCCGTGCGGCGGGGGCCAGCGTGGCGATGGCGGTGGCGCAGGCGGCGGAAAGGATCTGGCGGCGCGAGGCCTGGAAGGGGGTGGAAGTCATATGTCTCCTCAAGCGGGAAGGGGTGGAAATGAGAGCCGTGGAGCGGTCTGGGTGGGAACGTCTGCGCGCTCTCAGATGATGTTTTTGGCGCGCAGCGCGGCGCGGGCCTGTTCGTCCAGGCCCAGGCGCTGCTGCAGCACCTCGTCGGTGTGTTCGCCCTGGTGCGGCGGCGGGCGGCGCACGGGCAGACGCTGGCCGTCCAGCGCATAGGGCGGGGCCAGCACGGACTGGCTGCCGGCCTCGCTGTCCTCGAAGCGGTGCAGCAGGCCGGCGTCGGCCGTGCGCTGCGAGTTCAGGGCGTCGAACAGGCCCAGCACCTCGCCGCAGGGAATCTGCGCGGCCGTCAGGCATTCGAGCAATTGGGCGCGCGTGAAGCGCAGCAGCTCGGCCTGCACCAGCGGCATCAGCAGATCGCGGTTTGCCGAGCGTGCGGTATTGGTGGCAAAGCGCTCGTCGGCGGCCCACTCGGGCTTGGCGATGACGTCGGTGCAAAAGCGCTGGAACTGGCCGTTGTTGCCCACGGTGATGACCAGCGGGCCATCGGCCGCCTCGAACACGCCGTAGGGCACGATGGACGGATGGGCGTTGCCGAACTTGGGCGGGTCGCCGGCCTTGAGCAGGGCCTCCATGCCGTAGTAGCTGGTGATCATCAGGCCGCAGTCGTACAGGGCCATCTGCACATGGCGACCGCGCCCGCTGCGCTCGCGCTCGTAGAGCGCGGCCAGGATGGCCTGGGCCGAGTACATGCCCGTGAACATGTCCACGGCGGCCACGCCGAACTTCAGCGGGCCCTGGCCCTGCTCGCCGTTCATGGCCATGATGCCGGACTCGCCCTGCACCACCAGGTCGTAGCCGGGCCGCGTGGCCTCGGGGCCGCTGCGCGAGTAGCCCGAGATGGAGCAGTACACCAGGCGCGGGTTCAACTGCGACAGCTGCTCGTAGCCCAGGCCCAGCTTCTCGGCGCCGCCGACCTTGAAGTTCTGGATGACCACATCGCTGTCGGCCGCCAGCTCGCGTGCGATGCGCAGGCCCTCTTCGGCCTGCAGGTCCAGCGTGACCGAGCGCTTGTTGCGGTTGGCGCTGTTGAAGTAGGAGGTGTTGCGCTGGCCCACGCGCACGCCCCAGTCGCGCGTGTCGTCGCCGCGGCCCGGGTGCTCGACCTTGACGACATCGGCACCCAGGTCGGCCAGCGCCATGGCACACATGGGGCCGGCCAGCACGCGCGAAAGATCCAGGACGCGCACGCCGTCCAGCGGCAGGGAAGAGGGGAGAGCACTCATGCGAAACCTTGTCGAACCACGAAAACCGCAACGGGCCGGTGATGCCCGGGCAGGCCCGCATTCTTCATTCGTTTATTGACTTTGACAATCGTGCTAAAAAATGGACATTGTGTGTACTGAGGTTTGACAATGGATCTGGGCGGACTGTCCCTGCTGGTGGACATCATCGAAGCCGGCAACCTGAGCCGCGCCGCCGTGCGCCTGGGCATGAGCCGCGCCAACGTCAGCCACCGGCTCAACCAGTTCGAGCGCCAGATCGGCCAGCAGCTGCTGCGCCGCACCACGCGCCAGGTCGAGCCCACCGAGCTGGGCCTGCGCCTGTACGCGCATGGACGCGCGATACGCCAGGAAGCCATGGCGGCGGACGAGTCGGTGGACAGCCTGGGCCAGAGCCTGCAGGGCACCGTGCGGCTGAGCGTGCCCAGCGGCTACGGCCAGCTGCAGATGTCGGGCTGGCTGACGGAGTTCATGCGCATGCATCCGGGCATCACGCTGGAGGTGATCTTCGACAACGACATCGAGGACCTGATGCAGGGCGCGGTGGACTTCGCCGTGCGCGTGATGACCGAGCCGCCCGAAAGCCTGGTGGCCTGCAAGCTCGGCGATGTGCTCTACGAGGCCTGCGCCACGCCGCAGTTCCTGGCGCAGCATGGCCACCCCGACTCGCTGCTGGCGCTCAAGCGCGTGCCGCTGATCACCTCGGCGCTCACGGGCCAGAAGCTGCGCACGGCCGGCATGAACGGCGCCCGGCCCACCGAGCTGCGCATACGCCCGCGCCTGATGTCGCCCAACTTCCACTTCCTGCGCGATGCCGTGCTGCAGGGCCTGGGCGTGGCCGTGGTGCCGCGCTACATGGTGGCGGCCGAACTGGCCAGCGGCGCGCTTGAGCGCCTGCCGCTGCCGCCGGGCAGCCTGGACTTTCTGGCCACGCGCCAATACCTGCTGTACATGCCGTCCCACTACCAGACGCGGGCCATCACCACGCTGATCGACTTCCTGCGCGAGAAAGCCGAGGCGGAGGGACTCAGAGGCTGAAGATTTTCCCGGGATTCAGAATGTTCTTCGGGTCCAGCGCCTGCTTGATGGAGCGCATCATCTGCACCGCGCCGTCGCCGGCTTCCTCGCGCAGGAAATCCATCTTGTGGATGCCCACGCCATGCTCGCCCGTGCAGGTGCCGCCCAGCGCAATGGAGCGCGACACCAGCTGGTGGTTGAGCTGCTCGGCGCGCGAGCGCTCATCCTCGTTGTCCGGGTCGATCAGGTAGCCGAAGTGGAAGTTGCCGTCGCCCACGTGGCCGACGAGGAAGTAGGGAATGCCGCTGTCATCGGCCTCGCGCACCGAGTCCAGCAGCGCATCGGCCAGGCGGCTGATGGGCACGCAGGCGTCGGTGGTGATGCAGCGGCAGCCGGGGCGGCTGGAGACAGCCGCGAAATAGGCGTTGTGGCGGGCCGTGAACAATCGCGTGCGGTCCTCGGGACGCTCGGCCCATTCGAAGGCGTTGCCGCCGAACTCGCCCGCAACGTCCTGCACCATCTCGGCCTGCTCCTTCACGCCCGTGGGCGAGCCGTGGAACTCCATCAGCAGCATGGGCTCCTCGCGCAGCGTGAGCTTGCTGTAGGCATTGACCATGCGCACCGAGTTCACGTCCACCAGCTCCACGCGGGCAATCGGCACGCCCATCTGGATGGTCTGGATCACCGTGCGCACGGCGGCCTCGATGCTGGGGAAGGAGCAGATGGCCGCGCTCACGGCCTCGGGCAGCGGGTACAGGCGCACCGTGATCTCGGTGACCACGCCCAGCGTGCCCTCGCTGCCCACGATCAGGCGCGTGAGGTCGTAGCCCGCGCTGCTTTTCTTGGCGCGCGTGCCGGTGCGCATCAGCTCCCCGCTGGCCGTGACCAGTTCCAGCGCCAGCACGTTCTCGCGCATGGTGCCGTAGCGCACGGCATTGGTGCCGCTGGCGCGCGTGGCGGTCATGCCGCCGATGGAGGCATCGGCGCCGGGATCGATGGGGAAGAAGAAGCCCGTGTCCTTGATGGCATCGTTGAGCTGCTTGCGCGTGATGCCGGGCTGCACGGTGACCGTCAGGTCCTCTGTGTTGACCGAGAGAATGCGGTTCATGCGGCTCAGGTCCAGGCTGATGCCGCCCTCGACGGCCAGCAGATGGCCTTCGAGCGAGGAGCCTGCGCCGTAGGGGATGACCGGCACGGCATGCTGGTCGGCCAGCTTCAGCGCGTCCTGCACGTCCTGCGTGCTCTCGGCAAAGACCACGGCCGCAGGCGGGGGCGCCTGGATGGCGCCCTCGTCGCGGCCGTGCTGTTCGCGCACCGCCAAAGCCGTGGAGCACTGGGCGCCGAAACGCTGGGCCAGGGCTTGGAGAAAGGCTTCGGGAATGGGGCGCTGAGCGAAGTCAGGCTGCAGGCGGACGGGGGCGACAGGGGCGTTCATCGGTGTTCTCCAGGGGGAACCGGAAAGAATACCACCGGCCCTGTCGCCCAACCGTGTAGGTCAGCCGCCAGGCATCCGGGTGTCAGCGCGGCTGGACAGCCTTGCTGAATTCATCGCGCGACAGCGATCCGTTCTTGTCGGCATCGATCTGGGCGAAATTGCTGCTCACGGCGGGCAGGGCCTCGGCCTCCTTCTTGCTCAGCTTGCCGTCCCGGTTGGTGTCGGCGCGGTCGAATGCGGCTTGCACCTCGTTGGCGGGGGCGCTTGGGCTGGTTGCTGCAGGCCCAGGTGCAGCCCTGACGCCTGTCGCGGGACCATTGCCCGGACCCAATTCCTGCGCCATGGCAGCAACGCTGCCCAGCGAAATGGCCGCGAACAACATCACGCTGCGGATTTCAAAACCGGAGACTTTGCGCAGTTGAGAGGTCATGTGTCGAACTCCTTGTCGAACGTGGAACATGACTGCATTCCACCTGCTGCAGCGCAGCAGGGCCAGCACTTTTGCCGGCTGTTGCCTGCTACAACATTTGCGTGCCGGCTGTAACGCACAATCAGGTGATGGGCCGTCACGGGTCCTGTTTTTCACCCCGTATCGCCAAGGAGAACCCCATGGGCAACCGTTTGACACAGATCGCCACGCGCACCGGAGACGACGGCAGCACGGGCCTGGGCGACAACACGCGCGTCTCCAAGAACAGCGGCCGCCCGCACGCCATGGGCGATGTGGACGAGCTCAATTCCCACATCGGCCTGCTGCTGTGCGAGGCCCTGCCCGAGGACGTGCGCGAGCTGCTGGTCGATGTGCAGCACCAGCTGTTCAACCTCGGCGGCGAGCTGTCCATTCCCGGCTATGAACTGCTCAAGGACGACGCCCTGCTGCAGCTCGATGAAGCGCTGGCCCACTACAACGCGCAGCTGCCCCGGCTGCAGGAATTCATCCTGCCGGCCGGCAGCCGCGCAGCGGCCCAGGCCCATGTCTGCCGCACCGTGGCGCGCCGCGCCGAGCGCATGGTGGTGGCGCTGGAGCAGGGCGAGGCCATGCGGCCCGCGCCGCGCCAATACCTGAACCGCCTGTCCGACCTGCTGTTCGTGCTGGCACGCGTGCTCAACCGCATGGATGGCGGCGACGACGTGTACTGGAAAAGCGAGCGGCTGGCGCGCGCGCAGTCCGCTCAAGAGTGACCGTGCTGAGGACGGCCCATGCGCCTGCGCCACATCGAGGTCTTCAATGCCGTCATGCAGACCGGCAGCGTCGGCGCTGCCGCACGGCTGATCAACATCACCCAGCCGGCCGTCAGCCGCACCCTGCAGCATGCGGAGCTGCAGCTGGGCTTTGCGCTGTTCCAGCGCGCACGCGGGCGGCTCACGCCGACCAATGAGGCGCTGGCGCTGTTCCCCCACATCGAGAAGCTGTTCGAGCAGCTCGACGAGGTCCAGCGTCTGGCCGACAACCTGCGCCATGGCCGGGCAGCGGACCGGCTCACCGTGCTCACCGTCTTCGCGCTCAGCCGCGAGGTGCTGCCGCGCGCCGTGGCCGGCTTTCGGCGCCGCCACCCGCAGGTGCAGGTCCATGTGCAGGCACTGCACACGCCCCAGGTGGTCTCGGCCCTGCTGCTGCAGGAGGCCGACGTGGGCTTCGTCATCAGCTCCGTGGGCCAGCCCGCGCTGGAGCATGAGCTGCTGGCCGAGGTGGACATGTTCTGCGTGCTGCCCAAGGGCCTGCTGCCGCCCTCGCGCGTGCGCGAAGAGGGGATGGAGCTCAAGGACCTGGCCGAGCTGCCCGTGGTCGCTCTCGATGCGCGCGACCCGCTGGGCATGCGCCTGGGCCAGGCCTGCCGCGAGCACGGCGTGGGCCTGTCGCCCGTGGTCACCGTGCAGACCTACCACGCGGCCCTGTCCATGGCCGAGTACGGCCTGGGCGCCGCCATCATGGACGGCTGCACCGCCCTGGCCGCCGACCGCCGCAAGGTCCATGTCGTCCCCCTGCTGCCGCGCATCACGGTGGGTGTGAATGCCCTGAGCCTGCCCCAGCGGCCGGGGTCGGTGCTGGCGCGGGCAATGACTGAGGAAATGCGCAAGGCCTTGCGCGAGTTGCTGGCTGGTTGAGGCCGTTCATACAAGCATGCCTGCTGGACTGCGGCTGATGCGCCGTGGTCATTGGCACGATCGATTGTCAAATTCAACTGAATTCTCATGATCGATTGATTTGCTAATGAGAATTATTCACAATCATTACCCGGGATCTGACAACTGCATCGTCATGAAGGAGGGTCATGAGAAATTCAGAAGCTTTGCGTCCGCGCTGGCAGGTCGTTGCCTGGGCATGTGCTGCTCTTGCCTTTGCCGGTGGGCTGGCGCTCATCTTTTTTGCCGAACCAGCGTCTGAGGTCAGGCATGCACAGGTGAGCGCAACCAAGCCACCTGCGCAAGCTTCCGAGCCTGCTGCGCCAGCACCTGAAACTCCCGCTCCACCGGCGATCGCTTCCGTACCGGCGCCCGTGCCGGTGGCGCCCCCCACGGCACCTAGAGCCAAGGCGTTTCCTGCCGTTGTCGTGGATGCATCGGCGGAGATTCTGTACAACCGGCTTGCCAGCAGCGAGGTCACGCTGGACCAGGCCGGCGAAGTCGCCAAACTCCACAAGGCATTGGAGCCTTGCTGGATGGCGTCCCTCTATGAGCGCATGGCGCTGCTGGTTCCGCCGGATTCCGACCCCAAGGGGCACGCAATGGCGCAACGGCTGGCTCGGGAGCAGAGGGCCAGTGCGCGCCCTGGCTGCGGACAACTCCCGATGGACGCATACACAAGGGCCGATGAGTGGACTGCCCGGCTCGCGGTGCAGGGAGATCCTCAGAGCATGATGGACTATGGCGGAGCCTACTGGACCCGGGGTCTGGAGCATGCGAGAACGGATCCAGAGCGCCTCGCCGAGTATCGGCGCACCACCCTGATATACCTCAACGCCTTGATCGACCAAGGCTATGTCGATGCGCTGATCTCGATGGCCTCCATCAGAAGTAACCCCACATGGGGGGAGCCGCAGCCTGCCGAGGTGTGGGCATATGTCTATGCCGACGCCAAGGCCAAAGGCAATGTGTCATCGCAAGCAAACCTGCTTCAGAGCATCGACCAACGAGTGCCGCCTGAGGGCCGTCAACGCGCGAGGGATATGGCCCAGGAGTTGCTGAGGAGATGCTGTGGTGGCTAGCCAAATAACTTCGTTGTCACCGCGCCTGCCCCAAACGTGGCGCTCTGTGATCATCATCGCGCTTGCCGCGTTACTCATCGCAGCGAGTTGGCGTGGCGTCTCCGACACCCAGGAAGATCCGCGCGGGTGGAACAACACCGAGATTGCTCGATTCATCCTGGAGACGGTCAACTCGTCCTTGTCGATTGGACAGTGGAAGCCCGGAGATACAGTGACCATCTGTCAAGCAGGATCCAGTAGATGCATTTTGGTGGCCTACATCAATCCGATGTCTCACGATGCCTGGGCCAAAGCAAAAAATGTCGATTCACGCAATCAACCTCCCGATGTCTCGCTATGGGAGCGCTTGATCAAGTGGATTCTGGGTCGAGGAGGTATGCCTCCAACAGGTTCCTTGGAGACCCTCATCGCTGATTGGGGCGAAGTGCCACCCGGGACGGTCACGGTCGAACCACTCCGGCCTGATGACACGCTGACAAAGTGCACTGGTTGCCATGGTTCGGATTGGCAGCAAATAGCCCAGCGGCCGACATGGGAGCCGTTGCGACGTGTGGAGGCCAGCGGTTGGCTTGCCTTGATTGGCGCCGAAGCCATGTCGGTGGATGCTCGACTTGGCTGGTCCAAGGACGACTGGCAACTCGTACGGAGATTGAGCGGCGACATGACATAGGTGGCTGCGGGACCGGGTCCTACAGATCGCCCGCCTCCATCTGCCCCACCAGCCTCTGCGCCGAACCGAACGCCAGCGTCAGCCCCAGCGCGCCGTGCCCCGTCTGCAGCCACAGGTTGCGCGGACCGCCGCGCTGGCGGCCGGTGAGGGGCAGGCCGGTGGGTGTGGCGGGGCGCATGCCGGTCCAGGGGTGGAGGTCGCCGTCCAGCGGCAGGTCGGCGAAGACCTCCTGCGTGGAGCGGCGCAGGCTGGCGATGCGGCGCGGGTCGGTGCCTGTGTCGTGGCCCACGATTTCCACCATGCCGGCCACGCGCAGGCGTTCGCCGATGCGTGCGAAGACGACCTTGCGTGCGGTGTCGGTGACGCTGACCCGGGGCGCGGCGTGCGGCAGCTGCGCGGCGGCATCGGCGGTGATGCTGTAGCCCTTGAGCGGGTAGACGGGAATGCGCAGGCCCAGCTGGCGCGCGTGGACCGCGCTTTCCCAGCCGCTGGCCAGCACGTAGTGGTCGGCGCGCAGCGGCAACGGGCCTGCGGCGGTGCGCAGGCCGGTGACGGCGTCGCCCTCGCGCTCGAAGCCCTGCAGCTCCACGCCGTAGCGCAGTTCGGCGCCGCGCGCGGTGAGCCGGGCGGCCAGTTGCTCGCACAGCAGGCGGCAGTCGGCGGCGGCCTCGCTGGGCGTGTGCACGGCGCCTGCAATACGTTGCGCGTAGCGGGCGAGCGCGGGTTCGATGCGCGCCACTTCGGCGGCGTTGACGATGCGCTGCGGCGCGCCGCCCAGGCCCGCTTGCAGTGCCACCTGCTGCGCGGCGGCATCCAGCGCCTGCTGGGTGGGGTAGAGCACCAGCTTGCCCGGCGTGTGCAGGTCGCAGGCCAGTGCTTCGTCGGCCTGGAGCGACTCGAAGGCCTGGCGGCTTTCGGCGGCCAGGGCCAGCAGGGCGCGCGTGCCCTCGGCCGAGGCATGGGCATTGCAGGCGCCCAGAAAGCGCAGTCCCCAGGCCCATTGCGCGGGGTCGGCGCGCAGGCGGAAGGCCAGCGGCGAATCCTTTTGCAGCAGCAGGCGGGGCAGCATCTTCCAGATGCCGGGATCGGCCAGCGGCTGCACGTAGGAATAGCTCAGCTGCGCGCCATTGCCGCCGCTGGCGCCCTGGGCGGGGCCCGGTGCGCGGTCCAGCACGGTGATGCGGTGGCCGGCCTGCCGCAGCGCCCAGGCCGTTGCCAGGCCGACGATGCCGGCGCCCACGATGCAGACATGCATTGATCGTTTCTCCATGCAGCCGCACTGTAGGCCGCGCGCGGCAGGCCGGGCCATGGCATTTGGCACACGGGCCATGCACACAGGTTATGGCCGGGGGCTGCTGCTCAGGGCAGGGCGACAGCCCATAACCGGCGGGCATGGACCGGCCCGATATTGTCATTCCGCAAAGGCCGCCGCCCTTCCTACACTGGCCGCACATCCACCAAAGACGAGGAGACAAGCATGCAACTTCACACCACCGCGCTGTGCGCGGCCCTGGCCCTGGGAGGCCTGGCTGCGGCCCATGCCGACACGCTGGCCAAGGTGCGCGACAGCGGCCGCATCACGCTGGCCTACCGCGAGTCGTCCGTGCCCTTCAGCTACCTGGACAACGGCAAGCCCATCGGCATGACGGTGGAGATGTCCCAGGCCGTGGCCGAGGCCGTGAAGAAGGCGGTGAACCGGCCCGATCTCAAGGTGCAGTGGCAGGCCGTGACCTCGCAGAACCGCATGCCGCTGCTGGCCAACGGCACCATCGACCTGGAATGCGGCTCGACCACCAACAACACGGTGCGCGGCAAGGAGGTGGCCTTTGCCATCAACCATTTCTACACGGGCACGCGGCTGCTGGTGAAGAAGAGTTCGGGCATCAAAAACTACGCCGACCTCAAGGACAAGACCGTGGCCATCACCACGGGAACCACCAATCTGCAGGTGCTGCGCAAGGCCAATGCCGACAAGGCCTGGGGCATGAACATCGTCATGGCCAAGGACCATGCGGACGGCTTCCTGCTGGTGGAGAACGACCGCGCCGCGGCCTTCGGCATGGACGACATCCTGCTCTTCGGCCTGATCCCCACGGCCAAGAACCCCGGGGACTTCGAGGTGGTGGCCGACTCGCTGCAGGTCGAGCCCTATGCCTGCATGCTGCGCAAGGACGATGCCCAGTTCAAGCAGCTGGTCGATGGCGTGATCGGCGACATGATGAAGTCGGGCGCGTTCGCCAGGCTCTATGACAAGTGGTTCATGCAGCCCATTGCCCCGAGGAACGTGGCCCTGGGCCTGCCGATGAGCGAGCAATTGCAGAAGAACCTGCAGGACCTCAGCGACAAACCCGCTTTTTGATTTCGGATCGCAGCATGCAGCAGCAGCTTCAGCCCCCGCGCGCGGTGGGTATTCTCGGGGGCATGGGTCCGGCCGCAGGCGCGGATTTCGTGCGCCTGTTCGTGCAGGCCTGCACGGCGCACCTGCAGCAGCAGGG
The DNA here is from genome assembly GCF_055797465.1 of Delftia sp. PX-1. Taxonomy (NCBI): domain Bacteria; kingdom Pseudomonadati; phylum Pseudomonadota; class Betaproteobacteria; order Burkholderiales; family Comamonadaceae; genus Delftia; species Delftia sp. PX-1. Next base: position 69,822 of record NZ_CP184763.1, read on the forward strand.
CCTGCCCGTGCATGACCAGGCCTATCCCGAGCACTGGCTGGTGCAGCTGCCCATGCCCGATCGCAGCGCGGCGCTGCGCGCGGACCCGCAGTCGCCCACGGGGCCGGCCCAGCACCTGCTGCAGGGCGTGGGCCGCATGGCGGCGCTGGGCGTGCGCAGCGTGGCCCTGGCCTGCAACACGGCCCATGCCTGGCATGGGCAGCTGCAGGCGCTGTTTCCGCAGCTGCATGTGCTGCACATCGCGCGCCAAGCCGCCCTGCACCTGCAGGCCGGCGGCGCGCAACAGGCCATCGTGCTGGCCACGCAGGGCACCTATGACAGCGGCCTGTACGACGCGGCACTGGCCGAGTGCGGCATCACCGCGCTGCAGCCCGATGCGCAGGGCCGCGCGCGGCTGATGCAGGGCATCTACGACGGCGTCAAGCAGGGCGACATGGACCTGGCTGCGCGCTGCTTCGGCGAGGTGCTGGCGCCGCTGCTGCAGCGCCATGGCGATGTGCCCGTGATCATGGGCTGCACCGAGATCCCGCTGGCCCTGCCGCAGTCGCCGCTGGCGCGCGGCGCCGGGCTGGTGGACCCTGCCTGGATACTGGCCCAGGCCCTGGCCAGCGATGCGTATGGGCCTGTAGCGATTCAATAAGTCTCCAGATGCAGCCGGCCTTCGCGCTTGAGGCGCGCGCCGACCTGTTCCCAGTCCAGCCCGGCTTGCTGCGCCACGTCGCGCAGTGCCAGCACCACGCCTTCCTCCATGCTCTTGAGCCCGCAGACGTAGAAGTGCGCGTTGTCGTCGCGCAGCAGGGCTGCCAGGTCGGCCGCACGTTCGCGCAGCAGGTCCTGCACGTAGCGCCGGGGCTGGCCGGCCACGCGCGAGAAGGCCAGGTTGTTGTCGATGAAGTCGCGCGGCAGGCTTTGCAGCGGGCCGAAGTAGGGCAGCTCCTGCGGCGTGCGTGCGCCGAAGAACAGCATGAGCTTGCCGCCCTCGAACCTGCCGCTCTTGCGCAGCCGCCTGCGCCATTCGGTCATGGCGCGCATGGGGGCGCTGCCCGTGCCCGTGCAGATCATCACGATGTGCGAGCGGGGATGGTTGGGCATCAGGAACGACTGGCCGAACGGGCCTATGACCTGGACCCTGTCGCCTATGCGTGCGTCGCACAGGTAGTTGCTGGCCACGCCGCGCACGGGGCGGCCCTGGTGGTCCTGGGTGACGCGTTTCACGGTCAGCGCCAGGTTGTTGTAGCCGGGCCGCTCGCCATTGCGCGCACTGGCCACCGAGTACTGGCGCGCCACATGCGGGCGGCCCTGGGCATCGGTGCCGGGCGCGATGACGGCGATGGACTGGCCTTCGAGCACGGGGAACGGCTGGCTGCCGAAGTCCAGCACGATGTGGTGGGTCTCGCTGTCGAAGCCCGCCTCCGTGCAGTTGAGGTTGCCGACCACGGTGGCCGTGACGGGGCTCCTGGGGCCATGCAGGTTGGTGTACGGATGGGCGGCCGACCAGGGCGGCACGGTGGCGCCGTAGCTGGCGCTGCGCAACACCTGGGTATCGGCCTGGTCATCGGGCCGGGCCGCATCCGCACCGCGCGTGGCGGCCGCCGCGATCACGGCCTGGGCCTGGCTCAGGTCCTCGGCGGCAGGCGCGCCCCCTGTGTCCTGTGCCTGGGCCCGTGCCTGAACCAGCGCCTCAGGCGGCAGCTCCTCGGGCAGCTCGTCCCAGAGCAGCTGCTCGGCCACGGGATAGGCGCTTGCCAGCGGCACCTTGCGCCAGTTGTCGATGGCGCCCGTGGGGCAGGGCGAGACGCAGTCCATGCAGCCGTTGCACTGCTCGGCCAGTACCACGTAGTTGCGGTCATCGTGCGTGATGGCGCCCACGGGGCAGGTGGCCTCGCAGGTGTTGCAGCGGATGCAGATCTCCGGGTCGATCAGGTGCTGGGTGAGGATGCCGTGTTCTACCAAGGCGACTGTCATGGGCGACTCCCTGCTGGCGCGGCGCTTCAGTTGAAGCGCACGTATTCGAAATCCACGGGCTGGCGGTTGATGCCCATGACCGGCGGCGCGATCCAGCCCGCGAACTGGCCCGGCTCCACGCAGCGGCCCATGAGCGAGGCGACGAAGGCGCGGTCGGCGTCCGAGGGCAGCCATTCGTCCTCGCGCATGCGCCATTCCTGCTCGCTGACCACGCGGCCGTCGGGGCTCATGCGCACGCCCGCCAGCGCGCCGATCTGGCGGTTGAAGGCCTTGTGCGGCACGGTGAGGCGGAAATCGATGCCGGCCTTTTCCATGACCTTGTTCCAGCGGCCCACGCCCGCGTTGGAGTCCTTGATGTAGTCGTCGCGCAGCACCTCGTTGAGCGCGTTGAGCATGGGAACTTCCTTTTCCTGCAGCCTGCCGTCCACCACTTCCAGCACCTTGTAGTGCTGGTCGTGCAGGCGGTGGTCGTCCGCGCGCTTGCCTTCCTCGTAGCGGCCCTTGAGGCCGCTGCTGTAGAAGGTGGCGGCATTGCTGGACTGGTCGGCGCCGAACAGGTCGATGGTCACGCTGTAGTGGAAGTTCAGGTAGCGCTGCAGCGTGGGCAGGTCGATCACGCCGGCCGCGCGCAGGCGGCCCACGTCGTCGGTGCGCAGCTCGTTCATGACCTGGCAGGTGCGCTGCAGCACGCGCGAGACGCCGGACTCGCCCACGAACATGTGGTGGGCCTCCTCGGTCAGCATGAACTTGGTGGTGCGCGCCAGCGGGTCGAAGGCGCTCTCGGCCAGCGCGGCCAGCTGGAACTTGCCGTCGCGGTCGGTGAAGTAGGTGAACATGAAGAAGGACAGCCAGTCGGGCGTCTTCTCGTTGAAGGCGCCCAGGATGCGCGGGTTGTTCTCGTCGCCGGACTGGCGCTCCAGCAGGGCCTCGGCCTCCTCGCGGCCGTCGCGGCCGAAATGCTTGTGCAGCAGGTAGACCATGGCCCACAGGTGGCGGCCTTCCTCCACGTTGACCTGGAACAGGTTGCGCAGGTCGTACATGGACGGCGCGGTCAGGCCCAGGTGGCGCTGCTGCTCCACCGAGGCGGGCTCGGTATCGCCCTGGGTGACGATGATGCGGCGCAGGTTGGCGCGGTGCTCGCCGGGCACGTCCTGCCAGGCCTTCTCGCCCAGGTGGTCGCCGAAGTGGATGCTGCGGTCGGCCTCGGCCGGGTTCAGGAAGATGCCCCAGCGGTAGTCGCGCATCTTCACGTGGCCGAACTGGGCCCAGCCCTGCGGGTCCACGCTGATGGCGGTGCGCAGGTAGACGTCGTAGTCGGTGGAGCCTTCGGGGCCCACGTCGCCCCACCAGTTCAGAAAGTTGGGCTGCCAGCTCTCCAGCGCGCGCTGCAGGGTGCGGTCTTCGCCGAGGTTGACGTTGTTGGGGATCTTCTCGCTGTAGTTGATGGCGCTCATGGTGGGGTCTCCGTGGATGTTTCGGGGCGTGCCTGCGGTCAGACGCGGTTGAAGTCGAAGCCGGCCTTCTGGCCCGTGCCGTAGAGCTTGAGAGCGCCCTTGTCGCCAACGGCATTGGGGCGGTTGAAGATCCAGTTCTGCCAGGCCGACAGGCGCCCGAAGATGCGCGTGACCATGTTCTCGCGGCTGGCAAAGCGCAGGTTGGCCTCCAGGCCCGTGAGCGCATCGGGCGACATGGCGGCGCGCTCTTCCATGGCGATGCGGATCTCGTCGTCCCAGTCGATGTCGTCGGGCGCGGCCGTGACCAGGCCCAGGGCCAGGGCCTGGTCGCCGTCCAGCGCGCGGCCCGTGGCGGCGCGCGCGGCTTCCAGCGGTGCGGCCTCCTCGTAGAAGCGGCGCTGCAGGCGCGACTGGTCGTTGACCAGGGGCAGCAGGCCGAAATTGAATTCGTCCAGCTGGATGCGCGGGGCGCGCTCGGTGTCATCGGGCAGCACCAGCATGTAGGCGCGGTCGGCCGCGAAGGCCAGCTCGGCCAGCATGCCCACGAAGCAGGAGCCGGGCTCGATCAGCGCGAACAGCGTGCGCGAGGACACATCCAGCCGTGCAAAGCTGCGGCGCAGCAGGCCCAGCGTCTCGCGCGCCAGCCAGTGGTCCTGGTGGGCCAGCAGGGCGGCGTCTGCGGCCAGCACGGCGGCGGCATCGCCTTCGGTCTTGAGCAGCCAGGTGCCCACGTCCAGCTCGTTGGTGCGCAGGTGCAGGATGGCGTCGTCCAGCTCGCGGCCCATGGCCAGCGGCCACCAGGCGTCGCCGGCCTGCTCGATGGCTTCGAGGGTGTCGGGCTGCGGGCCTTGCCCAAGCGTGGGCGCCTTCACGGTCAGCGTGGCGCTGCGGCGCGCGCGGTCGATCTGCACGCGGACATGGCGGTAGTGCAGCGCGTCGTCCGTGGCCTCGCGCTCCAGGCGCGTGAGCGTGATGCCCTGCGCATTGGCGGGGCGCGTGCTGCCCTCGGCCAGGCGCTGCGCGCGCTGGGCCACCACGGCCTCGAACTGCGCGGGCTTGGCCACGGCATCGACCAGGCGCCAGTCCACGGCGCGCTGGCCGCGCACGCCTTCCACGCTGGTGCAGAAGATGTCGGCCAGGTCATGGCGCACATGGCGCTTGTCGGTCACGCGCGTGAGGCCGCCCGTGCCGGGCAGCACGCCCAGCAGCGGCACCTCGGGCAGAGAGACGGAGGAGGAGCGGTCGTCGATCAGCACGATGTCGTCGCAGGCCAGGGCCAGCTCGTAGCCGCCGCCCGCGCAGGCCCCGTTGACGGCGGCCAGGAACTTCAGGCCCGAGTGGCGTGAACTGTCCTCGATGCCGTTGCGCGTCTCGTTCGTGAACTTGCAGAAGTTCACCTTCCAGGCATGGCTGGACACGCCCAGCATGAAGATGTTGGCGCCCGAGCAGAAGATGCGGTCGCGCCCGCTGGTGACGATGACGGTGCGCACCTGCGGATGCTCGAAACGGATGCGGTTGAGCGCATCGTGCAGCTCGATGTCCACGCCCAGGTCGTAGCTGTTGAGCTTGAGCTTGTAGCCGGGCCGTATGCCGCCGTCCTCGGCGATGCTCAGCTGCATGCGGGCGATGGCGCCCTCGACGGTGAACGACCAGTGGCGGTACTGGACGGGCTCGGTGCGGTAATCGACAGTGGGGCTGGACGGGTGCATGGACGGCCTCTTGGATGAAAAATAGTGCAGTCGCAGATACGGTGCAGGCACAATTATGCAGATTCGCTCAGAAAATGCACGCAGCAACACGCACAATAGTGCGTGTTTGGACCATATCCAGGGTAAACACCAGCCAGCACAGGCGAAAAAAATCCAGGCCTGGGGCCTGGATGCCGTGGGTTGCTGCCGCCGTCTCAGCGTGCGGGCAGGAACAGTGCCTTCAACTGATCGAAGCTCTGCTCCAGCGTCTGGCCGCTGGTATCCACCACGTGGTCGGCCTTGGCATAGAAGCCGGCGCGGCCTTCGAGGATGCTGCGCAGATCGTCCATGGCCTCGGGATTGGCGGCCATGGGGCGGGTGTCGCCCTGGGCCACGACGCGGGCCATGTGCTCCTCGGGCTGGGCCTTGAGCCAGACCGTGGTGCAGTGCGACAGCAGCTCGTTGAAGGTGGCCGGGTCGGAGACGATGCCGCCCGGCGTGGCGATGACCACGTCGCTGTAGATCTGCACGGCTTCCTCCAGCGCGCGGCGCTCGTAGCGGCGGTAGGCGTTGGCACCGTACAGGTCGTGGATGGCGCGCACGCTGCAGCCCGCAATGCGCTCGATTTCCTGGTTGAGTTCGAGGAAGGGCACGCCCAACTGCTCGGCCAGCATGCGGCCCAGCGTGGACTTGCCTGCGCCGCGCAGGCCGATCAGGGCGATGCGCGTGTGGCGCTGGCGGTCGCTGGGCGCCGTGCCCAGCAGCTCGCCTGCGGCCAGGCGCACGCGGCGCAGGTCCTCTTCATCGCGGCCTTCCAGCAGCTCGCGGATCAGCAGCCATTCGGCGCTGGTGGTGGTCACGTCGCCCAGCAGCTCGGCCATGGAGCATTGCAGGGCCTGTGCAATATGGTGCAGGACCAGCACCGACACATTGCCCGTGCCGTATTCGAGGTTGGCCAAGTGGCGCTCCGAGACATCGGCCGCCGCCGCCAGGGCGCGCCGCGTCATGCCCCGGCGCGAGCGCAGGCTGCGCACACGCTCGCCCAGCGCCTGCAGCACCTGGTTCCTGGGGGCTTCTGAGAGGGAATCCGCCGCCCCGGCGGACTGGGCTGCCGTCTCGAACTGGTCCATAGAGTTTCCTTGAAGAGGGCGTGAATGATAAACAGTCGGGGTTAACACCAGCCATGCAATATAGTGCTTGACGCTCGATGGTGTTCTAACTATCTTTCTGATGCACGCACAATATTGCATGTTGAGCGGAAGATCACAAGTCGGGCCGGATGCCCGATGTCGAAGGAGACCCCGATGATCGACTTCACCCAGCCCTTCAATTTCGCCGCGCACCTGTTCGCGCTCAATGAGGGGCGGCCCGGCAAGATCGCCTACATCGACGACCACGGCACGCTGAGCTACGGCCAGCTGCAGCAGCAGGCGCAGCGCATGGCCAGCGGCCTGCTGGCGGCGGGCATCCACCGCGAGGAGCGCGTGCTGCTGCTCATGCACGACCGCCATGAATGGGCCGTGGCCTTTCTGGGCGCGCTGTATGCGGGCGTGGTGCCGGTGGCGGTGAACACCTTGCTCACGGCCGACGACTACGCCTACATGCTGGGCCACAGCCGCGCCCAGGCCGTGCTGACCTGCGATGCGCTGCTGCCCCTGCTGCGCCAGGCGCTGGACCGGGCGCCCAACGAGGTGCGCCATGTCTGGGTGGCCGGCGACGAAGCGGCCGCGCGCGCCGCAGGCTTTGCGCCCCTGCAGCCCTGGCTGGCGGCGCAGCCGCCGTTGCCCGCACCGGCGCCCACGCTGGGCGATGACCCGGGCTTCTGGCTGTATTCCTCGGGCTCCACGGGCAAGCCCAAGGGCGCGGTCCACACGCATGCCAATCCGTACTGGACGGCCGAACTCTATGGCGGCCCGGTGCTGGGTCTGGGCGAGGGCGACATCTGCTTTTCCGCCGCCAAGCTCTACTTCGCCTACGGCCTGGGCAATGCCCTGAGCTTTCCGCTGAGCGTGGGCGCCACCGTGCTGCTGATGGCCGAGCGGCCCACGCCCGAGGCCACCTTCGCGCGCTGGGTGCAGCACCGGCCCACGGTGTTCTTCGGCGCGCCCACGGGCTTTGCGGGCATGCTGGCCTCGCCGCTGCTGCCCGCGCGCGAGCAGGTCAGCCTGCGCATGTGTTCCTCGGCCGGCGAGGCGCTGCCGGCCGAGATCGCCCAGCGCTTCAAGGCGCATTTCGGCGCCGACATCGTGGACGGCATCGGCTCCACCGAGATGCTGCACATCTTCCTGTCCAACCGGCCCGGCGACATCCGCTACGGCACCACGGGCAAGCCCGTGGACGGCTATCGCGTGGAGCTGCGCGGCGAGGACGGCCGCCCCGTGGCCGATGGCGAGGTGGGCGACCTGTTCATCCAGGGCCCCAGCGCCGCCCTCATGTACTGGGGCAACCGCGACAAGACGCGCGAGACCTTCCAGGGCGGCTGGCTCAAGAGCGGCGACAAGTACGTGCGCGACGCCGATGGCTACTACACCTATGCCGGGCGCAGCGACGACATGCTCAAGGTCAGCGGCATCTATGTCTCGCCCTTCGAGGTCGAGGCCACGCTGATGCAGCACCCGGCCGTGCTGGAGGCCGCCGTGATCGGCAAGACCGACGCCGACGGCCTGCTCAAGACCAAGTCCTTCGTCGTGCTCAAGGACGGCTGCAGCGCCACCGAGGCCGAGCTCAAGGCCTTCGTGAAGCAGCGCCTGGCCGCCTACAAGTACCCGCGCTTCATCGAGTTCGTGGACGAACTTCCCAAGACCGCCACCGGAAAGATCCAGCGTTTCCGCCTGCGTGAACGCGAGGCCAGCGTCGGCTGAACAGCCCCTTCCGATTCCCCTGACAAAAGCAAGACCCATCGACCACAAGGAGACACGCATGAACATCGATCGCAAACACTGGGCCGCCCTCGCCCTGACGGCCTCCCTGTCCTGCGGCGCATATGCGCAGGACAGGATCAAGGTCGGCTTCATGCTGCCCTACAGCGGCACCTACGCGGCGCTGGGCTCGGCCATAGAGAACGGCTTTCGCATGTTCGTGAACGAGCAGGGCGGCAGGCTGGGCGGGCGCGAGATCGAGTTCTTCAAGGTCGATGACGAGTCCGATCCGGCCAAGGCCACGGACAACGTCAACCGCCTGATCAAGCGCGACAAGGTCGATGTGCTGGTGGGCACCGTGCATTCGGGCGTGGCCATGGCCATGGCGCGCGCGGCCAAGGAAAGCGGCACCGTGCTCATCGTGCCCAATGCGGGCGCCGATGCGGTCACGGGCGCCATGTGCGCGCCCAACATCTTCCGTTCGTCCTTCTCCAACTGGCAGTCCTCCTATCCCATGGGCGTGGTGGCGGCCAGGCAGGAGGGCAGGAAAACCGCCATGACCATCACCTGGAAATACGCGGCCGGCGAGGAGATGACCAATGCCTTCAAGGAGGGCTTCGAGAAGGAGGGCGGCAAGGTCAGCAAGCAGCTCACCGTGCCCTTTCCCAACGTGGAGTTCCAGGCCCTGCTGACCGAGATCGCGGCGGCCAGGCCCGATGCGGTGTTTGCCTTCTTCGCGGGCGCGGGCGCCGTCAAGTTCGTCAAGGACTACCACGCGGCCGGCCTGCACAAAACCATCCCGCTGTACGGCTCGGGCTTTCTGACCGACGGCGCGCTGGAGGCCCAGGGCGAGGCCGCCCAGGGGGTGCTGACCACGCTGCACTACGCCGACGAGCTGGGCACGGAGCGCGACCGGCGCTTTCGCTCCGCCTATGCCCAGGCCTACAAGCTGATGCCCGATGTGTATGCCGTTCAGGGCTACGACGCCGCCCAGATGCTGGGCGTGGGCCTGAAGGCGGCGGGCGGCGACATCGCGAAAAAGGCCGAGTTCCGCCAGGCCATCGAGAAGGCCACCATCCCCAGCCCGCGCGGTGACTTCACCATCAGCAAGTCGCACAACCCCGTGCAGGACATGTACCTGCGCAAGGTCGTGGGCAAGGAGAACCAGCGCATGGGCGTGGCCATCAAGGCCCTGGGCGATACCGGCCGCGGCTGCCGCATGTGAGGCGCGGGGCGCACTCATATACGGACGCATACGGACATCGCCATGGACCTTGCCACCTTTCTCGTGCAGTGCCTGAACGCCGTCCAGTACGGGCTGCTGCTGTTCCTGCTGGCCTCGGGCCTGACGCTGATCTTCGGGATCATGGGCGTGATCAACCTGGCCCATGGCAGCTTCTACATGATCGGCGCCTACATGGCCTTTGCGCTGTCCCCGCTGCTGGGCCAGCACTTCATCACCATGCTGCTGGCCGGCGTGGCGCTGACCGTGGTGCTGGGCTATGCGCTGGAGTGGGCCTTCTTCAGCTACCTCTACGAGCGCGAGCACCTGCAGCAGGTGCTGATGACCTTCGGGCTGATCCTGGTGTTCGAGGAGCTGCGCTCGCTGCTGGCGGGCAACGACGTGCATGGCGTGCCGCTGCCCGGCTGGCTGTCGGGCAGCTTCTCGCTGGGCGGGCTCATGAGCTATCCGTGGTACCGGCTGTTCGCCTCGGGCGTGTGCCTGCTGGTGGCGCTGGCGCTGTACTGGGTGGTCAACCGCACGCGCCTGGGAATGATGGTGCGCGCGGGCGCCAGCAACCGCGACATGGTGCGCGGCCTGGGCATCGCCGTGAAGCGCCTGTACCGCATCGTCTTCGCCATCGGCGTGGCGCTGGCGGCACTGGCGGGCATGATCGCCGCGCCCATGAGTTCGGTCTATCCGGGCATGGGCGGCAACGTGCTCATCATCTGCTTCGTGGTGGTGGTGATCGGCGGCATCGGCTCAATCACGGGCGCGCTGCTGGCCTCGCTGCTGGTGGGCTTTGTCGATACCTTCGGCAAGCTGTTCTTCCAGGAGCTCAGCGGCATGAGCGTCTACCTGCTGATGGCGGTGGTGCTGGTGTGGCGGCCCCAGGGCCTGATGGGGCAAAGGAGCTGAACAATGGCCGTATCCAATCCTTCTCCGGCCCTGCTGGCGGCCGCCGCGCAGCCCGTAGAGATGCCGCAGCGCGCCTGCCGATGGCAGGCCTGCGCCGTGCCGATGGCCTGCGTGGCGCTGCTGGCGCTGGCCGGCCCCTGGTGGTCGGACTATCTGTCGGGCCTGGTGGTCAAGACCATGATCCTGGCCATCTTCGCGCTCAGCCTGCAGCTGCTGGTGGGCGGCACGGGCCTGGTGAGCCTGGGGCATGCGGCCTTCATGGGCCTGGGCGCCTATGCCGCCGTGCTGTCCGCAGGCAACGAGGGCGGCAGCCTGCCGGCCATGCTGGGCTGGGCGCTGCTGGCCTCGGGCGGCTATGCGCTGCTGGTGGGCCTGCTGAGCCTGCGCACGCGCGGCATCTACTTCATCATGGTGACGCTGGCCTTCGCACAGATGGCCTACTTCGTGGTCCACGACACGGGCATCGGCGGCGGCAGCGATGGCATCTACCTGATGGCCCGGCCCGCGCTGGGCGCCATCGACATGGAAATCCCGCGCGTGCAGTACTACGTGGTGCTGGCCGCCCTGGTGCTGGTCTATGCCTTCCTGGCCGGGCTGCGCCGGTCGCGCTTCGGCGCGGCGCTGGCGGGCATACGCGTCAACGAACAGCGCATGCGCGCGGCCGGCTTCACCACCTACGGGTACAAGCTCGCGGCCTTCGTGCTGGCCGGCATGCTGGCTGGCGTGGCAGGCTTTCTGCTGGCGGTGCGCGATGCCGTGGTCAACCCCGAGCTGCTGTCCTGGCACCACTCGGGCGAGGTGCTGCTGATGGTCATCCTCGGCGGCCTGGGCTCGCTGCGCGGCGCCGTGCTGGGCACGGTGGCCTTCGTCGCGCTCAAGGAGGTGCTGTCCACGCATGCCATCGTCGGCCCCATGGCCGACCACTGGCAGCTGAGCCTGGGCCTGGCCATCATCGTGCTCGTGGCCCTGCTGCCGAAAGGACTGATGGGGCTGATCGGGCTGGCGGGCCTTGCACGGCAACGCGCTGGAGTGCACAACGAGGTCCACCACAAGGAGGCCGGACATGGCTGATGCGGCACTGCTTTCGGTGCGCGGCCTCACGCGCCGCTTCGGCGGGCTCACGGCCGTGGGCGACGTGGACCTGGACCTGCACGAGGGCGAGGTCCATGCCGTGATCGGCACCAACGGCGCGGGCAAGTCCACCCTGGTCAACATGCTCTCGGGCGAGCTGGCGGCCAGCGCGGGGCGCATCGCGCTCGCGGGCCAGGACGTCACGCGCATGCCCCAGCACCGGCGCGCGCGTGCCGGCGTGGGCCGCAGCTACCAGCGCACCACCATCTTTCCCGAGTTCTCGGCGCTGGAGAACTGCCGGCTCGCGGCCCAGGCGCAGATGGCGCTCAGGCCCTGGCAGCTGGGTCTGTCCGCACAGCGCTGCGCGGCCAGCCTGCGCCAGGCCCATGCGGCCCTGGAGCGTGCGGGCCTGGCCGGGCAGGCCCAGGCCGTGGCCGGCACGCTGAGCCACGGCGCCAAGCGCCAGCTGGAAGTGGCGATGTGCCTGGCCACCGGCCCGCGTGTGCTGCTGCTGGACGAACCGCTGGCCGGCATGGGCGCCGAGGAGACCGAGCGCATGCTGGCCCTGCTGCAGGAGCTCAAGCGCGGCCATGCGGTACTGCTGGTCGAGCACGACATGGACGCCGTGTTCCGCATCGCCGACCGCATCACCGTGATGGTCAACGGCAGCGTGGTGGCCACGGGCACGCCAGCGCAGATCCGTGTCGATCCCGTGGTCCGTACTGCCTATCTCGGAGAAGACGATGACTGAGCCCATGTTCGCCATCGACGAGCTGCATACCTACTACGGCGACAGCCACATCCTGCAGGGCGTGAGCCTGGCGCTGGGCGCGGGCCAGGCCGTGGGCCTGCTGGGGCGCAACGGCATGGGCAAGACCACGCTGATCCGCACACTCATGGGCTATGTGCCCGCGCGCCGTGGCCGCCTGCGCGCCGATGGCCGCGACTGCACGGGCGCGCCGCCCGAGCGCATGGCGCGGCTGGGCATTGGCTATGTGCCAGAGGGGCGCGGCATCTTCCCCAACCTCAGCGTGCGCGAGAACCTGGTCATGAGCGCCCGCCCCGGCCTGCAGGGCGAGCGCCACTGGACGCTGGAGCGCGTGCTCGACACCTTCCCCCGGCTCGCGGAGCGCCTGGCCAACGGCGGCGACCAGCTCTCTGGCGGCGAGCAGCAGATGCTGTCCATAGGCCGCGCGCTGATGACGCACCCGCGCCTGCTCATCCTCGACGAAGCCACCGAAGGCCTGGCCCCCCTGGTCGTCGCCGAAATCTGGCGCGTGATCGCCGCCATCCGCAGCACCGGCATCTCCACCCTGATCGTGGACCGCGACTACAAAAAGGTCCTGGCCCACACCGACCGCGCCGTCGTCATGGCCAAGGGCCGGCTGGCGCTGCAGGCCGACTCGCGGGAGCTGCTGGCGCAGCCGGAGCGCCTGTCGGAGTTGCTGGGGGTTTGAGATGGCGGGGGATGTGGAGGACTGCCAGGCGGTATCAGAAGATGCCGCATTGCTGGAATTCCTCTCGCAGCCTTGCCACGACAGGGGCCAGCTCCAGCGCTTCAAGCCGGTTCTTCTTCAGGAAGGCGGCCCACTGCGCCTGCTTGGCCGCATCGCTGCTGAAGCCATCGCTCAATCCGGCAGGCAGGCCTGCGGGCAGCGCGAGTTGGCGGCGCTCGAAGGTCGCTGCCATGGCGCGCCGCAGTTCGGCAGGGTCCAGCGTGCCTTCGGTCATCAACACCCAGAGATCGAAGTAGTCCTTCATCCGGGTATTGGCCATGCCCAGCAGGCATATCGCGTGGAGTTTTTCGGCCACCACGGTGTACTTGGGGTAGCTGCGCAGTTGCGGTGCGGGCAGGCCGTCGAGCAGCACGGGGTAGCGGATGGTTTGTGGCGATGGTGTCACGGCATCGCCGAAGCCTATGTCCACCTGCAGCGTGATGCGTGCACCGTCCAGCGTGGCGCGCAGGTCAATTCGTACTCCGCCATAGCCTGCTTCCTTGCGGATGGCGGTTCCACGCACCGATGCGGCATCGAAGGCAATGCCGTCGTCCACGGCAATTCCGCAGATCTCGCGGAAAGCGCTCACCGCCGAGTCAACGTCGTCCAGGCCAAAGCCCAGCAGATCGGCGTCGCGGGTCGGCCTGTGCGGCTGCTCGTACCAGATGGCAAACAGCAGTGCGCCCTTGAGCAGATAGCTGTCCGCATGGGGCGAGATGGACAGGCGGTACAGCAGGCGCTCCAGGCCATAGTGGGTGAGCGTGAGGTTGAAGTCCTGCCTGCGGGCGTCCGCGCATTGCTTCAAACGTGCACGGATCGAGGCTGCGATATCGCGGCTCATGCGGCGATGCTTTCAAGGTAGGGGCGCATCACATTGCTGACGCGGTCGATGGCGGCGTAGTGCCAGAGCGCGTCGGCCGTCAGCTTGCGCTGCGCCCATCCGTCGCGCAGTGCTTCCAGCGCCACATCCAGGCCGATCTTGTTGCGGTACTTGAAGCAATCGGCCACGGTCTTCGATGCGTTGAAGACGGCGACACCGACGCCATCGATCTGCAGGGTTTCCACGCCTTCGGACAGTGCCGCACCGGACATGCGGATGGCGCGCAATGCAGGCTGGTCTATGCGGGGCGTGGGCGAGTGATGGGGAATGGCCATCCACACCTCGAAGGGTGCCTGCGTTCCTATGCCGTGGACCCGCAGCGCTGACAGCAGGCAGACCACCCCTTGCGGTACGCGCAGGGCCACTTCCGCCAGCGAGCGGTGCTCGCTGAGCGGCCGGCCCGGCAGGCTGTACAGGCCGCGTGCAACGCGTTCAAGGCGGCCTGCCGCGACCAGCCGGCTCAGCGCCATGGTCGGCAGGCCAAGCGCGGCAAGGTCGCGTGCGCGCAGCAGCGGCCGTTGTTCGGCCAGTGCCAGAACGGCTTGTTCGAGCGCGGAGCCAGGAGCGGGCATGCCGGAGTCTGTTGTATTGATTAGGCAATTATCAATAACTGAAGAAGAAATACAACGGACAACAGCAACGTGACCGAGAGCGCGACGGTTCCCGGTCCATCAAGCGGTCAGGGCTGTGCCGCCACCGGCGGCTGCGCCGCGAGCTTGACGTTCTGCGCATGCGTGGGCGGCAGCAGCGCCATGGTCAGGCTGCAGGTGCAGGTCAGGCGGCCGGTTTCGTCGTGCAGTTCGATGGCCCAGACATGGGTGGTCTGGCCCAGGTGCACGGGGCGGGCCGTGCCCGTGACCCAGCCCTGGCGCGCGGCGCGCACATGGTTGGCCGAGACGTTCAGGCCCACGCTGCGCCAGCCTTCGGGGATGGAGCAGGCCGCGGCCACCGAGCCCAGGGTTTCGGCCAGCACCACGTTCACGCCGCCGTGCAGGATGCCGTAGGGCTGGCAGGTGCGCTGGTCCACGTGCACGCGGCCGCGCAGGAAGTCGTCACCGATCTCGGTGAACTCGATGCCCAGGTGCGAGACGGCCGTGTCGGCGCTCAGCGAGGTGATGTCTTCAAGGGTGAAGCTGCGCTTCCAGATCGGCATGGGAGAAGTCCTGTGGGTGCAACGAAAAAGACGGCCTCGTGGGCCGTCCTTGCATGCTACGCCAGTCCGGGCGGCCATGCCGATGGCTGCCTGTAGCCCAGGAGACTGCGCGCTGGCGCGCTTGCGCGGTTCAGGCGCGCATGTCGCCCGTTTCGACAAAGCGCTGGTGCCAGCTCAGCGCTTCGCCCAGGATGTGCGGCGTGTGCAGCGCGCCCTGGCGCTGGGCGCGGTCGAAGTAGTCCTGCAGCTGGGGGCGGAAGTCGGGATGGGCGCAGCGGTCGATGATGACCTGGGCGCGCTTGCGCGGCGACAGGCCGCGCAGGTCGGCCAGGCCCTGCTCGGTGACGATGATCTGCGTGTCGTGCTCGGTATGGTCCACGTGCGAGCACATGGGCACGATGCAGCTGATCTTGCCGCCCTTGGCCACCGAGGGCGTGACGAAGAAGGACAGGTAGCCGTTGCGCGCGAAGTCGCCCGAGCCGCCGATGCCGTTCATCATCCCCGTGCCCATGACGTGGGTGGAGTTGATGTTGCCGTAGATGTCGGCCTCGATCATGGAGTTCATGGCGATCACGCCCAGCCGGCGCACCAGCTCGGGGTGGTTGCTGATCTCCTGGGGGCGCAGGATGATGCGCTCGCGGTAGAAGTCGATGTTCTCCTCGAAGTCCCTGTAGGCGCTGCCGGACAGCGAGATCGAGGTGGCCGAGGCGCGGCTCATCTTGCCTGCGCGCAGCAGGTCCAGCATGCCGTCCTGCAGCACCTCGGTGAAGCCCAGCAGGTTCTCGAACGGACCCGTCAGCAGGCCGGCCAGCACGGCGTTGGCCACGTTGCCCACGCCCGACTGGATGGGCAGCATCTCCTTGGGCAGGCGGCCCATCTTCATCTCGTGCGCGAGGAAGTCGATGATGGACGCGGCGATCAGGTTGGAGTTGGCGTCGGGCTGGGCGAAGACGTTGTCGCGGTCGCCCTTGTGGGTCTCGACCACGGCGACCACCTTGGCCGGGTCCACGCGCAGGTAGGGCTCGCCGATGCGGTCATCGGCATGGGTCAGGGCAATGGGCACGCGGCGCGGCGGGATGGCCGTGCCGTAGTAGATGTCGTGCATGCCTTCCATCTTGGTCGGCGGCTTGGTGTTGACCTCCAGGATCACCTTGTCGGCGATCTCCAGCCAGGTCTTGTTGTTGCCCACGGCGGTGGAGGGGATGAGGCGCCCGTCCTCGGTCACGCCCAGCACCTCGACCACGGCCACGCTCATGGGGCCCAGGAAGCCGAACCACGCATGCTGGGCCACGTGGGACAGGTGCATGTCGATGAAGTCGATCTCGCCGGCATTGATCCTGGCGCGGCAGGTCGGGTCGGTGTTGAAGGGCAGGCGCTGGCCCAGTGCGCCGGCCTCGGCCAGGGCGCCGTCCATCTCGGCGGCCGTGGAGGCGCCGGTCCAGACATTGATCTTGTAGGGCCGGCCGGCCGCGTGTTCGCTCTTGGCGTGCTGGGCGATGGCCTGGGGCAGGGCCTTGGGGTAGCCCGCGCCTGTGAATCCGCTCATGCCGACGTTGACGCCGTGGGGGATCAGGGCGGCGGCCTGCTCGGCCGTCATGGTGCGCGAAAGGAATTCTGGGAAACGTACGCGGTCTGCGAGGGACATCTATGGCTCCGGCTGACGGCTCGCGCCAGCCGGCAGGGGTGCCGCAGCGCTGGCTTGCAAGCCTAAAAAAAACCGCCCCATGCAAGAACGCAAGGGCGGTATATCTCCGGAAACCGATGGTAGCAGCGCTGGCAGCGGCCCTCGGGTTTCCCCGTAAAGGCCCTGCCGCGCAGTCAAAGGCTCAAAGAATGTTTGCGTGTGCTCACATTCAACGAATCAGTGGCTGATCGTAGCGTGCGTGATCCAGCAGCGCGTACAGGATGATGGCGCCGAAAGTCGCGGTCCCGATGCCGCCCAGCGCGAAGTCGCCGAACTTGAGCGTGAAGTCGCCCGTGCCCAGGATCAGGGTGATGGCCGCCACGATCAGGTTCTTGTTCTGCGAGAAGTCCACGCGGTTGTCCACCCAGATCTTGGCGCCGGCCACGGCGATCAGGCCGAAGACCACGATGGACACGCCGCCCATCACGGGCAGCGGGATCGCCTGGATCAGCGCGCCGAACTTGGGCGAGAAGCCCAGCAGCACGGCCAGGACGGCGGCCACGAAGAACACGGCCGTCGAGTAGATGCGCGTGGCGGCCATCACGCCGATGTTCTCGGCATAGGTGGTCACGCCGGTGCCGCCGGCCGCGCCGCTGACCATGGTGGCCACGCCGTCGCCGATGAAGGCCCGGCCCATGTACTGGTCCAGGTTCTTGCCCGTCATGGCGGTCACGGCCTTGATGTGGCCCAGGTTCTCGGCCACCAGGATGATGACCACGGGCACGATGAGCACCATGGCCGGGCCGCTGAACACGGGCGCGTGGAACTGGGGCAGGCCGAACCAGGCGGCATTGGCCACGCCCGACAGGTCCACGGGCTTGCCCATGCCCAGCACATTGGTGAACAGGCCGTACAGCACGCTGGCGGCGATCAGGCCCACCAGGATCAGCAGGCGCTGCACCATGCCGCGCGTGAACACGGCCACCAGGCCCACGCAGACGAAGGTCAGGGCCTGCATCCACGACTCGAAGTTGTTGGCCGCCATGTTCTTGACGGGGATGGCCGCCAGATTCAGCCCGATCACGGCCACCACGGCGCCCGTGACCACGGGCGGCATGAAGCGCTCGATCCAGCGCGTGCCCACCAGCTGCACCACCAGGCCGATCAGCGCATAGACCGCGCCGCAGGCAATGATGCCGCCCAGCGCCACGCCGATGTTGCCGTTGGCGCCCTTGCCGCCATAGGCCGTGGCTGCGATCACCACGCCGATGAAGGCAAAGGACGAACCCAGGTAGCTGGGCACCTTGCCGCCCGTGATCAGGAAGAAGATCAGCGTGCCGATGCCGCTCATGAGCACGGCCACGTTGGGGTCGAACCCCATGAGGATGGGCGCCAGCACGGTGGAGCCGAACATGGCGATCACGTGCTGTATGCCCATCAGCCCGGTCTGGGGCCAGGGCAGGCGCTCATCGGGGCCGATCACGCCTCCCCGTTGCAGCTGGTCGGCGGATTTCTCCGTCCATTGGAAAAGGCCCATGTGGCATCGCTCCTTGTAAAAAATTGGCGCGATATTAGAGGCATTTGTTTTCTGGCAGGAGGGGGCGAGCGGAAATTTTTTCCCAGTGTTTGTGCGCAGATACGCGATCCGGCCCGCAGACTTTGTCGCCCAGGTGCCAGGCTAATGGCTTTCCCGTCTGGGCTCGCGGGCAGCGCGCGCGTACCGTGGCCGGTCATGAGCCACACCCCTGCCTTCATCCCCCAGATCCGCCTGTACCAGGACTGGCTGCGCGAGCGCCACGGCCTGCAGTTCGACAGCTACGACGCGCTGTGGCGCTGGTCGGTGACCGACCTGGACGCCTTCTGGCAAAGCATCTGGGACTACAACGCGCTGCAGTCGCCCACGCCGCACACGGCCGTGCTGGAGCGCAACACCATGCCCGGCGCCCAGTGGTTTCCGGGCGCCCAGATCAACTACACGCGCCAGGCGCTGCGCCATGTGGATGCCGCCCACGCGGCCGGCATGCCCGCCGTGGTCAGCCGCAACGAGACGGGCCGCCACCGCGAACTGTCCTGGCCCGACCTGCGCCGCCAGGTTGCCGCCCTGGCCCTGCACCTGAAGGCCCAGGGCGTGGGCCGCGGCGACCGCGTGGCTGCCTACCTGCCCAACATCCCCGAGGCCATGGTCGCCCTGCTGGCCACGGCCAGCCTGGGCGCCGTCTGGAGCATCTGCGCGCCCGACATGGGCACCAACGCGGTGCTGGACCGCTTTCGCCAGATCGCGCCCAAGGCGCTGATCGCCGTCGATGGCGTGCACTACGCCGGGCGCGATATCGACCGCATGGCCGTGCTGGCCGAACTGCGCGCAGGCCTGCCCAGCGTGGAGCATGTGGTGCTGGTGCCCAACCTGGATCTGCAGGCCAGGCTGGCCGATGCCGCCGACTACGGCCAGGTCACGGCCCGCGATGACGCGGCCACGGCGGCCTTCGAGCCCGAATGGCTGCCCTTCGACCACCCGCTGTGGATCGTCTACTCCAGCGGCACCACCGGCCTGCCCAAGCCCATCGTCCACGGCCATGGCGGCATGGTGCTGGTGGCCCTGCAGCTCAAGGCCCTGCACAACGACGTGGGCTGCAGCTACCACCCCAACAGCTGGGGCGAGCGCTACCACTGGTACAGCTCCACGGGCTGGGTGATGTGGAATGCCCAGGTCTCGGGCCTGCTGGGCGGCACCACCTGCGTGATCTTCGACGGCAGCCCCGGCGGCAGCAAGGACAGGCCCGACTGGGGCGTGCTGTGGCGCTTCGCGGCCGAGACCGGCGTGACCAGCTTCGGCTCGGGCGCGGCCTTCTACGCCAACTGCATGAAGGCCGGCGTGGACCTGACGCAGTGCGGCGACCTGTCGCGCATCCGCAGCCTGGGCACCACGGGCTCGCCGCTGTCGCCCGAGGTGCAAAGCTGGGGCACGGCGCAGTTCGCAGGCATGGGGCGGCCTGACATCTGGTGGAACAACATCTCGGGCGGAACCGACTTTGCGGGCGCCTTCATCGGCGGCCACCGCGAGCTGCCCCAGCAGCCGGGCATCATGCAGTGCCGCCAGCTGGGCGCGGCCGTGGAGGCCTGGAACGAGCAGGGCCAGCCCGTCATCGACGAGGTGGGCGAGCTGGTCTGCACCCAGCCCATCCCCTCCATGCCGCTGTACCTGTGGGGCGATGCGGACGGCAAGCGCTACCTGTCCAGCTACTTCGACATGTACCCGGCCGGCCATGGCCGCGCGCCCGGTGGCGGTGACGGCCCCGCCGCCATGGGCCCGGTCTGGCGCCACGGCGACTGGATACGCATCCTCCCGGAGGGCGGCTGCATCATCTACGGCCGCAGCGACGCCACCATCAACCGCCACGGCCTGCGCATGGGCACCAGCGAGATCTACAGCGCCGTCGAGGCCCTGCCCGAAGTGCTGGACTCCATGGTCGTGGACCTCGAATACCTGGGCCGCGAAAGCTACATGCCGCTGTTCGTGGTGCTGCGCCCGGGCGTGGATCTGGACGACGCCCTGCGCGCCCGCCTGCAGGGCGCCATCCGCCAGGCCCTGTCGCCGCGCTTCGTGCCCGACGACATCGTGCAGGTGGCCGAAATCCCGCGCACGCTCAGCGGCAAGAAGCAGGAGCTGCCCATCAAGAAGCTGATGCTGGGCCAGCCGCTGGACAAGGTGGTCAACAAGGAGGCCATGGCCAACCCGGGCTGCCTGGACTGGTATGTGGGCTTTGCGGCGCAGCATGCCAAGGCACAGGCTGCCTGATATTCAAACGGTATCAGTGGCTCGGTTTTTAATATTGGACTGCGACAGACCGGCTGCCTAGAGTGGGGTCCAACCATGGAGCCCTGCAATGAGCGTGCTTGATTCCCTTGCCCTGACCCGCATCCCCGCCGAGGACGAAGCCCTGCGCGCCGAGGTGCGCGCCTTCCTCGCCCAGGCCATAAGCGGCCTGCCGCCCCATGTGCGTGCGCGCTCCTGGGGCGGCTACAGCGCCGAACTGAGCCGGCAGCTGGGCGAAAAGGGCTGGATAGGCGTCACCTTGCCGCGCGAGTACGGCGGCGGCGGGCGCAGCGCCTTCACGCGATACGTGCTGGTGGAGGAATACCTGGCCTGCGGCGCGCCCGTGGGCTCGCACTGGATTGCCGACCGCCAGAGCGGCCCGCTGATCCTCAAGTACGGCACCGAGGCGCAAAAGCGGTTCTACCTGCCGCGCATCTGCCGGGGCGAGGCCTTCTTTTGCATCGGCATGAGCGAGCCCGGCGCGGGCTCGGACCTGGCCAGCGTGAAGACGCGCGCCGCGCCGAACGGCAAGGGTTTCGTGCTCAACGGCCAGAAAATCTGGACCACCAACGCCCACCACTGCCACTACATGATTGCCCTGGTGCGCACCTCGGGCGAGGCGGGTGACCGGCACAAGGGGCTGTCCCAGGTCATCGTGGACCTGTCGCTGCCGGGCGTGACCGTGCGGCCCATCACCGACCTCTCGGGCGACAGCCATTTCTGCGAAGTCTTCTTCGACAACGTGCAGCTGCCGCCCGACGCCCTGATCGGCCAGGAAGGCCAGGGCTGGGAGCAGGTCACGGCCGAGCTGGCCTTCGAACGCAGCGGGCCCGAGCGGCTGTTCTCCAGCATCGTGTTGTTCGACGAATGGCTGGCCTGGCTGCGTGCAACGGGCGAGCGCAGCGAAGGCGCGCTGCGCCTGGCCGGCCGCGTGTTCACCGAGCTGGCCCCGCTGCGCGCCATGTCGGTGGCCGTGCAGGACAAGCTGGTGCGCGGCGAAAGCCCCATCGTCGAGGCGGCCCTGGTCAAGGAGCTGGGCACGACGCTGGAGCAGTCCATTCCCGCCGCCATCGCCGATGACCTGTTCGCACGCGAGGCGTCCGAGGTTCCGCTGGAGCTGCTACGCACCCTCAACTACGTGACGGAGGTTGCGCCTTCGTATTCATTGCGCGGCGGCACGCGCGACATCCTGCGCGGAATGATCGCGCGTGGCCTCGGCCTGCGTTGAATAAGGTTCCCCTTAAGTTGGGGCGCGCCAGTTTCAAACGGAACGCCCAAGGCCTGGCGTCATGTGTCATGAATGGAGAGAGACATGGAAGACGATTTGTTTGCCGATGCCGCACGCCAGCTGCTGCAGGGCGAGTGCACGCCCGCGCGGGTGCGCGCCATCGAGGCCGGGGGCTCGCCCCGGGCGCTGTGGCAATCGCTGGAGCAGGCCGGCTTTGCCGATGCCCTGGTGCCTGAGCACGCGGGCGGCGCGGGGCTGGCGCTGGCGCAGCTGTTCGATGTGTGGTCGCTGGCCGGCGCCCATGCGCTGCCCGTGCCGCTGGGCGAGACCATGCTGGCGCGCGCGCTGCTGGCTGGCGCGGGGGCGGAGCGTCCACCAGGCGCCATCGCGTTGGCGCAAGGCCTGCTCCAGCCGGATGGCAGCCTACACTGTGCACCCGTGCGCCTGGGCGCGGTGGCGGACAGCGCGCTGGTGCAGCATGCGCAGGGCTGGAGCCTGCTGCCCGTGGCGCAGGCGCAGTCCGAGCCGGCGGCCTTCTGCCTGGACGTGAACCTGCGCTGGAGCGCCGATCAGGTCCGCGCGGCGCCTGCTCCCGATATCGCCCTGCCGGATGGGCCGGACCTGCGCACGCTGCAGGCCGGCCTGGTGGCGGCGCAGCTGGCGGGCGCGCTCATGGAGGTGTTCCAGCGCACGCTGCAGTATGCGAATGACCGCCAGCAGTTCGGCCGCCCCATCGGCAAGTTCCAGGCCATTCAGCACCAGCTGGCGGTGATGAGTGAGCATGTCTTCGCCGCGCGCATGGCGGCCCGGCTGGGCTGCGCGGGGCAGGGCATCTTCCCCGATCGGCTGCGCGTGGCCGTGGCCAAGGCGCGCTGCAGCCAGGCCGCGCTGGCCGTGGCCGAGGCGGCCCACGCCATCCACGGCGCCATGGGCTTCACCGAGGAATACGACCTGCAACTGTTCACGCGCCGCCTGCATGCCTGGCGCCAGACGGCGGGCTCCGAGTCGTACTGGCACGGTGTGGCAGGCGCCGCGCTGGTCCATGGCCACGCGGGCAGCACGCTGGACCTGATCCGTTCGACCACCGACATCACCGCATAAACCCTTGCTCAAGGAGTCTTCTCCATGTCCTTTCTGAACATCGCCCGCGACGGCGCCATCTGGACCCTCACCATGAACCAGCCCGAGACGCGCAATGCGCTCACGGGCAACACGGCCGTGGAGGAATTCGTGCAGGTCTGCGACGAGATCCGGCGCGACGCCTCGGTCAAGGCCGTCATCCTCACGGGCGCCGGCCCCATCTTCAGCTCGGGCGGCAACGTCAAGGACATGCAGCGCTTCTTCGACGACGCGCTCACGCCCGATGCCATCCGCGAGGAGTACCGCCAGGGCATACAGCGCATTCCGCGTGCCCTGACCCAGCTGGACGTGCCCGTGATCTGCGCCGTCAACGGCCCGGCCATCGGCGCGGGGCTGGACCTGACCTGCATGTGCGACATCCGCATCGCCAGCGAGACGGCCACCTTTGCCGAGAGCTTCGTGCGCGTGGGCATCGTCCCCGGGGACGGCGGCGCCTGGCTGCTGCCGCGCGCCGTGGGCCGCGCCAAGGCGGCCGAGATGGCGTTCACGGGCGAGGCCATCGACGCGCAGGAGGCCCTGGCCTGCGGCCTGGTCAGCCGCGTCGTGCCGGCGGACCAGCTGCTGCCCACGGCACGCGCGCTGGCCGACAAGATCGCCGCCAACCCCGGCGCCGTGATGCGCATGACCAAGCGCCTGCTGCGCGAGGGCGAGCACAGCACGCTGGAGTCGCTGCTGGAGCTGTCCGCCGGCTACCAGGCCCTGGCCCACAAGACCGCCGACCACCGCGAGGCCGTGATGGCCTTCGTGGAGAAGCGTAAGCCCCGGTTTCAGTGACCGGGTCCGCCCGGCCCCCGCCACGGGGGCATGGGCCGTGTGTGACACAACACAAATGGACACTCCCCGGGGCCCGCCTCCCGGCGGGAGTGGGCGCCCATGTACTGCACACACAGTACACTTTGCGCGTCGAGAGGCAACTCTCCCATCCACCGCACTCCCAGTCCCATGGCCGTTGAAACGACGAGTACTGCCCGCCCCAGCTTCGACCTCAAGAGCGCGCAACTGCCCGTGGTGGCCGTGACCCTGCGGGATACCGACGTACGTGCGCTCGTGGCCGACCTGGCCCAGCGCCTGGCCGACGACCCGGATTTCTTCGACAACGACCCCGTGCTGATCGACCTCGCCCATGTGCGCGAGGCCGAGGAGTCCATCGACTTCGCCGTGCTCGTGGAGGCGCTGCGCTTTCACCGCACCGTGCCCGTGGCCGTGCGCGGCGGCAGCCCGGCGCAGATGGAGGCGGCGCGTGCCGCAGGCCTGGCGCCCGCGCCCGAGGCCGCACCCGTGCGGCCCACGGTGCCCGAGATCGAGATCCAGGAAGTCGTGCGCGAGGTCGAGGTGGTGCGCGAGGTGCCTGCTCCCCAGGCCGACGCCCTCATCGTGGACAAGCCGCTGCGCTCGGGCCAGCGCGTCTATGCGCGCGGCACCGACATCGTGGTGCTGGCCATGGTCAGCTATGGTGCCGAAGTCATCGCCGACGGCAACGTCCATGTCTACGCGCCGCTGCGCGGCAGGGCCATCGCCGGGGCGCGCGGCAACACCGAGGCGCGCATCTTCAGCACCTGCATGGAAGCACAGCTGCTGTCGATTGCCGGCATCTATCGCACAATCGAGACCGATCTCCCCGCGGATGTGGCCGCCAGGCCCGCCAAGGTGCGTCTCGACGGCGAGAAAATCCTCATCGAGCCGGTATGACACCGGACCCTTCTTCTTTGCTCTCCAGTCTTTAAGGAACCGTGCAAACATGGCCAAAATAGTCGTCGTGACCTCCGGCAAGGGTGGCGTGGGCAAGACCACCACCAGCGCCAGCTTCGCATCGGGCCTCGCATTGCGCGGGCACAAGACCGCCGTCATCGATTTCGACGTGGGCCTGCGCAACCTGGACCTGATCATGGGCTGCGAGCGCCGCGTGGTCTACGACCTGATCAACGTCATCCAGGGCGAGGCCAACCTCAACCAGGCCCTGATCAAGGACAAGCAGTGCGACAACCTCTTCGTGCTGGCCGCCTCCCAGACGCGTGACAAGGATGCGCTCACGCAGGACGGCGTCAAGAAGATCCTGGACGATCTGGCGGGCATGGACTTCGAGTACATCGTCTGCGACTCGCCGGCCGGCATCGAAAGCGGCGCGCTGATCGCCATGCACTTCGCCGACGAGGCCCTGGTCGTGACCAACCCCGAAGTCTCCTCCGTGCGCGACTCCGACCGCATCCTGGGCATGCTCAGCTCCAAGACCGCGCGCGCCATTGCGGGCGAGAGCGTCAAGGAACACCTGCTGATCACGCGCTACAACCCCAACCGCGTGCAGGACGGCCAGATGCTGTCGCTGGAGGACATCCAGGACATCCTGCGCATCGAGCTGATCGGCGTCGTGCCCGAGTCCGAAACCGTGCTGCAGGCCTCCAACCAGGGCATTCCCGCCGTGCACATGCAGGGCTCGGACGTGGCCGAGGCCTACCAGGACGTGGTCGCGCGCTTCCTGGGCGAGGAAAAGCCCATGCGCTTCACCGAAGCGCAAAAGCCCGGCTTCTTCAAACGCATGTTCGGGGGGAGGTAAGCGGCCATGTCCATGCTCTCTTTCCTGCTCGGAGAAAAGAAGAAGACGGCCTCGGTGGCCAAGGAGCGCCTGCAGATCATCCTCGCGCGTGAGCGCGTGGGCGGCAACGGCGGCGGTCCCGACTACCTGCCTGCGCTGCAAAAGGAGCTGATGGCGGTGATCTCCAAGTACGTGGACATCGACGTCAACGACATCAAGGTGCACCTGGAGCGCCAGGAAAACCTGGAAGTGCTCGAAGTCAAGATCGAACTGCCCGACGCCGCGCGCTGAGCGCCGCCCGGCGCCGTGCTCAGCCCAGGCGCAGCGTGCAGCGCAACCCGCCCAGCGGGCTGGGCCCCATCTCCAGCGATCCACCATAGGTCTCGGCGATGTCGCGCACGATGGCCAGGCCCAGGCCGTGGCCCTGGGCCTGTTCGTCGAAGCGGACACCGCGCTCCATGGCCTGCGCGAGATGCTCCGGCGCCAGGCCTGGGCCGTCGTCATCGATCTGCAGCAGCGTCGTCGTGCCATCCTGGCACACGGCCAGCGTGACGCGGCTGCGTGCCCACTTGCCGGCGTTGTCCAGCAGGTTTCCCGCCATCTCCTCCAGGTCCGAGGCCGCGCCGCGCCAGCGCAGCCCATGGCCGGGCAGCGGCGTGGAGGTCTGGATGGACCAGGACAGGCGCCGCTGGGCGTGGATCTGGCGCATGGCATCCAGCAGCCGGGCCAGCACCTCATCCAGCGCCACGCTGCCGGCGCTGCCGGCGCCGCTGGCAAAGCGCGCCAGATGGCGGTCGATGGTGTGGGACATGGCCTGTACCTGGTCACGCAGCCACGGGCCATCGACCTGATGGCCGCGTGCCTGGATGCCGAGCACGGCCAGCGGCTTCTTGAGCGCATGGCTCAGGTCGGCCGCCTGGTGGCGCGCGCGCTCCACGACCTGGGCATTGCGCTGCAGCACCTGGTCCACGGCCTCGGCAATCGGGTCCAGGTCGGGGCCGAAGTGCCGCCCCAGCTGCGTGCGTGTGCCGTCTTCCATGTCCTGCAGCGCCTGCTGCAGGCTGCGCAGCGGCTGCAATCCCAGGCGCACCAGCGCCACCGTGCACAGCAGCAGCGCGGCGACCAGGCCCAGCTCGGTGACCAGCAGGATGCGGTCGATGCGGCGCCATTCCTGGCGCGTACCGTCCAGCGGGCCGAAGACGTGCAGCTGCACGCGCCGGCCCGCGACATCGAAGCTGCGGCGCAGTCCCAGCAGTTCGCGCCCCTGCGGCCCGCGCAGCGACAGCAGCGTCTCCCTGCCCTTGTGCCGGGGCCAGGGACGGGCGTCGTCCAGCTCCAGGCTGTCGTCCCAGACCGAGCGCGACTGCTGCAGCCGCCCGTCCTGCTCCAGTGTCCAGTACCAGCCCGAGAAAATGCGGCCGAACTCGCCGCGATTGAGCCGCGTGCCCTGTCCGGTCAGGGGCCCCGGGGACTGCAGCTCGGCCTGCAGCCGCTCGGCACGGTCCTGCAGGCCGGCCTTGAAGCTGCGCAGCACCGCATCGTGCAACTGCTCGCGCAGCAGCCAGCTGGCGGCCGTGCCGCAGGCCAGCGTGGCCACCAGGCTCAGTGCCAGCAGGCGCTCCGACAGGCCCCAGTGTCTAGGACGCATGGTCGCCGCTGGCCTGCTGCAGGCGAAAGCCCCGTCCGCGCTCGGTATGGATCAGGCCATGCGGGGACAGTTTGCGGCGGATGCGGCCGACCAGCACGTCCACGGTGTTGGAGTCCGGGTCCAGGTCGCGTGCGTAGACATGCTCGCTGATGTCGGCGCGGCTGACGAGCTGTCCATGCCGGTTGGTCAGAAAGCTCAGGATGCGTTGCTCCTGCGCGGTCAGCGCAAGCGGCCGTCCTTCGAGCGTGAAGCGGTCTGCCATGGTGTCGTAGGCCAGCGGGCCTATCTGCACCAGGGGCCGGCTGCCGCCTGCTGCGCGCCGGTGCAGCACGCGCAGCCGCGTGACGACCTCCTCGTGCAGAAAGGGCTTGGTCAGGTAGTCGTCTGCGCCGGCCTGGAAGGCCGTGAGCTTGTCGCTCCAGCGGTTGCGGGCCGTGAGCACCAGCACGGGAAAGGAGCGGCCCTGCTCGCGCCAATGGCGCAGCACCGAGACGCCGTCCTGTCCTGGCAGCCCCAGGTCCAGCAAGGCGGCGTCATAGTGTTCGACGCTGCCCAGTTCCTGGGCGAGGCGGCCGTCCGCGCAGCACTCGGCCAGCATGCCGGCCTCCTGCAGGATGGCCTGCAGGCCTGCAGCAAGATCGGCGTCGTCTTCGACGATGAGCACCCGCATCAGCGCAGTCCGTCCTCTTCGATGGGCTGGCCGCTGTACGCATCCACATGCACTTCGATGCTGCGGCCGGCGCTCAGCTGCAACTCGACCTCGTAGTAGGCGCGCTGCCGGACGTCGATCTTGAGCTCGGCCTCTGTGGCGCGGGCCTGGTACTTGCGCTCCAGTTCCTCAAGAATGCGCGGCAGCGGTTGCAGCGTGGCGGCCTGCTCCCGGCTCAGGACAGGCTCCGCCAGGATGCGGCCCGTCTGGGCGTCGGCGCGCAGCAGCTGCTCACGGCCTTCGCGCGTGAGCAGCTGGATCTCGTAGTAGGGCCTGGGGCTGCGCGTTTCCTCCAGCTCGATCTGCAGCACGGTGCCGGGATGCAAGCGGGTGACGGCTGCCGCCACGGCGGACATGGGTATCAGCACGGCGGTGGTCGCGCCCGGCCGGGGGATGTCCTGTCCCGTGACTGCATCGATATAGATCTCCGTGCGCTGGCCATTGGCGAGCTTGATTTCGTACCAGCGCCGGCCGTCGGCGCCGCGCTCGAGTTCGATGTCGATGACGCGCCCTTTGTGGCGCTGCTGCACGTCCTGGAGGATTTCCGCCAAGGGCCGCAGGCGCTTGGACTGCACCTCGCGGCGCACGCTTTCATGCTCCGCTGGCGTGGTGGCAGAGGCGGGCGCCAGCGGCAGGGCCAGCAAGGCAGCAAGTGCGAGGCGGAGTTTCACGGCCACGCATCTTATGTGCACGTTCTTAAACAGTGCATGAACGCGCCATTCATGCGCGGTTTAGGCGCCTTTGCCGACACTGCAGGCGGTTGCACCGATGGCCCCGCCGCGGTGCCTTTTCATCTGTTTCTTTCTGGCATCGAACACCATGCATTTTCTTCGCTTTTCCCGCTCCGCCCCGCCATTGCCCCGGGTCCTGGGCGCTGGCGCGCTCTCGCTGTCCGTGCTGCTGGCCGCCTGCGGCGGTGGCGGCGGCGGGGCTGACAAGCCCGCCCCCACGCCGGTCACTCCCAGCGCCAGCTATGCGTCGGGCACCATTGACGGCTTCGGCTCCATCCTGGTCAATGGGGTGCGGTATGACGAGCGCCAGGCCCGGATCACCGATGGCGATGGCGTCCTGCTGGCCAGCGATGCGCTCAAGCTGGGCATGGCGGTCCATGTCACGGCCGACCCCGTGACCACCGGCAGCGATGGTGTGGCGCGCGCCATGGCCCGCCAGATTCTTGTGCGCAGCGATCTGGAAGGTCCGTTGAGCGCGGTCGTGGGCGACCGGCTGACCGTACTGGGCCAGACCGTGATCGTCGATGCGGCCACGGTGTTCGAGGACGGCCGCGCGGCGGCGCTGCAGGTCGGCCGTGTGCTGGAAGTCCATGGCCTGCGCGATGCGCAGGGCCGCATTCTTGCCAGCCGCATCGAGATCGAGGATGACGCCGACGAGCCCTGGCGCCTGCGCGCGCCTGTGGATGCCGTTGACATGTCGCGCCGCACCCTGCGCATCGGCGAGGCCGTCGTCAACTGGAGCGGCGTGCAGGTTGCCGCCGCGCTGGCTGCCGGCGACGTGGTCAGCCTGCGCCTGGCGCGCCAGCCCGATGCCGCCGGCCTGTGGGTGGCCACCGCACTGTCGGTGCAGCGTCCCACGCTGCCCGAACAGGCGGGCGTGGAGGCCGACGTCACCGGCCATATCACCCGCATGGACTCGCCGACACGCTTCGTCGTGGACGGCCTGAGCGTGGACGCGGGCAGCGCCACACGCCTGCCCGCAGGCCTTGCCGTGGGCGACCTGGTCGAGGTCGAGGGCATGTTCCAGGACGGGGTGCTTCGCGCCTCCGAGGTCGAGCGCAAGCTGCGGCTGGACAGTGACGATGGCTTCGAGATCGAGGGCCGCATCACCGCTGTCGACAGCCTGGCCGGCATCTTCGAGCTGCGCGGCGTGCGCGTGGACTATCGCAATGCGCGCTTCGAGGATGGCAGCGCTGCCCAAATTGCCGTGGGGCGCGTGGTCGAGGTCAAGGGCCGGCTCTCGGTCGATGGCGCGATGGTGGTGGCCACCGAGGTCGAGTTCGACTAAGGGTTCGCGTTCGCCGCAGGCCGCATCGCCTCGCTCTGCGCACGCGCGGCGGCGGGGCGCACCCACAGCAGGTAGGCGGCGCCCAGCAGCACGATCCACAGGCCGCCCACGACCAGCGCGGCACGGGTGTGGGGGAAGTAGCCGAGCACGCCCAGCACCAGCAGCATGAAGCCGATGGCGGCCAGCGGCGCGGCGGGCCACAGCGGGACCGGAAACTTCAGCGCGGCCACCTGCCGCGGGCTCATGCGGCGGCGCGCCGCGAACTGCGACAGCAGGATCATCAGCCAGACCCAGACCGTGGCGAAGGTGGCGATGGAGGCGATCAGCAGGAACACGTCCTCGGGAATCAGGTAGTTCAGCACCACGCCGGCCAGCAGTGCCACGGCCATCACCACCACCGTCATCCAGGGCACGCCATGGCGCGAGACGCGGCCGAAGCCGGCGGGGGCCTGGCCCTGGTGCGCCATGCCGTACAGCATGCGGCCGGCGCCGAAGATGTCGCTGTTGATGGCCGACACGGCCGCCGAGATCACCACGATGTTGAGGATGGTGGCGGCCGAGGAAATGCCCAGGCCGCTGAAGATCTGCACGAAGGGGCTGCCCTGGCTGCCGATCTG
The DNA here is from genome assembly GCF_055797465.1 of Delftia sp. PX-1. Classification (NCBI taxonomy): domain Bacteria; kingdom Pseudomonadati; phylum Pseudomonadota; class Betaproteobacteria; order Burkholderiales; family Comamonadaceae; genus Delftia; species Delftia sp. PX-1. Next base: position 99,856 of record NZ_CP184763.1, read on the forward strand.
CGGCCAGGGGAAGATGCTCATCAGCACGAACAGCGTGAGCACGTAGAACAGCAGGATGCGCAGCGGCACGGCGTTGATGGCGCGCGGGATCACGCGCGCCGGGTCCTTGGCCTCGCCGGCCGAGATGCCGATGATCTCGATGCCGCCGAAGGCGAACACCACCACCGCCAGCGATGCGATCAGGCCCGGGATGCCATTGGGCATGAAGCCGCCGTGCACCCACAGGTTCTGCACGCCGGTGGGCGCCTGGTCGGACGCCATGCCGAAGCCGAACACCATGATGCCCAGGCCGCCGCCGATCATGGCGATGATGGCCGCCACCTTGAGCAGGGACAGCCAGAACTCCATCTCGCCGAACACCTTGACCGAGCACAGGTTGAGCGCGCCGATGAAGCAGACGATGGACAGCACCCAGATCCAGCGCGGCACCTCGGGAAACCAGAACCCCATGTAGATGCCGAAGGCCGTCACGTCGGCCAGGCAGACGATGACCATCTCGAAGGTATAGGTCCAGCCCGTGATGAAGCCGGCGAACGGGCCCAGGTAGTCGCTGGCGTACTGGCCGAAGGAGCCGGGCACGGGGTTGTGCACGGCCATCTCGCCCAGCGCGCGCATCACCATGTAGACCGCCGCGCCCGCCAGCAGGTAGGCGATCAGCACCGAGGGGCCCGCCTGCTGTATGGCCTTGGCCGAGCCGTAGAACAGCCCCGTGCCTATGGCCGAGCCCAGCGCCATGAAGCGTATGTGGCGGGCCGACAGCCCTCGGTGCAGGCTGCCTGCAGATGGTGAACTCATGTGCTGTCTCCCCCCGTCATTGGTGAAATGGCCGCCGCATCCACGGGCTTCATCGGCCTGCGGATGGGTCTGTGCTCAGATGTATAAGCCTGTATATACAATATGCGCAGACACCGATTTCCCGGACCGGGGATTACCCGGAGGCGGGAAGGAACGGGAATGGGGGAGTGGCCGAAAGAGGCGACGGGAGTGCCGCCGCGGGCCCGGGCTCAGCCCAGGCCGCCCGTGTGCATGCGGCCTGCGTGGTACAGCAGCGGCGTGTGGCCGGCCTGGTGGCTGCACTGCTCGACCTCGCCGATGAAGATCACATGGTCGCCCTCTTCATGGCGATGGCGGTTGCGGCACTCGAAGACGGTGGTGGCTTCGGTCAGCAGCGGCACGCCCTGGGCCGAGCTGCGCCAGGCGGTGTTGGCGAAGCGGTCCACGCCCTTGCGCGCGAACAGCTCGGCCAGGGGCTTTTGCGAGGCCGACAGCACATGGATGGCGTAGTGCGAGCAATGCTGGAACACGGGCAGCGAGGCCGCCGACAGCGCCATGCTCCACAGCACCAGCGGCGGTGTGAGCGAGACCGAGTTGAACGAGCTCACGGTGACGCCCACCGGATGGCCCTGCGGGCTGCGCGCGGTGACGATGGTCACGCCCGTGGCGAACTGGCCCAGCGCGTCGCGGAACTCGCGCGACGAGAACGGGGCCTGAGGGGCCAGGTTGGCCATGGCGGCAGGAGGCAGGGCGGAATTCACGGGTGCAAGAACCAGGCGGCAGCAAGGCGGCAGCAGGGCTGCCGCGTTTGGGACGGGCGCCCGTAGCCGGGCAGCAACCGTGCATTATGGGTGCGGATGCCGGCAGATGCGGCCGATGGGGATTTGGCCAGGGAGGTCTTTGCCTTGCGTGCGCCGTGCCGGCTCACAGCGCCATGCGCATCTGGGCGGGCGCGGCGTTCTCCTGCAGCCAGCCTGCCATGCGGGCGCGCGCGCAGCGCTGCAGCCGCATCAGCAGTGCATGCTCGGGCCAGGCCAGCGCATAGCGCCGGCACAGGTCCTGCTGCATGCGCGCCAGCAGGGCGGCGGCCATCTCGGCATCGGCCAGCGCCCGGTGGGCACGCTCGGCCACGGGCAGGCCCAGGTGGGCGGTGAGCCGGCTCAGGCTGTGGCTGGGCGCGTCGGGATAGATGCGGCGCGACAGCAGCACGGTGCAGGCAAAGGGCTGGGGCGCGGCCTCGCCGGCCAGGGCCAGTTCGGACTGCCAGAACTTGCTGTCGAAGGCCGCGTTGTGCGCCACCATGGGCGCGCTGCCCACGAAGCGGGCGGCATCGCGCATCACCTCCTCGGCGGGCGGCGCGGCTGCGACCATGGCATTGGTGATGCCGGTCAGCCGCGTGATGAAGGGCGGTATCCAGGCACCCGTGCGCATCAGGCTCTGGAAGCGGTCCACGACCTGGCCGCCCTCGATCAGCACGATGGCGACCTCGGTGGCACGCGCGCCCTGGGCGGGCGCCATGCCCGTGGTTTCAAAGTCGATGACGGCAATCGGCTGCGGCATGGGGCGATTGTGCCCGGCAGTGCCCGACCGGCGTGCCGGGGCGGCTATTCCTCGGCCTGGCTGCCGTCGGCCGCGCCCAGGCGCTGCACGACCTGGTCGAGCAGGGCGTAGAGCTGCTCGATCTCTTCATGGCCCACCAGGCGCTCGATCTCGGCATAGGTCTCGGAGGAATGCGGCGCGATCTCGGCCACGATGGCGTGGCCGGCCGCCGTGAGCTCGAACTCGGCGCCGCGCATGTCGCTGGCGTGGCGCGACCGCTCCACCAGCTGCCGGCCTTCCAGCGTCTTGAGCAGGCGCGAGAGGCTGGGCATGCTGATGTAGGTGGCCTGCGACAGCTCCATGGGCCGCAGCCTGTGCGTGACCGCCGCCATGGCGCGCAGCACGCGCCACTGCTGTTCGGTCAGGCCATGGGCGCGCAGCATGGGCCGAAAGCGCACCATGACCGATTCGCGTGCGCGCAGCAGCGCCATGGGCAGGGAGCGCGAGAAGGCGCGCAGCGGCTCGGGGGCAAAAGAGGTCGTGGTCTGGGGCATGTTCGGCAGCATCTGTCGGCTGGATTCTATGCAGCCGCCGCTCCCTCCCCGGAGCGGCGTTGCGCGCGCCTTGTCAGGCCGGGGCCTCAATAGGTCTGGCTTTTCGGCGCGGGGGCCGCTGCCTGCTTGAAGCGCGCAGCCAGCGCGCTGGTGGCCTGCACCAGCACGCTGGTGTCCAGGCCCACGGCCGTGAAGGTGCAGCCCAGCTCCAGGTACTTGCGCGCCAGGGCCTCATTGGGCGTGAGGATGCCGGGCGCCTTGCCGGCGCGGCGTATGCGCGCGATGGCGTCGGCAATCGCCTCCTGCACCTCGGGATGGCCGGGGTTGCCGATGTGGCCCATGGAGGCCGACAGGTCGGCCGGGCCGATGAAGACGCCGTCCACGCCCTCGGTGGCGGCAATGGCGTCCAGGTGGGCCAGCGCCTGGCGCGTCTCCACCTGCACCAGCACGCAGACCTGGGCGTTGGCTTCATGGGCGTAGTTGGCGCGCCGGCCCCAGGCCGAGGCGCGTGCGCCGCCCATGCCGCGGATGCCGCCCTGGCCGTCGGCCTGCGGATAGCGCGCGGCGCGCACGATGCGTGCGGCCTGCTCGGCCGTGTCCACCATGGGCACGAGCAGGGTCTGCACGCCGATGTCCAGGTACTGCTTGATCAGCATCTCGCCGACCTCGCCGTGTCCCATGGGCACGCGGGCAATGGCATGGCTGTCGGGATAGGCCGCGATGGCCTGCAGCTGCGCCAGCAGGGTGCGCGTGTCGTTGGGCGAATGCTCGCCGTCGATCAGGAGCCAGTCGAAGCCGGCGCCCGCGCAGATTTCCGCCGAATAGGCGTCGGCCAGGCCCAGCCACAGGCCGATCTGGGGTTGGTCGGCCGCAATGGCGGCCTTGAAGCGGTTCACAGGTGTCTGCATGGTGTGATTGTCCGGGCCTCAGTGGCCCATGCACAGGTACTTGGTGCTCAGGTATTCCTCTATGCCGGCGGCGCCGCCCTCGCGGCCCATGCCCGACTGCTTGACGCCGCCAAACGGCGCCACGGCCGTGCTGATGATGCCGCTGTTGATGCCCACCATGCCGTACTCCAGCGCCTCGCCCACGCGCCACACGCGGCCCACCTCGCGGGCGTAGAAGTAGGCGGCCAGGCCGTACTCGGTGTCGTTGGCCATGCGGATGGCCTCTTCCTCGGTCCTGAAGCGGAACACGGGCGCCACGGGGCCGAAGACCTCTTCCCTGGCGATGCGCATGCGGTCCGTGGCGTTGGCCAGGATGGTGGGCTCGTAGAAGGTGCCGCCCAGCGCGTGGCGCTTGCCGCCCAGCACGACCTCGGCGCCGTTCTTCACGGCATCGGCCACCAGCTCCTCGACCTTGTCCACGGCGGCCTGGTCGATCAGCGGGCCCTGGCCCACGCCGGCCTCCAGCCCGTTGCCCACCTTGAGGGCCTGCACGGCGACCTTGAGCCTGGCCATGAAGGCGTCGTACACGCCGTCCTGCACCAGCAGGCGGTTGGCGCACACGCAGGTCTGGCCGGTGTTGCGGTACTTGGAGGCCATGGCGCCTTCGACGGCGGCATCGAGGTCCGCGTCATCGAAGACGATGAAGGGCGCGTTGCCGCCCAGCTCCAGAGACATCTTCTTGAGCGTGGGCGCGCATTGCTCGGCCAGCACGCGGCCCACTTCGGTGGAGCCCGTGAAGGTCAGCTTGCGCACGGCCATGCTGGCCGTGAGCACGCCGCCGATGGCGCGCGAGGAGCCCGTGATCACGCTGAACACGCCTTCGGGAATGCCGGCGCGCTGGGCCAGCTCGGCCATGGCCAGGGCCGACAGCGGTGTCTGCTGCGCGGGCTTGACGATGATGGTGCAGCCCGCCGCCAGGGCGGGCGCGACCTTGCGCGTGATCATGGCGGCCGGGAAGTTCCAGGGCGTGATCGCGGCGCAGACGCCCACGGGCTCCTTGGTCACGATGATGCGCTTGTCGGCCCAGGGCGCGGGCACGGTGGAGCCGTAGATGCGGCGCGCTTCCTCGGCAAACCACTGCACGTAGGAGGCCGCATAGGAGATCTCGCCGCGCGACTCGGCCAGGGGCTTGCCCTGCTCGCTGGTCATGATCAGGGCCAGGTCCTCCTGGTTCTCCATCATCAGCTCGAACCAGCGATGCAGCAGGCGTGCGCGGGCCTCGGCGGTCTGCTGCTTCCAGAGGGTGAAGGCGCGCTCGGCGGCGGCGATGGCGCGCTGCGTCTCGGCCTCGCCCATGCGGGGCACATGGCCGACGGCTTCGCCCGTGGCGGGGTTGTGGACGTCGATGCGGCTGCCATCGTCGGCGGCCAGCCATTGGCCGTCGATCAGGCAGAGGTTCTTGAGCAGGCTGGGGTCACGCAGGGCAAGGGGCATGGGAAATCTCCTGGAAGTACGGTGCAGGCGCCTGGACGAAGGCGCTCAGACAAAACGGAACTGCAGCCGGCCCAGCGGGCCGTAGTCGGCATCGAACAGGTCGCCAGGCTTGGCGGCCACGGGGCGCGTGAACGAGCCGGCCAGCACGGTCTGGCCGGCCTCCAGGGCCTCGCCCCAGGGCGAGAGCTTGTTGGCCAGCCAGGCTACGCCGATGGCGGGATGGCCCTGCACGCCGGCAGCCAGGCCGGTCTCCTCGACCACGCCGTTGCAGCGCAGTATGGCGCCGCACCAGGGCAGGTCTATCACCTGGGGGTCAGCGCGGCCGGCGCCGGTGACCATGCCTGCATTGGCCGCGTTGTCGCTGATGGTGTCGTAGACCTTGCGCATGGCCTTGGTGTGGCGGTCGAACTGCTCGATGCGCGCGTCGATGATCTCGATGGCCGGTGTCACATGGTCGGTGGCGTCCAGCACGTCCTGCAGCGTGATCTCCTTGCCGCCGGGCAGGCCCGGGCCGCGCAGCGGCGCCTTGAGCACGAAGGCCAGCTCCACCTCCACGCGCGGCGCGATGAAGTGGGCGGCCGGGATGTCCAGCACCTGGCCCGGCGTGCAGCGGTAGAGCATGCTGTCGAGCAGGGTGCCGTAGTCGGGCTCGTCGATCTGGCTCGATATCTGCATGGCGCGCGAGGTCAGGCCGATCTTGTGGCCGATCACCTTGCGCCCCGCCGCGATCTGCAGGCGCACCCATTCGCGCGAGACGCGGTAGCCATCCTCCACGGTCATGCCGGGAAAGCGCTTGGAGAAATGCTCGACCTGCACGCGCGTCTTCTCGCTGCGGTCCAGCTCCTGGGCCAGTTGGGTCAACAGTTCTTGGGAAAACATTTTTTCAGTTATTCAGTACGTTGTTGCTTCACTTGAGGCGTTTGATACTGGCGCGCTCCAAAGGAGGGACACCGAGGAAGGGCCTACGCCGGCCGCGCCGCCCCGCACCGAGGGTGTCGTCCCCCTCCCGCGAAGCGAGAGAGGGCGCCGTGCAACGGGGGAAGGCGCGAAGCGACTCAGGGGGTGGCTCACCCGAACAGAGGGTGGAGGGTGCTGTGCTTGCCGTCATACACCTGGCCCGGGCTTTCATCGACCTGCACGGTCAGGCCCAGGTGGCGCTGCGCGAACAGCGGCTGCAGATGGCGGCGCGCGCAGGCCAGCAGGGCGTCGCCGGCCTGCTGCTGCACGGCGGCCGTGCGGCCCCGGCCCATGCGCAGGTTGATGTAGATGAAGCCGTAGTCGCCATCGCCGCCCGCTGCGCGGCCCGCGGCCCCGCCATCGGCCACGGCGCTGTGCGGCGCGGGGTAGGCCAGCACGCGCGTGCCGCCCGTGGGAAAGACCTGGGCGCCGTCTTCGGCGCGCACGGTGAGCATGGTGTCGGCCAGGGCGCGGCACAGCTGCGTCATGTCGGTGTGCGCGTCCAGGCTGGCCGTGTAGAGGATGACCACGTGCGGCATTCAGGCCACCTCCATGGTGGCGGCCGTGCAGCTCACGGCGAAGATGGGAATGGGCTGGCAGTACAGCACCTGGCCCGCGCCGCGCGCGGCGGCGGCCACGGCGATGAAGCTGCGGATCTCGAAGCCGCCCTGGCCGCCGTCGCGGTAGGTCTCGGCGTCGGTGTACGACAGCAGCGCGTCCCGGTCGTTGCGGCACCAGCGGTCCATGAACTGCTGGTCCCACTCCCAGTTGACCTTGCCCGAGTCGGGTGTGGCCGGCCAGTGCGAGATGCCGCCCGTGCCCACGATGGCGATGCGTTCGGGCGCCTTGTCGCAGGCGCGGCGCAGGGCCTCGCCAAAGGCCCAGGCGCGGTGCAGCGGCGTCAGCGGCGGGCCCTGGCAGTTGATGTTGACGGGGATGATGTCCTTGTCATAGGCCGGCGTCAGAAAGTGCAGCGGGACCATGATGCCGTGGTCGAACTTCCACTCCTCGGCAAAGGCCACGTCCACGGTCTGCATGACCTCGGTGATCAGGCGCCGCGACAGCTCGGCATTGCCGGGAATGCGGTGGCGCTCTATGCCCAGCCAGGCCGGGTCCTCGATGGGCCCTTCGTAGTGGTCCGCCATGCCGATGGCATAGGCCGGCATGTTGTTCATGAAGAAGTTGGCGAAGTGCTCGGCCGCGATGACGATCACGGCGTCGGGCCGCGCCGCCTCCAGCCGTGCGCCCATGTCGCGGAAGGCGGCATGGAAGGCATCTCTGGTGGCCGGATCGGCCAGGTGTGCGCGGCCCGTGATGCCGGGCGCATGGCTGCAAACGCCTGCAAATACCAGACTCATCTCAAACTCCTGCGATCTTTTCGTTGGTTCCGGTGGTCATGGCGTAGACGCCCGCGCGCACCGGTCCGTGCTTTTGCACGCCGTCGCGCATGGCCTGCAGGTAGTCGGCCCAGGGCATGCCCAGCAGCGGCGCGAAGTGCATCAGCAGCTGGCCGTTGCAGCCCAGCACGTAGAGCTTGCCGATGTCGCCGTGGAACATGGCTTCGTACTCCTCGGGCTCCAGCGCGTACTCCGCCAGCAGCGCGGCGCGGTCCTCGGCAAAGCGCCGCTGCACCTCTGGCTCGCGGTTGAGCTGGAACAGGAATTTCTGCATGGTGTACAGGCTCATGGCGTCTCCCGGTGGTCCAGCCTCAACCCAGCGTGATGTTGGCGCGGCGGATGATGGCTTCGTACTTGGCGATTTCGCTGGTGACGAAGGCTGCGAACTGCTGCGCCGTGCCGGCCTGCGAGACGATGCCGCCGCGCGCGAAGGCGTCCACCACGGCGGGCTCGGCCAGGGCCTTGACCACGGCGGCGTTGATGCGCTGCACCAGCGCATCGGGCGTGGCGCCGGGTGCCAGCAGACCCTGCCAGGAGTTGGATTCCAGCGCCACGCCCTGCTCGGCCAGCGTGGGCACCTGGGGAGCGAACTGAGAGCGCTGGCGCGTGGCCATGCCCAGTGCCACCAGCTTGCCGCTTTGCACATGGCCACGGAACTCGGGCCAGTTGCCGAACATTACGTCCACCTGGCCGCCCAGCAGGTCGGCCAGCGCCGGGCCCTGGCCCTTGTAGGGGATGTGGACCATCTCGATGCCCATCTCCTGGCACAGCAGCGCGCCCGACAGATGGGCCGAGGTGCCGTTGCCGAACGAGGCATAGCTGAGCTCACCGGGCTTGGCTTTGGCGCGGCTGCGCAGGTCGGCCAGCGTCTTCAGTCCGCTGCCCGGGTGGGTGGCCAGCACATGCTCGGACAGGCCCATCAGCGCCACGGGCTTGAGGTCGCGCGTGGTGTCGTAGGGCAGGTTCTTCACCAGCGTCTTGTTGGCCGTGAAGCTGTTGGCCACGCACACCAGGGTGTAGCCGTCGGCCGGCTGCTTGGACACATAGTCCACGCCGATCACCGTGCCCGCGCCGGGCTTGTTCTCCACGATCACAGGCTGGCCCAGGGACTTGCCCAGCTCGGTGCCCACCAGGCGCGCCACCAGGTCGGTGGTGCCGCCCGGCGTGAAGGGCACGATGATGCGCAGCGGCTTTGCGGGCCAGGTGCCGGACGCGCTGCCGGGCTGGGCCCGGGAAAGGCCCGGGAGCATCAGCGCTGCGGCCGTGGTGGCTGCGGTGGATTGCAGGAAATGGCGGCGTTGCATGTCTTGTCTCCTCGGTTCTCTTTGTCGTTGTCGTTGGTCGCCCGTTCAGACGCCCCAGTGCGGAATATGGTGCGAGCCCAGCGAGACGGCCACGTTCTTGGGCTCGCAAAAGACCTCGTAGCTCCAGCTGCCGCCCTCGCGGCCCGTGCCCGAGGCCTTGGTGCCGCCGAAGGGCTGGCGCAGGTCGCGCACGTTCTGGCTGTTGACGAAGCACATGCCGGCCTCGATGGCGGCGGCCACGCGGTGGGCGCGGCCCACGCTCTCGGTCCAGACATAGCTGGACAGGCCGTACTGGATGTCGTTGGCCAGGCGCACGGCCTCGGCCTCGTCGCTGAAGGGGATGATGCAGGCCACGGGGCCGAAGATCTCGTCCTGGGCGATCTGCATGCGGTTGTCCACGTCGGCAAACACCGTGGGCAGCACATAGTTGCCCTTGCGCACGCGCTCGGGCAGCACGGGCGCGTCCAGGCCACCGCACAGCATGCTGGCGCCTTCCTTCTGGCCCAGTTCGATGTAGTGGCGCACCTTGGCCAGGTGGCTGGCGCTGATCATGGGGCCGACGATGGTGGATTCGTCCAGCGGGTCGCCCACGGTGATCTTCCTGGCGCGCTCCACGAAGCGGTCCACGAATTTCGCATAGATGCCCTTTTGCACCAGGATGCGGCTGCCGGCCGTGCAGCGCTCGCCGTTGTTGGAGAAGATCATGAACACGGCCGCATCCAGCGCGCGCTCGAAGTCGGCGTCGTCAAAGATCACGAAGGGGCTCTTGCCGCCCAGCTCCATGCTGAACTTCTTGAGGCCGGCGGCCTGCACGATGCGGTTGCCGGTCTGGGTCGAGCCCGTGAACGAGACGGCGCGCACATCGCGGTGGCGCACCAGGGGCTCGCCCGCGTCCTTGCCGTAGCCGTGCACCAGGTTGAGCACGCCGGGCGGAATGCCGGCCTCCAGCGCCAGCTCGCCCAGGCGCGCGGCCGTCATGGGCGACAGCTCGCTCATCTTGAGCACGGCCGTGTTGCCGAAGGCCAGGCAGGGCGCCACCTTCCAGGTGGCCGTCATGAAGGGCACGTTCCACGGCGAGATCAGCGCGCACACGCCCACGGGGTGGAACAGGGTGTAGTTCAGGTGCGTGGGCGTGGGATAGGTGTGGCCGTCCACGCGCGTGCACATCTCGGCAAAGTAGTAGAAGTTGTCGGCCGCGCGCGGCACCAGTTGCTTGCCGGTCTGGGCGATGACCTGGCCGCAGTCGTTGGTCTCGGTCTGCGCGATCTCGGGCACATGGCGGGCGATCAGGTCGCCCAGCTTGCGCACGAGCTTGGCGCGTTCGGTGGCGGGCGTGTTGGCCCATTTCGGGAAGGCGTTCTTCGCGGCGGCGACGGCGGCCTGCACCTCGGCCTCGCCGCCAGCGGCAACCTCGGCCAGCACCTCCTGGGTGGCGGGGTTGACGGTCTCGAAATAGTCCTTGCCGGCGACGGCCTTGCCGTCGATCAGGTGGTCAATGCGCATGGGAGTTCCTTGGCGTGTGCGGTGGGTTCAGGAGGCGGCCGGCGCGTCGCCGACGATGGTGTTGACCAGGCGGCCCAGGCCTTCGATCTCGGTGACGATCTCGTCGCCCACGCGGGAGTCGGCCACGCCGTCGGGCGTGCCGGTGAGGATGAGATCGCCGGGGTTCAGCGTCATGAAGCCCGACAGGTGGGCGATCAGCGAGGGGATGTCATGCACCATGTCGCGCGTGCTGCCGTCCTGCTTGAGCTCGCCGTTGACCCAGCTGCGCAGGCGCAGGTTCATGGGGTCGGGCACATCGGCTGCATCGACGAACCATGGGCCCACGGGCGTGGCGCCGTCGCGGTTCTTCACGCGCAGGTTGGGCCGGTAGAAGTTCTCCAGGTAGTCGCGTATGGCGTAGTCGTTGGCCGTGCAGTAGCCGGCGACCACGCCGTAGGCATCCTCGCGGCGCACGTTGCGGCAGGTCTTGCCTATGACCACGCCCAACTCGCACTCGAAGTGCATGTAGGCCACGTCGGCGGGCCGGTACGTGCGGCCGCGGTGGCCGTTCAGCGTGTTCGGGCCCTTGAGGAAGACCAGCGGCTCCTCGGGCGCCTTGTTGAAGGCGATTTCCTTGGCATGGTCCGCATAGTTCAGGCCCAGCGCGAAGACCGTGCCGAACTGCAGCGGCGGCAGCCACTGCACGGCGGTCTCCGCCACCAGGCGGCCATCGGGCAACTGCACCTGTCCGTGCGGGCCTTCGGTGACCTGCAGGGTCTGTCCTTCGAAGATGACGCGTCCGTGCTTCATGCTGCTGCTCCCTGTTCTGCCGCCACCGAATGCGTGAGCCGGCCCAGGCCGGGCACCTCGATGACCACGCGGTCTCCCGGTCGCGCCAGCGGCGCGCCCTCGCCCGGGCCCAGCAGCAGCACGTCGCCGGGCGACAGCGTCATGAATTCGGTCACGTCGGCCAGCAGCCTTGCGGGCGGGCGCACCAGGTCGGCAAAGCCGCGCTGCCAGACCTGTTCACCATTGATGGACACCGTGAGCGTGGCCGCCTGTGCGTCAAAGCCTGTGCCGCGAACGAGGGCGCCCAGCGGGCAGAAACCGTCGCGGCAGCGCTGGCGGATGGCGGGGCGGTAGTAGTTCTCGTGCGGCAGCGTGAGGTCGCTGGCGATCAGCCAGCCGGCCACATGGTCCAGGGCCGTTGCTTCGCTGACGCGCGTGGCGCTGCGGCCGATCACCAGGCCGATGCTGGCATCGACGCGGACCTCTCCGGGATCGGCCGGCACGGCCACCGCAGCGCCATCGCGCGCCCAGGTGTTGCGCGGCTTGAGATAGAGCACGGGCGCGCGCGGAGCGGCCTTGTAGGGCGCGCTGTCGAACTGCGGCGACAGGCGCTGCACGGTGGCGCGCTCGTTGAGCAGCGTGCCGTAGACCGTGCCCAGCGCAAGGCCGTCATCCAGGAGAAAGGGCTGAATCTGCATGGTGTGGATTTAGTTAACGTGGTAATTATTGTTTTTGCAACAAGCCCCGTCAACACGGTGGATTCAGGGTTTTCCCAGGCCGCAGCAAAAAGCCCCTGCGCGGCGAACCGTGCAGGGGCTTGAAGGGGCACCGGGCGCTGCCGGTGCTGGCGGGGGGGCTGGCCGGTGCTGGCGTCAGCCGCGGCGGCGGCGCAGTGCGGCCATGCCGCCCAGGGCCAGCGCCAGCAGCGCCTGGGCCAGTGTGGACAGGCCGGGCACGGGGGTGGCCGTGGCGCCGGGCGGCAGGGCCGCAGGCGCGGCCACCGCCACGGGGTCTACGATGACGCCGTTGACGGTCAGGTCGCTGTCTCCCGTCTGCCCGTCGGTGATGTCGAAGCTCACCGAGCGGCGGTCGGGTGCGAAGCGGTAGGCCGATGCGGCCAGCTCATACCAGTGCGCCGTGGGCGTGGCGGCCGTGGGGCCGTACTTCCAGAGCGTGGCCTGGGCGGGTGCGGCTTCAGGCAGGTCCATGCGGATGGTGGCCATGGAGCCCGGTGTGCCGCCCATGAGCACGAAGCTCAGGCTGCCGTAGGGCATGCGCAGGCCGCCCGGCAGCGGGCTTTGCGAGGGCGCAGGCTGAAAGCCTGCCGAGTTCGAGGCGAACTGCCATTGGTCCGCACCCACATTGCCCGTGCCGTTGCTGACACCCGCCGTGTTGCTGCCCGTGCCGATCTGCGTGCCGATGGGCACGGGCTTGCTCAGGGCCAGCACAGCCGGCGCGCTGGCCGTGCCCGAGGCCGGCAGGTTGACCGCATGCACGCGGTAGCTCACGGCGGGGTCCAGGCCGGTGAAGGACAGCGTGGCGGCCGTGCCGGCTGCGGTGCTGACCGTGTTGCTGGCAGGGGCCGGCAGGCCGGCGGCATCCAGGCCGGCCATGACCTGTTCCCAGCTGGGGACGGGCGCATTGGCGGGCAGGGCCACGGCGCGCAGGCTGCCGCCCACGCTGGGCGTGGCCTGGACCACGGCCGATGTCTGGTCCACTGCCTGGGCGGACAGGGCCACGGTGGACAGCGCCGGCACCGCCAGGCTGTCCAGGCGCGCCTTTTTCCAGGCGGCATAGGGCAGGTCCTTGGCCACGGTGCCATCGCCGTAGAAATCGGCGTCGCCGCAGTCGCTGAGGATGTCCACGCTGCCGCCCGCGTCCAGGCTGGCGGGCATGGCGCCTATGCCTTCGGCCGAGCAGGCGGTGTGGGGTGCGGTGATGGCGGCCAGGTCGGCAGCGCGCGGTCGCAGGTTCAGGGCCAGGCCTGCGCCGTTCACGCGGCCATCCCAGGAGTAGAGCTGGAAGTTGCGCGGCGCGGTGCCCGTGGCGCTGGCCGAGGGGCCGGCAATGATCAGGTACTCGCCCGCCGCGTTCTTGCGGATTTCGCGGATGCCGCGGCCGCCCAGGTCCAGGCGAATCGGCGGGCCCATGGACGCGCTGCCCTTGCTGCCGCCATCGGCCGCAGGCAGGGCCGCGAAGTTGGTCACGGGCACGATCAGCGCATGCGTGCGGCCCGTCGCGTCGTCGGCCGTGACGGCGGGCGCGCCCGGCGCCGGCACCAGCGGCGCGCGAAAGCCCAGCCAGGCGGCGCCGTTGTCGGGGCTGGTGGACATGCCTTCGATGGAAAAGCCGCTCATCGTCTCGGCCTCGGGCGCCTTGGTGGCACCTCCGTCCGAGCTGGCCACCAGGCCCAGGTAGTGGGCGGCAAGGCCGTCATGCGCGGCCGCGTCCCAGCTGCGCAGGTCCTCGCGCAGCCAGCGGTAGTAGCCACTGGCGGTCAGCGCCGTGGAGGCGCCGGAGCCGGTCACATCCATCGCCGCCAGGCGCCAGCGGTCGGTGCGCGACTTGCCGCTCTTGTTGTTGGAGTGCGAGCCCGCCACGTACACGCGGCTGCCCAGGGCAAAGCTGGCCTCGATGTCCATTTCCTCGTCGCTCTTGCAGCTGTCCAGGCCCGTGAGGCCGGGGGCGGCGCAGGCGGCGGCGTCGGCCAGGCCCAGGGCGGTCCTGTCCAGCATCAGCGGCTTGATGGGCAGCCCGCCGGCCGGGCCATAGGCCGAGAAGGAGTTGCCGGCCGGCAGCGCATTGCCCGAGGCATCCTGGGCAGGCGCCTCGTCGTCGCCCACCAGCATGGTGGCGGCATCGATGACGATGGCCGTCGATGCGTCCGAGCGCCCGGCCAGCCAGCGCGGGCTGGTGTTGGCTGCGGTGTTGGCCGAGGCCGCGTACTTGATGGTGCGGCTGACGGAGGCGCCGCCCGCGTTGGTCAGCGTGACGGTGATGTCGGCATAGCCCAGGCCCGTGGGCGTGATCCTGAGCACGGCGTTGCCGGCCTGGTTGGACGCGGCCAGGCCGGCGTCGGCCACCACGGCCTGGTTGCTCGAACGCGCAGTGACCTGTACGCCGCCAGCGCCCCCCGCATCCTGCACCGTGAAGCCGATGCCTGCCGAGGCAAGGGGGTCGTTGGCGTCGCCGACCACGCCGGAAAACGCGGTCAGTTCGGGCAGCGAGGCCGTCGGCGGGGCCGAGGCCATGAAAGGCACGCTCACTGCAGCCGTGCTCCCGCCGAGGCCGTTGACCGCGCGCACGCGCAGCGTATAGCTGCCGGGCTGCAGGCCTTCCAGCGCCTGGCTGTTGCCCAGGGCCACGGCCGTGGAGGCTACCGATGCAAAGCTGTCCTGCGACAGCTCCACCACGTAGTAGGCTGCGCCCGGCACGGCGTCCCAGGCGGCCGTCACGCGGTTGCCGGCCGGGGTGGCCGCCAGGTTGGAGGGGGCGGCGGGCACGGTCGCGGGCACGGTCTCCAGCGGGGCCCAGGCCACGCCATAGAACACGCCGTCCTGCGGCGCAGCGATGGATTCGGCCGTGCCCGACAGCGTGCCGGCGTAGCCGCCGTGATCGAAGGCGCGGTACAGGCGGCCCGTGGTGTCGGTGGCCATCAGCATCACATTGCCGCCGCCGGTATCGAAGGCGGCCAGGCCGTGGACCTTGGACAGGCCGGCAATGGAGCCTGCGGGCTGCCAGCTGGTGCCGTCCATCGAGAGGCGGAATTTCCGGATGGCGCCGGTATCGTTGTCCGCCACGTAGACGGTGTTCGCCAGGGCGGGGCCGCCATCGAGTTGCAGGAAGGCGATGCCGCGGTAGGTGGAGGGCGTCAGGCCCGCCAGGGGCAGGGCCGTCTGGATGCCCGTGGTCGGCAAATTCGTGCCGATCTGGTTGAGCGAGCCGCCGTTGATGGCGGCGATCAACTGGCCGCCGGCGACCGCCAGGCCCTGGACATTGCTGCTGTTCAGTTGGGAGATGCCCGTGCCGTCGGCAGCCACATGCCAGATGCCATTGTTGGCCGTGGCCGTACCCTTGCCGCTGGCCCAGACGGCGCCGCAGTCGCTGCTGGCTGCACCGCGGATGGTGTCCTTGCTGAAGGCCGTGGTGCCGAGCGCGCGCAGGCTTTTCACGTCGGAGTCGAACCCCACCACGGCCACGGCGCGCGGGGCCGCCGCTGCCGTGACGCCGTTGGGCTCGGTGCCGCCGGTGGCCACGGCATAGCCGGGAACCACCAGGCACAGGCCATTGTCCGAGCGGTTGAGCAGGCCTTCCGAGCCCTTGCTGCTGGCCGTCAGCGGCGTCGCTCCGCCTGACAGCGGCAGCGATTGCACCAGCGTGCCGTCCACGCGGTACTCATCCAGGAACACGGGCAGCGCGCCTGTGCCCGTGCCCACACGGTAGGCCACCAGGTTGCCCGGGGTGAAGGGCGCGGACCATGCAGCGCCACACAGGGCCAGGCAGGCCGTTGCAATCGCCTTGTGCCGCCAATCCAAAGTACTCGCGCGCATGCTCACCATCCCCCTGTGTGACAAATCGCGCGACTGTAAGAGGCGGCTGTGACAGCCCGGTGACGGCAGGCCCGCAGGATGGTGGGAAGGCACCATGCAAAAAAAGACGGCTCCCTCAGGGGAGCCGTCCTTGCCTCATTGCGCCGTGATGCCCGCGCTTTGCTTTTTCTGGTTATGGGCGCTGCGTGTGCACGGGGCAGCGTATCGAGCGGTCGATCAGCGGATCAGCAGCACAGGCACCTGGCTGCCGGCCAGCACCTGGGTGCTGACCGAGCCCATGACCAGGCGGCCCAGCGTGCCGTGGCCATGCGTGCCCATGACCAGCAGGTCGAACTTGCCTTCTTCGGCCGCCTTGATGATGGAGTCGGCAATCGGGCCGACCTTGCTCAGGCGGGCTGCCTGCACGCCGTGCTCGGCCAGGTAGCTGCACACGGGGTCCAGCACCTTGGTCGACTCCTCGGCGTAGTACTCGTCCACCACGTCCTTGCCCAGGGCGGCGCGCGCGCGGGCCGGCAGCTGGGGCTGGACGGTGATGGCGCTGTAGCTGTGGGCCGAACCCAGGATCTCCGGGTGCGAGGTCAGGTAGGCCAGCATCTTCTGGGTGTAGGGGCTGCCATCGACAGCGAGCAGGATGTTCATGAAGGTCCTCCTTGGGTATGGCCCGAGACTAAGCCCAAGCCGGGGTGGAGTGCTTGATCCAGGTCAAGCACGGGCCGGTGCCTCTGCCGCCCCTGCGGTCGCATGCACCGGCAACTCGATGGTAGAGCGCGGCGAAAACCCCTCCTGCTCGCCCTTGCGCGCGTAGCCCAGCGGGTTGGCCACCACGCGGCAGCGCCAGGCGCTGCCATCGCCGCGCAGGCCCTCGGCCACATAGTCGCTGGGCGAATGCAGGTGGCCGTGCAGCCACAGATCGGCAAAGGGCAGCAGTTCATCCAGCACGTTGCAAAAGCCGGCCGTGCCCGGCACCAGGCCGTAGCGCGGGTCGGCGCTGCGCAGGCTGGGCGCGAAATGCGTGACGGCCACCGTGGTGCCATCGAAGGGCCTGGCCAGCGCCTGGCGCAGCCATTGCTGGCAGACCAGCGACTGCTCGCGCATGGGCTCGGCCAGGAAGGGCTCGCCGTCGCGCGTGCCGCCGGTCTTTTGCAGGTAGAAATTGGCGGCGCGAAAGGCCTTCTCGCGCAGTTTGAGCAGCCGGGCCAGATCGGTCACGCCTTCATGCATGGACATGGCGTCGTAGTCGCTCCACAGCGTGGTGCCCACGAAGCGCACGCCGTCCAGCACGGCCGTCTCGCGCTCCAGCCAGACCATGCCCATGCGCTCGCAGGTGGCACGCAGGCGGGCGTGGGCGGCGTCGAAGTCCTGCATGTCGTACTCATGGTTGCCCGGCACGAAGATCACGGGGCAGGGCCAGCCCGCGTACTGGGGCAGGGGAGAGAAGCGCTCCAGCCCGAAATCCTGGCCCGGCAGCAGGCTGCCGCTCTGGTAGGAGCCTATGTCGCCGGCCAGCACCAGCACGTCGGCATCGGGTGCGGGCTCGGCGATGAAATGCGGATGGGCCTCGAGGTGCAGGTCGGACAGCAGCTGGATCTTCATGCGGCCAAGTGTAGAACCTGCGCTGGCGCGGGCGCCCCGCAAACGGCGCTCAGGTGTGCGGGAAGGTCGCCTCTGCAGAGCGCGTGAGCGTGCGCAGCAGCCAGTCGTAGGCCTGAGGATGCTGGCCGCGCCGGCGCCACAGCGCGTCCACGTGCACGGGCTGCACGTCGAAGGGCAGCTCGCGCAGCACCAGCTTGTCGGCCATGCCGGTCACGGGCACGAAGTGGCGCGGCAATATGGTCAGCAGGTTGGAGGTCATGACCACGCGCCCGGCCGTGAAGAACTGGTTGACGGTGAGCACCACCTGGCGCGTGCGGCCCAGCGAGGCCAGGGCCTCGTCGATGAAGCCGAAGGAGCGGCCCGAGAAGCTCACCAGCATGTGGCGCGCCGCGCAGTAGTTGTCCAGCGTCAGCGGCACATCGGCCAGCGGATGGCCCTGGCGCATCACGCACAGGTACTCGCCTTCATACAGGCGCCGGCTGTCGAAGGCCACCAGGGCGCCCGACTGCGCGCGCGCCGTCAGGTCGGCCAGCGCGGCGGGGAAGTAGCCCACGGCCATGTCGGCCTCGCCGGCCTCCAGCAGGCTGCGCGGGTCGCGCGTGGTCAGCGGCAGCACGCGGATGCCGATGCCGGGCGCCTCGCGCTCCAGCAGGCTGAACATGGGAGGAATCAGCGTGGCGGCCGTGGCGTCGGCCATGGCCAGCACAAAGGTGGCGGTGGCGGTGGATGGGTGGAATTCGCCTGGCGTCAGCGTGTCCTGCAACTGCTGCAGCGCCTCGCGGATCACGGGCCACAGCGCCAGCGCGCGCGGCGTGGGCTCCACGCCCTGGCCCTGGCGCACCAGGAGCTCGTCGCCCAGCGCCTCGCGCAGGCGGCGCAGCGCATTGCTCACGGCCGGCTGGGTGATGGCCAGCTTGTGGGCCGCCCGCGTGAGGCTGCGCTCCGCCATCACCTCGTCGAAGACGCGCAGCAGGTTCAGATCCAGTGTGCGGAAGTTCAGGGCGGACATGGCCGTGGCAGCGAGCGCTGAGTCATCACTGGTGTGAATGCTACAGATTCAAGATATAAATTTGAAGAACTCTAGGGTAAACCCTATAGTTACCCCTAGTCGCCCGCCACGCCGTCAAAAGCGGCCATTTAACTGGGTTTATCTGCCATGAGCAACTTCATTTACAACTCCTACTGTGTCGAGCACCCTGGTGTGGTGCATGTCTATCAAGCCGCCGACGACCGCAAGAGCGCCGTCAAGCGTTTCTCCGGCAAGCGCGGCGCCAGCGCCCTGCTGCTCGCTGCCCTGGTGGCCGCGCTGATGGTGGTGGTCAACGAGGTGGCCCACAACTGGACCGACGGCCACATGCTGGGCGCCTGGGTCGTGCTGTGGGTTGCCGCCTTCATGGGCCTGGCCCTGTTCTCCGCCCCCGCCCGCCGCGCCGCCATGATGGCCCGTGCCGGCTACCGCGCCTGGACCGAGAGCCGCCAGCAGGCCGCCGCTGACGAGCGCATCTGGAACGCCGCCCTGCAGGACGCCCGCCTGATGGCCGATCTGGCCCGCGCCATGGATAGGCAAGGTAGCTGATCTCTGCCTGGGGCGCCTTGCGGCGCTCCTCCAAAAAAAGCCGCTGCCCACAAGGCGCGGCTTTTTTGTTGTCTGGGGGCGTCGTTGAAACGCCACAAAAAAGGCCTCGCAGTGCGAGGCTTTTTCCATGGGTCGAGAGCTACTCAGGGATTCATTGTTCTGTGCATCTTCCACAGTCCATGAAACGGGCGCTGCCCAAAGCAAGGGGCACCGAGGAAGGGCCGCCCCGCACCGAGGGTGCCGTCCCCCCCGCGAAGCGAGAGGGGGAAGCGGCGTAGCCGCTCAGGGGGAGCTTTATGTCCCCAGGCGCTTTTCCAGTTCGGCCTTGGTCACCAGCAGCTCCTGGGGCAGCTTGTGGGCCAGCTTGTCGAAGTGCTCGGTGTGCAGCTGCATTTCCTCGGCCCAGGCGGCCTTGTCGATGCTGGTCACGCTGGCGAACTGGTCGGCGGAGAAGTCCAGGCCGGTCCAGTTGATCTCGGCGTACTGGGGCGCAATGCCGAAGGCGGTCTGCTCGCCCTGTGCCTGGCCTTCGAGGCGGTCGATCATCCACTTGAGTACGCGCATGTTCTCGCCGTAGCCGGGCCAGACGAACTTGCCGTCGGCATTCTTGCGGAACCAGTTGGTGGTGAAGATCTTGGGCAGGGCCGCGCCCTGGGCCTGGATCTTGGCGCCCAGCGTGAGCCAGTGCTGGAAGTAGTCGCTCATGTTGTAGCCGGCAAACGGCAGCATGGCGAAGGGGTCGCGGCGCACCACGCCCTGGGCGCCGAAGGCGGCGGCCGTGGTTTCCGAGCCCATGGTGGCGGCCATGTAGACGCCTTCGGTCCAGTTGCGGGCCTCGGTCACCAGCGGCACGGTGGTGGAGCGGCGGCCGCCGAAGATGATGGCGTCGATCTTCACGCCCTTGGGATCGTCCCAGGCTTCGTCCAGCGCGGGGTTGTTGGTCGCGGCCACGGTGAAGCGGGCGTTGGGGTGGGCGGCCTTGGCGCCGGTCTCGCGGGCGATCTGGGGCGTCCAGTCCTTGCCTTGCCAGTCGATCAGGTGATCGGGCAGCTTGCCGGTGTCCTTGTCCATGCCTTCCCACCACACGTCGTTGTCGTCGGTCAGCGCGACGTTCGTGAAGATCACGTTCTTGTCGAGGCTGGCCATGCAGTTGGGATTGGTGTGGTAGTTCGTGCCCGGGGCCACGCCGAAATAGCCGGCTTCGGGGTTGATGGCGCGCAGCGAGCCGTCGGCCTGGGGCTTGATCCAGGCGATGTCGTCGCCGATGGTGGTGACCTTCCAGCCTTCGAAGACCTTGGGCGGCACCAGCATGGAGAAGTTGGTCTTGCCGCAGGCGCTGGGGAAGGCCGCAGCCACGTGGTACTTCTTGCCTTCGGGGTTGGTCACGCCCAGGATGAGCATGTGCTCGGCCAGCCAGCCCTGGT
Source organism: Delftia sp. PX-1 (assembly GCF_055797465.1). Taxonomy (NCBI): domain Bacteria; kingdom Pseudomonadati; phylum Pseudomonadota; class Betaproteobacteria; order Burkholderiales; family Comamonadaceae; genus Delftia; species Delftia sp. PX-1. The sequence goes on from NZ_CP184763.1 coordinate 120,176, forward strand.
CGCGGCCCATGGTGGAGGCGATGCGCAGCGCAAAGCACTTCTTGCCCAGCAGGGCGTTGCCGCCGTAGCCCGAGCCATAGCTCCAGATTTCGCGCGTCTCGGGGTAGTGGACGATGTACTTGGTCTTGTTGCAGGGCCAGCTGGTCTGGTCCTTCTCGCCTTCGGCCAGGGGCGCGCCCACGGTGTGCACGCAGGGAACGAACTCGCCTTCCACGCCGATCACGTCATACACGGCACGGCCCATGCGGGTCATGATCTTCATGTTGACGGCCACATAGGCGCTGTCGGACAGCTCCACGCCCACGTGGGCGATGGGCGAGCCCAGCGGGCCCATGGAGAAAGGCACCACATACATGGTGCGGCCGGCCATGCAGCCGTCGAACAGCGGCTGCAGCGTGGCGCGCATCTCGTTCGGGGCCATCCAGTTGTTGGTCGGGCCTGCGTCTTCCTTGTTGGCCGAGCAGATGTAGGTGCGGTCCTCGACGCGCGCCACATCGGACGGATCGGACCAGGCCAGGTAGCTGCCGGGGCGCTTGACGGGATCGAGCTTCTTGAAGGTGCCGGCATCGACGAGCTGCTGGCACAGCTGCTCGTATTCCTCCTGCGAGCCATCGCACCAATGGATTTTGGCGGGCTTGCACAGTGCGGCCATCTCGGCCACCCAGGCGATCAGGCGGCTGTTCTTGACATAGGCGGGGGCCTGGATGTTCAGGCCTTGCATGACGGGTGCGTTCATCGCGGAGCTTCCTTCAATTGAAAAAACCAGTTTTTCAAAGGGGACGCGCCTGCTGCACCGCGCCAACTTTGAGAAACGGGCTCTCGTTCAGTCGGCGCGCGAAGGAAGCTCTTCTCTGGGCGGCGAAGCGGCGCTGGCGGAAGCTGGCGGCGCACCGGCTGGGGATTCGATTCTAGGGAGCGGTCACGAATTTGTCAGCAAACGAATGGCAAAAACTATGCATTCTATGCATTGAAGTATGCAATATGAACGATGAAATTGCCTGTTGAAAAGGCAAGCAAAAAGCCCCGCAAAGCGGGGCCTGGTGCAGGGGCAGGAGGGCCGGAATCAGGCCATGTTGACGGCAATGAAGGCCAGCAGAAACATCAGCACGGCGCCTGCCAGGGGCAGGATGACAGGCATGTAGGGGACGACGGCCTCGGTGGCGTCTTCGGGGGCCGGCTGCTCGCCGTGGTGCGCTGCGGGATCGTGCGTCATGCAAAAGCTCCTGGCTTGCCAATGGGGATGCCTGATTCTAGGCAGGCCTGTCCCCTGGCGCCTTCGGGGAAAGCCATGACACCGGGCCTGCTAGACGGCATTGACCTGCATGCCTTCGGCCTGAAGGGCGGCTATGACCTCGTCGATATGGGCCTTGTTGCGCGTCTGCAGCACCAGCTCGATTTCCACGCTCTGCGCGGCCAGCATGGTGAAGGCGCGCTGGTGGTGGACTTCCTCGATATTGGCGCCCGCTGCAGCCACCGTGGCCGTGATGCGCGCCAGCACGCCGGGCACGTCGCGCGCGCTGACCTTGATGCGCGCCAGCCGCCCGGAGCGCACCATTCCGCGCCCGATGATGGCCGCCAGCAGCAGCGGATCGATATTGCCGCCCGACAGGATCATTCCCACCTTCTTGCCCGCAAAGCGCTGCGGATGGCGCAGCAGCGCGGCCAGGCCTGCGGCGCCCGCGCCCTCGACCAGGGTCTTCTCGATCTCCAGCAGCATGAGCACGGCCTGCTCGATGTCGCCCTCATCGACCAGCAGCATGTCGTCCACCAGGCGTGCCACGACCTCCTGCGTGATCGCGCCGGGCTGGGTGACGGCAATGCCTTCGGCGATGGTCGAGGTTCCCATGGGCAGCTCGGCCTGGCGCACGGCATTGAACATGGACGGAAAGCGCTGGGTCTGCACGCCGATGATTTCGATGTCCGGGTTCAGCCCCTTGGCCGCCGTGGCCACGCCCGCGATCAGGCCGCCGCCGCCAATGGCCACGACCAGCAGGTCCAGATCCGGCTGCTCGGCCAGCATTTCCAGCGCCAGGGTGCCCTGGCCCGCCGCGATCTGCTCGTCGTCATAGGGATGGACAAAGCACAGGCCCTGCTGCTCGGCCAGCGCGTAGGCGTGCTGGCGCGCCTCGGCCAGGGAGTCGCCGTGCAGCACGACCTCGGCGCCGAAGCCGCGCGTGCGCTCCACCTTCACCCCCGGCGTGAAGCGCGGCATGACGATGACGGCACGCACCCCCAGGCGCTGCGCGTGGTAGGCCACGCCCTGGGCATGGTTGCCGGCGCTCATGGCGACCACGCCGCGTGCGCGCTCCTCGGGCGAGAGCTGGGCCAGCTTGTTGAGGGCGCCGCGTTCTTTGAACGAGGCCGTGAACTGCAGGTTCTCGAACTTGAGATACACCTGCGCGCCCGTGATCTGGGACAGCGTGCGCGATTCCACGCAGGGCGTTTCGAGCACGGCGCCGCGCAGGCGGCCGGCGGCGTTCTGGATGTCTTGGAGGCTGAGCATGGCGCATTGTGGCGCACACGCGGGCCTGCGCGCGCCAGGCCATGCAATGGATTCCCCGCAGCCAGCGTGGTGCAGGGGGCTTTCATAAAATAAGAATCATTCTTGTCTGTGGGGCGCGCACCGCTCCGGCTGGCCATGGCTTTCTCCTCTGTCCAAACACCTGCACGCCCTCCGCGCTGGCTGGGGCGGGGCACGCTGCGTGCCTGTGACTTCAGCGGGCCCGACTACCGCATCCTCGATGCCGAGGTCACGGCGCAGGATGCGCTGCTGGCCGGGCACCTGCAGGCCTGGCAGGTCCAGCCCGGCCTGTGGCTGCATGGCGTGGAAGCCCGCGACCTGCGCACCATGAGCACGCGTTCGCCGGCCGTGCCGGGCCTGCACATGGTCGTGCTGCTGGAGGGGTGCGTGGACGTGGCCTTCGGCAACCAGGGCCTGCAGCTGCAGGTGGCGCCCGCCAGCGCCGCCGGTGCCCATGTGCAGGCCTGCGGGGCCGTCATCCACACTCGGCCCGGCGACATGTTCATGCGGCAGTGGCGGCGCGGAAAGTTCGAGCGCAAGCTCAGTATCACCGTGCAGCCGCAGTGGTTTGCTGCGCAGACCCTGCCCATGGCGGCGCCGCCACTGCTGCAGCGCTGGATGGAGCAGCAATTGCTGGCCATACGGCCCTGGCAGCCCTCGCCGCGCGCCGTGGCGGTGGCCGAGCAGATCATCCAGCTGGCACGCGAGGGCTCGGCGCCCTTGCTGCTGGCCAGCCGTACGCTGGAGCTGGTGCACGAGGCCGTGCAGTCCCTCGAGGTGCCCGAGCCCGATCCGGCGCAGACCGTGCCGGGCGTGCTGGGCGTACGCGAGCACCGGCGCATGGCGCGCCTCAAGGCCCTGCTGGACAGCGGCGGCTACGGCTGCCGCACGCTGGCCGAGATCGCACGCGAAGTGGGCCTGAGCGCCAGTGCGCTGCAGCGCCAGTTCCGCCTGGCCTATGGCTCCAGCATCGACGAGTACCGGCGCGAGCAGCGGCTGGCGCGCGCCTGGGCCGCGCTGGAGCAGACGGGCTGCAGCGTGGCCGAGGTTGCACATGGGGCCGGCTATTCCAGCGCGGCCAACTTTTCCACGGCCTTCAAGCGCCGCTTCGGCATCTCTCCCAAGCTGGTGCGTGCCCGGGTCTGACGCCCGGCGGGCGTCTTTGGCGCGTGGCGCAAACATCGGCAGGCCTGCCGCAAAGCCTGCTTGCGCCAGGCGGTGCTGCAATCTGGCAAAAGAAAGGACATACGCGAATGACACAGCTGCAGGCGCGCACCTCGGTGCACATGGACAGGCCCGACGAAGCCATTGCCGCCATCGTCGGGCACATGCAGGAGCACGACATCACCGTGCGCCGCGAAGGCTCGCGCTGGGTGGCCGACTACGAAGGCGGCCGGGGCCAGCTGTGGCTGGAGGGCCGGCAGGTGCATGCCGAGGTGGCCGCGCCCGGCGTGGAGCTGCTGCAGGACATGAAGCTCATGCTGGCCCACCTGCTGCTGGAGGCCACGGGCGCCGCCGACGGCTCCCTGGCCTGGGAGGGTGACGGTGCCGCGCTGCAGCGCCCGCCGGCCTTCCGCGAGCTGCGGGTGCTGGCCGTGCGCGATCTCACGCCGCACATGCGCCGCGTGCGCTTTGCCTGCGACGACATGGCGCGCTATGCGCAGGACACCCACATCCACGTCAAGCTGCTGTTCCCCCAGCCCGGCGTGACCGAGCCCCAATGGCCCACGCTGTCGGCCAGCGGCCTGCTGCGCCTGCCCGAGGGTGACATGCGCCTGGACATGCGCACGTACACCATGCGTGCGATGGGAATGGCCCAAGACGGCGCCGACGGATGGATCGACGTGGACTTCGTGCTGCACGAGGACGCCGGCCCCGGGTCGGCCTGGGCCGCGCGCGCCCAGCCGGGCCAGCGCATCGGCATGACCGGCCCCGGCGGGCGCACGGCCACCCCGGCCGACTGGATGCTGCTGGCCGGCGACGACACCGGCCTGCCGGCCATGCTGCGCATCGCGGCGGCCCTGCCCGCGCATACGCGCGGCCATGTGTTTGCCGAAGTCCAGTTTCCGCAGGACGAGCAGCCCGTGCAGGCGCCCGAAGGACTGCAATGGCACTGGCTGCACCGTGGCGCTGCCGAGGCCGGCACCACTACGCTGCTGATCGACGCGCTGCGCGCCGTGCGCTGGCCGGATGCGTTGGCCGGTCATCCCGCCAGCCGCTTTGTCTGGGCCGCTGGCGAGTTCGACACCGCCCAGGCCGTGCGCCAGTGGGCGCGCGAGGAGCGCGGGCTGGAAAAGCACGAGCAGCTGGTCGTGGCCTATTGGCGGCGCGGCATGAGCGAGTCGGATTTCAAGGCCGCGAAGTAGGCCGCCAAGTAGGCCGCGAAGCAGGCCACGCAGGAGGCCGGCGCCTCAGGGGGCGCTGCGCTCCTGACGCAGCAGAAACTTCTGCAGCTTGCCTGTGGGCGTGCGCGGCAGGCTGGCCGCAAAGACGAATTCACGCGGGATCTTGTAGCGCGCCAGCCTGTCGGCCAGGAACTGCTGCAGTGCCTCGGCCTCCGGCGCGGCCTCGCCGCGCGTCACCACGTGGGCGACGACGGTCTCGCCCCATTCGGGGTGGGGCCGGCCCACGACGGCGACGTCGGCGACCTGGGGATGGGCCGAGATCGCGTCCTCCACCTCCTTGGAATAAACGTTCTCGCCCCCTGTGATGACCATGTCCTTGGTCCGGTCCACGATGAAGAGATAGCCCGCGTCGTCCAGGCGCGCAAGATCGCCCGTGCGGTACCAGCCGCCGGGCGCGAAGGCGGCGGCCGTGGCCTGGGCGTCGTGCAGGTAGCCGTCCATCACGCTGCCGGTGCGCAGCCAGATCTCGCCGGTGTCGCCCGGGCCGGCATCCTCGCCGTTGTCGCGCACCACGCGCATGTCCACGCCGGGCAGGGCCACGCGGCCGATGGAGCCGGCCCGCTCCACCTGCTCCTCGGGGTAGAGCGTGGTGCCCGTGGGGCCGGTCTCGGTCATGCCGTAGACCTGGTAGAAGCGGTCGCTGCGGTAGGCCGTGGCCAGCTTGCGCGCCATCTCGGCGCCGATGGGGCCGCCGCCGTAGACCCAGGCGCGCACGCTGCTCAGGTCGTAGCGGGCAAAGTCGGGCAGCATCTGCAGCGGCGCGAAGTAGGAGACCGGCGCGCCGAAGTACAGCGTCACGCCCTCGTCCTGCACGGCCTGCAGGAAATGCTGCGGGTGGTACTCGCGCAGCAGCACCACGGTGCCGCCCATGTACAGCGTGCCGCCAAACCAGTTGTTGAGCGGCGAGGAATGCCAGATGGGCATGGCCATCAGCGTGCGTTCCTCGCGCGTGATGGACAGGCCCAGCGCGGCCGTGATCGCCGCCAGCGTGACGGCGCGGTGGCTCAGCAGGCAGCCCTTGGGCCGGCCCGTGGTGCCGGAGGTGTAGAGCACCTGGGCGATGTCGCCATCGGCGGGCCGCGCGCCTTCCAGGGGCCTGGCGGCCGCCACCAGCGTGTCCCAGTCCTGGACACCCGGGACGGCCTCTTGCGCCTCGGTCACAAGGCGGGCGCAGGGGTGTGGCGCGGCGGCGACCACGGGCGCGAGTGCGGCGTCAAACACCAGGGCCTTGCACTGCGCGTGGCCGAGGATGTACTGCAGCTCGGGCGCCTGCAGCTTGTGGTTGACGGGCACCAGCACGGCGCCCAGGCGCCAGGCGCCGAACAGGGCTTCGACAAAGCCCGGCGTGTTCAGGCACATCAGGGCCACGGTATCGCCCCGGCCCACGCCCTGGGCCTGGAGGACGGCGGCAGCGCGCTGCGAACGCCGCTGCATGTCGGCATAGCTGATGGAGGCGCCGCGGTCGCGCAGAAAGGCCTTGGCAGGCGTCTTGCGCACGGCGCTGTCGAAGGCGTCGAGCAGGTTCATGTCTTGTCTCCTTGTGCTTTGTTGTGTGGCGGGCCGGCCACCGCTTCAGGCGGGCAGCGCGCGCTGCAGGATGGCGGCGATGTCCAGGCCTGCGGGATCGAAGGCGCCCGCCACCATGGCGCCCTGCTGCGCGCCCAGGCGCGTGGCGATGAAGCCGTCGGCCATGGCGGGCGGCGCATGGCGGCGCAGCAGGCAGGCCTGGGCCAGCAGCACCAGGTCCTGCACCAGGCGGCGTGCCTGGGCCTCGAGCTGGTCAGGCGGGCCGGACAGGCGCCGGGCCAGCGACTGCGCCTGCTGCAGCAGCGCGGGCTCGCCCGCCGCCGTGTCGATCAGGTCCTGCAGCAGCAGCTGCGCGCTGTCGGGCTCGCGCGAGATGGCGCGCAGCACGTCCAGGCACATGACGTTGCCCGAGCCTTCCCAGATCGAGTTCACGGGCGCCTCGCGGAACAGGCGCGCCATCACGCCCGTGTCCACATAGCCGTTGCCGCCCAGCACCTCCATGGCCTCGCCCGTCAGCTCCACGCCGCGCTTGCAGACCCAGAACTTGGCCGCCGGCGTCATGATGCGTTTCCAGGCGCGTTCCAGCGGATCACCCTCGTCGCCTCCACGCTCATAGGCCTGGGCCAGGCGCATGGCGATCTGCAGCGCGGCCTCGCTCTCCAGCGCCAGATCGGCCAGCACGCTGCGCATCAGCGGCTGCTCGGCCAGCCGCTTGCCGAAGACGCTGCGCCGGCGCGCATAGGCCAGGGCCTGCACCGTGGCCGAGCGCAGGATGGCGGCGCTGCCCAGCACGCAGTTCAGGCGCGTGTAGGTGGCCATCTCGATGATGGTGGGAATGCCCCGGCCTTCCTCGCCCATCAGGATGCCCCAGGCGTCCTCGAACTCCACCTCGCTGCTGGAGTTGCTGCGGTTGCCGACCTTGTCCTTCAGGCGCTGCACGCGCACCGCATTCTTTGTGCCGTCGGGGCGCCAGCGCGGAACGTAGAAGCAGGCCTGCCCACCGCCTTCCCCCATGCGCGCCACCACTAGGTGGGCATCGCACATGGGGGCCGAGAAGAACCACTTGTGGCCGCGCAGCAGGTACTCGCCGCCACGCCCGCCGGCGTTCACCGGCATGGCCACCGTGGTGTTGGCGCGCACGTCGGAGCCGCCCTGCTTCTCGGTCATGCCCATGCCCAGCCACATCGATGCCTTGTCGGCGACGGGCAGGTCGCGCGGATCGTATTCGTGGCTGAACAGCTTGCCCTGCAGCTGCTGCCACAGCGCCGGTTCCTTTTGCAGCAGCGGGATGGCGGCCGTGGTCATGGTGGCCGGGCACAGCGTGCCCTGTTCGACCTGGCCGTGCAGGTAAAAACCTGCGGCCCAGGCGCTCCAGCGGCCCGCGCTGCTGTCCTCGAAGGGCAGGGAGATCAGCCCCTGCTGCCGGTATAGTCCCAGCAGCGTGTGCCAGCTCGGGTGGAACTCCACGGCGTCGATGATGCGGCCGCGTGCGTCGAAGCGGTGCAGCTCGGGCGTGTGGCGGTTGGCCTGCTCGGCCAGCTCCCAGGTGGCGCGCTCGCCCAGCTGCTGCGCATAGCGCGACAGCGAAGGGATGTGGCGCGCAGCGCCGCTGCGCTGCAGGGCCTCGGCCAGGGCGGGGTCGGCCTCCAGCAGGTTGAAGTCGGTGAGTTCGTCGACCTGGTTCAGGACGTCGTGCGTGTTCCAGGTGTGCCGTGTCTGCAAAGTCTGGCCGGTGCTCATGCGTGTCTCCGTGATCGTGGGTCTCAACGCAAAAGTCTAGGAAAAATGCCCAGCAAAGGTGTTCGGGTTTTAAGGCAGCAGCCGCAGCCGCCCAAAGTGCGGCGCCGCCCCCTGCAATCGCGCGCGCAGGCTACCTCGCAGGCGCTGCAGGACGCCTTTGTTCGGCTTGTGATCGAGCAGGGCTACGAGCGCACCACGGTGCGCGAGGTGGCGGCCGTGGCCGGCGTGGGCCTGGGCACCTTCTACGAATACTTCGGCAACATGGACACACTGGCGGCCATGTGCATCCACCGCCAGGTGCAGGCCCTGCATGCCCAGGGACTGCAGACGCTGCAGGGATGCGCCGGCATGGCGCCGGCCACGCGCGTGGACCGGCTGCTGGACACCTTGGTGGACGGCATTGCGCGCGAGGCGCCGATGTGGGCTGCGCTGTTCATGCTCGAGCGCAAGGTGTCCGCGCCCGAGCCCTTCCGGCGCCACTACCAGGCCTATGTGCAGCTGTGGGCCATGGCGCTGCAGGACTGCGATCCGCCGCTGCCCGAGCCGGCCCAGCCCCTGGCGCGGCTGCTGCACACGATGACCTATGGCTGGGTGTCGCAGTCGCTGCTGGCGCAGGGGCCGCAGCAGACGCCGCAGCAACTGCGCGAGCCGCTGGGCTGGGCCATTCATGCGCTGCTGCGCAAGGCGCAGGCTGCGTAGTCCCTCAGGGCCCAGGGGCCCGAGACTCAGATGCGCGGAAAGCGCAGCGTGAAGCGGGCGCCGCCCCGCTCGGAATCGTCGGCCTCCACGCTGCCGCCCTGGGACAGGGTCAGCGCCTTGACGATGGACAGGCCCAGGCCAGAACCCTCGCGGCGGCGCTTGCCGGGCACCTGGGCAAAGCGCTGGAAGGGATGGGCGCGCAGCTCGCTGGGCAGGCCGGGGCCTGCATCGCTGATGCGCAGCACGGCCCAGGCGCGGCCTTCGATATCGGACTCCACCGTGAGCGCCACGCCCAGCCAGGCGCCGCTGGCCGCATGGCGCATGGCGTTGCTGACCAGGTTGGAGAGGATCTGGCGCATGCGGTCGGCATCGGCGCGGATGTCGGTCATGCCTTCGTCGGTGGGGCCGGGCAGGGACAGGTCCAGCTGCATGCCGTGCTGCTGCAGCTGGGGGTGGAGCTGGTCCAGCGTCTCGGCCACCAGCAGGGTCAGGTCCATGCGCTGCTTTTGCAGCGAGAGCTGGCCTGCATCGGCCATGGACAGCGTGTGCAGGTCGTCCACCAGCCGGCCCAGGTGCTCGACCTGGGACAGCAGGGTGTTCAATTCGGTGTCGTCCGCCGCGATGACGCCATCGCAGATGGCATGCAGTCGCGCCTGCAGCACCGTCAGCGGCGTGCGCAGCTCATGCGAGATCGAGGCCGCCGTGGCGCGGCGCTCGGTCTCCAGCGTCTCCAGCGAATCGATCATGCGGTTGAAGGCCACCACCATCTCGGCCATCTCGCCGTGGGCCTTGCCGGGCAGGGCGCGCGCGCTGAAGTCGCCCAGCTCCACGCGCTTGGCCACCTCGACCATGGACGCCAGGGGCCGCGTCACCAGGCGAGACACCCAAAAGCCCACGGCCAGTCCGAAGGGCAGGCACACCAGCAGGCCGATGACCAGCGACCATTTCTCGCCGAACAGCAGATCGCCCGTCCAGTACTGGCCATAGATCTGCATGGCGCGCGGGCTGTCCTCCAGCGACTGGGCGTTGAGTTCGTCCAGCTCGATCTGCACGGCCGGCGGCAGGCTGTTGTAGAAGTCGCGGTACTGGATCTCGGAGAACACCAGCACGCCGATGGCCAGCAGGGCGATGGTGCTGAGCACGGTGGCCGTGATCCACAGGCCGAAGCGCACCCAGATGCGGTTGGGCCTCAGTCCCAGGGCCATAGCCGGTAGCCGATGCCACGCACGGTTTCGATCAGGCCTTCCTGGCCGGCCAGCTGCAGCTTGCGGCGCAGCTTGGACAGGTGCGAGTCGATGACGCGCTCCAGCGCATCGCTCTCGGGCAGGCAGTGCTCGATCAGGTGGGAGCGCGAGAAGCAGCGCCGGGGCTGGGCCGCCAGGCAGGCCAGCAGGCGGAACTCGGTCAGCGTCAGGGGCAGCGGCAGGGCGCGGCCCTCGTTGTCGTAGACCACGGCGCTGTGCGCCTCGGTATCGATCTCGATGGGGCCCACGCGGATGGGCGCGGGCGCCGGGTTCTTGCGCGCCTGGGTGCGTCGCAGCACGGCGCGCACGCGGGCCACGACCTCGGGCGGATTGAAGGGCTTGACCACGTAGTCGTCGGCGCCCAGGCGCAGGGCCAGCAGCTTGTCCACATCGTCGGCCAGGGCCGTGACCATGATCACGGGCGTCTGGCTGTCATCGCGGATGGCGCGCAGCACGTCGATGCCATCCATGCCGGGCAGGTGGATGTCCAGCAGCACCAGGTCGGGCCGCAGCTGGCGGAACAGCTGCAGCGCCTCCTGCCCGTCCGAGGCCATGCGCGAACGCAGCCCGTCCCGCTCGAGATAGGCCGTCAGGATGCTGGCGATGGCGGGCTCGTCTTCGACGACGAGCACGAGGGGGGTGGTTGCCGTTGGCTGTGCTGTGGAGTTCATGGGAAAGCTGGCAGGGCCAAGCGCACATTATGGTGCGATGCCCTGCGAGCCGTAGCCCTCCATATTGGCTCCACGAAGTCTGCAATCGCGCGCAAGGCTGGCGCTGTTCATTTCCTGCAGTCCCATCAGCGGCTATTGGTAGCTCATCGTGAAGGTCGCCCTGCCATAGGCCACGCCAGGTGTCACGCTGCCGGCTGTCTGCACCAGGCGCGCGCTCAGCGGAATCTTCAGGCTGTTCTGCCCCTGTGCGACCTGGCCCGCATTCCATTGGTTGGCATTGCCCAGGCTGCCGGAGTCGGGGCCGAAGCTCACGGGCACGTTGTTTCTCAGTACCTGTATGCCGACACCCCGGGCCTTGGAGTTTTGGGCCAGCGTCAGCGTGCTCGATCGGTTGGTCGCCTGGGTGGCGTCCGTCAGCGTGACGAAGGCGGTCAGGCGTGTATTGGCTTCGCCTCTCGCGCAGGTCAACTCGATGCTGAAGTCCTTGGCTGCCGTGACGGTCCCGATTCCCTTGAAATCGGCGAACGGGGCGGGGGCCATGGTCACGTCGATCTTGCCCGTGGACACCCGGCAGGTCGGCGGCCTGGGGCGGCTGCTGACGTTGACGGTGATGCCACTCGAAAAGAATACCGTGGCCAGCAAGTCACGGGCATTGCTGGTCCCAGAGTAGATTCGTGCGAAGCTGCCATTCAGGAAACCGCCAGATGTGAGTTCCCCGGTTTTCACGAGCTCGATGGTCATGTTGTTGCTTGGCAGTGAATGGAATATGCCCTGTTTCAGCATGGACCCGGAATAAGGCGCGGCTCTTTCCCACGTGATTCTCATGCCAAGGTTGGGAATGGAGGTGGAATATATTCCACTGCTTTCCGTTCCAATGCCTTCTATGTAATAAAAATCATTGTCGCAAGAAATGTGGTAGCTGCCGGCCCCGGTATTTTGCAAAGCCATTGTCCTGGAATAGACAACGCTGCCAATCGGATAATTTTCGTTGACGATGGTGGGGGTGTTGGCCGAACCCGGAAACTGGGCATTCCAGCCCTGGGAGGAACAACGGGCCCAGGATGAAATAGGGGCCATGAAGAAAATCAAGAGGAGCGGCATGGCCAATGCATGGCGCAAGATGGCTGTGAAAGGCATGCTGTGGACTCCAGCCAGGAAGATATGGATCAATGTCCTTGGGACAGGCGGCACCGGGCGCGATATCCGGTCAATATACCGACCTGTATGCGGCATTGGAATCGGAGTGTTCTGAAAATAAACTCGGAATCATCCGAGTCCGCGGTAATCTGGCGCGGTCCGCGACTGACTCCCGCCCGGGATGGGCAAGAGAGGCTTGCGCACGGCGCCGCGTTCTCCATGTTTCCTCCATAAAGCCTGCAACCTCGCGCAAGCTTGGCCGCGTCCAATGGCTATCCGGGGACATGGTTCCCTGGCCTCGTTTTCCCGGTCCTCCCCCTCGATCATCCCCTCCCGCCTGTCCATCCCGTGAACCACGCCGCCGCGACGCAACGCCTCTCCAGCCTGTGCCTGGGCGCCGCCCTGGCGCTGGCCGGCTGCTCATCGCCGCCCCCGGCACAGCTCGACGGCTCGGTGCCTGCGCAGTGGACACAGCCCCTGCCCGCCGCCGCGCCGGGCGCACCTGGCTCGGCCGCCGCACCCGACCTGCAGGGCTGGTGGAAGGCCTGGGGCGATGAATCCCTCAACACCCTGGTCGAGGAGGCGCTGGCCGCCAACCTCGATCTGTCCCAGGCCCAGTCGCGCCTGCGCCAGCAGCGGCTGCTGGCGGGCACGGCCGGCGCTGCCTTCCGGCCCGTGTTCACGGCCGGTGCGCGCACGCTGCAGGACATCGCAGCCATCGACTCGTATTTCCACGCCAGCATCGACGTGAGCTGGGACCTGGGCCTGTTCGGCGCCCGCGAGGCCGGCGAGCGCAATGCCGCAGCTGCCGTGCTCGATGCACGGGGCCGCCTGCAGGCAGCGCGCGTGGCCCTGGTGGCCGACGTGGTGCACCGCTACCTGGACATCCGCATGGCCCAGCGCCAGCTGGCCCTGATCGACGAGCAGGCGCAGCTGGATGCGCGTGCCCTGCAACTGGCCCAGGTGCGCCAGCAGCAGCGCCTGGGCACGGCCGAGGCCGTGCGCCAGCTGCAGCTGCAGGCCGGCCAGAGCGCTGCCCTGCGTGCGGGCCTGCGTGAAACCCAGGCCCGCAGCGCCCACATGCTGGCCGCACTGCTGGGCCGCACACGGCCCGATGCGCAATGGCTGCAGGCCGATGCGACAGCGCCGCTGCCTGGCCCGCAGGCGCTGGGCGTGGCGGTCCTTCCGGCCGACCTGCTGCGCACGCGCCCCGACATCCAGGTGGCGCAGGCCGGCGTGGAACGCGCCGCAGCCGAGCAGGGCATTGCGCAAGCGGCGCTGTACCCGCGCTTCGTGATCGGCGGCTCGCTGCTGTATTCGTTCAACATCACCCAGAACCTGCGCACGACGCAGGACAACGCGCCCACCTTCGGGCCGCAGATCGACATTCCCCTGTTCGACTGGGGCCGCCGCCGCTCGCAGGCCGATGCCAGCGAGCTGGCGCTGCAGGCTGCCATCCAGGGCTACCGCCAGAGCGTGCTGGACGGCGTGGCCGAGGTCGAGTCCGCACTGGCCGCCATCGGTGCCCAGCGCCAGCGCATTGCCGCGCTGCAGGACTCGCAGCAGGTGCTGGCCGAGCGCGAACGCGTGCAGCACCAGCGCCAGAAGCTGGGCCTGGACAGCGAGTTCGGTGGTCTGGCGTCCCGGCGCGCCGCATTGCAGGCGCGCAGCGAGCAGACCACCGCCCTGGCCGCCCATGCCCTGGCCTATGTGGCGCTGTACAAGGCCCTGGGCGGCGCGCCGCTGCCTGCCGAGGACAGGCCGGAGGACGATTCCGGCAACGGCCCTGCGCCCGTGGCTCAGGGGGCATCCTCATGATCGCGCTGGCGCGCAAGACGCTGGTGCACGAGTGGCGCCGGTTCATTCCCTCCGTCTTCGCGGTGGGCTTCTCCGGCGTGCTGCTGGCCATGCAGGCCGCGCTGGTGCTGGGCATCTTCGGATCGGCCGCGCTGTATGTGACGGCGTCCTCGGCCGATCTGTGGATCGGCTACCCGGGCACGCAGAGCGTGAATTTCGGCCGCACCATCGGCCGCGACGTGGACATGCGCCTGCGCATGGACCCGGACATCACTGCCGTCGAGCCCTACGTCTGGGTCGATGGCGACTGGCGCTCCAGCACGCCGGCCGGCGGCGCGGCCAGCGAACACGGCGGCGGCGTGTCGGTCTACCTGTCCGGCATTGCCACCGATGATGCCTCCATGCTGTTTTCCCGCGTGCTCCAACCCTGGCAGCGGCAGCGCCTGCGCGAACCCGGCGCCGTGATCGTGGACCGGGCCGACCTGCAGACGCTGGGCGCCAGCGAGGGTGGCGTGGCCTGGGTCAACAACCACCGCGTGCAGGTGGTGGCCGCCGTGGACGGGCTGCGCGGCCTGGGCGGCGTGAACGTGCTGGCCTCGCTGGCCACGGCGCGCGAGATTGCCGGTGACCCGGGCCAGGGCAGCACCTACTTCGTGGCGCGCGTGCGCCCCGGCGCCTCGGCCAAGGCCGTCCAGCAGCGCCTGAACCAGTCCACGCCCAGCTTCGGCCCCTACGAGGCATGGACAGCCAAGGAATTCGCGCGGCGCTCGCAGCGCTACTGGATGTTCGACACGGGCGCCGGCGCGGGCGTGCTGTTCATGGCCGTCATCGTCTGCCTGGTGGGCTCGGTGGTCACCAGCCAGTCGCTCAAGGCTGTGGTGGCTGCCTCGTCGCGCGAGTACGCCGTGCTCAACGCGCTGGGCGTGAGCCGCGCGGCCCTGGGCCGCGTGGTGGTGGAGCAGGCCTGCTGGATCGGCGGCCTGGGCTTCGTGATGGCCGCGCTGGCCAGCGCCGTGCTGCTGGCCGTGGCCACGGCCTACCGCGTGCCCGTGGCGCTGAACGCATCGGCCGTGCTGGCCTGTGCCGTGCTGGTGGCCGTGCTGTCCCTGCTGTCGGGCCTGGGCGCCATGCGCAGCCTGCTGCGCGCCGACCCGGCCACGCTGCTGCGCTGAAGACTTCCAGACACCATGAACGTGATGAATGCCTCTTCCCCCGCGCCCACGGCGGTGCCTCGCACGGCGCCCAGCCTGGAGGCCGTGCGGCTGTGCAAGTCCTTCCTGTCGGGCATGGTCAGCGTGCAGGTGCTGCAGGGCCTGTCGGTATCGCTGTACGCGGGCGAACTGAGCCTGATCTCTGGCCCTTCGGGCTGCGGCAAGAGCACCCTGCTGTCGCTGATGTCGGGCCTGCAGGCGCCGGACAGCGGCTACGCCATGGCGCTGGGCGAGGACCTGGGCAAGCTGGGCACGCGGGCGCTGGAGAAGTTTCGCCTGCGCCACACGGGCTTCGTCTTCCAGGGCTTCAACCTGTTCCCGGCACTGACGGCCATCGAGCAGGTGCAGCTGCCCCTGGGCTACATGGGCCTGCGCAGCGACGAGGCCCTGCGCCGCGCGCAGCAGGCGCTGGACGAGGTCGGCCTGTCCCACCGCGCCCACATGCGCCCGGCCGAGCTGTCGGGCGGCGAAAAGCAGCGCGTGGCCATTGCGCGCGCCATGGCCAAGGCGCCGCAGCTGCTGTTCGCCGACGAACCCACGAGTGCGCTGGATGCCGAAAGCGGCCAGCGCGTCATCGACATCCTGCACCGCGCGGCGCGCAACCATGGCACGACCGTGCTGTGCGTGAGCCATGACCCGCGCCTGGTGCGCCATGCCGACCGCGTGCTCGGCATGGAGGACGGCGCCATCCGCAGCGACTGGCGCCAGACCTCCCCGTTGAAGGAAAAACAATGAAGCACCCCCTGAGCGGCCTTGCCGCTTCCACTGCCGGACTGGCTGCGGCGCTGGCCGCCGCCGCGCTGCTGGCGGGCTGCGGTCCTTCGCACGATGCGCCCGCCAATGCGGGCCAGGCCAGCTCCAGGGCGCAGCAAAGCGGCCCGGCGGCAGTGGCCGTGGCGCGCGGCAAGATCGAGGTGGAAGGCGGACTGCTGGACCTGTCGCCCGCCGTGGCCGGCGTGGTGCAGCAGCTGTCCGTCAAGGAAGGCCAGTCCGTGCAGCGCGGCCAGCTGCTGCTGAGGCTGGCCGACGAGACGGGCCAGGCCGACCTGGCCGTGGCCGAGTCCGAGGCCCAGCTGGCCAAGGCCCGCCAGAAGGCACGCGCCGCGCGCCTGCCCCAGCTCAAGCAGACCCTGGCGCGCTGGCAGGCAGCGGCCCGCGAGGGCGCGGCCGACGCGCAGAACGTGGACGAGGCCGCGCAGGCACTGCGCGATGCCCAGGCCGAGATCGACGTGGCCGCGGCCGAGGCCCAGGTGGCACAGCGCAAGCTCGAACAATTGCGCGCCCAGCACAAGCGCCAGGAACTGCGCGCGCCCGAGGCCGGCACCGTGGTGCGCCTGGCCACCCACGCGGGCAGCCAGGCCGTGCCCGGCACGCCGGCCGTGGTGCTGCTGCCGCAGCGCCCGCTGCAGGTGCGCGCCGAAATCAACGAAAGCTTCGCCGCCGCCGTGCGCGAAGGCATGCGGGCCACGGTGACGCTGGACGCCGATGGCGCCGCACAGCAGCAGCTGCCCTCGGCACGCGTGCTGCGCATCAGCCCCGTCTATGGCACGGCGCGGCTGCAGGACGACCAGCAGCGCGGGCCGGTGCGTGTCATCGAATGTGTGCTGGTCTTCGAGCAAGCTCCCGCCGCCGCCGTGCGCGTGGGCCAAAACGTAAGGGTGCAGTTCCATGAATAAGCGCATTCCCCTGTATCTGGACACCGCCGCGCCCGGCTGGATGGTGCAAAGCGATTTCGACGGCACGATCAGCCTGCTGGACGTGACCGACACCCTGCTCAACCGCTTCGGCAAGCCCGGCTGGCAGG
Organism: Delftia sp. PX-1; assembly: GCF_055797465.1. NCBI lineage: Bacteria > Pseudomonadati > Pseudomonadota > Betaproteobacteria > Burkholderiales > Comamonadaceae > Delftia > Delftia sp. PX-1. Next base: position 136,932 of record NZ_CP184763.1, read on the forward strand.
AGCTGGAAGACGCCTGGGAGCGCGGCGAGATCGGCTCGCGCGAATGCATGAAGGGCCAGGTCGCGCTGCTGGACATGGACGAGGCCGAGCTGCGCGCCCACCTGGACACCATCGAGATCGATCCCGGCTTCGCCGGCTTCGTGGCAGCCGCCCAGGCCCACGGCATGGTGGTGCAGGTGGTCAGCGACGGCATCGACTACGCCATACGCCATGTGCTGGAGCGCCATGGCCTGGGCCATCTGCAGGTCATCGCCAACCGCCTGGTGCAGACCGGCGAGCGCAGCTGGCGCCTGGACTCGCCCTGGGCCAGCGCGCAGTGCGCGCGCGCCAGCGGCAACTGCAAGTGCGAGCGCCTGGCCGAGCAGCAGGCCCAGCATGGCCGCGTGCTCTATGTGGGCGACAGCACCTCGGACTTCTGCGTCTCGGGCCGCGCCGACTTCGTGCTGGCCAAGTACAAGCTGATCGCCCACTGCGAAAGCCGGGGCATCGCCCATGCGCCCTTCGAGCATTTCGAGCAGGCCACGGCCTTGCTCGACAAGGTGGTCCTGGGCCTGGAGGCGCTGGCATGACGTACCACCCCCTGAGTCGCTTCGCGCCTTCCCGTTGCACGGCGCCCCCCAAGGGGGACGACACCTTCGGTGCGGGGCGGCGCGGCCGGCCAAGGCCCTTCCTTGGTGTCTCTGGCTTCAGGGCACGCCAGTTTCATGGACAGAGGGCGACGCGCAGCGTCATGGAAAATTGACATGAATTTGAGTGATGGGCTCTCCCTGGTTCAGCGCAGCGAGCCTGCCACGGGGCTGGAAAGCGTCTGCGTGACCGAGCATGAATTCGTCATGCCCGGCACGGGCGCGGCCGCGCGCACCGGCGTGCTGCTGGTGCACGGGCTCACGGGCACGCCGGCCGAGATGCGTCTGCTGGCCAAGGGGCTGAACAAGCAGGGCTTCACCGTCTATGCGGTCCAGCTGGCCGGCCATTGCGGCAGCATGGAAGATCTCGTGGACACGCGCTGGACCGACTGGCTGGCCAGCGTGGAAGGCGGCCTGCAGCGGCTGTCGCAGCATGTGGACCATGTGGTGGTCGGCGGCCTGTCCATGGGCGCCGTGCTCTCGCTGGCCGTGGCCCAGCGTCATCCCGACAAGGTGGACGGCGTCTGCGCCCTGTCCACCACCTTCCGCTACGACGGCTGGAGCATCCCCTTCTACACGCGCCTGGCCTTTTTGCTGCCGCTGTTCCGCGCGCTGGGCATTGGCCGCCGCAGCGTGTTCATGGAGCAGCCGCCCTACGGCATCAAGGACGAGGCCCTGCGCGCACGCGTGGTCGAGCAGATGCATTCGGGCGACAGCGCGGCGGCCGGCCTGCCGGGCAATCCCTGGTGGTCCATCATCGAGCTGCGCCGCCTCTCGGCCCACGTGCTGGCGCGCCTGCCCCAGCTGCGCTCGCCCTGCCTGGTCATCCATGCGCGCAACGACGACATCTCGTCGGTGGCCAACGCCCACGACATCGTGCACGGCGCCAGCCAGGCCCATGTCGAGCTGGTGCTGCTGGACAACAGCTACCACATGGTCACCATCGACCGCGACCGCCGCACCGTGATCGCGCGCACCACCGAGTTCGTGGCGCGCATCGCCAGCGGCGCCGCCCCCCGCGAAGGCCGGGCTGTGGAGGCTGCACCGCATGGGCAGTGATCTCTCGCCGCTGGTGATCACGCTGTGGGTGCTGAACGTGCTGGTGGACAGCGGCGGCCAGCTGGCCTTCAAGGCCGCCGCCAGCCAGCCCGGTGATCTGGACGGACTGGCGCGCTGGCGCTTCATGGCCTCCAGGCCCTGGCTGTGGCTGGGCGTGGGCTGCTATGTGGCCGAGTTCGTGCTGTGGCTGGCCTTTCTCTCGCTGGTGCCGCTGTCCGAAGGTGTGCTGCTGGGCTCCATCAACATCGTGGCCATCATGATCGCGGGCCGGCTGCTGTTTGCCGAGAAGCTGGCACCCATACGCGTGGCAGGCATCGTTCTGGTGTCCATAGGCGTCGCCATCGTGGGCCTGCATTGAGATGAAACAGCACCCCCTGAGTCGCTTCGCGCCTTCCCCCGTGTGCACGGCGCCCTCTCTCGCTTCGCGGGAGGGGGACGACACCCTCGGTGCGGGGCGGCCCTTCCTCGGTGTCCCTGGCTTTGGGGCTCGCCAGTTTCATACGATGCGGGCGGCGCGCAGCCCCGTGAATAACTGAGATGAAACGTTTCTATTTCATTGGCTTTCTGGTGCTCATGGCCTTCGACACGCTGGCCCAGCTGAGCTTCAAGCAGGCCGGCAATGCGGCGCTGCCGCTGGAGTTCTCGGTGGACTGGCTGGCGCGCGTGTTCGGCCAGCCCTGGATCTATGGCGCCTTCGTGGGTTACATCGGCGCCTTTTTCTCGTGGATGACCTTGCTCAAGCGCGCGCCCATCGGCCCGGCCTTTGCGGCATCGCACCTGGAGATTCTTTCCGTGCTGGCGCTGTCGTACTGGCTGTTCGACGAGCGCATAGGCATGCCCCAGATCATCGGCTGCCTGTTCATCGTGGCCGGCATCGCCTGCCTGGCGGTCAGCGAGACGCAGGAGGCCGAGGGGCCCGGCGCAGACGACGACACGCCGGGCCATGCGGGCGGCAATCCGGGCGCGGGCTCGGCCAGCGCGGGCGCCGCGCATCTGGCGGCATCGGCCGAGCACGGCACGCGCCATGGCTGAACGCATGCTGCCGCCCACGGCAGGCCTGCCGCTGCGCGCGGCCGACCTGCTGCCCTGGGGCGATGCAGACCTGGCGACGGCGCTGGCACAGTGGCTGGGCGTGCCCGCCGTGCAGCTTGAATGCTCTGGCACCTCGGCGCTGATGGTGGCGCTGCAGACCCTGCGCCGCCTGGCGCCGGGCCGCAGCGAAGTCATCGCCCCCGCCTATACCTGCCCGCTGGTGGCCCTGGCCGTGGCGCACTGCGGCCTGCAACTGCGCCTGTGCGATCTGCATCCCGACACGCTGGACATGGACCCCACGCGCCTGCGCGCCCTGTGCAGCGAACGCACCCTGGCCGTGCTGCCCACGCATCTGTGCGGCCGCGTGGCCGACGTGGCCACGGCCGTGGACTGCGCGCGCGCCGTGGGCGCCTGGGTGGTGGAGGACGCGGCCCAGGCCCTGGGCGCACGCCTGCGCGGCGAGCCCGTGGGCTGGCAGGGCGATGTGGGCTTCTACAGCCTGGCCGTGGGCAAGGGCCTGACCACCTTCGAGGGCGGCGTGCTGCTGGCGCGCGACCCCGCGCTGCGCGAGGCACTGCGCGAGACACATGCAGCCAGCGTGCGCCAGGACCGGGGCTGGGAGTTGCGCCGCAGCCTGGAGCTGCTGGGCTATGCGGCGCTGTACCGCCCCGCCGGGCTGGACCTGGCCTATGGCCGCCCCCTGCGCGATGCGCTGTCGCGCAGCGACTGGGTGCAGGCCGCCGGCGATGATTTCGACGACGCCATTGCCCGCCATGAACTGGGCACCTGGCGCCGCCGCGTGGGCCGGCGCGCACTGGCGCGGCTGGCGGACTTCCAGCAGCAACTGCAGCGCCAGGCGCGTGAGCGCGGCGCCTGGCTGTCGGCCATCGATGGCATCGAGGTGGTGGGCGACACCGTGCCGGGCGCGCAAGGCGTCTGGCCCGTGCTGCTGCTGCGCCTGCGCGATGCCGCCACGCGCGATGCGCTGCTGCGCGCGCAATGGGGGCGGGGCTGGGGTTTGTCGCTGCCCTTCGTGCATGTGCTGCCCGACTATGGCCGCTACGACCATGTGCTGGGCCTGGCACGCCAGGACGTGGTGGACCAGGGGCGCGACTGGGCGCAGCGCCTGGTGGCCGTGGGCAACAGCCTGTGGTTCGACGACGCGCGCTTTGGCGATCTGGTCCAGGTGCTGGAAAGCGCCACGAAGCAGGCCGCCGCCTGACCTCGCAGCCCCGGTCGCCGCAGCCCCGGTGGGGCCTCAGCCGGCCTGCTGCAGACGCTCCACCAGGCGCTCGTTGAACGCATGCTGGCCCAGTTGCCAGGTGGCCAGCGTCTGCGCGCCGATCTGCGTGTCCTGGCCGTCACCCGCGCTCATCCAGCGCTTCCACCAGGTCGCGTAGCGCCAGGAAGACACATCGCCCGTGATGTCGCTGCCCACGATCTGGCCGGACAGCGCGCCAATGATGTCCATGGCTTCGCTCTCCAGCATGCGGCCCTGGTCCCAGTTGGTGCGCACCACCTCGGGCGCGAACACGTCCTTGTCGATGCTCAGGTAGGTGGGCTGGGCCTGCTCGCGCAGCATGCGCGCCAGCGTGCGCGACAGCTCGGCCACGCTGGCAAAGCTGCGAAAGGCCGAGTCCACGCCCAGGCGGCGCGCCCAGCCCGTGTCCACGCCCGCGCTCCAGTAGCTCAGGCGGCCGGCGCGCAGCGGCGTGAGGTAGTTCTCCCAGGCGTGCGCGCGGCCAATGTCGCCGGAGGTGATGCCGGCCACGTGCACATGCGAGACGGCCGGATGCAGGGCCACGCGGCGCACCCAGGAGCCGCAGTGCACGCCCCAGGGAAAGCGCATGTTGTCGGGGTGGTTGTCCAGCACGACCACGCGCAGCGGCCGGCCTGAGGACAGGGCCCGCGCCGCGATGCAGCGCTCGATCAGCGGCCAGCTCAGATGGTGGAAGTCGCCGCTGCCCATGAGGGCCGTGCCATGCGCGGCGGGCAGCTGCGCATCGAGCGCCGCGCGGAACCGCGCGAAGCGCCGCAGGCCGCAGCCGAAGCGCACCTGCTCCTGCCAGTCCTGCAGCTGCAGGCGCAGCTCGCCGGGCAAGGTCCCCACCGAGCCATCCACATCCAGCACGACCGGCTGGGCATTCAGTTCTGTTCGCTCCATTGGCGATCGCTTTCGAAGTGGCCGGCAAAGCGCCGGCCCAGTGCGCGCAGCAGCGGATTGCGGATGAAGACCGCATGCTGCGTGAAGGTGAAGCTGGCGCCCAGCTGGGCCTTGACCTCGGGATCGGTCCAGCCGGCCACGTAGTGGCTCAGGCCGCGTTCGATGGCGTATTCGAGGTTGACCATCCAGCTCACGAAGTAGAGGTTGGCCTCGCGTGCGGCCGGGTAGGACAGGCCGATGTACTTGTCGATCAGCTTGCCGCCGTGCTCGAAGCACAGGTTCCAGCCCAGCAGCGCGCCGGGCGTGCCGTCGTCCTGCAGCGCGCGGTACTCGAAGACGAGGCCGCCGTTGCCTGCATCGCGCAGCACGGCCGCGAAGAAATCGCGCGTGAGTTTGTCGAAGTGGATCTCGCTTTGCGCATACACCGCATCGAACAGCGCGTAGTAGGCATCGACCCGGGCGTCATCGGCAAAGGCCGCGCCCGTGGAAATGCGCTGCACCTGCAGCTGCGCGCGGCTTTTGAGCTTGCGGCGCAGGTTCTGGCGGCGGCTCCTGGACAGGCGCGCAAGGTACTCGTCCAGGCTGGAAAAGTCGATGGGCACATGGGCCAGGGCCTGGCCTTCGACCAGGATGAAGCCCGCATCGGCCAGGGCCTGCGCCAGCGCCCGTACGTGGGCGTTGTCGGCGTCCGGCAGCAGCGGTGAATCCTGGGGCAGGTCCTTGACGATGGTCAGCAAGCGCCGGCCTGCGCGCGCGCGCAGCGCGGCAGCCTGCTGGGCGGCAGGGGTGCCCATGGGCAGCACGGCGTACTCGCTGACCGTGGTGCCCACGAAGTCGGTGGACAGGCGCAGCCGGCGCGACAGCCAGCCGCCACCGGGCAACGACAAAAGACGCGCCTTGAGCGCGTCGTCCGCCGTGGTCAGAAGATCGAAGGGCGCCGTGAAGGCCGGCGCCGGCCAGTCCTGCAGCAGTGCGAAGCCCTCGGGAGGATGGGCCGCGAACTGCGCGAGCAGGCCTGGGGGTTCGAGCTGGTTGTGCAGGCGCTCTGCGGGCATCGCGCCTTCAGGCCGCCTTGGCTTTCGTGAGCAACTGGTCCAGCAGGACCATGGCCTCGTCGATCTCGGGGCGCGAGATCATCAGCGAGGGCGCGAAGGTGATCACGTTCTTGTAGTAGCCGCCCACGTCCAGCACCAGGCCGCGCTTGCTGCCCTTGTATTCCAGGCCGCCTTCGAGTCCGATGTCCACCATCTTGTCCAGCAGCGCCTTGTTGGGCGTGAAGCCGTCCTCGGTGCAGATCTCGGCGCGCAGCGCCAGGCCCAGGCCGTCCACATCGCCGATTTCCTTGTGGCGCTTTTGCAGCTCCTTGAGGCCTTCGAGGAAGTAGGCGCCCGATTCGCGCACCTGGCGGCCGAAGTCCATCTCGTGGGTCATCTTCATGACTTCGAGGCCCAGGGCCGTGCCCAGCGGGTTGGAGGCGAAGGTGGAGTGCGTCGATCCCGGCGGGAAGATGGTGGGGTTGATCAGCTCCTCGCGCGCCCACAGGCCCGACAGGGCGTTGAGGCCGTTGGTCAGCGCCTTGGCGAAGACCAGCACGTCGGGCTTGACGCCGAAGTTCTCCACCGACCACAGCGTGCCGGTGCGCCAGAAACCCATCTGGATTTCATCGACCACCATCAGCACGCCGTGGTCGTCCAGCACCTTCTTGAGGCCCTTGAAGAAATTGGGCGGCGGCACGACGTAGCCGCCCGTGCCCTGGATGGGTTCCACGTAGAAGGCCGCGTACTCGCACTGGTTGGTCTTGGGGTCCCAGATGGCGTGGTACTCGTTCTCGAACTTGCGCGCGAATTCCCGGACGATGGAGTCCGCGTATTCCTCGGACGTCATGCCCTTGGGGCGGCGGAACGGGTAGGGGAAGGGGATGAACTGCGCGCGGTCGCCGAAGTGGCCGTAGCGGCGGCGGTAGCGGTAGCTGGAGGTGATGCTGGAGGCGCCCAGCGTGCGGCCGTGGTAGCCGCCCTCGAAGGCGAACATCAGGCTCTTGCCACCGCTGGCATTGCGCACGACCTTGAGCGAGTCCTCGATGGCCTGGGCGCCGCCCACGTTGAAGTGCACGCGGCCGGCATGGCCCCACTTGCGCTCCGCATCCTGGGCGATGAACTTGGCCAGCTCGATCTTGGTCGGGTGCAGGTACTGGCTGGCGACCTGGGGCAGGGTCTGCAGCTGCTCGATCATCTTCTGCTCGAGGCGCTTGTTCTTGTAGCCGAAGTTCACGGCCGAATACCACATCTGCAGATCGAGGTAGGGCGTGCCGGCCTCGTCGTACATGTAGCTGCCTTCGCAGCCCGAAAAGATCTTGGGGGGATTGACGTAGTGGACGGTATCCCCGAACGAGCAGTACTTGGCTTCGTCGGCCAGGAGTTGGGCGTTATTGGTCACAGCAAAGGGCTCCAGATATTCAGCCGCCGCAGTGTGAGCGGGCAATCTTGCTGCGCTGTCGAGTCTTTGTGTGGGGTTTGTGGAGGAGGTCCGCGCGGGACCGTGATCTGTCCCTGTGACGTAAATGATACAAAACAAATGATAATCATTATCAATTGATGGGAGAATCGCGGAAAGCCAGCAGGAAGAAATCACACCCGGGGGGAATCAATGGTCTCGCAAGAGCACTCCGCGAAGAGGTCGGCAGCTAGCCAGCAACCCTCGTTCCCCGATTCCTGCCATGGCTCCATCTTCACGCTCCTGCGCCCCTGTCTCCCTTTTCTGGAACCCCTGCGCTGCGCCGGCCTTGCGGCCCAGCCTGCTGGCCGTGGCCGTGCAGGCCGCCGTGATCGGCCTGGCCACGTCCGGCGCCTGGGCCCAGCCCCGGCCTCAGGCCCTGGACGATGAGGCCCGGCTGATGGCGCAGGCACCCACCAAGGCACTGGCCCAGGTCGACGTGGTCGACACGGCCGAGCCCGCGCAGCGAACCCCGGGCGCCTCCACCACCGTCAGCGGCCCGGCGCTGGAGCAGGCCGGCAGCATGGCCGACGTGGTGCGCTACCAGCCCCTGGTCTCCGCGCCGGGCACGGCCTCGGGCACCAGCCGCAACCGCAGCAGCTTCGACCGCTCGGGCACCACGGGCTACAACATCCGCGGCATCGAGGGCAACCGCATCGGCATGGATGTGGACGGCGTCGAGATGCCCGACGCCACCACGCGCCCCTATGTGAGCCGTGTCGGCGCCAACACCTTCGGCGTGGGCCGCGACTTCATCGATCCGGAAATGTTCTCGGGCGTGGACATCCACTCCGGCACCACCACGGCGCGGCGCGCGGCCGGTGGCATCGGCGGCTCGGTGGGCTTTCGCACCAAGTCCGCCGAGGACTACCTGGTGGGCGGCAAGACCTCCTACCTGGGCAGCAAGATCGGCCACGACACGGCCGACCGCTCCTGGAACGAGAGCTTCACGGCCGCTGGCCGCTCGGGCGATCTCGACGGCCTGATCGCCTACTCGCGCCGCGACGGCCACGAGACGCGCAACCACAGCGCCATCGTCAACAGCTATCCCGACGACTGGAACTCCAACGCGCTGCTGCTCAAGGGCGGCCTGCGCATCAACCCGGCCCACCGCCTGGTGCTGTCGGCCGACCTGTATCGCCGCAAGAACGACACCTCCTTCCATGGCTGGGACACCACCAACACCAGCATCACCGAAAGCTCGCGCCAGAACAGCGACACCAGCCGCAACACGCTGCAGCTGCAGCACCTGTGGACCCCGGCCGGCGCCTGGGTGGACCAGCTGGACACGCGGCTGTACTTCCAGAACACAGACACCAACGACGTCACAGACACCACCACGCTGGCCACGGGCGCCAAGGTGCACAACGTCTCGGGCAACGAGACGCGCACCTGGGGTTTCTCGAGCACGGGCGACAAGCGCATCGACCGCCACCGCCTGAGCTTTGGCGTCAATGCCTCGACCCAGGACACGGAGCGCCCCTGGGCCGTGTCCGGCAGCATGAAGCCCCAGCCCGACACCACCACCCGCCGCTACGGCGCCTTCCTGCAGGACGAGATCAGCTTCCAGGCCGGCGGCCGCCGCCTGGCGCTGATTCCCGCGCTGCGCGTGGACCGCGTGGAGATCAAGACGCGCGACCTGGACAACTTCGTCTCGGGCGTGCTCACGGCCGCCGATGTGGAAAAGATTTACGGCGGCACGCGCGGCAACACCATCCTCAGCCCCAGCCTGGCCCTGGTCTATGACCTCACGCCCACGTTCAGCGCCTATGCCCAGTTCAAGCGCAGCGGGCGAGCGCCCTCGGCCGGCGAGATCTTCGGCTCGTGGAACATGGCCAGCAACTACAACGCGGCAGGCCAGTACGCCCTGGTGGGCAACCCCAACCTGAAGGAGGAAAGCAGCAATGCCTTCGACTTCGGCCTCAAGGGTTCGCCCACGCCGGGCGTAACCTTCAACAGCTCGGTCTTCTATACCAGGTACTCCGACTTCATCGCCTACACGCGCTACCTGCGCGCGGGCCGTCCCGACCTGTTCGTCAACGTGCCCGCCCACATCGGCACCATCTACCAGGCCGAGAACCGCGACAGCGCAAAGATCTACGGCTTCGAGGCCAGCGCGCGCCTGGACCACGGCCAGTGGATGCCCGCCGCCAGGGGCCTGTACTCCACCTGGGCGCTGGGCATCAGCCGCGGCACCTCCAAGTCCTACTACGCAGGCGACAAGGATGTGCCGCTGGACAGCGTGCTGCCGCGCAAGGCCATCGTCGGCGTGGGCTATGACGCACCGGCCCGGCAATGGGGCCTGAACCTGACCGGCACCTTCGTCGCGGGCAAGCAGGCCGTGGCCACCAACCGCGACAGCTACCAGAACGCGGGCACCGGCCTGACCGACTCGACCACCGAGCTGTTCCGCGTGCCCGGCTATGCCATCTTCGACCTGGCCGGCTACTGGCAGGTCGCAAAGAACGTGCGCCTGAACGCCGGCATCTACAACCTGGGCGACAAGCGCTACTGGGACTATTCCAGCACCCGCAGCCTGCAGCCCGGCGTGGCGCGCGACCGCCGCGACATCGAGCTGCTGAGCAACCCGGGCCGCACCTTCGCCGTGTCCATGAACGTTGCGTTCTGAGCACCCTGCGCACCATGCCATTGCATCCACGCCACCTTCACTTGCCGCGTGGCGCGGATCCGAGGAGTTTCTCCAGGGGCCGGCCGGCCTTCCCTACAGCGGCGGTGTCGGCCGGAAAGCCTCCACCACCATCGCAGCCGCCGCTGTATCTGCCTACTTCAGGAGTCGTTTCATGATCGAGTTCTCTCTGTCCCACCGCATGCTGGCCGCTGCCGGCCTGGCGGCCCTGCTCACCGCCTGCGCATCGCCCACGGCACCGTCCGCCAGCGGCCCAGCCCAGCCTGCTGGCGGGCATGGCCAGTCTGCCTTCATGGGCAGCTACGACGCCAACCGTGATGGCGTGGTCACGCGCCAGGAGTACGACACCGTGCGCAAGCAGCGCTTCCTGGCCGGCGACACCAATGGCGACGGCTGGCTCAGCGAGAAGGAGTACGTGGACGAGTTCGAGGCCCGCCTCAAGCAGCAGTACGCGGGCCGCCAGCCCGACGAGCGCTATGCCCAGTCCATGAAGCAGGCCCATGTGCGCTTCGGCATCGTGGACAGGAACCGCGACGGCAAATACACCGTGGAAGAAGACATGGCCATCGCCGAACGCAGCTTCAAGGAAGCCGACGTCAATGCCGATGGCGTCGTGGACAAGAACGACGTCAAGAAGCCCTGAGCGGACATGGCCAAAACCCCATCCAAGCGATTGGCCTGGTGGCTGCCGCTGCTGTCGGCCGTGTGCATTTCCGCCCAGGCCCACACGCCCTACCTGCTGCCCACCAGCTTCGAGGCCCAGCCCCGGGCCGTCATCAGCGTGGACGCCAGCTTTGCCGACAAGTTCTTCATCCCCGAAGTGGCTTTTGGCGAAACGCGCTTCACCGTGACGGCGCCCGATGGCTCGGTCACGCCCATGGCCGATGTGCGCCAGTTCAAGACCCGCACCGTGGCCGAGCACCAATTGCCCGACGAGAAAGGCACCTACCGCGTGAGCACCGGCCCGCGCCTGGGCGCCATCTTCCGTTCGTGGGAGCGCAACGGCAAGGTCGAGACCGCGCGTGATCCCGCCACGCCCACGCCGGCCGATGCCAGGCTGCTGAGCCACTACCAGTCGCTGTCGGTCTCCGAGACCTACATCACGGTGGGCAAGCCCAGCCGGGCCGCGCTCGCGCCCTCAGGCAAGGGCCTGGAGATCGTGCCCGTCACGCATCCGGCCGACCTGTTCGCGGGCGAGAAGTTCGACTTCACCGTGCAATACGACGGCAAGCCGCTGGCCGCGCAGAAGGTGGAAATCTTCCGCTCGGCCATGGACCTGGCCAGCCAGCACAGCGTGGACGCGCTGACCACCGATGGCCAGGGCCGCATCTCCTACGCCCTGCCCAAGTCCGGCATCTACCTGGCCCTGGTGCGCTACCGCGCCGACGCCCCCGCCGGCGCCGCCGCGCCGCAGTACGGCAACAACTACACGCTGACCTTCAGGGTGCTGGCGCAGTGATGAAGAGAGCCCGCTGATGCGGGTTCTTCTTTTTGCTGGATGCAAGCATGGAGAAATTTATATCTGAACGGATATAATTCATGACGAACCAACGCAAACTGCTGTACTGGGAAGGCTCATCGAAGAAGGACTTCAAGGACTTCCCCATCGGCGTTCAGAAGGATATGGGCGTGGCGCTGTTCGTTGTCCAGTTGGGCGGCATGCCGAACTCGGCCAAGCCGTGGAAAGGGCTGGGCCCAGGCGTATATGAGTTGGTCGAAGACCACAGGGGAGACGCTTTCCGTGCCGTCTACAGTGTCCGTATCGGCGACGCCGTCCATGTGCTCCATGCGTTTCAGAAAAAATCAAAATCCGGCATTGCCACGCCGCAGCCTGATGTGGATCTGATCGAGAAGCGTTTGAAGTCCGTACTGGCCCGCCATGGCGCGGGCGGGAGAACATGATGCATCGCCAGGATTCTTCGCAGGGAACAGCCAATGTGCTGGTCGATCTGGGCTTCGAGGACGCACAGGAACTGTCGGCCAAAACCGTGCTGGCCATGAAGCTCAACGAGCTGATGGACAAGCGCGGGCTCAGTCAGACCGAGGCTGCAGGCATTACGGGCATGACGCAGCCCAAGATTTCCCAGGTCCGGCGCTACAAGCTGCAGAACATCTCTCTGGAGCGCCTGATGCAGGCGCTGGTGTCGCTGGACCAGCAGGTCGAGATCGTCGTGCGGCCTGCGCGCCGTGCGCACGCGGCCGGCATCACGGTGGCGCCCTGAACCTCACTCAACCCGTGGCCACCACCCGCAGCACCTCGGCGCCATAGGCGTCCAGCTTCTTGGCGCCCATGCCGCTGATGCCCTGCAGGTCGTCCAGCGAGGCCGGGTTGCGCTCGGCAATGGCGGCCAGCGTGGCGTCGTGGAAGATCACATAGGCCGGCAGGTTGTGCTCGCGCGCGACCTCGGCGCGCCAGGCCTTGAGGTTGATGAAGCGCACCTGGGCATCAGGCCCCAGGCTGGCGGCGGCCGCGTTGGGCTGGGTGGCGCGCTTGGAGGTGCGCGTGCGCGGCGCTGCGACGGCCTCGCGCAGCTGTACCTGGACATTGCCGCGCAGCACTTCGCGCGAGCCTTCGGCCAGGCACAGGGTGTCGAAGCTGTGGCCGCTGTTCTCGCTGGTGATCTTGTGCAGGCCCAGGGCGCCGGTGGCCAGCAGCTGGCGCATCACGCCGCGCAGCTGGGGCTCGCTGTAGTCCTTGCCCAGGCCGAAGGTGGAGATCTTCTCGTGCCCGTACTGGCGCACCTTCTCGGTGTCCTTGCCGCGCAGCACGTCCATGATGTGGCCCGCGCCAAAGGTCAGCTGGCTGGCCTCGTGCACGCGGTAGATGGTGGACAGCAGCTTGCGCGCGGCGTCCGTTCCATCCCACAGGGCCGGGGGCTCCAGGCAGTTGTCGCAGTTGCCGCAGGCGGTCTTTGCCACGCGCTGCAGCGGCCGGCCTTCAATGTCCGTCTCTGCGTCTTCTCCCGGTGCGCCCAGGCCGTACTGCTCGCCGAAGTAGGCCAGCAGCCGCACGCGGCGGCAGTCCGTGGCCTCGGCCAGGCCCAGCAGGGCATCGAGCTTGCCGCGCATGACCTGCTTGAAGGTGTCCTCGGCCGGGCTTTCGTCGATCATGCGGCGCTGGTTGACCACGTCGGACAGGCCGTAGGCCATCCAGGCATCGGCGGGCAGCCCGTCGCGGCCTGCGCGGCCGGTTTCCTGGTAGTAGCCCTCGATGTTCTTGGGCATGTCCACGTGCGCCACGAAGCGCACATCGGGCTTGTTGATGCCCATGCCGAAGGCGATAGTGGCCACGATGACGATGCCGTCCTCGCGCAGGAAGCGGTCCTGGTGCAGCTGGCGCGTCTCGAAGGGCAGGCCCGCGTGGTAGGGCAGGGCGGGCACGCCGGCCTGGCTCAGCGTCTGGGCCAGCTCCTCCACGCGCTTGCGCGACTGGCAATAGACCACGCCGGCCTCGCCCTCGTGCTCGCGCTCGATGAAGCGCAGCAGCTGGTTGCTGACGTCCTTCTTCTCGGCGATGCGGTAGCGGATGTTGGGGCGGTCGAAGCTGCTGACGAAATGCCGTGCGCTCTCCAGCTGCAGCCGCTCGACGATGTCGGCGCGCGTCAGCGCATCGGCCGTGGCCGTGAGCGCAATGCGCGGCACGCCCGCATAGCGTTCGTGCAGCACGCTCAGCGCGCGGTATTCGGGCCGGAAGTCATGGCCCCACTGGCTCACGCAGTGGGCCTCGTCGATGGCGAACAGCGACAGCTTGCCCTGGGCATGCAGGTCGTCGAGCAGGCCCAGGAAGCGCGGCGTGTTCAGGCGCTCGGGCGCGGCATACAGCAATGTGATGTCGCCGCTTTGCAGGCGCCATTCGACTTCCTGCGTCTCGTCATAGGACAGCGTGGAGTTCAGGTAGGCGGCGCTGACACCGGCCTCGTGCAGCGCGCCCACCTGGTCGTGCATCAGCGCGATCAGCGGCGACACCACCACCGCCACGCCGTGGCCCTGCTGCTGGCGCACGATGGCCGGCACCTGGTAGCACAGGCTCTTGCCGCCGCCCGTGGGCATGAGCACCAGCGCATCGCCGCCGGCGACCACATGCGAGACGATGGCTTCCTGCGGACCGCGGAATTGTTCGTAGCCGAACACGGCTTGCAGGACGGAATGCGCGGCGGACAACGGAGGCTTCTTTCGGCAGGGGCGGCTGGCGCGGGAGGGGGCGGGATGCGGGCGCTTCCCGCAACAAATGCGCTGCGGCCCGAAGGCCGCAACAGCCGCCATTTTGCGCCCCCTCGCAAGGTCCAGGGAAGACCTGGGGTTTGAACCGCTCTGCATCAACGGCCTTTTCCGGGCGCGAGGGTGCCATTTTCAGATTTCTCCTAGCCACCCGCTGCTGCATTCAGCTGCCGCCCAGCACCCCGCGCGCAATGATGCTGCGCTGCACTTCGGACGAGCCCTCGTAGATGCGCAGGATGCGCGCATCGCGCACCAGGCGCTCCAGCGGCATTTCGCGCGTGTAGCCGTAGCCGCCGTGGATCTGCAGGGCTTCGTCGGTGACGAAGCCCACCATTTCGGATGCATGGAGCTTGGCCATGGCCGAGTGCTGGGTGAAGGGCTGGCCGGCCTGGCGCAAGGCCAGGGCCTGCATGGTCAGTGCCCACGATGCCTCCAGGCGCAGCTTCATGTCTGCCAGCTTCCACTGGATGCCCTGTTTCGTGGCCAGCGGCTCGCCGCCGACCAGGCGCTGATTGGCCCATTGCGCGGCGGCGGCCAGGGCGGCCTCGGCCACGCCCAGGGCGGTGGCCGCCACGTCCAGGCGGCTGTTGTCCAGCACCTTCATGGCCGTCTTGAAGCCCGTGCCCTCGGCGCCCAGCCGGTGGCTGGCAGGCACGCGCACGCCGTCCAGCGAGACCTCGAAGGCATGGCCGCCACGGATGCCCATGAGCTTTTCGGGCGCCGAGACCTGGATGCCGGGCAGATCGCGCGGCACGATGAAGGCGCTGACGCCGCGTGCACCGGCCTCCATATCGGTCTTGGCGAAGACGACCATGAAGCGCGCCTCGGCGGCGTTGGAGATGAAGTGCTTGACGCCCGTGATGAGATAGTCGTCCCCATCGCGCACGGCGCGCGTGCGCATGTCGGCCGGGTGGGAGCCGCCGCGCGGCTCGGTCAGCGCAAAGGCCGCCAGCCATTGGCCGCTGGCGCAGCGCGGCAGCCACTGCTGGCGCTGGGCGTCGTCGCCGCCGATGAGCACGGCGTCCGTGCCCAGGTAGTGGGCGCCGATCATGGACGAGGTGGCCGCGCAGGCGCGCGAGATGGCCACCAGGGACAGCAGCATGGCCGTGGGCGTGACGCCGGGGCCGCCCAGGGCCTCGGGCAGATTCATGCCCATCACGCCCAGGGCCGCCAGGCCCGGCACATGGCAGGTGGCGGACAGCGCCTCTTCGTCCATGCGCTGCGCCAGCGGGGCGAGTGCGTCGTCGGCAAAGCGGGCCACGGCATCGGCAATCGCGTGGTCGTCGGCGGTGGTGCCCAGTCGTTGGAAGTTCATGTCGGTTGCTCAATGTGATGGGGAAGAGGGGGCTGCGCCTGCGGTGCCCAGGGCACCGGATGCGCGCAGCGCGGCAATCGCTTCGGTGCCCCGGCCCAGCCACTGCGAGAGCAGGGCGTCGGTGTGTTCGCCCAGGGCCGGTGCGCGCTCGGCGCGGTTGGGTGCGGCGCCGCTGAAATGCACGGGCTGGGTGGGCAGGCGCAGGCCGGGCAGGCGCTCGTCGTGCACCGCGCCGAGCAGGCCGCGCGCCTGGCTCTGGGGCGACTCCAGCGCCTGGGCAATGTTCCAGATGGGCGCGGCGGGCACGCCCGCTGCATCCAGCGCGGCCACCACCTGCGCCACTTCATGCCGGCCGGCCCAGGCCTCGATGGCCTCGCGCAGCGCGGGTTCGTGGGCCGAGCGTGATTCGTCGCTGGCAAAGCGCGGGTCGCCGGCCAGGCTGCCCAGCTCCATGGCCTGCAGGGCGGCAGCGAACAGCTTGTTGTTGAGCACGGCCAGCGCGAAGTGGCCATCGCCTGCGCGGTACACGCCGAAGGGGGCCGACAGCGGATGGCGGTTGCCCACGCGGCGCGCGGGCCGGCCCGTGAACAGGTAGCGCGCCACCGAGGTGGCCAGAAAACTCAGCGTGGTGTCGAACATGGCCACGTCCACCTGCTGGCCCTGCCCGGTGGCGCGGGCCTGCAGCAGCGCGGCCAGCGTGGCCCAGGAGGCGAACAGGCCGGCCACCACGTCGCTGACGGCCTCGCCCACGACGGTGGGCGCGCCATCGGGCTCGCCCGTGGCCTCCATGAGGCCGCTCATGGCCTGCACGATGATGTCGTAGGCCGGCCGGTGGGCCAGCGGCCCGGTCTGGCCGAAGCCCGAGACGCTGACATAGACCAGGCGCGGATTGAGCGCCCGCAACTGGCTTGCGCCGATGCCCAGGCGCTCGGCCACGCCGGGGCGGAAGTTCTCCACCACCACGTCGGCCTGGGCGGCCATCTCGCGGACCAGGGCCACGGCCTCGGGGTGCTTGAGGTCCAGCACCAGGCTTTGCTTGTTGCGGTTCATCACCGTGAACAGCGCGCTTTCGCCGTTGTTCATGGGGCCGATGGCGCGGTAGTCGTCGCCCTGCGGCGGCTCGATCTTGACGACCTCGGCGCCCAGGTCGGCCAGCAGGGCCGTGGACAGCGGCCCGGCCAGCACGCGCGTGAAGTCGAGAATGCGCACGCCGTCCAGCGGGCGGGCGGTACTGGCAGGGGCGGGGGGCGAGGCGGATTCGGTCATTGATGCAGCCATGGACAGGTGGTGGATGGCTGCATGCTGCCCCGCAATTGAATCAATGGAAAATATTCAATCCTGATGCAATGCATTCAAAAAGATGATCCATATCAGCCTCCGGCAGCTTGAGTACTTCGTGGCCGCTGCACGCCATGGCAGTGCGGCGCGCGCGGCAGAAGCCATCGGCGTGTCCCAGCCGTCCATCTCCAAGGCGATTGCCGACCTGGAGGCGCAGTGGGGCGAGGCGCTGTTCGTGCGCCGCCATGCCAGGGGGCTGGATCTCACGGCGGCCGGCGCGGTGCGCAGCCGCGATGCCCAGGCGCTGCTGGACGGCGCACGCAGCCTGCAGGGGCCGCGCACGGCGGCGGTGGCGGGCGTGCTGCGCCTGGGCTTTCTGAGCACGCTGGGCGCGCGCTGGGTGCCGGCGCTGCTGGCGCAGATGCAGCGCCGCCATCCCGGCATTGCACTGGAGCTGGTGGAGGGCGATATCGCCTCGCTCACGCAGCAGGTGGAGCGCGGCGAGCTCGATGCGGCCCTGCAGTACAACACGGGCCTGGCGCGTCCCCGCATGGAGCTGCTGCCCGTGGCGGCGTTGCCGCCCTATGTGCTGCTGCCGCATCGCCATGCGCTGGCGGCCAGGACCAGCGTGAGCCTGGCCGAAGTGGCGGCCCACCCGCTGGTGCTGATCAACCTGCCGCACAGCCGCGAGTATTTCCTGTCGCTGTTCCGCGAGGCCGGCGTGACGCCGCTGGTGGCCCATGAGTTCGCCTCCATCGAGATGCTGCGCTCCATGGTGGCCAATGGCCACGGCCTGAGCGTGCTGACCACGCGACCGGTGGTGGACCGCGCCCACGATGGCCAGCGCCTGGCCTGCCGCCGCATCCGGGGCCGCGTGGCCCCCCAGCCTGTGGTGCTGGCCGTGCCGGCGGGCAATGCCTCGCCGCTGATTGCACCTTTTTTGAAGGTGGCGCGGGCTGTGATTGCACCGTAGCGGCGCGCCGTGCGGTGGCCTGCACCACGGTGGTGAATCGCGACCAGGGACTTTCCCCAGCTTGTATGGACAAGATGGGTTGGCACGGTGCTTGCTCTCGCTCTCTGTGTTGACCGCAGATGGATGCAGGTTTCCGCCCTTGCCAGGTTTGCCGGGTAATCCTGTATATACATGTTTGGTCGGCAAAAACACACTTCGGGCTTCCGCACCGGTCTGCCCGCGGACCCCGAAACTGCCATTGCCAACTTGCTTTCCCGACCGAGGAGTGCCACATGAGTTCGATCCCCACGTTCCGCCGCCTGCCCCTGGGGCCGCTGGCCGCCGCCCTCTGCCTTGCCGCCGCACTGCAGCCCGCTGCCGCGCAGGAGACCAAGATCACCCTGGGCATGTCGGGCTGGACCGGCTTCGCGCCGCTGACCCTGGCCGACAAGGCCGGCATCTTCAAGAAGAACGGCCTGGCGGTGGACCTGAAGATGATTCCGCAGAAGGACCGCCACCTGGCCCTGGCCTCGGGCGCCATCCAGTGCGCGGCCACCACCATCGAGACGCATGTGGCCTGGAACACCAACGGCGTGCCCATCGTGCAGATCTTCCAGATGGACAAGTCCTATGGCGCCGACGGCATTGCCGTGCGCAATGACGTCAAGGGCTTTGCCGACCTCAAGGGCAAGACCGTGGCCGTGAGCGCGCCGGGCACGGCGCCGTACTTCGGCCTGGCCTGGATGCTGCACAAGAACGGCATGACCATGAAGGATGTGAAGACCGTCTCCCTGGAGCCCCAGCCCGCGGCCCAGGCCTTCGTGGCCGGCCAGAACGATGCGGCCATGAGCTACGAGCCCTACCTGTCCACCATCCGCGCCAACCCGGCGGCGGGCAAGATCCTGGCCACCACCATCGACTACCCCATGGTCATGGACACCGTGGGCTGCGATCCCAAGTGGCTCAAGGCCAACGCGGCCGCCGCCAAGGCCCTGGCCCAGTCGTATTTCGATGCGGTGGCCATGATCGAGGCCGACAAGACCAAGTCCTTCGAGATCATGGGCACGGCCGTCAAGCAAAGCGGCGAGCAGTTCGGCAAGTCGGCCTCCTACCTCAAGTGGTCCGACAAGGAAGCCAACCAGAAATTCTTCGCCAACGAGCTGGTGCCGTTCATGAAGGAATCGGCCGTGATCCTCAAGGAGGCCGGCATCATCCGCTCCATCCCCGAGAACTATGGCGTGATGTACGACGCCAGCTTCATCCAGTAAGCCCGCCAGGGGATGACCATGCAAGCCGCATCCACTTCCGCAGTCCAGCCGGCTAACAAGCCCATGACCCACGCCACACCGCACGCTCCCGCGCCCGCCGCGGCGCCAGCCCCCGTCCGCCGCCGCCGCATGGCGCCGCTGGAGCCCGTCAGCCCCACGGCCAAGTGGGTGCTGGGTGTGGCCTTCTTCGTGCTGTTCTTTCTCGTCTGGGCGGCTGTGACGCTGGGCGGCTTCGTCTCCCCGACTTTCCTGGCCAGCCCCATGACCATGGCGCGCGAGGGCGTGCTGCTGTTCACCGAGTACGGCTTCCTGCACGACATCGGCATGACGGTCTGGCGCGTGATGGGCGGCTTCATCCTGGCCTCGGTCGTGGCCGTGCCCCTGGGCATCGCCATGGGCGCCTGGAAGCCGGTCGAGGCCTTCTTCGAGCCCTTCGTGTCGTTCTGCCGCTACCTGCCGGCCTCGGCCTTCATCCCGCTGCTGATCCTGTGGGCCGGCGTGGGCGAGACGCAGAAGCTGCTGGTCATCTTCATCGGCTCGGTGTTCCAGATCACGCTGATGGTGGCCGTGACCGTGGGCGGCGCACGCAAGGACCTGGTGGAGGCCGCCTACACGCTGGGCGCCTCCAACACCGGCGTGGTGCGCCGCGTGCTGATCCCGGGCGCCGCGCCCGGCATTGCCGAGACGCTGCGCCTGGTGCTGGGCTGGGCCTGGACCTATGTGATCGTGGCCGAGCTGATCGGCTCGTCCTCGGGCATCGGCCACATGATCACCGACAGCCAGGCGCTGCTGAACACGGGCCAGATCATCTTCGGCATCATCGTGATCGGCCTCATCGGCCTGGTGTCCGATTTCATCTTCAAATCGCTGAACCGTCGCATGTTCGAGTGGAGCACCCTGTGAAAAGGATCTACCCCCTGAGCGGCTGCGCCGCTTCCCCCTTGAAGGGGGACGACACCCTCGGTGCGGGGCGGCCCTTCCTCGGTGTCTCTGAGGTGAGTCGCGCCGGTTGCAGCCGCCGTGAATATTGACAAGCGCCCTGGAGAATCGTGATGAATCTTTTGTCCATTCAAGGTGTTTCGCGCACCTTCACCAGCCACAAGGGCACGAGCACGCAGGCCTTGTTGCCTGTGGATTTCGAGGTCCGCGAGAACGACTTCGTCACCATCCTCGGCCCTTCGGGCTGCGGCAAGTCCACCATGCTGCGCATTGCGGCGGGGCTGGATTTCCCGACCACGGGCCAGGTGCTGCTGGACGGCCGCGCCGTGGACGGGCCGGGCGCCGACCGGGGCATGGTGTTCCAGAGCTACACGCTGTTCCCGTGGCTGACGGTGGCCCAGAACATCCGCTTCGGCCTGCGCGAGAAGGGCGTGAGCGAGGCGCTGCAAAAGGAGCGCAGCGACTACTTCATCGCCAAGGTGGGGCTGCGCGGCTTCGAGAACCACTTTCCCAAGCAGCTGTCGGGCGGCATGCAGCAGCGCACGGCCATTGCGCGCGCGCTGGCCAACGATCCCAAGATCCTGCTCATGGACGAGCCCTTCGGCGCACTCGACAACCAGACCCGCGTGCTCATGCAGGAGCTGCTGCTGGGCATCTGGGAGGCCGAGCGCAAGACCGTGATGTTCGTCACCCACGACATCGACGAGGCCATCTTCATGGCCAACCGCGTGGCCGTGTTCAGCGCGCGGCCGGGCCGCATCAAGGCCGACATCCCCGTGAACCTGCCGCATCCGCGCCACTACACGGTCAAGACATCGCCCGAGTTCATGGAGCTGAAAGCCCGGCTGACCGAAGAGATTCGCGCAGAGTCGCTGGCCGCTGCTGCACACTGACGCTTTTCATGACCACTGCCCACACCATGTCTTCCCGCTCCACGGCTTCTCGTCTTTCCGCAACGACGGCGGAGGTGCCCATGGCCCTGTACCAGCAGGTCAAGGACCATGTGATGCGCAAGATCGCCGATGGCTCGCTGTCGGCCGGCGAGCGCGTGCCGTCCGAGCAGGAGCTGGTGCAGGAGTTCGGCGTGGCCCGCATGACGGCCAACCGCGCGCTGCGCGAGCTGGCCGAGCAGGGCGTGATCGTGCGGGTGGCGGGCGTGGGCTCGTTCGTGGCCGAGGAAAAGCCGCAGTCCACGCTGCTGCGCATCGCCAACATCGCCGAGGAAATCCGCCAGCGCGGCCATGACCACCGCTTCGAGCTGATCAGCGTGCGCCGCGAGTCGGCCTCGCCCGAGGCGGCGGCTTCGCTGCAGCTGTCCGCCGGCAGCTCGGTGTTCCACCTGCAGGGCGTGCATTTCGAGAACGACGTGCCCGTGCAGCTGGAAGACCGCCATGTGAACCCGCGCATGGCGCCGGACTTCATGGAGCAGGACTTCTCGCTGATCCAGCCTTCGGTGTACCTGGTGCGCAACGTGCCCTTCGACCAGATCGAGCATGTGGTGGACGCCATGCTGCCCACGCCCGAGCAGGCACGCTGGCTGCAGATGGAGACCGACCAGCCCTGCCTGACGCTGACGCGCCGCACCTGGTACCTGGGCACGCCCGTGACCTGGGTGCACTGCGTGCATCCGGGCATGCGCTACCGGCTGGGCAGCCGCTTTCGCACCGACGGCGGATCGCACGACGGCTGAGGCCTGAAAGGCGGGGTTCCCGCTCTTGCGCTGTTCCGCTTCGATTGATATTGTATAGACAGGCATAGACATCCATCCTGGCACATCCTTCCAGACACCGACAGGGCATCACCATGAACACCATCACGACTCCCGGCCTCACCTCCCGTCCCGGCACCGCGCTGACGCTGCAGCCCGGCCAGGTCACCCTGGCCCAGCTGCGGGCCATACAGCAGGGCGGCGTGCGCCTGTCCATGGCGGCGCCCGCCTACGAGCGTATGCGCGCCGCCCAGGCCCATGTGCAGCACATCGTGGATGAGGACCAGGTCGTCTATGGCATCAACACCGGCTTCGGCAAGCTGGCCTCCACCAAGATCGCCCATGACCGCCTGGCAGAGCTGCAGCGCAACCTGGTGCTGTCGCACAGCGTGGGCACGGGCGATCCGCTGCCTGACGCCGTGGTGCGTCTGGTGCTGGCCACCAAGGCCGTGAGCCTGGCGCGCGGCCACTCGGGCGTGCGCCCCGAGCTGGTCGATGCGCTGCTGGCCCTGGCCAACGCCGACGTGCTGCCCGTGATCCCCGCCAAGGGCTCGGTGGGCGCCTCGGGCGACCTGGCGCCGCTGTCGCACCTGGCCTGCGTGCTGATCGGCGAAGGCCAGGCCAAGATCGATGGACAGGTGGTGTCCGGCACCGAGGCCATGCGCCACGTGGGCCTGGAGCCCTTCGTGCTCGGCCCCAAGGAAGGGCTGGCCCTGCTCAACGGCACCCAGGTATCCACGGCGCTGGCCCTGGTGGGCCTGTTCCAGGGCGAGAGCGTGTTCGCCGCCGGCCTGGTGGCGGGCTGCCTGACGCTGGAGGCCATCAAGGGCTCGGTCAAGCCGTTTGACGCCCGCATCCACGAGGCGCGCGGCCAGCTCGGCCAGATCGCCGTGGCCGCCGCCGTGCGCGAGCTGCTGGACGGCAGCGCCATCGACACCTCCCACCCCCATTGCGGCCGCGTGCAGGACCCGTACTCCATCCGCTGCGTGCCCCAGGTCATGGGCGCCTGCCTGGACAACCTCAGCCATGCGGCCCGCGTGCTGGTGATCGAGGCCAACGCCGCCTCGGACAACCCGCTGGTCTTCGACAACGGCGACGTGATCTCGGGCGGCAACTTCCACGCCGAGCCCGTGGCCTTCGCGGCCGACATCATCGCCCTGGCTCTGGCCGAGATCGGCGCCATCTCCGAGCGCCGCATGGCCCTGCTGCTGGACACCGGCCTGTCGGGCCTGCCGGCCTTCCTGATTGCCGACAGCGGCGTGAACTCGGGCTTCATGATCGCCCAGGTCACGGCTGCCGCCCTGGCTGCCGAGAACCAGTGCCTGGCCCATCCCAGCAGCGTCACCAGCCTGCCCACCTCGGCCAACCAGGAAGACCATGTCTCCATGGCCACCTACGGCGCGCGGCGCCTGGGCGAGATGGCGCGCAACACCGCCGTCATCGTGGGCGTGGAAGCCATGGCCGCCGCCCAGGGCATGGACTTCGACCGCAGCCTGAACAGCTCCGAACTGATCGAGGCGCAGTACGCGCTGATCCGCAGCCAGGTTCCGCACCTGGACCGTGACCGCTACCTGGCACCCGACATCGAAACCATGCGCCAGTGGGCGCTTGCCACGGACTGGCCCCAGGCCATCGTCCGCCACCTGCCCAGCCACCAGGCTGCCTGAACCTCGCAATCGCTCACCCTACGCACCCAGGAGATCGCCATGAACGCCAACGACGCCATCCTCAACGCCAACGCTGCCACCGCTGCCACCAATCCCCGCTATGACGCCAGCCGCGTCATCCGCGCCCCGCGCGGCAGCGAACTGCACTGCAAGAACTGGCTGGCCGAGGCTGCCTACCGCATGCTGCAGAACAACCTGGACCCCGACGTGGCCGAGAACCCCAAGGCCCTGGTGGTCTACGGCGGCATCGGCCGCGCGGCGCGCAACTGGGAGTGCTATGACCAGATCCTGGAGTCGCTGAAAAAGCTGGAGGCCGACGAGTCGCTGCTGATCCAGTCGGGCAAGCCCGTGGGCGTGTTCAAGACGCACGAGAACGCACCGCGCGTGCTGCTGGCCAACTCCAACCTCGTGCCCCAGTGGGCCAACTGGGAGCACTTCAACGAGCTGGACCAGAAGGGCCTGTTCATGTACGGCCAGATGACGGCCGGCAGCTGGATCTACATCGGCGCCCAGGGCATCGTGCAGGGCACGTTCGAGACCTTCGTCGAGGCCGGCCGCCAGCACTACAACAACGACCTCACGGGCAAGTGGATCCTCACGGCGGGCCTGGGCGGCATGGGCGGTGCCCAGCCGCTGGCCGGCGTGCTGGCCGGCGCCTGCGTGCTGGCCATCGAATGCCAGCAAAGCAGCATCGACTTCCGCCTGCGCACGCGCTACCTGGACAAGCAGGCGCGCGACATCGACCACGCGCTGGAGCTCATCGCCCAGCACACGGCTGCGGGCGAGGCCATCTCCATCGGCCTTCTGGGCAATGCCGCCGAAATCCTGCCCGAGCTGGTGCGCCGCGCAAAGGCCGGCGGCGCCCGCCCCGACATCGTGACTGACCAGACCTCGGCCCATGACCTGATCAACGGCTACCTGCCCGTGGGCTGGACCGTGGACGAGTGGCGTGCCGCCGCGGCCGACCCGTCGCGCCATGCCCAGCTCAAGGCCGCCGCCGCCCAGGGCTGCGCCCAGCATGTGCAGGCCATGCTGGACTTCCAGGCCATGGGCATTCCCACGGTGGACTACGGCAACAACATCCGCCAGGTGGCCCTGGACCAGGGCGTGAAGAACGCCTTCGACTTCCCCGGCTTCGTGCCCGCCTACATCCGGCCGCTGTTTTGCGAGGGCAAGGGCCCGTTCCGCTGGGTGGCCCTGTCCGGCGACCCCGAGGACATCTACAAGACCGACGCCAAGATCAAGGAACTGTTCCCCGACAACAAGCACACCCACCGCTGGCTGGACATGGCGCGCGAGCGCATCAGCTTCCAGGGCCTGCCCGCGCGCATCTGCTGGCTGGGACTGGGCGAGCGCCACAAGGCGGCCCTGGCCTTCAACGAGATGGTGAAGAACGGCGAACTCAAGGCCCCCATCGTGATCGGCCGCGACCACCTGGACTGCGGCTCGGTGGCCAGCCCCAACCGCGAGACCGAATCCATGAAGGACGGCACGGACGCCGTCAGCGACTGGCCGCTGCTCAACGCCCTGCTCAACACCGCAGGCGGCGCCACCTGGGTCAGCCTGCACCACGGCGGCGGCGTGGGCATGGGCTACTCCCAGCATGCGGGCGTGGTCATCGTGGCCGATGGCACGGACGAGGCCGCCGCCCGCCTGGGCCGCGTGCTCTGGAACGATCCGGCCACCGGCGTGATGCGCCATGCGGATGCGGGCTACGACATTGCCGTGGCGGCCGCCAAGCGCCATCAGCTGAACCTGCCCATGGTCAAGTGAGCCGCTTGCAGGACACCACGGCCATGCAGCGTTTCGACCTGAACCAGATCGCCGCCAGCCCCTGGAAGAACGGGGGCGGCAGCACGCGCGAGATCGCCTGCTGGCCGCCCGGGGCCGGCATGGAGGCCTTTGGCTGGCGCATCAGCGTGGCCACCATTGACCAGCCCGGCCCGTTCTCGGCCTTTGCGGGCGTGGACCGGCAGATCATGCTGCTCGATGGCGACGGCGTGCACCTGCGCGGCGAAGGCATCGACCATGTGCTGGACGCGCGCTGGCAGCCGTTTGCCTTCTCCGGCGATGTGGCGCTGGGCTGCTCGCTGCTGGGCGGCACTTCCACCGACTTCAACGTGATGGCGCGGCGCGGCCGGTGGCGAGCGCAGGTCCAGGTGCTGGACAGCGCTGCCGACGCCGGCCGCGCCGACGCCGGCCTGTGCATGGTGCTGCAGGGCGACTGGCAGGCGGATGGCGCTGCGCTCATCCCCGGCCAGGGCATGTGGTGGAGCGCGCCGCAGCCCGACCCGCAGCAGCTGGTGCCGCAGACCGACGACGCGCGGCTGGTGCAGGTGCTGCTGCAAGCCTGCTGACGACCCACGACATCCAAGGAATCCCCCCCATGACCGAGCCCCACGCACCCGCTTCTGCATCCGCTTGCGCACTCGCTCCATCCTCCTCGGCCGACGGCTGCTGGCAGAACCTGCGCCTGGCGCCTGACGTGTTCGAGGCTGGCCAGGCCGTGGGTGACGGGGAGGATGCCTGCATCGTGGTGCAGCAGGGCCGCGTGGCCTGGGTGGGGCCGCAGCAGGCCCTGCCGCCCGCATATGCGTCCCTGCCGCGCCATGACGGCCAGGGCATGCTGGCCACGCCGGGCCTGGTCGATTGCCACACCCACCTGGTCTATGGCGGCGAGCGCGCCAACGAATTCGCCATGCGCCTGGACGGCGCCAGCTACGAGGAAGTGGCACGCGCCGGCGGCGGCATCGTCTCCAGCGTGCGTGCCACGCGCGAGGCCAGCGAGGACGAGCTGTTCGCCCAGGCCCTGCCGCGCCTGCAGCAGCTGCTGGACGAGGGCGTCTGCGCCATCGAGATCAAGTCGGGCTACGGCCTGGCGCTGGAGCACGAGCGCAAGCAGCTGCGCGTGGCCCGGCGCCTGGGCCAGGCCCTGGGCGTGACCGTGCGCACCACCTTCCTGGGCGCGCATGCGCTGCCGCCCGAGTACGCAGGGCGCAGCCAGGACTACATCGACCTCGTCGCCGGCACCATGCTGCCCGCGCTGGCGGCCGAGGGCCTGGTCGATGCGGTCGATGTGTTCTGCGAGCGCATCGCCTTCTCGTTGGCCGAGACCGAGCAGGTCTTCCAGGCCGCACGCCGCCTGGGCCTGCCCGTCAAGCTGCATGCCGAGCAGCTGTCGAACATGGAGGGGGCGGCCCTCGCGGCCCGCTATGGCGCGCTGTCGTGCGACCACATCGAGCACCTGTCGGAAGCAGGTATCACCGCCATGCGCGGCGCGGGTTCCGTGGCCGTGCTGCTGCCCGGCGCCTACTACACGCTGCGTGACACCCACATGCCGCCCATCGCGGGCCTGCGCGCCGCGGGCGTTCCCATGGCCGTCTCTACCGATCACAATCCGGGCACCTCCCCCTGCCTGAGCCTTTTGCTCATGGCCAACATGGCCTGCACCCTGTTCCGGCTCACCGTGCCCGAGGCCCTGGCGGGCATCACCCGCCATGCCGCGCGCGCCCTGGGCCTGCAGGACGAGCATGGCCTGATCGCGGCCGGCCGTCCCGCCCACTTCGTGCTCTGGCCCGTGCGCCATGCGGCCGAGCTGGCCTACTGGTTCGGCAGCAAGCCTGACTGCACCATCGTGCGCCAGGGCCGCATCGTGCGGACCCGCGGGCAGGGGAGCCACTGAAAGCCTGTCCCATGCCCCATGCACTGTTTCTCGATGAATTGATTTCCACCCTGGGCGCCGAAGTGGCGCAGCGCGGCGACGATGTGCCCGAGCGCTACCACACCGACTGGAGCGGCACGCCGCCCCAGCGCCCGCTGGCCCTGGTGCGCCCGCGCAGCACCGACGAGGTCAGCGCGCTCATGCGCCTGTGCACGGCCCACCGCGTGCCTGTCGTGCCCCAGGGCGGGCTCACGGGCCTGGCCGGTGCGGCCGTGCCCGTGGCGGGTGCCGTGGCCGTCTCCATGGAGCGCATGAATGCCATCGAGGACGTGAACGCGCGCACCGCGCTGATGACCGTGCAGGCCGGCGCCACGCTGCAGGCCGTGCAGGAGGCGGCCGTGGCCGCAGGCATGGTCTTCGGCGTGGACCTGGGCGCGCGCGGCAGCTGCCAGATCGGCGGCAACGTGGCCACCAATGCGGGCGGCAACGGCGTGCTGCAGCACGGCATGATGCGCGAGCAGGTGCTGGGCCTGGAGGTGGTGCTGGCCGACGGCACGGTGCTGCCCATGCTGCGCCCCATGCTCAAGAACAACACGGGCTACGACCTCAAGCAGTTCTTCATCGGCTCGGAGGGCACGCTGGGCATCGTTACGCGCGTGCTGCTGCGCCTGCGCCCCGCGCCCCAGGCCCGCGCCACGGCCCTGGTGGCCGTGCCGGACTTCGATGCGGCGCTGTCCGTGCTCTCGCGCATGCAGTCGCGCTTTGGCAACGGCGTGGCGGCGTTCGAGCTGATGTGGGACAGCTTCATCCAGGCCTCCATCCGCTGGCAGAAGCTGCAGCCGCCGTTTGGCCAGGCGCATGCGCTGCTGGCCCTGATCGATGTGGACGGCAAGGACGAGGCCACGCTGCGCGCCGACGTGGAAGAGGCCCTGGGCGAGGCCATGGAGGCCGGCGAGGTGGCCGATGCCGTCATCGCCCAGTCCGTGGCCCAGGCGCGCCAGCTGTGGAAGCTGCGCGAGGCGCCGGCCGAGCTCAACACGAACATGCATCCGCCCGTGAACTTCGACGTCAGCCTGCCCCAGGCCGACATCGGCCGCTTCGCCGATGCCTGCCGCGCCGCGTTCGACGCGCGCTGGCCCGGCCACCACACGCTGTTCTTCGGCCATGTGGGCGACGGCAACCTGCATGTCTCGGTGGACGGTGCCACCGCCAACGGCGACTGCGAAGGCGTCGAGGCCGCGCTGTACCACCTGGTCGGCGAGTTCGGCGGCAGCGTCTCGGCCGAGCACGGCATCGGCCTGCACAAGAAGCCCTATCTCGGCGCCAGCCGCACCCCGGCCGAACTGGCCGTCATGCGCGCCATCAAGCAGGCGCTGGACCCCCTGCATCTGTTCAACCCCGGCAAGGTATTCGACCTATGAACGCTCCCGCCCTCCACGCGATCCACACCCTGGCACGCCCCGAAGTGCCGCCGCTGCTGCCCTACAACGCAGGCCTGTCCTCCGAGGCCGTGCGGGCGCGCTACGGCGTCACCGAGATCGCGCGGCTGGCGAGCAACGAGAACCCCTTTGGCGCCAGCCCCGCCGTGGCCCGCGCCCTGGCCGACCTGGCCCTGCATGTGGGCACCTATCCCGATGCGCAATGCACGGCGCTGCGCGCGGCCATCGCGGCGCGCACCGGCGTGCCGGCCGAGGCCATTGCCGTGGGCAACGGCTCCGAGGACATCCTGCAGATGCTGTGCCAGGCGTTTCTCTCGCCCGGCGACCGCGTGCTCACCCAGCGCCCGGCCTTCGGCCTGCACGAGATCTACCCGCGCATGATGGGCGCCCGCGTCGAGCTGCTGGAGCTGACGCCCGCGCTGGACTTCGACGTCGATGCCTGGTGCCAGGCGCTGGCGCGCGGTCCCAAGATCGCCATGCTGGCCAATCCCTCCAATCCCGTGGGCTGCATGTTCAGCGCCGGGGATTTCGCGCGCCTGCTGGACGCCACGCCGCCGCAGACCCTGCTGGTGGTGGACGAGGCCTACTACGAGTACGCCCTGCACGCCGACGGCTACCCCGACGTGCTGGCCCTGCTGCGCGGCCGCGCCATGCCCTGGATCGTGCTGCGCACCTTCTCCAAGGCCTGGGGCCTGGCAGGCCTGCGCGTGGGCTACGGCCTGGCCAGCGACGCGGCCCTGGTGCAACTGCTGGACCGCGTGCGCACGCCCTTCAACGTCAATCAGGCCGCCCAGGCGGCGGCGCTGGCGGCCTGGGGCGATGAGGACTTCATGCAGCGCGGCGTGGCCGAGACCGTGCGCCTGCGCGATGTGCTGGCGCAGCGGCTGGCCGCCCTGCCTGCACTGCCCGCGCTTCGGATGGCGCCTTCGGCCGCCAACTTCCTGTTCATCGACATCGGCCGTCCCAACGGCCCCGTGAACGAGGCGCTGCTGGCCCGGGGCATCATCACCAAGCCCTGGAAGGAGCCGGGCTTCGAGCACTTCATCCGCGTCTCCGTGGGCACGGAGGCCGACAACGAACGCTTCGTGCGCGCGCTGGCCGACATCCTGGAGGCCGGGCAATGAGCGGCATCGACCCGACACCCGACAGCCGCACGCTGTTCGCCGAGCACGCGCTGCTGCCCACGGGCTGGGCGCGCAATGTGCTGCTGCGCTGGGATGGCGCAGGAAGCCTGCAGGCCGTACAGGCCGACGCACAGCCCGGCAGCGCGCCGCGCGCGCCCGGCCCCGTGCTGCCCGGCATGCCCAACCTGCACTCGCATGCCTTCCAGCGCGCCTTTGCGGGCCTGACCGAATACCGCGCCGAGGCCCAGGACAGCTTCTGGAGCTGGCGCGATCTCATGTACCGCTTTGCCGCGCGCATCACGCCCGAGTCGCTGGAGGCCATCGCCACCTGGCTGTACGTGGAGATGCTGGAGGCCGGCTACACCTCGGTCTGCGAATTCCACTACGTGCACCACGACCGGGATGGCCGGCCCTATGCCGACGACGCCACGCTGTCCCTGGCCCTGCTGCGCGCCGCGCGCAAGGCCGGCATGGGCATCACCCTGCTGCCCGTGCTCTACCAGACCAGCGGCTTCGGCGGCAAGCCGCCGCGCGCCGACCAGGCGCGCTTCATCCGCAGCACCGACAACATGCTGTCCCTGCTGCAGCGCCTGCTGCCCGAGGCCCGTGCCCAGGGCGCGGCCCTGGGCCTGGCGCCGCACTCGCTGCGCGCCGTGCCGCCCGACAGCCTGCGCGTGGCCGTGGAGGGCCTGACGGCGCTGGACGCGCGCGCGCCCGTCCACATCCACATTGCCGAGCAGACCCAGGAGGTGGACGACTGCCTGGCCTGGAGCGGCCAGCGCCCCGTGCAATGGCTGCTGGAGCATGCCCCCGTGGACGCACGCTGGTGCCTGGTCCATGCCACCCACATGACGCCCGGTGAATACGCGGGCGCCGCGCGCAGCGGCGCCGTGGCCGGCATCTGCCCCACCACCGAGGCCAACCTGGGCGATGGCATCTTCGACATGCCGCAATGGCTGGGCCACGGCGGCGCCTGGGGCGTGGGCTCGGACAGCCATGCCTGCGTCAACGCGGCCGAGGAACTGCTGATGCTCGAGTACAGCCAGCGCCTGTCGCTGCGCCAGCGCAACGTGCTGGCAGGCCCCGACCCGCAGGTGGGCACCGCGCTGTGGACCGCTGCCGTGCAGGGCGGTGCCCAGGCCGCAGGCCGCCCCGTGGCCGGGCTGGCCGTGGGCCAGCAGGCCGACTTCCTGGCGCTGGACGCAGGCCATGTGGCAGTGGCCGGCCTGCCGGTGCAGGCCGTGGTCTCGGCCCATGTCTTCGGCAGCCACCGCAGCAGCGCCCTGCACAGCCTGTGGGTGGGCGGCGAGCGCCGCGTGCAGGCGGGACGGCATGCGCTGCACGAGGCGGCAGCCCATGGCTTTGTCGCGGCCCGCGCGGCCACCCTGCAATCCTGAGGCCCCCGCATGCCATGGGCCCGCAAAATCCGCCAGAAACGTTCCAGAATCACACCATGACCGATACCGCTCCCCCTCCCTTCGTCTTCCACCAGGGCACGGCGCCGCTGCTGATCTCCATGCCCCATGCGGGCACCCATGTGCCGCCCGACATCGCCGCGCGCCTGACCGAGGAAGCCCGCCACGTGCCCGACACCGACTGGCACCTGCCGCGCCTGTACGAGTTCGCCAAGGCCATGGGCGCCTCCATCCTCGTGGCCACGCATTCGCGCTATGTGGTGGACCTGAACCGTCCGCCCGATGGCGCCAGCCTCTACCCGGGCCAGAGCGTCACCGGCCTGTGCCCCGTGGACACCTTCGACGACACGCCGCTGTACGCCGACCCGGCCGATGTGCCCGCAGACGCCGAAATCGCCGCGCGCCGCGAGGCCATCTGGGGCCCGTACCACGCGCAGCTGCGCGCCGAGCTGGACCGCCTCAAGGCCGTGCACGGCACCGTGGCGCTGTGGGATGCGCACTCCATCCGCTCGGTGCTGCCGCGTTTCTTCGAAGGCAAGCTGCCCGACCTGAACCTGGGCACCGGCAAGGGCACGAGCTGCGCGCTGGAGCTGGCCGAGCATCTGCTGGCCATTGCGCAGACCGCGCCGGGCCACACCGCCATACTCAACGGCCGCTTCACGGGCGGCTACATCACGCGCCACTACGGCCAGCCCGAGGCCGGCATCCACGCCGTGCAGCTGGAGATGACGCAGTGCAGCTACATGCAGGAAGCGCTGCCCTTCGACTACCTTCCCGAGCGCGCCGAACAGATCCAGCCCACGCTGCAGCGCATGCTGCAGGCCGTGCTGGACTTCGTCACGACACGGCGCGTGTCCTGATCAGCCTTCGTCGTGGCAGTGGCCCGGGCAGGGCCCGCCCATGGCCACGGGCGGCGGGTCGCCCAGCCAGCGGCGTGGCCCCGGGCCGTTCTGTGCGCACAGGTCGCCGGGGTTGTGCAGCACGCAGTGGCGCAGCGAGAGGCAGCCGCAGCCAATGCACTGGTCCAGGCTCTCGCTGAGCCGCTGCAGCTCGCCTATGCGGTCGTCCAGCCGCTGCTTCCAGACCCGCGACATCTTCTGCCAGTCCCCGCCCGTGGGGACATGGCGGCTGGGCAGCTTGGCCAGCTGCTCGGCGATCTCCTCCAGCGTGAAGCCTATGCGCTGGGCGAACACCACGAAGGCGATGCGCCGCAGCGACGAGCGGTGGTAGCGCCGGTGGCCGCTGGCGCTGCGCACGGACTCGATCAGGTTCAGCGACTCGTAAAAGCGCAGCGCCGAGGCCTTGACCCCGCTGCGCTGCGCCACGTCGCCGATGCTGAGCAGCGGATCATCCTCGGTTTTCATGGTGGCTTTCCTTCGTGGCTTGACTTCAAGTTCACTTGAACTCGAAGAATGCGGCCATTCTGAGCGAAAGCGCAGGAACAGGGCAACCGGGGCTTGTACCGCCCCTGCAGGCGTCCTGGCCGGACTGCGAAATTCTTTGGCCGAGTGCTGCAATGACGCAGCTGCCGTTCATTCATACAGTAATGGGTCTCATTTGTATTGAATGGCATCGGCCGGAGGTTTCCATGTACATCGACAGCAGCAGCTTTCCCCTGGTCCGCATGGGCTACGAGCGCGACAAGGCCGTGCCCGTGGACCGCTTGCTGGAGGACTTCTCGGCCCTGCTGGCCCGCGGCCAGGCCTTTGTCTTCTTCAGCGACGGCGACATGTCCCAGGAGGAGCGCTCGCCCGAGGAGCGCAAGCAGGTCGTGCTGTGGATGAAGGCCCGCCGCCCCGAGCTCAAAAGCCTGGTGCGCGCCCTGGTCCACGCCGAGCCCGATGCGCAAAAGCGCGCCGAGGCCGAGGCCTTCGCACAGATGTTCGGCAAGGCCTGGGGCTATCCCATGCTGCTGGTGGCCTCCCCCGAGGAGGCGCAGCAGCGTGCACGGGAGCTGCTCGGGTCCGATTGATGACCGATTGACATGAACTGAGAGAAACACCATGAATGCCGTGGATTCCGCCCTGCTCAAAGTCCTGCCCGAGAGGTGGGATCCCGACCATGTGGACCGTCCCGTGATCGTCCTGCCGATGCGCTCGGGCCCGGGTGACTGGGCAATGGACTTCCATGCCCACCGCAAGAGCCAGCTCATGGTCACCAATGCGGGCCTGATCACGCTGGAGACCGAGGCCGGCGTCTGCGTGGTGCCGCCGCGCAGCGCCGCCTGGATTCCGGGCGGCACGCTGCACCGCGTCAGCTGCAGCGGTGCGGCCAGCGGCCATATCGTCTTTGTGGAATCCGGCGCGGCGCGCCCCGCGCCCGGCCCCTGCCATGCGCTGGCCGTCTCGCCCTTTCTGCATGCCCTGCTGGAGCGCGTGCAGGGCCTGCCGCAGGACTACGAGCCCGACAGCGGCGATGGCCGGCTCATGCAGGTCCTGCTCGATGAAATCCAGAACGCGCAGCCCGAGGGCCTGCACCTGCCCCTGCCGCGCGACCGCCGCCTGCGCCGCATGACCGGCGCCCTGTGCGAGCAGCCCCAGCTGCAGGCGCGGCTGGCCGACTGGGCCCAGCGCATCGGCATGAGCGAGCGCAGCA
Organism: Delftia sp. PX-1; assembly: GCF_055797465.1. Taxonomy (NCBI): domain Bacteria; kingdom Pseudomonadati; phylum Pseudomonadota; class Betaproteobacteria; order Burkholderiales; family Comamonadaceae; genus Delftia; species Delftia sp. PX-1. Next base: position 170,532 of record NZ_CP184763.1, read on the forward strand.
TGACGCGGCTGTTCCTGGCCGAGACCGGCCTCACCGTCAACCAGTGGCGCCGCCAGCTGCATGTGCTCACCGCGCTGCAGCAGCTGTCCCAGGGGCTGCGCATCCAGACCGTGGCCGATGCCCTGGGATACGAAAGCGCACCGGCCTTCGTGACCATGTTCCGCAAGGCCGTGGGCACCTCGCCGCGCCGCTTTCTGGCACTGCGCAGCGCGGTGCGCTGATCGCTACGAAAGCCGCAATCCCAGGCCGACCAGCACGGCCACCACCATCGCCGCCCCGAAGACATCCCAGCGCTGGATGCGCCGGTACCTGAGGATGACGACCAGGACGATGCCGATCAGCGTGATCAGCCGGGCCTGGAACACGGTGCCCAGCAGGAAGCAGATCACGATCTGCGCCCAGTAGGTGAGCAGGCCGGCCATCGGCGGCCTTTTCGATGCGGGCGGATTCGGGTCCGGTGCGGCCGGTGATGGCGATGGCGATGGCGATGGCGATGCCGCGGGCAGGGTGCTTGCGGCGCCGGGGGCAGGGCCAGCCGCCTGCCGTTCCTCCTGGCGCTGCTCGCGCCGCTGCTGGTCGGTCTTCTCCAGCACGGGCGCTGCGGGTGCGGCCGGCTGCCACCATGGCTTGCCGCTGGCCAGCGCAGGTGCCTGCCCGCCGGCTGCCAGGCGCCGGAACGTGGCGTTTGCGGGGGGCTTGGCGCGCGCGGCGGCGCGGTCCTGCCGGCTGGCCTCGAGCAGGGCGTCGTTCGCCCGGTCCACAGGGCTGCGCGTGAGCTGCCGGGCCTGTGCCAGCAGCGGCCCGCCCTGCACGGGATCGATCTGGTGGACGAACTGCGCCATTCCCAGCAACTGCGTGGCATGGGCCGGCTGGCCTTGCCAGTGGGGCGCCTGGGCAGGCTGGACAGATTGGCCTGGCAGGCCTGTCCCGGCCTGCGTGGCGCGGTGCAGGGCGGCGCGCAGGCGCCTGCGCGTCTGGCGCGATACGCCGGGCTTGTCCGCGTTCACCACCAGCCCCGTGACCTCCTGGCGGCGGCCCTTGCGCATCACGCGCTCCTTGTCGGGGTGGGGCGTGAAGCCTTCGTCGCGCAGTATCCAGCGCACGCGGCCCAGCAGCCGGCCCACGTTGTCGCGCGCGGCCTCGCCCGAGGCCGAGAAGGTCAGGTCGTCCGCATAGCGCGTGTACACAAAGCCCAGCTGCCTGGCCAGGCCCAGCAGGCGGCGGTCCAGGCGGCGGCACAGCAGGTTGGTGAGCATGGGGCTGGTGGGCGCGCCCTGGGGCAGCACGCGCTCGCGCGCCTTGCCGCCAACGAAGAGCTTCTCGCCATCCACCTGCCAGGCCTGGGCGCGGTTTTCGCTGCACAGCAGGGCCAGGAGGGTGGCCATGGCCTCGCCATAGCCCAGATGCCGGAACACGCCCTTGATGCGGCCGAAGGCAATGCTGGGAAAGAAGTCCTTCACGTCCAGGTTGATGACCACGTCGTGGCCCGCATGCGGCGCGGCATTGCTCACGATGGAGCGGCCGGCCAGGAAGCCGTGCGCGGCATCGTGCGCGGGCACCTTGGCGAGGATGTTGTCCAGCACCCAGTACTGCGCGCGCTTGAGGCGCGGCATGGGCGCGGAGATCAGCCGCTCGCCGCCGGTCTTCTTGGGCAGGGTGAACGAGTGGTAGTGGTGGGTGCGGGCCACCTCGCGGTGAAAGCCCAGGAAGCGCAGCTCGGCCACCGTGATGCCCATGGCCTGGGCGAGCTGGGCGGCATCGGCCAGCTGCGGCAGGCCATGCCGGGCGAGCCGCTGCGGATCGGCCTGCCTGCGCTCCGTGCCATCCCGGGCGGCATCCTGCAGGGCCGCGGAGACGCCGGGGCCCAGATAGCCCACGTGCGTGGACCGCCTGGCATGCCAGGCCAGCGCCTTGTCATGGCGTTCCTGGGCCTGGCGGCGTTTGGTTTCCTCGCGCTGGGCCAGCGCCTTTTGCATGCGCTCCTTGCGCATCTGGCGCAATGCGCGCTCGGGGTTCTGGCGCACGGCGATCTGCTGGCGCAGCTCGGCCAGCTCGCGCTGCAACTCGCCCTCGCGCTGGATGTGGGCGGCGGCCAGCTGCGGCTGTCCCTCGCCCTTGGGCCAGAAGCCCAGGCGCTGCATTTCCTCGAGGATAACTTCCTGTTTGCTGGAGGCCTTGATGCGCTCGTAGATCTCGGCGCGCGTGGGTTGCGGCTGGCTCATGCGGCAACCCCTGCAAGGCGGGCCCGGCCGCTGTGCGGTGGGCAAAGAAATGGAGCGACGCGCTTCTCGTCGAAGAGCCCGCAGGGCTCACGGGACGGGAGCTGTTCGCTCGACGCCACCCCGCGACGGTATGCGTGTTTCGCTTGTGGCAAGCCACTCAGGAAAACGCATACCGTCGCTGGGGTGGCACAGTGAAAACGGCGCCCGTGGTGCATGAAACGGCAGTTCACAAGGGTGGCGAAACACCACCCGGGTTGCAAGAGCCTGCGCGTCGCTCCGCGTGGCAGTGTAGAGCAATTGAGGCGGTTCACGCGATTTCTCCTTGTCCTGCTGCGGCCGCCTGCTGCGGGCCTGCCGGCTGGCGTGCGGCATCGAGCTGGGCCTGCGCCACCAGGCGCAGCGCAATCATGTGCTCGCAGGGCCCCTGGCGCAGCCGGTGCTGCTGGTAGTGGTTGCAGCTGCAGCGCGCATCGGTCAGGCGCTCGTCCGCGTTGAGTTCGAGCTGGGTGTCGAACAGGCGCTTGCCGTCGGCGCGCGGTATCTGGCCGGTGATGCGGCTGAAGCCGTCCTTGCGGTCGATGCGCGGCGGGGCAATGGCCTTGCCGCGCACCAGGGCCAGCGCCTTGTCCTCCTCGGGGTTGACGGGCTGCAATTGCTGCGCCGTCAGCGGCTCGCGCAGCAGCTCGCGCCAGGCGTAGCGCCCGGCGTCCAGGTCGTAGACCGCGCGCCCGGCCTGCATCCAGCGCGTCATGGCCGTGTGCACCTGGGCCGGGGCCAGGCCCGTGGCCTGGGCCAGTTCCTGCGCGCCGGCCTGCCAGCACGACTGCAGTTGCCGGCCCACGGCCTCGACCTGGGCGGGCGTGACCTCGGCCTGCGGCGCCATCAGGTGAAAGCGCGCGCTGGCGGCCCAGTCGTTGGCGCTCCAGCCCGACAGGCCCAGCGTGACCGTGACCTGGCCCAGCTCCACCACCCAGAAGCTGGGCATGCCGCTGCCCAGCAGGTGCACGCGCACGCGCGTGGCCTGCGGGATCAGCCGTTCCAGCGTGAGCAGGCGCCGGCGCCCCCACAGGCGGATGGTGCCGCCGCCCGTGCCCAAGGCATCGCTGACGACGTGCGAGCGCCGGGTGGCCAGGCGTTCCTCCCAGGGCTCGAACACCACGGCGGGCGGCTGCCCCGGCGTCAGCTCGAAGCGCAGCGCGCGCGGGCCATGGCGCTCGCGCCGGGCACGCAGCCGCGCGCAGATGTTGAACAGGTCCATGGGGTGCAGTTCCACCACGGTGGCGGGCAGGGCCATGGCGCTGGAGACCTGCACGAAGCCGCGCAGCCAGCTGTCGGGCAGGTCGATCTTTTCCTCGCGCAGTGCCGGATCGGCGCCCACCTGCACGGCAAAGCCGGCCGGGTCCAGCGTCAGCCGCGTGTCCCGGTAGCTGCGGATCTTCTGGAACTCTTCGTAGAGGCTGGCCGAGTAGTCGATGTTGGTGGTGCCGCAGATGCGCTCGCCCGCATGCTCGAAGGCCTCGTGCCGGATGCTGACCGCGCAGTAGCTGGACTCGTCCTGGCTGAAGGCCTCGAACAGCAGCCGGTCCGGGTGCACGGTGATCACGGGGTCGAGCACGTACCAGGCATCGCGGTTGGCCTGGTACAGCCAGTCGAAGTATTTGCGCTGCGCCTTGTAGAAGGGCGCGAGCACCTGGTTGCGGGTCTCGCGCAGGTCCTTGAGTTCTGCGCTGATTTCCTTGGCGCGCGCCTGGGCGCCGCCGGTGTCGGCCATGAAGCCGGCCAGCAACTGGGACTCATGCTCCTGCAGCCATTCGCGGTAGGCCGTCTTGTCGCGGCCGCGCGTGCGCATGTCGCTGACCACCACGCTGTGCAGCGCGCTGAGGCCTTCGCGCACCTGCAGGAAGGCCGGGCCGTCGCGCCGGAGCAGGCCGTCGAAGCGCGTGGGAGGCCGCAGCAGGTCGGGCGCGAAGGAAAACGCCTGTTGCGTGGCCGTGTCGCTGACCTGCGTGCTGCCGTAGTACTGATAGCGAAATTCCATGTCCGTTCGACTCCGTGCTGTGAACAGGCGCTCAGGTGGAAGACGGGGCCTGGCCGCGCCGCTCCGCCGCCAGGGGCTGCATGAAGCTTTGCGCCAGATGGGGATGGCGCTGCACGATGTCGCGCAGCCCGGCCACATAGTCGGGCTGGTCGGCCTGGCTGGCGCTGACCACCTGCCGCGCGAAGATGGCCGCGACCACGGCCGCGGTCTCGGGCGCATCGACCTGGCCGCGCAGGAAATGCAGCACGCGCGTCTTGCTGGCGCGCGCGCGGTGCACCTGGCTGAGCACGGCCAGGAAGTAGGGCTGCAGCTCCTGCAGGCGCGTGGCGCGCTGCGGTGCGGGCTCGTCGGGCAGGGCCAGCAGCCATTGCGTGACGAACAGCTGCACGCCGGGGGCCGGGTGCTGGGCCAGGCGCGCGAGGTAGAGGCTGGCCTCGGGCGCGCTCATGTGCTGCTCGAGCCGCTGGCGGCCCAGGGCCTGTACCCAGGACTGGGGATGGTCCACCCAGCCGATCAGCAGCTCGGGCGTGAGCGCATTGGCCGGCAGCCGCTGGCCGAACATCTCGCGTGCGTACTGCTGGGTGTCGGCGAACAGGGCGTCGGCCAGCGGCAGCAGCTGTTCCGCCTGCTCGGGCCGGGTCTGTTCCATGGGCGTGAGGCGCGTGTCGATGCTCTGGCGGCTCAGGGCGCGCACATCGGCATCGGCATGCCGCGCCAGCGTGGACCACTGGCGCAGGGTGTAGGCCTGGATGTCCAGCGCCTTCAGGCCCCAGGCGCCGTAGCGTTGCGCACCCGTGGCCTGGGCCTGCAGGGCGCGCCAGATGCCTGAGGCATCGCGGGCCGGGGCCACGGCGGCCAGCGGGCCGGTGAGCAGGCGCAGCGCCGCGTCGTGGACGCCTTCGGCCTTTTCCGCACGGAACAGCACCTCGTGCAGGCGTTCGGCGATCTGGGCGTTGCAGCGCGCGTTGTACAGAGGGGTGCCGGCCAGGCGCTCGACCAGGGGCGCGGCCGCTGCGCGCAAGGCGGCATGGGGCGATACCGCGAACCCGGCCAGCATGTCGGCCTGCTCGCACAGCAGATCGTCGGCCAGGCTGCCCATGAGCCGTATGCCGCAGGCCATGCGCGCAGGTTCCTCGGATTCCAGCAGCCCGCGCAGCGCCGCCGCAGGCAAGGTGCGCAGGCCTTGCGGGTGCGCCAGCAGCCAGGCGGTCGCCATCTCCACCAGTGCCGTCACCGAATGCGCCAGCAGGTGGTGCAGCGGCGGGGCCGGAACGCCGGGCGCGTGCGCGACCAGCGGTGCCTTGTCCGCGAAGAGGGCCTGCACCGCATCGCGGATGTCGGCCAGCGCAGCGCCGTCCGCATCCAGCGTGGGCAGCGCCGCCAGCAGGGCCAGGGCCACGGCGGCGCCATCGGCATAGAGCAGCAGGGCCAGTGCCTGCGTGCGCGAGCTGGCGGCGGGCGACAGAAGCAGGGCCGCCACCAGCTCGGCATCGCGCGCGGCGGCTGCGCGGTCGCGCGACAGCCAGGCGCCCAGGTAGCGGGCGGCCGGCCCCTCGCCGCATTGCGCAAGCGCCAGCAGCCAGGGGCGGCGCGCCGCATCGTCGGTCAGAGCGACCATGCGCTGCTGGGCAATCTCCAGGCCCAAGGCGGCGGCGGGCGCATAGGTTTGGTGCAGCAGCGGCGCGGCGGCCGCCGCATCCAGGCTGTCCAGAAAGGCCTTCTGGTCCTGCAGAGCGCGCGTGAGCGACCACAGCAGCAGCGTGGACTGCGAGCGGCCCACCAGCTGCAGCAGCCGCTCGGGGTGGGCGTCCCACAGGGGCGACAGCCCTTCCACGCGCTGCGCGGGCAGCTGCTGCAGGTCCAGCGGCTTGTCGGTGTACCAGCCATGGGCGCGTGCCGAGGCATGCAGCTGCGGCCAGCGGGGCAGCAGCAGCCGGGCGGCAAGCAGCCAGCGCGATTCGGGCAGGCGGCCGGAGCGCGAGGCAGCCTGGCCCGCGCAGCGGCGGTCCATGGCCTGGAGCAGGGCCGTGGCCTGCGCGGCGCCTTCGCTGTGCCCGGCCGAGACCATGCGCCGCAGCTGGCGCCAGCCGCGCAGGCGCAGGTACAGGGAGGTGTCGCGGCTGAAGACGGCACCCTCGTCGCGCGGGCCATCGAAGCGGGCATGCAGCACGGCCAGCAGGGCGTGGTCGCGCCGCCACTCGGCACGCTTGTGGATGCGCCGTATGGCAGGCCACCAGGGGCGTGTGAAAGGGATGCGCTCCATCCAGGCCAGCAGCTGCCGGTGGACGGCGCCATCGTGCGCGCCCAGCGTATCGGCCGCCAGCAGCGCCTGGGGCGTGAGGGCGTTGAACACGGCCTGCTGCGCCTGCGGGCCGTCCTCCGGCGGGGCGGTGCGTGTCTCTTGTTCCCCCTGTGCCCCTTGCTCCCCTTGTACCCACTGCTCCCACTGATGCCGGTGCTCCTGCAGCGCCGCCTGGCGCTCCTGCGGCGCGAGCAGCGCCAGCCAGGCCTGGTGCGCCAGGTCGCGCGTGGCCTCGCTGGCGCCGCGCTGCGACAGCGCCTGCATGGCCACCGCCGCGCCGCCATCGCCCAGGCGGCCCACCAGATAGGCCAGGCAGTAGTCGAGCAGGTCGTCGCCCGTGCCCAGCAGGGCCACCAGGCGCGGCACCTGCGCATGCAGCAGGCGCTGGGCGCCGCCGCCGCGCGCGGCATCCGCATATTCCGCCAGGCGCCACACCAGGCGCGCCTGCTGGCCTGCGGGCATCAGCCGCCAGGCATTGCCGTCCAGGCGCCGGCACAGGGCCGGTATGGCGGCGGCCTGCACGGGCGACTCCGGCAGCTGTGGCGGCTGCGGCGCCGGTTCCTGGGCGTGGCCAGCCAAGGGCAAGGCTTGCACGCCATCCAGCTCGGCAAAACCTTGCTGGGACTGCAGCACATCGCCGGCCGCCAGGCGCTGGCGCAGATAGGCCAGTGCGCGCTGGCGTGCAGGCTCCAGTGCCAGCGGCAACGGGGTCAGCGTGCTGTCATCGACCTGCGCGACGACGCCGGCCTTCCATTGCGTGACCTGCAAGGTCACGACATGGCGCGCCGCCGCGTCGCGCCCCTGCGGGTCCAGGGCCACCAACGTCACGGTGCTGATGCGTTCATTGCGTCCCTGCGGGCGGGACAGTACGGCTTGAGCAAGCAGGTTCATGCGGCAGGCATCCAGTGCTTTTCCATATGGGGTTGGCTGGCGGGAACAACCGGGGCCGCAAAGTGTTCGCGGCCGTCGTTTCCCGCTGGCCAACGCAGGGTCAGATGGCATCGCAGTGTAGTGCCTCGATGCCCTGCGGGCGCCGCCCGCCGCGTGCCCGCCGCAGTGCCGATGGCCGCTGCGCTTGTCCGATCCGGCCATTGATTCCCCTGGCAAACCGTCCTCAATTTTCGTGGTGTCTTTGTGGCTGGATCTTGACTTCAAGTTCACTTGAACTTGAAGAATGCAACCCATTGTGAGCAGCCGCCGGCAAGGCCTTCAGAGCCTGCGGTACAGCCCCCTTTTTCCGGCCCTGCACCGCCCCCGGCAGCAGGGCCTTGCCCATCCCCCTCAAGGAGAGTCGATCCATGCCAGTTCTTCCCCCGCCGCCGTTGCGGCGTGCCCTGTTCGGAGGCGCCCTGGCGGCGCTGGCCCTGCTTGCCGGCTGCCGCCCGCAGGCCGTGGGCGATGCCCATGCCAGCGACGGCCCGCCGCCTGCGCCCGAGGTGCTGGTGAGCGAGGTCGTGCCGGCCAGCGTGCGTGTCTGGGACGAGTTCAACGGCCGCATCGATGCCGTGGACTCCGTGCAGCTGCGCCCGCGCGTGTCGGGCTATATCGAGCGCATTGCCTTCAGCGAGGGGCAGGAGGTCAGGAAGGGCCAGCTGCTGTTCGTGATCGACCAGCGGCCCTACCGCGCGGCCCTGGCCAGCGCCGAGGCCGAGCTGGAGCGCACGCGTGCCGGCGCCGCCCTGGCGCGCACCCAGGACCAGCGTGCCCGCCAGCTGGTGGCCGAGCATGCCGTCTCGCGCGAGGAAGCCGACACGCGTGCCGGCGCCATGGCCCAGAGCGCCGCCCAGGTGCGTGCCGCCGAGGCCGCGCTGGCGGCCGCGCGGCTCAACCTGGACTTCACCGAGGTGCGCGCGCCGGTCTCCGGCCGCGCGGGCCGCGCCCTGCTCACCGTGGGCAACCTGGCCCAGGCCGACCAGAGCGTGCTGACCACCGTGGTCTCGCAGGACCCGGTGTATGTGTATTTCGATGCGGACGAGCACAGCTTCCTGCGCCACCAGCAGGCCGCCAACGCCGCCAACGGCGGCAAGGGCCGGCCCGTGCGCATGGGCCTGGCCAGCGATGAGGGCTTCCCGCACAAGGGCACGCTGGATTTCACCGACAACCAGCTCAACGCCGGCACGGGCACGGTGCGCATGCGCGCCCGCATGCCCAATCCCGACCGCCTGCTGACGCCGGGCCTGTTCGCGCGCGTGCAGTTGCAGTCAGGGCAGTCCGAGCAGGGCGGCGGCGGGCAGCAGGCGCTGCTGATCGACGACAAGGCCGTGCTCACCGACCAGGACCGCAAGTACGTGTATGTGGTGGGCGAGGGCAACAAGGCCGAGCGCCGCGACTTGGAGCTGGGCCGCATGGTCGATGGCCGGCGCGTGGTGCAAAAGGGCCTGGCGGCGGGCGACCGCCTCGTGGTCGGCGGCCTGCAGCGCATCTACTACCCCGGCATGCCGGTCAGCCCCAAGCCTGCGCCCGGCGATGGGCAGGCGGCGGTGGCCCAGGCGTCGGCCGTGGCCGCGCAGTGAACCGGGACGCACCATGGATTTCTCCAAATTCTTCATAGACCGCCCGATCTTCGCGGTCGTGCTCTCCATCATCCTGTTCGCCGTGGGCCTGGTTGCGATTCCGCAGCTGCCCGTGGGCGAGTATCCCGAGGTCGTGCCGCCCAGCGTGGTGGTGCGCGCCACCTATCCGGGCGCCAATCCCAAGGAGATCGCCGAGTCGGTGGCCGTGCCGCTGGAGGAGGCGATCAATGGCGTCGAAGGCCTGATCTACCTGAAGTCGGTCGCGGCCTCGGACGGCAGCCTGCAGGTGGTGGCGACCTTCCGCGCCGACGTGGACCCCGACACGGCAGCCGTGCGCGTGCAAAACCGCGTGAGCCAGGCGCAGAGCCGCCTTCCCGAGGAAGTGCGCCAGTACGGCGTGACCACGCAAAAGCGCTCGTCCACGCCGCTGATGTATGCGGGCCTGACCTCCAGCGACGGCAACCATGATGCGCTGTACCTGCGCAACCATGCCACGCTCAAGATCAAGGACGAGCTGGCGCGCATCCCCGGCATCGGCGAGGTGGCGCTGTACGGCGCAGGCGACTATGCGATGCGCGTCTGGCTGGACCCCAGCAAGGTGGCCGCACGACAGCTCACCGCCGCCGAGGTGATCGCCGCCATCCGCGAGCAGAACGTGCAGGTATCGGCCGGCCAGCTGGGCGCCGAGCCCAGCCCCAAGGGCTCGGACAAGCTGCTGTCCATCAATGTGCGAGGCCGCCTGAAGACGGCCGAGGAGTTCGGCTCCATCGTGCTCAAGGGGGGTGCCGACGGCCAGGTCGTGCGCCTGTCCGACGTGGCGCGCATCGAACTGGGCGCCAGCGACTACAGCATGCGCTCGCTCAGCGACACGCGGCAGATGGCGGCCGTGGGCATCTTCCTGTCGCCGGGCGCCAATGCGCTGGGCGTGGCGCGGGAGGTCTACGCCACCATGGAGCGCCTGTCCAGGGATCTGCCCGAAGGCGTGAACTTCGAGACCGTCTGGGACCCCACGGTCTTCGTGCGCGACTCCATCAAGGCGGTGCAGAGCACGCTGATCGAGGCGGTGATCCTCGTGGTGCTGGTGGTCATCGTCTTCCTGCAGACCTGGCGTGCTTCCATCATTCCGCTGCTGGCCGTGCCCGTGTCCATCGTCGGAACCTTCGCGGGGCTGTACCTGCTGGGCTACTCCATCAACACGCTGACCCTGTTCGGCCTGGTGCTGGCCATCGGCATCGTGGTGGACGATGCCATCGTCGTGGTGGAGAACGTGGAGCGCTACATCGAGGAGGGCCACACGCCCCTGGAGGCGGCGCACCTGGCGATGAAGGAGGTCTCGGGCCCCATCATCGCCATCGCCCTGGTGCTGTGCGCGGTCTTCGTGCCCATGGCCTTCCTCAGCGGCGTGACGGGCCAGTTCTACAAGCAGTTCGCCGTGACGATCGCCATCTCCACGGTGATCTCGGCCATCAACTCGCTGACGCTGTCGCCTGCACTGGCGGCCAAGCTGCTGCAGCCGCGCGGCGCGCCGCGCGATCTGCTGTCGCGCGGGCTGGACCGCAGCCTGGGCTGGTTCTTCCGCCCCTTCAACCGCTTCTTCGACCGCAGCGCGCACGGCTACCAGAACTCCGTGGGGCAGTCGCTGCGCCGCCGCGGCCTGGTGTTTGCGGTCTACGCGGCGCTGCTGGCGGGCACGGCCGTGCTGTTCCAGGCCGTGCCGGGCGGCTTCATCCCGCTGCAGGACAAGCTGTACCTGTTCGGCGGCGCCAAGCTGCCCGAGGGCGCCTCGCTGGGCCGCACCTCCGAGGTGACGCGCCAGATCGTGGAGCTGGCCCACAGCGTGGAGGGCGTGGACAAAGTCGCTGCCTTCGCGGGCTTCAATGCGCTGCAGACCACGACCACGCCCAACCTGACCAGCTCCTACATCATGCTCAAGCCCTTCGGCGAGCGCACGCGCAGCGCCGAGGAGATCAATGCCGAGCTGGGCGCCAAGTTCGCGCAGATCGAGGGCGGCTTCGCCTACGCGCTGATGCCGCCGCCCATCCAGGGCCTGGGCAACGGATCGGGCTACTCGCTGTTCCTGCAGGATCGCGCGGGCCTGGGCTACGCGGCGCTGCAGCAGGCACTGCAGGCCTTCCAGGCCGAGATCGCCAAAACGCCGGGCATGACCTATCCGGTCAGCAGCTACCAGTCCAACATCCCGCAGCTCGAAGTCAAGGTGGACCGCACCAAAGCCAAGGCGCAGGGCGTGGCGCTGACCGACCTGTTCCAGACGCTGCAGGCCTACCTGGGCTCGGTCTACGTCAACGACTTCAACGCCTTCGGCCGCGTCTGGCGCGTGATGCTGCAGGCCGATGCCGACCACCGCCAGGCCGTGGAGGACATCGCGCGGCTGCGCACGCGCAATGCGCGCGGCGAGATGGTGCCCATTGGCTCCATGGTCACCGTGGTGCCCAGCTTCGGGCCCGACCCGGTGCTGCGCTACAACGGCTTCCCGGCGGCCGACCTGATCGGCGACTCCGACCCGCGCGTGCTGTCCTCGGGCGAGGTGCTGACCAAGCTCCAGGAGATCGCGCAGCGCACGCTGCCGCGCGGCATCGAGCTGGCCTGGACCGACCTCAGCTACCAGCAGGTGGAGCAGAGCAACGCCGCGGCCGTGGTCTTCGCCATCGCCGTGATGCTGGTCTTCCTGGTGCTGGCCGCGCTCTACGAGAGCTGGACGCTGCCGCTGGCCGTCATCCTCATCGTGCCCGTGTGCATCTGCGCGGCGCTGTTCGGCGTCTGGCTGGCCGGCGGCGACAACAACGTCTTCGTGCAGGTGGGGCTGGTGGTGCTGATGGGGCTGGCCTGCAAGAACGCCATCCTGATCGTGGAGTTCGCGCGCGAGCTGGAGCTGCGCGGCGTGGGCATCGTCGATGCCGCGCTGCAGGCCTGCCGCCTGCGGCTGCGGCCCATCGTCATGACCTCGATCGCCTTCATCGCCGGTGCCGTGCCCCTGCTCATCGGCGGCGGCGCGGGCAGCGAGGTGCGCGCGGCCACGGGGGTGACGGTGTTCTCCGGAATGCTGGGCGTGACCCTGTTCGGCCTATTCCTCACGCCGGTGTTCTACGTCACGCTGCGCCGGCTCTCGGGCCGGGCGCTGACTGGCCATGCGCCTGCACATGCCGCGCCTGCCTCCCCACCCTCCGACAAAGCCGCACCCCTGGAGCCCCACCATGTCTGAAATCCGCAAATCCCTGAGCCGACACGCGCTGGCGCTGGCGTCTGCCGGGCTTGTGGCCGGCTGCGCGGTCGGCCCCGACTTCAAGGCGCCTGCGGCGCCGCAGGCCGGAGCACAGTTCGCGCGGGCCGAGCCTGCACCGGCCACCCCGCAGGCCGAGCCCGATGCCGCCTTCTGGCGCCAGTTCCAGGACCCGCAGCTGACGCGGCTGGTGGAGCAGGCGCTGGGCGGCAACCAGGACCTGCAGGTGGCGCTGGCACGGCTGGACGGCGCCCAGGCGCTGCTGAGCGAAAGCCGCTTCGACCAGTTCCCCACGGTCACGATGTCGGGCCAGGCCACGCAGCAAAAGCGCAGCGAGAGCGAGGCCTTCTACGGGCCGCGCAGCCAGCGCAGCTACACGGCCGGGCTGTCGGCCAGCTGGGAGATCGACGTGTTCGGCCGCGTGCGGCGCAACATCGAGGCGCGGCGTGCCGACCTGCGCGCCGACGCGGCCGATCTCGCGGCGCTGCAGGTGGCCATCGCGGCCCAGGTCGCGGGCAGCTATGCCGACCTGCGCGGCTGGCAGCAGCGCCTGGCCCTGGCCCAGGCCAATGCGGCCAACCAGCAGGACACGCTGCGCCTGGTGCAGCTGCGCCTCACACACGGCAGCGGCACCGAGTTCGACCTGGCGCGCGCCCAGGCCCAGCTGGAGGCCACGCGCTCGCGCATCCCGGCACTGCAGGCGCAGATCGCCATGGCCCAGCACCGGCTGGCCGTGCTCACGGGCCAGGTGCCCGAGGCGCTGATCGCCGCGCTGGATGTGCCTGCCGCCCTGCCGCAGCTGCCGCCGGCCATCGACCCCGGCACGCCGGCCGGCCTGCTGCGCCGCCGTCCGGACGTGGCCGTGGCCGAGGCACGGCTGCATGCGGCCACGGCGCGCATCGGGGTGGCCACGGCCGACCTGTTCCCGCGCCTGTCGCTGGGCGGGCTGCTGGGCAGCACGGCGCTGCACGGCGGCGCGCTGTTCGAGGGCGGCAGCGCCACCAGCAGCGTGTTCCTGGGCGTGGACTGGTCCTTCCTCGACGTGGGCCGCGTGCGCGCGCGCATCGCGGCCAGCGAGGCCGGCGCCCAGGCCGCGCTGGCCCAGTACCAGCAGACCGTGCTGCTGGCGCTGGAGGACGCCGAGAACGCCCTGGTGCGCCTGCAGCGCACGCGCACCGAGGATGCCCACCTGGCCCAGGCCGCCGAGCAGCGCCAGCGCGCAGAACAGCTGGCGCTGCGCCGCTACCACCTGGGCAGCGTGGGCCTGTACGAAGTGCTGGATGCGCAGCGCGACCTCTACGCGGCCCAGGACGCCGCCGCCGACAGCCGCGCACGCGGCCTGCGCGCTGCCGTGGCGCTGTACCAGGCCCTGGCCGGTGGCTGGGACGGGAAGCTGCCGCCAGCCTGAGCACAAGGCGTGCGTTGCAAAAAGGGACGGCCAGGCGCCGTCCCTTTTTTTCGCTTGTGCGGACCCCCGGTGAAAACCAGGAGTCAGAAGGGCTTGCCTCATTTTTTTCTTATCGGATAATTTTCTCATTGGAAAAAAATGGAGCGATGGATGATGGAAAGCCAGGTTCTGGATTTCGCCGTGATCGGTGCCGGCATGGCCGGCGCCTCCGTGGCCTGGCGGCTGGCCGGTGCGGGCGCCTCGGTGCTGGTGCTCGAGCGCGAGCCGCAGCCCGGATACCACGCCACGGGCCGCTCGGCCGCCATGTTCATGGAAAGCTACGGCACCGCGCAGATACGCGCGCTGACACGCGCCAGCCGCGCCTTCTACAGCGCGCCGCCCGAAGGTTTTTGCGAGCACGCGCTGCTGCAGCCGCGCAGCGTGCTCTACATAGGCACGGCCGGCCAGGAGCCCCAGCTGGACGAGGCCCTGGCCATGTACCGCCGCGACGGCCTGCGCGCCGAGCGCATCGACGCGCGCCAGGCCTGCACCCTCGTGCCCTGCCTGGACGAGAGCCAGCTGGTGGGTGCCGTGCATGACCTGGACGCCATGGACATTGACGTGGCCGAACTGCACCAGGGCTTTCTGCGCGGCATGGCGCGTGCCGGTGCGCGGCTGCGCTGCGGCGCCGAACTTTCCGGCGCCGAGCGCGAGGTGGATGGTGGTGGCCAGGGCCTGTGGACCCTGGTGCTGCAGGACGGGTCGCAGGTCCGTGCCCGCGCCGTGGTCAATGCCGCAGGCGCCTGGGCCGATGCCGTGGCCCGGCTGTGCGGCGCGCGGCCGCTGGGCATCGAGCCGCGCCGCCGCTCGGCCTTCACCTTTGCCGCACCGGAGGGCGAGGACATCCACGGCTGGCCTGCCGTGATCGGTGTGGACGAGAGCTTCTACTTCAAGCCCGATGCGGGCCAGCTGCTGGGCTCGCCCGCCAATGCCGATCCCGTGCCGCCGCATGACGTGGTGGCCGAGGAACTGGACGTGGCCATGGGCATAGACCGCATCGAGACACTGACCCGCCTGCGCATACGCCGGCCGCGCCATGTCTGGGCCGGGCTGCGCAGCTTTGCGCCCGATGACGACTTCGTGATCGGCTGGGACGCGCGCCGTGAAGGATTCTTCTGGCTGGCAGGGCAGGGCGGCTACGGCATACAGACGGCCGCCGGCGCCTCGGCCGCTGCGGCCGCGCTGCTGATGCGCGAGCCGCTGCCCGCCGAGCTGCTGGCCCAGGGCGTCGATGCCCGGCGGCTGAGTCCGGAGCGCTTCGCGGCCTGAGACGCCTGCCTTTTCGCTTTTTCAGCCCCCGCAACACACAACAATCCAAGGAGACAGGCATGGGTGCATTCAAGGAAGTGAGCAGGATTGCCGGCGCCTTCGTCGGCGTCATCGTCGGGGCGGGCTTCGCCTCGGGGCAGGAGATACTGCAGTTCTTCGCGGGCTTTGGCGCCATCGGCCTGGCGGGCTGCCTGGTGGCGGCCCTGGCCTTCGTCTTCCTGTCCATGGCGTTCTCCACCATGGGCCAGCGCCTGCAGGCCGGCTCGCACAAGGAGGTGGTGCAGGCCCTGCTGGGCCGGCATGTGGGCATGGTGTTCGATGTGCTGATCACCTTCTTCCTCTTCGCCATCACGGTGGTCATGCTGGCGGGCGCAGGCTCGCTGCTGCACCAGTGGCTGGGCCTGCCCGAGGTCTGGGGCAGCGTGCTGGCCACCGTGGCCACGGTGCTCATCGTCTGCCTGGACGTGGGCCGGGTGATCGCCTTCATCGGCGCGGTCACGCCGCTGCTGGTGTTCATGACCGTGGTGGTCGCAGGCTACGTGCTGGTGACGCCCCAGGGCGAGCCGGCCGCGCTGGAGGCCGCCACCGCCGCCCAGCCCCGGGGTGCGGGGCACTGGCTGGTGGCCGCGCTGCTCTATGTCTCCTACAACGTGGTGGCGGGCATGCCCTTCCTGGTGATCATGGGCGGCCAGACCAGCTCGCGCCGCGTGGCGCTGTGGGGCGGCGTGGCCGGCGGGCTGCTGCTGGGCCTGCTGATGCTGCTGATCGCGGCCGCCATGGTCTGGCGCATGGACACGCTGGGCGGCCTGTCCATGCCCATGCTGGCGCTGGCCACGCAGATCTCGCCCTGGCTGGGGCACCTGATGTCGCTGGTCATCTTCGGCATGATCCTCAACACCGCCGTGGGCATGCTCTATGCCTTCGTGGCCCGCATCCTGCCGGCCGGCACGCCGCGTTTTCGCTGGGGCACGGGCGTGGCGGGCGTGGTGGCACTGGGCGGCAGCTTCGCGGGTTTCATCACGCTGGTGGGCATGGTGTACCCGGTCTATGGCTACATCGGCTTCGCGCTCATGGCCTGCGCGCTGGCAGGCTGGCTGCGCCTGGGCCGCAGGCCGGCGCCCCAGGCCGATCTGCGCGGCACCTGAGGGGGCGGGCCTGACCCTAGAATCGGTCGGTCGCCAGCCCCGATCGCCCGCTTCATGCCCAGCCCCCGTCCTCGCACCAGTCCCGCCCCTGGTCCCGGCCCCAGCCCTCGTTCCAGTCCGCTTCCCACGGCAGACCAGGTCCTTGCCGCCGTGCTGCCGGGCGCCCGCACGGCCGCCGCCCTGCCCGCAGGCAAGCACGAAGTGGGGGCCAAGCTGCGCAAGGCCCGCAAGGAGCGCGGCCTGACGCTGCAGCAGGTGGCCGAAAGCAGCGGCCTGGCCGTGTCCACCATCTCCAAGGCCGAGCGCGGCCAGATCGCGCTGAGCTACGAGAAGGTGCTCATGCTGGGCAATGCGCTGGACATCGACATGACACGGCTGTTCATGGTCGGAGACGCCCAGCAGGCGGCCGGCGACACGCCCACCGTGGTCAAGGACCGTTTCGAGGACGTGCAGCGCTACGAGACCGACCAGTACCTCTACAGCGTGCTGTGCGGCGCCTTCCCGGGCAAGAAGATGCAGCCCCTGGTGGCCGTGATCAATGCGCGCGAGGCCGGGGAATTCTCGGAGACCATCCGCCATGCGGGCCAGGAGTTCGTGATGGTGCTCTCGGGCCGGGTGCGCATCCTGTTCGAGAACGGCGAATCGGTGGAGCTGGGCCGCCATGAGGCCGCGTATTTCGACAGCGGCGTGGGCCATGTGTATGTGAGCCTGAGCCGCCAGCCGGCTCAAGTCGTCTCTGTCTGCAGCTGAAATGGTTAGCACCCCCTGAGCGGCTGCGCCGCTTCCCCCGTGTGCACGGCGCCCTCTCTCGCTACGCGGGAGGGGGACGACACCCTCGGTGCGGGGCGGCGCGGCCGGCATAGGCCCTTCCTCGGTGTCTCTGGCGTGGGGGTGCGCTAGTTTCATAGGTCGCGCCTTTTGTTTGGGGCGCAGGCCGTTTTTCTGGGGGAATCCTCGTGCCCGGCACGGCCGCCCCGGAATTCCTACAATCGCTGCCCATGAGCCTGCCCCAGTACACCCGCGCCAAAGAGCTTCCCGCCATCCTTGCCAAGCGCCTCGTCATTCTTGACGGCGCCATGGGCACCATGATCCAGCGCTTCAAGCTGGGAGAGGCCCAGTACCGGGGCCAGGGCTACACGGGCCCGGGCAGCGTGGGCGACCGCTTCAAGGACTTCCCGCATGACGTCAAGGGCAACAACGAGCTGCTGTCGCTCACCCGCCCCGACGTGATCCGCGACATCCATGAGAAGTACCTGGCCGCCGGCGCCGACCTGATCGAGACCAACACCTTCGGCGCGACCACGATTGCGCAGGACGACTACCACATGGCCGATCTGGCGCGCGAGATGAATCTCGAGAGCGCCCGGCTGGCCCGCGCGGCCTGCGACAAGTACAGCACGCCCGGCCATCCGCGCTACGTGGCCGGCGCCCTGGGCCCCACGCCCAAGACGGCCAGCATCAGCCCCGACGTGAACGATCCGGGCGCGCGCAACGTGAATTTCGAGCAGCTGCGCCAGGCCTACCTGGAGCAGACGCTGGCGCTGATCGAGGGCGGCGCCGACGTCATCCTGGTCGAGACCATCTTCGACACGCTCAACGCCAAGGCCGCGCTGTTCGCGGTGGACGAGGCCTTCGAGCAAAGCGGCGAATGCCTGCCCATCATGATCAGCGGCACGGTGACCGATGCCTCGGGCCGCATCCTGTCGGGCCAGACGGTGACGGCCTTCTGGCACAGCGTGCGCCATGCCAACCCGCTGTCCATCGGCCTGAACTGCGCGCTGGGCGCGGCGCTGATGCGCCCCTACGTCCAGGAACTGAACAAGGCCGCGCCCGAGACCTTCATCAGCTGCTACCCCAACGCCGGCCTGCCCAATCCCATGAGCGACACGGGCTTTGACGAAACGCCCGAAGTCACCAGCCGCCTGGTGCACGAATTCGCGTCCGAAGGCCTGGTCAACATCGTGGGCGGCTGCTGCGGCACCACGCCGGACCACATCGGCGCCATCGCCAAGGCCGTGGGCAGCACGCCCACGCGCCGCCTGTTCTACCCGGAATCGGCCTGATCGCGCGGGCGGAGCCTCTGACATGAGTTCGCCGCTGCCGCCCGTCCCGTCCCCTGCCGCAGGGCTGCCGCAGCCCGTGGCGGCGCCTGTGCCCGGCCCGGCCGCTGGTGCGCCGGTGGCGCCGGCTTCACCCGCGTCATCCGCCTCACCCTCCGTTCCCGTCACGCCGCCAGCGGCCACGGCCGTGCGCTGGTCGCCCGAGATGCTGCAAAGCCTGCGCCTGCAGGCCTTCGAGCAATTGGTGGCCCAGCTGGCGCGCCAGGTGCAGGCCAGTCCCGGCGCGCCTGCGCCGCAGTGGCCGGCCAGCGGCGTGTCCGAGGCGCTGGGCCGGCTGTTGCAGGCCCTGCTGGCCCAGGTGGGCACCCAGCAGGGCCAGGCCCTGCAATTGCTGGCGGCCCAGCCGGGCTCGGCGGCATTGCTCCAGGCGCTGGCGGCAGGCACGACGGCGCCTGGCGGGCAGGATCCCCGGAGCGCTCCATCGGCCCAGGCCGGACCGCCCATCCCGTCTGCATCGACAACGCCTGCGGCCTCCATGCCGCCCGCCGCTGCCGCAGTGACGCTGGCCGTGGGGGCTGCCAAGGGCAAGGTGATGGATGCGCTGCTGGCCGGATCCGGGCTGGCGCCGCAGGCCGGGGCGCGCCCAGCAGGGGGCATTGCAGGTGGCGCTGCCGGGGGGGCCACACAGACCCTGCCCGCCCTGCAAAGCTGGTGGGTGCAGCAGGGCACGTTGCTGACGCCGCAGGGCGAGCGCGGCTTCACGCTGAGCCTGCAGGTGCCCCAGGCCTGGGCCCAGGCGCAGGGCGCGGCCATGGCGCTGGCGGCCGCATCGGCTTGCGCGCCGGGTGCGGCCCCTTTCACGGCGGCGGCCCTGCCTGCGGGCGCTGCGCTGCCCTTGGCGGGCGCGCAGGCCACGGAGCCGGGCCTGCGCCTGCCGCTGGATGCATCGCTGCAATCGCTGGCCTCGGGGCCGGTGGCCGTGGTGGTGCAGCCGCGTGGCGCCGATGCGCTGCGCACCAGCGCCCTGCTGCTGCTGGAGCTGCAGCCGCTGCGCCTGCCCGGTGGCGCCATGGCATCGCCGGCCGGGCTGGCCTCGGTGGCGTCGCTGTCGCCCGCGTTCGCGCAGGAGGTGCAGCAGATGCTGCAGCAGCGCAACGATCCCTGGCTGCACATGGCGGCGGCCCAGGCTTCGGGCGCCCTGCCGCGCGAGCGCCGGGCCTTCGAGCACCAGTCGCATTTCTGTACCACCGAAGGCTGCCAGTACGAGGGCCGCGCGCCCTGTGCCCAGCCCTTTTGCAGCGAGATGAACCGGCTCTGGGACGTGTCGCGCACCGAGCGCAGCCGCTGAGACCGGCCTTGCGAAACTGACCGGGCCTGACGGTGGCGTGGTCATCGCCGGCCCCTGCTTTCATAATGCCGCCTGTTGCCCGCCACCTGCGCGGTTGACGTCTTTGGCCGGGATGTTTGACGAATGTGCAGCGATCATGCTGCGATCTGCATCCTGGCTGCCTTCAAGTCGCGGCTGGCCACCAGCCCGCCGCGCACCTTTCCAGCCACCCCCGTTGTGGCAGCCCCCGTCGCCGTTCGCGCATGCCCCCGGGCCGCGCCGGTGTTGTGCCATCTTTCATTTCAGGAACCCGTTCAGGATGCGTTGTACCTCCCGCTTGACCCTTGCCTCTCTCGCCATCGCTGCCGCCCTGCCGGTGGCCGCCCAGTCATCTGGCGCCGGCTCCAACGTCACCATCAGTGGCTATCTGGACGCGGGTGTGTTCCGGGATTTCGACAAGACCAGCAAGCTGGGAACGATTCAGCGCAGCAACCTGGCCATTGCCGGCTTCGAGGACCTGGGCGGCGGCCTGAAGGCCACCTTCCGCCTGAGCACGCGCTTCGACCTGGACACGGGCCTGACCGAGGACTATCCGAAGAAGCCCTTCTGGCATGACGAGTCCACCGTGGGCCTGCAGGGCAACTGGGGCCACCTGCGCCTGGGCCGCGCGCTCAGCGCCATGTGGAGCCAGGAATGGCAGTTCGATCCCTGGGGCAACTTCAACCGCATCGCCTCGCCGGCCTGGCACATGGCCCACTACCTGACGCCGACCGACCGCGCCAGCAACAACGGCTCGCCCGAGTACGGCCGCATGTCCAACGGCGTGTTCTACGACTCGCCCAAGTTCGGCGGCTTTTCGCTGCACCTGAGCGCCTCGCCCGAGCGCACCGAGGCGCCGGGCCGCCAGGGCCGTGCGCGTTCGGTGTCGGTCAACTACGACCAGGGCGCGGTGGCGGCCATGCTGGCGCACGAGCGCAACGGCAGCGGCGACACCGACCTGTACATGGGCGGCAAGTACCGCATCGGCACGGCAGCGGTGATGCTGGCCTATGACCGCAGCAAGTCGGGCACGCCCGGCACGGGGCCCGACAAGTCGCGCATGGTCTCGCTGGGCGCCACCTACGGCATGGGCGCGACCACGCTCAAGGCCAGCTATGCGCGCCAGCGCCTGGACCGAGACACCAACAACATGCTGTCGCTGGGCGCCGAGTACGCGCTGTCCAAGCGCACCATGCTCTACACCAGCCTGGGCCATCAGCGCTACGAGAACCAGAGCTCGCGCACGGCCTTCGGCGTGGGCATGGCCCATTCGTTCTGATCAATGCGCTTCCCAGCGGCCTGACTGGGCTGCGCTGGTGATCCTGGCCAGGTCTGGAGCCGGCATGGGCTGAGGGGTGGCGGGCAGGGCGGTGAGTTCCATGCCGCGCTCCAGCTTGAAGACGCTCACGGCCTGCTGCAGGCCGTAGGCCTGTTCCTGCAGGGACTGTGCTGCTGCGGCGGCTTGCTCGACCAGGGCCGCGTTCTGCTGGGTGACCTGGTCCATCTGGGAGATGGCCTGGTTGATCTGCTCCAGGCCCGCCGTCTGCTCCACGCTGGCAGCGGTGATCTCTCCCATGATGTCGGTCACGTTGCGCACGCTGCTGACGATGTTCTGCATGGTCTGCCCGGCCTGCGCCACCAGGGCCGATCCGGTGCTGACCTTGCCGTTGGAGTCCTCGATGAGGAGCTTGATCTCCTTGGCTGCATCGGCGCAGCGTCGCGCCAGTGCGCGCACCTCGGCCGCCACCACGGCAAAGCCCCGGCCCTGCTCGCCCGCGCGCGCCGCCTCGACGGCGGCGTTGAGCGCGAGGATGTTGGTCTGGAAGGCGATGGCGTCGATCACGCCGATGATGTCGGCGATCTTGCGCGAGGAGGCATGGATGGCGTCCATGGTGTCCACCACCTGGGACACCACCTCGCCGCCTTGCTGGGCGACGGTCGAGGCCGAGGCTGCCAGCTGGTTGGCCTGGCGCGCGTTGTCGGTGTTCTGGCGCACGGTAACGGTGAGCTGCTCCATGGAGGCAGCCGTCTCCTGCAAAGAGCTGGCCTGGTGCTCGGTGCGCAGCGACAGGTCGTTGTTGCCCGAGGCGATCTGGCTGGAGGCCGTGGCGATCGAGTCCGTGCCGTTGCGCACCTGCCTGACGATGTGGATGAGGCTCTGGTCCATGCGGTGCAGCGCGTGCAGCAACTGGCCTGTTTCGTCGGTGGTGGTGGCCTGGATGCGGCGCGTCAGGTCGCCTTCGGCCACGGCCTGGGCCACGCCCACGGCCTCGATCAGCGGCCGCGCCACGATGCGCGCCAGCGCCAGCGCCAGCGCCAGTCCCAGCGCGATGCTGGCGGCCAGCAGCCCCACCACCCAGGCGCGCGCGCTGCTGTACAGATCATTGGCGTGCCTGTTGGCCTCCTGGCCGGCATCGTGGTCGATCTGCACCATGCGGTCGATCTGGTCGTACAGGCGCCGGCTCAGCTCCAGCGATTCACCCTGCGCCAGCACCAAGGCTTCGTCCTTTCGGCCGTTGCGTGCCAGGGTCATGATCATGGCGTGCTCCCTGGCATATGCGCTGCGCAGCCGGCCCAGCTCGTCGTAGGACGCCCTTTCCTGCTCGGTTTGGATGAAGCTGGCGTAGTTGTCGTAGTTCGTCTGGATCTTGCTCCACAGGTCGCTCATGATGGCGTCGAAGGCCTTGATATCCTGGTCGCTGGTGGAGATCAGGTACTGAAGCTCGTTGGCGCGGTAGCGCGCCGTGGTGGCGCGGATGGTGAGCAGCATGCGCGACGAGGGCATCCAGCGTGTGGCGATGTCGACGGACGCCTGGTTGATCTGGCTGAGCCGCATCACGGCATACAGGCCCACGAAGGTGGTCAGCGCCAGCACGGCCAGGAAGGCCAGCAGCAGCTTGGAGGAAATCTTGAGGTTGCGAAAGGCTTGCATGGCGAAGTTCTGAAGTCGTATCCCTTGAACGGCAAGGGAGCAAAAAAAGGCGTGCAGCAGGGCACACCTGGCCTGCGGTGCAGAGCAAGGTGGAAAGGGATCAACGAAGGCAATGACGAGGGCCGGCGCGTGCGCTCAGGGGGGAACCAGCCCGAGGTCCGGCAGATGCGGCCCTTGATGCGGGGTCTCATGGCGCAGGCCCTTCCAGGGCGGCAGGACTGCGGCTGGCCATGCGCGGGTCTGATGCAGGGCAGGGGCGGTGGATGCGGAAGATGCCGAGCCGTCCGCCTACACCTTTTGGCGCCCGGACGCCAGCTGCGGCCCGGTGCTTGGCGGCGGCTGCCGCCTTCTGCGCCCAGGTGCTGCGGATGGGTGTCCTAGGGATTTCGGACAGGAAAGAATTGGCTATGTGCATCTGTGGTGGGGATTATTTCCGCACCGTCAGATGATGAGAATGCTTCCTATCTGATTTTCGATAGGACGTGTCCTAAAAGCGGTTTGCGGGCGCGCGACACGGCCGTCCGCACCGTCTTCGCACCGGCTTTCGCTCCGTCATTTGTGCCGTCATTTGTGCCGTCATGTGCGCCGGTGCGACGGGCCGGCCCCCAGCCTTCAGGACGTCAGGACAGCCGCGCGACAGCGTGTGCCAGGTGCCTGCCGATGCCGGTCGTTCAGACCACGCCCTGGTCGCGCAAGGCCTGCAGCTGCTGTGCATCCAGGCCCAGGCGCTGGCGCAGCACCTCGTCCGTGTGCTGGCCCAGGGCCGGCGGCGCATGGCGCAGCGTGGTGGGCGTGTCCGACAGGCGCAGCGGGCTGGCCGTGGTCACTACGCGGTTGATGGTCTCGCCGGCAGGCGGCGTGGCGCCCGGGTAGCGTTCCTGCTCCACGCGCAGGCCGCGCGCACGCACCTGCGCATCGTCGAAGGCCTGGCCGATGTGGTTGATGGGGCCGCAGGGCACGGCCTTGTCCTCCAGCAGCGCGATCCATTCGGCCGTGGGCCGGCTGCGCGTGAGATCGGACATCAGCGGGATCAGCGCGTCGCGGTGGATGACGCGGCCGGCATTGGTGGCAAAGCGCTCGTCGCTCGCCCAGTCCGTGCCGGCCGCCTCGCAAAAGCGCGCGAACTGGCCGTCGTTGCCGATGGCCAGCAGCATGCGGCCGTCGGCCGTGGGGAAGTCCTGGTAGGGCACGACGCTGGGATGGGTGTTGCCCTGGCGGCCCGGCACATGGCCGGTGTTCAGGAAGCCCGCGCCCTGGTTGGCCAGCACGGCCATGGCCACGTCCAGCAGGGCCATGTCGATGTGCTGGCCGCGTCCCGTGCGGTGGCGGGCCTCCAGTGCGCCCAGGATGGCCGTGGTGGCATACATGCCCGTGAACAGGTCGATCACGGCCACGCCTACGCGCAGCGGCCCGCCGCCGGGCTCGCTGTCGGCGCGGCCCGTGATGCTCATGAGGCCGCTCATGGCCTGCACCAGCAGGTCGTAGCCGGCGCGCGGCGCATAGGGCCCGGTCTGGCCGAAGCCCGTGACCGAGCAATAGATCAGGCGCGGGTTCAGCGCGCTCAGCGAGGCGTAGTCCAGGCCGTAGCGCTTGAGGCCCCCGGTCTTGAAGTTCTCCACCACCACATCGCTTTGCATGGCCAGCTCGCGGATCAGCCGCTGGCCCTCGGCCGTGGCCATGTCCACGGTGACTGATCGCTTGTTGCGGTTGCAGGCCGCGAAGTACACGGCGTTGTCCGAGGGATTGCCTTGCGCATCGGGGAAGAAGGGCGGGCCCCAGTGGCGCGTGTCGTCGCCCTCGCCGGGCTTTTCGATCTTGATCACGTCGGCCCCCATGTCGGCCAGGTTCTGCGTGCACCAGGGGCCGGCCAGCACGCGAGAGAGGTCGAGCACGCGCAGATGGCCCAGCGCTCCTGCGGTCTGGGTGGCCGTGCTGTTGATGGGGCTGGGGGAGGGGGTTTCGGTGTGGTTCATGGGCTGAGGCGGCTATCCCGGGCAGATGGGCCATGCTACGGCGCGGCGGCCCGCCGTGGCTTCGCATTTGTGAAAGCGCGCGTTCGCGCCCGGCCGGCACTGCGGTTTGTACTGACGCGCAGGGCTCAGCCGGGGCCGCTGCGGCTTTCTACAATGCCGGATGGCCATGCATTTCGATCTTGTGGATCTGCGCCTCATGGTGCACATCGCCGACGCCAACAGCATGACGCGTGGCGCGGAACTTTCCTTCATCTCCCTGCCGGCGGCCAGCACCCGCATCAAGAACCTGGAAGAGAGCATCGGCACCAAGCTGCTGTACCGCACCAGCCAGGGCGTGACGCTGACGCCGCCGGGCCAGGCCTTCGTCACCCATGCGCGCATGGTGCTGGGCCAGATCGAGCACCTGCGCGGCGACATGCAGGAGTACGTGCGCGGCATCAAGGGGCATGTGCGGGTGTTTGCCAACACCACCTCGCTGGGCGAGTTCCTGCCGCCCGTACTGCGCCACTACCTGCGCCGCAATCCCGACGTGAACATCGACCTGCGCGAGCGCCTGTCGCACGACATCGTGCGTGCCGTGACCGAGGGGCAGACCGACATCGGCATCGTCGCCGGCCTGGTGCGCACCGAGAACCTGGAGACCCTGCCCTACCGCCGCGACCGCCTGGTGCTGGTGGTGCCGCGCGGCCATGCGCTCGATGGCGAGATGCAGATGGCCTTTGCCGACACTCTGGACCTGGACCATGTGGGCCTGCACGAATCCAGCGCCATCCACGCCTTCCTGCGCCAGGCCAGCGACCAGCTGCACCGGCCCATCAAGCAGCGCATCCAGGTGGGCAACTTCGAGACGGCCTGCCGCATGATCGAGTCCGGCGTGGGCGTGGGCGTGCTGCCCGAATCGGCCGCCAGCCGCCATGCGCATTCCATGGACATCGCCATCGTGCCGCTGTCCGATGCCTGGTCGGTGCGCGAGATGCAGATCTGCGTGCGCAGCCTGGAGGCCCTGCCGTCCTTCGCCCAGGAGCTGGTGGAGCTGCTGGTGGCCGACGCACAGGGCCGGCTCACGCTGGAGTAGGGGCCCACCGACGGCTGCCCGCCGCCCACCGCCCGTTCAGTCGGCCTGGGCCGTGCCCCGGTCCAGCGTGGTCGGTGCCAGCCAGTACTTGAAAGTGCCGGTGGCCGTGGCCACCAGCTTTCCGTCTTCATCGAGCAACTGCGCTGCGCAGCTGCACAGGCTGCGGCTGGCGTGCACCACCCAGCCTTCGGCCAGCAGCGCGCCCTTGCCCGGGCGGTGGAAGCGGCTGCTCATCTCCACCGTCACGGCGGTCTGCGATGGCGCACCGGGCAGCTCGCCGGCGGCGCGCGACATCACGGAGTCCAGCAGCGTCATGAGCACGCCGCCGTGCGCGGCGGGCAGCTGGTTGAGCAGTTCCTCGCGCATGTGGGGCAGGCGAACATGGACCTTGCCGGGCGGCGCGGGCACCTGCGAGGCGCCGATCAGCCGCATGAAGGCATTGCGGTCGGGGGGCGGTGCGCTCATGTGGCTCATGCGGCGCGCGCCTCGCGCACCATGTTGCGCGCGATGATGACCTGCTGGATCTGGGTCGTGCCTTCGTACAGGCGGAACAGCCGCACGTCGCGGTAGAAGCGCTCGATGCCGAACTCGGCCAGGTAGCCCGAGCCGCCCAGGATCTGCACGGCGCGGTCGGCCACGCGGCCCACCATCTCGGTGGCGAACATCTTGCAGCACGAGGCCTCGGTGGAGACGTTGCGGCCCTCGTCACGGCGGCGCGCTGCGTCGATCACCATGCACTCGGCCGCATACAGCTCGGCCTGGCTGTCGGCCAGCATGGCCTGCACCAGCTGGAACTCGCAGATGGGCTGGCCGAACTGCTTGCGCTCCAGCGCATAGTTCAGCGCGTCGCGCAGGATGCGCTGCGCCACGCCCACGCTCACGGCCGCGATGTGGATGCGGCCCTTGTCCAGCACCTTCATGGCGGTCTTGAAGCCCTGGCCTTCCTTCAGGCCGATGAGGTTGGCCGCCGGCACGCGCACGTTGTCGAAGAATACGTCGCAGGTGTGCGCGCCCTTCTGGCCCATCTTCACGTCGTTCTTGCCGAAGCTGATGCCCGGCGACTTCGCATCCACGATGAAGGCCGAGACGCCGCCCGCGCCCTTGTTGGCCGGGTCGGTGCGCGCCATCAGCGTGAACATGCCCGCATGCGGCGCATTGGTGATGAATCGCTTGTTGCCGTTGACCACATAGTGGTCCCCGTCCCTGATGGCGGTGGTGCGCAGCGAGGCCGCGTCCGAGCCCGCCTCGGGCTCGGTCAGCGCGAACGAGGCCATGATCTCGCCCGTGGCCAGCTTGGGCAGCCAGGCCGCCTGCTGCTCGGGCGTGCCGTCGATGAGGATGCCCTGCGAGCCTATGCCCACGGTCGTGCCGATCACCGAGCGGAAGGCCGGCGCGGTCTGGCACAGCTCGAAGAGCACGCGCACCTCTTCCTCCATGGTCAGCTCCAGCCCGCCGAACTGCTCGGGGATGGTCATGCCGAACAGGCCCAGGTTGCGCATCTCCTGCACGATGGACTCGGGAATCTCGTCGGTCTCGGCCACTTCGTTCTCGGCGGGCACCAGGCGCTCGCGCACAAAGCGGCGCACGCTGTCCAGCAGGGCTTCGAGGGTTTCTTGGTCGCGGATCATTGCGGTGTGCTTCCTGTGCGGTTCAGAGGGTTTCGGCGGTTCCCAGCACCGCCGTGGATTGGCTGGACAGCGTGCCGCCGTTGCCGTGCACCACGGCCGTGCGGTGGCGTCCCAGCTGGCGCTGGCCGGCCTCGCCGCGCAGCTGGCGCACGGCCTCGATCAGCGCAAAGATGCCGTACATGCCCGGGTGCACGCAGGACAGGCCGCCGCCGTTGGTGTTGACGGCCAGCCGCCCGCCGGGCGCGATGCCGCCCCCGGACACGAAGGCGCCGCCTTCGCCCTTGGCGCAAAAGCCCAGGTCCTCCAGGAACAGCAGGGTGTTGATGGTGAAGGCGTCGTAGACCTGGGCCATGTCCATGTCGGCAGCGGTGAGCCCGGCCATGGCAAAGGCCTGGGCGCCCGACTGCGCGGCAGCCGTGGTGGTCAGGTCGGGCATGCAGGAGATCTGGCGGTTCCAGATGGCCGTGGCATTGCCCAGCACGTAGACGGGGGGGCGCGGCAGGTCGCGGGCGCGCTCGCCGCGCACCAGCACGATGGCGCCTGCGCCGTCCGTCACCAGGCAGCAGTCGCGCACGCTCAAGGGGCTGGCGATGGGGCGGGCCGAGAGCACGTCCTCGATGGTCAGCGGGTCGCGCATGAAGGCTTCGGGGTTGAGCTGGGCCCAGGCACGCGCGGCCACGGCCACCTCGGCCAGCTGCTCGCGCGTGGTGCCGAACTCGTGCATGTGGCGCGCGGCCGCCAGCGCATAGGCGGTCACGGGCAGCACGGGCTCGTAGGGGAACTCGTAGGGCTGCGGGTCCAGGAAACGCCGCGCCGCCTGGCCTTCCTTGCGGCCGAAGGTGGCCGAGCGCTGGGCGCTGCCGTAGCACACCAGCACGGCCTTGCACTGGCCGGCCTCCAGCGCGCGGATGGCGGGCAGCAGGTGGGCGATGAAGCTGCTGCCGCCGATCATCGTGCCGTCCACGTAGGTGGGGTTGATGCCCAGGTGCTCGATCACGGGCATGGTCCACATGCTGGCGTTGACGCTGCAGGTGGCCAGGCCGTCGATGTCCTGCATGGTCAGGCCGGCATCGGCCACGGCCGCATGGGCGGCGCGCACCAGCAGGGTCATGTCGTCCATGCCGGGTGCCTCGCCGCAGCCATAGGTGGCGGCGCCGGCAATGGCCACGCGCCCGCGCAGCGGGCGGTTCACGGCGGCGGCGTCCAGGGTGGATTGGGGGATACGGGCGCTCATGCTGCACCTCCATGGGAAGCCTGTGGAGCCGGTTGCAGCGCGGGCTGGAACAGCACCAGGCCGCGTCCGTCCTTGCTCGCCACATGGGCGCTCACGCGCTGGCCTATGCGCACGTCGGCCGGCGCAATGCCTTCGACGCGGCCCATCATGCGCACGCCTTCGTCCAGGTCGATCAGGGCCACGTTGTAGTCGCCGCCGGCATCGCTCTTGCGTGCGACGGTGGAGGTGGAGTAGACCGTGCCCTGGCCGCTGGCGCGCACCCAGCGCAGCGGGCTGGCACCGCAGTGCGGGCACAGCTCGCGCGGGGTGAAGACATGGCGCGTGCATTGCGGGCACTGCTGTATGCAGAAACGGCCGGCATCGAGTTCGGCCTGGTAGTGGGTCTGTGCGCTCAGGTGCATGGGCGGTGTTTCCATTCTTTGTGTTCTTGGCGCTGCGCCCGGCGGCATGCAGGGCAGCGGCTGTCCGCCAGCATGCCCGCATCGCGGGGCCGCTTCAATTCGCCAATCTGGAAGGGTGGCTTCACCAGCGCCGGCGTCCGGCTGTCAACCCAGGGTTGCTGCCTAGGCGGGCCGGCAGGCACGGCTGCTATGGTGTTTATGCATTCCCGGCCTTTTCTTCATACCCGCCCTGCGCCGCCTGCCGGCGCACCGAGGGCGCGCCGCCGCTTTGTCACGGCGTGGCGCCACAGGAAGGCCGGCAATGGCGTGCCGCACCCCGGCCCGTTCTCCGCTGTCGATCCCCACCCACCCAGGAGGTTTTTGCACATGACGGATACGCTGATCAAGGTGGACCTGAACCGCCCGCCCACCGACAACGAAAGGGTCCACAACCGCTGGCACCCGGACATTCCCATGGCCTGCTGGGTCCAGCCCGGCGACGACTTCATCCTGGAGACCTACGACTGGACCGGCGGCTTCATCAAGAACAACGACAGCGCCGACGATGTGCGCGACATCGACCTGACCACGGTGCACTACCTGTCCGGACCCGTGGGCGTGAAGGGCGCCCAGCCCGGCGACCTGCTGGTGGTGGACCTGCTGGACATAGGCGCCAAGCCCGACAGCCTCTGGGGCTTCAACGGCTTTTTCTCCAAGAACAATGGCGGCGGCTTCCTGACCGACCATTTCCCCTCGGCCCAGAAATCGATCTGGGACTTCAAGGGCATGTTCACCAGTTCGCGCCATATCCCGGGCGTGAACTTCCCCGGCCTCATCCATCCCGGCCTCATCGGCTGCCTGCCTGACCGGCCCATGCTGGAGATGTGGAACGAGCGCGAGCGCGCCCTGATCGCCACCGATCCCGAGCGCGTGCCCGGCCTGGCCAACCCGCCGTCGGCCGGCACGGCCCACATGGGCCAGATGCGCGGCGAGGCCCGCGACAAGGCCGCCGCCGAAGGCGCACGCACCGTGCCGCCGCGCGAGCATGGCGGCAACTGCGACATCAAGGACCTCTCGCGCGGCGCCAAGGTGTTCTTCCCCGTCTATGTGGACGGCGCCGGCCTGAGCGTGGGCGACCTGCACTTCAGCCAGGGCGACGGCGAGATCACCTTCTGCGGCGCCATCGAGATGGCCGGCTGGGTGCACATGAAGGTCGGCCTCATCAAGGGCGGCATGGCCAAGTACGGCATCAAGAACCCCATCTTCAAGCCCAGCCCCATCACGCCGCGCTATGACGACTACCTGATCTTCGAGGGCATCTCGGTGGACGAGAGCGGCAGGCAGCACTACCTGGATGTCAACGTGGCCTACCGCCAGGCCTGCCTGAACGCCATCGAATACCTGAAGAAGTTCGGCTACAGCGGCGCCCAGGCGTATTCCATCCTGGGCACGGCGCCCGTGCAGGGCCATATCAGCGGCGTGGTGGACGTGCCCAACTCCTGCGCCACGCTGTGGCTGCCCACGGGCATCTTCGACTTCGACATCAACCCCAACGCGGCGGGGCCCGTCGTCCAGTTCGACGGCAGCGTGGACATGCCCCTGTCCCCCGACCTGCGCTGACGCCAAGGAGCCCGCCCATGCCCACCTACGACTACGACTGCGCGCAATGCGGCGGCTTCGAGGCCCTGCGGCCGCTGCGCCTGCGCGACGAGCCTGCGGCCTGCCCTGGCTGCGGCACGGCGGCTGCGCGCGTGCTGGCCGCCGCGCCCCGGCTGGCGCTGATGGCCGACGGCACGCGCCGCGCCATGGCCACCAACGAGCGCGCGCGCCACGAGCCCGCCAGCTCGCGCGACTATGACTATGCGCGGCTCAGGCACCCGGCAGGCTGCGGCTGCTGCGGATCGGGGCGGCGCAGCGCCACGGTGACGGCACCCAACGGCGCAAAGTCCGCGCCCTCGCGGCGGCCCTGGATGATCAGCCACTAGGCTGCATCGGAGTGGGCCGCTTCCCAGGGTTTCCACCGCTTGGGAGCCCTGGAAGCGCGCCTTCCACATTCGCGAAACACGGCGCAGGGCGGCTTGCCCAGAATGGTCCGCGCGGCAAGCCGCCGCCCGTTGCCCGGAGTTTCGCCATGCCCCCGTCTTCCTTCCTGCCTTCTGCCACTTCCTCCTTCTCTTCGCGCCGCCGCCGCCTGCTGTCCGCCGGTGGCGCGCTGGCGGCCGGCAGCCTCTTGCCTGCAGTCCGGCCGGCGTTTGCGGCCGATGCCTGGCCCACGCGGCCCGTGCGTTTCATCGTGCCCTTTCCGCCCGGCGGCCCGGTGGACACCACGGCGCGCGCCTTCACCCAGAAGCTGGGCGAGATCTGGCCGCAGCCCTGCATCGTGGACAACCGCGCGGGCGCCGGCGGCATGGTGGGCGCGGCCCTCGCAGCCAAGGAGCCTGCCGACGGCTACACGCTGTTCGTGGGCTCCATCCATCACGCGGTCAACCCGGCGCTGCAGCCGAAGATGACCTACGACATAGAGCGTGACTTCGCGCCCGTGAGCTTTGCCGCCATGTTCCCGGTCTTCCTGGTGGCCCATCCCTCGGTGCCCGCCCGCAACGTGCGCGAGCTGATCGCGCTGGCCAAGTCCGGCAACGGGCTGAGCTTCGGCTCCTCGGGCAATGGCGGCGGCACGCACCTGGCCGGCGAGCTGTTCAACATGCATGCAGGCATCAAGCTGCAGCACATTCCCTACAAGGGCAGCGCGCCGGCCATGAACGACCTGCTGGGCGGCCAGGTGCAGCTGATGTTTGCCGATGCGCCCAGCGCGCTGCAGCACATCAAGTCGGGCCGCATCAAGGTGCTGGGCGTGGCCAGCCGCCAGCGCTCGGCCATGCTGCCCGAGGTGCCCACCATCGCCGAGTCGGGCCTGCCCGAGTACGAGGCCTATTCCTGGGCCGCGCTGTTCGCGCCGGCCCGCACGCCGCCCGCCGTGCTGGCGCGCATCAATGCCGACTTCAACACCGCGCTGCGCGATGCCGCCGTGCGCGAGCGCCTGCTGACGGCCGGCGCCGAGGCCGACCCCGGCACCCCGCAGCAGATGCGCGAGCGCCTGAGCAGCGAGCTGCGTAAATGGGCCCAGGTGGTCAAGGTGGCCGGCATCCAGGCGGACTGAGCACGGCGGCGTGCCCGTACCCGGGACAAACCCGGCTTCGCAGCGCTGCAACCCGGTCTTTCGCAATCGCGCATAGGCGGGCCGGGCCTGCCTGCTTAGGCTTGCCTCCGGTATCCAGAAAAACAACCCCGAGACAAGGAGACGGATATGCGGAAAGGCTTGATGCGAGGCGGCTTGACCAAGGTGCGCGCTGCCGGCTGCGCGCTGGGCGCCGGCCTGCTGTGGACGGCGGCGGCGCAGGCGCAGCAGATATCGGACGACGTGGTGCGCATCGGCGTGCTCAGCGACATGTCGGGCCTGTACGCGGACACGGCGGGGCGCGGCTCCGTCGAGGCCGCGAAGATGGCCGTGGCCGACTTCGGCGGCCAGGTGCTGGGCAGGAAGATCGAGGTGGTCTGGGCCGACCACCAGAACAAGGCCGACGTGGGCGCCACCCATGCGCGCACCTGGTTCGACCGCGACGGCGTGGACCTGATCGTGGACATCAACAACACGGCCGTCGCCATCGCCGTCAACAACCTGGCGCGCGAGCGCGGCAAGATGGTGATCAACACCGGCGGCGCCTCGGACATCCTCACCAACGAGCACTGCGCGCCCACGGCCATCCACTACACCTACGACAGCTATGCGCTGGCCAATGGCGCGGTGCGCGGCATCCTGGCCCAGGGCAAGAAGGAATGGTTCATCCTGGGCGTGGACTATGCCTTCGGCAAGGCCATGACGGCCAATGTGACCGACTTCCTGAAGGACGGCGGCGGCAAGCTGGTGGGCACCACCTTCCATCCGCTCAATGCCAGCGATTTCTCGTCCTTCCTGCTGCAGGCCCAGGCCTCCAAGGCCTCGGTGATCAACCTGGCCAATGCCACCAGCGACACGGTCAACGCCATCAAGGCCGCGCACGAGTTCGGCATCGCGCCCAGGCAGACCCTGGTGCCCAGCCTGCTGTTCATCAACGACGTGCATGCGCTGGGCCTGCGCTACGGCCAGGGCATGGTGCTGACCACGGGCTTTTACTGGGACCGCACCGAGGCCACGCGCGCCTGGTCGCGGCGCTTCTTCGAGAAGATGAAGAAGATGCCCTCCATGATCCATGCGGGCGCCTACTCGGCCGTCACCAACTACCTCAAGGCCTTGCAGGCCACCAAGGGCGACGACGGCAACGCGGTGGCGCGCCAGCTCAAGCAGATGCCCATCGAGGACTTCTTCGCCCAGAACGGCAAGGTGCGCGAGGACGGCCGCATGGTGCACGACATGTACCTGGTGCAGATCAAGAAGCCCGAGGAATCCAAATATCCCTGGGACTACTACAAGGTGCTCTCCACCATCCCCGGTGACGAGGCTTTCCGCCCGCTGTCCAGGAGCAGCTGCAAGCTGGTGAAGACATCATGAAGACACGCGCCGCCGTACTCACGAGAACGGGCGCAGACGCGCCCTATGCCGACAGCCGCCCGCTGGAGATCTGGGAGGTGGACCTGGCGCCGCCCGGCCCCGGCGAGGTGCTGGTCAAGGTGGCCGCCGCAGGCGTGTGCCACTCCGACCTGTCCATCATCAACGGCGACCGTCCGCGCGACACGCCCATCGTGCTCGGCCATGAGGCCGCAGGCGTGATCCAGGCGCTGGGCGAGGGCGTGACCGACCTGGAGGTGGGCGACCACGTGGTCATGCTCTTCGTGCCCGGCTGCGGCAACTGCCAGCCCTGCGCCGAGGGCCGGCCCGTGCTGTGCGAGCCCGCAGGCCAGGCCGGGGTGGCGGGCACCCTGCTGTCGGGTGCCAGGCGGCTGTCGCGCAATGGCCAGCCCATCTCGCACTTCGTCGGCGTCTCGGCCTTTGCCGAGCATGCCGTGCTCTCGCGCCGCGGCGTGCACCGCATCGACAAGTCGGTGCCGCTGGAGCTGGCTGCGCTGTTCGGCTGCGCCGTGATGACCGGCGTGGGCGCGGTGGCCAATACCGCCAGGGTGAGCCCCGGCCAGAGCGTGGCCGTGGTGGGGCTGGGCGGCGTGGGCCTGTCCTCGGTGATGGGCGCGGCGGCGGCGGGTGCGGCCCGCGTGGTGGCCGTAGACCTCAATGCCGACAAGCTGGCCATGGCGCGCGATTTCGGCGCCACCGACACCGTCAACGCCGGCGACGAGGATGCCGTCAAGCAGGTGCGGGCGCTGACGGGCGGCGGCGTGGACCATGCCTTCGAGATGGTGGGCTCGGCCAAGGCCCTGGAGATGGCCTACCGCATCACGCGGCGCGGCGGCCAGACGGTGACGGCGGGCCTGCCCTCCAGCGCCCAGGCCATCAGCCTGCCGGTCTGGCACCTGGTGGCCGAGGAGCGCACGCTCAAGGGCTGCTACATGGGCAGCTGCGTGCCGCGCCGCGACATCGACCGGTACCTGGCCCTGCATGCGGCCGGCAGGCTGCCGGTGGACCGCCTGGTCACCGGCCACCTGACGCTGGACCAGATCAACGAGGGCTTCGACCGCCTGGCGCGTGGCGAGGCCATACGCCAGATCATCCGCATGGAGGCCTGATAGGAGGTCAGGCTGATCAGCGAGGACCGGGGCTGCTGCTGCGGCTGTGTCCGAGCCAAGCACGGCGGTCAGGTGCCGTCGGGCAGCAGCTGGTTTTCCCAGCCGGTCAGCCGCTCGATGGCCCGGGCCACCTGCAGGATGCGGGCCTCGTCGAAGTAGCGTCCCACCACCTGCACGGCCAGCGGCAGGCCCTGGGGTGACAGGCCCACCGGCACGCTGACGGCCGGGTGCCCGGTCACGTTGAAGGCATGGGTCTGTACCGGCCAGTGGCGGAAATGCGGCATGGGGTCGAAGCGCGGCGCCGTATCCAGGGTGATGGCGGTCAGCAGCACGTCGCAGCGGTCCAGCGCAGCGTCCACGCGGGCCGCCAGCATGCGGCGCACGCGCAGGGCGTTCAGGTAGTCCTCCGAGGACACGGTGGCGCCCAGCAGCAGCCGCGCCGCCGTGAGTTCGCCATAGTCCAGCGGGCGCGAGCGCAGGTCCTGCGCATGGATGGTGAACATCTCGGCACTGAGGATGACGCGGCCGGCCGCCAGGAACTGCTGGCTGTGGGGCAGGCTCACGTGGATGGGACGGGCGCCGGCCTCGGCCAGCAGCGCGGCCGTGCGGTCGAAGGCCGACAGGAACGTGGGCGACGCCTGGGGCGACGACTGGAAGTGGTCCTGCGGCACGCCGATGGTCAGGCCTTTCACGCCCTGCTCCAGCCCCGTGCAGTAGTCGTCCACGGGTTCGGTGGAGCTGGCCGGGTCCAGCGGGTCGTGCCCGGCCAGCACCTGCAGCGCGATGGCCGCATCCTCCACGCTGCGCGACAGCGGGCCGCAGTGGTCCAGCGTCCAGGCCAGGGGGAACACGCCGTGCTTGGAGACGCGGCCGTAGGTAGGTTTCAGCCCCACGGCGCCGCACCAGGCGGCCGGTATGAGGATGGAGCCGCCCGTGCAGGTTCCCAGGGCCAGCCGCGTGAAGCCTGCCGCAATGGCGGCGCCCGAGCCCGACGACGATCCGCCCGGGATATGGGCCAGGTCCCAGGGGTTGCGGGCCGCGGGAAACGGCAGGTCGGGGCTGGGCGCGCCGATGGCGAACTCGTGCGTGGCCAGCTTGCCCAGGATGATGGCGCCGGCGTCGCGCAGGCGCCGCACCGGCGTGGAATCGTCCTCGGGCACATAGTCCAGGCTCAGCCAGGACTGGCAGGTGGTCGGCAGGCCGGCCACGTCGTAGACGTCCTTGATGGCCACGGCAATGCCGTGGAGCAACGGCAGATCGGCGCTTTCTCCGCGCGCCATGTCTGCGTTGCGCGCAGCCTCCATGGCACCGCTGGCATCGAGATTGGTGAAGGCATGGATGTCGATGTCCATGGCGCGGATGCGTCCCAGCGCCGCCCGGGTCAGCATCTCCGAAGTGGTCTTGCCGGCGCGCAGCGCGCTGGCCATCTGTCGTATCGAAAGTTCAGGACTGCCGCTCATGCTTGCTCTGACGGGAGATGGTGGTGTGGATCTGCGAGGGTCCCGCCTCATGCGCCAGTTCGTTGACGAGGCCGCGGTGCTCCATCAGCAACTGGTGCTCCGCCAGGATGGGTCCCAGCCGCTCGAAGGGGATGTCGATGCCGTGCTTTTTCAGCGCATTGAGCAATTCGTGCAGCGCATTGACATCGGGCCCTGCCAGTTTCTGCGGCGAAGGGGGTATTTCAGATTTTCGCGATGCCGGCATCACTGACCACCTTTCTCCATTTTCTGGCGTCGTCGGATACGAATGCCTTGGTGCTGTCCACGGATTTCCAAAGGGGAATGCTGCCAAGCTCCATGAATTTCTTCTGCACCTTTTCGTCGGTCAGGATATTTTTCATCTGTGCATTGATGGCGTTCACTATCGCGGCCGGCGTGCCCTTGGGTGCCATGAGCACATTCCATGAGGTCTCGTTGAAATTGCCGAGCCGGGCCGGGCTTTGCTCGCTGAGCGTCTGCCAGTCGGGCATGAGGGGCGAGCGCTCGCGCGTGGCCACGCCCACGCGATTGACCTTGCCCTGGTGCACATACTGCTTGGCCGTGATCAGCAGGTCGAAGGCGATATCGACCTGGCCGCTCACCAGGTCGCTCATCATGGGCGCGGCGCCCTGGTAGGGAATGTGCAGCATGCGTATGTCGGCGGCCAGGCTCAGGGCCTCGGCCGCCATGTGGCCCGCGCTGCCGTAGCCCGGCGTGGCATAGGTCAGCTTGCCGGGGCTGCGCCGCGCCAGCTCGATCAGGTCCTGCACCGACGCCAGCTTCAGGCCCGGGCGTGTGATGAGCACCAGAGGACCGTCGTTGATGGTGGAGATGGCTTCGAGGTCGTTGACCACGTCATAGCCGGCCTGCGTGTACAGCGCGCCCGAGATGGTCTGGGCCGTGGAGCAGATCAGCAGCGTATATCCATCGGGACGGGCCTTGGAGACCTGGCGCGCACCGATGTTGCCCGAGGCGCCAGGGCGGTTTTCCACCACCACGTTGACGCGCAGGCGTCGTGCAAGCTCCTTGGCGATGATGCGCCCCACGATATCGGTGCCACCGCCTGCCGGGAAAGGTACAACCAGCGTGATCTGCCGGTCTGGCCAGGCCGCATGAACCAAGCTGGCAGCGATCAGGAAAATACCTCCGAAAATCAGATTGAGGATTTTTTTCATTCGCTTGATTCAAATGGTTGCGGAAATGGGGCTTGTCTTTTTGCAGACGTGAGCAGGCACATGGGATGTGCACCACTGCGGCTGCCTGCAGCCCGGGCCTGGCAAGCGTTCAGTTAATGAATCTTTTTAAACTATCGAGATATTAAGTTCCATAGTTTTACATCATGAAAGAAGGGGTGCAAGGCCTGCGCCACGCTTGGCGTAGGGGTGTTGCATCGATGCCGCAGATAAGGGTTTCCGACGGCGATGGCCTTGGCGCGCGTCGGGATTCAGGGCAGGGAGGGTGAAAGGTTGCACCGGCAGTGGCACCGGCGCAACGATTCAGCGGGCGTGTTGGCTCAAACGCGCAGCGCCTGTTCCTGCAGCAGGCGCTTGAGCACCTTGCCGTTGGGGCTGGTGGGCAGCTCGGACAGGGGCACGATGCGGGCGGGCAGCTTGTAGGGCGCCAGCCGTTCTCGCAGGTGGGCACGCGCGGCAGCGTTGTCCAGCGTGGCGCCGGGCTGCAGTTCGACGAAGGCGATGACCTCCTCGTTGCCATCGGTTTCGGGGCGGCCGACCACGGCGCTGCGCTGCACGCCGGGCAGCTCGTTGAGCGCCAGTTCTACCTCGGCCGGATACACGTTGAAGCCCGAGCGGATGATCATTTCCTTGAGCCGCCCCACCACGAAGAGCGCGCCGTCGGCATGCAGCTCGCCCAGGTCGCCGCTGGCGTACCAGCCGCCCTCGCGCATCACGGCGGCCGTGGCCTGGTCATCGCGGAAGTAGCCGTGCATCAGGCCGCGTCCGCGTATCCACAGCTCGCCGCGCTCGCCCTCCGGCAGGGGCCGGCCCGTGGCCGGGTCCACGGCGCGCACCTCGGCGCCTTCCACCACGTAGCCCGCGCTGGTGTCGGGCCGCTGCTCGCCCTGTCGCGTGAGGTGGACCGACCCTGCGTATTCCGACAGGCCGTAGCCATGGTGCAGCGCCTGGCCGAAGGCGGCCTCCACGCGTTTCTTGAGCGTCAGGTCCAGCGGGCCTGCGCCTGTGTAGACATAGCGCAGCGCCGGCGCCTGAGGGTGTGCAATGCCCTGCTCCTGCAGATGGGCCAGCAAGCGCGCGTACAGCGCAGGCGGCCCCTGCAGTTGCGAGATGCCGTGGCGCGCCAGCGCATCCAGCAGGTCGGCCGGGTCGAACTGCGGGCGCATCACCATCTGCGCGCCCGCATGCAGCGAGGCCAGCAGCACCGTGCCCAGCCCGAAGATATGGGTCATGGGCACGAAGGCGTAGCTGCGGTCCTGCGGACCCAGGCCGCGGGATGTGGCCGAGACGCGCGCGAACAGCGTCAGCGCGTCATGTCCCACCATCACGCCCTTGGGCGTGCCCGTGGTGCCCGAGGTGAAGATCAGCGCCGCCACCTCGTCCTGCAGCGCGCCGGATTCGGCCACCGCCTCAGCGCGCACGGGGCTGTGCTGCATGCCGGCCAGGGCCGAGTCGCCTGCGCCAAAGCGCCGCGCGTGGCCGCTGGCGCTGTCCGATGCGGCCGAGGTGAAATACACCACGCGCGCATCGGCCTTGGCCGCAAAGGCATCGATCTCGCCGGGCGCCATGCGTGCGTTCACGCCGCAGGACCAGGCGCCCACGCGGCTGCAGGCCAGGATCAGCGCCGCATGCTCGGGGCAGTTCTCGGCCACGACCAGCACGCGGTCGCCGGGCCGCACCTGCAGCGCGCGCAGCTCGGCCTCGGCCGTGTCCGCCAGCGCGCCCAGGTCGGCAAAGCTCAGGCTGCTGCCGTCGGGCAGGTGGATGAAGGGACGCTGCGGCGCTTCGGCCAGCCAGCGGTCCAGCAGATGGTGTATTCGTTGACTCATGCTCCGCGTATCCCTCAGTCCACCACAATGCCTTGCGTGACGGTGGCCCACATGGCGCGCTCCTTGGCACCGCGCTCGGCCAGTTTCTGGGGTGCGCCGGTCCACTCTTCGTAGCCCAGTTCCTTGAGGCGCTTGCGCAGCTCCGGCTGGGCCAGGGCGGCGTTGATGGACTTGTTCAGGCGGGCCACGAGTTCGGGCGACATGCCCTTGGGCCCATAGACGCCATACCAGCCGCCCACGTCAAAGCCCTTGAGGCCTTCGATGCCGGACTCGGCAAAGGTGGGCACATCGGGCAGGGACGCATTGCGCTGCGGCGAGGTGACGGCGATGGCCCGCACCTTGCCGCCCTGGATGTAGCTGCTGGCGGTGCTGATGATGTCCAGCATCATGCTCAGCTGGCCGCCGATCACGTCGGTCATGGCCGGTGCGTTGCCCTTGTAGGGGATGTGGTTCATCTCGATGCCGCTGCGCCGCGCGAACAGCAGCGCGCCCAGGTGGTTGGAGCCGCCCACGCCGGCCGAGCCGTAGTTGAGCTTTTGCGGATGGGCCTTGGCATAGGCCACGAGCTCGGCCGTGGTCTTGTAGGGCTCGTTGTTGTTGACCACCAGCACGTTGTAGTAGCTGAGCACGGGCGCCACGGGCGTGAGATCACGGGCCGGGTCGAAGGACATCTTGCTCATCACGTTGGGGCTGATGGTGATGGTGGGGCTGGCCGCGAACCACAGCGTCAGCCCGTCGGGCCTGGCGCGCACGACCTCGCTGCCGGCCATGGTGGCGTTGGCGCCGGGCTTGTTCTCCACCACCACCGAGGCGCCCAGCTCCTTGGTCAGCGCCACGCTGAGCAGGCGGGCGCCCTGGTCCACGGGGCCACCGGCCGAGTAGCCCACGATGAGGCGCACGGGCTGCGCGTCCTGCGCGGCGGCGGGGAGGGTGGCCAGGGCGGTCACCAGGGACGCCAGAAGCGGGGCATGGGCCAGGGTGGCCAGGGCCTTGCGGCGGTGTTGGGCGGGCATGTGCATGTCTCCTGCAAAAGATGAATGAAGCGCTGCCGTGGCCTGCACGGCGGCGCGCCCGGTCTGCGCCGGACATGCAGGCAATGGTGCGCAGGCAGGCGCGTCTTGGGAATCTGCTTTTGCCAAAGCCAGGGTTTGCCGGCTGTTAGGGCAATCCTAGGAAGAGCGGTGCGTGCAGCCCCCTCCGCCGCCTTCTTCACCGCCTTCTTCACCACCCTCTTCAGCCCCCGCCTGCCAGCTGGGCGCGGCGGTGACGATGGCCTCGCGCAGGAACTGCTGGAAGGCGCGGGCCGCCATGGTGGGCTGGCGGTCGGGCATGCGCACCAGGTACATGGCATTGCCCAGGCCGGAGAACACCACCTGGTCCAGCACGGCCACCAGGGTGCCGCCGGCCAGCGCGGCCGAGGTCACGTAGTCCGGGAGCAGGGCCAGGCCCAGGCCGTCCAGCACGGCGTCGTACAGCAGGCGGTAGTCGCCCGATTGCAGCGAGGGCAGCACATCGAGGGCAGCGGCCACGCCATCGTCGCCGCTACCGGCCAGCCAGGCCAGCCTGCCGCCCATGGCCAGCGGCAGGATGAGGCGGGCCTGCAGCAGGTCGGCAGGCGCGCGCAGGGGCCGGCCCAGCGACTGCTCCAGCGCCTGCAGGCAGGCGGGCGTGGCCACGAAGTTCCAGCGCACATCGCACAGCCGCGTGGCCACCAGATCGTCCAGCGGCGCGGAGGTGATCTGCACCGCCAGATCGACCTTGGAGGCCACGAGGTCGGCCATCTGGTCGTTGATCAGCAGGCGCAGGCGGATGTCGGGATGCTCGCGGCAAAAGCCCAGGATCAGCGGCTTGAGATAGAAATGCCCGAAGCCGGTGGGCACGCGCACGCCCACCTCGCCGCTCACGGTGGAGCGCAACTGGTGGATGGCATCGCGGGCGCGCTGCAGCTCCTCCATCATGGCCAGGCAGCGCCGGTACAGCAGCTGGCCA
This sequence comes from Delftia sp. PX-1, assembly GCF_055797465.1. NCBI lineage: Bacteria > Pseudomonadati > Pseudomonadota > Betaproteobacteria > Burkholderiales > Comamonadaceae > Delftia > Delftia sp. PX-1. The sequence continues at coordinate 211,516 of NZ_CP184763.1, forward strand.
GCCTGGGTGAGCTCCACATTGCGCGTGGTGCGGCGCAGCAGCTGCGCGCCCATCTCGGTCTCCAGCGCACGCAGCCGGCGCGAGACGTTGGAGCGCGTCATGCCGCCGCGCTCGGCCGCCCGCGTGAGGCTCTTGGCCTCGGCGATGTCGATGAAGACGCGGCACAGGTTCAGGTCCATCTCGGCATTCTTTGCAGGGCCGGGGCCGGCCATTGTTGATCGGGAGTCACCAGGCCTGGCCTGCTGGCGAGGATTGTGGCGCCAGCCCTGCCTCCCTAGCATGGAGGAAACCATGGCGAAAGGCCGCTGACCGTGAACCAAGAAGCTTTGCAAACCGCGCCGCTGGCGCCCCTGGCGCACTACCGTGTGCTCGATCTGAGCCAGGGCGTGGCCGGCCCCTACTGCACCCACCTGCTGTCGCGCCAGGGCGCCGAGGTGATCAAGGTCGATCCGCCCGAAGGCGACTGGGCGCGCCACGTGGGCATCTCGCGCGATGGGCACAGCAGCCTGTCTGCCACCTACAACGCGGGCAAGCGCAGCATTGCCATTGATGCGCGCCAGGCCCAGGGGCGCGCGCTGCTGCTGCGGCTGGCGCGCGAGGCCGACATCGTGGTGCAGAACTTCCGCCCCCAGGTCGTGCAGCGCATGGGCGTGGACTACGACAGCCTGCGCGCGGCCGGCCTGGACCCGGTGTACGTCTCCATCAGCGGCTACGGACCCACGGGGCCGTATGCGGACCGGCCCGCCACCGACTCCGTCATGCAGGCGGACACGGGCTTGATGACCAGCAACCGCGACGCGCAGGGCCAGCCCCAGCGCGTGGGCCTGCTGCTGGCCGACATCGCAGCCGGTGTCTACGCGGCACAGGCCTGCACGGCGGCCCTGCTGGGCAAGGCGCGCAGCGGGCGCGGGCGCCATGTGGAACTGAACCTGTTCGAGGTCTGCTGCGCCCTGCAATCCACGGTGCTGGCCGAAGACACGCTGCGCGGCGGCCTGCCCGCCGAAGGCGTGAGCGCCCCCAACGGTGTGTTCGCCACGGCCGATGGCTTCATCACCGTGCTGGCCCTGAACAACGACCAGTTCGAGCGGCTGTGCCGCGCGCTGGACCTGCCGCACTGGCTGCAGGACGCGCGCTTTGCCTCCAATGCGGGCCGCATGGCCCACCGCCATGTGCTGCATGCCGGGCTGCAGGCCTTGCTGGCGCAGCAGCCGCGCGCCCACTGGGAGCAGCGCCTGGCGGCGCAGGGCGCCCTGCATGCGGGCGTGCGCACGCTGGCCGATGTGGTGGCGCATCCCCAGGCCGTGCACCGCGCATCGTTCGCCACGCTGGCGCAGCCCGGGTTCGGGCCGCTGCTGTATGCGGCATCACCCTGGCCGGCAGACGCAGCAGCCTGCGGTGCATCCCTTGGCGCCGCGCCGCGCACGGGCGAGCACACGCGCCAGATCCTGGCCGAAGCCGGCTGCACGCCGCAGGAGATGGAGCAATGGATGGCCAGCGGTGTGGTGCACCAGTGCGCGCAGGAGGTCATGGCATGAGCGCTTCCACATCCACGTTCACACCCGCCTCCCCGGACACATCCCCGGACACCTCCATGCAGGCCCTGGTCTGCCATCAATTCGGCGCGCCGCACGAGGTGGTCAGCCTGCAGTCCATGGACCGGCCCGGCCAGCCCCTGGGCGCGCACCAGGCGCGGATTGCCGTGGCCTACGCCAACGTCAGCCACGCCACGGGGCTGCTGATCGAGGGCCGCTACCAGCGGCGCCCGCCGCTGCCCTTCGTGCCCGGCACCGAAGGCGTGGGGCGCGTGCTGGAATGCGGCAGCGCGGTGCAGCACCTGCAGCCCGGCGATGCCGTGGCCTTCATTGCCGACTGGGGTGCCTTTGCGCAGGAAACGGTGGTGGATGCGTCCACCGTCTACCGCCTGCCTGCGGGCATGCCCTGGCTGCAGGCCCTGCCCATTGCCCTGTCCTACGGCACGGCCTACACGGCCCTGCACTGGCGCGCGCGCCTGCAGGAAGGCGATGTGGTGCTGGTGCTGGGCGCCGGTTCGGGCGTGGGCGCTGCGGCGGTGGAAGTGGCCCGGCAGACGCCCGGCGTGCAGGTCATCGCCTGCGCCAGCACCGAGGCCAAGCGCGCCGATGCGCTGCGCCGTGGCGCGCACCAGGCAGTCACCCCGCAGGACCTGGCCGCCCAGGTCAAGCAGGCCACGCAGGGCCGGGGCGCCTCCCTGGTCTTCGACCCCGTGGGGGGCGATCTCTTGCTGCAGGCGCTGCGCGCCGCTGCGCAGAACGCGCAGCTGCTGAGCGTGGGCTTTGCCAGCGGCGCCATTCCCGCCGTGCCCATGAACCTGGCCCTGGTCAAGAACCTCACGCTGCACGGCTTCTTCTACGGCCGCTACATCGGCTGGACGCCGGCCGATGAGCGCCAGGCCTTCGCGGCGCAGCTGCAGCCCGTCATTGCCACGCTGCTCGACTGGGCTGCCCGGGGATGCATCGATCCCCAGGTCAGCCAGGTCTTCGCCATGCATGAACTGCCGGCTGCGCTGGATGCGCTGCACGGCCGCAATGTGACCGGCAAGCTCGCACTCGCCATTCAAGGAGACAAGGTATGACAACGCAACGCACAGGCCCCGCGCTTTCCCGCCGCACCCTGCTGGGCGCCGCTGCGGCGCTGGCCGCATGGAGAACGGCGGGCGCGCAGCCATCCGCCGGGGCCCAGGGCTATCCCAAGGCGCCCATCCGCGTCGTCGTGCCCTATCCACCCGGCGGGCCTACCGACGTGGTCGGGCGCGTGGTCACCACGCGGCTGGGCGAGGCGCTGGGCCAGCCGCTGGTCGTGGACAACAAGGCCGGCGCCAGCGGCATGGTCGGCGCGGCCCTGGTGGCCAAGGCGCCGGCCGACGGCTACACGCTGCTGGTCAACGCCTCCATCCACGTCATCAACCCCTACGTCTATGCCAGCGCGCCCTATGACGCCTTCCGCGATTTCGAGCCGGTCACGCAGCTGGTCGATGTGCCGCTGGTGCTGGTCGTGGGCAGCCAGCTTCCGGTGCGCAATGTGCAGGAGCTGATCGCCTGGGCCAAGGCCCATCCGGGACAGGTGAACTTCGGCTCGGCCGGCAATGCGTCGTCACAGCACCTGTCGGGCGAGCTGTTCCGCCTGAAGACCGGCGCGCAGATGCAGCATGTGCCCTACAAGGGCAGCTCGCCGGCCCTGACCGACCTGATGGGCGGGCAGATCCAGCTCATGTTCGACTCCATGCCCTCGGCCATGCCCTTCATCGCCTCGGGCCGGCTGCGTGCGCTGGCCGTCACCTCGGCCAGTCGCTCGCCCTCCCTGCCCGATGTGCCCACCATGGAAGAGGCCGGCATGCCCGGCTTTCGCACCAGCACCTGGTACGGACTGTGGGCGCCGAAGAACACGCCCCAGGACGTGGTGCAGAAACTGTGGACCGAGTCCCGCCGCGTGCTTGCCGAACCCCAGATCGCCGCGCAATACCGCCGCCTGGGCGCCGAGCCCGTGGGCTCCACGCCCGCCGAGTTCGCGCGCTACATCCAGGCCGAGGCCCGCAAGTGGGAAGAGATCGTGAAGGCGTCGGGGGCGCGGGCGGATTGAGGAGGCCGCCGTCAGGCACCAGCCTTGATTCGGCTGGCTGCCTGCCTTCCCAGATCCGCGATAAAGAGGTCAAAGTCTTCATCCGGCACGTCAATGTAGTGACCCGAGGCGACATCCGCCCACCCCCGCATAGCCGCTTGCCGTAGCGTTTCCAGCTTGGTCGCTTGGGTCTGAGCTTCAACGATTCGATGTTGTTGCTGGCTCAGATTCACTGGACGTGTCGACATGACGGGTTCCTCACACCCGCTCGAACACCGCCGCAATCCCCTGGCCGCCGCCTATGCACATGGTCTCCAGCCCATAGCGGCCCTTGCGGCGCTCCAGCTCGTGCAGCAGGGTGGCCAGGATGCGCACGCCGGTGGCGCCTATGGGGTGGCCCAGGGAGATGCCGGAGCCGTTGACGTTGAGCTTGTGGTCTATGGCGCCCTGGTCGTTCCACTCCCAGCCCTTGAGCACGGACAGCACCTGGCAGGCAAAAGCTTCGTTGAGTTCGACCAGGTCCATCTGGTCCAGCGTGAGGTTCAGGCGCGCCAGCAGTTTCTTGACGGCGGGCACGGGGCCTATGCCCATGTGCGAGGGCTCGCAGCCTGCGGCGGCCCAGCCCACCAGGGTGGCCATGGGGGTGAGGCCCAGCTCGGCCAGCCGGTCCTCGGCCACGATCAGGCAGGCGGCGCTGGCGTCATTCTGCTGGCTGGCGTTGCCGGCCGTGACCGTTCCATTGGGCATGAGCACGCGCAGCTTGCCCATGCTGTCGGTGGTGGCGTCGGCGCGAAAGCCTTCGTCGCGCGTGAACAGCACGGGGTCGCCCTTGCGCTGGGGCACCTTGACGGGGACGATCTCGTCGGCGAAGCGGCCCGCCTCCCAGGCGGCGGCGGCGCGCTGGTGGCTGCGCACGGCATAGGCGTCGGCTGCCTCGCGGCTGATGCCGTAGTCGCGCGCCAGGTTCTCGGCGGTCTCGATCATTCCCGAGATCTTGCCGAAGCGCTCCACGGGCTGGGAGCGCTCGCGGCCGCGGTCCAGCCGGTCGTAGAAGCGCACATTGCCCGAGCGCGCGCCCCAGCGCATGTCGGTGCTGTAGTACTCGATGTTGCTCATGCTCTCCACGCCGCCTGCGATCACCACGTCGGCGGCGCCGCTTTGCACCATCATGGCCGCCGTGGCCACGGCCTGCAGGCCGCCGCCGCAGCGCCGGTCCAGCTGCATGCCCGGCACCGTCACCGGCAGGCCGGCCTGCAGCGCGGCCCAGCGGCCCACGCAGGGCGTCTCGCTGCTGGCGTAGGACTGGGCGAAGACCACGTCGTCGATGCGTGCGGGGTCGATGCCGCTTTTCTCGACCACGGCGCGCACCGTGGTGGCGGCCAGCTCCTCGACCGATACCGGCCGCAGGCTGCCCCCGAAGGTGCCCACGGGCGTGCGAAGGGGGGTGACGATGGCGGCTCTGCGCATGGTGTTGTCTCCTTGGGAATCAGTGGATCAGTGGATCAGTGGATCGGGAAAAGGCTGCGCCGCATTGGCGCAGCAGGGTATGTGCCTGTTGTTCCAGGTCGGCGCGGTGCTCCGGTGCCGCGATGTCGATCAGCCGTTTCACGCGGCGCGACAGCGTCTGGCCGCGCAGGTCGGCCACGCCGTGTTCGGTGACGATGAGGCCGGCGTCGCTGCGCGGCGTGCTGACGGGGCCGGACAGCCGCGCAACGATGCGCGTGGCCCCCCTGGCCGTGGCGGGCAGGGCGATGATGGGCAGGCCGCCGCGGCTGCGTGCCGCGCCGCGCAGAAAGTCCACGGCGCCGCCCACGGCGCCCACGTAGACGCCGCCTGCCACTTCGGAATTGATCTGGCCCGTGAGGTCCACTTCCACCGCCGAATTGATGGCGGCCAGCCTGTGGCTGGCGGCCAGCACCTCGGGGTCGTGCGTGTAGCGCGTCTCGCGCAGCTGCAGGGCGGGGTTGCGGTGGGCCCAGCGGCTGAGCGATTCGCCGCCCATGAGGATGCCGCCGATGCCCACGCCGCGGTCCTGGCTCTTGCGCGCGTGGGTCAGCACGCCGGCTTCGGCCAGGGCTGCAATGCCGTCGCCCACGGCGCCGCTGTGCAGGCCCAGGTCGCGGTGGCCGTGCAGGGCGGCGAGCACGGCCTCGGGCAGGTTGCCCACGCCCACCTGCAGCGTGGCACCGTCTTCGATGAGGGCGGCCACATGGCCGGCAATGGCCTGCTCGGCAGGGCCGGGCGCGCTGCGCGCCTGGTCCAGCGGAGGGTGTTCGGCATCGACCAGCAGGGCGAAGTCGCCGGCCTGCAGGTGCAGGCTGCCGTGCGTCCACGGAATGGCGGGGTTGACCTCGCCGATCAGCACGCGCGCCTTGCGTATGGCGGCCGGCAGGTATTCATGGACCAGGCCCAGGCTGTAGCGGCCTTGTGCATCGGGTGGCGAGACCTGGAGCAGCACCACGTCGGCAGGCAGCAGACCCTCGTCGATCAGGCCGGGCAGGTGGGAGTAGTGGCTGGGCAGGATGTCCAGCACTCCGGCCTGCGCCAGCGCGCGGTGGGGGCCGCCGGCCGCGTAGCCGAAGAAGTCGATGGCGTCGGCATGCGCCGGCTGCAGCGTGTCTGATGCGCCCATGCCCACGAAGACGCGCAGCCGGCCCTGGCCACCGTGCCGGGCCAGTGCATGGCGCTGCGCGACCACGGCACGCGTGAGCGTCAGCGGCTCGGCCGTGGCCTGGCCCCACCACAGGGTGTCGCCGGGGTGGATCAGGGCCTGCAGCCTTTCTTGCAGGGCGTCCGGCGACAGCACGCTCATGGCGCGCGGTCCCAGTCGAAGCGCGTGGGCTGCTTGTCCTTGAAGCGCTGCACCGCCTCCTGGTGGTAGTCCGAGCCACGGCACATCGTCTGGGCATAGGCTTCCAGCTCGGCCATGGCGCGTGCGTCCAGCTCGAAGGCCTGGTTCATGGCCGTCTTGGCCATGCCGATGGCGGCTGTGGATGCCTCGCCGAAGCGCCGCGCCAGTGCCAAGGCGGCGGCCTGCAGGGCCTCGCCGTCTTCCACGATCTCGTAGACCATGCCCAGCGACCTGGCTTCCTCGGCCTGCACGGTGCGCGCGGTGAAGACCAGCTCCTTGGCCTTTTGCAGGCCCACGATGCGCGGCAGCATGTGCATGGCGCCCAGGTCGGGCACCAGGCCGATGCGGCCGAACACGGCGCAGAACTTCGCGCGCCGCGTGCACAGCACGAAGTCGGCGGCCAGCGCCAGGCTCAGGCCCGCGCCGAAGGCCGGGCCGTCCACGGCGGCGATCACGGGTTTTTCGAGGTTGACCAGCTCGGGGAACCACTGGTGCAGGCTGCGCATGCGCTGGCGCCAGGGCAGGCCGGCCTGGCTGGCATCCATCATCTGGCTGATGTCGCCGCCCGAGCAGAAGGCGCCGCCCGCGCCCGTGAGGATGACGGTGTGCACCTGCGCATCGTCACGCATCTGCGCCACGGCGGCGGCCAGTGCCGGGCGCATGGCCTGGTTGAGCGCGTTGCGGGCCTCGGGCCGGTTCAGCGTGATCGTGCCTATGCCGTCCTGGACGGAGGTCAATACGGGGGAGGTGTTCATGGGAACTCCAGGGCAGGGGGAAGGAGCGGCCTCTTGCGAGGCCGCCGTGCATCAGGCGAGTTCGGCGTAGCCGTGGCTGAGCACGATCTTGTCGCGTTCCAGCACGCGGGCGCGCAGTTGCAGCTGGCAGGGCTGGTCGGGCGTGCGCCAGATCTCGGTGACCAGGGTCTCCCCGGGATAGACGGGCGAGGTGAAGCGCACATCCAGCGCCTTCAGGCGCGCGGGATTGCGGTCGCCGCATTGGCGCAGCACGGCATGGGCCACCAGGCCGTAGCTGGCCAGGCCATGCAGGATGGGCCGCTCGAAGCCGGCCTTGCGCGCCACGGCCGGGTCGGCATGCAGCGGGTTGTAGTCGCCCATCAGGCGGTACAGCAGCGCGGCCTCGGGGCGTATGGCCTGGGTGTCGGTGAAGTCGGGCGCGCGGTCCTCCGGCGTGGGGCGCAGCGGCGCCAGGGGCGCGTCGCTGGGCTGGCCGCCATCCAGCAGGCTGTAGCCGCCATCGCCGCGCAGAAAGCTGACCTGCTGCACGGTGGCCAGCAGCTCGCCGCCAGTGGTCTCCAGGCGCCGCTCGGTGACCATGATGGCGCCCTTGCCCTCACCCTTGTCTGTCAGGTGCGTGATGCGGTTGTGGCCCACCACGTCGGCGCTGGCCGGCAGCGGGCGGTGCAGCCGCATGCGCTGCTCGCCATGCAGCAGCTTCACCCAGTCGATGCCCGTATCGGCCTCGCGCGCCCAGAAGCCCGGGTAGCCCAGCACCACGGCCTGCGAGGGCAGGGCGCGCAGCCCGCCCGGCGCCCCTTCGTAGAAAAAGGGCAGGGCGTCGGCGCACAGCGGATCGCTGCCCAGGCCCAGGCTCAATGCATAGAGCATGGTGTCGCGCTCGCCATAGTGCTGGCGCACGGGCTCGAAGGGGCGCTGTTTCAGGTGCTGATAGCTGATGGCCATCACGGTTCCTCTCAGTGGTTGATGGCGCTGGCGCGCTTCAACCCTCGCAACTGGCGCGGCCCGACTCAGGGACACCGAGGAAGGGCCGCCCCGCACCGAGGGTGTCGTCCCCCTCCCTCGCGAAGCGAGTAGAGAGGGGGAAGGCGCGTAGCGCCTCAGGGGGTGTCGTTCAAACAGGATCCCAGCTGAAAACGTCGGCGGACCGGTCCAGCGGCACGAACGATGCCTTGAGCGCCGGCATGCCGTGCTCGGCAATGAACTGGGGCGACCAGCCTTCGCTGCGGTGCACCGAGCGCAGCGGGCGCGGCTGGCTCATGACGAAGATCTCGTTGTTGCGCACGGCGAAAACCTGGGCGTTCACGTCGCGGGCCGCGTCGGACAACAGGTAGACGGCCAGCGGGGCGATCTTGTTGGGCGTCATCTGCTGGATCTTGGCCACGCGCGCCTGCTGCTCGGGCGTGTCGGTGGGGATGGAGCCGATCATGCGGCTCCAGGCGAACGGCGCGATGCAGTTGGAGCGCACGTTGAACTTCTGCATGTCCAGCGCAATGGACTTGGACAGGGCCGTCAGCCCCAGCTTGGCGGCGCTGTAGTTGGCCTGGCCCAGGTTGCCGATCAGGCCCGAGGTCGAGGTCATGTGCACGAAGGCGCCGCTTTCCTGCTCCTTGAAATGGTTGGCGGCCGCGCGGCTCATGTAGTAGCTGCCGTACAGGTGGACCTTGATGACGGCGTCCCACTCGTCCAGGCTCATCTTGTGGAAGAACCGGTCGCGCAGGATGCCGGCGTTGTTGACCACGCCGTCGATGCGGCCGAAGCTGTCCACGGCGCACTGCACGATGCGGCCCGCGCTGGCGGCCTCGGCCACGCTGTCGGTGTTGGCCACGGCCTGGCCGCCTGCGGCCTTGATCTCATCGACCACCTTCTGGGCCGGGCCGGCGTCCGTGCCCTCGCCCGTGGTGGAGGTGCCGATGTCGTTGACCACCACCTTGGCGCCCTCGGCCGCCATGGCCAGCGCCATGTCGCGCCCGATGCCGCCGCCGGCACCCGTCACCACCACTACCTTGTCCTGCATCATTTTCTGCGCCATGGCCTGTCGTCCCCGTTCAGTGTTCGTTGGAAAGAAGTCGGGACCAAGGATGCCGGCAAACACCGCACCGCGCCATTCGCCAATCACAAGGGCGGACTTCGCGGGAATGAAAGCAGGGGCGGGCAGGCCGCGCCGGCCCAGCCTTCAGCGCGGCCAAAGGCTTGCTTAAGAAAACGCGGATTGCGGGCCGCCGCGCTTGCACCGACCATGGCGGCCATGACAGACAAGCAAGCTACCGACACCCTCGACGCCGCCGCGCTGGCGCATCTTCAGTCCTGGCAGGGCCGCAGCGAAACCCTGGCAGACAGCATCACGGCCGCGCCCGTGGCCGCGCTGTCGGCCACGCTGGACCGGGAAGACCCTGAGCCCGCCGACGGCACGGCGCTGCCGCCGCTGTGGCACTGGATGTACTTCCTGCCCCATGCACGCCAAAGCGAGCTGGGCCCCGACGGCCACCCGCGCCGTGGCGGCTTTCTGCCGCCCGTGCCGCTGCCGCGCCGCATGTGGGCCGGCGGGCGCCTGCGCTGGGAGGCAGGCAACGCGCTGCAGGTGGGCCAGAAGGTGCAGCGCCGCTCCACCATCGGCTCGGTCAGCCACAAGAGCGGCCGCTCGGGCGAGCTGCTGTTCGTGCTGGTCGAGCATGCCTACAGCAACGACCAGGGCCTGGCGCTGACCGAGGAGCACGACATCGTCTACCGCGCCGCTGCCCAGCCCGGCGATCCCGCACCCACGCCGCAGAAGCCGCCGCTGGACGGCCAGCAAACCTGGTCGCGCACCATCGTTCCCGACGACGTGCTGCTGTTCCGCTACTCGGCCCTGACCTTCAACGGCCACCGCATCCACTACGACCGCCGCTACGTCACGGGCGTGGAGGGCTATCCGGGCCTGATCGTGCACGGCCCGCTGATCGCCACCCTGCTGCTGGACCTGCTGCGCCGCGAGCTGCCCCAGGCGCGCGTGCTGTCCTTCGAGTTCAAGGCCGTGCGCCCCACCTTCGACCTGCATGCCTTCAGCGTGCACGGCAAGCCTTCTGCAGACGGCAAGACCGTCGAACTCTGGGCCCAGGACCACGAAGGCTGGCTGACCATGACCGGAAAAGCCACCCTGGCCTGAGACCCCTGAACACCGAGCCTTGAGACCACCATGATCGAACACACCCTTTCCAACAATTTCCCCGAGATCCGCGACGCCATCCGTGCGCTGTGCGCCGAGTTCCCTGACGAGTATTTCCGCAAGATCGACGAGCAGCGCGCCTATCCCGAGACCTTCGTGGACGCGCTGACCAAGGCCGGCTGGCTGGCCGCGCTGATCCCGCAGGAGTACGGCGGCTCGGGCCTGGGCCTGACCGAGGCCAGCGTGATCATGGAAGAGATCAACCGCTGCGGCGGCAACTCCGGCGCCTGCCATGGCCAGATGTACAACATGGGCACGCTGCTGCGCCACGGCTCGCAGGCGCAAAAGGAGAAATACCTGCCGCGCATCGCCTCGGGCGAATGGCGCCTGCAGTCCATGGGCGTGACCGAGCCCACCACGGGCACGGACACCACCAAGATCAAGACCAGCGCCGTCAAGAAGGATGGCCGCTACGTGGTCAACGGCCAGAAGGTCTGGATCAGCCGCGTGCAGCACAGCGACTGGATGATCCTGCTGGCGCGCACCACGCCGCTGGCCGAGGTGAAGAAAAAGAGCGAGGGCATGTCCATCTTCATGGTGGACCTGGCCGAGGCGAAAAAGAGCGGCCTGACCGTGCGCCCCATCCCCAACATGGTCAACCACGAGACCAACGAGCTGTTCTTCGAGAACCTGGAAATCCCCGAGGAGAACCTGATCGGCGAGGAAGGCAAGGGCTTCAAGTACATCCTCGACGGCCTCAATGCCGAGCGCACGCTGATTGCGGCCGAATGCATTGGCGACGGCTACTGGTTCCTGGACCGCGTGACCAACTACGTGCGCGACCGCAACGTGTTCGGCCGCCCCATCGGGCAGAACCAGGGCGTGCAGTTCCCCATTGCCGATGCTTTCATCGAGGTCGAGGCCGCCAACCTCATGCGCTGGAAGGCCTGCGAGATGTTCGACGCCAACCAGGCCATGGGCGCCCAGGCCAACATGGCCAAGTACCTGGCAGCCAAGGCCAGCTGGGAGGCGGCCAATGCCTGCATCCAGTTCCACGGCGGCTTCGGCTTTGCCTGCGAATACGACGTGGAGCGCAAGTTCCGCGAGACGCGCCTGTACCAGGTGGCGCCGATCTCCACGAACCTGATCTATTCCTACGTGGCCGAGCACATCCTCGGTCTCCCGCGTTCTTTCTGAAATGGAAAACCCCCTGAGTCGCTTCGCGCCTTCCCCCTGGAAGGGGGACGACAGCCTCGCTGCGGGGGCGGCCCTTGCTTGCTGTCCCTGGCTTGGAGCGCGCCAGTTGGTCGGGTCGTGGGTTTCGCCAATGTGCAATGGATTTCCAAGATGAAAAAGCAAAGTCTTCGGCCGCTTGACGGCACCACCGTCGTCTCGCTGGAACATGCGGTGGCCGCACCGTTTTGCACGCGCCAGCTGGCCGACCTGGGCGCGCGCGTGATCAAGGTCGAGCGGCCGGGCAGCGGCGACTTTGCGCGCGGCTATGACCAGCGCGTGCAGGGCCAGTCCTCGCACTTCACCTGGATCAACCGCAGCAAGCAGAGCCTGGCGCTGGACCTCAAGCAGGACGAGGCCATGCAGGCGCTGCTGCAGCTGCTGGAGGGTGCCGACGTGCTGGTGCAGAACCTGGCGCCCGGCGCTGCCGCGCGCATGGGCCTGTCCTATGCGGCGCTGCGAGAGCGCTTTCCGCGCCTCATCGTCTGCGACATCAGCGGCTACGGCGCTGACGGCCCCTACCGCGACAAGAAGGCCTACGACCTGCTGATCCAGAGCGAGGCGGGCTTTCTCTCGGTCACGGGCACGCCCGAGGTGCCGTCCAAGGCCGGCATCTCGGTGGCCGACATCGCGGCCGGCATGTATGCCTACACCAACATCCTGTCGGCCCTGCTGCTGCGCGGGCGCACGGGCGAGGGCAGCCACATCGATGTGTCCATGCTGGAGGCGCTGGGCGAGTGGATGGGTTATCCCATGTACTACGCCTTCGACGGCGCGCCGCCGCCGCCGCGCACCGGCGCCTCGCACGCCAGCATCTATCCCTACGGGCCGTTCGAGGCCGGTGACGGCGGGACGGTGATGCTGGGCCTGCAAAACGAACGTGAGTGGAAGCTCTTTTGCGAACAGGTGCTGCTGCAGCCCGCGCTGGCCACGGATGCGCGCTTTGACAGCAATGCGCGCCGCAACGCCAACCGCGAGGAGCTGCGTGCGCTGATCCTGGGCGTGTTCAACGCGCTCGATGCCGCCCAGGTGGTGCAGCGGCTGGATGCGGCCGGCATCGCCAATGCGCGCGTCAACGACATGGCCGGCCTGTGGGCCCATCCGCAGCTGGCCGCACGCCAGCGCTGGTGCAGTGTGGACACGCCGGCCGGTCCGGTGCAAGCGCTGCTGCCGCCCGGCGCCAACAGCGCCTTCGACTACCGCATGGAGGCCGTGCCCGCCGTGGGCGAGCACAGCGCCGCCATCCTGGCCGAGCTGGGCTGGAGCGCAGAGCGCATCCAGGCTTTGTGCCCGCAGTCTGGAAAACCCACTCCCTGAAACCTGGGCGCATGCGCAGAATGCGCCGGAGACCCCCTCATGAAACATGATTCGCAAGTGAGCATCCATCCGCTGGCCCAGTTCGCCGCCACGCTGCGCTGGGACGACGTTCCCGCCGCCGTGCAGCAGCGCGCCGAAGACCTCTGGGTGGACTGGTTCGGCTCCGTGCTGGCAGGCCAGGGCGCGCGCCCCGTGCAGAGCATCACGCGCTTTGCGCTGTCCCAGGGACCGGCGCAGGGGCCTAGCGAGATCCTGGGCAGTGCCGACACCACCTCGCCCATGATGGCAGCCCTGGCCAATGCCGCGGCCTCGCATGTGGCCGAGCAGGACGATGTGCACAACGGCTCGGTCTTCCACCCTGCCGCCGTGGTCTTCCCGCCCGCGCTGGCGGTGGCGCAGAGCATCGGCGCCAGCGGCGCCGAACTCATGGCCGCCTGCGTGGCCGGCTACGAGGTCGGCATCCGCGTGGGCGAGTTCCTGGGCCGCAGCCACTACCGCATCTTCCACACCACGGCCACGGCCGGCACCCTGGCTGCCGCGGCCGCCGTGGGCCGGCTGCTGGGCCTCACGCCTGCGCAGATGCAGCATGCCTTCGGCTCGGCCGGCACGCAGTCGGCAGGGCTGTGGGAGTTCCTGCGCACGGGCGCCGACAGCAAGCAGCTGCACACGGCGCATGCGGCCGCTGCGGGCCTGATGTCGGCCTATCTGGCCCGGGACGGATTCACCGGTGCGCAGGACATCTTCACCGGGCCGCAGGGCCTGGCGGCAGGCATGTCCACGGACGCCGATCCCACGCGCCTCACGGATGGCATCGGCACGCGCTGGGCCACGGCCGAGACCTCGTTCAAATGGCATGCCTCCTGCCGCCACACGCACCCGGCTGCCGACGCGCTGCTGCAGGTCATGCAGGACCACGGCCTGGCCCCCGCCGACCTGGCGCAGGTTACCTGCCACGTGCACCAGGGCGCCATCGACGTGCTGGGCCCCGTGGTCGATCCCGGTACGGTGCACCAGAGCAAGTTCTCCATGGGCACGGTGCTGGCGCTGGCCGCGCGCCACGGCCATGCGGGCCTGGACGAGTTCGACAACGAATACCTGGCCGCCACCACCGTGGCCCTGCGCGAGAAGGTGGGCATGGTGCTGGACCCCGAGGTCGATGCCGCCTACCCGCAGCGCTGGATCGGCAAGGTCACCGTGCTCACCACCGATGGCCGCACGCTGCACGGCCGCGTGGAAGAGCCCAAGGGCGATCCGGGCAACACGCTGTCGCGCGAGGAGATCACGGCCAAGGCGCTGCGACTGATCGCCTATGGCGGTGCCCTGCAGGACGACCCCGCCCAGGCCGCCGTAGCGCGGCTGTGGCAGATCGCGCACTGGCCGCGCGTGCAGCGCCTGCTTGACTGAGTTCTTGACTGAGTTTTCGCGCCGGCCCCGGCCGGCGAATCCATGGGAAAGGCGCCACCACAGAGCGCCTCCCGCTTCCACCCAAGTGCACAGGAGACAAACCATGCAACGCACCACTTCTTTCCGCCGCCGCCTCGTTTACGCAGCGGCCGCCGCCTGCGCCCTTGCCGCCGGCGGGACGACCACCGGCGCCCTGGCCGCGGCCTGGCCCGAGAAGCCCGTCGTCCTCGTCGTGCCCTACAGCGCTGGCGGCCCCACCGATGTGGTGGCGCGCCTGCTGGCCGTGCCCATGGGCCAGGTGCTGGGCCAGAGCGTGCTGGTCGAGAACACCGTGGGAGCGGGCGGCACCATTGCGCCCAACCGCGTGGCCAAGGCCAAGGCCGACGGCTACACCATCCTCATCCACCACATGGGCATGGCCACGGCGCCTGCGCTGTACAAGAAGCTGCCCTATGACCCGCTCAAGGACTTCGAGTACATCGGCCAGGTGCTGGACGTGCCCATGACCCTGCTGTCGCGCAAGGACTTCCCGGCCAACAACTTCGCCGAGCTGCTGGACTACGTGAAGAAGAACCAGGACAAGGTCTCGCTGGCCAATGCCGGCATCGGCGCCGTCTCCCAGCTGTGCGGCATGCTGTTCATGCACCAGGCGGGCGTCAAGCTCACCACCGTGCCCTACAAGGGCGCAGGCCCGGCCATGAACGACCTCATGGGCGGCCAGGTGGACCTGCTGTGCGACCAGACCACGCAGACCGTGCCCGTGATCAAGGACGGCCAGCGCGCCAAGGTCTTCGGCGTGACCACGCCCAAGCGCCTGTCCTCGCTGCCCGACATCCCCACGCTGGACGAGCAGGGCCTCAAGGGCTTCGACGTCAAGGTCTGGCACGGCATGTACGCGCCCAAGGGCACGCCCAAGGAGGTGGTCATGGCCATCAACAAGGCGCTGAACGTGGCCATCAAGGACGAGAACGTCAAAAAGCGCATCGCCGAACTCAGCTCCGACCTGGTCACGCCCGACAAGGCCACGCCGGAAGGCCTGCGCACCCACCTGCAGGCCGAGGTGGCGCGCTGGGACAAGGTCATCAAGGCCGCAGGCGTCTCGGCCGAATAAACCGCTCTCCCAAGGACATCCGCATGCACGATCTGGCGCGACAGGCCACTTCCTTTCTCTTCGTCCCCGCCACGCGGCCCGAGCGCCTGGGCAAGGCCCTGGACAGCGGCGCCGACATGGTCATCGCCGACTGGGAGGATGCCGTGGCCCCGGCCGACAAGGACGGCGCCCGCCAGGCGCTGGCCCAGGCCGTGGGTGCGCTGGAAGGCCCGGCCCGTGCCCGCCTGCTGGTGCGCATCAACGCCGAAGGCACGCCCTGGCATGCGGATGACCTGCGCGCGCTGGCGCAGCTGGTGGAGCAGGGCGTGGCCGGCGCCATGGTCTCCAAGGCCGAGCGCGCCCAGACACTGCATGCGGTGGCCCAGGCTGCCGGTGCACGGGCGGCCGTGCTGCCCCTCATCGAAAGCGTGGCCGGCCTGGACGCGGCCGACGCCCTGGCTGCCGCGCCCCAGGTGGTGCGCCTGGCCTTCGGCCACCTGGACTTCCAGGTCGATGCGGGCATGGCCTGCGAGCAGGGCGAGGAAGAGCTGCTGCCCATGCGCATGGCCCTGGTCCTGGCCTCGCGCCGCGCCGGCATCGGCGCGGCCGTGGACGGCGTGACGGTGGACACGCGCAACCCCGAGCGGCTGGCCCAGGACGCGGCACGCGCGCGGCGCATGGGCTTTGGCGGCAAGCTGTGCATCCACCCGGCCCAGGTCCAGCCCCTGCACGCCGTCTTCGACCCCGATGCAGCGGCCGTGGCCCACGCGCAGCGCCTGCGTCAGGCCCTGGCCGAGGCCGGAGGCGGCGTCTGCGTGCTGGACGGCCGCATGGTCGATGCGCCCGTGCTCAAGCAGGCCGAACAGGTGCTGCTGCGCCATGCCTGGGCGCAACAGAGATCTGCAGCACGATCTTGATGAAAATGAGACTGAAAGGCCGTTTTGCACTCAGAGTTTTCTGATTCTGGTGCAAGCAGTCCAATGATTTCCCTGATGGTGAATCCATCTGCCTCGAATATGCTTGGCCAACTCGATTGATTTCGAGACGGCGGTTTCTTGATCCGGTGTCTCCACCCATGGGGCACCCAGGCAAAGGAGCGTGTGATGGCAGTGATCTCGGGGACGGCATCGAACAGCGGATTCAACGGCCAATTGAATGACCGACTTGAAGACCGAATGGATGACCGACTGGATAACCGATTGAATCGGCGCCAGGCGCTGGCCCTGGCGGCCGGCGCCGTGGCGGCGGGGCCCGCCAGCGTGCTGGCGCAGGCCGGCTTTGCCACACGGCCCGTGCGCATCGTCGTGCCCTTTGCGGCGGGCGGCGCCACCGACGTGATTGCGCGCATCCTGGGCGAGCGCATGGCCCAGCAGCTGGGCCAGACCGTGGTGGTGGACAACAAGCCCGGCGCGGCCGGACTGATCGGCGGCGAAATGGTGGTCCGCTCCGCGCCCGACGGGCTCACCCTGCTGCTGGGCACCACCTCCACCATGCTCACCAACAAATACCTCTACAAGAAGACCGCCTACGACCCGCTGACCGACCTCACGCCCCTGTCGCGCGTGTGCATGGCGCCCATCGCCCTGGTGGTCACGGCCGACGTGCCCGCCAACAGCCTGCGCGAATTCATGGCCTGGGCCCAGGCCAACGCGGGCAAGCTCTCGTATGGCTCCTACGGCATAGGCTCGCACGGCCACCTGGCCTGCGCCGTGCTCAGCGACATGGCCGGTGCCGGCATGGCGCATGCGGCCTACCGAGGCGAGGCGCTGATGGTGCAGGACATGCTGGGCGGGCGCATCCCCATCGGCATGGGCAGCCTGCTCACGCTCAAGCCCCATATCGATGCAGGCAAGCTGCGCGCCCTGGCCGTCACCGGCACGCGCCGCGTGCCCCTGCTGCCCGAGGTACCCACCTTTGCCGAGGCCGGCTACCGCCACGAGGCCATGGAACTGTCCGGCTGGCTGGCCATCGCCGGCCCCAGGGGCCTGCCGGCCGACCTCACGCGGCAATGGGGCGAGATCTCCAACCGCGCAGTGGCCAGCCGCGAAGGCACGGCCCGCATCATCGCGGCCGGTTTCGTCCCTGTCGATGACGACAGCCCTCAGCGCTTCGGCAAGGCCTGGGCGCAGGAGGCTCCGGTCTGGGGGCGGCTGCTGCAGTCGGCGGGGGTGCAACCCGGTTGATGGCGCACAGCGGCCCTGGTTGCCCAAGGCTGCACTCATGCCCTGTGCTGTAATCGCCCCTCCTCAGGCGGCCCCGGTGGTGCAATGCCATGGCGGGACAGCCCGTGGTTTCTCAAACATTCAAGAGAGGGTATTACCGTGAGTGCATTGGTCATCAAGGCCTGGAAAGCCAGCGAGCAACCCATAGACGACAAGGGCAACCACATTGCCATCACAGGCCGCGAAGGCGGCCTGGTCGCCTGGATCCTGTCCAAGGTCAACATCGATCCCACCACCACCATCCGCGTGGGCAGCGAGCGCCTGGAGTTCAGCAGCGCCTCGCTGTCGGGCACCCAGTCGCGCCTGATCCCGCTGCAGGGCATCTGCTCCACCTACTACGGCTATCACAAGCCCTGGAAGACGGCGCTGGGCATCGGTGCCCTGTCCCTGTTCATGGGCGGGTCGATGATGGCCCAGAGCTTCTTTGCAGGCCTGGTGGTCATGCTGATCGGCTGGGGCATCGCCGCCGTCATCTACTTCCTGAACCGCACCCTGACGCTGGGCTTCATCGAGAACAGCGGCGCAGTCAACGGCATCCAGTTCAAGCGCTCGGTGATCGAGAACATCGACATCACCCAGGAGCAGGCCAGGCAGGTCTGCGAACTGATGCAAAAGCTGATCGAGGCCAAGGAAAAGCGGCTCTGACGACGCGGCGGCACGCAAGTGCCGTCCGGCGCCATCCGGCGCCGCGTGTGCCCTGCGCTCAGGCCTGTGCCGGGCTGCGCGCCATCAGCTTGAAGGTGCCCGTGGCCAGGGCCACCAGGGTGCCGTCCTCGGAGCGCACTTCGCCGCGCGCGAAGCTGATGGAGCGGCCGCGCCGCTCGCAGTGGGCGGTGGCGATGAGATCGCCGCTGCCGGCCGAGACGTAGTGCAGCGTGAGATCGATGGTGGCCACGCCGAAGGCCGTGGGGTCATGCGAGCGGCAGGCCGAGGCCAGGGCGCAGTCCAGCAGCGAGGCGATGGCGCCGCCGTGCACGTCGCCGCGGCTGTTGGCCTGGTCCGGTTGAAAGCCCATGCGGATCTGGGCGCGGTCCTCGCCAATGCGTTCACCGCTGAGCTTCATGGCGCGGGCCATGGGCATGGGCAGGCCGAAGAGGATGCCGGGCGCCTCGCCTTCGAAGGGGTTGGCCGGGTGGTCTTTGATGGGTGTATTCATGGACATGATCATCGCATTGGGCGCGGCGCTCGAGACTGGCGTGTACCGACTCCGGGGCACCGAGGAAGGGCCTACGCCGGCCGCGCCGCCCCGCACCGAGGGTGCCGCCGGTTGCCCGGATGCCCCCCTCCCGCGAAGCGAGAGAGGGCGCCGTGCACACGGGGGAAGCGGCGCAGCCGCTCAGGGGGTGACTTTCAATCCACACGTGCACCTGTCGATTTGACGACAGTGGCCCAGCGCGTGATTTCCTTGTCGATATGCGCCTGCAGCGCCTCGGGCGTGGAGCCCACGGGCTCGTAGCCGCCGGCGGCCAGCTGGGCCTGCAGCGCGGGCTGGCGCAGGGCGGAGGCGATCTCGCGGCTCAGGCGCTGGGTGGCTTCGGCGGGCGTGCCGGCCGGCGCGATGACGGCGTACCAGCCGGTCACGTCGAAGCCTGCGATGCCCTGCTCCTGGATGGTGGCCACCTCGGGCGCCAGCGCCGATCGCTGCGGGCTGGTGACGGCCAGCGCGTGCATGCGCCCGCTGCGGATGTGGGGCATGGAGGTGGAGATGCTGTCGAAGGTCAGGTCGATGTCGCCGGCCAGCATGGCGTTGACCACGCCCGCGCTGCCCTTGTAGGGCACATGGGTCATGCGCACGCCTGCCATGGAGCCGAAGTACTCGGCCGCCAGATGCCCCGTGTTGCCGTTGCCCGCCGAGCCGAAGGTGAGCTTGCCGGGGTTGGCCTTGGCGGCCTGGATGAGTTCCTGGATGTTCCTGGCCGGCAGCTTGCTGCTGGCGGCAACCACCATGGGCAGGTTGGCCACCAAAGACACGGGCGCGAAGTCGCGGCGGGTGTCGTAGGGCAGCTTGGGATAGAGGCTGTCGTTGATGGCATGGGCGGCCAGCACCATGAGCACCGTGTAGCCATCGGGCCTGGCGCGCGCCACGTATTGCGAGGCCAGCGTGCCGCCCGCGCCGGGCTTGTATTCCAGCACCACGGGTTGGCCCAGCTGCTGCTGCAGCTGCACGGCCAGCGGGCGGCCCAGCAGGTCGGCACTGCCGCCGGGTGGATAGGGAATGACCAGCTGGATGGGCTTGGCAGGCCAGGCATCGGCAGCATGGGCGAGATGGGTGGCCGGGGCTAGCAGGGCGCAGGTCGCCAGGGCCAGGCAGGACAGCAGGCGGCGGCGCGGGAGTGGGTGCATGGGCATGGGCATGGGGGGACTCCGTTTCATGAAGTGGACAGGGCGTCGACTTGGTACTGCTCGCGCAGCGCGCGCTTGAGCACTTTGCCGATCTCGCTGCGCGGCAGGCTGGCGGCCAGCCGCAGCTCGGCCACGCGCTGGGTCTTGCCCACGCGGGCGTTGAGCCATTCGCGCAGCTCGGCGGCCGAGGGCGTGGCATCGGGGCGCGCCACGGCGTAGGCCACGGGGGTCTCGCCCCAAGCATCGGAGGGCACGCCGATCACCGCGCATTCGGCCACCTGCGGGTGCTGCAGCAGCACGGACTCGATGTCGCTCGGGTAGACGTTGAAGCCGCCCGTGATGATCATGTCCTTCTTGCGGTCGCCCAGCACGATGAAGCCGTCCTCGTCCAGGCGGCCCACGTCGCCGCTGCGGATGAAGCGCAGGCCCTGGGCATCGAACCATTCGGCCTCCTGCGTCTTGTCGGGCAGGCGGTGGTAGCCGCTCATCATCCCGGCCGAGCGGCCCACGATCTCGCCCTGCTCGCCGGGCGGCAGTTCGCGGCCCTGCTCATCGATGAAGCGGATGTCGGCGCCCGGTCCCGGCCTGCCCACGGTGTGCAGCTTGTCGGGGAAGTCATGGCAGTGCAGCTCGCAGCGCACGCCGCCTTCGGTCATGCCGTAGTACTCGATGAGCCGTCCGGGCCAGCGGCGCAGCACCTCGGCCTTGAGCGCGGGATGGAAGGGTGCGCTGGTGCAGAACTTGTGCCGCAGGCGGCTCAGGTCGGCGCCGTCGAACCCCGGGCACTGCATCAGCCGCTGGTACTGCACGGGCACGAGCATGGTGTGGGTGGCACGGTGGCGCTCGGCCAGTTCCAGGTAGTGCGCCGCGTCGAACTTGCGCATCAGCACCAGGGTGCCGCCCAGCCCCAGGGTGGGCAGGGCCGCGACCAGGGTGGTGTTGGAGTACAGCGGCGTGGCGCACAGCGAGACGGCATCGGGCCCGTAGCCGTTGTGGATGGCGCGCTGCACGTGGGCCCAGCGCATGGCCCAGGACTGGACGATGCCCTTGGGCACGCCCGTGGTGCCCGAGGAGTAGATGACGTTGAAGGGCCAGTCGGGCTGGGGGTGGATGGGCGTGGGTGCCGTGCCATGGTCCGCTTCGTCCGCAGCCAGCCATTGCGACCACGGCATGCCGGCCTCGGCAGCGCCGTCCAGGGCCACGCATTGCAGATCCTGTCCGGCCTGCAGCGGCCATTGCGCGGCGGTTTCCGCGTCGCGCAGCACCAGCCGGGCGCCGCAGTTGTCCAGCATGGCGCTCAGGTGGCCGGCCGTGGCCGACGGGGCCAGCGGCGCCACGGCCACGCCTGCGCGCAACGCGCCCAGGAAGACCAGCACGTACTCGGGCGAGCTGCCCGCGCAGATGGCCACCACGTCGCCGGGGCCCAGGCCCTGGCGTTGCAGGCGCAGGGCCACGCGGTCCATGCCCAGGCGCAGCGCGGCGTAGTCGAGGCTGCGGCCGTCCATGGCCAGGGCGGTGTGGCGGGGGCGCTGGCTGGCCTGCAGCGCGACGAGTTCGGGCAGCGAGCCAAAGGGCTGGCGCAGCAGGGCGGCGATGTCTTCTTGCATGGGAGGGGAGGCACGGACGGGAGGGGAGAACTATTCCAGCGACAGGCCTGCGGCCTTGACGATCTGGGCCCAGCTCTTGCGTTCCTGGGCGATGAAGGCGTCGTACTCGGCCGGTGTCTCGCCACCGGGCACGCCGCCCAGGTCGGCAAAGCGCTGGCGCACCTCGGCCGTCTGCATGGCGCGCCGGGCCGACTGCTGGATGCGCTCGACCACGGCATCGGGCGTGCCGGCAGGGGCCAGCAGGCCGAACCAGGCCGTGACCTGCATGGGCACGCCGGCCTCGGTCATGGTGGGCACCTCGGGCAACTGGGCCGAGCGCGTGGCGCTGGTGATGGCCAGCGCGCGGAACTTGCCGCTCCTGATGTGCGGCATGGAGCTGGGCAGGTTGTCGATCATGTAGTCCACCTGCTGGCCCAGCAGCGCCGTGACCGCAGGCGCGGCCCCGGGAAAGGGCACGAGCGTGACCTCGATGCCGGCCTTCTGGCGGAACATCTCCGAGGACATGTGCGGCGACTGGCCCACGCCCGACGTGGACACGTTCAGGCGCCGGGTCCTGGCCAGCTCCACCAGCTCGCGCACGCTGCGCACGGGCGAATCGGCATGGACCACGAGGATGTTGGGCACGGAGATCACATTGGTGATGCCGCGCAGATCGCTTTCCTTGTAGCTGAGCTGCTTGTACAGGCTGAAATTGATGGCCACCGGGCCGATGTTGCCCATGAGCAGCGTGTAGCCATCGGGCCTGGCGCGCGCCACCTGGGCCGTGCCGATGCTGCCGCCGCCCCCGCCCTTGTTCTCCACCACCACCGACGTGCCCAGGTCCTTGCCCATCTTCTCGGCCAGCACGCGCGCGGCAATGTCCGTGGTGCCGCCAGCGGCGGCCGGCACCACGATGGTGATGGGGCGTTCAGGCCAGGCCGCCGCCAGCGCGGCGGCAGGAGCCAGGGAGAAAAAAGGCAAAGCGGCCAGCAGGGCCAGCAGGCTGCGGCGGACGGTCATGGGCAGTCTCCAGTTCACTGCCCGCAACGATAGAAAACCCTGGGCCACAGGGCACCAGGGTTTGACTGGAGATCCGCTTCGCCATTCGGAAACCCGCGCTTAGGCCCACTGGAACGCGTGCTAACCCCTTGCCGAAAAGGCGGCCACAAGAAAAAAGGCGCCGAAGCGCCTTTCATTGACCGTGTGGTGCACAGCGCCAAAAACTGGCGCGTCCCAAGTCAGGGACACCGAGCAAGGGCCGCCCTGCCGCGAGGGTGTCGTCCCCCTCCCTTGCGAAGCAAGCAGAGAGGGGGAAGGCGCGTCAGCACCTCAGGGGGTGATCAAGGATACAGTCCCCGCATTTCGCGGGCATGCAGGATGCGCTGGCAGGCCACGATGAAGGTGGCGGTGCGCAGCGTCACGCCGTGCTGCTGGGCCACCTGCCAGATGGCCGCGAAGGCGTCCTGCATGATGCGCACCAGGCGGGCGTTGATCTCGTCCTCGCTCCAGAAGAAGCTGGAGAAGTCCTGCACCCATTCGAAGTAGCTCACCGTCACGCCGCCGGCATTGGCCAGCACGTCGGGCAGCACCAGCACGCCCTTTTCGGTCAGGATGTCGTCGGCCTCGGTGGTGGTGGGGCCGTTGGCACCCTCGATCACCATCTTGGCCTTGATCTTGCCGGCGTTGTCCTTGGTGATCTGGCCTTCCAGTGCGGCGGGGATCAGGATGTCGCAGTCCACGCCCCAGAAATCGGCAGCGTCCATGGCCTCGGCGCCGTCAAAGCCGCCCACGCCGCCCTTGGCGGCCACGTGGGCCAGCAGGGCCGTCACATCCAGGCCGTTGGCGTTGCGGATGGTGCCGGTGTGGTCCTGCACGGCCACGACCTTGGCGCCCGCGTCGGCGAACAGCTTGCCGGCCGTGCCGCCCACGTTGCCGAAGCCCTGCACGGCAATGCGCGCGCCCTGGACCGACAGGCCGGTCAGCTTGGCCGCTTCCACGCCCACGGTGAACACGCCGCGGCCGGTGGCCTCGACGCGGCCCAGCGAGCCGCCCAGGTCCACGGGCTTGCCCGTGACCACGCCGGTGGCGGTGGCGCCGGTGTTCATGGAGTAGGTGTCCATCATCCAGGACATGATCTGGCCGTTCGTGTTGACGTCAGGCGCTGGAATGTCCTTGGAGGGGCCGATCAGCAGGCCGATCTCGCTGGTGTAGCGGCGCGTCAGGCGCTCCAGCTCACCGCGCGACAGCGTCTTGGGATCGACACGGATGCCGCCCTTGGCGCCGCCGTAGGGCACGTTGACGGCCGCGTTCTTGACCGACATCCAGGCCGACAGGGCCATGACTTCGGACAGGGTCACGTCCTGGTGGAAGCGCACGCCGCCCTTGCCGGGGCCGCGGCTCAGGTTGTGCTGCACGCGGTAGCCTTCGTAGTGGGCGATGGTGCCGTTGTCCAGCTCGATCGGCACATCGACGATCAGGATGCGCTTGGGGCGCTTGAGGGTTTCGACCCAGCGGGCGAGATGGCCCAGGTAGGGAGTGACGCGATCGACCTGCTGCAGGTAATTGCCCCAGGGGCCGAGGTGATCGGCCTGCAGGTAGGAAGGGATGGCGTGGTTGGTAACGCCGGCCGAAGCGGGTTGCTGCATGGTGGTTCCACACAAGAGTTGTCTGAGGGTTTTGAGCTTATTCCCGGGGCTATGCGCTGTCCAACGCCTTATGCGCGAGAGCCTTATGCATTTAATGCATAACCATGGGATCGCCTTGTCCAGCGGACAATCGGGGCCGCTTGCGACCCTCCGATGCACTCCAAGAAAGCCGCTCCATGACGAACACGCCCCGCACTCCCACATCCTTGGCCCATGCGCTGCTCCAGGCGCGCCACAGCGGCGAATTGCTGGATGCCGACGACTGGGCCGACGTGGTGCGCGCGCCCGCAGATGCGCAGGCCGTGCAGGCCGCCATGGCGCCCGCCCTGGGCTGGCGCGTGGCCGGCAGCCAGCAGGGACCGGGCCGCGTTCCGGGCTACTGGAAGTCTGGCGCGCCGCGCCGCGATGCCCCGCTGACCCATGCGCCGCTGCCCGAAGAAGGCGTCTGGGCCAGTCCTTCGGTGGCCGGTGGCGCGCCGCTGCACCTGCGCGGCATCGAAGCCGAGATCGCCCTGCGCCTGGGCCGCGAGGTGACGGCCGAGATGGCTGCCGCGCTGCAGCCCGGCGATGGGCTGGAGCTGATCGACGGCATCACCGCCGCCATCGAGGTGGTGGATACGCGCTGGCGCCAGCACCTGAAGGCGCCGCCGCTGCTGCTGGCCGCCGACGGCCTGTGCCATGGCGCCCTGGTGCTGGGGCCGTGGCAGGACGCTTCGCGGCTGCTGCCGCGCGAGTCGCCGCGGGACTGGTCTGCCCAGGTCTGCCGGTTGCGCGTGGGCGCGGCGCCGCTGCAGGCCTTCACCGGAACGCATCCGCTGGGCGATCCGCTGTGGCTGCTGGCCGGCTGGTTGCAGGAGCTGGTGCGCCGCTATGGCAGCGTGCCCGCAGGCACGGTGGTGACTACGGGCACGTGGAATGGACTGGCCTTTGCCCAGGGCGGCGACCTGGTGGTGGCCGAACTGGACGGCATCGCCGAGGCCCGCCTGCAGCTGTGAGGCTTCAGGCAGGACATCGAGTGATCAGGTGATCTTGTAGTCCTTGAGGGCCGGATCGCCGGGCGGAAAGCGCAGTTCCAGGTTGCGCAGCACCTCGCGCAGCAAGGTGGCGATCATGAGGTTGCGGTGCGTCTTGGAGTCGGCCGGCACGATGGTCCAGGGCGCCCAGGGCGTATGCGTGGCGCCCAGCAGCTGGCCGTAGGCCTGCTGGTAGTCCTTCCACTGCGTGCGCACCTTCATGTCGTTCTCGTCGAACTTCCAGTGCTTGGCCGGGTCGTCCAGGCGCTCCTGCAGGCGCATGCGCTGTTCGTCGGCGCTGATGTGCAGCAGGAACTTGACGACCACGGTGCCCGTCTCGCTGAGCATGCGCTCGAAGTCGTTGATGTGGGCAAAGCGCTGGCGCTGCTGCTCGGGTGTGATCCAGCCGTTGACCACGGGCACCAGCACGTCCTCGTAATGGCTGCGGTTGAAGACCGTGATTTCGCCAGCGGCAGGCACCTGCTGGTGGATGCGCCACAGGTAGTCATGGGCGCGCTCGGCCTCGGTGGGGGCCTTCCAGCCCACGGCGTGCACGCCCAGCGCACTCATGCGGCCGAAGACGCCACGGATGGTGCCGTCCTTGCCCGCCGTGTCCGTGCCCTGCAGCACGACCAGCAGCTTGTAGCGGCGGTCGGCGTACAGCAGGTTCTGCAGCGCATCCAGCTCCTCGGCCAGGGCCTCGACGGCGACCTTGTCCTCGGCCTTGCCGTTGCCATTGGAAAAGGGCTTGGCGCCCGGGTCGAAGTCGGCCAGGGCAATGGGCTTGTCCTTGTCCTTGTCGGACCTGGCGGAGCGCGGCTGCCACTGTTCCCAGAGCTTTTGCACGGCCGCATCGCGGCTGGAGAAAGGGTTGGAGGCGTCCATGGATAGAGCGGTGGGTGAGGTGGAATGTCAGGGCCGGGCGCGAATGGATTGCACCTGCAGTTGCGGCTGCGCCATCGAAGGCGCGGCGCCAGCGGCGGGCCTGGGGCCGGGCTGGCCCCGGACCTCCACGTTCTGCCGCTGCCACTGCGTGATCTGCTCGGCGCTCAGGCCCTGGAGCTGCCAGGTCTCGCCGGAGGTGGTCTGCAGCACGGGCTGCTCATGGGGCGCATTGCCGCGCAGCACCAGGCGGCCTTGCAGGGTCAGGGGCTGGCCGGCATCCGGCGCGGCGGGCGCGGCCGATGCCGAAGCGGGCGCCGGTGCGGTTGCAGGAGGTGGAGGTGGCGCGGCGCAGGCCGTGGCCAGCAGCGACAGGCTGCCGGCCAGCAGCGGGGGCAGGGCCCGGGCAACTGCGGTATGGGATGTCTGGGTCATGGCGGTCATTGCACGATGGCGGTGAGGGTGGTGCCGGCGGGAACGCGCAACTGCTCCTGGTACAGGCCCTGGGCGTCCGGCTGGCGTACGAAGGGGAAGTGGCCGCGCGCCGCGAGCTGGGCGGGCACGGTGGCGGGCAGGCGGCGTGCCGCCGCATAGCGCTGGCCGTCGATGCCCACCAGGGTGAAGCCCTGGTCCGTGCGTGCGGGCCAGCCGTAGCCGGCCGGGCCGCTGGAAGGCAACAGGGCGATGTTGGCCCCCCATCGCTGCAGCGTGACGGGCAACGAGGGGCCACCGGCCTGTGCAATGGCGTTGCCGAGCACCTGCAGCGAGTCGGGCGAGGAGGTGTTCCTCAGCATTTGCTGGTAGAAGCCCACGCCGTGCTGGCGCAGCAGATAGGCGCCCAGGCTGCCCGTGACGTTGTAGCCGAAGCAGGTGGCATTGACATCCGAGGCCCAGCTGGCCAGGTCGCAGTTGAAGCCGGGCTTGGACATCCAGCCGGTGATGCGGCCGTCACGCATGGGATTGGTGCCGGGCGTGAGTCTTTCGGCCAGGATGTCTTCGGACATCAGGGCCGACATCTCTTCCAGGAAGGTGTCGAACATGTAGTCCGAGCCCTTGAGCGCGCCGCGCTGGTAGAAGTTGATCATGTGGATGAACTCGTGCGACAGCGTGCTGATCTGCGTGGTCAGCCCGTTGGCGCCGCCCAGGTACAGCGTTTCCGTGTCCATGTAGAACGACAGCGATTCGTTGCTGTACTGGAACTGCGAGTTGCCGGCCGTGCGCTTGAAGTTGTTCACGGCCCAGAAGTAGCCCAGCAGGCCGTAGGGCTGGCTGTCGGGCGTGAAGTTCACGAACACGATGTCGATCGGCTGGTCGGCCGCGATCAGCTCGCTGTGGGCCTGGGGTCCCCAGGGCTGGCCCGCCAGCCCCGTAACCAGGGCGTGCACGGAATCCGGCCCGCTGGCGAAGCGCTGTATCACGGTGTCCAGCAGGGCGTCGCTGACCTTGGCGCTGCCGTACTCGCTGTCTTCCAGCCACAGATTGATGGTGCGGGTGCCCGTGGGCGTGGGCGCGGTGGTCTGGCGCCGCAGCGTGGCGCTGCGCGTCTCGACCGTGGGGCTTTCCGTGTTGACGAACCAGCTGCGCTGGCTGCCAACGGGCAGCACGGCCGCCGACACCGCGCGCGAGGGCTGCACGCTCTGCCCTGCAACCGGGGCGGGCAGGCTCGGCTTGAAGTCACGTACGCGCTGGGGGATCTGGTTGACCAGCTGCGCAGCGCTCAGCGACTGTTGCGCCGCAATGCCCTGCGCCGCTGCGGCTGGCGGCGTGAGCGTGATGGGCGGCAGGGCCACGGCGGCATCGCCGGTGTTGGTATAGATCAGCGTCACGGGCCGGGTGCCCAGATTGCGCAGGCCCACGGCAACGGGCTGCTCTGCGGCGGTGGCGTTGGTGTAGCTCCAGACGCCGACGCCCTGGCCGGAATAGGTGGTGGCGTCGGTCGCGCCGCACGAGGCGCCCGTGCAGGCGGGGGTCAACTGTGTCGTGATGGAGTCGCCCGGCGTGGAGCCGCCGCCCCCGCCGCCGCAGCCTGCCAGTCCCGCACCCAGTACCAGTGCAACAAGGGCCTTGGCCCCAAAGTGGTCTTGAAACATGGGTTCCTCTCGATGGTCCATGTCCAGCCAGAAGAAGGAGGGCGGCCGGACGCTTGCGCCACTATCCCAGGCCTGCCTGCAGGCGGCAAGCGCCGGCCGGTTTCCCGCGTGTAGGCGCAGGGCTTGCCTGCAGGTCGCAAGCCGCAGGCCTCACCTGGGCTCCTGCCGCACCGGCACCTGCAACTGCTCCACGAACCGCCGCGCCGCCAGCCCCAGCGGGCGCTCCTTGGACCACACCCAGTCGACGAACAGCTGGGTGCCGTTGCTGATGTTGCACAGCGGGATGCGCAGCAGCGCGCCCGTCTGCAGCAGGGGCTCGGCGACGCTGAAGGGCAGCCACCCCCAGCCCAGGCCGGCCGAGATCAGTGACAGGGCCGCCAGGTGGCTGTCCGTGCGCCACAGCTGGTGCGAGAACACGAAGCGCGGATCGGTGTGGGCCAGGTCGCGGCTGGCCAGCAGGATCTGGCGCGCGCCGGCCAGCTGGCCCACGTCCAGGCGCTGCTGCCCGTCCACGCCCAGTTGCCGGGCCAGCGGATGCCTGGCCGCCATCACGGCGATCATGGTTTCCTGGCCCATCTCCTGGAAATCCTCGCGCCCGTCGATGGCCGGGCGCTCGAAGACCAGGGCCAGATGCGCGCGGCCCGAATGCAGTTCCTTGAGCGCATCGACCTGGGCGGCCACCAGCACTTCCACCTCCAGACCCGGGAATTCCTCGACCAGCGGCTGCAGCGGCGCGGCCCAGGCCGTGGACAGCAGTTCGGGCGCGATCACCAGGGTCAGCCGCTCCTCCAGTCCCTGGTGCAGGGCCAGCGCCTGGTGGTTGAGCTGCTGCAGCTGGGCGGCCAGCAGCCGGGCCTGGGGTTCGAGTGCGCGTGCCGCCGCTGTGGGCCGGGGCTCGCGGCCGCTGCGGTCGAACAGCTGCAGGTCCAGTTCGGCCTCCAGCTGGGCGATGGCCATGCTCACGGCCGAGGGCACGCGGCCCAGCTGGCGCGCGGCGGCGGAAAACGAGCCGTGGTCCAGCACGGCAATGAACAGCGGCACCTGGTCGGCTGGAAAGGACATGGTGGGGACCTGTCAGATTTATTGAAAGAATCTGACTTTAACGTTCAATTGCCGGCATATAGACTGCGCTCCCTATGACCTTGCAGACACACAAAAAGGGCCTCCAGGGGCCCAAACGCAAAGTGGTCTTCGTGACCCTGTATGAATTGATCGCCATCCTCGCCTCCAGCCTGCTGTTCATGGCCATCGGCCAGAGCGCCGGGCATTCGGGCGGCATGGCGATTGCCGCCTCCACGCTGGCCATCGTCTGGAACCTGACCTTCAACCACCTGTTCGAGCAGTGGGAGTCGCGCCAGAGCGTCAAGGGCCGCTCGGTGCTGCGCCGCGTGGTGCACGCCCTGGGCTTCGAGGGCGGGCTGGCCATGGTGCTGATCCCGCTGATGGCCTGGTGGTTCGGCGTCACGCTGTGGGAGGCCACGGTGATGGAGGCCGGCCTGCTGGTCTTCTTCCTGGTCTACACCTATGTCTTCAACTGGTGCTTCGACCATGTGTTCGGCCTGCCGGCCTCGGCCTCGGCATCCGCTGCGGTGGCACCCCGCGCTCAGGGCGAGCCGGCCTGCAGCAGCTGACCGGCCACGGCGGCGGCGGCCGTGCGGGTCTCCACGCCGAGTTTCTCGAAGATGTGCTCCAGGTGCTTGTTGACCGTGCGCGGGCTCATGCCCAGGATGTCGGCGATGTCGCGGTTGGTCTTGCCCTTGCTCAGCCATGACAGCACCTCGGTCTCGCGCGGGGTGAGCGCCACCTGCTGCAGCCGGCGCGCGGCGGGCGCCTGCGGCGCCTCGTGGCTGAGCAGCACCATCGACTCCCCCAGGCCGCTGGCGCCCATGTGGCGCGCCAGCAACTGGCGGCCATCGGCCAGGGCCAGCGCCAGATCCTGGTGACCGGCCTGGTCCGGCTGGTGGGCACCGGCCAGCCAGTCCCCGGCCGCCTCCATGGGGAAGGGCTGGTCCGCAAAGGCCTCCTCCAGCCAGCGCGCTGCCTGGGGAGAGCGCCAGGCCACGCGGCCCTGGCCATCGAGCACCACCACGCCCAGCCCCGCCACGTCCACGGCTTCCTGCGCCTGGCGCGTGGCGCGGGCATTGCGCACATGGGTGGCCAGGCGCACCAGCACCTCGGGGATGCGCAGCGGCTTGACCACGTAGTCCACGCCGCCGCTGGCAAAGCCGCGGATGATCTGGTCCGTGTCCGACAGGCCGGTCATGAAGACCACGGGCACGTGGGCCCAGGCCGGCGTGTCCTTGAGCCGGCGGCACAGCGTGAAGCCGTCCATGCCGGGCATGACAGCGTCCAGCAGCACGCCATCGGGCACGGTCAGGGCAAAGCGCTGCAGCGCCTCGTCGGCATCGCGCGCGGCGAGCACCACGTAGCCTTCGGCGGCCAGGGCATCGCACAGCATGCGAAGGCTGTCCAGCGCGTCGTCCACCACGAGGATCACATGGGCGCCGTTGCCATGGCTGCTGCGGCTGGTGGCGGTGGTGGTGGCGGTCATTTCCTGCCCTCCTGGATGTTCATTCATCTGTCTCCTCCTGTTCCTGTTCGTCTTCTTCCCGGGGCAGCGGCAGCAGGCGCGCCAGCGCATCGAAGTCGAAGCGGTTCGCGCAGGCCTGCAGCGCATCGAGCAGCGCGGCATGCGCGGGCGCCTGCTGGCGCGCCTGGCGCAGGCGCTCGCGCAGGGCCGTGGCCTGGCCCGAGCGCGCCAGCCGGGCCAGGTCTTCGCGCAGGTCGGGCGGGAAGGGGGCGGCTGCCGGCGCCTGCGCTGCCTTTGCCTCTGCCTGCTCCGCGCGCGGCGCCGGCAGCAGCAACGGGCGGTTGTCATGCACCCATTCGATCCGCAGCACGCGCTCGAGCACCTGCAGCAGCTCGGACTCGATCACCGGCTTGGCGACAAAGCCCTGGCAATGCGCATCGGCCAGGCGCGGCGGGTCGTTGTCGAACAGGTTGGCCGAGACGAAGACCACGGGAAGCTGCTGCGCATCCCGGCGCGCGCGCAGCAGGGCGGCGGTCTGCCAGCCGTCCAGGTCGTCCATGCTGATGTCCAGCAGCACCAGGTCAGGCAGGCTTTGCTCCACGATCTCCAGGCACTCGCGGCCGCTGGCGGCCTCGCGGATCTCGAAGCCCAGCGGCAGCAGCAGGCCGGCCAGCAGCTGGCGCTGCAGCGGCTGGTCGTCCACCACCAGCAGGGTGCGGCGGGGCGGCAGATAGCCGATGACGGTGTGCAGCGTGGCGGCGGCGCCGGGGGGCACCCAGGACGCGTCGGGCGCCATCTCGGGCAGGTACAGGCGCACGGTGAAGCAGCTGCCCTCGCCGGGCGTGCTGCTCAGGGTGAGCTGCCCGCCCATCAGCTCGGTCAGCAGGTGGGTGATGGTCAGCCCCAGGCCCGTGCCCGCCTCGCTGACGCGCCGGCCCGCGCTGCCGCGCTCGAAGGGCACGAAGATGCGCTCCATGTCCTGCGGTTCGATCCCGATGCCGGTATCGATGACCTCGATGCGCGAGACATGGGGCCGGAAATCCATGCGCAGCCGCACCTCGCCGCGCTGGGTGAAGCGCACGGCGTTGGACAGCAGGTTGATCAGGATCTGGCGCAGCCGCTTGGCGTCGGCACGCACCCAGCGCGGCATGGTGCCCAGCGTCTCGACCGAGAACTGCAGCCCCCTGGCCTGGGCCTGGGGCCGCATCATGGCCTCGATGCCGTCGATCAGCGCGGGCAGGGGCAGGGGGGCGAGGTCCAGGCGCAGGCGGCCGGCCTCGATGCTGGCCAGCTCCAGCGATTCGTCGATCAGCGCGCGCAGGTGCTGGCCGCTGTGCTGCATGGTGGACAGGGTCTCGCGCACCCAGCCATCGACCTGCGGGCTCTTGAGCAGGATCTGCGTATAGCCGAGCAGGCTGTTGAGCGGCGAGCGCAGCTCGTGCGTCATGCCCGCCACATAGCGGGTCTTGGCCTGGCTGGCCTGCTCGGCATGGTCCTTGGCGGCCTGCAGCTCGGCATCGGTGCGCTTGTGGGCGGCGATCTCCTGCAGCAGCAGCTGGTTCTGGCGCTCGGACTCGTCCTGGGCCATGCGCCGGCTGTCCGTGCTCAGCACCACCCACCAAGCGGCCACGGCGCACAGCAGGGCCAGCAGCGCGAAGACCTTGAGGAAGGGGATGCGCAGCGCGCCGCCATCGACGCTGCCTGCCTGCAGGCTTTCCTGCATGTAGACCACGCCCACCATGAAGGCCGTCACCGCGCACAGAGACAGCATCACCACCAGGTACTGGCCCGCGCGGAAGTTCACCTTGGTGGCCCACCGCGGCGGCAGCATGGCCGAGGCCAGCGCGCGCAGCTGCTCGCCCGCGCGCGAGCCGGTCTTGCAGCGGTCATGGCAGCGCGACTCCAGCGAGCAGCACAGCGAGCAGATGGGCGCGCCGTAGGCCGGGCAGCGCGCCATGTCCTCGGACTCGAACTGGTTCTGGCAGACGGCGCAGCGCACCGTCTCGCCGGGCTTCCACAGATTGCCTGCGGGCCGTGCCAGGTAGTAGCGCCCGCCCGTCAGCCAGGCCAGCAGCGGCGACAGCAGCATGGACAGCGCCAGCGCGATGAAGGGCGAGAACGCGGCCGCTGTCTCGCCCAGCAGGCCCGCATAGGCGCAGCAGGCCACGGCGGCGGCCAGCAGCATGGCGACGGGTCCCACGGGATTGAAGTCGTACAGATGGGCGCGGCGGAATTCGATGCCCGGCGGGCTCAGCCCCAGCGGCTTGTTGATGACCAGGTCGGCCACCAGCGCGCCCACCCAGGCGATGGCCACGTTGCTGTAGATGGTCAGCACCTTCTCCAGCGCGCCGAACACGCCCAGCGTCATCAGCAAGGTGGCGATGACCACGTTGAACACCATCCAGACCACGCGCCCCGGATGGCTGCGCGTGATGCGCGCGAAGAAGTTGGACCAGGCAAGCGACCCCGCATAGGCATTGGTCACGTTGATCTTGACCTGCGAGATGACCACGAAGACCACGGTCACCGCCACGGCCAGCCCCGGCAGGCCCAGGGCCTGCAGCACCTGCTGGAAGCCTGCCAGGAACATCTGCGTGGGCTCGGCCGCGCGCGTGGCGTCCACCCCCTGCAGCTGCATGGCCGCGAACGCGAGAAAGGCGCCGCCCGCCATCTTGAGCATGCCCATCACGGCCCAGCCCGGGCCGGCCACCAGCACCGCGCCCCACCAGCGCAGCCGGTTGGCCTGGGTGCGCGGCGGCAGAAAGCGCAGAAAGTCCACCTGCTCGCCGATCTGCACCACCAGCGCGAAGATCACGGCTGCCGCCGCGCCGAACATCAGCGGATCGAACTGGCTGCTGCCCGAGCGCAGGCCGGTGAGGCTGGCGAAGTCGCGGTACAGCTGCGGCTGGGCCAGCGCCATCCACACGAAGGGCAGCACCAGCAGGAACAGCCACAGCGGCTGCGTCCAGGCCTGCAGACGCGAGATCAGCGTGATACCGCGCATGGCCAGCGGCAGCACCACCAGGGCCGACAGCGCATAGCACCACTGCAGCGGCCAGTCCACCACCAGCTGCAGGGCCAGCGCCATGATGGCCGCCTCCAGCGCGAAGAAGATGAAGGTGAAGACGGCGTAGATCAGCGAGGTGATGGTCGAGCCCAGGTAGCCGAAGCCCGCGCCCCGCGTCAGCAGGTCCATGTCCAGTCCGTAGCGCGCCGCGCAGACGGCGATGGGCAGCCCCGTCAGGAAGATCACCAGCCCCACGGTGACGATGGCCCACATGGCGTTGGCGAAGCCGTAGTTCAGCGCAATGGCGCCGCCGATGGCCTCCAGCGCCAGGAAGGACAGCGAGCCGAAGGCCGTGTTGGCCACACGGAACTCGCTCCAGCGCCGGAAGCTGCGCGGCGTGTAGCGCAGCGCGTAGTCCTCCATGGTCTCGTCGGCCACCCAGGCGTTGTACTCGCGCCGGAACCGGAAGATGGTCTGCGGCGCGGCTGCGGTGCCGGTGGGGCTGTCGGGCGGGGGGGCGGAGTGCATTCCCAGGTCTAGCAAGAAACGTGCGGGGCCAATGCTGGCGCGGCTTGCAAGAGGGGTAGCCGGGGTGCGTACGCAGGTGGCTACGTCAATTGACGTATGGGCGGCGGCAAGGGTTCTTCCTAATCTTGGACCCAGCGCGGAAACAAGCCGTAACCGCAACGCCAGTTTTCAGCCACTTGCAGATCACCCAACCGATCCTTACAGGAGAGTCACCATGAGCCACCCCTCCGACCCCCGCACACCTGGTTCCCCCGGCACGGAAATGGGCCGCCGCCGCGTCCTGCAGGCGCTTGGCGCCGCCTCGGTGGCCGGGTTGCCGGCCTGGTCCTTCGCCCAGCCCACGGCCCAGGTCAACACCACCAAGCTGGCCGTGACCGACACCGAGGTCGTCGTGGGCCAGCTGCACTCGGCCACGGGCACCATGGCGATCTCCGAGACCGGCTCCATCCAGGCCGAGCAACTGGCCATCGACCAGATCAACGCCATGGGCGGCATCCTGGGCCGCAAGATCCGCGTGATCAAGGAAGACGGCGCCTCCGACTGGCCCACCTTCGCCGAGAAGTCCAAGAAACTGCTCATCAACGACCGCTGCGCCGCCGTCTTCGGATGCTGGACCAGCGCCTCGCGCAAGGCCGTGCTGCCCGTGTTCGAGAAGGAAAACGGCCTGCTGTACTACCCCACCTTCTACGAAGGCCTGGAGCAGTCCAAGAACGTGATCTACACGGGCCAGGAAGCCACGCAGCAGATCCTGTACAGCCTGGACTGGGCCAAGGCCGAGAAAAAGGCCAAGACCTTCTTCCTGATCGGCTCGGACTACATCTGGCCGCGCACCTCGATGAAGATCGCGCGCAAGCACATCGAGAACTTCCAGAAGGGCAAGGTCGTCGGCGAGGAGTACTACCCGCTGGGCAGCACCAACTTCGGCTCGCTGGTCAACAAGATCAAGCTGCAAAAGCCGGACTGCATCTTCGTGGCCGTGGTGGGCGGCTCCAACGTGGCCTTCTACAAGGCGCTCAAGGCAGCGGGCATCACGGGTGACAAGCAACTGCTGGTCACGCTGTCGGTGACCGAGGACGAGATGACCGGCGTGGGCGGCGAGAACTTCACGGGCTTCTACTCCTCGATGAAGTACTTCCAGACGCTGGACAACGAGAACAACAAGAAGTTCGTGGCCGCCTTCAAGGCCAAGTACGGCCCCAACGCCGTCATCGGCGACGTCACCCAGGCCGGCTACCTGGGCCCCTGGCTGTGGAAGGCCGCCGTGGAAAAGGCCAAGAGCTTCGACGTGGACAAGGTGGTGGCCGCATCGCCGGGGCTGGAACTCAAGACCGCGCCCGAAGGCTACGTGAAGGTGGACGCCAACCACCACCTGTGGAGCAAGTCGCGCATTGCCGTGGGGCAGCCGGACGGCACGTTCAAGGTGGTCTCGGAGTCGCCTGAACTCATCAAACCCGATCCCTTCCCCAAGGGTTACCAGTAAGCCCTGATCCGTTCAGGCAGGTGATGCGCGGCGGCCTGCGGCCTGGTGGGCGGGCTGCCGCGTGAATCGTTTCCCCCTCTCCCGATTGGCTTGCGCGCAGGAGCAGCACCATGAGTTTTTCCGACATGATGAACATCGGCCTGATGCAGGGCTTCGCGGGGCTGAGCCTGTTCGCCGTGCTGCTGCTGATGGGCCTGGGCCTGGCCATCATCTTTGGCCAGATGGGCGTGATCAACATGGCGCATGGCGAGTTCATGACCATTGGCGCCTACACCATCTACCTGGGCTCAACGCTCACGGCGCAGCACGCGCCCGAGTTCATGCCCTACTACTTCCCGCTGGCCATCGTGGCCGCCTTCCTGTTCGCCTTCGTGGCCGGCTGGCTGGTGGAATGGGGGCTGATCCGCCACCTCTACAAGCGGCCGCTGGACACGCTGCTGGCCACCTGGGGCGTGAGCCTGGCGCTGCAGCAGTGCTTTCGCACCTTCATCGGCCCCAAGGAAGTCAGCCCCACCCTGCCTGACTGGCTGATGGGCTCGTGGGCGCCGGCCGAGGGGCTGGACATTCCCATCAACGGCCTGTTCGTGCTGGCGCTGACCATGGCCGTCACGGTCGGCGTGCTGATCGCGCTGCACAAGAGCCGCTGGGGCCTGCGCGTGCGCGCCACGGTCAGCAACCGCGTGATGGCCAACGCCATCGGCATCGACACCAAGAAGACCGACCGCCTGACCTTTGCCATCGGCTGCGGCATCGCGGGCGTGGCGGGCGCGGCCTTCACCACCATCGGCTCCACCGGCCCCACCTCGGGCTCGCTGTACATCGTGGACGCCTTCCTGGTGGTCACCTTCGGCGGCGCGGCCAGCCTGCTGGGCACCGTGGTCTCGGCCTTCGGCATTGCGCAGACGCAGTCCATCACCGAGTTCTTCCTCGCGGGCTCCATGGCCAAGGTGATCACGCTGTCGCTGATCGTCTTCATCCTGATGCTGCGTCCCCAGGGCCTGTTCGCGTCCAAGGTGCGGCGCTGATCCCGGCGCCTGCCCTGTCCACGAATTCCCCCGCGTTCCCCCGATTTCCCCTGAGTTCACCGGAGTCATTCCATGCAAGCCCTCAAAGCCTGGATACAGCGCTACCAGCTCGCCAGCCTGGTGCTGCTCACCGTCCTGCTGGCGGTGGTGCTGCCCCTGGCGCTGGACATCTTCCGCCTCAACCTGGTCGGCAAGTACCTGACCTATGCCTTCGTCGCCATCGGCCTGGTCATGGTCTGGGGCTATGGCGGCGTGCTCAGCCTGGGCCAGGGCGTGTTCTTCGGCCTGGGCGGCTACGCCATGGCCATGTTCCTGAAGCTGGAGGCGTCCGACCCCATCAGCACCAAGATCCAGTCCACGCCCGGCATCCCCGACTTCATGGACTGGAACCAGCTGACCGAGCTGCCCTCGTTCTGGCTGCCCTTCAAGAGCCTGCCGTTCTCGCTGGCCGCCGTCATCGCCGTGCCCACGCTGCTGGCCTGGCTCATCAGCTTCGCCATGTTCAAGCGCCGCGTGGGCGGGGTGTACTTCGCCATCATCACGCAGGCCGTGGCGCTGATCGTCACCGTGCTCATCATCGGCCAGCAGGGCTACACGGGCGGCGTCAACGGCATGACCGACCTCAAGACCCTGTGGGGCTGGGACACGCGCACGGACAGCGCCAAGTACATCCTCTACTACGTCTGCGTGGCCCTGCTGATCGGCGCCATCGTGCTGTGCCGCTGGATTCAGACGGGCAAGGTGGGCACCCTGCTGCTGGCCATGCGCGACAAGGAAGACCGCGTGCGCTTTTCCGGCTACGACGTGGCCAATTTCAAGGTCTTCGTGTTCTGCCTGGCCGCTGCGCTGTCGGGCGTGGGCGGCGCGCTGTTCACGCTGCAGGTGGGCTTCATGTCGCCCAGCTTCGTGGGCATCGTGCCCTCCATCGAGATGGTCATCTACGCCGCCGTGGGCGGGCGCATGAGCCTGGTGGGCGCCGTGTACGGCACGCTGCTGGTCAACGCGGGCAAGACCTATTTCTCGGAGAGCTTCCCGGACCTGTGGCTGTTCCTCATGGCGGGCCTGTTCATCGGCGTGACCATGGCCTTCCCGATGGGGCTGGCCGGGCTGTGGGAAAGCCGCATCGTTCCCTGGTGGAACAGCCGCCGCAAGGGCGCGGCACCGGCCGCAGCGCCTGCCGCAGCGCAGGGAGCCCAGGCAGCACCTGCCCAGGCCCCGGCCGCCACCAAGCCCACGTCCGCCCTGTCCGAAGGCATGGGCCGCCAGGGCGCCTGAACCACAGCGGGAGCACACCATGAGCAATACCGACTTCACGCTGGCCGTGGAAGACCTGACGGTCTCCTTCGACGGCTTCAAGGCCATCGACGCGCTGAACCTGTACATCGACAGGAACGAGCTGCGCGTCATCATCGGCCCCAACGGCGCGGGCAAGACCACGCTGCTGGACCTGATCTGCGGCAAGACCCGCGCCACGGCCGGCAGCATCAAGTTCAAGAACGAGGAACTCACGCGCATGGCCGAGCACAAGCGCGTGCGCCTGGGGATCGGGCGCAAGTTCCAGACGCCGTCCATCTACGAGAACCTGTCGGTCTTCCAGAACCTGGAGGTCTCCTACCCCGAAGGCCGCTCGGTCTTCGGCGCGCTGGCCTTCAAGTGCACGGAGGCGGTGCGCGATCGCGTGCAGGCCGTGGCCGCCGACATCGGCCTGGACGAGCGCCTGGACACCGAGGCCGGCCTGCTCAGCCATGGCCAGAAGCAGTGGCTGGAGATCGGCATGCTGCTCATGCAGGAGCCCGAGCTGCTGATGCTGGACGAGCCCATCGCCGGCATGAGCGCCCGCGAGCGCGAGCTGACGGCCGAGCTGCTGCAGCGCATCTGCAAGAACCGCTCCGTCATCGTCATCGAGCACGACATGGAGTTCGTGGCGCGCATCGCGCACAAGGTCACCGTCATGCACCAGGGAAAGATCCTCGCCGAGGGTCCCATGGACAAGGTGCAGGCCGACCCCAAGGTCATCGACGTCTACCTCGGCCACTGAGGCACGCACAAGGAATTCACATGCTGCAAGTCAAGGATCTGTACGTGGCCTATGGCCAGAGCGAGGCGCTGCACGGCATCAGCTTCGAGGGCCGCGAGAACGAAACCGTGGCCATCATGGGCCGCAACGGCATGGGCAAGACCACGCTGTTCAAAAGCCTGATGGGCGTCATGCCCGCCAAGAGCGGCCAGATCACCGTGGCCGGCCAGGACGTCACGAAGGACGAGAGCTTCCGGCGCGTGGCCAAGGGCATTGCCTACGTGCCCCAGGGCCGCATGATCTTCCCCACGCTGACCGTGGAAGAGAACATACAGACGGGCCTGGAGAACGCGAAGTCGCGCCAGGTGCCCGACGACATCTACGCCCTGTTCCCCGTGCTCTGGGACATGCGCCGGCGCAAGGGCGGCAACCTCTCGGGCGGGCAGCAGCAGCAGCTGGCCATTGCGCGCGCCCTGGTCACCGACCCCAAGGTGCTGCTGCTGGACGAGCCCACCGAGGGCATACAGCCTTCCATCATCAAGGACATCGCCAAGGCGCTCAACGAGATCCGCAAGCTGCGCCGCATCACCATCGTGGTCAGCGAGCAGGTGCTTTCCTTCGCCATGGATGTGGCCGACCGGCTGTTCGTCATCGAGGGCGGCCGCCTGGTCCATGAGACGGCCCGTGCTGATACGGATGAACAGCGCATCAAGTCCTACCTCTCTGTATGAAGCACCCCCTGAGCGGCTGCGCCGCTTCCCCCTCTCTCGCACGCGGGAGGGGGACGACACCCTCGGTGCGGGGCGGCCCTTCCTTGGTGTCCCTGGGTTGTGCCGTGCCGGTTTCATTCGCCGCGGTCGATGCAGGCGCCGAGTTCCTCTCTTTTTCCACTGCCATCGCAAGGAGCACACCATGGCCGAAACCCTGATCAAGGTCGATCTCAACCAGTCCCCCTACGACAACCCGCAGGTGCACAACCGCTGGCATCCCGACATCCCCATGGCGGTCTGGGTGGAGCCGGGCGCGGAGTTCAAGCTGGAGACGTATGACTGGACCGGCGGCGCCATCAAGAACGACGACAGCGCCGAAGACGTGCGCGAAGTGGACCTGTCCACCGTCCACTTCCTGTCCGGCCCCGTGGGCGTCAAGGGCGCCGAGCCCGGCGACCTGCTGGTGGTGGACCTGCTGGACATCGGCGCGCGCGACGACAGCCTCTGGGGCTTCAACGGCTTTTTCTCCAAGCAAAATGGCGGCGGCTTCCTGGACGAGCATTTCCCGCTGGCCCAGAAGTCCATCTGGGACTTCCACGGCATGTTCACCAAGAGCCGCCACATCCCCGGCGTCAACTTCGCAGGCCTCATCCACCCGGGCCTGATCGGCTGCCTGCCCGACCCCAAGATGCTGGCCAGCTGGAACGAGCGCGAGACCGGCCTCATCGCCACCGACCCCGACCGCATCCCCGGCTTGGCCAACCCGCCCAACGCCACCACCGCCCACATGGGCCAGATGCAGGGCGAGGCGCGCGACAAGGCCGCCGCCGAAGGCGCGCGCACCGTGCCGCCGCGCGAGCATGGCGGCAACTGCGACATCAAGGACCTCTCGCGCGGCTCGCGCGTGTTCTTCCCCGTCTACGTGGACGGCGCGGGCCTGAGCGTGGGCGACCTGCACTTCAGCCAGGGCGATGGCGAGATCACCTTCTGCGGCGCCATCGAGATGGCCGGCTGGGTGCACATGAAGGTCTCGCTGATCAAGGGCGGCATGGCCAAGTACGGCATCAAGAACCCCATCTTCAAGCCCAGCCCCATGACGCCCAACTACAAGGACTACCTGATCTTCGAAGGCATCTCGGTGGACGAAAAGGGCAAGCAGCACTACCTGGACGTGACCGTGGCCTACCGCCAGGCCTGCCTGAACGCCATCGAGTACCTGAAGAAATTCGGCTACAGCGGTGCCCAGGCCTACTCGCTGCTGGGCACGGCGCCCGTGCAGGGCCACATCAGCGGCGTGGTGGACGTGCCCAATGCCTGCGCCACGCTGTGGCTGCCCACGGAGATCTTCGACTTCGACATCAATCCCACGGCCGAGGGACCACAGAAGATCATCACGGGCGGGGTGGACCTGCCCATCGCCCAGGACAAGTAAGCCCGGCAACGACACCCGCCATCCACCATCCGCCAGAGGCCGCCCATGCCCACCTATGACTACCACTGCGCCGCATGCGGCGGCTTCGACGCGCTGCGCAGCCTCTCGCAGCGCAACGAGCCCGCGCCCTGCCCCATCTGCGAGGCGGCTTCGCCCCGCGTCTTCGTCAGCGCGCCGCGCCTGGCCTGCACCAGCCCCGAGCAGCGCCGCGCCCACGACACCAACGAGCGCGCCCGGCACGAGCCCAGGCGCTCACGCGATGTGGCCGAGGGCAGCTACGCGCGCATGCGCCACCCCTCGGGCTGCGGCTGCTGCAGCGGCGCCAGCAAGCGCGGCTCCACGGTCACGGCGCCCAACGGCGCCAAGACCTTCCCGACCAAGCGGCCCTGGATGATCAGCCACTGACCGCGGCCCCTGCGCCGCACCGATGCAAAAAAGGCCCGCGACGCGGGCCTTTGTCCTGCCTGGCCGTACGGCTCAGTGCACGGCGCCGATGAAGCCGGCCAGCTCCGGCGTCTGCGGGCTGGCGAACAGCTGCTTGGCCGGGCCGCTTTCGTGGATCAGGCCCTGGTGCATGAACACCAGCTGGTCGCCCACGTCGCGGGCAAAGCGCATCTCGTGCGTGACCATGATCAGCGTCATGCCCTCGGCGGCGAGCTGCTTGACCACGGCCAGCACCTCGTTGACCAGCTCCGGGTCCAGGGCCGAGGTGATCTCGTCGCATAGCAGCACCTTGGGCTGCATGGCCAGCGCGCGTGCAATCGCCACGCGCTGCTGCTGGCCGCCGCTGAGCTGGTCGGGGTAGCTGTCGTACTTGTCGCCCAGGCCGACCTTGGCCAGCATCTGGCGCGCCAGCGCCGCCGCCTCGGGCTTTTTCACGCCCTTGACCACGGTGGGCGACAGGGCCACGTTCTCGCCCGCCGTCAGGTGGGGGAACAGATTGAACTGCTGGAAGACCATGCCCACGTTCAGGCGCAGCGCGCGCAGCTGGGCGGGCGAGGGCGCGCTGCCCTCCGAGCCCTTGAGCACGGCGTCGTCCACCACGATCTGGCCGGACTGGATGGCCTCCAGCCCGTTGATGGAGCGCAGCAGCGTGCTCTTGCCCGAGCCGCTGCGGCCGATGATGGCGACCACCTGGCCGCTGTCCACGCTCAGGTCCACGCCCTTGAGCACATGGTTGTTGCCGTAATGCTTGTGAACGGCGCGCACATCAACGAGCGGCATAGAGTTTCTTCTCCAGATGGGATGCGTAGAGGGACAGGGGCCAGCACAGCAGGAAGTAGCCTGCGGCGACCAGGCCGTAGATGAGGAAGGGCTGGAAGGTGGCGTTGGCCAGCATGGAGCCGAGCTTGGTCAGCTCGCTGAAGCCGATGATCGAGGCCACGGCCGTGCCCTTGATGATCTGCACCGAGAAGCCGACCGTGGGCGCTATCGACAGGCGCAGCGCCTGCGGCAGCACCACATGGCGCATCTGCTGCAGGTAGCCCATGGCCAGGCTGGACGAGGCTTCCCACTGGCCGCGGGGAATGGACTCCACGCAGCCGCGCCAGACCTCGGCCAGGTAGGCGCTGGTGTACAGCGTCAGGCCGATGGCGGCCGCCGTCCAGGGCGAGATGTCCAGGCCGGCCATGGACGAGCCGAAGAAAACGATGAACATCTGCATCAGCAGCGGCGTGTTCTGGAAGGCCTGGATATAGGCCTTGGCCAGGCGGCGCAGGTTCAGGCTGCGGCCCACGCGGGCGAACAGCACCAGCAATCCGGTGGCGCCGCCCAGCACGAAGGCCAGCAGCGACAGCGCCAGCGTGGCCAGCAGGCCCTCGGCCAGCTTGGCCAGGATGGGCAGCAGGGGAATGTCGGCAATCATGCGGCGTCTCCGGCAGTGGTCGCAGGTGCAGCAGGTGCAGCGGGCCTGGCTGCACGCGGCGTGCGGCGGCCCACCACGAAGCGCTGGCCTATCCAGGCCAGCAACGGGCGCAGCGCCAGGGCCAGCACGAAGTACGCCGCCGTCACCACCAGGTAGGTCTCGAACGCGCGGAAGTTGCGCGACTGGATGAAGTTGGCCGCAAACGTCAGGTCCTGGGCCGCGATCTGCGAGACCACCGAGGTGCCCAGCATCACGATCACGATCTGGCTGCTCAGCGAGGGCCAGACCCGCTGCAGCGCAGGGCGCAGCACCACATGGCGGAAGACCGCCCAGCGGCCCATGCCCAGCGCGCCAGCGGCTTCCAGCTGGCCGCGCGGCGTCTCCTGGATGCCGGCGCGCACGATCTCGGTGATGTAGGCGCCCAGGTTGATCACCGTGGTCAGCAGGCAGGCCTGCCATTCGTTGATCTGCACGCCCAGCGAAGGCAGGCCGAAGAACACGAACATCAGCTGCACCAGGAAGGGCGTGTTGCGTATGCCCTCCACGTACACCTTGAACAGCCAGTGCAGCGGCGCAATGCGCCAGGCGCGGCTGACGCCGCCGGCCACGCCGATGGCGCCGCCCAGCACGGCGCCCGCCGCCGTCAGCGCCAGCGTGAAGCCCGCGCCCTGTGCCAGCAGGCCGCTGTAGTCGAACACGGCGCCGAAGTCGAATTGATAGGCCATGGAAAGATTTCCGGGAACAGGGGCGCAGCGGTTACAGGGTGGCGGGCAGCGGCATCTTCATCCAGCGCTGGGACAGGCTGGTCAGGCGGCCGTCGGCCTTGAGCTTGGTGATGATGGCGTCCACCTTCTGCAGCAGCGCCGGCTCGCCCTTGGCCACGCCGATGTAGCAGGGCGTGTCCTCGACCGCGAACTTCACGTCCAGCTGGCGCAGCCTGGTGCGCTCGTTGACGGCGTTGGCCACGATGTTGCCCAGCGTCACCAGCTGCACCTGGCCCGTCAGGTAGCTTTGCGCGGTGGCGTTGTTGTCCTCGTAGCGCTTGATGGTGGCCGAGGCCGGCGCCACCTGCGTGAGGGCCAGGTCCTCGGTGGAGCCGCGCGTCACGCCCACGGTTTTGCCGGCCAGGTCGGCAGGGGCCTTGATGCTCATGTCCTTGGGGCCATAGACGCTCTTGGGGAAGGGTGCATAGGCCTGGGTGAAGTCGATCACCTTGGCGCGCTCGGCGTTCTTGCCCAGGCTGGAGATGACGATGTCGGCCTTGCCCGTGGTCAGGAAGGGGATGCGGTTGGTGCTGGTCACGGGCACCAGCTCCACCTTCACGCCCAGCTCCTGGGCCACCAGGGCCGCCATGTCGATGTCATAGCCCTGCAGCTTCAGGTCGGTGCCCAGCGAGCCGAAGGGCGGGAAGTCCTGCGGAATCGCCACGCGCAGCACGCCGGCCTTCTGGATGTTGGCCAGCATGTCGGCATGGGCGGCGCCGCCCAGGCCGGCAGCGGCCAGGGTGGCGGCCGCCAGGGCGGTGCGGATGAATGCGCGGCGGGGTGTCAGGGGGGAAGTCATGCGAAAGCTCCTTCGGAAGGTGGGGTGAGGCGAAAGGAAAGCGGGTCAGGGTCGGGCGCAGATGTATCGGGCGCCGTTGCGTCGGGCGCTGTTGCGTCTGGCGCCGCCGCGTCGTCCGGTGTGTCGAGATCGATGCCGCTGCGCCTGGCAGCCGACAGCAGGTGGGCGCGCATGGCACCCGCCGCACCCGGCGCATCGCCTGCGCAGACGGCCTGCACGATGGCGTCGTGCTCGCGCACCGGCTGGTCGTCGGCGCCGCTCCAGGCAAAGGGCAGGCGCAGGCTG
The DNA here is from genome assembly GCF_055797465.1 of Delftia sp. PX-1. Taxonomy (NCBI): domain Bacteria; kingdom Pseudomonadati; phylum Pseudomonadota; class Betaproteobacteria; order Burkholderiales; family Comamonadaceae; genus Delftia; species Delftia sp. PX-1. The sequence goes on from NZ_CP184763.1 coordinate 256,127, forward strand.
TGGCTGATGGCCAGCTCCAGCTGGCGCGCCATGGCCACCAGGCCCGGGTTGCCCGACAGCTGGGCCAGCAGCAGGTGGAACTGCAGATCGGCGTCGGCGGCGGCCAGCAGGTCGCTGCGGTCCAGGGCGTGGGCCAGCTGGGACTGGGTCCATTGCAGCTGGCGCAGGCCGCTGTCGTCGGCGCGCACGGCCGCCAGCGCGGCCCAGCCCGGCTCCAGCACCAGGCGCAGCTCGATCAGCTGGCGCGGCGACAGCGTGCCCAGCGCCGGGGTGGCATAGGCGCGGTGCATGCGTGCACGGCCGCTGTGCGGGCCGTTGATGCGCACGCCCTTGCCCGGCTGGATCTCGACCAGGCCCAGGGCCTCCAGCATGGACAGCGCCTCGCGCAGCGAAGCGCGGCTGATGCCCAGCTGCCGGGCCAGCTCGCGCTGCGGCGGCAGCTGGCTGCCGCCGGGATAGTGGCCGCTCAGGATGTGCTGCTGCAGCGTCTGGGCCATCGAGATCGGAATGCTTTGCATGGGCTGGCGCGGGTGGAGGGTTTTGGCCTGACTGGTCAGACCACGTACCCAGCAGATAGCGAATTGCGTGCCAGATGCAAAAAAAGGAGCGTTGTCCTCAGGCATTGCAAAGAATCCGGGGCGATGGGACATCGACAATCCGCCCCGAAGGCGCCGCCAGCGGCCCGCGCTGCCGCGCTTTGGTGCAGTGCCGCATGGCTTTGTGCAGGCCTGCCCCGAATGCGGGCGTAAAACCCGCACTGCAGGCCGCCGCCAGCCGCCGTAGAATCCCGGGCTTTGGCCCGAGGAGCGTTGCAGCGCGGCACCCGCCCATCCGTACACCGGATCGCGTGCCGCGTCAGGCTTGGGCCAGGTGCAGGTTCCCGGCCGGACCGCGCCCACGGTGCCAACGACGCTCACCTGTTGCCATGCCGTTTTTGCAGGTGAGCTTGATGTCGTCCTCTTTCACTCCCCCTCCCATGAAGCTGTCCGGACTGGAGCCGGTGACCATCGGCGAGGGCACGCTGTTCGTCAACGTGGGCGAGCGCACCAACGTCACGGGTTCCAAAGCCTTTGCGCGCATGATCCTCAACGAGCAGTACGAGGAAGCGCTGTCCGTGGCGCGCCAGCAGGTGGAAAACGGCGCCCAGGTCATCGACGTGAACATGGACGAGGCCATGCTCGACAGCAAGGCCGCCATGGTGCGCTTCCTGAACCTCATCGCCTCCGAGCCCGACATCGCCAAGGTGCCGGTCATGGTGGACAGCTCCAAGTGGGAGGTCATCGAGGCCGGCCTGCGCTGCCTGCAGGGCAAGGGCATCGTCAACTCCATCTCCATGAAGGAAGGCCTGGATGAATTCAAGCGCCAGGCCCGGCTGATCAAGCGCTACGGCGCGGCCGCCGTGGTCATGGCCTTCGACGAGAAGGGCCAGGCCGACACCTACCAGCGCAAGATCGAGATCTGCGAGCGCGCCTACCGCATCCTGGTGGACGAGGTGGGCTTCCCGCCCGAGGACATCGTCTTCGACCCCAACATCTTCGCCGTGGCCACCGGCATCGAGGAACACGACAACTACGCCGTGGACTTCATCGAGGCCGTGCGCTGGATCAAGCAGAACCTGCCCGGCGCCAAGGTCTCGGGCGGCGTCTCCAACGTGAGCTTCAGCTTCCGCGGCAACGACCCCGTGCGCGAGGCCATCCACACCGTGTTCCTCTACCACGCCATCTCGGCGGGCATGGACATGGGCATCGTCAACGCCGGCATGGTCGGCGTCTATGACGACCTGGAGCCCGAACTGCGCGAGCGCGTGGAAGACGTGGTGCTCAACCGCCGCCCTGACGCTGCGGAACGCCTGCTGGAGATTGCCGACGCCGCCAAGGGCGCCGCCAAGGACGACAGCAAGAAGCTCGAATGGCGCGGCACGCCCGAGAACCCGAAGACCGTGGGCGAGCGCCTGTCGCACGCCCTGGTGCACGGCATCACCGACTTCATCGTCGCCGACACCGAAGAGGCCTACCAGCAGATCGTGGTGCAGGGCGGCGGCCGCCCGCTGCACGTGATCGAAGGTCCGCTCATGGACGGCATGAACATCGTGGGCGACCTGTTCGGCGCCGGCAAGATGTTCCTGCCCCAGGTGGTCAAGTCGGCGCGCGTGATGAAGCAGGCCGTGGCCCACCTCGTGCCCTACATCGAAGAGGAAAAGCGCCAGCAGGAAGCGGCGGGCCTGGACGTGTCCAGCAAGGGCAAGATCGTCATCGCCACCGTCAAGGGCGACGTGCACGACATCGGCAAGAACATCGTCACCGTGGTCCTGCAGTGCAACAACTTCGAGGTCATCAACATGGGCGTGATGGTGCCCTGCCACGAGATCCTGGCCAAGGCCAAGGCCGAGGGCGCGGACATCATCGGCCTGTCGGGCCTGATCACGCCCAGCCTCGAAGAGATGCAATACGTCGCCGGCGAGATGCACAAGGACGACTACTTCCGCATCAAGAAGATTCCGCTGCTGATTGGCGGCGCCACCTGCTCGCGCGTGCACACCGCCGTCAAGATCGCGCCCAAGTACGAAGGCCCCGTGGTCTACGTGCCCGATGCCTCGCGCAGCGTCAGCGTGGCCCAGAGCCTGCTGGGCGAGAACAAGGGCAACTACCTGGCCGAGATCCAGGCCGACTACGACAAGGTCCGCACCCAGCACGCCAACAAGAAGAAGACGCCGCTGTGGCCGCTGGACAAGGCCCGCGCCAACGCCACGCCCGTGGACTTTTCCCAGGCCCCCGTGGCGCCGCGCGCCCTGGGCCGGCGCGTGTTCCGCAACTTCGACCTGGCCGAGATCGCCGAATACATCGACTGGGGCCCGTTCTTCCAGACCTGGGACCTGGCCGGCCCCTATCCGGCCATCCTCGACGACGAGATCGTGGGCGTGCAGGCCCGCCAGGTGCTGGCCGACGGCCAGGCCATGCTCAGGAAGATCATCGAAGGCCGCTGGCTGCAGGCCAACGGCGCCATCGGCCTGTTCCCTGCCAACCGCGTGGGCGATGACATCGAGTTCTACGCCGACGAGTCCCGCAGCCAGGTGCTGATGACCTGGTACGGCATGCGCCAGCAGACCGAAAAGCAGATGGTGGAAGGCCCGGATGGCCAGCCCGTGATGCGCCCCAGCCGCTGCCTGTCCGACTTCGTGGCCACCAAGGAATCGGGCATCCAGGACTACGCGGGCCTGTTCGCCGTCACGGCCGGCATCGGCGCCGAGAAGAAGGACAAGGAGTTCCAGGACGCGCTGGACGACTACTCCGGCATCATGTTCAAGGCCCTGGCCGACCGCCTGGCCGAGGCCTTCGCCGAATGCCTGCACCAGCGCGTGCGCAAGGACCTGTGGGGCTATGCGCCCGACGAGTACCTCAGCAACGAAGCGCTGATCAAGGAACAGTACAAGGGCGTGCGCCCCGCGCCCGGCTACCCGGCCTGCCCCGACCACAGCGCCAAGACCGACCTGTTCGCCGTGCTCAAGGCCGACGAGATCGGCATGACGCTGACCGAAAGCCTGGCCATGAACCCGGCCTCCAGCGTCAGCGGCTTCTACATCGGCCACCCCGACGCCGTCTACTTCAACGTCGGCGAGATCGGCGAGGACCAACTGGCCGACATGGCCGCGCGCCGGGGCATGGACATCGAGGAACTGCGCCGGTTGCTGGCGCCGAATCTCGCCTGATATTGGGTTGACCGCTGGCTTGGCTACGCCGGTCAGGCGTGCGATTTTTTGCTATTTTGGACAAAGGCATTCATCTTTGACTGGAATTGCGGACAGGGCGTGCCAGCGGCGCAGGCAGTCGATCAGAAGTCGCGTTGACCAACCGTGCTTGCGCACATCCGCCGCCGCCCGCAGCACACGCCGTTGCCAGGCCAGTCCGAGGATGTGATCCGGCTGAGCGTTCACGCGCGCGCCGATGCTGCGGGGGCCAGGATGCCCTATAAGGGCCCGGTGCACGCCAGCCGAACCCGCACCTCCTTGTTGGCGACCAGGGCCGGATCGGTCGCAAGGACGAGTTTTCTCTCTCCCCCGCTGCCCAGGTCGATCAGGCCTTCCTGCAGTACCTGCCGGACGCCCCCTCGGTTCACGCTGCTCGTGTAGGTCGCCAGAGCCGAAAGGCATCCGCACTCGCCAATCGATTTGCGCAGTTGAACACGGGTGTTCGCCCACACCACGTTGGACTCTGTGGAAGTCTTCGTCGCCGTGATCGACACGCAGGCTGAAAGATCGTTCTGAAACGTTATCTGGTCGGCATGGGCGGCAAAGGCGGATCCGCCAAACAAGGCAGACCATATTAAAAATCGAGCCATGCTATGCACGTGTGCCTCCGTTTGTCACTCTTGCCGGGACGTAATTGACTTTCAGAATGAAATAGCTACGTGAACTGGACTTCGCCTTCGACCGAAGAATCGGGAAGAATCTATGCTCAACCTCAATACATCCGTGGCTGAAGCCTTTGGTTGAATCATGCAGATAAAAGCCGCTGCGAACGGGGTTGCAAGCGATGCGCGTTTGAGTGTCGGCGGGCTCCATCCGCGCCCGGTTCTGCCCCCAGTTTGCCCAATAGGCTTCGCAGCTTCCGGCGGCAGCTCCGCGTGGAATCGTCTGGACTCCCCATCCGGGAGACAGGTTGCATCTTCCCGCACCGTCATCCTTCGCCGCCCCACGATCGGTGACGAGCACCTTGTACACCCCCTCCGGAATTGGTCCGCTGTCTTTGATGCACTGATTTTCTGGCATCTGAAAACCTGGAAGTCCTGTCGTTGCCTTGAAGCTACCGGAGCCATTCCATGTCAGCTTCTGCCCATCAAACTCCATATCTGGTATCACAAACTGTCCCTCCAATTTTCTAAAGTCGCATCAATCGAGTTTCTCGGTAGCCACGGTTTGATGCCATCCAGATTCATAAGCTTCATCTGGATCAGAGATCGGGGCAGCTTAATGCGCTTATTGCCTCGAAGGCAAGTTGGAGGGAACGTGTTTTTGCGACATGCTGTAACGATCTTGTATACCAATTCGCTGCAATCGCATTCAGGTATACCTGATTGCCATGGATGAGATCGCCTGAATATGCCCACTGCCAGAGTCCAAAAAAACAAGGCGCACGAGGCGCCTTGTCATGGGTCAGCGGGATGGGAGTTTCAGAGCCCGATTTCCTTGTTGTACGCCTTGCGCGCCGCAACGGCCGTGTCCGTGAAGTCGGTGAACACGCCGTCGATGCCCAGGCGGTAGTAGGCCAGGTATTCCTGCACGGGGTCGCCCTTGTACAGGCCGGCGAGGCGGCCCGGCTCGTTGCGGAAGGTGAAGCTGTGCACGATCAGGCCGGCCTTGTGGGCGTCGCGGATCAGGCCCGTGTCCTTGACGGTGTTCACGTCCTTGAGGCCGGCGCCGTCCTTGTAGGGCACGACGGAGTGGGCCAGGACCTGGGGCTTCCAGGGGCCGATGCCGTCGGCATAGGTCTTGATCTCGGCCAGGCCTGCGGGCGTGAGCATGGTGGCGAAGGTGCGCGCGTCGCCGGCCAGGGTCCAGCTGTAGGGGCGGCCGCTGATGAAGGTCCACTCATCGTTGGTGATGTAGACCATGGAGCCGTCGCGCAGATTGAAGTCGTTGCCGTCGATCAGCTGCACGCCCTTGGCCTTCATGCCGGCCTGGCGCAGGTACTTGAGGCTGGCCGGGTCGAAGCTCTGGATGTAGATGGGCGAATCCTTGGCGTTGAGCTTGTTCTGGTCCAGCAGCTTGATCACCGCGTCTTCAAACGGGCGCGAGCCGGGCGCGCCGCAGCCGTTGGCGATCGCCTGCTGGTTGTTCCAGTACGGGTTCTTGGTCTCGGCGTAGACGGGGATGGTGCGGCCCAGGGCCTTGCCCTTGGCGGCGGCGATGTCCAGCACGTCCTGGGCGCTGATCAGGGGCAGCTTGCCGTTCCACTCGGTGGGGCGCTCGCTGCGGTTGTCCAGGATCGTGCCGCCCAGCCAGGTGCGCAGCTCCTGCATCGTGAAGTCGCTGATGGACCAGTCGTTGCGGTGGTCCTCGCCATCGACCACCAGGGCCTTGAGCACGGACTTGGGATCGTTGGCATCGAGCTGGTCGCTCAGGTATTGCGAGGGGCCGTTGGCAGGCACGGCGGGGTACTTCACGTTGACCAGCACGCCGGCCGCAGTGCGCTGGCGGCGCGCCACTTCGGCATTGGTCTTGGCCACGTCGGCCACGTTGGTGCTGTCGCTGAGCCAGGCGTTGTGGCGGGCGACCAGCTGGCAGTCCTTCGTCAGGTGCATGTCGAGTTCGAGCATGTCCGCGCCCGCGTCGGCGGCGGCCTCGTAGGCCATGCGTGTCTGCTCCGGGAACTTGCCCGAGAAGCCGCGGTGGGCGATCACCTGGGGCTGCTTTCCGTCGAGCGTGAGGTAGAACGAGCCGCCGTCGCCGCCGCAGGCCGTGAGGACTGCAGCCGCGCACAGGGACGCGAGCAGGGGAGTGCGGGAAAAGGACATAGGACGTTGGGTCATATCCGAAGCAGTGGTGGGTTGATGAACGGCGCGCAATGCGCCAGCTCAGCAGCGTATGCAGTCAGCCGTGTCGGCACCATGACAGTGCGCCCCGTAGGGCCCGGATTGGCGTTTTAGCGACGGTCGGTGGAAATTTGCCGACCCACCGACACAGGGTTATCCCCCGAACAGGGGTGCCAGCGTGGCACGCAGGCGGTCGCCGGCGTCGGGCGCCTCGCTCGGGCGGATCTCCAGCGAACGCTCCACCGTGCCGATGTGCTCCAGCAGCAGGGCCTTGGCGCCCTCGGTGTCGCCGCGCTCCAGGGCCTCGACGATGCGCTCGTGCTCGGCGCAGGACTGGCTGGCGCTGTGGGTGGACTGGAACAATGTGGCCGCCAGCGTGGTGCGCGCCGTGAGGTCGCGCAGGGTGAGCGCCAGCAGCCGGTGCCCCATCTGCTCGGCCAGGCAGACGTGGAAGTCGGCCAGCAGGAAGGCGCGCGTGGCGGCGTCGGCGCCCGCAATGGCCTCCTGCTCCTGGGCGATGTGGCGGCGCAGCTGGCCGATCACGCTTTGCAGGGGGCGCCCGGCCTCGCCCAGGATGCCGGTCTCGATGATGCGGCGCGCCGCGAAGGCGTCCTGCGCCTCCTCGGCCGAGGGCTGGACCACGTACCAGCCGCGCCGGGGCTGCACCTGCACGAAGCCGCGCGCCTGCAGCTGCATCAGCGCCTCGCGCACCATGGTGCGGCTGACCTCGAAGTTGTCGGCCAGCTCCTGCTCCCCCAGCCGTTCACCGGGCGCCAGTTTCTGGGCCAGGATGGCTTCGACGACGCGCTCGGCGATGTGCTGGGGGCTTACAGGTGTCATTGCGTTGCAGGGTGGGCAGGAGTCACGGTTGCGGGGACGGCGGCGGCGCCGGAGGGCTCGGCGTCGGGCCCCTGATTGTCGGCCAGGCCGTTGAGCACGGCATGGGCGCGCTCGCGGTCGATGTCACCTTCCCAGGCCGCGATGGCCACGGTGGCCACGCAGTTGCCGATCAGGTTGCCCAGCGCGCGGGCAATGCCCATGAACCAGTCCACCGACAGCACCAGCACCAGGCCGATGGCGGGGATGGCCGGAATCGCATGCAGCGTGGCCGCCAGCACCACGATGGCCGAGCCCGGCACGCCGTGGGCGCCCTTGGAGGTCACCAGCGCAATCGCCAGGATGGTCAGCAGGTCGGCCATGCCGATGGGCGTGTTCGTGGCCTGGGCGATGAACACGGCCGCCAGCGTGATGTAGATGGAGAAGGCGTCCAGGTTGAACGAGTAGCCCGTGGGAATCACCAGGCCCACGGTGGAGTCGCGCACGCCCAGGTTGCGCAGCTTGGCCATGATCTGGGGCAGCACGCTGTCCGAGGAGGTGGTGGCGAAGACCACCATCAGCTCCTCGCGCAGGTAGCGCAGCAGCTTGATCAGGCTGAAGCCCGAAAAGCGCATCACCAGGCCCAGCACCACGAAGACGAAGAAGATCACGGCCACGTAGAACAGCAGCACCAGCATGCCCAGCTGCTTGAGCGAGCCTATGCCGTACTGGCCCACGGTGAAGGCGATGGCGCCCAGCACGCCCAGCGGCGCCAGCTTGATGAGGATGCCCATGATCTTGAACAGCACGTTCGACAGCGTGTCGATCAGCGCATGCACGGGCGCGCCGCGCTCGCCCAGCATGGTCAGCGCGCAGCCGAACAGCACGGCGAACAGCAGCACCTGCAGCACGTCGCCCGTGGCAAAGGCCTGCACCACGGTGGTGGGGATGAGCTTCATCAGGAAGTCCACCGTGCCGCCGCTGGTCAGCTTGTCGGCGTTGCTGGCATAGGCGCTCATGGCCGAGGCGTCGAGCTTGCTCGGGTCCACGTTCATGCCCGCGCCGGGCTGGAACACGAAGGCCAGCACCAGGCCCAGCACCAGGGCGATGGTGGTCAGCACCTCGAAGTAGATCAGCGACTTGACGCCGACCCGGCCCACGCGCTTGAGGTCGCCCGCGCCCGCGATGCCGTGCACCACCACGCAGAACACCAGCACGGGAATGATCATCTTGATGAGCTTGATGAAGCCATCGCCCAGGGGCTTGAGTTTCACGGCCCATTCAGGGGCCAATATTCCGGCGAGCACACCCAGGATGAGTGCGATCACCACCTGTCCGAACAGTGATCTGGCAAAGCGGCGCATAGTCGTCTTTCGCAAGTTGTGGAATCTTGTATGCAAGTAGCTCTGCAACTTGCATGCAAGAATGTAGACAAGCGAAACGCGTGCCAGCAGAGGGTATTCCCTGCGGATTTGCGGCACTCCAGAGAAGTTCAGCCCTGACTTTTTCTGCATGAAATCGGCAGATGCGGGCGGGCCTCCCCGCCGTGGTGCAGGGCGGGGGCCGGCATGCCCGCGCATGGTGCGCGCGGCGTGCGGCAAGGCTGCGCAGGCCCCGTGCCGGGGCATGCGCGAGGGCGGCGCAGGGCGCGCCGCCCGGGGGGATCAGCGCAGGTTGCGCTCCATCGCGCGGTCCTTGATGAAGAAGGCCGCCAGCAGGCCCAGCGTCACGCCGAACATCACATAGAAGGCCGGCGCCATGGGCGAGCCCGTGGAGCGGATCAGCCAGGTCACGATGAACTGCGCGAAGCCGCCGAAGATCATCACCGCCACGTTGTAGGCCATGGACATGCCGGCCGAACGCACCTGGGGCGGGAACAGCTCGGCCATCACCGTGCTGAACACGCCGAAGAACACGGCCACGAACACGCAGACCACCAACTGGGTGATCAGCAGCTTCTGCACCGTGGGGCCGTCGGTCAGCCAGGCATACAGCGGGTAGAGCACCACCAGGTAGCCGATCAGCGAGCCGATGGTCAGCATGCGGCGGCCCACGCGGTCCGACAGGGCGCCGAAGAACGGCATGATCACCACCATCAGCGCGGCGCCGGCCATCTGCACCATGAAGGCATCGCGCATGGGCAGCTTCAGCGTCACCGTGGCATAGGTCACCAGATAGGTGAAGGTGATGTAGATGGACACCGTGGCCGTGACCACCAGGCCCATGCCCACCAGCGTCTCGCGCGCATGCGTGCGCAGCATCTCCATGATGCCGATCTGGCGCGCCTTGCCGCTGGCCTGCGCGGCCTGCATTTCCTTGAAGACCTCGGGCTCCTCCACATGGCGGCGGATGTACAGCGCCACGGGAACGATCAGCAGGCCCACGGCGAAGGGCACGCGCCAGGCCCAGGCCATCAGTTCCTCCTCGGTGAAGATCTCGGTGATCAGCGTGCCCGTGGCCGCGCCGATCAGCAGGGCCAGCATCTGGCCGGCCATCTGCCAGGAACCATAGAAGCCGCGCTTGCCGGGCGGTGCCAGCTCGATCAGCAGTGCCGTGGACGTGCCGAACTCGCCGCCGGCCGCAAAGCCCTGCAGCAGCCGTGCCAGCACGATGAACAGCGGCGCCAGGATGCCCACCGCCGCATACGTGGGCGCCAGCGTGATCAGCGCGATGGCCACGGCCATCAGGCCGGTCACCATCACCATGGCCGCCTTGCGGCCCTTGCGGTCCCCGTACAGGCCCAGCAGGATGCCGCCCACGGGCCGCATGAAAAAGCCCACGCCGAACACGGCCGTGGTCATCAGGATGCGGTTGATGTTGTCGTCCGGATTGTCGGGATTGCTGGGGAAGAACAGCTTGGCGACGATGGGTGTCATGAAGGCGAACACCAGGAAGTCATACCACTCCAGCGCGTTGCCGATGACGGCAGCCACGATGTTGCGGGTCGAGACGGTTTGCTTGGTCAAAGCAGGGTCCATTTCCGAAAAGGGATTGAAAAGACGGCAGTCACGCCCGGGGCATGGGTCGGCGTGCCTGCCCGGGCCGCAACCCGGGCGTACACTGCTTCGCCATATGCAATGCCTATGCCATGGCCTGCGTCGTCCACGAAGGGCGGCGCAGGCCATGGCGCAGATGGAACCACATGACTACCTGGAAAAACACCCGCGACTGGCTGGAAACACTGGTCGCATTCGACACCACCAGCCGCAACTCCAACCTGGCGCTGATCGAGTGTGTACGCGATGAGTTGGCCACGCTGGGCGTGAGTGCCCGATTGTTCCACTCTCCGGACGGCGCCAAGGCCAATCTCTTCGCCACTTTGCCGGCCAGCAATGGCGAAACGCAGGGTGGCATCGTGCTGTCCGGCCATACCGACGTGGTGCCGGTCGATGGCCAGCAGTGGAGCACCAACCCCTTTGCGCTCACCGAAAAGGGCGGGCGCCTCTATGGTCGCGGCAGCTGCGACATGAAGGGCTTCATCGCCGCCTCGCTGGCGCTGGTGCCTGAATTCCTGGCCACGCAGCGCGCCAGGCCCGTGCACCTGGCCTTCTCGTACGACGAGGAAATCGGCTGCGCGGGCGCGCCCGTGATGATCAACCAGCTCAAGGCCGAGGGCGCGCGCTTCGACGGCTGCGTGGTCGGCGAGCCCACCAGCATGCAGGTCGTGGTGGCGCACAAGGGCATCAACCTCTACCGCTGCCGCGTGCACGGCAAGGCCGCGCATTCGTCGCTCACGCCGCGCGGCAGCAATGCCATCGAATACGCGGCGCGGCTGATCTGTCGCATCCGGGACATCGCCGACCACTTCAAGGCGCACGGCCCCTACGACGAATTCTTCGACGTGCCCTTCACCACCATGACCACCAACCAGATCCAGGGCGGCATCGCGGTCAACACCATCCCCGAGCTGTGCGAATTCGCCTATGAATTCCGCAACCTGCCCGGCATGTCGGTGGACGGCATCCAGGCCCAGGTCGAGTCCTATGTGCGCGACGAACTGCTGCCGCGCATGCGCGCCGAGTTCGCCGACGCGCGCATCGAGATCGAGACCGGCGCCAGCGCGCCCGCGCTGGAAGCCTCGGAAGAAGCCGCCATCACCCAGCTGGTGCGCGCGCTGACCGCCGACCAGGAAAAGCGCAAGGTGGCCTACGGCACCGAGGCCGGCCTGTTCCACAACGCCGGCATTCCCACCGTGGTCTGTGGCCCCGGCTCCATCGAGCAGGCGCACAAGCCCGACGAGTTCGTCGAGCTGGCCCAGCTCGACGCCTGCGAGCGCTTCCTCAGCAAAATGGGCACGAGTCTGTGATCACCCCCTGAGTCGCTTCGCGCCTTCCCCCTCTCTTCGGAGGGGGGCGTACGGGCAGCCGGCGACACCCTTGCTGCGGGGCGGCGCGGCCGGCGTAGGCCCTTGCTCGGTGTCCCTCGCCTTGGGGGCGCGGGAGTTTCGAGGTCAAGCTCAAGAAATCTCGTCTTGCCCCGCTCAGCGCACCGGGATGGCGATGGGCCGCAGCGGCGCGGCGTCGCCGCCGCGGATCTTGAGCGGGCCGCCGATGAAGGCGAACTCGTAGACCTTGTCGCGCGACAGATCGTCCAGCGCCACCAGCTCCATGATGGGCACGCCCTTTTGCGCCAGCAGGTAGCTGTGCAGCGGTACGTAGTCGTCGTCCACCTCGGACGGGAACGTCTCCAGGCTCAGGTTGTCGGCGCCCACGATCATGGCGCCGCCTTCCTCCACCAGGAAGCGCGCGGCATCCAGGCCCAGGCCCGGCGGCTTGGCCATGTAGGCCTGGGGCTGGCCGTACAGCTTCATGCGGCCCGTGCGCACCAGCACGATGTCGCCCTCCTGCAGCGTCACCTTCTGGCGCGCCAGCGCATCCTTGAGGTCCTGGCGCGTGATGCGGTACTGGTCGGGCAGCATCTCCAGGCCCTTGGCGGCCGCCACGTCGATCAGCACGCCGCGCGCCACCAGCGGCGGGAATTTCTCGATGCCCGTGCGCTGCCAGCCCCGGTCGCCCAGATGCTGGTCGGCGCTGAAGCCGTTCCAGATCCTGCCGCGGATGCCGAAGTGGTTGAGCGCATCGATGTGCGTGCCCGTGTGGCTGTACATGGAAAACGCCGTGCCCGTGTAGCTGCGCGTGGCGTTCATGTCCTTGCCCACGTTCATCGGGTCGTCCACCACGGTGCCGCGCGGCGTGTGCGTCATCCAGAACTGGTAGTGCGGATCGCCCGCGTCCTGCCAGCTGGGCATGCCCACGTAGTACTCGGTGGCCAGGTCATAGACCTGCCCGCCCGTGATGCGCTGCAAGATGGCCGCGCGCGAGGCCGGCGTGATCAGGTTCAGGCGGCCGATCTCGTCGGCCGGCCCCCAGGGGCTGGTGCCCACGTCCTGGCGTGCGCCGGCCGGGGGCTCGTGGCCGCCATGGGCCTGGGCCGCGGTGCCCGCGAAGGCGGCGGCCAGGGCGATCACGAGAGAGTGCAGCGCCATGCGGCGAGCGAAGCGTTGGAGAGTCATGCAAGAGTCCTTGGTCTGCTGAAAAAGGGCGCGCATGCCGCGCGCGAGGGAAGGCGGAAAACGCCGATGAAAAAAAGCAAAGACGGGGGCGCTCAGGCCGCCAGGAAGTGCAGCCGTTCGCGCAGCGCAGCCAGCGACTGGGTCTGCAGCGGCGGCAGGCCCGGCGCGATCAGCGTGGGAATGGAGCGCAGGCCCATGCGCTGCGCCAGAGCGCGGTCCTGGCGCACCTGCTCCAGCGCCTGGGCGCCTTCCATGCAGCCTGCGAAGGCGTTGCGCTCGAAGCCCGTGCGCGTGGCGATGTCCAGCAGCACTTCGGCGTCGCCGATGTTGCGGTGCTCGCTCATGTGGGCATGCTGGATGGCGTCGAACAGATCCCAGTGCGCGTCATCGCCGCCCAGGATCTGGGCCGCCTGGCAGGCCAGTGCGCCGGCCATGCCGCTGGGGTACTCGAAGGCCTCGCGGCGCATGCCCTCGATGTCGATGCGGTCCTCGTCGTCATGCTGCGCGCAGGCCTGCCAGTGCTCCAGGATGACCTGCTTGGCGCGCTCCATGGAGCCGAAGGCCGCCACCATCTCGGCGCGCGAGGCCTGCAGCACGAAGCTGCGGTGGCGCACGCGCAGGCCCAGCTCGCGCGCCACCTGGCGCAGGCGTGGCGACATCACGTAGCACCAGCCGCAGACCACGTCATGGAAGAAGTCGATGGCGGGGGCGACCGCAGGCGCCGCTGCGGGCGCCGCCTGCAGGGCCTGCTGCGGCGAGGCGGCCGCCGCATCCTGCGCGGGCAGGGCGCAGGAAAAATCATTGCATTGCGTCATGCTTGTGTCCTTCATGGCTGTGATGGACGGCAAGCGTAGGCCGCAGGCCCGGCGCGAAAAAGGGGCGCGCGCTTGAGGAACTCTTAACGCGGCGTCAACAATCCTCGCCCATGGCGGCGGGCAGCTCCTCGGCCAGGAAGTCCACGAAGGCGCGCACCTTGGGCAGCAGGTGGCGCTGCGTGGGATAGACCGCGTAGACATGGCGGGCCTGCGCGGCTTGGTCCGCAAGGTCCAGTGCGACCAGCTGGCCTGCCGCAATCGCCGGCCGCGCCAGGAACGAGGGCAGGGCGCCAATGCCCAGGCCCGCCACCAGCAGGTCGCGCAGCATCAGGCTGTTGTTGACGTTGGCGCGCGCCTCGGATGGCGCCTGGGGGCTCTCGCCCGCTTCGCGGGGCGCATGCGCCAGGCTGTAGTTCAGCAGCGCATGGCCGCGCAGCCCGGCGGCACTGGCCGGGCGGCCATGCGCCTGCAGATAGGACGGGGCCGCGCACAGCATCTGCGACAGCGAGGCCAGGCGCCGCGCGATCAGCGAGGAGTCCGCCAGCTCCGCGCTCAGGCGGATGGACACATCGAAGCCCTGGCCCACCGCATCCACCAGCCGGTCTTCCATGGACAGGTCGATCTGCAGCTGCGGATGGCGCTGCATGAAGCGCGCCAGCAGCGGCGACAGAGTGCTCAGCGCAAACGACAGCGGCGCATTCACGCGCAGCCGGCCGGCCACCTGCTGCGACTGCGCGCGCACCGACTGCTCCAGCGCATCGAATTCATCGAGCAGGCGGCAGCACTCGGCGTAGTAGGCCTGGCCCGTGTCGGTCAGGCTCATGCGGCGCGTGGTGCGCTGCAGCAGCACGGCGCCCAGATGGGCTTCGAGCGCGCGCAGCTGCTTGCTCAGCGCGGCCGAGGACAGCTCCAGCGCGTCGGCCGCCTTGGCGATGGAGCCCAGTTCTACGATGCGCCGGAAGGCGCGCAAGGGGGTCAGCGTATCCATGGGGAAAAAGCAAAGAGTGGCGCGCAGCGTAGCAGGCCGCTCGGGTTTGCCGGGGCATGCCTGCGGGGGCAGGGGCGACAATCGCCAGGTACGGCGCGCCCGCCGCGCCTCTTTGTCTTCACCGAATCTGTTCAATCCCATGCCCCAGACCACTCCCGCCTGCCCCCAGTGCGGCCTTGAAAACACCTATCCCGACGCCGCCAGCTACATCTGCCCCGACTGCGCCTTCGAATGGCCCATGCAGGCCGAAGAAGAGGCCGGCGAAGCCGCCGCTGGCGACGGCATCGTGCGCGACGCCAACGGCAATGCGCTGGCCGACGGCGATGCCGTGATCCTGGTCAAGGACCTCAAGGTCAAGGGCTCGTCCACCGTGCTCAAGAAGGGCAGCAAGATCAAGGGCATCCGCCTGGTCGATGGCGCCGACGGCCACAACGTGGACTGCAAGACCGAACTGGGCTCCATGCTGCTCAAGTCGGAGTTCCTCAAGAAGGCCTGAGCATGCTGGCGCTGTCGCTTGCGGTATCGGCGGTCCTCGGGCTGCTGGCGCTGTGGGTGTTTGCGCCCCTGTTCATTGCGCTGACCGCTGGCGCGGTGGTGGCCCTCATGCTGCTTGCGGTGGCGGGGCGCATAGGCCACACAGAGCGCACCGAGCGCACCGCGCGCACCCTGCCCGTGGCGGGCTGGTGGGCCGTTGCGCTGTGCGCCGGCGCGGCCTGCGTGGCCATGCTGGTGCTGCTGCCCGACCGGCTCGATGGCGCGCCCTTCCTTGCCTTCGGCATGGGCCTGCTGGCAGCCACCTGCGCCGGGGCGCTGGTCTGGTTGACAGGCTGGCTGATCGCCGGGCGGCAGCCTGTGCCGGTGTCCTGGTGGACCGGCTCGGCCCTGGCCGGCCTGGGCGCCTTCCTCGCCCTGCTGCTGGGCGGCCCTGATACGGCGGGCTGGATGGCCTGGCGCGACCAGCTGCGCGGCTACGAGGCCGTGCCGCTGCGCATCACGCTGGCCGAAGCGCCCACGGCGCAGCGCGAGCAGGCCCTAGCCGAACTGCTGCAGCCCTTGCTGGAGCAGGGCAGCCGTGCCGTCCGCCATCGCCAGTCCACGCGCTTCGGCAACTCGGTAGAGCATGCCGTGGTGCCCGCCCGCTGGCGCATCGATGGCAGGCTGCTGGAGATCATGCTGGCCGAGAAGCCACCCGCGCCCCTGCTCAGCGCCCATGTCGCTTTGCTGGAGCAGTTCGCCGCCAGCGGCCCCGCCCAGGCGGGCCATGCACCGTCCTGGCTGATGCTGGCCAGCGCCCAATGCCTGCCGCCGCCGCGCCTGCGCGAGCTGTCGCGCCTGCTGGGCCAGGGCAGCGAGTTGCTGGCCCGCGCGCGGCGCTGCACGCAGCAGCGCTCGGCGCAATTGCAGCGCCTGTGGCCGCTGCTGGCCGGCAGCGTCGAGCGCGTGGAGGTGGGCGAGGCGCGGCGCTTTCATCCGTGGCTCGGCCTGCAGCGCTGGAAGGCTGTGGCACCTACCGACAATCCGGAGCCCTAGGCGGGCTCCACATCCTTCCACTGGCCGGGCTCCAGGCCGTCCAGCGTGTAGGGCCCGATGGCCGCGCGCACCAGCCGCAGCGTGGGGTGGCCAATGGCCGCCGTCATGCGGCGCACCTGGCGGTTGCGGCCTTCGCGGATGACCAGCTCGATCCAGCAGTCGGGAATGTTCTGGCGCACGCGGATGGGCGGGTCGCGCTGCCACAGCACGGGCGGCGGCTCCAGCCGGCGGGCCTGCGCGGGCAGCGTCATGCCGTCGTTGAGCTGCACGCCCTGGCGCAGGGCCTGCAGCGCGGCCTCGTCGGGCAGTCCCTCGACCTGTACCCAGTAGGTCTTCTCCATCTTGAAGCGCGGATCGGCGATGCGCGCCTGCAGCGGGCCGTCGTTGGTCAGCAGCAGCAGTCCTTCGCTGTCGGCGTCGAGCCGGCCTGCCGCATGCACGCCCGGCACGTCGATGTATTCCTTGAGGCCACGCCAGCGGCCCTCGGGGGTGAACTGGCTGAGTACGCCGTAGGGCTTGTTGAAGCACAGCAGGCGTGAGGGGCCGGTGTCGGGCCGGTCGGCGAAGGCGGTCTGCAGGCGCCGGGATGGGCCCGCAAAGGAGCGCGAGGGAGGGCGTTTTCTGGGTTGCATGGACTCAGCGATTGTCGTCGGGATAGACCGCACGCACGCACTCCAGCCAGGCCCTCGCCGCGCGTGACAGATAGCCGCTGCGCCACAGCTGCACCACGTCCCAGTGCAGTTCAGGCCCCACCAGCGGGCGGCTGGACACGCGCCGGGGGTCGAACCGCGCGATCACGTGCTCGAACATCACGGCCACGCCCACGCCTTCTGCCACCAGGTCGCCGATGAAGTCCCAGTAGCGCGTCTGCAGCCGCACCTGTGGGCTGAAGCCTGCCGCCGCGCAATGTTCCAGCACGGCCTGGTGCAGGGCGAAGTCCGAGGTGTAGAACACAAAGGGCCGCCGGGCCAGCTCGCTCCAGTGCACGGGTGCGTCCGGGTCGGGCACCTCGTGCGCGGCAAAGGCCACGCGTGTCTTCTGGTGGGCGATGGTGCAGTACTCCAGGCCCTCTCCGGCCAGGTCACCACCCGCCTCGCCCGCGCCGTGCAGGCCCAGCGCCATGTCCAGCTTGCCGTCCAGCAGCAGCTGGCGCTGGGCGCGTGCGCCCTGCTCCTGCACATGCAGTTCCACGCCCGGATGCAGTTGCTGAAAGCGCGCGATCACGGGCGCCATGTAGTGCCCGGCCGTGGGCATGATGCCCACGCTCAGGCTGCCGCGCGCAATGCCGTCCACCTCGGCCACCTCCTGCAGCAGCTGGCGTGACTGCTCCAGCACCTGCAGGCCGCGCGCATGTACCACTTGGCCTGCGTCGGTCAGTTGCACACCGCGCCCCTCGCGCAGCAGCAGCGGGCCGCCCAGCTCCTCCTCCAGCGCCCGCACCATCTTGCTGATGGTGGGCTGGGTCACATGCAGCGCCTCGGCCGCACGCGTGAAGCTGTTGCAGCGCACCACCTCGACAAAGTAGCGCAGCGCGCGCAGGTCCATGAGGATTCCTTTTGTGCATGGGAAAAATGGAGATTATTCATTTTACGAATCTGAGTGCAAACCCTAGGATTGCCCCATGTCAAAGATTTCCGCCACGCCCGTCCTGCGGCCGCAGGTGTTGCAGGGCCTGCTGCACCGCTGCTGGCCGCTGCTGCGCGGCGTGCTGCAGGTGGGGCTGCTCAGTGCGCTGTGGGTGGCCATGGAGGCCGTGCGCGCGCATTTCGGCTGGGGCATGCCGGCCGGGCTGATCGGCTTCGCGCTGCTGGCCACGGGCCTGTTCAGCGGGCTGGTCAAGGCGCGCTGGCTGCAGGGCGGCACCAACTGGCTGCTGGCCGAGATGCTGCTGTTCTTCGTGCCCGCCATGCTGGTCGTCACCGAATACACCGAGCTGATCCAGCACCAGGGCCTGCGCATCCTGGGCGTCATCGTGGCCAGCACGGCCTGCGTGATGGCCGCCACGGCGCTGGCCGTGGACCGCGTCTACCGGCTGGAGCTGTGGCTGGCCCGGCGCCGCTCCACGCGCGCCGGGCTGCACAGGGAGCAGGAATGAACGCCATGTCCGACCAGACGATAGGCCTGCTGTCGCTGCTGGCCACGCTGGCCTGCTATGCGGCCAACAAGCGCGTGTACCGCCGCCATCCGCATCCGCTGCTCATGCCCATCGTCGCCACGCCCATGGTGCTGATCGCGCTGGCGCTGCTGACCCATGTGCGCTACCCGCAGTACATCGCCCAGACGCACTGGCTGGTCTGGCTGCTGGGCCCCACCACGGTGGCCTTTGCGCTGCCCCTGCACGAAAACCGCCACCTGCTGCGCAAGCACTGGATGTCGATCGCCACCGGCGTGCTCGTGGCCAGTGGCGTGTCCATTGCCACCACCATCTGGTTCGCACAGGCCTTCGGACTGCCCGTGGACCTGCAAAAGGGCCTGGCCGTGCGCTCGGTGACCACCCCCTTCGCCATCGAGGCCGAGCGCGTGCTGGGCGGGCCCACCGACCTGGCCGCGCTGTTCGTGCTGCTCACGGGCGTCAGCGGCATGCTCATGGGCGAGACCATCCTGCGGCTGCTGCCGCACGTGCGCAGCAAGCTGGCTGCGGGCGCCATTCTGGGTGGTGCCGCGCATGGCAGCGGGGTGGCGAAGGCGCGGCAGTTTGGGGATGTGCAGGCGGTGGTTGCTTCGTTGGTGATGATGATTGCGGGGGCGTTGAATGTGGTGGTGGCGCCTTGGGTGAGGGTGCTGTTTTTCTGAAGTGATTTGCTGAAGTGATGCGGGAGCTGCCATCCTTGGCCGGGGTTTGATGGCTGGGGCTTTTGGGGGCCTGGCTGTCTTTGGGTTTGGGGCGGGATGGGGCTACCCGTGAGGGCGTCCGCATGCCTTGCACATGTTCTTAACTCCCGCCCACCTTGTTTGCTTTTGGCTTAGGTGCATTTTTTGCCCCTGCCGGGTGGTTGTTTTTCGAGGCCGGGTCTCGGCCCGGCAGCCGACTGCCCTTTCTTGATTCGCCAAGAAAGGTCAGATCAAAGAAGGCGACCCGGATGTCCGCGACCCCTTCGCTTCGCTGCGGGGCAACCTGCGCCGTGGCGGTTGCGGGGTTCGCCGTGAAACTCACTTCGCGCTGCGCGCTACGTTCAAACAATCACGGCGAGTCAGGTGACGAAGCAGTCCTGTCCTTCGGCAGGACTGCAACCCCGCAACCGCCACGGCGCAGGCGCTGACATACGGGGAGTGGGCGCGGGCCTTCGCTGCGCTCGGCCTGGGGCGCTTGCCATCTTGAAAGCCTCTATCATCGCGGCAGCCCCCTGTTCCGGGGCCGGTGCGTAAGAACACCCAAAACGAAGCGGTGCGGCCTCGCCGTCAAGGAGGCCTTGTCACGTCTGATTTCCGGAGCGTGGGCGCAAGCCTGCGTTCCTGCGGTTACGGACGGGATGGGGCTACCCGCAAGGGCGTCCGCACGGCTTCGTTCGTGTTCTTAACATCCCGTCCACCTGTCTGTGCGTAAGAACACGGGCCGGTGGTTTTTGTTCTCACGAAGGAGTACGAAACCATGCACGGCATTTCTTATTTTGCATTCCCCTCTGCCACCCGAGCGCCTCACTCTCGCGCATCTGCCGTGGGAAGGGTGGCGCCATGAGTACCGCTTCCCCAACCCTGACCCAGCCCACGCCGCAGCAGTTGAGCCATGCCGTGACCGAGATCGGCCGGCTGACGCTGCAAGGCAGCAGCGAGGTGTACTCGCTGGGCCAGCTGGCGCTGGCCTGGCTGGAGCGGCCCGAGGGCTACCGCAATCTGGAGGTGGTGGCCAATGCGCTGCAGGCCATTTGCGGGGCTGCGCAGCGGATGGAGGAACTGGTGGAGGACGAGGTCAACCACGTGCATTGCCTGCAGGAAGACCCGGCGTATCTGCGGCGAATGGCGGCTGCTGCGGCGGCGTTCCAGCGCTGATTCAGGCTTTCTTGTGACAGGCCTGCCGGGGCATTGCGCCCCGGGTTTCGGTAAATCACTTCTAAGCTTTGTGAATCTAGATGTATGTAGTCTGCATGGGTGTGTGCACAGACCGTGATTCAATGAGACTTTTGATGACCCAGAGAATTCCTGTCATGGGATATTGTTCCGTAAACCAGCGGCAGTCCCCCTATTCGCCACCGGCCTGTTCATCCTTGTTTAGGAATGTTTGGTAGATCAGATATGGAATCAACGAAACTACCAGCCACCACCAGCTAGATTGTATGTAGGCCAGAACCCAGCAAGTCCAGGCGAATATTACGGCACACCAACCAAAAATGATCGAAAAGCGAGGAATTTTCATTAGGGTGCCTTCACGCCACTGAAACCCCATCGGACGTACACAACATAAGGCAGGATACGTACGGTGCCGGCAGGTGTTGGTAGATAGATGGAGATTTTAGCGGGTTCTTTGATCATTAAGTTCAGCGGGCGACCGAGTCTTGCCATGTATACGCCGGGTCCGAAGAGCCCATTCAGACCAAATTTGCTGGAATTGATGACGCCTGTACCAGCGATGCCTGCAGCGCCTGCCTTGGTGGTGAAGTGTGTCAAACTTCTTGGCAGGGCTGCAAAGCCATATCCAGCCGTACTCAATACTGCTGCTGTGGTAGGTGCAACCTCAGGGGTCCACAGCGCAGCGAATGCTCCTGGTACATGTGCTAGCGGGGCCAAAGGGCTCTGCGATTGCGTTGCAACATCGGCCCAGTATTGGGTGGCTTCATCTGCCGCCTGCGTGGATTGCACGTAGAGTTGGCATAGTTTGAGCATTAGCCGGTTGAGGGTATTTTTATCGGAGATGTTGAAGGATTCTTTCCCTCCTCCCACACTGCAGGTAATTATTGTGCTTGCCATATCTGATGATTAACTTGTAGTTAATGTTGCATAAATGGTTGTCTTGTTTTCGATAAAGATTCATGCGAATCATCCTGGTTGCCCAGTCTCTTGAATTTTCCCGTTATTTCCCATCCGCTTCCTGGGCACATAAGACCTGTAGATAACCCAAGTCTTTTCTGATGGTGGGTTTTTTGCTTATTGCGCAAATTTCACCCTTTTTTATAGTAAAGGCGATCGTCAAGGGATGGTCGTTTGTAGTGTAGACGTACAAATCTTCTGTTGCCTCCCATTGCCCTGTAGGTGTGTATTCCTCGGGGTTGCTGCATGCGCTCAGTACGGTGGCAACGCAGGCTGTTGTACATGTTGAAAGAGCTTTTAGCAGTTTGCGGCAGGGATCGCGCTGCATATGTCCGTTGAGCAATTGCTGGACAGTGAACACGTCTTTGGGATGATTCATTGCCGCCCGCCCCACGGGGCCGGAAATTCTTGCAGTTGTTGCCATGGTCTCCCTCCGGTATGGACGCCGGCCGGCTGAAGCCGGCTCTCACGTTGAGGAAGATGCTATGCAAGGCCCTGGTGCAATGGAAGGGCGGTTTGCACTTTCGCGCACGGGATTTGACTGTGGGCGCAACGACGAATGAAAAAACGCCATCCGCATCGTTTTGTTGCGGATGGCGTCAGGGATGAAAGCAGTCGCCAGGTCCTGGCGGCTGCTTTGGGGCCTGCCTCAGGCCAGCGTGTAGGCGGTCTTCACCGTCGTATAGAACTCCTGCGCATAGCGGCCCTGTTCGCGCGGGCCGTGGCTGCTGCCCTTGCGGCCGCCGAAGGGCACGTGGTAGTCCACGCCGGCCGTGGGCAGGTTGACCATGACCATGCCGGCCTGGCTGTGGCGCTTGAAGTGGGTGGCGTGCTTGAGGCTGGTGGTGGCAATGCCTGCGGCCAGGCCGAAGGGCGTGTCGTTGGCCACGGCCAGGGCTTCCTCGTAGTCCTTCACGCGGATGACGCTGGCCACGGGGCCGAAGACTTCCTCGCGGTTGATGCGCATGGCGGCCTGGGTGTCCACGAACAGGGTGGGCGCCATGTAGTAGCCCTTGTTGCCGCTGCCGGTGTGGCAGGCGGCGGCTGCGCCGCCGGCAGCCAGCACGGCGCCTTCGGCCTTGGCGATTTCCACGTAGCTCAGGTCCTGCTCCAGCTGGGCCTGGCTGACCACGGGGCCCATGTCGGTGCCTGCGGCGCGGGCGTCGCCCACCTTGATCCTGGCCATGCGGGCCTGCAGGGCCTCGATGAAGGCGGGGTAGATCCTGTCGGTGACGATGAGGCGGCTCGATGCCGTGCAGCGCTGGCCCGTGGAGTAGAAGCCGCTTTGCGCGGACAGCTCCACGGCCTGGGTGAGGTCGGCGTCGTCCAGCACGATCTGCGGGTTCTTGCCGCCCATCTCCAGCTGCACCTTCTTGCCGCTTTCCACGCAGGCGCGGGCAATGCCGCGGCCCACGCCCACGGAGCCGGTGAAGCTGATGGCGGCCACGTCGCTGTGGCGCACCAGGGCATCACCGATGACGCGGCCCGGGCCCATGACGAGGTTGAAGACGCCGGCCGGAATGCCCGAGCGGTGAATGATGTCGGCCAGCGCCCAGGCGCTGCCGGGCACGAGGTCGGCAGGCTTCAGGACCACGCAGTTGCCGAAGGCCAGGGCCGGGGCGATCTTCCAGGCGGGAATGGCGATGGGGAAGTTCCACGGCGTGATCAGGCCCACCACGCCGACGGGCTCGCGCGTGATTTCCACGCCGATGCCGGGGCGCACGGAGGGCAGGGTTTCGCCGGCCAGGCGCAGGCATTCACCCGCGAAGAACTTGAAGATCTGGCCTGCGCGGCCGACTTCGCCAATGGCTTCGGGGCGGGTCTTGCCTTCCTCGCGCGCCAGCAGGTCGCCCAGCTCTTCCTTGCGGGCCAGGATTTCGTTGCCGATCTTGTCCAGGGCGTCGTGGCGGGCCTGGATGCCCGAGGTGCTCCAGGCGGGAAAGGCCGCGGCCGCCGCGGCGATGGCGGCTTCCACATCGGCGGCATTGCCCTGGGCGTACTCGCCGATCACATCGGACAGGTCGCTGGGGTTGGTGTTGGCGCTGTAGCCGTCGGCGGCCTTCCATTGGCCGTTGATGAGGTTGTCGTAGCGGGACATGAGGTGCTCCGGGAAAGGGGTAACGGAAGGAAGGGGTCAGCGGACCATGCAGGGGCGCTTGTTGTCGAAGGTCCAGCCGGGAATCAGGTACTGCATGGCCATTGCGTCATTGCGGGCGCCCAGGCCGTGCTCCAGGTACAGGGCGTTGGCGCGCTGCAGCGCGGCGCGGTCCACGGTGACGCCCAGGCCCGGGGTCTTGGGCACCTCGACGAAGCCGCCCTTGATCTGCAGCGGGTTCTGGGTGAGGTACTGGCCGTCCTGCCAGATCCAGTGCGTGTCGATGGCCGTGACCTTGCCGGGCACGGCGGCGGCCACGTGGGTGAACATGGCCAGCGAGATGTCGAAGTGGTTGTTGGAGTGCGAGCCCCAGGTCAGGCCCCAGTCGCGGCAGGTCTGGCCCACGCGCACGGAGCCGGCCATGGTCCAGAAATGCGGGTCGGCCAGGGGGATGTCCACGGACTGCAGCGACAGCGCATGCACCATCTGGCGCCAGTCGGTGGCGATCATGTTGGTGGCCGTGGGCAGACCGGTGGCGCGGCGGAATTCGGCCATGACTTCGCGGCCCGAGAAGCCGTTCTCGGCGCCGCAGGGATCTTCGGCATAGGCGAGCACGCCGTGCATGTCGCGCATGAGGCGGATGGCGTCCTTGAGCAGCCAGCCGCCGTTGGGGTCCAGCGTGACGCGCGCCTGCGGAAAGCGCCTGGCCAGCGCGGTGACGGCCTCCACTTCCTGCTCGCCGGCCAGCACGCCGCCCTTGAGCTTGAAGTCGTTGAAGCCGTAGCGCGCATGCGCCGCCTCGGCCTGGCGCACGATGGCGGCCGGGTCCATGGCGGTCATGTGGCGCACCTGCGTCCAGTCGTCGCTGCCGCTTTGGTCTTCGCCGGGCCTGACGTAGGGCAGGTCGGTCCTGTCGGTGGGGCCGGTGAAGAACAGGTAGCCCAGCATCTCCACGCGGTCGCGCTGCTGGCCTTCGCCCAGCAGGGCCGCCACGGGCACGCCCAGGTGCTGGCCCAGCAGGTCCAGCAGGGCCGACTCCACGGCGGTGACGGCATGCACGGCAATGCGCAGATCGAAGGTCTGCAGGCCGCGCCCGCCCGTGTCGCGGCCGGCCAGGGCCTGCTGCACGTTTTGCAGCAGCTTGAGGTGGTTGCCCACGGACTGGCCGATGAGCAGCGCCTTGCTGTCCTCCAGCGCCTGGCGTATGCCTTCGCCGCCAGGCACCTCGCCCACACCGGTGTGGCCCGCGCTGTCGTGCACGAGCACGATGTTGCGCGTGAAGTAGGGCGCATGCGCGCCGCTGAGGTTCATGAGCATGCCGTCGCGGCCGGCGACGGGAATGACTTCGATCTCGGTGATGGTCGGGGTGGAGGACATGGCGTGCTCTTGGATCGTTTGGATCGGTCTCTGGGAAAAAAAGGGCTATGCGGTGGCGGCGGTGGCCGGCTGCTGCGCGGCCGACCAGGGCACCTCGGCCTCGGGCCGGCCCGTGGCGATGAACTGCGCCAGGTTGCGCAGCACGAGGTCGGCCATGGCGCGGCGGGTTTCATGCGTGCCGCTGGCGATGTGGGGCGCAAGCACCACGTTGTCCTGCGACAGCAGCTCGGCATGGGGGCGGGGCTCGTCCTCGAACACATCCAGGCCCGCGCCCGCGATGCGGCCCTGCTGCAGGGCCTGGACCAGTGCGGCCTCGTCGACCACGCTGCCGCGCGCCACGTTGACAAGAAAGCCCTGCGGGCCCAGAGCGTCCAGCACCTCGGCGTTGACCAGGTGCTGCGTGCCGTCGCCGCCTGCGGCCGTGATGACGAGGAAGTCGGCCCAGCGCGCCAGCTCCAGCAGCGAGGGCTGGTAGAGGTGGGGCGATCCCTCGACCGGGCGGCGGTTGTGATAGGCCACCTCCATGTCGAAGCCGGCCGCGCGGCGCGCCACGGTGGAGCCGATGCGGCCCATGCCGAAGATGCCCAGGCGCTTGCCGCTGGCACGCGTGCGGATGCCGAAGCGGCCCTGGCTCCAGTCGCCCCGGCGCACGAAGCGGTCGGACTCGCTCAGGCCACGCGCGGCGTCCAGCAGCAGTGCGAAGGCCATGTCGGCCACGCAGTCGTCGAGCACGCCGGGCGTGTAGCCCACGCGGGCTCCCTGGCGCAGCAGGGACTCGCGGTCCAGCGCGTCAAAGCCCACGCCGAAGCTGCTCACGAAGCGCAGCTGGGGCAGGGCCTGCACCACGCTCGCGGGCACGCCCATGGCGGCCGAGGTGACCAGGTATTCGAACTGCGCGCCGTGCTCGGCGAGAAAGCGCTCGCGGTCGGGCTGCTCGGACAGCAGCGTCACCTCATAGGCCTGGGCCAGCTCGGCATCGAGCTGGGGCAGCGGCATCTTGCCGAACTGGAGAACGCGTGGACGGGAGGTCGCCATGCCTTGGAATCCTTGGAACTTGCGGGGGCTGCAAGCCCCGGTGAAAAGGGCCTGCGGTGCGCAGGCCAGCGGGCAAAGGCCGGCGGGCAAAGGCCCCGGGGCCGGCCCGTTGTTTCCAGCTCAATCAGCGGTGATCTTTCTTGTCTGGATGAGTTGCTTCCAGCGCTCCGATTCCTGGGCCTGGTAGCGCGTGAATTCCTCGGGCGTGTTGCCCACGATCTCCAGGCCCTGCTCCACGAAGCGCTTGCGGATGTCGGGCTGCTGCACGGAGGCGATGGCGGCCTTGGCCAGCTTGGCCTTCACATCGGCGGGCAGGCCCTTGGGCGCGGCCAGGCCTTGCCAGGAATAGACCTCGGCGCCCTTGACGCCGGCCTCGGCCAGCGTGGGCACATCGGGCAGCACGGGCGAGCGCTGGCTGCCGGTCACGGCGATCGCATGCAGCTTGCCGCTGCGCAGATGGGGCAGCACGGCGTTGACGTTCTGGAACGAGAAGTCCACCTGGCCGCCGATCAGGTCGGTGATGGCCGGGGCGCCGCCCTTGTAGGGAACGTGCATGCCTTCGGTGCCGCTTTGCTGCCAGAACAGCTCGGCCGACAGATGGTCCGAGGAGCCGTTGCCCGAGCTCGCGAAACTGATCTTGCCGGGGTTGGCCTTGAGCGCGGCGATGACCTCGGCCACGGTGCGGGCCTTCTGCGCGGGGCTGGCCACGAGCACGTTGGGCGCCTGCACGGGGATGGTGATGTAGTCGAAGTCCTTGCCTGCGTCATAGGGCACGTTCTTGACCAGGTGCGGCGTGACCACGAAGGGGCCCAGCGAGGCCACCAGCAGGGTGTAGCCATCGGCCGGTGCGCGCTTGACGGCGCCCGCGCCGATGGTGCCCGTGGCGCCGGGGCGGTTTTCCACCACGAAGGGCTTGCCCAGCTGCTCGCCCATGCTCAGGGCCATGGCGCGGGCCACGGTGTCGGTGGAGCCGCCAGCCGGGAAGGGCACGATGATGTTGACGGCCTTGTCCGGGAAGCTGCCGGCCGCCTGCGCCGTGAGGGCCAGTGCGGCACCCAGCGCGATCAGAATCTTTTTCATGTTCTTGTCTCCTGGGGGGCGCAAGGGCCGGACTGGCCCCTGCGCCCGGTCTTGTGGCTTATTGGGGGCCGAGCTTGTCGATCAGGGCCTTGAGCTCTTCCAGCTCGGAGGGCTTGAGGTCCGTCAGCGGGGCGCGCACGGGGCCGGCGTCGTGGCCCACCAGCTTGGCGCCGGCCTTGATGATGCTCACGCCGTAGCCTTCGACGCGGTTGCGGATCTTCAGGTAGGGCATGAAGAATTCCTTGAGCAGCTTGTGCTGCGTGGCCATGTCGTCGGTGCGCACGGCTTCGTAGAACGCCATCGCCGTCCTGGGGATGAAGTTGAAGACGGCCGAGGAGTACACGGGCGTGCCCAGGGCCTTGTAGGCGGCCGCATAGACCTCGGCCGTGGGCAGGCCGCCCAGGTAGGCGAAGCGGTCGCCCATCGTCATGAAGATGGAGGACATGGTCTCGATGTTGCCCATGCCGTCCTTGAAGCCCACCAGGTTGGGGCAGCGCTCGGCCAGGATGGCCAGCGATTCGGGCGTGAAGCGGGTGCGGTCGCGGTTGTAGACGATGACGCCGAACTTCACGCTCTTGCAGACCTGCTCCACATGGGCGATCAGGCCTTCCTGGCCGGCTTCGGTCAGGTAGTGGGGCAGCAGCAGGACGCCGTGGGCGCCCAGGCGCTCGGCCTCCTGGGCGTGTGCGATGGCCGTGCGCGTGGGGCCGCCGGCGCCCGCGATGATGGGCACCTTGCCGCGGCAGGTGTCCACGGCGGTCTTGATGATCTGGCCGTATTCCTCGCCGTACAGCGAGAAGTACTCGCCCGTGCCGCCGGCCGCGAACAGCGCGCTGGCGCCGTAGGGGGCCAGCCATTCGAGGCGGGCCGCATAGCCCTTGGCATTGAAGTTGCCGTTGCTGTCGAAGTCCGTCACGGGGAAGGACAGCAGGCCGGAACTCATCACGTCTTTGAGGTCTTGGGGGGTCATGGTGCTCTCGGGAACAAGGGGGGGGGGAAGAAAGAAAAAGGGGTGGAATCAGTCGAGCTTCAAACCGGCTGTCTGAACCACTTTTTGCCAGCGCTGGCGTTCGGTGGTCAGGAAGCGCGCGGTCTCGGCGGGGTTCATGGTCACGACCTCGGCGCCCTGGCCCGTGAGGCGGGCGCGCACCTCGGGCGAGCGGATGGCGGTGATCAGGGCCTCATGCAGGCGCTGGACCACGGCCTCGGGCGTCTTGGCCGGAACGACCACGCCTTGCCAGGTGCCGGTCTCGAAGCCGGGCACGCCCTGCTCGGCGATGGTGGGTACGTTGGCGGCCAGCGGCATGCGCGTGCCCTTGGACAGGCCCAGCAGCTTGAGCTTGCCGCTTTGCACATGGGGGTAGGTGGCCAGCATGCCGTTCATCAGCACCTGGGTCTGGCCTGCCACCGTGTCCTGGATGGACTGCACGCCGCCCTTGTAGGGCACGTATTCCCAGCGGGCGCCCGTGGCGCGCGCCAGTTCCACGCCGGCCAGGTGCGGGGCGCTGCCCGTGGCGGTGACGGCAAAGCTCAGGTCTTCCTTCTTGGACAGGGCCACCAGCTCCTGCAGGTTGTTGGCCGGCACCGAGGGGTGGACCACCAGCAGGTGGGGCGAGTAGGCCAGCATGGCGGTGCCGCGCAGGTCCCGGGACAGGTCGAAGGACAGCTTGGTGTAGAGCGAGGGCGAGATGGCCAGCGCACCCAGGTCGCACAGCATCAGCGTGTGGCCGTCGGGCTGGGCCTTGGCCACCATGTCGGCGCCCAGGTTGCCGTTGGCGCCGGGCTTGTTCTCGATGACCACGGGCTGCTTGAGTTCTGCCGACAGCAGCGGGCCGATGGCGCGCGCAATGATGTCCGAGCTGCCGCCCGGCGGGTAGGGCACCACCAGGCGCAGCGGCCGCGTGGGCCAGTTGCTCTGGGCCAGCGCGCCGGCACCGGTGGCCACGAGGGCGGTGGCGCCAGCGGCGCGCAGGAATTGCTTTCGGCTCAGGGTCATGCTCTTGTCTCCGGGTTTTATGTTGTCAGTTGTCGTACAACTGGAGCGAATTTTCAACCGAGACATGCATGCCGTGATAAAGGGTTTTCCCTTGGTTGTCTGAATTCCTGTGCCGGCGCCATCGGTCCCGCAGGGCGCAGGGCGGTCCAGGATGCCCAGAAGGCGTCAGGAGGCGCTGGTCTTTTGCGCCAGGCGCAGGCGTTCGCGGCTGTTGGTCAGGTGGATGCGCATGGCCGCGCGGGCCGAGTCGGCGTCCTGGCGCTCGATGGCGGCGAGGATTTCCTCATGCTCGCGGTTGACGCGGCGCAGGTAGTCGGGGTCGCGCTGGGGCTGGTGGATGGAGGCGATGCGCGTGCGCGGAATCAGCTGGGCGCCGAAGTGGCGCAGGATGTCGCCGAAGTAGCGGTTGCCCGTGGCCTCGGCGATCTGGGTGTGGAAGGCCAGGTCATGGGCCACCGTGTCCTCGCCGCGCGCAAAGGCGATCTCGAAGGCCTGCAGCGCCGTGCGTATGCCCTGCAGCTGCTCGGGGCTGCGGCGCAGCGCGGCCAGGCCGGCGCTTTCGGTCTCCAGGCTGATGCGCAGCTCCAGCACGGCCATCACGTCCACGGCGGCCGTCAGCTCGTCGGCATTGAGCATCAGCGTGGATGCGGGCTGGGCGGCGCGCACGAAGGTGCCTATGCCATGGCGCGTCTCCACCAGGCCCGAGGCCTGCAGGCGCGACAGCGCCTCGCGCACCACGGTGCGGCTGACTTCGTAGGTCTGCACCAGCGACGATTCCGTGGGCAGCTTCTCGCCTTCGGCCAGCAGGCCGTTGCGGATCTTGCTCGCGAACTCGTCGAACAGCAGGGCGGCCAGATTGCGGCCGCTGCGACCGGACTTTCCTCGCAGGGGAAGCTCGATCGTTGGGGGTGATGCGGGAAATCCCTTTGCCGAACTTTCCATGGTGCTGATCATAATCTCTCCAAGTTGTACGACAACGTATCACAAGACGTCAACGCTTTCGCAGATTTTTCCGATTTTCCGACCCCGTCCGCAGTCCAGATGAGCACCTCCCAAGCGACCCACGCGATCCGCCACGTCCGCATCACGCCCATTGCCTTCCGCGATCCGCCGCTGCTCAATGCGGCCGGCATCCACGAGCCCTGGGCGCTGCGCTCCATCATCGAGATCGAGACGGCCTCGGGCCTGGTCGGCATCAACGAAAGCTACGGCGACCAGCCCATGCTCGATGCGCTGGCCAAGGCCGCGCCCGCGCTGGTGGGGCTGTCGCCCTGGGCGCTCAACGAGATGGAGGCCCGCGTCGCGGCCCTGGTGGCGCCGCCTGCGCTGACGGCGTCGGAGTTCCTGGGCCAGCAGGTGTCGCTGGCGCCGGGCACGCATGTGTCCAAGACCGTGGCCAAGGTGGTCAGCGCCTTCGAGGTCGCCATGCTGGATCTGCAGGGCCAGATGGCCGGGGCGCCCATCGTGGACCTGCTGGGCGGGGCGGCGCGCGACAGCGTGCCGTTCTCGGCCTACCTGTTCTACAAGTACGCCGAGCACATCGACAGGCCCTATGGGCCAGATTCTTCGCCCGACGCCTGGGGCGAGGCCCTGGCGCCGCAGCAGCTGGTGGAGCAGGCGCGGCGCATGATTGCGCAGTACGGCTTCCAGAGCATCAAGCTCAAGGCCGGCGCGCTGCCGCCCGGGCAGGAGGCGGCCGGCATCCTGGCGCTGGCCGATGCCTTTCCGGGCACGCCGCTGCGCATCGATCCCAATGGCAACTGGACGGTGGAGACCAGCCTGAAGATCGTGCAGCAGCTGCAGGGCGTGCTCGAGTACTACGAGGACCCGGCGCCGGGCCTGGACGGCATGGCCGCCGTGGCGCGCGAGTGCGATGTGCCGCTGGCCACCAACATGGTGGTGACGGACTTTGCCGAGTTCCGCCGCAACGCCGACATGGGCTGCCCCGTGAAGATCGTGCTCAGCGACCACCATTACTGGGGCGGGCTGCGCGCCACGCAGCGCCTGTCCACGCTGTGCCGCACCTTCGACCTGGGCCTGTCCATGCACAGCAATTCCCACCTGGGCATCAGCCTGGTGGCCATGACGCACCTGTGCGCCAGCGTGCCCCTGCTGACCTATGCCTGCGACACGCACTACCCCTGGCAGGACGAGGAAGTGGTCGAGGGCGGCCGGCTGCAGTTCGAGCAGGGCAGCCTGCGCGTGCCCACGGCGCCCGGCCTGGGTGTGCGGCTGGACCGCGAGGCCCTGGCCCGCCTGCACGACAACTACCTGCACTGCGGCATCCGCAACCGCGACGACCTGGGGCAGATGCGCAAGTACGACCCCGCGTTCACCGGCCACCAGCCGCGCTTCTGAACCCGCTTTCACACGATTCCAACGACACAAACCCGGAGACAAGCACCATGCAACGCCGCACACTCATCCAACATTCCCTCGCCAGCGCCCTGCTGCTGGGCACGGCCCTGGCCGCCATGCCGGCCGCAGCGCAGGGCAACTGGCCCACGGGCAAGCCCATCACCTACCTGGTGCCGTTCCCGCCCGGCGGCAATACCGATACGCTGGCGCGCGTGATCGCCCAGCCGCTGAGCAAGGCCCTGGGCACGCCCGTGGTGATCGAGAACAAGGGCGGCGCGGGCGGCAGCGTGGGCTCGGCCATTGCGGCGCGCGCCCCGGCCGATGGCTACACCATCCTGGGCGGCACCATCAGCTCGCACGCCATCAATGTGAGCCTGTACGCCAAGCTGGACTACGACCCGGTCAAGTCCTTCACGCCGGTGGCCATGCTGGGCTCGGGCCCGCTGGTGCTGGTGGTGCCGGCCTCCAGCCCCTACAGGACGCTGGCCGACGTGCTGGCCGCCAGCAAGGCCAAGGCAGCGGCGGGCGGCCTGACCTCGGCCTCGCCGGGCAGTGGCACCTCCAACCACATGGCGCTGGAGCTGCTGGGCTACCAGACGGGCGTGAAGTTCACCCATGTGCCCTACAAGGGCAGCGGCCCGGCCGTGCAGGACGTGATCGGCGGCCAGGTGGACATGATGTTCGACACCGCCCTGGTCGTCGGCCCCCATGTGCAGGCCGGCAAGCTGCGCCCCATCGCCGTGACCAGCTCCAAGCGCCTGGAATCCCTGCCCGATGTGCCCACCATTGCCGAGGCCGGCGAGAAGGGCTTCGACATGGGATCGTGGCAGGCCGTGTTCGCGCCCGCAGGCACGCCGGGCCCCATCGTGGAGCGGCTGCATGCGGAGATCATGAAGATCGTCGCCACGCCCGAGGTGCAGGCGCGCCTGAAGAACTTCGGCATGCTGCCTTCGCAGATGACACCGGCCGAGCTGGGCGAGTTCCAGAAGGCCGAGGTGGTCAAGTGGGGGAAGGTGATCAAGGCTGCTGGAATAAAAGCAGAGTGACCCCCTGAGGCGCTTCGCGCCTTCCCCCTTCTCGCTTCGCGGAGGGGGACGACACCCTCGCTGCGGGGCGGCGCGGCCGGCGTAGGCCCTTGCTTGGTGTCCCTCGCCTTGGGCCGCGCCGGTTGCGTGGGCTGTGCCAGCTGCTTTACTGCTGTAGTGCCAGCCCTTTAGAAAATTGAGACATTGCCATGAGTACCCCACTTCCTCTTTCCATCCGCATGCATCCGGCCGACAACGTGGCCATCGTGGCCAATGACGGGGGTTTGCCTGCGGGCACGGTGATGCCCGGGGGGCTGGTGCTGGTCGACAAGGTGCCGCAGGCGCACAAGGTGGCGCTGGTGGACATTGCCGAGGGCGGCGAGGTGCGCCGCTACAACGTGGTGATCGGCTATGCGCTGCAGGCCATTGCCGCGGGCAGCTGGGTGCATGAGCGGCTGCTGCGCATGCCGGGGGCGCTGTCTCTTGAGGGGTTGCCGATCGCCACGGTGCAGCCGCCCGAGCTGCCGCCGCTGACGGGCTACACCTTCGAGGGCTACCGCAATGCCGATGGCACGGTGGGCACGCGCAACATCCTGGCCATTACCACCACGGTGCAGTGCGTGGCCGGGGTGCTGGATTACGCGGTGGGCCGCATCAAGGCCGAGCTGCTGCCGCGCTATCCGAACGTGGACGATGTGGTGGGCCTGGAGCACAGCTATGGCTGCGGCGTGGCCATCGATGCCGTGGGCGCAGAGATTCCGCAGCGCACGCTGCGCAACATCAGCCACAACCCGAATTTCGGCGGCGAGGTGATGGTGGTGAGCCTGGGCTGCGAGAAGCTGCAGCCCGAGCGGCTGCTGCCGCCGGGGTCCTTCCCCATCGTCGATGAGCGAGAGCCCGCGCTGGACGTGGTCTGCCTGCAGGACGAGGCGCATGTGGGCTTCATGTCCATGGTGGACTCCATCATGGGCCGCGCCAGGGTGCATCTGGAGCGGCTGAACGCGCGCCGGCGCGAGACCGTGCCGGCCAGCGCCCTGGTGGTGGGCGTGCAGTGCGGCGGCAGCGATGCGTTCAGCGGCGTCACGGCCAATCCGGCCGTGGGCTTTTGCACCGATTTGCTGGTGCGCGCAGGCGCCACCGTGATGTTCAGCGAGGTGACCGAGGTGCGCGACGGCATCGACCAGCTCACCTCGCGCGCCTCCAGCCCCGAGGTGGCCCAGGCCATGATCGAGGAGATGGCCTGGTACGACGCCTACCTGGACAAGGGCCGCGTGGACCGCAGCGCCAACACCACGCCGGGCAACAAGAAGGGCGGCCTGTCCAACATCGTCGAGAAGGCCATGGGCTCCATCATCAAGAGCGGCACGGCGCCCATCACCGGCGTGCTGTCGCCGGGCCAGCGTCTGGCCGACCGGGGCATCCAAAGCGGCCTGGTCTATGCAGCCACGCCGGCCAGCGACTTCATCTGCGGCACGCTGCAGCTGGCCGCCGGCATGAACCTGCATGTGTTCACCACGGGCCGGGGCACGCCCTACGGCCTGGCCCAGGTGCCCGTGATCAAGGTGGCCACGCGCAGCGACCTGGCGCGGCGCTGGCATGACCTGATGGACGTGAACGCGGGCCGCATTGCCGAGGGCCAGGCCAGCATCGAGGACGTGGGCTGGGAGATGTTCCGCCTGATGCTGGACGTGGCCAGCGGCCGCAGGAAGACCTGGGCCGAGCAGTGGAAGCTGCACAACGCCCTGGTGCTGTTCAATCCAGCGCCCGTGACCTGAGCCACGCGCACAGGCCCCTGTCGGCACAGGCTGACAGGGCGCCGGTGCGCCGCTGCGCACAATGGGGGCCATGCCCTCAGATACCCCGGAAACTCCCCCCGCCTCGTCCTGGTCCGCACACCTGGACCGGCTGCTTGAACTGAACCCGCTGCGCGCCATGTGGAACGCCGTGCAGCTGTGGCTGGACGCCGATGGCCTGCGCATGAGCGCCGCCATGTCCTTCTACGGCATCCTGAGCCTGGCGCCGCTGCTGCTGCTGCTGGTCGGCCTGCTGGGCTGGTGGGTGGACCGCAGCTATGTGGAGCACCAGCTCATCGACCAGGTGCAGGACGTGATCGGCGAGCGCGGCGCCCAGGTGGTGCGCGGCGCGCTGGAAAGCGCCCAGCGGCCCGACGAGGGGCGGCTGGCTTCGCTGTTCGGCTTCATCCTGCTGATGTCGGGCGCCACCGGTGTCTTCGTGGAGCTGCAGTCCGCGCTGGAAAGGCTCTGGACCTCGAACGGCGAGCCGCCGCCGCCCAAGGCCGTGTGGTGGCGCATGGCCGCGCTGCGGCTGCGCGGCCTGACCTATGTGCTGGCGCTGGGCTTCTTGCTGCTGGTGTCCATGGCCCTGTCCACGGCCATCCAGCTGATCACCAACTGGGCCGGCACCAAGCTGCAGATGCAGCCGCTGGGGCCGCTGGTCAGCCTGATCAACGAGTGCGTGTCCTTCGGCATCACCGTGCTGCTCTTCGTGGGGCTGATGCGCATAGGCGGCGGCCCCAAGCCCCGGCTGCGCTATCTGATCTTCGGGGCCATCATCGGCGCCCTGCTGTTCACGCTGGGCAAGCAGGCCCTGGCCTGGTACCTGGCCACGGCGGCCGTGGTCTCGGCCTATGGCGCGGCGGGCTCGCTGGTGGTGCTGCTGATGTGGATCTACTTTTCCTCGGCCATCCTGCTGCTGTCGGCCGCCACTGCCAAGGCCTTCAGCGATGCCGGCGTGCGCTTCACCCACCCCATCCGCTGGGCGCCGCCCGCCGAGGCGGCCAGCGCCGGGGACACTCCGGGCGGCAAGGGCTGAGTTCCCGCATTTCGACGAAGATGAACGCCTGCGCCGCGGCCCGCAAAGCCGCGGCGCAGGCGTTTGGGCAATGGAACAATGCAGCAAAGTCCCCTGGCACCAAGGCCGGGGGCCAAGGACAAGATGGACCGATTGCAGACCATGCGGGTATTCCAGACCGTGGCCGACGAGGCCGGGTTTTCGGCGGCGGCGCGGCGCCTGGACATGTCCGTGCCCACGGTCACGCGCCTGGTGGCCGACCTGGAGCAGCACCTGGGCACGCGGCTGCTGCAGCGCACCACGCGAAGCGTCTCGCTGACCGAGGCTGGCGAGGCCTACCTGGAGCGCGTGCGCGGCATCCTGGCCGATGTGGAGGACGCCTTCAGCCTGGCCCAGGCGCACACGCTGGAGCTGTCTGGCGCCGTGCGCGTGCTCACGCCGCCCGTGTTCGCCGAGCATGTGCTGGCGCCGCTGGTGGCGGACTTCCACCGCCTGCATCCGCGCATTTGCATCGAGGTCTTCGTGGAGTCGGCCAGCGAGGCGGCCGTGGGCGAATACGACATCACCTTCGTCAATGCCGAGGAGGGCTACGACGGCAACGTGGTGGCCCGGCCCATCGTCACCACCTGCGGCCTGGCCTGCGCCGCGCCCGAGTACCTGGACGCCCATGGCGTGCCTGTCGTGCCCGAGGACCTGGCCGGCCACCAGTGCCTGCTGCGCCGGCGCATCCAGGGCCGCTCCGACATGCTGCGCATGCGCCGGCTCGACGGCAACGCGGGCGAGGTCGAGGTGGCCGTGCGCCCCGTGCTGGTGGCCAACCACACGGGCACGCTGCTGCGCGCCACGCTGGACGGCGCGGGCATCAGCACCCAGCCGCTGGACCTGATCGCGCGCCACCTGCGCTCGGGCCGGCTGCGCCATGTGCTGCCCGAATGGACCACGGGCCGATTCACGCTCTACGCCACCCTGCCCACGCGCAAGTTCATGCCGGCGCGCGTGCGCAGCTTCCTGGACTTCGTGGCCGAGCACACGCAGCGCTCCATGCAGGGCCTGCCCGAGAACCTGCCGGCGCTGTCCATCTAGCGTTCCCCGCTCCTGCCGGCCTGCGCCTGTCATCTAGGTTACTGCCGCAGCGGTTTGCGCCTCGGGGTTTCCCAGGTGAATTCCGCTGTGCGGAATCTTCGGGTTGATGGTGCACGGCACCGCCTCCTAAGCTGGTTCACAGCAAACAAGGAGGCAAGGCAATGCGAGAACAGACCCTGGTCCGGTGGCGGCCACCGGCGGCGGCAGGCGGGAGGCGGTGATGGACGTCTTCCTGCAGCAAGTGCTCAATGGACTGACCCTGGGCGGCATCTATGGCCTCGTGGCCCTGGGCCTGACCCTGGTCTACGGCATCCTGCACGTGCCCAACTTCGCGCACGGGGGCTTCTACATGATCGGCGCCTTCGTGGCCTTCCAGGCCATGGTGGCCTGGAGCTGGGGCTACTGGGCGGCCATGCTGGTGGCGGCGGTGGCGGTGGCGGTGCTGGGCATCGTCAGCGAGCGGCTGATCTTCCATCCGCTGCGCAAGGCCTCGCCCCTGCATCCCAAGATCGCCTCCATCGGGCTGCTGCTGTTCCTGGAGGCCGGAGCCCAGGCGCTGTGGGGCGCGGACTTCCAGCGCATGCCCACGCCCTATACCTCCATCGTGGAGATGGGCGGAATCACGGCGCCTGCGCAGCGCCTGCTGATCATAGTCGCGGCCTTTGCGCTGATGGTGGCGCTGCACCTGTTCCTGACGCGCACCACCACGGGCTCGACCATCATCGCCATGGCCCAGAACCGCGAGGGCGCATCGATGGTGGGCATCGACGCCAACCGCGTATCCATGCTGACCTTTGCCATCTCGGGCGTGCTCGCGGCCGTGGCGGCCACGCTGTATGCGCCCATCAACCTGGTCTATCCGGCCATGGGTCACCTGGTCATCACCAAGGCCTTCGTGATCATCATCCTGGGCGGCATGGGCAGCATCCCGGGCGCCGTGCTGGGCGGGCTGATCATCGGCTTCGCCGAGAGCTTCGGCGCCTACTACATCTCCACCGACTACAAGGACATCATCGCCTTCGTGCTGCTGGTGGTGATCCTGTCGCTGCGCCCTCAGGGCCTGTTCGCCAAGAGGAGTCATTGAATGAACGGATTCATCGACTCCCGCATCGCCTGGGGCCTGCTGCTGGCCGCCGGCATCGCCTTTCCCTGGCTGGCGGGCAATGACTACCACCTCACGGTGATGAGCACGGCCTACATCTTCGCCATCGCCACGCTGGGCCTGAACCTGATCACGGGCTACACGGGCCAGCTCAACCTCGCGCATGCGGGCTTCATGGCCGCGGGCGCCTATACCGTGGGCATTCTCACGGTGGACCATGGCTGGCCGTTCTGGGGCGGGCTGGTGATGTCGGGCGTGGTGTGCGCGGTGCTGGGCTACCTGATCGGCATCGTCTCGCTGCGGCTCAAGGGCCACTACTTCTCCATCTTCACGCTGTGCGTGGGCTACATCATGTTCCTCGTGATCGAGAAGTGGGAGGGCCTGACCCACGGCACCGTGGGCATCATGGGCATCCCCGCGCCCGAGGCCCTGGGCGCGCTGAGCTTCGAGTCGCCGCTGGCGCTGTACTACCTGGTGCTGGCCTTCCTCGTGGCCTCGGTCTGGGTGATGCGGCGCATCGTCCGGTCGCTGCTGGGCCGCACCTTC
Source organism: Delftia sp. PX-1 (assembly GCF_055797465.1). Taxonomy (NCBI): domain Bacteria; kingdom Pseudomonadati; phylum Pseudomonadota; class Betaproteobacteria; order Burkholderiales; family Comamonadaceae; genus Delftia; species Delftia sp. PX-1. The sequence continues at coordinate 293,786 of NZ_CP184763.1, forward strand.
ATGGCCATCCGCAACAGCGACGAGCTGGCCGAGGCGCTCGGCATCAACCTCATGCGCAACAAGGTGCTGGCCTTCATGCTGAGCGTGGTCTACGCGGGCGTGGCGGGCGGCCTGTATGCGGGCTTCGTGCGCTTCATCGGGCCGGACATGGCGGGCGTGCACCACACCTTCGACATGATGATCTTCGCCATGGTCGGCGGCATGGGCACGGTGCTGGGGCCGCTGCTGGGCGCCATCGGCATGCCCTGGATCACGCAGTACCTGCAGTTCCTGCAGGAGTACCGCTTCATCGTCTTCGGCCCCATTCTCGTGATGCTGGTGATCTTCATGCCCTACGGCGTGGTGGGCAGCGTCACCGCCTGGCGCGCGCGCCGCAATGCCAAGGAGGGCAAGCCGCATGCTCAAGATTGACCACCTGACCAAGCGGTTCGGCGGACTGGCCGCCGTGAGCGATGTCAGCACCGTGATCGAGGAAGGCCGCATCAACGCCATCATCGGCCCCAACGGCGCCGGCAAGACCACGTTCTTCAACCTGATCAGCTGCGTGCACAAGCCCACCTCGGGCACCATCACCTTCAATGGCCAGGACGTGACCTCGCTGCGCACCGACCAGGTGGCGAAACTGGGCGTGGCGCGCACCTTCCAGACCACGGCGCTGTTCGACCGCGCCACGGTGTTGGACAACCTTATCGTGGGCCACCGGCTGCGCACGCGCTCAGGGCTATGGGATGTGCTGCGCGGCTCCAGCCGCCTGCGCGAGGAAGAGCGCGTGTGCCGCGAAAAGGCGCGCGACGCGCTGGACTTCGTGGGCCTGTCGCACGTGGCCGGCCGCATTGCGGGCGACATCACGCAGGAGGAGCGCAAGCGCGTGGCCTTCGCGCTGGCCCTGGCCACCGACCCCAAGCTGATGCTGCTCGACGAGCCCGCCGGCGGCGTCAACCCCGAGGAGACCGAGGGCCTGGCCGAGCTGATCCGCAAGCTGGTGCGCCACGGCATCACGGTGGCGCTGATCGAGCACAAGATGGGCATGATCATGAGCCTGGCCGACAAGATCCTGGTGCTCAGCTACGGCGAGAAGATCGCCGAGGGCACGCCCGAGGAGATACGCCGCAACCCCGCCGTCATCGATGCCTACCTGGGGAGCGAGCATGCTGAAGTTTGAGAACGTGTCGCTGCGCTACGGCAGCTTCCTGGCGCTGGACGGCGTGAGCCTGCATGCCGACCGGGGCGAGCTGGTGGTGCTGCTGGGCGCCAACGGCGCAGGCAAGAGTTCGCTGTTCCTCACGGCCAGCGGCATCCACAAGGCCGCGGGCGGCTCCATCGTCTGGAACGGGCAGGAGCTGGCCGGGCGCAAGCCTTCGGCCATCGTGCAGTCCGGCGTGGTGCAGTGCCCCGAAGGGCGCAAGCTGTTTCCCCAGATGTCGGTGCTGCGCAACCTGCAACTGGGCGCCTATGTGCACCGCCGCGACCCCGGTCCCAGCCAGAAGACGCTGCAGGAGGTGATGGAGCTGTTTCCCATCCTGCGCGAGAAGCAGCACGACCCGGCCGGCTCGCTGTCGGGCGGCCAGCAGCAGATGGTGGCCATCGGCCGCGCCATGATGGGCCGGCCCCAGGCCCTGCTGCTGGACGAGCCCTCGCTGGGCCTGGCGCCCCTGGTCATCAAGCAGATGTTCGAGGCCATACAGCGCATCAACGCGGCCGGCACCACCGTGCTGCTGGCCGAGCAGAACGCCTATGCGGCGCTGAAGATCGCGCACCGCGCCTATGTGATGGAAAGCGGCCGCATCGTGCGCGAGGGCAGGCCCGCCGAATTGCTGGCCGACGACTCCATCCGCAAGGCCTACATCGGCGCATGACGCCGCCTCTTGCCTCTACCCAAGCCACCACCACCAACGATCCAAGGAGACAGACATGACAGCATTCGCACCATTGACCCGCCGCAGGGTGGGCACGCTGGCCCTGGCCTGCGCCGCCGTGGCCGCCGCCGGCCCCGCGCTGGCGCAGGAGGTGGTCAAGATCGGCTACTCCGGCCCGCTGTCGGGCGGCGCTGCCCAGTACGGCAAGAACGTGCTCGACGGCATGCAGATGGCCGTCTCCGAGATCAATGCCGCAGCGCCCGAGATCGGTGGCAAGAAGGTCAAGATCGAGATCGTTCCGCTGGACGACAAGTACAACCCGTCCGAGACCGCGATCAACGCCCAGCGCCTGGTGCAGCAGCACAAGACGGCGGCCATCCTGGTGCCGCATTCGGGCGGCATCTTCGCGCTGCAGACCACCAACGAGCGCAGCAACTTCATCGTGCTGGCCTACAGCTCGGTGCCGCAGATCACCAACCGGGGCAACAAGCTGACCCTGCGCATCCCGCCCGAGTTCACCTCGTACATCGACCCGTTCTCCAAGTACGTGATGGGCCGCTTCGGCAAGAAGGTGGCCCTGGTGGGCGCCGACCACGACTACGCCAAGGCCTGGGTCGCCGCCTTCAAGCCCGGCTGGGAAAAGCTGGGCGGCACCGTGGTGGCCGAGAACGCCATGAGCTACAACCGCGCCACCGATTTCTACAGCGGCGTGAGCAAGGCCCTGGCCGAAAAGCCCGACGTGCTCTTCGTGGGCGGTGCCTCCGAGCCCACGGCCCTGGTCGTCAAGCAGGCGCGCGAGCTGGGCTTCAAGGGCGGCTTCGTGGTCATGGACCAGGCCAAGCTCGACGAAATGGCCCGCGTGGTCGGCGGCTATGCGCCGCTGGAAGGCGCCATCGGCGTCATGCCCGTCTCCGAGGACACCAAGCCCGAGAACAAGGCCTTCGTCGAACGCTTCGGCAAGGTCTACCCGGGCCGCATCCCCGGCTCGGAGGCGCAATGGAACTACACGGCCGTGCACGCCACCGTCAAGGCCATGCAACTGGCCGGCTCGGCCTCGGACACCAAGGCCATCCACGCCAAGCTCGACGAAGCCTACAAATCCCTGCGCCCCGACGTGAACCCCGGCGGCGTCAAGGGCGTGGATGATCGCGGCGGCACGTTGACCACGGAACGCGGCGCCGCTGTGCGCGACGGCAAGATCGAGGCGGTGATGACGGTGGCGAACAAGTAGAGCGCCGCTCAGTTTTTCGACCGAAAGCGCCTGGTGCCAGCTTGATCTGGCCCAGGCGCTTTCTTGTGGACTCAGTTGTCCGGTACTTGCGTTTGACGTTACTGACGCGGCACGTTATTATTTGCTTCCATGACGATCCAGTCATTCAAGTGCCCCGACACCGAGCAACTGTTCCAGCAGAGGCGGGTGCGTCGGTGGAGCAGCATTGAAGTGGTTGCGCTGCGCAAGCTTCGGATGCTGCATGCCGCTCATGTGCTTCAGGACTTGAGGGTCCCGCCCGGAAACCGGCTGGAGGCGCTGCACGGAGACCGCAAGGGGCAGCACAGCATCCGCATCAATGACCAGTGGCGCGTGTGCTTTGTGTGGACCCATGAAGGCCCGAGTCAGCTGGAGATCGTCGATTACCACTGAAGCGAAAGCGTTGATCCTGGATCTGGCGCAGGAGTGCTGACCATGAACAAACCTTTGAACCTCCCCACGCCAGGCGAAATCCTGGCCACTGAATTCCTGGAGCCCATGGGCCTGACGCAATACCGCCTGGCCCAGGCCATCCATGTCCCGCAGACACGCATCGCGGCCATCGTCAAGAACGGCCGCTCCATCACCGCGGATACGGCGCTGCGCCTTGCGCGCTTCTTTGGCACGTCCGTGGAGTTCTGGATGAATCTGCAAAGCCAGTACGACGCCGATATCGCGCGCGAGGCCATAGGCGACGACCTGGAGTCCATCGAGCCCTTTGCTCTGCAGGCTTGAAGAAGACATGCTGAGTCGCTGCGCAGCGGCTCACGTAAGAAAGGCCCCTGCACCGCGGTACAGGGGCCTTTCTCATTGCAGGGCTGCGTTGTTTACAACAAGCTCGCTCCACCATCCAGCACCAACGCCTGCCCCGTCATGTGCCGCGATGCATCGGACGCCAGGTAGACCACGGCGCCCTTGAGGTCCTCCTCGCCGCCGATGCGTCGCAGTGGGGCGCGGGCGATGAGCTGGTCGCCGAGCTTGTCGATGAGGCCGTTGGCCAGCTTGCTGGGGAAAAAGCCCGGGCAGATGGAGTTGACGCGGATGCCGTAGTGGCCCCATTCCGAGGCCAGGGTGCGCGCCAGGTGCACGGCGGCCGCCTTGGAGGTGTTGTAGGCCACGGTGTTCATGCCGGACGGCGTGCCCTTGAAGGCCGCGACCGAGGCCGTGATGATCACGTTGCCCCGGCCCTTGGGGATCATCACGCGCCTGGCCACTTCGCGGGTGAGGAAGAAGGGCGCGGAGACGTTGAGGTTCATGACCTTGTTCCAGGCCTCGTCCGGGTATTCCTCGGCCTTGGCGCCCCAGGTGGCGCCCGCGTTGTTGACGAGGATGTCGATGTCGCCGCAGCGCGCCAGCACGTCCTCGACCAGGGCGGGGATGGTGTCGAACTTCTGCAGGTCGTTGGTGAAGGTCTCGACCTGGTAGCCAAGGCCCTGCAGGTGGGCCTTGGCCTCGGCCAGCTCGTCGGACTTGCGCGCCGTGATGGCGAGCCGGGCGCCCATCTCGCCCAGCGCCTCGGCCATCTGCAGGCCCAGGCCGCGCGAGCCTCCGGTGATCAGGGCGGTCCTGCCCGTGAGGTCGAACAATGCTTTCACGCTCATGCTGTATGTCTCCTGGCTTGGGTTTCTGGTGGTTGAGCAACACCTGCATGCTAGGGCGCCGGCACCGTGCACGCTGTCGTCTTGGCTACTTTGCCGTGCTGAGCGGTACCGCGCGGGCACCTGCGGGACAGGCGTTCAGGCCCTGTCGATGTCCTGCTGCAGCCGCCGCACCATGCGCTGCAGCGCGGGCACGCCGTCCTGGCGCAGCGCGTCGGCCGTGACGAAGCGCGAGGGCCCGCCCAGGCTGACGGCCATCAGCGGCAGGCCGCGCCCCGGCGAGAAGGCCAGGGCGATGGCGTTGACCTCGGGCTGCCAGTCGCCGAACGAACGCGACAGCCAGGGCTGGGGCTGGTTGCCTGCCTCCGGCCACAGCGGCAGCTGGGCCTGTGCGGCGGCCCATTGCTCGGGCGCGTGAGACTGCAGATAGTCCAGCGCGCGCTGGCGCTCGGACGCGGGGCTGGCGGCCAGCCAGGCACGGCCCACGGCCGTGGTGGCCAGGGGAATGCGCGAGCCCATGTCCAGGTCGCGGTGCATGAAGCGCGCGCTGGGGCAGTGCTCGATGTAGACCATGTTGTGCCGGTCGCGCGTGGCCAGGGCCACCTCGGCATCGGTGGCGGCCGCCAGCTTGCGCATCAGCGGGCGCGCGATCTGGCGCACGTCCAGGCGCGAGAGCATGGCGCTGCCCAGCGCCAGCGTGGCCGTGCCCAGGCGGTATTTGCCCTCTTCGGGCACATGGATGAGGTAACCCAGCGTGGTCAGCGTGTGCGTCAGGCGCGAGACCGTGGACTTGGGCAGTCCGCAGCGCCTGGCGATGTCCTGGTTGCCCAGCAGCTTCTCGCCGGAGCGAAAGCACGACAGCACGTCCAGCCCGCGCGCCAGTGCGACGATGAAGTTGCGGTCTTCGTCGCCTGGCGGGGCTGAAGGAAGGGAGGAGGGCGGCATGCGCCGATTATCGGCAGCCGCCCCGCCACGGGGTGTCGTGGGCTTTACTTCTCGACGAAGGCGCGCTCGACCACGAAGTCGCCGGGCGTGGTGGTGTTGCCTTCCTTGAAGCCGCGGTGCTCCAGCAGCTCCTTGAGTTCGTTCAGCATGGCGGGGCTGCCGCACAGCATGACGCGGTCGGTCTCGGGGTTGAGCTCGGGCAGGCCGATGTTCTGCGGGAAGGTTCCGGCCGTGATCTGGTTGGAGATGCGGCCCTGGTTGCGGAAGGGCTCGCGCGTCACCGTGGGGTAGTAGATGAGCTTGTCCTTGACGATCTCACCGAGGAACTCGTGCTCGGGCAGTTCCTTCTCGAACAGCTCCTGGTAGGCCAGCTCGTTGGCATGGCGCACGCCGTGCACCACGACCACCTTCTCGTAGCGCTCGTAGGTCTCGGGGTCGCGCGCCACGGCCAGCCAGGGGGCCAGGCCCGTGCCGGTGCCGATCAGGTACAGGTTCTTGCCGGGCAGCAGGTAGTCGATCAGCAGCGTGCCCGTGGGCTTCTTGCCGACGATGATGGTGTCGCCCACCTTGATGTTCTGCAGGCGCGAGGTCAGCGGGCCGTCGGGCACCTTGATGGACAGGAACTCCAGGTGCTCCTCGTAATTGGGGCTGGCAATGGAGTAGGCGCGCAGCAGGTTCTTGCCGTCGACCTTCAGGCCGATCATCGTGAAATGGCCGTTGGAAAAGCGCAGCGCAGTGTCACGGGTGGTGGTGAAGGAGAAAAGGCGTTCGGTCCAGTGGTGGACGGACAGCACGCGTTCTTCAAGAAAAGCACTCATGTTGGCAATACGGTGAATTCGGGGCGGACAGTGCCCGCCGGGACGTTGCAATGAGAGGTCAGTGCCATGCAGGCACGCGGTGGCGGGAAGCGCAGGGGGCAGGCGCGGTGTGCGCGTTGCCGCTGCTTCGTGGCGGCCGGTGACCGGGGCAAGGTCGCTATTGTCCGGTAAATGGCGTCAAAAGGGGCAGGCGCGAACCTTTGTCTTGATACGGATTAGTGATAAGCAAAATGACGCTGGCCGAGTCCAGCGGGCCATCGCCTATTGCTTTTCGGGCAGGCCAGCGTCGAGTGTCCAGTGCTGTATGGCCTGTGCCAGCCAGTCCATGAGCACGCGCACGCGGCGTGGCAATTGGCGGCGGTGGGCATAGATCAGGTGCAAGGGCATGGGCGGGGGCGGATGGCGGGGCAACACCTCGATCAGCTCCCCGGCATCCAGCAGCGGCTGCACGGCCAGGCGCGGGACCTGGATCAGGCCCAGGCCGGCCTGGCAGGCCGAGAGATAGGCCTCGGCGTTGTTCACGGTGAGCGCGCCCGCCATCGGCAGGTACCGGGGCTGGCCATCCTCCTCGTACTCGAAGCCCAGCGGCCGCGCGCCCAGCGTGCGCTGGTAGTGCACCAGCCGGTGACCGCCCAGATCCTGCAGCGTGGCGGGCAGCCCGTGGGCCTGGACATAGCCGGGGCTGGCGCAGGTGGCCAGCGCCACCAGGCCCAGCGGGCGTGCCACCAGGCCGGGCTCGTCCACGGGGCCCAGGCGCAGCACGCAATCAAAGCCTTCGCGCACCAGGTCCACGCGACGCTCGGTGCAGCTCAGCTCCAGCTCCAGCGCCGGATGGCTTTGCAGCAGTTGCGGCAGCAAGGGCATGACGACGTGGCGCGCCAGGCCGGTGGTCATGTCCAGCCGCACCTTGCCTTGCAGCGGTGCGTCGCCGGCCTGCTGGAACTGGCCCTGGAATTCGTCCACGTCGGCCAGCAGGTCCTGACAGCGTTCGTAGCAGGCCTGGCCGTCCTGGGTGAGCTGCACGCGCCGCGTGGTCCGGTGCAGCAGCCGCGTGCCCAGCCGCGCCTCCAGCTGCTGCACGGCCTGGGAGACGCTGGCCTTGGGCAAACCCATGCTGTCGGCCGCACGCGTGAAGCTGGCCATCTCGGCCACGCGGCTGAAGATCTGCATCTGCTCCAGAAGCTTGATTGTTTGCATGGGACGAACAAATAAATCAGAAACAGCCAATTTATCCAGAAAACAGCCTTCAATACAGTCGCCGTCATTGCAACCCACTGCCGAGGTCCGTCATGACAGCGTCTCTTTCGAACACTTCTCCTTCGACCGCTTCTTCCATTGCAAACCGCCGCATCGTCCTCGTCACGGGCGGCAGCCGCGGCCTGGGCCGCAATACGGCCGAGCACCTGGCGCGCCAGGGCCTGGACGTGGTGCTGACCTACCGTGAGCGTGCCGACGAGGCCCAGGCCGCCGTGGCCGCCATCGAGGCGCTGGGCGGGCGGGCCGCCGCCCTGCAGCTGGACGTGGCGCGCAGCGCGGGCTTTGCGGACTTTGCGGCCCGCGTGCGCCGGGCCCTGGCCGAGACCTGGCAGGCCGACCGCCTCGATGCGCTGGTGCACAACGCCGGCATCGGCATCAACGCGCCATTCGCCACCACCACCGAGGCGCAGTTCGACGAGCTGGTCGCCATCCACTTGAAGGCGCCGTTCTTCCTGAGCCAGCACCTGCTGCCCCTGCTGCGCGACGGCGGCAGCATCATCCACCTGTCCAGCGGGCTCACGCGCTTCACCCAGCCCGGTTATGCGGCCTATGCGGCCATGAAGGGCGGCGTGGAGGTGTTGACGCGCTACCTGGCGCGCGAGCTGGGGGCGCGCGGCATTCGCGTCAACACGGTGGCGCCGGGGGCGATTGCCACGGATTTTGGCGGTGGCCGTGTGCGCGACGATGCGCAGGTCGGCGCCGCCCTGGCCAGCCAGACGGCGCTGGGCCGCGTGGGCCAGCCCGACGACATCGGCCCCGTGATGGCCGCCCTGCTGCAGCCCGGCATGGGCTGGGTGCAGGGTCAGCGCATCGAGGCCTCGGGGGGAATGTTTCTCTGAAGGCGCCGGGAGGGGCGTCAGCGCAGCCGCTCGCGCGCCACCATGGACAGCAGCACGATGGCGGCGGCTGCGCTGATGTGGCCGAACCAGGCCACCAGCCCCAGCGACCAGGGCTCCACCTGCAGCGCCGCCCACAGCGACAGCGCCAGCAGCACCCAGCCGGCCGCGCGCAGGCGCCGTGTGCGGGCGGGTGGCAGTTCCTTGCCGAACAGGTCGCTCTGGTGGCGGTCCATGGCCAGGGCCAGGCAGGCGAAGGCGCCCAGGGCCAGCAGCTGACAGAACAGATGGGCCATGCTCATGCGCTGGTCTCCGCTGCGGCGGCTGCTGCTGTGGCGGCCACTGCCGTGGCAGCCACTGCCGTGGTGGCTGCTGCAGTGGCGGCTGCCGTAGGCGCGGGCCGGGCGGCGCGCACCGGTTTGGCCTTGGGCTGGTGGCGCTGGGTGCGCAGGGCCAGATGGGCATGCAGTGCGGCCAGGGCCAGCAGCATGAGGTCCATGCCGGCAAACACCCAGTCGCCCGCGCGCAGGCTGGCCAAGAGGCCGCGATCCGTGGTCAGCGCGTTGACCACGGGCAGCAGGGCCAGAACGGCGGCGCCGGCCCACAGCAACTCGATCCAGGCCCGCCTGGCGGGCCGGCCCATCGCCCAGAACAGGGTGGCCCCCCAGGCGATGAACATGGCGTGCACCTCCCACTCGGCGCGCTGCGCCATCTCCACCGGCAGCAGGCGGTTGGCCCAGAGCATGCCGGCCATGCCGATGGACAGGCCGGCGATGGTGGCGATGTTCAGCCGTTCCACGAGCCGGAAGCCGAAATGCGGCCTTTCCGGGTCGGGCAGCTTGCTGCGCCGCTTCACGTTCCACAGCACCAGTCCCGTGCCCACCATGGCCGTGCCCGCAAGACTGACGATGAAGTACAGCCAGCGCGTGGGCAGGTCGCCGAAGCGGCCCATGTGCAGCGCATAGAGCACGCCGCGCGTCTCGGCAGCGGCGCCCACGCTGTCCTGGGCCTTGAGCAGTTGGCCGCTGACGCCGTCGAACGTCATGAACTGCGGGCTGATGGAGACGCGGCCGTTGTCGCCGCGCACCACGACCACGCTGGCCTTGGCATCGCCGGGCAGGTTGACGTTCAGGCGCTCCACCTGGCCCGCGCCCCAGCGCTGCTCGGCCTGGCGCACCATGTCGGCCAGCGGTGCCAGGGGCGCGGCCTGCCCCGAGGGCTTGCCTGCCGGAACGAAGGCGCTGAGCTGCTGGCCTGCCACCACGCGCTGCTCGGGCGTCATGGTGGTGGCCAGGCTGGCCCAGGGCATGTACATCAGGGCCAGCGTCACCAGGCCGGTGTATGTGATCATCAGGTGAAAGGGCAGGCCCAGCACGGACAGCGCGTTGTGCGCGTCCAGCCAGGAGCGCTGGCCCTTGCCCCAGCGGAAGGTGAAGAAGTCGGCAAAGATCTTCTTGTGCGTGATCACCCCGCTGACGATGGCCACCAGCATGAACATGGCGCACAGCCCCGCCAGATAGCGGCCCCAGAGCACGGGCATGTAGTGGAACTGGAAGTGGAAGCGGTAGAAGAACTCGCCGCCGCGCGTCTCGCGCACCGGGCCTTCGAGGCGCGTGCCGGTGGCCGGGTCGAAGCGGCCGTTCTCGAAGCGGCGCCTGGTGCCCTTTTCGGTCTGCGGCGGGCTCCAGAACACCGTGGCCACCGTGCTGCGCGCATCGGGCAGGTTGATCAGCCATTGCGGGCTTTGCGGCGCCACATGCGCCATGGCGTCGCCGATCCGCTGGGCCACGAGCGCGGGCTCGCTCGCCTGGCTCTGGTGCGGCTGCTCGGGCTGCATCCACTGCGTGATCTCGTTCCTGAAATAGCTCACCGTGCCCGTGAGGAACATGGCGTAGAGGAACCAGCCCAGCAGCAGGCCGACCCAGGTGTGCAGGTCGGACATGGTCTGGCGGATGCCGGGCGCCTTGGCGGCTTTCCCGGGCTTGGCAGACTTGCCGGCCGTGTTCGTGGTGTCCGGGGTGTTCGTGGTGTTCGTGGTGTTCGTGTTCATGCGCCCAGCCCCTTGCCCCAGGTCCACCACGCGGCAGGCGCCAGTACCAGGGCGGCGACCAGCAGGCCGGCCCAGGCGCGCGTGGCGCTGCGCACGGCAAACACCCAGATCACCGCGCCCGCGTAGACGGCAAAGCTCAGCAAGGTGCCCGAGATCGCCGCCTGCGTGCGGTCTGCGGGCAGGGCCACAACGGCCACGCTGGCCAGGGCGGCCACGGCATAGCCGCCGAACAGCGCAGCGAGGATGCGGGAGATCAGCGGCCCGTAGTCACGGAACCAGTCACGGAACCAGTCATGGGTGCGGGCAAGAGTGGGAGATGGCATGGCGCAGTGCCTGGAAAGGCTCGAAAAACACCGGCAGAGGAGGCGGCGGTGGCGCGGATGTTATTTGAGAATAAGTCCCATTACAAGCAACGCTGGCAAGCTGCACGCCTGCCGTCCCTCCGCCTCCCCAACGCTGTCCCTCAGCCGGCCGGCAGCCGCATGCGTGCCTGCAGGTTCTCGAAGATCTGGCGCGTGACGGGGCTGATCACATGGCTGCGGATGTACAGGCGGTAGACCAGGTCCGGCAGCGGCGGCATACCGTCGCCCGCACCCAGCACGCGCAGGCCCGGGTCCAGTTGCTCCACGCCGCGCGCCGTCACGCCCAGGCCCGCGCGCAGGGCCGCGCGTATGCCCACCAGGCTGGTGCAGGTATGGCGCGGTGTCCAGGCGATGCCTGCCGCATCCAGCGCGTCGCAGCCCAGGCGGCGGAAGATGCTGGGCCCGTCGGCCATGACCAGGGGCACGGGCTTGCCCGGGTCATGGGCATAGCCCGCGCCGCACAGCCAGACCGTGGGTGTGGAGCGCAGGGCAAAGCCCTCGAAGCCTTCATCCTCCCGGTTGGAGATGGCCAGGTCCAGCTCGCCCTGCTTGAGCGACTCCATCAGGAAAGGGCTGCGCCCCACATGGATGTCGATCTGCATGCCCGGAAAGTTCAGCGCGATCTCCTGCAGCACGGGCGGCAGCATGTTGTCGGCCGCGTCGTGGGGTGCGCCAATGCGCACCAGGCCCTGCACCTGGCGGTGCTGCAGGTTGCGCAGCGCCTCGTCGTGGATGGCCAGCATGTGGCGCGCATAGCCCAGCAGGCGCTGGCCGTGGTCGGTGAGGCGTTTTTGCCGGCCCTGCTTCTCGAACAGCGCGTGGCCGATCTTCTCCTCCAGCCGCTGCATCTGCTGGGTGATGGCCGATTGCGTGCGGCCCATCTGCACGGCGGCGGCGGCAAAGCTGTCGTGGCTGGCAATGGCGGCCAGGGTGCGCAGCAGGTCCAGGTCAAGCGTCTCCATACTTCAATTTTATTGAAGTATTTGTTGAGGGTGCGTGGATTGTTGCGGGCCGGACGCCTCACTACAGTGGGCTTCAACGACGACAAGGAGTCCCCTTTGAATACCACCACCACCATCACCGAACAGCGCAGCGCCGCCGTGGCAGCGGCCATCGACCACATGAAGCAGGCCATTGGCGAAGGCGCTGCCACGCGCGCCAGCCTGGACGCCGTGCTCCAGCAGCTGCTGGGCCTGGCCGCGCGCCGAGACTTCTGGCAGCAGGCCGACTACGCCGCGCCCGAAGAGGGCGAGCACCAGGCGCGCTACCTGATCGCCGAGGACGCCGACCAGAGCTATGCGCTGTACCTCAACGTCATGCGCCCGGGCAAGCGCATCGTGCCGCACAACCACACGACCTGGGCCTGCATTGCCGCCGTGGAAGGCACGGAGCACAACCGCGTCTACGAGCGCACCGACGACGGCTCCGTCCCCGGCAAGGCCACGCTGCGTGAGACGGATCTCGTGGTGGTGGCGCCAGGCCAGGGCATCGCCCTCATGCCCGAGGACATCCACTCCGTGGAGATCCAGGGCGAGCAGGTCATCCGCCACCTGCACATGTACGGCCGCGCGCTGGAGACGCTCAACGAGCGCACCAGCTACGACCTGGCCGCCGGCACCTGCCAGACCATGGCCATCGGCGTGCAGACGCGCCGCTGAGCCCCGGCCTTCCGGCCGCTACCTCCCGCTTCCTGCCTTTTCCCTGTCCATGCCGCAGCGCGCCCCACGGGGCGCGCGTGGCAGGGCTTTGCCCGAAATTCCTTGCCGATCTTTTTCCCGGACCGCATGCAATGACCGCATCCATTGACGCCCACACCCTCAAATCCTGGCTGCACGACGGCCAGGAGATCGCGCTGCTCGACGTGCGCGAGCACGGCCAGTACGGCGAGTCGCACCTGTTCTACGCCACGCCCCTGCCCTACAGCCGGCTGGAGCTGGATGTGCCCCGCCTGGTGCCGCGCAGGCAGGTGCGCGTCGTCACCTACGACGGTGGCGAGGGCGATGCCGGCGCGGGCGTGGCCGGGCGCGCCGCGCGCCGCCTCGAAGCCCTGGGCTACACCCAGGTGTCTGTGCTGGAAGGCGGCACCCAGGCCTGGAGCGCGGCAGGCTACACGCTGTTCGCCGGCGTGAACCTGCCCTCCAAGACCTTTGGCGAACTGGCCGAGCACGCCTACGGCACGCCGCGCATCACGGCCCAGCAGCTGGCGGCGCGCCAGGCGGCGGGCCTGCCCCTGGTGGTGCTGGACGGCCGGCCCGTCTCCGAGTTCCACAAGATGAACATCCCCGGCGCCATCTGCTGCCCCAATGGCGAGCTGGCGCTGCGCGTGAGCCGCCTGGTGCCCGATGCGGCCACGCCCATCGTGGTCAATTGCGCGGGCCGCACGCGCTCCATCATCGGCGCGCAGACCTTGATCAACCTGGGCATTCCCAACCCCGTCTACGCGCTGGAAAACGGCACCCAGGGCTGGTACCTGGCCGACCTGCCGCTGGAGCACGGCGGCACGCAGCGCTATGGCGACGACTCGGCCAGCAGCGCGCTGCAAGCACAGGCCCGCGCCCTGGCCGAACGCTTCGACGTGCCCGAGGTCGATGCCGACACCGTGCGCGCCTGGAGCCAGGATGCTGCGCGCACGCTGTTCCTGTGCGATGTGCGCACGCCCGAGGAATTCAAGGCCGGTTCGCTGCCCGGCGCCCAGCACACGCCCGGTGGCCAGCTCATGCAGGCCGGCGACCAGTACGTGGGCGTGCGCGGTGCGCGCCTGGTGCTGTTCGACAGCGATGGCGTGCGCGCCCCCGTGGTGGCCAGCTGGCTGCGCCAGCTCGGCCATGACGCCTGCGTGCTGCGGGGCGGCCTGCACAGCGGCCTGGACCTCGCACCGGCCCAGCTGCCCCAGGCCCCCGCACTGGCAGGCATCGCGGTGCAGGCCCTGCACGAACGCATGCGCCAGGGCGAGGTGGCCGTGGTCGATCTGCGCGCGGGCATGAAGTACCGCGCAGGCCACATCGCCGGGGCCCGCTGGTCCATCCGCCCGTGCCTTGCCAGCGATCTGGCCGGCGAGACGCGCCAGATCGTGCTGGTGGCCGACGAGCCCGGCATGGCGCAATGGGCCGCGCTGGAGCTGCAGGGCGCCGCGCCGCTGCTGCTCGAAGGCGGCCTGGCCGCATGGCAGCAGGCCGGCCTGCCCGTCGAGGCCACGCCCGACAGCCCCACCGACGCCGAATGCATCGACTACCTGTTCTTCGTGCACGACCGCCACGACGGCAACAAGGAAGCGGCACGCCGCTACTTGGCCTGGGAGACGGGCCTGGTGCCGCAGCTCGATGCCCAGGAACTGGCCGCCTTCCGCCTGCCGAGTGCATGAAGCTCCCCCTGAGCGGCTTCGCCGCTTCCCCCTCTCTCGCTGCGCGGGAGGGGGACGGCACCCTCGCTGCGGGGGCGGCGCGGCCGGCGTAGGCCCTTGCTTGGTGCCCCTGGCCAAAGTCACGTCAGTTGCAAAGGCAGCGCCATATATCGCTGACTTGCCGTAGAGCGACATAAATCAGATCACATAACGACAGGAGACAAGACATGTTCGCAATCCCCACCCTGGCCAGGATGCTGGCCGCCAGCCTCGCGGCCCTGGCCATGCTCTCGCAGGCCACGGCCGAGCCGCTGGCTGCACGCAACGGCTATCCGGCCCAGCCGATCCGCTTCATCTCGCCCTTCCCGCCGGGCGGCGGCAACGACGCCAGCACGCGCTGGGTTACCACGCGCCTGACCGAGGCCACGGGCCAGCCCTCCGTGGTGGAAAACCGGGGCGGCGCGGGCGGCAACATCGGCGCCAAGGCCGTGGCCGAGGCCAAGCCCGATGGCTACACCGTGCTCACGGGCCAGGTCTCGCTGATGGCGGTGAACCCCGCGCTGTACAGCGCGCCGGGCTTTGATCCGCTCAAGAACTTCGTGCCCATCACGCAGATCAACGCGGCGCCGCTGGCCATCGTGGTCGCCTCGGCCTCGCCCCTCAAGAGCTTTGCCGACCTGGTGGCGCGCAGCAAGGGCGAGCCGGGCCGCGTCACCTATGCCACGCCCGGCAACGGCACGCTGTCGCACCTGGTGGGCGTGGTGCTGTCCAAGGAAAACGGCGTGCCCATGACCCATGTGCCCTACAAGGGCGCGGGGCCGGCCATCAACGATCTGCTGGGCCAGCAGGTCGATGTGCTGATCACCTCCACCTCGTCCGTGGCCGGCATGATCCAGGCGGGCCAGGTGCGTGCGCTGGCCGTCACCAGCCCGCGCCGCATCGGCGTGTTCGGCAAGGTGCCCACGCTGGAGGAGCTGGGCCTGCGCAATGCGCGCTTCGAGGACTGGTACGGCTTCTTCGCACCCGCCGGCACGCCGCCCGAGCGCGTGGCCTATCTGCACGACGCCATCGTGCGCACCCTGCAACTGCCGGAAGTGACCAAGCTGGTCGTCGATGGCGGCAGCGAAGTCGTGGCCAATACGCCCGAAGCCTTTGCCGCCCAGCTGCGCCAGGACATGGAGCGCTGGTCGCGCGTGGTCAAGCTCTCGGGCGCGAAGATCGACTGATGGCTGCCGAACACGCCCCCGTGCCTGGATCATCGGCCCCTGGTGCCCCCGCGCTGGACCTGCAGACCCGGCTGCTGCATGCGGGCAAGCGCCCGGCCTATGCGGGCGGCACGGCCGTCAACCCGCCCCTGGTGCGCGCCAGCACCGTGCTGTTCGAGAGCACGGCACAGCAGCGCGAGATGCGCGAGCGCCGCGCCGGCGAGCGCATCTTCAGCTACGGCGCGCGCGGCACGCCCACCGGCTTTGCGCTGGAAGATGCCGTCAGCGAGCTGGAAGGCGCCCACCGCACGCGGCTGCTGCCTACCGGCCTGGCGGCCATCGGCATGGCCCTGCTCAGCTACCTGCGCCCCGGCGACCATGTGCTGCTGACCGACAGCGCCTACCAGCCTGTGCGCCACCTGGCCGGCCAATGGCTGCGGCCCTACGGCATCGAGTACGACTTCTTCGCGGCCGATGGCAGCGACGCCCAGGCGCGCATGCGCCCCAACACCCGCATGGTCTATGCCGAATGCCCGGGATCGCTGGTCTACGAAATGTGCGACCTGCCCGCGCTGGCCGCCATGGCCCATGCGCGCGGCGCCCTGGTCGTGGCCGACAACACCTGGGGATCGGGCTGCCAGTACCGGCCGCTGGCGCTGGGGGCCGATGTCTCGGTGATGGCAGCCACCAAGTACCTGGCTGGCCACTCCGACGTGATGATGGGCACCGTGGCCACCACCGAGGCCGCCTGGGAGCCGCTGGCCGCGCGCTGCGATGCCTTCGGCATGGCGGTCAGCCCCGACGATGCCTGGCTGGTGCTGCGCGGCATGCGCTCGCTGGCCGCACGGCTGCAGATGCACGAGGCGCATGCGCTGGAGGTGGCGCACTGGCTGCAGCAGCACCCGGCCGTGGCCACCGTGTTCTGCCCCGCGCTGCCCACGCACCCCGGCCATGCGCTGTGGCTGCGCGACTGCCAGGGCACGAACGGCCTGGTTTCGCTGGAGCTGCAGCCCGGCACCGCCGAGGCCGCCGTGGACCGCTTCATCGACGGCCTGCGGCTCTTCGGCATCGGCGCCTCCTGGGGCGGCTACGAAAGCCTGGCGACGGCCGCGCACATGGCGCAGGCGCGCAGCGTCACCGACTGGAGTGCGCGCGGGCCCGTGGTGCGCCTGCACATCGGCCTGGAGTCGCCGCGCGACCTCATCGCCGACCTGGAGCAGGGGTTGGCGGCGCTGGACATGCCTGCCTGAGCGATCAGGCCCTCTGAGCGCGCGCCAGTTCGCCGGCCAGCGTCTGCACCAGCGCAGCGGCCGGCATCTCACGCGCCAGCGGCGCACCCTGGCCGGCCCAGTGGGCTGCGTAGTCGGAGCTGCCCTGGGCGGACGCCGCCTGGTGCAGGGCCTTGCCTGCGTCGTAGACGCGCGGGTAGTCGGGCAGGGGCTGGCCATGGCTGGCGCCCAGCGCATGCAGTCGGTTGACCATGCCGCGCGCCGGCCGGCCCGAGATGGCGGCGGTGATGCCTGTGTGGTGGGCGCGTTCGCTGCGCAGCTCGGCACGGTAGGCCGGGCTGGCGGACGATTCAGGGCAGAGGATGAAGGCCGTGCCCAGCTGCGCCGCACAGGCGCCCAGGCCCAGCGCGGCCGCAATGCCCTCGCCGTCCATGATGCCGCCGGCCGCGATCACCGGCAGGGCCGTGTTGCGGGCCAGCACGCGCACCAGGGCGAAGGTGCCCATCATGCGGTCCTGCGCGGGATCGAACGTGCCGCGGTGCCCCCCGGCCTCCACGCCCTGGGCCACGATGGCATCGACACCGGCCTGCTCCACCTGGCGCGCCTCGTCCAGCGACGTGGCGCTGGCCAGGGTCACGACGCCGGCTGCGCGCAGCGCGTCGATGAAGCCCTGCTCAGGCAGCCCGAAATGAAAGCTCACCACGGCGGGCCGCTCCTGCATCAGCATGGCCTGCAGCGCGGCGTTGCCGACGGCGGTGGCGTAGATCTCGTTGAGCGTGGCAGGCGGCGTGGCGCCAAAGCGCGCGAACTCGGGCGCCAGATGGGCCAGCCAGGCGGCCTCGCGCTGCGCATCGGCCCGGGCCGGCCGGTGGCAGAACAGGTTGACGTTGAAGGCGCCCGAAGTCAGCGCGCGCGTCTGCACGATCTGCTGGCGTGCCTGCTCCGTGCCGCTGGCGCCAATGCCCAGCGAGCCCAGGCCGCCGGCCTCGGTGACGGCGGCCGCCAGCGCGGGCATGGACGTGCCGGCCATGGGGGCCTGGATGATGGGATGGCGCATGCCCAGTCGGGCCATCCACGCGGTCTTTGCGGTGCTCATACGACTCCTTGTTTCCTGCCTCGAATCCGCGCACTCATGCGGCGGCCTGCCGGCGTGCGCTGGCGCGGCTGGCGGCGATCATCAGCGTGCCCAGCAGCAGCGACACGCTGCCGATGACGAACAGGCGCTGGTACGAGCCCAGGCCCGCATAGCTCCAGGCCATGAAATATCCCGACACGGCCTGCATCAGCGCAAAGGCCGCCGTGGCATAGCCCCACATGCGCTTGTGCTGCACGGGGCCGATCAGCTGCATCAGGTAGCCCGAGGTGATGGCCGCCATGCCCGGCGACAGCGCGCCCACCAGGAAGGACGAGGTCGCATGCCCCGCAAATCCCACCCAGAACAGCGGCATGGCAATGGCCAGGGTCTTGACCGCATAGGCGCCCGTGGTCGTGCCCCACCAGCCAAAGCGCGTGGCGCACAGCGAGGCCACCAGCGGCCCGGCAATGGCGCCCAGGCCGAACACGGCCCACTGCGTGGAGGCGTAGGCATCGCCCAACTGCAGCTCGCGCGCCAGGTAGTCCACCCAGAACACCGTGTGCGGCACAAAGCCGAAGGCGTCCGTCATATAGGCCAGCATCACCAGCACCACGGGCAGCGTCCACAGGGGCGCGGCGGGCACGGGCCGGGCATGGGGCGTGATGGCGATGGGCGCAGGCACCGGCAGCCGCCGCACATGGCGCCAGCCCAGCCAGCCGGCCCAGGCGCAGACCGCCGCCAGCGCCCACCAGACGGCGCCCAGGCTCTGGCGCGCCAGCAGCGGTATCAGCGTGGCCGACAGCAGGGCGCCGGCACCTATGCCGCAGAACATCAGCGGCCCCAGGGCCGCACGCCGCTGCAGGGGCGTGGCCGCCAGGGCCACGGAGGGGCCCAGCACCATCAGGATGGCGCCGCCAATGCCCGAGATGCAGCGCCAGGCAAAGAACCAGGGCATGGGCAGCGGCCAGGCGCAGGCCGCAAAGCTCAGCGCCAGGGCCACCCAGCACCACAGCAGCACGCGCAGCGCGCCCAGGCGTTCGGCCAGCGGCGCGGCCGCCAGCGCCCCGATCAGATAGCCCAGCAGATTGGCCGCGCCCAGGTAGGCCACCTGCTCGCCGCTGAACCAGCCGGCATGCACCATCTGCGGCATCAGCGCCGTGTAGGCAAAGCGCGCCAGGCCGACGCCGCTGAGCGTGGCCATGAAGCCGGTCAGCAGCAGGGAAGTTTCGTTGCGTTGGATCACGGGAGTGGGCGCCATGCGGGGAGGATGGGCATACCTTAAGCCGCCGGAGTCATCATGTCCAATGATTCAAAATGATGGCGTCGATCTCGATTGAAGATGAATGCCACTGGAGCCGCGATGCAATTGAAGTCCCTGCGCATGTTCCTGGCCGTCTGCGACAGCGGCAGCTTCGGCGCCGCCGCGCAGCAACTGCACACCGTGCAGTCCAACGTGACGGCCCATGTGAAAAAGCTCGAGGACGAGGCTGGCGTGCAGTTGCTGGAGCGCAGCGCTCCCGTGCACGCCACGCCTGCCGGCCGCCTGCTGGAGCAATACGCGCGGCGCATGCTGGCCGACCACGACGAAGCGCTGGCGCTGCTGCAGGGCAGCGCCCGGGCCGCAGGCGCGCTGCGCATAGGCTCCATGGAAACCACGGCCGCGCTGCGCCTGCCGCCGCTGCTGGCGCGCCTGCACCAGGCCCGGCCCGGCCTGGACCTGGAGCTGCGCACGGCCACCACGGCCGAGCTGCTGGCCGACCTGCTGGCAGGGCGGCTGGACTGCGCCTTCGTCTCGGGCATGCCGCCCCAGTCGCGGCTGCAGGGCTGGAAGGTTTTCGAGGAGGAACTGGTGCTGGTCACCGCCTTCGCGCTGCCGCGCTTTCCCGATGCCGCCCAGCTCAGCGCCGTGCCCTTCCTGGCCTTCCGCCAGGGCTGCAGCTACCGCCAGCGCATCGAACTGCTGCTGGCCACGCGCGGCGTGGCCGCACGCATCATGGAAATGGGATCGCTGGACGCCATCCTCGGCTGCGTGGCCGCCGGCATGGGCTACGGCCTGCTGCCGCGCAGCGTGGTCCAGGCCCAGCAGCACCGCTTCGGCGTGCACATCACGGCCCTGCCCGGCGCACTCGCCCAGGAAGTCGCCCGCGTGGAAACCTGGTTCGTCGTGCCCGCGCGCCAGGGCTGGTCGCCTGCGCTGCATGCGTGCGTGGAGGTGCTGGGGATCGAGGGTGTGCAGGGCGAAGAAGCCCTGGGCATGGAAGCCGTCCCGGCAGCGTCTGCCTGAAACTCAGAACAGATCGGAAGGCAAGGCTGCTGCCTTCTGGGCGACGTCCACCAGTCTTTGGGCCTGGGTGGTCGCATAGGCGGCGATGCGCTGGGCGAAGACGTGTTCTTCTGGCGTGTAAGGCGATTCGCGCAGAACCTTGGCCGCCGCACCAGGAGCTGCCCTGGCCATGCGCTGGGCTTCACGTGCGAGCAGCCTGCGGTCTATCGCACACAGGTGCGCGAAATGCGCAAACTCGAAGGGTGTGAGTTCCTCCAGCGCAAAGCAGTCGCCGAAGGCCATCGCCAGTTCCTGGGACACATCGGGATACTGGGCCACGCTGACGAGGTCATACCAGGGCGCGGTCGCCAGGCCCTGCGGCAGCACGTGGAAGGAGAAGTTCTTGCCATGTGCGTCGCCATTGCCGATCAGTATCTGGAACAACGCCCATCGGATCATTGCCAGCTTGTCCGCAGCCTTCGCCACCGAGTGCTCCAGTAGACCGAACAGCCGGGGAAAGCTCATGCCGTCGCGGTATAGCCGGGCATCGCCCACGCTGCCGATGTGGTGCTCGTACTTGTAGCTGACGGGAAGATCGCCCGCTTGGCATGCATCGATGATGTGGGTGCGCACGACCCGCCTTTGCGGCGCCTGCCGCACGCGGTCAAAGCGCCTGACTGCCAGCACCGGCTGTGGCACGTGCAGCATCTGCACCTCGGCTGCAGGCAAGCGCATGGCCGCTGCCAGGCGCATGCAGAAATGCTCGTTCACCACCATGTGCGGCACCGCGCTGTCGCGCGGCTGGGGTTTGAGGATGTGGGTGGACGGAACGTTGTCGGGAAGGAAGATGGTGCCTTCCTGCACGCTCTCGCCTTCCACGTGCACGGGCAGCTTGTCCTGGTAGCCGGCCACCGACATGCGCACTTTGCCATCCCACTCGATGAAAGGGCGCGTGTCTCGGTCTGCAATGCGTTGGGCGAGTTCGGCTGTCGATATGGGGCGAGCGGTATTGGCGGCCTGGGGATCGGGCTTGCTGCCGTCGGCCTGAAACCGGAAAGCCCCGGTGGTCTCGGCGCCGAGGGCGCGTATCAGACCGAAGATGTTGCCCTTGCCTATGCCCTGACTTCTGGCCACCACATCCAGCGCCGCGCCTTCAGGCAGCAGGTTCTCGATGAAACGCCGGATGGAGCGCGAGTCGTAGCCCCCTTCGGGAGCGGCCAGCGGCAGGCAGGGCGCCAGGTAGAAAGGCCGTTCATGCTCCAGCCATGCAGGCGCATACCGCAGTCCCCAAAGATCGTTGTGCGGGTCATGGGTCACATCGGCCACGTGCGTGCCGACATCGTTCCACAGCGAAAGCGAAAGCGACGGCGGCGTGGCCATGTGCGCTTCAGGCCCGTGGAAGTCGTGCCATCAGGGCGTCCTGCTTGGGCGCGATGACCATGGCGAGACCCAGCCCGTCGAGTACGGCCAGCAGCTTGTCGGAGCCCACGCCGCCCTTGCCGTTCTCCAGACGGGAGAGCAGATCCAGCGACACGCCGCACAGGGCTGCCGTGTCATCGATGCGCAGGTGCTGGGCCTTGCGCATGGCACGGATCTGGGCGCCGAGCCTGGACAGGTCAGCGATGACCACGGCCCCGGGCTGCAGGGGATCCTGCTGCGGGCCGTTCATGGGCGTGGAAGACGGCATGGATGAATTGGCTTTATTTCTGATATTCCGAAATTCTAGGATTTCTTAGGGAATTTTCAAAACAATTTCCAATATTCCGAAATTCAGGAGTACTTCGTTTCATTCAGGAGGAAATTTCGGAATATCAGAAATAATTCCGACAACCATGCAACCGCGTCCAATGCAGATCCTCATGAAGGCAACCGCAACACCCTCCGATACTGCATGGCCTCGGCCACATGCCCGGTCTCCACAGCCGCGCTGCCGGCCAAGTCGGCAATGGTGCGCGCCACCTTGAGCGCGCGGTGGGTGCTGCGGGCCGACCAGCCCAGGCGTGCGGCGGCCTTGTGGGCGAAGGCCAGGGCCTCGGGCGACAGGCCCAGGTGGTCGTCCAGGGCCTGGCCCTGGAGCTGGTGGTTGGCACTGCCCTGGCGCTGCAGGGCCAGCGCGCGGGCCTGGACCACGCGCTCGCGCACGGTGTCGCTGGCCTCGCCCGAGCGCGCGGCCAGCAGCTCCTGCGGGGGCAGGGCGCCGACTTCCACATGCAGGTCGATGCGATCCAGCAGCGGGCCGCTGATGCGCGCCTGGTAGCGCGCCACCTTGTCGGGCGTGCAGCGGCAGCGCTGCACCGTCGACCCCCAATGGCCGCAGGGGCAGGGATTCATGGCCGCGACGAGCTGGAAGCGCGCGGGGAATTCGCAGCGCTGGGCGGCTCTGGCGATGGTGATCTGGCCGGTCTCCAGCGGCTCGCGCAGCGCCTCCAGCGCGCTGCGTGCGAACTCGGGGAATTCGTCCAGAAACAGTACTCCGTGATGGGACTGCGAGATCTCGCCAGGGCGCGGCGGCGAACCTCCTCCGACCAGGGCCACGGCGCTGGCCGTGTGATGCGGACTGGCCGTGGGGCGCTGGCGCCAGCGCTCGGGCGTGAAGCGGCCGGCCAGGCTGGCGATGGCGGCGGCCTCCAGCGCCTCGTCATCGCTCATGGGCGGCAGCAGGTCGGCAAAGCGCTGGGCCAGCATGGACTTGCCCGAACCCGGCGGCCCCACCAGCAGCAGGCCGTGGCCTCCGGCCGCAGCGATTTCCAGCGCGCGCCGCGCCTGGGCCTGGCCGCGCACCTCGGCCAGGTCCAGGCTGCTGCGCACGGCGACGGCGGGCTGCGGCTGCACCGCATGCCAGCCCGGGCCGGGGCATGTCTGGGTGTCGCCTGCTGCCGGCAAGGGGTCGGTTTCGTCGGTGTCCTCGCTTTCGTCGCTGCAGCAGGCATCGTCCGGTTCCTGCTCCGCCTGCACCAGGGCATTGGCCGAGCGTGTGATGAAGCGGCGCACCACGTCCAGCAGGTGGTGCGCGCAGAACACCTGGGCCGACGGCACGAAGGCCGCCTCCTGCGCGCTGCCCGGCGGCAGCACCAGGCGGGCGCCGTCCTGCTGGCGGTGCAGGGCCAGGGCTGTGGCCAGCGCGCCGCGCACGGGCCGCAGCGCGCCCGACAGCGACAGCTCGCCCGCGAATTCGTAGTCGGCCAGCGCATCGCCATTGATCTGGCCGCTGGCCGCGAGAATGCCCAGCGCAATGGGCAGGTCGAAGCGCCCCGAATCCTTGGGCAGGTCGGCGGGCGCCAGGTTGACGATGATGCGTTTGTTGCTCGGGAACTCCAGCCCTGAGTTCAGCAGCGCCGAGCGCACGCGTTCACGCGCTTCCTTGACCTCGACATCGGCCAGACCCACCAGCGTGAACGACGGCAGGCCGTTGGCCAGATGCACTTCTACGGTGACACGCGGGGCGGCCAGCCCCAGCAGCGCACGACTTTGAACCAGGGCCAGACCCATGGGCACCTCGCAGGAACGACAGACACAAAGCCACACAAAGGAAGAAGCCGCCAGCGGTGCGGCGGCTTCGGTGACCCAGTATGGCAACGGCCTTGGGCCTTGTGGACGGCGGGCGCGGCGCTGAACCCAAATCTCAGAATGTTCTGACCCTTGCAGCGCAAAAATCAGAACAGCTTCACCAGCGCCGGAACGCTCAGCACGGCCGTGTAGTAGCCCATGAACTGCACGCCGGTGTTGAAGCCCGGGCCGCGTGACAGCAGGCCGCCGAGCAGGCCCGGCAACGGCCATTCCCCTGCGCCATGCGCCATGCGAGATTGCAGGCCGAAACGCGTGCGGTGCTGGCTCAACCCGCCTGAGCCAGCCCCCGGGCCTGCGCACGCAGCAGCGCGATGAAGCGCTGCTGCTCCTGCGTGGGCGCGTCATCGGTGCGGGTGAGGATGCCGAAGGGCGCCATGGGCACGTCGATGCAGACCGGCAGCGCCCTGACCAGGCCCATGCGCAGATAGTCCTTGAGCGCGGATTCGGACAGCAGCATCACGGCATCGGTCAGCTGCACCAGTTGCTGCATGGAGTACACCGAGCTGCATTCGATGATGTCGGCCGGCGCGGGCAGCTCCAGGCGCTGCAGCAGCTGGTCGAGCGCGATGCGCGCGGGGCTGGTGGCCGGCTGCAGGATCCAGGGCCAGTCGCGCACCAGTTCCTCCCAGTCGAGCTTGCGCCGGCGCGCCAGCGCATGGTCGCTGCGCACGACGAGCAGCAGCCGCTCGTTGCCCAGTTCCTCGAAGCCGTAGCCGCTGCTGTCTGCCGTGGGGCTGCGCCGTGCAATGGCCAGGTCGATGCGCCGCTGGTCCAGCAGGCGCAGGATCTGGTCGCTGGTGTCGCCCATGATGCGCAGGCGCAGCTGCGGGCTTTGCGCCTTCATGCGGGCCACGGCAGTCATCACCAGGTCGGGTGCTGCGCCCATGATGGTGCCGATGGACAGGTAGCCGTAGCCGCCCTGGCGGCGCGCGGCCAGGTCTTCGGCGCAGCGGTCCAGGCTGTTGAGCGAAGCCTCGGCAAACCGCACCAGCTGCGCGCCCAGCGCCGTGGGCCGCATGCCGCGCGGCAGGCGCTCGAAGAGCTGGCAGCCGAACATGTCCTCGATCTCGCGCAGCATGCGCGTGGCTGCAGGCTGGGACATGGCCAGGCTCAGCGATGCGCGGTGCAGGTTCAGGCTCGATCCCAGCGCCACCAGCATGTGCAGGTGCTTGTAGCGCAGACGGTTGAGCAGGCTGCGGTGCAGCACGGGCGGGGCGGATTCGGGCGGCTTGTCAGGCATAAGCGCAAGGTATCGGATGTGACCGAAATTCGATTTGTTGAGCATCGATCATGCGCCGTACATTGGCCCTGCGACAAGAAAAAACAGACCCAATCCAGGAGACAAGACATGCACAGCCCATCGCCTGTTTCATGACGCGCCGACGCGGCCGGCACCAACGCCGCGGCCGCGCTCGCACCTTCACAAAGCACGCCTTCAGCGCTCCGGACGACCGGGCGTGACGGCCTCTCATTGCCTGCAAGGAAAGTCATGAAAAAACTCCCCGCTCCCCTGCTCGCCAGGATCTCCTGGCGCCTGCTGCCCTTTTTGCTGCTCATGTACATCATGGCCTTCCTGGACCGGGCCAACGTGGGCTTTGCCAAGGTGGCCTTCCAGGCCGATACCGGCATCAGCGATGCGGCCTTCGCCTTTGGCGCGGGTGTGTTCTTCGCGGGCTATGCGCTGCTGGAGGTGCCCAGCAACCTGATCATGCACCGCGTGGGCGCCCGCATGTGGATGTGCCGGATCATGGTCACCTGGGGCCTGGTGTCGGCGGCCATGATGTTCGCCCACGACCAGACCACGTTCTACGTGCTGCGCTTTTTGCTGGGCGTGGCCGAGGCGGGGTTCTTCCCCGGCGTCATCCTGTACCTGACCTACTGGTTCCCGGCAGCGCACCGCGCGCAGGCCATGGGCTTTTTCTACTTCGGCGCGCCGCTGGCCTTCATCTTCGGCAGCCCGCTCTCGGGCCTGCTGCTGGAGCTGGACGGCATCGGCGGCTGGCACGGCTGGCAGTGGCTGTTCGCGGTGGAGGGGCTGATGGCCGTGGCCGTGGGCATCTGGGCGTATTTCCACCTGGACAACCGCCCCGCCGACGCCACCTGGCTCAGCCGCGAGGACAAGGCGCTGCTGCAGGACATCCTCGACAGCGAAGAGCGCGCCAAGGGCGGCCACGGCCACAGCCTGCTGGCCGCGCTGTGCCAGCCGCGCGTGCTCTACCTGGCGCTGATCTACCTGCTGATCCAGGCCAGCGTCTATGGCGTGGTGTTCTACCTGCCCAGCCAGGTGGCGGGCCTGCTGGGCACCAAGGTGGGCCTGCTGGTGGGCGTGGTCTCGGCCATTCCCTGGCTGTGCGCGCTGCTGGCCGCCTGGTGGATTCCGGGCCATGCCGAGCGGACAGGCCAGCCGCGCGGCATCGCCAGCCTGACGCTGGTGATGGCTGCCGTGGGCATGGCTGCATCGGTGAGTTTCTCCAGCCCCCTGCTGGGTGTGGCCGCGCTGTGCCTGGCGGCGGCCGGCTTCATCGCCGTGCAGCCCGTGTTCTGGACCTTTCCTGCCAACACGCTGGCCGGCGCTGCGGCCGCTGGCGGCATCGCCTTCATCAACTCCCTCGGCGCCGTGGGGGGCTTCATCGCCCCCATCGTCAAGAACTGGGCCGAGGGCTTTTTCCACTCCCCGGCGGCCGGCCTGTACCTGCTGGCCGGCACCACGCTGCTGGCTGCGGCCCTGGTGCTGGGCGTGCGCGCACGCCTGGCGCCGGCCTTGGCCGCACCGTCGGCCGCCTGAACCACTTGCACACGGAGCACAACCATCCCATGACACAGATCCCCACCATCAAGCAGGTGCGCGCCTTCACGCTCAAGGGCGGCGGCGCCGACTACCACGACCAGTCCGACGGCCACTGGATCGACGACCACATCGCCACGCCCATGGCCAAGTACCCCGAGTACCGGCAAAGCCGCCGCAGCTTCGGCATCAACGTGCTGGGCACGCTGGTGGTGGAGATCGAGGACAGCGCCGGACGCGTGGGCTTTGCCGTGACCACGGGCGGCGAGCCTGCGGCCTACATCGTCGAAAAGCACCTGGCGCGTTTCCTCGAAGGCGCCCGGGTGACTGACATCGAGCGCATCTGGGACCAGATGTACCTGTCCACCCTGTACTACGGCCGCAAGGGCATCGTCATCAACACCATCTCGGGCGTGGACCTGGCGCTGTGGGACCTGCTGGGCAAGGTGCGCGGCGAGCCAGTGCACCAGCTGCTGGGGGGCGCCGTGCGCGACGAGCTGCAGTTCTACGCCACGGGCGCGCGGCCCGACCTGGCGCAGAAGATGGGCTTCATCGGCGGCAAGATGCCGCTGCACCACGGCCCGGCCGAGGGCGAGGAAGGGCTGCGCCGCAACCTGCAGGAGCTGGCCACCATGCGCGAGCGCGTGGGCCCGGACTTCTGGCTCATGCTGGACTGCTGGATGAGCCTGGATGTGAACTACGCCACGCGCCTGGCCCAGGGTGCGCAGGCCCATGGCCTCAAGTGGATCGAGGAGGCCCTGCCGCCCGACGACTACTGGGGCTACGCGGCCCTGCGCAAGAACGTGCCCACGGGCATGCTGGTGACCACGGGCGAGCACGAGGCCACGCGCTGGGGCTTTCGCCAGCTGCTGGAGATGGGCTGCTGCGACATCATCCAGCCCGACGTGGGCTGGTGCGGCGGCATCACCGAGCTGCTCAAGATCTCGGCCCTGGCCGATGCCCACCAGGCCTTGGTCATTCCGCATGGCTCCAGCGTCTACAGCTACCACTTCGTGGCCACGCGCCACAACAGCCCGTTTGCCGAGTTCCTGATGATGGCCCCCAAGGCCGACGAGGTCGTGCCCATGTTCCATCCGCAGCTGCTGGGCGAGCCCGTGCCCGTCAACGGCCGCATGCGCCTGTCGGCGCTGGACAAGCCTGGCTTCGGCGTGGAGCTCAATCCCGAGTGCGCCCTGCACCGCCCGTACACGCACTGAAGGAGCCCGCCATGCAACTGCCTGCCAACCCCTTCAAGGCCGCGCTGCGGCGCGCCGAGCCGCTGTACGGCATCTGGGCCGGCTTTGCCACGCCCTATGCGGCCGAGATCATCGCCACCACGGGCTATGACTGGATGCTGGTCGATGGCGAGCATGCCCCCAACACCGTGCCCACGCTGCTGGGCCAGCTGCAGGCCGTGGCGCCCTATGCCACGCACCCGGTGGTGCGCGCCGTGCAGGGCGACACCGTGCTCATCAAGCAACTGCTGGACGTGGGCGTGCAGACGCTGATGGTGCCCATGGTGGAGACGGCCGAACAGGCGCGCGAGCTGGTGCGCGCCATGCGCTACCCGCCCCATGGCGTGCGCGGGGTGGGCGGCGGCCTGACGCGGGCCACGCGCTGGGATGCCGTGCCCGACTACATCCGCACGGCGCATGAACAGCTGTGCCTGATCGTGCAGATCGAGTCGCCCCGGGGCGTGGCCAATGCCGCCGAGATTGCGGCCGTCGATGGCGTGGACGCCGTCTTCATCGGCCCGGCCGACCTGTCCACGGGCATGGGCCATGCGGGCGACGCCAGCCAGGGCGAGGTGCAGGACGCCATACGCCGCACCGTCCAGGCCACGCTGGCTGCCGGCAAGGCCTGCGGCATCCTCGCGCCGCGCGAGGAAGATGCGCGCCGCTATGCGGACTGGGGCTGCCGCTTCATCGCCGTGGGCATAGACATCAGCCTGCTGCGCCAGGCCGCGCTGGCCAATCTGGGGCGCTATCGCGCCACGCACGCCACGGACCAGGCGGCCCCCCCTGCATCCCGCACCTACTGAACCCAAGGAGAACTCCATGGCATCCCTTCCCGTGCTGCGCAATTTCATCGCCGGCAGCTTCACCGACAGCGCCGAACTGCATGAGGTGACCAACCCCGCCACGGGCGCGGTGCTGGCGCGCGCGCCCCTGTCCAGCCAGGCCGATGTGGACCGCGCCATCGCCGCTGCGCGCGGCGCCCACAAGGCCTGGGCGCGCCGCCCGGCCGTGGAGCGCGCGCAGTACCTGCGCCGCGTGGCGGCCCGCATCCGCGACAACGCCGCGCGCATTGCGCGCACCATCACCGAGGAGCAGGGCAAGGTCCTGGGCCTGGCCGAGGTCGAGGTGAACTTCACCGCCGACTATCTGGACTACATGGCCGAATGGGCGCGCCGCATCGAGGGCGAAGTCATCACCAGCGACCGGGCCAACGAGCAGATCTTTTTGCTGCGCAAGCCGCTGGGCGTGGTCGCGGGCATCCTGCCCTGGAACTTCCCCTTCTTCCTGATCGCCCGCAAGATGGCGCCGGCCCTGCTCACGGGCAACACCATCGTCATCAAGCCCAGCGAGGAAACGCCCATCAACTGCCACGCCTTCACCGAGCTGCTGGCCCAGTGCGAGCTGCCGGCCGGCGTGTTTAACGTGGTCTATGGCCAGGGCAGCACGGGCGCTGCGCTGGCCGGGCATGCGGGCGTGGACATGGTCAGCTTCACGGGCAGCGTGGCCACGGGCGAGCGCATCGCCGCAGCCTCCGCGCCCCACATCACCAAGCTCAACCTGGAGCTGGGTGGCAAGGCCCCGGCCATCGTGCTGGCCGATGCCGACCTGGACCTGGCCGTGCGCGCCATCCGCGACTCGCGCATCATCAACACCGGCCAGGTCTGCAACTGCGCCGAACGCGTCTACGTGCAGCGCCAGGTGGCCGACGAGTTCACGGCCCGCATCGCCCAGGCCATGGCCGCCACGCGCTACGGCGACCCGATTGCGCGGCCCGACGTGGAAATGGGCCCGCTGATCAACCAAAAGGGCCTGGACAGCGTACAGGCCAAGGTGCGCCAGGCCATCGCCGACGGCGCGCAACTGGTCACGGGCGGGCAGGCCGTAGACCTGGGCGCGGGCTTTCACTTCCAGCCCACGGTGCTGGCCGGCTGCCATGCCGGCATGGAGATCATGCGCAAGGAAATCTTCGGCCCCGTGCTGCCCATCCAGGTGGTGGAGGACCTGGACGAGGCCATCGCCCTGGCCAATGATTGCGAGTACGGCCTGACCTCGTCGCTGTACACGCGTGACCTGTCCAAGGCCATGCAGGCCATGCGCGAGATCGACTTCGGCGAGACCTACATCAACCGCGAGAACTTCGAGGCCATGCAGGGCTTCCATGCGGGCGTGCGCAAGTCCGGCGTGGGCGGGGCTGATGGCAAGCACGGCCTGTACGAGTACACGCACACGCATGTGGTGTACCTGCAGGGGTGAGCCAACGGCTCGCCTATCGCTTCACGGTGGCTGACGTTATGAACCGGGCAATGGTGCTGGAAACCCCGGGCACTAGCGGCAGCCCCTCCTTGTCATAGGTTGCAAGATTGGCAGCGCGATCGTTGGTCTCCACCTTCTTGAGCACATGGTTGGTGGCGGGCAACAGCACAAGCTTGGCGTTCGGTGCAGCCTTGGCCAGACGCTGAGCATCCTTTGGCTTGATCTGCAGGTCGCGCTCACCTTGAATGATGAGCACGGGTTTGGAATAGCCCGCTATCAGGCGAGCGGGGTCCAGCGCGAAGGTGTTGATGAGAAAGCCTTGTACGCTGGCATGGAACATGGTGTTGAGCGGCCTGTCCATCTGGCGGGTATCCACGCGCCTGCCTGCTTCCAGAGCATCGATGACCGGTAACGCCTGGTCCAGGATCGGTGCATTGGCGGGGTCTTCCTTGAGCTGTTCCCGAAGCGTCTGCCCCATTGGGCGACCAGGAGCTGCTACCAATATCAGTCCGCAGATATCGGAGCGGCCCTGGCCAGCCTCCAGGGCGACCAGTCCACCTTCACTGTGTCCCAGCACCCAGACGCATTGGGCACCGGTCTCGCTGCGGATGGCGTCCACCCAGTGGTGCACATCTTCGGCATAGGCCTGGATGGTCACGGCATTGGGGTCCTCCACGGCCTTGTAGCTTTCGAACATGCCACGTTTGTCGATGCGTACGGTGGCAATGCCCTGGGTGGCCAGTTCCTGTGCGAGCAGTTGGTAGGTCGAGGCTTTGAGGCCGAACGGGCTGTTGCCGTTGCGGTCGGTGGGGCCTGAGCCGGGGACGATCAGTACGACCGGCGGCGCGCTTTGGCTCGGCATCAGCAGAACACCCCGCAGTGGGTCAAGTGGCCCCGTTGCCTGCAGCGGCTTTTCGCCAAGGACGGCCGTGGCCGGTGCGGCCATGGTGGTGCTTGCGCAGATGGCGGCCGCCAGGCCGAGGAGTAGAGCTTTCATGGGAAAGGCCGCAGAGTTGATCTGCGTGCCATTGGAGCATGCTTGTCTGTCGGCCCTGTCAGGTCGAGGCCGTGCGCTTGCGGTTGCGCGGCGCCTTGGGCGGCGGGCTGCTGGCCTCCAGCTCCCGCGCCCGGGCGCGGATGCGCGCAAAGGCGCTGGCCATGGCCTGCAGCTCGGGCTCGGGCACGGCGTCCATGAGCTCGCGGTTGATGGCCTGCACCTGCGGGAACAGCTCGGCATGCAGGGCGCGGCCCGTGTCGCTCAGGCGCAGCAGTGCGCGGCGCGCATCGCCCACCTGGCTCTCTTTCCACACCAGGCCCTTGGCCAGCAGCGCCGTGACCGCGCGCGAGGTGCGCGTGCGGTCCAGCTGCGCCTGCTCGGCCAGCTGCGAGGGCTGCAGCTGCCCGGCCTCGGCCAGCAGGCAGAGCATGCGCCACTCGCGCCGCGTGATGCCGTAGCGGCCCTCGCACAGGCGCACCACGCGGCTGCCAGCGGCCGCCTGCAGCCGCGCCAGGTGGTAGAGGAACATGTCGTCGAGCACGGCGGGGTGGCGCCAGCGGTGGAGGTCGGTCATGGACTCGCGGGCCGGTTTCGGGTTTACGCTAGGGATGATGGATTAGATGCATTGTCGGCGGCCTGCGTACATTGGCCGCAAGACAACGACAAGGAGACAAGTATGCCCAGCCCCCTCGCAGCCCTGGCGCGTGCCGCCCTGGCTTTGGTCGCCGCCGGCCTGTGCGCGGCGCCCGCCCTGGCCCAGGAATGGCCCAAGGCCAAACCCATCCGCATCGTCGTGCCCAATCCGCCGGCCGGCCCGTCCGACATCTCGCTGCGCCCCGTGGCCGCCGCCATGCAGGCGGCGCTGGGCCAGGCCGTGGTCGTGGACAACAAGCCGGGCGCCAACGGCAACATCGGCGCGGCCGAGGTCGCGCGCTCCGCGCCCGATGGCTACACTTGGCTGTGGGCCATGGACCCCGTGCTCACCGTCAACCCCCATGTCTACAAGAACATGGGCTACAAGGCCGACGCGCTGGAAACCCTGGTCGTGGCCGCGCGCTTCTCGCAGACCCTGGTCTGCGGCCCGGGCACGGGCTTCAAGTCCGTCAAGGACATGGTGGCCGCCAGCAAGACGCGCGAGCTGACCTATGCCTCGGGCGGCGCGGGCTCGCCGGGCCACCTGGTCATGGAATCGCTGCTGGCCACCTCGGGCGCCAAGATGGTCCATGTGCCCTACAAGGGCCCCGCGCCGGCCATGCAGGACCTGCTGGGCGGCCAGGTGGACTGCGGCTTCCTGGCCGGCCCCACGGTCTTGCCCCAGGTCCAGAGCGGCAAGCTGATCGCCCTGGCCACCTCGGGCAAGACGCGCTCGGCGTTGGCGCCCGAGCTGCCGACCATTGCCGAGTCGGGCTTTCCCGAGTTCGACGGCACCTTCTGGATCCTGCTGGCCGCACCCAAGGGCGTGCCGCCTGCCGTGCAAAAGCGCTTTGTCGACGCCATGAACGAGGCCATCCGCGCACCCGAGCAAAAGGAACGCGCCAAGGCCCTGGACATCGAGATGGTCGGCTCCACCGTGGCCGAGGCCCAGGCGCGTGCCAAGGGACAGTCCGCGCAGTGGGCCGCCCTGGTCAAGCGCATCCACCTGACCAACGACTGAAGCCGCCACCAGGGCCTGTGGCCCTGAGGCATCGCCGTTTTGGCGATACTCCCTTTCCCAACGCATCCACTGTCTTCTGGCTCCCATGGCAACCCAGCGCCCCAATCTGATCTTCATCCTGGCCGATGACCTCGGCTATGCCGACCTCGGCTGCACGGGCGCGCGCGATGCGCACAGCCGCGCCACCGATGTCTCGCCTCGCCTGGACGCCATGGCCGCGCAGGGCATGCGCTTCACGCGCGGCTATTCCAACTCGGCCGTGTGCTCGCCCACACGCTTTGCCCTGGCCACGGGCCGCTGGCAGTACCGCCTGCGCGGCGCGGCCGAGGAGCCGATCGCCAGCGTCCACGGCGACAAGGTGCTGGGCCTGCCGCCCGACCATCCCACCGTGGCCTCGCTGCTGCGCGACGCCGGCTACGCCACCGCCCTGGTCGGCAAATGGCACCTGGGCTACCCGCCGCATTTCGGCCCGCGCATGTCGGGCTACGAGGAGTTCTACGGCTTTCACGCAGGCGGCGCCGACTACTTCGCCCACTGCGACCCGCGCGGCCGCCCCGACTTCTGGATCAACGAGGAGCCGCACGAGGAAGAGGGCTACCTCACCGACCTGCTTAGCCGCCGCGCCGTGGACTTCGTCGAGCGCCAGACGGCCGACAAGCCCTTCTACCTGTCCCTGCACTACAGCGCCCCGCACTGGCCCTGGCTCACGCGCGACGACCTGGCGGAATCGCGGCGCATCGGCGGCTTCGGCAAGCACACCGACGGCGGCACCATCGAGACCTACCAGCGCATGATCCACCACATGGACGAAGGCATTGGCTGGGTGCTGGATGCGCTCGAGAAAAAGGGCATGGCCGAGAACACGCTCATCGTCTTCACCAGCGACAACGGCGGCGAACGTTTCTCCAACAACTGGCCCTTCATCGGCCAGAAGATGGACCTGCTCGAAGGCGGCATCCGTGTGCCCCTGGTGGCGCGCTGGCCCGAGCGCATGCCGGCAGGCGCCGTCAGCGACACGCCCAACCTGACCATGGACTGGTCGGCCACCTTCCTGGCCGCCGCGGGCGTGGACGGCCACGCCGACTACCCGCTGGACGGCGTCAGCCTGCTGCCCCTGATGGAAGACGGTACCTGGAACCCCGAGCGCGACCTGTGCTGGCGCATGAAGCACCGCGCCCAGCGCGCCCTGGTGCGCGGCGACTGGAAATACCTGCAGATCGAAGGCGTGGAATACCTGTTCAACGTGGCCCAGGACCCGCGCGAACGCGCCAACCTGCGCGACCGCGAGCCCCAGCGCCTGGCCGAGCTACGCGCGGCCTGGCAGCAATGGGATGCTTCACTGCCGCCCATTCCGGAAGAAGCCAAGGTGTCGCTGGTGTTCAGTCGGCAGGATCTGCCTTCGGCGACGTTTTGAGGGTGTGTGTGCCCGCAGGCTGTGGGCGATAAAACAAGGCAGGCCTTTGGGCCTGCCTTGTTTCCTGATTACTGGTACGTCCTGACCATGCCCGCCCGTGCGGCCTCCGAGTTGTCGCACATGTCCTTGGCCTGTTTGTAGAGTGCCTGGGCCTTGCTCTTGTCCTTGTCGACGACTTCGTAATGGCTGGCCTTGGCAAGCACCAGGTTGTATTGGAGATAGCCGGCGCTGGCCGATGGCAGCGACTTCACGGCCTGTGACACCATTTGGTCCAGGCCCTCCAAGGACCCGCCCCAGCGCGGGCTCAGGTAGTTGAGGGCATTGACGCGGGCCGCCAGGTTCTTGGGATCGGCCTGATCGGCCGCCTGCAGCCACTGCGCCGCAGTACGTCCACCCACCTGGTTTTCCATCGCGGCCAATCCAATCAGCATCGTCTGCGGCAAGGCCGAGCGGGCATCCAGCGCCATGGCCTTTTGCAGATACGGCTGGGCCTTCGCGCTGAGCTGCTTGACACTGTTCCACTGGCTGCCCGTCACGCTGGAAGCCGGCGCCTCACCACGCGCGCCAAATGCCTTGTTGCCGTAATAGAGGCCCGCATTGAGCTGGGCAAAGAACGACTTGGGCTGCTGATCCGCCCACATGCGCATCACGTTCTCTTCCTGCAGGCTCAGTTGCTGCAGTCCCAGCAGATCCCGCATGGTCAACAAGTCCCCGCCCGAGGAAGAAAGATTCTTCTTGTGCTTGCGGGCCAGTTCCTTGTCCAGCGCCTCGAACTTGAACTCGCTGAGCAGTGCAGCCCTCTCGGACTCTTCCAGAGTGGCATTGCCATCGGGAATCAGCGGGCACTGCGCGGCATAGGTGGCAGTGGCTGCGGAGAGAGACAGGGTGGCGAGCAGGATGCGGATCAGGGTTTGGGTGGGGTTGGAGGCCATGTGCGTCCCTCTTGGAAATGGAATGTGTTATTCAAAAATTTTCAAAATCAATGTTAGATATATTTGTCTTTCTCAAGACAATATATCCATCAAGATAAATTCGGCATCGAATGGTGAGCATCAGGCTCCATGCGATTAATTATCGACCAGCATGGTAAATAAATTATTCAGAAATTCAATTGCGTATGTTATGGATAAGCAGTTTTTGCTGGGCAACTGTATGACTGAGGTTCATGCGGCATTGGCATGTTCATCCTGGAATGCTTGGGGCTTGTTCAGTGAAGGCAGGCTGATTAATTATTTTGTCAATTTCGGATTGTGAATAGAGACTATATCGTTCAAGCAGTTATTGTTGTTGCACGATAATACTACGTGTTTGTCTTTCACATAAAATTTTCCTTCAAAGAAGCCGCTTGAATTAAAATTTTTTACGGCTTCGTTTTTTAAATTGAACTGCATAACTCTTCCCCAGTCATAGGATTTGTAGTCAATCAATGCGTCTTTTCTTTCAAGAAGCCCGCCAAATTCTCCTGCAGGAAAATATATATCGAGAGTTTTTCTATTCTTTTTGCTGAAAAATGGTGTGCTCACAATAAGTAGTGATTCTTTGCCTGCGAATTGAGTAGGCAGAGTCCATTTGCCTTTTACGGTTATGCATTTTTTGCTATTGGGTATGCAGAATTCGGAGGTTTTGGTATTTGAGTAAAAGAAATATATAGCACCCGTGACCGTGAAAGAAGTCAGCAAAATACCAGCAATATATTTTTTCATTTTATTCACATTCATCAGATGTTGAAATGGTCCAATTCCCTCGCCCTGCTGCATGAGCTGAATTGTCATAACCTTTGGGTGTGGCGCTAACCATTGCGCCGTATTCCGCGGCAACAGCTTTCGCTCCCGATAATCCACCAGAAGTTCCCGCAGCGATCAATGCGTCTGAGCCAAACTCAAACCCGATCTCTGCGGCCGTGAGTGCATCTATTTTTCTTTGTTTGTCTAAATATCTTAGTGCCTCGTTATCCCATTCACTCATCGGGGTACCTCGCGAGAGTTTTGCTACCAACTCTTCATATGCCTGCTTTCTCTTTAAAATTGCATCACATTTACACGATCTCTTTTTTGCGGATTTCCTTCCGGAAACAACACCCCACAAATCTAAAGCGCCTCCTGCAATATCAAAAAGACCGAGAGGGTCCATAGCGATAGTTGGTGATTTTGGGTATGAAGTATTATGAGATCCCCCCGCTAACCCAATCGGATCCTGATTGATATAGCTCCCCACCACCGGATCGTAATACCGATGCCGGTTGTAATACAGCCCCGTTTCCCTGTCATGGTGCTGCCCTGGCAGCCGGATCGCCTGGAGGATGCCTTGCGGGTTGTACTCCTGCAGCACATTGCCCCAGGGATCCAGCTTGCTACCCAGGCCACTTGGCCGGTCTGGTCCGTCAGGACCATTGGCGTGCCCAGTTGGTCGCAGTGGTAGTGAGATGGCGATGCGCTGTTGCCGCTCCTGTTCCTGCAGTTTTGCCTGCATGCCGCTCAGTAGGCGTGTGGTGCCCTCGGCCTCTTCGCCCAGGATCGCCTGGACGCTGGGCTGCAGGCTGTGCTCCAGGGTGTGGCGCAGGTGGCGGGCGGCCTCTTGCTGCATGTCCCTCGGCACGTCGCTGAGGGTGGTTTGCATGAGGGCCAGGGCTGGTGCCTAGTGGTCGTCGTCGCTATCCTGCGGCATGCCCGCAGTCATGGCTTGCCCCGGCAGGTGAGGCTCGTCTTGGGGATCGCCGCTGGCCATTGTGTTCCAGGTGTTCCGCTTGGTGCAGGCTGTGATTGTTGCTGTCGAATGTGTAGCGATTTGGGCTGTGAGGGCTGTACGAGAAGACATTTCTCATTAGCTTTTTCGCCACTGATCTTTAGTTTGTGTCGACACGCTGGATGGGGTGCGTACTCCGTGCATTTCTATGAATTTCGTGCAAGCCGTTAATTAATAAAACATGCCAAAAATCCGATATAACGCATTCATTTATTTTTATTTCCATCCTTCTGTAACTTATTTTTTTTATTTTTTGGAAAAATAGCAAAAATAATAAATACCACACCCAAAAATATACCACCACATTCTCCAAAAAAATCTAAAATCGGAAACGCCAACCAATAAATAAAATAGAATGGAGACGATTTTACACCTGTATGAATATTGACTCCATCGGGCAATCCAAGTGTAACAACAATAAAGAAACAACCAATTAAGAAAAGTAATTTTTTCATTATCTTCCCAGTCTAAAAATCCCTAACCCTTTCTTCCAATTATCTTTAACATCATAAGCATTGGAGAATGGATCTACTTTTGGATCAAATGGCATTTGATACGCTGGATCTCTACCTGCAGATACGCAGCGGCATCCCTGTGGAGGATCTGCAGTTGAATTTGCAGGGGAATGAAGTCTGTGGATTTTTTTGAATCGCCAGATTTGCAAGCAAGTGAATTTTTATCAGAACAATCCCATTCAACACATGGAAGATCAAGCGGATCCCCTGGATACCCCGGATTTGGCGTTTGCGTCATGTTCGCGGCAGCCTCATATGCTGCACGACGAGGCAGATCGCTACGAGGAATAGGTCTTGGTATTTGTCCTCGTGGATAGTATGTTCCCGCCGCAGGGGGACCAATTGAGCGTAATCCCATCGGATCTATCCAATTCAATGGATTTTCAGGGTAATTGAAATGATTAGTTCCGCCTAACCAACCAATCGGATCCTGATTCACATAACTCCCCACCACCGGATCGTAATACCGATGCCGGTTGTAATACAGCCCCGTTTCCCTGTCATGGTGCTGCCCTGGCAGCCGGATCGCCTGGTGGATGCCTTGCGGGTTGTACTCCTGCAGCACATTGCCCCAAGGGTCCAGCTTGGCCGCCCAGGTGACTAGCCCCCGTTGGTCGGTCAGGGCCATGGGCGTGCCCAGATGGTCGCAGTGGTAGTGGTGGATGGCGATGCGGGCGTGCTGTTCTTTTTCCTGTTTCTGCAGTTGGGTCTGCATGCCGGTGAGCAGGCGGGCCGTGCCCTCGGCCTGTTCGCCCAGCATGGCCTGGGCGCCGGACGGCAGGCCGTGGTCCAGGGTGTGGCGCAGGTGGCGGGCCGCGTCTTGCTGCATGTCGCGCGGCATGGCGTCGAGCATGGTTTGCATCAGGGCCAGGGCCGGCGTGTGGTTGGGGTCGTCCTGGTCGGGCAGGCCTGCGGCGATGGCTTGCACCAGCAGGTGGGGCTCGTCTTGGGGGTCGCCGCTGGCCGTGGTGCTCAGGCGCACCAGGGGCGTGAAGCTGCCGGGCTCGTAGATGGTGTGTTCTATGTGGCGCGTGTCGCTGCCGTGCTGCAGGCGCTCGGTGTGGATGAGGCGGTCGCCGTCCCAGCCGTAGTAGTGGGTGCGGGTGGGGGTGGTGGAGTCCGCGCTTTCGACCTGCTGCTTCAGGCGCCTGCCCAGGGCGTCGTAGGTGTAGCGGCTGTGGTGGCGCAACTGCTCGGCGTTGCCCTGGATCTGGCTGCTGCGCACGGCGATGAGCTGGTGTGCTCCGTCGTAGTGCAGTTGCTGCTGGCTGTGGTCTGCATGCATTTGCGCGATGCGGTTGCCGCAGGGGTCGTAGCGCCAGACGCGGTCTTCGCTGAAGCCGATGCGGTTGTCTTCCCAGCGCTGCACGGGGCCTTGCCGCTGGCCTGCAAGGTGGCCCAGGCCCATGAGGTTGAAGTCGGTGTGCCGCCAGTGGGCGTGGACCTGGGCGGCCCAGCTGTCCTGAGGGCTGGCTTGACCCGGTGTGCCCGGTGCGGGCAGGCGGTTGCCCGCAGGGTCGATCTGCCAGCGGGTGGTGGTCTGGGGCTGCTGGCTGTCGGTGGCCGCTCTGAGGCGCCCGGCGCTGTCGTAGCCGTAGCGCAGCAGTTGTGCGGCCTGGCCCGGGGCGCCGGCCTGTTCGATGGCAACGAGCTGGCCCAGGCTGTCGTAGTGGTAGCGGCGGCCAAGGATCTGGCCGATGAGGGGCTGGACGAGGTGTTCCCTGCCTTCCGTGCTTTGCAGGCCTGTGGTGCCCAGGGCCGTGAGGCGGCCCATGCTGTCCCATTGGCGTTGCACCTGCAGGGGGTGGTGTGCGTCGGCGTCTGCGTCTGCATCTGCTGCGGGAGTGGGTGGGTGCAGGCTGCGGCGGACTTCGCGGTGCAGGGCGTCGCGTTCGAAGTCGATGAGGCCGGCGCCGTTGAGCTGCAGTCCGTGCACATGGCCTGAGCCGTAGGTGAGCCAGGCGATCTTTCCCAGGCCTTGCAGCTGGCTGTGCTGGCGTGCGCCCAGCGCATCCAGGGTGTGGGCGATGCGGTGTTCGTATTCGATCTGCGCTGCGCCCCCGTTGCCGCCCCCGTCCTTGCCTGGGCGGTACAGCTGCTGCACTTCTGCGGTGATGCGGCCCAGGGCATCGCGTTCCAGTGCTATGCGGCTTTGCAGTTGGATGGTGTTCTCTGCGGTGTTCTCGACGGTGTGCTGCCAGACGCTGGCGGCCATGAGGCGTCCGGCCGCATCCCATTCGTAGCGGTGGGTCTGGGCCGGCGCATGGGCCGTGGCGGGCAGCTGACGTTCGACCAATCTGCCGCCTTCGTCCCAGCGGTAGTGGCTGCTGCTTTGCCGTGCAGCGTTGCCGTCCGTGGCTTCCATGAGCTGGCCTGCCGCATCCCAGCGGTAGCGCTGCAGCCGCTGGTCAAACCCTTCTTCCTGCACGAGCCGGTCCAGCGCGTCCCAGGCAAAGCGGCTTTGGGCTCCGTTTTCGTTGACGAGACGCGTGAGGCGGCCGGCGCTGTCGTATTCGAAGGCCAGGGTGAGGCCGCCATGTGTTCGCTGGACCAGCCTGCCCCAGAGGTCGTAGCGCAGGTGGATGCTGGGGTCGGCGGCCGGTGCAGCAGGGCTTTGTGCCCCCATGAGAGGGGTGAGCGGGGGCTGGGCCGGTTCGATGCGCGTGAGATGGCCTGCGCTGTCGTAGTGGTAGCGCTCGATCTGGCCGTTGGGCAGTTCGCTGGCCACGATGCGGCCCTGGCCGTCGCGCTGGTGGCGTTGGCGCTGGCCCAGGGCGTT
The DNA here is from genome assembly GCF_055797465.1 of Delftia sp. PX-1. Lineage (NCBI taxonomy): Bacteria > Pseudomonadati > Pseudomonadota > Betaproteobacteria > Burkholderiales > Comamonadaceae > Delftia > Delftia sp. PX-1. The sequence goes on from NZ_CP184763.1 coordinate 333,813, forward strand.
GCCCACTTCGATGAGCGCACCCCAGCGGTCGTAGTGGTAGTGCGTGCTGTGGCCCGAGCAGTCGGTGTAGCTGAGCAGTTGGCCCGCGTCGCTCCAGGCCAGCTGTTTGCTGCCGCCCTGGGCGTCTTCGATGCGCCGGGGGCTGTCGCAGGTGAGCGGCGCTTCCTGGGGGTCGGGGTAGTGGTAGCGCTCGGTGCTGCCGTCGGCCTGGGTGATCTGGGTGAGGCGTCCCCAGGCGTCGTATTGGTAGCCGGTGGTGGCGCCTGCCGGGTCGGTGGAGGCGAGCAGGCGGCCCGTGGCTTCGTCGTGTTCCTGCTGGGTGCTGCGCCCATCGGGCAGTTGCACGCCGATGAGCCGGCCCTGGCCGTCGCGCCTGAGGTGGACGCTGCGGCCCAGCGGGTCGGTGCGCGAGGCCAGGCGGCCGAAGCTGTCGTAGGCCTGCAGCCAGCGGCTGCCGTCGGCCTTGTGGTGGGCGATGAGGCGCGACAGGCCCGCTGCGCCTTCGAAGTAGTAGGTCTCGATGCGATCCAGGCTGTCGCTGACGCGGGTGGCCGCGCGCGGCTGGCCGTCCGGGCCCGGCGGTTGGCTGAGGTAGTCGAAGCGGTAGGACAGCCCTTCCTGGTTGCTGTGTTCGATGACGCGGGCGCCGGGCTGGGCGCTCTCGTAGCGGTAGCGGTGCCAGGGTCCGCTGGCATGGCGGTGGGCGCTGATGCGGTGGTGGTCCCATTCGAATTCGCGCACGAGCTGGCCTGCGCGGTCGTGGACGGTGATGAGATCGCCTGCACTGCTGTAGCCGTAGCGCACGAGCGTGATGGGGGTGGACAGGGGATGCAACGGGTCCTGCGTGAGGTCGACCCCGATGAGGCGCCAGCCATCGTCGGCGCCCCACAGTCCGTTCAGGCCCTGCGCGTCCTTGCCGCCGTGGATGCGCTGGTGCAGCAGCCGGTAGCGCCGGCCCGTGCCGTCGCTCAGCGAGACCAGGCGGCCTGCGGGGATGGGGTCCTTGCTCGCACTGTGGCCGGCCTCGGGCGTGGTGCCGTCGCTGTAGTGGTAGAGCTGGCGGCGCCCGAAGCGGTCGATCTGGGCCATGAGGCGCCAGGGACCGTCGACCGACTCACCGGGCGGGGGGCCAAAGCCCCAGAGGGTGTCGCCATCGCTGCTGAAGGCCAGGATGGCCTCGGGATTGCACGCCAGCGCCGCCTCCACATGCGACCAGCGCGGGTTCGCAGCCCAGGGCGCTGTGCCGCCGTCCGGCTCCGGGCTGCCGCCGCGCAGCAGCCAGATGTCTTCGCTGGCACTGTGCAGCTGGCCGCCCGGGGCCAGAGGCTGGTCGAAGGTGATGACGCGGCCGCTGGCGTCCAGCAGCAAGGTGGCCTCTTCCTGCAGGCGGATGCTGAGCTCCTGCAGCAGGTGCCAGCCATGGCCCAGCAGGCCGCAGGCAGCGCCGTGCTCGGGGTTGACGTAGCTGCTGTATTGACGCTGCCAGGCCACGGGCAGCGCAGCCGAGGGCAGGGCAAAGTCCAGGTCTTGTGCGCCCAGCAGGACCTTGGCGCCCAGCTGGGGGTTGACGGGGGAGCTGACGGTGATGCCGCCCGGGCAGACGGAGCAGGCCAGGCCCCCCTGGCTGCCGATGAGCACGGTGCGCGAGCCGGTGACGATCTTGCCCTTGACGACGCTGTCGGTGATGCGGGCTGCGGGTTGGCCACTCATGCGAGGCTGCTCCTGGAGAGGTGAGAGAGAACGGGACGGCGGATGCAGAAGATGCGGGGAATGCAGGGGCTGCAGGACATGCGGGCCTCAGCAGTTGAGCCGGTCCATGGGCGAGAGGATCTGGATGTCGCCGGGCGTGATGCGGATGGTGCTTTCGCCGCAGGTCAGCAGGATTTCCTGCTGGGCTTCGAGCCGGATCTTGGCGGCATTGAGCTGGATGCTTTGTCCATCCATGGTGAGCTGGGAGGCCTTGCCACCTCCGCCTGCGCCCCCACCGCTGCCGCCGCCACCACCGCCCACGGTCAGCGAGTACTGCGAGCCCACTTCGGTGCTTTGCTTGCTGCCGACCTTGACCTGGCGCTCCTGCCCCACGGTGAGGCTCTGGTTCATGCCCACATGGGTCTGCATGGCCACGCCGATGTTTTCCATGTAGTTGACGCCGATGTTCATCATCTTCATCCCACCCACGTTCTGCATGTAGGCCATGCCTATGGTCTGGGTCTTGAGCAGGCCGACCGTGACGTGCCAGTTCTGGCCTATCTTGTCGGTCTCGGTCTTGCCGATGGTCTTGCTGCGGTTCTTGCCGATGGAGATGTTCTCGTCGATGCCAACGTCTTCATTGCGGTTGTCGCCGATGCTGATCTTCTCGTTATGGTCCACCCGCTCCGTGCGGTTGTTGTGCACGGTGATGGTCTCGTCACGGTCCACGGTCTCGGTGCGGTCGCGGTGGATGACGCTGGTCTCGTCCCGGTCGATGGTCTTGCGCCGGTCGTTGCCCACCCATTTGTCCTCGTCGTTCTCGACTTCGGTGAGCTGGTCCTTTTGCGCATGCAGCCACAGCTGTTCGGCGCCCGCCTTGTCCTCGAAGCGGATGGCGTTGGCGTCGCCCGGGCCGTTCTTCATGCCCGCGCCTGCGGCACCGCCCTTGCTCGACCGGGTCTTGATGCCCGATTGCGTGGCGTTGGCCGGCAGCGCCCAGGGCGGCATGTTGGCCGCGTTGTAGACGCAGCCCGTGACGATGGGATAGTCCGGGTCGCCGTTGAGGAAGTCCACCACCACCTCGTGCCCTATGCGCGGGATGGAGATGGCGCCAAAGCCTGGTCCTGCCCAGTTGGTGGCCACGCGGATCCAGCAGCTGGAGTTCTGGTCCTTGCTGCCCAGCCGGTCCCAGTGGAACTGCACCTTGATGCGGCCGTATTCGTCGGTCCAGATTTCTTCTCCGGCCGGACCCACGACGACGGCGGTCTGCGGGCCCGTGGTGCGCGGCTTGGGCGTGGTGCGCGGCGGCGTGAAGGCCAGGCTGGTGGGCTGGGCCTGCAGTTCGTAGCGCTGGAAGGAGCCGTCTTCGGCGGCGCTGCCCTTGGCGCCCGGGGCCACAGCGCTGACGCGGGGGTTCTCCTTGAGGTGGTAGCTCAGGCCGGTGATCAGGTACTGCCGGTTCTGGTCACCACGCGGGTAGTTGTAGAGGCTGAAGGTGTAGCCCGTGGCCAGCGCCCGGTGGCAGGACTGGCCCCGCACCCGGCTGTGGCCCGTGAGGCCTTGCTTCAGGCGCACGCGGATGTAGGCATCTCCATCGCCGTACTCCGTGTAGCCGCCCGGCCATTCGTAGGTTTCATGGCCGTCGTGCGCATGGCCCGGTGGATCGCGGCGCATGTGGGACAGTTCGGCCCGGGGCTTTTTGAAGTCGTAGTCGTCGATGTAATGGCGGCCCGGCTTGATTTCCTGCTCCAACTGCCAGGCGTGGATGTTTTCCTGATCGCCTGCGGCGGCTTTTTCCGGGGGATAGAAGGGAATGGATTCACCACCGGGCAATGCGCCATGCGAGGCAATGATGTCGTCGCACAGCACCAGGGTGTGCTGGCCCGATGCGTGCTCGAAGAAATAGTAGATGCCTTCGTGTTCCATCAATCGCGAGACGAAGTCGCAATCGCTTTCGTTGTATTGCACGCAGTAATCCCAACTGCGATAGGCGCGCGTGAGTTTCCTTTGCATTGGATGGCCATAGACGCCCAATACCTGCTCGATGATGTCGGGCACGTTGAGGTTCTGGAAGATGCGAAAGTCGCTCTTGCGCGTGGCCAGCCACAGCCAGGGGCTCAGGCGCGCCTTGTAGGCTTAGTGGCGATGGTCCTGGCCCTGCATGCCGAAGCGGGTGACGATGCCGTCGATGAAGCGCCTGCCGCCGCCCTGGGTTTCTATTTCTATGGTGGCGTTTTTGCCCAATAGGGCCTTGGGATCGATGCTTTCGTTTTCGCTGAGCATTTCCACATCGAGGCTGAAAAGCTGGCTGATGTTTTCCTGGCCGCGCAATTCACGGAAATGCAGTTCATCGCCCAATGGCGTATGGATGGTGACTCGGCGTGTCATTGTATGAACCGCCCTGGGGGCGGCCTCCCGTCTCTTGGTGAGCGGGGATCATAGACAAGCCGATGGCTATAGGGCAATCAAATGCAGGGTCAGATACATCCTGTAAATGTAAGCAATTTCCCATCTTGGATACAGGCATGTATTTGAATGGCAGGCTATCCAATCAGGCATGTTCCAAAATCAGGTAATCCAGACTTGGCTGATCATGTGCTGTGGCAGGCGACCTGGGAATGTGCTGTACTGGGCATGAAAGCATTTGCACTTTTTTGGTGCATTTTTGGTGAGATGCCATGTGAGCGACCGCTATCACCGTAACGGTGCAGAACTTCTGCACAAAGCCGGTGCATGGGAGGATGCTGCGGTGCTGCATTGGTGGGCCGGAAGGCGCCCCACCCGGCAGAAAAGACTGGCACGGTCCGTGCTTAACCCGGTTGTCACGAAATTTTTCAAACCGGAGGATCCCATGTCCCGTGCCAGCCTCAAGTCGCTCGCCATCGCCTGTGTCGCCATCGCTCCGCTCTGGGCCCACGCCCAGCTCACGGCCAATGTGTCCCTGACGACGAACTACAAGTTCCGCGGACAGGACCAGGACACGGGACGCAACAAGGCCGTCAAGCCTGCCCTGCAAGGCGGCTTCGACTACACCTTCGGCGACAGCGGCTGGTACATCGGCAACTGGAACTCCAGCGTGGACTGGCTGCCGGGCAACTCCCTGGAAACCGACTTCTACGGTGGCTACAAGTTCAAGGCCGGCGAGGTGGACCTGGACTTCGGGGCCCTGCAATACCTGTACTCGGGCAACTCCAGCGGCAACACCACCGAGCTGTATGGCGCGGCCACGTACGGCCCGTTCACGGCCAAGTATTCGCACACCGTATCCAAGGACTACTTCGGCTGGGCGGGCGAGAAAGCCGGCTCGGGCCTGTCGGGCCGCAATACCGGCTACCTGTGGCTGGGCTTCAGCAAGGAAGTCATGCCCAAGGTGACCGTGAAGGCCTCGCTGGGCTTTACGCGCTTTGCCAGCGACATCAAGGGCCTGGGCGTGCCCAACTATATGGACTACAGCGTGGGCGGTGCCTACGATTTCGGCGACGGCGTGTCGCTGGGCGCGGCCGTCACGGGTGCGAACAAGAAGTCTTACTTTGGTGACGTCAACAAGGCCCGCCTGATCGTGACGCTGACCAAGACCCTGTAACCGGACCTGAGGAGCTAAGCATCATGAAACTGGTGACCGCCATCATCAAGCCCTTCAAGCTGGACGAGGTGCGCGAGGCGCTCTCCGACATCGGCGTGCAGGGCATCACCGTGACCGAAGTCAAGGGCTTCGGCCGCCAAAAGGGCCATACCGAGCTGTACCGCGGCGCGGAATACGTGGTCGATTTCCTGCCCAAGCTGCGCCTGGAGGCCGCCGTGCCCGACGCGCTGGTGGACCAGGTGATCGATGCCATCGAGGCCGCTGCGCGCACCGGCAAGATCGGTGACGGCAAGATCTTCGTGCTGCCCATCGAGCAGGCCGTCCGCATCCGTACCGGCGAGACCGGCGACAGCGCACTGTGAGTTTCAACCCCACGTTTCCCGAAAGACTGCCATGACCAAACGACTTCTTTCCATGGGCCTGGGGCTGGGCCTGCTGGCCGCAGGCGCCGCCGCCCTGGCACAGGAGCCCGCCGCTGCTGCAGCCGTTGCCGATGCGGCCGCTGCGGCAGCCCCCGCCGCCGCGGCCGCAGCCGAGGCGCCGGCCCCCGCGCTCAGCGCCGGTGACACGGCCTGGATGCTGACCTCGACCATGCTGGTGATCCTGATGGTGATCCCGGGCCTGGCACTGTTCTACGGCGGCCTGGTGCGCACCAAGAACATGCTGTCCGTGCTGTGCCAGGTGTTCGTGATCTTCTCGCTGATCACGCTGCTGTGGGCCGTCTACGGCTACTCGCTGACCTTTGCGGGCGAAGGCAACTTCTTCGGCGGCTTCGGCAAGATCTTCCTCAAGGGCATTGCGCCCGACACGCTGGCCGGCGCACTGCCGACCATTCCCGAGTACGTGTTCGTGGCCTTCCAGTCCACGTTCGCCGCCATCACCGTGGCCCTGATCGTCGGCGCCTTCGCCGAGCGCATCAAGTTCTCTGCCGTGATCCTGTTCTCGGTGCTGTGGTTCACCTTCAGCTACATCCCCATGGCCCACATGGTCTGGGGCGGCGGCCTGCTGGGCAAGGACGGCGCGCTGGACTTCGCAGGCGGCACCGTGGTGCACATCAACGCCGGTATCGCCGGACTGGTGGGTTCCTACATGCTGGGCAAGCGCATCGGCTTCGGCCGTGAGGCCCTGCCTCCGCACAGCCTGACGCTGACCATGGTCGGTGCCTCGCTGCTGTGGGTGGGCTGGTTCGGCTTCAACGCCGGCTCGGCAGGTGCTGCCAACGGCATCGCCGGCCTGGCCTTCATCAACACCATCGTCGCCACGGGCGCCGCCACCATCTCCTGGCTGGCCGCTGAAGCCCTGCACAAGGGCAAGGCCTCGATGCTGGGTGCCGCCTCGGGCGCCGTGGGCGGCCTGGTGGTCATCACCCCGGCGGCCGGCCTCGTGGGCCCCATGGGCGCCATCGTCATGGGCCTGATTGCCGGTCCCGTCTGCCTGTGGGGTGTGTCCGGCCTGAAGAAGCTGCTCAAGGTCGATGACGTCTGCGACGTGTTCGGCGTGCACGGCGTGGGCGGCATCCTGGGCGCCATCCTGACCGGCGTGTTCTGCGCCTCCAGCCTGGGCGGCATCGAGCCGGCAAACTTCAACATGGGCCATCAAGTGTGGGTGCAGGTCAAGAGCGTGCTGCTGACCATCGTCTGGTCCGGTGTGGTGGCTGGCATCTCCTACAAGATCTGCGACTTGGTCGTCGGCCTGCGCGTCAGCGAAGAGTCCGAGCGCCAGGGCCTGGACATCACCACGCACGGCGAGGTGGCGTACTACCGCTGATCGGTTTACAGGGAGTTCATTGCGGATTGGCCTCGGTGCTTGCACCGGGGCCTTTTTTCATTGCCGCGCCGCAAACGCCCTTCAGCAGCTGAGGAAATCAGGAGGCCTGCTGCACGCCAACCGCCTTATGGTGAGCTCCGTTATAAGACGGATCTTTGGCCTATATTCCATTGACGGAATATATTCTGGAGGGAATAATGACCCAACCCTGGGAGGTGGAGTACACCGACGAGCTTGGCATCTGGTGGGCCGATCTGACGCAGGCCGAGCAGGAGTCCATCGATGCATCGGTTCGGTTGCTGGAGGCAAGAGGGCCGAATCTCGGATATCCCCATACGTCCGGCATCGAGCGTTCAAGGCACCCGCACATGCGCGAGCTTCGCGTGCAGCACGAAGGCCGGCCCTATCGGCTGCTGTACGCATTCGATCCGCGCCGCTGTGCCATCTTGCTGATCGGCGGCGACAAGACGGGCGATGGCCGCTGGTATGAGGTGCATGTACCCATCGCCGACCGCTTGTACGACACGCACATCGAGACCCTGAAAAGAGAAGGACAGATCCATGGCTAGGAAATTCAACGAACTGCGCGCCGGCATGTCGCCCGAGGCACAGTCCCGTGCTGCGGCACGGGCCGAGGCCATGCTTGTGGAAATGCAGTTGCAGGAGCTGCGCAAGGCCCGCAACGTGACCCAGGTCGAAGTGGCCAGGGCCATGAGCGTGGAGCAGGCTGCCGTCTCCAAGCTGGAGCGCCGCGAGGACATGTACGTGAGCACGCTGCGCGAGTACGTCAAGGCCCTGGGCGGCGAGCTGAAGCTGGTGGCCTCCTTTCCCGACGCCGACATCCAGGTCCATCCTTTCGAGCCGGCACGATGAAGGCCGCAGGCGGCTGATTCGACTTGCGCCTTTGCCTTTTCGTCCCGGGTGTTTTGCGCCGCCCGCAGAACTTCAAGCGCGCCGTTCAAAAAATTCACGGGCCCGCACCGAGGCGCAAAAGGGCCCAGCCGCTACCATGCAGGCCATGGATTCAGCCCAAAGCCAACTCATCCAGATCGCCGAGCGCGTGCGCGCCGCGGCGGCCGACGCCACGCCGCTGCGCATACGCGGCGGCGGCACCAAGGATTTTCACGGTCTGGCCTTGCAGGGCGAGCTGCTGGACACGCGGGCGCTGGCCGGCGTGGTCAGCTATGAGCCCAGCGAGCTGGTCGTGACCGTACGCGCCGGCACGCCGCTGGCCGAGGTCGAGGCCCTGCTGGCCGCACAGGGCCAGTGCCTGGCCTTCGAGCCTCCGCATTTCGAGGGAGCGGATGGCCGCGCCACCGTGGGCGGCATGGTGGCCTCCGGCCTGTCGGGCCCCTCGCGCGCCAGCGTGGGTGCCGTGCGCGACTTCATGCTGGGGCTGGAGATGATCAACGGCCAGGGCGAGCTGCTGCGCTATGGCGGCCAGGTCATGAAGAACGTGGCGGGCTACGACGTCTCGCGGCTGATGGCTGGCTCCTGGGGCACGCTGGGCCTGATCACCGAGGTCAGCCTCAAGGTGCTGCCCGTGGCGCCTGCCGAGGCCACGCTGCGCTTCGAATGCACGCAGCAGCAGGCGCTGGACTGGCTCAATGCCTGGGGCGGCCAGCCGCTGCCGCTCAATGCCAGCTGCTGGCTGCAGGAAGACAGCGCGGCCCAGGGCGTGCTGTACCTGCGCCTGCGTGGTGCGCGTGCCGCCGTGCAGGCGGCCTGCGGGCGCCTGGGGGGCGAGCGCATGCACAGCGCTGCGGCCGACTGGCAGGCCTGCCGGGAGCACCAGCTGCCCTGGTTCACCGCACGCGCACCGGGCCATGCGCTGTGGCGCCTGTCCGTGCCGCAGACGGCGCCGGTGCTTGCGCTGCCTGACGGCTGCACGGGGCCCCTGATCGAATGGCACGGCGCATTGCGCTGGGTACAGGCGCCGCGTGCGCTGGGCCATGCGCTGCGCACGCTGGCAAAAGCAGCGGGCGGATCGGCCACCTTGTTCCGCGCCGAGGCCGCAGACCAGCCCAGCGCCGAACCCGATTTCGACGCCCAGGCGGCCGATGCCACGGCCGCGCTGCATGCACGGCTCAAGCAGGCCTTCGATCCTGCGGGCATCTTCAACCGCGGCCGGCTGGCCGCCGCCTGGTAGGCCGGGCCAACGCCTGGCTCCGCCCATGCGCATGCGCCACCACCTGCACCTGCTCACGGACCGGCACCGCACGGTGGCCAGCAACCGCACGCTGGGCCTGTTGCTGGCCTTCAACGCGGGTGCGGTGAATGCGGGCGGCTTTTTGCTGGTGCACTCCTATACCTCGCACATGACGGGCTTTGTCTCGCTGCTGGCCGACAACCTGGTGCTGGGCAATACGGCTCTGGTGCTCAGTGCCTGCGGCGCGCTGCTGGCCTTTCTGTGCGGCGCGGCCGCGACGTCGCTGCTGGTCAACTGGGCGCGCCACCACCGGCTGCGCAGCAGCTATGCGCTGCCGCTGCTGCTGGAAGCCGCGCTGATGCTGCTCTTCGGCTTGCTGGGCGCGGCCATGCTGGCCTGGCCCACGCCGTTCGCCGTGCCGCTGGCCGTGCTGCTGCTGTCCTTCATCATGGGATTGCAGAACGCCACGGTGACCAAGATGTCGTCCTCGCAGATCCGCACCACACACATGACGGGCGTGATCACCGACCTGGGCATGGAGCTGGGTCGAGCCCTCTACTGGAACCGCCATGGCAGCCCGCCCGAGCACCGGGTCCACGCCAACCATGTGCGGCTGCGGCTGTTCGCAGGGCTGCTGTCCATGTTCCTGCTGGGCGGCATTGCGGGCGCGCTGGGTTTCAGGCACCTGGGCTTCGTCTTCGTCGTGCCGCTGGCCGTGGTGCTGTGCCTGCTGTCCCTGCCGCCGCTGTGGGCCGACCGTGCGCGGTTGCCCCTGCTGCTGGGCCGGCGAGCCGCGCCTCGCGCATGACCGCCGTGTCCGGCTGCCGTGCCTGACCGTTCCCCGATACCCATACAACAAGAGCCCCACCATGCAGACCCAACTCGCACCCCAGTACCGCGCCACGCCCGAGGGCCAGGAGGCCGAAGCCATTTTGCGCAAGTGCGTGCACTGCGGCTTTTGCACGGCCACCTGCCCGACCTACCAATTGCTGGGCGACGAGCTGGACGGGCCGCGTGGCCGCATCTACCTGATCAAGCAGGTGCTGGAGGGCGAGACCCCCACGCGCGCCACCCAGCAGCATCTGGACCGCTGCCTGACCTGCCGCAACTGCGAAAGCACCTGCCCCAGTGGCGTGCAGTACGGCCACCTGGTGGACATAGGCCGCAAGATCGTCGAGGAACAGGTGCCGCGCCCCTTCGGCGAGCGCGCCAGGCGCTGGGCGCTCAAGGAGGGGCTGAACTCGCCGCTGTTCGCCCCGGCCCTGAAGCTGGGACAGGCCGTGCGCGGCCTGCTGCCCGAAGTCCTGGCCGAGAAAGTGCCCCAGCCGCAGGACGCGGGCCGCTGGCCCGTGCGCGAGCATGCGCGCAAGGTGCTGCTGCTGGCCGGCTGCGTGCAGCCCGCGATGATGCCGCGCATCAACTACGCCACGGCGCGCGTGCTGGATGCGGCCGGCATACAGACCGTGATCGCTCCCAACGCCGGCTGCTGCGGTGCCGTGAAATTCCACCTCAACGACCAGGAAGGCGGCAAGGCGCAGATGCGCGCCAACATCGACGCCTGGTGGCCCCAGGTGGACAGCGGCGCGGTGGAGGCCATCGTCATGAACGCCTCGGGCTGCGGAGTCACCGTCAAGGAATACGGCCACCTGCTCAAGGACGATGCGCAGTACGCGGACAAGGCCGCGCGCATCAGCGCCCTCACGCGCGACCTGAGCGAGCTGCTGCCTGAGCTCCTGCCCGAGCTGGCCGAGCGCCTGCACGGCAGGGTGCGCGCACCGGCCGCGCCCATGGCCTACCACCCGCCCTGCACGCTGCAGCACGGGCAAAAGCTGCGCGGTGGCGTGGAAACCCATCTGGCCAGGCTGGGCTTCGAGCTGCGCGTGGCGCGCACCGAGTCGCACCTGTGCTGCGGCTCGGCGGGAACCTACTCGGTGCTGCAGCCCGAACTCTCGCACCAGCTGCGCGACCGCAAGATCGGCGCACTGACCGAAGGCTTCGATGCCCGGCGGCCTGCAGCCATCCTCTCGGCCAACATGGGCTGCATCGTCCACCTGCAAAACGGAACGGACGTGCCGGTGCGCCACTGGATCGAGGTGCTGGACGAGGCCCTGCCGGCCTGATGCCACCCGCGCATCTGTGCCGCATGCGCGACGCCGTGGGGACTATGCCCGCGCAAGCCTTTGCAATGCTGGCATGATGCGGGGTTTCGTTTTCTCCAAGCCCATGTGCTCCGCCATGACTGAATCCGTGTCTGAACCGCAAGAACAGAACGCCGCGCTGCCGGCGGACGCCGCTGCCGGCACCGTGCCGCAGGCTGCCGCCAGCGCCGATGGCCAGGGCCGCAAGCGCTCGCGCCGCGGCGGACGTGGCCGCAACAAGGGCAAGGCCTCCGAGCCCGTCGCCGACGCCGCAACCGGCGCGGCCGGCAGTGCCGAGGCCAACGCTTCCAGGCCCGTGCGCACCCAGCATCCGCTGCTGGCGCAACTGGCCCAATGGCATCCGAACCTGTTCGGCGAGCAGCCCCTGCCGCTCAAGCGCGGCATCTTCGAGGACCTGCTGGCCGCCCATCCCGAAGCCATCGACCGCGACCAGCTCAAGCTGGCCCTGTCCCAGCACACACGTTCCAGCCGCTACCTCACCGTGGTGGCCAGCGGCCAGGCGCGCCATGACCTGCAGGGCCAATCGGTCGAGCCCATGGCGCCCGAGCATGTGCACCATGCGCTGATCGAAGTCTTCCGTCGCCGCCAGCACCGCTCGCCCGAGGACCTGGCGCCCAAGCTGCGCAACCGCATCATCGCCGCCTACGAGGCCTCGGGCCTGTCCCGCGACGACTATGCGGCGCGCGTGCAGGGCCGTGACGAGGCCACCAACGCCCTGGTGGCCGAGGCCCTGGCCGAAGCCGATGCGCGTTCTGCACGAGACGAAGCTCTGCTGCGCGCCTTCGAGGCCAGCGGCCAGACCACCGAAGCCGGCTTTGCCGACATGTACGGCATGAACCCGCGCCAGGTGGCGCAGCAGCTGGAACGCGCCCGCCGTCGCCTGCAGACGCAGGCGGCCTGAGGTACCAAGGACCGGCACCAAGGACCGACGCCAAAGACCGGTAGCACCGCCTGCCGGCACACTCCACCGCCGCATGCTTGGCAAGGGCCGCGCCGGTGCACCTGCCCTGGATCACAGGCGGCATCTCTGCAGCGGACCCTTCCGCCAGCACGCAGATGCCCACCAGGGGCGGGCCCGGGGATGAACTGTTTCACGGACGCCGCTGCACCCGGCCACGGGGCGGCGGCGCCTTGCCGTGCGCGCTCGTTCCCGTGGTCTGGCAAGGGCGCGCAAGGCACTTCAAAAGCAAAAAAGCAAAAGGAGACTTGCGATGTGGCTGGGTTTGTCGTTGTTCTACGTGGGCGCCGTGCTGTGCCTGAATGGCCTGTGGATGCTGGGGCGCATTGCCGACCGGGAGATCTGGGTCATCAACGTGTTCGCGGGCCTGGTCTCGCTGATCATCGGCCTGGCCTCGGCCTTCGGGCCCGAGCCTGATGCGGCCTCTGTCAAGACCGGCGCGCTCACCCTGCTGTTCGCCTTCACCTACCTGTGGGTGGCCATCAACCGCTTCACGGGGGCCGATGGCCGGGGCCTGGGCTGGTTCAGCCTCTTCGTGGCGATCACGGCCGTGCCGGTGGCCATCGATTCGCTGATCGGCGCCCGCACTGCCATCGACTGGTGGATGGCCGCCAACTGGGCGGCCTGGGCCGTGCTGTGGGCCATGTTCTTCATGCTGCTGGCCCTGGGCCGCAACATCGGCCGCATGACGGGCACGCTGTGCATTGCGCAGGGCGTGCTCACGGGCTGGCTGCCGGGCTACCTGCTGCTGGCCGGGCAGCTCACGTGCTGATTGCGCAGCGTTGGTGCGGGCAGGGCGTCAAGCCCCATGCCGTCGTGCATGCGCCAGCGCAGACAGCAGCGCGGCCGCGATGATGCAGGCACCGCCCAGCAGCGTGCGCGGCGTCAGCACCTCGCCTGCAATCAGCACCGAGGAGACGCTGGCGAACACCACTTCGGCCAGCATGACCACGGCCGTCACGCCGGCCGGCAGGCGCGCGGCGCCGAACTGCAGCGCCCAGTTGCCCAGCATCAGCAGCACGGCCAGGCCGGCGGCGATCAGCATCCAGCCGGCCTGCGGAGCCGGCAGCGGCGGCACCAGGCCCACGCTGCTGCCTGCAAAGGCGCTGAACAGGCCCATCGCCATGCAGCCGCTGAACATGGCCAGCATGCGCGCCTGCGCCGGCACGGCCTGCAGGCGGCGCAGCAGCACGTTGGTCAGCGCGAAGGTGAAGCCGCCGAACAGTGCCAGGCCGTCGGCCAGCGACAGGCCGCGCAGCAGCCCGGGCGAGCCGCCGCTGAATGTGCCCTCGGGCACCAGCACCAGCGCCACCCCGCCGAAGGCCAGCAGCAGCCGCGTCAGCGCAGCGGGCGTGGGCCGCTCGCCCAGGAGCCTCCAGGCCAGCAGCACCGACCATGCGGGCATCAGATAGAACAGCAGCACCACGCGCACCACGTCGCCAATGGTCACGGCCCAGTTGAAGGCGATGTTGTTGCTGCCCGCGCAGGCGCCCAGCAGGATCAGGGCCGGGTACTGCAGCGCCTGGCGCAGGCTGGCCGGGCGCAGCGCCACCAGCCCCGCCAGCACCAGGGCATACATCAGCGCCGTGGCCCACAGCGGATGCAGGCCAGCCTCGTGCATGGCGCGGAACGGCCACCAGGCCAGGCCCCAGACCAGGGTGTTGAACAGCAGGGCGAGAACGGGCAGCGGGCTATGCATGGGGCAATGAAAAACGCCCGGGCAGGCAAGGCCTGCTCCGGACGCCGTGGGGACAAGGGCAGGCTAGTGGCAATCCTTGCGGGCAATCGCCAGCAGGCGCTCGACTTCCTCGGGATGCTGGCGCAGGTTGTTCCTGTGCCAGCGTCCGATCAGCCACATGATGCCGGCCACCACCAGGCCGAACACCGTGATGGCACCAAAGGCCGACAGCCCGAACTTGGTGGACAGAGCATAGAAGGCGCCCAGCGCCAGGATGCAGGCCTGCTCGTTGAAGTTCTGCACGGCAATCGAGCGGCCCGCGCCCATGAGGTTGTGGCCGCGGTGCTGCAGCAGCGCATTCATGGGCACGACCAGGAAGCCGCCCAGGCCGCCCAGCAGGATCAGGAAGGGAATGGCCACCCACACGCTGTGGATGAAGATCATGGCGATCACCAGCAGGCCCATGGTGATGCCCAGCGGAATGACGCGCGTGGCGTTGTCCAGCCGCATGCGCATGGATGCGAGGATGGCGCCTGCCGCCGTGCCGATGGCCACCACGCCCACCAGGGCCGATGCCTGGGAGGTGCCGTAGCCCAGGGCCGCCGCGCCCCAGGCCAGCACGATGTAGCGCAGATTGCCCGACACGCCCCAGAACAGCGTGGTCGTGGACAGCGAGATCTGGCCCAACTTGTCCCCCCACAGCCGCTGGCTGCAGGTCCAGAAGTCGGGCAGCAGGGCCAGGGTGTTGGCCAGCAGGCTCTTGCTGGGGTCCTGGCGCAGCGGGCGCAGGATGGTGTCGGTCAGCGGAATGCGCAGGTTGAACCAGGCGGCCAGCGCATAGACGCCGACCAGCACGGCAATCGCCGCCTCGGCTGCAGTGTCCACGCCCGTGTCCAGCAGCGGCAGGTCGAAGTCCAGCAGATGGGTCGAGATGCCCGGGCTCAGCAACTGCCCGCCCACGAGCACGCCCAGGATGATGGAGGTGATGGTCAGCCCCTCGATCCAGCCATTGGCCTTGACCAGCTGGGAGGCGGGCAGCAGCTCGGTGAGGATGCCGTACTTGGCGGGCGAGTAGGCCGCTGCGCCCAGGCCGACCACGGCGTAGGCGATTAGCGGATGGTTGCCGAACAGCATCATCAGGCAGCCCACGATCTTGATCGCATTGCTGATGAACATCACCCGCCCCTTGGGCAGGGCGTCGGCAAAGGCGCCGACGAAGGGGGCCAGGATCACGTAGAACAGCGCGAACATGGGCACCAGGGCGGCGCGCTGCCACTCGGGGGCGCCATTGGTGCGCAGCAGTTCCACGGCGGTCACGAACAGGGCGTTGTCTGCCAGCGAGCTGAAGAACTGCGCTGACATGATGGTGTAGAAACCGCGCTTCATGGATAGGCAGATGGGGTCAGCCGCAGGGCTGCTGACCGGTTAAATAAGGGCCCCGTGGCAAGTGACTGGCGGTTATATCACGCGGCCTTTGGCCGGCAGTGCCAGAATCCCAAGCTTCTGACTGAGTGAAAACCATGCCGCGTCCCATTCTTGCCACCATCCATTCCGCCGCGCTTCGCCACAATCTGGAGCGGGTGCGGCAAGCGGTCCCCGATGCCAAATTGTGGGCCGTGGTCAAAGCCAACGCCTATGGCCACGGTATCGAAAACGTGTTCGAGGCCCTGCGCGGCGCCGACGGCTTCGCCATGCTGGACCTGGCCGAGGCCGAGCGCGTGCGCCAGCTGGGCTGGCGCGGCCCCATCCTGCTGCTGGAGGGCGTGTTCGAGCCGCGCGACCTGGAGCTTTGCTCGCGCCTGTCCATCTGGCATGCCGTGCATTGCGACGCCCAGATCGACTGGCTGGCCGCGCACAAGACGCAGAACGGCCACCGCGTCTTCCTCAAGATGAACTCCGGCATGAACCGCCTGGGCTTCACGCCCGAGCGCTTTCGCGCGGCCTGGGCCCGGCTCAATGCATTGCCCCAGGTGGAGGAAATCTCGTTCATGACCCACTTCAGCGATGCCGACGCAGGCGCTGGCCAGTCGGGCATCTCCGCGCAGCTGCAGCGCTTTCACGACGCCACGTGCGACCTGCCCGGCGAGCGCAGCGTGGGCAACAGTGCCGCCACGCTGCGCCATGGCGACGATGCCCAGGTGCGCTGCGACTGGGTGCGGCCCGGCATCGTGCTGTACGGCAGCTCGCCCGACTATCCGCAGCACACGGCGGCCCATTGGGGCCTGCAGCCCACGCAGACACTGAGCTCGCGCATCATCGGCGTGCAGCAGCTGGCTGCGGGGCAGAGCGTGGGCTATGGATCGCGCTTCACGGCCGAAGGTCCCGTGCGCCTGGGCACCGTGGCCTGCGGCTATGCCGACGGCTATCCGCGCCACTGCGGCACCGGCACGCCCGTGCTGGTCGACGGCGTGCGCACCCGCACCCTGGGCCGCGTGAGCATGGACATGCTGGCCGTGGACCTGACGCCCGTGCCCGATGCCGGCATGGGCAGCGAAGTCACGCTGTGGGGCCGCGCCAGCAACGGCGCCGTGCTGCCCATCGACGAGGTGGCCGAGGCGGCCGGCACGCTGGGCTATGAACTCATGTGCGCCGTCGCGCCGCGCGTGAACAAGGCCGTCGATTGATCAGGGCGCGGCCTGGACGCTGTCCCTGGCCCGCTCCAGCAGCGCCATCATCTGCTGTTGCGCGGCAGGCTCCCAATCCTTGAGCAGCCGCGCCGCCAGCGCCTGGCGCGACTGGCGCAGCCGGTCGAACAGGGCCTGGCCCTGGGGGCTGAGGCTCAGGCAGCGCACGCGGCGGTCGCGGGCGTCCGGTTCGCGGTCCAGCCATCCCTGCTCCTGCAGCTGCGCCAGCATGCGCGCGAGCTGGGCCTTGTCCATGTGGCTGTGGTCGACCAGATCCCTTTGCGTGCGGCCCGGGTGCCGGCCCACGTACATCAGCACGCGCACCTCGTTGGGCGTCAGCCCGGGCTCCATGGACTCCATGTCCTCGCGCATGCGCGAGCGGAACAGGTGCAGCAGCTCGTGCATGGCCTCGAAGATATCGGCGGGCAGGGAGGCATTCATGGCAGGGTCTTGTGGAAATATGTTGACAAAGTCAACGGATGACAGAGAATTGGTGGACTAAATCAACATTCTAGGCCGTCACAGGCCGTTTCGCCAATGAACTTGCCCAATCCAGCCAACTCTGCCGTGGCGCCTGCCCCCGTCGTCCACCGTGTCCGCCATCCGTTCCGCGCCCGCCATGTGCAATTGCTCTCGCGCGAGCAGCCCAGCCCCGGCTTTGTGCGCCTGACCCTGGGCGGACCCGAGCTGGAGGACTTCGTGAGCGCCGGTTTTGACGACCACGTCAAGCTCATCCTGCCGCAGGCCGGGCGCGAACTGCCCGCGCTTCCCGTGCTGCTCGATGGCCGCCCCACCTTCGTGGAGGACGAGCGCCCCACCTTGCGCGACTACACGCCGCTGCACTACGACGCTGCGCGCCAGAACCTCATCATGGATTTCGCACTGCACGATGCAGGCCCCGCCACTGAATGGGCGCTGACCGCGCCCCTGGGCCAGTGGGTGGGCCTGGCCGGGCCGCGCGGCAGCCTGGTGATCTCGGCCAACCTGCCATGGCATTGGCTGTTCGGCGACGAGACCGCCATGCCCGCCATCGAGCGGCGCCTGGCCGAGCTGCCCGCCGGCAGCCGCGCCGTGGTGCGCGTGCAGCTGCGCAACCCTGCCGACCGCCGCCAGTGGAAGAGCACGGCCCAGCTGGACTGTGCCTGGGTCGAATCGCTGGCCGACGCCGTGCAGGCGCTGGAGCTTCCCCAGGACGACGACGGATATATCTGGGCGGCGGGCGAGCACAGCGCCATGGCCGAGCTGCGGCGCCTGCTGCTGGCCAAGGGCGCCGCGCCCAAGCGCATGCGCGTGGCCTCGTACTGGAAGCAGGGCCAGGCAGACCACCATGAAGACCTGAACGATCCCAGCTGACCTGCGTGGAGAAAAGCAAGAAAGGCACAGACGAAAAAAAGCCCACCGAAGTGGGCTTTTTTTCGTGGTGGTTGCGCGAGAAGGATTTGAACCTCCGACCTTTGGGTTATGAGCCCAACGAGCTACCAGACTGCTCCATCGCGCGGTAATTCCGCAGTAATTTCGTTTCACCGCATTTTGTGCAGCGAAGAAGGCAACTATAACCGATATCTCTTTGTCACGCAACTGCGTTAGACAACAGGCAGGCGGGCGGGGCGGCAGCCACCGCTCGGTATAGTGCCCAACCCATGGCCAAAGACAAAACCACGTTCATCTGCAATGCCTGCGGCGGCTCCAGCCCGCGCTGGCTGGGCAAGTGCCCGGCCTGCGGGGCCTGGAATTCGCTGATCGAGGCCGTTGCCGAGCCTGCGGGCGCGGGCAAGAACCGGCTCAGCCAGCCGCAGGGCTATGCGGGCCTGGCCAATGCCCAGGCCGTGATGCCGCTGTCGGCCATCGAGGCCCAGGACGTGGCGCGCACGCCCAGCGGCATCGAGGAGCTGGACCGCGTGCTGGGCGGCGGCATTGTCGAAGGCGGCGTGGTGCTGATTGGTGGCGACCCCGGCATCGGCAAGTCCACCCTGCTGCTGCAGGCCATGGATGCGCTGCACCGCGTGGGCTTGCCCACGCTGTATGTCACGGGCGAGGAAAGCGGTGCCCAGGTCGCGCTGCGCTCGCGCCGCCTGGGGCTGGAGGCCAGCCAGGTCAATGTGCTGGCCGAGATCCAGCTGGAGAAGATCCTCGCCACCATGGAGGCCACGCAGCCGGCCGTGGTCGTCATCGACTCCATTCAGACCGTGTACTCGGACCAGCTGTCCTCGGCGCCGGGCTCGGTGGCCCAGGTGCGCGAATGCGCGGCCCACCTCACGCGCGCGGCCAAGACCACGGGCATCACCGTGATCCTGGTCGGCCATGTGACCAAGGAAGGCGCCCTGGCCGGCCCGCGCGTGCTGGAGCACATGGTGGACACCGTGCTCTACTTCGAGGGCGACACGCACAGCAACTTCCGCCTGGTGCGCGCCATCAAGAATCGCTTTGGCGCCGTCAACGAGATCGGCGTCTTCGCCATGACGGAGAAGGGCCTCAAGGGCGTCACCAACCCCAGCGCCATCTTCCTGTCCCAGCACAGCGAGCCCGTGCCGGGCTCCTGCGTGCTGGTCACGCTGGAGGGCACGCGGCCCATGCTGGTGGAAATACAGGCCCTGGTCGACCAGGGCGGCCCCGCGCCCCGGCGCCTGTCCGTGGGCCTGGACCGGGACCGGCTGGCCATGCTGCTGGCCGTGCTCAGCCGCCATGCGGGCGTGGCCTGCGCGGACCAGGATGTCTTCGTCAACGCCGTGGGCGGCGTGCGCATCAGCGAGCCTGCGGCCGACCTGGCCGTGATGCTGTCCATCACCTCCAGCCTGCGCGGCCGCGCCCTGCCCAAGGGATTCCTGGCCTTTGGCGAAGTGGGCCTGGCCGGCGAAGTGCGCCCCGCGCCGCGCGGCCAGGAGCGCCTGAAGGAAGCCGCCAAGCTCGGCTTCACCATGGCCGTGGTGCCCAAGGCCAATGCGCCCAAGAAGGCTATCCCCGGCCTGACCGTGCATGCCGTGGAGCGCGTGGACGAAGCCATGAACATCGTCCGAGGGATGGGCTGAGGCACTGCCTTGCCGAGCGCATTGCGGGGGCATACGCACTGTCCGCAGCGGTCCTGCGGCGCCTCCATAAGACAATCGGCGCCATGAATTTGCGCAATATCCTGATTCCCCTGGGTCTGCTCGTACTGCTGGTGGCTGCGCACCAGTCCTATGGCTGGATGGGCGTGGTTGCCGTGGGCGGCGGCATCATGATGTGGCTGCTGCTGCATTTCACGCGGCTGATGTCCATCATGAAGAAGGCCTCGGACCGTCCCATGGGCTATGTGGGCAGCGCCGTGATGCTCAACGTCAAGCTCAAGCCCAAGGTCTCGCTGATGCACGTGGTGGCCATGACGCGCTCCCTGGGCGAGCGCCTGTCCGAAGACGGCCAGCATCCCGAGATCTACCGCTGGACCGACGGCACGCAATCCCATGTGACCTGCGAGTTCATGCATGGCCGGCTCGTGAAGTGGACCCTGGTGCGCCCCACGCCCGAACCCGAACCGCAACCCGAGACGGTGGCGGCCCCCGAGGCAGCCCCCGCGCCCTAAAATAGCGGGTTGGTGTTCTGTTCAATACCCCCAAGGATGTTTCTATGAGCCCCGTTGTTCCCTCGATGGCCGATCGTGACGGCAAGATCTGGATGGATGGACAGCTGGTGGACTGGCGCGATGCCAAGATCCACGTGCTGACCCACACGCTGCACTACGGCTGCGGCGCATTCGAGGGCGTTCGGGCCTACAAGACCGAACAGGGGCCGGCCATCTTCCGCCTGGAAGACCACACCAAGCGACTGTTCAACAGCGCCAAGATCCTGCGCATGCAGATCCCGTTCACCCAGGAAGCGGTGAACCAGGCCCAGGTGGAGGTCGTGCGTGCCAACCAGCTGGAATCGTGCTACCTGCGCCCGCTGACCTGGATCGGCGACCGCAAGCTGGGCGTCTCGCCCAAGGGCAACACCATCCACCTGATGGTGGCTGCCTGGGCCTGGGGCGCCTACCTGGGCGAGGAAGGCATGCAGCGCGGCATCCGCGTGAAGATCTCCAGCTTCACGCGCCACCATGTGAACATCACCATGAGCCAGGCCAAGGCGGTGAGCAACTACACCAACTCCATCCTGGCCAACACCGAGGCGCTGGACGACGGCTACGACGAGGCCATCCTGCTGGACGCCTCGGGCTTCGTCTCCGAAGGCTCGGGCGAGAACATCTTCGTCATCAAGGACGGCGTGGTCTACACGCCCGACCTGTCGGCCGGCGCGCTCAACGGCATCACGCGCAATACCGTGATGCACATCTGCAAGGACCTCGGCCTGGAGGTGGTGCAAAAGCGCATCACGCGCGACGAGCTGTACATCGCCGATGAAGTCTTCTTCACCGGCACGGCCGCCGAAGTCACGCCCATCCGCGAGGTGGACCGCATCGAGATCGGCGCGGGCAGCCGCGGCCCCCTCACCGAAAAGATCCAGCAGGCCTTCTTTGACATCGTCAACGGCCGCAACCCCAAGTACGCCCATTGGCTGACTCGGGTCTGAAAAAAATGACCCCCCACGCTACCCTTGCTTTGCAAGGTCCACTGCCCCCCGAGGGGGTGCTTTTCATCTTGGGGCGGCCCGGCGATGAAAATGACAGATACCCACGAAAGAGATAAGCAAGCATGACAACGAATGCCACCGTCGAACTGGCGGCCAAGGACCTCAACGCCCAGGGCGGCGTGTTCTGCCCCAGCCCCAAGGCCGACATGAAGCTGTGGAACAGCCATCCCAAGGTCTACCTGGACGTGGCCCACACCGGCGAGGCCAAGTGCCCCTACTGCGGCACGCTGTACCGCTTGAAGGCCGGCGAAGTCTTCGCAGGCGGGCATTGAGCAAAGCGGGCCTCGGCCCGCTTTGCGTGTCTCAGCGCGCCGAAAGCGCGCGGCTCCAGATGCTGTCTGGCGCAGCACCTCCGTGCAAAGCCAGCATGTCCGTGAAATGGCGCCGTTCCCCGCCGCGCAGCTTGACGATGGGTGCCGCCACCTGCGGCGCCTTCGCCAGGCACAGCTGGGGGTAGAGCAGGTACCACTTCCAGCGCAGGGCGCGGTGGTAGAAGAAGGCGGTGTCCTCGGCCTTGAACAGCGTGAGCCGGGCATCGGGCAGCCGGCGCATCACCTGCTGGGCCGTCACATGGATCAGAAGGTAATTTGGATCGGGGATGCCCTGCAGCACCTCGGCGGCGTCGGGCCGCGACTGCAGGCGCTGCAGGTAGGCCGCAGGGCCCTCCACGATCAGCGCCTGGTGAAACTCCTTTTGCCATTCCGATACAAAGCGCGAGCCGGCCGGAGCGCAGAATGACCAGCTTTCGATCACGGGGTAGCGCCTGTCCCTGGTGAAGCCCTCAAGGTAGAAGCCGGTCAGCTCGGCAGCGCCTGCGCCGGCGCCCATCCAGTCCAGCGGCGCGGTCAGCAGCGTGGTGGCATCGAACCAGTAGCCGCCGTGGTGCGCCACCAGATACAGGCGCAGCCAGTCCGATTGCTTGGTGGGGTGGAGTTCGGCAAACGCCGCAGGAAGGTCGCCGCAGGCCACGTACTGGCCCAGGCTCTCTGGTGTCACGACGATGACCTGGTGACCCGGGCATTGCCGCCGCCAGCTGTCCACGCACTGCTGGACGAAAGGGTCCAGGCCGGACTGGTTCCAGTACGTCCAGATCGTCTTCGGGATGTCCGCTGCAAGACCATCGGCTGCCGGGGGCGATGGGGGCAGCTGCAAGGGCGCGGGCATGGTGTAATCTGCGCCGATTTTGGAAGGGGCTGCCCAGCGATGGAGCAGCCTGAATAAGACCGCAGGAATTTTTTTCATAGCGGATGGAAAGCGGAATGCCCGCATTTTGGGGCAGAAAGTCGCGGTCTTGATGAGATTTGACAAGTCGAAGCTGCCAGGGCTCCTCACGACCCTGGCCGCTGTTCTGGTGCCCGGACTGGCCTTGTGGCTGCGTTCGGGCTATTCCTATGGCGCGGGCCTCATGGCCCTGGGCGCCCTGTGTTTTCTGCCCCGCTGGGTCCGGTACAGGCAGTCGCCTGGCACCTGGCTGCTGGTGGCACTGTTCATGGGCATGGCGGTGATGTGGTACCACCTGTCCGTGCTGGACGGGGGCACCGGTCAGTTCGACCGCCCCGTGAAATTCATCCTGGGCGCGGTCAGCCTGCTGTTCGCCATGTGCTACCCGCCCACGGCGCGGATCTTCCTGTGGGGCATACCGCTGGGCAGCGCAGGCGCGGGCTTCATGGCCCTGTGGCAGGTCTGCGTGCTGGGCATGGAGCGGGCCACGGGCTACACCAATGCCATCCAGTGGGGCAACATGGCCTTGCTGCTGGGCTGCTTCTCGTGCATCTATGCCATGTCCTTCTGGCACCAGCGCTCCCTGCTGTGGCGCCTGCTGGTGCTGGCGGCCGCTGCAATGGGTGCGCTGGCTTCGCTGCTGTCGGGCTCGCGGGGGGGCTGGCTGGCGCTGCTGCCGATGTTCCTCATGCTGATGGTGCTGGTGCGCATGTACCGCCCGCAGTACTTCGGGCGCCTGTTGCTGGGCTGCGCTGCAATCGTGGTGGCGCTGGCCACCGTGATGGCCTTCATACCCCGCGTCAGCGAGCGCGTCGACGAGGTCTACCTGGATGTGAGCAACTACCTGCATTCCGGCAACTCCGACACCTCGCTGGGCACCCGGCTGGAGCAGTACCGGCTGGCCGTGCAGATGATCGGCGAGAAGCCCCTGCTGGGCTGGGGCATGCAGGGCTATGTGGACGAGATGCACCGGCGCGTGGACGCGGGTGACTATGGACGCTCCATCCGCGAATACAACTTCATCCACAACGACTTCCTGGACATCTGGGTCAAGCTCGGCGTGCCGGGCGTGCTGCTGCAGGCGGCACTGTTCATCTCGCTGCTGTGGCTGTTCTGGCCCTCGCGGCGGCGCATGGCGCTGTGGCCTGCGGACAGCACCCCCTGGCGCGAGGCCCTGCTGCTGCGTATCCTGGGCAGCCTGATGCCAGCCATGTACCTGGCGTTCGGCATGTCACAGCAATTTTTCGTGCACAACAGCGGCATCGTCTTCTTCGTCTTCCTCGTGGTGGCCCTGTGGTCATCGCTGCATGGCCTGGAAAGGGCCAGCGGAGCCGTGCGGTGACGGAGCGCGCCACCACCGCCCGGCCCCGGGTGCTGCACTTCGTGACGGGCGGCTTCTCGGGTGCCACCCAGGTGGCGGTGGATCTGGTGTCGGCGCACCGCGCGTCGGGCCGCTTCGACGCCCGGCTGGTGCTGCGGCGCAAGCGCAATACCTCCGATGAACGCGTGCAGAAGCTGCGCGACGGCGGCATCGATGTCGATGTGGTCGCCGGCTGGTCCCATGCCGCCACCGTCTGGCAGCTGCGCCGCATCTGCCTGGACTTCCGGCCGGACATCGTCGTCGCCCATGGTTTCAGCGACCACCTCTGGGGCCGCTTTGCCGCGCTGTGGGCCGGCGTGCCCTGCCTGGTGCATGTGGAACACAACTCGCGCGAGCGCTACACGCGCTGGCGGCTGGCGCAGGCCCTGTGGCTGACCGAGCGCACGGCCGCCATCGTCGGCTGCTCCGAAGGCGTGCGCCAGAGCCTGCAGGACCGCGGCTTTCCTGCAGACAAGCTCTTGGCCATCAGCAACGGCATCCGGCCCGAGCCCTATCTGCAGGAGCCACCCCCCTTGCTGCAGCGCCGCCCGGACATCGTCATGGCCGCGCGCTTTGCGCGGCAAAAGGACCATGCCACCTTGCTGCGCGCGCTGGCCGTGCTGCGCCAGCGCGGCCTCAAGCCCACGCTGACCCTGGCCGGCGGCGGCAAGGCGCGCGCCCAGCAGGCGGCGCAGCGGCTCAGCGCCGAACTGGGCCTGCAGGACCAGGTGCAATTCATCGGCATCTGCAACGACGTGCCCGGCCTGCTGCGCGCGCACCGCGTCTGCGTGCTGTCCACGCACTACGAGGGCATGCCCCTGTCCCTGCTGGAGGGCATGGCGGCGGGCTGCGTGGTGGTGGGCAGCCGCGTGGTGGGCGTGCAGGAAGTGGTGCGGCCCGGCGACAACGGCCTGCTGGCCGCGCACGCCGACCCTGAATCGCTGGCCGACGCCCTGCAGCAGGCGCTGCAGGATGACGAGGCCGCCGTGCGCATGGCCGCCACCGCGCGGCAGGAAGCCCTGTCGCACTACAGCCTGCAGCGCATGACCGGCCAGTACGAAGACCTGTTCGCCCGCCTGCTGCAGGGGGAGCGTCCGTGACCTGGCTCAGCATCCTGGTGCCCGTCTATAACGTGGTGCCCTACCTGGAGGAATGCCTGCAGTCCGTCATGGACCAGGCCGATGCCGGCGTGCAGGTGCTGGTGCTGGATGACTGCTCCACCGATGGCTCCTGGGCCCTGATGCAGCAGCTGGACCAGCGCTGGCCCGGCCGCCTGCAGCTCATGCAGCATGAGCGCAACGCCGGCCTGAGCGCGGCGCGCAACACCATGATCGATGCGGCCACGGGCGACTACCTGTGGTTTTTGGACTCCGACGACAAGCTGCTGCCCGGCGCGATTGCCGGGCTGTCGGCCATCGTGAAACAACATGCGCCCGATGCCGTGCTCTGCGACTTCTCCGTCTGGCGCGAGGCCCCGCGCCTCAAGCACCGCCTGCGCGGCGAGGCGCACCGGCATAGTTTCCAGGGCCCCACGCTGCAATGCTCACAGGACCGGGGCGCCCTGCTGGCCGGCCTGCTGCGCACGGGCCAGCTGCATGCCTGGTCCAAGATCTCGCGCCGCAGCCTGTGGGATGCCGGCCTGCGCTTTCCTGCAGGCCGCTACTTCGAAGACATGATGACTATGCCGCAGATGGCGCTGCGCTGCGCCAGCTTCTACTACCACCCCCAGCCCTGGGTGGCCTACCGGCAGCGTGCCAACTCCATCCTTGCGTCCATGACGCCGGCCAAGGCCGCAGACCAGTCCGCCGCCCTGTGGCCCCTGGCCCAGGCCGTGCAAGCCCTGCAGGACGATGCGCTGCGCAACGACGGGCGCCTGCAGTTCGCCTGGGCGCACCAGGCTGCGCGCAACCTCATCGGCGCCCTGCGCTTTCTCGACCGGCAGCGGGACATGCCGCCCGCGCAGCGGCAGGCGCTGGCGCAGCAGTTCCTGGCGGACTTCGGCCGCATCTCCCCGCTGTCCCTGCCGGCCCTGCGCCAGGCCTATGTGCGCAGGGGCTGGGTGCTGCGCGCCTGGAAGCTGCGCCGCTGGGAGCAGTGGGCACGCCAGCAAGGAGCCCACGCATGAGCGGCCTGAAACTGAAAACCCGGGGCGAGCTGTGGCTGGCGGCCGGCATGCGCCGCTTCTACGCCACCTTCGCACGCCGCCTGGAGAAGGGCCCGGCGCCCGACTTCCGCAGCCATGACATCGGGCCTGCGGCGCCCGTGCCCGTCTCCACGCCCATTCCCCGCATCATCTGGGCCTACTGGAATGGCGACTCGGTGCCGCTGCTCATACAGCGCTGCTTCGACAACTGGGCCCGCCTGAACCCCGGCTACAGCCTGCGCGTCCTCAACGACGCGCAGCTGCCGCAGTACGTGCCGCAGCTGCCCGGCAACCTGCAGCAGCTGCCCGTGGCCAAGCGCTCGGACTGGCTGCGGCTGGAATTGCTGCACCGCCATGGCGGCATCTGGCTGGACGCCAGCACCATCCTCACCGAGCCGCTGGACTGGCTGCTGGAGCAGCAGCAGCGCAGCGGCGCCGACCTCGTCGCCTACTACCTGGAGCGCTACACCCGCGACCCGCAGGTGCCCGTGGTCGAGAACTGGCTCATGGCCGCGCCCCCGGGCAGCGCCTTCATTGCGGCCCTGCACAAGGAATACGTGGAGCAGGTCCTGCCGCAGACGGGCGAGGCCTATATCGCCCAGCTCCAGCAGGCCGGCGATTACGAACAACTGCGCCAGGGCATCGACATGCCCGCCTACCTGAGCATGCACCTGGCCATGCAGCGCGTGCTGCGCGCCGGTGGCAGCTACCGCCTGCGGCTGGCCAAGGCCGAGGACGGACCCTTCTTCCTGCACGTGCAGGGTAACTGGGGCCGCACCCCGCTCAAGATCCGCCTGATGTTCTCGCGCGCCGAACAGGCGCCCGTGCCGCTGATCAAGCTGCGCGCGCCCGACCGCAAGAAGCTGGACTTCTACCTGGAGCGCGGCCTCTACGTGCCCGGCAGCATCGCCGACCGCTATCTGCGGGGCTGATTCCCGCTCATCGCCTTCCATTGCGAGCCATAACCGGGCCGCGACGATGTGCCTGTGCCGATGCGCCATCATCGTGGCATTGCGTTTGAATGGGGGAAATGCATATGCACCAGGACTACGCCATCCTGAAGCGCCAGGACAATATCGATGCGTATTTCAAAGATATAGAGAAGATATACGTCTCCAATGGCTGGGGCAGCAGCTATCCGGAAGGCCTGCTTCGGCAGATGTTCAGTGCCTCCTACTACCTGCTGGCGACGACCACCAGCGGTGCTGTCGGCTTCCTGCGCGGCTTCACCGACGGCGCCATGGTCACGCACCTCAGTGAAATCGTCGTGGACCCCGGGCTGCAGCGGCGGGGTATCGGCAGGCTCCTCATGCAGGAATGCCTGCAGGATGTCGGCCACACCACCATTTATGCAGAGGCCCTCAATCCCCAGGCTGCCCTGCTTTTGGAGCAGCACGGCTTTGGTGAGAGCCGGGGTCTGAAGGTGTATTCAAGAAAGAGTGAGCGGGGCTGAATTCGGCAATCCAAAGGGCCCCGCATTCTCGCTTCCTGCCGTAGAGCCATCAGCCCAGGGCCGTCTCATGCAGGTAGTGCCACAGCACCCCTTGGCCCGCACGTTTGAGGATCACGACTGATCGGCGCGAGGTCTGCACGCCGTCCAGGCGATGGGTTTCCAGATAGCGCATGGCCAGGCCGGCCGTGTCCCGCCATACGGGCTGCATGTCGCAGACGCATATCTCCAGCCCTGGCCGCTGGCCGGCCGCGCGCCGGAACATCTGTTCCACATCGTCCAGGCCGACGAGCCTGCCCGTGGTGGTCACCATGCTGAACTCCGGGCTGAACTGGGGCATCAGCGCCTGCAGCGCTTCCTGTGCGCCCGCTGGTTGGGTGAAGACGGTGTGGATCAGCTCGTGCACCTGGTGGATGCTGCGTTCGGCGATGCCGATGTCAATGTCACGGTCGATGGGCTTGTTGTCTTGCATGGTGGTCCTCGGGGGTGTGCAGCGATCGCAGTTGCAGCAGGGGTACAAGCCCTGCCAGCGATGCGATCAGAAACGTCATGTGATAGGCCCGGCCTGCGTCCAGGCGGGTGGCGAGCGTGTTGAAAACCATCAGGAAAAACGCAGCGCCCACGCTGAAGGCCATCTGCCGGTTGAGGTTCCAGATCACGCTGGCCTGCTGCGTCTGCCGGCCGTCGAAGTCCAGCAGGGCCGTCGTCTGCGCGGTATTGGCACCCAGGCCGCCGCCCAGGCCCATCAGCCCGTAGGCGGCCGCCAGCAGCCAGGGGTCGGCGGGGGCCGCCACGGCGGCCAGCGCCGCAATGCCCAGGCTGTGCAGCACCATGCTGGCGATGAACAGGGGCCGTGCGCCCGCGCGGTTGTACAGCCGGCCGCCCACCAGCATGGACACCAGGGCGCCGCCTGCGTAGACCATCATGAATCGGCCTGTGGCCTGCGCGCTCAGGTGCAGCATGTCCTGCAGGTAGAAGATGTTGAGCAGGTTCACGCCCGTGAACACGCCGGGAATGGCGTGGTAGACGGCCACCGACATGCGCAGGCGCGGGCTTTTGAGCAGTTGCAGTTCCACAATGGGGTGGGCGGTCTTGCGGGCATGGATGGCATACAGCACCGTGAAGGCCAGGCCCGCCGCCATGCCCAGCCAGGCCAGCGCCAGGCCCTGGCCCGAACCTTGGCCTGCGCCATAGAGCGACATGCCCAGCAACCAGGCGGCCAGCGCGGCGCTGACCAGCACCAGGCCCCTGAGGTCCGGCCGCTGCCGGGCCGTGGCCGGTGCATCGCGCACCCACAGCCAGGCCAGGCCTGCGGCGGCCAGGGCCAGCGCAATATTGGAATGGAACACCCAGCGCCAGGAGCCGTGGTCCACGATCATCCCGCCCAGCCAGGGCGAGAGGGCCGGTGCGATCAGCGCCACGGCCATGACCAGCGTGGAGACACGCGCGCGCTCCGGCCCCTGGAACCGGTTGAAGGCCAGGGCCTGGCCCACTGGGATCACCAGCCCGCCCGCCATGCCCTGGATGAAGCGCCAGCCCACCAGCTGGCCGAAGCTGCCCGCCTCGCCGCAGGCCCAGGCGGCCAGGGCGAAGGCCAGCATGGAGCCCGCCATCAGCCCGCGCGCGCCCCAGCGGTCGGCCAGCCAGGGGGCGAGGGGAATGGCCAGCGTCAATCCCAGCATGTAGGCATTGGCCACCCAGGCCCCGGCCGAGATGCCCACATGGAACTCGGCCGCAATCGTGGGCAGCGCGACGGCGGGCATGAAGATGTTGATGCAGTCGACGAAGAAACCCATCAGGAAAACGGTGGCCAGGCGGTATCGGTATGTCATCTTGCGCTTTCAGGAGGGGCAAGACTAAAGAGCGCGGGCGGCCACGTCGATGGGGCTATGCTGGACTCTTTGTTTGACTGGATTGAACAATGACCCCCGCAAGCCCGGCCATGCACACACTGCTCCACCGCGCGCAGACCTTTCTGGCCGTGGTGGATTTCGGCTCGTACACCAGGGCGGCGGACTTCCTGGGCATCAGCAAGGCCATGGCCAGCCTGCACGTGAAATCGCTGGAAGAGGCGCTGTCGGTGGCCCTGCTGGTGCGCAACACCCGCAGCATCGCCCTGACGGAAACCGGGCGGGAGTTCTACGACGAGTTCAAGGGCATCGTCCGCGACGTGGGCAGCGCCTTCGACAACGCCATGCACAGCGGCAACCGCATCGCGGGCCGGCTGCGCATCAGCACCACCAGCGAATACGGGGAGAAGTACATTCTTCCGCTGATCCCGGCCTTCCTGGAGCGCTACCCGGGCATCTCGGTGGCCTATGACGTCAACTCTTCACTGAGCGACCTGGTGGCCGAAAAGCTGGACCTGGTCGTGCGCCTGGGCCACCTGGCGGACTCCAGCTTCAAAAGCCGCAGGCTGGCCGGCTACGACATCGTGCTGGTGGCCTCGGCCGCCTTCCTGCGCAGCCATCCCGTGCGCAGGCCCGAAGACCTGGCGGACCTGCCCTGGATTGCCAACAGCAACCTCACCCACCCCACGGCCTGGACGCTGCGCACTGCCGGCGGCCAGGGTGTGGACGTGGTGGGCCGGGCGGCCCACCAATCCAACTCCTCCACCGCCATCCGCGCCCTGGCCCGGTCCTCGCTGGGTGTGGCGGTGCTGCCTGCGTGGTTTGTGGAGGACGACCTGGCCGGCGGCGTGCTGCAGCGCGTGCTGCCGGACCACGCCCTGCCGCCCCAGCCCATCAGCGTGGTCTTTCCCGACAGCAGCCACCTGCCGCGCAAGACCCGCGTGTTCATCGACTTCCTGTGCGAGCACCTGGGCCGGGATTGAGGGTGCGGCTGGCCGGCCCGCCCTGGCCCCGTTAAACTGCCCGCAAGCCGAAAGGCCCGGTGCGTAGAAACACCTTTGAACCAGCGTGCAGCCCCCACCGTAAAGCGGGGCTTTGTCATACCCAATTTCAGGATGTGCGCTTGCGCACGTCCGCAAGTTATGGGGTGTGGTGGGGGCTACCCGTAAGGATGTCCGCATGGCTGGTTCCATGTTTCTAACCGCCACACTCCACCCGTTGTGCGTAGAAACGCAGCGCGTGGTTCTTCAGTCTCAACCAGGAGCTGCAGCCATGAACGTATTCACCTTGTCCGGCCTTTTCCGACAGGAGGGCTGACCCCATGACATCCCGCAAAAACACTGCCGGCGCGGCAGTGCAGGCGCAGCCTTTGCCCAAGCGGTCGCAAGCCGCAAGGCCTTCCGACTGGCCCAGCGCGTGGCAGGCCATGCATGTCTGTCTGGTCGTCATCGAGGGGCGGCTGGTCACCCTGGCCGAGGTCTGTGGCAAAAAGCCCGACCGCAAGGCCCGCCAGTTCGACGTGGAATGCGCGGTGGAGCTGGCGCTGGCGCACATACGCCGCATGCGCGCCGACCCGCCGGACAGCCACCAGGCGTTCGAGCAGCAGTGGCACCTGGCGTCCTGCGCCATCGAACTGGCCGATGGAGCCTACCGCTTCCCCCGCTCGCGCTACGGCCGCCTGCTCAAGCGCACCCGCTGGCATTTCGACCTGCTCAGGGATCTGGTGGAACGTGTGGAGTGGCAGCACCGGCGCGGCTGAGCCGCAGGCGGCAGCTCAGGCCAGCGGCAGCCGCAGCACGAAGCAGGCGCCCGGCTGGCCGTCGGCGCGGCCTTCGCAGTGCACGCTGCCGCCGTGGCGCTGGGCGATGGAGCGCACCAGGGCCAGGCCCAGGCCCACGCCGCCCGAGCGCTCGCTGGCGCCGGGCAGGCGGAAGAACTTCTCGAAGATGCGCTCGCGGTGGGCCGGCGCCACGCCGGGGCCGTGGTCGCAGACGCGGATCTCGGCCATGGCGTCCTGGCGCGCCAGCTCCAGCGTGATGGCGCCCTGGCTGTAGCGGCGCGCGTTCTCCAGCAGGTTGCGCACGGCACGGCGCAGCAGCTTGGAGATGCCGGGCACTTCCAACGCGTCGGTGGACTGCAGGTCCAGGTCGGCATCCACGCGCGCGCATTCCTCGGCGGCCAGGCCGATCAGGTCCACGGGCTCGATCGTGCCCACGTCGCCCTCATAGGTCTCCAGCCGGCTGGCCAGCAGGATCTCGTCCACCAGCTGGTCCAGCTCGCTGATGTTGCGCTGGATCTCGGCGCGCGCGCGGGCGCTGGCTGGGTCGTCGCCCATGAATTCCAGGCCCATGCGGATGCGCGTCAGCGGCGAGCGCAGCTCGTGCGAGGCATTGGCCAGCAGCGATTTGTGCGAGGTCACCAGGGTCTCGATGCGCGCGGCGGCGGCGTTGAACTGGTGGGCCAGGTCGGCCACCTCGTCGCTGCCGTGCTCGGGCACGCGCACCGACAGGTCGCCCTCGCCAAAGCGCTTGACGCCGCGCTGCAGGTTCTCCAGCCGCTTGAGCAGGCGGCGGATGATGGGGAACACGCCCACTGCCACGGCCACGCCCACCAGGCCCAGCAGCCACAGAAAGCCGAAGGGCGGGCGCAGCCAGAAGGCGGCGGCGCCGTCGTGCGGCGGGCGGTCACCGCGCGGCGGGCGCGGCGCCATGTGCAGCATGTAGGTCTGGCCGTCCGTGCCTTCGATCTCGAAGCGCAGGCCCTCCTCGGGCGGGCCGGGCAGGCGCCGCGCGCGGCCCTGGGCGATGACCTTGCCGTCCGCATCGCGCATGGCCACGTCGCGCGAGGGCGGCGAGCTGGCGCTTTGCACGTTCTGCGCGTTCTGCTCGGCCGCGATCTGCCAGGCCCAGGCCACCGTCAGCGTGAGCACGGCCACGCCGCCCACCACGGCCAGCCAGATGCGCAGGTACAGGCGCTGGGAGAAGAGGGACAGCAGCTTCATTCGCTTGGCTAGTCTTGTTGCTTGGCGAAGACGTAGCCCACGCCGCGCACGGTCAGGATGCGCTTGGGCGCCTTGGGGTCGGCCTCGATGGCGGCGCGGATGCGGCCCATGTGCACGTCGATGGAGCGGTCGAAGGCCTCCAGTTCGCGGCCTCGCACGGCCTCCATGATCTGGTCGCGCGTGAGCACGCGGCCCGCGCGCTCGGCCAGCGTGACCAGCAGGTCGAACTGGTAGGAGGTCAGCTCGCAGGGCTGGCCCGCCACGGTGACGCTGCGCGCGTCGCGGTCGATCTCCAGGCTGCCGAAGCGCAGTGCCGTGGTCGGCTGGCCTGCGGCCGAGCCCTCGCCGCCGCCGCCGCGCCGGCGCAGGATGGCGCGGATGCGCGCCAGCAGCTCGCGCGGCTCGAAGGGCTTGGGCAGGTAGTCGTCGGCGCCGATCTCCAGGCCGATGATGCGGTCCATGGGGTCGCCCTTGGCCGTGAGCATCAGCACCGGCACCTGCGCTGCGGCGCCGGGCAGGGCGCGGATGCGCCGGCAGACCTCCAGGCCGTCCATGTCGGGCAGCATGAGGTCGAGGATGACGAGGTCGGGCAGGTCGGCGCCGGCCACGCCGTCGGCGGGCTGCAGCTGCTCCAGGCCGCTGCGGGCGTCGCCCATGTGCGTGACCTGCAGGCCGTTGTTGCCCAGGTAGTCACCCACCATCTGCGCGAGGCGGGTGTCGTCTTCGATCATCAGAAGATGGTGCGTACTCATGGAGGGCAGTGTATTCATGCTGGGGCCTGGCGTCGTGTTGCGACGATGCTCGCAGCCCCCCGTCAGCCGTGCTTGTCGCTTGCGTAAAGTTCGGTAAAACAGCGCAGCCTGCGGCCAGCCGCTCAACTGCCGCGTTGCGCGGGCCGCACCGCATGCACGCGCGAGGCCAGCGCGATCAGCACCAGCACGGGCAGGCCCAGCAGGGCCGTGGCCTGGAAGAAGCTCACGTAGCCATGCGCATCGACAAAGGCGCCCGAGAAGCCGGCCAGCCATTTGGGCGCCAGCAGCATCATGGAGCTGAACAGCGCGTACTGCGTGGCCGAGTACTGCACATTGGTCAGCCCTGACAGGTAGGCGATGAAGGCCGCCGAGGCGATGCCGCCGGCCAGGTTGTCCGCGCTCACCACCCAGACCAGCGCATTCACGTCATGGCCGCGCGTGGCCAGCCAGGCGAACAGCAGGTTGGTGGCGGCCGACAGCGCGGCGCCCAGCATCAGCACGCGCATCACGCCCCAGCGCATGGCCAGCGCCCCGCCCAGGAAGGCGCCCGCCAG
Organism: Delftia sp. PX-1; assembly: GCF_055797465.1. Classification (NCBI taxonomy): domain Bacteria; kingdom Pseudomonadati; phylum Pseudomonadota; class Betaproteobacteria; order Burkholderiales; family Comamonadaceae; genus Delftia; species Delftia sp. PX-1. Next base: position 367,350 of record NZ_CP184763.1, read on the forward strand.
CGTCATGATCACGCCGTACACCTTGGTCACGGCGGCCACCTCGTCCTTGGTGAAGCCCATGTCCACGTAGAAGGGGTTGGCCATGATGCCCATGACCACGTCGCTGATGCGGTAGATGGCGATCAGGCCCAGCACCAGCAGCGCCTGCCACCGGTAGCGGCCCAGGAAGTCGGCAAAGGGCTCGACCAGCGCGCCACGCAGCCACTCGGCCGCATTGCGGGCAGGCGCCAGCGGGCGGGGCACCGGTTCCGGCGAGAGCAGCACGGTCAGCATGCCCACGGCCATGGAGGCGGCCATGGCCAGGTAGGCCACCTGCCAGGCGCCGCTCTGGTAGCCCGCCATGCCCGCCACCTCGGCGCGGGCGGCCAGCCACAGCACGCCGGCGCCGGCCCAGATCATGGCCAGCCGGTAGCCGGTCTGGTAGGTGGCGGCCAGCGCGGCCTGGCGCTCGGTATCGGCCGATTCGATGCGGTAGGCATCCAGCGCAATGTCCTGCGTGGCCGAGCCGAAGGCCACGGCCAGCGCGCACCACACCAGCGGCGTGAGCGAGACGCGCGGATCATTGAATGCCATGCCGCACAGCCCGGCGACGATGAGCATCTGCGCGAACAGCAGCCAGCCGCGCCGCCGCCCCAGCCAGCGCGTGAGCAGCGGCAGCGGCATGCGGTCCACCAGCGGCGACCAGACCCACTTGAAGGCATAGGCCAGGCCCACCCAGCTCAGGTAGCCGATGGTGGTGCGGTCCACGCCGGCCTCGCGCAGCCAGAACGACAGCGTGCCCAGCACCAGCAGCAGCGGAAGGCCTGCCGAAAAACCCAGGGCCAGCATGCGCAGGCTGGCCGGCTCGGCATAGACGCGCAGGGTCTGGGCCCAGCTGCGGCGGGGCGCTTCAGTGGGGGTGGAAGGGGCGGAGGAGGTGGTGGTGGACGGCTCGGTCATGTTGGGCTGCGGCAGGCTGCGGCCATTATCGGGCCCATGGTGGCGCGGACTGGCGCGCGCTACCATCGCGGGCACAGGATGCCGCCATGGCCTACACCCTCTCTTCCCTCCACAGCGATGCCGCCGCGCAAGACGGCGCGGCCGATGCCACCGATACCGCCTTCGCGCCGCACAGCTCGGTGCGCAGCTACAGCGGCGAGCACCAGGCCCATGCCCACGGCCATGCGCAAATCCTCTATGCGCTGCAGGGCCGCATGGAGCTGGAGGTGGGCGGGCGCAGCGCCTTTGTGGACGCCGTCAGCGGCATGCTCATCCCCGCCGGCGTGGACCACGGCTACCTGGCGGCGCCGCGCTCGCGCGTGTTCGTCATCGATGCGCCCAGCGGCCCGGGGCTGGACCGGATGCGGCGCTTTTCCGTGCCGCCCGCCCTGCGCGGCCGGGAGTCGGAAGGCCCGGCCGCCGAGCAGCTGGCCCAGGTGCTGCAGGCGCCCGGCCTGCTGGCGCGCCGGGGGCTGGACCTGCAGCAACTGACCACGAGCGTACAGGCCGCATTGCACGAGGACTGGCCCACTGCCCGGCTGGCCGCCCTGTGCCATATGAGCGCCCAGCGCTTTCACGCGCGCTTCGTGGAGCTGGCGGGCCAGCCGCCCCAGGCCTGGCTGCGCGGCCTGCGCCTGGATGCGGCCGAGCGCGGGCTGGCGCGGGGCCTGCCCCTGGAGGCCACGGCGCTGCGCTGCGGCTATGCCTCGGCCAGCGCGCTGGCCTATGCGCTGCGGCGCGACCGGGGCGTGACGGCGCGGCAGCTGCGCGGCTAGCCCGTTCACAGTCTTGCGGACTACGAGCGTTTCTCGACAAGTGCCCGGCCGCGCCAGGCGCAACATGGCGCCATGGTTCGCAATTCTTCCGCTTCTTCCTCCGCCGTCGGCATCGCCTTCGTCTCCGTGGCCGCCGTGCTCTGGGGCACGACGGGCACGGCGCAAAGCCTGGGCGCAGGCGGGCTGTCGCCGTTCTGGGTGGGCGCCGCGCAGCTGGCGGTTTCCAGCCTGTTTCTGGGCGCGCTGCTGGCGGTTTCCCATTGGAGGCTGCGCGGGCGGGCCGGGCAGGGCGGGGCGCGCGTCCAGCCGCTGCTGCCCAACCCGGTGCACCTGGGCCTGCGCCCGGCCTGGTTCCTGCTGGCATCCATGGGAATCGGCGGCTACAGCATCTTCTTCTACGAGGGCGTGACGCTCACGGGCGTGGCCGTGGGCACGGCCGTGGCCATTGGCAGCGGCCCCATCTGGGCCGGGCTGATGCAGGCGCTGGTGCTGCGCGCGCCCCTGTCTGCCCTGTGGTGGGCCGGCACGCTGGTGAGCGTGGCGGGAGGCGCGGCCATGGTGATGGCCCGGGGCGGCGCCACGCTGTCCTGGAGCGGCCTGGCCCTGTGCCTGCTGGCGGGGCTGTCGTACGCGGGCTATGCGCTGATCAACAAGCGCCTGGTCACCCACATGTCGCCGCGCGTGGTGAATTTCTATGTCTTCACCGGGGCGGCCAGCATGGCGGTGCCGATTGCGCTGGTGCAAAGCGGCCTGCCTCAGTGGAGCCTGGCGGCAGTGATGGTGGTGGTCTACCTGGGCGTGGTGGTGTCGGGCCTGGCGCACATGCTGTTTTCCATCGGGCTGCGCAGCATCTCCGGCCCCACGGGCGTGACGCTGAGCCTGATCGAGCCCGTGGCGGCCTTCGTGCTGGCGGTGTGGGTCGTGGGCGAGCGGCAGCCGCTGCAATCGTGGCTGGGGCTGCTGGCCGTGCTGGCCGGGCTGATGCTGGTGATCGGCGCCGAGATGCGCTCGCAGCGGGCCGTGATGGCCGCGCAGATGGCGTGACTCTTTGTAGGCCGGCGCCGCTCTTCACGATGCGCTGTTCTCCGCATGTTGCAGGCATGCACGGCCGCTAGACTTGGCGGCATGCAGCAGCCATCCCATCTCTCCTCCGAATCCTGTGCCCCGTCCGCCTGGGGCTGTGCCTGCGCGCCCTGGCGCGCGCGTCGCGGTTTCTTGCTGGCCGGCAGCGCGGCGGCCCTGGGCTTGGCCACGGCGCCGGTGGCGGGCCAGGTGCAGGTGGGCGGTGCCTCGGGCCTGCGCAAGCTGGTGCCGGCCGAGACGCTGGAAGGCGCCGCCACCGACCAGTACCAGCAACTGCTGGCCAAGGCCCGCGCCCAGGGCGCACTGGCCGGCGACAGCAACCCGCAGCTGCTGCGGCTGCGCGCCATCGCCCGGCGGCTGATCCCCTACACCGCGCAATGGAATCCGCGCGCCAATGCCTGGCGCTGGGAGGTGAATCTGATCGGCAGCAAGGAGATCAATGCCTTTTGCATGCCGGGCGGCAAGATCGCCTTCTACACCGGCATCATCGACCAGCTGCAGCTGACCGACGACGAGATCGCCATGATCATGGGCCACGAAATGGCCCATGCGCTGCGCGAGCACTCGCGCGAGCAGCTGGCCAAGAACCAGGCCACCAGCATCGGCATCTCGCTGGGCGCCCAATTGCTGGGCCTGGGCGACCTGGGCAATGCGGCGGCCCGCCTGGGCGGCCAGTTGCTGTCGCTGAAATTCAGCCGGGGCGACGAGAGCGAGGCCGACCTCGTGGGCCTGGAGCTGGCCGCGCGCGCCGGCTACAACCCCCAGGCCTCGGTCTCGCTGTGGCGCAAGATGGGCCAGGCCACGGGCGACCGCGGCGGCCTGGAATTCCTGTCCACCCACCCCGCAGGCCCCGAGCGCATCCGCGAGCTGGAGCGCAACATCCCGCGCGTGGAAGGCCTCTACGAGGCCGCACGGCGCGGGTAGGCAGCCGCCTTCAGGCGGCGGCTTTTTGCTTGGGTTGATAGCCCATCACGGCTTTCACTTCAAGGTACTCCTTGAAGCCGTGCTCGCCCCATTCCCGGCCCGTGCCCGACTGCTTGTAGCCACCGAACGGCGCGCCGAAGTCCGGCCCCGCGCCGTTGAGGTGGACCATGCCGGTGCGCAGGCGCGAGGCCACGCGGCGTGCGCGCTCCAGGCTGCCGGACTGCACATAGCCCGACAGGCCGTAGGGCGTGTCGTTGGCCTGGGCGATGGCCTCCTCCTCCGTGTCGTAGGGCAGGATGACCAGCACGGGGCCGAAGATCTCCTCGCGCGCAATGGTCATGTCGTTGCGCACATCGGCAAACACCGTGGGCCGCACGAAGTAGCCGCGCGCAAGGCCCTCGGGGCGGCCCGTGCCGCCGGCCACCAGGGTGGCGCCTTCGGCGATGCCGGCTTCGATCAGGCCCTGGATCTTGCGGAACTGCGCCTCGCTGACCACGGGGCCCATGTGCATGGCGCCGGTGTCGGCCAGTGCATCGCCCACCTTCATGCCTTCGGCAGCGGCCTTGGCCGCGGCCACGGCGCGCGCATGCAGGGCGCGCGGCACGAACATGCGCGTGGGTGCGTTGCAGCTCTGGCCGGAGTTGGTGAAGCAGGCGTTCACGCCCTGGGTCACGGCCTTTTCAATGTCTGCGTCGTCCAGCACGATGTTGGCCGACTTGCCGCCCAGCTCCTGCGTCACGCGCTTGACGGTATCGGCCGAGGCCTTGGCCACGGCAATGCCCGCGCGGGTGGAGCCGGTGAAGGTCATCATGTCGATGCCGGGGTGCACGGACATGGCCTCGCCCACCGAGGGGCCGTCGCCGTTGACCAGGTTGAACACGCCGGCCGGCACGCCCGCTTCGTGCAGGATCTCGGCCACCAGGATGGCGTTCAGCGGCGCGATCTCCGAGGGCTTGAGCACCATGGTGCAGCCCGCCGCCAGGGCCGGTGCCACCTTGCACATGATCTGGTTGATGGGCCAGTTCCAGGGCGTGATCATGCCCACCACGCCCACGGGCTCATGCACGATGCCGGTGGTGCCGCGCACGCTCTCGAACTCGAATTCCTTGAGCACCTGCAGGGTCTGCTTCAGGTGCCCCGCGCCCACGGTGGCCTGGGCCGCGCGCGACAGCCACAGCGGCGCGCCCATCTCCAGCGAGATGGTCTGCGCCACCTCGTCGATGCGGCGCATGTAGACCGCCAGCACCTTGTCCAGCAGGGCCAGCCGCTCGTCGCGCGTGGTCTGCGAGAAGCCGTCGAACGCGCGGCGTGCGGCGGCCACGGCTGCATCGACATCGGCGGCCGAGCCCATGCTGATGCGGGCCGCCACCTCCTCGGTGGACGGATTGATCACATCCAGCGTGCGCGGCACGGCCGGGGGAACCCATTGGCCGTCGATATAGAACTGCAGGTGCTCTTGCGTGCTCATGAAGCTGTCTCCGTGTCTCGTTGTCATTGGGTGGAAGGGGTGTCGAAGGTGACGCGCTGGTTCACGCGGTAGTGGGGCCAGTAGTCGGCCACAGCATAGTGCTGCGTGCTGCGGTTGTCCCAGATGGCGATGCCGCCCGCGTCCCATTGATGATGCACCATGAACTCCGGCTTCTTCAGCCAGTCCAGCAGGAAGGCGAGCACGCCGCGCGCCTCGTGCCGGTCCACGCCCGTGATGTGGCGCGTGAAATCGGCATTGACGAAGATGCACTTGCGGCCTGAATCGGGGTTGGTGCGCACCACGGGATGCGTCACGGGCTTGAACTGGCGCAGCGCCTCGAACAGCGCCTCCTCGCCCTTGCGGCCCAGGTATTCCCGGAAGCCCGATTCCTCCCAGGTATGGACCGCCTGCAGGCCTTCCAGGTACTGCTGCATGCCGGGCGAGAGCCAGTCATAGGCCTTGCTGGTGCTGGTCCAGCAGGTGTTGCCGCCGGCCGGCGGCGTGGTCACGATCTGGATCACGGTGCCCAGCGGCGGCTGCTGCTTCCAGCTGATGTCGGTGTGCCAGTTGTCTATGGCGGGCGGGCGGTCCTTGTCGGAGATGATCATCTCCACGTCGGGCATGCCGCTCTTGCGCTCGAAGTACGAGCCCTTGGACAGCGGGCCGAACACCTGCGCCAGCGCCACATGCTGCTCGGCCGTGATGGCCTGGGGCCGGAAGAAGATGACCTCGAAGTCGTACAGGGCCTGTCGCAGTTCCGCCTGCACCTCGGGGGACAGGGGGCGGGTCAGGTCCACGCCCTCGATCCAGGCCGCGAAGTTGGGCATGCGCGGCACGGGGCGGATGTGGTGGTAGCGGGCGTCGATGTCGATCAGCTGCATGGGGGCGGCATTGGCCATGGGGTACTCCTTGAAGGAACGGATGGGAGGGGAGGAAGGGAGGAAGGGGGGTGGGGAGAGAGGGCTGGCGGGCTCACTGCCAGTGCAGCAGCCGCCTCTCGGCCCAGGACATGAAGCGCACCATGCCCACGCCCAGCAGGGCCAGCACCAGCAGCAGCGCCATGACGCCATTGATGTCGAAGGTGGAGCCCAGGTAGGCCAGGGTCTGGCCCAGGCCCTTTTCGCTGGCGATGATCTCGGTGCCCACCACGCCCAGCAGGGCATAGATCAATCCCAGGCGCAGGCCCGAGAAGATCACCGGGACGGCGCCGGGCAGCGTGACCTCGAAGAAGGTGGTGGCGGCGCTGGCGCCCAGGGTGCGGCACAGCGTGACGTGGTCCTGGCTGACGCCCCGCATGCCTGCCACCGTGGCCGACAGCACGATGAAGAAGGTCAGCGAGCAGCCCACGGCGATCTTGCTGCCCAGCCCCAGCCCGAACCACAGGATGAACAGGGGCGCCAGCGCGATGCGCGGCATCACGTTCAGCGCGTTGAAGTAGGGCTCCGCAAAGCGCTCGATGGCCGGCCAGCGCACGAAGGCCAGCCCGGTGGCGAAGGCGGCCACGCTGCCCAGCACGAAGGAGCAGCCCACGGCGGCCAGCGTCCAGCCCAGGTCGGACCAGAACCGGGCCGTGCCCGCATGGTTCCAGAGATAGGCGGCCACGCCGCTGGGCTGGCCGAAGAAGGTGGGGTCCAGCCAGCGGCGCGCGGCGGCCCATTCGGCCAGTCCCAGCACGAGACAGATGAACAGCGCATGCAGCGCCAGCCATTGCAGACGGTCAGCCTTCATGGTGCACCCATCCCGATTCAAGCTGCGACCACAGGGCCGCATAGAGTTCATGGAAGCGCGGCGACTTCTGCAGGTCGCGGATGGAGCGCGGGCGCGGCAGGTCTATGGGCAGGTCGGCGATGATGCGGCCCGGGCGCGAGGACATCACCACCACGCGGTCGGAGACGGCCACGGCCTCGGCCAGGTCATGGGTCACGAACAGCACGCTGTGGCGGTGCTGCTGGCACAGGCGCAGCAGCAGGTCCTGCAGCTGCAGCTTGGTCTGCGCGTCCAGGGCGCCGAAGGGCTCGTCCATCAGCAGCAGCTGCGCGTCCAGCGCAAAGGTGCGCGCCAGCGCCGTGCGCTGGCGCATGCCGTGGGACAAGGCCTTGGGCAGGGCCTGCGCATGGTCGGCCAGGCCCACCTCCTGCAGCATGCGCAGTGCGCGCTCCGTGCTGTCGGCCGTGCCGACGCCGCGCACGCGCGCGCCGAAGGCGGCGTTCTCCAGCGCCGTGCACCAGGGCAGCAGGCTGTCGCGCGCCAGCATGTAGCCCACGCGGGAACTGCCCAGGCGCGGTGCCTCGCCCAGCACGCGCAGCGTGCCGGCGCCGGTGTGGGCCACCAGGCCCGCGCAGAGGTTGAGCAGGCTGGTCTTGCCGCAGCCGCTGGGCCCGACCAGCGAGACGAATTCGCCCTCGGCCACCTGCAGCGCAATGTTGTCCAGCACCTGCGTGCGGCCGTCGAAGCTCAGGTGCAGGCCGTCGGCGGCAATGGCCTGCGGCGGCAGTTGCGATACATTGGAAGTCATGGCGCGCGCCCCCTTCACTGCGCCAGCAGGGGCGCGGTGTCGATCAGCCGGCTGATCTGCCCCGTGCGCTGCAGGTAGCGCGCGGCATGCTGCAGGGCCTTGGGGTCCACCGCAAACTGCATGGAAGGAATGGCGTTGCGCAGCGCCACTTCCAGGATCCGTTCGCCGCCGGTCGTGTTGATGCGGAAGCTGTCCTGCGCGACTTTGAGCAATGCATCGAAATGGGCCGGTTCGCGGGCATAGTCGGCCGCCTCGTTCATGGCGCGGCGCAAGCCCTCCACGGCCGGGGCGTTCTTGCGCAGGAAGTCGGCGCGCACCACCTGCAGCACGCCGGCGCCGTTGGTGTCCACCACATCGGCCGGACCCTGGCCCCTGCGCGGATCGACGACGATGCGGCAGGCCTGGCTGACCTCGCAAAAGCCGTCCATGGGCGAGAACAGCATCAGGCCATCGACCTGCCTTTGCGCAATCGCCGGAAAGGCGGTGTTGGGCGATCCCACGGCGACGATGGTGACGTCGTCCGCCTTCATGCCGGCGCCCTGCAGCAGGCTCACGAGCTGGAACTCGGCCGCGCTGCCGCGCGCCGTCACGCCGATGCGCCGGCCCTTGAAGTCCTGCATCACGGCGGGATAGCCCTGGGCGGCATGCGGGGTGGGCAGGGCCGACGAGGCCATGAGGAAGAACGTCGGCGCGCTGGCGCCGCTGCCGATCACCTTGAGGTCGGCGCCCTTGTTGACCGCCTGGAGCAGCACCTCGGGCGGCGTAAACGCCACTTCGAGGTCACCGGCCAGCAAGGTCTGCAGCGCCAGCGGTGCCTGCGGGATGGGGCGCAGTTCGCAGCGTATGCCGTGCTTCTCGCACAGTCCCCGCGCGTTGGCCACGCGCACCAGGAAATTGCCGATGCCGGGGTAGTCCTGGATACGCAGCGTGGGCGTCTGTGCCAGGGCTGCCTGGGTCGAGAGCAGGGCGAACACGAAGGCGGATACCAGGGCGAGCGTGGTGCGGATCATGGGGGCGGGCTCCATACGTGTGGGTATGGGGCCGATTACAAGGACGGTGCTATGCGCCAATTGCCGCGAAAGGGACAATGATCGGGTGAACACCAAGCTCGGTTCCCCCAACACCTCTTTGGCGCAGGCGCGCAGCGAGCGCTATCGCGTGGACCTGCTGGCCGAATTGCCGGCCGCATCGGCACGCGGGCTGCGGGCCATAGGCTCCAGGCGCCGCTACCGCGATGGACAGTTCGTGCAAAAGCGCGGCGATGCGGCCGACCATGCGCTGGTGCTGCTGTCAGGGCGCTTTCGTGTCGTGGCCTTCACCGTGGGCGGCACCGAGCGCATGACGCGCTGGCTGGAGGCCGGGGAGATCACCGGCATCAGCTCGGTGCTGGGCAATGCGCCCGTGCCCGTGGACCTGGTGGCCGATGGCGATGTCGAGGTGCTGGTCCTGCCGCGCCAGCCGCTGCTGGACTTCCTGGAGCGCGATGCGCCCGCATGCCTGGCTGTGGCGCGCCTGCTGAGCCTGCGCGTGAACGGGCTGCTGGACACGATCTTCATCAGTTCGGAGGACACGCTGCATGCCCGGGTCTGGGCCACCTTGCAGGTTCTGGCGGCAGAGAACGGCCAGCCCCTGCCCGGTGGCCGTACCCTGCTGCGCATATCGCAGGGCGATCTGTCGCATGTGGTGGGCGCCTCGCGCCAGCGCGTGAACGAGGAGCTGCGCAAGCTGCAGGCGGGCGGCAGCGTGCGTCTGGGCTATCGGTGGATCGAGGTGCTGGGCTGAGGCAGCTGCAGGCTCAGGTCCCGCCCACGTAGGGGTTGCTCTTGCGCTCGCGGCCGAAGCTGCTTTCGGGGCCGTGGCCCGGGATGAACACGGTCTGGTCGCCCATGGGCCACAGGCGCTGGACGATGCTGTCGATCAGCTGCTGGTGGTTGCCCTGGGGAAAGTCGGTGCGGCCGATGCTGCCCGCGAACAGCACGTCGCCCACGAAGGCGCGGTCGATCTGCGGCGCATGGAACACCACGTGGCCGGGCGTATGGCCGGGGCAGTGGCGCACCTGCAGCGTTTCCTGGCCGATGCTCACCGTGTCGCCATCGTGCAGCCAGCGCGTGGGCGTGAAGGGGTCCGAATGCGGGAAGCCGAACATGGCGCCCTGCTGGGGCAGGGCATCGATCCAGAACTGGTCGCCGGGATGGGGGCCGATGATGGGCAGCTGCTGTGCATCGGCCAGCTCGCGCGTGCCGCCCGCGTGGTCTATGTGGGCGTGCGTGAGCCAGATGGCCTTGAGCGCCAGGCCCAGGCGCTCTATCTCCCAGCCGATCTGCTCCAGGTCGCCGCCCGGGTCGATGACGGCGGCTTCCATGGTCTGGTCGCACCAGACCAGCGAGCAGTTCTGCTGGAAGGCGGTGACGGGGATGGTGTGGTACTGGAGCATGGGCGGCGTGGGTGCTTCTGGCGAAAGCGCCCATTATTCCCGCTCCTTCCCCTGATGGCAGCGCAGGGCCGCCTCCGCTTGCGCCGTCAGGTGGTCGGTTGGCCGCATTGCCCGCAGAACCGCGCACCGGCCGGATGGCTGGCGTTGCAGCTCCTGCAGGCCTGCGGCAGCACCGCGCCGCCGCACTGCGGGCAAAAGCGCGAGCTGGAGGCAATCGATGCATGGCAGCCGGGGCAGACCGCCGCCACGGCCGCAGGCGGGTATGCGCCGCCGGCGTGATGCCCGCCGATATGGACGCCGATATTGCCGCCGTGATGGCCGCCGTGATGGCCGCCGTGATGGCCGCCGCGCGCGTGTTGTCCGAACAGTCTTTGCAAGAGTCCCATGGTGCCTTCCTTCGCACTGCGCGGCTGCGCCGCTGCAGTCGCTCAAAGGTGCATTGGGACACGGCAGCGGTGCGCCGGGTCGTGGATGGCGATCATTTAATGTGGCTGTCATTTCGCGGCAATCCGGCGTCTTGTGACGGACAGGCGACATCCTCGCGGGCAGACCCCGTGGCTGCCGCCACGCGGCCGTGATACAAGCTAGCCGTGCCGCCAAGCCAGCCTGCCGTCATGCAGGCGCGCAAGGATTTTTTCGAGGATGGGCCGGGCCGCCGCCTGCGCAATGCAGCGCAGGGCGGGTACCGGCATCACGCGAGGGAGAACCGGTATGTTGATTGGCGTGCCTGCCGAGACCATGGCAGGAGAAACCCGGGTGGCCGCGACCCCCGAGACCGTCAAGAAGCTGCGTGCGCAAGGCCATGTGCTGCGCGTGCAGTCGGGAGCGGGAGTGGCGGCCAGCGTGCCCGATGCCTTGTTCGAGGCAGCGGGCGCCGAGATCGTCGATGCGGCAGGCGCCCTGGGCGCCGATCTTGTGCTCAAGGTGCGCATTCCTTCGGAGGGTGAGCTGCCCCTGGTCCGCAAGGGCGCAACGCTGGTCGGCATGCTGGACCCCTTCCAGCCCGCAGGCCTGCAGCGCCTGGCCGATGCGGGCATCACGGCCTATGCGCTGGAGGCGGCTCCGCGCACCACGCGTGCGCAGAGCATGGACGTGCTGTCCAGCCAGGCCAATATCGCCGGCTACAAGGCCGTGATGATTGCGGCCAACCAGTACCAGCGCTTCTTTCCCATGCTGATGACGGCGGCCGGCACGGTGAAGGCCGCGCGCGTCGTGGTGCTGGGCGTGGGCGTGGCCGGCCTGCAGGCCATTGCCACGGCCAAGCGCTTGGGCGCCGTGATCGAGGCCAGCGATGTGCGGCCCAGCGTGCGCGAGCAGGTCGAGTCGCTGGGCGCGAAGTTCATCGACGTGCCCTACGAGACGGCCGAGGAAAAGGAGGCCGCCGAAGGCGTGGGCGGCTACGCCCGCCCCATGCCGCAAAGCTGGCTGGACCGGCAAAAGGCCGAGGTCGCCAAGCGCGTGGCCCAGGCCGACGTGGTCATCACCACGGCGCTGATCCCGGGCCGGCCCGCGCCCGTGCTGGTCACGGCCGAGATGGTGCAGGCCATGAAGCCAGGCGCCGTCATCGTGGACCTGGCGGCCGAGCGCGGCGGCAACTGCCCGCTGACCCAGGCCGGCATGACCGTGGTCACGCATGGCGTGACCATCGTGGGCCTGACCAACCTGGCGGCGCTGGTGGCGGCCGATGCCTCGGCCCTGTATGCACGCAATGTGCTCGATTTTCTCAAGCTCATCATCAACAAGGATGGCGCCCTGCATGTGGACATGGAGGACGACATCGTGGCCGCGTGCCTGATGGCCCATGAAGGCCAACTCGCAGCACAGCGGAGGAAATGACATGGAAGCCGTATCCCCCACCATCATCCATCTCATCATCTTCGTGCTGGCCATCTACGTGGGCTACCACGTGGTGTGGACCGTCACGCCCGCGCTGCACACGCCGCTGATGGCGGTGACCAATGCCATCTCGGCCATCGTCATCGTCGGCGCCATGCTGGCGGCGGCGCTCACGGAAACGGGCCTGGGCAAGACCATGGGCGTGCTGGCCGTGGCGCTGGCCGCGGTCAACGTGTTCGGCGGCTTCCTGGTCACGCGGCGCATGCTGGAGATGTTCCGCAAGAAAGAGCGCAAGAGCGCTCCGGCCAAGGACGGCAAGGACGCCAAGGCGGAGGGCCAGTCATGAGCATGAACCTCGTCACATTGCTCTACCTGGTGGCCAGCGTCTGCTTCATCCAGGCGCTCAAGGGGCTGTCGCATCCCACCACGTCCATACGGGGCAACCTGTTCGGCATGGCCGGCATGGTGATCGCCGTGCTGACCACGGCGGCGCTCATCGTGCAGCTGGCCGGCGGCAATGCATTGGGCCTGGGCTGGGTGCTGCTGGGCCTGCTGGTCGGCGGCACGGCCGGTGCCGTCATGGCGCAGCGCGTGGAGATGACCAAGATGCCCGAGCTGGTGGCCTTCATGCACAGCATGATCGGCCTGGCGGCGGTGTTCATCGCCGTGGCCGCCGTGGCCGAGCCCTGGGCCTTTGCCATCACGGCCAAGGGCGGCGCCATCCCGGGCGGCAACCGCGTGGAGCTGGCGCTGGGCGCCTTCATCGGCGCCGTGACCTTCACGGGCTCGGTGATCGCCTTCGGCAAGCTCAGCGGCAAGTACAAGTTCCGCCTGTTCCAGGGCGCGCCCGTGCAGTTCAAGGGCCAGCATGCGCTCAACGCCGTGCTGGGGCTGGCTGCGGCCTTCTTCGTCTTCGGCTTCTGGCACAGCCAAAGCTGGATGGACATCGTGCTGGTCATCGCCCTGGGACTGCTGCTGGGCGTGCTGCTGATCATTCCCATCGGCGGCGCGGACATGCCGGTGGTCGTGTCCATGCTCAACAGCTACTCGGGCTGGGCGGCGGCGGGCATCGGCTTCTCGCTGAACAACAGCATGCTGATCATTGCGGGATCGCTGGTGGGCAGCTCGGGCGCCATCCTGAGCTACATCATGTGCAAGGCCATGAACCGCTCTTTCTTCAGCGTGATCCTGGGCGGCTTCGGCGGCGAGGCCACCAGCGCGGCCGCAGGCTCCCAGCAGCAGCGCAACGTGAAAAGCGGCAGCGCCGACGATGCGGCCTTCGTCCTGGGCAATGCCGAGACCGTGGTCATCGTGCCCGGCTACGGCCTGGCCGTGGCGCGTGCCCAGCACGCGGTCAAGGAGCTGGCCGACAAGCTCACCGAGCGCGGCGTGACGGTGAAGTACGCCATCCACCCGGTGGCGGGCCGCATGCCCGGCCACATGAACGTACTGCTGGCCGAGGCCGAGGTCCCCTACGACCAGGTCTTCGAGATGGAGGACATCAACAGCGAGTTCGGCCAGGCCGACGTGGCCATCATCCTGGGCGCCAACGACGTGGTGAACCCCGCCGCACACGTCAAGGGCAGCCCCATCTACGGCATGCCCATCCTGGAGGCCTACAAGGCCAAGACGGTGATCGTGAACAAGCGCTCCATGGCGGCCGGCTATGCGGGCCTGGACAACGAGCTGTTCTACATGGACAAGACCATGATGGTCTTCGGCGACGCCAAGAAGGTGGTGGAGGACATGGGCAAGGCGCTGGAGTGAGGCGTGCGCCCGGGCTGAAGTCCGAGGAGGGCAGGGCCCAAGCCCTGGCCTCCTTGAAAACGATCTTGGGTCAGCCCCCGGACCGGGTCAGCAATTCGTCCAGCGCATCGGCGATGGCTTGGCCTTCATGCTCCAGTGAGGCCACCACTTCACCCAATTGATCCAGGGCGACTGAAACCATGTCCTGGGCATGCAGGACGACCGGCACGCCTTCAATGACAAACACGGGATTCATCCTCGCACCCACGGTTGGAGTGCCGCGCGGCAGCAGAGCTCGTCTGCGAACGAACCCACCGAGATGTTGACCGCGTTCCAGTCGCTGGCGCAGGCGTCGGCAAGCCGTTGGCGCTCACGCTGTGCGCCCTCCTGCCTGGCAACGTATTCGGCCAGCAGGGATTCCATGGTGGCCGAGAGATTGTCGGTATAGGCCTTGGCCTGCGTCACCAGATCTGCATTGATCGTGAGATGGATTGGCCGCTTGGCGCTGGAGACAGCAATGGATTTCATCTCGGAACCCTCAGATAAAGATCATGCGCACAGTGTCTGTATGAGACCGCGACGAGTCAAACCGCCGCGACCCAAGGCCCTGCTTGAACGTCTCACAGCTTCATGTCGTAGCCGATGGTCACCGGCGCATGGTCCGAGAACTTCACATCCTTGTAGATGTTCTCGGTGCGGGCCAGCGCGGCGGTAGCGGGGGTGGCCAGGTGGTAGTCCAGGCGCCATCCCACGTTGTTGGCGTAGGCCTGGCCGCGGTTGCTCCACCATGTGTAGCAGGTGTCGGTGGTGTCGGGCTGGAGCAGGCGATAAACGTCCACCAGGCCGCCAGTCGGCTCAGTTTTGTTCAACAATTTTGTCATCCACTCGCGTTCCTCGGGCGTGAAACCGCTGTTTTTCTGGTTGCTGCGCCAGTTCTTGAGGTCGATCTGCTGGTGGGCGATGTTGATGTCGCCGCAGAGGATGAACTCGCGTTCGCCCTTCATGCGCATCAGGTGGGCGTGCATTTCGGCCAGGAAGCGGAACTTGGCCGTCTGGCGCAGTTCGCCGGAGCTGCCGCTGGGAAAGTAGGCGCTGATGATGGACAGCTTGCGAGATGGCGTGTCGAAGCGCGCCTCCACGTAGCGGCCTTCGGCGTCGAATTCGTGCGAGCCGAAGCCGACCACGACGTCGCTGGGCTCGTGGCGGCTGTAGACGCCCACGCCCGAGTAGCCCTTTTTCTCGGCGTAGTGGAAGTGGCCGCGCAGGCCGGCCAGCAGCTCGAAGCGTCCGGTCATGTCGGCGGCCTGGGCCTTGATTTCCTGCACGCAAATACAATCCGGCGCAGTGGCCTCGATCCAGGCTTCGACGCCCTTGGTCGAGGCCGAGCGGATGCCGTTGAGGTTGAGGCTGGTCAATTTGAACAAGGATGAATCCATGGTGGTGAGTAATCTGCAGGCCGATGACGCAGGCCGTCTGGCGCAGGAATTTGTGCAATTCGCCGTTGACGCAGGGGTGCTGCGTTTCGGCGAGTTCAAGACCAAGGCCGGGCGCATGAGCCCGTACTTCTTCAATGCCGGCCTGTTCGATGACGGCGGCAAGATGGGCCGTCTCGCCGAATTCTATGCAAAAGCCATCGCGGCCAGCGGCATCGAGTTCGACATGATCTTCGGCCCGGCCTACAAGGGCATCCCGCTGGCGGCCACCGTGGCGGTGGAGCTGGCCCGCATGGGCATCAACAAGCCCTTTGCGTACAACCGCAAGGAAGCCAAGGACCACGGCGAGGGCGGCACCCTGGTGGGCGCGCCCCTCAAGGGCCGCGTGCTGATCGTGGACGACGTGATGAGCGCCGGCACGGCCGCGCGCGAGTCCATCGCCATCATCCGCGCCGCCGGTGCCACGCCGCATGCCGTGGCCATCGCGCTGGACCGCCAGGAAATGGCCACGGAAAATGGCCAGGACGTGCCCCACAGCGCCGTGCAGTACGTGCGCAACCAGCTGGGCATGCAGGTCTGCACTATTGCAAAACTGGCAGACTTATTGCTTTATCTTGAGATTCAAGGTGGCAGCGCAGGCAGCGGCCACCATGAGCGCGTGCTGGCCTACCGCCAGCGTTATGGAGTCAACGACAAGGGGTAAGCGGTTGATGAAGCGGGCGATGCATGCACGATCCTTGCTGTGTGCCATGGGCTTGGCCACGCTGGGCTGCGCCGTGCTCGCCCAGGATGTGCCCCTGGGGCCGGGCATCTATTCATGCACCGACGCCCGTGGCCGCCGCCTGACGGCCGACCGCCCGATTGCCGAATGCGTGGACCGCGACCAGCGCGTGCTGGGCAACTCCGGCGTGGAGCTGCGCCGCGTGGGCCCCACGCTGACCGACAACGAACGCGCCGAGCTGGACGCCCAGCGCCGCCGCGACCAGGCAGAGCAGCGCCGCATGCGCGAGGAGCGCTCGCGCGACAAGGCGTTGATCACGCGCTACCCCAACCAGGCCGCCCACGATGCCGAGCGTGCCGAGGCCATCTCCCAGGTCGATCAGGTCATCTCCGTGGCGCGCCAGCGCCAGCAGGAACTGCAGACGCGGCGCACGGCCCTGAATGCCGAGATGGAGTTCTACAGGAAAGACCCCGCCAAGGCGCCGGCATCGCTGCGCCGCCAGCTCGACGAGAACACGGTCTCGCAGGAGGAGCAGCAGCGCTTCGTCCAGCAGCAGGACCAGGAAAAGCGCCGCATCCAGGAGCGCTTCGATGCCGAGCTGCAGCAGCTGCGCCAGCTGTGGGCTGCGAGCGCACGCCGCTGAGGCTGGCCCAACGCCGCGCCCGCCGCCGCGTTCTTTCTTCTTCCTGCCCCTCCTTTCCTTCCTCCTTCTCGTTGCACGCTTGCTGAGTCGAATTCGTCCTGCATGCGGCGCCCGCATGCAGGGCTAGGCTTTGCGCATCGAGTCTGCGGGCTGACATCAAGGGAGGCAGCATGACGGTGTGGCGTTGGTTGATGGCCTTGCTGCTGTGGGCAGCCGGGGCCTGGCTGTCCTGGGGCGGCGCCCAGCTCCTGCTGGCCGGCGGCAGCGGCTACTACGTGATCGCCGGCCTGCTGCTGCTGGTGGTGGGGTGGGGCGTGGCGAGCCGTTCGGCCATGGCGCTGTGGCTGTTTGCGCTGTGGCTGCTGGGCACCGCGCTGTGGGCGGTCTGGGAGATAGGGCTGGACTGGTGGCCGCTGGCGGGGCGCCTGGGGGTGCCCTGGTTGATGGGCCTGCTGCTGGTGCTGCCCTGGTCGGTGCGTGCGCTGCGCCATGAGCCCGACATGGGCCAGAACCGGGGCCTGGCACCAGCCCATGCGGCGCTGGCGCTGGTGGTGCTGGGCACGGCCATTCTCGCGGGCCTGTCCTTCGGGCGCCAGCGCGATGCCCATGAAACCCAGGGCCAGTTTGCGGGGGCGGCCGCCGCTGCGTCGGACCTGCCTGCCGACGGCCAGGTCACGGCCGTGCAGAACATGTCCATGGTGGCCTCCGAGGCCGGCGGCCTGCGCAGCCCGCCGGTGCTGCAGGGCGATGCCACCGATGCCGTGCCCGATGGCGAATGGCATGCCTACGGCCGCACCGGAGCGGGCCAGCGCTATTCGCCGCTGCGCCAGATCGGCCCGCACAACGTGCGGCTGCTGCAATTGGCCTGGGAGTTCCGCACGGGCGATGTGCGCGGCAAGCCCGGCGATCCCGAAGAAACCACGTTCGAGGTCACGCCGCTGAAGATCGGCGAGCGCCTGTTCCTGTGCACGCCCCACCAGTCGGTGATTGCGCTCGATGCCACGACGGGCAAGCAGCTGTGGCGGCGCGACCTGCCCATGCCCAAGGGGCTGGCGCTGCAGCACCTGACCTGCCGGGGCCTGTCCTACCAGTCGGCGCAGGCGGCCGCGCAGTTCGATGCGGCGGCGGGGCAGACGCATTCGGCGGTGGCGCCGGCTGCAAGGAAGGCCGGCGCACAGGCGGCACGGGCGGTACAGGCTGATCCGGCTTCCACGGTCTCCCCGGCCTCCCCGGCCCCTTCCTCCGATGATGGCCGCTGTACCGCCAAGCTGTTCATGGCCACGGCCGACGGCAAGGTGGTCGCCCTCAATCCCGCCGACGGCCAGACCTGCGGCAACGTGGCGGGCGGCCAGGGCCATATCGACCTCTGGCAGGGCATGCCCGAGCGCAAGCCGGGCTCGTACTACTCGACCTCGCCGGTGGTGGTGGCGCGCGACCGCATCATCGTGGGCGGCACGGTGCTGGACAACCATTCCACGCGCGAGCCCTCGGGCGTGATCCGCGCCTTCGACATCCGCTCGGGCGCGCTGCTGTGGGCCTGGGACCCGGGCCGGCCAGCGACCAGCACGCCGCTGCCCGAAGGGCAGACCTATGTGCCCAGCTCGCCCAACAGCTGGTCCATCTCCAGCGTGGACGAGACGCTGGGCCTCGTCTTCGTGCCCATGGGCAATGCGCCGCCCGACCAATGGGGCGGCCGGCGCAGCGCCGAGGCCGAGCAGTATTCGTCCTCGGTGGTGGCGCTGGACATCGCCACGGGCGCCGTGCGCTGGGTGTTCCAGACCGTGCACCACGATCTCTGGGACTACGACGTGCCCTCGCAGCCCAGCCTGATCGACCTGGAGATCGGCGGCCACAGCGTGCCCGCCCTGGTGCAGCCCACCAAGCAGGGCGAGCTGTTCGTGCTGGACCGGCGCACGGGCCAGCCGCTGCTGCCCGTTACCGAGGTGGCTGCGCCGCAGGGCGCGGCACGCGGCGACCGCACGGCGCCCACGCAGCCGCATTCGCAGCTGAGCTTCAATCCCCCGGCCCTGACCGAACGCGACATGTGGGGTGCCACGCCCTTCGAGCAGCTGTGGTGCCGGCTGGCTTTCCACCGGCTGCGCTACGAGGGGCGCTTCACGCCGCCCTCGGAGCAGGGCTCGCTGATCTATCCGGGCAACTTCGGCGTCTTCAACTGGGGCGGCGTGGCCGTGGACCCGCGCCGGCAGGTGGTGTTTGCCACGCCCACGCGGCTGGCCTTCGTCTCCACCCTGGTGCCGCGTGCGGACGATACCTCGCTGCTGGTGCAGGATGGCGGCCCGCCCAAGGACGGCCTGCCCGCGCTCAACGAAAACTTCGGCGCACCGTTTGCGGTGCGGCTCAAGCCCTTTGTCTCGCCGCTGGGCATTCCCTGCCAGGCGCCGCCCTGGGGCTTTGTGGCGGGTGCCGACCTGCGCACGGGCCAGATCGTCTGGCAGCGCCGCAACGGCACGCCGCGCGACCTGAGCCCGCTGCCGCTGGGCTTTCGCATGGGCGTGCCCGGCATTGGCGGCCCGGTGGTGACCGCTGGCGGCGTGGCCTTCTACTCGGGGGCACTGGACAACTATGTGCGCGCCTATGACGTGGACAGCGGCCGCCAGCTCTGGCAGGACCGCCTGCCCGCAGGCGGCCAGGCCACACCCATGACCTACCTGGGCACGGACCAGCGCCAGTACCTGGTGGTGGTGGCGGGTGGCCATGGTTCGACCGGCACCAAGGCTGGCGACAGCGTGCGTGCCTATGTGCTGCCCAAGGAGGTGGCGGCGCCCTGAGCGCTCAGCGCCGTGGGGGTCTGCGCCGGCTCATGCCGATCCGGCCCGGCCCAGCATGCGCAGAACGCGCGTGACCAGCAGCGCGGCCACCCAGGCCAGTCCGCCGATCAGCAGCGGCAGGCGCAGCAGCGCGCCTTGCTGGGCGAACAGCATCAGCGCGTCTGCCTTCCACAGCGCGGCATAGCCCGTGTACAGGCCGTAGGCCAGCCAGGCCAAGGCGCCCAGGGCGAACAGGGCCGCCATGCGCCGGGCGCTGCGGCCATCGCGCGAATCCGCGGGCAGGGCGCGCGTGCCGTGCCAGACCCAGCCGATGGAGGCGAGCACCAGCAAGGCACTGGCTGCCACGGACAGCTGCAGCCAGGTATGGGGGGAGAGTGAGGACATCAAAAGGAAACTGCGCGCCGGCAAAGTGCCGGCCGCAGCGAGTGTAGCGGCGCCGTGCCCTGCGTGGTTTCGGTGCTCAGGCCGGGTGCCAGACGGTGGCGCCGTGGCCCTGGCCGCCGCTGCCGGGGACGGAATGGATGCCCAGCACGGCTGCATGGCGCTGCAGCAGGGCGTCGAACTGCTCGATGCTTTCCGCCGTGGCCGGGGCGTCGTCGTATTCGCTGGCCACCTGGTCCGTGGTGAAGGAGCTGGCGCCGAACTTCTGGACAATGTTGCGCAGCTTGTCGAGGTTGGGGCTGGAGGATGGTGTCATGGCAACTCCTTGGGGTCATGGACGCCTGCTGCGCCGCAGGCCTGTGGGCCAGTGTAGCCCCGGGGCCTGGAGCGGCCATCCGGGGCATCCCCGCAAAGCGGCGTAGGACTTGGAACCCGCCGTCAGCCGCCCGTGGCCACGGGGCCGGCGCTCAGCACTTCAGCCAGCGGCTTGCGCGGCGTGGGCACCTCGCGCTCGCGCAGATCGTCGGGCAGGGCGGCTGCATCGCCGCGCCAGCCCACGGCGATCACCACCTCGGGCTCCAGGTGCTCGGGCAGGCGCAGCACCTCGCGTGCGGCCTCGGCCGAGAAGCCGCCCATGGCGTGCGTGGCCAGGCCCATGGCATGGGCCTCCAGCGCCAGGTAGCCCCAGGCGCAGCCCGCGTCGAAGCTGTGCTTGCCGGGCGAGGCCTGGCGGTCGGACATCAGCACGATCAGCGCGCCCGCCTCCAGGCACCAGCGGCGGTTGAACTCGTTGGGAATGGTGCTGAAGGCCTGCCAGTTCGCATCGCCGCGCAGCGCATAGGCAAAGTGCCAGGGCTGCTTGTTGCTGGCCGAAGGGGCCCAGCGCGCGGCGTCGGCCAACTGCTCGACCTGGGCCTGGCTCAGTGCCTCGGGCCTGAAGGCGCGCGGCGACATGCGGCCCAGGAATTGCGGATGGATGGGGGTGGTGGTGTTGCGTGTCATGCGGATAGGCGGCAAGCAGAAAGGAAAGCGGCAACGATAGCGCAAGGCCTCAGGGCTGGCGCGGTGCCTGGCCATGCTGCTGGCTGATCACGCGCAGGTGGCGCTCCATGCGGATGAAGACCAGCACCATCACCACCAGCACGAGGAATGACATCAGCATGCTCCAGAAGGCCGTCTCCACGGCGCCGAAGCGTTCCTTCCAGGAGCTGCTGCCGTGGCTGTCCTCGCCGCGCAGCGCGCGCGCCGCATTGTCCAGGGACAGCGTGTAGTTCAGCAGCACCGTGGACAGGATCTGCTGGGCCGTCTGCGCCTGCAGCCGCGGCTCCAGCGCGGCATTGCCGAAGACCTGCTCCAGCGCGGCGGGCAGGCCCTGCACATAGGCCGCATAGGCGCCCTTGCCGTGTTCCAGCTCGGCGGCCTGGGCACGCTCGTGGATGGCGGCGGCGGTATCCACGGGATCGACCATCCAGCTGTCTTCCTCGTCGGCGGAGGCGGCTGCGGCAGCCGCTGCGTCGGCAGCCGCTGCATCGGCCGCCGCATCCACGGCCCCGGCATCGCCTTCGCGCTGGCCGCGCTCCTGGATGCGGCGCTGCACATCGGCCTCGGACGGCAGGGCGTCGCCTTGCAGCAGCGGGTGCAGCGGTGCCAGGCCCCGGGCCTGGTGGTCCCGCTCGATGCGCTCGCGCCGCGCAGGATCCTTGTTCACGAAGGCGCGCACCAGGGCGTCGGCCTTCTGGAAGGCGGGGCGCAGCGCCGGATCGGCCAGGCGCTTTTCCATGGCGGGTTCGCCGCCGCCCGCGCCCAGGTCGCGGCTGGTTTCGTCCACGACGAACTGCAGGTCGGGCCTGGCGTCCTTCCAGTTCAATTCCTGGGCCACGGCCTGGGGCGTCTCGGCCTTGCCGGGCCTGAAGCTCTCCCAGGTCCACAGTGCCATGCCCACCAGCACGAGCAGGGAGAACACCAGCAGCACCACGCGCACCACCTGCACCAGCAGGTCCTCGATCCTGCGCAGCATGTTTGTAATCATCGGATTCCTCGGTTGGTTCGTAAAACAAGGGCGCGTCCGGCCCGCCTGCAGGCCTGTTCTGTTGCTATTGATTTGAAAGCACCGGACGCAGACGCGCGAATTCTAGGAAGGCTGCCGCGCACGCGCGCACCGGTTCTCAATGTTTTACATTTCGCGCCAAACTCGAAGTGTGCATGTGCTCCCGTGGCATGCGCCGTCCTGCAATGGGTGTCTGCCGGATGGCGGGATGTTCATGGCCGCAGGGCGCATGGTTCTCCCGCTTGCGGGCGCGCTGGCTTTGGGCCTACCGGCTGTAGCGGCTTCCCGAATCCGCTGTAATGCTCGCTTTGATTTCTGACTGACTAGAGAGGGCTCGCCCATGACCAAAACGTCGCTGGATAAATCGAAGATCAAGTTCCTGCTGCTCGAAGGCATCCATCCGTCCGCACTCGAAGTGCTGCGCAACGCGGGCTACACCAATGTGGAGACCGTGACGGGCGCGCTGGAAGGCGAGGAGCTCAAGCGCAAGATCGCCGACGTGCACTTCGTCGGCATCCGTTCGCGCACGCAGCTGACGGCCGACGTGTTCGCCGCCGCGCAAAAGCTCGTGGCCGTGGGCTGCTTTTGCATCGGCACCAACCAGGTGGACCTGGACGCGGCGCGCGAGCGTGGCGTGGTGGTCTTCAACGCGCCTTACTCCAACACGCGCTCGGTGGCCGAGCTGGTGCTGGCCGAAGCCATTCTGCTGCTGCGCGGCGTGCCCGCCAAGAACGCCTCCGCCCACCGCGGCGGCTGGCTCAAGAGCGCCGAGAATTCCTACGAAATCCGCGGCAAGACGCTGGGCATCGTGGGCTACGGCTCCATCGGCACCCAGCTGTCGGTGATGGCCGAGTCGGTGGGCATGCAGGTGCTCTTCCATGACGTGTCCACCAAGCTGCCGCTGGGCAATGCGCGCCAGGCCGCATCGCTGGCCGATCTGCTGGCCGGCAGCGACATCGTCACCCTGCACGTGCCCGAGCTGCCCTCCACCCAGTGGATGATCGGCGCCAAGGAAATCGCGGCCATGAAGCCCGGCGCCATCCTGATCAATGCCTCGCGCGGCACCGTGGTGGAAATCGAGCCGCTGGCCGAGGCCCTGAAGGCCGGCAAGCTGCTGGGCGCCGCCATCGACGTGTTCCCCACCGAGCCGCGCAGCAACAAGGATGAATTCGTCTCGCCCCTGCGCGGCCTGGACAACGTCATCCTGACCCCGCACGTGGGCGGCTCCACCATGGAGGCCCAGGCCAACATCGGCCTGGAAGTGGCCGAGAAGCTGGTCAAGTACAGCGACAACGGCACCACCACCTCGGCGGTGAACTTCCCCGAAGTGGCCCTGCCCGCCCACCCCGGCCAGAACCGCATCCTGCACGTGCACCACAACCAGCCCGGCGTGCTGTCGGCCATCAACCAGGTGTTTGCCGAGAACGGCATCAACATTGCCGGCCAGTACCTGCGCACCGACGAGAAGGTGGGCTATGTGGTGATCGACCTGGCGGCCCAGTCCTCGGGCCTGGCGGTCGAGAAACTGACCCAGGTTCCCGGCACCATCCGCTGCCGCGTGCTGTTCTGATGGCCAGGTTTCAGGATGCTGCGCTTGGGCGCACTTCCTGAAACTGGCGCATTGCCGGGTCGCCCTATCTGCCCGGCTGCAGCAGCAGCCGCATCAGGTCCGTGCGCGTGATCAGGCCGGTCAGCCGGCCTTCGCGCATCACGGGAATGCAGGGCACGCTGTGCCGGGCCAGGGCGTCCAGCAACTGGCCCACGGGCGTGTCCTCGTCCACGCTGAGTTCAGGCGCATGAACCAGCTGGGGCAGCTCCGACAGGCGGGGCACGGCCCGGCTCTTGCCGGGCAGGCGCTGGCCCAGCCAGTTCAACAAAGAAGGTTTTGCCGCAGATTCGGCCGGGCGCACGGGGCTCATCCACAGCCACTCGTACAGCTCGGCACGGGAGACCGTGCCGGCCAGGCCGCCATCGGCGTCCAGCACCGGCAGGCTCTTGGCCGGGTGCGCGCGAAAGCGTGCGGCCACGGCGTGCACGTCGTCGTCCAAGGAGCAGCTCACGGGATCGCGCGTCATCAGCTGGGCGCAGCGCACGCCGCCCAGGCGGTGCTCGATGGCGGTTTCCTCGGCGGCGGCCAGCAGCTCGGCCAGGTCGTCGGCTTCCAGGTTGTTTTCCTGGCCGAAGCGCAGCAGCAGCGCCTCCAGATCGGCATGGGACAGGCCCAGGCGCGAGGCATGGCGATGGGCCGAATCGGCGGGCGAGGCCTTGGGCGCCGTGTCGGCATGGTGGGGATAGCGCCGGCCCGTGGCGCGGTGGAGCGCCGTGGCCGCCAGGACCAGCGCCAGCGTCAGCGCGCCCACGGGCACGAAGGGCAGCATCCAGCCGGCGGCCAGCGAGGCCTTGGCATTGAGCACCGTCAGCAGGGCCATGGCGCCACCCGGCGGATGCAGCGAGCGCGTCAGCAGCATGCAGCCTATGGCGCCACCCACGGCCAGCGCAGGGGCCAGCTGGGGAGGGCTCCACTGCAGCACGAACAGGGCCCAGAGCGCCGACACCGTATTGCCCACTACGCAGGACCAGGGCTGGGCCAGCGGGCTGGTGGGCACGGCGAACAGCAGCACAGCCGTGGCACCCAGCGGCGCGAACAGGCGCAGGGGAAGATCCCAGGTGCCCGCATGCGCCAGCCAGACCAGGGCCGTGGCCATTCCCATGCCCACGATGGAGCCCATGGCCACGCGCCACATGTCCGCAGGCGCGGGGCGTGGCACCACAGGCCCCCATGCTTTTCTGTTCCAGCCCATGGCCTTGTTGTCTTTTTGTCTTTGCCTGCGCGGCCCCGGGGAGGGCTGCAAAAGCGCGTCATTTTAGGAGGGGACGCCGCTCTTGCTGGCAGCATGGGCTTTGCACCCTTTCGGTGCAGCGCGCCTGCCGGCTCAGTCCACCACGGACTGGTACACGCCCTCGCGCATCACCCAGCGGTAGGGAATGCGCTGAGCCATGGACTGCATCATGAGGATGGCGAACAGGTCCTCCTGCGGATCGATCCAGAAGAAGGTGCCGTAGATGCCGCTCCATGAAAAGTCGCCCACGCTGCCCGGCAGCGGGTTGAGGCCCGGCGCCGTGCGCACCGCAAACCCCAGGCCGAAGCCCTGGCCCACGTCGGGCGAGGGCAGCTGGGCGCCGAAATACGCCATGTCCGGTCCCATGCGCACGCTGGCGGGCAGGTGGTTGGAGGTCATCAGCTCCACGGTCTTGCGCGAGACCAGGCGCACGCCGTCCAGCGTGCCGCCGTTGCGCCAGAACAGGCACAGCCGCGCGTAGTCGGCCATGGTCGAGACCATGCCACCGCCGCCCGACTCGAACACCATGGCGCGCGTGACCGGGGGGATGGGCGGCATCTGTTTCTGCGGCCCTTCGGGCTGGGGCCGCGCGGCGCGTGCGATCTCGCTGTCGGGCGCATGAAAGCCCGTGTCGGCCATGCCCAGCGGCCCGGTGATGTGTTCGCGCACGAAGGCGGCCAGCGTCTGGCCGCTGACCACCTCGACCACGCGGCCCAGCACGTCGGTGGACATGCCGTATTCCCAGGTCTCGCCGGGCTGGGCCACCAGCGGCAGCTGCGCGAGCCTGGTGATGAACTGCGCATTGGTGAACTTGCCGCTGAACAGGCCCGCATCCAGGTACATCTTCTTGACGGGGTGCTCGGTGCCGGCGAATCCATAGGGAATGCCGGAGGTGTGGCGCAGCAGGTCCTGCAGCGTGATGGAGCGTGCCAGCGGCGCGCGCTCCAGGCCCACGCGCAGCGCGGCCAGCTCGGGCAGGTACTGCTCCACAGGCTCGATGATGGACAGCCGCCCCTGCTCGGCCAGCATCATGATGGCCAGCGAGGTGATGGGCTTGCTCATGGAGGCGATGCGGAAGATGGCATCGGGCCGCATGGCCGTGCCGGCCTCGGGGTCCAGCAGGCCGAAGCTCTCCAGATAGGCGAGCTTGCCGCGCCGCGCCACCAGGGCCACGGCGCCCGGGATCTCGCCGGTGTCCACGCCGCGCTGCAGCCGGGCCGACAGGTGTGCCAGGCGCGCGCCGCCCAGGCCTACGGCTTCAGGGGAGTCGGCCCAGGGCAGGCCGGGGATGTGCAGGCGGTCGGTGCTGGCGGTCATGCTGTCTCCTCAGGTGCGATGGCAGGGATTCTGGAGACATGCGGGCGCAGGCGCTGTTCGGTGCGGGACAGCCGGCGCGGAGCGTGCACACGAAAAAAAGCCCGCCACGGTGGGCGGGCTTGGCGGGCCTGGTGGGCCGGGTGGACCGGGCGTGTGGTCAGGCCAGCTTGGCCTTGAGCAGCTCGTTGACCTGCGCCGGGTTGGCCTTGCCCTTGGAAGCCTTCATGACCTGGCCGACCAGGGCGTTGAAGGCCTTGTCCTTGCCTGCGCGGTACTGCTCCACGTTGGCCGGATTGGCGGCGATCACCTCGTCGATGATCTTCTCCAGCGCGCCCGTGTCGTTCATCTGCTTGAGGCCCTTGGCCTCGATGATGGCGTCGACATCGCTGCCTTCGCCGCTCCACAGCGCTTCGAACACCTGCTTGGCGGCGTTGTTGGAGATGGTGCCGTCGCCGATGCGCTTGATCAGCGCGGCCAGCTGGGCGCTGGAGACCTTGGCGGCCTCCATGCCGATTTCCTCGGTGTTCAGGCGGCGCGAGATCTCGCCCATGATCCAGTTGCTGGCCAGCTTGGGCGCATTGCAGGCCCGGGCCGTGTCCTCGAAGTAGGCGGCCATAGCCTGGCTTTGCGTCAGCGTGGTGGCGTCGTACTCGGGCAGGCCGTATTGCTCGACAAAGCGCGCGGCCATGGCGCGCGGCAGCTCGGGCATGTCGGCCCTGACCTGTTCCACCCACTCGGGCGCGACCACCAGCGGCGGCAGGTCGGGGTCGGGGAAGTAGCGGTAGTCGGCCGCGTCTTCCTTGGTGCGCATGGAGCGCGTCTCGCCCGTGTCGGGGTCGAACAGCACGGTGGCCTGCTGGATGCGGCGGCCGTCCTCGATTTCCTCGATCTGCCAGCGGATCTCGTAGTCGATGGCCAGCTGCATGTTCTTGAAGCTGTTGAGGTTCTTGATCTCGCGGCGCGTGCCCAGCGGCTGGCCGGGCTTGCGCACGGAGACGTTGGCGTCGCAGCGAAAGCTGCCTTCCTGCATGTTGCCGTCGCAGATGCCGATCCAGGTCACGATCTGGTGCAGCGTCTTGGCGTAGGCCACGGCTTCTTCCGTGCTGCGGATGTCGGGCTCGGTCACGATCTCCAGCAGCGGCGTGCCGGCGCGGTTCAGATCGATGCCCGACTGGCCGATGAAGTCCTCGTGCAGCGACTTGCCGGCATCTTCCTCCAGGTGGGCGCGCACCAGGCGGATGGTCTTCTTCTCGTCGCCGAGGAAGAAGGACACCTCGCCGCCCTGGACCACGGGAATCTCGAACTGCGAGATCTGGTAGCCCTTGGGCAGGTCGGGATAGAAGTAGTTCTTGCGCGCGAAGATGCTGCGCGGCGCAATGTGCGAGCCCAGCGCCAGGCCGAGGCGGATGGCGCACTCGACGGCCTTTTTGTTCATCACCGGCAGCGTGCCGGGCAGCGCCATGTCCACGGCGCAGGCCTGGGTGTTGGGCTCGGCGCCGAAGGCGGTGCTGGCGCGGCTGAAGATCTTGGACTGGGTGGCCAGCTGGGCGTGGGTCTCGAAGCCGATGACGACTTCATAGCCCTGGATGAGTTTCATCATTTGTTTTAGCTCTGTCTACGAATACCGCCCCGGCGACCAACGTCATAGCCCAGACGATAAATATCAGGAAGGTCAATTTTCTGTACAGGACCATCACGAAGCTGTAACACTCCTATTTCTACCAGCGTATCCCGGAGATCTAGTTCCTTTTTACTTTGACGCTTTTCTTGAATATCCCATGGAATAAACCAGGATTCGGAACGACTTTTTTCTTCAATGGTGGATATTGTCCTGTTTTTGGTATGTCGCCAATAATCAAGAAGTCTTATCCACTCCATGGGAACGGTCGTGCTTCTAATGACATCGAGGGCGTTTTCTACCCAAGGGTAATCTTCATTTAATTCCTGTACTCTATCATGAGAGGCTTTGCGAACCCCGCTGCGTATGGCCTCTGGATGCAAAACACGCTCTGAGAAATCTCCAAATCTGTCGCTGGTTTCTTCTAGCGCATGTGTCATTGCTCGAAAGAGTGTGCGCGGGCTAACGCGGTTTCGACCATCTGCTAAATGGTCATACCACCATGTAAAGACATAGCCCTTTCTTTTGTCTGAGCCCATGAAGGTTCCAGCAAACTCTTCTAGAAGCTTACGAATGCAATTGCTATCTCCTAGCGCTTTATTCGTCCATCTTTCATTGCATTTTGTCCAGTTGGATTCAACTATGCGGTTGCTCCAATCACGAAAATATGAGCTTCGCTGCCCAAGATAATGCCATAGGAGAGCGTAGAGATCCTCCCTGCTCCAAACAAGGTCAACTGCTTCATTCAAAAGCTTTGACGCATCTGAGAAATCGCTGACTTCGCGGGTGGTCATGTCTTCTCGTACAAAAGCTTTAAAGCGTAGGCCTTTGCTGCGTCTGAAATGAAGTAAAAACTGAAATAGGCCTCTTAAAAGTTTACGTGAGTCACCGAAGGCGCTGGCAACTAAGTCTAGTCCGTCAAATACTACTAAAACTTCTTTTTCGCTTGCATGATAATCGTCGCTTATTTTTTGAAGAGCAATTAAAAGCGCGTCTGGATTTTCATTTCCCCATTTAATTCTGGCACTCCAAGGGTCAAATTCACTACCTTTGGGAAATTTCATGCCTTGAGGGGTTGGGAATTGTGCGAGTACTAAAACTGCCCAGATATTCAATGGTTCAATATTTTGGTCATTCAGCCATTTGCTTAAAACTTGCTTGCTAGGAAGTTTTTGCTCAATACGATTATCCCATTGTATTGATTTGCAGTCCGTTAGATTTTTCCACCCTAATGTGGGCAATATATTGGCTAGCCCATTTCTAATGGGTTCATTTACTAAGGCCTCTGCCCAAAAGGATTTTCCGGCGCCTCTCATGCCACGCACGACCATAGTTTCGAGGCTTAGGGCTTTTCTGTGATGAGCAGGGACAAAAACGTCATCAATACTAGTGGGAGGAGCATCTGCTCTCCATGCGGTAAATTTTTCTAATGCATCGCGTCGCAATTCTTTTGTTACGTTATTCATTTGTTAATTCCGAGCCAATCAATGGCATTCTTTACAAAATCACCAAAGACTTTAGCCTGAAGTTCAGGACTCATGTGATCTTCAAACTGAAGTGGATCAAATGCACGCAACGAATCATCCCACCGGACTCGCCAAGGGTTGTGAGGCGCATCAACATCATCGAAGTCAAAATTAAAGGCATCTAGTCCATCAGTTCCTGGTGGAATTTCATCGTAAAGATCTTGAAACAGATCATACGAATTTTGCCGGAATGATTCAAAATAATTGGGCGCCAATGCTGGGTCTGGTGTTAAAGCAGAAACTAGTTGTAGATCTTCTCTGAAATCTTCTGCTGTATGAATGCTGGGATGGCGTTGTAGATGTCTGAATAGTAAGTTGTAAGCATCCCAAGTTTGACTGGTATTGATCGCAAACAGGAAGACGCGGGCACCTAGGCGTGTAATGGCAACTGCTGCAGTGTCATCTATGCCTGCGCGGCTATCTAGCAAGATTACGTCCGGATTGTATTCTGCTTCCAGTTTCTTAAGTGCCCTATCAAGCCTTTGAGCATACGACTCGCCATTCTCAGTTGTGGTATAAAGGCGTCCTAGTTTATTTACATATGAGTCCGATTTTCTACCGAACGCAGGAACAACGAAGATTCGACCGGAAACTATTTTGTTAAGCGGACTGCCTTCTACCATGCCACCTAATTCAAATAATGTGTTGGCGTCTGTTGGGCTAAGGGCATCTGCAGAAAACCAGTCTACCAAGCCATAATCTGGTCGAGCGTCTGGTGACATAAGACTGGATGATAGTCCTGGAGACTCGAAATCAGCATCCACAACTAACACACGTTTTCCCAATTGGGCAATACTAATGCAAAGTCCGACTAATGCGGTACTACGGCCAACGCCACCTTTGACACCAAAAAATACGCCTCGAGGAACATGTGAAGCTGTCTGGGAAATACGTGGGCGAAGCCAGTCCAGTTCTTTCTCTTGTCGATCAAGAACATAAATTTCAACTGGGTTTTTCTGTATAAGAGATTTATCTTCGCTTTCCCAGATATCTGCGGGGTCAAATAAATCATCTTCGAACATAAAAAGCATAGAAGCTGTATCTTCGCCATCTTCCTTGCTATGTCCTGCGCTAAGTAGGCCTAGTTCTTTGTTAAGCTCGGTTGCAGCGAAAATTAATTCGTCATACTGCTGGTCCTGGGGTCTTTTCCCTGGTATACAAATATGTAGGCGGCCTGCCCAGTCACGGACGATGACCAAAGGCCGTGTGGAAAGGCGCTTTTTCCAGAATTCAGCTCTATGATTTATTAATTCCAAGCACTTGGAGATTGCGGAATCCCAGTCGAAATGGCTAATGGTCATCTAATTAGGCCTTTTCTGATGTTGTGTGCTAGTTTGACAAGCTGAGTGGCTGCCTCTTCTTGTTTTGATAAGATCGATTCATTAAAGCAATCTGCGCTGTTTTTGTAATACCTCTGATCAACCGTCCAATCGTCGAAATGCTTCTTGAACATCAAGGCTTGACTTCTTATTGCGTGACGACGAGCTAAAGTACTATGTGATTCAAATTCGCGCCAAAAGTCTTGAAGATGTCCTCTGACAATATTGACTGAGCCTAGTTTGGTCTGCAACATGGATTTGAGTGCACATTCGGCGGCAAAGCCAAAAAGTTGGCTGGCGCCCGCAAAAGATGCAGGCGTCGCTGAATAAAGTACCCTTGCGTCTACCAAGTGGCGGTTTGCTGCTCCAAAGTAGTCGTCACTCATAGGATGCTGCTGTAGTTGCGTGCCAATTCGTGGCCTGCTGGAAGCGGTGGGCGGCGTTGAGCAGCTGGCCTTCCTTGAAGTAGTTGCCGATCAGCTGCAGGCCCACGGGCATGCCGGCCTCGCCAAAGCCTGCGGGCACGCTCATGCCGGGCAGGCCGGCCAGCGATGCGGGCAGCGTGAAGATATCGGCCAGGTAGTTGGCCAGCGGGTCGCTCTTTCCGCCCAGCTGCCAGGCCACGGTGGGCGCGGCGGGGCCGGCGATCACGTCGCACTGCTGGAAGGCGGCCTGGAAGTCGTCGGCGATCATGCGGCGGATCTTCTGCGCCTGCAGGTAGTAGGCGTCGTAGTAGCCCTCGGACAGCACGTAGGCGCCGATCATGATGCGGCGCTTGACCTCGTCGCCGAAGCCTTCGGCGCGGGTCTTCTTGTACATGTCCACCAGGTCCGTGTAGTCCTTGGCGCGGTGGCCGAACTTCACGCCGTCGAAGCGCGAGAGGTTGGACGATGCTTCGGCCGGGGCCAGGATGTAGTACACGGGAATCGACAGCTCGGTGCGCGGCAGCGAGATCGGCACCAGGCGGGCGCCCAGCTTCTCGTATTCCTTGAGCGCGCCATCCACGGCGGCGCGCACGTCGGCCGACAGGCCTTCGCCGAAGAACTCGGCGGGGATGCCGATGCGCAGGCCTTCGATGCCGTCGTTCAGGCGGGCCGTGAAGTCTTCGGCGGGCACGTCCAGGCTGGTGGAGTCGCGGTCCAGGTCGGGGCCGCACATCTCGGACAGCAGCAGGGCGCAGTCCTCGGCGCTCTTGCCCATGGGACCGGCCTGGTCCAGGCTGGAGGCGAAGGCGATCATGCCGTAGCGGCTGGCGCGGCCATAGGTGGGCTTGATGCCCGTGATGCCGCAAAACGATGCGGGCTGGCGGATGGAGCCGCCCGTGTCGGTGCCGGTGACGGCGGGCGCCAGGCCGGCGGCCACGGCCACGGCCGAGCCGCCCGAGGAGCCGCCGGGCACGCGGTCCAGGTTCCAGGGATTGCGCACGGGCGCGGGTGCGTCGAAGCCCACGGGCGCGACGGCCGAGTTCTCGTTGGCCGAGCCCATGGCGAATTCGTCGCAGTTGAGCTTGCCCAGCGTCACGGCGCCGGCCTCGGCCAGGCGGGTGACCACGGTGGCGTCGAAGGGCGAGCGGTAGCCGGCCAGCATCTTGCTGGAGGCCGTGGTCGGGAAGTCGCGCGTGACGAAGATGTCCTTGTGCGCAATGGGCACGCCAGCCAGGCGGCCGCCCTTGCCTTGGGCAATCAGTGCGTCGGCAGCGCGGGCCTGGGCCAGGGTGGCCTCTTCGTCGATGCTGACGAAGGCGCCCAGGTTCTGGTGCGCCTGGGCGCGGGCCAGGAAATGCTGGGCGGCTTCGACGGCGCCGAGCTTGCGCTCGCGCAGCAGGGCCGACAGGGCCGACACGCCGAGCGTGTGCAGATCAGTGGTTTGCTGGGTCATGTATGGGATGCGGAAAACGGGGACGGATGCCAGGGGACAGGAAGCAGGGCGAGCGACGCCCGGCGCTCACTCGATCACCTTGGGGACCAGGAACAGGCCGCGCTCGACGGCCGGGGCGCTGCGCTGATTGGCGTCGCGCTGGTCGGGCTCGCTGGCAATGTCCTCGCGCAGGCGCAGGGCAATGTCCTGGATGGCGGCGACCGGATGTGACAGCGGGCTGACGCCCGAAGTATCCACAGCCTGCATCTTCTCCACGATGCCGAAAAAATCATTGAGCTGGCCTAGCATGCGCTCACTCTCTGCGGAAGAGAGCTCGAGCCGTGCGAGGTTCGCGATGCGTGCGATGTCTTGTGCGTTCAGTGCCATAGGAATTTTGAAGGGGGCAACGGGATGTAAACCCGCATTTCAAGCCCCGGCAGTACAAGTTATTCACAGGGGATACGGTATTATCTCGGCTTTGCCGCAAGACCCTCTCCGAGCTGGTCATTGTGCGAAAAGCCAACCCCATCCAGACTCCCTAACTTTCATCCCGGCGATGGCAGGCCGACGAGCATGCCGTGCCTGAGAGGACTCTCGTAATGTTCGGAGCTTTCCGTCGGTATTTCTCCACCGACCTTGCCATTGATCTTGGCACAGCCAACACCCTGATTTTCGCCCGCGACAAGGGCATTGTTCTGGACGAACCCTCCGTTGTCGCCATCCGCCACGAAGGCGGCCCGCATGGCAAGAAGGTGATCCAGGCGGTGGGCCGTGAAGCCAAGGCCATGCTGGGCAAGGTGCCCGGCAACATCGAGGCCATCCGCCCGATGAAGGACGGCGTGATTGCCGACTTCGTCATCACCGAGCAGATGATCAAGCAGTTCATCAAGATGGTGCATCCGCGCTCGGTGCTCACGCCCAGCCCGCGCATCATCATCTGCGTGCCCTGCGGCTCCACCCAGGTCGAGCGCCGCGCCATCAAGGACGCGGCCGAGGCGGCAGGCGCCACCTCCGTCTACCTGATCGAGGAACCCATGGCCGCCGGCATCGGTGCCGGCCTGCCGGTGTCCGAGGCCTCGGGCTCC
Source organism: Delftia sp. PX-1 (assembly GCF_055797465.1). NCBI lineage: Bacteria > Pseudomonadati > Pseudomonadota > Betaproteobacteria > Burkholderiales > Comamonadaceae > Delftia > Delftia sp. PX-1. Next base: position 400,686 of record NZ_CP184763.1, read on the forward strand.
ATGGTGGTGGACATCGGTGGCGGTACCACCGAAGTCGGCGTGATCTCGCTGGGCGGCATGGTCTACAAGGGCTCCGTGCGCGTGGGCGGCGACAAGTTCGACGAAGCCATCATCAGCTACATCCGCCGCAACTACGGCATGCTGATCGGCGAGCCCACGGCCGAATCCATCAAGAAGAACATCGGCTCGGCCTTCCCCGGCTCCGAAGTCAAGGAGATGGAAGTCAAGGGCCGCAACCTCTCCGAAGGCGTGCCGCGCAGCTTCACCATCTCGTCCAACGAGGTGCTCGAAGCCCTGACCGACCCGCTCAACCAGATCGTCAGCGCCGTCAAGAACGCGCTGGAGCAGACCCCGCCCGAGCTGGGCGCCGACATTGCCGAGCGCGGCATGATGCTGACCGGCGGCGGCGCGCTGCTGCGCGACCTGGACCGCCTGCTGGCCGAAGAGACGGGCCTGCCCGTGCTCGTGGCCGAGGAACCGCTGACCTGTGTGGTGCGCGGCTGCGGCATGGCGCTGGAGACCATGGACCGCCAGGGCAGCATCTTCACCAGCGACTGACGCGGCGCAGGCCGGGGCCCGTTGTCGCGGGCCCGGGCGGCGGCCGACCGACTGCAACGTTTTTCTTCTCCCTTCCGTGGTGACCTGCATGCTTGCCCTGCCTTCCTTCGCACCGGGCCCGGCCCGTGCTTTCCAGGCCGCAGCAAGTGCGGCAGGGCAGGCCCTGCCGCGCGGGAGGGGCGCATGAATCCCAACACCCTGGACCACTCGGCGCCCTCGCTGTTCAAGCGGCGGCCCTCGCGCGTCTCCCAACTGGCCATCTACAGCGCATTGGCGCTGTTTCTGATGGTGGCCGACGCGCGTTTCAGGATCACCGACCCCGTGCGCGTGGCCGTGTCCACCGTGCTGTACCCCGTGCAGTGGGTGATGCTCAAGCCGGTGGAGGCCGTGCACGACGCCAGCCGCTACCTGGGCTCGCTGGACGAGGCCCAGACCCGGGAGCAGGGCGCCCGCAAGGAACTGGTGGCCATGGCCCAGCGTGCCTCGCTGGCCGACGAACTGATCCAGGAAAACGACCATCTGCGCGAGCTGCTGCAGCTGCGCGACCGCCTGACCACGCCCGGCACGGCGGCCGAAGTGGTCTACGACAGCCCCGACCTCTATACCCGCCGTGTGGTCATCGACCGCGGCCAGGTGGACGGCATCGCCCAGGGCTCGCCCGTGCTCGATGAAAAGGGCGTGGTCGGCCAGGTCACGCGCGTGTATCCGCTGCGTTCCGAGGTCACCCTGCTCATCGACCGCGACCAGGCCATTCCCGTCTTCAACCCGCGCACCGGTGCACGCAGCGTGGCCTATGGCGACCCGTCGCCGCTGCGCACCGGCGGCATCGAGCTGCGCTTCATGCCCAGCAATGCCGATGTGCAGGAAGGCGACCTGCTGACCACCAGCGGCGTCGACGGCCTGTACCCGCCGGGCCTGCCCGTGGCCAAGGTGGTCTCGGTGGAGCGCCGCGCGGACTCGGCCTTCTCCCGCATCTACTGCGAACCCGTGGGCCGCGTGCAGGGCGTGCGCCACGTGGTGGTGCTCAAGCCGCTGGACCGCGCCACGCATCCCGAGGCGGAAGGCGCTGCCGAACCCCTGCGCGCCGGCAAGGGCAAGGAAAAAGACAAGGGCAAGGAAAAAGACAAGGCCAAGGACGGCAAGGGCAAGGAAGCCGCCAAGGACGGCGGCAAGGCCGGCAAGACAGATGCGCCGGCCACGCCTGCCGCACCCGCTGCTCCCGCCGCACCCGCCTCCGCCAGGAAGGAGCCCGCATGATCATGCCGCGCGGCCAGCAGCTGCTGCTGCCGGTCAATCCCCTGTTCATCGTCGTCAGCCTGCTGGCGGCGCTGGCACTCAACATGCTGCCGCTGGGCCGCCAGGCCTGGCAGCCGGACCTGCTGATGGTGCTGCTGGCCTTCTGGGCGCTGAACCAGCCCCAGCGCGTGGGCATGGGCGTGGCCTTTTTGCTGGGCCTGTGCATGGATGTGGACCGCTCCTCCCTGCTGGGCCAGCATGCGCTGGCCTATGCGCTGCTGGTGTTCGCGGCCGGCGCCATGGGCCGGCGCCTGTCGTGGTTCTCCACGCCCGTGCAGGCGCTGCACCTGCTGCCGCTGTTTGCCGTGGTGCACGGCCTGCAGGTGCTGCTGCGCATGGTGGCCGGTGGCATCATGCCCGGCCCGCTGGTGGTCGTCGCGCCTTTGATCGAGGCCCTGCTGTGGCCCCTGGTCAGCGGCCTGCTGCTGGCGCCTCAGCGCCGCCCGCCGGACAGTGACGAGAACCGTCCCCTGTGAGGCTTGACGCGTGATGGAAATCCGCAATACAGAAGCCGAGCTGCAGCGATTCAGGTTGCGCGCATGGGTGATGAGCGTGGTGGTGCTGCTGGCCTTCGGGCTGGTGGTGGCGCGCTTGCTGGTGCTGCAGGTGCAGCGCCATGAGGAGCTGTCCGAGCGCGCCGAAAGCAACCGCACGGCCGTGGTGCCCATCGTGCCCAACCGGGGCCAGATCCTGGACCGCAACGGCGTGGTGCTGGCCACCAACTACTCGGCCTACACGCTGGAGATCATGCCCTCGCGCGCGGGCAACCTTGAAGAGACCATCGACAGCCTGGCCGAGATCGTCGAGATCACGCCGCGCGACCGGCGCAAGTTCAAGCGCCTGGTGGACGACTCCCGCAGCTTCGACTCCCTGCCCATCCGCACGCGCCTGACCGATGACGAGGTCGCGCGCTTTGCCGCGCAGCGCTACCGCTTCCCGGGCGTGGACATCAAGGCGCGGCTGTTCCGCACCTATCCCATGCAGGACACGGCCAGCCATGTCATCGGCTACATAGGCCGCATCAACCAGCGCGAGAAAGAGGCGCTGGAAGACTCCGACGACGCCGCCAACTACCGTGGCACCGACGTCATCGGCAAGCTGGGCGTGGAGCAGAGCTACGAAACCGACCTCCACGGCCAGACCGGCTGGGAGGAAATGGAAACCTCGGCCGGCGGACATGCCGTGCGCAAGCTTGGCAGCCGCCCCGCCACGCCCGGCGACAGCCTGGTGCTGTCGCTGGACATCAAGCTGCAGCGCATGGTGGAGGAGCTGTACGGCGACCGCCGCGGCGCCCTGGTGGCCATCGATCCGCGCAGCGGCGAAGTGCTGGCCATGGTCAGCCGTCCCACCTTCGACCTGAACCTCTTCGTCGATGGCATCGACCAGGAGAGCTGGACCACGCTCAACGAATCCATCAACCGCCCGCTGCTCAACCGCGCGCTGCGGGGCACCTATCCGCCGGGCTCCACCTACAAGCCCTTCATGGCGATTGCCGCGCTGGAGTCGGGCAAGCGCCGCCCGGACACCACCATCATGGACAACGGCAGCTGGACCTTCGGCGGCCACACCTTCCGCTCGGGCCACCCCAACGGGCCGACCAACCTGCGCCGCTCCATCATCAAGTCGTCCAACGTGTACTACTACATGCTGGCCAACGACATGGGCGTGGACATGATCCACGACTACATGAAGCCGCTGGGCTTCGGCCAGCTCACCGGCATCGATGTGCGCGGCGAGGCGCGCGGCGTGCTGCCCAGCACCGAGTGGAAGCGCAACACCTACAAGCGGCCCGAGCAGAAGAAGTGGTACGCGGGCGAGACCATCTCGCTGGGCATCGGCCAGGGCTACAACAACTTCACCATCCTGCAGCTGGCCAATGCCATGTCCACGCTGGCGGCCAAGGGCGTCAAGCACCGCCCCCACCTGGCCGTGGGTCGTGTCGATGCCGTCACGCAGCAGTTCTCGGCCATCAACAAGGATCCAGGCACCAGCATGGGCTACAAGCCCGAGAACGTGGAGGCCGTGCGCGCCGCCGTGGCCGCCGTGACGGTGGAGGGCACCTCGCGCGGCATCTTCGGCAACGCGCCCTACACATCCACCGGCAAGACCGGCACGGCCCAGGCCGTGGGCGTGCGCCAGAACGAGAAGTACAACGCGGCACGCCTGTCCGAGTTCCAGCGCGACCACTCGCTGTACATCGCCTACGCGCCGGCCGACAACCCCACCATTGCCGTCGCTGCCATCGTGGAGAACGCCGGCTTCGGTGCCGCTGCCGCCGCACCGCTGGCGCGCCGCGTGTTCGACTACTGGCTGCTGGGCCGCTACCCCAGCCTGGAAGACATGGCCGCCATGCGCAAGGGCCAGGCCGGCGTGCCCATAGGCACCCCGCGCCGCGTCTCCGAAATCACGCTGGATGCGGAAACCGTGAACCTGCCCGGCCTGCCGCGCTATGAGCCGCCCGAGGCGCCGGTCCCCGTGCCCGCAGGCCGCCCGGCGGTGCTGTCGCCGCCTTCGGCTGCCGAGCTGGAGGATTGAGGCACGCTTGTGTGCCGCTGCAAGCGGGTCTGAGCCCTGCGCGGCAGATTCAGTGCTGCCAGGGATCGATGACCGTGACCCCGCAGTCCGCAAAGTCCCGCACATTGCGGGTGGCAAGGCTGGCTCCCCTTGAGCGGGCGATGGCCGCAATCATGGCGTCGAACTGGCTGATGGGTCTGCCGGACTGCCTTCGGGCCGCGGCGATCTGCGCATAAGCGTCAGCGGCACCGTTGTCGAACTCCAGGACGCGGCCTGCCATATCGATGTCCAAGATGGCCTGCACTGCAGCCAGCAACCCATGCTTGCGCTGTCCCTGCGGCAACAGCAGGACGCCGTACAGCAATTCGCCGCGCGTGATGGCTGTGGTGAGCAAACTGGAGCGGGGCTGGCTGGCCAGCCATTCCATGGCGCGCCTGTCGGGATCGGGGCGCAGAGCCTCGGACAGGACGTTGGTGTCGAGAATGATCACCGGCTGGCACCCAGCGGATTGCGAATGGGCTCGCGCTGCGCAAGCACCAGTTCAACGCCGCCCAGGGGCTCGACCCGGGCCCGGATGGAGTCGAACAGTGAATGCCCCTCCGCCGCATTGGCTGCGAGTGCCGCGCGCAAGATGTTGCGGGCCTCTTCTTCCATGGAGTGGCCGTGCAGGTCCGCCTGCAGACGCAGCCGGGCCTGCAGGTCTTCATCCAGATCGTGGATCGTCATGGTAGTCATGGCCAGGCTCCTTTCGGGTCAATGACGCATGGTAGTCATGGACACGCAAGGCGACAACGGCATGCCCCCTGCGCATGAGGGCACGCAAGGCGACGAATCAGGGCTTCGGCCTCAATGCCCCATGCGCCCGATGAACGCCGCGATCCGCTCGCTGGCCGGGTTGCCGAAGAATTCGGCCGGTGGCGCCTCGTGGGCGATGCAGCCCTGGTCGAAGAACATCACGCGGTCGGCCACCTCGCGGGCGAAGCCCATTTCGTGGGTGACCACGATCATGGTCATGCCGCCGCGTGCCAGCTCGCGCATCACGTCCAGCACCTCCTGGACCATCTCCGGGTCCAGCGCGCTGGTGGGCTCGTCGAACAGCATCACCTGCGGCTCCATGGCCAGGGCGCGGGCAATGGCCACGCGCTGCTGCTGGCCGCCCGACAGCTGCCACGGGTACTTGTGGGCGTGGGCCTGCATGCCCACGCGCTCCAGCAGGGCCATGGCCTTGGCATTGGCCTGGGCGCGCGGCGTTTTGTGGATGCGGCGCGGCGCCAGGGTCACGTTGTCCAGCACCGTCATGTGGCCGAACAGGTTGAACTGCTGGAACACCATGCCCACTTCGCAGCGCTGCTTTTGCAGCGTGGCTTCGTTGTCGGTGACTTCGACGCCGTCGATGGTGATGCGCCCGCCATCATGCGGCTCCAGCCGGTTGATGGCGCGCAGCAGCGTGGACTTGCCCGAGCCCGAGGCGCCGATGATCACCGTCACCTCGCCCGTGCAGAACTGCGTGGAAACGCCCTTGAGCACCTGGTGGCTGCCGAAGGACTTGGTGACCTTCTCGGCCACGATGTAGGGCATGCCCCGTGCCAGCTTGTCGGCGCTCATTTGTGGCGGCCCTCCACGTCGAAGCGGTACTCCACGGCAGCCGTGACCTGGGTCACCAGCGTGGTCAGCACCAGGTAGGTCACGCCCACGGTGACCAGGGTCTCCACGGGCTGGAAGGTGGCCGACTGGATGCGGTTGCCCACATTGGTCAGCTCCACCACGCCGATGGCGTACGCCAGCGACGAATCCTTGAGCAGGGCCACGAAGTTGCTCACCAGCGGCGGCAGCGAGATCTTGAAGGCCTGCGGGAACACCACGTCCATGAAGACGCGGCTGCGCGGCAGGCCCAGCGCGCGTGCGGCCTCGGCCTGGCCGCGCGGCACGGCCTGCAGGCCGGCACGCACGGCTTCGGCGTTGTAGGCGCCCACGTTCAGCGCCAGCGCAATGCAGGCGGCGGCGAAGTCGGGCAGGTTCAGGCCCGGGATCAGCACCGGCAGCGCGAAGTAGATGAACAGGATCTGCACCAGCAGCGGCGTGCCGCGGATCGCCCAGACGTAAAAGCCTGCAGCCCAGCGCAGGGCGGCCGTGCGTGAGGTGCGCGCCAGCGCGGCGGCGATGCCCAGCACCAGGCCGGCGGCGCCGCTGGCCAGCGTCAGGTACAGCGTGGTGCGCGCGCCATCGGCGAAGGTGTCGGCATTGGAGCCTATGGGCTCGGGCAGCAGGGACAGCAACTGCCCCAGCAGCGAAACCACGAGCACCATCAGCAGCAGGGCCGTGACCAGGGTGGCGTTGCTGCGCTGCGAGCGGCTCCAGTGGGCGGGCCAGAGGACGGTAAGCATAGGTGGGCTAGAAACAAAAAGGCGCCCTGCAAGTGGGCGCCGGTCGGGCAGATCTGCCCGGGGCCTCAGTCAGGGCAGCGGATGTCTTCGTGGAAATATTTCTGCGACAGCTTGGCGTAGCTGCCGTCGGCCAGGGCGTCCTTGAAGGCCTTGTTCCAGGCGTCGGCCAGCGACTTGTTGTCCTTGGCCACGGCGGCGGCGATGCGCTCGACCAGCAGCATCTCGCCCTGCTTGAGCTGGGCATTGGGGTTCTTCTGCTGCAGTTCCTTGGCAATGAAGCGCTCGGTCACCCAGGCGTCCACCCGCTTGGACAGCAGCGCATTGCGCGCGGCCTCGTTCGTGGGGAAGTTGACCAGGCGCTTGATGCCGGTCACGTTCTTCTCCATGTACTGCAGATAGGTGGAGCCGGTCTGCACCGACACCGTCTTGCCCGCCAGGTCCTTGGCCGAACGGATGGCCGGGTCCAGCGACATCACGATGCCGCCCGAGCAGTAGTGGGGCTGGGTGAAGGTCACGGCCTTCTCGCGCTCGGGCGTGATGCCGTGCGAGGAAATCACCAGATCCCAGCGGTCCTGCTGCAGGCCGGTCAGCAGGGCGTCGAAGCTGATGGTCTTCCACTCGTACTTCACGCCCATCTTGCCGGCCAGCATCTGTGCCAGCTCGACCTCGAACCCGGTCAGCTGCTTGCCCTCGAAATGGGCAAAGGGCGCGTAATAGCCTTCGGTGGCCAGGCGCAACGTGCCTTCCTTCTGGATGGCGTCGAAGGGGCGGGCCTGAACGCCTGCGGCGGTCCACAGGGCCAGCGCGGCGGCGGCGATGACGGTAATGCGTTTCATGGAAGCTCCAGGAGGGCTGTCGCTCAGGACCTGACCCCGGCGCCGCAAGATGGGGAAAGCGCCAACGCACGGATCGGTGCATGGCCATGGACGGCGGGGCCGATTGCGTGGCTGCGCGGCGGGTCGGGTGCAGCCGCTGGCAGGGGTGCGACATGCACCTGCCGCCGCAGCTCAAGGCGAAAAGTCGGCAATTATAGAAGGTTGCCGTCGCCGATGCCGATGGCAGGTGTTGCGGATGCCGCTGGCCTGCCTGCTCAGGCGATGAAGGCGTCGTAGCCGGTCTTGAGGATCAGCAGGCTCACCACGCCGATGAAGATGCCCCGCACGAAGCCCGTTCCATGGCGCAGGGCCATGTGCGTGCCCAGCATGGCGCCCAGCACGTTGGCCACCGCCATGGGGACGGCCAGGTGCCACCAGATATGGCCCTTGAGCGCGAACAGCGCCAGCGCCGCCAGGTTGGTGGCCATGTTCAGCAGCTTGGCCGAGGCCGAGGCGTTCAGGAAGTCATAGCCCATCAGCCGCACGAACAGGAACACGAAGAAGCTGCCCGTGCCGGGGCCGAAGAACCCGTCGTAGAAGCCGATGGCCAGGCCGATGGCGCAGGCGATCAGCGTCTCGGCGCGGCCCGAATAGCGCGGCGTGTGGTTGCGGCCCATGTCCTTGCGCGCCAGCGTATAGACCAGCACGCCCAGCAGCACCAGCGGCAGCAGCTGGCGCAGGAAGTCGGGGGAGATCTGCGTGACGGCCCAGGCCCCCGCAAAGGAGCCCGCCATGCCCACGCAGGCGGCCGGCATCATCGCGCGCCAGGGCAACTGCACCTTGCGGCCGTACTGCCAGGTGGACATGGCCGTGCCCCAGACGGAGGCGCTCTTGTTGGTGCCCAGCAGGGTGGCCGGTGGTGCGGTGGGGAAGGTGGCGAACAGCGCGGGCAGCAGGATGAGGCCTCCGCCGCCCACGATGGCGTCCACGAAGCCGGCCAGCATCGAGGCCAGCGAGACGATGATCCATTCCATAGGGCGGCGATTGTCGCACCGCCACGGTGCCGCATCAGGCTGGCCGCAGGCATAAAAAAAGCGCCGGACTTGCCGGCGCTCTGGGAAATGCATCTTGGGATGCTATTTATGAATGTTGATCTGGTTGTGTACGAGTTGTCTCCTCGGCCCCTCTTGTGCAGCACTGTGGTACCGCGAGAGTGGATGGACTTTAATGGCCGCACCTGGGTGGTGCATCGGGGATTTCCCGCAGTTGCCGCGAAAGTGCGGGATTGCACCAGCAAGGGGCTGGGACGATGATTGCCGGTTGCCGGACGTTCAGCGCATGCGCAGCACCAGCTTGCCGAAAGCACCCCGCTCCAGATGCTCCAGGGCTGCCGGCAGATCGGCCAGCGCGTATTCGCTGTCGATCACAGGTTGCAGCTTCAGCCAGTCCACGGCACGCACCAGATCCTGCAGCGCACGCCGGTGTGCCACGCCGATGCCCTGAACGGTGGCGCGTCCCAGCAGCAGCGGATAGACCGAGCCGCGCAGCTCGTCGCCCTGCAGATTGCCGATCACCGACACGCGGCCTCCCTGTGCCAGGGCCGATAGTGAGCGGCCGAAGTTATCCCCCCCGGCCAGTTCCAGCACATGGTCGGCGCCGCGTCCTCCCGTGAGGGCGCGCACCTCGGCGGCCCAGTCCGGCGTGCGGTGGCGGTGGATGCCGTGGTCTGCACCCAGCTGTGCAGCCCGCGCCAGCTTGTCGTCGCTGCCCGAAACCACCACCACGCGCGCACCCTGGGCATGGGCGATCTGCATGGCGAACAGCGCCACGCCGCCCGTGCCCATGATGACCACGGTGTCCCCGGGCCGCGTGGGCGCGGACTCGGCCAGCGCGAACCAGGCGGTTGCGCCCGCGCACGTCAGGGTGCTGGCCTGCGCAAAGTCCAGCTGACGGGGCGCGGCGACCAGGTTGTCTTCGCCCAGCACCACGTATTCCGACAGCATGCCCGGCCCGGGCGAGCCCAGCGGCAGGCTGGTGCGCGGCTGCACGCCGTCCTGCCAGCCGCAGAAGAAGGTGCTGATCACGGCGTCGCCAACCGCGAACTCCGCGACGCCCGGGCCGATGGCGACCACCTCGCCAGCCATGTCCGAGCCGGGCACCAGGGGCAGGGCCGGCCCCATGCCCATGCCGTCGCGCAGGATCAGCAGATCGCGGTAGTTCAGCGATGCCGCATGCACGCGCACCAGTACCTGGCCCTGCCCGGGCTCGGGAATGGGGACTTGCACCAGCTGCAGGTTTTCATGGCCCAGGGCGGGCAGTTGCCATTGCTGCATGAATGGGGAAGACGCAGGCACGGTCATGGAAGGCGGTCCTTTCGAGGCAGATATCAAACAGGACTTCAGTCTATTGATTCCTCCATAATTGCATTGATTCAATTGAGGCTATGGTTTGTAGAATTTATGGAACCAATTGCAAATGACAGGCTGGCAGGCGTCAGCGCTTTCGTCGCCTCGGCCGAGGCCGGCAGCTTCGCCCAGGCGGCCGAGCGCCTGGGCCTTACGCGCTCGGCTGTTGGCAAGGCCGTGGCGCGGCTGGAAGAGCGCCTGGGCGCGCGGCTGTTCGTGCGCACCACGCGCAGCCTGGGGCTGACCGAGGACGGCCAGATGTTCTACGAGCGCTGCGCGCAGGCGCTGGAGGACCTGGATGCCGCCCGGCACATGCTGGAAGCCGGGCGGCGGGAAGTGGTGGGCCGGCTGCGCATCAGCGCACCCGTGGTCTTCGGCCGCCACCACGTGGCTCCCTTGCTGCTGGAGCTGGCGCAGCTGCATCCGCGCCTGCGCATCGAGGCCAGCTTCACCGACCGCCAGCTGGACTTCGCCGATGACGGCATCGACCTGGCCATACGCAGCGGGGAACTGTCTGACAGCGACTGGCTGGTTGCGCGGCGCCTTGGCATGCAAACCATGGTGCTGTGCGCATCACCCGCCTATCTGCAGGTCCATGGCGCGCCGCGCAGCGTGGCCGACCTGGCCGGGCATCGCTGTATTGCCTATATGCGCAGTGGCCGCGCCGCCCCCTGGGGGCTGGCCGGTGAGGATGGATCGCTGGCCGCGCCCGTGCTGGAGCCGGCGCTGGGCTTTGACGACATAGAAACCATCGCCACGGCCACGCTGCAGGGCGCGGGCCTGGCCCACATGCCGCTGTGGCGGGTGCGCAGTGCGCTGGACAGCGGGGCGCTGGTGCGCCTGCTGCCCGACGTGCCGGCCGCGCGCATTCCCCTGCATGTGCTGTGGCCGCGCACGCGCTTTCTGCCCTACCGGCTGCGCGTGACCATCGATGCGCTGCTGGCGGCGATTCCGCCGCTGCTGCAGGAGCAGTCCTAGGCGGCCAGCGCAACGGCCGGTTCCGTGCTCTGCCGTGCCGGCTCCTGGCCCCGGCCCTGCCTGTCCGCAAGAATCCAGCCGGCGGCCTTCTCCGCCATCATCAGCGTCGGGCTGTTGGTGTTGCCGCTGGTGATGCGCGGCATGGCGCCTGCGTCGATCACGCGCAGGCCCTGTACGCCGCGCACGCGCAGGCGGCTGTCGAGCACGGCCATGGGGTCGTCGGCGCGGCCCATTCGCGTGGTCCCCACCGGGTGGAAGATGGTGGTGGCAATGTCGCCGGCCAGGCGGGCCAGGTCCTCGTCGCTCTGGTATTGCACGCCGGGCTTCCATTCCTCGGGGGCAAAGCGCGCCAGCGCGCTCTGGCTGACGATGCGCCGCGTCACGCGCAGGCTGTCGGCGGCCACCTGCCGGTCCTCGGGCGTGGACAGGTAGTGCGGCGCAATGGCAGGCGCCTGGCGGAAGTCCCCGCTGCGGATGCGTACCGTGCCCCGGCTGGTGGGGTTGAGGTTGCAGACGCTGGCCGTGAAGGCCGGAAAACCGTGCAGCGGCTCGCCGAAGGCGTCCAGCGACAGCGGCTGCACGTGGTACTGGATATTGGGGTGCGCCTGCTGGGGGCTGCTGCGCGTGAAGGCGCCCAGCTGCGAGGGCGCCATGCTCATGGGGCCGCTGCGGCGCAGCAGGTACTCCAGGCCGATGCCGGCCTTGCCCCACAGCGAATTGGCCATGGTGTTGAGCGTGCGCGCGCCCTTGATCTTGTAGACCGAGCGGATCTGCAGATGGTCCTGCAGGTTCTCGCCCACGCCGGGCAGGTCGTGGCGCACGGCAATGCCGTGGTTCTGCAGCAGCGCGCCCGGGCCGATGCCCGACAGCTGCAGGATCTGCGGGGAGTTGACGGCGCCCGCGCACAGCAGCACCTCCTGGCTTGCCTGCACATCGACCATTTCCGAGCCGGTCCAGACCTGTGCGCCGCTGCAGCGCAGGCCGCCGGCGGGCAGCGGCTCGAACAGCAGCCGGCTGACCTGGGCATGGGTCCACAGCTCGAAGTTGGGGCGGCCATAGCAGGTGGGCCGCAGGAAGGCCTTGGCGGTGTTCCAGCGCAGGCCGCCCTTCTGGTTGACCTCGAAGTAGCCCACCCCCTCGTTGCTGCCGCCGTTGAAGTCCTCGGTGGCCGGAATGCCGGCCTGCTGGGCGGCTTCGGCAAAGGCATCCAGGATGTCCCAGCGCAGGCGCTGCCGCTCCACGCGCCATTCGCCGCTGCCGCCTGTGCCCGTGCCGCCGTGCAGGGCGCGAAAGCGCGCATCGGCGTTGCCCCCGGCGTCCAGCCGCCAATGGCTTTCATGCTGGCGAAAGGCCGGCAGCACCTGGTCCCAGCGCCAGGCGTCGTCGCCGGTCAGCTCGGCCCAGCCGTCGTAGTCGCGGGCCTGGCCGCGCATGTAGATCATGCCGTTGATGCTGGAGCAGCCGCCCAGCGTCTTGCCGCGCGGATAGCGCAGGCTGCGGCCGTTGAGCCCTTCGTCGGGTTCGGTCTGGTACAGCCAGTCGGTGCGCGGATTGCCGATGCAGTACAGGTAGCCCACGGGGATGTGGATCCAGTGGTAGTCGTCCTTGGCGCCCGCCTCGATCAGCAGCACCCGGCTGCGGCCGTCGCGCGAGAGCCTGTTGGCCAGGAGGGCGCCTGCCGTGCCGGCGCCGATGACGATGTAGTCGAAGGTGGTATTGCTCATGGAGATGGGCGGGCGTCCGCTGCGGGCCGGAACGTCCTTGGGAGCCGGGGTTGGTGCTTCGGCCCATTGTGCGGACGGCATGCGCACTGTCGAGAGGGAAAGCGCGCTGGACTCCTTTTTTCGCAGCAGCGCATGCAGCAGCGATAGCGGTCCCGCTGGTTTTTTGATAAAAATTGCACGCGTAGGGCAAAGCCGTCGCGCACACGGCGTTGCGGGGCAATCTGCGGGCCGCGCCGCTCGGTTATCCTGCGGTCTTGGCGGGCGTGCCGCCTTGCCTGCCCACGCGCCTCGGCCTCGCCTTCGCAACCCCCAAGGACTTCCTGCACTTGTCTGCCCTCAACAATCCCCCCCAATGCAGCCTGCGCCGTGACAACGACGGCCAATGGGCGTTGCTGACCGGCTCCTGGGGCGCGGCCGAGCTGGGCCGGCGGGCGCAATGGCGCAGGCTGCGTGCACAGCTGGCCGACGCCAAGGGCGATGACCTGGGCTGGAACCTGAAAGGGCTGGACTGGCTGGACCACGTGGGCGCGCAACTGCTGTGGAACCACTGGGGCCGTCGCTTGCCCGCGCGCCTGGCGGCCAGCGACGCGCAGCGCGCCATGCTCGACCGCGTGGCCCGTTTTTCCAAGGAGCCTGCACCGCCGGCTCCGCGCCTGAGCCTGCTGGAGCACATCGACAGCCTGGGCTGCCTGGTGATCAACGCCTGTGGCCATTTCGCACAGCTGACGCGGCTCATCGGCCAGTTGCTGATCGACCTGGTGCGCTTTGCGCGTGCCCCGCACCGGGGCCCCTGGCGCGACATTTCCGGCCACCTCTACTCCATGGGCGCCACGGCCCTGCCCATCACGGCCCTGGTGGGCTTTCTGATCGGCGTGGTGCTGGCCTACCTGATGGCGCTGCAGCTGCGCCAGTTCGGGGCGGAATCCTTCATCGTCAACATCCTGGGCATCTCGCTGATCCGCGAGCTGGGCCCGCTGCTGGCGGCCATCTTGGTGGCGGGCCGCACGGGCTCGGCCATCACCGCCCAGATCGGCGTGATGCGCGTCACCGAAGAGCTGGACGCCATGCAGGTCATGGGCATACCGCACGGCTTTCGCCTGGTGCTGCCGCGTGCGCTGGCGCTGGCCATTGCCATGCCCCTGGTCTCGCTGTGGACCACGCTGGCCGCGCTGGCCGGCGGCATGCTGGCCGCCGACCTGACCATGGGCGTCACGGGCGCCTACTTTGCCGAGGCGCTGCCTGCCGCCGTGAAGATCGGCAACCTCTGGATCGCCATGGGCAAGTCCGTGGTCTTCGGCGCCCTCATCGCCTTGATCGGCTGTCACTGGGGCCTGCGCGTGGAGCCCAATACGCAGAGCCTGGGCAAGGGCACGACGGCCTCGGTGGTGTCGGCCATCACCATGGTCATCGTGGTGGATGCGATCTTCGCCATCTTGTTCAAGGACGTAGGCATCTGATGGCCATGGACACCGAAACCTCCTCCACGCCCGCAGCCGACGAGCCCATCGTGCGCATCGCCGGGCTGTGGAGCGTGTTCGGCGAAGGCGAGAACGCCTTTGCCGTGCACCAGGACCTGGACCTGGATGTGCAGCGCGGCGAGATGCTGTCCATCGTCGGCGGCTCGGGCACGGGCAAGACCGTGCTGCTGCGCCAGATGCTGGGGCTGCTGGAGCCCACCAAGGGCCGCGTCGAAGTGCTGGGCCGCCCGGCCAGCGAAATGGGCCGCGAGGGCGCTGCCAGCCGCGTGGGCATGCTGTTCCAGCACGGGGCGCTGTACTCGGCCTTCAGCGTGCTGGACAACGTGGCCTTCGCTCTGCGCGAGCAGGGCACGCTGCCCGACGATCTGGTGCGCGACGCGGCCCTGGTCAAGCTGCAGATGGTGGGCCTCAAGCCCGAGCATGCCTCGCGCATGCCGGCCGATCTCTCGGGCGGAATGATCAAGCGCGTGGCGCTGGCGCGGGCGCTGATCATGGACCCGCCCCTGCTGCTGCTCGACGAGCCCACGGCCGGCCTGGACCCCACCAGCTCCGACGAATTCTGCGAACTGCTGCGCGAGCTGCGTGCCGAGCTGGGCCTGACCGTCATCATGGTCACGCACGACCTGGACACGCTGTTCGCACTGTCCTCGCGCGTGGCCGTGCTGGCCGAGAAGAAGGTGCTGGTCAGCGGCCCGCCGCGCGAGGTGGCCGAGTTCAAGCATCCGTTCATCGAGCATTTCTTCCAGGGCGAGCGCGGCAGGCGCGCGATGAGCACGGTATGAGAAGCCCCCCTGAGTCGCTTCGCGCCTTCCCCCCTCTCGCTTTGCGGGGGGGGACGACACCCTCGCGGCGGGGCGGCCCTTGCTCGGTGTCCCTTGCCTTGGGGTGCGCCGGTTTTGAAGGCCGCGCTCTGAGTGCTGGCCCTGGGGGCTGTGGCCCCATGCCTTGTTTTGCTGGGCTCAACGTTATGGACCATTGATATGGAAAACAAATCACATGCCATGGCGGCCGGCATTTTCGTGCTGGTCGTGGCGGCCCTGCTGGCGGGGCTGGCGATCTGGCTGACGCGCGATACGCGGCAGTACAACGAGTACGAACTGTCCACCAAGGATGGCATCAGCGGCCTGCAGGCCCAGGCCGCCGTGCGCTACAAGGGCGTGGCCGTGGGCAAGGTCACGCGCATCGGGTTCGATCCGCAGACCAATGGCAACGTGCTGATCCGCATCGCCATCGGTGTGAACACGCCCATCACGCCCACCACGTTCGCCGTGCTGGGCTACCAGGGCGTCACGGGCCTGGCCCATGTGCAGCTCGATGATGCGGACCAGCCCCAGCCCCAACTGCCCCCGGGCCCCAGCGGCCTGCCGCGCCTGCCGCTGCGCTCTTCGCCGCTGAGCATGCTGGCCGACCAGGGGCAGGTGCTGCTGGAGCGCGCCGATGAAATCTCGCGCCGCCTCAGCGACATGCTGGACACCGACAACCAAAAGCGCGTGAGCCAGGCGCTGGAGAACATTGCGGCCGCTGCCGCAGGCGTGCAGCAGCTCACGCAGAACCTGGACCGCACGCTGTCCACCCAGGTGCCGCAGCTCGCCGCCGACGCCCACAACACCCTGCAGTCGCTGGAGAAGGCCAGCAACGGAGCCGCCGCCGTGGCGTCCGAGCTGCAGCAGACCGTGCGCCGCGTGAACGCGCAGGACGGGCCGCTGGAGCAGATCGCCCAGAGCACGCGCGCACTGACCCGCATGGCCGATTCGCTGGGCCGCAGCACGGTGCCGCACGCCAACCGAGCGGCCGATGATGTCTCGCGCGCCGCGCGCCAGATGGGCACGGCGGCCAGCCGCTTCAGCGACAACCCGCAGGCCGTGATCTACGGGCCGGGCCAGGCCCGTCCGGGGCCGGGCGAGCCCGGCTTCGTCGCCCCGTCTGCAGCCACCCAGCCCTGACCGAGGAACCCGCATGTCCCCATCTCGCAAGACCGCCGTGGCCAGCGCTGGACTGGCCGCCGCCCTGATCCTGCTGGCCGGCTGCTCGGCCCTGCCGCAGCCCCCCGCCCAGCCCGCACGCTATGACTTCGGGCTGGCGCCGCTGTCCACGCCCGCGCAGTCCGCCACATCCGCCGCCCCGCAGGCACGCACGCCGCTGGCGCTGGCCGATGTGGAGGCCCCCGCCCTGTCCGACGGCAGCACGGCCATGTTCTACCGCCTGGCCTATGCCAACGGCCAGGAACTGCGCCCCTACCAGCTGGCGCGCTGGAGCCAGCCTCCTGCACTGCTGCTGCAGCAGCGCCTGCGCAGCCAACTGGGCCTGCAGCGCCCCGTGCTGGCCAGCAGCGAAAGCGTGGCCCAGCCGCGCCTGCAAGGCGCCGTGCCCACGCTGCTGCGCGTGGACATCGAAGAGTTCAGCCAGGTCTTTGACGCGCCCGGCTCCAGTGCCGGCGTGGTGCGCCTGCGCGCCACCCTGGTCGAGCAAAGCGGTGCTGTGGACCGCCTGCTCGGACAGAAGGTGTTCGAGGTGCGCAGTCCTGCAGCTTCGGGCGATGCGGCGGGCGGCGCCCAGGCCCTGGCCAAGGCCACGGATGCGGCCATTGCGCAGATCGATGCGTGGCTGGGGCAGCAGGGGCACTGAGCGGCTGCTGGATTTCCAGCCCATCCATTCTCTTGAGAACGGCTGGTGGGTGCATTGCATCCGCTGGCCGTTTTTTGTTTTTGGCAACTGGCTCTGCACGCAAGTGGACTTTTTCTGCCCCTGCCGGATGGTTGCTTTTCGAGGCCGGGTCTCGGCCCGGCAGCCGACTGCCCTTTTCTTGATTCGCCAAGAAAGGTCAGATCACGAAGCAAGCCTGTCCTTCGGCAGGCTTGCAATCCCGCAACCGCCACGGCGCAGGTGCGGACATACGGGGAAAAGGTCGGTACTCAGGGCAGGGGCGGGCCGCGCCTGACCCAGCGCTTCCCGCGCGTCCGTCAGGGGCTGTAGTCCCGATCCCACCGTCTCGGCTGCCCCTGGGACGACCGTCAACACTAGGTCCAGACTACGACGCGCAGCCCCCAGGTTTTTTACAGTGGAACCGTCGCTGATGCAGATCGCGGCTTTGAAAAAACAAGGCCTGATTGCACGGCACGACTTCAACATCACTGAAAGGAACAAGCCATGAATGAAGACCGCATCAAGGGCAACTGGAAGCAATTCACCGGCAAGATCCGTGAGCAATGGGGCAAGCTCACCGATGACGATCTGGACGTGATCGCCGGCAAGCGCGAGCAATTCCTGGGCAAGCTGCAGGAGCGCCAGGGCCTGGCCCGCGACGCTGCCGAAAAGCAGCTGACCGACTGGCAAAAGCGCAACCCCGACTTCCGCTTCGAAGACTGACGAGGGTGGACTGCGGATGGGCTGGTCGCCCTGGCCGGCGCCCCCATCCGCTCCTCGATAGCCGGCATGCCCCCAGGGCATGCACCCAAGGCCCGCCGCCGCAGGCATCAAGGGCCACCTCAGTACAAATACAAGGAGTTCCATCATGCAAACACCGCAACGCTTTCGCCACATGCTGTCCGCCGTCGCCCTGGGCCTGATGGCCTCCGGCGCCATGGCCATGACCAATGCCGAGCACACGGCCGCCAAGAACCAGATCGAGGCCGACTACAAGGCTGCCAAGGAACAGTGCAAGCCGCTCAAGGACAACGCCAAGGACGTCTGCGAGAAGCAGGCCAAGGGCCAGGAAAACGTCGCCAAGGCTGAACTGGAATCGCGCCGCAATCCTTCGCCCAAGAACAGCGAAAAGGCACTCAAGGCCAAGGCTGATGCGGACTACGACATCGCCAAGGAAAAGTGCGATGACCTCAAGGGCGACGCCAAGGACGTCTGCGTGAAGGATGCCAAGGCTGCCCATGTGCGTGCCGTCGAAGCCGCCAAGGTGAACAAGGCCCAGGCCGAACCTGCCGCCAACTCTGCCGCCAAGGCCGCCAACGTGGCCGAGACCCGCAAGGACGCTGCCGAGGAAACCCGCGAAGCCGACTACAAGGCTGCCAAGGCCCGTTGCGACACCATGAGCGGTGACGCCAAGGATGCCTGCGTGGCGGATGCCAAGCGTAAATATGGACAGTAAGCTCCCCCTGAGCGGCTGACGCCGCTTCCCCCTCTCTACCCGCTTCGCGGGGGAGGAGGACGACGCCCTCGCCGCGAGGCGGCTCTTGCTTGGCGTCCCTGATGTTGGGGCGCGCCAGTTTTATCCGCCTTGACCAAGCCCCGCTCGCGGGGCTTTGCTGTTTTCGGGTTGGCTGATGTGGGTCAAACGGGTTGGGCGGTGCTGTTCCTAAGCTGCAGTCTTTCATGATGAAGGCAGGAGAAGCATATGGCCGTGCTGGAATGGAGCGGAGCGCTGGCATTGGAATTGCCGGCCATGGACGAGGTGCACCAGGAGTTCGTGCTGCTGCTGGCCGAGGTGGAGGCGGCCGATGATGCGCAGCTGTGCGTGCGCTGGGATGAGCTGATCGCGCATACGCAAGTGCACTTCGACCAGGAAGACCGCTGGATGCAGTCCACGCGGTTCACCAGCACCAACTGCCACAGCCTGCAGCACAAGGTAGTGCTGCAGGTGATGCGCGAGGGGGCGGCCAAGGCGGCAGCGGGGGATCTGGCCGTGATCCGCAGCATGGCGGGCGAGCTGGCGGCCTGGTTCGTGCACCATGCGCAGACCATGGATGCGGCGCTGGCCCTGCATCTGCGCAGCGCGGGCTTCGATCCCGCCACGGGCTCGCTGGCCCACCCCGAGGCCTTGCCCGAGCAGCCCATCACGGGCTGCGGCGGTGCATGCGACGGCAGCGCCGACCGCGCGCGGGCCGTGCCGGCCTGATCCGGCGGGCCTTCAATCGGCCAGCCAGCCCGCTCAGGGCACGATCGCGGGCGAGGCCAGGATGGGGAAGATCTTCACCAGCCCGCCCGCCATCACCTCTACGGCCAGGGCCGCGAGGATCAGGCCCATGAGCCGCGTCATCACGTTGATGCCGGTCTTGCCCAGCACGCGCGCAATCGGGTCGGCCAGCGAAAAGCAGACCATCACCACCAGCGCCACCACCACGCCATAGCCCACCAGCGCCAGGTGCTGCCAGATGGTGCGTGCCTGGTCGGCATAGATCACCACGGTGGACATGGAGGCCGGCCCTGTCAGCAGCGGAATCGTCAGCGGCACCACGGCAATGCTGTTGCCCATGGCGGCCTTTTCCGCGCCTGCCGCCAGCGTGGGCGCGTTGGGCCGTTCCTCGGCCGGGCGGGCGTTGAGCATGTTCATCGCGCTGATCAGCAGCAGCAGGCCGCCGCCCACCTGGAAGCTCTGCAGCGAGATGTTGAAGAAGTCCAGCACCTGCAGCCCGATGATGGCGCAGGCCGCGATCACGCAGAACGAGGCCAGCGCCGCCGTGCGAATGGTCTGCTGGCGCTGCTGGGCGCTGAATCCCTCGGTGTAGTGGATGAAGAAGGGGACGATGGCCAGCGGGTTGATGATGGCCACCAAAGTGATCAGCGGTTTGAGGTCCATGGTTGCCTTGGAGCTAGAGGTTGCCGCCCGAGATATCGACCAGGCTGCCCGTGGTGTAGTGCGAGCCGTCGGACATCAGCCAGAGGATGGCGTCGGCCACCTCCTCGGCCCTGCCGCCGCGCTGCATGGGCACGTTGGGCGCCAGGCGCTCGACGCGGTCGGGCTGTCCGCCGCTGGCGTGGATGTCGGTCTCTATCAAGCCGGGCCGCACGGCGTTCACGCGTATGCCCTGGGCGGCGACTTCCTTGGCCAGGCCCAGCGTCATCACGTCCAACGCGCCCTTGGCGGCCGCATAGTCCACGTACTGGCCCGGTGCGCCCAGCCGCGAAGCGATGCTGGAGACGTTCACGATGGCGCCACCCCTCCCGCCGTGGCGGGTGCTCATGCGCCGCACGGCCTCGCGCGCGCAGATGAAGCTGCCGATGGTATTGACGCGGAACATGCGCTCCAGCCGCTGCACGCTCATCTCGGCCACGGTCTGCGCGCGGTCCACCACACCGGCGTTGTTGACCAGGGCATCCAGCCGGCCGAACTGCGCATCCACCGCACCGAACAGGGCCAGCACCTCGGCTTCGTCGCCCACATCGGCCTGCACGGCCAGCGCGCGGGTGCCGGCCAGTTGCACGTCGGCCACCACGGCCTCGGCCGCATCGCGCTGGTGCTGGTAGCTGATCACCACGTCCCAGCCCCGGTGCGCTGCCATGCGTGCCGTTGCGGCGCCTATGCCGCGGCTGCCGCCGGTGATGAGCACGACTTTTCGTTCCATCGAATGTCTCCTGTGAAAGAATTGCCGCACGGGCCGGCCCGCCGCCATTACAGCATTGCGGGGCGCGTCCGCCCACCGGGAAATCACAACAGGTTCTCAGACAGAAAGGAACGCGGACATGGGCAGTTTTGTGCAGTTGACTTCATTGGATGGCACGTCTTCGCCGGCCTGGGTGGCCCGCCCCGACGTGCCCGCGCGCGGTGCCATCGTCGTGCTGCAGGAGATCTTCGGCGTCAACGCCCATATCCGCGCCGTGACCGACCGGCTTGCGGCGCGGGGCTATGTGGCCGTGGCGCCGTCACTGTTCACGCGTGTGGAGCCGGGTGTGGACCTGGGCTACGGCGACGCCGACCGTGCCAAGGGCATGGCGCTGAGATCCGCCGCCGAGGCGCTGCCCCAGCCCGGCGTGCTGCCCGAGATCGAGGCCGCCATCGCCCATGCCGCCACGCTGGTGCCCGGCGGCAAGGTGGGCATCGTGGGCTTTTGCTGGGGCGGCCTGTGGGCCTGGCGCGCGGCCTGCAACCTGCCCAGCCTGTCGGCTGCGGCCTGCTACTACGGCGGCGGCATGACCACGCCGCTGGAGATGGGCCGCGAGCCGCTGTGCCCCGTCATCGCCCACTTCGGCCGGCGCGATGCGCACATTCCCGTGGACGCCGTGCAGGCCTTCGCCCAGGCGCAAAAGCATGTGCAGGTGCACCTGTACGACGCCGACCACGGCTTCAACTGCGACCAGCGCAGCGCCTACGACGAGGCCAGCGCCCTGCAGGCGCGCGATCGCACGCTGGCCTTCTTCGACCAGCACCTGGCCTGATCTGCCGTGCCGGGCGTGGCCCGGCATGGAAAATCCAGGCATCGGGATTTCCGGGAGTGCTGCTTGAAACCCGGTGCCTGATGCAATAGGCTTTCCAGAAGTCTCAACAGGAAAGGATGTCCATGCGACCGTCCGTGGTACTCGACATGAATCGCAGCGCAGTGCGTGAAATGGCCAGCCGTTTCCGCACTGCGAACCCGCGCGTCTTCGGCTCCGTGCTGCATGGCACCGACCGGGACGGCAGCGACCTCGACCTGCTGGTCGATGCATTGCCGGGCGCGACGCTGTTCGACCTGGGCGGCCTGCAGGACGAGCTGGAATCGCTGCTCGGCCTTCGCGTTGGTCTGCTGACGCCCGGAGACCTGCCGCTGAAGTTCCGTGCCCAGGTGCTTGCGGAGGCGCAGCCGATATGAACGGGCATCGCCTTCCCGATTACCTCGATCACATACAGCAGGCCGCAACGGATGCCTGTAGCTTCGTGGAGGGCTTGGCCAAGGAGGATTTCCTGGAGGACAAGCGCACCCAGCAGGCCGTCATCATGAGCCTCGTCATCATCGGCGAGGCTGTCACGAAGGTCATGGATGGCTATGCCGAGTTCGCCCAGACACACGGGCAAGTGCCATGGCGCAACATGCGCGGCATGCGCAACCGCATCGCCCATGGCTATTTCGACATCAACCTCGATCTGGTGTGGGACACCGTGCAGACGGCCTTGCCTGAATTGCTCAGGCAATGGCCATCCATTCGCCGGGATGCGGACGGCGCCAGGCCGGGCTGACCGGTGCTGCGCGAGTGTCCGCAACTGGCCTGATCAACCCCCGGGGTCCGGATCACAGGCCGGCCCCGGCGTCGCCTTGCGCGCCTGCACGGTCTGCAGCGTGCCCCGCAGCGCGCGCTGCTGCGCGGTCAGGAAGCTCATCAGCCCGCCCAGGTCGCTCAGTTGTTGGTCTGGGCCAGCCATGCAGCACAGGTCGATCACCAGGCCCATCTGGTGCATGCAGTCCTTGAGGCGATAGACCTCGTATTCGGAAATGGGGTAGTACAGGCTGGTTTCTTGACCGGGCGTGCACACAGGGGCGAAGGGAAAGGCCGGGGTGATTGTTTCGCCGGGGACGGTGGTGTCAGCCATGGCGGCTCCTTTGCGACAGGTGTAGAACCTGCCTCCCCCCCGCCAAGAGGGGTGGCAGGACTGTGCAGGTTGGCGGACCGGGCAAAGGAGCCGGCACCCCCTTGCGGAGGTCCCGCACAGCCCCGCCAAAACGGAACTGTGCCCAGCGCAGCACACTGGGAAGATGGAAAAGCCGCTGTCTCGTTGTAAAGACAAACGGCTGCTGCTCCTTTGCTTTCGGGCCGCCAAGCCCGAATCCCCCGAGGGGATCGCGAAATGGTACTCCAAATGCGCGTTCTGCCGCGCTCTGAAGCCAGGCTCAACCTTGGGGTTGCTGCGCGTGCAGCCCCATGTGGTACAGCCCCCAGGGCGCCTGCGCAAAACGTTCCTTGAGCGGCTTGCCTGCCAGATCGGCAATGCGGTCGGCGTCGTACATGGCCCATTGCGGGCCCAGGCCGCCCAGGCCCAGGCGCCGGCCGTCCATGTGCGTGGCCAGCAGCATGCGCCATTGCAGGGCCTGCGCCAGCGGCAGCTGGGCGCGGTAGCCGTCGATGGCCTGCAGGGTGATCCACTGGCCCTTGGCCGCTGCGGCGGCGGTGTCCACGCCGGCCGCCTGCAGCACGGTGGCCAGCAGCGGGCCGCGCAGCCGGTGGGGCTGGCCGTCGTATTCGATATGGGGCGTGATCTCCACCGTGGGCAGGCGCTCCAGCGCACCGGCCCCTGTGGTCCAGGCCGAGTCGAAGGCCAGGCCATGGTTTTTCAGCAGCAGATCGGCCACCGGGTCCAGCGGCCCCCGGTTGCCGCGCACGCCGGGGCCGCTGATGGTGAGCACGGCGGCTTCGGTGCTTTTCCCGGGGGCGGCGGGGGCGGCCAGGGCCCTTTCGCACAGGGCCAGGCCGGTGGCTGCGCTGGCGGCCAGCAGGCTGCGGCGTGAAAGCGGGCTCCGGCTTGCGGATGCGGTCATGGGGAACTCCTGGGGGTGCGTGGCGATGTGCCAGCGCCGATTTTCCGTGAAGTGCCCATCCTGCGCGACAACGCCGCGCCCGCTGCGGTCAGCAGGCCCAGCAGCGCAATCCCCCCGGCGCCCAGCGCTGGAATGGGCGCCGCAGATGGTGCGGGGGCCGCCGTGACGGTCACGGTGTTGCTGTCCGAGCCGGAGGTATTGCCATCACCGGGCACATAGCGCGCCTGCACCGTGGCCGTGCCCGGTGGCAGCCGGGGCACGCTGCAGCTGGCCTGCCCGCCGGTCACCGGAACGCTGGCGCACAGCACCTGCGTTCCGTTCAAGAAATCCACCGTGCCGCTGGCGCCGGCAGGCAGCGTGACCTGGACGCTGAAAGTCACGCTCTGGCCATGGCCTGGCGCAGCGGGGGAGGCCGACAGGTGGGCGCTGGTGGCTGCCGGGCCGATCACCACGGTCACGGCTGCGGCTTCGGTGGTGGCGCCGTTGGCATCGGTGGCGGTCAGCGTGAAGCTGTAGCTGCCTGCCGCCTGCGTGGCTGGAGCCGAGAGGGTGCCGGCGGCCTGGCTGAAGCCTGCGGGCAAACCGCTCACGCTGTAGCTGAACGGCCCCACGCCGCCGCTGGGCACGGGCGCCAGCGGCTGGCTGTAGGCCGTGCCGTAGGTGCCGGAGGGCAGGCTTGCCGTGACGCTGAAGGCCGTGAAGCTGGCCTGCACGCTCCTGGCTGCATCGATGGTGACGCTGCACGTGGACGTGCTGCCGCTGCAGGCATCACCCCAGGTGGCAAAGGCATGGCCAGCGTCGGGCGTTGCGGCCAGGGTCACCAGGGTGGGCGCGCCTTCGAAGTAGCCATAGCCGGCCTGGCACAGGCCGCCTGGGCGGCCGCAGTCCTGTATGGCACCCGTGGCTGCAGGCGGGGAGGCCTGCGCCGATACGCCGCCCACGCCGCTGGTCAGAACAGTCAATGCCGCCTGGAAGACGTTCGCCTCCACGGCGCCGATGTCGCACCGCGCACCCTGCGGCCGGGCCACGCCGCGCTGGTCCGTGCCGGGTGCGGCAGTGCAGGCCACCCCGTCCAGTGCCGGGCTGCCGGTGGTGTTCAACATGGTCTGGGTGGGGCCGCCGTGGCTGGCCAGGGGGCCGAGCTGCGGGTTGCCCGTGGTGAAGGCCAGGGCGCTGATGTCGGCATTGTTCAGGGCCTGCGCCAGGCCCAGCAGATTGTTGCTGCCGCTGGCATCGCTGGTGCCGCCATTGCGCAGGTCCAGCACCACGTCCCTGCCAGCGGGCTGTTTGGTGGCCGGCTCGAACACGCTGTCCTGGGCAATGCTGGCCTGCATCTGCAGCGAGGCACCGCTGCGGGTGCAGCTGATGTTGCCACCCGCACTGCAGGCCGCCTGGGAATCGCCCAGGCTATAGATGGCGCCGCCTTGCGCGGCCGGGTTGTCGTCGCCATTGGCCTGCACGGTATTGCCGGCCAGGGTGGAGAAACGGATGGTGAGCACGCCGTTGTAGTTGAAAACGGCGCCACCCAGGCCGGCGCCGCCGCCGCTGCTGTTGCCCAGCCCGCCGTGTGCACCGTTGCCAGCCAGGGTGACCTGGTTCAGCGTCAAGGTGCCTGCGTTGTTGAAAATGGCCCCTCCCATGCCGCCTGCGCCACCGCCAGCGTCGAAGGGGCCGCCCCCACCGTTGCCGGCGCCGAAGCCGCCACCGCTGCCACGACGGCCACCACCACCGCCAAAGCCGCCACCGCCGGAGCCGCCGCCGCCACCACCGAAGCCGCCGTTCTTGCCGCTGGCGCTGCCACTGCCACCGCCCAGGCCGCCATCGTCCGGGCCGCCAGCGTTCGGCCCTCCCCCCGGGGACAAAGTCCCATCCTCGCCCACGCCGGCACCTGCAAAGGAGTTCAAGGAAAGCCTGCCTCCTTGCCCCCCTTGTGCGTGATTGCGCGTGAGCGTGCTGCGTTCGATGGTGAGCTGGCCCCGATTGAAGATGGCACCGCCCGCACCCAGCGCGCCGCCGCCAAAGCGGCTGGAGCCGCCTGTGGCCTGCCCCCCGGCCAGGGTCAGGCCGCGCAGGACCAGGCCACCCTGCGCATCGATGTCGAACAGCCGGAAGCCGGGTGCGGTACCGAGGCGCTGCACGCTCACGCCCTGGGGCGTCAGGCCATTGGCGGTGGCATCGATGGTGATGTGCTTGCCGCTGATGAAGAAGGCGCTGGGGCCGAACTGCGAGACGTAGCCGGGCCAGCTGGCCAGCGGCAGGCAGGTGGCGCCGGCGGCCTGCCCGGTGTCCAGGCAGTTGGTAAAGCGGGTCAGCGAGATGGTTTGTCCATCCAGGGCCGCGCCGAAGACGATGGTGTCGCCATCGGCGGCATGGTTGATGGCGTCGCGCAGGGTGTCGCAGTTGCGGTCGCCTGCGGCAGGCGAGCATTGCGCACGAGACAGCGGCTCGGTGTCTGCAATCTCGCCGGCGGTGGTGACGGTGAGTGTGGCGGCCTGGGCCGCGGCGCCGGCAAGGGCCAGTGACAACCCGACCGTCAGGCCCGGCAATGTCCGGACCCAGGGGCTTGGCGTGGGCATGGGTGGTGCGTCGGCTGCAGCAGACGGGTGGATGATGGACATGGCGGACCCCCTCGGTAGGCACAGCATCTCGGTGATGTGCTGAAGAGGGCAAATCTATGGGGTGTCCGGCTTTCTGTATGTCCCCCGTTCGGGCTACATGGCCGATGAGAGGAGCGGGGCCGCCATGCCGCCCATGTCACCTATCCGGGCGACATGACAGCGGTCTTGTTCCATGTGAACATGCGGCCCTCGCCACGCACTCCACCTCCATGGACACGCACACAGACCCTTCCTCTGCCGCCGCGACGGGTGGCGCCACACCCATCCGCGTGGCCGTGGTGGAGGACGACGCCGCCTGCCGCCATGCCCTGGTGGGCGTGATCAATGCCGCGAAGGACATGGTCCTGTGCTGGGCGGCAGCCAGCCGCACGGAGGCCCTGCACCAGCTCGGCCGGGCCGATGGGGCCGGTGCCATGGACGTGATGCTGGTGGACCTGGGCCTGCCCGACGGCAGCGGCCTGGAGGTGATTGCTGCCGTGCGTGCCCGCCATCCCGGGGCGGCGGTGATGGTCAGCACCATCTTTGGCGACGAGCAGCATGTGCTGGCCGCCATCGAGGCCGGCGCCATGGGCTATCTGCTCAAGGACCTGGCCGCCGACGCGGTGCTGGAGGAAGTGCGCAGCCTGCACGCGGGCGGCAGCCCCATCAATCCCATGGTGGCGCGCAAGCTGCTGCTGCGCCAGCAGCGGGCCGGGGCGGTGGCAGGGCTGGAACGGCCTGTGGAGCCGCAGGCCGCCGCGCAGGCGCTGTCCACGCGCGAGCTGGAGGTGCTGCGCCTGGTGGCGCGCGGCCATACGCTGGACGAGGTGGCGCGCCAGCTGGGCGTGTCGCGCCACACGGTGCGCACCTTCGTGCGGCGCGTCTACGGCAAGCTGCAGGTGTCCAGCCGCACGCAGATGATGCATGTGGCCTTGCAGCGCGGCTGGCTGGCCGAGGGGCGGCAATGAGCGCCGCCACGGTGGGCAGATGACGCAGCCGCTGCTGCAGGGGAGGGTCTTGCTGGTTTCGGCGGGACTGGTGGCGCTGGCGATGCTGCTGGCGGGGGCATTCGGGCTGCGTGGCCCCGCCGCAGGCGAAGCGGTGCAACTGCGCCAGGCGCAGCTGTGGCGGTCGGACAGCCCGCACTGGGCGCCGCCTGCGGCGCTTGCGTCGGCCGACGACGCGGTGCTGGATGCATCGACGCCGTGGAGCGATGTGGACCTGCCCTATGGGGGCGACAGGGCCGTGTCGGGCAGCGGCGACCTGGCAGCGGCGCCGCCCGAGGTGCGCTGGTTCCGCGCCGTGGTGCCGCCTGAAGCCCTGGTGCCTACGCCGCAGGGCGCGCGCCTGTATATCCCGCGCTGGCAGACGGTGGGCACGGTGGCGGTGTATGTGGATGGGAAGCTGGCCTGGCAGACGCGCGGCAGCCGGGTGTGGAACAGTTTCAACCGGCCGGTGTGGCTGGACCTGGGCGGGCTGGCGCAGCCGGGCAGACCGCTGCAGGTGCATGTGCGCATGGCCAGCCAGCAGGGCGTGGGCGGGGCGCTGTCCAGCCTGTGGGCGGGGCCGGCCGAGTCGCTGCGCCTGTCCTGGCGGCTGCGCAGCCTGCTCCAGGCCGATCTGGTGGTCTATACGGCAGGCTCCTACCTGGTGCTGGGCCTGTTCGCGCTGGCGCTGTGGACGCTGCAGCGGCGGCGCGGGGATGTGGTGTTCCTGCTGTTCTTCCTGATGTCGCTGTGCCAGTTGCTGGGCTCGCTGCAGTTCATGGTGGACGGCGAGGGGCTGGCCCTGTCGGACGGCTGGTTCTCCTGGCTGACGCTGGCCGGCCTCATGGGCGCCACGGTGGCGGCCTTCCATTTCCTGTGCCTGATGCAGCGCAGGCGCCGGCCATGGCTGGCCCGGGTGCTGCAGGGCTACGTGGGCACGGTGCTGCTGGTGGCGGTGCCGCTGTGGGGGCCGGCGCACGAGACCATCCTGCCGCTGCTGCGGCTGCTGATGGTGCCGCCGGAGATCCTGGTGCTGTGCATGGCCGTGGCGGGCGCCTGGCGCATGCGCGATGGCGGCAGCACCATGCTGGCCGTGTGGATGCTGCTGTCGTTTCCCATCGGCTTCCATGACCTGGCGCTGCAAAGCTACCTGATCAGCATAGAGAGCATCTACCTCACGCCCTATGTGTACCTGGGGCTGTTCACGCTGTTCCTGCTGGTGGCCTACCGGCGCTACAACGGCGCGCTGGCCGTGGCCGAGAACGCCAACCTGCATCTGGCGGAACGGCTCAAGGCCCAGGAGGCGGAGCTGGCCCAGGCCCATGAGCGCCTGCTGGCCGTGGAGCGCGAGCAGACGCTGATGCAGGAGCGCCAGCGCCTGATGCGCGAGATGCACGACGGCGTGGGCTCCTCGCTGATGAGCGCGCTGCGCGTGGTGGAGTTCAACCAGGCCGGCACGGTGGACCTGGTGCAGCTGCTGCAGGAGTGCATCGATGACCTGAAGCTGTCCATCGACTCGCTGGAGCCGCTGGACTGCGACCTGCTGGCGCTGCTGGCCGGGCTGCGCTACCGGCTGGGGCCGCGCCTGGAGGGGGCGGGGCTGCGGCTGCACTGGGAGGTGAGCGACCTGCCCGCGCTGCCCTGGCTGGATGCGCAGGCCGCCCTGCATGTGCTGCGCATCCTGCAGGAGGTGCTGACCAACATCATCAAGCACAGCGGCGCGCGCGAGATTACGGTGCGCACGGCCCAGGCCCCCCTGGACGGCCGGGCCGGCGTGCAGGTGCTGGTGGAGGACGACGGCCACCCCTTCGACCGCGCCCAGGCACCCATCGAGGGCCGCAAGGGACTGGTGAACATGCGCACACGCGCGCTGGCGCTGCAGGCGCGGCTGGACTGGGCGCCGCTGGCCGGCGGCAATCGCTTCACGCTGTGGATGCCGCTGGAGCGGGCGGGGCCCTAGCCCTGCGCCGTGCGCGCCATGTAGCGCTTGCGCCAGAAGAACATGGTCAGGCCCACGGCAATCGCCATCATCGAGCCCATGGCCCACCAGAAGCCGTCCTGCTTGTGCACCAGGGGGATGAACTCGAAGTTCATGCCGAAGATGCCGGCAATCAGGTTCAGCGGCAGGAAGACGGCCGTCAGCGCGGTCAGCGTGCGCATGATGTCGTTGGTGCGGTTGCTCTGCACCGAAAAATGCATCTGCACCACGGTCTCGGTGCTTTGCTCCAGCCGCCGCACATGGTGGACCACGCGCTCTATGTGTTCCAGCACGTCGCGGCTGCGCACCTTGAGCAGGTCCAGCTCGCGCAGCGCCGCCGCGCCCTCGGGAGGCGCCCAGGTCTCCAGCGCGTCGATCCAGTCCTGCACGGCAGCGCGCTGGTCTTCGCAGACTTCGTCCAGCTCATGCAGGGCCAGCCGTGCGTCCAGCAGCGCCCCCCAGTTGGCAAAGCGCGTGCGCGGGCGCAGCAGCTCGGTCTGCCAGTGGTCCAGCTGGCGCGACAGTTCGCGGCGCAGGTCCAGGAAGCCGTCCACGATGAGGTTGACCACGCGCAGCATGAGGTCGGCCGGGCTGGCCGGCAGCCGCGTGCCGGAGGTGGGGTTCAGCCGTCCCTCGCGCAGATCGCTGGGCATGGCGGCCAGCAGCCGCGCGGCATAGGCGTCGCGCACGGTGCAGTCGTCGGGGTGCACGGACAGCAGCACCTGGTCGAACATGGCAAAGCCCACGGGGCTGGTGTCGATGTTGCGCAGCACGGGCGGGCCTGTGCGGCGCACGGGAGGCGAGGGGGGCGCCGCCTGCGCCGCAGGCGAAGAGGCCGTGCCGGCCTGCGCGGCGGCACGCGCCTGCCCGCTGGCCAGGCGGCGAAAGACCAGCAGGTCGTACTGCGAGGTGTAGTCGTAGCGCGATGGCAGCTGGGCGTTGAGCAGGTCCGAGACATGCAGGTCCACCAGCTGCTGGCCCGACAGCAGCTGCAGCGTGCGCTGCACGTCGGCCAGCCGCTCCTGCAAGGTGGCGCGGGTGCAGGAGATCCACAGGAAGCCCTGCGCGGGCGCCTGCCCGGGCAGGTCGGCCAGTTCGGTGGCGCCGCCCGGCTGCAGGTGGAAGATGCGCATGTTCCTGGCGTTCCCGGCTGAGGGAGCGGCTCCCGTGCCCGTGGGCGGCGTCACCGGCGGCATGCGTTCAGCCGCGCAGCTTGCGCGCGGCGTCGATGGCGAAGTAGGTCAGGATGCCGTCGGCACCCGCGCGCTTGAAGGCCAGCAGCGATTCCATCATCACCTGGTCATGGTCCAGCCAGCCGTTGGCGGCGGCGGCCTTGAGCATGGCGTACTCGCCGCTGACCTGGTAGGCGAAGGTGGGCACGCCGAATTCGTCCTTGACGCGGCGCAC
Organism: Delftia sp. PX-1; assembly: GCF_055797465.1. Lineage (NCBI taxonomy): Bacteria > Pseudomonadati > Pseudomonadota > Betaproteobacteria > Burkholderiales > Comamonadaceae > Delftia > Delftia sp. PX-1. Next base: position 430,982 of record NZ_CP184763.1, read on the forward strand.
CACGTCCAGGTACGGCATGCCGGGCTTGACCATGACCATGTCCGCACCCTCGGCCAGGTCCTGGGCGACTTCGCGCAGGGCCTCGTCGGTGTTGGCGGGGTCCATCTGGTAGACGTTCTTGTCGGCCTTGCCCAGCGCGCCGCGCGTGCCCACGGCATCGCGGAACGGGCCGTAGAAGGCGCTGGCGTACTTGGCGCTGTAGGCCATGATGCGGGTGTGGATGTGGCCGTGGGCCTCCAGCGCCTCGCGGATGGCGCCGATGCGGCCGTCCATCATGTCGCTGGGCGCCACCATGTCCACGCCGGCCTCGGCATGGGTGAGGGCCTGGCCTACCAGGACCTGCACGGTCTCGTCGTTGATGATGTAGCCGGACTCGTCGAGGATGCCGTCCTGGCCGTGGCTGGTGTAGGGGTCCAGGGCCACGTCGGTCATCACGCCCAGTTGCGGGAACTCCTTCTTGAGCGCCCGCACCACGCGCGGGATCAGGCCGTCGGGGTTGAGCGCCTCCTTGCCGTCGGGCGTCTTCAGCGAGGTCTCGATGGCGGGGAACAGCGCCAGGAACGGGATCTCCAGCTGCACGCACTGCTCTGCCACGGGCAGCAGCAGGTCCAGGCTCAGGCGGTCCACGCCGGGCATGGAGGGCACGGCCTCGCGCTGGTTCGTGCCTTCGTGCACGAACACGGGGTAGATGAAGTCATGGGCCGTGAGCACGTTCTCGCGCACCAGATTGCGCGTGAAGGCGTCGCGGCGCAGGCGGCGGGGGCGGTTGAGCGGGAAGGGGGTGGGGCTGGACAGATGCATGCCGAAAATTGTGCCCCATTCCCGCCGCAGGCCCCGCAACCCCGGCGACGACGCCGGCACGCGGGACTCGGCTTTTGCGCCTGCGCAGCCTGGCGCACCCCTGTACGCACGTACACTGCCCGCATGCTGTGGGTCAAAGCCTTTCATATCGTTTTCGTGGCAAGCTGGTTCGCGGGCCTGTTCTATCTGCCTCGCATCTTCGTCAATGTGGCCATGGTCACGCCCGGCTCGGTGGCCGAGCGTGAGCGCCTGCTGCTCATGGCACGCAAGCTGCTGCGCTTCACCACGCTGCTGGCCGTGCCCGCATTGGGCCTGGGCCTGTGGCTGTACCTGGGCTACGGCATCGGCAAGGGGCCGGGCAACGGCTGGATGCATGCCAAACTGGCCGGCGTGCTGCTGGTCATCGGCTACCACCATGCCTGCGGGCGCCTGCTGCGCAAGCTGATCGACAACCGGGACCAGCACAGCCACCGCTGGTTCCGCTTCTTCAACGAGGTGCCGGTGCTGCTGCTGGCGGCCATCGTCATCCTGGTGGTCGTCAAACCTTTCTGAGAAACCGTTCCAACGAAGAGGGAGGCAGGGCGTGGTGCAAAAGACTTCGGCCTGGCCGCTGGCACTGGTCTATGCGGTGCTCATCGTTTTCGCCAGCCTGTTTCCCTTCGATGGCTGGCGTGCCCAGGGCATTGATCCGCTGGTCTTCCTGACGGCAAAGATCCCGCCGCCGTACTGGACCTGGTTCGACGTCAATACCAATATCGTCGGCTACGCGCCGCTGGGCTTTTTCCTGGCGCTGGCCCTGGTGCGCAGCGGCAGCCCGCGCGCGGCCGTGCCGCTGGCGGCGCTGGCAGGCACCCTGCTGTCGCTGTCCATGGAGTTCCTGCAGATCTACCTGCCGCGGCGCGTTCCCTCCAATCTGGATCTGGTGCTCAATGCGGGCGGCACCTTGTTGGGCGCGCTGGTGGCGCTGCTGCTGGAGCGCCTGGGCGCCCTGGCGCGCTGGAGCGCCTTTCGCACCCATTGGCTGGGCGAGGATGGCGGCGGCGCCATGGTGCTGCTGGCGCTGTGGCCCTGGGCGCTGCTCTTTCCCGCCGCCGTGCCCTTTGGCCTGGGCCAGGTGCTGGAGCGGCTGGAGCAGGGGCTGCTGGATCTGCTCGAAGGCACGCCCTTTCTCATGTGGCTGCCGCTGCGCGAGTCGGCCCTGACGCCGCTATCGCCCGTGACCGAGATGCTGTGCGTGATGCTGGGCCTGTGGGTGCCCTGCCTGCTGGCCTATTGCGTGATGCGCCACATGGGTCGGCGCGCCGTGCTGGCGGGCTCGGCCATTGTGATCGGCATCGCGGTCTCGGCGATGTCGGCCGCGCTGAGCTGGGGGCCTGCCCATGCCTGGGAGTGGGTGGACCTGCCGGTGCGCATGGGCGTATGGGGCGGCGTGGGCCTGGCCATGGTGGCCCTGCCGCTGCCGCGCCGCGCCTGTGCAGCCCTGCTGATGCTGGTGCTGGTGCTGCAACTGAGCATCCTGAACCAGGCGCCCACCAGTGCCTATTTCTCCGAGACGCTGCAGGCCTGGGAGCAGGGGCGTTTCATCCGCTTCTACGGGCTGGGGCAGTGGCTGGGCTGGCTGTGGCCCTATGCCACCCTGGTCTACGTGCTGCTCAGGGTGGCGCGCCGCGATGCAGGGCCGCTGCCGCCTGCACCTTCAGCGCCCCCGGCGCCTTCGGGGCAGCAGACGCAGGCCTAGAATCCGCTGCATGAGCGAAAACCCACGTCCCGGGGCCGAAGGCGGCCAGCAAGGCGCAGGCAACTACTATGCGCGCCACATCTTCTTTTGCCTCAACGAGAGGCCTGGCGGCGAGGACTGCTGTGCGCTGCACGGCGCCAAGGCAGGCTTCGACCACTGCAAGAAGCAGGTCAAGCAGCTGGGCCTGGCCGGCAAGGGCCAGGTGCGCGTGAACAAGGCCGGCTGCCTGGACCGCTGCGCGGGCGGGCCCGTGGCCGTGGTCTACCCCGAAGGCACCTGGTACACCTTCGTGGACGAGACCGATATCGACGAGATCGTCGAGTCCCATCTCAAGAACGGCCAGCCCGTGGAGCGCCTGCTGCTGCCGCCCGACGTGGGCCGCTGAGCACCGGCTGGAACTTTGGGCCTTTCCGGGCATCAGTGCTTTGTCAGCTTGGACTGGCTGCTACTACTAGGATAGCGATTGTGAATGCGCAGACCGAACGTTTGACCCTGACCGGCCTTGCCGGGGCCGTGGAGGCCCTGCGCGACGCGCCGGCCGCCGATGCGACTGCGCGCGGCGTGGCCATCATCGCCCACCCCCATCCGCTGTTTGGCGGCACCATGGACAACAAGGTGGTGCAGACCCTGGCGCGGGCCTTCGTGCAGTGCGGCTACACGGCCGTACGCTTCAACTTCCGTGGCGTGGGTGCCAGTGCCGGCGAGCACGACGCAGGCATCGGCGAGGCCGAGGACATGCTGTCCGTGGTCCGCCAGGTCGCTCCCGAAGGGCCGATCGCGCTGGCGGGCTTTTCCTTCGGCGCCTTCGTCACCAGCCATGTGCTGGCGGGCCTGTGGAATGAAGGCCGGGTGGAAAAGGCTGTGCTGGTGGGCACGGCGGCCAGCCGTTTCTCGGTGGCCCCCGTGCCGCCCGAAGCCCATGACCGGACATTGGTGGTGCACGGCGAGGCCGATGACACGGTGCCGCTGTCGGCCGTCATGGACTGGGCGCGCCCGCAGATACTGCCTGTTACCGTCGTGCCCGGGGGCGGTCATTTCTTTCACGGACAATTGCCGCTGCTCAAGAGTCTCGTGGTCCGCCATTTGCGCTCACTTCCCTAGCGGCCCGCGCCGCTGCTCAATAGGCCCGCCCCAGCCGGCGGCATCTTCCGCCTTTCCTGCTTTACCTGCCCTTTAGCGAGAGTTTTCCTCATGAAGCCCATTTCCTCCACGCTGCGAGTCCTGGCACTGGCAGCGGCCATGGCGCCGGCCCTGGCGCTGGCGCAGATCACCCCGCCCCAGCCGCCCGAGATCGCGGCGCGCAACTATCTGCTGGTCGATGTCACCGCCAACCAGGTGCTGGGTGCCAAGGACATCGATGCGCCCATCGAGCAGGCCTCGCTGACCAAGCTGATGACCGGCTACCTGGTCTTCGACGCACTGCGCGCCAAGAAGATCACGCTGGAGCAGCGCCTGCCCGTCAGCGAGCGCGCCTGGAAGATGCCGGGCTCGCGCATGTTCATCGACCCCAAGATGCAGGTGCCGGTGGATGACCTGATCAAGGGCATGATCGTGCAATCCGGCAACGACGCCACCATGGCCCTGGCCGAAGGCGTGGGCGGCTCGGCCGAGAACTTCGTGCGGCTCATGAACGAGCAGGCCAAGGCGCTGGGCATGAAGAACACCAGCTACAAGAACCCCGAAGGCCTGACCGAGCCCGGCCACCTGACCACGGCGCGCGACCTGTCCATCCTCGCGCAGCGCCTGATGCAGGACTTCCCCGAGTACATGCACTACTACTCGACCAAGAAGTACTTCTACCCGGGCACGCCGGCCTCCAACGGCACCAACCGCAACTCGCTGCTGTTCCGCGACCCGACCGTGGACGGCCTCAAGACCGGCCACACCGCTGCGGCCGGCTACTGCCTGGTGGCCACGGCCAAGCGCGATCTGCCCAACGTGGGCAGCCGCCGCCTGATCTCCATCGTGCTGGGCGCCGCCAGCGAGAACGCGCGCGCCAATGAAAGCCAGAAGCTGCTGAACTGGGGCTATGCGGCCTTCGACTCGGTCAAGCTGTTCGATGCCGAGCAGGCCGTGGCCACGCCCGAGGTCTGGAAGGGCAAGGCGGGCACCGTCAAGATCGGCCGCACCACGCCCATCGTGGTCACCGTGCCGGCCGGCAGTGGCGGCAAGCTGAGCACCGAAGTCGTGCGCCAGGACCCGCTGATCGCTCCGTTCACCAAGGGCCAGGCCATGGGCACGCTCAAGGTCAAGCTGGGAGCCGACACCGTGGCCGAAGTGCCGCTGGTGGCGCTTGAAGGCGTGGAGCAGGCTGGCTTCTTCGGCCGTGCCTGGGATGCGATCCGCCTCTGGATCAAGTAAGCCCCGCGCCTGTCGCGCAGGCCCTCGCGTACCGGCTTGAAGGGGGTGCAGTTGTGCGATCTCCTGCAAGCTGGTACAGTCGAGGGCTTTTCGGAATTTCCGAAGGGATTCACGTTTTCGCTTTTCGCAAGCAATTCACGTTTAGGGACGTTTATTAATGCCAACCATTAACCAACTCGTGCGTCAGGGCCGCACGGTCGAAGTTGTCAAATCCAAGAGCCCTGCTATGGAAAACTGCCCTCAGCGCCGCGGCGTGTGCACCCGTGTGTACACCACGACGCCCAAGAAGCCTAACTCCGCTCTGCGTAAGGTTGCCAAGGTGCGCCTGACCAACGGCTTCGAGGTCATCTCCTACATCGGTGGTGAAGGCCACAACCTTCAAGAGCACAGCGTTGTGCTGGTGCGCGGCGGCCGTGTGAAGGACTTGCCCGGTGTGCGTTACCACATCGTGCGTGGCTCCCTTGACCTGCAAGGCGTCAAGGACCGCAAGCAAGCCCGTTCCAAGTACGGCGCGAAGAAGCCCAAGGCCAAGTAAGCCCTGCGTTTTTTCGAAGAAGGTGCTGTATCCCGCGTGGCGCGAGATCCAGCGTAGTGACCCCAAACGCAAGTGTTTTGCGCGGGTCGAGTAAGTGGGAGTCCTGTTGGCTCTCGCGGTGTCTGAAAAGACGCCAACTGAAGCAAGATAGAGGTAAAAAATGCCACGTCGTCGCGAAGTCCCCAAACGTGAAATCCTGCCGGATCCCAAGTTCGGCAATGTCGAGCTGTCCAAGTTCATGAACGTGATCATGGAAGGCGGCAAGAAGGCGGTCGCAGAACGCATCATCTACGGTGCCCTGGACCTGATTCAAAAGAAGCACCCTGACAAAGACCCGCTGGAAGCCTTCATCGTTGCCATCAACAACGTGAAGCCCATGGTCGAAGTGAAGTCCCGCCGCGTCGGCGGTGCCAACTACCAGGTGCCCGTCGAAGTGCGTCCCGTGCGTCGCCTGGCCCTGTCCATGCGTTGGCTGAAGGAAGCTGCACGCAAGCGCGGCGAGAAGTCCATGGCCCAGCGCCTGGCCAACGAGCTGCTCGAGGCCACCGAAGGCCGTGGCGGCGCCATGAAGCGCCGTGACGAAGTGCACCGCATGGCCGAAGCCAACAAGGCGTTCAGCCACTTCCGCTTCTAAGAGCGCTTCGCTCCTGATCAGACGGGCCGCATGCATTTTTGCCTGCGGCCTTGTCTCGATTAGGAGCATCCCCAGATAAGACTGCTGTCCGTCTGCACCATGAGGCTGGAACGGGCAGAGACTCCCTCCATACGATCAATCAAGGATCCATCATGGCTCGCAAGACCCCCATCGAGCGCTACCGCAATATCGGTATCTCCGCCCACATCGACGCCGGCAAAACCACCACCACCGAACGTATCCTGTTCTACACCGGTGTGACCCACAAGCTGGGCGAAGTGCACGACGGCGCTGCTACGACCGACTGGATGGAGCAAGAGCAAGAGCGCGGCATCACCATCACTTCCGCTGCAGTGACCTGCTTCTGGAAGGGCATGGACCTGTCCTACCCCGAGCACCGTTTCAACATCATCGACACCCCCGGCCACGTGGACTTCACCATTGAGGTGGAGCGTTCCATGCGCGTGCTGGACGGCGCCTGCATGGTGTACTGCGCCGTGGGCGGCGTGCAGCCCCAGTCGGAAACCGTGTGGCGTCAGGCCAACAAGTACAAGGTGCCTCGTCTGGCCTTCGTGAACAAGATGGACCGTACCGGCGCCAACTTCTTCAAGGTCGTCGAGCAGATGAAGCTGCGCCTGAAGGCCAACCCCGTGCCCGTCGTGATCCCGATCGGTGCCGAAGAAAACTTCAAGGGCGTGGTCGACCTCGTCAAGATGAAGGCCATCATCTGGGACGAAGCCTCGCAAGGCATGAAGTTCGAATACCACGAAATCCCCGCCGAGCTGGTGGAGACCGCCAACAAGTGGCGTGAAAATCTCGTGGAAGCCGCTGCCGAAGCCAGCGAAGACCTGATGAACAAGTACCTGGAAGAAGGTACTCTGTCCGAAGAAGACGTGAAGGCCGGCCTGCGCGCTCGTACGCTGGCTACCGAAATCCAGCCCATGCTGTGCGGTACCGCCTTCAAGAACAAGGGTGTGCAGCGCATGCTGGACGCCGTGATCGACTACCTGCCGGCGCCTGTGGACATCCCTGACGTCACCGGTACCGATCCCGAAAACGAAGAAACCAAGCTCAGCCGCAAGGCAGACGACGGCGAAAAGTTCTCGGCCCTGGCCTTCAAGCTGATGACCGACCCGTTCGTCGGCCAGCTGACCTTCGTGCGCGTGTACTCGGGCGTCCTGACCAAGGGCGACACCGTGTTCAACTCGGTCAAGGGCAAGAAGGAGCGTATCGGCCGTATCGTGCAGATGATGGCCAACGAGCGCGTGGAAGTCGAAGAAATCCGCGCCGGCGACATCGCTGCCTGCGTGGGCCTGAAGGACGTGACCACCGGCGAAACGCTGTGCGCCGTCGAAGCTCCCATCGTGCTGGAACGCATGGTCTTCCCCGAGCCCGTGATTGCACAGGCCGTGGAGCCCAAGTCCAAGGCCGACCAGGAAAAGATGGGCATCGCCCTGTCGCGCCTGGCTGCTGAAGATCCGTCCTTCCGCGTGCGCACCGATGAAGAATCGGGCCAGACCATCATCGCCGGCATGGGCGAGCTGCACCTGGAAATCATCGTTGACCGCATGAAGCGCGAATTCAACGTGGAAGCCAACGTGGGCAAGCCCCAGGTGGCCTACCGCGAAACCATTCGCCAGAAGGTTACCGATGTGGACGGCAAGTTCGTTCGCCAGTCCGGCGGCAAGGGTCAGTACGGCCACGTCGTGCTGACCCTGGAACCCCAGGAAGCCGGCAAGGGCTTCGAGTTCGTCGACGAAATCAAGGGCGGTGTGGTTCCTCGCGAATACATCCCTGCGGTCGAGAAGGGCGTGATCGAGGCGCTGACTTCCGGCGTGCTGGCCGGCTACCCCGTGGTGGACGTCAAGGTGCGCCTGACCTTCGGTTCGTACCACGATGTGGACTCGAACGAAATGGCCTTCAAGATGGCTGCCATCTTCGGCTTCAAGGAAGGCGCCAAGAAGGCCAGCCCCGTCATCCTCGAGCCCATGATGGCCGTGGAAGTCGAGACGCCTGAAGACTACGCCGGCACCGTGATGGGCGACCTGTCCTCGCGTCGCGGCATGGTGCAGGGCATGGACGACATGGCCGGCGGTGGCAAGTCCATCAAGGCCGAAGTGCCGCTGTCGGAAATGTTCGGCTACGCCACTTCGCTGCGTTCGCAGACGCAAGGCCGCGCTACGTACACGATGGAGTTCAAGCACTACGCCGAAGCTCCCCGCAACGTGGCCGAAGCCATCGTGGCTGCTCGCGCCAAGTAAGGCTTTTTGTATAATCGAAGGCTTTTGAGTCGCAGCCCCTGAAAAGGGGCTGCGATTTTTGCCGGTCTGCGATCCCATGCCGTCCTGTCACCTGTGCGGGGCGACCAAGCAATGGGATGCAGACCTTAAACATCACACAGGTTTTGCTCTTTCGGAGAAATCATGGCAAAGGAAAAATTCGAGCGGACCAAGCCCCACGTCAACGTGGGCACCATCGGTCACGTGGACCACGGCAAGACGACCCTGACGGCTGCCATCGCCACCGTTCTGTCCAAGAAGTTCGGCGGCGAAGCCAAGGCTTACGACCAGATCGACGCAGCACCTGAAGAAAAGGCCCGCGGCATCACGATCAACACCGCCCACGTCGAGTACGAAACGGCCAACCGCCACTACGCTCACGTTGACTGCCCCGGCCACGCCGACTACGTCAAGAACATGATCACCGGCGCTGCTCAGATGGACGGCGCTATCCTGGTGTGCTCGGCCGCTGACGGCCCGATGCCCCAGACCCGCGAGCACATCCTGCTGGCTCGTCAGGTGGGCGTGCCCTACATCATCGTGTTCCTGAACAAGTGCGACATGGTGGACGACGAAGAGCTGCTGGAGCTGGTCGAAATGGAAGTGCGCGAGCTGCTGGCCAAGTACGACTTCCCCGGCGACGACACCCCCATCATCCGCGGCTCGGCCAAGCTGGCCCTGGAAGGTGACGCAAGCGACAAGGGCGAGCCCGCCATCCTGCGTCTGGCTGAAGCCCTGGACACCTACATCCCCACGCCCGAGCGCGCTGTGGACGGTGCCTTCGCAATGCCCGTGGAAGACGTGTTCTCGATCTCCGGCCGTGGCACCGTGGTGACCGGTCGCGTTGAGCGCGGCATCATCAAGGTCGGCGAAGAAATCGAAATCGTCGGTATCCGCGACACCCAGAAGACCATCGTCACCGGCGTGGAAATGTTCCGCAAGCTGCTGGACCAAGGCCAGGCTGGCGACAACGTGGGCCTGCTGCTGCGCGGCACCAAGCGTGAAGACGTGGAACGCGGCCAAGTGCTGTGCAAGCCCGGCTCCATCAAGCCCCACACCCACTTCACGGCTGAGGTGTACGTGCTGTCCAAGGACGAAGGTGGTCGCCACACTCCGTTCTTCAACAACTACCGTCCCCAGTTCTATTTCCGCACGACCGACGTGACCGGCTCCATCGAGCTGCCCGCCGACAAGGAAATGGTGATGCCTGGCGATAACGTGTCGATCACCGTCAAGCTGATCGCCCCCATCGCCATGGAAGAAGGTCTGCGCTTCGCTATCCGCGAAGGCGGCCGTACCGTGGGCGCTGGCGTGGTTGCAAAGATCATTGCGTAATTCTTAGAAAACTAGGAATACACAATGTCCAAGCAAAAAATCCGCATCCGCCTGAAGGCGTTTGACTACAAGCTGATCGACCAGTCGGCTGCTGAAATCGTTGACACTGCCAAGCGCACCGGCGCCATCGTCAAGGGTCCCGTGCCCCTGCCGACACGCATGAAGCGCTTCGACATCCTGCGCTCGCCGCACGTCAACAAGACCAGCCGCGACCAGTTCGAAATCCGCACTCACCAGCGCCTGATGGACATCGTTGACCCGACTGACAAGACGGTTGACGCTCTGATGAAGCTGGACCTGCCCGCAGGTGTGGACGTCGAGATCAAGCTGCAATAAGTACTTCACAGGCCCCTTGCGGGGCCGTTGAAGGGCTTTGATTTAACGCGAACTTGCTTGAAAAGGCAGTTCGCGTTAAAATTTGGGGCTTCGCCTTTCTTGAGCGAAGTTTTATCAACCTTCTTTCGTGCGCAAGGCCTTGGTCATCTGGGGCGGGAGCGCAACGCTGGGCCAATTGCAGTTTCAGCGGCGGAAGTTTTGGAGCAAACAAATGAGTCTGAGCAACTCCCTCGGGTTGCTGGGTCGCAAGGTGGGCATGATGCGTCTGTTCACTGATGATGGGGACGCAGTGCCTGTCACAGTGGTGGATGTGTCGAACAACCGCGTGACTCAGGTCAAAACCCAAGAGAACGATGGCTACGTGGCCCTGCAGGTCACTTTCGGTTCGCGCAAGGCATCTCGCGTGACCAAGCCAGAAGCCGGCCACCTTGCCAAGGCAGGTGTCGAAGCCGGTGAAGTGATGGGTGAATTCCGCGTGACCGAAGAAACCGCTGGCAAGTACGCCGCAGGCTCCGTCCTGCCCGTCGCCGAGCTGTTCTCGGTGGGCCAGAAGGTGGACGTGCAAGGCACTTCCATCGGTAAGGGCTTCGCCGGCACCATCAAGCGTCACAACTTCCGCTCGCAGCGCGCCTCGCACGGCAACAGCCGTTCGCACAATGTTCCCGGCTCCATCTCGATGGCCCAGGATCCAGGTCGCGTGTTCCCGGGCAAGAAGATGACCGGCCACATGGGCGATGAAACCATCACCACCCAAAATCTCGACGTGGTTCGCATTGACGAAGCACGCCAACTGCTCTTGATCAAGGGCGCTGTTCCGGGCTCCAAGGGTGGCTTCGTGACGGTGCGCCCCGCCATCAAGGCCAAAGCTTCCAAGGGAGCGAACTAATGCAGCTCGAACTCCTGAATGAACAAGGCCAGGCCGCATCCAAGTTTGATGCGCCCGAGACTGTTTTCGGCCGTGAATTCAACGAAGACCTCGTCCACCAGATCGTGATCGCCTACCGTGCCAACGCACGCCAGGGCACTCGCGCTCAGAAGGACCGCGAGCAGGTTCGTCACACGACCGCCAAGCCGTTCAAGCAAAAGGGTACCGGCCGTGCTCGTGCCGGTATGTCCTCCTCGCCTCTGTGGCGTGGCGGCGGCCGCATCTTCCCGAATCTGCCTGAAGAAAACTTCACGCAGAAGATCAACAAGAAGATGTACCGCGCCGGCATGGTTGCCATCCTGTCGCAGCTGGCCCGCGAAGGCCGTCTGGCCGTGGTGGACTCGCTCAAGCTCGAAAGCCCCAAGACCAAGGTGCTGGCCGACAAGTTCAAGGCCATGAACCTGGAATCGGTCATGGTGATCGCTGAAGAAGTCGACGAGAACCTGTACCTGGCTTCCCGCAATCTGAAGAACGTGTTCGTGGTCGAGCCGCGCTACGCCGACCCCGTGTCGCTGGTGCACTACAAGAAAGTGCTCGTCACCAAGGGTGCGATCGACAAACTCAAGGAGATGTTCGAATGAGCACGCTCAAGTTTGACGAAGGTCGTCTGATGCAGGTGTTGGTTGCTCCCATCGTGTCCGAAAAGGCCACCATGGTTGCAGAGAAGTCCAACGCCGTGACGTTCAAGGTGCTGCAGAGCGCCACCAAGCATGAAATCAAGGCCGCCGTGGAACTGATGTTCAAGGTGGAAGTTGCTGGTGTCTCCGTGGTGAACATCAAGGGCAAGACCAAGCGCTTTGGCAAGACCACCGGCCGCCGCGACCACGTTCGCAAGGCCTACGTGATGCTCAAGCCCGGTCAAGAGCTGAACCTGTCCGGGGAGGCTGCGTAATCATGGCTGTTATCAAGCTCAAACCGACGACCCCCGGCCAACGCGGCACGGTCAAGGTCACGCGTGACCATCTGCACAAGGGTGCAGGTTTCGCCCCCCTGCTGGAGCCTCAGCACCAGAAGTCGGGCCGTAACAACAACGGTCACATCACCACCCGTCACAAGGGCGGTGGCCACAAGCACCACTATCGCGTGGTGGACTTCAAGCGCACCAAGGACGGCATCCCCGCCAAGGTCGAGCGCATTGAGTACGACCCCAACCGTACGGCCCACATCGCTCTGGTGTGCTATGCCGACGGCGAGCGTCGCTACATCATTGCTCCGCGCAACCTGGAAGTCGGCGCAACGATCGTCAGCGGTTCGGAAGCCCCGATCCGCGTGGGCAACACCCTGCCGATCCGCAACATCCCCGTGGGTTCGACCATCCACTGCATCGAACTGAAGATCGGCGCTGGCGCGCAGATCGCCCGTTCGGCAGGTACGTCGGCTACGCTGCTGGCCCGTGAAGGCATCTACGCCCAAGTGCGTATGCGTTCCGGCGAAGTGCGCAAGGTGCACATCGAATGCCGCGCGACCATCGGTGAAGTCGCCAACGAAGAGCACAGCCTGCGCCGTCTGGGCAAGGCCGGTGTGAAGCGCTGGATGGGTATCCGCCCGACCGTTCGCGGCGTGGTGATGAACCCTGTCGATCACCCGCACGGTGGTGGTGAAGGCAAGACCGGTGAAGGTCGTCACGCTGTTGACCCATGGGGCAACCTGACGAAGGGCTACCGTACCCGTAACAACAAGCGCACGCAGTCGATGATTGTGTCGCGTCGTAAGAAGTAAAGGGTAGCAAATGACTCGTTCTCTTAAAAAGGGTCCGTTTGTTGACCATCACTTGCTGGCAAAGGCCGAGAAGGCCGTCGCCACCAAGGACAAGAAGCCCGTCAAGACCTGGTCGCGTCGCTCCATGGTTCTGCCCGAGTTCATCGGTCTGACCATTGCCGTGCACAACGGCAAGCAGCACGTGCCCGTGTATGTGACTGACCAGATGGTCGGCCACAAGCTCGGCGAATTCGCGCTGACCCGTACCTTCAAGGGTCACCCGGCGGACAAAAAAGCCAAGAAGTAAGGAATAGAACATGTCTGAAACACGTGCTGTTCTCCGTGGCGTCCGCCTGTCTGTGGACAAGGGTCGCCTGGTCGCGGACCTGATCCGCGGCAAGAAAGTGGACCAAGCCCTGAACATCCTGACGTTCACGCAGAAAAAAGCTGCCGTGATCATCAAGAAGGTGCTCGAGTCCGCCATCGCCAACGCCGAGCACAACGACGGCGCCGACATCGACGAACTGAAGGTCAAGACCATCTTCGTCGAACAAGGCACCACGCTCAAGCGCTTCACCGCGCGTGCAAAGGGCCGCGGCAATCGCATCAGCAAGCCCACGTGCCACGTGTACGTGACGGTTGGCAACTGAAAGGCCTGGGAAGAATATGGGACAGAAAATCCATCCTACCGGCTTCCGCCTGGCTGTTAGCCGCAACTGGGCCAGCCGTTGGTACGCAAGCAACCGCGACTTCGCCGGCATGCTGGCCGAAGACATCAAGGTGCGCGAGTTCCTGAAGGCCAAGCTGAAGAACGCCGCCGTGTCGCGCATCCTGATCGAGCGTCCTGCAAAGAACGCCCGCATCACGATCTTCTCGGCACGTCCTGGTGTCGTGATCGGCAAGAAGGGCGAGGACATCGAGAACCTGAAGAAGGAACTCGCAACCCGTCTGGGCGTGCCCGTGGCTGTGAACATCGAAGAAGTGCGCAAGCCTGAAATCGATGCCAAGCTGATCGCCGACTCGATCTGCCAGCAGCTCGAAAAGCGCATCATGTTCCGCCGCGCCATGAAGCGTGCGATGCAAAACGCCATGCGTCTGGGTGCCCAAGGCATCAAGATCATGTCTTCGGGCCGTCTGAACGGTATCGAAATTGCACGCTGCGAGTGGTACCGCGAAGGCCGTGTGCCACTTCACACGCTGCGCGCCGACATCGACTATGGCTTCTCCGAAGCCAAGACGACCTACGGTGTGATCGGTGTGAAGGTCTGGGTCTACAAGGGTGACACGCTGGGTCGTAACGACCTGCCGGCAGCCGAGACCCCCCGCCCCGAAGAAGAGCGTCGTCCTCGCGGCCCCCGCCGCGATGGTCGCGGCGATGGTCGTCGTGACGGTGCTGGCCGTGGTGCCCGCCGCCCCGCAGGCGCTAACGCAGCACCTGCAGACGGCAGCGACAAGCCCGCCGGCGCTGGCGCTGATTCCGTTAAGCGCGTTCGCAAGACTGACGCGCCCGCTACAGCAGCGGACGGTAAAGGAGAATAAAGATGCTGCAACCTGCTCGCCGCAAATACCGCAAGGAGCAAAAGGGTCGCAACACCGGTATTGCAACGCGTGGTAACTCCGTTGCTTTCGGTGACTTCGGCCTGAAGTCCACTGACCGTGGTCGCCTGACGGCACGTCAGATCGAAGCGGCTCGCCGCGCGATCTCGCGTCACGTCAAGCGCGGCGGTCGTATCTGGATCCGCGTGTTCCCGGACAAGCCAATCTCTACCAAGCCCGCAGAAGTGCGTATGGGTAACGGTAAGGGCAACCCCGAGTACTACGTGGCCGAAATCCAGCCCGGCAAGGTGCTCTACGAAATCGTGGGCGTCCCTGAAGAGCTGGCTCGTGAAGCGTTCCGCCTGGCCGCTGCAAAGCTGCCGCTGCGTACGACCTTCGTGTCCCGTCAAATTGGTGCCTAAGGAGAACAACATGACGAAAGCTGCTGAACTCCGCCAAAAAGACGTTGCCGGCCTGGAAGCCGAAGTGAAGTCCCTGCAAAAGGCTCACTTTGGTCTGCGTATGCAAAAGGCCACGCAACAGCTGGGTAACACGAACACGCTGCGTACCACGCGCCGTGACATCGCCCGCGCCAAGACCATCCTTGCTGAAAAGCAAGCCGCCAAGTAATCAGGAAGCCGACATGACGGAAGCTAAAAAATCCCTCAAGCGCACCTTGATTGGCAAGGTGGTCAGCGACAAGCGTGCCAAGACCGTGACGGTCATGGTTGAACGCCGCGTCAAGCACCCGATCTATGACAAGATCATGATCAAGTCCAGCAAGTACCACGCTCACGACGAGCAAGGTGAGTACAAGCTGGGCGACGTGATCGAAATCACGGAAAGCCGCCCGCTGTCCAAGACCAAGAACTGGGTTGCTACCCGCTTGGTGCAAAAGGCTGCTCTGGTGTAAGCCTACCTAGGCCCACCGGCTGCAAAGCCACAGGAAACGACCCACAATGTGGGTCGTTTTTTCGTTTGGGGACCGCCATTTCGGCAGCCCCCGGTTTTGCACCACAAAGGAGATAGAGATGATCAAAGTCGGAGATGCCCTGCCCGCTGCCACCCTGATGGAATACGTGGAAGTCGAAGGCAATGGCTGCAGCATCGGCCCCAACCCCGTGAAGCTGCCCGAAGCCGCTGCAGGCAAGACCATCGCGGTCTTCGCCGTGCCCGGGGCATTCACTCCCACCTGCTCGGCCAAGCATGTGCCCGGCTTCGTGGAGCAGGCCGAAGCCTTCAAGGCTGCCGGCGTGGACGAGATCTGGTGCCTGTCGGTCAACGACGCCTTCGTGATGGGCGCATGGGCCCGCGACCAGAAGACCGATGGCAAGGTGCGCATGCTGGCCGACGGCGACGCCGCATTCGCCAAGGCCACCGGCCTGACGCTGGATCTGAACGGCAAGGGCCTGGGCCTGCGCAGCAACCGCTATTCCATGCTGGTCAAGGACGGCAAGGTCGTCACGCTGAACGTGGAAGGCCCTGGCAAGTTCGAGGTCAGCGACGCGGCCACTTTGCTGGGCCAGGCCAAGGCCTGATCGCGCTGCCGGCCTTCTGGCCTGCGCACCGCGCTATTGCGAAAAAAGGCATTGCACCCGGGTGCAATGCCTTTTTGTATTGGGGGCGCTGGTTCAGCCAGGCCGGCCTAGAAAATATCGGCCTTGAGGTAGTGCGCCCCCGCGATGGGGTTGTGATAGTAGGGCGGGATTTCCTCGAAGCCCAGGTCGACGTAGAGGGCGCGGGCCGATTCCATGTCGTCCAGCGTGTCCAGCAGCACATGGTCATAGCCGGCCTGGCGCGCCACATCAAGCATGGCTTCGGCCAGCTGCCGACCCAGTCCGAAACCGCGAAAGGCCTTGCGCACGAACAGGCGCCTCATCTCGGCGGCATTGGCGTAGTCGCAGTTGTCCAGGGGGCGCAGGGCGCAGCAGCCGGCCACTGCGCCATCGACCCTGGCCAGCAGGATGTGGCCGCGCGGCGCAGCGTAGTCGCCGGGCAGATCGGCGATCTCGGCCTCGAAATCTTGAAATTGCAGATCGACATCCAGGCTTGCAGCGTACTCCCGGAAGATCTGGCGGACTTCGTCCCAGTCTTCCGCGGGATTCGGCGCCAGCAAGGCGACAGCAGGCTTGTCCACGGGCACTCAGCTAAAACGACGGAAAGCGCAGTGTAGCGGCAAGCGGCCCACCTCTGGCTGCGCCGTCAGAAAGCGCCACCAAGCTGCTGTATCCACCATGCCGCAGCGCCTGCCCCGAAGGCCAGGGCCAAGGCCAGCCAACGGCTGCCTGCCGTGTCGCGTGAGGCGGGTACTGGCGCGGACAACTGTTTGTCCCCGGTCACCATGGCTCGCACCAGGCCGCGCCCGCGCCAGGCATAGAACACGATGGCCAGAAGATGCAGGGCCACCAGTGCGTACAGCAAATACTGTCCCCAATGCGCGTGATAGGCCGTGGCCTGCGCCACCGTGCCGCCCGATGCGAAGCGGCTCAGCGGCCCGGAGAACGCAATCTCGTCATCGCTGAGCAATCCGCTGCCTACCTGGGCGATCAGCACCGCCAGCATGGCCAGCACGGACAGAGCGCCCAACGGGCTGTGGCCTGCGCTGTCGCTCTCCGCTCCTTGTCCGCGCAGATGGCGCAGCAGGGCGGAAGGTGCATGGATGAAGCTGGCAAAGCGCGACCAGCGGCCACCCACCAGGCCCCACAACAGGCGAAACAGCAGCAAGGCCAGCATGACATGGCCCAGCAGCAGATGCCAGTTCATGGCATTGCCGCCCAGTTTGGCCGTCACGACCAGGGCAATCACGGTTGCGGCCAGCAGCCAGTGAAACAGCCGGGTGGGCAGGTCCCAGATGCGGACCTTGTGCTTGGCGGCGCCTTGTGCGGTCGGTTCTTGTGCCATGGCATGAGCGTGTGGGTGGGAATGAGTGCATTGTGCCGACCTGCATTCCGGAGCCGGCAGTCAATGCACCCTGGCTGCGGTCAATCAAAGCTGCGCCCGCAAGGCGTCACTGCCATACTGGCCCGGCAGATTTCCCCACACTCGAAAAGGAAAACCACGATGAAGAAAGTTTCTGCATGGGCGCTGGCCGCCCTGGTGGCCGCTACCGCGCTGCCGGCTTCCGCCCAGTTTGCCAAGTCCGAGGACGCCATCAAGTACCGCCAGGGCGCGCTGGCCGTGCTGGGCCAGCACTTCGGTCGCCTGGGTGCGATGGCGAACGGAAAGATCCCCTTCGATGCCAAGGCGGCCCAGGAAAACGCCGAGGTGGTGGCCTTGATGGCCAAGCTGCCCTGGGCAGGTTTCGGCGCAGGCACGGAGGGTGGAAAGGCCAAGCCTGAAATCTGGAAGGAGCAGGCCAAGTTCCAGGATCTGTCGGAGAAGATGCAGGCCGAGACGGTCAAGCTCGCTGCTGCGGCCAAGTCCGGCAACCTGGACCAGCTCAAGGCGGCCTTCGGCCCGGCCGCTGCCAGCTGCAAGGCCTGCCACGACAGCTTCCGCAGCCGCTGATCGGCATGCAGATGCAAAAAAACCGGCGTGATGCCGGTTTTTTTCTGGGCTTGCCTGCGCCGTATCAGGCTTCGGCCAGCAGTTTCTCGATCAGCCGGTGCAACTCGGCGAAGTCAGGCGCTCCCACATAGCGCTTCACGATGTCGCCGCGCTTGTTGACGATGTAGGTGGTGGGCGTCAGCTGCACATCGCCCCAGGCGCGGGCCACGGCGCCGGTGTTGTCCAGCGCCACCTTGAACGGCAGCTTGCGCGAATCGGCGAAGTTCACCACATAGCTGGGCGGGTCGTAGCTCATGGCCACGGCCAGGGTCTCGAAGCCCTGGCCCTGGAATTTCTGGTGGGTGGCGACGATCTCCGGCATCTCGGCCACGCAGGTGGTGCAGCTGGTGGCCCAGAAATTGACCAGCGTCACCTTGCCCTTGAAATCGGCCGTGGTCTGCTTGCTGCCATCCAGCAGCACGAAGGTCGATTGCGGCGCCGCCGTCTGGCCTGCGCCCGAATACACCCATGCGCCCATTCCGGCGGCTGCGGCGATCACCACGCCTGCGATCCAATGTTTTTTGCTTGCCATAGCGACGATTGTGCCCAAAGTTGTGCCCGTAGGCCTGCACGCATGCCGTGCACCGCGTTTCGATGCGCGGCAAGGGCAAAAGTTCGGGTCTCGGTCAAGCGGGCCGTGTCGATAATGCCGGCATGACATTGATGGAAAGCTTTTTGATCCCCATGGCAAGGCTCCGCGCTCCTGCCATGCGGCTTGCTGCCGCTGTGTTGGTGTTGACGCCCTTGGCCGCATGCAGTCCCCGGCTGGATTGGCGGCAGGTTGCGGTCGAGGGCACGCCACTGCGTGTGCTTTTGCCTTGCGATCCGCAATCGGCCACCCGGCCGGTGGAACTGGGCCAGGGCATGGGCACGGTGCAGATGTCCATGATGGGATGCGACGCCGATGCGTCCACCTACGCGGTTTCCCACTTCCTGGTCAGCGAGCCCTCCAGGGCCGCCGAGATGCTGTCGTACTGGCAGGCGGCCGTGCTCGGTCAGATGAATCCGGGTGCGCCGGGACAGGCGCCGGCCGGCGCCAAGCAATTGCGCTCCAAGGAAGATGGCTCCTTCGTGCCTGCAGGCGCCTTGAATCTGCCGCAGTCGCTGCGCACCACGTTTGAAGGCGTGGGTCCCCAGGGCTGGAAGCTCACGGCCCATGGCGTGTGGTTTGCACGAATGGAGCCGGCGGGCGCGCGCCTCTACCATGCCGTGATCTACAGCGACAAGCCGCGCACAGACGAGGCCAACAACTTCTTCGCCAGCCTGCAACTGCAGTAGCAACAGGTTTGGAGCCACGGATGCGGGAGGCAACTGTGGCATGGAGCGCAGCGCAGGCGCGCCGTTTGCCCTGCATGCGCCTTCGCACGCCATAATCGACTCCGAACCCTGTGACTTCATGACCACGCGCATCCTTTTGTTCACCCACGCACCTTTGGCCCAGGCACTGCGCGAATGCGCCCTGCATGTGTTCGCCGACAGTGCCGAGGACGTCCTTGCCCTGGATGTGCCCGCTCAGGAGCCGCCCGAGGCCACCCTGATGCGTGCCGAGCAGTTGCTTGAAGACCATGGCGGCCTGCTGGGGCTGCCCACGCTGGTGCTGACCGACCTCTTTGGTGCGACGCCCTGCAACGTGGCGCAGCGCCTTGTGGCGCAACTGCCTGCCGGGCGGCTGGTGGCCGGAGTGAACTTGCCCATGCTGCTGCGCTCCATAGGCTATCGCCACGAGGCGCTGGAAGCCGTGGCCGAGCGTGCCTTGGCGGGAGGCAGCCATGGGGTGATGCAGGTGGGCGTGAACACGCCTCAGAACCAGAGTCCGCGACCATCCAATGATCAAGACCCCTATCACCATCAGCAATAAACTGGGCCTGCACGCCCGCGCCTCCGCCAAGCTCACCAAGCTTGCAGGCAGCTTTCCCTGCGAAGTCTGGATGAGCAAGGGCGAGCGGCGCATCAATGCCAAGAGCATCATGGGCGTGATGATGCTGGCTGCCGGCATGGGCTCCGAGGTGCTGCTGGAGACCGACGGAGCACAGGAGCAGGAAGCCATGGATGCGCTGACCGCCCTGATCAACGACAAGTTTGGCGAAGGCCAGTAATGTGCCTTTGCGGCGCTGGCAGGCGGTGAGCGCAACAGAGCAACACGCGCTGGAACTGGACGATGCCGCATTGCGACGGTCCGGGGCCTGCGCAGCAGCAGGCAAAGGACAGGCGCAATGACGTTTGCAATCCACGGACTGGCCGTGTCACGGGGTATCGCCATAGGGCGTGCGGTGGTGGTGGCCTCCAGCCGCATGGAGGTGGTGCACTACTTCATCCGGCCCGACCAGGTGGACGCGGAAATCGACCGTGCCCGCAGTGCGCGCAATGCCGTCATCGACGAGCTGCGCCGCCTGCAGGATGAAATGCCCAAGGATGCGCCGGGCGAGCTGGATGCCTTGCTCGACGTCCACCTGCTGCTTTTGCAGGACGAGGCCCTGGCCGCCGCCATCAAGCACTGGATATCCGATCGCCTCTACAACGCCGAATGGGCGCTGACCACGCAGCTGGAGGTCGTCTCGCGCCAGTTCGACGAGATGGAGGACGAATACCTGCGCGAGCGCAAGGCGGACCTCGAGCAGGTGGTCGAGCGCATCCTGCGCCATATGAAGGGCATGGCCAGCCCCGTGCCCGCACCGGCCGAGCTGTTGGCAGTCGAGGCAACGGGGGAGAGCACGCCGCCGCAGCAGCCGCTGCTGCTCGATGGCGCCACCGAGGCGCCCCTGGTTCTGGTGGCGCAGGACCTGTCGCCAGTGGACATGCTGCAGTTCAAGAGCCGGTTGTTTGCCGGCTTCATCACGGCCGTGGGTGGCCGCACTTCGCACACGGCCATCGTGGCGCGCAGCATGGACATTCCTGCCGTGGTCGGCGCCCGGGCTGCGGGGCAACTGATCCGCCAGGACGACTGGATCATCATCGACGGCAATGCGGGGGTCGTCATCGTCGATCCCTCACCCATCATCCTGGCCGAATATGGCTTTCGCCAGCGCCAGAACGAGCTCGAGCGCGAGCGCCTCTCGCGCCTGCGCCACACGCCTGCGCTGACGCTGGACGGAGAGCGTATCGAGCTGCTGGCCAACATCGAGCAGCCCGGCGACGGGCCTGCGGCCGTGCATGCGGGCGCGGTGGGCGTGGGGCTGTTCCGCACGGAATTCCTGTTCATGGGGCGTGGCGGCAACCTGCCCGGCGAGGAAGAGCAATACCGGGCCTACCGCGAAGCCGTGGATGGAATGCAGGGCATGCCCGTGACCATTCGCACACTGGACGTGGGCGCCGACAAGCCGCTGGACAAGGCCCAGCCCAAGGACTACTACCTGAACCCCGCGCTGGGTCTGCGCGCCATCCGCTGGAGCCTGGCCGATCCGGCCATGTTCCGCACCCAGCTGCGCGCCATCCTGCGTGCTGCCGCGCATGGGCAGATCCATCTGCTGTTCCCCATGCTGGCCCACCAAAGCGAGATCGAGCAGACCCTGGCCCAGGTGAGGTTGGCGCAAAGCGAGCTTGACGCGCGCGGCGTGGCGCACGGCCCGGTCAAGCTGGGCGCCATGATCGAGGTGCCTGCGGCAGCGCTGATCGTGCGCACCTTCCTGCGCTATTTCGACTTCCTGTCCATCGGCACCAACGACCTGATCCAGTACACGCTGGCCATCGACCGCGCCGACGAGACCGTGGCCCATCTCTACGATCCCCTGCATCCCGCCGTGCTCAAGCTGGTGGCGGATGTGATCGCCGAAGGAAGGGCGCAAGGCAAGAGCGTCTGTGTCTGCGGGGAGACCGCCGGCGATGTGGCCATGACGCGCCTGCTGCTGGGCCTGGGCCTGCGCAGCTTTTCCATGCATCCGGCGCAGATCCTGGTCGTCAAGCAGGAAATCTTGCGTGCCGACACACGCAAGCTGGCCGCCTGGGCGCAGGAAGTCCTTCGTTCGGACAGCCCGGCAGCGCTGCTGAGCCCATGACTTCGGTCAAGTGAAGGCGCGAGGCAAAAAAATCACAACTTCAGTTGCGATTGATTCTCATTCGATGTTATGATCCGCTCCAATGCAGCAAGAAGCTCTCTGGTGGGGAATTCGAGCTGCAAGCTTTTTCAGTTTCATCGTGGGGCGACTCGCCAGGCCTGTTCAGCCTGCAGCAAGTCGGTTTGCCAGCCAGCGGTCTGCCGGTTAGCCAGGCTTTTTTTCTACGTGGAACGGGAAAGCACGATTGCATTCAATTCAAGCAGGGCATGCACGTTGGCCCTGCTTTTTTATTGCCTTCAACTGCGTCGGCATCAGTTGTTTTCCGGCTCAGGATGGCCTCGCACGACAAAGCGCCGCGAAAACCCCAGGGGGCGCGTGACGGCGCGCGGATCGCCAAGAAATGGCAGCCGGAATCCAGGTTCCTGCAGGATTTCGACACTCCAGTCCGTATTTCCCATGAATCGAAATCGCACCAGCGATCGTTCGTCCGATGGCAGCAACGAGAAGCTGCCCGTGGAATACATGCTGCCTATCACGGCCTTGTCGAGTGCGTGCAAATTCTCGTCGAGCAGCGTGATCCGCAGCATCTCCTCCATGGGCGTGTCATCGGTGGTGAACAGAAGGTAGAGGTCGTTCCATTCAAAGGCTGCCTCGAGAATGGTGCCGTCCACCAGAATGGGCGTTGCATTCCCGTTGAGCACCAGGCGGCTTTGCGGTACCTGCCCTGCAGGATGGGATGCGGCGGGCTGCAGTGACAACTGCCGGTCGGAGAGGATGCGCATCTGTTGTCCTGAAGTGTCACCAGAGGAATTCGACGCCTATGGCAGCCAGTGCCCCGCCGACAAAAGCGCCGACCACCACGCAGGCAGGTGCCCCGGGCCCGCAGGCCAGCCCGGCCAGGGCACCACCTGCCATGCCTCCACCGATCCCGGCACCTGTGACGGCCAATTCCTTGCCGGCGGCCTCCACCTTGTTGTCTGCGTTGGCGATGGTGTAGACCGATACCGCAATGGAGAAGACCAGGAGGCCGCGTCCTGCCCGGGAGAGCGTGCGCATTCTCTGGGTGATGGCGGCATTGGACTTGCCGGCGGATTTGACGATTTCGCCATACACGGCGTTTTGCTGGGCCGCCGTGAGGCGATCGAACCGCACGTTGGGGCCGTGCAATTGCTGGGCCTTGCGGGCAATCAGCTCATTGAGCGTCTTGCCCTCGCTCTTGATGCGTTGCGCCATGGCTCTGCCCACGGGGGTGCTGCGGCCTCGGATGATCTCCATGATGACATTGCGGGCCTCCTGGGCCTGTTGTGCAGCCTGTCCCCAGGTGATGCGGCCGCTCGTGGCCTGCAACTGAAGCTCGTTGGCCATGGCCTGAATCTGTCGGGCATAGGCCAGGCGTGCAGATGAGTCCAGCGAGAGATGCACCCCGGCATTGGCAACCTCTGCTTTCAGTGCCTGTATGGCGGCATCGAATGCTGCACGGTCCTTTTGCTCGTCATTGGCCATATGCATTTATCCCTTTGTCAATGGATCGGCGCCCGAACGCCCGAAATCCTGGATTTCATGTCGTTGAGCCGCATTCCTGGGTCGTTCGGATTTTTTTGAATGCAGAAAGCATTCGGAAAATCGGCATCATAAAGAGATCGGGAAATTCATCAACCGAGATGCCGGTGACACATGGCATCGATTGTTTGTTGCTGAATGTGTATTCAGGTCAAAACCGGCGCCTGAATACCATGCCTCCAGACATGAAAAAGGGGATGGCCTGCAAAGGCCATCCCCGAAGTGCGTGAAGAAGGCCGCCCTGCAGGCAGGCGGCCATCGCCGGCTCAGACGCCGGCGGCGTGTGCCTGCTGGTCCGCGTGGTAGCTCGAGCGCACCATGGCGCCCACGGCTGCATGCGTGAAGCCCATCTTGTACGCCTCTTCCTCGAACATCTTGAAGGTGTCGGGGTGCACGTAGCGACGCACCGGCAGGTGGCTGTTGCTGGGTGCCAGGTATTGGCCGATGGTCAGCATGTCGATGTCATGCGCACGCATGTCGCGCATGACCTGCAGGATTTCCTCATCGGTCTCGCCCAGGCCGACCATGATGCCGCTCTTGGTCGGAACCTTGGGGTGCAAGGCCTTGAACTTCTTGAGCAGGTTCAGCGAGAACTGGTAGTCCGAGCCGGGACGCGCTTCCTTGTACAGGCGCGGTGCGGTCTCCAGATTGTGGTTCATCACATCGGGAGGCGCGGCCTTGAGGATTTCCAGCGCACGGTCGTCGCGGCCACGGAAGTCGGGCACCAGGATCTCGATCTGGGTCAGCGGCGAGAGCTCGCGGATGTTCTTGATGCACTCGACGAAGTGGCCCGAGCCGCCATCGCGCAGGTCGTCGCGATCCACGCTGGTGATGACCACGTATTTCAGGCGCAGCTCGGCAATCGTCTTGGCGAGGTTGAGCGGTTCGTTGGTGTCCAGCGGGTCGGGGCGGCCGTGGCCCACATCGCAGAACGGGCAGCGGCGCGTGCACTTGTCTCCCATGATCATGAAGGTGGCCGTGCCCTTGCCAAAGCACTCGCCGATGTTGGGGCAGGAGGCTTCCTCGCAGACCGTGTGCAGCTTGTTGGCGCGCAGGATGTCCTTGATCTCGTAGAAGCGCGTGGTGGGGCTGCCCGCCTTGACGCGAATCCACTCGGGCTTCTTGAGGGCCTCGCCATGCTCGACCTTGATCGGGATGCGCGAAAGCTTCGCTGCCGCCTTCTGCTTGGCCAGCGGGTTGTACTCGGCTTGTGACTGCGCTTCGCGCACGACGGTGTTGGTGGTCATGGTTCTGGATTCAGGGGGCTAGGCGGCGCTGCAACTGTCGTCCCAGCACGCGCGCGGCTTCGTCCCAGGTTGTCTGAACGCCGATTGTAGAAAGGTCCACCGTTTGCAGCCCTGCGTAGCCGCAAGGGTTGATCCGGCCGTAGGGTTCCAGGTCCATGGCGGCGTTCAATGCAACGCCGTGATAGGTGCAATGCCGGCTGACCTTGATGCCCAGGGCTGCAATCTTGCCCAGCCCCGAAAAATCGGGTTGGGGCGCGGGCGAGCCGGGCGCGCGCAGTTGCGGGCGCTGGGGCAGCATGGCATGGCTGCGAGGGTCGTCGAGGCGCACGTAGATGCCGGGGGCGCCTTCCACGCGGTGGCCGGTGATGCCGAAATGCTCCAGCGTGCGGATGACCGCATCCTCGATGCGGAACACGTATTCCTTGACGAAGTAGCCCAGGCGCTGCAGGTCCAGCAAGGGATAGGCGACCACCTGGCCCGGGCCGTGGTAGGTGACCTGTCCGCCGCGGTTGGTGGCCACCACGGGAATGTCGCCAGGGCTCAGCAAGTGGTCACTTTTGCCGGCGAGGCCTTGTGTGAAATGTGCGGAGTGCTCGCATATCCACAGCTCGTCGCGCGTGCCGGCATCGCGTTGGCTGGTGAAGGCCTGCATGGCCTGCACCGTGGCCTCGTAGTCCGTGCGGCCCAGCAGGCGCAGGTCCAATGACTGCGACTGCTGCGCGTCAAGGGTGCTCACAGCACCACTTTCACCAGCGGATGCGAGGTGAAGGCGCGGTACAGATCGTCGAGTTGTTCGCGGCTGGTCGCCGTCACCGTGACGGTGACGCCCAGGTATTTGCCGCTGCTGCTGGGGCGCAATTCAATGGTGCTGGCGTCAAAGGCAGGATCGAAGCGTTGGGCGATCTGGGTGATCTCGTGCACCAGATGCTCGGCCTTGACGCCCATGACCTTGATGGGGAACTGCGACGGGTACTCGATCAGCGAATCCTTGCGCGGGTCCGCGCCCGGCTCGGTGGCTGGGGTGGGGGTAGGGGTGGAGGCGTCGGTCATAGGTGAATCAAGGTTAATCGCTTGGCGTTGGAGGCGATTGTGCGCTATCGTTCGCGGCCATGTCGCAGCCCGGGGCTGCCGCGTCGTCCGCCACGAGAACTCCACACACAACAAACAAGTGGCCTGCGGCGCGAGGCTGGCGCTGTTGGCCGGCTGCCACACAGCCCGGTCGCCGCCTCCGTTTTGGGCATGCCCGTAACAACCCCTATCGTTCGGCAGGGGTTTTTACTTATAATCAGAGGCTTTGTGAAAAAGTCTTGTCTGGTCTGCGGCCTTAGAGAATTCAATGAAAAACTACGCCGCCGACACAGACGCTGACAGGGAACTTGAGGGCGAGGATTCCGACTTCAAGCCCCTGACCTCCGAGGAGGCTCGGGAGTGGCGCACGCGAAACCCGCAGATGTCTGTGTGGCGTTTCGTGGTGGTCCAGGCGGCGGTGGGCGTGCTGGTGGCACTGGTCGCATGGCTGGTGACGGGGCGCGCCGAGGTCGGATGGTCGGCTGCCTACGGTGCCTTGTCGGTGGTGTTGCCGGCAGCGCTGTTTGCGCGTGCCGTCGTACGAAAGAGGCCGGGCGGCGCTGCAGCCGCCATGGTGGGAATTTTTGGCTGGGAACTGGTGAAGCTGGTGCTGTGCATTGCCATGCTGGCGGCTGCACCCAAGCTGGTCCCGGGGCTGAGTTGGCTGGCGCTGCTGGCGGGCTTGGTAGTCGTCATGAAAACGTATTGGGTCGCGCTGATAGTGCGATCCAGTGTCCGAAAAACCGATTGATATTTGAAGAGAAGTTGACCGATGGCCGCAGACGCGCACGCACCTACTGCAAGTGAATACATCGTTCACCACCTGCAGCACCTCCAGAACATCAAGCAAAAGTCGATCATCGACTTTTCGGTCATCAACCTGGACTCGATCGTCGTCAGCGCCACGCTGGGCGTGCTGAGCCTGTTCGTGCTGTGGCTTGCCGCGCGCAAGGCCACATCGGGCGTTCCGGGGCGCTTCCAGGCGGCTGTAGAGTTGCTGGTCGAGATGGTGGACAACCAGGCCAAGGCCAACATCCACAACGCGCAAAGCCGCAAGTTCATCGCTCCCCTTGCACTGACCGTGTTCGTGTGGATCTTCATGATGAACGCCATGGATATGCTGCCGGTGGACCTGCTGCCGGTGCTGTGGCAGGGCTTCCAGGGTGAC
This sequence comes from Delftia sp. PX-1, assembly GCF_055797465.1. Lineage (NCBI taxonomy): Bacteria > Pseudomonadati > Pseudomonadota > Betaproteobacteria > Burkholderiales > Comamonadaceae > Delftia > Delftia sp. PX-1. The sequence continues at coordinate 457,741 of NZ_CP184763.1, forward strand.
TCGCACGCCTACCTGCGCGTCGTTCCCACGGCTGACCTCTCGACCACGCTGGGCCTGTCCTCGGCCGTGCTGATCCTGTGCTTCTTCTACAGCATCAAGATCAAGGGCATGGGCGGCTGGGCCCACGAACTGGTGACTGCCCCGTTCGGCACCAGCAAGAATCCCGTGTTTGCACTGATCCTGGGTGTCGTGAACCTGGCCATGCAAATCATTGAATATGTCGCCAAGACGGTTTCGCATGGCATGCGACTGTTCGGCAACATGTACGCTGGTGAGTTGGTGTTCTGTCTGATCGCTCTGATGGGCGGTGCGGCTGCCATGTCGCTTTCCGGTGTGTTGCTCCCCTTGGGGCACATCATTGCAGGCTCTATCTGGGCGATCTTCCACATTCTGATCATCACCCTGCAGGCCTTCATTTTCATGATGCTGACGCTGATCTATCTCGGCCAGGCGCATGAAGCCCACTGACCATTTCCTTTCCCTCTCAACCTTTCTCTTTCTTTAATCTCAGGAGTCATCATGGAAAACATTCTCGGTCTCGTCGCTCTGGCTTGTGGTCTGATCGTTGGTCTGGGCGCTATCGGCGCTTCGATCGGTATCGCCCTGATGGGTGGCAAGTTCCTGGAATCGTCGGCACGTCAGCCTGAGCTGATCAACGAACTGCAAACCAAGATGTTCATCTTGGCCGGTCTGATCGACGCTGCCTTCCTGATCGGTGTGGCCATCGCTCTGCTGTTCGCTTTCGCCAACCCCTTCGTCCTGGCCTAAGCTCCGATCAACGCCCTAGATAGAAAGGTGTTGCCGTGAGTATCAACGCGACCCTGTTCGTCCAGGCCATCGTTTTCCTGATCCTGGTGCTGTTCACGATGAAGTTCGTGTGGCCCCCGATCGCGAAGGCGCTGGATGAACGAGCTCTGAAAATCGCCGATGGCCTCGCTGCTGCCGACAAGGCCAAGACCGACCTGGCCGCTGCCAACAAGCGCGTCGAGCAGGAACTGGCCCAGACGCGCAACGAAACGGCATCGCGGCTTGCGGACGCCGAACGCCGTGCCCAGGCCATCATCGAAGAAGCCAAGGCCCGTGCCTCCGAAGAAGGCAACAAGATTGTTGCTGCTGCCCGCGCCGAGGCCGAGCAGCAGACAATCCAGGCCCGTGAAGCCCTGCGCGAGCAAGTGGCTGCGCTGGCCGTCAAGGGCGCCGAGCAGATCCTGCGCAAGGAAGTGGATGCCGGCGTCCATGCCGACCTGCTGAACCGCCTGAAGACCGAGCTGTAAGGAAGAGCAAACATGGCAGAACTCGCCACCATTGCCCGTCCTTACGCAGATGCCCTGTTCAAGGCCAGCACCCAGCAGGGTGCTGACCTGTCCGGCACTGTTGCCTGGGCGGAGGAATTGGCGGCGATTGCCGCCAATCCGCAATTGCGCCAGCTGGCCGACGACCCCAAGGTGACCGACGAACAACTGTTCGACGTCATCAGCGGCGTGGCCGGCTCGGCATTGCCCGATGCCGCACGCAACTTTCTGCGCGTCATCATTGAAAACGGCCGACTGCAAGCCCTGCCAGAAGTGGCGGCCCAGTTTCGCAGCCTCGTGAACCGCGCCGGTGGCTCGTCCGACGCCGTGGTTCAAAGCGCATTCCCCATAGATGCTGCCGCACTGGCCGCACTCGGGACTTCGCTGGAGAAGCGTTTCGGCCGAAAGCTGAACCTGTCGGTGCAGCAAGATCAGTCCCTGATCGGTGGCATCCGCGTCGTGGTGGGTGATGAAGTTCTTGACACCTCCGTCAAGGCCCGCCTGGAACAAATGAAAGCGGCCCTCATTGCGTAACAACGCGACTGAGGTCTCGGCTAACCAAAGCTAAAGAAGGAAAGAGTCATGCAACTCAATCCCGCAGAAATTTCTGAACTGATCAAGAGCCGCATCGAGGGTCTGGCTGGCAGCAGCGACATCCGTAACGAAGGCACCGTGGTTTCGGTGACCGACGGTATCGTGCGCGTGCACGGCCTGTCGGACGTGATGCAAGGCGAAATGCTGGAATTCCCCGCAGGCAAGGACGGCCAGCCCTCCTTCGGCCTGGCGCTGAACCTCGAGCGCGACTCCGTCGGCGCCGTGATTCTGGGCGAGTACGAGCACATCTCCGAAGGCGACACCGTCAAGTGCACGGGCCGCATTCTGGAAGTGCCCGTCGGCCCCGAACTCATCGGCCGCGTGGTCAACGCCCTGGGTCAGCCCATCGACGGCAAGGGCCCGATCAACGCCAAGATGACGGACGTGATCGAGAAGGTCGCTCCTGGCGTGATCGCACGCCAGTCCGTGGACCAGCCCCTGCAGACCGGCATCAAGTCCATCGACTCGATGGTGCCCGTCGGCCGTGGCCAGCGCGAACTGATCATCGGCGACCGCCAGACCGGCAAGACCGCCGTGGCCATCGACGCCATCATCAACCAGAAGGGTCAGGGCGTTACCTGCATCTACGTTGCGATCGGCCAGAAGGCTTCCTCGATCAAGAACGTGGTGCGTGCCCTGGAGCAGGCCGGCGCGATGGAATACACCATCGTTGTGGCTGCCACCGCTTCCGAATCCGCTGCCATGCAGTACGTGTCGGCCTACTCGGGCTGCACGATGGGCGAGTACTTCCGCGACCGCGGCGAAGACGCGCTGATCGTCTATGACGATCTGTCCAAGCAGGCCGTGGCCTACCGCCAGGTTTCGCTGCTGCTGCGCCGTCCCCCGGGCCGCGAAGCCTTCCCCGGCGACGTGTTCTATCTCCACAGCCGTCTGCTCGAGCGCGCAGCCCGCGTGAATGCCGACTATGTCGAAGCCTTCACCAAGGGCGAAGTCAAGGGCAAGACGGGTTCGCTGACGGCTCTGCCCATCATCGAAACCCAGGCGGGTGACGTGTCGGCCTTCGTGCCCACCAACGTGATCTCGATCACGGACGGCCAGATCTTCCTGGAAACCAGCCTGTTCAACGCCGGTATCCGCCCCGCCATCAACGCCGGTATCTCGGTGTCGCGCGTCGGTGGTGCTGCACAGACCAAGCTGGTCAAGGGCCAGTCCGGCGGTATCCGTACCGACCTGGCGCAATACCGTGAGCTGGCTGCCTTCGCGCAGTTTGCCTCCGACCTGGACGAAGCCACCCGCAAGCAGCTCGACCGCGGTGCCCGCGTGACCGAACTGCTCAAGCAGGCCCAGTACAGCCCCCTGTCCACCGCCCTGATGGGCGCTTCGCTGTTCGCAGTGAACAAGGGCTACATGGACGACATCCAGGTCAAGCAAGTGCTGGCTTTCGAGTCTGGTCTGCACCAGTTCCTGAAGACCAGCCACGGCGCCCTGATCGACAAGCTGAACGCTTCCAAGGCCATGGACAAGGATTCCGAAGCCGAATTGAACGCCGCCATCGTTGCGTTCAAGAAGTCGTTCGCTTAAACCGGACGAGGAGCCATCATGGCAGCAGGTAAGGAAATTCGCGGCAAGATCAAATCGGTGGAAAACACCAAGAAGATCACCAAAGCCATGGAAATGGTGGCCGCATCCAAGATGCGCAAGGCGCAGGAACGGATGCTGGCTGCACGCCCGTACAGCGAAAAGATCCGCAACATTGCAGTCCATCTTGGCCAAGCCAACCCCGAGTACGTGCACCCGTTCATGCAAGTGAACGGTGATGCCAAGACTGCCGGCGTCATCGTTGTGACGACGGACAAGGGGTTGTGCGGCGGCATGAACACCAACGTGTTGCGTGCTGTCACGGCCAAGCTGCGGGAGCTGCAGGATCAAGGCGTGTCGGCAGAAGCGGTGGCCATTGGCAACAAGGGTCTGGGCTTTCTGAACCGTGTCGGCGCCAAGGTGGTTTCGCACGCGACGGGTCTGGGCGATACGCCCCATCTGGAAAAGCTGATCGGCCCTGTGAAGGTGCTGCTCGATGCGTACGCAGCGGGCAAGCTGAGCGCGGTGTACCTGAGCTACACCAAGTTCATCAACACCATGAAGCAGGAATCGGTGGTGGAGCAGTTGCTGCCCCTGTCGTCCGAGAGCATGCAGGCCGAGAAGACGTCTGGCCATAGCTGGGACTACATCTACGAACCCGATGCGCAGTCCGTGATCGACGAGCTGCTCGTGCGTTACGCAGAGTCCCTGGTCTACCAAGCGGTTGCAGAAAACATGGCGTCCGAGCAATCGGCGCGCATGGTGGCCATGAAGGCCGCGACCGACAACGCCGGCAACGTCATCAGCGAGTTGAAGCTCGTCTACAACAAGACGCGTCAGGCAGCCATCACGACCGAACTGTCGGAAATCGTGGCTGGCGCCGCTGCGGTGTAAACGGCTTTAACAGACAAACTAATTGGAGCAAAAAATGGCTCAAGTGCAAGGCAAGATTGTTCAATGTATTGGCGCTGTGGTGGACGTCGAGTTCCCCCGCAACGCAATGCCCAAGGTGTTCGATGCCCTGAAGCTCGACGGCTCGGCCCTGACGCTGGAAGTGCAGCAACTGCTGGGTGACGGCGTTGTGCGTACCATCGCCCTGGGCTCGTCCGACGGTCTGCGTCGTGGCCTGATGGTGTCCAACACCGGCAACCCCATCACCGTGCCCGTGGGCAAGGCGACGCTGGGTCGCATCATGGACGTGCTGGGCAACCCCATCGACGAACGCGGTCCCGTGGATCAGGCCCTGACGGCCCCCATCCACCGCAAGGCACCGGCTTATGACGAGCTGTCGCCTTCGCAGGAACTGCTGGAAACCGGCATCAAGGTGATCGACCTGATCTCTCCCTTCGCCAAGGGCGGCAAGGTGGGTCTGTTCGGTGGCGCCGGCGTGGGCAAGACCGTGAACATGATGGAACTCATCAACAACATCGCCAAGGGCCACGGTGGTCTGTCGGTGTTTGCCGGTGTGGGTGAACGTACCCGTGAAGGCAATGACTTCTATCACGAAATGTCGGACGCCGGCGTGGTCAACCAGGAGTCGCTGAACGACTCCAAGGTCGCCATGGTCTACGGCCAGATGAACGAACCCCCGGGCAACCGTCTGCGCGTGGCGCTGACCGGCCTGACCATGGCCGAAGCCTTCCGTGACGAAGGCAAGGACGTGCTGTTCTTCGTGGACAACATCTACCGCTACACGCTGGCCGGTACCGAAGTGTCCGCTCTGCTGGGCCGCATGCCTTCCGCCGTGGGCTACCAGCCCACGCTGGCCGAGGAAATGGGCCGCCTGCAAGAGCGCATCACCTCGACCAAGGTCGGTTCGATCACTTCCATCCAGGCCGTTTACGTGCCTGCCGATGACTTGACCGACCCCTCGCCTGCCACGACGTTCGCCCACTTGGACTCCACCGTGGTGCTGTCGCGTGACATCGCTTCGCTGGGTATCTACCCCGCTGTCGACCCGCTGGACTCCACCAGCCGCCAGCTGGACCCCCAGGTCGTGGGTGAAGAGCACTACAAGGTGGCCCGCGAAGTGCAGGGCACGCTGCAGCGCTACAAGGAACTGCGCGACATCATCGCCATTCTGGGCATGGACGAGCTGGCTCCCGAAGACAAGCTGACCGTGGCCCGCGCCCGCAAGATCCAGCGTTTCCTGTCGCAGCCTTTCCACGTGGCCGAAGTGTTCACTGGCGCTCCCGGCAAGTACGTGTCGCTGGCTGAAACCATCCGTGGTTTCAAGATGATCTGCGCCGGCGAGTGCGATCACCTGCCCGAGCAGGCCTTCTACATGGTTGGCACCATCGACGAAGCCTTCGAGAAGGCCAAGAAGCTGGCGGCTTGAGCCTGCGGCACCCCCTGAGCGACTGCGTCGCTTCCCCCTCTCTACCCGCTTTGCGGGGGAGGGGCACGACACCCTCGCCGAGGGGCGGCCCTTGCTCGGTGTCCCCGATCTGGGCCCTGCCGGTTCCAAGTTCCAGTCCTACCTTTTCTGAGGAGCAAAGATGAACACCATCCACGTTGATGTGGTCAGTGCCGAAGAGTCCATCTTCTCCGGTGAAGCGCGCTTTGTCGCCCTGCCCGGTGAATCCGGCGAACTGGGCATTTTTCCCCGCCACACTCCGCTGATCACGCGCATCAAGCCCGGCTCGGTGCGTATCGAGATGGCTGACGGCAGCGAAGAGTTCGTCTTCGTGGCCGGCGGCATCCTGGAAGTGCAGCCCAACTGCGTGACCGTGCTGTCCGACACCGCTATCCGCGGTGCCGACCTGGACGCCGAGAAGGCCGAGAAGGCCAAGCTCGAAGCCGAGGAAGCGCTGAAGAACGCCAAGAGCGAAGTCGATCTGGCGCGTGCCCAGTCCGAGCTGGCCGTCATGGCCGCCCAGATCGCGGCCCTGCGCAAGTTCCGCCAAAAGCGCTGAGCCCTCCCGGGACCAGTCGCAAGAAAGCCGCCCTCGGGCGGCTTTTTTCATGGTGCGCAGGCGTCTCAGTCGCCGCAGCGGGCCTGGTAGACGTAGGTCACGGCGTTGTCCTTGGGGTCGACCGTGCGCGACTTGTGCGTCACGGCCTTGGCTGGCACGGGGCACAGCGCGCGGATCTGCTGCTCGCATCGCTTGGGGTCGTCCTCGCGCAGCTTGCAGCTGAGCACATAGTCGTACTCTTGCGAGTCATCGAGGACGGGGCTAGCGCAGGCGCTCAGGGCCAGCACGGCGGCCAGCAGGCCCAGGCGGGCCAGGGTGTTCTTCATGGTGTGGATGCTCCTTGATGAAATGGCGTGACGCTATCACAGCCTCCGTGCCCGCGATAGCTCGATGAAGGGGGGCGCTCGGCCTGAGGGCCGGTTTGCCTCAGTGCCGCTGTATCACGACGGTATCGGGAAGATTGTCGCCACCTTCGTGCACAGGCTGCAACGGGTCACGCGGGAAGTTGGTTTCCAGCAGCAGGCTCACGCGCTCCAGGGCTGCTGTCATGCCCATGGCATAGTGGCCGCCCTGGAAAGCGGCCTGCATGTCACTGATCAGCGTCTGCCACTGCTGGGCAGGCAGGGTGCGCGCCAGGGCGCGGTCGGCGACGATCTCGATGGCGTGGTCGGCCAGCAGCAGATAGATCAGGGCGCCGTTGTTGTGCTCGGTATCCCAGACGCGCAGCTTGCCGAACAGCGTGATGGCGCGCTCGCGCGGCGTGGCATCGCGCCAGATGTAGCTGGGCGGCAGGCCGGGCTCGACGCAGATACGGATCTGTCCTGTATGGCGCTGCTCGCTCATGGTGATCAGGCGCTCCAGCTCCGCCAGGGTCTCGGGTGGGAGTGCACGCCGCAGCTGCCCTTCGGCCCAATGGTGGCGCAGCAGCCGGACCAGACGCTGAACAAAGCCTGTGATTGCAGCCGCCATCTCACCAACTCCCCGAGGCGCCGCCGCCCCCAAAACTGCCGCCTCCCCCGGAGCTGAAGCCTCCGCCGCCACTGCTTCGTCCGCCGCCTCCGCCAAAACCACCGCCGTAGCCACCCCCTCCGCCCCATCCACCGCCACCCCTGCCGGAGCGGCCGCTGCCCAGCAAGGTGAACAGCAGAGCGACGATGCCTGCTCCGCCAGCCACCAGCAGACTGGCGGTCACCACATAGGCGGCAATGCCGGCGCCTGTGCCTGCCAGCACCGAGGCCAGGGGCCGGCCCAGCATCGAGCGCAGGATGGGACCCGCGATGACCACACCGAAAAAGAAGAACAGCATCAGGTCTTCCATGTCGAAGCCACGGTCCGGGCTTTTGGAAGAAGGGGCATTGGGGGAGGGGGCCGGCAGCTGCTCGCCCGCAATGCGTGCCGCCACCTGGTCCAGCGCAGCGGCAATGCCGCCTGCATAGTCGCCCTGGCGAAAGCGCGGGGTCATCTGCTGGTCGATGATGCGAGCGGCCGCCAGGTCGGGGATGGCGCCTTCCAGCGCGCGGGCCACTTCCAGCCGCATGCGCCTGTCGTTCTTGGCAATCACCATCAACAGCCCGTCGCCCACGTCGCGGCGGCCTATCTTCCAGTCGCTGGCCACGCGCCAGGCATAGGCGGCGATGTCCTCCGGCGCCGTGGTGGCCACCATCAGCACAACGACCTGCGAGCCCGACTTCTGTTCAATGCTGCGCAGCCTGTCTTCAATGGCCCGTGCCTCGTCGGGCGACAGCGTGCCCGTCTGGTCGATGAGCCGGGCCGTCAGCGGGGGGACGGGTTGCGGAGCCTGCGCCAGCGCGCTGCCTGGCAGCAACAACGCTGCCAGGAGCAGGGCGCAAAGCATGCGCCAGAGCGGCGCCAGGGATGTGGTCACGGTTTACTTGTTGCCGAAGTCCACCGTGGGCGGGCGAGAGATTTCGGCCTCGTTCTGCACGCTGAAGGTGGGCTTGGGCTCATAGCTGAAGACCTTGGCCGTCAGATTGGTCGGAAAGCTGCGCGCCAGCACGTTGTAGGACTGCACGGCCTGGATGTACTGGTTGCGCGCCACGGTGATGCGGTTCTCCGTGCCCTCCAGCGTGACGCGCAGGTCACGGAAGCCCTGATTGGCCTGCAACTGGGGGTAGCGCTCGGCCACCACCATCAGCCGGGACAGCGCACTGGACAGCTCACCCTGCGCCTGCTGGAACTTGTTGAAAGCCTCGGGGTTGTTGACCAGCTCGGGCGTGGCCTGGATGGAGGTGGCCTTGGCGCGTGCCTCCACCACCTTGGTCAGGGTCTCCTGCTCGAAATTGGCCTCGCCCTTGACCGAGGCCACGATGTTGGGCACCAGGTCGGCACGGCGCTGGTACTGGTTGAGCACCTCGCTCCAGGCCGACTTGGTCTGTTCGTCAAGGCGCTGGAAATCGTTGTAGCCGCAGCCGGTCAGTACCAGAACGGTGGCAAGTGTGGCGATTAGACGTTTCATGAGATGACAACCTGAAAGCGACAATGGAAGACAGTATCGTGCACGATGCTGCGCATCGCTGGCGATTGTGCTGCGCACCTGGCCCGCCGCCCTGTAGGGCAAAGGCCATTCGCAGCGACTGGGACAAGGACTGCAAACGGGCTCTATGCATCAATTCAACGCGGCGCGCTGGCTGCCCGGTGGCCACGCACAGACCATCTGGCCGGCGCTGTTCGCGCACCGTCGGCCGGCCGGCCATGCGGCACCCCGGTGGCGGTGGGAGCGCTGGGATACCCCGGATGGCGACTTCATCGATGTCGCCTTCGGCAGTGCTCCCACCCTGCCTGCCGATGCGCCATGGCTGGTGCTTTTCCATGGCCTTGAAGGCTCGGCGAACAGCCACTATGCCCAGGCCATGGCCTGTGTGGCCGAACAGCGCGGCTGGCACATGGCCGTGCCGCACTTTCGCGGCTGCAGCGGCGAGGTCAACCGGGCGCCGCGCGCCTATCACTCGGGCGATGTGCAGGAGGTGGACTGGATACTGCGCCGCCTGCGCGAGCGGTCTTCTCGCCCGCTGCATGCGGTTGGTGTCTCCCTGGGCGGCAATGCGCTGGCACGCTGGGCGGGCGTGCAGGCGGACAAGGCTGCCGAGGTGGTGCAGGCCCTGGCGGCGGTGAGTGCGCCGCTGGACCTGGCCGCCGGGGGAACGGCGCTGGGGAAAGGGCTGAACCGCTGGATCTACACGCGCATGTTCCTGCGCACCCTGGTGCCCAAGGCGCTGCTCAAGTGGGCGCAGTTTCCCGGTCTCTTCGATCGTGATGCCGTGCTGCGTGCACGTGATCTGAGAGAGTTTGACGATGCGTTCACGGCGCCGGTCCACGGCTTTCGTGATGCGCAGGATTATTGGCATCGGGCGGCGGCCAAACCGCTGCTGGGCAGCATTGCCGTGCCTGCACTGCTGCTCAATGCGCTGGACGATCCCTTTGTCCCTTCGTACAGCCTGCCGGCGCCAGGCGAAGTCGGCCCGCGGGTTACGCTGTGGCATCCGCCGCACGGCGGTCATGTGGGTTTTGCACAGGGGCGTTGGCCGGGACATGTACTGGCCATGCCGCAGGCCGTCACGCAGTGGCTGGCGCACAGTGAAAAAGGATGAATGCAATGGACGATATCGTGAAGCAGGCCATGGCCAAATGGCCCCATGTGCCTGCCTGCAGCGGCTGGCTGGGGCTGGACGAGCGCGGGCGCTGGTATCTGCGCGATGAACAGGCCCAGGCCAGCGGCGCTTTCGACAGCGGAATCCCGGGAGCCAAGGGCGCGGAGGTGCGCAACGAAAAGCTGGCGGACTTCATCGCCCGCAACTACCTGGCCGAGCCCGATGGTCGATGGTTCTTCCAGAACGGTCCCCAGCGCGTGTATGTGGAGCTGGAGAATGCTCCCTGGATATGGCGGTTGCGCTGGGATGGCGAGGGCCTGCAGATGCACAGCCATACAGGAGCCGAACTGGATGCCGGGGCCATCACCGAAGCGCTGATGGACGAGACGGGGCGCCTGTACCTGGCGACGCCTTCCGGCCTGGGCCTGGTCCATACGCAGGACATGATCGATGCCGCGGCTGCGCTGGAGGCGGGCGCGTTGCCGGCCTGTGAAGAGGTGCGGGCCGAGGCGTTGCCGCAGCGCTACGGTTTCGTGCGCAGTCCTGCGCGGGCATGAAAAAACCGGCCGAAGCCGGTTGGTTCCAGAAGTCCCGCGTGTTGCTCAATTGGCGGGGGCTGCTGCGCCTTCTGCCGCGGCGCCTTCTGCGGCAGGGGCCTTGGGTTCTTCGAACTTGCCGCCCGCTGCGTTGGCCATGTAGACCACGCCGCGTGCAATTTCGGTGTCGTTGAAGTCGCCGCCACCCTGAGGGGCCATGGCGCCCTTGCCCTTGAGTGCCGAGTGCACCAGGCCTTCCAGTCCCTGTGCTAGGCGAGGGCCCCAGGCCGCAGCATCCTCGAACTTGGGTGCTCCTGCAGCGCCCGTGGCGTGGCAAGCGGCGCACTGGCCCTTGTAGACCTCTTCGCCCGCGCGCAGGGGGCGGTTGGCATCACGGATCTCCACAAGGCCGATCTTCTGCAGGCGCTGAGCCTTGGCCATTTCGGTCTGGGAAGCGCCGGCACCGGACTTGTCGGCCGAACTCACGTACTGCACGAGGCCGATGATCACGAACACCGGAACCACGAACGAGAAAAACACCGCTATCAGCAGTTGCCTGGGATTCTTGATCGGGCCCGTATGGGCTTCTTCGGTGTGGGTTGCGCTCATGAAGTCCTCTTGTGTTGTGGGGGCGTGAGTCAACAACAAATTATATCGACGGCCCTCTTGCAGACACTGCGCGCAGACCCGGGTTGACCTGGGACGCACATATGCCATGAGATGGATCAAGCAATTGGCAAATGCTTGCCGCACTGAATGACAAAGAGGCGTTCACCTTGCGGTGAACGCCTCTTTGCGGTTGGCGCGGCAGATGCGGTTATTGCTGCGCGGGAGTTTGCTTGGTTGCAGCCGCTGTCGCCGTCCTGTCGGTCCAGCCGCCGCCCAGAGCCTTGTACAGCTCGATCTGATTGAGCAGTTGCGCCAGGCGCACGCTCACGGTGGATTGCTCCAGCGCGAACAGGGTGCGCTGTGCGTCCAGCAGGTCCAGGTAGCTGGCCACGCCGTTGCTGTAGCGCAGGTCGGACAGCTTCAGGCGTGCCTGCTCGGCTTCGAGCTGGGCGCGCTGGGCCATGATCTGGTCACGCAGCGTGCCTTGGCTGTCCAGTGCGTCGGAGACTTCGCGGAAGGCGCTCTGGATGGACTTTTCGTACTGCGCAATGGCCACTTCGCGATCGACCTTGGCCGCAGCCAGATTGGCCGAATTGCGGCCCGCATCGAAGATGGGCAGCAGGGCCGAGGGCGCCAGGGTGAAACCCCAGCTGCCGCTCTTGAACAGGCCCGACAGCTCGTTGCTGGCCGTGCCGAACTGCCCGGTCAACGTGATGCGCGGGAAGAAGGCCGCACGCGCCGCGCCGATGTTGGCATTGGCGCTGATCAGTTGCTGCTCGGCCTGGCGGATGTCGGGGCGCTGCGTGAGCAGGTCAGACGGCAGGCCGGCCGGCACTGCAGGCAGGTCGGCCGTGTCGCGCAGGCCCTGGCTGGAGCCCAGGCTGGCGACCACGTCCGCAGGCAGCGCCTGGCCCAGCAGCAGCACCAGGGCGTTCTCGTCCAGGGCACGCTGGCGCTGCTGCTGCGCCAGGGTGGCGCGCGCAGCTTCGGTCAGCGAGACGGCCTGGCGGTAGTCCAGCTCGGAGGCCACGCCCGTGTCGAAGCGCAGCTTGGTCAGCTTGATCGACTCTTCGCGGGTCTGCAGCGTGTCGCGCGAGATCTTCAGCAACTGCTCGTCGGCCAGCAGCGTGTACCAGCCGCTGGCCACGGCGGCCACCAGGCTGGTCTGCGCGGCGCGGCGCGCTTCCTCGGTGGCCAGGTACTGGGCCAGGGCCGCTTCCTTCAGGCTGCCGATGCGCCCGAAGAAGTCCAGCTCCCAGGAGGTCACGGCCAGGCCGACCTGGTAGCTGTTGACGTACTTGGTGCCGGAGCCCGTGGTATTCGGGGCGCGGCTGGCGTTGACGCCTGCACCGACCGTCGGGAACTGGTCGGCGCGCGTGATCCGGTACTGCGCCTGGGCGCGCTCGATATTGAGCGCGGCCACGCGCAGGTCGCGGTTGTTGTCCAGCGCGGTGCGCACCAGTTGCTGCAGGCGTGCGTCCTGGAAGAAATCCTGCCAGGGCAGCTGTGCGGCAGCCGTTCCGCCTTCTGCCGCAGCAGTGGCGTTCGCACGGGTGTATTGGGCCGCCACCGGAGCGGCAGGGCGCTCGTAGGTGGGGATGAGCGAGCATCCCGCCAGGAGCACGGCGGTGGCGATGGCCACCGGGGTACTGCGATTAATCATGGCTCAAGGCCTCCTTGCCGGCCGGTGTGGACGGCGGGTTGTGCGTTTTGATCTTGCCCTTGAACAGCTTGCGCACCACGACGAAGAAGGTGGGCACGAACAGCACGGCCAGCACGGTGCCGGTGATCATGCCGCCGAGCACGCCGGTGCCGATGGCACGCTGGCTGGCGGAGCTGGCGCCGGAGGCGATCACCAGAGGCACCACGCCCAGGCCGAAGGCCAGCGAGGTCATGATGATGGGCCGGAACCGCAGGTGCGCGGCTTCCAGCGCGGCCTCGATCAGGCCCTTGCCTTCGGCCTGCAGGTCCTTGGCGAACTCCACGATCAGGATGGCGTTCTTTGCCGACAGGCCGATCACCGTCACCAGTCCGATCTGGAAGTACACGTCGTTGGAATAGTTGCGCAGCAAGGTGGCAAGCACCACGCCCAGCAGACCCAGTGGCACGACCAGAATCACCGACAGCGGAATCGACCAGCTCTCGTACAGAGCGGCCAGGCACAGGAACACGGCCAGGATGGCGAAGGCGTACAGGAAGATGGCTTGCGAGCCCGCCAGCTTTTCCTCACGCGACTGGCCGGTCCACTCGAAGCCGAAGCCTTCGGGCAGCTTGGCAGCCAGCTTTTCCATCTCGTCCATGGCATCGCCCGAGCTGAAGCCCGGAGCAGCCGAGCCTTCGATGCGCACGGCCGGGTAGCCGTTGTAGCGCACCGTCTGCTGCGCGCCCTTGACCCACTTGGTGGTCGCGAACGTGGACAGCGGCACCGGATCGCCCTTGGCATTGCGCGCGTTCAGGCGCAGCAGATCGTCGGGCTGCATGCGGGCCGGAGCGTCGGCCTGCACGATCACGCGCTGCAGACGACCCTGGTTGGGGAAGTCATTGACGTAGGACGAGCCCAGTGCCGTGGACAGCGCCGCATTGATCGAGGTGAAGTCCACGCCCAGTGCGTTGGCCTTGTCGCGGTCGATCTCGATGCGCAGCTGCGGCGCGTCTTCCAGGCCGTCGGGACGCACGCCGGCCAGCACCTTGCTCTGCCCGGCCATGCCCAGCAGCATGTTGCGCGCATTGATCAGCGCATCGTGGCCGTGGCCGGCACGGTCCTGCAGGCGGAACGAGAAGCCCACGGCATTGCCCAGTTCGGGAATGGGCGGCGGGTTCACGGCGAACACGAAGGCGTCGCGTATGCCCGCCGTCATGCCCATGATGCGGCCCGTCATGGCATCCACCGTGGAGTCCGCTCCCTTGCGCTCGGACCAGTCCTTAAGCGGCACGAAGGCGAGGGCGGCGTTCTGGCCCTGGCCGGAGAAGCTGAAGCCCAGCACGCTGACCATGTTGGCCACTTCGGGCTGCGGCAGCACGGCCTCCTCGACCTGCTTCATGACTTCCAGCGTGCGCTCCTTGGCGGCGCCAGGAGGCAGTTGCACGTTGACGATGAAGTAGCCCTGGTCCTCGGTCGGCAGGAACGAGGTCGGCAGGCCACGGAACACCACCACGGCACCGGCGATCACGGCCAGGTACACGCCGATCATCAGCACCGAGCGCTTGAGCAGGCGGGCCACCCAGCCTTCATAGGACTTGGCCGAGCGTGCGAACGTGCGGTTGAACCAGCCGAAGAAGCCTTTCTTCTCGTGGTTGTGGCCGGCCTCCACGGGCTTGAGCAGCGTTGCGCACAGAGCCGGTGTCAGCGTCAGCGCCATGAAGGCCGAGAAGCTGATGGAGGCGACCATCACGATGGAGAACTGCCGGTAGATATTGCCGGTGGACCCCGCGAAGAAAGCCAGCGGTATGAACACCGCGATCAGCACCAGCGTAATGCCCACGATGGCGCCCGAGATCTGGCCCATGGCCTTGATCGCGGCCTCGCGCGGCGGCAGGCCTTCCTCGCTCATGATGCGCTCGACGTTCTCCACGACCACGATGGCGTCGTCCACCACGATGCCGATGACCAGCACCATGCCGAACATGGCCAGCACGTTGATCGAGAAGCCCACGGCCTGCATGACCGCGAAGGTGCCCAGCAGTGCAATGGGCACCACGATGGTCGGGATCAGCGTGTAGCGCCAGTTCTGCAGGAACAGGTACATCACCAGGAACACCAGCACGATGGCTTCCAGCAGCGTGTGGGCCACCTTCTCGATGGAGATGCTCACGAATTTGGAGCTGTCGTAGGGAATGGAGTAATTCACGCCCTTGGGGAAGAACTTCTTCAGTTCCTCCATGCGTGCATGCACGGCCTTGGCCGTGGCCAGCGCATTGCCGCTGGGCGTCAGCTGCACGCCGATACCCACGGCATCCTTGCCGTTCAGGCGGGCGGAGGTCGCGTAGGCCTGGCCGCCGATCTCGATGGTGGCCACGTCCTTGAGTCGCACGGTGGAGCCATCGGCATTGGCGCGCAGCACGATGTTCTCGAACTGGCTGATCGAAGACAGCTGGCCCATCACCGTCACCGTGGCGGCGATCTTCTGGCCCGTGATGTTGGGCAGGTCGCCGATGGCGCCGCTGGCCACCTGGGCGTTCTGGCTGCGGATGGCGGCTGTCACGTCCTCGGCCGAGAGCTTGTAGCCCTGCAGCTTGGCGGGATCGAACCAGATGCGCATCGCCTTTTCCGTGCCGAACAGCTGTGCCTGGCCCACGCCTGCCACACGCTGGATTTCGGGAACGATGTTGCGCGAGGCATAGTCGCCCAGGGCCACCGTGTCATAGGCCTTGGCGTCCTCGGACGACAGCATGATGAACAGCAGGAAGTTGGACGACGCCTTGTCCACGCGAACGCCCTGCTGCGTCACCGACGCAGGCAGGCGCGGCGTGGCGCGCGAGAGGCGGTTTTGCACGTCCACCTGCGCCAGGTCCACGTTGGTGCCGGCCTCGAAGCTGATGGTGATGCTGCCCGTGCCGTCGGCCTGGGCCACAGACTCCATGTAGACCAGGCCGGGCGAGCCGTTCATCTCGCGCTCGATCACGGACAGCACGCTGTCTTCGAGCACCTTCGCGGACGCGCCTGGATAGGCCGTGTTGATGACGATGGCCGGAGGGGCCACCTTGGGGTATTGAGCGATCGGGAGCTTGGTCAGCGCGATACCACCGAGGACGATGATGAACAGCGCGACGACCCATGCAAAGATCGGTCTGTCGATAAAGAACTTGGCCATTGCTGAGCCCCTTGATTACTTCTTGTCTGCCTGGTCTGCAGGCTTGGCATCGGCTGCGGCTTGCGGGGCTGGCGCTGCCGTGCCGGCCGGCTTCTGGGCGCCTGCGGCCTCGGGCTGCCAAGGTACGGGCTTGACCGGCGTGCCGGGTGGCAGCATCTGCAGCTTCTGGAAGCCGTCGACCATCACCTTCTCGCCCGCCTGCAGGCCTTCGCTGACCAGCCATTGGTTGTTCTGGGCCGTGGTCACCTTCACTTGGCGCTTGGTGATCTTGCCGTCGTCGCTGACCACGCTCACGGTGTCGCCGGTCTCGGTGCGCGTCACCGCCTGCTGGGGCACGGCAATGGCGTTGGACGCCTGGGCCTGCTCCATGCGCACGCGCACATACATGCCGGGCAGCAGCAATCCCTTGGGATTGGGCACCTCGGCACGCAGCGTGACCTGGCCGGTGGAGCTGTCCACGGTCAGGTCGGTGAACAGCAGCTTGCCCTTGAGTTCGTAGGCCGTGCCATCGTCCAGGCGCACTTCGACGCTGGCGGCTTCGGCGCCATCGGCCTTCTTGAGCTTGCCCTGCTCCATCGCGCGGCGCAGCCGGAAGGCTTCGCTGGACGACTGGGTGAAATTCACATAGACCGGATTGATCTGCTGGACCACGGCCAGCGGGGTCGCCTCGCCCTGGCCGACCAGCGCGCCTTCGGTCACCAGAGACTGGCCGATGCGGCCAGAAATGGGGGCGGTGACGCTGGTATAGCCAAGATTGATCTCGGCGGTCCGCACGGAGGCCTTGCCGGCCGCGACGTCAGCCTGGGCCTGCTTGTAGGCAGCCTCTGCATTGACGAAGTCCTGCTTGCTGATCGCGTTGGCGGCAACCAGCGGGCGGTAGCGTTCCAGTTGCGCCAGTGCCTGGGCCTGGTTGGCCTCGGCACGGGCCTGCGTGGCCTTGGCACTTTGCAGCGTCGCCTGGTAGGGCGCCGGATCGATGCGGTACAGCACCTGGCCGGCCTTCACGTCGCTGCCTTCCTTGAACAGGCGCTCCTGCACGATGCCGGCGCTGCGGGCCCGGATCTGGGCCACGCGGCGCGCGTCCACGCGGCCGGGCAACTCGGTCACAAGTCCCACATCGGCGGGGGTGGCCACCACCACACCTACAGGGACGGCGGGCATCTGCTGCTGTGCGGCAGCTTGTTCTTCGGGCTTTTTCCCGCAGGCGGCCATGGCCATTGCGGCGGTGACGGCCAGGGCCACGGTGGTGAGGCGCAGACTGTTGTAAGGGGACGGAGCGGCTGACACATTGCTGCGTGTGCTGGGCATGATGGGTCCTTGTGCTGAATCAAATAACGATGTTGACGTTCCGGTCAGCGCTATCCGGAACGCCCGTGTCCACGGGCAAGTCGCGGATTATACATACATACATGAATGTATAATGACCGCAGTTGCTGCAAGGCGGCGCGAAGCATGGCGTAGCGTGGCATGGCCGGGCTCAACGATGGAAGGAAATACATCTTGGCACGACGAACGAAAGAAGATGCGTTTGCAACGCGCAACAGTCTGCTGGACGCTGCGGAGCAAGTGTTCTACGAGCAGGGTGTCGCCCGGGCCTCGCTCAACGAGATTGCCCAGCGAGCCGGCGCCACGCGCGGTGCGGTCTACTGGCATTTCAAGGACAAGCTGGATCTCTTCTATGCCATGCTGGATCGCGTCACGCTCCCGCTGGAGCAGGCCGCTCAGGGCGACTGCGAAGATGACTCCGAATGCGATGCGCTGGAATATGTGCGGCGCCTGATGGCGGTGGTCTTCGGGCGCATTGCGGATGACGACAGCACGCGGCGCGTCTTCGAGATCCTGTTGCTCAAGGTGGAGTACGTGGGCGAGCTCATGCCGGTGCAGGAGCGCAATCGCGCGGCACTGGACTCCTTTTCGTCCCGGCTGGAGCTGGCGCTGTGTGCCGCCGCCGAAAGCCATGCGGTCACCATGCCCATGTCGGCGCACCAGGCATCGATCGCACTGTGCG
This sequence comes from Delftia sp. PX-1, assembly GCF_055797465.1. Lineage (NCBI taxonomy): Bacteria > Pseudomonadati > Pseudomonadota > Betaproteobacteria > Burkholderiales > Comamonadaceae > Delftia > Delftia sp. PX-1. Next base: position 475,653 of record NZ_CP184763.1, read on the forward strand.
CCATGTTTGACGGGCTGCTGCAGAGCTGGCTGCTGGGACGGGCTTTCGATCTCAAGCATGTGGGTGCCCAGGCGGTGGATGTCTGCCTGCGCGGGCTGGGCTTCACGGTTTCGGAGGCTCCTGCCCAATGAGCGGGCGGGGCCGCGGGGCTTGTACGCGGTAGTGCAAAGTCATGCGACAATCATCGGCTTGTGCAGGGCAGCGATGCCTTGAGCGGCTGTAGCTCAGTGGATAGAGTATTGGCCTCCGAAGCCAAGGGTCGTGGGTTCGATCCCCGCCAGCCGCGCCACATTTTTCTTGGATCGCCCCGGTGGCCTGAGAAAAAAATGCACTGAATTTTTTCAGACGAAAAAAACGGTGCTAGAATTCAAATCTCTTCGGAGGGGTGCCCGAGTGGCTAAAGGGGGCAGACTGTAAATCTGTTGGCTTACGCCTACACTGGTTCGAATCCAGTCCCCTCCACCAGTAATGGTGAAGAAGAGAAGTCATCTGAAAAGGTGGCAGCGTGCAGTCAATCTGTGCGGGAGTAGTTCAATGGTAGAACCCTAGCCTTCCAAGCTAATGACGCGGGTTCGATTCCCGTCTCCCGCTCCAGTTTGCAAGCAAAGTTTTTTGAGGTTGCTTCGGCGGCTTCAAGGCCCATGTGGCTCAGTGGTAGAGCACTCCCTTGGTAAGGGAGAGGTCGGCAGTTCGATCCTGCCCATGGGCACCATTCTCTCTGGTGCGCTCGCTAGATGGGGTTGCGCCAAATCCTGTTGTAGTGATTTAGATTTTTTTCGGAGTCGGAAAAATGGCTAAAGAAAAATTCGAGCGTACCAAGCCCCACGTCAACGTGGGCACCATCGGTCACGTGGACCACGGCAAGACGACCCTGACGGCTGCCATCGCCACCGTTCTGTCCAAGAAGTTCGGCGGCGAAGCCAAGGCTTACGACCAGATCGACGCAGCACCTGAAGAAAAGGCCCGCGGCATCACGATCAACACCGCCCACGTCGAGTACGAAACGGCCAACCGCCACTACGCTCACGTTGACTGCCCCGGCCACGCCGACTACGTCAAGAACATGATCACCGGCGCTGCTCAGATGGACGGCGCTATCCTGGTGTGCTCGGCCGCTGACGGCCCGATGCCCCAGACCCGCGAGCACATCCTGCTGGCTCGTCAGGTGGGCGTGCCCTACATCATCGTGTTCCTGAACAAGTGCGACATGGTGGACGACGAAGAGCTGCTGGAGCTGGTCGAAATGGAAGTGCGCGAGCTGCTGGCCAAGTACGACTTCCCCGGCGACGACACCCCCATCATCCGCGGCTCGGCCAAGCTGGCCCTGGAAGGTGACGCAAGCGACAAGGGCGAGCCCGCCATCCTGCGTCTGGCTGAAGCCCTGGACACCTACATCCCCACGCCCGAGCGCGCTGTGGACGGTGCCTTCGCAATGCCCGTGGAAGACGTGTTCTCGATCTCCGGCCGTGGCACCGTGGTGACCGGTCGCGTTGAGCGCGGCATCATCAAGGTCGGCGAAGAAATCGAAATCGTCGGTATCCGCGACACCCAGAAGACCATCGTCACCGGCGTGGAAATGTTCCGCAAGCTGCTGGACCAAGGCCAGGCTGGCGACAACGTGGGCCTGCTGCTGCGCGGCACCAAGCGTGAAGACGTGGAACGCGGCCAAGTGCTGTGCAAGCCCGGCTCCATCAAGCCCCACACCCACTTCACGGCTGAGGTGTACGTGCTGTCCAAGGACGAAGGTGGTCGCCACACTCCGTTCTTCAACAACTACCGTCCCCAGTTCTATTTCCGCACGACCGACGTGACCGGCTCCATCGAGCTGCCCGCCGACAAGGAAATGGTGATGCCTGGCGATAACGTGTCGATCACCGTCAAGCTGATCGCCCCCATCGCCATGGAAGAAGGTCTGCGCTTCGCTATCCGCGAAGGCGGCCGTACCGTGGGCGCTGGCGTGGTTGCCAAGATCATTGCCTAATTGATTCGTAGGGGTATAGCTCAATTGGCAGAGCGTCGGTCTCCAAAACCGAAGGTTGTAGGTTCGATTCCTACTGCCCCTGCCACCTGATGGTGGAATCGCAACGAGCCCGCCCCAAAGCGGGCTTCGGTGTCTTGGCGTTGCGCAAAAAATGCGCATTAGAAATGGATTATGGCCACTACTCAGGTTGAAACGGTCAGCTCCGGAGCTGACAAAGCCAAGCTTGCCGCAGTCGCGGCTTTAGTTGTTGCTGCGATCGCAGGTTTCTATCTGCTGAGCAAGCAAGGTCCCATCGTTCAGTGGCTGGTGCTGCTGGTCGGTCTGGCTGCGGCTGCTGGCACGTTCCTTGTTTCCGAGCCCGGAAAGCGTTTCGTCAGCTTTGCGCAGGATGCCTGGCGCGAAGTCAAGAAGGTCGTCTGGCCGACGCGCAAGGAGACCATGCAGATGACCTTGTACGTCTTCGGCTTTGTGGTCATCATGGCCTTGTTCCTGTGGTTCACGGACAAGACGCTGGAGTGGGTCCTGTATGACCTGATTTTGGGCTGGAGGAAGTAATGGATGCTGTCGAAACAGGTGTGAACGACGGAGGGGCAACGCCTGCCAATCCGGATCTGCGCTGGTACATCGTCCATGCCTACTCCGGCATGGAAAAGGCCGTGGAGCGCAACATCATCGAGCGCATCGCGCGTTCGGACATGCAGTCCAAGTTCGGCCGCATCCTGGTTCCCACCGAGGAAGTGGTGGAGATGAAGAACGGCCAGCGCCGTACCACCGAACGCCGCCTGTTCCCTGGCTACGTGTTCGTCGAGATGGTCATGGACGACGACACCTGGCACCTGGTCAAGCACACCAGCAAGGTGACTGGTTTCGTGGGTGGTGCCAAGAACCGCCCCGCACCGATCTCCGAAGAGGAAGTGCGCAAGATCGTCAGCCAGATGCAGGAAGGCACGGACAAGCCGCGCCACAAGATCGAATTCATGCCCGGCGAACTGGTGCGTGTCAAGGAAGGCCCCTTCACGGACTTCAATGGCTCGGTCGAAGAGGTCAACTACGAAAAGAGCCGCCTGCGCGTCTCGGTGATGATCTTCGGTCGCTCCACGCCGGTCGAGCTTGAATTTGCCCAGGTTGAAAAAACCTGAGTTACCGCTTACAATCTCTGGCTCTGCATTTTTAGGCTCGGTGCAGGGCGTGTCAGCAAGAGTCTTTTAACCCCCGGGGAGCTGCCGGCTGCAACTATTGTTGGTTGGGCCGGCGGCGCTATACCCGCAAGGAGCATTCAATGGCGAAAAAAATCGTCGGCTTCATCAAGCTGCAAGTGCCAGCTGGTAAGGCCAATCCCTCTCCTCCGATCGGTCCTGCGCTGGGTCAGCGCGGCCTCAACATCATGGAATTCTGCAAGGCGTTCAACGCCCAGACCCAAGGTGTCGAGCCCGGCCTGCCCCTGCCCGTGGTCATCACGGCCTTTGCCGACAAGAGCTTCACCTTCATCATCAAGACGCCTCCGGCGACTGTGCTGATCAAGAAGGCCATCAAGCTGGACAAGGGCTCCTCCAACCCCCTGAAGAACAAGGTCGGCAAGATCACCCGCGCTCAGCTGGAAGAGATCGCCAACACCAAGCTGAAGGACATGAACGCTGCTGACGTCGACGCCGCCGTGCGTACGCTGGCTGGTTCGGCCCGTTCGATGGGCGTGATTGTGGAGGGCGTGTAAATGGCCAAGTTGACCAAGAAGCAAAAGGCTCTCCAGGGCAAGGTGGAGTCCACCAAGCTGTACGCTTTCGCCGACGCCGTGGCGCTGGTGAAGGAAGCCGCCACCGCCAAGTTCGATGAATCCATCGACGTGGCCGTGCAACTGGGCGTGGACGCCAAGAAGTCTGACCAAGTGGTTCGTGGCGCCGTCGTGCTGCCCCACGGCACTGGCAAGACCGCCCGCGTGGCCGTGTTCGCCCAAGGCGCCAAGGCTGAAGAAGCCAAGGCTGCTGGCGCCGATGTGGTCGGCATGGACGACCTGGCTGCCCGCGTGAAGGCTGGCGACATGCCCTTCGACGTGGTCATCGCTGCCCCCGACGCCATGCGCGTCGTCGGTACGCTGGGTCAGATCCTGGGCCCGCGCGGCCTGATGCCCAACCCCAAGGTGGGTACGGTGACTCCCGATGTGGCCACGGCCGTGAAGAACGCCAAGGCTGGTCAGGTGCAATACCGCGTCGACAAGGCCGGCATCATCCACGCCACCATCGGCCGCCGCTCGTTCGACAACGAGAAGCTGCAAGGCAACCTGGCTGCGCTGATCGACGCCCTGAACAAGTCCAAGCCCGCCTCGAGCAAGGGCCTGTACCTGCGCAAGGTGGCTGTTTCGTCGACCATGGGTGTGGGCGTTCGCGTCGACACGCAAACCATCTCGGCCTGATAGCCAAGAAATCTTGAGGCGGCTTGCGGGCTGCCTCAGTGGTGGGCCGGCGCAGCGATGCGCCGGGTCATCCAAGACCGTTGGTGTGCCTTGCGGCACTTAAACCTCAGGGGCCAACGCAGATGGCGATCCCGCTGCAGATGGATGCATTTCCAAAACAGTTGGTCGCTGCAACAAGAGCGCGCATGAGGGGCCTGCCCCGAGTGTGCATTTGAAGGAGTAGACCTTGAGTCTTAATCGCAGTGAGAAAGAAGCGGTCATCAATGAAGTGACCAGCCTCGCCGCAAAAGCTCAAACGCTTGTGATCGCGGAATACCGCGGCATCACGGTCGCCGACATGACCAAACTGCGCGTTGACGCCCGCAGCAAGGGTGTGAGCCTGAGCGTGTTGAAGAACACGCTGGCCCGCCGTGCTGTGGCTGGCAGCCAGTTCGACGTTGTCGCCGACCAGATGACCGGCCCTCTGATCTATGGCTTCTCTGAAGACGCAGTGGCTGCCGCCAAGGTGGTGGCCGACTTCGCGAAAACCAACGACAAGCTGGTGATCCGCGGTGGTGCGTTTGCAGGCAAGGCCCTGGACGTGAACGGTGTGAAGCAACTGGCGAACATCCCCTCGAAGGAAGTTCTGCTGGCACAACTGTGTGGCTTGCTGATGTCGCCTATCTCGCGTACGGCCGTTGTGCTGGGCGCCCTGGCGGCAAAGAAGAGCGAAGGCTCTGCCGAAGAACCGGCAGCCGAAGCAGTCGCAGCCTGAGCGCGCGGCAGTTAACCAATATTGTTAGGAAATCAAAATGGCATTCGATAAAGACGCATTTCTGACCGCGCTCGACGGCATGACGGTCCTGGAACTCAATGACCTGGTGAAGGCCATTGAAGAGAAGTTCGGCGTGAGCGCTGCCGCCATGGCCGCTCCCGCTGCTGGTGGCGCTGCTGGCGGCGCTGCTGCTGCAGAAGAAAAGACCGAGTTCAACGTTGTGCTGACCGAAGCCGGCGCGAACAAGGTTTCCGTCATCAAGGCCGTGCGTGAAATCACCGGCCTGGGTCTGAAGGAAGCCAAGGACCTGGTCGACGGCGCTCCCAAGAACGTCAAGGAAGGCGTTGCCAAGGCTGACGCTGAAGCCGCTGTGAAGAAGCTGGTGGAAGCCGGTGCCAAGGCTGAACTGAAGTAATTCAGTCCCCTCAAGGGCTGGAGGCTCCGAAAAAGGGCCTCCAGCCTTTGGCGCTTGTGGAGAGCGTATCCATAGAGCACACTAGAAAGCGGTCTGGAGCAGCCTGTTTTCTAGTGTCTTCTGACAACCCGACAGCAGAAGATGCCTTGGTTCGGGCGATGTGCAACGCATCGCCGTCAGCCATGGTTGGTAGTGGCCAACCGCCAAGCCCGCAGGGAGCTTTCCATGTGGGGCAGTCGTCGCAGACCCAGGACTCATGTCTTTGCCCGGAGATCTCATGGCCTATTCTTACACCGAACGCAAGCGAATCCGCAAAAGCTTCGGGAGCCGCGACAGCGTGCTCGAAGTGCCTTACCTGCTGCAGATGCAAAAAGATGCATATACCGCATTCTTGCAGGCAGATGTAGCCCCCAAAAAACGCACCATCGAAGGCCTGCAAGCGGCCTTCAACTCTGCCTTCCCCATCGTCTCCCACAACGGTTTTGTGGAGATGAAGTTCGTCGAGTACAACCTCGCCAAGCCTGCTTTCGATGTGCGCGAGTGCCAGACCCGTGGTCTGACCTTCGCCTCTGCCGTGCGCGCCAAGGTTCAGCTGATCATCTATGACCGTGAGTCTTCGACCTCGCAGTCCAAGGTGGTCAAGGAAGTCAAGGAGCAAGAGGTCTACATGGGCGAAGTGCCCCTGATGACCGACAAGGGCTCGTTCATCATCAACGGCACCGAGCGCGTCATCGTCTCGCAGCTGCACCGCTCGCCTGGCGTGTTCTTCGAACACGACAAGGGCAAGACCCACAGCTCGGGCAAGCTGCTGTTCTCGGCACGCATCATTCCTTACCGCGGTTCGTGGCTGGACTTCGAGTTCGACCCCAAGGACCTGCTGTTCTTCCGCGTCGACCGTCGTCGCAAGATGCCCGTGTCCATTCTGCTGAAGGCCATCGGCCTGACGCCGGAATCGATCCTGGCCAATTTCTTCGTCAACGACAACTTCCGCCTCATGGATTCGGGCGCGCAGATGGAGTTCGTCCCCGAGCGCCTGCGCGGCGAGGTCGCGCGCTTCGACATCACCGACAAGTCGGGCAAGGTCGTGGTCGCCAAGGACAAGCGCGTCACTGCTCGCCACACGCGTGAGCTGGAGCAGTCGGGCACCAAGTTCATCAGCGTCCCCGAAGATTTCCTGATCGGCCGCGTGGTCGCCAAGAACATCGTTGATCCGGACACTGGCGAGATCATCGCCAAGGCCAACGAAGAGTTGACCGAGTCCCTGCTCAAGAAGCTGCGCAGCGCCGGCATCCAGGATCTGCAGTGCATCTACACGAACGAGCTGGACCAGGGCGCCTACATTTCGCAGACCCTGCGCACCGACGAAACCGTCGATGAGTTCGCTGCGCGCGTGGCCATCTACCGCATGATGCGCCCCGGCGAGCCGCCGACCGAGGACGCCGTGCAGGCCCTGTTCCAGCGCCTGTTCTACAACCCCGACACCTACGATCTTTCGCGCGTGGGCCGGATGAAGTTCAACGCCAAGGTCGGCCGCGATGGCGCCACCGGCCCCATGGTGCTGTCCAACGAGGACATCCTGGCCGTGGTCAAGATCCTGGTGGATCTGCGCAACGGCAAGGGCGAGGTCGATGACATCGACCACCTGGGCAACCGCCGCGTGCGTTGCGTGGGCGAACTGGCCGAGAACCAGTACCGCACGGGCCTGGCACGTATCGAGAAGGCCGTGAAGGAGCGTCTGGGTCAGGCCGAGCAAGAGCCGCTGATGCCCCATGACCTGATCAACAGCAAGCCGATTTCGGCCGCCCTGAAGGAATTCTTCGGTGCGTCGCAGCTGTCGCAGTTCATGGACCAGACCAATCCTCTGGCCGAAATCACGCACAAGCGTCGCGTCTCGGCCCTGGGCCCGGGCGGTCTGACGCGCGAGCGCGCAGGCTTCGAAGTGCGCGACGTGCACGTGACCCACTACGGCCGCGTCTGCCCTATCGAAACGCCTGAAGGCCCGAACATCGGCCTGATCAATTCGCTGGCCCTGTACGCCCGCCTGAACGAGTACGGCTTCATCGAGACGCCTTACCGTCGCGTGGCCGACGGCAAGGTCACGATGGAGATCGATTACCTGTCGGCCATCGAGGAAGGCAAGTACATCATCGCCCAGGCCAATGCCGAGCTGGATGCCGAAGGCCGCCTGATCGGCGACCTGGTGTCGGCGCGCGAAAAGGGTGATTCGACCCTGGTGTCGGCCGAGCGCGTTCAGTACATGGACGTGTCGCCCGCACAGATCGTGTCGGTGGCTGCCTCGCTGATTCCGTTCCTGGAGCACGATGACGCGAACCGCGCATTGATGGGCGCCAACATGTCGCGTCAGGCCGTGCCTGTGCTGCGTCCCGAAAAGCCCATGGTGGGCACGGGCATCGAGCGCGTGGCGGCAGTGGACTCCGGCACCGTGGTGACGGCAACCCGCGGCGGTATCGTGGACTATGTCGATGCAACGCGCATCGTGGTCCGCGTGAACGATGCGGAAGCCGTGGCCGGCGAAGTCGGCGTGGACATCTACAACCTCATCAAGTACCAGCGTTCCAACCAGAACACCAACATCCACCAGCGTCCCATCGTCAAGCGTGGCGACAAGCTGGCCAAGGGTGACGTGGTGGCCGACGGCGCATCGACCGACCTGGGCGAAATCGCCATCGGTCAGAACATGCTGATCGCCTTCATGCCCTGGAACGGCTACAACTTCGAGGATTCGATCCTGATCAACGAGCGCGTGGTGGCCGAAGACCGCTACACCTCGATCCATATCGAAGAACTCGTGGTGATGGCCCGCGACACCAAGCTCGGTGCCGAGGAAATCACGCGCGACATCCCGAACCTGTCCGAGCAGCAGCTCAACCGCCTGGACGAGTCCGGCATCATCTACGTGGGTGCGGAAGTGCAGCCCGGCGATGTGCTGGTCGGCAAGGTCACGCCCAAGGGCGAGACCACGCTGACGCCTGAAGAGAAGCTGCTGCGCGCCATCTTCGGCGAGAAGGCTTCCGACGTGAAGGACACCTCGCTGCGCGTGGACCAGGGCTCGCAAGGCACCGTGATCGACGTGCAGGTCTTCACCCGTGAAGGCATCCAGCGCGACAAGCGTGCCCAGCAGATCATCGACGATGAACTCAAGCGCTACCGCCTGGACCTGAACGACCAGCTGCGCATCGTCGAGGCCGACGCCTTCGACCGTATCGAGAAGCTGCTCAATGGCCGCGTGGCCAACGGCGGCCCGCAAAAGCTGGGCAAGGGCGCCAAGATCGACAAGGCCTACCTGGACGGCGTGGAGAAGTTCCACTGGTTCGACATCCGTCCTGCAGAGGACGAGGTCGCCACCCAGCTCGAGTCCATCAAGAACTCGCTGGAGCAGACGCGCCACAGCTTCGACCTGGCTTTCGAAGAAAAGCGCAAGAAGCTCACCCAGGGCGACGAGCTGCCCGCTGGCGTGCTCAAGATGGTCAAGGTCTACTTGGCCGTCAAGCGCCGCCTGCAGCCCGGCGACAAGATGGCCGGCCGCCACGGCAACAAGGGCGTGGTCTCCAAGATCGTTCCGGTCGAGGACATGCCCTACATGGCCGACGGCTCCACTGCCGACATCGTGCTGAACCCGCTGGGCGTGCCTTCGCGCATGAACATCGGCCAGGTGCTGGAAGTGCATCTGGGCTGGGCCGGCAAGGGCCTGGGCCAGCGCATCGGCGACATGCTGCAGCAGGAAGCCCGTGCCGCCGAAATCCGTGCCTTCATGGAAGAGATCTACAACTCGCGCGGCCGCAAGGAAGACCTGGCCCAGCTCGATGACAACGAGATCGTGTCCATGGCGCAGGCGCTGACCACGGGCGTGCCGTTTGCCACGCCGGTGTTCGACGGCGCTTCCGAGCAGGAAATCCAGGACATGCTGCATCTGGCATATCCGGAAGAGCTGAAGGAGCGCAAGGGCCTGACCGAAAGCCGCACGCAGGCCTACCTGTATGACGGCCGCACCGGTGACCGCTTCGAGCGTCCGACCACCATCGGCTACATGCACTACCTGAAGCTGCACCACTTGGTCGACGACAAGATGCACGCCCGCTCCACGGGTCCGTACTCTCTGGTGACGCAGCAGCCCCTGGGCGGCAAGGCCCAGTTCGGCGGCCAGCGTTTCGGGGAAATGGAAGTGTGGGCGCTGGAAGCCTACGGCGCCGCCTATGTGCTGCAGGAAATGCTGACCGTGAAGTCCGACGACGTGGTGGGCCGTACCAAGGTGTACGAATCCATCGTCAAGGGCGAGCACGCCATCGAGGCAGGCATGCCCGAGTCGTTCAACGTGCTGGTCAAGGAAATCCGCTCCCTGGGCCTCGACATCGAGCTTGAGCGTTCTTAAATATTGAAAAGGGAAAGAGTCTTATGAAATCTCTACTCGACCTGTTCAAGCAATTCACGCCCGATGAGCATTTCGATGCCATCAAGATCGGTCTGGCTTCTCCCGAGAAGATCCGTTCCTGGTCCTTCGGCGAGGTGAAGAAGCCCGAGACCATCAACTACCGCACGTTCAAGCCCGAGCGCGATGGTCTGTTCTGCGCCAAGATCTTTGGCCCCATCAAGGACTACGAGTGCCTGTGCGGCAAGTACAAGCGCCTCAAGCACCGCGGCGTGATCTGCGAGAAGTGCGGCGTCGAAGTGACCCAGACCAAGGTGCGCCGCGAGCGCATGGGCCACATCGACCTGGCTGCGCCCTGCGCCCACATCTGGTTCCTGAAGTCGCTGCCGTCGCGTCTGGGCCTGGTGCTCGACATGACGCTGCGCGACATCGAGCGCGTGCTGTACTTCGAAGCCTACGTGGTGACCGACCCCGGCATGACCCCGCTGAAGAAGTTCAGCATCATGACCGAGGACGACTACGAGGCCAAGCGCACCGAGTACGGTGACGAGTTCGAAGCCAAGATGGGCGCCGAAGGCATCAAGGACCTGCTCGAAGGCATCGACATCGACGTCGAGACCGAGCGCCTGCGCGGCGACCTGACCGGCTCCGAAGTCAAGGTCAAGAAGAACGCCAAGCGCCTGAAGCTGCTGGAAGCGTTCAAGAAGTCCGGCATCAAGCCGGGCTGGATGGTCATGGAAGTGCTGCCCGTGCTGCCCCCGGACCTGCGTCCGCTGGTGCCGCTGGACGGCGGCCGCTTCGCGACGTCCGACCTGAACGACCTGTATCGCCGCGTCATCAACCGCAACTCGCGTCTGCGCCGCCTGCTGGAGCTGAAGGCTCCGGAAATCATCGCGCGCAACGAAAAGCGCATGCTGCAGGAAGCAGTGGACTCGCTGCTGGACAACGGCCGCCGTGGCAAGGCCATGACGGGCGCCAACAAGCGTGCCCTGAAGTCGCTGGCCGACATGATCAAGGGCAAGAGCGGCCGTTTCCGCCAGAACTTGCTGGGCAAGCGCGTGGACTACTCGGGCCGTTCCGTGATCACGGTGGGTCCGTACCTCAAGCTGCACCAGTGCGGTCTGCCCAAGCTGATGGCGCTGGAACTGTTCAAGCCCTTCATCTTCGCGCAGCTCGAGCAGCGCGGCATCGCCACCACCATCAAGGCGGCGAAGAAGGAAGTGGAATCCGGCACGCCCGTGGTGTGGGACATCCTCGAAGAGGTCATCAAGGAGCACCCGGTCATGCTGAACCGTGCTCCCACGCTGCACCGCCTGGGCATCCAGGCCTTCGAGCCCATCCTGATCGAAGGCAAGGCCATCCAGCTGCACCCGCTCGTCTGCGCGGCCTTCAACGCCGACTTCGACGGTGACCAGATGGCCGTCCACGTTCCGCTGTCGGTGGAAGCACAGATGGAAGCCCGCACGCTGATGCTGGCCTCCAACAACGTGCTGTTCCCCGCATCGGGCGAGCCCTCCATCGTTCCTTCGCAGGACGTGGTGCTGGGTCTGTACCACGCGACGCGCGAGCGCATCAACGGCAAGGGCGAGGGCATGGTCTTCGCCGACATCGGCGAAGTGCAGCGCGCGCTGGACGCCGAGCAGGTCGAGCTGGCCGCCAAGATCAGCGTTCGCCTGACCGAGTGGACGAAGAACAAGGACTCCGGCGAGTTCGAGCCTTCGACCAGCCTGGTGGAAACCACCGTGGGCCGCGCCCTGATGTCCGAGATCCTTCCCAAGGGCCTGCCGTTCAGCCACATGAACAAGGCGCTCAAGAAGAAGGAGATCTCCAAGCTCATCAATGCCTCGTTCCGCAAGTGCGGTCTGAAGGCCACGGTGGTGTTTGCCGACAAGCTGCTGCAAAACGGCTTCCGCCTGTCCACGCACGCCGGCATCTCGATCGCCATCGGCGACATGCTGGTGCCGCCGCAAAAGGCCGAGATCATCGGTCGTGCCGAAGCCGAGGTGAAGGAGATCGAACAGCAGTACGTCTCCGGTCTCGTGACCGCTGGCGAGCGCTACAACAAGGTGGTGGACATCTGGGGCAAGGCCGGCGACGAAGTCTCCAAGGTCATGATGGCCCAGCTGGCCAAGGAAAAGGTCATCGACCGCCACGGCAACGAAGTCGAGCAGGAATCGTTCAACGCCATCTACATGATGGCCGACTCCGGCGCCCGCGGCTCGGCCGCGCAGATCCGCCAGCTGGCCGGCATGCGTGGCCTGATGGCCAAGCCTGACGGCTCCATCATCGAGACGCCCATTACGGCGAACTTCCGTGAAGGCCTGAACGTTCTGCAGTACTTCATCTCCACCCACGGCGCCCGAAAGGGTCTGGCCGACACGGCGTTGAAGACGGCCAACTCCGGCTACCTGACGCGTCGTCTGGTGGACGTGACGCAGGATCTGGTGGTCAACGAGGACGATTGCGGCACGAGCAATGGCGCACTGATGCGCGCCATCGTCGAAGGCGGTGAAGTCATCGAATCGCTGCGCGACCGCGTGCTGGGCCGTACCACGGCCGAGGACGTCGTGCATCCCGAGACGCTGGCCGTGCTGCTGCCCGCAGGCACGCTGCTCAACGAAGACGTGATCGACGAGCTGGAATCGCAAGGCGTGGACGAGATCAAGGTCCGCACCGCGCTGACCTGCGAGACCCGCTACGGCCTGTGCGCCAAGTGCTACGGCCGCGACCTGGGCCGCGGCGGCCTGATCAACCTCGGCGAAGCCGTGGGTGTGATCGCCGCCCAGTCCATCGGCGAGCCCGGCACGCAGCTGACCATGCGTACCTTCCACATCGGTGGTGCCGCTTCGCGCGCTGCCATCGCCTCGAGCGTGGAAGCCAAGTCCAACGGCTCCATCAGCTTCAACAGCACGATGCGCTACGTCAGCAACACCAAGGGTGAGCTGGTCGTGATTTCGCGTTCGGGCGAAATCGTCATCAGCGACAACGGCCGCGAGCGTGAGCGCCACAAGGTGCCCTACGGTGCCGTGCTGACCGTCAGGCCCGACCAGCAGGTCAAGGCCGGTCTGATCCTGGCCAACTGGGATCCGCTGACCCGACCCATCATTACCGAGTACGCCGGCCAGGTGCGCTTCGAGAATGTGGAAGAGGGCCTGACCGTGGCCAAGCAGGTCGATGAAGTGACCGGCCTGTCCACGCTGGTGGTGATCGATCCCAAGCGCCGTGGCTCTGCCAAGGTCGTGCGTCCCCAGGTCAAGCTGATCGATGCCAACAACCAGGAAGTCAAGATCCCCGGCACCGACCACTCGGTGACGATCGGCTTCCAGGTCGGCGCGCTGATCCAGGTGCGTGACGGCCAGGACGTGGGCCCCGGCGAAGTGCTGGCCCGTATCCCTGTCGAAGGCCAGAAGACCCGCGACATTACCGGCGGTCTGCCCCGCGTGGCCGAGCTGTTCGAAGCCCGCACGCCCAAGGACAAGGGCACGCTGGCCGAGATGACCGGCACCATTTCCTTCGGCAAGGAAACCAAGGGCAAGGTGCGCATGCAGATCACCGATCTGGATGGCAAGGTCTGGGAAGAACTCGTGCCCAAGGAAAAGAACATCCTGGTGCACGAAGGCCAGGTGGTCAACAAGGGTGAGTCCATCGTCGACGGCCCGGCCGATCCGCAGGACATCCTGCGCCTGCTGGGCATCGAGGAGCTGTCGCGATACATCGTCGATGAAGTGCAGGACGTCTACCGCCTGCAGGGTGTGAAGATCAACGACAAGCACATCGAGGTGATCGTTCGCCAGATGCTGCGCCGCGTCGTGGTCGAGAACACCGGCGACTCGACCTACATCGCTGGCGAGCAGGTCGAGCGTTCGGAGATCCTCAATACCAACGAGGCGCTGCAGCGCGAAGGCAAGATCCCTGCCACGTACTCCAACGTGCTGCTGGGTATTACCAAGGCATCGCTGTCGACCGACTCCTTCATCTCTGCCGCGTCGTTCCAGGAAACGACCCGCGTGCTCACCGAGGCTGCCATCATGGGCAAGCGCGACGAGCTGCGTGGCCTGAAGGAAAACGTCATCGTGGGTCGCCTGATCCCCGCTGGTACGGGTCTGGCATACCACCAGGCGCGCAAGGCCAAGGACGCCATGGACGACGCAGAGCGCCGCGCCATCGCCGACGCCGAAGCGGCCGAACTGGCCGGTGTGATGGCTGACGACGACGCTGGCGTGGCTGCCGTCGCCGGTGACGCTTCCGCTGACTGATAGGCGGTGTCACCCCCTGAGCGGCTGTGCCGCTTCCCCCTCTCTCGCTACGCGGGAGGGGGACGACGCCCTCGCTGCGGGGGCGGCCCTTGCTCGGCGTCCCTCTTGTTGGGACATGCTGTCTCCTAGAGCAGTGCATGGCGCAAGTGCTTGATGATGTGACGCTCCCGGCCTGCCCTGCGCAGGCGGGAGCGTTTTTCTTTGGGAATAACCAGAGTTCGGCCGGACCAGCTTCCGGCCGGGCCATTGCAGACGATGTGGTCCTTGTCTCTTGAATGGATGCTGCTGGCACTGCTGGTGTTCTGGGCCGTCGGCGCATACAACCGGCTGGCCCGGCTGCGCAGCGGCTGCGTGCAGCAGTTCGGTACGCTCGATGCATACCTGGGCCAGTGGCATGCCATGCTGCAGGCCTTCGAGGCACAGCCCAAGGGCGAAGGCCAAAGCCCCGCCCTTGTGCATGCCCAGGCCGCGCTGCACCAGACCGCCGCGCAGTTGCAGGCTGCGCTGGTCGATGCCCGTGGCCGGCCGCTGCGCGAGAGCGCGCTGGCCTCGCTGGAGCATGCCTGCTCGGCGCTGGAGGTGGCCTGGCAGGCCATGACCAAGGTCGCCGTTGACACCGGCGCCGGCGCCGCTGGCACTGGCACTGCGCCATCAGATGCCCCGTCGCCGGACCCCGATCCGCTGCAGCCCTGGCAGCAGCGCTGGACCGAGCACCAGGTGCGCAACCGCCTGGGACTGCAGCAATTCAACGCCGCGGCCGAGCGCTACAACGCCGCCATCGCGCAATATCCGGCCAGGTTGCTGGCCTGGCTGCTGGGCTTTCGCCCGGTGCGCAGCCTGCTGGTCGAACCTGCGCCCGGCAAGGTGCAGGAAAGTGGAACATGAACCAACGCACGCATTCTTCCCCGCGCCGCGCTGCGGCGCCCTCGCAGGCGCATGCCGTACCGGCCGCACCTCCTCTTTGGCAGCAGCTCGACGCCGTCGCCCAATGCCTGCAGGCCGTGCTCGAAGGCCAGTCCAGCCGCAGCGTGCTGGCGCGTGTGCCGCAGCCGCTGCGTCCCGGCGTGCAGGCCCTGCTGTTCCAGGTGCTGCGCCAGCTGGGCCGTGCCCAGGCGCTGCAAAAGCAGTTGGCCTCGCGCAACCCGCCGCCGCGCGTCAGCGCATTGCTGAACACCGCCCTGGCCTTGGCCTGGGATGAATCTCGCGCGCCATACCCGCCGTTCACCCTGGTCAACCAGGCCGTGGAAGCAGCCAAGCAAGGGCCGACTCGCGCGCAGTCCGGCTTTGTCAACGCCTGCCTGCGCCGCTTTCTGCGCGAGCGCGATGCCCTGGTCGCCGCCACCGAAGCCCAGCCGCAGGCGGTCTGGAACCATCCCGCCTGGTGGATTGCCCGCCTGCGCAAGGACCATCCCGATCACTGGCAGGCCATCCTGCAGGCCAACAACGAGCAGCCTCCGATGACGCTGCGCGTCAATCGCCAAAGGGCAGACCGCGCGCAGTACCAGGCGGCGCTGCAGGCCATGGACGTGCCATCGCTTGCCGTGGCCGACAGCGGCCTGCAACTGCAGCAGGCCTTGCCCGTGCAATCCCTGCCGGGCTTCGATCAGGGCCTGGCCTCCGTGCAGGATGCGGCGGCGCAACTGGCCGCACCGCTGCTGCTGCAAGGGCTGGAGCAGCCCGCCGGCCGAGCGTTGCGGGTACTTGATGCCTGCGCCGCCCCCGGTGGCAAGACGGCCCACCTGCTGGAATACGCAGCGCCGCAGACCCTGCAGGTCACGGCGCTGGAGATAGACGCCGAGCGCGCCGCGCGCATCGAGGACACGCTGGGAAGGCTGCAGTTGCAGGCGCAAGTGGTCGTGGCCGATGCGTCCCAGCCTGCGCAGTGGTTCGAGGCGCAATGCGGTGGCCAGCTGTTCGACGCCATCTTGCTGGACGCGCCCTGCACGGCCTCGGGCATCGTGCGGCGCCAGCCCGACGTGCGCTGGCTGCGCCGCGAAAGCGATGTGCACCAACTGGCCCAGATCCAGTCCCGGCTGCTCGACACCCTGTGGCCCCTGCTGCAGCCTGGCGGGCGCCTGCTGTACTGCACCTGCTCGGTCTTCAGGCAAGAGGGCGAGGCACAGGTTCAAGCGTTTGTTGCACGCAACAGTGAGGCGCGAACACTGCCGGCGCCGGGGCATTTAATCCCGGGCAAGGACTACAAAGCCGGCATGCTGGCTGACAATGCTTTGGGTGACCACGACGGCTTCTTCTACGCCTTGCTGCAAAAGACGCGCTGACCCCCGTCCCCGGACCAGGTCGCCAGCCTGGCTGCGCCTGCTGGCGCGGCTGGCCGGGGCACTTGTGCTGGCCGCCGTGCTGGCCGGCCTGGGCCTGCAGGCCAGGGCCGATGCGCTGACCGCCGAGATCGGATCCATGCAGCTCGAGCGCTCCGACGATGGTCTGCTGCTGTCCGCCAATCTCCAGTTCGAGTTGCCCTACCAGATCGACGACGCGCTGCGCCAGGGCATTCCCATGTACTTCGTGGCCGAGGCCCAGGTCCAGCGTGAGCGCTGGTACTGGTCCGATCAGCAACTGGCCACCGCCAGCCGCCACTACCGCCTCAGCCACCAGCCGCTGACACGCCGCTGGCGCCTGCACATCTCCAATACCCCCTTCTCCAGCGCCGGGCTGGGGCTGGCCCTGGGCCAGACCTTCGAGACCCTGGAAGATGCGCTGTCCTCCATGCGGCGCATCTCGCGCTGGAAAATCATGGACACGGCACCCACGCAGTCGGGTGTCTCGGTGCAGCTGCGCTTTCGCATCGACCTGTCCCAGCTGCCAAGGCCGTTGCAGATCGGTGCGCTGGGCCGCTCGGGCTGGAACCTGCAGCTGTCGCGCGCCCAGATGCTGGAAGACGCGCCATGAACCGGGACACCGACGCCGACGAACGCATGGCCCTGCCGGCTTCGGCCGGCCTGTCGCGCGGCACGCGCTGGGCCGTGGGCGTGGGCGCCGGTCTCATGGGGCTGGTCGGCGTGCTGCTGCTGTTCCTGCTGACCCTGGCCACCAACAACCGGCTGGACTACGAGCGCAACTACAACTGGCTGTTCGCCGCCAACGTGGTCGTGGCCGGCCTGCTGCTGGCCATCCTGGTCTGGGGCGGCATCCGCCTGGCCATACGCCTGCAGCGGGGGCGCTTCGGCAGCCGCCTGCTGCTCAAGCTGGCCGGCATCTTCACGCTGGTGGGACTGGTGCCGGGCCTGCTGATCTACATCGTTTCCTACCAGTTCGTCTCGCGCTCCATCGAGAGCTGGTTCGACGTGCAGGTCGAGGGTGCGCTGTCGGCAGGCGTGAGCCTGGCCAGTTCCACGCTGGAGACCGTGGCCAACGACATGGCCAACAACACGCGCACTGCAGGCGCCCAGCTGTCCCAGGTCTCCGATGCGGGCGCCGCGCTGATCCTGGAGCGCGTGCGCGACCAGCTGGGTGCCACCGATGTCGTGCTCTGGAGTGCGTCGGAGCTTGCCGTCATGGGGCCCACGCAGACCACGCGCAGCGGCGAGTTCCCGGGCCTGCGCGCCATCGCCAGCGCAGGCCAGTCGCGCTTCAACCTGCAGCCCGAACGCCCCAGCGCGCAAATGCTGCGCTCGCTGCGCGAGCAGCGCGCCGTGGCCAGCATCGAAGGACTGGACGACGACGGCACGGCCCAGCCGGGTGCCACAGCGCCGAATGCCCAGGTCCGCACGCTGGCCGTGGTTCCCAACCCCAGCGTGGGACTGCTGACCGAGCCGCGTTATTTGCAGGCCACCATTGCGCTGCCGCAGGCGCTGGTGACCAACGCCCTTGCCGTGCAGGCCGCCAACCGTGAATACCAGGAACGCGCGCTGGCACGCGGCGGCCTGCAGCGCATGTACATAGGCACGCTCACGCTCAGCCTGTTCCTGGCGGTCTTCGGCGCCGTGGTGCTGGCCATCGTGCTGGGCAACCAGCTGGCCAGGCCGCTGCTGCTGCTGGCCCAGGGCATGCGCGACGTGGCGCGCGGCGATCTGCGGCCCAAGCCGGCGCTGCAGACGCGCGACGAGATCGGCGGGCTCACGCGCTCCTTCGCGCTCATGACCCAGCAACTGGCCGACGCCCGTGCCGAAGCCAACCGCAGCATGGGCCAGCTCGATGCCGCACGCGGCAACCTGCAGACCATCCTCGACAACCTCACATCGGGCGTCATCGTGCTGGACGCGCGGGGCGCCATCGTCCTGAGCAATCCCGGGGCCACGCGCATACTGCGCGCGCCCATGGCCGTCCATGAAGGACGGGCGCTGTCCCAGGTGCCGGGGCTGGAGCAGTTCGGCGAAGTCGTGCAGGAGCAGTTCGCGCTCTTCCTGGGCGAGCAGGGGCGCGATCGCTGGCAACTGGTGCATGAGCTGCATGCCTCCACCGATGGCGGCGTCATCCAGCACACCACCACCCTGGTCATGCGCGGTGCGGAACTGCCCGATGCGCAGCGGCTGCTGGTCTTCGACGACATCTCCGAGATCGTCTCGGCCCAGCGCGCCCAGGCCTGGGGCGAGGTCGCGCGCCGCGTGGCCCATGAGATCAAGAACCCGCTCACGCCCATCCAGCTGTCGGCCGAGCGCATGGCCATGCGGCTGACCGACAAGCTGCAGCTGGCTGACCAGGCGCTGCTGGCCAAGTCCGTCAAGACCATCGTCGATCAGGTCGGCGCCATGAAGCGCCTGGTCGATGAATTCCGCGACTACGCGCGCCTGCCTGCCGCCAATCTGCAGTCGCTGGACCTCAACGCGCTGGTGACCGACGTGCTGCAGCTGTACGGTGAAGAGAACGCCGAAGTGCGCGTGGAGTGTGTGCTGGACCCGCAATGCCCGCCGATTTCAGGCGATGGCCAGCAGCTGCGCCAGGTCATTCACAATCTTTTGCAGAATGCCCAGGACGCCACGGCCCAGCGTGCGCAGGAAAGCGGCCAGCCCCCCGGCCCCGTGACCATAGAGACGCGCTGGAACGAGTCCACGCGCCGCGTGCGCCTGAGCATCAGCGACAGCGGCACGGGCTTCGCGGCCAACATCCTTCAACGGGCCTTCGAGCCCTATGTCACGACCAAGGTGCGGGGCACCGGACTGGGCCTGGCCGTGGTCAAGAAAATCGCAGACGAGCATGGCGCCCGCATCGACCTGGGCAACAGGGACGACGGCGGGGTGATTCAAGGTGCGCAAGTGTCGCTATCATTTGCGCCTGAGCGTACAGGATAGGCCTGACGCCCCCCCGCGCCTCAGCACATAGGCTTAAGACACATGGCAAACATACTGGTGGTCGACGACGAACTGGGGATCCGGGATTTGTTGTCGGAAATCCTCAACGACGAAGGTCATAGTGTGGACGTGGCCGAGAACGCCGGCCAGGCGCGCACGGCGCGCGCCTCCAACACCTACGACCTCGTGCTGCTCGACATCTGGATGCCCGACACCGATGGCGTATCGCTGCTCAAGGAATGGGCCTCGGCGGGCCAGCTGACCATGCCGGTCATCATGATGAGCGGCCACGCCACCATCGAGACGGCGGTGGAGGCCACGCGCATCGGTGCGCTGTCCTTCCTGGAAAAGCCCATCACCATGCAGAAGCTGCTCAAGGCGGTGGAGCAGGGCCTGGCGCGCAATGCCGCCAGCCAGGCGCCGGCTGCAGCGCCTGCCGCAGTGGCCGAGCCCGCCGACATCGCAGCCGTCGTCACGCCTGCGGCCAGCCGTGTGCCGGTGGACAACAACGTGCCGCATGCACACCAGGGTTTCGATCTGGACCGCCCCCTGCGCGAGGCGCGCGACGGTTTCGAGAAGGCCTACTTCGAGTTCCACCTGGCGCGCGAAGGCGGCTCCATGACCCGCGTGGCCGAGAAGACCGGCCTGGAGCGCACCCACCTGTACCGCAAGCTGCGCCAGCTGGGCGTGGACCTGGGCCGCAACAAGCGCGGATAGACTTTTTGAAGGAATTTTGGCTTTTTCGTTTTTGGGTCAAAAAATCCTGCATATAATCTAGTTCTCGGCCCGGTAGCTCAGTCGGTAGAGCAGAGGATTGAAAATCCTTGTGTCGGCGGTTCGATTCCGTCCCAGGCCACCAGATACAGTGAAAAAGATTACGGACTGCTTCGCAAGAAGCAGTCCGTTTTTCTTTGTGCCTCAGGCAATGCGTGATCCTGCCTGTGCGGCGGCTGCGGCCGCCTTCAGTCGTTCGCGCCCGCAATCGTCACCAGCAGCACGCAGCCCTGGTCGCCGCGCGCGTGCACATCGTGCAGCTCGCCGGCAGGCACCAGAACCACCGAGCCGGCCACCAGCCGCAGGCTGGCCAGGCGCGTGGCAATGCCGGCCTCGCCCGCCAGGCAGTGGATGGTGGCCTCGCCGGGGACCTGATGGCTGGGCAGGGCATGGCCGGGCGGTAGCACCAGGCGCAGCAGCTGCAGCTTCGGCGTTCGGATCAGGCTGGTGCTGATGGGCATGCCGTCGCGGGCGTGCAGGGCGATGACCTCCAGTGGCTTTGCGTGTTCGAGTGCCATGCTTGGCTCCTGCTTGATATGGGTCAGAAGGTGGTTGCGCCGCCGCCTCGCCGGTGCACTTGAAGATGTACGCTGGATGCATCTTATGCAGGCGCAGCGGGCCGGAAGGAGTGCACATCATGGCGCAATGGATGGAGCTGGAGGAACCCCTGAGAACCCGGGAGCCGGCGCCGCAATGGACGGCATTCCTCGAATTGGGATTTCGGCCGCTGTACCTGCTGGGCTGCCTCTGGGCCGCGCTGTCGGTGGCGCTGTGGGTCCATGCTCCGCAGTGGATCGCGGGGCGCATGCCCGGCGTGTTCTGGCATGCGCACGAGATGCTGTGGGCCTTCGTGGCCACCATCGCCGTAGGCTTTCTGTTCACGGCGGGCAGCAACTGGACGGGACGCAACCCGCTGCAGGGCCGGGCGCTGGGCGCGCTGTGCCTGCTGTGGCTGACCGCCCGTGCGGGCTTTCTGCTGCCCGGGCCGCAGGCCTTTGCCGTGGCTGCGCTGTGCGAGACCGCCTTCTTCGCCTGGGCCGCGCTGGCGCTGGGCCGCGCCATCCATGCCGCGCGCAGCCGGCGCAACTACGGTCTGCCCCTGCTGCTGGCCGGCCTGGGCGCGGCCGATGCGCTGTACCTGTGGTCCATCTGGCAGGGCGACTACGGCGCGCTGATGCAGCGCTTCAACGCAGGCCTGCTGTGCATGGCCGTGATTGCGCTGCTGATCGCGCGGCGCGTGATCCCCTTCTTCGCCATGCGCGCCGTGTCCGGCCTGCAGATCCCCATGCACACGGCCAGCGGCCAGTGGCAACTGGGTGCGGGCGTGGTGGCCATCGCCTGCCTGCTGGCGGGCTGGTGGCCGGGCCTGGCCGCCGGCCTGGCCGTGGCGGGCGTGATCGCCCTGTGGCAGGTGCTGGCCTGGAAGCCCCAGGCCGTGCGCCGCGTGCCGCTGCTGTGGATTCTCTACCTGGGCCACGCGGCGCTGGGTGCGGGCCTGCTGGTGGCCGGCGCGCATGCGGCCGGATGGGTGCTGCGCCCCGCCTGGCCCGTGCATGTGATCGGTGCGGGCAGCTTTGCCCTGCTCATCATCGGCATGTGCACACGGACGTCGATGGGCCACTTGGGCCTGCCGCTGCGCACCGACCGCAGCATGGTCGCCGCCTATGCCCTGGTCATTGCCGCTGCCGTGCTGCGCCTGGCGGCCCTGCTGCCCACGGCGCTGTCGCTGGCGGCGCTGCATGCCTCGGCCGCTGCCTGGGTATGGGCCTTTGCGCTGTACCTGTGGCGTTTCGCCCCGCTGCTGGTGCGCCCGCGTGCCGACCGGCAGGCATGATCGCAGGCCTGCCATGCGCCTGACTCTGATGACCGACTACGCGCTGCGCCTGCTCATGCATGTGGCGCGCCACCCCGGACGGCTGTGCACGATTGCCGAGATCGCCCAGGCCCATGCCATCTCCGAAGCCCATCTCATGAAGGTCACGCACCAGCTGGCGCTGCGCGGCTGGATCGTGACCGTGCGCGGCAAGGGCGGCGGCATGCGCCTGGCCCATGCGCCGGCCGACATCGGCCTGGGCGACGTGGTGCGCGGCATGGAGCCGGACCTTGCCATCGTCGAATGCTTCACGGGCACCAGCCCACCTGCCTGCACGCTTGCGCAGGACTGCCGGCTGGCCGGCGTGCTGGGCGGGGCGCTGGACAGCTTCCTGGCCCATCTGGACGGCTTCACGCTGGCCGATCTGCTGCCGGCTCCCGCATCCCTGCCGCTGCCCCTGCCCCTGCCGCACAGGAGGCGCGCATGAGCTACGGCCTGCTGCTGACCCTGCACCTGCTGGCTGCCATCGCCTTCGCGGGTACGGTGTTCTTTGAAGTGGTGCTGCTGGCCGGGGCGCGCCGCCACCTGCCCGCCATCGTGGCGCGCGCCACCGAGCAGGCGCTGGGCGACCGAGCGGTGGCCGTCATGCCCTGGGTGCTGCTGGTGCTGTACGGCGCGGGGCTGGGTCTGGGCTGGCAGCATCGCGCGGCACTGGCTGCAGCCTTTGCCGCTCCGCTGGCCAGCAGCTTCGGCCTGCTGCTGGCGCTCAAGATCGGGCTGGCGCTCAGCGTGTTCGGACATTTCCTGGCAGCCATGTGGTGGCGCCGGCGCGGTGTGCTGGGCGGGCGCCGCTCGCACCGCCTGCACCTGAGCGTGTTCTGCCACGTGCTGGCCATCGTGCTGCTGGCCAAGGCCATGTTCTACCTGCATTGGTAATGGACCCGCGCGGTCCCGGCCCGTGTCAACCGCGTTAAGCTCGCTGCTCGCATGGCTTGGAGCACGGGAGCGCAGAGGTGGCATCGCATTGGCAGCCGGGCTTGATCGCCCTGCACGGTAATCAGACGGAGGTGCTGGCCGATACGGTGCTGGCATGGCTGGCTGCGCACCCGCTGGACGTGCTGGAGCCGGAGGTGGTGCTGGTGCAGAGCAACGGCATGGCCGAGTGGTTCAAGATGCGCATGGCCGAGCAGCTGGGCGTGTGCGCCGCCGCGCGCGTGGAACTGCCCGCGCGCTTTGTGTGGCGCAGCTACCGCCAGGTGCTGGGCCGCCAGGCCGTGCCGCGCGAATCGCCCCTGGACAAGACACCCATGACCTGGCGGCTCATGCGCCTGCTGCCGCAGTGCCTGCATGACCCGGCCTTCGCCCCCATTGCAGGCTTTCTGCGCCCCGGCGAGCCCGAGCGGCTGCTGCAGCTGGCCCAGCGCCTGGCCGACCTTTTCGACCAATACCAGATCTACCGCGCCGACTGGCTGGACGCCTGGGAGGCCGGGCATGACGTGCTGCCCATGCCCTTGCGCCCTGGTGTGGCGGACGCCCCGGTGCCCGAAGGCCAGCTGTGGCAGCCGCGCCTGTGGCGCGCCGTGCTGGCCGAGCTGGACGAGGACCAGCGCGGCGCCACGCGCGCGCGCCTGCAGGGCCGGGTGCTGGCCGCGCTGCAGTCCGGCGAGCCGCCGGCCGCGCCGCTGGCGCGCCGCGTGGTGGTGTTCGGCATCAGCCAGTTGCCGCTGAGCCTGCTGGAGTTCCTGGCCGCCATTGCCCGCCACAGCCAGGTGCTGCTGGCCGTGCCCAATCCCTGCCGCTTCCATTGGGCCGACGCCATCGACGGGCGCGAGCTGCTGCGCATGGCGCGGCGCCGCCAGCCGCTGCGCGGCGGCCGCGACCTGGCGCAGCTGCCGCTGGAGGCCATGCATGCCCACGCCCATCCGCTGCTGGCCGCCTGGGGTCGTCAAAGCCGCGACTATGTGCGCCAGCTCGACGCCTTCGACACCACGGGTGCCGCAGCCCAGCTGCAGATGCCGCGCGTGGACCTGTTCGACGAAACCGATGCCGAGGACCTGCGCACCGCGCCGCTGCTGGCCCAGGTACAGCAGCGCATCCGCGACCTGGTGCCGCTGGCCGAGCACCCACCGCTGGAGGTGGCGCGGGCCGACCGCTCCATCGTGTTCCACAGCGCGCACAGCGTGGTGCGCGAGCTGGAGGTGCTGCACGATCAGCTGCTGCAGATGCTGGCCCGGCCGACCGATCCCGGGCAGCCGGGGCAGGCACCGCTGGCACCGCGTGACGTCGTAGTCATGCTGCCGTCCATAGAGACCGCCGCGCCCTCGATACGCGCCGTGTTCGGCCAGTACGGCAGGCATGATCCGCGCCACATTCCCTTTGACATTGCCGACCTGGGCGCACGCGCCAGCAGCCCGCTGGCCGTGGCCCTGCAATGGCTGCTGCGCCTGCCG
The DNA here is from genome assembly GCF_055797465.1 of Delftia sp. PX-1. NCBI lineage: Bacteria > Pseudomonadati > Pseudomonadota > Betaproteobacteria > Burkholderiales > Comamonadaceae > Delftia > Delftia sp. PX-1. The sequence goes on from NZ_CP184763.1 coordinate 500,136, forward strand.
CAGCAGCGCTGCCGGCTCAGCGAGCTGTGCGACCTGCTGGACGTCCCAGCGATTGCCGCGCGCATGGGTCTGGCGGCCGACGACCTGCCCCAGCTCACGCGCTGGATGGCCGGGGCCGGCATCCGCTGGGGACTCAATGCGCCGCAGCGCGGCGCCCTGGGCCTGCAGGCCTGCGGCGAGCACAACAGCGCCTGGTTCGGCCTGCAGCGCATGCTGCTGGGCTATGCCAGCGGCGTGGCGCAGGACGGCCAGGCCTTCGGCGGCATCGAGCCCTATGACGAGGTGGGCGGCCTGTCGGCCGAGCTGGCCGGCGTGCTGGCCGCGCTGCTGGAGCGCATGCTGGCGTGGTGGCGCGAGGCCGAGCAGCCCGCCATGCCCGAGGCCTGGGCGCAGCGCTTTCGCTCGCTGCTGCAGGACTTCTTCAAGGCGCAGGACGATGAGGACGAGGCCATGCTGGCCGCACTGGACGCCGCTCTCACGGACTGGCAGCGCGCCTGCGAGCAGGCCGGCTATGCGCAGGCCGTGGAACTGGGCGTGGCCCAGGAGGCCTGGATGCAGGCGCTGGAGCAGCCCTCGCTGTCGCAGCGCTTTCGGGCCGGTGGCGTGACCTTTTGCACGCTGATGCCCATGCGCGCCATTCCCTTCGAGGTGGTCTGCCTGCTGGGTATGAACGATGGCGACTATCCGCGCCGCGCCACGCGCAGCGACTTCGACCTGATGGCGCTGCCCGGCCAGCAGCGCCCCGGCGACCGCGCGCGCCGCGACGATGACCGCCAGCTCATGCTCGAAGCCCTGCTGTCTGCGCGCCGCGCGCTCTACATCAGCTGGACCGGCCACCATGTGCGCGACAACAGCGAGCAGCCGCCCTCGGTCCTGGTCTCCCAGCTGCGCGACTACCTGGAGGCCGGCTGGCGCGGCGAAGGCGGCCAGCCGCTGCTGGCGCAGCGCACGCAGCAGCACCCGCTGCAGCCCTTCAGCCGCCGCTATTTCGAAGAAGGTTCGCCCTGGACCACGTATGCGCGCGAATGGCGGGCCGCGCATGCGCAGTCTGACGGCACGAACGCGTTGCCTGCGCTGCCCGCGCAGCCGCGCCCGCCCTTTGTCCCCGACGCCTCGGCGCCGCTGACGCTGGCCCGGCTCACCGATTTCCTGCGCCACCCGGCGCGCGCCTACCTGCGCCAGCGCCTGCAGGTGCGCTTCGAGCAGGAGGACAACCCGGTCGTGGACGAGGAACTGTTCCAGCTCGACGGCCTGACCGAATACCTGCTGGTGCAGCAGTTGCAGCAGCAGGTGGCGGCCGGCCTGTCCGAGCCCGGGCAGGCGCCCCAGGCCATGGAAGACAGCGTGCGCGCCGCCGTGGCGCGCCTCACGCGCTCGGGGCGGCTGCCGCTGGCGGGGCTGGGCGCGCGCGGCGCGCGGGCGCTGCAGTCCTCGGTCACGCCTTCGCTGCGGGCCTGGCGTCAGCAACTGGATCGGTATGCCCATCCCGCGCCGCGCAGGCGGCTGCTGATCGAGGACGATGGCCTGGTGTTCGACGACTGGATCGACGGGCTGCGCCAGTCCTGCGAAACCGAAGAGCCCCCCGATGCGGACGACGCACAGTGCTGGCTGCTGCTGGACCCGCGCAACCTGCTCAATGCCAAGGGCAGGCCCCATGCTGACAAGCTCATGCCGGTCTACCTGCGCAGCCTGGCGCTGGCCGCCAGCGGCTCGCAGGCCGAGTTGCGCGTGGTGGCGCGCGACGGCCTGGTGCAGGTCCTGCCCATGGACCCTTCCGACGCGCTGGCACGGCTGCGTGAATTGATGGCCCTGTGGCGCGAAGGCCAGAACGGCCCGCTGCCCCTGCCGCTGCGCAGCGGCCTGGCCATGGCCGAAGGCTTTCCCGCTGCGGCCCAGCAGGCCTATGAGGGCGGTCATCTGGTCGGCGGCGAAGGCGAGGACCCGTCCTGGGCACGCTGCTACCCGGACTTCGAACGGCTGAGCGCCGATGGCCGTTTCGAGGCCCTGGCCCATGTCGCCCACGCGCCGCTGCTCGACTGGGTGGCCGCGCAGGTGCAGGTCCAGCCCTACCAGGCGGATGCACCATGAGCACCAGCGAAGTGACCGGCGACGTGACCAGCCATGTGCTCGATGCACAGCGTTTTCCGCTGTGGGGCAGCCGCCTGATCGAGGCCAGCGCCGGCACCGGCAAGACCTGGACCATCGCTGCGCTCTACCTGCGCCTGGTGCTGGGGCATGGCGAGGGCAGCCTGGACGGCATCAGCAGTACGGCCTTCGAGCGCCCGCTGATGCCGCCCGATATCCTCGTCATGACCTTCACGCGCGCGGCCACGCGCGAGCTGTCCGACCGCATACGCAAGCGCCTGATCGAGGCCGTGCAGTGCTTTCGCGGCGAGGCCGAGCCCGCGCCCCACGACGGCTTCCTGCACGCGCTGCGCGAGGCCTACCCTGAAGGCGCGGCCCGTGAACGCGCGGCCTGGCGCCTGGCCATGGCGGCTGAATGCATGGACGACGCGGCCATCCACACCATCGACGCCTGGTGCCAGCGCATGCTGCGCGAGCATGCCTTCGACAGCGGCAACCTCTTCGACGAAACGCTGGAGCCTGACGAAAGCCAGCGACAGACCGAGGCCGCGCAGGACTACTGGCGCCAGCAGTGCTACCCGCTGTCCGACGAACTGCTGGACGAGGCCCTGAAGATCTGGCCCCACGTCGATGCCCTGGTCGAAGACATGCGTGCCCTGCTGCGCGAGACCCCCGTGCCCGGCGCGGGCGAGGGCAGCCTGGCCGACTGCCTGCAGCGCGCCATGGAGCAGCGCCGCAGCCGCCTGCTGGCCCTGGCGGCCGGCTGGGACGACAAGGCACAGCGCCTGCAGCTGTGGCTGGATGGACAGCTCGACGGCCATGGCGCACTGTGGGACAAGCGCAAGCTGCAGCCCGCGCGCTACACCGGCTGGCTGGCCGCGCTGGCCGACTGGTCGCGCGCCCCGCTGGACGGTCCGCTGGCGCTGACCGAGGCCGCGCGCCACCGCCTCAGCCCCGAAGGCCTGGCCGAGGCCTTCAAGGGGGCGGCCGGCGATGTGCTCATGCCGCTGGAGCTGGCCGAGCTGCAGGCGCTGCTGGTGCAGCTGGAGCAATTGCCGCCCGTCAGCGTGGCCGTGCGCCTGCATGCGGCCGCGCGCGTGGCGCAGCGGCTGGCTCACCTCAAGCGCCAGGCCGGCAGCTTCGGCTTTGCCGACATGCTGCAGCGCCTGGACACGGCCCTGGCCGGCGACAACGGCGCCGTGCTGCGTGAGCGCATCCTGGCCCAGTACCCGGTGGCGCTGATCGATGAATTCCAGGACACCTCGCCGCTGCAGTACCGCCTGTTCGACCAGATCTACCGCACGGCGGCCAACGACCCGCACAGCGCCCTGCTGCTGATCGGCGACCCCAAGCAGTCCATCTACGGCTTTCGCGGCGCCGACATCCACAGCTACCTGCAGGCGCGCCGCGCCACCGAGGGGCGCCACTACGTGCTGGGCACCAACTACCGCTCCACCGAGGCGCTGGTGGGCGCCGTCAACCATTGGTTCGCGCAGGCCGAGCAGCGCCCGGGCGAGGGCGCCTTCATGTTCCGGCGCGGCAGCCACAACCCGCTGCCGTTCGAGCCCGTGGCCGCCCAGGGGCGCAGCGAGCAACTGCACACGCGCGACGGCGCCATGCCCGCCCTCACCGTGGCCTGGAGCGCGGGCCGTGACGAGGACACCGGCATCCCCCTACCTTTGTCGGCCGACGAGGTGCGGCGGCGCTTTGCGGCCCATTGCGCCGAGCAGATCGTGCAGTGGCTGGCCGACCCGCAGGCCGGCTTTGTGCAGCCCGATGGCCGCCTTGTGCGCCTGCGGCCTGCCGACATCGCCGTGCTGGTGCGCACGGGCCGAGAGGCGGCCACCGTGCGCCGCGAACTGCAGGCGCGCGCCGTGGCCTCGGTCTACCTGTCGGACCAGGATTCGGTGTTCGCCAGCGACGAGGCCCATGACCTGCTGTACTGGCTGCGCGCCGTTGCCGCGCCGCTGGACGCCCAGGCCGTGCGCGCGGGCCTGGCCACGCGGCTCATCGGCCTGTCGCTGGACGAGCTGGCCTGGCTGGCCGCCGACGAGGAAGCCTTTGACGCGCGCAGCGAGCAGCTGCGCGAACTGCACAGCATCTGGCTGCGCCTGGGCGTGCTGGCCATGCTGCGCCAGACCCTGTACCGCCTGGACCTGCCCGCGCGCTGGCTGCAGGACCCGGCCCTGGGTGGCGAGCGGCGCCTGACCAACTACCTGCACCTGGCCGAGCTGCTGCAGACCGCCAGCGCCCAGCTGGAGGGCGAGCAGGCCCTGATCCGATGGCTGGCCACCCAGATCGAGGCGCCGGGCAGCGGCAGCGAAGAGCAGGTGGTGCGCCTGGAAAGCGATGCCGACCTGGTCAAGATCGTCACCGTGCACAAGAGCAAGGGCCTGGAGTACCCGCTGGTCTGCCTGCCGTTCGCAGGCAGCTTCCGCCCCATGGAGCGGGCCAGAACGCCGTTCCTGACCCTGTCCGCGCAGGAGGGGGGGGAAGACGATGCCGCCCCGGCCCGCAGGCTGCTGCTGGACTTCAGCGACGAAGACCTGGCCCAGGCCGACCGCGAGCGGCTGCGCGAGGACCTGCGCCTGTTCTACGTGGCGCTCACCCGCCCGCGCCATGCGCTGTGGCTGGGCCTGGCCCCGCTCAGGCGCGGCAACGGCAAGGCCTGCGTGAACGAGCAGGGCGCCGCCGGCTACCTGCTGGGCGGCACCGAGCCGCGCTCGGCCCAGGGCTGGCTTGACGGCCTGCGACAGCTGTGCGGAGAAGACCCGCACATGGCCTGGCGCGATCTGGACGCCGAGCCGCTGCAGCGCACGCGCTGGCAGCCGCCGGACGCTGCCACGCCGCTGCACGATGCCCGGCCCTACGAGGCACGCTTCGACACGCGCTGGGGCATCGGCAGCTTCTCTGCCCTGGTGCGTGCCATGGCCGCGCCCAGCCTGCCCGTGCTGCCCGTGGCCGTGCAACGCCCGGCCGAGGATGAGCAGGCGCTGGAGCCTCCGCCATCGCCGGAACTGGCGGACATCGCCGGCCTGGCGGGCCTGCAGCCCCTGCAGAATGGACCGGCCGGCGGGCCTGCTGTCTGGCACCGCTTTTTGCGCGGCCCCGTGGTCGGCAACTTCGTGCACGACCAGCTTGAATGGCTGGGCGGCGAAGACTTTGCCCTGCCCGTGGACGGCCAGGGTGCGCTCGCTGATCGCCTGGTGCGCCGCTGCGAGCGCGCGGGCCGGGGCGAGCAGGCGCGCGACCTGCTGGCCTGGCTCACGGCCGTGGTCCACCAGCCGCTGGCGCCGCTGGATGTCACGCTGGCCACGCTGGGGCCGCAACTGTCCGAGATGGAGTTCTGGCTGCCCGCGCGCCAGCTGCCGGCCGAGCGCATCGACCAGCTGTGCCGGCGCTTCATCCTGCCGGGGCAGGAGCGGCCCGCGCTGCCCCAGCGCTCGCTGCACGGCATGCTCATGGGCTTTGCCGACCTGGTGTTCTGCCACGAGGGCCGCTACTGGGTGCTTGACTACAAGAGCAACCACCTGGGCCCGGACGGCACCGCCTACGACCAGGAGGCCTTGGCCCGCGCCATGCTCCACCACCGCTACGACGTGCAGGCCGCGCTCTACCTGCTGGCCCTGCACCGGCTGCTGCGCAGCCGGCTGGGCACGGCCTACGAGCCGCAGCGCCAACTGGGCGGTGCGCTGTACTACTTTCTGCGCGGCATCGATGGCCCGGCCGGTGGCATGCATGCCATGGCGCCCGAGCTGCCCTTGCTTGATGCGCTCGATGAACTGCTCGGTCCCGGCCGCGCCAACGCGGAGGAACTGCCATGAGCCCGCGCCCCCGTTCGCGCACCATCGATACGGCCACGCTGGACCTGTTCGATGAACGGCCGGGCGGCGACTCGCTGGGCGGCAAACCGCCGGGCGCCGTGCCGCCAGACACCAATGAAGTGCTGGCCCTGCTGCGCCGCTGGGCCGACGCGGGCCTGCTGCGCCGGCTGGATGCGGCGCTGGCCTCCTTCGTCGCCGGGCAGGATGCGCAGGCCGGGCCCGCCTTGCTGGTGGCCGCCGCGCTGCTGGCGCAGATGGAGGGGCGCGGCCACAGCTGCCTGCCCCTGGCGCCGCTGGCCGGCCACCCCAACGACGTGCTGGCCTGGCCGGCCGATGCGTTGCCCGCGCAGCAGGCCCTGTGGCAGATGCTGCCTGCGCGCCTGTCCGGCTGGGTGGCGGCGCTGAGCGCCAGCCCCGTGGTGCGCGTGGTGCACGGGGAGCAGGTAGATGGACAGGATGGCAGCGAGGACCTCGGCCAGCCCCTGGTGCTGGCCGGCGCAGACGGCCCCGCGCCGCTGCTGTATCTGCGCCGCTACTGGGACTACGAACGCGCCGTGGCCGCGCACGTCATCCAGCGCACGGCGGCGCAGGCCGTGGCCGGACAGCCGCTGGACGAAGCCCAGGCCCGCCACTGGCTGGACCGCCTGTTCCCGCCTGTGGCGGACGGTGGCGCCGTGGACTGGCAGAAGCTGGCCTGCGCGCTGGCGCTGCGCGGCCGGCTGTCGGTGATCACGGGCGGCCCTGGCACCGGCAAGACCTATACCGCCGCGCGGCTGCTGGCCCTGCTGTTTGCCACGGCGCCCGATGCCGGCCAGTTGCGCGTGGCCCTGGCCGCCCCCACGGGCAAGGCGGCTGCGCGCCTGAAACAATCGATCGACGGGGCCTTGCTGCAATTGCAGGGCAGCATGGGCGGCGAGATCGACCTGGCGGGCCTGGTGCAGCGCATGGGCGCGGCGCGCACCCTGCACTCCATGCTGGGCGCGCGGCCCGATACGCGGCACTGGGGGTTCCATGCGGGGCGGCAGCTGGACGTGGACGTGCTCATCGTCGATGAGGCCTCCATGGTCCACCTGGAGATGATGGCGGCGCTGCTGGAGGCACTGCCGGCCGGCGCCCGCCTGGTGCTGCTGGGCGACAAGGACCAACTGGCTTCGGTGGAGGCGGGCGCCGTGCTGGGCGACCTGTGCCGCGATGCCCAGGCCGGGCGCTACCTGCCCGACACGCTGGACTACGCACTGCGCGTGGCCGGCCAGCGGCTGCCGCCGCAGTTCGCGGCGCCGGCAGGCGACCGGCCTCCGGCTCTTGCGCAGCACACCGTCATGCTGCGCGAAAGCCGGCGCTTCGGGGGCCCCATCGGCCAGCTGGCACACGCCGTGAATGCCGGTGAGGCGGTGAAGGCCCAGGCCCTGCTCGATGCCGGCACGCAAGCCGGCGCAGGTTCCGAGCTGTGGGAACGCCATGGCGGCGGCGTGCACGCCGTGACCGAACTGGCCGTGCACGGGCGTGGCGGTCTTGCCAGCTATGCCCTCTATGCCCAGGCGCTGCAGGGCCGGCCGGATGCGGCCGGCGCCGACGAGGCAGCGCACCGCGCCTGGGTGGTCGCTGTGCTGCAGGCCTTCGAGCGCTTCCGGCTGCTGTGCGCCGTGCGCGAGGGGGACTGGGGCGTGTCCGGCCTCAACCGCGCGGTGGAGCAGGCCCTGGATGCGCAGGGCGTGATCCACCGAGGCGGCGAATGGTATGCGGGCCGTCCCGTCATGGTCACGCGCAACGACGCGCAGCTGGGCGTGTTCAACGGCGACATCGGCATTGCGCTGCCGGGAGCGCACCAGGGGCAGCCAGGGCAGCTGCTGCGCGTCTACTTCCTGCAGGGCGACGAATTGCGCTCGGTCGGCGTCAGCCGCATGGCCCATGTGGAGACCGCCTTCGCCATGACGGTGCACAAAAGCCAGGGCTCGGAGTTCGAGCACACCGCCCTGGTGCTGCCCTCGCGCGGCGGCAGCGTGCTGGGGCGCGAGCTGGTCTACACCGGCATCACGCGCGCCCGCCAGGCCTTCTCGCTGTTCTCCGAGGTGCCGGGCCTGCTGGCCTCGGCCGTTGGCAGCCCCACGCAGCGCGCCAGCGGGCTGCTGCGCTGGCTGCAGGAGTGAGTGAAGGCCCCGCGCCTCAGGCCGGGGTCTTGTCGCTGGCGTAGCGGGCCATCATCAGCGCCGTATTGGTCTTGCGGTCGGCATTGACCTGCTGCACCGTGGGCCGCTCGGCCATGCGTGCCAGGTACTCGCGCACGGGCAGGTCGGCCAGAACGTCGCGGCCGCCAACGATCTTGCTGGCCGCGCTGACCAGGGGCAGGTGGACGATGGCGCAGCAGTCGGCCAGCGTGAAGCTGTCGCCCGCCACAAAGGGTGAGAAACGCGCGAGTTTGGCGAAGGCCGCCACGTTCTTGTCGAGCTGGGCCAGCGTGCGCTCCCGGGTGGAGTCGCTGACCTGGCCGCCGAAGAAGGCCTGCGGGTAGAGGATGCGCGCCACCAGCTCCAGGTGCAGGTCCAGGTACACGCACAGCTCGCGCACCTTGGCGGCCTCGAAGGCGTCGGCCGGCAGCAGGGCCGGCGAGGGCGACAGCGTCTCCACGTACTCGACCATGGCGGCCGACTCGCACAGACCCCGGCCGTCGTCGATGCGCAGGTAGGGCACCTTGCCCAGCGGAGAAAGCGCCATGTCGGTCTCTCCCAGCCAGGCCAGTTCCTCGTTGAAGGGCAGCTGCTTTTCCAGCAGGGCCAGCTTGACCTTGTTGTAGTAGTTGCTGGCCGCGAATCCGCACAGGGTGAGCATGGGTGTCTCCTAGGGTGTTGGTGAGGGCTGGGGGATGCGCCTGCGATGGTAGGGGCGGGCAGGGCCTGGCGGGGTCACGGACATGACGTCCTGGGGCAGACCCCTAGAATGACGCCATGCCGCTTCGCCTGCCCTCCACCTTGGCTGCCTGCGCCCGCTGGGCGCTGGGCCTGTGGCTGTGCGTGGCGCTGGCATCGGCGTTTGCGCCGCTGGCGCGCGCCTCGGGCTGGGAGCGCCTGTGCTCGGCCGCTGGCGAATCGGTCTGGGTGCCCTCGCCAGCCGGTCAGGACGATGCCCTTGCCGGCAGCCACGGCATCGACTGCCCGCTGTGCCTGCCCCCGCTGGCGCCGCCGCCCGCCCGGTGCAGTGCGGCCCCGGCACCGCTGGTGGCAGATGCGCAGCCACGGGCGCACCCGGCCTCCGTCCACAGCGTGGCCATGCCGGCCCTGCCCCAGGCCCGCGCACCGCCCCGGTGACTCCCGGATTCACTCCCGCTTCCTTCGCTTGGCCAACCCTTTTTGCAAGGCACGAAGACCGTGCCGCAATGCATTGAAATTTCTGGAGAAACCGTGATGACACTGCGTCAATGGACCACCCCTTTCCTGATCGCCGCCTCCCTGTCCATGGGCCTGGCCCATGCCCATGCCGATGCGGCCCATGTCAAGGCCGACGCCGCCTGGGCGCGTGCCAGCGTGCCGGGCCAGCAGGCCACGGGCGCCTTCATGCGCCTGACGGCCGAGGAGCCGCTGCGCCTGGTGGGCGTGGAGTCGCCCGCCGCCGGCGTGGCCGAGGTGCATGAAATGAAGATGGAAGGCGATGTGATGCGCATGCGCGCCATCGACGGCCTGGACCTGCCCAAGGGCGTGGCCGTGGACCTGAAGCCCGGCGGCTACCACGTCATGCTGCAGCAGCTCAAGAGCCCGCTGCTCAAGGACAGTCAGGTACCCATCACCCTGGTGTTCAAGGACGCCAAGGGCGAGACCTCGCGCCTGAGCCTGCAGGTCCCCGTGCGCGCCATGGCGCCCGGCGCAGGTGCGGCATCGGCTGCGCAGGGCGGCGCGCATGGCGGACACGGCGGACATGCCGGCCACTCCCACTGAGCTTTTTGTCATCCACCGGGTTTGTGCGCAGCGGGCCGTGCATGACTTGCGATGGACTTGGCGTGTGCCTGGGTTAAGCTGAGCGCATGGCCGGTGTGCTTCACCGGCATGTTCTTCCAACCCAGTCCTAGCGAGTGCTGCCATGAGTGATGCGTCCTCCTTCGGTTTCGGCAAGTTCATCCCCGGTTTCGACTTCCTGCAGGGCCTGGCCCAGAGTGCAGGATCGGCCACCGCCCGGCCCCTGGGGCGCCTGCCCGAATGGGTGGCGCCCACGGTGAGCATCGAAGAGGTGGACAAGCGCATCACCGAACTCAAGGCCGTGCAGTTCTGGCTCGACCAGAACGGCAAGGCGCTGGCCGCCACCATCCAGGCCCTGGAAGTGCAGCGCATGACGCTGTCCACCTTGCAGGGCATGAACGTCAGCATGGGCGAGCTGGCGCAGGCCTTCCAGTTCCCTGCAGCCGCAACCGCCGCGGCCACCGCCGCGGCCAAGGGCGCCGCCAGCGCGGGGCAGGGCGACCTTTCGGACTGGCCCATGTCCTCGGCCGCCAGCCGGGCGAGCAAGAAGGAAAAGCCGCAGCCCGAGCCCGCACAGGCCGCTGCCGCGCCGCCTGCAGCCCCCGAGGCGGCCAAGGCCGCCGACAGACCCGCAGCCGCGGAGACTGCGGCGCCCAAGGACGAGTCCGCCCAGGCCGCCGCCATGGGCCAGGCCATGCAGTGGTGGGGCGCGTTGACCCAGCAATTCCAGCAGATCGCCGCCAAGGCCATGGCCGAGCCCATGGCCCCGGAGGCCGTGGCGGCCGCCCAGCGCGCCACCGGCATGGCCGGGGACCTGGCCAAGGCCACCATGGACCGCATGGCGGCACAGGCCAGCGCCTTTGCTGCGCAGGCGGGCAAGGCGGCGGCGGTCTCCCCTGCCAAGGCGCCGTCCGCAAAGCCGGCGGCCAAGGCTGCGGTGCAGGCCGAAGCCCCCAGGACCGCTGCCAAGGCTCCCGCCAAAGCGGCTGCCAGGAAAACCGCTGCAAAGGCTGGAGCCAAGGCGCCGGCCGCCAGCAAGCCGGCAGCCAAGAGCCGGCCGGCGCGTTGACCGATCGGGCCGGACCCATGGATGCGCAAGGCCCCAGCCACCCGCAAGCCGGGTGCTGGCGGGGCTAGAAAGAAGGTTGGTATGTCGTTGTTTCCTGTAGGCCATGCCAGCCATTCCGACTGGCGCGCCGCGGCCGACGCGGTGCTGCAGCAGCTGCGCTTGCAGATGGCCGGGCCCGGCCACGCGCAGCGGCCCCGTCTGGGACTGGTGTACCTGTCCCATGCGCATGCCGCCCACGCACGGCCGCTGTTGCAGCATCTGGCCAGGGCCCTGCCCCATGTGGCGGACTGGGCCGGCTGCTCGGCCGGCGGCGTTCTGGCCATGTCGCATGAGTACCTTTCAGGAACCGCGCTCGCGGTGATGCTGCTGGATGTACCGGCCGCCCACTACCGCCTGTATTCGGGCCTGGCGCCCCTGCATGCGCCTGGCGGCGAGGCCGGCTTCACCGCCCATTCGGCCCTGGTCCATGCCGCAGGCGGCCAGCCCGAGCTGGCCGAGCTGCTGTACGAGCTGTCCGAGCGCACCGAGTCCGGCCTGCTGTTCGGCGGCGTGGGCGATGACGGGGAAGATGGCGTGGAGGGCGTGCAGATCGCCTGCCGCACCGAGGATCTGCATGCGCAGCATGCGGACGCGCGCGGCATTTTTCGTGGCGGCTTTTCAGGCGTGGCCTTCGGTGCCGGCGTGCCCTGCATCACGGGCATGGCCCAGGGCTGCGTGCCGCTGGGCGAGGGGCTGGAGATCACCGAGGCGCGCGGGGCCCTGGTCACCGGGCTCGATGGCGATCCGGCCCTGCAGCGCCTGCTGCAACTGCTGGGCGTGGAGCTGGAAGGCAGCGACTGGCAGCCCGCGCTGACCACGGTCCGCACCACGCTGGCGGCCATTGCGCCGCCGGGCCGGGGCCTGGCCCACGGCGTGCTGACCGAAGAGGCCCAGGTGCTGACCCTGGTTGGCCTGGACCCGCTGCGCCAGGGCGTCGCCCTGTCATCGGCCGTGGAGGCCGGGCATTCGGTGATCTTCTGCCGCCGCCAGGCCCAGGTCGCGCGCCAGGAACTGCTGCAACTGGGCGCTGCGCTGCGCGATGCGGCGGAGCCCGAGGAGGCGGCGCCCGAAGGCGAGGCACAGCCCCGCATCCGTGGCGCCATCTACATCAGTTGCCGGGGCCGCGGCGGCGGCCTGTTCGGCGGCCCCGATGCCGAACTGCGCACCCTGCGCCACGCACTGGGCGATGTGCCATTGATCGGCTTCGTCGCCGAAGCCGAGATCATGGACGCCCGCCTGCACCGCTTCGCCGGGGTGTTGACGGTGTTCACTGCCTAGGCGTCGTACACGCCGTACACGCCGTCCGCACCTCAGACCGCGCGCGGGCGCACCGTGCCTGCGCTGCGATCCGGGTCCATGGCTACGGCTCCCAGAAAATCGAAATCCACGGCTGGCTGCCTGCCGCTGACCAGGTCGGCCAGCGCCATGCCGGAGCCGCAGGCATGGGTCCAGCCCAGCGTGCCGTGGCCGGTGTTCAGGAACAGGTTGGCGATGGGCGAGCGTCCGATCAGCGGCACATTGCTGGGCGTGGCGGGGCGCAGGCCGCTCCAGAACTGGGCGCGCCCGGTATCGCCGGCGCCGGGGAACAGCTGCTGCACGCGCCGCACGATGGCCTCGCAACGCACGGGGTCCAGGTTGCGGTCGTAGCCGTTGAACTCGGCCGTGCCCGCAATGCGCAGGCGGTCGCCTTGCGCGCCCGTGTAGCGCGAGAACACCAGCTTGAACTCGTCGTCCGTGAGGCTGACCTGGTAGGCCTTGGCGGGGTCCAGCACCGGCAGGGTCACGGAGTAGCCCTTGGCCGGGTAGATGGGCAGGCGCAACCCCAGCGGCTGGGCCAGCAGCGGGCTGAACGAGCCCATGGCCAGCACATAGGCGTCGCCCTGGATGCGTTCATAGCGGCCATCGGCATTGGTCACCTCCACATGGTCGATATGGCGGCTGGCGCCCGCACCCGTGGTGCGCAGCGCCGTCACGTGGTGGCTCTGGCGGAACTGCACGCCCGTGGCGGCGGCGATGCGCGCCAGCTCGCGTGTGAAGAGGTTGGCGTCGCCTGATTCATCCTCGGCCGTATAGGTGGCGCCCGCTATCTGCCCGCGCACATGGGCCAGGGCCGGCTCCAGGCGCACGGCTTCGTCGGCATCGATCAGGCGGCGGTCGCAGCCCAGGGCCTGCATCTGCTCGGTGGGCTTGAGCGCGCCCTCGAACTCGCGGGCGTTCGTGTAGAAGTGCAGGATGCCCTGCATGCGCTGCTCGTACTGGATGCCGGTGTCGGCACGCAGCTGCTGCAGGGCCTCGCGGCTGTAGGTGCCCAGGCGAACGATCTGCCGGATGTTGTGGCGCGTGCGCGCGGGCGTGCAGTTGCGCAGGAAGGACAGGCCCCAGAGCCACTGGCGCATGTCGGCGCGCAGGCGGAACAGCAGGGGGGCATCCTGCCGGCCCAGCCAGCCCAGCAGCTTCAGCGGTGCGCCGGGGTTGGCCCAGGGCTCGGCATGGCTGACCGAGATCTGCCCGCCGTTGGCGAAGCTGGTTTCGGCGCCGGGCGCGGCCTGGCGGTCGATGACGGTCACTCCATGACCGAGGGATTGCAGATAGTAGGCCGACGTGGTGCCGATCAGACCGGCTCCGAGAACGATGACGCGCATGACGATGCCCTTTCAAAGGCATGTGCCGGGTCACGCGAAAGCTGGCCGCTATGGTCTGGATAGCAGGCAGCCGGCGTCCGTCGTGACGCAGCTGCCGCTCCCCCTGTCCTTGGTACCTGAGAGATTCACCGCCGTCCATGGGAACGGGGCTTGCTCCTTCGGTGCGCCGCACATTGCGTGCGGCGGCTCTCCAGACGGCATGTTGTGTTTGCAGTACGGAACCTGAGCGTGTATGGGAGTTTGCGCCTTCGGTGAGGCTCGGCACCGTGGCGCCCGCCTGCTCTCCTGCAGGGGCGATTCTATGGGGCTTGCGCAGCCAGCTCCAGTCGTATTGGGGATACCACCAGTTACCTGTATGTGGTGTGGCTGATTCAGGGTATTCCCTAGATCGCTCAAGCGCCTCCCTCGTAGCGCTGGTACGAGTCTTCGGTTTCATGTAAAAAAACTATTGAAATAGAAAAAAACATGATTTAGCCTATCGATATGTGCAGTGGTTTGTCAGTGCTTGTTCTGGTCGATTGGACCTGCATGGGTTAACCATGGGTTGTATATATGTCTGATAGGCGACTTACCGTTGCACAGGTGCGGGTCCATGGAAACTGGTCCATCACTGAAAAAATACAAGCACGGTGAATATGGTTTGTCGAGGGAGGAATGTTTTGCGTCGCAAACCCGACTGAAGGTGTGTCCGCTCAATGGGCAGTGGAGCAGCGCGCAAGCGTTGATGGAAATCCGCCTTTTTTTGATTGACGCGCAGGATCTGCGCGAAAAATTTTGCTTCCAAACTCACCGGCTGCAAGGTGAGTTGTGGGCTCGTGATTCAAATAGAACTATTCGAGGTACGGCGATGCAAATGCGCTGGGTACAACTGATGGCCATTGCCATTGGGAAAATCATTTTCCTGTCATATCTCCTTGAGAAAACGGGGAATATCATGCATGCTCTCAATCGCCTGCCTGGTTCGGCGTTTTTTCGCAAGTGGCGTGCAGCGAAGTGCCTTTTCTCTTTGCTGCTGCTTTCATGCGCGGGTATCTCATCCACGGCACTGGCGGCGACCATCGTCTTCACGGTCACCGACAACAGCGACGCTCCCAATGCCAATGCAACGACACCAACCACCTGCGTCAGCACGCTGGGGGGCACCTTTGCTGGCGCATGTACGCTGCGAGCTGCCATTCAGGCAGCCAACTACACGCTGCAAACGCTGGATCCGAGTGCCGATGTTTCCATCGTCTTTGCGCCGACACTGACCACGTCGGTACGGACCATACAGAGCGGGACATCCAAGGATGCGGCGGGAAACCTCCATCCGTATGTCGACAATCAGACGGTTTACGTGCGCTGTGCCAATACATTCATCAGCGGAGCCCAGTCCGGCGCCGTGACGGGGGCCACCAATGCCTGTGGTCAAAGCCAGATGATCAGCGGCGGCGATACGGGCACCACCACTGGTGCCGGTGGTGCCTGGTACTGGCTCAAAGGCACCGTGCCAGCCGGCACGGGATCGTTGACCATCGATTTCGGGGGAGTCATACAAGTCCAGAACTGGGCGGACTCCCCCTGGGAAACTTTTTATCTTGGTGGGAAGAACATCACGCTCACCAATTCGCCCAATATGACCTGTGGCGAAGCGGTATTCGTCGTTGGCTCCACGGCGAACAATATCACCATTGATCGCGTCGGCCTGGTGAATGTGGCTCCAACCCCTGCGGGAGAGGGGACGCCGTTCAACTGCGAGCTGTACGCGGAGATTCATCAAGGCGCACAAAACGTATTCTTTACCAATAGCACGATCAATTCCGCGATATGGAATGGAAATTACGGCAATAACAAGGGCTCGGCCATTTCCGTTGCCGCAAGCAACGGTACAGGAGGCACGGTTTCCAACATTGTTGTCGATAATTTCACGGTAACGAATCTGCCCAACCCTATCGGGGGAATGCAGCTCGAGCAGTTCTTCCAGGTCATGTCGAACATGACCGTCAACGGATTGACGATCAAAGATTCGAATATCGCACTGAGCCCGACTGGTGGAAATGCGCCCAGGGCCGTGGTGTCGGTTGATGGAACGATCAACCTGGACAATGGAACTGGTCTTGCCGTGACGGGTAATACCTTCTCGCTGCCTATTGCCGCCTATACCACTTCATCGCCAATGCATGTGTCGGCACCAACGTTGAATATGGCAGCCTCAGGCACGACGCAGGTAGTGACGGTGACCGATAACAACTTCACTGGCGGCGGGGACGGGGTGAATATTGGTGGTACGGGTACGGCACCAGGGTTGATTGGCAACAACAAGATGACAAGCCAGTCGAGAAGTGCCATTCGTGTCACTGCGCGTGATTTCTTCAAGATTTCTCAGAACACGCTGTTTTCCGTGCCTGTGGCTGCAAACTCAGGTATCAGTTTGCTGACGACGGCCAATGGACAAACCGGATGGACCCCGACCCTTGGCGTTGGCGCCAGTGACACCGCCGCCTGCACCTGGACATTCAATATCACGGCAAATGCCAATGCGAGCGAGCCGGCACCGTATACGGTGGAAGCCTTTTGGTCGCCGACCGGCGCGGGCGCCAACGACGCACAGGTCTATCTGGGCTCAGGGACCATGGCCGGAGCCTCGGGAACGCTGACCGTTCCTTCGTATCTCAGCGGCCAGGTGCGGGTCACAGTGACGGACAGCAATTCCGGTGGAGCCCAGACCTCGCAGCTTTCAACGGCTGCAAGCGTCACCGGTTTTCCCTGTGCCCTGAAATCCGGCGTTCTGGCGACGACCAACAATCAACCTGTCGGCAGCAGCGACTTGCTGGAGGTCTACATTGTTGACGGCCAAGGCAATGCCTGGACGGGGGGCAGTGACACCGTTACCTTCGCAGCGCCGCCTGCAGGTGTCACGTTCAATGGCAGCTCCGCCGCAGTCAGCTGCATGACCGACTCCAGCGGAAAGTGCGCGTCTCCCATCAATGCCAGCAGCAGTGTCGCCGGAACATTCACCACACCCGTGACCTTGTCGTCGTCAGTCGCTGGTGCCACGTTCTCCAATCTTCCATTGGGTGGAAGCCCGGTATCTGGCGCAGTGACTTATCAGCCTTCGCCGGTTGCTTACAGCTTCACCGGGCTGCCGGCCAGCACGACCGGTTCTGAAATCGCCGCGAGTCCGCCATCGATTGCGGCCAATGGCGTCTCCACCAGCACCTTGGCCGTGCAGTTGAAGGATGCGTTAGGCAACCTTGTCACCACCTGTACCGATACGGTGGCCTTCACCCTCAATGCGGGGACGCAAGGCGTTCCTGCCGTCAGCGTCACGGGCTGCAGTGCCGGCATGTACACGGGGACGGTGACATCGCCGGTGCTGGTCGGCAGCGGCACCTTCGGGTTCACCATCAACGGGGCTGCGGCTGTTGCCACCGCAACAGTCTCCTATGCGGCCGCAACGCCGAGCACGAGTGCATCGACGATAGGCGCCACTCCGGCATCGATCGTGGCCAACGGCAGCTCCACCAGCGTGCTGCGCGTGCAACTGGTCGATGCCAGCAGCAATCCGATCAACACGTGCACGAACACAGTGGCGTTCACCCTGAACGGCGGAACGCAGGGAACGCCCAATGTGGGCGCGGCCTCGTGTACCGCCGGCATCTATACGGGCACCGTCACATCGCCCACGGCGGTCGGCAGCGGGATCTTCGGATTCACCATCAACGGCTCTGCCGCAGTTGCTACGGCTTCAGTGAGCTACACGGCGGGTCCGCCAAGTACCAGTGCCTCGACCATCGTTGCGAGTCCGACCTCGATCATTGCCAATGGCACTGCAACCAGCACATTGACGGCGCAGCTCAAGGATGCGTCAGGCAATTCGATTGCGACCTGTGCCAACACGGTGGCCTTCACGCTGAACGGTGGAACACAGGGCTCGCCCGCGGTCGGCGCGGGGGCGTGCAGCGCAGGGGTGTACACGGCCACCGTCACGGCACCTACCGCAGTCGGCAGCGGCACCTTTGGTTTCACCATCAATGGCTCGGCCGCCACGGCTACGGCTGCGGTGAACTACACGGCCGGCTCGCCCAGCAATGGCGCGAATGGAAACCTGATCAGTGCCAGTCCGCTCAGCGTTGTCGCAGACAACACGGCCACGAGTTCGATCAGCGTGACCCTGCGCGATGCCAATGGCAATCCCGCCACGGATACGGTGGCGCACACGATTGTCTTCACCAAAACGGGCGTGGGCACGACCACGCCGGCCGCACCCACGTGCACGATCGCGGCCAATGCCAATCCGGCCACCTGCTCCGTGACGGTGAAATCGGCCACGGTCGGCACCGCAAGTTTCACGGCAACGGACAACGGAACGGCCGTGAGCAATGGCAGTCCGGTATCGGTCAACTTCATTGCCGGGCCGCCCAGCAATACAGCCAGCGGCAATCTGCTCAGTGCCACGCCGCTCTCGGTGATGGCCGACGGTACGAGCACCGGCACGGTGACCGTCGCACTGCAGGACGCCAATGGCAATGCAACCGTCGATACGGTCGCCCACACCATCGGCTTTGTCCATACCGGCGCCGGCACGCCGTCGGCAACTTCCTGCACGATTGCGGCCAATGCGAATCCAGCGCGCTGCTCCATCACGGTGACATCCACCGTCGCGGGTGCGGCGAGCTTCACAGCCACGGACAACAACGGCACCACCACCCAGAGCGTGGCCAATGGCAGTCCGGCCGTGATCAACTTCACGGCCAATGCCGCCGACCCCGCCAGGTCGGGGGTGCGTACCGTCAGCAGTCCGGCCACGGCCAATGGCTCGGCGACGGATGTGCTTGAAGCGTTTGTGGGAGATGTCAACGGCAATCCGGTGGCCGGAAGCGTTGTCACGTTCTCTCCCACCGCAAACATCACCTTCAGCGGTACCTGCACCACCAATGCGGCTGGTACCTGCCAGGTCACCGCCAGGACAACCGTCGCGGGCTCCTACGCTTCCGGCGCAAGCATCGCGGGGGGCGCATTGAGCGGCAGCGGCATCAGCTCCGGCGGCAATACGTACGGCACTACGGCTGCCTATGTCTTTACGGCAGGTGCCGTCGATCCCGCCAATTCGACCATGTCGGTCGATGTGAACAACCAGGCAGCCGGCGGCGGCCAGGACGTCGTTTCCGTGGTCACCAAGGATGCGTTCGGCAATCCGGTCACCGGCGTTGCCGTGAACTTCAGCGTGACGCCTGCCGGAGCCTCTCCTGCCACCGCCAGCTGCACGACTGCGGGTGCGGCGGCGACCTGCTCGGTGTCGTTCACCAGCGTGACCGCATCGACTTACTCGGCTGCCGCCACGGTGGGTGCAACTGCCATCGGCAACAGCCCGCAATCGATGGCCTTTGTCGCCGGCAATGCCTCGGCAAGCAATTCGGGCCTGCGTGTCGTGAGCGACAACGCGGCGGCAAATGGCACGGCAACCGATGTGGTGGAAGCGTATGTGCGCGATGCCGGTGGCAACCCCAAGGGCGGCGAGGTCGTCACCTTTGCCGGTACCCCCGGCGTGAAGCTGAACGGTGGCGCGGACGGCGCGTCGGCCACTTGCACCACTGGAACAAGTGGCGCAACTCTGGGCATCTGCTCGATCACTGCCACCAGCACAGCGAGTGGGACCTACAGCATCGCCACCAGCATTCCTGCCGGAACCCTGGGTGGCACGTTCACCGTGGGAGCAAACGCGTATTCGCCAAGCGCCGCACAAATTCATTTTGTAAGCGTGGTGAACCTCAGTGTCACCAAGGCCAACCCTGGCAGCCTGACTGTGGGCACGCCCTTCAACTATGCGTTCTCCGTGTCCAATGCCGCCAGTGCCTTCGGTCCTGCCAACAGCGTGACCATCAAGGACCTGGTGCCGGCAGGCATCAGCATCACGGGCGTGCCGACTGGTGCAAACGTGGCCAGTGCGACCTGCACGCCCAATACCTTCCCGTTTGCGGGTAACGGCAGTTCCGTGCTGACGTGTACGGTGAGCTTCACCACACCGGTGGCGGCTGGCAGCAGCACCAGCTTCAACCTGCCAGCTGTGCCGACGGCGGTGGGCTCGAGCACGAACACGGCTTCCTACGATCCGTCCGGCGGCATCAGCCCCGTCAATCCGACGGCGGGTTGCACGACGGATTGCGCGTCGACGCCTTCCACGCCGGTGACACCTGGTACGCCAGCGCTGACGGTCACCAAGGCCAACCCGGGCAGCTTGGCTGTGGGCACGCCCTTCAACTATGCGTTCTCGGTAGCGAATGCGGCCGGTGCCTTCGGCCCTGCCACCAGCGTGACCATCAAGGACTTGGTGCCTGCGGGTATCAGCATCACGGGCGTGCCGACCGGTGCGAACGTGGCCAGTGCGACCTGCACGCCCAATACCTTCCCGTTTGCGGGCAATGGCAGCTCCGTGCTGACGTGTACGGTGAACTTCACGGCCTCGGTCGCAGCGGGTGGCAGCACCAGCTTCAACCTGCCGGCTGTTCCGACGGCTGTGGGCTCGAGCACGAACACGGCCTCCTACGATCCGTCGGGCGGCATCAGCCCGGTCAATCCGACGGCCGGTTGCACGACGGATTGCGCATCGACACCGACCACACCGGTCACGCCTGGTACGCCTGCGTTGACAGTCACCAAGGCCAACCCCGGTAGCCTGGCTGTGGGCACGCCGTTCAACTACGCCTTCACGGTAGCGAATGCGGCTGGTGCCTTCGGTCCTGGCACCAGCGTGACCATCAAGGACTTGGTGCCTGCGGGGATCAGCATCACGGGCGTGCCGACCGGCGCAAATGTGGCCAGCGCGACCTGCACGCCCAATACCTTCCCCTTCGTGGGCAATGGCACGGCGATCCTGTCTTGCACGGTGAGCTTCACCACCCCGGTGGCAGCTGGCAGCAACAGCAGCTTCAACCTGCCGGCTGTGCCGACGGCGGTGGGTTCGAGCACCAACACGGCCTCCTACGATCCGTCGGGTGGCATCAGCCCTGTCAATCCGACGGCAGGGTGCACAACAGACTGCGCTTCCACACCGGTGACTCCAGTCACGCCTGGTACGCCTGCGCTGACGGTCAGCAAAGCCAATCCGGGTAGCCTGGCCGTAGGTTCGCCCTTCAACTACACCTTCACGGTAGCGAATGCGGCCGGTGCCTTCGGTCCTGCCAACAGCGTGACCATCAAGGACCTGGTGCCTGCAGGTATCCGCATCACGGGTGCGCCGACCGGTGCGAACGTGGCCAGTGTGGACTGCTCGCCCAAGCCCAACACCTTCCCGTTTACGGGCAATGGCAGCACTGTCCTGACGTGTACGGTGAACTTCACGGCTTCGGTCGCAGCCGGTGGCAACACCAGCTTCAACCTGCCAGCTGTGCCGACGGCTGTGGGTTCGAGCACCAACACGGCCTCCTACGATCCGTCGGGTGGTACCAGCCCCGTCAATCCGACGGCCGGTTGCACGACGGATTGCGCATCGACGCCTTCCACGCCGGTAACCCCTGGTACGCCTGCGCTGACGGTTACCAAGGCCAACCCCGGTAGCTTGGCTGTGGGCACGCCTTTCAACTACGCCTTCACGGTAGCGAACGCGGCCAGTGCCTTTGGTCCCGCCACCAGCGTGACCATCAAGGACCTGGTGCCGGCAGGCATCAGCATCACGGGCGTGCCGACTGGCGCGAACGTGTCCAGTGCGACCTGCACGCCCAACACCTTCCCGTTTGCGGGTAACGGCAGCTCTGTGCTGACTTGCACGGTGAACTTCACGACCTCGGTCGCAGCCGGTGGCAGCACCAGCTTCAATCTGCCGGCTGTGCCGACGGCGGTGGGTTCGAGCACGAACACGGCCTCCTACGATCCGTCGGGCGGCATCAGCCCGGTCAATCCGACGGCGGGTTGCACGACAGACTGCGCTTCCACACCGGTGACTCCAGTCACGCCGGGTACGCCTGCGTTGACGGTCACCAAGGCCAACCCGGGTAGCCTGGCTGTGGGGACTGCGTTCAACTACGCGTTCTCCGTGTCCAACGCTGCCAGTGCCTTCGGTCCCGCCAACAGCGTGACCGTCAAGGACTTGGTGCCTGCAGGCATCAGCATCACGGGCGTGCCGACTGGTGCAAACGTGGCCAGCGCGACCTGCACGCCCAATACCTTCCCCTTCGTGGGCAATGGCACGGCGATCCTGTCTTGCACGGTGAGCTTCACCACACCGGTGGCAGCTGGCAGCAACAGCAGCTTCAATCTGCCAGCTGTTCCGACGGCTGTGGGTTCGAGCACGAACACGGCTTCCTACGATCCGTCGGGCGGCATCAGCCCCGTAAATCCGACGGCCGGTTGCACGACGGATTGCGCATCGACGCCTTCCACGCCGGTGACCCCTGGCACGCCTGCGCTGACGGTCACCAAGGCCAACCCGGGTAGCCTGGCTGTGGGCACGCCCTTCAACTACGCGTTCTCCGTGTCCAACGCTGCCAGTGCCTTCGGTCCCGCCACCAGCGTGACCATCAAGGACTTGGTGCCGGCAGGCATCAGCATCACGGGCGTGCCGACTGGGGCGAACGTGGCCAGTGGGACCTGCACGCCCAATACCTTCCCGTTTGCGGGTAACGGCAGCTCCGTGCTGACGTGCACGGTGAACTTCACTGCGGCAGTGGCGGCCGGTGGCAACACCAGCTTCAACCTGCCAGCTGTTCCGACGGCGGTGGGCTCGAGCACGAACACGGCCTCCTACGATCCGTCGGGCGGCATCAGCCCGGTCAATCCGACGGCAGGGTGCACGACAGACTGCGCTTCCACGCCTTCCACGCCGGTGACCCCTGGTACTCCTGCGCTGACGGTCACCAAGGCCAATCCCGGCAGCCTGGCTGTGGGGACTGCGTTCAACTACGCCTTCACGGTAGCGAATGCGGCCAGTGCCTTTGGTCCCGCCACCAGCGTGACCATCAAGGATCTGGTGCCGGCAGGCATCAGCATCACGGGCGTGCCGACCGGTGCGAACGTGGCCAGTGCAACCTGCACACCCAACGCCTTCCCGTTTGCGGGTAATGGCAGCTCCGTGCTGACGTGCACGGTGAACTTCACTGCGGCAGTGGCGGCCGGTGGGAACACCAGCTTCAACCTGCCGGCAGTGCCGACGGCGGTGGGTTCGAGCACGAACACGGCCTCCTACGATCCGTCGGGTGGCATCAGCCCGGTCAATCCGACGGCCGGTTGCACGACAGACTGCGCTTCCACACCGGTGACTCCAGTCACGCCTGGTACGCCAGCGCTGACGGTCACCAAGGCCAACCCGGGCAGCCTGGCTGTGGGAACTGCGTTCAACTACGCGTTCTCCGTGTCCAACGCTGCCGGTGCCTTCGGCCCCGCCACCAGCGTGACCATCAAGGATCTGGTGCCGGCAGGCATCAGCATCACGGGCGTGCCGACCGGCGCGAACGTGGCCAGCGCGACCTGCACGCCCAATACCTTCCCGTTTGCGGGTAACGGCAGCTCCGTGCTGACGTGCACCGTGAACTTCACTGCGGCAGTGGCGGCCGGTGGCAACACCAGCTTCAACCTGCCGGCTGTGCCGACGGCTGTGGGGTCGAGCACCAACACGGCCTCCTACGATCCATCGGGCGGCATTAGCCCGGTCAATCCGACGGCAGGGTGTACGACAGACTGCGCTTCCACACCGGTGACTCCGGTCACGCCAGGCACGCCTGCGCTGACGGTCACCAAGGCCAACCCGGGTAGCCTGGCTGTGGGGACTGCGTTCAACTACGCCTTCACGGTAGCGAATGCGGCTGGAGCCTTCGGCCCCGCCACCAGCGTGACCATCAAGGACCTGGTGCCTGCGGGCATCAGCATCACGGGCGTGCCGACCGGCGCAAACGTAGCCAGTGCGACCTGCACGCCCAATACCTTCCCGTTTGCGGGTAACGGCAGTTCGGTGCTGACGTGTACGGTGAACTTCACGGCTTCGGTCGCAGCGGGTGGCAGCACCAGCTTCAACCTGCCGGCTGTTCCGACGGCTGTGGGTTCGAGCACGAACACGGCCTCCTACGATCCATCGGGCGGCATCAGCCCGGTCAATCCGACGGCAGGGTGCACTGTGAACTGTGCATCGACACCAGCAACGCCGGTCACTCCCAGCACGCAGGTGCCGGTGGCTCCGACGCTGACGGTTTCGCCGACCACGGTGGGAGGCTATCCGCAGATTTCCGGCACCGGCACGCCGGGCTACACGATCACGGTGAAGGATGGCTCGACGACGCTGTGTACGGCAATCGTCGCGGCCGATCAGACGTGGAGCTGCACGCCGGGCGGCGGCTTGCCGACGCCGGGTCTGCACACGATCAGCGCGACCCAGACCAATCCTGGCAATGGCAACACCGGACCTGCCACAACGACTTCGCTCAACGTGCTCGGAACGACCTTCACGGGTCCGACAGCCACCGGGGCAGGCAACGCCACGGCGACCTTGAGCGGTGGTGGCGCGGGCTGCGGGTTCGATGTGTCGCAGTCGTACTTCGTCGCGGCTGCGGCGGGTGCGCCGGGCCAGTTGAGCTTCCCGTACGGCAATGTGCACTTCGTGGCCCGTGGCTGTACGCCCAGCAGCTCGATCACGGTCAGCGTCACCTGGCCGGGGCCGGTGACAGGCATGGCGTACTGGAAGTTCGGTCCAGCGTCCGCAGGGGCGGCGGACTCCTGGTATCAGCCTGCGGGTGCGGTGGTGTCGGGCAATACGACCTCGGTGGTGGTCACCGATGGCGGCCAGGGTGATGACGATCGCGCAGCCAATGGCGTGATCGTGGATCCCAGCGGTCCGGCGCGTGTGGGGGCGGCACCGGGTGCCCGGCCGATCCCTGCCCTCGAACCGCGCATGCTCGCCATGGCCATGCTGCTGATGCTGGCTGCAGGCCTGTGGAATCTGCGCCGCAGACGCGGTTGACACACGGTTGAAGAGGCGCTGAACCATCGCCTGCCGAACCTGTTTCGGCAGGCGATTTCCATTGGGTAGAGGCGCTGCATCCCGGCGGCTCAAGCCTGCACGAAACCCCAGGCCGCCTTGCGGGCCTATCGCGCGTGCAACACGCCGTAAATGAGAACAATTTAGAATTTCGCGCTGATGGGTGCCTTGCATCCCTGGGTCCCGGCCGACGCACAGGCGCCTGGCCCCTTCATTCCTGCACGCCTGCCTTCCATGCACCGTTCTGTCCTGATGTTCCGTTGCGCACCGTGATGGACCGCTGAACGCCGCCGCCTGCTCCCCATGACTTTCAAGAAAATCTGGTTCCAGTTGCACTGGTTCGCCGGCATTACGGCCGGCACGGTGCTCATCGTCATCGGGCTGTCGGGCGCGGTGTTCTCGTTCCATGAGGAGATCCTGGGCTGGCTGAATCCCGGCACTGTCTCCGTGCCTGCGCGCGATGACCCACCGCTGGGGCCGCCGCAGATTGCGCAGGCGCTGCGCGAGGCCGGCGAGCAGCGCGTGGTCCAGCGCATCACCGTCTTTGCCGAGCCCGGCCGCTCGGCCCAGGTGGCCTTCAAGCCGCCGGCCGGCCAGCGCCGGGGCCAGACGGTCTTTGTCGATCCCTACACGGGCGCGCAGATGCCCGAGCAACACGGCACGGAGTTCTTCGAATGGGTGGAGCGCCTGCACCGCTGGCTGCTGCTGTCGCGCGATGACGGCAAGCCGATCACGGGCACCCTGGCCGGCCTGTTGCTGATGCTGTCGCTGTCGGGCCTGTACCTGCGCTGGCCGCGCCGGCCGCTGTCCTGGCGCACCTGGCTGACCTTCGACCCGGCGCTCAAGGGCCGCTCCTTCCTCTGGGGCCTGCACTCGGTGGCGGGCACCTGGGCCCTGGTGGCCTATGTGGTGTTCACCTGCACCGGCATGTACTGGGCCTTTGGCGTGGTGCGCAGCACGGTGGATGGCTGGGCCGGCGTGCCGCCGCGCGTGGCCGCTCCCGCGGCGCCGTCCTCGAAACCCGGTGGCGGCCGGCCTGAGCCGACTGGCGCGCAGCAGCCCATCGACATCGCGCCCGGCTGGGCCGCCTTCGAGCGCATCGCCCATGGCTGGCAGTTCGCCCAGCTGCGCCTGCCCGAGCGCGCGGGCCAACCCCTGCAGATCAGCTGGCTGGATGCCGATGCCGCCCATGAGCGCGCGCGCAACCAGATGGCGTTGCTGCCCGATGGCACGGTGCAGCGCGACGAGCGCTATGCCGACCTGCCCACGGGCCGCCGCGCCGTGGGCGCCATCTACCCGCTGCACATGGGCACTTATTTCGGCATGCCGGGGCGCATCTTCATGACGCTGGCCTCGCTGATCATGCCCCTGTTCGCCATCACGGGCTGGATGCTCTACCTGGACCGCCGGCGCAAGGCGCGCGCCCTGGCCAAGGAGCGCCAGGCGCTGATGGCGGACCCGCCACCGTCCGCGCCTGCAGGCCAGGACACCGTGCTGGTCGCCTTCGCCAGCCAGGCCGGCCGCGCCGAGCGCCTGGCCGTGGCCACCGTGGCCGCGTTGCGCGGCGCAGGCATGGCGGCCAGCCTGCAATCCGTGGCGGCGCTGGATGCCGAGCAACTGCGCCACCATCGGCGCGTGCTCTTCGTGGCCAGCACCTTTGGCGAAGGCGACCCGCCCGATGCCGCGCGCCGCTTTGCCCGCCTGCTGGGCGCGGCCTCGGGCTCGGCCCTGCCGCACCTGCAATACGGCCTGCTGGCGTTGGGCGATCGGCAGTACGCGGCCTTCTGCGGCTTTGGCCATGCACTGGACCACCAGCTGCGCCGCCTGGGCGCACAGCCCGTGTTTCCGCTGATCGAGATGGATGGCGAGGACGCCCAGGCCTGGCATGCCTGGCAGCAGGCGCTGGCAGGGCATTTCAGCGCCGTGCTGCCCGTGTGCGATGCCCTGCCTGCGTCTTCGGCGGAACCGCTTGCCGATGCCACGGCCTTTGCCTCATGGCCGCTGCAGGCGCGCAGCCTGTGCAACGCGGGCAGCCAGGGCGCAGGGCTTTATGTGCTGGACTTGGCACCGCCCGAAGGCGTGGCCCCGCTGTGGCGGGCTGGTGCGCTGGCCGAGGTGCTGCCACGCCATGGCGCAGCCACCGTGCAGGCCTGGCTGGCCGTCCAGGAATGTGATGGTTCGGCCCCCGTGCAATGGCGCCAGCAGACCTGCACGCTGGCCGAGGCGCTGGCCGCCAGCGTGCTGTCGGCCCCGGGCGACATCGCCCCCGGCACCGCGCCCCAGGCCGTGGCCGATGCGCTGCGGCCCCTGCTGCCGCGCAGCTACTCGGTCGCCTCGCTGCCGCAGGACGGCCATGTGCGGCTGCTGGTGCGCCAGGCCCGCCATGACGGCGGCCTGGGCGTGGCGTCGGGCTGGCTGACGGCGCATGCGGCCCGGGGCACCTCCGTGGCCATGAGACTGGTGGAAAACCGCGCCTTCGAGCCGCGTGAAGAGGCAGGTGCCGAGCCCGACGCTCCGGCCATCTTCATCGGCAACGGCTCCGGCTATGCCGGCCTGCGCGGCCACCTGCTGGCGCGCATGCACGCAGGCCGCCACCGCAACTGGCTGCTGTTCGGCGAACGCCAGCGGGCCCATGACGGGTACTGCGAGGCCGAGGTCTCCGGCTGGCTGGCCGCAGGCAAGCTGCAGCGCGCCGACTTCATCTACTCCCGCGACCAGGCCCGGCGCCGCTACGTGCAGGACGCCCTGCGCGAAGCCGCCGACCCCCTGCGCGACTGGATCGCCGACGGCGCCGTGCTCTACGTCTGCGGCAGCGCCGACGGCATGGCCGCAGGCGTCGATGCCGCGCTGGCCGACATCCTGGGCGCTACCGCCGTCGAAGACCTGATCGTCGAAGGCCGTTACAGAAGAGATGTGTACTGAACGTGGTGCGCATGCTGGACGTAGCGGATAAAACCGGCGCGGCCCCAAAGCAGGGGACAGCAAGCAAGGGCCGCCCCGCAGCGAGGCTGTCGTCCCCCTCCCGCGTAGCGAGAGAGGGGGAAGGCGCGTAAGCGCCTCAGGGGGTGATGTACTTTTCCTTCCCGAGATTGAGCATCAACCGGTTCGCCCAGCCGAACAGCGCGGCCGAGTGCAGCATGTCCAGGATTTCCTGGTCCGTGAGGCCGGCATCGCGCAGCGGCTGCAGCTGGGCAGCGCCAAAGCTGCCCGGCGCGCGCGTCAGGGCCAGCGAGGACTGGATGATGGCGCGTTCGCGCGCATTGGTGCCGGCCGTGTCGGGGTCGTCGAACATCTGTGCCATGACATCGTTGCGCTTGGCCAACTGCTCGAAGCGCTGGGCGTGGACCGATGCGCAGTACACGCAGCCGTTGGAGCGCGACACGGCCGTGGCCGCCACCTCGCGCTCGGCGCGCGACAGGCCGCCGGGCGCGTACATGATGGCGTTGAAGGCCTGCGAGCGCTCCGACAGCACGCGCGGCTGGCGGGCCAGCAGCAGGTAGAAGTCCGACGTGCGCGCCTTGGGGTGGCTCAGGTCCAGCACGGCCTGCTGCTCGGCCGTGGCCGTGGCGGGGTCGAGCACGGGCAGCCAGGACGTCCAGTCCAGCGTTTCGCTGGTGTAGCCGTTGCGGCGCAGCGGCTCGCCCGGTGGCGGCAGGTTGGCGGGGTGCACGAAGGGTGCGGCGGCGGCTTCGGCAGCCGGCG
This sequence comes from Delftia sp. PX-1, assembly GCF_055797465.1. Taxonomy (NCBI): domain Bacteria; kingdom Pseudomonadati; phylum Pseudomonadota; class Betaproteobacteria; order Burkholderiales; family Comamonadaceae; genus Delftia; species Delftia sp. PX-1. The sequence goes on from NZ_CP184763.1 coordinate 528,383, forward strand.
TGCTGGCCTGGCCGCCCAGCGCGACCATGGCCTGCACGCCCGCGAACAGGCGCAACTGGTAGGCGATGAAACCCACCAGCTGGGCCACCAGTACGGTGTCGTCGATGGACAGGCCGGACTCGGGCATGGCCAGCAGGGCCGCGCGGTCGCTCTCGGCCGGGTGCAGGGCCAGGGTGCGCACAAAGTGCAGGGCCGCATCCAGGCGGGCGTTGCCGGTCTGGGCGCCGGGCTGGGCCAGCACGGTGCGCAGCGCGGGCGTCAGGGCGTCGCCCAGGGACTCGGCACGCTGGCGGTATTCATCGGCCAGGGCCTGGACGCCGCTGACGCGGCATTGCTCGCTGGCCAGCACCAGACGCTCGGCGCGCGACAGGCTGTCGGCCAGGCCGTCGCCCAGCAGCAGGTCCTCGCAGGCCTGGGTGGCGATGGCCACCTTGTCGCGCTGGCGGCGCGTGGCGAAAACGGGGGACTGGTCGGTCAGGCCGGCCAGGCGGTCGATGGTGTCGTTGGCGGTGGTCATGGGTATCTCAGGTCTTGTCTGCCAGGGCCCGCACGCGGGCTTCGGGGTCGGCGGGCGTCCATTCGCTGCCGTCGAGCTCGGGCTCGGAATAGGACTGCAGCTGGGCGTAGTGGTGTTCCAGGTCCTCGCGGTAGAACAGCGAGGCCAGGCCCTGGGCCAGCTTGCGCGCGCCGTCGCTGATGGCGGGGATATCACCCGACACCGTGCCGTGCGACAGCGCGGCCGGATAGCAAAAGCAGTGCACATGGTCCAGGCCGGGCAGGGCGCCGGGCGTCTTTTCCTGGAACTCGAACAGCGGGCCCAGGTCGGGCGAGTCCGACAGTTCCTGGTCCTCGGCACCCGCCTCGGGCACGAAGCGGTCGCTCCAGATGCGCACATGGGGCGCCAGGTCGGCGAACTCGGGGCGCTGGCGCCAGTCGATGGCAAAGCCGGTGGAGACGATCAGGAAGTCCAGCACGAACACGCCGCGCGGCGTGCTCACGCGCAGCTTGTCGCCTGCCTGCTCCACCTTCTGCACGGCGCAGCCCAGGTTGAAGTGGGCGTTGGCGTGGCGCGAGACGCGCAGCGTGCTGCCGTGCGGCGGTGGCACCTGCTGCACGTTGATGTAGTGGCGTATGCGCCATTTCCAGGCGTCGGGCAGCAGGAACTGGCCGTGCGTGAGGCCGGGCGTGCCCGAGCCCTTGGATTTGTTGATGCGCGGCAGGTCGCTGCGGCGCACCAGCAGGTCCACGCTGGCGGCGCCGTTCTCCAGCGCGGTGGCCGCGCTGTCCATGGCCGACGAGCCCGCGCCCACCACGCCCACGTGCAGGCCTGCCAGGCGGCGGTAGTCGAGCACGTCGGAGGAGTGTGCCCAGCGGCTGCGGTCCACGCCCTGCATGAAGGCGGGGATCTGCGGGCCGCCCAGGCCGTCGCGGCCCGTGGCCAGCACCACGCGGCGCGCCAGCCAGGTGCGCGAGGCGCCATCGGCCGTCACATCGACCTCGACCGTGCCGTCGGCCTGCGGGCGGATGGCCGTGACCTGGTGGCCGTTGCGCACGTCGCAGCGCATCACGCGGCGGTACCAGCGCAGGTAGTCCATCCACTGCAGGCGCGGGATCTTGTCCAGCGCGGCCCAGGCTTCGCGGCCCCATTGGGCGATGAACCAGGCGCGGAAGGTCAGCGAGGGCAGGCCCAGCGCGGGGCCGGTCAGCTCCTTGGGCGAGCGCAGGGTTTCCATGCGCGCCGTCGTGGCCCAGGGGCCTTCGAAGTCCAGCGGGGCCTTGTCCAGCAAAACGGCCGCGATGCCCAGCTGGGACAGCGCGGCCGACAGGGACAGGCCGGCCTGGCCGGCGCCGATGACCAGGACATCGTGCACGGGCTGGCCGTCGCGGGTGGAGGGAGGGATCCAGGCCTTGGCAGGCCAGCCCAGGGCGACGAGGTCGTCGCGCAGGCGTTCTTCAAGGGCAGCCAGGCCCGCAGGGGCCGCGGCTGCCGGTTCGGTCAGGGACATAGACTCACCAGGAACTCACGAGGAAAGGCGCGCCAGCGGGGCAGGGCCTGCGGGCGCGCGCGGCATCAATCGATGCTGATTTTCGCGTCTTTGACCACCTGTGCCCATTTCAGGCGGTCGTTGTGCACGGTTTTCTTGAACTGCTCGGGCGTCTCTATGCGGATGGCATTGCCCTGGGACTCGAAGCGCGCACGCACCTCGGGCAGCTCCAGCACCTCGCGCACGGCTTGGCCGAGCTTGGCCACGATGGCCGGGTCCGTGCCCTTGGGCGCGAAGATGCCGAACCAGATCGAGCTGTCGAAGCCCTTGGTGCCCGTCAGGCCGCTGGAGGCGATGGTGGGCACTTCCTTGATCACTTCCACGGGCTTGGCCGTGGTCACGCCCAGCAGGCGCACCTTGCCGCTCTTGTAGTGCGGCAGCACGGTCTGGACCTGGTTCATGATGCAGCAGGTCTCGCCGCGCAGCACCGAGGTGATGGCCTCGGGGCCGCCCTTGTAGGGCACGTGGACCATGTTCAGCCCCAGGCGCGCATTGAACTCTGCAAAGGCCATGTGCGTGCCCGCGCCGTTGCCCGTGGAGGCGTAGTTGTACTTGCCGGGGTTGGCCTTGATCTCGTCCACGAACTCCTTGAGGTTCCTGACGTTGATCACGTTGGGGTTGATGGTCAGCACGTTGGACACATCGATCAGCGGCGCCACGGGCACGAAGTCGGTTTCCACGTCAAACGGCAGCTTCTTGTAAAGCGCCGCATTGCTGCCGTGCGTAGCCGCCGTGCCGAAGGCCAGCGTGTAGCCGTCCGGCTTGGCGCGCGCCACGATCTCGCTGGCGATGTTGCCGGCCGCACCCGACTTGTAGTCAATGATCAGGGGCTGGCCCAGGCGCTGGGACAGCGGCTCCTGCACGCCGCGCGCGATCACGTCCACGCCCGAGCCTGCCGGGAAGCCCAGGATCATGGTCACGGGCTGGTGCGGCCACGAAGCCGCCGAATCGGCTGCCACCGCTGCGGTGGAGCCGAGGACGGCCAGGGCCGCGGCGGCGGCGGGAATCCAGGAGCGGAAAAGCGAGGGGCGCATGGTGTGCAGGGAAATCCGGTGAATCAATTCCCATATTTTCCTGAGAACTTAATGAGCCACTTTTATATGCATATGTTGGTATGAAGCCAGTGTGGGCATGGCCGCAGCGCTCAGCAAAAAGCCCGCCGATGGGGCGGGCTTCATGCCGGGCGCAAGCGCCCATCAATGGCGGTAGGGGTTGTTGGGGCGGCGGTCATGGCGGTCCGGCACGCCGTCGCGGTCACGGTCCCAGCGGCCGGGTGCGTAGCCCCAGCGGCCACCGTGCTGCGACCACACGGGCTGGCGGTACACATAGCCGGGGCGCGCCTTGACCCAGTGGCCGGCCACCCAGGCATGGCGGTGGCCCTGCGGGCGCCAGTAGCCCGGCGCCCACACATAGCCGCGGCGCGGTGCCGGAACGGCCTCGTAGCGCATGGGGGGCGGCGCGCCGAACTGCACAGAGATGGCGGCACCCGGCGCCGCGTAGGTCACGTTGGCCTGGGCCTGCGCGGTCCCGGCCCATCCGGCCAGGGCCACGGTCGCGGCGATCAGCGGTGTGCGAAGGGAAATCATGGCGGCTCCTTGTCCTTGGTTCATCGGGCTGGAGTCCCTGTGACGGGAATCCATGACTGCATGGTGCGAGTGCTGCGTCAAGCCCGGGTTGCCGCGACGCGAAGTCTTGCAATCTTGTGTATCGCCTTGGTGAAGCCTTGTTGCCAGGCGCTGCAGCGCAGGCTGCCGTCCTGCAGCCGCCGTCAGACAGTGCCTCTTCTCAGGGCCGTGAACGCCGTGAATTCCCAGCTGCGCATGGCCAGCACCAGAGTGTAGCCCTCGCGCTGGCCGGGCGGCAGGCGCTGGTCCTGCAGGTGCTGCTGGGAAAAATCATGGGCCAGCCGCTGTATGCGTTCCACGAAGCTGGGCGCCAGATGCCGGCCGATGGAGCCGTGCACCATCAGCATGCCCTCGCCCGGCTGGTCGAAGCCGCCGCCGAAATAGTCGAGCACGGCGTTCTCGCGGAAGTACTCCATCACCGGCCCGCGCGCGCGCCAGCGGAAGGTCTTGGCCAGGCGCAGCCGGTAGCGGTTGCCGGGGCGCAGCTCGATGATGCCGATGCGGTCCAGCTGGGCCAGGTAGCGGATGCCTTCGGCCTCGGTCATGCGGTAGGTGGCCACGATCTGCTCCAGCGTCCACTGGCTGAGCACGCAGATGGCCATCAGCAGCAGCTTGCGGTCGGCGACCACGGCGTTCTCCTGCTCCGGCGTCATCTCCTGCAGCAGCGGCTGGCTGTCGGCCACGCGGCGCGCCAGGTCGGCGAAGTCCAGGCTCAGCGCGCGGCAGATGGCATCGATGCGCGACAGCGGCATGTCGCCCTTGGCCAGCATGCGCTTGACGCTGGACTCGGCCATGCCCAGGGCGCGCGCCAGGTCGGCATAGGTCATCTGGGCGGCCTTGAGTTCCTTCTTGAGGGCGATGACGAGGTCGGCAGTGGTGCTCATGGGTAGCGATTATCGATACCCGAGGTGCTGGTTTGCGCGGCGGGTGCAGAAAAACGATGCTGGAAGGGCCGATGGCTCGCCACACTCCGCGCCACTTTCCACGAGGAGCAACACATGCCATCCACATTGATTTCACCGGCCGCCGCCCTACGCGCGCTGTACTGGGGCGCCGCCTTGCTGCTGCTGGCCGCCTTGATTGGCCCTGCAGTGCCGCAGCCCCAGGGCTTTCACGCGTTTGCCGACCAGCGCGCCTGGGGGCCGCTGCCCCATGCGCTGGATGTGCTCAGCAACCTGGGCTTTGCATGGGCCGCCGTGGCGGGCGCGCGCCTGCTGCTGGACCGGCGTAGCCAAGCGCTGGCGCCGGCCCTGCGCTGGCTGGCCGCGCTGTTCTTCACGGGGCTGGCGTGTTCGGCCATAGGCTCGTCCGTCTACCACTGGGCCCCCCACGATGCCACCCTGGCCGGCGACCGGCTGGGCATGTCCATGGCCTTTGCCGGCATGCTGGGACTGGCGCTGCAATCGCGCATTGCCGACCGCGTGGCCGTGCGCGCCGCGGTGGCCATGCTGGTCGCCGCCGTGGCCTCGGTGCTGGTCTGGCTGCATGGCGGCAACCTGCTGCCCTGGGCGCTGGTGCAGGGCGGCGGCATGCTGGCGGTGCTGGGCCTGGCCTGCGTGGCGCCGCGCCATGGCGCGCTGGCGCTGCGCCTGGGCGTGGTGATCGCCTGGTATGGCGCGGCCAAGCTGCTGGAGTGGGGCGATGCGGCCGTCTTCGAGGCCACAGCCGGGCTGGTGTCCGGCCACAGCCTCAAGCATGTGGTGGCGGCGGCCGCCGCCCTGCCCGTGATCACCGCGCTGCGTGCGGCCGGCACGGCGCGCATGGCCAGTACGGGCACAATGTGCGCCGATGCGTGCGGCCACGGCGGCGCCACCAACCGTTGAGGGAAGACAAGATGTTCCAGCAAGAGACCGGCAGCCCGTCTGCCCCCACCGCAACGGCCGGCGCCGTGCCATCGGCCGCGCACGAGCACCCCAACCAGTTCGCCCTGCTGGGCCAGCGGCGCTTTGCGCCGTTCTTCTGGACGCAGTTTTCCGGGGCGGCCAACGACAACCTGTTCAAGTTCGCGCTCACCGTGATGGTGACCTACCAGCTCAGCGTCTCCTGGCTGCCTTCGGCCATGGCGGGGCTGGTGATCGGGGCGCTGTTCATCCTGCCGTTCCTGCTGTTCTCGGCCACCTCGGGCCAGCTGACGGACAAGTGGGACAAGACGCGCATGTTCCGCCTGGTCAAGAACCTGGAGATCGCCATCATGGCGCTGGCCGCCTGGGGCTTCATCCAGGCCAATGTGCCCTTGCTGCTGGGCTGCGTCTTCCTGATGGGCCTGCACTCCACGCTGTTCGGCCCCGTGAAGTTCGCCTACCTGCCCCAGGTGCTCAGCGAGCGCGAGCTGACGGGCGGCAACGGCATGGTGGAGATGGGCACCTTCGTGGCCATCTTGCTGGGCAACGTGGCCGGCGGCCTGCTGGTGGCCGTGCCCGAGGTCGGCCATCTGCAGGTGGCCGTGGCTTGCCTGGCGCTGGCGGTGATCGGGCGGATCTTTGCGCAGTTCATCCCCAATGCGCCGGCCACCGATCCGCACCTGGTCATCAACTGGAACCCCTTCACCGAGACCTGGCGCAACCTGCAGCTGGCCCGAGAGCAGCCCGCCGTGTTCCGCTCGCTGCTGGGCATCAGCTGGATGTGGTTCTTCGGCGCCGTGTTCCTGGCCCAGTTCCCCAGCTTTGCCAAGGAGGTGCTCCATGGCGACGAGCATGTGGCCTCGCTGCTGCTGGTGGTGTTTTCCGTGGGCATCGGCACGGGCTCGCTGCTGTGCGAGGTGTTCAGCCGCCGCCATGTGGAGATCGGCCTGGTGCCGCTGGGCGCCATCGGCATGAGCGTGTTCGCCGTGGACCTGTTCTTTGCCTCGCGCGCACTGCCGGCCTCCGAGCTGATGGGCGTGGGTGCCTTCTTTGCCCAGCCCGCGCACTGGCGCGTGATGGCCGACCTGGGCATGCTGGCCCTGTCGGCCGGCATCTACAGCGTGCCCATGTACGCGCTGATCCAGATGCGCAGCCAGCCCACGCACCGCGCGCGGATCATCGCGGCCAACAACATCCTCAACGCGCTGTTCATGATCGCCTCCAGCGTGCTGGCCGGCGCGCTGCTGGCCGCAGGTTTCAGCATTCCCCAGGTTTTCCTGATCACGGGCATTGCCAATGCCGTGGTGGCTGCCTACATCTTCTTGCTGGTGCCCGAGTACCTGCTGCGCTTCGTGGCCTGGGTGGTCTCGCGCTTCGTGTACCGCTTCAAGGTGCAGGGCGACGAGCACATCCCGGCCACCGGCGCGGCCATCCTGGCCTGCAACCATGTGAGCTTTGTCGATGCCGTGCTGCTCATGGCTGCCAGCCCCCGGCCCATCTACTTCCTGATGGACCACCGCATCTTCCGCGTGCCCCTGCTGGGCTGGCTGTTCCGCCTGGCCAAGGCCATCCCCGTCGCGCCCCAGAAGGAAGATCCCGCCACCTACGAGGCTGCGTTCGAGCGCGCCGCCCAGGTGCTGCGCGAGGGCGACCTGCTGGCCATCTTCCCCGAGGGCGGCATCACGCGCGACGGGCAGCTGCAGGAGTTCCGTGGCGGCATCATGAAGATCGTCGAGCGCGCCCAGGCCGATGGCCTGCAGGTGCCCGTGGTCCCCATGGCGCTGACCAATCTCTGGGGCTCGTACTTCAGCCGCATCGAGCAGGGCGGCGCCATGGTGCGGCCCTTCCGCCGTGGCCTGTTCAACCGCGTGGGCCTGAACGTGGGCCAGCCCATGGCCCATTCCGAGGTGCAGCCCGCGCTGCTGCGCGAGCGCGTGCAGCGGCTGCTGGCGGCTTAAGAGGGGTTCTGTTCCTCCACCGTGAAGCTCAGGCCGGCATTGGCCTTGAGCCTGGCGATGAGCGCGTTGCCCATGGCAGGCGCCGTGGTCCAGATGCCGCCGGGCGTGTCCGGGGCGTCCTGCAGCAGGCAGACGGCGGCCTCGGTGATCATCTTGGACGTGGAGCCGTAGCCCGGATCGCGGTCGCCCTTGACGCCCACGCGCAGGCTGTGGCCGGCCGTGTCGGTGCCGATGAACAGCACGTCGTAGAAGCCGGATTCGCGCTCTTCGCGCGATGGCCCCTCGCCAGGCTTGGGGCCGTCGTCCGCGCCCAGCGACTTGTCGGCCGCCACGGCGTTGGCCAGGGCCTCGCCCTTTTCGCCCGCGCCTGTGACCATCATCTCGTCGTAGACAAAGTCGGCGCCATAGGCATGGCCCAGCAGAAAGTTGGAGCGGTGCACGTTGCGCGTGTTGATGGCCGCCATCACGAAGGGCGCCACCCACAGGCCCAGCACCTCGTCCACCATGGGCTTGCTGCCGGACGGTTGGCGCGGGCCTTCGAAGCCCGGCGTGAGCGAGAACGGATTGCGCAGCAGCTCCAGCACGTCCGGCTGGGCGGCGGCCGCCGCCATGGTGGCCTTGAGGCTGGCTGCCGTGCCGCCCGAGAACGTGCCCTTCATCTTGCGCACCCGGCCCCGCACGCGCTGGGCGGGCTGGCCGAAGCGGGCCTGCATCTCTCGCTGGAGCATGAACACGCCCAGGTCGAAGGGAATGGAATCGAAGCCGCAGGAGAACACGATGCGCGCGCCGCTGGCCCGGGCTGCGGCCTCGTGTGCATCGATCATCTTGCGCATCCACGCTGGCTCGCCACACAGGTCCACATAGTCCACGCCGGCGCTGGCGCAGGCGGCCACGAGTTCGTTTCCGTAGAGCTGGTAGGGGCCCACCGTGGTCAGCACCAGGCGGGCCTGCTCCATCAGCGCCTGCAGGCTTGCGGGATTGCCGGTGTCGGTCACCACCAGCGGGGTATCGGCGGGCGCGCCCAGCTCGTCGCGCACGGCCGCGAGCTTGGCGGCATTGCGCCCGCCCATGGCCCAGCGCAGGCCGCTGCCTGCGGGGTAGCGCCTGAGCAGGTACTCCACCACCAGCCGGCCCGTGAAGCCGGTGGCGCCGTGGACGACGAGGTCAAAGGGTTTGGTCATGGGAGATCTCCATCAATCAGCGTGGCGAACGTGCGATTGCCCGCTGCACTGCAGCCGGGGTGGGCGCATTGTCTGTGGCGCGCCGCAGGGTTCCTGTCGCCCAGGTGCCGTGCCCGATGTCCTGTGTGCTGGTGTCACATGCAGGAACTTTTTGGGGTGTAAACAACAGTCAAAAACTTGAAAAGTACCGTTTGAAGATACTCGATGGCCTGTGTCTGGCCACTGTTACGGTTGAATGCAGACACGCAAGTTACGTCTGGGCACCATGCGTCCCGTGTTCAACCAATGCCCTTGAGGGGCACCTCGGCAAATGTCCTCTTCTCCCATCGTCGTTCAGCGTGATACCCGGGCCTGGCAACTGCAGGTGTGGGTGTCGTTCGGCATTGCGGTCTCGCTGTGCGCCATCGGCCTGGCATGGCTGCCCGGCGAGCAGCTGGAGCAGGCCTTCATGGTGATGGGCTATGTGTTCTGCCTCTCGGCCGCCTTCGTGCTGGCCAAGTTCGTGCGGGACAACGAGGGCGGCCGCAGCGGCGCAGGCGACACGCCCATGTGGAAGCTGGTGGTCTGGGGCGGCTTTGCCGTGTCCATGGCGCTGACCGGCTGGGGGCTGGTGAGCATGGACATCAACGTGACCTACAAGGCCTTCCTGGGCGTGAGCTGGCTCTATCTCATCACCACCGCCTTCACGCTGGCCAAGATGCTGCGTGACCGCCACGAGGCCGACCTGGCGCAGGCCCGCATGCATGGCCGCCGCGAGGCCGCGCAACCGGCCGACGCCGAGTGATGTCCGCCCCTTCCCCGCATTTCCAGGAGTCCAAGCAATGATGGTCAACCAATCCGTTTTCGCGCGCCTGCCGCGTGCCCTGCTGGCCGCTGGTGCGCTGTGCGCAGCCCTGGCCATGGCGCCAGCCCATGCGCAAAGCGAGGCCTCCGTGGCGCTGTCCATGCTGCCCGTGGCCTCCGTGGTGGGCACGGCTTCGGTGGCTTCGGCGGCCGCTGGCGCCGTGGTGGCCGTGCCTGCCGCTTTGTCGGTGGGCGGCGCAGTGCTGACCGTGAAGGCGGTGCAGGCCTCGGCCACGGGCACGGTCTACCTGCTGGAGCGTGCCTCCGACGGCGCCCAGGCCAGCGTGGAAGTGGTGGGGCGAGGCGCCTCCGCCTCGGCTTACGCCGTGGGCACGGTGCTGACCTGCAGCGTGATCGGCACGGGCGTCATCATCTCGGCGGCCGGCAAGGTGCTGGCCTTCATCCCCAACGAGATGGGCAAGGCCCTGCTGCACAACGAACGCCTGTGATGCCCGCCATGAAACCGCTGCTTTCTCCTTCCCCTGCAGCCCGTGCCGCCTGCCTGGGCCTGCTGCTGGCCGCCGCGCTGGGCACGGCCCATGCAGGGCGCAGCTGCGAGGACAAGCCCCTCACTCCCCAGTCCCTGCAAAAGGGCCTGGACCTGGCCCAGCGCACATCCCAGGCGCTGGATGCCGAGTACGCGAAGAACGGCACCCGTGTCGTGCTGCTGGCGCGCGTGGGCCAGGACCTGAGCAAGTACGACCTGCACTACTCGCACTACGGCTGGGCCTACAGGACCCCCGAAGGCCCCTGGCGCGTGGCGCACAAGCTCAACGAATGCGGCACGGCCGGCGGCCATGTCTACCGCCAGGGCCTGGGCGAGTTCTTCCTGGACGACCTGTGGCGCTACGAGGCCGGCGTTCAGGTGCCCACGCCCGCCGTGCAGCAGGCGCTGTGGACCTTTCTGACCCAGCCCCAGACCGTGCTGCGCCTGCAGCACGAGCCCTACAGCATGGTCAGCTATGCCTGGGGCCAGCGCTACCAGCAGTCCAACCAGTGGGCCACCGAAACCCTGGCCGCCGCCATGGAGCCGGCCACGGTGCAGCGGCGCCAGCAGGCCCAGGCCTGGCTGCAGTTCAAGGGCTACGAGCCGGGCGTGCTGGTCATCCGCGCGCTGTCGCGGCTGGGCGGGCGCGTGACGGCCGCCAACATCGCCTTCGACGACCATCCCAACGACAAGCGCTATGCCAGCCGCATAGAGACCGTGACCGTGGAGTCGGTGACGCAATGGCTGCAGCGCGGCCAGCTGGCGGGTCCGGTGCGCGTGCTGCCCTGAGCCGGACCGGCTCTTCCTCCGCCTGCGGTCTTCCTCGGCCGCAGGCCACTGAAACAGGAGTTTCCCCATGAGCAAGGCCCTGCGTCTGCCCGAGAAATGGTTCCGCCGAGGCCTGTGGCTGGTGGCGGTGGTGTTCGCGTCCTTCCTCATCGGCCTGGGCGGCCTGGTGGTGGGCGACCTGCCCCAGGTCGAGTCGCCGCGCACGGTGGAGGACTTCATCGCGCCCGAGGCGGCCGAGCCCGTGAAGGCCGAGATCAAGGCCGCCGATGCCGACCACGACAAGGCGGAAACGGCGCTGGAGAACGCACGGCTCAAGTACCAGGCCGCGCAGTCGCGCTACCGCTCGGCGCGCGAGACCTTCGACAACTGGGTGGCCACGCGCCGTGCCACCGCCCGGCCCGAGCAGGACAGCGAACTGCTGTCGCGCACCCAGGCGCTCGATGCCATCAAGCAGGAAGAGAACACCGCCCGCGCCTCCGTGGAGCGGCTGCAGGATACGAGCCTGCGGGCGCGGCAGCGCCTGGACGCGGCCAACCGCCAATGGGACGATCTGCGCGACGGGGCCATGGAGGCCTGGCGCACGGAGATGCGCGCCGTCGAGCTGCGTGTCTTTCTCTACCGCCTGGCGCTGACCCTGCCGCTGCTGCTGGCGGCCGGCTGGCTGTTCGCCAAACAGCGCAAGAGCACCTGGTGGCCCTTCGTCTGGGGATTCATCTTCTTTGCGCTGTTCGCTTTCTTCGTTGAACTTGTGCCGTACCTGCCCGACTACGGCGGCTACGTGCGCTATGTGGTCGGTATCGTGGTGACGGTGCTGCTGGGGCGCGCGGCCATCCTGGGCCTGAACCGCTATCTTGAAAGGCAAAAGCAGCAGGAATCGCTGCCGGAGACGCAGCGGCGCCAGGAACTGGGCTATGACGTGGCCCTGGCCCGCCTGGCCAAGGGCGTGTGCCCGGGCTGCGAGCGCCCCGTGGATCTGAAGGACGGCGCCATCGACTTCTGTCCCCACTGCGGCATCGGCCTGTTCGACCGCTGCGGCAGCTGCAACACCCGCAAGAGCGCCTTTGTACGCTTTTGCCACAGCTGCGGCACCCAGGCCGATGGCCACAGCAGGAAGGCGGGCGCGGTGCTGCCCCGGGCGCAGGAGCCCGGGCCGGCGCCAGGCTGAGCCGGCCTGGCCGTCAGGGGCTCCAAGCCCCTTGAAGCTGCACGGGGTTGTGGTACACCATGGCTTGCGCGCTCGGCCGGGGCGCAGATGTCTTCAGCGAGGATGCCATGTCACGCCAGCTGCCGTATCCCCCACAACACACGCCAGCGCAACCCGCCCACCCACCGGCCGGCGGGACCGCCCATGTCCTTCCCCTTGCGGCCTGGGCCGTGGGGGCTGCCCTTCTGGCAGGTCATGTGCTGGCGGGCCCTTCTTCATGGAAAGCATGGGCGGCCTACGCCGCGCTGTCGGCATTGGCCGGCATGGCCTGGATCTGGCGCTGCCATGCAGCCGGCTTGCCGCTGACCCGGACGCTGCGCGGCCATGGCTGGATACAGGCCACGATGGCCTTGCTGCTGGCGGCATGGCAGCCGACCCTGGCCTGGGCTTGTGCCCTGCTGTGGCTGGCGGCCGTCGCCTGGCTGCCCTGGGATGGCGAGCGCGAGCAGGCGCTGCATCTGCCCACGGGCCAGGTGGTGGTGCTGTGCGCCATGCTGGCCATGCTCTGCGCCGTGGTGGTGGCCAGGCCCATGCCGCAGATGGCGCCGGGCCCGGTCGCCGTGCGCATCCTGTGGCTGGCCAGCGTGCTGCTGCCGCTGGCCGTGCATGCGCTGGCGCTGTGGCAGGCGCTGAGCCGCATGCAGCGCCAGTACACCGAGGAGCTGGCGCAGCTGTCGAGCTATTGCGGCCAACTGGCCGACGATGTGCAGCAGTTGCAAAAACGCGTGGGCTCGCTGCAATTGCCCACGGGGCGCGACACACTCACCGGCGTGGCCAATTACGCGCGATTGATGGATGTCGTCGATGGCCTGCGCGAACGCCATGCCCGCAAGCCCGAGCCGTTTTGCGTGGTGCTGCTGGAGCTGGACCCGTGGGTGGAGCGCGTGGGTGTTCACCAGGCCTACAAGGGCCCCTCGCTGCAGGACCGCGTGCTGCTCATGCTCAGCGGCCTGCTGGTCACGCATCTGCGCACCGTGGACGGCATAGGCCGCTACCGCGACGACACCTTCATGCTGGTGATGCCCGATACCGCCTCGGTCCAGGCCGTCTGGGCCCTGCAGCGCGTGCGCGAGGGTGTGCGCCAGCAGCGCTGGAGCGAAACGCCCATCCCCGATCCCGACAAGGACCCGCTGACCCTGACCCTGGCCGTGGCGGAGTTCCAGGCGGGCGAGACCTCGGAGCGGCTGGTGCAGCGGGCCGAGGCAGCCCTGTTGCATGGCCGCGCCTGCGGGCGCAACCAGATCGTGGTGGCCGAGGATGTGCGGCCGCCGCGCGCGTCCTAGACGCACAGCCTGCGATAGGGCCTGTTCATCCCCTGCGGGGGAGCGCGCTCCTCGGGATTTCCCGGATGCGGTCACAATGGGCGCCCATCGGGGCCGCCGGCCCGCCGCGCTTCATTGCATGCCCGTGCTTTCCTCCATTTCCCGGAATCTTCCCGACCGCCTCCTTTGGGGGCCGAAGCCGGCGTCACCGCTGGTGGACGAGGCGCTGCACCTGGAGCGCTGGAAACGCCGCACCTGGCAGCTGCACATCTCCGTGCTGCTCAGCCATCTCTATGCGCTGCTGCTGTTCCTGGGCCATGCATGGGCCGGCTACGCGCCCTGGCCCGTGGTGCTGGGCTATGGACTGTGGGTGGCGGCCGGCATGGGCTTCATCACCTGGGCCTATGCCAGCGACTGGTGCCACAAGCTGCGCGATCCGGGCATGTTCCTCACGCACCAGCTGGTGTCCATCATCGGCGTGCTGGGCATGGTCATGGCGGCACCCGCCCTGGCGTTCCAGTCGATGGTGATGCTGATCGCCTTCAGCGCCGACGGTTTTCTCGCGCGCAGCCGCACCAGCTTCTGGCTGACGTGGATAGGCACCCTCGTTGCCGTGGCCGCCATCATCTGCTGGCGGGGTCCGCTGATGCGCATGACCACGGACACGGCTGCGGGCCAGCTGCTGGCCTTCGGCGTGGTGCTGGGGGCCGTGGTGCGCTGCAGCGTGCAGGCGACCTTCTTTCGCAGCATGCAGTACCGGCTGGGCATCGCCAATGACAAGCTGGCCGCTGCGCTGGCGCAGATCGAGGCCTTGCTGCGCCATGACGACCTGACCGGCGTCAGCAATCGGCGCGGCGTGATGGAGCGGCTGCACGAAGTGCGCACCGCAGCCCAGGAGCGTGGCGAGGTGCTGTGCGTCGCGTTGCTGGACATAGACCACTTCAAGCGCATCAACGACAGCTTTGGCCATGAAGGCGGCGACCGCGTGTTGCGCGCTTTCGGCGCGCTGCTGAAGTCGCAGCTGCGCAGTACAGATGGCGTGGGCCGCTATGGCGGCGAGGAATTCCTGCTGGTGCTGCCGGACACCGGCCTTGCCCAGGCCGGCGAATTGCTGGAGCGCCTGCGCCTGCGCATTGCCGAGGCTCCGTGGACGCACACCCTGGGCGATGGCGCCCGCGTCACCTGCACGCTGGGCGCGGCGCAGTACCGCACGGGCGAATCGGTGGAGGCCACCATCGCGCGCGCCGATGCGGCCCTGTACCGAGGCAAGGCCCAGGGCCGCAACTGCACGGTGCTGGAGCCGCAACAGGCCCCGCAGGTCTTGAGCGGCGCCCCGGCCCCCCGGACTGATGCCGGAATGCCTGACCGCTTGTGAGTGCAGCTCACGACGAGTGACAGAAAACATCGTTATTCATGCGCACCGATCGTCCATAGCATCGGCATCCATGCTCGGAATGGACAAGGGTGCAAATATGAACCAATGGTTCGCTGAAATCGCCGGCAACGGGCCCGAGGGCGCTGGCATCGTGGTGTCTGCGCAAGGCTGGGATAGGCATCTGCAGTCCGGCCCCCGCCAGTTGCAGGCCGGCCCGCTCCGCGCCGAACTGGCCGACGGCGGCCTGCGCAATGTCCGCTATGGCGGCGTCGACATCCTGCGCTCCATGGCCTTTGTGGCGCGCGACGGACAGGGTGACCGCTGTGTGTATGGCGCGGGCGAACTGAGCCTGCGCGAGCGGGCCGGCCGCTTCGAGGCCTTCTACGAAACGGTGGTGGACTGCGAGGAGCTGAGCCTGGCCTGGCGCGTGCGCATCGTGGGTTCGGCGCGCGGACTGAGCTTCACGTGCTGGGCGCGAGCCCAGGGGGATGTCGACGGCGGCCTGCAGCGGGGCCTGCGCGCCGGGCGGGCGGGCCTGGAGCTGGTGTATCCGCTCAAGGTCCTGGCTGGCCGGCCCGTGCATGTCCAGCATGTCGATGGCAGCGCCGAAACCACCGTGCTGCCCGAGCCCGATGCGCTGCAGCGCCTGTCGCAGCTGTCTGGCATCGCCCATGTGCCCGCACCGGGCCTGCAGGTGGATTGCCGCCTGGAAGGCGCCGAGTTCGAGATGCTGGGCCAGCGCTGTGGCGGCAAGGCCTTTTTCCGGCTGCAGCCGCGCGCGTTGTCTCCTTCGCCCTCCTACCCGTTGACCCGGGGCCGGACCCTGGTGCAGATGGCGGGCCTCTCGTTTGTCTCGCCCGGCGCCCTGCAGTAGCACCGCAAGCAGCGCCTGGCCAGGCCTGGCCGGGTCAGCCTGTGCCTTGCAGGCGGGCGGCCTGCACGGTGGCCTCCAGCAGCTTTCTCTCCCTTTGCAGGTGGGCGGTGAACTGGGCTTGCTCCATGACCATGGGCTTGAAGCCGGCCTCGGCCAGCTTGCGCACCAGTTCCGGCTCGGCCAGCACGGCGGCGGTCTCCCGGGCCAGGCGCTCTGCAATGCGGGCATCGGTGCGGGCTGGCAGCAGCAGGCCTTGCCAGGCTTCGACATCGAACGCCTGCCAGACCGCCGTGTCCGACAGGCTGGGTGTCTGCGGCAAGGTGGCGGCCCGCTGGCGCGATGTCACCCCCAGGCCGCGCAGCTTGCCCTCGCGCACGAAGGACTGGACCAGGGCCACGGGCAGCACGGCCAGGTCGATCTGCCCGCCTGCCAGCTCGGTCAGCGCCTGCGGGCCGGATTTGTAGGGCACATGCGTCCATGACAGGCCGGCCTGCTGCTGGAGCATTTCGGCCGTCAGGTGCAGGCTGGTGCCCACGCCGTCGGTGCCCACGGTCAGCCGGCCCGGTTGCTGGCGTGACAGCTGCACCAGCTCGGCCGCCGTGGCGGCCGGCAGGTCGGGGCGGCCTGCCAGCACGAAGGCCGAAGAGGCCACGGGCGCCACGGGCAGCAGCTCCCTGAGGCCGTCATAGCGAAAGCGTTCTGGCGAGACCAGCGGCGCGATCAGCACGCAGCTGGCCACGCCAAACAGCACGGTGTGCCCGTCGGGCCGGGCCTTGATGACACGCTGGGTGGCGATGGTGCCCGAGGCGCCCACCGTGTTCTCTATGACCACGGGCTGGTGCAGCCGCTCGGCCAGCCTCGGCATGACCAGGCGTGCGGCCACGTCCACGCTGCCGCCTGGCGAAAAGGGCACCACCACGGTCAGCGGCTGGCTGGGCCAGGCGTCGGCCCCAGCCGTGGAGGCGCGGGCTGCCGGCGAAAGCCAGGGCGCGCCCAGCATCCAGGCCGCCAGTTGCCTGCGGTTGAGGCTCATGCCAGCCTCCCGGCAGCGCCCAGCCAGGGCAGCTGGTCCGCGTGGTAGCGCCAGGTCTGGAACACGCTGTTGAGCCGGCCGGGGCCGGTGCGGCGCGCTGCGGCATCGGGATACTCGGCGAACCAGGGCAGGATGTATTCCCAGACCACTTCCCCCGCAGGCGTGACCTCGAAGAGCCGGCCCGTGGCCGATTCGGTGATGTGGGTGTTGCCGTTCCACAGGCGCTGGGCATTGCCCATGAAGGCGGTGTAGAAGGCGTTGACCATCTCGTCCTGGTAGCTCCAGACCACGCGGTGGTCGGCCGGATCGATCTCCACCACGCGCGAGAAGGCCACGTGGGCGCCTTCGCGGAAGTTGCCGTTGTCGAAGGCCAGGATGTGGCCGTTGTCCAGCGCCACGGGCGCATGCTGGTGCGAGACCACGGAAGGCGGAATGTGCAGCGTCACCGCGCCGCTGGCCTTGTCCACGGCGATGATGCCGGAGGTGGTGCGCAGGCTCATGAGCACGCTGCCGTCGGCCCTCACGCCCAGGCCGTTGACCAGCGGCCAGTGGTATCGGCCAAAGCCCGGGTGGATGGGGAAATCCTCGGGCTCCAGGTGCTCCCAGACCTTCCACTCCCAGACCAGGCGGCCGCTGCGGTCCACCTCGCGGATCACGTCGCCGTACATCACCTCGCCGGGCCCGTGCGCGGTGCCGCCGGGCACGCGTTCGGCAAAGCCCGCAGGCACGGGCGCGCAGGCGGCGTAGAGCAGATGGCCGTTGGGCAGCCATTGCGCGTCATGGTGGTGGTCCGGGTCCTCGTGGCGCCAGACGATCTCGCCCTGCGGCGTGACCTCGTAGAAATCGCCACCGTGCCACATGGACCACGGCGCATAGCGGTCGGGCGAGCGGGGATGGTTGCCGTTGTAGCCCAGGTTGCCGTTGGGCAGGATCACGGCATGGCGGCCCGCGCGCACGGGCAGCTTCCATTCATGGGCCACGCGGCCCTCGATGTCCACCAGGTAGACATGGCCGTCGGCCGTCTGCGGCGCGATCAGGATGTAGCCGCCGGCCGAAAGGGCGGGGTCGTGGGCGATGAGTCCGACGCCGCGGCGGCGCTGGGTGACTTGGTCTACGGTGCTTGCCATGGGCTGCTTTCAAAGGAGGGCGGGGAATGAGCGCCACTGTAGGCAGTCGCAAGCGTCAGGAATAGCTGTTTGTTTTGGATGAGGTGTCAGATAAAAATTTACACTCCGCGCCATGCCCGCAATCTCCCAGGCCTTTCGCTGTTTCGACGAGGTGGCGCGCCGTGGCTCGGTGCGCAAGGCCGCCGTCACGCTGCACCTGACGGCGGCGGCCGTGAACCAGCAAATCCTCAATCTGGAGGCCCAGGTCGGCGTGCCGCTGTTCGACCGCCTGCCGCGCGGCATGCAGCTGACAACCGCCGGGGAGCTGATGCTGGCGGCCGTGCGGCGCAGCCAGCGTGACTTCGACAACGCACTGGCCCAGGTGGAGGACCTGCGCGCCCTGCGCCGGGGCCATGTGCGCGTGGGCGTGTCCCATGCCACGGCCGAGTACCTGCTGCCGCTGGTGATCGCCAGCCTGCATGCACGCTATCCGGGCATCACCTTCAGCGTGCGCTCGGGCACGGGCGAGGAGCTGCTGCGCGGCGTTGCGCAGGGAGAGATCGATGTGGCCTATTGCCTGCGCCGCCCGCCGCCGCCCGGCGTGCAGGAGGTGCGGGCCTGGCCCCAGCCGCTGGGCGCGGTGATGGCTCCCGGCCATCCGCTGGCCACCGAGCCGCGCCTGCTGCGCCTGCGCGATTGCGTGGCCTATCCGCTGATCCTGATGGCGCCGGGCATGGAGCTGCGCAGCATGCTGGAGCAGATGGACAGCGCAGCCCTGCACCAGCAGCGGCCGCTGGTGGAGACCAGCTCCGTGCCCATGGTGCGGCGCCTGGTGGCCGGCAGCACGGCCCTGGGATTCCTGGTGCCCGACAACGTGGCCGAGGATGTGGCGGCCGGCCGCCTGCTCTGGCGGCCCCTGCACGATGCAGGAGCACAGCTGCCAAGCTGTCTGTACCAGCGCATCGGCTACACCAGGGCGGCTGCCATGCGCCTGTTTCTGGACGAGCTGGAGCGCGTGGCCGACGAGATGCGCGCCGGCTTCGAGACCGGCGTGTCCTGGTCGCTCAAGGATATGGCGACCTGAGCGGCCCTGGCCACCTGAGTGACCTGAACGATCGGCTGCGGGGCGTCAGACGCCCCGGGCGCGCTCGGCCTTGAAGCGCGCGCGCATTTCGCTGAAGTTGCCGGCCTCCAGCGCGTTGCGCACTTCCTGCATCAGGTTCAGGTAGTAGTGCAGGTTGTGGATGGTGGTGAGCATGGGGCCCAGCATCTCGCCGCAGCGGTCCAGATGGTGCAGGTAGGCGCGCGAGAAGCCGTCGCGTCCGCCTTGCTCCCAGCTCACGCCGCTGGCACCGGCGCAGGCGTGGCAGGTGCAGCTGGGGTCCAGCGGCTGGTGGTCGGTCTTGTGGCGGGCATTGCGGATCTTCAGGTCGCCATAGCGCGTGAAGATGGTGCCGTTGCGCGCATTGCGCGTGGGCATGACGCAGTCGAACATGTCCACGCCGTCGGCCACGCCCTGCACCAGGTCCTCGGGCGTGCCCACGCCCATCAGGTAGCGCGGCTTGTGGGCCGGCAAGCGGTGGGGCGTGTGGGCCATGATGGCCAGCATCTCGTCCTTGGGCTCGCCCACAGAGACGCCGCCCACGGCGTAGCCGGGGAAGTCCATCTCGACCAGGGCCTGCAGCGATTCCTCGCGCAGGTTCTCGTACATGCCGCCCTGCACGATGCCGAACAGCGCATTGGGGTTGCCCAGGCGCTGGAATTCGTCGCTGGAGCGCTTGGCCCAGCGGCGGCTCATCTCCATGCTCTTGCGTGCCTCGGCCTCGGTGGTCTTGTGGCCGTTGGTCTCGTAGGGCGTGCATTCGTCCAGCTGCATGACGATGTCCGAGTTCAGGATCGTCTGGATCTGCATGCTGACTTCGGGCGACATGAACAGCTTGTCGCCATTGACGGGGCTGGCGAAGTGCACGCCTTCCTCGGTGATCTTGCGCATGGCGCCCAGGCTCCAGACCTGAAAGCCCCCCGAGTCGGTGAGGATGGGCTTGTCCCACTTCTCGAAGCCGTGCAGGCCGCCGAAGCTCTGCATGATGTCCAGCCCCGGGCGCATCCACAGGTGGAAGGTGTTGCCCAGGATGATCTGCGCGCCCATCTCCTGCAGGCTGCGCGGCATCACGCCCTTGACGGTGCCATAGGTGCCCACGGGCATGAAGATGGGTGTCTGCACCACGCCGTGGTTGAGCGTGAGCTGGCCGCGGCGCGCGTGGCTGGAGGGATCGGTCTTGAGCAGGTCGAATTGCAGCATAGCCCTCCATTGTCCCAGATGGCCGCATGCGCGTGTCGGACGCGCCGCGACTGTCCCCGGAGCCCGTCCGGCTTAGCCGGCCCGCGTCTACACTGGGGTGGTTGCGATTCGCCAGCTACAAAAAAGGAGGTCTGCATGCTGAAGATCATGATTGCCGTCGACGGGTCCGAGCCCTCGCTGGATGCCGTGCACCACGCCATCTCCCTGGTGCGCCAGGGCCTTCAGGCGCATTTCGTGCTGGCCCATGTGCAGCAGGAGGCCTCGCTGTTCGAGCTGGCCACGCAGGACTCGGACATGATCGCCGCCGCCAGCGTGGACGCCGGCATGCACCTGGTGGCGCCGGCCGTGGCCCTGGTGCGGGCGGCCGGCATTTCCTACGAGGTGGAGATCGGCCTGGGCGAGCCCGCCGCCGCGCTGGCCGACATTGCCGAGAGCACGGGCTGCGAGCAGATCATCATCGGCGCGCTGGGCCAGGGCGGCCTGCGGCGCGTGCTGATCGGCTCGGTCTCGCGCGAGGTGGCGCGCAACAGCCGGCTGCCGGTGACCATCGTCAAGCATGCCGAGCCGCGCGATGAAGATGAGGAGCAGGACCTGAGTCCCGAGTGAGGCCGCGCCGGGCAGGCGCGCGGGCCTTCAGGCAGCCCGCCGCTGCTGGCCCTGATGGCTCTGGTGCCGGCCTGCATGGGCGCCGTAAGCTCCGTAGGCGCCGTGGGCACCATGAGCGTGCGCATGCGCGTGGGGCTGCAGCTTGCCGTGCGGCAGGCTGGCCAGGCGCTGGAACATGCGGCGGCAATAGCCGCGTATGCCCAGGCATTTGTTGATCTCGTCCACCGGCAGGGGGCCCGAGACCACGACGATGCTGTCGGCCTGGTCCCAGTCGCCGGCCGCGCGCAGGCGCCGGCGCATGCACAGCGCCCAGGCATGGATGCGCGTGGGCGAGCCATGCTCATGGACCTGGCCCGTGACCAGGTCGAAGGCAATGGCCACCAGCTCGGTCCTGAGCCGGCAGCGGCGCTCGCCCGTGATGGCACTGGGCGTCTCGCGCATGTCGTACAGGCAGTAGCTGCCGGCCTTGAGCTGGTATTGCAAATCCATGGCGGACCTCCGCGGTTCGTTCTGGGGCGGGTTCCGGGCCTGCCTGCAAAGGCCCGGGGCATCGGCGCATTCTGACGCATGGCCCCGGCCGCTGGCAATGCAGCCAGCGGGGCGGGGCTTCCCCGCGAAGGGCAAGCGGCAAAGCGTGCCCGCGAGGGCCGGCCTTCTAGAAGTCCAGAAGGCTGAAGCCCACGCTGAGCACGGTGCGCTTGTAGTTGTAATCGATCAGGCTGTCACCGTATCCGCTGAAAAGCTGGACATGCAGGCGCAAATTGCTCTTGCCACCGTTCCATCCTTCGCCTAGGGTGCGCAGCCATTCGACGCGGCCGGAGCCGCGGCCCTGGCCCAGCGAGCCGCGCGCAGTGAAGCCCAGATAGTTCTGTGCATTGACGTTCCAGCCCAGTTTCACCTCGCCCCGGCCTATGTAGTCCTGGATGCGCGGGTTGTCGTCGTGCTCGGCGCTTTCGCGGATGCGCTGCCAGGCTTTGGCGTGCAGCTGCCAGCGGTTGTCCAGCTCGAAGCCGGTCATCAGATACCAGCGGTTCCAGCTGCGCGACAGCGGATCGCTCTGGCCGTTGGACTGGTGCACCAGTCCCACGCCGCTGTAGCGCCAGCGCCAGCCGAAGGGCAGCCGAGCATCGGTGGGGTAGACGTAGAAGATCTCGGGCTCGTGGTCCGTGTTGCGGAAGGGCCGCGAGATGGCGGGGCTGAACAGCTGCCAGTACGACTGCTGGGTGTAGCCGACCCACAGCGAGTCCTTGCCCGCCGAGGTGCTGCCGGTCAGCAGGCCCTGGGCGACCTTGGTGCGCACGGACAGCTGCACGCGCATTTCCTCGGTCTTGTAGGGCTGCGACTGCGCAGGGTCCTTGCCGGGCGTGGTGGGCTGCCGGTTGACATGGTCGGCCGTCACCACGGACACGGACATGGGCCGGTAGCCGCGGAAGCTGAAGGTGCCGCAGTCGCTGCCCGGTTCCAGCTCGAAGTAGCGCGACAGCTCGCTGTAGCGCGGGTCGCGGCAGCCGCCGTTGGTGGGGGTGGTGGGCAGCGCCAGGCCCTGGCCGCTGTCGGCCGTCACCACGGGGGCGGGCGTGGGCAGGGCGCCAGGATCGGCTGCGGCGCTGGCGGCCGGAGCACTCCAGCCGGTGGCCGGCGGCGCGGTCAGCGGTTGCTGCTGCTGTGCCCAGGTGTCGAAGCAGGCCAGGCGAGACTGGTTATCCGTGGTGGCGGCGCACTGGCGCCAGGCGTCCTCGGACAGGGGGCGGGGCGCGGTCTGCGCCTGGGCGCCGAGCCAGGGCGTGGCGCCCAGGCCCATGGCCAGGGCCCACTGCAGGGGTGTCGGCGTGCGGCTTGGGCGCTTGCGGCGATCCAGGTGTGGAGGATTCGTCATGGCTTGGGTCCGGTGATGGAAGGAGCGAAGAGTAAGGGGTAATGAGTGAAGAGGCAGCAGGGGCTCGTGTGCAGGCTCGGGGGCCGGTCAGGGCGCGAGCTTGCGCAGCACGAAGGGCCGGGGCGCGGCATCCTCGCCTTCGAGGTAGTTGCCGCGGATCTCGCGGGCGCAGCTGCCTTCGACGACATCGCCCAGCCAGGTGGCGGTGATGCGCTTGCCGTCGGCGCTTTCTTCCAGCGTGATGTGGTCATCGGCCACGTCGCCGACCATGGGCCGGGTGTCTGCGCCGCGCGCGATCGTGCCCTTGACGTTGCCCTTCCACTGGGGGTGCGGCCCCAGCTGCAGGCGCACGGGCTGGGCCTGGCCTTCGACCGTGCCGGTCCACTCGCCCTGCAGCTGGCTGTCCTTCATTTCCTCGCCCTCGGGGCATGAGAGAGGGGACTGTGCGGAGGTTGTGCGGGCGGCCTTGGGTGCGGCCTTGGCCTGGGCGGTGGACTGTGGGGTGGCCTGGGCAGTGGGCTGCAAGGCGGTGCTGGAGCAGGCGGCGGTCACGGCCACCAGCGCCAGGCTGAGAACGGGGCGGTAAAAACGCATGCGGTGTCTTTCGGGGAATCAGGAGTCGGCGGGCGTGGACTGCTGTGCCTTGAGCGCGAACTCGGCGCGCAGCTGGCGCAGCTTCTCGCGCGGGTCTTCGCGCGAGGTGGCGGCGTCCAGGCCCATTTCCTTGATGAAGCGGCTGGGCAGGGTGGAGACCATCTCGCGGCCCTTCTTGCGGCGCTTGGTCCAGCTCACGGCCAGCGATCGCCGGGCGCGCGTGATGCCCACGTACATGAGGCGGCGCTCTTCCTGCAGGCGCTGGGCGGTCTCGTCGCTGACCTTTTGCTGGCGGCCATCGTCGTCGTCGAGCTTGAAGGGCAGCATGCCCTCGGTCACGCCGACCAGCATCACATGCGGCCACTCCAGGCCCTTGGAGGCGTGCAGCGTGGACAGGATGACCATGTCCTGCTCCTTCTCGCGCTCGCTGATGGTGGACAGCAGGGCGATGTTGCGCGCCACCTCCAGCAGGCTCTTGACCTCGGTGTGCGTGGTCGTTCCCGCCGCATCCTCGATCTGGCCGCCGGCGCGCTGGGCCATCCAGTCGCAGAACTCCAGCACGTTGCTCCATCGCGCGGCGGCCACCGATTCGCTGTCCTCGCTGTCGTAGAGGTACTGCTCGTAGCCGATCTCCTTGAGCCAGTCGAGCATGAAGCCGCGCGACTGCTCGGCGCCCAGCGTGTGGCGGGCGCGGTATTCGAGGTCGTTGATGTAGCGGCCGAACTCCAGCAGGCTGTCATGCGCCTTCTTGGGCAGGGCCGCTTCCAGCATGTGCGCGAACAGGGCGCCGAACATGCTGAGCTTGTGCTGCGAGGAAAACTCGCCCAGCTTGCCCAGCGTGGTGTGGCCTATGCCGCGCTTGGGCGTGCCGATGGCGCGCAGGAAGGCGGGGTCGTCGTCGTTGTTGATCCACAGCCGGAACCAGGCGCACAGGTCCTTGATCTCGGCGCGGTCGAAGAAGCTGGTGCCGCCCGAGACCTTGTAGGGAATGTTGGCCTTGCGCAAGGCCTTCTCGAAGGGCTTGGCCTGGTGGTTGGCGCGGTAGAGGATGGCGAAATCCTTCCAGTCCGGCGGCGGGTTGCTGGCCGCGCGCAGGCTCTGGATGCGGGCCACGGCGCGCTCGGCCTCGTGCTCCTCGGTGTCGCAGTCCACGATGCGCACGGGCTCGCCTTCGCCCAGCTCCGAGAACAGCGTCTTCGGATAGAGCTTGGGGTTGGGCTGGATCACGTTGTTGGCCGCACGCAGGATGGCCGAGGTGGAGCGGTAGTTCTGCTCCAGCTTGATCACCTTGAGCTGCGGGAACTCCAGCGGCAGCTTCTTGAGGTTGTCCAGCGTGGCGCCGCGCCAGCCGTAGATGCTCTGGTCGTCGTCGCCCACGGCCGTGAAGTGGGCCCGGCTGCCCACCAGCAGCTTGAGCAGCTCGTACTGCGTGGCGTTGGTGTCCTGGTATTCGTCCACCAGCACATGGCCCAGCAGGCGCTGCCATTTCTCGCGCACCTCGGCGTGGTTCTTGAGCAGGCGCATGGGCATGCCGATCAGGTCGTCGAAGTCCACGCTCTGGTAGGCGGTCAGGCGCTCTTCGTAGCGCTGCATGATCAGCGCCGTGCTGCGTTCGTTGTCGTCCTGCGCCATGGCCAGGGCCTTGCGGCTGTCCCAGCCGGCGTTCTTCCAGTTGCTGATGGTCCATTGCCACTGGCGCGCCGTGGCCAGGTCGGTGGTGCCGCCCGAGCAGTCCTTGAGGATGCCCGTCACGTCGTCGGCATCCAGGATGCTGAACTGGGGCTTGAGGCCCAGCACATGGCCGTCCTCGCGCACCATGCGCACGCCCAGGGCGTGGAAGGTGCAGACCAGCACATCCTTGGCCTGTCGGCCGATGAGGCCGGCCGCGCGCTCGCGCATTTCGGCCGCTGCCTTGTTGGTGAAGGTGATGGCTGCGATGCGCCGTGGCGCCATGCCCGTCTCGATCAGGCGTCCGATCTTGTGCGTGATCACGCGTGTCTTGCCCGAGCCCGCGCCGGCCAGGACCAGGCAGGGGCCTTCGGTGTAGTGGACGGCCTGGAGCTGGGCCAGATTGAGTCCTGCGGACATGGGTGCGTTGCGCGGGGAAAGGCGTGAAAGTGAGGGAAGCGGGAGCATACCGCTTCGGGGGTCGGGGCCGTCCGGGCAGGTGTAAGCACCCTTGGAATTCGGCGACAAATCTCGCGACCCGCGGGGAGCTGTCTGTGGCTGTACAGCCACCGATAGAAAAGTTCACATTGATGGGTTTGATCGTTGAATGAAAACTATCGAAAATATCAGTGCTCGCCTATATTTGCTCCAGGCGACCTCGATCTGTTCATTTCCCGCTGCTATCCGGGGAGGCGTTGAAGTTGGCTCGCACTACCGATGAGATTGGCCTGGCTGCCGAGCTGTGGTCGCCGCTGCTCAAGCAGCGTTTTGAGACATTGTTTGCCGTGGCGTCCCGCAAGTCGCTGCGCGGCTGGCGGCAGGTGCCCCTGGTCAGCGCCCAGGTGCTGGTGGTGGACGGCAGCCTGCCCGTGCCCGAGGCGGCCGGATGGCTGCCTTGCGTGGTCTATGTGGGCGGTGTGCCCCAGGGGCAGCACCTGGAACGCACGCCCCAGCGCCTGGCCACCTATCTGGATCTGGATTTCACGCTCTCCGACCTGATCGACATGCTGGACCGGGCCGCCGTCTTCCTCATGGACTGGACGGTGCGCCAGCAGGTGGCGTCCTCGCAGACCCTGGTGCGCGCGCTGGATGATCTTCGGCAGCAGGCTGAGGGCTGCCGCTACCAATTCCGGCTCAAGGCCTGGGTGGCGCTGCCCGCGCCCTGGAACAGTGCCGAATCCCTGCGGGCCCTGGCCATGCTGTGCCGTGGCCCGATGGATGTGGCCACACTGTGCGAGCACAGCGGCATGGCGCCTGCCGCCGTGGCCGAGCTGCTGCGCCACCCCCGGCTGCGCGGCACGCTCGATTGCAGCCTGAGGCCGGCCCGTGCGGACGATCCGACGCCGCTGGGCGGCCACCGCGCGCAGGCGCACGGGGCTGCCACTGCCGTGGCGCCAGGCCTGTCGCGCCAGTGGGTGCAGCGGCTGACCGGCTGGATACGCCGCGGAGGGCAGGCATGAGCATGTGGATGAGCGACCAGCCCGGTGCGGGATTGGTGCGGGTGAGCCTGATCGGACCCATGGGCATCGGCAAGACCACGGCGCTGCGCAGCCTGTGCGGAGCGCTGATGGCCGCAACGGATGTGCCCAATCTCGACCGGGCCGCCCATTCCAAGGAGTTCACCACCGTGGGCGCGGAGTTCGGCGAGATCGATCTGGGCGAGGGAATGCGGTTGCAACTGGTGGGCAGCCCGGGCCAGGACCGCTTCGACTTCGTGCGCCGCTGGGTGCTCAATGCTTCGGTGGGCGTGCTGCTGATGGTGGATGTGGGCGATGCCTCGGCGCCGGACTATGCCGCGCAGCTCCTGTCCGAGATCGCCACCCTGGAGGTCGAACCCCAGGTGCTGCTGCTCAGTTGCCGTGACGCCAGCGAACAACAGCAGGAGGCGTTCAGCACCGCCTTGGCCGATCGAGGTCGCGGTATAGTGCCTGTCATCCAGGCGGACCCCCGTGACCGGCAGCAGTTGCTGGATGCGCTGGGGGTGCTCGTTTCCTTGCTTTCCTTGCAAAGTCAGGCATGAAGACACCAACGCATCCCCAGATTTCCTCCACCGTGATCGAAGCTGGCCAAGTTGCACTCAATCGCGTGGTGGCGCCTCTCGAGGGCGTGCATATCGCCTTGCTGTGCACGCCCGATGGTTTCGAGATCACGGCCCTGCGGGTCAAGAGCGAGCTGCCGACGGAGCGCCTGTCTGCCATGGCGGGCTCGCTGATGGCCATGGCAAAGGCCGTGGCCGCCGAGATAGGCCACAAGTCCTGCCACCGCCTGACCTTCGAGACCGAACTGGGTACCGTCCTTTTCCAGGCCGTGGGCGGCAGCCACCCGGCCATCCTGTGCATGGTGGTCGATCAAAGCGCCCTGCTGGGACGTGCGCTGTGGGCCGCGGGCGAAGTGGCCGGCGATCTGTCCCGTCTCTGACCCCCGTATCCGATTCAAGAGTTTTCTCCCCCGAGGAGCGGGCGCGATGAGTCCATCGCATCGCCTGCCCTTGCTATTTGAAAGAGGTGGCATATGGCTTCGATACATGATTCTCTGAACGGCCTGCTGGGCATCGATGGCGCCCTGTGCGCAGCCCTGGTGGACAGCACCAGCGGCATGCTGATGGGCAGCGCGGGCTCCGGCCTCGACATGGAGCTGGCCGCCGCCGGCAACACGGAGGTGGTGCGCGCCAAGCTCAAGACCATGCGCATGCTCAAGCTGGACGATGCCATCGACGACATCCTGATCACCCTGACCCACCAGTACCACGTCATCCGGCCCGTGGCCGCCCATGAAGGCGTGTTCTTCTACCTGGTGCTGGACAAGAGCCGCTCCAACCTGGCGCTGGCCCGCCGCAAGGTGCAGGAGATCGAAAAGGACCTGGCACTCTGAGAGCGCCCGCGCTCTTGCCGCCAGACCTGCCGGAGACGGATTCCGGCAGGTTTTTTTCGCCCGCCGTCACCGGTGCGCCACGGGCGCGCAGCGTACGCGCCGGCTTGCTGCCAGAATCGCCGCGTGCTGTCCGTCCTGCTGATCACCTTCCCCTTCTTCGCTCTCGTGGCCTGCGGCTTCGCAGCCACCTGGCGTGGCGTGCTGCCGCAGGCGGCGATACCGGGGCTCAACGCCTTCGTGCTGTATTTCGCGCTGCCCTGCATGCTGTTTCGCTTTGGCGCGCAGACGCCGATTGCCCAGCTGCTGGATGTGGGCGTCTCCGTGGTCTACCTGCTGTGCGCGCTGCTGATGGTGGGTGCCACCGTGGCGCTGACCGTGCGGCGCGTGGGCTGGAACGATGCGGCCTTTGGCGCGCTGGTGGCGGCCTTTCCCAACACCGGCTTCATGGGAGTGCCCATGCTGGTGGCGCTGCTGGGCGAGCGTGCGGCGGGCCCGGTCATCGTCACCATGGCCATCGACATGGTGGTGACCACCTCGCTGTGCATTGCGCTGTCGCGCCTGGGGCTGCCGGGCGGGCATGGCGTGTCCGTGGCGCTGCGCAGGGCGTTTGCCGGCATGGCCGCCAATCCCATGCCCTGGGCCATCGTGCTGGGTGGCGTGGCGTCGGCGGCGGGCTGGACGCTGCCCGGCCCCATCGACCGCACCGTGGCCATGCTGGCGGGCGCGGCCTCGCCCGTGGCGCTGTTCACCATAGGCGCCGTGCTGGCGCGCTCGCAGATGAACAGCCATGAGCGCGTGGCCGCGCGCGACTACGTGCCCATCGCGCTGGCCAAGCTGCTGCTCCATCCGCTGCTGGTCTGGGCCGTGGCCCGCGCGGCCATGGCGCTGGGCCTGCCGCTGGGTGAGGAGGCCTTCGTGGCCCTGGTGCTGCTGGCCGCACTGCCCAGCGCCAGCAATGTCTCGCTGCTGACCGAGCGCTTCGGTGCGCATGGCGGGCGGGTGGCCCGCATCATCCTGGTGTCCACGGTGCTGGCCTTCCTGAGTTTCTCGGGTGCCGTGGCGTTGATGGCCTGAGCAGGTCCGAGCGGCAGGACTGGGCAGGCCCGGTCAGTCCAGGCCTGTCGGCAGGCTGGCGCTCTCTACAATCGCGCCCATGTTTTTTCACCACCTCGACGGGATTGCATGAAACCCTCCCCCTCTGCCCTGGCCGGCGCTCCCACGGGCGCGGGCCTGCTCTGGATGGTGACGCTGGCCTGCCTGCTCTGGGCCCTGGTGTCCTGGCTGGCCAATGGCAATCTGGACGGCTACCACGACATGCTGGAGAACTATGCCTGGTCCCAGCCGCTGCAGCTGGGCACGCACAAGCACCCGCCGTTCTTCGCCTGGGTGGTCGGCCTGTGGTTCATGGTGTTTCCGCAGAACGACGCCTTCTACCGCCTGCTGTCCTATGCCAATGTGGGCGTGGGCCTGTGGGGTGTCTATGTGCTGGGCCGGCGCCTGGGGCTGGCGCGCCTGGCGCCGCTGGGGGCGCTGCTGCTGCTGTGGTGCTTCCCGTATACGACGCTGGCCGGCAAGTTCAACGCCAACAGCCAGCTGCTGTCCCTGTGGCCCTGGGCGGCGGCCCTGCTGCTGGCCAGCTGGCAGGAAAAGGGTGTGCGGGGCCTGGCCTTCAGCGTGGCCCTGGGCGTGGTCTCGGCCGCCTGCATGCTCAGCAAGTACTACAGCGGCGTGTTCCTGGCCGGTTTTCTGCTGCCCATCCTCCTGGTTCGCGAAGGTCGCCAGTGGCTGCTCACTCCCAGTCCCTATGTGGCGCTGGCAGCCTTTGGCCTGGCGCTGGCGCCGCATGTGGCCTGGATTGCCCACCACCAGTGGGTGACGCTGGGCTATGCCATGGACCAGGGCGGCGGGCAGGTGGTGTGGAGCTATGTGCTGCGCTTTGCGCTGGCGCCCATCTTCTACTGGCTGCCGGCCTGGCTGGCCGTGTGCCTGGTGTATGGCTTCATGCAGGCCCGCCAGCAAGGCGGTGGCTGGCTGCGCTGGAGCGCGCGCTTTCTGCGCCGCAGCTGGGCCTGGCAGGGGCGGGGCGACACCTTGTTCTGGCTGGCCCTCATGCCCTGGCTGACGACGCTGGGCTTTGGCGCCACCGGCGTGGTGGAGCTGTCCACGCCCTGGGCCATTCCCATCGGCTATGCCTTCGTGCTGCTGTGGCTGCGCAACCTGGACGCCGAGGCGCCTGCCGCGACGCAGGCCGCCCTGGCCGCGCTGCGCCGCGCCTGGTGGCCGAGCCTGGCCGTGGTGCTGGTGATTGGCGTGGCCGCGGGTTGGGGCAATGCGCGAAAGAGCAGCTCCGACTACTACCGGCCCGCGGCCGATGCGGCCCAGGCCATCGTGCTGTCCTGGAACCAGCGCCACCCGGAGCAGCCGCTGCAGTGGGTGGGCGGCGACTGGGCGGAAAACGCCATGCTCTCCTTCTATGCACAGCCGCATCTGCGCACCATCCCCGGACTGCCCGACAGCGAATATGCGCGTGTGCTGGCGCTGCCGGACTGGCGCCGCCAGCCCGGCCTGCTGCTGTGCCCGCGCGGCCCCGTGGCCGGCGAGCCCGGGCCGACCGCGAAATCGCGCGATTGCGAGCGGCAGGCGCAGGCCTGGCTGGCGAAGCTGGGCCTGCCGCAGGAGCCGCGTGTGCTCACGCTGCAACGCTCGGGCTGGCGTTTTCCTGTGCCCACACCTTATGCGTATGCGGTTTTTGATGTGTTGCCGCGCGCGGGCAGCCAGCCCGCTGACAATGCTGGCCTATGACCGAATTGCATGCTGACATTGCTCCGGCCGCTCCCAAGGGAATGCTGCCGCGTGCGCCGCTGCGGCTGAGCTGCGTGGTGCCGGCCCACAATGAAGAGGGCAACCTGGAGGCGTTCCTGCGGGCCCTGGACGCGACCGTGCGCACGCTGACGCCCGACTACGAGCTGATCGTCGTCAACGATGGCAGCCGCGACGCCACGCACGAGATCGCGCTGCGCATGGCGCAGGAGCTGCCCGTGCGCTACCTGGCGCTGTCTCGCAACTTCGGCAAGGAGGCGGCCCTGTCGGCCGGCATAGACCATGCGCGCGGCAATGCCGTGGTGCTGATCGATGCCGACTTCCAGCATCCGCTGCAGATGCTGCCCCAGATGTGCGAGCTGTGGCAGTCCGGCTACGACATGGTCTATGGCGTGATCGCCGACCGGGGCGCCGAAAGCGGCGCCAAGCGGGTGGGCACCAACCTGTTCTACCGGCTCATGAATGCCGGCAACCTGGTGAAGATCCCGCCCAATGCCGGCGACTTCCGCTGGCTGGACCGCTGCGTGGCCGACGCGCTCAAGGCCCTGCCCGAGAGCCACCGGTTCATGAAGGGCCTGTACGCCTGGGTGGGCTTCAAGGCGGCGGCACTGCCGTTCGTGCCGGCCGACCGCACGGCCGGGGCGTCCAGCTTCAATTTCCGGCGCCTGGGCTCGCTGGCCCTGCTGGGGCTGACCTCGTTCACCACCTTGCCGCTGCGCGTGTGGAGCATCGTGGGCGGGATGATCTCGCTGGCGGCCCTGCTCTACGGGCTGTGGATCACCATGGAGACGCTGATCTTCGGCAACCCGCTGGACGGCTGGCCTACGCTGGCGGCCAGCATCATGCTGTTCTCGGGCGTGCAGCTGATGTCCATCGGCATCCTGGGCGAGTACATCGGCCGGATCTATGACGAGGTCAAGCGCCGCCCCACCTATCTGCTGGCGCGCGACGAGGACCGCAGCCCGCTGGCGCCGCGGGAGTAGCCATGCACGATGTGATCGCGCAGCTGCGCCGCCTGCCGCAGGCGCTGCAGTTCGTGCTGGTGGGCGGCTGCGCGGCCGCCACGCACCTGGCCGTGGTCGCCCTGCTGGTGCAGCTGGCGGGCATGGCGCCGCTGCATGCGAATGTGCTGGCCTTTCTCGTGGCCTTCGTGGTCAGCTACAACGGCCATGCGCTGTTCACCTTCGTGCAGACCCAGGCACGTGGCCGGGCCGTGGTGGCCAAATACTTCGCCGTGGCCTGCGTCTCCTTCGTGGCCAACGAGCTGCTGTACTGGGCGGCCCTGCACTGGCTGCACTGGCACTATTTCTGGAGCCTGGCCCTGGTGCTGGTGCTGGTGGCGGTGGGCACCTTCGTCCTGGCCAAGTTCTGGGCCTTTGCGGCCCCCGGACGCAAGGAATCCCCATGAACACCATGCCTGCCATAAACGGGGAGAAGTCCCCGGCCAGAACCGTCGTCCTGTGCGCCGACGACTATGCGCTGCACCCCCTGGTCGACGAGGCCGTGGAGCAGCTCACGCTGCAGGGCCGGCTGTCGGCCACCAGCTGCATGACCACCTCGCCGCACTGGAGGCAGGCGGCCAGGCGCCTGCCCGCGCTGCGCCCGCGCCTGTCGCTGGGCCTGCACTTCAACCTGACCGAGGGCCATGGCCTGCAGCCCGCCGCCGGCATCGGTGCCGTGATCGCGCGCGCCTATGCCGGCGCACTCGGCGGCGCCGCCATGCGCGACGCCTGGCGCCGCCAGCTCGACGCCTTCGAGGACGCGCTGGGCATGGCCCCCGACTTCATCGACGGCCACCAGCACGTGCACCAGCTGCCCGGCGTGCGCGCCGCGCTGGTGCAGGAACTGCGCCAGCGCTATGGCGACAACGCCGACGACCTGCCCTGGGTCCGCTCCACCACCCCGGCCGGCCAGCTCTGGCGCGACCCCAAGGCCGCCATCATCGCCCTGCTCGGCGGCTGGACCACCACCCGCCGCCTGCGCCGCCAGGGCGTGCCGCTCAACCACGGCTTCGGCGGCGTCTACGCCTTCGACCAGCCCACGCCCGAAGGCTATGGCCGCCACATGGCCCAATGGCTGGCCCAGCTGCAGCCCGGCAGCCTCATGATGTGCCACCCCGCCACCGCCCCCGTCCAGGGCGACGCCATAGGCGCCCAGCGCGCCGTCGAATACGCCTACCTGCGCTCCGACGCCTTCGCCCAGGCCCTCGAACAGGCGCACTGCCACATCGCCCAAGGCCCCCTGACCCCGCTGTTCACAACGAACTAAGAAGCAGCAATAGAAAAGGCCCGGCCAAAAATGGACCGGGCCATGTGGGCGCAGCGCAAAAAACCGACGAGGCCCAAAGCAAGGGACAGCAAGCAAGGGCCGCCCCGCAGCGAGGCTGTCGTCCCCCTCCCCCGCGAAGCGGGTAGAGAGGCGCCGTGCCACGGGGGGAAGGCGCGCCAGCGCCTCAGGGGGTGCCTATCAATATTCCCAGAAGATGCGCTGCAGCTGCTTCGTGTCCTGCGTCTTGGTCAGGGCCACGGCGGCCAGCAGGCGGGCCTTCTGCGGGTTCAGGTCATGGGCGACGACCCAGTCGTACTTGTCGTCGGGCTGCTCGGCGTTGCGCAGCACGAAGCCGGCCGGCACGCGCGAGCTGCGCACCACGATCACGCCCTTTTGGCGCAGTTCATTGAGCTTGGGCACGATGCGGTCGGCCACCGAGCCGTTGCCCGTGCCGGCGTGCACGATGGCCTTGACGCCGGCCTTGCCCAGCGCGTCGATGGCCGTGGCCGGCACGTTGCCGTAGCCGTAGACGATGTCCACGGCGGGCAGGTCGGTGATCTGCTCGATGTTGAACTCGCTGCCCCTGGTGTGGCGCTTGACGGGGGCGCGGAACCAGTAGGTCTTGCCCTCGACCACCATGCCCAGCGGACCCCACTGGCTGGAGAAGGCATTGGTCTTGATGTTGGTGAGCTTGGCCACATCGCGCGCGGAGTCGATGTTGTCGTTCATGCTGACCAGCACGCCCTTGCCCGCCGAGTCCTTGGAGGCGGCCGTGGCCACGGCGCCCAGCAGGTTCAGCGCGCCGTCGGCCGAGATGGCCGTGCCGGGGCGCATGGAGCCGACCATGACGATGGGCTTGTCGGTGGGCACCACCAGGTTCAGGAAGTAGCCGGTCTCCTCCAGCGTGTCCGTGCCGTGGGTGACGACGATGCCGTCCACGCCGGGCTGCTTGGCCAGCTCGTTGACGCGGCGTGCCAGCGTCAGCAGTTCCTTGTTGGTGAAGCTTTCGGAGGCGATCTGGAAGACCTGCTCGCCAGAGACGTTGGCGATGTTGCTCAGCTCGGGCAGGCCGGCCAGCAGCTTGTCCACGGGGACCTTGGCGGCCGTGTAGGTGGCGCTGTTGACGGCGCTGGCGCCCGCGCCGGCAATGGTGCCGCCCGTGGCCAGGACGACCACGTTGGGCTTGCCGGCCTGTGCGGCGGGAGCGGGTGCAGGGGCGGTCGCCGTGGCGGGCGCTGCGGCTGCGGGGGCCTGGCTGGCGCCGGGCTGGGACGCGCAGCCTGCCAGCGCAAGCGCGACGGCCATCAAGGTCATACGGAAGGGGGTGAACGGCATGTATCGCTCCTGGAAAGGCATTGAATGATCCAGCCTTGTGGGCTGAATGCGGCACGATGCAATAAACATGCCCCGCCTGCATCAGCGCAAATCCCGATGGGAGCCACGCAGCGAATGCGCTAAAAGCGCTTCCGAAAAAGGAGCGGTGAACGCTTTGCGGGATTGCGCCCAAGGCCTGAAAGGCTTGGGGTTTTTTGGGGCCGTTCCAAAGGCCGTACCACGCTCAGATGGCCAGCGGGTCCACGTCCACCAGCCAGCGCACCAGGGCGCGGTGCTCGGGCTGTGCCCTGATCCAGTGCAGATGCGCCTGCCAGGCCCAGAGAAAGCGCAGCAGGGCGGGCCGCTGGGCCGACTCGATCAGCATCTGCGCCCGCTCCACATTGGCCACGCGCTGGACGGACATGGGAATGGGCGGGTAGAGAAACACATCGTCCACATGGGGCAGGCCGGCCTGGCGCGCGGCTTGGGCGGCGGCGGCCAGAAATGCCTGGGCGGCCTCCTGGCTGCGCGCATCGGCCCGCACGATGGCCTGGAAGGCAAACGGCGGCATGCCCGCATCGCGCCGCTCGCGCAGCTGGCGCGCCGCAAAGGCTGGGTAGTCGTGCGAGCGCAGCGCGGTGTAGACGGGATGGGACGGGTCGTGCGTCTGTATCCACATCTCCGGATGGCTGCCCTGGGCGGCCACGTAGTGCGCGTCGCGCCCTGCGCGGCCGGCCGCCTGCATCAGCAGGCTGAACAGGCGTTCGGGCGCGCGGTAGTCGCTGGAAAACAGCGCGCTGTCGGGCTGCACGGCGGCCACCAGGGTGATGCGCCGGAAGTCATGGCCCTTGGCCACCATCTGGGTGCCGACCAGCACGTCGATGTCGCCGGCATGCACCTGGGCCAACTGCTCCTCCAGCGCGCCCTTGGCGCGCGTGGTGTCGGCGTCTATGCGCGCCACGCGGGCGGGCTCGCGGTCGGGGCGTTGCACGTTGCGCAGCAGGCGGGCCAGTTCTTCCTCCAGCTGCTCCGTGCCCTTGCCCAGCGGCAGGATGTCGGGATTGCCGCAGCCGGGGCAGGCCATGGGCACGCGCTGGGTGTAGCCGCAGTGGTGGCAGCGCAGCGTGCGGTCGGCCTTGTGGAAGACCTGGTGGGCACTGCAGTGCGGGCAGTCGCTTTTCCAGCCGCAGTCGGCGCAGAACAGCACGGGCGCGAAGCCGCGGCGGTTGAGCAGCACCAGGCTTTGCTCGCCGCGCTGCACACGCTCGGTGATGGCATCGATCAGCGGCGGCGAGAACACGGCCTTGCGCGGCTGCTGGCCCATGTCCACCAGGCGCACGCGCGGCAGGGCGGCCGCGCCGATGCGGCTGGGCATGTGCAGGCGCAGGTAGCGGCCGCCCTGCGGCTCGTCGGCATTGGGCGGGCGGCTGGCGTGCCAGCTCTCCAGCGAGGGCGTGGCGCTGCCCAGGATGACCTTGGCGCCGGTATCGCGCCCGCGCCAGATGGCCAGGTCGCGCGCCGAGTAGCGCGCGCCTTCCTGCTGCTTGTAGCTGGCGTCGTGCTCCTCGTCCACCACGATCAGCGACAGCCCCGGCAAGCTGGCGAACACCGACATGCGCGTGCCCAGCACGATGCGCGCCGTGCCCGTGTGTGCCGCCAGCCAGCTCTTGAGCCGCTGCGGGTTGGTCATGCCGCTGTGCATGCTGACCACGCAGGCCGCGCCGTACTGCGGCGCAAAGCGCGCCAGGAAGCGCTGCTCCAGCTGGGGCGTGAGATTGATCTCGGGCACCATCACCAGCACCTGGGCGCCGGGGTCGGCATCCAGCGCGGCCTGGGTGGTCCTCAGGTAGACCTCGGTCTTGCCGCTGCCCGTGCTGCCGTAGAGCAGGAAGGGGCCGGGGTGGGCGGCGATCTGCGTGAAGACGTCGGCCTGCTCGGCGCTGAGGACGATGGGGGGAATGTCTGCGGCGGCCGGGGCCGGTGCGAGCGCTGATGCAGGCGCAGCGCCAGGCGCCGGTTGCGCCTGTTCCGCCTTTGCAGCCTTGGCCGCTTTCTTCGCCGCGGCCTTGGTCGGCCTGAGCCGGCGCGCCAGTTGCTCGGCCGTCATGTCGCGCAACTGCGGCGGCAGGGCCGTCACGGCGATCTCGCCCACGCTGCGCTGGTAGTAGTAGGCGGCGAAGGCCACCAGCCGCCGCCAGGCCGCCGGCAGCGGCGCGATGCCCTCCAGCACGGCGCAGATGGCGCGCAGCTCCACGCCTTCGGGCATGGCGGGCGGCTGGGCCGGCGCGTCCCAGACCACGCCCAGCAGTTCCCGGCGTCCCAGCGGCACGCGCACCAGGGTGCCCGGCTCCAGCGGCTGCTCGCAGGTGTAGCTCAGCAGATCACCCACGGCGCTGTGCGCCGGCGTCTGGACGGCGACATGGACGGTATGGGCGGGAAGGGGCATGGGAAGAAAGCGGGGCCTGAAAACGCTGGTGCCGCAGGGCACGAGCAGCGGCAACAAAGCCGCCAAGCATAAGCCTTGGGCAGCGTCCGAGGCGTGGGAAGCGGCGTTCTACACCAGACATCCCGGGCGGTGGCTACGGGTTTCTGGGTATATCGTCAATTTCTGTGGATAACTTTGTGGGGATTATTCGGATCTATGGCCATCCCCCCATTTGTCTGACCTTTCCGAGTGGTGCATTCTGAAAACGGTGCTATCAAAAAAAATCTTCAAAAACAACGGCTTATATCGATATGTCGCCCGCGTGCAGGCGCGGGTGACAACTGTGAGTCCTAAGACCTCGCTCAGATTTTTCTGTGCATAAGATGGTCTGTGGCCATCTTGTGCAGCAAGCGCCGGCCGGGCGCGCGGACTGTGGACAGCGCGGCCCAGCCGGGCCGGTGGCTGTCACGGCAGGGGGCCGGCGCTGCGCTGGCATCCGGTCCTGCGTGTGATGAGGAGCAGGGCGGGCGCTCAGCGCTGGCGCATGGCGCGCGAATGGCCGTGGACGGCCTCGACCAGGGCGGCCACATGCTCGGGCGGCGTGAACTGGCTGATGCCGTGGCCCAGGTTGAAGATGTGCGTGGGGCCCGTGGTGGTCCTGTCGGTGTGCGGGGCGCCGAAGCTGTCGAGCACGGCGCGCGCCCGCTCGGCCACGCGCTCGGGCGGCGCGAACAGCACATTGGGGTCGATGTTGCCCTGCAGCGCCTTGCCGGGTCCGCCCACCTCGCCGCCGACGATGGCGCGGGCGCGGGCCAGGTTGGCCGTCCAGTCCAGGCCCAGCACCTCGCAGTCCAGGTCCTTCATGTCGGGCAGCCAGATGCCGCCGCCCTTGGTGAAGACGATGCGCGGCACGTCCTGCCCATCGACGCCCGTGCGCTTGAGTCCGGCCAGCACGCGCTTCGTGTAGGCCAGGCTGAATTCCTGGAAGGCGCCATCGGCCAGCACGCCGCCCCAGCTGTCGAACACCATCACGGCCTGGGCGCCCGCATCGATCTGGGCGTTGAGGTAGGCGGCCACGCTGTCGGCGTTGATGGCCAGGATGCGGTGCATCAGGTCGGGGCGCGCATACATCAGGCTCTTGACCAGGCGGTAGTCGTCGCTGCCCTTGCCCTCGACCATGTAGCAGGCCAGGGTCCAGGGACTGCCCGAGAAACCGATCAGCGGCACGCGGCCATCGAGCGCGCGGCGGATGCTGGTCACGGCATCGAACACATAGCGCAGCTTGTCCATGTCGGGCACGGCCAGCTCGGCCACGGCGGCCTCGTCGCGCACCACCTTGGCAAAGCGCGGGCCTTCGCCTTCGGCAAAGGACAGGCCCAGGCCCATGGCGTCGGGCACGGTCAGGATGTCGGAGAACAGGATGGCCGCGTCCAGCGGGAAGCGCTCCAGAGGCTGCAGCGTGACCTCGGTGGCGTAGTCCACGTTGGTGGCCAGGCCCATGAAGCTGCCGGCCCGGGCGCGCGTGGCCTTGTATTCGGGGAGATAGCGGCCCGCCTGGCGCATCAGCCACAGCGGCGTGTAGTCGGTGGCCTGGCGCCGGCAGGCGCGCAGGAAGGTGTCGTTGGTCAGGGGGGCGAAGCTCATGGTGGGCGATTGTCGCCGAGTCGGCTTCGCCAGGTTGCCGCGATGCCCGAGCGACGCAGGGCGTCTTGCCCCGGGTTAACCCTGGTCAATATCGGCGGCAACGGGCTTTTTGAGGCCGCTACATTGTGCGGCGTGCGTTCCGCACGGGAATCCGTCCATGCAAGGAGAGAGTTTGCGATGCAGCGAAGAACCCTGACCCAGATCCTGGCCCTGGCACCGGCCTCGGCCGTTTGGGCTGCCAGCGGGCTGGCTGGAAGTGCCACGGCGGCCGAGCCGCTGTTTCCGGGCAAGGCGCCGCTGCGCATCGTCGTGGGCTACCCGCCCGGTGGCGCCACCGACCGCGTGGCGCGCATCGTGGCCGACAAGCTGCAGGCGCGCGTGGGCTCGCCCGTGGTGGTGGAGAACAAGCCCGGCGCGGGCGGCCGCCTGTCGGCCCAGTATGTGAAGAACGCGCCGGCCTCCCAGCCCGCGCTGCTGCTGGCCAACCCGGCCGTGATGCTGGTGGCGCCCCTGGTGTTCCCCGACTCGGGCTAC
This sequence comes from Delftia sp. PX-1, assembly GCF_055797465.1. Lineage (NCBI taxonomy): Bacteria > Pseudomonadati > Pseudomonadota > Betaproteobacteria > Burkholderiales > Comamonadaceae > Delftia > Delftia sp. PX-1. The sequence continues at coordinate 566,928 of NZ_CP184763.1, forward strand.
GACCCCGACAAGGACTTCCGCCCGGTCAGCGAGGTCAATCGCTACGAATTCGGCGTGGCCGTGGCCAGTGCCGTGCCCGTCAGGCAGCTGTCGCACCTGCTGGCCTGGCTGCGTGCCAATCCGCAGCAGGCCAACGTGGGCGTGCCGGCCACGGGCAGCCTGCCGCACTTCTTCTCGCTGATGCTGGGCGAGGCCGCCAAGGTCCGGACCGAAACCGTGGGCTACAAGGGCTCGGCCCCGCTGCTGACCGACCTGGTGGGCGGCCAGGTGCCGCTGGCCATCGACACCTTCGACGTGCTGCTGCCCCAGCACGAGGCCGGCAAGATCCGCGTGCTGGCCGTGTCGGGCGAGCGCCGCAGCACGATGGCGCCGGACATCCCCACGCTCAAGGAATCGGGCCTGAACCTGTCGGGCATGGGCTGGAACACCTTGTTCGCGCCCCAGAGCATGGCGCCCGACATTGCCGAGCGCCTGTCGCGCATGGTGCAGGAGATCATGAAGGAGCCCGACACGCGCCAGAAATTCGAGGCCAGCCGGCTGACCCCGGTCTCCAGCAGCAGCGCGCAGACGGCCGAGATGCTCAAGGCCTACCGCGCCCAGTGGACGCCGGTGGTGCAGCGCTCGGGTTTCAAGCCCTGAACCTTCGACAAATCGGCCCGTGAGGGCCTTTTTTCATGGGGCCTAGGGTTTCCTCGGTGCCTGGGCGCTTGTGGTGGAAAGGGTCTGGCGACTAACATTTACCGACCATTCGGTAAATTATGTTTGATCTGCCGCATAAAGACGGCAGACAGGCCACGGAGACTTCCATGCCCCCATCGCTGGTTCTGGTTGAGCAGCAAGACGCCGTCCGCACCCTGGTGCTGAACCGCCCCGACGCGCTCAACAGCTTCAACGCGCAGCTGCACGAGCAGCTGCTTTCGGCCCTGGAGCAGGCCGCCGGCGATGCCTCGGTGCGCTGCGTGGTGCTCACGGGCGCGGGGCGCGGCTTTTGCGCGGGCCAGGATCTGTCCGACCCCGAGGCCGCGCCCGACCAGAACCTGGGCGACCTGATCGAGCGCCGCTACCAGCCGCTGTGCCTGCGTCTCAAGTCCATGCCCGTGCCCGTGGTGGCCGCCGTCAACGGCGTGGCTGCCGGCGCGGGCGCCAATATCGCGCTGGCCTGCGACCTGGTGCTGGCCGCACGCTCGGCCAGCTTCATCCAGGCCTTTGCCAAGATCGGCCTGGTGCCCGACTGCGGCGGCACCTGGCTGCTGCCGCGCCTGGTGGGCCGTGCGCGCGCCCTGGGGCTGGCCCTGCTGGGCGACAAGCTGCCTGCGGCCGAGGCCGAACGCATCGGCCTGATCTGGCGCTGCGTGGAAGATGCCGATTTGCGCAGCGAGGCCCAGACCCTGGCGCAGCGCCTGGCCGCCATGCCGGTGCGGGCCCTGGCGCGCACGCGGGAGGCCATGGACTCGGCCCAGCTGCTGGACTACGAACATGCGCTCACGCGCGAGGCGCGCCAGCAGGGCCAGCTGGGCGCAGCCCACGACTACCAGGAGGGCGTGGCCGCCTTTCTGGGCAAGCGGGCTGCCGTGTTCTCGGACCGCTGAGGAGCCCGCCATGCAAGACAACCACACCCCGGGCGAGGCCGCCCAGCGACTGGCCGAGCAGGTGCGCGACGGCATGCTGGCGCGCGACCGCGCCGCGCAAGGCCTGGGCCTGCGCATCACGGACATCGCCCCCGGCGCGGCGCGCATGGAGATGGCCGTGCGCGACGACATGCTCAATGGCTTCGACATCTGCCACGGCGGCTTCATCACGGCGCTGGCCGACACGGCCTTTGCCTATGCCTGCAATGCGCGCAACGAGATGACGGTGGCCTCGGGCCTGAGCGTGGACTTCGTCGCGCCCGGCCGGCCCGGCGACGTGCTCACGGCCCAGGCCCGCGAAGTCTCGCGCGCAGGCCGCACCGGCGTCTATGACGTGCAGGTCACCAACCAGCGCCAGGAAGTGATCGCGCTGTTCCGTGGCCGCTCGCACAGCTTCAAGGGCCGGCCCACCGTGCCCGGCCTGAACCAGCCCGTATGAAAGGGCCCAGCCATGCCTGTCCAGCGCCCCGCCCCCGGCGAACTCGAACCCATCGAAACCGCCAGCCGCGACGAGATCGCCTCGCTGCAGCTGCTGCGCCTGCGCTGGTCGCTGCAGCATGCCTACGACCATGTGCCGCATTACCGCCGCGCCTTCGATGAGAAGGGCGTTCATCCGTCCGACCTGCGCACGCTGTCCGATCTGGCCCGCTTTCCCTTCACCACCAAGAAGGACCTGCGCGAGAACTATCCGTTCGGCATGTTCGCCGTGCCGCGCCAGAAGGTGGCGCGCGTGCATGCCTCCTCGGGCACCACGGGCAAGCCCACGGTGGTGGGCTACACGTTGAATGACATCGACAACTGGGCGAACCTGGTGGCGCGCTCCATCCGCGCGGCGGGCGGGCGGCCCGGCGACATGGTGCATGTGGCCTACGGCTACGGCCTGTTCACGGGCGGCCTGGGCGCGCACTACGGTGCCGAGCGCGCGGGCTGCACCGTGGTGCCCATGTCGGGCGGGCAGACCGAAAAGCAGGTGCAGCTGATCCAGGACTTCCGGCCCGACATCATCATGGTCACGCCCAGCTACATGCAGGTGATCGTGGAGGAGATGCAGCGCCAGGGGATGGACCCGCGCGAGAGCTCGCTCAAGATCGGCATCTTCGGCGCCGAGCCCTGGACCGAGGCCATGCGCCGCGAGATCGAGGGCAAGGCGGGGCTGGATGCCGTTGACATCTACGGCCTGTCCGAAGTCATGGGCCCGGGCGTGGCCAGCGAATGCGTGGAGAGCAAGGACGGGCCGGTGATCTGGGAAGACCATTTCTATCCCGAGATCATCGACCCCGACACGGGCGAGGTGCTGCCCGACGGCAGCGAGGGCGAGCTGGTCTTCACGTCGCTGTCCAAGGAAGCCATGCCCATCATTCGCTACCGCACGCGGGACCTGACGCGGCTGCTGGCGCCGACCTCGCGCAGCTTCCGGCGCATGGGCAAGATCGTGGGGCGCAGCGACGACATGCTCATCATCCGCGGCGTGAACCTGTTTCCCACGCAGATCGAGGAGATCGTGCTGCAGAACGCCCAGCTGTCGGGCCAGTACCAGCTGGTGGTCACGCGCGAGGGCAACCTGGACCGGCTGGCCGTGCGCTGCGAGATGCAGCCGGGCACGCAGGGCGACACCGAGGCGCTGGCCCTGTGGGTGCAGCAGCGCATCAAGACCCTGGTCGGCGTGAGCGCCGAGGTCGAGGTGCTGCGGCCCGATTCCATAGAGCGCACCCTGGTGGGCAAGGCCCGCCGCGTGATCGACCACCGCAGCCGCTGAGCACGCACAGGAGTCCCATGGCCCGAGGCCGATCTTCCGGATACGACGACCAGCGCGAACTGATCCTGGGCCATGCCGCCGCGCTGTTCGCGCGCAGCGGCTACCCCGGCACTTCGATGAACGAGGTGGCCCAGGCCTGCGGCCTGTCCAAGCCCACCATCTACCACTACTTCCGCGACAAGTACGCGCTGCTGGTGGACATCACCGACGGCCACATGACGCGGCTGCAGGCCCTGGTGGACGAGGTGCAGGCCATGGGCCTGCCGCCCGAGCCACGGCTGCGCATGCTGATCGAGCGCTTCGTGCAGGAGTACGCCCATGCCCGGCATGCCCACCGCGTGCTGACCGAGGACGTGCGCTTCCTGCAGGACGAGGACCGCCAGCGCGTGGTGGGCAAGGAGCGCGCCGTGGTCGAGGCCTTTGCCCAGGCGGTGGCCCAGCTGCGGCCGGCCGCCGACGGCGCGGGCCTGTCCAAGGCGCTGGCCATGCTGCTGTTCGGGATGATGAACTGGATGTTCACCTGGCTGCGGCCCGACGGAACGCTGGACCACGAGGCCATGGCCCCTGTGGTGGCCGACCTGTTCCTCGGAGGCTTGCCTGCCGTGCAGACCCCAGGCAAACCCGTGCATCAAACCGCTGGCAAAAAAATAGTTACCACGGTAAATTGTGGCGCCTGACGGCACCGCGCCCCATCCAACACAAAGGAGACAGACATGAAGCGCATGACAAAACTGGGCCTGCTGGCCGCAACCCTGGCCACGGTCTGGGGCTCGGCCCTGGCCGACATCAACGTGGGCGTGGTGGTCTCGGCCACCGGGCCGGCCGCGTCGCTGGGCATTCCCGAAAAGAACACGGTGGCGCTGATGCCGCGCACGGTGGCGGGCCAGAAGGTCAACTACATCATCCTGGACGACGCCTCCGACACCACGGCGGCCGTGGCCAACACGCGCAAGCTGATCAGCGAGAGCAAGGTCGACGTGATCCTGGGCTCCAGCATCACGCCCAACTCGCTGGCCATGGTGGACGTGGTCTCCGAGGCCAAGACGCCCATGATCACGCTGGCGGCCTCGGCCAAGATCGTCGAGCCCGTGGATGCCAAGAAGTTCTGGGTCTTCAAGACGCCCCAGCACGACGCCATGATGGCCGCCGCCATCGGCGAGCACATGGCCAAGGCCGGCATCAAGACCGTGGGCTACATCGGCTTCAACGACGCCTATGGAGAAAGCTGGCTGCAGGAATTCCGCAAGGTGGCCGAGGCCAAGGGCCTCAAGCTCACCGCCACCGAGGCCTATTCGCGCAGCGACACCTCGGTCACGGGCCAGACGCTCAAGCTCATGGCGGCCAAGCCCGATGCGGTGCTGATCGCCGGCTCGGGCACGCCGGCCGCACTGCCGCAGAAGTCGCTCAAGGAGCGCGGCTACCAGGGCAAGATCTACCAGACCCACGGCGTGGCCAATGCCGACTTCCTGCGCGTGGGCGGCAAGGATGTGGAAGGCACGCTGCTGCCCGCCGGCCCCGTGCTGGTGGCCCACCAGCTGCCCGACAGCAATCCGGTCAAGAAGTCCGCCGTCTCCTATGTGGAGGCCTACGAGGCCGCCAACGGCAAGGGCACGGCTTCGACCTTTGGCGCGCATTCCTGGGATGCGGGCCGCGTGCTCGAAGCGGCGATTCCCGCCGCGCTCAAGAAGGCCCAGCCCGGCACGGCCGAGTTCCGCGCCGCGCTGCGCGATGCGCTGGAGCAGACCAAGGACGTGGCCGGCGCCCACGGCATCTTCAACATGACGCCCACCGACCACCTGGGCCTGGACCAGCGCGCGGCCGTCATGGTCAAGATCGAGAACGGTACCTGGAAGTACCAGCCCTGAACCTGCAGGTCTGAGGCCGCAGCGGCTGCCGCGCCTGGTGGCGGCCGCTGTGGCGCTTGGCCGCGTCTGCTCGAAAGTCGATCATGGATCTGCAAATCGCCCTGCTGCTGGGGCAGGACGGCATCGTCAACGGCGCCGTCTACGGCCTGATGGCGCTGGCCCTGGTGCTGGTGTTCTCGGTCACCCGCATCATCTTCATCCCGCAGGGGGAGTTCGTCGCCTTCGGCGCGCTCACCCTGGCCATGATGCAGGCCGGACGCGTGCCCACCACGCTGTGGCTGCTGCTGGCCCTGGCCGCCGCCGTGCTGGTGGTGGACCTGCTGCGCTGGCGCGCGGGCAGCCAGGTGAGCTGGCCCGCCACCTTCCTGTGGTGCCTGGCGCTGCCGGCCATTGCCGTGGCCCTGGCCTGGGGGCTGCGCCCGTCCTCGCTGATGCTGCAGGCGCTGGCCACCCTGGTGCTGATCACGCCCATGGGGCCGCTGCTGTACCGCCTGGCCTACCGGCCGCTGGCCCATGCCTCGGTGCTGATGCTGCTCATCGTCTCGGTGGCCATGCACGGCGTGCTGGTCGGCCTGGGGCTGCTGTTCTTCGGTGCCGAAGGCTCGCGCACCCCCGCGTTTTCCGAGGCGCAGCTGCGCCTGGGCGACATCACGATCTCGGGCCAGTCCCTGGTGGTGGTGGGCGTGACCCTGGTGCTGGTGGCCCTGCTGTTCGTGTTCTTCGAGCGCTCCATGATCGGCAAGGCGCTGCGCGCCACGGCCATCAACCGCGTGGGCGCACGCCTCATGGGCATTCCCACGGCCATGGCCGGCGACGTGAGCTTTGCGCTGGCCGCGCTGATCGGCGCCATCTCGGGCCTGCTGATCGCGCCGCTGACCACGGTGTACTACGACACCGGCTTTCTGATCGGCCTCAAGGGTTTCGTGGCCGCCATTGTGGGCGGGCTGGCCAGCTACCCGCTGGCCCTGGCCGGCGCGCTGCTGGTCGGGCTGCTGGAGGCCTTCTCGTCGTTCTGGGCCAGTGCCTACAAGGAGGTGCTGGTGTTCACGCTGATCATCCCGGTGCTGTGGTGGCGATCGCGCAATAGCCACCATGTGGAGGAAGAAGAATGAGCGCCCCCGTTTCCTCGCAGGCCGCAGCGCCTGCCAAGGCCGCCTCGGGCGGCATCAGCACGCGCGTGCTCACGGTGGCCGCCATTGCGCTGCTGGCCGCGTCCTGGGGCTTCCTGCCCGATTTCACCGTCGTCATCCTCAGCTACATCGGCCTGTTCGCCATGGTGGCGGCAGGCCTGGTGATGCTGACCGGCGTGGGCGGCATGACCTCGTTCGGCCAGGCGGCCTTCGTGGGCATCGGCGCCTATGCCACGGCCTGGGTCTGCACGGCGCCGGCCTCGGTGGCGGCGCTGGGCGGGCTGGTGGGCGCGGCGGGCCTGCCCTGGGTGGGCCTGGCGCTGGGCCTGCTCATCACCTTCGTCGTGGCCTGGCTGCTGGGCGCGGTCACGGTCAAGCTGCAGGGCCACTACCTGCCGCTGTGCACCATCGCCTGGGGGCTGAGCCTGTACTACCTGTTCGGCAACATGGAATTCCTGGGCGGGCAGACCGGCATCACGGGCATTGCGCCGCTGGTGATCGGTGGCGTCTCGCTGGCCTCGCCGCGCGCCATGGGCGTGGTGATCTGGGCCGTGCTGCTGGTGGCGCTGTGGCTGCTGCACAACCTGCTGGACTCGCGCGAGGGCCGGGCCATCCGCGCGCTGCGCGGCGGCCGCGTCATGGCCGAGTCCATGGGCATCGACACGGCGCACTACCGCGTCAAGCTCTTCGTGCTGGCGGCCCTGCTGGCCACGCTGTCGGGCTGGCTCTACGCCCACATGCAGCGCTTCGTGAGCCCGGCGCCCTTCAACCTGAACGTGGGCATCGAGTACCTGTTCATGGCCGTGGTCGGCGGCGCCGGCCACCTGTGGGGCGCGGTGCTGGGCGCCACGCTGATCACGCTGATCAAGCAAAAGCTGCAGGACATATTGCCGGCCCTGCTGGGCACCAGCGGCAACTTCGAGGTCATCGTCTTCGGCCTGCTGATGGTGCTGGTGCTGCAGCGCTTTGCAGAAGGCCTGTGGCCCACGCTGCAGGCGCTCACGGCGCGCTGGGTGCGCCGACCCGTGTCTGATCTGAAGCTGGCGGACGCTGCGCCGCTGGCGCAGCGCGCGCTGCCCGCGGCGGGCCAGGTGCTGCTGGCGGCCGAGCATGTGACCAAGCGCTTCGGCGGCCTGGTGGCCAACAACGATGTGGCCATGACGCTCAAGGCCGGCGAGGTGCATGCGCTGATCGGCCCCAACGGCGCGGGCAAGAGCACCTTCTTCAACATGATCTCGGGCGTGGACTCGCCCACCGAGGGCCAGGTGCGCTTCATGGACCAGGCCATGAACGATGCGCCCTCGCGCCGCTTCGCCGCCCTGGGCCTGGGCCGCACCTTCCAGCATGTGCGCCTGCTGGGCCAGCGCAGCGTGCTGGAGAACGTGGCCGTGGGTGCGCACCGGCGTGCGCACCGGGGCTGGCTGGCCTCCATGCTGCGCCTGGACCGGGCCGAGGAGGCCTCGGTACTGGCCGAGGCGCACCGCCAGATCGAGCGCTGCGGCCTGGGCGCCTTCGCCGATGTGCCGGCCGCCTCGCTGGCCCTGGGCCAGCAGCGCATCGTGGAGATCGCACGCGCCCTGGCCGGACAGCCTGCGGCCCTGCTGCTGGACGAGCCGGCAGCCGGCCTGCGCCACCTGGAAAAACAGGCCCTGGCCGACCTGCTGCGCCAGCTGCGCGCCGAGGGGCTGGGCATTCTCGTCGTGGAGCACGACATGGAGTTCGTCATGAATCTTGCGGACCGCATCACGGTGCTGGAGTTCGGCACCGTGATCGCCGAAGGCACGCCGGCCCAGATCCAGGTCAACCAGCGCGTGCTGGATGCCTACCTGGGCGGCGGCGACGACGACGAGGCAACCGGAGAGACGGCATGAGCGACACCCTTTTGCAGCTCAAGGGCCTGAGCGTGTCCTACGGTCCCGTGGAGGCCGTGCACCAGGTGGATCTGGATGTGCGCAGTGGCGAGATCGTCACCGTCATCGGCCCCAACGGCGCGGGCAAGACCACGCTGCTGTCGGCCGCCATGGGCCTGCTGCCCTCGCGCGGCGAGATCCATCTGGACGGCAAGCGCATCGCACGCCCCGGCGTCGAGGTCATGGTGGCCAACGGCGTGGCCCTGGTGCCCGAAAAGCGCGAGCTGTTCGGCGAGATGTCGGTGGAGGACAACCTGCTGCTGGGCGGCTTCTCGCGCTGGCGCCGGGGCCTGCGCGACCAGACGCAGCGCATGGACGAGGTCTTTGCCATCTTCCCGCGCCTGAGGGAGCGGCGCCCGCAGATGGCCTCCACCCTGTCGGGCGGCGAGCGCCAGATGCTGGCCATCGGCCGCGCGCTGATGGCGCGCCCGCGCCTGCTGCTGCTGGACGAGCCCTCGCTGGGCCTGGCGCCGCTGATCGTGCGCGAGGTGCTGCAGGTCGTGGCCGGCCTGCGCGACCACGGCGTCTCGGTGCTGCTGGTCGAGCAGAACGCGCGCGCCGCCCTCAAGGTGGCCGACCGTGCCTACGTGCTGGAGATGGGCGCCGTGGCCCTCAGCGGCGCGGCCAGGGAGCTGCTGCACGACCGGCGCATCATCGATACCTATCTGGGGATGGGGCGCAGTGCGGAGGCGGCGGCGGTGGCCTGAGACGCAACCCCCAGCCACAACGAAAAAGGCTGCCGGACCGGCAGCCTTTTTGCGTCTGCAGCGTGGCGCTCAGTCCAGCTTGATGTTGTTGGCCGCGATCACCCGACCCCACTTGCCGCGCTCGGCGCGCACGAACTGGCCCATCTGCTCGGCGCTGCCGGGCATGGGCTCCACGCCCATGGCGGCCAGGCGTGCCTTGGTGCGGGTGTCGGCCAGGGCCTGCTGCAGCGACTGGCTGAACTTCTTGACCACCTCGGCCGAGCTGCCCGTGGGCACGACGATGCCCTGCCAGGCATAGCCCTCGAAACCTTTCAGACCCTGCTCCTGCAGCGTGGCGATCTGGGGCAGCACGTCCACGCGGGCGGGGCTGGCCACGCCGATGGCCTTGAGCTTTTTCTCGCTCAGGAAGGGAATGATGGTGGCGCTGTCGGCCCACATGGCAGGGATCTGGCCGCCGACCACGTCCTGCACGGCAGGGGCCGCTCCTCGGTAGGGCACATGGGTCATGTTGGTGAGGCCCGCCTGCTCCCGGAACAGCTCGCCCACCAGATGGTGGGGGCTGCCCAGTCCGGCCGAGCCCCAGCTCACGCCGGTCTTTTGCTGTTTGGCCCAGGCCAGGAATTCGGCGAGGTTGGTGGCGGGCACCTCGTTGTTGACCACCAGCAGCATGGGAAAGCGCACCAGCATGCCCACGGGCTTGAAGTCGCGCTCGGCGTTGTAGTTGAGCTTGCTGAACAGGAAGGGGTTGGCCGCCAGCGTGGCGAAGTCGGCCGTGAACATGAGGTTGCCGTGGTCGCGCGAGCGGGCGCTGTACTCGGCCGCGATGTTGGTGCCCGCGCCGGGCTTGTTGTTGATGACGATGACCCGCTCCATGTTGCGGCCCATGGCTTCGGCGATGACGCGGGCGACCACGTCCGAGCCGCCGCCGGCCGCATAGCCCACGACCCATTCCAGGGGCTTGTCCTGTGCCAGGGCGGCAGGCCCTGCGGCCAGGGCCAGGCCCGAGCAGGCCAGTGCGGCCAGAAACTGCTTGCGTTGCATCCTTGTCTCCATGTTGTATGCGGCGCCCTTGTGAGATGTCCAAGGTGTGAGGCGGGCGCCTTTGTGGGGATGGCAGGCCGCCGTACGGGCGGCGGCGCGCGGCTTCAGGCGGCCGCGTGCACCGGGGCGACCGGCGTCACGGCGCCGCGCTCGGCCGGGTCCGCGCCGGCAGGGGCAAGTCCTGCGCTGGCGCGGGCCAGTTCGAGCGCATGCAGCAAGGTGCCCTGGTGGCCGATGTGGTTGGCCAGCAGCAGCACGAGGCGGGCATTGAGGGCATGGCTTTGCGCGGTATCGAGCCCCTGGTGGGTGGCGATCAGGGCTTCGTAGAAATCGTCGCAGGCCTGCAGGTTGGGGTGGGTGGACAGCAGCATGGCGGTCTCCTGTGAATGGGGCGTAAGAGGTTCAGGCCGTGGCGGCGGCGCCGCAGGCTCTTTGCAGCGCGGCGCGCACGCTGGCTTCGTCGGGGCGGCGCCAGCGCGCGCAGACATGCTGGTCAGGCCGCAGCAGGTAGCTGGTGCCCGGGCGTGCATCCAGGCGTCTGGCCGCCAGGCCGCGCGCATCGATGAGGTCGGCGTCTGGCGCATGGGCCTCGCCCTCGGCCGCGATGGACAGGCTGAGCACGCCGGGCAGCGCCTGGGCCCAGGCGGGCGTGGGGCCGAAGTGCAGCAGCGTGAAGTCCGGTCCCAGTGCGCGCAGCAGCCAGGCCGTGCCATCTGCGCCGGGCCGGCGCATGGGCGCATCGGCCAGCACGGCGCCGGGCAATTGGGTGCCGTCGAAGGTGTCGGTGTCGGGCGTGTTGAGCGCCGAGCCATGCAGCGTGGCCGGCACGGACAGCCGCCCGCTGTTGACGATGCGGCGCGCGAATTCATGGTCGCGTGCCAGGTCGAGCACGGCGTCGCGGAACAGGCGGCTGATCTCGCTCTTGGGCGTGATGAAGTCGGTGGCGCGCGTGGAGTTGCGGATGTTCTCGTCGGCCGCGTATTCGCGCTCGGCGCCATAGGTGGCGATCAGCGATGCATCGGCCTGGCCGCGCAGCACGCGGTCCAGCTTCCAGGCCAGGTTCTCGGCATCCTGCACGCCGCTGTTGGCGCCGCGTGCGCCAAACGGCGAGACGCCGTGGGCGCTGTCGCCCGCAAAGACCACGCGGCCATGGACGAAGCGGTCCATGCGCAGGCAGGCGAAGGTGTAGACGCTGGCCCATTCCAGCTCGAAGGGCGCGTCCTTGCCCAGCAGGGCGCGGATGCGGGGAATGATGTTCTCGGGCTTTTTCTCTTCCTCGGGATCGGCGTCCCAGCCCAGCTGGAAGTCGATGCGCCAGACATCGTCGGGCTGGCGGTGCAGCAGCACGCTCTGGCCCGGGTGGAAGGGCGGGTCGAACCAGAACCAGCGCTCGGTGGGGAATTCGGCATGCATCTTCACGTCGGCGATCAGGAAGCGGTCGCGGAAGATGCGGCCATGGCTTTCCTGGCCCAGCAGGCCGCGCAGCGGCGAGCGCGAGCCGTCGCAGGCCAGGACCCATTGCGCATCGATGCGGTAGCTGCCGTCGGGCGTCTCCACGGTCAGCAGGGCGCCCTCGGCCTGCGGTTCGAGTGCCGTGACCTTGCTGTGCCAGCGCAGGTCGATCAGCGGCAGCTGCAGGGCGCGCTCGACCAGGTAGGCCTCGGCGTAGTACTGCTGCAGGTTGATGAAGGCCGGGCGCTCGTGGCCGTCCTCGGGCAGCAGGTCGAAGCGGTACAGCGGCTGGTCCTTGAAGAAGACCTTGCCCAGGTTCCAGGACACGCCCTTGTCCACCATCGCCTGGCCCACGCCCAGGCGGTCCCAGATCTCCAGCGTGCGCTTGGAAAAGCAGATGGCGCGCGAGCCCGTGGACAGCCGGCAGTCGTTGTCCAGCAGCACCACGCGCTGGCCGCGCTGGGCCAGGTCGATGGCCAGCGACAGGCCTACGGGGCCGGCGCCGACGATGACCACGGGATGCCGGGCGGGCGTGTCCGCACCGGCGTCCTGGTCGGCATGGCGCTCGTAGGGGATGTGGATGGCCTGTATGTCTGCGCCGCTGCCGCGCAGCGCTTGCAGGGAGATGGCGGGGTGGGACATGGGGTTCGTCCTCTGTCGTGGGCGTATGAGAGAGAAAAGGCGCAGCCATCCCCGTCGGCATCAGGGAATGCCGGTGCGCGGGCGGGTGCGATGGGCAGGCGTGCCGGTGCTCAGGACCGGCACGCCGCCGTGGTTCAGCCTTCGAGCGCTTCCCACATCTGGCGGTCGCGCTCGGCGGTCCAGATGCGCGGGTCGGCATGGCCCGAGGCCTCGTCGTAGGCGCGGGTCACATCGAAGGGCATGCAGTGGTTGAAGATCACCCACTGGCCGTACTTGGGCTGCAGCTTGGCGAAGGCGGCCTCGTAGACCTTGCGCAGGTCCTGCTGGGCGTCGGCGCCGGCCTTGACCTCGGTCCACAGGTCGCTGATGAAGTCGCGCGTGCCGGCCAGGCCGGCCTGCACCTCGGCCGGCGTCTGCAGCGCGGCGCCCCGGCCTGGCACCAGCTTTTCGGGCTGCAGGGCGGCGATGGCGTCCAGCGTGTGCGGCCAGTCCTGGAAGTAGGCATCGCCCGCATAGGGCGTGGCGCCGAACTCCACCAGGTCGCCGCTGAACAGCACCTTGTCCTGGGGCAGCCAGACCACGGTGTCGCCCTTGGTGTGGCCGCGGCCCAGCTGCAGGATCTGCACTTCCAGCTTGCCCAGCCACAGCGTCATCTTGCCGGTGAAGGTCAGGGTGGGCCAGGTCATGCCGTCGGGCACGCTTTCCACGTTCTGGAACAGGCGCGGGAAGCGGCCGATCTCGCTGGCCTTGTCCTGCTCGCCGCGCTCCACGATGAGGTCAAAGGTGTCCTGGCTGGCAATGATGTGCTCGGCACCTTCCGCGAAGAAGGCCGAGGCGCCCAGCACGCGCACCGCGTGGTAGTGCGACAGCGTGACGTACTTGATGGGCTTGTCGGTGATCTCGCGGATGCGGCGGATCACGTCCTGCGCCATGACGGGCGTGGCCTGGGTGTCGATCACCATCACGGCGTCGTCGCCAATGATGATGCCGGTGTTGGGGTCGCCCTCGGCCGTGTAGGCGTAGGCGTGCTCGGAGAGCTTGTCGAAGCTGACCTGCTTGATTTCGAGGTCGGCGGCGGAGGCAAAGGTCTTGGTGGTCATGGGCATCCTGCTTTTGAAATGGACAAACGCATTTGTTTTTATCGAATGCCTGAATGCTAGGGAAAAATTCAACATTGAACAATTCGTTTGGCATAGTGAAAAACCCTCGGAGCCGCAAACTCCGGGTTCCAGCCTTCACAATGCCTGCCATGTCCGATGCCGCCTCTTCCCCGAACAGCCCCGTCTTCCTTCCTGACAGCAGCGATGACGAGCCCGCGCGCGGCCCGCGCGGCATCCAGAGCGTGGAAGTCGGCGGCCAGTTGCTCAAGGCGCTGGCACGCACGGGCCGGCGCATGGCGCTCAAGGATCTGGCGCGCGAGGCCGAGATGACGGCGGCCAAGGCCCACCCCTACCTGGTGAGCTTTTGCAAACTGGGCCTGATGGAGCAGGACCGCGCCAGCGGCCACTACGGCCTGGGGCCGCTGGCCATACAGATGGGGCTGATCAGCCTGCAGCAGGCCGATCCCGTGCGCCTGGCGATCGCCGAGCTGCCCGCGCTGGCGCAGGAGGTGGGCAGCACGGTGTCGATTGCCATGTGGAGCGGCCAGGGGCCGACCATCATCCGCGTGGAAGAGGGGCCCACCCATGTCTATGTGGCCATGCGCCACGGCACGCCCGCATCGCTGCGCCACACGGCCACGGGCAAGATCTTTGCGGCCTTTGGCGAGCCCGGGCGCATTGCGCCCCTGCTGGACGCGGAAGGCCACAGCCTGGAAGAGCCCGCCTTTGCAAAGGAGTTGGCCGCCATCCGCGCCAGCCGCCTGAGCCGGGTCGAGAACCAGCTGCTGTCAGGCGTGAGCGCGCTGGCCGTGCCGGTGTTCGACGGCTTTGGCCAGTTGGTGCTGGCCATTGCCGCCATCGGCCCCTCGGCCACGCTGGACCTGGATCCCCAGGGCCGGCCGGCCCGGCTGCTGCAGGCCCAGGCGCGCAGCCTGTCCCAGCGCCTGGGAGCGCCGGCCCAGGCCTGAGCGCGCAGCCCCCGGTGGGGTTCAGTGGCGCTTGGTCAAGGCTCAGTGCGTGAGCAGCAACTGGTCCCGGGCAGGCGCACGCCCTTCCAGCGTGAAGCCGGCCACCGTGCGCGACAGGTGGTGGGCCTGCTCGTTGAGCACGGACGATGCGGCGGTGGACTCCTCCACCAGCGCGGCGTTCTGCTGCGTGGCGCGGTCCATGTCGGCCACGGCCTGGTTGATCTGGCCGATGCCCACGCTCTGCTCGGTCATGGCGCCGTTGATCTCGACAATGATCTGGGAGACGCGCTGGATGCCGTCCACGATCTCGCCCATGGTCTGGCCGGCCGCGCGCACGCGCTCCGTGCCCATGGCCACGCTGGCGCCGGAGGCGTCGATCAGGGTCTTGATCTCCTTGGCGGCCGCCGCGCTGCGGTGGGCCAGGCTGCGCACCTCCGAGGCCACCACGGCAAAGCCCCGGCCCTGCTCACCGGCGCGGGCGGCCTCGACGGCGGCATTGAGCGCCAGGATGTTGGTCTGGAAGGCGATGGCGTCGATGACGCCGATGATCTCGCCGATCTTGGACGAGGCCCGGGAGATGTCGTCCATGGTGCTCACGGCGCTGCCCACCACGTCGCCACCCTTGGTGGCCGAGCTGCTGGCCGACTGGGCCAGGCGCGTGGCCATGGCGGCCGCCTCGGCCGACTGGCGCACATTGGCCGTCAGCTGCGACAGCGAGGCCGAGGTCTCCTGCAGGCTGCTGGCCGAGGATTCGGTGCGGTTGGACAGGTCCAGGTTGCCCAGCTTGATCTCGTCGGTGGCGGTCTTCATGGACTCCACGCCGTTGCGCACATCCTTGAGCACGGTGCCGATCTGCTCGACGAAGCCGTTGAAGGACGAGGCGATCTGCGCCACTTCGTCATTGCCCGACACCGGCAGGCGCTGCGTCAGGTCGCCGCCGCCCGAGCCGATCTTGTCCATGGCGTCGCGCACCTGGGACAGGCGCCGGAAGGACTGGGCCGTCAGCGCCGCCGCCACGGCCGTGGCCAGGCAGGCCAGCAGCACGATGGCGATGGCCAGCGTCTTGAGCACGCTTTGCAGGCCGGTCGTGGCCTCGGCCTTGTCCAGCGCCACCACCAGCAGCCAGTCCGTGCCTTGTACCGGGCGGGCCTTTAGCAGCTTGGCGCTGCCGCCCAGGTTCACTTCCAGCGGCGCCGTGGCGCTGGCCAGCGCGGTCAGCGCGGCCGGCGTCAGCAACTCGGAGATGTCGGAGGTGGGCTTGAGCAGCAGCTTGGCATCGGCATGCGCCAGCACCTGGCCGTCACGGCTGACCACGAAGCCCAGGCTGCCGGGCGTGGGGCGGATGGCGGAGACCACCTCGCGCACGCCCTCCAGCGGCACGGCGCCGCTGATCACGCCCTGCAGCGCGCCGCCGCGCAGCATGGGCGCCACGAAGGCCACATAGGGCACGCCCGTGGTGGAGTCGCCATAGGGCTTGGTCAGGGCCAGCTTGCCGGCCTGCACGGCGCTCTTGTACCAGGGGCGGGCCGTGGGGTCGTAGTCGGGCGGAGTGCTGGTGGTGGACTTGTAGGTCTTGTCTTCCCAGCCCACCGTGGTGATGGGAAAGCCGCTGGCCTGGCCCATGTGGGCGGCAAAGCCCTGCGGGTCGCCGTGCTCGATCACGGCGGCGGCGGCGCTGACGGCGCGTGCCTTGGAGGCCACCCACTGGTCGATGGCCATGGTGTTGCCGGCGGTGATGGCGTCCAGGTCCTGTTCAATGGTCTGGAAAGTGCTGCCGCGAACGATGTGGTACGTGGCAGCCCCCGTGATGGCAAGGGCGCCGACCACGGTGGCTGTGCTGATGGCAAGGATCTTGGAGCGAAGGGTCTGGAGCATGGCGCGGCAAGGGAAGACTGAGGACTCCGCAAGCCGCAATGGCCGGGCATGCGGCCCTGTCATTAACGCACAATTTGTTTCATTTTTGACGACATGCCAACCCTGTGGTGGCGTGCACCAACTTGCGCGCAGCACCTGTCATAGAGGCATTTGCTGCAGTGCACCATTGCAGTGCGGTGTGACATGTTGCTGTAACGCAACCGTCGCGGGACTTTCATGGCGGCTTTCCACAATGGCGGCACGCAGGCAAACCGAGTGGCACAGGCAGGTCACCGACTGCGTCCAACATGACGAGGAAGGCGGGCATATGGACGTTCTGGACACCCTTCGCAACGCGGCGATCGACGTCGCCAAGCCCCCGCTTTCCGCGCTTCTCCAGCCACCCCAGGCCGCGGACAAACCGCTGCGGCTGGATGTGCGCTGGGCCCGCCATCTCGACGAGGTGCGCCAGGTGCAGCGCCTGCGCCACGCGGTGTTCGCCGCCGAGATGGGCGCCGTGCTGCAGACGCCGCTGGCCGGGCACGACATCGATGCCTTCGACGACTTCTGCGAGCACCTCATGGTCTGCGATGCCGACAAGGGCGTGGTCATCGGCACCTACCGCCTGCTCACTCCCACCCAGGCGCTGCGCGCCGGGGGCCTGTACTCCGACCAGGAATTCGACCTGGGCCCGCTCGCCGCCTGGCGCCCGCGCATGGTGGAGCTGGGCCGCAGCTGCGTGCACGCATCGCACCGCCAGGGCGGCGTGATCCTGGCGCTGTGGGGCGCGCTGGCCGAATTCATGCAGCGCAACCGGCTCGACGCCATGGTCGGCTGCGCCAGCATCCCCATGCAGTACCCGGGGCTGGCCCATGGCGAGGGCCCGGCGCGCGTCTGGCAGCAACTGCGCCAGACCCATCTGGCCGAGCCCGAGCTGCAGGTGCGTCCCCGCGTGGCCCTGCCCGAGGAGCTGGCATCCATCAGCACCAGCGGCATGAGCGTGGAGCCGCCTGCGCTGATCCAGGGCTACCTGCGCACGGGGGCCAAGGTGCTGGGCGCGCCGGCCTGGGACAGCGACTTCAACACGGCCGACCTGCCCATCATGATGCGCATGCAGGACCTGCCTTCGCGCTACCTGCGCCTGTTCACGCGGCGCGGCTGAGGCCGTCGCAGCGTTTTGGGGAAATTGGGAATTTTCGGAAAGAGAGGGCGGAGCCGGCTTCTTGTGCAATGGGCCGGACCGTGATGTGCATCACAGGGCTGTCACAAAGACCGTGCATGATGCTGGATGTGGGCTGAAGCAGACACCCGGACGGAGGCAGGTAACCTGCACCGGACTGACCGGGCCTTGGTCCACGCCAATTGCAGGCCGCAGCCTTTTCGGGGCTGCGGCCTTTTTCATGGGCAATTCCTGAGTTACCGGGCAGTGGGCGGGGCATCGGCCAGAAGGCGCTGGTGTTCGATCTTCACGCAGCGGTCCTGCACGGTCCACAGGCCCGCAGCGCGGGCCAGTTCCAGGGCCTTGTCGTTGACCACGCCCAATTGCAGCCACAGGCAGCGCGCGCCGACGGCAACGGCCTCGGCGGCCAGCGGCGGGATGTCCTCGCTCTTTCGGAAGCAATCGACCATGTCGATGCGCAGGCCCTGTGCGGCCAGCGCGGCCGCAGCGTCGGCCAGGCTGGCATGGACGGGCTCGCCCAGGATGCTTCCGCCTTCGCGTGCCACCACGGGGTTCACGGGAACGATGCGGTAGCCGTGGCGCTGCATGTACTGCGAGGCCTGGTGGCTGGGCCGCTCGGGCTGCGGCGACAGGCCGACCACGGCCAGGGTGCGGCACTGCACGAGGATGTCGCGCAGGCGGGAGTCTGTTGCTGTATCGCTCATGCGCCGCAGTGTACGCAGCGCCTGCCGTTCAGGCGGGCAGGGCTGTCGCGTCCGCAGCATGGCGCCGGCGCAGCACCATCCCCCAGCCCAGCCCCAGCACGGCGGCCGTGGCCGAGGCCAACAGCACGCCCAGCTTGGCGGCATTGAGCAGGGCCTCGCTGTCAAAGGCCAGCGTGGCGATGAAGATGGCCATGGTGAAGCCAATGCCTGCCAGCAGGCCTGCCAGCAGCGTGTCGCCCCAGCCCATGCCTGGCGGCAGCGCGCACAGCCGCAGGCGCACGGCCAGCCAGCAGCTGATCAGCACGCCCAGCGGCTTGCCCAGCACCAGGGCCAGGGCCACGCCCCACATCACGGCCGAGGTGCCCGCCGCATCGATGCCAGCGGTGCCCGCCCCCTGCAGCGGCACGCCGGCATTGGCCAGCGCAAACAACGGCATCACGCCAAAGGCCACCCAGGGATGCAGGTCCGCCTGCACGCGCTCCACGGGCGCGGCGCTTTCGCGGCCGGCCAGCGCATGCACGGGCGTCACCAGGCCCAGCACCACGCCGGCCAGCGTGGGATGGGCGCCGGTCTGCCAGATGCCCCACCAGAGCACGGCTCCCGGCAGCACATAGGCCCAGGCGCGGCGCACGCCCAGCGACTGCAGCAGGAACACGCCGGCCAGGCCGGCGGCGGCCACCAGCAGCTGGCTCCATTGCAGCCCGCCCGAATAGAACAGCGCAATGATGAGCACGGCCACCAGGTCGTCGATGATGGCCAGCGCCAGCAGGAACACGCGCAGCGCGGGCGGCAGGCCCCGGCCCAGCAGGGCCAGCACGCCCATGGCAAAGGCGATGTCGGTGGCCGTGGGCACGGCCCAGCCATTGCGCAGCGGCGGCGCGGCATTGAAGGCCAGGAAGATCAGGGCCGGCGCCACCACGCCGCCCAGCGCGGCCATCACGGGTAGCAGCGCCTGGCGCGGCTGGGCCAGTGCGCCGGAATGCATCTCGCGGCGTATCTCCATGCCGACCACGAGAAAGAACACGCTCATCAGCGCATCATTGACCCAGAAATGCAGGGATTGCGACAGCTGCCACGGGCCCAGGCCCACGCTCAGCGGCGTGTGCCACAGCGCCTCATAAGAGCCGGCCCAGCCGGAGTTCGCCCAGACCAGGGCGGCGGCCGCTGCCAGCAGCAGCACGATGCCGCCCGCAGCCTCGGCATGGGACCAGCGGGACAGGAAGGCGCCGACGCGATCGGCGAAAGACAGGAAAAGGGGCGTGCGCGGGCCGGACGGCCGCGGGGTCGTGTAGGTGTTCATGTGCAAAGCAGCAAAGGGGCCTTGCGGCCCCGGTGCGCAGGCGGCCCGACCTGCGCTATCAACACCTGTCCTGCCGCCCCATGCGGTCTGGACACCCAGCCGCCATTATAAAAGAAGCCCCCACGCCCCCTTTGCTGCGCAAGGTCCGCTGCCCCCCGAGGGGGCCGCTTTTTGCCTTGGGGCGGCCCGGCGGCAAAAAATCGGCGGCCGGGACTCTTGCGCAAGACCCTGCGGATTCAGGGCCTGGGCGGCTCATTGCGCGAGACGCATTCGGCCAGCAGCCCCAGCGAGGACAGCGCAATCATGAAGACCAGGAACACATAGGCCGCCGTAGCCACGCCCAGGCTCATGCTGAAGCCCCATTGCAGCACCGAGCAGGCCATGCCGGTCTGCGGATACATGGCCGTGCATTGCGATGCGGCCGGCATGTGCACGTACCAGGTGATGGCCACCAGCATGGCGCCCGCCACCATGGCGGCGTTGGCCCAGGGATGGGTCTGCGGGTGGTAGAGCGCATAGATCAGCGCCACGGGAACGGCCAGGCCCCAGGCGAACATCATCAGCCAGCTGAACACCGGCGAGACTGCCAGGATGGACTGCAGCCACTCCATCTTGGGCAACCCGTTGACGAAGCCCAGCAGGTCCCACACAAAGGGCAGGACGA
Source organism: Delftia sp. PX-1 (assembly GCF_055797465.1). Classification (NCBI taxonomy): domain Bacteria; kingdom Pseudomonadati; phylum Pseudomonadota; class Betaproteobacteria; order Burkholderiales; family Comamonadaceae; genus Delftia; species Delftia sp. PX-1. The sequence continues at coordinate 586,829 of NZ_CP184763.1, forward strand.
TCCCCGCCACAGCCAGGCTGGCCAGTCCCAGCGCCAGCAGCAATCCCTTGCCGCGTGAACGATGGTGCACCCCCGAAGGGTGCGAATGGGTGATCAGTGCATGCATGGCCCACCTCCTGTGTCGTGCAGGGCGGGCAGTTGCCGCGCGGGCGGGTCCGGAGTCGGGCGGCAGCCGCGGCGCCTAGCGTTCGGATTGCGGTATTCCCCGGATGGATCCAGTCTAGGACGGCGTGCACTGCAACAGATGTAGGTCTTGCACCTACCCAAAATCGGGGTTTGTCCCAGGAGGGGGTGCCGTCAAAGCGCGGCCAGCGCCCCCAGCACCTCGCCCTTGGACAGCAGTTCGCTGAGCACCACCGGCGGCTTGCCCGGCGCATGCAGCACATAGACGGGCACGCCGCTGCGGCCCAGCTGCTGCAGCGCGGCGGTGATGGCCGGGTCGCGCCGCGTCCAGTCGGCGCGCAGCAGGGTCACGCCGTGCTTGTCGAAGGCGGCCAGCACCTCCTCATGGTTGAGCGTGGTGCGCTTGTTGACCTGGCAGGTCACGCACCAGGCGGCCGTGTAGTCCACGAACACGGGCTTGCCCGCCGCCTGCAGCTCGGCCACGCGGGCGGCCGACCAGGGCTGCCAGCGCTGGCCTGCAGCGGACGCCATGCCCGTGCCCTCCGCCTGGGCAGGTGTGGCGATCAGCGGTGCGGTGGTGGCCAGCAGCGCGCCCCCCAGCACCACGGCCAGCGTGGCCAGCACGGCGCGCGTGCGGCCCTTGAGCGTCAGCGTCCAGACCAGGGCGCTGAAGGCCAGCAGCAGGGCCAGCAGCGCGGTGGCGGCGTCGATGCCGCTCTGGTGCCCCAGCACCCAGACCAGCCAGACCACGGTGGCGAACATGGGAAAGGCCATGGCACGGCGGAAAGTGTCCATCCAGGCGCCAGGGCGTGGCAGCCAGCGCACTACGGCGGGAACGAAGCTGGCCAGCAGATAGGGCAGGGCCATGCCCAGGCCCAGGGCGGCGAACACCGTCAGCGCCTGCAGGGCCGGCATGTCGATGGCAAAGCCCAGCGAGGCGCCCATGAACGGCGCCGTGCAGGGCGAGGCGATGGCCACGGCCAGCACGCCGGACAGAAAGGCATCGGCCACCGGGTGGCGCGCATGCGCCGCAGCCCAACGCCCGGGCAGCATGGAGCCGAACTCGAACAGGCCTGCCAGGTTCAGGCCCAGCAGGGTGAACAGGGCTGCCAGCAGGGCCACGATGGCCGGCGACTGCAGCTGAAAGCCCCAGCCCAGCTGCTCGCCTGCCGCGCGCAGCGCCAGCAGCAGCCCGCCCAGGGCCAGGAAGGACAGGACCACCCCCGCCGTATAGGCCAGCCCGCCCAGGCGCTGGGCGCGGCGGTCCTGTCCATGGCGTGCAAAGCCCAGGATCTTGATGGCCAGCACCGGGAAGACGCAGGGCATGAGGTTGAGGATCAGTCCACCCACCAAGCCACCGAGCAAGGCCATCCACAGGCTGGTGGCGCTGGCGGCAGGCGCAGCGGCCTGGTTGGCCGCCAGGGCAGCGGCCAGTGCGGGCGAGACGCTGGCCATGGCGGCAGCTGTCCAGCGGCCCTCGACCGGGGCCTCGGCGCGCCAGGCCACGGGCTGGCCCTGCTCCAGCGCTGCGGCGCGCTCGGCGGGCGGCAGGGCCAGGACCACGGGCAGCTTGGCCGGAGTGTCGCCACGCATGTCGGACAGCGGCAGTTCGGCCACCCAGGCTGTGCCGTCCCAATGCTGCTGCCAGTCCTTGCCCAGTTCGGCCGCGTGGTGGAAGGTGTCGGAGGATTCGGGATAGAAGTCCAGCGTGCGGCCCTGCAGGGATTCAGGCAGCCCCTCGATGCGCAGCTGCACGCGCTCGGCGGGCGTCCTGCCTTCTGCTGCTGGCTGGCTGGCCGGCACCACCTTGGCCTGGGCCGGCGCGGACAGTGCCTGGGGCTTGAGCGCCCAGGCCTGGGTGAAGGCCTGACCCTGGCCTGCCGTGCTGCCCTGCACGGGCAGCTGCAGCTGGAAATCGCCTTCCTCGGGAATGCACTCCACGCGGCAGACCAGCCAGTTCGCATGCAGGCGCAGGTCCAGCATGCCGGACGAGGGCGGCTTGAAGTCGGCGGCCACCTGCACGGGCACGGGCAGCAGCACCTGGCCCTCATAGCCGTAGTTGAGCAGCGGGCCCACGCGCAGCGCCTCGGGCACGGGCCACTGGATCTCGCCCGCCGTCAGGCCCGCAGGCAGCTGCCAGTTCAGCTCGGTGGCCAGGCCGGAGTCACCGGCGTTCTTCCAGTAGGTATGCCATTCGGGCTGGTGGGTGATCAGCAGGCCCAGCCACAGTGTCTGGCCAGGCTGTACGCCTTCGGGCGCCTGGGCCACGAGTTCGGCGCGCACGCGCGGCGTGTCCACGGTCGCTGCCGCCCCGCTGCCGGTTTTCAGGCGGATCTGCGCGCCGGCCTGGAAGGCCAGCAGGCTGGAGGCGGCCAGAAGGAAGGCAAGAAGCCAGAAGGCGAGGCGCTGGGGTGCGGTGTGGCGAGGAGGCGTTTGGAGTGGCATGGCGGACTATGGGAGCCCGGGGCGGGATCTTTGGTTCCCCTGGCTGCAGGCGGCGATGGTAGCGGCCATGCGCCATGGAATCCTCTGTGCGTTGTTGCAAGACGATTGGCAAAAGATATCGTTGCATAGGCGCTTGGTATTGGACAGGCGATAGGTCCGTTGCCCATCATGGGCCGGCCACCCATCCGGGATAGAGCAACACAAGGAGACAAGCCATGCAGGAGACATCTCGCCGCCAATTCCTGGCCGCCGGCGCGGCAGCGGCCGCCGCCTGGGGGCTGCCGCAGCACGCGCGCGCGGCCGCTGCCTATCCCGACAAGTCCGTGCGCGTGATCGTGCCCTTTCCCGCCGGTGGCACCACCGACGTGGTGGCGCGGCTGGCCATGCAAAAGCTCGGGGAGCTGACCGGCCAGTCCTTCGTGGTGGACAACAAGGGCGGTGCCAATGGCGTCATCGGCACGGAACTGGCCGCCCGCGCCACGCCCGACGGCTACACCCTGCTGATGAACACGGCGGGCGCGCAGACCCTGAGCCCGGTGCTCTACAAGACCAGCTACGAGGCGCTGGCCAGCTTCGAGCCCATCAGCCATCTGTGCGACGTGGGCTTCGTCCTCATTGCGCGCAAGGACCTGCCCGTGAACAGCCTGCAGGAGCTGGTTGACATGGCCAAACAGGGCAAGCCGCTGAGCGTGTCCTCGGGCAGCAGCATGATTTCGCTGATCACCGAGCAGTTCAAGAAGGTGATTGGCGCGCCGGGCATCGTCAACGCCCAGTACAAGGGCACGGCGCCGCAGATGCAGGCCGTGGTCGCGGGCGAGGTGGATTTCTCGTTCGACTCCTTCACCTCGGTGGAGATGATCCGCACGGGCAAGGTCAAGGCCCTGGCCGTGCTGCTGCCCCAGCGCGCCGAAGTCTTTCCCCAGGTGCCCACCATCAAGGAGGCCGGCGTGGACGGCATGGGCTTCAGCTCCTGGTCGGGCCTGCTGGCGCCAAAGGGCACGCCCCGCGACATCGTGGCCCAGCTCGCGCAGCAGATGGACAAGGTCATGCAGATGCCCGACGTGCTGGCCAAGCTGCGCAGCTACAGCTATGTGCCGCGCCGGGGCACGCCCGAGGAGTTCGCGCGGCTGATCGAATCCGACAACGAGCGCTGGAAGCGCATCGTCAGGGAATCCAACTTCAAGGTCGAATGAGACGCGGGGCGGGGGCTAAGATCATGGCCATGCCAAGCTCCCCGCCTCCACACACGTCCCTCGGTACCTGGCCATCGCGCTGGTGGGCCGAAGTATCGGCGCGCGATTTCGCGCTGGCCCAGGCGGGGCTTGCCGCGGAAACCGTGGCGGTGCTGCCCGTGGCCGCCGTGGAGCAGCATGGGCCGCACCTGCCGCTGTCCGTCGATGCCCGCCTGCTGCAGGGCGTGATCGATGCGGCCCTGCCGCTGCTGCCGGCCGACCTGCCCGTGCTCTTTCTTCCTCCGCAGAACATCGGCTTCAGCGTGGAGCACCAATCGTTTGCCGGCACGCTGACGCTGTCGCCCGCCACGGTGATCGCGCTGTGGACCGAACTGGGCGCCTGCGTGGCGCGGGCCGGCGTGCACCGGCTGCTGCTGCTCAACGGCCATGGCGGACAGGTCAGCGTGATGGACATCGTGGCGCGCGAGCTGCGCATGCGCCACGGCCTGCTGGTCTACAGCAGCAGCTGGTTCGGCCTGGTGGACGATGCGGCCAATGCGCAGTTCAGCGCGCATGAGCACCGCTTCGGCATCCATGGCGGCGAGGTGGAGACATCGATGATGCTGCACCTGGCGCCGGAGACCGTGCGCATGGAGCATGCGCGGGACTTTCATTCCACTTCGGAGGATCGGGCGCAGCGGCATGCCTTGCTGGGCAATGGGCGAAGCGCCAAGATGGGCTGGGCGATCGAGGATTACAACGTTTGCGGCGCCGTTGGCAATGCAGCCGGGGCTGCGGCCGAGCGTGGTGCAGCCATGGTGCAGGCGTCGGCTAGAGGGCTGGTGCAGTTGCTCTCGGAGATGCATGCACTGGCCCCAGATACGGTGGGGCGGGCGCCGGAGCCGTTGTAGGTTTGTTGCGGGTTCGTTTTTGGACCCTGCCGGAAGGTGGTTTTTCGAGGCCGGGTCTCGGCCCGGCGGCCGACCTACTTTCTTGCGGCGCAGCAAGAAAGTAGGCAAAGAAATGCGCCCAAATGTCCGCGACCCCTTCGCTGCGCTGCGGGGCCACCTGCGCCGTGACGGTTGCGGGGTTCGCCGTGAAACTCTCTTCGCGCTGCGCGCTACGTTCAAACATCACGGCGAGTCAGATGACGAAGCAGTCCTGTCCTTCGGCAGGACTGCAACCCCGCAACCGCCACGACGCAGGCGCTGACATACGGGGAGTTGTTGCGGGCCTTCGCTGCGCTCGGCCTTTTTTACTGTTTCGGGATCTTGGCCTGGACGATCACGTCGCCCCAGCGTTTGATTTCCGATTGCAGCAATTGCGCGGTGTGCTCGGGCGTGCTGGATTGGGCTTGGACGTTCATTTCGCGCAGCTTCTGCGTGACTTCGGGGGAGTTCACGGCGGCGGCGATTTCCTTGTTCAGGCGGGCGATGATTTCCGGAGGGGTCTTGGCGGGGGCGGCCAGGGCGTTCCAGGAAGAGGCGACGAAGCCCTTGACGCCTGACTCCTGGGCCGTGGGCACGCCGGGCAGCAGGGCCGAGCGCTTGTCGCCGGTGATGGCCAGCAGGTTGACGGCCTTGGAGTTGATCTGGCCCATGATGGGCGTGAGGATTTCCACGGCCGCGTCGATCTGCCTGCCCCGCAGGGCCGTGATCACGGCGGGAGTGCCGTTGAAGGGCACGATCTGGGCGTCGATGCCGGCCGTGGTCTTGAACAGTTCGGCCGCCAGGTGCTGGGTGCTGCCGATGGCGATGCTGCCGATGTTGAGCTTGCCGGGGTGGGCCTTGGCCCAGGCCACCAGCTCGCCCAGGTTCCTGAAGCGCGAGTCGCTTGCGGTGAGCACGCCGATGTCGAAGTAGCCCAGGGTGGAAATCGGCGTGAAGTCCTTGACCATGTCGAAAGGCAGTTGATTGAACAGCCCCACGGTGACGGCGCTGCCGTTGGACATGAGGAACAGCGTGTGTCCGTCAGGTGCGGATTTGGCCACGGTGTCGGCTGCGACGATGCCGCCCGCGCTGGGCTTGTTGTCGATGATGACGGGCTGGCCCAGCTGCGAGGCCAGCTTTTGCGCAACGACGCGCGAGGTGACGTCGGCCACGCCGCCTGCGCCAAAGGGCACGACGATGCGGATGGGCTTGTTCGACAGGGGCTGTGCCTGGCTGGTGATGGCGGCCAGCAGCAGGGCCGCGCAGGCCAGGGCGCTGCGCGTGAAGCGGCGTTTGTTCATGGGTCTTTTGTCTCCTGGCCGGCCAGTGTGGCGCAAAAGCGCAGGCCGGCCCAGATCGCCCGTGTTCTGGCTGCTATGCCCTGGCGCAATAGCCGTGTGGCAGCCTGGCCGGGGCTGGATCAGGCGTGCGTGATCCAGCTGCGGTGCTCGTCCGTGTCCAGGTGGTTGAGCGTGTTGAAGGTCTGCAGCATCAGGCGCTTGGGGCTGGTGGTGAACTCGGTCACGGCGCTGTTGCGGATGCGCATGTTCAGCGCAATGGTGACCTCCGGCGAGGTGCCCAGCACATGGCCCACGGCGGTGGAGATGGGGCCGCCGCTGCTGACCAGCAGCACGTTTTCGTCGGCATGTTCATGCCGCACACGCTCCAGCACCTGGCGCACGCCGTCGGAGAAGTCGTCCCAGCTGGGCATGCCCTTGGGGCTGATGGTGCCGGCCATCCACTGGGCCAGGGCATCGCACAGCAGCCGGAAGTGGTGGCGGTACAGCTCGGGTGTGTCGGGCTTGGGCAGGGGCGCTGGGTGGATGGCCTGCAGCAGCGCGCCGCTGTCGTATTCATCGAGGCCCGCAAGCGCCTGGGTGCGGTGCTGCTCGGCAGGCAGGCTGCCCAGGCCTTCGGCGATGCCGGCCAGCGTCTGCGCATGGCGGCGCAGCGTGCCCGTGTAGACCGCGTCGAAGCGCAGGCCGCGCTCTCGCCAGTAGGCACCCAATCTTTGCGATTGCGCCTGGCCGCGTTCGCTGAGCTGGTCGTAGTCTTCGGCACCAAACGAGGCCTGGCCATGGCGCACAAGATAGAGGGTTCCCATGGCGCGGATTGTGGCCAGCGCTGGCGCCGGCGTTTGTCCTGCGGGCGACTGGCTGCCGCCTTGGCGACAGATTCCAGCAGCCCGGCAGGCCCTACAACAGCACCTGGCCGCTCACGCACTCCACCACATGGCCGCCTATCCACAGCGCGCCCTGGGCGTCCTCGCTGACATGCACGCGGCCGTCGCGGCCCACGCAGCAGCCCTGGCTGGCGATGTAGGGCGCGCGCAGCAGGCCTTCGCCGCGCAGCCACAGGGCCAGGCTGGCGTTGAGGCTGCCGGTGACGGGGTCTTCGGTGACGCCGACGGGGCTGGCGAAGCCGCGCACTTCCAGGCTGGGGGCGGCATCCGCATCGGCCCCGGCCGGGCGCTGGCCCGTGGCAAAGGCGCGTGCCTCGCGGCTGCTGCGGCCGATCAGTGCCGGTGCATCTTGCGCGCTTTCGTACAGCGCGCAGGCACCCACCTTGGTGTTCAGCGCCTTGAGCCTTGCATGGTCGGGCTCCAGCGCCAGCACCTGATCGGGATGCTCGAAGAGCACGCCCATCCAGCGCGGGCCGTTGTCCAGCCAGGCGGCGCGCAGGATCTGGCCGGGCTCCGCGCCCAGCGCGGCAGCCACCTCGGCCAGCAGGCCCGGCTCCACGACGCCGATGTCGGTGGCCGGTGCCTGGAAGGCCAGGCGTCCGTCCTGGCGCGCAATCGAGATCAGCCCCTTGGCGCATTCCTGCACGATGCGCTGCGCCTGCTGCGGCACGCCGCCCTGCGCCAGCCAGGCGTGGCAGCTGCCCAGCGTGGGATGGCCGGCAAAGGGCAGCTCGCCGCCCGGCGTGAAGATGCGCACGCGGTAGTCGGCGCCTGCGGCGCGGCCGGCCTCGGTGGGCGGCAGCACGAAGGTGGTCTCCGACAGATTGGTCCAGGCCGCGAAGGATTGCATCTGCGTATCGGTCAACCCGGTGGCGTCGAGCACGACGGCTAGCGGATTGCCCAGGTAGGGCCGTGCCGTGAACACGTCCACGGTCATGAAGGGGCGCTGGCGGGGAGCGGCGGTGGAGGTCATGGCAAGGGGCAGGGTTGCGATGGGCAATGCAGGATGAAGAAAGCCGGCGCAAAGCCGGCTTTCAGGGAACAGCCGGGGCTGTGCGTATCAGGCCGACAGCTGCGAGCGGATGGCGTCGGCCAGGGCGGCGATGCCCTTGTCGATCTGCTCGGCCGACACGGTCACGTAGGACAGGCGCAGCGTGTTGGCCTGGGGCTCGTCCGCGTAGAACGGCGCGCCGGGCACGAAGGCCGTGCCGCGTTCCACGGCGGCGGGCAGCAGCTTTTGCGCATCCATGCCCTTGGGCAGGCGAACCCACAGGAACATGCCGCCCACGGGACGGGTCCACTGCACGTCCAGGCCGGCCATCTCGCGTTCCAGCGCGGCCAGCATGGCGTCGCGCTGGCGCTTGTACATGGCGCGGATGGTGGGCACGTGGCAGTCCAGGAATCCGTCCTTGATGACCTCGGAGACCACGCGCTGGTTGAAGCCGGGCGTGTGCAGGTCGGCCGCCTGCTTGGCCTGCAGCAGCTTGTTGTAGACGGACTTGGGCGCCACCAGGAAGCCGATGCGCAGGCCCGGGGCCAGCACCTTGGAAAACGAGCCCAGGTAGATCACGCCTTCGGGGTTGCGCGCGGCCAGCGGCAGGGCAGGGGGCTGCTCGAACCACAGGTCGCCATAGGGGTTGTCCTCGATCAGCGGGATGTCGAGTTCACGCGCCTTGTCCACCAGGGCCTGGCGGCGTGCCTCGGCCATGGTGCGGCCGGTGGGGTTCTGGAAGTTGGGCAGCACGTAGGCCAGGCGGGCCTTGTCGGCGCCGGTGCCGGCCTTGGCGGCGAAGTCCTCGACGAGGATGCCGTCGTCATCGCTGTCCACGCCCACGGGAATCGGTTCCTGCGGCGCAAAGGCCTGCAGCGCGCCCAGGTAGGTGGGCTTTTCGACCAGCATGCGGCTGCCGCGGTCCAGGAAGACCTTGCCGATCAGGTCCAGCGCCTGCTGCGAGCCCGTGGTGATCAGCACCTGGTCGGGGTCCACTTCCCAGGGCAGGAAGTCGGCCACGGCCTGGCGCAGGGGCGCGAAGCCTTCGCTGGTGGCGTATTGCAGGGCCGCTGCGCCATCACGCTGCATCACGGTCTGGCAGGCCTGGGTGAACGCGTCCAGCGGGAAGGCCAGCGGCGAGGGCAGGCCGCCCGCCATGCTGATGATGCCGGGACGGTCGGTGAGCTTGAGGATTTCGCGGATGGCGGAGGGGTTCATCTTGGCAGCACGGTCTGCCAGCGTCCAGGTCGTCATAAAAAAAGCAGTTCCAGGTCTTTGCGGTGCCCGCCATGCGGGCGGGCTGGTATGGGTTGCCATGCCGTCGTGGGGCACGGGCCGGCCGCATGTGAAGAGCGCAGTGCGGATGGTGCTTTCGCTCTTGCGCCGGCAATGAGGGTATTTTGTCGCGGCCGTGAAGGGTCTGCGCATCCTCCCTTCAATAGCTGGGCAGGCCAGTACGGCCTTTGCCTGGGTGTGGATGGCAGACCCTCATGCGGCCACCATCCACATCGCCGTCAGCGCCAGCATGGCCGCCATGGCACGGTTGAACCACAGCAGCCTGCGTCCCTGGGCCAGCCAGTGGCGCAGCAGTGCGCCCACGCAGGCATACAGCAGATTGCTGGAGAAGGCATAGGCGGCCATGACGGGCAGCACCACGGACAGGCGCTCGCTCAGGTCGTCGTGCCCCGCCAGCCAGCCGGCCACGATGGCCAGGGCCAGCAGCCAGGCCTTGATGTTCACGAATTGCAATCCCACGCCCTGCCAGAAACCCACCTGCAGCTGCTGCTGCGATTGCAGTGACGCCATCTGTGCGCTGCGGCTCAGGCGCCAGGCCATCCACAGCAGGTAGCCGATGCCGGCGGCCTTGACCAGCCACAGCAGCAGCGGTGCCGCCACGATCGCCGCGCCCACGCCGGCCGTGCTCAGCACCAGCAGCAAGCACCAGCCCACGGGCACGGCCAGGACGAAGCGCAGCGCCGGGCGCAGGCCGTGGTTGGCGGCCAGGGCCGTGGACAGCGTGGTGTTGGGGCCGGGGCTGAAGCTCATGGAAGCGGCGAGCAGCAGCAAGGCGGTGAGTTCGGACGGTGGCATGAGGCGGTGGCCCCGGAGGTCTCCATACAGGCGGCAAGGGGCTGTTGGGGAGGAGGGCACGGCAGGCCTGCTCCGCAGCACGAATGCCTGCAATATAGGTGCAAGACCTGTACAGTACCAATACAGTTGAACCCTCAATTGCATGTTCTGTATCGGCGCCCATCCCGATACAGTGACGTTTTGGTGACCCTCTCATGCCCGTTCCCCTTTCGCGGCTGGCGCCGCAGACCCTGAGCACCCAGCTGGCCGAACGCCTGGGAGAGCGCATCCGCATGCGCCTGCTGCCGGCGGGCGCACGCCTGCCCTCGGTGCGCGAATGCGCGCGCCAGCAGGGCGTGAGCACGCACACGGTGGTGGCCGCCTATGACCTGCTGCAGGCCCAGGGCCTGGTCGAGGCGCGGCCGCAAAGCGGCTTTTTCGTGCGCGATTTCGTGCAGGACGCACCGCTGCTGCAGTCCGAACAGGCCCGCGCCGCGCCTGCGGACGAGGCCACCGGCGCGCCCAAGGGCACGCGCATCAATGCCTCCATGCTGGTGCGCGGCATGTTCCACCAGAGCGTGGGCGGCAGGCCCCAGCCCGGCGCGGGCGTGCTGCCGGCCCAATGGCTGGAGGCAGGCTTTCTGGCCGCTGCCATGCGCAAGGCCTGCTCGGGAAAATCCCTGCACGACTCCTGCGTGGGCTATGGCGACCCGCTGGGCGACATCAGCCTGCGCGAGGCGCTGTCGCGGCGCCTGGCGCGCCTGGGCATTGCGGCGGCGCCGCAGCACATCATCACCACCATGGGCGCAACGCATGGGCTGGACGTGGTCAGCCGGGCCCTGCTGCAGCCGGGCGATCCGGTGATGGTGGAGGAGCCCGGCTGGGCCGTGGAGTTCGCGCGCCTGGCATCGCTGGGCATGCGCGTGCTGCCCGTGCCGCGCGGCCCCGACGGGCCGGACCTGGCCGTGATGCAGCGCTACTGCGAAAGCTGCGCACCCAAGCTCTACGTCAGCGTGAGCGTGCTGCACAACCCCACCGGCTACAGCCTGTCGCCGGCCAGCGCCCATGAGGTGCTGCAGCTGGCGCGGCGATTCGGCTTCTACGTGGTGGAGGACGATACCTATGGCGAGATCGCGCCCGACCACGCCGCACGCATGACCGTGCTGGACCGCCTGGGCCACAGCATCTACGTGAGCGGCTTCGCCAAGCTGCTGGCACCCAACTGGCGCGTGGGCTATCTGGCGCCGCCGCCTGCGCTGGTGGAGCGCCTGGTGGACACCAAGCTGCTGTCCACGCTGACCACCCCCGCACTGACGGAACGCGCCCTGGCCCACTGCATGGACCAGGGCCAGCTGCGCCGCCATGCCGAGCGCCTGCGCCAGCACCTGGCCCAGGCCCGCATGCGCAGCGTGGCACTGGCCCAGCAGGCCGGAGCCCGCTTCGCGGCCGAGCCGGCCGGCATGTTCGGCTGGGTGGACACCGGCGTGGACACCGAAACCCTGGCCCAGCGCCTGCTGGACGCCGGCTACTTCATCGCCCCCGGCTCCATGTTCCACGCCGGCCGCCAGCCCAGCACCTGCATGCGCATCAACTTCGCCACCACGCAGGAACCCGCCTTCTGGCGCATCTTCGAACGCGAAGTCCAGGCCATGCGCGGCAGCGCATAGAAAAGGGAATGGGAGAGAGGAGAGGGGGAGGGGGCGGAAGGCGGGGAAGACTGTATCGACCCGCAAACATAGATCAGACCAGCAGCGCAAAAAACCCACGAGGCCCAAAGCGAGGGACACCGAGCAAGGGCCGCCCCGCCGCGAGGGTGTCGTCCCCCTCCCCCGCGAAGCGGGTAGAGAGGGGGAAGGCGCGTCAGCGCCTCAGGGGGTGCCCCCAGTCAATGCGCCCGCATCTTCGTACGCAGGCGCGCAATCGCCTGGCTGTGCAGTTGGCACACACGCGATTCGGTCACGCCCAGCACGGCGGCGATTTCCTTGAGGTTCATGTCGTGCTCGTAGTACATGCCCATGATGTACTGCTCGCGCTCGGGCAGGGCCTTGATGGCTTCGACCAGGGCCACGCGCAGGCGGTGGTCGCGCAGCAGCGCAAAGGGGTCGGCGCCGCTGTCGGCCACGTGGCGTTCGAGGAAGTCCTCGCCCTCGTCGCCGCCTGACATGTCTTCCAGGTAGACCAGTTGCGTGCCGCGCACCTTGCCCAGCAGCGACTGGTAGTCGTCCAGGTCCATGCCCAGCTCGTCGGCGATCTCGGACTCCAGCGGGGTGCGTCCCAGGCGCTGCTCCAGGCGGTGCAGCGCGTGCTCTATGTCCTTCTGGCTCTTGCGCGAGCTGCGGCTCATCCAGTCGCCCTCGCGCAGTTCATCGAGCATGGCGCCGCGGATGCGCTGGCTGGCGAAGGTCTCGAATTGCACGCCCTGCTCGCTCTCGAAGCGGGACAGGGCTTCGGCCAGGCCGATCATTCCGACCTGTATCAGATCATCAAGCTCCACATTGGGAGGCAGCTTGGCGATCATGTGCAGCGCGATCCGGCGTACCAGGGGTACGTGCCGACGGATCAGTGCATCGCGGTCGAGTTGGCCTTTGGCGGTGTACATGGCAGTCAGTGGCTCCAGGCATGGGATGCAGGCAGCGGTGCGTAGCCGGCGGCCAGGTCCTGGCCGCCATGCGGCAATACGCTGCCCGCATGGTTGAGCAACTGCAGCGCCAGGCGCTGCAGGTCCGGTGCATGGTGCAGGCGCACGGGCAGCAGCCCGGGCGCGTGGCCCAGATGGCGCTGTGCGCAGCGCAGCAGCGCGTCGATCTGTGACTGGCGCCGTTGCGCATCCTCGGCCTGGCTGCGGGCACCGGTCTGTCCGCGGCGCCAATCGTAGCTGGTCACATCCACGGGGTCAGCGCCGGGCAGCAGCGGCGCCAGCAGGCAGCGCAGGCCGGCATGCACGGCCAGCTGCTTGAGCTGGCGGTAGCAGCCCAGCACGCGGGGGCCGTGTTCGGGCAGCACCATCAGCGGGTGCACGGCCTGGCCGGGCAGATTGCGGGCCAGCGTGTCGGCATCGGCATACAGCATGACGATGGCATAGCCGCGCACATGGCGCTGCAGCCATTGCATGGGCGTCATGCCGGCTTGCCGTGCCTGCAGGGGCAGCAGCTCCAGGCCCTGGCGGGCAGGCAGCACGGCCACCGAGCTGTGACGGGGGTCGGGGTGCAGGCCGGTACGGGCCTGCCAGGCGCTTTGCTGCAGCAGCTGGGCCAGGCCAGGCGCGTCGGCCGCCTCGCCCTGGCTGGCATCGAGCACAAGGACGGGCATGCCCAGGCGCTGCAGGCTGGCGCAGACCGGCCACAGCAGAGATTGCTCGGACTGACCTTCAGGGTCGGCCGCCGTGTCGCGCAGCATGGCCAGCACACGCAGGCTGGACGGTGCTGCGGCGCCGGGCTGGCCGTGCAGGCCCAGGCCCTGGTGCAGCTGGGGGAAGGTCTCAAGCATGGCTGACCTCGCTGTCCATGGTGCTGGGGCTGGACGGGGTGAAGAAGAAGTCCAGGTCCAATGCCTTGGGATCGAAGGCCGAGCGGGTGGAGGCGCGCATGGAGGCGGAGACCAGCTGCTGCGCATCGGCGCGCTCCCAGTCTTCGGGCACGCGCTGGCCGTTGGTCACGCCGCGCAGCTGCATCTGGTGGCGGATCAGCGTGTCCACCGAGGGGCCCAGCTTCACGGCCTCGTCCACCTTGGTGAGGATGGCCTGGCTGGAGCCGCGTGCCTTGAAGGCCTGCATCACATCGTCCAGCGCATCGCCCTGGCCGGCCGCGTTCACGGCCAGCAGCTTTTGCACGCCGGGCAGGTCCAGCAGGTCCAGGATTTCGTCCTTGCGCGGATCGCGCGGGGCCACGCCCGTGGTGTCGATCAGCACCAGCTGCTTGTTGGCCAGCAGGCCCAGCAGGTCCTGCAGCGCGGCGCGGTCATGGGCCAGGTGGGCGACCATGCCCAGCATGCGGCCGTAGGAGCGCAGCTGGTCGTGGGCGCCGACGCGGTAGGTGTCCAGGGTGATCAGGCCGACGCTGGAGGCGCCGTACTTGGCCGCGCACAGGGCCGCCAGCTTGGCCGTGGTCGTGGTCTTGCCCACGCCGGTGGAGCCCACCAGGGCGAAGACGCCGCCTTGCTCGTACAGCGGCTCCTGGCCGGCGTCGGTGCGCAGATTGCGTTCCAGCACCTGCATCAGCCAGCGCACGGCGTCGCCGGCGGACAGGTCCTGGGGCATGTGCTCGACCAGGGCGCGGGCCAGCACGGGGGAGTAGCCCGCGCGGATCAGCTTGTGCGTGAGATTGGCGTGGATGGGGTTCTGGCGCGTCTGGCCCAGCCAGGTCAGGGTGTTGAAGCGCTCTTCGATCAGGTCGCGCACGGACTGCAGCTCATCGCGCAGCGCCTGGGAGGCCATGGCTGGAGCGGGTTCGCTGCGCAGGGGCTCGCGCAGCGGTGCCTCGGCGCTGGCGCGCAGCGGATTGTGGCGGGCCACGGAAGGCGCGGGCTGTGCCTTGAACGGCTGCTGTGCGGCCATGGGCGCGGCGGCCGGCGCTTCGCGCAGGGCGTCGCCCAGGCTGCGGCGCTGGGCAAAGCTGGGCAGGGGCTCGTCGACGCCGGCCTCGTGGCGGCGGCGCAGCATGCGTTCGCGCACGTAGTCCTGGAAGGACAGGGTGCTCATGGCCAGTTGCTCGGTGTCTTCCTGCACGCTCTGGCGCAGGCCGGCAGGCTCGGCACCATCTGCCGACAGCGAGGCTGCCAGCGAAGCCGCCTGTGAGGGCGCCGGCGAAGCCTGCTGTGCCGTGCGCGGCTGGGTATGTGCCTGGATCAGCTGGGCCTGCAGCTGGGGACGCAGGCCCGTGGTCTCCTCGGCCGAGCGGCGCTCGATGGCCTGCTGCAGCGGCGTGCTGCTGGCGGCGGCCTTGCTGTGCTCCAGCGTGTCCTCGGCCGTGGCCATGACCTCGACGCCGTCGGGCGTGCTGCGGTTGGACAGGATCAGGGTGCCCGCTCCGAAAGCCATGCGCGCCTTGGCCAGGGCCTCGCGGGAGGTAGGGGCGTAGAAGCGTTTGATGTTCATGCGGATGCACCTTTAAGAATCGAGCCGATGCGGATGGTGTGCGTCTCGGGGATCTCGCTGTGGGCGAGAACCTGCAGACGCGGCGCCACGCGGCGCACCAGGCGGGCAATGGAGTTGCGGATGGAATCGGGGACCAGCAGGCAGGCAGGCAGGCCCAGCTCTTCTTGCTGGTTGGCCATGTCGGCCGCCTTCTGGGTGAGGATCTCGGCCACGCCGGGATCCAGTGAGGGGGCGCCGGGGTTGGACAGGGCCTGCACCAGCAGGCGCTCGAGTCCGGGCTCGATGGCGATGACGTTCAGCTCGCGGGTCGGGCCGTAGATCTGCTGGACGATGGACGGCGACAGCGCAATGCGCACGCGGCGGGCCAGCTCGACGGGGTCCTGGGTGGTCGAGGAGTGCTCGGCCAGCGTCTCGATGATGGTGCGGATGTCGCGGACGTGCACCGAGTCCTCCAGCAGCAGCTGGAGCACTTTCTGGAACGTCGTGATGGACACCATTTTCGGAATGACTTCTTCGATCAACTTGGGAGCCAGCTTGGCCACATGCTCCACCAACTGCTGCGTCTCGGTACGGCTGATCAGCTTGGCGGCATGCACTTGCATCAAGTGTGACAAATGGGTGGCCATCACGGTTTCCGAATCAACCACGGTAAAGCCTGCCATTTGTGCCGCTTCCTTCTGGCGTTCGTCGATCCAGTGGGCGGGCAGGCCGAAGGCCGGGTCGGTGGTCTGGGTGCCGATCAGCGGGGTGCTGATGCCGCCCGGATTGATGGCCAGGAACATGCCGGGGAAGGCCTCGCCCTCGCCCACCATCACGCCGCGCAGGGTGATGCGGTAGGCGCTGGGCTTGAGCTCCAGGTTGTCGCGCACATGCACGGCCGGGGGCAGAAAGCCCACTTCCTGTGCGAACTTGCGGCGCACGCCCTTGATGCGGGTCAGCAGGTCGCCCTGGCGGCCCTTGTCCACCAGGGTGATCAGGCGGTAGCCCAGCTCCAGGCCCAGCAGGTCCACGGGCTGCAGGTCGTCCCAGGTGGCTTCGCCGTCGCTGGGCGCGGCCACGGGGGCGGGGGCCTGGGTTTGCTGGGCGGCGCGTTCCTGCTGGCGGCGCGAGAGCATCCAGGCCAGCCAGCCCAGCAGTGCGCCCGTGCTCAGGAACACGACGTGGGGCATGCCCGGAATGACACCCAGCAGGCCCAGCACGCCGGCCGTGATGCCCAGCACCTTGGGCGACATGAACAGCTGCTGCGCGATCTGCTGGCCCATGTCGGTTTCCTTGCCCACGCGCGAGATCACCATGGCCGCGGCCACCGAGATCAGCAGGCCGGGGATCTGTGCGACCAGCGCATCGCCCACGGCCAGCAGGATGTAGCTGTCGGCGGCCTGGCCGGCCGACAGGCCGTGCTGGATCATGCCGATGGCGAAGCCGCCGATGATGTTGATCACCAGGATCAGGATGCCGGCGACCGCGTCGCCGCGCACGAACTTGCTGGCACCGTCCATGGAGCCGAAGAAGTTGGCTTCCTCCTGCACCTCGGCGCGGCGGCGCTTGGCTTCCTTTTCGTCGATCAGGCCGGCGTTCAGGTCGGCATCCACGGCCATCTGCTTGCCGGGCATGGCGTCCAGGGTGAAGCGGGCCGAGACTTCGGCGATACGCTCGGCACCCTTGGTGATCACCACGAAGTTGATCACCACCAGGATGGCGAACACGATCAGGCCGACCGCGAAGTTGCCGCCGATCAGGAAGTGGCCGAAGGCCTCGATCACCGCACCGGCCGCTCCGGGGCCGGTGTGGCCTTCCAGCAGCACCACGCGGGTGGAGGCCACGTTCAGCGACAGGCGCATCAGCGTGGTCAGCAGCAGCACCGAGGGGAAGGCCGCAAAGTCCAGCGGACGGATCATGTAGGCCGCCACCATCATCACCATCAGCGCCACGGCAATGTTCAGCGTGAAGAACGTGTCCAGCAGCCACGGCGGAATCGGCAGCACCATCAGCGCCAGGATGGCCACCACCAGCAGCGGCGCCATCAGGCCCTGGGCGAACCTGGTGTTCTCGCCCGACCACATCGATTGCAGGGATTGGAGCGGATTCGTCGTCATGGAGCAGTACCTTCAGTGGTCGCGGCGGCGGGCGCGCGGCGGCCCTGGTGCGGATCGAGTTCGGCGGGCACGGCGGGTTCGCCGAGATCGCCAGGCATGGGGCCTTCGCCGCGCAGCGCGGCCTTCAGGCGGTAGACATAGGCCAGGACCTGGGCCACCGCCGTGTACAGCGCGGCGGGAATGGCCTGGTCCAGGTCGGCGTGCGCGTACAGGGCGCGCGCCAGCATCGGGGATTCGAGCACCGGTATCTTGTGGGCGCCCGCGACCTCGCGGATCTTCAGCGCCACCAGGTCCGTGCCCTTGGAGATGACCTGCGGGGCGGCCATGGTCTTTTCGTCGTAGCGCAGCGCCACGGCATAGTGCGTGGGGTTGGTGACCACGAAGTCGGCGCGCGGCACGGCGTTGACGCTGGCACGGTCGGCGATCTCGCGCTGCTTCTGGCGGATCTTGCTCTTGATCTGCGGGTTGCCGTCGGACTCCTTGTGCTCCTGCTTGACTTCCTCGTGGCTCATCTTCAGGCGCGACTTGAACAGGTAGGCCTGCAGCGGCACGTCGATCACGGCCATCAGGAACACCACCAGCAGCAGCAGGGCCACGCCGCTGGCCAGCCACTGCCCGGTCATGGTCAGCGCCATGGCCGAAGGCTGGGAGGAGATGGCGGCGATCTCGGCGATGTGGCTGCTCAGGAACTTCCAGGCCACGAAGGAGAGGATGGCCGTCATCGCCACCATCTTGGCCACGGTCACCATCTGCTGCTTGGAAAACAGATTGGTCAGGCCCGACAGCGGGTTGAGGCGGTTGAACTGCGGCTGTATGGGCTTGAGGCTCAGGATCCAGCCGCCGGCCAGCATGCCCGACAGCACGGCCGCGGCCGTGGTCACGGCGGCAACGCCCAGGGAAATCTTCAGGCCCAGGCTGCCCATGGACAGCATGCGCTCCATCATCAGGGCCGGGGTCTTGGCCGTGTGCGCGTCGAACGCCAGTTGCTGGGCCAGCGCCATGCGCAGGTGCTGGATCAGGGGCTCGGCGCCCATCAGCATCATCAGCGCGCCCGTGCCCAGGATGGCCAGGTGGGACAGGTCCCGGGAGCGCGCACCCTGGCCGTCAGAACGCGTTTTCTGCAGTTTGCGTTCGGTGGCTGGCAGGTTTTTGTCTTGGCTGGAGTCCATGGCGCAATGACGGAAGGATTTGCGTCATTGTCGGAACAAGCCGGATGGGCGAAGCCCCGATAAGCAGGGCTCAAGCGGCGCTTATGCGCTGTCTGGGGTGTGGTGCGGCAGGCAGCGGCACGCCGGCAAACCCTTGCCCCGCAGCGGGAAGGGTTGCCGTGCAAATGCAAATGCAAAGGCGCATGGCGCCCCGGGGTGTGTCAGAACCCCAGGCTGGCCAGCAGATCGTCCACCTGGGACTGTGAAGTCACCACATCGGGTGTCTTCTCGGGATCGACCACGGGGCCGGCCAGGTGCTCCTTGGGCTTTTCCAGCGGCTCCAGCGCCGTCTGCTGCGGGTTGGGCGAGGTCTGGATGAGCAGCTGCACCAGCTGGTCCTCCAGGTCGGCAGCCAGCGACACCACGCGGGCGATGACCTGGCCCGTGAGATCGTGGAAGTCCTGGGACATCATGATCTCGGTGAGGTGCTCATCGGCCTGCTGCGTGTCCTGCTCGACCTCTTCGAGGAAGTTCATCACCCGGCCCTTGGCCACGGCCGCCACGGGATCCTCGACCAGCTGCGCGCGCATGGCGCGCACGCGCTCGGCCAGCCGGTCCTGCTGGCTCTTGGCCAGCTCGACACGGTTGAGGACCTTCTCGGCGGCCTCTCCGGTCAGCCGCGCAATGTAGGAAAGGCGGCTTTGCGCATCCGGCAGCTCTCCCATGCTGCCGCGCAATCGGTCCGCATAGCCCAGCTCGTTGAGCGAGTCATGCAGCTGGCGCGTGAGAACGCCTACCTTGTAGTGGACGCTGTCGGGGACATCCGGGTTGCTCATGGCGCGCGCCCTACAGGCCCAGCTTTTTGAGGATCAGGTTGACTTTCTCTTCCAGCGTGGCCTTGGTGAAGGGCTTGACGATGTAGCCTGCCGCACCGCCCTGGGCCGCTGCCACGATGTCCTCCTTGCGGGCCTCGGCCGTCACCATCAGCACGGGAAGGTGCTTGAGTTTGTCGTCCTGCTTGATTTCGGTGAGCAGCTGGAAGCCGTTCATGTTCGGCATGTTGATGTCCGTCACCACGAAATCGAACTTGCTGTTGCGCAGCTTGTGCAGTGCCACGACGCCGTCTTCGGCTTCATCGGCTTCGGGAAAGCCGCTCTCCTTGAGCAGATTGCGCACGATGCGCCGCATGGTGGAGAAGTCGTCAACGATCAAAAAACGCAGGGCATTAGCCACGTGAGGCCCTTTCGGTCGGTAGGTGCTCGGTACTGGTAAGAATCCGCCGCGATGGTAACAATATGAAACCTTCTTGGCGCAATGTGGGAATTTTCCTGCTTTTCGGCAGCATCGGGCTCAAACCTTAATTTGTTACACGATCAGGTGACGCTGGCGCCGAAGGGGCGGCTGCGGCTGCGGGCGCGGCGGCAGCGGGCTGCGCGGCGGTCTCGCCGGCCGTGGCTTCGGCTGTGGCTGCATTCGCGGTGCCGCCGCTGCCGCCGGCCAATGACGGCGGCAAGGCGTTGCGCGTCACGGGCCCACGGTGGCCCAGCAGGCGCTTTTCGGCCTCCTGCGTGAGCACGGTGATGGTGATACGCCGGTTCTGGGGCGCGCGCGGAT
Organism: Delftia sp. PX-1; assembly: GCF_055797465.1. NCBI lineage: Bacteria > Pseudomonadati > Pseudomonadota > Betaproteobacteria > Burkholderiales > Comamonadaceae > Delftia > Delftia sp. PX-1. Next base: position 606,691 of record NZ_CP184763.1, read on the forward strand.
CGTCGGGCAGCAGCAGGTCGCTGCTGGCCAGGCCCGTGATGCGTGCCAGCTGGTTCAGGGGCATGCCGGCGGCCACCAGCTCGCGGCGCGAGGCGTTGGCGCGGTCGGCCGACAGCTCCCAGTTGCTGTAGCCGCGGTCGGCATTGCCGTAAGGGGCCGCGTCGGTGTGGCCGGACAGGCTGATGCGGTTTTCCGCGCCTGCCAGCGCCGCGCCCACCTCGCGCAGGATGTCGCGCATATACGGTTTGACCAGGGCGCTGCCGCTGTCGAACATGGGGCGGTTTTGCTCGTCCACGATCTGGATCTGCAGGCCGTCGGGCGTCACGTCGGTGCGGATCTGCGAACGGAATTCGTTCAGGCGCGCATTGCTGGTGATCATCGCGTCCACCTTGGCCTTGAGTGCCTTGATGCGGTTGGAGTCCACCTGGGCCTGATCGGCGCGGCCCGAATCGACGCTGGTGCGCCGGTTGGAGCTGTCTGCCGCCTCGGAACGCCGTACCTGGCCGTGCACCTTGGCCAGATCGTTGCCGCCGCCGGGAATCACGCTGGAGCTGTTGCCTGCGCCATCGCCGCCGGCCATCGCCACCTTCAGCGGCGAGGAAAAATACGCCGCGATGCCCTGCAGCTCGCCCTTGGCCGTGGAGCCCAGCAGCCACATCAGCAGGAAGAAGGCCATCATCGCGGTCACGAAGTCGGCGTAGGCGATCTTCCAGGCGCCGCCGTGGGGCGCATGCGCCGTCTTCTTGACGCGCTTGATGATGATCGGCTGTAACTTTTTCTCTGCCATGGCTTGACGCTGCTGGGTGCAGGATTACTTCTTGCCCTTGACGTGGGTTTCCAGTTCCAGGAAACCGGGGCGTTCGGTAGAGAACAGCACCTTGCGGCCGAACTCGATGGCGGTGGCGGGGTTGTAGCCCTGCATGCTGGCCAGCAAGGTGGTCTTGATGCACTCCAGTTCCTTGGCGGCGTCCTGGGCACGCTGCTCCACCAGGCCGGCCATGGGCTCCACCAGCGCATAGGCCAGCAAGATGCCCAGGAAGGTACCGACCAGGGCCGAGGCGATCATGCCGCCCAGCACCGAAGGAGGCTGGCCCACCGAGCCCATGGTGTTCACCACACCGAGCACGGCGGCAATGATCCCGAAGGCGGGCAGGGCGCCGGCCAGGCGGGTCAGTGCGTTGACGGGGGCATGGGCCTCGGCGTGGTGGGCCTCGATCTCGCTGTCCATCAGCGACTCGATCTCGTGGGAATTGAGATTGCCCGACACCATCATGCGCAGATAGTCGGTCAGGAACTCCACCACATGGTGGTCCGCCAGCAGCTCGGGGTACTTGGTGAAGATGGGCGACTCGTTGGGTGCCTCCACATCGCCTTCGATGGACATCAGGCCCTCCTTGCGGGCCTTTTGCAGAATCTCGTACAGCAGGGCCATCAGCTCCATGAAGCGGGCCTTGGTGTAGCGCGAACTCTTCATCACGCCAGGGATGGCCTTGGCCGTGGCCTTGAGCACCTTGGGCTGGTTGCACACGATGAAGGCGCCGATGGCGCCGCCGCCAATGGTGATCATTTCAAAAGGCAGTGCCTTGAGAATGACCTGGACGTTGCCCCCGTGCAGCACATAGGTGCCGAAGATGCAACCGAAGGCGACGATGTATCCGATGATGACAAGCATGGGAGTGGATTCTGTCAGAGGTGTCCCGATGGAAAAGTCGGAACTGGCTTGGAAATGCGCGCTTGTTTTGACACTGGGCCGTGGCGGGGTGGCGGCCATCGACGAACCCATGGCTTGTCAAGCTATCGGCCGCAGGCATCCATACTTGAGAGCCCTGAGATGAAGGTGTAAACGCGCCGCTGCGCGCCAAAAGCCTGAAAAGGCCGGCAAATCGGTGCCTGTTTGAATCTTGCAAGGCGGGCGCTTAACGGTGGATCGCGCGGCGCGCATGCGAGGATAGTCGGCACAGTTTTATTCTTTGTGTCACCGCGCGCACAAGCGTGCCGACCGCGGGCCGGCCTGATACTTCCTCTGCTCCACCGCCATGCCATCTTCACCCCTTGCCAACGCTTTTGCAGCCCCTGCGCAGCCGCCCAGCATCGACAGCGAGCTGACCCGCATCCGCGCCATGGTCGATCGCGCGCAGTTCCTCGAAGCTCTGTCGGAGCTGGCGCAGCTGGTGGCCCGGGAGCCGCGCAACTCCAAGGTCTGGCTGCACATCGGCTTTGTCTACGTGCGCATGAGCATCTGGCCCCAGGCCATGGACGCCTTGCAGATGGCGCTGGAGATCGAGCCGCGCATGCCCAACGCCCAGCGCCTGCTGGCCCTGGCCCTGTTCAGCACGGGCCGCAGGCAGGAGGCCTGCGACCTGATCGACGACGCCTGCCGCCACGCCAAGAACGAAAACACGCACTGGATGACGCGGGCCTACATCCACTCGCACACCAGCAGCGACCCGCTCAAATCCCTGGAAGTGGCGCGCGACTGGGGCCGGCGCTTCGCCGACCCGCTGACCCGCAACGCCAAGCCCTTCCCCCCGCGCGATCGCAACCCGCGCAAGAAGCTCAAGGTCGGCTATGTCACGGCCGACTTCCGCCAGCACTCGGTGGCCTTCTTCATGCGGCCCGTGCTGGAGCACCACAACCCGGACAACGTCGAGATCCACGTCTACTCCAGCGGCCGCCCCGACGCGATGACCGCAAAGCTGCGCGCCCTGGTGCCGCACTGGCACGATGCGGTCGAGCAGACCGACGACCAGCTCTACGAACAGATCCGCGCCGACGGCATCGATGTGCTGGTGGACCTGTCCGGCTTCACCCTGGGCCACCGCCTGGAAGTCTTCGCCCGCCGCGCCGCGCCCGTGCAGGTGACCTGGCTGGGCTATATGCATACGCTGGGGATGAAGGCCATGGATTACCGGTTGGTGGATGGCGGTATTGCACCGCCCAGCCATGCGCCGTATTACTCTGAAAACCTGTTCCAACTGCACTACATGGCTAGCTACGCACCGCCAGAGGATTCACCGTTGTGCGAAGAGCCTCCCATGCTGCGCAATGGTCATCCGACCCTCATCTCGCTGAACAATTCAGCCAAGCTGACCGATGAAATGCTTGCGGTTTGGGCCAGTATTCTTCATGCGCGTCAGGACGCACACCTGATCATCATGGTGAAAGAGCAGGACGCCGATGCGGCTCAAGCCCATATGCAGCCGCGTGTACAACTGGCAGGCATGCCCCTAGATCGGGTCAGCGTTCTGCATCAACAGCCGTTGGAAAGGTTTATGGAGTTGGGACATATCGCAGATATCGCACTGGACACCTCTCCTATATCTGGTGGCACAACCACATTGCATGCTTTGTGGATGGGGTTGCCGATCGTGGCCTTGGACGGTGAGCGCGGCGGAGATGCATCCACCGCGCGGACGTTGCAGACCTTGGGATTCAACGACGAAGTCTCGCTTGATATAGATGGTTATGTCAGTACCGCACTGCGATTGATGAATAGCCCTGATCTTTTGGCCGAGCGACGCCAAAAGGTACGGGCATGCATGCTCGATTGTGTGCTGATGGACTATCGGAACCGTACAGCCGAGCTTGAGCGGGCATATCGATTCATGTGGCTTAACTGGTTGCGTGGTGACCAAAAAACGCTGAGTGTCGGAGAAGAGTTGGAGCCCCTGTTGGCCGCTGCCTGTGCAAAGGCGGCGGCATGAATCACGCCTTGTCTTCTGAGCTGCCGGACTGGGTGCCGTTGCTTGTGCCTGATATGCCTGCCCCACAGGCGTTGCAATACTGGCTTGAACGCATGCACTCTGCTCGGCAGTACTCCAATTTCGGTCCATTGGTTAAAGAGTTAGAGAGCACTTTTGCCAATGTCTTTGATATTCCACAGGAGCAACTGACAACTGTTTCCAATGCCACTCAGGGGCTGGAGCTGGTCTTGCAAGCACTGGATTTATCCCAAGGATCCCGAGTGCTGCTACCGGCTTTCACATTTGTGGCCAGCGCTACCGCCGTTGTGCGTTCCGGCAATGTGCCTGTGCTTGCCGACGTAGACGCGATGCATTGGATGCTGACACCGGAAATCGCACGATCCGTTTGTGCAACGACCCGCATAGATGCTGTTATGCCGGTTGCGACCTTCGGAACACCGCATGACATGAGGGCTTGGCATCAGTTCGAGTTGGAAACCGGTATTCCTGTAGTCATCGACGCTGCTGCCGCTTACGGTAGCCAATGGCTGGACGGCGGGGAGGGAACACTGGTATTCAGCATGCATACAACCAAGAGCCTGCCTGCCGGCGAGGGTGGACTCATTGTTTCATCGCGCCCACAACTGAGCGCGAAAGTGCGTCAGCTTTCAAACTTTGGCATCAACTTGGATCCTCACGCTAAATTGCCCGTGGGTGCACTGGCTGGCATGGGAACGAATGCCAAGATGAGCGAATATCACGCAGCTATTGCTTTGGCTTCTTTGAAGACATGGGATGACCATGCAAAAGAAAGGCAGCGGTTGCATGCTGAGTTGCTTGAGGAGTTGAATTGCGCGAGCGGATACCGTCTGCTGTTTCAAGCTCAGGGCAATGGAGGTCCCAGAGTGGCGCCTACCTTGATGTCTGTGCAATTGCCCGATGAGTCTGCCCGTCAGCGTCTGGAACAAACTTGTGAAAAAGGTAGGATCGTCACACGCCGTTGGTATCAACCGCTACTCCAAGATATGCCTGCACTGCGAAATCATTGCCATGTGCTCGAGGCTCCAAATGCCAAGGCGTTGGGCAGAACTCTGTTGGGACTTCCTTTTTTTCTGGGGATGACACTGCAGCAACGTAGCACCATCAGGGATGCAGTGGCGCAAACGTTTGCTACAAGTTAATTTGATTTGAAAAATCGAGGCTTGGCTCAATTCCTCGCCTGGAGCTATCCGATCTTCCTGGTGAAATGGTCGCCTATCGTGGAGCGAGAACCAAAGATTGCGAGACTACGGTCCAGCTCATGATCAAAGTTATTTATGAGGTTGTTCCACCACTGCTTATCTGGAATGGCATTATTGTCGTACTCCATGCTGAAAAGCGAGATGTATTTAAGTGAGAAGGTCTCAAGTTCTGGCTCCAAAGGAATCAACTTCGCTCTCATGAAATTGAGAGAGTCTTCCAATGTGGAGTTTGGGATTCCCAGAATTGCTGCATAGCTTGACCAAACGTAATTCTCATTTGAGAGTCGGACGAATTGGGAGTAATGCATATCCGGAGATACATGCAAGCTCGGATCGTCGCTTGGGCGATTGTCTTCAGGAATGCTCCAGAGAGCCAGCATGTCCTCCGAGCGAGAGACCATGAATGCCTCTGATATTTGAAATGGCATATTCCTCATGGTCCAGCCCATATGGAATCCAATCTTGCCTGCTTGGTAATTTCCCTGAATTCCGAAGGACGCGCTTATATATCGTCTAACATCGCCGAGAATGATATTTCCACTTCTGACTCGAATGGAATATCTAAATCCTTTGCGGTGTATTATTTCTGCGCCAGCTTTGGCGGTCCGAATCATATAGTTTCGCCGCAAAGGCCCGGGGGTTTTTGGTGCATCGACTTCTATAATGTCATCTACCCATCTGGCGCAACGGCCCAATATCTCTGGTGACTGACCAGTGTCAGTCACCAGACAGTGGTAGTCATTGGGGTATCTATAGCGCTGATAGGCAAGGGCTAACTCTGTAAACGGGAGAATTGGTCCTTGGGTAAAAAAGCCTATATCCGAGAAACGCTGCTTGGGAGGGGGTGGGTAATCGATATTTTTCTGCAGATATCCCAATTCCTGAAGAATATCGTGACTACGGGTCCCATATTCAAGTGCTTGTATGCTTTTGAATTTTCCAAGGCTATTGATTTGGTGTGTGATCTCTACGCATGATCCGGAGAAGATGAGGATGAATATTTTTTCCGGATCTTCATTGGCTAGAGCATCAGGTGATCTGACTTCGATGCCGTTAATTATCTTGCCCTGATTTTCTAAGTAGGGGCAAATAGTGTAGGATACATCGATACCTACCAACTGATAGAAGTTCTTAAAAAACTGGCCGGCGCCCCAACCGATAAATTTTATTCCTTTTAGATCAAGAGAGGGATATCTGATAGATATCCGCGATAGCCCGCCGTGAATAATTGCCATGATGAATTTTATAGAGATTCTGTGCAAAGGGCATCAAGTAGAATTTGAACTGACTTGCCAGATAGTTCGACCCGTGCCTTAGGATTGAGGGTTTCCTTGGAATTGAAATTATCGGAAACCATGTTGATGGTCAAAGCCTGCCTCTTGCGAAGCATGGCAAGCAGATATAGATAATAGGTCTCCATATCCACGCCAAGTACACCGGCGTCCCGGTAGGCATGCCACCAATTGGTTCTGTCATCGTAGAAATTATCGGAAGCGAAGAAGGATCCTACGTGTACTTTGTGAGGATAACCTTTTGCCGTGTGCATTACTTTTTCTAGTAGGTCATAACTACAGCAGGAAGATAAGTGAGCTCCATCCGCACGGTTTTTGCCCAGTTGGCTGTCGCTTGATGCGGTTAGTGGAATGACCAGATCGCCAAGCTGTACATGATCCTGGAAACTACCGCAGGTGCCGATACGGATGATGCGCTGCACGCCATAAATATCGAAAAGCTCTGTTGCATAAATTCCCAAGCTGGGTTGGCCCATGCCGGATGCCTGAACGGAAATACGCTGATTTTTGTAATAACCAGTAAATCCGAGGCAGTTGCGAATGCTATTGACCTGCTCTGCTTTTTTGAGGAAATTTTCTGCAATAAATGCCGCTCTCAGAGGATCGCCGGGCATTAGCACCGTTTCTGCGTAGGCGCCGGGCTGGGCTTCAATGTGGGGCGTCATGGAGTAATTCCTTGATCATCCGATATTTTGATTTGTTGACATGATTGGCGACATCGAATCCCTCAAGAAGAGAAAGCTTGCTTTCGAACTTCGCAAGAATGTTGAAATCTGCCTGGAGTAGTTCAATTTCAATGAGTTTAATTACACTTTCTCGAACTGTGAAGCTGTAAAGTACAACAACTGCCTCGTTGGAAGTGAATATATGACAATCTTTATGAATCTTGAAATCAAACTGGGATGATAAAAGATTCAATAATGTGAGTACCGATTGCGTCTTGGCTTCGTGTGCGAGAGGAATAGTCAGCTCAAAGCGATTCAGGGAATTTGCATTCGAATCCTTGACGGTGATATCGGATGGGAATGTTGCGCCTGAAGGCTGTTCTCTATAACGAATGAACTCGATCTTTTTGTTTTCCGGAGTGAAGTAGTAGTCGGAAGAATTGACGCATTCATAGGAGAAATCAGAGTTTTCAGAAAAAAGTTTTATGAATTCTTGCTCGCTAACTTCATTTGCAAGATATTTTTTCTCAATTTCTGTGTCAGGGGAAATTCCGGTTTTTGAGATGTATTTGTTGTAATTTTCCCAAGTTCCTATATCAATATAGTTGTTGCCGTGGGACTTGTTGAATCCATATATATTTAGGATGTCTCCAATCTCTTTTGTTTTGCTGAAGACGTCCTCTTCGTGGAATTTTCGAAGATTGCGTCCGTCAAATTTTATGATTCCCCAGAATCTTTCTGAGTTGTTTTCAGTTTTCGCGGATTTTACCTCAAAGCGATTTCCGCATAATGTCAATCTATCAACTCTGGTGCTATTGGATGTTGTGAAAAGTCCTGCGCAAATGCCGGAGTTTCCGAGCATCTCCATAAATGGATTTCCATCAAAGATACTGTCTGGAAGGCCGAAAAGACATTGATCTTTGTCGTTGATGTTGGAATTCAGATAAAAATCCCGGAGAATCTGAGCGAATCCAAGTTCCTTTTGCTCTATGTGGACGAATTTTTGGGCGTCCGAATAAAATTCGGAAACATCTTGCTTGGTATTTTTTCCATGGATAAAGAAAATCTTTTCTGCTCCAGCGAAAAGCATTTTTTGAACCAAATGATTGGATACAGGATTGTAGAACCCGTAGTTCTTCTGGGGGAGCATTTCTTTGGAGAACGGCAGCCCAAGTCTTGTGCCTTGCCCTCCAATTGGGATGAGTCCGTAAATCATAGAATCCCTTAAGTGATGTGTGGGTGAAGAGAGGCGTCACCTACCATATGTGTAAATCGGTGAAGAATAGCGGGGGTCAAAAAAAGTCTTTGCCCGTATATCCTTGTTGTAGTGCTGTGGCCAGCCTAATTCACAGCCTTGTCCGATCTCTATGCGTGGGGCAACAACTGCCCCATTTCGCAAAATGCAGAACCCGCCGATCTGAGCTGCATCGCCAATCACCGCAGCGCCTTCTATCCAGCAGGAGTTGCGGATTTGGACGCCTGCACCAACCCGAGAGCCTGGAAGCAGGACACTGTTGTAGCCTATTCGACTGCCCAGACCAACGACAGCGTTATCGCCGATAAAAGTATTGGGCCCCACTTGAACATTGCCCGCCACGGCCGCTCTGGGGCTGATGAAGCTTGCCAGTTTGATGCGGTGATTCATGACCGCCTGCATCAGCTCGGCTCTCTTGAAATTACCAAATCTTTCGTCAATCGCGACAAAAGCAGTGCCATCATTTTCTGGAAGATCTTTAAGTGATTCCAGATCAAATCTGTATTGAGAGTCCTGAGGTATGATTATTCTCTTGATAAGCAGCTCAGGATGCGCTCGACTCCAGGCATCGTGGGCAATATCAAGGAAGGAGCTATCGAGGCCAATAATCCATTTACAGTTCATGACTGTCTTCCATTAGGGTGGTGTACCAGCGCTCAATCTGTTGATTGGTTGATTCATAAGCACCTTGAGTTGGCACCGGGGCATCCATGTGCAGCGTCGATTGCAGTTGCTCAAGAATGTCGTAGTCCTCTGTCAGGATGCGCTGACCAGCATGCATTGCGGCCAGTAAAACCTGAGCAGAGGTCGCATAAGCATTCTTTTTCCGAGCGGTGAAGTAGTAAACCTCCACATCCGTGCGATCAGGCGCTATTGGTGTGTGGTTTTCGATCGTGAAGGTGTGACCACCATCTCCACTGGCGATATGGGTGTTGGGATAGGCAAGCCAGTTGAAATATGCATCGTCTGTGCGTGGGTCTGCTTTCGATCGTGTCGAGGCGTGCCAACGGTCTACATTTCCATGCCATTCAAAGCGTGAAAGCTTCTCGATTATCCCTTCTGGCTTGCCGCCCAAACTAAAGCCACGCATTTCTTGGCGTAGCCCTTCGGGACTGGTGTCCGATAGTGGCTGCTCGGACTCTTTCGCGGCAGTCGAATCCACATCGATTGCGAAACTCACAACCGGGGCTAGGCTACGAGGGTGGACGTATGCGACATGGTTGGCATCGCGCAAATTCTCATAAGGCAACTTCCAGTTGAAATTGCAATTCCATGTGGTGACCATGACTTCGTTGTCATAGGAATTTGAACTGCTTTCCAGTGATTCTATAAAATCGGCTGAGAACTGCTCTTCCAATGGGTAGGGCTGCGGATCCAGGTTGACAAATATGAGATTACCGACGATGCGTAAAGCGAACTCGCGCAATTTCAGGGACTGCTTTTGCGCTTCATCGAACTGATAGATTGCATCACAGTGTGGAATATTGCTGACTTGTCCCGTCGCATTGTATTTCCACGCATGGTACGGGCAGATCAGCGGGCGGCAGCCGATGGCATCCTTCTGCAGGGCAGCACTACGATGCAGGCAAACATTCTCGAATGCATGAAGTTCCCCATGAAAATTTTGGATGACTATAGGTAGGCCTGCAATCTTTCGTGTGATGTACGAGTTGTTCTTGGGCAGCAAAGTCTTGAGTCCGGCAAATTGCCATGTTTTTCGAAAGATTCTTTGCTGCTCCTGGGAAAATACTTCGGAGCACAGGTAATACCTTGGGTGCATACGGGAACGCATCAGCTCAATTCTCAGGCAATATGGAATGAAAGATGACTTTGGCGGGATTGCCAAAGACCGTCGAACCGGCCGGGACGTCCTTGACAACCACAGCTCCTGCACCGACGGTGGCGCCCTCGCCGATTTGTATTCCAGGGAGAATGGTCGCGTGCGGATTGACTACGGCTCTTGCGCCTATACATGTCCCGCCACCAATAAAAACCATGGCACCAATCTGGGCGTAGTCGCCAATATGAGCGTCATGCCCAACCACGGTCATGGTGTGAATGTTTGCGAAGTCGCCAATCCATACATCGGGACTGATCTGAACTCGGCTGCAGAGGATGCAGCCCTTTCCAATGCGAATCCTTGGATTCAGGAAAGCTCCGGTAAGCAAGGGAATGAACTCCGCACCTCGCGTGAGCAGGGGCTGGGAATAATCATGCCTTGCGGCTGGAGCGCCTATGGCGCATACAAAGGCATCTTCTGGGGCTGGCACATAGTCCAGCGGGTTGCCAAGAATGGGGGTGTCACATCCGGTATCGCCCAGCAATCCCGGGCGGCTGTCCAGAAAACCTTTGATTGTCCAGTCTTTGCCATTGGCGGGGTCATCCTGCATTTGTGCAAGGACTTCGCGCCCCCATCCCCCCGCACCAATGATCAGTATCTTGTGTATCAAAGAATCGCTCCTCCATCCATGACCAGGCTGGTTCCGGTGACCCAGCGGCTGGCGTCAGAAAGCAGGTACACCGCCGCATTGGCGACATCCTCTGGAGTACCGAGGCCTAGGGGGTGTCGGATTTTCTGGGCTTCAAGCTGGTCGGCTCCCCACATCGGCGTGACCACGGCCGAAGGGGATATGCCGTTGACCCTGATCTTGCGCTTGGCCTGCTCCAGTGCCAGACAGCGAATGATGCCCGTCAGGCCAGCCTTCATTGCCGAGTAGGGGCCTACACCGCGAGTGCCGATGTGTGCAGCCGTGGAGAGCAGAAAAATGATGGACCCGCTCGGTTCGAGCGCTCCTGTCTGGAGCAGGCGCTGGGTCAACATGACAGGCGCGAGAAAGTTGATGGCATACATGTCTGTCATCGCTTGCTCACTGAGCTGCCGGATTGGGCAGTGCTTTTGCTGTCCCGCGCAATGCACCAAACCATTGACTGATGAAGCAATGGTCGCCAGGCGCTCGCGGTCTACCGAAGAGGTCAGATCTGCCGACATCTGTACATGGTCGGCCCCCTTCTTCAACCGGGTGTAAGTCTCTTCGAGTCTCTTTGCGTCGCGTCCCGTGATGATGAGGCGAGCTCCGCGCTGGGCACAAGTGATTGCAGTCTGCCGTCCAAGGCCGGAAGACGCACCAGTGACAAGAATCGTCTTGCCTTTGAGAGTGAACGGATCGTGCACTGGGGCGTTCATGCGTAAATGTCCATGGGAATGGTCAGACCACCGTCAACGATGAAATAGTTGCGCGTCAACCAGCGGCTTGCGTCCGAGAGGTAGAACACCGCCGCATAGGCGACATCTTCTGGCTCGCCCAGTCCGAGAGGTGCCAGCTCAAGCAGGCTGCCCATGTTGGCGCCGCCCTGACTCAATCCATCGAGCAAGGGCGTGCGGACATAGCCGGGTGCAATGCAGTTGGCTCGTATGCCTTGCTTGGCCACTTCCTGCCCCAGAGTGCGGACGGCTCCCAGCAATGCGGCCTTGCTTGCCGCGTAGGCAGCGCTGGCCATGGGGCCGATGTGCGACGCGACCGATGTGACGAAGACGATGGAGCCCTGAGGGGAAATGCGCTTTTTGGCGAGCAACCCTTTGGTCAGCAGAATCGGTGCGAACGTATTGCTGGCAAAAATTTCGTCCAGGTGCGTCTCGTTGACCATGCGAAACGGCACGAGCTTGGAAATTCCTGCCGCGTGCACTACGCCGTTGAGTACGCCTGCCGCCGTGACCAAGCTGTCCAAATCTGCCGCATTGGAAAGGTCGGCAACGATGGATTGATGTCCATCGCCCTGCAGGGCCTCGTAGGTGGAGGCCAGCCGGTCGGGGTTCCGGCCGGTGATGACCAGTTCAGCGCCTTGCTCGGCGCAGGAAATGGCAATCTGCCTGCCTATGCCGGAAGAAGCGCCGGTGACGAGAATTCGCTTGCCCGCCAGCGAGAAGGGATCGGGGGTACTCATTGCTCGACCATTGCTGGAAAGCGGGCGCTTTCTATGTCCACGATGGCCGTTCCCCAGGAAAGACCAATGCCGAAGCCGCACAGCAGCAGTCTGGCCCGGGCTCCGTCCAGCTGTTCGTGCAGGCGGGCAGTCACGGTGACCGGAAGCGAGGCGCCGCTTGTGTTGCCGAAATCGTGCAAAGTGGAAGGCACCTTTTCTGCAGGCAGTCCCAGCTTCTTGCGGATGGTCTCGTTGATCATCCGATTGGCCTGGTGAAAGATGAAATGGTCGATGCTGTCCTTGGATGTCCCGGTGTGCTCCAGCAGCTTTTCGACCGATGGCGGGATGCGCTGGGTGGAGAAGCTCAATACGGCAGGGCCATCGAGGATCAGGTCCATGGGAGAGCGCAGCACGCCATGCTGATCGCGTGTTGCCATGAGGTGCTCCACGCCAAAGGGCTCACGATGCCCGCCTGCCGGCAGCATGATGGCGCGGTAACCGCTTCCGTCGCTATTGAGGTCGAATTGCATGGGTGCTGCGCCGGGCGAGAACTCCAAGGCGGTGGCAGTACCTGCGTCAGAGAACAGAGGGTCCTTGACACTGCCGGACTTGTCTCCAACCAGCACCAAGCCCTTTTTGATGCCTCCAGCCGAGATCATGCTGCCCAGCAGATGCAGGCCGAATGGATAGCCTGAACAACCCAGGTTGACGTCGAAGGCGATGGTTGTATGAGGCAAGCCCAGACGGTCCTGCATGATGATGGCCGTGGCCGGAACGAGGTAATCCGGCGACTGGGTGACGACGATCAGCGCATCAATCTCTTCGCGCTGCCACTGCAGCTCTTCGAGCAGTTTTTCGGCGGCAGCCAAGGCAAGGTCGGAAAAGCATTGCCATTCAGAGCACAGGCGCCGGGTCTGGATACCGATGTTGCGCACCAACCTTTCCCGCTCCGAGCGTTGCGAAGGTGGGCAGTCCTCCAGATTGGACACCACCCGCTTGGGAACGCAACTGGCCATGCCCGCGAAGCGGACGTTGTGCAGAGTGGACAGCGCCATGGTGGTTATCCCAGCAGCTTGTAGAGATCAGCGATCGACGAGCAGTTCTTGAGGTCGTCGCCCGTGATGGTCTTGCCGTAGTCCACGTCGAACATGACGATCACGCCCAGCGCCGCCAGAGAGTCCCACTCGGGCAGGCTCTTGAGCTCGGTCTCGGGCGTCACTTCCACGGCTTCCTGGAAGTCCACGGCGGTCAGAAAGCTTTCGATGAATTGGTCAATGGAGGGCATGGGATGGGTTCCTGAAAAATAGGCTGGGCGCCTGCCTATGAGGGCAAACGCTTCGATGAATTTTCGCAGAGCCCTCCTGCGCCGGAAGGTTGGAACTGTAGGTAAAAGCGGGGCCTGTTCCGATGCTGCGAGAGGCGATTGTGTCCGTGCGAAGCCGGGGATGATGGCATACAGCCACGTGGCGTGCTTCCTGTTTTGTAGCAGCTGGTGACCGTTCCGTCTGGCAAAGGTGGAAGAAATGCGGTTTGCGCCCGCTTATCCGGGGGCCGTGCCTGCCGGCTTGCCTGCACGATGGCGGTATTTGTGCGGGTGTCGGCCTGGGCGCCGGGCCTGTGGTGGGGCGCTTGCCCGCAACCTTGATGACCAAGATGAATACGAACGAGCATTTGCAGCAGGCCCGCCAGTTGCACGACCAGTGGCAGTTCGAGCAGGCCCGCCAGGCTTACGAGAAGGTTCTGGAGCAGGAGCCTGCCCATGCCGAAGCCCTGCACGGCATGGCCCAGCTGCTGGGTCTGCACCAGCTGCGCAGTGCCGAGGCACTGCCCTATCTGGAGGCAGCCATCGGCGTGCGGCCTGCGGATTTTGGCTACTGGCGCCTGTACATCCACATGCTGATCCGCGAGGGGCTGCTGGACATGGCCATCTCGCTGATCGACGTGGCACGGGCCAACGGCATGCAGGAGATTGCGCTGGAACAGCTGGAAAAGGATGTGGCCCTGGTGCAGGGCGCGCAGGCCGCGGCTTTTTTGGAGGAGCAGGCCGCGCGTTGGCCGCTGGGACCGGCCGAGCCCGAGATGGCACCTGCTGCCGGCGATGGCCGAGGTCGGGTGCCCGAGGCGCAGCTGCGGCTGCTGGGGCAGCTGTTTGCCCAGCGCGAGCATGCCGAGGTCAGCCAGCTGGCGGGTTCGCTGGTGCGCCAGTATCCCAAGAGCGGCTTGGTCTGGAAGCTCAAGGCGGCAGCCGATCATGCGAACGGCCGCATCGAGGCCGCCCTGCAGGCCGCTAGCCAGGCGGCCAGCCTGCTGCCGCGCGATGCCGAGGTGCAGTTCAACCTGGGCGGCATCTGCCTGCAGGCAGGCCACGCAGCCGAGGCCGAGCGTGCGATGCGTGCGGCGTTGGCGCTGCGGCCGCATTGGACGCAGGCTTTCTCGCATCTGGGCGATGCGCTTTGTGCTCAGGACCGTACCGAGGACAGCCTGCCTTGCTATGTGAACGCGCTGCTGCTGGATCCAGACGACGCTGATAGTTTGTCGCGCCTGACGGCAGCACTACTGTGCACGGGCAGGCTCCAGGAATGCGCTCAATTTCTGGTGCTACTGATGAAGCAGCGGCCTCAGGACTTACGGCTTTGCCTAGCCAGCGCGCAGGTATTGAGCCAAGCAGGTTGGATGCTCCAAGCGGAAACAGCCTACCGGATGGCGCTCCAGATCGCGCCGGATAGCCTGGACTTGCTGCTCAAGCTGGGCCTGTTGCTCTGCGAAGGAGGACGGCTGGCGGAAGCAGAAACGTGCCTACTTAAGGCGCTACAGCTGCAGCCGGGCAATGTGGTGCTGTATTGCGAAACCGCCTTCACATTGTTTGCGCAAAAGAAATGGGACGAGGCTCTGGAAATGCTCACTCGGGCGTTGCAGATCGACGCCGACAATGCCCGTGCGCATACCCTGCGTTGTCAGGTACTGCTTGAGATGCGCGATTTGCCGGCGCTCGATTTGGCATTGCGGGAAGGGCTGGAGCGTTTGCCCGGCGATCGTCAGCTGATGTTTCAAAGGGCCGCCTACTTGGAGCGCAGTGGTGATGCGTCGCACCACATGCAGCAACTTGACGAACTGGCGCAGCTGCATCCGGACTACGAGCCGGCCTATAGCGCGAGGTTGTTCGCGATGATCCACTCGCCAAGTTCCTCGGCGGTTTCGGTGGGGCGTGCTAACCGTGAGTATGGGGCCCTTATGAGCCAGATCTACTCCGGTATGCAACGCGTGGAGTTCACCAATGTTAGGGATCCTGGCAAGGTATTGCGGGTAGGCTTTGTGTCCGGCGATCTGCGCAGACATGCGGCAGCCAAGTTCTTCCTGCCCGTGATGCGCGAGTTGTCAAAGCATGGCGGCATGGTCCACATCGCCTATTGCAACAACGAGATCCACGACGAGATTACCAAGGAGTTCCAAGGGCTATTCCAACTGTGGCGCGGCGTCCGCGATATGGATGTGCAGGCTCTGGCCGCCTTGGTACAGGCCGACGGCATTGACATACTGATTGATCTCAGTGGCCACACGCGGGGCCATCGACTGGACTTGTTCGCTGTACGTCCGGCACCTGTGCAGCTGACTTGGATAGGCAACCCAGGCAGCACTGGCTTGGAAACCATGGACTACATCGTACTTAGCGACTTAGTACTGGATCATGGCCTAGTCAAGACGCAGGTCACCGAACAGATAATGCGCCTGCCTTTGGCCTATGTTTTTGACGGCGGCATTCACCAGGAAGCCGTGGCGCCTCTGCCGGCCCTGCGCAATGGCCACCTGACGTTTGGCTCTTTCAACCGCCTGTCCAAGATCAACCGCAATGTGGTTGCAGTCTGGGGCGAGGTGCTGCGTGCCCTGCCCACGGCGCGGCTGAAGATTGCGGCCTGCCCTCGCTCCGGTCCTCCCCAGCACCTGCGCAACTGGCTGGCCGAGGAGGGCGTGGCCGCGCAGCGCGTCGATTTTGTGGAGCAGATGGGGTTCGAGCACTATCTGCAGGCCCACCATGACATAGACATCTGCCTGGATACCTTGCCTTTTACGGGCGGAGTGGTCACCAACCACGCACTGTGGATGGGCGTGCCCACGCTGACGCTGATGGGGGAACTGCTGGCGGGGCGGCAGTCGGCCGAAGTGATGGCTCGTGTCGGCCTGGACCAGGGCTTTGCAGCACGGGACCTGGCGCAACTGCTAGACCAGGCTGCGTACTGGCAGGCACATTTGCCGCAGCTGCAGCAGATACGCCAGGGGCTGCGCGCACGCCTGCAGGACCTGGAGCCGCAACAGGCGGATATCGTGGCGCGCTCGGTGGCGATGGGGATGCGCCAGGCCTGGGCCCGCTGGTGCCAGGGACAGGAGCCTGTGGATCTGCGTGTCTCCTATGAGGATCTGGGTCTGGCCGCTCCTGTGGCCCCCGTTTTGTAACAGCGAACCATGCACCGCGCGGATGGCCATGCCGCGCAGTGCAAAAAATCTTGTGAAGTCCCCCTAAAGTTCGCCGGGGCAGCTCCGAAAACCAACTCAGCAGAGGGACAAAAAGTCCTGAGCCCACCAAAAGCCGCGTAATTCGATGTGAAAGCGGCCGATGGTCGGATTGGGCCGCCGCCGCCCGCCTTGCGATAAGCGAGGGCACCGTGGCGGCGACGTAACTGACTTTACTAGGAGTTGTCACCATGGCCATGTCTATCAACACCAACGTGCAATCGCTGAACGCCCAGCGCAACCTGGCTACTTCGCAAAGCTCGCTGTCCACCACCATGCAGCGCCTGTCCTCCGGCCTGCGCGTCAACAGCGCCAAGGATGACGCAGCCGGCCTGGCCATCGCAGAACGCATGAACGCCCAGGTCCGCGGCATGAACGTGGCAGTGCGCAACGCCAACGACGGCGTGTCGATGGCCCAGACCGCTGAAGGCGCCCTGTCCAAGGTGACCGACGCTCTGCAGCGTATGCGTGAACTGGCTGTGCAGGCCCGTAACGGTACCAACGGCGCCAAGGACCAGGTTTCGCTGAACAAGGAATTCGTCGAGCTGGGCAAGGAAATCGACCGCGTGATCAAGGGCGCTGATTTCAACGGCAAGAAGATTCTGAGCACCGACGCCACCACGGACGGCTTCACATTCCAAGTCGGTGCTAATACCTCGGCCCAGGACACGATTAAGGTGACCACGACCAATCTGGGCACTGATACCGACATCGCAGCCATCACAGGCGCTTCTATTGGCAACACGGCAGCCGCAGCGCTGGATGCAACCGCTTTGGCGACCGTGATCGGCAACCTGGATACGGCCCTGGATAAGGTCAACTCCGAGCGCGCCGTGCTGGGGGCCACCCAGAACCGCTTCGAGGCCGTGGTCTCGAATCTGCAAGTGGCTTCCGAGAACACCGCTTCGGCCCGCAGCCGCATCATGGATGCCGACTTCGCTTCGGAAACCGCCAATCTGAGCCGCTCGCAGATCCTGCAGCAGGCCGGTACAGCGATGGTGGCTCAGGCCAACCAACTGCCCCAGGGCGTTCTGGCCCTGCTGCGCTGATAGTGCGAGTCCGGCGGCCTTTCCAAGCAAGAGGCGGCCGGAATTCTCCAGGCCCCAGGCATCTGCCTGGGGTTTTTTTATGGGCGAAAGGGCTGGCCAAGAGGGTGTTCGAAGGGTGAATTGGCGTCCGATCATGGGCTTTATCGGCGCTTTGGCGCAAGGGCTTTTCCGCACAATCATTGGCATCAGATAGGCAGAGCTGGAAGTCCTGGCGTGCTTTCTGGCGTTCTGGCGGCTTGGGGTCGTCGAACGGTTGGCCATTGTTCATGCCTAACGAGGAGCTGCCCCATGGCATCCATCATCAACACCAATCTTGTTTCGCTTAACGCCCAGCGCAATCTCAACACGTCCCAGTCGTCGCTGAGCACCACCATGCAGCGCCTGTCTTCGGGCCTGCGTGTCAACAGTGCAAAGGACGACGCGGCAGGCTTGGCCATTGCCGAGCGCATGAACGCCCAGGTGCGAGGCATGAATGTGGCCATGCGAAATGCCAACGACGGCATCTCCATGGCGCAGACGGCGGAAGGCGCGCTAGGTAAGATCGGCGACAGTCTGCAACGCATGCGCGAACTTGCGGTTCAAGCTGCCAACGACACCAACGGTTCGACGGACCGTGGATCGTTGAACAAAGAGTTTCAGCAGCTGGCGCAGGAAATTGCACGCATAGTTGGAAGTACAAGCTTCAATGGTCGCCAACTGTTAAATAGTGCGGATGCGACAGTTTTTCAGGTGGGCGCTAACACTGGCGCTGACAATCAGATCACGATTTCTGCTGTGAATCTGTCAGTTGCTGCGCCTGGTGGATTGGGCGTTACTGCAGGAACACCCCCAACGCTGAGTGGCGCCTTGGGCTCCTTGCTTGGTGCAAGCAGCTCCGCCGCTGACGCACGCCTGTCGATGGCTGCCATCGACACAGCATTGGATGAAGTCAACAACACGCGTGCCACTTTCGGTGCTGCGCAGAATCGTTTCGAGGCCGTAATTTCCAACCTGCAGGTTGCCTCGGAAAACACAGCGGCTGCACGATCGCGCATCATGGATGCCGACTTCGCTGCCGAAACCGCCAACCTGAGCCGCACACAGATCCTGCAGCAGGCCGGCACAGCCATGGTGGCCCAGGCCAACCAGCTGCCCCAGTCGGTGCTCAAGCTGATCCAGTAAGAGGGAGCCTGCGGGGCTTTTGAGCCTGGCTGCGCAGGGCGTAGCCAAAAAAAGCCTCAGGTTCGGGAGAAACCGGTCGATAAGATACCGGGGAATGCCTTCGGGCATTTGGTGTGCGTGTTCGCAAGGACGCGTTCTGCGCTGTGGCGCGGAGGTGTTCTGCACTTAGAAAGGGATGGTCATGGCCACCTTGAGCTCAGCTGGCATCAGCGGCAGCGGCCTGGACGAGACGATGATCGCCAAACTGGTGGCCCTGCAAAGGCAGTCACTGGTTCCGCTTCAGCAAAAAGCGTCTGTTCTGGATTCCAAGATATCCACGTTCGGGCAGATCAAGTCCCTGATGTCCACGCTTCAGGACGCGGCCACTTCGCTGGCCGATGCCGATACATGGCGCCTGACCAATGCCACCACGACCAATACGGCCGTGACTGCCACGGTGACGGACGCCAATGCTCTGCCCGGATCTTCGGTGATCTCGGTGACGGATCTGGCGCGCAGCCAGTCTGTTGCGACCGCTGTCATGCCGGCGTCCACCCAGTTCGGGGCTGGCAAGCTCACCATCACCATGGGCAGCTGGGACAAGACTGGCGACCAGTTCAGCAATCCCGGCACTCCCGTGGAGATCGATATCGCGGCCGGTGCCAAGCTGGAAGACGTGGTCCAGGCCATCAATAGCAAGGGAACGGGCGTGGTGGCGTCGGTGCTCAAGGATGCCCAGGGTGAACGCCTGGTGCTGCGCTCGCGTGCCACGGGTGCCGATGCCGGCTTCACGGTCGGTGCCAGTGGCGATGCCAGCCTGTCGGCCCTGGCCTTCAACGGCAAGGCAACCACGAGCTCCGTGGCGCAGTACGCCCAGAATGCCGAGATCAATGTCAATGGCATTACGGTGCAGTCGACCACCAACGAGTTCAAGCAGACCGTGCCTGGCCTGAACATCACCGTGAACCAGGTGACGGCGGCCGCCACCCCGGTGACGGTGACGGTGTCCTCGGACACTGAGGGCATGAAGAAGAAGATCCAGGCCTTCATGGATGCCTACAACGCGCTCAATGACGCGTTGGCCAGCTCGACCAAGTACGACGCCGAAAGCAAGGCTGCCGGCGTGCTGCAGGGCGACTCCACCACGGTGGGCATGACCAACAGCCTGCGCAGCGTGGTCTCGGGTACGGTTGCTGGCGCAGCGGACACGCTCAAGCGCCTGTCGGACATGGGCATTCAGATCCAGAAGGGCGGCAAGCTCGCCTACGGTACGACAGCCAGCGACAAGACCAAGCTGGACGCAGCGCTGAAGGACCCCGAGTCCATGAGCAAGATGTTTGCCGCCGTGGGAACGGACGGGCAGCCTGATACGCAGGGCCTGGCCGCGCGCATGAAGGATTTCACGCGCAAGGCGCTGGAATTCGATGGCACCTTCGACACCAAGAGCAAGAGCCTGCAGGAACTCAAGAAGAGCAACGGCAAGTCCCAGGACCGGATCAATGACCAGGCCGATTCGCTGGAAAAGCGCCTGCGTGAGCAGTACGCTTCGCTGGACAAGAAAATGAGCGGCTATTCGGCGCTGAGTGCCTACATGAACCAGCAGGTTTCCCAGTGGAATAAATAGACAGGAGCCATGCGGAGCGGCGGTCCTGTTTTCTGTAACCAATGCCCGGTGCCTCTAAATTTTCGGGCATTGCAGCCGAAGAACAAGACATCAAGGAAACGAACATGTACACATCGCTCAACCGTCGTGCTGCAAGTGCCTACGCCCAGGTCGGCGTCCAGTCCTCCGTGGACGGCGCATCGCCCCATCAACTGATCCAGCTGCTGTTCGACGCGCTTGAGAAAGCGCTGAACGCGGCCAAGGGAGCCTTGCAGCGTGGCGACATCGGCGAGAAAGGTGTGCAGATCGGCAAGGCCGTGCGCATTCTGGAGGAAGGCCTGAAGGCCTCCGTCAATCCCGATGAAGGCGGCGAGCTGGCCCAGAACCTGATTTCCGTCTACGACTACAGCATCACCCAGCTGACGCTGGCCAATCTGCGCAACGACGCAGCGCTGCTGCAAAGCGCGCAGGACGTGTTGGCTCCGATTGCCAATGGTTGGCGTGATATCGCCAACACGCCAGCCGTTGCCGGGACCTAGAAATGGAGTTGACATTGATTGACTTTTACCGGGCCATAGAAGACAGCAGCGCCAAGATGCTGCAGGCCGCACAGAACAAGGATTGGGAGGGAGTGACGCGCTACGAAGGCACCTGTGCCGTGCTGATCGAGCAGCTGCGGCTCAAGTCCCATGACGAGCCGCTGGCGCCTGAGCAACGCAAGGAGAAGGCCCGCATCATGCAGCGCATCCTGCGCAACGATGCCCAGATCCGCACGCTGGCCGAGCCCTGGCTGGCACAGTTCGAGCACATGTTCGACGGTCAGCCCCACGCCATGCATTGAGCCATGGCCTGACGGCGGCAGCTGCATCTGCAGCTTCCTGCCGGACATGAAAAAACCGCCTGAGATCCAGGCGGTTTTTTCATGGGTGGAATCTGCGGATGGCAGCGGCTGCAGATCAGGCCGCAGGTTCGGCCGCTGCGGGTCGCCGTATATCGATCAGGCCGCCGGCGCGGGCTGCACCTGCAGTTCGCTGAGCATGCGCAGCAGGTTGCGGTTGACGTCCTCGATCTCGAAGTCGTTGTCTTCGCGCAGCTGGCGAATCGGTGCGGGATCGTCGGATTCCAGCGCAATGGCCATCATCAGGGCCGGCGCGTAGGGGCCGGTGCGCGTCACGGCCGCGTCGAAGACGCGTTCGGACAGCGGTACGCGGCGCAGCACGGTGGGCAGGGGCTCGCCCAGCAATTGGTCCAGCTGCGAGAACAGGCCCAGCAGATAGACCTCGCGCTGCAGGTCGTGGCTGATGCCGGCTTCGATCAGGCGTTCGGTCAGGCTGGCGCGCAGCCGGATGGCGGTGCGCACGGGTATCAGGCTGGGCTCGGTGCAGGCGTGGGGCAGCTGGTCCGACAGCCAGCGCTGCAGCGTGCCGTAGCCCAGCATCACCAGGCCGCGGCGCAGCGAGTCCACATTGCCCCGCAGGCCCAGGGCCGCGGAGTTGGTGTAGAGCATGAAGCGATAGGCCAGGATGGGGTCCTCGCCCAGGATCTGCTCGAAGGCTTCCAGCGATTGCTCGGCATCGACGGCACGCATCAGCGCAAGCACGGTGTCGCGGCTGGGCAGGGCGGGGTGATGGCGCTGGGCATGCAATGCATCGGCCACGGGCCAGCCGGCGATGGCGCCCGCATGGAAGCTGTCCAGGCACAGATCGGCCAGAGCCAGGCTTTCCAGCCCTTCATACATCTGGCCGCCCAGCAGCTGCAGGGGGGGCAGGGTGGGGGCGGGCCTGGCGGCCTGCTTGAGGGCCTGGAGCTTGGTCGGCGCTTCGGCGGCCTGCGCGGCCTGCTGCAGCGCAAGCACGGTCTGATTGGGCATGCCCGAGGCGCCTTCGGGCGGCAGGTGCAGCAGGCTGCTGGCAAACCAGTGGGCGGCCTGGGCGTCGGGCACGTCGGACAGCGGGCCGCGCCAGACCAGCATCAGGCCGCGCGCATGGGCCTGGCGCACCAGGTCATAGATGGCGGAGTCCTGCAGCCAGTCGCCGCGCACCTCGATCCAGGGGCTTCCCTTGGAGGCGTTCTCCAGCAGGTCGCACAGCACCTGGCGGGATTGGGGCGACAGCAGCACCGGCGGCGACTGCGTGCCCCAGGTCTCGCGCAGTATGCGCAGCAGGTGGGCCACGTCGGCCTGGACGCCGGGCTCCTCGTGAAGATAAAGCTGCACGCCCGCCAGACGGCGGGCCTGGTTCCAGAGCGGCCTATAGCCGAGGGTCAGAGAGCTCAGGACGGACTGGACCATGGATGCATGCGCGGGCGGTTATCAGTTGATGAAGTTGAACAGTGACAGTTTCTGGATCGAGGCGTAGGACTGCAAGGCCGCCTGCATGCCCACCTTCTGCATGTCCACATCGGAGAGGGCCTTGATCATATCGATGTCTTCGGCCCGCGAGCGCGCTGCTTCCTGCTGGTCCGCCTGGTTCTTCATGTCGTCTTCGAGGCGGTCGGCGCGGTTGAGCTGGTCGCCGGCGAAGCTGCGCATGGCCTGGACGCGGCTCATGCCGGCGTCGAGTTCGTTGAGGCCGCGGCCCAGCGCCTGCTGCATGGCGCCGGCATCGGTGGCGCCGTTCTTCACGCCCGCGATCACGTTGTCCAGCACGCTGAACAGGTCGGTGCGCTGGCTGGGGCCCAGCGTGAAGCTGTCGCCCGTGGCCAGGTTGCCCGAGATCTTCATCGACATGCCGCCCACGGTGATGGTATCTCCGGCCGTGTAGGGGACGGCCGGGCCGGTCGTGCCACCGGAGGTGACGGTGTAGCTCAGGGCGCCCGTCGTGGCGTCCTTGGTGAAATTCAGGGTGTAGCTGGCGCCCGTGATGGCGCTGGGGTCCGACACCGTGCCCAGGTCGGCATAGGCCGAACTGCCCGTGGGCGACTGGCGCGTCACGGCGAACACGCCGTTGCCCGTGGGCACGTTCATCCAGGTCGCAAAGCCGTCCAGCGCCAGCGGCAGGCCGTTTTCGCTGCCCGTGGCCTGGCCCGGTTGCAGCTGGGAATTGGTGCCGGGGTTGCCGTTGGTGAGAGGGTCTTCCTTGCTGCCCAGTCCGCGGAAGATGGGCAGGCCGTTGGAGTCCTTGGCATTGGCGTAGCTCAGCACCTGGTTGCGTATGCTTTCGAGCTGCTGCACCAGCGCATCGCGCGCCTTCTGGTCATAGGAGCCATTGCCGGACTGCAGGATCAGGTCGCGGAAGTCCTTGAGCGCGTCGTGGGCGGTGCCCAGCTTGGATTCGCCCTGGGCCATCACATCGCGCTGCAGGCCCAGCACACGCTGGTCGTTTTCCGAGCGGGAGATGCGCGTGAGCGCGCGCTCGGCCTGGGCGGCGGCCACGGGGTCGTCGCTGGCGCGCACCACGCGCTTGCCGGAAGTGGTCTTTTCCATCAGGTCCACCAGACTCGTGTTGCGCGAGTTCAGGTTGTTGATGGTGCTTTCGTACATGTTGGCCGTGCCAATGCGGGAGATGCTCATGGTGGAATGCTCCTGTCCTGTGATCAGCGGCCCACGGTCTGCAGAACGCTGTCGAAAATGCTCTGCGCTACCTGCAGCATCTTGGCCGAGGCCTGGTAGGACTGCTGGTACTGCAGCAGCTTGGCGGCCTCTTCGTCGAGGTTCACGCCCGAGACGGCCGTGCGGTCCGCCTCCAGGTTCTTGGCGATGGTCTCGGACAGCTTGGCCGCGTACTGCGCGCTCTGTGTGCGGGTGCCCACCTGGGCCATGGCGGTGGAAAAGCCGTCGCTCAGCGTGGTCGAGCCATCGAAGAGCTTGCTGTCGCGCAGCGCCAGGAAGGAGCTGGCATTGCCGGCATCGCGCTGGTAGGCCGTGCCGTATTGCGGATCGGTGGCCTTGCCCAGCGTGACCTTGTCGCTGTTGGTTCCGTTGATGGCGGGCGTGCCGGTGATCTTGACCTGCAGGCCCGGCGCCAGCTGGATGGCCTGGCCGGAGGTGTACAGGCCCGTGGCCGGGATGCCGCCTGCCGGTGCCGGGGTGATGGTGTACTCCAGCTGTCCGGCAGCGTTCTTGCTGAACGACACCTCGGCGCCGGCAAAGATCGACAGGTCGAAGCCCGCGCTGACCTGGATGCCGCCCATCTGCAGCGTGGCGTCGCCCAGGGACTTGATGCTGGCGGCCACGGGGTTGGCCACGGCCAGGTCGTTGGGCGAGTGCACGGCGGCCTGGATGTCGTGGGCGCCTGCCGCCATGGGGCGGAACAGGATGGAGTTGCCCTGCACGCCTTCGGCCTTGAGGTCGAAGCGCAGGCCGTCGATCTCTTTGGAGCTCAGGTCGGCCATGTCGGTGAAGTCCGTGACCTTGCCGTCGGACAGGCGGATGACCTTGCCCGCTGGGGCCGTACTGCCGAAGACGACCTGGTAGTCGGAGGCCTTGAGCTGGCTGGCATCGACCACCGTGGTTGTCGGCGTGGTGGCACCTGTCCACTGGGCGCCCGTGGTCGAGCCGTTGCTGACCATGGACAGCTTGAACAGATTGCTGCCGCTTTGTCCCGACAGCGTCAGGCCGAGGTTGTTTTGCTGGTTCAGCGTGTCGCCGATGGCCAGTGCCATGCGGCCCAGCAGGTTGCGGCCCTCGGTCAGGTCGCTGCCCTGGAACTGCAGCAGGCCGGCGATCTCGCCGCCACCCAGCATGGAGGGCGTCAGCTCCACGCTCTGGCCGCCGGGCTGCTGGAAGTACAGGGCCATCTTGCCGCTGCCCGGAAACTCCGTGGCCTCCTTGAGCGTGAGCTGGGCCGAACTGGAGCCCAGCACCAGCGGCTGGCTGCCGCCCACGAACAGGCTGATGGTGCCGTCGTCCGCGGGGATCTGGCTGGTCTGCACATACTTGTTGATATTGCGCACCAGCTGGTCGCGCTGGTCCAGCAGGTCGTTGGGCGTCTGGCCCGAGGCGATGGAGCGGCTGATCTGCGCATTGAGCGTGGCCACCTGGCCAGCCAGGCTGTTGACCACGGTCACATCGTTGCCCATCTGCTGCTTGGCGCTGTAGTCCAGCTCGTCGAGCTGGGCCGATGCCGAGCGAAAGCGCGCCGCCAGCTCGTTCATGCGCGTGAGCGCCACCTGGCGTGCCGACGGGTCGGTGGGCGCGCCGGCCACATCGCCGAACGAATTCATCATGTCCGTGATGGCCGCGCCCAGGCCGGTCTTGCCGCCGCTGAACACTTCCTGCATCTGCGCCAGCGAGGTGGCGCGCGCCGAATCGGCCGCCGACACGGCGCTGGCCGTGGCCGCCTGGCGGTTCAGCAACTCGTTGAAGTTGCGCAGGATGGTGTTCACATCCACGCCATTGCCGATGTAGCCGCTGCCCATGTTCTGGCCCGGCGAGGTCTGGAAGGCCACGCTCTGGCGCGAGTAGCCGGCCGTGTTGACG
This sequence comes from Delftia sp. PX-1, assembly GCF_055797465.1. Classification (NCBI taxonomy): domain Bacteria; kingdom Pseudomonadati; phylum Pseudomonadota; class Betaproteobacteria; order Burkholderiales; family Comamonadaceae; genus Delftia; species Delftia sp. PX-1. The sequence goes on from NZ_CP184763.1 coordinate 632,465, forward strand.
TTGGCGATGTTGTGGCCGGTGGTCTGCAGGGCGATCTGATTCGCCATCAGGGCGCGGGATCCGACGTTCAAAAGGCTCATGGCGTGTTCTCGGTTTAGGCTTGTGCGCGTGCCGCGCTCTGCACGGCGCTCTGGATGGCGCGGCTGAGCTTGCTGGCGTATTCGGGATCGGTGGCGTAGCCGGCTTTCTGCAGCTCGGTCGCATAGGCCAGGGCCGAGTCGGTCTTGCCCATGGCTTTCTCGTAGCGCGGATTGCTGGTGATCAGCCGCGCATAGTCGCGGAAGGACTCCTCGTAGGAGCCGTAGGCGCGGAACTTGGCCGTGACCTTGCGCGCCACGCCGTCGATGTATTCGGTGGTCGTGACCTCGGCGACCTTGCCCGTCCAGCCCTTGCCGGCCTTGATGCCGAAGAGGTTGTGGGCATTGCTGCCATCGGCGTTCTTGATCTCGCTCTTGCCCCAGCCGGTCTCGTGGCCGGCCTGGCCCAGCATGAAGGCGGCCGGAATGCCGCTTTCCTGCGCCACGCGCGCCGCGGCGTCGCCATGGTGGGCCACGAAGTTGTCGCGGCCCTTGGGCGCGGGTGCGTAGGCGTTGACGGACTGGGCCGCACTGCTGCGGCTGCCGCTCCAGGCGCCGATGGCAGCGGTGCCGCCGGCGGCGCCATTGGCATTGGTGGCCGTGCTGCGCCAGGCGATGCGGCTCATGCTCAGCGTGGAGGGCACGGAGATCTCGGCATCCTCGGCGGCTTCCGAGCCCATGGTGCGGGCCAGCTGGCGCGTGATGGCATCCGACAGTCCGCCGGGCTGGCCCGACATGGCCACCGACAGCTGCTGGTCCAGCATGTCGGTGCTGAGGTTGCCCTGTGCGCTGTCGAGCAGGCCGGACTTCATGGTCGCCTCGCGCATGCTCTTGATCATCTCGCGCATGAACAGCGATTCCAGCTGTTTGGCGGTTTCCTTCGCGGCCTGCGGGCTGTTCTCGCCGGCCGCGAACTTGAGTGCGTTGAGGGACCGGGCGTCGGCCGCCAGCGCATTGCTGGCCGCAGTCTGCGATCCATTGGGAAGTGCGATGCTCATATCACCTCCAGTTCGGCGTTGAGAGCGCCTGCGGCCTTGATGGCCTGCAGGATGGCCAGCAGGTCCTGGGGCGTGGCGCCCAGCGTGTTGAGTGCGCGCACCACGTCGGTGAGCTGCGGGGAGCCGGGCATGTTGATGATGTTGCCGGGCTCCTGCTTGATCTGGATGTCGGACTTCTGGGCCACCACGGTCTGGCCCTGCGAGAAGGCGCCGGGCTGGCTGATCACCGGCGTGGTGCTGATGGTGATGGCCAGGTTGCCGTGGGCGATGGCGCAGGGACCCAGGGTCACGGCCTGGTTGAGCACGATGGAGCCCGTGCGTGCGTTGATCACGACCTTGGCCGAGGGCTTGGAGGTCTCGATCGGCATCTCCTGGATCTCGGCAATCATGCGCACGCGCGATCCCGGGTCCTGGGGCGCGGATACGCGCACGGTGCGCCCATCCAGCGCCTGCGCCACGCCCTGGCCCATGCGCTGGTTGATGGCGCGCACCACCTTGTCGGCGGTCTGGAAGTCGGTGGCGTTCAGGCCCAGCGTGATGCTGTCGCCTTCGTTGATCGGGGTGGGAACGGCGCGTTCGACCTGGGCGCCCTGCGGCACGCGGCCCGCGCTCAGGTGGTTGATCTGTACCTTGGAGCCGCCGGCCGAGGCGCCGGCGCCGCCGACCACGAGGTTGCCCTGGGCCAGCGCGTAGATCTCGCCGTCGGCACCGCGCAGCGGCGTGGTCACCAGGGTGCCGCCCTTGAGCGACTTGGCATTGCCCACGGAGGAGACGACCACGTCGATGGTCTGGCCTGGCTGGGCAAAGGCCGGCAGCTCGGCGGTGACGATCACGGCCGCCACGTTCTTGAGCTGCAGCTGGCCCGCGTTGCCTGTGGCGGGCAGCGAGATGCCCATCTGCTCCAGGTAGTTGGCCAGGGCCTGCTTGGTGTAGGGCATCTGGGTGGTCTGGTCGCCCGTGCCGTCGAGGCCGACCACCAGACCGTAGCCGGTCAACTGGTTGCTGCGCACGCCCTGGATGGCAGCGACCTCCTTGATGCGTGTTGCATGCGCCGGCAGGGTCAGCATGCTGGCGCCGAGGGCGGCTGCAACCCAGAACGGGCGCTGCGCTTGGCGCAATGTCAGGAGCATGGACAGTACTTTCATGCTGTCCATTCTCCGGAGAATCAGAACGGCATAACGTTCAAAAAGAACCGGGACAACCAGCCAATTGACTGCGCTTCCCCGGCCTGCCCGCGGCTGCGCGATTCCACGCGCACATTGGCCACCTGGGTCGATGCGACCAGGCTGCCGGGCTGCATGGTGCGCGGGTCCACCGTGCCCGTGAAGCGCAGCACATCCACGTTGTGGTTCACGCCGATCTGCTTTTCTCCGGCGATCACCAGATGGCCGTTGGGTAGCACATCGACCACCGTCGTGCTGATGGCGCCCGTGAACGTGTTGTCGCTGGACGTCGAGCCCGAGCCCGTGTAGTCGTTGTTGTTGTTGAAGCCGATGTTGGAGCGGTCCTTGAGATTGGCCAGCGCATTGCCCGAAAACAGCGGCAGCGCCGAAATCCCGGCCGTGGTCTTGTTGGACCGCTTGAGGCCCGAATCCGACTTCTGGCTGGCCGTCACACGCTCCACGATCTGCACCGTCACCAGATCCCCCACCAGGCGCGCACGCCGGTTCTCGAAACCGGGCCGGTAGCTGGCCGCGTTGAACAGGCTGCCCGTGGGGCTGCCCGCCACCGGGGCGGGCTGCGGCAGCACCGGCGGCGCCGTGGACGGCATGTCCACCGGCGGCGGGTCATTGAGCGTCGTGCAGCCCGACAGGACTGCCGCCAGCGCCAGGCACGTGCCCGTCGCGGAAAGGGAGAAGGTTCGTTGGGTCATGGCGATGTTCCCGGTGTTTCAGTGATCCATGCTTCGCATGAACCTGGCGAGCCATAGGCATGTGGCGTGACCCCGGAGACCGGCGCGGCCCAGGTCAGGGACGCCGAGCAAGGGCCGCCCCGCAGCGAGGGCGTCGTCCCCCTCCCTCGCGAAGCGAGTAGAGAGGGGGAAGCGGCGAAGCCGCTCAGGGGGAGAGATCAATTACAACTGCGCCAGCTTGGCCAGCATCTGGTCCGACGTCTGGATGGCCTTGGAATTCATTTCATAGGCGCGCTGGGTCTGGATCATGGTCACCAGCTCCTGCACCACGTTCACGTTCGAGCCTTCCAGGTAGCCCTGCTTGATCATGCCCATGCCGTTGACACCGGGCTGGCCCTGCTGGGGCTGGCCCGAGGAAGCGGTTTCCGTGAACAGGTTCTGGCCGCGCGGCTCCAGGCCGGCCGGATTGATGAACTGGCTCATCGCGATGTTGCCCACCTGCTGGGGCGCGGCCTGGCCGGCCATGGTCACGCTGACCACGCCCTCGGGGCTGATAGACACCTTGGTCGCGCCCTGGGGAATGGTGACGCCGTTGGCGATGGGCATGCCGCTGGCAGTCACCAACTGGCCCTGGGCATCGACCTGGAAGGAGCCGTCGCGGGTATAGGCCGTGGTGCCGTCGGGCATGTTGACCTGGAAGAAGCCGTTGCCGTCGATGGCCACGTCCAGCGCATTGTTGGACTGCTGCAGGGCGCCCTGCAGGAAATTGCGCGAGGTGGCCACCGTGCGCACGCCCAGGCCCAGGTGCAGACCCGTGGGCAGCTGGTTCTGCTCGGTGGTCTGGGCGCCCGACTGGCGCAGGTTCTGGTAGATCAGATCCTCGAACACCGCGCTGGCGCGCTTGTAGCCCGTGGTCGAGACGTTGGCCAGGTTGTGGGAGATCACATCCAGCTGGGTCTGCTGGGCTTCCATGCCGGTCTTGGAGATGAACAGCGAATTGATCATGGCGTTTTCCTTTTCAGTGCTTTCAGCCGTTCATGCTCAAGAGTTGGCTGGCCGTCTTGTCATTGGTTTCTGCGGTCTGCAGCAGGCGCATCTGGGTCTCGAACTGGCGGGCGGCGGCAATCATGCCGACCATGGTCTCCACCGAATTCACGTTCGAGCCTTCGATGGCACCCGACAGCAGGCGGGCGTTCTCGTCGTTGGGCAGCGGCTCGCCGTTGCCCGTGCGGAACAGGCCGTCGTTGCCGCGCACCAGCGCAGCGTCCTCGGCCGGCGTGGCCAGCTTGACGCGGCCCACGGCCACGGGCAGCTGGTTGCCGGTCTTGGCGGTCAGCGTGCCGTCGGAGCCCAGGGAAATCGTGGACTCGGGCGGAATGTCGATGGGGCCGCCGCCGTCCGACAGCACGGCCTGGCCGTTGCTGTTGACCAGCTGGCCCTCGGGGGAAACCTCGAACACGCCGTTGCGTGTGTAGGCTTCCTGGCCGTCCAGGCCCTGGACGGCGAACCAGGCGCGGCCCATGGCCATGGCGTCCAGTGCGCGGCCCGTGCGCTGGGTGGGGCCGGGCGTGTCCACGTAGCCGGAGGTCGCCTCCAGCGCGAACACGCGCGTGCCCGCGCCGCTGCCCTGCAGGGGCACGGAGCGGAAGGTGGACATTTCGGCCCGAAAGCCATTGGTGCCGGCATTGGCCAGGTTGTGGGCCAGCACGGACTGACGCTGCGCCGCTGCGTTGGCGCCCGTCATGGAGGTGTAGATGATGCGGTCCATGCCGGCTCTCCTGACTCAGTTCTTGGCTATCAGCGCAGGTTCACCAGGGTCGAGAAGACCTGGTCCTGGGTCTTGATGGTCTGGGCATTGGCCTGGTAGGCGCGCTGCGCGGTCATCATGTTCACCAGCTCGGCGGTCAGGTCCACGTTGGAGTCCTCCAGCGCGCCCGAACGCAGCGAGCCGAAGGTGCCCGACTCGGCCGTGCCGTTCAGCGCCGGGCCCGAATCGGCGGTCTCCACCCACTTGTTGTCGCCCACGGCACCCAGTCCCTGGGTATTGGTGAAGGCGGCCAGGGCGAGTTGGCCTTCGGTGCGCGTCACACCGTTGGAGTAGGTGGCCACGATGGAGCCATCGTTGCCGACGTTGATGCCGGTGAGCGCGCCAGCGGTATAGCCGTCCTGCTTGAGGCTGCTGACCGCGAACTTGGTGCCGAACTGGGAGACATTGGAAAAGTCCAGCGTCACACTGACGGAGCCCGGGGTTGGCGAATTGGGATTGTTGGTCTGGATGGAGGCAACCGCAGGGCTGGGAGCGACTGTCTTGAGCTTGCCTGCAGCGTCAAAGGTCAGTGTTGCCAGCAAGGTCGCTGTCTTGGGCGGGTTTGCCGTAGGGTCATCAAGGCCGTCATAGACCTTCCAGGTATTGGCGGTCGCGTCCTTCTCGAAGTACATCTGCACAGGTGTGGCCACGCCTTGGCTGTCATAGACATTGACCGATGTGCCATAGGTGGCGCGAGGAGTGGCCGGGATCGGTGGCGTTTTGGTGGCATCGCCTGCAGCCACGGTGGCACGGGCATCGAGGTTGAGATTCACGTCGATCTTGGTCGTGGTCTTGGCCGCGATCGGCTGGCCCGAGGGGAAGACCATGGGCACGGGCTGGCCGCCGGCCAGCACCTTTCCCGTGGTGGCGTCCACGGGGTAGCCCATGACGTTGTCGCCCTGCACGGTCTTGAGGTTGCCCTGCTTGTCCAGGCCGAAGTTGCCGGCGCGCGTATAGGCCGTGCTGCCGTCGGGCTGGCGCACGACGAAGAAGCCGTTGCCGTTGATGGCCACGTCCAGGTTGTTGCCCGTGGTGGTGATCGGACCCTGGCGGAACTGCTGGGTCACGGCGGCCACATTGACGCCGATGCCGCTGTTCTGGCCGCTGGCCGAGCCGACGGCGCTGGCCACGGCCTCGGCGAACTCGGCGCGCGAGGACTTGAAGCCCGTGGTGTTGGCGTTGGCGATGTTGTGGCCGATCACGTCCAGGTTCTTGCTGGCGGCGTTCAGACCCGAGAGGCCTTGTTGGAATCCCATGGTGTGCTCCTGCGATGGTTTGGGGTGTTTGGTGCGGTGTTCAGTACACGGCCTTGACGGAGGTGTAGGCGACGTTGGTGCCGTCGTCCAGCTCCAGCGTCAGCTTGCCGTCGGTGGTGCCCGTGGCAAGCACCGCGTGGGGCGACAGCGTGGTCGAGGCCACGGCCTTGTCGGCATTCGTGGCCTGCACCGTGTAGCGCAGCTGGCTGGCATCGCCCGTGTACTTGCTGCCGTCCCAGGTGAAGTAGTTGCGGCCCGCGGTGCCGCTGCCCAGCTCGACGGTGTCCACCAGCTCGCCGCCGGCCGTGGTGATCTGCACCTTGACATCGGCGGCCGGGCCTTCGAGGTCGAAGGCCGCCGTATAGGACTTTTCCTTGCCCACGCCCAGGGTGTTGCCCTCGGTCAGCACGGTGCGGCCGATCATCTGCGTGCCCTGCAGCACCTGCATGGCCGTGAACTGGCCGGCCATGCTTTCCATGGTCTTGTTCAACTGCTGGATGCCGGTGACGGTGTTGATCTGCGCCATCTGCGAGGTCATCTGCGCGTTGTCCATGGGATTCATGGGATCCTGGTTGTTCAACTGCGCGACCAGCAGCTTCAGGAAGCGGTCCTGCGCTGCTGCGGGGTCGGTGTTCGAATTGCTCGTGGTGTTCTTGCTGTTGAGGTCGGCCGTGCTGGCGACGCTGCCTGCGCCATAGATCATGGGAGTGGCTCCTGGAATGTGGTGCGGACGGGGCTCACTGGCCCATCTGCAGGGTTTTGAGCAGCAGCGACTTGGTCGTGTTCATGACCTCGACGTTGTTCTGGTAGGAGCGCGAGGCCGAGATCATGTTGACCATCTCGTCCACGGCGCTGACGTTGGAATGCGTCACATAGCCTTCGGCATCGGCCAGCGGGTGCTGGGGATCGTGGATGCGGCGGCCCGGCGTGTTGTCCTGGCTGATGGCGCTGACGCGCACGCCCGAGGAGCCTTCCTCGCCCATGGGCACGGTCTGGAAGACCACCTGGCGCGCCTGGTAGGCCTTGCCGTCGGGGCCGGCCACGGCATCGACGTTGGCCAGGTTCGAGGCCACGACGTTCAGGCGCTGGGACTGGGCGCTGACGGCACTGCCGGAGATGCTGAAGATGGAGAACATGGACATGGGAAAGCTCCTGTGATCTGTGGCGCCGGCTTACTGGCCCTGGATGGCCGACAGCATGGTCTTGGCCTGGCCGTTCAGAAAGCGCAGCGTGGCTTCGTAGCGCACGGCGTTGTCGACGAAGTTGGCGCGTTCGCGGTCCAGGTCCACGGTGTTGTTGTCCATGTTGGTCTGGGCCTGCACCGAGTAGCCGAGATGGCTTTGCGCGCTCTGCCCCGAGGCGGCGGCAGGCAGCGGAATGTGGCCGCCCTGGCTGACGCTGGCCAGCGTCATGGGCGAGGGGCCGGAGGTGACGGCCGTCAGCGCCTCGCGGAAATTGAAGTCGCGTGCCACATAGCCCGGGGTGTCGGCATTGGCGATGTTGCTGGCGATTGCACGCTGGCGCTCGGCGCGCAGCACCAGCGCCTTGCTCTGGAAGTCCAGTCGTTCAGTCATCTTGTCGAGCATGTCGGCCTCGCCCTCTGGGATTTGCGGTGATCGGTTGACGAAATGGCGGCAGCCCACGGACTGCGGCATGCGTCGATTATGGAAATCGGGCCCGAACGCTAAAGCGCAAAGAAAGCGCGTTTGCCTGCGCAGTTCGGCGCTTCGGAAAACGGCGCCCGCCCTATATTTGCTGGCATCGCTCCATGTATCCCGCCCATCCTGACGGGGTGCCGGAGCAAGTCAGGAGCCCCAGCCATGTCGAACTTCAGCACCGCCCATCCGCCTTCCGCCGCCCGAGCCTTCGCCCGCGCCGCCGCATGCGCTGCGCTCGCCGCTGGAGCATCGCTGGCAGGCAGCGCGTTCGCGCAGAACGCGCCCGATGGCGCGGCCCAGCTCAGCCAGATCGGCCAGCGCTTTGCCGACGAGGCCCTGCAGCAGGGCATGGCCGGTGCGGGCGCCCTGCCCCTGCGCATGGAAGTGCAGATGGGCCAGCTCGATCCCCGCCTGCGCCTGGCCGCCTGCGCCAAGGTCGAGCCCTATTTGCCCGCAGGCTCGCGCCTGTGGGGCCGTACCCGCCTGGGCCTGCGCTGCCTGCAGGGCGCCGTGGCCTGGAATGTGTTCCTGCCCATCACGGTCAAGGCCTGGGGGCCTGCCTGGGTGCTGCAAAACGGCGTGCCTTCGGGCCGCCCGCTGTCGGCCGACGACGCCGTCCAGGCCGAGGTGGACTGGGCCGAGGATTCGGCCGCCGTCTACGCCAACCAGCAGGACTGGGTGGGCCTGGTGGCTTCCCGCCCGCTGGCCGCAGGCCAGGCACTGCGCCAGAACATGCTGCGCACGCCGGCGCTGTTCGCGGTGGGTGCCGAAGTGCGTGTTCTGGTCAATGGTGGTGGTTTTTCTGTCACATCGTCGGGCAAGGCCATGTCTGCCGCCGGCGAAGGCCAGACCGTGCGGGTTCGCATGGATAATGGCCGGCTCATCTCCGGGGTGGTGAATCCCGAGGGCGTGGTGCTGGTGCAGTAAAAAAACCTCAAGTTTTGTTCCAGGCAGTCGAAAGCTAGGCACAGCGCCTTACGCCGCCAGGGCGATTGGAGAATCAAGATGAAGATAGGTCAAAAACCGGAACTGCCCGCCGCTGCCTCCCAGGCCGCCGCCAAGCAGCCCAAGACAGCCAGCGCCATTGCCAGCGAGGAATCCTCCGCACAGGCCCAGCCTGCCAAGGCGGCCGGTGTTCCCGTGTCGTTCTCGAACTCGGCCCGCGCACTGGACCAAACTGGTCGTGCCACCGCCGACTTCGATGCCAACCGCGTCAAGGAAATCCGCGAAGCCATTGCCAACGGCACCTTCCGCGTGAACGCCGACGCCGTGGCCGACAAGCTGCTGGCCAACTCCGAGGAATTCCTCTCGCACTCGCGCGTCTGAGCGCGGGTTCGGTTCTTTCTCTGTTTTTTCCTTCCGGCGCGAGCACGCGCTTTCTTTTTTCAGCAAGGCCTGTCCCATGACTCTCAGCGAGATGCTCGATTCCCTGGACGCGGTGGTCCGGATGGTGTCCGCCTCGCTGCAATCGAAGGATGCGGTCGCGCTGGAGCAGTCCAGCACCCGGCTGCGCGATGCCATGGCGGCGTTTTCCGAACTGGCCCGCCGCTTCAGCGCGGCCGACTGGACGCAGGAGCTGCGCGAGCGCGCCCAGGCACTGGGCGAGCAGATGGCCATGCAGCGCGACCAGCTGGCGCGCATGGTGGTGGTGGCCCAGCACCAGGCGGCGGCGCTGATTCCCCAGGCTTCGGACCAGGCCACGTATGGACGTGACCTGTATGGACACCCTCACGCCGGACCGGGCAAGGCGCGCATCTACCACTCGGCCAGCTGAAGCAGCCTCCGTCTTCCTTTTTCCTGTCCTGATCAACCCTCCGGCACGCGTGCCCGAGGGTTTTGTCTTTTCCGGGGTGGCGTCGGCGTGACGCGCCTGCCGGCCGGTGCAGGCAGGGCTGCGCATCGGCAGGCGACCCTCCATGCGCCGGAGGAGGTCACGCTTGCTGAAAAAGACGGGGGGCTTTGGGCCGTGCGGTGACGGGCGGCCAGGAATGGGGAGGGTGGGCAAAGGCCCGGTTCGGCGAAAGCGGAACAACGCCTTGAAGAAGGCCGGATCCTGCGCGTGCCGGAAAGACGCAGCCATGCGATGGTGCGCGCAAATGCTGTTCGGTCTGCGGTCTGCGGTCTGCGGTTTGGGTGGGCAAAGAGGGTCCGGCCGGGGCCGGACGTCCTCAGACTTGCATGTTCATCACGTCGGTATAGGCCTGCACGAGCCGGTTGCGCACCTGCATCGTGGCCTGGAAGCCGATCTGTGCCTTTTGCATGGCGATCATGGTTTCTTCGAGGCTGACGGCCGGGTTCTCCAGCTGCACTTCACGCTGCAGCTGGCTGGAGTGGTTCTGGGCTGAACTGACGGACTGCAGCGCGCCTTGAAGGGCCTGGCTGAAGCCGCCAGCCGCCACTTTGGTCGATGCGTCGCCTGCGCCCACGCCTTTGGGGAGCTGGGTGCCGTACAGGGGAGAGGTGGTACTGGGGATGCGAAGGTCCATGACACATTCCATCGGAGTTAGCAAGATGACGAGATCGTAGGTCGGCAGGGTTTTCGCATCCGGGCAAATAGAAGGTCAAACGGCGCGCTTATCGGGCGAATGTGAAGCGGCGGACTTCGAATAATCGACAGCACGCTAGGGTCCTGTGTGTGCAGGGCTCGAACACCTGGAACCAAGATGTCTGCTGTCGCTGAAATCCCTGTCCCCCAAGCCACTCCCGTCCCCCAGCCTGCCCTGCAGCAGCGCTGGACGGCCATGGACCGTGGCCAGCGCCTGCGTTGGGGCGCGATCGCCGTGCTGCTGGTTGTCGCCGTGGGGGCGGCGGCCATGTTCTACCGCCAGCCGGACTACAAGGTGCTGTTCTCCAATCTGAGCGACAAGGATGGTGGCGCCATCGTCGCCCAGCTGTCGCAGATGAACGTGCCATACCGCTACACGGAAGGCGGCGGCGCCATCCTCATCCCGTCCGACCGCGTGCACGATGTGCGCCTGAAGCTGGCCACCCAGGGCCTGCCCAAGGGTTCGGTGACGGGCTTCGAGCTGATGGAAAACAGCAAGTTCGGCATCACCCAGTTCCAGGAACGCCTGAATTTCCAGCGCGGCCTCGAAGGCGAGCTGACGCGCTCCATCCAGGCCCTGGCCGCCGTGCAAAGCGCACGCGTGCATCTGGCCCTGCCCAATCAGAACGGCTTTTTCCGCGAGCAGCAAAAGCCTTCGGCCTCGGTGCTGCTGAGCCTGTACCCCGGCCGCGTGCTGGACCGCACGCAGATCGCGGGCATCGTGCACCTGGTGGCCTCCAGCGTGCCCGAGATGGCGCCCACGGCCGTGAGCATCCTGGACGATTCGGGCAAGCTGCTGTCGCAGTCGCCCGACGGCAACGCCAACGCCGTGGACATGCAGCAGCTGAACTACACCCAGCAGATCGAGCAGCAGTACGTGCGCCGCATCCTGGATATCCTGGAGCCTGTGGTCGGCAAGAACAATGTGAAGGCCCAGGTCTCGGCCGAGATGGATTTCAGCCAGACCGAATCGACCTCGGAGCAGCACCGCCCCAACCAGTCCTCCGACGCGGGCGTGGTGCGCAGCCAGCAGGTGGTGGAGAGCACGGGCGAGCAAAAGCCGCCCCAGCCCACCGGCATCCCCGGCGCCACCAGCAACCAGCCGCCCCAGAACGCGTCCGCGCCGGTCAATGGCGCCAATCCCGCACCCCAGGCGGCCGATGGACAGAACGCCGTGCGCTCTGCCAGCAAGCGCGAGTCCATCACCAACTACGAAGTGGACAAGACCGTGCGCCACACACGCGGCAGCACGGGCAGCATCAAGCGCCTGACGGCCGCCGTGGTTATCAATGCGCCCCTGGTGGCGGCCGCTGCGCCGAATGCAGCCGGTGGCGCCACCGATGCCGCCACCGTTGCCGCCGCAGCGCGCGGCCTGACGGCGGCGCAGCAGGCGCAACTGCTGACCCTGGTGCGCGAGACCGTGGGCTACAGCGCCGAGCGCGGTGACTCGGTCAACCTGGTCAGCACACCCTTTGTGCAGGACGAAGCGCCGGCCGAGGTGCCGCTGTGGCGCCAGCCCGAAGTGCTGGACATGGCCCGCAGCCTGGGCGTGCCCATCGGCCTGGCCCTGTTCGGCGCCATCTTGCTGCTGGGCCTGGTGCGACCCATGCTCAAGGGCCGCAAGACGGCTGCCGTGGGCGGTCAGCTCAATGCCATCGAGGGCGAGCAGCTGGACCGTCCGGCGCTGGCCGGACCCGCTGTCGATCTGTCTCCCACACAGGAGCAGGTGCGCCTGGAGCAGGCGCGCCAACTGGCCAAGCAGAACCCGATCGCGGTGGCCAACATCGTCAAGACCTGGATCAACGGCGAGGCCACCTGAGCCTGCCAAACACGGATTGCTGAGATATGGACGAACGAGGCCTGAACGACGCCGCCATCTTGCTGGTCTCCCTGGGCGAGGAGGAAGCGGCCGAGGTGTTCAAGCACCTCACACCCAAGGAAGTGCAAAAGCTCGGCGAGACCATTGCGCACATGCGCGGCGTCTCGCGCGAGAAGGTGGACTTCGTCATCAACCGCTTTGCCGATGACGCGGCCGCGCAAAGCCTGCTGGTGGACGACGCCAGCGGCTATGTGCGCTCGGTGCTCAAGCGCGCCCTGGGCGACGACAAGGCCGCGCTGCTGATCGACCGCATCCTGCAGGGCGGCGATGTCTCCGGCATCGAAAGCCTGAAGTGGATGGACCCGCTGTCGGTGGCCGAACTGCTGCGCGGCGAGCATCCGCAGATCGTGGCCGCCATCCTGGTGCACCTGGAGCACGAGCAGGCTGCTGCCGTGCTGATGCAGCTGCCCGAACGCTTTCGCAGCGAAGTCATGCTGCGCGTGGCCACGCTGGAAGGCATTCAGCCGACCGCGCTCAAGGACCTCAACGAGGTGCTGTTCCAGGTGCTGGCCGGCGGCGACAAGATCCGCAAGACCTCGCTGGGCGGCGTCAAGACGGCGGCCGAGATGATCAACAACCTCGGCGGCAATGCCGACGTGGCCGTGCTGGACACCATCCGCAACTACGACCCGGACCTGGCCCAGAAGATCATGGACAAGATGTTCGTGTTCGACGACCTGGTCAAACTGGACGATCGCTCGGTGCAGCTGGTGCTGCGCGAAGTGGTGTCCGAGACGCTGATCATCGCGCTCAAGGGCGGTTCGATGGAAGTGCGCGACAAGATTCTGGCCAACATGTCCATGCGTGCGGCCGAGTCGCTGCGCGAGGACCTGGAAGGCCGCGGCCCGATGCGCCTGTCCGAAGTGGAAGCGCAGCAAAAGGAAATCCTGAAGGTGGTGCGCCGTCTGGCCGAAGAAGGCCAGATCACCATCGGCAGCGGCGCGGAGGACAGCTATGTCTAGTGGGATGAACTCGCGCTTCATTCCCTCCGAGGAGATTGACGAGCGCCAGGTGGTGCAGTGGCGCTTTGGTGCCGTGGACCACATGGGCGGCCTGCAAAGCCTGCCCGGCCTGCCGAACATTCAGGGCGCCCCCGATGCACAGGCTGCACCCGGTGGCGCCGGCATGGCGCGCACACCCGCTTCCTCGTCCGGCTTCCACAGCCTGTCGCTGCCCGGGCGCTCCGATGCGCCCCGGCTGGACGCCGATTCCATGGTGCTGGATGTCGACGCCGACACGCCAGGCACGGCGGCATCCACCCCCGCCGTGGACGAGGAGCGGCTGCATGAATTGCTGGAGCAGGCACGCGCCGAAGGCCATGCCGAGGGCCTGGAGCAAGGCCGCCAGGAAGCCCGGCAGCAGTGGCAGCAGCACATGGATGACTATGTCTCCGGCACGGGCCGAGAGACGGCGCAGCGCGTGGACGCGCTGCTGTCCGGCCTGGACGCCGGCTTCAAGCAGCTGCAGGCGGATGCGGCGCAGGAATTGCTGAACCTGGCCTGCGACATCGCGCGCCAGGTGGTCCGCCAGGAGCTGCGCAGCCAGCCCCAGGCCCTGCTGCCCGTGGTGCGCGAGGCGCTGGACATGCTGGCCTCCGACGGCCGCGCCGCCACCGTGCGCCTGAACCCTGCCGACTTCGCCGTGCTGGACGAGGCGCTGCGCGCCGAGCATGGCGCCCAGTCCAAGGTGCAGTGGATCAGCGACGCTGGCGTGGCCCAGGGCGATGTGCGCGTGGAATCGGGCGGTGCCCAGGTCGATGCCGGCATGGACAAGCGCTGGCGCCGCGCCGTGGCCGCGCTGGGCCTGGTCTCCACCTGGTATGACGGAGAACGCGATGCCGGTTGATGCCTCCCTGGCCGATGCAGGCAAGCCCTGGCAGCAGCTGCTGTCCAATGCCCGCGCCCGCCTGCACAGCGACATTCCGCTGGAAACCCACGGCACGCTCACGCGCCTGACCGGCCTGGTGCTGGAGGCCACGGGCCTGCAGGTGCCGGTGGGCTCGCAGTGCTGGATACGCCAGGCAGGCCAGGACCCGGTGCTGGCCGAAGTCGTCGGCTTTGCCGGCGAGCGTGCGTTCCTGATGCCTGCGGGCGACATCCAGGGGCTGTCCAGCGGCGCCATCGTGACGCCGGCCGAACCCTTTGTCGCCCCGCTGCGCTTTGGCGACGGTCCCGAAGAGCCCGTGTCCATGGCGGCCGGCGTGCTGCGCCTGCCCATCGGCAGCGGCCTGCTGGGCCGTGTCGTGGATTCGCAGGGGCAGCCGCTGGACCATGGCGGGCCGCTGGCCGACGTCACGGCCGATCTGCTGGACCGCAACCCCATCAACGCCATGGACCGCGACCCGGTGCGCGAGACGCTGGACACCGGCGTGCGCTCGCTCAACGCCCTGCTCACCGTGGGCCGGGGCCAGCGGCTGGGCCTGTTCGCAGGCTCGGGCGTGGGCAAGTCCGTGCTGCTGGGCATGATGGCGCGCTACACCCAGGCGGACGTGATCGTCGTCGGCCTGATCGGTGAACGCGGCCGGGAGGTCAAGGAGTTCGTCGAGGACATCCTCGGCGCACAGGACCGCAGCCGCGCCGTGGTGGTGGCCGCGCCGGCCGATGCGCCGCCGCTGCTGCGCATGCAGGGTGCCGCCTACGCCACGGCCATTGCCGAGCATTTCCGCGACAAGGGCCAGCATGTGCTGCTGCTCATGGATTCGCTGACGCGCTATGCCATGGCCCAGCGCGAGATCGCGCTGGCCATTGGCGAGCCACCGGCCACCAAGGGCTATCCGCCGTCGTGTTTTGCCAAGCTGCCGGCCCTGGTCGAGCGCAGCGGCAACGGCCTCAACGGCGTGGGCTCGATCACGGCCTTCTACACCGTGCTGTCCGAAGGCGACGACCAGCAGGACCCGATCGCCGATGCGGCACGCGCCATTCTGGACGGCCACGTCGTGCTGTCGCGGGCGCTGGCCGAGTCGGGCCACTACCCGGCCATCGACATCGAGCAATCGGCCTCGCGCGTGATGCACAACGTGGCCTCGCGCGAGCACTTCGAGCTGGCGCGGCGCTTTCGCGCTGTCTATTCGCGCTACCAGAAGGGCCGGGACCTGGTCCAGGTCGGAGCCTACATGGCGGGCTCGGACCCGCAGATGGACGAGGCGATACGGCTGCAGCCGGCCATGGCGGCCTTTCTGCAGCAAAGCATGTTCGAGTCGGCTTCCATGGACGAGAGCATCTCGGGCATGGCCGCCGCGCTCGGTGGTCAGTGATGCGGTGACGCGGCACTGAGATAACGCAACAGCGAACACAGGGAGGAAAACCCGGTATGTCGTCCTTGAATGCCTTGATGGTGGCCATCGATGCCGCGTCGCGCAAGCGTGACGAGGCGCGCCAGGCGGTGCAGGAGCGTCAGCGCTCGCAGCAGGCGGCGCAGGCGCAGATGGACCAGCTGCAGCACTACGTGCAGGAAATGCAGGCACGCTGGGGCGTGCAGCAGAACCAGTCCGTGCAGCCCGAAGTCATGTTCCACCAATACCAGTTCATGGACCGCCTGCAGCACGCCATCGGCCTGCAGACACGGGTGCTGGCCGACCTGGCCATCCGCCTGGAGGCCGCGCAAAAGGCCTTGATGGCCTGCGAGCTGCGGGTCAGCAGCCTGCGCAAGGTGGTCGAGGTGCGCCGCCGCGACCTGGCGCTGGGCCAGATGCGCCGCGAGCAAAAGGAAACCGACGAACGTGCGGCCATCCAGTTTTTCCGCCGCAGCTTCGGGCTGACATTCCAGGAGGCTTGACGCATGTCCACCAACCAGATCGAACAGCGCGCCGACGCGCGCAGCGCCATGCAGCGCACCATGGAGGGCGTGCGTTCCGCGCGCGCGGCGCAGCCGCCGTCCAATGAGCAGGCCGCAGGCTTTTCCTCGCTGCTGGCCGCCATGGATGGCATTGGCGGACTGCCGGACCTGGGCCAGGTCCTCGGCGATGAGGGGGCCGGCGCACTGGCCAACCTCAAGGGAGCAATTCAGGGCAGCCTGAAGGATCCGGCTGACCTGTCCGGCCTGGCGCAGGGGCTGCTGCAGACGCAATTGCCGCTGCAGCCCCAGGCGGAGACGGCCGATATGGCCACTTCCGCGCAGGCCGATGCCATGCTGCTGGCCGCCAACGGCCAGGCGCCCTGGCTCAGCCTGGTCGGGCAGACCGCCCACCTCGATGGCAAGGGCGACCGCGACATGCTGCAGGGCGTGGCGGGCGACTGGTTGTCTGGCCGGGGCAGTGCCGCCATGCTGGCCTTGCGCCAGGAGCAGGGCGTGGTGGCGCATGCCGCCTTCATGGCGCCGCAACCTGCAGCGGGCGATGCCGCAGGCGCGGCGCTGGCCGCGAACGCCAACACGGCGGCGCTGGCTGGCGCAGTGGATGCCGCTGCAGCCGGCACGCCCGCCGATACCGCTGTGCGCCAGGGCGCCCAGGCACAGACACAGGCGGCCGATGTGCTGGCCGCCGTGCAGTCCGATACGGCGCTGACGGCCGCCGCAGCGCGCACGGCATCTGCAGCCCAGGCCACGCATGAGCACACACCCCAGGCGCTGGCGCCCAGCGTGCGGCAGGACGCGGCCCTGGCGTCGGGCATTGCGCTCAACGGCATGGCGGCGGTGCGGCCCGCGGAATGGCGCGGCCTGTTCGAGCGGGCCCGCGAAGGTGGCACCGGCTCCGCAGAGTCTGCCGCCAACGGATTGCATGGGGTTGCAGCCGCCGTGGGCGCGGCCCACGCCGGCCAGTCCCTGGGACAGCAGGCCGCCGGACACAATGGCGCAGCCTTGGCCCAGCCCGATGCCCAGGCACAGCCGGGCAACTCCACCGAGCGCGAGCAGCAGGTGTCCGAGCAGGTGGCCTTCTGGGTGCACAACAAGAGCCAGAACGCCTCGCTGTCTGTCGAGCATGAGGGCAAGGCCATCCAGGTGCAGGTCAGCCTGCAGGGCAACGAGGCCCATGTGCGCTTTGGCGCCAGCGAATCGCAGGCGCGCGAATGGCTGGGCAACGGTGCCGACCAGCTGCGCGAGCTGCTGCAGGCCCAGGGCCTGCAACTGGCCGGCGTCAGCGTGGACGCGGGTGGCCAGTCCGGCAATGGCGAGGCGGGGGGCCGCCAGGGCGCGGATGCCCAGGCGCGCCAGGGCCGCGTGAGCGCCATGGTCGATGCCGCCGGCGTCACGGGCGGCAATGGTGCCGCACAGGCTGGTGGCCGCGCGGCGGCAGGCGGGGTGGATCTGTTCGTCTGATTCTTCCTGCGCTTCTTGCGGGGCGGCGCATGCGCCGTTTTCCGGGTTTTCAGAACAGGCCGGGTGGCGACAAGCTGCCCGGCCTGTGGCGTTTGGGGGCCATCAAGCCAGCGAGAAACCGGGGTTTCATGCGCTTATTCAGGCCATGGCCCGAGGTCCAATCGCCGAATAATTCCTGCCATGGGCCTGCTGCGTCATGGCGCCGCGCATGATGCGCGAGCGCGTGGCGGTCCCGCTCACCCAGAGGAATTCCAGTGTCTGCCACACCCAATGCCGCCAACAATGCAGCTCCCGCCCCGGCCAAGGGCAAGAAGCTGATCGTGCTGATCGTCATCATCGCCGTCCTGGCCATAGGCGCGGCCGCTGCCTTCATCCTGCTGTCCAAGCGGCACAGCAATGCCGATGAGGAGGAGGGCGGCTCCAGCAAGGCGGCCGTCACGGTTCCCACCTTCCTGCCGCTGGACAGCCTGGTGGTCAATCTGTCCGACCCGGGCGGCGACCGCTTCGTGCAGATCGGCATCACGCTGGAGCTGGCCGACGAGAAGACGGCCACTACGGTCAAGCAGTACCTGCCCAGCATCCGCAACGGCATCCTGATGCTGGTGTCCCAGCGCACGGCCGAGGAGTTGCTGGAGCGCGACGGCAAGGAACGCCTGGCTGCCGACGTGCTCAACGAAGTGTCCGCACCGCTGGGCTACGGCAACCAGGCCAAGGCCAAGAAGCGCAGCCGCGACGAGGATGCAGAGGACGAAGATGGCGAGCGCCGCCGCTCCCCTGGCAAGAACCCCGTGCGCCGCGTGCTGTTCTCCAGCTTCATCATTCAGTAACCGGGGAGGCAAGGCGCCATGAGCGATTCGTTTCTCTCCCAGGAAGAAGTCGATGCCCTTTTGGAGGGCGTGACCGGCGAGAGCCAGAAATCCACGACCGAGGAGGTCGAGGCGGGCATCATCCGCCAGTACGACATCTCCAGCCAGGAGCGCATCGTGCGCGGGCGCATGCCGACGATGGAGATCGTCAACGAGCGCTTTGCCCGCAACTTCCGCATCGGCCTGTTCAACTTCATCCGCCGCAGCCCCGAGGTGTCGGTGGGCACGGTGTCGGTGCAGCGCTACAGCGCCTTCCTGCGCGAGCTGGTGGTGCCCACCAACTTCAACATCGTCGCCATCCGCCCGCTGCGCGGCAGCGGCCTGGTGGTCTGCGATCCCTCGCTGGTGTTCGGCGTCATCGACACGCTGTACGGCGGCACGGGCCGGCTGCAGACACGCATCGAAGGGCGGGATTTCTCGCACACCGAGCAGCGCGTGATCAACCGCCTGGTCAACGTGATCTGCGAGGAATACAAGAAGGCCTGGCACGGCATCTATCCGCTGGAGCTGGGCTACCAGCGCTCGGAGATGCAGCCGCAGTTCGCCAACATTGCCACCCCCAGCGAAATCGTCGTGTCCACGGCCTTCCAGCTGGAGATCGGTGACATCTCGGGCTCCATCCACATCTGCATGCCCTATGCGACGCTGGAGCCCATCCGTGATGTCCTGTACTCCTCCACGCAGGGCGACTCCATTGAAGTGGACCGCCGCTGGGTCAAGGTGCTCAAGCGCGAAATCCAGGCCGCCGAGGTGACCCTGGTGGCCGAACTGGCGCGCGCCGACGCCACGGTGGAGCAGCTGCTGGCCATGCGCCCCGGCGATTTCATCGAACTCGACCGCGAGCCGCTGATCCGCGCCTCCATCGGCGGCGTTCCGATTTTCGAGTGCCAGTACGGCACTCACAACGACAAGTATGCAATCCGTGTCGAGCACTGCCTGCGCGGTGCCGATGCTGGCTGGATGGGAGAAAACAATGGCAACTGAAGACACGCAAAAGCCCGCTGGCGACGATCCGTTCTCGGGATGGGCAGAGGCATTGGACGAGCAGCGCGAGCGCGACGCCAAGCTGGAGGCGGAACAGGGCGGCCCGCTGACGGGCGAGCCCGTGCGCCCCTACGCCGGTGGCGGCGACGTGCCGGTCAACGACATCAACATGGTGCTGGACATCCCGGTGCAGCTGTCGGTGGAACTGGGCCGCACCAAGGTGCCGATCAAGTACATCCTGCAGCTGGCCCAGGGCTCGGTGGTCGAACTCGACGCACTGGCCGGCGAGCCCATGGACGTGCTGGTCAACGGCTACCTGATCGCCCAGGGCGAGGTGGTGGTGGTCAACGACAAGTTCGGTATCCGCCTGACCGACGTGGTCACGCCGTCCGAGCGCCTGCGCCGGGTCAGCCGTGGCTGAGAGCGCCGGCATGGGCCCGCTGTGGCCGACCCTGCTCACGGTCGTGGCCCTGGTCACGGCCATGGCTGCTCTGCCCTGGCTGCTGCGCCGCTTTCAGCAGCGCACGGCTGCGCTGCGTGGCGCAGCCGGCCTGCAGTCGCGGGTGCTGGGCGCCGTGGGCGTGGGCCCGCAGCAGCGGGTGGTGACGGTAGAAGTGGGCGAGGGCGCGCAGACCGTGCGGCTGGTGCTGGGCGTCACGGCGCAAAGCATCCAGTGCCTGCATGTGCTGCAGGCCCCGGCCCCTGCTGATTTTTCGGCTGCGATGGCGCAAGCGCGCAGCCTGCCTGCGGACGGTGCGAATGTCTGAATATTCCTGCAAGCGCCCGGCGCGCACGCTGAGCCAGGCCGCCGGCGCCGCAGCGCTGGTGCTGTGCTGCGCCACGCCCCTGGCCTCCTGGGCGCAGGGCGCGCCCGCCAGCCTGCCGCTGGTCATCGGCCAGGGCAGCGGTGGCACCAGTTTTTCGGTGCCCATCCAGACCCTGCTGTTCTTCACGGCGCTGTCGTTCCTGCCGGCCATCCTTTTGATGATGACGGGCTTCACCCGCATCGTCATCGTGCTGTCGCTGATGCGCCAGGCGCTGGGCACGCAGTCGGCGCCGCCCAACCAGGTGATCATCGGCCTGTCGCTGTTCCTGACGCTGTTCGTCATGGGACCCACCCTGGACCGCGTGTACCAGGAGGCCTATGTGCCCTACACCACGAATGCCGCGACCTTCGAGCAGGCCATTGAAAAGGCCGAGGCGCCCATGCGCGACTTCATGCTCAAGCAGACGCGCCAGTCGGACTTTGCGCTGTTCGCGCGCCTGGCCAAGCTCGAAGCCGGCGTCACCGCAGAGACCGCGCCGCTGCGCGTGCTGGTGCCGGCCTTCGTGACCAGCGAGCTGAAGACGGCGTTCCAGATCGGCTTCATGATCTTCATCCCCTTCCTGGTCATCGACATGGTCGTGTCCTCGATCCTGATGTCGCTGGGCATGATGATGCTGTCGCCCGTGCTGGTGGCCCTGCCGTTCAAGCTCATGCTCTTCGTGCTGGCCGATGGCTGGAACCTTCTCATCGGATCGCTGGCGGCCAGCTTCGCCGTCTAGTCCCGTTTTATTGGAAATCCTTCCATGACCTCCCAATACGTGCTCACCTTCGGCCGCGAGGCACTGACCTTGCTGCTCATGATCTCCATGCCCGTGCTGGGCGTGGTGCTGGCCGTGGGCCTGGCCGTCAGTGTCTTCCAGGCGGTGACCCAGGTGCATGAGGCCACGCTGGCCTTCGTGCCCAAGCTCATCTCCGCCGTGCTGGTGTTTGCCATTGCCGGTCCGTGGATGCTGAGCACGCTGGTGGATTTCATCCGCCGCACCATAGAGACCATTCCGCAGGCGGTGGGCTGAGCCCTTCGCCGCGCGCAGGAAACGCCGCCGTGATCACCTTCAGCGAAGCCCAACTGGTGGCCTGGCTGTCGCCAGTTCTCTGGCCGTTTCTGCGCGTGCTGGCCATGTTTTCCGTGGCTCCCGTGTTCTCGCAGCGCGTCATTCCCATGCGGCTGAAGATCGGCCTGGCCTTCCTGGTCGCGTTGTGCGCGCAGCCCGTGCTGGGCGATCAGCCCGTGATCGGCATCAACTCGCCGCAGGCGCTGGGGACGCTGATACAGCAGGTCGGCGTGGGACTGGCCGTGGGCTTTGCCGTGCGCCTGGTGTTTGCCGCCGTGGAGGTGGCTGGCGAGGTGGTCGGCCTGCAGATGGGCCTGAACTTCGCCAGCTTCTTCGATCCCACGACCAATGCCCAGCTCAGCGCCGTGGCGCGCTTCATGGTCCAGATTTCCACGCTGCTGTTCATCGTCATCAACGGACACCTGCTGGTGCTGATGGCCGTGCTCAAGAGTTACGAGGCGTTTCCTGTGGACGGCAGCTTCCTGCAGGCCATCAACCAGATGCGGCTGCACGAGATGGGGGCGGCGGTCTTTGCCAGCGCCTTCTGGATCGCCCTGCCCATGGTCGCCATGCTGCTGTTCGTGAACCTGGTGCTGGGCATCATTTCGCGCGTGGCACCGCAGATGAACATCTATGCCGTGGGCTTCCCGGTCACGCTCACCGTGGGCCTGACGGGATTGATGGCCACGCTGCCGCTGCTCGAGCAGCCCCTGGTCGCCTTGCTGCAGCGCGGCATCGCGGTGTTTGGCACCTCAATGTAAGCAGTTGTGAAAAACAACAGATTTTCCGCTCTGCCGGCCGCAAAAGCCTCAGATCAGCTGGTTGTGGATGGCGTAGGCCGTGAGTTCGGCGTTGCTGCTCATCTGCAGTTTTTCCAGCACGCGCGCCCGGTAGACGCTGACGGTCTTGGGGCTGAGCATCAGCTCGGTGGCAATGTCGGTCAGCCGCTGCCCGGCCGCGATCTTGATCAGCGTCTGCAGCTCGCGCTCGGACAGGCTTTCATGCGGCACCTGGGGTGCGGGCTGGGCCAGGCTGTCGGCCAGCATCTGGGCCACTTCGGACGTCAGGTACTTGCGGCCCGTGGCCACCGTGCGCACGGCCTCGATCAGCAGCATCGGATCGCCCGCCTTGTTGGCATATCCCTGGGCGCCCGCCTTGAGGCAGCGCAGCGCGTACTGGTCCTCGGGGTACATGGAGACCATGAGCACCTTGATCAGCGGATGGGTCTCGCGCACGCTGGCCAGGGCCTCCAGGCCGCTGCGGCCGGGCATGTTGATGTCCAGCAGCAGCACGTCGCAGGCGGCGGTGCGCAGCTGCTCACGCAGCTCGGCATAGCTGCCTGCTTCTGCGGTGACGCTGATGTCCACTGCCTCGGCCAGGGTGTCGCGGATGCCCCGGCGCAGCACCGCATGGTCGTCGCACAGCACCACGTGGATCAAAGTCGGCCTCCTGGAAAAAGGGTCACGCCGCCATGGCGTTCAGCATTCATTGCCCGGGATATTAGGGCAAGCGCCGCCATCGTCCAGCGGAATGGAGACGATGACCGAGGTTCCGCGTCCGGCTTGACTGCTGACATCCAGCCAGCCCCGAACGGTGCGCGCGCGCTCGCCCAGACCGCGCAGGCCGAAGGATTCGGGCTTGTCACGGGCGCCGTCGGCCAGGCCCACGCCGTCGTCCGTCACCTCCAGCGTGAGAAAACCTTCGCGGTCGGAGAGATCGATGTCCACATGGCGCGCCTGGGCATATTTGCCGACGTTGGTCAGCGCCTCCTGGGCCGTGCGGTAGGCCACGACCTGGATGTCGGGCGCGATGTCCATGCTTTCGCGGCTGCTGCGCACACGGGTGGGCACGCCCGTGCGGCGCTCGAAATTCTCGGCCAGCCACTGGACGGCGGCCACCAGTCCCTGGTCCAGCACGGGCGGGCGCAGGTTCATCATGATGCGCTGGCTGGCGCCCAGCGCGTGCTCCAGCATCTCCAGCGCAGCCAGCGCATGCTCGCGCAGCCCGCCCTCGGGCGCATTGCGCGCGATCCAGGCCACGTCGAACTTCACCGAGGTCAGCGAGCCGCCGATGTCATCGTGGATCTCGCGGGCGATGCTGGCGCGCTCGCGCTCGGTGGAGGTCTGCAGGTGCTCGGTCAGGTCGGCCAGGCGCCGCTCGGACGCCGCCAGCTCGGCCGCCGCGCGCCGGCGTGCCAGGCGAGCCTCGTGCACTTCCAGCGCATGCGAGACCACATGGGGCAGGCGCGTGATGTGGTCCTTGAGCAGATAGTCGCTGATGCCCTCGCGCATCACATCCACGGCGGCCGACTCGCCGATGGCGCCGGACAGCAGCACGAAGGGCGGGTGCCCGGGCTGGCGGCGAACCAGCTCCCAGGCATCCAGCGCCGTGAAGCCGGGCAGGTGGTAGTCGGCCAGGATGAGGTCGAATGCCTGGTTGTGCAGCGCAGCTGCGGCATCATCGAGCGTGTCGACCACGACAATCTCGCAGACCAGCCCGCCGCGCAGCAAGCTCAGCCGCGCCAGCGCCTGGTCGGCGGCCGAATCCTCGATGTGCAGTATGCGCAAGGGCTTGTGCGGTGGTCTGGCATCCCCGGGGGCGCTATCATGAGATACATTTTGGAACATAAATGCAAATGGTCGTGTACACCAAGGGATGCGCGGCATTCCCGTGAACGATTGACAAGGGTTGGCCGTGCTGCAAGGCACGGCGCACGTTGGGCTGAAACGCTGGTGGTGGAGTAACAATGCAGTCAATGCACAAGCCTTCGGGCGAGCCTGCCGTCCCCATGCCCGTCATGGTGGCCGCAGACCTGCAGGATGCCTTGCTGGTGGCGATGCGCGATCTGCAGCGCCTGGAAGGCCTTCTCAATCACGCAACGCAGAACCTGCTGGACCGTTTCGACGAGACCCACGGCCAGCTGGCCGGCGAGGCGCTAGCCGCCTTGCCCCAGCTCGATGCCGCCCGGTCCACGTTGAGGCTGGCGGTGACCGAGTTGCAGTTTCACGACATGTCCTCCCAACTGATCGCCCATATTACGAAGATTTTGCAAGGCTGCGCGTTCCAGTTGGCCGCAGCCACCATGGGTGTGGACGAGGGAGAGGACGATTCCCTGGGCCTGCCGGCGATACCCGACCGGCCCAATCCCGTCACGCAAAGCGAGATGGATGCTGGCTCGGTCGAACTGTTCTGACCGCTGACCATGCACCCATCCACCTTTTATTGCCCGTCTGTTGGAGCTATACATGCGATCGATTCTGGCTGTTGATGATTCCCCCTCGATGCGAAAGATGGTGGCGTTCACCCTCGCAGGAGCGGGATTTCGCGTCGTGGAGGCCGTGGACGGCGTGGATGCGCTCGAAAAGGCCCAGCTCGAACAAGTCGATCTGGTGCTGGCCGACCAGAACATGCCGCGCCTCGATGGCATCGGCCTGACGCGCAAGCTGCGCGAAAACCCGAAGTTCCAGAACACGCCCATTCTCATTCTCACCACCGAATCCAGCGACCAGATGAAGCAGGCCGGACGCGCTGCGGGCGCCACGGGCTGGCTGGTCAAGCCCTTCGATCCGAACCGTTTGATCGAAGTCATTCAGAAAGTAATGCGTTGAGCCGATAAGTACGGGCAACAGGAAACAGCAGGACCAAAGATGGCGGATCTACACCAGGATGGGGCAGGAGCGGGCGCAGACTTCGACCTGAGCCAGTTCTATCAAATCTTCTTCGAAGAAGCGGCCGAGAACCTCGACCAGATGGAGCAGATGCTGCTGAATCTGGATCTGTCGGCGGCCAACGACGAGGAGCTCAACGGCATTTTCCGTTGCGCGCACTCGATCAAGGGCGGCGCGGCCACCTTCGGCTTTGCCGATGTGACCGAGCTGACGCACCGCATGGAGTCGCTGCTCGACCGGCTGCGCCGGCATGAGATCACACCGATTCCGGAAATGGTCGACGTGCTGCTGGAGTCGGCCGATGCCAGCCGCAGCCTGCTGGCACGCCACCAGGCCGGCAACGAGGGCGAGGCCCTGTCCACCACGGATCTGGTGGCGCGCATCGAGATGCTGGCAGAAGGCCGCAGTGCCGTGCCTGCAACAGCCGCCCCGGCCGCTGCACCGGCACCGGCGCCTGCTCCCGTGGCAGCGCCGGTCGAGGCGCCCGCGCCTGCCGCGCCCGTATCGGGCGGCGCCGTCGGAACGGCACCCGCCAGTGGCGGCCGTTCGCTGCACATCCTGATCGGTCCGCTGGAGCGTCTGGAGATGGCCGAGGCCATCAAGGAACTGTTCCGCGACATTCCCGGCCTGGGCCGCATCGAGGACCTGGCCTGCGATCAGCCGCAAAGCCGCCTCTTTGCCGTGCAGACCTCGTCCACCGACGACGACCTGCTCGATCTGTTCGCCTTCCACGTGGCCAAGGAGCAGGTTCGCATCACGGCAGCCGATGAGGCGGCCGGGGCCGCTCCTGCAACCGAAGCGGTGCAGGTGGCCGAAGCCCCCGTCGCCGAAGAGCATGCCGCGCACGATCCCGACGCCGCCCTGGCCTCGGTCGCCATTCCGCCCGCCGAAGAGGCCTACGGCTTCTTCAACGGTGCACCCGGCATGCCCCAGGCCGACGGCGCGCTGGCCATCCAGCCGGCCGGTGCCGCGGCCAAGCCTGCTGCCAAGACGGCTGCCCAGGCGCAGCAGGCGCAGATGGAGTCGACCAGCATCCGTGTGTCGGTGGCCAAGGTCGATCAGCTCATCAACCTGGTGGGCGAGCTGGTCATCACCCAGGCCATGCTGGCGCAAAACAGCCACGGGCTGGATGCATCGGCCTACCAGCAACTGCTGGCGGGCCTGGCCGATCTGGACCGCAATACGCGCGACCTGCAGGAATCGGTGATGTCCATCCGCATGATTCCCATGTCCACCGTGTTCAGCCGCTTCCCGCGCATGCTGCGCGACCTGGCCGGCAAGCTGGGCAAGAAGATCGACCTGATCACTCTGGGCGAAGCCACCGAACTGGACAAGGGCCTGGTCGAGAAGATCACCGACCCGCTGACCCATCTGGTGCGCAACAGCGTGGACCACGGCATCGAAATGCCCGAGGAGCGCCTGGCCGCTGGCAAGTCCGAGCATGGCACGCTGACGCTGGCAGCCTCCCATCAGGGCGGCTCCATCGTCATCGAGGTGCGCGACGACGGCCGCGGCATGAACCGCGAGAAGATTCTCAAGAAGGCCCGCGAGCGCGGCATGGATGTCTCGGACAGCATGCCCGATCAGGATGTCTGGCAGCTGATCTTCGCGCCGGGCTTCTCCACGGCCGATGTGGTGACCGACGTGTCCGGGCGCGGCGTGGGCATGGACGTGGTCAAGCGCAACATCGCGGCGCTGGGCGGCTCGGTGGAGATCGAGTCCAACCAGGGCAAGGGCATGCGCGTGGCCGTTCGCCTGCCGCTGACCCTGGCCATCATGGACGGCATGTCGGTGGGCGTCAGCGACGAGGTCTACATCCTGCCGCTGTCCTCGGTGGTCGAGTCCTTCCTGGTCAAGGAAGAGGACGTCAACACCGTGGCCAACGGCACGCAACTGGTCAAGGTGCGCGACGAGTACATGCCCGTGTTCGCGCTGGAAAAGACCTTCCGTGTGCCGCGCAGCGACACCAGCCAGTCCAGCAACATCATGGTGGTGGTCGAGTCCGACGGCAGCCGCGTGGCCCTGCTGGTCGACGAGCTGCTGGGCCAGCACCAGGTGGTGGTCAAGAACCTGGAATCGAACTATCGCAAGGTGCCCAACGTTTCGGGCGCCACCATCTTGGGCGATGGCACGGTGGCGCTGATTCTGGACACGGGTGCGCTGGTGCGCCGCGCGCGCCACTGAATGGGACAGGGATACCTGACGACAAACGACGGAGCCGCAGGCAGAGCCTGCGCGCCGCCAAAAACCATGGCTTTCGCCACCACGGCGCGGGCCCGACAGTTGAGGAGCTGAGCAATGAGCGTGATCGCTAAGACTGCAGGCGTCGCCACCGGCGCGCGCGAGTACCTGACCTTCCGCCTGGACCAGGAGGAATATGGCATCGACATTCTGAAGGTGCAGGAAATCCGCGGCTACGAGCCGCCCACGCGCATCGCCAATGCGCCGGAGTTCATCAAGGGCGTGGTGAATCTGCGCGGCACCATCGTGCCCATCGTGGACATGCGCCTGAAGTTCAACTGCTCCCAGGTCGAATACAACAGCTTCACCGTCGTCATCATCCTGAACCTGCGCAACCGCGTGGTGGGCATCGTGGTGGACTCGGTCAGCGACGTGATGGAGCTGGCTCCCGAAGCCGTGCGCCCCGCGCCGGACATCGAAAGCGCCATCGACAGCGGCTGCATCCTGGGCCTGGGTTCGGTGGGCGAGCGCATGCTCATCCTGCTGGACATCGAAAAGCTCATGAACAACGTGGACATGGGCCTGGTCGCTTCGGCCGACTGAGACCCGTTCTTGCACTGAGCGCCCTCATGCGATCCGGTTCTTCCAATGCGGCACTGGCCGCGCGCCCCGTCGCCGACGACGGGGCAGCCAACGGGCCCCTGGCCCAGGGGCGCGAATTCGAATGGTCGTCGCGGGACTTCGCCCGCGTGCAGGCGCTGATCTACCAGCGGGCCGGCATCAGCCTGCACGATGGCAAGCACGCCATGGTCTACAGCCGCCTGTCGCGGCGCCTGCGCGAGACGGGCTACGACAGCTTTGCCACCTACCTGGACTGGCTGGAGTCCCAGTCCGATGGCGTGGAGTGGCAGGAGTTCGTGAACGCGCTGACCACCAATCTCACCGCGTTCTTTCGAGAGCAGCACCATTTCGAGATCTTTGCCCAGCATCTGCGCAGCAAGCCGGCCGGCACGGCCTGGAAGGTCTGGTGCAACGCGGCCTCGACCGGAGAAGAGCCTTACTCCATCGTCATGACGGCCCTGGAAGTGCTGGGCGCCACGCCCAGCTTCCAGTTGCAGGCCAGCGACATCGACTCGCGTGTGCTGGACACGGCGTCGGCCGGTGTCTATCGCGCCGAAAGCATCAAGGGCATGAGCGCCGAGCGCCTGCACCGCTTCTTCCTGCGGGGCAAGGCCGGCAATGCGGGCCTGGTGCGCGTCAAGCCCGAGCTGCGCCGTCTGGTGGAGTTTCTCAACGTCAATCTGATCCGTGACGATTGGCCGTTCCGCGATCCCTTCGACGTGGTCTTCTGCCGCAACGTGATGATCTACTTCGATGCGGCCACGCAGCGCCGCGTGCTGGAGCGCATCCACCGCGTCATGAAGCCCGGGGGCCTGCTGTTCGTCGGACATGCCGAGAACTTCAGCGACTCGCGCGATCTGTTCACGCTCAAGGGGAAGACGGTCTATGAGCGCCGCTGACGCAGGTCCTGCCGCACACAAGGGGGTCATCCCATGATCGGAGACCGCTCCGCCTTCGCTCCGCCCCCGCCGCCTTCGGAGCGCCGCCGCACGCCGCGCATCAACAGCTATACCGCTGCGGACTACCCGGCGCCGGGCGACCCGGTGCCGCGCTCCTCGCTGGAGCAGCTCAAGCGCCAGCAGCGCTACCCCGGCGAGGCGTCGTTCTTCTACTACGACCCGCATTTCCAGCACAACGCCGTCAAGGTGCTGCCGGGCGAATACTTCGTCTCCAACGAGGACGTGATCCTGGTCACCGTGCTGGGCTCGTGCATCTCGGCCTGCATCTGGGACCGCACCATGCGCGTGGGCGGTATGAACCATTTCATGCTGCCCGACGGCGACTCCGCCGATGCGTCGGGCCGCTACGGCTCGTACGCCATGGAATTGCTGATCAACGAAATGCTCAAGCTCGGCGCACGGCGCGAGTCTTTGCAGGCCAAGATCTTCGGCGGCGGGCAGGTGATGCACAACTTCACCACCATGAACGTGGGCGAACGCAATACCGCCTTCGTCACGCAGTACCTGCAGACCGAACGCATCCCCATCGTCTCGGAGGATGTGCTGGACATCTACCCGCGCAAGGTGGTGTTCTTCCCCGCCAGCGGCAAGGCCATGGTCAAGCGCCTGGCACATGCCCATCCGGAGGAGCTGGTACAGCAGGAATTCACGCGCGGCAATGCAGCCGTCGTGGCACGCAATACGGCAGGCGGCTCGGTCGACCTGTTTTGAGGAAGGTTCAAAGGAATGGACAGGAAAATCAGGGTGATCGTGGTGGACGACTCTGCGCTGGTGCGCAGTCTGCTGTCCGAGATCATCAATCGCCAGCACGACATGGAATGCATCGGCTCGGCCAACGATCCGCTGATCGCACGCGAGATGATCCGCGAGATGAATCCCGACGTGATCACGCTCGATGTGGAAATGCCCCGCATGGATGGCATCGACTTCCTGGGCCGGCTCATGCGGCTGCGCCCCATGCCGGTGGTCATGATCTCCACGCTGACCGAGCGCGGCGCCGAGGTCACCATGCGCGCGCTGGAGCTGGGCGCCATCGACTTCGTGGCCAAGCCGCGCGTGGGCGTGTCCAACGGCCTGCAGGAGCTGGCCGCGCAGATCGTGGACAAGATCCGCGTTGCTGCCGTGGCCCAGGTCCGGCGCCTGCCGGTCGCTCCGCGCAGTGCGGCTCCCGCCACCGGCAGCGCGTTGGCGCCGGTCTCCGCCTCGGCGGGCATGAGCGCGCCGCGCCAGGCTGCACCGGCGTCGCTGCTGGGGCGGCTGTCCACGGAAAAGCTGATTGCCATCGGTGCCTCCACCGGCGGCACCGAGGCCATCCGTGAAGTGCTCACCCATCTGCCGGCCGACTGCCCGGCCATCGTCATCACCCAGCACATGCCGCCGGGCTTCACCACCAGCTTCGCGGCCCGGCTCAACAGCCTGTGCCAGATGACCGTGAAGGAAGCACAGCAGGGCGAGCGGCTGCTGCCCGGTCACGCCTACATCGCACCGGGCGGCAAGCATTTCTCCGTGCAGCGCAGCGGTGCCAACTATGTCGCCGTGGTGGATGACAGCCCCCCCGTGAATCGCCACAAGCCTTCGGTCGAGGTGCTTTTCAAGTCGGTGGCGGCCTGTGCGGGCCGCAACGCCTACGGCATCATGCTCACCGGCATGGGTGCCGATGGCGCGGTCGCAATGCGTGAAATGCGCGATGCGGGCAGCTACAACTTCGTGCAGGACGAAGCCAGCTGCATCGTCTTCGGCATGCCGCGCGAGGCCATCGCCCATGGTGCGGCCGACGAGGTGCTGCCCCTCAACCAGATCGCCTCCGCCTTGCTGGGCAAGCTGCGCATAGGTTCGGACCAGGTTCACCACCGCATTTGAGTGCAACGGCCGGTCCTGGCGGCACCCATGAAAAAAAGAGCGCCATGCGCTCTTTTTTTTTCGTCCGAAGAAAGCTCACTCCGACAGTGCGCTCCAGCGATCCAGCGCCTCCATCAGCTGCTCATCGATCTCGCCATCGCGCTGATGCAACTGAACGGCGCGGGAATTGTCGCTGGCATACAGCGAACCATCGGCCAAGGCTTCCCGAATGGACTTCTGCTCTGCCTCCAGCGCTGCAATGCTTTCGGGCAACTGATCGAGCTCACGCTGCTCCTTGTAGCTGAGCTTGCGCTTGGGCTTGCCGTCGCTGCGTGCCGCAACGGGCTTGGCCTCTTCCTTGGATGGCTTGGGCTGCGCGGCCTCGGCCAGATCGCGGCTGCGGCGGGACTGGTCCAGCCAGTCCTGCACGCCGCCTTCATATTCGCGCCATTGGCCCGGGCCTTCCCAGGCGATGGTGCTGGTGACCACGTTGTCCAGGAAACTGCGGTCATGGCTGACCAGAAAAACGGTGCCGTCGTAGTTCTGAAGCAGGTCTTCCAGCATTTCCAGCGTCTCGATATCGAGATCGTTGGTCGGCTCGTCCAGCACCAGCACATTCGCGGGCCGGGCAAACAGCCGGGCCAGCAGCAGGCGGTTGCGCTCCCCGCCAGACAGCGAGCGAACGGGGGAATGGGCGCGCGCCGGAGAGAACAGGAAATCCGACAGATAGCTCTTCACGTGCTTTTTCTGGCTGCCGATCTCGATCCACTCGCTGCCGGGGCTGATGAAGTCCTCCAGCGTGGCATCCATGTCGATCTGGTGACGCATCTGGTCGAAGTACGCCACCTGCAGATTCGCCCCCAGCCGCACCTGGCCGCTGTCAGGTGCCAGTTCGCCCAGAATCATCTTGAGCAGCGTCGTCTTGCCTGCGCCGTTGGGTCCGATCAGGCCCACCTTGTCTCCGCGCAAAATGGTGGCGGTGAAGTGGGAGACGATGTTCTTGTCGCCAAAGGACTTGGCCACATCCGTCAGCTCGGCCACGATCTTGCCCTGGTAGCCGTCGCCTCGGCCCGACGCAATGTCCATCTTCACGCCTCCCAGCACCTCGCGGCGGGCAGCGCGGTTGGCCCGCAACTGCTCAAGCCGGCCGATGCGGCTCTGGCTGCGCGTGCGGCGGGCTTCCACGCCCTTGCGGATCCAGAACTCTTCCTGGGCCAGCAGCTTGTCGGCCTTGGCATTGATCACGGCCTCCTGGGCCAGCTGATCCTCCTTGGTCTGCTGGTACTGGACGAAATTGCCGGGATACGAGCGCAGCGTTCCACGATCCAGCTCCACGATGCGCGTGGAAACCCGGTCCAGGAAGGATCGATCGTGCGTAATGGTCACCACGCTGCCCTTGAAGTTCAGCAGCAACTCTTCCAGCCACTCGATGGCGTCAAGATCCAGGTGGTTGGTCGGCTCATCCAGCAGCAGTACATCAGGTCTCGCCACCAGGGCCTGGGCCAGTGCCACGCGCTTCTTCATCCCGCCGGACAGGGTGCCCACCACGGCTTCGGGATCCAGGTGCAGCCGCTGCAGAGTCTCCTCCACGCGCTGCTCCCAGTTCCAGGCGTCATAGGCCTCGATCTGGGACTGCAGCGCATCGAGATCCTCGCCCTCGGCGCCAGCCAGGTAGCGGTCGCGCACGGCAATCACCTCGGCTATGCCGGCGGATGCCGACTCGAAGATTGTCTGCTCGGGCACAAGCACCGGCTCCTGCGCCACATAAGTAATGCGGATACCGGACTGTGTCTGGACCTGCCCGTCGTCTGCCTTGGCCAGCCCGCCAAGAATCTTCAACAAAGAGGACTTCCCTGCGCCGTTGCGACCGATCAGGCCCACACGCTCGCCGCTCTCCAGGGAAAACTGGGCGTGGTCGAGAAGCGCCACATGCCCGAACGCCAGTTGGGCGTCTAACAAAGTAATCAATGCCATCGTGCGCGCATTATCTATGCGGGCCCGATTCCTGGTGCAGGCAGCAAGGCCTCCGCGCCCGGAGCCTGCCCGCAGGGCAGGCTCCGGGCGGGTTTCAGAGGGCGGGGCGGTGGCTTCTTCACTGGTCTGCAAGGAAGTTCACGAATTTCACGCCATCGGTAAAAACCCATGCTATAGTTCTATCCCTCGTCGCCACACTGCCTTGCAGACAGCGATGAGTCAGAAAAGTCTTGTAGACAGC
>NZ_CP184763.1:667500-2587500 GCF_055797465.1 Delftia sp. PX-1
GAAATCTCGCAAGAGAGATCAAAGTTATAGGGTCAAGTGACTAAGAGCATGTGGTGGATGCCTTGGCGATGATAGGCGACGAAAGACGTGATAGCCTGCGATAAGCTTCGGGGAGCTGGCAAATAAGCTTTGATCCGGAGATTTCTGAATGGGGAAACCCACCCGCAAGGGTATCGCATACTGAATACATAGGTATGCGAGGCGAACCTGGAGAACTGAAACATCTAAGTACCCAGAGGAAAAGACATCAACCGAGATTCCGAAAGTAGTGGCGAGCGAAATCGGAACAGCCTTCTAGTGATAGTCAGACGGTTAACAAAACGGAATGGAAAGTCCGGCCATAGTAGGTGATAGCCCTGTATGTGAAAACCGACTGGTGGTACTGAGCTAGAGAAAAGTAGGGCGGGGCACGAGAAACCCTGTCTGAATATGGGGGGACCATCCTCCAAGGCTAAATACTCATCATCGACCGATAGTGAACCAGTACCGTGAGGGAAAGGCGAAAAGAACCCCGGGAGGGGAGTGAAATAGATCCTGAAACCGCATGCTTACAAAAAGTAGGAGCCCGCAAGGGTGACTGCGTACCTTTTGTATAATGGGTCAGCGACTTACATTCAGTGGCAAGGTTAACCGAATAGGGGAGCCGTAGAGAAATCGAGTCCGAATAGGGCGTCCAGTCGCTGGGTGTAGACCCGAAACCAAGTGATCTATCCATGGCCAGGATGAAGGTGCCGTAACAGGTACTGGAGGTCCGAACCGACTAGTGTTGCAAAACTAGCGGATGAGCTGTGGATAGGGGTGAAAGGCTAAACAAACTTGGAAATAGCTGGTTCTCTCCGAAAACTATTTAGGTAGTGCCTCAAGTATTACCTGCGGGGGTAGAGCACTGTTTAGGCTAGGGGGTCATGGCGACTTACCAAACCTATGCAAACTCCGAATACCGCAGAGTACAGCTTGGGAGACAGAGCACCGGGTGCTAACGTCCGGACTCAAGAGGGAAACAACCCAGACCGCCAGCTAAGGTCCCTAAAATTGGCTAAGTGGGAAACGAAGTGGGAAGGCTAAAACAGTCAGGATGTTGGCTTAGAAGCAGCCATCATTTAAAGAAAGCGTAATAGCTCACTGATCGAGTCGTCCTGCGCGGAAGATGTAACGGGGCTAAGCCAGTTACCGAAGCTGCGGATTTGCAATTTATTGCAAGTGGTAGGAGAGCGTTCTGTAAGCCTGTGAAGGTGCCTGGTAACGGGTGCTGGAGGTATCAGAAGTGCGAATGCTGACATGAGTAGCGTTAAAGGGGGTGAAAAGCCCCCTCGCCGTAAGCGCAAGGTTTCCTACGCAACGTTCATCGGCGTAGGGTGAGTCGGCCCCTAAGGCGAGGCAGAGATGCGTAGCTGATGGGAAACAGGTCAATATTCCTGTACCGATGTGTAGTGCGATGTGGGGACGGAGAAGGTTAGCTCAGCCAACTGTTGGATATGTTGGTTCAAGCCTGTAGTCGTGCCTGGTAGGCAAATCCGCCGGGCTTAGATGAGGGGTGATAACGAGTCTGCTTGCAGACGAAGTGAGTGATACCCTGCTTCCAGGAAAAGCCACTAAGCTTCAGCTACACACGACCGTACCGCAAACCGACACTGGTGCGCGAGATGAGTATTCTAAGGCGCTTGAGAGAACTCTGGAGAAGGAACTCGGCAAATTGATACCGTAACTTCGGGAGAAGGTATGCCGCAAGTAGGTGAACTTGAACAAAGGGAGCCCAAAGCGGTTGCAAAAAATCGGTGGCTGCGACTGTTTAATAAAAACACAGCACTCTGCAAACACGAAAGTGGACGTATAGGGTGTGACGCCTGCCCGGTGCTGGAAGATTAAATGATGGGGTGCAAGCTCTTGATTGAAGTCCCAGTAAACGGCGGCCGTAACTATAACGGTCCTAAGGTAGCGAAATTCCTTGTCGGGTAAGTTCCGACCTGCACGAATGGCGTAACGATGGCCACACTGTCTCCTCCAGAGACTCAGCGAAGTTGAAATGTTTGTGATGATGCAATCTCCCCGCGGAAAGACGGAAAGACCCCATGAACCTTTACTGTAGCTTTGTATTGGATTTTGAACGGATCTGTGTAGGATAGGTGGGAGGCTTTGAAGTGAGGACGCTAGTTCTCATGGAGCCGACGTTGAAATACCACCCTGGTGCGTTTGAGGTTCTAACCCAGGTCCCTTATCGGGATCGGGGACAGTGCATGGTAGGCAGTTTGACTGGGGCGGTCTCCTCCCAAAGCGTAACGGAGGAGTTCGAAGGTACGCTAGTTACGGTCGGACATCGTGACGATAGTGCAATGGCATAAGCGTGCTTAACTGCGAGACTGACAAGTCGAGCAGATGCGAAAGCAGGACATAGTGATCCGGTGGTTCTGTATGGAAGGGCCATCGCTCAACGGATAAAAGGTACTCTGGGGATAACAGGCTGATACCGCCCAAGAGTTCATATCGACGGCGGTGTTTGGCACCTCGATGTCGGCTCATCTCATCCTGGGGCTGTAGTCGGTCCCAAGGGTATGGCTGTTCGCCATTTAAAGAGGTACGTGAGCTGGGTTTAAAACGTCGTGAGACAGTTTGGTCCCTATCTTCCGTGGGCGCTGCAGATTTGAGGAAGCCTGCTCCTAGTACGAGAGGACCGGAGTGGACACACCTCTGGTGTATCGGTTGTCACGCCAGTGGCATTGCCGAGTAGCTAAGTGTGGAAGAGATAACCGCTGAAAGCATCTAAGCGGGAAACTCGTTTCAAGATGAGATCTGCCGGGGCCTTGAGCCCCCTGAAGAGTCGTTCAAGACCAGGACGTTGATAGGCTGGGTGTGGAAGCGCAGTAATGCGTTAAGCTAACCAGTACTAATTGCTCGTGAGGCTTGACCCTATAACTTTGATGACGTGATCATCAAGGTGGTTATGCCAAGTAAGGCGCAGTCAAAATACAAAGCTGATTACAGACTCTATGAATTCGTTGTGTTGCTCACAAGAGCAGCATGACAATAAGTTATGCCTGATGACCATAGCAAGTTGGTACCACTCCTTCCCATCCCGAACAGGACAGTGAAACGACTTTGCGCCGATGATAGTGCGGGTTCCCGTGTGAAAGTAGGTCATCGTCAGGCTCTTACAGCCCAAGAAACCCCGTAGCCCAAAGCTACGGGGTTTTTTGCATTGGGGTGCAGGAAACGGGGAAACAGGCAGAACAGCCAAAACGGACAACCCAAAAAAGAGAGCGCTGACGCGCTCTCTTTTTATTCCTGAATGCGCAATGCTTCAAAGCGGCAGGCATTCGCCCTGTACAAAGACCTTGAGTTCGCCCGACTGGATTGAAGTCCAGGTCTCATTCTTGGTCAATGGCGCCGTGACGATGATGGCCACGCGGTCCTGGGGTGTGGTTTCCCGGGCGAAGTCCACGGTCAGGTCCTCATCCGACAGATGGGCCTGGGCAAAGGGGTGGCGACGCTCGATGTAGCACAGGTGTGTGGTGGCATGGGCCCACAGCGCTTCGCCGTTGGACAGCAGGAAGTTGAAGGTACCGTGCGGCGAGATGCGCTTGGCCAGTTCGCGCAGCGTGTGCGTGAGTTCCTGGACGCTGGGCAGGCCGGCATGGGACTTCCAGAGCTCCTGAAGAATCCAGCAGAAGGCCTGCTCGCTGTCGGTGTTGCCTACCGGATGGAAGTGGGCATGCAGCTTGGGTGCAAAGCCCTTGAGATCCCCGTTGTGGGCGAAGACCCAGTTGCGGCCCCACAGTTCACGCACGAAAGGGTGGCAGTTCTGCAGGCTTACCGCGCCCTGCGTGGCCTTGCGGATGTGGGCGATGACGTTGCGGCTCTTGATCGGGTACTCGCGTATCAGCTTGGCGATGGGTGAGTCGATGGCGCGCTCATAGCCCACGAAGTGGCGCAGGCCCTTGTCCTCGAAGAAGGCGATGCCCCAGCCGTCCGTATGGTCGCCGGTATTGCCCGCGCGCTGGGTGAACCCCGAAAAGCTGAAGCGCACGTCGGTGGGCGTGTTGCAGTTCATTCCAAGCAGCTGGCACATGGCGGTATCGTTGTTTGCGTAGTTCAAGCCATAGCCTAACGCCTTGCGCAGCAGCTGCAAGCACAATGCGGTGCAACGGCAAAAAAACGGAACAAACCCATGCCCATCCTCTGTCTGCATACGGCGCACAGCAACGCCGTGATCTTCAAGCAGGCTGCTGCCGAACTGGGCTGGCCGGCCCACTCAATCGTTCATCAGGTGCATGAGGAACTGTTGTTGGAGGCGGAGGCTGCTGGCGGCATGGATGCGGCGCTTCGGCGGAAAACAGCAGGGCAGCTTGATGCGCTGGCAGACCCTGCCGATATCGATGCCGTGCTGCTGACCTGTTCGACCCTGGGTCCGGCCGTGGCGGATTGCCTCAGTGACAAGGTCTGGCGTGCCGATGGCATGCTGGCCCGCAAGGTGGCTGCTGCCTTGCAGAGAGATCCCCAGTCACGCATTGCACTGCTGTGTGCTGCTCCCACGACGTATGAAGCCACGCGCGATCTGTTCATGCAAGCGTTGCTGCCTGGCGATGCACATCTGCGCCTGCAGCTGCAGTGTGTCGAAGGCGCATGGGCGCTTTTCCGTAGAGGCGATCTCTCTGGCTACCAGGCACGGATGACCGATGCCGCTTTTCAAGCCTATGCGGCCGGCGCCGCCCAGGTGGTTTTGACCCAGGTTTCCATGGATGGGGTTGCCAGGTACTGGCAGGCCAGAGACTCCCATCCTGTGCCGTGGACCGTGGCTGCCAGTGCGCTGCAGGCACTTGGAGAAATGCGCAAATAAAGCTGCAGCTTCATGGAAAAAGGCAGCCGAAGCTGCCTTTTGCATGCGTTGGAGGAAAAGTCCTCAGCTGCGCTCGGACCAGAGCTTGCCGCCCGTGGCCCAATTTTCGCGCTTGATGTCGGTGATCAGGATGTCCACCGATTCGGGCGAGCCACCGAGGACTTCGACCGAGACGCGCGTGATCTCTTCGACCAGCTTGCGCTTTTGTTCGACGGTGCGGCCTTCCATCATTTCGACGTGGTACGTGGGCATGTCAATCTCCTCAGGGATCAAGTTCTAGGGGGTTGGGTCGGCGACATCATATCGGCCGACGCGGGCGGTCGAGGCTTGTCGGTGCCAAGTGCGCAGGCGGGACACAGGCAGGCCTTGTTGCGCAGGGGCTCCGGAATGCGGGCCAATGCATCGGGTGCCACCGGCGTGTCCATGCACCAGCAGTTCAGCGGATCCACGCCCGCAAGAATGGCGCACTGATTGCTGCGGCCGCACAGCGGACACAGGCTGGCATCGGGGGGATGGGCACTCATCGTGGTTCTGAGTGTAGATCCATGAAAAAAGCACCTCAGGCAAGCCTGGGTGCTTTTTCAAGCGCCGGGCGCCGCCCGCGTCAGGCGGCGGCCTTGACCTTCAGGCGCCAGGCATGCAGCAGGGGCTCGGTGTAGCCGCTGGGTTGCTCCTTGCCCTTGAAGACCAGGTCACAGGCGGCCTGGTAGGCCATCGAGGTGTCGAAGTGGCCGGCCATGGGCTTGTACAGCGCATCGCCCGCGTTCTGCTGGTCGACCACGGCGGCCATGCGCTCGAAGGTCTCGCGCACCTGGGCCTCGGTCACGATGCCGTGCTGAAGCCAGTTGGCGATGTGCTGGCTGGAGATGCGCAGCGTGGCGCGGTCTTCCATCAGGCCCACGTTGTGGATGTCGGGCACCTTGGAGCAGCCCACGCCCTGGTCCACCCAGCGCACCACATAGCCGAGGATGCCCTGGACGTTGTTGTCCAGCTCCTGCTGCTTTTCGGCGGCGCTCCACTTGTCTTCCTTGACCACGGGCACCTGCAGCAGGTCGGCCAGGATGTTGGCGCGCTCGGCGTCGGCATTGGTCTGCTCCAGCTGCTTTTGCACTTCGGCCACGTTGACCTGGTGGTAGTGCAGGGCGTGCAGCGTGGCGGCCGTGGGCGAGGGCACCCAGGCGGTATTGGCGCCGGCCTTGGGGTGGCCGATCTTTTGCTCCAGCATGGCCTTCATCAGGTCGGGCATGGCCCACATGCCCTTGCCGATCTGCGCCTTGCCGCGCAGGCCCAGGCCCAGGCCCACGAGCACGTTGCTGCGCTCATAGGCGGCCAGCCAGGCGCTTCCCTTCATGTCGGCCTTGCGAACCATGGGGCCGGCATACATGGCGGTGTGCATTTCGTCGCCCGTGCGGTCCAGGAAGCCGGTGTTGATGAAGGCCACGCGCGATGCGGCGGCGGCGATGCAGGCCTTGAGGTTGACGCTGGTGCGGCGCTCCTCGTCCATGATGCCCAGCTTGACGGTGTTCTCGGGCAGGCCGAGCACCTTTTCCACGCGGCCGAACAGCTCGCTGGCGAAGGCGGCTTCCGCAGGGCCGTGCATCTTGGGCTTGACGATGTAGACGCTGCCCGTGCGCGAGTTGCGGATGCCGTTGGCGCCCAGACCCTTGATGTCATGGACGGCGATGGCCGTGGTGACCATGGCGTCCAGGATACCTTCGGGGATTTCCTTGCCGTTGCCCCAGAGGATGGCCGGGTTGGTCATCAGGTGGCCGACGTTGCGAACGAACATCAGCGAACGGCCATGCAGCCTGACGGGCTTGCCGTCGGCGCCGGTGTACTCGCGGTCTGCATTCAGGCCGCGCGTCATGCTCTTGCCGCCCTTGTCGAAGGTTTCGGTCAGCGTGCCCTTGAGGATGCCCAGCCAGTTGGCATAGCCCACCACCTTGTCTTCGGCATCCACGGCGGCCACGGAGTCTTCCAGGTCCAGGATGGTGGACAGGGCCGCCTCGACCACCACGTCGGCCACGCCGGCGGCATCGGTCTGGCCGATGGCCGTGGTCTTGTCGATGCGGATGTCGATATGCAGGCCGTTGTTGAGCAGCAGCACGGAAGAGGGCGCTGCGGCATCACCCTGGTAGCCCACAAACTGGGCGGTGTTCTTCAGGCCCGTGGTGCCGCCGTTCTTGAGCGCGACGACCAGCTGGCCGCCTTCCACGCGGTAGCCGGCGGCATCCTTGTGCGAGCCCGAGGCCAGCGGGGCGGCCTGGTCCAGGAAATCACGTGCGAAGGCGATGACCTTGGCGCCGCGAACGGGGTTGTAGCCCTTGCCCTTTTCCGCGCCGCCGTCCTCGCCGATGGCATCCGTGCCATACAGGGCGTCATACAGCGAGCCCCAGCGCGCGTTGGCGGCGTTGAGCGCATAGCGGGCATTGAGAATGGGCACGACCAGCTGGGGGCCGGCCTGGATGGCCAGTTCCGCATCCACGTTGGTGGTGGTCGCCTTGGCATCCTTGGGCTGCTCGACCAGATAGCCGATCTGCGTCAGGAACTGCTGGTAGCCGGCCATGTCGGTGATGGGGCCGGGATGGGCCTTGTGCCAGGTGTCCAGCTCGGCCTGCAGGCGGTCGCGTTCGGCCAGCAGGGCGGCATTGCGGGGGGCGAGGTCGTTGACGATCTCGTCGAAGCCTTTCCAGAATGCCTCGGGCGCGACACCCGTGCCCGGGAGCACTTGTTCATTGATGAAGCGGTGCAGCTCTGTGGCCACCTGCAGGCTGTGGGCTTGGGTGCGATCGGTCATGGTGGGAACCCCGGTTGGATGGATGGAAAGACTGGCCTGGACCCTTTACGGGCCTGACTATAAGGAATACTTTATTAGATTTATTTGCGTACATAAATAGACCATAAATCTTAAAACTCGTGACTTTTACGCAAAAATGTGGGAAGGTTATGCGCCTGCCAAAACCATCGGAAATTGGCATGCAGCCCGGTGCGAAGGGCAAATGGCAGACAGCCAGTGCCTACTGCGCAAAAAGGCGGACCCCAGGAGACAGGCATGCATGCGCATGCCCCACAAGAACACGGAAAAGAAACGGACAGCAGTCATGGACAAGCTCAAGGCATTCGAGTCATTCGTATCGGTGGCCACGCGCGGCAGCCTCACGGCAGCGGCCAAGGCGGAAGGCGTGGCGCCAGCCATCATGGGGCGGCGGCTGGATGCCTTGGAAGAGCACCTGGGCGTCAAGCTCATGGTGCGGACCACACGCCGCATCTCGCTCACGCACGAGGGCAGCGCTTTTCTCGAGGATTGCCAGCGCCTCTTGTCCGATGTGTCCAACGCCGAGGCCAGCGTCAGTGCGGGCGGGGTCAAGGCCACAGGACATCTGCGCATCACGGCGCCGGCAGGCTTTGGTCGGCGGCATGTGGCGCCTCTGGTGCCGCGTTTTCGGGACCTGCACCCCGATGTGACGATTTCCCTGAATCTGAGCGACCGCGTGGTCGATCTGGCCGGTGAGGGCTTTGACTGCGCGGTGCGGGTAGGCGACCTGCCCGACTCGGCCCTGGTCAGCGTGCGCATCGCCGACAACCGGCGCCAGTGCGTGGCCACGCCCTCCTATCTGGAGCGCCGCGGCACGCCGCGCCACCCCAGCGAGCTGACCCAGCATGACTGCCTGACGCTGTCCAGCGATGCCTCGCAGACGCGCGGCTGGGCCTTCCGCATTCCGCACCCGGACAGCGGTACCAGCGAAGTCGTGCATTTCAAGCCGGGCGGTCCGCTGGACTGCTCCGACGGCCAGGTGCTGCACGACTGGTGCCTGGGCGGCTGGGGCATTGCCTGGCGCAGCACCTGGGAGGTGGAGGCCGAGATCGCCGCCGGGCGCCTGGTGGCGGTGCTGGAGGAATTTGCGGCCCCACCGAACGGCATCTTCGTGGTCTTTCCCCAGCGCAAGCACATGCCGCTGCGCGTGCGGCTGTGGATCGACTATCTCAAGCACCATTACGAGCAGCCGGAATTCTGGCGTCGAACCCACGCGGCCTGAGCAGGCCGCCCAGCAAGGAGGAATGAGCATGGCAGTGTCGATCGCGAAGAAAGCGATATCCGCAACGCAGGTCGCGCCCCCCGCAAGGCGGCGCTGGATGTGCATGGCGCTGGGCGCCGCCTGCCTGGGGATGGTGGCGGGCTGTGCCGTCCAGGGGCCGGAGCAGGGCAGGGCCGCAGGGGCCCGCCAGGGGGCGGTGCCTGCGGGCATCGTGAGCGTCACCTTTGACGACCCTTCGCGCTTCGACGCCTCGCGCAGCGGTCCCGGGGAGACCGACAAGGCGCGCCGTGCCTGGGTGGACGCACTGGCCCAGTTCCTGGCCGAACGGGCCGCGCCCAGGCTGCCCCAGGGCCAGCGGCTGGAAGTCCACCTCACCGATGTGCAGCGTGCCGGCAGTTTCGAGCCCTGGCGCGGACCCCAGGCCGCCGATGTGCGCATCGTCCGCGATATCTACCCGCCGCGCATCGACCTGCGTTTCAAGCTGCTGGATGCCGACGGAAAGCTGCTGCGCGAGGGCAGCCGCCAACTGCGCGATGCGACCTTCATGATGCGCCCCGACCTGTATCCCAACGATCCCCTGCGCTACGAGAAGACGCTGCTGGATGACTGGTTGCGCGCGGAACTGCCGAAGTAACGACGCAAGAGCCGGCGCGACGGGAGGTCCGCAGTGGTCTACCGATTGCCTCGGGCATCCCGATGGCGGTCGCCGTTTCTGGCGTAATGCAGCATGGCCCAAGAGGCTCAATTTCTATACGGATTCCCCATGACGATAGAAGCCATTCTGGCCAGCCTTCACCTGCTGGCCATCCTCACCTTCGTGGTGTTCCTGTCCAGCCAGGCAGCGCTGTGCCGCAGCGAGTGGATGAGTGCCGCCGTGGTCCAGCGCCTGGCGCGGCTGGACATGATCTACGGGCTGGCGGTGGTGTTCCTGGTGCTCACCGGCATTGCGCGCCTGGTGTGGGGCGTCAAGGGCATGTCCTGGTACGTCTCGCAGCCACTGTTTCATCTGAAGATGACTTTGTTCGTGGTCGGCGCCGTGTTGTCGATCAAGCCCACGCTGGCCTTCCGCCGCTGGCGCCGCGCGCTGGATGCCGGCCAGGGCCTGCCCCAGCCTGCCGAGGTGGCCAGCACGCGCCGCTGGGTGATGTGGCAGGCGCATGTGGTGCCTGTGATCGCGGTGGTGGCGGTGTTCTGGGCGCGGGGCATGTAGGCCCGGTTTTCCTGTCTGGCGGCATGGGGCGGGCCTGCCACGTAGAATCCGCCGATGCTCTCCGTCAAACAGGAACTGCTCGCGGCTCTGGCCGGCGAGCTTGAAACTTTGTCGCCCGGCGCCGGTGCCCGTGCCGCTTTCGAATCCCCCAAGGTGGCTGCCCATGGCGATTTCGCCTGCACGGCCGCCATGCAGCTGGCCAAGCCACTCAAGCTCAATCCGCGCGCGCTCGGTGAACAGCTCAAGGCTGCGCTGGAGGCCACGCCGGCTTTCCAGCGCTGGGTCGATGCCATCGAGATCGCCGGCCCCGGCTTTCTGAACATCCGTCTCAAGCCCGCCGCCAAGCAGCAGATCATCCGCGAAGTGCTGGGACAGGCCGAGAAATTCGGCTGGCAGGCCGACCGTGGCGCCAAGATGCTGGTCGAGTTCGTCTCCGCCAACCCCACCGGCCCGCTGCACGTGGGCCATGGCCGCCAGGCCGCGCTGGGCGATGCCATCTGCAACCTCTATGCCACCCAGGGCTGGGGCGTGCACCGCGAGTTCTACTACAACGATGCGGGCGTGCAGATCGACACGCTGACCAAGAGCACGCAGCTGCGCGCCAAGGGCTTCAAGCCCGGCGACGAATGCTGGCCCATCGATCCCGAGAATCCGGAAAGCAAGGCCTTCTACAACGGCTCCTACATCCAGGACATCGCAGACGATTTCAAGGCCTGCAAGACCGTCAAGGCCGATGACCGCGAATTCACGGCCAACGGCGATGTCGAGGACTACGACAACATCCGCCAGTTCGCCGTCGCCTATCTGCGCAACGAGCAGGACAAGGACCTGCAGGCCTTCAACCTGCACTTTGACGAGTACTACCTCGAATCCAGCCTCTACACCAACGGCCATGTCGAGGACGCGGTGCAGCGCCTGATCGCGGGCGGGCACACCTACGAACTCGACGGCGCGCTCTGGCTCAAGTCCACCGACTACGGTGACGACAAGGACCGCGTGATGCGCAAGCAGGACGGCAACTACACGTACTTCGTGCCCGATGTCGCCTACCACATCCAGAAGTTCAAGCGCGGCTACTCCAAGGTCGTCAACATCCAGGGCACGGACCACCACGGCACCATCGCACGCGTGCGCGCCGGCCTGCAGGCCGCCGACGTGGGCATTCCGGCCGGCTATCCCGACTATGTGCTGCACACCATGGTGCGGGTGGTGCGCGGCGGCGAGGAAGTCAAGATCAGCAAGCGCGCCGGCTCCTACGTCACGCTGCGCGACCTGATCGAGTGGACCAGCAAGGATGCGGTGCGCTTCTTCCTGCTGTCCCGCAAGCCCGACACCGAGTACACCTTCGACGTGGACCTGGCCGTGGCCCAGAACAATGACAACCCCGTGTACTACGTGCAGTACGCCCATGCGCGCATCTGCTCGGTGCTGGCAGCCTGGGGCGGCGATGCGGACACGCTCAAGGACGTGGACCTGTCGGCGCTGGAAGGCCCGCAGGCCCAGGCGCTGATGCTGCAGCTGGCCAAGTACCCGGCCATGCTGACTTCGGCCGCAGAAGGCAATGCGCCCCACGACGTGACCTTCTACCTGCGTGAACTGGCCTCGCTGTACCACAGCTACTACGACGCGGAACGCATCCTGGTGGACGATGAAAAGGTCAAGCTCGCCCGCCTGGCGCTGATCTCGGCCACGCGCCAGGTATTGCACAATGGCCTGGCAGTGCTGGGCGTCTCGGCCCCGCAACGCATGTAACTTCGAGCGACAAGCCATCTATGAAGACACAGCAACGTGGGGGCACCGTCATCGGTCTCATCATCGGCATGATCGTCGGGCTGGCAGCAGCCCTGGCCGTCGCCGTCTATGTGACCAAGGTGCCCGTGCCCTTTCTCTCCAAGGGCGGCAAGACGGCCGACCAGGACGCGGCAGAGGCCCAGCGCAACAAGAACTGGGACCCCAACGCACCGCTGCAGGGCAAGAACCCGGCGCCGCCACCACCGGCTGCCGTCACGCCCAGCCTCCCCGG
Source organism: Delftia sp. PX-1 (assembly GCF_055797465.1). Taxonomy (NCBI): domain Bacteria; kingdom Pseudomonadati; phylum Pseudomonadota; class Betaproteobacteria; order Burkholderiales; family Comamonadaceae; genus Delftia; species Delftia sp. PX-1. The sequence continues at coordinate 679,602 of NZ_CP184763.1, forward strand.
CAGCACCACGCCAGCAGCGCCCACCCCGCCCGCCGTGGCCGGCGGCGTGACGCCGCCGCCCGCGCCCGTGGACCCGGCCAAGCCGCCCGCCAAGCCCGACACCAAGGCCGATGGCAAGACCTCCGCCGACCCGCTGGGTGATCTGGTGAAGGCGCGTTCCGCCGCTGCCGAGAAGACGGAAAAGGCCGAAAAGGCCGAGGCTGCCTTCAACTACTTCGTGCAGGCCGGCGCCTTCCGCAGCCAGGGCGATGCCGATGCGCAGCGGGCCAAGCTGGCCATGCTGGGATGGGAGGCGCGCGTGAGCGAGCGAGAGCAAAACGGCATCACCATCTTCCGCGTGCGCGTGGGTCCGTTCACCAAGCGCGACGATGCCGAGCAACTCAAGCAAAAGCTCGATGGCGCCGGGGTCGAGTCCACGCTGGTGCGCGCCGCACGCTGAAACAGCGTTGAGCAAGAGCGCTGAACTTTTTGGCAAACCCCAGCCTCCTAATCTGCAGCATTGAACGAGGAGTTTGTTTTGATGAATCGCCGCGACTTTTCCCTGGCTGCCTCGGCAGCCGCTGCCAGCGCGCTGACGCTGGGCACCTCCGCCGCACAGGCCCAGGCGGCAGCGCCCAAGGAGGGCAAGGACTACATCAAGCTGGCCAAGCCCGCACCCACCAGCGCCGGCGCCGGCAAGGTCGAGGTGGTCGAGTTCTTCTGGTACAGCTGCCCGCACTGCAATGCATTCGAGCCCACCTTTGCCGCCTGGAAGAACCAGGCGCCGGCCGACGTGGTCGTGCACCGCGTGCCCGTGGCCTTCAACGCCAGCTTCGTGCCCCAGCAAAAGCTGTACTACGCCTTTGAAGGCATGAACCTGCTGGACACCATGCATGCGCGCGCCTTCCACGCCATCCATGTGGAACGCAACCGCCTGGCCAAGGACGACGAGATCTTCGCCTGGGTGGGCAAGCAGGGCGTGGACGTGGCCAAGTTCAAGGAGGTCTACAACTCCTTCACGGTCTCCAACCAGGTTCGCAAGGCCACCCAACTGCAGCAGGACTATGACGTGGAAGGCGTGCCGGCCATGGGCGTGGCGGGCCGTTACTACACCGACGGCACCAAGGCCGGCAACATGACCAATGTGCTGCGCGTGGTCGATCAGCTGATCGCCACCAGCCGCAAGGGCTGAGGTCCGGGCCTCGGCCCAGACCACCCGTAACAGGCCCGCCATTGAGCGGGCCTGTCGCTTTTGGAAACCTCTTTTTGTGCCTTCGTGTCAGCGCTTTGCCCCCGGCTTGAAAGACGCCAGGAACGGTTGCGCGCGACACCCCCTACAATGGATGCAAGAAGCGTGCCCTCCATGAAACAACGACTTTCCCCCCTCCTGCTCGCAGCCGCCCTGGCGGCTTTCGCCGGTTTGGCCCAGGCCGAAAAGGCCGACAGCACCAAGCCCATGAACATCGAGGCTGACGCGCTGCGCCATGACGAACTCAAGCAGACCAGCGTCTTCACCGGCAACGTGGTGATGACCAAGGGCACCATCGTGCTGCGCGGTGCCCAGCTCGACGTGCGCCAGGACCCCGAAGGCTTTCAGTACGGCGTGGTCACGGCCGAAGCGGGCAAGCGCGCCTTCTTCCGCCAAAAGCGCGACACCGTTCCCGGCCAGCCCGAGGAATTCGTGGAAGGCGAGGGCGAGGTCATCGAATACGACGGCAAGGCCGATCTCGTGAAGTTCATCCGCCGCGGCGAACTGCGGCGCTATCGCGGCGGCCAGCTCAGCGACGAGATCACGGGCTCCATCATCGTCTACAACAACCTCACCGACGTGTTCACCGTCGATGGGCAAAAGACCAGCGGCGGCCAGCCCAGCTCCACCGCCGGCCAGGGCGGGCGCGTGCGCGCCGTGCTGGCGCCCAAGGAGGGCACACCGGGCTCGCAGCCGCGCGCTCCCGCCGCAGGCGCGCCGGGCACATCCCTGCAGCCCAGCAACACCCTGGACAGCCTTGGTGGTACCAAGCGATGAGTACCGAGGCCTCAGCCCCCGCTGCCCACGCTTCCTCCCCACGCGCCGAACAGGGCAGCAGCCTGCAGGCGCGCCATCTGGCCAAGTCCTACGGCAGCCGCAAGGTGGTCAAGGACGTGTCGCTGTCCGTGAAGAAGGGCGAGGTCGTGGGCCTGCTGGGCCCCAACGGCGCGGGCAAGACCACCTCGTTCTACATGATCGTGGGCCTGGTGCGCAGCGACGGCGGCGACATCTTCATCGACGGACAGGCCGTGGGCAACATGCCCATCCACCAGCGCTCGCGCCTGGGCCTGTCCTACCTGCCGCAAGAGGCATCGATCTTTCGCAAGCTCAGCGTCGAGGACAACGTGCGCGCCGTGCTGGAGCTGCAAAGGGATGAGCAGGGCCGGCCGCTGGCGCGCAGCGTCATCGAGGAGCGCCTGACGGCGCTGCTGCAGGAACTGCGCGTGGACCATCTGCGCGCATCGCCCGCGCTGGCGCTGTCGGGTGGCGAACGCCGCCGCGTCGAGATTGCACGTGCCCTGGCCACGCAGCCGCGTTTCATCCTGCTGGACGAGCCCTTCGCCGGCATCGACCCCATCGCCGTGATCGAGATCCAGCGCATCATCGGCTTTCTCAAGGCGCGCGGCATCGGCGTGCTCATCACCGACCACAACGTGCGCGAGACGCTGGGCATCTGCGACCATGCCTTCATCATCAGCGACGGCCATGTGCTGGCCCAAGGCACACCCGAGGAGATCGTGGACAACGCCGAAGTGCGGCGCGTCTACCTCGGCGAACACTTCCGGATGTAGCGCCATGCCCTGCCTGGCCCGTCTGCGAGATTGCCTGCGCGAAGGAGCTGCCGCTTGAAGCCCGGACTGTCGCTGCGCGTCTCCCAGCATCTTTCGCTCACCCCGCAACTGCAGCAGTCGATACAGCTGCTGCAGCTGTCCACGCTGGAGCTGGCGCAGGAAGTGGAGCAGATGCTGGGCGACAACCCCTTCCTGGAGCTGGCGAACGACGACGGCGACCACGAAGCGGCAAGCAGCGCCCCGGAGCCTGCGGCGCCCGGCGCCGACGCCGCGGACTCCTTCCAGGAAAGCCGTGCGGACCAGCCATCGGCTGCGGTGGAATGGGAGGCGCCGTCGGACACATCCTCCGGCGATGCCGTCGAGACCTCCGGCACGGCCGAATCCCTGAGCTGGGAAGGAGATGGCCAGACCAACTCGGGCAACGACGACCGCGACTGGGGCAGCGATGCGCCTTCCAGCCGCACGCGCGGCCAGGGTGACGATGACGAGACCGATGCCACCGAGCTGGCACGCAGCGCAGAAAGCCTGACCGACCATCTGCACCGCCAGGCCCTGAGCCTGCGCCTGGGCGAGGTGGATCGCGCCGCGCTGCGCTTTCTGATCGAGAACCTCAACGACGACGGCTACCTGGAAGACTCGCTCGACGAGCTGGCACAGGGCCTGGCGGGCGACGACCTGGAGGAGTGCGAGGAACTGGTGCACCGCTTCACCGTGGCGCTGCGCCTGTTGCAAAGCCTGGAGCCGGTGGGCGTGGGCGCGCGCGACCTGGCCGAATGCCTGACGCTGCAGCTGCGCGACCAACTGGCCGATGCCGAGCGCGAAGGCGACGGCAGTGCCGAGGACGAAGATCGGCAGGCCGTGCTGCGCACCGCGCTGGACATCTGCGCCCAGCCCATGGACCTGCTGGCGCGGCGTGACCTGCGCAAGCTCGCCAGCCTGTGCGGCGCGCGCGAGGAGCGGCTGCGCGAGGCGATGGTCCTGATCGCCCGGCTGGAGCCGCGCCCGGGCCGGCGCTTCGCCGACGTGCAGCGCCAGATCGTCGTGCCCGATGTCATCGTGCGCCCGGTGCGCATGGGTGCGGGACGCATGGAGTTCAGCGTGCAACTCAACCCCGATGTCATGCCCAAGCTGCGCGTGCACGACATCTATGCCAGCGCGCTGCGCAGCCACCGGGGCAGCGAAGGCCATGCGGCTCTGCAGCAGCGGCTGCAGGAGGCGCGCTGGTTCATCAAGAACATCCAGCAGCGCTTCGACACCATCCTGCGCGTGTCGCAGGCCATCGTGGAGCGCCAGAAGAACTTCTTCGTGCATGGCGAGCTGGCCATGCGCCCGCTGGTGCTGCGCGACATTGCCGATGCGCTGGGCCTGCATGAGTCCACCATCAGCCGCGTGACCACGGCCAAGTACATGGCCACGCCGCAGGGCACCTACGAACTCAAGTATTTCTTCGGCTCGGGCCTGGGCACCGAGGCGGGCGGCAACGCGTCGAGCACGGCCGTGCGCGCGCTCATCAAGCAGTTCGTCGCAGCCGAGGACCCCAGGAAGCCGCTGTCGGACAACCAGCTGGCCGACATGCTCAAGGAGCAGGGCATCGAATGCGCACGGCGCACCGTGGCCAAGTACCGCGAACTGCTCAAGATCCCCCCGACCACGCTGCGCAAGGCCCTGTAGCCGCGCAGGGCGCGCACGCTCTCAGGCCGCAGGTGCGCGGCCGGCCACGTCATCCCATTTGAGGCCGAATTTCAGCAGGTACTTGCGCAGGCGGTCGGCATCGTTGACCACGCTGCGCTGGGTGCGTGACTGGTCGAACAGGCGGCGCCCCGCATCGGACAGCGAGGGCGATTGCCTGCACACGCGCAGCACCGCTTCGAGCTGCATGCGGTCGAACAGATCCATCTGCTCCAGCCTCTCGGCGGGCAACAGCGCATCAAGGCCGCAGCCGGCGCCGGCGGGGGCGGGCTGCGCTGCCTCGCCCCGTTGCCACAGCCACTGCATGCGCTGGATCTCGGCATCGACCAGGGCCGTGGAGATGCGCCCTCCGTCAGCCAGCGTGGCCAGCCGCGTCATGCTGGCCGACAGGTCGCGGAAGTTGCCGCTCCACAGCGCCTCGGACGAGCGCGCAAAGCGCAGATAGCGCTCGCGGGCCTCCACGTTGAAGCGCACCATCTGGCCGGTCTCGTCGGCCGAGCGCGCGAGCAGGTGGTCCATGTTGGGTTCTATGTCCTCGGGGCGCCCGGCCAGGCCCGGCAGCGCGTAGGACCACAGGTTGATGCGCGCGAACAGATCCTCGCGAAAGCGCCCCTGCGCCACGTCGATGCGCAGGTCGCGGTGCGTGCCGGCGACCAGCTGGAAATCGCTGCTGACCTCGCGGTCGCTGCCCATGGGATAGAAGCGCTTTTCCTCCACGGCCTTGAGCAGCATGGCCTGTTCGTCCAGGCCCAGCTCGCCGATTTCGTCCAGGAACAGCACGCCCTGGTGCGCGCTGCGCAGCAGGCCGGCGCGGTCGGCCGCAGCGCCCGTGAACGCGCCCTTCTTGTGGCCGAACAGCACCGAGGCCGCGCCATCGCCGCGCAGCGTGGCGCAATTGACCTCGACGAACTCGCCCTGCACCTGGTGCCTGGCCTTCTTCAACTCGTACATGCGCCGCGCCAGATGCGATTTGCCCGCACCCGTGGGACCCGTGAGCAGGATGGGCGCGCGCGAGCGCACGGCCACGCGCTCGATCTCGTCGATCAGCGCGTTGAACCCGGCATTGCGCGTGGCGATGCCGCTCTTGAGAAATTGCACGGCCTCGCTCTGCTCGGCGCCGAAGCGCTGGGCGATCACGTCGTAGCGCGACAGGTCCAGGTCGATCAGCGCATAGCTGCCCGGGTCGCCCATGCGCTGGCGCCGGGGCGGCGAAGTCTGGGCCAGCACGCCGGGAATGCGACGCGACTCCACCAGCAGGAACAGGCAGATCTGTGCCACGTGCGTGCCCGTGGTGATGTGGGTCCAGTACTCCTCGCGCTCGGGGTCGAAGCGATAGGCCTGCGTCCAGTCGAACAGCCGCGCATAGACCTCGCCGAAATCCCAGGGATCGGCAATGTCCATGGGCACGAGGTTCACCTGGGTCTCGGGCGATGCCGTGGCGATGTCGCCCTGCAGCAGCTGCGCCAGGGCCAGATGGGGCGGCGTGTAGAGCAGCTCCAGCCGCTCCACCACCAGATCCTCGTGCTGCATGAGGGAGAGGGTCGGCCGCCATTTTTCCCAGCGCCCCGCGCCCCTGCCGGAGTCCAGCTGCGTACCCAGAAAGCCGATGACGACCTTTTTCTTTTCCATGTTTTTGTCTAGTTGAATAGCTGAAATTCTAGTTTCTTTGGATTGAAGAAGAAATCAAGAAAAGTGTGATTTGAGATTTATCCAAATAAATCAAGGGGTTGGGGAATTGTTTGGTGCCGGATGCCAGGCTGGCACGCATCTCGCAATAAGCAAGGCATCCAGTGCAGGCGGTGACCGCTCACAGGCCGGGGTTGGGGCAAAGGCCCGCCCCGCCGGTGCCGGAAGTCCGGGCCCCCAGGGGCTTGTCGATTTCCCGCATGCCGCACGCCGCAGGCGCTGGGTGACGGCAAGGTTGTGGAAACCGTCCCGCAAGGGACTCCTGGTTCGACTCCAGGCTTGCCAGCCACTGGTAGCTCAGTCTGGTAGAGCACCCTCGCAAGAGGACTGTCGCAGGTTCGATTCCTGTCCACTCTTCCGGCCGCAAGGCCGGGCTATTGAAACGGTCGAAAGACCACCCGCCGAACGCGGGAGGTGGCCGCCGGGTTGCGATGCAGCCCCAGGCCGCCCCCCGTCAGCAGCGGCGGCTGTGCCAGGTCCCGGCACGGTCCGCGCCCGCAGCCAGCCACGCTGCAACCTGTTTCCAGGGTTGCCGCCACGGCGCACTGCAAGGCCCGGGCCGTGCCCCCTGGAACCCCGCCGCTGCTGTAACGGCACCCCTATTGATTGCGGCGAAGACGCCGAACGAGGAGAAGAAGAAATGCTGAAGATCCAACGCATCACCATCAAGAAGAACGAACGGGCCCTGCTGCTGCGCAATGGCGATTTCGAGCGCGTGCTGCACAGCGGCCGGCACTGGCTGTTTGCCGGCACCGACCAGCTGCGCGTGGAAACCTTTGCCCTGGAGCAGCCCGCCTTCACGCACGGCCTGGCCGACTACCTGATGGCGCAGGAGCCCGCCGTGGTGGCCGCCGAATTCCTGCGCGTGGAACTGTCCGAAACCGAGGCGGGCCTGCGCAGCGAAAACGGCGTGCTGGTCGAGATCCTGCCGCCCGGCACGCGCCGCCTGTACTGGAAGGGACTGGTGGATGTGAGCGTGCAGGTGGTCGACCTGCAGGCCGGCGCCGAGCTGCCCGCCGCCCTGGCGGCGCGCCTGACCCAGACGCAGCTGCGCCAGCGCAGCGTGTCCGGCCTCAACGGCGTGCTGCAGGTGCAGGTGCCCGCAGGCCAGTGCGCGCTGCTGACCATCGACGGCAAGGTGGACCGCCTGCTGCAGGCCGGCAGCCATGCGTTCTGGAAGTTCGGCCGCAGCATTGCCGTGGAGCTGGTGGACCTGCGCCTGCAGGCCGTCGAGGTCTCGGGCCAGGACATCATGACCCGCGACAAGGTGAGCCTGCGCCTGAACCTGAGCGCCACCTATCGCCACACCGACGTTCTGCGCGCCTTTGCCCAGCTGCAAAAGCCCGCCGAGCACCTGTACCGGGAGCTGCAGTTCGCGCTGCGCGCCGCCGTGGGCACCCGCACGCTCGATGAGCTGCTGGAGAACAAGACGGTGATCGACGACGTGGTGACCGCTCACATGGCGGCCAAGCTGCAGCCCTTCGGCATGGTGGTGGAGAGCGTGGGCGTGAAGGACATCGTGCTGCCCGGCGAGATGAAGGCCATCCTGACCCAGGTGGTGCAGGCCGAAAAGCAGGCCCAGGCCAACGTGATCCGCCGCCGCGAGGAAACAGCGGCCACGCGCTCGCTGCTCAACACCGCCAAGGTCATGGAGGACAACCCCGTGGCCCTGCGCATGAAGGAGCTGGAGACGCTGGAGCGCGTGGCCGAGCGCATCGACAAGATCTCCGTGTTCGGAGGGTTGGACCAGGTGCTCAACGGGCTGGTGAAGATGCGTTGACCGGCAGGCTGGTCGGCACACAACGGACAACGAAGAAACAAAAGAGAGGTACGGCCATGGCCGCATTCGAAGAACTATGGAGCTATGAGGTGGGCAAGGCGGGCTGGGCGACGTTGAAGTTCAGCACGCCCGAGGAGGAACTGGTGTGTGCCGTGTCCTACCTGCATGATTCGCTGGGTGATCTGGCCGCCATGGCGCTGGCCTTGGCCAAGGGCGCGCACCGCGCTGCCGCCGTGTTCATGGACGAGCCCGGCGAAATGCACCTGAGCATGGAGGGTGGCCACGACACCCTTTCATACGAGCTGCGGCAGTACGCGGACTGGGCCAGCTGGGGCATCACCGCCATGGATGACTATGAAGTGCTGGCCCGTGGGCAGATGGCCCGCGAGGACGTGGTGCGCAGCGTGTACCGCGTGCTGGACGGTATTTATTGCGGCATGGGCGTCGAGGAATACCGAAAGCGCTGGCTGGAGCATGAATTCCCGCTGCGGGACTATCAAAGCCTGGGCAGCGCCATCCGCAAGCGGGACCTGTCTCGCCTGATGCGTGGATGAGCCGCGCGGCAGCAAGACCTGAACAAGACGAACAGACAAGAAGACTGAAGGACAACGCAATGAACTACCTGCAACACAACGTGGAAAACGGCGTCCCCATCAAGATGTGGACCAAGGGCGTGCCCGTCGAGGACGAGGCGCGCAAGCAGCTGGAGAACGCCGCGCGCCTGCCCGTGGTGTTCAAGCATGTCGCAGCCATGCCCGACGTGCACCTGGGCATAGGCGCCACCGTGGGCTCGGTGATCCCGACCATCAAGGCCATCATCCCGGCGGCCGTGGGCGTGGACATCGGCTGCGGAATGATGGCTGCCAAGACCACGCTGCGCGCCGAGGACCTGCCCGACAACCTGGGCCCGCTGCGCTCGGCGATAGAGCAGGCCGTGCCGCATGGCTCGGTGCCGCGCCACCGGGGCCGTGATCCAGGCAGCTGGGAGAACCCGCCCGTGTCGGTGGACCAGGTCTGGGCCACGCTGGCCGATGAGTTCGACCTGCTGTGCGAGCTGCATCCGCGCCTGGCCAACACCAACAACCGCAAGCACCTGGGAACGCTGGGCAGCGGCAACCACTTCATCGAGATCTGCCTGGACGAGGCGGGCTTCGTGTGGTTCATGCTGCACTCGGGCTCGCGCGGCGTGGGCAATGCCATCGGCACCCATTTCATCGAGCTGGCCAAGAAGGACGCAGAACTGCATCAGCGCAACCTGCCCGACAAGGACCTGGCCTATTTCGAGGAAGGGGCCCGCTACTTTGGCGACTATGTGCGCGGCGTGTCCTGGGCGCAGAAGTTCGCCATGCGCAACCGCGAGGTGATGATGGTCAACCTCATCGCCACGGTGCGCAAGGTGATCGCCAAGCCCTTCGAGTCGCATGTGGAGGCGGTGAACTGCCACCACAACTACGTGCAGCAGGAGCGCCATTTCGGCCAGGACGTGTTCATCACCCGCAAGGGCGCGGTGAGCGCGCGGCGCGGCGAGCTGGGCATCATCCCGGGCAGCATGGGCGCGCGCAGCTATATCGTGCGCGGCCTGGGCAACCCGGAGAGCTTCGAGAGCTGCAGCCACGGTGCGGGCCGCGTGATGAGCCGCACCAAGGCCAAGAAGATGTTCAGCGTGGCGGACCACATCAAGGCCACCGAGGGCGTGGAATGCCGCAAGGATGCCAATGTGGTGGACGAGATTCCCATGGCCTACAAGGACATCGATGCGGTCATGGCCGCGCAGCAGGATCTTGTGGAGGTGGTGCACACCCTGAAGCAAGTGGTGTGCGTGAAAGGATAGGCACCCCCTGAGCCGCTATGCGGCTTCCCCCTCTCTACCCGCTTCGCGGGGGAGGGGGACGACACCCTCGGTGCGGGGCGGCCCTTCCTCGGTGTCCCTCGCTTGGGGCTTGCCAGTCTTATGAGGCGTGGCAATTGAAAAGAAAGCAGGATGAGAGCATGAGGGAAGAGAAGGTATTGAGCGCGCATCCGGTCTCCGACGCCATGCGCGCCACGGTGCTGGCCAACCTGGCCGAGGTGGAGCGCAGGCACGAGGTCACGGTGCTGTTTGCCTGCGAGTCGGGCAGCCGCGGCTGGGGCTTTGCCTCGCCCGACAGCGACTATGACGTGCGCTTCATCTACGTCCACCGCCTGCCCTGGTATCTGACGGTGGCGCCGGGCCGCGATGTCATAGAGCAGCCGCTCAGCGGCGAGCTCGATGTCAGCGGCTGGGAGCTGCGCAAGGCGCTGGGGCTGCTGCGCGCCTCCAACCCCACGCTGCTCGAATGGCTGCGCTCGCCCGTGGTCTACCGGCAGGAGCAGCCCTGGGCCGAGCGCCTGCATCTGCTGGCCGAGCAGGGCTTTTCGCCGGTGCGCGGCTACCACCACTACGTGGCCATGGCGCGCAAGAACCTGCGCGCCCACCTGCAGGGTGATGTGGTGCGCTACAAGAAGTACTTCTACGTGCTGCGCCCCTTGCTGGCCGCGCGCTGGATACGCGAGGGGCGTGGTGCGCCGCCCATGCGCTTTGCACAGCTGGCGGCGGGCACGCTGGAGGATGCAGTCCTGCTGGCCGAGCTCAACGAGCTGCTGGAGCTCAAGATGCGCCTGGGCGAGGCCGCCAAGGGGCCGCGCCGGGTGCGGGTCCATGATTTCCTGGAGCGCGAGCTGGCCCATGCCATGGCCCATGCGCCCGATCCGGGGGACCAGGCCGATGCGGCGCCGCTGGACCGCTATCTGCGGGATGCCGTGGCGCGCTTTGGCGGCAATTGGCGGCAATGAATGAAAGAGAAAAATGAAAGTGATCGAGATCGACGGCTCCGCCGGGGAGGGCGGAGGCCAGATGCTGCGCAGCGCGCTGGCGCTGTCCATGTGCACGGGCCAGCCCTTTGCCATGCAGCGCATCCGTGCCGGGCGCGCCAAGCCGGGCCTGATGCGCCAGCACCTGGCCTGCGTCAATGCCGCCGCCGAAATCTGCGGCGCGCAGATGCAGGGCGCCGAGATGAATTCGCAGACGCTGCAATTCACACCGGGGCCGGTGCGTGCGGGCGAGTACCGCTTCGTGATCGCCTCGGCCGGCAGTTGCACCCTGCTGCTGCAGACGCTGTGGCCCGCGCTGATGCTGGCCGATGGCGAAAGCCGCCTGACCCTGGGCGGCGGCACCCACAACCCGGCCGCGCCGCCCTTCCATTTCCTGGAGCGCAGCTATGCGCCGCTGCTGCACAGGCTGGGCGCGCGCTGCGAACTGCGGCTGCGCCGGCTGGGCTTTTATCCGGCCGGTGGCGGCGAGATGGACGTGACGATCACGCCGGCAACCAATGGGCTTGTGCCTTTCGATATCACCGAACGCGGCGCCCCCTTGGCCAGCCATGCCGAATGCTTTGCGCCCGCGCTGCCACGCGCGGTGGCCCAGCGCGAACTGGACCATCTGGGCCAGGCCCTGGACTGGTCTGGCGAGCAGCTGCAGGTGGCTGCCGTGCGCCAGAACGAGGGGCCGGGCAACGCGCTGCTGGCCACGCTGGCCTATGAGCACCTGAGCGAAGTGTTCACGCAGTTCGGCATGAAGGGCGTCAGCGCCGAAAAGGTGGCGCATGACCTGGCACGCGAGGTGCGCCGCCACCAGGGCAGCCGGGCCGCGCTGGGCCCGTACCTGGCCGACCAATGGGCCCTGCCGCTGGCGCTGGCCGTCTGGCGCAGCGGGCGCGGTGCCAGCTACACCTGCACGGAACTTACGCCGCATGCGCGCAGCAATTTCGAGGTGATCGAGCGCTTTGTGCCTGTGCGCTTCGCCACAGATGCAACGGGTGACGGCTGGCGTGTTTCGCTCTCGCCAGCCTGAGCGGCCTCAGCGATCGGCCCGCACCAGCGTGCTCTTGCCGAACAGGCTCTCCAGCAGGTCCACCACCAGCTCGGCCGTCTGGTTGCGCAGGTCCAGCGCCGGGTTCAGTTCCACCAGGTCCATCGAGCCCAGGCGTCCGGTGTCGGCCAGCATCTCCATGCACAACTGGGCCTCGCGGTAGCTGGGGCCGCCGCGCACGGGCGTGCCCGTGCCGGGCGCGATGTCGGGATCGAGGTAGTCCACGTCGAAGCTCAGGTGCAGGTGGGTGTCGCTGCCGGCGAGGCCGTCGAGCGCGCGGCGCATGACCTCGCGCATGCCCAACTCGTCGATGGCGCGCATGTCGTACACCTCGATGTCCAGCGAATGCAGCAGGCGCTTTTCCTGGTCATCCACGCTGCGCAGGCCGATCTGGCACAGCGAGGCGGCATCCAGCGCCGGATCGCCGCCCTGGGACAGCGCGGTCAGCGGCTCGGGCCCCAGGCCGCACAGGCTGGCCACGGGCATGCCGTGCAGGTTGCCGCTGGGCGAGATATCGGGCGTGTTGCAGTCGGCGTGGGCGTCCAGCCAGATCACGCGCAGCGCGCGGCCCAGGCGGCGGCAGTGGGCGGCCACGGCACTGATCGAGCCCATGGCCAGGCTGTGGTCGCCGCCCAGCATCAGCGGCAGCTCGCCATCGTCCAGCGCCTGGCCCACGGCCTGGTGCACGGCGTCCATCCAGGCGCGGGCCGGTGCGAGGTGGCGCAGCCCCTGCTCGGGCGGTGTCTGGGGATTGGGCGGACCGGCCAGGTTGCCGATGTCGCGCACCTGGCAGCCCAGCTGGCGCAGCGCCGGGGCCAGGCCGGCCACGCGCAGCGCGTCGGGGCCCATGGCGCTGCCCAGGCGGCTGGCGCCGATGTCGGTGGGCACGCCTATGAGTCTCAGGGCGCGTGCGGTCTGCGGGGTCGTATGGGTGTTCATGCTCATGGGACCCATGGTATGCAGTCCCCGTGTCAGCCAAAGCCGCGTTCTGCCTGCCCGGCCTCGCGCACCAGCCGGTACAGGTCGCGGGGGTCGGCCAGCGCAGGCACCAGGTCGATCGACTGCATCAGCCCGGTGTCGTGGGCCAGCGCGCGCAACCAGCGCAGGGCCGAATAGTCTTCCAGCGCAAAGCCCACGGAGTCGAACAGCGTGATCTCGGTGTCGTGCCCGCGTCCCGGCGCCAGGCCATTGATGACCTGCCACAGCTCGGTCACGGGCGCGTCGGCGGGCAGCTGCTGTATCTCGCCTTCCACGCGCGTCTGGGGCGTGAACTCCACGAAGATGCGCGCGCGCCGCAGCAACTCCACGGGCAGTTCGGTCTTGCCGGGGCAATCGCCGCCGACGGCATTGATGTGGGTGCCGGGGCGCACATCGGCATCGGCGATCACGCAGGCGCGGCGCTTGGCGGCCGTGACCGTGGTGACGATGTCGGCGCCTTCCAGCGCCTGGGCGCTGCTGGTGCAGCAGGTGATGCGCTGGGCGGCAATGCCTGCATGGCCCAGGTTGTCCACCAGCTTGCGCATGGCCTGGACGTCGATGTCGAAGATGCGCAGCCGTTCCACGCCCAGCAGGTGGGTGAAGGCCAGGGCCTGGAATTCGGACTGCGATCCTGCGCCGATCAGCGCCATGCTGCGGCAGCCCTGTCGCGCCAGCCGGCGCGCGGCCAGCGCCGAGGTGGCCGCGGTGCGCAGCGCCGTGGCCAGCGTCAGGTCGGACAGGAAGACCGGCAGGCCCGTGGCCACGTCGGCCAGGGCGCCGAATGCCATCACCGTGGGCAGGTCCCGGTCGGCGTTGTCTGGATGGCCATTGACGTACTTGAAGGCGTAGTCCAGCGCATCGGACACGGGCATGAGCTCGATCACGCCGCCGGGCGAATGGTGGGCGAGGCGGGCCGATTTCTCGAAATCGGGCCAGCGCGCGAAGTCTTGCTCGATGGCATCGGCCAGGCCGGCCAGGCAGGCGGCGACGCCGACCTGCGCCACCAGGCGTGCGGCCTGCGTGGCGCCGAGGAAATCCGTGTGGACGGGCGTGGTTCGAGTCTTCATGGTGCTCTCCCTCGCGGTTGCTTCCACTGTAGGCCCGGGCCGAAGCGCAGGCAAGCGGGTTTCGGCTGGCGCCTGCGCGGGGAATCGCGGTGCGCGTATGCTCGGCACCCAAGCTATGAACCAACTGCATCTGTTTTTGCCCTGCGCCGCCGGCGTCGAGGGATTTCTGGCCGACGAGGTCCACGCGATCACCGGCCTGAGCGGCCACGACCTCCTGGTCGGCCGTGGCGGCGTGATGGTGCGCGGCCTGTGGCGCGACGCCATGCTGCTGAACCTGCACAGCCGTCTGGCCCAGCGCGTGCTGGTGCAGCTGTCGCAGACCCTGTACCGCAACGAAAACGACCTGTACCGCGCCGCCAGCGAAGTGGCCTGGGAGATCTGGTTCTCCCCGCGCGAGAGCTTCAAGATCGAAGTCACGGCCCAGCACAGCCCGCTGACCAGCCTCAACTTTGCGGCGCTGCGCGTCAAGGACGCCATTGCCGACCGCTTCCGCGACAGGAAGGGCGTGCGCCCCGACGTGGAAACGCGCCACCCCGACGTGCGCGTGCACCTGCACCTGACGACCGACGAGGCCACCATCTACATCGACACCTCGGGCGAGGCGCTGTTCAAGCGTGGCTGGCGCGAGGACAAGGGCGATGCGCCGCTCAAGGAAACCCTGGCCGCGGCCATGATCGCCGCCACGGGCTGGGACCCGCACGGCGACGATCCCCAGCCGCTGTACGACCCCTGCTGCGGCAGCGGCACGGTGCTGATCGAGGCCGCGCAGATCGCCCGGCGCATTCCGGCCGGCATCCTGCGGCGCTTCGCGTTCGAAAAGCTCGTGCCCTTCCAGAGGCATGTGTGGGAAGCCATGCTGGACGAGGCAGAGGCCGCCATCCTGCCCGACAGCCCCGTGGGCATCTATGGCTCCGACGTGTCACACCGCATGGTGGACTTCGCCCAGCGCAACGCCGAGCGCGCGGGCGTGGGCCAGACCGTGCAGCTGCGCGGCGGCGACGCCCTGCAGCGCATGCCGCCTTGCGAGCAGCCCGGCCTGATGCTGCTGAATCCGCCCTATGGCGAGCGCATTGCCGCAGCCGGCTCGGCCGGCCGCAGCGCCGGCGAGCGCATGGCCGTGGTCGAGCGCGCGGGCCGCGAGACGGCCCAGACCGAGGACGGTGTGGAATTCTTCAGCCAGCTGGCCACCCACTGGAAGAAGAACTACAGCGGCTGGAGCGCCTGGATGCTCACGCCCGACCTCAAGCTGCCCGGCAAGATGCGCCTGAAGGAAGCGCGGCGCACGCCCATGTGGAACGGCCCCATCGAGTGCCGGCTGTTCCGCTTCGACATGGTCCGTGGCGCTGTCAAGCCCAGAAAGGCCGCCGAAGGCCCGGCAGAGGGCGCCGCGCCATGAAGATCGTGCTGCGCTGGCCGCAGTGCAACGACGGCTACGAAGGTCCCCTGCCCCGGCCCGTGGTGCTCGATACCAATGTGGTCCTTGACATGCTGATCTTCGACGATCCGCATGTTCCGCCGATCCGCGAGCTGGTGGAGCAGGGGCAGATGCGCTGGATCGCCGACCAGGCCCAGCGCATCGAGCTCGAACGCGTGCTGCACTACAGCCAGATCGCGCCGCGCGTGGCCTTCTACGGCAAGACGGTCGAGGGCGTGCTCTCGGCCTTCGACGGAGCCGTCGAATACGTGGCCGATGCGCCGCGCATCCGCTTTGCCTGCACCGACCCCGACGACCAGCATTTCCTGGACCTGGCCAGCCAGCACCAGGCGCTGCTGATCAGCAAGGACAAGGCCGTGCTCAAGCTGCGCAAGCGTGTGGCCGGCCTGGGCGCCACCGTGGGCAACATCCTGCTGGCCGAGCAGGAAGAGGCACTGGCCGCCTGAAGCCTGGATGCTGTTGTGCAGCAACCACCCAGGCGGCAATGGGGCAACAGGCTGGGTGCGGCCGGCTTGAAGGCTTTCTCCTAAACTGGCGGCCATGCAGGAGGCGCAAGCCCTTCTGCCAGGAGCACGGCCTCCCCCACATCGGGACATGCATGCGCCGGGACGACCCGGCTTCACAAGGAGTTTTCCATGGCATGGGTCTATCTGTTGGTGGCGGGGCTGCTCGAAGTGGTCTGGGCGTTTTCGATGAAGCAATCGCACGGCTTCACGCGGCTGGTGCCCAGCGCCATCACCATCGTCACCATGATCGCCAGCTTCGGCCTGCTGGCCGTGGCCATGCGCAGCCTGCCGCTGGGCACGGCCTACACGATCTGGACCGGCATCGGCGCCGTGGGCGCCTTCCTGGTCGGCATCACGGTCCTGGGCGAGCAGGTCAGCGCCATGCGCATCGGCGCGGCCGTGCTCATCGTCTCGGGCCTGGTGCTGATGAAGATGTCTTCGGACTGAGCGGGGCGGCCGTTCAGCGGCCCGTGCCCAGCTCCAGCGTCAGGCGCAGCATGTCGCGGTGCTGCACGCCGCGCTCCCACAGCTGGGTGGTGTAGTGCTTCAGAAAGAAGTCACGCACGATGCCCGTCACGCGAAAACCCGCGCGCTGGTAGAAGACCAGCTGGTCGCCGAAGCTGCCGGTGCCGACCTCGATGCGGGGAGCACCTTGCGAGCGCGCCCAGGCGATGGCCTGGCGCAGCAGGGCGGTGCCCAGGCCCCGGTGGTGCAGCGATTCCGCGACCGCGATGTTCATCAGCTCCCAGGCGGGTGGGCCTGAGGCCTCGTCGCCGCTGGCGCGCAGCGGCACCAGCACGCACATGCCCAATACCTCGCCGCGCCCGCCGGGACGCGGCGGCTGGCCTTCGCGCTGGAAGGACTCGCGCGCGGCAAAGCAGGTGGAGCCCGCCAGATAGCCGCGCACCTTTTCCCGCGACGGATCCGCCGACAGCAGCAGCGGCCACGGCGCCTCGGCCGGGTTCAGCGGCTCTATGTGCCAGGGTGCGAGGGAAACGGAAGGCGCGGTCATAAGCCTGAATCATCCCATGCCTGACATTGGGACGCAGTTGGGCGCCTCTGCGGAATCTTGACGTGCGCTTACAACTGTGCCTTTGCACGGGCGGATCTAGTGGTTTATACTTATACCTAGGGTAAACGCTTAGAGGGTTTTCCCGGCATTCGCGGCACTTGAGATGCATGCCGCCAGTGATTGTTGAGCGTCTCAGTAAGGAAGTTCACCATGCGCCAAGCAATCTATTCCCTGATCGATTTCATCCAGCAAGCCCGCAACGCCGAGCTCGAAATCGCCAACCAGTAATCCGGTTGGAGGCAGGTGCGCCCCGAAGCGCGCCCACCGATGCGATCGCCCCATTGCCGATGATGGCCTTGGGGCTTTTGTGTTTCTGGGCGCCGGGCTTGCGGGCGCCGGGCTGCCCTGTAGCCCTGGCTACAGGCCCAGCACCAGCCTGCCGCTCCTGGCGCGCGAGCAGCAGCTCATCATCTTGGTGCAAGCCGCGCGCTCGCCGCGCGTGAGCACCATGTCTCGGTGGTCCACCTCGCCTTCGAGCACGGGCACTTCGCAGGACCCGCACAGCCCTTCCCGGCAGTCGCTTTGCACTTCGATCTTCGCGCTGCGCAGGGCGTCCAGCAGCGTCTGGTCGTTGCGCACCTGCAGCACAAGGCCCGAGGCGCGCAGTTCCACCTTGAAGCCCTGCTCCCTGGCAGGGTCCAGCGCCCCCACGGTGGAGACGAAATGCTCCACGCGCAGGCTGTCCTCGGGCCAGTGGCGGCTGGCGGCCTCCAGGCCGTGCAGCAGGCGCGCCGGTCCGCAGGCATGAATGCGGGCTCCGGCGCGCGGCGTGGCCAGCAGGGCGGCGTAGTCGGCGCGCCGGCCTTCCTCCGCCACGTACAGGTGCAGCCGGGCGCCATGCTCGGCCTGCAGCGGCGCCAGCAGCGCCATGCCCGCGCGGCGCCGGCCGCTGTAGTGGATTTCATAGGACAGGCCCAGCGCCCTGGCGCGCCGTGCCATGGCCGAGATGGGCGTGATGCCGATGCCGCCGGCCACCAGGATCAGGTGGCTGGCGCCTTCGTCCAGCGGGAAATGGTTGCGCGGGCCCCGCACCTGTACGGTGGCGCCGCGGTGCAGATGCTCATGCACCCAGGCCGAGCCGCCACGGCCGTTGGCCTCGCGCAGCACGGCAATCTCGTAGCTGCCGGTGTCCTGCGGGTCGCCGCACAGCGAGTACTGGCGCGACAGGCCCGTGTCGCCGCATTGCAGGTCGATGTGCGAGCCCGGCGTCCAGCGCGGCAGGGCGTGTCCATCGGCGGCCTTCAGGCGCAGGCGCAGCACGCCTTCGGCGGCAGCCTCGGCCTCGGCCACGACCATGGGCCGGCTGGCGCCGCCCTGCAGGGCTTCGCCGATGCGCACGGGCTGGCGCGCCTGCAGCAGGGCGGGACGGGCGCGCTCGGGGTTCAGGGCCGGGTCCCACTCCACCCACAGGTGTTCGGGGCCCCGGAACGAGGTGTTGGGCACGTAGGTGAACCGCTGCTCGGCCAGCCGCATGTGGGGCAGGCGGCGCGTGAACTCCTCCAGGAAGATCTGCATCTCCATGCGCGCCAGGTTCTTGCCCATGCACTGGTGCGAGCCATAGCCGAAGGTCAGGTGGTCGCCGGCGTTGTCGCGGTGGATGTCGAAGAAGTCGGCATCGGCGAAATGCCGCTCGTCGTGGTTGGCCGACGAGGTCACGATGAGCAGCTTCGAGCCCGCCGGCACGGCCACGCCGCCGATCACCACGTCGCGCGTGGCCAGGCGCCGCCAGGCGGCCACCGAGCCGTTGTGGCGCAGGCATTCCTCCACGGCATTGGGGATCAGCGCA
The DNA here is from genome assembly GCF_055797465.1 of Delftia sp. PX-1. Classification (NCBI taxonomy): domain Bacteria; kingdom Pseudomonadati; phylum Pseudomonadota; class Betaproteobacteria; order Burkholderiales; family Comamonadaceae; genus Delftia; species Delftia sp. PX-1. The sequence goes on from NZ_CP184763.1 coordinate 698,286, forward strand.
GGGTTCTCGCAGATCTGCTTCCAGGCGCCGGGATGCTGCAGCAGCAGCTTGACGGCGTTGGCCGTGGCATTGGCCGTGGTCTCGTGCGCGGCCACGATGCCGGCCATCATCATGGAGTGCAGGTAGGAGTCGGTGACGACCTCGGGAAGCTCCTTTTGCTTGCGTATGCCGTATTGCATCCAGCCCGGCGCATCGGGGTTCTCGCGCATCTTGGCCAGCACCTTGCCGGCCAGCTGCCAGAAGTTGCCCACCGCATGGGCCACGGCCACCTGCTGCTCGGGCCGGGGCCGGCCCCAGGTGTTGACGGTGTGGGCGATGGAGTACTCGCGCAGCCGGTCCATGTCCTCCTCGGGCACGCCGAGGAAGTGCAGGGCCACGGTCAGCGGCACCTCCCACAGCATCTGGTCCACAAGGTCGGCGCGACCGTCGTCGATGAAGCGGTCCACATAGGCGCGCGCCAGCTTGCGCACCATGGGCTCGTGGTGGCGCAGCTCCTCGGGCGTGAACGGGTCCATCAGCGCGCGGCGGCGCGGCATGTGGGCGGGCTCGTCCTCGTTGACCAGGGTGCGGTTCAGCGCGAAGCCGTAGGAGGCCAGCACGGCATTGGCCTCCTCGCCCGTGGGCGTGATCTTCTCCAGCGCGATCGAGGGACTGAAGGCGATGTTGTCGCGGAACACCGCCTTGATGTCGTCGAAGCGCGTGACCACCCAGTAGCCCAGTTGCGGGCTGTAGAACACCGGCTCCTGCTCGCGCGCCCAGCGCACATATTCGGGCGGGTCCTGCTGGTAGCCGTCGCTGAACGGGTCGAAGGCCGCGGCACCTGCGCTGACGGGGCAGCCCGTGGGGCCGGTCTGGCCGCTGGGCTGGCGGTGGTCGAAGGGGCAGCGCGCGGAGGCGGGCGCAGAGCCGGACGCAAAAGCGGACGCAAAGGCGGACGGGGCGGTGTCGGGGGCGGCGGAGGCAGTCATGGCAGGTTCGCAGGCAGGAGGCGCGGAGGGTCAATCCAAAGTGATGTTCTGGTCGCGGATCAGCTGGTGCCAGCGCGTGCTTTCGCTGGCCAGCAGCGCGGCGAACTGCTCGGGCGTGTTGCCCACGGGCTCCACGCCGAAATCCACGAGCTTCTGGCGCACGGCGGGCTCGTTGATCGCGGCCACGACCTGCCGGTGCAGGGCCGCGATGACCGGGGCCGGCGTCCTGGCGGGCGCCACCAGTCCCACCAGGGCGGCGGCCTGCACCTTGGGCAGGCCCAGCTCGGCGAAGGTGGGCACGTCGGGCAACTGGGGCAGGCGCGTGGCGTTGGCCACGGCCAGCGGGCGGACCTTGCCGCCCTTGATGAAGCCTGCGCCCGCGGCCAGGTCCACCATCATCACGGGCACCTGGCCGCCAGCCACGTCGCCCAGGGCCGGTGCCGCGCCCTTGTAGGGCGCGTGCACCAGCTTCAGGCCGGCCTCCACCCTGAGCAGTTCCATGGCCAGGTGGTGCGGGCTGCCGGCACCGGCCGAGGCGTAGTTCACGCCGTCCTTGCTGGTGCGCGCCTGGGCCAGGAAGTCTTTGGCCGTGGCCGCTGCCATGCCGGGGCCGGCCACTAGGATCATCGGGAAGCGGCCCATCAGCGTGACCGGCGCAAGGTCCCTGGCGGGGTTGTAGCTGAGGCTCTTGTAGAGCACGGGATTGAAGACCAGGGTGCCGTTGTCGGCCGACAGCACGGTGTAGCCATCGGCGGCGGCGCGCGCGGTTTCCGAGGCGCCTATGGCCGTGTTGCCGCCCGGGCGGTTGTCCACCACGATGGGCTGGTGCACCTGGCCGCCCCAGGCCTGGCCTATGGTGCGGGCCAGGAAGTCCGAGCCGCCGCCGGCCGCGTAGGGAACGATCCAGCGCACGTTCCTGCTGGGGAATCCGTCCTGGGCCAGCGCGCCGGGCAGGGCGGTGGCCGATAGCAGGCCTGCGGCCAGTGTGGTGAGGAAAAGGCGCTTGTGCATGGGGCTTGTCTCCGGTGAGGCCTGGGTGGAATCCATGGAATCTTGTTTTGCGTAATTTTTCTACGCATTGCGTAAAAACACCGCCCGGGATTACCCGCAAGCTGCGGCACAATGCCCCGCCAGCCCTTAAAACAGGCCTTTCCAGACCCGTCCTGCCGCCATGACTTCCACTGTTGCCTCCGAGATTGACGAGCCCGCGCCGCCGCGCGAAAGGCGCCAGCGCGTGCAGGCCGCCGAGACCTGCCTGGCCGTGCTCAAGGCCCTGGCCACGCTGGGCGGACGCGCCAGCCTCACGGCCATCGCGGGCGCGGTGGAGGAAAGCCCGGCCAAGGTCCACCGCTACCTGGCCAGCCTGATGGCCGAGGGGCTGGTGGAGCAGGACCGTGGCGGCACGCAGTACGCGCTGGCGGCCGAGGCCATGCGCGTGGGCCTGGCCGCCATGCGGCAGTCCGACCCCATCCGCCTGGCCGAGCCGGCCCTGCTGCACCTGCGCGAGGCCTTGCAGGTCACCAGCTTCGTGGCCGTGATGGGCAACCTGGGGCCGACCATCGTGCGCTTCGAGGAGCCGGGCCTGCCGGTCACCGTCAATGTGCGCGTGGGCTCGGTGATGTCGCTGCTGTGGTCGGCCACGGGGCGCGCCTTCTTCGCCTTCATGGACGACGATGCCCGCGTGGATGCGCTGCTGGCCCGGGAGCTGGCCGAGGCGCCGGCCGCGCGGCGCGCGCTGCTCGATGGCGCGGACCCGCTGGGCACGCTGCGCCGCGAGATCCGCGCTGCGGGCTGCGCCTCGGTGCGCGACGTCAACCTGCCGGGCATCAGCGCCGTGGCGGCGCCGCTGCACGATTACACAGGCCATGTGGTGGGCGTGCTGTGCGCGCTGGGCGCCAGCGGCGGCTTCGACCCGGACCCGCAGGGCGCTGTGGCCCGGGCCCTGCGCGCCGAAGCGGCGCGCGTCAGCGCCTCGCTGGGCCATCTGCCCGGTGAGGCCCGGCTGAGGCCCGGTTGAGGCGTGCAGCCCGCTGCCGCTACGGCGTCACCAGCGTGTAGGCCATGCGCACGCGCTGCATGTCGCGGCCCAGGCGGCGGCTCTCAGGCAGGCGGCGCACCCAGGCCAGCTGTTTCACGGTGCGCGCCATCAGGGCGCGGGTCTCGGGTTCCATGGACTGCACGAAGTCCCGCCAGGCCGTGCGCGCGGCCAGCATGGCGCCGGCCTGCTCCAGTATCCAGGCCGTGGAGTGGGCGTAGCACAGGGCATCGCGCACGCGGCACAGCGCCAGGGGCAGGTGGGCGGCGGGGTCGTCCTCGAAGTCGATGAAGCCGATCACGCCATCGGCACAGCAGACCATGTTGCGCGCAAAGGCCTGGCTCAGGCAGTCGCCGCTGCCATGCACCTGCTGCAGGGTCTGCAGGCCCTGCAGCCACAGCGCCAGCGTGCTGCCATCCCCCCGGGGCAGGGCGGCTTCCATGGCATTGCCCAGCGAGGGCGCCTCCACGCCGGGGCTGCCCAGGTGGCGCATGGCAAAGCCGTCCTCGCACTCGGCCAGCACGGCAGGCACGCGCAGGCCGCGCTGCGCGAGCTGGCGCAGGCGGCGCACCTCGGTGCGGATGGCTTCGTGTCCGCCGGGATTGGGCACGGGCCGCAGCACGGGCAGGCGCAGGCACAAGGCGAGCAGGGCCAGCGCGCGATAGCGCCATGCCGGGTTGCTGGCGCCCGCGCGCTTGACCCAGATGGTTTCGTCGCCGCGGTCATAGCGCTGGATGCTCAAAGGCTGGCTCAGCACATGGGCGCGCAGGAAGGCGTCGTAGTCTGGCGATTCGGAAGGCGGGACGGCAGCAAACGGTTCGGACACGGCAGGCTTTTCTGGTGGGAGGCGCAGGGCGCCAAGCATGGACCGATTGTGCCGTGTCATGTCCGTTGCGCGGGGCAAGTCCTGTTTACGGGTTTGCACTGCGCATGGCCCTGGAAATCTGTGCGGCGGCACCCTGAAAATTGAGACAATCGTTTCATCTTTTCAGCCCTCATCAATCCATGAATTCCGAAGACAGTGGCAAGCTGGTGGCCGCCCTGGTGCGCGGCATCTCCGTACTGCAGTGCTATTCCAACAAGCACCAGGAACTCAGCGCCCGTGAACTGATGGACATGACGGGCCTGCCCAAGCCCACGCTGTTCCGCCTGATCGACACCCTGTGCGAACTGAACCTGATGCGCTACTCCGAGCGCCTGTCCAAGTACGTGCCGGGCGTGGGGCTGCTGAACCTGTCCTCGCCCGTGCTGGCGCGCATGCACATGCGCCAGTTCGCGCGGCCGCACATGCAGGAGCTGGCCAATCACCTGGAGGGCCAGATCCAGCTGGCCGTGGGCCACGGCCGCCAGCTGTGCCTGGTGGAGCTGGCCAACGGCCTGACCAACAAGGTCTTCCTGCCCGAGATCGGCGTGCACATCTCGCTGTCGCGCACCGCCACGGGCCGCGCCTACCTGCTGAGCCTGCCCGAGGCCGAGCGCGAGGCCTTCATCGCGGAACTGCAGGCCGACGATCCCGCACGCGCCCAGCAACTGCGCGAGCGGCTCGACGATGCGCGGCGCGACCTGGCCGAGCACGGCTTTTGCCGCAGCCACGGCGACCTGCACCGCGAGATCCAGTCCATTGCCGTGCCCATGTCCACGGCCCAGGACGGCGAGTACTGGGTGTTCTCGGTCTCCCTGCCCATCTACAGCCCGCAAAGCCGCGCGCTGGAAAGCGATGCCGGGCCGCGCCTGATCACGCTGGTGCGCCTGGTCGAAGGCATGCTGGGCGCCTCCAGCCTCTCGTGAATCAGCGGGCGCTGCGCCAGACTTCCTGCGCGCGCCCTGCGCTCACCTTCTCCCGCACGCTGGCGGTGTCGGAGCCTGCGGCATTCGCACGGCCCGGCGCATAGGCCTGGCCGTCAAAGCGTGGCGCGGGGCTGGCCTGCAGGGCGCCGCCTTCGGGCTGCAGGTAGACGCCGCGCGCCTGCAGGTGCGGGTGGCGGGCTGCTTCCACGGGACTGAGCACGGCGCCGAAGCAGGCATCGCTGCCCTCCAGCAATTGCTGCCAGTGCGCGCGGGGCCGGGAGGCGAACAGCGTCTGCAGCTGCGCGCGCCGCGCGGGCCAGGCGGCGCGGTCCCACTGGGGGCCCTGGAACGCTGCGGCACCGGCCAGGCCCAGCCTGTCCAGCAGCAGGGCGTGGAACTGCGGCTCGATGGCTCCCACGGTGATGAAGCCGCCATCGGCACAGGCATAGGTTTCGTAGAACGGTGCACTGTCGTGGATGCTGTGGCCGCGCTCGTCGGCCACCAGCCCGCGCTGGCGCGCGTGCAGCATGAGGTTGAGCATGTGCGCTGCACCATCGACGATGGCCGCGTCCACCACCGTGCCGCGCCCCGTGGCGCGTGCCTGCACGATGCCGGCCAGCAGCCCCGTCATCAGGTACATGGCGCCGCCGCTGATGTCGCCCAGCGTGGCAAAGGGCGAGACCGGCCGCGCGCCGGCCGGCGAGCATCCCCACAGCGCGCCCGAGACGGCGGCATAGTTGTTGTCGTGGCCGGCTGCCTGGGCCAGCGGTCCGTCCTGGCCCCAGCCCGTCATGCGGCCATAGACCAGGCGCGGGTTGAGGGCCTGGCAGGCCTCGGGTCCCAGGCCCAGGCGCTCCATGGCGCCGGGCCGCATGCCTTCGATCAGCGCATCGGCATCGCGCACCAGGGCCAGCACCAGGTCACGCCCTTCGGGCGACTTGAGATCGGCGAACACCGAGCGCTTGCCGCGCGACAGCGCGGAGGTGGCTGAGGTGGCTGAGGCGGATGAGGTGGCGGCGGGTTCCGCCTCGGGCCGCACGATGGACACCACATCGGCTCCCAGGTCCGCCAGATGCATGGCGCAGAACGGCCCCGGGCCGATGCCGCCAATCTCCAGCACGCGCACGCTGTCCAGCACCTTCATGGCGTCTCCGTCGAAATCGGTTCAGTCGAGTTGCAGCTGGCGGCTGGTGATCAGCGCGCCCCAGCTCTTGCGGTCGTTGTCCACCAGCTGGGTGAACTGCGCCTGCGGCATGCCGCCCGGGCGGCCGCCGAGCTCGCGGTAGCGGCGCGCCACCTCAGGGTCCCGGAGCACGGCGACAAGGCCGTCGGTGAGCTTGCGCACCACGGCGGGCGGCGTCTGCGCGGGCAGGAAGAAACCCATCCAGCCGACCTTGTCGAAGTCCTGCAGGCCCAGCTCGGTGGTGGTGGGCACGTTGGGCAGCTCGGGCTCGCGCTGCGCGCCCGTCACGGCGATGGGATGCAGCTTGCCCGCCTTGATATGCACCAGCGAGGCCGTGAGGTTGTCGAACATGAACTGCGTCTCTCCCGAGACGATGGCCGCCGTGGCCGGTGCCGAGCCGCGGTAGGGCACATGCACCACGTCCACGCCCGTGCGCTCGCGCAGCAGCTCGCCCATGAGGTGCGTGGTCTGGCCCACGCCGGCCGAGGAGAACGACAGCTTGCCCGGCGCCTGCCGCGCGGCCTTGAGCAGATCGTCCAGCGAGCGCACCGGCGATGCCTGGGGCACGACCAGCACGTTGGAGAACGAGATCATGTCCGTCAGCGCCACGAAGTCCTCGGGCCTGTAGGGCAGCTTCTTGTAGGCCGTGTAGTTGATGGCGTTGGAGCCCGTGTTGCCCACCAGCACCGTATAGCCGTCCGGCTGCGCGCGTGCCACCTGGCTGGCACCGATGGAGCCGCCCGCGCCGGGCCTGTTGTCCACGATGACGGGCTGGCCCAGCCGCTCGCCCAGCTTGAGCGCCAGCAGCCGCGCGGGAATGTCGGTGGAGCCCCCGGCCGCGCCCGGCACGACCAGGGTGATGGGCCGCGTGGGCCAGGCGTCGGCTGCAATGGCTGCCGTGGCGCACAGCAAGGCAGCCGCCGCCAGCGTGAGACGTTTGAACATGGTGTTTCTTCTCCGCGCGTGTGCTGGGCCGGGGCGCTTCTCAGCGAGGATTCATCCGAATGGCACCGTCCAGGCGAATCGTCTCGCCATTGAGCATGGGATTTTCAAGAATGTGCAGCGCGGTCAGCGCGTACTCGGACGGGTGGCCCAGGCGTGCGGGGTTGGGCACGGAGGCGGCCAGCGACTGGCGGATGTTGTCGGGCAGCTTGGCCAGGATGGGCGTGTCGAACAGGCCCGGCGCAATGGTGCACACGCGGATCATGCGCGTGGCCAGGTCGCGCGCGGCGACGATGGTCATGCCGATGATGCCGGCCTTGGCCGAGGCATAGGGAATCTGGCCGATCTGCCCCTCGTAGCCCGCCACCGAGGCAGTGAGCACGCAGGCGCCGCGCTCGCCTTGCACGGGCTCGTTGCGCGCCATGCTGGCGGCGGCCAGGCGCAGCGTGTTGAAGGTGCCGATCAGGTTCACGCGCACGATGCCCGTGTACTTGTCCAGCGAGCCCGGGCTGCCGTCCTTTTCCACCAGCCGCAGCGGCCCGCCCACGCCCGCACAGTGCACCAGGGCGCGGAACTCGCCGAAGTCCTCGGCGGCGGCAATGGCGGCGGCCATCTGGTCGGCGTCGGCCACGTCGGCCTTCACGAAGCGCAGGCGACTGCCGTGGCGCTGGCGGGCGGCGTCCACCATGGCCGCGCCGCGGTCCTCGTTCAGGTCCACCACCACCACGTTCAGGCCGCGTTCCAGCAGCGCCAGGGCCGATGCCTCGCCCAGGCCCGATACGCCGCCCGTCACCAGGGCCGTCATGTTCTCTTGCAGTTGCATGGATGTGTCTCCCGTGCCTGGCTCACAGGCGTTCGATGATGGTGGCGTTGGCCATGCCGCCGGCCTCGCACATGGATTGCAGGCCGTAGCGCGCGCCGCTGTCCTCCAGCGCGTGCAGCATGGTGGTCATCAGGCGGATGCCCGAGGCCCCCAGCGGATGGCCCAGGGCGATGGCGCCGCCGCGCGGGTTCAGCCGCTCGGGGTCGGCGCCCAGTTCCCTCAGCTCTTTCAGCCAGGCCAGGGGCACGGAGGCGAAGGCCTCGTTGATCTCGCAGTGGTCCATCTGCTCCAGCCGCATGCCGGCCTTGGCCAGCACGCGCCGCGTGGCGGGAATGGGGGCCGTGAGCATGTACAGCGGATCGTCGCCCACCACGTCCAGCGCCACGAAGCGCGCACGCGGGCGCAGGCCCAGCTGCTGGGCGCGCTTTTCGCTCATCAGCAGCATGGCGCTGGCGCCGTCGGTCATCTGCGAGGCATTGCCCGCCGTGGTGTGCCAGCGGATCTGCGGAAAGCGTGCCGACAGCTCGTCGTTCTGGAACACGGCCTTGAGCGCGCCCAGCTTCTGCGCCGTGGTGCCCGGGCGGATGGTCTCGTCGGCCGTGACGAGGCCGGCAGGCGTGGTGATGCCCACGATCTCGCGCTCGAAGTGCCCGGCCGACTGGGCCGCATGGGCGCGCTGGTGCGATCGCGCGGCATAGGCATCCAGTTCCTCGCGGCCCAGGCCCCAGCGCGCGGCCACGAGGTCGGCCGACACGCCCTGGCCCACCAGCCCCGGCGCGAAGCGCGCATCGAAGCGTGCGCCCGTGGTGTTCTGCCCCATGCGCGAGCTGCCCATGGGCACGCGGCTCATGGACTCCACGCCGCAGGCGATCACCATGTCCTGCGTGCCCGACATGATGGCCTGCACGGCAAAGTGCACGGCCTGCTGGCTGGAGCCGCACTTGCGGTCGATGGTGGTGGACGGCACATGGGCCGGCAGGCCTGCGGCCAGCCAGGCCAGGCGGCCCGGCGTGCCGGCCTGCTCGCCAGCCTGGCTCACGCAGCCGGTGATCACATCGTCCACCGCGCCGGGGTCGATGCGGTTGCGCTGCACGAGCTGCTCCAGCACCTGGCTGAGCAGATCGACGGGGTGGAGTTGGGCCAGGGCGCCATCGGGCTTGGCCCGGGCCATGGGACTGCGGATGGCATCGACGATGACGGGAGTGTTCATGCTGATTTAATGAGACTGGAGGTTCACGAAATGAATGATAAGTCTCGAAATTTGCATTGAACAAAGCGTTTTCCCGGATGAAAAACCGCGCGCAAACAAAAATACTTGCTGAAATCCGATGAATTCGAGACGGCGGATTCAAAAAAGCAAAGGAGACAGGCGTGCATGACTTTCACAGCTGGGCCGATGCCCGGCCCGACCGCGTTGCGCTGACCATGGGCGACAGCGGCCAGCAGCACACGGCGGGCGCGCTGGCGCAGCGCTCGCGCGAGGTGGCGCAGTGGATGGCCGGGCAGGGCCTGGCGGCCGGCGACACGGTGGCCGTGCTGATGGAAAACCGCGTGGAGATCCTGGAGCTGGTGCTGGCCGCTCGCCTGGCGGGCCTGTACGCGGTGGTCATCAGCACCCACCTGACGGCGCCCGAGGTGGCCTACATCCTGGGCGACAGCGGGGCGCGCCATGTCTTTGCCTCGGCCGCCACGGCGGCGCAGCTGCCGGCCGAACTGGCCCCCTCCGTGCATTCGGTGGACGGAGACTGCGCATCCACGGGCCTGCCGTCGCTGGCCGATGCCCTGGCCGCCTGGCGTGCGCAGGCGCCCGCGCCCATCGACCTGTCCAGCCGTCCGCTGGGGCGCGACCTGCTGTACTCCTCGGGCACCACGGGCCGGCCCAAGGGGATCAAGAAGGCGCTGCCGGCGGCGCTCTACCGCACGCAGGCCGACCCCGAATTCCTGGCCTGGCAGCGCAACATGGGCTTTGACGCCGACACGGTCTACCTCTCGCCCGCACCGCTGTACCACGCAGCGCCGCTGCGCTACTGCCTGCGCACGCTGGACGGCGGCGGCGCGGTGGTGATCACGGCGCGCTTCGACGCACAGCAGGCGCTGGCGATGATCGAGCGCTACCGCATCACCCACAGCCAATGGGTGCCGACCATGCTGGGCCGCCTGCTGCAGCTGCCCGAGGAGGTGCGGCACGGCTATGACCTGTCCAGCCACCGCTGCGCCATCCATGCGGCCGCGCCCTGCCCAGTGGCCGTCAAGCAGGCGCTGCTGGACTGGTGGGGCGACATCCTGCTGGAGTACTACGCAGGCTCCGAAGGCTGCGGCATCACCCTGATCAACTCCGCCGAATGGCGCCGGCGTCCAGGCTCCGTGGGCCGCGCCAGCTACGGTCGGCTGCGCATCGTGGGCGACGACGGGCAGGAGCTGCCTGCGGGCCAGATCGGCCGCGTGTTCTTCTCGGACGTGGCGCCCTTCGCCTACCTCAACGACCCCGCCAAGACCCGCGAGGCCATCGACGAGCGTGGCTGGGCCACCTACGGCGACCTGGGCCATGTGGACGAGGAGGGCTACCTCTTTCTCAGCGACCGGCGGGCCGACCTCATCCTGTCGGGCGGCGTCAACCTCTATCCGCAGGAGATAGAGAACGCGCTGGCCACGCACCCGGCCGTGCAGGAGGTGGCCGTGGTCGGCGTGCCCGAGCCCGACTTCGGCGAGCAGCCCATGGCCGTGGTCGTGCTGCGCCAGGGCCATGCGGCCAGTGCAGAGATGGCGCACGCCATCGTCGCCGAGGCCGGCGCCACGCTGTCGCGCCTCAAGCGCCCGCAGCGCCTGCAGTTCGTGGACGAGCTGCCGCGCCTGCCCACGGGCAAGCTGCTGCGCCGCGTGCTCAAGGACAGGCTGCGCGAGCAGCCCCACGCGGGCTTCAACCTGCGCAGCGCCTGAACGGCCCTTCCCCGTCTTTCCTCACCGACAACCACCGGATACCGACCCATGCAAGACCTGACCGAGCGCTCCGTCTACCGCGAAGACCATGAACAGTTCCGCGAGCAGGCCCGCCGCTTCTTCGAGCGCGAGATCGTCCCCCACCATGCCGAATGGGAGCGCCAGGGCATCGTGCCCAAGGAGGTCTGGCGCAAGGCCGGGCGCGAAGGCCTGCTCAACCCCATGCTGCCCGAGCCCTATGGCGGCGGCGGCGACTTCGGCCATGCGGCCGTGCTGCTGGAGGAGATCGCGCGCACGGGCGCCAGCGGGCTGGGCTTTCCGCTGCATTCGGACATCGTCGCGCCCTACATCCATGCCTATGGCAGCAAGGCCCAGAAGGACCGCTGGCTGCCGCGCATGGCCGCGGGCGAGCTGATCGGCGCCATCGCCATGACCGAGCCCGGCGCGGGCAGCGACCTCAAGTCCGTGCGCACCACGGCGCGGCGCGAGGGCGACCACTACGTGCTCAACGGCCAGAAGACCTTCATCACCAACGGCATCAATTCGGAGCTGGTCATCGTCGTCGCCAAGACCGCGCCCGAGATGGGTGCCAAGGGCGTGTCCCTGATCGTGGTCGAGGACGGCATGCCCGGCTTCTCCAAGGGCCGCAAGCTCGAGAAGATCGGCCTCATGGCGCAGGACACCTCGGAGCTGTTCTTCGACAACGTGCGCGTGCCGGCCGACCACCTGCTGGGCGAGGAGAACGCGGGCTTCAGGTACCTCATGCACGAACTGGCCCAGGAGCGCCTGGTGGTGGCCGTGCGCGCCGCCGCCTCCATCGAGGCCTTTTTGCACAAGACCATTGCCTACACGCGCGAGCGCAAGGCCTTCGGCCAGCCGGTGTTCGACTTCCAGAACACGCGCTTCAAGCTGGCCGAGGCCAAGGCCCAGGCCACCATGCTGCGCGTCTTCGTGGACGACTGCATCGCCCTGCACCTGCGCCGCGCGCTCGCCCCCGACCGGGCCGCCATGGTCAAGCTCAATGCCACGGCGCTGCAAAACCGCCTGCTCGACGAATTCCTGCAACTGCACGGCGGCTACGGCTACATGACCGAATACCAGATCGGCCGCGCCTGGACCGATGCGCGCATAGGGCGCATCTACGGGGGGAGTGACGAGATCATGAAGGAGATCATCGGAAGGACTCTTTGAACCCCTGAGCGGCTGCGCGGGCGTGCGGCGCCCTGATCCGGGGGCGGCCAGCCGGGGCGATGTGTGGCGGCTGCACATCATGAAGGCCCTTGCTCCGGCCGCTTGTCCTAGGCTTTTCCCAAGCCCGATCCGAGTGGGAGAAGCGGCAATTTTCCTTTTGGCAATCCTATTTTTTGGCAGAAATTGGAATTTCCATAGAGCGGCTCATTCTTCCATGATCTTTCCGTATCGAAAGATCGGGAGGGCGCCCCCACAGGGCGAGAGCACCAATGACACGCCGAGTCACCATCCACACGCCATTGGGCGAGCAGCTGCATTTCCGTGAATTGCGCGGCCAGGAAAACATCAGCCAGCTCTTCAGCCTCGATGTGGAAATGCTCAGCGAAAGCGAAAGCATCGATCCCAAGGCCCTATTGGGCAAAAACGCCACCATAGAAATTGAAACCCAGGGCGGCGGCAGGCGCTTCATCGACGGCATCGTCACCCGCTTTGGCATGCAGGGCCAGGATCACCGCCACTACGCCTACAAGGCGCGCCTGAGCCCCTGGCTGTGGCTGGCCACGCGCAAGAGCGACTTTCGCATCTTCCAGAACCTCAACGTGCCCGACATCATCGAGCAGGTATTGGGCGTCTATGGCCATCCAATGCAAAGGAAACTCACCCGCGCCTATCGCAGTTGGGATTACTGCGTGCAATACAACGAAAGCGATTGCGACTTCGTCTCGCGATTGATGGAGCACGAAGGCATCTACTACCACTTCGCGCATGCCATGGGAGAACACACCCTGGTGCTGTGCGACGACATCATTGCCTCGCACGGCGCATTGCCCGGCGGCGAATCCATTCCCTTCTATCCCCCGGAAAAAGCCGCCGCAGGCGACCAGGAAAACATCCACGCCTGGCAGCTGGAGCAGGAAATCAAGCCGGGCCGCCATTACATCGACGACTACGACTTCAAAAAGCCCCGGGCCGAACTGTCCCACATGCGCCGCGATCCACCGGGCCATGCGCACGACGGCCATGAAACCTACGAATGGCCGGGCGGCTACACGGAGTACGGCGACGGAGATGCCTACATCCGCGTGCGCCTGAAGCAAGGCCTCACGGGCCACAGCCGGGTGCGGGGCCAGTCCTGCCATCGGGCGCTGGCCACGGGCTACGCCTTCAGCCTCTACAACTACCCGCGTGGTGACCAGAACCGGCAGTACCTGATCACGGGCCTGAGCTACCACCTGAAAGAAAACCCTCGCGTCAGCGCGATCTCCAGCATACGTGGCGTCCCATCCGCACCGAGTACCCGTGACGGCGCCAAGGAAGAAGGCTCCTTCCAGCGCTACGAGCTGCAGGCCCAGCCCACGGATCTTGCCTTCAAGCCGCCGCGCACCACGCCCAAGCCGCGCACCACGGGGCCGCAGACGGCCATTGTCGTGGGCCCGGCCGGGCAGGAAATCTGGACCGACGAATACGGCCGCATCAAGGTGCAGTTCCACTGGGACCGGCTGGGCAAGAAGGACCAGAACTCCAGCTGCTGGATCCGCGTGGCCACCAACTGGGCCGGCCCGGGCTTTGGCGCCATCTCGATCCCCCGCATAGGGCATGAGGTGGTGGTGGACTTCCTCAATGGCGACCCCGACTATCCGCTGGTCACGGGCTGCGTCTACAACGCGGCCAACATGCCGCCCTGGGCGCTGCCGGCCAATGCCACGCAATCGGGCATCAAGACCCGATCGAGCAAGGATGGCAACCCGGGGTCAGGCATGAAGAACGGCCAGGGCGACGCCAACGCCATCCGCTTCGAGGACAAGGCGGGCGCCGAACAGCTGTGGCTGCATGCACAGAAGGACCAGCTCACCGAAGTCGAGAACGACGAAGACAAATGGGTGGGCAACGACCGGCGCAAGACGGTAGACCGGGACGAGACCAATGTCATCCACCGGGACCGCACGGAGACCGTGGACCGCAACGAGAAGATCGATGTCCACGGCTGGCGCACGGAGGTGGTGGACCTGGACGAGACCCTCACCGTCCACCAGAACCGCACGCGCACGGTGGACCTGGATGAAAGCATCCGCATCTGCAAGAACCGCACGAAAACCGTGGATGCCAATGGACGCGACAGCATCGGCCGCAACTGGACCCTGGCCACGGGGCGCATGAAATCCGAAACCGTGGGCATCGGCTACACCCAGGGCACGGGCCTGTTCAAGATGGTCACCGTGGGGTGTGCCTACAACCTCAACGTAGGCGCGGTGCTGATGAGCAACGTGGGTGTCCTGCGAAGCGACAGCGTGGGGATGGACTGGAGCCGGACCGTGGGGCGCAACCGCAGCGCGCAGGTTGGAAGCGATGAAGGCCTCATCGTGGGCAACAACCGCAGCAGCACCATCCAGAACAACGACAGCACCGAGGTAGGGCAGGACCAGGCGGTCAACGTCGGCAACGACCACGCGCTGCGGGTGGGCGCCAACAGCCTGGTCGATGCGGGCGGACAGCTGGCCCTGGCGGCGGGCACCACGCTGACGGTCGATGGGCAACAGGTCATCGTCACCGGCACCCGAAGCATCCGGCTGCAATCGGGGGCGAGCTCCATCGAGATCTCTCCGGCCATGGTCGAGATCAAGTCGCCGCTGGTGAAGATCAACTGCTGAACCCGGGACACTCGCATGGGACAACCTGCAGCAAGAGTGGGCGACGTGCATGCCTGTCCCGCCCACGGGGGCGGGGCCATTCTCTCCGGCCAGGCCGATGTGCTCATAGGCGGCATGCCGGCGGCCAGGGTCACGGACCAGGCGCTGTGCCCCCGTTCGCCGCCCGACGCCATTGCCGAAGGCGAAGCCACGGTACTGATCGGCGGCAGGCCCGCAGCCCGCATGGGGGACAGGACCGTGCACGGCGGCGTGGTCGTCTCGGGCTGCACCACCGTCTGGATCGGTGCGAATGCGGGCCGGTGCCTGGCCGAAGCCGCGCAATCGGGGGCCGCCTTCGTGTCGGCCATGGAGGACTGAATCGCCATGTCCACCTTGATCCCCCCAGGCCTCGGCACGCCGGACGACCTCCAGATGGCACGCCAGGCCGTGCTCGAAAAGGTGGCGGCGACCTATGACGGCCTGCTCTACGCCATCGTGGACGCGGCGGCGGATGAGCACCTGCATGACGCCATCCTGGCCGAGCCGCCGCAGTCCGGCATCACCTGCCTGTATGACGGCATGCCCGCCGCCCGCTATGCGCGCTACGCGCCCTATCTCATGCGGGTGCATGCAGGCAGTCCGCTGTTCCAGCGCTGGCCGCATGAAGGCTGGCAGGCGCACTGGGGCATTTTCCTGATCAGCCGGCTGCCGGCCCCTGCGCTCAAGCGCCATCTCAAGCGGTTTCTGCAGGCCAGGGGAGACGGCGGCCAGCGGCTGTGGCTGCGCTTTTACGACCCGCGCGTGCTGCCTCGCCTGCTGGCGCAGTTCGACCCGGCGCATCTGGGGGACTGGTTCCGCGGCCACAGCATCCTCGCCTGCCTGGCACCGCATCCCGAGGGGATCTGGGTCGGCATGGCGCAACGCAAGTTTCTGGACCACGTCACAGGCCTGGCGCGCCTGGACAGCAGGCAATGGGAGGTGTCTTCGCCATGATGGAAATTTCAACCCTGGAAATGCAGCGCACGCTGCGCCGCAACCTCGTGCCCAGCGAAGAAGGGATTGCCGCCATCGTGCGGCAGACCTGCCATCTCAGCGAGCAGGATTGGCCGCATGACAGGCTGCTGGCCCATACCCGGCGAGGCCTTGACCGCGCGGTGGGCTGGGGCCTGTCGACGCCGGACGATGTCATCGGCTTCCTGGCCTTGCGCCACCAGTTTGGCGAGCGCTTCGACGAATTTCCCGCCGTGCGCAAGTTTCTCTCGCGCACCGACCTGCCGCCTGACGGACGCATCCAGTTGATGATGCTTGAACTGCCGATGGGCATCTGGGACGTGGTGCGGCGGCGCACACCTGCTGGCGAATCGTCCTCGCCCCTCGGCGGGCCTGGCGCATGAGCTGCGAACAACTGGTCCCCGCCTTCATCGCCCTCAATCGCCTGAAGCGGTCCAGGGACCTGTGCAAGGCCGTCGTGCTTGTGGGCTTCAACAAGGTATGCGGCACCCGGGACTTCGACAACGAACTGGACCGCAGGGCGCTGTGCGAGCTGTTTTGCTGCTGCATGACCGGCGGCCTGGGCCAGCGCTGCGTGGCCGGCGTGGTCATGCAGGCCGACGGGTTTGAAGGCTACCGGGGCTACTACAAGCAGGAAGTGCCGTACCGGGACGGTGCGCCAGTCATGTCCCGCAACGAGCCCGTACGACCCACGCGCAGCCGGCCTGCCGGCTCGCGCATCCCGGATGTGGTCGTGGTGAAGAACCCGCGCCTTCCGCCTGTGCTGGACAACGTGCAGCGGGTGTATGAGATGAAATTCCCGGGGGATAAATTTTCTTCAGAATTTGGGCCAGACGGCAAGATACAGTTTCAGGCATATAGCGACATTTTTAAAGAAAAGTTTTTCAAGGATGCCTTAGACGCAGGAAGTTGTGCTTGCGAAGGCGATGGAGAAACGACGAACGAAGGCGTATTGAACCAAGCAATGCGATGGCAGGCCAACAGAGAAAAGGAAATTTATTTGGCAGAACGGGTAAATGCGGATACGGCAGCAGCAATTGGGGCTGCGGCCGGTGCGTCCGCATTGGGGCGTGTACTCCGAGGTGTAGGTGCGGTGGGAACCGCACTGGCAAGAGTCCTCGGCGTGACATTTTGAAGCAATGGCTTCGGTACGGTCAGATATGGAGATGGATATGGCTAAAGACTTTAATAAACCTTTAAGCACCAAAGAACTGCAAAAAGCTACCGTGGCGACTATGGATATTCTGAAAGCGATGGTATTACAGAATAGATTTGGACGTATTTGCGCAAGAGCTGGGTGGACCATCGAAATGGTGTTCCATGAAGGGGATTCACTGGCCGTACGTGAGCGTGCATGGAAAGTGATTGATCTGTTTTGTGAGGTTGTTGGCGCAGACAAGCTTGCAATATGGTGGGGTCTGGCGCCTATGTCACTGACCAGCAAGCAAGCACAAGCGAGAATTGCCAAACACAAGCCGAGTACGCTTAACAATCCCGAAGGGTTTGCGATGATTTTTGATCTAGCTTCGGGAAATCCAAAGCCACCAGATGACTGGGTTGAAAATGCTCAAGACTTTCGACTTCACTGCCGTATAAACAACGATGAAGGTATTTGGCTACATGACCGCCATATCTCGCCTGGCATAGGTCCTGCCATGTCTTTCATTCGCATGGCGTTTCCCGCATGGTGGATTCTGGGTCAGCCGCCCGAGCGCAATGTGGGCCGGATCACCTCCCAGGTGGTGGAATTAATGCAACCCTTCTGGGCTATTGCCGGGTGGGGTGTCATTCCTGCAGTGGAAGAACGCAATATTGGACCCGATGGCAAGGGCCAGCAGGTGCTGTATCCCTATCTGAAGCGGTTCCCAGGATTGAATGCCATAGGAAGTCTTGCATTGTTCGATCATGACTTCAACAAAGCCATGTACAGCATCAACTGGCTGAGTTTTGTCAGCGATGCCTTGCTGGAAAAACTGGGCGGGCGAGAGGCCGTGCGAAAGCAGGTGGAGGCCAGTCAGTATCTTTCGGCCGGGGATGTGGGCAACTGCCTGGGAATCCGTGCGGGAGACTTTCCTGGTCTGGGGGATATGGATCAAGGACTGACGCTGCCCGCCTTTGGCGAGGCGGCGCGCCTGCTCAAGCCTGTTCGCGCCAGATCCCGGCTCAACAACTTCATCGGCCCACCGCCTTCGGGCTCCAATGATGAACATGCGTGGCTGCTGGCATGCGATGCCTATATGAGTCGGTTTGATTTGTTCTGATTTCTGGTGTTTCGAAGGAATGGGGAAGATCACAATGGCTGCGGAACATGATTTCGATTGGCCTTGGGGCAATGAGAAGGCGGATGCTTCAACCGTGGCGACGATGGATATTCTCAAGGCGCTGGTACTGTGCAATCAGTTCGGTGATGTCTGTGCAAGAGCCGGCTGGACCATTGAAATGGTGTTTCATGAGGGGGATTCCTTGGCTGTGCGTGAACGTGCATGGAAAGTGGTTGATCTTTTTTGTGAGGCCGTAGGGAGGGAGAAATTGGTTTATTGGTATGACGGAATGCCTGCCATGCTAACCAGCGCAATGGCACAAAAGAAGTTGACCGCGAAGAAGCAGAAGAGCCTAGACAATCCTAAAGGTTATGCACTGATTTTTCATATGGCTTCCGGAAAGCCAAAGCCGCCTGAACTGTGGGAAAACAACGCACAAGACTTTCGTCTTTACTGTCGTATCAACAACGACGAAGGGCTTTGGATGAAGGATCGCTATCAATCACCTGGAATAGGGCCTGCCATGTCTTTCATCCGCATGGCATTTCCTGCATGGTGGATTTTGAATCAACTGTCCGAGCGCAATGTCGGCTGGATCACCTCCCAAGTGGTGGAATTGATGCAGCCTTTCTGGGCGACGGCGGGTTGGGGCATCATGTCTGCAGTGGAAGAGCGCAATATCGATCCCGACGGAAAAGGCCAGCAAATACTCTATCCTTATCTTCAGAGATTTCCAGGCTTGAATGCTTTAGGTAGCCATGCTTTGCAGAGTCATGACTTCAACAACGCCATGTACAGCATTAACTGGCTCAGTTTTGTCAGCGATGCCTTGCTGGAAAAACTGGGCGGGCGGGAGGCGGTGCGCAAGCAGGTGCAGGCCAGCCAGTATCTATCTGCCGGGGATGTGGGCAACTGCCTGGGAATTCGCGCAGGAGACACTCCGGGGCTGGGGGACATGGACCAGGGGCTGACGTTGCCCGCCTTTGGCGAGGCAGCGCGCCTGCTCAAGCCTGTCCGTGCCAGATCCCGCCTCAACAACTTCATCGGACCGCCGCCTTCCGGATCCGACGACGAAGACGCGTGGCAATTGGCATGCGACGCCTATATGCGTCGCTTTGATGAATTCTGAATGGAAAGCACCATGAAGCCACAGCCCATCGCCCCGTTGATGGATGCCGTGTTGCGCACGCTGGGACGGCACAGCCGGCAGGATTACCTGCGCCTGGCCCTGCGCCAAGCGGGATTGAGCGATGCGCAGCTGCTGAAGATCGATCACGCCCCGCCTTACCCGGTGACATGGGCGGAGACGGGGCTGGGCCTGGTCCTTCAACGCCTGGCCTGGGGCGACATGCCAGGCGCTCCGACATGGGGCGTGCACAGCGTGACCCTGGATGCGCAGCGCTGGAAGGGGTCCTGGCCCATGGGCCTGGATCCGGAGACCGTGACCGCGCAGGAATTCGTCAGCCTGCTGGCCCAGGACCAGTCCGAGGCGCTGTGCCTGCCCCAGATGGCCTGCTGCACGACCTGCGGTTTCGACGAGCAGACATGGGCACTGGTGGCAGTCTTTGGCGGCGCCAGCGGCGCTTTGCAGAATTTGACGATGAGCCGGGTCGGGGAATGGGTGGGGCTTTCCATGCTCCCGGCCTGGCAGGGAGCCGGGTAGCGGGTGGGCCATGTGGGAGATATGGCCCCGTGGGCGCCAGTTCCGACCGGGCGCCACGGACATGGCGGCGCGGCTACACTGCGGGCCATTCATTCGAGGGGCTGGCCGTGGCCGGTTCCTTCTCCCTGTTTTCCCTAGAGATTTCCGCCATGTCCAACGACGCCCACGAAGCCACCGCCCTGCCCGACGAGCCTGCCCTGACGCCCGAGGCGCTGGAGGAGCTTGACGATCTGCTCGACGAGCTGCGCACGCGCGGCGAGGAGATTCCGCAGTGGGAGTTCTGCGACGGTTTCCTGACGGCGCTGATCTGCACGCGCCGCGAGGTGCCGGTCGCCGAGTGGCTGCCCATGCTGCTGGGCGACGGCGGCACGCTGGAGGCGGCCGAGGGCCAGCCGCTGCCGCTGATGGAAGTGTTCAAGGACGCGGCGCAGCAGGCGCGCTTTCTGGAGCTGGTGGGCCTGCGCATGGACGAGATCCGCACCCAGCTGGACGCCGACGTGAAGACGCTGGAAGACGACCGCACCTTCCAGCCCGAGGCCATGGACATGCGCGGCGCCATCCTGTCGCTGCCCGAGGAAGAGCGTCCCGATGACGGCGAGATTCCTTCGTTCGGCCAGATCTGGGCGCTGGGCTTCATGTTCGTGGTCGAGAACTGGGCCGAGGAATGGGCCGCCCCGCGCGACAAGGAAGCCGCCGGCTGGCTCAACGAGGCGCTCAACGCCGTCGTGGCCCTGACCGAGGACGACACCGGCAAGCCCGAAGTCTGCATGTACGACGAGGACGGCCCCGCCAGCACCAGCCAGGAGCGCGTGGAGCAGTTCGGCGAGGCCATCTGGGCGCTGTACGACCTGCGCCAGATCTGGAAGAGCATGGGCCCGCGCCAGGAAACCATCGTCAAGGGCGAGCAGCCGGGCCGCAACGACCCCTGCCCCTGCGGCAGCGGCAAGAAGTTCAAGAAGTGTCACGGCGCCTGAGCGCCCGCGCCACAGGCTTTGGATGCACGGGCCATGAGACATATCGGTGAACGCATACGCGCCCGCCGCGCCGAACTGGGCATGACCCAGGGCCGGCTGGCCGAGGCCGCAGGCATCACGGCCTCGGCCGTGTCGCAGATCGAATCGGGGGCCATCCGCACCCTCAAGAACGACACCCTGGCCCGCGTGGCCCTGGCGCTGCAGACCACGGCGCTGGAGCTGACGGCCGGCCTGGAAGACGACAACGCGCCGCTGCCCGTGGACGAGCAGCGCCTGCTGGAAAGCTACCGCGCCCTGCCTGCACCGCTGCAGGAGATCGCGCACCGGCTCATAAAAGCCTTGCGCTGATCAGCGCATTGAGGCGCTGCAGGGCATGGACCATGGTGGCCTGGCGCACGGCGGCGCGGTCGCCGTCAAAGCGCAGGCATTCGCTGTGCGTGGTGCCGTACACGTTCCAGCCGAACCAGACCGTGCCCACGGGCTTGGCGGCGCTGCCGCCGCCCGGCCCGGCCACGCCTGTCACGGCCACGCTGCACTGCGCGCGTGAGTGGGCGATGGCGCCTTCGGCCATGGCGCGCGCCACGGGCTCGCTCACGGCGCCGTGTTCGGCGATCAGCGGCTCGGGCACGCCCAGCAGGTCGTGCTTGGCCGCGTTGGAGTAGCTGACAAGGCCGCGCTCGAACCATTCGCTGGAGCCGGCGCGGTCCGTGCAGGCCGCAGCGATCATGCCGCCCGTGCAGCTCTCGGCCGTGGCCAGCATCCAGCCGCGCTGCAGCAGCAGGCCTGCCAGGGTTTCGACGAGTTCGTTGGATGCGTTCATGCCAGCTCCTTCAGCCGATGAAATGGCGCCATAGCGCGATGACCAGCAGCGTGCAGAAGGCGGCCACCAGGTCATCGAACATGATCCCCCAGCCGCCGCGCCAGCCGAAGCCCTTGAAGCACCGGTCGGCCCATTTGACGGGCTGGGGCTTGGCGGCGTCGAAGAAGCGAAACAGCGCAAAGGCGATGAGCTGGCCCCAGAAGCCCGTGGGCATGACCAGCCACAGCACCAGCCAGAAGGCCACGATCTCGTCCCAGACCAGGTTGCCCGGGTCGGCCACGCGCATGTGGCGCGCCGTGACCGTGCAGGCCCACCAGCCCAGCGGAATGCTGCCCGCGATCAGCAGGCCGATCTGCTGGGGCGTGAACCAGTGCTGCAGCAGCAGGAAGGACAGCCAGGCCCACAGCGTGCCCACGGTGCCGGGCGCGATGCGCCCCAGCCCCGAGCCCAGCCCCATGGCGATGAAGTGGGCCGGGTGGGACATCATGAATTCCAGCGTGGGGCGTGCCATGCCGCCCTGCGGCGGGCCTTCCGGTGGGCGCGCCGCAGAGGCAAAGGTGGGGGTAGCAGGATCGCCGGAAACCTCCGGCCGCAGCGGCGCGTCACTCATGGGGCGAGATCATAAGCGCGGCCCTGGTGCTTCACTGACGCTCTTCGACCGCCAGATCCTGCGGATGGCGGATCTGGTGGCGGGCCTCGAAGCTGGCGCTGGCGCCAGCGGCCAGCGGCTGCTGCCAGGCGATCATGCCGTTGCGGTCGTTCCAGCGCGTGGTGGCCGGCTGCGGGTTGTACTGGGACTGCACGCGGATCTGCTCGTTGCGCGAGACGGGTGCGGCGTCCACCACCTGCAGCTCGATGGCGCGGTCATGGCGGTTGTCCACCTGGAAGCGCCGCGTGACCTGGCGTTCGGTGCTGCTGCTGAGCAGGCCGCCGCTGCCCGTGGCCGAGTCCACGGGCAGGTTGCGCACCACCACCTTGTCATCGCGGCCGAAGGACAGGCCCTGGGCCAGCGCGGCGGCGTTGCCGAAGTCCAGCCGGCCCTGGCCGGCGAAGGCGCCGTCGCGGAACAGGGCCACGGGGCCTGCGGGCCAGACACCGGCCGGCACGGCCAGCTGGGCCACCAGGTAGGCGGCCTCTTCCACGGCGGGCGCCGTGCGCGTGAGCAGGGTGGCCGGCAGGTTGTGCGAGCCCAGGGCCAGGGTCACGCGCTCGCTGCTGGAGGGCACGCTGATGCGGTAGGGCACGGAGAACTGCGTGGCGTAGGCGGTGTTGAGGCTGGCGACATCGAGCACCGGCAGTTCGGTGGCCTCGCCGGCCGCCCCGGGCTTGCGGGCGCGCTCCAGCATCATCGCAGGGGCCGCCGGGGCCGGCGCTGGCGCAGGGGCCATGGCTGCCACGGGGCGGGGCCGTTCCACATCCAGCGTCCAGGGATTGGGCAGGCGCGCCTGCGTGCTGCGCGAAGGCTGGCCGGTGGACAGCAGCAGCTGCACCTGGCTCCAGTCCTCGCCGCTGTTCTGGGCCACCAGGGCCAGGCGTTCGATGGCCACCGTGCCCTTGGCCGGGTCCAGCTGGGCGCGGTAGGTGGGCTGCCAGCTCGGGCCGCGCACCTGGTAGGTGAGCTGCACATTGGCATCGGCCGGGCTGGCCAGTTGCACGGTGACCTTCATCACCTGGGCGTTGCCGGCGCCCGTGCGGTCGCGTTCGAGCTGCAGCGGCCTGAGCTGCTCCTGCAGCGCCTGCTTTTGCCGCAGGATCTGGTGGGCGCGCAGCGTGTTGCCGCGGCTGGTGCTGCGCAGCGCCTCGGTGGCGGCGCCCAGCTGGCTGGCGGCGGGCAGGGCGGGGGCTTTGGCGTCATCGCCGGGCTTGGCCAGGCCCTGCAGGTAGTCGCCCACGAGCTTGGCGGCGGACTCGTCGGCCTCCAGCGCGGCCAGCTGGTCTTCCAACGTGCGGATCTGCTGCTCCAGCGGGCTGGCGCAGGCCTTGGAGGCCAGTTCGCGCGGCTGCGACTGCAGCTTGTAGTCACCCAGGCGCACGCCGGCATCGGCGCTGACCTGCAGGCTCTGCGGGTCGATGGAGCCGGGCAGGCACTCGAACACCAGCTGGCGCGTGGCGGCCGTGATGCGCGCCGTGCGCTCCACCGAGGCCACGCCCGCATACAGGGTGACGCGCGCGATGGGGGCGCGGGCGATGGTGGCTTCCTGGGCTTGTGCCTGGGCCTGGACCGGGGTGCCTGCCAGCAGGAAGCAGGCGGCTGCCAGGGCAGAGAGGGCGGGCAGGGCGGAGCGTTGAACCATGGGCAGTCCTTCTCGGATGAAAGTGGTTTGGCGCGGCGTCAGGCCGCAGCGAAGTGGTCGAATGAGGTCCACCGGGGCGCCATGGCCGCTCCGTCCGGGCCGATCAGCCGCAGGCCGGGCTGCTCCTCGATGCAGCCGATGCGCGTGACGCGCGTGGCGCTGTCGCGGCCTGCGGCCTGCACGGCATCGCGCCGGTCGGCCGGGGCCGTGAAGCACAACTCGTAATCGTCGCCGCCGGACAGGGTGCACTGGTGCAGCAGGTCGATGGCCAGGGGCGTGTGCCGGCCGGCATCGAGCAGCGGCGTGATCAGGCGCGTGTCCAGGCTGGCACCCACGCGGGATTGCTCCAGGATGTGGCCCAGGTCGCCCAGCAGGCCGTCGCTCACATCCAGCGCGCTGCTGGCAATGCCGCGCAGCGCCTGGCCCAGGGCCACGCGCGGCGTGGGCGCTTCCAGGCGCTGGCGCGCGGCGGCCAGCGTGCCGGGTGGCAGGGTGGTGTGGTCCAGCAGGGCTTCCAGCGCCAGGCGGGCATCGCCCAGGCTGCCGCTGACCCAGATGTCGTCGCCTGCGCGCGCGCCGCTGCGCAGCAGGGCCTGGCCGGGCGGCACTTCGCCGAAGACGGTGATGCAGATGTTCAAGGGCCCCTGGGTGGTGTCGCCGCCGACCAGCTCGCAGCCGTGGGCGTCGGCCAGGGCCAGCAGGCCGCCTGCGAAGGCCTCGGTCCAGGCCGCATCGGCGCGCGGCAGGGACAGGGCCAGGGTGAAGGCCAGCGGACGCGCGCCGCAGGCCGCCAGGTCGGACAGGTTCACGGCCAGGGATTTGTGGCCCAGCAGGCGCGGGTCCACGTCGGCGAAGAAATGCCGGCCCTCGACCAGCATGTCGCTGGAGACGGCCAGCTGCATGCCCGGCGCCGGGGCGAGCAGGGCGCAGTCATCGCCCACGCCCAGGGCGGCGCGGCGCACGGGGCGCTGGAAGAAGCGGCGGATCAGGTCGAATTCACCCACGGTGGCGGCTTTCGGAGGCGGTTGGCGATCGGGCTATTGTGCTGCGAGGTTCGTGCTGCCCCGTATCAGGTGGTCTCGCCCGCACCGGGCCGATGCTCCAGCGCCAGCGCGTGGAAGGCCTGGGCGGCCGGCGACAGGCTGCGCTGGCGCCTGCGCACCAGGTACAGGTCGCGCCGGCGGTCGGCATCGGCCAGCGGACGCGTCACCAGGCCGGGCTGCACGAAGTGGAACAGCGCCAGGGCCGGCACCACGCTGATGCCCAGGCCCGCGCGCACCATGCCCATCACGGTGGCCAGGTGCTCCACCTCCAGCAAGGTGTTGAGGGGCGGGGCCTGCTCCTGCGATTCCAGGTACTGGCGCACGCTGCTGTGGCGGGCGAGCTGGATGAAGGGCTGGTCCCGCAGGTCGGCCATGGCCGGCGCGGGCAGGGCCGCCAGCGCATGGTCGGCGCGGCAGACCAGGTGCAGCCGGTCGGCGCAGAACCATTCGGCCTGCAGCTCCTCGGTGTCGGCGCGGATGGCGGCCAGCGCCAGGTCGGCCTGGCCCGAGGCCACCTGGGCGATGCACGATTCGGACAGCAGGTCCGACACCTGCAGCTGTATGCCCGGATGGCGCGCATGGAACAGCGCCAGCACGGGCGGCAGCCAGGCCGCCGCCAGCGAAGGCAGCAGGGCGATGGACACGCGCCCGCGCTGCAGCGCCGCCGCCTCGCGCAGGCCGTGCACGGCATCGCCCAGGTCGGCGCGTATGCGCTGCGCGGCATCGAGGAACTGCGCCCCCTCCTGCGTCAGCGCCACGTGGCGCGTGCTGCGGTCGAACAGGCGCACGCCCACGCCGTCTTCCAGACCCTTGATCAGGGCGCTGAAGGCCGGCTGCGACAGATGGCAGCGCTGTGCGGCCAGGGTGAAGCTGCTGAGCTGGGCCAGGGCGATGAAGGCATCGAGCTGGCGGGAGGAGATATTCATCGGGTTTTTGGATAAGTCGATCCGAACAATCGATTTCACAGATTAGCAGCGGCTGCCTACATTGGCTCTCATGGACAACCTGGAACCCTCTCTTGCCCCGGACAGGCCCCCGCTGTGGGTGGGCTGCGCAGCCGGCTTCTCGGGCGACCGCACCGATGCCGCCGCGCCCGTGGTGCGCGCCCTGGCGGCCAGCGGCCAGAGCGCCTGCCTGATCTTCGAGACCCTGGCCGAGCGCACGCTGGCGCTGGCCCAGCTCGCGCGGCGCGAGCAGCCCGACGCGGGCTATGAACCCCTGCTGGAGGACCTGCTGGAGCCCGTGCTGGCCGACTGCCTGGCGCATGGCATACGCATCGTCAGCAACTTCGGTGCGGCGAATCCCGAAGGCGCGGCGCGCTGCATCCAGCGGCTGGCGCAGCGCCTGGGCCTGCGCGTGCCGCGCATCGCCGTGGTGCATGGCGACGATGTCAGCGGCCCGGCGTACCGCGGGGCGCTGCGGGCCGCGCTGGGCGCGGAGTTCCCCGAGGATTCGCTGGTCAGTGCCAACGCCTACATCGGCGCGCGCGCGATTGCCGAGGCCCTGCAGGCCGGCGCCGAGATCGTGGTGGCCGGCCGCGTGTCCGACCCCTCGCTGACCCTGGGGCCGGCCATGGCGCATTTCGGCTGGGCCTGGGACGACTGGGACCGCCTGGCGCGCGCCACCATGGCCGGCCACCTGCTGGAATGCGGCGCCCAGGTCACGGGCGGCTACTTTGCCGACCCGGGCTTCAAGGACGTGCAGGGCCTGGCGCGGCTGGGCTATCCCATCGCCATCATCGAGCCCTCGGGCGACTGCACCATCACCAAGCCCGAAGGCACGGGCGGCCTGGTCAGCGAACGCACGGTCAAGGAACAGCTGCTGTACGAGGTGCACGACCCGGCCGCCTACCTGACGCCCGACGTGGTGGCCGACCTGTCCGAGGCCGAGGTGCACCAGTTGGGGCCTGACGCCGTGCGCCTGAGCGGCGTGCGTGGCCATGCGCACAACGGCCACTACAAGGTCAATGTCTGCCATGCCTCGGGCTGGCTGGCCGAGGGCGAGATCTCCTATGCCGGCCCGCGCGCCCTGGAGCGCGCCCGGCTGGCCGGCGAGGTGCTGCGCGAGCGCCTGGGCGGCGAGGCCGCAGGCGACCTGCGCCTGGACTGGATCGGCGTGGCCAGCGTGCTGGGCGACGACGCCGGCCGCTGGCGCGACGCGCAGCCGGCCGGCGCAGCCGCCCCCCAGGACGTGCGCCTGCGCGCCGCCTGGCTGCGCCCCACGCAGGCCCAGGCGCAGCGCTTGCCGCGCGAGGTCAATGCGCTGTACACCTGCGGGCCGGCCGGCGGCGGCGGCGTGCGCACGGCGCTGCGCGCGCGGCTGGGCACGGTGTCCTGCCTGCTGGCGCAGCAGAGCGTCGCCACCGGATGGAAGTGGGCCGAGGGAGATGTCGATAAAGGCGTTGATAAAGGGGTCGAGAAAGAGGCCGGGGAGCACGCCGCATGAACACACTGCCAACCACGATGCCCGTCACCGTGCCGCTGTACCGCCTGGCGCACGGGCGCACGGGGGACAAGGGCAACCGATCCAACATCAGCCTCATCGCCTGGAATGCCGCCTGCTGGCCCGTGCTGGTGGAGCAGATCACCGAAGAGCGCGTGGCCGCGCACTTCGCCGCCCGGCGCCCGGCGCGCGTGCAGCGCTTCGTGCTGCAGCGCCTGCAGGCCATGAACTGGGTGCTGGACGCGGTGCTGGACGGCGGCGTCAACGACGCGCTCAACCTCGACAGCCACGGCAAGGCGCTGTCGTACTGGCTGCTGCAGATGCAGGTCCACATACCGGCCTCGCTGCTGCCCCACCTGGCGCCGGAGTAGCCGGCAGCACCCACCCGTCACACATTCATCACAACAAAGGAGACAGACATGAACCTTTCGCACAACTTCCCCCGCCGCCATGTGCTCGCCCTGGCCGCCTGCGCGCTGGCAGCAGCCGCCGCCGCACCGGCCCTGGCACAGGACTATCCGTCCAAGCCCATCACCTTCGTCGTGCCGTTTGCGGCCGGCAGCGCCACCGACCAGCTGGCACGGGCGCTGGGCCAGGCCGTGACCACGGCGACCAAGCAGGCCGTGGTGGTCGAGAACAAGGGCGGCGCCAGCGGCATGATCGCGGCCCAGCAGGTGGCGCGCTCGGCGGCCGATGGCTACACGGTGCTGATCACCACCAACACCACGCATGCGGCCAACCAGCATCTGTACAAGAAGCTGCCCTATGACGCGGTCAAGGACTTCGCGCCCGTGGCCGGGCTGGGCAAGGGCGGCCAGGTGCTGGTGGTGCGCGCCGATGCGCCGTACAGGAACGTGGGCGATCTGCTGGCGGCGGCGAAGAAGCAGCCGGGCAAGCTGTCGTTCGGCAGCGGCAGCTCCTCCAGCCGCGTGGCCGGTGAAATGCTCAAGCAGCTGGCCGGCGTGGACCTGATGCACGTGCCCTACAAGAGCAATCCGCTGGCCATCACCGACCTGCTGGGCGGCCAGATCGACCTGATGATCACCGACACCTCCACCGGCGTGCCCCAGGTCAAGTCGGGCAAGCTGCGCGCCCTGGGCTACTCCACCACCCAGCGCAGCCCGCAGCTGCCCGAGGTGCCCACGCTGGAGGAAGCCGGCGTCAAGGGCTATGACATGGGCTACTGGTTCGCCGCCTATGCGCCGGCCGGCACGCCCGAGGCCGTGGTGGCCCGCCTGAACCGCCTTCTGTCCGACGCCGTGCACAGCGCGGGCGCCAAGTCCTTCTTCGACATGTCCGGCTCCCAGGGCTGGACGGCCACACCGCAGGAACTGGCCGCCTTCCAGGCCGCCGAGACCCAGAAGTGG
Organism: Delftia sp. PX-1; assembly: GCF_055797465.1. Classification (NCBI taxonomy): domain Bacteria; kingdom Pseudomonadati; phylum Pseudomonadota; class Betaproteobacteria; order Burkholderiales; family Comamonadaceae; genus Delftia; species Delftia sp. PX-1. Next base: position 726,655 of record NZ_CP184763.1, read on the forward strand.
GGCCAGGTGATCAAGGCCGCCGGCATCCAGCCCGAGTAGGCCGCTCCCCGCTCTCGTTCCCCGCTCTCCCGTTCCCTTTCTTTCCGAACCGTCCTAGGCCGCCGCAATGCACGGCGGCCAGGGCGCAGCCTTGCCTGTGCCATGACCCCAAGGAGACAACATGCACATCAGATCCACCCATCCACTGGCCCTTGCCCTGGCCGCATCCGGCCTGCTGACCGCCTGCGGCGGCAGTGACTCGCCCGCCGGTTCGCAGGCGCCGCGCATGCAGCTGAGCATCAGCGCCACCGAGGACTTTGCCGGCAGCTACGGCAGTGTCGGCGCCTACGAAAAAGTGACCGGCGTGCTGCACGGCGAGCTGGACCCGGCCGACCCGAAGAACGCCGTGATCCAGGACCTGGCGCTGGCGCCCGTCAATGCGCGCGGCATGGTCGAGTACAGCACCGACTTCGTCATGCTCAAGCCCAAGGACATGTCCAAGGCCAGCGGCGTGCTGCGCTATGACGCGCCCAACCGCGGCAACATCCTGACCATGCCCAACCCCACGGCCACGCCCGGCGATGCGGTCTACCTGGAGCGCGGCTATGTGCTGCTGTACTCGGCCTGGCAGGGCGATGTGCCCAAGTCCACGCCCGCGCGCCTGACGGTCACCGTGCCCGTGGCCCGCAACAAGGACGGCAGCAGCATCACGGGCAGCTACCGTACCGAGCTGGTCCCGGCCGCCGCCGTGCCCTCCATGACCCTGCCCGGCGGCGTGTTCAACGGGACCATGATCCCCTACGAGCCCGCCAGCCTGGACAACACGCAGGCCGGCTACTCGCTCACGCGCCGCATCAACGAAACCGATGCGCGCCAGACCGTGCCTGCGGGCGACTGGAAGTTCGCCAGCTGCGATGCCGCCGCCAATCCCTTCCCCGGCACACCCAGCGCCACCAATGTCTGCCTGAAGGGCGGGTTCGATCCGCAGTACCTCTACGAGCTGGTCTACGTGGCCAAGGACCCCAAGGTCATGGGCGTGGGCCTGGCCGCGCTGCGCGATACGGTGAGCTTCTTCCGCGCCAAGGCGGCCGATGCCGACGGCAAGGCCAATCCGCTGGCCGGGCGCATCACGCACACCATCGGCCAGGGCACCTCGCAGTCGGGCAATGCCATGAAGACCTTCCTGCACCTGGGCTTCAACCAGGCGCTCGATGGCGGCAAGGTCTTCGACGGCATGTATGCCCACGTGGCCGCGCGCCAGACCAACATCAACACGCGCTTTGCCGTGCCCGGCGGCGGGGGCGGCCTGCGCACCGACCACACGGCCTTTGGCCAGACCGCGCCGCGCGGCCTGGACAAGGACTACAGCGATGAGGTCAGCGGCCGCCAGGGCGGTGTGATGAAGCGCTGCGAAGCCAGCAACACCTGCCCCAAGTTTTTCCTGGGCCTGTCCGGCACGGAGTTCTGGCAGCTGCAGGGCTCGCCCGTGCTGACCGATGCCAACGGCCTGCGCGACATCGCCCAGCCCGCCAATGCGCGCATCTACTACTACGCCAGCACGCAGCACGGCGGCGCAGGCGGCACGGCCAGCATCGGCTATGCGCCCACGCGCAATGTCTATCCGGCCGGCACCGTGGTGCACTTCAACGACACGTTCCGCGCGCTGTTCATCGCGCTGGAGGACTGGGTGGTGCGCGGCACCGAGCCGCCGGCCAGCCAGGTGCCCAAGCTGGCCGACGGCACCCTGGTGCGGCCCGACAAGCTGGTCTTTCCCGCCATGAAGGGCCTGAGCTGGAGCGTGGGCGGCGTGCAGACCGCCATCCCCGAGTTCCGCTACCTGGCACGCCACAACGGCTTTGCGCTGCTCGACTTCGGCCCGCAGTACGTGCCGCAGGACGAAAGCGGCATCGCCACGCTGCAGCCGCCGCGCGCCACGGGCAAGGACTACGCCATCCTCGTGCCCCAGGTCGATGCGGCCACCGGCCTCACGCGCGCCGGCATCCGCAGCGTGGAGGTGCGGGCACCGCTGGGCACCAGCATGGAGTTCAACTACGTGGCCACGCCGGGCATCGTGGACCTGTCCAACCTCACGGGCAGCTTCATCCCCTTCCACAAGACGCGCGCGGCGCGGCTGGCGGCCGGTGACGGGCGGCCGTCACTGGAGGAGCTGTATGTCGACCAGGCCGGCTACGTGAGCGCCGTCACGGCGGCGGCCCAGGACCTGGTGCGCCAGCGCCTGCTGCTACAGCGCGACGCCGACGCGCAGATCACCGCCGCGCGTGCGGCGGCGGTGCTGCCTTGAGCCTGCGCTGAACGCAGGCCTCAGACGGCCTGGCCGCGAAAGCGCATGGCCGCCTGGCGCGAGACCTCGGCCAGCAGCTGCTCGCTGCGCTGGCGTTCGCGCAGCCAGCGGGCATCGTTGCTGCCGGCGGCCACGTCACTGCGCAGCAGGTGCAGGGCGGGCGCGGCGCCATGGCGGGCCGCGTAGTCGGCCACGGCATCCATGGTCTTGAGGATGTGGTCGGCCAGCGGCATGTGCTCGCCCGTGGCCGGGTCCACGTACACGGCCTCCAGGCCGAAGCGGCAGGCCTGGAAGCGGTTGTAGGTGTAGACCAGGTAGTCGTCCTCCACGGGCGTGAAGGGCTGGGTGTCCATGAACCAGGCGGCCAGCGCCTGCACATAGCCGGACAGGGCGGCTGCGCGTTCGATGGTCAGCGGCGTGTCGAACACGCGGATCTCGATGGTGCCGAACTCCGGCTTGGGCCGGATGTCCCAGTAGAAGTCCTTCATGCTCTTGACCACGCCCGTGCGCGTCATCTTGTCGAAGTACTGCTCGAACTCGCTCCAGTGCAGCACGCAGGGCGCGCGGCCCGACAGCGGAAAGGCGAACACCGAGTTCAGCCGCGCCGAGTCGAAGGCCGTGTCGTGGCCCTGCACGTAGGGGCTGGAGGCCGACAGCGCAATGAAGTGCGGGATGTAGCGCGACATGCGGTGCAGCATCAGCAGCGCCGCGTCGGCGTCGGGGCAGCCGATGTGCACGTGCTGGCCGAAGATGGTGAACTGCTTGGACAGGTAGCCGTACAACTGCGACAGCTCCTGGAAGCGCGGCTTGTCGTAGATGCGCCGCTCATGCCACTGCTGGAAGGGGTGGGTGCCGCCGCCCACCACGGCGATGTTGAGCTTGTCGGCGCTTTTGACCAGGGCATCGCGGATCTGGCTGAGCTGGCCCAGCACCTCCGAGGCCGAATGGCAGACGCTGGTGGAGATCTCGATCATGCTGTTCGTCATCTCGGGCACCACGCTGCCGGGCAGCGGGTTCTTGAGCATGAGGCGCAGCATGTCCTCGGCGTAGGGGGCCAGATCGTAGTCGTGGGTGTTGACCAGCTGCAGTTCCAGCTCCACCCCCAGGGTCAGCGGTTCGGACGAGTTGAAGGCTTCAAGACTCACGTTCATCTCCTGCGGTGTTCGAGCGGCTCAGCGGCTTCCAGGGACGGGAGCTTTCGCCGGAGCGGTAGATGGCCACGGTGGCCAGGGCGGCGCCCAGCACCTCCATCACCAAAATGGTGGGCAGGGCCACGCCTGCGATCTGCGCGCCCAGCTCGGGCGCGGCGGCCACGAACTGCGAGGCGATCAGCAGCGCCACCGATGACATGGGCGCCATGGCGCAGCCCACCCAGAAGGCCTGGCGCCAGTTGGCGCCCGTGCCCACATTGCCCACGGCCACGCCCAGGGTCTTGGCGACCAGGCGCGCCAGGATCACGGCGCCCACCACGCCGGCCACCGGCGCGCTCCAGTCGGCCTGTGCGGCCACGGTGGAGACCAGCACGAACATCAGCATGGTCAGCAGCGAGGCCGCCGTGCCCAGCTGGCGCGGCCAGGCCCAGGGGCGCGGGTTGAACTGCTTGAGCAGGATGCCGCCCAGCAGCGCCGCCAGCGGCGCCGAGCCGCCCAGGTACGAGGTCAGCGGCACGCTGGCCGAGATCAGGGTGAGAAAGAGGATGGAGGTGTTCTCGCTGGCCGGACTCATGAAGCGCAGCGCCAGGCGCATCAGCACGGCCAGCACCAGGGCCACGGCCACCGAGACGCCCAGCACCACCAGCACCGGCATGATCGAGGCCACGAAGCCGGCCTTGGGCTGCGTCAGCATGCCCGCCTTGGCGCTGCCCAGGGCCAGCGCATACAGCGTGGACAGGGTGGACAGCACCAGGCCGCGATCGGTCACGGCGCCTGCGGCACGCATGTCGGCCACCACGCGCGTCAGCACCAGGGGCGAGGCCGCCATGGCCACCAGGGCCAGCGGCCCGGCCACTTCGGGGGCCATGCCCAGCCAGCCCAGCACCAGGGAGACCAGCACGTAGGTCAGCGCGGACTCGGCCACGCTTTGCACCAGCACCATGGGGTTGTGGCGGAACCAGCGCAGCGTGATGCGCCCGCCGCATTCGAACAGCACGATGGCCACGCCCAGCTCCAGCAGGAACAGCCCCGTGCCCTGCAGCGGCCAGGTGGTGTTGGCCCCAAAGCCGATCAACCCGGCAATGCCGCCGACCAGCGAGTAGCCGACCACCTTGGGCAGGGCGGCATGGCGCTGGCAGGCATAGCCGACCATGGTGGCCACGGCCAGCAGCAGGGACCACTGAACCGTGGCCAGCCCGGCCGAAGGCCGCAGCCACGGTTCCCAGAAGCTCAGCATGTCATTCATCAGCGACGTCCTTTGCGCGAGCCAGTGGCCCGCAAGCGAAGCTCCGCAAGGCCTTCCCTGCGGCGCGGGCAAGCCCGCGTCCCGTGCGCCTGGCACGGGGACACTTCGTTGGCGATCCACTGGCGTGACTGCCAGGCTGCAAGGCCGGGCGGGCACGCCAGCACGTGGGTTCCGCGTGGTTCCCGAGGTCCCGCAGGCTCAGGGGCGGAAGAAACTCAGCGGCGCTGTGCGCAGACGGCGGCGGATGGCCGAATAGATGCGCGAGCGGTCGACTCCGCTGACATTGTGTGCCCTCAGCGCAACGCGGAATGCCAGATAAAAGCTGACAGTGACGTTCAACGCGCCATTGATGGGCAGTAGGGCAATCGCCCACCAGAACATGTCGGAGTGCAGAACCTCCCAGCCCAGGGCGGCCATGGCGGCCCCGATCTGGCCGGCCGACAGCGTGACGTGGCGCACCTCCAGCCCCAGGCCGAAGAAGGCCGCGAAGGCCGGCACGAGGCCCAGCATCATGCCCAGCGAGACATTGGCAGCAAAGCCCGAGATGTTCTTGCGCCAGAAATGCGCCCAGCGATCCGCGCGCCCGGCGCCCAGCCAGCGCGTGATGCCGGGGTTGTAGCGGATCACCGAGTCCAGCCGGCGCAGCACGAACCAGTTCTCGGCCCAGCCCGCGATCAGGCTGCTGGCAAACAGCAGCACGCCCGTGAAGGCAGCGAACAGCGGCGACAGGCCCAGCAGGCTCAGCGAATCGAGCACGGCAATCGCATGCGGCTCGTCGATGGGCGTGTGGCCGAACAGCTGGGCATAGCCCAGCGACAGCAGCAGCACCATGGGCAGCACCACCAGCACGTTGCCCAGCACGGCTGCCACCTGGGAGCGCACCAGGTGCGCGACCTCGTCCACGAATTCCTCGATGGCCTCGCTGGCGCGCAGGTCCTTGAGCTTGGCGGCCATGGCCGGCGCCGTCATGGCCGGCTGCTTGGTGGCCACCGTGAAGTGCAACAGCTGGATCAGCACGAAGCTGATGGAGTAGTTGATGCCTGCGGCCAGCCCGCCCCAGAACGCCGACAGCCCCAGCGCGTAGAGCGCGAACTTGAGCAGCGTGGTGAAGGCCATCACGAAGCCGCCGCCGGCGGCCTTGGTCACCATGGACAGGTACTCGCGGCCCGTGCGCGTGATGTAGTGCTCGCCGGTCTCGGCGCTGCGCTCGGCCACCTTGGCGGCCAGCAGCGAGGTATTGGTGGCCAGCAGGGCGCGCAGGCTGCGCCGCTCGATGCCCACGGACACCAGGTTGGCCAGCAGGTCGGCCGTCTCGGTGGCGCGGTTGTCGGCCAGCAGGCAGTCGAGCAGGCGCCTGACGCGCAGGATGCGCGCGCGCAGCTGGCGCAGGCGAAACACCAGGCCCACCGAAATGCCTTCGGACTCGAAATGCGCGTACACCGATGTCACGGCCGCGCGGCAGGCATCCAGCCGTTCGCGCAGCCGGGCCTCGGCCGCGTCGCGCCGGTCGTTGGTGCGCAGCGCGTGCAGCACCTCCACGCGCAGGCTTTCCGCATCGTGGATCAGGGCGTGGAAGGGCTGGTCATCGCGCGCCTGCTCGTCCATGCGCAGGCGCAGCTCGGGCGAGAAGCCCGTGGACAGGATCTGTCCCGTGCAATAGGTGATGGAGCCCAGCAGGCTGTTCTGCCAGAAGCTGCTGCCCTGGCCCTCGCTGCCATCGGTCAGCAGTACGGCGATGCGCTCGAGCAGGGCCGCGTCCAGCGCGTGCAGCCAGCGCGCGTCGAATTCGTCGGGCATGGCCAGCATGAACAGCTCGGAGGCATCGACCGTCTCGGGCGTGCTGGGCAGCAGCTTGTAGCGCACGCGCTCGGACAGCTCGCTGAACATGTTGGTGCGCGGCGCAAAGCCGAAATCGGCCAGCAGCGCCGTGATGTCCACGGTATCGATGAAGCGCAGCCACCACGCATGCAGGCGCTGGCGCACGGCCGGATCGGCCTCCACGGCCTCCACCAGCAACTGCACGCGCTGCACCGCGCCGTCCACCGACGGCTTGGGCGCGCGCACCCACTCCAGCAGGTGGATCAGCCAGATATGGCGGTGCGCGAGGTCGGCCTCGGGGTCGAGTGCGGCCAGAAGGCCGGGCAGGTCTTGGGTGATTCGCTTCATGTAGGGGTCTTGCGGCAGGGCGGAAGACTAGCGCCTCCCCCGAGGAACGCGCTCAGTGCAGCACGCGGTTGTCAGGGTCTGGAAAGCTGTCGCCGCCAGCGCCCGACTGCAGATGAAAGCGCGGGATGGGGCACTCGAAGACTTCGCCCTCGTGGCTGATGCACAGATAGGTGCCCTGCATGCTGCCGTTGGGCGTGCGCAGCTGGCAGCCGCTGGTGTACTCGAAGGTCTCGCCGGGCTGCAGCAGCGGCTGGCGGCCGATCACCCCCAGGCCCTTGACCTCTTCGACATGGCCCAGTTCGTTGGTGATGATCCAGTGGCGCGCGATCAACTGGCCCGGCACCTGGCCGGTATTGGTCACGGTGATCGTGTAGGAGAAGGCGTACACGCCTGCCGCTGGAGCGGATTGCTCTGGCAAAAAGGCGGGGCGGACCTGGACCTGGAACTCGTTCATGGGCATGGCGGCAATGGTAACTGCCCGCAATGTACCGGCTTGCGAACGTCCCCACGCGCCGCCGCCCATGGCTTTGTGCCGTCGCTGGTGCCGGTATGGGCTAGCTGCGACAATCGCAGGCCATGAGCCCCACCTACCGCATCGCCCCCTCCATCCTGTCTGCCGACTTCGCCCGTCTGGGTGACGAGGTCAAGAATGTGATCGCCTCCGGCGCCGACTGGATCCACTTCGACGTGATGGACAACCACTACGTGCCCAACCTCACGTTCGGTCCCATGATCTGCGAGGCCCTGAAGCCCCATGCGAAGACGCCCGACGGCCAGCCCGTGCCCGTCGACGTGCACCTGATGGTCACGCCCGTGGACGAACTGGCCACGGCCTTCGCCAAGGCCGGCGCCGACTACATCAGCTTCCACCCCGATGCCACGGCCCACGTGCACCGCAGCATCCAGAACATCCGTGCCCAGGGCGCCAAGCCGGGCCTGGTGTTCAACCCGGCCGCCTCGCTGGACGTGCTGGACTGGGTCATCGACGACATCGACCTCATCTTGCTGATGAGCGTGAACCCCGGCTTCGGCGGCCAGAGCTTCATCGACAGCACGCTGCGCAAGATCGAGGCCGCGCGCAAGCGCATCGAGGCCAGCGGCCGCGACATCCGCCTGGAGGTGGACGGCGGCATCAAGGAAACCAACATCCGCCGCGTGGCCGATGCCGGTGCCGACACCTTCGTGGCGGGCAGCGCCATCTTCGGCAAGCCCGACTACAAGGCCGTGATCGACGCCATGCGCGGCGCCCTGGCGGCCTGAGCTTCGGCCTGCCTCCAGCAACGAAAAGGGCCCGCGAATTGCGGGCCCTTTTTTTGCTGCGTCGAGTTGCGTTGAGTTGGATTTTGCGCAGCGCAGGCCGCAGCGACGCGGCCCCTTCAGCCGCCTCGCTCGTGCTCTGCGGGCATGACGAAGATGCTGCGGCCCTGCGTGTCGAAACCGGGCGGCGCAAAGCGCGCCACCGGCACATGGCTGTGCCGGATGGAGCTGACCTTCCACGCGAATGTCCTGCCCTTGCTGGTGAAATTGAGGGTTTCGCCGCAGGTGACGTTGATGGGCGTCTTCTGCGACAGATCGACGCTACGGTAGGAGCCTGCAGGCGCGGGCGAGCCGTAGTGCGATTGACCGTTGGGAAAAGTGTCCGCATGGGCCATTGGGCAGGCAAGAAAAATGCCTGCGATATACAGGGCATTGATGTTTTTCATGAAATGCTCCTTGGCGCAAATGGGATTTTCAATTCAAACGGAACATGGATGGATGGCAGGCCGTGGCAATGGTTTGGCAAATGCGGCAAAAGGGCATTGCCCGGCCTGCCGCCAGCGGTTTTGCAACGCTGGCGGGAATAATCCCGGAAAGGGAATCAGAAGCTGTGGCGTATGCCCACTTCCGCACCCGTTGACGTGCCCTTGGGAGCAAGCCCCGGTGCACCGCCCGACAGGGCGAAATTCGCATTGCCCTTGTTGGATATGCGGGCCACGGTTCCATACAAGGCCGTGCGGCGCGACAGATCATGCACATAGCCGATGGCATATTTGTTCGCATCGCTGCCATTGAATGCCACCGGACCCTTGCGCGAATCGGTACGCACATAGGAGGCGCGGAGATGGCCGCTGCCCACGGGAACCGTCATGCCCAGCAGCCAGCGGTCCTCGGAGCCCAGGGTGCTGCTGCCGTAGGTGCCGAAAGGCAGGTCCTCCCGCTGGAAGTGGCCCATGAGCTTGGCGAAACCGAAGTCGTACGAGGCGCCCGCGCCATACTGCCTGAACTTGGCGCCGGCGGCGCCGATGTCGGTCGTGCCATAGGACAGCGACAGGCTCAATGGACCGTTTTCGTAGTGAACCCGGCCTGCCACGTGGCGGCCCACGTTGCTCGATGGGTTCTCGTCCATGGCGTACATGAATTCCGCACGCAGGCCCCAGAGGCTGGGCGAGAGGTACTGGATCGCGTTGTCGCGGCGGTAGTAGGACGGTGAAAAGCCGTCCGGCATGCGGCTTGCCACGGCGGAACCGCCCAGTCCGATCACGCCGAACGGATCGTATTTGTAGGTATGTGCCGAAGCCGGCGAAAGGTCGCGGCCCAGGCGCACTTCGCCGAAACCTCCCGACAGGCTCACGGTGGAACGGCGCTGGAAGAACTTGCCCGTGGAGCTGAACGTGCCCGTGTCGGCATTGACGTCCGACTCCAGCCAGAAGCCGGCCCTCAGTCCGCCGCCCAGATCCTCGTCGCCGCGAAATCCCAGCCGCCCGGAGGCCAGGCCGCTGTTGTTCATGGTCAGGTTGCCAGGCAGGTCGCTGTTCCTCACGTAGCGCGCATTGACGTCTACGATGCCGAACAGGGTGATGGATGACTGCGCGCTGGCCGCCAGCGAAATGACGGGCAATGCTGCCGCCAATATGCGATTGAATTTCATGCCTGATCCTTGTATTGAATGGTGGATTCCATGCGCATCCATTTTCAAAACGGATGCTGTGGTAAATACTAGAATCCGCAGGCGATCGCAGTCGGTCTTGAAAAGAAATGGGCAGGGCATGGCAAGCCATTCACAGGCTTTTCGTGCAAAACCTGTTCCACCCCGCCAACACCAGAAGGGAGGGGCTGCCATTCATGACAGTTACCTTTCTTCAAAATGTCTTGAATGTCACTTGGCTGTCGGGTGGATGGATGTTGGGCATTGATAGCATTCAGGGGATTGACTCCGGTGAAATAAAAATAATCCGTGTCGTATCGCTGATGCGGCTGTGGGTGGGTATTGAAAGATAGGCGGGGGGGACAGAAAATGCGTCGCGAGGATGTCAAGCTGAGGATGCTGGCAAGAAGAGGGGACACGGGGGCCAGGCTTCAGCTCGGGGAGGCCTATCTGGCAGGGGGTCCGGGCGTGCCCAGAAGCATTTCCGTGGGGCTCGGCTACCTGCAGGCCGCACTGCCCCAGGCCAGGCGCCAGGCCTCGGTCTGCATGGCCCTGCATCTGCCGCTGAGGCAGTTGCTGGAGCACGGGCTGCTGGAGCCTTTGAGGATCGCTGCGCAGTACGAGGATGTCGGGCGCCAGAAGCTCGCCGCATGGCATCTCATCCGGGGGGAACTCGATCTGGCGCTGGAATGCCTGGGCCGGTGCAGCGCTTCCCTTCCGTGCCACGGGGCAGGCGGCGCATCCGCGCTCACCTGCGGCGAGTTGCTGCAGGTCCTGCAGATCCTGCGCGCCGTCCAGCCGCAGGACATTGCCGAGGTCATGGCCAGCGAAGCCCGCCAGGCCATGGCCATGGGCCAGTCGCCACGCGCAGTGCAGATGCTGGAGCTCCTGGGCGATCTGCCCCATGCCGCTGCCTGTCCCGCCATACAGCAGCTGATCGCCGACCTGGTTCACCAGGCGGAGGTGGCAGGCCATGGCCTGGGGCGGCTGGCGGTGGGCTGGATAGAAAGCAGCCTGGAGCGCTGCGCCGCCGATGGCGACCTGCACGCCTGCCATGCGCTGGGGCGGGCGCTTTCCGGCCAGTCCTGCGCTCACCTTGCGCCAGACAACCTCGTGCACGCGCAGAACCTGCGCAAGGCGGCAGCCCTGCTGCTGCGCGCCGCCGATGGCGGCATCGCCGTCGCCTGGCTGCACCTGTTTCGCCTGTGTTCCGACTACCGCAGTTCGGTGGCCAATCCCACGCTGGCGCGCTTTTGCCTGGAGAAGGCGGCGCGGCACGGCCTGGCGGAGGCCCAGCGCCGCCTGGGTGCGCTGGTGCTGCGTGACGCCACACGCATCGAATCCATGGAGCAGGGCGTGGCCCTGCTCCATGCCGCGGCGGCCAAGGACGACGAGCAGGCCGGGCTGCTGCTGCGCTCGTTGCTGCTGCCCGTGGACGGGGGCGACGAGGAGGCGCTCACGGCCATCGAGGCGGTGCGGCCCGATGCGCCGCGGCTGGCCATGCGGCTGCGCCTGGCGCGGGCGTTCGGTCTCACCAAGCAGGAGGCGCTGTCGGTCGATCCCTTGACCGCCATGCGGCCCTGGGGCCTGGTGGTGGGCCACAACCCCTTTGTGGCGAAGGCACGGCTGTGCGAGCCCCGGGCCGTGCCCGCGACCACGCCCGAGGCCCGCTGCTGCCTGGAGCAGGCCGCTTTCCTGTTCTCGGCGCAGCGCCAGGAATCCCTGGTGCCGGAAGGATCGCTGCGGGCACGTTCGCTGCAGTTGCGGCGCTTGTTCCACCGGCTGCAGATCAGCGAGACGGTCTTTTTCGCCTCCGCCTCCTCCCGGCAGCGCGAGGCCATCCGCGTCGGCACGAAATGGGCGCGACGGCAGCAGCAGATGCTCAGGCAGGTGCTGGCCTGAGCCTTGCCGTGCGGTCAAAGGAGCGAGCATGAAAGTCCTGATCGTGGACGCCCATCCTCCATCGGCGCAGTACCTGTGCCAGGGCCTGTGCCAGGACGGGTTCAACGTGGACGTCGCGCATGACGGCCGGCAGGGCCGCGACATGGCACTGAGCCGTGCCTACAGCCTGGTGGTGCTGGACCTGGACCTGCCCGGGTTGAGCGGGCGAGAGGTCCTGCAGGCCCTGCGCCGGGCCACAAGCACCCCCGCCATCGTGGTTGCCGCAAACGACAGCCTGGAGGACCAGGTGTTCTGCCTGCAGCACGGCGCGGACGACTACCTGGTCAAGCCCATCAGGCTGCCGGTGTTCCTGGCCCGCGCAAGGCTGCGCATGCGCGGGTCCGCCGGGCGGGAGGGCATGCGCCTGACTTTGGCGGATCTGGTGCTGGACCTGTCCAAGAAGCGGGTCGAACGCGCCGGTCGCCGGCTGGACCTGACCCGGCAGGAGTTCGCCGTCCTGTGGCTGCTGCTGCAGCGCCAGGGCGATGTGGTCTCGCGTGCCGAATTGGTGGAGCAGGTCTGGAGCCTGCCCGTGGATGCCTTGAACAACGCCGTGGACGTGGCGGTGTGCAGGCTGCGCAGCAAGCTCGACGATCCCTATGCGGTCAAGCTGCTGCACACGGTGCGCGGCATGGGCTATATGCTGGCGCTGCGGACAGATTCCCCGTGACCGCAGCCTTGCCTACCCCAGCCACTGCCGGATGCGCCCTGCCAGCGCCTGGGCGCTGATGCCGTAGCGCTCATGCAGCGTGGGCAGGGCGCCCGCGTCGAGGAAGGCGTCGGGCAGGCCCGCCAGCCGAAAGCGCGCGGGCCGCACGTCGCGCTCCAGCAGAGCGCCGGCCACGGCCTCGCCCAGGCCGCCCACCACCGAATGGTTCTCCGCCACCACCACCAGGCGCGGCCCGCTGGCCACGGCCTGCACGATGGCCTGCACATCCAGCGGCTTGATGGTGGCGCAGTGCAGCACGGCGGCGCCCACGTTGTCGGCGGCCAGCAGTTGGGCGGCCTCCAGCGCGCGCATGGTCATGAAGCCGCTGCAGATGATGAGCACCTCGCGGCCCTCGCGCAGCATCTTGGCCTTGCCCAGCTCGAACCGGTAGTCGTACTCGTCCAGCACCAGCGGCACGTTGCCGCGCAGCAGCCGCATGTAGACGGGGCCGCGGTGCGCCGCGATCTGGGGCACGGCCTGGGTGATGTCCAGCGCATCGCAGGGATCGACGATGGTCAGCCCCGGCACGGCCCGCATCATGGCCAGGTCGTCCGTGGCCTGGTGGCTGGGGCCGTAGCCCGTGGTCAGGCCCGGCAGGGCGCAGCAGATCTTGACGTCCAGGTTGTCCTCGGCAATCACCTGGTGGATGAAGTCGTAGGCCCGGCGCGTGCCGAAGACGGCATAGGTGGTGGCAAACGGCGTGAGCCCCTCCTTGGCCATGCCGCCGGCGGCGGCCATGAGCAACTGCTCGGCCATGCCCATCTGGAAGAAGCGCCCGGGGTGGGCCTGGGCGAACAGGTGCAGGTCGGTGTACTTGGCCAGGTCGGCGGTCAGGCCGACCACGTCGGGGCGGCTGGCGGCCAGCTCCACCAGGGCCTTGCCGAAAGGCGCGGCCTGCACGCGCTGGCCTTCGGCCGCGATGGAGGCGATCATGGCCGAGGTGGTCGGCCGGGGCTTGGGGGTGGCAAGAGGCATGTTCATGGCAGGGCGGGCTCCAGGGGTTGCGATGCGTCCAGGAGGGCGATGGCCTGCTGCCACTCGGGCGGATCGACGCGGATGAAATGGTTCTTCTCGCGCTGCTCCAGGAAGGGCACGCCCTTGCCCATCAGCGTGTCGCAGAGGATGACGCGGGGCCGGTCCTCGGCCAGCGCCCGCGCCGCGTCGAAGGCTTGCACCACCTGGGCCAGGTCGTTGCCGTCCACGCGCTGCACATGCCAACCGAAGGCGGCCCATTTGTCGGCCAGCGGCTCGAAGCCCAGCATGCGCGTGGAGGGGCCATCGGCCTGCTGGTTGTTCACGTCCACCAGGCAGATCAGCCGGCCCAGCCCGTGGTGGGCGGCGGACAGCGCGGCCTCCCAGGTCGAGCCCTCGTCCAGCTCGCCGTCGGACATGGAGTTGTAGACAAAGGCATCGCTGCCCTTGTGGCGCAGCGCCAGCGCCATGCCCACGGCGGTCGGCAGGCCCTGGCCCAGCGAGCCGCCCGAAATCTCCATGCCCGGCGTGTAGCTGGCCATGCCCGACATGGGCAGGCGGCTGTCATCGCTGCCATAGGTCTGGAGCTCCTCGTCGGACAGGATGCCCGCCTCGGCCAGGGCCGCGTAGAAGGCGATGGCGTAGTGGCCGTGCGAGAGCAGGAAGCGGTCGCGTCCCTCCCACACGGGCTCATCGGGCCGCAGCCGCAGCGCGTCGCCATAGGCCACGGCCAGCACATCGGCCCAGCCCAGGGCCTGGCCTATGTAGCCCTGGCCCTGCACCTCGCCCATTTGCAGGGCGCGGCGGCGTATGCGCCAGGCACAGGCCGCGAGCCGGTCCAGGCGCTGTTGCAGTTCTTGGTTCATGCATCGTCTCCTAGGGATGGAAGGGCGCGCGGCTCAGCGCAGGATGCTGGCCGGCACATAGGACACCAGCGCCAGCACGGCCAGCGCCACCAGGTAGAAGGGAATCAGCTCGCGCACGGTCTGGCCCACCTTGACCCGGGCCAGCGAGCTCGTGATGAACAGCGTCGTGCCCACGGGCGGCGTGTACAGCCCCAGGGCCAGGTTCACGACCATCATGATTCCGAGCTGGGTCATGTCCATGCCGATGCTCTGGGCCAGCGGCACGAACACCGGCGTGAGCAGCAGCACGGCGGCCGGCAGGTCGATGAACATGCCGATGAAGAGCATCAGCAGGTTCATCAGCACGATCACCAGCCAGGCCGAATGCACATGCGACTGAACCCACTGCACGATGCCGTCGGGCATGCGGTCGAAGGTCAGCAGCCAGCCGATGGCCGACGAGGCCATGATCACCAGCAGCACCACGCCCGTGGCCAGGCCCGCATGCACCACCGCATCGTTGAGCCGGCGCCAGCCCAGGTCGCGGTACACCACGGCCGACACCAGGCCCGCATACAGCGTGGACAGCACGGCCACCTCGGTGGGCGTGGCGATGCCCAAGCGCAGGAACACGATGATCAGCACCGGCAGCAGCAGGGCCGGGCTGGCGTACAGCAGGTGGCGCCGGAAGGCGGGCCAGGCGAAGGGCGTGGTGTCGCGCGGAAAGCCGCGCCTGTGGCCCACCCACCAGCACACGCCCATGAAGCCCGCGCACATCAGCAGCCCCGGCACGATGCCCGCCACGAACAGCGCCGCAATCGATGCATTGGCGCTGAGCGCGAACAGGATCATGGGGATCGACGGCGGGATCAGGATGTCGATGGTGGCCGCCGCCGCCAGCGTGGCCGCCGAGAACGCGGGCGGATAGCCCAGCCGCCTGTGCCACGGGATCATCAGCGATCCGATGGCCGAGGCGTCGGCCACGGCCGAGCCCGACACCCCGCCGAACAGCGTGGACGACATCACCCCCACCTGGGCCGGCCCGCCGTGAAAGCGCCCTATCAGCGCCGACAGCACGCCCACCAGGGCCTCGCCCAGGCGCCCGCCCATCATCAGCGAGCCGGTGAGCATGAAGAACGGGATGGCGATCAGCGGAAAGCTCTGCACCTGGGCCACCATCTGCTGCACCAGCAGGTCCAGCGGCACGCGGTCCGAGGTGGCCGCCGCCGCCATGGCGCCCATGAGCAGCGCGTGCGCAATGGGCATGGCGATCACGGCACCCGCCATGAAGACGAAAAGCATGATGAAGGACATGGCACCCTCCCTTCACCAGTGCGCGCCGGCCACGGGCCGGGCCGGTTCGGCAGACGCACCAGCGGCACCGGCCTGCGCGGATACCCGGTCCCTGCCCGCCACGCAGGCGCGCCAGGCCGACTGCAGGGCCAGCAGGGCCAGCAAGGCCATGCCCACCATCACGCAGCCATAGGTCAGCGAGCCGGGAATGCCCAGGATCTGGCTGCGCTCGTCATGCACGATCTCCAGCATGTTCAGCGTGGACCAGGCCAGCGTGGCGTACAGGGCGGCCACGGCCAGCCAGCCCAGCACGGCCGTGGCGCGCCGCACGCGGGCAGGCAGGGCCTCGACCAGGAAGCTGGTGGTAATGTGGGCGCCATGGGCGGCGGCCAGCACCACGCCCGACATCACCAGCCAGGGAAACAGCAGCTCGGGCACCTCGTTGGCCCACTGCAGGCTGGTGCCGCTGGCATAGCGCAGGGCGGTGTTGCACACCAGGATCACGAAGATCACCAGGGTGCTGGCCCACAGCACGGCGCGGCACAGGCCCGTGACCAGGCGTTCGATGAGGTTCATGGATGGCTCCCTGCACTTGACTGCGCGCCTGCGGCCTTGACGACCTTGGCGATATAGGGGCCCGCAGGGCTGGCCAGCCACTTGTCCTGCACCTTGGCCGTGGCCTGGGCGAAGGCCCGCGCGTCGATGGTGCTCACCTCCACGCCCTTGGCGCGGATGTCGTCCAGCAGCTTGTCGTCGGCCTCGCGCGCCAGCTGGCGCTGGTAGGCCGTGGCCTCCTGCGCGGCCTCGGCCAGCAGCGTGCGGTCGGCGGTCGGCAGCCGGTCCCAGCTGCGCTTGCCCATGATCAGCGGCGTCATCTGGAACATGTGGCCCGTCAGCGCCAGGTGCTTTTGCACCTCGTACAGCTTGCTGGCGTGGAAGTTGGCCAGCGGGTTCTCCTGGCCATCGACCACGCCCTGCTGCAGGGCCACGTACAGCTCGGCGAACTTGATCTGCTGGGCCTCGGCGCCCAGGGCCTGGATGATGTCCACCAGCACCGCGTCGGGCGGCGTGCGCATCTTCAGGCCCTTGAGATCGTCCACGCTGCGCAGGGGCCGCTTGCTGTTGGTCATGTGGCGTATGCCGTTGTCCCAGTAGCCCAGCACCACCATGCCCTTGGCGGCCGATTTGTCGGCCAGCTCCCGGCCCAGCGGCCCGTCCAGCAGCTGGAAGGCCCGGGCCGGCGTGGCGAAGAGAAACGGCATGCCATAGGCCGCGTACTCGGGCACGGCCGCGGCCACCGCGCCCTGGGAATTGGCCGACAGGTCCAGCGCGCCCGTGCGCAGGGCCGTGACCATGGCCGCGTCGTCGCCCAGCTGGGCCGAGGGGGCGACCTGCACCTCGATGCGGCCCGCGCTGCGCGCCTTCACCAGCTCGGCGAACTTCAGCGATGCCAGGTGGCGCGGATTGTCGGGCGCGGCGCCGTGCCCCAGCGTGAGCTTGACGGCCTGGGCACAGGCCAGGGCCGGCAGCAGCAGGGCGCAGGCGGCCAGGGCGGCGCGGTGGAAAAGCGTGCTTTGCATGGTCTTGTCTCCTTTGCTTGGGTTGTGTGCGGCCATGCAGGCCATGGCCAGGCGCGCGGGGCTCAGTGGATGAGCATCCCGCCGTTCACATCGAGCGTGATGCCCGTGCAATAGGCGGCCAGGTCGCTGGCCAGGAATACGCAGGCGCCGGCCACATCGTCGGCGCGGCCCAGGCGGGCCAGCGGAATCGTGGCGGAGATCTCGCGCTTGCGCTCGGGGCCGAGCTTGCCCTGGGTGATGTCCGTCTCGATCAGGCCCGGCGTGACGCAGTTGATGCGTATGCCCTCGGCGCCGAACTCGCGCGCCATGGCGCGGGCCAGCCCCAGCACGCCGGCCTTGGCGGCCGAATAGTGCGGCCCGCCGAAGATGCCGCCGCCGCGCTGGGCCGAGACGGAAGAAATGCAGACGATGGCGCCCGCTTGCTGCCTGCGCATGGCTGGCAGCACGGCCTGGGACATGTACAGCGTGCCGCGCAGGCTCACGTCGAGCACGCGGTCGTAGTCGGCCCCGCCGATCTCCAGCGTGCCCACGGCCTGCGTGATGCCCGCGTTGTTGACCAGCGCGTCGATGCGGCCGAAGGCGCGCAGCACGGCGGCGGCGGCCGCCTCGCACGAGGGCTTGTCCGTCACATCGGCCACCAGCCCCAGGTGCCCGTCGCCCAGCCGCGCGGCCGCGCCGGCCGGGTCGGCCCGCTCCAGGTCGAGGATGGCCACGCGGGCCCCCTGGGCGGCCATCTGGCGCGCCGTGGCAAAACCGAGTCCGTTGATCCCTGCGCCGCCGGTGATGATGGCGACCCTGTCCTTGAGCAGCATGTGCCTGTCTCCGCTGTAGTGGTGGTGGATGCAGCCATCTTGGGCTGTCACGAGCATGAAGACAAACGATGTTTCATCAGCCTAAGATGACAGTTCTTCAGCTCACGTACGGGGTCTCCCGGGGTCTGCCTGTGAGCTGCCCGTGAGCTGCCCGCGTCTTCGAGGAACTTGCCATGGCATCCATTCCCAGCAGTGCCCACCTGCAGGCCTTCGAGGCCGTGGCGCGCCGGCGCAGCTTCGCGCTGGCCGCCTCCGAGCTGCACCTGACGGCCTCGGCCGTCAGCCACCAGGTGGCCAAGCTGGAGGCGCAGCTGGGCGTGCGCCTGTTCGAGCGCAGCGCGCATGGCGTGCGCCTGAGCCGCCCGGGGCAGGCCTACCTGGAGCGCGTGGGCGGCGCGCTGGCGGCCATCGTCTCGGCCACCGAGGACCTGCGCCACAGCATGAGCAACAGCCTCTACGTGCACTGCGCGCCCAGCATCGCCAGCCTCTGGCTCATGCCCCGGCTGCGGGACTTCGCACGGGCCTGCCCGCACATTGCGCTGAACCTGTCGGCTGCGCATTCGCACAGCGACTTCGCGCTGGGCCAGGCCGATATCGACATCCGCTACGGCATTGCGCAGTGGCCGGAGCTGGAGGTGGAGCCCCTGTTCGAGGAGCACATCCTGCCGCTGGCCAGCCCCGCGTTCGTGGCCGAGCATGGGCTGCAGCGCGTGCAGCAGTTGCTGCACGTGCCGCTGATCCAGAGCAACGTCAGCATCGTCCAGTGGTCGGACTGGTTCCAGGCGTTCTCGCAGCTGCGCGCGCCAGAGCGCTTTGCCGTGCGCTTCGACCGCGCCCAGATGTCGCTGGATGCGGCCACGCAGGGCCTGGGCGTGGCGCTGGAAAGCGCCATGAACGCGGGCGGCCACATTGCCGACGGCCGGCTGGTGGCCCCCTTCGGCATGGACCGGGCCCTGCGCGTCAAGGCCCACTTTGCCGTCTACCCCGCGCGCAACGCCCGGCGCCCCGCCGTGGCGGCCTTCCTGGCCTGGCTGCATGCCGAGGCCGCCCGCACCGAGCAGCAGCCCTGCCGCCAGTGCCCGGAATGAGTTGGCGGCCGGACCGGGAAAAGGGGCCGGACAGATATTCCCGCATCCGGCGGAAAAGGCCTGCGATGCAATTTCTCTATGAATGAGCGAGTGCGCGGCAAATGGTTTTATTGCCCCCTGTTTTCGGCGAATGACGACGCGATTGCCAGCAGGGATTGGCAATAATTCCGGACAGCCATATACACAGGGAGTGCCACGCTGAAATGGCCAAATCAGCAAGACGCCGATTTATCGGACTGATCACGGTGAGCTACGGGTTGCTCGCATTCGCCTGGATCATTCTGTCCGACAAGCTGTTGTTCGCGTTGGCAGGCAGTGCGGATATCGGCTGGCTTTCCGTCGCCAAGGGGCTGTTCTTTGTGCTGGCCACGGACTTCCTGCTGTTCTTCGCGCTGTGCTCGGTGCCGGCCGCGCACAGCGGCGGCGCCTCCGCCATCACCCAGGAAATGGGGCCGCGCCGTTTCCCGGTCTGGGCCTCCTATCTGTTTGCCCTGGCCATGAGCCTGGCCGTGCTGGCCGCCAGCAGCACGCTGGCCAGCCATTTCGGTGAACGCTCGCTGCTCCTGCTGTTCATGCTGCCCGTGCTGGTCAGTGCGCTGATCGGCGGCCTGGGGCCGGGCCTGCTGGCCACGGCCTTTGCGGCCTACAGCCTGGACCAGACGGACGGCGTCGCCGTGCGCGACTGGGCGCAATGGGGGGTGGTGGCCGTCAACGGCCTGGCCGTGAGCGTGCTGGCCGAGACGCTGCAGCGCTCGCTGCGCAAGGCCAACATGCAGCGGCAGCTGCTGGACTCGGTGATCTCCGGCACCTCGGATGCCGTCTTCGTGAAGGACCTGCGCGGGCGCTATCTGCTGGTCAACCGGGCCGCCGCCAGCCTGGTGGGCCGGCAGGCCGAAGACATCGTGGGCAAGGACGACTTCGCGCTCTTTCCCTTTGGCATCGCCAGCGCCATCCGCAGGAAGGACCAGGCGGTGCTGCGCCAGGAGGTGGCCACGCATGAGGAGCAGCTGACGGTGGAGCCGGGCAGGACGCTGGACCTCCTGGTCACCAAGGGCCCGGTGCGCAATACGGCAGGCCACATCGCAGGCCTGTTCGGCATCTCCCGGGACATCACCGAGCGCAAGCGCTTCGAGCGCGAGCTGGCCCAGGCCGCCGTGGTGTTCGACAGCAGCCACCAGGGCATCATGGTGGTCGATCCGGCGCGGCGCATCACGCGCGTCAACCCGGCCTTCACCCGCATCACCGGCTATGCGCCCGAGGAGGTGATCGGCCAGACGCCGCGCGTGCTGTCCTCGGGCCTGCACGGGCCGGAGTTCTACCGGCAGATCTGGGCCTGCATCGCGCGCGACGGCTTCTGGCACGGCGAGATCTGGAATCGCCGCAAATCGGGCGAGATCTTCGCCGAGATGCTGTCCATCTCCGCTGCGCAGGGTGCCGGCGGCGAGATCGAGCACTACATCGGCGTCTTCACCGACATCAGCCACATCAAGGCCCATGAGGCCGAGCTCGACCGCGTCACCCACTACGACCTGCTGACCGGACTGCCCAACCGCCGCCTGCTGGTCGAGCGGCTCAACCAGGCCATGCTGCGCACGGCGCGCGAGGGCCGCTCCCTGGCCGTGTGCTTTCTGGACCTGGACGGCTTCAAGGAAATCAACGACCTGCACGGCGTTGCAACCGGCGATGCGCTGCTGGTGGGCGTGGCCGAGCACCTCAAGAGCGTGCTGCGCTCCGAGGACACGCTGGCCCGGCTCGGTGGCGACGAGTTCGTGCTGCTGCTGTCGCAGATCGGCTCGGTCGAGCACTGCACCTCCATCCTCGACCGGGTGCTGGAGGCGGCCAGCCGCCCCGTGCCCGTGCAGGACCGGGTGCTGACCGTGACCGCCAGCGTGGGTGTCAGCCTCTACCCCGACGACCAGGCCGACCCCGACCTGCTGCTGCGCCATGCCGACCAGGCCATGTGCGTGGCCAAGCAGGCCGGGCGCAACCGCTACCAGCTGTTCGACCCGGAAAACGACCGCAAGGCCGATGCGCGCCGCCTGCAGCTGGGCTGGCTGCGCCGTGCGCTGGAGCAGGGCGAATTCCTGCTGCACTACCAGCCCAAGGTGGAGCTGGGTGGCGGCAGGCTGGTGGGCGCCGAGGCCCTGCTGCGCTGGCACGACCCGCGCCAGGGCCTGCGCTCGCCGGCCGAGTTCCTGCCCTTCATCGCGGGCAGCGACCTGGAGCGACCGCTGGGCGACTGGGTCATCGGCGAGGCCGTGGCCCAGGCGGCACGCTGGCTCGACCAGGGCCTGGACCTGTGCGTGAGCATCAACGTCAGCGCCAACCAGCTTCTGGATGGCGGCTTCCACGCCACCATGGCCCAGGTGCTAGCCCGGCATCCCGAACTGCCGCCGCACCTGATCGAGCTGGAAATCCTGGAAAGCGCCGCCATTGCCGACATGGAGCAGGCCATCCAGGTGATGGGGCAGTGCCGGCAGCTGGGCATACGCTTTGCGCTGGACGACTTCGGCACCGGCTACTCCTCGCTCACCTACCTGCGCAAGCTGCCCGTGCAGTCGCTGAAGATCGACCAGAGCTTTGTGCGCGACATGCTGGCCGACCCGGACGACCTGGGCATCGTTGAAGGCGTGATCCAGCTGGCCAGCACCTTCCAGCTCGAATCCGTGGCCGAAGGCGTGGAAACCCCCAGGCATGCGCGCCGCCTGCGCGAAATGGGCTGCCACGTGGCCCAGGGCTACGGCATCGCCCGGCCCATGCCCGCCGACCAGCTGCCCGCCTGGGCCGCGCGCTGGCAGGCAGGGGACAACTGGCTGGTGCATGGGCGGCACATGCCGTCCGAGGCCTGAGCCTCGCGCCACCGCGCCACCGCGCCCGCGCAGGCTATGTCAGCTCGGCCGGTCGGGTCTCCTGCGCACTGCGGCTGGGCAGGATGATGGTGAAGATGGCGCCGCCTGCCGGGCCGTTGCCGGCCACGATGGTGCCGTCCATGGCGTCGATGATCTTGCGGCAGATGGCCAGTCCCAAGCCCGTGCCGCCCGAGCCGTCCTTGGTCTTGCTGGACTGCACGAAGGGCTGGAAGATCTTGTCCAGCTCCTGTGGCGGAATGCCCGGGCCCTGGTCGGAGAAGGCGATGCAGATGTCGCCCTGTCCGTCGATGCGGCCCTGCACATCGATGCGCCCGCCGATGGGCGAGAACTTGATGGCATTGGCCAGCACATTGCGCACCACCTGCTGGAAGCGCACGGGGTCGGCCTTGGCGATCAGCGGGGCGTCGTCGAGTTCGAGCCGCAGGTCGATGAGCTTGTGCTGCTGCTGCGGCTCCAGCTCGCGCACGACCGGCCGGATCAGGCTGCGCAGATCCGTGCGCTCCAGGTGGATGGTTCCCACGGCGCTGTCCAGCTTGGCCACATCGAGCAGGTCATTGACCAGGGCCAGCATGCGCTGGCCCGCCGCATGGATGTCGTTGAACATGTCGGCCATGGCGGGATTGCCGCGCGAGCGCAGGCTTCCCAGCTCGGCAAAGCCCATGATGGACTGCAGCGGGGTGCGCAGCTCATGGCTCATGTTGGCGACGAATTCCGACTTCACGCGGAAGGCCTCCTCGGCCGCGTCGCGGGCCTCGCGCGTGGCATGCTCGGCCGCGCGGAATTCGCTCACATCCACAAAGATGCTGAGCACGCCGGTGGTCTGCCCCTGGGCATCCTTGACCGCCGCCTTGGAGATCTGCACGTCGCGGTAGCTGCCGTCCACGTGGGGCAGCCGGGCCTCCAGCACCATGCGCTGGCCCGAACGCATCACGACCTGGTTGCTGCGTATCTGCAGCAGGGCATCGTCGCGCGAGTGCAGTCCCTTGATCTCGTGGCCGAGCACGGCATAGCGGCCGCGGCCGAAGAAGTCCTCCCAGGCCTTGTTGACCAGTACCACGCGGTGGTCCGCGTCGGTGACCAGCATGGGCAGGGGCGTGGTCTCGAACAGCAGGTGCTGGAAGGCCAGCTGGGTCTGCAGCTCCTGCTGTGCCTTCCAGCGGGCCGTCACGTCCACGGCGCTGCCCGCGAAGCCCACGAGCCGGCCGTCGCGCAGCAGGGGGACGACGGCGATGTCGCAGAGTATTTCCCGGTGGCCCGGCAGCTGGAACATGGCCTGGCAGTTGCGCAGGGCCAGCTTGGCCTGTGGGTCGAGCAGGGCATGGATCTGCGGCCTGCAGGCTTCGCGCGCGATGCCTTCCAGCGGCTGCCCCAGCGCCTCGACGCTGGGCTGCCCGGTCCATTGCTCCCAGCGTGCGTTCACGAAGGTCAGCCGGCCCTGGATGTCGGTGCGAAAGATCAGCTCCTGCACGCTGCGCATGAGCACGGCCATCTCATGCTCGCTGCGGGCCAGGCGCGCCTGGGCCTTTTCCATGGACTGCTGGGACGACTTCTGGACCCTGCGGGTCTTGAGCACCGACCCGCTCAGGCCCAGCACCAGGGCAAGAAGCGCAAGGCCGGCAACGAAGAAGGCGAATGCCTTGTCGCGCCAGCGCGCGACCACCTCCGAGTAGGGCTCCTCCACCACCAGCAGCAGAGGCCAGTTGCGCACGGTGCGAAAGGACACGACCTCATGGGAGCCGAGCATGCCGGCGCCGACGTAGGAGCCGAATTCGCTGTGCGGCAGCCATTGCCGGAACAGCGGTGTCTGCAGCACGGCGGTCGCCTGCACGCCGGTGCCCGCATTCGTGCTGGCCAGCGTCTGGCCGTCGTAGCTCAGCAGCATGGCCTCGTAGCTGAGGGACTCCAGCGTGGATTGGTAGAAGTTGGCCACGGCATCGGGATTGATCAGGGCCACCAGCACGGCCGGTGCGCCGTTGTCGCGCTCGAATGCGAGGATCTGGGGCAGGTAGCGGACGCCCCGCGGTGTCGCATGCGGTGTCGCTGCCAGGGAGGAGAGGCTGCGGCCGGTGACCAGGCGTCCCAGCTGGACCTTGCCCGGGACCGGAGCCGATGCCCTGTCAGGCAGCAGCTTGTGCAGCTCGATCTGCAGGCCGGCCTCGCCCGCTTGCGTGCTCGCCAGGATGCGTCCTTTGCCATCGAGCAGCGCCATGCTGCGCAGAACCGGCAACTGGCCGACCACTTGCGCCAAGGCCGCCTCGCGCGCTGCGCCGGGGCTGTCGGCGGACAGGATGACCGGGTTGTTGGCCAGGCTTGCCAGGGCGACCTCGCCGGTCTCGAAGGTCTTGTTCGTCTGATCCTGCAGCACACGGGCCAGCAACGCCGCCTGGGCCTTGCTCTGCTCGGCCTCGGCATGCAGCTGGCTCCAGACGAACAGCACCAGCCCGGCAAGCACGCACAGGGCAAAGGTCAGCACCAATGCCTTGAGGTGGGCGCTGCGCCTGGCCCCCAGAAAATGATGCGTGCCGGCTCGGCCAGACATGATGAAGGCGCTCCATCGGAGGGTTCAAGGCGCGACGATGGCGCTCAGCCCGTGGTTGCGCGCTGCCCGGGCCAGGCGGCCGTCTCGCCGGATGTCGGAGACGAACTGGTCCAGGCGCGCCAGCCACTGGGCGTCGGCAGGACTGGTTGCATAGCCGTAGGGAAGCACGTGGAACGGCTTGGGCGGTGCGATCAACCGGGCCCAGTCGGAGCTGTCGAGCAGCCGGCGGCTGTAGGGGTAGTCGGTCATGAACACATCCACGCGCCCTGCCATGAGCTCCTTCTCGCGGGTCTGGGGCGGCTCGATGGACACGATCTGCGCATGCTTGAGCGTCTCGCGCATCACGGGCTCCATGAAGGTGCCACGCTGCACGGCGACCTGCACGCCGGGCTGGTCGATGTCCGCCCAGGACTGCACGGCCTGATTGCTCTTGGTCGTGACGCCGTAGATGTCGCTGCTCAGATAGGGCTGCGTGAAGCGCAGCTGCTTTTGCCGCTGGGGGAGTATGCCCACGGCGAACATGGCGACATCGCAGCGCGACTCCAGCAGGTCAGGTATCAGCCTGGGAAAGGAGGAATCCACATACTGCAGCCGTACGCCCAGCTCCCTGGCCAGCTCCGCCGACAGCTCTGCATCCACGCCCGTCAGCCGGCCCGTGCGCGGGTCGCGGAAGGTGATGCCGTAGTAGTCGGGCCATATGCACACACGCAGGGCGCCCGTGGATGCAATCCGCTCCAGCACCTCGCCAGCTGCGGCAGAGCCGGACCATGGCACCAGACACAGCAGCAATCCGGCAACGGCTGCCAGGCGGGCCAGCACGCGCCTTGGAGACGGTGCGCCGAAACATGTCGATGATGGATGCATGGCGGGCTTTCAGGGTGTGTCGATCAGATCGGTGAAGGACGGGGACTGCCGGGTCAGCGCCAGGCGCAGCGCATCCAGCTCTTCGATGTTGTCCATGAACGCGTCGACGATGCCGGGATCCAGGGCCTTGCCCCGTTCCGCCGCGATCATCTCCAGGGCCCGTGCTCGCCCGAACGCCGGCCGGTACACCCGGTCCATGGTGAGCGCGTCGAAGATATCGACGATGGAGGTGATGCGCGCCGACAGCGGGATGTCCTCGCCTGCCAATCCCTGCGGGTAGCCCTTGCCGTCGAAGCGTTCGTGGTGGCTGGCGGCGATTTCGGCCGCCATCTGGAACACCGGGATGCGCGACTGGCCCAGCAGATGCGCGCCGATCTCGGCATGCCGGTTCATGACCAGGCGCTCCTGCGCATCCAGCGGGCCCTGCTTCTTGAGGATGGTGTCCGGAATGCCGACCTTGCCGATGTCATGCATCGGGGCCGCCTTGCGCAGCAGGCTGGCGAATTCGATGCGGCAGCCCAGGCGCAGGGCCAAGGCCTCCGACAGGTAGCCGATGCGGATGATGTGCGAGCCGGTGTCGTCGTCCTTGAACTCGGCGGCCATGGCCAGGCGCAGCAGGGTCTCGTGGTGGGCGCGTGTCACTTCCTTGAGCAGATCGTTGCGCTCGCGGTACATGCGGCCGAAGTCCTGGATGAGCTGCTCCATCTGCTCCACGGCCGCAGGATCGAAACGTCGCGATGGCTCCCGGGGGGAGGCGGTCTGGTACTGGGCCATCAGTCGATCCTCTCGAGCTTTTCGATCGTCTCCAGCAGCTTCAGGGTGCTGAAGGGCTTGACCAGGTATTCGTCGGCTCCGGCCAGCAGGCCCGCCTTGCGGTCCTCGGCGCTGCCCCGGGCCGTCAGCAGGATGACCTGCGTATGCAGCAGCTCGTAGGAGCGCTTGATGCGGCTGCACACCTCCAGGCCGTCGAGCGTGCCCGGCATCATGATGTCGAGCAGGACGATGTCGGGCCTGAGCCTCTCGGCCATCGCCCAGGCCTCGTCGCCATCGCAAGCCTCTATGACGTCAAAGTCGCTGAATTCCAGTGTCATGCGCAGCAGCTTGCGGATGTCGGCATGGTCCTCGGCGATCAGTATCTTTTGCATGGGGAGATCTTTCATGCCGCAACAAAGGTGTGGGCCGGCATGTGAATCATAAATATCAATTCAATCAAATTTTATTGAATTTATCTATCAAATCTGTTGCCAGGCCTGCACGCCCGTGGGCGCCGGATGCTGCCGCCCGCAGCGGGGCGGGTTCCGGCCCCAGGCCGGGAACAGGTCTTTTCCCCCTGTGCGGGAGCCGGCAGCCCCGCCTTTATGTGGCCCGTTCCCAGGCCGGGTCTTTCCACAGGGCATCGAGGTCGGTGAAGCCCCATTTCGCGGGGTCTTCCCGACTGGCTATCTTCTCCTGGCACCCGGGCCGGGCCAGGTCAACGGTCTCCGGTGCCATCCGCATGCCGCTGGCCGTGGAATAGAACACCTTGACCTGCGGACATGTCAGGGACTGGCGGCCAGGGTCCACGACCACCCCCAGCCTGCCCGTTGTCAGCCGCACCAAAGAGCCCACCGGGTAGATGCCTATGCTTTTGACGAAGGCCTGGAATACGGTCTTGTCGAAGTGCCC
The DNA here is from genome assembly GCF_055797465.1 of Delftia sp. PX-1. Taxonomy (NCBI): domain Bacteria; kingdom Pseudomonadati; phylum Pseudomonadota; class Betaproteobacteria; order Burkholderiales; family Comamonadaceae; genus Delftia; species Delftia sp. PX-1. Next base: position 753,582 of record NZ_CP184763.1, read on the forward strand.
GGCGCTCCATTCGGCCATCTTGTGCACCGCCTCGGCAGGGTCCCAGCCACGCTTGTAGGGGCGGTCCGAGGTGATGGCGTCGTAGACATCGCAGACCGCGCCCATCTTCGCGAACAGGCTGATGTCCTCGCCGCGCAGCCCGTGGGGGTAGCCTGTGCCATCCACCTTCTCATGATGGTGAAGGCAGACGTCCAGCACCACCGGATCATCGACGCCGCCGGCCAGGAGCAGCTCCAGGCCTCGCGCCGGATGCTCGCGGACCTCGGCAAACTCCCTGTCGGTCAGGCGCCCCGGCTTGTTCAGGATGGGGGCGGGGATCGCCATCTTTCCAATATCGTGCAGCAGCCCCGCATAGCCCGCCTGGCGCACCTGCTGCGGTGGCAGGTCGAGCTGGCGTGCCAGCACGATCATCAAGGCGCAGACCGCCACCGAGTGCATGTAGGTGTAGTCGTCGCTGCTCTTGAGTCGGGCGATGCTGACCAAGGCGCACGGGTTGCGGATGATCGACTCGGACATCTCGGCGACCACGGAGCGGGCCTCGTCCTGGTTGATCTCCCTGCCCATGCGCGCCTCGCGGAACATGGCGGTGATCGCCTGCCTGGACTGGCGGCAGATCCGGGCCGCCCGCTTCACCTCCTCATCGAAGGCAACGGGCCGCAGCTCGCACTCCAACTCGGCCAGTTGCGAGATCTCGGACAGTTGGGCGTCGATCACGGTGTCCACCTGCTCGCGCGAGCAAGACGGCTCGTCTTGCGCGACATCCAGGCCTTTGGCGGTATCGATCCACACTTCCTGGATGGGGGCGTGCAGGATCCTCGCCAGGTCGGCAGGGTCTTCCAGCCTGAAGCGGCTGCGCCAGAACGGATGCTCCATCCAGCTGCCGCAAAAGCTCTCCAGAAACATGCCCAGCCGCAGCTGCCGCACACTGATGCGCTTGATCATGAACAAGGGCCCCGCAACGGTTCACATGGATACTTCATCTTGCCGCCATTTCCTTGCTTCTGTACGGATCCAGGTCAGAAGGCCGCCCATTCCTCCTCCTTGACCTGCGGTTGCGCACGGGCCGGCGATACGCGGGCCTGAACGGCCGGCAGCGCTTGCCTGGGCCCCATGACCTGGACGGTGGCGGCACGCGGCGCGGCGGGGTGGCTTGCCCCATGCTCGGGATGCATCCTGAATGTGGAGACGATCTGCGCCAGAGAAGCGGCCTGCTGCTCCAGGCTGCCCGCAGCGGCCGAGCTTTGCTCGACCAGCGCCGCGTTCTGCTGCGTCATCTGGTCCAGCTGGCTCACCGCCTCGCCGACCTGCCGTATGCCTACCGCCTGCTCGGCCGATGCGCTGGAGATCTCGCCGATCATGGTGTCCACGCTGCGCACCTGCTCCACGATGCGGCCCATCTGCTCGCCAGCCCGGGTCGCCACCTGGGTGCCTTGCTCGACCTTTTCCAGGTTGGCACCGATCAGCTCCTTGATCTCGCGGGCCGCCGTGCCCGAGCGCTGGGCCAGCGCGCGCACCTCGCTGGCGACCACCGCGAAGCCCCGGCCCTGTTCGCCGGCCCGCGCGGCCTCCACGGCAGCGTTGAGCGCCAGGATATTGGTCTGGAAGGCAATGGCGTCGATGACGTTCGTGATCTCGGCGATCTTGCGCGAGGCCTGCGAGATGTCCTGCATGGTATGCACCACCAGGGCCACGGACTGGCCTCCCTCGGCAGCCGAGGCCGACGCGGCCGAAGCCACCTTGCTGGCCTGCTGGGCCGTGTCCGCATTCGTGCGCACCGTGGCCGTGAGCTCCTCCATCGATGCGGCCGTCTCCTCGAGGTTGCTGGCCTGCTGCTCGGTGCGCTGGCTCAGGTCCAGGCTGCCGGAGGCGATCTCGCTCGACCCCGTCGCAATGCTGTCGCTGCTGAGGCGAATGCTTGCCATGATCTCGCGAAGCTTGCCGTTCATGTCGCGCATCGCGCCCAGCAGCCGGGCGGGCTCATCCCGGCCCTGCACCACGATGCTGGCCGTGAGGTCGCCCCGCGCCACGGTGTCCGCCACCGAGACCGCCATGTGCAGGGGCTCGGTGATCGAGCGCGTGATGGCCCAGGCCAGCACGGCGCCCAGGGACACCGCCAGCGTGGCCAGCCCGCCGAGCAGGTACAGCGCCAGGTGGTAGTCCTTCTCGGCCTGCTCGGTGGCCTTGCGCCCGCCTTCCTGGTTCAGCGCGATGTCCTGGCCCACGACGTCCATGAGCTGGGCGAAGGCCTGAGCGGTCGCACCCGTGGCCAGTGCGCGCGCCTGGGCCACCTGTTCGGGGCCCCCGCTGGACAGCTCGACCATCTTTTGGTCAGCGGCTCGGGCCGCGTCCCACAGCACCAGCATCCTTTCATACAGCTGCCGCTCCTCTGGCGAGGACACCAGCTTTTCATAGACGGCCAGGTCCGACTGCAGTGACTTCTGGGCCTGCAGCAGCAGGTCCTCCTGGGCGCGCTTCCTTTGCGCGTCCTCCTCGATCACGTGGCGCAGCCCGGCGCGGCGTGCCGCGTTGGCCGTGGCGCGGATCGAGGCCAGCACATTGGTGGAAGGCAGCCAGTTGGTGCCCAGGTCGTTGGCATTGAACTGGACCCGGGCGATCTGCAGTGAGCCGATGGCCGCGACCGTGCTCAGCAGCAGCAGGAGCAGGGTGAAGGCAGCGATGAGCCGTGTGCGGATGGACAGAAGGCGAAGGAACATGGTGGTGGGGCTCCCGAGAGGTGACTAGGAATTTTGATCAATATGATGCAATTGATAATTTACCAAGCTTGAGTTCATCTCGGGGGATTGAATTTATCAATTCAGTCTCGCCAAGCCATTGCTCCGGGATCTGCTGCGCCGAGCCGCCACGCAGTCCTCTACCTCCTTGGACAAGCCGTCGCCACAGCCCGGCAGCGCTTGGCGACGGCTCACGTGTCGAAGCATCAACACCCCCAAAAATGTAACAACCGGTTGTGCTGTTCTTTTCTCTCTGTTAAATTTTTATCAAATTCATCAAATAAATTTGATTGGAGTGATGAAGATGCCACCTACACTGACAACCGACACCGCCAGGCAATGGCTTTCCTTCCTTGTGGACGATGAGGAGTTCGGCATCGACCTGCTGCAAGTGCAGGAGATCCGGTCCTACGAGTCGCCCATGCGCATTGCCAATGGCCCCGCCTACTTCAACGGCGTGCTGGAACTGCGCGGGGAGGTCATTCCCGTCATCGATCTGCGGCTCAGGCTGGGGCTTGCGGCCAAGCCGTACGACGCCTGCACCGTGACCATCATGCTGCGCCTGCCTGGCGGAGTGACGGGCATGGTGGTGGAGGGTGTCACCGACGTGGTGACGCTCATGCCGCAGGACCTGCGCGCCGTGCCCGCCATGGGCGGGGGCCTGGTCAATGACTGCCTGCTGGCCATGGGCGTGCTCGAGGAGCGTTCGCTGCTGCTCATCGATGCCGACAAGCTCCTGGTGACGGCCACGGCAGCCCTGCCGGACTGCGCTGTGAGCTGAGCCATTTGCTCCGGCACACCTCTTTCTCCGCCTCTACACCGCAATTTGCCAACCCAACTGGAGACGCGCCATGAATCCCCGCTTCTGGACGGTCAAGACCAAACTTTCCGTGGCTTTCACCTGCCTGGCACTTCTCACCGTAGTGGTGTCCCTGCTGGCATTGCAGGCGCTGCGCGAGGCGAACCTGAATCTCGTGCACTTCGTCGAAGGCATCAACGCCCGTGCACACCTGGCAGAGAGGGTTCGCACAGCCGTGGACCGCAGGGCGATCGCGGCGCGCAACCTGGTGCTGGTGACCTCGCCTGCAGATCTGGCGGCGGAGAAGGATGCCGTGACCTCCGCGCACACCGACGTCAACACCTCGCTGGCCGAACTCCAGGCCAAGATGGCTTTGAAGGATGTTGCGGCCGATGCACGCGATCTGGTTGCCAAGATTGTGGGCGTGGAGCAGCGCTATGGACCGGTTGCGACCGATATCGTGGCCCTGGCTCTGCAAAACCAGAAGGAGGCAGCGATCCGCAAGATGAACGAAGAGTGCCGGCCCTTGCTGGCGCAGCTGATCGAGGCCACCCGCCAGTACAGTGAACTGACCCGCATCCGTTCACAGCAGATGATCGAAGAGGCCGCGCAGGCCTACGCGCACCGCAGAAACATGCTGATCGCCGCCAGCGTCACGGCCTTTGTCCTGGCCGTGCTGATGGGGCAGCTGATAGCACGCGGCCTGACGCGCTCCCTGGGCGCAGAGCCGGCGCAACTGGGCGATGTCGCCCGGCAGATCGCCCAAGGCAATCTCAGCCCTGAACTGCTGCGCCACCAGGCCCCTGAAGGCAGCGTCCAGGCATCGCTCAATGCCATGCTCCAGAGCCTGGCCTCGGTCGTGCAGGACGTGCGCAGCAATGCCGACGGGGTGGCGGGCGGCAGCACGGAGATCGCCAACGGCAATGCCGACTTGAGCCAGCGCACCGAACAGCAGGCCAGCGCATTGCAGGAGACTGCAGCGTCGATGGAGCAGCTGTCGACCACCGTCAAGCAAAACGCGGACAACGCCAGGCAGGTCAATCAACTCGCCCTGGGCGCAAGCCAGGTGGCCACCAAGGGCGGCGGCTCGGTGCAGGAGGTCGTCAATGCGATGCAGGACATCAGCGAAAGCTCGCGCCAGATCGGCGAAATCGTGGGCGTGATCGACGGCATCGCGTTCCAGACCAACATCCTGGCGCTCAATGCCGCAGTCGAGGCTGCGCGCGCAGGCGAGCAGGGCAAAGGCTTTGCCGTGGTGGCCGGTGAGGTGCGCAACCTGGCGCAGCGCAGCGCGCAGGCCGCCCGGGAAATCAAGCAGCTCATCGCCACCAGCACCACACGGGTCAAGCAGGGCACCGAGCTGGCCGACCAGGCTGGCGCCACCATGGCGCAGGTGCTGCAGTCCATCCAGCGCGTGACCGACCTCATGGGGGAGATCAGCAGTGCCAGCGATGAGCAAAGCGCGGGGGTGGCGCAGGTCGGCAAGGCCGTCAGCCAGATGGACCAGGTCACGCAGCAGAATGCGGCGCTGGTGGAGGAAAGCGCGGCAGCGGCGGCCAGCCTCAGAACGCAGGCACAGCAGCTGGTTCAGGCCGTGTCGATCTTCCAGCTGGGCGGCCAGGCGGCACAGCCTGCCTCGACACCGCCGCTGTCGCAGCCGACGGTGCAGGCGCGCAATCCGGCACCCGCGAAAGCGGCGCTCCCCGCCCGCCAGGCTGCCCGGCCCGTGCTGCGCCCCGTGAGCCCGGTGAGCCCTGCGCACAAGCAGGCGCAAGCGCAGGAGCAGGACGACTGGGTGTCGTTCTGATCAACGGCCCCTTGCGTGCCGCCGGGGGGCGCGGCCGCCGCCATGCCGGGTCTGCCAGGAGCCGCAGGGCCCAAGTCCAGGGCCCGTGCAAGTTCTGATATTTTCAGCGCTGTTCCTGCGCAGGCAGCCCCCGGTTATCGATACTCCATGGCCATGATTGCAAACCTTATTCCGTTGAACCCCACGCACCTGGATGCCGCCATCGTCGATCTCGACGGCACCATGGTCAACACCCTGGGCGACTTCGCCGAAGCCCTCAACCGCATGCTGGCGGACCTGCAACTGCCGGCCATCGCCCCGCAGGCCATAGAGAACATGGTGGGCAAGGGCTCGGAGCACCTGATCCGATCGGTGCTGGACCATGTGGGCGCGGCCGACGTGGACGCCGCCTATGACCAGGCCTGGACACGCTACGAACACCATTACCTGCAGCTCAACGGCCAGTTCGCCGATGTCTACCCGGGCGTGCTCGAAGGCCTGCAGGCATTGCGCGCACGCGGCCTGCGGCTGGCCTGCCTGACCAACAAGCCGCTGTCCTTCGCCCGGCCGCTGCTGGAGCAAAAAGGCCTGGCACCGCTGTTCGAACAGGTCTTCGGCGGCGATTCCTTCGAGCGCAAGAAGCCCGACCCCCTGCCCCTGCTCAAGACCTGCGAGGCCCTGGGCACCTCCCCGGCACGCACACTGATGCTGGGCGACTCCAGCAACGACGCCCAGGCCGCGCGCGCCGCGGGCTGCCCCGTGGTGCTGGTGAGCTACGGCTACAACCACGGCCAGCCCGTGCGCCAGGTCGATGCCGATGGCTTCGTCGATGCGCTGACCGAACTGGCCTGATTCGCACAGTTCCAGGTTTTTTGGAAAAAGAATGGGATTTGGTGATGGTTAACGCACTTTGACGGTGCGATTTATGTTTTTGCTAGAGTCGTCTGCTTTGCCACCCTGGCCGCGATCCGGCCACAGACAAGGAGGAAGCACGCGACATGCACGGACTGCACCTGACCGCCGATCTCTACCAATGCCAGGGCGACGAGCGCCATATGCTCGACGCCGATGCCATCGCCGCCCTGTGCCGCGCACAGACCGCGCAGGCCGGCCTGACCCTGGTGGAGGACCGCTGGGTCAAGTTCCCTGACTACCAGGGGCAGCCCGGCGGCGTCACCGGCACCGTGCTGCTGGCCGAATCGCACCTGGCCATACACACCTGGCCCGAGACCGGCTGCGTCACCGTCGATGTCTACGTCTGCAACTTCTCCGCCGACAACTCGGGCAAGGCCCGCGCGCTGATGGAGGGCGTGATCGCCGCCTACGCGCCGGGCCGCGTGGTGCGCCAGCATCTGATGCGCGGCGAAATCGGTCCCGGCGCCCAGGCCACGGCGGCGGCCGATGAGGGCGATTGGGCGCTGGAGGCGCTCACGCCCCATGCGCGCTTTGGCTGGCGCGCCACGCGGCGCGAAACCGTGCAGACGCCCCATCAGGAGCTGGAGCTGCTGCACACGCCGCAGTTCGGCAAGGTGCTGCGACTGGATGGCCGCTTCATGACCTCCGAAGGCGAGGAATTCTTCTACCACGAGGCCCTGGTCCACCCCGCTGCCCTGGCCCACCCGGCGCCGCGCAAGGCGCTGATCCTGGGCGGCGGCGATGGCGGCGCAGCCGAGGAACTGCTCAAGCACCCGTCCATGGAGCAGGTGGTGGTGGCCGAGCTGGACGAGGCCGTGGTCCAGGCCGCGCGCACGCACCTGCAGCAGGTGCATCGGGGCGTGTTCGATGACCCGCGCCTGCAGCTGCGCATAGGCGACGGCATGGCCATGGTGGAGCGCACCGAAGAACGCTTCGACCTCGCCCTGATGGACCTCACCGACCCCGACACGCCTGCCAGCGCGCTGTACTCCGACCAGGCCCTGGCGCGCATGAAGCGCGTGCTGGCGCCGGGCGGCGCCCTGGTGCTGCACCTGGGCAGCCCCGTCTTCCATGGCGAGCAGGTGGTGCGGCTGGTGGCCAGCCTGCGCGAGCGCTTTGCCATCGTGCGCTGCTACGGCCTGTACATCCCCCTGTACGGCGCCTACTGGGGCCTGGCCGTGGCCTCCGACACGCTGGACGCGGCGGCGCTGCCCCCCGCCCAGCTGCGCCAGCGCCTGGCCGAGCGCCGCCTGCCCGACCTGCGCTACTACAACGCCGAAGTGCACCCCGCACTGTTCGCGCTGCCCAACTATTACCGCGACCTGGTGCAGCCCGCGCCCCTGGCGGCGCTGCCCCCGCGCGCGGTCCGCGTCGCCTGAGCTCGGCCCGTTCTGGCAACGGGCCGAGCCCGGCCCGCCCTGGCCGGGCTGCGGTGGCAACTGCGCGCCCGGCAGGGCAAATTTGACACAGTGCTGCAATCTGGTGGCAAGTCTGCTGTAATGAAAAACGGCGGGAAGGCCCGTGCGCCCGCCATTTTTCCGGCTTCCTGGTAAGTATTTCCGGGATATTGCGTGCTTGCAAAAACCATATCAACAGATAAAGCGCCAGACGCCCTGTATCAAAATGACTGCTTCCCTTTCAAAAACAAGAATATCCGCGTCCAAATACCATGATGATTCCTTGCTGCGGCTTTGGAATTGGGCTTTGTTGGCAGGGCTGGTATTGAGCTTTCCCCTGAGCTTTGTATTGCCGCAAAGCCTGAGCTGGGAAAATGGATTCCTGGAGAATATCCAGGCCGTGACCCTGCTGCTGGGCATGGTGGCGGCCTTGGTTGCGGCGCGGCGGCAAAAAGGCTCCTTTGCAGCGCCACTGTGGTGGATCGCCTCCCTGTTCTGGCTGGCTTTTCTGGGGCGTGAACTGGCCTGGGGCGCAGCTTTCCTGCCCAGCCTGGAGGCTGGCAAGTGGGGGCCGGTGATCAGCTCCCAGGTGCTGTGGTACCGGCCCGCCGTCAAATGGGTGGTGGGCGCCATGCTGCTGCTGTGCTGCTATTGGTTTGTGCGCCACGGTGTCTGGAACAAGGTCATCAAGCGCCTGGTGCGCGAGAAGGCGCTGCCGATATTCAGCCTGGCGACATTTGTCGCGGCCATGGTGATATCCACCAATGCGGAAGGTCATGGCTTCATTGTCCTGCAGCAATGGTTTGATTATCAGGTGATCGTGCTGGAGGAGCTGGTGGAGACATTTGGATATATGGCACTGTGGCTGGCACAGTGGGCGCTGGTCAGGTATGTTGCTGGCTGGCAGGAAGATATTTGAGCCAATATTGATCAAGCCGGCCGCCTGCATATTCCCGGTGTAATGGGGCAGATTCAGGGGCCGGTAAGTCGCCAGTAAGACGCAATCGGGGAGCATGGCCGTTTTCCCCGCAGGTTTGCCGCTCTCGCGGCGGACCGACGGAGCCTGAAACGACAGAACGTGCCATCGCAATGCAAGCCTCCATCTACCAGGACGTGATAGGTATCCAGGCGGCGGGCCAGGCGTATTCCCTGGGTTCGCGCTTCCAAGAATGCAGCCAGCACCGTGCCGTGCGGCTGGAGACGATCTTCGAGTTGCTTATCCTCAAGTTCCGCGAGGACCTGCTGCAGGCGCTGGCCGAGGAGCCTCCAGGCCCCGCACGCCACCTGCGCGCCTATATCCGCTGCGTCTGCGACCATGCCCTGTCCCGCCAGCGCGGCCAGAAGACGGCCGCACAGTTGCTGACCCGCGCAAGATTCCAGAACATATGGTTTGATTTCGTGGATGCGGCCTGCGCCGACGATCTGGTGCCCGAGGACATTGCCCTGCAATGCCGCGCCATGGTCGAGGACCTGTGGGTCATCCATGTGCTGGTCGAGCCCATGGCGCCCCAGCGCATCACCGGGATCAGGGAGCATTTGCTGTCCCTGTGCGGCAACGACGGAAACCATGAATCGCATCGCATTAATTGAGGACCATGCCAGGCTGGCCACGCTGGTCAGCCGCTCGCTGGCCAACTCCGGCATAGAGACCGATGTCTTCCACCAGATCTCCACGGCCTGGCTGGCCCTGCAGGACATCGACTACGGCGTCATCGTCATCGACCGCGGCCTGCCCGATGGCGACGGCCTGCAACTGGTGCAGCGCCTGCGCGCCGCAGGCCGCTCCACGCCCTGCCTGATGCTCACGGCCCGTGACGCGCTCAGCGACCGCGTGGGCGGCCTGGAAGCCGGTGCCGACGACTACCTGACCAAGCCCTTTCCCATGGAAGAGCTGATTGCCCGCGTGCGCGCCCTGCTGCGCCGCCCGGCCCTGGTGCAGGAGCTGGCGCCGCAACTGGGCGACATCAGCATCAGCCCGCAGCAGGCCTGCATGCACTGCGCGGGCTCTGCCATCGCGCTGCCGCCGGCGGAGCTGCAGATCATGCTCAGCCTGGTGCGCAAGGCCGGCGCCACGGTGCGCCGCTCCACGCTGGAGGCGGCGGCCTGGGGCATGAGCAGCGTGGTCACGCCCAACGCCCTCGATGTGGCCCTGCACCGGCTGCGCCGCAAGCTGGCCGCGGCCGGCTCGTGCATGGAAATCGTCAACATCCGGGGTCAGGGCTATGCGCTTCGCGAACCTTTGCTGGCCCGGTAGCCTGCGCTCGCGGCTGCTGGCCGTCTATGGGTTGAGCATGGTGTTCAGCGCGCTGCTGGTGGGCGCGCTGGTGATCCTCGTCGCCAAGCCCTTCGACAGCTATGCGCTGCAGCGCGGCATGGGGCATGCGGCCGAGAAGCTGGCCGAGTGGGTGAGCTTCGATGCCAAGGGCGTGCCCCAGGGGTTCAGCGAGCGTGAACTCAAGGCCTGGATGCTGACCAGCCTGGGCGAGGAAATGCAGCTGCGCATCACCGACGCCCGCGGCCGCGTGGTCTTCGCCCCCAACGGCGAAATGCAGCCGCTGACGCAGACCGGCCGGGGCTTCGACCCCGAGCTCAAGGCCTTTGCCTACGAGCGCGGCGGCGTGGTCATGCGCGCGGGCACGGCCACGCTGGTCCACGACGGCACGACGTGGCACGTGCAGATAGCCGTCAGCGACCGCATGGTGGACTGGCTGCGCGAATCGGTGGGCCTGCCCGCGCTGTGGCGCGGCATGGTGGCCATCGGCGTGGTCTTCCTGGTCGTGTTCCTGTTCTCCACGCACCGCACGCTGCAGCGCATGCTCAGGCCGCTGGGCGTGGCCGCGCAGGATGCCCAGCGCATCACCCCGCAGACGCTGGGCACGCGCCTGCAGCCCAAGGACCTGCCGCGCGAGTTCGCGCCCCTGGTCGAGGCCTTCAACCACGTGCTGGACCGGCTGCAGGCCGGCTTCAGGAACCAGCAGGAATTCCTGTCCATGGCCGCGCATGAGCTCAAGACGCCGCTGGCCCTGATGCGCGTGCAGATCGAGCTGGAGCCCGAGGACCGGCGCAGCCCCGAGCTGCTCAAGGACGTGGACCACATGGCGCGCCAGGTCCAGCAGCTGCTGCACCTGGCCGAGGTCTGCGAGCACCAGCGCTACCGCATGGAAGACATTGCGCCGGCCGACATCATTGGCGAGGTCTGCGACTTCATGGCACGCGCCTCCGAAAAATGCGGCGTGCACATCCACTGCGAGGTCAAGGACGGCTCGCCTGCCTGGCGTGCCGACCGGGGCGCGCTGTTCGTGCTGCTCAAGAACCTGATCGAGAACGCCGTGCAGCACAGCCCGCAGGGCGCCACCGTCACCGTGAAGGCCTGCGGCCTGGGCTTTTCGGTGCTGGACCAGGGCCGTGGCGTGCCGCCCGAGGACCTGCCGCGCATCTTCGAGCGCTTTTGGCGCAGCAGCGAGCGGCGCGACCTGGGCGCAGGCCTGGGGCTGCCCATCTGCCTGGAGATTGCGCGCGCCCATGGCTGGACGCTCACGGCCCTGCCCGGTGCCACGGGGCTGGAGATCCAGGCGCGCTTTGCCGGGCCGGTGCAGGAGCCCGCGCAGCCGTTCAACCGCCCAGCAATGCCTTCTTGAGCTGCTCGTCGGCCGGGTGCGGGCCCAGCCAGATGCCCAGCAGCGCCTGGAAGAACTCGGGCTCCTGGAAGGGCGCGCCCTGGGCCTGGCCCTTGACGAAGACCTGGGCGCCCTGGCCCGGCACCCAGTCCACCGAGAAGTTCTCGCCCGGCAGCAGCTTCTTGTGTTGCGTGAAGATGTCGCTCATGCGCAGCACGCCGGGCACCAGGCGGGAGAAGCGGGCGCGCTCCATGTTGTCCTCGATGCCGCGCGCGAACAGCTTGCCCAACTCGGCCGAATCGATCTCGCGCAGCATGGTCACGCTCACGCGCTTGGGGCCGGGCAGGGCCGCGATCTCCTGCAGGCTGGCGGCCGGCTTTTCCAGGTACAGGCCCGCCGTGTACACCTTGAAGATGGCCTTGTAGCGAATGCCCGCGCCATTGAGCTGCAGCGTCTGGCCGCCCACCCCCGCCTGGGCGGGATAGGCCACGCCCGCGACGGTGCGCGGCGGCTCCTGGGCAGTGGCGGCCAGCGGCATCGCCAGCGCCATGGCCAGGGCGGCTGTCTTCATCCAGCGGGGCAAGGCGGTCATGGTGTCTCCTGCGCGGGGGCTGTGGCCCGGTTGCGGTTTGTTACGTCCGGGCGACATGTTGTGGGGATCGGGTGGGGGTGGCAACAGGGTTTTCGCTGGCCGATGGAGGGTGGCTATCATCCTGCTCGGTCCGCTTTCTTGTCGTGGGTGTATGCCCACGTTCCTGCGGTTATGGACGGGATGGGGCTACCCGCAAGGGCGTCCGCACGTCGCAATGCGTGTTCTTAACATCCCGTCCACCTGTCTGTGCGTTGCACCGCTGATTCTGTTTGCAAGCCCCTGTCGGGGCGTTTCTTTTCGAGGCCGGGTTTCGGCCCGGCGGCCGACTCACTTTCTTGTCTCGCTACAAGAAAGTGAGCAAAGAAAAGCGCCCGGATGTCCGCGACCCCTTCGCTTCGCTGCGGGGCAACCTGCGCCGTGGCGGTTGCGGGGTTCGCCGTGAAACTCACTTCGCGCTGCGCGCTACGTTCAAACAATCACGGCGAGTCAGATGACGAAGCAGTCCTGTCCTTCGGCAGGACTGCAACCCCGCAACCACCACGGCGCAGGCGCTGACATACGGGGAGTTTGCCCGGGCCTTCGCTGCGCTCGGCCTGGGGCTTCGGGGCGCTTGCCGTCTTGAAAGCCTCTATCATTGCGGCGGCCCCCTGTTCAGGGGCTGGTGCGTAAGAACACTTGACTGTTGAGCGGTGCGGCCTCGCCGTTAAGGAGGCCTTGTCACGTCTGAATTGTCGGATCGTGGGTGCATGCCCACGTCCCTGCGGTTACGGGCGGGATGGGGCTACCCGCAAGGGCGTCCGCACGGCTCAGCACGTGTTCTTAACATCCCGTCCACCTGTTTGTGCGTAAGAACACAGACGGGTGGTTCCCGTCTCGCTGAGGAGTAAATCATGTACGTCATGTACGGCACTTCTTTTTCTGCCTTCCCCTCCACCCATCAAGCGCCCCACGCTGGCGCGTCTGCCGTGGGAGGGGTTGCGCCATGAGTACCTCTTCCACAACCCTGACCCAGCCCACGCCGCAGCAGTTGAGCCATGCCGTGACCGAGATCGGCCGGCTGACGCTGCAAGGCAGCAGCGAGGTGTACTCGCTGGGCCAGCTGGCGCTGGCCTGGCTGGAGCGGCCCGAGGGCCATCGCAATCTGGAGGTGGTGGCCAATGCGCTGCAGGCCATTTGCGGGGCTGCGCAGCGGATGGAGGAGCTGGTTGAGGACGAGGTGAGCTACGTGCATTGCCTGCAGGAGGATCCGGCGTATCTGCGGCGGATGGCTGCGGCTTCGGCGGCGTTTGAGCGCTGATTCTCTTTGCAAGCCCTGTCGGGCCTTCGCTTCGCTTGGCCCGGCGTTTCAGCCCAGGACGTTCTTCAGCAGCGTCTTTTCCTGCTCCGTGAGGGCGGCGATGCATTCGTCGCCCAGGGCCTGCAGCAGCCGGGTGCTGTCGGCATTGGCGATGTCCAGGCCCAGGCGCTTTTGCTGGGCTGCGGGCTGCGTGAAGTTCAGGCGCAGGTAGCTGCTGGTGCCCAGTTCCTGGCGGGCCGCCTTGACGGCCTGGACTTCCTGGGCGGCCATGACCAGGTCCAGCAGGGGCTTGACCAGGGTCAGCCCGCGCCGGGGCATGGCCACGGGGTCCTGGCCCTGCTGGGGGTTGGCGGTGCCTACGCTGATCATCACGATGTCGGCGGCCGGCCCCCAGAGTTGGCGGGCGGCCTGCAGGGCCAGCAGGTCGGGCGCGTTGGCGGCGAGTCCGCCGTCCACGAAGACATGGCCTGCTGCGGCGTGCGCAGGAAAGTAGGTGGGGGCGGCCGATGAGGCCAGCATGGCGTCCATCAGCGTCAGGCCCAGCCGGTCCCTGTCGGGCAGGGCGCCGCTGGCCAACAGGTGCAGCTGCGATGAATTCCAGTTCACGGCGGGCAGCAGCAGCGGCACCTGCAGTTGCCCCAGGGCGGACTGCTCCGCTTGCGGCATGGCCTCCTTGATCGCTGCGCGCAGCGGGGCGCTGTCATAGAGCGCCTTGCCCATGGCCTGGCGCAGGCCGGGCAGCCATTTGGAGGGAAAGATGGCGGGGCCGTGGTCCAGCAGCAGTTGCTTGATGCGCGCGGGCTGGCAGCCGCTGGCCAGGGCGGTGGCGATGATGGCGCCGATGGAGGTGCCGGCGAACAGGTCCACTTTCTCCAGCAGGTCGCCGTTGCCGAATTCGCGGTGGATGCGCTCCAGCACATGGGCGCTGAAGAGGCCGCGATAGCCGCCGCCCGACAGGCTCAGGACGACCCGGCGCCGGCGCAGGCCCTGGCGCACCGCGCTGGACAGGGGCGGTACGTCGAAGTCCATCACAGCGCGTGCACGGCAACGCCACGGGCGGCGGCCTGCGTCAGGTAGAGGTTGGCGGGCTCGGTGTAGCAGACCTTGAGCAGGTCGGCCGTGGCGATGAGCAGCCGCAGGTCCTGCGCCAGGGGCGCCGTGCCCTGCGGGCCCTGGCTGTCCAGCGGCGCGAAGTTGCGCCATTCGATGAAGCGCTCCAGCACCTTGTTGTCCACGCTGGTCAGCATGGAGGCGCCTTCGGCGCGCAGGTTGGCATACAGCGCATCGAGCAGGGAGAACCACTCGTTGCGGTCACGCAGGTCGTGGAATGCCTCGGCCACGGCCGCCTTGGCGATGGCCATGGACAGGTCGCTGACGATGCAGTCCAGCGGCCGGATGGTGGAGAACCACTGCAGGGTTGCGGGCTCCTGGTTCGCCATCCACAGCAGGCAGCGGGGGCCCAGCAGGTAGCGGCTCATGGCGCGCGCCGGGCGGGTACGTCGATATCGCCGCGCGCCCCGGACATCTGCGCAGCGGACAGATCCACGGCCTGGCGCGGCAGCGGCAGGGACCGGCAGATGTCGGCCACCGTGCGGGGGGCGCGCTCGTTGGCGGACAGGGCCACCATGTGCTCCTCGCTGACGATCACGTAGCGCTTGCGGCCCTGGGAGATGAGGGCCACCCCGTCGTGATCCGCCTGTTTGAGCACCGCGCCGTACTGCGCCTTGAAGACCGAGATCGGCATGGGCGTGGTGTTGCGCGGCATGGCCGATCCGACCTGATGGCTCAGGTCCCGCAGGGCGCGGTTCAGCGGGTCGCGCTCGCCCTCGGGCAAGGCAGCGTCGGTGCGGGCGGAGAAATGGGACGGCATGGTCGACCTTTCTGGTCAGGTTGTGCTGCCATTGTTGGTCAGGCTGACCAGGGTGTCAATTGTGGCCATGGCAGGCCCCTGCGGCGCCCCCGCAAGGGGCCGGCCCGCACTTGTACCCAGCCGCGTCTGCGCTACACTTGCCCGCTATGTTCATTCATCGCATGTTCATTGCAGGTTGTGGAGACCGGGGAGCCTGGCCCTGGCGCAAGCCTGTCCAACTGAACAGCTGAAGCACCCGGGGCGCGACCCGGCGTGCACCCGAGGCCCCACGGGCCAATCGAATGAATCGGCGCAATCCATGCGCAGCCCGCACCCACATCAGGTCTGCCAGCGCCACGCAATCCGGAGCCTTCCCCGTGATCACCGAACTCGAATTCAAGAGCCTTGCCGCGCAGGGCTACAACCGCATCCCTCTGATGGTCGAGGCGTTTGCGGACCTCGAAACCCCCCTGTCCCTCTACCTCAAGCTGGCCCATGCGGGCGGTGACGGCAAGCACAGCTTTTTGCTGGAGTCCGTGGTGGGCGGCGAGCGCTTCGGGCGCTACAGCTTCATCGGCCTGCCTGCACGCACGCTGCTGCGCGCCAGCGGCTTCGGCGAGGTCGCATGCACCGAGGTGGTGACCGATGGCCAGGTGGTGGAGACGGCCAAGGGCAATCCGCTGGACTTCATCGCTGCCTACCAAAAGCGCTTCAAGGTGGCGCTGCGCCCAGGGCTGCCGCGTTTTTGCGGCGGGCTGGCCGGCTACTTCGGCTACGACGCCGTGCGCTATATCGAGAAGAAGCTGGAAGATTCCTGCCCGCCCGATACGCTCAACTGCCCCGACATCCTGCTGCTGCAGTGCGAGGAAGTGGCGGTGATCGACAACCTGTCGGGCAAGCTGTACCTGATCGTCTATGCCAACCCCGGCGAGAGCGAGGCCTATACGCGCGCCAAGAAGCGGCTGCGGCAGTTGAAGGATTTGCTGCGCTACTCGGTCAGCGCGCCGCAGATCAAGGCCGGCGAGAGCCACCCGGCCCAGCGCAGCTTTGCCAAGGAAGACTACCTGGCGGCCGTGGAGAAGGCCAAGGAGCTGATCGCCGCGGGCGACTTCATGCAGGTGCAGGTGGGCCAGCGCATCCACAAGCGCTTCACGGCCAGCCCCTTGAGCCTGTACCGCGCGCTGCGTTCGCTCAATCCCAGCCCCTACATGTACTACTACCACCTGGGCGATTTCCATGTGGTGGGCGCCAGCCCCGAGATCCTGGTGCGCCAGGAGAACACGGACGAGGGCCAGAAGGTCACCATCCGCCCGCTGGCCGGCACGCGCCCGCGCGGCGCCACGCCCGAGGCCGACAAGGCCACCGAAAAGGAACTGGTGGCCGACCCCAAGGAACGCGCCGAGCACGTGATGCTGATCGACCTGGCGCGCAACGACATCGGCCGCATCGCCAAGACGGGCAGCGTGAAGGTGACCGAGGCCTTTGCCGTGGAGCGCTACAGCCACGTGATGCACATCGTCAGCAACGTGGAGGGCATTCTGCGCGACGGCATGGACAACATGGATGTGTTCAAGGCCACCTTCCCGGCCGGCACGCTGACGGGCGCGCCCAAGGTGCATGCCATGGAGATCATCGACCAGCTGGAGCCGACCAAGCGCGGCATCTACGGCGGCGCCTGCGGCTACCTGAGCTTTGCGGGCGACATGGACCTGGCCATTGCCATCCGCACGGGCGTGATCAAGGACGGCACGCTCTACGTGCAGGCCGCCGCCGGCGTGGTGGCCGATTCCGTGCCCGAGATGGAATGGAAAGAGACCGAGCACAAGGCGCGCGCACTGATGCGCGCGGCCGAGCTGGTGGAGGAAGGACTGGAATGAGCACGGACCGCGCCAAGCAGGCCATCGACCTGGTGCAGCACTGCACCGACATGCTGGATGTGCGCCGCAATGTGGATGCGCTGGACGATGTGCTGGTGCCGCTGCTGGTCACGCGCATGGGCTACATGCAGCAGGCCGCGCGCATCAAGGCCGATGCGGCCCAGGTGCGCGACGAGGGCCGCATCGAGGCCATCGTGCGCCGCGTGCGCGAGCGCACGGCCGCCGAGGGCGGCCAGCCCGACATGATGGAGGCGGTGTACCGCCACCTCATGGAGGAATGCATTGCCTACGAGCACCGCGAGTTCGCGCGGCTGCGCGAAGGCGGTGCGCAGGACGATCGTTCCTAGGGCCTGTTCACACTCATACGGGGATCGCGTTGCCCGGCAGCCAGCGCAGCGCATGGCGCGCCGCCACCCATTCCTCGTTCGTGGGCTCCACGCCCACGGTGACGGCGCTGCCGGTGGCCGAGATCACGGCCGCATCGCGCGCATTGGCCTCGGCGTCCAGCCGCAGGCCCAGAAAACCCAGGCCCTCGCACACGCGCCGCCGTATCTCGGCGCTGTGCTCGCCCACGCCTGCGGTGAACACCAGCAGGTCCAGGCCGCCCAGCACGGCGACCAGGGCGCCGATCTCGCGCACGACGCGCCGCACGTACAGGGCCAGCGCATCGCGCGCACGCTCGGCCCGGGCATCGGCGCCTGATTCCAGCGGCAGCAGCACGCGCGGCTCGGACGAGGTGCCCGAGACGCCCAGCAGGCCGGACTCGTGGTACAGGATGCGGCCCACTTCCTGCAGGCTGAGCTTTTCGATTTCCATCAGGTAGATCACGGCGCCGGGGTCCAGCGCGCCGGTGCGCGTGCCCATCATCAGGCCGTCCAGCGCAGAGAAGCCCATGGTGGTCGCCACGCTTTGCAGGCCCCGCATGGCGCACAGGCTGGCGCCGCTGCCCAGGTGGGCCACCAGGGTGCGCCCGAGCGCCAGGTCGCCATGGCGCTCGGGCAGGGCGGTGGCCATGTATTCGTAGGACAGGCCGTGGAAGCCGTAGCGGCGCAGCCCGCGTTCCCAGGCCGCATGCGGCAGGGGCAGCAGTTGCTCGACCTTGGGCAGCGTGTGGTGGAAGGCGGTGTCGAAGCAGGCCACCTGCACCAGTTCGGGCCGCTCGCGCAGCAGGATGTCCATGGCCTCCAGCGCAAAGGGCTGGTGCAGCGGCGCCAGCGGGATGAAGGCCTTGAGGTCGGCCAGCACGCCGGCATCGACGCGCACGGGCTCGAAGTAGCGGCTGCCGCCGTGCACCACGCGGTGGGCGATGGCGGCCACGCGGGCGCCGTCCAGCTGCGCCAGGCGCGCGGTGATGCGCTCGCGGATCAGCTGCAGCGCGGCGCGGTAGGGGTGGGCTGTGTCCAGGGTGATGGCAAAGGGCGGCACGCCGCTCTCGCCGAAGTCGGGCGCGGGCCCGCCTATGCCCTGGACCTTGCCGTTCCACAGCGGCTTGCGCGGCAGCGGGCGCTGGGCACCGTCGAAGACGGCGAACTTGATGCTGGACGAGCCGCAGTTGAGCACAACGACCAGTTCGCGGGCGGGGGAGGATGCGGTGTGGGCAGGGATCATGGCGGCGAGTTCCGGTAGCGGTGGGCCAGCAGCAGGGCGATGGCGCAGGAGGCGATGCGCGAGGCGCGGCTGTCGGCGCGGCTGGTCAGGATCACGGGCACCTTGGCGCCCATGACGATGCCGGCGCTGGCCGCCTCGCCCATGTACATGAGCTGCTTGGCCAGCATGTTGCCGCTTTCCAGGTCGGGCACGACCAGGATGTCGGCCTGGCCCGCCACGGGCGAATCGATGCCCTTGGTGCGCGCGGCGGCCATGGACACGGCGTTGTCGAAGGCCAGCGGCCCGTCGAGCACGCCGCCCGCGATCTGGCCCCGGTCGGCCATCTTGCACAGCGCGGCGGCGTCCAGCGTGGCCGGCATGTGCGGGCTCACGGTCTCCACGGCGGCCAGGATGGCGACCTTGGGCTCGGGCACGCCGATGGCATGGGCCAGGGCGATGGCGTTGCGCACGATGTCGGCCTTTTGCTGCAGGTCGGGTGCGAGGTTGATGGCCGCGTCGGTGACGATGAAGGGGCGCGGGTAGTGCGGCGTCTGCAGCACGAAGCAGTGGCTGACGCGGCGCTTGGTGCGCAGGCCGGCGGCGGCGGCCACGACCTCGGCCATGAGTTCGTCCGTGTGCAGACTGCCTTTCATGATGGCCTCGACCTCGCCGCAGGCGGCCAGCTCGGCACCACGCGTGGCGGCGGCGTGGCTGTGCGGCACGTCCTCGATGCGCAGGCCGCCCAGGTCCAGCCCGTGCTCGGCCGCCACGGCCTCCAGCCGTGCGCGCGGGGCCACCAGCACGGGGTCGATCAGGCCTTCGCGGCGCGCGTCCAGCGCGGCCGAGAGGCTGGTCTCGTCGCAGGGATGGACCACGGCCACGCGGATGGGCGGCAGGCCGGCCACATGGGCCAGCAGGCGCTGCAGGCCGTCGCGTCCACCGGCCTCCAGCCGGATCTCGGGCAGACTTGTGCGCTGGCGCTCGATGTGGCGCGCAGGCGCATGCACCGTGGCCTGGCCCTCGATCACGGCGGCACCATGCTGGTTGGTGCAGGCCACGGCCAGCGTGACCTGGCGCTGCTCGGCCTGCTTGGCCAGCACCTCCACGCGCACGGTCAACCGGTCGCCTGCGGCCAGCGGCGCCAGAAAGCGCAGCGTCTGGCCGACCAGGGTGGTGCCGGGGCCGGGCAGGCGCGTGCCCAGCACCGAGGCCAGCAGCATGCCGCCCCACATGCCATGGGCGATCAGGGCCGTGTCGTCATCGTCGGCGCCGGCAACCGTGCCAGCACCGGCAGCGGCACCGGCACCAGCGCCGTCGGCCACGGCCGCGCCCGACAGGGCGGCGAACAGGCGCAGGTCCTGGGTGCTCAGCGTGCGTTCCAGGCTGGCGCTGTCGCCCACGTCCAGTTCGTCAAAGCTGTGGTTGCGCAACAGGGCCAGGTCTTCGGGCGGCAGGGCCGCATGGGAGGCAGGGGAGAGGTTCATCGCTTCTTTCGGGTACCTGTGTGCGCGCGGCTGGCCGGTGCGCGCGGGGTGGGCCTGGCGGCCGGGGCTTCGGGTGGGGCCGCTTCCTGGGGGGCCTCCCTGGCCTGCGCCACCTCCAGCGCCTGCACGAAATGCGCCATGGCCTGCAGCAGGCGCTGGTGCTCGGCATCGCTGAGGTTGCCGCCCTGGTTGGCCAGTTCGTCCACCGTGGTCATGCCCCAGCGGATGTCGGCCGCCGGCGAGGCGGCCAGCAACTGGGTGATGGCGGCCATGGCGGCGTCGGGCTCGCGCTGCATCAGCAGGGCCTGGCGGCGCACGATGCGGCGGAACTGCGCCATGTCGGGCGGCACGCCGCCCAGGTGATCCTGCAGCAGCCGCCAGGCGTGGCGGAAGTGGCGTTCATCGGCCTCGCCGCGTGCGCGCAGCACGTGGAACAGGGCGCGGATGACGGCCTCGTACAGCCCGCCCTGGGCCACGCTTTCGTGCAGCCGCGCCAGCTCCTGGCACATGTACTGGCAGTGCTCGGGCGATTCGCCCGGGTGCGGGCGCGGCGGGCCGTCGTCCTGGCGGCTTTGGCCGGCCAGGGCCTGCACCAGAGGCGAGCCATAGATGGCGTGGAACAGCCGCGCCTGCATGGCGTCGCGCTGGTCGCGGTAGGTGTCCAGCATATGCACCACGGCCTGCGACATGGCCTGCTGCGCCTTCAGGAAGGGGTTGTCGGGCTCGACGGGGTGGCGGTCCTCGCGCGCCTGCTCGGCGGCCTGGGCCACGGCAGGGGCCAGCGGGTGGGAGTCCGACCAGTATTCATAGCCCACGCGCAGCGGATGCATGGCCTGCAGCCAGCGCGCCGACAACGGCGTGGACAGGGCCTGCACCCAGGGCTGCACGGTGTTGCGGTACAGGGCGAGGTTGATTTCGGAGACGCGGGCGGCGGCGGCAAAGTGGCGCTCGCTTTCGGGGTCGGGCCGGACGATGTCGCGCACCTCGGCCAGGTCGCTGCGGCGGATCTTCATCAGGTAGGCCGCGTCGGTCAGCTCCTGCGGCGGCACGCCGGCCGGGCGGTCGGCGATCTCGGCGCGGTAGATGCCGGCGGGCAGCAGGTCGATGATGTCGATGTGCGCCGCGAACTCGCGGTGCTCCTTGCGGCCCACGGCGCCCGAGACAAAGATGCCCAGGTGGCCGATGCTGTCGTGCGTGGCGAAGACGATGGTCTGGTCGTGGGCGGCGATGTCCTCGTCGTCGCGGTACAGGTCGGTGATCCAGCCCAGGGCCTGGCCCGGCGGCGTGATGTTGTCGCCATGCGAGCAGAACACCACGATGGGCGAGCGGATGTTGCGCAGGTCGATGCGCACGCCGTCCGAGGTCGTCAGCTCGGCCGTGGCCAGCCGGTTGCCGATGAACAGGTTGTCCACGATGTACTGCATCTCGCGGCCTTCGAGGAAGACATGGCCGCCCCAGTACTTCTCGAAGCCCAGGTAGCGCGGCCCCTCGGTGTCCACGTCGGCATAGACCTGGTACTGCTTTTCCCACAGCGTGTTGGCGGGGTTGAGGTTCTCGAAGTTCTGCACCAGCCAGGCGCCGTCGAAGCGGCCCGCACCCAGGTCGCTGGTCAGTGCCGTCACCCAGCTGCCGCCCATGAGGCCGCCGCCGTAGCGCATGGGGTTGTCGCCGGCCCAGTACGACAGCGGCGCGCCGGCCACGATGATGGGCCCGAACAGCTCGGGCCAGACGGCGGCCGTCATGAGGATCTGCCAGCCGGCCTGGCAGTTGCCGATGACGGCGGGCTTGCCCCGGCTCTCGGGGTGAAGCTCGGCGACCTTGCGCACGAATTCGGCCTCGGCGCGCATCACGTCCTCGACGGTCTGGCCGGGCACGGGGTCGGGCAGGAAGCCCACGAAGTAGCAGGGATGGCCGGCCTTGAGGGCGGCGCCGATCTCGCTGTCGGGCTTGAAGCCGCCGATGCCCGGGCCGTGGCCCGCGCGCGGATCGACGACGATGAAGGGGCGCTTGGCCGGGTCGATGACCGTGCCCTCCATGGGCGCGATGCGTGCCAGCCCGTAGTTGACGGGACGCGGCAGCTCCAGGCCGGACATCACGATCTCGGCCTGGAAGCTCAGCACATTTGGCACTTCCTCGGCCAGGTGGGCGCGGTACTGGTTGCCGCGCTGGCGCCGGATGTCGGCATACAGCAGCGTGCGCTGCCAGGCATCGGTGGCGTACTGTGCAGCTGCCTGGGGCAGCTTCAGCGGATCGCCCCACAGTGCCCCCACGTCCACGGTGCCGTGGCTATCGAGGTGCTCGTTCATCTGGCCCACTCCTTTAACGGGCATGTCCTGCCCCCTGCTTGCAGATTGCGTGTGAATGGCCGCCAAACGGCCCCGCGCCTGCGGGACCGTGCGGCTTGTGTCAGCCCCTGGGCTCTTCAGCCGTGGGCGGCAGCGTCCCGGGCCGTTTCGGCGGCAGCCGCTGCAATGGGCTGCTGCGCCGCATGGTCGGGCGGGGTGACGGATGGGGTCACGGACTGGGCCATGGACTGCACGGCCGAGGTCCAGCGCGCCAGCAGGTCGCTCCAGGGCACGGCCGTGTCGGCCGCGCCCTGGGCGCCGCCGCTCAGCGTGGCTGCCACCTGCTGCTGCCAGTCGTGCACGGCCTGCTGCACGCCCTGGGCCAGGGTCATCTGGCTGGCCATGGCCGTCTGGGCCAGGGCCTGGGCATGGCCCATGCGCAGGTGGGCGTGGCGCCAGAAGGCCTGGGCGGGCAGGGTGGCCAGCTCCTGCCAGCTGCTGGTCTGCTGCACGCCCTCGATCTCGTTGCCGGTCTCGGCGATGCGCTCGGGGCCGTTGCGTGCGGCATGCTCCAGCCATTGCTGGCCGCTTTCCTGCAGCAGCCGGCTCAGGTGCAGCTGCAGTTCGAGCTGGGCCTTGAGCAGATGGAGGGGAATGGTCTGTGCGCTCATATGGAACTCCTTGCTGGTTGACGTGGAAAGATGCCTTGGCGGCGGAACGAAACTCAGGCCATCTGGCCGATGGTCTTGCGAAAGCGGGCGAGCGTGAGGGCGAACAGCACGGAGCCGATGGCGGCCAGTGCGAGAAAGGGCTTCCAGACCACGTCCAGCCCCGCTCCGCGGTAGAGGATGGCCTGCGACAGCTCGACAAAGTGGGTGGTCGGCGCGGCCAGCATGATGGTCTGCACCAACTGCGGCATGCTTTCGCGCGGCGTCATGGCGCCCGACAGCAGCTGCAGCGGCAGCAGCACGAGCACCAGCAGCATGCCGAACTGTGGCATGTTGCGCGCCAGCGTGGCAAGGAAGATCCCCAGCGACGTTGTGGCGAACAGGCACAGCGCGGCCCCTGCCAGGAACAGCGGCTGAGAGCCTTCGATGGGAACGCCCAGGGCGCCGCGCACCACGAGGTTGAGCGAGGCAAAGGCGGTGACCAGCACGACCAGTCCCATGGACCATATCTTGGCCAGCATGATCTCGGTCGGTGTCACCGGCATGACCAGCAGGTGCTCCACCGTGCCGTGCTCGCGCTCGCGGATCAGCGCCGCGCCCGTGAGGATGATGGACAGCATGGTCACGTTGTTGATGATCTGCATCAGCCCGCCGAACCAGACCTTGTCCAGCGCGGGATTGAAGCGCGCGCGCACCACCAGGTCCACGGGCAGGGCGGTGGCGCCCCGAAAGCGCCGCACGAACTCGCTGACCTCGGCCGAGACGATCTGCTGCACATAGCTGTTGCCCGTGAAGGCCTGGCTCATGCGCGTGGCGTCCACGTTCAGCTGCAGCTCGGGCGCGCGGCCCGCCAGCACGTCGCGCTGGAAGTTGGGCGGGATGTTGAGCACGAAGGTGTAGGTGCCCGAGTCCATGCCCGGGTCCATCTGCGTGCGGTCGATCATGGCCGGCGGCGCGAACTGCGGCGGATAGAAGGCGCCCGCGATGCGCTGCGACAGCGGCGAGCCGTCCTCGTCCACGATGGCGATGGGCGCGTTGTGCAGGCTCTCGGGCATGGCCGTGGCCGCCGTGTAGATGGAGACCGTGAACACATAGGCGATGAGCACCAGCAGCACGGGGTCGCGCCACAGGCTCCACAGCTCCTTGACGCCCAGCCGGTAGATGTTGGAGAAAAGGCGGGTGCGCATGTCAGCTCTCCTGCTTTCTGGTCAGCGCAATGGCCAGGCCCAGGATCGCCGGCACGGACAGCAGCAGCGGCCCGAACGAGCCGGCCAGCTCCCGAAATCCCAGCGCCTTGCTGAACACGCCGCGGCTGATGGCGATCATGTGGCTGGCCGGATAGACCTCGCCGATGGCGCGGCCCACGCCCTCCAGCGAGGACACGGGATCGACCAGGCCTGCGAACTGCGTGGTGGGGATCAGCGTGCCGATCAGCACCAGGAACATCGAGGCGATCTGGCTGCGCGTCAGCGTGGAGGCCAGCAGGCCGAAGCCCGTGGAGGCGCCGCTGAAGATCAGCGCCGCCAGGGCCAGCGTGGCAAAGCTGCCCGTCACGGGCACGCCGAACAGGGTGACGGCCATCAGGCACATCAGCAGGAAGTTCAGCATGGCCAGCACCACATAGGGCAGTTGCTTGCCCAGCAGGAATTCGGTGCGCGTGACCGGCGTGACGTAGAGGTTGGTGATGGAGCCGCTTTCCTTCTCGCGCACCACGGCCAGCGCCGTCAGCATGGCGGGCAAAAGCAGCAGCAGCAGGGGCATGACGGCCGGCACCATGGCCGGCAGGCTGCGCACGTCGGGGTTGTAGCGAAAGCGCGTCTGGATGTCGATGAGGCCGGCCGGCGCCACGCCCAGGCGCTCGCGCGCCTGCTCGGTCAGCCAGTGCTGGTGGATGCCCTGCAGGTAGCCGCGCACGGTCTCGGCGCGCGTGGGCATGGCGCCGTCGAACCAGGCGCCCACCTGCACGGAGCCGCCGCGCAGCACATCGCGCGCAAAGCCCGGCGGGATCTCGATGGCCAGGGTCAGCTCGCCGCTGCGCATGCGGCGGTCCAGTGCGTCGTAGTCGGTCAGCGGCGGCTGCTCGATGAAGTAGCGCGAGCCCGACAGGCTCATCGCATAGCTGCGGCTGATGGTGGTCTGGTCGCGGTCCAGCACGGCAAAGCGCAGGTCCTCCACGTCCAGGCTGATGCCGTAGCCCATCACGAACATCAGGATCAGCGAGCCCACCAGGGCCAGCGTGGCGCGCACCGGGTCGCGCTGCAGCTCCAGCGCTTCGCGCCAGACATAGCTGAGCATGCGCTGGGCGCTGAAATGGCGGCGGCGCGCAGCGTGCGTTTCCACGGCAGCGGGGGCGGCAGGCGCGGCCTGCTGTTCCTCGGCCGGGGCCTCGCCGCCACCGGCCTCGACCAGGTAGCCGATGAAGGCTTCCTCCAGCGTGGCCGCGCCGCGCTTGGCTACCAGGCGCGCGGGCGTGTCGCTGTCCAGCACCTTGCCCGCATGCATCATGGACATGCGGTCGCAGCGCTCGGCCTCGTTCATGAAGTGGGTGGAGATGAAGATGGTCACGCGGTCGCGCCGCGACAGCTCCACCAGCAGGCGCCAGAAGCCGTCGCGCGCCACGGGGTCCACGCCCGAGGTGGGCTCGTCCAGGATGAGCAGCTCGGGCTTGTGCACCATGGCCACGGCCAGCGACAGGCGCTGGCGCATGCCCAGCGGCAGGGCGGCCGGCAGGCTGTGCTGTGCGGCCTGCAGGTCGAAGCGCTGCAGCATCTCGGCCACGCGCGCGGGAATGTCCGCCTCGGGCACGCCGAACAGGCGCGCATGCAGCACCAGGTTCTGGTGCACGGTCAGCTCGCCGTACAGCGAGAACGCCTGGGTCATGTAGCCCACGCGGCGGCGCGTGTCGATGTCGCGCGGGTCCACGGGCTGGCCGAACAGCCAGGCCTGGCCCTCGCTGGCCGGCAGCAGGCCGGTCAGCATCTTCATGGTGGTGCTCTTGCCGCAGCCGTTGGAGCCCAGGAAGCCGAAGATCTCGCCGCGGCGGATGCGGAAGGACACATGGTCCACGGCGACGAAGTCGCCAAATCGCATGGTCAGGTCCCTGGCCTCGATGGCGATGTCGTCCTCGCCGCCCTCGGGCAGGGGGGCGATGGTCACGGGCGCATGGCCGCGCTTTTTCTCTTCGGGCAGCAGGGCGATGAAGGCCTCTTCCAGCGAGCGGCTGTCCGTGCGCTGCAGCAGCTCGGCCGGCGTGCCCGTGGCCAGCACGCGGCCCTCGTCCATGGCCACCAGCCAGTCGAAGCGCTGGGCCTCGTCCATGTAGGCCGTGGCCACCAGCACGCTCATGCCGGGGCGCTGGCGGCGGATGCGCGCGATCAGGTCCCAGAACTGGGCGCGCGCCAGCGGGTCCACGCCCGTGGTGGGCTCGTCAAGAATGAGCAGGTCGGGGTCGTGGATCAGCGCGCAGCACAGGCCCAGCTTCTGCTTCATGCCGCCCGACAGCTTGCCGGCCGGCCGCTCCAGGAATTTGCGCAGGCCCGTGGCCTGGGTGAGGTCGTCGATGCGCCGGCGCCGCTCGGCCGCGTCATGGCCGAACAGGCGCGCGAAGAACTGCAGGTTCTCCTCCACCGACAGCGTGGGATAGAGGTTGCGCCCCAGGCCCTGCGGCATGTAGGCCACGCGCGGGCAGACGGCCTCGCGGTGCCGGCGCTGGGCCATGTCGCCGCCCAGCACCTCGACGCTGCCTTCCTGGATCTTGCGCGCCCCGGAGATCAGCGCCATGAGGCTGGACTTGCCCACGCCGTCCGGCCCGATCAGGCCGACCATGCGGCCTTCGGGAATGTCCAGGTCGATGCCCGCCAGCGCCTCGACCTGGCCATAGCGCTGGTGCACGCCCTTCAGGCGCACGACCCAGCCGCTGGCGTGGGGCGTCGTGCTCTGGCTCATTGCGCGGGCTGGGCTGGCAGCTTGATGGCCAGGTTGGCGGGCCACTCATGGCTGGCATCGGTGCGCAGCCAGGCCATGCCGGGCACGCCGGTCTTGACCTGTTCCAGATGGCGGCGCAGCAGCTCCGGCGGGATCTGGGCGCGCACGCGGAACATCAGCTTCTGGCGCTCGCTGGCGGTCTCCACGGTCTTGGGCGTGAACTGGGCCTGGCTGGCGACGAAGGAGACACGGGCCGGGATCACGTACTCGGGCGCGGCGTCCAGCACCAGGCGCACCTCGCTGCCCAGGGCGATGCGGCCGGCGGCGGTCTCGGGCACGAAGAAGGTCATGTAGACATCGGACAGGTCCAGCAGGTTGAGCACGCGCCCGCCTGCGCCCAGCACCTCGCCGGGCTGGGCCACGCGCAGCTGCACGCGGCCATCGCGCGGGGCCTTGAGCACGCCGTCGTCGATGTCGGCCTGCACGCGCGCCACCGTGGCCGTGGCGGCCTGCACCTGGGAGCGCACGCCGACCACCTGGGCCTCGGCCGCCTTCACGGCGGCCTGGGCGGCGGCGGCCTGGGCGCGCGTGGCGGCCAGCGCCGCCTCGCTGCCGCGCACGCGGGCGCGGTCGTCATCGAGCTCCTGCACCGAAGAGGCGCCCTCGCGCGCCAGCGTTTCCGAGCGCTTGAAGCGGCGCTGCGCGGCGTCCACCTCGGTCTCGCGCTGCACGATCAGGGCCTGGGCGGCGGCCAGGTCGCTGCGGCGCAGGGTGACCTGGGCCTCGGCCGCGGCCACGCTGTGCTCGGCCTGCTGGCGCATGGCGTCGGCTTCCTGGCGCTGGGCGCGCAGGGTGTCGATCTGCATGCGCGCCACGGGCTGGCCGGCCTGCACGAAGTCGCCCTCGCGCACCAGGATTTCCTCCACGCGGCCGGGCAGCTTGGTGGAGATGTCGATCTCGGTGGCCTCGACCCGGCCATTGCTGCCGACGAAGCCCTCGCCCGGGCCCTTGGGCGTGAAGGTCTTCCAGGCCCACCAGGCCACGAGGGCCAGGACCGCCACGGCGGCGATCGGCACGATCTTGTTCTTCAGAGAGGTGTTCTTGTCCATGGGCGGGTCCGGATGCTTCAGGAATTCGGGGGATCGGCAGGCGTGGCCGGCACGGTGGCGGGCAGCGCGGCAGGTTCCGCGCCGCTGCCGCCGCCCAGGGCGGCATACAGGCCCACCTGGCTGGACAGCAGGGCGCGCCGCGCCTGCACCAGTTGCTGGCGTGCGGCCAGCAGGTCGCGCTGGGCGTCCAGCACCTCCAGGTAGGCGGCCGAGCCGTTGTCGTAGCGCAGCTGCGCCAGCCGCGCGCGCTCGGCCTGGGCCTGCACGGCGGTGCGCTGCACGGTGATCTGTTCGGACAGCCAGCGGCGCGCGGCCAGGCCGTCGGCCACCTCGCGGAAGGCGGTCTGTATGGCTTTCTCGTACTGGGCCACGGCCATGTCGCTGCGGATCTCGCCCAGCTCCAGGTTGGCGCGGCGCCGGCCGCCGTCGAAGATGGGCAGGGACACCGTGGGCACGAAGGCCCAGGCGCGGCTGCCGCCGTCGAACAGGCCGTCGAGTTCGGCGCTGGCCGTGCCCCAGCGGGCGGTGAGCGCAATGCGCGGGAAGAAGGCGGCGCGCGCCGCGCCGATCTGGGCCCGGGCCGCGCGCAACTGGTGCTCGGCCGCGGCAATGTCGGGCCGCGCCGTGAGCAGTTCCGAGGGCAGGCCCGGCCGCAGCTCGGCCAGCACCAGGGCGTCGTCAAAGGGTGCGGCGGCGGGCAGCGGGCCCGGGTGGGCGCCGACCAGCTGGGCCAGGGCATGCAGCTGCTGCGCGCGTGCCAGCTCCAGCTGGGCCAGCAGGGCCTGCGCCTGGGTCAGCAGGGTCTGGACCTGGGCCAGCTGCAGGCGCGAGCTGGCGCCCACGGCCTCGCGGCGCGTGAAGATGCGAAAGGATTCCTGGCGCGTGGCCAGCGTCTCGCGCGCAATGGCCACGCGCTCGTCCAGCTCGCGCAGGCCCAGGTAGCCGTCGGCCACCTGGGCGATCAGCGCGGTCTGCACGGCGTGGCGGCCCGCATCGCTGGCCAGCCAGGTCTGCAGGGCCGCGTCCTTGAGGCTGCGCACGCGGCCCCACAGGTCCAGCTCCCAGCTGCTGAAGCCGACCTCGGCGCGGTACTCGCCGCTGACCACGGAGCGGCCCGAGAGGTTGAGGTCGCCCGGCACGCGCGCCCGTGCGGCCTGGCCGCCCACGCCAATGGCCGGGAACAGCTCGGAGCGCTGGATCTGGAAGGCCGCGCGCGCCTCTTCGGCGCGCAGCGCGGCCACGCGCAGGTCGCGGTTGTGCTCCAGCGCGGTGGCGATCAGCTGGCGCAGCACGGGGTCGGTGAAGTACTCGCGCCAGGGCAGGCCGGCGGCGGCGACACCCTGGGCGCCCGCCTGCAGATGGGCAGGCCAGGCCTCGGGCGTGGGCAGGGGCGGCGGCTCGTGCGGCGGCGCCAGGGAGGCACATCCCGCCAGGGCGGCGGCCAGTGCGGCTGCCAGCGCGGCGGCGGCGGTTCGGGGGAATGGGAGGGTCATCTGCAGTGCTGCGGGGTGCCGGTGCGGCAGCCGCTAGTTGAGGATGTGGTGGCCGCCATCGACATACAGCGTGCAGCCCGTGATGGCGCGCGCCCCGTCCGAGGCCAGGAAGGCGCACAGCGGCCCCACGTCGTCGGGCTGCAATTCGCCGGCAATGGGCGAGCGGCGCACGCTGTCGGCCACGAGTTCATCGAACGCGGCAATGCCCGAGGCCGCGCGCGTGGCGATGGGCCCGGGCGAGACGGCATTGACGCGGATGCGCGAGGGGCCGAGCTCGGCCGCCAGGTAGCGCGTGGTGGACTCCAGCGCGGCCTTGACCGGGCCCATGATTCCGTAGTGCGGCATGACCTCGCTGGCGCCCAGGTAGCTCAGCGTCATGAGGCTGCCGCCGCTGGCCGCCATCAGCGGCTCGGCCAGGTGGGCCATGCGGATGAAGGAGTGGCAGGAGATGTCCATGGCCAGCGCAAAGCCCTCGCGGGAGCTGTCTACCACGCGGCCCTGCAGGTCCTTGCGCGGGGCGTAGGCCACGGCGTGCAGCACGAAGTCCAGCCGGCCCCAGCGCACGGCGGCGGCATCGAACAGCGCGCGCATCTGCTCGTCGTCGCCCACGTCCAGCGGCATGCGCAGCTCGGCACCGATCTCGTCGAGCAGGGGCTCCACATGCGCCCGGGCCTTGTCGTTCTGCCAGGTCGCGCCGATCTCGGCGCCCGCCGCATGCATGGCCCGGGCACAGGCCCAGGCAATGCTGTCGCGGTTGGCGATGCCGACGATCAGGCCTTTTTTGCCAGCCAATAGCGTCATCTCGAATGCTCCAGATCAGAAGGTCTGCCGGGAAACAGGCCGCCTTGGGGCGGCTTCGTCAGGAATCACGGGGCATGGCGCGGCATTGCCGACATATGCGCCACGGCGAATGTTTGTATTTCCTGTGACTACGAAGCTTTTGATAGCTTGTTTTGATGCATGCAAATCAAAGGTTTGCATGCCAATATCGTCTCCTGGTCTTTTTCATTCTATCTATGTTGCACTGCAGCGACCGATTTTGGCGATGCCGTTTCGTTATATCGATGCAGTTCACTCCATAGTCTTGACTCAGGTCAAAGAGGGCTGCCTCACGGGGAGAATGCCGCTTGCCGCCGGTTGCTGTGCCCAGTAGAGCAATGGTGTCTTTTTGCGCCAACAGCCGAGCATTCTCTGTATTGGCCGGATTTCAATGAATACAAGGTATTCACACCATATTGGTGCATGGGAGGTAAAGAAAACCGGAAATCTGCCGATGGTCCGTGGACAGAGAAAATCCCCGGCCTGCAAAGGCCTGGGCCGCCATTCAGTCGGGACAAGACCGAAGGAAGACGATCAATCCATGACCAGCATTTCATCCACCGGCGCCAGCTTTGCCGCCAGCGCAGCGGGCATGCGGCCCACGGTGTCCGTGAGGTCGTCAGCGACCACGGCAGCTGCTGCACCCGCCGACCCGGGCACGCAGGTCACGCTGGGCCAGTCCGCAGGGTCCAGCGTCATCTATGCCAAACCGCAGCCCGTGGAACTGGGCCAGTTCAGGCTGACCCGGGCCTGGGCCTCGCAAGACAGGGACGACATCAGCACCCTGATGGCGCGCAACCTGGGCCTGGGCCCGTCGGCCAGCCTGGCCGACCGCTGGCGCGGCCTGGGCGGCGCCCTGCTGTCGCGCTTTGCGGCCACGCCGTCGGACTACCAGCAGACGGTGGCGGAGTACCAGGCGCCCACGGCGGCCGACTCCGTCGCAGGCAGCGCGGATGCGCAGGCCCTGGACAAGTCCGCACTGAGCGATGTGTCCGTGGGCGCTGCCACCGTGAGCCTGAAGATCCGCACGCAATCGGGCCAGACCGTGGAGCTGCGGATTGCCACGAACGACGGCAGCGAAGCGGGCAGCAGCAGCGGGCTGCGGGTCGAGGTCAAGAGTTCCGGCACCTTGAGCCAGGCCGAGAGCGCGGCCATCGCCCAGCTGGCCGACGGGCTGGACGAAGCGCTGGAAGGCCTGGGAAAGCCGGGCAAGCCCCAGCTGGAACTGGGCAAGCTGATGGACTTCGATCGCAGCGTGCTGTCCGGCCTGGACCTGGACATCAAGAACCCCAAGCCTTCGCAGCCCCTGTCCTCGTTCAGCCTGCATGTGGGCGCCGATGGCCGATCGGTGGCCATGAAGGGCGCGGCGGGCGAGCTGGCCGTCAACCTGGAGTCCGACGCGCCCGCAGGCGCCAGCGCGTCGCAGCGCCAGTCCGCGCTGGACCAGCATCTGAAGCGCTTTGATGCCGCCGCGCAGCGCGGCCGTGCGGATGCGGCGCTGGTGGACATGTTCAAGAGTGCCTTCAGTCAGCTGCACAACGCGCAGGCGCCGGCCGCGCCGGGCGCCATCGTCGCGCTCTCCGGGCTGGAGCGTTCCGTGCAGTCCCTGCAAAGCGGCCTGGCCGATTTCCAGGCCAGCTTCAGCGGTGACTTCGAGAACACCAACGAATTCGGCGCCGTGACCGAAATCGGCCGCGCCGAGTACCAGGTGGGCCAGAAGACCACCCGGCAGTCCCGCGGCAGGGAGGGCGAGTCGATCGCCCAGGTGGTGACCGAGTCCCTGAACGCCGAGTCCAAAAAGGCGCGCAACCGCAGCATGCTGGATTTGCAGTCGGGCAACTATGACCTGACCAAGGTGCAGGACAGCCGCACCATCACCACGCTGATCGAGACAGCCGGCAAGCAGGTCACCGGCGCGCTGCGCAAGACGCAGGAGCGCCAGATGCAGACGTGGGACCAGCTGGTGGAGCACCGCACCCAGCAGCACCGCGAAACGCCCGGTGGGCGCAGCTTCACTGAGCAACTCGCGTTGAGGTAGTCGCGCTGAGATAGTCGCGTTGAGGTAGTCGTGGCGCGGGCCGGGCCGCGTGTCGTCGTTGTGTCACAAAACTTCCGTATAAGAAGTTTTTTTGAACAAGACATGACAACGGCCCGCGCGTTCATGACCGAATTTCATCTTGCCGTCATCCAGGGCGGAGCCTCTCAATGAACGCCCGCCGTGCTTTGGCGGCGGGGCTGGCGGCGCTGCTGCTGGCGGCCGTGGGCGGCGGCGTCTGGTACTCGCGCACGGCCCTGGTGCAGGACCGCCAGGCGCAGCGGGCGCAGCAGCAGTCCGTGACGGCACGCGGCCTGATCGGCTCCGAGAAGGAAGCCTTCTTCCAGGACGAGCGCGTGCGCGACGTGCTGGCGCGCCACGGCGTGACGGTGACGGTGCAAAAGGCCGGCTCGCGCAGCATTGCCAACAGCTACGACCCCAAGCAGTACGACTTCGGCTTTCCCTCGGGGGCGCCGGCTGCGGCCCAGCTCAAGGCGGCGGCCAGGGCCGGCACGGTCTACACGCCGTTCTACACGCCCATCGTGTTCGCCAGCTGGCGGCCCATTGCCGAGATCCTGATCGCCAACGGCGTTGCGCAAAAGCAGGGCGACTTCTTTTACGTGACCGATCTTCCCGCCCTGCTGGCCATGGCCGGCAAGGGCACGCGCTGGCGTGACCTGAAGGCCTCCGGCGCCTTTGCCACCGGCAAGGCCGTGCTGCCCGCCAGCACCGATGTGCGCAGCTCCAACAGCGCGGCCATGTACCTGGCGCTGGCCAGCTATGTGCTCAACGGCCAGCAGGTGGTGCAAAGCCCGGCCGACCTGGAGCGCGTGATGCCGCAGGTGGCGCCGCTGTTCCTGCGCCAGGGCTTCCAGGAAAGCTCGTCGGC
The DNA here is from genome assembly GCF_055797465.1 of Delftia sp. PX-1. NCBI lineage: Bacteria > Pseudomonadati > Pseudomonadota > Betaproteobacteria > Burkholderiales > Comamonadaceae > Delftia > Delftia sp. PX-1. The sequence goes on from NZ_CP184763.1 coordinate 786,736, forward strand.
CGGGCCGTTCGAGGACTACCTGGCCCTGGGCATGGGCAAGGCGCCGCTGCTGGTGGCCTATGAGTCGCAGCTGGTGGAGTTCCTGCTGCGTCACCCGCAGCGCAGGAGCGGCGAGATGGTGATGCTCTACCCGCAGCCCACGCTGTATTCCAAGCATGTGCTCGTGCCCTACACGCCGGCAGGCGAGCGCGTGGGCCAGTTGCTCGAATCCGACCCGCAGCTGCGCGCATTGGCGCAGGAATACGGCTTTCGCACCGGCGGCGACACGCACGGCCCCGAGCGCTGGGCCGGGCAGGGCGTGCAGGCGCCCGCGCAGCTGGTGGAGGTGATCGATCCGCCCAGCCAGGAATGGCTGGAGCGAATGATCGTGGACATGGAGCAGCGCTTCAAATGACCGAACGTTCCAGGAGCAACCGATGAGCAACACCCCCCAGACCACCACGGCCAGCGCCGCCGTGGCCGTGCCTGCACAGGAGCAGGATTTCGTGCTGGAGCCGCCTGCGCCCGCCCTGCCCGTGCCCATCGAGTCGGCCAGCGGCAAGGTCCGCCTCAAGGCCGAGGAAGTGCAGCAGCTGGACGCGCAGGTGGCGCAGTTCATCGACGACATCACCGCCAACGACAGCCAGTCGCCCGCCTTCAAGGGCGCGGTCGAGCGCATCCACGGCATGGGCAACAAGGAGGTGCAGGCCGCTGCGGCCGTCTCCAACCGCATGCTGGAGCGCCCCGTCAAGACGCTGAACAACGGCCTGTTCGACCAGGGCAGCCAGATCGGCCAGGGCCTGATCGACCTGCGCCGCCAGGTGGAGGCGCTGGACCCCTCGCGCCAGGATGACCTGTTCAAGCCGCGCAAGCTGCTGGGCCTGATCCCCATGGGCAACAGGCTGGTGGACTACTTCGACAAGTTCCAGTCCAGCCAGAGCCACCTGAACGCCATCATCGACAGCCTCAAGCGCGGCAAGGACGAGCTGCTGCGCGACAACGCCGCCATCGAGCAGGAAAAGGCCAACCTGTGGGGCCTGATGGAGCGGCTGGAAAAATACATCCACATCGGCAAGAAGCTGGACGCGGCGCTGGAGGCCAAGGCGGCGCAGCTGGACGCCAGCGACCCTGAAAAGGCGCGCGTGGTGCGCGAGGACATGCTGTTCTACGCACGCCAGAAGGTCACCGACCTGCTCACCCAGATGGCGGTGAACGTGCAGGGCTACCTGGCGCTGGACCTGGTGCGCAAGAACAACCTCGAACTGGCCAAGGGCGTGGACCGCGCGACCACCACCACGGTCTCTGCCCTGCGCACGGCCGTCATCGTGGCGCAGGCGCTGGCCAACCAGAAGCTGGTGCTGGACCAGATCACGGCGCTGAACACCACCACGGGCAACCTGATCGCCGGCACCAGCGAGCTGCTGCGCGAGCAAAGCGGGAAGATCCACGAGCAGGCGGCCGGCAGCACCATCGACATCGCCAGGCTGCAGCAGGCCTTCGGCAACATCTACCAGACCATGGACGCCATGGCCGACTTCAAGGTCAAGGCCCTGGCCTCCATGCAGACCACGGTGGACACGCTGTCGCAGGAGGTGGACAAGTCCCGCGCCTATCTGGAAAAGAGCCGCCGCGAGGACGTGCGCGAGGCGCTGCAGGCGCCCGCCGGCGAGGTGGTGCTGTGAGCATGTTCCAGCGCCTGGCGGCCTGGTGGCTGCTGGGCCTTGCGCTGGCCCTGGCCGGCTGCGGCAAGTCGCCCGAAACCGCGCCGCAGGCCGCCGCCAGGTCCGATCCGTCCGCCGGTCCCCAGGGTGCATTCACCGTGCTGGCCGGCTCCGAGCTCAAGGACGTGGTGCCCGCGCTGGAGCAGGCCGCCACGGCGGCGGGCGTGCCGCTCAAGCTCAGCTATGCGGGCACGCTGGAGATGGTCGAGCGCATCAATGCGGGCGAGCAGTACGACGCCATCCTGCCGCCCAATGGCGCCTATCCCGCGCTGGCGCTGGCGAACAAGCCGCTGGCGCGTGAAAAGCTTTTCTACTCGCGCGTGGCCCTGGGCGTGAAGGCTCCCGTGCTGCAAAAGCTGGGCTGGGACAAGGCCCCGCCCACCTGGGCCGACATCGCACGCGCTGCCGCCCAGGGCCGGCTGCGCTACGGCATGACCAATCCGGCCAGTTCCAACACCGGCATGAGCGCGCTGTTCGCCGTGGCCTCGGCCGTGGCCGGCAAGACCGAGGACCTGGACGCCAGGGAGGTCAACGCCAAGGTGCTCAAGGACTTCCTGTCGGGCCACAAGCTCACGGCAGGCAGCTCCGGCTGGCTGGCCGAGGCCTTCGAGCGCGAGCCCGGCGCCGTCGATGCGCTGGTCAACTACGAGGCCGTGATCCTGCGCCTGAACGAGAAGCTGCCCGCCGCCGACCGCCTGACCCTGGTCTACCCGCGCGACGGCGTGATCTCGGCCGACTATCCGCTGATGCTGCTCAACGCTGCGCGGCGCGCAGACTATGACCGGCTGGTCGCCCAGTTCAAGGCCCCCGCCTTCCAGGGCCAGCCGCTGCGCCAGGCCCAGCTGCGCCCCGCCAGCCCCGAGGCGCAGGCCAGCCCGGCCCTACCCACGGCGCCCGTGGTGGAGCTGAGCTTTCCGAACCGGCTGGAGGTGATCGATGCCGTGCTCTCGGCCTACCAGAGCGATCTGCGCCGTCCGGCCACCAGCATCTTCGTGCTGGACGTGAGCGGCTCCATGAAGGGTGCGCGGCTGGCGCAGATGAAGGAGGCGCTCAAGCTGCTGTCCGGCGCCGAGGCCTCGGCCGCCAGCCAGCGCTATGCCGCCTTCCAGGCGCGCGAACGCGTGCTGCTGATTCCGTTCTCGGGCCTGGTCGGCCAGCCCGCGCGCGTGCAGTTCGCGGCGGGCGACCTGCAGGCCGCAAGCGCCCAGGTGCTGGCCTATGCCGACAGCCTGGTGGCCGACGGCGGCACGGCCATCTACGACGCGCTCACGCTGGCCCAGCAGCAGGCACGCCAGGAACTGCGGGCCGATCCCGAGCGCTTCGTCAGCATCGTGCTGCTGACCGATGGCGCCAACACGGCCGGCCGCGACTGGGCCGCGTTCGAGCGCGAGCAGCGCATGGCGCGCGACGGCGGCGCGCCGCTGGTGCGCGTCTTTCCCATCATCTTTGGCGAGGCGCAGTCCGGCGAAATGCAGGCCCTGGCCGCGCTGACGGGCGGGCGCGCCTTCGATGCGCGCAACACCGGCAAGAGCGGGCTGCCGCTGGTGTTCAAGGAAATCCGGGGCTACCAGTGACAACTCCGCCAGCGATCGGACCTGCCTGATGCGCCGCCTGAAGCTTTTCTTCTACGGCAACGGCAACCTCGCCGGCCTGGCGCTGGCCCTGCTGGGGCCGGTGCTGCTGTTTGCCGGCGTGATCGGCGCCGGCTGGGGCTGGATCACGCTGGGGCTGTACGTCGCGGGCCTGCTGCTGGGCTGGGCCCTGCAGCCCGTGGGTGCCAGCTTCGAGCGGGCGCTGCAGCAGCACTGGAGCGCCGAGGACATCCGCGAACGCATCGACGAGCTGGTGCAAAAGGCCCGTCCGATGCTCACGCCCGAGATGCAAAAGCATCTGGACAGCGTGCGCGGCTCGGTGCACGAGGTGCTGCCCTCGCTGGCCGAGGCCGGCCCGGTCTTCAACGACGGCCTGTTCACCGTGCGCGAGACGGTGCTGCAGTACCTGCCCGCCACGCTGTCGCACTATGCGGCGCTGCCGCCGCTGTTCCGTGTCACCCAGCCCGTGCAGGACGGCAAGACGGCCAGGCAGCTGCTGACCGAGCAGCTGGCGCTGCTGGCCGGGCAGATGCAGCAGGTGGTGGCCCATGTGGCGGCCAGCGACGCGCAGGCGCTGCTGGCCAATGGCCGCTTCTTGAAGCAGAAGTTCGACCAGCCGGATTTCCTGAAGTGAGGCGCCTGCAGGGTCGTCCCGCCACGCTGCGCGGACCCTGTGTTAGCATGCTCCGCCATGCAGCCTGCTGCATTCCCGTCTTCCAGACACCTGAACTCTCGATCCAAGACAGCCATGAACGGTACGCCCGTTTCGATCATCGTTGCACAGTGGTGGCGCTTCCAATAAGGAAGCGGCACGTCGTCGCGGTTGCGTACCGCACCTTGCCGCCGTGACGGCAGCAAGGCTCACTCAGCAGATGGCTCCCCGGCACGGCGGCTCCCAGAACCCAGGAGATTGCCCAGATGCCCTCAGATTCCCCCTTCCAGACCCAGGCAGCATTGCGCGCATTCCCGCGCCAGCCTTCGCTGCGGCATGCCCGCGCCACCCGTTTTTCCCTTTGAGACCCAGGAGCCGGTATGACCAGACTGCTGATGATCGACAACTACGACAGCTTCACCTACAACATCGTCCAGTACTTCGGCGAGCTGGGTGCCGATGTCACCGTGGTGCGCAATGACGAGGCCACGCTGGACGAGGTGATCGCCCTGGTCGAGCGCGAGAAGATCGACCGCCTGGTGATCTCGCCCGGCCCCTGCTCGCCGGCCGAGGCCGGCATTTCCGTGGCGGCCATCCAGCACTTTGCAGGCCGCCTGCCCATCCTGGGCGTGTGTCTGGGCCACCAGAGCATTGGCGCGGCCTTCGGCGGCGACATCGTGCGCGCGGGCCAGCAGATGCATGGCAAGACCAGCGTCATCACCACCGACCGCAAGGGCGTGTTCGCCGACCTGCCCGAGCAGTTCACGGTCAACCGCTACCACTCGCTGGCCATTGCGCGCTCCAGCCTGCCCGAATGCCTGGAGATCACGGCCACCAGCGAGGACGGCGAGATCCAGGGCGTGCGCCACACCAGCCTGGCCATCGAGGGCGTGCAATTCCACCCCGAGAGCATCCTCACCGAGCATGGCCACGCCATGCTCAAGAATTTCCTGGAACAGAAGGCCTGAGCAGGCCGGCACCCAACCGAGACACCGCAATGACCCAGATCACCCCCCAGGAAGCGCTGCAGCGCACCATCGAGCACCGCGAAATCTTCCACGACGAGATGCTGCACCTGATGCGCCTGATCATGCGCGGCGAGCTGTCGCCCGTGATGACGGCCGCCATCGTCACCGGCCTGCGCGTGAAGAAGGAGACCATCGGCGAGATCACGGCCGCGGCCGAGGTCATGCGCGAGTTCTCCAACAAGGTCCATGTGGAGGACAAGCGCCACCTGGTGGACATCGTGGGCACGGGCGGCGACGGCGCCAACACCTTCAACATCTCCACCTGCTCCATCTTCGTGATCGCGGCGGCGGGCGGCAAGGTCAGCAAGCACGGCGGGCGCAGCGTCAGCAGCAAGAGCGGCAGCGCCGACGCCATGGAGGCGCTGGGCGTCAACATCCAGCTCAGCCCCGAGCAGATCGCGCGCAGCATCGCCGACGTGGGCATCGGCTTCATGTTCGCGCCCAACCACCACCCGGCCATGAAGAACGTGGCGCCCGTGCGCAAGGAGCTGGGCGTGCGCACCATCTTCAACATCCTGGGCCCGCTGACCAATCCGGCCAGCGCGCCCAACATCCTCATGGGCGTGTTCCACGAGGACCTGGTCGGCATCCAGGTGCGCGCGCTGCAGCGCCTGGGCGCCGAGCACGCCATCGTGGTCTATGGCCGCGACGGCCTGGACGAGATCAGCCTGGGCGCGGGCACCCTGGTGGGCGAGCTCAAGGACGGCGTGGTGCGCGAGTACGAGATCCATCCCGAGGACTTCGGCCTGCGCATGGTGGGCACGCGCGCCTTCAAGGTGGACAATCCCGAGGAATCCAAGGCCATGCTGCTGGGCGTGCTCCATGGCGAAAAGAGTGCCGCGCGCGACATCGTCTGCCTGAACGCGGGTGCTGCCCTGTATGCGGCCAACGTGGCCTCCAGCATCGAGGACGGCATGGCCCGCGCCCAGGCGGCGCTGGACAGCGGCGCGGCCCTGGCCAAGCTCAACGAACTCGTGGCCTACACGGCCCGGCTGACGGCCTGAGCCGCGCAGCCCCCATCGACCACCGAATACAAGAAACCAAGGAAAGCAACGTGTCCGACATCCTCAAGCAAATCTGCGACGTGAAAGTGCAGGAAGTGGCCGCCGCCCAGAAGCGCATGCCCTTCGCGGACATGCGCCGCGACGCCGAAAGCCGCGTGCTCACGCGCGACTTCGTGGGCGCGCTGCGCGCCAAGATCGCCGCCGGCCAGGCCGGCGTGATCGCCGAGATCAAGAAGGCCAGCCCCAGCAAGGGCGTGATCCGCGAGGACTTCATCCCCGCCGACATCGCGCAAAGCTATGCCGATGGCGACGGCAAGGGCGTCAGCGCCGCCTGCCTCTCGGTGCTGACCGACAAGCAGTTCTTCCAGGGCAGCGTGGACTATCTCAAGCAGGCGCGCGCCAGCTGCCACCTGCCCGTGCTGCGCAAGGACTTCATGGTCGATCCCTACCAGATCTACGAATCGCGCGCCATGGGCGCCGACTGCGTGCTGCTGATCGCCGCCTGTCTGGACGACGCGCAGATGGCCGAGATGGAACAGATCGCCCACAGCCTGGACATGGCCGTGCTGGTCGAGGTGCACGACGGCGCCGAGCTGGACCGCGCCCTGCGCCTCAAGACCCCGCTGGTGGGCATCAACAACCGCAACCTGCGCAGCTTCGAGGTCAGCATCCAGACCACGCTGGACCTGCAAAAGAACGTGCCCGCCGACCGCCTGCTGGTCACCGAGTCGGGCATCGGCAGCCGCGAGGACGTCAAGGCCATGCGCGATGCCGGTATCCACGGCTTCCTGGTGGGCGAGGCCTTCATGCGCGCCAAGGAGCCGGGGGAGGCGCTGGCCAAGCTGTTTGCCTAAGACGCGTCGTTGTGCGGGCCGGCCGGTGAATCCGGGGTCCGCACGATGCGCACCACCCCGAGCTTGAGCCCCAGCATGGCCAAGATGCGGTTCATGGTCTGCACGCTGCCTTCGCTGCGCTCCTGCTCGATGTCCTGCAGCGTTCTATAGGAAACGCCGCAAAGCTTGGCCATCTCGGCCGTGGTCAGCCGCATGGTCTTCTTCAGATGCCGCACGGCCTGCGGCAAAGACCATTCGGGGTGGGCCAGCACATCGTCAATGGCCTGCCTGCGCAGCTCCAGCTGCTGGGCAATGGGAATGGGGGTGAAACGCTTGTCCATGGTCTTCAGCGCAGCGCAGCGAGCTCCTGCGCACGTGCCAGGAGGGCGGGACGCAGGTGGCCGAGAACCTCGGGCTCCAGCCCTAGCGCCAGACCGTCTGCGGCGATGCGCTCCAGCGAGGGAATCATGGCCTTGAGGCCTTTCACCAGTGGATCGCGCTGCAACGGATCCGACTGCGTGCCCCGGCGTTTTCGAGGGAGCTGCGCGGCCAGCGCACAGACGCTATCCAGCACACGGCCCCAATCGGGCCGGCCGCCCTGTTCATCCCGCCAGCGGATGCGTCGGGCAATGCCGTCCGGGTGGAGATACATGGGCGCAAAGTCGTACAGGGGCGTGAGCGCGATGCGGCCATCGAAACCGCGCTGCACGGCGGTGTTGCGCGCGTGGTTGTCCTTGTTGCCCAGGGCCAGGTTGGCAATGTCGCGTTTGATGTATTCGAGCACTTCCTGCTGCGGGTGGCTGCAGTGCCGCATCAGCTCCAGGCAGACCGTGTCATGGTCGGGCACGGCTTCGAAGCCTGGCATGCCGGTCAGCGTGGCAATGCTTTCCTGCGCCAGTCGCGTGACCGCGCCCCGGTGCACCTGCCGGTCAAACCGTCGTATGAACAGCGCACGCTGGTGCAACTCCAGCGGTGCATGCACCCGCAGTCCCAGATCGGCGGCCAGACGCATATAGGTGGCCTCATGCCTGAGGATGCAGGCCAGCTGCGGGTCGGTGCCGCGTCCGAACTTGACGATGTAGTGCTGCACCGCCTGCTCGTCCGCAAGGGTGTGGTCCAGGTACAGCAGACCATCCTGGGCGCGTGTCAGCAGCACCTTGGGCCACTCGCCTTGTATCCCGGAGGACCCGGCAACAAACAGGCCATGCGAGGCAAGGTACTCGGAGAACTCGTCGCCGCGTTGCGCAACCTCCTCGTCGGTGAACCCGCGCATGCCTCCCCCATGGTTGCCCAGCCATTGCGCCGCTTCCTTGACGCGCAGGTTTCCTATGGGGTTACCTGCCCCGGCCAGCAGCAACTGCCAGTCGGCAACCGCACCTGCCAGGGGAGATTGGCCCAGGCGTTGCAGCAGCTCGCGCCGACCAAAGCCTTGAGGCAGCATGTCGATCAGAAAGACTGGCCAATGCACCTGCTGCAGGGGCTCCAGCCCCACAGGCCAACGGGCACAAAGGGCGCGGGCATCGGTGGCGCCCGCATGCTGGACCGCCCAGTCCACGGTATAGCCCGAGTAGGTGCTGGCCTTCCAGCCTTCTCCTTGCTGCCCGCGCAGGTCCACGCTCGCGACGTCGTGCCAGGCGCTGCAGTGGTGCAGTTGTAGAGTGCAGTTTGCGGTCATTTACACGAAATTCTAGGTAAAGCATTGGGCTGACTCAAGGTTTTTCGTATGTTTTTCCGTGTAACCATTGTCTGTCTTTAGGACGCCGTTGGAGGCGGACGTACCTCCCCGCCGCAGGGAAAGGTATGCTTGCCGTGATCCAACAGGCATGGCGCTTGCGCCCATGCATTTCAGCTGTACTTTTTTGAGGGAGGCTGCTGCCTCGGCATGTGGCGGCGGTGCCCCCATCCGCCATGGCCCTTCAAGACGACGCAATCGCCCCGGCGCAAGCCGACCAACTCCAATCCGCCGATCCCGCCGACTGGCCCGTTGCGCCCGACTGGCAGCCCCTGGTCGAGGACTTCTTCGCGGGTGCCACGGGCCAGCAGCTGCTGACCTTTCTGCACCAGCGCCTGGAAGCCGGCGCCGTGATCTTTCCGCCCCAGCCGCTGCGCGCGCTGGAGCTGACACCGCCCGATGAGGTGCGCGTGGTCATCCTGGGGCAGGACCCCTACCACGGCCGGGGGCAGGCCGAAGGCCTGTCGTTCTCGGTGGCGCCGGGCGTGCGCATGCCGCCCTCGCTGCAGAACATCTTCAAGGAGATGCAGCGTGACCTGGGCGTGCCCTTCCCGCCGTTCCCCAACCCGGGCGGCAGCCTGGTCAAGTGGGCCAGGAACGGCGTGCTGCTGCTCAACACCTGTCTCACGGTGGAGGAAGGCCAGGCGGCCAGCCACTCGGGCAAGGGCTGGGAGCTGCTGACCGATGCGGTGATCCGACACATCGCCCAGGGCACGCGCCCCGTGGTCTTCATGCTCTGGGGCAGCCATGCGCAGTCCAAGCGCGCCTTCATTCCGGCCGACCGGGGCCATCTGGTGCTGACCAGCAACCATCCCTCGCCTCTGTCGGCGCTGCGCCCGCCCGTGCCCTTCATCGGCAACGGGCACTTCGGCAAGGCGCGCGACTTCCGCGCCCAGCACGGCTACTGAGCGGCCCGCTCGGGGCGTGGCTCCACGATGGGGAACACGCTGTCGAAGCGGTCCAGCATGGACATGAGCGCCATCACCTTGGAGGCGTCGCCCTCGATGCGCAGCTGGCCGCTCTTGATGGCCTCGGCCATCGTGGTCTCCTGGCCTGCAATGGCGTCCAGCGTGGCGCGCGTCAGGCGCAGGCTGGCATGGGCGGCGGGCGCAAGGCCCGGGCTCTGGGTGAGGGCGCTGTTCTCCAGGTTCAGGCTGCGCTGCTCGCCGGTGTCGGTGAAGGTCCAGTTGAGCACGATGCGCTGGCCTGCGGCCTTGCCGGCGTCCAGCCGCACGCCCAGGTAGTCGAAGAACATCTCCAGCGGCAGGCTGCGCACCAGGTCGCGCGCGGCGCTGCCGGGCCTGGGTAGCTGGGGCACGCCCTGGCGCAGCTCCGCCGCGCCCTGCAGGAAGGCATTGCGGGCCGTGGCCGATTCCATCTGGTAGCCCAGCTGCTCATAGGCATTGGCGGCCAGGCGGCGCGCGGCCTGGTTGGCCGGGTCGGCAAAGACCAGCTGCGAGGCGATCTGCGCCACCCAGCGGTATTCGCCGCGCTCGTAGTCGGCCTGCGCACGGCGCAGCACGGCGTCGGCGCCACCCATGTATTCCACGGTCTTGCGTGCCGCGGGCACGGGCGGCAGCGCCTCCAGCTGGGCCGGGTTGCCTTCGTAGTAGCCCAGGTAGTGCTGGTAGATGGCGCGTATGTTGTGGCGCAGGTGGCCGTAGAAGGCATGTGTGGCGCCGTCGCGGGCCAGGGATTCGGGCATCTTCAGCATCTCGGCGATCTCCGAGCCCACGTAGCCGTGGTTCATGAGGCGCACGGTCTGGTCGTGCAGGTATTTGTAGGTGTCGCGCTGGCTGGCCAGCATGCGCTGCAGCCGGGGCTGGCCCCAGACCGGCCAGTGGTGCTGGGCGATCAGGATCTGTGCCTGGCCGCCATAGGCGTGCAGGGCGTCGTTCAGGTGGCGGGACCAGCCCAGCGCGTCGCGCACCTGGGCGCCGCGCAGCGGCAGCAGGTTGTGCTGGGTGTGCACGGCGATCTCGGCCATGTTCAGCACCTTGAGCTGGGGGTAGTACATGATCATCTCGGCCGGCGCCTCGGCCCCGGGCGTGAGCGTGAATTCGATGTCCACGCCGTCGATGCGCAGGGTCTCGCGCGGCTTGTCGATCACGCGCGTGGGCGCGATCAGCCCCATGGTGCCGGGCGCACCCGCCTTGCCCAGCCCTGCGTCCACCTGTCCCCTGGCATCGCGCGGCAGCAGCATGCCGAACTGGTAGAGCGCGCGCCGGCCCATGGCATGGCCGGCGATCACGTTCTCGCCCACGGCCTCGGCCATGAAGCCCGCCGGGGCGATGACCTGCACGCGGCCAGCATCCACCTCTTCCTGGCGCACCACGCCGCGCACGCCGCCGAAATGGTCCACATGGCTGTGCGAGTAGATGACGGCCACCACGGGCTTGCGCGGTCGGTGCTGGTAGTACAGGTCCATGGCGGCCTGGGCGGTCTCGGTGTACATCAGCGGATCGACCACGATCAGGCCGGTCTCGCCCTCGATGATGCTCATGTTCGACAGGTCCAGGCCGCGCACCTGGTAGAGCCTGTCCGTCACATGGAACAGGCCGCTGACGCGGTTGCGCTGGGCCTGGCGCCACAGCGCGGGGTGCACGGTGTCGGGCGCCTGGTCCTGCTGCAGGAATGCATAGGCCTGCATGCCCCAGATGGGCCGGCCCTGGGCATTGCGCACCACCAGCGCATCCGCCGAGGCGATCAGGCCGCGTTGCGCGTCCTCCATGGCCTGGGCGTCATCCTGAGGCTGCTGCGCCAGCGCAGCCTGCTGGGCCGCGCGCGTGGCCGCGCTGGCTGCCTGTGGCCGGGCCATGTCGGAGACCGGCAGGCTGCTGCCTGCGCAGGCGCTCAGCAGGGCGGCGGCGGCCAGGCAGGCCAGCAGGCGGCAAGGGCGCGCCAGCGCGCGGGGCAGGGGGTGTGAGGCTTGCATGGGAAGGTCTCCTGGCATGTGTTCGATGTCAGCGGCGAAAATACGCAGGCCCGCCGGCTGTGTCTGTCAGCCACCCGACATCCCTTTCCATGCAAGCTTCCCTCGCCTCTTCCTACCTGCCCACGCTGCGCGCCGGCCGCTGGTTCAGCGCACTGGCGCCGCAGTTTGCCGATTTGCTGCTGGCCCTGGCACAGCCGCGCCGCCTGGAGGCGGGCGAAGCCCTGTTCCTGCGCGGCGATGCGCTGGAGGGCGGTTTGTTCGCCGTGGTCCGCGGCAGCATCGGTTTCTCCGGTGTGGGCGGCCAGAGCGAGCAGGCGCGCGAGGCCCTGCTCACGCGCATGGGCCCGGCCACCTGGTTTGGCGAGATCGCGCTGTTCGACGGTTCGCCGCGCACCCATGATGCCCACGCCATGGAGCCCAGCGAGGTGCTGCAGGTGCCGCGCCAGCCGCTGCTGGACTGGCTGCAGCAGCATCCCGCGCACTGGCATGACCTGGGCGTGCTGATGTCGGGGCGCATGCGCGCGGCCTTCGCGGCGCTGGAGGACCTGGCCCTGATGCCCGCACCACAGCGCCTGGCGCGCCGCCTGGTGGCCATGGCGCGTGGCTACGGCGAGCGGCTGGACGATGTGCCGGCCCGGCCGCGCCTGGATATCACGCAGGAGCAGCTGGCGCGCATGCTGTCGATCTCGCGCCAGACCACCAACGTGCTGCTGCAGGGCCTGCAGGCGCGGGGCCTCATCCGGGTGCAGCGCGGCGAGATCGAGATCCTGCAATGGCAGGCGCTGTGCGCCGAGCGGTTCTGAGCGGCGCAGCCAGTCAAGGGCTGTTGTTCAGACCACCAGCGCATTCTCCACGTCCTGCACCTTGCGGCGCGCCAGCGCGAGATTGGCCTTGGCCTTGTCGAGCACCAGGTACAGGAACAGGCCCTCGTGGTGGGTGCGCGCCTTCAGGGCGGGGTCATTCTGCATGGGGGCTGTCCTGCGACAGGGCTTCGATCTGCAGCAGCAGCAACTCGATCAGTGCCGCCACCTGCGCGCGCTCGCGCACATCGGCCGGCACCACCGGGCACAGCAGGCCACGCGACTGCAGGTGCAGGGCAAATCCTTCGAGGTCGGGCCGGCCATGCCGGTCCATGCGGCACACGGCCACCACGCAGGCCGTGGTGCGCAGCGTGGCGGACAGGGCATTGATGTAGGTATCCAGGTCGCCCAGTGGGTCGGGCCGACTGTTGTCGATCAGCAGGATCACCTCCAGCGCGCCGTGCGAGAGGATGTTCCACATGAAGTCGAAGCGCTCCTGGCCCGGCGTGCCGTACAGGTGCAGTTTTTCGCCGTTGTCCAGGGTGAGTTCTCCGTAGTCCATGCCGGCGGTGGTCAGGGCCTTGTCCACTGCCGCATCGGTGTTGCGCACGTCGGTGCTTACCGGAGCGATCTCGCTGATGGCGCGTATGGCGGTGGTCTTGCCCGCGCCCGCGGTTCCGCAAATCAGGATCTTCAGCTCACTCATGCACGGAGGCTCTCGTCAATTGGGCCAGCCGCTGGCGGATGCGGTCGAGAATGCCCTGGGCAGGACCCGGGGCAGCGCTGCTGCGGGGTGCCGCTGCGGTCCAGCGCAGCAGGCCGATGGCATCGAGGCGGTTCAGGAAGGCCGCGCAGATCTCTGGCGCAAGGCCCGAGCGCCGGCACAGCGCCTGCAAGGTGGTCGGCCGGCCCGTCATCAACGTGGCCAGGCGCATGTGGTGCGCGCTTGTCAGCAGCCGCTGGGGGGGCCAGCGCAGCAGCTGCACCAGCATGTCGGTCGCCGCTGCGGGGTGGGGTGCCGCCACCATGCGTTGCCCGGATGCCGTCTGGCGCACGGCCAGGGCGCGCAGGCCCATGGCATTGAGGCAGTCCTCCACCACGTCGGCGCGCAGGGGCAGGGTCAGGTAGTCCCCCGTGGGGCGGGTGCTCTGGGGCTGGCGGCCCACGCGCAGCGTCACCCGGCTGGACGGCTGCTCGTGCACGCCGTCATGTAGTACCACCAGGTCGGCCGAGGATTCCGTCCATTCCCAGCGGTGCTGCGTGCGGTGGTCCACCAGCCGCACGAAGGAGCGGAACAGCCTGGCGTCGCGGTCATCGAGGCCGCGCAGCGTGAAGGTGAGAGTGGCACGCTCATCCATGCCGCATTGCCTTCAGCAATTGCAGCCGCAACCGCAACCGCAACCGCAATTGCAGTTGCCTTGCCCGCAGGCTCCGGCCTGCCTGTTTCCTTGTGCCCATCACGTTGCCGTTTCCTGTCCTGAATGCGCCGCACGGCAAAGCAAGCCGCGCATGCCAATGATTTCAAAGGAGATGCGGGCGCATCATAGGAAGCGCTTGGAGCGGGAGCGGGCAGTTCGCCAGCGTGATTCGGAATCGTCCGATATGTATCCGGATCAGTCCTAGCGCATTGCGTTCCTGCAGCGAGACTTCAGACGCTTTGAGCGTTTTTTTTGTCGCTTCCGGATTTTCGGAGCCATGGCGGCGCTGAAAAACAGGAGTTATCTGGTTGTTGTAACCAAGACCTTGGAATGCATTGCAAATTCAGCAGGCTTGCCGTGTTTTGTGTCTGGGCGTTCCATGCCAGGGCGCCAGGCGGATTACCAGGAGGTTGGCAGCCTGAGCTGCAGCATCTCCAGGAAGGACTGCGCCGCATGCGGCAGCGTGCGGCCGGCCAGGGTCTGCACCTCGATGTCGCGCAGGTCCATGCCCCGGTCGCTGAGCGCCACGGCCACCAGCGCGCCCGTGGCCACCATGTGGCGCGCGGCGATCTCGCTGGCCACGGCCACGGCGGCGCCCTGGGCTGCAAAGTTCAGCAGGGTCTTGCCGTGGTTGCTCTCCATCACCGGCATCAGCATCAGGCCCTGGCGGCTGCAGGCGGCGTCCAGCAGCTGGCGCACGGCCGTGTCGGCCGGCGTGAGCGCCAGCGGATGGCGCACCAATTGGGCCAGCGACAGGCGCCGCGCCTGCGCCAGCGCATGGCCGGGGGCGACCAGGGCCACCAGCGGCGCGGCCACGCGGCAGGCCACGGCAATGCCTTTTTCAGGCGCGCGGCTGAAGCACAGGCCGATGTCTGCCGTGCCGCTGCGCACGGCCTCGGGCACGGCGGGCGTGGGCAGCACCATGACCTCGAAGACGATACCGGCGTGCTCGCGCTGGAAGGCCGCGCACAGGCGCGGCAGGAACTCGTTGGCAAAGGCGTCGGAGCTTGCGATGCGCACGCGGCCGCTGCGCAGCCCCTGCAGGGCCTCGATCTCGCTCAGCGCGCGCTCGGCATCCAGGCCGGCGCGGCGCACATGGTCGGCCAGGATCTCGCCGGCCGCATTGAGCACCATGCCGCGCGGGTGGCGTTCGAACAGCGGCGTGCCCAGCAGCCCCTCCAGCGCCGCGATCTGGCGGCTGATGGCCGAGGCCGCCACATGCAGCCGCGCCGATGCCTCGGTCAGCGATCCGCATTGCGCCACTTCATGGAAGTAGCGCAGCGCGGTGTCCTGCAGGAGAAGGTGGCGGGCGTCGGGCATGTCGCCCCGATTGTCATCAATTTGCCGCAGAGGCAACGCAGGTTTGCAAATTTGCTGATGGCGGCAAAGGGGCGAGGGTTCTACGATGGCCTGTTGCGGCGTTGCAGGGAGCAGCGGCTGCAGCTGTCCAACCCTCTGACCAGGAGTGTGCCCATGAAGGCATTGCCCAGCGTTTTACTTCCACGCCGCACCCTCGTGGCTGCGGCCTGTGCCCTGGCTGGCGCCATGGCCCTGCCCGCCGTGGCCCAGGGCCAGGCGTCCTGGCCCTCGCACCCGGTGCGGCTGGTCGTGCCCTTTCCGGCCAGCGGCGCCACCGACCTCGTGGCGCGCGTGGTGGCGCAGCGCATGTCGCAGGACCTGGGCCAGCAGCTGGTCATCGACAACCGCCCCGGCGCGGGCGGCACCATCGGCACGGGCGAGGCGGCCAAGGCCTCGCCGGACGGCTACACGCTGCTGTTCACCACCAGCAGCACGCATGCCATCTCGCCACACCTGATGACCCGTCTGGCCTACAAGGCCGACAAGGATTTCACGCCGATTGCCGAGATCGGCGGGGCGGCCAGTATCCTGCTGGTCACGCCTTCTCTGCCCGCGCGCAGCGTCAAGGAACTGGTCGCCTACGCCAAGGCCCATCCGGGCGCCCTCAACTACGCCAGCAGCGGCAACGGGACCATCGTCCACCTGAACGCGGCGGCCTTCGCGGCGCGCGCGGGCCTGCAGCTGACCCATGTGCCCTACAAGGGCACGGCGCAGTCCATCACCGACCTGTCCGCAGGCCAGGTGCACCTGCTGTTCGACTCCATTCCCACCGGCATGCCCCATGTGGCCAGCGGCCGCCTGCGTGCCCTGGCCGTGACCGGCGACAAGCGCAGCGCGCTGGCGCCCGACCTGCCCACGGTGGCCGAGTCCGGCCTGCCCGGCTATTCTTCGGTCACCTGGTTCGGCGTCTATGGCCCGGCCGGCATGAAGCCCGAACTTGTCGCGCGGATCAATCAGGCCTTCAACAAGGCCATCCAGAGTCCCGAGGTGGTGGCCAGCCTGGCCAGGCAGGGCGTGGAAGCCGCATCGCCGCGCACGCCCGAGCAGTTCGCCGCCATGGTGCAGGCCGACAGCGCGCGCTGGGCGCAGGTCATCAAAGACAACAAAATCACATTGGATTGAGTGAAGCACCCCCTGAGCGGCTTTGCCGCTTCCCCCTCTCCTGCGGGAGGGGGACGACGCCCTTGCTGCGGGGTGGCGCGGCCGGCGTAGGCCCTTGCTTGGCGTCCCTGAGCTGGGCCGTGCCTGCGGTTCCTCAAGCTATCGGTGGCGCGTTGGCGCTATGGAAATTGATATGACAAGCACTGTTACGGACTGGACACTTCCCTACGCCTCGCACCGCTCTTCGGTGCTGGGCCGCAACATGGTCTCCACCTCGCAGCCGCTGGCCGCGCAGGCCGGCCTGTCCATGCTGCTGGCCGGCGGCAATGCGGTGGATGCGGCCATTGCCACGGCCATGGCGCTGACCGTGGTCGAGCCCACGGGCTGCGGCCTGGGCAGCGATGCCTTCTGCATCCTGTGGGACGGCAAGGAATTGCACGGCCTCAATGCCTCGGGCCGCTCGCCCGAAGCCTGGACGCCCGAGTACTTCGCCGCGCTGGGCGGCATTCCCGAGAAGGGCTGGAACGCTGTCACCGTGCCCGGTGCCGTCTCGGCCTGGGTGGAGCTGTCGCGCCGCTTCGGCAAGCTGCCGTTCGAGCAACTGGCCCAGCCCGCCATCCGCTATGCGCGCGACGGCTTTGCGGTCTCGCCCACCATCGCCACGCTGTGGGCGCTGGGCGGCGCCAAGCTCGGCGACCAGCCCGGTTTTGCCGAGTGCTTCCTGCCCGATGGCAAGGCCCCCAAGGCGGGCGAGGTGTTCCGCAGCGAAGCCCATGCGCGCACGCTGGAGGAGATCGCCGCCACCAAGGGCGAGTCCTTCTACCGCGGCGCACTGGCGCGCTCGATGGCCGCGCACGCCAAGGCCTGCGGCGGCGCCATGACCGAGGCCGACCTGGCCGCCCACCAGGCCGACTGGGTCGGCACGGTGTCGCAGACCTTTGGCGATTCGGTGATCCACGAGATCCCGCCCAACGGCCAGGGCATTGCCGCGCTGATGGCGCTGGGCATGCTGGATGCACTGGGCGTGGGCGCCGAGCCGCTGGACGGCGTGGAGTCCGTGCACCTGCAGGTCGAGGCCATGAAGCTGGCCCTGGCCGACCTGCACGAATACAACGCCGACGGCGACCACATGCGCGTCGAATCCGCCCATCTGCTGGACGCCCGCTACCTGCGCGAACGCGCGGCGCTCATTGACCGCGAGCGCGCCAGCGCGCCCACCTACGGCGCACCGCGCCCCGGCGGCACGGTCTACCTGGCGGCGGCCGATGCCAGCGGCATGATGGTCTCGTTCATCCAGTCCAACTACATGGGCTTCGGCTCGGGCGTGGTCGTGCCGGGCACCGGCATCAGCCTGCAAAACCGCGGCCACGGCTTCACCACGCAAGCCGGCCATGCCAACGAGGTCGCGCCACGCAAGCGCCCCTCGCACACCATCATCCCGGCCTTTGCGATGAACGCCGACGGCACGCCCCAGATGGCCTTCGGCGTGATGGGCGGCCCCATGCAGAGCCAGGGCCACCTGCAGATGGCCCTGCGCGTGCTGCGCTACGGCCAGAACCCCCAGGCCGCCGCCGACGCACCGCGCTGGCGCGTGACGGGCGGCAAGGGCGTGGCCGTGGAACCCGCCTTCGACGCCGAGGTCGTCGCCGCCCTGCGCGCACGCGGCCACGAAGTCACGGTGGAGGAAGGCCATGGCGTCTTCGCCTTCGGCGGCGCGCAGCTGGTGCTGCGCGACGGCGACCACTACATCGGCGGATCGGACCCGCGCAAGGATGGGGGCGTGGTGGCGTTCTGAGCGGGGCTGTGTCCGGCAGCCTCACCCCCAGCGCAACACCCAATCCGCTCGCCCCCGCGTTGCCGCAATGCGGCGCGCATTGGGCTCGTCCACCTGCGCCACCCAGTCGCGTGCGGCCTGGGGGCTGCGGCCGTGGAGTTCGTGGCGGCGGGTCAGGCGTTCGATGCGAAGGCGGTCGTCCATGTCCACGTACCAGACCTCGTCCAGCAGCGCGCGCACGGCATGCCAGTGTGTGCCTGGCGCATCCTGTTCCTCCATCAGCAGGTAGTTGCCTTCGGTGATGACCAGGGGCACGCCGGGCGCGATGGCGATGGCGCCTGCAATGGGCTCCTCGATGGCGCGCCGGAATTCGGGGGCGTAGACCGTTTCATCGGCCACGGGCGCGCGCAGGCGGCGCAGCAGGGCCATGTAGCCGGCCGAGTCGAAGGTGTCGGGAGCGCCCTTGCGCTGCGCGCGGCCCAGGCGCTGCAGCGCGGACTGCGCCAGGTGGAAGCCGTCCATGGGCACGGCCGCCGCCAGCGGGCCCAGCGCCTGCAGCAGGGCCGCGCAGGCCGTGCTCTTGCCTGCGCCGGGCGGGCCTGCCAGGCCCAGCAGGCGTCGGGGGCCGGAGCGTGCCAGCGCAAATGCACGCGCCAGGGCTTCGGGCGGCAGGATGGCCGTCATGCGCGTGCCTGCTGCGCGCGGGCCAGCCCGTCTGCCATGAAGCCGCGTGCGTGCAGGGCCAGGTCCATGCCGTCTTCCCACATCGGGCGCCAGATGGCCAGCGCGTTCGACAGCTGCTCGTTGACGATGGCCGACGAGAAGCTCTCGAAGGTGACGGTGCCCTGGTAGCCGATCTGCGCGAGGGCACCGAAGAACTGCGCGAAGTCGATGTGGCCCGCGCCCAGGTAGCCGCGGTGGTTCTCGCCGATGTGCACATAGCCCAGCCGCTGTCCGCAGGCCAGCACGGGCGCGGCGAGGTCGGCTTCCTCGATGTTCATGTGGTAGGTGTCCAGGTGCACGCAGACATGGGGTTGGCCGACTTCGTCGATGAACTCCAGCGCCTGCGTGGCCGTGTTCAGCAGATTGCTTTCGTAGCGGTTGACCACCTCCAGGCCCAGCGTGACGCCGCGCTCGCCCGCGAAGTCGGCAATGCGCCGCACGGCCTCGATCGCGTTGCGCCGGCCCTGCAGCGTGCAGGGATGGCCGTATTTCGCCATGGCGCCGTAGAGGATGCCGCCGAAATAGCGTCCGCCCAGGCGCGCCGTGATGTCCACGCCCTCTTGCAGCAGCGCCAGGCCGCGCGCGACCACGGCGAGGTCTTCGCTGGAGACATCGGCCTCGAAGGTCAGCCCGCGCGAACAGCCCACGCCCAGGCCGTGCTCCTGCAGCAGATCACGCGTGAGCGCCAGGTCCATGAGCCGGGGGCCGTGCAGGGACAGCTCGACCAGGTCGTAACCGGCCTGGCGCGTCTGCTCGATCACATGGCGGGTGGAGGCCGGCGACAGGTCGCCGGCCCAGACAAGGGCGTGGATGCCGAGGGGGTTCATAGGGGCTCCGGTTGGACGCTGCGAGAGCGTGAAGGGGAGGGTTCGGCGGGTGCCCGGGCACGGCCCCGCCAGCGCGCCAGCAGGTGGCGCGCGGCCACGGCGGCGATCATGGTGGCGCCCCACAGGGCCTGCGTGAGCTGGGCATTGGCGCCCAGCAGGTTCACCCCGCTGGACAGCACCTGCAGGATGAGCAGGGCGACGAACAGCCCCGACACCCGGCCAAAGCCGCCCATGGGATCGGTGCCGCCCAGGATGGCCGCAAGCACCGTGACCAGCAGGTAGGACTGGGCGTAGCCCGCACTGGCCGAGTTGAAGCGCGCCATCATCAGCACGGCCGCGATCCAGCACAGCAGCGTGGACAGGGTGTAGACGCCGATCAGCACGCGGCGCGTGTCGATGCCCGCATGGCGCGTGGCCTCGGCATTGGAGCCGACCATGCGGATGGCCAGCCCGTGGCGTGTGCTGCCCAGGTACAGGCCCACCAGCAGGCACACGGCCGCGAAGATCCAGAACGGCAGCGGCAGGCCCAGCCACTGGGCCGAGCCCAGGGCCTGGAAGGCCTCGGGAAAGCCTGCAATGGGCTTGCCGCGCGTGAGCCAGACGCACAGGCCGTTGATCAGCGACATGGTGCCCAGCGTGACGAGGATGGGATGGGCGTTGACGCGCGCCACCAGCCAGCCGCTGGCCAGCCCCACCAGCAGGCTGGCGAGGGCGCCCACGGTCAGTGCTGCGGCGATGAGCAGGCCCTCATGGCCCGACAGGTCCAGGCCCAGCGCCGACAGGCCTCCCACCAGCACCCAGGCCATGGCCAGGCCCGCCATGTTGGCGCTGGCGACCACGGCCAGGTTGATGCCGCCACTGACCAGCGGCAGCATCTGCGCCAGTGCCAGCAGGCCCAGCTCGGGGATCTGCAGCAGTACCGATTGCAGCGTGCCCAGGGTGGCGAAGCTGCCGGGCAGCAGCAGCGTGAACACGGCGCACAGCAGCGCCAGCAGCGCGATCAGGCCCAGCGGCGCGCCAGTGCTGCGGTTCATGGCGCGGCCCCCGCCAAAGGCGCTGCAGGAGTGGCGTCAGTGCTGCACTGCCGGGTTCTTCGCTGCGTGCGCCGCAGTCCCGTTGCGGCGGCGCAGGCCAGCACCACGGCGCCCAGCAGCACCTGGAAGAAATACGGCGACACGCCCATCAGGTTCAGCCCGTTGCGCAGCACGGCCAGCAGCAGCACGCCCATCAGCACGCCGCCCACGCTGCCCGTGCCGCCGAACAGGCTGGCGCCGCCCAGCACGGCGGCCGCGAGCACGAACAGCTCCGTGCCGACCAGGGCGTTGGGCACCGACTCGCCCACGCGGTGCGCCTGCACCAGGCCTGCGATGGCCGCCATCATGCCGAGCCAGCCATAGGCCACGCCCTGGATGGCGCCCAGCCCGATGCCCATGCGGTGGGCGGCCTCGGGGTTGCCGCCGAAGGCGTACAGGCGCCGCCCCAGCGCGCTGCGGCCCAGCAGCAGCGCGGTCAGCACGGCGGCCGCAGCGGCCACGGCGATGGGCAGGGTCAGGCGCACGGGGTCTGCGCTGTCGGTGCCCGCGAAGCGGGCCAGCACCACGGAATCGCTCCACCACGACGGCAGGTCGTAGATGGACCGGCCGCCCGTGCCATGCATCAGCAGCGCGAAGTACAGGTTCAGCGTGGAGATGGTGATGATGATGGAGGTGGCGCGCAGGCGGTGGATGAGCAGGGCGTTGAATGCGCCCAGCGCCAGTCCCGTGGCCAGGCCCAGCGCGATGCTGGCCGCCGGTGGCCAGCCCAGGCGTGTGGCCGCGAGGGCCGCAAGGTACTGCGCCACCGTGGCCGTGGCGGCAAACGAGATGTCGATGCCGCCCGCGACCAGCACCACCAGCAGGCCCACGGCCATGATGGCGGTGACCGATGCGCCCTCGGCCACGTCCATCCAGTTGCCCAGCGTCCAGAAGCCCGGCGCCAGGGTGCCGAACAGCAGGGCCATGGCGGCAATGGCCAGGCCCAGCCGGGCCACGGGGTGGTGCAGCAGCGCGTGTGCGTGTTCAGGCATGGACGGCCTCCTCGATCTGGCTTTCGGAATGCACCCCCGGCACGAACTCGCCGGCCATGCGCCCGCCGCGCATGTGCAGCACGCGGTCGCAGTGGGCATGGACCTCGGCCACCTCGTCCGAGATGACGATCACCGCCATGCCCTGTGCGGCGAGCCCGTGCACGATCTCGAAGATGCCCTGCCGGTTGCCGATGTCCACGCCCACGGTGGGCGAGTCGAGGATCAGCAGGCGTGGCGCGGTCGCCAGCCAGCGGGCCAGCACCACGCGCTGGGCATTGCCGCCGGACAGCTGGTGCACGGGTGCGTCCAGCGCGGGCAGGCGCATGTGCAGGCGGTCGCGCCACTGGGCTGCGGTGGCGGCACGGCGACTGGCGGGCAGCCAGCCCAGCGGGCCGGACAGGCGCGGCAGCATGGCCAGCACCAGGTTGTCCTGCACGGACTGGCGCAGGTTCAGGCCGATGGACTGGCGGTCCTCCGGCACATAGGCAATGCCCGCCGCCATGGCGTCGCGGTTGCTGCGCAGCACCAACGTGCGGCCGCCCAGGCGGATGCTGCCGCGATCGGGCCGGCGCATGCCGAACAGGCCCAGGGCCAGCTCGGTGCGGCCCGCGCCCAGCAGCCCGGTCAGGCCCAGGATCTCGCCCTCGCGCACGTCGAAGCTCACGTCCTCGTAGTCGCCGTCGCGGCCCAGGCCGCGCACTTCCAGCAGCGCGGGCGCGGCGTACATGTCGCGCGCATGCAGGCGCTCATCCACTTCCTGCCCGGTCATCAGCGCGGCCAGTTGCCGGCCCGACAACTGCTCGGCGGGCCAGGTGCCGAGCTTGCGCCCGTCGCGCAGCACGGTGACGCGGTCGGCGATCTCCATGACCTCGTCCAGCTTGTGGCTCACGAAGACGATGGCCATGCCATCGGCCTGGAGCCGGCGCACCACGGCCAGCAGCGCATCGACCTCGGCACGCGTGAGCGAGGCCGTGGGCTCGTCCATGAACAGCAGCCTGGCCCGGGCCGCCATGCCCCGGCAGATGGCCACAAGCTGGCGGCCCGCAATGGGCAGGTCGCCCACCCGCGCATCCAGCGGCAGCGCAATGCCCAGGCGCCGCAACACGGCCTGGGCGGCTTCGCGCTGGCGCCTGCGGCGCACGGGCGCCCACCAGCGGCCCATGGCCTGGTCGAAGGCGATGTTCTCGGCCACGCTCAGGTTGGGAAACAGCGACAGGTCCTGGTAGATCACCTGAATGCCCAGGGACTTGGCCAGCGCCGGGTCCAGCCGCTGCACGGGCTGTCCGCCGATGTCGATGCGCGCGCCCGGCTGCGGCGCGTGCACGCCGCTGAGCACCTTGATCGCCGTGCTCTTGCCGCTGCCGTTGCTGCCCATCAGGCAGTGCACCTCGCCGGGCATCACGTCCCAGTCCAGCGCATGCAGCGCGGTGGCGTCGCCAAAGCGCACGGTGACCGCCTGCATGCGGACCAGTGCCGTTGTGGTGGCATCCATGGCAGGGCCCGGCTCACAGGCCCAGGCCGACCAGCCGGTCTATGGTCTGCCGGTTGATCGGCTCCAGCTTCTGGCCCTGGATGTTGCGGCGCTCGCGGTCCACCTGCACCTTGCCCAGGCCCGGTATCTCCATGCCGTCCGTGGGCTCGCGGCCGTCGATCAGCATCTTGCCCACATGCACGATCACCTCGCCGGCCAGCGCGGGGTTCCAGATGAAGCCCCCGCGGATCACGCCGTCGCGCACCAGCTTCGCCCCCTGGCCCGGCGAGAACGAGCCCACCACGGCAATGCGCTCGGCTTTGCGCGCATCGGCCACCGCGCGGCCCGCGCCAATGGGGCCCTGGCTGCCGAAGGCCAGAAAGCCCTTGAGGTCGGGGTGGGCGCGCATCAGGTCCTGGGCGCTGCGGTAGGAGTCGTCCAGGCTCTCGGCCACGCCGAAGCGCTCGGACACCAGCTGCATCTTCGGCCACTGTTTTTTCTGGTGGGCGATGGCCGCATCGGCCCAGGCGTTGTGCAGCGGCACGGTCAGCGAGCCCACGAAGACCACGTACTTGCCTTCGCCACCCATGGCCTTGGCCAGGCTGTCCATGTGGCGCTCGCCAAAGCCCGCGACGCTGCTCAGCTCGATGTTCCAGTCGGCGCCCTTCTGCTCGGGCGACTCGTGCGTGAGCACCTTGATGCCCGCGCTGCGCGCACGCCGGAACACGGGCTCCAGCGCCCTGGCGTCATTGGGCACCACGGCGATGACCTTGCTGCGGCGCGCGATCAGGTCCTCGACCGCGCGCACCTGCTGGGCCGCATCGGCCTCGGTGGGGCCGACCATGCCGCTGGAGATGCCCAGCTCGCGGCCTGCCTTGCGGATGCCGGTCTCCATGGCGTTGAACCACGGAATGCCCCCGACCTTGGCCACCACCGACACATCCTCGGCACCGGCCGCGCCTGCCAGCACCGCCAGGGTGCAGGCCAACAGTGCCCTCGAGAACCGGCTGAATCCATGGAACATGGCGCTCCTCCCTCTGTTTTGCACAATCGATTGTGCAAACTATAGACAGATGGACTTCCATTGCCGATGCGGGATTTCCCGGGCCGCTGCTGCGTGCCGGCTCCGGCCCGCCCGAATCGCTGCCGCAGCGGCTACGATGGCCGCCGAGCGCTCCCGTCCCAACCCCTGCAGAGCACCGTGAACCGCCCCCGAACCTCCACCATCTACGACCTGGCCGAACTGGCCGGCACCTCGGCCTCGACGGTCAGCGCCATCCTCAACGGCAGCTGGCAGTCGCGGCGCATCAGCGAGGAGACCGCGCGCCGCGTGCAGCAGCTCGCCCAGGAACACAGCTTTGCCGTGAACCGCCAGGCCAGCGGCCTGCGCCGCCAGCGCTCGGGGCTGATCGGCATGGTGATTCCCACGCATGAGGACCGCTTCTTCGGCGCGCTGTCCCAGGCCTTCGAGCGCCTGGCCCACGCGCGCGGCCTGTGCCCGCTGGTGGTCAGCACGCTGCGCGACGGCGCGCTGGAGGTGGAGACCGTGCGCTCGCTGATCGCCTTTCGCGTGGAGCACCTCATCGTCACGGGCGCCACCCGGCCCGACGCCATCAGCGCCGAATGCCGCCAGGCCGGCGTGCGCCATGTCAACGTGGATCTGCCCGGGAAAAAGGCGCCCTCCGTCACCAGCGACAACCGCTGGGGTGCGGCCGAACTCACGCGCCTGCTGCTGGCGCGCTCCAGGCCCCCGGCAGGTGCGCCGCAGGACGCCGTCTGCTTTCTGGGCGGCGTCCGCAAGGAGTACGCCACCGAGCAGCGCCTGGCCGGCTTTCGCGAAGCCCTGGCGCCCCACACGCCGGTGGCGGACGAGCACATCGTCTGCTGCGGCTACGACCCCGAAGCGGCCCGCCTTGCCATGGCCGCGCTCTACCAGCGCCTGGGCGGCCTGCCGCGCGCGCTGCTGTTCTCATCGGGCATCACGCTGCAAGGCGCCATCCGCTTCCTGCGCGCACTGCCCGATGCGGAACTGGCGCAATGCAGCTTTGGCAGCTACGACTGGGACCCCTATGCCGAATGCCTGCGCTTTCCGGTGCACATGGTGCGCCAGAACGTCGAAGGCCTGATGGCCGAGGCCTTCCGCGCCATCGACGGCGAAGGTCTGCGCGCGGGGCAGGTGGTGCAGGTGCGGCCGCAGTTGGTGGAGTGGGGGATTTTGAGTCCCCTGCCATAGGCTCAGGGCTTGTGCCTGCTCAGTGCACGATCGCAGCGCTTGCAGAGTCTGCAGGGACAAGCTTGCTGAAGTGGATCACGTCGCTGACGATGCTTCTGAAGACTTGCTGGGTGTTTTTGGCGGCCTGTTTGTCGAATCTGTCATCGATCACGACCACGATGTTTTCGCCGTCATTGGTTTGCCGGTTGGTGATGTCCACCAGCTTGTAGAGGGCGGGAGCCGCAGACTGCTGCGTTGGCTTGACGGCCAGATACCCAGAGCCTTCCATCTTGAAGTCCAACTCATGCCGCTTGCCCGAGCTTCCAAGGTATTCGGGCCTAAGTTGCAGCTCCTTGCCGGGGTACCTTTGGAGCAGGGCTTGTGCTACCTCCGTGGCAAATGCCGATCCATCGGCGTCCACGCCCTGGTGCTCCATCTCCCAATGGGTGATGGCTACAAGGCAGGAGATGTACCGTGCAAAGGCGTCGGCGGATGACGAGTCCGTTGACAGGATCTCTATGACGCCCTTGGCATTGAGTGAGGCCCCGTGTTTGCTCGCCAGGTTGCTGAGGAACCTCAGCTTGTGCCCTGACGAGAAATTCATCCCTCTGCCAATGAAGTGCAGGACGGTCTGGCCATCGTCGAAAAACCGATGTACGTCGTTGTCGAAACTCTGCACATACACAGGCACGGGGTCGCCATCGGCAAAACAGAAGGGCGTGTTGATCCTTGCAAGCGTGCCTTGCTCGTTGATGGGCTGGTACGCAAACCCGGTCAGGTTGAGAAGGTTCTGGCAGATCATGGTTGGAGCCTCAGCTGTTCTGGATCCTCAAGTGCGGGCCTGAATTCGATGTTGGTGCGTTGACAGAAAAATGCGAAAACATCATGGAAAGTCCGCCATGACTTCCACTCCGGAACAGGGTTTCGTGCATCTCCCAGATGCTCATGCGCCTGATCGTGCCAATTGTCGGGGTTGTAGCTTTTCGTCGTGATCTGCAATTGGTAAACCCTTGCCTTGGGCTGCTTCTTCATGTGACGGAACACACTCATCTTCAGGGTGATGAGCCCAGTATCCGAAGAGCGATAGAAGTTCAACTGGACCACAAGGCCTGTCCCCTTGCCGCTGTCCGTTACCAAGCCCTGTTCAAAGTTGAACGCTCCCTGTGGCTTATCCAGTAACTTCCAATCGTCGGCCTCGGCGTCGTCGCAATAGTGACGTTCTGACAGTATCTGGCGAGCCTCCGCCTCGTCAAGACTATCCACCCTCTCCTCCTTTCATGTTGTTTGTGCAGGAGTTGCCGACAGCCAGCGCAGTGGCGCTGCTCACCTCCTGCCCTTGGTCACAACCGCGCTCGCCCTTTGATTCTGGAGTGCGCCGACCTTGACGCATGTTGTATCGCATCAACGCGATCAAGGGTATTGCGTCTGGATCCATTGGCCTTCATCGCCCTGCACCCACCAACCCCGGCATCACCGTGAAATCCACCTGCGCCTGCGCCAGTTGCTGCATGGCCGGGATCAGGGCGCGGGCGTCGCCGCGCCGCCATTGGAAGGCGTAGTGCAGGGGAGCGAGGGCGGCCTTGGGATGGGCGCCCCCGACGGCGCGCAGGCCCAGGGCGGCGATCCAGCCGGTGGGCAGGAAGCCCACGCCCAGGCCGGCGCGCAGCATGCCGGCCACGGCGCCCCAGCTGTTGCACAGGATGCGCTCGCGCACGCTGGCGCCCTGGGCGAGCAGCCAGTCGTCCAGCAGGCGCGTGGTGCCGGCCTGCGGGGGCAGGGTGACCAGTGCATGGCGCTGCAGCAGGGCCGTGGCGCCCAGGCGGCCCGCGCCTGCCAGGCCGGGGGCCACGGCCCAGGCAAAGCGCGCGGCGCCCACGGGGCGGGACAGCAGGCTGCTGCGCGAGGAGCGGCCCGCGATGACGGCAAAGTCCAGCTCGCCGTCGTCCAGCCGCTGCTCCAGCACGCCGCCCACGTCCACATGGGGCTCCAGCACCAGTTGCGGATGGGCCTGGCGCGCGGCGGCCACGAAGGCCGGCAGCCAGGTCAGCGCCGACAGGTCGCCCACACCGAAGCGGCAATGCCCGGCCAGTGCCTCGCGCGTGTCCAGGGCCTGGCCCAGCGCGGCCATGGCGTTGAGCACCTCCAGCGCGGCGGGCAGCAGGCGCTGGCCGGCATCGGTGAGCACGGCGCGGTGGCCGCTGCGGTCGAACAGCGGCTGGCCCAGCGCGGACTCCAGTTCCGTGATGCGCTTGGACAGCGAGGACACGGACAGGTGCACGCGCTGCGCTGCCGTGGCGAAGTTGCTGCAGGTGGCGGCCCACCAGAAGGCTTCGAGCTGCTTGACCGAGGGTGTGGACATGAGTTTGTCATTGGCAAAAAGCGAACAAGTGCATTCTAAATAATCCACTTTCATTCAATGGATGCGCGGCCTACAGTGGCGCCGGTTCCTGAACATTCCGAGGTCCGCACTATGGCCGCCATCGCTTCCTCCTCTGCCTCTGCCTCCACGCCTTCGGCACCCGCCCTGCCGGCGCCGCGTGCCCCGGCCGTGCTGCGCCGCATGCTGTCGCTGCATGATTTCGAGGAGGCCGCGCGCCGCAGGCTGCCCCGGCCCATCTTCGGCTACATCGCCGGGGCGGCAGAGGACAACGCCTCGCTGCGCGACAACCGCGAGGTGTTCGGCGAATGGGGCCTGACCACGCGCGTGCTGGCCGATGTGTCGCAGCGCTCGCAGGCCGTGGAGCTGTTCGGCGAGCGCTATGCCAGCCCCTTCGGCATTGCGCCCATGGGCATCAATGCGCTGTCCACCTACCGGGGCGACTTGGTGCTGGCCCGCGCGGCCCAGCGCGCGGGCATTGTGTCGGTGATGAGCGGCACTTCGCTGATCCCCATGGAGGAGGTGGCGCGCGAGAGCCCGGCCACCTGGTTCCAGGCCTATATCCCCGGTGACCAGGCCCGCATCGACGCGCTGATCGACCGCGTGGAGCGCGCAGGCTTTCGCACCCTGGTGGTGACGGTGGACATACCGATCTCCGCCAACCGAGAGAACAACATCCGCACCGGCTTTTCCACGCCGCTCAAGCCCAGCCTGCGCCTGGCCTGGGACGGCATGGTGCGCCCGGGCTGGGTGGCCGGCACCTTCCTGCGCACGCTGCTGCGCCACGGCATGCCGCATTTCGAGAACTCGTTTGCCACGCGCGGCGCGCCCATCATGTCGTCCAGCGTGATGCGCGATTTTTCGGCACGCGACCACCTGAGCTGGCACCACATCGAGGCCATCCGCCGCCGCTGGAAGGGGCCGCTGGTCATCAAGGGCGTGCTCAGCGTGGAGGACGCGCTGCAGGCCCGGCGCGTGGGGGCCGACGGCATCGTGCTGTCCAACCATGGCGGGCGCCAGCTCGACGGCGCGGTGTCGGCCATGCGCATTCTTGAGGACGTGGTGGCGGCTGTGGGGCCGGACTATCCGGTGCTGATCGACGGGGGCTTTCGGCGCGGCTCCGATGTGCTCAAGGCCGTGGCGCTGGGCGCGCGCATGGTGCTGGTGGGCCGGCCCTTCAACTATGCCGCCGCCGTGGGCGGCGAGGCCGGCGTGCTGCACGCCATCGGCCTGCTGCGCGACGAGGTGGACCGCAACCTGGCCATGCTGGGCGCCTCCTCCTGCGGCGCGCTGGACCGCTCGCACATCGTGCGCCGCGCATCGGCCTGACAGAAACCTCCACCGTCCGTTCAAAACACAGCCATTCCCAGGAGACATCCCATGAACCACTTCATTTCACGCCGCAGCCTGTGCGCCCTGCTGCTGGCCGCAGGCGCCGCACCGGGCGCCATGGCGGCCGATGCCGGCGCCTATCCCACGCGCCCGGTGCGCCTGATCGTGCCGTTTGCGGCCGGCGGCACCACCGACATCGTGGCGCGCGCGATCGCGCCGCGCATGGCCGAGGCCCTGGGCCAGCCGCTGGTGGTGGACAACAAGGGCGGCGGCGGAGGCGCCATCGGCGCGCACGAGGCCGCGCGCGCCCAGCCCGATGGCTACACGCTGGGCGTGGCCACCGTGTCCACCACGGCCACCAATGCGGCCATCAACCCGCGCCTGCCCTACAACCCGCTCACCGATTTCACGCCCATCACCAACATTGCGGCCACGCCCAATGTGCTGGCCGTGCATCCGGGCTTCAAGGCGCAGAGCTTTGCGGCCTTCGTGGAGGAGGTGAAGAAGAACCCCGGCAAGCATGCCTACGGCACGGCGGGCACGGGCTCCATAGGCCACATGCTGATGGAGCTGATGTCCAGCCGCTCCGGGCTGTCGCTCACGCATGTGCCCTACCGGGGATCGGGCCCCGCGCTCAACGATGCGGTAGCGGGCCAGGTGCCCATCGTCTTCGACAACCTGCCCTCGGCCCTGCCCTTCATCAAGGCGGGCCGGCTCACCGCGCTGGCGGTGGCCGCGCCCGAGCGCCTGGCCCAGCTGCCCCAGGTGCCCACCTTCAAGGAGCTGGGGCTGGAGCCTGTCAACCGCAGCGCCTTCTATGGCATCTACGGCCCCAAGGGGCTGCCGCCCGAGATCGTGGCGCGCCTGCATGCGGCCGCCCAGCGCGCGCTGGCCAGCCCCGAGGTGCGCCGCCAGATCGAGGACACGGGCTCGCGCGTGATCGGCAACCGTCCCGAGGAGTTCGCGCGCGAGATCGCGGCCGAGAACGCCCTGTACCGCAAGATCGCCACGGAGCGGCGCATCGTGGCGGATTGAGCGCCAGCCGGGGCGGGAATGGGGGATGGGGGCCGGAGCTGCGAAAGAATTTTCGCCAACGCTGTCACAACGCGCACGCCCCGTGCGTCTTGAAGGTATGGGCCAGCCATTCCGGCCGGCTGCTACATCCCTCAAGGAGTGTTTTCCATGACCGCTTCGTCTTCCGCTGCCACCGGCGCCCGTCCTCTTGCCGCCCCCACGCCGCGCCTGAACTTCCAGGCCGTGGCCCCCGAGCTGTACAAGGCCCAGGCCGGCATCAACGCGCTGCTGCACGAGTCCAGCCTGGGCATCCAGCTGCTGGAGCTGGTGTTCCTGCGCGTCTCGCAGATCAACGGCTGCGCCTTCTGCGTGGACATGCACACGCGCGAACTGCTGTCCCGGGGCGAGGACCTGCAGCGCATCAACAGCATCGTCACCTGGCCCGAGGTGGATTTCTACGACGGGCGCGAGCGCGCCGCCCTGAACTGGGCCGAGCGCTGCACGCGCCTGAGCCAGGCCCATCCCGAGCAGCAGGACTTCGAGGCGCTGCGCCCGCATTTCAGCGAGCGCGAGATGGTGGAGCTGACCTATGCCATCGGCAGCATCAATGTCTGGAACCGCCTGTGCGCGGGCTTTGCAGCCCCCGTGGCACGCAAGCCGATCAAGCTCTGAACGTGCGCAAGCCGCTCACTCCGCCGTGAGCTTTCGCTCCTTGACCAGCCTGCCCCACTGCTCGTATTCCTTCTTCATGAAAGCCGCGAACTCGGCGCGCGTGGTGGGCTGGGGGGTGAGGCCGTGCTTGTTCAGCGCGTCCTTGACGCCGGGGTCATTGAGTACCTTGACGATCTCGGTGTTCCAGCGGTCCAGCATCGGCTTGGGCGTCTTGCCCGGTGCCACGAAGGCATACCAGTTCAGTGCCTCGAAGCCGGGATAGCCGGCTTCGGCCACCGTGGGGATGTCGGGCATGTACGCCGGGCGCGTGAGGCCCGTGGTGGCCAGCGGGATCAGCTTGCCGGCCTCGATGTGGGGCAGGGCCGTGGGCGGCGCTGCGAAGTAGCTGGTCACGCGCTCGCCCAGCAGGTCCTGCAGCGCGGGCGCGCCGCCCTTGTAGGGCACGTGCACCATGTCGATGCCCGCGCGCTGGTTGAACAGCTCGCCTGCCAGGTGGGAGGCCGAGCCCGCGCCCGTCGAGGCGTAGTCCACCGTGCCCGGGTTCTTCCTGGCCTTGGCCACGAACTCGGCCAGGGTCTTCACGCCCGCGCCCTTGTGCACCACCAGCACGTTGGGAAAGTTCACGCCGCCCGAGATGGGCGCCAGGTCCTTGAAGGGGTCGTAGGGCAGCTTCATCAGGTGCGGCGCAATGGTCAGCGGCCCCACCGAGCCGAACAGCAGCACCGAGCCGTCGGCCGCCGCATTGGCCACCTGCTGGTGGGCGATGTTGCCGCCCGCGCCGCCCTTGTTCTCCACCACCACGCTCTGGCTGATGTTCTCGCCCAGCTTCTTGGCGATCAGGCGCGCGGCCGCATCTGCGGCGCCGCCGGCGGCGAAGCCCACGACCAGGGACACGGGCTTTTTGGGAGGAAAGTCCTGGGCCTGCGCGCTGGCGGCCGGTGCGAGCAGGGAGGCGGCCAGGGCGCTGGCGTGCAGGAAGTTGCGCTTGTTCATCATGGGGTTGTCTCCGTCATTGGCTGGGAATCGGGGCGGATGCGGCTAGTCGGCGCCCAGCCCGATGGGGCTGGGCTGGCGCTTTTCGGTGTTGTGGCGCAGCAGGGACGCCGTGCGGAACACGCCGTGCGCGAACTTGCCGTAGGGCAGGGTGGCGAACAGGGCGATCACCGCGCCCAGGTGCAGGCACAGCAGCAGGGCCAGGGCCGGCGTGCCGCGGCCCAGCCACAGCGCCATGCCGCTGGCCGCGACCAGGAACAGCAGGGCGATGAAGCCCAGGTCCATGGGTTTCTGGCGCGCGTCGCCATGCAGCGGGTGGCGCCTGCGGTTCAGGTGCCACAGGCCTGCGGTGCCCAGCATGAGGCTGGTGCCGCCCACGGCGCCCAGCAGCTTGGGCAGGCTGGGGAATTCGTAGGGCGCGGCCCAGCCGAACACGTAGTGGTAGACCGTGGCCAGCGCCGTGGCCGCAAAGCACAGCATGAATCCGTAGAAGGTCAGGTGGTGAAAGCGCCTGCGGCTCAGGGTGTAGGCATCGTCCTCGTTGTGGCAGCCCTCGCCGTGGCCGCCGTCCAGGTATTTGAGGCGCAGCACGTCCTGCGCGGCCTCGGCCGCCGCCGGCGTGCCCACGTCCACGCCGCCGGTGGCGGGCTTGACGTCCTTCCAGAAGCGGCGCACGCCCATGGCCAGCGCCAGCACCACGAACAGGAACACGGGCGCGAAGATGCCCACCAGCAGGTTGTGCGGGAACAGGTTGTAGAAGTTGGCGCCCAGGTCGGCGCCCCACAGCCGGCCCGGGCCGCCCTGCAGGGCCACGGCCAGCACCAGGAACAGCGACAGGCCTGCGGCCAGGGCCAGCGACAGCGTGAGCCCGTTCCTCTGGTACAGGCGCCCCAGGGCGGGCGGCCAGGCGTAGTCGGCATAGGTCTGGCCGCGCACCTCGGCCATGGCCTTGGGGATGTTGATGGCGAACTCGTGCGGCGGCGCGTACTGGCAGGCATGCAGGCAGGCGCCGCAGTTGTGGCACAGGTTGGCCAGGTAGTGCACATCGGCCTTGCCGAACTCCAGGCGCCGCGTCATGGCCGGGAAGACCGCGCAAAAGCCTTCGCAGTAGCGGCAGGCGTTGCAGATCTGCAGGGCACGCGCCACCTCGCCTTCGGCGGCCGTTTCGGTGGAGACCGGCAGGATGGGGATGATCCGGCCTGCGGCCAGGTCCTGGGCTTCTTGGGCCAGGGCGCTAATTGTGTTTTGCATATGTGTCGTCCATGGGGTTGGCTTGCCGCCCGCAGCGCTTGAAGTAGGCCTGCTCCTGACCAGGGACAGCGAGCAAGGGCCGCCCCGCAGCGAGGCTGTCGTCCCCCTTGGGGGATGGCGCGCAGCGACTCAGGGGGGTCTTCATCTCACTGCGCCGCGCACGGCGGGTTGTCCGGCGGCGGCAAGGGCCGCGTTGCGGCCCGCGATGCGGCCGAAGGCCGTGCCGATGGACATGCCCACGCCGGCCGTATAGCCCTTGCCCAGCACGTTGCCGGCCATCATTTCGCCGGCCACGAACAGGTTGGTGCTGGGCTGGCCGGCAAAGCGCACGGCCGCCGTGTCGTCGGTCTCCAGGCCCAGGTAGGTGAAGGTCACGCCGGGGCGCAGCTGGTAGCCGTAGAAGGGCGCCGTGTCGATGGGGCGGGCCCAGTGGGTCTTGGCGGGGGCCAGGCCCTCGGTATGGCAGTCGTCCAGCGCCGTGTGGTCGAAGTGGCCGACGCGGCAGGCGCCGTTGTAGGCATCCAGGGTCTGCATGAAGCGGTTTTCGTCCAGGCCCAGCTTGCGTGCCAGCTCGGGCAGGGAGTCGGCGCGCACGCCCGGGAAGACCGGCGGCATGAAGCGGCCTATGGCCTTGGCGTCGATGACGGACCAGGCGGTCTGGCCCGGCTGCTGGGCCACCAGGCGGCCCCAGATGGCATAGCGCTTGGGCCAGAAGTCCTCGCCCTCGTCATAGAAGCGCTCGGCCTCGCGGTTGACCACCACGCCCAGCGAGACGCAGTCGATGCGCGTGCAGATGCCGCCGTCGTACAGCGGCGCGCGCGCATCGATGGCCACCATGTGGGCCTGGGTGGGGTCGCCGATGCGGTCGGCGCCATGGTCTTCGAGCAGGTGGCGCAGCAGCACGCCGCGGTTGAAGGCCGTGCCGCGGATCAGGAAGTTGTCGGACGGCCATTCGCCGCGCGCGTTCTGCCCCCATGCCTCGCGCAGCCACTCGCGGTTGGACTCGAAGCCGCCCGCCGCCAGCACGCAGGTCTTTGCGGTGATGCGCTGCGCGCCCACCCAGGCGGCCTTGAACTCGCCGTCCTCGATCTCCAGCCGCTCCACGGGCGACGCGTAGCGCACCTGCACGCCCAGCCGTTCGGCGCTGCGGTAGTAGGCATTGACCAGGGCCTTGCCGCCGCCCATGAAGAAGGCATTGGTGCGCGCCACGTGCAAAGCGCCCGACAGCGGCGGCTGGAAATGCACGCCGTGGCGGCGCATCCAGTCGCGGCAGGTGGAGGAGGCGCGGATCACCATGCGCGCCAGATGCTCGTTGGTGATGCCGCCCGTGACCTTGAGCAGGTCCTGCCAGAACTCCTCTTCGGGGTAGGCCTCGACCAGCACGTCCTGGGGCGCGTCGTGCATGCAGCGCAGGTTGCGCGTGTGGCCGGAATTGCCGCCGCGCCAGTCGCGCGGCGCCGCCTCCAGCAGCAGCACGCTGCGGCCTGCCTCGCGCGCCATCAGGGCCGCGCACAGGGCGGCATTGCCGCCGCCTATGACCAGGACATCGGGGTCCATGGAGTTCTCCTTGCATTCGCCATCGTGGGGATTGCGAATGTAGGGAGAACGCAGCGCGGCGGGCAGGGGCCCGCCGGCATGGGGGTATCAGTCTTCGTGATGGATGAGGGCCGTGCCGGCCCAGGCGCCGCCGCGCAGCAGCTGGCGCACGCAGTCGATCAGCACCACGCGCGCGGCCAGGGCGGCGGGCGACAGCTCATCCTCGGACAGGCTGCACAGCAAGTTGGTGCGCAGGGCATCTTTGTCCGTGATACGCGACCACTCGAAGCGCTGCGCGGCATCGGCATAGCGGCCCATGGAGGCCCAGGGCTGCACCGTGCTGCCCAGGCCCGCATCCACGGCCGCCATGACCATGGACAGCGAGTCCACCTCCAGCACCAGATGCGGCGTGAAGCGCGCCTGCGAGAAGGCCGTGTCCAGCGTGCTGCGCAGGCCGTGCAGGCCCGTGGGCAGGATCAGCGATTCGCCGGCCAGGTCGGCCAGCGCCATCTGCGGCGGCAGCGGCTCGGGGTGGTGGCCGCGCGCGCGGATCAGGAACAGCTCCTCCTCGATCAGCGGGTGCACCTGCCAGCGCCGCCCGCCTGCGCGGGCCTGACCGCCGTGCAGGCGGGCGTCGAACAGCACGGCCATGTCCAGCGCGCGCGCATTGAGCATGTCGGTCAGGTGGCCGGACATGCCCTCCACCATGTGCAGGCGCACATCGGGGTAGCGCGCGCGCATGGCCTGCATCATGGGCAGGCCCAGCATGGCCGAGGTGGTGGGCGCCAGGCCCACGCTGACCGAGCCCGACAGCCGCGCCTGCTGCGCGCTGCGCACGGCCTGCTCGGCATGGCGCAGCGTGAGCTGGGCCTCGCGGAAGAAGGCCACGCCCGCCTCGGTGGGCACCACGCCGCGCGGCGTGCGCTGCAGCAGCCGGGTGGACAGCTCGCTTTCCAGGCGGCTGACCTGCTGGCTCAGCGCGGACTGGACCATGTCCAGGTCCAGGGCGGCGCGGCTCATGGAGCCCAGTTCGACGATGCGGACGAAGTAGCGGAGTTGTCTCAGTTCCATGGGGGCGGCGCTTGTGGTGTGCAGCGCCGATTGTCGGTGCAGACCGGGGCTTGGCCTCAGATGCCGCGCGGCAGCAGGGCCGCCAGGGCCTCGCCTATCGAGCGCGCAATCAGCTTCTGGCGCTCGCCGGGCATGCGCTCCAGCGTGGAGGCCACGCTGACGGCGGCCACGGGCTCGCCTTCGGCATTGCGCACCGCCATGCCCACGGCCAGCACGCCGCGCGTGGCATGGTTGCCGATGACGGACCAGCCGCGCTGGCGCGTGGCCTTCACCAGCAGGGCCATGCGCTCGGGCGTCATGCCGCCGTACTGCTCCAGCACGGGCGCGTTGGCCGCCATCGCGGCCTGCACCTCGGCATCGGGCAGGGCGGCCAGCAGGGCCAGGCCCGCCGCTCCCACGCCCAGCGGCTGGCGCGTGCCCACCTGGATCACCAGGATCTGCACCGGATGCGTGCCCACATGGCGGGCGATGCAGTGCGATGCCGCGCCTTCGCGCACGATGGCAAAGGCCGCGTCCGCGCAGCCCGCGCTCACGCGCTCCAGCACGGGCTGCAGCCGCACGGCCATGTTGGGCTGGCCCGCGCTGGCGGCCGTGGCCGCCAGCCGGTGGCCGGCCGCATAGCCGAAGCGCCCCCTGTGCGCCACATAGCCGCTGTCCACCAGGGTGGACAGCAGGCGGTACACCGTGGCGCGCTCCAGCCCCGTGGCGCGGCACAGGTCAGCGACGCGCAGGCCTTCGCGGCCTGCGGCCAGCACGGCGTCCAGCACCTGCAGGCCACGGCGCAGCGTGCGGCTGCCGGCATCGTCGGCGGAGAGTGGAATGTCCGCTGGCCGGACGTTTGGATTGGTGCTGCGCGAAGGCATGGAAAAGAATTTCCCGGTGATTGCAGGCAGGGCAGAAAAGGGCCTGCGTGCAGCGCGCAGTGTGCCGCAGGCCGTCGAAAGCCCACACAGGCAGACATAAGCGGACATCAGCGGACATCAGAACGATCACCTGGAGACAAGACATGACAACCCCTGCCGGTTTCAATCCGTGGGCGCGCCGGCGCCTGCTGGCCTGTTCCTTCACCTGCGCACTGGCCGGCATGGCCGCTGCGACCGTCGCGACCGTGGCGTTGGCGCCCGCGCCCGTGCTGGCGCAGCCGGCGGCCTGGCCGGCCCGGCCCGTGCGGCTCGTGGTGGGCTATGCGGCCGGTGGCGCCACCGACGTGATCGCACGCCTGGTGGCCGCCCGGATGGGCGAGCAGCTGGGCCAGAGCGTGGTGGTGGACAACCGCACGGGCGCCAACAGCAATGTGGGCGCCGAGGCCGTGGCGCGGGCGCCTGCGGACGGCTACACGCTGTATGTCTACACCATTGCCAACACCATCAATGCCTCGCTCTACCCCCGGCTCGGCTATGACCCGGTCAAGGACTTCGAGCCCATCGGCCTGATCGCCAAGATTCCCAACATCCTCGTGGTCAACCCGCGCCTGCCCATACAGAACGTGGCCGACTATGTGCGCCATGCCCGGCAGAGTGCGCAGGGCATCAGCTTCGCCTCGTCGGGCAGCGGCTCGTCGATCCACCTGTCGGGCGAGATGTTCCGTCAGCTGTCGGGCCTGCGCATGCTGCACGTGCCCTACCGGGGCAGCGCACCGGCCATCACCGACCTGCTGGGCGGGCAGGTGGATTCCATGTTCGACAACGCGCCCTCGGCCCTGCCCCACGTGCAGGCCGGCAAGCTGCGCGCGATCGCCATCACCAGCGCCCGGCGCTCGGCGCTGCTGCCCGATGTGCCCACGCTGGCGGAGTCGGGCTATGCGGGCTTCGACGTGCAGTCCTGGTTCGGCCTGGCCGCCCCTGCGGGCACGCCGCCCGCCGTGATCGAGCGCCTGAACCATGCCCTGAATACCGCCCTGGCCGCACCCGAGCTGCGCCAGCGCCTGGGCGAGATGGCCGCCACGCCCGAGCCCGGCACCCCGGCGCAGATGCGCAGCTTTGCGGCGTCGGAGATCAAGCGCTGGCGCGAGGTGGTCAAGGCCTCGGGCGCCACCGCCCAGTAGTTCGACACACGTTCGGCACAAGCTCGACACAACCGCACCACGAGGAGACGACCCCCATGCAACCCATTGATTTTTTCTGGCGCGCGGCCGAGCGCTGGCCGCAGCGCATCGCCATCGACGCGCCGGGCGGCTGTATCCGCTATGACGCGCTGGCCCGCAAGGTGGCCGCGCTGGCGGCCGGCCTGCAGGCGCTGGAGCCCGCCGTGCAAAGCCGCGTGGGCATCTGCGCGGGCAACAGCGCAGACCATATCGCCGCCCTGCTGGCGGTGATGGCCAGCGGCAAGGTCTGGGTGCCGCTCAATCCCAAGAGCACGCAGTCCGAGGTGCGCCGCATCATCGATGCCACCGAGCCTTCCATTGTGCTGTGCGATGCCGGCGGCGCTGCACTGGTGCAAGGGGCGCCGGGCATCCACCTGGTGCTGGGCGAGGGCACGGCGGCCCTGGAGCAGGCGCAGACCGGCGCTTTGCCTGTGATGCCTGACCTGCCCGCCGATGCCATCCAGGCCATCAAGTTCACGGGTGGCACCACGGGCCTGCCCAAGGGCGTGATGCAGCCCTGCCGCGCCTGGATGGCCGGCATTGCCAACCAGATCCAGGCCTGGGGGTTCGATGAGCATGACCGCTACGTCATGGCCGCGCCCATCACGCATGGCACGTCCACCTACCTGCTGCCCATCCTGGCGCAGGGCGGCTGCCATGTGCTGCTCGACGGTGCGGGTGCCGAGGCCGTGCGCAGCGCCTTTGCCCTGCGCGGCGGCACCGTGTGCTTCATGCCGCCCACCCTGATCTACATGCTGATGGCGCTGCCGGGCGCCAGCCGTGCGGACTTCCCCGCCCTGCGCCGCCTCATCTACGGCGGCGCCGCCATGCCGCCGGAGAAAATCCGCCAGGTGCGCGCCTTCTTCGGCCCCGTGCTGGCCACCACCTATGGCCAGACCGAGGCGCCGCAGATCCTCACGGCCATGCGGCCCGAGGACTTCGAGGACGAAGGCCTGTGGACCTCCGTGGGCCGGACCACCTGGTTCAGCGACCTGGCCATCATGGCGCCCGACGGCCGCCTGCTGCCCCGGGGCGAGGTGGGCGAGGTCGTGGCGCGCGGCGATCTGCTGATGAGCGGCTACTGGCGCCTGCCAGACAAGACGGCCGAGACCCTGGTGAACGGCTGGCTGCACACGGGGGACCGGGGCCTGATCGATGCGCAGGGCTACCTGCACCTGAAGGACCGCCTGAAGGACCTGGTCATCACGGGCGGCTTCAACGTCTATCCCGTGGATGTGGAAAACGCCCTGGGCCAGCATCCGGCCGTGCACGAGTGCGTGGTCTTCGGGATCCCCGACGACCACTGGGGCGAGGCCGTGCAGGCCGCCGTGCAATTGCGCGCCGAACTGCGCCCCGACCAGCGCCCGGACGAGGCCGAGCTGATCGCCTTCGTGCGCCAGCGCCTGGGCCCCGTGCAGACACCCAAGCGCATCCACTTTCACGCCAGCCTGCCGCGCTCGCCCGTGGGCAAGCTGCTCAAGACGGCCGTGCGCGAGCTTGCGCTGGCGCCCCGTTGATCCCGAACACCATCACAAGGAGACCCTGGCCATGGCCACGCACCAACCCCCCGTCACCCGCCTGTGCACCCACACCCTCACCAGCCTGCATTACCGCGATGCCGACCTGGTCGAGGACCTGATGGGCAAGAAGACCTTCACCGAGGTGATGCTGATGCAGATCCTGGGCCGCACGCCGCGCCCCGTGGACCTGCGCATCGCCGATGTGGTGCTCATCGTGCTCATGGAGCATGGCCTCACGCCCAGCGCCATCGCCACGCGCCTCATCTACATGAGCGCGCCCGAGAACCTGCAGGGCGCCGTCTCGGCCGGCCTGCTGGCCGTGGGCAGCTCCTTCGTGGGCACCATGGAGAACTGCGCCGCGCTGCTCGACCGCATTGCCGCCGCCGCCGACCCCGAGGCCGAGGCCCGCGCCATCGCCCAGCACCACAAGGCGTTGAAAAGCCCCGTGCCCGGCTTCGGCCACCACCTGCACAAGCCCGTGGACCCGCGCGCCTACAAGCTGCTGGACATGGGCCGCGCCGAACCCGAACTGGCGGGCAGCAGAATCCGCGCGCTCGAAACCCTGTCCGCCGCCGTGGACGCCGCAGCGGGCCGGCCCATCACCATCAATGCCACGGGGGCCGTGGCCGCGCTGCTGGGCGAGATCGGCGTGCCCACGGCCGTGATGCGCGGCTTTGCCGTCATCTCGCGGGCGGCCGGGCTGGTGGCGCATGTGGTGGAGGAGCAGCAAAGCCCGTCGGGCCGGTTCATCTGGGAAACGGTGGAGGAAGCCATCCCCTTCGCGGGGCATGCAGTTTCCGCGAACGCTGCGTGAAGCAATGACCGATGGACCACCGCGCGCCATGCCGCGAGCATGGAGTCCATGCAACAAACCCATGGATTGTCCGGCGCCCTCGACGGCCTGCGCGTGGTGGACCTGTCCCGCATCCTGGCGGGACCCTGGTGCACCCAGAACCTTGCCGACCTGGGCGCATCGGTACTCAAGATCGAGCGTCCCGGCACGGGCGACGACACGCGCGCCTGGGGCCCGCCCTTCGTGCAGGCGCCCGGTGGCGAGGCCGTGTCGGCCTACTTCCTGTCCTGCAACCGCGGCAAGCAGTCGGTGGCGCTGGACTTCACCGAGCCGGCCTCGCATGCCTGGCTGCTGCGCCAGATCCGCGATGCCGACGTGCTGGTGGAAAACTACAAGGCCGGCGCGCTGGCGCGCCACGGGCTGGACTACGCGGCGCTGGCCGCCATCAACCCCGGGCTGATCTACCTGTCGATCACGGGCTTCGGCCAGAGCGGCCCGTTTGCGCACAAGCCCGGCTACGACTATGTGTTCCAGGGGCTGGGCGGCCTCATGGGCTACACGGGCGTGGCCGATGGCGAGGAGGGCGCGGGCCCGCTGCGCACGGGCGTGGCCGTGGTGGACCTGATGACGGGCATGTATGCCACCAGCGCCGTGCTGGCGGCCGTGGTGCAGCGCCAGCGCACGGGGCGCGGCCAGCACATCGACCTGGCCCTGCTGGACGTGGCCGTGGCCATGAATGCCAACCAGGCGGCCAACTACCTCGTCAGCGGCGAGAACCCGCGCCGCACGGGCAACGCCCATCCCAATTGCGCGCCCTACGAGGTGTTTGCCTGCGAAGACGGCCATTTCATCCTGGCCATCGGCAATGACGGGCAGTTCGCCGCCCTGTGCTCCGTGCTGGGCACGGACTGGCACCTGGACGCGCGCTTTGCCACCAATGCCGCGCGCCTGACCGGCATGCCGCAGCTGCGCCCGCTGCTGCGCGCGGCGCTGGGCCGCTGGCCGCTGCAGGCCCTGACCGATGCGCTGGACACCGCCCAGGTGCCCTGGGGCTGCATCAACACCATGGAGCAGGTCTTCGCCCATCCGCAGGTCCGGCACCGCCAGATGCTGCAGACGGTGGAGCACCCGCAGCTGGGCACGCTGAGGCTGGTGCGCAACCCCATGGTGCCGGCCGGCGGCGACGCCCAGGTGCCGCCGCCGCCCGTGCTCGGTGCGGCGCCGCAGGACCTCTGAATCCCTAGACATCGACAAGCCAAGAAGGAGACAAGGATGACGAAACGCATGAAAGCACTGAAGGCCGCCGTGGCAGCCGCCGCGCTGGCGGGGATGCCGCTGGCATATGCGGCAGGGGCAGCCGGGGCAGCCGGGGCGGCGGGGGCAGGAAGCTATCCCGAGCGGCCCGTACGCCTGGTCGTGCCCTATGCGGTGGGCGGCGCCACCGATGTGATCGCGCGCGTGGCGGCCCGCTACCTGGGCGAGACGCTGGGCCAGGCCGTGGTGGTGGAAAACCGCCCCGGCGCGGGCGGCAGCACGGGTTCGGCCTATGCGGCCAAGCAGCCGGCCGACGGCTACACCCTGGTGATGATGGTGG
Organism: Delftia sp. PX-1; assembly: GCF_055797465.1. NCBI lineage: Bacteria > Pseudomonadati > Pseudomonadota > Betaproteobacteria > Burkholderiales > Comamonadaceae > Delftia > Delftia sp. PX-1. The sequence continues at coordinate 828,198 of NZ_CP184763.1, forward strand.
AGAGCTCGCATGCCGTGAACCCCAACGTCTACGCCAAGCCCGCCTATGACCCGGTGAAGGACTTCACCCCCATCACCAACATCGCCAACGTGCCGGGCGTGATGGTGGTCAGCGCAGGCTCGGCCTACAAGAGCGCCAAGGATGTGAGCGACGCGGCGCGCGCCGCGCCGGGCAAACTCAACTACGGCTCCTCGGGCAATGGGGGGCTCAGCCACCTGAGCGGTGCGCTGTTCGGCAGCACCACGGGCACCACCCTCACCCATGTGCCCTACAAGGGCCTGGGGCCGGCGCTCAACGACCTGATGGCGGGGCAGCTCGATGTGGTGTTCGACAACATGCCGTCCTCGGGCGCGCTGATCGCGGGCGGCCAGCTGCGTGCGCTGGCCGTGTCCAGCCCCGTGCGGCTGCCGGCCCTGCCGGGCGTGCCCACCTATGCCGAGGCCGGGCTCAAGCCCATGAACGACATGTCCTGGTACGGCCTGGGCGCGCCTGCCAGGCTCGATCCCGCCATTCTTGCCAGGCTCAGCGAAGCCATGCGCAAGACCTTGCAAAAGCCCGAGCTGATCAAGACCATAGAGCAGCAGGGCGCCGTCGTGGACTTCCAGGAGCCTGCGCAGTTCAGGCAGACGGTGGAGCGCTCCAACCGGGCCTGGTCCCAGCTGATCCGCGACATCGGATTCGAGAAACTTTGAGGAGATCTGCCGTGCATGCACAAGTGACCTTTCCCACCCCGCAGACCGCCGTGCTCACCATCACCGGCGGCGGGCCGCTGAACATCCTGGGCACGCCCGTGATCCGCGCGCTGACCGCGCAATTGGCCGAGCTGGCCGAGCGCCCCGATCTGCACTGCCTGGTGCTGCGCGGATCGGGCACGCGCGCCTTCGTGGCGGGGGCCGACATCCGCGAGATGGCGTCGCTCAACGCCGCCTCGGCACGCGCCTTCATCAGCGGGCTGCGCGACCTGTGCAACGCGGTGCGGCATTTCCCCGTGCCCGTGATCGCCAGGCTGCAGGGCCATACGCTGGGCGGCGGGCTGGAGCTGGCCATGGCGGCCGACCTGCGCATTGCGGCCGATGATGCCGTGGTGGGCATGCCCGAGGTCAAGGTCGGCATTCCCTCGGTGATCCACGCGGCCATGATGCCGGCGCAGATCGGCGGCACGCGTGCCAGCTGGCTGCTGCTCACGGGCGAGAACATCGGCGCCCTGCAGGCCGAGCGCTGGGGCCTGCTCAACGAATGCGTGCCCGGCGACCAGCTTGATGCGCGCATCGCGCAGATTGCCGAGGGGCTGGGCGGGATCGGCATCGAGGCGCTGCGCCAGCAAAAGCGCCTGCTGCGCCGCTGGGAGGGCATGGGCGTGGACTCGGCCATCACCGACAGCGTGGCCGAGTTCGGCGCGGCCTTCAACACGGGCGAGCCGCAGCACCACATGAATGCCTTCCTGGAGCGCAAGCAGGCCAAGGCCCAGGCCCAGCACTGAACCCAGGCCGGGCCGGGCTAGGCCTTGTCGGCCAGCCCTTTCAGAAAGCTGCGCAGCCGCTGCGCGGTGGGCGTCAGCGGCCGTTCGCTGGAGCGCACCAGCTGCAGCGGGCGCCGTGCCCAGGTTTCCTCCAGCGGCAGGCAGGCCACCGCATGCGCGGTGCCGAGCCTGCGGTAGATGCTGTGCGGAATGATGGCCAGGCCCACGCCCTGCGAGACCAGCCGCACGATGGAGGTGAAATCGTCCACGTGGATGCGGCAGCGCAGCGGCCGGCCATGGCGCTTGGCCAGCTCGCGCAGAAAGGCGTAGTTGCTGCTGGTCAGCGCCATGCCCACGAAGGCATGGGACAGGGTGTCGAAGAACCGGCAGGAAGGGCCTTCGCCGTCGTCTTGCCTCTCGCCCGGCTGGGGCACCAGCGGATGGCCGGGCGGGGCGATCACCACCAGGCGGTCCAGCGCAAAGGTCTCGCAGGCCACGGCGCCCGCCATGGGCTCGCCCGCGTAGACGCCCAGGTCGGCCTCGCCCTCGGCCACGCTGGCGGCAATCGTCTCGCTCGTCTGCTCGACCAGGGTCAGGTTCACCTCGGGAAAGGCGGTCAGGAACTCGCCGATGTGCGGGCCGATGAAGCCGTGCAGCGAGGAGCTGTTGGCCGCCAGCGTTGCCTTGCCCTGCAGGCTGCTGCCCAGCAGGGCGGCCTCGGCCTCCATGCCGTCGATGGCGGCGAACACGCCGCGCGCATGCTCGAGCATGGCGTGGCCTTCCTCGGTCAGCCGCATGCCCTTGTGCTCGCGCGTGAACAGCTGGCAGCCCAGGGCCTGCTCCAGGTTGCGCAGACGCTGGCTGGCGGCCGAGGGCGTCAGGTGCCGCGCCTGGCTGGCACGCGAGAGATTGCCGGCCTGGGCGATGGCCATGAACAGCTTCAGATCGGTCAGGTCGTAGCGCATGCGGGCGTTTCCTAGGGGGCAGGAGGGCCATTATTCCTGCTGGCGCAGGGCTGCAAAGCCCGTGGCGCGCAGCCTTTGAAGGGCGCTGGGATAATCGATGCCATGACTAAACACCGCGTCGTGGTGGGCCTGTCGGGCGGTGTGGACTCCGCTGTCACGGCCCATCTCCTCAAGCAACAGGGCCATGAAGTGGTCGGCATCTTCATGAAGAACTGGGAAGATGACGACGACAGCGAATACTGCTCGTCCAATGTCGATTTCGTCGATGCCGCCGCCGTGGCCGACGTGGTCGGCATCGAGATCGAGCATGTGAACTTCGCCTCCGAGTACAAGGACCGCGTCTTCGCCGAGTTCCTGCGCGAGTACCAGGCCGGCCGCACGCCCAACCCTGATGTGCTGTGCAATGCCGAGATCAAGTTCAAGGCCTTCCTGGACCACGCCATGCGCCTGGGCGCCGAGAAGATCGCCACGGGCCACTACGCCCGCGTGCGCCAGAACCCCGACACGCAGCTGTTCGAACTGCTCAAGGGGCTGGACCCGGCCAAGGACCAGAGCTACTTTCTGCACCGCCTCAACCAGGCCCAGCTGTCCAAGGCCATGTTCCCCGTGGGCGAGCTGAAGAAGACCGAGGTGCGCCGCATTGCCGAGGAGATCGGCCTGCCCAACGCGAAGAAGAAGGACTCCACGGGCATCTGCTTCATCGGAGAGCGGCCGTTCCGCGACTTCCTGAACCGCTACATCAGCAAGGAGCCCGGCAACATCCTCGACGACCGCAACCGCAAGCTGGGCAAGCATGTGGGCCTGTCGTTCTACACGCTGGGCCAGCGCTCGGGCCTGGGCATCGGCGGCGTCAAGGAAAAGGGCGCGCCGCGCGGCGGCGGCGACCATGAGCCCTGGTTCGTGGCGCGCAAGGAGCTGGACACCAACACGCTGCGCGTGGTGCAGGGCCATGACCACCCCTGGCTGCTGTCGCAGTCGCTGCTGGCCGACCAGGTCAGCTGGGTGGCCGGCCACGCGCCCGCCGAGGGCAAGGCCTACGGCTCCAAGACGCGCTACCGCCAGCCCGACTCGCCGGCCCTGATCTCGGGCGCCACGCCCGAGGGCTTCCGGCTGGATTTTCCCGAGCCGCAATGGGCCGTCACGCCCGGCCAGTCGGCCGTGCTCTACGACGGCGACGTGTGCCTGGGCGGCGGCATCATCGCGGCGGTGGATCCGCACCTGATGCAGCACTGATGCAGCACTGACGCGGCATTGATGCCGGGCAGGATGCGGCCCGGCGCGTTTTGCTATCGTCACGGGGGGCGGCACAACCGCCCCTTTTTCTTTTTCCTTTTGTTCTTCACGACAGCACCACAGGAGACCCCATGGCTTCATCGATTCTTGCGCGCCGGCATTTTCTGGGAGCGGCCCTGGGCGCCGTGGCCACGGCCGGATGCAACGGCGAGGTGTCCTGGGGCGATCCCATCGATCCGCCCGTGACGGACCGCGTCAAGCGTGCGCTCGATCAACTCGACGGCCAGGTGCGCGCGCAGATGCGGCGCACGGGCGTGCCCGGCGTGGCCGTGGCGGTCGTGCATGAAGGGCGCCTGGTCTATGCCCAGGGCATGGGCGTGCGCCGTCTGGGCTCGTCGCTGGCCGTGGATGCGGACACGGTGTTCCAGCTCGCCTCCGTCTCCAAGTCCGTGGGCGCCACCGTGGTGGCGCAGCAGGTGGGCCAGCGCCGCGTGTCCTGGGACACGCGCGTGCAGCAGGGTCTGCCCTGGTGGACGCTGGAGGATGCCGACGCGGCCCAGCGCATCACCGTGGGCGACATGTATGCCCACCGCTCGGGCCTGCCCGGCCAGGCCGGCGATGCGCTGGAGGAGCTGGGCTACAGCCAGCGCCAGATCCTGGAGCGCCTGCACTACCTGCCGCTGCGGCCCGTGGGCACCCAGTACGCCTACAGCAACTTCGGCCTGACCACGGGTGCCGAGGCGGTGGCCGCCATCGCGGGCCAGTCCTGGGCCGCGCTGTCGCAGCAGGCCGTCTACGGCCCGCTGGGCATGACGCAGACCAGCTCGCTGTTTGCAGATTTCGAGGCGCGCGCCAACCGCGCGGCCGGCCACCTGCGCGTCAATGGCGTGTGGCAGACGGGGCCGGTGCGCCGGCCCGATGCGCAGTCGGCCGCCGGCGGCGTCAGCTCCACGGTGCGCGACATGGCGCGCTGGATGACCATGCTGCTGGACGAGGGCCGCTTCGAGGGCCGCCAGGTGGTCGATGCGCAGGCGCTGCGCACGGCGCTGTCGCCGCAGATGCTGCAGTCGCCGGCCGGCAACGGCGAGCCTGCGCGCTACTACGGCTTCGGCTTCAACGTGGGCGTGTCCGAGGCGGGGCGCACCACCTACAGCCACTCGGGTGCCTTCGGCACGGGCAGCGCGACCAGCTTCACCGTCATGCCCGAGCTCAAGCTGGGCATCGTGGTGCTGACCAACGGCATGCCCATCGGCGTGCCCGAGATCGTGGTCTCGCAGTTCCTGGACCAGGTCGAATGGGGCCGCCAGCGCCAGGACTGGGAGAGCATCTGGACCAAGCGGCTGGCACCCATCATGCAGCCGCACGGCGAGCTGGCAGGCAAGACCCGGCCCCCTTTCCCCCGACCGCCCCGGCCGCTGGGCGCCTATGTGGGCAGCTACGCCAACCGCTTCTACGGGCCGGCCCAGGTCAGCCTGCAGACGGGTGGCGGTGGACTGCAGGTCAGCCTGGGTTCGCAGCGCATGCTGCTCAGCCACTGGGATGGCGAGGTCTTCAGCTTCGTGCCCGAGGGCGATTCGCCGGGCAGCCTGTCCAAGGCCACGTTCGACGGCAACCAGCTCACGCTGGAGTATTTCGACGATGTGCTGACCCCGGCCGGCGTCAGTGCGGGGATAGGGCGCTTTTCGCGCTGAGGGTGGCCTGCTCCGTGCCGTCGTGCAGGTGATCGCCGGGCACGGGCAGCCAGGCGGCCAGCACGGTGGCACCGGGCTCCGAATCCATGTCCAGATGGCCGCCCAGGCGCTGCAGGCGCGCCTGCATGCTGCGCAGGCCCACGCCCATGCCGGCCTGCTGCACGGCGGACACGTCAAAGCCTGCGCCGTCGTCGGTGATGCGCAGCATCAGCCAATGCGGCTCGGGCCACTGCAGCTGCACCTGCACGCACTGGGCGCGGCTGTGCTTGATCACATTGACCAGCGCTTCCTCCAGCACGCGCGTCAGCGCCAGGCACTGCAGCGCACCGGGCGGCTGCGGCCAGGCGGCCGGCACCTGCCAGTCGGACTGCATGTCCAGCGCGTCGAACAGGCTGGCAAAGCGGTGGCGCAGCGGCGCGATCCAGGCCTGGGGCGTGTCCGGCACGGTGACGGAGACGCTGGTGCCGCTGTCGATCATCTGGCGCAGGTCGTCGCGCAGCAGCTTGAGCACGGACAGGAACTGGCGGTTGTGCATGGGGGTGCCCGCCTGCTCCACCATGGCGATGGAGCGCACCAGGGAGCCGCCCAGGCTGTCGTGCAGGTCGTGCGCCAGCTGCATCCGTTCCTGCAGCCGCGAGTGGCTGAGCGCCAGCGCATGCTCGCGCGCCAGCGTGCCGCCGAGCTCGTCGCAGGCACGCGCCACGCTGTCGGTCAGCTCCTGGTTGAACTGTTCGATGCGGCGCATGCTGAGCACGAACTGCCGGCCCAGCACCATGGACAGGGCCAGCATGGTCAGCGGCGCGGTATAGGGCATCCAGGGCGTGGCGGGGCCAATCACCTTCTTGAGCGCCAGCATGTCGTGCAGGCCCGCACACAGGAAGACCAGCAGGCAGGCCGCGTAGACCAGGTGGCCCGGCTCGCGCGTGCGCCAGGCGTGCAGCGGAAAGTGCAGCGACACGGCCACGCAGATGCCGAAGTACACCAGGCCGATGTGCAGCACGCCGTCCACCAGCGACCAGGGCGCGAAGATGGCGGCGGCCATGCCGGCCAGCGTCAGCACCCACAGCAGCTTTTCCAGCCGGGGCAGGTGCAGTTTTCCGAAGCGCCAGGTGAACAGGCAAAAGCTCTGGCCGAACAGCAAAAAGACCAGCAAATTGCCGCGTGCCACGGCCAGGGTGTCGGGGAAGGGCCAGGCCTCGGTGGCCAGGATATTGGCCAGGAACAGCGCCCAGCAGAAGGCATTGAGCGCGTACCAGCCAAAGGCCTTGCTGGCGCGCCGCTGCAGCCAGGCAAATGCGAACAGCACGCCCAGCACCAGCGAGACCACGATGTTCATGGCAAACAGCGTGCGCTGGTTCCACCAGGTCTGCGCGTGCCACTGGCGCAGCGCCTCGGGCTCGCCCAGGCGCACCTCGCCCAGGCCCGGCGTCTGCTCGGCCAGGCCATGGACGCGTATCCACACGCTGTTGGTGCCCGCATGCAGGGCGGATTCGGGCAGCAGCCAAAAGCGCGGCATGTTCCAGCTGCGCGACAGGGGCTCGACCAGGTGCCGGTCGCGCCACAGCAGGTCGCCGTTCACGAAGACCTCGCCGGCCATGACCATGGAGTGCAGGGCCAGCGCCACGGGATCGGCGGCGACGGGAGTTGTGGCAAAAGCGGCAGCGGGGTGAGGGCAGCCGCGCTGCCAGTCGATGCGGTACCAGACGGCGCCGCTGTAGCCGGGCCAGCGGTCCAGCCAGTGGTCGGGCAGGGTCACGTTGTGCCAGTCGCGTACCGTGCTGACGATGGGCGGCGGTCCCAGGCCTGCGGCCTTGGCGGACTGGATGGACAGGATCTGCAGCAGGCAGGCCTGGGCCAGGGCGCAGGGACTGCACAGGAGGACCGCCAGGCCCAGTGCCTGGCACCGCACCGGGCCGAACCACCGGCGCCACCCGCCCATGGCCGTCAGCCCAGCAGTCCGCGCACGCGTGCCGTGTTGACGGCGCGCGTGCGCGAGGACACGGCCAGCTTGCGGTAGATGTGCTTGATGTGGCATTCCACCGTGTAGCGCGACAGGTGCAGCTGCTCGGCGATCTCGCGGTTGGTCAGGCCATCGGCCACCAGGCGCAGGATCTGGCTTTCGCGCGCGCTCAGCGTGGACTCGGTGCCGCTGCTCTCCGGCGTGGCCGGTGCCGCGCCCTGCAGCTCGGCGATCACGCGGCGCGCGATGAAGGGGTCGATGGGGGCGCCGCCGCGCAGCACGCTGCGGATGGACAGCGACACTTCCAGGTCGTCGCGCTCCTTGAGCACATAGCCGGTGGCGCCTGCGCGCAGCGCCGCGAGGATGGCGTCCTCCGTGCTCCAGGCCGAGATCACCAGGATGCCCACGGCCGGGTCTGCGCTGCGCATCTCGGCGATCAGGTCGATGCCGCTGCCGTCGGGCAGGCCCAGGTCCACCAGGGCCAGGGCCACGGGCTCGGCCAGGCAGGCGCGGGCCTGGGCCAGGGAGCCGGCGAACAGCAGGGCATCGGGCGTGTAGCCCAGCTGGCCCAGCACGGACTGCAGCCGCTGGCGGATCAGCGGCTCGTCCTCCACCACCAGCACCGGGGCCGGAAGCGTGGACTCTGGGACAAGCAGGTGGGCGGGCATGGAAAGGGCGTGCGCAGCGGCGGGCGTAAAAAGGGGCAGGATGGCCGCCCGACTGTGGGCGAAGCCCGCATCTTTGCATATCCCTGAAAACTGGTAATCGCGGGGGCGCGCGCCGCTGCGCCGTCCATAATTCCGGCCCGGGCCGCACGGGCGGACCCTGGCAACGACATCTACCGAAAGGACGCCGCCGCATGGCACGCGTACGTGACCCTGCTGGCTACGATGGCCAGCGTGAAATGATCCTCTCCCACGCCGCCCAGCTGTTCGCGCAGCGCGGCTATGCGGGCACCTCCATGAACGAGGTGGCTGCGGCCTGCGGCGTCTCCAAGGCCACGCTCTACCACTATGTGCTCGACAAGCACGACCTGGCCGTGCGCATTGCCGAAGAGCATGTGCTGCGCCTCGAAGCCCTGGTCAACGACACCCTGCAGGCCCATGCCGATCCCGAGCAGCGCCTGCATGCGCTGATCCGCGGCTTCGGCCAGGAGTACGCCCAGGCCCAGAATGCCCACCGCGTGCTGACCGAGGACGTGCGCTTCCTGCGCGAGCAAGACCAGCAGCGCATCCTGGACGTGGAGCGCCGCGTGGTCGCGGCCTTTGCACAGACCATTGCCCAGGTGCGCGGCGAGCCCGCCGACAGCGCCCTGGGCAAGCCCCTGGCCATGCTGCTGTTCGGCATGATCAACTGGACCTTCACCTGGCTCAAGCCGGGCGGCACGCTGGACCATGACGCCATTGGCACCATGGTGTCCCAGCTGTTCTTCGGCGGCGTGCGCGCGGTCAGCGTGCCGGACGGCAAGAAGCCGCGCAAGGCCCGCCAGGCCTAGGCTCGGCCCGGTCCCTTACCACCGGCGCTGCACGACCACGAAGCGGTCGGCCACGAAGGCCAGCGTGGTGTAGCTGGCATTAGCCGCGGGATTGCCGCCCGTGGCGTGGAAGTCGGAAAAACCGGCCGACTGGTTGACCATCACGCCCTGCGTGAGGTTGATGGACAGGGCCACGCGCGAGCGCAGCGCCGAGGCCGCCACGGCATCGACGAAGGCCGCATCCGTGGAGTACAGGCCCAGCGTCATCGCGCCATGCGCGCGCACGCTGCGCTCGGCCAGCTCGCGCGCGGCCTGGGCCGAGGGCATGGCCACCAGGTAGGAGACCGGGCCGAAGCATTCGCGCTCGTAGATGGCGGCGTCCGCCACGTCCAGCGCGCGCAGCGCGGGCGTGCGCACCTCGGCCTGCGGGTATTCGGGATGGGTGAGCTTTTGCGAGGCGCGCACGGCGCGGCCCACGGTGGCAGCCTGTTCCACGCGCTCCACGGTCTGCGCAGAGCCTATGGCGCCCAGCACGGTGAAGGCCACCTTGGGATCGGCCAGCAGCTGGTCGATGGCGGCGGCCAGATCGGCGCCGACCTGCTCGAAGCTCTTGTGGCCCTGGTCAGTCTCTATGCCGCCGGCCGGAACCAGCAGGTTCTGCGTGGTGGTGCACATCTGGCCGCTGTACAGCGACAGTGACAGGGCCAGATTGCGCAGCATGCCTGCGTAGGCATCGGTGGACTCGATCACCACCAGGTTCACGCCGGCCATCTCGGCATACAGGCGTGCCTGCGGCGCATGCGCCTGCAGCCACTGGCCGAAGGCATTGCCGCCCGTGAAGTCGATGGAGGCCACGGCCGCATGCGTGGCCAGGGCCTGGGTCAATTCGGGCTTGTCGCTCACGGCCAGGGTCACGAGGTTGGGGTCCAGGCCCTGCTCGGTCAGCACATCGCGCAGCACGCTCACGGTGAGCGCGGCCGGCAGCACGGCGTTGGGGTGGGGCTTGACGATCACGGGGTTGCCCGTGGCCAGCGCGGCGAACAGGCCCGGGTAGGTGTTCCAGGTCGGGAAGGTGGCGCAGCCGATGACCAGGGCCACGCCACGCCCCACGATCTCGAAGCGCTTGTGCAGCACGGCGGGCGCATGCTTGCCCTGGGGCTTTTCCCAGACGGCCTCGGCAGGCACGTCGGCCATGGCCTTCCAGGCCACGGCAATGGCTTCCAGGGCGCGGTCCTGGGCATGGGGGCCGCCGGCCTGGAAGGCCATCATCGCGCCCTGGCCCGTGGTCAGCATCACGGCATGCGCGATCTCGAAGCTGCGCTGGTGGATGCGCGTCAGCGCCTCCAGCAGCACGCCGGTGCGGCCCTGGGGTCCGAGCGCCTGCCATGCGGGCTCGGCCGCCTGGGCGGCATCCACCAGCGCCTGGGCATCGCACTCGGGGTAGCGGATGTCCAGGGCCACGCCATAGGGCGATTGCTCGGTGGCCACGCGGGCGCGTTCACCGGGCTGGCGCAGCGGATAGTCCTTGCCGAACAGCGCCTGCACGGCGGCGTGGCCCTGGGCCTGGGCGGTCTCGCCATACACCTTGGGCGAAGGCGCTTCGGGAAAGGGCGACCAGTGGCCCCGGCGGGACAGGGCCTGCAGCGCGTCGTCGAGCAGGGGGCGGTGGCGTTCGTAGAGGGCGTGGGCGGGCATGGGATGTCTCCTGGGTTGGAATGTGGTGTCGCTATCAGGGTTAGTACCGGACAACAAGCCTTGTTGCTCAAGAAAGCTGCATCTTATAATCCTACCGTCCGGTCGGTCAATTATTCCGAACCCCTTGCCTCACGACGCCAGAACCCCGATGAACAAAGACCTGCGCCCCGCCCCCGGCGAACTCGACCCCATCGAAACCGCCAGCCGCGACGAGATCGCCTCGTTGCAGCTGCAGCGCCTGCGCTGGTCGCTGCAGCATGCCTACGACCATGTGCCGTATTACCGCCGCGCGTTCGACGAGAAGGGCGTGCACCCCTCCGATCTGCGCACGCTGTCCGACCTGGCCCGCTTTCCCTTCACCACCAAGAAGGACCTGCGCGAGAACTATCCGTTCGGCATGTTCGCCGTGCCGCGCCAGAAGGTGGCGCGCGTGCATGCCTCCTCGGGGACCACGGGCAAGCCCACCGTGGTGGGCTACACGTTGAATGACATCGACAACTGGGCGAACCTGGTGGCGCGCTCCATCCGCGCGGCGGGCGGGCGGCCCGGCGACATGGTGCATGTGGCCTACGGCTACGGCCTGTTCACGGGCGGGCTGGGCGCGCACTACGGTGCCGAGCGCGCGGGCTGCACGGTGGTGCCCATGTCGGGCGGGCAGACCGAAAAGCAGGTGCAGCTGATCCAGGATTTCCGGCCCGACATCATCATGGTCACGCCCAGCTACATGCAGGTGATCGTGGAGGAGATGCAGCGCCAGGGGATGGACCCGCGCGAGAGCTCTTTGCGGATCGGCATCTTCGGCGCCGAGCCCTGGACCGAGGCCATGCGCCGCGAGATCGAGGGCAAGGCGGGGCTGGACGCCGTGGACATCTACGGCCTGTCCGAAGTCATGGGCCCGGGCGTGGCCAGCGAATGCGTGGAGAGCAAGGACGGGCCGGTGATCTGGGAAGACCATTTCTATCCCGAGATCATCGACCCGGACACGGGCGAGGTGCTGCCCGACGGCAGCGAGGGGGAGCTGGTCTTCACGTCGCTGTCCAAGGAAGCCATGCCCATCATTCGTTACCGCACGCGGGACCTGACGCGGCTGCTGGCGCCGACTTCGCGCAGCTTCCGGCGCATGGGCAAGATCGTGGGGCGCAGCGACGACATGATGATCATCCGCGGCGTCAACGTCTTTCCGACCCAGATCGAGGAAATCGTGCTGGCCAATGCCAGCCTCACGGGCCTGTACCAGATGCACATCAGCCGTGAAGGCCTGCTGGACACCGTCGAGGTGCACTGCGAGCTGCAGCCGCAGCGGCGCGGCCTGGGCGATGCCGAGCGCGGCGAGATCGCGCAGTGGGTGCAGCAGCGCATCAAGACCCTGGTGGGCATTTCCACGGCGGTGCGCGTCTTCGATCCCGACACCATCGAGCGCACGCAGACCGGCAAGGCCCGGCGCGTGTACGACAAGCGGCCGCGTTGAGGCACCGCCGGCCGTCGTCAACCATTTCATTCAAGGAGATCGCACATGTACACCCAGGCCATGGACACCATGGGCAAGGAAGCGGGCGATGGCGGCAAGGCCGTGCGCTCGGCCGACGAAATGCGCCTGCAGCAGCGCTTTGACGAGCGCATCGATGCCGGCGAATTCATCGAGGCCAAGGACTGGATGCCCGACAACTACCGCAAGACGCTGCTGCGCCAGATCAGCCAGCATGCGCACAGCGAGATCGTCGGCATGCTGCCCGAGGGCAACTGGATCAGCCGCGCGCCCACGCTCAAGCGCAAGGCCATCCTGCTGGCCAAGGTGCAGGACGAGGGCGGCCATGGCCTGTACCTCTACGCGGCCGCCGAGACGCTGGGCAGCAGCCGCGACCAGATGCTGCACGCGCTGCACACGGGCAAGGCCAAGTACAGCTCCATCTTCAACTACCCCACGCTGACCTGGGCCGACATGGGCACCATCGGCTGGCTGGTGGATGGCGCGGCCATCATGAACCAGGTGCCCATCTGCCGCTGCTCCTATGCGCCCTACGCGCGCGCCATGGTGCGCATCTGCCGCGAGGAGAGCTTTCACCAGCGCCAGGGCTACGAGGCGCTGCTGACCATGATGCAGCAGGGCACCGAGGCGCAGAAGGCCATGGTGCAGGACGCCGTCAACCGCTGGTGGTGGCCGTCCATCATGATGTTCGGCCCGCCCGACGACCAGTCGCCCAACAGCGCGCAGTCCATGCGCTGGGGCATCAAGCGCATCTCCAACGACGCGCTGCGCCAGAAGTTCATCGACGCCACGGTGGACCAGGCCAAGGTGCTGGGCGTGACCCTGCCCGACCCCGACCTGAAATGGAACGAGGCCCGCCAGGCCCATGACCATGGCCCCATCGACTGGGACGAGTTCTGGCGCGTGATCGCCGGAGACGGCCCCTGCAACCGCGAGCGCTTGGGCGCACGCGTCAAGGCCTGGGACGAAGGCGCCTGGGTGCGCGAGGCCGCCCTGGCCCATGCCCGCAAGCAGACACAGAGAAACCAGACCCGCAAGGAGGCCGCATGACCGCCGCCGAACAGAACATCACCAACGAATGGCCGCTGTGGGAAGTCTTCGTCCGCAGCAAGGCCGGCCTGGACCACAAGCACTGCGGCAGCCTGCATGCGGCCGACCCGCAGATGGCGCTGCAGATGGCGCGCGATGTCTACACGCGGCGCCAGGAGGGCGTGAGCGTCTGGGTGGTGCGCTCGGACCAGATCGTGGCCAGCGACCCCGGCGACAAGGACATGTTCTTCGACCCGGCCCAGGACAAGGTCTACCGCCATCCGACCTTCTACCAGCTGCCGCCCTCGGTGGACCACATGTGAGCGGGGAGCTGCCATGACCGCCTCCGCCTCCTCCATCGCCATCGACGCCCGCCCCGAGGTGCAGTACCTGCTGCGCCTGGGCGATACCTGCCTGATCCTGGCCCAGCGCCTGGGCCAGTGGTGCGGCCACGCGCCCATCCTCGAAGAGGACATCGCCATGACCAACATGGCGCTGGACCTGGTCGGCCAGGCGCGCGCGCTGCTCACGCGCGCCGGCCAGCTCGAAGGCCGCGCGCACGACGAGGACCAGCTCGCCTTTCTGCGCGACGAGCGCGACTACTTCAACGCCACGCTGGCCGAGCTGCCGCGCGGCGACTTCGCCTTCACCGTGCTGCGCAACGCCATGGCTGCCACCTGGCTGCGCCTGATGTGGGAGCGTCTGGTGCACTCCAGCGACGCCGAGCTGGCCGCCATCGCCGCCAAGGCGCTCAAGGAGGCGCGCTACCACGAGCAGCACGCGGGCGACTGGGTGGTGCGCCTGGGCGACGGCACCGAGGAATCGCGCCAGCGCATGGAGGCGGCGCTGGCCCAGCTGTGGCGCTATGCGGCTGAGCTGTTCACCGACGACGCCACGGACGCCGCCGCACGCGCCAGCGGCCTGGGCCCGGCCTGGTCCGAGCTGCGCGAGCCCTGGCAGGCCGAAATGGCCGCCCTGCTGCAGGAGGCCACGCTGGACATGCCGGCCGAATCCGCCTTCCGCAGCACGGGCCGCAACGGCGTTCACAGCGAGCACATGGGCTTCATCCTGGCCGAGATGCAGCACCTGCAGCGCGCCTATCCGGGCGGGGTGTGGTGATGGCTGCCGCACGGCTGGTGGCCGTCACATCCGCCTCGGCCGAGCGCGAGCGTCTGGCCTGGGCCGCGCTGCAGGACGTGCCCGACCCCGAGGTGCCCGTGATCTCGGTCTGCGAGCTGGGCATCGTGCGCGAGGTCCATGCCCTGCCCGAAGGCCAGGGCATGGAGATCGTGCTCACGCCCACCTACTCGGGCTGCCCGGCCACCGAGGTCATCGAGCGCAGCGTGCTCGATGCCATCGAGGCCGCAGGCCTGGGCCCCGCGCGCGCCGTGCTGCGCCGCGCCCCGGCCTGGACCACGGACTGGATCAGCGACGACGGCCGGCGCAAGCTGCGCGAGTACGGCATCGCGCCGCCCGGGCGCTGTGGCGACTCCGGCCTGCCGGAAGGCACCTCGCCCATCCGCCTGGTGCGCCGCCGCCAGGGCATTGCCGTGCCCGAGCCCGTTGCCTGCCCGCACTGCGGCAGCGTGCACACCGAGCGGCTGTCGGCCTTCGGCTCCACGGCCTGCAAGGCCCTGCACCGCTGCCTGGACTGCCGCGAACCCTTCGAACACTTCAAGCCGATATGACCACGACCACGATGTTCCACCCGCTGCGCGTGCGCAGCATTGCGCCCGACACGGCCGAGGCCGTGGTCGTCTCCTTCGACGTGCCGCCCGCGCTGCGCGAGGTCTTCGGCTTCACCCAGGGCCAGTACCTGACGCTGCGCCACCAGATCGACGGCCAGGACCTGCGCCGAAGCTACTCCATCTGCGCAGGCGTGGATGACGGCGAGCTGCGCGTGGGCGTGCGCAAGGTGCGCGGCGGCCAGTTCTCCAACTGGATCAACGAGCATCTGCGCCCCGGCGACACGCTGCAGGTCATGGCGCCCCAGGGCCGCTTCTTCGTGCCCATCGAGCCCGGGGCCGCGCGCCACCATGTGGGCATCGCCGGCGGCAGCGGCATCACGCCCATCCTGTCCATCATGAAGACCGTGCTGGCGCGCGAGCCCGCCAGCCGCTTCACGCTGATCTACGGCAACCGCCAGCTGCAGTCCACCATGTTCAAGGAGGAGATCGAGGACCTCAAGAACCGCTACATGTCGCGGCTGTCGCTGCAGCATGTGTTCTCGGACGAGCACACCGACCTGCCGCTGAACATGGGTGTGATGGACCGAGCCAAGATCGCCGAATTCCTGCAGGGCGTGGTGCCGGCCGCGCACATCGACCATGTCTACATCTGCGGACCCTTCCAGATGAACGACGAGGCCGAGGCCGCCCTGCTGGCCGCCGGCGTGCCCGAGGAGCGCATCCACATCGAGCGCTTCGGCGTGGCCCTGCCGGCCGCAGGCCAGGGCACGGTGGGCGCCGTGGTGCACGAGGCCCAGCCCGGCGACGCCGCCACCGCCCGCATCACCCTGGTGCGCGACGGCCTCTCGCGCGAGATCCCCTTCACGCGCGGCCAGGCCAGCATCCTGGACGCGGCCTCCTCGGCCGGGCTGGAAGTGCCCTATTCCTGCACCTCGGGCGTCTGCGGCACCTGCCGCGCCAAGGTGGTCGAGGGCGAGGTGCGCATGGAGCGCAACTTCGCCCTCGACAAGAACGAGGTCGCCTGCGGCTTTGTCCTGACCTGCCAGGCGCATCCGCTGACCGAGCGCGTGGTGCTGTCGTTCGATGAGCGGTGAGGGCGCCTGCGTTCTGGCGCAGGGCAGGAAGACTCAGGGAAACAGTGTCGAAAGCATGTGCTTTGGCACTGGCAGCCCATCAGATGCTTCGATGAAATGCAGACCCTTGGATGCGGGCTGTATGGACTGAAACGCGGAAGGAAAGCGCGGCAGCTGCACATGGTGCTTGCTCTTGCATTCCTCGCAGGCGTGGAACTGCGGCTGGAAGACTTTGTTTTTATGGCTTCCCACGGGACCGTTGGCGTCCCAGACGGCCAGCGATGCCTCGGTGGAAACCGGCTTGCACAGATTCTTCCAGTCCAGTGCCCCGTGCACGACCATGTAGAAGCCAATCAGGTTGGAAACCAGGTCTTCCTGGCTGAATCCACTGTCTGTGAGGAGCGACATGGATGCCTGCAGGCTCTCGAAGCCCATGGAAACCTCCATGAATATGGCCAGGGCCACGGAGCGCTTCGCTGAAAGAGACAGGCCTTTCTTGACGAGATAGAACTTGGCAAATTCCTGGGTCAGGCCAAAGCGGCCCATGGATTGCTTGTATTGAATCAGATGGCTGTCGGAGTGACCGGGAATCCCGATGCCGCGCTCATGCAGTATGTCTTTCCAGAGATAGGCCGCACTGGCGTAGCGATTGCGATGGCTCTCGACCGATTGGAGGTGGCCCAGGTCAATCCATCCGCAGTTGCAGGTATAGATGAGTCTTCGGGGTATGTGGGATCTGCTGGACATGTTCAGTCGTAATGGGTGAGCGTGACCTTGCACAGGCCTGTTGCGATTGCCTGGGTGACCGCCAGTACGGCAACTTCGCCGGCCGATGACGCGTATTGCGCGTATTGGACAAGGCGCTCTCCCTCGGGGACAAACGATGCGGCGGCATTTCCGGCTTCGATGGATCTCTGGTGGAAATCCTTCTGGCGCAGGTAGCTGGTGAGGGCCGCAGTGGCCTCGGTGATGTCCTTGGCGCTGGTCTCGAAGGTCATCTCGGACTGCGGGGGCTTGTTGCCATCACCGACGGAGCCGAAGTAGGTGGGCTGCGCCATCGTCCCTGTCGCTGGCGCATTGCGTATCAGGGAAGAGATGCCTACGTAATATCTGAGCGATCCCCGCTCAGGCGAGTAGTCCTCCTGGGAGATGAGAAACCCATACACGGCCAACCAGGATGCGGATGCGGCAAAGACCAGGAGGACAAGGCCCAAGATAACGGATCTGAGTCGCATGGAAGAGATGGAACGGGTTCGGGGAGGTGACAGCGGTCCAGATCCTAAATGAGCGGGCTGGAATCTTTATTTCAAAAGAGTAACTCTTTGAAATAGAGAATTTTCTGAATGACCCATTCGATATTTGACGGATTTCTCTTTGCGAAAGAGCAGACCGCGTCTGCCCCAGGAAAGCAAGCGGTCTGCCAGCGCAGGGAAACCATGCCCGGGGCAGGTTTCCTACTCGATGCCGATATCCAGCCGCGACACCAGTGCCCGGCCGTGTTCGTTCAGGCCCGTCACCTCGACCGTGCTGCCGTGCTTGCGCAGGCGCTGGCAGACCTTATCCAGCGCATTGACGGCCGTGATGTCCCAGAAATGGGCGTTGGTCAGTTCGATGCGCACGGGCCGGCCTTCGATGTCCCGCACGTCGAAGGCATCGACCAGCTGATCGGCCGAGGCAAAGAAGACCTGGCCCGAGACGCGGTAGGTCAGGCCTGCGCCGTCCTGCGTCTTCTCGACGGACAGCAGCCTTGAGACCTTGAAGGTGAAGAACACCCCGCTGAGCAGCACGCCGACGCCCACGCCGGCGGCCAGGTTGTCCGTGGCCACGGTGACCACCACGGTGGCCAGCATCACGGCGCTGGACAGCTTGGGGTGCCTGAGCAGGGCGCGGGCCGATCCCCAGTCCAGCGTGGAGGCCGACACCATCACCATGATGGCCACCAGCGCCGCCACCGGCACCTGCGACACCCAGGGCTTGAGCAGCACCATCAGGATGAGCAGGAAGGCGCCCGCGAACAGCGTGGACAGCCGGCCCCGGCCGCCGTAGCGCACATTGCCCACGGTCTGGCCGATCATGGCGCAGCCGGCAATGCCGCCGAACAGGCTGGCCGCGATGTTGGCCACGCCGATGCCGCTGCACTCGCGGTTCTTGGAGCTGGGCGTGTCCGTGAGTTCATCGACCACGCTGGCCGTCATCATGGACTCCAGCAATCCCACCATGGCGATCGCCAGCGCGGGCAGGGCGATCAGGCGCAGCGTCTCCAGCGACCACGGCACCTGCGGCAGCCCGAAGCTGGGCAGGCCGTCCGGCAGCAGGCCCAGGTCGGCCACCGTCTTCAGGGGCAGGTCCAGCCAATGCGCCGCCACCGTCAGCACCACGATGCAGACCAGGGGCGAGGGCACGGCCGTGGTCAGCCGGGGCAGGCCGTAGATGATCAGCAGGCCGGCGCCCACCATGGCCCAGGTGGCGGCATTGGCGCCGATCAGGTGCGGCATCTGGGCCGAGAAGATCAGGATGGCCAGCGCATTGACGAACCCCGTGCGCACCGAGCCCGACACATAGCCCATCAGCACGCCCAGGCGCAGCAGGCCGAACAGGATCTGCACGGCTCCCGCAAGAATGCCGGCCGCAAAAAGGTATTGCACGCCATGCGCATGCACCAGCGGAGCGGCCACCAGGGCGACCGAGCCCGCTGCCGCCGACACCATGGCCGGGCGCGCGCCGGTGAAGGCGATGACGATGCTGATGATGAAGGAGGCGAACAGGCCGACGGCAGGATCGACGCCAGCCACGAAGGAGAAGGCGATGACCTCGGGGATCAGCGCAAAGGTGGCCACGGCGCCGGCCATGAGCTCGCGCGGAATGCTGGGCGCCCACTCGGCGCGAAAGGGATGCGGGTGTTTCGACATGGAAATGGCCAGCCCCGCCGCGCTGGATGTGACAGGGCGGGGCAGGATTTTGTAGACGGGAATGAACATGCCGGGCGTCGGGCGATGCCCGAAACAACCTGGCGGCTTGTACGGTTCGGCCGTGCTACGGCGGCGCCAGGCGGGTGCAGCCCGAGCGCCGGCTCTGCGAGCCGCGCGCGATGCGGGCCAGCGTGAAGCTGTGAAGGCGTGCGGCATCGCGGCTGCGCGCTTGGCGAGCCTCGGGTTGACGGTGCCGGTGGACTGAAATCACGGGCGCGATTGTACGAGGGGGTGCTGCCTGCCGCGGGATGGACCCCTGGCCGCAATCAGTCGTAGTGCGCCATGGTGGCGCGGTAGCGCACAGGGCCTTGCTCGGCCGACGAGGCCTGCACCACTTCCACGTAGACGACTTGGCCCGAAGCCGCCGTGTACCTGGCATGGCGAACGCGCCGCCCCATGCCGTAGGAGGGGCCGGGCGTTTCGTCGTCCGCACTCCGGGAATAGCCTTTGCCGAGCAGGTAGGCATCGAAGGCGTGCGTGGCGGGGCCAATGCTTGCGAACTCCACGTCATAGGACACCAGGCCGTGTGGCGGCTTGTTGCCGTCGCCCACGGTGCCGAAGTACTCCGCCTTGCCCAGCGCGCCCACCAGCGGCGCATGGCGCACCAGGGACGAGATGCCGATGTAGTAGGTGAAGCTGCCGGGCTCGGGCGTGTAGTCCTCCTGCGAGATCAGGCACAGGGCTGCAGCCAGCCAGCCGAACACGGCCAGCGGCAGGCACAGGACAAGACTCCACAACAGGGTTCTGGCACGCGGCAGGAGCATGGGATTTGTCGTCGGGCGCCTGGAAAAACAAAACCCGCTTTCCGGGGAAAGCGGGTCTGGATGCTCAAGAACCTTGATGGTCCGAATCAAAACGGAATGTCGTCATCCATGTCGTCAAAGCCCGAGGCTGCGCGCTGCGGCGGGGGAGCCATGGGTGCGGGAGCGGGGCGCTGGGCAGGGGCCTGGCGCGGTGCGGGCGCTGCCATGGGGGCAGGGGCCGGGCGGCGCTGTTGCTGCTGGGGAGGGGCGTCGTAGCCGCTGTCGCCATAGCCTTCATCGCCATAGCCGCCGCCTTGCTGGCCACCGCCGCCGCCTTGGCGGCTGCCCAGCATCTGCATGGTGTCGGCGCGGATTTCGGTGGCGTAGCGTTCCTGGCCGGAGGCCTGATCGGTCCACTTGCGCGTGCGCAGGCTGCCTTCGACATAGACCTGGCTGCCCTTGCGCAGGTACTGGCCCACGATTTCGGCCAGGCGGCCGTTGAAGACCACGCGGTGCCACTCGGTGGCTTCCTTGTTCTCGCCCGTGTTCTTGTCGCGCCAGCGGTCGGTGGTGGCGATGGTCACGTTGGCCACCTGATCGCCACTCGGGAAGGTGCGCATTTCGGGGTCGCGCCCGAGGTTGCCGACGATGATGACCTTGTTGACGGATGCCATGAGTGAAATACCTTTACAGAGAGAAGTGGCCCGGGCATAGAAGGATGGATCCCGGGCCAGACGCGCCATTGTGCCGCAAGCCGTCCGCCGTTGGCAGGGGGCGGATATGCCGGTGCAGCGGCTGGCTGCAGCAGTTTGTAACCGTCGGAAAACTGCCGTTCAGCCGTGGCGGCCCACGGGGCGCAGCGGCCAGGTGACGACCAGCCACAGCACGGCCAGGACGCTCGTCAGGGTGAACAGGCCCGGCATGCCGGCCCATTTGGCGACGGCGCCGCCCAGCGCGCCGCCTGCGAACAGGCCCAGCGATTGCAGCGTGTTGTAGGCGCCCAGCGCCGCGCCGCGCAGCGGAGCCGGCGCCATGCGCGAGACCAAGCTGGGCTGGGTGGCCTCCAGCGCGTTGAAGCCGCAGAAGAACACGAACATCAGCACGGCCATGGCCCACAGCGGCGGCTGCGTGCCGCCGGCCGCCAGCAGGCCCAGGCCGATCTGCACGAGGGTGATCAGGGCGATGGCGCCCAGCAGGGCCGCGCGCAGGCGCCCGCGCCGCTCCATGGCGAACAGGCCGCCCATGGCGGCGAAGGACAGCACCACGGCCGGCAGGTAGACATGCCAGTGCGCCTGCTTGTCCAGGCCTGCCTGCACCAGCATGGCGGGCACGGCCACCCACATGGACATCTGCACGGTGTGCAGCACGAAGACGCCCAGGTTCAGGCGCACCAGGTCGCCATGGCGCCACAGCTCGGCCATGCGGCCGCGCGGCTGGTCGGCGTGGCGCGCGGGCTCGGGCGGGACGACCCAGAGCACGACGGCAATGCCCGCCAGCGCCAGGGCGCAGGTCAGGCCGAAGATGCCGGGCAGCCCGCCCCATGCCGCCAGCAGGGGACTGAGCACCAGGGCCAGCGCGAACATGAGGCCGATGCTGCCGCCCACCATGGCCATGGCCTTGGTGCGCACGCTGTCGCGCGTGAGGTCGGCCAGCAGCGCGGTCACGGCGGCGGAGACGGCGCCCGCGCCCTGCAGGCCCCGGCCCCACATCAGGCCCAGCAGCGAGTCGGCCGTGGCCGCCAGCAGGCTGCCCGCAGCAAAGACCAGCAGCCCGGCGACGATGACGCGCTTGCGCCCGAAGCGGTCCGAAGCCAGGCCCAGCGGCAGCTGGAACACGGCCTGGGTGAGCCCGTACAGGCCCATGGCCAGGCCGATCATGGCCGGATCATCCCCGCCCGGGTATTTGCGGGCCTCCAGCGCGAACACCGGCAGCACCAGGAACAGGCCCAGCATGCGCAGCGCAAAGATCAGCGCCAGGCTGGCGCTGGATCGGCGTTCCTGCGAGGTCATGCGGCCCGATGCGGCCGAGGAGGGGGCTGGCGCCTGGGCGCCGTGGACGGGTGTGGGGGAATCGAGCACGGGGTGCACTGTTGTGGGGGCAAGCAATCCGCCATTCTCGCCCATAGGCCGGCGCTGCGGGGTGGCTGGGTTATGCAAGGCAGTGCAAGACAGTTTTGTGAAGGGGCGCCGCAGAAGGCCCAGCCGCCCCGCAGACCGAGCCGCCATGCGGTGGCACGGGTTCTGACCTATCATGGCGGGTTCGCCTTCGCAGGGGTTTTCCCGATGCCTGGTTCCCACACGATTTCCGAAGACGGCGGCCTGGACCGGGCCGCCGACTCCCGCTCCCAGCCCGACGGCCGCTACCTCGGCCAGGCGCTGGCGCAGTCACGCATCGCCATCCGCGGTGCGCGCACGCACAACCTCAAGAACATCGACCTGGACATTCCGCGCAACCGGCTGGTGGTGATCACCGGGCTGTCGGGCTCGGGCAAGTCCAGCCTGGCCTTCGACACCCTGTACGCCGAGGGCCAGCGCCGCTATGTGGAGAGCCTGTCGGCCTATGCGCGCCAGTTCCTGGGGCGGCTGGACAAGCCCGATGTGGACCTGATCGAGGGCCTGTCGCCCGCCATCAGCATCGAGCAGAAGGCCACCAGCCACAACCCGCGCTCCACCGTGGGCACGGTGACCGAGATCAACGACTACCTGCGCCTGCTGTTCGCACGCGCCGGCACGCCCTACTGCCCCGACCACAACCTGCCGCTGCAGTCCCAGACCATCAGCCAGATGGTGGATGCGGCCCTGGCCCTGCCCGAGGACACGCGCCTCATGGTGCTGGGGCCGCTGGCGCGCAACAAGAAGGGCGAGTTCGCCGAGCTGTTCGCGCAGATGCAGGCCCAGGGCTATGTGCGCTTTCGCATCGACGGCAAGATCCACGAGTCCCATTCCCTGCCCGCGCTGGAGAAGAACGAGCGCCACGACATCGACGTGGTGATCGACCGCCTCAAGGTGCGCGCCGACGCCCAGCAGCGCCTGGCCGAGAGCTTCGAGGCCGCCCTGCGCGCGGGCGGCGCCGACGCCGGCGGCCGCGTGATCGCCCTGGAGATGGACAGCGGCAAGGAACACCTCTTCAGCGCCAAGTTCGCCTGCCCGCTGTGCAGCTATTCGCTGCCCGAGCTGGAGCCGCGCCTGTTCTCGTTCAACTCGCCCATGGGCGCCTGCCCGGGCTGCGACGGCCTGGGCTGCACGGAGTCCTTCGATCCCGAGCGCGTGGTGGCCTTTCCCACGCTGAGCCTGGCCAGCGGCGCCGTCAAGGGCTGGGACCGGCGCAACGGCTACTACTTCTCCATGCTGGAGAGCGTGGCGCGCCACTATGGCGCCGATGTGGAGCTGCCCTTCGAGGAGCTGCCCGAGAAGGTGCGCAACGTGATGCTGTGGGGCTCGGGCGAGGAGGAAATGCCCTTCACCTATGTCTTCGACAGCGGCGCGCGCAAGGGCGAGACCCTGGTCAAGAGCCATCCCTTCGAGGGCATCATCCCCAACATCACGCGGCGCTGGCGCGAGACCGAGTCCAGCGTGGTGCGCGACGACCTGGCGCGGCTGCGCAGCGTCGCCGTCTGCCCCGACTGCGGCGGCACGCGGCTGCGCCGCGAGGCGCGCTTCGTGCGCATCGGCGAGGGCGAGCAGGCCCGCGCCATCTACGAGGTGGGCCATGCCACGCTGGCCGAGGCCCATGCCTGGTGCGCGTCCCTGCAGCTGTCGGGCGCCAAGGCGGAGATCGCGGGCAAGGTGGTGCGCGAGATCGCCTCGCGCCTGCTGTTCCTCAACGACGTGGGCCTGAGCTACCTGAGCCTGGAGCGCGGGGCCGACACGCTGTCCGGCGGCGAGGCCCAGCGCATCCGCCTGGCCAGCCAGATCGGCAGCGGCCTGACGGGCGTGATGTATGTGCTGGACGAGCCCAGCATCGGATTGCACCAGCGCGACAACGACAAGCTCATCGGCACGCTGCAGCACCTGCGCGACATCGGCAACAGCGTCATCGTGGTCGAGCACGACGAGGACATGATGCGCGCGGCCGACCAGATCATCGACCTGGGGCCGGGCGCGGGCGTGCATGGCGGCCGCGTCATGGCCCAGGGCAGCTACGAAGAGGTGCGCGCCAACCCCGATTCGCCCACGGGCCGCTACCTGGCGGGCACCCAGCGCATCGAAGTGCCTGCGCGGCGCACGCCCTGGCAGCCCGTGGTCGAGGCGCCGGCCGAGGGCGAGGTCCGGTCTCCTGCCAAGGGCTTCCCCGCACGCACGGGCCAGCATCCGGCCGAGGCCGGCGCGGCTGCGCCGCAACTGCAGGCCCTGCGCGTGGTGGGGGCACGCGGCCACAACCTCAAGGGCGTGACGGCGGACTTTCCCGTGGGCCTGCTGACCTGCGTGACCGGCGTCTCGGGCTCGGGCAAGAGCACCCTGGTCAACGACACGCTCTATACCGAGGCCGCGCGCCAGATCCACCGTGCCGGCGGCGAGGCCGCGCCGCACGACGACATCATCGGCATGGGCTATTTCGACAAGGTCATCAATGTGGACCAGTCGCCCATAGGCCGCACGCCGCGCAGCAACCCGGCCACCTACACGGGCCTGTTCACGCCCATCCGCGACCTGATGGCCGAGACCAACACCGCCAAGGAGCGCGGCTACGGCCCCGGGCGCTTCTCCTTCAACGTGGCCGGCGGCCGCTGCGAGGCCTGCCAGGGCGACGGCGTGGTCAAGGTGGAGATGCACTTCCTGCCCGATGTCTACGTGCCCTGCGACATCTGCAACGGCCAGCGCTACAACCGCGAGACGCTGGAGGTGCAGTGGAAGGGCCGCAACATCTCCCAGATCCTGGAGATGACGGTGGAGGACGCCCATGCCTTCTTCAAGGACGTGCCCACCATCGCCCGCAAGCTGCAGACCCTGCTGGACGTGGGCCTGTCCTATATCCGGCTGGGCCAGAGCGCGACCACGCTGTCGGGCGGCGAGGCGCAGCGCGTCAAGCTGGCCCAGGAGCTGTCCAAGCGCGACACGGGGCGCACGCTCTACATCCTGGACGAGCCCACGACGGGCCTGCACTTCGCCGACATCGCCCTGCTGCTCAAGGTGCTGCAGCAGCTGCGCGATGCGGGCAACACCATCGTGGTCATCGAACACAACCTGGACGTGATCAAGACGGCCGACTGGATCATCGACATGGGCCCCGAAGGCGGCTCGGGCGGCGGCCAGGTGGTGGCCACGGGCACGCCCGAGGACGTGGCGGCCAACCCGGCCAGCCATACGGGGCGCTACCTGCGGCCCTATCTGGAGGCAGCGTCGGTGTCGGCTCCTGCAGCGGCCAAGGCTGGTCGCCGGAAAGCACAGTGAGGCCGGCCATGGACAGCAGCATCCTTGATTTCGTGGTGGTGGGCGCGGGCATGGCCGGTGCCTCGGTGGCCTGGCAGCTGGCGCGCGATGGCGGCGCCTCGGTGCTGGTGCTGGAGCGCGAATCCCAGCCCGGCTACCACAGCACGGGCCGCTCGGCCGCGCTGTATGAGGAGCACTATGGCCCGCTGCAAGTCCAGGCGCTGACGCGCGCCAGCCGCGCCTTCTACGAGCAGCCGCCGCAAGGCTTTGTGCAGGCGCCCATCCTGGCGCCGCGCGGCGTGCTCTATGTGGGCACGGCCGCGCAGAAGGACCTGCTCGATGCCGCCCATGCCGAGGCGCTCCTGCACTCGCCCCAGGCGCGGCGCCTGGGCCCCGATGAACTCAAGGCCCTGGTGCCCTGCCTGAACACCACGCTGCTGGTCGATGGCTTTGCGGACGACGGCGCGCGCGACATCGACGTGCATGGCCTGCACCAGGGATTCCTGCGCGGCCTGCGCCAGTGCGGCGGCGAGCTGCGCTGCAGCGCCGAGGTCCGTGCGCTGGCGCATGCCGCAGGTGTCTGGACCGTGGACCTGGCCGACGGCAGCCAGGTGCGCGCGCGCTGCGTGGTCAACGCGGCCGGCGCCTGGGCCGATGCGCTGGGCGCACTGGCGGGCGCAGCGCCCATCGGCCTGGTGCCCAAGCGGCGCAGTGCCTTCACCTTTGCCGTGCCCGACGGCATGGACGCCGCGCACTGGCCCGCCGTGATCAGCGCCGACGAGGGCTTTTACTTCAAGCCCGATGCAGGCCAGCTGCTGGGCTCGCCCGCCAACGCCGACCCCGTGGCGCCGCAGGACGTGGCGCCCGAGGAGCTGGACGTGGCCACGGGCATCTGGCGCATCGAGGAAGTGACCACGCTGCAGATCCGCCGCCCCTCCCACACCTGGGCCGGGCTGCGCAGCTTTGTGGCCGATGGCGAGATGGCCGTGGGCTGGGATGCCTCGCCTGCGCCGCTGCCGGGCTTTTTCTGGGTGGCCGCCCAGGGCGGCTACGGCATACAGAGCGCCTTCGGCTACAGCCTGCTGGCGCGCAACCTGCTGCGCGGCGAGCCGCTGGATGCGCGCCTGGCCGCGCAGGGCGTGCAGCCTGAACGGCTGTCGCCTGCGCGCTGCCAGCGCGGCTGAGGTTCGGTTGAAGCGTGCCGCTCAGAGCGGCGAGCGCCGCGCAAAGCGCACCACGGTCACGCCCGCACGCGCCTGGCGCACCGAGGGCATGACCAGCACGCAGTCGCCATAGGGCGTGATCACCGGCTCGCCATCGTTGTCGCCGATCACCGTGCCGGCCTTCTCGAAACGCTCCAGCCCCGTGAACGGCGCCGTGAAGCGAAAGCCGCTGCTCTTGGCCACCACGGGCGCCGTGACTTCCAGCGCCCACTGGGCCGGTGCGTCGGCCTGCTTCCAGCCGGGCAGGGCGGCGTGCAACGCGCCGTTGTCGAAGATGGCGGCCACTTCGAGGAAACGCAGGCATTGGTCGTGCGCCACGTCGCGGCTGGCCAGATCGCCGTGGAAGCCGCATTCGATCAGCAGCGAGCGCGAGTCGCCGGCCTCGGCGTCGGGCAGGCCGAAGCGCCCGTAGTCGCGCAGCCGCGTGCCGTCCTTGTGGCCGGCATCCACGACGATGTTCGCCGGCGCACCCATCTGGCGTGCCAGATCGCGGTTGCGCGGCTGCATGCCGGTCAGCAGCAGCGGGGCCGAGGGCTCGTGCATGGAATGCAGGTCCAGCAGCCAGTCGGCCTGCTGCACGAAGGGGCGCAGCGCGGCGGCGCGGCGGCGTTCGCGGGTGCTGCCCTCGTCGATGCGTGCGTCTATCCACTGGCGGTTCATGTCCTCGTCCACGAAGCGCGAGGCATCGTGGCTGGCCGCGTCGAAGCGGTCGAAGGCATCGAGGTTGGCCAGCACCAGGGTCAGGCGGCCGTTGTCCAGCGCCAGGCCGTTGTGCAGGGCCTGAAGCAGCCCGGACACGGCCCAGGCGCCGCAGATCTCGTTGCCGTGCACCAGCGCGGAAATCATCACGTGGCGGCCCGGGCGTCCCGAGTCGAATTGCCACACGCCCTCGGTACCGGTATTGCCTGCGCGCCAGGCGCTCAGGTCGGGCAGGGGAAGGTCAAATCGCAAAGCGTCCATGGCTGGCTCAGTTCTCGATGTGGGCAAATTGGACGATCTTTGTGTACTTGGCGATCTCGGCGTTGATGTACTTACCGGCATCGGTCTTGGGATCGGCCACGACCGAGCCCGACTCTTCCATCTTCTTGCGGAACTCGGGCGAGGCCATGGTCTCGTCCAGCGCCTTCTTGACCTTGGCGGCCACGGGTGCGGGCAGGCCCTTGGGCGCCATCAGCGCGAACCAGACGTTGATGTCCACGTTCTTGTACTGGGGCAGCTCGGACAGGGCCGGGATGTCGGGCGTGATGGCCGAGCGCTTGGCCTCCGTCGTGCCCAGGGCGATGACCTTGCCCGCGCGGATCTGGGGCAGTCCCGAGGACAGCACGAACATGCCGAACTCGATGTTGTTGCCCACCAGGTCCGTGGTCAGGGGCGCCACGCCACGGTAGGGGATGTGGGTCATGTGCAGCTTGCCCTGCTCCTTGACCATCTCGCCGGCCAGGTGCAGTGCCGTGCCCACGCCCGAGCTGCCGTAGCTGAACTTGCCCGGGTTCTTGGCCACCAGGGCGCTGAACTCTGCGGCTGTCTTCACGCCGGCCTTCTGCGAGGCCACCAGCACCATGGGCTGGGAGCCGATCATGCCGATGGGCGTGAAGTCGCCGATGGAGTACTTGATGCTCTTGTTGATCAGCCGGGCGATGGCCAGCTCGTTGTTGGCACCCACGAACAGCGTGTAGCCGTCGGGCGTGGCCTTGACGGCCTTTTGCGCGCCGATGGCGCCGCCGGCTCCTCCCAGGTTCTCCACCACCACGGGCTGGCCCAGGCGCGAGGCCAGGCCATCGGCCACGAAGCGGCCCACCAGGTCGGTGCTGCCGCCGGCGGGGTAGCCCACGATCATGGTGATGGCGCGGTTGGGGTAGCTGGCGGCGTCGTCGGCCAAGGCGCTGCCGGTGGCGGCGATCAGCAGGCCGCAGGCCAGGGCGGTGCGGCGCAGGAGGGAGTTGCTGGGCATGGAGTTATTCCTGAAATGTATGAGATTGATTGTGCGAAGGACTACCAAGGCATTTGGTGCTGATTCGGCACGAGGCGGAGCCATTGCAGCACCAAAACCCGCTTGTTCCACAGCGCGGTGCGGGTTTGCACCAGGAGGGCGCATGCATGCACCCGTCAGGCGCCCGTGATGTCGCTCCAGAACTGCTCGGCCGCGGGGCCCAGGTGGCGCTTGGGACGGTACAGGCGCACGTCGAAGTGCACTTCCAGGCCCGGGTCGCCGGCCACGGCCAGGCGGCCGGCCTGGCAGTCGCCGCGCACCATGGACCACGGCATCCAGGCCAGGCCCAGGCCGCGCAGCACGTATTCGTAGTGGGCGTCGGCCGAGTCGCAGTCCACGCAGCGGCGCAGGCGCGGCGCCAGCGGATGCCGGGCCAGGTGGTCTTCCACCAGCCGGCCCAGGGCCATGCTGTGCGAGAAGGCCAGGTAGGGCACGGGAGCGACGGGCTGGTGGCTGGCCGACAGCTCGTACAGCGGGCGGCCCTGGGCATCGGCGCGGGCCACGGGCACCAGCCTGTCCTGCATCACCGTCAGGTAGCTGAACTGGCGGCCGTCCAGGCGCACGCCAATGGCGGCGTGGTGGTAGACCAGCGTGAAGCTGACTTCGCCGCGCTGCAGCATGGCCACGGTCTCGTCCAGCGTGCGCGTGACCACGCGCAGCTCGGCCGTCTGCAGCACGCTGCCGTGGCGCGTCAGCCAGTCGGCCACGATGGTGCGCGCCAGCGTGCGCCCCGTGGCCAGGGTGATCACGCGGGCCTGGCGCCCGGCCACGGCCTGCAGTTCATCGTGCGACTGGGCCAGTGTGCGCACCAGTTGCTCGGCCGTATCGCGGAAGGCTTCGCCGGCCGGCGTCAGCCGCACGGGGCCGCCGCCGGGCTCGACCAGGGGTGTGCCGGCCCAGGCCTCCAGCGCGCGGATGCGCCGCCCGAAGGCCGGATGGGTGACATGGCGCAGCTCGGCCGCGCGCGTGAAGCTGCGCTCCTGGGCCAGCAGCAGGAAGTCTTCCAGCCATTTGCCTTGCATGGCCGGGCTTCCCTGCCGTCTCAGGCAGCGGCTGCGTCTTGCAGCGTCTGGCGCGTGGCCTGGGCGGCGGTGCGCGCGGCGGCAGCGAAGTCGTCGCCCTGCGATGCATAGAGCACCGCACGCGAGGAATTGATGATGATGGGGCCGCCGCCGATGCGCGCCGCCTTGACCGTGGCCACGGCATCGCCCCCCTGGGCACCCACGCCGGGAATCAGCAGCGGCAGCGAGGGCGCGAATTCACGCACGCGTTCGATCTCCTGCGGGCGCGTGGCGCCCACCACCAGGCCGAGCTGGCCGTTGGTGTTCCAGGGGCCTTGCGCCAGGCGCGCCACATGCTCGAACAGGTGGGGCTGGCCCGGCAGGTCGGCCAGGCGCTGCGCCTGCAGGTCGTCACCGCCGGGGTTGGAGGTGCGGCACAGCAGGAAGGCGCCCTTGCCCTCGTACTGCAGGTAGGGCGTGATGGAGTCGAAGCCCATGAAGGGCGACAGGGTCACGGCGTCGGCGCCATAGCGCTCGAAGGCTTCCTTGGCGTACTGCTCGGCGGTGGAGCCGATGTCGCCGCGCTTGGCGTCCAGGATGATGGGCACATGGGGCGCGACGGCGCGCATGTGGGCCATGAGCTTTTCCAGCTGGTCTTCGGCGCGGTGGGCCGCGAAGTAGGCGATCTGGGGCTTGAAGGAGTTCACCAGGTCGGCCGTGGCCTCGACGATGGCGGCGCAGAATTCGTAGATTTTGCTTGCATCGCCGCGCATGGCCGCAGGAAAGCGGCTGGGTTCGGGGTCCAGGCCCACGCACAGCATGGATTGGTTCTGGGCGGTGGCATTGCGCAGCATGTCGAGAAAGGTCATGGGGCGCGATTTTAGCGATCGGCCCTTCCCGGGGCCTGTCGCCGGGCATCCAGCGGGTTTGGCGGCCCATGGGCACAATCGGCGGCCTATGCCTGCCTTCACCGCCCGACAAATCCTTTTGCTGATCGCGCTGACCCTGATCTGGGGCATCAATTGGCCGGTGATGAAGCTGGGCGTGCAGCATTTCCCGCCGCTGAGTTTCCGCATGGCCTCGATGTGGGTGGGGCTGCCCATCCTGGCGGCCTTCGTGGTCTGGCGCCGCCTGCCGCTGGCCGTGCCGCGCGCCTGTTGGCCCCGGCTGGCGCAGCTGACGCTGTTCAACATGGTGCTGTGGAACAGCCTGATCATCATTGCCATCCCCATGCTGTCCAGCGGGCGGGCGGCCATCCTGGGCTACACCATGCCCATCTTCTCGGCCGTGCTGGGCAGCCTGTTCTTCCATGACCGGCTGGCGCCGCGTGCCTGGGCGGGTGTGGCGGCGGCCTTGGCGGGCGTGCTCCTGCTGCTGTGGCACGAGGTCGGCGCCCTGGGCAGCCGCCCCATCGGCGTGGGCCTGATGCTGGCCGCCGCGCTGAGCTGGGCCTTCGGCACGCAGAAGCTGCGCCGCGCCGAGGTGCCCGTGCCCCTGCTGACGATGACGCTGTGGATGGTGGCGCTGACCGCGCTGACGCTCACGGTGCTGGCCTTCGTCTTCGAGCGCCACCTGTGGCACTGGCCCGATGCCCAGGCCACGGGCGCCATCGTCTTCAACGGTGTGCTGGTGCTGGGCTTTGGCCAGACGGTCTGGTTCTTCCTGGCGCGCAGCCTGCCGCCCGTGGCGTCCACGCTGAGCGTGATGATGATCCCCGTGCTGGGCGTGTTCAGCGGCGCCTGGTGGCTGGGCGAGGTGCTGCACTGGCAGGACTGGACGGCCGTGGCGCTGATGGTGGTGGCCATCGCCTCGGTGCTGTGGCCGGCGCGCGGCCGCTGAGGGCAAGCAGGGGAAGGTCGGGAGAAGAAGACGCAGCCTGACTGCGCACACGGGCGCAGTCAGGCTGCAGGGCCTCAGCGTTGCGCCGTGGCCGGGGCGCCCAGCAGGCGCTGGATGTCGATGTTGTTGGGCAGCGCGTAGTCGTGGCTGCGCACGATGCGGCTGTCGTCAGTGCGAACCAGCTTCAGGCTCACATAGGTGTACTTGGCAGCCGCCGAGTACGTGCCCACCAGGACCAGGGCCGCATTGTGGTTGCGGGCGATGTCCTTGATCTCGCGCGACAGCAGCAGCTCGCCCGTGCCTTCCTTGACGTACACATCGCCGCGCAGCTTCAGCTCCTTGACGTTGTAGCCCTTGGCGGACAGCTGGGAGGCGTACAGCTCGCTGAGCGTGCGGCCCAGCGGGGCCGAGCGCGTCAGGTCGTTGACGTTGACCACGGTGGCCACGAGCACGGGCGCCTCGCCCAGTTCCTCGGTGTTCAGGCCCTTGACCAGCTCGTCCACGGCAGCGCGGCTGCTGGCGATGAAGGGGTTGGCTGCGGCCGACTGGTAGGTGGGCTCGCCACGGCGTGCGGCCGAGAACTCGGGCGAAGGCGCGGGGGCGGGCACGGCGCAGGCGGACAGCAGGGCCGCCGCAGCCAGCACGGCCGGCAGGAGGGGCGTGCGCAGCGTCATTGGCCCACCACCTTCAGGTTCTTGGCGGGGAATTCGGGGCGCTCATCCTCGGCCGTGAACAGCACGGCGTCGCTCTTTTCGAGGTAGTAGACGTCGGTCTTGCGCGCCAGGTACTGGTTGTTGCGCACCACCGTCGTCGTCAGCACGAGTTCGGGGTTGGGCAGGCGCTTGCCGTGGCGCACGACCTGGGCGCCGTAGCTCACCTGCAGCTGGGCCTGGGCCGGCTGCAGCATGACGGTCACGCCGCTTTGCACGAGCTTGGTGATGATCAGCTCACGAAAACCCTTGTCGAACGGGCTGGGCTCGGCCGGCAGGGCCACGTGGACCGGCGTGGTGCGCTCGATGCCGGTCTTTTGCAGTGTCTCCAGCGTCTTGGCGACGACATCGTTGGCCACGGAGTCCCAGTGGCCGGCAGCGCCGATCTTGGGCTGGGCCGTGGCTTCGAAGTAGCTGGTCATCGGTGCATTGACGCAGCCCGCCAGGGCCAGGCAGAGGCCCGCCAGGGCCAGGCCGCCGGCGGATTTGAACGATCGCATGGATTTCTCCTCGGTGCGGGGGCGCGCTGCGGCGGATTGCTGCAGCTGCGTAAAGTGTCGATTGTGGCTTCGCCGCGAGGCACTGACAAGAAAGTGCCCCGTATCCGGATGTTGCCGTGCTCAGCCGTTGGCGCGCTTTTGCAGGATCTCGAAGGCAGGCAGGGTCTTGCCTTCCAGCACTTCCAGGAAGGCGCCGCCGCCCGTGGAGATGTAGCCGACCTGGTCCTCGATGCCGTACTTGGCGATGGCGGCCAGGGTATCGCCGCCACCGGCGATGCTGAAGGCGTCGGACTCGGCAATCGCCTGGGCCACGACCTTGGTGCCGTTGGCGAACTGGTCGAACTCGAACACGCCCATGGGGCCGTTCCAGACGATGGTGCCGGCCTTGCGCAGTTGCTCGGCCAGGCGGGCGGCAGTCTCGGGGCCGATGTCCAGGATCATGTCGTCGTCAGCCACTTCGGTGGCCTTCTTGACGGTGGCGGGCGCGTCGGCCGCAAAGGTCTTGGAGACCACCACGTCGGTGGGAATCGGCACCTCGGCGCCGCGTGCGGCCATGGCGTCGATCACGGCGCGGGCCTCGCCGACCAGGTCGGCCTCGGCCAGGCTCTTGCCGATCTTCAGGCCCGCCGCCAGCATGAAGGTGTTGGCAATGCCGCCGCCCACGATGAGCTGGTCCACGTTCTTGGCCAGCGACTGCAGGATGGTCAGCTTGGTTGACACCTTGGAGCCGGCCACGATGGCGGCCAGCGGGCGGCGCGGGTTGGCCAGGGCCTTGGTGATGGCGTCGATCTCGGCCGACAGCAGCGGTCCCGCGCAGGCAATGGGCGCGAACTGGGCGATGCCGTAGGTGGTTCCCTCGGCACGGTGGGCAGTGCCGAAGGCGTCGTGCACGAAGATGTCGCACAGCGCGGCCAGCTTGCGGGCCAGTTCTTCCTTGTTCTTCTTCTCGCCCACGTTCACGCGGCAGTTCTCCAGCAGCACGACCTGGCCGGGCGCCACCTGCACGCCGTCCACCCAGTCGGCGACCAGGGGCACTTCGCGGCCCAGCAGCTCGCCCAGGCGGCGGGCCACGGGCGCCAGCGAATCGGCGGGCTTGAACTCGCCTTCGGTGGGACGGCCCAGGTGGCTGGTCACCATCACGGCGGCGCCGGCCTTCAGTGCCATCTCGATGGCGGGCACGGAGGCGCGCACGCGCGTGTCCTCGGTGATCTCGCCGGCATCGTTCAGGGGCACGTTGAGGTCGGCGCGGATGAAGACGCGCTGGCCCTGGGCCTTGCCCTGGGCGCACAGATCGGAGAAACGGAGAATGTTCATGACGGCGGCGTTGCGATCGGTGGCGATCGCCATGGAATTGAAACGAAAAAGAGGTAAAGCGCGGCCATTGTAGGCGGCGTGCCCGCCCCGGCAGCGGGCGGGCGCACCGGCGATCCGGGGCATCGGGAGCCGCCTGTAATCCGGTTTCAGCCGGGCAGCCGGGCGCTCTCGGCCGCTCTCGGCCGCGCTGCGCCTACCAGCCCAGGCCGATATGCAGTGGCAGATAGACCGCCATGCCAAGCGCGATCGTTCCCATGATGCTGCGCTTGTAAAAAAAATACATGACCGCGCAAGCCAGGGCCGGCAGGCGCGCATCGACCACGGTGGAGATCAGCCGGCCGTTGGTCATCACGATCTCGGGCGCAATCACGGCCGCCAGGGCCGCCAGCGGCGCGTACTTGAGGCCGCGCTTGAGCCATTGCGGCAAGGGCACCTCGCGCTCGGGAATCAGGAAGAAGGCGCGTGTGAACAGCGTGATGGCCGCCAGGCCCACGCAGGCCAGCCAGGGCCACAGCCAGGACAGATCCATCAGAGCGTTTCCTTTTCCTTGGTTGTTTCCACGGGTCGGACGTCTTCGTCCAGCGGCAGCCGGGCATGGCGCTCGCCATGGGCTGTATCGGGCGGGAGAATCACCGGGCCTGGCTCCCCTTTTTCAGGCGCCTGCAGTGCGCGCAGGCGCTGCTGCAGCGATTCCGCCAGCAGGCCTGCGGCCACGGCTGCCGCGATGGCCACGAGGATATTGAGCTTGAGCGGCAGCGCAAAGGCCGCCACGGCCGCGCTGGCCGCAACCACGCCTGCCACCCAGGTGGCACGGTCGTTGAGCATGGACAGCAGCACGCCCATCAGTGCCAGCACGCCCGCAAAGCCCAGGCCCCAGGACAGGGGCACCTGGTCGGCCAGCAGGATGCCCAGCGTGGACGGGATCTGCCAGGCCAGCCAGTTGGTCGAGGCAGCACCCCAGAAATAGGGCAGCTGCTCGGGCTGGGGCCGGGCATCGGGGTAGCGCTTCATGAAGCCCACGAAGATCACGTCGCCGCTGAAATAGGCGATGGCCAGGCGGTGGCGCAGGCGCAGGTGGGCAAAGTAGCTGCGCCACATGCTGCTGAGGATGACGAAGCGCAGGTTCACGCAGATGGCCGTGAACCAGACCACCCACATGGGCGCGCCCACGGCCATCAGCGGCAGCACGGCCAGCTGGGCACTGCCGGCATAGACCAGCAGGCCCATGAACAGCGCCAGGGGCAGGGACATGCCGCTCTTGATCATGGCCACGCCCGTGACCAGGCCCCAGGCGCCGATGCCCAGCGCCGTGCCCGACATGTCGCGCACGCCGGTCATGAAGGCGGGATCGCGCGCAATGCCGCGTGCGCGCTCCACCAGGGGCTGCAGGTTCATGGCGTGCCGCCGCTGGCAGCACCGTCCAGGATGGCTCCTTCAGGCAGATCGAAGCCGCGCAGGAAATCGCCCGCCGCCAGCCGCTTGCCGCCCGCGCGCTGCAGCAGCGTCATGCACAGCACGCCCTGGCCGCAGGCCACGCGCACGCCGTCGGCGCCTGCGGACAGCACGGTGCCGGGCACTGCCGCCGCCACGGCGGCGGCGGGGTCGGCGTGAGCCTCCCAGACCTTGATGGCTTCATCGCCGTACTGCGTGGCGCCACCTGGGAAGGGGTTGAAGGCGCGCAGGCGCCGGGCAATGGCCTCGGCATCCTGGCGCCAGTCGATCTGGCTTTCGGCCTTTTCGATCTTGTGCGCGTAGTTCACGCCTTCGGCAGGCTGGGGCGTGCGCGGCAGGCCGCCGCAGGCGCTCATCTCCAGCGCCTCGACGATGAGGCGCCCGCCCAGGTCGGCCAGCTTGTCGTGCAGGCTGGCCGTGGTGTCGTCGGCGGTGATGGGCAGGCGCTCGACCAGGCACATGTCGCCCGTGTCCAGGCCCGCATCCATCTGCATGATGGTGACGCCGGTCTCGGCATCACCGGCCTCGATGGCGCGGTGGATGGGGGCGGCGCCGCGCCAGCGCGGCAGCAGGCTGGCGTGGATGTTCAGGCAGCCGCGCGGAGGCGTATCGAGCACCCACTGCGGCAGGATCAGCCCGTAGGCGGCCACGACCATGACATCGGCCTGGGCCGCTTCGATGGCGGCGCGGGCGGCGGCGGCCTCTTCGGGGTATTTGCCGTCCAGGCGCAGGCTGCGCGGCTGGGCCACGGCAATGCCATGCTCCAGAGCGCACTGCTTGACGGGAGAGGCCTGCAGCTTCATGCCGCGCCCGGCGGGACGGTCGGGCTGGGTCAGCACCAGGGGGACGGTGAAGCCCGCGGCGAGCAGGCGTTCAAGGGCAACGCGCGCGAACTCGGGCGTGCCGGCAAAAATGACTCTCATGCAATCCAGTAGGGACGGTGGGGACGGTGTGCAGGCTCAACGCCGATCGTCGTCATTGAACACTTCGTCGGTGAACATCACGCGGCGCACCACGCCGGCGGGGTCGATATGCACATGGGCCTGGCGGCGAATGCCATTTTCCAGGATACGGTAGGTCCAGATGTCGCCGTTGAAACTGTAGACCCTCTCGATCAGCGCAGGCGGGCCGAAGAGCTGGCGTACGCTTTCCCGGGTGTCCTCGCCATTGCGCAGGGCGTGGAAGCGTTCGATGGTGAGCGCCTGCTCCACGCGCACCAGGCGCTGGCTGGCGTCGAAATCCATGTGATAGACCTGCTGGCCTGCAGGCTGCCAGCTGTAGACCAGGCGCGTGCCGCCGCCGTCCAGCGGCAGGCTCAGGGACGGGCGGCCCATGGATCGCTCGATGTCGGCCCGTGGCGTGCCGGGCTTTTGCCACTCGGGTACGGTGCAGCCGGCCAGCAGCAGGGACAGGGCCAGCAGCGCCCAGGCAACGAGGCCCGCGCCGTCCATCTTCCAGCGCGGCATGAAGCGAGGCGCTGGCAGGCGGGTCATGCGCGTTCTGCCTGTTTCTGCTGCTTGAGCAGCTTGGTCTTGATGCGGTTGCGCTTGAGCGGCGACAGGTATTCGACGAAGACCTTGCCCATCAGGTGGTCCATCTCGTGCTGGATGCAGATGGCCTTGAAGCCTTCGGCCTCGATGATGCGTTCGTTGCCGTTCTCGTCCAGCGCCTTGACCTTGATGGCCGTGGAGCGTTCGACACCGTCGTAGATGCCGGGCACGGACAGACAGCCTTCCTCGCCCAATTGCTTCTCGTCGCTGGCCCAGAGCAGCTCGGGGTTGATCAGCGCAAAGGGCTCGTTGCGGCCTTCGGAGACATCGACCACGACCACGCGTTCATGCACATTCACCTGGGTGGCGGCCAGTCCCACGCCCTGGGCGTCATACATGGTGGCGTACATGTCCTGGACCAGTTGGCGAATGCGGTCATCGACCTTGGCGACCGGCTTGGCGACGGTGTGCAGGCGGGGGTCGGGATAGCAAAGAATGGGCAGAATGGACATGGCGTGGTCGGTGAATGTCGTTATTTTCGCCACTTTTCTGCCTGGGCGCAGCGGGACGACGCAATAAGCGTTGCCCTCTCATGGCCTTGCACGCAGAATCTTTGCTGATTTGTAAGACCTGTATGGCCGTTCATGACAAGATCGGCCGTGCCGCAGTGCCTAGGAGGGACGCTGTGTCAGACACAAGAAGAGGAATTCCATGACTGCATTCGCCACAGCTCGTACCTGGACTGTTGCCTCGGCCCTGATCGCCGCGTGTGCGGCGGCCCACGCGCAGCAGTATCCGGTGACGCCATCGCAGCGCTCGGCAGCCCAGCAGGTGGCGCAGCAGGGCGTTCCCGTGGGTGAGCTGGCGCCCGATGCGCCCGACAGCTACACCGTCAAGCGCGGCGACACGCTGTGGGGCATCTCCGGCATGTTCCTGCGCCGTCCCTGGCGCTGGCCCGAGCTGTGGGGCATGAACATGCAGGCCATCGCCAACCCCCATCTCATCTATCCGGGCCAGGTGCTGTACCTGGACAAGCGTGACGGCTACGCCCGCCTGAGCACGGCCCGCCCCATGGGCGATGGCGGCGAGCCCGGCGTGGTCCGCATCACTCCGAGCACGCGCAGCGAATCCCTGGCCCAGGCGGCCCTGCCCACGCTGCAGCCCCATCTGATCGAGCCCTTCCTGGCCGAGCCCCTGGTCGTCGATGCCGAAACGCTGCTGCGCGCGCCACGCCTGATCGCCACCACGGACGAGCGCGTGCTCATGGCCAGCGGCGACCGCGCCTATGCACGCGGCACCGCCGAGGCGCCGCTGCGCAAGGGCGACGGCCTGCCGCGCCAGTACCGCGTCTTCCGCGATGCCGTGGCGCTCAAGGATCCCATCTCCGGCGAGGTGCTGGGCTATGAGGCCAAGTACCTGGGCCTGGCCGATCTCATCGAGGGCGAGACCACGCTGGAGATCGTCGACAGCAAGGGCGAAAAGCACCAGCAGAACTCTCCCGCCACGGTGGACCTGTCGCGTTCCAAGACCGAAATGCGCGCCGGCGACCGCCTGCTGCCCGCGCCCGAGCGCACCTACATGAACTACGCGCCCCACGCGCCGCAACAGGCAGTGAAGGCCCATGTGGTTTCCCTGTACGGTGATCAGGCCGTGCGCTGGGCGGCCAACAACCAGGTCATTGCCATCAACAAGGGCACGCAGGACGGCATGGACGTGGGCACGGTGCTGGAGCTGATACGCCGCGGCGCACGCATCGTGGACAAGACGGGCGAGAAAAAGGAAGAGGTGCAACTGCCCGACGAACACAACGGCCATGCCATGGTGTTCCGGACCTTCGATCGCGTCTCCTACGCGCTGATCCTGGAGGCGCGGCGCGGTGTCGAGGTCGGCGACAGCCTGACCTCGCCGGCTCCTTGAGCCACCACGGCCTGCCGGCAGCGCCATGGCGGCCGCCCTGCAGTCCACGGACCGGTTGGCTCCTGACGAACTCTCTGCCTGGCTCCGGCTGCTGCTGACGCCCGGCGTGGGCCGCACCACGGCCCGGCGTCTGTTGGCGGCCTGCGGTGGTGCGCAGGACATCTGGAGCGGCCCGCCGTCCGCTTGGCACGGACTGGTGACCGCCGCTCAGGCCCATGCCCTGCAGACCGTGCCCCAGCGCCTGGACCAGCTTGTAGCGGCCACGGCGCAATGGCTGGACAAGCCCGCTTCCGGTCAATTGCACGCCGTGCTCGTGCTGGGCCACCCCCAATATCCGCAGGCGCTGCTGCAGACGGAAGATCCGCCACTGCTGCTGCATGTGCAGGGCAGCGAGCGCTGCATGGCAGGGCCGGGGCCCTGGTTCCCCTATCCCCAATCCCTGGCCATGGTGGGCAGCCGCGGGCCGACGGTCCAGGGCGCGGCCAACGCGCGTGCCATGGCGCAGGCGCTGGCCGAGGCCGGCCTGTGCATCGTCTCCGGACTGGCGCAGGGCGTGGATGGCGCGGCCCATGAAGGCGCGCTGCGCGCGGCGCCACGCCTGGGCGGGCTGGGTGCTCCCGTCACCATTGCCGTCGTCGGCACGGGCCTGGACCAGGTCTACCCGCGGCGCCATGCCGCCCTGGCCCGCGAAGTGGCCAGCCACGGGCTGATCGTCAGCGAATATCCGCTGGGCACCGGCCCCATGGCCGCGCACTTTCCACAGCGCAATCGCATCATCGCGGGCCTGTCCCAGGGCACGTTGGTGGTTGAGGCGGCCCTGCAGTCGGGCTCGCTGATCACGGCCAGGCTGGCCAGCGAACAGGGCCGCGAAGTCTTTGCCATTCCTGGCTCCATCCACGCGCCCCAGTCGCGCGGCTGCCATGCGCTGTTGCGCCAGGGCGCCAAGCTCGTGGAAACGGCGCAGGACGTGCTCGATGAGCTGCAGGGCACGGCCACGCGCCTGCCGCTTCCCAAGCCTGTATCGGCAGCGGCAGCTGTCCAGTCCGCCCAGGACCCTGAGAGCGACGCCACCCTGCGCGCCCTGGCCCACGACCCGCTGTCGCTGGACGAGCTCATGGACCGCACAGGCATGGACGCCGCAGCCCTGCAGGCCCACCTGCTGGAGCTGGAACTGGAAGGCCGCGTGGAACGCCTGCCCGGCGGCCTGTTCCAGCGCCTGGCCCAGGCCTGATCTCAAAAACTGGCGCGTCCCCAAGCGGGATATGCCGAGCAAGAGCCGCCTCGCGGTGGGGGCGCCTAGCCGATGGCATCCCCCTCCCCCGCGAAGCGGGTAGAGAGGCGCCGTGCCCCGGGGGGAAGGCGCGTAGCGCCTCAGGGGGAGCTTAGCCTTTCAGGGTTCGCCTGAATCTTCTGCAGCGCATCCCGCGTCGCGCGCACGGTGAGCGCCTCCTCGTCATGCACGGCCAGCAGGCCGGACTGCAGGTAGGAGGCCATGCGCCGCAGCTGCAGCAGGTGGCAGGTGCCATCGAGCGCGGCGAACAGGTGCAGTTGCTTGCGGCGGCTGCGCCAGGTGTATTGCACCTGGATGCGCGCGCCGTTGTGGTCCAGGGTGAACCAGCGGCCCGTCTCCAGAGAGGCCGCCCATTCCAGCATCACCGGCTCCACGGCCGTGTTCGTGCTCGGGATGACGTTGAGGCCGGCCGTGTCCACGCCCAGGATCATCTCGATGTTCTCGGGCGACAGCGGCATGTCCTCGTCGAGCATGCCGTCTTCATTGATGTACTGCTCCAGATGGGCCAGCCGCTGCGCCATGGCCTCGATGCGGGCCGGGGCGATGGTCGCGGTCTTGGAGACAAAGGCCTCGGCCAGCGTGTCGGTGACCAGCTTGATGCGCGTGGACTGGGCGTCGCCCGTGACACCGATCAGGGCCAGTCCTTCGCGCAGGGTCTGCAAAAGCGTCGGCAGCGTCTGGATCACGCGCGAGCGTTCCTGGCGCGTGGGCTTGGCGCTGGCGGCCCAGACCAGTTCGCTGGCGGCCTGCTTGAAGCGCATGGTGCGCGCGTCCTTGGCACCGTGGCGCACGGCGGCCAGGGCCAGCACCTCGGTCCAGGTCTTGAACAGGAACTCGCGGATCTCCTTGCGCACCGGCATGTCGGTGAGCAGGTGGCGCAGCTCGATCGTGTATTGGATGGCCAGGGTTTCCTTTTGCTCCACCTGCTGGGCCACGGTGACGATCTTGGCCTTGTCCTGCGACTGGGTCAGGTAGCGCGCCAGGAAATCCTCGAACTCGCGCAGCACCAGCACGAACACTTTCTGGCCCGTTTCGGGGTATTGCTCGATGACCTGGACGATGCGCCGGATCTCGGACTCCAGCGCGCTGCCGCTGATGCTGGAGGCGTCGAATCCCATCACGCAGGAGCCCAGGCGGTCGATCAGCAGCCGGGCCGGATGGCGCAGGTTGCTGAAGAATTCCGGCTCGGCCAGTGCCACGCGCAGCACGGGCACCTGCAGCCGGGCAAACCAGACCCGCACCGAGGGCGGGATGCGGTCCTCGGTCAGGATGGCCTGGAACATCAGGGCCACGATCTCGATGGTGGCCTTTTCGCCCGAGGTGGTGGCCTTGCGCTTGAGGTCGGCCGAACGTTCGCGCACCTGCCCGACCAGCTGGCCGATGGCAGCCGGGCTGACATCGATGTGCAGCGTGGTCAGGCCCTGGGCCAGCATCTGCTGGTACTGCGTCTGGGCCACCACGCGCTGCTCCAGCAAGGCCTGGGTCAGCGCGGCCGATGCGGGCGCCTGGGGCATGCCTGCGCCCACACCGGGCACTAGGCCCTGCACGCCCACGCCCGGCTGCATGAGCAGGCGGCGCAACTGGCCCACGACTTCCTGGGCGCGGTGGCGTGCGCGCGAAAGGGTTGTCAGGCCTACGGGCATGGCGGGCATCGCCGGCATCTGGCCATGGGGCGCGGCGGCGTCAGGCGGGTAGGCGGCAGCGCCGGGCACGCCGCCCATCTGCGTGGGCGCATAGGCCGAGGAATGCTGTGATGCAGTGGCATGCTGCGAGGCCGCAGCAGGTGGCGCGGCGGTCTGGCCCAGGCCCATGGCGCGCGTGGAGTTGCCTGCCTCGGTGCGCCGCACGCGCATGGCCACGTCCTGCGAGCGGGTGACGCCCTGGCCGTCCAGCAGCACATGGGCGGCCTGGTACTCGGTCACCAGCACGGGCGCCAGGGCCGTCTGCAGCAGGTCCAGCACGCGCTGCAGATCACCGCGCTGCAGGCCCGTGGCCAGCCATTGCTCGACCAGGTGCCGGCACACGGTTTCGGTGCGCAGGATGTCGTCCGAGGGCAGCTCGCGGCCCTCGATGAACTGCATGCGCAGACGCAGCGTGTCGAAGGCCGGCGCTGCGGTCTCTCCCATGGCCAGGGCCATGCGGGAGGCCAGGATCTTGTTCTCCACCACATCGTCGCTGAGCAACTCGAACTGCAGCGCGCCGCGCTGCGGCACGGCGGCAGGCGCGGCTTTGGCCGGCTGCAGCGCGCCTTGCAGGGCCTGCATGCTGGCGTTCAGCCAGGCGCTCTGGTGCTGGCGGTAGTTGCCCCAGGCTTCACGCCGCTCCTGCATTTCGCGCTGCGTGCCCACGGCCTGGGCCTGTTGCTCCATCTGCGCCAGCAGCTGCTGGGCCACGCCGGGCAGGCCCTTGCACAGTCCTCGCACCCAATGCAAACGCGCCTGCTGGCCCAGGGAGGACTGGGGGCCAGCAGGCGCGTTGGAAGGGTGGGGCAGGGAGGGCATGCCCGGGAGTGTAAGCCGGTCCAGGGCTAAAACATCCGCTTACACGGTGGCGCCGGCGTTGGGGTCGTTGGGGTCCGTGGAAGCCTTGGGCGCCTTGATCAGATCCTCGCGCTTGACGCCCAGCCACATGGCGATGGCGGCGGCCACGAAGACCGAGGAATAGATGCCGAACAGGATGCCGATGGTCAGCGCCAGCGCGAAGTAGTGCAGGCTGGGACCGCCGAAGAAGAACATGGACAGCACCATGGCCTCGGTGGAGGCGTGGGTGATGATGGTGCGGCTCATGGTGCTGGTGATGGCGTGGTCGATCACCTCGGTGGTGCTGAGCTTGCGGAACTTGCGGAAGGCTTCGCGGATACGGTCGAAGATCACGACCGACTCGTTGACCGAGTAGCCCAGCACGGCCAGCACGCCGGCCAGCACCGACAGCGAGAACTCCCATTGGAAGAACGCGAAGAAGCCCAGGATGATGATCACGTCGTGCAGGTTGGCGATCACGGCGGCCACGCCGAACTTCCACTCGAAGCGCATGGCCAGGTAGATCACGATGCCCAGCACCACGAAGCCCAGGGCCATCAGGCCGTTGTGCATGAGCTCGTCACCCACCTGCGGGCCCACGAACTCGGTGCGGCGCAGCGTGACTTCGGCGTCTTCCTTCTTGAGTGCCGTGAGTACTTGCTCGCTTTGCTGGGCCGAGGTCACGTCCTTTTGCACGGGCAGGCGGATCATCACGTCGCGCGATGTGCCGAAGTTCTGGACCGT
The DNA here is from genome assembly GCF_055797465.1 of Delftia sp. PX-1. Lineage (NCBI taxonomy): Bacteria > Pseudomonadati > Pseudomonadota > Betaproteobacteria > Burkholderiales > Comamonadaceae > Delftia > Delftia sp. PX-1. Next base: position 871,022 of record NZ_CP184763.1, read on the forward strand.
GACATCGGCGTAGCCGAGGCCGGCGACCGTGTCGCGCACCTTGGCGATGTTGGCGGGCTGGGTATAGGCCACCTCCATCACGGTGCCGCCCGTGAATTCCACGGACAGGTGCAGGCCGCGGGTGAGCAGGAAGAACACGGCCAGCGCGAAGGTGATGAAGGACACCGCGTTGAGGATCAACGCGTACTTCATGAAGGGGATGTCTTTGCGGATGCGGAAGAACTCCATGGTCTTCCCCCTTTCAGTTGTTGGCGCCGGAATCGGCGACGCTGGATCCCTTGGCCGTCACCGAGCGCAGCTGGCTGGTGTCTTCAGGCTTCCAGACCTGGCCGATGGAAATGCTCTTGAGCTTCTTGCGGCGGCCGTACCAGAGGTTGACCAGGCCGCGCGAGAAGAACACGGCCGAGAACATGCTGGTCAGGATGCCGATGCAGTGCACCACGGCGAAGCCGCGCACCGGGCCGGAGCCGAAGGCCAGCAGCGCCAGGCCCGCGATCAGCGTGGTCACGTTCGAGTCCAGGATGGTGTGCCATGCGTTCTCGTAGCCCGCATGGATGGCCGCCTGCGGCGACGCGCCGCCGCGCAGTTCCTCGCGGATGCGCTCGTTGATCAGCACGTTGGAGTCGATGGCCACGCCCAGCGCCAGCGCCATGGCGGCGATGCCGGGCAGGGTCAGCGTGGCCTGCAGCATGGACAGGATGGCCAGCAGCAGCAGCACGTTGACCGACAGGGCCACCGTGGAGATCACGCCGAACAGCAGGTAGTACACGCACATGAAGGCCGCGATGGCCACCAGGCCCCAGACCACGGAGTGGATGCCGCGGTTGATGTTGTCGGCGCCCAGGCTGGGGCCGATGGTGTATTCCTCGATGATCTCCATGGGCGCGGCCAGCGAGCCGGCGCGCAGCAGCAGGGCCGTGTCGTTGGCTTCCGCCGTGGTCATGCGGCCCGAGATCTGCACGCGTCCGCCGCCGATCTCGGTGCGGATCACGGGAGCCGTCACGACCTCGCCCTTGCCCTTTTCGAACAGGATGATGGCCATGCGCTTGCCCACGTTCTCGCGCGTGATGTCCTTGAAGATGCGTGCGCCCTTGGCATCCAGCACCAGGTTGACCGTGGGCTCCTGGGTCTGGCTGTCGAAGCCGGGCTGTGCGTCGGTGAGGTTCTCGCCGGTCAGCACGACCTGCTTTTGCACGATCACGGCCTGGGCGTTGCGGTCCAGGTAGCGCTCGGAGCCGAAGGGCACGGGGCCCGAACCCAGTTCGGCGCCGCGCGCCTCGGAGGATTCGTCGACCAGGCGCACTTCCAGCGTGGCCGTGCGACCCAGGATGTCCTTGGCCTTGGCCGTGTCCTGCACGCCGGGCAGTTGCACGATGATGCGGTCCAGGCCCTGCTGCTGGATCACGGGCTCGGCCACGCCCAGCTCGTTGATACGGTTGTGCAGGGTGACGATGTTCTGCTTGAGCGCCTGCTCCTGCACCTTGCGCAGGGCTTCGGGCTTGATGGAGGCCAGCAGCTTGAAGCCTGCGCCATCCGGCTCGGAGGTGGCCGCCAGATCGGGGAACTGGTCGGAGACCAGGTTGCGCGCGGCCGTGAGCATGGCTTCGTCGCGCACGCGGATCTCGACGGTGTTGCCGTTGCGCGAGACGCCGCCGTGGCGGATGTTCTTGTCGCGCAGCGAGCTGCGCAGGTCGCCGGCAAAGGAGTCGGCCTTCTTGGTCAGGGCGGCAGCCATGTCCACCTGCAGCATGAAGTGCACGCCACCGCGCAGGTCCAGCCCCAGGTACATGGGCTTGGCGCCGACGGCCGTGAGCCATTGCGGCGAGCGCGACACCAGGTTCAGGGCCACGATGTAGGCCGGGTCGTTGGCATCGGGGATCAGGGCCTTCTGGATCACGTCCTTGGCCTTGAGCTGCTCGTCGGGCGTGTTGAAGCGCGCGCGCACCGAGGTGCCTTCGATGGACAGGACGTCGGGCTTGACATCGGCAGCCTTCAAGGCCTCTTCGACTTTCTGCAGCACGGCGTTGTCCACCTTGATGGTGGCCTTGGCCGAGGAGACCTGCACCGCAGGCGCCTCACCGAAAAAATTGGGCAGGGTGTAGAGCACCCCTACCAGCAGCGCGATCACGATGATCGCGTACTTCCAGACCGGATATCGGTTCATGATCGCGCTCTTCGCTCTTTGTAGACAGCAACGCACAAAAGGGTGTGCTGCCGCCTGCGCGGTCCGCACACCCGCAAGACAGGGACAGCGCTTACTTCAGCGTGTCCTTGGGCAGCACCTGGACGACGGCGCTGCGCTGGATCTGGACTTCCACACCCGAGGCGATCTCGATGTGCAGGAATTGCTCGGACATGCGCGTCACGCGGCCGATGATGCCGCCGGCCGTTGCCACTTCGTCACCCTTGGCCAGTGCCTCGATCATGGAGCGATGCTCCTTCTGGCGCTTCATCTGCGGACGGATCATCACGAAGTACAGCACCACGAACATCAGCGCCAGAGGCGCCATGCCCATCAACTGCGACATGAAGTCGCCACCGGAGGCTGCTGCTGCGGGTGCGGTCTGGGCAAAAGCGGAAGAAATAAACACGGGCAAGACTCCAGGATTGGAAGGTCGAAAAAGGGTCGCTGCGCACGCCGATATGCACGGGCCCGCGCAGGAGAACGGAGCATTGTATGCGTCAGCCCTGACCCACATGGGCTGCCAGGATCTGGCTGCTGCGGGTTTTTCGGCGACGATGGCTGCAACTGGCGGCCATCTGCCGTTTTTAAAGGGGCGGAGCGCGGTTTTTCGTGGTTTTTGCGCCCGGCGTGACGGCACTTGAAGCGGCCCCGGAGGCAGCCGCGCCGCCCGCACCTCACGGTACGGGCGGCGGCCGCGATCTTACAGGACGCCCCTGTGGCGGGGCTGTCCGTGTGGTTTCAGGCCACGCCGACTGCGGGCTGTCCCGTGCTGCCTGCGCCCCGTGACGGGGCGTTCCAGCGTGCCATCAGCGCCTTCCACTTGGTGCGGGCCGCAGCCAGGTTGCGCTCCTTGACGTGGCCGTAGCCGCGGATGTCCTCGGGAATGCTGGCGATCTCCACGGCCAGCGCCAGGCGCTCGGGCGTGAGCTCGGACAGCAGTCCTTCTATGCACTGGCGGTATTCCTGGATCAGTGCGCGCTCGGTGCGGCGCTCCTGCGTGCGGCCGAAGGGGTCCAGCGCCGTGCCGCGCAGGCCCTTCATCTTCGCCAGCACCTGCATGGCCTTGCGCATCCAGGGACCGTAGGACTTCTTGACCAGATGGCCCTGCTCATCCTTGGCGGCCGACGACGGCGGCGCCAGGTGGTGGACCACGCGGTAGTCGCCCTCGAACATGCTGGCGATGCGCTGGCTGAAGGCCGCATCGGTGTGCAGGCGCGCGACCTCGTACTCATCCTTGTAGGCCATGAGTTTGAACAGATAGCGGGCCACGGCTTGCGACAGGCGCGTGCCCGAGCCCGCCACGGCGCGCTCGGCGGCATGGACCTTGTCCACGAAGGCCTGGTACTCGGCCGCATAGGCGGCGTTCTGGTAGGCCGTGAGGAAGTCCACGCGCTTGGCCACCATCTCGGTCAGCGAAGGCTTCTTGACGAACTGGATCACCTGGGCCGTCTGGAACAGGGCGCGCACGGCAGCCAGGTCATGGGCGCAGCGGCGGCCCCACTCGAAGGCGGCCTTGTTGTTGTCGGCCTGCACGCCGTTGAGTTCGATGGCACGCATCAGCGCGGCATGCGACAGCGGCACGCGGCCCTTTTGCCAGGCGTAGCCCAGGATCAGCGGGTTGGTGTAGATGCTGTCGCCCAGCAGCTGCACGGCCACCTGCTCGGCGTCGAAGCTGCCCAGCAGCTCGGGGCCCACGGCCTGGGCCAGGGCGCTGGCGCAGCGGTCGTCCGGTGCCTGCCAGTCAGGGTTGGTGACGAAGGCTGCCGTGGGCGAGCCATGGCTGTTGAGCGCCACGAAGGTGCGGCCCGGCTGCATCACCGACATGGTGGTCGGCGTGGCCGTGACGATGGGGTCGCAGCCGATCACCAGGTCGGCCTTGGCCATGTCCACCTTGGTGGTGTAGATGGCCTCGGGGCGATTGGCGATCTGGATGTGGCTCCAGGTGGAGCCGCCCTTTTGCGCCAGGCCGGCCGCATCCTGGGTGATCACGCCCTTGCCCTCCAGGTGGGCGGCCATGCCCAGCAGCGAGCCGATGGTGATCACGCCCGTGCCGCCGACACCGGCCACGACGATGCCCCAGGCCTGCTCGGCCACCGGCAGCACGGGCTCCGGGATGGCGGGCAGCATGGACAGATCGCCCTTTTTCTCCTTCTTGGGCTTCTTGAGCTGGCCGCCTTCGATGGTGACGAAGCTGGGGCAAAAGCCCTTCACGCAGGAGTAGTCCTTGTTGCAGGTGTTCTGGTTGATGCGGCGCTTGCGGCCGAACTCGGTCTCCACCGGCTCGACCGACAGGCAGTTGGACTGCACCGAGCAGTCGCCGCAGCCCTCGCAGACCAGCTCGTTGATGACCACGGTCTTGTCGGGCGTGGCCAGCGTGCCGCGTTTGCGGCGGCGGCGCTTTTCGGTGGCGCAGGTCTGGTCGTAGATGATGGCCGTGCAGCCCTTGAGGGCGCGGAACTCGCGCTGGATGCGGTCCAGCTCGTCGCGGTGGTGCACGGTCACGCCCTCGGCCAGCGCCACGCCGTCGTACTTGGCGGGCTCGTCGGTGACGATGACCAGTTTGGCCACGCCTTCGGACTTGAGGCTGTTCATGATCTGCAGCACCGAATGGCCCTCGGGCCGCTCGCCCACACGCTGGCCGCCCGTCATGGCCACGGCGTCGTTGTACAGCAGCTTGTAGGTGATGTTCACGCCGGCCGCGATGCTCTGGCGTATCGCCAGCAGGCCGCTGTGGAAGTAGGTGCCGTCGCCCAGGTTGGCGAAGACATGGGCGTCCTTGGTGAAGGGCGCCTGGCCCACCCAGGTCACGCCCTCGCCGCCCATCTGCGTGAAGGTGCTGGTGGAGCGGTCCATCCACACCGTCATGTAGTGGCAGCCGATGCCGGCCACGGCGCGGCTGCCCTCGGGCACGCGGGTGCTGGTGTTGTGCGGGCAGCCGCTGCAAAACCATGGCACGCGGTCGCCCGTGGGCTGGCTCTGGGCCACCTTGAGCGCGGCCTCGCGGGCGTCCAGCACGGCAATGCGCTCGTGCATGCGCTGGGCGATGTGTTCGGGCACGCCGATCTTGGTCAGGCGCTGGACGATGGCGCGCGCGATGAGGGCCGGCGTCAGGTCCGCATTGGGGCGCAGCAGCCAGTCCTGGCTGGGATTGGGCACCGACCATTCGCCGCCGTGCTCATCGCTGAACTTGCCGACCACGTTGGGCCGCACGTCGGAGCGCCAGTTGTACAGCTCTTCCTTGATCTGGTATTCGATGACCTGGCGCTTTTCCTCCACCACCAGGATTTCCTGCAGGCCGCGCGCGAAGTCGCGCGTGATGGTGGCCTCCAGCGGCCAGACCACGTTGACCTTGTGCACGCGTATGCCCAGCTGGCGGCAGGTGTCGTCGTCCAGGCCCAGGTCGGCCAGGGCCTGGCGCATGTCGTTGTAGGCCTTTCCGCTGGCGATCAGGCCGAAGCGGTCGTTGGGGCCCTCGATCACGTTGTGGTTGAGCCGGTTGGCGCGCACATAGGCCAGGGCCGCATACCACTTGTAGTTCATCAGCCGCTGCTCCTGCTCCAGCGGCGCATCGGGCCAGCGGATGTGCAGGCCGCCGGGCGGCATCTGGAAGTCCTCGGGCAGGATGATGTTCACGCGGTCCGGCTCCACCGACACGCTGGCTGAGGACTCGACCACCTCCTGGATGGTCTTCATGCCCGACCACAGGCCCGAGAAGCGGCTCATGGCAAAGGCATGCAGCCCCATGTCCAGGATGTCCTGCACATTGCTGGGAAAGAACACCGGCGTGCCGCAGGCCTTGAAGATGTGGTCGCTCTGGTGGGCGGCCGTGCTGCTCTTGCTGATGTGGTCGTCGCCGGCCAGCGCGATCACGCCGCCGTGCCGGGCCGTGCCCGCCATGTTGGCGTGCTTGAACACGTCGGAGCAGCGGTCCACGCCCGGGCCCTTGCCGTACCACAGGCCGAAGACGCCGTCGAACTTCTTGGTCTCGGGATAGAGATCCAGCTGCTGCGTGCCCCAGACGGCCGTGGCGCCCAGCTCTTCATTGACGCCGGGCTGGAAGACGATGTTGTTGGATTCGAGGTGCTTTTTCGCGGCCCATAGCGCCTGGTCATAGCCGCCCAGCGGGGAGCCCCGGTAGCCGCTGATGAAGCCTGCGGTGTTCAGGCCCGCTGCAGCGTCGCGCTGGCGCTGCAGCATGGGCAGGCGCACAAGGGCCTGTACTCCGCTCATGAACGCACGGCCGTGCTGCAGAGCGTATTTGTCGTCGAGGGTGACCGTCTCCAGGGCGCGGCGCACGTCTTCGGGCAGTGGGGCATTCATGGCTTGTCTCCATCGATGGTCGGCGCCCTGTCATGTCCTGCCCGGAACGGGAAAGAGGCATGCACGGCACTCGTTGTCTGAACCAAATCGCCTTTTTTCAGTGTATTCGTGCTCGTCTGATAGGTCTTTGCTTTCTTTGCGCTGTTTCAAGTATCCTGAGCAAGGATCTTTCTTGAAAATGGTGTTTTGTGCAAACTTTGGACAAATTCGACATTGCCATCCTCGGCCACCTGCAGGCCGACGCGCGCCTGACCAATGCCGAGCTGGCCCAGCGCGTGGGCCTGTCGGCCGCGCCGTGCTGGCGCCGCGTGCGGGCGCTGGAAGAAGCGGGCTTCATCCGCGGCTACCACGCCGACATCGACCGCCACAAGATCGGCCTGGGCGTGCTGGCCTTCGTGCGGCTCGATGCCGTGCGCACGGCCGGCACGCTGACGCTGGAGATGGAGGACGCCATCCGCAAGCTGCCCGAGGTGGTCACCTGCCACTACATCAGCGGCACCGGCACCTTCGAGCTGCAGGTGGTGGCGCGCGACCTGGACAGCTTTGCGCAGTTCGCGCGCAACACGCTGCTGAACCTGCCCAACGTGAAGGACATGCAGACCAGTTTCTCGCTGGGCGAGATCAAGTCCAGCCATGCGCTGCCGCTGTCCCAGCTGGGACCCATGGCGGGCCAGGGACTGCCTGGCCAGTAGCCGCAGGCCGGCGGACTGGCCTATGAAGGTCGCGCCGAAGCGACAGTGTGCTCCTGTAACAGGAGCGAAAAACGGTTGTCGTACAAGGTGGTGATCGTGGTTATTAGTAAGGCAACCATTTCTGGCGCCACCCTGCGTTTGGCCCGAGAATCGGGACACATGGCCGCAGAACAATCAACACCAGACCCCGCCCAGCCACCCGCCTCAGAAACCGAGCCTTCCACCCAGCCCCCGGCCGAGCCCTCGGGCGCGGGGGCGCCGGGCACCCTGCTCGAGGACCCGTCCGGCATGGCCGCTGCCGACAGGGCGGCCGCCGAGGCCGAAGGCCAGAAGACGGCCCAGGCCCAGCAGGGCGTCTGGGCGCCGCTGTCCGGCCCCACCTTCCGCATGCTCTGGCTGATCTGGATGGCGGCCAATACCTGCATGTGGATGAACGATGTGGCGGCGGCATGGCTCATGACCTCGCTGACCACCTCGCCCGTGCTCGTGGCCCTGGTGCAATCGGCCTCCACGCTGCCCGTCTTCCTGCTGGGCCTGCCCAGCGGTGCGCTGGCCGACATCCTGGACCGGCGCCGCTACTTCATCGTTACCCAGTTCTGGGTGGCGGCCGTGGCCCTGGTGCTGTGCCTGTTCGTGCTCTCGGGCCGGATGACGGCGCACTGGCTGCTGGTGCTGACCTTTGCCAACGGCATCGGCCTGGCCATGCGCTGGCCCGTGTTCTCGGCATTGATTCCCGAACTCGTGCCCAAGCACCACCTGCCCTCGGCCATGGCGCTGAACGCGGTGGCCATGAACGCCTCGCGCATCATCGGACCCCTGGTGGCGGGCGCCATCATCGCCAGCCTGGGCAGTGCCTGGGTGTTCGTGCTGAACGCCGTGCTGTCCGTCATCTCGGGCATCGTGCTGATCCGCTGGAAGCGCCGCCACGTGGCCAACCCGCTGGGCCGCGAGCGCCTGCCCTCGGCCATGCGCGTGGGCCTGCAGTTCGTGCGCGAGTCGCCGCGCATGCATGCGGTGCTGGCGCGCACGGTGTGTTTCTTCCTGCAGTGCACGGCGGTGATGGCCCTGCTGCCCCTGGTGGCACAGCGCCTGCACGGCCCGACCGAAGGCGGGGGCGGCGCCGAGACCTTCACGCTGCTGCTGGCCTCCATGGGGGCGGGCGCCATCGTGGGCGCCATGTTCCTGCCGCGCCTGCGCCAGGCCATGTCCAAGGAAAGGCTGATCCGGTCGGGCTCTGCCGTGCATGCGCTGGCCACGCTGGCCGTGGCCCTGTCGCCCAATGTCTACATGGCGGTGCCGGCCATGATGCTGGCCGGCATGGCGCTGATCTCCACGGCCAACGTGCTGGGCGTTTCGGCCCAGATGGCCCTGCCCAACTGGGTGCGGGCGCGCGGCATGTCCATCTACCAGATGTCCATCATGGGCGGCACGGCGGCAGGCGCCGCGCTCTGGGGACAGGTGGCCAGCATGGTGGGCGTGCGCGGCAGCCTCATGGTGGCGGCCGCCAGCGGCGTGGCCTGCATGCTGCTGGTGCAGCGCCTGGTGCGCGACCGCCAGATCGAGGAGGACCTGAGCCCCTCCAAGGCCTTCCAGCGCCCCGAGGTCAACATCCCCGAAGCCGGCCGCGTGGTCGTCACCATCGAGTACCAGATCGACCCCACCCAGGCCGAGGCCTTCCGCGCCCTCATGCAGGAAAGCCGCCGCAGCCGCATGCGCCAGGGCGCGCTGGGCTGGAGCCTGCTGCACAGCATGAGCCACCCGGAGCGCTACGTGGAGCAGATCATCGACGAGTCATGGACCGAGCACCTTCGCCGCTTCGACCGCGTCACCGCCGCCGACGTGGCGCTGCGCGACCGCAAGCTGGCGTATCACAAGGGCAAGGAACCGCCGCGCGTCACGAGGTACTTCGATACCCCCTGAGGCGCTGCGCGCCTTCCCCCTCCCTCGCGAAGCGAGTAGAGAGGGGGAAGCGGCGTAGCCGCTCAGGGAATCACCTCAAGTGGGGTGCCTGGCTCGCCAGGGCGCGCGGCCAGAAGGCCCACAGGCGCAGGTTCTGCTTGATGCGGCCTGCCAGGTCGCCGGCTTCGGGGCCCCAGCCCATGAAGTAGTCGGCGCGCACGGCGCCGACGATGGCGCTGCCCGTGTCCTGGGCGAAGACCAGGCGGTTCAGCGCCACGGTGGGCCCGGATGTGGACAGCCAGACCGGTGTGCCGTAGGGGATGCTCTGCTTGTCCACGGCGATGGAGCGGCCTGGCGTCAGGGCCACGCCCTGGGCGCCCTTGGGGCCGAACTGCAGGTCCAGGCCTTCCAGCGGCTCCTCACGGAAGAAGACGTAGCGCGGGTTGCTCCACAGCATTTCATTGACGCGGCCGGGGTTGGCGGCCACCCAGGCGCTGATGCCGGGCCAGGTGGCGTCGCGCACCAGTCCCTGGTCCAGCAGCCAGCGGCCCACGCTCTTGTAGGGCTGGTCATTGGTGCCCGCAAAGGCGACGCGGATCGTGCGTTGCGCGCCCGTGGGCTCGGTGATGTTCAGGCGCCCCGATCCCTGGATGTGCAGCACCATCGCATCGACGGGGTCGCGCAGCCAGGCGATGGCGCGGCCTGCCAGGGCCGCCTGGGCCTCGGGCAGGGTCTCGATCTGCTGGCGCGAGAACCAGGGCTTGCGGCTGCCGAAGCCGGCGCCGGCCGGCGTCTTGTACAGCGGCACGTTGAATCCGTCGCCGGGCAGGCGCCGCGCCTCGAACAGCGGCTCGTAGTAGGCCGTCAGCATGCCGTCCGGGCCGCCGCCCAGCGCCTCGATGCGGTAGGGTTGCAGATTGGCCATGAGCCAGGCGCGCTGCTCGTCGCTCGTGGCGATGCTCAGCTGGCGCACATCGCGGCACAGACCTGCGAAGACCGAACTGGGTCGTTCGCAGTTCTTTAGCCAGGCATTCCAGGCTTCGTGCAGCGCGTCCTCCTGCAGGCCTGGCAATTCGCTCCAGTCGGCCGCGATCCAGCGGCTCTTGGTGGGCGTGTTGGTGACCAGCGGGGGCCTGGGCGTGACGGCGGGAGAGCCGCCCGGCTGCAGATCGGGTACGGGCGAGGGGTCGTAGACCGGCTTGGTGGTGGTCGTGCAGGCGACCAGCGTCCCTACAATCAGCGCCATCGCGGCATGGCGCAGGAGGTGGAAATTCATGGGGTTGATTTTGCTCGAAGCACTGCTGGCCTTGGTGATTCTGGTCGCTATTGTGTGGTGGACCATGTTCTCCGGACGCCGCAAGGGCGAGTTGCCCGTGGACACGCCACGGGATTCGCATCCGTCTCCAGACAAACCCTCTCCCGGGCAGGATCGCAGCGGCCCGTGACGGCCGTGGAGGCAGCCTCGCGGAGCGGGCGCCGTCCTACGGGTATGCCCTGCCCGCACTGATAGGCTGTGCGCAGCCTGCTTTCCACAATGGGGACCCTGGCGCTACCGCACGGTGCGTTCCCAAGATTCAAAAGGAGTTTCCAATGCGCAAGCACATCGTTCTGGCCGCCGCAACGGCGGCCGCACTGTTCATCTCCGGCTGCGCGAACATGAGCGACACCCAGCGCCGCACGGCCACGGGCGCTGGCGTGGGCGCTGCAGCCGGCGCCGTGCTGGGCGCCGTCACCGGCGGCAGGGCCGGCACGGGTGCCGTGATCGGCGCTGGCGTGGGTGCACTGGGTACCTACATCTGGTCGCAGAACATGGAAAAGCAAAAGCGCGAGATGGAGCAGGCCACCCAGGGTACGGGCGTGAACGTGAGCCAGACGGCTGACAACCAGCTCAAGCTCGACATTCCCAGCGACATCTCGTTCGATACCAACCGTTCCGACATCAAGGGCAACTTCGCTCCCATCCTGGACCGCTTCGCCGAGGGCCTGCGCAACAACCCCAATGCCGAGGTGCGCATCATCGGCCACACGGACAGCACCGGCTCTGACGCCATCAACAATCCGCTGTCGCTGGACCGCGCCAACAGCACGCGCAACTACCTGACCATGCGCGGCGTCTCGGGCGCCCGCATCGCCACCGAAGGCCGTGGCTCGCACCAGCCCGTGGCTTCCAACGACTCGGCCAGCGGCCGTGCCATGAACCGCCGCGTGGAGATCTTCGTGGGCGAGATCCCGCAGCAGCACCAGCAGCCTCAGTATCAACAGCAGCCGCAGTACCAGCAGCCCCGCTGACCCGGGCTCTGTGCCAGATGCAACGCCCCGCAACGCGGGGCGTTTTTGCGTGGGCGGGCACCGGCATTGCCCTATGCTGGCTCCCATCCATCAATGGGGAGTCGTATGAGTGAAGCAAGCACAGCGGGCGCGGCCGACGTGGTCAGCCCGCTCGACAAGGGCCTGGGCGCGCTGTCCGCCCCCTGCGCGCCGCAGGACGCTGCCGCGCAGGGGTGGAATCTGCTGCGGGAAGACTTGAGTTTGCCGGTGGCCGTGCTGTCGCAGTCGCGCCTGTCGCACAACCTGGCCTGGATGCAGCGCTTTGTGGATGCCTACGGCGCCCAGCTCGCGCCCCACGGAAAGACGACCATGGCGCCCCGCCTGTTCCGCCAGCAGATCGACGCGGGCGCCTGGGGCATCACGCTGGCCACCGCTCAGCAGACGTGCGTGGCCCATGCCCATGGCGTGCGCCGCGTGCTCATGGCCAACCAGTTGATCGGCCGGCGCAACATGGCGGCCGTGGCCGAGCTGCTGGCCGATCCCGGCTTCGAGTTCTTCTGCCTGGTCGATTGTGCCGAGCAGGTCGAGCAGCTGGCCGCCTTTTTTGGCGCAGCGGGCCGGTCCGTGCAGGTGCTGATTGAACTGGGCCCGCCCGGCGGGCGCACGGGCGTTCGCTCCGATGCGCAGATGCAGCCGCTGCTGGACGCGCTGGCCCGGGCCGGTGCCGGCGTGCGACTGGCCGGGATCGAGGTCTACGAGGGCGTGCTCAAGGAAGAAGAACCCATCCGCACCCTGCTGCGGCGCGCCGTGGACTGGCTCCAGCGGCTGGCGGGTGAGGGCCGGCTGCAGCGCAGCCCGGCCGTGCTCACCGGCGCCGGCTCGGCCTGGTATGACGTGGTGGCCCAGGAGTTCGGCAAGGCCGACATCGGCGGTCCGCTGGATCTGGTGCTGCGCCCGGGCTGCTATCTCACGCATGACGCGGGCATCTACCAGGCAGCGCAGCGGCGCATCGACCAGACCAATCCCGTGGCGCAGCAGATGCGTGCCAGCCTGCAGCCTGCGCTGCAGGTCTGGGCCTATGTGCAGTCGCTGCCCGAGCCCGGCCGCGCCATCGTGGCGCTGGGCAAGCGCGATACCGCCTTCGAGGCCGTGCCGCCCCGGCCCGCGCTGCGCTACCGCCCCGGTGATGCCGCGCCCGTGGCGGCGCCACCGCATTGGGAGGTCACGGCCATGATGGACCAGCATGCTTTCCTGAAGGTGGCCGAGGACGATGGCCTGCGCATAGGCGACATGCTGGCCTTCGACATCTCCCACCCCTGCCTGACCTTTGACAAATGGCGGCAGTTGGCCGTCGTCAATGACCGCTATGACGTGGTGGACGTGATTGCCACGTATTTCTGAAGGGGTCAGCCGTGTGTGCGCAGCAGGTTGGCCAGTTCAACGGCCGACTTGACCTGCATCTTGTCGAAGACGCGCGCGCGGTGGACCTCGACGGTGCGCACGCTGATGTCCAGCTGGTCGGCGATGAGCTTGTTGGGAATGCCCTCGACCACCAGGCGCATCACGTCACGCTCGCGCTCCGTCAGCTCGTTGAAGCGTGCACGCACGGCTTCGCGCGCACGGGTTTCGGCCTGGTGCTGGGCCGACAGTTCCAGCGCCTGTTCGATGCGGTCCACGAGGGCATTGTCCGAGAAAGGCTTCTCGCAGAAGTCGAAGGCGCCGCGCTTGACGGTGTCCACGGCCGTGGGCACGTCGGCATGGCCGGTCAGGAAGATCACGGGCATGCCTGCGATCTGGTTGCGTTCCAGCATGAGGTTGAACAGCGCCAGCCCGCTCATGCCGCCCATGCGCATGTCCAGCAGCAGGCAGCAGGGATTGCGTGGCGGTGGGCGCGACTGCAGCATGGCGTCGAAGGCCTCTGCGCTGTCATAGCATTCGCTGAGCAGGCGGCGCGAGCGCAGCAGCCAGGCCAGCGCTTCGCGGACATCGGTGTCGTCGTCGACGATGTAGACGGTGGCGTCGGGTACAGGTTCCATGGGCCTATTGTTCCATTTGTTCCATTGGTGCCATCTATGCCTGCACCTGCGCAGGGCTGTGCGCCGGCAGCGTGAAGGCGAAGACGGTCCCGCGCGGGCTGTGGGGGCTGTGCTGCAGGTGGCCGCCATGCTGCTCGACCACGGTACGGCACAGGCTCAGGCCCAGGCCCATGCCCTCGTTGCGCGTGGTGAAAAAGGGCGTGAACAGTTGCTCCGCCACATGCTGGGGAATGCCGGTGCCGCAGTCGATGACGGCGAACTCCACCCAGCTGCGGCGCGTGCTGGCGGCCGCACGGCGCACGCGCAGCTGCAGCTCGCGCTCCATGGTCTCGGGCGAGTCCATGGCCTGCATGCCGTTGCGCGCCAGGTTGAGCAGCACCTGCTCGATCATGGTCGGATCGCACAGCACGGGCGGGAGGCCGGGCTCGATGTCGGTGGTCACGCGCACGCCCAGGTTGCGTGCCTGCAGGCTGATCAGCGGCAGCACGGCGTCTATGAGTTCGGCGGCGCCTATGACTTCGCGGGACTGGTCGCGCCGCCGCACGAAATCGCGCACGCTCTTGATCACGCGGCCTGCGCGGTCGGCCTGGAAGCTGATGCGCTCCATGGCCATGCGCAGGTCCTGCAGTTGCTGGCGCAGCCGGGCTTCATGGTCCGAGATGGCGCTGCCCGCACCTGCACCTGTGCCCGTGCCATCGTCGCTCCCCAGCATGTTCAGCGATCCCGTGGCGTAGCTGGAGATGGCCACCAGCGGCTGGGTGAGTTCATGGCTCAGCAGCGAGGCCATCTCGCCCACCGTGGCCAGGCGGGCCGTGGCCTGCAGGCGCTCCTGCGAGGCGCGTGAGATCTCTTCCATGCGCTTTTGCTCGCTGATGTCGATGAAGGCACTCATCCAGCCGGTGTGCTGGCCCTGGGCATTGATCAGCGGCGCCTCGAAGATCAACACCGGAAAGCGCGTTCCGTCCTTGCGCATGAAGATGCTTTCATGGCCCTCGCGCGGCGGCGGGGCGTTGCCGGACAGGCGGCTGTCGCGCCGGCGCGCGTAGATCTCGGCGCGCTCGGGCGGCCAGTAGGGCGCAATGCTCAGTCCCAGCAGTTCCTCGGCCGTGAAGCCCACCATGCTGCAGAAGGCCGGGTTCACATAGCTGATGCGGCCCTGCAGATCGCGCGCGCGCAGGCCCGTGACCAGCGAGTCCTCCATGGCCTTGCGAAAGGCCAGCGCATCGCCCAGATCGCGCTCGGCGCGCAGGCGTCGGCGGTTGTCGCGCACCAGCACGGCGACCACGGACACCAGGGCGATGGACATCAGCGTCACCAGGGCCGTGAGCACGTTGGGGAATACGCTGGGCGCGCGGTGCCAGCTGTCCATGCGCAGCACCAGGGTGCTGCCCGGCAGGTCCAGCAGCTGCTGCGCCGTGAACATGCGCGTGCCGCGCCAGGAGGCGCCCAGCAGGGCCAGGCGCGTGCCGTCCGGCTCGGTGAAGGACACTTCCTGGGTGCGCGGCAGGTTCTTGCTGACCTGGGTGATCAGCAGGCTTTGCAGGCTGTAGGTGCCGATGACAAAGCCGATGATGTGGCCGCTTTGCGTCAATGGCAGGCAGACCTCCATCATCTCCGTGCCCAGGCCTTCGGCCAGCAGCTGGAAGTAGCTGGGCGAGTAGGCCGGGCCGTTGAGGCGGCGCGCGTGGGTGCAGGTCAGCACGGCCTCCGGATGGGTGTTTTGCGTGCGCAGCTGGTCTTCCCACTGCACGTTGCGGTAGGGCGTCTCGGCATGGGAGCGGATCTGCAGGCCCGCATCGCGCCATTCGATGCGCATCAGCTCGCGGCGCACCTGCAGCAGCTCGGCGGCGCGGGTCTTCCACTCGGCAGGGTCGTTGTCGGGCGCGTTCAGCGCCTGCAGGTCCTGCAGGTTGCGGTTGAGGGCGGCGCGTATGTCGGCCACGGCATTGGCGGTGTCGCGCTCCAGCTTGTCCTGGACCTGGGAGGCCTCATAGCGTCCGGCCAGCCAGACCATGGTGATGAGCATGCTGGCCACCAAAGCGACCAGCAGGCTCCACAGCGACCAGCGCCGCCAGGCAGTGCGCCAGCGGCGCCAGGGCCAGCGGCCTTCGGCAGGGGCGGGCGTGGACAGGTGCAGCGGATTCACAGGACGCGGTGCTCCAGGGCCGGCAACTGGCGGCGCACATGCGCCAGGCGCTCGCGCTTGATCTCGCCCAGCACCACGCCTGCACCCTCGGCCTGCTGCGCCAGCACCATGCCCCAGGGGTCGGCCAGCAGGCTGTGGCCCCAGGTGCGGCGGCCGTTCTCATGGTGGCCGCCCTGGGCGGGCGCCAGCAGGTAGGCCTGGTTTTCGATGGCGCGGGCGCGCAGCAGCACCTCCCAGTGGGCCAGGCCCGTGATGTGGGTGAAGGCGGCGGGCACCAGCAGCAGGTCGGCACCCTGCTCGGCCAGTCGGCGGTACAGCTCGGGAAAGCGCAGGTCGTAGCACACGCTCAGGCCCAGGCGCCAGGACTCGCCCTCGCGCGAGGTGATGTCGCAGGTCACGGGCGTGTGGCCGGCCTGGACCACGGCGGCCTCCGTGTAGCGCTCGCGGCCGTTGTCGTAGTGGAACAGGTGGATCTTGTCGTAGCGCGCCACGCATTCGCCCTGGGGCGAGAACACCAGCGAGCTGTTGAGCACGTGGGCATCGTCATCGGCCACCAGAGGCAGGGTGCCGCCGACGATCCACAGCTGCAGCTCGCGCGCGGCGCGGCCCAGGAAGTCCTGGATGGGGCCTTGGCCGAAACTCTCGCGGTAGGCCAGCTTGTCGGTATCGCGCAGGCCCATGGCACAGAAGTATTCGGGCAGGGCCGCGAGTTCGGCGCCCTGCTCGCGCGCCTGGCGCAGCAGGGCCATGGCCTGGTCGAGGTTGGCGCGCACATCGGGTTCCGACACCATTTGCAGGGCTGCGATTTTCATGGGTTCTCTCCTGAAGGGGCTGACTCGGTGGCGGTGGAGGGCGTGCGCGACGGTGTGTCAGAGGGCGTTGCGGCCCGGCGGCGCGGCAAGGCAGTGACCTGGGGATCATCCCAGCTGCCGTCGATGCGGAATTCCTTGGTGGCTGCCGCAATCAGCGGGCCCCGCAGCAGCACCTGCGCCAGAAAGCTGCCCAGGCCGATCACGGGGTTGATGGCCGTGGCCACCAGGGAGGCGGTCATCGCGTTGATCTCGGGCACCACCACCACGTGCAGATTCTGCGTCTCCTGGACCAGGTCTGCCGTGCCTTCCATCAGCACGGCGGCGTTGACGCCCTTCATCTGCATGTTGTTGGTGCGCGCCACGCCATCGGTGATCTGCACATCACCGCGCATGAAGTCGAAGGCAAAGCCGTTGCTGAAGACATCGCGGAAATCCAGCGTCAGCCGGCGTGGCAGCGCCTGCAGGCTGAGCACGCTCAGCAGCTTGGCCAGGCCCGGTTCGGCCTTGAGGAACTGGCCGGTCTGCACATCCAGGTGCATGGAGCCCGAGAGGCTGCGGAAATCGGGCGTGATGGGCGAGCCCGTCCATCCCGCCGAGCCCTGCAGGCTCCCCTTGCCATTGCCCACCACGCCGGGCATGTCAAAGCGCGTGAGCAGCTTGCCCACGTCGCGCAGGTCCAGCTGGAACTGCAGCTGGCTGCGCCCCGGATGCTCGGACTGCCCCTGGGGCAGGCGCCACTGGCCGTTGGCCGTCAGCGTGGCCTCGGGCGTGGAAATGTTGAAGCGCGACAGCTGCCATTCGCGCGCCGCCGCGTTGCCGGGCACGGGGCGGTTGCGGGCCTCGACCTCCAGGCGGCCCAGCGCGTGGCCCGACAGGTGCATGTCGTCCACCACGATCTGCAGCGCCGGCAGCTGGCGCGGCCCTTCGTTGAACAGGGCGTCCACGCGTTCGGACTTGGCCTCCGGCACCGTCAGGCGGGACAGCCGGGCGACCAGTTGCCCTTCGGGCTGGGCGTCCGTGCCTTCGCGAAAGCCCACATAGCCATCCAGCTCCTGGGAGGTGAGGTTGCTGTGCCACGAGCCGCCATCGCGCGAAATGCCCGCCACCACATCGTGCAGCTGCCGCCCCTTGGCCTGCAGTTGCTTGACGCGCAGGCTCAGCCGATCGGGAAGGTATTCGCGCGCAGGGTCCGTGGCGGCGTCGGCGGGCTCTGGCCTGGCGCCGTTGGACTGCGGCGCCAGCGCCAGCCAGTCGTCGATATTGAAGAGCGGCAAATGCACATGGGCCTGCACGCCCTGGCCCGAAGTGGGGGCGGTGCCCGCTTCCTGGCCGATGAGGATGCTGCCGTGCAGCACGCGGCTGTGCTTGCCACTGATGTCGCGCTCATAGAAGACCGAGCCCGTGTCGCCCAGTTGCACGCTGATCTGGTCGCGCAGCGGGGCATCGGGCGCGGCGAAGCTGGCGGGCGCGAGCTGGTGGCTCACGGCCAACGGCTGGATGGACTCGGCGGCCTTGCCCAGCGGAGCCGGCAGGTTGATGCGCATGCCCTGCAGGCTGGACTGGACCTGGATTTCGGGCGTGCCACGGCGCACCTTCAGCAGCAGGGAATAGGGCGACTGGCCCTCGGCATGGCGGGCCAGGTCGGCCACCCAGTCCAGTTCCCTGGCATCGCGCAGCCCCTGTGCCGTGGCCGTGCCCTGCACCCGCACCTTGACGGACGATTCGGTGGCTGGCGCATTGCGCGCCAGCGCCTGCATGCCGCCATCGGCACGCAGCTCACCGCCCAGGGCCCGCGCCTGCAAGCCGACCAGCGAGAAGCCGGTGTCGGAGAATTTGACGGCGCCACGCAGCTGGCTCAGGTGCGGTGTCTCGTCATCGAGCTGCAGCGAGTTGCCCGCCAGCGTGACCTGCCCGGACACCTTGCTGCGGTCCAGATGGTCGATGGGCAATTGCAGTTGCAGGGCCAGTTGCGCGGCGCCCGTGGCCTCGCTGCCGTCCAGCACGTGCCCGGTCAGCGCCGACAGGGCCGAGGTCTTGACCACCCCCAGCATGTCGGCCAGCGGGCCCTGGCCCTTGGCGGTGACGGCCACCTCGGTGTGGGCCAGGTTGGGAATGCTGGCCTGGATGTCGCGCATCTGCAGCTGCGGATATCCGGCGAACTGGCCGCGCGCATTGCGCACGGCCATGGAGGAGCGGTCAAACACCAGCTCGCCGGACAGATCGACCAGGGCCGGCCAGGGCGCCTCGCCATGCGTGAGCAGATGGGGCGGCACATATTCATAGTGCACGTCATGCAGCTTGGCCGCGATGTGGAACTCGCCCTGGCTGGGCTTGTCGGCGGGTACGTGGTCCAGGTTGCCGCGCACCTTGAAGTTCACCGTGCTCGCGCGCCCGGCGTGTATGGCCTCGCGCACATAGTGGCGCGCGTCGGCGGGAATCTCCAGCGGCAGGTAGCGGTGCACGCGCGTGCCATCGGCGTTGCGCAGCTGGCCCTGCAGGTCCAGCACGCCGGGAAAGCGCGGCTGCCTGTCGCTGCCGTCGCCGGTATGCCATTGCGCGCGGGCCTCGCCTTCGGTGTCGTCATTGGCAAAGCGCAGGCTGGGCACCTGCACGCTGATGGCCTGGCCGCGCAGTTGCCAGCGCAGGCTGGCCTGCAGGCGGTGCAGCGGGATCTCGGGCTCCTCGAACACGCCGGGGAACGACAGCGACGCCGGCCGCTGCTCTGTGCCCTCCATCTCCAGCTGGGCCTGGCCGCCGTCCTGGTCCAGCGAGAAGCGCGCGTTCAGGCCCTTGAGGCCGGGCATGCCCGGCGCCGCGGGGCCTTCGGACGACGCCACGCCGTTGATCGACAGTTGCTGCAGTTCGCCACTGGCCTTGTACTGCTGCAAGGACTCCAGCGGGCCGCGCCAGCTTCCCTGGAACTGGTGCAGGCGGCCGGCCGGTGCCAGATCGGCCAGGTGCTGCTGCACCTGCTCTGGAAGCGGCAGGCGCTGGCCCAGCTGGGCGAGGATGGCCAGGTCAATGCCATCGGCCTGGAACTCGCCGTGCTCACCCAGCGCCCCCTGCGTGCTGGCGCCGGCGGGGTTGTAGCGCGCGCGCAGATTGCCAGCCGGCCAGTGCAGGCCGTCGCCCGTGGAAAATTCCAGGTTCTGCGCAGCGAAGCGCCAGCCGTCCTGGTGTTGCACGCTCAGCCTGCCCGTCAGGGCCTGCAGCTTCAGCGGCTGCAGGTCTTCGCGCCACTGCAGCTGCAGCGCGTTCACGGCCACGTCGGCCATGGCGCCCACGGGCTGGCCCTGGCGCAGGTCTATCCAGGCGCGCAGCGCGCCCCGGCCCTGCTGCAGGCGCAAGCCAGAGGTGTCTATGTACTGGCCGAGCTGGGACAGGTCGATCCGCGTGAACATCGCATGGGCCTGGCCGCTCCAGCGGCGCCAGTTGCCCTCGTGCGTGGACAGCAGCGGCTCGCGGAACAGGCCGGTCAGCATGAAGCGCTCGCCCCAGCCTTCGGGCGGCGTGGCATCCAGGCGCAGTCCGTGGCCCCAGCCCTTGTTGCGCAGCACCAGGTCCACATCGCGCAAGGCCAGCGGCGGAGCCTGGCGCAGTTCGTCCAACCACAGCAGGCTGCCGCCGCGCAGCGCCAGTTCGGTCTGCGAAAACAGCCAGTCGGCGGCGGCATTGTCCCCGCCGGCCGAAGGGCTGATCTCGATACCGGCCACGAAGACTCGGCCATCGGCCGCGCGGCGCACCACGAGTTCAGGACGGTCTATGTAGATCTGTTCCACGCCCAGGCGCATCAGCGAGCGTGCCGAAACGGCGACCACCACGCTGGGCAGGCGCAGGGCGTCTGCCGAATGTTCGGGGTCTTGCACCACCACGTCGCCCAGCTCGAAGCGGGGGACCAATCCCTCGCTGCGGGCCGTGATGCTGCCTATGCGAACCGGTAGGCCCAGCGTGCGTGAGGCCAGGGATTCCAGCTGAGGACGCCATTCGCCGATTCGCGGCACAATCCAGCCATGGAGCACCCCCCACACGGAGGCGAGGACCAGCCAGAAGGCCAGGACCAGCCCCAGTGACCACCGCGCAAGGCCGGCCATCCAACGGGTCAGGCGTGTGGGGTGCGGTTTCGGTTCGATCATCGGCGGCATCAGCTATGACGGGAATTATGACCGGCGCCCTCAGGGCCTGGGCGGTAACCAAGGGTTGCTGCAATCCCTCTGCGCGTGAGTGGCCGCTTCTTTCGCGTTCCGTATGCAATCCTCAGTTCACGCAATGGCAGGTACGGCCTTGAATGTCCCCGCACAGGCCGCCTATTCCCGTTTTCACCAACGGCTGCACCGTCGCTATGGCGACGAGCTGAGCCTTTTGCCGCCGGGTCCGCCCGAGCGCGCGTCCATGGAGCAGGCCCTGGCGGCACTGCTGGAGCGTGGCCTGGACCTGTCGGCTGCGCTGCGTGTGCTGCGCCAGCTGGTCATGGAGCGCACCATGGTGCTCGACTGCGAGCAGCAGGCGCCGCTGGCCGTGGTCACGCGCGCCGTGACCGAGCTGGCCGAGCTGGCGCTGGAGCGCGCCTGCATCCAGGCGCGCGCCGAGCTCGACGCGCGCCATGGTGCGCCTCAAGGCCCCGACGGCCGGCCAGTGCAGCTGTGGATCATCGGCATGGGCAAGCTGGGCGCACGCGAGCTCAACGTCTCCAGCGACATCGACCTGATCTACGTCTACGAGCAGGACGGCGACACCGCCGGCCTGCCCGATGGGCGCGGGGTGATCTCCAACCACGAGTACTTCGCGCGCGTGGTCAAGGGCATCTACGGCCTGATCGGCGACACCACCGAGCACGGCTTTGTCTTCCGCGTGGACCTGGCGCTGCGTCCCAACGGGAACTCGGGGCCTTCGGCCGTCTCGCTGGCCTCGCTGGAGGAGTATCTGCAGACCCATGGACGCGAGTGGGAGCGCTTTGCCTGGCTCAAGAGCCGCGTCGTGGCGCCCATGGACTGCGTGCGCTCCCAGCAGGTGCAGGCGCTGCGTGCCGTGGTCCTGCCCTTTGTCTTTCGCCGCTACCTGGACTACGCGGTCTTTGATGCGCTGCGCTCGCTGCACCGCCAGATCCGCGAGCATGCGGCGCGGCGCAGCGCGGGCCATCCGGGCCGCTCCAATGACGTCAAGCTCTCGCGCGGCGGCATCCGCGAGATCGAATTCACCGTGCAGCTGCTGCAGGTGGTGCGTGGCGGCCAGTTCCCCGAACTGCGCTGCCGCCCCACGCTGGAGGCGCTGGGCCGCCTGGCGCGCGCCGGCCTCATGAGCCAGGAAGTGGCCGACGCCCTGGGCTCGGCCTACACCTTTTTGCGCCGTGTCGAGCACCGTATCCAGTACCTGGACGACCAGCAGACCCATGTGCTGCCCACCCGCGACGATGACCTGGAATGGATTGCGCGCACCATGGGCTTTGCCGATGCCTGCGCCTTTTTGCACCAGCTCGATGCCCATCGCGAAAAGGTGGCCGAGGAATTCGACACCCTGCTGGGCGGCTCGGCCCAGCCCCAGTGCGGCTCGGGCCGTTGCAATGGCGCGCGCAGCCCCGCCCAGGGCACGCCGCGCGAGATAGACGGCCTCATGGAGCAGTTGCCGCCAGCCCTGGCCGCCCATGTGGCCGACTGGCGCGGCAATGCCCGCATCGCCAACCTGCGCGACGAGGCGCGCGGCCGGCTGTTTCGACTCGTGCAGCGCACGGCGCAATGGGTAGCCGAGCGCAGCGTGCCCGAAGACGCCGCGCTGCGCTTTCTGAACTGGCTGGAGCCGCTGCTGCGCCGTGAAAGCTATCTGGCCCTGCTGCTGGAGCGCCCCGCCGTGCACGAGCGGCTGCTGGACCTGCTGGGCGCGGCACGCTGGCCCGCGCGCTACCTGCAGCAGCACCCGGGCGTGATCGACGAGCTGGCCAACGAAGCCATGCTGGGCGAGCGTTTCTCGCCCATGGACTTCGAGCATGAGCTGGCCCTGCGCCTGGCCGCGCTGCAGGCCACGGGCGAGGACGATGACGAAACCCTGCTGAACCTGCTGCGCCGCGCCCACCATGCCGAGGTCTTTCGCACGCTGGCGCGCGATATCGAAGGCCGCATCACGGTCGAGCAGGTGGCGGACGATCTCAGCGCACTGGCCGACTGCGTGCTGCGGGTGACGGCCAGCTGGTGCTGGAGCCGGCTCAAGAACCGCCACCGCGAGTCGCCGCAGTTCGCCATCATCGGCTACGGCAAGCTGGGCGGAAAGGAGCTGGGCTACGGCAGCGACCTGGACATCGTCTTCGTCTTCGATGACGAAGACGAGCACGCCTCCGAGATCTATGCCGCCTTTGTGCGCAAGCTCATCAACTGGCTGGCCGTCAAGACGGGCGAGGGCGACCTGTTCGAGATCGACACCGCGCTGCGCCCCAACGGCAACTCGGGCCTGCTGGTGACCAGCTTCGCCTCCTATGCCAACTACCAGCAGCAGCGCGGCAGCAACACGGCGTGGACCTGGGAGCACCAGGCCATGACGCGGGCGCGCTTCGTGCTGGGCAGTGACGATCTGCAGGCCCGCTTCGATGCCGTGCGCGAGGCTGTGATCACCGCGCCTCGCGACCCCTCGGCGCTGCGCGACGAAATCGTCGCCATGCGCGAACGCGTGCGCGGCGCCCATCCGGTGCGCGGCGGCCTGTTCGATGTCAAGCACAGCCCGGGCGGCATGGTCGATGTGGAATTCGCGGTCCAGTACCTCGTGCTCTCGCAATCGGCCTCGCACCCGGAACTGATGGCCAACCTCGGCAATATCGCGTTGCTGCAGCGCGCCGAACAGGCAGGATTGATCCCGGCCGGCGTAGGCCAGCAGGCGGCCCCGGCCTACCGCGAGCTGCGCCGCCTGCAGCACGTGGCACGGCTGGATGAGCGCTCGGCACAGCTGGTGCCAGGGCAGGCCGAGCCGCTGAGTGCGCCCGTCAAGGCCTTGTGGGATGCGGTTTTCGCCAACGCCGTTGCGGCTTGACGATGTGAAGCAAAGAAGGCGGCTTGCGGCTGCGAACGCCTTCACTTCAGCATCCGTGGAAATTGGCCTACAGCAGGATCGCGGGCATCCTCAAAATGTTACATTTTTCCTGCCCACGACCCCTGGAACTTCTGCAAAAGTAGCTCATCTATTGAACAGCTTGTTGAGAGAGAGTACCCAGACCGAATTTCACGTTGCGAAGCCTCTGGGGCCACAGTCCTGAACTGTTCCGCCCGAAGCGCTTCTCCTCCCTCCCTCTCTTTATTCGTTTCGGGATGCTTCGCAACTTTTTTATGCCAGCAAAAAGGCCACCCATCGGGTGGCCTTTTTGCATTCCCGGGCTGGTGCGGCGTCAGGGCTGGGGAGGGCGCGTGGCTGCAAAACTGGCACGCTCGGCCAGCTTGGCCTGCAGTGCGGCCAGATTGGGGTGGTCGGCGCGCCAGTCCAGCTCGGGAAAGCGAAAGTCCAGCCAGCCCAGGGCGCAGCCCACGCACACGTCGGCCAGGGTGAAGTGGATGCCGCAGCAATACGGCTTGTCGCCCAGCCCCTGGGACATCACGTTCAGTGCAGCCCGCACCTTGGCAAGCTGGCGGTCTATCCAGGCCTGGCAGCGCTGTTCTTCGCTGCGGCCATCCCAGGTGGCTTCGAGGCGGGCCAGCGCCCCGGCATCCAGCAGGCCATCGGCCAGTGCTTCCCAGGTCTTGATCTCGGCGCGCTCGCGCCCCGTGCCGGGAATCAGCTTGCCTACCGGGGAAAGTGTGTCCAGATATTCGACGATCACGCGCGAGTCGAACATGGCATCGCTGCCGTCCATGACCAGGCGCGGCACCTTGCCCAGCGGGTTGCCGGTGCCGGGCGACAGCTCGCGGCTCCAGGGGTTTTCCTCGACGAACTGATAGTCGAGCCTTTTCTCTGCCAGTACGACGCGTACCTTGCGTACGTAGGCGCTGGTGGAGGAACCTATCAGTTTCATGGCAATTTTCCGTGGCGAAGAGGCGGCCCATGGGCGGGCAGCAGATTCTATGCGCTGCCCGGCGATCTCCCCCTCGGCCCCCGTTTTTGCCGCGCGCACCTACAATCACGGCCCATGAATCTGCCGCACATCTCCGCCCTGTCCCCGCTCGACGGCCGCTACGCCGCCAAACTGTCTCCTCTGCGCCCGATCATGAGCGAGATGGGATACATGCACCGCCGCGTGCAGGTGGAGGTGACCTGGTTCATCGCCCTGTCGGATGCCGGCTTTGCCGAGTTCAAACCCCTGTCCGAAGGCGCGCGCGTCTATCTGCAGGACCTGGTGAAGAACTTCTCCGAGGCCGATGCCGTGGCCATCAAGGACATCGAAAAGACCACCAACCACGACGTCAAGGCCGTGGAGTACTGGATCAAGGGCAAGTTCGACGGCCGTCCCGAGCTGCTCAAGGCCGCCGAATTCGTGCACTTTGCATGCACCAGCGAAGACATCAACAACACCAGCCACGCGCTGCAACTGCGTGCCGGCCGCGACAGCGTGCTGCTGCCCGCAATCTCCGGCATCACGGCCAAGCTGCGCGAGATGGCCCATGCCTATGCTGCCGTGCCCATGCTCAGCCGCACGCACGGCCAGACCGCCAGCCCCACCACCGTGGGCAAGGAAATCGCCAACGTGCTGGTGCGCCTGGAAAAGGCCTCTGCCCGCATCGCCGAGGTCAAGCTCCTGGCCAAGATGAACGGCGCCGTCGGCAACTACAACGCCCACCTTTCCGCCTGGCCCGAGTTCGACTGGGAAGCCTTCAGCAAGAACGTGATCGAGTCGCCCGAGCCCCAGGGTCTGGGCCTGAGCTTCCAGCCCTACTCGATCCAGATCGAGCCGCATGACTACATGGCCGAGCTGTTCGACGCCATCGCGCGCGCCAACACCATCCTCATCGACTTCTCGCGCGATGTCTGGGGCTATGTGTCCCTGGGCTACTTCAAGCAGCGCCTGAAGGCCGGCGAGATCGGCTCCTCGACCATGCCGCACAAGGTCAACCCCATCGACTTCGAGAATGCCGAAGGCAACCTGGGCCTGGCCAACGCCCTGCTCAAGCACCTGGCCGAAAAGCTGCCCATCTCGCGCTGGCAGCGTGACCTGACCGATTCGACCGTGCTGCGCAACATCGGCGTGGCCATGGGCTATGCCACGCTGGCCTACAGCTCGCTGATGACCGGCCTGAACAAGCTCGAACTCAACGAAGAGCGCCTGCAGGAAGACCTGGACAACGCCTGGGAAGTCCTGGCCGAGCCCATCCAGACCGTGATGCGCCGCTACGGCGTGCAGGGCGCCTACGAAAAGCTCAAGGAAGTCACGCGCGGCAAGACCGTGCAGGCCGAAGACCTGCACCGCCTGATCAACGGCCTGGAAATCCCCCAGGCCGACAAGGACCGCCTGCTGGCCATGACGCCTGCCTCCTATGTGGGCAAGGCGGCCGAGCTGGCGCGCCGCGTCTGAGTTGATGCAGGCCCATGGTGCCGGCACTTCGGCGCGATCCAACAATTTCGACGCGCTGAGACTGCTGGCCGCACTGCTGGTCATCTGGAGCCATCAGTTCGCGGTCATGGGCTTGCCGGTTCCCCAGCTCCTGCACAACGAGCCCGGGGCGCTGGGCGTGGTCATCTTCTTTGCCATCAGTGGCTATCTCGTCACCTTGTCCTGGCTGGCTGACCCGCATCTGGGGCGCTTTGCGGCGCGCCGGGCACTGCGTATCTGGCCCGGCCTCATCGCAGCCGTCCTGCTCTGCGCTTTCGTGCTCGGGCCCTTGGTCACTACCTTGCCCTTGAAGGCCTATCTCGCGCATCCATTGACGTGGGACTATCTGCGCAACCTGTGGCTGGACACACAGTTTGCGCTGCCGGGCGTATTTGATGGCAACGTGCTGGCTTCATCGGTCAATGGTCCCTTGTGGACCATCCCGCTGGAAGTGGGCTGCTATGCCTTCCTTGCTGCAGCCGGAGCCCTGGGTGTGATGCGCTGGCCCTGGGTTGCTCCCCTGGCATTTCTTGCGCTGCTTTTGGGCATGCAGTGGCACTACAGCCCAGCGCCGGGTGCTGCCATGCCTGCCTGGTCGTTCGGACTGCAATACGGCATGGTGTTCGCGCTGGGCGCGACGCTGGCCTGCTGGCGCCATCTGTGGATAGAGCGCCGCCCGTTGGCGATGACTGCAATGCTGCTGCTGCTTGCCGTCCTCTACTTCAAAGGCCCGGCGATCATTGCGGGCCAGGCACCCTTGCTGGCGCTTGCAGTTTTTTCCGTGGTGGCAGGATCGGCATCCACGCCCCTTCTCAAGCATGCAGGGCATTTCGGCGATTTCTCTTACGGCCTGTACATTTACGCCTTTCCCGTGCAGCAGCTGGTGGTCTGGCATTTCGCGGACCGGCTCGGCTATGGCGCAGCTCTGGCCTG
Organism: Delftia sp. PX-1; assembly: GCF_055797465.1. Lineage (NCBI taxonomy): Bacteria > Pseudomonadati > Pseudomonadota > Betaproteobacteria > Burkholderiales > Comamonadaceae > Delftia > Delftia sp. PX-1. Next base: position 897,806 of record NZ_CP184763.1, read on the forward strand.
CACCGTGGCCGGCACGGGCCTGCTGGCCGTGCTGTCCTGGCATTTGCTAGAAAAGCAGGCACTGACCTTCAAGCCTGCCCGGCCCGCTTCGGGTGCTCCCAAAATCCCTTCGTCGCATGTGACGGGCTGACCCTCACCTGCCGAACTACCTGTCTCATGGCCCTCAAATCCACCATCTTCAAGGCGAACCTGTCCATCGCCGACATTGACCACGGCTACTACGCCGACCATGCGCTGACCCTGGCTCGCCATCCCAGCGAAACGGACGAACGCATGATGGTGCGCCTTGTGGCCCTGGCCCTCAATGCCCACCAGCTCAGCGACATGTGCAACGGCGACGGCACGCTGGCCTTTGGCGCGGGCCTGTCCGATCCCGAGGATCCCGATGTCTCGCTGACCGACTTCACGGGAGCCAAGCGCCTGTGGATCGAGGTCGGCCAGCCCGAGGAAAAGCCCATCGCCAAGGCATGCAACAAGTCCGATGCCGTAGTGCTCTACGCCTTCCACCATGCGGCGGAAGTCTGGTGGAGAGGCCTGGAAGGCAAGCTGGCACGACTGAACAAGCTGCAGGTCTGGCGGATTCCCTCCGAAACCTCCCAGTCGCTGGCGGAGCTGGCCGAGCGCAGCATGCAACTGCAGGCCACCATCCAGGAAGGCGCATTGACGCTCAGCAGCAATCTGGGCACGGTCTTCATCGAGCCGCTGCGCTGGAAGTAGCCGGGCACTGGCCCAAGCAAGCCACTGTCTCAGGCAGGCAACTGCATCCGGACGGCCTGGGCGAAGGACTCCACCGTCCAGCCCGCGCCCAGCAGCATGCGGCGAGTGGACAGCCGGTCCATGACATCGTCGGGCACATTGCAGCCCAGATGGATCAGCGACTTGCTCTCCGTGATGCCCACATAGCGGCCGTCATAGCTGCGCGCCAGATGGTTCCACAGGCCGTGGGCACCCGGCGACTGGCGTGCGCCGCTGACGAGGCAGGTGCCCGTATCGAGCACGCTGCGGTAGACGGCGCTGGCGATGCCGCGCCGCTGGTAGTCCGGCGCAAAGCGCGAATGGGGCGAGCGCACGCGGCGGTCGGTGCGCTTGTCCACTTCGACCAGACGATTGAACACCGTGTAGCCGGCCAAGCAGCGCCGCTCCATATCCTCCACGTAGGCAAACCATTCGCCGTCGGCCTCCCGCCAGTGCAGCTGGAACTGCGGATCGTGAAGCGGACGTCGCTCCAGGCCGTGCAGCTTGTTGCCGGGCTGGTACAGGCGCTCATGAATGGCTTCGAGCTCGCCCTCCACCAGTGGCTGCATCACGTCGATGCGCAGTTCGGTGACGTGGTGCGGCCGCAAGCGGGCCGAGGCGCGATGCGCCACGGCATCACGCAGATGGCGCCAGAGGGTGGAAAACGAGGGCCCGGCTGGGGCAAAGGCTAGACAGGTCACGGCAAAGCTCGCTTTGTCGGCAGGCCTTGTGGCCCGGCAGACGCGTAAAAACCCAACCGCCTTCAGTTTCAAGGTGAAGGCGGCGCAAGAAGAGCGGATTCAGTGAAGCGACGCTGCCCGGTTCCGCGCAGGGCAGCGCATCAAGACCGTGCGGCCTGTCTGGGGCCGATGTTCAGCCGCGCTGCATCGCGCTCGCGCAGGCGAGCGGCCGTGGCAGGCCAGGCCTTGCCGGCCGGCACGCGCGTGCTCCCCGCATCACTTGCCGTGAGGCGCATGCAGGGGCGGGGGCGGCGGTGGCTGGAAGCGGCGGTCTGCAGCATGGGGACTGATGTTAGGCCGCCTGCAACATCGCACTGGTTCGGTGCGATATACGGCAATCAGCCGGGTTTGCGCGATATGTCCGCGCGCTCGGCCGCACGCTCTGCATAGCGGGTAAAGCGCCAGGAGTCGCCTTCTTTCGTGATCCTGCGCCATACGGCGCGCTTCTGTGGTGGCTCCATGGCGGTCCACATCTGCACTTCGTCGAAGCTGCGGCCACAACCCTTGCATTTCTCGTCGCCCTGGCTGGTGGAGCAGATGGCGATGCAGGGCGTATCGGGGGTCGTGTCGTACCAGGCCAGCCAGGCTGCCATGGCGTGCGAGGGAAAGCCCTCAACCTGCACTTCGGTCTCATGCCAGAAGATCATCAGCGCGTACACCTCGGCCAGGGCCCGTACTTCGGGCTGCAGCAGCACACCATCCGGGGACGGGTGGCGCTCTCGCCAGTAGTTGATGGCGGCTTCGATATCGGTGATGTGCAGTGCGGTCATGGACGGGCAAGGGGAAGGGACAGCGATGATAAGGCGCATGCCAGTCCTCGGCCGGGCACTGCTGCAACACTCCATCAGCTTCAGGGTTGCTATGAATAGTGAAGCGTTGGGGGCAGATGTATAAAAGGAGTACGGGATGTGTTGCTTGTGCTTTCCGTGGAATTGAAGGGTTTTTTCACTTGCGTGCCGCAGCGGCTTTGTGTTGCAATCCGCAGGTTCGAAGGGGAGTAGCTCTCTGCCGGCAGGGGTGGTTGCAAAGCCACCGCGCCGGCATCGGAATGGTCGTCAATACGAAGCGCAAGCTTCCGGCCTTCCGGGCTGCGGTACATACCGCAGCCGAGCAAGACCTTTGATGGACCTGATGACGGTCGATCAAGGTGTTCTCCCCTGAGCCAGGCATGTCCTTGCCCGGGTAGGCGCTGTGTCGTCGCATCGGTCTTTCTGTGCTGGTGGGTGTTTCTCCAGGAGGGAGGAGTTCTCGCCGGCCGTACTCAACAGCGAGGACCTTATGGACTTGGACTTTCTGACTCACGCCCCGTTCTGGGTGGCCCTGGGCCAAATCATCATCATCGACATCCTGCTGGGCGGGGACAACGCGGTCGTGATCGCGCTGGCCTGCCGCAAGCTGCCGCCCGCGCAGCGCAAGAAGGGCATCATCTGGGGCACGGCTGGCGCCATCATCCTGCGCGTCATCCTGATCGCCTTCGCGATGACGCTGCTGGCGCTGCCCTTCCTGAAGTTTGTCGGCGCACTGCTGCTGGTGTGGATCGGTATCAAGCTGATTGCGCCTGATGAAGATGGCCATGACAACATCCAGGGCAGCGACAAGCTGCTGGCGGCCATCAAGACCATCATCGTCGCCGACCTGGTGATGAGCGTGGACAACGTGATCGCCATCGCCGGCGCCGCACAGAGCTCGGGCGAACACCAGCTGCTGCTGGTCGTGCTGGGTCTGTTGATCTCCATCCCCATCATCGTCTGGGGCTCGCAGCTCGTGATCAAGCTGATGGAGCGCTTCCCCATCATCATCGTGGCCGGCGGCATGCTGCTGGGCTGGATTGCCGGCGGCATGCTGGTCACCGACCCCGTCTTCGCCAATACGGAGAAGTGGGACTGGATGGTCAAGCTGCCCCAGACCGACATGCTCAAGTACGGTGCCAGCGTGTTCGGAGCCCTGCTGGTGCTGGCACTGGGCAAGTACATCGCTTCGCGCCGTCCTGCTCCCAAGGCGGATGCCCACGGAGCTTGATTTCCTGAAAAGTTGAGGTTGGCGCCGGGTTGGCCTGTCTGGCCTCCCGCGCCGATTCGCGACAATCCAGTGCAAGGGCGGCTTTGACCGCCCGCCTGTCCCACCCCGCAAACCCAGTTCGACAAGGACTTGCTTTGAACCCCATCATCGTCTACGTGGATGACGCTTCCTACGCCCTGCCTCTGGTCCAGGCCCTGGCCGCCTCGCCGCAGGCCCAGTCCTCGCACTGGTTGCTGGTGGCCTGCGCACCGCGCATAACCCACCGTGTCAGCAAATGGGTGAGCCACAGCGCACGCGAAAGCTGGCGCGGCAAGTGGGCCGACAAGCTGTTTGCCCAGTTGCTGCCGGTGTTCGGTGACAGTGCAGGCCGAATCACGCCGGTGCTGGCCAAGGGGCCGCTGGCCGAACTGGTGGCCCAGCTCCAGCAGGAGCATGGCGCGGCCCAGATCGTCGATGCGCGCCGCCCCAAGCAGGAAGCCACGGCCCCAGCCGTGGCGCCTGCAGCCCCGCTGGGCCGGCGCTGGAATCTTCCGGGAACGCTGGCGGCCATCGGCGCGCTGATGGGCCTGGTGTTCGAGGAAGCGATGGTCTAAAGGCTGGCATCTGCCTGGCTGCTCTGGTCAGGCGATCACTGTCAGGACGGCATCCCGGAAAACGGGATGCCGTTTTTCATGGAGTTCTCCGGTCCACGGTTCCCAGTGCGCCGCCTCAACCCGGATCTGCCGGCTGCTGCTATGCTGCCCGCATGAAAATCCTGATCAAATGGCTGCTCAGCGCCGGTGCCCTGCTGGTCGTGGCCTATCTCTATGGCGGCGTGCAGGTCAACAGCTTCAGCTCGGCCATGATCGCGGCGCTGGTCATCGGCCTGCTCAACGCGGTGCTGCGGCCCATCCTCGTGGTGCTGACGCTGCCCGTGACCATCGTGACGGTCGGGCTGTTTCTCTTCGTGGTCAACGGACTGATGTTCTGGGCAGCCTCGGGCCTGCTCAGCGGCTTTCATGTCGCGGGCTTCTGGGCGGCCATGCTGGGCGCGCTCATCTACTCGCTGCTGGGCCTGGCCATCGAGTCACTTCTCGCGCGCCTGTTCCCTTAGCAGCTCCTCCACGGCACGCAGCCGCGTGTCCACGATGGAGGCTTCAATGAAATCCACCTTGGGCCCGCCCTTGCGGGCCAGTTCCTGCGCTGCCTTGAAGCGATCCACCGCGGCCGCATAGTCGTAGTGCGCGACCTGGGCCTCGGCCTCGGCGCGCAGGGCGCGCAGCTCCTGGCCCTGAGAGCGCTGAACCTGGGCCAGCAGTTGCCAGGCGCTGGCATCGCGCGGGTGGTCCGTCACCCAGGTCTGCAGCGGGCCTGCCATGCTGGCGGCGCCCTGCTCGCGCAGCAGGATCTGTGTGCGCATCAGCAGCTCGGGCCGGCGCACCGCGCGGCTTTCGACCACATTGACGGTGGCCAGACTGGGGCCGCTTTCCGTTGTCTTGGCGGGGATGGATTCCGTGGGATTGGCCTGGGCAGGCGCAGCTGCCGGCAGGTAGAGCGGTGGCAACGCCTGCAACGCGGCGCCGGGCTTGCCGGCCGTCAGCTCCAGTTCGGCCTGCAGCAGCCTGGCCTGCCGCTGGGCGCCGGCATCTGCGGCGGTTGCCACTTGAAGCCGCCCGGACATTTCCCGCGCTTCGGCCCAATCGCGCAATTGCACGGCGCTCAGCGTGGCGGCATATAGCTGCGCCACCTGCTGGGTTTGGGTTTGGCTGCCAAAGCTGGTGGAGCGCGGCTGCTCGGCCCACTGGCGCAGCACATCCACGCCGGGGCGCGACAGCACGCGGGCCCGTGCGGCCATCATCACGTGTTCCAGGGATGGTGCTGGCGCAGGCGCAACGCCACGCGGCAGGCGCGAATGCATGTCGGCCATGCGCTCCGTGGTCAGCGGATGGCTGCGCAGATAGGGCCAGCTGCCGTTGTCATTGAGCCGATTGGCCTGCTGCAGTTTGTCGAACATGGTGACAAAGCCCTGAGGCGCAAAGCCCGCAGGCGCCATCAAGCCATAACCCATGCGGTCGGCCTCGCGCTCCATGTCGCGAGAGAAGTTCAGCTGGTTCTGCACGGCCAGCGCCTGGCCGCCCATCATCATCGCCATGGCGGCATCGGGGCTGCGGCTGGCAGCCAGGGCGCCCAGGATCATCGATCCGATCATCAGCGGCGTCTGCTTGCCCTGCTGGGCAATGAGCCGCGCAATGTGGCGCTGCGTGACGTGGCTCAGCTCATGCGCCAGCACCGACGCCAGCTCGTCGCGCGTGCTGACCACGCCGATCAGTCCCAGGTGCACTCCCAGATAGCCGCCGGGCAGCGCAAAGGCGTTGACCGAGCGGTCCCGCCCCAGCAGGATCTCCCAGGCAAAGCGCTCTTCCAGCTCGTCCGACAGCTCGCCCCGCGTGCGCGCCGCATCGACCAGGTGCTGCCAGATGCCTTCCACATACTCCTGCAGTACCGCATCGTCGATGTAGTCCGGATCGCGGTACAGCGAGCGGATGATGCGGTCACCCAGGCGCCGCTCGTCACTGGTCGTCGTGGCTGCGCCGTCGCCCAGCGTGGGCAGGCGCAACTGGGCCTGTGCGGGTGCATGCGTTGCGATGGCGAGAGAGGCCGCCAGCAACTGCAGGCCGACGGCGATACGTGTCTTCAGGCGTGATGGGCGCATGGGCAGGTAAGAACCAAGGGGCCGGGCCCGTGCATAGTCACGGGGCGGTGAAACACCCCACTATGATGCCTCGGTTCGCCGAACGTTCACGGCAGGACTGACCAGCGTGTCAGGACTGCCGTAGACCGGTCCGTGCATTTTCAGGAGTTTCCATGTCTTCCCTCACCCATTTCGACGCCCAGGGCCAGGCCCACATGGTCGATGTCGGCGCCAAGCCGGCAACCCACCGCATCGCGGTTGCCGAAGGCCGTATCGTCATGCAGCCCGCCACACTGGCCATCATCCAGAGCGGCACGGCCAAGAAGGGTGACGTGCTTGGCATTGCGCGCATCGCCGGCATCATGGCCGCCAAGAAGACCAGTGACTTGATTCCGCTGTGCCATCCGCTGGCGTTGACGCGGGTGGCTGTGGAGTTTGATCTATTGCCAGATGTGTCCGCTGTCCGTTGTCTTGCAACCGTGGAAACGGTGGGGCCTACCGGGGTCGAGATGGAGGCCCTCACGGCAGTGCAGGTTGCCCTGCTCACGGTCTATGACATGTGCAAGGCAGTGGACAAGTTGATGGTGATGGAGGGAATGAGGGTGGTGGAGAAGCGGGGGGGAAAGTCGGGGAGTTTTGTGGCGTAACTAATCGGCCTTTTATTTCAGGCGTTTTCAGAATCCGTCGATAGGGGCAAAGGCTTTTACTTCGGCGGTTTGATTGTCTATCAAGGCCACCCAGCCAGTGCTGAGGAAGCTGGTGACAGGCAGCCATGCGAGTGCAGTTTCAGAAATCCCGCTATCGCGCACGGCTTTGTCGATCAATGTCTGTTGACTGGGGCGCTTGCTGCGCAGCGTGTCCAGCTTCTGAGCCCTTTTCAGCGCGTCTGGTTTGTTTTTTTCGTAAGGCTGCCACCAGTCGGGGCGCATTGACGGGTCAATTCCGCCCAGAGACATGTCCAGGCTGTCGATATACTCCTTGCTGTCACGGGGCGCTCGTGTACCGATGATGCGTGGGCCTGTCCAAGGCAGAGCATGCAGGCCACCTTGTTCCGGTCGGAGGCTCCTGTTGTCTACGTCAGCAACGGTGACCACCCGAAAACGGTCCACCTCAAATACGAGGTACACGGGTCGGGCTTGGCTGAGGGTATGCAGCCCATAGATCAGCGCAGCTAACTGGATGAGCGCGATCAGCCCCAGGTCCAGCATCAATTCACGCCGGTTTTTTTGAGGATTGAAGATTATGGCGGTCAATAGGGGGCCGCAAATTACATCCACGCCGATGATTAACCAGAGCAATTCACGGCCACCCGCCAAATCTCTATAAGGATAAGGAAACCACAGCCACAAAACTAGGCCTGTCACAACAGTGGCGATCGCCATGCTGGATAAAAAATGCAATGAAGCCGCACGAAAAGCGGCTGGCCCTCTGGGAAATAGAGTCATTTTCTTGTTGTGCGGCACATAAATAAAAAGGAGCGCCATGCGCCCCTTTTTTAGCAAGCATAAAAATATGCTTAATTATTAACGGCACTCTGCAGGTGCGAACTTTGCCAGAACATTAGTGACTGCTGGCCTAACATCAATACCGAGATTGCGTGCTGCGCTAGTTGCGGTAGTCGCAGTGGCAGAAATGCAGCCCCAATCAATCGCACCAGATTCTCCCGCACCCCATGCGGTAGCGAGTGGTACTGCTGGTGCTGCTGCATTACCAGTACGCATACGCGGGTACAGCAAAATGTCCACGCCTGTGCCCAAGCTACCAACCGTCGTTGCATTATATTTGATAGTAATGTGAGCATCTGCGTCGCCAGTAGCAGTAGAGCCGGCTTTATCAAACAGAACAGAGGCAACATACTTCGAATTTGCGCCCGTAGTGCCTGCTTGTTTGTTCCAGGTGTCAGTAAAGGACTGGTAATCAGCTAAGCTGGCGGCCCCATCTGTTGCCAGCATCTGACGTGCAGGCTGTGCCAGATTGAAACCTTCAGTAATACGCGAACGCACCGTGTAATCCTGATAAGCCGGCAGCGCAACGGCTGCCAAAATGCCGATGATCGCCACGACGATCATCAATTCGATCAAGGTAAAACCTTGCTGGATGGAACGCTTCATGAACTTCTCCTCATAGGGGGTTGATTGCATGCTCTATCGAGCAAGAGCCGTGCCAGTCGCGCCTTGAGGCCAAGGTTCGCGCATGTGTATTGTTTGGTTGCAAATTACACGGTTGATCGACATTCTCTGACAAATCGATCCAATTTTGCGTGACATTTTTGTCAAGGATGGTGAGCTTGCCAACGAAGCAACAGCGAGCCTTGTCAGTGGACCAAGAGGGTCCTTCACGCCACCAGGAACTGCATCTGCGTACCTGCCAGTTCCACCGTGTCGCCATGTTGCAGCGGCATGGCGCGGCGGCCGATTTCCTGGCCGTTGAGCTTGAGGCTGAGGGCGTCGCCTTCCAGCTGGGCCAGCACGAAGCCGTGGTGCTTCTGGGTGATGGAGGCCACGGCCACGCCGGGCTTGCCCAGCGTGGTGACGACTTTGACCAGTGGTACTTCGCGGCCGGCGGCGTTGCCGTTGAGCATGCGGATGGCGGCCTGGCGCGTGGCCAGTCCGGCCATGGAGGGGGGCAGGGTGTGGTCGAAGCCCGAGGGCGTTTCTTGGCTGAACTGCGAGGGCAGATCCGCTTCTGCCAAAGGCGCTGGGCGGGTGGCCTCGACTGCGGCGGCAATGGCGGCCAGGGCCGAGCGTGAGGACGCGCTGACCTGCTGTTGAACGAAGCGGATCTTGTACTTGCCGATGTCCAGCAGGTCGCCGTGGTTCAGGGTCTGGCGCAGTATGGGCTGGCCGTTGACATAGGTGCCGTTGGTGCTGCGCAGGTCTTCGATGATGACGGTGCCGTCGACGATGCTGAGAACGGCGTGCTCGCCGCTGACGGCGAGGTTGTCGATCACGATGTCGTTGTAGGGGCGGCGTCCCAGCGTGGTGCGCTCCTTGGCCAGCTGCACTTCCTTGATGACGGCGCCGTCGATGGAGATGACCAGGGTCGGCATGCTCAAAGTTCCTTTGTTATGCCCGGCTTGCACCATCCACTGGGCGATCCGGAGCTGGGGTGTATCTAAATATTATGTCTGCGGCCTGCGCGCGCCGAGGTCTGCCATGGTATTTGATACAGACTATGGATTGTCTTTTCCTGATTGTTGGATTTGCAATCATTTTTAACAATTGGAACCTGTGAGGGCGGTGCAGGCAAGCGCGTCCATCGGTTGGGATCTGCCGTCGATCGCTGTGTGGGGCTCAATCGAGGGAAGTGCTGGCTGCAGGGGGCGGGCTCGCCTGTATCTCGATCAGCGCCGCGCTGATGTTGTCGTTTCCGCCGGCTTCATTGGCGGCGGCGAGCAGCGAGGTCAGCAAGACGGGCAGCGGGCTGGATTGGGTGAACAGGGCGGCGATGGCTTGGTCATCGAGCATGTCGGTGAGGCCGTCGGAGCACAGCAGGATGCGGTCGCCGGGTTGCAGCGGCCACTCATTGAAATCGGGCGTGACGTCCGGCGTGACGCCCAGGGCCTGAGTGAGCAGGTGGCCCAGGCCGGATTGCCGGGCTTCGTGGTCCTGGATGCGGCCTGCGTCGATTTCTTCCTGGAGCCAGGTGTGGTCCCGGGTCAGGCGCAGCAGTTGACCCTCGCGCCAGCCGTAGGCCCGCGAGTCGCCAAGGTGGGCGAGCATCAGCAGGCCTGGCAGCAGGGCTGCGGCAATGATGGTGGTGCCCATGCCGCGGCAGCCCGGTGTTTCCCGGGCAGCCGTAAGAATGGCGGCGTTGGCCAGGTTCAAGGCATTGGCCAGTGACTGCTGCAATTCCTGGCGGGCTTGCGGAGTGTTGGCTGCCGGCGCCTCGGTGGTTACGCTTTGCAGTGCCACGGATACCAGGCTGATGGCCATGGCGCTGGCGACTTCGCCGGCGTTGTAGCCGCCCATGCCATCGGCCAGCACCGCAATGGGCCAGGGCTGGGCGTTGGGGTGGATGGTGACCGCATCCTCGTTGTTGTCACGGCGCCGGCCCACATCGGTGCGTGCAACCATGGCGCAGTACTGGGCAGGAGCTTGCTGCAGGGTGGGTTGGTCCGGGATTTTGGGGGCGCTGGGCATGGTGGCAAAGGACGGATTCGGCGGTGGTGCCATCAGTCCCTGGTGTGCAGATGCAATGGTGAAGACCGGTGCACAGCGTAAATGAAAACAGTGCGCGCAAGTGCCCGGAATGCGCGGGCGCAACGGCTCGTCAGCTTGACGCCACATCAAGATGGGTCCTCACAAAGCAAAAACGCACTGCCGGGGCAGTGCGTTCGTGATGCGGCGAAGGTGCTGCCTGCGGCAGCGTCAGGCCTGGGCTGCGTGCTTTGCGCCTGAGCGCGCCTGCAGGAACTTGCCAATGCCCACGACCAGCACGGCGCCGGCTGCGGCCGCCACATAGTGCAGCCAGGGGTGGCTGATGGCGTAGCCGTGCAGCAGGCGGTCGTTGACGATGGTTTCTCCGCCGACCCAGCCGATCAGGGCGGCGCCCAGCGTGATGATGACGGGGAAGCGCTCCATGAGCTTGATCATCAGCGTGGAGCCGAAGATCACTAGCGGGATGCTGATGGCCAGGCCCAGGATCAGCAGGACCATGTTGCCCTGCGCAGTGGCGGCCACGGCGATCACGTTGTCCAGGCTCATCACCAGATCGGCGATCAGGATGGTGCGGATGGCGACCATCATGCTGCCATGGCCCTTGGATTCGCCTTCATCATCTTCTTCGCCGGTCAGCAGCTGCAGGCCGATCCACAGCAGCAGGCAGCCGCCCACGATCTGCAGGAACGACAGCTCCAGCAGCTTTGCCGCGACCACGGTCAGGATGATCCGCAGCACCACGGCGGCGCCGGAGCCGAACATGACGGCTTTCTTTTGCTGTGCGGGAGGCAGCGAGCGTGCTGCGAGGGCGATGACGACGGCGTTGTCGCCAGACAGGATGATGTTGATCCAGACGATCTTCAACAGGCCGATCCAGAAATCGGCGCTTTGCAGGTATTCCATGGTTTCTCCGCTGTTATGAGTTGAAAAGCGCCAGGGCGGTAGCCTCTGGCGCTTTTTCTTTTTTGGAGTCGTCAGTGTAGGGCGGACTTGCCGCCTTACCGATTCGTAATTCTGCGTAATTTCTTCCTGGAGCGAACCCTGGATGTCACGCAGAACCGGTGCCGCTTAGATCAGGCCCTTGAGCAGGCGGCCCATTTCGGAGGGATTGCGGGTGATGACGAAACCGCACTCTTCCATGATGGCCAGCTTGGCGTCGGCCGTGTCGGCACCGCCGGAGATCAGCGCGCCGGCGTGGCCCATGCGCTTGCCGGGAGGGGCGGTGACACCAGCGATGAAGCCGACGATGGGCTTTTTCATGTTGTCCTTGCACCAGCGGGCAGCTTCGGCTTCGTCGGGACCGCCGATTTCGCCGATCATGATGACGGCGTCGGTGTCGGGATCGTCGTTGAAGGCCTTCATCACGTCGATGTGCTTGAGGCCGTTGATCGGGTCACCGCCGATGCCCACGGCCGACGACTGGCCAATGCCCAGTTCGGTCAGCTGAGCCACGGCTTCGTAGGTCAGCGTGCCGGAGCGGCTGACCACGCCGACGCGGCCCTTCTTGTGGATGTGGCCGGGCATGATGCCGATCTTGATCTCGTCGGGCGTGATCAGGCCGGGGCAGTTGGGGCCCAGCAGCAGGGTGCGCTTGCCGCCTGCAGCTTCCTTGGCGCGCATCTTGTTGCGCACTTCCAGCATGTCACGGACGGGGATGCCTTCGGTGATGCAGATGGCCAGGTCCAGGTCGGCTTCCACGGCTTCCCAGATCGCGGCGGCAGCGCCTGCGGGGGGAACGTAGATCACGGAGACCGTGGCGCCCGTGCCTTGTGCGGCTTCCTTGACGGAGGCGTAGATTGGCACGTCGAAGATCTTTTCGCCGGCCTTCTTGGGGTTCACACCGGCCACGAAGCAGTTCTTGCCGTTCGCGTACTCGATGCATTTTTCCGTGTGGAACTGGCCCGTCTTGCCCGTGATGCCTTGGGTGATGACCTTGGTGTCTTTATTGATGTAGATAGACATGGTGTGTTCTCCGGGCCTGCTTACTTGACGGCTTCGACGATCTTCGTGGCCGCTTCGGCCATGGTGTCGGCGCTGATGATGGGCAGGCCGGACTCGGCCAGCATCTTCTTGCCCAGTTCTTCGTTCGTGCCCTTCATGCGCACGACCAGGGGCACTTGCAGGTTCACGGCCTTGCAGGCAGTGATCACGCCGGTGGCGATGGTGTCGCACTTCATGATGCCGCCGAAGATGTTGACCAGAATGCCTTCGACCTTGGGGTTCTTCAGCATGATCTTGAAGGCTTCGGTGACCTTCTCGGGGGTGGCGCCGCCGCCCACGTCCAGGAAGTTGGCCGGCTCGCCGCCGAACAGCTTGATGGTGTCCATGGTGGCCATGGCCAAGCCGGCACCGTTGACCAGGCAGCCGATGTTGCCGTCCAGCGAGATGTAGGCCAGATCGAACTTGGAGGCTTCGACTTCGGCGGGATCTTCTTCGTCCAGGTCGCGCAGTGCCACGATTTCGGGCAGGCGGAACAGGGCGTTGGCGTCGAAGTTGAACTTGGCGTCCAGGGCAATGACATTGCCCTTGCTGTCACGGTTCAGGGGGTTGATCTCGACCAGCGAGGCATCCGTGTCCATGTAGCACTTGTAGAGCTTCTGGCAGATGTCGATGAACTGGGCAGTGGAGTCGGCAGGCATGCCGATGCCCTTGGCCAGCTCTTCGCCCTGGGCCTGGGTCAGACCGACCAGGGGATCGACGAAGATGGTGATGATCTTCTCGGGCGTGGAGTGGGCCACTTCCTCGATGTCCATGCCGCCTTCGCTCGAAGCGATGAAGGCCACCTTCTGCGTGGCGCGGTCGGTCACGCACGACAGGTAGTATTCCTTCTGGATGTCGGCGCCGTCTTCGATGTACAGGCGGCGGACCTTCTGGCCTTCGGGGCCGGTCTGGTGCGTGACCAACTGCATGCCCAGGATCTGGCCAGCCAGTGCCTTGACGTCGTCGATGCTCTTGGCAACCTTCACGCCGCCGCCCTTGCCGCGACCACCAGCGTGGATCTGGGCCTTCACGACCCACACGGGGCCGCCGAGCTTCTGGGCGGCCTCGACGGCCTCTTGCACTGTGAACGCAGGGATACCGCGAGGTACAGGCACACCAAACTGACGCAAGATGTCCTTGCCTTGGTATTCATGAATCTTCATGATGTCTCTCTCAAACAAATAGGGGGGGATTGACCCGGTAGCCCTGGGGTGCTGCCTCAAGGCGGAGTGACCTGGCAATCGCCGAATGTACCATGCTGCACTGCGCCATCCGACACGCCCCCATGCGCAGAATCCACAATTTCCTGCGGGCCAAGCAGCATGCCAGGAACTGTGCAATGCATTGATATGTCAGGGAAAAGACGGTTTCCCGACATTTCTTTCAGGCGCCACAGCTCTTTTGTCTTATAGAGGATCTGCAGACGGCCCTGCCCGCCGTTTGTAACAGGCGCATGTCAGCACGCCCTTGATCGCCACTGCCAACCGTTTTGCGACAACGGGCGCAGGGGGACCCGGTTTCGGTGAGAATCCGCAGCTGGAACGCGGCAATGGTGCCGCAGCGGCTCCAGGAGGGCCGCGCAGCAGGAGAAATACAGCGATGGCAAAAGTCTTTATCGATGGCGAAGCAGGCACGACAGGGCTGCAGATCCGTGAGCGTCTGGTCGATCTGTCCGGCGTGGAGCTGGTCAGCATTGCGCCCGAGCTGCGAAAGGATCCTGCTGCCAAGCGTGCGCTGATCGCCGGCGTGGACCTGGTCATCCTGTGCCTGCATGACGACGCTGCGCGCGAAACCGTGGCCATGGTCGACGCCATCGAGGCTGAGACCGGCCGTGCCATCAAGATCATCGATGCCTCCACCGCCCACCGCGTGGCGCCGGGCTGGGTCTACGGCTTTCCCGAGCTGCGCAAGGGCCAGCTGGACGCCGTCAAGGCTGCCACGCGCGTGGCCAACCCCGGCTGCTATGCCACGGGCGCCATCGCACTGCTGCACCCGCTGGTGGCGGCAGGCCTCATTCCAGCCGACTACCCGCTGAGCCTGCCCTCGGTGTCCGGCTACTCGGGCGGCGGCCGCAGCATGATCGAAGCCTACGAGGCCGGCACGGCCGCGCCTTACGAGGCCTATGCGCTGGGCCTGTCGCACAAGCACATTCCCGAAATCCTGCACTACACGGGCATGACGCGCCGCCCGGTCTTCATTCCTGCCGTGGGCAATTTCCGCCAGGGCATGCTGGTGCAACTGCCCCTGCATCTGGACCTGCTGCCGGGCGCGCCCAAGGCCGCCGATCTGCACGATGCGCTGGCCGCCCACTACGCGGCGACCAACACGCCCGAGCAATGGGTGTCGGTGCTGCCGCCCACCGAAGACATGAAGCTGGCTGCCGATACGCTGACCGACACGAACAAGCTGGAGTTGCGTGTATTCGCCAATGAGCAGTACCGCCAGGCCGTGCTGATCGCCCGTCTGGACAACCTGGGCAAGGGCGCCAGCGGCGCCGCCGTGCAGAACCTGCAGATCATGCTGGGCCTGTGAGGCCCCCCGCGCCCCCGTCCTTGCCGGGCCGGCGCGGTCCGGTCTGGGGCCATGTCCTGGCCCTGGCCGTGCTGTGTCTGCTGATCGTTGTGTTCGCCTGGAAGCTGCGGCCGGCATTGCCTTCCTCATCGCGCCTGCTGCTGAGTCCGCTGCTGGGCAATATGGAAGCCTGCCTGGTGCAGGACGGGCTGCGCGAGGGTTTTCCCAAGGAATTCCAGCAGGTGCCTGCCAGTTGCCTGGGCCCTCAGGGCTCGGCTGCGGAAATGGTGAAAGCCACGCTGCAGCGCTTGGACCGGCCGCAGGGCGAGGGGCTGGAGCTGGGCTATACGCTCAGCGTGCCTCTGCTGCGCTATGTGCAGTGGAACGGCCGGGCCTGGGAAGTCCGGGGCGAGGCGCTGGACCGCGTGGTGCGCACGGTGGCGCAGGCGCAGCGGCCCGTGGTGCTCTACCTGTTCGCCACGCATTTCGAGGTCCACTCCCAGGCCGAGGAGCGCCTGGCCGCCGATCCCGCCAATCTGGCCTGGACGCCCAAGGGACCGCTGCCGCTGGACACCTATCTGGGCGCGCGCATCTTCCCGTGGTCGGTTGCGCGGCAGGACAATGAAATCACGCGCGTGCGCAAGCTGGTGGTCGATGCCCTGGCCGAGCGCATGTGCGCTGCGGGCGATGCCGCCATGCATCCGCTGCGTGCGCTCACCGTGCTGGGCGAGACGCACCAGCTGTTCCCGGGTTTCGAGGCCGGCATGGGGTTCGCGGCCGAAGGCTATGCGGTCACCGACTACAGCCCTGCATCCGTGGCGGGCTTCCATGCATTCCTGCGCCAGCGCTATGGCGACATTGCGCGGCTCAATGCCCATCTGAAGTCGGAGTTCGCCAGCTTCGATGCGGTGGAGCCTCCGTCGCGCAACATCCGCAGCGAGCCGCTGCAGAACTTCTTCCAGCACATCGACAGCTATGCGGCTGGCACGGTCCCGGTGTCCGGCTGGGTCCACTCGCCCGACGCGAAGCTGCAAAAGCAACTGGCCGTGGCCGTCTTCGTGGACGGGCGCCCTTACTCGCACGCCCCCGTGCACATGCACCGCCAGGATGTGGCCCAGGCCAAGCCTGATTTCCTCACGCCCGATGTGGGCTGGCGTGCCGACATCCGCTATCCGGCGCTGGGCGAGGGCCTGCACCGCATCGACGTGGTGCTGCAGGCCGGCGGGCGCAGCCTGGGCCTGCTGGCCACGCGCCAGATCGCCGTGATGGACCGCCACCAGTGCGAGCCCAGGCCCCATGCCGCCGAGGCCTTGCCCGACTTCGGCAAGCTGCCCGATGGTGTGGAGTTCTGGGTGGACAGCCCGCAGGACCGGCTGGCGCTGTTCTACAACCCGCTGGTGACGGACTGGAACGATTTTCGCGAGCAGCAGGTGGCCGATTACATCCAGGGCTTTTCCGAGCACATCGGGCACGGCTGCCTGGGCCGGGTGCCTCGCTTTGCCCACCAGCTCAACCCCCATGCGAATCCGAGCTGGGACGCCAGCCGCTACGCCGTGGAGCGCAGCCTGCAACGCATGCCGGGGCTGTCCCTGGGTGTCAGCCTGTATGGCGAAGACACCTATGGGCCGCTGGTCGGCCAGATGCTGCGCCGCTATGGCCACACCGCCTATGGCGTGACGGAGTTCCATCCGCTGGTGGCACTGTCGCCGCAGCGGCTGGAGAAAGTGCTGACCATGCACCGCCGCCAGGGCGCGCGCTTCCTGTCCTTCTTCATGGAGGCGCGTCCCGAGGACGCGACCGGCACGCAGTCCAGCAACGAGTTCTCCTTCGATGCGGACAACCGCGCGCACGGCTCGGACGCGCTTTACCGCTCGCTGCGCCAGGTGCTGCAGCCGCACTGACCTGCCGCGCGCAGCCTTTTCCATGTCTTCAGCGCACAGCAGTTCCCCTGCAGCCGCAGGCCGGGCCACCGCCATCGGCCTGCTGGCCGTGGTGTGCTGGAGCTGCACCGTGGGCCTGATGCGCTCGGTGGCCGAGCCGCTGGGCGCCGTGGGCGGCGCTGCCATGCTCTATACGGTCAGCGCCCTGTGCGTGGCCGCCGTGCGCGGCCTGCCCAGGCCGTCGCAGTGGCGAACCATGCACCCGGCCTATTTCTGGGGCTGCGGGCTGCTGTTTGCGGTCTATGAAATCTGTCTGTCGCTGGCGATCGGTCTGGCGCAGGACCGCGCTCAGGCACTGGAGCTGGGGCTGATCAACTACCTGTGGCCCAGCCTGACCATCGTCTTGGCGGTGCTGCTGCGCCAGCAGCATGCGCGCTGGTGGCTGTGGCCCGGCGTGCTGCTGTGCCTGTGGGGGCTGACGCGCGTGCTGGGCGGCGAGTCCCTGCAGATGCATGACATGGCAGACCACATGCTGGCCAATCCGCTGGCCTATGGACTCGCCTTTGGCGCGGCCCTGCTGTGGCCCTGCTATTCGCTGGCTGCTCGGCGCTGGGGTGGGGGGCACAATGCCGTGGGGTTGTTCCTGATCTGGACTGCGCTGGCGCTGTGGATCAAGTGGTTGTGGCTGGGTGGCGAAGGCGGCATGCACTGGTCAGGCACCGTGGTGCTGCAGCTGCTGGCCGTGGGCGGGCTCACGGCCATGGGCTACAGCTGCTGGGAGCACGGCATACAGCACGGGCATCTGGCCGTGATGGCGGCGGCCTCGTACTTCACTCCCGTGTTCTCTGCCTTGCTGGCCAGTGCCTGGCTGCAGGTGCAGCCGGGCTGGGGCTTCTGGCAGGGCGTGGCGCTGGTGACCGTGGGGTCGCTGGTGTGCTGGGGCGCAACCCGGCGCGTGGATTAGTTGCCTTCGTCTGCAGCTCCGTCATCCCAGTCTTCGCTGCGCCCGCGCAGCACCTTGCTCGCTATTTCTCCGCCAAAGCCGCGCGCGGCCAGAAAGCGCATCTGCTTGAGGCGTTCCTGTGGGGTGGCCGGCGGTGTGCCGAAGCGCTGGCGCCATACGGCATGGGCGCGCTGCAGTTCGGTGGCGCGCAATTGTTCTGCGGCGGCGCGCACCAGGCCATCGTCCAGCCCCTTGCTGCGCAGCTCCTGCACCACGCGCGATGTGCCAAAGCGCGCGGCCTTGCGATGCAGCACGGACTCGGCCACGCGCTCGGCGCTGATGAAGCCGCGCTGCTCCAGCGCGTCGAGCATGGCGCCCAGGTCCTCGCCTTCCTCCACATGGGGGGCGAGCTTGCGTTCCAGCTCCAGCCGTGAATGTTCGCGCTGGCCCAGCAGCTTGAGCGCCCGGCCCTTGAGCGACAGCTTGGCGAATCCCATGCGGCAATGTCTCCTGAATCATCCCGAATAAAAAAGGCCCCCACGCTCCCCTTGCTGCGCAAGGTCCGCTGCCCCCCAAGGGGGCCGCTTTTTTGCCTTGGGGCGTCCCGGCGATAAAAAAGGCGCAGACGTGAGCCTGCGCCAAGATGGCAAACACAGTGTGCGCAGGCGCTGCGGCGCCTGCTGTGAGGGGTCTGGGCGCTCAGGCTTCGATCACGCCGTCCTTGTCGGCCTTGGCCTTGCCCGCCTTGGCAGCCTTGGCTTCGGGGGCATCGCCGCCGGCCGTGGGCAGCAGGGCAATGCCCAGGCTGTCGCGCACCTTGTTCTCGATCTCCACGGCCAGGCCGCTGTTCTCGCGCAGGAATTCGCGGGCGTTGTCGCGACCCTGGCCGATCTTTTCGCCGTTGTAGGCGTACCAGGCCCCCGACTTGTCGAGGATCTTGGCGTTGACGCCCATGTCCAGGATTTCACCTTCGCGCGAGATGCCTTCGCCGAAGAGGATGTCGAACTCGGCGGTCTTGAACGGGGGCGAGACCTTGTTCTTGACGACCTTGACTTTGGTTTCGTTGCCGATGGCTTCGTCGCCCTTCTTGATGGTGCCGGTGCGGCGGATGTCCAGGCGGACCGAAGCGTAGAACTTCAGCGCATTGCCGCCCGTGGTGGTTTCGGGGCTGCCGAACATCACGCCGATCTTCATGCGGATCTGGTTGATGAAGATGACCATGCAATTGGTCTTCTTGATGGTGGAGGTCAGCTTGCGCAGCGCCTGGCTCATCAGGCGGGCCTGCAGGCCGGGCAGCTGGTCGCCCATCTCGCCTTCGATTTCGGCGCGCGGTGTCAGTGCGGCCACCGAGTCCACGACGATCATGTCCACGGCGCCCGAGCGCACCAGGCTGTCCACGATTTCCAGGGCCTGCTCGCCGGTGTCGGGCTGGCTGATCAGCACTTCGTTGAGGTTCACGCCCAGCTTCTGGGCATAGCTGGTGTCCAGCGCGTGTTCTGCGTCGATGAAGGCGCAGGTGCCGCCCTGCTTTTGCATTTCGGCGATGACCTGCAGCGTCAGCGTGGTCTTGCCCGAGGATTCAGGGCCGTAGATCTCGATCACGCGGCCACGGGGCAGGCCGCCCACACCCAGGGCGATGTCCAGGCCCAGCGAGCCGGTGGAGACGACCTGGATGTCCTGGATGGCTTCGCCTTCACCCAGGCGCATGATCGTGCCCTTGCCGAACTGCTTTTCGATCTGGGCGAGTGCGGCCTGCAGGGCCTTGGCTTTTTCACTGTTGGCGGTGGTGACGGCGGTGTTCATGCGGACTCCTGGGTTGGGTATGGATTCAGCTCTGTATTTGCATTCAGGCTGGATGCTTGAACAGTAGTTTATGGGCTTGCTGTCTTGATTTGTTGGTGTTTTTGGTCAGTTTTCCTGACTTGTTGGATTTGCCTCCACAATGCATTCATGAGTGAGCTTTCCCCTGTCACGCCGCCCGCCGACGCCTGGCGCCAGACCCACCTGGGCCGCCTGCTCGGCCATGCCATGCGGCGGTTCGACGCGCGTGTGCTGCAGCTCATGGCGCGCGATGTGGAGGTGCCGCTGGCACTGTCCAACCTCGCTGCGCGCGACAAGGTGGGGGCGGCCCATATCCACATCACGCGGCATCTGTCGCTGGCTGGCGACCGGCTGACGGACCTGGCAGAGCGCGCAGGCATGACCAAGCAGTCCATGGGCGACCTGGTGACCCAGTGCGAGGCCTGGGGCCTGGTCACGCGCGAGAGCGACGAGCGCGATGCGCGCGCGCGCCGCATCCGCTTCACGCCAGCGGGCCTGGCCTGGCTGCAGGCTTTCCATGACGCCGTCTCCCAGGCCGAGGCCGAATTCCGCGAGGAAGTCGGCGACGACATCGCCACCGTGGTGGCGCTGGGGCTGGAGGCCTACGCGGGCGGCGGCTCACTCGGGTAAGGTCCCTGCCCGCGCTGCGGGGCGCATCCTAGAATCCTGGGAATTAAAGGCGCGCATTTCCAACTCCCAGAGCGCGCCTGCATTACAGGAGACATCCCCCATGCGCATTCTGATTGCCGAAGACGACCAGGTCCTGGCCGATGGCCTGCTGCGCAGCCTGCGCGGCTCGGGCGCCGTGGTCAGCCATGTGGCCAATGGCAGCGAGGCCGACACCGCGCTGATGACCAGCAGCGAATTCGATTTGCTGATCCTGGACCTGGGCCTGCCCAAGATGCACGGTCTCGAAGTGCTCAAGAAACTGCGCGGCCGCGGCGATGCGCTGCCGGTGCTCATCCTCACGGCGGCCGACAGCGTGGAGGAGCGCGTGCAGGGGCTGGACTACGGTGCCGACGACTACATGGCCAAGCCGTTTGCGCTGTCCGAGCTGGAGGCGCGCGTGCGCGCCCTCACGCGGCGCGGCATGGGCGGCGCCAGCAGCACCATCAAGCACGGCCCGCTGGTCTACGACCAGGCCGGCCGCGTGGCCACCATCGACGGCAAGATGGTCGAGCTGTCGGCGCGCGAGCTGGGCCTGCTGGAAGTGCTGCTGCAGCGGGCCGGCCGGCTGGTCAGCAAGGACCAGTTGGTCGAGCGCCTGTGCGAGTGGGGCGACGAAGTCAGCAACAACGCCATCGAGGTCTACATCCACCGGCTGCGCAAGAAGATAGAGCGCGGCCCCATCCGCATCGCCACCGTGCGCGGCCTGGGCTACTGCCTTGAGAAGATCGCGTCCTGAGGCCGCTGCCGTGGCTGTCAGGCCCGGGTTGGCTTGCCTGCGCATAGTGGTGGTTGCCGCGGGGCCGTGAACCCGTCGTAAGGGGCTGCCCGCCGATGAAAATCTTCCAGCGTGAACAGCGCTCCCTGTTCGGCGAGATCCTTGACTGGATGCTCACGCCGCTGCTGCTGCTGTGGCCCGTGAGCCTGGCGCTGACCTGGCTGGTGGCCCAGGGCCTGGCCAACAAACCCTTCGACCGCGCGCTGGAATACAACGCCCAGGCGCTGGCCCAACTGGTGATGGTGCAGCACGGCAAGGTGCTGTTCAACCTGCCGCAGTCGGCCAGCGAGATCCTGCGTGCCGACGAGTCGGACACCGTGTATTTCCAGGTGCTGGGCGTGAAGGGCGAATACCTGGCCGGCGAGCGCGACCTGCCGCCGCCGCCCGAACCCGACGAGGCTCTGACTGGCGCGACGCCTCCAGGCTTGCCGTCCGGCGGCACCGTGCAGTTGCGCGATGCGGAATTTCGCGGCATCGATCTGCGCGTGGCCCATGTCTGGGTGCGCATGCCCCTGCCGGGCGAACCGCAGGCCCTGGTCCAGGTGGCCGAGACGCGCGAAAAGCGCAGCGTGCTGGCCACGGAAATCATCAAGGGCGTGATGCTGCCGCAGTTCGTCATCCTGCCGCTGGCCGCGCTGCTGGTGTGGCTGGCGCTGGCGCGCGGCATCAAGCCGCTGCACCGGCTGGAGGAGCGCATCCGCGCGCGCCGGCCCGAGGACCTTTCGCCCATCAACCACAAGGACGTGCCGCTGGAAGTCGTGCCGCTGGTGGATTCGGTCAATGACCTGCTGGGCCGCCTGGGCGACTCGCTGGCCACGCAAAAGCGCTTCCTGGCCGACGCGGCCCACCAGCTCAAGACGCCGCTGGCCGGGCTGCGCATGCAGGCCGAACTGGCCCAGCGCGAAGGCGTGAGTACGGGCGAGCTGCGTCAGTCCCTGGCCCAGATCGCGCGCTCCAGCATCCGTGCCACGCACACCGTCAACCAGTTGCTGGCGCTGGCGCGTGCCGAGAGCGCGGGCCTGGGGCGGGGCCTGGCCATGCAGCCGTGCAACCTGGTGCGCATCGTCACCGACGTGGTGCGCGACTGCCTGCCGCGCGCCATGGACAAGCATGTGGACCTGGGCTATGACGGCGCCGAGTCCTCGGCCGCCGGCGTCTGGCTGCAGGGCAATGCCACGCTGCTGACCGAGCTGGTGCGCAACCTCGTGGACAACGCCATCAACTACACGCCTTCCACCAGCAGCCGGCCGGGCATGGTCACCGTGCGTGTGCTGGCCGATCCTTTTGGTCAGGTCCTGCTGCTGCAGGTGGAGGATTCGGGGCCGGGCGTGCCCGAGGCCGAGCGCGAGCTGGTGTTCCAGCCGTTCTACCGCGTGCTGGGCTCGGAGGCCGATGGCTCGGGCCTGGGCCTGCCCATCGTGCTGGAGATTGCGCGCCAGCATGGCGGGCAGGTGGTGCTGGAGGATGCGCATCCGGGCCAGCAGCCACCGGGCGCATGCTTCAGCGTGCGCTTCACGGCACTGCGCTCGCCGCCGCCGCCTAAGCCTGCGGCATAGGTGGCGCCTGACCGGCTGCCGCAGGGGCATCGGGGGCTACAGGGGCCATCGCCACCCGTCCCGGTGTCTGCGCCGCATGGTCCACCAACCAGTTGCGGAAGATGCCCAGCGTGCCATGGTTGGCACGGTCGGCCGGATAGCACAGCCAGTAGCCCAGGGCGCTCTGGTAGCCGTGCTGGGGCAGGGGCTCGTTCACCAGGCCGGCGGCAAGCTCGTCAAGCACCAGGCAGCGTGGCACCAGTGCGATGCCCATGCCCGCCATCACGGCGCGGATGATGGTCTGGAACTGGTCGAACTGCGGGCCCGCCAGCGGGCTGATGCCGTGGATGCCGTGGGCCTCGCTCCAGCGCGCCCAGGCGTCGGCAATGGTCACGTGGCGCAGCCGCGTGCAGCGCGCCACGTCCTGGGGCGTGGTGATGCGCGCCTCGGGGCCCGTGCCATGTGGCGGTGCGATCAGCGCCACCTGGCGGCCCACCAGATAGTGGGCGTGCGCGCCGCTCCAATGCCCGTCCCCGAACAAAATCGCGCAGTCCAGACCCGGACTGTCAAATTGGTAGCTGTGTACGTAGGGTACAAAGTGCAGCGTGATCTGTGGATAGCGCTGCTGAAACTGGGGCAGCCTGGGGATCAGCCACTTGGCCGCGAAAGTCGGCAGCGATGACAGGTGCAGCGCGCCTCGGCTGTCATCGCTGGTGATGAGTTCGAGGGTGGCCGCCTCCAACTGGCCCAGCAGGGCGCGCACGGCGCGCTCGTAGCGTTCGCCCGCAGGCGTCAGGCTCAAGCGCTTGCGCTCGCGTTCGAACAGCGGCACGCCCACCCACTTCTCCAGCTCCTGGATCTGCTTGCTGACTGCGCTTTGCGTCAAGTGCAAGGCTTCGGCCGCGCGCGAGACACCTCCGAAGCGCACCACGGTGGAGAAGGCGCGCAGCAGATGTATGGGCGGGTTGAGGCGGCGCAAACTCATGACAGGGATATGATGAAACTATTCCTGTTCGGAATATTAACAGGCACAGTATTTGCTTTTTTTGTGAGCAGATTTCTTTTAATCTGACCTTGTTTGTAAGAAAGATCCTATGCAACGACGCCATTTCCTTGCTTCCATCGCCGCTTCTTCTGTCGTTCCTGGAATGTCCTTCGCCCAGGAAACCACCCGTCCCCTGCGCATCGTCGTTCCGTTCCCTGCTGGTGGCTCCACCGACATGGTCCCGCGCAACATGCAGGACGTGCTGCCCAAGTTGCTGGGCGGCCAGGCGGTGGTGATCGAGAACAAGGCCGGCGCCGGCGGCTCCATCGGCATGGCCGAAGTGGCACGTGCCACCGACGGCGTGACCTTCGGCATTGCCACGCTGTCCACCCATGGCGTGAACCCTGCCGTGTTCAAGAAGCTGCCCTATGACGCCATCAATGACTTCGTCGGCGTGACCGAGATCGTCAAGGCGCCCGGCGTGATCGTGATCAACCCCAAGCTGGTGCCTGCCAACAACTTTGCCGAGTTCGTGAAGTACCTGAAGGCCAACCCCGGCAAGGTCAGCTTCGCCACGCCCGGCAACGGCACCATCGGCCACATGTGGGGCGCCCAGTTCATGAAGAGCACGGGCACAGAGATGCAGCACATTCCCTACCGTGGTGCAGGCCCGGCCATCAACGACGTGCTCGGCGGCCAGGTGCCCGTGTACTTCGACCAGGTCGCGTCCTCGCTGCCCCACATCAAGGGCGGCAAGGTCAAGGCCCTGGCCGTGTCCTGGCATGAGCGCCTGGACGTGCTGCCCGATGTGCAGACCTACGCCGAAGCCGGCCACGCCGACCTGAACGATCCTTCCTGGTTCGGCCTCGTGGCCCCCAAGAGCACGCCGCCCGAGCAGATCGCCCGCGTGCAAAAGGCCATCGCGGCCGCGCTCAAGGACCCGGCCGTGCAAAAGCGCATGGCTGCCCAGGGCCTGTACATCTCCGGCACCAGCAGCGATGCTTTCACCAAGCAGATCGCCAGCGAAGTGGCCAAGATGAAGAAGATTGCCGCCACGGCCCAGATCCAGCTGGATTAAAGGCTCCCCCTGAGGCGCTTCGCGCCTTCCCCCTCTCTCGCTTCGCGGGAGGGGGACGACGCCCTCGCTGCGGGGCGGCCCTTGCTCGGCGTCCCTGGCCTGGGACGCGCCAGTTTCATGGCGGGCTGGCCGCAGCGCAGCGGTGCAATGCGTAACCGAGATAGACCACTTCCTCATGCATCCCGTCCTGCGACTGATCAGTCAGAACTTCCTGCAATCCCTGCCCGGCGCGGCAGGCTCCGGCGCGGCCGATGCCGCGCAGCCCATGGTGACCAGCGTGGCCGGCACCAGCGCCGTGGTGCTGGACTCGCCGCACAGCGGCACGGTCTACCCGCAGGACTTCGGCTCCTGCCTGCCGCTGGCCACGCTGCGCCAGGCCGAGGACACGCATGTGGAGAAGATCTATGCCTTTGCGCCAGGCATGGGCGTGGGCTGGGTGGAGGCGCATTTCCCGCGCATCTACCTGGATGCCAACCGCGACACCACCGAGATCGACACCACCATGATCGAAGGCGACTGGCCGCTGCCCGTCACCACCGACCAGGTCGTGCTGCAGAAGGTTCGCCTGGGCAAGGGCCTGATCTGGAAGTTCACCGACGAGGGCGTGCCCATCTACGACCGCCAGTTGCCGGCCTCCGAGCTGCTGCAGCGCATCGAGCGCTGCTGGAAGCCCTACCACGCCGCCGTGGAGCGCGCCATTGACGCCGCCCATGCGCGCCATGGCTACAGCATCCACATCAACTGCCATTCCATGCCTTCCGTCGCCGCCAGCCATGCCACGCTGCACCCGGGCCTGGTGCATGCCGACTTCGTCATCGGCGACCGCGACGGCAGCACGGCCAGCCCCGCGCTGTCCGAGCGCATCTGCGCCTTCCTGCGCGAGCGCGGCTACAGCGTGGACTACAACCATCCCTACAAGGGCGTGGAGCTGGTGCGCCGCTACGGCAAGCCTGCCGAGCACCGCCACAGCATCCAGATCGAGATCAACCGCAAGCTCTACATGAACGAGCAGACCCTGGAACTGGACCAGGCCGGCTACCTGCGCCTGACCACCGATCTGAAGGTCTTGGTCGAGCAGCTCATGGCCACCGACCCGCGCGCGCTCTGACCCGCGGCGGCTGAAATGAAAAAGGCCCGCGATCCTGTGATCGCGGGCCTTTTCGCATGGCATGCCCAACGGGTTCAGCAGGGTTTGAACGGCTTGCCCTCGAAGGCCTTGCCGCCCATGGCCTCGACCTGGCTGCGCAGTGCGGCCGTGGCCTGGGGCAGGCGCAGGGTGTAGAGCGTGATGTCGGGGCGCTCCTGCACCACGCGGGCCGTGCGCACGCCCTGGCGCGCGAAGTTGGTCAGCTCGCGCGTGGCCGCTTCCTCGGTGGAAAAGCGGCCCAGCGACAGGCCCGGCTCCAGCGCACCGCCCGCACGGTCGAAATCGATCTTGCGGGCGCGCAGTTCGGCGCGCTTGCGTTCCAGGAATTCGGCGTCGGGGAACTTGCCCATGTAGACCATCCAGCGGCCCGGCTGGTGCGTGCTGCTCAGATCCCATTGGTCGCTGGCGACCTGGGCGATGAGGCCGCGGCGCAGCGCCTCGGCATGGCGGTCTTCGATGCCCGTGGCCACCAGGCAGCTGGTGGGCTGGCCTGCAGCCTGGGCGGGCCTGGGTGCAGGGGCGGGCTCCTCGCCGCCTGCCGGGGTGGGGGCCGGCGCTGGCGTGGACGGGGCGGCGGCCGGTGAGGGCGTGGTGGATGCGTTGTCCACGCTCAGCAGGCTCAGCGCCTCGGGGCGCACCTGCTGGGCCAGGCGCTCGGGCTCGGTCGTGGACGGGGGGGCCAGGCCCAGGGCCTGGAGCTGGCCGTGGCTCCAGAGGTAGTAGCCGGCATTGGCCAGCACCAGCAGCAGAAAGGCAATTCGCAGCATGTCGTTTCTCGGCGGGCCTAGTGCATCAATCGCTCTAGCCTACAGCAGCCGGCCGCACGCTGATTTCCGAGCTGGTGATGACCTGCAGGCCGCGCGCCGTGCGCACCAGCAGCGCGCCATCGCGGCCCACGCCTTCGGCCATGCCGCTTTCGCCGTCGCTGAGATTGACGGCGCGCCCGCGCAGCAGGTCGCGCTGTGCAAAGCGGTCCACCAGCGGCGCAAAGCCCTGGGCGGCAAAGGCCTGGATGTCGGACACCAGTCCCGGCAGCACGCAGGCCAGGGCGGTGGGCGCGTCCAGGCGCTCGTCCAGTTCCAGCAGGCTGGCCGGCGGCGTGCGCATGCCGTCGCCGGGGCGGGGGCGCACATTCAGGCCGATGCCCACGACCACGTAGCGCGGCGTGCCGGGCTCATGCGCGGCGCTGCCGACAAAGCTGGCGGTCTCGATCAGGATGCCGCCGAGCTTGCGGTCGCCGTCGATCCACAGGTCGTTGGGCCATTTGAGGCCGATGCGCGGGCGCTGCGAGCCCGGGGCGGGCAATTGCGGCTGCAGGCTTTGCGCCACGCTCAGGCCCACGGCCAGCGACAGGCCGGACCAGTCGGCAGGCGCCAGCGGCATGCCCAGCGAGAAGGTCAGCGAATCGCCCACGCCGCTGGTCCACTGGCGGCCCAGCCGGCCCCGGCCGGCGGTCTGCACTTCGGTCACCAGCAGCACGGGTTCGTTGCGGCCATCGCGGGCGCGTGCCATCAGCTCGGTATTGGTCGAGCCGATGCTGGGCACGATCTCCACGGAAAAGCCCGGCAGTTGCGGCTCGATGGCCTGCCACAGCGACTCCGCAGGCCAGTGGATGGGGGACGAAGCCATCATGCGCCCGCCTTTGTCGAGGATGTGCCGGATTTCTTCTTCGGCTTTTGGGTGGGTTTGCCCAAAGGCTTTGGCGCTTGGGCCTGCTGTTTTTGGGGCCGCTTTGCCTTTTCAGACTTTTCCGATTTCGGCTTTGCGCCGGCCGGCAACGCATCGCCGGGCATGGGCGGACGCCAGCCGCGCTTGGGCGCCAGCAGCGTGCCGCGGCAGGTGGCCGCACCGCACCAGCAGGGATACTCGGCCTTCAGCTTCCTGGTGTAGGGTTCGTCGATGATCAGGCCGTAGTCGTAGCTCAGCTCCTCGCCGGCGGCGATGTTGCGCAGTGCGACGATGAAGATGCGGCCATCGCGCTCGTCGGTGTAGCAGTTGGGCGCGCAGCTGTGGTTGATCCAGCGCGAGGAATTGCCGCCGTAGTTGGCATCGATCACGCGGTCTTCGTCGATGTGGAAGTAGAAGGTATGGTTGGGCTGGCTGGGGTCGTGCGGGTGCCTGTCCTGGGCTTCCTGCCAGCTGACGATTTCCCCTACGTACTCGACAAGGACCTCGCCTTCGGCAAGATCCTGCACGGCGAAGACGCCCTTGCCATGGACACCCGAGCGGCGGGTCTGGATACGGCGGCCGCCGGAAGGGGCCAAAGCTGTGCGGGGCATGTTTTCTCTGATAACTTGAATAGGCACACATGCGCGTGCGCGTACACGTACGTACACGCGTGAGCCATGGATTGTAGAAGCGCAGGCATGCGACATGCAGCTCCTGCGGGGAATGACGAGTACACACAATGACAAAGACCCTGGTGATTGCTGAGAAGCCTTCGGTCGCGCAGGACATCGTCCGCGCGTTGACTCCGGTGGCGGGCAAATTCGACAAGCACGATGAATACTTCGAGAGCGAGCACTACGTCGTGACCAGCGCCGTGGGCCACCTGGTGGAAATCCAGGCGCCCGAGGAATTCGACGTCAAGCGCGGCAAATGGAGTTTTGCCAACCTGCCGGTGATTCCGCCGTATTTCGACCTCAAGCCCGTGGACAAGACCAAGAGCCGGCTCAATGCCGTGGTCAAGCTGGCCAAGCGCAAGGACGTCACCGAACTCATCAACGCCTGCGACGCGGGCCGCGAGGGTGAGCTGATCTTCCGCCTGATCGAGCAGTACGCTGCAGGTGCCAAGCCGGACGGCAAGGGCCTGGGCAAGCCGGTCAAGCGCCTGTGGCTGCAGTCCATGACGCCGCAGGCCATCCGCGACGGCTTCCAGAACCTGCGCAGCGACAGCCAGATGCAGGGCCTTGCCAGCGCGGCGCGCAGCCGCTCCGAGGCCGACTGGCTGGTGGGCATCAACGGCACGCGCGCCATGACGGCCTTCAATTCGCGCGACGGCGGCTTCTTCCTGACCACCGTGGGCCGCGTGCAGACGCCCACGCTGTCCCTGGTGGTGGAGCGCGAGGAAAAGATCCGCAAGTTCGTCAGCCGCGACTACTGGGAAGTGCATGCCGCCTTCGACGCGCAGGCCGGCCAGTACCTGGGCAAGTGGTTCGATCCCCAATGGAAGAAGAGCGAGGATGCGGAAGCCCGCGCCGACCGCATCTGGAACCAGCGCGACGCCCAGGCCATCGCCGACGCCGTGCGCGGCAAGCCGGCCCAGGTCACCGAGGAGTCCAAGCCCACGTCCCAGGCCAGCCCGCTGCTGTTCGACCTGACCAGCCTGCAGCGCGAGGCCAACGGCAAGTTCGGCTTCTCGGCCAAGACCACGCTGGCGCTGGCGCAAAGCCTGTACGAGCGCCACAAGGCCCTGACCTACCCGCGTACCGACTCGCGCGCCCTGCCCGAGGACTACGTGCCCGTGGCGCACCAGACCTTCGCCATGCTGGCCGGCAGCGGCATGCGCCACCTGGCGCCCTTTGCCCAGCAGGCGCTGGACGAGAACTATGTGCGCCCGACCAAGCGCATCTTCGACAACAGCAAGGTGTCGGATCACTTTGCCATCATCCCGACCACGCAGGCGCCCAGCGGCCTGTCCGAGGCCGAGCAAAAGCTCTATGACCTCGTCGTGCGCCGCTTCATGGCCGTGTTCTTCCCGAGTGCCGAGCACCAGGTGACCACGCGCATCAGCAAGGTCGAGCAGCACAGCTTCAAGACCGAAGGCAAGATCCTGGTCAAGCCCGGTTGGCTGGCCATCTACGGCAAGGAGGCCGCCAACGAGGTCGAAGGCGGCAAGGACGGCGACAAGGGCCAGCCCCTGGTCGCGGTGCAGCCCGGCGAGCAGCCGCGCGCTGGCCAGGTCGATCCCAAGGGCCTCAAGACCAAGCCGCCCGCGCGCTACTCCGAAGCCACGCTGCTGGGCGCCATGGAAAGCGCGGGCAAGCAGGTGGAGGACGACGAGCTGCGCGAGGCCATGCAGGAAAAGGGCCTGGGCACGCCTGCCACGCGCGCGGCCATCATCGAAGGCCTGCTGACCGAAAAGTACATGCTGCGCGAAGGCCGCGAGCTGATTCCCACGGCCAAGGCCTTCCAGCTCATGACCCTGCTGCGCGGCCTGGGCGTGGAAGAACTCTCGCGCGCCGACCTCACCGGCGAATGGGAGTACAAGCTGGCGCAGATGGAAAAGGGCCAGCTCTCGCGCGATGCCTTCATGCAGCAGATCCAGGCCATGACGGAAAAGCTGGTCAAGAAGGCCAAGGAATACGACCGAGACACCGTGCCCGGCGACTACGCCACCCTGTCCACGCCTTGCCCCAACTGCGGCGGCGTGGTCAAGGAGAACTACCGCCGCTACGGCTGCACGGGCAGCGACGGCCAGGGCGCGGGCTGCGGCTTCTCGTTCACCAAGTCGCCTGCAGGCCGCACCTTCGAGACGGCCGAGGCCGAGCAACTGCTGCGCGACCGCCGCCTGGGCCCGCTGGACGGCTTTCGCTCCAAGGCAGGCTGGCCCTTCGTGGCCGAAGTCACCATCGTGCGCGATGAGGAAGGCGGCAACTACAAGCTCGAGTTCGACTTTGGCGACGACGCCGCCTCCGAAGACACGGGCGAGCTGGTGGACTTTGCCAGCCAGCAATCGCTGGGCCCCTGCCCCAAGTGCGGCGCGCCCGTCTTCGAGCACGGCAGCAACTACGTCTGCGCCAAGGCCGTGCCCACGCTGGCCCAGGCCACGCCCAGCTGCGACTTCAAGAGCGGCCAGATCATCCTGCAGCAGCCCATAGAGCGCGAGCAGATGCAAAAGCTGCTGCAGACCGGCAAGACCGACCTGCTGGACAAGTTCGTCTCCAACCGCACGCGCCGCAGCTTCAAGGCCTTCCTGGTCTGGGATGGCGCGGCCGGCAAGGTCAACTTCGAGTTCGAGCAGCGCGACAGCAAATACCCGCCGCGCAAGACGGCGGCCGCCAAGAGCGCGCCGGCCAAGAAGGCGCCTGCCAAGAAGGCCGCGGCCAAGACCACGGCAAAGACGGCCACCAAGACCGCGCGCAAGCCGGCGGCCGGCACGCTGCAGCCCAGCGCGGCCCTGGCCGCCGTCATCGGCGAAGGCACGGTGGCGCGTACCGAAGTGGTCAAGAAGCTGTGGGAATACGTCAAGGCCCAGAACCTGCAGGACCCCAAGGACAAGCGCGTCATCCGCGCCGATGACAAGCTGCGGCCCGTCTTCGGCAAGGACAGCGTGAACATGTTCGAGCTGGCCGGCATCGTGGGGAAACATCTCACCCCCTGAGGCGCTTACGCGCCTTCCCCCTCTCTACTCGCTCCGCGAGGGAGGGGGACGACACCCTCGGTGCGGGGCGGCGCGGCCGGCTTAGGCCCTTCTTCGGTGTCCCTGGCTTTGGGGCGCGCCAGTTTTGAGGGCAGTGTTTGAGCTCTACACCAGCGGGTCGCCGGCCTGACATGGGGGCAACACATGCTTGGGCTAATCTAGCGGGCATGGATACCGAAATGCTCACCCCGGCAGCGGCTGCCGCCGCTGCTTCCTCCCCGGCGCCCTCGCGCTCCATCCGCCTGGACGGCGCCTCCAACTTCCGAGACCTCGGTGGCTACGCGGGCCTGGATGGCCGGCGCGTGCGCTGGCGCACGCTGTTCCGTGCCGACCACCTGGCCGGCCTCAGCGCAGCGGACCTGGACGTGCTGCAGGGCCTGAAGCTCGCGCGCAGCGCGGACTTCCGGGGCAAGATGGAAAGCGCCCACCTGGCCTACGAATGGCCGGGCATTGCCCGCCATGCGCTCATCGTCGAGCCCACCGTGGTGCAGCGCGCCAGTGCCCTGATCGCCGCAGGCAACGACCTCACGGCCGCCCATGCCGAGGAGCTGATGCAGGACACCTACCGCAGCTTCGTGCACGCCTACGCACCGCGCTTTGCACAGTTGTTCCAGCTGCTGCTGGACAGCCAGGATCCGCTGGTCTTCCACTGCACGGCCGGCAAGGACCGCACGGGCTGGGCTGCCGCCTTGCTGCTCACCGCGCTGGGCGTGGACGAGGACACCGTGATGCAGGACTACCTGCTGACCAACCAGCTCTACCAGCGGCCCGCCACCACCTTCGCCCCCATGCCAGCCGAAGTGATGGATGTGCTGTGGCGCGTGCAGGCCTCCTACCTTGCGGCCGCCACCGACATGGTGCGGGCCGACTTCGGGGGGATGGAAGGGTATCTGCGGGATGCGCTGGGCATCGACAGTGCGGCACGCGAGCGGCTGGCCGCGCTTTACCTCGAAGGGTGATTACGTTCGCTCACGGGGCGGCAGGGTGGCGCGGCTAACATGGGCTGTGCCGGTCGGTTGCGCCGGAGTTCAAGGAGATTGCGATGAAATACGGCATGCGTGAGCTGGCCGCGATGGTGCTGGTGGCCCTGAGTGTGGGGCTGGCTGGTTGTGCGGGCGGGGTGCCTGGGGATGTTGCGGGGAGCCAGGCGTCCAGTGCCAGTGGGGTGACGGTGTTTGGGACTGTGGATGCCAATGTGAGTCATACGCGGACTTCGCGGTGACTTGGTTTGTGCTTTGATTCTTTCGCCGGATTTGTCCCTGCCGGGTGGTTGTTTTTCGAGGCCGGGTTTCGGCCCGGCGGCCGACCTACTTTCTTATCGCGCGATAAGAAAGTAGGCAAAGAAGCGCGCCCTGTACGTGTCAAGGACATGGGTAACAACTCAGCTCACAGACATGGGTAACACTTCAAGCTCACATAGTCCTTCTGGGGTCCTCGCACATCCTCTTCGTTGAAGCAGCCCAGTCGCACCGGCCCCAGATACACATCCCACTGGCCAGCGGCCACCTCCTGCATCCCGATCCACTGCCCCGCCAGCAGGTAGCCGATGTAGATCCGCAGCGCTCGCCAGTAAATCAAGCCGTTGTGGCTGACCCGAACCCTTTCCCAATGCTTCGGGTACTGCAGCTCGGGTAGCTTTGAGGGGTATGGCCTGGTCGAGTCGCTGTAATGCTGGGCCGGCATGCTTTGCTGCAAGGCCTCATGCGGGCGCTGCTGGTTGTAGTGCTCCACAAAGGCATCGAGCTGCATCTGCAATGCCGCTTTGTCCGCCGCAGGCTCTTTGCCCAGGGCATGCTTGAGCGTGCGGTGCATCCGCTCGTGGCGACCGTTTTGCTGTGGCTTGCCCCTCTCGATGCGCTCCGGCCTGATGCCCAGCCTTATCCACCATATCGCCAGGCGTGACAGGCCCGCCACGCCAGTAGTCGCGAACGGCGGACCGTTGTCACTGCGTATGCGCTCGGGCAGTCCGTATTGCCGAAACACCTGTTCGAAGCTGCGTTTGGCATCCTCGTAGTTGGGGCTGTCGTAGACATGCACGGCCAGCAAATAGCGGCTGGCGTGGTCCATGATGGTCAATGGATAGCACCAGTGACCATCGGCTGTCTTGAACTGGCCTTTGTAGTCTGCACTCCACACCCCATTGGGCTGCTTGCTCGTTCGCAAGGGCTGGGCCGTAGGCACCGAGCGTCTGCGTACACGCCTGCTGCAAACAAGCCCCTCAGCCTTCAGCACGTTGTAGATGGTGGTTTTGCTGGGTGTCTCCTGTGGGCCCCAACGCTGCAGGAGCAAAGCGTGCAGCTTCTTGGGCCCCATCTGGTGAAATAGCCCCCTGATTCCCCGGCCCCGTCCTATCGCTTATCTTTGAAGATAGGAACAGGACTGTGCATATGACTAGGCATACGGAGTCAATCGAGGTAGTCGTGAAGGACCAGCGCCGCAGGCGCTGGTCTCTCGCAGAGAAGGCGGCGCTGGTGCGCCGAACCTACGAACCAGGCATGAGCGTGTCATTGGTCGCTCGGCAGGAAGGCGTTTCGGCTGGACTGCTGTTCCAGTGGCGCAAGCTCGAACGCCAGGGGGCTTTGACCGCCGTCTCCGCTGGCGAGGCAGTCGTGCCCGCATCCGAACTGGCGGCTGCCCGCGCGGAAATCGCCAAGCTGCAGCGCGTGCTCGGCAAGAAAACCTTGGAGAACGAAATCCTCAAGGAAGCCGTGGAGTACGCCGCAGAAAAAAAGTGGATTGCGCGCTCGCCCTTGTTGCCCGGGGACGACCAGTGAAGACGGTCTGCAGGACGATGGGGCTGGCGCGCTCGCATGTGCGCGAGCTGCTTGGGCGCGGTGAAGACTGGACCGATGGCCGCAGCCATCGCACACCCAGCGACGATGCCGGGCTGCTCGCCGAACTGCGCCAGGAAATTGCCGACTTGCCCAGCTATGGCTACCGACGTGCCTGTGCCTTGGTGAACCGCCAGCGTGCGGCACGGGGCGCCCCGAGGGTCAACGCCAAACGCGTCTATCGCGTCATGGCACAAGCCGCTTTGCTGCTGCCCAAGGCGCCTCGCCGCCGCCAGTCCGCACGCACGCATGAGGGCCGTGTTGCGGTCTCGCGCAGCGACCTTCGATGGTGCTCCGATGGTCTGGAAATCAAGTGCGATTCAGGGCAGACCGTGACAGCCGCCTTCGCCAAGGACTGCTGCGACCGTGAGGTGCTGGCTTGGCGTGCATGGGAGGGCAAGGGACTGCCAGGCGAGCCGGTTCGCGAGATGCTCATCGAGGCCGTCGAACGCCGATTCGGCTCGGTCGAAGCGGTCCCGCAGGGCCAGGAGTTGGAGTTCCTCAGTGACAACGGCGGTGCCTACATCGCCTCCGAAACGAGGGCACTGGCACGCGCGCTGGGCCTGAAGCCCATCAACACGCCCGTCTGCAGCCCGCAGAGCAACGGCATGGCCGAGAGCTTCGTCAACACCTTCAAGCGCGACTATGTGGCGCGCATGGACCTAAGTGACGCGCAGACGGTACTGGCACAACTGCCAGCGGCCTTCGAGCACTTCAACGAGGTGCATCCGCATTCTTCGTTGAAAATGCGTTCGCCTCGGGAGTTCAGGCGGCAACAGGCTGCAGGGGCTGACCAAGTGCTTTATTGCGAATAGGGCGGGGTCGGGAATACGGGGGCAACATCACTGTGACCTTTGCTGCGTGCGCAGCTCAATGATGGCCCGGCGCTGTGCATAGCTGATCGCCTGATTGTTCCCGTGGGGCCTGCGACTGCGCTCTTGGAATCCATCCATGCCCAGTTGGCGGTATCGCTCAACCCACTTGTAGGCCGTCTTGCGGCTGATGCCGTAGCGCCTGCACAGCTCGCTCAGCGGCACGCCACTGCGCAGATGGTCGGCTATGAAGAGCAGTTTCTCGTCCATGGGTGCGCACTCCTTCCAGGGCATGGTGATCGCTCCTTGGCTGCTGTTGGCTCCAGCTGCCAAGCTTGGATCTGTTACCCATGTCCTTGTACTGATGTGTCACCTATGAGTGTGAGTCGTACCCCCCACTGCCCACGACCCTTCGCTTCGCTGCGGGCGACCTGCGTTGTGCGGGATGCGGGGTGCGCCGTGAAACTCGTTGCGCGCTGCGCGCTTCACTCAAACATCACGGCGAGCTAGACAACGAAGCAAGCCTGTCCTTCGGCAGGCTTGCCGCCCCGCATCCCGCCCAACGCAGGCGTGGGCAGAAGGGGGAGGCTGGCGACAGCCAACAGCCAACAGCCAGCCGGGTCAGGGCTGGATCGGCGTGATCACCACGCCGGTGCCTGCGGGGGCGTCTTCGCCGCCGGGCAGGGCGGGTGTGGCGGGGGTGGCTTCCTGCACTGCGCGCTGGTCCGTGGGGCCCAGCGTGCCCTGGGTGAGGGGGATGCTGGGGGCGGGCAGGGCGGGGGTGCTTTCTATGATTTCCTCGCCGGGCGACAGGCCCGGGCCGGGTGGCTCCGTGGGCTCGGGTGCGGGTTCAGGGGGCGGCGCCGGCTCCGGGGTGGCGGGTTGGCCGGGCTGGGCGGGCGGCTGCTGGTCGGGCCACCAGCCCTGCATGCGTTCGCGCAGGCGGCCGACCATGTCGGACCACCAGTGGCTTTGTTCGGGTGGCTCGAATCGGGCCTTGGCGTCGATGACGGGGCTGCGCAGGGCGCGGGACATGAAGTCTCCCACCATGGGCAGGGCGCTGCGCGAGCCCTGGCCCCAGCGGTCGCTGCGCAGGGTGATGCGCGCGTCGTTGAAGCCGGCCCAGGCGCCGGTGACGATTTCCGGGTGCATGAGGATGAACCAGCCATCGGCATTGCCCTGGGTGGTGCCGGTCTTGCCGGCCACGTCGGCGTGGATGCCGTAGCGCTGGCGCACGGCCACGGCCGTGCCTTTGTCCACCACGGCGCGCAGCATGTCCACCAGGGCGTAGGCGTGGTCTTCGTCCAGCGCGCGCTCGGGCTTGGGCGGGCTGAATTCGGCGATGACCTTGCCGTCGGCGTCCTCGATGCGCGTGACCATCATGGGTGGCAGCCAGCGGCCACCGTGGGCCAGGCTGGCATAGGCGTTGACCATCTCCAGCAGTGACACCGGGCTGCTGCCCAGGGCCAGGGCGGGAACCTCGTCCAGCGGGCTCTGGCGCACGCCCAGGGCGCGGGCCAGGCGTGCCACGCGGGCGGGGCCCACGGACTGCATGACTTCGGCGGTGATGGTGTTCTTGGAGTAGGCCAGGGCGTCGCGCAGCGTCATCTCGCGGCCCGTGGGGGGCGTGGCGTCGGTGGGACGCCAGACTTCGCCGCCGGGCAGCTTGATTTCCACGGGGCTGTCCACGCGCTTGTCGCCGGGGGTGGCGCCCTGCTGCAGCGCGGCGCCATAGACAAAGGGCTTGAAGGTGGAGCCGGGCTGGCGCCGTGCCTGCTGCACGTGGTCGTAGGCGTCCTGCGTGAAGTCGCGGCTGCCTACCCATGCCAGCACTTCGGAGGTGGCCGGGTTCAGCGCCACGAAGCCTGCCTGCACGCGGGTCTTGTCCTCGCGCAGCTGCTTCATGAAGGCCTTGTCGGCCAGCAGGGCCTTGAGGGTATCTTCCTCGCTGTCCTTGTCCGTTGCCTTGTCCTTGCCTTGGCTGTCCGCGCGTTTGCGCGCGGCACGCCAGGCGGGGGTCTCTCGCACGAGTTGCTGCACCAGCGGGTTGGAGGCGTTCCAGCCGTCGCGCTGGCTCCAGGCGCCATTGGCCACGCCCTGCAGCGTGCGCGTCTGGCGCGCCACGGCCTGGTTGGCCCAGTTCTGCAGGCGTGAGTCGATGGTGGTGTGCACCACCAGGCCATCGGTGTAGATGTTGTAGTCGTTGCGGTCGGCCCAGTCGATCAGCCACTTGCGCAGATGCTGCGCGAAGTGCGGCGCCATGCCCAGGGGCTCTTCCTGGCGCTCGAAGTTGATGCGCATGGGGCGCTTCTTGAGCTGGGCGAACTCGGCCTCCTGCAGCACGCCGCGCTTGACCATTTGCGACAGCACCGTGTTGCGGCGGTACAGCGCGCGGTCGGGGTTGAGCACGGGGTTGTAGTAGCTCGTGCCCTTGAGCATGCCCACCAGCGTGGCGCTTTCCAGCACCGTCAGCCGCGCGGCCGGTTTGTCGAAATAGGTGCGCGCCGCCATCTCTATGCCGAAGGCGTTGTAGAGGAAGGGCACGGTGTTCAGATAGGTCTCGAGGATCTCGTCCTTGGTGTAGAGCGCCTCGATCTTGAAGGCCGTGATCGCCTCCTTGAGCTTGCGGTTGAGCGTGGGCGCGCGGCCGATTTCGGTCGGGTACAGGTTGCGGGCGAGCTGCTGGGTGAGGGTGGAGCCGCCCTGCGGATCGCCGCGCAGCGTGTGCACCACCGAGCCCAGCGTGCGGCGCCAGTCCATGCCGTGGTGCTCGTAGAAGCGGTGGTCCTCGGTGGCGATCAGCGCCTTGATCACCGAGGGCGACATCTCGTCGAGCTTCACCCACTGCCGGTTGCTGCGCTTGAACTGCGCGAGCTGCTTGCCATCCGCGCTCATGATCTGGGCTGGCTGCTCCAGCTTGGCCTTGCGTATGTCGCGGATGCCGGGCGTGAACGGGATCAGGGCCAGCACATACAGCGCGAACAGCAGCGGCAGCGCAGCGGCGAACAGCAGCCATTCGCGTCGCGTGGGCCAGCGGTGCCACCAGGGCAGGGCCGCCACGCGCTGGCCGATGCGGCTGGCCAGCAGCCTTTGCCAGGCTGCGAGCACAGCGTCGGGCAGCTTCAAGTCATTGAAAGAAAAGCGCATATTGCAAGACGGCCCTGATGACAGGACATCAGGGCCGATAGGGCGGGACCATTCCGCGAAGGCTAGAGAATGCCCAAAAAAACGGCACCCCGCTCGCGCGGGGTGCCTTGCCTATGGGCCAAGCCCCGGTATTGTCGGGCTGGCGTGTACTGGCGGGAAGTGCTTATTTCTCCAGCCAGTCGGACAGCTCGTCCGCATGCTCCTGCTCCTGCTCCAGGATGGATTCGATCAGCCGGCGCGTGGTGGGGTCCTTGTCGCCGATCAGGTCGATCATCTGGCTGTAGGCCTCGATGGCCACGCGCTCGGCGATCAGGTTGGTGCGGATCATGGCCTTCAGGTCCGTCTCGCCGTTGTAGTCGGCATGGCTGCGCTGGGTCAGCGTCTGGGGGTTGAAGTCGGGCTCGCCGCCCAGCTGCACGATGCGCTGGGCCAGCTTGTCGGCGTGGGCCATTTCCTCGTTGGCATGGACCAGGAACTCGTCGGCGATGGCCGGCGAGGCCAGACCCACGGCGGTGAAGTGATGGCGCTTGTAGCGCATCACGCACACCAGCTCGGTGGCCAGCGAGTCATTGAGCAGCTTGATGATGTCCTCGCGCCAGGGCCCGAAATGCGGGGTCACGGCGCCATCGTCCAGGCTGCGCTTGGCAGCCTCCAGGGCCTTGGGGTCCAGCGCCAGGTGGCCGTTGCCGGGGTTGGATTTGGCTTGCTTCGTGGGGGTGCTGTTGGCGTTCATACAGGTGGTCTCTTCATCGTGGGACGGAAACTACGGCAGGCATGCGCCTATGCGGCTTGTAAACACCTGCCAGCGAAACGGGACCAGGCGGGCCGCTGTGCCCGCCTGTTGCCTTCCAAGGTAAGTTTTTGGCCGCCTGCTGTCTGTGAGACAAGTCCGCATCCCCATGCCCGGCCAGCGCGCCCCCGGGTGTCCCGGCGCTACCATGGATGCTCCACTTCAGGAGCATCCGCATGAATGACACCGCCGCCGCGCCCCGCTCGACCTACGACTTCGAGGCCACCTCCATCACGGGCCAGGCCGTCCCCCTGTCGGACTACCGTGGCAAGGTGCTGCTCATCGTCAACACCGCCAGCGCCTGCGGCTTCACGCCGCAGTACGCGGGACTGCAGGCGCTGCATGAGCAGTACGGCGAGCGCGGCCTGGTGGTGCTGGGCTTTCCGTGCAACCAGTTCGGTTCCCAGGAAAAGGGCAGCGAATCGGAAATCGCCAGTTTCTGCGACCTGAACTTTGGCGTGCGCTTTCCGCTCATGGGCAAGATCGACGTCAACGGCGCCAACGCCCACCCGCTGTACCGCTGGCTCACGGCCGAGGCGCCGGGCGTGCTGGGCACCAAGGCCATCAAGTGGAACTTCACCAAATTCCTCGTCGGCCGCGACGGCCAGGTCATCCGCCGCTATGCGCCGCAGGATGCGCCGGCCAAGCTGTCCACGGACATCGAGGCCGCGCTGGCGCTTTGATGCGCTGACCGCGCCTGTCCATCAGGGTTTCACGCAGGGCCGGCAGCGCGGGCCGGCCGCAAGCCATGGTTAGCATGCTCCTTGACATCACAACAAGGAGACAACACCCGTGAAAGCCTTCCGCCGCACCGCCCTCGCCCTGCTCACTGCCTGCACCCTGCCCATGATTGCTACCAGCGCCGCCGCCCAGGGCAAGCCCGTGGTCCAGTTCATCGCCACGGGCGGCACCATTGCCATGAAGATCGACCCGGTCAAGAACGCGCCCGTGCCCGCGATCTCGGGCGACGACCTGCTGGCCACCGTGCCCGACGTGGGCAAGTACGCGCGCATCCAGGTCAACAACCTGTCCAACGTGCCCTCCGACTACATGGACCCGGCCCGCTGGGTGCAGCTTACCCAGGCCGTACAGGCCGCGCTGGCCCGCCCTGAGGTGGCTGGCGCCATCGTCTCGCACGGCACGGACACGCTGGAGGAAACCGCCTTCTGGCTGGACCTGACCGTGCAGTCGTCCAAGCCCGTCGTGCTCATCGGCGCGCAGCGCAATGCCTCGGTGTCCGACTTCGACGGCCCGCGCAACCTGCTCAACGCCGTGCGCATCGCCGTGGACCCCAAGGCGCGCGACAAGGGCGCCATGCTGGCCATGAACAACCAGATCAACGCCGCGCGCTACGTCACCAAGACACACACGGCCAACGTGGAGACCTTCCGCTCGGGTGAATTCGGCTTTCTGGGCGAGGTCTACCCGGACCGCGTCAGCTTCGCCTCCGCCCCCGCGCGCCGCCAGCACCTGCCCATCCAGGCGCAGACCATGCCCGAGGTGGAAATCTTCCCCATGTACGGCGGTGCCAACGGCCAGGCCGTGCGCCAGGCGGTGGACCGTGGCGTCAAGGGCATCGTCATCGACGCCCTGGGCATGGGCAACATGAACGTCGCCATGCTCGATGCCGCCAAGTACGCCATCGGCAAGAACGTGCCCGTGGTCGTCAGCACGCGCGTGCACAACGGCCGCGTCATGCCCAGCTACGGCTTCGAGGGCGGCGGCAAGACCTCGTTCGAGGCCGGTGCCGTCATGGCCGACGACCTGCGCGCGCCCAAGGCGCGGATCCTGCTGATGCTGGCGCTGCAGTCCGGCGTGACGGGGCAGAAGGACCTGCAGGCGGTATTTGATCGATAGTTCGACCGACAGGCCGCCGCAACGCTGCCGCGCAGGCCCTGGCCTTGCGCGGCATTTCTGGCGGGGCACCGAGGTGGCACACTGGCAGCCCCATATGCCAACCAGGGCGCACCATGCAGGATGACGATCTCGAATACGTAGGCTTCTGGGCCCGCACCGGCGCCGCGCTGATCGACACCGTGATCCTGCTCGTGCTCATGCTGCCGGCCCTGATCTCCATCTACGGATGGGAATACCTGGATTCCGAAAAACTGTTGCACGGCCCGGCCGATTTCGTCATCTCCTGGGTGCTGCCTGCCATTGCCGTCGTCATCTTCTGGATCAAGAAACAGGCGACGCCGGGCAAGATGATCATCTCCGCCAGGATCGTGGACGCGCAGACCGGCGCGGACATGAGCACACGGCAGGCCGTCATTCGCTACCTGGCCTATTTCGTGTCCATCATCCCGCTGTGCCTGGGGCTGATCTGGGTGGCCTTTGACCCGCGCAAGCAAGGCTGGCACGACAAGATTGCGGGCACCGTGGTGGTCAGGCCCAAGCACCGGGGCGTGCAGCCGGTGAAGTTCCACTGATATCCACATCGCACTGCTCCAGCGCGCTGGCCGTTTGTGCCTCGGCCTGCTTCAACGCCTTCTGGCTGTCTGCCAGGTTGCGGGCAAGGCCCGCCCCGTGGCTCAATCCTCTTCCAACCCCGGCTCGTCCACCACGAAGCCCGAGCCGTCCTCGTCGCAGAACACGCATTGCTGCAAGAAGCTGTCCAGGCTGCGGGCGTGGAACCAGATCAGGCCCTGGTCTTCGTCGCAAAGCATGTCGGTCTGCTCGTCCACGCTGGCGGCGGCAAAGCCGCTCAGTTCCATTTCTTCGAGGAACTGCT
This sequence comes from Delftia sp. PX-1, assembly GCF_055797465.1. NCBI lineage: Bacteria > Pseudomonadati > Pseudomonadota > Betaproteobacteria > Burkholderiales > Comamonadaceae > Delftia > Delftia sp. PX-1. The sequence goes on from NZ_CP184763.1 coordinate 939,128, forward strand.
CCAGGTCCTCGCAGCCTGCAAACAGCTCATGGTCCAGGCTGCCGATGCGGCCCTTGAAGGCGCCGTGCAGCACTTCCACGAAGGGGTTGCCGCCGGGGTCATGGCCAATGACCATGAAGTGCGCGGCAAACAGGTTCTCGCGCTGGTGGTCCTCCACGTCGTAGTGCTCCGAGCCTGCGCGGAAGTGGTGCAGGGTGCGCAGCCAAGCGTGGTTGTCGCCGGTCTCGTCGTCGGCCTGCAGGTAGTCCTCGCGGTCGGGCGCCGCTTCGAGCCGGTCGAAGTCCAGGCCGTTCTGCGTGATCAGGAACTGCGCGTAGGCGTCGGAGAAGCCTTGCGCGGCCTGGTATTCGCGCACCGCCTGGGCGTCGGGCAGGGCCAGGCCGAAGGGATTGGGAAAGCGCACTTGCATGGAACGGTCCTTGAAAAGGAGTGAACGGCGGCCACGCAGGCCGTGCCCGCAGGATGGTGCAGGCGTTGGGAGGCAGTTTGGTGACAGTTCTGTATTGAGCTGCAGAGCAGAGCAAAGCAGTGGCACGCAATGACTTCCCATATGTGCGTTGAACCCAGGCCTGCCTGCTCACAAATTGCACAGGTCTCAGACGTATCCGAAAGCACTCATGGAGGCAAGTACCCGTCCACCAGCGCTTGCACCACGTCCGCTTGCAGTACATCCCGCGTGCGCTTGATGGCCTCTCGCTCGCGCAGGCCGGCCATCCATCGCTTGAACGCGACGAAGGTTGCCGGGTGGACGGTATGCATGCGCGCCATGGCTCCATTGCTGGCGACGATGACGGCTGAAAACGGTGGCGCATCCAGCAGCACGTTGGCACGCCTGGCCTGGGCCACCCAGAAGTCTTCCTCGGCGTCGCTGAGTTTGATGGGGTGGGGATCGTCTGCCACACGTTCGCGACGGATGATGTCCACTTCAAAACCGTCTTTGTTGACGGCCGTGTAGAGCTGGCTTTTGCGCAGGCGGAACGTGCTGTCCACCTTCTTCAGTACGCCGAGCATGGAGCTGTCTACGCGGGCGAGTTGCGTGGCAAATTGCAGCCGCTTGCGGGTATCCCACAACAGGTCCATGTCGCGCGTGGCCAGGGCATCTGCCTGTAGCCGCAAGCCGGCTGCTGCCTCGTACGCGTAAAGCGCATGCGTTCCTACCACGCGAAAGTGCGGACTCAGCCCGGTGATCGACAGACGGTTGAGCAGCTCCACCACCAGCGGGTCCACCCTGCCTACGCGCAGCGCACGATTCAGTCGCTGGTGCTGGGCCAATGCGGCCTTGAGCCCGGCCAAACGCTCGGCGCTTTCCCGTTTGCGCTGCATGAAGCGTTCATAGATGGCTTCGGTTTCCGGCGTGCGAAGACCGAGGCTGGTTTCGGCGCCCGCAGGCGTGGTGCGGATCAGGTAGCTGGATTGAGGAGACGACGCCGGACCCGCATGCCAATACATGCCACCGCGTACTTGAGCCCCTTCATCCCGGGCTTCTTCCAGGGCTTCGAAGGTGGATACGGCGTCTATGTACTGGCGGGCCGCTGATGGCTGGAGGTCTTGCATTTCGGTATTTTTTTGAGAATTTCTCTTTTATACCGAAATTCTTTTAAAAACAACAGCCTAAGAGATTTTGAAACGCTTCGGATCACGAAGAAACCACCAGCCTCGAATGCCCCACGCCACCGCCTTTCTCCACCCGCACCTGCACGGCGATGCGTTCCTTGAGCGCCTCCACGTGGCTGATGATGCCGATCATCTTGCCGCTGTCGTTGAGCCGGTCCAGCGCGGTGAGTGCGATCTCCAGCGTGTCGGCATCGAGCGTGCCGAAGCCTTCGTCGAGGAACAGGGAGTCGATGGAGGTCTTGTGGCTGACCAGGTCGGACAGCGCCAGGGCCAGGGCCAGACTGACGAGGAAGGCCTCGCCGCCCGATAGCGTGCGCGTGTCGCGCGGGGTGTCGCCCTGCCAGCTGTCGACGATGTCCAGTTCCAGCTCGCCCTCGGGCTTGCGGCGCAGCAGGTAGCGGCCGTGCAGGCGCGACAGGTGGAGGTTGGCCAGGTGCAGCAGGTGGTCCAGCGTGAGGCCTTGGGCAAAGCGCCGGTATTTGTCCCCCTTGGCCGAGCCGATGAGGCCGTCCAGGTGCTGCCACAGCTCGCTGTCGCTGGCCTGGGCCGCAATGCGCTCGAACAGGGCCTGCTGGCCCTGGCGGCGGCGCTGGTCGTCGGCCAGCTGGGTGCGGACGCCGCCCAGTTGTTCGCTGAGTGCGTTGCGGCGTTCCTCCAGCGTTTGCAGGCGGGCCTGGATTTCTTCGGGCGCCGCCTCGGTCAGGGCCTGGGCCTGCAGTTGCGCGTGCTCGCGCTGTGCGGCTTCGAGCAGGGTGGCAGCGCGCTGTTGTGCCGCCTGCAGTTGCTGGCGCAGCGCGACCAGGCGCTGGCGTTCGGGTGCGGGCAGCAGGGCCTGCAGGTAGGCGGGTTCGTCGGCAAAGGGGCTGGTGCTCAGGGCGGCCTGCCATGCGGATTCGGCCTTGGCCGCTTCCTCGCGCTGGCGGGCCAGCGTGGCCTGGGCCTGTTGCTGCTGGCCTTGCAGGGCATCCTGCTGCCGCGTGAGAGCGGCGATGTCGCTGGCGCATTCGGCCAGGGCCTGCGGCAGCTGTTCCAGGGGCGGCAAGGGCAGGGAAGGCGGCTCTGCCACAGCCGTATCGACGGGATGGTGCTGCGCCGTTCTCTGCACCTCGCACTGTGCCTCCCACTGTGTTTCCGACTGCTTTTTCCAGCGCTGCGCATCGGCCTCGGCCGCCTCGCATTCCTTGCGCTGCAAGGCCATCGATTGGGCCAGTTGCTGCAGGTCGTGCCGGGCCTGCTGCCAGTGCTGCCATTCGGCTTCGCGCGCTTCAAGCCAGGGCTGGGCGTCGTCGGGCAGGGTGTGGCCGGCCTCGCCGAGCGAAGCCTGCAACTGCGCGTTCAGCGCCTGGGCTTCGGCCTGCAGGCCGGCGATGGATTGCTGCAGTTCTTCGCGGCGTGCGCTGTGGTCGGCCAGGGCCTGCTGCTGCAGCGCAAGCTGGCCTTGCGCGGTCTGCAGTGTCTGGCGGCTGTGCTGGGCGGCGTCCTTGGCCTGTTGCACGGCCTGCTCGCCTTGCTCGGCGGCCTGCACGGCGCGCTTGAGCGTGTCCAGCTGCCGGGCGCAGGCCTGGGCCGATGCGGCGAGGGTGTCGGCCTGTTGCCAACTGTCTGGCGCGAGTTGCAGGGGTTGCGTGAGGCCCTGCCATGTGTCGTTCCATGTGTCGTGCCAGCGTGCGATGTCCTGTTCCAGTTCGTCGGCCTGGCGCTGGCGCGCCGCCTGCGCGGCCGTGGTGGCGGCCAGCGTGGCGCGGGCGGTTTCGCCCTGGGTTTGCAGGGCGTCGAGTTCCTCCTGCTTGCGGCGCAGCGCGGCTTCGGTGGCCGAGGCGTCCAGCGCTTCGTAGGCGGCCACGGCCGGGTGCTCTTGCGCGCCGCACAGCGGGCAGGGCTGGCCGGGCTGCAGGGCGTGGCGGTGCTCGGACAGGCTTTGGATGCGCTGCTCCTGGGCCAGCAGCTTTTGCTTGTCGCGGACCTGTTCTCGCACGTCTATGTAGCGCGTGCGCAGGGCTTGCCAGGTGTCCGTCTGCTGCTGCGCCAGTGCTGTGCCTTCGCGCAATTCCCGGGCCAGTGTCTGTTGCTGGCGCGCAAGTTCGCGGCGCTGCGCGGCCTGGGTTTCTGCCTGGCGCCACAGGTGCAGGCGGTCCTGCTCTGCCTGCTCGCGCGCGCGCAGCTCGGCCATGCCGCCGCTGCCTTGAAGGCGCTGCGCCTGTTCGTCCTGCGCGTGCTGGAGTGCGGCGCTGGCGCGGGCCTGGGCATCGGTGGCGGCTTGGACCTGGGCCGCGCCGGCTTCGACGCTTTGCGCCATGCGGGCCTGTTCGGCATCCAGCTTGCGCAGGGCCTGCTGCTGGTGGGCCGCCTGCTGTTGCTGGCTGGCGCGCAGCTTGAACTGCTGGCGCCAGCTGCCCAGGCGCTCGCCCAGCAGGGCATGGGCTGCATGGTGGGTGCAGAACTGTTCCAGCGTTTGGTGCTCGGCCTGCTGGCGGGCCAGGGTGTCTTGCGCAGCCTGGGCCAGGCGGGCGGACAGGGCCTGGGCATGGCGGTGCTGCAGCAGCAGGCGGGTCTGGGTCTGCTGTTCGTGCTCGCGCAGTTGCTGCAGTTGCTGGCGGCTGTCATCGCAGGCGGCGGTGCTGCGCTGCCAGGCCTGGTGCAGCGGCTGCAGCGCTTGAGCAGGCTCGTCGTTGGCCAGTCTTTCCAGTTCGGGCGTGGCCTGCTCCAGTGCCTGGGCGGCGTCTGCGCAGCCGGTGCGGGCGGACTGCAGTGTCTGGGTGGCCTGGGCCAGTTGCTGCTGCCATTGGTGCTGGGCCTGGGCGCGCAGGTAGTCGGCCTGCAGCGTGGCCTGCTCCGTCACCAGGCTGTCGGCCTGGGCATGCAGGGCATCGCGCGCCTCGGGCGTCAGCAACTCCACGCCATCGGCCTGGGCCTTGAGCTGGTCCAGGCGCTGGCGCGCATCGCGGGCGCGTTCGAAGACTTTCTGCGAGATGAGGCCGTAGATCTCGGTGCCTGTCAGCTCTTCCAGCAGGCCGGCGCGCTCATTGGCATTGGCTTGCAGAAAAGCCGCAAAGCCGCCCTGGGCCAGCAGCATGGACTTGGTGAAGCGATCGAAGTCCAGCCCCGTGATGGCGGCGGTCTGCTCCAGCTTGTCGCGCGTCTGGCTGCTGAGGATGCTGCCGTCGCCCCGGGCCAGTTCCACCTTGGGCGCCTGCAGCGCGCCATCCACCCTGTCGCGTGCGCGGCGCTGGCTCCAGAAGGCGCGGTAGACCTGTCCCTTGACCTCGAATTCGACCTCGGCCAGACAGTCGGCCGTGTGGCGCGTCATGAGGTCGTTGGCGGATGCCGAGATGGTCTTCAGGCGCGGTGTCTCGTGGTACAGCGCCAGGCAGATGGCATCGAGCAGGGTGGACTTGCCCGCGCCCGTGGCCCCGGTGATGGCGAACAGGCCGTTGCCCGCGAACGGTGCCTGCGTGAAGTCGATGCGCCATTCGCCCTTGAGCGAGTTGAGGTTCTTGAGCCGCAGCGTAAGGATCTTCATGCGCGGGCCTCCTCGCCGTGTTCGCCGGCGCCTGGGTGGGGCGCATCAAGCCCGGCCACCACCTCCTGGTAGCGCCGGGTGAGGGCCTGGGCCAGGCCAGGCTCCAGTGTTTCCAGCGCCAGGCGGCGCTCGAAGACGTCGGCGGGGCTGATCTCGTGCAGCGACTCGCCAGCGGCGGCGGCCATGCCGGCCACCGCCCGGCCGCGCTGGCGCCGCACGCGCAGCAGCTCCACCGGCAGCTCGTCGGCCATGGCCTGCACGCGGTCGGTGAGCTGGAGCAGGTAGTCGTCCTGCTCCACCACCACCTCCAACCACACGGGCCGTGCAGGGCTGCCGGCCTGGGCGGCGGCGCGCATCAGATCCGGCAAGGCGGTCAGGCTGCCTGCCACCGAGGCCATGGGCTGAAAGCAGGGAACGGGCAGCGGCGTGACGGCCTGCAGCCCTTCGGGGCCCAGGTCCACCAGCAGCATCTGCTTGGACTGGCGGGCCTCGTCAAAGCTCAGCGCAATGGGTGAGCCGCTGTAGCGGATGTGCTCCAGGCCGCCCACTTTCTGCGGCTGGTGGATGTGGCCCAGGGCCACGTAGTCGGCGGGTGGAAAGGCCGAAGTGGGAAACGCGTCCAGCGAGCCCACATAGATTTCGCGCACGGACTCGCTGCTGCTGGCGCCCACGGTGGTGAGGTGGCCCGTGGCGACGATGGGCAGGCGCTCGCCGCGTGTGGCGGCCAGCGCGTCACGGCGAGCGATGGCGGCGTCGTGCACGTTGCGGTAGCAGGCCTCGATGGCGGCCTGCAGCGCCTGCTGTTTTTGCTCGGCGCTTTGGCCCGCCTGGCTCAGCATCACGTCGCGCGGGCGCATGAAGGGCAGGGCGCAGACGATGCAGCCAGGCGCGGCAGGCTGGCCCGGCAGGCGCCGCAGCGGCAAGTCCACCACGTGGCTGGCCGTCTCGCCCACGGCGGCTACCACGGTGGTGTCCAGGCAGGCCAGCAGCTCGCGGCTTTCGGCCAGCGTGGCCACGGAGTCATGGTTGCCGCCCAGCAGCAGCAGGGCCACGCCCGCCGCGTGCAGGCGCACCACGAGCTGGCTGTACAGCTCGCGCGCATAGCTGGGCGGCGCGCCGGTGTCGAAGATATCGCCCGCGATGAGCACGGCATCCACCGCCTGGGCATCGACCTGCTCCAGCAGCCAGTCGATGAGCGCGGCATGCTCTGCCTGGCGGCTCTTGCCCATGAAGTGCTGGCCCAGATGCCAGTCGGAAGTGTGAAGAAGGCGCATGGTTTCGGTATCGCGGGGTCCAATGTCCGCCGGCTCTGGCGGGGGCGACAGTATGGTCGCTGGCGCGCATGGGTGACAGCAGGACGGCTTGCCGCAGCTAACATCCCGGTTCGCATCAACCAAGGAGACACAGGCATGTTCAGCCACGTCATGGTCGGGGTCAACGACCTCGAAAAATCCAAGCAGTTCTACGACGCATTCCTGGGCGCGCTCGGCATTGCGCCGGGCATGGCCAACAAGAACCGCTATTTCTACCGCAGCGCGGGCGGCACGTTTGCCATTTCCACACCGATCAACGGCGAGGCCGCCTGCCACGGCAATGGCGCGACCATCGGCTTTGCGACGCAGTCGCCCGAGCAGGCCGACGCGGCCCATGCCGCCGCCGTGGCAGCCGGGGGCGTGACCTGCGAGGATCCGCCCGGCTGGCGCGAGGCTTCGCCCGGTGGCCGGCTGTACTTGGCCTATGTGCGGGATCTGGATGGCAACAAGCTGTGCCTGTTGCATCGGCCGCCGAAGGCCTAAGTTTCTGACCGTGCCGGACGGTGTTTTTTCGGGGCTGGAGCCCTGACGTCGAAACGCCAAAATGCAAATAGCCGATGTGCCATAGCTGCACTCGGCTGTTTTTATTGCGATTGGCCAACGTGGTGCCGCGCCAGAACAATCACCATTGAAATGGCTTGAACTTGCATTTTGGGCAGTGCAATACCGTCTTGTCCCTGCCCTCCAGGAACAGCGCACCGCCCCGGAACTGGTTGATGCTCCAACTTCCACGGCTGCCATCGCTGAATGCGATTTCGCCGCTTGCATAGCAGGGCGACCAGTCTAGCGTGTAGTGTGCGTCGTTTTCGTTGGTGGTTTTTGCCTGTTGAAAATAACGGCGCACCTGGGAGATGGTCAGGACAAAGTTGGCGCAACTCACCGCTGGGTCTTTTTCGACGGGCGATTTGGCCGCGTTTTCCTGGATGGTGATCTGGCTGATCTTGGGAAGTATCAGTGGGCACAGTGGCGGCTCGAACTCTGAGCCTTTTGTGCATTGATTGGCGGCGGAGGCGGTGCTAGCCATAACAACTAGCAGGGGTAAGGTTAATAGTGATCTCACCATTTTGCTGAAATCGCTTCCGTAGGATTTTTTCTAGAGACTTCTGGGTGCCTGAAAACTTCGCTCATAGATATTCTTAGTGTCAGCGTTAATTCCGCGATAAGCCACTGTAGTGCATTGTTCTGCTCACTTGTAACGGCCTGATAAGTTTTCTTTTCGTCTGGTATGTTCCCGCCACGAGGAAGTGCTTCACCTACCAATTCAATGCCAATGCTGTCTTGGTTGGCCGGAAATCGTGCTGGAACCTTTTTCAGCATCTCGCGCTTGTTCTCTTGGGTTGGATTGAAGCGTTGTAACGATTTTAATTCAACTGGCGTGCATCGCTTTTCCAGTAAACAACGCGCTTTTATTTTGCCAATGTGCCATGTTTGTTTGTAAAGGGAAGCGGTTTGATATATTGTTCCATCTTTCTCTATCAGGAAATGTGCTCCATTTGCTGATGGGTTTTTGTAACTATCAATTGAAGACTGTGCTGTCGATCCTCCAGTTTGATGAACAATGATGCCATGAATTTCCTTCATTTCACCACGTTCAATGGTGGGTGCGATGGCTCGCTTTATAAGGGAGTGGATTGCTATTCCATTTCTATCAATTATTAGCATTTTAGTACCAATGATGTAGGCCTGCCGATGGCCCATGGGTGTTAATTTGGTATTTTGCTGGATATCGTAATTGCCGTTGATATGTTAGCCATGATGGGTATTGAGTGGTTGGGTTGAATTTGTAAAATTATGCAATCCTGATCTTTTTGTCATATCTCGCAGTTTTTTAGATGTTTGGGCGGCTGTTGTTGTGATCTGATATGCAAATCAGTCTGTCTTGCGGAGTAGCAACTGTCTTGGCTTATGCGGGCGATCAAGAAATTGGTCGACAACCGGACAGGCCCGGCCTCGGAAAAAAGCATCACCCGGCAGGGGCAAAAAACACGCGTTCCCATACCCACTGCCCTCTGCGCCATACTCCCGCCCGAACGCGCCCACCGGGCGCTTACCCCCAAGGAGAATGCGTGCAATCAGCAAGTGACCAGTGGTTCGACGAGGCGTACTACCAGCGCTACTACTTCGACAAGAAGACCAGCGTGGTCGACACCGAGCATGTGAACCGGCTGGGCGCTTTCGTGTGTTCCTATCTGAACTATGTGCGGGTGCCGGTGCGCCGCGTGCTGGATGTGGGCTGCGGCATCGGTCTGTGGCGCGAGGCGGTGCAGCGCCACTTCCCCGGTGCCAGCTACCACGGCGTGGAGTTCAGCGAGTACCTGTGCGGGCGCTTCGGCTGGGAGCGCGGCTCGGTGGTGGACTATGCGGCGCATGATCCTGCAGAGCCCTTCGATCTGGTGATCTGCCAGGGCGTGCTGCCCTATCTGAGCCCGCCGGATCTCAAGCGCGCGCTGGCCAATCTGGGGCGGTTGAGCCGAGGCGGTCTGTATGTGGAGGCAGTGGCGCGCGAGGATTACGAACGCGGCGTGATCGATGAGGATCTGACCGATCCGCGCCTGTTCCGCCACCGGGCCGATCTGTACCGGCGCGGGCTGGTCGAGCATTTCAAGGAACTGGGCGGCGGCGTGTGGCTGAGCCGCCGCGCCGAGCTGCCGCTGTTCGAGCTGGAAAGCGTGGGATGAGCATGGAGCTGCCTGACCAGGCTCCGGCGTCTCCGGTGCCCCTGTCCTATTTGCGTGGCGTGGATTCGGGCGTGGCGCCGCATGCGGTGTCGCGCCTGCGCACGCAGCGGCTGGCGCGCAGCACGCGGCCGTTCCTGTCGCGCGGCGGGCCGCGCGGCGAGCGCTGCGAGGGTTGCCGGCTGCGGCCTTCGCACTGCATCTGCGCGCTGCGTCCCATGCTGCCGACGCGGGCGGGTTTTTGCCTGCTGATGCACGATGCCGAGCCGCTCAAGCCCAGCAACACGGGCTGGCTGATCGCCGATGTGGTGGAGCAGACGCACGCCTTCGGCTGGGCGCGCACCGAGGCCGATGCGGGCCTGCTGGCCTTGCTCGCTGACCCGCAGTGGCAGCCCTATGTGGTGTTTCCCGGTGAGTTCGTACAGCCGCCGCAGCGCGTGGTGCACACGCTGCCGGTGCCCCAGGCCGCGGTCGTGCCGGGCCAGGAGCGGCGCCCGCTGTTCATCCTGCTGGATGCGACCTGGCCCGAGGCGCGCAAGATTTTCCGAAAGAGCCCTTACCTGGACCGCTTTCCGGTGCTGAGCCTGCACCCGGATCAGGTCTCGCAGTACCGCCTGCGCCGCTCCCAGCGCGAAGACCACTTCTGCACCAGCGAGGTGGCCGCCCTGTGCCTGGAGCTGACGGGCGATGCGGGCGACCGGCGCGCGGGCCGCGCGCTGGAGAGCTACCTGGCGCTGTTCACCGAGCACTATCTGCGCGCCAAGAGCCAGCAGCCGGTTCAGGCAGACAGTGCCGCGCACCGGGGTCTGCAGGACGCCGTCTCATCCCGCTGTACGCCTGAAGAATAAAAACGATAGCGGTGAATGCTTGTGTTCATTGGGATTGGCGTCGTTTTGTTCCAAATTGTTGACGGCACATCCATCGCCCCTGCCCGGTGTGCGCCGGCGGCTTCACGGGGTGGAACGGGCCAGGGTGCAGCGGCGCCAGCACAAACCTCCTGTTACGTTCTGGCTGCAGGGTGCCTCCCATACTCGCGGCGTGCGAAGAAAGGCGAGTGGACGGCAGGGCGGGGGCATAGGATCCCGGGCTGAATGTCCATCGAACCTCGTCCCCGGGCGGTGATGGCTAGAATTGGATTTCGCTGAAATTCATCGGCCTGGCCCCGCTCAAGCGGGGCTTGTTCGTGCACGCAGGGCTGCCCGTCGAGGTGGCCCGCATCCTCAGGGCGCGCCGCACCGCGGCACGCGGATTGCTGTTCACCGCATCCGCCGGGAACCTTGGGACGTGCCGTCTCTCTTATCGCGCTGGACCATGCGTTGCACCCTTCGGGGCCGGCTGCGCCATGGCCGCGTGCTCCATTTTCTTGGGGTTTGTTCATGGCTCGGGGCCCATTGCTCCGGCGTTGGAAAGGTGTCCGGTTTTGGTGGTCAAGGATTTCAAACTGCGCTACAACCCCGCCCTTGACGGGCTGCGGGGCGTGGCGATCCTGTTGGTGATCTTGTCGCACTCCCATGCGCCTCTGTTTGATGGCGCGTTCTTCGGGGTCGACCTGTTTTTCGTGCTCAGCGGCTATCTGATCACTTCGCTGCTGCTGATGGAGAACGATTCCGAGGGCCGCATCGGCTTCTGGCGCTTTTACCGCCGCCGCTTCTTCCGCCTGATGCCGGCGCTGGCCCTGTTTCTGGCCGCGTACTGCATCTTCGCGCCCATGCTGTGGCCGGACCTGAACGACATCTACTCCGATGCGCTGGTCTCCATCCTCTATCTGGCCGACTACGGCATCGCCTTCTTCGACAGCCCGGACACGCTGCTGCACATGTGGTCGCTGTCGGTGGAGGAGCACTTCTACCTGATCTGGCCGCCGCTGCTGGTGCTGCTGCTGCGCTTTTCCAAGCCGGGCCGCCTGTGGCGCCCCATTGCCCTGCTGTGGGCGCTGAGCTGGCTGTGGCGCGTGTACTGGGTGGACCAGGGTCAGCACTTCTATGAGATCTTCTTCCGCTTCGACACCCGCGCCTCGGGCCTGTTCGCCGGTGCGCTGCTGGCGGCGCTGATGATCGAGCGCCCGGACTTCATCGCTGCGCTGAAGGCGCGCATGCACCACGCCATGTGGGTGCCGCTGGCCGTGCCGCTGTTGATGGCGCTGCAATGGGACAACCAGGACGCCATGGTCTGGGGCATCACCGTGGTGGAGTGCGCGGCCGTTGTGCTGCTGGTGGCGGTGAGCCAGGGCTCGGGCCTGGTCTACGACATGCTGTCGTCGCCCATGCTGGTGAAGCTGGGACGCCTGTCCTATGGCGTCTATCTCTGGCACTACCCGGTGGTGCGCTATCTGCGCGCCGACTTCTCGTGGCCCGTGGTCGTGGTGCTGGGCCTGGCGATCTCGGTGGTGCTGTCGGCGCTGTCCTTCTACACCATCGAGCGCTGGGCGCTGCGCATGCGTGATGGCGAGCGCAAGGGCGGCGAGCGCCAGCCGCAGGCGCAGCCGGCCTGAATGCCGGCAGCGCGCCGAAAGCAAAAAAGGGAACGTTGGCACGTTCCCTTTTTTTGTGGGTGAAGGAGATCCGCTGCGCTCTCAGAACCCTGCGCCGGGCTGGGACAGGTACTGCAGTTCCTCGGGCGTGCTGGTGCGGCCCAGGATGGCATTGCGGTGCGGAAAGCGGCCGTAGCGCACGATGACGTCGCGGTGCCTGTGGGCGTAGTCCAGCGTGCCGGCCAGGAACTCGCGCACGCCCTCGCCGACAGCGTCACCGGCCTGGTCGGCCAGGGCCTGGAAGGCGGCCACGCTGCGGTCCTGCAGGGCCAGGTCCTCGGCATGCTCCAGCGGCAGGTAGCAGAAGATGCGCGCCACGGCAGGCAGGTCGGCATGCCGGTCATGGCCCAGGGCGATGCCGTCCAGCGCCAGCTGCAGCGCCTGCGGGTCGCCTGCAAAGCTGCGCGCCGTGCCCCGGAACAGGTTGCGCGTGAACTGGTCCAGCAACACGATCAGCGCCAGCCGCCCCAGCGCCGTGCCGGCCCAGCCGTCCAGTTGGCCGGCCAGCGCATCTTCGACCAGGGCGCCGAAGCGCTCGCGGATCTGGTTGTCGGTGGCCTCGGACTTGATGAACCACAGGTTCTTGCAGGCCAGGGCGCTTGCATTGTCGGGGCGGGTGGAGCCCAGCCAGTAGCCGAGCACGTCGGCAATGCGGGGGTCTGCGGCGGAGGAGGGTGCAATGCTGGTCATCGGGGGCCCGTGTCTGGTCGGATGAGGAAAGCTTCGATTGTGCAGGCGGTGGCGGGCCGAGGCTGTGGATGGCCGGTTCTCCGCAGATGGATAACAGTTTGTGCAGAGGTTTTTCCAACCAATATGCACAGATTTTTCAAGAGAATTTCTATTGGTTATCAACAGGTGGTGTCATTGATTTCATTGGAGGTGCTTGAAAATCAAGCGGCAATGGCATCAAGATTGCTTTCGGCAATACTGCGGAATTCCCCGGAGATGCGCGCATCCTGCGCCACGGCCCGCCAGAAGCGCCGCGCCAGTGCCTGGGCGCGCGGCCATTCGGCCAGCGTGGCGGCCGTGGGTCGCGGGGGCTGGGCGCTGAAGTCGCGCTCCACGATCTCGCCATTGATGGGCATGTAGAGCATGGGCAGCATGTCGTAGGTGGGCGACAGCGCCCAGTCGCCCTGCGGCTGCGGCAGCACGAAGGAGATGTTGCCGTAGTGCCGGTCGGTGTTGGCGATGAGTTGGCCGTAGGCCTCGAGCAGGCGCAGGCTGCGCGCATCGGTCTCGGTGATGAGGCCACGCGCCGCCAGGCGGCTGGCCGTGGCGGCCCAGTTGTCCACCTCGCCCACGTACTGGGCATTGAGCACCTGCAGGGAGACCATGCCTATGCGTCCGGGGTTGCGGTCCGGCGGCGGTGCGCAGCCCGGCTCGGGCTGGCTGCGATCGAAGCGCTCCGATTCGAGAAAGGCCCGGCCGCCATCAATGAAAAGCCGCGTGCGCGCGGCGGGCAGGCCGTCTTCGGCCAGGGTCTGCAGCGCCAGATGCTCGCAGACCAGCAGGTCGCGTATGCGCTGCTCGGCCGGCGCGTCGCCTGCCGGGGAGAACTTGACGATGACGCTGCGCCCGGCCGTGGTGCAGCAGAACTTGGGCTGCTCGCCGCCCGCCGACGAGCCCGGATGCGTGCCCTGCATGGCCTGCATGGCCAGGCGCGGATACTCGGCCGGCGACTCGGCGCGCAGCGCGCGGGCGGGCAGGGTGTGGAAGCGCTCGAACGCGGCTTCGCCCACGATGAGGTTGCCCGGCAGGTCCTCGCCGAATCGGGCCAGGGCGCGCAGCACGTCGTCCTCGCCCCATTGGCGCGGGTCGCCGCCCAACTGCAGTTCGGGATGGCTGTGCGCAAACGTGCGGCCGATGAAGCCCTGGGGCCGCATGTCGTCCAGGAACCAGGGCAGGCCGTCGTGCTGCTCGCTGAGGCCATCGGCCTCGTCCACCCAGAAGCCGCCGCCGTGCAGCGCGATCATGCGGCCGAAGGGCGATGCGTGGCCTTCGGTATCCACGCGCATGATGGCCACCTCGGCGCCTACGCCCGCCACCTGGCGCGGCAGCACATAGCGCTGCGTGCGCGCCGCACCCACCTTGCGCACCTGGCCCGACCGGATCAGCGGCGCCAGCGCGCGCGACACGGTGGGCTGGCTCACGCCCAGCATCTGCTGCAGCTCGCGCGCCGCCAGCGCACCGCCCTGGCGGCGCAGTGCCGCCAGTATCTGGGTGGAGAGGTCTTCCAAGGCCATGGGAATCAATTGATGAATGAATAAAAATAGAGAGTAATTTATTAAAAATCAATGATTTATGCAAATCAATGAATGAATATATGAATAGATTCATGCGCCGGTGGAGGGCCGTGCTCAAGGCCGCGGTAAAGCTGGGCGGGCGGGAGGGCCGGCCAGAAGGATTGGGTGAAGTTTCCGTACGGAGGGCGGTACTGCCTATGTCCGATAGGCACTCGCTGTGAAGCGACTTCGCGCAGGTGCCGGGCAACACCCACTGCAGGGACAGGGAATAGCCCCTGGCGGGACAATGCCGATCTCAAAAAACATAGCGCCATGCGTATGGCATGCATGGCGCTTCAGGGTTTCGTGTCGGGCTTTCTGGGGCTTGTGCTGTCGTGATGAATCGCCGCTTTTTGTTGATGGTCCTGGCCGCGGGCTGCAGCCTGGCTGCGACCGGATGTTCGGGAAAGTCCGGGCCTGGAAATGTCTCGATTTCGCGGCAAAGGCTGCAGGAGGTGGTGGCCCAGCGCTTTCCACGGCAATTCCCCGTGGCCGGCATGCTGCAGCTCAAGCTGCATTCGCCGGTGCTGGGATTGCTGCCCGAGCGCAACGCGCTCAATGCGGTGTTGCAGGCCGATCTGTCGGGACCCGTGCTCAAGCAAACCTATGGCGGCCATCTGAACCTGGACTTCGCGCTGCGCTACGAGCCCACGGACCGCACGCTGCGCGCCCACCAGATCAAGGTCAACAGCCTGGTCATCAACGACCTGGCCCCCGCCATGAGCGACATGATCACCACTTACGCCAGTGCCCTGGCCGAGCAGGCGCTGGGCCAGCTCGTGCTCTACCAGCTGCAGGACAAGGACCTGGCCCTGATGGACTCTCTGAACATGGAGCCCGGCGCCATCACGGTGACGCCGGACGGCCTGAGCGTGGCCCTGGTCCAGAAGCCCGTCGCGCCGCGCTGAGAGCTGTGCCGGGCGGGCGGTGCACGGTTCAGCCGTGCGCCTCCATCCGAGCGCCTCGGTAGCCGGTGCATGGCGGCGAGCGGGGAGACTGGCCATGCAATCTGCGTGGGTTGTCATGACCCGGCGGCAAAGCCGGGCCGCCATTATTTGGCGTGCCAAGCATGGCTGGGCGCCGAACGCTACGATGCAGCGGCCATCGATTTCTTGGCGAACCCGTCCAGCCTTCAAGGTGCCCCATGACTCCACAGAATCCGCTTTCCGCCTTTTCCGTCACGCGCAAGTGGCCGGCCATGCAGCCGGACCGCATCCAGCTGTATTCCCTGCCCACGCCCAACGGCGTCAAGGTGTCGATCGCTCTGGAGGAGATGGGCCTGCCGTATGAGGCGCACCGCGTGGGCTTCGAGAGCAATGACCAGCTCTCGCCCGAGTTCGTGGACACCTTTCCCAACAACAAGATCCCGGCCATCCTGGACCCGCAGGGTCCGGGCGGAAAGCCGCTGGCGCTGTTCGAGTCGGGCGCCATCCTGGTCTACCTGGCCGAGAAGTCCGGCAGCCCGCTGCTGCCCGCCGACCCGGCCGCGCGCTATGAAACGCTGCAGTGGCTGATGTTCCAGATGGGTGGCGTCGGCCCCATGTTCGGCCAGCTGGGGTTCTTCCACAAATTCGCGGGCAAGGACTTCGAGGACAAGCGCCCGCGCGACCGCTACGTGAACGAGTCCGTGCGCCTGCTGGGTGTGCTGGAGCGCCGCCTCGCAGGCCGCGCCTGGGTGATGGGCGAGCAGTTCACCATTGCCGACATCGCCCTGTGGCCCTGGGTGCGCAACATGGTGGTGGAGCAGGGCTACAACGCGGCCGAACTGCTGGGCTGGGAGCGCTTTCCCGAGCTGCAGCGCGTGCTGGCCGCCTTCGTGGCGCGCCCGGCCGTGCAAAAGGGCCTGGTGACGCCGCCGCGCAACTGAGCCGGCGGGCGTTGCATTCCTGGGCCGCACTGTCCCAGCCATGGTGGCTTTCAAAACGGGCGCGGGGGCCGCATCTGTCCGAGAATGCAGCGCCCCCTTTTTTCTTGCGGGCGCAGCCTCACAGGAGCCACGATGACCGCAGCCACCACCCCCGTCCTCCAGAGCCAGCCGCTGGGCCCGCTGTGGCCCACCATGGACCCCTTCCTGTTCTGTGCCCACCATGACGATGCCTATCCGCCCAGCGATGGCCGACTGGGCGTGCAGGCCGTGGACCTGGAAGGCCGCCAGATGGGCAGCGACTTCAGCCGCAAGGACGGCTTTTCCATGTACCACGGCGATGGCGTGCCGGGCTTTCCCGGCCATCCGCACCGTGGCTTCGAGACCGTGACCCTGGTGCGCAAGGGCCTGATCGACCATTCCGATTCGCTGGGCGCGGCCGCGCGCTTTGGCGGCGGCGACGTGCAGTGGCTCACGGCCGGCAAGGGAATCCAGCATTCGGAGATGTTCCCGCTGCTCAACAGCGACGCGCCCAATCCGCTGGAACTGTTCCAGATCTGGCTGAACCTGCCTGCGCGCTCCAAGATGGTGGAGCCGCACTTCACCATGTTCTGGAACGAACGCATCCCCCGCCTGGAGCATGCGGATGCCGCAGGCCGAAGGACCGTGGTCACCGTGGTGGCAGGCAGCCTGCCCGGCACGGCGGCCGCCCTGCCGCCGCCGCCCGAATCCTGGGCCTCGCAACCCGAGGGCGACGTGGCCATCTGGACGCTGCGCCTGGAGCCCGGCGCGCGCTGGACGCTGCCGCGCGCGGCCGGTGCGGACACGCAGCGCATGCTGTATTTCTTTGCAGGCCAGGCACTGCAGGTCGGGCCCACGGCGCTGGCACAGCATGCGGCCCTGCATGTGGATGCCACGCAGGACTGGGAGCTGCACAACAGCGGCGCCGACGCCGTGGAATGTCTGGTGCTGCAGGGCCGCCCCATTGGCGAGAGCGTGGCGCAGTACGGCCCCTTCGTGATGAACACGCAGCAGGAAATCATGCAGGCCATGCAGGACTACCGGCGTACCCAGTTCGGCGGGTGGCCCTGGGCCGAGCAGGACCCGGTGCATGGCGCAGAGAACCGGCGCTTTGCGCGCTACCCGGGCGCTGCGGCCGAGGAACAGCCGCCGGCCGCCTGAGTCCGGTCAGGCCGCGTCAGGCCGTGTCTGAGGGTGGATGAAAGCTGGCCGGCGCGGGCGTGCGCCCCAGCTCCTTGAGGATCTTCAGCGTGATGGCCATGCCGGTGTTGCCTGCGGGCACGCCGGCATAGACGGCGGTCTGCAGCAGCACTTCGCGGATGGTGTCCAGGTCCAGCGGCGCGGCCTCGGCATCGGCCGGGTCGGCCAGCAGGCCGGTGCGGATGTGCAGCTCGAACTCTTCCCAGCGGCCCATGGAGGCCGTGATGGCCAGCACCATGATGCGGCGCGTGCGGCGCTCCAGGCCGGGGCGGCTCCAGATGCCGTCCCAGGCATAGGCCGTGATCATGCGCTGGAACTCCACATTCAGTTCGTTGGCGCGCGCCACGGATTGGTCCACCCATTCATCGCCCAGCACGCGGCGGCGGTTGGCAAGGCCGCGCTGCAGGGCGTCGGCGGAAGGTTCGGTCATGGCGGGGGTTCCTGTGTCAAGCATGGGCATGGGCGTTGGCGTGGGTCTGCGGCGCTGCCAGCAGCGCCAGGCATGCATCATGCGATGCCTGCACGGCGCGTGCCGGGTCGCAGGCCCGGGCCAGCGCATCTTGCAGCGCTTGCAGAGCTGCTGCGTCCAGCCGGGGCGCG
Source organism: Delftia sp. PX-1 (assembly GCF_055797465.1). Classification (NCBI taxonomy): domain Bacteria; kingdom Pseudomonadati; phylum Pseudomonadota; class Betaproteobacteria; order Burkholderiales; family Comamonadaceae; genus Delftia; species Delftia sp. PX-1. The sequence continues at coordinate 956,747 of NZ_CP184763.1, forward strand.
GCCCATTCGGCCAGCAGCAGGCGCAGCTCGCGCCCCTGCTCCAGCGCCTGCGGGGCCAGCAGCTCCACGGCGGCCAGGGCCTCGGGCTTGCCCGTCCAGGGCGCCATGGCGTGCACGCAGGCCTCTGAAAACACCAGTCCGTGCAGGCCCCGCACATGGCCCAGCATGCGCTGCGGATGCACCTGCAGCGACTGGGCGGCCTGGCGCAATGCGGCGGCGGCGCCATGCACATGGCGCCACAGGTCGGGCCAGTGCGCGACCTCGGCCTGCCACTCGCCCAGCGCGCGTTCATGGGCCTGGGCCATGCAGCCCAGCAGCAGGGCCGCGAGTTGGGGGATGGCCTGGGCCTGTGCCACCGCCTGCATCAGGTGCACGGGATTGCGCTTGTGCGGCATGGCGCTGGAGGTGCTGCCGCGCGGCGCCTCGGCGATCTCGCCCACCTCGTACTGCGCCATCAGCGACCAGTCCCGGGCCAGCTTGGCCAGGCTGCCGCCGCACACAGCCGCTTCCATGGCCAGGCGCATCCAGTCGTCGCGCTGCGTATGCCAGCTGCGGCCGCAGGCCGACAGGCCCAGGCGCCGGGCCAGTGCCTGCTCCACCTCGGCACGGTAGCTTCCCAGCACGGCGCCATTGCCCACGGCGCCGCCCAATTGCACGCACAGCGCAGCGGTGGCAAGCCTTTCAAACTGTTCGATGCTGCGCCCCACGGCGGCAGCCGACTGCGCGCACTTGAATCCGAAGCTGGTGATCTGCGCGGGCTGCAGCAGGCTGCGCGCCAGCATGGGCGTGGCCGCGTGCGTGCGGGCCAGGGCCTGCAGTGCGGACTGCAGCGCGTCCAGCTCGGCCAGCAGCGCCTGCAGGGCCTGCTGCGTGAGCAGGGCCTGCGCCGTGTCCACAGCGTCCTGCGTGGTCGCGCCCCAGTGCAGCCAGGGCAGGCCTTCCGGGGCTTGGGCCTGCAGCCACTGCTGCAGCGGCCGCACCACGGCCAGGCCCAGCGCGCCGCTGGCGCGTGCCTGCTCCACCACGCCTTCGCACGTGAGCGGCGCCTGCGCGCAGGCGCGCGCAATGGCCTCGGCGGCCGGGCGCGGCACCAGGCCGCAGTCGGCCTGGGCCTGGGCCAGCGCGCTCTCGAAGCGCAGCAGCGCGTCCAGCCAGCGCGCGTCTGCAAACCATTGGCCGCTGTCGGCCGGGCCCAGATAGTCCTTCACCAATGACATGCTGTCCTTGCCGGTCTCAGGCCGTGGCGCCCGAGGCCTTGATCACGGCGGCCCACTTGGCGCTCTCCACCTGGATGCGGGCCGCGTACTGCGCACCATCGCCCAGCAGCGGCACGGCGCCCTCGATGCCCAGGCGCGACTGGAAGGATTCGGCAGACGCCACCTTGAGGATGTCGCGCCCCAGCGCGCGCACCGTCTCGGCAGGCGTGCCCCTGGGCGCGAGGATGCCGTAGGTCAGCGAGCTCTCGAAGTCGGCCAGTGCACGCACGCCGGACTCGGCCACCGTGGGCACGTCGGGCAGCTGGGGCTGGCGTTTGGCTCCGGTCACGGCCAGGGCGCGCAGCTTGCCGGCCTTCACCAGGGCCATGGCCGCGGGAATCACGCCAAAGCTGAAGTCCACATTGCCGCCCACCAGGTCGGTCAGCGACGGGGCCGTGCCCTTGTACGGCACGTGGATGGCCTTGGCGCCCAGCGCGTGGGCGAACATCTCGCCCGTCAGGTGGCCGCCCGTGCCCGAGCCGCTGGAGGCGTAGTTCATCTCGCCGCTGCGCTTGCGCATCTGCTCGGCCAGATCGGCCACGCTGCGCACGGGCGAGGAAGCCGGCACGACCAGCAGCAGGGCCGACGAGGCGAACATGGCCACCGGCTGCAGATCGGTGGCCGCATTGAACTTGAGGCCCGGATACAGCGAGGGATTGATGGACACCGTGCCCGTATGGCCCAGCAGCCAGGTGCCGCCGTCGCCGGCCGCACGCACCACGGCTTCCGTGCCCAGATTGCCGCCCGCGCCGGCCTTGTTCTCCACGATCATCCCGTAGCCGAAGGACTCGTTGAGGCCATGCGCCATCTGCCGCGCGAACACATCGTTGCCGCCGCCCGGCGCAAACGGCACCACCAGGCGGCTGCCGCGCTTTTGGGCCCAGGCCGGCAGCGCATAGGCGGCCAGCGCGGCGGCGGCGGTGGACAGCCACATCCGGCGCGGCAAAGAGGTCTGAGAGGCTTGAGCGGTTTGAGAGGTGGGCCGGGAATCCATGCGTCTGTCTCCTGAAATAGTCGTTGTCACGCAGTGTGGTGCAGCGCAGCCTGGGAAAACAGCAGTTGCATCTGCGTTGTGATTCAAGAAAATGTGTGAAATGGAAGTGAGATACATACACAATTTCTTGAGAGTGGTGGACGCCGGCTCCATGTCCGAAGCCGCTCGCCAGCTGGATCTGAGCCCCTCGGCCATTGCCCAGCAGATGCGCGTGCTGGAGGGCGAGCTGGGCGCGCCGCTGCTGGTGCGCCATGGCCGCAGCGTGCGCGCCACCGAGGCGGGCGAGCGGCTGTTCGAGCGCGGCCGCCAGCTGCTGCAGGACTTCGAGGGCCTGCGCGAATGGGTGGCCTCGGACGCGGACGGCGGCGAGCTGCGGCTGGGCACCGTGAACACGGCGCTGCACGGCTTTGTGCCCGCCGTGATGCGGGCCTTCGTGGCGCGCCACGCCGAGGTGCGCATCAGCGTGCGCGCCGGCCTTACGCCCGAGCTGTACACGGCCCTGGTCCAGTCCGAGCTGGACGTGCTGATCTGCCTGCAACCCTCGTTCGACCTGCCCAAGACCGTGTGCTGGGCCGAGCTGCGCCAGGAGCCATTGGTCGTGCTGTGCCGCGCTCGCGACGCGCAGCAGGACCCGCTGGCCCTGCTGCGCACCCGGCCCCTGGTGCGCTACGACCGCTCCCTGGCCGGTGGCCGGCTGGCCGACCGCTATCTGCGCTCCCAGGGCATTGCGCCGCTGGAGCGCATGGAGCTGAACTCGGTGCTGGCGGTGGCCATGATGGTGGACCAGGGGCTGGGCGTGGGCCTGGTGCCCGACATCGGCCCCGTGCTCTCCCAGGGCCGCGACGTGCGCGTGCTGGCGCTGCCCGATCAGGCCGGCGGCGAGGGCCCTCGTCCTGCCGACGCGCGCAAGGTCGGCCTGCTGTGGCTGAACACCTCGGCCCGCGCGCGCTGGGCGCGCAGCCTGCTCGAATGCGCGCGCGAGTGCCTGGGCTGAGGCTGGGCAGCCGGTGAACCCCCGGTCCCGACGCTGGAATGCCCCAGGTCGCCGACAATGGCGGCTTTGCGCGGCGCGCCTTTTGCGCTGCGGTTTTCCAAGGCCTTTGCCATGAACATCACCAAAGACACCGCCGTCACCATCAACTACAAGATCACCGACAAGCTGGGCAAGCTGCTCGACAAGGGCGATGTGGCCTATCTGCATGGCGGCTACGACAACATCTTCGCCAAGGTGGAAGCCGCCCTGGACGGCAAGACCGTGGGCGACACGCTGACCGTGGACCTGGCCGTGGAAGACGCCTTCGGCGCGCGCGACGAGAGCCTGACCCGCACCATCCCCAAGGGCGAGTTCCCGCCCGGCGTGAAGGTGGGCGGCCAGCTGCGCGGCACGGATGACCAGGGCCAGCCCCAGATCTACCACGTGGTCAAGATCAAGGGCCCCGTGGTGCTGCTGGACGGCAACCACCCGCTGGCCGGCATGGCGCTGCACTTTGCCTGCAAGGTCACCGAAGTGCGCGCGGCCAAGCCCGAGGAAATCGAGCACCGCCACGTGCACGGCGGCCACGGCCACCACCATTGAGAGGCAGGGCCGGGATACACCCGGTCCGCACGGCTACGCAGAGCACAAAGGCCGCCTGGCATGCCCGGCGGCCTTTGTGCTTTGCGACTAGACCGCCTCCAGCGCCAGCAGCGCCGTGGCGGTGTTGGAGATCGGTATGTGGTAGTTGCCGTGCACGCGGCGCACGCCGGGCGCAGCCGCGGACAGGGCGCCGCGCATGGCCAGCCACATCAGCAGTTCCACGCCCTGGGTGCCGGTCTTTTCCACGAGTTCATGCACGCTGAACTGCGTGGCCCATTCGGGATTGGTGGCCATGCTTTCAAGGAACTGCAGGTCGAAGGCCTTGTTGATGAAGCCCGCGCGCTCGCCATCGAGCTGGTGCGACAGGCCCCCTGAGGCAATGACGGCCACGCGCTGGTCGCTGTTCCAGCGCGCAATCGCCCGGCCCACGGCCTGGCCCAGCGCATAGCAGCGGCGCGCCGAGGGCAGCGGGAACTGCACGGTATTGATGCACACCGGCACGACGGCCACCGGGCAGTCGCCCTCGGGCCAGAACAGCTTGAGCGGCAGCGTGCAGGCATGGTCCACCAGCATCTCCTGGCAGCTGACCACATCGAAGTCCTCGCCCACCAGGGACTCGATCAGGTGCCATGACAGCTCCGCGTGGCCGCGCAGCGGTGCCAGCGTGGGAATGCCCCAGCCTTCGTCGGCGTTGCAGTAGCGCTCGGCCGCGCCCACGGCGAAGGTGGGCATCTTGTCGAGGAAGAAGTTCAGGCCGTGGTCGTTGTAGAACACCACCACCACGTCGGGGCGCTGGGCGGCCAGCCATTCGCGGATGGGCGGAAAGCCGTCGAAGAAGGGCTTCCAGTACGGCTCGTTCTGCAGGCCCTTGTGGATGGCGTTGCCGATGGCGGGAATGTGCGAGGTGCCGAGGCCGCCGATGAGATGTGCCATGGTGGGTGTCTCCTGTACTGTGTCTTGCGTGTGGTCTGCGGCGGGGCTCAGGCGTGCGAGCGCAGCAGGGCCTGGAACTCGGCCTTGGTCATGCCGGTCTGCTGGGCGCCTATGTCCTGCATGTCCAGGTGGAAGATGCCGGCCAGCTTGGCCAGGTAGTAGGCGTTGCCGCCGGCCGCGATCATCTGCAGCACGTTGCGCGCGCGCACGGCCTCGGCCTGCTCCTGGTTCAGCCCGTAGCTGCGCATATAGGCCTCCTCGTCGGCCAGGAAGGCCTGGCGGTTGGCCAGCTCGTTGAAGGAAAAGCACATGCTGTTGAGCGCATAGCCCTTGCGGGCCTGCCTGCCGTCGAACAGGGTGGTGCCGGGAATCTGCGGCTGATCGGCCATGTTTTGTCTCCGGTATTTGCGTTGGATCAGCGGCAGTGTCCGGCCCGCGTTGCCAAAGATAAAGCGGCGGCCAATCATGGAATGCATGAGACAAATCGATGGATCGCAGCTCGATGGCAGGCTGCTGCAACTGCTGCTGGCCGTGCTGGAGACCGGCAGCGTCACGGCGGCGGCGCAGCGCCTGGGCGTGACGCAATCGGCCGTCAGCCATCTGCTGGACAAGCTGCGCGCCATCACGGGCGACCGATTGTTCGTGCGGCAGGGGCGGGGCATTGCGCCCACGGCCCATGCACTGGCGCTGCAGGGCCCTGCGCGCGAGCTGCTGCGGCAGATGCAGCAGTTCGGCCAGGGGCCCAGCTTTGACCCCGCGCACTGGCGTGCCGAGATCACCATTGCCGCCAACGACCTGCAGCGCGAGCTGCTGCTGCCCGCACTGGCCCGGCGCCTGCGCTCAGCCGCGCCCCGGACGGTGCTGCGCGTGATCGACAGCGGCGCGCCCGATGCCGAACTGCTGCGCTCGGACGCCTGCCTGCTGGCCATCAGCCCGCGCCCGCCCGATGCCACGGACATCGTGCAAAAGCGCCTGTTCAGCGATGAGTACGCCGTCTTCTATGACAGCGCCGTGCGACAGCCGCCGGCCAGCCTGGCCGACTATCTGCAGGCCGACCACGCCACCGTGGCCTATGCCGACCGCCAGGCGCTGGACCTGGACCTGCAACTGCAGGCGCGCGGGCTGGAGCGCCGCTTTGCCGTGCGCGTGCCGGGCTTTGCGGCGCTGGCCGCCTTCGTGCGCGGCACGCCGCTGCTGGCGACGGCGCCATCGCTGCTGGGCCGCACGGCCCTGTCATCGCTGGCCAGCGTTGCGGTGCCCGTGGACTGCCCGCCGCTGCCCATGTTCATGATCTGGCACGCGCGCCACCAAGCCGATCCCGCCCATGCGTGGCTGCGCGGGCAGTTGCAGCAAGTGGTGGCGCAGGCGCTTGGCGGCGCCGGGCCGTCAATGCCTGCGAAGCAAGGCGCGGCGCAGCAGGCGCGCTGCGCGGTTGCGGATCTGGAAGGGGCTGTGGCTCACGGCCGGGCTCACGCGGGCGCGTGAGCAGGCGGCCAGGAAGTCGCGCAGCAGCACGCTGTCATCCAGCGTGCTGGTGTCGGGGTTGCGGAACTGGAATTCGGGGTGCCACTGCGTGGCCGCGATATAGCTCTTGAGCGTGCCGGGCTTGCGGAAGATGGCCTCGGGAATGCGGTCGGGCAGGCTCCAGGCCTCCACATCGAACTCGGGCGCCACGTCCTTGATGCCCTGGTGGTGGATGCTGTTGACGCGTGCGCGGTCCAGCGTGGGATACAGCGCCTCCAGCCGGCTGCCGGGCACGATGGCGATGTCGTGGTAGTGGCGGTCGTACTCGGTGGGATTGCGGTGCAGCTGCGAGCCGGGCACCTGGGTCTCGATGTCCTGGTAGAGCGTTCCGCCGAAGGCCACGTTGATCAGCTGCAGACCGCGGCAGACGCCGAAGATGGGCTTGCCGGCCTGGGAAAACGCCTCGACCACGGCCAGGTCGTAGAGATCGCGCACGCGGTCGCCCAGCCATTCGGGTCGCATGGGTTCCTCGCCATAGCTGCCGGGCCAGACGTCGGCGCCGCCATGCATGACCACCCCATCCAGCCATTCGGCATAGTGCTCCAGCGTCACGTCGCCACGTGCGGTCTCGCCTGTGGGGCAGGGCACCATCACCACCATGGCGCCGGCCGACATGATCCAGTGCGCTATCGATTGCTCCACGTACTGCAGCGTCTTGCCCGTGAAAAGCGGACGCTGCGGGTCCGCATGGGAGAAACAGGCCGAAAGGCCGATCTTGAGGCGGCGTGAGGCAAGTGGGCTCATGGGGTGGTGGGCAAGGGGAAAGTCCTGATGGTCACGTTGTAAGCCCAATCGTGCCTGCGACCTGTAGGAAGGGGTTGAACGCCCGCGACCGGCGCAGGGCCATCACCGCAAATAGGTGTAGGTGAATGCAAGAGTTGTCTTGAGGCATCTCAAGCTTCTTCAGCGCGCTGAACCCGGCGTCGCCCCTCTGGGTGTAGCCTGTAGGCAGGGTGGGGACTGCGGATGCTGCAGTGCGAAAAACCTGACGACGCAGGGTGCGACTTGCTGTGCAGGCAGCCCGCATGGCGTTACGATGGTTTCGCCAGTTCATCAATGGCCCCGACAACCCCGCCGCGCCGGTGGTGCGGCTTTTGGCGACTAGGAGGATATGCATGCAAGTTCAGGTTCATGCCGACGATTCGATCCAGGGTGGCGAGTCCTTGGCGCAATGGGCGCAGGAAGAAATCAACGCCAAGCTGGCGAGATTGAAGGACTATGTGGTGCGCGTGGAGGTGTTCCTCACGGGTGTCGATGCGCTCAAGACCTCGGGGGCTCCCGGCAAGCGCTGCGTTCTGGAGACCCGGGCCAATGGACGCCCGCCGATCGCCGTGAACGCCGAGGCCGAGAAGGTCAAGGACGCCTTCAACGCCGCCATCGATAAGCTGAAGCGGGCGGTGGAAACCGATCTGGGCAAGCTCAAGGACAAGCATGGCCGCGAGAGCGTGCGCGGCGTGGAAGATGGCACCGAGGTGGATGCGGCCAGCCCGGCCTGACCCTCGAGACTCCCGCAACATCAACGGCAAGGCGCCCCTTTCGGGGCGCCTTTTTGCTGGGGCGGCCATCGCCGCGAAGACTGCGGTACGGCGCGTTTCAGCGCGAGGCGCGCAGCACCACGCCGTCCAGCGAAGGCGCATGCAGCGGCGCCAGGGGCGAAGCCAGCGGCGGTCCGAAGCGGCGCGCCGCAGTGGCGGGCTGCCGGGTCTCGGCCTCCCACTGCGCGCGGGCCTCGGCGATTTCCTCTCCCGTGCGCGCCACGAAGTTCCACCACAGCAAGATGGCTTCATCCATGGGCTCGCCGCCAATGACCAGCAGGCGGCTGCCGGGCGCCGCTTCGATGGCGACCGAGGGCGTGCCCAGGGGCAGGTAGAGCAATTCCTCCACCGGCAGCGGCTGGCCGTTCACGCGCACGTCGCCTTCCAGGCTGAGCACGGCATGCTCGAAATCGGCGCGCAGCGGCAACGTGGCGACGGCATTGGCGATGCGTGCGCTGTCCGCATGCAGGTCCACGCTCATCAGGGGCGTGTGCACCTCGGCGGGCGACGTCAGGCCCAGCGCCTCGCCGGCCAGCACCGTGGCCGTGAAGTCCCCCACCGTGGTCCTGGGCAGCTCGGGGTAGTGCTGGAAGCGGGGCGGACCGTTGCGGTGCGATTCGGGCAGCGCAATCCACAGCTGGGCGGCGTGGATGTGCGAGGGCGTCTGGCTTTCCTCGGAATGGGCGATGCCGTGGCCTGCCGTCATCAGATTGACCTGTCCGGGCCGGATGATCTGGGTGTTGCCCAGGCTGTCGCGGTGCAGCACTTCGCCGCGGATCATCCAGGTGAAGGTCTGCAGGCCGATATGGGGATGCGGGCCGACCTGCATGCCGGGCGGCGCGGGATCGGCGGGGCCGGCATGGTCGAGAAAGCACCAGGCACCGACCTTGCGCAGGGCGCGCTGCGGAATGGCGCGCTGGATGGGAATGCCGCCCACGTCGGCGGTGCGGGTGGGAAGGTGCTGGGGCTGGGAGTTGGGTGGGGACGTGTCGGACATGGGCGGATCGGCCTGGTTCGTGGGGGAGGCCACCAGTGTCGTGCAGCTCGGCGCAGCAGGCAAACCAGGATCGCAGATATTGGGCCTGTTCGCTGACAGCGCATTCTCAGGAACATTGTTTACATTCGAGGAACGGCCCGGCGCCCGTCCTTTTGGCGGGCGCCGGCCTCACTCTTACAGGAGAAAACGCCATGAATACATCCGTACAGACGCACGCCGAAGCCGCTGAAGAGGCGGTCCAGAGCGCCGTGGAAGTCCAGCGATTCCCCGAGAAATTTGAAGCCACGGTCACCGGCAATGTGCAGCACCGGGTAGGCGATGGCCAACTGGAAGACATTCCGCGTGGCACCCGTGTGCAGGTGGCCACGGCCATCGGAAGCTATGTGCTGTCCTGGACCCAGGAGGATCAGCCGATCACCGTGTCGCTGGCCAAGCGGGAGTTCGAACTCTATGTCGATACGGGGGAGATCGAGGTCAGCGAAGCCTGACGCCGGCCATGTCCCCGTCCACTCCGAAGGCCCTGCGGCATACCTGCCGCAGGGCCTTTTGCATGGTGGCCAGTCCTTCGCTCAGGCGGGCAGCTGCAGCGCGGTCTGGATGTGCACTTCGCCGGCCAGCAGCTTGTGCACGGGGCAGGCCTCGGCCACCTGCAGCAGGCGCTGGCGCTGTTCGTCGTCCAGGTCGCCTTGCAGGGTGATCTGGCGTTCGATCAGGTTGCCGCTGGCCGGCGTGCCTTCGGGGTTCAGGCGCAATTGCACATCCACCTGCTCCAGCTTCCACTGCTTGCGCGCCGCATACATCTGCAGCGTGACCGTGGTGCAGGCGCCCAGGGCCGACAGCAGCAGCTGCAGGGGGTTGGGCGCCGTGTCGCCGCCGCCCTTGTCCGCGGGCTCGTCCACGTGCCAGCGGTGTCCTTGGGGGTCTGCGAGCGTGACGCGATAGGGGGTGTCCGTGCTGGTGGCATGGGCGCTGTGGATCATGGAAGGTCCTTTGTCCTGGGGGTGTCGCAAGAGGGGTGGGGGAGCCAACGGACGACTCTACGCCTGCTTCGCGTCCGCTGCCTGGGGCCGATGCTTCATGCGCAGCGGAATTTTGAGGTAGTGCACGCCGTTGGCCTCGGCCTCGGGCCAATGGCCTGCGTGCATGTTGACCTGGATGGCGGGCAGCAGCAGGGCGGGCGCCGACAGCGTGGCGTCGCGCCGGTTGCGCATGGCCACGAAGCTGGCCTCGTCCACGCCCGCGTGCACATGCACGTTGCCGGCACGTTGGTCGGCAACGGTGGTTTCCCAGGCGTGGCGGTCGCGGCCCGGCGCCTTGTAGTCATGGCACATGAACAGGCGTGTTGCGGGCGGCAGGGCCAGCAGGCGCTGGATGGAGCGGAACAGCGTGCGCGCATCGCCGCCCGGAAAGTCGGCGCGCGCCGTGCCGTAGTCGGGCATGAACAGCGTATCGCCCACGAAGACCGCATCCTCGATGCGGTAGGACACGCAGGCGGGCGTATGGCCGGGCGTGTGCAGCACCTCGATGCGCAGCCCGCCCAGGGGCAGGCTGTCGCCGTCTGCCAGCAGTCGGTCGAAAGGCGGCTCCCCGGCGGGCGCGGGCAGGTTGAAGACGGGGCGGAAGATGCGCTGCACCTCGCGGATGTGCTCGCCCACGGCGATCGGGGCGCCTGTGCGCTCGCGCAGGTACGGGGCCGCGCTGAGGTGGTCGGCATGCGCATGGGTTTCCAGGATCCAGCGCAGGCGCAGGCCCTGGGCCTGCGCGGCGGCCAGCACGGCATCGGCCGAGCCGGTGTGGGCCTGGCCGCTGGCATGGTCGTAGTCGAGCACGGGGTCGATGGCGGCGGCCTCGCCCGTGTTCGCATCCCAGACCAGGTAGGTCACGGTATGGGTGGCTTCGTCGAAGAATGGCGCGATGCGCAGCGGCGAGGTCATGAAAGCACTCCTTTGTCGATGGCTCCAGTGCAGCCTGCCGGCAAGTATATTAGAATTTGCTAAATTAGATTTTTCTTAATCATGAGCCAACCCATCCTCTCCTCCGAACAGGCTTTCCTGCAGCAGGGTGCGGCGCGCGCCGCCGCCCTGCTGCGCGCCGTGGGCAACGAGAGGCGCCTGCTGGTGCTGTGCCTGCTGATCGAGCATGGCGAGCTGTCGGTGGGCGGGCTGCTGGAGCGCATCCCGCTGAGCCAGTCGGCCCTGTCCCAGCATCTGGCGCGCATGCGCGAGGAGGGCCTGGTCGCCTACCGCCGCGAGTCGCAGACCCTGTACTACCGCATCGCCGATCCCGATGCGCAAAAGCTGGTGGCGGCACTCAAGAGCATCTTCTGTCCCTGAAAACACCCACCCCAGGAGTCGTCCCATGTCCCTTCCCCTCATCTCGGCCCAGGCCGCCCGCCAGTTGCAGGCGCAAGGCGCCTGGCTCATCGACATCCGCGCGCCCGACGAACATGCGCGCGAACGCATGGCAGGCGCCCGCAGCATGCCCATGGAGCGCCTGGGTGCCCAGGCCTGGGGCGATGCGCCGGCCGCCGTGGTCTTTCACTGCCGCTCCGGCAACCGCACGCGGCTCAACGCCCAGGCCCTGGCGGCTGCCTTGCCGCCCGGCTGTGCCGGCCATGTGCTCGACGGAGGCCTGGACGCCTGGAAGGCCGAAGGCCTGCCCGTGCTGCACGACAGCCGCCAGCCGCTGGAGCTGCAGCGCCAGGTGCAACTGGGTGCGGGCGGGCTGGCACTGCTGGGCGCCGTGCTCGGTGCCACGGTTTCACCGTGGTGGCACCTGCTCTCGGCCTTCGTGGGCTGCGGTCTGATCGTGGCGGGTGCCACCGGCTTTTGCGGACTGGCGCGCATGCTGATGAAGGCGCCCTGGAATCGGCGCGCCCTGGGGCAGTGACGGTGTCTGCGCTGAAGTCCACCTGACGCCGGCCGGCTGCCCCCCCTCCTTCCCCTGTTCCGGGGACTGTGGAGAACCCCGGACGGCAGTACGATAGCTGTATGACATCTGTTTATGCCCAACGCCGCGCACGCTTGGCCGCCCAGTTGGGCGCCGGCGGCATCGCCATCATTCCCACCGCTCCCGAGCGCCAGCGCAACCGGGACACCGGCTATCTGTACCGCCACGACAGCTATTTCTATTACCTGACCGGCTTTGCCGAGCCCAATGCCTGCCTGGTACTGGCCGCCGATGGCACCAGCGTGCTGTTTTGCCAGCCCAAGGACCTGGAGCGCGAAATCTGGGACGGCATCCGCCTGGGCCCCGAGGCTGCCGTGGCCACGCTGGGCGTGAGCCAGGCGTTCTCCAGCGCCGAGATCGATACGCGCCTGCCCCGCCTGCTGGAGAACCGGGGCCGCCTCTGGTATCCGTTCGCCACGCATGAAGGGCTGGCCGTGCGCGTGGAAGGCTGGCTGGGCCAGGTGCGCGCACGCGTGCGCTTTGGCGCGCTGTGCCCGTCCGAGCAGGGCGACCTGTGCACGCTGCTGGACGAGATGCGCCTGGTCAAGGACGCCCACGAGCAGGACATCATGCGCCGCGCCGCCGCCATCAGCGCCCAGGCCCATATCCGCGCCATGCAGCGCTCGGCGCGCATGCTGCGCGCAGGCCAGGAAGTGCGTGAATACCACCTGGATGCCGAGCTGCTGCATGAATTCCGCCAGCAGGGCTCGCAGTACGTGGCCTACGGCTCCATCGTGGCCGCCGGCGCCAATGCCTGCGTGCTGCACTACCAGGCCGACAAGGCCCCCGTGCGCGCGGGCGAACTGGTGCTGATCGACGCCGGCTGCGAGCTCGACGGCTACGCCAGCGACATCACGCGCACCTTCCCCGCCGATGGCCGCTTCACCGGCCCGCAGCGCGCTCTCTACGAACTGGTGCTGGAAAGCCAGAAGGCTGCCGTGGCGGCCACGCGGGTCGGCGCGCGCTTCAACGATCCGCACGACGCCACCGTGGCCGTGCTGGCGCAGGGCATGCTGGATCTGGGCCTGCTGGATAAAAAGGTCTATGGCAATGCCCAGGACGTGATCGAGCAGCGCGCCTTCTTCCAGTTCTACATGCACCGCACCGGCCACTGGCTGGGCATGGACGTGCATGACTGCGGCAGCTATGTGGAGCCTTCGGAGCTGGGCCAGTCGCACGAGCGCAAGGACCCGCTGTCGGGCGAGACCATCACCAACCGCCCCAGCCGCATCCTGCGTCCGGGAATGTGCACCACCATCGAGCCGGGCATCTACGTGCGCCCTGCGGCCGGCGTGCCCGAGCAGTTCCACAACATCGGCATCCGCATCGAGGACGATGCCATCGTCACCGAGACCGGCTGCGAGCTGATCACGCGCGGCGTGCCCGTGGAGCCCGACGAGATAGAAGCCTTGATGCGTGACTGACAACGCCAGCCTGCCCACCACCGGCCCCGTGTCCACTCTCATGCCCGCCCCATCGGCCTATGCCGCACCCGCACTGCCCCGGCTGAGCTGGCGCATCTTCACGGTGCTCTGGCTGCTGGGGCTGCCCGGCGTGGCGGCCATGGCCTGGTTCGTGCTGCCCGACTGGATGCGCATGCTGGGCCTGCCCGTGGAGCCGCTGGTCACGCCGCTCACCGGCATTGGCGTGATGGCCGCGCTGCTGGCCCTGCCCGTGGGCGTGGGCGTGTGGCTGGGGCCGCGGCTGGGCCTGTCCGCACCGCTGCTGACCACCTGGGTGGCCGGGCGTTCGCCCCAGCGCGCCGTGCGCTACCTCACGCTGCCGGGGCTGGCCGGGGGCGTGGTGGGCGCGGCCTGGCTGGTGACCCTGGCCCTGGCCTGGCCCGACGACCTGACCCTGATCGACCCCGTCTACGCCATGCCGCTGGGCGCCAAGATGCTGTACGCGGGCATCACGGCCGAGCTGGTGATGCGGCTGGGCGGCATGACGCTGGTGATGTGGCTGCTGTGGCGGCTGAGCGGGCGCACAGACCGCCGCCCGGGATGGACGCTGGGCTGGTGGTCCGTCATGCTGTCGGCCCTGCTGTGGGGCATGCTGCAGCTGGCCCTGGCCTGGAGCACCTGGGGCGGCCTGTCGGACGCGCTGGTGCTGCAGTTGCTGCTGTTCGAGGTCGTCCACGGCGCCGTGGGCGGCTTCCTGTTCTGGCGCTATGGCCTGGAGGCGGCCATGGTGGCCCATGCCATCACCTACCTGCTCTCGCACGGGCTGGTGTGAGGCCTGGCGTCTGCGCAATGACACCGCCAGGATGAAGCGTCACAGAAGCCTCAGCGAGCCGAACAGGCCCTCGGTTTCGTCCTCGGGGCCGGCGGCGAAGTAGAGCGCGTCGCTGTCGCCCAGGGCCACGCCGTTGCCGAACTGCAGGGCCCACAGGCCGGGGATGGCCACGGGGCGGTCCTGCGCGTCGCGCAGATCGTCCACATAGCGGCCCGTGGACAGGTCGAAGGCACAGATGCGGCCTGCTCCCCCGAAGTTGCCGACCAGCAGGTGCCCCGCCAGTGCGCCGAAGCCGTCAGGAGCGATGGCCACGCCCCAGGGCGCATTCAGGCGTCCATCGTCCTCATAGATGCGCAGCAGGCGGCCGTCGAGGTCGAACTCGGCCAGCCTGCCGCGCGCAGGCCGGTTGCCGCTGGCCGCTTCTGCGGCTGCGTCCAGCGCATCCTCCTCGCCGGCATGGAACGCCAGGGGATCGTCCGGGTCGGGCTGGCTGATCGCATAGAGCACGAACACGCGGTCGCGGCGGCCGTCGTTGACGACCTGGATGTTGAAGGGCACCGGATCACCGGGCCGGGCCTCGCCTGCCGCGCCTGATGCGAACGGGTTGGCGAAGCCCTGAGTGGGCACCAGTTGCCACTGCGCGTCCAGCGTGCGGATCTGGGGCCGGGCGCCGAAGTCGGCCATCCACACGCGGTCCCATCGGCCCGTGTGGATGGCGGCCCCGAAGAAAGCCATGCCCTGGTCGGCGCCATTGAACATTTCCACCGCAGGGCCGTCCACCCGGACGATGGCGCCCGTCTGCGCATCGCGCTCCGTCCAGGCGCTGACGCTGCCGCTGTCGGTCACGAAGACGAAGCGGGCCGAGCCCTCGAGCAGGCGTCCGGCGGCAGGCTGCTGCCGGACCCGCAGCAGCTGCGAGTCCAGGGGCGCACCGTTGTAGACCACGCCGGTGACTTTGCCGGCACTGTCATCGCCGGTCAGGGCATCGGAGCGCGGAACGGCCACTTCGCGCAGGCCGTCCTGGTGCAGGGCGCGCATCCCGGGATCGGCCGAGCGAGCCACGTCACCGATGAACTGCCAGGACGTGCCCCCGCCGCCAATCCAGAAATGGCCTCCCGCGCCGGCCGGGCGGATGGCGATGCCCCAGCCGTTGACGAAGCCGGGCTGCGTGAAGCGCGCGCCGTAGCGCGCATGGCTGGCGAGCAGGGGAGTCTGGACATAGCGGTTGGCGGCAACATCGCCACCCGCGCCGCAGGCGGTCAGCGCCGGGGAGGCCAGGGTGGTCAGAACAAAGCGTCTGCGGTCAAGCATGGTGGATTTCCTGGTGGCATGGCAAAGCTGTGGATGGACTGGCTGAGCATGCGAAACCAAGGGGAACCGTATGTTCTGGCTGCGGCCTGCGGGCCTGGTGGACCACAGGAATATGAAGGCGATGCTAGGAAGCAGGGGCGGGCCGCGTCAATGTGGACCAGTCTGATTCTGTGGTGTCCTGCGGCGCGGTGAGCATTGCGAACGCGGCGGGCAAAACTGCTTTCACAGGAGGCCGGCATGGCACAGCGCCTTTGCCGGGAATGCTGCCGTGCAGCATCAAAAGCAATAGCGGCAAAGGCAGTGCACCGCAGTGTTCGGCGATGGCAACGGCATCCGGCCGCCCCCTTGCGCAGGCTCAGGACGCGGGGTCTTCAGGCCCGCACCGCATGCCGGAATGTTGCCTTCATGTAACCGCATTCGTGTGAGAATTGAAACCCGATTACAAACCCTGAGCGAGAGACATTCCATGCAAGTGAGCCGTGCCACCAAGATCGTCGCCACCCTGGGCCCCGCTTCCAGCGACCCGCAACTGCTGGAACAGATGGTGCGCGAAGGCGTCAACGTGGTGCGCCTGAATTTCAGCCACGGCAAGGCGCAGGACCACATCGACCGCGCCACCATGGTGCGCGAGGCGGCCCAGCGCGCAGGCCGCGAGGTGGCCATCATGGCCGACCTGCAGGGCCCCAAGATCCGCGTCGGCAAGTTCGCCGAAGGCAAGGTCATGCTGGAGCCCGGCGCGCGCTTCGTGCTCGACGCGTCGCGCACCGAGCCCGGCGACATCAACGGCGTGGGCCTGGACTACAAGGAACTGCCGCGCGACGTGAAGCCCGGCGACGTGCTGCTGCTCAACGACGGCCTGATCGTGCTCACCGTGGACCATGTGCGTGGCGACGAGGTGCACACCACCGTCAAGCTCGGCGGCGAACTGTCCAACAACAAGGGCATCAACAAGCAGGGCGGCGGCCTGACGGCCCCGGCGCTGACGGCCAAGGACATGGAGGACATCAAGACAGCCATGAGCTTCCAGGCCGACTACGTGGCCGTGAGCTTTCCCAAGAACGCCACCGACATGGAGATGGCGCGCCAGCTGTGCAACGTGGCTGCGGCCCAGTACGGCCACAAGCCCGGCCTGATCGCCAAGATCGAGCGCGCCGAGGCCATTCCGCGCCTGGAAGAGATCCTGCATGTCTCCGACGGCATCATGGTGGCGCGCGGCGACCTGGCCGTGGAAGTGGGCAACGCGGCCGTGCCCGCGCTGCAAAAGAAGATGATCCGCATGGCGCGCGACATGGACAAGTTCGTGATCACCGCCACGCAGATGATGGAAAGCATGATCACCAACCCCGTGCCCACGCGCGCCGAGGTCAGCGACGTGGCCAACGCCGTGCTGGACGGCACGGACGCCGTCATGCTCAGCGCCGAGACCGCCGCCGGCAGGTACCCGCTGGAGACCGTGCAGGAAATGGCCAAGATCTGCGCCGCCGCGGAAGCGGCCGAAGACCCGGACAGCGATGCCGAGTTCACCGGCCGCCAGTTCTCGCGCATCGACCAGTCGATCGCCATCGGCGCGCTGTTCACGGCCCACCACCTGGGCGCCAAGGCCATCGTCGCCATGACGGACAGCGGCTCCACCGCGCTGTGGATGAGCCGCCACCGCATCCACATCCCCATCTACGCGCTCACGCCCAAGATCTCCACGCAGCGCAAGATGGCCATGTACCGCAACGTGCGCCCCCTGCTCATGGACACCAGCGCCGACCGCGACACCGCGCTGGACCAGGCCGAAGGCCATCTGCGCGCGCGCAACATCGTGCAAAGCGGCGATGTCTACGCCATCACCTGCGGCGAGCCCATGGGCCAGCCCGGTGGCACCAACATGCTCAAGATATGTCGTGTGAACTGATACGCACGCATCCGCTGCGCGTCAGTGATTGAACCCACCCGGGACAGGCCCACAGGCCTTCCCGGGTTTTTTGTTTCAGAGCGTGCCTGAGCCCAGGCGTGCCGGCAGCGGCCCGCCTGCACGGCGGCGCCACAGCGCGGCATGCCAGACCAGGGTGGCGCTGCAGATGCCCACGATGGCGCCGCCGACCACATCGGACGGGAAGTGCACGCCCAGGTGCACGCGGCTCCAGGCCATGCCCAGGGCCAGCGACCAGGCTGACACCATGACCCAGCGGCGGTGGCGCGTGCAGCCCAGGGTCAGCGCCTGGGCCAGGGCAAAGGCGCCCGTGGCGTGCATGCTCGGAAAGCTGGACCGCAGCGCGTGTTCCACCCATTGCACGCCCATGCCCAGCTGGGCAGGACGCGGCGCCGGGAAGCCCCAGCGGATCAGCCGTGCCACGGCCCAGGCGGCCAGCATGGACAGCAGGGTCAGCACCAGCGTGCGGCGCAGGGCGGGCGAGCCGCGCAGCAACCCGGCCATCACGGGAAGGGCGCACAGCGAGGGAAGCCAGGAGGAGATGGCGCGCGCCGCCTCGATCGAGATGGCGGGCGTTTGCGCGTTGGCGTTCAGCAGCGTGAACAGGGCGGGGTCCAGGGGCAGCATGGCAACGCTTGATCAGGGAGTGGAAGGCGGAAGGCTGGCGGCGGGCCACAGGGAGTCAGGCGCGCTGCCCCGGGTGCGCAGCGCACGCGTGACCGCCAGGTCGAAGAGCCAGCCCGCCGTCCAGCACAGCCAGCCGGTCCACAGCGTGTGGCTCATGAAATGGGCGCCGCGCATCTGCTGGGCCAGGCCCATCGACAGGCCTGCGGCCAGCGAGACGGCCAGCCAGATCCAGGCTGCGCGCGGTGCATGGCGGCGCAGCGCGAAATAGCCGGCCAGAAAGGCGAAGCCTGCCGAGGCGTGGCCTGCGGGAAAGCAGCGGCCCGGCCCGCCGTCGGCCAGGCCCATCGACCAGTGCGAGACATGGCGCGCCACGCCGCCGAACTCGGCCAGGTCCCAGGGGCAGCTGGTCGCGCTGGTGTACTTGAGCAGCGAGATCAGGGCCAGCGACAGCAAGATGCCCGCCACCAGCTGCACGCGCCGCCCGTGAGGCAGCAGGCGCAGCGGGCCGATGGGCCGCCAGACGCACAGCGTCAGGCCCAGCACCACCAGCCAGGCCAGGCGGCGTGCGCCTTCGTGGGCGATGTTCACGAAGAACCAGTCCGAACGCAGCGCAAAGCCATCGGCGTCGCCAAACCAGCGGGCCATGGCCAGGTCCAGGGCGCCGGCATCCCAGGCCAGGACCACGGCCAGGGCCGCCAGGGTCCACAGCAGGGTGCGTTTGAAGGAGGGACCCTGCGCGGGGGCTGCGGAAAAATATCGGGGGTCGGGTGTCGGCATGGCCGGCAGCATGAGAAGCGCGGCTTAAACCCGTCTTAACGCATGCCCCGGCGTGCGGCCATCGTCTGGCGCCGCAGCCGGCAGCGGCCATTGCACAATGCGCGCATGCGAATACTGGTCGTCGAAGACAACGCGGGCATTGCCGCAGGCCTGCAGGCCAATCTGCAACAGCGCCGCTATGCGGTCGACGTCTGCTCCACCGTGGCCGATGCCTGGCATGCGCTGGAGATGGAGCGCTTCGACGCAGTGCTGCTGGACCTGGGCCTGCCCGATGGCGATGGCAGCGAAATCCTGCGCCGCCTGCGGAGCCCGCGCCGTCCGGGTAGCGACAGCCACGCCCTGCCGGACCCCAACACGCCCGTGCTCATCCTCACCGCGCGCGACCAGGTGCGCGAGCGCATCGCCGGGCTGGACCTGGGTGCCGACGATTACCTGGTCAAGCCCTTCGACATCGACGAGCTGGAGGCGCGGCTGCGCGCCATGCTGCGCCGCGCAGGAGGCCAGGCGGCACCCGTGATCCGCCATGGCGAGCTGGAAGTCGATCCGGCCGCGCGCACCGTGCGCCGCGACGGAAAGCTGGTGGAGATGTCGCCGCGCGAGTTCTCCGTGCTCTGGGTGCTGCTGCAGGCGCGCGGGCGCGTGCTCTCGCGCCAGCAGATCGAGGAACATCTCTACAGCTGGGGCACGGCCGTGGAAAGCAATGCCGTCGAGGTCCATATCCACCACCTGCGCAAGAAACTGGGCAATGCCAGCATCGTCACCATGCGCGGCGTGGGCTATTTTCTTCCTGCGGAGAACCCATGAGCACCGCGCAGCAGCGCCGCCCCTCGCTGATCTGGCATCTGATGGCCTGGATGCTGGGCGCGCTGGTCGTGGTCTGGGCCAGCTTCGTGGCGCTGGGCTACCAGACCGGCGTGCACGAGGCCGACGAGCTCACCGACGGCCACCTGGCCGGCGTCGCTGCGCTGGTGCTCAACCTGGAAGTCGCAGGCGCCGTAGGCCAGGGAGCAGCCACGCCCGTGCATGAGCCCCCCGGCCTGATGGCCCACGACTACCAGCAGTCGCTGAGCGTGGCCCTGTGGGATGGCGCGGGGCGGCTGATCTCGCGCACGGGCGATGCGCCCGAGCCCGCCTTCGACACCGAGCAGGGCTTTGCCACCCTGCGCCTGGGTCCCGAGCATCGGGCCTGGCGCAGCTTCACCCAATGGAGCCGCGACCATGCACGCAAGGTCAGCGTGATGATCGAGCTGCAGGAGCGCGACGAACTGGCCGACGACATCGCGGGCCAGATGATCGAGCCGGGCCTGTGGCTTTTGCCTGTGGTCGCGCTGGCGCTGGGGCTGGCCATTCGACGCGGCATGCGGCCGCTCAACGAACTCTCGCGCGAGGTCGAGCGCCTGGACCTGGCCCAGGCCGAGCGCGTCTCGCACCGCCACGCGCTTCGGGAATTCATGCCCGTGGTGAACTCCATCAACACCTTGCTGGACCGCCAGCAGGAGGCGCTGGAGCGAGAGCGCAGCCTGGCCAACGAAGTGGCCCATGAACTGCGCACGCCGCTGGCCTCCATCGCCTTGCAGGCGCGTGCCTTGGGCGATGCGCCGGCCGGCGCCATGGATGCCCCGGCCCAGCGCGCCGCGCTGGCGCGCATAGGCCAGGACGCGCTGCACGCCGGCCATGTGCTCAGCCAGCTGCTGGCACTGGCGCGCGCAGGACGCGCCATGCTGGCCGACCCGCCCGTGCCCGTGGACCTGGCCGCGCTGGCCCGTCAGGTGGTGGCCGCCCATGCGCAGGCGGCCTGGCAGCGCGGCTGCAGCCTGTCCGTGCAGGCGCCTGAGGCACTGGGCGTGATGGGCAATGCCGTGCTGCTGGAGCTGGCGCTGCGCAACCTGGTGGAAAACGCCCTCAAGCACACACCGCACGGCACGCAGATCGAGGTGCAGGCCGGGCAGGGGCCGGATGGCGAGGTCTGGCTGCAGGTCTGCGATGACGGCCGCCGTGACGGCGCAGAGCGCGCGGCAGCGCCCGTGGACAGCCTGCACCTGGGCCACGAGATCGTGGCGCGCGTGCTGCGCGCCCACCAGGGAAGCTTTGGCGAGGCCGCGCCGCCCGAAGGCTTCACGACCTGCTACCGCATGGGAATGCCCGGGACAGGGTTGGCGGCAGCTGGTTAAAATCGCCAGTTACCAAGCGGTTACTACCGCGATCCCCCGGCCGCAGCCCCGCAGCGAACCCATGACGCAGCGGCGGCCGCCATGCGGCAGGGGCATCCCCCTCTCAACAACTTGATACGGACCCTACACATGCCTCTCGTTTCGATGCGCGAACTGCTGGACCACGCTGCCGAAAACGGCTACGGTCTTCCCGCCTTCAACGTCAACAACCTGGAGCAGGTGCAAGCCGTGATGTCGGCCGCCGACGAAGTGGGCGCGCCCGTCATCCTGCAGGCCAGCGCAGGCGCCCGCAAGTACGCCGGCGAGCCCTTCATCAAGCACCTGATCCAGGCCGCCGCCGAGCAGTATCCCCACATCCCCCTGGTCATGCACCAGGACCACGGCACCTCGCCCGCCATCTGCCAGGGCGCGCTGAACCTGGGCTTCGGCTCGGTGATGATGGACGGCTCGCTGATGGAAGACGGCAAAACGCCTTCCTCCTTCGAATACAACGTGGACGTGACCCGCAAGGTCGTGGAAATGGCCCACAAGCTGGGCGCCACCGTCGAAGGTGAACTCGGCTGCCTGGGCTCGCTGGAAACCGGCATGGCCGGCGAGGAAGACGGCGTGGGCGCCGAAGGCGTGCTCGACCACTCGGCCCTGCTGACCGACCCCGAGGAAGCGGCCCAGTTCGTCAAGGCCACGCAGCTGGACGCGCTGGCCATTGCCATCGGCACCAGCCACGGCGCCTACAAGTTCACGCGCAAGCCCACGGGCGACATCCTGTCCATCCAGCGCGTCAAGGAAATCCACGCCCGCCTGCCCAACACCCACCTGGTCATGCACGGCTCCTCCTCCGTGCCCCAGGAACTGCTGGAAATCATCCGCCAGTACGGCGGCGCCATGAAGGAAACCTACGGCGTGCCCGTCGAGGAAATCCAGGAAGCCATCAAGCACGGCGTGCGCAAGATCAACATCGACACCGACATCCGCCTGGCGATGACCGGCGCCGTGCGCAAGTTCCTGGCCGAGAACCCAGAGAAGTTCGACGCCCGCGAATGGCTCAAGCCTGCCCGCGAAGCCGCCAAGCAGATCTGCAAGGCCCGCTACATCGAGTTCGGCTGCGAAGGCCAGGGCGCCAAGATCAAGGGCTACACGCTGGAGCAGATGGCCGCCAAGTACGCTGCCGGTTCGCTGCAGCAGGTCGTGAACTGATCGGTTCCTTCCCCTTCAAAAAAGCCCGCCGGTCCGCCCTGCGGGCTTTTTTGCTTTCAGCGCGGCGCGGGGGCCGCAGCCGGTGACCGCTGGGGTACGGCCATGGCCATCTCGTCATCGGGCACCACGGGCTGGGGGTGGCTGGCGTTCCAGCCCGACACCAGCAAGCTGGTGCCCGACAGCACCAGCAGCAGGCAGACCATCCATTCGACCAGCCGCTTGGGCAGGGCGGGCGGATGGCGCATGTGCAGCCAGGTCACCACCGTCACCACGGGAAAGGCCAGGGCCGCCGCCAGCAGCACGCTGGCGGTGATCTCGCCCTCCCAGGCCACCATGGCCAGGCGCAGCAGCGCGCAGGTGAGGAACATGGCAAACAGGCACTGGCGCACCACCAGGCGGTCCAGCGGCTGGCGGTACAGGTGGTAGACCATGGGCGGGCCCGGCGTGGCAAACAGGCCGCCCAGCACCCCCGATGCCACACCGGCCACCCACAGCGACACCGGCCCCGACACCTGCGCGTTGACCTGCTTTTGCAGCAACAGCAACAGCGCGCAGGCCACGATGGCCAGGCCCAGCAGCATGCGCAGCCCGCTCAGCGCATTGCCGCTGAGCCACTGCAGCAGCAGCACGCCGCCGATCACGCCGATGACGCTGCTGATCAGCATGGGCTTGAGCAGCGTCCACTGCGGCACTTGGCGGTGGGCGCGCAGGTAGGCCACGCCGTTGACCACGGACAGCAGGCAGGCCACGTTGGCCGCATCGCCAATGCCCATCAGGTGCGTGGCACCGGCCACGCCCACGAAGATCAGCCCGAAGGCAAAGCCCGTCAGGTTCTGGCAAAACGTCGCCAGGCCCACCAGGGCCAGGAACATCACATACTGGATCACGCTCATCGAAAGGCTTTCTGGCGCGCCGCTGCGCCGAACCGGCGACGCTAACACGGAGCGCCTTCGCCTGCCCGGGCGCCGAAGTCACCAGCGGGCGCCCCAGGCCAACGTGCCAGGCCGGCGTGTCAGTCCGACGTCTCAGGCGGCTGGCGTGTTGAGCCGCTGCAGCCGCTCGGGCGTGCCCACGTCGGTCCAGCGCCCGGTATACAGGCTGGCGCTCACCTGGCCGGCGGCCATCGCCCGGCGCAGCAGCGCCACCAGCGGCACGCGCCAACCGTCGGGGTTGCCGGGCGGGATGTCGCACCAGGGCGCGGCAAACAGCTCGGCGCGCAGCAGCGCAATGGTGCCGTAGGTCTGGCGCGGGCGGGCATCTCCCTCGGGCCAGTCGCAGGCCAGGCCCAGTTCGTCCACGCCGAAGTCGCCACGCCGATGGTGCTCGGGGTTGGGCACCAGCCACAGATGGGCCAGCCGTCCGCTGGCGGCAAATTCGCGGGCCGCCTCGAACGGGAAATCAAAGTCGGGCGCGTAGACATCGCCGGCCGCCAGCCAGAACACCGTGTCCAGAAGCGGCAACGCGCGCGCAATGCCTCCTGCGGTCTCCAGCGCCTGCTCGGGCTCGGGGGAATAGGCCAGATGCAGCGGCTCGCCACCTGTGTCGGGCGCGAAGCGCGCCCCGAAGCGCGCGGGAATCTGCTCGCCCAGCCAGCCCGTGTTGACCACGGCGCGGCGCACGCCGGCCTGCGCAAGGGCCTGCAGGTGGTGCTGCAGCAGCGGCCGGCCCTGCACCTGCAGCAGCGGCTTGGGGCAGGTGTCGGTCAGCGGCCGCATGCGCTCGCCACGGCCTGCGGCCAGCAGCATGGCCGGTGGCTGCTCGGTGAGGAAAAGCGCCTTGGCGGCGGGGAACGGCTGGATGGGCGAGGCGGTCATGGAGCGCAACTGTAGACCATTGCCAGCGGCCATTGCCCCGCGCGCGGGAGCCGAAAACCCGCGTCCTTTAAAATAGCCGGCTTACTCTGATTACCCCCTCCTTCACGGAGCGCCCTGATGGCCAACACTCAACAAATGGCGAATGCGATCCGCGCACTCGCAATGGATGCCGTTCAACAAGCCAACTCCGGCCACCCCGGCGCCCCCATGGGCATGGCCGACATGGCCGTGGCACTGTGGAGCCGTCACCTCAAGCACAACCCCGTCAACCCGCAATGGGCTGACCGTGACCGCTTCATCCTGTCCAACGGCCACGGCTCCATGCTGATCTACGCGCTGCTGCACCTCACGGGCTACGCGCTGCCGATCGACGAACTCAAGAACTTCCGCCAGCTGCACAGCAAGACGGCCGGCCACCCCGAAGTGGGCATCACCCCCGGCGTGGAAACCACCACCGGCCCGCTGGGCCAGGGCATCACCAATGCCGTGGGCTTCGCGCTGGCCGAAAAGCTGCTGGCCGCCGAGTTCAACCGCGCAGGCCACGCCATCGTCGACCACCACACCTACGTGTTCCTGGGTGACGGCTGCCTGATGGAAGGCATCAGCCACGAGGCCGCGGCCCTGGCCGGCGCCTGGAAGCTGGGCAAGCTGGTGGCGCTGTACGACGACAACGGCATCTCCATCGACGGCAAGGTCGCCCCCTGGTTCATCGACAACACGCCCGCCCGCTTCGAAGCCTATGGCTGGAACGTGGTGCGCGACGTGGACGGCCACAACGTGCAGGCCATCGATGCCGCCATCGCTGCCGCCAAGAAGAGCAGCGACAAGCCCACGCTGATCTGCTGCAAGACCAGCATCGGCAAGGGCTCGCCCAACCGCCAGGACACGGCCAAGGCCCACGGCGAGCCCCTGGGCGCCGAGGAAATCGCGCTGACCCGCGCGGCCCTGGGCTGGGAGCACGGTCCCTTCGACATCCCCGCCAGCGTCTACGGCGACTGGGATGCCAAGGCCGCCGGCGCCAAGGCCGAAGCGGCCTGGAACAAGAAGTTCGCCGCCTACGCCAAGGCCTTCCCCGAACTGGCTGCCGAATTCAAGCGCCGCATGGCCGGTGACCTGCCCGCCAACTTCGGCGAGATCGCCGCGCAGATCGCCTCCGCCGCGCATGACGCAGGCGCCACCGTGGCCAGCCGCAAGGCCAGCCAGCTGGCCCTGGAGGGCCTGACCGCAGCCCTGCCAGAACTGCTGGGCGGCTCGGCCGACCTGACCGGCTCCAACCTGACCAACACCAAGAGCACGCCTTCGCTGCGCGTGGACGACAAGGGTGCCGTGGTCCTGACCGAAGACGGCAAGATCGGCCGCCACATCAACTACGGTGTGCGCGAGTTCGGCATGGCCGCCATCATGAACGGCATCGCCCTGCATGGCGGCTACATCCCCTACGCAGGCACCTTCCTGACCTTCAGCGACTACAGCCGCAACGCCATCCGCATGGCCGCGCTGATGAAGCAGCGCGTGGTCCATGTCTTCACGCACGACTCCATCGGCCTGGGCGAAGACGGCCCCACCCACCAGTCCATCGAGCACGCCGCCTCGCTGCGCCTGATCCCGGGCCTGGATGTCTGGCGCCCTGCCGACACCACGGAAACCGCCGTCGCCTGGACCGTGGCCCTGAGCCAGAAGAACAAGCCCACGGCCCTGCTGCTGTCGCGCCAGAACCTGGCCTACGCAGCCAAGACCGAAGACGCGCTGGACGACATCGCCTGCGGCGCCTACGTGCTGTCCGAACCCAAGGCCGTCGGCCTGAACAAGAAGGCCCAGGCCGTCATCATCGCCACCGGCTCCGAAGTGCAGCTGGCCCTGGCCGCCCAGAAGCTGCTGGCCGAGCGCAAGGTCGCCGTGCGCGTGGTCTCCATGCCCAGCACCACCACCTTCGACAAGCAGGACGCCAAGTACAAGAGCCAGGTGCTGCCGGCCAACCTGCCGCGCATCGCTGTGGAAATGGGCGTGACCGACTTCTGGTGGAAGTACGGCTGCGCCGCCGTCGTCGGCATCGACACCTACGGCGAATCGGCCCCCGCGCCCGTGCTGTTCAAGCACTTCGGCTTCACGGCCGAGAACGTGGCCGACACCGTGCAGGCTGCGCTGCAGCGCGCCGGCAAGTAAAGCTGCGAGAAGGGGCCTGTGGCCCCTTTTTGCCGCCCGCCAGGCCCGGCCTGGCCCTCACCGTTTCAGTTTTTCCGTTTTTCGCAATCCGTCAATCCAAGAGGCAAATATGACGATCAAGATCGGTATCAACGGCTTCGGCCGCATCGGCCGCATGGTGTTCCGCGCTGCCGTGCAGAACTTCAGCGACATCGAAGTCGTGGGCATCAACGACCTGCTCGAGCCCGACTACCTGGCCTACATGCTCAAGTACGACAGCGTGCACGGCCGTTTCAAGGGCGAGGTCTCGGTGGAGGGCTCCAACCTGATCGTCAACGGCAAGACCATCCGCCTGACGCAGGAGCGCGACCCCGCCAACCTGAAGTGGAACGAAGTCGGCGCCGACATCGTGATCGAGGCAACCGGCCTGTTCCTGACCGACGAGACCGCACGCAAGCACCTGGCTGCCGGCGCCAAGAAGGTCATCATGTCCGCGCCTTCCAAGGACAGCACCCCGATGTTCGTCTTCGGCGTGAACTGCAAGACCTACGCTGGCCAGGACGTGATCTCCAACGCCTCCTGCACCACCAACTGCCTGGCTCCCGTGGCCAAGGTGCTCAACGACAAGTGGGGCATCAAGCGCGGCCTGATGACTACCGTGCACGCTGCCACCGCCACCCAAAAGACCGTGGACGGCCCCAGCAACAAGGACTGGCGCGGCGGCCGCGGCATCCTGGAAAACATCATTCCCTCCAGCACGGGCGCAGCCAAGGCCGTGGGCGTGGTGATTCCCGAGCTCAACAAGAAGCTGACCGGCATGTCCTTCCGCGTGCCCACCTCCGACGTGTCGGTGGTGGACCTGACGGTGGAGCTGAACAGCGAAGCCAGCTACGAAGAGATCTGCGCCGAAATGAAGGCCCAGTCGCAAGGCGCGCTCAAGGGCGTGCTGGGCTACACCGAAGACAAGGTCGTGGCCACGGACTTCCGCGGCGAGTCCTGCACCTCGGTGTTCGATGCCGAAGCCGGCATCGCCCTGGACAAGACCTTCGTGAAGGTCGTGTCCTGGTACGACAACGAGTGGGGCTACTCGAACAAGTGCCTGGAAATGGTGCGCGTGGTCGCCGCCAAGTAATCCTGGCGCGAACCGCTGCGGGGCCTGTCGACGGGCCCTGCACCAGGCCGGCATCGGACGCGATGCCGGCCTTTTTCATGGAAGCTGCGACACTGGCGGCTTGTGCGCCACACCGGAGGTTCCCATGGCTGTCCACGCGAGTTCCACCACGCTGATCGTGCTGCTGCCCCTGCTGGTCTGGCGCCTGCACGCGCGTTACCGGCGGCTCGTGGGGCGCCAGCGCACGAACAAGTACCGGCCCTGGATCACGCTGGGCATCTACACCGTGCTGCTGGGCCTGGTGAGCTGGGTCGCCTGGGGCCACTGGCCTGCGCTGGCGGCGCTGGGCGGCGGGCTGGTCTGCGGCGGGCTGCTGTCGCGCTGGGCCTGGTCGCGCACGCAGCTCGAACCGACTCCACAGGGCCTGTACTACACGCCTCATACCCATCTGGGCATTGCCCTGTCCCTGCTGTTCCTGGCGCGCATCGCCTGGCGCGTGGTGCAACTGGCCTGGCTGTCGCCGGGCGCCGATACCGGCCTGCATGGGTTCATTGCCAGTCCGCTCACACTGTCGGTGTTCGGGCTCATGGCGGGGCACAGCACGGGCTATGCGATTGCGCTGTATCGCTGGCGCCAGCGCGTGCTGGCCGCCAAGCGGGCGCGCGAGGCGGCCCAGGTCTAGCACTGCAAGCGTTGCTCGACAAAGCCGGCACCGGCGGCGCGGCATCATGGCCGCATGACTACTTCATCCGCATTGCACGAGACCATTGGCTTTGACGACTTCCTCAAGGTGGAGCTGCGCGTGGGCCGCATCGTGGACGCCCAGGTGTTCAAGGAGGCGCGCCGCCCCGCCTATGTGCTGCAGGTCGACTTCGGCCCGGCGCTGGGCCTGCGCAAGTCCAGCGCCCAGATCACGGCGCTGTACCGGCCCGAGGAACTGATAGGCCGCCAGGTGGTGGCTGTGCTGAACTTTCCCAGCAAGCAGATCGGGCCCATGCGCTCGGAATGCCTGGTCACGGGATTCCACAACGAGAACGGCGAGGTGGCGCTGTGCGTGCCCGACCGCGAGGTGCCGCTGGGTACCAAGCTGCTGTGACGGCCTGGGTGACTGTTGGCCTGGGTGACTATTCGATGCGCACGTCGGCCGCCTTGACGATGCGCCCGGACGCTTCCCAGTCGTCCTTGAGCAGGCGCTGGAATTCGGCGGCCGGCAGGGTGGCGGCTTCCACGCCCACGCGGGCCAGGCGCTCCTGGACCACGGGCTCGGCCAGCACCTTGCGCACGGCGGCGTTGATGCGCTCCACTTCGGCGGGCGGCGTGCCGGCCGGTGCCAGCAGGCCCAGCCAGGAGTCGAAGGCATAGCCGGGCACGCCGGACTCGGCCACCGTGGGCAGATCGGGCAGGAAGCGCGACCGTTGCTGGCCCGAGTAGGCCAGCAGTTTGACGCGCGGGTCCTTCTGGAAGGCCAGCATGCCGATGGTGGCGCCCGTGACCAGCTGCACGCGGCCGGCCAGCAGTTCGGTCGTGGCGTCGCCCGTGGATTTCATGGGGATGTGCTGCAGCTTGACGCCCGCCTGCGCGGCCAGCGAGGCCGAGGCCAGGTGCGAGGCGCTGCCATTGCCGGCCGACGCATAGTTGAGCTGGCCGGGCTGGGCCCTGGCGCGCTGCAGCAGCTCGCCCAGGGTCTGCACGCCCGAGGCGGCCGGCACGCCCACCACATAGCCCGTGCGGCCCAGGAAAGACACGCCCACGAAGTCCTTGAGCGGGTCATAGGGCAGCTTCGCGTACAGATGGCCGGCCAGGTTGTGGCTGGCCGCAGCCAGCACCAGGGTGTTGCCGTCCGGCGCGGACTTGGCCACCTGGGCCGTGCCCACGCTGCCACCCGCGCCCGCCCGGTTTTCCACCACCACGGTGGCGCCCAGGGCCTGGCCCAGTTCATTGCTGAAGGTGCGTGCCACCGTGTCCTGCGTGGCGCCCGCGCCGAAGGGCACGACGATGCGGATCACGCGTTCGGCATGCACGGCCGGTGCCAGTCCCAGGGCCAGGGCTGCTGCCAGCAGAACGCGGCGGGTGACGGGAGAAGGGTGAGAGGTTTTCATGGGGAAGTTTCCTGGGTGACGGCAAGCCACCGCTCCACCAGCCGCACGAAGTAGCTGGCGCCGATGGCAAGGATGTCGTCGTTGAAGTCGTAGGAGCGGTTGTGGATCAGGCAGGGGCCGTCGCCATGGCCGGGCAGTCGGTGATCGCCCTGGCCGTTGCCGATGAAGGCGTAGCAGCCGGGGCGCGCCTGCAGCATGTGGGCGAAGTCCTCGGCCGCCAGCACGCCGGGGAACTGCGTGTCCACGGCGTCGTCGCCCGCGATCTCGCGCATCACGGCGGCGGCGAAGGCGGCCTCGGCCGCGTGGTTGACCAGGGGCGGCGAGGCGCGCCGGAAATGGATCTCGGCCCTGCAGCCATGGGCCAAGGCCGTGTGCTCGGCCTGGCGGCGCAGGGCGGCTTCGAGGATGTCCAGCGCCGCCACGGAGAAGGTGCGCACCGTGCCGCCCACCCAGGCGCTGTCGGGAATCACGTTGGGCGCGTCCGAGCCCTGGATCTGCGTGACCGCCAGCAGTGCGCGTTCGCGCGAATCCACATGGCGCGCGACCAGGGTCTGCAGCTGCTGGGCCAGATCAATGGTGGCGGCCACCGGATCGGTGCCCGTGTGCGGCAGCGAGGCATGCGTGCCCTGCCCATGCAGCACGATGCGGAAGGTGTTGCTGGAGGCCATGAGCGCGCCCGGGTTGAGCGCGAAGCTGCCCACGCGGTCCAGCGCGAAGTTGTGCAGTGCGAAGACCGCATCGCAGGGGAAGCGCTCGAACAGGCCTTCGTCGATCATCCTGCGTGCGCCGGCCTTGCCCATCTCTTCGGCGGGCTGAAAGATCAGGTGCACCGTGCCCGCGAAGTCGCGCGTGCGTGCCAGATGCCAGGCCGCGGCCAGCAGCATGGTGGTGTGGCCGTCATGGCCGCAGGCATGCATGCGGCCTGCGTGCTGCGAGCGGTGGGCGAACCGGTTTTCTTCCTGCAGCGGCAGCGCATCCAGGTCGGCGCGCAGGCCGATGGTGCGCGTGCCGTGGCGTGCGTACGTATGCCTGCCGTGCACCACGCCCACCACGCCCGTGCCGGCCAGGCCGGTGTGCACCTCCACGCCCCAGGCGGCCAGGCGTTCGGCCACGATGGCCGAGGTGCGGTGTTCCTCGAAGCCCAGCTCAGGGTGGGCATGCAGGTCGCGCCGCAGGGCCACGAAGGGCGCCATGTCGGCAAAGCTTTCGATCAGGTGGGGCAAGACGGTCTCCGGCCGCAGCCGGCCCATGCCTGCTGCGGCGAATCCCGGATTCTGTAAAACCGCCAGCCCTGCGGCAACGAAGCAAAACGCATATGCATGCGCCCTGCATGCACAAGCCGAACGGGCCGATCAAGCCGTTCAGGCGGACGTCGTCACAGGGCCCTCAGGACTGCGCCATGCGCTGCGCGAGAAAGTCCAGGAAGGCCGTGATGCGCGCGGCCAGCGCCGTGTTGCGGTAGTAGACGGCGTGGATGGGCTGGCGCTGCTGCACGGTCTCGCGCGCCAGCACCTGCACCAGCTCGCCCTGGGCGCGGTCTCGCACGGTCATGAAGTCGGCCAGGCAGACCACGCCCTGGCCGGCCAGGGCCAGCTGGCGCATGGTCTCGCCGCTGGAGGCCGTGAGCTGGGGCGCGGCATCCCAGCGGTCGCCGCCCTCGGGCGTGCGCAGCGGCCAGTGGTTCAGGCCCGGCACCTGGCTGTTGCCGATGCGCTGGTGGCGCGCCAGCGCGGCCACGCTCGCCACGGGGCCATGGGCCTGCAGGTAGGCGGGGCTGGCCAGCACGCGCAGCAGGCTGTGGCACAGCAGTCGCGCATGCAGCGTGGAGTCGCGCAGCTCGCCGATGCGGATGGCGATGTCGGTGCGCTGGGCCAGCAGGTCGATGTGCAGGTCATCGGTGTTCAGCTCCAGCGTGATCAGCGGATAGAGCGCGCGGAACTCGCCGACCAGCGGCACGATGGCATGCAGCATGAAGGGCGAGGCCGCGTTGACGCGCAGCAGCCCGGCCGGCGCCTCACGGCGCGCGGCCAGTTCCTCCTCGGCCGCGTCCAGGGCCTGCAGCACCTCGCGCGTGCGGGCCAGGAAGCGCGCGCCTTCCTCGGTCAGCTCCAGGCTGCGCGTGGTGCGCCGCACCAAGGTGGTGGCCAGCTTTTTCTCCAGGCGCGACAGGCTGCGGCTGATGCCCGAGGTGGTCTGTCCCAACTGCTCGGCCGCCGCCGTGATGCTGCCGCAGTCGATCACGGCGCGAAAGGCCTGCAGTTCGTCCAGCGTGGTTTTCATGGGGCGCCAGCTTGGCGCAATTGTTGCTGGAGCGTCAAATATTTTCTGCTGATACCAGGCTTTATCTGCAAGCGTGAACGCGCCAGACTGCAGTCTTCGAGGCGTTGTTCCGCGCCTTGTTTGCTTTTTTGAAAGACCTGCATGACATCGACTGCCTCTCTCGCTTCCGTGGTGCCCGCGTTCGGCCTGGGCACCTTCCGCCTCAAGGACGAGGTGGTGCGCCACTCCGTGGGCCAGGCCCTGGAAGTGGGCTACCGCGCCATCGACACCGCCCAGATCTACGGCAACGAGGCCGATGTGGGGGCCGCCATCGCCGCCAGCGCCGTGCCGCGCGATCAGCTGTTCCTCACCACCAAGATCTGGACCGAGAACCTGTCCGCCGACGCGCTGATCCCCAGCCTGGAGCGCAGCCTTGAAGCCCTGCGCACCGACCATGTGGAGCTGACGCTGATCCACTGGCCTTCGCGCAGCGTGCCGCTGGAGGACAGCCTGGGCGCCCTCATGCGCGCCAGGGAGCAGGGGCTGACGCGCCACATCGGCGTGTCCAACTTCAACATCGCGCTGCTGCAGCAGTCCATCGCCGCCGTGGGCGCCGCGAACATCGCCACCAACCAGATCGAGCTCAGCCCCTATCTGCAAAACCGCGCCGTCACCGACTTCGCACGCCAGCAGGGTATCCACACCACCTCGTACATGACGCTGGGCTACGGCAGGCTGCTGGCCGATCCCGTGCTGGCCGACATCGCCGCCGCCCGCGGCGCCACGCCCGCCCAGGTGGCGCTGGCCTGGACCATGGCCATGGGCTATGCCGTCATTCCCTCGTCCACCCGGCGCGCCCACCTGCAGGCCAACCTGGACAGCTGCCAGCTGGTGCTGGGCGCCGAAGACATGCAGCGCATCGCCGCGCTGGAGCGCGGCGACCGCCAGGTCAGCCCAGACGGGCTGGCTCCGGCCTGGGATTGAACCGCGGTCGTGACGGAGGGCCTGGGCGGCCCGGCGAGCTTTGACCTGGAGCAACGCAATGCGGACCCTAGGGGTAGTACTAGGGTTATCACAGTATCGAACGACCGTGCTTTTTATGAGAATGCACGATTAGTCGAGACAACCAGGAGACAAGCAGCATGAGTGACCGCCCATGGCTGGGTGCCTATCCGGCAGGTGTGCCCGCCGACATCGATCCCTCCCAATACCCTTCGCTGGTGGCCCTGATGGAGGAGGCCTTCAGCCGCTACGCGGACCGTGTGGCCTATTCCTTCATGGGCAAGGAGCTGACCTACTCCCAGGTCGATGCGCAAAGCCGCGCCTTCGCTGCCTATCTGCAGAGCCTGGGCCTGGCGCGCGGCGACCGCGTGGCGCTGATGATGCCCAACGTGCCCCAGTACCCCGTGGCCGTGGCCGCCGTGCTGCGCGCCGGTTTCGTGGTCGTCAACGTCAACCCGCTGTACACGGCGCGCGAACTGGAGCACCAGCTCAAGGACTCGGGCGCCAAGGCCATCGTCATCATCGAGAACTTCGCCCATACGCTGCAGGCCTGCAAGGCCGCCACGCCCGTGCAGCACATGGTGCTGTGCACCATGGGCGACCAGCTGGGCATGCTCAAGGGCGCCATCGTCAATTACGTGGTGCGCAAGGTCAAGAAGCTGGTGCCGCCGTTCTCGCTGCCGGGGGCCGTGCGCTTCAACGACGCGCTGGCCAAGGGCATGCGCTCGCCCTTCCAGGCGCCGCAGCTGCAGGCCTCCGACATGGCCCTGCTGCAGTACACGGGCGGCACCACGGGCGTGAGCAAGGGCGCGGTGCTGCTGCACAGCAACATCATCGCCAACGTGCTGCAGTCCGAGGCCTGGAACCAGCCCGCCATGGGCAAGGTGCCGGCCGGCGAGCAGCCCACCAGCATCTGCGCGCTGCCGCTGTACCACATCTTCGCCTTCACGGTGAACATGATGCTGTCCATGCGCACGGGCGGCAAAACCATCCTGATTCCCAATCCGCGCGACCTCAAGGCCACGCTCAAGGAACTGTCCACGCAGCGCTTTCACAGCTTCCCGGCCGTGAGCACGCTGTTCAACGGCCTGGCCAACCACCCGGACTTCAACACCGTGGACTGGTCGCACCTGAAGGTCTCGGTCGGCGGCGGCATGGCGGTGCAAAGCGCCGTGGCCCAGCTGTGGCTGCAAAAGACCGGCTGCCCCATCTGCGAGGGCTACGGCCTGTCGGAGACCAGTCCCTCGGTCAGCTGCAACCCCGTCACCTCCACCGAGTTCTCGGGCACCATCGGCGTGCCCCTGCCCAGCACCTGGATGAAGCTCGTCGATGACGAAGGAAACGACGTGACCACCATCGGCGAGCGCGGCGAGGTCGCCATCAAGGGCCCGCAGGTCATGGCCGCCTACTGGCAGCGCCCCGACGAAACCGCCAAGGTCTTCACCGCCGACGGATATTTCCGCACCGGCGACATCGGCACCATGGACGAGCGCGGCTACTTCAAGATCGTGGACCGCAAGAAGGACATGGTCCTGGTCAGCGGCTTCAACGTCTATCCCAACGAAGTGGAAGACGTGGTCTCCAACTGCCCCGGCGTGCTCGAATGCGCCGTGGTCGGCGTGCCCGACGAGAAGACCGGCGAGGCCGTCAAGCTGGTCATCGTGCGCAGGGACGACAGCCTCACCGAGCAGGCCGTACGCGATTTCTGCCACGACAACCTCACGGGCTACAAGCGGCCGCGCGTGATCGAATTCCGCACCGAACTGCCCAAGACCCCGGTCGGCAAGATCCTGCGCCGGGAGCTGCGC
This sequence comes from Delftia sp. PX-1, assembly GCF_055797465.1. NCBI lineage: Bacteria > Pseudomonadati > Pseudomonadota > Betaproteobacteria > Burkholderiales > Comamonadaceae > Delftia > Delftia sp. PX-1. The sequence goes on from NZ_CP184763.1 coordinate 990,982, forward strand.
GACAGCAAGTAGCGCGGGCGGCTTGCCGTGTTTGCAAAGAGGCGCTGCGGCGCCTCTTTCCATTGGGAGGGAACACGTCTTCAGAACACGCCCGGACCCGCCAGGGCCAGCGCCGCCAGCGCCACGGCCGCCGCATTGAGGCAGGCCAGCGCAAAGCCGAAGCGCACCAGCTCGCCTTCTTCCTGCGCGGTGGTCCGTGCCAGGCCCAGCACCAGCATCACGATGGACAAAGAGCCCAGCGCCGCATGCCCGGCGGCGCTGTTGTGCACGGCGGCCAGCAGCAGGCGCGAGGACTCGGGCAGCAGGGCGATGGCGGGCATGAAGATCGCGTTGCCGCCCACGTTGGAGCCCGTCATGTAGCCGGCCAGCGCACCGAAGGCCGCCACGATGGGCGCCAGGGCCGCAGGCGCCAGTTCGGCCAGCAGCTGCACCAGGCCGGACAGGAAACCGGCCTTGACCATCATCTGGGACATGGCCAGAAAGAAGAAGATGGTCAGCAGCGGGCGCTTGGCGCGGGCGGCCAGAGCACCAGCCAGGGCAACGCCACGGCCGGCCCCGCGCGCCAGCAGCAGTGCCAGCACCAGGGTCAGCGCCACGCCCGGCGAGGCCAGCGGCTTCCAGGCCACCTGGGCGCCCTGCACGATCCAGCGCTGGTCCCACTGCGTGGCCAGGGCCAGCAGCTTGAGCAGCACGATGGCAAGGGCGAGCGCCAGATACGGCCAGGCCTGGCGCGGCCAGCCGGGTGCCGCCTGGGCCGTGCCGCGCAGCAGCAGCGCGCGCACCAGCATGCCCAGCGCAACCGCAAAGCCCGCGCCCACGCCCGCCACCTCGGGGCCCAGCCAGCGGCTGATGCCATGCAGCACGACCACGAACAGCAGGCCAAAGCCGCCCAGCAGCAGCCAGGCCCGCGCACCGCGCTCGCCTGCCAGGTGCAGGGACAGGGCGCCCAGCACCAGGAACACCGGCGCGCTGGTCAGCGAGGACACAGCGGCCAGCGCGGCCGCATCCACATGGGCCAGCGAGGCTCCGATCACCGTGGCCAGGCCCAGCGTGCCCCAGGGCATGATGGCCATGCCCGCCAGCGCCATGCGCAGTGCGGCGCGCCGCTCGAACAGGCTCAGCAGCAGCGGCACGGTGGCGATCAGCGACACGCCAAAACCCGTCATCGCCTCCAGCAGCGGCGCCAGGCCCAGCACGATGAACACCACCTGATCGGCCGGCCCCAGGCCCAGCGAGCGCACCCACTGGCTCAGCGCCTGGTTCACGCCCATGCGTTCGATGAGGATCACGAAACCCAGGCCCGGCACGATCACGAAGGCCGTGCTCAGGAACAGCACGCCCGTGTCGCGCGCTGCGGCCAGGGCGGCGCCGGAAGCGGCGGTGCCCTTCGCCATCCAGGCATCGACCAGCCACAGCAGGGCGACCAGCGCCGCCCCGGCCATGGCCGCCTGCACAGGCGGGCGGCGCAAAACCATGAGCATGGACATCACAAGAAACACGGGAGACAGGTGGAGCAGGGTGGCCATGGGATGGGCTTTCTCGGCAGGCAGGTCCGCATGCGTTGGATGCGGAAAACGACGAAATACTATTTCGCAGCACCTGTTTTTTGGTCTCTGAATTGAGGGTGTTTGCGAGAAAATTTCTCACCCTCCAAAAATCCTCGCTTCCCATGACCAAGCACACCGCCCACCCTGCACACCTGGCCGATCTGGACGGCTTCGACCGCGCCATCCTGGCCATCGTCCAGCGCGACAGCACGGTGCCGCTGCGCCTGCTGGCCGAGCAGGTCAACCTGTCCACGGCCGCCGTGCAGCGCCGGCTCAAGCGCATGCAGGCCGAAGGCGTGATCACCGGCCAGGCCGCCACCGTGGACCCCACGCGCGTGGGCCGGCCCATCACCATCATCGTGGAGGTCATGACCGAGCGCACCAGCATCGATGCGCTCAACGCCATGAAATCGCACTTCGCCGTGCCCGAGGTCCAGCAGTGCTACTACGTCACGGGCGAGGTGGACTTCGTGCTCGTCCTCACCGTGGCCACCATGCAGGAGTACGAGGCGCTGGCGCGGCGCCTGTTCGCCGAGAACTCCAACGTCAAATGGTTCAAGACCATCGTGGCGCTGGACCGCGTGAAGGTCGGGCTGGAAATTCCCTGCGAGTGAAGGCCCTTTGGCGCAATCTTGACAGCCGCTAAACGGCCGCCTACATTGAATGGAATGATCGTTCCAATTCAATGAGCCACCATGCGCACCAAGGACTTCGACCCCGATGACATTGCAGACGCCGCCATGCAGGTGTTCTGGCAGCGCGGCTACGCGGCCACCTCGGTGCAGGACCTGGTGGACGGCACGGGCCTGTCGCGCAGCAGCCTGTACGGCACCTTCGAGAACAAGCAGGGGCTGTTCCAGCATGCGCTGCGCCGCTATGAGGCCGTGACCACCTCCAACGTGGAACTGCTGTCCGGCCCGGGACGCGCCCGGGACCTGGTGCGGCAGCTGCTGCTGCGCATCGTGCAGGACGAATTGAGCGATGCCGGGCGCCGGGGCTGCCTGGTCGCCAATGCCGCGCTGGAGCTGGCCGGCCATGACGAGGCCGTGGCCGAGAGGGTGGCCGGCAACTTCCAGCGCCTGCAAAAGGCGCTGGAAAAGCTCATCCTGCGCGGCCAGCAGGAAGGCGACATCACTGACAGCAAAAAGCCGCGCGCCCTGGCGCGCTTCGTCCTGAACACCGTGCAGGGCCTGCGCGTGCTGGGCAAGGGCAGCAGCGCGCCGCAGCGCCGCCAGTGCCTGATGGATGTGGTCGACGTGGTCGACATGGCGCTGCAGGCGCAATAGCCGGCCACCCGCCACCCGCCGCGCGCATGTCGTGCCGTTGCGGGTTTTTATTTTCCTTGAATTGGAATGATCGTTCCAGTAATCCGGATTTCAGTTTTCCTTGTCTGTTTCACTCTCTCATCACCCTGGAGTTCCCATGCATTCAAACCTTCAAACCACCATTGCGGTGCTCGGCACGGGCCTGATCGGTGCGCCCGTCGCGCGCAACCTGCAACGCAAGGGCTTCACCGTCCGGGCCTGGAACCGGACGGCCGCCAAGGCCCAGGCCCTTGCGGCCGACGGCGTTCAGGCCTGTGGCGACGCGGCCGACGCCGTGCGTGGCGCCCGCATCGTCGTCACTGTGCTCAAGGACGGGCCGGCCGTGCTGCAGGCCATGCAGGCCGCAGCGCCCGCATTGCAGCCGGGCACACTGTGGCTGCAACTGAGCACGGTGGGTGTGGACGCCATCGCGCCGCTGGCGCAATTCGCCGATCGGCATGGCCTGGTGTTCTACGACTGCCCCGTGCAGGGCACGCGCCAGCCGGCCGAGCAGGGCCAGCTGGTCATCCTGGCCGCAGGCCCGCTGGCGCAGCGCGGCCAGGTGCAGCCGGTGTTCGATGCCATTGGCAAACGCAGCCTGTGGATTGCGCAGCAGGCAGGCGCCGCCAGCCGGCTCAAGCTGGCGCTCAACCACTGGGCCTTCGCACTCACGCATGGCCTGGCCGAAAGCCTGGCGCTGGCCAAGGGGCTGGACATAGAACCGTCCCTGGTGGTCGATGCCGTCACGGGCGGGCCCATGGACAGCGGCTTCTTCCAGGCCAAGGCCGCTGCCATGCTGTCAGGCCGCTACGACGCCAGCTTCACCGTGGCCAATGCCGTCAAGGACGCGCAGCTGGTAGCCGATGCCGCCGCCGGCGCAGGCCTGCTGCTGGATGGCGCCCAGGCCGGGCTGCGCCGCTTCGAACGCGCGCTGGCCGCCGGGCATGGCGACAAGGACATGGCGGCATCCCACCTGGCATCCCATCCAGCCTCCCGTGCCTGAGATGCGCAGCAAGGAAAAGGCAATGAACCAGCACATGGACACCTCCGGCGACACGGGCCTGCCGCTGGGCAGGCTGCTGGCCCTGGCGATGGCAGGCTTTCTGGCCATCATGACCGAGGCCCTGCCGGCCGGCCTGCTGCCCCAGATCGGCACGGGACTGGCAGTGTCCGAAGCCATGGCCGGCCAGATGGTCACGCTGTACGCGCTGGGTTCGGTACTGGCCGCCATTCCCGTCGTGGCCGCCACGCGCGGCCTCAGGCGCCGGCCGCTGTTCATGGCGGCGGTGGGCGGGCTGCTGCTGTTCAACAGCCTCACCGCGTTGTCCGGCCACTACGGCCTGACCCTGGCCGCGCGCTTTGCCGCAGGCATGGCTGCGGGCGTGATCTGGGGGCTGGTGGCCGGCTATGCGCGGCGCATGGTGCCGCCGCATCTGCAGGGGCGTGCACTGGCCGTGGCGGGCGTGGGCCAGCCGTTGGCCCTGGCGGCCGGCGTGCCGCTGGGCGCCTGGCTGGGCAGCCTGTTCGACTGGCGCGGCGTGTTCTGGGCGCTGTCGGCGCTATGCCTGCTGCTGCTGGCCTGGGTGCGGCTGGGTGTGCCGGATTACGCCGGGCAGACGGCGCACCAACGCCAGCCCGTGGCGCGCATCCTGCTCGTGCCCGGCGTGCGCCCCGTGCTGCTGGCGCTGTTCGGCTGGATGCTGGCCCACAACATGCTCTACACCTTCATCGCGCCCTTCCTGGCTTCGGCGGGTCTGGGGCAAAGGGTGGATGGGGTGCTGCTGCTGTTCGGCCTTGCGGCCATTGCCGGCATCTGGCTCACGGGCCTGCTGGTGGACCGCTGGCTGCGCGCGCTCACCGTGCTGAGCCTGGCCTTGTTCGCCGTGTCTGCGCTGGTGCTGGGCCTGGCCGGGCAGTCGGCCGTGGCCGTTCTGATCGGGGTTGCGGCCTGGGGCCTGAGCTTTGGCGGCGCACCCACGCTGCTGCAGACCGCGCTGGCCGATGCGGCGGGCGAGGGCGCCGACGTGGCCCAGTCCATGCTGGTGACGGTCTTCAACCTGGCCGTGGCGAGCGGCGGCGTGGCCGGCGGACTGCTGCTGGGCTGGCGGGGTGCCTCCGCCTTGCCCTGGGCGCTGGCGGTGTTGGCACTGGCCTGCCTGTCCGTGGTCTGGCCGGCCAGCCATGCGGGCTTTCGGCCTGGGCGGCGCAGCATGGCTGCCTGAGGCACGGCCATCGCTGTTCCCTCAACAGACGGGCAGCAAAGGGGCCACATGCCGCTGCGCATGTGGCCCTTGTTGCGTGCGATCAATCTTCCTATAATTGTTTTACCCCATGAACTGTGATTCATGGATAAAACAAATGGCACCTTCCCCGCCATGTCCACCGACGTTGATGGAGAGACACATGTCCGAATCCGCTCAGAACACGCCCCGCACCTGGGACCAGCCCGAAGGCTCCAGCTTCGAACAATGGATGGAATCGCGCGTGGCGCGGTTTTCCACGCGCAAGTACGACTTCGACGCGCTGAAGTTCCAGGCCGACTTCGATCCCAAGTACCGCCGTGGCCAGATGCGCTACATCGGCACGGGCGGCACGGGCGTGGCTGCGGACAGCAACACCATCCCGGCCGAGCACTTCACCTTCTCCACCATGGTCATCCCGGCCGGCAATGAAGGCCCATCGCACCTGCATACCGATGTGGAGGAAGTCTTCTTCCTGATCCGCGGCAAGCTCAAGCTCGTGCTGGAGAAGGACGGCCAGCGCTTCGAGACCATCCTGACCGACCGCGACGTGGTCTCCGTGCCGCCCGGCGTGTACCGCGAGGAAATCAACATCGGCGACGAAGACGCGCTGATGTGCGTGATGCTGGGTGCCAAGAAGCCCATCACGCCCACCTATCCCCCAGAACACCCCCTGGCAAAAATCAAACGTTGAGTAGCGGGCCTGCCATGACCGCGCAGACGCTGCAACGCATGGAGCAGCGCCTTCAGGCGCAGTTCCCCGAACACCTCATCGCCCTGCCCGGTGGCGCCCAGGTCGCCTGGCGCGAGGCCGGCGACACGACCTCGGACTTTGCCGTGGTGATGCTGCACGGCATCAGCTCGGGCGCCGCGTCCTGGATGGACGTGGCCCTGGCGCTGGCGCCGCGCACGCGTGTGCTGGCCTGGGACGCGCCCGGCTATGGCCGCTCCACGCCGCTGGCACCCGCCGCGCCCACGGGCGCCGACTACGCCCGCGTGCTGGATCAGTCGCTGCAGGTGCTGGGCGTGCGCCGCTGCCTGCTGGTGGGCCACTCGCTGGGTGCGCTCATGGGCACGCCCTGGGCGGTGCAGGCCGGTGCCGGGCGCGTGCAGCAACTGGTGCTGATCAGCCCCGCTGGCGGCTATGGCGCACCCGGCATGGGCGAGCAGCAGGCCAAGGTACGCCAGGGCCGTCTTGCGGCTCTGCAGGAAAAAGGCATCGAAGGCCTGGCCGCTGCCATCGACCAGCGCCTGGTCTCGCCCGCCGCGCCCGAGCCCGTGCGCCAATGGGTGCGCTGGAACACGGCGCGCCTGCATGCCGCAGGCTACGCCCAGGCCGTGGAGCTGCTGTGCGGCAGCGACCTGGGGCAGGCGGCGGGGCGCCTTGCCATGCCGGTCGAGGTCTGGGTGGGAGAGCACGACGTGGTCACGCCGCCGGCTGCCTGCGCGGCCTGGGCCGCAAGACTGGGGGCGCGGTACGTTACGCTTGCGGCAGCCGGCCATGCCTCTGTCGTCGAACAACCTGCGGATGTCGCACAGAGGCTGGCCACCCTGCTGACCTGATGGCCTACCTGCCCGAATTGCGATGAGCGATACCTCCGAAACCCTCTCCACCGACAACGACCGCTACACCGTTCCCGCGCTGGAGCGCGGCCTGCGCCTGCTGGCCTGCTTCACGCCTTCGCAGCCCGTGTGGAGCGCGCCCGACCTGGCGCGCACCCTGGCGCTGCCCCGGTCCACGGTGTTCCGGATGCTGACGACGCTGGAGGGCATGGGGTATCTGCAACGCTCGGGCACCGAATACCGGCTGGGCCTGGCCGTGCTGCGCCTGGGCTACGACTACCTGTCCACCCAGCCGCTGGCCCAGCTGGCCGAGCCCGTGCTGCAGTCGCTGTGCGACCGGCTGGGCTTCACCACCAACCTGGCGCTGCTGGACGGCACCTCGGTGGTCTACGTGGCGCGCATCGCGCCGGCCGGCGCCTTCCAGGGCGCCGTGCGCGTGGGCTCGCGGCTGCCGGCCCATGCCACCGTGCTGGGCCGGGCACTGCTGCAGGACATGGACGCGGACCAGCTGCGCGCCCTGTTCGGCGGCAGCGAACTGCCCCAGTTCTCGGAAAGCACGCCGCGCAGCGTGGAGCAGTTGCTGCAGTTGCTGCAGCAGGACCATGAACGCGGCTACGCCATGGGCGAGGGCTTCTACGAGCCCGGCGTCTCCAGTATCGCCGCGCCCGTGCGCGATGCGCAGGGGCGCATCGTGGCGGGCCTGGGCATGGCCGTGGCCTTCACCGAAATCGCTCCCGGCCGCATGGCCGACTGGGTGGAGCAGGTACGTGCCGCCGCCGATGAGCTGGCCGGCCACCTGCGCACCCAGCATCCCGGTTTTCTGCGCTGAACGGATGGTGGGCACACCGGCCGCCAGCGCATTCCTTCCCAGAAAGATATGACGATGAAGATTGCTGTGATTGGCTGCGGTGCGATTGGCGCCAGCGTGCTCGAACTGCTCAAGGGACATGCCGCCGTGCAGGTGGGCTGGGTGCTTGTGCCGGAAGTGACCGACGCCGTGCGCGCCACCCTGGTCCTGCATGCGCCCCAGGCGCGTGCCGTGCCTTCGCTGGCGGCCGAAGACCGGCCCGACCTCATCGTGGAGTGCGCGGGCCATGCCGCCATCGAGGAACATGTGCTGCCCGCCCTGCGGCGCGGCATTCCTGCCGTCGTGGCCTCCATCGGCGCACTCAGCGCCCCGGGCATGGCCGAGGCCGTGCAGGCGGCGGCCGAGGCCGGAGGCACCCAGGTGCAATTGCTGTCGGGTGCCATCGGCGGCGTGGATGCGCTGGCCGCTGCGCGCATCGGCGGCCTGGATGAAGTGGTCTACACCGGCCGCAAGCCGCCCCTGGCCTGGACCGGCACGCCCGCAGAACAGCGCTGCGACCTCGCCAGCCTCAAGGAAGCCTTCTGCATCTTCGAAGGCAGCGCACGCGAGGCCGCCCAGCTCTACCCCAAGAACGCCAACGTGGCCGCCACCCTGTCGCTGGCCGGCATGGGCCTGGACCGCACCACGGTGCGCCTGTACGCCGACCCGGGCGTGGACGAGAACGTGCACCATGTGGCCGCGCGCGGCGCCTTCGGATCCATGGAATTGACCATGCGCGGCAAGCCGCTGGCGGCCAACCCCAAGACCTCGGCCCTCACCGTCTACAGCGTGGTGCGCGCCGTGCTCAACCAGGCCACGGCCATCGCCATCTGAGCCGCGCCGGGCACAGGCTCGCGGCACAATGGGCGCTTTCGCCCCGCAGGCGGCCCCCGGGCCGCCTTTGCTTTTTGCCTGTGCCGTTGAAACGTTGAAAGAGAAGCCACCATGACCATCGCCATCCTCAGTGCCCTGCCGCAGGAACAGGAAGGCCTGGTCCATGCCCTGTCCGACGCCCAGGGCACGGCCCACGCCGGCCGCATGTTCTGGCGCGGGCGCCTGCATGGGCATGACGTGGTCTGCGCGCTGTCGGGCATAGGCAAGGTGGCGGCGGCCACCACGGCCACGGCGCTGATCGAGCGCTTCGGCGTGCGCCGCATCGCCTTCACCGGCGTCGCCGGCGGCCTGGGCGAAGGCGTGCGCGTGGGCGATGTCGTCGTGGCCGACGAATACCTGCAGCACGACCTGGACGCCTCGCCCATCTTCCCGCGCTGGGAAATGCCCGGCTACGGACGCACGCGCCTGCCCTGCGACCCTGAAATGACCGCCGCGCTGCTGGCGGCTGCCCAGGCCTGCGTTGCCGAGGCGGGCGAAGACCTGCGCGCCGCCCACGCCACCACGGCGCCGCGCGCGCACCAGGGGCTGATTGCCAGCGGTGACCAGTTCGTGGGCACGGCGGGCGCTTCTTGCGCCCTGGCGCAGGGCCTGCGTGCTGCGGGGCATGAGGTGCTGGCGGTGGAGATGGAAGGCGCCGCCGTGGCGCAGGCCTGCCTGGACTATGGCGTGCCGTTTGCGGCCATGCGGACGGTTTCCGATCGGGCGGATGACAGTGCGCATGTGGACTTTGCGGAGTTTGTGAGGGTGGTGGCGAGTCGGTATGCGTTGCGGGTGGTGGATGGGTTTTTGCGGCGGCTGTCGGCGCAGCGCTGAGCGGTCGTGCTTTTATGCCGCTGATGCCTGGAAAACCGTCGCATCGTCCAGTTCAAAGTGCAAAGCCGTGCCAAGCGCCACGCTGGCGCGGGCCAACGTGGCCAGGGTGACGCCGGTGTCGTTTTCGTCCAGCAGGCGGTTCACCACCATGCGGCTGGTGCGCATGCGTGTCGCCATCTCGGTCTTGCTGACTTTCTGGGCTTTCATCGCCTGTGCGAATTGCGAGGAAATCACCCGCTTCACTGCGATAGCTGTGGCCTCCTCAAGCAGGCCTTCTTCTTCGAGGAAGTCATCGAAATTGCTGCCTAGATGTTTGTTCATGGGGTATTCCTCAGCTTCTTGAGCCGGTTTCTGGCAGTTGTCAGATCCGGCGCGGGGGTCTTGGCCGACTTCTTGATGAAGCCATGCAGCAGAACCATTTTTCCATTCTGGGCCGTGAATAGGACACGTGCGATGCCATCGCCAATGCTGCACCGCACCTCCCACAGTCCTGGCTCCATCTTGCGTACTACGGGCATGCCCAGAGGCCAGTTGTATTGGACGGTCTTGATATCGGCGCCGATGGCTTTGCGGTCTTCCACCGTAAGTTCAAGAAGCCAGTCACGCACGGGCTCCTTGCCGGCATCGGACCGGTAGAAGACAACGGAAAGAATGGGCTCTTCCATCGGAAAAGTGTATCTAAAAAAGTACTATTTTGCTGCGTATCTTTACTGATGACCGTGTAGCCCGTGTGTCATCGGAGGCCAAAGCCTTGACGCTGGACGCGAGGGGAATTCCTGCTACTGCGATTGCTTGGTTTCGATGCCTGGTTCCTGGCCTGGCAGCCGATGGCCCATCTTGATGCGCCAAGAAAGGTCAGGTCAAAGACGGCAACCCGAATGCCCGCGACCCCTTCGCTGCGCTCGGCCGGATGTGGCCGCACTCGTGGCTATGGGCTTTGAGTGTGGTCGCAACCTACGCTTCTGGCTTCGCCTTGCACATAGTCGGCCAGTGACTCAGCGCCGTCGCGGATGGCGCGCAGTGCGTGAGCCATGGCTTGCGGACGTCGCAAGTCTTCTGGTGCATTGAGGCTGGCCAACACAAGTTGGGCCAGGGCCCATATTTCGTTGCAGCCTTCCTGTACCCATCCATTGGTGTCGGTGATGGTGCGAGCCAGTTGCTCGAAGCTGGCGCGCGTGGGAAGAGCGGTGCGCTGATCGTTCATGTTTTCGTACTCCTGTGCGAGACGGAAACACCCGACCTGCGTTTTCAAGCGCAGAAAGGGTGGATGGGATGTTGAAAACACGCACACAGACGTGCGGGCAGCCTTGCGGGTAGCCCCATCCCATCCAAAACCGTGTGGACGTGCGGGTGCGATGCCCACTGTCCAAGTGTTCAGACGTGACGAGGCCTCTCTTTCGGGGAGGCTCTGCCGCTGTGTGTTGATGGTGTTTTCAAGCACCAGCCCCGGAACAGGGGGCCACCGAAATCATAGAGGCATTCCACAACCCCGCCTCAAACCCCAGGCCGAGCGAAGCGACGGCCCGCACCCACTCCCCGTATGAACGCGCCTGCGGCGTGATGGTTGCGGGGTTGCAGTCCTGCCGAAGGACAGGACTGCTTCGTCATCCGGCTCGCTGCGGTCGGCCGCCGGGCCGAAACCCGGCTCTCGCCCGCAGGGCGGGCATGCCCTCACAAGCCATAAAAAGCCCCCATCCAAAACACACCCAGACACACCTCTGTCATTCATTTCCCACACGTCTCCGTGTTTTCCCCAATCCCACCCCGAACCATCAGTCCTAAACTCACGCTTGTTTCAAGAAAAAAGTGTCATTTCAAATTTGAAACAGACACAAACCCCCTTCGATTGAGGTACGCCATGAACACCACGCCCTCCACAGGCCAGCTTGCCGGCCGCCGCATCCTCGTCACAGGCTCGGCGCGCGGCCTGGGCTTTGCGTTCGCCAAGGCCTTTTGCGAGCAGGGCGCGCGCGTCGCCATGGCCGATCTGCGCGAGGAGCTGCTGGCCGAGTCCGTGGCCCGGCTGCGTGCGCAGGGCTTCGAGGCCCATGGCTTCGGGCTGGATGCCGGCAATCCGGAGTCGATAGAGCGCTGCGCGCAGCAGGCCGTGCAGGCGCTGGGCGGGCTGGACGGCCTGGTGAACAACGCGGCCGTGACCGATTCGGGCGGCAAGGGCATGGACGACATCGATCTGGACAAGTGGGACCAGGTGATGAACGTGAACGTGCGCGGCGTGTGGCTGATGACGCGCGCCTGCCGCGCCGCGCTGCGCGACAGCGGCCGGGGCGCCATCGTCAACCTGGCGTCCGACACCGCGATGTGGGGCGCCCCCAACCTGATGGCCTATGTGGCCAGCAAGGGCGCGGTGATGGCCATGACGCGTTCCATGGCGCGCGAGCTGGGCGCCGACGGCATCACCATCAACGCCGTGGCGCCGGGCCTGGTGCTGGTGGAGGCCACGGAATACGTGCCCGAGCACCGCCACCGCCTGTACATCGACCAGCGCGCGTTGCAGCGCGAGCAGCGGCCCGAGGATGTGTCGGGCGCCGTGGCCTATGCGCTGTCCGATGGCGCGCGCTTCGTGACGGGGCAGGTGCTGCCCGTCAACGGCGGCTTCGTCATGAATTGAAGGGGTTTCGCCATGACCGACACCCCCTCTTCCGGGAATGCCGAGAGCGCCGAGAGCGCGGACAACGGCGCCGACAAGTACATGGTGCCCGCGCTGGAGCGCGGCCTGCGCCTGCTGCAGGAGTTCGGGCGCGGCAATGCCACGCTGGGCGCGCCCGAGCTGGCCCGCCGCCTGCAGCTGCCGCGCGCCACGGTGTTCCGCATGCTCAACACGCTGGAGGCCATGGGCTTTCTGCAGCGTGCCGAGGGCAGCAATGACTACCGGCTGGGCCTGTCCGTGCTGCGCCTGGGCTTCGAGTTCCTGTCGTCCATGGACCTGACCGAGCTGGGCCAGCCCGTGATCGCGCGGCTGTGCGGCGAGATCCGCTATCCCTGCAACATCGTGGTGCGCGATGGCCGCTCCATCGTCTATGTGGCCAAGGTCACGCCGCCCACGCCGCTGACCAGTTCGGTGCGCGTGGGCACGCGCCTGCCCGCCCATGCCACGGCCCTGGGCCGCGTGCTGCTGGCCGACCTGTCCCTGCCCGAGCTGCGCGCGCTCTACCCCGAGGACCACCTGGAAGCGCACACGCCCAAGACGCCGCGCACGGTGCTGGACCTGTTCAACCTGGTCGAGGCCGACCGCGAGCGCGGCCATGTGTTCAGCGAAGGCTTCTACGAAAGCTCCATCTGCACCATCGCCGCCCCCGTGCGCGACCACAGCGGCCGCGTGGTGGCGGCGCTGGGCACGACGGTCCCCGCGCCCCATGTGGAGGAGGGCCGTGCCGAGACCCTGATCGCCGGCGTCTGCGACGCGGCGGCCGAGCTGTCCGAGCTGCTGAACTACCGCCCGCAAACGCAGACGGCACAGCTGCTTTCCCTCAATTCCCGGCGCGCAGGAGGCGGCCATGTTTGATTCCCAACTCAAGGACACCACGGCCGTCGTCACCGGCGGCTCTTCGGGCATTGGCCTGGCCACGGTCGATCTGCTGCTGTCGCAGGGCGCGCGTGTCGCCCTGTGCGGGCGCAGCGCCGAACGCCTGGAGCAGGCTGTGCAGCAGCTGCGCGGACGCCATCCCGAGGCCCGCCTGTTCGCCCAGGCCTGCGACGTGCTCGACGCCGCCCAGGTGCAGCAGTTCGCGCGTGACAGTGAGGCTGCGCTGGGTCCGGCCTCCATCCTCGTGAACAACGCGGGCCAGGGCCGGGTCTCGACGTTTGCCAGCACCGACGATGCGGCCTGGACCGAGGAGCTGCACCTGAAGTTCTTCTCGGTGCTGCATCCCACGCGCGCCTTTTTGCCGCAGCTCGAGCGCACGGCTGAGCCGGCCATCGTCTGCGTCAATTCGCTGCTGGCCTCGCAGCCCGAGCCGCACATGGTGGCCACCTCGGCCGCGCGCGCCGGCCTCAAGAACCTGGTGCGCTCCATGGCCACCGAGTTCGCGCCCAAGGGCGTGCGCGTCAACGGCATCCTGGTCGGCCTGATCGAGTCCGGCCAGTGGCGCCGCCGCTTCGAGGCGCGCGAGGACCGCAGCCAGGACTGGAACGCCTGGAGCGCCGACCTCGCCCGCAAGAAGTCCATTCCGCTGGGCCGCCTGGGCTCGCCCGACGAGGCCGCGCGCGCCATCTTCTATCTCGCCACGCCCCTGTCCTCCTACACGACCGGCAGCCACATCGACGTCTCCGGTGGTCTTGCACGGCAAGCGTAGTGCTCCAGCCCCTTCACCCGATTCAAAGCAGAACATGACTTCTTCCGCATCCAAAATCACCGTCGGCGCCGTTGTGGCCCAGTTCCTCGAACACTGCGGCGTGCAGGCCGCGTTCGGGGTGATCTCCATCCACAACATGCCCATCCTGGACGCGATGCATGCGCGCGGCAGGGTCCGCTTCGTGATGGCGCGCGGCGAGGCCGGCGCCGGCAACATGGCCGATGCCTGCGCGCGTTCCACCTCCAGCCTGGGCGTGTGCATCACCAGCACCGGCCCGGCCGCCGGCAACATTGCGGGCAGCCTGGTGGAGGCCTATACGGCCGGCACGCCGCTGCTGCACATCACGGGCCAGATCGAGACGCAGTACCTGGACCAGAAGCTGTCGTACATCCACGAGGCGCCCGACCAGCTGACCATGCTGGGCGCCGTGTCCAAGGCGGCGTTCCGCGTGCGCAGCGCCGAGACCTGCCTGTCCACCCTGAAGGCCGCCGTGCAGGCCGCCATGACCGCGCCGACCGGCCCGGTGAGCGTGGAGATTCCCATCGACATCCAGCAGACCGTGATCGACATGCCGGCCGACCTGTCGCCGCTGCCGGTGGCCGTGCTGGCTCCCAGCGAGGCATCGCTGGATGCGCTGGCCGACACGCTGGCCAAGGCACGCCGCCCGCTGCTGTGGCTGGGTGGCGGCGCACGCCACGCAGTCGCTGCCGTGCAGCGCCTGAAGGCGCTGGGCTTCGGCATCGTCAGCACGGGCCAGGGCCGCGGCATCGTGGCCGAGGACGATCCGGCCTCGCTGGGCGCCTACAACATCCAAAAGCCCGTGGAGGCCTTCTACCAGCGCTGCGACGCCATGCTGGCCGTAGGCACGCGCCTGCGCAGCAACGAGACGCTGAAGTACGAACTGAAGCTGCCGCGCCCGCTGCTGCGCATCGATGTGGACGCCGCCCAGCAGGGCCGCTGCTATGCCGATGACGGCTTTGTCTGCGGCGACTCGGCCCTGGCGCTTACGGGCCTGGCCGACCGGCTGGAGGCGCGCGGCTACAAGGCCGACCCCGAGCTGCTGGCCGACCTGCGCCAGGTGCACGACGAGGCCGTGGCCACCATGCGCGACGGCCTGGGCCCGTACAGCGTGCTGGTGCAGGAGCTGCAAAAGGCCGTGGGCCGCAACTTCAACTGGGTGCGCGACGTGACCGTCTCCAACAGCACCTGGGGCAACCGCGAGCTGCGCTTTTTCGAGCCCAACGCGGGTGTGCACGCCACGGGCGGCGGCATCGGCATGGGCATGCCCATGGCCATCGGCGCGGCCGTGGGCGCGGCGGTCAGCGGCTCGGGCCGCAAGACGCTGGGCCTGGCGGGCGATGGCGGCTTCATCCTGAACCTGGGCGAGCTGGCCACGCTGGTGCAGGAAGAGTGCGACACCCTGATCGTGCTGATGAACGACCAGCGCTACGGCGTGATCCAGAACATCCAGGACGCCTCCTACGGCGGCCGCCGCTGCTATGTGGAGCTGCACACGCCCGACTACGCGCAGCTGTGCGCCTCCATCCAGCTGCCCCATGCCCGCGTGCAAGACCTCAAAGAGCTGCCGGCGGTGCTGCAGTCGGCCTGGACGAAGAAGGGCCCCTTCCTGCTGGAGATCGACATGCGTGCCATCGGCAATTTCAAGGCCACGTTCTCTGGCCCGCCCGTGAACAAGCTGGACCAGATCCCGGCCACCAGCACGGCGTCCAAGGCCGCCTGAGGCGGCTGGATTCGAACGAACGAGAGAGGCTCACCATGTCGAACCTGGAACTGCTCCCCATCAATATCGCCGGCGAATGGCGCCTGGGCGGCGGTGGCGAATCCACCACGCTCTATCCCGCCACCGGCGAAGTGGTGGGCCGCCTGCGCGCGCCCAGCCTGGAGGATGTGGAAGAGGCCATCCAGAAGGCCGACCACGCCTTCCGCACCAGCGGCTGGGCCCAGAAAAAGCCCCATGAGCGCGCGGCCGTGCTGCACCGCGTGGCCCAGCTGATCCGCGAGCGCGCCGAGCCCCTGGCCCAGCTGCAGCGCCTGGACAACGGCAAGCCCATCAAGGAAACACGCATGCTGGTGGCCAGCGCCGCCGCCACCTTCCAGTTCTTTGCAGCGGCCTGCGAGACCATGGAGGAAACCATCACGCCCTCGCGCGGCGACTTCATGACCATGAGCGTGTACGAGCCCATGGGCGTGGTGGCGGCCATCACGCCGTGGAACTCGCCGATCGCCAGCGAGGCGCAAAAGCTGGCGCCCGCGCTGGCCGCCGGCAACGCCGTGGTCGTCAAGCCCGCCGAGGCCACGCCGCTGCTGGCGCTGGAGCTGGCGAAGATCTGCGAAGAGGCCGGCGTGCCCAAGGGCCTGGTCAGCGTGCTGCCGGGCCGGGGCTCGGTGATCGGCGACGCCATCACCAAGCATCCGCTGGTCAAGCGCGTGTCGTTCACGGGCGGCACGTCCACGGGCAAGCACATCGCCCACATCGCGGCCGACAAGATGATGCCGGTCTCGCTGGAGCTGGGCGGCAAGTCGGCCACCATGGTGCTGGCCGATGCCGACATCGACCATGCCGTCAACGGCGTGCTCTACGGCATCTTCAGCTCCTCGGGCGAGTCGTGCATCGCGGGCTCGCGCCTGTTCGTGGCGCGCAGCCTGCATGCCGAATTCATGCAGCGCCTGACGGCCAAGGCCGCTGCGCTGCAGGTGGGCGACCCGGCCGACGAGCGCACGCAGATGGGGCCGCTGATCACCGCCAAGCACCGCGAATCCATAGAGAGCTATGTGGCCCTGGGCCTGTCCGAGGGCGGCCGGCTGCTCACGGGCGGCCAGCGGCCCGAGGGCGCGCAGTTCGAGCGCGGCTACTACTACCGCCCCACCATCATCGACGGCGTGAAGAACGACTGGCAGATCTGCCAGCAGGAAATCTTCGGCCCCGTGCTCGTGGCCATGCCCTTCGACAACGAGGACGACCTGCTCGCCCAGGCCAACGACAGCGTCTACGCGCTGGCCGCCGGCATCTGGACGCGCGACTACAAGAGCGCCTGGCGCATTGGCCGCGCCGTGCAGGCCGGCACCGTCTGGATCAACACCTACAAGCAGTTCTCCATCTCCACGCCCTTCGGCGGCTGGCGCGACAGCGGCCTGGGCCGCGAGAAGGGACGGCTGGGCATACAGCAGTACATGGAGCAAAAGAGCATGTACTGGGGCTTGAACGACCAGCCTTTGGCCTGGGCGAACTGAAAGGGAATCGACATGAGCGTACTGGGCATAGACGAAATCACCTACGGCGCGGACGACCTGGCCACCTGCCGCCGCTTCTTCCTGGACTGGGGCCTGGCGCTGGTGCAGGAAGCGGACGACCGGCTGGTGTTCGAGACCCTCAACGGCTGCCGCGTGATCGTGGCCGCCGTGGACCATCCCGATCTGCCGCCCGCCATCGAGGCCGGCCCCACGCTGCGCGAGGTGGTCTGGGGTGTGGAAAGCGAGGCGGACCTTGCGCTGTACGCCAGCCGCATTGCCGCGCTGCCGGGCTTCACACAGGGCCAGGGGCGCATAGGCTGCACCGACCCCAACGGCCTGTCCGTGCGCCTGCAGGTCACGCAAAAGCGTGATGTGGATGTGCAAGGCGCCGCCTACAACACCTGGAACCGCAAGGACCGCGTCAACCAGGCCAGCCCGGCCTACGAACGCGCCCAGCCCATCGAGGTCGGCCATGTGGTGTTCTTCGTCAAGGACGTGCAGGCCTGCGAGCGCTTCTACGTGGACAACTTCGGCTTCGCGGCCTCGGACCGCTACCCCGAGCGCGGTGCCTTCCTGCGCTGCGCGCCCGACGGCGGCCACCACGACATCTTCCTGCTGCAGCGCCCCGCCAAGGACGCGGGCCTGAACCACGTGGCCTTCACGGTGCGCGACATCCACGAGGTCTTCGGCGGCGGCATGCACATCTCGCGCTGCGGCTGGGACACCCAGCTGGGCCCGGGCCGCCATCCCGTGTCCTCGGCCTATTTCTGGTACTTCCGCAATCCGGCCGGCGCCCTGGTCGAGTACTACGCCGACGAGGACCAGCTCACCGCCGACTGGCAGCCCCGCGAGTTCGAGCCCGGCCCCACGGTGTTTGCAGAATGGGCCATCGATGGCGGCATCGACGGCAACACCCGGCGCCAAAAGGGCGTGGGTACCAGCGACGGGAAATTCATCACCGACAAGCGGCATTGAGACCGCGCCTGACGGCCTACCCCCACAACCCAACCACCCCACGGCCCCCCACCATGAACAAGACACGTCGCCAGGTTTCTCTTGCCGCTGCATTCCTGGCTGCAGCCACGCTGTCCGGCACCGCGATGGCCCAGGCCTATCCGGCCAAGCCCATCACCATCATCGTGGCCTATCCGGCCGGTGGCGACACCGATGCCATGGCGCGCCTGTATGCCGAGAAGCTGTCCACGCGCCTGGGCCAGCCCGTGCTGGTGGACAACCGCCCCGGCGCCAGCGGCACCATCGGCAGCGTGCATGTGGCCAAGGCCTCGCCGGACGGCTACACGCTGCTGCTGGCGCCCAATACCTTCGCCATCGCGCAGTTCGTGCTCAAGACGGCCTCGGGCTCCAGCTACGACGTGCTGCACGGCTTCACGCCCATCGTGCAGACCAGCGTGCAGCCCATGTTCGTGGCCACCAACCAGGCCTCGGGCATCAAGGACATGAAGACCCTGATCGCCCAGGGCAAGCGCGACGGCCTGACCTACGCCAGCCCCGGCAGCGGCTCGCCCATGCACATCCTGGGCGAGATGTTCAACCGCGCCGCCGGCACGCGCATCGCCCACATCCCCTACAAGGGCGTGGCGCCTGCCGTCAACGACCTGATCGGCGGCCATGTGCCCACGACCTTCATGACCTGGGGACCGATCGCGCCCTACGTCGGCGGCAAGGTCGCCGCCCTGGCCGTGGCCGACAGCCAGCGCAGCGCGCTGGCCCCCAATGTGCCCACCCTGGCCGAGCTGGGCGTCAAGGATGTGGAAGTGTCCGCATGGCAGGGCCTGTTCGGCCCCAAGGGCATGTCGCCCGAGACCGTGAAGCTGCTGAACACGCACCTCAACGAGATCCTGAAGATGCCCGACGTGGTCTCCAAGATGGCCACCTTCGGCGCGCTGCCCGCAGGCGGCGAGCCCGCGCGCCTGGAAAAGACGAATGCCGCCGATTTCAATCGCTTCGGCAAGCTCATCAAAGACCTGGATATCAGGGCTGATTGAGCACCCCCCACACAAGACAGTTTTCGAAGGAGAGAACCATGGCCGCTGATCGCTATCTCGAGCCGCACCAGGCGCGCGAACGTGCCCCCACCCTGATGGAAGACCTGCTGGGCGATTCCATCGAACGCGCCTTCGGCGAAGGCGTGCAGACCCTGCCCGAACTGGTGGCCTACCTCAACCGCAGCGGCCCCTCCGGCGAGAACGGCGAGGCCTGGACCGAAGACAGCTTCCAGGCGCTGATGGCGCGGCTGGGCTATTGATACCGAGCAGGACTGGAGAGCCCCATGAACGTACAAACCATCACCATCGATCCGGTGGACGGCCTGCTCAACAAAGGCCTGAAGAACCTCTGGTACGCGGTCTGCCCCTCGGACTTCGTGAAGACCCAGCCCGTGTCCGTGCGCCGCTTCGGCCGCAAGATCGCGCTGTGGCGCGATGCCGCCGGCCAGGTCCACGCGCTGGAAGACCATTGCCCGCACCGCGGCGCGCCGCTGTCGCAGGGCGTGATCCTGGGCGACCGCCTGGCCTGCCCCTACCACGGCGTGGAAGTGCGCTGCGACGGCACCGTGACCAAGGTGCCCGGCAGCCCCGGCTGCAAGCTCGAAGGCTCGCGCGCGGCGCTGGCCTTCCATGCGCGCGAGGCGCATGGCGCCATCTTTCTCTACAACAGCGACAAGGCCGTTGAAGAGGCGCCCGAGTTCACGCTGCCCGAGGAGCTGACCTCGCCCGAGTACTCCAACTTCCTGTGCTATGCCGAGTGGCGCAGCGACTACCGCTATGCGCTGGACAACGTCATGGACCCCATGCACGGCACCTTCCTGCACAAGCAGTCGCACTCCATGGCCGAGGGTGACAGCAAGGCCACGTTCCAGGTGCGCGAGACCGATGACGGCTTCGTCTTCGAGAAGGTGGGCCAGCGCGGCGTGAACTTCGACTGGACCGAGTGGGGCAGCACGGGCGTGCACTGGATGCGCCTGGAAATCCCCTATCCCAAGACCGGCGGCCCCGGCGGCAACTTCGCCATCGTGGCCTGCGTCACGCCCATCAGCGCCGACCTGTGCTCCGTGTTCTTCTGGCGCTGCCGCAAGGTGCAGGGCTGGATGCGCGACACCTGGCGCTTCCTGTACCGCAACCGCCTGGAGGCGCGCCACTGGGCCGTGCTGGAGCAGGACCGGATCATGATGGAGCAGATGGAGCTGGACGCCAACGAGCGCGAGAACCTCTACCAGCACGACATCGGCCTGGTGCGCCTGCGCCGCCACCTGCGCCGCCTGGCCCAGGAGCAGATCGACGAAGGCGCCGCATCATGAGCACCAACCTCCAGGCCTTCGTGCACACGCTGCGCTTCGAGGCCCAGGACACCATCAGCGTGGACCTGCGGCCCGTGGCGGGCGGGGAGCTTCCCGCCTTCACGCCGGGCTCGCACATCGATCTGCACCTGCCCAACGGCCTGGTGCGCAGCTACTCGCTGAGCAACCCCAGCGAGGAGCGCCACCGCTACGTGGTCGGCGTGCTGCGCGACCGCGCCAGCCGCGGCGGCTCGCGCTGCGTGCACGAGTCGCTGCGCGTGGGCATGCCCATCACCATCTCCGAGCCGCGCAACCATTTCGCGCTGGACGAAAGCGCCGCGCACACCGTGCTGGTGGCCGGCGGCATCGGCATCACGCCGCTGCTGTGCATGGCACGCCGCCTCAAGGGCCAGGGCCGCTCGTTCGAGATGCTGTACTTCGCCCGCGAGCGCAAGGGCGCGGCCTTCCTGGAAGAGCTGCAGGCGCTGGGCATGCCGCTGCACCTGCACTTCGACAGCGAGGCCGGCGGCCCGCCCGACCTGCGCGCGCTGCTGGCCCAACGCCAGCCCGACGCGGGCACGCACCACTACGCCTGCGGCCCCACGCCCATGCTGGACGCCTTCGAGAAGTTCTGCGCCGAGCTGGGCCACGCCAACGCCCACATCGAGCGCTTCACGCCCGTGGAGGTCAAGGCCGCCGACGATGCGCGCAGCAACTACACGGTGGAGCTCAAGCGCAGCGGCCGCTTCATCGAGATCACGCCCGAGAAGTCGCTGCTCGACACCCTGCTGGATGCCGGCATCCAGATGGACCACAGCTGCTGCGAAGGTGTCTGCGGCTCCTGCGAGACGCGCGTGCTCGAAGGCATTCCGGACCACCGCGACTCGGTGCTCAGCCCCAAGGAAAAGGCCAGCAACAAAGTGATGATGGTCTGCGTTTCCGGCTGCAAGAGCGAACGTTTAGTGCTCGATATCTGAGCAGGCAATCAGACCTGCACGGCAACAACCCACCACCCCCAAGCCCCCCAAGTCACCACCCCAGAGGAGACAACCCCATGAAAACCATCCATACGCCCATGCTGGGCGTGGCGCTAGCCTGCCTGGCGTCCTTGCCCGGTGCCGCTTCGGCGCAGTCCAAGGTCGAGATCTTCGGCGTCGTCGATGTCGGCGTCACGCACCTGAACGGCTCCGGCCCGTCCAAGACCGGCCTGTCCACGGGCGGCGCCAACATCAGCCGCCTCGGCTTTCGCGGCACGGAAGAGCTGGGCGGCGGCCTGCGCGCTGGCTTCTGGCTGGAGGCGGGCATGGACGTGGACAGCGGCTCGGGCAAGGCCAGCGGTGGCGGCCTGAGCTTCAACCGCCGCTCCACCGTGAGCCTGTCGGGCGACTTCGGCGAAGTGCGCCTGGGCCGCGATGACTCGGCCACCTTCCTGAGCACGCTGATCTTCGACCCCTTCCTCACCAACGGCGTGGGCGGCACCATGGGCTTCACCATGCTGGGCATTCCCGGCACGGGCACGGCCACGGGCGGCGCGCCCATCCAGATCAGCAACGCGGTCAGCTACTTCCTGCCGCAGAACCTGGGCGGCTTCTACGGCCAGGTGCAGGTGGCCATGGGCGAGCAGGCGCGCAGCGCGCCCAACAAGAACCAGGGCGACTACCGCGGCCTGCGCTTCGGCTACCGCCAGGGCCCCTTCAACGGCGCGCTGGCCACGGGCAAGTTCTATGGCGACAGCGATGCGACCAACCTCACGGCCAGCAACGTGGGCCTGAGCTGGGACTTCGGCGTGGCCAAGCCCATGCTGCTGTGGGCCAGCGAAAAGCGCGGCGCCCTCAAGGTCACCGCCCTGCAGCTGGGCGTGACCGCGCCCGTGGGCATGGGCGAGTTCAAGGCCTCCTACGGCCACTACAACACCGACGGCAGCAATGCCGACTGGAACAAGATCAGCGTGGGCTACGGGCACAACCTGTCCAAGCGCACCCAGGTCTACGGCACGGTGGCCTTCCTCAAGAACAAGGACGGCGCGGCCAAGTCCATCGGCGTGCAGGGCCTGTCGGCCCCGGGCACCACGCTGGGCGGCCGCTCCTCCGGCTTCGAGGTGGGCGTGCGCCACTTCTTCTGATACAGCCCATCGGGCGATAGAGACTTGCCATGAAAGATATGCGTGCGGCCCGCTGGTGGGGGGTGATCAGCCTCTTCATCATCGTCGCCATCTCCTATGTGGACCGGATCAACCTTTCGATCCTCATCCTCGACCAGGGATTTCTGGACCACATCGGGCTGACGCACGACGACCGCACGCGCCAGGGCCTGCTGGCCACGGCCTTCATGGTGGGCTACGGCGTTTCTTCCTTCGTGTTGACGCCGTTTTGCGCGGCGCTCTTCGGCGTGCGCCGGAGCCTGGTGGTCGGCCTGCTGCTGTGGGGCGCCGTGTCCTTTCTGTCCCCGGCCATGAACAGCTATGGCCTGCTGCTGGCCTCGCGCATCCTGCTGGGCATCTCCGAAGGACCGCTGTACTCGCTGGCGGGCAGCTACATCAAGGCGCATTTCCAGAGCCACGAGAACGGCTTGCCCAACTCTTTCGTGAACATGGGCACGGGACTGGGGCTGGCGGTGGGCTATCCGCTGATCGGCTACCTGGTGGCCGGCCATGACTGGCAGACCTCGTTCCACGTGCTGGGCCTGATCAATGTGGCCATCGGCATTCCGCTGGTGCTGGCCTTCATCCGCATGCCCCGCGTGGACACCGGCATGCCGCGCCCGCGCTCGCTGGGCGAGGCGGTGGGCCAGGTCGGGCAGATCGTGCGCGGCGCCATGCACACGCGCTATCTGGTGCTGGTGGCCGTGCTGTCGGCGGCCTTCTTCTCCTACCTCTGGGGCAGCAGCAACTGGCTGCCGGCCTATCTGGAGTCGCGCGGCTTTTCGCTGCGCGAGATGGGCTGGCTGGCCTCGCTGCCCCAGTACGCCACGGTGCTGGCCGTGCTGGTCGGCGGCATCGTCATCGACCGCCTGCCGCGCCGCCAGGTGCCGCTGATCTTCGTCGGCGGCAGCCTGGGCCTGGCGCTGGCCATATGGCTGGCCATCCACATGGAAGACCGCTACGCGGCGGCCTACTGCCTGATCGCCGCCAACTTCTGCTGGGGCCTGATGAGCCCGGCCATTCCCAGCACCGTGCAGTACTGCGCGCGGCCCGAGCATGTGGCCAGCGCCTACGGCGTCGTCAACGGCACGGCGACCCTGGTGGCGGGCTTCATGCCCGCGCTCATGGGGGCCGTCATCGGCTGGACATCGCATTCGGCCGGTGGCGGTTTCGTTGCCGGCTTCGGCCTGCTGGTGGGCACGCAGCTGGTGGTCATGGTCTGCGGCCTGGTGCTTTGGCTGCGCGAGCGCGGCCAGGGCACCCACGGTGCCAGCGATGCCCGTGATACGTCCGCGCGCACGGCCTGACCTGCACTACAGCGCGCCCGCTGCGGCGCACTGCTCCAGAAACGTCACCAGGGCCTGCACGCGCGCCGTGCGGCCCTTGCGCGTGGGCACCAGCAGGGTGACGGGTGCGCTGCCGAAATGCCAGTCGGGCAGCACGCGCACCAGCCGGCCCTCGGCAATGGCCGGTGCCATGTCCCATTGCGAACGCAGCACCAGGCCCAGGCCCTGTTCGGCCCAGTGGCGGGCCACGCCGCCATCGTTGGTCACATAGGACGGCGTCACACGCAGGGTCTGGCCGTCCACGGCACGCCGGCTGGCGGCGGGGCGCAGGTGCCACAGCGTCACATCCTCCTCGTTCTCGCGGATGCAGATGCAGGCGTGCTCCAGCAATTCGCGCGGCGTGGCGGGCGTGCCATGGCGGCGCAGGTAGTCGGGGCTGGCGCACAGCCAGCGGTCGTTGGCAGCCAGCTCGCGCGCCACCCAGGAGGAGTCGCGCACCGTGCCGATGTGGACCACGGCATCGGCATCGTGGCGGTCGGGGAAAGGCGTTTCGCGCAGGTCCAGCTGCAGTTTCAGTTGCGGGTGCTGGCGCGTGAAGGGCACCAGGGCCGGGGCCAGCCGGCTGCGCCCGTAGCCAAAGGGCGCGGCCAAGCGCAGCGTGCCGCCCAGCTGGCGGGCATCGCCGTGCAGCGAGTCGCGCAGCTCCTCGATCTGGCCCAGCAGCCGCACGGCCTCGCGGGCAAAGCGCTCGCCCTCGGGTGTCAGCGCCAGGCGCCGCGCGCTGCGGTTGGCCAGGGACAGGCCCAGTTCGGCCTCCAGTCGGCGCAGGCGCATGGACAGTGCAGGCGGTGTCACGTCAAGCGCACGGGCCGCCGCGCTCAGCGAGCTTTCGCGTAGCAAGGCGGCGGCAAGCTGCAGGTCTTCGATGGCAATCATTCAATTTGCCTTAACGATTGATGACGGCGGATTTAACCACGACCATGGTCTTGGTCCGTACAGTGCCAAGGCATGAACACCCCATACCCCACCTCTGCCGCATGGCCCCGGGCCGTGCTCTTCGACCTGCTGACCGCCTTGCTGGACTCCTGGACCGTCTGGAATGCGGCCGCCGGCAGCGAGGCTGCCGGGCGCGACTGGCGCGCCGAATACCTGCGCCTGACCTATGGCTGCGGCGCCTACCAGCCCTATGAGGACCTGGTGCGCACGGCGGCCCGCAACCGGGGCCTGCCCGAGGCGGTGGCCGACAGGCTGGAGGCGCAATGGGAGCAGCTGCAGCCCTGGGATGGCGCACGCGAGCTGCTGGCCGCCCTGCGCCCGCACTGCCGCCTGGCCGTGGTGACCAATTGCTCCGAGCGCCTGGGTCAACGTGCCGCCGCGCTGCTGGGCGTGGATTGGGATGTGGTGGTGACCTCGGAAGCAGCAGGCTTCTACAAGCCCGACCCCCGGCCCTACCAGCTGGCGCTGGACCGGCTGGGGCTGCCTGCGGGCCAGGCCGCCTTCGTGGCCGGATCGGGCTATGACCTGTTCGGCACCTCGGCCGTGGGCCTGCGTACCTTCTGGCACAACCGCGTGGGCCTGTCGCGGCCCACGGGCGCGCCGCAGGCCGAGGCCGAAGCACCCACGCTGGCGCCGGCACTGCCCTGGCTCAGGGACTTTTCCCCGCAGCAGGGCTGAACCCCGAGGGTGCAGCCGGTGCTGTGCCCGCCGTCCTTTCCTGTCCACCCTTGTGAGGAGCCTGCCATGCAGCTGCGTCCAGCCCTGCCGTTGTCCCTTGTGTCCGCATTCCCGGTCCTGTCCATCGTCTGTGCCATGGCGTGGAGCCAGGGAGCCCTGGCGCAGGCCGGCGCTGCCTTTCCGGCCAGGCCGGTCACGCTGGTCGTGCCGTTTCCCCCGGGAGGCCCCAGCGATGCGCTGGCCCGTGCCGTGGCTCAGAAGATGGGGGAGCATCTGGGCCAACCCCTGGTGATCGAGAACCTGGGTGGCGCCAATGGAACCATCGGCCTGAACCAGGCGCGCAAGGCTGCCGCCGACGGCTACACCCTGTCCTTTGGCGGCATAGGCACGCATGTGGTCAATGTGGCCTTGTACCGCAAGCTGCCCTATGACCCCGTGGCCGACTTCGCCCCAGTGGGACCTGCGGGCGCGGCGCCCATGCTGCTGCTGGCGCGTGCCAATCTGCCGGCCTCCGACCTGCGCCAGTTCGCCGAGTGGCTCAAGCGCAACCAGGCCGCAGCCTCCTATGGCAGCGCCGGCGTGGGCTCGATATCGCACTATGGGTGCGTGCTGCTGCTGTCGGCGCTGGGCCAAAGCCCCACCCATGTTCCCTATCGCGGGATCGCGCCTGCCATGAACGATCTCATGGGCGGACAGACCGATTTCATGTGCGACCAGACGACGACGGCGCTGCCGCAGATCGCGGGCGGCCGCATCAAGGCGATTGCGGTGCTGGGAACACAGCGCCTGGCTCAGCTGCCGGGCACGGCGGCCAGCGCCGAGGCAGGCCACCCCCTGCAGGCGCGCTCATGGAACGCGATCTTCGCACCACGCGGCACGCCGCCGGCGGTGCTCGCGCGGCTGACGCGGTCGCTGCAGCACGCCATGGGCGATGCGGGCCTGCGCGCACAGATGGCTGCGCTGGGGGTGGAGCTGCCGTCGCCCGAGCAGGCCGTGCCGGCCACGGTCTCCGCCTTGATCGAACAGGGACTGCGCAACGACGTGCCTGCCCTCAAGGCCAAAGGCCAATACCTGGATTGACGATGGAGAGAGAAACACCATGCAAGACACACTTCTGACCCTGGACACGCCCGCTGCCGTGATCGACCTCGCACGCATGCAGCGCAACATCCACCGCATGCAGCAGCGCATGGACGCGCAGGGCGTGCGCCTGCGCCCCCATGTGAAGACCAGCAAGAGCGTGCCCGTGGCCGCCGCGCAGCGCGCGGCCGGGGCCTCGGGCATCACGGTCTCCACCCTGAAGGAGGCCGAGCAGTTCTTTGCCGCTGGCACCACCGACATCCTCTATGCAGTCAGCATGGCGCCGCACCGCCTGCCGCAGGCCCTGCAACTGCGCCGGCGCGGCTGCGATCTCAAGCTCATCGTGGACAGCGTGGCGGCGGCCCAGGCCATTGCCGCGTTCGGCCGCGAACAGGGCGAGGCCTTCGAGGTATGGATAGAGATCGACACCGACGGCCACCGCTCCGGCGTGGGCGCCGAAGATGCGCCGCTGCTGCTGGCCATTGGCCGCACGCTGCACGACGGCGGCATGCGCCTGGGCGGCGTGCTCACGCATGCCGGCTCCAGCTACGAGCTGGACACGCCCGAGGCGCTGCAGGCGCTGGCCGAGCGCGAGCGCGCCGGCTGCGTGCAGGCCGCCGAAGCCCTGCGCGCGGCCGGCCTGCCGTGCCCCGTGGTCAGCGTGGGCTCCACGCCCACCGCGCTGGCGGCATGCCGGCTGGACGGCGTGACCGAGGTGCGCGCAGGCGTCTATGTGTTCTTCGACCTGGTGATGCGCAACATCGGCGTGTGCACGGCCGAGGACGTGGCGCTGTCGGTGCTGGCCACCGTGATCGGCCACCAGGCCGACAAGGGCTGGGCCATCGTGGACGCAGGCTGGATGGCCATGAGCCGCGACCGGGGCACGGCGAAACAGCGGCAGGACTTCGGCTACGGCCAGGTCTGCGACCTGCATGGCGAGGTGATGCCGGGCTTCGTGCTGACCGGCGCCAACCAGGAGCACGGCATCCTGGCGCGCGCTGATGGCGCGATAGAGGCCGACATCGCGGCCCGCTTTCCCCTGGGCACGCGGCTGCGCATCCTGCCCAACCATGCCTGCGCCACGGGCGCGCAGTTCCCGGCCTACCAGGCGCTGGGGGCAGATGGCTCGGTGCAAACCTGGGAGCGGCTCCATGGCTGGTGAAAACGGGATCGATCTGCGCCATGCATCGCCGAACCTGCCTGCGCCGGGCGGCCACTACAGCCACACGGCCACGGGCCAGGGGCTGGTCTTCGTGTCAGGGCAGCTGCCCATACGGCCCGACGGCACGCGCCTGGTGGACGCCAGCTTTGAGGACCAGGCGCGCCAGGCGCTGGCCAATCTGGCGGCGGCGCTGGAGCTGGCCGGCAGCGGCGTGCCCCGCCTGCTGCAGGTGCGCGTGTACCTGGACGACATGGCGCACTGGCCGGCCTTCGACCGCCTCTATGCCGACTGGGCCGGCGCACACCGGCCCGCGCGCGCCGTGGTGCCCACCGGGGCGCTGCATTTCGGGTTGAAGGTGGAAATCGAGGCCGTGGCGCTGGCCTGAAGAAAGCCCGGCCCGAGGGGGCCGGCTGCCGCTACTTCAGCCAGCCGCGCTTGCGGAAATACAGCATGGGCCCGACGGCGCTGAGCACCATGAGCGCGATGACGTAGACGTAGCCGAACTCCCACTCCAGCTCGGGCATGAAGCGGAAGTTCATGCCGTAGACGCTGGCGATCAGCGTGGGCGGCAGCAGGGCCACGCTGGCCACCGAGAAGATCTTGATGATCTTGTTCTGGTTGATGTTGATGAAGCCGACGGTGGCATCCATCAGGAAGTTGATCTTGTCGAAGAGGAAGGCCGTGTGGCTGTCCAGCGATTCGATGTCGCGCAGGATCTGGCGCGCTTCCTCGAACTGCTCGGCATTGAGCATCTTGGAACGCATCATGAAGCTGACGGCGCGGCGCGTGTCCATGACGTTGCGGCGGATGCGGCCGTTCAGGTCTTCCTGGCGCGCGATGGCGCCCAGCACTTCGCGGGCCACGTCGTCGGTCACGTCGCCGGACAGCACCATCTTGCTGGCCTTCTCCAGGTCGTCGTAGATGCCTTCGAGCGTATCGGCCGAGTACTCGGCGTCGGCGTCGAACAGCTTGAGCAGCACGTCCTTGGCCTCGTCGATCAGGCCCGGCGCGCGGCGCGCGCGCATGCGCAGCAGCCGGAAGACCGGCACGTCCTCGTCATGGATGGAGAACAGCACGCCGCAGCTGCGCAGGTTCTTGTTGTGCTCGTTGACGATGAAGGCCACGCGCACGGAGCGGGGATCCTCGTCATCGTCGATCAGGAAGTCGCTGCGGATGTGCAGCTCGCCGTTGTCTTCTTCGTAGAAGCGGGCCGATTCCTCGATGTCGTCGTCCATCGCATCTTCGGGGATGGACAACTCGTAGTGCTGCTTGATCCAGCGCTTTTCCTCGACCGTGGGCGACTCCAGGTCCACCCAGATCGGCTTGAAGCGGGACAGCTCCTCCAGCGACTCGATCTCTTCTTGAACCAGGCGGCCATTGGCCAGCGTAAAGATGTTGAGCATAGGCTCACTCCAGGTGTTCTTCTCAGGCGTGCGGGGTATCGGGGGTGCTTTCAACCCCACAGGCCAACCGGGAGTTGAAAGCTACCAACTGGGGTAGGTTTCCACGGAGCTTTCTCCAAGATGCAAAGCATCGGATTATGCAGCGTTGCGCTGCAGCATGCGGGCCGGCCGCGCTATTCGGAAGCGGCTCCAGGGGGCATCTGGCGGCCTGTCACAAAAGCCTGGGCATGGCACAGGTCGGCCCAGGCGCCGGCCTTGGCCTGGGGGGCGCGCAGCAGATAGTTGGGGTCGTAGCTGACCACGGCCGGCACACCGGCGATGCGGTGCGGCTCGGCGCGCAGGCGGCCCAGGGCCTCCTGGCGCCCCAGCACGGCGCGCGCCGTGGCCAGGCCCAGCACCAGCACGCAGGCCGGGCGCAGATCGCGCAGCAGTGCCTCCAGCGACGGTTGCAGGGCCGGGACCTCGGGCGCCTCCTGGCCTTCGGCCGGAGGCTGCACGCGGTGCAGGGCGGCGCTGTACAGGCGCGGATGGTCCTGCAGGTTCAGCGCGCGCAGCATGTTGTCCAGCAGCCGGGCCGCG
Organism: Delftia sp. PX-1; assembly: GCF_055797465.1. Lineage (NCBI taxonomy): Bacteria > Pseudomonadati > Pseudomonadota > Betaproteobacteria > Burkholderiales > Comamonadaceae > Delftia > Delftia sp. PX-1. Next base: position 1,020,374 of record NZ_CP184763.1, read on the forward strand.
TCGCCTTCCAGCGCGGTGCGCGCGCAGTCGGGGCCGGGGCGCCGGGCGGGCGGCAGCGGCAGGGAGTTGGCCGGCGGCTCCAGCAGGATCAGCCAGCCGCCTTCGCCGCCATCACCGGCCGGCGGCGTTGCCGCATACACGGGACGCACGAGGCCCAGCCGCCAGCCCAGGCCCGGTGCGCCGGCCACGGGCTGCTGCACGTAGCGGCGCGGCGGGCGTTCGCGTTCGGGGATGACGGGTGCGGGAGAGGCGTGCACGGGTGCGGGAGGCGGTGGCGCCTGGACCGGCGCCTGAACAGGCACCTGAACGCGTACGGGCGTTGGCGCGGCGACAGGCGACGATGCAGCAGGCGCCGGTGCATCAGGCGCCGGGAGGGGCGCCTCCTGCACGGGCGGCGGAACGGGGCGGGCCACCAGCGGATCCACCAGGGGCGCCGCTGCAGGCGCATCGGCGGGCGCAGCCAGGGCCTCGGACAGCACGGCGGGCGCGGTCTCGGGTTCGGGCAGCCAGACAGTGATGCCCATGGCATGCAGCATGGCCCGCTGGCGGGTGTCTAGATTCAGGGCCATAGCTTGAGGCTCATGAGCACGGCATGCTCGCGCGGGCCGTCGTGCATGGGGTAGTAGTTCTTGCGCAGGCCCACCTCCTGGTAGCCATGCGCGGCGTAGATGCTGCGTGCGCGGACATTGCTCTCGCGCACTTCCAGCCAGATCCATTGGGCCTGGCGCTGGCGCGACCACAGGGCCAGGGCGTCCAGCAGGATGCGGGCCCAGCCCTGGCGCTGGCGCGCCGGGGCCACGGTGATGTTGAGCAGGTGCACCTCGTCGAGCACGATCATGGCGACGAAGTAGCCGACCAGCCCGCCCTGGGCATCCACCAGCAGCTGGGTTTCATAGCCGGCCGCCATGGCGTCGATGAAGTTGCCGCGCGTCCAGGGATGGGAATAGGCCTGCTGCTCCACGGGCAGCAGCGTGTCCAGCCACAGCACGTTCAGCGGCTCGAAGCGCACGCTGTCCCGCTCCGACGCCAAGGCGTCGGTCAGGGGCGGCAGCGGCCGCGAGGGCTGTGGCGTGTGCGTGCTCATGCCTGGGCAGGAGGGGTCTCTGTGGTCTGCACGGGTGAAGCAAGCGCGGCTGCCGCCTTGGCAGCCTCGCGCTCGGCCGTGGTCTGCGCGACTTTATCGCGGATGTAGCGCGGCAGGGCCTGGTCGGCCGGCAGGGCGCGGTCGGCCGCCAGCATCGCAGGGGCCAGGCGCAGCATGGCGGCGGCCGTGGGCAGCGCAGCCACATGGCTGGCCTGGGGCGCCAGGCGCTCGCCATAGGCGGCCAGGGCGTTGCCGGCCACCACGGTGCCGGGCGGCAGCTGCAGGGCCTCGGGCGCGCACAGGCCGAAGTCGCCGCTTTGCTCGCCGATGTCGTTCCAGCGGCCATCGGCCCAGTGGTAGGCGGCGTGGTAGACCTCGTTCATGCGCGCATCGATCACGGCGATGAGGTCGGTGCAGCCGTATTGCATGCGCGCCTGCTCGGCCACGGCCAGCAGGCTGTCCATGGGCAGCACGGGCACGCGGGCGGCAAAGGCCAGGCCCTGGGCCACGGAGCACGCCGTGCGCAGGCCCGTGAACGAGCCCGGACCCCGGCCGAAGACGATGGCCCGCAGCTCGGCGAACTCCAGTCCGGCCTGGGCCATGAGGGCCAGGATGGCGGGGATCAGCTCGGTCGAGGTCTGCGGGCCGCCGGGGCCGCTGTGTTCCCAGACGGCATCGCCGCGCTGCACGGCGATGGAGAGGGTGTCGGTACTGGTGTCTAGGGCAAGAAGATTCATGGCGTGGGGCAGGCGGCGGTGCCGCAGCAAGCCCTGGATTATCGGTGCCCCGCCCGGCCCGCGCGCGGCATGGCCGCAATGACCGGCGTAGACTTGCCGGCCATGTTGCATCTTTCGCTGTCTTCTTTCCTTATTTCCTCGATTTCCTCCGCCTTCTCACTCGGAACGCCGCGTTCACACCGGGGCCTGGCAGCCGCGCTGCTGGCGGCGGCTGCCCTGCCCGGCATGGCCATTGCCCAGGCCGATGCGCCCACGTCACCGGCGGCCCTTGCCACCAAGACTGCGCGCGAAAGCCGGCTGCCGCCTCCCGTGGAAGCCGCCCTGGCGCGCGCCAAGCTGCCGCGCGAGGCGGTCTCCGCCCTGGTGGTGGAGGTCGATGGCCGGGCCGCTCCGCGCCTGGACTGGCAAAGCCATGTGGCCATGAACCCGGCCTCGGTGATGAAGCTGGTCACCACCTATGCGGCGCTGGACCAGCTGGGTCCTGCCCATGTCTGGCGCACGCCCGTCTTCCTGGGCGGGCCGGTGCAGGACGGCGTGCTGCGCGGGCCGCTGTACATCCAGGGCCAGGGCGATCCCAAGCTCGTGATGGAGCGGCTGTGGCTGATGCTGCGCCGCCTGCAGGGCATGGGCATCAAGGTCATCGTGGGCGACATCGTGCTGGACCGCAGCGCGTTCTCCGTCCCCGCCCACGATCCCTCCACCTTCGACAACGAGCCCTGGCGCCCCTACAACGTGGCGCCCGACGCCCTGCTGGTCAACTACAAGGCCGTGACGGTCGGCTTTGTGCCCGACGCCGCGGCGGGCGTGGCGCGGCTGCAATACGACCCGCCGCTGGCCGGAATCCAGCAACAGGAAACCGTGCCCCTGGCGCCGGCAGGCAGCGAGTGCGGCGACTGGCGCGCCCGGCTGCAACTGGACATGGCCGACCCGTTGCGCATCGCCTTTGCCGGCACGCTCCCGGCCAGCTGCGGCGACAAGAGCTGGTCGCTGGCGCCGGCCCAGCCCGAGGCCTTCGCGGCGCGCGCCATCGAGGGCATGTGGCGCGAGCTGGGCGGCAAGCTCACGGGCACCGTGCGCGACGGCCGCGTGCCGGCCGGCCTGCAGCCGGCCTTCCAGAGCGAATCGCCCTCGCTGGCCGAGGTGGTGCGGGACATCAACAAATACAGCAACAACGTCATGGCCCAGCAGTTGTTCCTGACCATGGGCATGCAGCGCACCGGCGTGGCCAGCTTCGAGGCCTCGCGCCAGGCGCTGGGCCAGTGGTGGCAGGCGCGCTGGGGTGCGGCCGAGCAGCCCGTGGCCGACAACGGCGCGGGCCTGAGCCGCGAGGCGCGCATCACGGCCTCCGGCCTGGGCCGCATGCTGCAGCAGGCCTGGGCCTCGCCCGTGATGCCGGAGTTCGTGGCCTCCATGCCCATCGTCGGCGTCGATGGCACGCTGCGCCGCAGCCTCAGCCGCGTCCAGGGCATGGCGCACCTGAAGACCGGCACGCTGCGCGATGCCTCGGCCCTGGCCGGCTATGTGGATGGCGCCAGCGGCCGCCGATACGTGCTGGTGGCCATGGCCAACCACGCCAATGCGGCCGCCGCGCGCGCGGCCTGGGATGCGCTGGTGGACTGGACGGCGCACGACCGCTGATACGCCGCCTGCGCTCCTGTTCCAGGGCCTGCTTTTGCAGGCCCTTTCCGTTGTGTTTCCGCCTCCTGCCCGGCAAGGGCCTTGTCCTGCCTGCGGGCGCCAGACCGGTATTTATCGTCTATTCGCCCGCGTGCGAAATGCCCGGTCGGCCCGCGATTCCTATCGGTACTTGCCCGGTGTCGCCAAGGTGCGACTGTCGCTACGATGGCAATCACCAAAAAAAGCACGGTCGTGCTATTCACAACACTTCACGGAGATCACACCTTGGCAAATCGTTATCGAATCCTCGCGGCCTCCCTGGCCACGGCCGGCCTGCTGGCCGCTTGCGGTGGCGGCAGCGGCGCCGACACCACCCCCCGTGCCAAGATCACCTCCGTCAAGGTGATGGGCGACAGCCTCTCCGACAGCGGCACCTTCGGCTACAAGTTCACCGTGCAGAACGCCACGCTGACAGGCGCCGGCTCCAACCAGGTCTGGGCCGAGCGCGTGGCGGGCCTGTACAACATCTCCCTGTGCCCGCGCTTCAACGGCACGGCCTTCACGCCCAACACCTCGTGCAACAACTACGCCGTGGGCGGCGGCCGCATCAACTACACCAGCGCGCCCACGGCGCCCATCTCCATCACGCAGCAGATCCTGCTGGCCGGCGCGGCTGGCTTCACGGCCGATGACCTGGCCGTGATCGACGGCGGCGCCAATGACGCGGCCGACGTGATCGGCGCCTTCCTGGCCGCTTCCAGGGACCAGGGCGCCAACTTCAAGGCACTGCTGTCCACCAAGATCGACGCGGCCACGCTGGGTGCGCTGCTGCAGCAGGGCCAGGCCGGCATGGCCCAGGCCGGCGGCCTGTACATGCAGAACCTGGCCAAGGGCTATGTGTCCACCATCCAGGCGAATGTGCTGGGCAAGGGCGCCACGCGCGTGGCCATCCTCAACGTGCCGGCCATCACGCTGACGCCGCGCTTCCAGCTGGTACTGCAGTCGGTGGCCCAGCAGCAGGGCTCGGCCGCCGCCGCCCAGCTGGAGACCGTGTTCGACGGCTGGGTCAAGGCCTTCAACCAGCAGGTTGCCACCGGCTTCGCGGGCGAGAGCCGCGTGGCCATCATCGATTTCTACAGCGAGTTCCGCCAGCAGATGGCCGACCCCGCCCAGTACGCCTACACCAACGTGAAAAAGGCGGCCTGCCCTGCCACCGGCGTGGGCGCCGACGGCCTGCCCACCTACAGCTTCCCGACCTGCACCGAGGCCGCGCTGTCCGCCTCCATTCCCGTGGGCGAGACCAGCGCCAACTGGTGGAAGAGCTATGCCTTTGCCGACAGCTTCCACCCCACGCCCTATGGCCATCAGCAGATGAGCCAGCTGGCCTCCCGCACCCTGGCCCGTGCCGGCTGGCTGTGATCGCAGTCATGCAGCACGAGGAGACACATCCATGAAGACATTCCTGCGCATCACTGCCGCCGTGGCCATGGCCACGGCCTGCATGGCCGCCACCGCCCAGTCCGCCGGCACCTGGAGCGTGCGCCTGGGCGCCACGCGCATCGATCCCCAGACCAGCAGCGGCTGGCTGAGCACACCCAGCTTCCCCGACACCCGCGTGGACGTGAAGGCCAACAGCCAGCTCACGGGCGGCGTGACCTACATGGTCACCAACAACTGGGCCATCGACGTGCCCATGGGCCTGCCGTTCAAGCATGACTTCGTGGGCAATGGCGCCATCTCCGGCACGGGCAAGCTGGGCCGCACCAAGGTGCTGCCCGCCACCGTGTTCGCGCAGTACCGCTTCGGCGAGGCCAACTCCGCCTTCCGCCCCTACCTGGGCCTGGGCGTGACCTATGCCAAGTTCTTCGGCGAGCGCACCACGGCCTCCCTCAACGGCCTGACCGGCGGCACGCTGGCCAACCCGACCACGGCCTCGGTGGACAGCAAATGGGGCCTGACGCCCCAGATCGGCTTCGTCTACAACTTCAACGAGCGCTGGTTCCTGGACGTGGCCTACTACAAGAGCTTCCTGAAGACCACGGCGCACCTGTCCTCGGGCCAGAGCGTGTCGCTCAAGCTCAATCCGAACGTCTACGCCATCGGCATCGGATACCGCTTCTGACAGGTCGCAGTCCCCAAAGAAAAACCAGCCCGCGGGCTGGTTTTTTCATGGAGGGGGACTGCGCCTACTTGGCCGTGGGCATCACGAATTCCGCGCCCTTGGGCGTGCTCTCGGGCCAGCGCTGCATGATGCTCTTTTGGCGGGTATAGAAGCGCACGCCTTCCTCGCCATAGGCGTGCATGTCGCCGAACAGGCTGCGCTTCCAGCCGCCGAAGCCGTGCCAGGCCATGGGAACGGGAATCGGCACGTTGATGCCGACCATGCCGACCTCGATGCGGCGGCCGAACTCGCGCGCCACATTGCCGTCGCGCGTGAAGCAGGCCACGCCGTTGCCGAACTCATGGTCGTTGACCAGCTGCACGGCCTCGGCGAAGTCCTTGGCGCGCACCACGGCCAGCACGGGGCCGAAGATCTCTTCCTTGTAGATGCGCATGTCGGGCGTGACATGGTCGAACAGCGTGCCGCCCAGCCAGAAGCCGCCCGAGGTGTCCGTGCCTGTGGAGGAGCCGGCCGCCTTGCCGTCGAAGCCCCGGCCATCGACCAGCAACTGCGCGCCTTCCTTGACGCCCAGGTCGATGTAGCCGCTGATGCGCTCGTGCGCGGCGCGCGTCACGATGGGGCCCATTTCCGCGGCCAGGTCCTCGCCGTCCAGCACCTTCAGCGCCTTGGTGCGCTCGATCAGGCGCGGCAGCAGCTGGTCGGCCACGTCGCCCACGAGCACAGCCACGCTGATGGCCATGCAGCGCTCGCCGGCCGAGCCGTAGCCGGCGCCGATCAGCGCGTCCACGGCCTGCTCGATATCGGCATCGGGCATGACCACCATGTGGTTCTTGGCGCCGCCCAGGGCCTGCACGCGCTTGCCGTGGCGCGCGCCCGTCTCGTAGATGTAGTTGGCAATGGGCGTGGAGCCCACGAAGCTCACGGCCTTCACGTCGGGATGCTCGATCAGCGCGTCCACCGCCTCCTTGTCGCCCTGCACCACGTTGAACACGCCGTCAGGCAAGCCCGCCTGCTTGAGCAGGTCGGCGATCAGAAGCGACGGTGTGGGATCGATGGGGCTGGGCTTGAGCACGAAGGTATTGCCCGCCGCAATGGCCACCGGGAACATCCACATCGGCACCATCACCGGGAAATTGAAGGGCGTGATGCCCGTGACCACGCCCAGGGGCTGGCGCAGCGTCCAGTTGTCGATGCCGGTGGAGACCTGGTCGGTGAAATCGCCCTTGAGCAGCTGCGGAATGCCGCAGGCGAATTCCACGATGTCGATGCCGCGGCTGACTTCGCCCTGCGCATCGGTGAAGACCTTGCCGTGCTCGGCCGTGATCGCATGGGCCAGCTCGTCCTTGTGCTGGTTGAGCAACTCCAGGAAGCGCAGCAGCACGCGTGCACGGCGGATGGGCGGCGTATCGGCCCACTTCGGGAAGGCCGCCTTGGCCGCCGCCACGGCGGCATCGACATCGGCGCGCGAGGCCAGGGCCACGCGGCCCGTGACCTGGCCGGTGGCCGGGTTGGTCACGTCCTGCCCGCGGTCGCTGGCACCTGCCGTGCGCTGGCCGTTGACGTAGTGGACGATGGAAGCGAAGGAGGTGTTTGCGGTGTTCATGCCAGGCAGTCTAGAAGTGCGCTTTCTGCCTGCCTAGGCGCTGCGCTTGAATTGATTGTTCAATTTGCTGAACAATCCATGCATGGCAAATGAAAAACCCGATGCCAAGGCCGAGGCCTTGTGGAGCCACCTGCACTGGCTGGTCGTGCTGGAGCAGCAGGGCAGCTTCACCTCGGCCGCCGCGCGCCTGGGCGTGAGCAAGGCGGCCATGAGCCAGCGCGTGGCCGAACTGGAGCGTGCAGCCGGCATCGCCCTGGTCACCCGCACCACGCGCAGCGTGCGCCTGACCGAAGCGGGCCAGCGCCTGGCGGACGACACGCGCGGTGCCTTCGAGCACATTGCCCACAGCTTCTCCGGCGTGCGCGACCTGGCTGCCGCACCGCGCGGCCTGCTGCGCGTGACGGCGCCGCTGGCCTTTTCGCGCCAGCAACTCATGCCGCGCCTGCCGGCCTTCCTGCGCGCCCATCCGCAGATCCGGCTGGAGCTGGACCTGTCGGACCAGATACGCTCGCTGGCGCTGGAAGGGTTTGATCTGGCCATACGCCACGTCACGGCGCCGCCCGAAACCCATGTGGCCTGGGCGCTGGCGCCCACGCGCTCGCTGCTCGTGGCCAGCGCGGACTACCTGGCCGCGCACGGCACCCCGTCCACGCCGCAGGACCTGGCCGCGCACCACTGCCTGCACTATCCGCGCACCCAGGGTGCCCCGGCCTGGAGCTTCGTTCCCCGCGACGCCGGCGTGGACGGCGTGCGCGTCGTCGTTCCCGTGACCGGCGGCTTTGCCGCCAACAACAGCGAAATCCTGCGCGACGCGGCACTGGCCGGCCTGGGCATCGCCCTGGTTCCGGACTTCAGCGCGCAATCGGGCCTGGCCTCCGGCCACCTGAGCGAAGTCCTGCCCGGCTGGCGGCCCGTCGACGCCTTCGGCGAACAGCTGTTCGCCATCCGCCCCTACGCCAGCCACGTGCCGCGCGCGGTGGCGGTGTTCGTGGAGTTCCTGCGGGCGTCGTTTGCGGCGGGGTTCATTCGGTGAAAGCCAGGCAGCAATAGGAACGAGCGGGTTTTGCACTACTTTCAGAGCAGTCCTATTTCCTTGTGCTGATTCGACGCTTAAAGTGCAGCGGTTGCTGAGAAATCAGTATATTCCTTTTCAACTGCGGACTGTTCTGCCTGGAATCAAGAAAGCCGAGCCATGAACCAACGCATGCTTGCTGCCCTGTGCATTGCCGCGCTCTATACCAGTTCATTAGCAGAGAATGTGCCGAAGTTTCAAAGAATCGTTGTCAACTTCAATCTTTCGGAAAAACTGGCTGCATGCTATCCGGAGCTTGCTACGCTGCAGGCATATGACTCACTTCCATTTCCGCAAGCATCCGAGCAGGTGGCGCGTATTGCATCTCTATCGAGAAACGTCACACCGTTGATTTTTCCTCCTGACAGGAAAATATTCGCTCCAAATAAATACGCAATCCATAGCATTTCCTGCGCCGATGGGTTTTCCGGCATCTGCCACTATTTGAGTGTGATGCCTACGCTTGGATTACCTCAATATCGAATGTACGGTCCATTGAATATGTCATGCACCCCCGTTATTGACCTGCAGACGGGTCTCGAGTGAGCGCTGCTTGCAGACCCCTGAGTGCGGGTCTGCGCATTGTGGCCAGCGTGCTTGCCCCTCAGGCCTTGATCCCCAGCTTATCCACCAATTGCTTGAACACCGCGTTGTCGCGGTCGATCACGGCCTTGAATTCGGGCTGGTCCAGGTAGCCCTCGCCCATGTTCTGCTTGGCCATGGTTTCGCGCAGGACGGGGTCCTTGAGGGTCTGGGTCATGGCCTTGCGCAGGGTCTGGACTACGGCGTCGGGCGTGTTGCGGGGCACGGCCAGGCCGCGCCAGCCGCCGATGAGCAGGTCGATGCCGCGCTCCTTGAGCGTGGGCACGGCTTCCCAGCCGGCCTGTATGCGCTGCTCGGCCATGATGGCCAGCGGGCGGATCTTGCCGGCCGCCACATAGGTGGCCACCTCCACGGGCGTGACGGCCACGGCCTCGATGTGGCCGCCCAGCAGGTCGAGCACGGCGGGGTTGGCGCCGCGGTAGGGCGCGTGGTTGAACTTCACGCCCGCCTTGTCCTGCAGCGCGGCGGCGGCCAGGTGGCCCAGCGAGCCCGGGCCGGCATTGCCGATGCGCACCGCTGCCTCGTCCTTGCGCGCGGCGGCGATCAGTTCCTCGATGCTGCGATAGGGCGAGTCGGCACGCACGGCGATGGTGGCGGGGTCGGCGTTCAGGCGGGCCACGGGCAGCAGGGCGTCGGAGCTGATCTTGGTCAGCCCCATGTGCGGGATCATGGTCAGCTCGACGGTGATGATGCCGATCTTGTAGCCGTCCGGCCGGGCATTGGCCAGTTCGGTCCAGCCCACGGCGCCGCTGGCGCCTGCGCGGTTGAGCACGATCAGGTCCTGCGGCAGGTGCTTGCGCGCCACCTCGGCCAGCGCGCGTGCCAGCACGTCGGTGCCGCCGCCTGCAGCGAAGGGCACGATGAGTTCGATGGGGCGCTGGGGCCAGGCGCCGGCAGGCGCTTGTGCCACGGCGGGCAGGACGGGCGCTGCGGCCAGGGCGCCGAGTGAGCGGATGAAATGGCGGCGGGATGCGGTGGTCATGTTGTCTCCGGAATCTGTTCTAAGTGTCTTTTGTCGCTGCTGCGCTTCAATCCATTTTGATCTGGGCCGCCTTGATCACGCCGCTCCACAGCGCCTGTTCCGAGCGCACGAAGCCTGCGAACTGCTGCGGCGTCATCTCCATGGGCTGTATGCCGATCTCTTCGAGCTTGGCACGCGTCTCGGGGTGGCGCAGGGCGGTGGCCAGGCTCCTGTTCAGGCGCTCAGTGAGTGCAGGGCTCAGGTGGGCGGGGCCGACGAAGCCCTGCCAGGCATAGGCTTCGAAACCGGGCACGCCGGCCTCGGCCATGGTGGGTACGTCGGGCAGGATGGGCAGGCGCTGGGGCGTGGCCACGGCCAGCACGCGCAGCTTGCCCGCGCGGATGGCCGAGATGCTGGGCGGCAGGTCCACGAACATGGACTGGATCTGGCCGGCCATGAGGTCCTGCAGCGCCGGGGCCGAGCCCTTGTAGGCCACGTGCAGGATCTGGGTGCCCGTGCGCTGCTTGAACAGCTCCAGCGCCACGTGCAGCGGCGAGCCCGGCCCCGACGAGGCCGAGGAGATGCCGCCCGGCTCCTTGCGCGCCATGGCCAGGAATTCCTGCACGTTCTTCGCAGGGAAGGACGGATGCACGGCCAGCACCAGCGGCATGCGGCCCAGGCCGCCGATGTAGCTGAAATCCTTGCCCGCGTCATAGCTCAGGCGCGCATACATGGCGGGGTTGAAGGCCAGCGTGCCCGAGTCGGCCGTGCCCAGCGTGTAGCCATCGGCCGGGGCGCGTGCGATCAGCGTGGCGCCGATGATGCTGGCCGCGCCGGGACGGTTGTCCACGACCACGGGCTGGCCCAGGTCCTTGCCCATCTGCACGGCCAGCTGGCGCGCGATCACGTCGGTGGTGCCGCCCGGCGCATAGGGCACCACCCATTTGACGGGCTGGGTGGGCCAGGCTGGCGCACCCTGGGAGGAGGGGGCTGGGGTGGATTGCGCCTGGGCGGTGCCCATGCCCAGCGTCAGCAGGGCGCAGGAAAGCCAGGCCTGGCGGTGCAGGACCATTGGGTTGAACAGCATTTTTTGTCTCCGGTGGTTTTTATGGGGATCTGTTGCGCCGTGCGTCAGCGCGGCCGCAGCATCCATTCGTGCGCGGGATCGTTGCGAAAGGCCCAGCGCCGCTCGGGCCCGGCCATGGTGTTGAGGTAGTAGAGGTCGTAGCCGTGCGGGGCCACGCAGGGGTGGTAGCCGCGCGGCACCATCACGGTGTCGCGGTGCTCCACGGCCATGGCTTCGTCGATGCTGCGGTCATCGGTGTAGACGCGCTGGAAGGCAAAGCCCTGGCTGGGGTTGAGCAGGTGGAAGTAGGTTTCCTCCAGCACGGTCTCGGCGTCCGGCGCGGCGGGGTCGGCGCTGTCGTGCTTGTGCGGCGGGTAGCTGGACGAGTTGCCCGCCGGCGTGATGACCTCGACCACCAGCAGGGACTCGGCCGCCTCGGTCTCGGGCAGGATGTCGCAGACATGGCGCGTGTTGCTGCCCTGGCCTCGCACGCTGCGGCGCATGCTTTCGGGCGCGATCACGCGCGTGGCATGGCGGCCCGTGGCGGGTGCGGCGCTCAAGGCAACGTCGGCCGGGCTGCGCGCCGTGATGCGCAGGCTTTGGCCGGGCGGCACGTACACGGCCGTGGGCGCACTCTCCTCGAACACGCTGGCGCGGCTGCCCAGGGCGCTGAACGCCTGGCTGCCGACCTGCACGTCCACCTGGCCGGTGAGCACGGTGATGCAGTATTCGAGCGGTCCCGTGGACAACTCCTCCTGCTCGCCTGCCTGCAGCCTCAGGGCCTTGAAGTGGATGTGCTTCCAGCCCGCACTGGCCGGCGTGATGTCGGTGACGATGCGGCCGGGCGCGGCCTTGACGAGCAGGCTCATGCTGCAGCTCCTTCGGTGATGTCCTGGCGCGCGTCCACGCGGCTGGCATCCCAGCCGGCGATCAGCGCACGGAAGTTGGCGGCGACGGCATCGCGCAGGCCGGCATCGTCCAGCTCGTTGCGCAGCCACTGCAGGGCCGGGCCGGCCCAGACGCTGCGGCCGATCATGAAACCCTTGACCACGGGCGCCCGCGCCTGGGCAAAGCCCTGCACCAGTTGCTCCACGGGCTGGGACAGGCCCAGGATCACGGCGCCCCGGCACCACGGGTCGCGATCGTTCACCAGGGCGTCCAGTGCCTCCCAGTTCTCGCGCGCCATGGTGCCGACCTTCCACCATTCGGGCCTGAGGCCCAGGTCGTAGAAATGGCGTATGGCGCGCAGCACGGCCTCGCCCCGGTCGTCGGGCGCCAGCGTGTCCTTTGGCGGGATCACTTCCAGCAGCAGCTCATGGCCGCTGGCGCGCGTGGCGGTCCAGACCTGCTGCAGCCAGGCATCCTGCTCGGCGCGCAGTGCGGGCGTGTCGTCGGGGTGGTAGAAGACCAGGCATTTGACGGTATGGCTTTGCGGCCAGTGCAGCAGCTCGGAAGCCAGCGAGTCCGTGCCGTCGAAGCGCAGCGGGCGCGAGCCCGGCAGCTCGATGGGCCGGCCTATCCACCAGCCGCGTCCCGTGGCGTCGTGCAGCGCAGCCTCGCCCAGGTCGTGCCGGCCGTCGATCAGCATGCCCATGCGGCCCGCATTGCCCGGGTCGCGCTCGACCTGGGCGACCACCTCGTTGATCAGCCGCTTGAGCGGGCGCAGCCGCGCGGGCGCTGCGCCGGCCTCGCGCGCCAGATCGTCGAACTGGCTGCGGTGGTCATAGGCCAGCACGCACAGCGCGGGCCACTGCGGCCGCGCGCGGCTGACGCGGTGCAGGTGGGACAGCTCGGGGTCCTGGTCGGGACGCGGATGGCGGTGGCCCGAGAACCAGTGCGCCAGCTCGGCCTGCGTGGGCATGGCCGGCGCGCAGCCATGGCGCGAGACCACGATGGCGCCGCAGGCGTTGGCAATCGCCGCAGATTCGGCCAGGCTCTTGCCGCGCAGCAGTCCCGACAGAAGGCCGGAGGCAAAGGCATCGCCCGCGCCCAGCACATTGAGCACTTCCACGCGTTCGCCCGGCACCGTGGGCGCCTGGTCGATGGCATCGGGCACCGCGCCTTCGATCAGCGAGCAGCCCAGCGGCCCGCGCTTGACCACGAAGACGGCGCGGCTGCATTCGCGCACGCGGCGCAGGCTGGCGATCAGGTCACCCTCCACGCCGCCGGCGATCAGCCATTCCTCCTCGGTGCCGATGATGAGTTCGAACGGGCCCAGCTCGGCCTGCAGCCTGCGGCTGACCTCGGCGCTGGCGACATAGCGTGTCTCGCCGTCGCCCCGTCCGGTCAGGCCCCACAGCACGGGCCGGTAGTCGATGTCCAGCACGCGCACCAGTCCGTGGCGGCCCGCGATCTCCAGCGCCCTGCGGCTGGCGGCCAGCACGCCGGGCGCGCTCAGGTGGGTGCCCGTGATGGCCAGGCAGCGGCAGCGGGCCAGGAATTCCTCGCTGATGGCTGCGGCGTCCAGCGCCATGTCGGCGCAGTCCTCGCGGGCGAACAGCAGGGGGAAGGTCTCCTGGTCCTTGATGCCCAGCAGCACCATGCCGGTCAGGCGCCGGGCATCGACCTGCACCTGGCTGGTGTCGCAGCCCTCGCGCTGCAGCGTCTCGACCAGGAAGCGGCCGTTGTGCTCATTGCCCACGCGCGAAATCATGGCCGAGCGCAGCCCCAGGCGCGCCGTGCCGAAGGCCATGTTGCCGGAGGAGCCGCCCAGGTACTTGGCAAAGCTGCCGGCCTCTTCCAGGCTGCAGCCTATCTGCTGCGCGTACAGGTCCACGGCCAGACGGCCCAGGCAGGCCACGTCCAGCGGACGGTCGGAGGGAAAGATCAGCATGCTCATGGTCATAGGCCCGTGCGTTGCGAGGGGCCCGGGGCGTGCGGGCCTCCCCATAATCGTTGCGTTCGTGCGATCATAGATCGAAATAGAAAATATTTTCCACAAATATGAAAAATAGAAAAACACTGGCCGATGCGGGCGCCACTGCGGCCTGCGGCCCTTACGCCGACCGCGCTGCCTTCCTGGACGTGCTGCGCCAGGGCTTCGAGGCACTGAGCCGCCAGCTCAAGGCCATAGGCCGGCATGTGGAGATGCAGGGCGACCGCCTGGCCTTCGACGGCATCCAGGCCACGGCCGAACAGTGCGGTGTGCAGCCTTCTGCCGTGGTGCGCTTTGCCAAGCATTTCGGGTTCTCGGGGTACTCGGAACTGCAGGCGCTGTTCCGCGCCGATGCGGCGCGCCAGCTCTCGGCCCAGCATGACTACCAGGACCGCATCCGGGGCCTGATCGCCTCGGGCAACGAGCCACGCAGCAGCGCGCGCCTGGCGCACGAGGTCATCGAAGGCAGCATCGAAAGCCTGCAGGCCCTGCAGCGCGGCCTGCCGCCCGAGCAGTTCGAGGCGGCGGTGGACCTCATGCTGGATGCCCCCTCGCTGTGGCTGGCCGCCTCGCGCCGGGCCTTCCCCGTGGGCGCCTACCTGGCCTATGCGCTGCAGCACACCGAAAAGCCCGTGCACTGGCTGCACGGCCTGGGCGCCATGCAAAAGGGCGAGCTGCGCGCGCTGTCGCCCGGCGACGTGATGCTGGCCGTCTCCTTCGAGCCCTATGCGCCCGAAACGCTGGAGGTGGTGGACGCGGCCCTGGCACGCGGCGCGCGCCTGCTGGCGCTGACCGACAGCCAGCTCAGCCCCCTGGCATCCCGCGCCACCGTCACCCTGCTGGCCCAGGACGCAGCCACCTTCGGCTTTCGCTCCCTGACCAGCACGCTCACCCTGGCGCAGTCGCTGTTCCTGGCGCTGGCCTACCGGATGGAGCTGGCGTACGAGCCGTCCCGCAAGCCTTAGAAGAGGGTGTAGGTGTTATCCGGCCGCCGCCGCGCGCAGCAGCCGGTCGCGCACGCCTTCCCAGTCCGGCGTGTCGGGCGGGGTCTCGATCCAGATCAGCTGGGCGCCGACTTCATCGAAGTCGCGCAGGGCGCCGAACAGCTCGCGCGCGGTGGCGGCGGCGTCGGCGGGCATGGCGCGCAGCGTGACGGCGTGCGAGGCGGTGCGCAGTGGTGCGCGGTGGTAGACGGCCAGGTTCCTGGCGTCGGCGCCCAGCACGTCCAGCCCGGCCTGCAGCTGCCTTGCATCCATGAGCCGGACCTTGGCGTTGGGCGCGTAGTGGGCCAGCAGCGTGCCGGAGGCGCGTGGCGTGTTCTCCAGCAGCTCGTCCTTGGACAGGGGGCGCTGGCCGCAGGCGCGCTCGATGTCGTCGCGCGTGATGGCGCCGGGGCGCAGCAGCACGGGCACGCCGCGCGTGCAGTCCACGATGGTCGATTCAATCCCCACTTCGCAGGCGCCGCCGTCCAGCACCAGCAGCGTGTCGCCGAACTCGCCGGCCACATGGGCCGCCGTGGTGGGGCTGACGCGGCCGAACTTGTTGGCGCTGGGCGCCGACACGCCCCAGACGGGCGGCTGCAGCTGCTGGCAGGCGGCCAGCACGGCATGGGCGACGGGATGGGAGGGGCAGCGCAGGCCCACGCTGTCCTGGCCGCCGGTCGAGGCCCGGGCGGCTTGGGGCAGGCGCGGCAGGATGAGGGTCAGCGGGCCGGGCCAGAAGGCGTCGATCAACTGCTGCGCGAACAGCGGCACTTCGCGTGCGTAGCGCGTGATGGCGCCGCTGTCGGCCACATGCACGATGAGCGGATGGTTGGGCGGCCTGCCTTTGGCGGTGAAGATCTGCGCGACGGCCGCGTCGTTGTCGGCGTCGGCCGCGAGGCCGTAGACGGTTTCCGTGGGCAGGCCCAGCAGTTCGCCGCGCTGCAGCGCCTGTGCGGCGGCCTGGACAGAGGCCGCCAGCGTTCCATCAAGAATCATCGCGCGGGCCTTCAGAACGGCTCTATACCCAGGATGGCAGCGGCCTGCAGGGCGGTGGAGCGCACGGCCTCGGGCGTGGGGCCGGTGACGTTCAGGTGGCCCATCTTGCGGCCGCGCTTGGCGTCGTGCTTGCCGTACAGGTGCAGGTGGCAGCCGGGCAGGGCCAGGACCTGGTCCCAGGCCGGCGCCTTGGCCTGTTCGCCGTCCTTGAACCACAGGTCGCCCAGCAGGTTCAGCATGATGGACGGGCTGTGCTGGCGCGGCTGCGTCAGCGGCAGGCCGGTCATGCAGCGCACCTGCAGCTCGAACTGCGAGACATCGCAGGCGTTCTGGCTGTAGTGGCCGCTGTTGTGCGGGCGCGGCGCGATCTCGTTGACCACGAGCATGCCGTCCTGCAGCACGAAGAATTCGACGCAGAGCACGCCCACGTAGTCCAGGCCGTCGGCCACGGAACGTGCGGCGGCCAGCGCCTGCTCGACCTGGGCCTGGGGCAGGTTGCCTTCGTAGACCTCGGTGACGGAGAGGATGCCCTCGCGGTGCAGGTTGCGCTGCACGGGCAGGTTGACCATGGAGCCGTCACGGCCGCGCGCCACGATGACCGAGCATTCATGGGCCAGCGGCAGCATTTTTTCCAGCACGCAGGCCACGCGGCCCAGTTGCTCCCAGGCGGTGGCCAGCTCGGCGGCGTTCTTCACGCGCACCTGGCCCTTGCCGTCGTAGCCCATGCGCGCGGTCTTGAGGATGCCGGGCAGCAGGCTGGCGTGCACGGCGGCCAGCTGGGCCGGCGTCTCGATCACCGCGTAGGGCGCGCAGGGCACGCCGCAGCGCACGAAGTGGGCCTTCTCCTGGGCGCGGTCCTGGGCAATGGCCACGGACGAGCCGGCCGGCGAGACCGGCCGCTGGGCGGCCAGCAGGTTCAGCGCCGCGGCGGGCACGTTCTCGAATTCGGTGGTGACGGCGGCCGACAGGCGCGCCAGCTCGGCCAGACCCTGCGGGTCCTCGTAGGCGGTGCGTATGTGGTGGTGGCTTACCAGGCCCGCGGGGCTGGTCGGGTCGGCGTCGAGCACGGCCGTGAAATAGCCCATGGCCTGGGCCGACTGCACGAACATGCGGCCGAGCTGGCCGCCGCCCAGAACGCCCAGGGTGGCGCCGGGCAGGATCACTTCAGCGGCGCTCATGCGGCCACCGAGGGAAGCGTCATGGCACGCGCGGCGGCGGTCTGCTCGGCGCGGAAGGCTTCGAGCTTCGCCCGCAGGGCCGGGTCCTCATTGGCCAGCAGGGCCACGGCGAACAGGGCCGCATTGGCTGCGCCGGCCGCGCCGATGGCAAAGGTGGCCACGGGCACGCCCTTGGGCATCTGCACGATGGAGTGCAGCGAGTCCACGCCCTGCAGGTGGCGGCTGGCCACCGGCACGCCGAGCACGGGCACCACGGTCTTGGCGGCGATCATGCCGGGCAGGTGTGCGGCGCCGCCGGCGCCCGCGATGATGGCCTTCAGGCCCCGGCCTGCGGCGGCCTCGGCATAGGCGAACATGTCGTCGGGCATGCGGTGGGCCGAGACGACCTGGGCTTCATGGGCGATGCCAAATTGCTGAAGAATGGCAACTGCGTGCTGCATGGTCTCCCAGTCGCTGCTGGAGCCCATGACCACACCGATCTGGATGGAGTTCATGTCGTGAGGGCGCCTGCGGCCCGGCCTAGTGGAACCCGCGATTTTACTTTTTTAGTCCGGATCGGCCCGCATCCCCCTGCAAATCACCGCACAGCCGTGTGCTGCTCGCGCGCAAAACCCAGCACACGCTGGCGAAACACATGGGCCAGCCAGGCCAGGGCCATCGCCACCTGCACGGCCAGCGACAGCCACATGCCGCTGGTGACGGGCTTGGTCAGGCCGGCTGCCAGCGGCTGGGCCAGCATGGCGGCATCGGCCCCGGCAAGGCCAAAGGCCAGCAGCGGCAGCACGATGTTGACCAGCAGCCAGGTGACGGCGAACGCGGCCAGCGGCGACTTGATGCGCCCGGCCAGCAGGGAAAAGCCCGTGGCCAGCGCGGCATCACGCAGCAACTGCGCCGTTGCCAGTGCCGCCAACTGGGCTGTACCGGGCAGGATGGGCTGGCCGCCTGCGGGCCACAGCAGCCACAGCGCACAGGCCAGCACGGCCAGCAGCCAGCTCACAGGCCACAGCGGCAGGGCCTCGAGCGCGCCACGCCAGCGCCCCTGCAACACGCACCACTGCACCTGTCGCCAGCTGCGCAGGCCCTCGTCCATGCCGTGCAGGCAGACATAGGCCGTGCCCGCCAGCGCCAGCCCGGTGGTCCAAGCGAAGAAAGAGGCCGGGCCGGGGCCCTGCAACTGCATTGCATCGAGGTGCATGCCGCCAAAGGCCAGGCCCGCCACGCACAGGCCCAGCGGCCAGGCCCAGGGCAGGGTGCGCACATCCAGCCGCGTGCACAGCAGCCGCCACAGGGCCAGCAGGCCCAGCCCCAGCGCGATGGCGCCGAACAGGTAGATGGCGCCGCGCCCGTGCAGCGGTAAGGACCACCACAGCACAGGGCGGCCTTCCTCGCGGCCCAGCTGCTCGGTCAACCGGCCCAGGATGGGGCCGGGCAGCACCATCACGAACAGCAGCGGCACCAGCACGAAGCGGATGCGGCGCGCGGGCTGCTCCTTCGGCCCCCAGCCCATGAGCACGGAGTGCATGCTCCAGGCCTGCAGGGCCAGGCCCCACAGCGCGGCCTGCAGCACGGCGTGCACGCCCCAGGCCAGCCCGCCCGGCTGGCCTGCCGAGGTGGCCAGCACGGCCAGCGCGCACCACAGCATGTACAGCCAGGCCGGCAGCGGGGCGCCCAGCAGCTTGCCCCAGGCCATTTGCCAGGGCGTCAGGGCCGACAGGCGCTGCCAGTCCCAGGTGTGCTGGTGCGCTTCCTCGTTGAGGCCGCGCCCGGCCAGCACGCTGCCCAGGCCGGCCGCGGCGATCCACATGCCGACCAGGGCGGCGATCAGCAGCGTGTGCAAGCGGCGGTCGGGCTGGACCAGGGCCATTGGCGTGGCCAGCAGCAAGGCGGTGAGCAGCAGGCTCCAGCCCAGCTGGGACGGCCGCCAGTTGAGCCAGAGCTGGCGCTGGAATTCGGGGTTGTGCGTCATGGCTGCTCCGCAGGGGTGGGGGTTGCTGCGTTCTGCAGGCCGCGCGCATAGCGGTCCTGCAGGCGCTCGCGCATCGGGGCCAGGCTCGCCACGGGCAGGCCGGTGCCGACCAGGCGGGCCAGCAGATCGGCGCGCTCGCGCGGCAGGGTGGGCAGCCACAGCTGCAGATGCACCAGGCCCTGGTCATCGGGCGGCGGCACAGGGGTGTCGGGAAGGACCAGATGCAGCTGCCGTGCCAGCGACCCGGCCGAGGCACCCGGGGGCGGCGCCAGCTCCAGCGCGTACAGTGCCAGCGGGGCATCGTCGCCGGCGGCAGGTGCCTTGATGCCGCCGTGCAGGGCCTCGTGGCTTTCCACGCGGCCGCCGCGCAGGCTCAGGATGTGGGTGCAGTACTCGTCCAGTTCGCTGAGGATGTGGCTGGAGACGATCAGGGTCATGCCCTGGGCCTGCAGCGCACGCATCAGCCGGGACAGGCTGGCGCGTGCCTCGGGGTCCAGGCCGCTGGCCGGCTCGTCCAGCAGCAGCACGCGCGGCTGGTGGACGATGGCCTGGCCGATGGCCACGCGCTGGCGCTGGCCGCGAGACAGCTCGGTGGGCAGGCGCTCCAGCAGATCGGCCAGGCCCAGCTGCCCGGCCACGTGCGCCACGCGCTGCGGCGCCTCGGACGGGGGCACGCCCATGGACAGGGCTGCGTACTGCAGGCAGCGCCGCACGCTCAGGCGGTCATAGAGGCCGAAGAAATCCGACAGATAGCCCAGGTGCCGGTGCACTTCGCGGGGCTGCTCCTGCACGGCAATGCCATGCACCTCTACCTGGCCCGACAGCGGCTGGTCCAGCCCGGCGATGCAGCGCATCAGCGTGGATTTTCCGGCGCCGTTGGGCCCTACCAGGGCCGTGACGGTGCCTGCGGCGATATGGACGCTGACGCCGTCCAGCGCGCGGTGGCCCGGGTACTCGAACACCAGCTGCGAAACCTTGATCAAGGCGAGCCCTCCCTCATTGTGTTGATGGCAGGCCGCAATGGCGGCTCAGCGCGCCAATATAGCCCAGCGCTGCCGCGCCTCGTCCCCGGCCGGGCGGCTTGAAATGCACGCAGCCGGCTCCCAACTGGGGTGGTTGCCGTCCATGGCGCCCACGCCATGGAATTGCTGGAGAATCACACGGTCCGCATCGGAGGCATCCGGCCGCCGAACTCCGAACCGCCACAGTTCGCGCGCCCTGGCCGCGCGCCTTGCCACAGGGTCTGATCACATGATTGATGTCACCATTGAGAATTTCGAAGCCGAAGTCGTCGCCGCCTCCATGCAGGTGCCGGTGCTCGTCGACTTCTGGGCGCCCTGGTGCGGCCCGTGCAAGACGCTGGGCCCCATCCTGGAAAAGCTGGAAGTGGCCTACGAAGGCCGCTTCAAGCTGGTCAAGATCGATTCCGACCGGGAGCAGCAGTTGGCCGGCATGTTCGGCATCCGCTCCATCCCGACCTGCATCCTGATGATGGGCGGCCGGCCCGTGGACGGCTTCATGGGCGCCCAGCCCGAAGGCAAGCTGCGCGAGTTCCTGGACAAGCACCTGCCCTCCGAAGGCGAGCTGGCGGCCGAGGCCGAAGCCGACGAGGCCCATCAGCTGCTGGAAGCCGGCGACACGCAGGCCGCCCTGCAAAAGCTGGCCGATGCGCTGGCCGCCGACCCGGCCAACGACGATGCGCGCTTCGACTACGTGCGCCTGCTGATCGCCACGGGCGGCTACGAAGAGGCCGGCGCCCTGCTGACCGAGCCGCTCAAGCGCATTCCCCAGCCCACGCGCTTCGAGGCGCTCAACCAATGGCTGCAGTGCATGCTTTTCGTGCACAACGACGATCGCGGCAACTGGGAGTTTGCCCAGTTCGATGCCGTCATCGCACAGAACAAGCGCGACTTCGACACCCGCTTCGGCAAGGCCCAGGCCCTGGCCGCCGAAGGCCAGTGGGCAGCCAGCATGGACGAGCTGCTGGAAATCATCA
The DNA here is from genome assembly GCF_055797465.1 of Delftia sp. PX-1. Lineage (NCBI taxonomy): Bacteria > Pseudomonadati > Pseudomonadota > Betaproteobacteria > Burkholderiales > Comamonadaceae > Delftia > Delftia sp. PX-1. The sequence goes on from NZ_CP184763.1 coordinate 1,041,233, forward strand.
TGCGCGACAAGGAATGGAACGGCCAGGCCGCGCGCAAGCTCTATGTGGGCATCCTGGAGCTGCTCACACCCCCGAAGCCCAAGAAGCAGGACGCCATCCCCGGCAAGAGCAGCGGCGGCATCGAGCTGCTGGGCAAGGGCGCGGCCGAGCAGGACGAGGCCACGCAGCTGGTCAACGGCTACCGCCGCAAGCTCAGCATGGCGCTGAACTGAGTCCGGCCGCACGCCAGTGAAGAGACGGGGAGCCTTGCGGCTCCCTTTTTTCATGGCGAGGGCTCAGGGTGCAACCGGCTCCTCGGCCGCATGCGCGCGGTGCAGCAACTGCACGAAGCCGGGCGCATCCGGCAGATGCACATCGGCCAGGCGCCTGACCGCAATGCCGGGGGACCATGAATTCATCACCACGGCGCCGGCCATGTCGGGCAGGTCGGCCAGGGTCAGAACGGCCTCGCGCTGCGCCACGCCCATGCGCTGCAGCTGGCGGCGCAGCATGGACTCGGTCGTGCCCGGCAGCACCTGGGCGCGCGGCCAGACCACGGCATCTCCATCCCAGAAGGCCAGGTTCCAGATGGTGGCCTCGCCAATACGGCCGTGGCGATCTGCAAAGGCGGCATCGTCAACGCCCTGGGCTACGGCGCGACGCAGCAGATGCGTCTTCGCCACCTCGCCCACATGCTTGAGGTGGGGCAGCATGCGTTCATGCTCGAACAGCGCCAGGCTCAAGGGCCCGGCAGGGCCCGAGGCGGGTGCCGAGGTCCGCACCAGCATGCGCAGCCGCGCATCGGCGGCCGTGAATTCACCGGCAGGCGAGTACACCGTGGCGGTCAGCGACACATCCTGCGGGCCGTTGGCAAGCGCCGCCCGCAGCTGGGCCTGGACATGGTCATCTGACAAGGCCTGGCCGTACAGCTCCAGCGAGGCCTGGCGCAGACGCTGCAGATGCAGGTCCAGCCCGCGCAGCCGGCCGCCGCGCACCTGCATGGCCGTGAAATGGGCATGGCCTGCAAAGGCCAGGGCGGCGAGTTCGGCCGCCGTAGCGGGCTGCCCATCGATAAGGCTGGTGAAGAAAGAGGCGGTTTCCATGGATTCATCCATCAACAAATTTTCTTGATTGTTCGATGGCGGTTCCAAAAGAGGAAGCAAGTAGTATTCGATGCTCCATCAAGAAAAATTTGAAGATCCATGCGCCAGCTTCCACCGGGCACACGCGCCCTGCGCAGCTTCGAGGCCGCAGGGCGCCACCTGAACTTCACGCGTGCGGCCGACGAACTGGGACTGACCCCGGCGGCGGTCAGCCACCAGATCAAGGAGATGGAGGAACAGCTGGGCCTCGTCCTCTTCACGCGCAACAGCCGCAGCATGCAGCTCACGCCCGCAGGCAGCGTGCTGCTGGAGGCCACGGCCGAGGCGCTGGGCCTGCTGCGGCGCGCCACCGCCCGGGCGCGCCAGCTGGCCCGGGGCGAGACGCGGCTGCGCCTGTCGCTGGGCGCGCGCTTTGCCACGCAGTGGCTGCTGCTCCGGCTGCCGCGCTTTCGCGCCGCGCATCCGCAGATCGAACTGAGCTTCGACATCAGCGACGAGGTGCGCGACTTCGACGCCGATGACATCGACGCCGCCATCCGCTTCGGCACCGGCCGTGATCCGCACACCCTGGCGGTGCGCCTGTTCGACGCCAGGGTCATCCCCGTCTGCAGCCCGGCCCTGCTGCAGTCCGGCCCGCCGCTGGCCAGCCCCGCCGACCTGCTGGGCCACACGCTGTGCCACGTGGACTGCATGGTGGACGGCCAGGTCTGGCCGAACTGGCCGATGTGGATGGCAGCGGCCGGCGTGGAGGGCCTGGACGCAGGCCGCTGCATCGCATTCACCGACTCCAGCCATGTCGTGCAGGCCGTGCTGGACGGCGGCGCCGTGGGCCTGGTCGAGCAGGACCTGGTGGCCGAAGACCTGGCCCGCGGCCGCCTGGTGCGCCTGTTCGACATCGCCGTGGGCCTGGGCCCGGCCTATGCCTACCACCTGCTCTACCCCCGGCGCAGCCAGGGCCAGCCGGCCATCGAGGCCCTGCGTGCGTGGGTGCTGCAGGAGGCCGGGCTGGCAGGAGACGGGCTGCTGCCCGCCTGAGCCTGCGATTCAGGTGTTCGCAGGCTTGATCCTCTGGAACTGGAACCAGCCCTGGTTGAGAAACACGGGCAGCAGCGGCACCAGATAAAAGACGATGGCGTCCAGGAAAGGTGACCCCGCGGCCTCCTTGTGCGGCGCACCGCCAAGGAGTGCGTGGATCGCAGCGGGATCGCGCCAGTACATCCCGGCCCAGATCAGCCACAGGCCCAGCATCGCCAAGCCGAGCCAGCCGCGCCAGGCGGACTTCGGCTGGTCGGGTATCAGGGCGGTCGCTGCGTTGTCGAAGCAGAGACTGCTGAACAGGGATACAGCGGCCATGGCACAGGCCGTCAGAGGGATCTGCCACGCACGATATTCGGGGACGATGGCCACCATCGACATGCAAAGTACAGCAGCCAAGAAATGGGGGGATTGTTCCGAGCCCAGCACCATCAGCCGGTAGGGCAGTGCGATTGTGCGGCGCAGCAATGCCAGCGAGAGTACGAGTATTTCCTGCAGGCTCGAACTGCGCCGCTGCTGCTTGCGCAGAACGACCGACTGCCTGAATCCATGCCATGCCTGCTCCATGCGGTCACCGTGCAGCGTGTACGCGATGGCACAGACCAGAAACCAGGTTGCGCCGACCAGGGCTCCGGTCCAGGGCGTGCCCTTGAACCATGGCAGGGCCTGCACGGCCAGGGCGCACCACAGCAGCAGAGGCGGCAAGGCCTTGCCAGCCGGGCTGGCGGGCAGCAGCGCCAGCCAGTAGGCAACCAGCACCAGCATCACGGCCACGAAGAGCAGCGGCGTGCTGTCCACCGAGGTGAAGAGCACGGGCCACATGCGGGCCTCCCATATGCCGAAAATGGCCGTCGCCGTCACCATGAGCGCCACGGCAGTCCAGACCATCGCCAGCATCCTGTTGCGGCTGAGTCGCCCCTTCCACAGTGCCGCGTGCTGGGCGTGCTTGACGTGCAGCACCCCGCGGTAGGCGTAGCCGGCCATCACGAACGTGCCATACCCGATGAGGAGCACCGCCATGAGTCGGACCCACCAGGGCTCATGGGCATATTCGCTCCAGGACATCAGCACGGACGAGAGAAAGACCACCAGGGCAGTCCGGAAGGCGCAGCCCATTTCCATGGCGTGGTCGGCAAGTGAATGCAGCGGCGGCTTCGGGACGCCGAGCGCATAGCGCTGCCCCGGGCTGAGTTCGTTCCATAGGCGGGCAAACCGGCTGGGGGCGAGCATCGCCAGCAGGTAGATGCGCCACTTTGCAAGCTGCTGCACCAGTTGCCCGAACAGCGCGATTTGGCCGTAGTACTGCCTGAAGGCAGGATCGGGGTAGAAACGGGATTCCAGTTGGTCCAGTTGCTCCCGCAAGGCGGTGGCGCGGGCATGCCCCATCCATTGCCAGGCGCGGAAATCCGTCTCCCAGGCGAAATACTCCGACAGGGCGCGCGCAAATGCCGGCGGAAGCTCGGGCACCTCGATCACCAACTGCGCAAACCAGTTGCAGGCGTCAGGACGCTGTGACAGGGGCAGCTTGTCCAGCTCCCGCCGCAGATTGGGCCAGCCGTTCAGCAGTGCATCAGGCCCTGCCTGTTTGAGGTAGTTGAGCGTTTCGTGCGCCAGATCCCTGGGCGGGATGAAGGCGGCTTCCTGTGCCTGGGGTTCTGCTGCGTCCGTGTTGCCGGGCAGAGGTTGAGTCCCGGGGCCCGGGACCGGCTCCGACAGCGGTGCAGGCTCTTGTTCCTGCTGCGCAGACCTGGCACTGGGTACCTGCTCAACTGCAGCCATGCTCGGCATCTGCGTATCGCCTGTGGCCGGTCGCCTGGCGTGCTGCAGGGCCAGGTCATAGGCCTCGCGCAGTGATTGATAGGCGGCCGCATCGTCATCGGGCCGCGTGTGCTTGAGCCTGGATGCGTAGGCCTTCTTGATGGCCGGCAGGTCGGTCGTGGCTTCAATGCCCAGTACTTGCCAGAAGCTCATAGCACGAAGCCCTTGTCGATGCTGTCCAGGTACTTCCTGAACTCGCCGCGCCACTGGCGGATTTGCTGCTCGTCCTGGCTGTCGAGAATGGCTTCGAAACGCGCCAGCGCGTGACCTATGTCCTGTCGCGCAGGGCCCAGCCTGTCTTCGTACAGCCGCTTGGCCCGGGCGACCAGATAAGCGTTTTCCTGTTTGTCGCGCGGATGGATCTTGAGTGCGCGCAGCTTGAGCAGGGCCTCCTGGATCTGCTCGTCGCTCAGGACATGATCGCTGCGCTTGATCAGCGTGCTGGTGGTCTGGCCGGTTGCCGGAATATGCCCTTCCACTTCGAGCAGACCATTGACGTCATAGGTGAAGCGGATATTGATGCTGATCTCGCCGCGTCCCTTCGCCGGTATCTCGACCTCCAGATCGCCGAGTTTCAGGTTCTCTGTGCCAATGGGTGACTCGCCCTGGCGCACGTCGATGACGATGCGCGTCTGTCCATCCTGAACGGTGCTGTAGGTCTGGACACGCGATACCGGCACCGGCGTATTGCGTTCGATGATGGGTGAAAAGCGGTCGCTGTAATGCCGTCCATCGATATTTTCCGAACTCACGACTCCCAGCGAATAAGGCATCACATCGGTCAACACGATTTCGCTGAGTGCGGCATTGCGTGATTTGAGGCCGGCCTGAATGGCTGCGCCGTGTGCAATCGTTTCATCGGGATGGATGGTGCGCAGCGGCAGTCGGCCGAACAGGCGCGTGACCAACTGGCGGACCATGGGCATGCGGCTGGCGCCCCCGACCAGTACCACTTCATCCAGATTGGCGATGTCCAATTGCGCATCGAGCATGGCGCGTTCCAGCGGCCTGCGCAGTCGCTGCAGCAGGTCTGCGCAGCGGTTTTCATAGTCGGCACGGCTGAGCGTCAATGCATGCGGCGTCTCCTGGTAGGTAAACCGCATTTCAGTCGACTCGCTCTCGCTGAGGTCGCGTTTGGCCTGTTCAGCGGCATGCCAGAGCCCCCCGTCCGAAGACAGGGTCTCCCGCGGAACGCTGCGCAGGGCAGGCGTCTGCTCAATGAACCAATCCACCAATACCTGCGCGAAGTCCTCGCCGCCCAGGCGCGTGTCCCCGGCGCTGGCGCGCACTTCCACCACGCCTTCGAAGTACTCGAGCACGGAAACGTCAAAGGTGCCGCCGCCCAGATCGAACACCAGAAAGGTCGAGTGATCCGGCCTTTCCTGCAGGCCATAGGCGAGGCCGGCTGCCGTGGGCTCGTTGAGCAGCCGTTCCACCTTGATACCTGCCAATTGGCCAGCCGCCTGCGTGGCTTTGCGCTGCACATCGTTGAAATAGGCCGGCACGGTAATGACTGCCTCGGTCACGGGTTCGCCCAGATAGGCTTGCGCATCCGCCACCAGTGCGCCAATGACCAGCGCGCTCAACTCCTCGGCGCGCAGACGCTTGGGCCCCAGCACAACCGTGTGGTCCGTGCCCATCCAGCGTTTGAACGCCATGGCCGATTGTTGGGGATGCGTGGTAACACGTTCCCGGGCCGCCAGGCCCACCAGAATGGCACCATCGTCCGAAATGCTGATGGCCGACGGAGTCAGGAAATGGCCCAGCGAATTGGGTATGAGTTCGGTCTTGCCATCGCGATAAATGCTGATCAGGCTATTGGTGGTGCCCAGATCGATTCCAACTAGCATTGCACTCCCTCTCAATGATGTGGGGAGGCATTTTGTCCGATGTCATAGGCCCCGACTATGGGATTTCGAGGGCTGGGCTGCCGCGATCAAAGAGTGTCGGCAAATCGCATCAACCCGCGCACCACGGCCTGCACGGCCGGGTCTTGTTGCGAGGCGCTGCGGCAGGCCAGGCCCAGCGGGCGTGTCAGGGCGGGACTCAGCCCGCGCTGCTGAAGGGTGCGGCTGACGGCGTCCATGGGCTCCTCGCGTGGCAGGACGGTGGGGCCGTGGCCTGCGGCGACCAGGGCGCGTATGCCTTCGGGATAACTCATCTCCATGCGCGGCTGGGGCAGCAGGCCGGCCTGGGCAAACCATTGCGACAGCAGGCGGTGCATCTGGGTGCCGGCGGCAAAGCCTATCCAGGGCTGGACGTTGAGCCATTCGGGCGTGATCTGGTCGGGCAGCGGCATCTGCGGCGGCGCGAACAGCTCCATGGGGTCGTTGCGCCAGGCCAGGACCTCGAGCCCCGCAGCCACGGGCTGGGGCAGGCCGACCAGGGCCAGGTCCAGGCTGCCGGCCGCCAGGCGCTGCATGGCCTGGGCCGAGCTCACGACTTCCAGGCGCAGCTCCACGCTCGGTGCGTGCTCGGCCAGCCATTGCAGCAGTTCGGGCAGCAGCAGGGGGCTGACGCCGGCCGAGGCGCCTATGCGCACGCTGGCGCCAAAGCCCTCGGCACGCTTGCGCACCTGGCGCAGCAGGGATTCGCTGTCTGCCAGCAGGCGGCGTCCGCCTTCGGCCAGCAGTTCGCCCGCAGGCGTCAGCTGCGCCTGGCGCTTGCCGCGCACCAGCAGCGGTGTGTCCAGGCGCGCTTCCAGCTCCTGGATGTGCAGGCTGACGGCAGGCGGCGACAGGTGCAGGGCCTGGGCGGCGGCGGCCAGGGTACCCAGGTCGGCCACGGCCACCAGGGTCTGGAGCTGGTCGAGGTTCAGGCGTCGCATCAGGTTTCCTGAAGATAAGGTTCCGAAGATTCGACTTTATCTAATCTGGGTGCGAATCCATCATCCCGTCCCGTATCAGGAACGAGGCCATGGAATGGAATTGAGCAATGCGGTGCTGGCCGCGGCCCTGGGGGCCGCGCTGATGAATGCGGGATGGAACAGCGCCATCAAGGTGGGCGGCGACAAGATGGTCGCCATGGCGCTGACCACGGGGCTGGCCAGCCTGTGGTCGCTGCTGGTGCTGCCCTGGCTGGACTGGCGTGCGGCGGCGCTGTGGGACGCATCGGTGTGGTGGTGGCTGGCGGCCTCGGTGGCCGTGCACACCGTCTACCACTTCGTGCTGCCGCGCGCCTACCAGCATGGCGAGTTCGGCGTGGTCTACCCGGTGGCGCGGGGCAGTGCGCCGCTGTTCGTCACGCTGGGCGCGGCGCTGCTGGCCGGTGAGTGGCCGGGCGCGACCGGGCTGGCCGGCGTGCTGTGCCTGTCGCTGGGCGTGCTGGCGCTGTCGTTGCACAGCGGCGCGGCCAGCGGTTATGGCGGCAGCGGCTATGCGCTGGCCACGGGCGCCATGATTGCCTGCTACACGGTCATCGACGGGCTGGGTGCGCGCGCATCCGGTTCCGCGCTGCTCTATGCGGCCCTGCTCACGCTGGGCGATGGCCTGGCCACGGTGCTGATCGTTGCCTGGCGGCGCGGTCCTGCCGTGCTGCGCGCCGATGCACGCACCTGGCGCCTGTGCGCCCTGGCCGCCGCCATGCAGCTGAGCGCCAGCTGGATGGCGACCTGGGCGCTGTCGCAGGCGCCCATGGGGCTTGTGTCTGCACTGCGTGAAAGCAGCGTGCTGTTTGCAGGCTGGATTGCCGCCTGGCTGATGCGCGAGCGCCTGGGCCGCGTGCGCATGCTGGCCTCGGCCCTGGTGTTCGGCGGCATCGTGCTGGTGCGCTGGGGCGGTTGATCCGCCCGGCGCCAACGGCGGCTGCGTGCTCAGCCGTGGCTGATGCGCGTGCCCAGCAGGGACAGGAACTGTGCGATCCAGGCCGGATGGGCCGGCCAGGCGGGGGCGCTGACCAGGTTGCCTTCGGTGTGCGCCTGGTCCACGCCGATGTCGGCGTAGGTGCCGCCGGCCAGTTCGACCTCGGCACGGCAGGCCGGGTAGGCCGAGCAGGTGCGGCCCTTGAGCACGCCGGCGCCGGCCAGCAGCTGGGCGCCATGGCAGACGGCGGCCACGGGCTTGTTGTTGTCGAAGAAGTGGCGCACGGCGGCGCGCACGGCATCGTAGTTGCGCAGGTATTCGGGGCCGCGTCCGCCGGGGATCACCAGGGCGTCGTACTGCTCGGGCTTGATGTCGGCGAAGCTGGCGTTGAGCGTGAAGTTGTGGCCGGGCTTTTCGCTGTAGGTCTGGGCGCCCTCGAAATCATGGATGGCCGTCTTGATGTGGTCCCCCGCCTTCTTGTCGGGGCAGACCGCGTGCACCGTGTGTCCCACGGCCTGCAGGGCCTGGAACGGGACCATGGTTTCGTAGTCCTCGCAGTAGTCTCCGCAGATCATCAGAATCTTCTTGCCGGCCATGTGCTTGCTCCTTCGAAAAAAGTCAGAGGGAACAAGCATTGTGGCAGTGTCGGTGACGCCGGCGTGACCGGCTGCAGAAACGGGCCCGCGCAATGAAAAAGAGAGCCGAAGCTCTCTTTTGCGGGGACAGGCAGGCGGCAGCTCAGGCCGTCAGGCGCTGCAGCGCTTCGCGGTACTTGGCGGCCGTCTTCTCGGTCACCTCCTGGGGCAGGCGGGGCGCCGGGGCGCTCTTGTCCCAGGGCTTGCCGTTGACCTGGGCCTGCTCCAGCCAGTCGCGCACGAACTGCTTGTCGTAGCTGGGCGGGTTCTCGCCCTTGGCCAGCGCCTGGGCATAGCCTTCCACGGGCCAGTAGCGCGAGCTGTCGGGCGTGAGCACCTCGTCCATCAGCACCAGTTCGCCGTTTTCGTCCAGGCCGAATTCGAACTTGGTGTCGGCAATGATCATGCCCTTTTCGAGGGCGATGGCCGCAGCTTCCTTGTAGATGCGGATGGCTGTATCGCGGATCTGGGAGGCCAGCTTCTCGCCGACCATCTCCACCGTGCGCTCGTAGGTGATGTTCTCGTCATGGTCGCCCATCTCGGCCTTGGCGGCCGGCGTGTAGATGGGCTCGGGCAGCTTGGCGGCGTTGGTCAGGCCTTCGGGCAGGGGAACGCCGCAGACCGAGCGCGATTCCTGGTATTCCTTCCACCCGCTGCCGGCCAGGTAGCCGCGCACCACGGCCTCGATCAGCACGGGCTTGAGGCGCTTGACCAGCATGGAGCGGCCCGTGACCTGGGGCACTTCGGCGGGCGTGACCACGGATTCGGGCGCTTCGCCGGTCAGGTGGTTGGGGCAGATGTGGCCGAGCTTGTCGAACCAGAACAGCGCCATCTGCGTCAGCAGCTCGCCCTTGCCGGGGATGGGCTCGCCCATGATCACGTCAAAGGCCGAGAGGCGGTCCGAGGCCACCATCAGGATGCGGTCATCGCCCACGGCATAGTTGTCGCGCACCTTGCCGCGCGCGAGCAGCGGCAGCGAGGCAATGTTGGAAGTGTGCAGGGCGGAGGGACGGGACTGGGTGGTCATGTGAGGCAAGGGGCAATCTGGCAAAGAGGCTGCAGGGGCCGGAGGGCTGCAAGCGGCACGCGCAGGAGCGCGATTCTACCCAACGGCGCCTCACGGTGACGGACGGCCTGTGGCCACCCCCACCCCAGGGGCGCAGCCTGGCAAACCCGCCGATTGTGCGCCCAATCGCATGGCGCGCAAAACCCGCCTCCAAGGCCCTGCACCGTCCTGCGCTATCGGCTTGCGGCGTTGCTTTTGACCCGACCCGGGCGCATAGTGGATTCGCAAGCAAACGAATGCGCATTCCGGCCTGCAAGCACCTGTCCCGGCGGATCGTCCCCCGGTGGACCGGGCTGTTTCCATCCAGAGCAAGGAGTGTTTAGATATGAATCTGACGATTAGTGGGCATCACCTGGAGGTCACTCCCTCGCTGCGCAGTTACGTCATGGCCAAGCTCGAACGCATTCTTCGACACTTTGACCAGGTGGTGGATGTCAAGGTCTTGCTGACCGTTCATAACCAGAAGGAGAAGGAAAAGCGCCAACGTGCCGGTTGCACGCTGCGCGTCAAGGGCCAGGATCTCTTTGTCGAAACCTCTCACTTCGACCTTTATGCCGCCGTTGACGCGCTGGCTGACAAGCTGGACCGCCTCGTGGTGCGCTACAAGACCCGCCAGCAGGGCAGCCGCTACGGCACGGCCAAGCGGCTCGATGATGCTGGACTGACCCTGGCGTCAGTCGGGTGACAGGTAAGGCGCCGGCCCTGTGCGGGCGCTTACAATACCTGCGTTTTTGTGGCTGATGTGCCACGCACGACCACCGCCCTTCGGGGCGGTTTTTGATGGGGGTCAGGGTTTCCCCACGGTTTCCGGCACTGCGGTGCATAATTGTTTCCCGAACCATGAACCGTCTTGCCTCCATCCTGCCCGCCGCTCAAGTGCTCGTGAGCGTCGACGTCACCAGCAAAAAGCGCGCTTTCGAAGAAGCAGGTCTGCTATTCGAGAGCCTGCATGGCCTGTCCCGCGCACTCATCACCGACAGCCTCTTCGCGCGTGAACGCCTGGGCTCGACGGGGCTGGGCCATGGCGTGGCCATTCCCCACGGTCGCATCAAGGGGCTGACCGCTCCGATGGCAGCCGTGTTCCAGCTGGACCATCCCATTGGCTTCGATGCGCCCGATGAGCAGCCCGTAGGCCTGCTGATCTTTTTGCTGGTGCCCGAAGCGGCGACGCAAAAGCATCTGGAAATCCTTTCTGAAATCGCCGAACTGCTCAGCGACAGCCAGCTGCGCGAGCGGCTGAAGTCCTGCGGCGATGCGGCCCGGCTGCATGGAATGATTGCCGGCTGGCAGTCTTCCGCCGCTCCGCTGGTCTAGACTTTCGTCTTCCCCTTTTCACGGGCCTTGCCATGAGACCCAGTGCCATCAGCGCCGACGTCCTTTTCGAGGAGTTCCGCTCCAGCCTGCGCTGGGAGTGGGTGGCGGGCCTGGGGGCCTCGGAGCGCCGTTTCGACGAGATGGCCGTGCGCTCGGCGCGCTCGGGCGCCGATCTCGTCGGCTACCTGAACTACATCCATCCCTACCGGCTGCAGGTGCTGGGCGAGCGTGAGATCGCCTATCTGACCAACGCCACGCCGCAGGACTGCCAGCGCCGCGTGGCACGCATCGTCACGCTGGAGCCGCCCGTGCTGGTGCTGGCCGATGGCCAGACGGCGCCCGAGGCGCTGCTGTCCATGTGCGAGCGCGCCCACATTCCCATGTTCGCCACGCGCGAGCAGTCGGCCTTCGTGATCGATGTGCTGCGCGCCTACCTGGCCAAGCATTTCGCCGACCGCACGACCATGCATGGCGTGTTCATGGACATCCTGGGCATGGGCGTGCTGATCACGGGCGAGTCGGGCCTGGGCAAGAGCGAGCTGGGGCTGGAGCTGGTGACGCGCGGCAACGGCCTGGTGGCCGACGATGCCGTGGACCTGTACCGCATCAACCAGACCACGATCGAGGGCAAGTGCCCCGAGCTGCTGCAGAACCTGCTGGAGGTGCGCGGCATCGGCCTGCTCGATATCCGCGCCATCTTTGGCGAGACGGCCGTGCGCCGCAAGATGCGTCTCAAGCTCATCGTGCATCTGGTGCGCAAGGAAACCATGGAGCGCGAATACGAGCGGCTGCCAGCCGAGCCGCTGACGCAGGACGTGCTCGGCGTGCCCGTGCGCAAGGTGGTGATCCAGGTGGTGGCGGGCCGCAACATCGCCGTGCTGGTGGAGGCGGCCGTGCGCAATGCCATCTTGCAGCTGCGCGGCATCGACACCTACCAGGAATTCGTGCAGCGCCACCGCCGCGCCATGGAACGCGGCGACACCTTCTAGCGGTCTGCGCCGTCGTGGCGTCCGGCTGCCTGTTGCCGGCGGCCTGTTGCCTGGCCCCCACTGTTTTCCCCGGGATTGTTTGCGGACCGTGCGCCCATGTTTGCGCGCGGTGCGTTGTCGTTGTTTTCTCAAATAAGAATAATTCTCATTTTCTATAATTCGGGCAGATGCCGTATCCGGCCTGTGTCCCGACGGGCTGCGGGCCTGGATGCGGCGCATTTTCTTCCGCCTTGAAAGCCCTCCCGGATGTCCTCTCGTTCCCGCACCGGCCTGCCGCGCGCAGGCGCTGTCAGCCCCTTCGCCCCCGTTTCACCGTTCCACGGCCTGGGCACCATCGCCCGTGTCTGCGCCATGGTTGCCGCTGCCGCTTTGCCCGCCGCCTCCTGGGCGGCCGACGCCGAACTGGGCGAGATCACGGTGCGCAGCACCACCGATCCCCAGGCACTGCCCACCGTGGCGCCGGGCGGCCAGGTGGCCAAGGGCGCGGGCCTGGGCGTGCTGGGCCAGCGCGATGTGATGGATACGCCGTTCAACATCACCTCCTACACGGCCGAAGGCATTGCCGACCAGCACGCGACCACGCTGATGTCGGTGCTGGAAAACGACCCCTCCGTGCGCTTCACCACCAACACCGGCCACGCCTACGAGAACTTCACCATCCGCGGCCTGGGTGTGAATGCCTCGGAACTGGGCTTCAACGGCCTGTACGGCCTGGCGCCCGATGGCCATGTGCCCACCGAGATGATCGAGCGCGTGGAAGTGCTCAAGGGCCCGGGTGCGCTGCTGAGCGGCATGACGCCGGGCGGCGCCGTGGGCGGCACCATCAACCTGGTGACCAAGCGTCCGCTGGCCCGGGACCTCACGCGCGTGACCACCATGTTCAGCAGCTCCTCGCAGCTGGGCCTGCAGGCCGATGTGTCGCGCCGCTTCGGCCCGGAACGCCGCCTGGGCATACGCATCAACGGCAGCACCTCGGGCGGCGATACCGAGATCGACGGCCAGAACCGCCGCCATGGCCTGGGCGCACTGGCGCTCGACTACCAGGGCGACGGTTTCACGCTGGGCCTGGATGCCTACAGCTACCGCTCCAACATCCGTGACGGCAGCCCGATGATGGTCAGCATGCAGAACCTCAAGCAGGTGATTGCAGCGCCCGACGCCAAGACCAATCTCTTCCCGGGCATACGTGCCCAGCAGCAAAGCGATGCGCTGATGCTGCGCGGCTCGGTGGACCTGGGGGCGGACTGGACGCTGTTCGGCTCGGTGGGCAGCGGCAAGCATTCCTATGACGGCATGCTCAACGGCACGCGCGTGGTGCTGCGCGCCCAGGGCGACGGCTCGGCCGTGGGCCAGACCTACAACCAGTACGGCTACACCGACAGCATGGCGGCCGAGTTCGGCGTGCGCGGGCGCCTGCGCACGGGTAGCGTGAACCATCTGCTGGTCGCCTCCGTGAACTGGATGAACCAGAAGGGCGGCCGCGCGGCCGTGGCCACCAGCGCCAGCTACATCACCAACATCTACGACCCTGCGCCCATCACGCTGGCCGGCCCCTACGGCGCCATCAAGCAGGAGCGCGACGACGTGCTCAGCAGCCTGGCCCTGGCCGACACGCTGAGCTGGGGTGGCGACACCGTACAGCTCACCGTGGGCGCGCGCCTGCAGCGCGTGAACCAGAAGATGGCGCGCTATGACGAACATGCCATCTCGCCCGCGCTGGGCCTGGTGGTCAAGCCCTGGGGCGATGCGGTCTCGCTGTACGCCAACCATGTGCAGGGCCTGAGCGCGGGCTCCATCGTCGGCGCCACCTACGCCAATGCCGGCGAAGTGTTCGCGCCCTACAAGACCAAGCAGTTCGAGATCGGCGCCAAGTGGCGCACGGGTGATTTCACGCAGACGGTCTCGCTGTTCCAGATCGAGCGGCCTTCGTCCGTGGTGGAGGCCGCGACCAACCGCCTGCTGATGGATGGCGAGCAGCGCAACCGGGGCCTGGAGTGGAATGTGTTCGGCGAGCCGCTGCGCGGCACGCGCGTGCTGGGCGGCCTGGCCTATACGCAGGCCATCCAGAGCAAGACCCAGGGCGGCGCGCGCGACGGCTACGGCGTCTACGGCGTGCCGCGCTGGACGGCCAACCTGGGCGGCGAGTGGGATGTGCCCGCGCTGCCGGGCGCCACGCTCACCGGCCGCCTGATCTACACGGGCGCGCAATGGGTGAATTCGGCCAACACGCTGAAGATGCCCAGCTGGACCCGCGTGGACGTGGGCGCACGCTATGCCACCCGCATCGCGGCCAAACCCGTCACCTTCCGCGCCACGGTGGAGAACCTGTTCGACAAGTCCTACTGGGCCGGCAGTTTCAACGACAACTTCGCCACCACGGGCGGCCCGCGCACGGTGCGTGTCTCGGCCACGGTGGACTTCTGACGCCATGGCGCAAGCTGCACGACAAGGCCTGTGCGTGGCCGCCTCGCTGCTGTGCCTGCTGGGCGCAGCCGTCCATGCCGCTGAAGACATGACGGCAACCGCATCGCGGCAGGCCCTGGCCGCACGGTCGGGCACGCTGGCGCCGGGCCAGGCGGCCACAGGGGTTCTGGCTGCCGGTGGGCGCGAGTCCTGGCGCGTCGATCTGCCCGCCGGCCATGTGGTCCAGGGTGAATTCGAGGGGCAGGGCGTGGCCCTGGACCTGGAGGATGTCCAGGGCCGGCACCTGCGCCGCCTGGCCAGGCCTGATGGCGGCGCCCAGTCGCTGATGTGGGTCACGGAGGGAGCCGGACGGCAGCGGCTGGTGGCCAGGCGTGTGGCCCTGGCTGACCCCGGTTCCGGCGGTGAGGCGCAAGAAGCGGGGCGCTTCGCGCTGCGGCTGACCTCCAGCCTGGCGCCTGCCGGCAACAAGGCCTCGGCCACCTCCGAGCCTCCGGCACTGCAAAGCCCGCGGCTGCGGGCTCTGGCGCAGGCAATCCAGCGCGGCGCGGGTGCTGGTGTGGCTGCCGACGCCTTCTGGCGGCGCGTGCAGGAGGAAGGAACACCCATGGTCGAGCCCCTGTCCGAGGGGCACTCCCTGGTCACCTTCCTGTGGCGCGGCCAGCCGCGTGCGGGCATGCAGGGCGTGCGCCTGTTCGGCAGCCCGGCCGGCAACCATGATCCGCTGCAGCATCTGCCCGGCAGCGATGTCTGGTGGGCCAGCTTCCGCATGGCGGACAACGCCAGGCTCAGCTACCGGCTGGCGCCCGATGTGCCGCTGATCGAAGGCTCGGCCATGGAGCAGCGCCGCGCCCTGCTGGCCACGGCGCAGCGCGATCCGCTCAATCCCAAGACCTTCCCGCAGCCGCCCGAGGGCGGCTTCATCGATGTCTTCCAGGGCGCCTCCGTGCTGGAGCTGCCCAAGGCCCCACCCCAGCCCTGGACGGCGCCGCGCGCGGGCGTGGCGCAAGGACAACTGGTGCAGCACCGCCTGCGAAGCCGCGTGCTGGGCAACAGCCGCGATGTCTGGACCTACCTTCCCGCAGGCGGCCAGGCGCCCGAGGCGCTGCTGGTGCTGTTCGACGGCAATGCCTATGCAAAGCAGGTGTCCACGCCCACCCTCATCGACAACCTCATGGCCGACGGCCTGATCCCGCCCACGGCCGTGGTCCTGGTGGACAACGCCAGCCCGCAGGCACGCGGCAGGGAATTGCCGCCCAACACCGCCTTCGCGCGCTTTCTGGATGAGGAGCTGATGCCCTGGGTGGGGGAGCAGGGCCTGGGCCAGCCTGCGGCGCGCACGGTGATCGGCGGCTCCAGCTTCGGCGGCCTGGCCTCGGCCTATGCGGGCCTGGTCAATGCGCGCTGGTTCGGCAATGTGCTGAGCATGTCGGGATCGTTCTGGTGGTCGCCGGCCGGCGAGGTGCCGGGCTGGGTGCAGCGCCGCTATGCCCAGGAGCCGCGCCAGCCCGTGCGTTTCTATCTGGATGCAGGCCGCTACGAGCGTGCACGCGGCGGGCAGGACGGCATCCTGGAAACCAACCGCCACCTGGCCGACGTGCTGCGCGCCAAGGGCTACGAGGTCACGCAGGCCGAGCATGAAACCAGCCATGACTACCTGCAATGGCAGGGATCGCTGGCCTGCGGCCTGGTGGCCCTGCTCAACCCCGGGCGCTTTGCCCAGGGCCTGCCGGCCTGCGAGCGCATGCCGGACAGCACGCCCGCACTTCCCTGAGGCCGCCAAGGCCAATGTTTGAACTTCCTGGCGATACAGCAATCATTGAAAGAATGAACACCTTGAATGCAAATCATTCCCGGCGCCACATCCTGGCGACGATGGGCCAGGGCGCGGGCATGCTGGTCACGCTGCCTCTGGCACTGTCCATGGCCCATGCACAGACGGCAGCGGTCGGCAAGACCGTGACCGTGCCGCACGCCAAGGGCGAGGTCCAGGTGCCCTTCAAGCCCGTGCGCGTGCTGGTGTTCGAGCTGGCGGCGCTGGACACGCTGCAGGCGCTGGGCGGCGAGGTGCGTGGCGTGCCCGAGTTCAAGATGCCGCCGCTGCTGGCCCGCTATGCCGATGCCAGGTATGCGCGCATCGGCAGCCTGTTCGAGCCCGACTACGAGGCCGTCAAGGCGCTGTCGCCCGACCTCATCATCGTGGGCGGCCGCTCCGAGGCCAAGTACAAGGAGCTGTCGCGCTTCGCCCCCGTGCTGGACCTGAGCGTCAGCGACCAGCACCAGATGGCCGATATCTACCGCAACATCCGCACGCTGGGCGCCGTCTACGGCCTGCAGGACAAGGCCGAGGCCGAGGTCCGGGCCGTGGAGCAGGCCATCGCCGCGCTGCATGGCAAGGCGCAGAACGCGGGCAAGGGGCTGGTGCTGCTGACCTCGGGCGGCAAGCTCAGCGCCTACGGTCCGGGCTCGCGCTTCGGCATGCTGCACGATGTGTTCGGCGTGAAGCCGGCCATCGACAACCTGACGGTGGCGCGCCATGGGCAGGTGGTCTCCTTCGAGTTCCTGCTCAAGACCAATCCCGACTGGCTGTTCGTCATCGACCGCGACGTGGCCATCGGCCAGGATGGCAAGACCGCCCAGCAACTGCTGGACAACCCGCTGGTGCGCGCCACCAAGGCCTGGCGCGGCAAGCAGGTGGTCTATCTGAACGCAGCCAACTGGTACACCCTGTCCAACGCCGGGCCGGGCGCGCTGAAGGCCAATATCCAGCAACTGTCGGATGCCTTTGCCCGCACATGACGCCAAAGCGTTGAGCCCGCCTGTCGCCACCGCGCACGCCGTGCCCATGTCACGCCCCTCTCGCCAGGCCCTTGCCTGGCTTTTCGCGCTGGGCCTGCTGCTGGCGCTGTCGCTGGCCAGCCTGATGGTGGGCGCGGGCGACATGCACTGGAGCGTGCTGTGGTCGCGCAGCGAGGACGACCTGGCCAGCCAGGTGCTGGTCTACAGCCGCGTGCCGCGCACCCTGGCCCTGTTGCTGGCCGGCGCATCCATGGCGGTCTGCGGACTGCTCATGCAGATGCTGGCGCGCAACCATTTCGTGGAGCCTTCCACCGTGGGCACGGTGGAGTCGGCCAGCCTGGGCATGCTGGCTGCGTTCCTCTGGGTGCCGCACTGGCCGGTGATGGCCAAGATGGGAATTTCGGCCGTGGCGGCACTGCTGGGCACGGCGCTGTTCCTGGCCGTGCTCTCGCGCATCCGGCTGCGTTCGTCGTGGATGGTGCCCCTGGTCGGCCTGGTGCTGGCCGGCGTGCTGGAGGCTGCGGGCAGCTTCGTGGCGCTGCAGTTCGACATGATGCAGGCGCTCAAGTCCTGGTCCAACGGCGATTTCTCGCTGGTGGTGCAGGGGCGGTACGAGTTGCTGTGGCTGTCGCTGGGTGTCACCGCCCTGGCCTGCCTGGCGGCCGACCGCTTCACCGTCGCCGGCCTGGGCGAGAGCTTTGCCACCAATCTGGGCCTGAACTACCGGCGCCTGGTCTGGCAGGGGCTGGTGGTGGTAGCCGTGGCCACTTCCGCCGTGGTGGTCACGGCCGGCAGCCTTCCCTTTGTGGGACTGATCGTGCCCAACGTGGTGCGCCTGGTCCTGGGTGACAACGTCCGCCGCAGCGTGCTGTGGGTGGCGCTGATCGGCGCGGGCCTGACCCTGCTGTGCGATCTGGTCGGGCGCATGCTGATCGCGCCCTATGAAATCCCCGTGGGCACCGTGCTGGGCGTGCTGGGCAGTGCTTTGTTCCTGGCGCTCATCCTGCGCCGCCGCAAGGACCGAGCATGAGCAGCCTGCCGCAATCCGTTGCTTCCGACGATCCGTCTGCGCGCAGTTGGGGCCGGGGCCGACGCCTGGCGCTGCTGGGAGGGCTGGCGCTGCTGTGCCTGCTGGCCTTCATGACCGTGGGCGTCAGGACCGACTGGGCCTTCGTGCTGGAGCACCGGGGCGCCAAGGTGCTGACCATGGCGCTGGTGGCCTGCGCCATCGGCCTGTCCACCGTGGTGTTCCAGACCGTGTCGCACAACACCATCCTCACGCCTTCGGTGATGGGGCTGGATGCGCTGTACCTGTTCGTGCAGGCGGCCATGGTGCTGATGCTGGGCGCGGCAGGCGTGTCCGCCATGGGCGAGGTCGGGCGCTATGCGCTCAACATCGTGCTGATGGTGGGCTTCAGCGTGCTGCTGATGCGCTGGCTCTTCGTGGGCCATGCCAGCAGCCTGCACCTGATGCTGCTGGTGGGCATGGTGGGTGGCATCTTCTTTCGCAGCCTGGCGGGGCTGGCCATGCGCGTGCTCGATCCCAATGAGTTCACGGCGCTGCAGGACCGCATGTTCGCCAACTTCAACGCGGTGAACCTGCAGCTGCTGGTGCCGTCGCTGCTGCTGATCGCGCTGGGCAGCGCCTGGATCTGGCGCCAGCGCCACGTGCTGGACGTGATCTCGCTCGGGCGCGATGCCGCCATCGGCCTGGGCCTGGACTACGATGGCCGCGTGCTGCGGCTGCTGGCCGTGGTGGCCTGCATGGTGGCCGTGTCCACGGCCCTGGTCGGGCCTGTCATCTTCTTCGGCCTGCTGGTCAGCAACATGGCGTATCACGCCATGGGCACGCGCCGCCATGCCTGGGTGCTGCCTGCGGCCGTGCTCTGGGGCTGCGTGCTGCTCATGGGCGGCCAGGTGCTGCTGGAGCAGCTTTTTCAATTCAATACCGTGCTGAGCATCGTGGTGGAGTTCCTGGGTGGAATCGTCTTCATCGTGCTGCTCATGCGCAAGGGGACCCAATGATCGAGGTGCGTGATCTGCTCAAGCGCCATGGCGGCACGACCGTGCTGCAGGAGCTCAACTTCAACGTGCCCGAGCGGGCGCTGACGGCCATCATCGGCCCCAACGGGGCCGGCAAATCCACGCTGCTGTCCCTGGTCAGCCGCCTCATGCCGATCACGGAAGGCCAGGTGCTGGTGGCTGGCCGCGACGTGGCCACCACGCCCACCGAGGCGCTGGCGCGCATCATGGCCATCCTGCGCCAGGACAACCAGAGCACGCTGCGCCTGACGGTGCGCGACCTGGTGGGCTTCGGCCGCTTTCCGCACAGCAAGGGCCGGCTGGGCCCCGAGGATGTGCGCCATGTGGACGAGGCGCTGGAGTACCTGCAGCTCACGCCGCTGGCCGAGCGCTTTCTCGACGAGTTGTCAGGCGGCCAGCGCCAGCGCGCCTACATCGCCATGGTGCTGTGCCAGGACACGCCTTTCATCCTGCTGGACGAGCCGCTGAACAACCTGGACATGGCCCATGCCGTCAGCATGATGGGCCTGCTGCGCCGCGCCGTCACCGAACGCGGCAAGACCGTGGTCATGGTGCTGCACGACATCAACTTCGCCTCCTGCTACGCCGACCACATCATCGCGCTCAAGGACGGCCGCCTGGCCGTGGCGGGCACGCCGGCCGAGGTCGTGCAGGACGAGGTCCTCAGCACCCTCTACGGCATCCCCGTCAGCGTGCACGAGGTCAAGGGCCGCAGGCTCTGCCACTACTTTGGCTGAACATGCGGCGTTTCGGGCTTGGCGCGGCCTGAGGCGAGGGACACCAAGCAAGGGCCTAAGCCAGCCGCTCAGGGGGTGCTTTTCTTCTTCAACAGCATGGAGTCGCCATAGCTGAAGAAGCGGTACTCCTGCGCGATCGCATGGCGGTACAGCGCCATCACCTGCTCGTAGCCGGCGAAGGCGCTGACCAGCATCATCAGCGTGCTCTTGGGCAGGTGGAAGTTGGTGATCAGCAGATCGACCACCTGGTACTCGAAGCCCGGTGTGATGAAGATGCGCGTATCGCCTGAGAAGTTGCCCGTCTGGGCCCAGGACTCCAGCGTGCGCACCGTGGTCGTGCCCACGGCGATGATGCGGCCGCCGCGCTGGCGGCAGCGTTCCAGCGCGGCCAGGGTGGCCAGCGGGATTTCGTACCACTCGCTGTGCATCTGGTGGTCGGCCAGGTTCTCGGTCTTCACGGGCTGGAAGGTGCCGGCGCCCACGTGCAGCGTGACGCTGGCGCGTTCGATGCCGCGCTCGGCCAGGCGGGCCAGCACGGCGTCGTCGAAGTGCAGGGCGGCCGTGGGTGCGGCCACGGCGCCGGGGCGGGCCGCGAAGACGGTCTGGTAGCGCTCGCTGTCTTCGGCGGCATCGGGGTCGTTGCCGGTTTCCTGGTGGCGCTCGATGTAGGGCGGCAGCGGCAGATGGCCGAAGCGCTCCATCAGCTCATGGGGCGTCTCGCCGCGCGGGCCTTCAAAGCTCAGGTGGAACAGCGGGCCGTTCTCGTCGGGCCAGCGGCCGCGCAGCACGGCGTCGAAGCCGCCACCGTTCTTGCCGCCGCACAGGTGGATGCGCGAGCCGGGCAGGGGTTTCTTGCTGACGCGCATGTGGGCCACGACGTCGTTGCCTTCGAGCACGCGCTCGACCAGCAGCTCCAGCCGGCCGCCGCTGGCCTTCTCGCCGAAAATGCGCGCCTTGATCACGCGCGTGTCGTTGAACACCAGCAGGTCGCCGGGCTGCAGCAGATCGGGCAGCTCGTGGAAGATGCGGTCGGCGGGCGGGTTGGCATCGTCGCGGCCGTCGAGCAGGCGCGAGGCACTGCGCTGGGCGGCAGGATGCTGGGCAATCAGCTTCTCGGGAAGCTCGAAGTCGAAATCGCTGAGCGAGAACACACGGGACAGGGAGGACATGCAGTGCTTGAGGGCCGGACATGGCCCGTTCCAAGTTCGTTGAACGGAAGCTGGCAATTGTCGCAAACCCTGGGGTCATCCCCGGAATTGCCGGCGATCACCTGGCCATGGCGGCCTGGGGCTGGCGCTCGAACTCCAGCCACAGCGATTCCAGATCGGGGAAGTCCCAGTCCGCAGGGTCTTCGCGCGCGATGATGCGGTCGTTGCCCAGGCTTTCGGACAGGTCCTCGATCTCCGGCGTGACGCGGCAGGACTGGCGCAGCGAATAGAAAACCTTGACGCGCGGCGCCAGCAGGCTGGCCGGCGAGGCATCGACCACCACCGCCAGACGCTGCGAATGCAGGCGCACCAGCGAGCCCAGCGGGTAGATGCCCACGGTCTGCACGAACTGCTCGAACAGCCGCTTGTCGAAATGGCGCGGACTCCACTCGGCCATGCGACGCAGCGCCTCCGAAGGCGGCCAGCCCTTCTTGTAGGGCCGGTCCGAGGTGATGGCATCGTAGACGTCGCAGATCGCCGTCATGCGCGCCAGCAGGCCGATGTCGCCCTGCTGCAGCCCGTCGGGGTAGCCGCTGCCGTCCACCTTTTCATGGTGGTGCAGGCAGGCATCGATGACCTCGTCGTCCAGGCCCAGCGGGCGCAGCAGCTGCTCGCCGTGGCGTGGATGGGCGCGCATCAGCGCCCATTCGGCGTCGTCCAGCGGGCCGGGCTTGTTGAGCACGGTCACCGGAATGGCGGTCTTGCCCAGATCGTGCATGAGGCCGGCCATGCCGGCCTTGCGCAGGCTGTGGTCGTCCAGGCCCATGCGCTTGGCCAGGGCCACCATCAGCGCGCACACGGCCAGACTGTGCATGTAGGTGTAGTCGTCGGCGGTCTTCAGGCGGGCCAGGCCGATCAGCGCATGGGGATTGCGTGCAACGGAGGCCGTCACATCGTCCACCAGCTGTCCGGCGGCCGAGGCGTCCACGGGCCGGCCCAGCCGCGCATCGCTGAACAGGCGGCTCAGCAATTGCCTGGCCTGGGCGCAGGTCTGGGCCGCGCGGCGCAGCTCGGTGGCGGTGGAGATGGGGGCCGTGCTCTGCTCGGACGCAGGGCGGGCGTTGTCGGGGATCTGGTGGCGAAGCTCGTCCTGCGGGTCGAAGCGCAGGCAGGGCACCTGCACGCCCACGTCCAGGCCTTTGCGCACATCGATCCAGACCTCCTGGATGGAGGTGGCGCGCAGACGCTGGAGATCGGCCTCGGAGCGAAGCAGGAAACGGGTTCGCCAAAAGGGATGCTCCATCCAGGAGCCGCAGAACTCGTGCAGGAACATGCCCAGAGTGACATGCTGGACATTGATACGCTTCAACATGGCATTCGGTGGCGGGGTAACACTACGTAACGTCAGCGTGCATGGTAGCGGCTTCCCCAGAGACCCGGGGCGTCAAGGGTGCTTTGGGCAGGGCCGGCCGGCATGAACGTGGCGTGTTGCCTACACCTGTATATTCATACACTATGCTGCCAGCCAACGCGCATGTTCTGAAACAGGAAAGCCCATGCCCCTGAACGTCTCCTCTGCCTTTCCCGACCTGGGGCGCGACGCCCCTGGTGGCAAGGCCGCGCGCGCCGGCAAGGCAAAGGCTGGCGCAGGCAAGGGCGGCGCCAGGAAGGCCGGCAAGGCCTCGGCCACTTCGGGCGACAAGGCCGCCACGCCTGCACAGTCCGTTGCCAGGCCTGCCGCCAGTCCCGCGCAGAAGGCGCTGCAGAAAATGGGACTGGTGCGCGACATCGACCTGGCGCTGCACCTGCCGCTGCGCTATGAGGACGAGACCCGCATCACCGCGCTGCGCAATGCGCGCGAAGGCGATACGGTGCAGATCGAGGCCACGGTCACCCACAGCGAAGTGCAGCTGCGCCCTCGCCGCATGCTCAAGGTCACGGTGGACGACGGCACGGCCGAATGCGTGCTGACCTTCTTCAGCTTCTACCCTTCGCACCAGAAAACCCTGTCCGTGGGCGCGCGGCTGCGCATACGCGGCGAGGTCAAGGGCGGCTTCTGGGGACGGCAGATGCTGCACCCCGCGTTCCGCGCGGCCGGAGGGGATCTGCCCACGGCGCTCACGCCCGTCTATCCGGTGGCGGCAGGACTGCCCCAGGCCTATATCCGCCGCGCAGCGGCCACGGCCATGCTGCGGGCCGACCTCTCCGATACGCTGCCCGCAGGAGAGCACCCGCCCGTGGCCCATTTCCACGGCAACGGCGGGCTGCCGCCGCTGTTCAGCCTGCGTGACGCGCTGCAGTTCCTGCACCATCCCACGCCCGATGTGGCCCTGGCCACGCTGGAAGACCATTCGCACCCGGCCTGGCAGCGCCTGAAGGCCGAGGAACTGCTGGCCCAGCAACTGTCGCAATACGAGGCCAAGCGCGAGCGCGCGCGGCTCAGGGCGCCCGTGCTGCGCGCATTGCCCATGGACAGCGCCCAGGGACTGGCGCGCCAGTTTCTCGACCAGTTGCCCTTTGGCCTGACCGGTGCCCAGCAGCGCGTGGTGGGCGAGATCCTCGCCGACATGCAGCGCCGCATGCCCATGCACCGGCTGCTGCAGGGCGATGTGGGATCGGGCAAGACGGTGGTGGCGGCGCTGTCGGCCGTGGCCTGCATCGAGGCCGGCTGGCAGTGCGCGCTGATGGCGCCCACCGAAATCCTGGCCGAGCAGCATTTCGGCAAGCTGGTCGGCTGGCTGGAGCCGCTGCTGGCTCCGCTGGGCAAGCGCGTGGCCTGGCTGGCCGGCGCGCAGAAGAAGAAGGAGCGCACCGCCATGCTGGAGCTGGTCCGCAGCGGCGAGGCGGCCCTGGTGGTGGGCACGCATGCCGTCATCCAGGACCAGGTGGAGTTCAAGAATCTGGCGCTGGCCGTCATAGACGAGCAGCACCGCTTCGGCGTGGCCCAGCGGCTGGCGCTGCGCCAGAAACTCGCAGCCTCGGGCATGGAGCCCCATCTGCTGATGATGAGCGCCACCCCGATCCCGCGCACCCTGGCCATGAGCTACTACGCCGACCTGGATGTCTCCACCATCGACGAGCTGCCGCCTGGGCGTACGCCCATCGTCACCAAGCTCATTGCCGACAGCCGCAAGGACGAAGTCATCGAACGCATCGGCGCCCAGGTCGCCCAGGGGCGCCAGGTCTACTGGGTGTGTCCGCTGATCGAGGAAAGCGAGGCGCTGGACCTGTCCAACGCCACGGCCACCCACGCCTACCTCAGCGAGATGCTGCCCGATGTCATGGTCGGCCTGCTGCATTCGCGCATGCCCACGGCCGAGAAGAAGGCGGTGATGGAGCTGTTCTCGGCCGGCGTCATGGGCGTGCTGGTCTCCACCACCGTGATCGAAGTGGGCGTGGATGTGCCCAATGCCTCGCTCATGGTGATCGAGCATGCGGAGCGCTTTGGCCTGTCGCAGCTGCACCAGCTGCGCGGGCGCGTGGGGCGGGGGGCGGCGGCCTCGGCCTGCGTGCTGCTGTATTCGGTGGGAGACAGCGGCCGCCTGGGCGAGACGGCCAAGGACCGGCTGCGTGCCATGGCCGAAACCAACGACGGCTTCGAGATCGCGCGGCGCGACCTGGAGATTCGCGGTCCGGGCGAATTCCTGGGTGCGCGCCAATCAGGCGCTCCCATGCTGCGCTTTGCCGATCTGGAGCAGGACCTGATGCTGCTCGACTGGGCCCGCGAGCTTGCGCCTCGCATGCTGGAGCAGCACCCGCAACTGGCCCAGCGGCATGTGGACCGCTGGTTGGGCGGCAAGGCCGAATTCCTCAAGGCCTGATGGGCCGGCCCCTGCTTGCGGGATGTTCCTGTTACGTATTTTTACGCGCCCGGGCGCTGCCCGGTGGCGGCCTGCTCCGCAGGCCTGCAGCCCGCGCCAGACAAGGTTTGCGTGTGCGTTGTAGCTGTCGGTAGGGAGCGCTTCATGCGGTCCTGGCGGTGACAGCTGCGCGCGGCGACGGCATTGAGTATTTGTGACATTTTGGTACATTGAGTCGCAAAAAACAGGGTAGGTCCATCCGGGAGGGGATGGCCTGCCACTCCTCCCCACGCTTCCCCACGGGGAGGACGGCCGTGATCACTCTTGTGTTGTCCCATCTTTCTGAGAATGAGGAGCCGTCCACATGAATGAAGCCGTTCAAGCGAATGAACTCGTCGAGACCTCCTGGCGCATGGGCCTGGTGGCCCTGTCCTATGGCATTGCCGTGCTGGGCTCCTTCGTGGCCCTCACGGCGGCACAGCGCATTCGCGGGCGCACGGGAATCAGCTGGCTGAATCTGCTGGCGGCCGGCACGGCGCTGGGCGGCATAGGCGTGTGGTCCATGCATTTCACGGGCATGCTGGCGCTGAACCTGGGCATGGGCTCGGGCTACTCCATGGTCGAAACCCTGGTGTCCCTGGTGGCTGCCGTCGCTGCGACCTCGGTGGCGCTGGCCTTTGTCGCGCGGCGGCCCGAAAGCGGGTTGCGCGTGCTGGGCGCCGGCACCCTGCTGGGCCTGGGCGTGGCCTTCATGCATTACCTGGGCATGTACGGCATGCGCTTTCCGGGCTTCATCGTCTGGTCCGTTCCCACCGTGGTGCTGTCCGTGGCCATTGCCGTGGTGGCGGCCAGCGCCGCTCTTTGGCTGTCGTTTCGCACCGGCTCGCTGGGCATGCGGGCGCTGGCGGCTGCCGTGATGGGGGCGGCAGTATGCTCCATGCATTACACGGGCATGGCCGCAGCAGACTTTGTATGCATTTCCGAGACACAGCGGTATGCTCGGCCGCAAGGTTTTGCCGTGATCAGCGCTTTGGACCTTCCCGTCTTTACCGTGATCGTGGCCATAGGCCTGGCAGCATTGATAGGCATGGACCAGCTCATGCAGCAGCGCGGCCGGATGCGCCGGCCGCTGCACTAGGTGGATAAATGCAAAAAGCCGGCAGGTCGGGGAGCGCGCAGTGGTCATGCGTGGACGAGGACTGGCACAATCGAAATAGGACAAATCCTAGAGTCTGCACAGGAACTTTTGAGGGGAGCACCCCGGCAACCGGGCCGCAAGGCCTGGTTGCACAAAGGTTTCGGCCCAGGTTCCAGGTCTAAGACCATCGTATTTCCCGAGGTTCCCTCCCAGACACAGCTCGCCAATGACACTTACCGAACTCAAATACATCGTGGCCGTGGCACGTGAAAAGCATTTTGGCCGCGCCGCCGAAGCCTGTTATGTGTCCCAGCCCACGTTGTCCGTGGCGATCAAAAAGCTGGAGGAGGAGCTCGATGTCAAGCTCTTCGAGCGCAGCGCCGGCGAAGTGTCGGTCACGTCGCTGGGAGAGGAGATCATCCGGCAGGCGCAAAGCGTGCTGGAGCAGGCCGCCGAGATCAAGGAAATCGCCAAGCGCGGCAAGGACCCGCTGTCGGGCGTGCTCACGCTGGGCGTGATCTACACCATCGGCCCCTACCTGCTGCCCGATCTGGTGCGCAACTCCATCCTGCGCACGCCGCAGATGCCGCTGATGCTGCAGGAGAACTACACCATCAAGCTGCTGGAGATGCTGCGCACGGGCGAGATCGACTGCGCCATCGTCGCCGAGCCCTTCCCCGACACCGGCCTGGCGCTGGCGCCGCTGTATGACGAGCCCTTCATGGCTGCCGTGCCCAGCACCCATGCGCTGGCCCAGAAGGACCATGTCTCCACCAGCGATCTCAAGAACGAGACCATGCTGCTGCTGGGCTCGGGCCACTGCTTCCGCGACCATGTGCTCCAGGTCTGCCCCGAGTTCGCACGCTATGCCAGCAATGCCGAAGGCATTCGCCGCACCTTCGAAGGTTCGTCGCTGGAGACCATCAAGCACATGGTGGCCGCCGGCATGGGCGTGACCCTGGTGCCGCGCCTGTCCGTGCCCGCCGATGCGCTGGAGACCACGGCGCGCCGCCGCAAGACCGACGAGCCGCACATCCGCTACCTGCCCATCCTCGAGGACGACGGCTCGGCACCGCCCACGCGCCGCGTGGTCCTGGCCTGGCGCCGCAGCTTCACGCGCTACGAGGCCATCGCCGCCCTGCGCAACGCGGTCTACGCCTGCGCCTTGCCCGGCGTCAAACGCCTGTCCTGATGACTGCACCGCTGCGCGGGCCGTGCCTCCAGGGCCACCGCGCTTGCGTTATCGTTGCTTTCGGTCTCCGGGCGGTCTGCCCGGGGCATATTCCATCCGTACGAAGTTGAAAGGGATCCCATGGCCAAAAATGCCAGCAAAGACAAGTCCGGTGCAAAGAAGCCAGAGGCCGTGCAGGCCGCCAAGACCGTGCAGGCAGCGACGGCCGATGTCGCACCGGTGTCCGTGCGCTCCAGCGCCATCCACATCGGCATCAGCGACAAGGACCGTGCCGCCATCTCCAAGGGCCTGTCGGCCCTGCTGGCCGACACCTACACGCTCTATCTGACAACGCACAACTTCCACTGGAACGTCACGGGCCCGATGTTCAACACACTGCACACCATGTTCATGGGGCAGTACACGGAACTGTGGAACGCCGTTGATCCCATCGCCGAGCGCATCCGCGCCCTGGGCCATTTCGCACCGGGTTCCTATGCCGACTTCGGCAAGCTCACCAGCCTGGCCGACGTGCCCCACGATCCGCCCAAGGCCCTGGAGATGGTGCGCATCCTGGTGGCAGGCCATGAAGCCGTGGCACGCACGGCGCGCAGCCTCTTCCCGCTGGCCGACAAAGCCAGCGACGAGCCCACGGCCGACCTGCTGACCCAGCGCCTGACCGTGCATGAGCAGACCGCCTGGATGCTGCGTGCCCTGCTTGAAGAGTGATGCTGCACATGTCCCAAGCACCTGCCACGGCCCGGGAGTGATGACCGCGCATGCTCCGGACCTGGATTGACGCACACGCCGCCACGAGCGGCCTGTGCCTGGTACTGGCCGCCTTGGGCGGCCTTTTTTTCTACCTGCGCCTGCCCGCCGCCGCGCGGCTGCGCCATGCAGGCCTGCCGATGCCACGCGCCGCATGGCAGGGCCTGGTTGCGGCGGGCCTGCTGGCCGCGCTGGCCCTGGGCGTGATGGTGCGCGACATGCTGGGCCTGGGCCAGCCCGCAGGCTGCGACTCCTGCACCGACTGGCCGGTGCTGGACGATGCCCTGCACCAGTGGCTTGCTGGCCATGCCACCGATGCCTGGGTGCGCCCCGTGGTCGCCTTCACCCAGCTGGGCCATGTGGGCTGGATGGTGTCGCTGTCTGTTGCCGTGCTGGCGCTGCTGCTGTGGCGCCGCGACTGGCTGCATGCGGCCGCCTGGGTGGTGGCCACGGCGGGAGTCGGCCTGTGGATACGCGCCATCAAGACCAGCGTGGGCCGCCCGCGCCCCGTGGGCGGCTGGGTGCCCGAGGGCGGCTTCAGCTTCCCCAGCGGCCACAGCGCCGGCACCTTCGTGCTCTATCTGATGCTGGCCTGGCTGCTGCTGCCGTACCTGCGGCCTGCCTGGCGCTGGTGCGTGGGCCTGGCGGCCCTGGCCGTTGCCCTGGGCGTGGGGGCCAGCCGCGTCGTGCTGCGCGTGCACTATGCCAGCGATGTGCTGGCTGGCTGGCTGCTGGGCCTGGCCTGGATGGCGCTGGTGATCTGTGCCGTGGAGTGGGCGCAAACCCGCGTTGCCGGCAGGCGCGGCTGAGGCGCGCCGCCGAGCCCGCCCGCCCAGCGGCGACAATGCGGGCATTTTCGAATGTGATGCGTGCGATGGTCGGCCCACGGCCGCCATCGGCGCCCAGACGCCATGCCTACCTCCTCCTCTACGCCCATGCCTGCGCCCCGGCGCAGCAAACTGTCGCTCTACCTGGACCTGGTCCGCTTCAACCGGCCGGCCGGCTGGCTGGTCCTGGTCTGGCCCACGCTGGCCGCACTGTGGGTGGCGGCGGGCGGCTTTCCGGGCTGGCATCTGCTGGTGGTCTTCGTGCTGGGCACGGTGCTGATGCGCAGCGCCGGCTGCTGCATCAACGACATCGCCGACCGCGACTTCGACCGCCACGTCAAGCGCACCACGCAGCGCCCCATCACCTCGGGACTGGTCTCGGTCAAGGAGGCCGCGCTGCTGGGCGCGGCCCTGGCCCTGGTTTCGCTGGGCCTGGTGCTGACCACCCGCTGGGAGGCCGTGGCCTGGTCCGTGCCCGCCGTGCTGTTCACCATCCTCTACCCGTTCACCAAGCGCTTCTTCGCCATGCCCCAGGCCTTCCTGGGCATTGCCTTCAACTTCGGCATCGTCATCGCCTTCGCCGCCGTGCAGGGGCAGGTGCCCGCCACGGCCTGGATTCTGTGGTTGGCCAACATGTTCCTGGTGCTGGCCTATGACACCGAATACGCCATGGTGGACCGCGACGATGACCTCAAGATCGGAATGAAGACCTCGGCCATCACCCTGGGCCGCTTCGACGTGGTGGCCGTCATGGGTTTCTTCGTGCTCTGCGGTCTGCTCACGGTCTGGGCGTTGGCACCCTTCGGCCTGGCCTGGCCTTTCTGGCTGGGCCTGGCCGTGGCCGCGGCCCAGGTGATCTGGCACTTCACCCTGATCCGCCACCGCACGCGCGAGGGCTGCTTCGTCGCCTTCAGCAAGAGCCACTGGATCGGTGCCAGCCTGTTCGCGGGCGTGGCGCTGGGGTTTGCGCTGCGCTGAGGGCTCAGCGCTGAAAAAACAAGGGAGGCCGGTGCCTCCCTTTTGCATGGAGCCTGGGGCGCGTTGCGCCGGGCTCAGCGGCCGAATTCGGCGGCCAGCTCCTTGGCCCGTGTTTCCGCCGCCCGCATGGCGGCCACGAAATGCTCGGGCACCTGCTGCGCCTGCAGGTGCGTGATGGCGGCGTGGGTGGTGCCTCCCTTGCTGGTGACGCGCTGGCGCAGCACCTCGGCGCTTTCGCTGGAGCGGGCGGCCAGCTCCGACGCGCCCTGGAAGGTGGCCACGCCCAGGCGGTAGGACTGCTCGGCCGTGAGGCCCATGTCCACGCCAGCCTGTGTCATGGCTTCGAGGAACAGGAAGACATAGGCCGGGCCCGAGCCCGACAGGGCGGTCACGGCGTCCAGGTGCGCTTCCTGGTCGACCCAGACGAACTGGCCCGTGGTGGCCACCACCTGCTCGATGGCGCTCTTGCCCGCGGCATCGACCTGGGCGCGGGCGAACAGGCCCGTCATGCCCTTGCCCACCAGGGCCGGCGTGTTGGGCATGGCGCGCACGATGCGGCCCGTGCCCAGCCACTGGGCGATGGCGTCCGTGGGAATGCCGGCGGCCACGCTCAGGTGCAGGGCCTGGGCGGTGTGCGGCGCCACGGCCTGGGCGGCTTCCTTGAAGGTCTGGGGCTTGACGGCCCAGACCACGATGCTGGCACCGTCCAGCGCGCTGGCGGCGGCCGCGGCATCGGCATGGGCCGTGATGCCGAAGTTCGTGCGCAGCGCGTCGCGTGCAGCCTCGAAGGGTTCGACGACGACGATGCGGTCTGCGGATTGGCCCTGGCCGATCAGTCCGCCAATGATGGCGCTGGCCATATTGCCGCCACCGATGAAGGCGATGACAGGGGAGGCTGTGGAAACGGTGTTCATGCTGGTGGCGGTGGAGAAGGAAAACGAAGAGTTTAGAGCGTGTTCCCACCGTGCCAGCGCATGTCCACGCCATGGCTGGCGGCCAGGTCCAGGGGCTGTGCCGGGGCGCCGGGCCGCTGGCGCAGGGTGAGCGCGCAAGGGCCCTCTCCGCGCGTGGCAAGGCGCTGGCGCAGTGCGTCGCAGGCCGCCAGTGCCTGCGCGCCTTGCAGCAGCAGATCGAAGCCTGGCAATGCCAGCCGCGCGCCCTGGTTGTCCAGCTTCTCCAGCGGCAGGCCCGGGCCCAGCAGCGCCCGGTATCGGTCCAGGCTGGCCTCCAGGTCGTGCACGGCGACGGTCAGCGAGGCCACGCCCAGCGCGCCGTTGGGATGCTCGCGCACGCTGCCTTCGGGCACGCGCAGCGCGCGCGGCGTGATGTCGCCGCACAGGAAGGGCAGGTCGGGCGTGGCGTGGCGCGCCGTCTGCCACAGCAGTTGCGCGCCGTCGGGGCGTACGCGGCCTCCATCCACGGGGCCGACCAGGGTGTCCAGCCCCCGCCCGCGCGCCTCGGCCAGGGCCTGGGAGGTGCTGCCGGGCAGCAGGGCGAAGTCCACCAGCCCTTCGCCCTGGTCGCGCAGCGTGCGGTACCAGCGCTCTTCGGGCGCCGGGGCGGTCCAGGCAATGATCTCCAGGTAGGCGCCATCGGCAAAGACGACCAGTGCGTTGTGCGAGGTGCGGCCCGGATGGCGGCCGCCGATGACGACCTGGAAGCCCAGCGCGCGGTAGTCCGCCACGGCGGCCTCGAGGTCCTGCACGGCGATGACGATGTGGTCCAGCGGAAGTGCCATGAATGCTCCTGTGTTGTAAGGGGGTGCCGTCCGGATTCTCAGTCTTCGAGCTGGATCTTGTTGTCCCGCACGAAGCGGCCCCAGCGCTCATATTCCTGGCGCACCCAGCGGTCGAGGGCGGGTCCGTCCGTGGCCATGACTTCGAAGCCCGACTGCATGAGCTTGCTGCGGATGTCGGGCGTGTTCAGCGTGGCCTGGAAGTCTTCGGTGAGCTTGTGCACCGTGGCGGCCGGCGTGGCGGAAGGCGCGAACACGCCGATCCACGAATAGGCCTCGAAGCCCGCAAAGCCCGATTCGGCCACGGTGGGCACGTCGGGCAGCTCGGGCAGGCGCTTGAGGCCGGTCACCGCCAGCGGCTTGATCTTGCCCGCCGAAATCTGGCCGCGCAGCGCCGCGTAGCTGAGCAGCGTGAGGTCGGACACATTGCCGAGCACGGCCTGCACGGCCGGGCCGCCGCCGCCGTAGGGCACGTGCAGCACGTAGGTGCCCGAGCGGCGCTTGATGTCTTCCATCACCAGGTGGTTCATGGACCCCAGGCCGGTCGATGCGTAGCTGTATTTGCCCGGGTTGCGGCGCGCCAGCTCCAGGAAGCCTGCCAGGTCCTTGGCGGGCACCGAGGCCGAGGCGCCGATCACCAGCGGAAAGCGCAGCGCCAGCGACACGCCCGTGAAGTCCTTGAAGGTGTCGTAGGGCAGCCGGGACTTGGCGATGGGATTGATGGCATGGGTGTCGAAGCTGAACAGCAGGGTGTTGCCGTCCGGGGCCGACTTGGCCACGTACTGGGTGGCGATCTGGCTGGCGGCGCCGGGGCGGTTCTCGACGATCACCGACCGCCCGGCCACCTCGCCCAGGCGCGGCTGCAGTATGCGCGCGGCGATGTCGGTGCTGCCCCCTGGCGGGAAGGTGATGACCAGCTTGAGCGGGGCGGCACCCTGCGCGAACGCCGTGCCCGCCGGCCCCAGCAGGGATGCGGCGGCCATGGCCAGCAGCAGCTGGCGGCGGTAGAGGTGGCGTGAAGGGCTGCGTGTAGGGCTGCGTGAAGGGCGGCAGGGCATGGAAACTCCTTTTCAAGCGCATTGACGGGCAGAGGGGAGAGGGGGTCTGTGCGTGGGGCCTGGCGTCAACCCATCCATTGGCTCACCGGCACGGCCGTGTCCTGGAGCTCTTGCGAGATCACATCCACCAGCGCCGGGCCGTCGTGCATCAGCGCAGCCTTGAGCGCGGCTTCGAGGTCTGCCGGGTCCTCCACGCGCCATGCCTTGACGCCGAAGGCCTCGGCCACGCGGGCATGGTGGGTGCGGTTGAAGTCGACGGAGAAGTAGCGTTCATCGTAGCCGGACTTCTGGCTGGCCTTGATCCAGCCGAACACGCTGTTGGAGAACACGATCATCTTCAGCGGCACGTTGCGGCGCACGATGGTTTCCAGCTCGCCGCAGGTGAAGCCGAAACTGCCGTCGCCCATGACCGCGACCACCACGGAATCGGGCTGGCCGATGGCTGCGCCAAAGCCGGCGGACATGGCAAAGCCCAGCGCCCCGTGCGCGCGGTTGGTGATGAAGTGCCGGCCGGCCTGGGGCGCGTCGAAATAGGCCGTGAAGTAGGGGCAGGGCGTGCCGGGGTCGGCCACCACGATGGCGCGCGCGGGCAGCAGGCGGTTGAGCGTGTCCACCACGCGCTCGGGCTTGATGGGGCGCTCCAGCGAGGCGGCCAGCGGCGCGAAGAAGGCCAGCTTGGCGGCGCGCGCGGTGGCCGCCAGCGCGGCGCCGTCCGCGGCATCGGCGGGGCGGCGGGCGATGCGCTGCTGCACGGCCGCGTGCAGCGCCTGCAGGCCCAGCAGAGCGTCGCCCACCAGGGCCACGTCGGTGCGGTAGTTGGTGCCTATGGTCATGGCGTCCACGTCCAGATGGACGATGGTCACCTTGCGCGAGGGCATCTGCCAGTGCTCGGTGGTGGTGGAGCCGGCCCGGGCGCCGATGAACATCACCAGATCGGCCTGCGCCACCACGGCGCGCGTGGCCTCGACGCCGCCATTGGTGCCCACCACGCCGGCATTGAGCGGATGGCTGCCGGCAAGACTGCCCTGGCCGCTGACGCTGGAGCACACGGGCGCGTTGAGCAGGGTGGCCAGCGCATCCAGCGCGGCGCCGGCGCCCGCGATGAGCACGCCGCCGCCGCAGATCAGCACGGGGGAGCGTGCCGCCACCAGGCGGTCGGCTGCCTCGGCCACGGCCGCCGGATCGGGCGCGGACCGGTAGGCGGGATAGCGGTCATGGCCGGGCTGGGCCCAGACATCGGCCGGATCCAGCGCGTGCTTTTGCACGTCATAGGGCAGGCAGATATGGGTGGCGCCGGGCCGGCCCGTGGTCATGGCGCGAAAGGCGCTGCGCACGGCATGCGGAATCTGGTCCACGCGGTCGATGGTGGTATTCCACTTGGTCAGCGGCCTGTACAGCGCCTGCTGGTCCAGTTCGGTCAGCGGGAACTTGCCGCGTGCGCCCACGGAGACGTCCGAGGTGATGCCCAGCACGGGCACCGAGGATTCGTTGGCCTCGGCCAGGCCGGGCAGCAGGTAGGTGGCGCCGCCGCCGCTGGGGCCTTCGCACACGCCCACCTTGCCTGTGACGCGCGCATAGGCGTCGGCCATGTAGCCGGCGCTGCGCTCGTCCCGCGTGAGGATGTGGTCCATGCCGTGGTCCAGCCGCGCCATGGCGTCGTAGAAGGGCAGGCTGGTGTCGCCGCACAGGCCGAAGATGTGCTTGACGCCGTTGAGCTGAAGCATGCGGACCATGGCGTCGGCGCCATTGAAAGCGGTGGTCATGTCGGGAGTCTCCGGGCAGGTTGGATGAGGGGTTTTTAAGAATCCATTTCAGTATACTTAAAAGTATCCAAAGCGCCAGAGGGCACAATGGCGCCATGAAAATCTCCAACATCCGCCATGAACGGGGCTCCAGCGTCTACAGCACGCTGCGTGACATGGCCATCTCCTACGAATTCAAGCCGGGCGAGCGCCTGAGCGAGAGCGAACTGGCGCTGCGCCTGGGCGTGAGCCGCACGCCCGTGCGCGAGGCACTGACGCGGCTGGTGGCCGACGGTTTTCTGCTGCCCGCCAGCCGCGGCTACATGCGGCGCGAGCTGGACGTGAAGGAGTCACTGGACCTGTACGAGGCCCGCGTGGCCGTGGAGCGCGAATGCGTGCGCTTGGCCGTGGAGCGCGCCACCGATGCCCAGATCGACGAGGCGCGGGCCTATCTGGAGCAGAGCCAGCGCGTGGCCTCCGACACGCCGGTGCGGCAGCTGGTGGACCTGGACGAGGGATTCCATCTGCGCATTGCCGACATGGCTGGCAATGCCGAGCTGCGGCGCATGCTGGTGAGCCTGAACGAGCGCATCCGCTTCATCCGGTGGATCGACATGGAGAACGTGGGGCGCGCCTCCACCCAGCAAGAGCACCTGGAAATCCTGCAGGCCTTGAGCGACCGCGACGCCCAGGCCAGCGAACGCCTGATGGCCGAGCACATCGGCCTGCGGCGCGAGCAGATCGTGGAGGCGATTGCGCGCGGTCTGACGCGCATCTACCTGCCGCAGGAGCAGGTGCAGGCCACGCCCTGAAGCGCCTTCAGGGGGCGCAGGGCGTCGAGGGCCGGTAGGCGGTGACCAGGATCTGGTTGGCCTGCGCCGGGTTGAAGTTGTCGTCGCTGGCGAACACCAGCACGCGCGTGCCATCGGGCAGCGGCGGGCCCCAGGACATGGCCTCCATGTTGTCCAGCCGCCCGCGCTGAACCGTGGACAGGTCCGCAATCAGCTGCTTGGCTGCCACCTGCGGCGGGTTGCGCATGAAGCTGTCCATGGCCAGCGTATCGGGCGCTTGCAGGCCGATGCGGTACAGCCGCGCGCCAAAGCCGTGGCCCGGGCTGTAGGAGCGCTCCAGTACCAGCAGATGGTCGGGACCGTCCGGCAGGATTTCGCTGATGCCGTTGACCTCGCGCTGGGGCAGGGCCCAGCTGGCGGCCGGCACGGCATCGGGCTGGTAGGCGATCTGGCGCAGCAGCCGGCCGTCGTCCAGGCTGACCAGGCTGATGCGCACGGGCGCGCCTGCCGTGGCGGCGCTGGCGCGCGGTCCGTCCTGGCGCAGCGGCGCCTCCAGGGCCAGCCAGGCCTGCTGTCCGTCCGGCGTGACGGCCAGCCCCTCGAAGCCGAAGTTCGAGCGCAGGCCCGGCCTGCCGTCCTTGTCCTTGAATGCGTAGAACCACCGCGCGATCTGGCGGCCCGTGGCGTCGGTCCTCACCAGCGAGGTGCCAAAGCCCCGGCCCGGGTCGCCTTCGTCGGTCCACAGCAGGCCGCCGTCCGGCAGCAGGCGGATGGCTTCGGGGTCGGGCACGGGCTGGGTGGCGGGCGCGGCATGGCGCGGGCGCAGCCAGTGGCCTTCGGTATCCAGCAGCGGGTGCACTTCGGTGACCTGCGCCTGCCAGGGGCTGGGGCCGGCGCGCTGGCCGGCGTCCAGCGGCTCTATGCGCAGGCGCATCCAGCGCGCGGGGCCGCGGGCCGAGCGGTCATCGCTGATGGCCACGTAGTCGCCGCGCTGCGTGTCGTAGTCCAGGCCCGAGATGCTGCCGGTGGTGGCGCCATGGATGGGCTCATCGCGCGCAATCGTGGTGCTGCCCAGCCATTGCAGGCGTGCGCAGGCGGTGGGCTGCGGGACCGGCAGCGCCTGCGGTGGCGCGGCACAGCCTGCCAGCCACAGGCCGCAAGCAACCAGGCTGGCAAGCCGGCGCAAGACAGTCAGCCTCAGGCCGCCAGCGCGGTCTGGGCCACCGCATGCTCCCAGCGCGCCATCAGCTCGTCGGCGCGGTGCTTGTCCAGCGTGGGCACGAAGCGGCGCTCGGCCTTCCACAGCGCCGACAGTTCCTCGGTGCTCTGGTAGATGCCCGAGGACAGGCCCGCCAGGTAGGCCGCGCCCAGGGCCGTGGTCTCCACGCAGGCCGGGCGCACTACGGGAATGCCCAGCAGGTCGGCCTGGAACTGCATGAGCAGGTTGTTGACGCAGGCGCCGCCGTCCACGCGCAGTTCGCTCACCGGCGCGCCGCCGCTGGCCACCGCGTCGCGGCTCATGGCCAGCAGCAGGGCGGCGCTCTGGAAGGCGATGGATTCCAGCGCGGCCCGCGCGATGTGGGCGATGGTGGTGCCGCGCGTCAGGCCCGTGATGGTGCCGCGTGCATCGGGCTTCCAGTAGGGGGCGCCCAGTCCGGTGAAGGCCGGCACCATCATCACGCCGCCCGAGTCGGGCACGCTCTCGGCCAGTTGCTGCACCTGGCCGCTGTGCTCGATGGCGCGCAGCCCGTCGCGCAGCCACTGGACCACGGCGCCGCCCACGAAGACGCTGCCTTCCAGCGCATAGGCCGGCGCAGCGCTGGGCTGTGCCGCAGCGGTGGTCAGCAGGCCGTTGGCAGAGGTCTGGAACACGCCGCCTGTGTGCATGAGCATGAAGCAGCCCGTGCCATAGGTGTTCTTGGCCATGCCGGCGGAAAAGCAGGCCTGGCCGAAGAGGGCGCTTTGCTGGTCGCCGGCCACGCCGCCGATGGCGATCTCGCCGCCCAGCACCTCGGCTGCCGTGCGGCCGAAATCGGCGGCGGAAGGCAGCACCTCGGGCATCAGCGCGCGCGGAATCTCCAGCAGCGCCAGCAGATCGTCGTCCCACTGGTTGGTGTGGACGTTGAACAGCATGGTGCGGCTGGCGTTGGAGACATCGGTCACATGGCGGCGTCCGCCCGTGAGCTGCCAGATCAGCCAGCTGTCCACGGTGCCGAAGGCCAGTTCGCCGCGCTCGGCGGCGGCGCGTGCGCCATTGACGTTGTCCAGGATCCAGCGCAGCTTGGTGCCCGAGAAATAGGCGTCGATCAGCAGGCCGGTCTTGCGCTGGATAGTGTCGGCATGGCCGGCCTCGCGCAGCTGGGCGCACAGCGGCTCGGCGCGGCGGTCCTGCCAGACGATGGCGTGGTGCAGGGGTTGGCCCGTGGCGCGGTTCCAGACCATGGTGGTCTCGCGCTGGTTGGTGATGCCCAGGGCGCGGATGTCGGCCGCCGCCAGCCCGGCCTTGGCCAGGGCCTCGCGCGCCGTGGCCAGCTGGGTGCGCCAGATCTCGCGCGGATCGTGCTCCACCCAGCCGGGGCGGGGATAGATCTGCGGCAGCTCCAGTTGGGCAGAGGCCACGATGCGGCCCTGGGTGTCGAAGACGATGCTGCGCGAGCTGGAGGTGCCCTGGTCCAGGGCAAGCAGATAGGTCATGGTGCGGTATCCAGGAAAAGCAGGGCCGGTGCGCGTGTCCTGTGCGGGCGGTGGCGCAGCGGCTGCGGAAAACTTATTGCGCCACCACGCATTGCACCTCGGCTTCGCGAAGCAGTGCGTCGAAGGGCGCAGGGGGCGCGGTATCGGTGAACAGGCGGTCGATCTGGTCCAGGCGTGCCAGCTCCACCATGGCCTGGCGGTGGAACTTGCTGTGGTCGGCGGCCAGCCAGACCTCGCGCGATTGGGCAATGATGGTCTGGGCCACCTTGACCTCGCGCATGTCGAAGTCGCGCAGGCTGCCATCGGGCTCGATGGCCGAGATGCCGATCAGGGCGATGTCCACCTTGAACTGGCGTATGAAGTCCACGGCCGCCTCGCCCACGATGCCCCGGTCGCGCGTGCGCACCACGCCGCCGGCCACGATGACTTCGCAGTCCGCGTTGGAGCTGAGGATGGCCGCCACGTTGAGGTTGTTGGTGATCACGCGCAGGCCCCGGTGCTTGAGCAGGGCCTGGGCCACGGCCTCGGTGGTGGTGCCGATGTTCAGGATCAGCGAGCAGCCGTTGGGAATGGCCTCGGCCACGGCGCGCGCAATGCGCGACTTGCCTTCGGCATGCAGCACCTGGCGCTGGGGGTGGCCCAGGTTCTCGACCGTGGCGCTGGGCACGCGCACGCCGCCGTGAAAGCGCACCATCAGCCCGGCATCTGCCAGCTTCTGAATGTCGCGGCGCACGGTCTGAAGCGTCACGCCCAGGATCTCGGCCAGCTGCTCCACCGTGGTGGACTGGCGGCTGCGGACTTCGTCCAGCAGCTGTAGTTGGCGGGGGTTGGTGTTCACGGCAAATCCATCGGAGGGGCGATCGGGGGGACGGGTGGATGGTCGGGCAGTCAATCGGGCCGGGCGACGGGTTTATAGCGCATTTGACGCGGCCAGCCGTGGGCTGGGGAACTTTAAAACGAAGAAAAAGGAACAGCACCTAGGGTATGTGTTGATGGGCTGCGATCCGGAAAGAACAAAAATGAAGACGTTCGGGCCTTCAAACGCGCTTTGGAGGCCCGCCTTTCTCCTTGTTCAAATGCTGCCCCGGTGGCGGCCTCGCCAAAAGAGGGCAGTCGTGGAACTGGTGTTGGAGAGAATCAGCAAGCGTGTGGGCGGCCAGACCTGGCTGCACCCCATGCACCTGGAACTGGAAAGCCGCGCGGTGACCGTGCTGCTGGGCGCCACGCAGGCCGGCAAGACCAGCCTGATGCGCATCATGGCCGGCCTGGACGTGCCCACCGAAGGCCGGGTGCGCGTCGATGGCGTCGATGTGACCGGCATGCCCGTGCGCGAGCGCAACGTGGCCATGGTCTACCAGCAGTTCATCAACTATCCCTCGCTCACGGTGGCGGACAACATCGCCTCGCCGCTGAAGCTGCGCGGCGATCGCGACGTGGCGCAGCGCGTGCGCGCCCTGGCCGAGCGGCTGCACATAGAGATGTTCCTGGACCGCTATCCGGCCGAGCTGTCGGGTGGCCAGCAGCAGCGCGTGGCCCTGGCGAGGGCGCTGGCCAAGGGCGCTCCGCTGATGCTGCTGGACGAGCCGCTGGTCAACCTCGACTACAAGCTGCGCGAGGAACTGCGCGAGGAGCTGACCCAGCTGTTCGCCACCGGCAGCTCCACCGTGGTCTACGCCACCACCGAGCCCGGCGAGGCCCTGCTGCTGGGTGGCCACACGGCCGTGCTGCACGAGGGGGAGCTGCTGCAGTACGGCCCCACGGCGGAGGTGTTCCACCGACCCAATTCGCTGCGTGTGGCGCGGGCCTTCAGCGATCCGCCCATGAACCTGGTGCCCGCGCAGGCCGTGGACACCGGGTTGGAGCTGCCCGGCGGCGCGCGGCTGCCCATGGCGCTGCCTGTGGGCCTGGCCGCTGCCGGCCCCCTGACCCTGGGCCTGCGCGCCAGCGCGCTGCGCCTGCAGGCCCGGCCCGGGGATGTGGCGCTGCAAGGCGTGGTGGAACTGGCCGAGATCTCGGGGTCGGACACTTTCGTGCATGCCAGCACGCCCTGGGGCGAGCTGGTGGCCCAGGTCACGGGCGTGCACCACCTGGACCTGGGCAGCGCGGTCACGCTGCACCTGGATCCGGCCCATGCCTACGTGTTCGGCACGGACGGCGCGCTGCTGCTGGCGCCGGCGCGGCCCGGGGGACGATGAGATGGCCCGCATAGAACTCGATCTGGCCCACTCCTACAAGCCGAACCCGCAGCAGGACAGCGACTATGCGCTGCTGCCGCTGAGCATGGTCTTCGAGGACGGCGGCGCCTATGCGCTGCTCGGCCCCTCGGGCTGCGGCAAGACCACCATGCTCAACATCATGTCGGGCCTGCTGGTCCCCTCGCAGGGCAAGGTGCTGTTCGACGGCCGCGACATGACGCGCGCCACGCCCCAGGAACGCAACATTGCCCAGGTGTTCCAGTTCCCGGTGATCTACGACACCATGACCGTGGCCGAGAACCTGGCCTTTCCGCTGAAGAACCGCCGCATGCCTGCCGACCGCATCCGCGCCCGCGTGGGCCAGATCGCCGAGATGCTGGAGATGAGCGGCCAGCTCGACCAGCGCGCGGCGGGCCTGTCGGCCGACGCCAAGCAGAAGATCTCGCTGGGCCGGGGCCTGGTGCGGCCCGATGTCTCGGCCGTGCTGTTCGACGAGCCGCTCACGGTGATCGACCCCCAGCTCAAGTGGCAGCTGCGCCGCAAGCTCAAGCAGATCCACCACGAGCTGCGGCTCACGCTGATCTATGTGACGCACGACCAGGTGGAGGCCTTGACCTTTGCCGACCAGGTGGTGGTCATGACGCGTGGCCGTGCCGTGCAGGTGGGCACGCCCGCCCAGCTTTTCGAGCGGCCCAGCCATGCCTTCGTCGGCCACTTCATCGGCTCGCCGGGCATGAACTTCGTGCCGCTGCAGCAGGACGGCGGCCGGCTGCTGGCCGAGGGCCAGTACCTGTCCCTGCCCGCCGCACTGGCCAGCGTGGCGCCCGGCCTGCCCCTGAGCCTGGGCATACGCCCCGAGTACCTGACACTGGCCTCGGCCGACGCGCCCGGCGCCGTGGCCTGCACGGTGGAGCGCGTGCAGGACGTGGGCACGCACCAGCTGCTGGTGGCGCGCCTGGGCGAGCGGCTTCTCAAGCTGCGCTGCGGCGCCGACGCCTTCCTGCCCGCCGCAGGGCAGACCGTCTGGGTGCAATTGCAGGGCCCCCACACCTGCTACTACGTCAACGAGGAGCTGCAGGCATGAGCCAGACCATCAAGCCCGTCAACCAGAAGGCCTGGCTGCTGATCCTGCCGGTCATCATCTGCGTGGCCTTCTCGGCCATCATCCCGCTGATGACGGTGGTGAACTACTCGGTGCAGGACATCATCAGTCCCGACCGGCGCGTGTTCGTGGGCACGGAATGGTTTGCCCAGGTCATGCGCGACGAGGAACTGCACTCGGCCCTGCTGCGCCAGATCGGCTTTTCGCTGGCCGTGCTGCTGGTGGAGATCCCGCTGGGCATCGCGCTGGCCCTGTCCATGCCGGCCCAGGGCTGGAAGGCCTCGGCGGTGCTGGTCGTGGTCTCGCTGTCGCTGCTGATTCCGTGGAACGTGGTCGGCACCATCTGGCAGATCTACGGCCGCGCCGACATCGGCCTGCTGGGCGCGGCGCTCAACGCGCTGGGCGTGGACTACAACTACACGGGCAATGCCACCCATGCCTGGCTTACCGTGCTGGTCATGGATGTCTGGCACTGGACGCCGCTGGTGGCCCTGCTGTGCTACGCGGGCCTGCGCTCCATTCCCGACGCCTACTACCAGGCCGCGCGCATCGACGGCGCCAGCAAGTTCGCGGTGTTCCGCTACATCCAGCTGCCCAAGATGCGCGGCGTGCTGATGATCGCCGTGCTGCTGCGCTTCATGGACAGCTTCATGATCTACACCGAGCCCTTCGTGCTCACGGGCGGCGGGCCTGGCAATGCGACCACCTTCCTGTCGCAGTACCTGACGCAAAAGGCCGTGGGCCAGTTCGACCTGGGGCCGGCGGCGGCCTTCTCGCTGATCTATTTCCTCATCATCCTGCTGCTGTGCTTCATCCTCTACAACTGGATGCAGCGCGTGGGCACGGCAGACAAGGAAGGAGCAAGAGAATGACCCCCACGCTCCCTTCGTTCGCTGCCCCCTCGAGGGGTCTCGGCCTGCCTTGGGGCGGCCCTGCGGGAGGCCGGACATGACTGAAGACCGCCGTTTCCACAAGCGCACGCTGTTCCTCGTCGCCTACCTGCTGTTCGCCGTGCTGCCCATCTACTGGATGGTCAACATGAGCTTCAAGACCAACGAGGAGATCCTGTCGAGCTTCTCGCTGTGGCCCCAGCATTTCACCTGGGCCAACTACCAAACCATCTTCACCGACGCCTCCTGGTACTCGGGCTACATCAACAGCCTGATCTACGTGGCCATCAACACCGTGATCTCGCTGACGGTGGCGCTGCCGGCGGCCTATGCGTTCTCGCGCTACCAGTTCCTGGGCGACAAGCATGTGTTCTTCTGGCTGCTGACCAACCGCATGACGCCGCCGGCCGTCTTCCTGCTGCCCTTCTTCCAGCTCTACACCACGGTGGGCCTGATGGACACGCACATCGCCGTGGCCCTGGCCCACCTGCTGTTCAACGTGCCGCTGGCCGTCTGGATCCTGGAGGGTTTCATGAGCGGCATTCCGCGCGAGATCGACGAGACGGCCTATATCGACGGCTACTCCTTCCCGCGCTTTTTCCTCACCATCTTCCTGCCGCTGATCAAGGCCGGCGTGGGCGTGGCG
This sequence comes from Delftia sp. PX-1, assembly GCF_055797465.1. Classification (NCBI taxonomy): domain Bacteria; kingdom Pseudomonadati; phylum Pseudomonadota; class Betaproteobacteria; order Burkholderiales; family Comamonadaceae; genus Delftia; species Delftia sp. PX-1. The sequence continues at coordinate 1,083,655 of NZ_CP184763.1, forward strand.
GCCTTCTTCTGCTTCATGTTCAGCTGGGTGGAACTGCTGCTGGCGCGCACGCTGACCAGCGTGAACGCCAAGCCCATCGTGGCGACCATGACGCGCACCGTCTCGGCCTCGGGCATGGACTGGGCGACGCTGGCGGCGGCCGGCGTGCTGACCATCGTGCCGGGCGCCATCGTGATCTGGTTCGTGCGGCACTACATCGCCAAGGGGTTCGCAATGGGGAGGGTGTGAGGCACCCCCTGAGCGGCTTACGCCGCTTCCCCCTCTCTACCCGCTTGCGCGGGGGAGGGGGACGACACCCTCGGGGCGGGGCGGCCCTTCCTCGGTGTCCCTGGGCTGGGCTCTGCCGGTTTCGAGAAGCTGCGGTATTGATGCTGGATTTCTGAAAGGACTCGTCAATGTTTTCCTGGATGGCCTGGACGCTGCCGGTGGCGGTGTTCTTCAGTTGCATCGTGCTGATGCTGGTGGGCATGACGCTGTGGGAGTTGCGCAGCCCGACCGTGATGCGCAAGGGCTGGCTGCCGATGGCGACGACGCGCGGGGACCGGCTGTTCATCGGGCTGCTGCTGGCGGCCTATGTCAATCTGGCCTGGGTGGGGCTGGGCGAGAAGATGGCGCAGTGGTTCTCGCTGGAGGCCGAGCCTTCGGTGTGGATCAGTTTCGTGCTGTCCATGCTCGTGCTGGCCGTCGTGATGCGCAAAGGCTGATCACTTCATTCCATTTATCGACAGCCGGGTCCGAAGCTCCCCCGGGGCCCGCTGGTGCATGTGCATGTCGGGGAGACAGCAAGAATCTAGGAGACGGCAGATGAAACAACGACTTCACACCATCGCCCTCGCGGCGGCCCTGCTGGCGGCGGGGCAGGCGGCCTGGGCCGGAGAGGCGGAAGCCAAGAAGTGGATCGACGCGGAGTTCCAGCCCAGCACGCTGTCCAAGGACCAGCAGATGGCCGAGATGAAGTGGTTCATCGAGGCGGCCAAGAAGCTGCAGGCCAAGGGCGTCAAGGAGATCGCCGTGGTCTCCGAGACCATCACCACGCACGAGTACGAGAGCAAGACGCTGGCCAAGGCCTTCACCGAGATCACGGGCATCACCGTCAAGCACGACCTGATCCAGGAAGGCGACGTGGTCGAGAAGCTGCAGACCTCGATGCAGTCGGGCAAGTCCATCTATGACGGCTGGATCTCCGACTCCGACCTGATCGGCACGCACTACCGCTACGGCCGCATCATGAGCCTGACCGACTACATGGCCGGCGCCGGCAAGGACTTCACCAATCCGGGCCTGGACATCAAGGACTTCATCGGCACCAGCTTCACCACCGCGCCCGACGGCAAGCTCTACCAGCTGCCCGACCAGCAGTTCGCCAACCTCTACTGGTTCCGCGCCGACCTCTTCGAGCGCAAGGACCTCAAGGACAAGTTCAAGGCCAAGTACGGCTACGAGCTGGGCGTGCCGCTGAACTGGAGCGCCTACGAGGACATCGCCGAGTTCTTCACCAACGACGTCAAGCAGATCGACGGCAAGCCTGTCTACGGCCACATGGACTACGGCAAGAAGGACCCCTCGCTGGGCTGGCGCTTCACCGATGCCTGGCTGTCCATGGCCGGCGCGGCCGACAAGGGCATTCCCAACGGCATGCCCGTCGATGAATGGGGCATCCGCGTGGCCGACGACAAGTGCACGCCCGTGGGCGCCTCTGTCTCGCGCGGGGGCGCCACCAACTCGCCGGCCGCCGTGTTCGCGCTCACCAAGTACGTGGACTGGATGAAGAAGTACGCGCCCAAGGAAGCCATGGGCATGACCTTCGGCGAGTCCGGCCCCGTGCCGGCCCAGGGCCATATCGCGCAGCAGATCTTCTGGTACACCGCCTTCACGGCCGACATGACCAAGCCCGGCCTGCCCGTGGTCAATGCCGACGGCACGCCCAAATGGCGCATGGCGCCCGGCCCCAACGGGCCGTACTGGAAGGACGGCATGCAAAACGGCTACCAGGACGTGGGCAGCTGGACCTTCTTCAAGGACCATGACGCCAACCGCACGGCCGCCGCCTGGCTCTACGCGCAGTTCGTCACCGCCAAGACCACCAGCCTCAAGAAGACCATCGTCGGCCTGACGCCCATCCGCGAAAGCGACATCCGCTCCAAGGCCATGACCGACATGGCGCCCAAGCTCGGCGGCCTGGTCGAGTTCTACCGCAGCCCCGCCCGCGTGGCCTGGACGCCCACCGGCAACAACGTGCCCGACTATCCCAAGCTGGCACAGCTGTGGTGGAAGAACGTGGCCCAGGCCGTCACCGGCGAGAAGACGCCCCAGGGCGCCATGGACAACCTGGCCGAGGAAATGGACCAGGTCATGGCCCGCCTGCAGCGCGCAGGCATGGCGCACTGCGCGCCCAAGCTCAACCCCAAGGGCGACCCGGCCAAGTGGCTCAGCGACAAGCAGGCGCCGTGGAAGAAGCTGGCCAATGAAAAGCCCAAGGGCGAGACGATTGCGTATGACACGCTGCTCAATGCCTGGAAAAACGGCAAGGTGCGTTAGCACCCCCTGAGGCGCTTGCGCGCCTTCCCCCTCTCTACTTGCTTCGCAAGGGAGGGGGACGACGCCCTCGCCGCGAGGCGGCTCTTGCTCGGCGTCCCTGAGTTGGGCCGTGTCGGCTTTGGACAACATGCCCTGTGCTGGTCTCCCGGCCTATCGCCAAATTCGTTGACTGCAAAAAACACGAAACGAAAGATAGCGAAGAAAAAAATACAAAAACGAGCGAAAATAGCGGAAAACCCGATTCCGTCCCCTTCGCATTGGGCGCAGGCGTGGCGTCCCGGGTGCTGACATGGCGGCTACATGGCGCCCTGTTAACTTGCCCCACATTCCTTCGTCGAAGATCCATGTCCCTCGCTGCTTCCCCTCTGCCCACCGGCCGCGCCGCCCTGCTGGAACGCCTAGCCCAGCCTGAAACCTACGATCTGGCCATCATCGGCGGCGGTGCCACCGGCCTGGGCGTGGCCCTGGACGCGGCGGCGCGCGGGTTCAAGGTCGTGCTGGTGGAGTCGCATGACTTCGCCAAGGGCACGTCCTCGCGTGCAACCAAGCTGGTCCATGGTGGCGTGCGCTACCTGGCCCAGGGCAACATCGCCCTGGTGCGCGAAGCGCTGCATGAGCGCACCACGCTGCTGCACAACGCGCCCCACCTGGCGCAGCCGCTGGCCTTTGTCATGCCGTCCTACAAGCTGCTGGACACGCCGTTCTACGGCATCGGCCTGAAGATGTATGACGCGCTGGCCGGCAAGGCAGGCCTGGGCGCCACCGAATTCCTCTCGCGCTCCAGCACCGTCAAGTGTTTGCCCACCGTGCGCCAGCAAGGCCTCAAGGGCGGCGTCAAATACTGGGACGGCCAGTTCGACGATGCCCGCCTGGCGCTGGCGCTGGCCCGCACGGCCGCTGCCAAAGGCGCGCTGCTGGTCAACTACTGCCCCGCACGTGAACTGCTGCACGAAGGCGGCAAGGTCGCCGGCCTGATCTGCGAAGACTCGGAATCCGGCCAGCGCTTCACGCTGCGCGCCAAGTGCGTGGTCAACGCCACCGGCCCCTGGGTGGACCTGTTTCGCCAGCAGGACGCCGAGGCCCAGGGCCGTCCCGTCAAGCCCATGGTCGCGCCCAGCCAGGGCGTGCACGTGGTCGTGGACCGCGACTTCCTGCCCAGCGACCATGCCCTGCTCGTGCCCAAGACGGCCGACGGCCGCGTGCTCTTTGCCGTGCCCTGGCTGGGCAAGGTCATCCTGGGCACCACCGACACGCCGCGCAACGACCTGGCGCGCGAACCCCTGCCTTTCCCCGAAGAACTGGACTTCATCCTCACCGAGGCAGGCCGCTACCTCACGCGCCAGCCCACGCTGGCCGACGTGCGCAGCATGTGGGTGGGCCTGCGCCCGCTGGTCAAGCCCCAGGACGACGATGGCGAAAACACCAAGAAGATCAGCCGCGAGCACACCGTCATGTCCAGCCGCACCGGCCTGGTGACCGTCACGGGCGGCAAGTGGACCACCTACCGCGCCATGGCCGAAGACGTGCTCTCCGAATGCTTTGCCATCGGCCGCCTGCCGCACCGCCCCGGGGGTGTCACGGCCCGCCTGCCGCTGGCCGGCGCCCCGGCCGAGTCCGCCGTGCACCACCGCATGAACCAGATCCAGGGCCTGCATTCCTACGGCACGGAAGCCTCGGCGGTGCAGGCGTTGCCGGGCAACGACGAATGGCTGGCCGACGGCCTGAACGAAGCCATGGTGCGCTTTGCCGCGCGCTTCGAATACGCGCGCACCGTGGAAGACGTGCTGGCGCGCCGCAGCCGCCTGCTGTTCCTCGATGCGCGCAAGGCCGCCGAAGTGGCCCCGCGCGTGGCGGCCATCCTCCAGGAGGAGCTGGGACACGACGCCGGCCTGGCGGACTTCATGCCGCTGGCGGCGCAGTACCTGCCTGCCTGATCCTGTCCATCTCCATGCACAACGCCCTGCAGCGCAGGGCGTTGTGCTTTCTGCGTAAGACGCTTGCGCCACGAATGATTGTCAAAATTGATGAATATATGTACTCGATTGGTTTTATGAATGAGAATGCGGTTCATGGCGCCCAGCTTCAGTGCCAGTGAACAGCAGCCAGCACAAGGCTGACGAGGGAGGGAAGCAAAAAGAAAGCGCTTGAAAGTGCGTTTTCCGCAGGGCAAGGGCCGCGCCCAAGCCCGACGCGGGGGCCCCAAAGCCGCTGCGCGGTCTGTGCCGTCGTCGGCGCGGTCCGTCCGCAGCCAACAATTGCGTTGAGTCTGCCACCCTTTGCCGAGCCCGCGTGGCTCGGCTTTTTTATGGGCGTCTCCGGTGGCATGGGCCGATCGGGAGGCCCGGGCGGCCCCTCGGTTGCCGGCGCCCTTGTGGGCGTTGCGCAACGCTGCCGGGCAGGGGCGGGAAAAGTCGCTAAGGGTTTGACGCGCAAAGGAATTTCTGGGACAATCCCATGCTTCACGTGAAAATCGTGAAGTTATCTGCCCAGTGGAAGCGCCGAGAAATGGTTTTCGGCGTGGACGACGGGCCCAAGACTGACTGGCTGCTCGCGGCCCTTGAGAAGACTCTGGGGCTGTCGGGTGTTTGCTGGAGCAAGTTGGGAATATTGAAATGATCCAAACAGAATCTCGGTTAGAGGTTGCCGACAACACCGGCGCGAAGTCTGTTCAGTGCATCAAGGTGCTGGGCGGTTCTCATCGTCGCTATGCGAGTGTTGGTGACATCATCAAGGTGAGCATCAAGGAAGCTGCACCGCGTGGACGCGTCAAAAAAGGCGAGGTCTACAGCGCGGTCGTGGTGCGCACGGCGAAGGGTATTCGCCGCGCTGATGGCTCGCTCGTCAAGTTCGACGGCAATGCCGCCGTGCTGCTGAACGCCAAGCTGGAGCCTATCGGCACCCGCATCTTTGGCCCCGTGACTCGTGAACTGCGCAACGAAAAGTTCATGAAGATCGTGTCCCTGGCACCTGAAGTTCTCTAAAGGAAGCACCATGAACAAGATTCGCAAGGGCGACCAAGTCATCGTGCTGACCGGCCGTGACAAGGGCAAGCAAGGCGTGGTCTCGGCTCGCAAGGACGACTCCCACCTGCTGATCGACGGCATCAACCTGGTGAAGAAGCACGTCAAGCCGAACCCCATGAAGGGCACCACCGGCGGCATCGTGGAAAAGGCCATGCCTATCCACCAATCCAACGTGGCCATCTTCAATGCAGCGACCGGCAAGGCCGATCGCGTGGGCATCAAGGTGCAAGCCGACGGCACGCGCGTTCGCGTGTTCAAGTCCAACGGCGCCGAAATCAAGGCGGCCTAAGGGGTAACACATGGCACGACTGCAAAAACTGTATCGCGAAAAGATCGCGGCTGAACTGAAGGAAAAGTTCGGCTACACCTCCACCATGGAAGTGCCCCGCCTGACCAAGATCACCCTGAACATGGGTGTGAGCGAAGCCGTGGCCGACAAGAAGGTGATGGACAACGCCGTGGCCGACCTGACCAAGATTGCTGGTCAGAAGCCCGTGGTGACCAAGGCCAAGAAGGCTATCGCCGGCTTCAAGATCCGCGAAGGCCAGGCCATCGGCTGCATGGTGACCCTGCGTGGCGTTCAGATGTATGAATTCCTGGATCGTTTCGTCACCGTGGCTCTGCCCCGCGTGCGTGACTTCCGTGGTATCTCCGGCCGTTCGTTCGACGGTCGCGGCAACTACAACGTCGGCGTCAAGGAACAGATCATCTTCCCCGAAATCGAGTACGACAAGGTGGACGCTCTGCGTGGTCTGAACATCAGCATCACGACTACGGCAAAGACCGACGACGAGTGCAAGGCACTGCTCGCCGCTTTCCGTTTCCCCTTCAAGAACTGAGGTGGCGCATGGCTAAAGTTGCATTGATTCAGCGCGAACTCAAGCGCGAAAAGCTGGCGGCCAAGTACGCTGCCAAGTACGCAGAACTGAAGGCAATCGCCGCTGACGCAAAGCGCAGCGACGAAGAGCGCGACGCCGCTCGCCTGGGCCTGCAGAAGCTGCCCCGTAACGCGAACCCCACTCGCCAGCGCAACCGCTGCGAGATCACGGGTCGTCCCCGTGGCACCTTCCGTCAATTCGGTCTGGGCCGCGCCAAGATCCGTGAACTGGCCTTCGCTGGCGACATCCCCGGTGTCACCAAGGCCAGCTGGTAAGCAAGCAGGAGAGATTAAACATGAGCATGAGTGATCCCATCGCTGACTTGCTGACCCGCATCCGCAATGCACAAATGGTCTCCAAGACCACCGTGACGGCTCCTTCCTCCAAGGTCAAGGTTGCCATCGCCCAGGTGCTGAAGGATGAAGGCTACATCGACGGCTTCCAAGTGAAGACCGACGCTGGCAAGTCCGAACTCGAAATTACCCTGAAGTACTACGCCGGCCGTCCGGTGATCGAGCGCATCGAGCGCGTGAGCCGTCCCGGCCTGCGCGTGTACAAGGGCCGCGACGCAATCCCCCAGGTCATGAACGGTCTGGGCGTGGCCATCGTCACCACTCCCAAGGGCGTGATGACGGATCGCAAGGCACGCGCCACCGGCGTGGGCGGCGAAGTGCTGTGCTACGTGGCCTAACGGACATTAAGGAGAAATACTGAAATGTCTCGCGTAGCAAAGACTCCCGTGGCCATCCCCGCAGGCGTGGATGTGTCCATCAAGGCTGACCAGATCAATGTGAAGGGCACCGGCGGCACGCTGTCGCTGGCCCAGAACGTTCTGGTGAAGATCTCCAACAACGAAGGCAAGCTGTCTTTCGAGCCCGTCAACGACTCGCGCGAAGCCAACGCCATGAGCGGCACCATGCGTCAGCTGGTGAACAACATGGTGGTGGGCGTGAGCAAGGGCTTCGAGAAGAAGCTGTCGCTGGTCGGCGTGGGCTTCAAGGCTTCGGCCTCTGGCGCCAAGCTGAACCTCGCGATCGGCTATTCGCACCCGGTGAACTTCGAAATGCCGGCCGGCATCACTGTTGCCACCCCCACGCCCACGGAAATCGTGGTCAAGGGTGCTGACCGCCAGGCCGTTGGCCAACTGGCTGCTGAGATCCGTGCCGTTCGTCCTCCCGAGCCCTACAAGGGCAAGGGCATCCGTTACTCGGATGAGAAGGTCGTGATCAAAGAGACCAAGAAGAAGTAAGGAGCTGCATTATGTTGACCAAGAAAGAGCAGCGTCTCCGTCGTGCCCGCCAGACCCGCATCCGCATTGCACAGCAAGGCGTGGCACGTCTGAGCGTGAACCGTACGAACCTCCACATCTACGCAAGCGTGGTGTCGGAAGACGGCACCAAGGTGCTGGCTTCGGCCTCGACTGCCGAAGCCGAAGTGCGCACCCAACTGGGCGCCATCGGCAAGGGTGGCAACGTGGCTGCCGCTACGCTGATCGGCAAGCGCATTGCCGAGAAGGCCAAGGCTGCAGGCGTGGAGAAAGTGGCTTTCGATCGCGCTGGTTTCGCATACCACGGCCGCGTGAAGGCTTTGGCAGAAGCCGCTCGTGAAGCCGGCCTGCAGTTCTAAGCGGAGCGGATAGAAATGGCAAAGTTTTCTCCCAAGGTGCAAGACGAAGGTCGTGACGACGGTCTGCGCGAAAAAATGATCGCGGTGAACCGCGTCACCAAGGTTGTGAAGGGCGGTCGTATCCTCGGCTTCGCTGCACTGACCGTGGTTGGCGACGGTGATGGCCGTGTTGGCATGGGCAAGGGCAAGTCCAAGGAAGTGCCTGCAGCCGTGCAAAAGGCGATGGAAGAATCCCGTCGCAACATGATCAAGGTGTCCCTGAAGAACGGCTCGATCCATCACACCGTGATGGGTCAGCATGGCGCAGCATCCGTGATGCTGAACCCCGCTCCCAAGGGTACCGGCATCATCGCCGGCGGCCCGATGCGCGCCGTCTTCGAAGTGCTGGGCATCACCGACATCGTGGCCAAGAGCCATGGCTCGTCGAATCCCTACAACATGGTCCGCGCGACTTTTGACGCTCTGAAGAACTCCACGACCCCTTCGGAAGTGGCAGCCAAGCGCGGCAAGTCGGTTGAAGACATCTTCACCGCCTGATCGGAGTCAATCACATGACAACGCAACAAACCGTGAAGGTGCAACTGGTGCGCAGCCCCATTGGCACCAAGGAATCGCACCGCGCCACCGTCCGTGGCCTGGGCCTGCGCAAGCTGAATAGCATCAGCGAACTGCAGGACACGCCTGCTGTGCGCGGCATGATCAACAAGATCAGCTATCTGGTCAAAGTCCTCTGAAAGGATTGATGATGGAACTCAATAGCATCAAGCCTGCAGCAGGTGCCAAGCATGCCAAGCGCCGTGTCGGCCGCGGCATCGGCTCCGGCCTGGGCAAGACTGCCGGCCGTGGTCACAAGGGCCAGAAGTCGCGTTCGGGTGGCTACCACAAGGTGGGCTTCGAAGGCGGTCAAATGCCTCTGCAGCGCCGTCTGCCCAAGCGTGGCTTCAAGTCGCATCTGCTGAAGTTCAACGCAGAAGTGACCCTGTCCGCTCTGGAACAGCTGGGCCTGGCCGAAGTCGATCTGGCAGCTCTGAAGCAAGCCGGTCTGGTTGGTGAAATCGCAAAGGTGGTCAAGATCATCAAGAGCGGTGAAATCAGCAAGGCTGTCAAGCTCAACGGCATCGGCGCTACCGCCGGCGCCAAGGCTGCCATCGAAGCTGCCGGCGGCAGCATCGCCTGATTAATGATCTGAAAGAAGACATCCGTGGCTACTAGCGCAGCTCAAATTGCAAAAACCGGAAAATTCGGCGATCTTCGCCGCCGTCTGGTTTTTCTGTTGCTCGCGCTGGTCGTTTACCGCATCGGGGCTCATATCCCCGTGCCGGGCATCGATCCAGCGCAGCTGCAGCAGCTGTTCAATGGCCAGCAGGGCGGCATTCTCAATCTGTTCAACATGTTCTCGGGTGGGGCGCTGTCGCGCTTCACGGTGTTCGCACTGGGGATCATGCCGTACATCTCGGCATCGATCATCATGCAGCTCATGACCTACGTGGTCCCTACATTCGAGCAGCTGAAAAAGGAAGGTGAATCGGGTCGTCGCAAGATCACCCAGTACACCCGCTATGGCACTCTGGGCCTGGCGATTTTTCAGTCCCTGGGAATTGCCGTGGCTCTGGAAAGCTCCGCAGGTCTGGTTCTGAGCCCCGGTTTCGGCTTCCGCCTCACGGCGGTGGTCAGCCTGACGGCCGGCACCATGTTCCTGATGTGGCTCGGTGAACAGATCACGGAACGTGGTCTGGGCAACGGCATCTCGATCCTCATCTTTGGAGGTATCGCCGCAGGTCTGCCGAGCTCCATCGGTGGTCTGCTGGAGCTGGTGCGCACCGGTGCCATGAGCATCCTGGCCGCGATCTTCATCGTTCTCGTGGTGGCAGCCGTGACGTACTTCGTCGTGTTTGTCGAGCGGGGACAGCGCAAGATCCTGGTGAACTATGCGCGTCGTCAGGTGGGTAACAAGGTGTATGGCGGTCAGTCTTCGCACTTGCCGCTGAAGCTGAACATGGCGGGGGTCATTCCTCCCATCTTCGCTTCCTCGATCATCTTGCTGCCGGCGACCGTTGTGAACTGGTTCAGTGCAGGGGAATCCATGCGCTGGCTGAAGGACATTGCTAGCACGCTGACCCCCGGTCAGCCGATCTATGTGATGCTCTACGCCACCGCCATCATCTTCTTCTGCTTCTTCTACACGGCCCTGGTGTTCAACAGCCGGGAAACCGCCGACAACCTGAAGAAGAGTGGTGCCTTCATCCCCGGGATCCGTCCCGGTGACCAGACGGCCCGCTACATTGACAAGATCCTGGTTCGCCTGACCCTGGCTGGTGCGGTGTACATCACATTCGTGTGCTTGTTGCCCGAGTTCCTGATCCTGAAGTACAACGTCCCGTTCTACTTCGGTGGTACATCACTGCTGATTATTGTGGTGGTGACCATGGACTTCATGGCCCAGGTGCAGAACTACATGATGTCGCAACAGTACGAATCGCTCCTCAAAAAGGCGAACTTCAAAGCGACACTTGGCAATTGAACTAAGTGATGGGCCTGGCCGGCGGTGCCGGCGGGTCCAGTAAGAGTTAGTAGACGCCCATTCGATCTATCCATCGCGGGCATGTTTCCCGGTCGATAGGCCGTAACGGATGTAGAGTTTTAGGAGAATGAAATGAGAGTTTCGGCTTCGGTCAAAAAAATCTGCCGTAACTGCAAGATCATCCGCCGCAAGGGTGTGGTGCGAGTGATCTGCACGGACCAGCGCCACAAGCAGCGCCAGGGTTGATAGGAAAGTTTGAGGACGAATAATGGCACGTATCGCTGGCATTAACATCCCGCCGCATCAGCACGCTGAAATCGGCCTGACCGCTATCTATGGGATCGGTCGCACCACTGCACGCAAGATCTGCGAAGCCGCTGGCATCGCATATTCCAAGAAAATCAAGGAACTGACTGACGGCGATCTGGAAAAGATCCGCGATCAGCTGACTTCCCTGACGCTGGAAGGTGATCTGCGTCGCGAAACAACGATGAACATCAAGCGTTTGATGGACATCGGTTGCTATCGCGGTTTCCGTCATCGTCGTGGCCTGCCCATGCGTGGTCAGCGTACCCGCACGAATGCACGTACCCGCAAGGGTCCGCGCAAGGGTGCCGCGGCTTTGAAGAAATAAAGAGATTGAAAGATCACTATGGCTAAGTCTCCCGCAAACAACGCTGCACAGCGCGTTCGCAAGAAAGTCCGTAAGAACATTTCGGACGGCATTGCCCACGTGCACGCTTCGTTCAACAACACGATCATCACCATCACCGACCGCCAAGGCAACGCTCTGTCGTGGGCCTCCTCGGGTGGCCAGGGCTTCAAGGGTTCGCGCAAGTCGACTCCCTTCGCTGCCCAGGTGGCTTCGGAAGTGGCTGGTCGTGCTGCCATCGAACAGGGCATCAAGAACCTGGACGTCGAAATCAAGGGTCCCGGTCCCGGCCGTGAATCCTCGGTTCGCGCCCTGGGCGCCCTGGGCATCCGCATCACTTCCATCGCGGACGTGACGCCGGTTCCCCACAACGGCTGCCGCCCTCAAAAGCGCCGTCGTATCTAAGCTTTTTCACCAAGCCCACCGCCGCCCAGATGTGTAACATCGCGGGCGGCTCCCGTGCTTGTGCACGGCAGATGACACAAAGGAAATCAAGTGGCACGCTATATCGGCCCCAAGGCCAAACTCTCCCGCCGTGAAGGCACTGACCTGTTCCTGAAGAGCGCACGTCGCTCGATCGCCGACAAGTCCAAGTTCGACACCAAGCCCGGTCAGCACGGCCGCACTTCCGGTCAGCGTACTTCCGACTTCGGCCTGCAGCTGCGTGAAAAGCAGAAGGTCAAGCGCATGTACGGCGTGCTGGAAAAGCAATTCCGCCGCTACTTCGAAGCCGCCGACAAGAAGAAGGGCAACACCGGTGCCAATCTGCTGTCGCTGCTGGAGTCGCGTCTGGACAACGTGGTGTACCGCATGGGCTTCGGCTCGACCCGCTCGGAAGCGCGTCAGCTGGTGTCGCACAAGGCCATCACGGTCAACGGCCAATCCGTCAACATCCCTTCCTACATGGTGAAGGTGGGTGACGTGGTCGCCGTGCGTGAAAAGTCCAAGAAGCAGGCCCGCATCGTCGAAGCCCTGCAACTGGCTGGTCAAGTCGGTTTCCCCGCATGGGTGGAAGTGTCGGCCGACAAGGCTGAAGGCACGTTCAAGAAGTCGCCTGACCGCGACGAGTTCGGTGCAGACATCAACGAATCCCTGATCGTTGAGTTGTACTCGCGTTAATTCCGCGCAGCGACATTTCTGTAAAACCGTCCCCCAGCCGCGAGGCATCGCGCTGGGGTGCTTCACCAGCCTTACCGGTGTAACGAGCCGGGGGTATTGAGAGGAAGTCTGCATGCAAACCAATTTGCTGAAGCCCAAGACGATCAATGTCGAGCAGCTTGGCCACAATCGCGCCAAAGTTGTTCTGGAGCCGTTTGAGCGTGGCTACGGCCATACGCTGGGCAATGCCCTGCGCCGTGTCCTGCTCTCGTCCATGGTGGGTTACGCAGCGACGGAAGTGACGATTGCTGGTGTGTTGCACGAGTACTCGTCCATTGACGGTGTCCAGGAAGATGTGGTCAACATCCTGCTGAACCTCAAGGGTGTGGTGTTCAAGCTGCACAACCGCGACGAGGTCACGCTCTCCCTGCGCAAGGATGGCGAAGGCGTCGTGACGGCGCGCGACATCCAGACGCCCCACGACGTGGAAATCATCAACCCTGATCATGTCATCGCCAACCTGTCGCAAGGCGGCAAGCTGGACATGCAGATCAAGGTCGAGAAGGGCCGCGGCTATGTGCCCGGCAATGTGCGCCGCTATGGCGACGAGTCCACGAAGTCGATCGGCCGTATCGTGCTGGACGCTTCGTTCTCGCCCGTCAAGCGCGTGAGCTACGCCGTCGAATCGGCCCGCGTTGAACAACGCACCGACCTCGACAAGCTGGTGGTGGAGATCGAAACCAATGGTGCGATCACTGCCGAGGACGCCGTGCGCGCCTCCGCCAAGATCCTGGTGGAACAGCTCGCCGTGTTCGCTCAGCTGGACGGCGGCGATATCGCCAGCGTCTTCGATGCTCCGGCCGGTGGCCGTGGTGCCGCAACCGCCTTTGATCCCATCTTGCTGCGTCCCGTGGACGAGCTGGAACTCACCGTGCGTTCGGCCAACTGCCTCAAGGCAGAGAACATCTACTACATCGGCGACCTGATCCAGCGTACCGAAAACGAGCTGCTCAAGACCCCCAACCTGGGTCGCAAGTCGCTCAACGAGATCAAGGAAGTCCTGGCTTCCCGCGGTCTGACGCTGGGCATGAAGCTGGAGAACTGGCCGCCTGCTGGCCTGGAAAAGCGCTAAGCACTATAATTGCTGGCTCTCCTTTTTGGAGAGCCTCAGTGCCTCGGGCAGTACCTGATACGGCTGCCCGAATTAATCAACAACTTGCGCAAATTCGGTTGAGGCAAGCTGCAGATCCGGTAACGGGTCCAGGCTTGCATCCTTGTTTGCGCAAGCCCTAATTACATATTTTAGGAATAAAGCACCATGCGTCACGGTCACGGCCTCCGCAAACTCAATCGCACCTCTTCGCACCGCCTGGCGATGCTGAAGAACATGATGAATTCGCTCATCGAGCACGAAGCCATCAAGACCACCGTTCCCAAGGCCAAGGAACTGCGCCGCGTGATCGAGCCCATGATCACCCTGGCCAAGGTCGACACCGTTGCCAACCGCCGTCTGGCATTCGACCGCCTGCGCGACCGCGACAGCGTGACCAAGCTCTTCAACGAGCTGGGCCCCCGCTTCGCAAAGCGTCCTGGTGGCTACACCCGTATCCTGAAGATGGGCTTCCGCGTGGGCGACAACGCCCCCATGGCCTTCGTGGAACTGGTCGAGCGCGCTGAAGAAGGCGCCGCCGAAGCCAAGGCAGCTGAATAATCTGCTATAATTTTGGAATACCGCGCGATGGAGCAGTCTGGTAGCTCGTTGGGCTCATAACCCAAAGGTCGGAGGTTCAAATCCTTCTCGCGCAACCAAATTGAAAAGGGCTACGACAACTGTCGTAGCCCTTTTTTCATGCCCTCGCGCCAGGGCAAAGGCCAGGCAGACAGCCCGGCATCAGCCGCCCAGCTGGTTGCCGATGCGCTGGCCCAGCCGCAGGCGCACGCGGTGGGCGATTTCCTGGGCGGCATCGGGGCTGAGCACCTCGCTGATGTGCAGCAGCTCGGTGTAGTGCATGTACAAGAGGCCGCGCAGGGTCTTGAAAGCGGCCTCGTGGTCGCCGCCGCAGACGCTGGCGTCATCGGCCAGCACGCGCTCCACCACGCCGGCCTGCAGCAGCGGGATCTTGCAGATGACGGCGTGGCGGGCGATCTCCAGGTCGATCTCCTGGAGCCGGCATTCCCATTCCTCGGGCAAGAATCGGTTGGCTGGCATGTCGGCTTTTCTCCTTTTTTCACTGCATGGGTACACCGGGGCGAAAGGCACCCGGTCTGGGGATGCTGTCATGTGAGCGGGGCTCGGTGGCCTGGGTCGCCAGGTTTACTGGCCCGGCCTTGATGCCTGTCAAACTTCGGTGGCGCAGGCGCCCGCTGGAAGCCGGGCTCATGCTGCACTGCATCATGATGTCAGTCATGCGGCGCGGCCGCCAGTGCCCGTGCAGGCTGGTGGGCTTTTGCTCCCGGCAGGCCATGCTCTCTCGGCGCCGCTCCGGCAACGCAAAGGATCCACATGCTCGAGAAGATTGCCTCGCTGTTCCGCTACTTCAAGTCGGCCGTGCCGTTCCGGCTGGTGCCGGCGCTGATCGCCACCGCCGTGCTGTTCGGGCTGCTGCTGGTGCCCGTGCCCGAGGGGCTGACGCCCAAGGCCTGGCAGCTGGTGGCCATTTTCCTGACCACCATCGTGGCCATCATCCTCAAGGTCATGCCCATTGGCGTGATGGCCTTGATGGCCATCGTGATCGTCTCGCTGTCCCAGGTCACGTCTGGCTCGTCCAAGGGCGCAGTCACCGATGCGCTGAGCAGCTTTTCCAGCCCGCTGATCTGGCTGATCGTGGTGGCCATCCTGATCTCGCGCGGCCTCAAGAAGACGGGGCTGGGCAACCGCATCGGACTGATGTTCATCGCGCTGCTGGGCAAGCGGACCATCGGCATCGGCTACGGCCTGGCGATCTGCGAGCTGGTGCTGGCACCGTTCACGCCCAGCAACACGGCGCGCGGCGGCGGTATCGTGCACCCCATCATGAAGTCCATCGCCAATGCCTTCGAGTCGGACCCGGCCAAGGGTACGCAGGGCAAGGTGGGCACCTATCTGGCCCTGGTCAACTACCACGCCAATCCCATCACCTCGGCCATGTTCCTGACCGCCACGGCGCCCAATCCGCTGGTGGTGGACTTCGTGGCCAAGGCCACGGGCCAGGCCCTGCACCTGAGCTGGACCACCTGGGCGCTGTACATGCTGCTGCCGGGCCTGCTGTGCCTGCTGCTGATGCCGCTGGTGATCTACCTGCTGTCGCCTCCCGAACTCAAGGCCACGCCCAATGCCGTGGAGTACGCGCGCAGCGAGATGGCCCGCATGGGGCCGCTGTCGGGCAAGGAGCGCGTGATGCTGGGCACCTTCGGCCTGATGCTGCTGCTGTGGGCCAACGTGCCGCAGATGCTGTTCGGGCCTGCCTTCACGCTGGACCCGACGGTGGTCGCCTTCCTGGGCCTGTTCGTGCTGATCATCACGGGCACCATCGACTGGGATGACGTGCTGTCCGAGAAAAGCGCCTGGGACACGCTGGTGTGGTTCGGCGCCCTGGTCATGCTGGCCGAGCAGCTCAACAAGCTGGGCGTGGTGTCCTGGTTCGCGGTGGGCATGAAGAACGCCATCGTCGCCAGCGGTCTGGACTGGCTGCCGGTGGCGGCCATCCTGGTGGGCGTGTTCGTGTTCTCGCATTACCTGTTCGCCAGCACCACGGCCCACATCAGCGCCATGATGCTGGCCTTCCTGACCGTGGGCGCGCAGCTGATTCCGGCCGACTATGTCGTGCCCTTCATGCTGATGATGACGGCCGGCTCGGCCATCATGATGACGCTGACCCACTACGCCACCGGCACTTCGCCCATCATCTTCGGAAGCGGCTATGTCACGCTGGGCAACTGGTGGCGCGTGGGCGCGGCCATGTGCGTGATCGAGCTGCTGGTCTTTGCCGTGGTCGGCAGCGCCTGGTGGAAGCTGCTGGGCCTGTGGTGAGGGCGAAAGCCCTCATGCGGTGGTCCGTGGCTCGCCCAGCGACAGCATGAGCCGGTTGGCCCAGTTGAAGAAGGCCGTGCCGTGCAGCACATCGGAGATGGCGGCATCGTCCAGGCCGGCGGCGCGCAGCGCATCGATGTGGGCGGGCTCCAGCGCAGGCGGCGTCTGGGTCAGCGCCACGGCCGCCGTGACGATGGCGTTCCAGCGCGGTCCCAGGTCCGTGCCCGGACCCTCGTCGAGCAGGCGCTGCACGTCGCCGCCCCGGCGCGAGAAGTGCGTGGCAAAGCGCGCATGGACCGAGGCGCAGTAGATGCAGCCATTGGCGCGCGAGGTGGCCGCAGCGGCCAGCTCCCGCTCGGCACGCGGCAGGCCGGCGTCGGGGTTGTAGAAGATGTCCTTGTCGGTGCGTGTGCGTGCGCCCAGCGTGTCGGGGTCGCGCGCCAGCAGGCGGAAGTAGGGGGACTGCGCGCGTGAGGCATCGACCAGGCCTGCACGGTGGCGTTCGGTCAGCTCGCTTTCGTCCAGCGGCTCAATCCATGGCAGCCAGTCGAGCTGTTCCTGGGTGAAGACCTGGGGAGCGGCGGAGTTCGTTGAGGTCATGGCTGGGCTTGCAGGGTGGTGGGTTGATGGGCGGCCGGGGGCGCGGGGCGTGCAGCCAGCACGCGCAGCCCCGCCACCACGCGGATCTGGAAGGACAGGAAGGACGCCAGCTGGGACACGATGACGATGTCCGTCTCGCTCCAGCCCGCCTGTTGCAGCGCCTGCAGGGCCCCAGCGCTGGCGTCGCGCGGGTGGTAGGCCAGCAGGTGCGCATGGGCCAGCGCCGCGGCCAGGCGCGCGCCCAGCAGCGCGGCATGGGCCGGGTCCACGGCATAGGCGGGGCCGCTCTGGTCTTCGCGGCTCAGCGGGCCTGCCGGGTAGCGGCCGTACGGCCCGTGCGGGCCGCTGCCGGGCTGAAGGCTTTGTGCACGGCCCCGCACGACTTCGGATGCCACGGCGGCAGCCAGTTCCGCATCTTCGGCCGCCAGCGCCTTCGCATAGAAGGCGGCGCTGCGCGGCTCGCCATGAAGCCCGGCCGTGAAGGCGGCCAGGGCCAGCCGCTCGCGCAGCGAGACCGTGCCGGGCACGGGCTCGGCGGGCGTGAACAGGGCGGCAAAACTCTGCTGGGCCTGCGTGCGCGCCTCGGTGCGGTGGCGGCGCACGCGGTCCAGGGCGCTGCCGGGGGTGATGCCGGCGAGGTGGTCGATGACGTCGTCCGGAAAACGGGGCTGTACGGTGGTGTTCATGGTCATGCGGCTTGCAGCAGTCCGGCCCGGGCTGCGGGGAGGGAAGAGGGTGCCTGCAGATCTGCACGGCGCCAGCCCAGGGCTGGTGCCACATGGGCGGCCGTCAGCTTGATGGAGCGCAGGATGGCGTCGTGCGGCGGGTCGATGGAATGCACCTGGAAGACGATGTCGCTCACGCGCGCCAGCGCCGTGTCGGCGCGCAGCGAGGCGATGACCTCGTCGGGCGTGCCCACATGCACGTCGTAGGCGGCGATGAGATCGGCCAGCGGCGCCTGCGGATCGACGCGGGCCGCCCACTGCGAGGGCTGGGCGGCATGGCGCCGGGCCGCGCGGCGCAGGCCGGCCTCGGCCCAGCGCAGCGCATCGTCTCGGCGGTCGGCCACGAACAGCGTGCGCGAGCCCAGGATGCGCGGCGCCCGCCCCGCGGGCAGGCGGGCAAGGTAGGCGTCGATGA
The DNA here is from genome assembly GCF_055797465.1 of Delftia sp. PX-1. Classification (NCBI taxonomy): domain Bacteria; kingdom Pseudomonadati; phylum Pseudomonadota; class Betaproteobacteria; order Burkholderiales; family Comamonadaceae; genus Delftia; species Delftia sp. PX-1. The sequence continues at coordinate 1,101,740 of NZ_CP184763.1, forward strand.
TGGGGTTCTGGATCTCGGACAGCGTGGCCTGCGGCGCACCTTCGGGCCGTGGCTGGGTGCGCGACAGCATCAGGCCGTCGCCGTTGGCCCCGGCCCGCGCGCCGCCCTCGGCCGAGAACGTGGCCTGCCAGACGCGCTCCAGCAGCTGCGGCGCGGCCGGGTACAGGTGCACGCCACCGGCCAGCGCGCGCCCGGCCCAGGCGTCCTGCAGCACACCGAAGTTGCGCGCGAAGACGGCGCCGCGCTCGGCGCCCTGCACGCCAAAGGCCTCGAAGGATTCGGCCGTGCCGCCCGTGCCCAGGCCCACTTCCAGGCGGCCGCCGGTCAGCAGGTCCAGCACGGCCGCATCCTCGGCCACGCGCAGCGCGTTTTCCAGCGGCAGCGTGATCACGCCCGTTCCGATGCGGATGCGCCGCGTGCGCGCCGCCACATGGGCCAGGAAGACGAAGGGCGAGGGCAGGCCGCCCTCGCTTTCATGGAAATGGTGCTGGGCTACCCAGGCCGAGTCGAAGCCCTGGGCCTCGGCATGGGCGATCTGCTCGGCCACCAGGCGGTAGCGCTCGCCGGCCGGCACATCGTCGAGCAGGCGGCTGAAGAAGCCCAGGCGCGGGCCGGTGCGGGAGCCGTGGCCACGGTTGGTATCAGGCGGGGTGAGGGACAAAATCAATGCTCCTTTTGCCGGGAATGGCGTCCATGAGTTCGCGTGTGTAGTCGCTGGTGGGGCGCTGGAACACCTCCTCCACGCTGCCCGCGTCCACCACCCGGCCCGCGCGCAGCACCGATACCGTGTCGGCGATCTGGCGCACCACGGCAAGGTCGTGCGAGATGAAGAGATAGGTCAGCCCCAGGTCCTGCTGCAGCTGGGCGAGCAGGGCCAGGATCTGCGCCTGCACCGTCACGTCCAGGGCCGATACGGCCTCGTCCAGCACCAGCACCTGCGGCTGCAGCACCAGGGCGCGCGCAATCGCCACGCGCTGGCGCTGGCCGCCCGACAGCGCATGCGGGCGCCGCTGCAGCACGGCGGCCGGCAGGCCCACGCGCTCCAGCATGTCGTGCACGCGCCGGCGGCGCTCATCGGCCGGCAGCGGGTCGAAGTTCAGCAGGGGCTCCTCGATGATGTCGAACACGCTCTGGCGCGGGTCCAGAGAGCTGAACGGGTTCTGGTAGACCAGCTGCACGCGGCGGCGCAGCTGGCGCAGGGCCTCGCCGCGCAGGCCCGTGACCTCGGTGCCTTCGATGCGGATGCGGCCCGCCGTGGGCCGGCCCAGGCCCACGATGGCGCGGATGGTGGTGGTCTTGCCCGAGCCCGACTCGCCCACGATGGCATGCGTGCTGCCCCGGCGCACGCGCAGCGACACGCCGTCCACGGCGCGGAAGATGCCGCGCCCGTGGGCCGAGGCATGGCCGGGGGCCGCGAACTCGTGCACCAGGTCCTCGACCTCGATGGCCCAGTCATCGGTGGTGGCGGGCCTGGGCGTGCGGCGCGGTGCGGGCGCCAGCGAAGGCGCATCGGCCAGCAGCCGCCGCGTATAGGCGCTTTGCGGATTGCGCAGCAGCTCCAGCGTGGGGCCCTGCTCCTGGATGCGGCCGCCCTGCATGACGACCAGGCGGTGCGAGCGGTCGGCCGCCACGCCCAGGTCATGCGTGACCAGCAGCACGGCCGTGCCGGTCTCGCGGCGCAGCGCGTCGATCAGGTCCAGGATGCGCCGCTGCACGGTCACGTCCAGCGCGCTGGTGGGCTCGTCGGCAATGATGAGGGCGGGCCGCAGCGCAATCGCAATGGCGATCAGCACGCGCTGGCGCATGCCGCCCGACAGTTCGTGCGGATACTGGCGTGCGCGCAGCGCGGGCTGGGACAGCCCCACGCGGGCCAGCAGCTCCAGCACGCGCGCCTGCACGGCCGTGCGGTCGCGCAGTCCGTGGATGCGCAGGATCTCGCCCACCTGGTCGCCCACCGTGCGCACGGGGTTCAGCGACATGGTGGGGTCTTGCGGCACCAGGCTGACCACGCGGCCGCGGATGGCGTTCCAGCGTGCGGCCGGCCAGCCCGAGACCTCGGTGCCCTGCAGGCGGATGCTGCCGTGCTCGCGCCGGCCGTTGTCGGCCAAAAGGCCGATCACGGCCTGGGCCGTGGTGGTCTTGCCCGAGCCCGATTCGCCGACCAGGGCCACCACCTCGCCCGGCGCCACGGAAAACGACACGCCGTGCACCACGCGCTGTGCCTGGCCTGCGGCATCGCGGTAGGCCACGGCCAGGTCCTGCACTTCGAGCACGGGGGCGGTGGTTGCCACCGCTGGTGCGGCGTGGATGCGTTCCTCGATGGCGGCGCTCATGCAGGCCTCCGTGCGAAGGCCGTGGCGATGCGGTTGGCCGCCAGCACCACGGCCACCACGATCAGGCCCGGCGCCGTGGTCAGCCACCAGGCGGTGGCGATGTAGTTGCGGCCTTCGGCGATCAGCAGCCCCCATTCGGGCGTGGGCGGCGGCGCGCCGTAGCCCAGAAAACCCAGCGTGGAAATCGCAAGGATCGCCGAGCCGAACTGCAGCGCCGCCATGGCGATGACCGAGGTCAGCGAATTGGGCAGCACATGGCGCCACAGCACGGCGGCAAAGCGCCCGCCGCTGCCAAAGGCGGCCTCCACGTAGTCGGAGCGGCGCACACGCACCACCTCCGAGCGCACCAGGCGCGCGAAGCTGGCCACCGAGACCACGCCCACGGCAATGGCCGCGTTGATGGTGCCAAAGCCCAGCACGATGATGATGGTCAGCGACAGCAGCAGCGAAGGCACGGCCAGCAGCACATCGACCAGGCGCATCAGCGCATCTTCCGTGCGCCCGCCCGTGGCCCCGGCCAGCAGGCCGATCAGCGTGCCCACGGCCAGGCCCACGCCCACGGCCACGAAGGCGCCCGACAGCGAATGCACGGCGCCATGCACCACGCGCGCCCACAGGCCGCGCCCCAGCGCGTCCGTGCCCAGCCAGTGCGCGGCGCCGGGCGCCAGCAGCTGCTGGCCGGCCTGGCCCGCGATCGGGTTCTGGTGGGCGAACCAGCCGGGCGCCAGCGCCCACAGCGCGGCCACGGCAATCACCAGCCAGGCCAGGGCCAGCGTGGGCGGCAGGCGTTTCAGGGATTGCAGGCGGGCCGGCAAGGCGAAGCTGCGGCGCGGGGCGGCTGGCGCAGGGGCCAGGGACGACGCTGGCAGCGCCGTGGGAATGGGAGTTGGAGTGGCGGGCGCGGCCTGGGCATCCAGGGCCGGGGAAAGAGCGCTTGAGACGGCAGTGTTCATGGCCGGTTCTCCACGGAATGGCGCAGGCGCGGATCAAGCAGCGGGTACAGCAGGTCCACGGCGAGGTTGATGAGTACGAAGGCGGCGGCCGAGACGACCACCACGGCCTGGAGCACGGCCGTGTCCTGGTTGCCCACGGCCTGCTGGGTCAGCGTGCCCAGGCCGTTGAGGCCGAACACGGCCTCCGTCACCACGGCGCCGGCCAGCAGCTCGCCGAACAGCACGCCGGCAATGGTCAGCGTGGGCAGCAGGGCATTGCGTGCCACATGGCGCAGCAGCACCCAGCGGCGCGAGGCGCCCTTGGCCCGCGCCACGGCCACGAAGGGCTGGGCCAGCACGGCGTCGATATTGCGCAGCAGCACCTGGGCCAGCGGCGCCGAGATCGGCACGGCCAGGGTCAGCGTGGGCAGCACCAGTCCTTCCCAGGGGCCGGGATTGATCACGGCGATCCAGCCCAGGCGGAACGACACCACCTGGATCAGCATGATCCCCAGCCAGAACACGGGCACCGAGACAAAGACCGAAGGCAGCGAATACAGCGCGTTGCGCAGCCAGGCAAAGGGCGCCAGGCTGGTAGCCGCCGCCAGCGCCACGGCCAGCAGCGCGGCTGCGGCAAAGCCCAGGGCCGCGAGCTTGAGCGTGGGCGGCAGGCTGGTGGCCAGGCCCTGGCTCACCGGCACGCCGGCCTGCAGCGAATAGCCGAAATGGCCCGTGAGGAACTGGCCCAGCGTGTGCAGGTACTGCTGCCACACGGGCTGGTCCGAGCCGTAGGCGGCGCGGATGTCGGCAATCTCCTGCGGGCCCAGGCCCAGCTCGGGGTTCAGGAACTTGATCAGCACGGCATCGCCCGGCAGCAGCTGCAGCAGGATGAACGAGACCGTGAAGGCCGCCCACAGCACCAGGGCGGCCTGGGCGATGCGGCTGAGCAGATAGCGGCGCGACATGGGAGTGGTTCCTCAGTGAGCGATCCGGTCAGCGCCTGGCCAGCCAGGTGCTGTAGAAGCTGGGCCGGCCCACGGCCTCGAAGCCCACGTCGCGCACCCAGCCTGCGCCCGCAAAGGCCTGGGGTTCCTCGAAGATGGGGATCACATAGGCCTGGTCGATCAGGTAGTTCTGCACCTCGCCGGCCAGCGCCAGGCGCCTGGCGGCATCGGTCTCGGCCGCGATGGCGTCGAACAGGCCGTTGAGCTTGGTGTCCTCGAAGGACTTGACCTTCTGGCTCACGCCGCCCTTTTGCAGCAGCACGTTGCGGTTGGTCGGGTAGTAGTTGCTCTTGATCACGTCGGGATCGGCGCGGCCCACCATGCCGGGCAGCACGCCGGTCTTGTCGGGGTCCAGCGTGTCCACGGCGCGGCTGCCCGCGTCGCCCGACAGCACGTTGAGCTTGACCCCGATGCGCGCCCACTGCTGGGCCACGAGCTGCAGCGTCTCCTTGTTCTGCGGCTGGGGCAGGGACTCGTAGGTGGAGAGCACGAAATCGCGGCCGTCCTTCTGGCGCAGGCCGTTGGCGCCCAGCGTCCAGCCGGCCTCGTCCAGCAGCTGTTTCGCCTTGGCCTCGTCATAGGCCAGCTTGGCCGACAGGTCCACGAAGCCGGCCGCCGTGGAGGCAATCACCGAGCGCGCCTGGGGATAGCGCGGCGAAAACAGCGTCTCCACGATCTCCTTGGCATTGGTGCCGTGCAGCAGCGCCTGGCGCACCTTGAGATCGGCCACCAGGGCGTTGTCCGGGCGGATGGCCACGCTGTTGTTCACGCCGCGCGTGGGCGGGGCGTAGATGCTGAACTTCTGGTCCTCGACGCGCTTTTCGTCATAGGCCTGGATCTGGCGGATCAGCCCGGCCTGGCCGGCCAGCAGCGCGCCGATGCGCACGCTGTCCTCGGGCGTGACGATGAACTTCACCTCATCCAGCCGCGCGCGGCCCTGGTGGGCCAGCTTGGCGGGACCCCAGGCATAGTCCTTGCGCACCTTGAGCACCAGCTCCTTGCCCAGCGTCTCGCTGGCCACCACGAAGGGGCCGGAGCCGATGATGCGCGTGGCATCGCCCAACTCCTCGAAGGGGCGGTCCAGCGTGGCCGGCGAGACCAGACCCGAGCCGATCACCGAAGTGCCCTGCAGAAAGCCCGGCGAAGGCTTTCTGAAGAAGAACTTCACCGTCAGCGGGTCGACCACCTCGCTGCGCTCGTAGTTGTTGATCACCTCGGACACGGGCTGCTTGAGCGCCTTGTTGCCCAGGCCGTAGGTGTCGAAGTTGCGCGCCACGGCCGCCGCGTCCAGCGGCGTGCCGTCGGAGAAGGTGACGCCGGGGCGCAGCTTGAAGCTGTACTCGGTGGCGTCGGCATTCACGGTCCAGGACTCGGCGATCCAGGGCTGGATCTCCAGCGTCTTCGGGTCCTGGTAGGTCAGCTTGTCGGTGATCTGGTTGAGCACGCCGCCGTTGGGATAGAAGCCCCCGGCCGGCGGATAGAGGTTGGTATGGGCCTGCTGCTCCAGGTAGACCAGGGTGCCGCCTTCCACGGGGCCGGCAGCCGCGCCCGCCTGGGCCGTATCGGCCTGCCTGGAGCACGCCGCCAGCAGCAGGCTGCTGCCCGCCAATACCGCTATCGCGGCCTTCCATGCCACCTGACCCGCCTTCGATTGGGAAAACACGTTCGTACCTCGCCGCCGCTGGGGCGCTGAAAAACAAGACTGCCGGCCACAGGACCGGCTCCATGTTTTTCATGCTATCGATGCCAAATATTTGCGCTCATATATCGAGTTGCATCGTTATTTGGAAAACGACTAAGGGATGGGAGCCCCCGCATATCTGCCCAGTGCATAAGCGCAGACGGATTCGTTTGTTTGCCGCGTATGCGGCGGTCCCAACAATGGGCTGGTACTTCCTTCACCGAAAGCCCGTCCATGAGCCATCTCAACGAATACCTCGCCGAAAAGCGTGCCGCCGTGCTCGCCCGCAGCGCCGCCGTCGCGGCCGGCACGGCCCAGCCCGCCCACCTCAAGGCCCATGTGCGCGCCGAGGGCCGCAGCGGCGTGCGCCGCCTGCGCATCCGCGAGCACCAGGTCATCAGCGACAGCCCGCCCGACTTCGCGGGCTACAACCTCGGCCCCAGCTCGCCCGAGCTGCAGCTGGGCGTGCTGGGGACCTGCGTGACCCACATCTTTCTGATCCAGGCGGCCGAGCGCCAGGTGCCCGTGGAGAGCCTGGAGGTCGAGGTCACGGGCATCATCGATCCGCGCGGCGGCAAGCCCGGCCACGAGGCCACGCCCATCTGGCCGCATGAGATCGGCTACACCGTGCACATCGACTCGCCCGCCAGCCGCGCCGAGATCGATGCGCTGTTCGAGGCCGTGGAGCGCACCTGCCCCATCCTCAACCTGCTGCGCAATCCGCAGAACATCCGCGCCGAAGTGCGCCACACCGACTCCAGCGCCGCCGCGCGCCTGGCAGCCTGAACACCGTGCGGAAAGCACCCCTGCCATGACCCTGCCACTCGACCACATCGTCATCGCGGTCCAGGACCTGGAACGCACCATTGCCGACTACACCGCGCTGGGCTTCAACGTGCTGCGCGGCGGCGAGCATCCGGGCCGCTCCACGCACAACGCCCTGGTGGTGTTTGCCGACGGCGCCTACTTCGAACTCATCGCCTGGCGGGCGCCCGCGCCCGAGGAACGCTGGTGGCGGCAGCTGCAGCGCCATGGCGAGGGCATTGTCGATTTCGCGCTGCTGCCCACCGAGACCGGCGCCGTGGTCGCCGCAGCCCAGGCGCGCGGGCTGGACTACGAGGCGCCCTACGAAGGCGGCCGGCTGCGCCCCGACGGCGCGCAACTGCGCTGGCGCAATGCACGCGCCCGCAGCCAGGACCTGCCCTTTCTCTGCGGCGACCTCACGCCGCGCGCCCTGCGCGTGCCTGAGGGCGATGCGCGCGTGCATGCCAACGGCGCCACCGGCGTGGCCCGGCTGCACGTGGCCGTGCATGACCTGCGGGCCAGCCTGGCGCGCTGGCGCGCGCTGCTGGGCGAGGGCGCCGACATCGGCGAGGCCCGCCTGTCGGCCGATGGCGGCGCCTACCGCGCCTCGCTGAAGCTGCGGGGCACGGGGCCGGGCGCCACCGAGCTGGTGCTGTCTGCCCCAGCCCAGGGCGTGGCCACGGGCGCCCTGGGCCACCGGCTGGCCATGCGCGGCGAAGGCCCTTATGCGATCGGGCTGGACGTGCGGCGGCCTGCGCCTGCACGGGCACTGGACGAGGCCGCCACGCATGGCGTGCGCATCGTGCTCGCCCAGGATTCCCTGCCCCGGGAAACCGCTGCCGCCTAGGCGCAATGCGCGGGCGATAGAATGGCGCCCCGCTGACACCCATGCCCACTCCGGTGGGCGTTTTCGTTGCAGCCGCTGCAGCCTTCGCAGGCTGCCGTGGCGCGGCGCCGCTTGCCATGACGACTGCTTCCTCTCCTGCCACGCTGGGCATAGATTTCGGTACCTCCAACTCCGCCATGGCCTGGCGCGTGCCCGGCCAGCCCGCACGCCTGCTGCCGCTGGAAGGCGATGCCTGCGGCATGCCCACGGCGCTGTTCTTCCATACGGATGAGCACAGCACGCATTTCGGGCGCGACGCCATGGCCCAGTACCTGGATGGCGAGCCGGGCCGGCTCATGCGCTCGCTCAAGAGCCTGCTGGGCAGCGCGCTGCTGCAGGAAAAGACGGCCGTGCACGACCAGCTGGTCAGCTACCAGGATGTGATCGGACTGTTCCTTCGCCGCGTGGCCGACCGGGCGCGTGCCTCGCTGGACGGGCGCCTGCCCGAGCGCGTGGTGCTGGGCCGGCCCGTGCACTTCGTGGATGACCATCCCGAGCGCGACCGCCAGGCCCAGCAGGCCCTGGCCGACGCCGCGCGCGCCGCCGGCCTGGGCGAAGTGGATTTCCAGATGGAGCCCATCGCCGCCGCGCTGGACTACGAGCAGCGCCTCACGCAGGAATCCGTGGTGCTGGTGGTGGACATCGGCGGCGGTACCTCCGACTTCACCGTCGTGCGCCTGGGGCCCGAGCAGGCCGGCCGCCGCGACCGCCGCGACGACATCCTGGCCACCAGCGGCGTGCATATCGGCGGCACGGACTTCGACCACCGGCTCAACCTGGCCCAGATCATGCCGCTGCTGGGCTACCGCCACACCGGCCCCAGCGGCCGCGAAGTGCCCAGCCGCGTGTTCTTCGACCTCTCGACCTGGCACCTGATCCAGTGGCTGTACTCGCCCAAGGCCCTGGCCGAGGCGCGCAACCTGCGCACCGACTACAGCGACCAGCGCCTGCACAAGCGCCTGATGGACGTGCTGGAACTGCGCGAAGGCCACCGCCTGGCCGCCGTGGTGGAGCAGGCCAAGATCGAGGCTTCCACGCGCCATGCCGAGTCGCCCATCGAACTGGGCTGGCTGGAGTCGGGCCTGTCCGCCGCCATCTCGCCCGAGGTGCTGCACGAGCAGCTGCAAGGCCCGCTGCAGCAGGTCGTGGCCTGTGCCCAGGATTGCCTGCGCCTGGCCGGCGTGGCGCCCCAGGCGCTGGACGCCATCTACCTCACGGGCGGCTCGTCGGCCCTGCGCACGCTGCGCGATGCGCTGCGAGAGGCCTTCCCCGGCGTGCCGCAGGTCGAAGGCGACCTGTTCGGTGGCGTGGCCACCGGCCTGGCGTATGCATAAGTCCCCCTGAGCGGCTGCGCCGCTTCCCGTTGCACGGCGCCCCCTCTCGCTACGCGGGGGGCGTACGGGCAACCGGCGACACCCTCGCGGCGGGGCGGCGCGGCCGGCGTAGGCCCTTGCTCGGTGTCCCTGAGGGTGAAGGCCACTGTGGTGCTGCCGCCTTGGGCTTAATCCTCTATCGGGTCCTCCTCGGCGGCCTGCTTGATCGCCAGCGCGGCGTCATAGAGGCGGTTGCGCGGTGCGCCCGTGATCTCGGCGGCCAGGCGCACGGCCGTCTTGGTGGGCAGCTCGGCCAGCAGCAGGCGCAGCACGCGCAGGGCGTCGGCGTCGGCCTCATCGCCACCCAGGGCCACCGGGTGCAGCACCACGGCGAACTCGCCCTTGCTGCGCTGGGGCACGGCCTGCAGCCAGGCCGGCAGCGTGCTGGCGGGCATGGTGGCAATGTCCTCGAACTGCTTGGTGATCTCGCGCGCCAGCGTCACCGGGCGCTCGCCCAGCGTGGCCAGGGCGGCGGCCAGGTCGGCAATGCGGTGCGGCGCCTCCAGCAGCACGGTGCAGCGCGGCTGCAGCGCCAGTTGCTGCACGGCGGCCAGGCGCTCGGCCGACTTGGTGGGCAGAAAGCCCGCGAAGACGAAACCTCCCTCGCCCTGCGAAGGTGTGACCGCGCCGGCCACGCTGATGGCCGCCGTGATGCTGCTGGCGCCGGGCAGCGGAATGCAGCGCAGGCCTGCCGCCTGCACGGCCGCGCACAGGCGCGCGCCGGGGTCGCTGACGCCGGGCGTGCCGGCATCGCTGACATAGGCGATGCGCTGGCCCTGCTGCAGCCGGGCCACGATCTGCTGGGCCGCCTCGGCCTCGTTGTGCTGGTGCACGGCCAGCAGCTGGCTGCCGGGGCGGTCCAGTCCATAGGAGCGCAGCAGGCCCTGGGTGTGGCGCGTGTCCTCGCAGGCCACGCAGTCCACCAGCTGCAGCACATGCAGGGCGCGCAGGCTGATGTCGGCCAGGTTGCCTATGGGGGTGGCCACCACGTAGAGGGCGCCCTGCGGATAATGCTGGGATGCCGCAGCATCCTTGGCTGCGCCCAGCGCGGTGGCGAAAGAGGTAGTCAATGGGTTTCCTTGCGAAAAAGCCGGCAGGCGCGGGGCCGTCTGCCCTCACGACCCGGCACCGGGGCCAGCAGGCCGAGGATGCGGCGCTGGCCCATCTGCAGGCGGCCGGCCTGCGTCTGGTCGAGCGCAATTATCGGACGCCGGGGCGCGGCGGCGGCGAGATCGACCTCATCGTGCAGGCGCGCGACGGCACCGTGGTCTTCGTCGAGGTGCGCAGCCGTGGCACGCGCGCCTTCGGCGGTGCCGGCGCCAGCATAGGCGCCACCAAGCAGCGGCGCATCGTGTTTGCCGCGCGCCACTACCTGATGCGATGGGCCGCGCCGCCGCCGTGCCGCTTCGACGTGGTGCTGGTCGAGTCCGGCGCCGGGTCTGCCGTGCAGTGGCTGCAGGCCGCCTTTGATGCCGAAGGCGCCTGATCCGTTACCGCTGCAGCACAAATAACGCCTGGCTACGAAAGACTTCAGGGGCGGCAGTTATCATCGGGCCTCCATGCTTGAGCAACGTATCCAACAGCATTTCATCGACAGCGCCGACCTGAAATACCAGGCCGCCCAGGCGCTGAGCCAGCCCATTGCGTCAGCGGTACAGGCCATGCTGGCCTGCGTGACCAGCGGCGGCAAGGTCCTGGCCTGCGGCGCTGGCGCCTCGGCCAGCGACGCCCAGCTCTTCGCCGCCCTGTGCGTGGCCGGTTTCGAGCGCGACCGGCCCGAGCTGGCCGCCGTGGCCCTTGTGTCCGACGGTGGCCTGCTGGGCACCGTGGGCGCCACGGGCTCGGGCGGCAACGCCACCCAGTACCTGGCGCGCCAGATACGCGCCCTGGGCCAGCCCGGCGACCTGCTGCTGGTGCTGTCCGCCACGGGCAACGACGTGGCCGTGCTGGAGGCCCTGGATGCCGCCCATGAGCGCGACATGATGGCCGTGGTGCTGACCGGCCGCACGGGCGGCTCCCTGGCCGGCCGCGTGCGCGAGACCGATGTTCTGATCTGCGTGCCGCACGACCGTGCGGCGCGCGTGCGCGAAACCCATACGCTGGTGCTGCACTGCCTGTGCGACGGCGTGGATGCCCAGTTACTTGGTGAACAGGAGATGCCTCTATGAAGTTCCGTTGGTCCCGCGCCGCCTGCGGTGTGCTCGCCGTTGCGTCCCTGGGCGCCGCCCTGTCGGGCTGCGTCGCCCTGGTGGGTGGCAGCGCCGTGATGGCCGGCATGTCGGTGGCGGACCGCCGCACCACCGGCACCCAGGTGGAAGACCAGGGCATCGAGCTGCGCGCCAACAACCGCATCTCCGAAGTGCTGGGCGACAAGGCCCATGTCAACGTCACCAGCTACAACCGCCAGGTGCTGCTGACCGGCGAGGCCGGCAACGAGGCCGACCGCCAGACCATCGAGAAGCTCGTGCGCGAGCAGCCCACGGTGCGCAATGTCTTCAACGAAGTGGTGGTGGCGCCCTTCACTTCCACGCTGAGCCAGCGTTCCAAGGACACCCTGATCACCACCCAGGTCAAGGCCAGCCTGCTGGACGCCAAGGACATCCAGGCCTCGGCCTTCAAGGTCGTGACCGAGAACAAGGTCGTCTTCCTGATGGGCATCGTCACCCCGCGCGAAGCCAAGCGCGGCGCCGAGATCGCCCGCGGCATCAACGACGTGACCAAGGTCGTGCGCGTGGTGGAAGTCATCTCCGAGGACGAACTGGCCCGCATGCAGCCGCAGTCCGCCCCCGTGGTCACCGACGACTCCGGCAAGGCCGCCGCAGCCAGCGCTCCCACCAGCCTCTCGGAAAGCAGCCTGTCCACCCCCGCAGGCGCCACCGCCACCCCGGTGAAGTGATCACCGCCGCCTGAAAGCAAAAGCCGGAACATGTTCCGGCTTTTTGTTTTGGACATAGGAAGATCTCGTCCCTCAGGGCATAGCACTTGAATCTGGCAGGGCCTAAAGCCAGGGACACCAAGCAAGGGCCGCCCCGCAGCGATGGTGTCGTCCCCCCTCCCTTGCGAAGCAAGTAGAGAGGGGGAAGCGGCGTAAGCCGCTCAGGGGGTGAGCCTCTTGATGAGGCTGGAGGTATCCCAGCGCCTGCCCCCCATCTGCTGCACATCGGCATAGAACTGGTCCACCAGGGCCGTGACGGGCAGGCGGGCGCCGTTGCGCTGGGCCTCGGCCAGCACCAGGCCCAGGTCCTTGCGCATCCAGTCCACGGCAAAGCCGAAGTCGAACTTGCCTTCGGCCATGGTGCGGCCGCGATTGTCCATCTGCCAGCTCTGGGCTGCGCCCTTGCCGATGACGTCGAGCACGGCGGGAATGTCCAGGCCCGCGTGCTGGCCGAAGGCGATGGCCTCGGACAGGCCCTGGACCAGGCCGGCGATGCAGATCTGGTTGACCATCTTAGTCAGCTGGCCGGCGCCGCTGTCGCCCATCAGCGTGCAGGCGCGCGAGAAGGCCATGGCCACGGGCTGCATGGTGGCGAAGGCGGCCTCGTCACCGCCGCACATCACGGTGAGCTGGCCGTTCTGGGCGCCCGCCTGGCCGCCCGAGACGGGAGCGTCGATGAACTGCAGGCCCAGCTCCAGCCCGGCCGCATGCAGCTCGCGCGCCACTTCGGCCGATGCCGTCGTGTGGTCGGCAAAGATGGCGCCGCGGCGCATGCCCGCGAAGGCGCCGTCCGGCCCCAGCACGACCGAGCGCAGGTCATCGTCATTGCCCACGCAGCTGAACACGATGTCGGCGCCGGCCACGGCCTCGCGCGGCGTGGCCGCATGGCCGCCGTTGAACTCCTCGCACCAGGCGCGGGCCTTGGCCTGCGTGCGGTTGTAGACCGTGACGCGGTGGCCTGCCGTGGCCAGGTGGCCGGCCATGGGATAGCCCATGACGCCCAGCCCCAGGAAGGCTACGGAGAGGGGAGCGATGGCCGCATAGCTGCGGGCGGCGATGGAGGAGTCGGACATGGGGGATTCCTGAGAGGTGGTGGGAGCGGGTGGCGCAGGGGCGCGCGGTGTGCGGCCCTGGAAGGAGCCGGTGTCCCGGCTCGGCGCGCTGAAGGCGCGTTCAGACGATGGCGAAATGCTCGGTGCCCGCCGCCAGGTCCAGCGACTTGGCGCGCTGGCTGCCCAGCTTGATCTGCAGCCGCAGGTCGTTGACCGAGTCCGCATTGCGCAGGGCATCCTCGTAGGTGATGAGGTTGGACTCGAACAGGTCGAACAGCGCCTGGTCGAAGGTCTGCATGCCCAGGTTGCGGCTTTTCTTCATGATCTCCTTGATCTCGGTGACTTCGCCCTTGAAGATCAGGTCGGAGATCAGCGGCGAGTTGAGCATCACCTCGATGGCGGCCACGCGCCCCTTGCTGTCCTGCTTGGGCAGCAGGCGCTGGGAGACCATGGCGCGCAGGTTCAGCGACAGGTCCATCAGCAGTTGCGGGCGGCGCTCTTCGGGGAAGAAGTTGACGATGCGGTCCAGCGCCTGGTTGGCGCTGTTGGCGTGCAGCGTGGCCAGGCACAGGTGGCCGGTTTCCGAGAAGGCGATGGCGTGCTCCATGGTCTCGCGGTCCCGGATTTCGCCCATGAGGATCACGTCCGGTGCCTGGCGCAGGGAGTTCTTGAGCGCTGCTTCCCAGCTGTCCGTGTCCAGGCCCACCTCGCGCTGCGTGACCACGCAGTTCTTGTGCGGGTGCACGAATTCGATGGGGTCCTCGATGGTCACGATGTGGCCGTAGGAATTCTCGTTGCGCCAGTCCACCATGGCGGCCAGCGTGGTGGACTTGCCCGAGCCCGTGGCGCCGACCAGGATGCACAGGCCGCGCTTGGTCATGGTCACTTCCTTGAGCACCTGGGGCACGCCCAGGCTGTCGATGGTGGGCAGGGCCAGCGGAATCGTCCGCATCACCATGCCCACGCGGCCCTGCTGGATGAAGGCGTTGACGCGAAAGCGCCCTATGCCCGGCGGCGAGATGGCGAAGTTGCACTCCTTGGTGCGCTCGAAATCGGCGATCTGCTTGTCGCTCATGACGGAGCGCGCCAGCGTCAGCGTGTGCACCGGCGACAGCGGCTGCGGCGACACCTTGGTGATGCGCCCGTCGATCTTGATCGCCGGCGGGAATTCCGCCGTGATGAACAAGTCGCTGCCGTTGCGGCTGACCATGAGCTTGAGCAGGTCGTTGATGAACTTGGTGGCCTGATCTCTTTCCATTGCCGTATTCCCCCGGGCATTGCGCACCGTCGTGGCGCGCAGGTTGTTTTGTTATGTGCAGGTGGTCCGGTCCGGCCCGGATGGGCCAGGCGTCCTCATATTCGACTCATTCGCCGACTCATTCGCCATCTAAGTGTGCTGCTCCTCGCCCAGGCGCACGCTGATGGCACGCAGCCGGAACGAGAGCTTGCGCGCCAGCAGCGCCATCAGCTTGGCGGCCAGCGCGGCATCCTTGACCATCATTTCGTCCAGCGCCTCTGCGCTGAGCACGCCGATCTCGCAGTCGGTCAGCGTGGTGCAGCTGGAAAAGCGCGGCCCGCCGTCGAGCAGCGACATCTCGCCGAGGATGTCGCCGGGCCGTGTCTGCGCCAGGCGCATGCGCTCGCCCCAGGGCTGCTGGCGCTCCACGGCGATCTGGCCGGACAGCACCACCGCCATGAAGCTGCCGTTCTCCTCCTGGCGGATCACGTCGCGCTGCGGCGCCACGGCCGCGTAGATGAAGTATTCGCTCAGCCGGTGCAGGCTGGCGGCGTCAAGCTGGCCCAGGTAGCGGTCGCGCGACCACAGCTGCTCCAGCTGGGTGACGCTGCCGCGCGGCAGCCGCGTGGCGCCCACCTCGATGGCGCGCGCCTCCCAGGGAACGGGAGGCGTGTGCGGGTCCATGAAGCCATGCGCCGCCAGCGTGGTCGTGAAGAAGGCCGACTCGGAGGCCGGGGCCGAAGGGTCCTGGCCGCTTCGCAGCTTGCGGAAAATGCTTTTCATGGCGCGTGGCGAGAGGCTGGGCCGGAGGCGGTCAGCCCGGGAAGTTGTCCGGTATCTTGGCCTTGGCGCGCGCTTCGGCCGGGCTGATCAGGTTGCGCCGCACCAGATCGGTCAGGTTCTGGTCCAGCGTCTGCATGCCCACATTCTGACTCGTCTGGATGGTGGAGTACATCTGGGCCACCTTGGCCTCGCGGATCAGGTTGCGGATGGCGCTGGTGCCCAGCATGATCTCGTGGGCCGCGATGCGGCCCTGGCCGTCCTTGGTCTTGCACAGCGTCTGCGAGATCACGGCCTGCAGCGATTCGGAAAGCATGGCGCGCACCATCTCCTTTTCCTCGGCCGGGAAGACGTCGATGATGCGGTCGATGGTCTTGGCGGCGCTGGAGGTGTGCAGGGTGCCGAAGACCAGGTGGCCCGTCTCGGCCGCGGTCATGGCCAGGCGAATGGTTTCGAGGTCACGCATTTCGCCCACCAGGATGGCGTCCGGGTCCTCGCGCAGCGCCGAGCGCAGGGCGGCCGAGAACGACTGCGTCATCGGCCCGACCTCGCGCTGGTTGATCAGGCACTTCTTGGAGTCGTGCACGAATTCGATGGGGTCCTCCACCGTCAGGATGTGGCCGTACTCGGTCTCGTTGAGGTGGTTGACCATGCCGGCCAGCGTGGTGGACTTGCCCGAGCCCGTGGGGCCGGTCACCAGCACCAGGCCGCGCGGCTTCAGGGCCAGGTCGGCGAAGATGCGCGGCGCGTTGAGCTGCTCCAGCGTCAGGATCTTGCTGGGAATGGTACGGAAGACGGCGGCCGCGCCCCGGTACTGGTTGAAGGCGTTGACACGAAAGCGCGCCAGGCCCTCGATCTCGAACGAGAAGTCCACCTCCAGGAACTCCTCGTAGGCCTTGCGCTGGGAGTCGCTCATGATGTCGTAGACCATGGCGTGGACAGTCTTGTGGTCCAGCGGATCGACATTGATGCGGCGCACATCGCCGTGCACGCGGATCATCGGCGGAAGCCCCGCGGACAGGTGCAGGTCGGAGGCCTTGTTCTTGACGCTGAAAGCCAGCAATTGGGTGATGTCCACGGAGTTCGCTCCCTCGTTTGGTACGCTGGCGGCAATTATGACGACGATTGAAAACAAGCTTCAACAGATTCACGAACGGATTGCCTCGGCCTGCGCGCAGGCGGGCCGGGCGGCCGGCTCGGTGCAGTTGCTGTCCGTCTCCAAGACCTTCGGCGCCGACGCCGTGCGCGAGGCCGTGCTGGCCGGCGAGCGCAGCTTTGGCGAGAACTACATCCAGGAAGGCGTGGACAAGATCGCCACAGTGCGCGCCATGGGCCTGCCGGGCGGCGAGGCCCTGCAATGGCATTGCATAGGCCCCATCCAGAGCAACAAGACGCGCCTGGTGGCCGAGCATTTCGACTGGGCCCAGACCGTGGACCGCCTGAAGATCGCCGAACGCCTGTCGGCCCAGCGCCCCGAAGGCCTGGCGCCGCTGCAGGTCTGCATCCAGCTGAACGTGGATGGCGGCGAGACCAAGGCCGGCGTGGCGCCCCAGCAGGCGCTGGAGCTGGCCGCCGCCATCGTGCAGCTGCCGCGCCTGGTGCTGCGCGGCGTGATGAGCATTCCCGACGATGTGCCGGGCTTCGAGGCCCAGCGCGAGGTGCATGCCCGCGCCACGGCCGTGTTCGCGAAGATCCGCGCCAGCGGCCTGCCGGGGCTGGAGCGCTTCGACACGGTGTCCATGGGGATGACGGGCGACCTGGAAGCGGCCGTGGCCGCCGGATCGACCATGGTGCGCGTGGGCAGCGGCATCTTCGGCCAACGAAACTACGCCCCGCATTGAGCGGGGCGTAGCTGGCTTGGCTGGCGGGGCAGGCCGCCTCAGCGCCCGCCTGGCCGCTTCATCTGGCAGTCCGTGGGCAGCTCCACCTGCTCGGGCGTGTAGACGGCGTCGGTGCGAAAGCCGTAGTTCGTGCCTTCCCAGCCGGTCTTGACCAGTTTGCCATCCACGGGCGCGATGGTGTTGACCACCTGGGGCAGCAGCAGCTGGTGGTCCTTGCCGCGCATGCGCACGGGGCCGACCACGGTGTCCATCTGCAGGTCCTCCAGGGCCAGCGCGATCTTCACAGGTTCGGTGGACTGTGCCTTGGCCATGGCGGCGGCCAGCATGCGCGGCACCAGGTCCATGCGCGGGGCCAGGAAGTCCTTGCCCATGCGGGCCTTGTATTCCTGGGCGCGGGCGTCGGCCAGCGGGCGGCCGGCCTGGCCCGGGTGCCATTCGGCCACCCAGGTCAGCTGGCCGATGCGGGTCTGGGCGAAGGATGTCACCGTGCCCGGCATGCCGCCTGCGCTGTGGTTGAAGTAGCGCAGGTCATAGCCCGAGTCGGCCGCCGACTTGAGCAGCAGGGTCAGGTCCTGCCCCCAGTTGCCCGTGATCACCGAGTCCGCACCCGTTTCCTTGATCTTGGCCACGTAGGGCGCGAAGTCCTTGACCCGGCCTATGGGGTGCAGCATCTCGCCCGTGAACTGGATGTCGGGCCGGGCCGCGCTCACCATCTGGCGCCCGTAGGCCGCCCACTGCTTGCCGTGGGCGTAGTCCTGGTTGAGCAGGTAGACCTTGCGGATGCCCGGCTGGGTCTTGATGTAGCTGGCAATCGCCTGCATGCGCATGGCGGTGTTGGCATCGAACATGAAATGCCAGAAGCTGCAGGCCTTGCCCGTCAGCTCGGGGTCGATGGAGGAGTGGTTGAGCACCAGCACCTCCTTGCCCGGATTGCGCTGGTTGTGGCGCGAGGCCGCCTGCACCAGGGCTGCCACCACCGACGAGCCCGATCCCCCGGTCACCACCACGCGCGCTCCCTGGTCTAGGGCTGCCTGCAGCGCGGCCTGGCTTTCCTGGGCCGAGAGCTTGCTGTCGAACTGCAGCAGCTGCAGCTTCGCCCCGTTGAACAGACCGCCCTTGGCGTTCACGTCCTCGACCGCGTACTGCACGTGGTCCCGCATCAGCTCGCCCGTGCTGACGAAGGGGCCGGACAGCGGGTCGATGAAGGCGATCTTGAAGCTGTCGGTTCCCTGGGCGTGGGCGGCCGTGCTGCACAGCAGGGCGGCGGCGAGTGCCATGGATGGCTGGGAATATCGTCGGATGCAATGGCGGCGGATCGGCATGTCTTGTCTCCTCGAAGGAATGGTCGTCAGTCCTTGCCGGGCGGCTCGGCCCGGGGCCGGCTGCGCCGTGCAGGCGTCTTTTTCGCGGGGGATGCGGCAATGGCTTCGGGCGCGGTGGCTGGCGCCGTGCGCAGGCCCAGCACGCGGCTGGCCAGCTCGGTCAGCTCGGCCACCATCTCGGCCGTGCCCAGGCGGCCGCCGGGGCGGTACCAGTTGTAGAGAAAGCCCGGCAGGCTGCAGGCGGCCTGGGCGGTGATGCGTGTCTCGCGAAAGTCCAGGTGGCCGCTGGCGCGGCCTTCTTCGAGCAGCGCGCAGAACTGACGGTAGAACTGGCGCGCCAGCGTGCGCGAGGCCTTCATGTACGCCGGGCTGAACGCCTGGGGCTCGCGGTAGGGAAAAAAGGCCGCAGGGTAGTGGGCAATGGTGGCCGCGATCAGGCGCTGCAGGCCGTCCACGGCCTTCTCGTGCGCGGCGCGCGGATCGTCGGCCGCGAAGTCCAGCACCGTGAAGCAGGCCTCGGTGGGTGCCCAGCACAGGGTCTCGAAGATCTCCTGCTTGTTGCGGAAGTAGTAGTAGACGAAGGGCTTGGTCACGCCCAGGGCCTGGACGATCTGCTCCATCGTGGTGTTGGCGTAGCCGTTGCGGTCGAACAGGGCCTCGGCCGCCTTGAGGATGCGTTCGCGCTTTTCATCGGAGCCGGCCGTGGGAAGGCGCTGGCGGCCGCGCGGGGTGACAGGGGGCTTGGGCATGCGGGAAATCTCGTGTCGCGTCGGTGGCTGCGATGGTTATACCGGTGGGTAGCAATGTTCTACCAGCGGGTATATATTGGCAAGCCGCTGGACCCCAAAACAAATCAAGGCTATCCCTTAGGACTGGTTCCGGGATGGCCAGACACCCAGGAGACAAGCATGGCGGATTCCGAGACCCTCATTCCCCTGCATGAGGCCCTGCGCCGCAATGCGCGCAACCACCCCGGCCGCGACGCCTACATCTGGTATGGCCGCCACATCAGCTGGGCCGAGATGGATGCGGCCAGCGACGCCTTTGCCGCGCGGCTGCAGGCGCTGGGCGTGGGCCGGGGCGAGCCCGTGGCGCTGTTCATGAACAACTGCCCGCAGTACATCGTGGCGCACTACGGCATCCAGAAGGTCGGCGCCATCGTCTGCCCCTGCGGGCCGCTGAACAAGGAGCATGAGCTGCAGTACCAGCTCGATGACCTCCAGGCCCGCGTCATCGTCGCGGCCGATGTGCTGCTGCCCGTGGTGGACAAGGTGCGCGCCAGCACGGCGCTCAGGCATGTGCTGGCCGTGCGCTATGGCGACTGGCTTCCTGAATCGGCCACGCTGGCGCTGCCGCCCGAACTGCAGGCCCCCGTGCAGCCGCTGCCCGAGGGCGTGGAATCGTTCTGGGATGTCATGCACAGCGGCGCCAAGCCCGTGCCCGTCGATGTCGCCATGGACGATGTCTCGCTGATGACCTATACCTCGGGCACCACGGGCCTGCCCAAGGGCGCCATGCTCAGCTACGGCAACGCGGCCAGCAAGACGGCCGGCGCTTCCAGCGCCACGGGCGTGAACGCCGGGGACATGCTGCTGGCCGTGGCGCCGCTCTATCACATTGCCGGCATGTCCATGGGCGTGAACATGCCCGTGCACAGCGGCGCCACCTGCGTGCTGCTGCACCGCTTCGACCCGCTGGCCGTGGCCCAGGCCCTGGAGCGCTACCGCGTGACCTGGTGGTACAGCATCGCGCCCATGAACGTGGCCGTGATGCAGCTGCCGGGCGTGGAGGCCATGGACTTTTCCGCGCTGCGCCGCAATACGGTGACCAGCTTCGGCATCGCCTACACCGAGGAGCTGGCGCGGCAGTGGAAGCGCTTCACCCCGAACTGCATCTCCAGCGAGGCGGCCTACGGCCTCAGCGAGACCCACACCATGGACACCACCATGCCCGGCGATGCCATCCGCTGGGGCACGCACGGCAAGCCGCTGCCCGGCAACGAGGTGCGCATCATCGACCCCGAGACCGGCGAGCCCCTGCCGGCCGGCGAAGTGGGCGAGATCACCATCCGCGGCCCCGGCAACTTCAAGGGCTACTGGAACAAGCCCGAGGCCACGGCCAGGACCCTGAAGAACGGCTGGGTCCACACGGGCGACATGGGCCGCTTGGACGCCGAGGGCTACCTGACCTTCATCGGCCGCTTCAAGGAAATGATCAAGGTCTCGGGCTACAGCGTCTTCCCCGAGGAGGTGGAGGCCATCCTCATCAAGCACCCGGCCGTGGCCCAGGCCGCCGTGATCGGTGTGCCCGACCCGCAAAAGGGTGAGGTCGTGCGCGCCTTCATCGTCACGCGGCCGGGCCAGCAGATCGCGGCCGAGGACCTGGTGCAGTGGTCGCGCGAGAACATGGCCAGCTACAAGGCGCCGCGCGAGGTGCGTTTCATCGAGGCGCTGCCTGCCACCGGAGCGGGCAAGGTGCTGCGTCGCTTGCTGCGCGATCAATGAGAAAGACCGAAGACCCATGTTCCAGAAGATCCTGATTGCCAACCGCGGCGAGATCGCGCTGCGCATCGTGCGCGCGCTGCGCGAGCTGGGTGTGCCCAGCCTGGCCGTCCATGCCGCAGACGATGCGCAGGCGCCGCATGTATCCGCTGCCGATGCAGCCGTGCCCCTGGACGCCAGCGGCCCCTCGGCCTACCTGGACGGCGCCCACCTGCTGCGCATTGCGCGCGAGCACGGCTGCGACGGCATCCATCCGGGCTACGGCTTTCTCAGCGAGAACGCCGGCTTTGCCCAGGCCTGCGCCGACGCGGGACTGCGCTTCATCGGCCCTGCACCCGCCCATCTGGCGCTGCTGGGCGACAAGGCCCGCGCACGCGATCTGGCGCGCCGCTGCGGCGTGCCGCTGATGCCGGGCAGCAGCGAGGCCGTCACGCTGGAACAGGCTCAGGCCTTCTTCGAGGCGCAGCAGGCCGGGGGCGCCAGCGGCATCATGGTCAAGGCCATCGGCGGCGGCGGCGGGCGCGGCATGCGCGCCGTGGCGCGTGCCGAGGACCTGCCCGCTGCCTACGAGCGCTGCCGCAGCGAGGCGCGCGCCGCCTTCGGCGTGGACGGTGTCTATGTGGAGCGTCTGATGACGGGCGCACGCCATATCGAGGTACAGATCCTGGGCGATGGCGGCGCCGCCCCCATCGCGCTGGGCGAGCGCGAATGCACGCTGCAGCGGCGCTTCCAGAAGCTGGTCGAGATCGCGCCCAGCCCCAGCCTGGCGCAGCCGCTGCGCGAGCGCATCACGCGCGACGCGCTGCGCATGGCCGCCGAGATCGGCTACGAGAGCCTGGGCACCTTCGAATTCCTGGTCGATGCCGCCTCCGACTCCCTGCCCTATGTCTTCATCGAGGCCAACCCGCGCCTGCAGGTCGAGCACACCATCACCGAGGAAGTCTTCGGCATCGACCTGGTGCAGACCCAGATCCGCATTGCGGCGGGCGATCACCTGGGCGAGCTGGGCCTGGATGCCAGGACACCCCCCGCGCCGCGCGGCTATGCCATGCAGTGGCGCATCAATGCCGAGACGCTGGATGCCGCAGGCCATTCGCGCCCCGGCAGCGGACGCATAGGCGCATTGCAGTGGCCGGCCGGCCCCGGCATCCGCATCGACACGCATGCGGTGGCGGGCGCCAGCCCCTCGCCGCACTACGACACGCTGCTGGCCAAGCTCATCGTGCACAGCAGCGGGCCGCGCTTCGAAGACGTGCTGCGCCGCGCACGCCGCGCGCTGGACGAATGCCGCATCGACGGGCTGGCCACCAACCTGCCGCTGCTGCAGGCGCTGGCCGGCCGGCCCGAGATGGCGTCGCAGGCCGTGCACACACGCTGGCTTGAAGAGACCCTTCCAGAGTTGGTGGCGGACGCCCAGGCGCTGGCCGAAGGCGCGCGCCGCACGGCCGTGGCCGCCGATGTTGCGATGACTGCCGAGGCTGCTGGCGCGCCCGTCCCCGAAGGCGCCATCACGGCCCCCATGCCCGCACGCATCGTGCAGTGGAGCGTGGCCGTGGGCGATGCAGTGTCCGCAGGTGCCGAGCTGGGCGTGCTCGAAGCCATGAAGATGGAGCATGTGCTGCTGGCGCCGCAGGCCGGCGCCATCACGCAACTGCTGGCCGAGGCCGGTGCCTATGTGGCCCAGGACCAGCCCCTGCTGGTGCTGGCCGCCGCCGAAGGCGTGCAGGCCGACGCACGCGCGCAGCAGATCGCCCAGGACCCGGACCACATCCGCGCCGACCTGCGCCGCGTCATCGACCGCCATGCCTTCACGCTGGACACCGCCCGCCCCGAGGCCATGGCCAAACGCCATGCCCAGGGCGGCCGCAGCGCGCGCGAGAACATCGCCGATCTTTGCGATGAGGGCAGCTTCATCGAGTACGGCGCGCTGGCCATTGCCGCGCAGACGCGCCGGCGCAGCATGGACGACCTGATCGCCAACACGCCGGCCGACGGCATGGTCACGGGCATGGGCTCCATCAACGGCGCGCAGTTCGGCCAGGAGCGCTCGCGCGCCGTCGTCATGGCCTATGACGCCACCGTGCTGGCCGGCACCCAGGGCGCGCGCAACCATGCCAAGACCGATCGCATGCTGGGCATTGCGCTGGCCCAGAAGCTGCCCGTGGTGCTGTTCGCCGAAGGCGGCGGCGGGCGGCCCGGCGATACCGACACGCCCGTGGTCGCCGGCCTGCATGTGCACACCTTCGCGGCCTATGCGGCACTGTCGGGCCAGGTGCCGGTGATCGGCATTGCACACGGCCGCTGCTTTGCGGGCAATGCAGCCCTGCTGGGCTGCAGCGACGTCATCATCGCCACGCGCGCCAGCACCATCGGCATGGGCGGGCCAGCCATGATCGAGGGCGGTGGCCTGGGCGTGTTCCGCCCTGAAGAGATAGGACCCAGCGGCATCCAGCATGCCAATGGCGTGATCGACGTGCTGGTCGAGGACGAGGCCCAGGCCGTGGCCGCCGCGCGCCACTACCTGTCCTTCTTCCAGGGCCGCACCACGGAGTGGACCGCGCCCGACACGCGCGCCCTGCGCCATGTGGTGCCCGAGAACCGGCTGCGTGCCTATGACACGCGTGCGGCCATGGCGCATCTGGTGGACGAAGGCAGCCTGCTGCCGCTGCGCACGGGCTTTGGCGCAGGCATCCACACGGCGCTGGCGCGCATCGAAGGCCGGCCCGTGGGGCTGATGGCCAACAACCCCTCCCACCTGGGCGGTGCCATCGACGCCGATGCGGCCGACAAGGCCGCGCGCTTCATGCAGCTGTGCAACGCCCATGGCCTGCCCATCGTGAGCCTGGTGGACACGCCGGGCTTCATGGTCGGCCCCGAGATCGAGAAGACCGCCCAGGTGCGCCATGTCAGCCGCCTGTTCGTCACGGCGGCCAAGCTGCGCGTGCCGTATTTCAGCGTGGTGCTGCGCAAGGGCTACGGCCTGGGGGCCATGGGCATGACGGCGGGCAGCTTCCATGCGCCGGTGTTCAACGTGGCCTGGCCCACGGGCGAGTTCGGCGCCATGGGTCTGGAAGGCGCCGTGCGCCTGGGCTTTCGCAAGGAACTGCAGGCCCTGCCCGAGGGCGCCGAACGCAACGCCCTGTTCGACCGGCTGCTGGCCCAGCAGTACGCCCACGGCGAGGCCATGCACATGGCCGGCACGCTGGAGATCGACGCCGTCATCGACCCCGCCGACACGCGCGCCTGGCTGTCGCGCGGCCTGGCGGGGGCGCGCGTGGCACCCGCCCAGGCGGGCTTCGTGGACACCTGGTAGGCCCTGAAAACGCTGCAGGCGGCGTGCTAAGCTGATCCTCTTTTCGACGAACACGATGGCGGGCCCGCTCAAGCGGGCCCCGCTGCCTCTGGAGACCTTCCCATGCCCGGACTTCTGCCCGATATCGATCCCGACGGCCTGCTCGAATTCTCGGTGGTCTACACCGACCGCGCGCTCAACCACATGTCCAAGCGCTTCGCGGGCGTGATGCAGGACATCCTCACCACGCTGCAGGAGGTCTACCACGCCCACACGGCCGTGCTGGTGCCGGGCAGCGGCACCTTCGGCATGGAGGCCGTGGCGCGCCAGTTCGCCAATCGCGAAAAGGTGCTCATCGTGCGCAACGGCTGGTTCAGCTACCGCTGGACGCAGATCTTCGAGGAAGGCGGCCTGGGCGGTGGCGCCGTGGTCTGCAAGGCCCGCCGCCAGGGCCCGGGCAGCCAGGACCCCTGGGCGCCTTGCGCGGCCGAGGACGTGGCCGCCGCCATCCGCACCGAGAAGCCCAAGGTCGTGTTCGCGCCCCATGTGGAGACGGCCAGCGGCATCATCCTCAGCGACAGCTACCTGCGCGCCGTGGCCGATGCCGCGCACGAGGTGGGTGCGCTCTTCGTGCTGGACTGCGTGGCCTCGGGCGCCATGTGGGTGGACATGGAAAAGACCGGCGTGGACGTGCTGATCAGTGCGCCGCAAAAGGGCTGGAGCAGCTCGCCGTGCTGCGCCATGGTCATGCTCTCGCAGCGCGCGCGCGAAGCCATCGAGCACACGCAAAGCTCCAGCTTCTCCTGCGACCTCAAGAAGTGGATGCAGATCGCCGAGGGCTACGAAAAAGGCCAGCACGCCTACCACACCACCATGCCCACCGACGCCCTGGTCCGCCTGCGCGACGTGATGCTGGAGACGCGCGCCTACGGCTTCGCCAAGGTGCGCGACGAGCAGATCGCCCTGGGCGCCAAGGTGCGCGCCCTGCTGGAGTCGCGCGGCTTTCCCAGCGTGGCGGCCGAGGGCTGGAAGGCCCCTGGCGTGGTCGTAAGCTACACCACCGACCCCGGCATCCAGAGCGGCAAGAAGTTCATGGAAGCCGGCCTGCAGACCGCCTCGGGCGTGCCCCTGCAGTGCGACGAAGGCCCGGACTTCAAGACCTTCCGCATCGGCCTGTTCGGCCTGGAAAAATGGCATAACGTGGACCGCACCGTCGGCCACATCGCCAAAGCGCTGGACGACATCGGTGTAAATGGCACCCCCTGAGCGGCTGCGCCGCTTCCCCCAGGGGACGACGCCTTCGCTGCGAGGCGGCTCTTGCTCGGCGTCTCGCCTTCAGGCAGTGTCAGCGCTTGAGGCCGCACGGCATGGCATTGCTGTTGAATGCATTTTTTGATTTGAAAGAGCCCTCATGAACAAGACCCTCACCACCCTGGCCGCCTCCTGCGGCCTGATGCTCGCCGCACTGACCGGCGTGGCGGCCCATGCGGCCGAACCCGTCACCACGGCCAGCGGCCTGGTCTATGAAAGCCTCAAGGAAGGCACAGGCGCCAGCCCCAAGGCCAGCGACACGGTGCGCGTGCACTACCGCGGCTACTTCCCCGACACGGGCAAGGACTTCGACAGCTCCATCACGCGTGGCCAGCCCATCGAGTTCCCCCTGACCGGCGTGATTCCCTGCTGGACCGAAGGCGTGCAGAAGATGAAGGTCGGCGGCAAGGCCAAGCTGACCTGCCCGCCCTCCATCGCCTACGGCAGCCGTGGCGCGGGCAGCGTGATCCCGCCCAACGCCACGCTGAACTTCGAGGTGGAACTGCTGGGCATCAAGTGATGGCCGGCCCGCTGGCCGGGCCATCCCCCGCCTGATGCGAAGCCGGCCTGCGGGCCGGCTTTTTCACGGTCGCTGAAAGGAAGACGTCGTGGACCCACGCAAACCGCTGGACGCGCGCGCCGCCGCGCTGATGCTCATGCTGTGCCTGATCTGGAGCCTGCAGCAGATCCTGCTCAAGGCCACGGCCGATGCCATCGCGCCCACGCTGCAGATCGCGCTGCGCTCTGGCGCGGGCGCCGTGCTGGTGTGGCTGTTCATGCGCTGGCGCGGCATGCGCGTGCAGTGGGGCGACGGCAGCTGGCGCCCGGGCCTGGCCGTGGGCACGCTGTTTGCGCTGGAATTCCTGCTGGTGGGCGAGAGCATCAACCACACCTCGGCCGCCCATGTGGTGGTCTTCCTGTATTCCGCTCCCGTGTTCGCGGCGCTGGGCCTGCACTGGAAGCTGCCCTCGGAGCGCCTGGCGCCGCTGCAATGGCTGGGCATCGTGCTGGCCTTTGCCGGCATTGCGCTGGCCTTCCTGGGCGGCGGCAAGCCTTCGAAGGCAGCCGGCGCCGCCATGCTGCTGGGCGACCTGCTGGCGCTGGCCGCCGGCGTGGCCTGGGGCGCCACCACGGTGGCCATCCGCACCACGCGGCTGGCATCGCTGCCCGCCGCGCAGACCCTGCTCTACCAGCTGGCCACCGGCTTTGCGCTGCTGCTGCCCGCCGCCTTCCTGCTGGGCCAGACCCGCTTCGAGCCCACGCCCCTGGCCTGGGCCGGCCTGGCCTTCCAGTCCGTGCTGGTCTGCTTCGTGAGCTTCCTGGTCTGGTTCTGGCTGCTCACGCAATACCTGGCCTCGCGCCTGGGCGTGTTCTCTTTCATGACGCCCATCTTCGGCGTGGTCTTCGGGGCCTGGCTGCTGAGCGAGCCCATCGAGCCCAACTTCCTGGCCGGGGCACTGATGGTGCTGGCAGGGGTGCTGCTGGTGAGCGGGTATGGGTGGCTGATGTCGCTCAGGCGGTGAGGCCAGGGATCAGGCCGGCCGGGGTAGCGGATCCGTGCCCTCGTTGAGCACGGAAAGATAGCGCTGATAGCTGAAGACCCGGCCTCGCTTGCGGCCGGTCACTTCCTCGATGATGCCCAGGCGCTGCAAGTCGGCGAGCGCCGTGTTGACGGTGGGCGAGGACAGTCCCGTCTGCCGGACCAGCTGGTTGGACGTCAGGAAGGGGTTGAGCTGGAACAGGTCGTGGATGCGCAGCGTGGAGCTGGCGCGTTCGCCTTCGGTCGCGATGCGTTCGCGGTCCTGCCTGAACAGGTCGACGATATGCGTGGCGGCCTCGAAGGCCTGGTTCGCGGTCTGTGCCACGCCGGTGAGAAAGAAGTCGAGCCAGGCTTCCCAATTGCCGTTCTCGCGCACTTCCTGGAGCAGCCGGTAGTACTCGGCCCGGTGCGTCTTGAGAAATAGGCTGAGGTAGAGCAGCGGCTTGTTCAGCACGCCGTTGATGCAGAGGTACAGCGTGACCAGCAGGCGGCCGATGCGGCCATTGCCATCGAGGAACGGATGCAGTGTCTCGAATTGCACGTGCAGCAGGCCGGCCTTGATGAGGGCGGGCAGGCGGGAAGCATCTTCGTGCATGAAGCGTTCAAATGCGTCGAGGCAGGGGCCAAGCTCGTTGACGGGCGGCGGCACGAACAAGGCATTGCCTGGACGCGTGCCGCCAATCCAGTTCTGCGAGCGCCGGAACTCGCCGGGGCTCTTGGTGCCGCCGCGTCCGCTTTGCAGCAGCCGGCCATGCATCTCGCGGATCAGGCGCAGTGACAGCGGCAGGTCCCGCAGGCGCTCCAGTCCGTACATCATCGCGTCCACATAGTTCGAAACTTCGCGGATGTCGTCGATGGGCTGGCCCGCCTGGGCCTCGGCTTCGAAGCGCAGCAGGTCCGACAGCGTCGATTGCGTGCCCTCGATCTGCGAAGAAAGCACGGCCTCCTTGCGCACGTACATGTAGAGGAACAGCTCCTGGCGGGGCAGCAGCATGGTGATGCCATCGAGCCGTCCCAGCGCACGCTCGGCAAGGCTGAGCTTTTCCAGGAGGACGAGCACATCGATGGCCGGCTCCGGCGGAAGCGGTGGCGGCACGAAGGCGCGTACCTTCTCGCCTGCTGCGGATGTCTCGATGAAGCGGCCAAGCCGCTGGCTGGTAGGGGAATCGGGCATGGGCTGACTATGGCTTCGGACGCTTATTTAAGCAAATGCGGTTTTTCTTAAATAACGAGAGCGCCAAGTTAAGCAGACTTAAATAAGCCTTCGTCTCAAGGCGGCGGGCCGGCCGCATGACCCCTCATGCCAGTCCCAGCCGCCGCGCCAGCCGCTGCAGGTTGGCGCGGTCCATCTGCAGTTCGCGTGCGGCGGCGGCCCAGCTGCCGTGGTGGCGCTGCAGGCTGGCCTTGATCAGCTGGCGTTCGTAGCTTTCGACGGCATTGCGCAGGCCTTGGGGGCTGGCGCCGGGCGATGCGGCCTGCGGGACGGGCAGGGTCGGGGTGGCCGTCGCCGGGGGCTGCGCGTCATCCCGGAGATCGGCCTGCCCCAGCGTGACCATGCGCGCCCGGCCACCGGCCGGAGTGCCGGAGGGCGCACGGCTGAGCGCCCGCAGCACGCCGCGGCTGATGAGGTGCTCCAGTTCCCGGACATTGCCGGGCCAGTCCTGGGCGAGCAAGGCCGATTGCGCAGCGGGGTGCAGGCGCAGTCCGCCCAGGCCCAGGCGCGAACGGTTTTCCTCGAGGAAGAAGCCGGCCAGCATCAGCACGTCGCTGTCGCGCTCGCGCAGCGCAGGCACGCGCAGCGGGTAGACGCTCAGGCGGTGGAAGAAATCGGCGCGCATGCGGCCTGCCGCCACCTCGGCGGCCAGGTCGCGGTTGGTGGCGGCGATCACGCGCACGTCCACATGGTGCTCGCGGTCCGAACCCAGGCGCTGCAGCTGGCCGCTTTGCAGCACGCGCAGCAGCTTGGCCTGCACGGGCAGGGACAGCTCGCCCACTTCGTCCAGGAACAGCGTGCCCTGGTCGGCCTGCTCGAACTTGCCGCTGCGCTCGGACAGCGCGCCCGTGAAGGCGCCGCGCACATGGCCGAACAGCTCGCTTTCGACCAGGTTGTCGGGAAGGGCCGCGCAGTTGATGCTGACCAGCGCCCGGCCCGCGCGCGCCGACTGGGCATGCACGGCCTGGGCCACCAGTTCCTTGCCCGTGCCGGTCTCGCCCGTGATCAGCACGTTGAGGTCGCTGGCCGCGACCAGGGCGATGTCCTTTTGCAGCGCGCGCATGGCCGGGCTCTGGCCGATCAGCGGACGCGATGAATCGCCCCCCGGGGCGGCGCCGGGTGCGGGCAGGGCGCGCGCACTGCGCGCCAACCGGCGCAGCCGCTCGGCCGTGGTCACGGTGGCCGCCGCCAGGTTGCTGAAGGCCTGCAGCGCCGCCAGCGCGGCCGGGTCGGCAAAGCGCCCCGGGTCCAGCGCGTCCAGCGTCAGCAGGCCCCAGGGCAGGCCGCCCGTCTGCAGCACGCAGCCCATGCAGTCGTGCACCTCCAGCGGCCCGTGGCCCTGGGCCACCAGGCCGTCATAGGGATCGGGCAGCGGGCTGTCGGGCGCAAAGCGCATGGCCTGGCCCGCGGCCAGCAGCTGGGCGAAGCGCGGGTGCTCGGCAATGCGAAAGCGCCGGCCCAGCGCATCGGGCACCAGGCCATCGATGGCCACGGGCCGCAGCCACTCGCCTTCCAGGCGCAGCAGGGCGGCGGCATCGGCCGGCAGCACGGCGCGCAGGGCTGCCAGCAGGCGGCGAAAGCGCTCGCGCTCGGGCAGGTCCTGGGCCAGGTCGGCCACCAGGGGGGTGAGGGCGTGCAGGGCGGTGGATGTGGTCATAAAGACTGCGATGGCTGTCAAAAGGACTCGATTTGACGAGCGTCATATTGACGCATGAAACGCCAAGCCCTTGTTCTTCAAGGGTCGCGGGACTGGCACGGCCCTTGCCTTTGCCAAGGCATGTCCGGCATCGCACCGGGCATGTCCGTTCCCGTACCCAAGGAGTTTTCCGTGCTGACCGACCGCCAACGTGCCATCGTCCAATCCACCGTTCCGCTGCTTGAAACCGGCGGCGAAGCGCTGATCACGCATTTCTACCAAACCATGCTGGGCGAGTACCCCGAGGTGCGCGCCCTGTTCAACATGGCCCACCAGCAAAGCGGCGCCCAGCCGCGTGCCCTGGCCTACAGCGTGCTCATGTACGCCAGGCACATCGACCGGCTGGACGCCCTGGGCGACCTGCCCGCGCAGATCATCAACAAGCACGTTGCGCTGCAGGTGCAGCCCGAGCACTACCCCATCGTCGGCACCTGCCTGCTGCGCGCCATCCGCGAAGTGCTGGGCGCCGAGATCGCCACCGACGAGGTCATAGCCGCCTGGGGCGCCGCCTACCAGCAGCTGGCCGACATCCTGATCGGCGCCGAGCGCCAGGCCTATGACCGCACGGCGGCGGCCGAAGGCGGCTGGCGCGGCGAGCGCGCCTTCGTGGTCGAGGACAAGGTGCAGGAAAGCGCCGAGATCACGTCCTTCTACCTGGTGCCCGCCGACGGCGGCCCCGTGATCGCCCACCAGCCCGGCCAGTACATCGGCCTGCGCCTGGTGGTGGACGGCCAGGAGCAGCGGCGCAACTACTCCCTGTCCGCACCCGCAGACGGGCGCAGCCTGCGCATCAGCGTCAAGCGCGAGGCGGGTGGCAAGGTCTCCAACTTCCTGCACGACCGGGTCCGGGTCGGCGACACGCTGCAGCTGTTCCCGCCCGCAGGCCACTTCACGCTGCAGCCCGGCGAGCGCCCGCTGGTGCTGATCAGCGGCGGCGTGGGCATCACGCCGACCCTGCCCATGCTGGACGCGGCCTTGCCGACCCGGCGGCCCGTGGTCTTCATCCACTGCGCACGCGAGCGCGGGGTGCATGCCTTCCGCGAGCATGTGGATGCGCTGGCTGCCGTGCATCCGCAGCTCACCCGTTACTACTGCTATGACCGGGCGGAGGAGGACGATGGGGTCGATGCGCAGGGCCTGCTGACCGCCCGCCAGCTGGGTGAATGGCTGCCCGCCGTGGATGCCGATGTCTACTTCCTGGGGCCTCGGCCGTTCATGCGGTCGGTGAAGGAATCGTTGAAGGCCCTGGGGGTGCCGCAGGAGCAGGTGCGGTATGAGTTTTTTGGGCCGGCCGAGGCGCTCCAGTAGGCTTTGCCGGAGCCTGCCCTGGGTGGTTCCTGGCTCTGCCGCACCCCTGGCATGCCTTTGTCGCGCCCCTTGTAGCACCTCTGTGGCAAGAGGTGCGACAAGGTCCGAAGGCTCAGCGGTAGAAGGCTTGCACGGTGCCCTTGAGCTTGATCAGCAAGGGCCTGCCCTTGCGATCCACCGTCTTGCCCGCGGGCACCTTGATCCATCCCTCGCTCACGCAATACTCCTCCACGTCGAACCGCTCCTTGCCGTTGAAGCGGATGCCGATGTCGTGCTCGAACACGGCTGCCACGTGGTGCGGGCTGCGCGGGTCGATGGACAGGTGGTCGGGCAGGGCGGGGCGCTCGGCGGATGCGTTGGCGTCGGTCATGGTCTTGTTCTCGCAAGAGGGTTCTGAAGAAAGCCGGTATTGTCCGCGCAATCCGGGGTCAGGCGCTGGCTGACAGGCATTGGCGGCAGGCATCGCCACGCGGGGCCCGGCGGGCGTCGTATGCTGCGCTCCATGCTGTCGCCAGAGCAACGTCAAACACTGAAGTCGGCCAAGCGCCTGCCGCTGGCGTTGCTGCTGCTCATGGCGCTGGGCTTCGTGGCCTCGTCGGTGGCGGCAGCGCACTGGCAGCAGGTGCCGCTGTGGCTGGCCTGCATCAAGGCCGTGACCGAGGCCTCGCTGGTCGGCGCGCTGGCCGACTGGTTTGCGGTGTCTGCCCTGTTCCGGCACATTCCGCTGCCCGTGGTCGGGCGCCACACGGCCATCATTCCGCGCAACAAGGACCGCATCGGGCTGAACCTGGCGAATTTCGTGCGGGACAAGTTCCTGGACGGGCCTTCGCTGGTGGCGCTGATCGAGCGCCATGATCCCGCGCGCGTGCTGGCAGGCTGGCTGACCTCACCGGCCAACAGCACGCTGCTGGGGCGGCAGGTGGCGCGGCTGGCGCTGGCGGCGCTGGAGATGGTGCAGGACCGGCAGGTGGAGCGCTTTCTTTCGCACTCGTTCAAGGCCTTGCTGGAGCATCTGGACCTGCCGCGCGCGGCGGCGGACCTGCTGTCGGGCCTGACCCAGGACGGGCGCCACCAGGCCGTGCTCGACGATGTGCTGGCGCGCGTCAGCGGCGTGCTGCGCGAATCCGAGACCCATGTGCTGATCGCCCGGACCATCGTGCTGTGGCTCAAGCGCGAGCATCCGCTCAAGGAAAAGATGCTGCCTACGGACTGGCTCGGCGACAAGGGTGCCACGGCCATCGCCGGGGCGCTGGACAGCCTGCTGCAGGACATCGCCAGCGATCCCGGGCACCACATGCGCAAGGCGTTCGATGCCTCCGTGCAGCGGCTGATTGACCGGCTGCAGTCCGACCCGGCCATGGCCGATCGCGCCGAGCGCCTGCGCGACTACCTGCTGCACGACGAGAAGCTGGCCGGCTACCTGCGTTCGCTGTGGCTGGGCCTGCGCGCCAGGCTGCAGGCGGACCTGGCCAACGAGCATTCGCAGGTGGCGCGCAAGACCGCGGCCATGGGCCGCTGGCTGGGCCAGTCGCTGGCGCATGACGAGGCGCTGCGCCACTCCATGAACGAACGCCTCAAGCGCTGGGCCCAGGCGCTGGCGCCCGATGTCTCGCAGTTCCTGGCCCAGCACATCGCCGACACCGTGCGGCGCTGGGATGCGCGCGAGCTGTCCGAGCTGATCGAGCTGCACATCGGCAAGGACCTGCAGTACATCCGCATCAATGGCACCGTGGTCGGCGGTGCCGTGGGGCTGCTGCTGTTCCTGGTCTCCAATGCGGGGCGGCTGTGGTCCTGATCTTCGTATCAGGATGTTGCCTGCCGGCCACATCCGGCCAACTTTACAAAGCCGCCGTGTTCGCCGGAACGCCGTGAATCGTGCCGGGCGCTGCACGCGCCCGGGCACTGGCGGCCCTGCATGTCATTGATGAACAAGGCAACATTCAGCATCCTGAATGAATTGCTCACAGATCGGTCCGCTTGTAAAGAAAAACAGCAGCTGCGCTGCTGTCGGCCAGGCCGTTGTCGGCGGGAAAATAAAATAAGAACGATTCGCACTCATCAAAAACAACAGAGCGGATGCGCACCCCGGTCGTTCGACCGTCCGTGATTCTTCTTGCGAGCTTTCCCATGCACAACTGCACAGCCCCCGCGGCGGGCCGTGGCTTTGCCCTGTCCGCCCTTTGCACCTCCCTGCGTGCTTCGTTTCCCTCCACCGTCGTTCCCCTGCGCCGCACCGCGCTGGGCGCCTGCCTGGGCCTGCTGGCCTCGGGCAGCGCGCTGGCCCAGGCAGCAGACGGGGCCGCGCTGGAAACCCTGGTCGTGACGGCCAGCGGCTTCGAGCAGGAGATCAGCCAGGCGCCGGCCTCGATCTCGGTGATCACGCGCCAGGAACTGGAGCAGGGCGCCTACCGCAACCTGCACGATGCCCTGCGCGATGTGCCCGGCGTGATCCTCACGCCCTCGGACAACAACTCCAACGACATCTCGTTGCGCGGCATGGGCGCCAACTACACCCTGATCCTGGTGGACGGCAAGCGCATGAGCACGCGCGAGACCCAGACCAACGGCAGCACGGGCACGGACCAGAGCTGGATTCCGCCGCTGGAGGCCATCGAGCGCATCGAGGTGGTGCGCGGCCCCATGTCCTCGCTGTACGGCTCGGACGCCATGGGCGGCGTGATCAACGTCATCACGCGCAAGGTGGCGAAGAACTGGCATGGCTCGGTGCGCGCCGACGCCACGCTGCAGGAGCGCTCCACCTCGGGCGATGCCTACCAGACCAACTTCTACCTGTCAGGCCCGATCAAGACCGACCTGCTGGGCCTGAGCCTGTACGGCAACTACGGCAAGCGCGACCAGGACCGCATCTACCAGGGCTACAACAAGAGCGACAACCGTTCGCTGAACCTGCGCCTGGCGCTGACCCCCAGCAAGGACCACGACCTGATCGCCGAGATCGGCACTTCGCGCCAGCACTTCGTTTCGTCGCCTGGCATGACCCTGCTGCCCACCGATGCGCCCAGCGACCGCAAGTTCGAGCGCGAGAACTACTCGCTGCAGCACAAGGGCCGCTGGGGCTGGGCTTCCTCCGACACCTATCTGCAGCGCGAGGAAACGCGCAACCTGTCGCGCGACATGACCATCAGGAACACGGTGTTCAACAGCAGCTGGGTGGCGCCGCTGGGCCGCCAGCACCTGCTGACCACGGGCGTGTACTACAACCAGCAGGACCTGCGCGACACGACGACCAATACGCTGCCGGGCTCGGCGCGCACCACGGCCGATCGCACGCAGTACGCCTGGTTCGCCGAGGACGAGTGGCGCCTGCGCGAGAACTTCGCCCTGACCGGCGGCCTGCGCTACGACCACGACAGCAAGGGCGGATCGCAATGGAGCCCGCGCCTGTACGGCGTGTGGAACCTCGACGCGCAATGGACCGTCAAGGGCGGCGTGTCCACCGGCTTTCGCGCGCCCTCGCTGCGCCAGACCCTGGGCGACTGGGGCCAGTCCAGCCGCGGCGGCAACATCTACGGCAACCCCGACCTGAAGCCCGAAACCTCGCTGAGCAAGGAACTGGGCGTGCTCTACAACAACGGCGCCGGCCTGTCGGCAGGCCTGACGGTGTTCGACAACGAGTTCAACGACAAGATCACGCGCATCGCCTGCCCCGAGTGCGGACCGGCCAATTCCTCGGGCAACACGCCCACCACCAACGTCAATATCGACAAGGCCATCACGCGCGGCATCGAAGCCACGTTCAAGGCCCCGCTGGCGCGCACGCTGGACCTGAGCAGCAGCTACACCTTCACCAAGTCCGAGCAAAAAAGCGGCGAGTTCGCGGGGCAGCCGCTGAGCCAGCTGCCGCGCCACATGCTCAACCTGGCGCTGAACTGGAAGCCTTCGCAGCAATGGGCGGGCTGGGCCAAGCTGTCCTACCGGGGCAAGGAAAGCCAGCCCACGGGCGGCCGTTCGGCGCGCACCTGGGTGGCCGGCAGCTATGCCATGTTCGACATGGGCGGCTCCTACAACTACAGCAAGGACGTGACCTTCTACGCAGGCATCTACAACCTGTTCGACAAGGACGTGTACTACGAGGACTACGCCACGGTGCAGGACGGCCGGCGCTACTGGATCGGCATGAACGTGAAGTTCTAGGTATCCCGGCCGCAAGGGCGGCCGCTGCCCGTGGCCTGCGGATCGGGCCGCGCCGCTTCCCGGCGCGGCACCCGCCTCCGGAGCCCGGAACTCCTTTCATTTTTTCCTGGGATTCTTTGCCATGACCTTCGATATCACGCGCCGCGCGGCGGCGCTGGCCTTGCCGGCCTTGTTCCTGGGGACTGCGGCGGCGGCCCCGCTGTCCGTGCGGCATGCCGGGGGAATGACCAGCCTGCCCGCCGCACCCCGGCGCGCGGTGGTTTATGACCTGGGGGCGCTGGATGCACTGCATGCGCTGGGCGTGCCCGCGTCGGCGGTCGCAGGCGTGCCCCGGGCGCAGCTGCCCCGGTACCTGGACAGCTTCGCGCAGCGGCCTGCGGCGGGCGGGCTGTTCGAGCCCGACTACGAGGCGCTGAGCCGCCTGGCGCCCGACCTGATCATCGTGGGCGGGCGCTCGGCCGGCAAGGCCGAGGTGCTGGGACGCATCGCGCCCACGCTGGACCTGAGCGTCAGCGGCAAGCACATGCTGGCCGATATCGAACGCAACATCGCCACGCTGGCGCTGCTGTTCGGCCGCCAGGCGCAGGGCCGTGCGCTGGTGCAGCGCATCCACGCCGAGCTGCAGGGCCTGCGTGCCCAGGCCTCGCAGGCCGCGCCGGGCCTGCTGCTGATGGCCGTGAACGACAAGCTCCTGCCGCAGGCGCCGGGATCGCGCTTCGGCTTTCTGTTCGATGTGTTCGGCGCGCGCTCGGCGCTATCGGCCGCGCAACTGCCAGCCCGCGGCACCGCCTACGGCTTCGATGATGTGGCGCGGCTGGACCCCGAGTGGATCTACGTCATCGACCGCAACACGGCCACGGGCCAGGCGGCAGGCGGCGGCGAGATCATGGCTTCGCGCAAGGTGTTCGACAACGCGCGGATCCACGCCACGGCGGCCGGCCGCAAGGGGCAGGTCGTCTTCCTCGATCCCAAGGGCTGGTACCTGATGGGCAGCGCCGGGCCGACGGCGCTGCTGGACAACATGGCGCAGCTGCGGCAGGCCTATGGCGCGGCGTCATCGCGTTGACCGCGGGCCAGGGCCGGCTCCCGGTCCCGGCCCCACAGCGCAATCACGCGCACATAGGCCAGCTCGGCCAGCAGCTCCACCAGCGTCTGCGTGACGATGACGGCCGGCAGCACGGGAATGGCGCCGGGCACGGCCAGGGCCAGCGGCAGCACGACCAGCGAATTGCGCGTGCCCGCGCTGAACGCGACCGCGCGGCCTGCGGGCGCAGGCAGCCGGAAGGCGCGCGCCACCAGCCAGCCCAGTGCGGGCGCCGCCACCGCAAAGGCCGCATAGACGGGCACCACGCTCCAGGCGGCCTGCGTGGCCGGGCCCAATTGGGGCAGCACGGAGGCGATCACCACGAACAGCACCAGCGCGGTGGCCGGCACGGGCAGCAGGCCCAGCCATGCCGAGGCGCTGGCGCCGCGCCGGCTGCGGGCCGCCCACAGCTGCGTGGCAGCGGCCAGGGCCAGCGGCACGGCGATCAGCCACACGAACGCATGCAGGAAAGGCCCCGCCTGCACGAGCCGCGCCGCATCGTCGCCCAGGAACAGGCCCAGGTAGCCGGGCAGGGCCAGCATCTGCGCGATCAGCAGGGCCGGCGTGGCCGCCAGCAGCAGGCGCGCATCGGCGCGTCCCAGGTGGGAGAAGGTGACCACGTAGTCGATGCAGGGCGCCAGCAGCACCAGCAGCGCGCCCAGGCGCAGCAGGGGGTCGGCGGGCAGGAACTGCAGCAGCGCCCAGACCAGCACCGGCACCACGATGAAGTTGGCCACCATCAGCGCGGTCAGGAAGCGCACCTGGCCAAAGGCGCGCCGCAGCTCGGCCACGGGCACCTGCAAGAAGGTCACATAGAGCATCAGTGCCAGCGCGGGGTTGATGGCACGCTCCAGCACGCCTGTGCCGGGCAGCGCCCAGGCGGCAACTGCGGCCAGGGCCACGGCGGCGAAGTAGATGGGGATCTGGCGCTGTTCGAGCGCGTCTCGGGTGTCTTGCATTCAGGAGGCCGATGGCGGCGGGTACGGGGCGGGTACGCGGATGTGGGGCGGATGTGGGGCGCCTAGTATGGCAACGGCACAGCCGGCCCGCTGCTTCATTCCCCTGCAGACCCTGGGCCCGCAGGGATCAGCCCTGGTTTGCCGCGCCCAGCACCTTGTACAGATAGGAGCGCGAGATGCCCAGCTCCTGCGCGGCCAGCTTCTTGTTGCCGCCGCAGCGTGCGATGGCGTCGAGGATGGCGTTGCGCTCCTGGTCCTTGAGCGGGGCCACGGCGCCGGTGGCGGGCAGGCCGGGCTCGACAACGGGCGAAGGCCGTGCGCCGGCCAGCGGGTCCTCGTGGCGCGCGAAGTTGTCCACGCCCAGCAGCTGGCCGTCGCAGAACACCAGGGCCTCTTCCACGCGCTGTCGCAGCTGGCGCACATTGCCGGGCCAGGCCTGCCGGGCCAGGTAGGGCATGACGCCGGGCGCGATGCGGGGCAGCGCAATGCCGTTGCGCTCGCAGAACGACTGGGCAAAGCGCTGCACCAGGGCCGGGATGTCCTCCAGGCGCTGGCGCAGGGCCGGCACATGCAGCACCACGCCGCTGAGGCGGTAGAACAGGTCCAGCCGGAAGCGGCCGCTGTCGATGAGGCCGCGCAGGTCGCGGTGCGTGGCGGCCACGATGCGGAAGTTCACCTGCCGGCCGCTGTGCGCGCCTAGGCGCTGCACCTGGCGGTCCTCCAGCACGCGCAGCAGCTTGACCTGGATCTCCATGGGAATGTCGGCCACTTCGTCGAGGAAGAGGGTGCCGCCCTCGGCCTGCTCCAGCTTGCCTGGCTGGCCCTGCCGGCGCCCGCCCGTGAAGGCGCCGGCCTCGTAGCCGAACAGCTCGGACTCGATCAGCGTGGCCGGCAGCGCCGCGAGGTTGAGGCTGACCAGGGGCGCGTCGGCATCGCGCCCGCGCGCATGCAGGGCCTGGGCCACCAGCTCCTTGCCGCTGCCGCTCTCGCCCAGGATGAGCACGGGCACGTCCAGCCGCGCCACGGCGTCGATCTCGCGGGCCAGCCTTTGCATGGGGGCACTGGCGCCCACCATCTGCGCCGTGGGCGTGCCGCCGCGCAACTGGCTCAGTTCGCGCTTGTAGTGCTGCACCTCGTCATGCAGCTGGTTCAGCCGCTGCTGCATGCGGTTGAGTGCCTCCACGCCGCTGAAGCTGACCTGACCCACGGCGCCCACCACGGCGCCGCCCTCGTAGACCGGCATGCGGTTGACGATGCGGCTCACGCCAGGCCCCAGCTGCTGCAGGTCGCCGATCTCGGCCCGGCCGCTGCGCACCACGTGGGGCAGGCGCGAGTTGGGGATCACGTCCTCGGCGCGCCGGCCTGCGGCCGTGCCGGGCGCCAGGCCGAAGAACTTCTCGTGCACGGGGCTGATGTAGCGCATCAGCCCTTCATGGTCGGCCACCGTGATCGCCTGGTACGGGTTGGTCAGGAACATGTTGAGGATGGCGAAGGCGAAGGGCACGCTGGCCACCATGTCGAACAGCGCCGCCGCCTCGTCGGCCGGGCGCAGCAGGGCGACCTCGCCCTCGGCATCGGCCAGCACCACGGCCACATGGCGGGCCACCGTGCCGCGCGGACCCGGTGTTTCCACGTGCAGCAACTGGCCATGGCCGATGGGGTTGTGCCCGTCGCCGTGCGCGCGGGCCAGGGCCTCGGTGACGGCTGCATGCAGCAGCGGCTCCTGCGCCAGGCCCAGCCGCGCCACGGGCTCGGGCGAGTCGCGTCGCCACACGAGAACGCCGAATCGGTGGTCGGGGGAGCTGGGCATGGGCATGGCGGGCAGTGGCTGGGATTGAACGCACTCTAGCGGCGCGCAGGCCACGGGTCTGTCCCCGTGGTGTCTCCATTGAAGACAGCGCCCGACCCGTGTCTTCGAGGTTGTCCTTGATGTGGACACACGGAGATCGACTGTGGAAAAAATCCTTTGAATTCAACGCACTGCGTTCTGGCACGCCTTGTGCATATCCACAGGCAAAAGGAGACACGACGACATGAGCTGGCAACCCGAAGTGGACGAGATCGCATACCGCCGCGCACTGGCGGCCAAACTGGGCGGAGAGGACAAGGTGGCGCGGCACAAGGCTGCCGGCAAGCTCACGGTGCGCGAGCGCATCGATGCCTGCACGGACGCGCAGTCCTTCGTGGAGGTGGGCTCGCTCACCGGCTCGGGCCAGTACGACGGCCTGGGCCGGCTGACGGACTTCACGCCCTCCAACCTCATCATGGGGCGAGCACGCGTGGGCGGGCGGCCCGTGGTCGTGGTGGGCGACGATTTCACGGTGCGCGGCGGCGCCAACGACGGCGCCGTGGGCGACAAGCTGATCTTTGCCGAGAAGATGGCGCACGACCTGCGCCTGCCCATGGTGCGCCTGGTGGACGGCACGGGCGGCGGCGGCTCGGTGCGCAACATCGAGACCAAGGGCTACACCAGCGTGCCCACCATGAAGGTCTGGAGCCAGGTGGTGCAGAACCTGTCCACCGTGCCCGTGGTCTCGCTGGCCCTGGGCTCGGTGGCCGGCATGGGCGCGGCGCGCGTGGCCTCCAGCCATTACTCGGTGATGGTCAGGGAGACCGCCCAGCTGTTCAATGCCGGCCCGCCCGTGGTGGCGCGCATCGGCCAGAACGTGACCAAGAACGAGCTGGGCGGCAGCCAGGTGCACACGCGCAACGGCGTGGTCGATGACGAGGTGGCCACCGAGCAGGAGGCCTTCGAGCGCGTGCGCCGCTTCCTGTCCTACCTGCCATCGTCGGTGTACGAGCTGCCTGCGCGCACCGCGCCGCAGGACGATCCGCGGCGGCGCGACGAATGGCTGCTGTCGGCCATTCCGCGTGATGGCCGCAAGGTCTACAAGATCCGGCCCATCGTCGAATGCCTGGTCGATGAGGGCTCCTTCCTGGAGACGGGCCGCCACTGGGGCCGGGCCATCGTCACGGGGCTAGCGCGCATCGACGGCTGGCCCGTGGCCGTGGTGGCCAGCGACCCGTACTTCTACGGCGGCGGCTGGGACGGCCCCTCCGCCGAGAAGTTCACGCGCTTCGTGGACATGGCCCAGACCTTCCACCTGCCCGTGGTCAACCTGGTGGACATCGCGGGCTTCCAGATCGGCGTGGAGGCCGAGAAGGCCGGCGTCATGCGCTACGGCGTGCGCGCCCTGGCCGCCGTCTACCAGGCCACCGTGCCCTGGTGCAGCATCCTCATCCGCCGCGCCTACGGCGTGGCGGCGGCGGGCCACCAGCACATGGGCCGCTTCAACTTCCGCTATGCCTGGCCCTCGGCCAACTGGGGCTCGCTGCCCATCGAGGGCGGGCTGGAGGTGGCCTACAAGGCCGAGATCGAAGGCGCCGACGACCCCGTGCAAAAGCGCGCCGAGATCGAGCAGCGCGTGCGCAGCCTGACCTCGCCCTTCCGCACGGCCGAGGCCTTCGGCATCGACGAGGTGATCGATCCGCGCGACACGCGCGCCCTGCTCAGCGAATTCGTGGAACTGGCCGCGCCGCTGCGCGAGGCCGGAGCGCCGCAGTTCGGCCTGCGGCCCTGAACGCATAAAAACCCAAGGAGACAAAGCAATGGCAACCAGACAACCGCGCGCGCCCTCGCGCCGCACCGCCCTGGCCCTGTGCCTGGCGCCGTGCCTGACCATCTGCGCCGCGACGGCGGCCCAGGCCCAGGCCCCCCAGGAGGACAAGTGGCCCACGCGCCCCGTGCGCATCGTGGTCGGCTTTCCTGCAGGCTCGTTCACCGACACCATTGCACGTGCGCTGTCCGAGCCGCTGAGCAAGTCGCTGGGCCAGCCCGTGGTGGTGGAGAACAAGCCCGGCGCCAACGGCGCCATCGGCGTGGGCGAGGTGGCGCGCGCCGCGCCCGACGGCTACACCCTGCTGGTCACCAACTCCAGCAGCATCACCATCAACCCCCAGATCTACAAGAAGATCACCTACCGCGCCAAGGACTTCGCGCCCATCACCATGGTGCTGGATGCGCCCTTCATCCTCACCGTCAACCCCGAGTGGGCGCAGAAGCACCAGATCCGCTCGGCCAAGGATGTGATCGTCTTCGCCAAGGGCCATCCCGACAAGCTCAGCTACGGCTCTGCCGGCCCCGGCAACATCGCCCACCTGGCCTATGCGGCCTGGAGCAACCGCACGGGCGTGAAGACCACGCATGTGCCCTACAAGAGCGCATCGCAGGCGCAGATGGCCGTGCTCAGCGGCGAGCTGGACACGCAGTTCGACACCTGGAGCGCGCTGCCCCACATCGCCAGCGGCAAGCTCGTGGCACTGGCCGTCACCGCGCCCCGGCGCATGCAGCAACTGCCCGAGGTGCCCACCATGGCCGAGGCCGGCTATGCCGATTTCGACGTCACCTTCTGGGCCGGCCTGCTGGCGCCTGCGGGCACGCCGCCGGCCATCGTCAACCGGCTCTACGAGGCCTCCAGGGGCGTGCTGCAGGACGCACGCATCCGCGCCGTGCTCAGCAGCCAGGGCGAGCCCGTGATGATGCCGCCCGCGCCGTTCGGCCAGCGCATCGCCAAGGAAGTGGCCGACTGGGGCCAAGTCATCCAGCGCGAAGCCTTGTCTTTGGATTGATGAGGTACGCATGTCTCTGTTGCAAGCACTGAACCCCCGCTCCGTCGCCATCCTTGGCGCATCCGACAACCCCATCAAGGCCGGTGGCCGGCCCATCGACTACCTGCGGCGCCACGGTTTCGCAGGCCGCATCCTGCCCGTCAATCCCAAGCGCGCCGAGGTCCAGGGCCTGGCCGCCTACCCCTCGCTGCGCGCGCTGCCCGAGGCGCCCGATGCCGTGGTCATCAGCCTGCCCGGCGAGGACGTGGCCGCCGCCATCGACGACTGCGTGGCCGTGGGCGCGCGCCTGGCCGTGATCTATTCCTCGGGCTTTGCGGAGCTGGGCGAGGAGGGCCGCCGGCAGCAGGCCGACCTGGTGGCGCGGGCGCGCCGTTCGCCAGGCGGCGGGCTGCGACTGTTCGGCCCCAACTGCCAGGGCGTGGCCAACTTCGCCACGGGCGCCATCCTCAACTTCTCGACCATGATCAACGAGAACGCGCCGGCCGACGGCCCCGTGGCCATCGTCAGCCAGAGCGGCGCGGGCGCGGCCATTCTCTACGGCGGCCTGCGCCGCGCGGGCATCGGCGTGCGCTACATGCTGTCCACGGGCAACGAGGCCGATGTCTGCGCGGCCGAAGCCGTGCGCGCCGTGGTCGAGGACGAAGGCATCCGCCTGGTCGTGCTCTACATCGAGACGCTGCGGCAAAGCGCCTGGCTGGCCGAGGCCGCACGCCTGGCGCATGCGCGCGGCATCACCATCCTGGCCGTGAAGGCCGGCCGCACGCGCGCAGGCCAGGCCACGGCCAGCTCGCACACGGGCGCGCTGGCGGCCGAGGACGCGCTGGCCGATGCCTTCCTGCGCCAGCACGGCATACCGCGCCTGGCCGACTTCCGCGAGCTGATCGACTACGCGCCGCTGTTCCTGTCCCAGCCCGCGCCGCGCGGTCGCCGCGTGGTCAGCATCAGCAATTCGGGCGCCACCTGCGTGCTGTCGGCCGACGCGGCCGAGGAATACGGCCTGGCCCTGGAGCCGTTCGATGCCGCCACGCTGGACGGCCTGTCCCAGGCCCTGCCGTCCTATGTCACGGCGCGCAATCCCATCGACATGACCACGGCCCTGCTGGGCAGGCCGCAGACCTTTGGCGACACGCTGCGGGCCTTGTCGGGCAGCGGTGCCGCCGATCTGGTGCACGTGGGCTTCCCGATCGGCGGCGAGGGCTATGACTTCGCCGACTTCGCGGGCCAGGCCAGCCGCTTTGCGCGCGATACCGGCGTGCCCATTGCGGTCAGCGTCAACCAGGACTGGGTGGCCCAGGCCTTCCAGGACCAGGGCGTGCCCACCTTCTGGAGCGAACGCGCCGCCATGCGCGGCCTGGCGCTGCTGGCCGAGCAGGCCGGTGGCAGGCAGGCACAGGTGCCGTCTGCCGAGGCATCGGTGCCGG
The DNA here is from genome assembly GCF_055797465.1 of Delftia sp. PX-1. NCBI lineage: Bacteria > Pseudomonadati > Pseudomonadota > Betaproteobacteria > Burkholderiales > Comamonadaceae > Delftia > Delftia sp. PX-1. The sequence continues at coordinate 1,145,029 of NZ_CP184763.1, forward strand.
TGGCGGCCTCCCGCTCCCTCACGCTTGACGAGCCCTCCAGCCTGTCCGAGCTGGCCCGCGCCGGCCTGCCGGTGATGCGCCATCTGGTCTGCAGGAGCGAGGACGAGGTGCGCGCCGCCCTCGAATCCCTGCCGCTGCCCCTGGTGGCCAAGGGCGTGTCCGCCGATCTCTCGCACAAGTCCGAGCATGGCCTGGTGCGGCTGAACATCCGCGATGCGGAGCAGGCGCTGCAGGCCTTTGGCGACTTCGCCGCCACGCTGGCCCGCCTGGGCGTGGCCGATGGCGGCCTGCTGCTGGGAGCCCAGCACAGGGCCGACTTCGAGCTGGCGCTGGGTGCCCATGTGGATGCCGAATTCGGCGTGGTGGTCATGGTCGGCCAGGGCGGCGTGCTGGTGGAGGCGCTCAGGGACGTGCAGTTCCTTGTCGCCCCCTTCAGTGCGCGGCAGGCGCTGGATGCCCTTGCGCGCCTGTCCATCGCCCCGGCCTTTGCGGCCGTGCGCGGCATGCCGGCCGTGGAGCTGGATGCCGTGGCCGCCATGATGGTGCGGCTGGGCGACTGGATGCTGGCCCAGGGCGGGCGCGTGCAGTCGGTCGACGCCAATCCCGTGCTCGTGGCGCGCGGCGCGCAGGCGCCGGTGATCGTCGATGCGGTGGTGGCCGTGGCCGCCACGCCAGCGGCGTCCTCGGAGGCGGCATGAGCGGCGCCCCGCACCCCATCCGCCGCGTGCTGGTCGCTAACCGGGGCGCCGTGGCCGCGCGCGTGATCCGCACGCTGCGGCGCATGGGCCTTGAATCCGTGGCCGTGTACTCCGAGGCCGATGCCAGCCTGCCCTATGTGCGCGCGGCCGACCAGGCCGTGTGCATAGGCCCTGCGCCCGCCGCGCAAAGCTATCTGGACCAGGCGCGGCTGCTGCAGGTGGCGCGCGAGACCGGCGCCGATGCCGTGCACCCGGGCTACGGCTTTCTCTCCGAGAACGCGGACTTCGCCGAGGCCGTGCAGCGCCAGGGCCTGTGCTTCATCGGCCCCTCGCCGCACTGGATACGCACGCTGGGCCACAAGACCCAGGCGCGGGCCTTCATGGCCGCCCAGGGCATGCCGCAGGCGGCCAGCTCGGCCGTGCTGCACAGCGTGCAGGAGGCGCAGGCGGAGGCGGCGCGCATCGGCTTTCCCGTGCTGGTCAAGCCCGCAGGCGGGGGCGGCGGCATCGGCATGCTGCCCGCGCACGATGCACCGCAGCTGGAGGCCGCCTGGTCCAAGGCCAGCGGCATTGCCGCCAAGTACTTCGGCACGGCCGAGCTGTACCTGGAAAAGCTGATCGAGGCGCCGCGCCACATCGAGTTCCAGGTGCTGGCCGACCGCCATGGCGAGGTGCGCGTGCTGTTCGAGCGCGACTGCTCGGTGCAGCGCCGCCACCAGAAGGTGGTGGAAGAGGCCCGCCCCGCAGGCATTCCCGCGCAGGCCCTGGCCGACATGCGGCAACTGCTGGCCGGCCTGCTGGCGCGCACGGGCTATGACGTGATCGGCACCGTGGAGATGCTCTACACGCCGCAGCACGGCTTTGTCTTCCTGGAGATGAACACGCGGCTGCAGGTCGAGCATGCGGTGACCGAGGAGATCACGGGCATCGACATCGTCGAGGCCCAGATCCGCCTGGCCGCCGGCGAGCGCATGGGCGACGTGCTGCCCGCCGAACCCGTGGCCAGCGGCCATGCCATCGAGGCGCGCATCTATGCCGAAGACCCCGTGCGCTTCCTGCCCTCGCCAGGGCGCCTGGACCGCTTCGAGATGCCCCAGGGAGAAGGCCTGCGCGTGGAGACCGGCTATGCCCAGGGCTGCAGCGTCACGCCCTTCTACGACCCCATGGTCGCCAAGCTCGTGGCCCATGGCAGCGACCGCGCCCAGGCCATCGCACGGCTGCGCCAGGCACTGGCGCAGACCCGCATCGAGGGCGTGAAGACCAACATCCCCTTCATCGAACGCATCCTGGGCCACGCCGATTTCCTGGACCTGCGCATCGACACCGGCATCGCCCAGCGCGTGCTGGCCCCCCTTTGAAAGCCCTACCCATGACCACCACCCCGAACATGATCACAAGCCCCATCGCCGGCCTCGTGGCCGCTGTGGAAGCCGCCGAAGGCGGCACCGTCGCCCTGGGCGACACCCTCATCATCGTGGAGTCCATGAAGATGGAGATTCCCGTGGAAAGCGAGGTGGCAGGCGTCGTGCGCCGCATGCTCGTGGCCGTGGGCGAGCCGGTGGCCGAAGGCCAGGCGATTGCGGAGATCGGATGAACGCCGTTGGAATCTCCACCACCCCGGACCTGGAGGCCGCCGCGCTGGCGCGCGGCTACTTCGGCATCGACGTGCCCTTCATGTCCCACATCGGCCTGGAGCCCGTGAGCCTGGCGCCCGGCCTGGCGCGCACGCGGCTGCCCATGCGCCCGCACCTGGCCAACAGCCGGGGGCATGGCCATGGCGGCGCGCTGATGAGCGCGCTGGACTTCACGCTGAGCGCGGCCGCGCGCTCGTCCAACCCGCTGGGGCTGGGCGTGGTGACCATCGAGATGAGCACGCATTTCCTGGCATCGGCCACCACCGACCTGCTGATCGAGGCCCGCGTGCTGCGCGCAGGCGCGCGCACCGTGTTCTGCGAGGGCGATGTGCTGGACAGCGCGGGCCAGGCCGTGTGCACGGCGAGGGCCGTGTTCAAGCTGATCGCGCTGTAGCCTGGCTTCAGGCGCCGTCGCCTTCGGGCGCCGGCGGCAGCAGATGCTGGCCGATCTGCTGCCAGGCCTTGGCCGCGTCATGCTGGCCGCCGAACATGTGGCAGCTGGCGGCCGTCATGGCCAGGCGGCCGTTCTCGGGCTCCAGGTCGAACGCCAGCTCGCATTGCGCGGCGGCGTTGCGCCACATCACCACGGCGTCTGGCGAGTCTTCCTTTTGCAGCGCATGGGCTTCGGCCATCCAGGCCTGGGCCAGGCGAAACGCGGCTTCCGCCTGGTCCGGGTCGGCCTTATGGGCCAGATAGAAATGCTTGCCGGCCTGCTGCCACAGCGCCCGGGCCTGGGCGAAATCCTGGGTGGCGGCCCGCTGCGCCTGGGCCACCAGGGCATTGCCTTCGGCCAGCAGCGTTGCGTAGGAGGAGGGGGCGTCTTGCGTCATGGGGCGCCATTGTGCCGCCGCTCCGGTGCCTGTGTTCAGGCCGGGGAATCGCGCGGCGGGCTCGGGCTGTCGGGCAGCTCCAGGCCGATGCGCGTGAAGCCGCCCTCGGACTCGGCAAAGCAGCGCCCGCCGTGCATGCGCGCGATGGCGGCCACGATGGCCAGGCCCAGGCCATGGTTGCGGTCGGCCTGGCTGCGCGCGGCGTCGGCGCGGTAGAAGCGGTCGAACAGGCGCGGCAGGTGGACGGGATCGATGGCCGGGCCCCGGTTGAGCACCGCCAGCGCCACATCGCCGGCGCCCCCGTGGTGGGTACAGGGCCGCGCGCCGATCTGCACGGTGATGGTGGAGCCGCGCTGTGCATAGCGTGTGGCATTGCCCAGCAGGTTGGACAGCGCCCGGCGCAGCAGCCGCGCATCGACCTCGGCGGCCGCGTCGCCCTGGACGACGACCTGCAGGTCGGCCTCCTGCAGCGCGGCCTCGTGGAAGTCGATGACCTCATGGGCCAGCGCGGCCAGGCTGGCCCAGGGCGCCAGGCGCGCGCCCTGGCCCCGGTCGGCCTGGGAGAGAAACAGCATGTCGGCCACGATGCCGGCCATGCGCCGCAGGTCCTCCAGGTTGGAAGCCAGCACCTCGCGCAGCTCGGCCTCGCTGCGCGGCTTGCGCAGGGCCAGCTCGCAGCTGCTGATCAGCGTGGTCAGCGGCGTGTTCAGCTCATGGGCCACGTCGGCGTTGAAGGCCTCCATCTGCCGGTAGGCCACGGACAGCCGCTCCAGCAGGGCGTTGAACTGTGCGATCAGCGGCCGCAGCTCCTGCGGCTGCCCGCTGTCGTCCAGGCGCCGCTGCAGGTCCTGGGCCGACAGCTGGCGCGTCTGCTCGGTCAGCTGTCGCAGCGGCGCCAGGCCCAGGCGCACCAGCCAGATGCCGGTCAGCGACACCAGCAGCGCGCCGCCCACGGCAGCCAGGGCCAGCGTCCAGGCCAGCAGGGACAGTTGCCGGTCGTCTTCGGCCCGGTCCAGCGTGAGCTGGGCACGGGCCTGCTGGCCGGAGTCGGCCAGCACGACCTCGAAGCTGCGCTGCAGCGTGCGGCCGGGATTCTTGGGCGTGCGCAGGCGCTCGTAGAGCACGCGGCCCTGCAGGTCGGTGATGCGCAGCGACATCTCGTCCAGGCCCGTGAGAAAGTCGTCCAGCATGTGGGCCAGCCCGGCTTCGTTGTGGGCGCTGCGGCTTTCGGTCATCAGGTGCAGCACGGCCTGCTGCTTGAGGTCCAGCGTCTCGTGCTGGTGCTGCTCCAGCGTCATCGATGCCACCCCGTAGACGGCCGCGCACACCAGGCCCAGGCCCAGCATGGTCTGCAGGGCCAGCCAGCGCGACAGGCGCCGGCCCAGGTGGGGAATGTCGGCAGGGGCAACGCTCACGGTGCGCGCGACTCCAGCACATAGCCCATGCCGCGCACCGTGTGCAGCAGCGGCTGCGCGAAGGGCTGGTCCAGCTTCAGGCGCAGGCGGCGCACGGCCACCTCGACCACATTGGTCTCGCTGTCGAAATTCATGTCCCAGACCTGGGAGGCCAGCTCGGTGCGCGACAGCACCTCGCCCTGGCGGCGCAGCAGCAGGCTCAGCAGGTTGAATTCCTTGGCCGTCAGGTCCAGGCGCTGGCCGGCGCGCGTGGCGCGGCGGCGTATCAGGTCCAGCTCCAGGTCGGCCATGCGCAGCGTGGTGGCCTCGGCCGCAGGCTGGGCCGTGCCGCCGCCGCGGCGCAGCAGCACATGCATGCGCGCCACCAGCTCGGAGAACGCGAAGGGCTTGACCAGGTAGTCGTCGGCGCCGCCTTGCAGGCCGCGCACGCGGTCCTCCACCTGGCCGCGCGCCGTCAGCATCAGCACCGGTGTCTGGCGCGACTGGCGCAGCGCCGCCAGCACGGCCAGGCCGTCGATGCCGGGCAGCATGCCGTCGAGCACGATGAGGTCGTAGGCCAGCTCGGTGGCCAGGTGCAGGCCGTCGATGCCGTTGTGCGCGACATCGACCACGAACCCCTCCTCGGTCAGGCCCTTGCGGAGGTAGTCGGCCAGCTTGGTTTCGTCTTCGATGACCAGGACTTTCATGCCGAGCATTGTCGGGGCAGGCAAGGGTTTTCGGAGATGACAAATTTGTCATGTGCCCGACAGCGCCGGGTCGCTGCGCCGCCCTAGACTCGCCGGCATGGGGCAGTCGCGATTGGGGTCAAACGCCATGCCCGACAATCCCGCACTTCTGCCATGCCCTCTTCCATGACCCGGCCCCGTCTTGCCGCCCTTGCCATCCTCGTGATCGCGCTGCTGTTCCAGTGGACCTGGATGGCGGCCGCTGCGCTGTGCCGCCACGACGGGCATGAGACCCGGCACTTCGGCCACCATGTCCATGGCGTGAGCCTGCACGGCATGGGTGCCGAGCGCCATGCGGGCACGGGCACGGATGCCGAGTCCGGCCCGCCTGCGCAAAAGGCCGACCAGGGCCTGCAGTCCTCGCTCAGCGTGGACTGCTCCATGTGCCACGCCTGGGTGGCCGCTGCCACACAGCACTGGCAGGCGGCGCCGGTGGCCCCGCCGCCCGCGCAATTCGCCGAGCCGCTGCGCCGGCATGCCTCGGCCGTGCTGCTGCGTCCCGACCGGCCCCGCTGGCAGGGCTGACGCTCCTGCAGCCGCCGGCCAGGCATTCGGCGTTCATCGCCCTGTTTCGCCCCGGACCGGCATTTTCCAGAAATCCCTTCGCGCGCAGCGGCCCTCGTCCGTGCGCGCCCTGTGGCGTGGGGCCTGATCGACCAAGCGATCACGCCTGATCCGCGCTGCGGGCAAGGAGCCCGTGTATGTCTTTTCCTTCGTCCTTTCCGTCGAGGACAGCCTTCGCACCGTGGGTGCTGGCGGCGCTGGCCGCCTGCGGCGTCGTGCAGGCCGCCGAGCCACCGGCCGATTCCGTGGCGCCACCCGCCTTTGCAGGCGCATCCCTTCCTGATGGCCTGCCGCTGGACCTGCAGCAGGCACTGGCCCTGGCGCTGGACGGCAATCCCGGCCTGCGCGCGGCCCGCCAGGCGCTGGCCGCCACGGAGGGGGCCGTGCTGCAAAGCCAGGCCCGGCCCAATCCCGAGCTGGCCTGGTCGCAGGAGGACACGCGCCGCAGCACCCGCACGCTGACCGTGCAGCTGAACCAGACCCTGGAAGTGGGCGGCAAGCGCGAGGCCCGCATGCGCGTGGCCGAGCGCGGCCGCGACCTGGCCCGCGCCGAACTGGCAGGGGCCGAGGCCGCGCTGCGCGCCGATGTGGGCGCGGCCTTTTTCGGCGTGCTGGCCGCGCAGCAGCGCGTGGTCCTGGCCGGGCAGACGCTGGAGATCGCCAGCAGCGCGCGCGAAGCGGCGGCCCGGCGCGTGGCGGCCGGCAAGGTGGCGCCGCTGGAGGAGACCCGGGCCCGCGTGGCCGAGTCCGGCGCCCTGCTGGAGCAGGCCCGGGCCCGCTCTGCCCTGCGCGTGGCGCGCGGCCAGCTGCAGGCGCTGTGGGGCGAGAGCGTACGCCCCTTCGGCCAGGCCGAGGGCGCCGTGGACGCGCTGCCCCAGCTGCCGGAACTGGCAGCCCTGCAGCAGCGCATCGAACAGGCTCCCGCCGTGCTGCGTGCGCGCCAGGCGCTGGAGCAAAGCCGCGCCACGGCCGACCTGGAGCGTGCGCGCCGCCTGCCCGATCCCACCGTCAGCCTGGGCGTCAAGCGCGCCACCGAGGTCGGGCGCAACCAGCTCGTGGTCGGCGTCTCCGTGCCCCTGCCCGTGCTCGACAGCAACCGGGGCAACCAGCTGCAGGCCCTGCGCCTGGCCGACCAGGCCGAGGAGCAGTTGCTGGCCACGCGCGTTCAGCTGCAGGCCCAGCTGTTCGAGGCGCGCGAGCTGCTGCAGGCCAGCCGCGAGCAGGCGCGCCAGCTGGCCGAGGAGGTGCTGCCCACGGCGCGCACGGCCTACGAGCTGGCCTCGCGCGGCTTTGCGCTGGGCAAGTTCGCCTACCTGGACGTGCTGGACGCGCAGCGCACCTGGTCCGAGGCGCGCAGCCAGTACCTGGACCAGCTGCTGGCCACGCACCGCGCCGCCGCCGACATCGACCGCCTGCTCGGCACAGAAGCCGGCCTCTGACCCCGATAGCAACCTGATTGCATCCAGACCATGAACACCAAGCCCTCCTCCTCCCCCCTCGGACCGCGCCGCACCCTCGTGGCCATTGCCGTCATCCTGGCCGTGGGTGCGCTGGCCGCCACGCTGATCCTGCGCAGCGGCCCGCCGGGTGCCGCCAAGGCCGACAGCCATGGCCACGGCCACAGCGAGGCCGCAGGCCATGCCGATGGCGAGCACCACGGCGCTGCAGCCGGAGATGGCCACAAGCACGACGAAGGCCATGCCGACGATGAGCACCATGAAGATTCCAAGGCGGAAAAAGCCGAGGCCAAGCCTGCCGCCAAACCCGCAGCCGCCGCCGAAGCCGGCCATGGCGACGACGAAGGCCTGATCGCCATGGACGCCCAGCGCATGCAGGCGGCCGGCGTGCGCCTGGCCGAGGCCGGCCCGGCCACCGTGCGCTCCGTGCTGCAGCTGCCCGGGGAGATCCGCTTCAACGAAGACCGCACGGCCCACGTCGTGCCGCGCGTGGCCGGAATTGCCGAGAGCGTTCCCGCCAACCTGGGCCAGAACGTGAAGAAGGGCCAGCTGCTGGCCGTGCTCAGCAGCGCCGCCGTCTCCGAGCAGCGCAGCGAACTGCTGGCCGCCGGCAAGCGCCTGGAGCTGGCCCGCACCACCTATGCGCGTGAAAAGCAGCTGTGGGAGGAAAAGGTCTCGGCCGAGCAGGACTACCTGCAGGCGCGCCAGGCGCTGCGCGAGGCCGAGATCGCCGTCTCCAACGCCCAGCAGAAGCTGGCCGCCACGGGCGCCGGTGCCGGCGGTGGTGCGGGCGGGCTCAACCGCTTCGAGCTGCGCGCGCCGTTTGACGGCGTGATCGTGGAAAAGCACCTGTCCGTGGGCGAGGCCGTGCAGGACACCACCCAGGTCTTCACCATCTCCGACCTGCGCAGCGTCTGGGCCGAGATGCGCGTGGCCGCGCCCGACCTGCCCGCCGTGCGCGTGGGCGAGAAGGCCACGGTGCGCGCCACGGCCTTCGACTCCTCGGCCACGGGCGAGGTGGCCTATGTGGGCGCCCTGATCGGCCAGGACACGCGCACGGCCCCCGCGCGCATCACCCTGCCCAACCCCGACGGCGTGTGGCGCCCGGGCCTGTTCGTGAATGTGGAGCTGACGGCATCGTCCCGGCAGGCGCCGCTGGCCGTGGCCACGCAGGCACTGCAGAAGATGGAGCAGCAGACCGTGGTCTTCGTGCCCGTGCAGGGGGGCTTTCGCGCCCAGCCGGTACGCGTGGGCCGCGCCGACGGCAAGACCACCGAGGTGCTGGAAGGCCTGAAACCCGGCCAATCCTACGTGGCCGAGGGCAGCTTCATGCTCAAGGCCGAGCTGGGCAAGGCCACGGCCGAGCACTCCCATTGATGCGGGCATGAACGGAGAACTCCATGTTTGAACGCATCATCCGATTCGCCATAGAGCAGCGCTGGCTGGTCCTGCTGGCCGTGCTGGCCATGGCGGGCCTGGGCATCTACAACTACCAGCGCCTGCCCATCGACGCCGTGCCCGACATCACCAATGTCCAGGTGCAGATCAACACCCAGGCCAGCGGCTACTCGCCGCTGGAGACCGAGCAGCGCGTCACCTATCCCATAGAGACGGTGATGGCCGGCCTGCCCCACCTGGAGCAGACGCGCTCGCTGTCGCGCTACGGCCTGTCCCAGGTCACCGTGGTGTTCAAGGACGGCACGGACATCTACTTCGCGCGGCAGCTGGTGGGCGAGCGCATACAGCAGGCGCGCGACAGCCTGCCTGCGGGCATCACGCCCACGCTGGGCCCCATCTCCACGGGCCTGGGCGAGATCTACCTGTGGACCGTGGAGGCCGAGGACGGTGCGAAAAAGCCCGACGGCACGCCCTACACGCCCATGGACCTGCGCGAGATCCAGGACTGGGTCATCAAGCCGCAGCTGCGCAACGTGCCCGGCGTCACCGAGATCAACTCCATCGGCGGCTACGCCAAGGAGTACCTGGTGGCGCCCGCGCCCGAGAAGCTGGCCGCCTACGGCTTCACGCTGGCCGACATCGTCACCGCCCTGCAGCGCAACAACGCCAACGTGGGCGCCGGCTACATCGAGCGCCAGGGCGAGCAGTACCTGATCCGCGCGCCGGGCCAGGTCGGCGGCATCGCCGACATCCGCGAGGTCATCGTGGGTTCGGCCCAGGGCCAGCCCATCCGCATCCGCGACCTGGCCGAGGTCGGCCTGGGCCAGGAGCTGCGCACGGGCGCGGCCACCGACAACGGCCGCGAGGTGGTGCTGGGCACGGTGTTCATGCTGATCGGCGAGAACAGCCGCACCGTCTCGCGCGCCGTGGACCAGCGCATGGCCGAGATCAACCGGGGCCTGCCCCCGGGCGTCAAGGCCATCACCGTCTACGACCGCACCAACCTGGTGGACAAGGCCATCGCCACGGTCAAGAAGAACCTGGTGGAGGGCGCGGCCCTGGTGGTGGTCATCCTCTTCCTGTTCCTGGGCAACCTGCGCGCGGCGCTGATCACGGCGCTGATCATCCCGCTGTCCATGCTGTTCACCTTCACGGGCATGGTGCACTACAAGGTCAGCGCCAACCTCATGAGCCTGGGGGCGCTGGACTTCGGCATCATCATCGACGGCGCCGTGGTCATCGTGGAGAACTGCGTGCGCCGCCTGGCGCATGCGCAGGAGGCGCGAGGACGGTCGCTGACGCGCAGCGAACGCTTCCATGAAGTCTTCGCCGCCGCGAAGGAAGCGCGCCGCCCGCTGCTGTTCGGCCAGCTCATCATCATGGTGGTCTACCTGCCCATCTTCGCGCTCACGGGTGTGGAGGGCAAGATGTTCCACCCCATGGCGCTCACGGTGGTCATTGCGCTGGCCGGCGCCATGCTGCTGTCCATCACCTTCATCCCGGCGGCGATTGCGCTGTTCATGGGCGACAAGGTGGCCGAGAAGGAAAACCGCCTCATGGGCTGGGCACGCCGCGGCTATGCGCCCGTGCTGGCGCGCGTCATGGCCGCGCCCGCCGTGGTGCTCACGGCCGCCGCCGTGGCCGTGGCGCTGAGCCTGCTGCTGGCCACGCGCCTGGGCAGCGAGTTCGCGCCCAACCTCAACGAGGGGGACTTCGCCATCCAGGCGCTGCGCATCCCGGGCACCAGCCTCACGCAGTCGCTGCAAATGCAGATGCAGATCGAGAAGGCGCTCAAGAAGGAGTTCCCCGAGATCGACCGCGTGTTCGCGCGCACCGGCACGGCCGAGATCGCCTCCGACCCCATGCCGCCCAACATCTCCGACGGCTACATCATGCTGAAAGCCCGCAGCGAGTGGCCCGACCCGGCGCGCCCGCGCGATGAGCTGCTGGCCGCCGTGCAGGCGTCGGTGGACCGCATCCCGGGCAACAACTACGAGTTCTCCCAGCCGATCCAGCTGCGCTTCAACGAGCTGATCTCGGGCGTGCGCAGCGACGTGGCCGTGAAGATCTTCGGCGACGACATGGCCGTGCTGGAGAAAAGCGCCCAGACCGTGGCCGGCATGCTGCAGCAGATCGCGGGCGCCTCCGAGGTCAAGGTCGAGCAGACCACGGGCCTGCCCATGCTCACCGTGCAGATCGACCGCGAAAAGGCCTCGCGCTACGGTCTGAACATGGGCGATGTGCAGGACGCCATCAGCACCGCCATGGGCGGCACCGAGGCCGGCACGGTGTTCGAGGGCGACAAGCGCTTCGACATCCAGGTGCGCCTGCCGGACGCCGTGCGCAACGACCTGCAGGCCCTGAGCCGCCTGCCCATCGCCCTGCCGCGCGGGGCGGACGGGCGCATCGGCTTCGTGCCGCTGTCGGCCGTGGCCGCGTTCGAGACCGCGCCCGGCCCCAATCAGGTCAGCCGCGAGGACGGCAAGCGCCGCATCGTGGTCAGCGCCAATGTGCGCGGGCGCGACATGGGCTCCTTCGTGGGCGAGGCGCAGCAGAAGCTGCAAGGCCTGTCGCTGCCGCCCGGCTACTGGACGCGCTGGGGCGGCACCTTCGAGAACCTGGAGTCGGCCACGCGCCGCCTGCAGATCGTCGTGCCCGTGGCCCTGCTCATGGTCTTCGTGCTGCTGTTCGCCATGTTCGGCAATGTGCGCGACGGGCTGGTGGTCTTCACGGGCATTCCGTTCGCGCTCACGGGCGGCATCCTGGCGCTGTGGCTGCGCGACATACCGCTGTCCATCTCGGCGGCGGTGGGCTTCATCGCGCTGTCGGGCGTGGCCGTGCTCAACGGCCTGGTCATGATCTCCTGGATCAGAACCTTGCGCGAACAGGGCGCCAGCGTGCCCGATGCCGTGACCGAGGGCGCGCTCACCCGCCTGCGCCCCGTGCTGATGACGGCCCTTGTCGCCTCGCTGGGCTTCGTGCCCATGGCCATTGCCACGGGCACGGGCGCCGAGGTGCAGCGGCCGCTTGCCACGGTGGTGATCGGCGGCATCCTGTCGTCCACGCTGCTGACCCTGCTGGTGCTGCCGCTGCTGTACCGGCTGGTGCATCGCAACGATCCGTCGGAGGCCAGCGGCACAGACCCCGTGCCCGCCGCGCCGGCACCTGCCGTGTGACGCGGCGCCCGGGCAGCACCCGGGCGGCCACTTTGGAACCCGCTGCAGCCTGGCTGCAGCGGGTTTCTTCATGCCCGGGATATCCCGGGCCACACATCTTTGCCCATCGATGTGAACCTCGCGCATTTGGCATGGAGCGGCTGCGAACCCCTGCCTAGAATTCGTCCCACAACAGCAAGGACAACGGGAGGGACAAGGCCATGAACAGCCCCGCCAGCGGACAGCACGGCCGTGCCCGCATCGCCGTGGAGAGCCGGTCCATCGACTGCATTCCCGACAGCGAGCGCCACGCGCGGCTCGCCGACCAGGGGCCGTTCTGGTTCCTGGGCAACTTCCACTTCTTCACGCTTTCCATCGGCTTCGTCGGCCCGTCGCTGGGGCTCTCGGCGCCCTGGAGCGCCCTGGCCGGGGCGCTGGGCATCATGTTCGGCACGCTGTTCATGGCGCTGCACGGCGCGCAGGGGCCGCAGCTGGGGCTGCCGCAGATGATCCAGTCGCGCGCCCAGTTCGGCTTTCGTGGCGTCACCCTGGCCCTTTGCGCCACGCTGCTGGTGTTCACGGGGTTCAACGTCGTCAACGTCTCGCTCATCATGCAGGGCATGCAGGCCGTGTTCGGCCTGCCGCCAGCGCCCACGGCCTGCGTGGCCGTGGCGGCAGGCGCCTTGCTGGCGGTCTGCGGCCACGATGCGATGCACAAGGCCTTTCGCCATGCGCTGATGCTGGCACTGCCCCTGTATGCGCTGGCCACGCTGGCGTTGCTGGCAGGCGTGGGCGAGCCCGCCTTGCACGTTCGGTCGGAGCCATTGCCAGGATTCGCATGGAGCGCCTTTGCCGCGCAGTTCACCATCGCGGCCAGCTACAACATCTCCTATGCGCCCTATGTGTCCGACTATTCGCGCTACCTGCCGAGCCACACTGCGCCCCGGCGCCTGATCGCGGCCATCTTCCTGGGCGCCTCGCTGTCCGGAGCCTGGATGATCGGGCTGGGTGCGTGGATGGCGCAGCGGCTGCAGGCCGGGGACGCGCTGGCGGCGCTGGGACGGATCGGCACCGGCCTGTTCCCGGGCGCGGACCGGCTGCTGCCTGCCCTGGCCGTCGTGGCCTTCCTGCCCATCATCGCGTTGAACACGTACAGCGCGGCACTGACCGTGCTCACGGCGGCGGATTCGCTGGGCGGCCTGCGCCCCACGCGCGCCGCCCGTATTTTTGCCATCGCGGCGATCAGCGTCGGCATCCTCGCGTGCGTGCTGTCCATCCAGGGCAGCGGCGTGGCTTTGCTGCATTCCTTCCTGGCGCTGCTGCTGTACTTCCTGGTGCCGTGGACGGCGGTCAACCTCGTGGACTACTTCCTGGTGCGCAAGGGCCGCTACGCCATCGCTGATTTCTTCACGCCACAGGGCATCTACGGCGCCTGGGGCTGGCGCGGCATCTGCGCCTATCTGGGCGGCTTTGCAGCCATGGTGCCGTTCATGCACATCCACGACGCCACCGATGGCCATGCGGTCTTCATCGGCTGGGCTGCGCAGCGGCTGGGCGGCGTGGACTTCGCCTGGCTGCCGGGCATTCTCGTCGCCGGCAGCCTTTACTGGGGGCTGGCCCGCAACCTGGATCTGCAGGCCGAGGAGGCCGCCCGTTGCCAGCCGCGGCAGGACAGCCACCCTTTGCATCCCAAGGAGCGCACACCATGACGGAGCACCGCATCCGCATCATCCAGCCCCGTCTGCGTGACGGCGACATTGCCGGCAACCTGGCGATGACGCTGAAGACGATCAGGGCCAGCGCGGGTCAGGCCGACCTGCTGGTCTTTCCCGAAACCTGCATCAGCGGATTTCCCCGGCCGGACAACGTGGCGCAGCTGGCCGAGCCGCTGGACGGCCCCTCGGCCACCGCGCTGCGCGAGGCCGCGCGGCAAGCCGGCGTGGCCGTCGCCATCGGCCTGGCCGAAGCAGACCAGGGCCGCCGCTTCAATGCCGGCCTGCTGATCGATGCCGACGGGCAGGTGCTGCTGCACTACCGCAAGACCATGCTCTACGACTCGGACCAGGGCGTGTTCGAGGCAGGTGAGCGCTGGCCCACATGCGAATGGCGCGGCCTGCGGCTGGGAATGCTGATCTGCTTCGACATCGAGTTTGCGGCACCGGCCCGCGCGCTGGGTGCGCAGGGCGTGGACCTGATCGTGCTGATGGACGGGATGATGCACCCCCACGGCCACATCCATCGCCACGCCGTGCCCGTGCGTGCGATGGACAACCAGTGCTACATCGCCATGGCCAACCGCGTGGGCCCTGGCGACAGCTACGCTTTCAGCGGAGGCAGCCAGTTCGCCGATCCCTTCGGCCAGACGCTGGCGCGCATCGCGGGCGATGCCGAGGGCCTGCTGGACGTGCGCCTGGACCCTCTGGCGCCCGGCCGCGCGCGTGCGCAGTACCGGGGCTGACGAGCGCCGAGGCGCCGCAGTGTCTCGGTCATCGCGGTCATCTGTGTCGGTTGTATGACAGCAATGTCACCATCCTGTGGGGGTGGCGTGGGGGGGCGATTTCTACATTGGAGTCCTCTCCCCGGCGTTCCGCCTTGCGGGGCGTGGGGAGAACGAATCACCAACGTTCTTTGAAAGGGACACACCATGTCGCAACGCCGTTTCACCCCCGCTACCCTGATCGCCGGCCTGGTCGCATCGGCAGCGCTGCTGCTGCCGGGCATGGCATCGGCGGCCGGGTACATCCACCCGGCCAACAACGAGGCGGGTGCCGTCGTCCATCCCGAACATTTCAAGAGCAGCAAGACGCGCGCCCAGGTGACGGCCGAGGCCGAGGCGGCCGTGCGCCAGGGCGGCACCTCGCGCTTCAATGCCGGCGTCTACCCGGCGCCTGCACCGCAGACCGGTGGCGGCAAGACGCGGCAGGAAGTGATCAATGAACTGATCAACGAAACGCCTGCCCAGCGCGATGCACGCCAGCGTGCCATGGGTGGTTGATGCACGTGCGGGGCGATGCAGTGCTGCCCCGCGGCAGCCGTATCAAGGGATGACCGACGCGCCGCGCGGCTACGAGCCTGCGGCGCGTTCCGCTTCCTCGGCCTCATGGGCGCGTGCGATGGCCAGGATCACGTCGCGCGCCAGGCGGCGCTTTGGTACGGGAAGGCGCAGGTAGATCTTGAACAGCTCGTTGTCCTCGTAGCCCAGGCCGGCGGACCAGCTGCCCTTGGGCTCACGCACCTCGCGCGCCGGCTGCGGCGCGCGCAGGAACTCCTCCAGCGGCACCTGCAGCCAGTCGGCCAGCGCAGCAAGTTTCTTGGTGTTGGGCATGGTCTTGCCCAGCAGCCACAGACGCACGCCGTGCTGCGACATGGGCTTGCCCCAGAAGCGTGTGTTGAATTCGCGCTCCAGCACCGAGGGCTTGGCTTCATAGCCACGGGCCTCCAGGGAATCACGTAATTTCTGCGCAAACCGCTGCTTCGCATCCTGCATGCGGGCACGCTATGGGATAAGTCTGATTGTGCAGTGAGTATTGTGAAAAATCACATATCCGATGTGATTGATAGTTAACATCAAAGACTCAACCAGAAATCACAAGCACAGGAGGGCCCATGCGCTGGCAACGAGTGTGGCTGCTGCCTGCGGGCTTGGCCCTGCTGCTGGGCGGTTGCGGCGGTGACGATGGCGAGGTGCTGACCGTGCGGGCTGCGCCCTGGGGCGCCGCCTCGGGCGTGTCGATAGGGCAGGTGCTGCAGGACAGGTCGGCCTGCGCGCGCAGCAGCTGGCGCAGCGTGGGCGACGGCAGCGGCGGGCGCATCGTCGAGTACGCCTGCGAGCGCGCAGGCGTGCGTGACTACCTGCAGGCCAGTCTGCGCCAGGAGGTCGGGCCACTGCAGCGCGCCGCCGAAAGCGAACAGGCCCGGTTCGAGGCGCGGTTGCGTGGCGAATGGCGTGAGCTGCTCGTGCTGGAGCGGCAGCGGCAGGAGATGCTGCGGCGCCACGCGCAGGAGGCGCAAAGGGATGCCGACCACAGGCAGCGGCACCTGGAGGATCTGCGTGTGCTGGGGGACATGAAGGAGTGCGGCAGCTTCCGTCCGCAAAGCCTCAGTGCCGAGGCCGCGCCGCAGCGCCTGGTGCTGGCAGCCCAGGCCTGTGCACAGGCAGGGCGCGCGGCCGGGCATGTCTATGCGCGCGAGCGGGAGCGGACGCTGGTGCGGCTGCGCGCGGCCCTGCCGCGCTACGACGAGGCCCGGCTGGGCCGCGAGGCGGCCTTGCAGGCGATGGACCGCACCCTGGAGCAGCAGGAGGCGGCGCTGCGCCGGCTGGAGGAAGACCGCCCCGAGGCGGGCGAGCGCATACGCCGCTCATTGGCCGCGCGCATGGAGGCCATGCGCCTGCGGCTGGGCCAGGTGGGCCGCGTGCGCGAGCTCACGCGCTGGAGCGTGGCCGGCGCACGCGTGGCCTACCTGGACACGGCCCTGGCCATGGAGTGCGGCGTGCGCACGCTGACCGAAGCCATGCCGCTGGACACCCTGGTCGAAGACCTGGGCGAGGGCCAGGCCGTGCCCCGCCAGGGAGGCGCATTGGCCCGGGCGCTTGACGGACTGTGGGCGCGCTGCCTGCAGCAGCCCTGAGGGCGGGAAGGACTGCACGGCGCCTGTTGCACGCCGCACGTCGCCGGTTGCACCGCGCCCGTTGCACCACGCCGGTTGCACCACGCCTCAGAATCTCGGCAGGTCCGGGTGTGAGATCTGGCCGCCGCGCACCAGCATCTTTCCGTATTCGGCACAGCGGTTGAGCGTGGGAATCACCTTGCCGGGGTTGAGCAGGGCCTGCGGGTCGAAGGCGGCCTTGAGCGCGAACATCTGGTCGTTCTCGGCCGTGGTGAACTGGGTGCACATGGAGTTGAGCTTTTCCACGCCCACGCCATGCTCGCCCGTGACCGTTCCGCCCATGGCCACGCTGGTCTCCAGGATGTCGGCGCCGAACAGCTCGCAGCGGTGCAGCTCGTCGGGGTCGTTGGCATCGAACAGGATCAGCGGGTGCAGGTTGCCGTCGCCCGCGTGGAAGACGTTGGCGCAGCGCAGGCCGTATTTCTTTTCCATCTCCTGGATGGCCAGCAGGATGTCGGCCAGGCGCTTGCGCGGGATGGTGGAGTCCATGCACATGTAGTCGGGGCTGATGCGCCCGCTGGCGGGAAAGGCGTTCTTGCGCCCGCTCCAGAAGCGCAGGCGCTCGGCCTCGCTTTCACTCACCGTGATGGCCGTGGCCCCGGCGCCGCGCAGCACCTCGCTCATGTGGGCGATCTCTTCCTCGACTTCCTCGGGCGTGCCGTCGCTCTCGCACAGCAGGATGGCCTCGGCCGTGAGGTCGTAGCCGGCCTTGACGAAGTCCTCGACGGCGGCCGTCATGGGCTTGTCCATCATCTCCAGCCCGGCCGGGATGATGCCCGCCGCGATCACGGCGGCCACGGCGTCGCCGGCCTTGCGCACGTCGTCGAAGCTGGCCATGATGCAGCGCGCCAGCTGGGGCTTGGGGATCAGGCGCACGGTGACTTCGGTGGTCACGGCCAGCATGCCTTCGCTGCCGACCAGGATGGCCAGCAGGTCGAAGCCCGGCGTGTCCAGCGCCATGGAGCCGAACTCCACCGGCTCGCCCTCCACCGTGAAGCCGCGCACCTTCAGCACGTTGTGTACGGTCAGCCCGTACTTGAGGCAGTGCACGCCGCCCGAGTTCTCGGCCACGTTGCCGCCGATGGTGCAGGCGATCTGGCTGCTGGGATCGGGCGCGTAGTACAGGCCGAAGGGCGCGGCGGCCTCGCTGATGGCCAGGTTGCGCACGCCGCACTGCACCACGGCCGTGCGGCTGGCGGCATCGACCTGGAGGATCTTGTTGAACTTGGCCAGCGACAGCGTCACGCCCATGGGATGGGGCAGGGCGCCGCCCGACAGCCCGGTGCCTGCGCCGCGTGCGATCACGGGCACCTGGATGGCGTGGCAGGCGCGCAGCACGGCCTGGACCTGGGCCTCGGTCTCGGGCAGGCAGACCACCAGGGGGCGCTGGCGGTAGGCCGTGAGTCCGTCGCATTCATAGGGGGTGGTGTCCTCGGCGTTCCACAGCAGGGCATGCGCGGGCACATGGCGGGCCAGCGCGGCCACGACCTCGGCCTGGCGCCGTGCGCGTTCGGAGGCCGTGGGCTGCTGGTGGGCGGCATCGGCGGCGGCCGACGCCATGGCGCCGGGGGCAGGGCTGGCTGGGGAGCTGGCGGAAGTCATGGGGCCTGACTTTAGGCGATGCCGCCGTCTTTGTGCAGCGGGACTGCGCTGATGTTTATTGCAACGGCGCGTGAAATCCGCGAAATCCGTGAATTCCGTTGTGGGCGCCTCAGCAGGCCATCGCCCTCTTCAACCATTCAGCAAAGGCCGCGCATTCCCAGCGGTCCATGGTGCCGGTGCGCCAGCACAGGTAGTGGGCATGGGGGCTGGCCGTGTCCAGGTCGAACAGGCGCACCAGGGTGCCGTTGTCCATCCAGGGTGCGCCTAGCTTGTGGCGCACCAGGGCAATGCCCATGCCGGCCGAGGCCGCGTCGCACATCAGGCCGATGTCGTTGAACTGCGAGCCCTCGTGCGGCTCGGGCCAGTCCAGGCCGGTGGCGCCGAACCAGGTGCGCCAGGGCTCCAGCGGGCTGCGCAGCAGGGGCATGCCTTCCAGGTCCTGGGGCTGCTCGAAGGGGCCATGCTCGCGGATGAAGGCCGGCGAGGCCAGCGGCGTGACCACGTCGCGCGCCAGTTCGATGTGCTCCACGTCGGCGTAGTGGCCGGGGCCGAAGCGCACCATCAGGTCGGCATCCTCGGCCACCACGTCCAGCAGCGGGATGGAGACCTGCAGGGCGATGTCGATCTCGGGATAGGTTTCCGTGAACTGGCGCAGGCGCGGGATCAGGATCACGCGCGCAAAGGTGGGCGTGACCGCCAGCTTGAGCCTGCGGCGGCCCGGCGCCGTCACCTCGCCCGGAAAGCGCTGCAGCGCGCCCAGGCCCTCGCGCACGTGGGACAGGTAGGCGCTGCCTTCGGTGGTGAGCGAAAAGTCCGAGCGGCCGAACAGCCGCGTGCCCAGGATCTGCTCGAGCTGGCGCACGCGGTGGCTGACGGCGCTGGGCGTGACGCACAGCTCCTCGGCCGTCTGCGTCACGCTGCGCAGCCGCGCCAGCGCCTCGAAAGTGAGCAGGCACTGTATGGGCGGGATGCGGCGGGCGCCGCTGCCGGGCGGGGCAAAGCCGCTGCCGGCGGCAAGGGTCACGTTCGCCATGGGCGGCCGGGAGCCGGCTTCAGCGGAAGACCACGGTCTTGTGGCCGTTGAGGATGACGCGGTGCTCGCTGTGCCACTTGACGGCGCGGGCCAGCACCTGGCTCTCGGTGTCGCGGCCGCGGGCCGTGAGGTCTTCCACGGTGTCGGTGTGGTCGGCGCGGGCCACGTCCTGCTCGATGATCGGGCCTTCGTCCAGGTCGGCCGTCACATAGTGGGCCGTGGCGCCGATCAGCTTCACGCCGCGGTCATGGGCCTGGTAGTAGGGCTTGGCGCCCTTGAAGCTGGGCAGGAAGCTGTGGTGGATGTTGATCGCGCGGCCGGCCAGCTTGGTGCACAGGTCGTTGGACAGCACCTGCATGTAGCGCGCCAGCACCACGAGTTCGGCGCCTTCGGCCTCGATGATCTCGAACTGTTTTGCCTCTGCCTGGGCCTTGGTGGCAGCCGTGACGGGGATGTGGTGGAAGGGAATGTTGTAGCTGGCCGCCAGCTGGTAGAACTCGCGGTGGTTGCTGATGATGGCGCGGATGTCCACCGGCAGCAGGCCGCTCTTCCAGCGAAACAGCAGGTCGTTGAGGCAGTGGCCTTCCTTGCTGACCATGAGCACGGTCTTCATGGCTTCGGCCTTGGTGTGCAGGCGCCACTTCATCTGGTACTGGCCGCCCAGGTCGGCCAGGGCCGCCCTCAGAGCCGCGGGATCGCAGCCGTTGCAGGCAAATTGCACGCGCATGAAGAACAGTCCGGTGGCCGGGTCGTTATACTGCGCGGCCTCTTCGATGTTGCCGCCTTGCTCGAGCAGGAAGCCCGAGACGGCATGTACCAGACCGAGCCGGTCGGGGCACGAAAGGGTAAGAATATAGGCTTGGGTCATAGCGGCGCAATTGTCGCAGCATGCACACGACCCTGCGCAAGTCACACGTTCTGGGAACGTTCTGAGGAACCACATGCAAGATCAGGGAGAGCAGCCCCGAATACCGCTCTGGGGCGCATTGACCCTGTATGTGTGCGCAGGTCTGCTGTGGCTCTGGGGCGTGGAATGGCTGCTGGCGCACCTGCAGATACCGCCGGGGCCGGCAGCGCAGCGGCGCATGCTGTCCTCGGTGGCCCTGGTGCTGGTCACGGCCGTGGGCGGCGGCTGGCTGCTGTGGCGCATGCGCCGTGGAGAGCGCACTGCCCATGCCGCGATGGCCGCCGGGCGGGAGGCCGACGAACGCCAGCGCCTGGCCGCCGCCGTGGTGGACAACACCATGGAGGGCGTGGTCGTCACAGATGCGCGCAGCCGCATCCTCTCGGTCAACAGCGCCTTCACGCGGCTGCTGGGCTACACCGAGCAGGAGATGCTGGGCAAGACCCCGCGCATGTTCAAGTCCGGCCGCCACGACAAGGCCTTCTACGAGGCCATGTGGGACAGCATGCAGGCCACGGGCCACTGGCAGGGCGAAATCTGGAACCGCCGCAAGAACGGCGAGGTCTTTCCCGAGCGCATGTCGCTCAGCGCCGTCAAGGACGCACAGGGCAAGGTCACGCACTACGTGTGCATGTTCACCGACATCTCGGCCGAGAAGGCGCGCGAGGCCCAGCTCGAATTCCTGGCCCACCGCGACATGCTCACCGGCCTGCCCAACAGCGTGCGCTTCACAGCGCTGCTGGAAGATGCCGTGGCCGAGGCGGCCGCCGAGCAGGGCACGCTGGCCGTGATGCTGCTGAACATCGATCGCTTCAAGGACGTCAACGACAGCTACGGCCACGCCATCGGCGACCAGGTGCTGCGCCACATCGCCGCCCGTGTGCACGACTCCCTGGGTCCCCAGGACCTCATAGGTCGCATGGCCGGTGACGAACTGGCCGTGCTGTGCAAGGGCATGAGCGAGCGCGGCGACGCCATCGCCCGCGCACGGCAACTGATCGCGGCGGCCGGCCAGCCCTGGAGCTCGCCGGACGGCCTGTCCGTCATGGCCGGCGTCAGCGTGGGCATCTGCATGTACCCCTCCCACGCCGGCAATGCCCAGGACCTGCTGCAGGGCGCGCATGCGGCCGTCTACGGCGCCAAGTCGCGCAGCGGCCGTGCCTGGTGCTTCTTCGAGGAAGACATGACCTCGGCCGCGCGCGAGCGCCTGGCCATGGAGGCACGGCTGCGGCAGGCCATAGACCTGGGCCACCTGCGCCTTTACTTCCAGCCCCAGATCGACCTGGCCACGGGCCGCCTGGTGGGCGCCGAGGCCCTGGTGCGCTGGCTGGACCCGGACGAGGGCCTCATCTCCCCGGCACGCTTCATCCCCGTGGCCGAAAGCTCGGGCGTCATCGGCGCGCTGGGCCTGTGGGTGCTGCGCGAGGCCTGCGCCCAGGGCCAGCGCTGGCGCGATCAGGGCCTGCCCGAGATGACCATCGCGGTCAATGTCTCGCTGCACCAGTTCCTGCTGACCGACATCGCCGGTGCCACCGCCGACGCGCTGGCCGCCACGGGCTTCGCCCCGCACTGCCTGGAGCTGGAGATCACCGAAAGCGCCCTGGCCGAGCGCCCCGAGGAGGCCCTGGCCGTCATGCGCCGCCTGCGCGCCCAGGGCCTGCGGCTGGCCATCGACGACTTCGGCACCGGTTATTCCTCGCTGGCCCACCTCAAGCGCTTCCCGCTGGACCTGCTCAAGATCGACCAGGGCTTCATCCGCGACATCCCGCACAGCGCCGACGACATGGCCATCAGCGGGTCGGTGATCGCGCTGGGGCATGCCATGGGGCTGAAGGTGCTGGCCGAGGGCGTGGAGACGGCCGAGCAGCTGGCGTTCCTGCGCGGCAAGGGGTGCGACTTCTTCCAGGGCTATCTGTGCAGCAAGCCCATGCCTGCGCAGGCGTTCGGCGAGTGGGTCTCGGGCAACGAGGGGATGTGGGCCGTACAGGGGTGAAGCTCAGTCCACCCGACCCGCATCCGCCCGCGGTGCCGGCGGGTTCCTGAACTTCTCGCGCAGCTCTGCGCAGTGATCCTTGGCCGGCAAGGCGTCCGTCTTCTGCAGCCAGTCCACATCGGATTCGTGCGCCACCGATGTCTCGCCTGCCTGCGCCACGGCCACTTTGGCTGCTGCGGACTCCGGCAGCCAGGTCGGGATGCCCACCCCGCGCAGGACATGGCCCCGCCCGGCCACCAGCACCACGGTCTTGCCAGGCCTGATCGCCGCCTTGGCCACCTCGGCCATGCTGGCATCGCGGGCCAGCTGGATGCGGGCCATGGGCGCCAGCTGGGTGTCGGGCAGCAGGCCGCAGTGGCCTTCGCGGATGGCGTCGAGCTGGCGCTGCCAGGCTTCGGGCGGCAGGTGGGTGTCCAGGTTCTGGTTGCGCATGGCCTGCTTCATGTCGGCGCGGGGCAGGTTGCCGCCCAGCACGGGCACGCCTGCGCGCACGGCGGCCATGACCACGCCGCGGTAGCGCGGCCAGGGCCAGGCGGCGTCCTGCCATTGCAGGGCCTGCTGCACAGCGTCCTCGGAGGCGTCGCGCGCCAGGCTGGCCGTGGAGCCCGTGCGCGGCGCCATCTCGATCACCAGCGCGGCCAGGCGCTCCTGCGTGGCCAGCTGCTGCACCGTGGCCTGTTGCCAGGCCTGGTGGGCCGCCGCATCGTGCTGCTCGCCCAGCAGCACCAGGGGTGCGTCGGACCAGCGCTGCAGCTGCTGCGTCCAGTCCCGCGCCGGTGTGGAGGAGCTGGCGCAGCCGGCAAGGGCTGCCGCCAGCCATGCGGCCGCAGCCAGGCCGGCAAGGCGCGGGGTGCGGATGAAGGGGCGGGGGATGGAGCGGACTTGCATGGCCCCATGCTAAACACTGGCCTTGCCCGTGGCCCCCATAGGCCCTGTGGGCATTGGGGGCAGTTGAAAGGATCCTAGGAATCGGGGCGGGGGCACGGCGCAAACGGGTGGCGCTTGATTCAGGTCAAGACGCGCAAATGTGCCGTGGCTACAGTGCGACCATGCATGGCAAGCCCTCGCTTTCGACCAAGCTGCTGCTCATGGGCGCGGCCTGCCTGCTGGCGGCCGTGGCATCGATCGGCTTCACGCTGTGGGTGGCCTGGCAGCTGGAGGGCGGCGCGGCCGCCGTGAACGAGGCCGGGCGGCTGCGCATGAGCATGGTGCGCATGGCCATGGCGCGCCAGAACGAGGCGCCTGCGCAGTGGCAGGCGCGCGCGCAGCAGTTCGACGCCAGCCTGGACCTGCTGCGCAGCGGCGACATGTCGCGCCCGCTGTTCGTGCCCTGGAGCGACGAGGTCAGGGCGCGCTACGAGCGCATACGCCGCGACTGGAGCGCGCTGCACGCGCGCTGGCAGGCCGAGGACCAGGCCGATGCGCAGGCCATCATGGGCAGCGCCGATGCCTTCGTGCGCGAGGTGGACGGCTTTGTCGAGGCCATCGAGGACCGGCTCTCGCGCTGGACGGCCATCCTGCACCTGTTTCAGATGTGTCTGATGGCGCTGGCCATCATCGCGGCCGTGAGTTTCATGGCCACCAGCTACTGGCTGGTGCTGCATCCCGTGGGCCAGCTGCGCTCGGCGCTGGAGCGCATGCGCCGCGGACACCTGGACACGCGCATGAGCGTGGAGGAGGACGACGAGTTCGGCCAGCTGGCGGCCGGCTTCAACCTCATGGCCCAGTCGCTGCAAAGCTCGCACGCCGAATTGGAAGACAAGGTGCGCGAGAAGACCGCCAGCCTCAACGTGCAGCACCAGCAGCTGCAGGCGCTGTACGCGGTCAGCGTGCAGGCCTCCGAGGCGGCCAGCCTCCAGGCCCTGGCCGAAGGCTTTGTGCGCCAGGTCCGCCTGGCAGCCCAGGCCGATGCGGCCACGGTGCGCTGGTCCGACGAGGCCAACGAGCGCTACGTGCTGCTGGCCGGCGACGGCCTGCCCCAGTCCATGTCGGTGCAGGAGCACTGCCTGCACACGGGCGCCTGCCTGTGCGGCCAGCCGCGCGAGCAGGCGCGGCTGCGCGTGATCCCCATCACGCCGGCCAGCGACCTGCAGCTGCCGCACTGCCGCGAGGCCGGCTTCGAGACCGTGGTCAGCATCCCCGTGCAACTGCAGCAGCGCCTGCTGGGCGAGGTCAACCTGTTCTTTCGCTCCAGCGTGGTGCTCACGGACGACATGCGCGACCTGCTGTCCGCCATGGCGCGCCACCTGGCCAGTGCCATGGAAAGCCTGCGCGCCACGGCGCTGGAGCGCGAAGCCGCCGTGGCCGAGGAGCGCGGCCTGATCGCGCGCGAGCTGCATGACTCCATTGCCCAGTCGCTGGCCTTTCTCAAGATACAGACCCAGCTGCTGCGCGACGCCGTGGCCAAGGGCCGCGACGAGGCGCGCGACCGCAGCCTGGGCGAGCTGGAAGTGGGCGTGCGCGAATGCTATGCCGACGTGCGCGAGCTGCTGGTGCATTTCCGCACGCGCACCAGCGCCGAGGACATCGAGGCCGCGCTGCGCGCCACGCTGTCCAAGTTCGAGCACCAGACGGGCATTGCCACCTCGCTGAGCATGACGGGCCAGGGCCTGCCGCTGGCGCCCGATGTGCAGATCCAGGTGCTGCACATGGTGCAGGAGGCGCTGTCCAACGTGCGCAAGCACGCGGGTGCCAGGCATGTGCAGCTGCGCGTGGGGCGCCACCCCTGGCGCTTCGAGGTCAGCGACGACGGCTGCGGCTTCGTCCCCGCCGACGTGGCGCCGGACTCGCTGCATGTGGGCCTGGGCATCATGCGCGAGCGCGCCCTGCTGGCGCAGGCGCTGGTCCATGTCCACTCCCGCCCCGGCGAGGGCACGCGCGTGCTGATCGAGCTGCCGCCGTCGGCCTCGGCCGGCGCGCCAGCGCAGGCCCTCCCCTCGAACGCGTGACACGCTCCCGGAAGAAAAAAGCCGCCCCATGTCCTTCTCCAGCCCCATCTCCGTCTTCGTCATCGACGACCACACGCTGTTCCGCCGCGGCCTGATCGCCCTCATCGCCCAGGATGCGGGCCTGCGCGTGGTCGGCGAGGCCGGCGACGCGGGCGAGGCCCTGCGCCTGGTGCCCGCGCTGGCGCCCCAGGTCATCCTGCTGGACAACCACCTGCCCGGCGTGCTGGGCGTCGATGCCATCGCGGGCCTGCGGGCCGCATCGCCCGGCAGCCGCGTCGTCATGCTCACCGTGAGCGAGGACGGCCAGGACCTGGCGGCCGCGCTGCGCAACGGCGCCCAGGGCTATCTGCTCAAGACCATCGACGGCGACCTGCTGTCCGAAGCCTTGCGCCGCGCCGCGCGCGGCGAGCCTGTGGTCAGCCCCGAGATGATGGGCAAGCTGGTGGCCGCCTTCCAGTCCCAGGGCGCGCCCGAGCCCCAGGCGCCCGAGCCGGACGAGGCCCCGGCCTCGCCGCTGTCCCCGCGCGAGGAAGAGGTGCTGGTCCAGATCGCCCGGGGCGCCAGCAACAAGGAAATCGCCCGCACGCTGGACATTGCCGAGACCACGGTCAAGATCCATGTGCAACACATCCTGCGCAAGCTCGGCCTGAGCTCGCGCGTGCAGGCGGCGGTGTATGCGTCGGAGCGGCAGCGGGATTAGCGGCCTACGCTGTGGCTGAAGCCCAACCATCCCCCGCACACCGCAGCGCCCACACCCACGCCAGCGCGGCCGCTACGGTCAGCCCGGTGAGCATGGCTGCCGCGCCCACGGCGTCCAGCGCCACGCCGGCGGCCAGCGGCACCAGCATGCGGCTGGCGGCAAACAGACTGGCCTGCAGGCCGTAGTCGAAGGCCTGCCAGCGCGGGCGGGCGAATTGCATCATCAGTCCGAAGACGCAGGCCGAGGAGGCGCCCATGGCTGCTGCCACGCAGGCCACGGCCGCGACCAGGCCCGGGGCCGGGGCGCCGGCTGCGATGACGGCGGCCAGCAGGGCCAGCGCCGCCACGTTGCAGCCCGCATACAGGGGCAGGGCGCGCCGGGTGCCAAGGCGGCGCGTGAGCAGGGGCGAGGCCGCGCCCGCCAGCGCAGCCACCACGCCGCCGCCCATGCCGGCCAGCAGGGCGGCATGGGCGGGTGCGAAGCCATGGTCCAGCATCAGCGGCTTCAGGTAGAACCAGGCCGCGCCGATGAAGGGGAAGCAGCTGACCAGCACCAGGGCCCAGCGCCAGGCCCCAGGCTGGGCGCCATAGCCGCGGACCATGGCGGCCAGTCCAGCTTTGGGCGCAGGCAGCAGCAGGGGCGAGGGCGCATCCCCCGGCTCATGGCGCACCACCCAGGCCAGCAGCAGGGCGCCCAGGGCCAGCGCGCCGGCCAGGCAGAGGAAGGGCGCGCGCCAGCCCCATTTCGCCTGCATGAGCAGCATCATCCCGCCGCCCACGATGGCGCCCAGCGACAGCGCCGCTGCGCGCACGCCCCCGGCGCGCATGCGCTCGGACGCGGGCAGCAGGCGGATGGCCAGGGCGCTGACGGGAATGTCGGCCCAGGTGGCGGCCAGCGCGGCCGCGAAGGCCAGGCCGAACAGCCACAGGCGCTCGGCCAGCAACTGCTGCCAGCCCAGGGCCAGCAGCACGGCCGCATAGGCCAGGCACAGGGCCAGCGCCCAGGCGCGGTAGCGCGGCTGGCCGTTCGCGCTGCGCGCTTCCACGGGCGCGGCCAGCGCGAACTTGATCAGCGCGGGCAGCCCCGCCAGCTGGAACAGGCCGATGGCCGTGCCCGACCAGCCATGCTGGCGCATGACCAGGGGCAGGCCCAGCCAGAGGTAGACGCTGGGGGCGGTGAGCGCCAGGTGCAGCCAGCCGAAAAGTGCCTGGAGCAGCCAGACAGGGCGGGGAGCTGCGGCCTTCATGGCGCGGCCTTGCGCGCCACGAGCACGGCCAGCGGCGCCATCGGAAACTCGCGCGACTCGATGCGTTCTATGCGCTCGAAACCCGCCTGCGCCAGCAGCGCCTGCAGCTCGCCGCGCCGCGTCACGCTGCGGCCCAGCAGGCGCATGGGCAGGTAGTAGGGCAGGGTGCGCAGGGCCGATTCGGGCGCGTCGTCCACCTCCGCATGGGCGCAGACGAAGACGCCGCCGGGCGCCAGCGCGTCGAACACCTTGGCGACCACGGCTGCCGCATCGGGCACGAAGTGCAGCACGGACGAGCACCAGACCAGGTCGTAGCCGCTGCCTATGCTGTCCGTGGCCAGATTGCCGCCCAGGGCGGTGAAGCGGTCGGACAGGCGGGACTGGCGGGCGTTGTCCGCCGCCACGGCCACGGCCTCGGGCCAGTCGAAGACGCTGGCCTGCAGCGCGGGCTGCTGGCGCAGCAGGGCCAGCGCGATCCAGCCGGGGCCGCCGCCCAGGTCCAGCATGCGGCGCGCGGCGCCTGCCTCGGGAACCTGCTGCAGCAGGTTCAGCGCGGCAGGCACGCTGACGGCGCGCTGCTCCTGGCCGATCTGGGCGCGTGCGGCGGCGGCCCAGCCTTCGGCATTGCCCGTGGCCAAGGGGGCGCTGCAGGCCGAGCTGTCCCCGGCAGGGCCGTGCTCGACCAGGCCGCGCAGCAGCGTGGCGGAGTGGCGCAGCGAGCGCAGGCGGAACAGCCAGGCCGCGCCGCAGGATTCGGGCGATGCGCTGTGAAGGTAGCGCAGCGCATCGGTGGCCAGCAGGTAGCTCACGGGCTCGTGCTGGCCGCGCCGCAGCAGGCCCATGCTCCACAGCAATTCCAGCCAGTGGGAGGTATTGGCCTCGTTCCAGCCCTGGGCCTGGGCCAGCTCGGCCGGCGTCTGGGGCGTGGCCAGGCGGTCCAGCGCCCCCGATTCGAGGGCCAGCACCAGGGCCTCGGCCTGGACCTGGGCGGCGGCCAGGTCCCACAGCGGCTGCAGGGCGTGGGAGGGGGCGTGGGTAGGGGATTCACAGCGGGGTGTTTTCATCGGAAGGTCCTTTTCACGAAAGGGAGTCACATGCGCCAGGTCAGCCGCACGCCGAACTCGCGCGGCGGGCTGTAGACCACGACCTGGCCGTTGAGGTAGCCCACGGCGTCATAGCGGCGGTTGGCGGCATTGCGCAGGTAGGCGGCGATTTCCCAGGACCCCTGGGCATAGCCGGCCGACAGGTTGAGCAGCCCGTAGCCGGGGCGGCGGTAGGCGTTGGCGGCGTCCAGGTAGACCTTGCCCGTGCCCTGCACGGCGGCCTGCGCCCACCAGCGGCCGGGCGCGTCGTACCGCAGGGCCACATGGGCCGTCATGTCGGGCGCAAACGGGTTGCGGTGGCCGTCGTAGATGGCGGCGCCGTCGCGGAAGCTGCCGAAGCGCGTGCGGTTCAGGCCCAGGGCCGTCTGCAACTGCCAGCCGCCGCCGAACACATAGTCCAGCTCGAAGTCCGCACCCGTGGAGCGCGCCCGCGCCGCATTGGTGATGTAGACCACGCCCGGCAGGCCCATCTGCTGCACCTGCATGTCGCGCACCTGCTGGGTGTAGACCGAGGCCGCATAGCGCAGGCGCTGCCCCAGCAGCCGGCCCTTGGTGCCGATCTCCCAGGCGCGCACGGTCTCTGGTTCGTAGGCCGCATAGCCCATGGCCGGAGAGAACACGTTGAAGCCGCCCGCGCGGTAGCCCTCGCTGAGGCTGGTGTAGACCTGGCCCTGGGGCGACCACTGGTATTGCAGCGAGAGCTTGGGGCTCAAGCGCGACCAGTCGTCGCTGCGCGCCGCCGCGCCCACGGGGGCCAGTTCCACGCGGTTGCGCTCCACGCGCGCGCCGGCCGCCAGCGTCCAGCGCTCGGACAGCGGGACGGTCCAGTGCGTGAACAGCGCCGCCGTGCTGCCCTTGAGCCCGGCCGTGGGTCGCATCAGCGCGGCGGGCAGCTTTTGCTCGTAGCGCAGGTCATGGTCGTCGCGGTCCAGGTACAGGCCGGCCAGCCAGCGCGCGTTCCACAGGCCTGCGGCCTCGCCCTCCAGGCGCAGTTCCTGCGAGGTCGTGGCCAGGCGGTAGTCGCGCCGCACGTGGAGCAGGTCGGCGCTCTGGAAGTCCGTGTCCTGCAGCACGCGGTCGTCGAAGACATTGCGCGCGGTGATGGAGCGCAGCCGCAGCCCCGAGGCAAAGCGGTGCGAGACATCGAGCGACAGCGTCTGCCCGCGCGAGCGGTTCCAGCTGTCCGTGCCCGAGTTCACCGTGGCGCGCGGCGCGGCAATGCTGCCCCATTGCGCGGCGCCGTCGTCCCAGCGCTGCTGGGCGTAGCGCAGCGTGGCCTCGGTCTCGGCCGTGGGCGTCCAGCGCAGGGCCAGGCGGCCGCTGGCGCGCTCGCGGTCGTCCACGCGCGCTCCCGTCGCCTGCTGGCGTATGAAGCCGTCCTGCGCGCGCCACTCGCCCGACAGGCCGATGTAGAGCTGGCCCGGCACCAGCGCGCGGCCCAGCTCGAAGCTGCCCGCGCGCTGGCCGTGGTGGCCGGCCTCGGCGCTGATCGATGCATAGGGCGTGTCGCCGGGCTGGCGCGTGACGATGCTGACCACGCCCGCTTCGGCATTGCGGCCGTACAAGGTCGATTGCGGGCCGCGCAGCACCTCCACGCGGTCCACGCCCTGCAGGTTGTGCTCGAAGCCCTGGGCCATCAGCGTGGGCACGCCATCGACCAGCAGCAGTGTGGACGAGGAGAACGACACGAAGTTGGCCGTCAGCCCGCGCATCACGGGCGGCTGCACGCCCGACTGGCCGAAGGCCTGGAACACAAAGCCCGGCACCTGGGCGGACAGCGCGTCCAGCCCGCGCACGCCGGCCGCCTCCAGCGCCGCGCCGTCGAAGACGGAGACGCTGGCGGGCACGGCGTCCAGGCTCTCGGCCTGCTTGTTCACCGTGACCGTGATCTCGGGCAGGGCCGCTTCGGGCGCCTGGCCCTGGGCCGCCACCGTGAAGGGGACCAGGGCCAGCGCGGCCGGCCAGCGAAGGGGGAATGCCATGGTTTTCTCGTCCTCTCCAAAAGGGAATCTCGTTGGAGACCGATGCTAGGGAAGATGAGAATCGCTATCATTTGAAAACGTATGCGCGCCGGAGCGTTTCCTATGCGAAGCGCGCATCCATTCCTCTCCCATGACCTCCCGCATCCCTTCCTCGCTTGCCTTGCCCCAGCCCTGTGCGCCGGGCTGGACGCGGCATGCCCTGCCCGCCGAGCTGGGCGACTGCCATGCGGAGCGCTTCACGCTGGGCGACGGCATCGTGCTGGCGCGCTCGCACTATTGCCCGCTGCGCGACCTGGTGGAGGACAGCGTGCAGGCCGATGCCTCGGACCAGGGCCGCACCCTGGTCATCACGCTGGGGCTGGTGGGCGAATCGGGCTTTGTGGCGCGTGGCGGCGCGGCGCTTCGCTTCGGCGCGGGGCAGACCACGCTGGCAGCCTTTCGCGGCGGCCAGGGCGAGCGCCGCTATGCGGCAGGCCAGACCGTGCGCCAGCTGCGCCTGCTGCTGTCGGGTGCAGCGCTCGACCGCTATCTGGGGCCTGAACTCTCGCAGCGCCTGACCCAGGTGGACGGCGCGGCCGGTGTGCGGCCCTTGGACCACCGTGCCAGCCTGCCGGCCAGCCTGGCGCTGGCGCGGCGCCTGGCCCAGCCGCCCGGGCACCAGCCCACCGATGCGCTGGACCGCCACATCGCCATGCTGAGCCTGGCCGCGCTGGAGCTGCGGCATCTTGCGCCTGCGTCGCAGCCGGCCAAGGCGGCACCGCGCTGGTCGGCCGACGAACTGGCCCGGCTGGAGCAGGCGCGCGAACTGCTGTCCACCCAGATGGACCGCGCGCTGACCCTGGCCTACCTGAGCGCCGCCGTGGGCCTGGGCGAGCACCGGCTCAAGCAGGGATTTAGCGCCGTCTTCGGCACCACGCCCCAGGCCCTGCTGCTGGAGCTGCGCATGCGCCGCGCCTGGGCGTTGCTGGAGACCGGCTGCCAGGTCGCCCAGGCCGGCTGGCAGGTGGGCTATGCCCATCCGTCGAACTTCAGTGCCGCGTTCACGCGGTTCTACGGGCGCAGCCCGAAATCGGTCTTCGGCCGCCGCTCCTGATCTGCGTCAAGCCTTTTTGTCCTCGATAGTTCTTTGGAACTAGGCCCGCCTGCGCGCTCCTAGTTCTTCCGCCTTGTCCGAGCGTACGGCTGGCGGATGTGCGGCGCGGCCCTCGCGCGGGACCATGGATGCCATAGCCCCCACGAGGAAAACAAAATGGCAAACACAGCGCCCACCGCACAGGGCGACCCCCGAAAGAGCACCAGCACAGGCACACGCCACGACCGCCAGGCCTGGTCGGTCCTGGCCGTCAGCACCCTGGCCTTCACGGTCTGCTTCATGGTCTGGATGATGTTCGGCATCATCGGCATCCCCATCAAGAAGATGCTGGATCTGAACGCCACGCAGTTCGGCCTGCTCACGGCCATGCCCGTGCTCACGGGCTCGCTGGTGCGCGTGCCGCTGGGCATCTGGACCGACCGCTTCGGCGGGCGCATCGTGATGGCGGTGCTGATGGCCGTCACCGTGCCCGCGATCTGGGTGATGGGCTATGCCACCGAGTACTGGCACTTCCTGACCATCGGCCTGTTCGTGGGCCTGGCGGGCGGCTCGTTCTCGGTGGGCACGCCCTATGTGGCGCGCTGGTTTCCCAAGGAGCGCCAGGGCATGGCCATGGGCATCTATGGCGCGGGCAACTCGGGCGCGGCGGTCAACAAGTTCGTGGCGCCGGTGATCCTGGTGGCCTTCGGGTGGGCCGCCGTGCCACATGCCTATGCGGCCATCATGCTGGGCGCGCTGGTGCTGTTCTGGCTGTTCAGCCACAGCGACCCGGCCCACCTGGTGCCCAGCAACGTGCGCTTCAGCGACCAGTTGAAGGCGCTCAAGGACCCGCGCGTGCTCAAGTACTGCCAGTACTACAGCATCGTCTTCGGCGGCTATGTGGCGCTGAGCCTGTGGATGGTGCAGTACTACGTGGGCGAGTACGGCCTGGACATCCGCGTGGCGGCCCTGCTGGCGGCCTGCTTTTCGCTTCCGGGCGGCGTGCTGCGCGCCATCGGCGGCTGGCTGTCGGACAAGTACGGCGCGCACAGCGTGACCTGGTGGGTGCTGTGGGTGTGCTGGATCTGCCTGTTCCTGCTGTCCTATCCGCAGACAGATTTCACGGTGCTCACCACCGAGGGCAGCACCCGCTTTCACCTGGGCCTGAACGTCTATGCCTTCACCGCGCTGATGTTCGTGCTGGGCATTGCCATGGCCTTCGGCAAGGCCAGCGTCTTCAAGTACATCAGCGACGACTACCCCGGAAACATCGGCGCCATCAGCGGCATCGTGGGCCTGGCCGGCGGCATGGGCGGCTTCATCCTGCCCATCCTGTTCGGCGTGCTGCTGGACTGGACGGGCATCCGCTCCAGCGCCTTCATGCTGCTGTACGGCGTGGTCTGGGTGTCGCTGATCTGGATGTATTTCACCGAGGTGCGCCGCACCGACGTGCTCAACAGCCACGGCGGCCACAGCGATGTGCAGCCGGCCGCGCGCTGAACCGCAGGAGTTGCACATGCATGCGAACATCAAGACCGCCGCAAAGGCATCCGCGCGCAGCCGCCCCGGCAGCGTGCTGACCCTCTGGCGCCCCGAGGACAAACAGTTCTGGGAGCGCGAGGGCGAGGCCATCGCCAGGATCAACCTCTGGATCTCGGTGCCCGCCCTGTTCCTGGCCTTTGCCATCTGGCAGGTCTGGAGCGTGGTGGCCGTGAACCTGCCCGCGCTGGGCTTCACCTACTCCACCAACCAGCTGTTCTGGCTGGCGGCGGCGCCCGCGCTGTCGGGCGCCACGCTGCGCATCTTCTATTCCTTCATGGTGCCGCTGATGGGCGGGCGCCGCTGGACGGCGCTGTCCACGGCCTCGCTGCTGATCCCGGCCATCGGCATCGGCTACGCCGTGCAGGACGCCAGCACCGGCTATCCGACCATGCTGATCCTGGCCCTGCTGTGCGGCCTGGGCGGGGGCAACTTCAGCTCCAGCATGGCCAACATCAGCTTCTTCTTTCCCAAGGAGCGCAAGGGCTCGGCCCTGGGCGTGAACGCGGGCCTGGGCAACCTGGGCGTGTCGGTGGTGCAGTTCCTGAGCCCGCTGGTGATCACGGCCGGCATCTTCGGCGTCTTCGGCGGCGATGCGCAGACCATCACCAAGGCCGGCGAGACCACCCGGGTGTGGGCGCAGAACGCGGCCTTCATCTGGGTGCCGTGGATCGCCATCGCCTCGCTGGCCGCCTGGTTCGGCATGAACGACATCGCCGACGCCAAGGCCAGCTTCGCGGCCCAGGCCGCCATCTTCCGGCGCAAGCACAACTGGGTGATGTGCCTGCTGTACCTGGGCACCTTCGGCTCGTTCATCGGCTTTGCCGCCGGCTTTCCGCTGCTGATCAAGAGCCAGTTCCCGGCGGTCAATCCGCTGGCCTATGCCTGGCTGGGCCCGCTGCTGGGCGCGCTGTCGCGGCCTTTTGGCGGCTGGCTGGCCGACAAGGCGGGCGGCGCGCGCGTGACGTTCTGGAACTTTCTCGTCATGGCCGTGGCCGTGGTGGGCGTGCTGTATTTCCTGCCCAAGGGCAGCGGCGGCTACGCGCTGGGCTTGGGCCCTGCCGAGGGCAGCTTCATGGGCTTCTTCCTGATGTTCCTCGTGCTGTTCCTGACCACGGGCATCGGCAACGGATCGACCTTCAGCATGATCCCGGCGATTTTCCTGGCGCTCAAGCAGCGCGAGCTCGGCGCCCATCCCAGCGAGCAAGCGCAGGCCCATGCCCTCAAGGAGGGCAATACCGAAGGCGCGGCCGCCCTGGGCTTTGCGGGCGCGCTGGGAGCCTACGGCGGCTTCTTCATCCCCAAGAGCTACGGCAGCTCCATCGCCGCCACGGGCGGGCCCGAGCTGGCGCTGTGGGTGTTTGCCGCCTTCTATGTGCTGTGCGTGGGCGTGACCTGGTGGTACTACGCGCGCAGGAACGCCGAGATGCCCTGCTGAGCCCCGGGCCGCAGACCGCACCGCAACGAACAACAAGGAGTCCCGCGATGAGCCATTTTCTGGACAAGCTTTCCTACTTCTCCCTGCCCCGGCAGGAATTCTCCAACGGCTATGGCCAGGTGACGGGCGAGGACCGCACCTGGGAAGACGCCTACCGCGACCGCTGGGCGCATGACAAGGTGGTGCGCTCCACGCACGGCGTGAACTGCACGGGCTCGTGCTCGTGGAAGATCTACGTCAAGGGCGGCATCGTGACCTGGGAGACCCAGCAGACCGACTACCCGCGCACGCGCGCCGACCTGCCCAACCACGAGCCGCGCGGCTGCGCGCGCGGCGCCAGCTACAGCTGGTACCTGTACAGCGCCAACCGCGTCAAATACCCCATGGTGCGCGGCCGGCTGCTCAAGCACTGGCGCGCTGCACTGGCCGTGGCCAGGAGCCCGGTCGATGCCTGGGCCGCCATCGTCGAGAACGCGGATGCGCGCAGCGAGTGGCAAAAGCAGCGCGGCCTGGGCGGCTTCGTGCGCAGCAGCTGGGACGAGGTCAACCGCATGATCGCGGCGGCCAACGTCTACACCATCAAGAAGCACGGGCCGGACCGCATCATCGGCTTCTCGCCGATTCCGGCCATGTCCATGATCTCGTATGCCGCAGGCAGCCGCTACCTGAGCCTGATCGGCGGCGTGTGCATGAGCTTCTACGACTGGTACTGCGACCTGCCGCCGGCCAGCCCCCAGACCTGGGGCGAGCAGACCGACGTGCCAGAGAGCGCCGACTGGTACAACTCCAACTTCATCATCGCCTGGGGCTCCAACGTGCCCCAGACGCGCACTCCCGACGCCCACTTCTTCACCGAGGTCCGCTACAAGGGCGCCAAGGTCGTGGCCGTCACGCCCGACTACTCCGAGGTCGCCAAGCTGGCCGACCTGTGGATGCACCCCAAGCAGGGCACGGATGCCGCCGTGGCCATGGCCATGGGCCACGTCATCCTCAAGGAGTTCTACTTCGGCGAGCGCGGCCGCCCGGCCTATTTCGAGGACTATGCGCGCCGCTACACCGACCTGCCGCTGCTGATCCGCCTCAAGCGCCAGCAACTGCCCGACGGCCGCACGGCCCTGGTTCCCGAGCGCTATGTGCGCGCCAGCGACTTCGACGGCCACCTGGGCCAGGACAGCAACCCCGAATGGAAGACCGTGGCCTACGGCGAGGACGGCGGCGTGGCCCTGCCCAACGGCTCCATCGGCTTTCGCTGGGGCGAGGCCGGCCGCGCCGACGAGGGCCTGTGGAACCTCGAATCCAAGGAGGCGCGCACGGGCAACGACGTGCAGCTCAAGCTCTCGGTGCTGGACGGCCAGGGCGTGGACAGTGAAGTGGCCGACGTGGCCTTCCCCTACTTCGGCGGCCTGCAGTCGCCGGGGTTCGACGCCAACGAGCAGGGCACGGATGTGCTGCTGCGCCGCGTGCCCGTCTCGCGCATGGTGCTGGACGGCGAGGAGGCCATCGTGGCCACCGTGTTCGACCTGCTGGCGGGCAACTACGGCATCCACCGCGGTCTGGAAGGCGAGGGCGCCGATGGCGGCTATGACGCCGATGCGCCCTACACCCCGGCCTGGCAGGAAAAGATCACCGGCGTGCCGCGTGACCAGGTGATCGCCATTGCGCGCCAGTTCGCCGACAACGCCGAGAAGACGCGCGGCAAGTCCATGGTCATCATCGGCGCGGCCATGAACCACTGGTACCACTGCGACATGAACTACCGCGGCATCATCAACATGCTGATGCTGTGCGGCTGCATAGGCCAGAGCGGCGGCGGCTGGGCGCACTACGTGGGCCAGGAAAAGCTGCGCCCGCAGACCGGCTGGACCGCGCTGGCCTTTGCGCTGGACTGGCTGCGCCCGCCGCGCCAGATGAACTCCACCAGCTTCTTCTACGCCCACACCGACCAGTGGCGCTACGAGAAGCTGGGCGTGGAAGAGGTGCTGTCCCCGCTGGCCGACCGCAGCCAGTACGGCGGCGCCATGATCGACTACAACGTGCGCGCCGAGCGCATGGGCTGGCTGCCCAGCGCCCCGCAGCTGCAGGCCAACCCGCTGCAGCTGGTGCGCGACGCCCAGGCCCAGGGCCTGGACGTGAAGGACCACGTGGTGCAGTCCCTGCAGGACGGCTCGCTGTCCATGAGCTGCGAGGACCCCGACCACCCGGCCAACTGGCCGCGCAACATGTTCGTGTGGCGCTCCAACATCCTGGGCAGCTCGGGCAAGGGCCATGAGTACTTCCTCAAGCACCTGCTGGGCACCACCCATGGCGTGCAAGGAAAAGACCTTGGAGAACAAGACCCCCCCGATGCGCTGCGCGCCTCCCCCCAGGGGGCGGCCTGCTTGGGGCGGCCCGGCGCCGGCCATTCGGCCAAGCCGCAGGAAGTGCGCTGGCACGACAAGGCGCCCGAAGGCAAGCTGGACCTGCTGGTCACGCTGGACTTCCGCATGAGCACCACCTGCCTGTACTCGGACATCGTCCTGCCCACGGCCACCTGGTACGAGAAGAACGACCTCAACACCAGCGACATGCACCCCTTCATCCACCCGCTGTCGGCGGCCGTGGACCCGGCCTGGCAGGCCAGGAGCGACTGGGAGATCTACAAGGGCTTCGCCAAGTCCTTCAGCGAGGTCTGCGTGGGCCACCTGGGCGTGGAAAAGGACGTGGTGCTCACGCCGCTGATGCATGACACCCCCGCCGAGCTGGCCCAGCCCGATGGCGTGCGCGACTGGAAGAAGGGCGAGTGCGCCCTGATCCCCGGCAAGACCGCGCCGCAGATTGCCGTGGTCGAGCGCGACTATCCCAACCTCTACAAGCGCTTCACGGCCCTGGGCCCGCTGATGGACAGGCTGGGCAACGGCGGCAAGGGCATTGGCTGGAACACCGAGACCGAGGTGGAGCAACTGGGCGAGCTCAACGGCCTGGTGCGCGAGGAAGGCGTGAGCCAGGGCCGCCCGCGCATCGTCACCGACATCGACGCCACCGAGGTGGTGATGATGCTGGCGCCCGAGACCAACGGCCACGTGGCCGTCAAGGCGTGGGAGGCGCTGTCGAAGCAGACGGGGCGCGAGCACGCCCACCTGGCCCTGCACCGCGAGGACGAGAAGATCCGCTTTCGCGACATCCAGGCCCAGCCGCGCAAGATCATCAGCTCGCCCACCTGGTCGGGCCTGGAAAGCGAGAAGGTCAGCTACAACGCCTGCTACACCAACGTGCATGAGCTGATCCCATGGCGCACCCTCACCGGCCGCCAGCAGTTCTACCAGGACCATCCGTGGATGCGCGACTTCGGCGAGGGCTTCGTCAGCTACCGCCCGCCCGTGCACATGAAGGCGCTGCAGGAAGTGCAGGGCCAAAAGCCCAACGGCCACCCCGAGATCGCGCTGAACTTCATCACGCCGCACCAGAAGTGGGGCATCCACTCCACCTATGGCGACAACCTGATGATGCTCACGCTGGCGCGTGGCGGCCCCATCGTCTGGCTCAGCGAGGACGACGCCAAGAGCGCCGGCATCGCCGACAACGACTGGGTGGAGCTGTACAACGCCAACGGCGCCATCGCGGCGCGGGCCGTGGTCAGCCAGCGCGTCAAGCCGGGCATGGTGATGATGTACCACGCGCAGGAGAAGACCATCAACACGCCGGGCTCGG
Organism: Delftia sp. PX-1; assembly: GCF_055797465.1. NCBI lineage: Bacteria > Pseudomonadati > Pseudomonadota > Betaproteobacteria > Burkholderiales > Comamonadaceae > Delftia > Delftia sp. PX-1. Next base: position 1,182,820 of record NZ_CP184763.1, read on the forward strand.
AGATCACCGGCACGCGCGGCGGCATCCACAACTCGGTCACGCGCATCGTGCTCAAGCCCACCCACATGATCGGCGGCTACGCGCAGTACAGCTACGGCTTCAACTACTACGGAACCATCGGCACCAACCGCGACGAGTTCGTCCTGGTCCGAAAGATGCGCCGCATCGACTGGCTGGATGACGAAGCTCCGGCCGGCGCAGCCGCCCATGCCTGAACAACAAGGAGAAACACGATGAAAATCCGCGCACAGATCGGCATGGTGCTGAACCTGGACAAGTGCATCGGCTGCCACACCTGCTCCGTCACCTGCAAGAACGTCTGGACCAGCCGCCCCGGCGTCGAATACGCCTGGTTCAACAACGTCGAGACCAAGCCCGGCATCGGCTACCCGCGCGAGTGGGAAAACCAGGCCAAGTGGAACGGCGGCTGGATGCGCCGCACGGACGGCTCCATCGCGCCCCGCCAGGGCGGCAAGTGGAGCCTGTTGATGCGCATCTTCGCCAACCCCAACCTGCCCCAGATCGACGACTACTACGAACCCTTCACCTACGACTACGAGCACCTGCAGTCGGCCAGGGAAAGCAAGGCCGCGCCCACGGCGCGCGCGCGCAGCCTGATCTCGGGCCAGCGCATGGAGAAGATCGAATGGGGTCCGAACTGGGAGGAAATCCTGGGCGGCGAATTCAGCAAGCGCAGCCATGACGTGAACTTCGAGCAGATCCAGAAGGACATCTACGGCCAGTTCGAGAACACCTTCATGATGTACCTGCCGCGCCTGTGCGAGCACTGCCTGAACCCGGCCTGCGTGGCGTCCTGCCCCTCGGGCTCGATCTACAAGCGCGAGGAGGACGGCATCGTCCTCATCGACCAGGACAAGTGCCGCGGCTGGCGCATGTGCGTCTCGGGCTGCCCCTACAAGAAGATCTACTACAACTGGCAAAGCGGCAAGGCCGAAAAATGCATCTTCTGCTACCCGCGCATCGAGGCCGGCCAGCCCACCGTCTGCTCCGAAACCTGCGTGGGCCGCATCCGCTACCTGGGCGTGCTGCTGTACGACGCCGACCGCATCGAGGAAGCGGCCAGCGTGGAGCGCGACCGCGACCTCTACCAGGCGCAGCTGGACATCTTCCTGGACCCCAATGACCCCGAGGTCATCCGCCAGGCCCGCATCGACGGCATCCCCGACGCCTGGATCGAGGCTGCCCAGTCCAGCCCCGTCTACAAGATGGCAGTGGACTGGAAGGTAGCCCTGCCGCTGCACCCCGAGTACCGCACCCTGCCCATGGTCTGGTATGTGCCGCCGCTGTCGCCCATCACCTCGGCGGCGAACGCCGGGCATCTCGACAGTGTCGGCCGCAGCCCCATCAATGGCGACCTGCCCGATGTCTCGCAGCTGCGCATCCCCGTGCAGTACCTGGCCAACCTGCTCACCGCCGGCGACACCACGCCCGTGGTGCGCGCGCTGGAACGCATGCTGGCCATGCGCGCGTACCAGCGCAGCAAGCACGTGGACCAGGAACAGAACCTGGCCGTGCTCCAGTACGCGGGACTGACGGTGGACGAGGTCGAGGACATGTACCAGACCATGGCGATCGCCAACTACGAGGACCGCTTCGTCATCCCCTCGGCCCACCGCGAATACGCCGAAAGCGCGTTCGATTTGCGCGGCGGCTGCGGCTTCTCGTTCGGCAACGGCTGCTCCGACGGCAACACCGACGCCAGCCTGTTCGGCGGCAAGAAGCCGCGCACCATCCCCATCCGCGCGCAAATGTGAGGACCGCCGCCATGTTCAATCACAACACCTCCACCCCCGTGCGCCTGACGCTGCGCGCGCTGGCCTGCCTCATCGGCTACCCGGGCGCCGAGCTGCGCGCCCTGCTGCCGGGCCTGATCGACGCCCTGCGCCTGGAGCAATCCGTGGCGCCCGCGCGGCTGCGCGAGTTGCAGCAGCTGGCCGAGCAGCTGCAGGCCATGGACCCCTTCGAGGCCGAGGCCCGCTACGTGGACACCTTCGACCGGGGCCACCAGACCTCGCTGCACCTGTTCGAGCATGTGCACGGCGACTCGGCCGACCGGGGCCCGGCGCTGATCGACCTGCAGCAGACCTACGAGCGCGCGGGCCTGGCCTTCGAGGCCGACGAACTGCCCGACCACCTGGCCGTGGTGCTGGAGTTCGCCTCCACCCAGCCGCCGGCCATCGCCCGTGAATTCCTGGGCGAGATGGCCCACATCCTCAACGCCCTGTTCACGGCGCTGGTGCGGCGCGACAGCCCCTACGCCAGCGTGATCGCGGCCGTGCTGGAGATCACCGGCCACAGGGCCGAGCGCGTGGAAATCCGCCCCGAGCCCGCCATGGACGAGGCCTGGGCCGAACCCGCCGCCTTCGACGGCTGCAGCAGCCAGGGCCAATCGCGCCCCGGCGCCGAGCAGCCCGTGCATTTCGTGCGCCGCACGGCGGCGCCCCAAGCCCAAGGACCCCGCCAATGGAGCCTGACATGACCCCCTCCTGGATAGACCACCTGCTCTTCGGCCTCTACCCCTACATCTGCCTGGCCGTGTTCTTCATCGGCAGCTGGCTGCGCTTCGACCGCGACCAGTACACCTGGAAGAGCGATTCCTCGCAGCTGCTGCGCAGCGGCAGCCTGCGCTGGGGCAGCAACCTGTTCCACATCGGCGTGCTGTTCCTGTTCTTCGGCCACACCGTGGGCATGCTCACGCCGCACTTCGTCTACGAGCCCTTCATGGCCGCAGGCGCCAAGCAGCTGCTGGCCATGGTCAGCGGCGGCATCGCGGGCACGCTGGGCTTCATCGGCCTCACCATCTTGCTGCACCGCCGGCTGTCGGACGTGCGCATCCGCGCCCACTCCAGGTTCAGCGACATCGCCATCCTCTGGCTGCTGTGGCTGCAGCTGCTGCTGGGCCTGGCCACCATCCCGCTGTCTGCAAAGCACATGGACGGCTCCATGATGATGGCCCTGGCCGAATGGGCGCAGCGCATCGTCACCTTCCGTGGCGGCGCGGCCGAACTGCTGGCCGAGGCCGGCTGGGTGTTCAAGGCCCACATGTTCCTGGGCATGAGCATCTTCCTGGTCTTCCCCTTCACGCGCCTGGTCCACGTCTGGAGCGGCTTCGGCACCCTGGTCTACCTGCTGCGCCCCTACCAGCTGGTGCGCTCGCGCCGCCTGGGCCTGCCCGCATCGTCGGCACGCCGTGACGCCAAGCCCGGCCATTGAGGAGATCGACATGGAACATGGATGCAACGGATCGGGCGGCGGCCACTGCGGCTGCGCGTCTCCAACCCCTTCTTCTTCTTCTTCTTCTTCTGCCCCGATGGGGGATCTCCCGGCGATTCCCGAAGTGCCGGCCTTCCCGCCCGTGGGCGAGGCCGGTGCCGAGGTGGCCCGCATCAACAACACGCCGCTGCACGCACCCGGACAGCGCCCGCCCGAGCGCGAACTGCGCCAGCGCGCCTGCACCGAGCTGCTGCGCCAGGCGGCCCAGCGCGAAGGCCTGCTGGGCGCCGATGATGCGGCCGGCGACGACGGCGTCATCAGCGAGCGCGCCTCCCGGGCCATAGAGCAGCTGCTGGAGCAATCGCTGCACCTGCCCGAGCCCGGCGAGGACGCCTGCCGCCGCCACTTCGATGCCAACCCCGCGCGCTTCGCCCAGGGCGAGCGCGTGCGCCTGCGCCACGTGCTGTTTGCCGTCACGCCCGGCGTGGACGTGCGCGCCCTCACCCAGCGGGCCGAGGCCCTGCTGATCGAGCTGCGCTGCGCCGACGACGCCGGCCTGCGCTTTGCCGAGGCCGCGCGCCAATGGTCCAACTGCCCCAGCGGCCAGCATGGCGGCGAACTGGGCTGGCTGGGCCGCAGCGACTGCGCGCCCGAATTCGCGCGCGATGTCTTTGCCTCCCAGGAAATCGGCGTGCTGCCGCGCCTGGTGCACAGCCGCTTCGGCCTGCACGTGGTCGAGGTCTGCACGCGCGAGGCGGGCGTTCTGCCCGACTGGCAGCAGGCGCGCCCAGCCGTCGCCCAGGCCCTGCACCAGCAGACCTGGGTGAGCGCGCTCCACCAGTACCTGCAACTGCTGGCCGGCCAGTCCGAGGTGGTGGGCGTGCGCATCGCTGCGGCCGACTCGCCGCTGGTGCAATAGCAGGGGGACGTGCCCATGCCCGACGACGAACTGCTGCAGCGCCTGCGGCGCTTCCACGAGCACGCCTTCCCGCAGTACCGCGCGCAGTTCCGCACCCTGGTCGAAGAGGGCCAGCATCCGACCACGCTGTTCATCGGCTGCTCGGACTCGCGCCTGGTTCCCTACCTGCTCACGGGGGCGCCGCCGGGCGAGCTGTTCCTGGTGCGCAACGTGGGCGCCTTCGTGCCGCCGTACGACGGATCGCACGGCCACCACGGCACGGCGGCGGCCATCGAATTCGCCGTGCTCAACCTGCAGGTCAGCCGCATCGTGGTCTGCGGCCACAGCCACTGCGGAGCCATCAAGGCCCTGTATGGAGAAGTCTCGCCCGAGGCACGCAACCTGCAGCGCTGGCTGGACCTGGGCCGCGAGGCCGTGCTGCCCGTGCAGGCCGGCCCCGAGGCGCTGCGCCGCACCGAGCAGCGCGCCGTCGTGCTGCAGCTCGAACGGTTGATGGACTATCCCATGGTGCGATCGCGGGTAGAGGCCGGGCAGCTCAGCCTGCACGGATGGCACTATGTCATCGAAGACGGCGAAGTCCATGTCTTCGATGTCCAGACCGGCCGCTTTGTTGCGGCATCTCAAGCTCCGCACAGCGGCACCGGGCCGTACCCGCCCTACGTGGAGCATGATGGACAAGTGCTTGTCGACTGAGGCCCGAGCAAGTGCCAGGGACGGCGGCAGGCAAGTCAACACGGGAGCCATGCCAATGCATCGCGAAAACCTGGGCCGCGCGCAGGACGCGGCGGATCTGCAGCCCATCAGCCTCGATGTGCTGCGCGAGAAATACCTCAAGGACGGCGAGACCGGCGTGGGCGAGCTCTACGCCCGCGTGGCCCGCGCCCTGGCCTCGGTCGAGCCCGAGGCGCGCCGCGCCGAATGCGAGGCCCTGTTCCTGGCCAACCTGCAGGCCGGCGCCATAGGCGCGGGGCGCATCATGAGCGCGGCCGGCACCGACTTGCAGGCCACGCTGATCAACTGCTTCGTGCAGCCCGTGGGCGACTGCATCCAGGGCGTGGACGACGGCGGCTACCCCGGCATCTACGAAGCCCTGCGCGAAGCCGCCGAAACCATGCGCCGCGGCGGCGGCGTGGGCTACGACTTCTCGCGCATCCGCCCCCGTGGCGCCGAGGTGCGCGCCACCGCCTCGCTGGCCTCGGGCCCGTGCAGCTACATCAACGTCTTCGACCAGTCCTGCGCCACCGTGGAAAGCGCGGGCGCGCGGCGCGGCGCCCAGATGGGCGTGCTGCGCATCGACCACCCCGACGTGCTCGAATTCATCACCGCCAAGCGCACGCCGGGCCGCTGGAACAACTTCAACGTCTCGGTCGGCGTCAGCGACGCCTTCATGCAAGCCGTGGCCGAAGACCAGCCCTGGCACCTGGTGCACCGCGCCCGCCCCGGCACCGCCTTGCTGGAGCAGGGTGCCCACCAGCGCGCCGACGGCCAGTGGGTCTACCAGACCCTGCCCGCCCGCACGCTGTGGGACACCATCATGCGCTCGGCCTACGACTTCGCCGAGCCCGGCATCCTCTTCCTGGACCACATCAACGACGACAACAACCTGCGCTACTGCGAGGAGATCGCGGCGACGAATCCTTGCGTCACGGCAGATACCTGGGTACTCACCGAGTCGGGACCAGCCCAGGTTGCAGACCTCGTCGGAAAGACATTTGGCGCCGTGGTCGACGGCCAGGTTTATGCCACCGAAAGCGCGGGCTTCTTTGCCACCGGCCGCAAGCCGGTGCTGCGGCTGACCACACGCGAGGGCCAGGTGCTGCGCCTGACCGCAGACCATCTGGTGCGGCGTGTCGCTCGCCGTACGCGCTATGCGTTGCAGGCTGAATGGACTCCGGCCGCCCAACTGCAGGCAGGCGATGAGGTACTGCTGCACAACCACCGTGCGTTTCAAGGCTGGGATGGGCAGGGCACCGAGGCCGAAGGCTACCTGTTGGGCCTGCTGATAGGCGATGGAACCCTCAAGGCCGACAAGGCCGTGATCAGCGTATGGGCGCCCGAGCTGCGCCAGGTTGCAGGCAACGCCGGCAGTGCGGTGGCCTATGCCGCCACGGGCGCGGCAGGCATCATGCAGGCCGCTGAGGCTGCAGCAGCCAGCTTGCGCCACCGCGCGGATTTCCGTGGATTCCAGCGGCCAGTGGCGGGACGTGGCGAGGCTCGCATGGCCAGTGCCGCATTGCGCGATCTGGCGCTTGGCATGGGGATGGAGCCAGGGCGCAAGTGCATCACCAAGTCCATGGAAGCGGCCTCTTCTGCATTTTCCGCAGGGCTGCTGCGCGGCCTGTTTGATGCCGATGGATCGGTCCAGGGCACACAGGACAAGGGCGTGAGCCTGCGCCTGTCCCAGAGCGATTCTGAGTTGCTGCGTACCGTGCAGCGCATGCTGCTGCGCCAGGGCATGGCGTCGACGATTTATGAGAACCGTCGGCCAGCCCAACTGCGCGCCATGCCCGACGGCAAAGGCGGCCAGCGCGACTATGCAACCCAGGCACAGCATGAACTGGTCATCAGCGGCGACAACCTTGGCATCTTTGTCGACCGCATAGGCCTTGCGGATACCGACAAGGCCGAACGGCTGGAGCAGGCCCTGGCCCAGTACCGGCGCACCCCGAACCGTGAGCGCTTCACTGCCACCGTCCAGGCGTTGGAGAGCGACGGCGAGGAAATGGTCTATGACGTCACGGTGGCAGACTGCCACGCCTTCGACGCCAATGGCCTGTATGTGCACAACTGCGGCGAACAGCCGCTTCCCTCCTACGGATGCTGCGACCTCGGCCCCGTCATCCTCACGCGCTTCGTGCGCCATCCATTCGGCTTCGCGGGCGAGCCTGTGTTCGACTTCGAGGCCTTCGAGCGCGCCGTGGCCGTGCAGGTGCGTGCGCTGGACAACGTGCTGGAGCTGACCTGGTGGCCGCTGCCGCAGCAGCGCGAGGAAAGCGAGGCCAAGCGGCGCATCGGCGTGGGCTTCACCGGCATGGGCAATGCGCTGGCCATGCTGCGCCTGCGCTACGACGCGCCCGAGGGCCGTGCCATGGCCGCGCGCATTGCCGAGCGCATGCGCGATGCGGCCTATGGCGCCTCGGTGGAGCTGGCGCGCGAGAAGGGGGCCTTCCCCAAGTTCGACGCCGATGGCTACCTGGCCGAAGGCACATTCGCCAGCCGCCTGCCCGATGCGCTGCGCCAGCGCATACGCACGCACGGCATACGCAACAGCCACCTGCTGTCCATCGCGCCCACGGGCACGGTCAGCCTGGCCTTTGCCGACAACGCCTCCAACGGCATAGAGCCGCCGTTCTCCTGGACCTACAAGCGCAAGAAACGCACGGCCGATGGCGGCAGCGCCGAGTACGCGGTCGAGGACCATGCCTGGCGCCTGTACCGCTCGCTGGGGGGCGACGTGCAGCAGTTGCCCGAGTACTTCGTCAGCGCGCTGCAGATGCCTGCGGCCGGCCACATCGCCATGATGCAGGCCGTGCAGCCCTTCGTGGACACGGCGATCTCCAAGACCGTCAACGTGGCCGCCGACTATCCCTACGAGGACTTCAAGGACCTGTACCGCCAGGCCTGGAAGGCAGGCCTCAAGGGCCTGGCCACCTACCGGCCCAACACCATCCTGAGTGCCGTGCTCGAAACCCATGCGCCCGAATCTGCTGAAAAGCCGGCCTCCCCCGCGCCGGCGGGAGCGGCGGCTTCCGCACCCGACCCGCTGCGCACCGTGATAGAAAGCCGCCCGCAGGGCGCGCTGGACGCCGTGGCCGAGAAGATCGAGTACTGGACCCAGCAAGGCCCCAAGCGCCTGTACCTGGTCGTCTCCTTCCTGCCCGTGGTCCTGCCCGATGGCCGCACCGTGGACCGCGCCATCGAATTCTTCATGCCCGTGGGCCAGAGCGGCGAGTCCCAGCAATGGGTGACCTCCAGCATGCGCCTGCTGTCACTGGCCGCGCGCGGCGGCTTCCTGGAGCGCGCCCTCAGCGACATGCGCAAGGTGGCCTGGGACCGGGGCCCCGTGCGCCTGGGCACCCACCAGCGCGACGACGGCACACGCGTGCCCATGTGGCACGACTCCGAGGTGGCCGCCATCGCCTATGCGGTGCAGAACATCCTGTCCCGGCGCGGCAGCGGCGCGCCGCCCGCCCCATCGCCGCTGCCCGAGCCCGAGGCCCTGGCCACCGACCCCATGGTCATGGCCGGCCGCAAATGCGAGGAATGCGGCGCCCATGCCGTGATCCGCAAGGACGGCTGCGAGTACTGCACGGCCTGCGGCCATCTGGGGAGTTGCGGGTGAAAGTTACCGTGGCCCCGCGCCCGCAGGGCGATGCCGTGCCCGGCTGGCGCGCGCCCGGCACGGGCTTCGACCAGCCCTTCGAGATGCTCGAAGCCTGCCACGAGCGCGTGCTGCGCATGCTGGCGCTGCTGGAGCGGCTGCGTGTGCATCTCCGGACCAAAGGTTGCGACGACAGCGCACGCCAGGCGGCGCGCGACATCCTGCGCTACTTCGACCAGGCGGCGCCGCTGCACCATGAGGACGAGGAGCTGCATGTCTTCCCGCCGCTGCTGGAGCAGGGCGATGCGCAGACCGTGGCCCTGGTGCAGCGCCTGCAGCACGAGCATGGCCTGATGAGCGCCGACTGGGCGCTGGCGCGCCAGCCGCTGCTGGACATGGCCGAGGGCCGTTGCCAGGGCTTTGGCGCGGCTGACGAGGCGGTGTTCGAACGCTTCGCGGCCTGCTATGCCAGCCATGTCGAGAATGAAGAGCGGCTGGCCTACCCGCAGGCGCGCGGCCTGCTGCCAGAGGCAGCGCAGGCGGCCATGGGCCGCGAGATGGCGGTGCGGCGGGGCGCGGACCTGTCACGGAGATAGCGCCGCCGGCAGCGCGCGGGAGCCGGCGCGGCGATACTCGCAGGCTTTGGACCTGCCCCCGCCTCGCCTGCCATGCCCGAGCGCCGCCCCATTTTCCTGCTTCGCATCGCACTGACCCTGCTGGGCGCCCTTGCCGCCGCCCAGCTGTGCCTGTGGCTGCGCACGCCGCTGCCCTGGATGCTGGGGCCGCTGATCGCCACCTCGCTGGCCTCCATCCTGGGCGCGCCCACGGCCAGTTCGGGCCGGCTGCGCAACGGCGGGCAGTGGATCATCGGCGCCTCGCTGGGCCTGTACTTCACGCCGGCCGTGGTGCAGTTGATCGCGGGGCTGTGGTGGGCGATTGCCGTGGCCATTGTCTGGGCGCTGCTGCTGGGCTGGGGCTTCGGCGCCTGGCTGTACCGCGTGCATGCGCCGCGCATGCCGCAGATACCGGCGGGCGAGATGCGCGCCACCACCTACTTCGCGGGCGCCATTGGCGCGGCCTCTGAAATGACGCTGCTGGCCGAGCGCGAGAACGCGCGCACCGACCTGGTGGCGGCCAGCCACAGCCTGCGCCTGGTCATCGTCACCGTGAGCATTCCGTTCGCGCTGCAGTGGAGTGGCCTGCACGGGCTGGAGGGGCTGACGCCGCCCAGCATCCGCATCGTCGAATGGGCGGGGCTGGCGCTGCTGGCCGTGCTCACGGGCCTGGGCGCCTGGGCCATGGACCGGCTCAGGCGGGCCAACCCCTGGTTCCTGGGCGCGCTGCTGGTGTCCATGCTGCTGACCATGTGCGGCCAGGAACTGTCGGCCGTGCCCCAGGCCCTGGTCAATGCGGCGCAGCTGGTGATCGGCATCAGCCTGGGCGTGCGCTTCAAGCGCGAATTCCTGCACACCGCGCCGCGCTGGCTGGGCTCCGTGGCCGTGGGCACCGTGGGGCTCATGGCGATCTGCGCGGGCTTTGCCTGGCTGCTGCACCTGGCCGTGGACCTGCCCTGGGTCACGCTGCTGCTGGGTACCTCGCCGGGCGGCATCACCGAGATGGCCATCACCGCCAAGGTGCTGCAGCTGGGCGTGCCCGTGGTCACGGCCTTCCAGGTCTGCCGGCTGATCGCCGTGCTGCTGCTGGTGGCGCCGCTGTTCCGCTGGGTGGAGGCGCGCGGGCCGGCCGCGTCGCGCACGGCCTAGGGCCCACCTCACCACAGCCCACTGTCGCTGGTAGACACCGCAATCGCACCACCGGCCAGCGCCTGCTGGACCTGCTCCTGGCTGCAGACGAAGCCCGAGGCCACGAGCGGCGGCAGGATGCGGCGCTCGGCCTCGGTGATGTGGGCCAGCATGGGGGCGGGCATGATCTGCACGAGGTTGGGGTCGCTCTGCTCCACGGCCTTGATGCTGCGCGGCCAGGTGGAGCGGTCGGTGACGAAGACCTTTTGCATGGTCAGCAGCCCGGCCTTGTTGGCGCGCTGGATGGTGGCCACGCGCGTGGACAGCAGGCTGCTGGCGCCCAGGTCCACAAGGTAGTCCACGCCGCCCTTGTCGGGCGAGATGCCGTCGCAGCTGTCGATGTTGACGATGGCGATCTTGCCCGCCCCGGTGATGGTGGAGATCACCGAGCGCAGCCGGCGCAGTTCGATGTTGGCGACGATGGCGACTTCGGCCTGGCTGGCCAGCAGCGCGTCCATCTGCTCGGCCCCGTACAAGGTGGCGATGACGGGGCGGCGCGCCAGCCGCGCGCCCAGGGAGTTGTCCGGGCGGCCCATGTCAGAGGTCCAGCCCCAGCTTGCCGGGGTTGAGCAGGTTCTTGGGGTCCAGCATGCGCTTGGTGGCCTCCAGCAGCGCAAAGGCCGGGCCCAGCGATTGCCGCATGTAGGGCGCGCGCAGCAGGCCCACGCCGTGGTGGTGGCTGAGCGTGGCGCCGTGGCGCAGCAGCACGGCGTTGGCCGCGTCCCAGGCCGCGCGGTACCACTGGGCACGCTGGTCCACGGCCACCTCGCCGCGCAGCGAAAAGTACAGGCAGGCGCCATCCACATAGGCATGCGACTGGTGGGCCGAGCCGGCCAGGGTGCCGGGGATGGCCTGCAGGGCGGCGACCACTTCCTCGTAGATGGCCGGCAGGTCTTTCCAGGGACCGCACATCTCCAGCGTGTCGGCGACGAAGCCCGGGCCTTTCTTGAAGCCCTCGGCGCTCTTGCCGGTCAGGTAGCGCGTGTCCAGCCAGCGCTCCAGGGTGGCGGCACCGTCCAGCCGTTCTCCCAAGGGTGCGCACACACGTTCGCAGATGGCCATGACGGCATCGACGATCTCGGGCGCGCCTTCGTCGGCGATCAGCAGCACGTTGAGGTCGCTGCGGCCGAATTGCACGCCGCTTTCCAGCGCGTCGTACAGCCGCAGCGCGGCGGGGTTGGCGCCTTGCTGCAGGATCTGGCGGCAGGCTTCCAGGCCCTGGGCAAAGCTGGCAAAGCCATAGGCGATGGCGCGGCCGTGGTCGGGCAGGCGGTGCAGCTTGAAGCGGATGCGCACGATCACGCCCAGCGTGCCTTCCGAGCCGATGAACAGCTGCTGCAGGTCCGGCCCGTTGGCCGCGCGCGCGTAGCCGCCCACGGTGACGAGGCGGCCATCGGCCAGCACCACGTCCATGCCGTGGACCATGTCCTCGATCTTTCCGTAGCGCGTGGACAGCTGGCCCGCGCCCCGGCAGGCCACCCAGCCGCCCACGGTGCTGATGCCGAAGGACGAGGGCCAGTGGCCCATGGTCATGCCGTGGCGGCGCTGGATGGTTTCCTCGAACACGTCGCCGAACATGCCGGCCTCGACCTCGACGATCTGGCTTTGCTCGTCCATGGCGATGAAGCGATTGAGTTCGCACAGGTCCAGCACGATGCCGCCGCGCAGGGGCAGGGCCGCGCCCGTGACGTTGCTGCGCCCGGCCGAGACGGTGACGGGAATGGCGTGCGCGTCGGCAATGCGCATCACGGCCTGCACCTGCTCCACGGTGGATGCATGGGCGATGACGGCCTGCGGCGTGGCCGGGTGGCCCGAGGTCTCGGCCACCATGGTGCGGGCCCACCAGTCGCGCGTGCCGGCAACGATGTCGGCGCGCTCGGTCTGCACGCGGTCGCAGGCGGCGCGCAGCGCGGCGAGCACGGCCTCGGACACGGCCACGGGTTCGTGCTGCAGGCCGCAGGCAGGACCTTCGGAGGCAGGGCGGTCGGCTGCGGGTGCGGCCTGCGCCGCCCAGCCCGGGGTCGTGGGGGCGCCCACCACGTAGTTGCGGCGGTTGTAGCCGCGGGCGATTGCGTCTTTGCTCAGCATTGGATGTCTCCCATCAAAATCTGTTTCTCGCGCTCCATGGCGCGGCGGTAGTCGTGGATCTGCTGCGCTATCTGCGCAGGTGCCAGCCCCAGTTCCTGGGCCAGGATGTCGCCCACGCGCGCTGCGGCGCGGGCCGACGCATCGCGCGCCATGAGTCGTGCGCGCATGCGGCGCGAGAGCACGTCTTCCACCGTGCGCGCCATTTCGTGGCGCGCGGCGTAGAGGACTTCGGCCTCGGTGTGGGGCAGTCCCTCGACGATGGGCCGGGCCAGCGCGGGATGCGCGTCGAGGATGTCGCTGACGAAGCGTGCCTCCGTGCCGTAGCGCTCGCCCAGGTGGGCCGACAGTCCGCCCGTGGCCGTGATGGCCTGGGCGTCGTAGCCGGCCGCGCCCAGCAGGAAGGCGGAGGCGGTGGTGCAGCGCGTGCGCCGGCCCAGCAGCTTTTCCACGGCGTCCACGGTCTGCTCGGCCATGTGGCGCGAGGTGGTGAGCTTGCCGCCGACGATGGTGACCAGGCCGTCGGCTGCCACATGGATCTCGTGGTTGCGCTTCATCTCCACGGTCTTGCCGCCGGGCGGGCCGACCAGGGGGCGGCAGCCGGCGATGGAGCCGACCACGTCCTCGGGCGACAGGTCCACCTTGAGCGCCGATCGGGCGCCTTCGAGCAGGAAGTCCAGCTCGGCGCGCGTGCAGTGCACGTCGTCCAGGCTGCCCGCATAGTCCTCGTCGGTGGTGCCCAGGTAGGACACATCGCCCCAGCGCGTGATGGTGGCGCGCCGGCTGCGGCCCGGCACGGGGATGGTGACGGTGCAGTCGTTGCGTATGCGCAGCCAGGGAATGGCCACGTGCACGCCCTTGGCGGGGCGCACGTGCAGCTGCGCCTGCTGGTCGGGCCTGCGGCCATCCCAGTCGCGCAGCCAGACGCCCGTGGCCATGACAACGCTGCGCGCGCGCACCGTGATCTCGCGGCCATCGGCCTGGACGATGGCGCCGTCCACGCCGCCGTGGGCGTTGCGCGTGATGGCGGTGGCCCGGGCATGGTTGAGCACGGCCGCGCCATGGAAGGCCGCCGTGCGCGCCACGGCCAGCGTGAGCCGCGCATCGTCCACGCGCGCATCGAAGTACATGTAGCCGCCCAGGAGCTGCTCTTCGCGGAAGGTCGGGCAGTGCGACAGCACCTCGGCCTTGCCGAGCTTGCGGTGCAGGATGCCTTCGCGCCAGCCGCCGGCCAGGTCGTAGGTCCACAGCAGGCTGCCGAAGGCCTTGGCCAGGCGGGCGTCGAAGACGCCGTCGCGCTCCATCACGGGAAACAGGAAGGGCAGGCGCTGCACCAGGTGCCGCGCATTGCGGCGCAGGCGCTGGCGCTCCAGCAGCGAGTGCCGCACCAGTCCCAGGTTGCCCTGCTCGATGTAGCGCAGGCCGCCGTGCACCATCTTGGAGGACTTGGACGAGGTGCCCGAGGCGAAGTCGTCCTTCTCCACCAGCGCCACGCGCAGGCCGCGAAGGCTGGCGTCCAGCGCCGCATAGGCGCCGGTGATGCCGCCGCCGATGACCAGCAGGTCGAAGGCCTCGTCACCCAGCCGCGCGAGCTGGTCCGCGCGCTGCAGCTGCAGCGGCGCGGTCTGGGTCAGTGCGGCGCTGTCCCTGCGCTCCTTGCCAAAGGGCCATTGCATCATGCGCAGCCCTCCAGGGCGGCGCTGCGCCCGGGGGCCCGGGCGCGGGCCAGTTCGTCGCCCACGCGGGCGCGCCAGATGCGGCGGCGCTCGCCGCGCTCGTCGGCCGCCATGCGCGGGGTGAAGACCGCTTCGGTGCGCAGCGTGGCGCAGGCCTGCTCCAGCCCGTCCCACAGCAGGCCCGCGCTGCCGGCCATGAAGGCGATGCCGCGCAGGCTGGCCTTGTCGGTATCGGCCAGGCGTCGCACGGGCAGGCCGCCCAGGTCGGCCTGGATCTGCAGCAGCGCATCGCTGCCCGACAGGCCGCCGCCCACCAGCAGCTCGCCCACCTCGGTGCCTGCGGCCGCCTCGTCGGCCTGCACGCAGGAGGCCACGGAATGCGCAATGCCTTCGAGGATGGAGCGCGCCAGCTGCGGCCGCGAGGTGGCCATGGACACGCCCGAGATCGAGGCCCGCGCGCCCGGCTCCATGGCCGGCAGGCGCAGGCCGGTGAGCGCGGGGATGAAGACCAGGTCGGTCGGCGTCTCGGCCTCGCGGGCCAGGGTGCTGATCTGCTGCGGGTTGTCGAACCACTGCAGCTTCTCGCAGATCCAGTTGAGCGCCGATCCCGTGGTGGGCACATAGGTCTCGATGGCATAGCGCGAGACACCGTCCATGCGCCGCGCCGTCATGGTCAGCGAGCTTTCATGGGCCGCGTCATGCGCGGGCAGCTTTGTTCCCGTGAGCACATCGACGAAGCTGCCCGTGCCATGCACGCACAGCGCCTGGCCCCGCTCCAGGCAGCCCAGGCCCACGGCGGCCGCATGCTGGTCGCCCGCGCAGGCCAGGATGGGCACGGCCAGGCCCAGCAGCTCGGTGCGCGTGCGGCCGAAGTCCTGCACGTCCTCGCACAGGCGGGGCAGCAGTTCGGCGGGAAACTCCAGCGCGTCCAGCCAGTCCTGCAGGTAGCGGTGATCGCCCAGCGCATAGGCGTTGCCCGAGGTCACATTGGTGGGCGTGGTGACCACGGCGCGCGCATCCGACAGATGCCACAGCAGCCAGGAGTCGATGGTGCCGAAGGCCAGGCGGCGCTGCTGCCAGGCACGAGCCACGGCCGTATCCTCACGCAGCTTGCGCGCGGCCCACAGGTAGGGCGAACGCACGCCCACGGGCCGGCCCGCGTGGCGGATCAGCCGCTCATCCCAGTCGCCGGCCAGCAGGGCCAGTTCGTCGCGGTGGCGCGAGTCCTGCCAGACCATGATGGGCGCCAGCGAACGGCCCGTGGCCGTGTCCCAGAGCACGGCCGAGCAGCGCTGGTTGGCAATGGCCAGGGCCACGATCTGCTGGCCGCAGCCCTGGGCGCGGGCGATGGCGCGGCGGCACACGTCCAGCGTGCGCTCCAGCAGCAGGTCGGCGTCCTGCTCGACCACGCCGGGGCGCGGGCAGTGGATTTCCAGCGGCAGATAGTCCTGGGCGGACACCTGCCCGTCGCGCCCCACGACGGCGGCGCGCGTGCCCGAGGTGCCTTCGTCGATGCAAAGGATCACGGCTTCATGGTGCATGGGATGGTCTCTTTCAGGCGGTGGTTTGAGCGATCTTGGCGGGCGGGGCGGCGTCGTCCGCGAACTGGGGCGCGCCGGGCTCGTCGTCGGGGTTCACCGTGGTGCGCGTGGGGTCCCAGCGGATGGAAAAGCAGACGATGCTGGCCAGCAGCGGCACCACGGACAGGATGAGGAAGGTGTTCTCCAGCCCGTACTGCTGGCGGAACAGCGGGAACACCAGCAGCCCCAGCGCCGCGCCCATGGCGCCCAGCGCGCCGATCACGCCGTTGGCGCCCGCGCGCAGCTCGCTGCGGAACGACAGCGTGGACAGGCTCTTGCCGTTGGCGCCGGGCCCGCCCGAATGAAAGAGGATGAACAGCGAGGGCACGGCCACGGCCAGCCAGATCGGCATGCGGCCGTTGAACAGGCCCAGCACCAGCAGCATCAGGAACACCAGCGCAAAGCCGAAGGCCGAGGCCCGCCGCAGGCCCAGCCTGCGCCCGATGACGGGCGACAGGAAGCCGCCGACGATGCCGAACACGTTGAACACCAGCGCGCCCAGCGTGGCCTCGCGGAAGTCCTTGCCGAACAGCGAGGCGCTGATCAGCGGCAGGTACCAGCCCACGGCAAAGTACTGGATGGACTGGCCTATCTGCACCGTGGCCGCCAGCAGCGTGCGCGGCAGGTAGATGCCGCGAAAGATCAGCAGCACATTGGCCAGCCCGCGCCGGGCCGGGTTGAGCACGGGAAGGCGTTCGGCGGGCGGCGCGGCCTCGAAGCGCTGGCCGTGTGCGCCGTAGATGCGCGTCATGGCGCGGGCGGCGTCATCCAGCCGCTCCTTGCGTGCCAGCCAGGTCGGGCTTTCCACCAGCAGCGCGGCCTGCATGCCCAGGATGAACAGGCCGAACACCGCCGTGGCAGCCACCGAATAGCGCCACAGCGAATCGCCCACATCCCAGGAATGGAACCACAGCGCCAGCACCAGGTTGCTGCACACGGCCATGTACCACATGCCCTGCCAGACATTGAGCCGGCTCTTGAGGCGGGCGGGCGTGAATTCGGCCAGCACCGCCATGGCGATGGCGAAGTCGATGCCATAGGCCGCACCCACGAAGAAGCGTCCGAAGAGGATGGTGGCGTAGTCGGGCGCCATGCTGACCAGCAGCGCGCCGGCCACGGCCAGCACCTTGGCGATGACCAGCGGGCGCATGCGGCCCCAGCGGTCGGCCATCCAGCCGCCGATGGGATTGAAGGCGATGGACACCCAGGAGGCCAGCGACGTCATCCAGGCCACTTCGGCCGGCGTCAGCTGCTGGTCGCGCGTCATGGGGCCCAGGCCCACGCTGAGTGCGGAGTTGGAGAATGCGTCGAGGAAAAGTCCGCCGAGGGCCAGCCACCAGATGGTGCCGGCGCGGCCTGAAATGCCCTGGCGTGCGTCGATGTAGGCGATGACATCCTGAACGCCGCGAACCCTGTGGATGCTGGTCTGCATGCTGGCCTCCTGTGTTTCTGCAAGAGGCCGGCAAACCGTACAGGCGCGACAAGACCATCTCACAGATGGTCTTCAAATCTTGAACCTGTGCGGCGATTCTAGGCAGCAGGCGCAGCCTGCGGATCGGTGAAAGCACCAGGGTGCGCGCAATGGCCGCGCCCAAAGAAAAGACCCGCCGCAGAGAACCTGCGGCGGGCCTGGCGCGAAGTCCCTTCACGGGACCGTGCGCTGTGTGCTGTCAGTGGACCACGACAGGCTGCTGGGCCAGGCCGGCGTAGCGCTCCAGGGCGTCCTCGACCTCTTCCTCGGTGGGGGCGTCCTGCTGCCAGGCGATGATCTGCTTCTGGAACATCTCGGCCCAGGAGCCGTCCAGATAGACCTCCTTGCCCGAGCGCTTGTCCACGATTTCGAAGCCGTGGCGTGGCAGCTGACGGGCGGCATCGACCGCAGCTTCGCCGGCCGCTGCATCCGGATCCATGTCGGGACGCAGATGGAGCACCACAAAAGATTCGGAGTCGTAAAGCATTTGCATGGTGTTCCCTTTCTGGCCCGTTGCCGGGCGTCGCACAGCCTACATGGCTGCGAAGCGCCGGATTTCAAGGACCGTGGGGGTCCCGATCTATCGCAGGCACTTGCATGCAGTATTCCACGGATTGGCATGCGCTGCGGCGTGTGCCGCAGGCCGCGCTGTGGTAGGCGGGCGGTGGCGGTGGCTGCAAGTGCAGGACTACCGGGAAATCACCGGTGTCCCACCGGTGTCCCGTGTGTCAAGGCGCCTGGCGGCTCTTGAGCTGCAGATCGGCGAAGTCGCCGTTGTCCTGCGCCAGCCGGATGCGCACGGGCAGGTATTGCATGGACGGCGCCAGCCACAGCGAGGCCTGCTGGTCATCGCCGGCCGCCGCGATCTTGTCCAGCCGCAGCGCCTGCGTGCTGCCCGAGGGCAGGTCCAGCGTCTCGGTCTCGCCCACGCGGAAGGTCCAGCGGTCGGCGCGCCGCGCGCTGACGGTGATGAAGCTGATCTGCGTGCCCGCCGGGTAGCGCTGCGGCGCCGCCGCCAGCAGGGCCGACAGCTGCAGGAACACGCTGAGCCGGTCCTGGGCGCCGGGCGCGATGGGCGCGTCGGGCGCGCCCGTGCTGAAGCGCGCCAGGTTCTGGTCGAACGCCAGCTGCGCCGATTGCTCCTTGCGCGCCTTGTCATTGAAGCGGCTGGGCTCCAGGCCCCTGTCGGTGATGCGGCCCTCGCTGGTCTGCGAGCGCGAGCCCAGCAGGAACAGGCTGACTTCCTGGCTGGCCTGGTACTGGCCGTTGGCATGGCGCCAGACCAGCTCGGCATTGGCCGAATAGTTGAAGCGCTTTGCCTGGCCGGTGACGGCGAACGACAGCCGCGCGGGATCGGGCAGTTGCACGGGAACGGGGGCGTCGGAGGCCAGCGGCGTGCCGTCGGGCGAGGTGATGGCCATGCCCTGGGCCGGTCCGGCCGAGGGCGTGGGCGGTGTTTCGGGTTCGGGCTTGGGAGCGGGCGGCGCCGGCGGTGTGGCCGGAGTTGGCTCGCTGCCGGCACCCGTATCGGCAGCAGCACGGGCGGTTTCCGAGGCGTCCGATGCAGCAGGCTCCTGCGCTGCGGCCATCGGCAAGGGCTCCACGGTTTCGCGGATGGGCGTGTCCAGCGGCTCGGCCACGGGTGCGGTGGGCGCGGCGGGTGTCGGGCGCTGGACCTTGGGGCGAGGGCGGGGTTGCGGCTTGGGTACGGGCGCAGGTGTCTCGGGCGCGGCGGCAGGCGGGGGAGCGGGTGGCTCGGGCAGGGACAGCGCCCGTGTCTGCATGGCCGCCACCTCGGTGTGCGGCGCTGACACCTGGCTCCACAGCGGCAGGCCCAGCAGGGCCAGGGCGTGCACGCCCAGCACCACGGCGGTGAGGGCGGGCAGGGCGCGCTGGCGCAGGTGCATTTCAGGCATTCCAGCCCAGGTCCTGGGACAGCTGCACGCAGGCCTCGCGCAGGGGCGCATCGATGGCGCCGCCGTATTCGGGGTCGAAAGTGGCAATCGAGCCCAGCGTGGTCAGGCCCAGCACGATATGGCCCGAGGAGTCGAAGACCGGCGTGCAAAACGCCACGATGCCGGGCAGCACGGTATCGACCACGCGGGCGGTGCCGCGCTCGCGCACCTCGGCCAGCATGGCGTCTATGGCCTCGGGGGTGAGCGGCAGGTCCTTGCGCTGGATGCGGCGGGCCTTGTCCACCTCGGGCTCCAGCAGCGGGGCCGTGACCTCGCGCGGCAGCCAGGCCGCGAAGCAGCGCCCGGTGGCCGAGGCCAGCATGGGCATGACGTCGCCCAGGCGCAGATTGGCGGTGACCGACTGCGCGCTTTCCTCCCAGTGCACGATGGTCGGCCCGTGGTTGCCCCAGACGGCGATGGCCGCCGTGTGGTGGATGCGCTCCATGAGCGCGGGCATGCGTTCGCGCGCCAGCCGCACGGGATCCAGCCGCGCCAGCGAGGCCAGGCCCAGCTTGAGCGAGGCCGGGCCCAGGTCGTAGCGGGAGGTGCGCGCGTCCTGGGTAACCAGGCCGATGCGCTGGAAGCTCACGAGGTAGCGGTGGGCCTTGGCGGCGCTCATGCCGGCGTCGGACGCCAGGTCCTTGAGCATCTGCGGGCCCCGGGCGCGCGTCAGCGCCTCCAGCAATGTAAAACCGACCTCGACCGATTGAATCCCTGCGCGTTCCTTGTCCATTGCAATAGAATTTGGTTTTGTTTAGTTAAATCAATTTAACTTATCGTAATTCGTGGCTGCGTCGCCATGGGTATCCAGGCCGCTGCCCGGATGCCGTGGCGCGCGGCGGCGGCACGGGGGAGCAGCATGAAACTTGCCACATACAAGGACGGATCGCGGGACGGGCAACTGGTCGTGGTGTCACGCGACCTGAGCCAGGCCCATTATGCGACCGGCATAGCGAGCCGCATGCAGCAGGTGCTCGACGACTGGAGCTACATGGCGCCCCAGCTGCAGGACCTTTACCACCTGCTCAACAGCGGCAAGGCGTTCCATGCCTTTGCCTTCGATCCGCGCCAGTGCATGGCGCCGCTGCCGCGCGCCTACCAGTGGGCCGACGGCTCGGCCTACATCAACCATGTGGAGCTGGTGCGCCAGGCGCGCGGCGCCGAGGTGCCCGCCAATTTCTACACCGACCCGCTGATGTACCAGGGCGGCAGCGACGATTTCCTGGGCCCCTGCGACGACGTGGTGGTGCCCAGCGAGTCCATGGGCATCGACTTCGAGGCCGAGATCGCCGTCATCACCGCCGACGTGCCCATGGGCGCCACGCCCGAGCGTGCGCTGGGCGGCGTGCGCCTGGTCATGCTGGCCAACGACGTGAGCCTGCGCAACCTGATCCCCAATGAGCTGTCCAAGGGCTTCGGCTTCTTCCAGTCCAAGCCCGCCACCTCCTTCAGCCCCGTGGCCGTGACGCTGGACGAGCTGGGCGACGCCTGGAAGGGCGGCCGCCTGCACCTGACGCTGCAGTCCACCTGGAACGGCCGCAAGGTCGGCATGTGCGATGCGGGCGAGGACATGAGCTTTCACTTCGGCCAGCTCATCGCCCATATCTGCAAGACGCGCAATGTGCGCGCCGGCTCCATCGTGGGCAGCGGCACCGTGAGCAACAAGGGCGTGGAAAGCGGCAAGGGCAAGAACCGCCGCATGGAGTGGCCCAAGGGCTACAGCTGCATCGCAGAGAAGCGCTGCATAGAGACCATCCAGGACGGCGCGCCCAAGACCGAGTTCATGCGCTTTGGCGACACCATCCGCATCGAGATGAAGGGCAAGGACGGCCAGAGCATCTTCGGCGCCATCGACCAGAACATCGTCGAGCCTGCCGAATGAGCCGCGTCTGCGCACCCTGGTGGCGCCTGGCGGGCAGGTCGCTGCGCGCCGGCCTGGCCGCGCTGGCGCTGTCGCCGCTGGCGGGGGCATTCGCGGCGCCCCCGGCCGCGGACCCCGTCACCTGCCCGCCCGAGGCGCGCATGCCCGGCCCGGACGAGATCCGCGCCATGCAGCGCAAGGCGCAGGACCGTGGACTGCTGTGGCGCATCGAGCACCGGGGCCGCACCAGCTGGCTCTACGGGACCATGCACGCGGCCAAGCTCGACTGGAGCGTGCCCGGCCCCACGGTGGCGGACGCGCTGCGCGCCTCCGACAGCCTGGCGCTGGAGCTGAACATCCTCGATCCCGAGGTCATGAAGGTCCTGTTCGCTGGCATGCAGGCGCGGCCCGATGCGCCGCCGCTGCGCGGCGATCTCCAGCGCCGGCTTGAGGAGCAAAGGCGCCTGGCCTGCGCCGGCCCCGAGCTGGCCGTGCTGCGCCCCGACGCCCAGGTGATCACCCTGTTGTCGCTGGCCGGCCGCAGCGAGGGACTGGACGCGGCCTACGGCATCGACTTCTCTCTGGCCGGGATGGCACGCGCGCTGGACAAGCCCGTGCTGTCCCTGGAGACGCCCGAGCTGCAACTGCGCGAGCTGGTCTCGGACGACCCCGCGCGCGTGGCCGAGACGGTGGCGTCCGGCCTGCTCCAGCTGGAAAGCGGCACCGCGTCCCAGAAGCTGGGGCTGATCGCAGGCGTCTGGGCCGATGGCCGCATCCACCTGCTGGAAAGCCTGCCCGACTGGTGCGACTGCATGGCCAATGCCGCCGAGCGTGCCGACTACGACCGCATGGTCTATGGCCGCAACCCCGGCCTGGCGCGCGAGGTGGCGCGGCAGATCCGTTCCGGCCGCAGCGTGTTCGCCGCCGTGGGCGCCCTGCACATGGTGGGCACGCGCGGCCTGCCGGCGCTGCTGGCGGCCCAGGGCTTCAAGGTGCAGCGCGTGGAGTTCCCCGCAGCCAGCCCGCCCTGAAACACACGGCCGCCGCCTCCATGAACAAGAGCAACAGGGCGCGGCCAGGACCCATCCACACCCATCCCACAGGAGACAACAATGGACCGTAGACAATTCCTGGCCGCCGTGGCGGCCTCATCCGTCGGCATGGCCACGCCTTTTGCACAGGCGCAGGACTGGCCCGCCAGCAACATCCGCTGGGTCGTGCCCTATCCGCCCGGCGGCGGCACCGACGTGCTGGCGCGCACCGTGGCCGAGGCCATGCGCCAGACGTTGAACCAGACCATCGTGGTGGACAACCGCCCCGGCGCCTCCACCAACATCGGCGCCCAGATCGTGGCCACGGCCAAGCCCGACGGCTACACCATCATGTCGGCCGACAACGCCGTGCTGGCCTACAACGAGCACCTGTTCAGCAAGCTGTCCTTCAACCCCGAAAAGGACTTCACCTACATCGGCGGCATCAGCCGCTTCCCGATGGCGCTGGTGGTGAACCCGAACTTCGAGGCCAAGACCTTCAAGGAATTCCTGGCCTACGTGAAGGCGCATCCGGGCCAGGTCAACTACGCCTCTCCAGGCAACGGCTCGCCCCACCACCTGGCCATGGAGATGTTCAAGAACCGCACGGGCACCTTCCTGACGCACATCCCCTATCGCGGCGCGGCGCCTGCGCTGGCCGACGTGATGGGCGGCCAGGTGCCCTGCATGTTCCTGGACCTGGCCTCGGGCCTGCCCGTGATCCAGTCGGGCAAGGTGCGCGCCCTGGCCATCGGCACGGGCAAGCGCGTGCCCAGCCTGCCCGAGCTGCCCACGCTGGCCGAGGTCGGCGTGCCCGATACCGAGGTCTATGCCTTCCAGGGCATCCTGGGCCCGGCCAAGATGCCCCCGGCCGTGGTGCAGCGCCTGAACGCCGAGCTCAACAAGGCCCTGGCCAACCCCGCCGTGGTCAAGCGCATGCAGGACTTCGGCATGGAGGCGCTGCCCGGCACGCCCGAGCAGTTCCTGGCCATGTCGCGCGCGGAATCCAAGCGCTGGGGGGCCATCATCAAGAGCGCGGGCGTCAAATTGGACTGACCCCCTGAGCGGCTGCGCCGCTTCCCGTTGCACGTCGCCCGTTGCACGGCGCCCGTTGCACGTCGCCCCTTCTCGCTTCGCGGAGGGGGCGTACGGGCAGCCGGCGACACCCTCGGTGCGGGGCGGCGCGGCCGGCGTAGGCCCTTCCTCGGTGTCTCTGGGTTGGGCCGTGGCGGTTTTGGGGGCGGCGCCCGGCTTTGATCTGATGCGCTGGTGCTGCTTTTTTTGGCGTTCCTGATCGCCAATCCAGCGATCAATCCAGCGCCTTCTGCCTGCGCATGGTGGTGAAAAGAACGGCCAGGCTGGCGGCGGCGCCGGCCACGCCCAGGGCGGCGAAGAGGGGGATGCCCCACAGGCGCGGGCCCATGGTCAGCAGGCCGGGGGCCAGGCCCAGGATGAAGGCGCCGGAGACCACGGCCAGGGCCAGGCGGGTGGCGGCGCGTTCCAGGGCCTGGGAGAGGCGGTCGATGTGGCGTATGTCCAGGTCGGCCTGCAGCCGGCCCGAGCGCAGTCTTTGCATCACCAGCCGCAGGGTGTGCGGCGCGTCGTCGGCCAGGTCCATCCATTGCGCCATGGCGGCGCGGCGCTGGCGCGCCAGGCTGCGCAGGGAGTAGCGCTGCAGCAGCTGGGCCTTGACCAGGGGCGTGGCCGTCTGCACCACGTCGAATTGCGGGTCCAGCTGCAGCAGCACCTGGTCGGCCGTGATCAGGGCCTTGAGCAGCAGCGCCATGTCGGCGGGCAGGGCCACGCCGGTTTCGCGGGCCAGGGCCATGAAGTCCTGCAGGGCGCGGGACATGACCAGGCGGCCGTTGCTGGCGCCGGGGCCATGGCGGGTCACGAAGCGGTCCACGGCAGCCTCGATGCGCGCGGCCGAGGGCGGGGCGCGGCCGGGCATTTCGCTTTCGGCGGCCCAGTCCAGCAGCACGCCCGAGAGGCTGCGGCCCTGGCCCTCGACCAGGGCGCGCATCAGGCCCAGCACCTGGCGGCGGCGCTGGGGCGACAGCCGCCCGACCATGCCGAAGTCGATGAAGCCCACGCGGTTGCCGGGCAGGGCCAGCAGGTTGCCGGGGTGCGGGTCGGCGTGGAACAGGCCGTCGCGCAGCACCATCTGCAAAAACGCGCAGGCGCCACGGCGCGCCAGCAGCGGGCCGTCCAGCGCGGGGTCCGCGCCCACGGCCGAGGCTGGCACGCCCGGCACGAAGTCCTGCACCAGCAGGCGCGGCCCGCTCAATGCCCAGTGGATGGCCGGCACGACGATCTCGGGCTGGGCCGCGAAGTGCCGTGCCACGGCGTCGCCGTTGTGGGCTTCGACGGTGAAATCCAGTTCCTCGCGCAGCGCCTGTCCCAACTGGCGCGTGACCTCGCGCGGGCGGTAGCGTGCCAGCTGCGGCCATTGTTCCTGGGCCAGCAGCGCCAGGTGCTCTAGCAGGCGCAGGTCGGCTTCGATCTGGGGGCGCAGGCCGGGGCGCTGGACCTTGACCACGACTTCGATGTCGGCAGCGCGGGCCGCAGGGGGGCTGTCGCTGCCGCTGCCGTCTTCCTGGTCCTCCCGGTCTTCAGCCGCAGGCAGCCGCGCACGGTAAACCTGGGCCATGGAGGCCGAGGCCAGCGGCACGGGATCGAAATGCGTGAACACCTGCTCCACGGGCAGGCCCAGCGACTGCTCGATCAATGGCTGGGCCGTCTCCCAGGGCAGCGGGGCGGCGTGGCTGTGCAGTTGCTGCAGGGCGGCCGTCCATTCGGGCGCGAGCAGGTCCGAGCGCGTGGCCATGATCTGGCCCAGCTTGACGAAGCTGGGGCCCAGGTGTTCGAGGGCCATGCGCAGGCGCTCGGGGCGGCTGGCATCCAGCGGATGCTCGGGATGGGGCTGGCTGCCGCGCGGCGCGAAGCGGGCCAGGCCCAGCGTGTCGACCAGGTCGGCCAGCCCGAAGCGCAGCAGCACGCCGACGATTTCCTGCAGCCGGGCACGGTCGCGCACGGCGACCACGGCGGTTTGCAGCATGGGCATCTCCTGTCGGTGGTGGCAATGCGGTCCATTGTGCCGATGCGCCAGACGCCATTGCGCAGGAATCGCCCGTCTCCGGGGCGGGGCTCAGGCCAGCCGCTGCACCTGTACCGCGCAGTCGTAGAAGCTGGGCGCGCGGCCCAGGTCGGTCAGGCGCTGGTGGGTGAGCTCGTTGACATTGGTGCCGTTGTCGCCGTGCTTGCGCCACCAGATGCCCAGGCCGTTGACCACGCCACGGCGCGCGCGGCCGTTGAGGGTGGCGTGGCATTCGTAGCTGCCCCGGTCGTTGAAGACGCGCACCCGGTCGCCCTCGGCCACGCCGCGCGTGGCGGCGTCGTCGGGGTGCAGCTCCACCAGCGGGCGGCCTTCCATGGTGCGCAGGCTCTTGACGTTGACGAAGCTGCTGTTGAGAAAGTTGCGTGCCGGCGGCGAGATCATGGCCAGCGGGTAGCGCGCATCCGTTTCGGCGGTTTCGTAGTTGGGCAGGTAGTCGGGCAGCGGGTCCATGCCGCGCCGCGCCAGCTCGGCGCTGGTGAATTCGCAGCGGCCCGAGGGCGTGGGAAAGCCGCCCTCGGCAAAGGGGGCCTCGGGCAGGGCCAGGGTGGCAAAGCCCTTGTCCAGCAGCTCGTTGAAGTCCACGCCGCGCCCCTCGAAGGCTTCGCGGCACAGTTGCTCGTCTCCCGTCTGGAAATGGGCGGCGGCAAAGGCGTCGTCATGCCGCGCCATGTGCGCGGCCAGGTCGCGGAAGATCTGGCCGTTGCTGCGCGCCTGGCCCAGCGGCGCGATGGCGGGGCGGTTGAGCAGCACGTCGGTATGACCGTAGCTGCCGTGGATGTCCCAGTGCTCGATCTGCGTGGTGGCCGGCAGCACGTAGTCGGCCAGGTCGGCCGTGTCGGTCATGAACTGCTCCAGCACCACGGTGAACAGGTTCTCGCGCGCAAAGCCGGCCACGACCTTGGCCGATTCGGGCGCCACGGCCACGGGATTGCTGTTGTAGACCACGATGGCGTCCACGCGCGGGCCGAAGCCGTTGCCGCCTTCGTGCAGCAAGGCGTCGCCGATGGTGCTCATGTTGATGGTGCGCGGGCGGCGCTCGCCCAGCAGGTGCGGCATCTGCAGTCGGGCGCGCTGCGCGGGCAGGGCGCCCGAGGCGGACAGCAGCAGGCCGCCGGCACGGTGGCGCCAGGCGCCCACCAGGGCCGGCAGGCAGGCGATGGCGCGCACGGCATTGCCGCCGCCGCGCGCGCGCTGCACGCCGTAGTTCAGCCGGATGGCCGCGGGCGTGGTGGTGCCATAGTCGCGCGCCAGCTGGCGGATCTGCTCCACGGGCAGGCCGCAGACCTGGGCCGCGCGCTCGGGCGGCCACTGCAGGGCGCGGGCCTTGAGTTCCTCCCAGCCCAGCGTGTGGCGCGCGATGTAGTCATGGTCCAGCCAGCCGTGCGTGATCAGCTCGTGCATCAGGGCCAGCGCCAGGGCGGCATCGGTGCCGGGCAGCAGCTGCAGGTGCTCGTGGCATTTGTCGGCGGTCTCGGTCTTGCGCGGGTCGATGCACACCAGGCGCGCGCCGTTGCGCTTGGCCTCCAGCGCATAGCGCCAGAAATGCAGGCTGCTGCCGATGCTGTTGCTGCCCCAGATGAGGATGAGCCGGCTTTCGGTGAAATGCTCCACGCGCATGCCCAGCTTGCCGCCATAGGTCAGGTTCAGGGCCTCGCCCCCGGCGCTGGAGCAGATGGTGCGGTCCAGCAGCGAGGCGCCGAGCTGGTGGAAGAAGCGCCGGTCCATGCTCTCGCCCTGCACCAGGCCCATGGTGCCTGCGTAGCTGTAGGGCAGGATGGTTTCGGGATCGCGCGCCGCCAGCGCGTGCAGCCGGGCGGCGATGTCGGCCAGCGCCTCGTCCCAGCCCACGGGCTCGAACTGCCCGGAGCCCTTGGGGCCCACGCGGCGCAGCGGGGTGAGCACACGCTCGGGGTGGTAGCTGCGCTCGGTGTATTTGCTGACCTTGGCGCAGAGCACGCCGCCCGTGTGCGGATGGTCGGGGTTGCCCTGGACTCTTTTGGCGATGCCGTCTTCGACCGTGGTCACCAGCGAGCAGGTATCGGGGCAGTCATGGGGGCAGGCGCCCAGGACCTGTGAGGTGGCCTGGAGTGGGGGCGTGGCGGAGGACATGGTGGCAGCGGTCTCGGACAGGGTGGGGACTTTGCGAAAGAACCGTGAAAGCCGGAAAAACAGGAAAAGGCCGTCACGGGCAAGGGGCGGTGCCGGTCTTGCATGCCGCAATCGCCGCTTGTCTTTATTATGCGGACCCTTGCAGCCGGCTGCACGCAGCAACGGCGCCGATTCCAGTGACAAAAACAGGCAAGTTCATGCTCCGACCCAAGACGGCGTTCAGCCGCAGACAGTTCATCGCAGCCAGCACGGCGGCTGCCGCCACCTGGACCGGCGCAGTGCGCGCCCAGGACGCGGGAGGCACCATCGTGCTGGGCCAGTCCTGTCCGATGACGGGCCCCGCGGCACAGATCGGCCAGCCCTTCCATGAAGGCGCCAAGCTGTACTTCGAACAGCTCAACGCGCAGGGGGGCATTGCCCGGCGCAACATCGAACTGCGCGTGATGGACGACGGCTACGAGCCCGAGCGCTGCGCGGCCAATACCCAGCGCTTCCTGTCCGACGACGTGTTCGCGCTGTTCGGCTACGTGGGCACGTCCACCAGCATGGCCGCGCTGCCGCTGCTGCAAAAGGCGCGCGTGCCCCTGTTCGCGCCGCTGACGGGCGCCGACGCGCTGCGCCAGCCCCAGCTGGCCCAACTGGTCTTCAACGTGCGCGCCTCCTATGCCGACGAGACGGCGCTGATGGTGCGGCACCTCACGGGCCTGGGCCTGAAGAAGGTGGCCGTGCTGCACCAGAACGATGCCTATGGCGAATCGGGCCTGGCCGGCGTCAAGGCGGCGCTGGCCGCCAAGGGGCTGGAACCCGTGGGCGCGGCCACGGTGGAGCGCAACTCGAACAATGTGGCGGCGGCCGTCAAGACGCTGGTGCCGCTGGGCGCCGATGTCATCGTGCAGATCGTCACCTACTCGGCCAGCGCGGCCTTTGTGCGCGCCGCGCGCCAGGCGGGCTTTGGCGGGCAGTTCTACAACGTCTCCTTCGTCGGCTCGCAGGCACTGGCGCAGACGCTGGGCAAGGATGCCGAAGGGGTGGTCGTCACCCAGGTCGTGCCCTCGCCCTTCCAGACCTCGCGCCAGATCACGCGCGATTTCCTGGCGGCCATCCAGAAGGGCGGCGGCAAGCTGACGCCCAACTACTCCAGCATGGAAGGCTATCTGGCGGCACGCGTGTTCGCCGATGCGCTGCGCCAGGCCTCGGCCTCGGGCAAGCCCACGCGCGACGGCCTGGTGGCCGCGCTCGACGCCATGCACGGCCAGCAGGTGGCCGGCTTCCCGCTGGCCTTCAAGCCGCAATCGGCCAAGCCGCGCTTCGTGGAGTTGTCCATGCTGACCGGCGACGGCAAGGTCCGGGTGTAGGCTTGCAGCTCTAGAAGGAGAACCCCATGGCCTTGCTGCAGGAACTGCTGGACAGCGCACCCGAGATCACCGCGCTGCGCCGCGACATACATGCCCATCCCGAACTGTGTTTCGAGGAGATCCGCACTGCCGACCTCGTGGCCCGGCAATTGGAGGGATGGGGCATCGCCGTGCACCGCGGCCTGGGCCGCACGGGCGTGGTGGGCACCATCCACGGCCGTGACGGCGGCGCCAGCGGCCGCGCCGTCGGCCTGCGCGCCGACATGGACGCCCTGCCCATGCAGGAGTTCAACACCTTCGAGCACGCCAGCCGCCACGCCGGAAAAATGCATGCCTGCGGGCATGACGGCCATGTCGCCATGCTGCTGGCCGCCGCGCAGTACCTGGCCGCGCACCGCGACAGCTTCGAGGGCACGGTGCACCTGATCTTCCAGCCGGCCGAAGAGGGCGGCGGCGGCGCGCGCGAGATGGTCGAGGACGGCCTGTTCACCCAGTTCCCCATGCAGGCCGTGTTCGGCATGCACAACTGGCCGGGCATGAAGGCCGGCACCATGGCCGTGGGCCCGGGCCCGGCCATGGCGTCCAGCAACGAGTTCCGCATCGTCGTGCGCGGCAAGGGCGGCCACGCGGCCATGCCGCACATGGTGATCGACCCGCTGCCCGTGGCGGCCCAGCTCATCCTGGGCCTGCAGACCATCGTCAGCCGCAACGTCAAGCCCATCGAGGCGGGCGTGGTCTCGGTGACCATGGTCCATGCGGGCGAGGCCACGAACGTGGTGCCCGACAGCGTGGAGCTGCAGGGCACGGTGCGCACCTTCACGCTGGAGGTGCTGGACCTGATCGAGCGGCGCATGAAGGCCCTGGCCGAGAGCATCTGTGCGGCGCATGACACGCGCTGCGAGTTCGAGTTCGTGCGCAACTACCCGCCCACCATCAACTCCGCGCCCGAGGCCGAGTTCGCACGCCGCGTCATGGCCGAGGTCGTGGGCGAGGCCAACGTGCTGCCCCAGGAGCCGTCCATGGGCGCCGAGGACTTCGCCTTCATGCTGCTGGAAAAGCCCGGCGCCTACTGCTTCATCGCCAATGGCGACGGCGACCACCGCGCCATCGGCCACGGCGGCGGTCCCTGCACGCTGCACAACCCCAGCTACGACTTCAACGATCAGCTGATCCCGCAGGGCGCCACGTTCTGGGTGAAGCTGGCCCAGCGCTGGCTGAGCGAGCCCACGCGCTGAGGCCCTTGCGGGGTCCGGCCGACACCGGCATGTCACACACCGCACCTAGCATGCGGTCCCTGTGACCTCCATCGAATCCTCCACGGCCGCCGCGCAGGGCGTGGCCGTCCAAGCCCGGCAGCTCAAGCGCATCCACGGCGAGCGCGCCGTGCTCCAGGACATCAGCCTGCAGATCGCGCCCGGCGAGGTGCTGGCCCTGCTGGGTCCTTCGGGCTGCGGCAAGACCACCCTGCTCAAGATCCTGGCCGGGCTGGAGCAGCCCAGCCGCGGCGAAGTCTGGATGGGCGGGCAGTGCGCGGCCAGCGCCTCGCAGTCCCTGCCGCCCGAGCGGCGCGAGCTGGGCCTGGTGCTCCAGGACCATTCGCTCTGGCCCCATATGAGCCTGCAGGCCAACGTGGCCTTCGCGCTGGAAATGCGCGGCCTGCCTCGCGCGCAGATCCACGAGCGGGTGCAGCAGACCCTGGGCCTGGTCGGGCTGCAGGGCATGGGCGAGCGCCTTCCCGGCAGCCTGTCGGGCGGCCAGCAGCAGCGTGCGGCGCTGGCCTGCGCCGTGGTGGAGCGCCCGCGCCTGGTGCTGCTGGACGAACCCCTGTCCGGCCTCGACGGCAACCTGCGCGAGCGCCTGTGCGAGGAAATTCCCCAGCTGCTGCGCAGCCTGGGTTGTACGGCCGTCTATGCGACGCAAGACCGCCAGCAGGCCTTCGCCGTCGCCGACCGCGTGGTCGTGATGGAGCACGGCCGCATCCTGCAACCGGGCAGCGCCCGGGGCCAGGCGCCGGCCCCCGTGCCTTGCGAGGCAGACCTATGGCCCATGGCCGGGCACCTGTGCAGCGCAGCATAGGAGGGGCATGGCCGGTCTCGGTTCGGATGACGGTGAAAAAAGCACGGTCGTTCTAAATTCCTGCTTTTTTGGCTACACTGTGCCGCTACACGAACCGCCCACCAGGAGACCCGCCATGTCCGATCTGAACGCCGCCTTCGAGGCCGCCGTCAAGAACTCCACCTCGATCAGCGAGCGCCCCGACAACGCCACGCTGCTCAAGCTCTACGCGCTGTACAAGCAGGCCACCGAAGGCGACAACGAGGCCAAGAAGCCCAGCTTCACCGACATGGTCGGCCGCGCCAAGTGGGACGCCTGGGAAAAGCTCAAGGACACCTCGGCCGACGATGCCAAGCAGCAGTACATCGACCTGATCGAATCGCTGCGCTGATCAACACCACCACCGATCGCAGACACAGGCAAGGCCCCGGACTCCGGGGCCTTGTCGTTTCCGGCCAGGCCACACCACACTATGTCAAAGAGTGGAGCGCTGGAAACTGGCGCGGCCCACCCCAGGGACACCGAGGAAGGGCAGCCCCGCACCGAGGGTGTCGTCCCCCTCAGGGGGAAGCGGCGCAGCCGCTCAGGGGGATCAATATTTGTTGGAAAAGTTCGCGCTGATGCGCTGGCGCAGGTACTCCGCGCCCGTGATGGGCGGGTACTTCTTTTGCGGGCCCTCGATCACCGCGTCCTCGTTGGCCTGGCAGAAGAAGGCCAGGCTGTAGCGCGCGCCCTGGTATTCATGGGGCAGGGGATTGCGCACGCGGTGGAAGTTGCTGGGCAGCTGGTCGTCGCTCCAGCGCGTGAGCATGTCGCCGATGTTGCAGGTGATCACGCCCTCCACGGGGTCCACGGGCGTCCATTGCTGGCCCTCCATCTCCTTGCCCGGCAGCACCTGCAGGCCGCCCTGGCCCGCGCGCTGGAACAGCAGGGTCAGGCAGTCGAAGTCGGTGTGGGCGCCTGCGCGCCACAGGCCCAGCTCATCCTTGAGCGCGGGATCGACCGCGAAGTAATGCAGCATGCGCAGCGTGCTCTGGTAGGCGGGCACCGAAGGGTCGTGGGCGCGCGTGAAGAAGTCCGCATCGAAGCCCAGCTTGTGCGCAAAGCACGACAGCAGCTGCATGCCCACCTGCCAGCACTGGCGCTCAAAGTCCAGCGTGGCCTGCTGAAAGCCCGGCAGCTCCTGCTGCGTGGGCCACAGGCCGGCCATGCGCGGGCGCGTCACCTGGTAGGACTCCTTCTGGTCGGGCGTGCGCGTGGAAGGCCGGATCTGCGCCTTGTGCTCCCAGCCCGCATTGCGCGACAGCGGCCACTGCGCCTTCACCTCGCGCGGCAGCGCGAACAACTGCTCGGCACGCCCGAAGGCCGCATCGATATCGGGCTGGGGAATGCCGTGGCCCGACACCTGGAAGAAGCCGATCTCCACCGAGGCCTGCCAGATCGCATCGGCGATCTCGGCCTTGCGGCGGTCGAAGTCGGAGATGTCGATCACCCGCACCTCCCGTGCGCGCGTCTCCTGCCCCTGGCCGCCCATGCGGGCCTCCTTGGCGAGTTCACCCAGCGCGTAATCTGACGCCGGTGCCGAAGGCAGGGTGGGGTTGGCAAGCATGTTCATGGTCTGTTTCCTTTGCCGCAAAGGCAGTGGCAAGGCACGCGGCGGCCGGCGCAAAAAGACACCGATCCCGCCCGTCGCTCTTGAAGTGGCTGACAGGGCACAGGTCGCAGCCACGCCGCTCCCGCACCCGCTTCAAGAGCAATGACCCGCGCCGGCACAGGCCGGCAAGCTGAACGCTTCTACTCTTGCCAACCACCCAAGCAAACAGCGCGCCAGCCCGCGCAGGCCGGTTCGTCGCTGCGCGCGTTCCATCGTGGTGCAGCAGCCCACAGAAATCGTGGTGCATGCCCGTATCTCGTCGGTGGTGCACCAAGGTGATGCATGCAGCCCGCTTCCTTCAAAACCGGCGCGGTCAAAAGCCAGGGACGCCGAGCAAGAGCCGCCTCGCGGCGAGGGCGTCGTCCCCCTCCCTTGCGAAGCAAGTAGAGAGGGGGAAGCGGCGCAGCCGCTCAGGGGGTGGTACGCCATTTGCATACAAGGACGAACGAGTAGAAGCGTTCAGCACGCGCCCAGTGCGCGTTGCCCGGAAATTGCTCATGTCACGCCAGCCGCCCGGCCCCATGCCAGCGGCCGGTCCCCATGTTGATAGCGACTGAGAGTTCCACCATGCAACGCCGCCATTTCCTTGCCGCCGCCGCCCTTCCCGCTGCCAGTGCCGTGATGCCCGGTGCCTTCGCCCAGGGCAAGGCGCTGACACCGCTGAAGTTCACGCTGGACTTTCGCGTGACCTCGCAGACCGCGCCCTTTTTCGTGGCGCTGCAAAAGGGCTACTACCGCGACGAGGGGCTGGACGTGAGCATCGACGTGGGCTCGGGCTCGGTGGCATCCATCACGCGGGTGGCCAGCGGCGCCTACCAGCTGGGCCTGGGCGACATCAGCTCGCTGATCGAGTTCAATGCGCAGAACGCAGGCGCGGCGCGCGTGCAGGCCGTCTACCAGTACTACAACCGCGCGCCGTTCGCCATCATCGGCCGCAAGGACCGGGGCATCACGGGCGAGTTCGCCAGCCTCAAGGGCAAGAAGGTGGCCGCCGCCGCCGTGGAGTCCACGCGCCGCGTCTGGCCCCTGGTTGCGCAGCGCCAGAACCTGCCGGCCGACCTGTTCGCCTGGACCACGACGGAGTTCTCGGCGCGCGACAACGTGGTGGTGCGCGGCGATGTGGATGCGGCCACCTATTTCCATGACTCGGCCGTGTCGCTGTTCGCACGCATCAAGCCCGAGGAGCTGTCGGTGCTGCGCTACACCGATGCGGGCGTGCAGCTGTACGGCAATGCCATCCTGGCCTCCAGCGCTCTGGTGGCCGAGCAGCCGGCGCTGGTGGCGGGATTCCTGCGTGCCAGCAACCGCGCCCTCATCGAGTGCCTGGCCCAGCCTGCGCTGGCCGTGGCCGCCGTGCGCCAGCGCGAGCCCATCCTGGATGAAAAGCTGGAACTGGCGCGCTGGGCCATCACCTCGCAATACCTGGCCGCGCCCGATACGCAGCGCCACGGCCTGGGCGACATCGACCCGCAGCTGCTGGCCCGACAGGCCGAGCAGGTCAGCCAGGCCTTCGGCCTGAAGGCACCCGTGTCGGCCGACGCGCTGTTCAACCGCAGCCTGCTGCCGCCGCTGGCCGCGCGCATGGCCAAGGCCTGAGGGAGTGCATATGGACAACGCCACTGTTTCACTGCCCCTTGAGGCTTCGCTCGACGAGCGCGACGGCCTGTACCTGCGCCGCGCCATCGCCATGGCCGACCGCGCGCGCCAGCGCGGCAACCGCCCTTTCGGCGCGCTCATCGTGGCCGCCGATGGCCGCGTGCTGGCCGAGGCCTCCAACGCCAATGGCGAGAGCGGCGACTGCACGGCCCATGCCGAGCTGTCGGCCATCCGCCTGGCCAGCCCGCTGCATGACCGCGAAGCGCTGTCCGCAGCCACCTTGTATTCATCGGCCGAGCCCTGCGTGATGTGCGCGGGCGCCATCTTCTGGTCGGCCATAGGCCGCGTGGTCTACGGCATAGATGCCGTGCGCCTGCGCGAATTCCGCGGCGAGCGCCTGGACCAGAAGGATGCCGAGCTGTCCTGCCGCGATGTGTTCGCCGCCTCGTCCCACGCCATCGAATGCATAGGCCCTGCGCTGATCGGCGAGGCCGCCGCTTCGCACCAGGGCGCCTGGAAAAGCTGATCCGGCCCCGTTCCGGCCCCCCCCCCGTTTCTTTTGACCACCAGAGAGGAAGCCCACCATGCAAAAACGACTGTTCCTGCACACCGTCCTGGCCCTGTCCGCCAGCGCGGGCCTGGCAACGGCCCATACACAGGCCCACGCGGCCACGCCGCTGAAGTTCCAGCTGGACTGGCGCTTCGAGGGGCCGGCCGCCTTCTTCCTGCAGCCGGTGGCCAAGGGCTACTTCAAGGACGCGGGCCTGGATGTCACGGTCGATGCCGGCAGCGGCTCGGGCGGCGTGGTGCAGCGCGTGGCCTCGGGCGCCTATGACCTGGGCTTTGCCGACATCGCGGCGCTGATGGAGTTCCAGGCCAACAACCCGGACATGCCCAACAAGCCCGTGGCCGTGATGATGGTCTACAACAACACGCCGGCCTCGGTGATGGCGCTCAAGAAAAGCGGCATCGCCAGGACGGCCGACCTCACCGGCAAGAAGCTGGGCGCGCCCGTGTTCGATGCGGGCCGCCGCGCCTTCCCGCTGTTCGCCAAGGCCAACCAGGTCGGTACCGTGCAGTGGACGGCCATGGACCCGCCGCTGCGCGAGACCATGCTGGTGCGCGGCGATGTGGATGCCATCACGGGCTTCACCTTCACCTCGCTGCTGAACCTGGAGGCGCGCGGCATCAAGGCCGCCGACGTGGTGGTCATGCCCTATGCGGACTTCGGCGTGAAGCTGTACGGCAACGCCATCATCGCCAGCCCGAAGCTGATCAAGGAGAACCCGGCCGCCATCAAGGCCTTCCTGCAGGCCTTCGCCAAGGGGGCCAAGGAAGTCATCGCCAACCCTGGCGCGGCCATTGCCTACGTGAAGGAGCGCGACGGCATCGTCAACACCCAGCTGGAGACGCGCCGCCTGCAACTGGCCATCGACACCGTGGTCAACAGCGCCGACGCGCGTGCCGAAGGCTTTGGCCAGGTCGTGCCCACGCGGCTGTCGCTGATGGCGTCGCAGGTCTCCGATGTCTACGCCACCAAGACGCGCGTGAACCCGGCCGAGGTCTGGAACGGCAGCTTCCTGCCGTCTGCGGCCGAGCTGAACATCCTGCCCAAGAAGTGACGACAAAGTGATTGACACCGTGCGCGTGCGCCAGCGGGCGACGCGCCGGCCCTTGCCTGCTGCCTGACATGAATTCCTCCACATCCCACGGCGATGACGACGCCTTCTTCGTCGAGTTCCGCGACGTCTGGCTTGCCTACAACGAGGAGCTGCTGCGCGCCAACCACTTCGCGGTCGAGGCCATCGACCTGCAGGTGCGGCGCGGCGAGTTCATCGCCATCGTCGGCCCCTCGGGCTGCGGCAAGTCCACCTTCATGAAGCTGACCACGGGGCTGAAGATGCCCTCCATGGGCCGCGTCATGGTCAACGGCGAGCGCGTGACCGGGCCGCTGAAGATCTCGGGCATGGCCTTCCAGGCGCCGTCGCTGCTGCCCTGGCGCACCACGGTGGACAACGTGCTGCTGCCGCTGGAGATCGTGGAGCCGCACCGCTCGCAGTTCCGCCAAAAGCGCAAGGAGTACGAGGCGCGTGCGCGCGCCCTGCTGCAGAAGGTGGGCCTGGGCGGCTACGAGGACAAGTACCCCTGGCAGCTGTCGGGCGGCATGCAGCAGCGCGCCAGCATCTGCCGTGCGCTGATCCACGAGCCCCAGATGCTGCTGCTGGACGAGCCCTTCGGCGCGCTGGACGCCTTCACGCGCGAGGAGCTGTGGTGCGTGCTGCGCGACCTGCAGGCCGAGCAGCGCTTCAACGTCATCCTGGTCACGCACGACCTGCGCGAAAGCGTCTTCCTGGC
This sequence comes from Delftia sp. PX-1, assembly GCF_055797465.1. Taxonomy (NCBI): domain Bacteria; kingdom Pseudomonadati; phylum Pseudomonadota; class Betaproteobacteria; order Burkholderiales; family Comamonadaceae; genus Delftia; species Delftia sp. PX-1. Next base: position 1,218,997 of record NZ_CP184763.1, read on the forward strand.
CGACACCGTGTACGTGATGAGCAAGAGCCCGGGCCGCTTCGTGGTGCGCCGCGACATCGAGCTGCCGCGCCCGCGCGAGCTGGAGCTGACCTACACGCGCGAATTCACCGACATCGTGCACGAGCTGCGCGGCCACATCGGCGCCATGCGCAAGACCGGCGCGGCCATCCAACAATAGAACGGGGGAGATTCACATGCACAAGAAATACGCGGAACGCTGGGCGCCCTGGGTGCTGCTGCTGGCGGTCATCCTGCTGTGGCAGGTCATCTGCTCGGCCTTCGAGGTCTCGGAATTCATCTTCCCCAGCCCCTGGGCCATCGGCCGGCAGCTGGCCGAGTTCAGCGGCATCATCGCCGCCCACGCCTGGCGCACCTACTGGGTGACGATGGCGGGCTTTGGCATCGCCATCGTGGTGGGCGTGCTGCTGGGCTTTCTGATCGGCTCCTCGCGCCTGGCCTATGCGGCGTTCTATCCGCTGATGACCGCCTTCAACGCACTGCCCAAGGCGGCCTTCGTGCCCATCCTGGTGGTCTGGTTCGGCATCGGCGCGGGACCGGCCATCCTCACGGCCTTCCTGATCAGCTTCTTTCCCATCATGGTCAACATCGCCACCGGCCTGGCCACGCTGGAGCCCGAGCTGGAGGATGTGCTGCGCGTGCTGGGCGCCCGGCGCTGGGACGTGCTCATCAAGGTCGGCCTGCCGCGCTCCATGCCCTACTTCTACGGCTCGCTGAAGGTGGCGATCACCCTGGCCTTCGTGGGCACCACGGTCAGCGAGATGACGGCGGCCAACGAAGGCATCGGCTACCTGCTGGTGTCGGCCGGCTCGTCCATGCAGATGGGCCTGGCCTTTGCCGGCCTGATCGTGGTGGGCGCCATGGCCATGGTGATGTACGAGCTGTTCAGCGCCATCGAAAAGCGCACCACGGGCTGGGCCCGGCGTGGCTCGCAGGGTGAGTGAGGGAGAATCCGGCCATGACGCCCGCACCCGCGACGACACCTTCCATGACGCCCCTGACCGACGAACAGGCGGCCCGCCAGCTGCGCCGCGCAGGCGCCGTGGCCGAGCGGGCCATGGCCATGGGCCGCCATCCCTTTGGCGCGCTGCTGCTGGCGCCCGACGGCGAGACCGTGCTGGCCGAGCAGGGCAACATCGACACGGTGAACCATGCCGAGTCCACGCTGGCGCGCACGGCCGCCGCCAACTATCCGGGCGCCTACCTGGCGCAGTGCACCCTGGTCACCACCTTCGAGCCCTGCGCCATGTGCGCCGGAACCATCTACTGGGCCGGCATAGGCCGCGTGCTCTACGGCGCCGAGGAAACGGCGCTGCTGGCGCTGACGGGCAACCATCCCGAAAATCCCACGCTGTCCCTGCCTTGCCGCGAGGTCTTCGCGCGCGGGCAGCGCAGCGTGCAGGTCGTGGGGCCCGTGCCTGCGCTGCAGGAGGAGATGCTGGCGCCGCACCGGGGCTTCTGGCAACAGGGCTGAGCCGCCTGCGCGGGCGGCTCAACTGCGGCAGCCGGCCAGCGCGTCCAGGGGCTTCTGGTAGGTGGGGCTGGTCACGTCCAGCAGGCCCAGGGTGGTGTGGTAGAGGTTGTCGTGCGACAGCGGCGCGTCCAGCTGGCCGCGCACGCAGCGCTCTGACACGCCGGTGCGCTGGCCCAGGTTGCCCAGCCAGGCAATCATGGGAATGTGCTTTTGCTCGTCGGGCGCCATGGCGTAGGGCATGCCGTGCAGGTAGATGCCCATCTCGCCCAGCGACTCGCCGTGGTCGGACATGTAGACCATGCCGGTCTGGTAGCGCGATTGCTGGCGCGTCAGCCAGTCGATGGTCTGCGACAGGAAGTGGTCGTTGTAGCGGATGGAGTTGTCGTAGACATTGACCACCTGCTCGCGTGTGCAGCTGGACAGCGCGTTGGTCAGGCATTCGGGCTGGAAGACCTTGGTCTCCGGCGTGGAGCGCTTGTAGTAGGCCGGCCCGTGGCTGCCCATCTGGTGCATGACCAGCACCACGCCGCGCTCGCGGCGCTCGCGCGGCAGCGCGGCGATGCGTTCGTCGATGCCGCTGAGCAGGATGCCATCCAGGCATTCTCCATCGCTGGAGCACAGCGCCTTGCCGTCGGGCGTGTCCAGGCGGTCGGCCGTGCTGGCGTTGGGAATGCGGTCGCAAACGCCCTTGCAGCCGGCCTGGTTGTCCAGCCACAGCACGGCCAGGCCGGCGTTGTACAGCACGTCCACAAGGTTGTCGTAGTCCACCTTGCTCTTGTAGAAGCCCGTGCGGCCCAGGTGCGAGAACATGCAGGGCACGGATTCGCGCGTGCTGGTGCCGCAGGAGGTCACGTTGCTCCAGTTGAGCACCTGGCGCCTGGCCAGCTCGGGCGTGGTGTCGCGCGCATAGCCGTTCAGGCCCCAGTTGGCGGCGCGCGCCGTCTCGCCCACGACGATGACGAACAGCGGCGGCTTGCGCTCGGCCGCATAGGTGGCCCCCAGCGTGGCGCCGGCCGCGATGCTGGCGAACGGGCGCTTGGGCCGCAGGATGGGCTTGAGCACCGCATCCAGCGAGGCCAGCACCGGGCTGACCGGATTGAGCATGTGGCGCATCCACAGGTTGTTGCGGACCACGGGCGCCAGCTCGCGGTACGAGACAAAGACCGAGGCCGCCAGCAGCAGCACCGAGGCGGCCAGCAGCGCCAGCGTGCGCAGCACGGTCTGCATGCCGCGGCGCGGGCGGATGACGCGCAGCCGCAGCAGCCAGGCCGTGGGCAGTCCGGCCACCAGCAGCAGCTGCAGCAGCAGCTGGGGGTTGAACAGGTCGCTGCTCTCGCGCAGGTCGGTCTGCAGGATGTTGTTGATCATGCCGCCGTCCATCACCGTGCCGTAGGCGGTCATGAAGTACTGGGCCGCGCCGGCAATCCAGGGCAGGGCAATCCACAGCGGCTTCATGCCGCGCGGCCAGGCCGTCAGCGACAGCAGCAGCAGCAGGCCGCCCAGGCCCAGGGGCAGCAGCCGCAGCACCAGGGCGGCCAGGCTGCCGTCATAGCCTTCCAGGTGGGGCAGGCGCCGCCACAGCGCCCAGTTGGCGGTGGCCAGCAGCCACAGCGCCAGCACCAGGGCCACGGCCTGGGGCGAGCGCGGTGCGGTCCAGGCCGTGCGCAGCCGTGCCGCGAGGCTGGCGGGGGCCGCCTGGGCAGGCTGGGCAGAAGATGGGGCCGGGGCTTGGCCGGTGCCGGAGGAGCCGGCAAAGGGGGGGCGGGCGAGCAGGCGTTCTGACATGGCCGCGAGCGTAGAATTCGCAGCTTAAGAACATCTGAACCCCGCGTTCAGACTCCGTTCAGCTTGAACCCCTGCCGCCCCCCCCCTTGCGCCACGCTTGTTCAGTCCGTATCCGGTGCGCATCCTGATGTGCGAAGGCCCAACCTCCCATGCGAATCCTGCTGGTCGAAGACGATGAGGCCCTGGCCCAGGCGGTGGGCAGCTATCTGCGCTCCAAGGCCTTTCTGATCGACAGCGTGCCTTCTCTGGCCCAGGCGCGCGCCTGCCTGGCCGGTGCCAGCTACGCGGCCGTGCTGCTGGACCTGCACCTGGCCGACGGTGACGGCCTGGCGCTCATGCCCACGCTGCGCCGGCTGGCGCAGCCTCCCGTCACCATCGTGCTGACGGCCCGCGACCAGGTCAGCGACCGCATCCGCGGGCTGGATGCGGGGGCCGACGACTATCTGGTCAAGCCCTACGACCCCGAGGAACTGCTGGCCCGCCTGCGCGCCGTGAGCCGGCGCGGCGGCGGCATGCAGGCCGGGCAGGACGCCGTGCTGCGCATGGGCACGCTGGAGATCGACCTGGCCCGTGAAATGGTGCGCGACGCCGGCCGCACCCTGCTGCTCACGCCCAAGGAATGGGCGCTGCTGCGCGTGCTCACGGCCCAGCCGCAGCGTGTGCACGCGCGCGAGCATCTGCTCGATGCGCTCTACGGCTTCGATGCCGAGGCCGACAGCAACACGCTGGAAGTGTTCATCAGCCGGCTGCGCCGCAAGCTCGGGCGCGACCGCATCCTGACCGTGCGCGGCACCGGCTACCGCCTGGCCCTCGAGCATGGATGAGCCGCAGCGCTACAGCCTGGCGCTGCCGCCCCGTCTGGCCGACCAGCTGGCCCGCGAGCTGACACTGGCCCTGGCCGCCGTCTGGCTGGCCTGCGTGCTGGCGCTGGCCTGGTATGTCAGCCACATCGTGCACCACAACTTCGACCAGGAAATGATCGACAGCGGCCACCGCCTGCTGGAGGTGGCCGTGCATCAGCTGGAACAGGAAGACCACTCGCGCGAGGGCGTGCAGCGCCCGCATGTGGCCTCGCAGCCGGGCGACGAGGCCGAGGATCTGGTCTACCAGCTGCAGGACGGCCGCGGCAACGTGCTGCTGCGCACCCAGGCCGCCCCCGTGGCGGCCTTTGCCGTGCCCATGCGCGAGGGCTTCTACGAGCGCGAGGGCTGGCGCATCTATGTGGTGGCCCATCCCCGGCAGCCGCTGTTCCTGATGCTGGCCGATCCCATGGTCGAGCGCAGCGAGGCGCTGCAGCGGGCGCTGCTGGCGCTGGGCTCGGTGATGGTGGTCATGCTCGCCCTCATGGGCTGGGCGCTGCGCGTGACCGCGCGGCGGCGCCTGCGCGTGCTGCGCGACATGCAGCTGCAGCTGAGCGAGCGCGGTGGCTCCAACCTGGAGCCGCTGGATCTGGACGCCATGCCGCGCGAGCTGTGGCGGCTGGGCGGGGGCATCAACCACCTGATGCAGCGCCTGTCGCATGCGCTGCAGGTGGAGCGCTCCATGGCCGCCAATGCGGCCCACGAGCTGCGCACGCCGCTGGCCGTGGCCACGCTGCGCCTGCAGACGGCCCTGGACCGTGGCGTGGACAACGCCGACGTGCGGGCCGCGCACGAGGCGCTGGAGCGGCTGAGCCAGCGCACGGAAAAGCTGCTGCAGCTGTCGCGCGCGGCCTCGGGCTCGGCGCTGGCGCAGGACGATGTGCGGCTGGATACGCTGGCCAGCATGGTGGCCTCCGAGTTCTGGCAGCAGGACGAATCCACCCAGCTGCGGCTGGATGTGGTGCTGCCCGAGCAGCCCTGCGGTCCGGTGGCGGGCGACGTGGACACGCTGGCCATTGCCTTGCGCAACCTGGTGGAGAACGCGCTGCGCTACAGCGATGGCTCGGAGGTGCTGCTCGAAGTCTGCGACAGCCATACCGTCCAGGTGCGCGACGAGGGGCCGGGCATGGACGCCGTGGCGCTGGGCACCGCGCGCGAGCGCCATGTGCGCCATGTGGACGATCTGCGCCTGCCCCAGGGCGCCGTGCGCGAACTGGCATCGCCGGGCTATGGCCTGGGCCTGTCCATCGTGTCCATGATCGTGGCCCAGCACGGCGGCAGCCTGCAGCTGCAGTCGCCACCGCCTGGCAGCTCCAGCGGCCTGCTGGCACGCATTCAGTTGCCGGGGCGCGATCCGTCCGCGGATCCCGACGCCCCGGCCTGATCCGGGGCGCAGGCAGACGGCAGGGGCGCATCGGCCGGCATGTGCCTGCACAGCCTGGCGTTGCGCTGCGCTGCGGGCAGGGCGGCCAGCTGCCGCACCTCGGCATAGAAACGCTGCCAGCCCTGGATTGCCTCGTTGCCGGGCTGGGCCTGGGCCGGAGCTTGGGTCTTTGCTTGGGCCTGGGCCTGGTGCCACAGCGCGGTGAAGGCCGGCACCCAGTCGTCATAGGCGGCCAGCGCGCCGAAGCTGGCGTTGTTGGCATCCGCCACCCATTGGTCCAGCCGGGCCTGGTGGCGTTCGTAGAACTGGCGCTGCGCGTCGGTGGTCAGCAAGGCTGCATCGGCGCTGCGCCATTGCGCACGCAGCGCAGCGTAGTCGCTGCGCAGCTGCTGGTAGATCTGCGCCTTGGCCTGCTGCATGGCGGGGCCGCGCTGCTGCGGGTCCTGGTACAGCTGCTGCAGCGCCTGGCGCGTGCGCCCGGTCAGTGCCCGCCACTGCGTACGCCGCAGCTGGCTGGACTCCCAGCGCGCGCGGGCGGCTGGCCCGGCCTCGGTGGCCAGCCACAGCGTTGCGCCCAGGCGCTCCACGGTGGTGGCAAAGGATTCGTTGAAGGCGGTATCGCCGGCCACGTAGACCACCTGGTGGGCCAGCTCATGGAACAGCAGGCCGGCGAACTCGCCTTCGCCCCAGCCCACGAAGGTGTTGAGCAGCGGATCGCCCCCCAGCCAGTTCAGGTAGCCCAGCGTGGAATAGGCGGGCACGCCGTAGCTGCCGGACTCCAGGCCCTGGTCGGCCAGCAGCCGGGCCTGGGCCACGGCGTCTGCCTCGGAAAAGTAGCCCCGGTAGCCCACGCAGCCGGCCACGGGAAAGCACCAGCGGTGCAGCTCCAGGCTGTCGGGCGGCGCGGCCACCACGTTCCACACGGCAAAGGGCCGCTGCAGATCGGCGTAGCGGCGGTAGCTGGCGTTGTCGGGCAGGCCCAGCCGTTGCACGGCGAAGCTGCGCATGCGCTGGGCCGCAAGCAGGCGCTCGCGCAGCGCGGGTGCCAGGTTGTCGTCCTGCAGCCAGTCGTCAATGGGGCGGCTGGCCTGCAGCAGGTGTATCTGGCCGCGCAGGCTTTGCCAGTAATAGCCCAGGCCGTCGCCGCCGGCCCCCGTGCTGGCACAGCCGCCCAGCAGCAGGCCTATGCCCGCCAAAATCGCGGGCAGGCCGCGCCTGACTACACTCAAGCCTTCACGCACCCTTGGCCCCCTTGCTGCTTTCATGGACTTCTTCACGCTGGCGATCATTGTCTTCATCGCAATCTACCTTCTCAAGACGCAGGAGCAGCGCCGGCATACCCTGCTGCTGGCCCAGTATCTGGGGCGTTTCCAGATAGAGAAGCTGATGGGCGGCCTGATCGAAGGCTATCTGCGCGCCCTGGGCGAGAACGACGAGCAGCGCCGCGCCCAGATCTGGACCGTGCTGGACAACACCGAAACCAGCCTGGTCGAGCAGTTCCAGCGCTTTGCCAAGGAAATGGCCTCGGCCGATCCGCAGCTCACGCGCGTGAGCACGCTGCCCGTGGCGCTGCCCTATCTGGACCGGCTGTTCCCGTCGTCCGGCTTCGATCTGCGCGAAGCCATGCAGCTGCATGCGCGCGGCATTGCCTCCGTGCGCGTGGCCGACAGCGCCACCGAGGAAGAACGCCGTGCGCGCGCCTTCATGATGACGGCCGAGCTGTTGCTCATGCAGTACACCTGTCATTGGTTTTGCAAATCGCGCGCCGTGGCATCCCTGCGGCTGGTCGCACGGCACAAGACGCCCTTCGAGCAAGTGCTTGCTTCGGTGAGTGACCAGACACGGCGCGACTACAGGCAGCTGATCGCCTGATCGCCCCTTCTGTGGCGGGGCGCCATGCCCCGCCATGCACAGCCCAGGCTGCGATTGACGCAGTGCGGCTTGCTGTCAAAAATGAACGCCATGACACAAGTGCTGAGCTCCATCGAGGCGCGGCTGGCGTCTCTCCCTATTCCCGTGGCCGTGATCCTGCCGTCCGGCCAGCGCGCCGGTCCTGCGGATGCGCAGGTGGTGCTGCATTTCCAGTCCATGGCGGCCATGGCCAGCCTGGCGGCCGGGCAGATAGGGACACTGGGCAGTGCCATCGTGGAGGGGCTGGTACGCATCGATGGCCGCATGCGCGACGTGATGGCGGTGGCCGCCAGCCTGCTGCAATCCGATCCGGTGCGCGGCACATCGCACTGGTGGGTGCATGCCATGGCCCGCATGCGCTCCATGGCCGCGCACACGCTGGCGCGCGACGCCCAGCAGATCCAGTTCCACTACGACATCTCCGACGACTTCTACGGCCTGTGGCTGGACCCGCGCCGCGTCTATTCCTGCGCCTACTTCCGCGATCCGCAGATGACGCTGGCCCAGGCCCAGGAGGCCAAGCTCGACCACATCTGCCGCAAGCTGGACCTGCGGCCCGGCGAGCGTTTCCTGGACATCGGCGCGGGCTGGGGCGCGCTGCTGCTGTGGGCGGCCGAGCATTACGGTGTCACGGCCACGGGCATCACGCTCTCGCACAACCAGCACCGCCATGTGCAGCAGCTGATTGCCGAGCGCGGCCTGCAGGGCAGGGTGGACATGCAACTGCTGGACTACCGCGCGCTGGCGCCCGGCCAGCCCTTCGACAAGATAGGCTCGGTGGGCATGTTCGAGCATGTGGGCCAGGCCCAGCTGCCCGAGTACTTCCAGACCGTGCACCGCCTGCTGCGCCCGGGCGGCATGGCGCTGATCCACGGCATCACCGCGGGCGGCGTGGACAACACCCAGCTGGGCGCGGGCATGGGCGAGTTCATCGACCGCTACATCTTCCCCGGCGGCGAGCTGATGCATGTGAGCCGCGTGCTGCACGACATGGGCCACAGCGGGCTGGAAATGGTGGACACGGAGAACCTGCGGCCCCACTACGCACGCACGCTGTGGAACTGGTCCGACGCACTGGAAGCCCAGCTGCCGCAGGCGCAGCGTATCCTTGAGCAGCATGCCGATGCCGAAGGTGCCGCCAAGGTGCTGCGCGCCTACCGGCTCTATCTGGCGGGTTGCGCCATGGGCTTCGAGCGCGGCTGGATCGCCCTGCACCAGATGCTGTGCACGCATCCCGACGGACGGCTGCAGTCGGGGTCCATGGTGGGAGCCCAATCGGACTATGCTTTCAACCGCGAGTACATGTACCGCTGAGTGCATGACACGCCACACAGAAAAAGGATAGCCATGCTCTACAAGTTCAAGTCCCGTGCCACGGCCGACGTCATCATGCTCGAATCCAACGGCCGCCAGGTCCTGGAGATCGTCGGCAAGACGCCCGGCGCCAGCGGCATCATCACCGTCCAGCAGATCCCGGCCGCCATCGATGCGCTGGAAGCCGCCGTGGCCGATGACGATGCCCGCCGCAAGGCCAACCAGGAAGAGGATGCGCAGGATGGCGACCAGGACAATGCCGCACCGGGCGCACGCGATGCCGTCAGCCTGCGCCAGCGCGCTGCGCCCATGATCGACATGCTGCGCCGCAGCGCCGCCGAGAACAGCGACGTCACCTGGTAAGCCGGCGGCCCCCGCTGGCCCGTCAGGCGTTGATGCCCTTCATGCCTTCCTCCGTATAGCGCTGCCCGGCCACGGGCAGCTCGTCGCTGGCGCGCCGCAGCTCGTCCAGCTCGCCGGGCGTCAGTGCCACGGACAGCGCGCCCAGGTTGTCCTGCAGATGGGCGATGCGCCGGGTGCCCGGAATGGGCACCACGTCCGGCCCCTGGGCCAGCAGCCAGGCCAGGGCGATCTGCGCAGGCGTGCTGCCCTTGCGCTGCGCCAGGGCCGATACGGCACCCACCAGGGCCTGGTTGGTGTCGATGTTGCCGGGCTGAAAGCGCGGCAGGCTGGCGCGGAAATCGCCCTGCTCGAAGGCCGTGCCGCCATGAAAGCGTCCCGTGAGAAAGCCGCGCCCCAGCGGCGAATAGGCCACCAGCCCCACGCCCAGCTCGCGGCAGGCGGGCAGCACCTCGTCCTCCACCTCGCGCGTCCACAGCGAATACTCGGTCTGCACCGCCGCCACCGGGCGCACGGCATGGGCGCGGCGCAGCGTGGCTGCGCTGACCTCGCACAGGCCGATGCGGGCGATCTTGCCTTCCTGCACCAGGCGCGCCAGCCCTTGCATGGTCTCTTCGATGGGCCGCGTGGCATCGACGCGGTGCACGTAGTACAGGTCGATGCGCTCCACGCCCAGGCGGCGCAGCGAGTCCTCGCAGCTTTGCCGCGCGTACTGCGCGCTGTTGTCGATGCTGCGCCGGTACTCCCCGGCCTTGCGCACGATGCCGAACTTGGTGGCGATCTTCACGCGCGGGCGGCGCGATGCCAGGAAGCGGCCGATCAGCTCCTCGTTGTGGTGCGGCCCGTAGACATCGGCCGTGTCCAGGAAGTCGATGCCGGCCTCCACGGCATGGTCCAGTGCCTGCAGCGCCAGGGCGTCGTCGCGCGGGCCATAGAACTCGCTCATGCCCATGCAGCCCAGGCCCAGGGCGGATACCTGCAGATCGTGGCCAAGTGTGCGTTGTTGCATTGCATATCCTCTTGCTGAAACAAGGGGCCAGTATGGTTTTCCGGGGTGGGCTTGCCTACTGAGAAAATCGCGCTTCGATCTTCCATTTCCGGAAAACATTTCCACAAAGGCTCTCCGCAAGGGCTTTCCAGGAAAACCAAGGAGCACTTCATTGCAGTGGGACGACGCCCGCATCTTCCTGGCCATTGCCCGCGCCGGCAGCCTGAGCGGCGCCTCGGCAGCGCTGGGGCTGGGCGTGGCCACGGTCTCGCGCCGGCTGGACCGGCTGGAGTCCGCGCTGGCCATGCCGCTGTTCAGTCGCCACCAGAGCGGCTATCGGCTCACGGCCGACGGCCAGGCGTTGCTGGCCCCGGCCGAGACGCTGGAGCAGGCGGCCCAGGCCCTGGGCGATGCCGCGCACAGCCAGGCGCAGGTCGCGGGCGTGGTGCGGCTGGCCACGGCGGAGAACCTGGCCAACCCGCTGATCGTGCCCTCGCTGGCGCAGTTGTTCGCGCGCCATCCGGGGCTGCGCGTGCAGCTGGTCAGCGGCGTGCAGACGCTGAACCTGCACCGGCGCGATGCCGACCTGGCCGTGCGCATGACCCAGCCCGAGGCCGGCCACGTCACGATCCGGCGCCTGGGAACGCTGGGTTTCGGCTTGTACGGATCGGCCGGCCATGTTGCTGGCCGCGCTGGCCGAAGCGGCTCGGACCCCTTCGAAGGCGACGCCTTCATCGGCTGGGACGACAGCCATGCCCACCTGCCCGCCGCACGCTGGATGGCGCGCGCCCTGCGCGGGCGTCCCTGCCGGCTGGAGACCAACACCCTGTCCGCGCAGCTGGCCGCGGCCCAGGCGGGCCTGGGCCTGGCCGTGCTGCCGCATTTCCTGGCGCGGCAGGCGGGGCTGGTCTGCGTGGAGCCGCAGCTGGGCGCCGACCAGCCGATCTGGCTTGCCATGCATGCCGACCTTGCCCAGTCGCGGCGGGTGCGGGCCGTGGCGGACCACCTCATTGAACTGTTCGAGCGGCGGCATGCCGAACTCGAAGGCCCGGCCTGAGCCGCAGCAGGGGCCGCGCGCCGTGTTAAACACGCACGCAGATTGCGAGAAAGAAAGGACTTCCATGCACCGCCTCCGTCATTCCTCCCGATTCCTGCCCTGGCTGGGCGCGCTGGCCGCCACGCTGGCGCTGGCCGCCTGCGCCGACAGGCCCAAGGCGCCCACCGGCCCGCAGGCGCCCCCGGGAGCGGCGGCGGCCGTGTATTCGCTGCTGTTTCTGGACAACGCCTCCAACCTCGGCCCCAAGGCGGCGGCCTACTGCATAGGCAACGGCCGGGGATGGGCGCTGCTGGACCCCGATGCCGGCACGCTGGCCCTGCTCAGCGGCCAGAGCCAGGTGCGGCCGGCTTCGGCCTGCGACGTGGGCAAGGGCGGCGAGCAGGTGCTGGACCGGGCCAGCGGCCGGCCGGCGCTGATGTTCGGCGTCGAGCTTGTGCACTGCACGGCCTCGGGATCGCAATGCCTGATGCGCGGCAGCTACTACGAAGGTCCCGGCAACACGCAGAGCAACCTCTACAACGCAAGCCAGCGCGGCGGCAGCTGGCAGGCCGTGATGGCGCTGCGCGGGCCGGCGCCCTGAACCCTGCATCGCCGCTGTCGCGCCGTCCCCGCCAACGAAAAAGCCCGGCCGAAGCCGGGCTTGATCGTGGTTGCAACTGGGCGATCCGTCGCGGTGGTGGTCCTCGGGATCAGTCGGCGTAGGTGCCGGCTGCCTTGATGACCTTGCCCCACTTCTCGATCTCGGCCTGGACGAACTTCTTGTGGCCTTCGGGTTCGATGCGGCCGTCGCTGGCGATCACGGCGCCCAGGGCTTCCTGGCGCTTGATGAACTCGGGGTCCTTGAGGGCGGCCTTCATGGCCTCGTTGACCTTCTTGACGACGTCGGCCGGCGTGCCCTTGGGCGCGTACAGGCCATGCCAGATGGTGACCTGGAAGTCAGGCACGCCCACTTCGGCCAGCGTCGGCAGGTCCTTCAGTGCGGGCATGACCAGGCGCTTGGGCGTGGTCACGGCATAGGCCTGGACCTTCTTGGCCGTGATCTGGCCCGTGGTGTTGGTGGTCTGGTCGCACAGCAGGTCGACCTGGTTGCCGATCAGGTCGGCGATGGCCGGCGCGGCGCCCTTGTAGGGCACGGGCGTCATTTCGGTCTTCATGGCCGCCTGCAGCATCAGGCCGCACAGGTGGGAGGCGGAACCGATGCCGGCATTGGCCAGGTTGACCTTGCCCTGGTTCTTGCCGATCCAGTCCTTGACCTCGGCGAAGTTCTTGGCCGGCAGGCTGGGGCGGCCGATCAGGGTCATGGGCACGTCGTTGATGATGCCGGCGTACTCGAAGTCGTTGAGCACGTTGAACGACAGCTTGCGGTACAGCGACGGGATCGTGGACATGCCGATGTGGTTGATCAGCAGCGTGTAGCCGTCAGGGCGGGCACGTGCAGCCTTGGCCGTGCCGATGGTGCTGCCGGCGCCGTCGGCGTTGTCCACCACGATGGTGGCATTGTTCAGATGCTTGCGCATGGACTCGGCCAGATCGCGGGCCACCTTGTCGGTCGGGCCGCCTGCGGTGAACGGCACGATGAGGGTGATCGTCTTGCCTGCGGCAGGATAGTCCTGCGCATGAGCGCCAATGGCTGCGCCGGCTGCCAGGGCGATGGCTGCGATCTTGAACAATGCTTTCATAGTGTCTCCAGGTGAATGGCGTGCAAATGATAGGGGGCGATGCGTTTTCGCCCTAAAGGGCAAACACGCAAAAGAAACCGAATGCACGAGGAGACGAATTTTAAGAATTGTTTCTATTGCGCCGCAGCAGATTCCCTTGCCATTGATCTAGTGCAAACCCTTGAAGGCTTGACAGGCGTCATGTTTTCAGGGATTGCGCCGGCTGCGCGGCGGCGCGGCCACCGTCCCCCGCGCCTCGGTGGCTACTTGTACGACCTCGCGTCTTCGATCACCTTGCCGTCATTGGGCAGCGTGCCCGGCAGCACCATCTGCACGTCGCCGCGCAGCTTGGTCACTTCGCGCACCGCGTCGGACAGCTGCTGGGCCAGGCCCGGCGAGGTCTCGCGGGTTTCGACCAGCAACTGCATCTGGTCATTGGCCATCTCGCCCGTGACCACCAGCCTTGCGCGCCCCACCTGCGGAAAGCGGCGCACGACGTCGGCAATCTGGCCCGGGTGCACGAACATGCCGCGCACCTTGGTGGTCTGGTCGGCGCGTCCCATCCAGCCCTTGATGCGTGCGTTGGTGCGGCCCGTGGGGCACTGGCCGGGCAGCACGGCAGAGAGGTCGCCCGTGCCGAAGCGGATCAGCGGGTAGTCGGGGTTGAAGGTGGTGATCACCAGTTCGCCCACCTCGCCGGGCGCCACGGGGTCGCCCGTGCCGGGGCGCACGATCTCGACGATGACCTGCTCGTCCAGCACCAGGCCTTCGCGCGCCTCGGTCTCGTAGGCGATCAGGCCCAGGTCGGCCGTGGCGTAGCACTGGTAGCCCGCGATGCCGCGCTCGGCCAGCCAGTCGCGCAGCGAGGGCGGAAAGGCCTCTCCGGAGACCATGGCCTTGGTCACGGACGGGATGGGCAGGCCCATCTCCACGGACTTTTCCACAATGATCTTGAGGAAGCTGGGCGTGCCCACGTAGCCGGCGGGCCGCAGGTCGGCCATGGCCTGCACCTGCTGCTCGGTCTGGCCCGTGCCGCCTGCGAACACCGTGCAGCCCAGCGCATGGGCGCCGCTTTCCATCATCGAGCCCGCGGGCACGAAGTGGTAGCTGAAGCAGTTGTGCACCAGCTCGCCGGGCCGAAAGCCAGAGGCATGCAGCGCGCGCGCCATGCGCCAGTAGTCGGGGCGGCGGCTCTCGGGCTCGTAGATGGGGCCGGGGCTGCAGAACAGGCGCGGCATGGGCTGGCCCAGGCCGATGGCGTTGAAGCCGCCGAAGATCTGCGCGGGCCGCTGCTCGGCCTGGCGCTGCAGCAGCTCGTACTTGCGCGTCACCGGCAGGCGGGCCAGGGCCTCGCGGCTGGTGATCTGCGCGGCGTCGACGCCGTCCAGGATCCGGGCGAAGGCAGCCGACTGTTGCTGCGCATGGGCGATCTGCCGGGGCAGGGCGGCCAGCAGCGCTGCTTCGCGTTCGTCAGGGGTGCGCGTCTCCAGCGCGTCGTAGAAGGCACTCATGGCTAGTCCTGTATGTGGAAAGGGCAGATGGAGTCCGGCCAGCGGTGAAAGAAAGATTCCAACAATCCTTGTGCCGCCCCTGGCCCGCGAAACCGGCGCGGCCCAACCCCAGGGACACCGAGGAAGGGCCGCCCCCGCACCGAGGGTGTCGTCCCCCTTTCAGGGGGAAGGCGCGAAGCGACTCAGGGGGTATTCATGCAAGCCAACGTTTTCTGCGCTTGTAGCTTTTCACGTCCTTGAAACTCTTGCGCTCGCCGCCGCCCACGCCCAGGTAGAACTCCTTGACGTCCTCGTTGCTGGCCAGGTCCGAGGCCGCGCCGTCCATGACGATGCGGCCGCTTTCCATGATGTAGCCGTAGTCCGAGTACTTGAGCGCCATGTTGGTGTTCTGCTCGGCCAGCAGGAAGGTGACCTTTTCCTTGCTGTTGAGGTCGCGGACGATGTTGAACACCTCCTCGACGATCTGCGGGGCCAGGCCCATCGAGGGCTCGTCCAGCAGCACCATGCGCGGGTTGGCCATCAGCGCGCGGCCGATGGCGCACATCTGCTGCTCGCCGCCCGAGGTGTAGGCGGCCTGCAAGGTGCGGCGCGTCTTCAGGCGCGGAAAGTAGTTGTAGACCTTCTCGAGGTTGGCCGCGATCTCGCCCTTGTCGGTGCGCGTGTAGCTGCCGGTCATGAGGTTTTCCTCGATGGTCAGGTGGGCGAAGCAGTGCCGCCCCTCCATGACCTGGACCACGCCGCGCTGCACCAGCTCGGAGGGCGTGAGGCTTTCGATACGCTCGCCCTCCAGCTCGATCGTGCCCTTGGTCACCTCGCCGCGCTCGCCCTTGAGCAGGTTGGAGATGGCGCGCAGCGTCGTGGTCTTGCCCGCGCCGTTGCCGCCCAGGATGGCCACGATGCTCTCGCGCGGCACCTGGAGCGAAACGCCCTTGAGCACCAGGATCACATGGTTGTAGATGACTTCGATGCCATTGACCACGAGCAGCGGATCGCTGGCGGCCGGGGCGGAGGTGGGTGCGGTGGTCATGGCGTCGTCCATGGGCGTTGATACGAAAGCGGAGTGCGGGGCCGCAACTCTCGAAGCATCTCTGCGCGGGGCATGCCCCAACTCAGGGACACCGAGGAAGGGCCGCCCCGCACCGAGGGTGTCGTCCCCCTCCCCCGCGAAGCGGGTAGAGAGGGGGAAGGCGCGCAAGCGCCTCAGGGGGTGCAAGTTCTAGCTTTTACGTTCTTTTCCTTGGCGTACTTGTCCGCGTACTCCTTGACCAGCGGTTCGACCATGGACTTGTCGGCCTGGTACCAGTCGGAGACCACCTTCCACTTGGTGCCATCCCACTGGGCGATGCGCGACCAGTCGGTGCCCAGGTGGTTGTCGCAGCTGGTCTTGACGGGGCGGATGATCTTGCCGAAGCCCAGCTCGTTGAGGCGCTCCTGCGTGAGGTTCAGGTTCTCCAGGCCCCAGCGCACCTGCTCGGAGGTCATGACCTTGCCCTTGCCGTATTTTTCCTGTGCCGTGCGGATGGCCTCCACCTGCAGCATGGAGATCACCATGCCGCGCGTATGGGCCATGGCGCCCAGTTCCTTGGCGTCGGTGGCCGTGCCCTGGCCCTTGTCGTAGACCATGGCCTTGACCTCGTCGTGCACCTTGTCGTGCTCGGCCGTGTTGTGGATGGTCACGGTGTTGTAGCCCTTGGCGCCGGCGCCGATGTCCTTCACGTCATGGTCCGAGCCGGCCCACCAGATGGAGTACATCTTCTCGCGCGGGTAGCCGGTGGCCTGCGCCTCGCGCACGGCCGTGGGCGTCATCACGCCGGCCGACCACAGCAGCACGTAGTCGGGGCGCTGCTGGCGGATCTGCAGCCAGGTGGACTTCTGCTCCACGCCGGGCGCCGTCACGGGCAGCAGCGTCAGGTCGAAGCCTTCCTTGGCGGCGCGCTTTTGCAGCAGCGGAATGGGTTCCTTGCCATAGGGCGAGTCGTGGTAGACCAGGGCGATCTTCTTGCCCTTGAGGCTGCCCTTTTCCTTCTTGAGGATGTCCTGGATGATGGAGTCGGCCGCCGTCCAGTAGTTGCCCAGCAGCGGGAAGTTCCACTCGAAGACCTTGCCGTCGGCCGACTGCGACAGGCCGTAGCCCGTGGTGATGATGGGCATCTTGTCGCCGGGCGCCTTGTCCGTCACGGCGAACGTGATGCCGGTGGACTGCGGATCGAAGCCCGCCGCGCCGCCGCCCTTGCCCTTCAGGCGCTCATAGCACTCCACGCCCTTGGCCGTGTCGTAGGCCGTCTCGCATTCCTCGTAGGCGATCTTCACGCCATTGATGCCGCCCTTGGCGTTGACCAGCTTGATGTAGTCCTGCTTGCCATCGGCCCATGGAATGCCCAGCGGAGCGAACTGGCCCGTGCGGTAGACCAGCAGCGGCACGAACTGGTCCTGGGCCTGGACGGCGGGGGCGGCCACGAGGCCGCCGATTCCGGCTGCGACGGTGGCGGCGGCGATGGCGACTTTCTTGAACATCATGACGTTGTCTCCTAGTTGGCTGGGGAAGATTCCCCGGTTATCCGGCACTCTGTGGCGCCCTGTCTCGATCAGAATCAAACATTCCATGTTTCCTGGCGCCATCTGTGGAACTGGCGAGCCCCAGGTCAGGGACACCGAGGAAGGGCCGCCCCGCACCGAGGGTGTCGTCCCCCTCCCTCGCGTAGCGAGTAGAGAGGGGGAAGGCGCGAAGCGACTCAGGGGGTGTCATATCAATGCGGGAAGGGCCAGACGCGAAGCTTTTGCCTTGCCGTTGCCCACAGCTTCGCGAGTCCGTGCGGCTCCACGATCAGGAAGAACACGATCAGCGCACCGAAGATCATGTGCTCCAGGTAGGTCGCCGTGGCCGTGGACAGCGGCAGGCCCAGCCAGTGAGGCACCTGGGTGAGCAGCAGCGGCAGCAGCACGAAGAAGGCCGCGCCGAAGATGCTGCCGACCACCGAACCCAGGCCGCCGATGATGATCATGAACAGCAGCTGCAGCGAGCGGTCCAGGCTGAAGGCCGCAGGCTCCCAGGCACCCAGGTGTACGAAGCCCCACAGCGCGCCGGCCACGCCGACGATGAAGCTGCTCACGGCAAAGGCGCTGAGCTTGGCGTAGGTCGGGCGGATGCCGATCACGCTGGCGGCCACGTCCATGTCGCGCATGGCCATCCATTCGCGGCCGATGGCGCTGCGCACCAGGTTCTTGGCCGCCAGGCCCAGCAGGCACAGGATGCCCAGGCACAGCAGGTACTTCTCCATGGGCGTGTCGATCTTCCAGCCCATGATGGACAGCGGGCCCGCGCTCACCGAGCCCGAAGAGGAGTTGTTCGTCACCCAGGCGGCGCGGCTGGTCAGCCAGTCCACGAAGAACTGGGCGGCCAGCGTGGCCACGGCCAGGTACAGGCCGCGGATGCGCAGGCTGGGCAGGCCGAAGATCACGCCGAAGACCATGGCCAGCACGCCGCCACCGATCAGGGCCACCAGCAGCGGCATGCCCTCGAAACGCACCTGCAGGTTGTAGGCCGCATAGGCGCCCACGGCCATGAAGGCGCCGGTGCCCAGAGAGATCTGGCCGCAGTAGCCGACCAGGATGTTCAGCCCCAGCGCCGCCAGCGACATGATCAGGAAGGGGATCAGCACGGCCTGGAAGGTGTAGTCGCTGACGCTGAAGGGAATCACCAGGAAGGCGACGGCCAGCAGCGCCACGATGGCCCAGCGGTCCTGGGCGACGCCGAAGATCTGCTGGTCGGATGCGTAGGTCGTCTTGAATTGACCGTTCTCACGATAAAACATGGTGCAAGTTCTCCGTATACGGTCTCAGACGCGGTCGATGATCTTGTCGCCGAACAGCCCCTGGGGCCGCACGAGCAGGAAGCACAGGGCCAGGCCGTAGGCGAACCAGGTCTCGATGCCGCCGCCGACCATGGGGCCCAGGTAGACCTCGGAGAGCTTCTCGCCCACGCCGATGATCAGGCCGCCGATGATGGCGCCGGGCAGCGAGGTCAGGCCGCCCAGGATCACCACGGGCAGGGCCTTCAGGGCCACCAGCGACAGCGAGTACTGCACGCCCAGCTTGGAGCCCCAGATGATGCCCACCACCAGGGCCACGCCGCCGGCCACCGACCAGACGATGACCCAGATGCGCGACAGCGGGATGCCGATGGACTGCGCCGCCTGGTGGTCGTCGGCCACGGCGCGCAGCGCTCGGCCGGTCTTGGTCTTCTGGAAGAACACGCTGAGCGCGGCCACCAGCAGCGCGGCGATGCAGGCCGCATACAGGTCTTCCTGGCTGAGCAGCACGCCGCCCTCGAACAGGCCGTCGAGGATGAACATGGGGTCCTTGGGCATGCCCACGTTGATGCTGTAGACGGCGCTGCCGAAGATCATCGGGCCCAGTCCGTCGAGCAGGTAGGCGATGCCCAGCGTGGCCATCAAGAGCGTGATGGGCTCCTGGTTGACCAGGTGGCGCAGCGCCAGCCGCTCGATCACCCAGGCCACGACCACCATGATGGCCAGCGACACGCAGATGGCCAGCAGGTTGGTGAACCAGCCCGGCTCCATGCCGATCCACTTCGGGATCCACTCGGAAAAGCGCGCCATGGCCAGGGCCGAGAACAGCACCATCGCGCCCTGGGCGAAGTTGAACACGCCCGAGGCCTTGAAGATCAGCACGAAGCCGATGGCGATCAGCGCGTACAGCGTGCCTACCATGAGGCCGCCGAACAAGGTTTCCAGAAAAAATCCCATGTCAGTCCCCTCAGTGGCTGGTGCCAAGGTAAGCGCGGATCACGTCTTCGTTCTGGCGCACCTCGTCGGGTGCGCCGTCGCCGATCTTCTTGCCGTAGTCCAGCACCACGACGCGGTCGCTGATGTCCATGACCACGCCCATGTCGTGCTCGATCAGCACGATGGTGGAGCCGAACTCGTCGTTGACATCGAGGATGAAGCGGCACATGTCCTGCTTTTCCTCCACGTTCATGCCGGCCATGGGCTCGTCCAGCAGCAGCACCTGCGGCTGCATGGCCAGGGCGCGGCCCAGGTCCACGCGCTTTTGCAGGCCGTAGGGCAGCTGGCCCACGGGGGTCTTGCGGTAGGCCTGGATCTCCAGGAAGTCGATGATGTGCTCGACGAACTCGCGGTGGCGGATCTCCTCGCGCTGGGCCGGGCCCAGGCGCAGGGCCTGCATCAGGATGCCGCTTTTGATCTGCAGGTTGCGGCCGGTCATGATGTTGTCGATCACGCTCATGCCCTTGAACAGCGCCAGGTTCTGGAACGTGCGCGCCACGCCCATCTCGGCCACCTGGCGGCTGTTCATGTGGCTGAAGGTCTTGCCCCGGAAGGTGATCGATCCCTCGGACGGGGTGTACACGCCGTTGATGCAGTTGAGCATCGAACTCTTGCCTGCGCCGTTGGGGCCGATGATGGAGCGGATCTCGTGCTCGCGCACATCGAACGAGATGTCCGTCAGCGCCTTCACCCCGCCGAAGCGCAGGCTGATGTTCTTGATGTCGAGGATGACATCGCCGATCTTCTTGTGGGTCATGTCAGCGGCTCCGGTCAGGCCCTGGCGGTGGCAGCCACCGAATGGGTTTTGGCATCGATGATGGACAGCGTGGCGCTGACGCTGCCGGTGCGGCCGTCCTCGAACTTGACCTGGGTCTCGATGAACTGCTCGCGCTTGCCCGTGTACAGCGCATCGACCAGCACGCCGTACTTGTCGGCGATGAAGCCTCGGCGCACCTTGCGCGTGCGGGTCAGCTCGTCGTCGTCGGGGTCCAGCTCCTTGTGCAGCACCAGGAAGCGCGCCACCTGCGTGTCGGCCATGCCGGCTTCGGCGGCCAGGTCGGCGTTCACCTGGGCCACGCAGTCGGCCACCATCTCCAGCACCTTGGCCTTCGATGCCAGGTCCACATAGCCGCCGTAGGGCAGGCCCTGGCGCTCGGCCCAGTTGCCCACGGCCTCGTAGTCGATGTTGATGAAGGCGCAGACCTGGTCGCGACCGTGGCCGAAGCACACGGCCTCCTTGATCTGGGGGAAGAACTTGAGCTTGTTCTCGATGTAGTTGGGCGCGAACATGGCGCCCCGGCTGGTCTTGCCCACGTCCTTGGCGCGGTCGATGATGCGCAGCTGCCCGCTGGCGTCGATCACGCCGGCATCGCCCGTGTGGAACCAGCCGTCGGCATCCACCACCTCGGCCGTGGCGTCGGGGCGCTTGTAGTACTCCTTGAGCACGGACACGCCCTTGAGCAGCACCTCGCCGTTGTCGGCGATCTTCAGCTCGATGCCCGGTGCGGCCTGGCCCACGCTGCTCAGCTCCACCTGCCCGTCGCGCTGTATGCACACATAGGCGCAGGTCTCGGTCTGGCCGTAGAGCTGCTTGAGATTGATGCCGATGGAGCGGAAGAAGCGGAACAGCTCGGGCCCGATGGCCGCACCTGCCGTATAGGCCACGCGGATGCGCGACAGGCCCATGGCATTGCGCAGCGGGCCGTAGATGCACAGGTCGCCCAGCGCGTACTTCAGGCGGTCCAGCGCGCCCACCTTCTTGCCGTCCAGGATGTCCGATCCCACGCGCCGCGCCACGGCCATGGCGCGGCCGTACATCCACTGCTTGAACGGCGCGGCATCCTCCATGCGGATGGACACCGAAGTCAGCATGCCCTCGAAGATGCGCGGCGGCGCGAAGTAGTAGCTGGGGCCGATCTCGCGCAGGTCGATGGACACGGTCGAGGCCGACTCCGGGCAGTTGATGGTGAAGCCCGCCACCAGCCACTGCGCGAAGGAAAACAGGTGGTCGCCCACCCAGGCCGGAGGCAGGTAGGAGATCACGTTGTCGCCAGGGCCCAGGCGGTCCACCTGCACACCGCCGCGTGCCGACTCGCCAAAGCTGCGGTGGGTCTGGCACACGCCCTTGGGCTTGCCCGTCGTGCCCGAGGTGTAGAGGATGACGGACACGTCGTCGGGCGACAGCGCCGCCAGCATGGCATCCCAGGCGCCCGGGTGGGCGGCCTCCCATTCCTTGCCCTTTTGCAGCAGCGCCTCGGTGCTGATCAGCCCCGGCTGGTCGTAGTGGCGCAGGCCGCGCGGGTCGTCATAGATGATGTGGCCCAGGCCGCGGACGCTCTCGCGCACCTCCAGCAGCTTGTCCACCTGCTCCTGGTTCTCGGCGAAGGCGAAGTCGATCTCGGCATCCTCGATGACGAAGCGCATCTCGGCCGCCACCGCGTCCTGGTACAGCGGGATCGGCACGGCGCCCAGCGCCTGCACGGCCAGGAAGCCCATGTAGACATGGGGCCGGTTGTCGCTGATGAAGGCCAGATTCTGGCCGCGTGCCAGGCCCAGCGCCGCCAGGCCGCAGGCCATGTGGCGCACGGTCTGCGCGGCCTCGCTCCAGCTCCAGGTCTGCCAGATGCCGTATTCCTTCTCGCGCAGCGCCGGTGCCTGTGGGCGCTGGGCAGCATGCTGGAGCAGCAGGTGCGGGAACGTGGTCGTCATTCCATGTCCTTGGTTGTTCGTGGATGGTGGCCGCGTGGTGCAAATGCCCAGGCTGAGACCCACCGGCTTGGACTGCATCGTAGGACTGGCTTTGACGCCGTGGTGTCTGTTTGACGACAATCTTCGGGAAACTCATCATCGGGAAAACGCGCCGTAACAAATGGTGCCAAAACGGTCTCATTGCCCGTTGGGGGGCTTGCGCTCCAGCCCGTTCGCAGCGGGTCGCCGTCCTTCTGGAAATCCCGCTCACGCCAGCCACTGGCCTCGGGCAATGCTTGGGTGGTTTTGTTGATTCATCCGCGCACCCTCGCCGCGACTCCATGAGCCAAGAACTGTCACTGCACCAGCGCCGCCGTGCGCCCCGACCCGAGGAACTCGATGGCATTCCCTGGCTGGCCCTGCTCCAGCCCGCCGAGCGCGAGCGCGCGCACAAGGCGCTGGTCGTCGGCGACGCACAGTCCGGCGACTACGTCTGCCGCACCGGCCGCGCACCCACCTACTGGTTCGGTGTGGTCGAAGGCCTGCTCAAGATGAACACCGATGGCGCCGATGGCGCCAGCATGACGCTGGCCGGCCTGCCTCCGGGCGGCTGGTTCGGCGAGGGCACGGCCGTCAAGCGCGAGCCCTACCGCTACAACGTGCAGGCCATCCGCAAAAGCGTGGTCGCCGGCCTGCCCATCGACACCTTCCACTGGCTGCTGGACCACTCCATCGGCTTCAACCGCTTCGTCATGAGCCAGCTCAACGAGCGCCTGGGCCAGTTCATCTCGGCCCGCGAAATCGACCGCCTCACCAACCCCGACCTGCGCGTGGCCCGCAGCCTGGCCGCGCTCTTTCACCCGCTGCTGTACCCGGGCGTGGGCGAGGTGCTGCGCATCACCCAGCAGGAGCTGGCCTACCTGGTGGGCCTGTCGCGCCAGCGCGTCAACGAGGCGCTGTCCGTGCTGCAGCGCGAAAACGCCATCGTCGTGGAGTACGGCGGCCTGCGCGTGCTCGACCTGGAAGCGCTGCGCAGCGGGCTGTTTGCGACGGCGCGGCGGGCGGCCTGAGCATGCGCGGCGTCCGCTTTGGCGCCGTACCCATCGGCATGGACCAGTACCGATGCATGTCGCCATGAAATTTTGAAAAGTATTGAAAATCGTAGTAGAACTACGATTAGAAGGAAATATCAAAGTTGCCCGTGTTTGGAATAGGTGCTTGAATCGCAGCATGACTACGACCGGGGCAAGCAAATTAAACGCGCTCTACACGCAGCTGCCTGCGGGCACACCCATCACCTCGCAGGATCTGGCAGGGCTGGGCATCTCCGCAGACCTGGCTGTCCACTACGTGCGCGCGGGCTGGCTGAAGCGCCTGATGCGGGGGGTCTTCTGCCGGCCCAACGACAGCCTGGCCCTGCATCCGAGCCTGGGCGTGCTGCAGCGCCGCCTGGAGGGCCTGCATGTGGGGGGCAAGTCGGCGCTGGACTGGTACGGCATGCGCCAGTATGTGGCGCAGCAGCCGGTGCTGCAGCTGTATGGCTGGGCCGCCGGGCAACTGCCGCCATGGTTCACCGAGCGTTTTCCCGCTGAATACCACCGCAAGAGGCTGTTCGACGAGCAACCCGGGGCCTTGCTGCATGTCGGGCCCTTCGAACAACGCAGCGGGGCCGCACAGGTGTCGGCGCCGGAGCGTGCGCTGCTGGAGCTTCTGAGCGATGTGGGCGTGCGCCAGCCGCTGAAGGAGGCCAGGGAGCTGGTGGAAAGCGCGTACAGCCTGCGCGCCGAGGTGCTGCGTGAACTTCTGCAGCGCTGCACCAGCGTCAAGACCGTGCGCCTGTGCCTTCAACTCGGGCGCGAGGGGGCGCTGCCCTGGGTCGCCAAGCTGGAGACGGCCTCGCTGCCGACGGGAAGCGACAGGCCCTGGGTGTCCCGGTCGGCCGAGGGCCTGTTGGTGCTCAAGCCATGAACCAGACCTATCTCGATACCGCGCGCATGTTGACACAGGTCGCGCCGCTGGTGTTTGTGGATGACACGTTCGCGCTGAAGGGCGGAACCGCGATCAACCTGTTCGTGCGCGATATGCCGCGTCTGTCCGTTGATCTGGACCTGGTGTTTCCCGACCACAGGCCGTCGCGCGACGAGGCGCTGCAACGGATCAATGAGGCCATCCGGCAAGCGGCTATACGCCTGACGAAGCGGGGCTTCCAGACCCATGCGCCGGTGGCTGCAGCGGGCCAGACCAAGCTGCTGGTGCGCCGTGGTTCCGTGCAGGTCAAGATCGAAGTGAACTATGTCATGCGGGGCACGGTGCTGCCGGTACGGCGGGCATCGCTTACGCCCGCTGCGCGCGATGTGCTGATGGCCGACCTGGAGATTCCCGTGGTCTCGGCAGAGGACGTGTACGGCGGCAAGCTCGTGGCCGCGCTGGACCGGCAGCACCCGCGTGATCTGTTCGATGTGATGCAGCTGTTCGCGCACGGCGGCATCACTCCTGGCATCCGGCGCGCGTTCGTGGTCTATCTGGCCTGTAGCAACCGGCCGTTGCACGAAGTGCTGTTTCCTCCCTTGCGTGATGTCCGGCACGATTTCGAGAACAACTTCCGGGGCATGACGGCCGAGCCAGTGCCGCTGCAATCTCTGCTCGCAGCACGCGAGCGGTTGCTGCGGGAGCTCCAGCAAGGGCTGGATGCCAGCGAGCGGCGCTTTTTGCTGTCGCTGGCCGCAGGAGTCCCCGATTGGCCGGCGCTGGACATCGCCCATCTCGAACACCTGCCCGGCGTGCGATGGAAGGTGCAGAACCTGGCGCAACTGCGCACGTCCCATCCCCGCAAGTTCGCCGAGCAGGCGGACCTGCTGGCCGCACGGCTGGCCATCTGACGCCAGCACTGCACATTTTCAGATCACGCCCTCGCGCCGCAGCCTCTCCTGCTGCTGCGCATCCAGCCCCAATGCCGCATAGATGCGTGCATTGTCCTGGCCGGTGGCCGGGCCGCTGCGGGGCGAAGGGGCCTGGCGGCCGGTGAAGCGTGGCACGGGCGCGGGGGCGGTGAGGGGGCCCAGGTCGGGGTCGGGCAGCGCGATGAAGCTGCCGCGTGCCGCGAAATGCGGGTCCTGCAGCACGTCCTGGGCCGAACAGACCTTGCTGAACGGGATGTCGTGCGCGGCCAGCGCGGCCATGGCCTGGGTGCAGTCCAGGCCTGCGCACCATTGCACGATCAGCGCATCCAGCGCCTGCAGGTGGCGGATGCGCGCGGCGTTGTCCGCAAAGCGCGGGTCGGCGGCCAGGTCGGCGCGGTCCATGGCCTGGCACAGGCGCGCGAAGATGGCATCGCCCGTGGCGACCACGGTGAGCCAGGCGCCGTCGCGCGTGCGGTAGACGTTGGAGGGCGCCGTGTAGCCCGCGCACGATCCCGTGCGGCTGCGTGCCTGTCCGCCCAGCTGGTACTCGGCCGCCAGCGGGTCCAGCAGGCGCAGCATGGCTTCGGTGGCCGACAGGTCGATCTCCAGGCCGCGCCGTTCGCCTGGAGGCTTTGCATTGCGCTCGGCCAGTGCGGCCGCGATGGAGAAGGCGCCGAACAGCCCGGCCACGGCATCGCCCAGCGGGTAGTTCATGTGCTGGGGCGGGCCGCCCGCCTCGCCCGTGAGGTGGGCGAAGCCGCTCATGGCCTCGAAGATGCGCGCAAAGCCCGGCCGGCGCGCATAGGGGCCGGTCTGGCCGAAGCCCGTCAGGCGCAGCACGATGAGGCGCGGGTTGCGGGCATGCAAGGTGGCCAGGTCCAGCTCCCAGCGGTCCAGCGTGCCGGTGCGGAAGTTCTCCACCAGTACGTCGAAATCCTCGATCAGCCGCAGGAACAGCGTGCGGCCCTCGGCCTTGCGCACGTCCAGCGAGATGCCCTGCTTGCCCCGGTTGGCGGTTTTCCAGAACACGGCGTGGCCGTCGTGCACGGGGGCCAGGCTGCGCAGCGTGTCGCCGCCGCCGGGCAGCTCCAGCTTGACGACGTCGGCGCCCAGGTCGCCGCACAGGGTGGCCGAGAAGGGGGCGGCCAGCACCGTGGCCATGTCGAGGATGCGCACACCCTCCAGCGGATAGCCTTGGCGCTGCATCAGTTGCCTTTCAGGTCCACGTTCTTCAGCACGGGCTCCCAGGCGCGGCGGTCTTCGGCCACGCGCTGGTGGAAGTCCGCCGCCTGCGTGGGCAGCGGCGTGGCGCCCAGGCGCGCCAGCTTGTCGCGTGTCTCGGGCAAGGCCATGGCCTTGGCCAGCGCCTGGTTGAGCGTGGCCACGATCTGCTGCGGCGTGCCCTTGGGCGCGGCCAGGCCCACCCACAGGCCGGTGTCCAGCCCGGCCACGCCCAGCTCGGCAAAGGTGGGAATGTCGGGCGCGGCGGGCGAGCGGCTCTTGCCGGTCTGCGCCAGGATGCGGATCTGCCCGCCCTGCATGTAGGGCAGGGTGCCGCCCAGGTTGTTGCACATCACCGGGATGTGGCCGGCCATGAGGTCGTTGACGGCCGGGGCGTTGCCCTTGTAGGGCAGGTGCTGCATCTTGGTGCCGAGCCGGTGGTTGACCATCTCGCAGACCAGGTGCGAGGGCGTGGCCGTGCCGGCCGAGCCGAAGGACAGCGTGCCGGGCCTGGCCTTGTCGGCCGCCACCAGTTCGGCCAGCGTGCGGTAGGGGGTCTTGGCGTTGACGGCGATGACGTTGGGCAGGTCCGCCACCAGGCCGATGTACTCGTAGTCGGTCAGCGGATTCCACTTGAGGTTGGCGTGCACATGGGGCAGGAAGACATTGCTCAGGCCTGCCATGAGCAGGGTGTAGCCGTCGGGCGCGGCGCGGGCCACGAGTTCCGAGCCGACCAGGCTGCCCGCGCCCGGCTTGTTCTCCACCACCACGGGCTGTCCCAGGGCCTTGCCCAGTTCCACCGACAGCGCTCGGGCCACGAGGTCGGTGCTGCCGCCTGCGGGAAAGGGAACGATCACGCGCACGGGCCGATCGGGGAAAGCCGCCTGGGCCGCCTGGGCCGTCTGTGCCGCCTGGGCAGCCTGCGCGCAGGCACACAGCGCAGCCAGCAGGCCCAGGGTGGTCAGGTGCTTCGAGGTGAGGGGGCGTGTCATGGGGGCCTCCGATGTCAGGCGCTCTCGCGCAGCATGAGCTTGGCGATGTTGAGCTGGTGGATCTGGCTGGTGCCTTCGTAGAGGCGGAACAGGCGCACGTCGCGGAAGTAGCGCTCGATGGGGCTGAAGTCGGCCACATAGCCCGCGCCGCCGAACATCTGCACGGCGCGGTCGGCCACGCGGCCGCACATCTCGGAGGCGAAGTACTTGCACATGGAGGCGGACAGCGCCACGTCCTCGCCCCGGTCGCGGGCGCGGGCGGCCTCCAGGATCATGGATTGCGCCGCGAAGATCTCGGTGCGGCTGTCGGCCAGCATGGCCTGCACCAGCTGGAAGTTCGCCACCGGCTGGCCGAACTGCTCGCGCTGGCGCACATGGGCCAGCGCCAGGTCCAGCATGCGGATCGCCGGCCCCGTGCACAGCGCGGCCAGGTGCAGGCGCTGCTTGTTGAGCACCTTCATCACGGTCTTGAAGCCCTGGCCCTCGCGCCCGCCGATGATCTGGTCGGCCGGCACGCGGCAGTCCTGGAAATGCACGTCGGACACGGGCGAGCCCGCCTGGCCCATCTTGCGATAGGGCTGGCCTGTCACCAGGCCCGGCGAGCGCTCCACGAAGAAGGCCGTCAGCCCCTCGCTGCCCGTGCTGCCTTCGCCGGTGCGGGCGATGACGGTGAACACATCGGCCAGCGGCGCATTGGTGATGAAGCGCTTGCTGCCGTTGAGCACATAGTGGTCGCCCTCGCGGCGCGCCGTGGTCTGGATGTTGCTCGCCTCCGAGCCCGCGTCCGGCTCGGTCAGCGCCAGGCAACCCGTGAGCTCGCCGCGCGCCATGCGCGGCAGCCAGCGCTGCTTTTGCGCCTCGGTGCCGTCGGCCACCAGGGCTTCCGAGCCAATGCCGGTGTTGGTGCCCACGCGGGCCCGCAGCGCCACCGAGGCCTGGGACAGCTCGAAGGCGCAGCGCACCAGTTCCTCGGTGCTCAGGCCCAGGCCGCCGTAGGCCTGGGGAATGCTCCAGCCGAAATAGCCCTTGTCGCGCAGTTCCTGGACCACGGCGGGCGGGATCTCGTCATCGCGCTCGATCTGATCCTCCAGCGGATGCCAGCGGTGGCGCACGAAATGGCGGATGTCTGCAATCAACGCCTGCAGGCGGGCGTCGGCGGGATGGGGGGTGGGGGCTTGGCTCATGGGCCGCACTGTAGGAAGCGCGGGCACCAGGGCTGCAATGCAGTTTCAAATATTGAAATGCAGTTGCGGCTTTGCGGCCGTGGTCCGCACAATCGCCACGTGCCCCACACCCCCATTGCCCACCAACCCAGGGACTCGCAGGATGTCTGCCGCATCCGCGAGCAGGACCCGTATTTCGCGGGCACGCTGGCCAAGGGGCTGATGATCCTGCAGTGCTTCGTCAGCGACCCGCGCCCGCATGCCAACAGCGAGCTGGCCCGCCGCCTGGGCCTGCCGCGCCCCACCGTGTCCAGGCTGTGCCGCAGCCTGCAGACCATGGGCTACCTGGACCATGACGAGCGGCTGGACCGCTATTTCGTCGGCCCGGCCGCCGTCGCCCTGGGCTACCCCTATGTGATCAACACGCCGCTGCTGGGGCCTTTGCGCCTGCCCATGCAGGCCCTGGCCGACCGCGTGAAGGGGGCGGTATCGGTGGGCGTGGTCATGGACCTGGATGTGGTCTACCTGGATACCTGCGCCTGGGAGGGGGGCACGCTCAAGCGCCCCGGCGTGGGCGCGGTTCGCGGCGTGCTGGAAACCGCCATGGGCCGCGCCGGCCTGGCCCAGCTCGACGCTGACGAGCTGCAGCGCTTTCTGGGGCGCGTGCGCAGCCAGCGGCCCGAGGAATACGCGCGCTGCAGGGACAACGCCAGCGAAAGCCTGGCGCACTATGCCGCCCGGGGCTTCGCGGTCAACATGGGCGACTCCGGCCTGGGCGTGTGCGCAGTGGGTGCGGCCTCGCGCATCCGCTACGGGTCGCGCCGGCTGCTGTTCAACTGCGCCGTGCCGGGCCTGCGCATGCCGGCCCGCACGCTGATCCGGGATGTGGGCCCCCAGTTGGCGCAGTTGGTGGCCCTGTGCGACCGGCTGCCCGTGGACCGCTGATCTGTGGGCCTGGCGCTTCAGAAGGCGGCCAGCACGATGCCGATGGCCAGCAGCACGCCGAAGGAGATCCAGCCGTTCTTCTGGTCCAGGCCACCGATCTGGCGCAGCGCCTCTTCGCGCGCAGCGCCCACCAGGCCCCTCTGGTTGATCTGCTGTATGCGCGTGACCAGCCATTGCAGGTAGGTGCGCTTGACCGTGAACGAGATGGCCACCGCGATGCCGAGCACGCGCCCGGCGCCGCCCGTGCCGGGCATCAGCAGGTTGATGATCAACAGGGTGATGAAGGCCACCACGGCATAGGCGTAGACGCGGCGGGCAATGGCCCAGGACACGCCCATGAAGGGAATGGCCGTCCAGCAGGGACTGAGTGCGGCGAAGAATCCCTTTTTCCCGCCGACCATGCGCTCCCACAGCGGACGGTATTTGTCGGCATTCGGGCCGATGGCGGTCTCCATATCGGACCACTCGATTCCCGTCAAGTCCATTTTGGTGATGAGCAGCGCCTTGAATTGTTCTTTCAAGGGCATGGAATTCAATAGGTTGGGTGTATCGCTCATGGTTTTCCTTGTTGAATGAGGCGGGATTCCGGGCGTGATGGTCTGGATGCCGCAGCGGGCGCTGCGCGCAGGGCTGTTGTCTCGAAAGAGGGCCCCTGTCTCTGGACGGGCGCCATTCTATGGGGAGATACATGGGAAATGGCAAGCCCAATGGATTGGTTTGCAATGGAAAATGAATGAATGCGCTCGTGAGAAATACAGTTTTTTACATATTCAATGCCATGGGCTGTTATCTCCTCATTGGCCGGATGGCGAATTTTCGTGGCGAGTTGATTCATCCTGATCCATCTTTCATTGGGGATTCATATGAATATGCATATCGCGACGGATACAGCGAATGGGATGGGCCTGGGGGCCAGGTGCATTGCCATGGACGGGAATCGGGCTCGCACAACGGGTGTACCGTCCTTCGTGCAGGCGCTTCGCTGCGGGGCCGGGCAGGGGGCCCGGCAGGCCGGGGCAGCGCGGGGCCGATAGCCGAGCGCAATGCCCGTATTGGCCGCAGGGCGCTGCCGCTGCAGGCCGTGCCGCGCGACAATGGCGGCCTAATGTCATCCCCTACTTCTTCCAAACCGTCCCGGCCCGGCGCCGACGAGGCGGCAGCGCCCTCCGCGCGCCCTGTGCTGCGCCGCCCCGAAAAGCCACAGGCCGAGCCGGCTGGCGATGCCCGCCGCCCCTCTGGTGGCGCAGGCAGATCTGCGGGCGCACGCGGCCCGCGCAACGACCGCAATGACCGCAATGAACGCGGCGGGCGCAATGAACGCTACGAGCGCTCCGACCGCCGTGACGCAGGCCCTCGCGGCGATGCCCGTGATGCGGCACCCCGCGGCGACGCCCGTGATCAGCGCCCGCGCAGCAGCGGTTTCGGCCGTGCCGAGGACCTGGACCGTTCCCAGCCGCGTGGCGACTGGCGTGGCCAGGGCGGCGGCGAAAACCGTGCCCCGCGCGAGCAGCGCGATCCCCGTGATGCGCGTGACACGCGCCATGCGGGCGACATGCGCGACTCCCGTCCCCCGCGTCCGCCCCGCCCGGATGATCGCCGCGACCGGCCCTATGGCCAGCGCGACGAGCGTCCGCGTGATGGGCAACGTGACGGCCCCCGGGAGGGCGGCTTCCGTGATCGCCCCCGTGACGACGCCCGGGGTCCCCGCCGTGATGACGCCCGCGGCCCGCGCCGCGATGCGCCGGCCCAGGCCGAACCCGCCTACCGTCCGCTCAGCGGCATCCGCACCTACCGTCCCGCCGACGGTGGCGCCAGCCGCGAGATTCCCGTCAAGCGTGCCCCCGCGCCCGTGCAGGAGCAGGTTCCGGGCGCCGTGCGCATCAACAAGCGCCTGGCCGACATGGGCCTGTGCTCGCGCCGCGAGGCCGACGAGTGGGTGGACAAGGGCTGGGTCCGCGTCAACGGCGAACTCGCCGTCATGGGCCAGAACGTGGTGGCCGCCGACCGCATCACGGTCGAGCGCGAGGCACGTGACCGCCAGGACCAGCAGGTCACCATCCTGATCCACAAGCCCATGGGCTACGTCAGCGGACAGGCCGAGGATGGCCACGAGCCCGCCGTGGTCCTGGTCACTCCCCAGAACCACTGGAACCAGGACACCAGCCGCACGCGCTTCAACTTCGCGCAGCTCAAGGGCCTGGCGCCCTGCGGCCGGCTGGACATCGATTCCGTGGGCCTGCTGGTCATGACCCAGGACGGCCGCGTGGCGCGCCAGATCATTGGCGAAGACTCGGAGATGGACAAGGAGTACCTGGTACGCGTGACCTACGGCGACCGCGACATCGACGTGCAATCCGTGTTCCCGGCCGAGCAGCTGGCACGCCTGTGCCATGGCCTGTCGCTGGACGGCGAGGAACTCAAGCCCGCCAAGGTGGACTGGCAGAACCCCGAGCAGCTGCGCTTCGTGCTGACCGAAGGCAAGAAGCGCCAGATCCGCCGCATGTGCGAACTGGTGGGCCTGCGCGTGGTGGGCCTCAAGCGCATCCGCATCGGCCGCGTGACGCTGGGCAACCTGCCTGTGGGCCAGTGGCGCTATCTGGGTGCACACGAGAATTTTTAGCACCCCCTGAGCGGCTGCGCCGCTTCCCCCTCTCTCGCTTCG
This sequence comes from Delftia sp. PX-1, assembly GCF_055797465.1. Lineage (NCBI taxonomy): Bacteria > Pseudomonadati > Pseudomonadota > Betaproteobacteria > Burkholderiales > Comamonadaceae > Delftia > Delftia sp. PX-1. The sequence goes on from NZ_CP184763.1 coordinate 1,250,693, forward strand.
CGGGAGGGGGACGGCACCCTCGGTGCGGGACGGCCCTTCCTCGGTGCCCCTGATTTGGGCAGCGACGGTTTTGAGCTCGTGTTTAGAATGCGAACCATTCTCAAACGAGCTTCAGCGCTGCGGCACGCCAGTCCGGGGCGCGTCCGTCTTTTCATGCGCGCACCGGCCGATCCTGTACACACCCTCTATGTCGAACACCACGGCTGGCTGCAAGGCTGGCTGCGCCACAGGCTGGGCAATGTGTTCGAGGCTTCCGATATCGCGCACGACACTTTCGTCAACGTGATCACCTCGGGCATGGCCGGCCGCATCGAGCAGCCGCGCCCCTTCCTGGCCACCGTGGCCCGCCATCTTGTGATTCGCCAGCACCGGCGCCGGCTGCTGGAGCGCGCCTATCTCGACACCCTGGCCCTGCTGCCGGCCGAGCTGGCTCCCTCGCCCGAGGAGCGGCTGATCGCGCTCGAATCGCTGCAGGCCGTGGACCAGGCGCTGGACGCGCTGGCGCCCAAGGTGCGCGAGGCCTTCCTGCTGGCCCACCTCGAAGGCCTGAGCTATGCGGACATCGCCACGCGCCTGGGCGTGTCCATGACCAGCGTCAAGCGCTACCTGGCCCAGGGCTATGAGCGCTGCTTCGTGCTGGCGCTGTCCTGATGGCGCCGGTGCCTCCTTCCGATCCTCGGCGCCTGTCCAGCGCCACGCCGCTACCCGGCAGCAGTATCCAGGCGCCCCAGGCGCTGGGCCGGCCCTTGCCGGCCGGCGTGGCGCGGGCGGCTGCCGGCTGGTTTGCGCTGCTGCAATCGGGCCAGGCCTCGGCCGCCGACCGGGCGCGCTGGCAGCGCTGGCTCGATGAAGACGCCGACCATGGCCGCGCCTGGGCCCATCTGCAGGCCGTCACGGGCGCGCTGACGGGGCTCAACGCCGGTGGCGCGGGCTATCGCGGCCTGTCCGCCGCTCCCCGGGCTGCGCGGCGGCGCCTGCTGGGCCTGTTCGCGGGCCTGGGCACGGCGGTGGGCGCGGGCTGGCTGGCCAGCCGCACGCCGCAGTGGCAGCAGATGGCGGCCGACTACTCCACCGGCACGCAGCGCCGCCGCTGGAGCCTGCCCGACGGCACGGACATGCTGCTGGGCCCCGGCAGCGCCGTGGCCTTGCAGTTCGACGGCAGCGAGCGCCGGCTGCGCCTGCTGGCCGGCGAGGCGCTGTTTACCACCGGTCATCCCGCAGGTGCGCTGGGCGATCTGCCCTTTGTGGTGGAGACCGCCCACGGCCGCGTGCGCGCCCTGGGCACGCGCTTCATGGTGCGCAGCAACCAGGCAGGTGCGCGCGTGGCGGTGTTCGAGCGCGCCGTGGAACTGCGCCCGGCCGGCACAGGCGCAACCGCACGGCGCCTGCAGGCGGGCGAGGCCATGGATTTCACGCGCACGGGCTGGGGCACGGTGCAGCCGGCAGGCCCCGCGGACGACGCCTGGAGCCGGGGCCAATTGTGGGTGGACAACCAGCGCCTGGACGACTTCCTGGCCGAGCTCAACCGCTACCGCCCCGGCTGGCTGCACGCCGATCCGGCCGTGGCCGGGCTGCGGTTCTCAGGCGTGTTCCCGCTGGACGAAGGCGGCATCGACGGCACGGACGCCGTGCTGGCCATGCTGCCCGGTGCGCTGCCCGTGCAACTGCGCTGGCGCACGCGCTGGTGGGTGGTGGTGGAGCCTGCGCAGGCGCGCGGCTGAGGCTTTTTTCTTCCTTTTCGCTTTTTTTGCGCCGGGGGTGACCCGATTTCCCGCGCCGCGCTTCCTTGTTTCCGAGAGCTTTGATTTTCGATATCGGAACACAGGGAGAACCCAGGACCATGCAACCCCTTTTCATGCCCCGCCCCGCGCTGGCGCTGGCCATCGCGCTCATGCCCGCCGCCGTGCTGGCCCAGGCCCAGCGCAGCTATGACGTCGCTGCCGGCCCGCTGGATGCCGCCTTGCGCAGCACGGCCGCCCAGGCCGGCGTGGCCCTGATCTTCACGGCCGAGCAGACGGCCGGACAGCGCAGCGCGGGCCTGCGCGGCAGCTATACGGTGGAGGGCGCCTTCGAGGCGCTGCTGGCCGGCACCGCCTGGCAGGCCGTGCGCCAGGCCAGCGGCGCCTATGCGCTGCGGCGGGTGGAGCAGGTGGTGCCCGCTGCCGCTGCAGGCGCCACGCTGGCCACGGTCAACGTGACGGCCGCTGCCGAGCGCAGCGCGGTCTCCGAAGGCACGGGCTCCTACGCCACGCGCCAGTCCAGCACGGCCACACGGCTGGGCCTGTCGCAGCGCGAGACGCCGCAGTCGGTCAGCGTGGTCACGCGCCAGCTGATGGACGACCAGGGCCTGACCAGCCTGCCGGAGGTGCTGGAGAAGACGCCCGGCATCACCGTGGGCCGCAACGACAGCGAGCGCACCACCTTCTACTCGCGCGGCTATGCCATCGAGAATTTCCAGTTCGACGGCGTGCCCAACACCATGGACTCGGCCAACCAGTACACGACCTCGCTGGCCGACAGCGCCATCTATGACCGCGTGGAAGTGGTCAAGGGCGCCACAGGCCTGCTCACGGGCGCGGGCTATCCGTCGGCCGTGGTCAATCTGGTGCGCAAGCGGCCCACCAAGACCTTCCAGGCCTCGGCCGAGGCGGCCATCGGCAGCCATGACCGGTTGCGCGGCGTGGGCGACATCTCCGCACCGTTGACCGAAGACGGCCGCGTGCGCGCCCGCGTGGTGGCCGTGGCGCAGAACGCCAGGTCCCATGTGGACGACTACAGCCGCAACGTGCGCAGCCTGTACGGCATCATCGAGGCCGACCTGGGCCCGGGCACCGTGGCCAGCCTGGGCATTGACCACATGCAGACGCGCGCCAACGGGGCCAGCTTCGGCCACATCCCGCTGTTCTTCAAGGATGGCAGCCGCACGCATTTCCCCACCTCGCTCAACCCTGCGGCGCGCTGGTCGTACTGGGACAACGACAGCACCAACGTGTTTGCCGAACTCAAGCACAGCTTCGGCAATGGCTGGAAGATGGACCTGTCTGCCAGCCGGCTGCGCCAGTCGCGCGACGTGGAGGTCGGCGTGGCAGCCCACGGCATGGTGGACCCGGTCAGCGGCCTGGGCATCAACATGCTGTCCAACAAGATTCCCACCGATGCCACCACGCAGGCCGTGAATGCGGCGCTGTCCGGGCCGTTGCAGCTGTTCGGGCGCGAGCATGAGCTGTCGTTCGGCGCCAGCTGGTCGCGCCAGCGCCGCCATGCGCCCGGCTACAGCAATGCCTACGGCCCCGTGGGCAACTACTTCGAGTGGGACGGCCAGGTGCCCCGGCCCGATTTCCAGCTGCGCAACCACCGCATGACGCGCATCGTGGAAAAGGGTGTCTTCGGCGCCGCGCGCCTGCGGCCCACGGACGATCTGTCGGTGATCCTGGGTGCGCGCGTGAGCTGGTACGACATGCTGGACGACACCACGGGCCTGAACGGAAGCTACGTCGTGAACAACGCGCTGCGCGTGGCGCACAAGACCGTGCCCTATGCGGGCGTGGTGTATGACCTGAACCGCCAGCTGTCGCTGTACGCCAGCCAGACCGATATCTTCAATCCGCAGACCTACTACAAGGACGCTGCCGGCAGCCCGCTGCCGCCGCTCACGGGCCGCAGCCGCGAAGTGGGCGTCAAGGGCGAGTTCCTGGACGGCCGGCTCAACGCCTCGCTGGCGCTGTTCCACATCCAGCAGCGCAATGCCGCGCAGTACGTCAGCGCCAACCCGCAATCCGGGGAAGAGGTCTATGCGGCCATCGACGGCGTGACCAGCAAGGGCGTGGAGATGGAAGTGTCGGGCAGCATCACGCCGGCCTGGAACATCTACGGCGGCTACACCTACCGCACTTCGCGTGCGCCGGCCCAGCCCGACGTGATCCTCAGCGCGGTCAACACCAACCAGCCGCGCCACCTGTTCAAGCTCAGCACCAGCTACCGTCTCAACCCGCAGTGGACCGTGGGCGGGTCGCTGGCCTGGCAGAGCCTGACCTACTACCAGCAGTCCGCCGCTCCCTACGCGCGCGCCGACCAGCGTGCCTATGCGCTGGTGGGCCTGATGGCGCGCTACGACGTGGACCGTCAGTGGTCGGTGACGCTGAACGTCAACAACCTGTTCGACAAGACCTATATGCCGGGCCTGGGTTCGTACGGCACGGGCGTGTATGGCGATCCGCGCAATGTGCTGGTCACGGCCCGCTACAGGTTCTGATGCGGCTGCCTGGCGGCTGTGCGACTAGGCCTGCGACCACATCCGCAACAGGTTGTGGTACGTGCCGGACAGCGCGGAAAGGGCGGGGTCGCCCGGGTGGCGCAGCGTCAACTGCTGGATCTGCTGGTCCAGGTCGAACAGGAGGCGGCGCTGCTCGTCCGAGGCCACGAGGCTGTGGGTCCAGAAAAAGCTGGCGTAGCGCGTGCCGCGCGTGACGGGGTTGACGCGGTGCAGGCTGGTGCCGGGGTAGACGATGGCGTCGCCTGCGGCCAGCTTCACGCTCTGGTGGCCGAAGGTGTCTTCCACGACCAGCTCGCCGCCTTCGTATTCGTCGGGCTCGCTGAGGAATACGGTGGTGGAGACATCGCTGCGCACCTTGATGGCCGTGCCGGGGATGGTGAAGATGGCATTGTCTATGTGGTTGCCATAGGTGCCGCCGCCTTCGTAGCGGTTGAAGCGCGGCGGCAGCACCTTCAGCGGCAGCGTGGCCGACATGAACAGCGCGCTGGCCCCCAGCCTGTCGAGGATGAGGTTGCCTATCGCCTGGCCGGCCTGGCTGTCCAGCGGCAGCTGCAGGTTGGCCTTGACCTGGGCCGCCAGGGGGCCGGCCGTGGCGCGGCCGTCCTGCCACGGGGCCTGCTCCAGCGCCTGGCGGCACTGGCGCACTTCGTCGGGGCTGAGCAGGGCGGGTATGCGGAGCATCATGGCAGGCGGTCCTCAGGGGCGGAATCAATGAGTGTCCCGCAAAAAAGCCCCGCAGGCGGCGATGGCCTGCGGGGCTTTGCGGTGATCTGCGCAGCGTCAAGCCGCTGCGCGTTCGCCCGGGGCGATCAGCAGATCAGTACGTCCACTTGAGCGAGGCCACGGCCGAGCGGCCTGCCGCCATGGTCGCGTAGTGGGGCGAACGCACGCCGCTGTAGTAGACCTTGTCGCCCAGGTTGTACAGGTTCAGCTGCACGGTCAGGTTGCGGTCGATCTGGTAGGCCACCATGGCGTCGTAGCGCGCATAGCCGCTGGCGCCCTTGGTGACGATGCCGCCATCCACGGTGGAGCGGATGTAGCTCTGGTTCACGCTGCTCTGGGCATAGATGCCCAGGCCCACGGTCAGCTTGGCCATGGGCTTGTAGCTGGTCCACAGGCTGAAGCTGTGCTTGGGCGTGTTGGGGAAGGGCTGGCCGTTGGCCACGTTGCCTGCGCCTGCGTTCTTCTGCTCGCTGTCCATGTAGGTGTAGCCGCCGAAGACGCTCAGGCCCGGCAGCACGCTGCCCGTGAAGCCCAGCTCCACGCCGTTGACCACCTTGTTGCCGCCCATGTAGGTGACGCCGTTTTCGGTGATGCGCGCATTGGTCACGTCGTTGCGGAACAGCGCGGCGGTCAGCGCCAGGCGCTTTTCCATCAGGTCCCACTTGGTGCCCAGCTCGAGCGAGCGGGTCTTCTCGGGCGCCAGGTTGGCCAGCTGGTCGGTGGAGATGCCCAGGTCCTCGTTGCCGTTGCCCAGCATGGAGCCGCCGGGTCGCGAGGAGGTGCCGAGGCTGGCGTAGATGCTGCCGTTGGTGGCCGGCTTGTAGACCAGGCCCAGCTGGTAGTTGAAAAGCGTGTCCGAACGGCTCAGGTCATAGGCCGGCGTGTTGCGGCCGGCGGGGCCGGAGGCGCTGAGCTTGTAGTGGTCCAGGCGCAGGCCGGCGTTGAGCAGCCACCGGTCGTTGAACTTGAGCGTGTCGAAACCGTACAGCGCCACGGTGTCGATCTTGTTGTGGCTGGGGTCGCCCAGGGTCACGGGCAGGTTCCACTGCGGGCTGCTGTCCGGGTTGTTCAGCGAGGCGCACCACAGGCTGGCGGCCGTGCACGTGGTGTTGGTGGTCTGCAGCGCGGCGGTGCGGGACTCGGCCTTTTCCTTGGACAGCTCCAGGCCGAAGGCGTAGCTGTGGCCCACGCTGCCGGTCTGTGCCTTGCCCGTGAATTCCGACAGGTTCTGCAGCGTCTTGATGTCGGCCACGCGTGCATTGCCACGGCGGAACACATAGCCATTGACGACATTGCCCTTGCTGTCGTCGGGCTGGGTCCACAGGTAGTCCTGTTCGGACTTGCTGTAGCGCAGGCTGTTGCGGAACTTGTTCGTGTCGGTGAACTTGTGCTCGACGGTGGCCGTGAACAGGTCGCTCTTTTCCTTCTCGTAGTCGCGGCTGGTCAGGCCGTACCAGTTGTCGCGGTTGCTGCCGTAGGTGGGACGCACCACGCTGCCGCCGGGCAGGCCGGCGGCCGCCGTGCTGGTGTACAGGTAGGGCACGCCGCCATCGGGAATGTTGTCGGTCTGCAGGTGCTGCCAGGACAGCGATACCTCGGTGGGCGTGCCCATGCCGAAGGTCACCGTGGGGGCGATGCCCCAGCGCTTGTTCTCGGGGCCGCTGCGGCCGGGAACGTCGGCGTCGTGCACCATGGCGTTCAGGCGCAGGCCCACGCCTTCGCCCAGCACGCGGTTGGCGTCGATGGTGGCGCGCCGGTAGCTGTCCGTGCCCAGGCCCACGTCGCCGCTGATGAAGTTCTCGTTCCTGGCCTTCTTGGTCACCAGGTTGATGGAGCCGCCAGCGCCGCCGCGGCCTGCATAGGCCGAATCGGCACCCTTGATGACCTCCACCGATTCCAGGTTGAACACTTCGCGCGTACCGGCCGCGATGTCGCGCATGCCGTCCACGAAGGTGCTGGCCTGGGCATCCATGCCGCGGATGAAGGGCTGGTCACCCGAGGGGTTGCCGCCTTCGCCGTTGCCGAAGGTGATGCCGGGCGTGGACCGCAGGGCTTCCTGCAGGCTGGTCGCGCCGGTCTGCTTGATGATTTCCTCGTTGATGACCTGCACCGTCTTGGGCGTGTCCACCAGCGGGGCCGTGAACTTGGCCGAGGAGGCGTTGTCGGTCTTCACGGGCGCTTCGGTCGAAGACGTCACGTTCACGGTGCCCAGCGTGGTGCTGGCCTGCGCAAAGGCCGGGGTGCCAGCAAGGCACAGGGCAGCGGCAAGGGCCAGCTGGGTGAGGTTCGCGGGGGGGAGGATTTGTTGGATTTTGCTCATGTTCACTCCGATGAAAGCCCGCGGATTGTTATTGCGAATCACTAGTGTTCGGTTTCTGCTTCGTAAAGTTGGCCTGTTTGCCCTGGGTAAAAGTCCTTCGCGTTGCCGCCATGCAACAAACGAAAACCGTGTTTCACCACAGGTTCAATGAAAACGCGGCTGCTGCCGGACGAAAAAAAGCGGCTGTCGCCAGCCGCCGGGGTTTGCTGCGGGGCGCCTGCTGCGCCCGTGCCTGGCCTTACTCGTCGGCCGGGTTGGACAGCAGGGCCTTGTAGATCACGGCGCCGATCAGCGCGCCCACGATGGGGGCCACCCAGAACAGCCACAGTTGCGAGACGGCGATCTCGGGACCGAACAGGGCCGGGCCCGTGCTGCGCGCGGGATTGACCGAGGTGTTGGTCACGGGAATCGAGATCAGGTGGATCAGCGTCAGGCACAGGCCGATGGCCAGCCCGCCAAAGCCGGCTGCCGCGCGCTTGGCCGTGGCGCCCAGGATGACCAGGATGAAGAAGGCCGTCATCACCACCTCGGTGACCAGGGCAGCCGTCATGCCGTAGCCGCCCGGCGAATGCGTGCCGAAGCCGTTGGTGGCAAAGCCGCCGATGTCGGCACCGGCCTTGCCCGTGGCGATCACGTAGAGAATGCCTGCGCCCGTGATGGCGCCCAGCACCTGGGACACGACGTAGCCCGGCAGCTCGCTCCAGGCAAAGCGCCCGCCCATGGCCAGGCCCACGGAGACGGCCGGGTTGAAGTGCCCGCCCGAGATGGGGCCGAAGGCATAGGCGCCGGTGACCACCGTCAGGCCGAAGGCCAGCGAGACGCCGACCAGGCCGATGCCCACCTGCGGGAAGGCGGCGGCCAGCACGGCCGCACCGCAGCCGCCCAGGGTCAGCCACAGGGTTCCGAGGAATTCTGCGGACCATTTTTGAACAGAGCTGTGCATGGGAAATCTCCTGAAACAGGCCCGCCGCTGCGCCCGGGCCCTGCGCGCACTGCCCGCCGAATGGCGGAAAGTGGCGCAGTTATAGCGCTGCGCCTGGCCTGCCGAGAGGGCAAGAAAGTGAACAATCGTCCAGAGCCTGCGTCGCCACAGGGGCGGCGGGCTCTTGAAATTGCATCCGCCGACCCGAGATGAGGGCTGATTTTTTCCCTGTTGTGAACCCATAGGACATAGGACACTGTCTGCATGAGCAAGCAAACCCATTCTTTTCAGGCCGAAGTTGCACAGCTGCTGCACCTGGTCACGCATTCGCTGTATTCCAACCCCGAGATCTTCCTGCGCGAGCTGGTCTCCAACGCATCGGACGCCTGCGACAAGCTGCGCTTCGAGGCGCTGAACAACGCCGCGCTGTATGAAGACCAGCCCAACCTGGAAGTGCGCGTGTCCTTCGACGCCGCCGCCAAGACGCTGACGATTGCCGACACCGGCATCGGCATGAGCGAGCAGGAAGCCATCGACAACCTGGGCACCATCGCCAAGAGCGGCACCAAGGCCTTCATGGAAAAGCTGTCGGGCGACCAGAAGTCGGACTCGCAGCTCATCGGCCAGTTCGGCGTGGGCTTTTACTCGGGCTACATCGTGGCCGACAAGATCACCGTGGAAACACGCCGCGCGGGCCTGCCGGCCTCCGAAGGCGTGCGCTGGACCAGCGGCGGCACGGGCGAGTTCGAGGTCGAGCAGATCGAGCGCCCCCAGCGCGGCACCAGCATCACGCTGCACCTGCGCCCCGAGGCCGAGGAGTTCCTCAATGCCTGGAAGATCAAGCAGGTCATCGGCAAGTACTCCGACCACATCAGCCTGCCCATCCTCATGGAAAAGGAGGAATGGAAGGACGGCGAGAACGACCAGCCCGGCGCCATGGTCAAGACCGGCGAGTGGGAGACCATCAACAAGGCCAGCGCGCTGTGGACGCGTCCCAAGAAGGACATCACGGCCGAGCAGTACCAGGACTTCTACAAGGCCATCAGCCACGACTTCGAGAACCCGCTGACCTGGAGCCACAACCGCGTGGAGGGCAACACCGAGTACACGCAGCTGCTGTTCATTCCGGCCAAGGCACCGTTCGATCTCTACAACCGCGACAAGAAGGCCGGCGTCAAGCTCTACGTCAAGCGCGTCTTCATCATGGATGACGCCGAGGCGCTGATGCCCGGCTACCTGCGCTTCGTCAAGGGCGTGATCGACTCGGCCGACCTGCCGCTGAACGTCAGCCGCGAGCTGCTGCAGGAAAGCCGCGACGTGCGCCTGATCCGCGACGGCTCCACCAAGCGCGTGCTGTCCATGCTGGAAGACCTGGCCAAGCACGATCGCCACGAGGCCGGCGAAGGCACGGACGGCGTCACCGACGTGGTCAGCGAAGAGGACAAGGCCAAGGAAGGCAAGTACAGCCAGTTCTACGCCGAGTTCGGCGCCGTGCTCAAGGAAGGCCTGGGCGAGGACTTCGCCAACAAGGAACGCATCGCCAAGCTGCTGCGCTTTGCCTCCACCAGCCAGGAAGACGCCATGGTCTCGCTGGCCGACTACAAGGCCCGCATGAAGGAAGGCCAGGACGCGATCTACTACATCACGGCCGACTCCCTGCCGGCAGCGCGCAACAGCCCGCAGCTCGAAGTCTTCCGCAAGAAGGGCATCGAAGTGCTGCTGATGGCCGACCGCGTGGACGAATGGGCCATGGGCTACCTGACCGACTTCGACGGCACGCCGCTGCAGTCCGTGGCCAAGGGCGCCGTGGACCTGGGCAAGCTGCAGGACGAAGAGGAAAAGAAGGCCGCCGAGGAAGCGGCCGAAGCCTTCAAGCCCCTGCTGGCCAAGCTCAAGGAGGCGCTCAAGGACAAGGCCGAGGACGTGCGCGTGTCCACGCGCCTGGTCGACTCGCCGGCCTGCCTGGTGGTGCAGGACGGCGGCATGAGCCTGCAGCTGGCGCGCCTGCTCAAGCAGGCCGGCCAGCAGGCGCCGGACGCCCGCCCCGTGCTGGAGGTCAACCCCGAGCATCCGCTGGTCAAGAAGCTGGACGGATCGGTGCATTTCCATGACCTGGCCAACATCCTTTTCGACCAGGCCGTGCTGGCCGAAGGCGGCATGCCCGAGGACCCGGCCGCCTACGTCAAGCGCGTGAACGCTCTTCTCGCGTGAGTTCCTCACAAGGATCGCCCAGGCGCATTCCATAGGCCTCAGTGCCTGCTCACTGTCGTGCCAGCGCACGGCAGACAAGCCTTCAAAGCCGGTGCCAGCCAAGCTGCCACCGGCTTTTTCACGTCTGCAATCCGTGAGGAAAACCGGTAGTCGTCGGTGGACTCACGGAAAACTCACAAATTCTTCTAAATACTCACTTTTGTCAAAAATTCCAGATCATATTTACTTTCGGTAATAAAGAACCATCATGCCTCCCTTTGGTGCGTCCGGTTGTCGGCTTTTTGACAGAGCTGTTCCAGCCGGGCACCCCGTGCGTCCGTGCCTGCGGCATTCGGCGCTGTCAACGAAGCAAAAGAGAGGTTTGTATGGCTTTCACGAGAAAGGGCTGGCTGGCGCGTGCGCTGCTGTCCGGCGGCTTGCTGGCAACAGCGGCTGCCGTGGCGGCGCCGGCCGACACCGACATCCTGGTCAACCAGGATGGTCTCTATGACGGACAGGACGCATCGGCAGGGCCTGCCGGCGGCACCTTCACCTATGTGGCCAAGGTCAGGCACAACAACATCGGTCCCGACGCCGTAGGCGTCACCCTGACCGAGGTGCTGCCCGTGGGCGCCGTGTTCCAGGGCTACAGCAGCAGCCCGGGCGGCATCACCTGCATGGCACCCGCGGCCGGCACGGTGCTCACCGCAGGCAACAACACGCTGGTCTGCAACATCGGCAACCTGGCGCCCGCCGATGGCTTCAAGTCCGTGGGCTTCGAGGTCATCCTACCGACCGTCGGCACCAACTGGCGCGCCGTGGCCAGCGCGCGCATGGCATCGCCCGACTACGACAACGACCAGAACAACACGCAGCTGGACCGCAACTTCACCACCACCGAGGCCGCCGATCTGGCCATCGCGATGGCGGCTCCCGCCAGCGTCGCCAACGGCGGCGCCTTCCAGTACGTCATCGACGTGCAGAACAAGGGCCCGTCCGAGGTCCCCGCCGGTGGCCGTACCGTGGTGCGTTTCCCCGTGCCCAACGGCGCCGTGGTCACGGGCGTGCCCTCAGGCAGCGGCTGGAGCTGCACGCCGGCCTCGGGCTATCCGCTGATCTCGGGCGAACTTAGCTGCACGCGCGGCGGCCCGGTGCTGCCAGGCGCCGTGCTGCCAGCCATCACCGTGCCGGCCATCGCCAACATGAGCGGCACCATTGCCGGCGCTGCCAGCGTCAAGGGCTACAAGGACGCCAGCACGGAGATGCCCGACGGCCAGTCCGGCAACAACACCGCCAGCGCCGCCGTGGTCTCCAGCGGCAGCGAGTTCGTGGATGTCTCGCTGCGCAAGCAGGTGGCGCCCACGGTGCTGGATGCGCTGCAGGCGACCGAGGTGACCTACACGCTGCAGCCGCGCCGCGAAGGCGGCTCCCTCGTGCCGCGCGATCTCACCGTCACCGACACCCTGCCGGCCGGCGTGACCTTCACGGGCTTCGACGGCAGCACGGCGCCCTGGCTCTGCGGCCACAACAGCGGCACCATCACCTGCACCCACGCGGGCGAGTACCCGGTGGCCGGCTACGCCAACATGCAGGCCATCCGCTTCAAGGCCAGCGTGGCTGCGGGCGGGACACCCGGCACGCAGCTGGTGAACCAGGGCGTGATCGGTGTGGCACCCGGCCTCAACGAGCCCAATACGACCAACAACACGGCCAGCGCGGCCGTGGACTTCAGCAACGATGCGCGGCTGAGGCTGGCCAAGGCAGGCCCTGGCCGCCCGGTGCTGGCAGGCCAGGAGTTCGAGTACACGATCACGGTGACCAACACCGGCCCCATGCCCGTGCTGCCGAATCAGCAGATCACCGTGACCGACAACCCCGCAGACGGCCGCATGGCCATCGTCAGCATGTCCGGTGCGGGCACCGGCGCGGGGGAATGGACCTGCACCACCCCGAGCTGCACCTCGACCGCGGGCCTGGCCGTGGGCGCCAGCCGCCAGATCAAGGTCAGGGCCAAGGTCACGCTGGCTTCGGGCCATCTGGACTTCACCAATAACGCCTCCGCTGGCGTGATCGGCCGGGACAATGCATCGGCCACCACCTCCGCGACCGTCACCGTGTCTGCCGACAAGGTGGATGTGGGCATCGTCAAGAGCGTGGTCAGCCCCGTGCCGCCGGCTGCCATCAAGAGCGGTGAGGAGGTCACCTACCAGCTGGTGGTGAAGAACCACTCGGCCAGCACGACGGTGACGAATGTCCGCGTGCGCGACGCGCTGCAGTCCCTGGTCAAGCAGACCGACGGCGTGCGCATCGTGGGCGGCAACCCGGTGGACGAGGCCGGCAATCCCGTGCCGTACACCTACCCGGGCGGCGGCTTTGTCTCCAGCCGCATCGTCTCCGGGGCCAACGCCAGCTGCGGCACGCCCACGGGCGGCGTCAACAGCGAGACGCGCGATCTGACCTGCGACATCACCTCCATGGCCCCGGAGGCCGAGGTGGTGATCGAGGTCAAGATCCGCCCCAAGCGCGCCACCACCGGCACCTATGCCAACGCGGCCTCGGCCCAGTCCCTGGACATCCATGACGCCGATCCCGGCAACGATTCCTCGACGGCCAGCATCACCGTGCAGGCCATCGCGGAAATTGCGGCGCAAAAGCAGGTCTCGCCCAAGGTGGCGGCTGCGGGCGAGCCGCTGACCTATACGGTCACGGTGCCCAACTACGGCCCCTCGTCGGCCGCCAATGTCACGCTCAAGGACGTGCTGCCTGCAGACGCCATCTTCATCGGCACGCCCACGGTCTCCGGCGGCGGCACCTGCACTCCGGCTGCCACCGATGGCGTGCAGGGCGGAACGCTGGAGTGCGCCTGGGCCAATCCGCTGCCCACAGGCGCGCAGTACACCGTGACCTACAAGATGCGCTCGCGCGGCGATCTGGCGGCCGACACGGAGATCCTCAACACGGTCGCCGTGGACACCGCCACCGAGGAACTGACCAAGGCCAACAACCAGGCCGAGGCCAAGGCCCGGCTCAAGCGTGCCGAGCTGGATGTGAACATCAGCATGCGCCACACGGCGGACGGCCTGGTGCTGGGTGAGGACACCGAATACACCATCACGGTGACCAACTCCGGACCCTCCTACGCCACCCAGGTGGTCGTGACCGACAAGTTCCCCGCATCGGGCTCCACGGCCACCTTCAGCTACCAGAACGGCCTGGCGCTGGCCGGCATTCCCGGCGCCTCCGCCTCCTGGTGTGGCGTGCAGCCGGCGCTGAACGCGACCAGCGGGCCTCTGCAGTGCACCATCCCCTCGCTGGCGCCGGGCCAGAGCATGACCATCAAGTTCAAGATGCGTGCACAGACCCTGCCCGACAAGGCATCGGGCGGCACCATCTACCACGAGGCCTCGGTCAAGCCCTTCGAGACGGAATGGCTGAGCAATGGCGGCGATGTGATCGTCAACAACACCACCACCGACCGGACCTCCACCAGCCGCCAGGGCAATGCCGTGGACCTGGGGATCGGCAAGCAGGGCCCCGCCGGCCCGCTGGACGATGGCGACACGGCCAGCTACACGCTGACCGTCACCAACTACGGCCGCGATCCGCAGTCGCCCGCGGGCGGCTCGGTGACCGACGTGTTGCCCGCAGGGCTGGAGTTCGTCTCGGCCTCGGCAGGCTGCAGCTATGCCAGCGGCACGCGCACCGTGACCTGCAGCGTGCCGCAGCTGGCCCAGGGCGGCACGGCCGTCTTCACGCTGGAGACCAAGCTGGACAAGCCCTACAAGGGCGCCCGCCCGCTGGTCAACTCGGCAACGGTCTCGGTGCCCGGTGACGGCAATCCCGACAACGACAAGAGCACGACCACCACGCCGCTCAAGCCGGGGCCGGGCGGCACGGCCAGCATTCCCACGCTGTCGCAGTGGGGCCTGATGCTGATGTCGTCCCTGCTGGCGCTGATGGCGCTGGGGACCATGCGCAGGCGCGAGCGTCGGTGATGCGCCCGTGACGACAAGGGCCGGTGGCGTGATTCACGCACCGGCCTTTGTCGTCTTTGAGCGGTCCGAAGATAATGCGAGCCTATAGAGGGACACTGTTTCGCAACCGCCAGGTCGCAAGCCCGGCAACCAACACTCCAAGACCTGCCATGCTGCGTTTCTTTCTGATCTTTCTGGCCATCCAGCTGACGATGTTCGGGCTGAACCTGCTCAGTTGGGTGCAGCAGCACATCGTGCTGCCCTGGACGGCCTTCCTGGCGCACATCTGCGCCTCGCTGGTGACCTGGTTCGACAGCACGGCCTCGGCCACGGGCAAGGTGCTGTGGAACACGGCCACGGGCTTCGGCGTCTCCATCGAGGCCGGCTGCAACGGCCTGGAGGCCTACATCGTGCTGTTTGCCGCCGTGATGGCCTTCCCCTCGTCATGGCGCCAGAAGCTGGTGGGCCTGCTGGCCGGCTTCGTGGCCGTGCAGGCCATCAACGTGCTGCGCGTCATCAGCCTGTTCTACCTGGGCCAGTGGAGCACCACGGCCTTCAACTTCGCGCATGAGTACCTCTGGCAGGCGCTGATCATGCTGGACGTGCTGGTGTTCTGGCTGCTGTGGGTGCGCTGGAGCGGCCGCAAGGCTCCGTCGCACGATGACGGCGGCCAGCCGCCGCTGCCGCCCGCCGCTGCAGCTTCCGCCGCCGTGGTCGCCTGAGGAGCAGGCCATGATCGGACGCAATCCCATCTCGCGCTTCGCGGGCCTGGCCATGGGCGGCATCGTGGTGCTGACCCTGGCCTGGACGCTGGCGGCCGGCTGGCTGGCCGTGCCGGTGTCCGGCATGAGCAAGTGGGTGCTGGAGAACGCCGCCAACGGCTGGGTGCAGCGCGTGGACCTGGAGACGCCCCGCAACCTGGTCGTCAATTCCTCGGTCCAGGTATCGAACGAGCAGACCGGCTGGCGCCGCGCCGAGGCCATTGTCGAGGTCGATCCCGCCCGCTACGGCTACGGCCTGCCGGTGCTGGTGGCCATGCTGCTGGCGGCCTGGGGGCCGGGCCGGTGGTGGCGCATCCTGGTGGGCTATGTGGCGCTGCTGCCCTTGCAGACCTTCAGCGTGGTCTCGCAGGTGCTGATGCAGCTGTGCCTTGCGGCCCGGCTTGACCTCAACGTGCTGGGCATACAGACATGGCAGCTGGAGGCCATCGTCTACGCCTACCAGATGGGCGGGCTGATGGTGCCCACGCTGTGCCCGGTGCTGCTGTGGCTGGCGCTGGACATGGGCTTTGTGCGCCGCGTGCTGCTGCCGGCCTGGAACCGCAGCCGGGCGCCTGCCGCCGCGCCCCAGCCCATGGTGGCGCCCAAGCCCTCGGCCTGGCGCCAGACCGATGGCGCCGCCACCTCCACCGGCCACCCGCTGGTGTCCTCCAGCAGCGCAGCCACCCTGCCCAAGGCCAAGGCCACCAGCGGCACGCCGCAGCGCTGAAGGCCGTGCGCGGCCGTCTTCAGGCCTGAGCGGGCATGGGCGGCAGCAGGCCGCGCTCGGTGATGAAGTCGATCACCTCGCGCAGACCCTTGCCGCTTTTCACGCTGCCCATCACATAGGGCTTGTGGGCGCGCATGCGCTGCGTGTCGGCTTCCATGATGGACAGGTTGGCGCCCACGTAGGGCGCCAGGTCGGTCTTGTTGACCACCAGCAGATCGCTCTTGGTGATGCCGGGGCCGCCCTTGCGCGGAATCTTCTCGCCGCCGGCCACGTCGATCACGTAGATGGTCAGGTCCGACAGCTCGGGGCTGAAGGTGGCGGCCAGGTTGTCGCCGCCGCTTTCGATGAAGACGATGTCCGCCTCGGGGAACTGGCGCAGCATGCGGTCCACGGCCTCGAGGTTGATGGAGGCGTCCTCGCGGATGGCCGTGTGCGGGCAGCCGCCGGTCTCCACGCCCATGATGCGTTCGGGCGGCAGGGCCTCGGCCACCGTCAGCAGGCGCTGGTCTTCCTTGGTGTAGATGTCGTTGGTGATGACCACCAGGTCGTAGTGGGCGCGCATGGCCTTGCACAGCATCTCCAGCAGCGTGGTCTTGCCGGAGCCGACCGGGCCGCCGATGCCGACGCGCAGCGGGGGGAGTTTCTTGGTGCGGGTGTTCATGGTGGACTTGGGGTGAGTGATCAGGACCGGAAGAGCCGGGAGTACTGGTGTTCGTGCCGTGCCTGCAGCACGCTCCATTGGGGCAGCATGGTGTCCAGCCGGGGCGGCGTATCGCTGGCGCGGCGGCGTGCCTCGCCCACGGCCTGCTCCAGCAGCGGATGCAGGGCCAGCAGCAGGCTCTGGCCCGCCACCTGGCCCAGCGGCACGGCCTTGATGGCGGCGGCCACCTGGTTCTCCAGCCAGGCAAAGCCATAGGCCAGCAGGGCATGGTCCTCGTCGGCATCCACGGCGGCGCAGGCACAGGCAAAGGCCGTGGGATAGGCCAGGCCCGGCCCCTCCACAAGGGCGCCCAGTTGTGCGATGCGGGGCGCAAAGGCCTCGCCGCCCCAGGGCACGGAGCGCAGCAGGCTGTGCAGCGACCAGCCCATCTGCAGTGTCTCGGCACGGGCCTCGCGGCTGTCGCGGCTGGCAATGAACCACTGGTTCCATTCGCGCACCACCCCCTCGTCGCCTGCGCTCCAGGCCCGGCGCAGCAGCAGCCACAGCGGCGCCTCGCAGCGTGCAAAGCCGTGGGCCAGCGCATCGGCAATCCAGGTGCGCGCCGTGCCGGCATCCGTGACCAGGCCGTGCTCGATGGCGGCCTCCAGCCCCTGCGAATAGCTGAAGCCGCCCACGGGCAGCTGGGGCGATGCCAGGTGCAGCAGGGCGCACAGGCCCTGCATCGACAGGTCAGCCATGAGGATGGTCGTGGCCGTGCCCGTGTCCGCAGCAGCCTTTGTGATCATGGTCATGGTCATGGCTGTGTTCGTGGCCATGTTCATGCCCGTGGGAATGATCGTGTGAATGTTCGTGGGAATGGCCGTGTGCGTGCCCATGGTCATGCAGCGCATACACGCTCTGCGCCAGCGCCTGGTCCTCGGCAAAGCTGGCGTCATGGCCGTGGCGGTGGCCGCCGCCATAGGCGCCGGCCTCGGGCTCGAAGGGCGCATCCACCAGGGCCACCTGCGCACCCAGGCGCAGCAGCATGTCGTGCAGCACGGGGTCGTTTTCCAGGTGCAGGTGCGTGGGCGTGACCTCCACCGGGATATGCCGGTTGCCCAAGTGGTAGGCCGCACGCAGCAGGCCCAGTGGCGTGGCCGCCGTCACGCGCAACACCGCCTGGGGCGCCGCGCGCACGGCGACCAGGCTGCCATCCTCGGCCACCAGCACGTCGCCGCCGCGCAGCACGCTGCCGCGCGCCAGCACCACGGCCAGCTCGCGCCCCGTGGAATCGATGGCCGCAAAGCGGCTCTTCTGGCGCATGTCCCAGTCCAGTTCCAGCGTGGCGGCGCGCCTGACCAGCACGGCGGCAAGGCCGCCGCCCTGGGGCATGTGTTTGTTGACGGTGAGCATGAATTGTTTCGTATTAACGTTCGTTATAACATTGCGAAGTCAATGACTTCCCTGGAGATTCCATCATGACCACTCTCAAACTCACCCAGGTCGGCAATTCCGTGGGCTTGATCCTGCCCAAGGAGATTCTGGCGAAGCTGAACCTGGGCAAAGGCGACACGGTGTATCTGACCGAGGTTGCCGACGGTGGCATCAAGCTTTCTCCGTATGACGAGGACTTCGGGCAGCAGATGGATGCAGCGCGCCTGATCATGAAAAAGCGGCGTGGTGTTTTGCGTGAGCTGGCGAAATGACCGGGAACATGCAGGTTTGGGTCTGGCTCAGCGAGGCCGTCATGCTGGCTGTTCACGAAGAGCAACTGACCGAGCATGGTGGCCCGGCGGGCGTGCGTGATGCCGGGTTGCTGGCATCCGCCCTGGCCAGGCCACGCCATCTGGCCGCTTATGGGGCGCCTGATGCGGCCGAGCTGGCAGCCAGCTATGGCTTTGGCATCGCGCGCAACCATCCCTTTGCGGATGGCAATAAACGCACAGCCTTTGTGGCGACCGAGCTGTTTCTCCATCTCAATGGCTGGGAATTGACGGCGGGTGACGAGTCCTGTGTGCTGACCATGGTGGCCTTGGCCGCAGGCGAACTGGACGAGGCCGGGTTCGCCCTCTGGATACGTGAGCACAGTGCGCCCTTGCCCCGCTGACCCCATTGCTCCCCCTTAAAAAAGAAAATACCGCTGCGCCATCGGCAGATCGGTGGCGGGCTCGCAGGTCAGCAGCTGGCCGTCGGCCACGACCTGGTAGGTCTCGGGATCGACGCTGATGTCGGGCTGCCAGTCGTTGTGCACCATGTCGCGCTTGCTGACGCTGCGGCAGTTTTCCACGGCCACGGTGCGCTTGCGCAGGCCGTAGCGGTCGGCCACGCCGGCCTGCTGGGCGGCCTGCGAGACGAAGGTGAGGCTGGCCGCCGCCACGCCGCTGCCCTGGCCCGCGAACATGGGGCGGTAGTGCACGGGCTGGGGCGTGGGGATGCTGGCGTTGGGGTCGCCCATGGCGGCGCTGGCGATGCTGCCACCCTTGAGGATGAGGCTGGGCTTGACGCCGAAGAACGCAGGCCGCCACAGCACCAGGTCGGCCAGCTTGCCGACCTCGACCGAGCCCACGACATGGGCGATGCCATGCGTGCGTGCGGGGTTGATGGTGTACTTGGCCACGTAGCGCTTGACACGGAAGTTGTCGTGGCGCGCGTTGTCGCCCGGCAGGCTGCCGCGCTGGACCTTCATCTTGTGCGCGGTCTGCCAGGTGCGCAGCACGACCTCGCCCACGCGGCCCATGGCCTGGCTGTCGCTGGAGATCATGGAGAAGGCGCCCAGGTCGTGCAGCACGTCCTCGGCGGCGATGGTCTCGCGGCGGATGCGGCTTTCGGCGAAGGCGATGTCCTCGGCAATCGAGGCGTCCAGGTGGTGGCAGACCATGAGCATGTCCAGGTGCTCGTCCAGCGTGTTCACCGTGTAGGGCCGCGTGGGGTTGGTGGACGAGGGCAGCACGTTGGCCTCGCCGCAGACCTTGATGATGTCGGGCGCGTGGCCGCCGCCCGCGCCTTCGGTGTGGTAGGTGTGGATGGTGCGGCCCTTGAAGGCGGCCACCGTGGCCTCGACGAAGCCGCCCTCGTTGAGCGTGTCGGTGTGGATGGCGACCTGGGTGTCGGTCTCGTCAGCCACGCCCAGGCAGCAGTCGATGGCGGCGGGCGTCGATCCCCAGTCCTCGTGCAGCTTCAGGCCGATGGCGCCTGCCGCGATCTGCTCGCGCAGCGGCGCGGCCTGGCTGGCGTTGCCCTTGCCCAGCAGGCCGATGTTCATGGGGTAGCCGTCCACGGCCTGCAGCATGCGCTCCATGTGCCAGGGGCCGGGCGTGACCGTGGTGGCGAAGGTGCCCGTGGCCGGGCCCGTGCCGCCGCCGATCATGGTGGTCACGCCGCTGGTCAGCGCCTCGTCGATCTGCTGCGGGCAGATGAAGTGGATGTGCGTGTCGATGCCACCGGCCGTGACGATCATGCCCTCGCCCGCAATGATTTCCGTGCCGGGGCCGATGACGATGGTCACGCCCGGCTGCATGTCCGGGTTGCCGGCCTTGCCTATGCCTGCGATCAGCCCGTTCTTGATGGCGATGTCGGCCTTGACGATGCCCCAGTGGTCGATGATCACGGCATTGGTGATGACGGTGTCGGCGCAGTCGGCGGCCATGCGCTGGCTCTGGCCCATGCCGTCGCGGATGACCTTGCCGCCGCCGAACTTGACCTCTTCGCCGTAGATCGTGTGGTCCTTCTCGATCTCGATGACCAGGGCCGTGTCGGCCAGCCGCAGGCGGTCGCCCACGGTGGGGCCGAACATCTCGGCATAGGCCTGGCGCGTGATGCTTGCCATAGCATTCCCTTTCTGTTGTCTACGACGCTATGCGTTGCTCGTTGTACTTAAAACCGGCGTGGTCCAACCCGGGGACACCGAGGAAGGGCCGCCCCGCACCGAGGGTGTCGTCCCCCTCCCGCGAAGCGAGAGAGGGGGAAGCGGCGTAGCCGCTCAGGGGGTACTTCAAAGCCTGCCCATCACCTTGGCGTTGAAGCCATAGATGATGCGGTCGCCGGAGATTTCCACCAGTTCCACCGTGCGTTCCTGGCCCGGCTCGAAGCGCACGGCCGTGCCGGCCGCGATGTTCAGCCGCCAGCCGCGTGCGGCGGCGCGGTCGAAGTGCAGGGCCTCGTTGACCTCGAAGAAGTGAAAGTGCGAGCCCACCTGCACGGGCCGGTCGCCGGTGTTGGTGACCGTGAGGGTCTGCACGGGCCGGCCTGCGTTCAGCAGGATCTCGCCGGGCTCGGCCAGCAGTTCGCCGGGGGTGATGCGCTCGGTCATGTGCGGCTCCCGCGCTCAGCCTGCCAGGGCTGCTGCGCCATAGCCCATGGCGGCCACGCCGGCCAGGCGTGCGGCCCAGGCCGATGCCGTGCCGCCGCGCATGGCCCGGCCAAAGGCCACGCCCAGCGCATGCAGCACCAGCGTGGTGGCGACCATGCCCGCCATGTAGGCCCAGAACACGGCTGCGGGCAGCGCGTGGGGGAAGACCTCGCCATGCGCGTATCCGTGGAACAGCGCGAAGGCGCCGGCCAGCACCATGGCCAGGGCCACGGGCAGGCGGCGCTGGGCCACCAGCAGCAGGCCGAAGGCCAGCAGCGAGGCGGCCACCATGGGCTCGACGGCCGGCAGCTCCAGCGGGGTCTGCGTCAGCGCCAGGCCCAGCGCCATGCATGCGGCAAAGGCCACGGGCGGCAGCCACTGGCGCTGGAGCATCAGCCCGCACCACAGGCCCAGCGCCAGCATGGCCAGCAGATGGTCCAGGCCCGCAATGGGATGGGACAGCCCGGCCATCAGGGCCTGCATGGCGCCGTCGCCGGCATGCAGGTGGGCGCCGGCCCCCGTATGGGCGCTGGCAGCCGTGGCGGCGGCCAGCAGGGCCGGGGCGAGCAGGTAGTTGAAAGTGTTGCGGAATCTGAACATGGAGATCTCCTTGATCGCTATCGAGACTGGATCTGCCCACGGCACAAGCGGATGCAGCGGGCTGGTTGGGGGTGCCCAGCAAGGGCCTAAGCTGGCCGCGCCGCCCCGCAGCGATGGCGCCGTCCCCCTTGGGGGAAGCGGCGTAGCCGCTCAGGGGGTCAAACTATTGGGTGATGAACGGTGACCAGCTTGGTGCCGTCCGGGAAAGTGGCTTCGACCTGGATGTCCGGGATCATTTCTGGAATGCCCTCCATCACATCGGCGCGCGTCAGCACCGTGGTGCCCAGGTGCATGAGCTCGGCCACGGTCCTGCCGTCGCGCGCCCACTCCAGCACGGCGGCGCTGATCAGCGCCACGGCCTCGGGGTAGTTGAGCTTCAGGCCGCGCGCCTTGCGCCGCTCGGCCACCAGGGCTGCGGTGAACAGCAGCAGCTTGTCTTTTTCACGCGGGGTGAGTTCCATGGATGAGTCTCCGTTGATCAGGTGGCCCAGAGGCGGGGAGGGCGGGCAGGCATGTCCAGCAGTGCGGGGCGCAGCAGGCGCCAGCCTTCATGCAGCACGGCCCGTGCCGCCTCCATGCGGCGGGCAAGCACGCGCAGCAGCAGCACCGAGGGCGCGCCGCCCTGGCCGGCCAGCAGGCTGGCGCCGGCGCGCACTTCGTCGCTCCAGGGCAGGCTGGCGGCCAGTTGCTCGCTCAATGGCTCCATGGCCGCCAGGGGTTCCGGGGCCACGGCCCAGAGGCTGGCCTGTATGGGCAAGCCTGCCCAGGCAACCGGGCTGGACAGCAGGGCATGGCCGCAGTGCAGCTCGCCCTGTTCCAGCCACAGTGGCAGGCCCGCATGGGTCAGCCGGTTGTGAAGCTGTAGCCGCGCAGGCGGTGCGTCGGCATGGTTCCA
The DNA here is from genome assembly GCF_055797465.1 of Delftia sp. PX-1. Lineage (NCBI taxonomy): Bacteria > Pseudomonadati > Pseudomonadota > Betaproteobacteria > Burkholderiales > Comamonadaceae > Delftia > Delftia sp. PX-1. Next base: position 1,273,066 of record NZ_CP184763.1, read on the forward strand.
GTGCTCGCCTGCGCCATAGCGGCCCAGCACCGTGGCGTCCCAGCCGATGGCGCGCGCGCCCGGCGCAAGCTCCAGGTCCAGCGCCATGGTGGCGTCGGCACCGGCAAACAGCATGTTTTCCTGCGGCAGCCATTCCAGGATGGCGCCTTCTTCCACGCGCAGCCGCACGCGCTGCGCGGCCGGGCGGCCCTGGGACTTGTACCAGCGCGTGGCGCCTGGCGTGGTCAGCAGGGCGTGGGCGCCGGGCTCCACGGTCACATCGATCTGCAACTGGTCGCCGCCGGCCACGCCGCCGGGCGGATGCAGCAGCACGGCATGGCAGATGCCGGGGCCTTCGGGGTGCAGCGGCTTTTGCACGCGCAGCGGGCCGCTGTGGCGTGCGTGGGAAAGCACGCTGCCCTGGCCGGCGCGGTGCCCGAAGCGCAGCTCCAGCATGGCCTGCCAGCCCGAGGCGGACGTGGGCACGGCGGTGATCGGTAGCGCTGCGGACATGGGCGGGGCGGACGGTACAGGGCGTGTGGGTGGTAACGGCCTTCCGTCATGCATTTAGCGTGCCAATCCGGTGCAGTGGCGGCTGCGCCCTGCTGGTGCGCTGGTGCATCGGATTGGTGCGTGCGCTGCCATGCGCGGGGCGGAATGCGGCACGCTTGCGGTGCATTCCTGCGCCGCCGTGCCGCAGGTTGGTGCGATGCCCTACGCCCGTGCCTTGGCTTGGCGCGCCAGGCTTCTGTCCCAGGCGACCACGGCCAGCGTGCACAGGCTCAGGGCCAGGCCTGCAACGCCGGCACCCGTCCATCCCCAGTGCAGCCACACCGTCGAGCCCACGGCTGAGCCCAGCGAGGCGCCGATGAAGTACCCCGTCATGTAGACCGCATTGATGCGCGATCGCGCCGAAGGCGCCAGCGCGTAGATCACGTTCTGGTTGCTGATGTGCAGGGCCTGCAGCGCAGCATCGACGATGAGCAGCCCCGCCAGGAACCACCACAGGCTGGTGCCGCCCAGCCATAGCGCCCCCCAGCCCGCCAGCATGAGCAGGCCGCCGGCCAGCGTGGTGCGCTGCTCCAGCCCCCGGTCGGCCAGCCGGCCGGCCATGTTGGCCATGAGGGCGCCGGCCACGCCGACCAGGCCGATGAGGCCGATCTGCGCATCGCCGAACCCGTAGCCCGGCCCGGCCAGCAGCAGCGCCATGGTGGAGAACAGCACGCTCACCGTGGCAAAGCCCATGCCGCCGATCAGCGCCCGGCTGCGCAGGCGCGGCTGCTCGCGCGCCAGCGTGAGCAGGGAGCGCATCACCGCGCCATAGCCGATGCGCTGGGCCGGCTGCGCCAGCGGCAGCGCGCGCCGCAGCAGCAGGGCCACGCCGGCCGTGGCCAGGGCACCGACCCAGTACACGGCATTCCAGCCGCCCAGGTCCGAGAGCACGCCGGCCACGCTGCGCGAGGCCAGGATGCCGATCAGCAGCCCGCTCATGACCAGGCCCACGGCGCGCCCGCTGGCGCCGGGCGCCGCAAAGCTGGCCGCCATGGGCACCAGCACCTGGGCCGCGACCGAGAACAGCCCCGTCATCAGCGTGCCCGCCGCCAGCAGCGCAAAGCTGTGCGCCATGCCGCTGGCCAGCATGCCCAGCGCGGCCAGCAGCATCAGGCCCAGCACCAGGCGGCGGCGTTCCAGCATGTCGCCCAGCGGCACGAGCAGCAGCAGTCCCAGCGCATAGGAGACCTGGGCCATGGTCACCGTCAGCGAGGCACGCGCCTCGCTGATGCCCAGGTCGATGGCGATGGAGTGCAGCAGCGGCTGGTTGAAGTAGTTGGCGCCCGCGCACAGGCCGCAGGCCGTGGCCATGAGCAGCAGGGTGCTCTGGGGCAGCACGGGCGCGGCGGTGGCCTGCATGGGCGGCGAGGGCAGGGCGGGGGCCGGGGAGGATCTGTTCATCGGACGAATGCCTGTGGTATCTGCTGATGGGTGGCAAGCGGATGGCTCAGACCCACAGCGGCGGTCGCGCCGGCTGGGCGGTGGCGGGCAGTGCGGCCACGGCATCGACCTCGATCAGCATGCCGGGCAGGGCCAGCCGGGGCACGGGGATCAGGGTGCAGGCCGGAAAGCGCGGCAGGGTATTGCTGGGGGCGCCATCGCCGGGGGAACCATCTCCCCAATGCAGGCGCACGGCGGCCTGCCAGTCGTTGAAGCGGGCCTCCGAGTGGTCCACGATGAGCAGGGTCAGCTTGACCACCTGGCCCATGTCCGCGCCCGCCGCCTGCAGCGCCAGCTTGAGGTTGGACAGCGCCTGCTGCGCCTGGTCCGCGAAGCTGTCGGGCAGGTCTCCCGCCTGGTTCTCGCCGCCCTGGCCCGAGACGAAGGCCCATTGCGCCGGCCCGTGCACGGTGACCACATGGGTGTAGCCGTTGGGCGTGGCGTCGTAGAGACCGGCGGGCTGCAGATGGTGCAGTTGCGGGGCCGTGGAAGCGGCGGGCTGTGCCGAGGCGGCTGGAAGTGCGTCGTGTTGCATGGTGGGCCTGGAGTCCGAAAGTGCGCCGGCTGGACCGGCGAGGCTTGCCAGTGTGAAACCTCAACCAAAGTTGAGGTCAAATGCAGGCCTGCTTGGACCTATTTTTCCTGCGCCTATTTTCCTGCTGCCATGAATCTGTCTTCTGCCGGTGTCACCGCGTCCGACCATGACGGGCCGGCCATCCTCTCCGTGGGCGAAGTGGCCCGGCGCAGTGGTATCTCCGTCTCGGCCCTGCATTTCTACGAGCGCCAGGGACTGATCGAGAGCCTGCGCACGCCCGGCAACCAGCGCCGCTATGCGCGTGCCGTGCTGCGGCGCGTGGCCGTCATCAGGGTGGCCCAGCGCATGGGCGTGCCGCTGGCCGAGATTGCCGAGGCGCTGCACGACCTGCCCAGCGGCCGCACACCCACGCAGGCCGATTGGAGCGCGCTGTCCGCGCGCTGGCGCCATGCGCTGGATGCGCGCATCCAGGGGCTGACCCAGCTGCGCGACCAGATCGACGGCTGCATTGGCTGCGGCTGCCTGTCCCTCAAGGTCTGCCCGCTGCGCAATGACGGCGATTGCCTGGCCAAGGACGGGCCGGGGCCGCACTTTCGCTGAACAGCCTGCGCTTGGGCGTGAACAGGTCCTAGTGTTTGGGCATGGGCAGCGTGGGCGTGCGCGTGCACATCCAGCACAGCCAGCCGGCCAGCACGCCCATGACGATGCAGTAGGCGACCAGGGCCTCGGTGATGCCGATGTGGTCCGAAAGCCAGCCCAGGCCCAGGATGGGCACGATGGTGCCCAGGTAGCCGACCACCAGGTAGGTGGACAGCAGGCCCGTGCGCGTGGCCGGTGTCGAGACCTTGTTGACGATGGACATTCCCGCCAGATTGCACAGGCCGTGGCCCGCCGCCGTGGCGATCACGCTGAGCGCGAACAGCAGGGCCGAGCCCGCAAAGCTGTTGACCAGCAGCAGGAGGTTACAGGCCACCAGGCAGGCAAAGCCCAGAATGGCCGAGCCCTTGGTCGGGCGCGGGCGCGCCAGGTACTGGAAGCCCGCCGAGAGGAACAGGATCACGCCGATGGACAGGCCCGAAACGGCCGGCCCATGCCAGGGCACCATGCGCTGCATGAAGCTGGGCGCCAGCGATGCGAACAGGCTGAACATGCCGAAGGCGCAGAACGCACACATGCCGCCCAGCGCGTAGTGGCGCGCAAAGCGGCGCTCGGGCAGGGTGATGGTGGGCATGAAATCACGCCAGTGCAGCGCACGTGCCTGGGTGGAGGCCAGCTCCGCCGGCTCGGCAATGCGCACCTGGTACAGCGCATAGATGGCCAGCAGGCCCAGCCCCAGCGAGGGGATATAGGCCGTGACCAGCGGCCAGGGCAGCCACTGCGCGATCAGCCCGCCCACCACGGGGCCCAGCCCGAAGCCGAAGGCAATGGTCAGGCTGGTCGTGGCCGCGGCACGCTGCAGGTCACCCCGGTTGTTGAGCCGGGTCATGCCCACCGAGGCCGAGGTGGTGATCAGCCCCGAAGCCACGCCGATCACCACGCGGCCCAGCGCAAAGCTGGGCACGTTCCAGGCCACGGTGGAGGCCAGCACGCCCAGCGTCATCAGGATCAGCCCGGCGCGCAGCACGGCGACAAAGCCGAAGCGGTCGGTCAGCCGGCCCAGGAACAGCAGGCTGGCCAGCGCGCCGAACATGTACGCCACGAAGATCTGCGTGATGTGGCTGGGCTGCAGCCCCCAGGCCTGCTGGTACAGCGGGTACAGCGGGCTGGCCAGGGCCGTGCCCATGACACCCACGCACATGGAAAAACACACCCACGCATAGGGCGGCCAACGGGTTTGCATAGAAAAAGGGAACGCGAAGAAGACGAAAGCGAGGGAAAGAGGCGCCGCGCAGGCCTTGCGCCCCGAGGCGCCGCGGCACTGTCCGGGAGCGCATGGAATCTGGAATGACCCGCAGGCCAATGGGTGAATTCTAAGAAACCCGCGTGTCCTGGGTGTTTCGCCGCCTCCGAGCCCCTGGCATGCACCCGGGCATACCGCTGGCATCGTGCGCCAGGCGGGCGGGTGTACCCTGTGGCCGTCCCTGTGTTTTCCCCTTGTCCTGAGAGTCCGGCATGCCAGTTCCACCCACCGCCTTCATCACCTGCCCGCCATTGCGCAAGGCGGCTGGGGCCGCGCTTGCCGCCTGCGCGCTGCTGCTGGCCGGTTGCGGCTCGGTAGGCGGCGGCGTGGGCATAGGCATTCCCGTCGGCCCGGTATCGGTGGGCGTCGGGCTGGGCAGCGGCGGGCTGAGCGCCGGTGTCGGCACGGGCGTGGGGCCGCTGGGCGTTGGCGTGGGCGTCAACCAGAGCGGCCAGGTCCTGGGCAGCGCCGGCGTGGGCGCCTCCACGGGCGTGGGCGGCGCGCGGGTGGGTGTGGGCGTGGGCTCGTCCACCGTGCTGCACGACCCGCAGCGCTCCGCCACCCAAACACCGCAGGAGCCCGCACCTGCAGCGCCCTCCCAGACCCCCGCCGGCCAGCTGCAATGGCGCGACGCCAGCGGTCAGGTCGTACCGGCCTGCCGCGTCGACGGGCGTTGCTAACGCTTAAGCGTATGCGTCGCCCTGGAAGGTGCGCCTGGCCCAGCCTAGGGCAGCCGCTCAGGGGGAGTTTCGGTTCATCCCGCCCAGACGATACGGTCCCGGCCCGCGTTCTTGGCGAGGTACAGGCGCCGGTCGGCATCGGCCAGCAATTGGTCGGCGCTGTTGTCGGGCGAAGGCGCCATGCTGGCCACACCCAGGCTGACGGTCAGCGCATGGCCCAGGGGCGATGCGGCGTGGGGCAGGTCCAGCGCCCTGAGCGCATCGACGATGCCCTGCGCAACCAGCACCGCGCCGTCCAGCGCCGTATGGGGCAGCAGGCAGACGAATTCCTCGCCGCCATAGCGCGCCAGCAGGTCGCCAGGCCGGTGCAGCGCGCCCTGTATGGCCTGGGACAGCTGGCTCAGGCATTCATCGCCGACCAGATGGCCGTAGTGGTCGTTGTAGGCCTTGAAGTGGTCCACATCGATCATCACCAGCGACAGCGGCTCGCCCAGCCGCTGCAGGCGCATGAACTCGCGCTCCAGCTGGGCGCCGAAAAAGCGCCGGTTGGCCGTGCCCGTCAGCCCGTCGCTGTGCGAGAGCAGCTGCAGCATCTTGCGCTGCTGTGCAATCTCCAGATGCGTGCGCACACGCGCCTTGAGCACGGGCGGGCGAAAGGGCTTGGTCACGAAATCCACCGCGCCCAGGTTCAGTCCCAGTTCCTCGCAATGGGGCTCGGTCAGCGCCGTGAGAAAGATGACGGGGATGTGGGCGGTTTCCAGGTCCGCCTTCAGGCGCCGGCAGACCTCGAAGCCGTCCATCTCGGGCATGCGGATGTCCAGCAGGATGAGGTCGGGCAGGTACTGGCGAGCCAGGGTCAGCGCGTCCTCGCCCGTGTGGGCCATGAGCACGCTGCACAGATCCTTGATCACCTGGCAGATGATGGCGGCGTTGTCCGGGACGTCGTCCACCACAAGCACCTTCTGCCCGGCAGGCAAGGGCTGTAGCGGGTTGGGCAGCGTAGGGGGGAAGGCGGAGTAGGGCATGGCCGGTGGGATTTCGGGCCGAGAATACCCCGGAACCCCCAGCCCTGGATAGGGCGCAGGGGGTGTGGACAATTTGTAAAGATCTCTGTCTTCGGCAGGCAGGCGTCCCGGTGGCCTCAGGCGTATAGAGGCTCTTCCTGCATCGCCTCGATCTGCTCGTTGAGCATGTCCACCTGCCCGCGCCAGTAGTCGGGCGTGCCGAACCAGGGGAAGTTGATGGCAAAGATCGGGTCGTCCTGGCGCCGCGCCAGCCAGGCGCTGTAGTGGATGAGGCGCAGCGTGCGCAGCGGCTCGATCAGGGCCAGCTCGCGTCGGTCGAAGGGGCGGAACTGCTCATAGCCATCCAGCAGGGCCCCCAGCTGGCGCGTGCGCTGGCTGCGGTCGCCCGACAGCAGCATCCACAGGTCCTGCACGGCCGGGCCCGTGCGCGCATCGTCCAGGTCCACGAAATGCGGGCCGCCATGGCCTTCGTCGTCCAGCGGCGTCCACAGCACGTTGCCGGGATGGCAGTCGCCGTGCAGGCGCAGCGTGCGCGCGCTGTGCAGGCCGAAGTGGCCGGCTGCGCTCAGGCCGTCGGCAGCGGGTGCCATCAGCTCAAGGGCGCGCTGGCAGGCGGCTTTCCAGGTGGATTCCACCTCCAGCGGAATCATTTTCCGGTCCAGCAGCCATTGCATGGAGTCGTGGCCGAAGGTGGCCAGGTCCAGCGCGGGCCGGTGCACAAACGGGCGCGCTTCGCCCACGGTGTGGATGCGGGCCAGGAAGCGCCCGGTCCACTCCAGCACCTCGAAATCGTCCAGCTCGGGCGGGCGGCCACCGCGCCAGGGGCTGACCGAGAAATCAAAGCCCGCGTAGCTGTGCAGCGTGGCACCTGCCAGCACCAGCGGGGGCACGGCAGGCACTTCGGCGGCCGTCAGCTCGGCGCTGAAGGCGTGCTCCTCCAGGATCTGATCGCGGCTCCAGCGGCCCGGGCGGTAGAACTTCAGCACCACGCGTTCGCCGTCCTCCAGCACGGCCTGGTAGACGCGGTTTTCGTAGGAGGCCAGGGCCGTGAGCCGGCCATCGCCCCACAGGCCGACCGAGGCCAGTGCGTCGAGCACGGCGTCGGGCGTAAGCCGGGCATAGGCGTGCGAACCGGCATCGGGGACGGCACTCAGATCAGGATCGTATGGTGTGGCAGACATGGGGAGATTGTCGCCGGGCTGGCTTAAGCTTTGCGTCCGCCCGACAACGCCGATCCGCCCGCCGTGCCGCTGCTGCCCCACTTCCTGCAATCCCATGCCATCGCCAGTGCGGCCGGGCCATCCGACGACTGGAGCGCCTGGCACCTCGGCCGTGGCCGCTATGCGGTCTGGGTGGTGACGATGCAGGCGCTGGCCCCGCCTGTGCGCGACGCAGTGCAAGCCGCCTGTGCGCAGGCACGCCGCTGGCTGGGCGCGGCGCTGGTCCCGCACTGCCAGCGGCAACTGCACGTGACCCTGGCCACCGCGGGCTTTCTGGATGGCGGTGCGCAACTGCCGCAGGCCTACGGCGCGGCGCAACTGTCGCGCGACCTGCTCGCGCTGCAGCACCTGCCGGCCGCGCCGCTGCAGCTGGAGTTCGGTGGCTGGGGAAGTTTCGAGATGGCGCCCTACCTTCAGGTGCGCGACGGCAGGCCGGACGGCTGCACGCTGCACGGACTGCATGGCGTGCTCGCGCAGACAGGGCCAGGGCTGGCGCTGACCGAGGCGATGCGCCCCTACGTGCCCCATGTGACGCTGGGCGCCTGGAGCGCTGCCTGGCCCCGTGACCAGGTGCTGCAATGGATGAGCGGCCTGCCAATGCAGGAGCACTGGCAGGCCGCCGTGGGCGAGATCGCGCTGGTCAGCTATGCAGCCGATGTGCTGCACGGGCCGTTGACCTGTCACGCCCGCTACGACCTCCTGGGCCGCAGGCTGCACTGGCTGCAGAGGCCGGACTGGGCCTGATCAGGCCAGGGTGATCTGCACGTCGATGTTGCCGCGCGTGGCGTTGGAGTAGGGGCAGACCTGGTGGGCCGCGTCCACCAGGGCCTGGGCGGCGGCCCTGTCCATGCCGGGCAGGCTGACCTTCAGGCGCGCGGCGATGCCGTAGGCGTTGGGGATGGTGCCCAGGTCCACTTCGGCGTCGATGGCCAGGTCCTGGGGCAGGCTGATCTTCTGCTTGCCGGCCACGGCCTTGATGGCGCCGATGAAGCAGGCCGAGTAGCCGGCGGCGAACAGTTGCTCGGGGTTGGTGCCCGTGCCGCTGGTGCCCGGCGAGGACAGGGTCACATCCAGGCGTCCGTCATCGGTGCGCGAGGCGCCGTCGCGGCCGCCGGTGGTGTGGGCACGTGCGGTGTACAGGACTTTTTCGAGCTGGGCCATGGTGTCTTCCTTTTGCAAAGTTGTCCGGCGTGCGGACGGGTGGAGGAAATCGTCTGCGGGTGGTCGTCAATCGCTGCGGCGCGGCACCAGCCGCTGGCGCAGTGCGCCCAGTTGCTGCGTCAGCGCCTGCAACTCGGGCAGCGTGCACTGCGTGCTCTGCAGCACGCAGGCGGGAATCTTTTCAGCCGCATCGCGCAGCGCCCGGCCTTGCGGGGTGAGCGTGATGCGCACGCGCCTCTCGTCCTGCGCATCGCGCACCCGCTCCAGCAGGCCCGCGCCTTCCAAGCGCTTAAGCAACGGGGTCAGCGTGCCCGAATCCAGATACAGCTGTTCGCCGATCTCGGACACGGTCAGGCCGTCGCGCTCCCACAGCACCAGCATCACCAGGTACTGCGGATAGGTCAGGCCGATGCCATCGAGCAGGGGCTTGTACAGCTTGGTCATGGCCAGCGATGCCGAGTACAGCGCGAAGCAGACCTGGTTGTCCAGGCGCAGAAGCTCGGAGCTGTCGAGAGGAAGGGGGGGGCTGCTGGGCATGGGTTGAATTATTGCTGTCAATTAAATTGTGCACAACTTAATTTGAAAAACCCCTTCGGATCGGAAGGTGAAGATCCGCAGGGGTCGAGGGACCGAGGGGGCCTATCGGCCCGTGAAGCGAGCGGGGCGTTTTTCGATGAAGGAGCGCACGCCCTCGGCCGCATCCTCGCTGCTGGCCAGGCGCTGCTGCACGGGAATGAAGTCGGCCACGGCGGCGGCCTGGCCCAGCTCGATGGCCTTGAGCACATTGAGCCGCGTGGCCACCACGGCCTGCGGGGCCTGGGCGGCAATGCGCTCGGCAATGCGCAGCGCCTCGGCCAGCTCCTCGCCGGCCGGCACCACCTTCTGCACGAAGTTCAGGCGATAGGCCTCGGCGCTGTCGAATTCGTCGGCCGTCAGCAGGTGCAGCATGGCATTGCCCACGCCCGCACGTTCGGCCATGCGCAGCGTGGCGCCGCCCGTGGGCATGATGCAGCGCTGCACCTCCAGCTGGGAAAAGCGGCAGTCATCGGCCGCGACCACGATGTCGGCGCCCAGCATCAGCTCGATGCCCACCGTGAAGCAAATGCCCTTGACCGCCACCACCATGGGCTTGGCGCGGCGCCGGTAGCCGACCAGGCCGTAGTCGTGCGGCTCCACCAGGCCTTGCGGGATGGCCTTCCTGCCCGAGCGCAGGTACTCCGCCATCACCGGCAGGTCCAGCCCCGCCGTGAAATGGCTGCCGAACGCATGCAGCACGCCCACGCGCAATTGCGGGTCGTCGTCCAGCCGGGTATAGGCCTCGGCCAGCTGCTGGAACATGGGGGGCGTCCAGCCGTTGCGCTTGGCGGGACGGTTGATGCCGATCAGCAGCACATGGCCGCGCACTTCGCAGCTGATGCAGCCTTCGGGCGGCGGGGTGGGGGTGTTGATGTCCATGCGTGTCTCCTGCGCATGGACCTTAGAGCAGGCCAGGGACGGGTGCAGTCGCGCAGAGGACGGTTGAAAACGAAATGAATATCTAAGCAATGCTTTCGTTTTCTGAGGTTTGGGAAGCTGATCGATGAAAATCGATAAGTTCGTTTCGATTCATTGCCAGCGCCATTGCCGATCGATAAGATCGAAACCATGCTTTCGATTTCATTGAAGCCATGAAGATCTCCATCGACTCTGTGGATGCACTCGGTGACGCGGTATGGGCCGTTCGCAAGGCGCGGCGCTTGCGCCAGGACGATGCAGCAGGCGCCGCAGGCGTGAGCCATGTCTTTGTGCGGGACGTGGAGCGCGGCAAGCCCACGGTCCAGTTTGGGCGCGTGCTGCAACTGCTGTCCGAACTGGGAATCGAGGTGCTCATCGACCTTCCCGAGGGAACCGAGCAGGCCTATCTGCAGCGCCGCCAGGCCAGGCTGCCACCTGAGTCCCATGGTTCCCACGAGTACCGAACGCGCCAGGGCGCACCGGACGGAGGGCCAGCCGCTGAAGTCAGGGAGGAGCCCGGTGCCCGCGACTCGGACGATGCGTTCTTCCGCACCGCCTTCGAAAAGAACAGGCCGTGACCGCACGCATCCTGGACGTATTCATCAACGGCCGGCTTGCCGGAAAGCTGGTCGAAAACAGGGATGTCTGGGGCTTTGCCTATGAGGAGGAGTGGATGGGCGACCCTCGCGCTTTCCCATTGGCGCCCGGCATTTCCTTGGCAAAGCGCAGGCACATCGACGGATCTACGCACCGCAGCGTCCAATGGTTCTTCGACAACCTGCTGCCCGAGGAAGCACTGCGCAGTGCGATCAGCAAAGAGCTGGAGGTGAATGAGCACGATGCCTTCGGCCTTTTGCAGGCCCTTGGCGCGGAATCGGCCGGATCCCTGGTCCTGCTGCCGCCTGGGGCGGGTGCAGCCGAGCGCGGCGCAAGGAGGCTGGAGTTCGGCGAACTGTCGCTGAGACTCAGGAACTTGCCGCGCACATCCTTGCATGCCGGATCACCCAAGCGCATGTCCCTGGCTGGAGCGCAGCACAAAATGGTGGTGCTGTACGACGAGAAAACCGCTCGCCTGCAGGAACCCTTCCAAGGGACGGCTTCCAGCCATATCCTCAAGCCGGACTCCACGGCCGAAGGCTATCCGCACTCGACCGTCAACGAGGCCTTCACCATGAAGCTTGCCGGGCGCCTGGGGCTTGATGTGCCGCCGGTACACCTGCTGTACACGCCCGAGCCGGCCTATGTCATCAACCGCTTTGACCGCGTGTTTGATGAAGCGTCCCAAGAGTGGCTGCGACTGCATGTGGTGGATGCCTGCCAACTGCTCGACCTGGCCCGGACTTTCAAATATCAAGGAGCCAGCATCCAGACACTGGCGTCGTTGATGGACCGCTGCCGCGAAAAGGCGCAAGCCCGGATGGGCATCTATCAGTGGCTGCTGTTCAACACCCTGGTGGGCAACAGCGACAGTCATCTGAAGAATCTGTCGTTCCTGGTGGACCGGGGCGGCGTCAGGCTGGCGCCGTTCTACGATCTCCTGAGCACCGCCGTCTATCACACGCGGGCTTACGCCGATGAACATGCGGTATGGCCACAGGAGCGGCTGACGGTTCCGCTTGCGGGTGCGGCCTTCTTTGCCGACGTGACCTACGGAAAGCTGCTGGCCGCAGGTACGGCCTTGGGCCTGACCCAGAGCACAAGCGGACGTGTGCTCGACAGGATGCTTGGCATGCTGGCTCCGCAGGCCGATACGTTGATCGCAGAATTCGAGGCTGGCCAGCTCCACCAGCCTGCCGACTCTGCAATGGACCATTCCACAAGAAGTGCCCACCTGAGAATGCTCAGGTCGATACGTCACATCGTCATCGAGGACATGCTGGCGCTGGTGCGCAAAACCAAGTAGCGCGCGGCCACCAAAACAAAAGGCGAAGGCCAGCCTGAGCTGCCTTCGCCTTCGCTTGGCCTTGGGGGCGGTGTATCAGTAGCTGTACACGCCGCGGCCCGTCTTGCGGCCCAGGCGGCCGGCGGCCACCATTTCCTTGAGCAGGGGGCAGGCGCGGTACTTGCTGTCGCCGAATTCCTTGAGGTAGACCTCCATCACGGCCAGGCACACGTCCAGGCCGATCATGTCGGCCAGGGCCAGCGGGCCGATGGGCTGGTTGCAGCCCAGCTTCATGCCGGCGTCGATGTCCTCGGCCGATGCCAGGCCTTCGGCCAGCACGAAGAAGGCCTCGTTGATCATGGGCACCAGGATGCGGTTGACCACGAAGCCGGGTGCGTTCTTCACGGTGATGGGGCTCTTGCCCAGGCGCTCAGACAGTTCCTTGACCGTGGCGTGCGTCTCGTCGCTGGTCTGCAGGCCGACGATGATCTCCACCAGCGCCATCATGGGCACGGGGTTGAAGAAGTGCATGCCGATGAACTTGTCGGCACGGCCCGTCACGGCGGCCAGCTGTGTGATGGAGATGGACGAGGTGTTGGTGGCGACGATGACGTCGGCATCCAGCAGGGCGTCCAGCTGCTTGAGGATCTTGACCTTGAGCTCGTAGTTCTCGGTGGCGGCCTCGATGACCAGCTGCGCGCCCTTGAGCGCCGCGTAGTCGGTCGATGTCTTGATGCGGGCCAGGGCGGCGGCCTTGTCGGCCTCGGTCAGCTTTTCCTTCTTGATCAGGCGGTCCAGGCTGCCCGAGACGGTGGCCACGCCCTTCTGGACGGCGGCATCGGAGATGTCCACCATGACCACGTCGATGCCCGATACCGCGCAGGCCTGCGCGATGCCGTTGCCCATGGTGCCTGCGCCGATGATGCCTACGGTTTGAATTGCCATGACTGTCAGTCTCCTCAAACGAACAAAGTGAATGCGAACGTGAATGCGATCCAGCGATCGTAGCGGGATTCGGAGCATCCACCGGGTTTGCCCCGGCTTGCGGCGCCGCGCAGGCGACTGCAACAGTGGATGGCTACACCGCAGGGGAGGGGGAGGCATGCTGGACTACATCGTGATCGGAGGCGGCTCGGCGGGCTCGGTGCTGGCCGGGCGGCTCAGCGAGGATGCGCAGACGCAGGTGGCGCTGCTGGAGGCCGGGCCCCCCGACTCCAGCGTGCTCATCCACTGCCCGGCGGGCATGGCCGCCATGGCCAAGGGCGTGCGCCACAGCTGGGGCCTGTCCACCGTGCCGCAGCCGGGCCTGGGCGGGCGGCGTGGCCACCAGCCGCGCGGCAAGGTGCTGGGCGGCTCCAGCGCGGTCAACGCCATGGTCTATGTGCGCGGCCAGCCGGCCGACTACGACCACTGGGCCGCCCAGGGCAATCCGGGCTGGAGCTGGAGCGAAGTCCTGCCCTACTTCCTGCGCGCCGAGCACAACGAGCGCGGCGCTGACGCATGGCATGGCACGGGCGGGCCCCTGAACGTGGCCGAGTTGCGCGATCCCAACCCGTTGTCCCGGGCCTTCGTGCAGGCGGGCGTGCAGGCCGGCCATGCGCACAACGCGGATTTCAACGGCCAGGCGCAGGAGGGCGTGGGCCTGTACCAGGTCACCCAGCGCAACGGCGAGCGCCACCACGTCGCCAAGGCCTATCTGGCGCCGCACCGTGCCAGGCCCAATCTGCGCGTGGAAACGGGTGCCCAGGTGCTGCGCATTCTGTTCGAGGGCCGGCGCGCCGTGGGCGTGGAGTACCTGCAGGGCGGTACGGTGCAGCAACTGCACTGCCGGCGCGAGGTGCTGCTTTGCGGCGGCGCACTGCTGTCGCCGCAGCTGCTGATGCTGTCTGGCGTGGGGCCGGGCGATCACCTGCGTTCGCTGGGCATCGATGTGGTCCACCACCTGCCCGGCGTGGGCGCCCATCTGCATGACCACCCGGATGTGGTGCTGGTGGTCGATGGCGCGCAGCTGACCGACAGCTTCGGCCTGTCACTGGGCGGTGCGCGCAGATTGCTGGCCGCCGTGGGCCAATGGCGCAGCCAACGGCGCGGCATGCTGACCACCAACTTTGCCGAGGCGGGCGGCTTCATCCGCAGCAGCCCTGGCGAGGCCGCGCCCGATCTGCAGCTGCACTTCGTGGTGGCCAAGCTGGTGGACCATGGGCGCAAGACGGTCTGGGGCCACGGCTATTCCCTGCATGTCTGCGTGCTGCAGCCGGCCAGCCGCGGCAGCCTGCGCCTGGCCAGTGCCGACCCGCTGGCCCTGCCGCTGGTGGATCCGGCCTTTTTCTCCGACGCGCAGGACCTGCGGCGCATGGTGAACGGCGTGCGCCGCGCCCGCGAGATCCTGGCCCAGCCGGCGCTGGCGACCCTGGGCGGGCGCGAGATGCCGGCCTCGGCCGGTGCGCAGGACGATGCGGGCATCGAGGCCTTCATCCGCAGCCATGCCGACACCATCTACCACCCCGTGGGCAGCTGCCGCATGGGGCCGGGGCCCATGGACGTGGTCGATGCGCAGCTGCGCGTCTACGGCATCAAGGGCCTGCGCGTGGTCGATGCCTCGGTCATGCCGCGCATCGTCAGCGGCAACACCAATGCGCCCACGGTGATGATCGCGGAGAAGGCGGTGGAAATGATCCGCGCCGCAGCGCGCTGAAGAACGGCCGGATCTCAGGCCCTGAAGCGCCTGCGCGTCATCGCCAGCGCAAACCAGTAGGCCGCCACCGTGGTGGCGGCCAGCACCAGGCCGTGGCGCAGCGGGTGGGCCGGCCACTCGTCCATGAACAGCGGGCGCACCAGCTCCACGGCATTGGTCAGCGGCAGCCAGTCCGAGGCCAGGCGCACGGCCTCGGGCAGCTGCTCGCGCGGGAAGAACACGCCGGACAGGAACATCATGGGCGTGAGCACCAGGGTGAAGTAGTAGGTGAAGAAGTCATAGCCCTTGGCCAGGGCGTTGAAGATCAGCGCGATGCTGGAGAACATGATGCCCACGCACAGCAGCACGGGCCAGGCCACCAGCAGCCTGGGCGAGTGGCTGATGCCCAGCGCCAGCATCACGCCCAGGATGGCGGTGACCGTGAACAGCGCCTTGAAGGCGGCCCAGAGCATCTCGGCCAGCAGCACGCTGTCCAGGCTGATGGGCGCGTTCATGATGCCGTCCCAGGTCTTTTGCACATGCATGCGCGAGAAGGCCGAGTACAGCGCCTCGAAGCTGGCGGCATTCATGGCGCTCATGCAGATGGAGCCGCTGGCTAGGAACAGGATGTAGGGCACCTGCCGGCCCGTGGCGCCCACGGTGACCTCGCCCACCAAGGCGCCCATGCCGTAGCCGAAGGCCACCAGCCACATCAGCGGCTCGGCGATGTTGCCGATCAGGCTGGGCAGGGCCAGCTTGCGCCACACCAGCAGGTTGCGCAGGAACACCGGCCACCAGCGCAGCGACAGGTCGGGCGGGCGCCAGATGCTGGGGGTGTCCGATGCGGGTTCGGTCATGGTGGTTCAGCCGTCGGTTCTGATCTGTCGGCCGGTGAGCTTGAGGAACAGGTCCTCCAGGTTGGCCGGGCGGTGCAGGGTGCGCAGGTGGCTGTGCGCGGCCAGCGCCTGCAGCAGCGGGCGCGCGTCGTGCGTATAGAAGAAGACGGTGTCGCCACTGACCTCGGTGCGCCCGGCCAGTGGGCGCAGTGCCGCGTCATGCGCCAGGCCCAGGGCGCCGTTGCCGTAGGCCTCGACCACTTCGGGCTCCAGGTGCTCGGCGATGAGTTCGCGCGGGCGGCCTTCGGCGATCTTGCGGCCGTGGTCCAGCACCAGCAGCCGGGAGCACAGGCGCTCGGCCTCGTCCATGAAATGCGTGGTCAGCAAGATGGCCTTGCCCTGCTGCAGCAGCCACTGCAGACGCTCCCAGATCAGGTGGCGTGCCTGCGGGTCCAGGCCCGTGGTGGGTTCGTCCAGCAGCAGCAGGCGCGGGTCGTTGACCAGGGCGCGCGCCAGGGACAGGCGCCGTTTCATGCCGCCGGACAACTCGCCCGGCCTGGCCGCGGCCTTGTGCGACAGCGCCGCGAAGTCCAGCAGCTGCGGTATGCGGTCACGCATCTGCGCCGTACCCAGTCCGAAGTAGCGCGCGTAGACGCCCAGGTTTTCCGCGCAGCTGAAGTCGGGGTCCAGCGTGTCGTTTTGCGAGACCACGCCCAGCCGCGCCTTGATGGCCAGTGCATCGGCAGGCATGTGCAGCGGCGGCGAGCCGTCTTCGGGGTGGTAGAGAACATGGCCCGCATCGGGTGCCGTCAGGCCCAGGCAGATGCGCAGCGTGGTGGTCTTGCCCGCGCCATTGGGGCCGATCACGCCCAGGCATTCGCCGGGAGCGATGGAAAAGGACAGGTCATCGACCACCGTGGTGTCGCCGTAGCGCTTGCGCAGGTTCAGGGCGTCGAAGAGCGCGGGCATGGAGCGTTTTCCTGGGGTCCGGGGCTAGCGCGCAGGCTTGGCGGCCAGTGCGGGCCTGGCCGGCGCATCCGGCGTCTCCGACGTCTCCGATACAGCAGGCGCATCGGCGCAGGCCTGCTGCTGCGGTGGGCTCAGCCGCACCTGCGTCCAGCAGTCACGCCCGCGGCGCTTGGCAGCGTAGAGGGCGGCATCGGCGGCGGGCAGCAGCATTTCCAGGCGCAGGCCGTCCCAGACCTGGGGCGCGTGGGCGCAGCCGGCACTGAAGCGGACTTCGAAGCCCAGCGTCTGCGTCGAGGCCTGCAGCAGCGCCGACTGCAGCCGGGTGCACAGGGTGTCCACACCGTCGTCCGTGGTGTAGAGCAGCAGGCAGAACTCCTCGCCGCCCCAGCGCGCAGCGATTTCGTCACTGCGCAATTGCTGCTGCAGCAGGCGGGCGAAGAGGCACAGCGTACGGTCGCCCATGGCATGGCCGTATTCGTCGTTGACATGCTTGAAGTGGTCCAGGTCCAGCATCACCAGGGCCAGGGCCTGCCGGTGGCGCTGGGCATGCGCCAGCATGGCGGGGGCGCGCTCCAGCAGGGCGCGGCGGTTGGGCAGGCCGGTGAGCATGTCCTGCAAGGCCATGTCGCGCAGCTGCTGGTTGGTCTCGTCGCGCCAGGCCACCAGCACGGCCACCATCAGCAGCGTGCTGCTCAACGTGACCAGCAGGGCGAATATCTGGTTGGCGCCGCTGTCGGCCGTGAAGCTGGGCAGGAAGGGCGTGGCCAGGGCCAAGTAGCTGCGCACCAGAAGTACCAGCCCCATGAAGACGGCCACGCCGCACATCAGATAGCGCCAGCTGCGTGCCACGGGGCGGCGTGGCGCCAGGCACAGGCCGGCCAGCGCCAGCAGGCTCAGTCCGTGGGCGGCGCTGAACCAGCCGGTGCGCAAGGACAAGTGGGGCAGCAGCAGGGTGAAGCCCAGCGGCCCCAGAAAGCACAGCGCGATCAGGCCGCGTTCCAGCCAGGGCGGCCGGGGCCCCAGCCATTCGCGCAAGGCGCGCGCCATCTGCCACTGTGCCGATGCCGCGCAGGCTGCTGCGCCCAGCGACAGCAGTTCGCGCGAGAGCAGGCCTTGCGGCAGGCGGCTGGCGATGAGGATGAAGATCCAGGCACCGGCCTGGATCAGGAAGAAATGCTGGGCATGGCGCGCGGCACCGCTGACGCGCCGCCCCATGGCCAGCGGCAGGGCGGCCGACATGGCCATCATGTTGAGGGCCACGACCGAGGTCATGGAGAAAAAATCCAGGGTGGGCAGCGTGGATGGCATGTGCGTCCCTGGATGGCGGTGCGAAGCGGGGCCCTTGGAAGAAGGTGGCCGGTGGCGGGGCGCTACTGGAACGCCACCTCCGCGAAGCTGCGCAGCTTGCGGCTGTGCAGGCGCTGGGTGCCGCCCTCGCGCAGGATGTCGATGGCGCGCATGCCGATGCGCAGGTGCTGGTCCACGCGCTCGCGGTAGAAGTGGTTGGCCATGCCGGGCAGCTTGATCTCGCCGTGCAGCGGCTTGTCGGACACGCACAGCAGCGTTCCATAGGGCACGCGGAAGCGGAAGCCGTTGGCCGCGATGGTGGCGCTTTCCATGTCCAGCGCCACGGCGCGGCTCTGGCTGAAGCGCAGCTGGGGCAGGTTGTTGGGCAGCAGCTCCCAGTTGCGGTTGTCGGTGCTGGCCACGGTGCCGGTGCGCATGATGCGCTTGAGGTCGGGCCCGTCCATCTGCGTGACGTCGGCCACGGCCTGCTGCAGGGCCAGCTGGATCTCGGCCAGCGCGGGAATGGGCACCCACAGCGGCAGCTCCTCGTCCAGCACATGGTCCTCGCGCACATAGGCGTGGGCCAGCACGTAGTCGCCCAGCTGCTGGCTGTTGCGCAGGCCCGCGCAGTGGCCCAGCATCATCCAGGCGTGCGGGCGCAGCACGGCAATGTGGTCGGTGATGGTCTTGGCATTGGCCGGCCCCACGCCGATGTTGACCATGGTGATGCCGCTGTGGTCGGCGCGCACCAGGTGGTATGCCGGCATCTGCGGCAGGCGCGGCGGCGGCGTGCCCAGCTCGTCATTGGGCTGGGCCGGCAGGCCGGTGCGGCGCGTGACCACGTTGCCGGGCTCGATGAAGGCCACGTACTCGCTGTCCTCCCGGGCCATCTCGGCGTGGCCCAGGCGGATGAACTCGTCGATGTAGAACTGGTAGTTGGTGAACAGCACGAAGTTCTGGAACCACTCGGGCTGGGTGCCCGTGTAGTGGCGCAGCCGGTGCAGCGAATAGTCCACGCGCGGGGCCGTGAACAGCGACAGCGGCAGGGCCTCGCCCGGCTGGGGGCGCCAGGTGCCGTTGGCGATGCCGTCGTCCATGGCCTCGAGGTCGGGCAGGTCGAACACATCGCGCATCAGCTGCCGGCGCTCGCGCGACAGCGTGCCTTCGATGTGGTCGTTCTCGGCAAACGAGAAGTGGATGGGGATGGGCTTGTCGCTCAGGCCCACTTCCAGCGGCACGCCGTGGCTCTTGATCAGCAGGCGGAACTGCTCGGCGTAGTAGCGCGAGAACAGGTCGGGCCGCGTGAGCGTGGCCTCGTGCGTGCCCGGCCCCTCGACAAAGCCGTAGGCCAGCTGCGTGTCCGCGCGTGACACGGTGGCCGTATGCATGCGCACGAAGGGGTAGTAGGCGTGGACGGGGGCGGCCGGGGTTTCACCGGAGACGAAGCGCTGCATGTTCGTGCGCAGGTGCTCTATCTGCTCGCGGTAGATCTGCTGTACATGCTCCAGGGCCCGCTGGGGGTCGGTGTGCAAGGTGGCTGCGGCCCTTGAGGCCTGCGAGGGGTTGTGAAGCGAAACCATGGGCTATTGTCGTTGGACTGGATGACTGTTGTGCAACTGCCAGGCGCGCGCTCTGTCGGCCGGCATGGGCGGCGCCACAAGGTACCCCTGCATCATGCCGCAGCCCAGGTCGCGCAAAAGCTCCAATTGGGCAGGTGTTTCCACGCCTTCAGCGACGATGTCCAGATGCAGGCTGTGGCCCATCTGCACGATGGCGGTGACGATGGCCGTGTCGTCCTCGCTATCGGGCACGTCGGCGATGAAGGACCGGTCTATCTTGAGCTGGTTGATGGGGTGGCGGCGCAGATAGGCCAGCGAGGAATAGCCGGTGCCGAAGTCGTCGATGGCCAGGCCCACGCCCAGGGCCTGCAGCGCCTGCAAGGTGTCCTGCACCTGGCCGCTGGTGTGCATCAGCGTGGACTCTGTCAGCTCGATGTGCAGCCAGCGCGCTTCCAGGCCGGTTTCCTCCAGCACCAGGGCCACCTCGCGCGCCATGTTGCGCTGGCGAAATTCCAGCGCGGAGACATTCACGGACAGGGGTACGGGCCGCAGCCCCTCGTCCTGCCACTGGCGAGCCTGGCGGCAGGCCTCGCGCAGCACCCAGTGGTCTATGGCCGAGATCAGGCCGCGCGCCTCGGCAAAGCCGATGAACTCGCCGGGCAGCACCAGGCCGCGCTGCGGGTGGCGCCAGCGTACCAGGGCCTCGAAGCCCGCCAGCCGGCCATCGGCCGTGAAGGTCTGGGGCTGGTAGTGCAGCTCGAACTCGCCGCGCTCCAGCGCGCCGCGCAGTTGCTGCTCCTGCATCAGCATCTGGGTGGCCTGGCCGCCGTGGGCGGGTGCGTAGAACTGCAGGTTGCGCCGGCCGCTGTCCTTGGCCGTATGCGTGGCGCTTTCGGCGCGGTTGAGCAGTTCCTCGGCGCTTTTTCCGTCGCCCGGGTACATGGCGATGCCCATGCATGGCGAGACCACCAGCGGCGTGCCGTCGATGGTGCAGGGTGCCTCGATGATGCGTTGCAGGTGCCTGGCCTGGGTCTCGGTCTCCTGCGGATCGGGATCATCGGTGAGCACGACCACGAATTCGTCGCCGCCCACGCGCGCCACCAGATCATGGGCGCGCACGCTGCCGCGCAGGCGCTGGGCGACCTCGCACAGCAGCAGGTCGCCGGCCTGGTGGCCCAGCGAGTCGTTGATGGTCTTGAAATGGTCCAGGTCGATGAGGAGCACGGCCAGCGTGCGCTGCTTGACCGAGGCCAGCGACAGCGCCTGGCGCAGCATCTGGATCAGGCGCACCCGGTTGGGCAGCTGGGTCAGCTGGTCGTGCTGGGCCAGGAAGTCCATGCGCTCCTGGGCCAGCTGGCGCAGCGTGATGTCGCGCACCAGCACGATGCGGTAGGGCCTGCCCCCGGCCGGCATGGTCTTGGCCTCGATCTCCACGGGAATGCGGTGGCCGTCCTTGTGCTGGAGGGCGCCATCGAAACGGTCCTCGCGGCCGCTGCGCATGTACTGCAGCGCGTAGAGGCGGAATTCCGGGCAGATGTAGTCGAGGATGGGGCGGCCGATCAGCTCGTCCAGCGTGTAGCCGGCCAGGCGGGACAGGGCCTCGTTGCCGTCGATGATGAGGCCGTCGCGGTGCATGACGATGGCCTCGGTCGTGACCTCGGTGAACTTGCGCATGCGCTCTTCGCTGTCACGCACCTTCTGCGCCACATGGTGGTGGTGGCTCACGTCGGTGATCTGCACCACGGCGCCCTGCAGCCGGCCCTGCTCGAAGTGCGGCATCAGCAGCGACTCGATATGGCGCGGCGGTCCATCCGGCTGGGGCACCTCGCGCTCGTAGCGCACATGCTCGCCGCGCAGGCCGCGCTCCACCTGCGGCGCGATGAGCTGCCACACGGCCTCGCCCACGATCTCGCGCACGGTCTTGCCCACGGCCTCGGCGGGCGTCAAGCCGAAATTGCGTGCGTAGTTGATGTTGGCGAAGCGGCAGCGCAGCGTGCGCGCATCGAAATAGGCCAGCATAGCCGGAGCCGTGTCTGCTATCAGCCGCAACAGCGCATCATCGGGCCCCGTGTCTTGCGCATCGATGTTCTCTGGCATGCGTCCCCCTCGCTGGGGATTTATAGCGGAATCGCAGAGATTTTGATAGCGCTCTTGTGCGAGGGTGAGCGGCCGCTGACGCGTGGGGGCGCGTGCGGCTGTCGGGCATCAGGGGCCGCCGTGGCGGCCTGTCTTTTTTTTGCAGCGCCGCATCAAGGGCAGGCGCGGCCGGGCGCGGTGCGGCGCAGTGTGGTAGCCCTTGCGGGCGCCTTACTTGAGCAGTTCCTGCACCTGGCCCAGCGCGGCCTGGGCGCATTTGTCGTCCAGGTGGCCGCCAGGCGCGCCGCCGATGCCCACGGCGCCGATCACCTCGTTGCCCACCTTCACCGGCAGGCCACCGCCCAGCAGCAGGTAGCCGGGAATATTCACCAGGTTGGCGGCGCCGGGGTTCTTCTGCGCGCCCTCCATGATGGCCAGCGTGCTGTTCTTGGCCGATGCGGCCGTGTAGGCCTTCAGGCGGCTGGCCTCCAGCGTGTGGGGGCCCGCGTTGTCGGCGCGCTGCACGGCGCGCACGGTGCCGGCGCGGTCCACCACGGTGGCGGTGACGGCATGGCCGTCGGCGGCGCAGGCGGCCACGCTGCGTGCGGCGATCTGGTTGGCCAGCTCCAGCGACATGTTCTTTTCCGTGCGCACGGCATCGGCCTGGGCGGCGGTGGCGATCAGGCCCAGGGTCAGGCCGGCGAGGGTGGCGAGCTTGGTGGTGCGGCGTTGCATGGTCTTCTCCTTGGGGGTCAGGACGGCCCGGGACACAAGCCCGGACGGCATGCATGCACTGTAGAAAAAGCCGTCGCCGCGCACCATTCGGACGGTTACGCGCGCCGCTGCGTAGAAATACGGAGGAGCCGGGCGCGCTGGGCGCGGCGATGGCGCTTCAGGCGCCCGCCGCCGGATCGGCCAGGCTGGCGTAGCGGCGGATGAGCTGCGCCAGGCTGGGCGCATCCAGCTTGGCGAACAGGTTGGCGCGGTGCGTCTCCACCGTGCGGGGCGACAGCTCCAGGCTGCGGCCTATCTCCTTGTTGGTCAGCCCCTGCACGATCAGCCCCAGCACCTCGCGTTCGCGCGCGGAAAGCTGCGCAAAGCGCTGCTGGGCATCGCGGTCGGCCTGCTGGCGTTCGCGCGACTGCACATGCTGGCGCACGGCGCTTTGCAGCGCATCGATCAGCACTTCGTCGTCCACGGGCTTTTCCAGGAACTCGGCCGCGCCGGCCTTGAAGGCGCGCCGGCACATGTCCACCGTGCCATGGCCGGTGAGCATGATCACGGGCTGGTCCACACCCTGCTCCATCAGCCGGCCCAGCAGGGCCAGCCCGCCGATGCCGGGCATGCGCACGTCCAGCACGATGGCGCCTATGCCCTGGCGGTCCAGCCCGTCGAGAAAGGCCAGCGGATCGGCCCAGCACTGCACGCGCAGGCCCACGGTGCCGATCAGCAGGGCCAGGCTGTCGCGCACGGCCTCGTCGTCATCGACCAGATGGATCAGCGGGGACAGGTCTTGGGCGGGCGCGGCAGTCATGGGGTCGGTGGTTCCTGAGGGGCGTTGGGTGCGGCAGGTGCCGGGCCATGGGCCGCAGGCAGCAGCAGCTCGAAGCGCGCTCCGCCTTGCGGCGGGGTGGCGGCGGATGCGGCCAGCTCCAGGCTGCCGCCCATGGATTCGGCCAGGCTCTGGCTGAGCGTCAGGCCCAGTCCCAGGCCCTGGGCGCGGCCCGTGGCAAACGGGGTGAACAGGCGCTGGCGCATCTCGGGCGCCACGCCGGGGCCGCTGTCGTGCACGGCCACCATCAGGCGGCTGTCGCGGCGTGCCAGCTCCACCCGCAGATGGCGGGCTGCGGGCGGCTGCTCGTCCATAGCCTGCAGTGCATTGACCAGCAGGTTGTGCAGTATCTGCTGCACCGCCACGGGGTCGGCCTGGGCGGCGGGCAGATCGGCGGCCTGCACCATGACCTGAACCTGGCGGCGCCGCAGCTCGGGCTCCAGCAGATACAGCGCCTCGGCAACGGCCTGGTTCAGATCCAGCGGCTCGGCCTGGGGTGCCAGCCCCGGCCGCTCCACCAGGCGGCGCAGCCTGCCCACCACGGCCGATGCGCGCTTGGCCTGCTCGGCAGCCTGCCCCATGGCCTGGCGTGCGGCGTCCATCTCGGGCGGGTCCTCGGCCAGCAGGCGGCGCGCGGCCTGGCTGTTGGACAGCACGGCCGTCAGCGGCTGGTTCAGCTCATGCGCCATGCCGGCCGCCAGCTCGCCCAGCGTATTGAGCCGTGCCACCTGGCCCAGCTGCAGCAATTGCTCGGCGCGGCGGCGGGCCACGCGCTGGCGCAGCAGGGCGCGCAGCGCGGCCACGGCCAGCGCACAGCCCAGGGCCCAGCCCAGCATGGCCGTCCAGGGCAGCACCGTGGCGTCCAGCGGCTGGCGCAGGTGCAGCACCAGCGGCTGGCTGGGCGAGGCCAGGGTCTTGCTCACCTCCCACGACCATGTGTTCCAGCCGTGCGCGGCGGCTCGGCCCGGCTGGATCACGAATTCCTGCCCGCCCAGGGCCAGCCATGCGCGCACCGGGCTGGTGGCGGGCGGCAGCGGCCACTCGTCGGCGGGAATCGTGGCGCGCAGGTCCAGCAGCAGCGCGTAGCTGGCCGGCAGCCCGGCCTGCACCAGGTACAGGCGGCCCCGGACCAGGTCGGCCAGGGCCAGTTCGGCCTGGCCGCTGGCCTGGGAGCGGCGCTCGGCCTCGGCCATGCCGGGCGGCCAGGTCTCGGGCCAGGACTCGCCTGCGGTGGCCGCGCGGCGCGCCACATCCAGCACCTGGGGATACAGGCGCTGCAGCTGCCTCCATGGCGCCTGGCCGGATGCGGGTTGGCGCGGCTGCAGCAGGGCCAGCGTGCCCAGAACGGCGTCGTGCTGCACCATGCGCTGGCTCAGCAGCCGGTGGGCAATGCGGGCATCGGTGTCGAAGACCTCGCGCAGCGACTGCAGGCGCTTGTGCGCCAGCCAGGCCGCGCCACAGCCTGCGGCCAGGGCCCAGGCCAGCACCCACCCCGCTGCTCGCTGCCATCCATTCATGGCGCGGATTCTGTCATGCGGCTCGCACACGCGGTGGGCACGCGGTGGTCTAATCCGGAGCACCCCCCCCACGTACCGCAGCGCAGCATGGCCGAACCCACTCCCCCTACTGCCAACGCTCCCGCCCCCGCTTCCGCGGCCGGCTGGATGGCGCCGCACAGCCTGCTGCGCATCTCGGTGGCCGTGGCCCTGCTGACCATCGTGCTCAAGACCCTGGCCTGGTGGCTGACGGGATCGGTGGGCCTGCTGTCGGATGCGCTCGAATCCTTCGTCAACCTGGCCGGCGCCGTGTTCGCGCTGACCATGGTCACCATCGCCAAGCGGCCGGCGGACACCGACCATCCCTATGGGCACCACAAGGCCGAGTACTTCTCTGCGGGCTTCGAGGGCATCCTGGTCATCGGAGCCAGCCTGGCCATTGGCTGGGCGGCGCTGGCGCGGCTGTGGAACCCGCAGCCGCTGGAGCAGCTGGGCTGGGGCCTGGCGCTGTCCGTGGCCAGCTCTGCCCTCAACGGCCTGCTGGCAGTGGCCATGCTGCGTTCGGCGCGCCAGCACCGCTCCATGGCGCTGGAGGGCGATGCCCGCCATCTGCTCACCGATGTCTGGACCTCGGCCGGCGTGGTCATCGGCCTGATGGGCGCAGCGCTCACAGGCTGGCTGTGGCTGGACGCGGCCGTGGCCATGGGGGTTGCGATCAACATCTGCGTGCAGGGCGCGCAACTGGTCTGGCAGTCTTCCCAGGGCCTGATGGACCAGGCCCTGGACGCGCCCGAGCGCCTGCGCATCGACGCCGTTCTGGACCGCCATGCGCACCGCGCGCATGGCGTGGTCTTTGACAACATCTCCAGCCGGCGCGCCGGCGAGCGCAGCTTTGCCGACCTGCACATGCATGTGCCCGGCGACTGGAGCGTGGCCCGCGCCGCCCGGCTGCGCACCGAGATAGAGGCCGAACTGCTGCAGGCCGTGCCCGGCCTGTACGCGCGCATAGAGCTGCTGCCGCTGGGCATGCAGACCGCCATGGAAGCCGCCATCGAGGCGGCAGGCCAGACAGACACTTCTTCCCCATCCACCGACAAGAACCCGAACCCCGAACCATGATCAGCATCCTGCAGCGCGTGCAACAGGCCCGCGTGGAAATCGATGGCCAGGTCGCCGGCAGCATAGGCCCTGGCCTGCTGGCCCTGGTCTGCGCAGAGCGCGGCGACACCGAAGCCGAGGCCGACAAGCTGCTGGCCAAGATGCTCAAGCTGCGCATCTTTGCCGACGACGCGGGCAAGATGAACCGCAGCGTGCAGGACCTGGACGGGCAGGGCGCCTGCGGCGGCCTGCTCATCGTCAGTCAGTTCACGCTGGCGGCCGACACCGGCGGCGGCAACCGCCCCAGCTTCACGCGCGCCGCGCCACCGGCCGAGGGCGAGCGCCTGTACGACTACATCGTGCAGCGGGCGCGCGCCCTGCACCCGGAAGTCGCCACGGGCCGCTTCGGGGCCGACATGCAGGTGCACCTGCTCAACGACGGGCCCGTGACCATCCCGCTGTCGATAGCTCCGGCCACCGCGGCATAGCCTGCCGCAGACCTGCTGTTCTGGGGCGGATTCTGGCGCGATCTGCGAGCGCGGCCTGGTCGGAACAGCCCTGCAAAGCCCGTATTCTTGCGGCCTCAGCATTCATCGACAGACCGACGACCATGAAGAACCATCCGTTCAAAGCCTCCACCCTGGCCCTTGCCATGAGCATGGCCCTGGCGTGGAGCGGCGCGGCCGGCGCCGACACCCTCAGGAAGCCCGCGCTGGACGCCCTGGCCCAGGCGCAGCCGGCACCCACCGACTTCGCCAGCTTCCTGAAGCAGGCCGCAGCCGCGCAGCCTGCCATCGCCCAGGCCGTGCAGCGCCATGCCGCAGGCGCCGCGCTCACGGGGGATGAACTCAACCACATCGCCCGCCTGCTGGGCCTGTACACGCGGCTGACGCAGGAGCGGGCCGTGCTGGCCAGCATCGAGCGCATGGTCGCCCTGCCCACGGTGCGCGATGCCAAGGTGCCGCCCCATGAAAGCCCTGCCATCCTGGCTTTCGGCGAACTGGTGCAGCAGATGGCCAAGGACTTCGGCCTGCAGTACCGCAACGTGGACAACCGCATCTTCGAGGTCACCCTGCCTGCGAACACCACGAACGCCATGAACGCGGGCACCGATGAATTCGGCATCCTTACCCACGCCGACGTCGTGCCCGTCGTCCCCGCCGAATGGGTGCTGGACGGCCAGGCCATCGACCCCTTCAAGGTCACGCGCGTGGGCGACAAGCTCTACGGGCGCGGCACCATCGACGACAAGGGCTCCATCGCCACTGTGCTGTTCGCCATGAAGGCCGTCAAGGACAGCGGCCTGCCCCTGTCGCGCGGCATACGCCTCATGATCGAGACCACCGAGGAAACCGGCGGCGATGCCATGAAGTACTACCAGGGCAAGACCACGCTGCCTGCCTACAACATCGTGCTGGACAGCAAGTACCCGGCCGTCGTCGCGGAAAAGGGCTCGGGCGCGCTCAAGGCCGTGTTCGATGACGTGAAGACCGACCCCGCCCGCCCGGCCATCACCGCCATGGCCGGCGCCGCCTCGGCCAACGCCATTGCCCAGACCGCCACGGCCACCATCACGGCCAGCGACGAAGCCGCCATTGCCGCCATCGCCGCGCGCCTGCAGGCGGCCAAGGGTGACTTCACCACCAGTTATGCCGGGCAGGGCGGGCCGTTCACCATCGACATACAGCACAGCGGCGCGACGGCCACCGTCAAGGTCACGGGCACCTCGGCCCACGGCTCCCGCCCCGAGGAAGGCGTCAACCCCGTACCGCGTCTGACGCTGTTCCTGCAGCAGGTGCTCATGCCCACCGATGGCGTGGCCCTGGTCCAGCCCAATGCCTACAGCAACGCCCTGCGCTACATCAACGGCGCCTTCGGCCTCGACTACTTCGGCAAGCAGCTGGGCGTTGCCTATGCAGACGACTTCATGGGCCCGCTGACCCTGTCGCCCAACCTCATCAAGGCGGCCGACGGCAAGCTCGAAGTCACCACCAACGTGCGCATGCCGCGCGGCAAGACGCCCGAGCAGCTGCGCACCGAAGTCGAGCAGCGCATCACCCGCTGGAGCGAGGCCGCCAAGGTTCCCCTCACCCTGCAGTACACCCAGGGCAACTGGATGGCGCGCGATCCCAAGGGCGCCTGGCTGTCCACCCTGCTCAACATCTTCGGCGACACCACGGGCCTGGACGCCAAGCCCGTGCCCACGGCCGGCAGCACCACGGCCAAGCTCATGCCCAACGCCATCAACTTCGGCCCCGCCATGCCCGGCAAGAAGTACACGGCGCACAACGCGCTCGAATACAAGGAACTGCCCGACCTGCGCGCCGACATGCAGATGTTCACGGAAATGCTGGTGCGGATTGGGAATCTGAAGCAGATGCAGTGATCATTCACTGGGATGTAAAGAAAGGCGCCTTGTGGAAGCAAGGCGCCTTTTTATTCCTGGGGCAGGCCATTGAAGGGGATTGGCAATTTGATACAACTGCCTGCGGGAGGCTGCAATGCAGGATATCAAGGGCCAGGATCTCAAGACCATTCTCCATTCCAAGCGCGCCAACATCTATTACCTTGAGCACTGCCGTGTCCTGGTCAATGGCGGGCGGGTGGAATATGTGACCGATGCCGGCAAGCGCAGCCTGTATTGGAATATTCCCATTGCCAACACCACCAGCATCCTGCTGGGCACCGGCACCTCCATCACGCAGGCGGCCATGCGGGAGCTGGCCAAGGCTGGGGTGCTGGTGGGCTTTTGCGGCGGCGGTGGAACGCCCTTGTTCAGCGCCAATGAAGTTGACGTTGAAGTCGCCTGGCTCACTCCGCAAAGCGAGTACCGCCCCACTGAATACCTGCAGGCCTGGGTCCAATTCTGGTTTGACGATGAACTGCGCCTGCATGCCGCCAAACAATTGCAGGCTTTGCGATTGCAGCGGCTGCAGCAGGAATGGGGTGCACGTGCCTTGCGTGAATCCGGCTTTGCCGTGGACATGGAGCGCCTCAAGGCGCTGGTGCAGCAATTTGCGGCGCTGATGGCCAATGCGCCCGATGTCATGACACTGCTGACCGATGAGGCACGGCTAACCAAGGCCTTGTTCAAGCTCGCCGTGGACGCCGTGGGATATGGCGAATTCACGCGCGCCAAGCGCGGCACCGGCACCGATGCAGCCAACCGCTATCTGGACCATGGCAACTACCTGGCCTACGGACTGGGCGCCACGGCCACCTGGGTGCTGGGCCTGCCCCACGGCCTGGCCGTTCTGCATGGCAAGACGCGGCGCGGCGGCCTGGTGTTCGATGCGGCCGACCTGGTCAAGGATGCCGCCATCCTGCCCCAGGCCTTCCTGTCGGCCATGCGCGGCGACGACGAGCCGCAATTTCGCCGCCAATGCATAGAGGCCCTTACGCGCAGCGAATCGCTGGACTTCATCATCGACACGCTCAAGCGCATTGCCGTCGACACGGCGCGCATGGCCGGCGCGCCCACCACGCCCACAACGCCCGGCGCTGTGCAGGAGGGCGGCACATGAACGTGCTCTTCGTCTCCCAGTGCAGCAAGCGCGCCCTCACCGAAACGCGCCGCATCCTCGACCAGTTTGCCGAGCGGCGCGGCGACCGCACCTGGCAGACGCCCATCACGGCGGCCGGGCTCGACACCGTGCGCAAGCTGCTGCGCCAGAGCGCGCGCAAGAACACCGCCGTGGCCTGCCACTGGATACGCGGGCGTGACCACAGTGAACTGCTGTGGATCGTAGGCGACGGGCGCCAGTTCAACGCCGAAGGCGCCGTGCCCACCAACACCACGGCCAGCAACGTGCTGCGCGCCGAAGATGAAAGCCACTGGCACCACCTGCCACTGATCACGGCGCTGGCCGCTTTGGCGGCCCTGGTGCATGACCTGGGCAAGGCCACCAGGGCATTCCAGGACCGGCTGAACAATCCGGGCCTGCGCGAGCGCAACCACTACCGCCATGAATGGGTGTCGGTGCGGCTGTTCCAGGCTTTCGTGGGCGGCGACAGCGACGCGGCATGGCTGCAAAGGCTGGCAGCCTGTGTGGATGAGGCTGCCGACGCCCGGGCCTTTGAGGCGCAATGGCTGGATCACCGCAGCGGCCGCCTTCTGCGCGATGGCCTGGACGAGCCGCAGGCCAGCCAGCTTCTGCCGTTCAAGGCGCTGCCGCCGCTGGCCACCGCCGTGGCCTGGCTGGTTCTGACACACCATCGGCTGCCCTGCATGCCGGTCGCTGCAGGCCGGCAGGAGTCCGACGACGAGCTGGAGCCCGACCGCCGCCAATGGTGCCGCTTCGGCGCGCGCCCGCGCTTCGTCAACAGCAATGAGATCGAGCAGCTGCTGCAGTGCATCAGCGCCGACTGGAACGAGCCGCGCGAGAAAGCCGACCCGGCGAAAGTGCGCTCCCATTGGGACTTCCCGCAGGGCCTTCCGGTGGCCACGGCCGCCTGGCGCAAGCAGGCGGCGCGCTATGCGCTCAAGCTGCAGGAGTTGGCGGGCCGGTCGCTTGACGCTGCAAGCCTGGGCGATCCGTTCACGCTGCACCTCTCGCGCCTGTGCCTGATGCTGGCCGACCACCACTACTCCAGCATCGAGGACGAAGCGCGCCGCCAGCCTTTCCGCAACGCGGGCTATCCGCTGTACGCCAACACCCGGCGCAAGAGTGCAGCTCCAGGCGCCGCGTCCGCTTTCAACCAGACGCTGGACGAGCACCTGCTTGGCGTGCAGGCCCATGCCACGCTGGTGGCGCGCTCGCTGCCCACGCTGGCGCGCAGCCTGCCGGCACTGCGCAGCCATCGCGGCCTCAAAAAGCGCAGCAGCAACGCGCGCTTCCAGTGGCAGGACAAGGCTGCCGACCTGGCTGCCAGCGTGCGCCACCGGGCCGCCAGCCAGGGCGGCTTCATCGTCAACATGGCTTCCACCGGCTGCGGCAAGACGCTGGGCAATGCCCGCATCATGAACGCGCTGGCCGACCCGGGCGTGGGCATGCGCTGTGCCTTCGCCATCGGCCTGCGCACGCTCACGCTGCAGACGGGGCGGGTGTTCCAGAGCGACCTGGGCCTGGGCGACGACCAGCTCGCCATCAAGGTCGGCGGCGCGGCCAGCCGCGCGCTGTTCGAGTACTGGGAAGCGCAGGCCGAGGCCACGGGTTCGGCCTCGCGCCAGGCGCTGCTCGACGAAGGCGGGCAAGTCCTGTTCGACGGCAATGACCAGCACCCACTGCTGCAGCGCCTGACCGACGATGCGCAGGTGCGCTCGCTGATCGCCGCGCCCGTGCTGGCCTGCACCGTGGACCACCTCACGCCCGCCACCGAAAGCCTGCGCGGCGGCCGGCAGATCGCGCCCATGCTGCGCCTCATGACGGGCGACCTGGTACTGGACGAGCCCGATGATTTCGACATGGCCGACCTGCCCGCGCTCACGCGGCTCGTGCACTGGGCGGGCCTGCTGGGCTCGCGCGTGCTGCTGTCCTCGGCCACCTTGCCGCCAGCGCTGGTGGAGGGGCTCTACCTGGCCTACCGCGCCGGGCGCGAGATCTTCCAGCGCCATCGCGGCGAGCGGCCCGGCGAGCCCGTTGCCATCTGCTGCCTGTGGGTGGACGAATTCCACCAGCAGGCACTGGACTGTGCC
This sequence comes from Delftia sp. PX-1, assembly GCF_055797465.1. Lineage (NCBI taxonomy): Bacteria > Pseudomonadati > Pseudomonadota > Betaproteobacteria > Burkholderiales > Comamonadaceae > Delftia > Delftia sp. PX-1. The sequence goes on from NZ_CP184763.1 coordinate 1,304,116, forward strand.
GATGGCGCAGGGTTTCGCACAGGCCATGAAGGCTTTGTGCAAAAGCGCGTGGCCCAGCTCGCCCGGGCCGAGGTGCTGCGCCTGGCGGCCATCGCTCCCCTGCCTGCTGGCTGGCAGGGGCTGGACCCGGCCGCGCGGCGCCGGGATTTTGCGCGCATCGCGCTGGAGCATGCATGGCAGTTGCACCAGCAGCCTGGCAACCATGGCATTGACCCCGCCAGCGGCAAGCGTGTGAGCTTCGGCCTCATCCGCATGGCCAACATCGAACCGCTGTTCGACGTGGCCGTGGCCATGTATGGCCAGGGCGCTCCTGCACCGGGCGTGCGAGTGCACCTGTGCGTCTACCACTCGCAATTTCCGCTGCTGGCGCGTTCCAGCATCGAGCGGCACCTGGACACCGTGCTGGACCGCCGCTCCCCCGACGGCGCAGACCCCATCTTCCAGAGGCCGGCCATCCGCGCACTGCTTGATGCCAACGATGAGGTCGAACACCTCTTCATCGTGCTCGGCTCCCCCGTCACCGAAGTGGGCCGCGACCACGACTATGACTGGGCGGTGGTCGAGCCCTCGTCCATGCGCTCGCTGATCCAGCTGGCCGGACGCGTGCGGCGCCACCGGCCGGGTGCGGTGCAGGAGGCCAACATGCGGGTGCTGGACAGCAACCTGCGCGCTTTCGAGCATCCAGGCCGGGCGGCATTCTGCAAGCCGGGTTTCGAGATGGAGCCGGTGGATGACAAGGCGGATACGGCGCGGTACTTCCACCTGCGCTCGCATGACCTGCAATCGCTGCTGGCCAAGCACACCAAGGGCGAGCCCCTCTGGCCCGTGGATGCCCGTGCACGCATCGAAGTGGCCAGGGAGCAGTTCCACCCGGCCAGGAACCTCGTGGACCTGGAACACGCCCGCATGCACGACACCATGCTGCCGCGCCCCGCAGACAGCCCGGATGCCACGCCGGTGCTGCGCGCCGCCAGCCTGCACTGGGCCAGCCCAGCCTGCTTCTGGCTCACGGGCCTGCTGCCGCAGTTCCAGCGCTTTCGCTACGACCCGCTGCCGCGCGTGGATGTGGTGTTTCTGCCGGACGAGGAGGAAGAGGGCCTGCAACTGCACCGCGTGGTCGATAGCCAGCGGCGGGGTGACAAGCTGTATGTGCTGGTGCAGGACAGCCTGCTGCACCGGGAGCCATTGGACCCACGGAAGGGGGCTGTCACTGCATGGGGGCAGGCCGACCTGATGCATGAACTGCTTGCCCTGGCGCAGGGCAAGGGGCTGGCGCTGGATGCCTGTGCAAGCAAGTACGCCACGGCCAGCCTGCCCGACAAGGCACAGGGCTGGCGCTGGCATGGCGCGCTGGGCTTTGTGGGCCGGGCCTGAGGATCAGGCGGTATGCAGCTGCATCGGATGAACTTGCCTCACGGACGCCTGCAACTCCGCGTTCAGCTCTGCCGTGCGCAGGTCGTAGGCGGTCTGAAGGTTCAGCCAGGACTGCGCGTCGCCCCCAAAGAAGCGGCTCAGCCGCAGCGCCGTGTCGGCCGTGATGCCGCGCCGCTCCAGCACGATGTCGTTCACGCGCGAGGCGGGAACGTGCAGGTGCCTGGCCAGCGCGTTGGCGCTCATGTCCATGGGCTTCAGGTAGTCCTCGCGCAGGACTTCACCTGGGTGTATGGGGCGCATCTCTGCTTTGATCATCCAAACTCCAACTCCATGAAGGCGAGTCGATTTCGGCTATCTGTGTTGCACGGATTGGCAGTGCCGCTTGATCTTTGGGTTGGCAAGGTTGCCACTTGGCAGCCTGTTGAAGCACTTCAGTGGCAAAGGCGCTGCTTGTTCAGCAGAAATGTGGCGGTCATCTTGAAGAGGTGACTTTTCTGAGCTTCCTGTTCGAAAGCGGTTGCGAAGATACCACGTAGCGGCTACGATCCAGCTGCCAAGTTGGTTATTTAAACCTGCGGTTTATCGTGAAGAGTTGACTGGTTGGAATTATGGAATGCCACCACCTGCTGCGCTAACAACAGGTGGTGACTGTGTCAACAACGTGCTCTCAAGGCGCTAACCAAGAAAGAGAGGTCACAGTGGCTAGCAATCACGCGCTCAGAAGAGCGTTATGACGACTTTCCAGTCGCAACATCAAGTTCCTCGGTCAGTTCGTTGACCGAGGAATTATCTTTCATTTCTCACGAAAGGTGATCCCTATGTCCAACGCCCCGGCAACAGGGCGCAAGGCAGGTTTTCGTGCGGCAATCGACCAGTTCCTGCAAGAACGATTGCAATCCAAGCTCGAAAAGCTCAAGCCTGACGATCCTCAGCGTGACGAACTCGTCGCATCATTCCTGCGTGATACCTGGGTGGCCAGTGCTGCCAAGCGCGTCGATCAAATCCAGGCCGTCACCCACTCCCTCAAGCCCATACATCCCGATGCGCGCGGCACCAATCTCTATGTGGAGCCGGCCGGCCTGCCCGTGCTGCAGGAACTGGGAAGCCATGCGCTGGGGCAGTCCTTCTCTGGCGATGTGGTGGGCAATGCGGCGGCGCTTGACGTCTACAAGTTCCTCAAGGTCGAGGTGGACGGCACCAGCCTGCTGGCCGCGCTGCTGGCGCAAGACCCGGGCGCGCTCCAGGCCTTGCATGAGGACCCGCAGCAGGCCATGGGCTTGCGCGATGCCTTCGTCGGCCTGACCCAGCCGCGCGCGGGCATACCCAGTTCGCACACGCGGGCCAAGCAGTTGTACTGGCTGACGGGCAGCGATGCCTGTGCCGATGAAGGCTATGAATTGCTGGCGCCGTTGTTTGCTACCTCGCTGGCGCATGCCGTGCATGCGCAGGTGCAGGAAGACCGCTTTGGGGAAAGCAACAAAGCGGCCCGGCAGGCGCGGCGCGAGCGCAAGGCGCATGACCGCGTCTTCCATGACTACCCTGGGCTGGCCGTCCAGAAGATGGGAGGGACAAAGCCACAGAATATTTCCCAGCTCAACAGCGAGCGTGGCGGGGTCAACTACCTGCTGGCTTCGCTGCCACCGGTCTGGCGCAGCAGCGATGTACGGCTGCCGGTGCATGCCAGCTCCGTGTTCGACAAGCTGTTCATCGGTCGTCCCGAGGTGCGAAGCACGGTGCGCAAGCTGCGTGCCTTCCTTGCGACCGACCCGGAGCCCAACCTGCAAACGCGCGAGCGCCGCGAAGCCTTCGTCGATGCGCTGATCGATGAAATGGTCTCGCTCGCCGGCGAAGTGCAGCAGGCCCTGCCAGCTGGCTGGAGCTGCGACTCGGAACGCTTCGGCAAGCTGGTGCGCGAAGAGCAACTGTGGCTGGACCCATTGCGGGCCGAACTGCGCGATGAAGCAGATTTCGCCCGCGAATGGCTTTGGATGGACTGGCCTGCCGAGGTAGGCAAACGCTTTGCCAACTGGCTCAACAGCCAGCTGTTCGGCCAGTTGCCTGTGGGCGACGCCGAGGCGCGTGTGTGGCGGAAAGAGCTGCTGACCGATGAGGATGGTTTTGTGCAGCAGTTGCGTGAACTGCGCAAAAGGCTGGACGCCCCGGCCTATATCCCTATCCGCAAAACGCATGATGAACTGGTGATGCACAGGGGGGGCGTGGTATGAGGCAATCCCCACAACCGCAGGCCATCCTGACCTTCCCCCATCTGCGCGTACAGAACGCCAACGCCATCTCCAGCCCGCTCACCCATGGCTTCCCCTCCATCACCGCCTTCACCGGCCTGATGTGGGCGCTGGAGCGCAAGCTGGCGCAGGCCGGCATCCCCTTGCGCCTGCACGCAGTGGGCGTGGTCTGCCACCACCATCAGGAGCAGGTCAGAGGTTCAGGGAAGTTGTACGACCCTCACACTTTTCATTTGCGCAAGCCTTACGTTGCTACCGCAGACCAAGCTAGAAAGTTGGAGGAAGGTACCCCTCCTTCTATCGTCGAGGAAGGCCGCATCCACCTCGACATCTCCCTGGTCTTCGCCGTTTCGGAAAAACGCGCCGCAGGCGCTGCGGCCACGTTGGTGCAGAGTGCCGGGCCGCAGATGCAGCAATGGGCCGATGAAGCCGGGCAAATCCTGTCGCAAATGCGGGTGGCCGGCGGCAGCCTGCTGCCATCGCGCGCCGCGCCCGGCAGGCGTGTGCGCCCCAGGCTGGCCGTGCTGGCAGAAGACTCCACCGAGCGCAGCCGCCAGTTCCGAGAATGGCGGCGCCAGTGGCTGCCGGGCTTCGCCCTGGTGGGGCGTGACGACCTGCTGGCCGACCGCCTGCACAGGCTGCGCGACAAAGCGGCGCACACCACGCTGCTCGACGCCTGGCTGCATGCATCGCGCTTCAACCACGAGCCCGTGGCAGCGGCCGAAGGCCAGCCCCCGCCTGCCGATGGCAAGCAGCCATGGGCAGACCCCTGGCGCGGCCCGGGCAGCGGCTGGATCGTGCCTGTGCCCGTGGGCTATGCGGCGCTCTCGCCATCGCATGCCGCAGGCGAAGTGCTCAACGCCCGCGATGCCACCACGCCGCTGCGCTTCGTGGAGTCGGTCTACTCGCTGGGCGAATGGATCAGCCCGCACCGCCTCACCCATCTGGAGCAACTGCTGTGGCATGCGCACACCGATGAAAAGCGGGGCCTTTACCGCTGCCGCAGCGGCTACGTGCCAGACCCCGCAGCCGGGGCCGACCCTGACGACGCCGCAGCCCAGGAGCAGGAAGGCGACGACAGCTATGCATACACCTGACCAGCGTCCTTGCACCGCCGCCTTTCACACCGTATTGCCAAAGGATTGAACACCATGTCCAGCACCCTCAAGACCGCATCCGTCCTCGCCTTCGAACGCAAGCTCGACCCCTCCGACGCCGTCTTCCACGCAGGCAACTGGGATGACCGGGCGGCCTCCGCCTCCTGGCCCTCCGTCAAGCTGCGCGAGAAATCCGTGCGCGGCACCATCTCCAACCGCCTCAAGACCAAGGACCAGGACCCGGCCAAGCTCGACGCCGCCATCGAAAACCCCAACCTGCAGACCGTGGACGTGGCAGCCCTGCCCGCCGATGCCGACACGCTCAAGGTGCAGTTCACGCTGCGCGTGCTGTCTGGCGCAGGCACGCCGTCTGCCTGCAACAGCGCCGAATACCAGGCCAGGCTCGCACAAACGGTGCAGGCCTATGCCTCGGCCCAGGGCTTTGCCGAACTGGCCAACCGCTATGCGGCCAACCTGGCGAACGGGCGCTTTCTGTGGCGCAACCGCGTGGGCGCGGAAAGCGTGCAGGTGCAGGTGGTGCAGCTCAAGGATGGCAAGGCCGGGCAGGCATGGTCGTTCGATGCGCTGGCCCACAACCTGCGCACGCTGGAGCAGCCTGACGAGAAAGTGGCGGCGCTGGGCAGCGTGATCGCGCAGGGGCTTGAGGGCAAGGCCCATGTGCTGCTGCAGATCACCGCCTTTGTGCGCCTGGGCGCGGGCCAGGAAGTCTTCCCCTCGCAGGAACTGATCCTCGACAAGGGCAGCACCAAAAAGAGCAAGACGCTCTACCAGATCGGGGAAAAAGGCCAGGAGGTCGCCGCCATCCACTCCCAGAAAATCGGCAACGCCCTGCGCACCATCGACACCTGGTACGACGGCGCGCAGGACCTGGGCCCCATCGCGGTCGAGCCCTACGGCTCCGTCACCACCCAGGGCAAGGCCTGGCGCCAGCCCAAGCAAAAGCAGGACTTCTACACCCTGCTGGACGACTGGCTGCTCAAGGACAAGGTGCCTCCCGTCGAGCAGCAGCACTTCGTGATGGCCGTGCTGATCCGTGGCGGCGTCTTCGGCGATGCGAGCTGATGGCCATGACCTCGCACTACATCGACATCACGCTGCTGCCTGACCCGGAATTCAGCCACGCCCACCTGCTGGGCGCGCTGGTCACCAAGCTGCACCGCGCGCTCGTGCAACTGGGCAGCGCGGACATAGGCATCAGCTTTCCCGGCTACAGCCTGCGTCCACGCACTCTGGGCACCATCCTGCGCCTGCATGGCAGTGAAGCCGCGCTGCGCGGCCTGATGGAACAGCCCTGGCTGCAGGGCATGCGCGATCACGTGCACTGCACGCCACCAGCTTTGGTGCCAGAGGGCGCCGTGCCCTACCTGGTGCAACGCCGGCAATTCAAGACCAGCCCCGACCGCCTGCGCCGCCGCCGCATGCGGCGCAAGGGAGAAACCGCTGAACAGGCCGCGGCCGCCATCCCCGACAGCGTGGAGCGCACCCCGGACCTGCCCTACGTTCAACTGCGCAGCGCCAGCACCGGCCAGCCGTTTTGCCTGTTCGTGGAGCAGAAAGCGGTGCAGGGCACGGCGGGCCAGGAAGGCTTCAATACTTATGGGCTGAGCCTGGGAACTGCTGTTCCCTGGTTCTGACCCTTTTTCTGGCGGCCTGAAGACTGCCTTGTAAATCAACAGCTTGGCGGATGCCCCGGAATTTGGGGTGTTTGCCAGCTGGAGGTGAAAGCTCTTTCAAAATCAATGGATTGGGGAATTTTTTACCTAGTTCGCTGCCGCGTAGGCAGCTCAGAAAAGCCGGGGAGATGCTCAGGATAAAAATTTGCCTGTTCGCTGCCGCGTAGGCAGCTCAGAAATGAAGCCCGCATGAATAAAGGCTTTGCTCCCGGTTCGCTGCTGCGTAGGCAGCTCAGAAACCCTTGGCTGCTGCCTGGGCTGCGCGCTCTGCGTTCGCTGCCGCGTAGGCAGCTCAGAAATGGCAGCAGCGCCCCAGACACCTGCTGCGCCCGTTCGCTGCCGCATAGGCAGCTCAGAAAGCACGCACCCCCTCTCTTGGCTAGCCAGAGGCAGATGCGCAACTACGCGGTGCCCAATGCGATCCGGTTAAAGGCCGTGACGGCAATGAGCGAACAGACCGGCGCTCTCACGGAGCCTGCTGGTGCCACGCTGCAGCAGGGCGCCGCGCCTACTTCACCCGGCTTTCCTCCACGTGCTCCACGAAGGAGGGCGCTTCATTGAAAAGTTGCACGAGCTGCGCCAGGCGCAGGCCATAGGCGCATTGGGGGCGGCTGAACGCCTGGGCGGCCAGGACGATGGCGGCGCGGGCGAGGAACCATGCGTTGTCGAACTTCCATGCCGCGTCGAAGTGGGTGAGCTTCATCTGCCGGATGTGGTTCAGGGCCAGTTCCGTGGCCATGTCCACGTCGGCGTCCTCGTCAACCCAGTCCATGTCGGCGCAGCGCTTGTCGATCAGGGCGGCCAGCTCGGTTTCTGCGCGGTCTATGGACAGGGCAATCATCTGCTGCATGCTGGGCTTGTCTGCGGTGGCCTTCGGCTTGGCATTCATATGGATCCCTCCTCCTGCATGTCTTGGGCACTGAATCTATTGGATATCTACAAATGATAGATGTCAAATAGATTCTTTGTCATGAATCTTTCTGATGTCCAGAATCTGGCGGATGACTGACAAGCAAGTGCCGTCCTACCCGTTGCGTATGCCTGTGGAGCTGCGTGAAAAGCTCACTCTCGTTGCCAAGAACAACAATCGCAGCGTGAACGCAGAAATCATTGCGAGGCTGGAGAGCAGCCTTGACGCAACCGGCGCCAAAGCAGACTTTGGACAGGATGTGGCCGTTCGGTCCGCGATGGCGGCGTCGCTTGCGGATGTGGCCGTTTTGACGCTGACCCAGGACAAGTCATGGAAAGAGGACGTCGCACGCAGGGTTGCTGAAAGCCTGCGTGCAATGCCATTGGTGTCTGCTGAGACAGCACCGGTGGATGCACAGCCGCCAAAGAATAGGCAGCGGCCAAGGAAGGCCTGAGCCGCGGCCCTTCTTCAAAAGCCCCGCCTCACTGCCGCCAGAAAAACACCCCCGCCATCACCAGCCCCGTCAGCACGATGCCTGCGCGCAGCCATTCGGGCGGGATGCGGCGCGCCAGGCGGGCGCCGCCGTAGCCGCCTGCGGTGGCGGCGATCATCATGACCAGGGCCTGCTCCCACTGCACGACGCCGCCGGCCGCATAGATGGCGACGGCAATGGCCGTGAGCAGGGCGGAGACCAGGTTCTTCATGCCGTTCATGGCATGCAGCCTTGTCTGGCCCAGCAGGCCGAACAGGGCCAGCAGCAGGATGCCCAGGCCGCCGTTGAAGTAGCCGCCGTAGATGGCCACGACCAGCATGCCGGCGCCGGCCTTCAGGGGCGATGCATGGGCGGCATGCTCGGCGCTGCCGCGTGATGCCATGCGCCTGAGCTGGGGCGCGAAGGCGAACATGGCGGTGGCGGCCAGCAGCAGCCAGGGGACGACCTTGCGGAACAGGTGGTCGGGCGTGACCAGCAGCAGGGCCGCGCCCAGCGAGCCGCCGATGAGCGACAGCACGATGACGCCGCGCATGCCCAGGCCGGGCGGCGGCTCCATGTCCTGGCGAAAGCCCCAGGCACCGGCCATGTAGCCGGGCAGCAGGGCGACGGTGCCGGTGGCGTTGGCGGCCACGGGCGGCACGCCGGTGAAGACCAGGGCGGGCAGGGTGAGGAAGCTGCCGCCCCCGGCGACGGCATTGAGCGCGCCGGCCACGAAGGCGGCGCTCATGAGCAGTGCGATGTCCCACATGGGTGTTGTCTCCTCCTGGGGCCGGGCATCGGCAGGCCGCCGTGGCCTTGCGCGGCCAGGCCGGTGTTATAGGTCGAGGCCGATCTTAGTGCCGGACCATCGGGCGGGCTGTCGCACCGGCATGGCGGCTGGGTCAGGGCTGCTTTGCGCAAAAGGACAGGATCGCGCCGGCGTGGTGGCCACCAGGCGACTAGGGCGGCTCCACCACCGGGCCGGGCAGGCCCAGCGTGGCGCGCAGCAGGGCGACGCGCGGGTTGGCGACGGCGCTGCGGTAGATCAACGCCACGGGGCCCATGGAGATGGCGGATGTGACATGCACCCTGCGCACCCCCAGCGACCGGTGCGAGGCCTGCAGCGTGGAGTCGGGCACGGCGCTGAGCCCCAGGCCGGCCCGGACCAGTTGCAGGTTGGTGAAGGGGCTGGTGGATTCGATGACGGGCGTGGGCGCGATCACGCCTTCGCGGCGGAACACCTCTTCCATCATGCGGCGCAGCATGGAGCTGCGCGCGGGCAACCGGGGCTATACGGGGAGCCCGGCGGCCGACACCTACCGGTGCGCCGACGGCTGGCTGTTCACGGCCGCCAACACGCCGCAGCAGTTCCGCAGGCTCGCCAGCGTGCTGGGGCTCGATGCGCTGTGCGAGGACGCCACGCTGCTGGACCTCGATGCCTTCAACGCGCCCGAGGGCGGCTTTGTGGCCGCGCGCGATGCGTCCGCGCTGCAGCGGCTGCAGGCCTGTCTGGCCGAGGCCTTCGCCGCACGCAGCGCACGGGACATGGAAGCCCGGCTCAACGCCGTGGGCGTGCCTGCCGCCAGGGTGCGGCGCCTGGGTGAGTTCCTGGGCGAGGCCCGCGCTGCCGGCACCGTGTCACCTGTGAGCTATGGCGCCGGCGGCGCTGCGGTGGACACTCCGGGAATGGGGTTCCGGTGGATGGATGCCGAGCCCCTGCCGGGTGCCCCGGCCCCCGTCCTGGGCGATGGCAACCTTGCGCTGCTGCGGGAGCTGGGGATGGCGGACCAGGCCATCACCCGCCTGTGCCGCAGCGGCGTGTTGGGCGCGCCGCAGTCCTGATTGCCTTTGGATTCCTTTGCCACTGCCTTGCTGGAGACCCCATGTTCAAAGCCTTGCTGCTGACCCAACCCGTACCGCGTGAAACCCGTGCCGAGTGTGTGGAGCTGGACGAAGCCAGCCTGCCCGCCGGCGCGGTGCGCGTGGCCGTCTCGCATTCCACGCTCAACTACAAGGATGCACTGGCCATCACGGGGCGCTCGCCCGTGGTGCGCCAGTTCCCCATGGTGCCGGGCATCGACCTGGCCGGCACGGTGCTGGACAGCGAGGACGCGCGTTTCCAGCCCGGCGATGCCGTGCTGCTCAACGGCTGGGGCGTGGGCGAGACCCACTGGGGCGGGCTCGCCCAGCAGGCGCGCGTGAACGGCGACTGGCTGATCCGCCGGCCCGAGGCCTTCAGCGCACGGGATGCCATGGCCATAGGCACGGCCGGCTATACGGCCATGCTGTGCGTGATGGCGCTGCAGGCGCATGGCATCGCGCCCTCCAGCGGCCCGGTGCTGGTGACGGGGGCCAATGGCGGCGTGGGCAGCATTGCCGTGGCCCTGCTGTCGCGCCTGGGTTTCGAGGTGCACGCCGGCACCGGGCGGCCCGAACAGGCCGAGCACCTGAAGGCGCTGGGCGCGGCGCGGATCGTGGAGCGCAGCAGCTTGGATGCGCCCGGCAAGCCGCTGCAAAAGGAGGTCTGGGCGGCGGCCGTGGACAGCGTGGGCAGCCATACGCTGGCCAATGTGTGCGCCAGCCTGCGCTACGGCGGCTGCGTGGCGGCCTGCGGACTGGCCCAGGGGCTGGACCTGCCGGCTTCCGTGGCACCGTTCATTCTGCGCGGCGTGTCGCTGCTGGGCATCGACAGCGTCTATGCGCCGCAGGCGCGGCGCGAGCAGGCCTGGGCGCGGCTGGCTGCCGAGCTGCCGCGCGAGGTGCTGGAGCGCAATACCGAAGAGGCGGGCCTGGCCGATGCGGTTGCGCTGGCGCCCAGGCTGCTTGCCGGCCAGGTGCGCGGCCGGGTCGTCATCGATACGGCGCGCTGAGGCCCGCGCGGGCCCTACTTGGCGTAGGGGTCGGCAAAGCCCAGCTCGACCATGATCTCGGTCTCGTAGGCTTCCATTTCCTCGGCGTCCTGCTCGCTGGTTTCATGGTCCCAGCCCTGGGCATGCAGCGTGCCGTGCACCAGCAGGTGGGCGTAGTGCTCCTCCAGCGTCTTGTTCTGCTCGCGCGCCTCGCGCTCGACCACGGGGGCGCACAGCACCAGATCGGCCATGGCGGTGGGCTCCTGCTGGTAGTCGAAGGTCAGGACGTTGGTGGCGTAGTCCTTTTGCCGGTACTCGCGGTTGAGCTGCTGGCCTTCCTCGGCATCGACGATGCGCACGGTGATCTCGGCATCGACGGCCAGGGCGTGGCGTATCCAGCGCGTGACCTTGCTGCGGGACAGCACGGCGCGGTGGGCGGGTGCCTCGGCAAAGCGCGCGAATTGCAGGGACAGTTGCAGTTGGTTCAGGGACATGGGGGAGTGCGTGGGCGTGTGCTTGGGCTTGAGCTTTGGAGCGCCCGTGGGCGGGCGTCTGCTGTGGCTGTCGGGATCAAGGCGCTGCAAGGCGCGGTGCGGCACGGCGTGCCGGGGCCTGGCCGCGTGCGTCGTAGGCGTCCACGATGCGGGCCACCAGCGGGTGGCGCACCACGTCGGCGCTGGTGAAGTGGTTGATGGCGATGCCCTTGACGCGCTTCAAGACGCGCTCGGCATCGATCAGGCCGCTCAGGGCGCCCTTGGGCAGGTCGATCTGGCTGACGTCGCCCGTGACCACGGCGCGGGCACCGAAGCCGATGCGCGTGAGGAACATCTTCATCTGCTCGGGCGTGGTGTTCTGCGCCTCGTCCAGGATGACGAAGGCATTGTTCAGCGTGCGCCCGCGCATGAAGGCCAGCGGCGCGATCTCCAGCACATTGCGCTCGAAGGCCTTTTGCACCTTCTCGTAGCCCATGAGGTCGTAGAGTGCGTCGTACAGCGGGCGCAGGTAGGGGTCGACCTTCTGCGTGAGGTCGCCGGGCAGAAAGCCCAGGCGCTCGCCTGCTTCCACGGCCGGGCGCGTGAGCACGATGCGCTGCACGGCGCTGCGCTCCAGCGCGTCCACGGCGCAGGCCACGGCCAGGTAGGTCTTGCCGGTGCCGGCCGGGCCGATGCCGAAGGTGATGTCGTGGCGGGCGATGTTCTCCAGGTAGGCCGACTGGTTGGCCGTGCGCGCGCGCAGGTCGGGGCGGCGCGTGGACAGCTGGATGGCGTCCAGGGGCTGCTCGATGAGTTCGGTGTCGCCGGCCAGCATGAGCTGCAGCGAATCGTCCAGGATGGGGTCGTCGGCCATCTCGTAGAGGGCCTGCAGCAGCTCCAGTGCGTCGTTGGCCTTGGCCTTGGGGCCGTCGATCTTGAATTGCTCGTGGCGGTGGGCGATCTTGACGCCCAGGGCGATCTCGATGGTGCGCAGGTGCGCGTCGGCCGGGCCGCACAGATGGCTCAACCGGTTGTTGTCGTGGGGTGTGAATGTGTGGCGCAGGATCACGCGGATAATTCCAGAGATTCCGGGCGGCGGCCAGCGCGAGGGCGTGGTGCCATACCCTGTGAATGGGCCGGCGTTCGGTTGCGGACGGGCATGAAAAGCCGCCCCTGGGGCGGCAAAGGACACCAATGATAGGCAAATTGACAGGAACGCTGCTGGAAAAAAACCCGCCCGAGGTGCTGGTGGACTGCGGCGGCGTGGGCTACGAGGTGCAGGTGCCCATGAGCACCTTCTACAACCTGCCGGCCAGCGGGGCCAGGGTCAGCCTGCTGACGCACTTCGTGGTGCGCGAGGATGCGCAGCTTCTGTACGGCTTTGGCACGCACAGCGAGCGCCAGGCGTTCCGCGAGCTGATCAAGATCACCGGCATCGGCCCGCGCATGGCGCTGTCGGTGCTCAGCGGCATGAGCGTGGAGGACCTGGCCCAGGCCGTGACGCTGCAGGAGGTGGGCCGCCTGGTCAAGGTGCCGGGCATCGGCAAGAAGACGGCCGAGCGCCTGCTGCTGGAGCTCAAGGGCAAGATCGGCGCCGATACGGGCGCGCAGTCGCTGTTCGTGAACAACGACCAGAACGACATCGTGCAGGCGCTGATGGCGCTGGGCTATTCCGACAAGGATGCGGCCGCCGCGCTCAAGAAGCTGCCGCCCGACGTGGGCGTGACCGAAGGCATCAAGCTGGCGCTGAAGGCGCTGGCCAAGTGAGCGGCGCATGAGCATCCATACCGACGATTTCGGGCAGGGCGGCTTTCCGCAGGGCGGTTTCGCGCCCGACAAGGCACCGGAAAAGCCGCGCATGATTTCGGCAGCGCCGGTCTCGCGCGGGGAAGAGGCCATGGAGCGCGCCCTGCGCCCCAAGCTGCTGCAGGAGTACGTGGGCCAGGCCAAGGCGCGCGAGCAGCTGGAGATCTTCATCGGCGCGGCCCGAAAGCGCAGCGAGGCGCTGGACCATGTGCTGCTGTTCGGCCCGCCGGGCCTGGGCAAGACCACGCTGTCGCACATCATCGCGGCCGAGCTGGGCGTGAACCTGCGCCAGACCAGCGGCCCGGTGCTGGAAAAGCCCAAGGACCTGGCGGCGCTGCTGACCAACCTCGAAGCCAACGATGTGCTGTTCATCGACGAGATCCACCGCCTGTCGCCCGTGGTCGAGGAAATCCTCTACCCGGCGCTGGAGGACTACCAGATCGACATCATGATCGGCGAGGGGCCGGCGGCGCGCTCCATCAAGCTGGACCTGCAGCCGTTCACGCTGGTGGGCGCGACCACGCGCGCGGGCATGCTGACCAACCCGCTGCGCGACCGCTTCGGCATCGTGGCGCGGCTGGAGTTCTATACGGCCGAGGAGCTGGCGCGCATCGTGCGGCGCAGTGCAGGCCTGTTGAACGCGCCCATCGATGACGAGGGCGCCTTCGAGATCGCGCGCCGCTCGCGCGGCACGCCGCGCATTGCCAACCGCCTGCTGCGCCGCGTGCGCGACTATGCCGATGTGCGCGGCGACGGCAGCATCACGCGCGAGCTGGCCGACCGTGCGCTGGCCATGCTCGATGTCGATCCCCAGGGCTTCGACATCATGGACCGCAAGCTGCTGGAGGCCGTGGTGCACCGCTTCGACGGCGGCCCCGTGGGCCTGGACAACATCGCGGCCAGCATCGGCGAGGAGGCGGGCACCATCGAGGATGTGATCGAGCCCTACCTGATCCAGCAGGGCTTTTTGCAGCGCACGCCGCGCGGGCGCATGGCGACCCAGGCGGCGTACCGCCACCTGGGCCTTCCCGTGCCGGGCGACGACGCCAGCTGACGCAGGCTCATTCCTCCGTGCCGGCGTTCCAGAAGGCCTGCAGCACGCCGGGCAGGGCCTCGATGGCGGCGATCACGCGGTCCAGCTCGTCGGAGTCCACCGAGGTGGCGTAGAGCATGGCCTCGATCTCGGTGTCCTGCGGGCCGAAGGCATGGGTTTCCACGCCTCGCACGGGGTAGCTGGCGTTCTCCAGCAGCTCCAGCATCTGCTCGCGCACATCGCCCTGGGCGCCGCGGTGGCAGATGGCGTAGACGTAGTAGGTCGACTCCGTGGATTCGTCATCCACCGGGCGGCGGTTGATGCGGTTGACCACGGGGCGCAGCAAGGTGTTGCTGGCCAGCACGAACAGCGTGGCCAGGCCGGCCTCGGCCACCAGGCTGGCGCCCGCGCAGGCGCCCACGGCGGCCGAGCCCCACAGCGTGGCCGCCGTGTTCAGCCCGGTGATGTTGGCCCCTTCCTTCATGATGGCGCCCGCACCCAGGAAGCCCACGCCCGAGACCACGTAGGCCACCACGCGCGTGGCGCCCTCGGCCCCGCCCAGGCGCACGGCCAGATCCACGAAGACGGCCGCGCCCACGGCGACCAGGGTGTTGGTGCGCAGCCCCGCCGTGCGCTGGCGCACCTGGCGCTCCAGGCCGATGAGGGCGCCGAACACGAAGGCCGTGGTCAGGCTGACGAAGGTGTCCAGCATGGCGCCGGGGTTGAGGTTCTGCAGGGCCTGCATGGGGTTCCGGGCTTTCCTGGTGAATGGGTTGAAGGGGCGTTGAAAGAGGCGCTGAAGGGTGCGTCACTGCCAGCCGTAGCGGCGGATGTAGACGCGCTTGAGCAGCGTGGCCAGGCAAGCGTAGCCCAGCAATATGGCAATCATCCACGGGAAGTAGGCCGCCGGCAGCGCCTGCAGCTTGAAGTAGCCGGCCAGGGGCCCCATCGGCAGGAAGATGCCGGCCGCCATCACGGCCGCCGTGGCCAGCAGCAGCGGCCAGGACGGGCGGCTTTGCAGGAAGGGGATCCTGGGCGTGCGGATCATGTGCACGATCAGCGTCTGCGTGAGCAGCCCGATGACGAACCAGCCCGACTGGAACAGCGTCTGCTGTCCGGGCGTGTTGGCGGCGAAGACGAACCACATCAGCGCGAAGGTCAGGATGTCGAACAGCGAGCTGATGGGCCCGAAGAACACCATGAAGCGGCCCAGGTCGGCCGGGTTCCAGCGCAGCGGCTGGCGCACCAGTTCGTCGTCCACGTTGTCGAAGGGGATGGCGATCTGCGAGAGGTCGTACAGCAGGTTCTGCACCAGCAGGTGCAGCGGCAGCATGGGCAGGAAGGGGATGAAGGCCGAGGCCACCATCACCGAGAACACGTTGCCGAAGTTGGAGCTGGCCGTCATGCGGATGTACTTCAGCATGTTGCTGAAGGTGCGCCGGCCCTCGATCACGCCCTGCTCCAGCACCATCAGGCTTTTTTCCAGCAGGATGATGTCGGCCGCTTCCTTGGCGATGTCCACGGCGCTGTCCACGCTGATGCCGATGTCGGCCGCGCGCAGGGCCGGGGCGTCGTTGATGCCGTCGCCCATGAAGCCGGTGATGTGGCCGTTGGCGCGCAGCGCATGCACGATGCGCTCCTTGTGCAGCGGCGTGAGCCGGGCGAACAGCTGGTGCCGCTCCACCGTCTGGCGCAGCATCTCGTCGTTCATGTGCTCGATCTGCGTGCCCAGGACGATGTGGTCTGCGGGCAGCCCCACATCGCGGCAGACCTTGGCGGCCACCAGTTCGTTGTCGCCGGTCAGCAGCTTGACGGCCACGCCGTGCGCGGCCAGGGCGGCCAGCGCCTCGGCCGTGGTTTCCTTCGGTGGGTCCAGGAAGGCGATGTAGCCGATCAGGGTCAGCTCCGACTCGTCGGCCACGCCGTAGTCGCTCTTGTGCGGCGGCACTTCCTTCATGGCCACGGCGACCACGCGCAGGCCCTCGCGGTTGAGCTCGCGCGTCACGCGGCGCACGCGGGCCAGCTGCTCCTCGTCCAGCGGGCGCGTGCCGTCGCCCTCGCGCAGCCGGGTGCAGGCGCCCAGGATTTCCTCGACCGCGCCCTTGCAGATCAGCTCGTGGTGGTGGCCGCGCTCGGCCACCACCACGGACATGCGGCGGCGCTCGAAGTCGAAGGGGATCTCATCGACCTTGCGGTAGTCCTCGGCCAGGCGCATCTGGGTGTGCAGCTCCACGTGTTCCAGCACGGCATGGTCGAGCAGGTTCTTCAGGCCGGTCTGGTAGTGGCTGTTGAGGTAGGCGAAGCGCAGCGTCTCGTCGCAGGGCTGGCCGAAGGCGTCGGTGTGGCGCTCCAGCACGATGCGGTCCTGGGTCAGCGTGCCGGTCTTGTCGGTGCACAGCACGTCCATGGCGCCGAAGTTCTGGATGGCGTCCAGCCGCTTGACCACGACCTTGCGGCGCGACAGCACCACGGCACCCTTGGCCAGGGTGGAGGTCACGATCATGGGCAGCATCTCGGGCGTCAGGCCCACGGCCACGGACAGCGCGAACAGGAAGGCCTCGGCCCAGTCGCCCTTGGTGTAGCCGTTGATGAACAGCACCACGGGCACCATCACGGCCGCGAAGCGGATCAGCAGCCAGCTGACGCTGTTGACCCCGGTCTCGAAGGCCGTGGGCGCGCGGTCGTTGGAGGTCACCCGCGTGGCAATGGTGCCGAAATAGCTGCGGTTGCCCGTGGCCAGCACCACGGCCAGCGCCGTGCCCGAGACCACGTTGGTGCCCATGAACAGCAGGTTGCTGGCGTCCAGCACGCCGGTGCCATTCGATGCACTGGCGTCGGCGCGCTTTTCCACGGGCAGGGATTCGCCGGTCATGGCGGACTGGCTCACGAACAGGTCCTTGGCGCTGAGCACGCGGCAGTCGGCAGGAATCATGTCCCCGGCCGACAGCACCACGAAATCGCCGGGCACGACCTCGCGCAGTGGCACCTCGTAGCGGCGCGCCTGCTGGCCGAAGCCGCTGTGCGGTGCGTCTGCGGAGTCGGCATCTGCAGGGGCCGGTGGGCCGCCATTGCGGCGCAGCACCGTGGCCGTGCTGCTGACCATGGCCTTGAGCCGCGCGGCGGCGCGGTTGGAGCGGCCTTCCTGCACAAAGCGCAGCAGCGTGGACAGCAGCACCATGGAGGCGATGACGACCGTGGCCTTCATGTCCTCCGTGGCGTAGGAGACCACGGCCAGCAGCGTCAGCAGCAGGTTGAAGGGATTGCGGTAGCAGTACCACAGGTGCAGCCAGCCGGGCAGCGGCCTTTCGTGCTCGACCTCGTTGGGGCCCAGACGTGCAAGCGCGGCGCGGGCCTGCTCGCGGGTCAGGCCGTCTTCGCTGGAGCTGGTGCGCGCCAGCACGGCGGCGATGTCATCGCGCGAGGCGCGCAGCAGCTCGCGCGTGAGGGTCGGCGATACCGAGCGCGAGTGGTGCACGGCCGTGCCCGAGGGCAGGGCATTGCGCCGGAACAGCCCCAGGGCATGGCGGCTGCGCAAAAAGGCCTGGAACAGGTGCTTGAGGTTTTTCATGGCGACCTCCCCGGTGGCTCAGGCCTGGCTCGAGCGAAGGGTGGCGCGCAGCCAGTGCCAGTTGCGCTGGCAGGCGCACAGCAGGCGGCGGCGCAGCGGCGGGCGGGCCACGGTGGCCGACTGCAGCCATTGGCGCCGCGCGTGGGCGGGCAGGTGGCGGTAGACCTCGGCGCGCTCCTGCGCCGCCAGCAGGGACAGAACGTCGGCCTGCTGGCGCTGCGTGAGCGCCACGAGTGCGTGGGCGAAGAGATCGGGGCCGTGTTGCTGCAGCAGGGCGTGCAGTTGCCCGGTATGGCGTGCCGCAATGGCGGCTTGCAGGGCCAGCTGCAAGGTGCTGGCGCGGGTGGTGTGGGAGGTGCGGCTGGCGCGCGTGGAGACGGGTGCTGTTGCGGGCGTGGTTGCCGGCGTGGTCCGCAGCGCGGTGATGACGTGTTGCATGGCGGGCTTCTTTCGTTGCGGCCGAAAGAAGCCCGGCACCTATCCGTCAATGGACGTGCGCGGGTCTCCCGGCCGGGGCCTTGGGAAGGGGCGGAAGGGCCGCAGGCATGTGCGGCCGGACCGTATCGGAGGGGTCAGGGCAAGATCGACTCGGATCGGGGTCCATGGGGGAACTCCTTTCTGACGATGGGGCGGACAAGGCTGCGGCGCGCGCTCAGCGCGGCTGCAGGCTCAGAAAGCTGCGGATGCGGTGCGTGGGCCAGTGGGTCTGCAGGTCCAGGTGCATGGCGTGCTCCATGGCCGATGGGGCCTGGGCCTGCATCTGTGCCTTGGCCTGCATTGCTGCCTGGGAGGCAGCCACGCGCGTGCCGGTGGCGCCGGGGCAGGGCGCGGCAGTGGCAGGCTGCAGGCGTTGCATTGCGGGGCGAGCGAACGGTGTGGACATGGCTTTCTCCTTGGCGAACCAGGAAGACTGCCGCGGGCAGGGCCGTCAAGCAGCGTGTGCCGCGCGCTGCAACGGGGCAGGCACGGACACGCGGTCAGTGAACCACAGCAACTGGAATCTCAGGTGCAGGGGCGGCATGCCTGATGCAAGCCAAATGCCACTGCAGCGCCGGGCGGGCGCGAAGATCCAAGGGGAAACGCAGCAATGGAAGGAAGCCGGCCGACATGGCCGCTCCCTTCACAGGAGTCGGTCAGTCAGCCAGCAGCGTAGCCATTGCGGCGCGCTGTTTGTCACTGGTTGAACTGGCACTGTCCACGGAAGGACTCCTGAAAATGCGATCCCGCCATTGTGCCTTGCGAGCTGCCTCGGGTCAACCCTGATGTCGATGCGCCACGGGCCAGCCAGCCCTGCACGATCAGCAACTGCGCCGCGTAGTAGGTGGTCAGCACGGCAGCTTGCGCCCCGTCGAAAGGCTGCACGAAGCGGTTGATGGCCAGCAGCGAGTCGCTGGCCATGAAGAAGCAGGCGCCGATGGCCACGGTCCAGGCGGGCTGGCCGCCCAGGTGCCTGGCGCGGCCCAGGGCCTGGGCCGCCATCAGCGCAATGACCAGCACATAGGCGGCCACGGGCAGGCGCAGCGCGGCGGGCAGCCCCCCCTGCCAGAGCACGGCATACATGGCAACGCCCAGGGCCAGCGTGGCGGCCAGCGAGGGCCGGTGCGCAAACCAGGGCGCATCCTGGCGCAGCAGCACGATATAGGCCAGGTGGGCGAGCAGAAAGCTGGCCAGGCCCGGGATGAACAGATCGGGCAGCATCAGGAACACGTCGCCCGCCATCGAGGCCGCCAGCGCCGCGGCCAGCCAGCAGGCGCCGCGCGCGGGTTTCGCCAGCGCCGAGAACGCCGCGCTGCCGCGCCACATCTGCATGACAGCGATCAGCGCAAAGACCATGGCCAGCGGCTTGAACAGCCAGTGCCAGTGCAGCATGTCCAGCACGCTGGTGGCGGTGGCCAGCGCGCCGGCCTCGATGGCCAGGGCCACCCACAGGCTGATGCGCCCCTGCATGGCCGCGCCCAGTGCCCACTGGCAGGCCAGCAGCACGCCAAACCACAGCGCATTGCGCGCCGTCGAGGACTGGTCGGCATGCCACAGGAACAGCGACAC
This sequence comes from Delftia sp. PX-1, assembly GCF_055797465.1. Lineage (NCBI taxonomy): Bacteria > Pseudomonadati > Pseudomonadota > Betaproteobacteria > Burkholderiales > Comamonadaceae > Delftia > Delftia sp. PX-1. Next base: position 1,323,681 of record NZ_CP184763.1, read on the forward strand.
CCCGGCGATCAGCGCCACGAACTGCAGGCCCGCAAACCAGCGCAGGCTGCGCTGCATGTCGGGTGCGTAGAGCACGCGGTGCGCGTCCAGGTCGAAGGCCGGCCTGGGAAAGCGCTGCGCCACGTCGGCAGGGCGCCACCCGGGCGGCTTGAGCCAGACGCGCAGCTTGTCGCCCCAGCGCCGCGCATGCCAGCTGTCATGGATGAGTTGCCGGTACACCACGGCGTTGGCCCACAGCGGATCCCAGCTTTGCAGCAGGCCGCGCGTGCCGTAGACGCAGGGCTCGCTGTCGTCCTCGGGCTTGAAGGTGCCGAACAGGCGGTCCCAGACGATGAGGATGCCGCCGTAGTTCCTGTCCAGGTAGCAGTCATTGACGGCGTGGTGCACGCGGTGGTTGCTGGGCGCGCAGAACCAGCGGTCGAACCAGCCCAGGCGCCGCACCTGCTCGGTATGGACCCAGAACTGGTAGAGCAGATCGATCAGGCCCACGATGGCAAACACCAGCGGCGGCACGCCGGCCAGCGCCATGGGAAGGTAGAACAGCCAGCCCAGCAGCGCGCCCGAGCTGGTCTGGCGCAGCGCCGTCGACAGGTTGTAGTCCTGGCTCTGGTGGTGCACGGCATGCGCGGCCCAGAGCACGGCCACCTCGTGGCCCATGCGGTGAAGCCAGTAGTAGCAGAAGTCGTAGAACAGCAGGGCCAGCAGCCAGCCGGGAATGCTGGTCCAGAAGGCATCGTTGCGCCACAGCGCCAAGTGCTCGAAGGCCAGCGTGTACAGGCCCACGCGCAGCAGCGTGGAGAAGACGGCGCTGGTCTGGCTGAGCATGCCCAGGCTGATGGAGCTGATGGCGTCGGCCAGCCGGTAGGCATTGCGCCCGCGCCACAGGCTCACGCCCCATTCCAGCGCGATCAGCAGCAAAAAGGCAGGCGTGGCGAAGACAATGACTTGGCTGGGTGAGAGCATGGTCAGCCAATTCTGGGCATGGCGGCGGGGCAGCGCCTTAGGCGAGAACCCTAGGACACGGAATCACAAGGGTTGAAACGGATTGCAATAAATAGGGCTTCGTGGCAAGCGTGTGGCAGGAAAATTGCGCCCTATGGCAGAATCGCCCGCTTTCCACGCGCTGGCCGTCCCTGCCCTGCAGGCCATTGCCAGCCCGCACCGCCTTCGCCGGCATGCGCCGCGCATGCCCACGCTCCATGCACCTGTCCCGACGCTCCCTGCTATCGGCTGCAGCCTCAGTGGCTGCGGCCCTTGCTACTGCACCCGCCGCCCATGCCGCGCCGGGCGCGGGCAAGCCCTGGCCGGCAGGCGGGCCCATCACGCTGATCGTGCCCTTCGGCGCGGGCAGCGATGTGGACGCCACGGCGCGGCTGGTGGCCGAAAAGCTGGGTGCGCGGCTGCGCCAGTCGGTGGTGGTGGACAACGTGCCGGCCTCCGGCGGCGTGCTGGGCGTGAGCAAGGTGGCGCGCTCGCATGCCGATGGCTACACGCTGCTGCTGGGCTTTGACGGGCCGGTGAGCATTGCGCAACTGGTGAACTCCTCCGTGCGCTATGACGCCGAGCGTGATCTGGCTCCCGTGGGCCTGACTTCGGTGGCGCCCATGGTGATCGTGGCCCGCCCTGGCCTGCCCGTGCACAACCTCAACGAGCTGATCAGCATGGCCCGCGCCCGGCCCGGCGCGCTGACCTATGCCACCCCGGGCGTGGGCACGGTGCTGCACCTGGCCATGGAGCGGCTGCAGGAGCGTGCCCGCATCCGCCTGGTCCATGTGCCCTATCGTGGCGTGGCACAGGTCACCAGCGAGGTCATGGGCGGCCAGGTCGATCTGGGCATTCTGATGACCACCGGCGCCACGCCGCTGGTGCAGCAGAAAAAGCTGGAAGGCGTGGGCGTGACCTCGGCACAGCGCATCGACGTGATTCCCGAGGTGATGAGCTTTGCGGAGGCTCCTGATTTGAAGGGCTTCGAGCTGGAAGCCTGGACCGGCCTGTTCGCCCCCGCCCGCACGCCCGAGCCCGTGGTCAGCCGCCTGGCCGCCGAACTGGCCGAGGTGCTGAAGCTGCCCGAGGTCCGTAAGCGCCTGCAGGACAGCGGCGCCACGCCCGGCTCGGGCACGCCGGCCACGTTCGCCCAATTCCTGAAGAAGGAAAAGGCGAGCTATACGCAGATTGTCAAGTCCGCCAATATCCAGGTGGAATAGGCCGCGCTGACGGTCAGCGGGTGACCGCTTTTTTCCATTGAATGAAGACTGGGCCGGCGAAATCGGCGGCATTGTCTGCAGTCGCCTTTGTGCGCCGAGTGCCACGTATTGGTGTGTGAAATCTGTTACCCTCTGCTTACATTTTTAAGGGGGCGGTGTGGGGGTGGAGAAAATCATGCGCCGGGCCATGGCATGGCTCTGGCTTTTTGCGCTTGCAGCGTCGGGCGCTGCAATGGCCGAGGACCGGCCCAATGTCACTTTTGCGGGAGTCGCCTATTCGGGCGATGCCAGTTCGCAGCAGCAGCGATTCCCTTATTCAAAGCAGTATGAGAGCCGCCTGAAGGCCGCCGGACACAGTGCCTATGCGCGGGCACTGGCATTCGTGCAGCAGGCGCCTGCACAGCATCTGCAGATATCCACCAATCCCATCGATGAGCTCAAGGGGCGCGACCAGGCCCTGGTGGTTTCTCTGGTGCTCAATTCCGAGACGGTCTCCGTGGAAAGCTTTGGCGGCGTGCGCAAGCTGTTCATCCTGATTCGTGGACAGGCCCTGTTTTTTGACTTCAAGTCCATGACGGCGGTGCGTTCGTATCCGCTCAGCTTTGCCTTCATCGACAACCTGCGCCACGAGCCGTCGCAAGAGGAAATCATGGAGCGCGTGACCAAGGTATACGAAGGCGCGGGAGGCAAGCCCGGCATCTTCGGCCGTTTTGCCCAGGTGCTGGCCACGGCCACCGTGCCCTCGCAGACGCCGCGTTTCCTGCAGGTCACCGATATCCAGATTCCCGCCGCCATGGCCGAGATGCTGCCCGGCTATCTGCAGGACCCGCAGGTGCACAAGACCTGGGCCGCCGATATCGTGGGCGAGGCCATTTCCAGCCGCATTGGTGTGCCCATCATTCCTTTTGCCATGGGCTATGCCGTGGGCAATGTGATGCGCATGCAGGTGCTTGACGGAGAGGTCTACACGCTGCAGCTGCCCAGTGCCGACTACGCCATCAGCGTCGATTTCAAGGGATTCAAGAAGCTCAAGTTCAAGGAGTCCAGCGCCGGCACCAGCTATGTCTACGGCACCTTTGCCGATATGCGCATCCAGGAACCCAATGGGCCGGTGTTTCTCGGCGCCTCGCTGAAGAACGCGGAAGTGAAGGTAGTGCCTTCCACGCAAACCCATGTCGATGATTTTCCGGCGTTCTATGACTCGCTCAACGGCCTTTTCGTGAAGCTGGCCGAGACGGTGGCGGCTGGACGGGGCAATGACTGGCTCAAGTCGGCTGCGGCCGAGAGCGACATCGAAGCGCAAATTGTCAAAACAAAAGACCTGATGAATCTATGCAAGTAATCCAGAAAATCCTCCTGTGCCTTTCCATGGCGCTGTTCGCGGCCGGTGCGGGCGCGCAGGTGCAGCAGGCACGCGGCAAGGCATCGGTCAGCTACCAGGATTCAAAGGTCAGCCCGCAGGACAAGGAGCGTGCGCTGATGGCGGCCCAGCTCAAGGCCGTGGAGTTCTACTACGCCGAAGCGGGCCAGTCGGAGGCCGAGAATTTCGACGCCGTGCGCGACAAGATCCTGGCCAACCCCGATCGCTACATCCTTGAGCACACCGTGCTCAGCGAAGAGGACAACGCCGACAGAAAGCAGTACACGGTCTCCGTGCGCGTGGCGCTGAACGTGGCCAATCTGCGCAATGCCGTCAAGGCCAACTCTGCCGTGGCCAGGGGCGGTCCCGCAGGCCGGTCGCCGCTGGCCTTCATGTTCGTCTCGCGCCAGGTGGCCACGACCAAGTCCTTCGATGACCGTGTCTACAAGCGCGTGGACGAGACCGAGGACGTCAAGGCCCAGGTCAGCGCTTCCGAAAAGGGCAGCGAGGGTGAATCCATCCGTGGCGGACGCATCAGCACGAATGCCTCCACGGCGACCTCGGGCAACGCCTCGGTCAAGAGCAGCCGCACTTCCGAAACCGGCGGCAGCACGACGCGCCGCTCGGCCGAGTCCACCTGGCGCGTGATCCCCAGCGCCAACCTGGCCCAGGTCTTTTCCTCCAACTTCGCCAAGGCCGGCTTCAAGGTGTCAGAGGCTGCCATGGTGGAGCCCTATACGGGCGGCCACTTCAAGGTCGCGGCCGTGGAGAACGACTACAAGAGCGGCATGGACCTGCAGCCCTCGACCCTGGCGGCCATGGTGGCCGGCATGCGCACGGCGCAGATTCCCTACATCGCCCTGGGTACGCTGGATGTGGGCATGGGTGAGCCCGATCCCCAGACCGGCCTGATGCGCGTGAGCGTGACGGTCAACGCCAAGATCCTGGACATCGCCCAGACCATTCCCGACACGATTGCCGCCGTCGGCCCGGTGCTGTATGCGGGCACCGGCCCGTCCGAGGATGAGGCGCGCAACAACGCGCTGAAGCTGGCCGCCAACAACGCGGCCCGCGATCTCACCAGCCAGGTCACCAATCTGGGCCTGCGCTGAGCGCTGCGGCTTCCAAGGTCCGGCTGCCATGCAGCCGGACCTTTTTCCTTTCGTTCGTTTTCCACGTTTTTATCTTCGCCGTCCGCGTTCACGGACTGCTGCAACCCGAGTCCATCTCCATGAAAAAGCTCTTCACCACCGTCGCCGTTGCCGCCGCCATGGCCAGCCCCGCCCTGACACAGGCCCAGTTCTCCATGCCCTCCATCCCGGGTGTCGGCAAGCTCATGGGCGGCAGCGGCTCTGCCGACGTGGCCGGCCAGGGCGACGCACTGGTGCGCAGCTATGTGGGCGCCAGCAAGGAGGTGCTCAGCGCCAATGCCAAGATGGCCACGGCCCTGGGCCTGAAAGAGCAGGCCGCCAGCGCCGCCAGCACGGCGGACAGCCTGGGTGATGGCGCCACCATCGGCGCGCTGGGAGATGGCAACAAGGTGGTCTCCGACACCAGCGGCGCGATTGCCGAATCCATGGCGAAGAAGCCCGTGCTCGATGCCGCCTCCAAGGCCACCTTCGCCGAGGGGCTGGTGCACCTGGTCAACGGCAGCGTGAAGTACGCCGGCATGGGCAAGGATGTATCGGTCATGGGCAAGAGCCTGCAAAGCGCCAACCCCATGCAACTGACCAAGCTCACCTCCGCAGCCTGGGTGGTGTCCAAGTTCCCCGGCTCGGCCTCCGACCTGTTCAGCACCGTGCAGACGGCCATTGCCTTCGCGCGGGCCAACGACATCGAGGTGCCGGCCAATGCGGCTGACGCCACGGCCGCGCTGGGCACGCTCAAGCTGTGATCCGGTACAGGCAAGGAGCACTTTCTATGCGTATCCGCATCATTGCGGCCGTCGTGGCTGCCTGCGCCGCCATGTCCGGCTGTGGCGACAAGCCGTCCGAGCAGCCCAGGACCGACGCGCCTGAACAACCCCAAAGCGTCGCCCCGCCCGTGCCCGACGTGGGCAGGCTGGAGACCGTCGAGGTCCAGGTCATCGGCCTGGGCCAGTCCCCTGGTGAAGCCATGGCGCAGGCGCTGCAGATGGCGCTGCTGCAGGTCAATGGCGCGGTGATCCAGTCTGCCTCCGTCACGGCCAAGTACGGTCTCGACGTGGCGCTGGGGCAGGACGCCGCCTCGCTGCGCGCCAGCGCCTTCGCCGAGGTGGTCAAGCAGAAGTCCGGTGGCGTCATCCAGTCGGTCCAGGTGGTGGATCTGGAAGAACCCAAGCCTTGGGCCAAGCGCTACAAGTACACCATCAAGGCCAACATTTCCAAGTTCAAGCCTTCGGCCGAGATGCAGAAGATCAAGGTCGTGGTCGGGCCGATGCGCTTCGAGCAGGCCTCGCTGCCCATGGGCGACCGCAGCGTTGCAGCCGCCGAGTTGTCCGCCACATTGCGCCAGCGCATCAGCGACGCCCTGGTGCAGACGGGCCGCTTTGCCGTGCTGGACCGCGAATTCAGCCCCGAGATCGAGCAGGAACTGGCCATCATCGCCACGGGCCAGGCGCCCAGCGCCGAGCTGGCCAAGCTGTCCCAGGCTGCCAGCGCCGATCTGGTGTGGAGCGCCCGCGTCAGCAGCTTTGCCTACAACCGCCATGCACGCCAGCTCAAGACCAGCGACCGCCAACTGGTGAGCTACTCGGGCGGCTGGGCCCTGTCGCAGAAGCTGGTGAACGTGGCCACGCGCCAGGTCACGGCCTCGGATTCGCTGCGCGGCTCCGTCCCTTCCACGGCGCCGACCACGCTGGGCGCGGGCGTGGATGGCAACAAGGTCATGACCGACATGAGCGATGCGCTGGTTGCCGGCGTGGTCAGCTCCATCCTGCAGCGCACCTTTCCGCTGACCGTGGTCGCCCGCGATGGCGAAAGCGTGGTGCTGAGCCAGGGCGGCCAGGCTGTGAAGGAGGGCGCACGCTACCAGGTGGTGGCCATAGGCAAGGAGATGAAGGACCCGCAGACCGGACAAAGCCTGGGGCGCCTGGAGTCACCGTGCTGCGAACTGGTGATTGATCGCGTGACCCCCAACCTCTCCTACGGCCACCTGGAGAACATGCGCGGCGGCATGGAAGACCTGCCACCGGGCGGGCTGCAGGTGCGTGAGGTGCTGAAGGCATCCGCCGCGCCCGTGCTGGCCGCACAGGCGGCATCAGGCGACGGGGCCGGTGAGCCCCAGGCCGCACCGGCACGTGCTGCACAACCGCCCGCAGCACGCCGCGCGGCATCGCCCGCCAAGGAGGCCGATGCCCCGGTCGGCAAGAAGGACGACGACAACTGGTAAGCGACAAGTGGCGGGGAGGTGCGCTGCGGCGCCCTTCCCCGTGCGGGTGCTTAGCTGAAAACCTCGTCGCGCGCACCGCCTTCCAGGTGCTGCACATCGCCCCAGCCAACCAGGCCCAGGCCCTGGGGCGTCCACAGCAGGCGGTTGATGGCCGCGTTGCCCAGCGCCCAGGTGCGCGGCGCCTGCACTTCCTGGTGCGTGGCCAGGCGGTAGAGCACATCCATCACGCCGCCATGCGCCACGATCACGATCTGCCCGCCTGCGTGGCGGCCGGCCAGGCGGTCCACCGTGGCCGAGATGCGGTCGCGCAGCATCAGCAGCGACTCGCCGCCGCCTGCGGGCACGAACTCGGGATCGCGCTTGCGCCAGCGCAGCGCGTCCTCCGGGTGGGACGCCTCGATATCGTTGAAGGTCTGGCCCTCGAAGCTGCCGAAGCAGCGTTCGCGCAGGCCCTTGTCGGCCGTCAGCGTCGCGCCCGTGGTCGCGGCCACGGCCTCGGCCGTGGCATAGGCACGCAGAAGGTCGCTGCTGTAGATGGCGGCCACCGGCTCGCCCGCCAGGGCCTTGCCGGCCTGGGCGGCCTGCCACAGGCCCAGGTCGTTGAGAGGAATGTCCAGATGGCCCTGGATGCGGGCGTCCACATTCCAGGCGGTTTCTCCGTGGCGGATGGCAATGATGCGCGTGGCTTGCATGAGGGGCTGGCGTGGGGTGCTGCAAAAAGGAGCAGGCATTGTCCCGCAAGCCAGGCAAGCCTGCATCGCGCGCCGCCGTTGAAACTGGCGCGGCCCAACTCAGGGACGCCGAGCAAGAGCCGCCTCGCGGCGGGGGCGCCCAGCCGAAGGTGTCGTCCCCCTCCGCGAAGCGAGAAGGGGGAAGCGGCGCAGCCGCTCAGGGGGTCAGATCAGCGATTTAGCGTTGTCCAGCACGAAGTCGCAGGCCTTTTCCTTGAGGTCGCCCTTGAGCTTGTCGATGCTGAAGCTCTTGCCGTTGGAGCCGGTGACCAGGCCGCCCAGGCCGTTCTGGAATCCCGTGTCCTTGGGCTCTTCCTGCTTTTGCATGCCCAGCTTGCCCAGCAACTGGTCCTTGACCTGGGCCGCCTTGTCGGCATTGAGGTAGTTGTTCTTCATGCAGTAGGAGATGACGCCTGCCGCATTGCCGGCCGTGGCCGAGGGGCTCAGGCCCAGGGCGGACAGCGCGCCCGCACCGCCTGCGCCCGCACCCAGCATGCCGCCGAGGCCGGAGCCGGCGCCTTCGCTGCTGGCGGCGGCCTTGTCACCGCCAAGGCCCGAGGCCTGGCGCAGCGAGTCGCCCAGGCCCGACGCCTGGGCAGGCAGGGCGCCCAGGCCCAGCATGGCGCACAGCAGTGCGCTGGCAATGGATGTCTTCATGGATGCTTCCTTTCCGCGGAAACCCGCAGGCTCGATACAGGGTCTGAAATTAGCACGCCGTGCGGCGCAGACCTGTGCCCGATTGCAAACCTTTGCCAGAGCGGGCCGTGTCGGTCTTTCGCGTTTTCACTAGCTGTCAAAGCCGTTGGCCTGTCCATGATGGCCGCACATCATTGGCGGGCCGCGGCGGCAGTCTTGTTATTTGGAAATGGCTTTTAAGTATAAAAATCAATTCAACAAGCTGAAAAAGTTATTTAAAGTGGGGCGCACCTATATGGCCCGCTTCTTGCGGCGCCCGGGCTGCTGCGTCGCATGGCCGCCGCCTTTCCAATCAATCCACAGGGGAGCAGACAAATGATCATGAAGATTCTGGGCAGTTCTTTGCTGGCCGCAGGCCTGTTGACCTCGGCCGCGCTGGCCCAGGCCGAGACCGTGCGCTGGGCGCGCGGCTCCGATCCGACTTCGCTGGACCCGCATGCCTTCAACGTGGGCACCAATTTCGTGCTGCTGCACCAGATCTACGAAACCCTGGTCATCCGCTCGGCCGACGGCAAGCTGGTGCCCACGCTGGCGACCTCGTGGAAGATGACCTCCGACCCGTCGGTCTGGGAGTTCAAGCTGCGCCCCAACGTCAAGTTCCATGACGGCACGCCGTTCACGGCGCGCGACGTGGTCTTCTCGCTGAACCGCGCCAAGGGCGAGAACGCCCAGGTCAAGTCCCTGCTGTCCTCGATGGAGGAGGCCAAGGCCGTTGACGATCTCACGGTGCAGGTGAAGACCAAGGGCCCGAACCTGATCTTCCCCGACAACCTGACCAATCTCTTCATCATGAGCGAGAAGTGGTCCAAGGCCAACGGCGCCGAGACCACGCAGGACACGGCCAGCAAGACCGAGAATGGCGCCACGCGCGCGGCCAACGGCACGGGCGCCTATGTGCTGGCCAGCCGCGAGGTCGATTCCCGGACGGTGATGAAGCTCAATCCCGACTACTGGGGCAAGGGCCAGTTCCCGCTGCAGGTGACCGAACTGGTCTACCTGCCCATCAAGTCCCCGGCCACGCGCGTGGCGGCCCTGCTGTCGGGCGAGGTGGATTTCGCCCAGGACATTCCCGCGCAGGACGTGGCGCGCCTGAAGCAGGACAAGCGCCTGCGCATCAATGAAGGCCCCGAGAACCGCTCCATCTTCCTGGGCCTGAACGTGGGTGCGGCAGAGCTCAAGAGCAGCAACGTCAAGGGCAAGAATCCGCTGGCCGATCCCAAGGTGCGCCAGGCCATCGAGCTGGCCATCGACCGCGATGCGATCAAGCGCTCGGTGATGCGCGGCCTGTCGATTCCCACCGGCGTGATCGCGCCGTCGTTCGTCAATGGCTACGACAAGGCCTTCGCGGCCTATCCCAAGGCGGATGCCGCCAAGGCCAAGCAACTGCTGGCCGAGGCGGGCTACCCCAACGGCTTCACCATCACGCTGAACACGCCCAACGACCGCTATGTGAACGACGAGGCCATCGCCACGGCGGTGGCCGGTTTCCTGGGTCGCATCGGCATCAAGACCGAAGTCTCGGCCCGGCCGATCGCCATGCACAGCGTCTCGCTGACCAAGGCGGACAGCGACTTCTACCTGTACGGCTGGGGCGTGCCCACCTACGACTCGGCCTACATCTTCGACTTCCTGGTGCATACGCGCGGCAAGGACAGCCGGGGTGCGCAAAATGCCACGCACTACAGCAATGCCGATGTGGATGCCAAGATCCTGTCCCTGTCCTCGGAGAGCGACAAGGCAAAGCGCGATGCCACCATCAAGAGCATCTGGGAGACCGTGCAAAAGGAGCGCTTCTACATTGCGCTGCATGACCAGGTGATCCACTTCGCGTCCGTGCCCCGGCTCAATGTGCCCGTGCACCCGGACAACGCGCTGCACTTCAAGTTCGTCAAGTTCGAGAAGAAGTAAGCGCCGATGCTGGTCCATCTGCTGCGCCGGCTGGGCCAGTCCGCCCTGGTCCTGCTGGCCGTCTCCTTTGTCTCGTTCATGGTGTTCCGCCATATCGGCGATCCCACGATCAGCCTGCTGGGCGAGGACGCGACGGTTGCCGAGCGCGAGGCGCTGACGGAAAGCCTGGGCTTCAACAAGCCCGTGCCGCTGCAGTACCTGGCATACGTGGGCAAGGTGCTGCAGGGCGACCTGGGCATCTCCTACCGGCTCAAGCGTCCCGTGACCGAGATCATTGCCGAGCGCCTGCCCGCCACGCTGGAGCTGGCGATGACGGCGGCGCTGTTCGCCCTGGTCATCGGCGTGGCGCTGGGCGTGTACACGGCCATACGGCGCGAGGGCTGGCTGAGCCGCTCGATCATGACGGTGTCGCTGGTGGGTGTGTCCCTGCCCACCTTCCTGATCGGCATCGCCCTGATCTACCTGTTTGCCGTGGAGCTGCGCTGGCTGCCGTCCTTCGGGCGCGGCGAGACGGTGAAGCTGGGCGGCTGGGAGACCGGACTGCTGACGGCTTCGGGCTGGTCGGCGCTGATCCTGCCGGCCATCACGCTGGGCTTCTACAACATGACGCTGATCATGCGCCTGGTGCGCGCCGAGATGCTGGAGGTGCTGCGCGCCGACTACATGCGCTTCGGCCGTGCGCGCGGGCTGCGTGAGCGCGATCTGTACTTCGGCCATGCGCTGCGCAATACCCTGATTCCCGTGATCACCATCGCGGGCCTGCAGATCGGCTCGCTGATCGCCTTTGCCATCGTCACCGAGACCGTGTTCCAGTGGCCCGGCGTGGGCCTGCTGTTCATCTCCTCCATCCAGGGCGTGGACGTGCCGCTGATCGCCGCCTACCTGATGTTCATCGCGCTGCTGTACGTGGGCATCAACCTGCTCGTCGATTTCCTGTACGTGATCGTGGACCCCCGCTTGAGAAACCGATGACCGATTCCGCCAAACAAGCAATCCCTGCCACGGGCTGGCGCGCCAGCGACTCGCCGGTCAAGCGCGCGTTTGCACGCTCGCGCCTGGTGCAGGCGGCGGCGCTGGTGCTGGCGCTGATCGTGGCGGCCACGCTGCTGTCGCCCTGGCTGGCGTGGCAGAACCCCTTCGATCCGGCCAATCTGGACCTGATGGATGCCTTCACGCCGCCGGGCCAGGCGGGCACCAGCGGCACGCTGTACGCGCTGGGATCGGACGACCAGGGCCGCGATGTGTGGAGCGCCATCCTCTACGGGCTGCGCATGTCGGTGCTGGTGGGCGTGTCGGCCGTGGGGCTGTCCCTGCTGATCGGCGTGCCGCTGGGCCTGGTCTGCGGCTATGCGGGCGGCTGGTTCGACACGCTGATGATGCGCATCGCCGATGTGCAGCTGACCTTTCCCGTGATCCTGGTGGCGCTGCTGGTCTTCGGCATCGCACGCGGCCTGCTGCCCGAGGGCTACCGCGACGACATGGCGGTCTTCGTGATCATCGTGGCCATCGGCCTGTCCGACTGGGTGCAGTACGCACGCACCGTGCGCGGCGCGGTGATGGTGGAAAAGCACAAGGACTACGTGCTGGCGGCCCAGCTCATAGGCCGCAGCCGCGTGGCCATCCTGGTGCGCCACATCCTGCCCAACCTGCTGGCGCCCATCCTGGTGATCGCCACCATCAGCTTCGCGCATGCCATCGTGGCCGAGTCCACGCTGTCCTACCTGGGCGTGGGCCTGCCGCCCACCCAGCCTTCGCTGGGCACGCTGATCCGCATCGGCCAGGGCTTCCTGTTCTCGGGCGAGTGGTGGATATTGCTGTTCCCCTCGCTGGTGCTGCTGGCGCTGGCGCTGTCCGTCAACCTCGTCGGCGACTGGCTGCGCGACGCACTGAACCCCAAGCTGCAATGAGCACGACACAACAATCCGGGCAGCCCCCCGCACAGCCTGCGGTGCTGAGCGTTCGCGGCCTGTCCGTCACCTTCGACACCTACAAGGGCCCCGTGCAGGTGCTGGACGATGTGAGCTTCGACATCGCGCCCGGCGAGATCCTGGGCGTGGTCGGCGAGTCGGGCGCGGGCAAGTCCATGACGGGCGCCGCCGTGATCGGCCTGATCGAGCCGCCGGGCCGCATCTCGGCCGGCACGGTGCAACTGCGCGGCGAGCGCATCGACACGCTGCGCGGCGAGGACCTGCGGCGCATGCGCGGCCGGCGCATAGGCTCCATCTTCCAGGACCCGCTGACCAGCCTGAACCCGGTCTATACCGTGGGCCGGCACCTGGTGGAGACCATCCGCACGCACCTGCCCGTCTCCGAGAAGGAGGCCGAGGCCCGCGCGCTGGCCCTGCTCGAAGAGGTGGAGATCCCGCAGGCGCGCGAGCGCATGGCCCAGTATCCGCACCAGCTCTCGGGCGGCATGCGCCAGCGCGTGGCCATCGCCCTGGCGCTGTGCGCCGAGCCCGAACTCATCATTGCCGACGAGCCCACCACGGCGCTGGACGTGTCCGTGCAGGCGCAGATCATTGCCCTGCTGCGCCGTGTGTGCAAGGAGCGCGGCGCGGCCGCCATGCTGATCACGCACGACATGGGCGTCATCGCCGAGACGGCCGACCGCGTCATGGTCATGTACCAGGGCCGCGTGCTGGAAACCGGCCCCGTGCGCCAGGTGCTGGACGCGCCGCAGCAGCCCTACACCCAGGTGCTGATGGGCGCCATTCCCAGCGTGCACCACCGCGTGCAGCGCCTGCCCGTGCCCGAGGTGGGCGGCGGCCCTGCCGCGCCCGCCGTGCCCTGGCAGCCCGGGGCCGGTGCGCAGGAGCCCGCGGCTGCCCTGCTGGAGGTCAGGGATCTGTGCAAGGAGTTCGACCTGTCCAGCGGCTGGCTGGCCCGGCTGCTGGCGCGCGAGGACAAAAAGATCCTCAAGGCCGTGGACGGCGTCGGCTTTTCGATCCGCAGGGGCTCCACCTTCGGCCTGGTCGGCGAGTCCGGTTCGGGCAAATCCACGGTGGCGCGCATGGTGGCCGGGCTGACGCCGCCCACCAGCGGCACCGTACTGTTCGACGGCGTGGACAAGTGGAGCCCGGCCGCCCAGACCGTGGCCATGCGCCGGCGCTTCCAGATGATCTTCCAGGACCCGTATGCCAGCCTGAACCCGCGCTGGACTGTGCAGGAACTGATTGCCGAACCCCTGCAGGTGCTGGCCCTCACGGCCGGCAAGGACGAGACGGCCGAGCGCGTGCAGGAGGCGCTGCGCCGCGTGCGCATGAAGCCCGACGATGCGCGCAAGTATCCGCACCAGTTCTCGGGCGGGCAGCGCCAGCGCATCGCCATCGCGCGTGCCCTGGCCAGCCGGCCCGAATTCATCATCTGCGACGAGCCCACCTCGGCGCTGGACGTCTCGGTCCAGGCCCAGGTGCTCAACCTCATGCGCGACCTGCAGGAGGAGTTCGGCCTGACCTATCTGCTCATCAGCCACAACCTGGCCGTGATCCGCCACATGTGCGACGACATCGGCGTCATGCAGCGCGGCCGCCTGGTCGAGACCGGCGAGGCCGGCGCCGTGCTCGATGCACCGCAGCATGCATACACGCGTGCGCTGATGGCTGCCGTGCCGGATATGGAGCATGTGCACTGAGGCAAGTGCACTGCCATGGCTTGGCGTTCAGGTCGCGGCAACGACTCGCACGTCGAACCGGACCTGAAGCCAGTTCTTGATGGCGGCAAAGATGGCGGCAAGATTGTCCATGCTGGGGTTGCCTTTCGGCGAGAGCATGCGGTGCAGGCTCTTGCTCGGCTTGTGCGTGAGGTCGGCCAGCGTCTCGAATCCCACCGTTGCGTTGACGAGATCGCGCAGGACGAGGCGTGCCGTTTCTGGCTCACCGCTCAGAAAAAGAGTGGCCGCCTCATCAAGCAGCGCCTGTGCGAAAGCAGGGTCGCGCTCAATGCGCTGAATGACCGTTTGTTTGAAATCGCGGGTGAGCGTCATGCCTTCGTTCCTCTTTTGGCATTGTCCGAGGGGCGTTGCCTCTTGCGAGCCTTGTATTCGCTGTGCAGGGCCACGGCTTCGTCGATGGCCTTCTGCTGACCCTTTTTCGTGCTGCCCCCGAACAGGATGATCAATCTTTCCCCGTCCTTGGCGAGATAGATGCGGTAGCCCGGGCCCCAGTCGATCTTGTATTCGCCAATACCCCGGAACCATTCGATATTGGAGGTGTTGCCCAACTCCATGCGGGCCATGGCGACGGCCACCTTGGCGGCCGCCTGGCCATCCAGCCCGTTGAACCATGTCTGGTACGCGCTGCTGCCGTCTTCGCGGATGTACTCCTGGAGCTGGATTCGCATGGATTGGATGGTAACTTATGAGTTACCAACGCTGCAAGGCGCTGTCCACATGACCTACAGCGTTCTCATGTTCCCAGGAACGAATGACAGCGATGGACCCAAAAAAGGCCTGCGGATGCAGGCCTTTGCTTCTGAGGACACGATGGCTTACCGGGCGGGTGCTGGTGGCGTGGCCGGTGCTGCCTGCGCCGCAGGTGCCCCCTGGGCCGGCTGCTGCGCTGGCGCGCCACCCTGCTGCACCGGACCGATGGTGGTGCGCACCACGCGCGAGCCCTTGGGCGGGTTGGGGAAGCCGGTGAGCGCGGCGTCGAACAGGATGCCGAAGATGGCCGGGTCGTCGGTCCACACATCCTGGCGCTGGGCCGAGGTCTCGTAGACGATCTGCTGCGTGGTGGCGTTGCGCATCACGATGCTGACGGCGCGGTAGTACTCCAGCGGCGGGCCGTCGAACATGAAGCTGCCGCCAAAGCCCATGCCCCAGCCGCGCCCGTAGCCCACGCCCCAACCCCAGCGCGGGCCGCCCCAGCGGTCGTAGTAGGGCCAGGCGGCGTAGTCGCGCGCATAGCGTGCGTCGGCGCCGATCTGCACGATCAGGCTGGCCCGGGAGTCGTCGCGCTGCAGGCCCACGCGGCCCAGTGCCTGCTGGGCCTGGGATTCGATGGCAGCGAAGTGCGTCTGCGCCTCGCGTTGCGAGGGCAGCACTTCCAGGCGGTAGGTGGGCGGCGCGGGCAGGGCGCCCAGCGTGGAATAGCTCTGGACGGTGCTCTGGACTTCGCGCACGCTGGCGCAGCCCGTAAGCAAGGCCGTGGCCACGATGGCCAGGACATGGATGCAGCGCAGCTTCATGGTGTACTCCTTGGTCGAAAAAAGGCCCGTTTGCACGGGCCTTGGTTGGAGTGGGGCGATTGTTATAGGTTCAGCCGTCAGGACGACAGTTGTACCACCTGCAGACCGGGCAGCGATGCGGACACTGGCATCTCTTCATGGTCGAAGGCCATGTCGCCGTTGGGGTCGGCAATGCCGGTGGCCTTGGCGTTCTTGAAGTCGTGCAGCTCGGGATCCATCATGTGCGTGGTCACGATGTGGCCCATGGCGCGGAACATGCTTTCCACGCGGCCCGGGAATTTCTTGTCCCATTCGCGCAGCAGCTCGCCCACGGCCACGCGCTGCAGGCCGTCCTGGCTGCCGCAGAGGTTGCAGGGGATGATGGGGAAGTTCTGGTACTGGGCCCAGCGCACGGTGTCCTTCTCGGGCACGTAGCACAGCGGGCGGATCACCACATGCTTGCCGTCGTCCGAGACCAGCTTCGGGGGCATGCCCTTCATGCGGCCGCCGTAGAACATGTTGAGCATCAGCGTCTGCACGATGTCGTCGCGGTGGTGGCCCAGGGCCACCTTGGTGCAGCCCAGCTCGTCGGCCACCTTGTACAGGATGGCGCGGCGCAGGCGCGAGCACAGGCCGCAGGTGGTCTTGCCCTCGGGCACGACGCGCTTGACCACGCTGTAGGTGTCCTGCGTTTCGATGTGGTAGTCCACGCCGATGCTCTTGAAGTACTCGGGCAGCACATGATCGGGAAAGCCGGGCTGCTTCTGGTCGAGGTTCACCGCCACCAGCTCGAATTTGACGGGCGCGCGCTTTTGCAGCTTGCGCAGCACGTCCAGCATCGTGTAGCTGTCCTTGCCGCCCGACATGCAGACCATGATCTTGTCGCCTTCCTCGATCATGTTGAAGTCGGTGATGGCGCGGCCCACCTCGCGGCACAGGCGCTTTTCGAGCTTGATCTGCTCGCGCTCGATCTTGATGCGGTTGCCGCCTGCGGTGTCTGCGGGGGCGTCGGCGGCGGCTTCTTCGGCCAGCCAGGGGTTGTCGGTCACTGCGTTCATGGGGTTCACCATTGTCCTGTCTCGACGCGAATGGCCACTTCGCAGTCGTCAAAAATTTCGAGCTTGGCGATCTTCACGCGCACGCCCATCACGCCGGGCAGCTGCATCAGGCGCTGGGCCAGCTTGCCGATCAGGCTCTCCAGCAGGTTCACATGCTCGGCCGTGCATTCATCGATGATGATCTGGCGCACCTTGCGGTAGTCCAGCACATGCAGGATGTCGTCGTCGCGCGGAGCCAGCGGCTGCGTGCCCAGGCTCAGCTCGGCATCGACCTGGATGGGCTGGGGCATCTGTTTTTCGTGGGCGAGGATGCCCAGGTTGGCGTCGAAACGCAAACCCGTGAGCGTCAGGATCTGTTGTCCGGTGGCGGAGTTCATGGGGAAAAGCCGTGGAGTGTGGGGATGGGCGCGGGCAGGCGCCTACATCATGGAAAAGTCGCGCTCGAAGCGCTGCAGGTGCTGGCCGCCATCGACCAGCAGCGTGGTGCCCGTGATGGACTGGTTGTCCAGCGCAAAGCACACGGTGGCGGCCACGTCGGCCGCGCTGGACGAGCGGCCCAGCGGGCTGAGGCGGTGCAGGGCCTCGAAGCGCTCCTGGCTCAGCATGTGGCTGGTCAGCGTCAGGCCCGGGGCCACGCCGACCACGCGCACGCGCGGCGCCAGGGCCAGCGCCAGCATGGTGCCTGCGGCCTCAAGCGCTGCCTTGGACAGCGTGTAGCTGAGGAAATCGGGGTTCTGGTTCCAGAGCTTCTGGTCCAGCATGTTGATCACGGCGCCGCTGGCATGCTCCTCGCCGGCCGCCACGCGGTCCTCGATATGGGCATGCAGCGCCTGGGCCAGCAGGATGGGCGCGCCGGTGTTGCTGCGCAGGTGGGCTTCCAGGGCCACGTAGCTGAAGCTGCCGGCGTCGTCATGCTCGAACAGAGAGGCGTTGTTGACCACGGCGTCCAGGTGGCCGAAGTGCGCAACGGCACGCGGCACCAGGGAGCGCACCGAGTCCTCGTTGAAGAAATCGGCATCCAGGGCGGCGCTGTCGCCGGCCAGTTCAGCGCAGGTGGCGGCCGTCTCCAGCGCCTCGTCGTGGGAATCGCGGTAGTGCACGGCCACCTGCCAGCCGGCGCTGGCAAGCGCGAGCGCGATGTCGCGCCCCAGGCGGCGGGCCGCGCCGGTCACCAAAACTGTGCGTGTTCGGGCAGGTGAGGACATTCGAGGACAATGTACGGATCGTGACGACAGAACCCTCAATTTTAACGGCCGCCCTGCAAACCCGTATTGCGCAAGAGATTGCGTCCTCGGGCGGATGGCTGGCTTTCGACCGTTTCATGGCCCTGGCGCTGTACGAGCCGGGCCTGGGCTACTACGCCAATGACACCGCCAAGTTCGGGCTGATGCCATCGTCGGGCAGCGATTTCGTGACCGCGCCCGAGATGTCCCCGGTCTTCGGCCAACTGCTCGCAGCCCAGGTGGCCGAGGCGCTGCAGCGCACGCACACCCGCGAAGTCTGGGAGTTTGGCGCCGGCACGGGCGCGCTGGCGCTGCAGGTGCTGGACGAGCTGGCGGCCCTGGGCGTGCGGCCGGACCGCTACACCATCGTCGACCTGTCGGGCACGCTGCGTGCGCGACAGCAGCTCAGGCTGGTGAAGTACGAAAGCCTGGTGCACTGGGCCGATGCCCTGCCCGATAGGCTCGAAGGCGTGGTCATCGGCAACGAGGTGCTGGATGCCATGCCCGTGCAGCTGCTGGTGCGCAAGGCAGGTGTCTGGCATGAGCGCGGCGTGGTGCTGCAGCCGGACGGCAGCCTGGGCTGGGAAGACAGGCCCACGCCACTGCGCCCGCCGATGGACATCGAGGGCGAGCACGACTACCTGACCGAAATCCACCCGCAGGGCGAGGCCTTCATTCGCACGCTGGGCGAGCGCATGGCGCGCGGCGCGGCATTTTTCATCGACTACGGCTTTGGCGAATCCGAGTATTTCCACCCGCAGCGCCACATGGGCACCCTGGTGTGCCACCGGCTGCACAAGGTGGACGACGATCCGCTGGCCGATGTCGGCCTCAAGGACATCACGGCCCATGTGAACTTCACGGGCACGGCCGTGGCAGCGCAGGAGGCGGGCTTCGAGGTGCTGGGCTATACCTCGCAGGCCCATTTCCTCATCAACTGCGGCCTGGGCCCCAAGCTCGACGCACTGGCCCAGGGCCCGCGCGCCATGGCCACCAAGCTGATGATGGAGCACGAGATGGGCGAGCTGTTCAAGGTCATCGGCCTGGCCAAGGGCGTGGAGCCCTGGGACGCCATGGGCTTTGTGCGCGGCGACCGCACGCACCGCCTGTAGCGGGCCGGGGCCCGCCTGCCTCAGCGCTGGACGCTGCGGCCGTTGCTGACGTCGTGGACCGTCTGGTCCTTGAGGTTGATGCGGTAGATCTCGCGCGTGACGTTGCCCGAGAAACCCAGCTCCACGATGGACAGGTTCTCGAACGTGGTCGTGAAGCCGCCGGGCAGGATGCGGTTCAGGCGCGCGGCGGTCTCGCCCATGGCGCGCTCGATCTCGGGCGTGAAGGTGGCTTCGCTGTAGACCAGGGTGTTGTGCGGGTTGTGGCTGCGCACCTCCTTGCCGGCCTGCACCTGGTTGATGCCGCTGACACCCACGCTTTGCACCATGGCCTTGGCCGAGTCGTTCATGCGGGCATAGACGGGTCCTGTCACGCGCGGCAGCGGGCCGTCGCGCAGCGGCGCCATGGCGGCGGTGGCGCGGGTGTTGAAGTCCATCATGGCCTCGTAGGCCGGGCCCGACTTGACGATGCCCAGGTCCAGCCACCAGGGCTTGCCGGCCCCCTTGGCGGCCTCGGTGGTGTAGAAATTCTTCAGGTGAACGTCCTGCAGCACGGGCGGCAGCGCCGGCAGGGCCGCCAGCATCTTGCGCGGCGTGGACGGGTCGGCGCTGTGGATATGCACCACGGTGACATGGGGCAGGTTGAAGGTGTTGGCCTCGGCCACCAGCTTCAGGCGCAGCAACTGCTCGTGCACCACGGGCGTGACCTGGCTGTCCATGATGGCCGTGGCATCGGCCGGCAGGCGGTAGACCAGGCCATAGGTGGCCTGGTGGGCGCGGAAATCACTGCGCTGCAGGGCGCTGTTGTCGATGGCGCCGGGTCGGGCTGTCGGCGCAGGTGCGCTGGCGCAGGCGGTCATCAGCAAGGCGGCGGGCAGGGCTGCGGCAAGAAGAAGGCGGCGGTTGCGTTGCATGGCGAATTCGTGGTGGTCGGCCTGGAGGCGATGAAGAGGGGGGGGGACAGCGGCAATGTAGGCAGTCCATATGTCGTGTGCATGACGCGGTGTACTCTGTATGGCCCGGTCCCGCGCCGCCGTACACTCGGCGCCATGATCCGCTGGCTCCTCGTCATCTTTCTGGCCCTGCTGCTGTTCAATGGCCTGCACGCCTGGCTGGAACGCATAGGCCTGGGCCGCCTGCCGGGCGACTTCCGCTTTCGCCTGTTCGGCCGCGTGATCTTTCTGCCCATTGCCAGCACCGTGTTGCTCAGCGTGATTGCCGCCCTGATCGCCAAGCTGGTCTGAGCATGGCTTGAAGCATGGGCGCAGCGCCCGTATATGCATGCAATTGCCCCCATGACTCGCCAACAAGAGGCCGCCCATGTCCGACAAGCTGCATTTCGTCTGCCCCCATTGCCACACCACCAACCGCATTGCGGCCGACCAGTTGGGCAGCGCGCCTGACTGCGGCAGCTGCCATCAACCGCTGGTCACCGGCCAGCCCGTGGCGCTGGATGCGCAGAGCTTCGCCAGGCATGTGGGGCGCAGCCAGGTGCCCGTGGTGGTCGATTTCTGGGCCCCCTGGTGCGGCCCCTGCCGCATGATGGCTCCGGCCTTCGAGCAGGCGGCTCAGGCGCTGGCGCCCGGCGTGCAGCTGGCCAAGCTCGATACCGAGGCGCACCCCCACGCTGCCGCGCCCTGGAACATCCGCAGCATCCCGACCATGGTGGTGTTCAAGGAAGGACGCGAGATCGCCCGTGTCTCCGGCGCGCTGCCTGCCGGCGAGATCGTGCGCTGGGTGCGCTCGGTCGTCTGATGGTTGCCGGGCCGCAAGGACCGGGCGCCTTCAGGCCCTTCCTCAGGCCTGCACTTCACCCGGCAGATAGAAGCAATAGCCGCTGTTGCGCAGCGTCTTGACAGGCAGCTGCTGGCCGCTGGCCTCTTGCACCTTGCGCCTCAGCCGGCGCATCTGGGTGTCCAGGCGGCGCTGGTCGTAGACCAGATAGTCTCCACCCAGCGCCTGCACGATCTGGCGGCGGCTGACGCTGGCCCCTGCCTTGCCCATCAGGCAGTGCAGCACCAGCAGGTCCTGGTGTGACAGCGCCACAGGGGGCGAGGCGGGGGGCTGCAGGCGGCTGGGGCCAAGCTGCAGCAGCCACGGCGCCTGGCGCTGCTGCAGGCCCAGGCGCCGCACCAGGGCGGCCAGGGTGGCTTCCAGCTCGTCGAGATCGCAGCCTTTGCCCAGGTAGTGGTCGGCGCCGATCTCCAGGCCGTCGATGCGGTTGGCGCTGCTGTTGAGCGCGCTGAAGACGATGATGCCCAGTTGCTGGCCCTGCTGGCGCAGGCGCTGGATCAGCGCCAGGCCGTTGCCGTCGGGCAGGCCGATGTCGATGATGGCCAGCCGGTGGCGCCGCGCATCGAAATGGCGGTCGAACTCCTGCAGGCTGGCCACGCACTGCGGTGCATAGCCCAGGGATTCGAGGAACTCGCCCAGTTCATGGCGCAGCACGGGCTCGTCTTCGAGCAGGATCACATCAAGCATGGACTGGGAGGAGGGCAGGCGGGTGACAGCGCAGACAGCTGGTGTACGCTGGCGGCCCCGTGGTGGACTTCAGATGCGATATTACCGTGCAACCCTCATCGTGCTGGCCTGGCTGCTGTGCCCACTGCTGCTCCAGGCCCGAACCCTCGTGTTGGACCCCGATGTGCCCATGCAGGAGACCGCAGGGCAGTGGCAGCGGCTCGATGACGCTTCGGGCCTGCTCGATGTCCGGCAGGCCGACCTGGCGCCCGGGTGGAAGGCGATGCCAGGGCACCTGAACGCCAGCTTCACGCAGGCGGCGGTCTGGTTGCGCATGCCGCTGCAGGTGCAGCAGCCCGGCAGCTGGATGCTGTTGCTGGGCAATGCCCTGCTCGATGAGGTGGAGGTCCATGTGCGCCGGCCTGGCGGCCCCTGGCAGCTGCTGGGGCGCAGCGGCGAAGAGATTCCGCGTCACGCCTGGCCGGTGGACTACCGCAGTCCCGCATTCCAGTTCGAACCTGCTGCCGCCGGGTCATACGAGTTGCTGGTGCGCCTGCGTGCGCGCAACGCGCTCGTCACCCGTATCGATCTGTGGCAGCGACTGGCGTTCGACAACCATACGCGGCGCGAGGCCCTCTCGTTCGGCCTGTACTTCGGGCTGTACCTGCTGTTGATTGGCGTGCAACTGGTGTTCTGGCTGGGCACGCGGGCTCCGGTGAGCGGCCTGTTTCTGGCCTATCTCAGCGTCTGCGTGCTCAATGAGGTGGTATCGCTGGGGCTGGTGCAGCAGTTGACGGGCCTGCCGGGTTTCTGGAGCGACCGCCTGCTGGGATGCGGCATTGCCGGCGCCCTGGCGATCTCCATGCAACTGGCCTGCAGGCAGTTGGAGCTGGCATCGCTGTATCCGCGGCTGGTGCGCCAGATCGTGCCGCTGCTGTGGCTGTTCAGCCTGTGCTGCATGCTGCTGGTGGTGTCGGGACACTACTCGGCGGGCATGGTCCCGGTGCAGGCCATGACCCTGCCGCTGACCGTGGGCTTTCTCGCATTCGCCCTTTGGCTGTGGCGGCGCGGCCATGCCCCGGCACGGTTCTTCATGCTGGCGTTCGGCATCTTCTATGCCGGCGTGCTGATCTCTTTTCTGCGCAACCTGGGCTGGCTGCCCATGAACGCGCTGACCGCGCTGGTGTCCACGCATGCGTCCGCGCTGGGCACCATGGCGCACATGCTGCTGCTCAGTGGCTGGATCATCGGCGGATACGAGCGCAGGCGCCGCATTCGAGAGCGCGAGCAGGTCCGGCTGGAGGCGGAACTGCGGCAGCGACAGTTGCGCGAAAGTGAACTCAGCGAGGCGCTGGCGCTGGAGCGCAGGGTGCGCCAGGAGCAGCGCGACTTTGTCGCCATGGTCTCGCACGAGCTGCGCACGCCGCTGGCCATCATCCTGACCAGTGCGCAGCAACTGGCGCGCAATCTGGCGGCACCGCCCGACAAGACGCTGGCACGCAGCCGCAACATCCGCGAAGCCGCCCAGCGCCTGCTGGCCCTGGTGGACGACTGCCTGGCCGACGACCGCATGGCCGACCCCCAGCCCCATGCCGAGCCGCGCCTGCAGCCGTGCGACCTGCATGCGCTGGTGGATGGCTTGTGCCTGGACTTTGCGCCCGGCCGCATCGTCTGCCAACTGGGCGGGGGCACGCAGCAATTGATCACCGATGCCGGCCTGCTGCGCATCGCGCTGCGCAATCTGCTGGCCAATGCAGACCGCCACACGCCCGAGGGCGAATCGGTCCGCCTGGACGTGACCAGGCAGGGCGAGGGTCTGGAGATCCAGGTCTCGAATCCGGCAGAGCCCATTGCCCAGGCGGACCAGGACCAGTTGTTCGAAAGGTATTACCGTGGCCGCAACGCCCAGCACCGGCCCGGCGCCGGGCTGGGCCTGTACCTGGTGCGGCGCATCGCCGAGCGGCTGGGCGGCAGCGTGGCCTTGTTGACGGCAGGAGGCGAGCAGCCCGTGTGCCTGCGACTGGTCCTGCCCGTGGCGCGAGCCTGATTCCCGTGTGTGGCGGCCTTTGCGCTCAGGCCGCCTGCGCCAGCCAATCTGCCACGGCCTGTGCGCGCGCCGCCTGCACGGCCTCGCCTATGGCCTTGCCCTGTTTGCCGCGCGCGGCGGCCTGGGCCGCGATGTCCGAGGTGGAGATGGACAGCGCGGCAGCCAGCGCATCGCGCAGGCGGGCACGCTGGGGATAGGGCCGGTCTTCGAAACCCAGTCTTCCGCGTGCATCGCACTCACAGGCCATGAGCGCCTGCTCGAAGCGCGCGGGCTTGCGGATGGCGTCGCAGCGCTCCAGCAGGCGGACGATGGCGGCGCCGTTGAGTTCGCCGCTGCGGTGGATGTTGCCGTGCTCGCGCGCCACCACGTCGCCCAGTTCGCGGCAGTCCGTGGGCACGCGCAGACGCTCGCCCACTTTCTCGGCCAGCCGGGCGCTGCGCTGCTCATGGCCTATGTGGCGCGGCAGCACATCGGCCGGCGTCGTTCCCTTGCCCAGGTCGTGCACCAGGCAGGCGTATCGCACGGGCAGGGGGGCGTCGAGCTGTGCGGCCATGTCCAGCACCATCATGGCGTGCACGCCGGTATCGACCTCGGGGTGGTACTCGGCGCGCTGGGGCACGCCCCACAGCCGCTCCAGCTCGGGCAGCAGCACGGCCAGCGCACCGCACTCGCGCAGCAGCTCGAACATGCGCGAGGGACGGCGCTCCATCAGGCCACGGCTGATCTCCTG
The DNA here is from genome assembly GCF_055797465.1 of Delftia sp. PX-1. NCBI lineage: Bacteria > Pseudomonadati > Pseudomonadota > Betaproteobacteria > Burkholderiales > Comamonadaceae > Delftia > Delftia sp. PX-1. The sequence goes on from NZ_CP184763.1 coordinate 1,347,739, forward strand.
CCACACGCGCTCGGGCACCAGGGCATCCACCTCGCCGGCGGCCACCATCTCCCGCATCAGGGCCATGGTTTCCGGCGCCACCGTGAATTCGTGGAAACGTGCCGCGAAGCGCGCCACGCGCAGGATGCGCACCGGGTCTTCGCGGAAGGCCCCGGTCACATGGCGCAGCACCCGGGCCTGAAGATCGGCCTGGCCGTGGTAGGGATCGGTGATGGCGCTTTCACCATCCCAGTCCGCAGGAGCGGCCATGGCATTGATGGTCAGGTCGCGCCGGGCCAGATCCTGCTCCAGCGTGACATCGGGCGCCGCCTGCACGACGAAACCCCGGTACCCCAGGCCGCTCTTGCGCTCGGTACGCGCCAGCGCGTATTCCTCGTGCGTCTCGGGATGGAGGAAGACCGGGAAGTCCCGCCCCACTGGCAGAAAGCCGCGCGCGGACATTTGTTCGGGCGTGGCGCCGACCACCACCCAGTCGCGGTCATGCACGGCCCGCCCCAAAAGACGGTCGCGCACCGCGCCGCCCACCATGTACACCTGAAATTCGCTCATGCCGCAATGGTAGGGCCTGGGCGGTGACATGATGGCGGGCTGCCTCCACGCACCGATGGAGTGCCGAGCGCATGCTTTCTTTCGGATTCTTTCTGGAGACACACTCAAGCAGCACCAGCCGGACGGCCGCTGCACTGGCTCCGCAACCGCGGCATTGCGCAGGCCGCGCCCACCCCAGCGCAGCAGTGCTCCGACTTTTGCTGGTGCGCCGCTCAGCCGGCCGCAGGCGCGCTGCGGTAGGGTTCCTCGAACGGCCGGAAATCGTGCTCGGCCAGTGCGCCCTGCACCCAGTCCTGCACGCCCGGCAAGGCGCGCACGCGGCGCACGTAGGCGTCGATGGCCGGGGCCAGCGGCAGCTCGTAGGTCGTCAGGCGCATGCACACGGGCGCGAAAAAGGCATCGACGATGCTGAACTGGTCATACAGCATGGGGCCGCTGGCCGTGGACAGCAGCGGCTGCCACAGCTCGGACAGGTGCTGGACATCGTCGCGCAGGTCCGCGCGCTCGGCCCACAGCCGCGCGCCGACCTCGGGCAACTGGGCCTCGATGTTCATGGGGCACAGCGAGCGCAGCGCGCCGAAGCCGCTGTGCATCTCGGCACAGAGGCTGCGCGCGCGGGCGCGGTTCAGGGCCAGGGTCGGCCACAGGTGTTTTTCAGGGAATTTCTCGGCCAGGTACTCGCAGATGGCCAGGCTGTCCCAGATGGCCATGCCTTCGTCCATGAGCACGGGCACGCGGCCCGAGGGAGACAGCGCGCGGGCGCGCTGCTTGAAGGCGGACTGCTCGTCGAAGCTGTCAAAGCGCAGCATGACTTCTTCGAAAGCAATGCCGGCCTGGCGCATCAGCACCCAGGGGCGCATGGACCAGGATGAGTAATTCTTGTTGCCGATATAGAGCGTGAGCATGGCCGCAACCTCCGCGATAGGCCCTACAGCTTAGCAAGCATGGCAGGAAAACCCATGTAGGAGCCGGGCGCTGCCTGGGCGCGCTCTAATGCGTGCCATGCAAAACGATAGCTCTTCCCCCCAGGCGCCAGCGGGGCGCCACACGGCTGCGCTGGTCCTGTTTTCCGGCGGCCAGGATTCGACCACCTGCCTGGCGCAGGCGCTGTCGCTCTACGAGCGCGTCGAGACCCTGGGTTTCGACTACGGCCAGCGCCACAGCGTGGAAATGCAGGTGCGCCAGCAGGTGCGCGAGCGGCTGGCCAGGGATTTTCCCGGATGGGCACCGCGCCTGGGTGACGACCATGTCCTCTCGCTGGACGTGCTGCAACAGATCGGCGGCTCCTCCCTGACCGAGGACGTGGCCTTCGCCATGCAGGCCGACGGCCTGCCCAACACCTTCGTGCCCGGCCGCAACCTGCTGTTCCTGACCCTGGCCGGCGCGCTGGCCTACCGTCGCGGCCTGTCGGTCATCGTCACCGGCGTCTGCGAGACCGACTACTCCGGCTACCCCGACTGCCGTGACGACACCATGAAGGCCATGCAGCTCGCCCTGAACCTGGGCCTGGAGCGGCGCCTGCGCATCGAAACCCCGCTTATGTGGATAGACAAGGCCCAGACCTGGCAAATGGCCCACGACCTGGGTGGCGACACCCTGGTGGACCTCATCCAGCGCGACACCCACACCTGCTACCAGGGCACGCGCGAGACGCTGCACGACTGGGGCTACGGCTGCGGAACCTGCCCCGCCTGCGACCTGCGAGCCCGCGGCTGGCATCAATGGCAGGCGCAGCGCGAGACAGCAAACTAAAGAAGCACAGCGCTAAAAACCGGCGCGGCCAAAAGCGAGGGACACCGAGCAAGGGTCGCCCCGCAGTGAGGGTGTCGTCCCCCTCCCCCGCGAAGCGGGCAGAGAGGGGAAAGGCGCGCAGCGCCTCAGGGGGTGCTTGTTCTACACCGGCCAGACGACTCCGTGGTCGTTCAAGATGGCGTCCAGCGGCAGGTCATGCGGCTCGGGCTCGAACTCGTCCACATAGCCGCAGCCGTAGCCCAGGCCCACGGTGAAGGGCCTGGGCTGCAGCTCGGCCAGGGTGCGGTCGTAGAAACCGCCGCCATAGCCCAGGCGGTAGCCACCGGCCGCGTAGCCCACGCAGGGCACGAACAGCAGGGTGGGGGTGAGGGTTTCGGTGTCCTTGGGCTTGGGAATGCCGTAAGCATCCTCTTCCATGGGACAGCCCGGGTACCAGGCGTGAAAGCTGAGTGTCTTACGCTGCTTGTCGATCACGGGCAATCCGATGCGGCGTCTTTGTGGGGTACCCTGTAGCTCGCCATCTTCCTTCCACCGGTGAAGCGCTGGCAGCGGGTCGAACTCCCCCTTGATCGGCCAATAGGCGCCGATGATGCTGTCGGGCCGCTGTATCAGCCAAAAGCGCATGACCTGCTGCAGCGCGTCGGCGCGCTGCAATCGGTCGGGAAGGTTGAGGCGCTGGTCTATCAAGCTGCGGCGCAGGGCTGCTTTGTCCATCAGATAATTTCCTCCATGCACTGGCTGAAGATTTTGACACCGCTTCTGGCGGCTTCCCTCTGGACCACCGCAGCCACGCCTGCGCTGGCGCAAAACCGTGGCGACGACGTCCTGCTGGAAATGCAGCAGGCCTTTCGCAAGGGCGACAAGGCCAAGCTCACGCAGCTGCTGCCTTCTGCGCGTGGCCATGTGCTCGAACCTTGGGCCGCCTATTGGGAACTCAAGGCCCGGCTCGAAGAAGCCAGTGCCGACGAGATTCTGGGGTTTTTCAAGCGCTGGCCCGGCACCTACCAGGAAGACCGGCTGCGCAATGACTGGCTGCTGCTGCTGGGGCAGCGGCGCGACTGGGGCATGTTCGACCAGGTGCACGGGGCGTTTCGCATGCGCGATGACCGTTCCGTCAACTGCTATGCCCTGCTGATCGACAACCTCAAGGGCCAGCCTGCCGCCAATCTCGGCCAGCAGGTCCGCGACCTGTGGTGGGCCCAGCGCGACGCCGACGACGGCTGCACCTATGCTGCCGGCGAGCTGTACGCAGCCAAGCAGATCAGCGAGCCCGAAGTCTGGCGCAAGGCACGCCAGTCGGCCGAGGCCAATCGCCAGAAGGCCACGCGCGATGCCGTGGCCATCGTCGCGCCCGAGGCCCTGCCCCAGGTGGCGCAGGTATTCGCCTCGCCGGCGAAATACCTTGCCGGGCAGACGCGCGTGCGCGGTGCCGTGCCCAAGGAACTGGCGCTGCTGGCGCTGATCCGCATGGCGTCCAGCGACCCGGCGGCGGCGGCCACCCAGCTGGAAGGCGGCTGGGGTGCCCGGCTGACGGCCGAGGAGAACAACTGGGCCTGGGGCGTGATCGGCAAGCAGGCCGCGCTCAAGCTGCAGCCCGAGGCTGCGGCCTATTTCGGCAAGGTGCGCAAGGACGGCGATCTCAGCGACGAACTGCTGGGTTGGAAGGTGCGTGCCGCGTTGCGTGCAGGCGACTGGCGCACGGTGCGCCGCGCCATCGACGCCATGGGGCCTGAGCGCACCGAACACACATGGACCTACTGGAAGGCCCGCGCCCTGCTGTCGGGCCGCCCCAGCGAGCAGGAGCGCTCCGAGGCGCGCCAGCTGCTGGAGGACATGGCCGGCCCCGGCAGTTTCTACGAGCAACTGGCGCTGGAGGACATCGGCCAGCGCGTGACGGCCCCACCGCCGCCTGCGCCGCCCACGGCACAGGAGAAGGCCGCCGCCCGCGCCAACCCCAGCCTGGTGCGCGGCCTCTACGCCATCCAGAACGGCCTGCGCAGCGAAGGCGTGCGTGAATGGAACTACGCCACCAACCTGCACCAGGCCGGCGGCATGAACGACCGCGAACTGCTGGCCGCCGCCGACCTGGCCTGCCAGCAGCAGGTCTGGGACCGCTGCATCAACACCAGCGAGCGCACCCGCAGCTTTGCCGACTGGAGCCAGCGCTTTCCCATGCCCTTCCACGACACGGTGCTGGCGCGCTCGCGCTCCATCGGCCTGGACCCGGCCTACGTCTATGGACTGATCCGCCAGGAAAGCCGCTTCATCATGGATGCGCGCTCGGGCGTGGGCGCCTCGGGCCTGATGCAGGTCATGCCGGCCACGGCCCGGTGGACGGCGCGCAAGATCGGCATGACGGACTTTTCCCCGTCCATGATCAATGACCGCGATGTGAATATCACCATAGGCACCGCCTATCTGAAGCTGGCGCTGGACGATTTCGACGGCTCCATGGCGCTGGCTGCGGCCGGCTACAACGCCGGCCCCGGCCGCCCGCGCAACTGGCGCAACGGCCCGGTGCTCGACGCCGCCATCTGGGCCGAGAACGTGCCCTTCACCGAGACGCGCGACTATGTGAAGAAGGTGCTGTCCAACACCACCAACTACGCGGCGCTGATCACGGGCCAGCCCCAGTCGCTCAAGAGCCGCCTGGGCACCATCGGCCCCCGTGATGCGGCCACGCCCGACCCCAGCAAGGACCTGCCCTGAGCCGCACTTGACATTCCTGCGGGGTGCGGCGATGCCTGTCGGCGCTACACTTGGTTACCGACTGGCGGGCCGCATGCCGCGGCCCCGGATACCGCAGGGGTTTCAAGAATGACAACAACAGGGAGCCGCGCGGCCTGGGTCGCGCTGGGTCTTGCATGGGCGTGCACGGCGGCAGCGCAGCCCGTCTACAAATGGGTGGATGCCGAAGGGCGCACGCACTACGGTTCGCAGCTGCCCGTCGACCAGGCCGATGCCGGCCAGATCAAGGTCTCGCCCAATGGCAGCTCGGGCGCAGGCTCGGGCCGGTTTGGCGAAGAGCGCAATCCCGACGGCACGAAGAAGCTGCCCAGGCAGGTGCGCGAGCTGGCGGACGGCGTGGCCAAGGGCCTGAGCAAGGTCGATTCCAAGGAGGTGCCGCTGAACTGCGCAGCCGCCGTGGACAACATCCGCAGCCAGGTGGACACCATGGTCGAGAACGGCCAGAAGAACCTCAAGGGCGGCTACATCACGCAGGCGCAGTTCGATGCAACCGCGGGCAAGTTCCGCGAGGCGCGCACGCACGCCACGGTGGCCGACTGCCAGGCCTCCACGGGCCGCTCCAAGGCCATGTACCAGTGCATGTCCAACAGCTACAACCACCTGATCGGCTGCGCGGAAAAGCACAAGCCCTGAAGGGATCCGATCCCTCAGGTCTCGGCCCACATGCGCAGCAGGTTGTGATATTGGCCCGCGAGGCTGAGGGTTTCATCGGTCTCGCCCAGCTTCTCGCGCAGGCGCTGGATGGTCTGGTCCATCTCGAACAGCATGGCGCGGCGTGTGTCGTCGCGCACCATGCTTTGCGCCCAGAAGAAGGCGCACACGCGCTCGCCCCGGGTGACGGGCTCCACGCGGTGCAGGCTGGTGGAGGGATAGAGGATCAGGTCGCCGGCCGGCAGCTTGACCTCGTGCGTGCCGTAGGTGTCCACCACGACCAGCTCGCCGCCATCGTAGTCCTCGGGATCGCAGAGGAAGAGGGTGCAGGACACATCGGTGCGCATCCACTGCTGCGCGCCTGGCAGGCGCCGTGCCGCACCGTCCACGTGCAGGCCATAGGTTTCACTGTCCGCGTAGCGGTTGAACAGCGGCGACATGGTGCGCGCGGGCAGGGCGGCACTGAAGTACAGCGCATTGGCCGCCAGCGCCTGCTCGATGGTGCGGCCCTGCTCCAGTGCCACGGGCGAGTCTTCGGGCAACTGGCGGTTGCGCTTGACCCGGGCGCCTTGGCTGCCCGCCGTGGCACGGCCATCCACCCAGTCGGCGGCGTCGATGGCTGTGCGGATCGCAGTGACCTGCTGGCGCGTGAGCACGTCGGGAATGTGCAGCATCATGGTGCGGGTCCTCCTCGCATGGAAAAAGCCCCGGCGGGGCCGGGGCGGTACTGGGATTGTCGGCGCTCTGCGCGCGGCGAGGCCGGCGCGGCCGCCCGTCTTGCATCCACTCAGAAGCGGAAGTTCGCCGTCACGCGCACGGAGCGCGGCGTGCCCGGGAAATAGCGGTAGCCGCTCTTGTTGATGGCGCCCACATACTCCTTGTCGAACAGGTTGTAGAAGTTCAGCTGGATGTCGGCGTTCTTGTTGATGCGGTAGCTGGCCATGGCGTCGAAGACCCAGTAGGCATCGGTGAAGTTGGGCGTGCCCACGGCGCCGTCGGTGCCACGCTTGAGTCCGCCCGAGTAGCGCGCCCCGCCAGCCAGCGTCAGGCCGAACGGGAACTGGTAGCTGGTCCACAGCGAGAAGGCGTTCTTGGGCGTATAGGTCAGGCCGCTGGAGCCGTCCTGCGCCACGGTGGCGCCCGTGTCCACCTTGGTATCCTGCAGCGTGTAGCCGGCAGTCACGCCCCAGGCGGGCGTGATCTGGCCCGTGGCGCCCAGCTCCAGGCCCTGCACGATCTTCTTGCCGGTCTGTCCCACGGTGCCGTCAGGGTTGGTGACGATCTCGTTGGTGATCTCGGTGCGGAACAGCGCGCCTGTCAGCAGCAGGCGCTTGTCCATCAGCTCCCACTTGGTTCCCAGTTCGGCGGTCTTGGCCTTTTGCGGGTCCATGTTGGGGTTGTTGGCGTTGTTGGCGGCCGTGGACAGCGTGAAGTTGGCTCCGCCCGGTGGCTGCTGCGACAGGGCGTAGTTCACGTACACGCTGCCATTGGGCGCGGGCTTGTAGAGGCCGCCGATCTTCCAGCTCAGCAGGGTGTCGGAGGCCTCCAGGCCCACGGCGCTGGGCAGCACGGTGCCTGCAGGATTGCTGCCGCAGGCCGGGCCGCTGCGGCCGCCGCAGACGGCGCGTGCGTCGTACTGCGTCTTGTAGCGGTCCAGGCGCAGGCCGGCGTTGGCCTGCCATTGCTCGTTGAACTTGAGCGTGTCGAAGGCGTACAGCGCGAAGGTGTCGGTCGAGCCCTTGCTGTCGGCGCCGTTGCGCGACCAGTTCAGGCCGGAGTTGGGCACCTGCGGGTCATAGAGGCTGGCATTGGGCCAGGCGCCCGTGGTGCCCGTGCCGTAGTTGCTCTGCTTTTCGCGCGTGATCTCCACCCCGGTGCTCAGCTCGTGCCGCACGCTGCCTGTCGCCAGCTTGGTCGTCAGGTTGGTCTGGTTGGTGACGATGTCGTTGACCTGGTTCTTGAAGGTCGGCAGGCTGCGTGCCACGGTCCAGTCGGCGGGATTGCTGCTGTTGTTGCTGGACAGCGTCATGAAGGCCGTGAGCAGGTAGTCCTGCTTGGTGCGGCCCCAGCGCGTGGTGTTGCGCAGCGTGGTGTCGGGCGTGAAGTCGTGCTCCACGCGCAGCGTGACCATGTCGGCCGTCACGTCGTCGTGGTCGGCGCTGGTGCCGTAGAAGCGGCTGGGGTCCACGGGGCGGCCCGCGTTCAGGCGCGCATCGGTGTTGCTGTAGCCGGGCAGGCCGATGGTGGGCACGCCGCCGTCCGGCACATTGCTTTGCTTGACGTGCAGCACGTTCAGGTAGGTGCGCGTGTCGGTGTTCAGTCCGAAGGCGAACGACGGTGCGATGCCCCAGCGGTCATTGGCCACGCGGTCGCGGCCGGCGACGCCGGCGTCCTGCACCATGGCGTTGAGCCGGAAGGCCGCACCGCCCATGCCGGTCAGGCTCTTGTTCCAGTCCACGGTGGAGCGCTTGTAGCTGCCCGAACCCGCGCCCAGCGAGGCGCCGAAGCTGTCGGCCAGGCTGGGCTGCTTGGTGACCATGTTGATGGCGCCGGTGGGCGCGCTGCGGCCGTAGTCGGTGCTGGCCGGGCCCTTGGTGACTTCCACCTGCTCGGTGTTGAACACGTCGCGCGAGATGGAGCCCACGTCGCGCACGCCGTCCACATAGATGCTGTTGGAGGTGTCGAAGCCGCGCATGTAGATGGCATCACCCGTGCTGGTGTTGCCGTTCTCGCCCGCGTAGAAGGTGCCGGCGCCGGGCACGTTGCGCAGCGCCTCGGTCAGCGTGGTGGCGCCTTGTTCCTGCAGCACCTGCTCCTTGATGACGGAGATGGTCTGCGTCGTGTCCACCAGCGGCTGCGTGAACTTGGGGGAGGAGACCTGTGCGGGTTCGTAGCCGGTGCTGCGCGAGCCTTCGACGGTCACTTCCTTGAGGCTGGGCGCGGTCCTGGCGCTGGGCGTCTGTGTCTGGGCCACGGCCGGCATGCCCAGGGTGGCCAGGGCCGCGGCTGCAGCGATGATGCCGGCCGACGGCGAGCGGCCAGCGCTGTCGTGTTTGCGGCTTTTGATGTACGAGTTGGAGTTCGCCATGGTTGAACGGAAAGCGGGATGGGCAGTGAACATGCTGGCTTGCTGGCCGGCGTTGCGCGGGCGGCTGGAGAGCTGTCTTGGCTTGCCGGTGCTGGCTGGATCAGGCAGTTTTGCCTGGATTGAGAATGGTAATGATTCCTAATAAAAATATAAGAATAGTCTGATAAGTGAATGGATGGCCGTTGCCGCCCAGCAACAGCCCTGTCTCGGAACTTCAGCGCGGCGACCAGCCTGGCCGAGCGCGCCCCGCCCGGGATATGGTGCGCGCCGCGCGCTGTTCAGGCTGGCGATGTAACGCTGGTTGGCGAGGTTGTAGACGTTCAGCTGCAGGCTCAGGTTCGCGCTGAGCTCCCAGGCCATGAAGGCGTACAGCGCAAGGGTCTTGGTGTGGCCTTCGTTGATCTGGCCGGCATAGCGGATGTCCTGGCCCGTGATCGCATCGCTGACGCCGGGATCGTAGAGATTGGCGGGCGCCAGGGCGCCTGCGCCCGTACTCGGAACCCGAGGCGCCCTTGACGATCTCGATGTCCTCGATGTTGAAGGTGTCGCGCATCGGGCTGCCCAGGTTGCGCACGCGGTCGATGAAGATGCTGCCCGTGGTGCCGCAGCTGCGCAGTGCTTGCGGCCGGTGATGTGATTGGCGTGGTTTGCGCCTATCGCAGATCTGTTTCGTTCAGGCGTTGTGAACCCATTCGCCCTCGCGCTGCGCCGCGCCCGATTGCACCAGCGCATCCACCAGCGTGCGGCTCCAGTGCTCGGCGGTCTCGTGGCTGAAATAGCCTGTATGCAGCATGCCGAAGTAGGGCGTGGCGTCCAGCCAGGCCAGCAGTTCAGTGGTGCGCACGCGCTGCCAGTCCAGCAGCCGGTACTTGAGCAGCACCTTGGCCGCGTAGAGGGCATGGCGCTCGGGGGCGCGCACAAAGCCGTCCAGGCGGCGGCGCGCCGTGTCCAGCGCCGCGGCCACGCCCGTGAAAACGCCGCCGTGGCCGGGGACGATGGTGAGCGGTGCCAGGGCCTCGATCACATCCAGCGTGGCGGCCACTTCCTCGAAGGCCTGCAGGCCCTCGATTTCGGGAAACACCACGCCGAAGCCGTTTTCCCAGAGCGCATCGGCCGAGATCAGTGTGCGGCTGGCAGGCTCGAACAGGATGATGGAGTGCGGGTCATGCCCCGGCGCGGCATGGATCTGCCAGTCGCGCCCGGCCAGCCGCACGCTGGCGCCGGGCTGCAGTACGCCGGTCAGCGCAAATGGCGGGCATTCCTGGCCGGTGGGGGTGTAGCTCAGCGCCTCGGGATTCCAGTGGCGCACGAATTCGGCCTGGCCCGGCGCGACATAGGTCCGGGCCTGCGGCCAGCGCGCCTGCAGTGCGGCATTGCCGCCGCAGTGGTCGCTGTGCAGATGGGTGTTGAGGATACGCGCCAGCGGCTGGCCCGCCAGCGTCTGCTCGATCAGCAGCACGGTCTGATCGGCATGGCTGACGTAGCCGGTATCGACCACGGCCGCGCCGTCGTCCTGCGGATCGGCAGGGTCGGCCGCGAAGACGATGTTGTTGGCCGACAGCCAGCCGCGCTCCAGCACGGTCATGCCGGGGGGCAGCGCGGCGCTGTCGCTGGTTGGTGCGGAGGTTGTCATGAGGAGGTGGGCAGCTTTTGCCCGAGGCTAACAGCCGCAGGCAGCCACGGCTGACGCGTGGGCTACAGCTGCGGCTGTCCGGATTTCAGGCGGGATCGCGCAGGGCGCGCCGCAGGATCTTGCCCACATTGGTCTTGGGCAGTTCGTCGCGGAACTCCACCTGCCGCGGGCGCTTGTAGCCGGTGAGCTGGTCATGGCAAAAGCGCATCACCTGGTCCTCGGTCAGTGCCGGGTCGCTGCGCACCACGTAGACCTTGATGGCCTCGCCCTGGCGCTCGTCAGCCACGCCCACGGCCGCGCATTCGAGCACGCCGGGGCACATGGAGATCACGTTCTCCAGCTCGTTCGGATAGACGTTGAAGCCGCTGACCACCATCATGTCCTTCTTGCGGTCGATGATGCGGGTGAAGCCTTCCTGGTCCATCACGCCGATGTCGCCGGTACGCATGTAGCCGTCGGCCGTGAAGGCCTTGGCGGTTTCGTCGGGCTGGTTGTAGTAGCCGCGCATGACGTTGGGGCCCTTGATGCACAGCTCGCCGGCCTCGCCGGCCGGGAGATCGCGGCCTTCGTCGTCCTTGATGGCGATGGAGATGCCCGGCAGCGGCAGGCCGATGGTGCCGCTGAAGGCTGTGGCGGTGACGGGGTTGTTGGTGCCGATGGCGCAGGTCTCGCTCATGCCCCAGCCCTCGATCATCACGCTGCCCGTGACCTGCTGCCACTGGCGCGCCGTGCCCTCGCTGGCGGCCATGCCCCCGGCCTGCGACACGCGCAGCTGCGAGAAGTCCAGCTCGCGGAACTGGGCGTTGTTGAGCAGGGCGTTGAACAGGGTGTTGACGGCCGGCAGGATGTGGAAGGGCCGTTTCTGCAGCACCTTGACGAACTTGGGGATGTCGCGCGGATTGGGGATCAGGCTCAGGCTGGCGCCCATGCGCATGGCAAACAGGCTCACCGTGAGCGCGAAGATGTGGTACAGCGGCAGCGCCGCGATGATGTGCGTGTCCTGCGCGCTGACGCGCCCGTGCAGGGCCGGCGTGAACCAGGCATGCGCCTGCAGCGTGGCGGCCACGATGCAGCGGTGGGTGAGCACGGCACCCTTGGACAGCCCGGTGGTGCCGCCCGTGTATTGCAGGAAGGCCACCGAATCCAGTCCCGCCTGGCTGGGGCGCAGCTCTTTCTGGGCGCCGCGCGCCAGCGCCTGGGAAAAGGTCGTGACCTCGCGCACGGTGCCGCCCTCACCGTCCAGCGGCAGGCTGTAGGCCGGCACCATCTTGGCCAGGTGGCGCACGGCGAAGGTGATCCAGCTGCCATACATGCCGCCCAGCAGATCGCCCATGGCCGTGACGCAGACATGGCGGATGGCGCTGCGCTCGATCACGTCGGCCAGGGTGTGGGCGAAGTTCTCCAGGATGATGATGGCCGTGGCGCCCGAGTCCTTGAGCTGGTGCTCCAGCTCGCGCGGGGTGTACAGCGGATTGACGTTGACACAGGTGTAGCCGGCGCGCAGCACGGCCGCCATGCTCACGGCGAACTGCGGCACATTGGGCAGCATGATGGCCACGCGCGCATCGGGCTCCAGCCCCAGACCCTGCAGCCAGGCGCCCAGGCGCGTGGACAGCTGGTCCAGCTCGCGGTAGCTCATCCAGCGGTCCATGCACACCGAGAAGGGCAGGTCCGCATGCTGGGTGAAGGCCTCCTCCAGCAGATGTGTGAGCGAGCGGTATTGCTCGGGATGCACCTCGTGGGGCACATCGGCGGGATAGTTCTTGAGCCAGGGCGCAGCGTCCATGCAGGGTACCTTGGGTTGCTGGTGAGACAGGGGAACGGCAAAGGGGCAGGCGCCGGTCGGCCGGCCACCGCTGCGGCTGATTCTGGTCAGGCGGGTGCTTTGCGGTCTACGCGGGGTTGTCCTAGGCAGGGGCCGCCGTCCCCCACGAAAGTGCGGCCGCTCTGTGCTACGTTGGCGTTTTTTTCAGGGAGGGCGGGCTGCCGTGAACGCACGCATTCTGCAAATGGTGGCGCTGGGCACGCTGGCCGGCGCCATGGCCTGGCTGGCATGGTGGTGGCCGGAATCGCGCGGGCTGGCGCTGGCAGGAGCGCTGCCGGGCCTGTGCTGGCCGGGCCTGCATCTGGGCCTGCAGATGGTGTTGATGCGCCGCGTGGTGCGCAAGGCCGGCGCACCCGTGCCCGCATGGCGCACGGTGGCGGCAGCCTGGCTCGCCGAGTGGGCATTGGCCGTGCAGGTGTTTGGCTGGCGCCTGCCCTTCCGGGTCCATGCCGAGGCCGATGGCTGGCCAGGTGACCCGGCCGCAGGACAAAACGCAAGCCCGGTCACAGGCCAGGTCGGCATGGTGCTGGTCCACGGTTTCTTCTGCAATCGCGCGGTCTGGGCGCCATGGCTGCGGCGGCTCAAGGAACGCGGCATTGCCTGCGCGGCCATGACGCTGGAGCCGGCGCACGGCGCATCCATCGACGCCATGGTGGCCGACCTCGATGCCTGCGCACGCCGCATGGCCCAGGCCACGGGGCAGGCGCCGCTGATCGTGGCCCACAGCATGGGCGGGCTGGTGGTGCGTGCCTGGCTGGGCCGGTTGTCCGCGCAGGAGCGCCGGCAACTGGCTGCCCATGTGGTGACCCTGGCCACGCCGCACCGCGGCACCTGGATGGCGCGCTTCGCCCATGGCCTGCCGGCGCTTCAGATGCGCGAGGACAGTTCCTGGCTGCAGCGCCTGGGGCCGCCGCCGCCCGAGGTGGCCTTCAGCTGCTGGTGGAGCTGCTGCGACAACATCGTCTTTCCCTTCCCCGTGGCCACGCTGCCAGGGCAGCACGCGCACCGCCTGGACGACGTGGCCCATGTGCAGCTGGTGTTCGACGAGCGCGTCTGGCGCTTTTGCCTGGAGCTGCGCGAGCGGCTTCAGGACGCGGAAGTCTGCAGGGCCACTTCACCGGGCAGCAGCGCATCGGCCGCGATGGTCGGCTGATCGCGCAGCTGGCGGTACAGCGGCTCGAAATCGGCGGCCGTGAGGTCGAACAGCTGCTGCAGGTCGTCGATCACGAAGTAGGTGTGCTGGTAGGTGTCGATCTTGTAGAGCGTGCGCATGGCGCGCTCCAGCGACAGCGGCAGGCGCTGCGGCTCGGGGCTGCGCACCGAGTAGTTGAGCTCGCCCGAAGAACTCAGAATGCCCGCGCCGTAGGCGCGCAGGCCGCCCTGCTCGCGGATCAGCCCGAACTCGATGGTGTACCAGTACAGGCGCGACAGCATCTCGCAGGCGCCCAGCTCGGCGGCCTTGAGCCCGCCCTGGCCATAGGCCTGGATATAGTCGGCGATGACGGGGTTGAACAGCAGCGGCACATGGCCGAAGAGGTCATGGAAGACATCGGGCTCGACGATGTACTCGAACTCCTCGGGCTTGCGGATCCAGTCCGTGACCGGGAATTTGCGGTTGGCCAGCAGCGAGAAGAAGGGCACCTCGGGAATCAGGCCCGGCACGCCGACGATCTCCCAGCCCGTGGCGCGGCGCAGGCGCTCGTTGACTTCCTCGAAGCGCGGAATGCGGTCCTTGGCGCCCAGCGAGGGCAGGGCGTCGATGAAGTGCTGGCTGGCCAGTCCCGGCAGCAGGGCGGACTGGCGTTCGTACAGGCGCCGGTAGGTGTCGTGGTCGGCCTCGGTGTAGGCGTCGTAGTCCTGCGCGCAGGTGTAGTCGTCGCTGGCGCGGCTGTAGTCGCCGCGCGGGGGGCGGTCGGCCTGGCCGTAGACCACGGGTGCCACACCGGGGGCGTGGGCAGGGGCGTGGGACGAGGTGGGGGTCGCTGCGGTGCTCATCATGGTGCTCTCCAGGGATCTTGTCATTGCTGCCCCGGGCCGGGGGCAGGCAAGGCACCTGCGCGGCTCAGAGCTGGCGGATTCGGGCGGCCTGCACCAGCAGGCCGTATTTGCTGTGCTCGGAGCGCACAAAGCGCGCGAACTCCTGCAGCTGAAGGTCTTCGGGCAGCACGCCCATGGCGGTCAGCGTTTCCTGCACCGGACTGCTGCGCATGGCCTTCGAGAACACGGCGGCATGGCGCTGGGCCAGGTCGGCGGGCCAGCCGGCAGGCGCGAACAGGCCGAACCAGTTGGCGAGGTTGAAGCCCGGTACCGTGTCGTTGAGGCTGGGCACCTCGGGCAGCAGCGGCACGCGTTCCAGCGTGGTCACGGCCAGGGCCTGCAGCCGGCCTGCACGGATGTGCGGCAGCGAGGACGCCAGGCTGTCGAACAGCAGATCGGCCGATCCGTCGAGCAGGGCCGACAGCGCCGGCTGCGTTCCGCCAAACGGCAGATGCAGCAGCGGCAGCCGCGTGAGCATCTGGTACATCTCGCCCGACAGGTGCCCGCTGCTGCCCGGCCCGCCCGAGGCATAGCGCAGCGGCTGGCGGTGCTTGGCAAGAAAGCGCTGCAGGTCCAGCGCCGTGCGTATGCGCCACTGGCGCGCCAGATCGCTGCGCATCACCAGCACATTGGGCATGCGCGCCACCAGCACCAGCGGCTGGAAGTCGCGCAGCGGGTCGTAGCCCAGCTGGGGCTGCAGCCAGGGCAGCACGGCGTGCGTGGCGGCCGCGCCCATCAGCAGCAAGCGGTCCTGGGCCGTGGCCTGGGCCACCATGTTCGAGCCCTTGGCGCCGCCTTCGCCCGGCACGTAAAGAATGTGGATGGCCCCCAGCTTCGCGGAGCTGGCCTCGACCAGAGGACGCGCCGTGCGGTCCAGGGGGCCGCCGGCTGCATAGGGAACGATCAGGGTCAGGGCGTCGGATTTCGCGTCGCGCGCCGGGGCTGTCAAGGCTGTCGAGGCTGTCGGGGGCGGCTGGGGCTGTGCCGAAGCCGGCAGCCAGGGCAGGGCGGCCAGGGCCGCCAGCAGGCTGCGCCGCGCCATCCGGGCCGACGGCTGCGGGCCGGCTGCCGCAGGTGCACGTACTGGCGCAGATGCACGGGCATGGCGTGGCATGGCGCGGGTGGCGTCGTGGCGGGGCGTCATGGCGTGAAGCGAAATGGAGGCGATCCCCGCAGTATAGGCAGCGCCGACTGCCGCTGAGGCCGCACGCGCCCATGTCCTGCGCGCGCCGGGCCGTCTGTGCGCGGGCGGGGAACTGGGCCAGGTTCAGCGGGGCTTTCATGGGGGTCTCCGGCCTTTTTGTGCAGGACAGTGTTTCGGGCGCCCCAGGCATGGCCTGCGGGCTTGCGATCAGTGCTGTCACTGTAGGCGGGAGGGGCTTCAGCTTTTTGCCGTTTGCCCTTGGTGGGAAAATGCGGAATGCATGAAAATTGCGGAATTCTTTTGTTTATCGCAATTTAACTGGTTAATTCGGGTTAACCCTGAAGAAATTCGTACTTATTTACGAGTCCACCGCCATGAGCGCCACGCACACCATCGACAAACTGGATCGGGCCATTTTGCGCCGCCTGCAGGCCAACGGCCGGGAAACCTATGACGTCATCGGGGAGCAGGTCGGCCTGTCTCCCAGTGCCGTGCTGCGCCGGGTCAAGCGCCTGGAAGACAGCGGCGTGATCGACCGCTATGTGGCCCTGGTCCAGCCGGAGACCGTGGGCCTGGGGCTGACCGCCTATCTCAACGTGCGCCTGGAGAAGTACACCGAGACCAGCAAGCGCAACCCCATGGACGTGTTCCGCGCCAGCGTGCAGACTTGGCCCGAAGTGGTGGAGTGCGTGTCGCTGACCGGGGAGATGGACTATCTGATGCGTGTGGTCGTGGCCGACATGCAGCACTACACGCGCTTCGTCATGGACACCTTGCTCAAGCATCCCAGCGTGCAGGATTGCAAGACCAGCTTCGTGATGGATCGCGTCAAGGTGACCACGGCCGTGCCTTTGTAGCCTTCGGGCTCGACAGGCGCCAGGCCGTTGGGTGTTGCAGGGAGGAGAAATTGGTTTGCATGCCAAAACCTTACGGTTTTGTTGCATTGCAATATCTTCGTTGCTCGACCTCGGGTTTTTACCTATATTTGAGCCATGAATGCATCCAAAGACTGGTTGAAGGCGTCCTGGCAGGCCGGCCGGGACATGTTGCGTGCGAGCGCAGGCCAGCCGCACCGTCCCGATGGGCGCTCCGCGTCCATGGTGCCCATTCGTTCGCTGGGCCCGTCCCACCGCGAACGCGTGGTGGCGCATTTGCTCAAGCTCGATGAAGGCGACCGCTACCTGCGCTTCGGCTATGCGGCCAGCGACGAGCAGGTTCGCCGCTATGCGATGCAGCTTGATTTCGAGCGCGACGACATCTTCGGCATCTACAACCGCCGGCTCGAGCTGATCGCCATGGCGCATCTGGCCTTTGCCTCGCATCCCGAGCACAAGAGCTGCGCCGAATTCGGCGTTTCCGTGCTCAAGCAGGCACGCGGCCGCGGCTACGGCGGGCGCCTGTTCAACCGCGCGGTGATCCATGCACGCACCAAGGGCGTGTCCATGATGTTCATCCACGCGCTGTCGGAGAACACGGCCATGCTCAAGATTGCGCGCAAGGCCGGCGCCACCATCAAGCGCGATGGCTCCGAGTCCGAGGCCTACCTGCAGCTGCCGCCCGCCGGCATCGACACGCACATGGCGTCGCTGATGACCGAGCACATCGGCGAGGTGGACTACCAGCTCAAGAAGCAGGCCAAGCAGTTCTGGGATTTCCTGGCCGACGTGCAGGAAATCCGCCGTGGCGTGCAGGATGGCCGCCACCAGGCCGGCGAATAGGCGCAAAACGCCGCAAAGGGAATTGGCGCAGCGCATGCAGGGGTGACGGAGCAATCCGCTATCCTTGCGGCTTGTTTCACTACCGCACGTCCTGCACTCCAAGACAGTGTCCGACCCCCATCCTGCGCGCTCTTCCGAGAAGGAAAGCAAGCGAAGCTTCCTGCAAAAGGTGGCCGAGTTCATCCACCCGGCCCCTGATTCTCCTGACGAGCTGATCGAGACCCTGGCCGACGCCGAGGACAATCAGGTCATCGGCCCCGAGTCTCGCGTCATGCTCGAACGCGTGATACGCATGGCCGACATGACGGCCGGCGACGTCATGGTCGCAGCCCCTCGCATGGACCTGGTCAACATCGACGCTCCGTTCGATGAACTGCTGCACCAGGTCATCACCACTGCACATTCGCGTTTCCCGGTCTACCAGGGCGAGCGCGAGAACATCATCGGCATCCTTCTGGCCAAGGACCTGCTCAAGCTGCAGCGTTCACCGGACCTGAACATCCGCGCCCTGCTGCGCCCCGCCGCCTTCGTGCCGGAGAGCAAGGGCCTGAATGATCTGCTGCGCGAGTTCCGGGGCAACCGCAACCATCTGGCCGTGGTCATCGACGAGTTCGGCCGCGTGGCAGGCCTGGTGACCATCGAGGATGTGCTGGAGGAAATCGTCGGCGAGATCGAGGACGAGTTCGACATCCCCGAGGACGAAGGCGACATCTTCGCCCTGGCCGACAACAGCTACCGCGTGGCGGGCGACACCACCATCGAGCATGTGAACGAAGCCTTCGAGGTCGCCCTGCATGCCCGCGATCCCGAAGATGAGTTCGACACCATCGGAGGCCTGATCGCCCACGAAATGGGCCATGTGCCCAAGCGCGGCGAGCAGATCCATCTGGCCGGCCTGGAATTCACCGTGCTGCACACCAAGGGCGGCGCCGTGCGCTGGTTCAAGGTGGTGCGCGATCCCGCAGCCGACAGTCTGCTGCGCAGCTGAGGCTGCCCCTTTCTATCCCCACCGACATCTCTCCCGTACCTGGCCGATGCCCCTGTCCAGTTCTTCCGCTTTTTCGCAAGACGGCCGGCGCATGGGCCGGCTCGCCGTGGGCGTGCTGCTGCTGCTTGCGGGTGCAGCCCAGGCCCTGTCGCTGGCCTGGCCCTGGGCGCGCGGCCAGGGCGACGGGCCGCTGAGCCTGGTCGGCGGCTATGGCCGCCCGCTGTGGTGGCTGCAGATTCTGTCGCTGGCCGTGCTGGCACGCGCCCTGCAGACGGCACAGCGCCCGGCCCAGGCGGCGGGGCGGGCCATGCTCTATGCCACCGCCTGGCTGGTGGCCACCTTCTGGTGGCTGTTCATCTCCATGCATGTCTATGGCGGCCTGCCTGCGCCGCTGGCCGTTGCCGCCGTGCTGGCGCTTGCGGCCTTCCTGGGCAGCTACTACGCGGTGGCCGCCTGGGGCTGGCACAAGCTGCGCCCCACCAGCACGGCGGGCGGCGCCTTGCTTTTCGCCGCCGTCTGGCTGCTGGCCGAATTGGCGCGTGGCTGGCTGTGGACCGGCTTTCCCTGGGGCGCGGGGGGTTATGCCCACGTCGAAGGGCCCCTGTCGGTGCTGCCGCGCTGGATCGGCGTCTACGGCACGGGGGCGGTGGCGTCCTGGCTGGCATATTGGCTGGCCGCCTTGGCGGCCGGTTCGCGGGGCGGGCAAGCCCTTCGGCCTGCACGGTGCGCGGCCACTGTGGCGGCCCTGGTTCTGGCCTGGGGCGGGCTGTGGTGGCTTCGCGATGCCGCCATCAATGCACCATCGGCCGAACGGCCAGCGCTGAGCGTGGCCATGCTGCAGGGCAATATCCCGCAGGATGAGAAGTTCGAGGCCGGCAGCGGCATTCCGCTGGCCCTGGGCTGGTACGGGCGGGAGCTGCGCGCGGCCACGGCGCAGCTGGTGGTCGCACCCGAGACGGCCGTGCCCCTGCTGCCCCAGCAGTTGCCCGAGGAATACCTGGACCTGCTGCGCGAACCGTATCTGAAGAAGGGAGGCCGGCAGGCGGCGCTGCTGGGCATTCCGCTGGGCTCGGAAGAGGCCGGCTATACGAACTCGGTCGTGGGCTGGCAGCCTGGCCAGATCCAGGACTACCAATACGACAAGCACCATCTGGTGCCCTTCGGGGAGTTCATCCCGCCGCTGTTTCGCTGGTTCACGCAGATGATGAACATACCGCTGGGCGACTTCAACCGCGGCGCGCTGGGCCAGCCTTCCATGGCCTGGGCTGGCGAGCGGCTGTCACCCAACATCTGCTACGAGGATTTGTTTGGCGAAGAGCTGGGTGCACATTTCGGCAATGCAGCGACGGCGCCCACGGTGCTGGTGAATTTCAGCAACATCGGCTGGTTTGGCGACAGCGTGGCGATCGACCAGCATCTGGCCATCAGCCGCATGCGGGCGCTGGAGTTCGAGCGCCCCATGCTGCGCGCCACCAATACCGGCGCCACGGTGGCCATCGACCACCGGGGCGTGGTGACGCACGCGCTGGTGCCTTACGAGCGCGCGGTGCTTGAGGCCAGTGTGCAGGGCCGCGAGGCCTTGACACCGTTTGCGCGCTGGGTGAATGCAGCAGGTCTGGTCCCGCTGTGCGCCGCTGCTGCGGCGGTGCTGCTGGTGGCCTGGATCGGCCGCCGCAGGGCCTCGGTTCAGGGGCTGTAGCCAAGTCCCGCGACCTGAGTCGGCGTGGCTTTTGTGGCAGAGTTTTGATGCGGCCTCGGGGTTTTGTTGCAGTCTGGCAACGTTCAGCCCCGATAATGCGCGGCTGCATGGTCCGCTGCGGGCCGCACCCATTCAGAGATAGAGGTGGCGTCAGTGCCGCCGTGGAGCAAGTTAGACAATGGCCGATTCTTTTTCGTATGAGCAACTGATCGCTTCGGGCGAAGGCAAGCTGTTTTCCGCAGACAGCGGGCGTCTGCCACTGCCTCCCATGCTGATGTTCGACCGCATCACGCACATCGACACGGATGGTGGCGCCCACGGCCTGGGCAAGATCGTCGCCGAACTCGACATCAAGCCTGATCTCTGGTTCTTCGACTGCCATTTCCGGGGCGATCCCGTCATGCCCGGCTGCCTGGGTCTGGACGCCATGTGGCAACTGATCGGCTTTTACCTGACCTGGCTGCGCCTTCCCGGCCGGGGCCGTGCGCTGGGCGCCGGCGAAGTCAAGTTCACGGGCGAAGTGGGTCCTGACGTCAAGCTCGTGACCTACGAAATCGACATCAAGCGCGTGATCAAGCGCAAGCTCAACATGGCCATCGGCGATGCACGCCTGCTGGCCGACGGCAAGGAAATCTACGTCGCCAATGACCTGCGCGTGGGCCTGTTCCTGCGCGAGGGTGAAGGCCAGGGAACGGCAGCATGACCAAACGTCGCGTAGTCATCACCGGCGCGGGCATTGTCTCGTGCATCGGCAACGACCTCGATACCGTGGAGACCTCGCTGCGCGAGGGGCGCACGGGCATCAAGGCCATGCCGAAGTTCACCGAACTGGGCATGCGCAGCCAGGTGGCCGGTGTGCCGGAGATCGACGTCGAGGCACGTATCGATCGCAAGCAGCTGCGCTTCATGGGCGATGCCGCTGCCTATGCGCAGATCGCGCTGGAAGATGCCATCGCCCAGGCCGGCCTGGCTCCCGAGCAGGTCAGCCATCCGCGTACCGGCCTGATCATGGGCTCGGGCGGCGGGTCGCCGGCCAACCAGATCGAGGCGGCCGACACGCTGCGCGAAAAGGGCATTCGCCGCGTCGGGCCCTACCAGGTCACGCGCTGCATGAGTTCCACGGTGTCCGCCTGCCTGGCGACCAACTTCAAGGTCAAGGGCATCAACTACTCCATCACCTCGGCCTGCTCCACCTCGGCGCACTGCATCGGCGCAGCGGCGCAGCAGATCGCCTGGGGCATGCAGGACGTGATGTTTGCCGGCGGCGGCGAAGAGCTGTCCTGGGGCATGGCACTGCTGTTCGACGGCATGGGGGCCATGTCCAGCAAGTACAACGACCAGCCCGAAAAGGCTTCGCGCGCCTATGACGCCCACCGCGACGGTTTCGTGATCGCAGGTGGCGGTGGCGCGGTGGTGCTGGAAAGCCTGGAGCACGCCCAGGCCCGGGGTGCGAACATCCTGGCCGAAGTCGTGGGCTTTGGCGCCACCAGCGATGGCGAGGACATGGTCGCGCCCTCGGGCGACGGCGCCATCGCCTGCATGCAGCAGGCCCTTGAAGGCCTCGAAGGCGGCGTGGACTACATCAACACCCACGGCACCTCCACGCCCGTGGGCGACATGCAGGAAGTGCGCGCCATGCGCGCGCTGTTCGGCGACCAGGTGCCGCCGTTCTCCTCCACCAAGTCGCTGACTGGCCACTCGCTGGGCGCCACCGGCGTGCAGGAAGCCATCTACTGCATGATCATGATGAACAAGGGCTTCATCGCGGGTTCGGTCAACGTGGACACGCCCGATCCCGCGCTGAACGACATGCCCCTGGTCACGCGCACACGCGATGCCCAGCTGAACACCGTGCTGTCCAACAGCTTCGGCTTCGGTGGCACGAACGCCTCGCTGGTGCTGCGCCGCTGGCAGGGCCAGTGAATACGCCCTGGTGTGTAAAAGGCGTGTCCTGAAGGAAAAAGCCCGCCTCCTGCGGGCTTTTTCACTGGTGAACGCCGACAATGCCCAGGTCGCGCGGGAGGCAGCACTGCAGGCTGCCGCCTGAACCCCGAACCAAGAACAATGAAATTTTGCAAGGTTGAACCATGATTCTTGTCACAGGCGGCGCCGGCTTCATCGGCGCCAATTTCGTGCTGGACTGGCTGGCTGCCGGCGATGAGCCGGTGCTCAACGTGGACAAGCTCACCTACGCGGGCAACCTCAAGAGCCTGGAGAGCCTGCAGGGCGATGCGCGCCATGTCTTCGTGCAGGCCGACATCGGCGATGGCGAAGTCCTGGCCCGCCTGCTGGCCGAGCACCAGCCGCGCGCCGTGGTCAACTTTGCGGCCGAAAGCCATGTGGACCGTTCCATCCACGGCCCCGAGGACTTCATCCAGACCAATGTGGTCGGCACCTTCCGCCTGCTCGAGGCCGTGCGCGGCTACTGGAGTGCGCTGGATGCCGAGGCCAAGGCGGCCTTCCGCTTCCTGCATGTCTCCACCGACGAGGTCTATGGCAGCCTGGCGCCAGCGGCACCGGCCTTCACCGAAGACCATAACTACGAGCCCAACAGCCCGTACTCGGCCAGCAAGGCCGCCAGCGACCACCTGGTGCGCGCCTGGCATCACACCTACGGCCTGCCCGTGCTGACCACCAACTGCAGCAACAACTACGGCCCGCTGCATTTCCCCGAGAAGCTGATCCCCCTGATGATCGTCAACGCCCTGGCCGGCAAGCCTTTGCCCATCTATGGCGATGGCATGCAGGTGCGCGACTGGCTCTATGTGCGCGACCATTGCAGCGCCATCCGCCGCGTGCTGGAGGCCGGCAAGCTGGGCGAGACCTACAACGTGGGCGGCTGGAACGAAAAGCCCAACGTCGAGATCGTGAACACCGTCTGCGCGCTGCTCGACGAGCTGCGCCCCAAGGCCGATGGCACCAGCTACGCTGCCCAGATCACCTATGTGAAGGACCGCCCCGGTCACGACCGGCGCTATGCCATCGACGCGCGCAAGCTCGAGCGCGAACTGGGCTGGAAGCCCGCGGAGACCTTCGAGACCGGCATCCGCAAGACCGTGCAGTGGTACCTGGACAATCCCGAGTGGGTGGCCGATGTGCAGTCCGGCGCCTACCGCGAATGGGTCAGCCGCCAGTACACGGAGGGAGCCGGCGCATGAAGCTGCTGCTGCTGGGCCGCAATGGACAGGTGGGCTGGGAGCTGCAGCGCAGCCTGGCGCCGCTGGGCGAGTTGATTGCGCTGGAGCGCCAGGGCGACGCCGGTGGCCAGGGCCTGTGCGGCGATCTCTCTCGCCTCGATGAACTCGCACGGACCGTGCGCGCTCTGCGTCCCGATGTCATCGTCAATGCCGCCGCCCACACGGCCGTGGACAAGGCCGAAAGCGAGCCGGAACAGGCGCGGCTGCTCAATGCGCTGGCTCCCCAGGTGCTGGCCCGCGAGGCGGCGCAGACCGGCGCGCTGCTGGTGCACTACAGCACGGACTACGTCTTCGACGGCAGCGGCAGCGCTGCGCGCACGGAGACCGAGGCCACGGCGCCGCTGTCCGTCTATGGCGGCAGCAAGCTCGAAGGCGAGCAGCTGATCCAGGCTTCGGGCTGCCGCCACCTGATCTTTCGCACCAGCTGGGTCTATGCGGCGCGCGGCGGCAACTTCGCCAAGACCATGCTGCGCCTGGCCCAGGAGCGTGAAGTACTGAGCGTGATCGACGACCAATGGGGCGCACCGACGGGCGCGGACCTCATCGCCGACGTCACGGCCCATGCCATTCGCCAGCTGCAGCGCCAACCCGGCGACCAGGGCCTGTACCACCTGGTGGCCGGTGGCGAGACCACCTGGCATGCCTATGCCAGCCACGTGATCGCCCGCGCCCGCGAACTCGCGCCCGACCGGCCCTGGAAGGTGCAGCGCATAGCTGCCGTGCCCACCAGCGCCTTTCCCACCCCGGCGCAGCGTCCGCACAATTCCCGCCTGAACACCGACCGGCTGCAGCAGACCTTCGGCCTGCGCCTGCCCCACTGGCAGGCAGGCGTGGACCGCATGCTGCAGGAAATCATCTGAGCGCGGCTGCGCGCTTCAGCAGAACCCCAGGATCCAGGACATGAACCAGACACGCAAAGGCATCATCCTCGCGGGCGGCTCCGGCACCCGCCTGCACCCGGCCACGCTGGCCATCAGCAAGCAGCTGCTGCCGGTCTACGACAAGCCCATGATCTACTACCCGCTGAGCGCTCTCATGCTCGCGGGCATCCGAGAAATCCTCGTGATCAGCACCCCGCAGGACACGCCGCGCTTCGAGCAATTGCTGGGCGACGGCTCGCAGTGGGGCCTGAAGCTGGAGTACGCCGTCCAGCCCAGCCCGGATGGCCTGGCCCAGGCCTTTTTGATCGCCGAGGACTTCCTGGCCGGCGCCCCCAGCGCCCTGGTGCTGGGTGACAACATCTACTACGGACACGACTTCCCCCGCCTGCTCGAACGCGCTGACGCGCGCAGCGAGGGCGCCACGGTGTTTGCCTACCACGTGCAGGACCCCGAGCGCTATGGCGTGGCCGAGTTCGACGCCCAGGGCCGCGTGCTTTCCCTGGAGGAAAAACCCAGGCAGCCCAGGAGCAACTACGCGGTCACGGGCCTGTATTTCTACGACAGCCAGGTCGTTGAGCTGGCAAAGTCCATCAAGCCCTCGGCGCGCGGAGAGCTGGAAATCACCGACCTCAACCGCCTGTACCTGGACAAGGGCCAGCTCAATGTGGAGCTCATGGGCCGTGGCTATGCCTGGCTGGACACGGGCACGCACGACAGCCTGCTGGAGGCCGGCCAGTTCATCGCCACGCTGCAGCAGCGCCAGGGCCTGAAGGTGTCATGCCCCGAGGAGATCGCCTTCCGCCAGGGCTGGATAGACCGTGCCCAGCTCGAGACGCTGGGCCAGGCGCTGGCCAAGAACGGCTACGGCCAGTACCTGCTGCAGATCCTCAAGGAAAAGGTGCACGCATGAAGGCAACACCCCTGGCCATTCCCGAGGTGATGCTGATCGAGCCCAAGGTCTTTGGTGACGATCGCGGCTTCTTCCTCGAAAGCTTCAACCAGCAGGCCTTCAACCAGGCCACGGGCACGGACCACCAGTTCGTGCAGGACAACCACAGCCGCAGCAAGAAGGGCGTGCTGCGCGGCCTGCACTACCAGCTGCCTCCCCATGCCCAGGGCAAGCTGGTGCGCGTGGTGCGCGGCGCCGTGTTCGATGTGGCCGTGGACATCCGCAAGGGCTCGTCCACCTTCGGCCAATGGGTGGGCGCCGAGCTGACGGAAGACAACCACCGCCAGCTGTGGGTGCCCCCAGGCTTTGCCCACGGCTTCATGGTGCTCAGCGACAGCGCCGACTTCCTCTACAAGGCCACGGCCTTCTACGCGCCCCAGGCCGATCGCGGCATTGCCTGGGACGACCCGGCCATCGGCGTGCAGTGGCCGCAGCTCGATGTGGAGCTGTCGCTGTCGGACAAGGACCTCAGGCAGCCGCTGCTGGCGGATGCCGAGCTGGCCTGAGCCAGTTCACATCTGGTCCGGCAGCACCCCGCCCGGCACGGCTTCCTCCAGAAAGCCGGCGATCAGCCGGGCCTGGCGGCGTTCGCGCAGGCAGTACAGGTATTCGGGCAGGCGCGGCACGGGGCCTGCGAAGGGCAGGACGACGATGTCGGGGTGGGCCGAGGCTTCATGCCGGGCGAAGACGCTGATGCCCATGTCGCGGATCACGGCCTCGCGGATGGCTTCGCGGCTGGCGATTTCCATGACGT
The DNA here is from genome assembly GCF_055797465.1 of Delftia sp. PX-1. NCBI lineage: Bacteria > Pseudomonadati > Pseudomonadota > Betaproteobacteria > Burkholderiales > Comamonadaceae > Delftia > Delftia sp. PX-1. Next base: position 1,373,352 of record NZ_CP184763.1, read on the forward strand.
GGCGCGGTGCCAGGCCGGCGGCGGCCAGCATCTGTTCGGTGAGCTGGCGCGTCATGGAGCCGCGCTCGCGCAGGATCAGCGTGTCTTGCACCAGATCGGACGCCTGCACCATGGTGCGCTGCGCCAGCCGGTGGCTGCGGTGCACCAGCAGGGCCAGCGGGTCCTGGCCCAGTTCCACGCGCAGCAGGCGCGGATCACCTTCCAGGTGCGATGAGGTCGCCAGGTCCACCTGGTAGTCCACCAGCGCCTGCACCATCTGGCGCGAGTTGCCGCCCACGATGGCCACTTCCACCCGCTCGAAGCGCCGCTGGTAGCGCTTGACGATGTCCAGCACGTAGTAGGGCGCCGTCGCACCGATGCGCAGCTGGCCCTGGCTGGCATCGCCCGAATGGCGCAGCGCCGACTCCAGCTGGATGGTCTGCAGCAGCAGTTGCTCGACCTGGGGCAGCAGGCGCAGCCCGGCATCGGTGATGGACAGGCGCCCGCCCTGGCGATGGAACAGCTCCACGCCGTAGTGCTCTTCCAGCGCGCGGATCTGGGTGGTCACGGTGGGCTGGCTCAGCGAAAGCTGGCGTGCCGCCTGCGTGATGCTGCCCAGGCGGGCCACCCAGAAGAAGGACTTGAGCTGCGTGACGAACATGGCGGGGTGTTGGGGTCAGGAATGCCTGGCGCCATTTCAACATGGCGCCGTGATGCGCAGGGCCGGCGTGGCCGGGTATGTCCCTGGAAACAACTCCTGCGCCTGAAGGCACACTTCTTGCATACCAGTTTGCGTGCCAGTTTGTGTGCCAGCTGATTCATGGGTCTCGGCTGGTCTTGTGTCAGTGATTGCTCGTGATCAAGGAGCGCAGCAATGGATATTCGCAATCCCTCGCCGGGTCTTTACAACGAAGACCTGGCGCCCACCAAGGACCGCCGCTGGGGCGCCTTCAGCATTTTCAACGTCTGGACTTCGGACGTGCACAGCCTTTGGGGCTACTACCTGGCGGCCAGCCTGTTTCTGCTGTGCGGCAGCTTCGTCAATTTTCTGATCGCCATCGGCATCAGTTCTCTGGTCATCTTTTTTCTGATGAACCTGGTGGGCTATGCGGGCGAGAAGACCGGCGTGCCCTATCCGGTGCTGGCGCGTGCGTCCTTCGGGGTATGGGGCGCGAATCTGGCTGCCCTGGTGCGAGCCATCGTGGCCTGCTTCTGGTACGGGGCGCAGACGGCGGCCGCCTCGGGCGCCATGGTGGCGCTGCTGGTGCGCAATGAGGCGTTGCTGTCCTTCCACCAGACCACGCACTGGCTGGGCCATTCGGGTCTGGAGGTGATCTGCTACGTGGTCATCTGGGCCTTGCAGTTGCTGATCATCCAAAGGGGCATGGAGACCGTGCGGCGATTCCAGGACTGGGCCGGGCCTGCCGTGTGGATCGCCATGCTGGTGCTGGCCATCGGCCTGTGCGTGAAGGCCGGTGGCTTCAGCTTCGACCACGGCATTCCCATGGATGTGCTGCTGGACAAGACCAAGGATGCGGGGGTGAGCGGCGCGCCGGGCAGCTTCTGGGCGCTGATGGCCGTGGGCGCGACCTGGATCACCTACTTTGCGGCGCTGTACCTGAACTTCTGCGATTTCTCGCGCTATGCGAAGAACAAGGAAGCGGTGGCCAAGGGCAACCTCTGGGGCCTGCCCGTGAACCTGATCGCGTTCTCGCTGGTGGCCGGCATCACCACGATTGCGGCCTTCAAGGTCTATGGCGAGGTGCTGCTGCACCCCGAGCAGATCTCGGCCAAGTTCGACAGTTGGGTGCTGGCCCTGCTGGCCGCCGTCACCTTTGCCGTGGCCACGCTTGGCATCAACGTGGTGGCCAACTTCGTCTCGGCGGCCTTCGATATTTCCAACGTGTTTCCCAAGCGCATCGACTTCAAGCGCGGCGGATACATCGCCGCACTGATCGCCCTGGCTCTCTACCCCTTTGCACCATGGGAGGGCGGCGCTGCCCACTTCGTGAACGCCATCGGCGCCACCATGGGGCCGCTGCTGGGCATCATCCTGGTGGACTACTACCTGGTGGCCAAGGGCAACATCAACGTGGCCGCGCTGTATGACGAACATGGCGAGTACCGCTACGAGGGCGGCTGGAACGTCAACGCGCTCATCGCCACCGGCATCGGCAGCGTGTTCTCCACCATCCTGCCCAACTTCACCAGCCTGCTGCCGGTCTGGTGGGGCACCTACGGCTGGTTCTTCGGCGTGCTGATCGGCGGCAGCGTGTACTGGGTGATGGCCACGCTGCGCCCGCGCCGCATTCCGGCCGTGGCCTGAGGAGGCCGCCATGTCCGAGCCGCAGGATGCGCCGGCCACCGGGCCGGCCTTGATTGCCGAGCGCGTGATGCGCTCCATCGTCGAGCGCAAGCTGCGCCCTGGCGAACGCCTGGGCGAAAAGGAGCTGGCCGAGGTCTTCGGTGTGAGCCGCACCATGGTGCGCGAGGCGCTGATGCAGCTGCAGGCGCGCGGCTTCGTCGAGGTGCGCTCGCGCCAGGGTTGGTACGTGGTCGAGCCCTCGTTCGAGGAAGCCCAGGAAACCTATGCCGCGCGCCGCGTGCTGGAGTCCGGCATGCTGCGCGACGCGGGCCGGCCGCTGCAGGCGGCCATACGCACGCTGCGCGAGCATGTGGCCCAGGAGCGCGGCGCCATCGCCGAGGCCGACAACGCCGGCCAGCGCAGCGTGCTGCTGGCCGACTTCCACGTCTGCCTGGCCGAGCAACTGGGCAACCGCTTTCTCACGGCCATGATGGCCGACCTGTCGGCGCGCACCACCCTGGTGTCTGCGCTGTACCAGTCGCAGACCGAGGCCCAGCACTCCAATGCCGACCACGAGGCCATCGTCGATGCGCTGGCGGCCGGCGACATGGCGCGCGCCGAGCAGTTGATGCGCGAGCACATCGACGCGCTGGCCGCCAGGCTGGATCAGAACCTTGCCCACCGCGCGCGCCTGCAGGACCGGCTGCTGGATGCGCTGCAGCCGCAGACGGCCCAGGCTGAGCGCCCGGGCAGGGTAAAGCCGCGCCGCTGAAGAAGGCGGGAGCGGGGCGGGGGCGCCGCGGGGCGGAGGGCACCCAAATCCGCCAATACCCGCTTCGCCAAATTTCCGTTGTGTGACACGGACGTTTCACCTGCGCTTTCTACAGTGGGTGTCAGAGGTGGCGACCCTGCCGCCTGTCCACGAACCCACAACGGAACTGACACGCCATGCGCCACACCCTTGCCTCCCTGGGCCGCCGCCTTGCCATTGCCTCTGCGGTGCTGACCGTCGCCTCCTTCGCACCCCTGGCCCATGCGGCCAAGACCGAGCTGCTGGTCTACAGCGCCCTGGAGGCTGACCAGATCAAGGCCTACAAGAGCGGCTTCGAGAAGGCCCATCCCGAGATCGAACTCAAGTTCGTGCGTGACAGCACGGGCATCATCACGGCCCGCCTGCTGGCCGAAAAGGCCAATCCCCAGGCCGACGTGATCTGGGGCGTGGCCGCCACCTCGCTGATGCTGCTGGACAAGCAGGGCATGCTCCAGCCCTACGCGCCCAAGGGCCTGGACAAGGTGCGAGCCAACATGCGCGATCCGCGCGCCCAGCCGACCTGGGTGGGCATGGACCTGTGGTCCTCGGCCATCTGCTTCAACACCGTGGAGGCCGGCAAGCGCAAGCTGCCGGTGCCCGCCAGCTGGGCCGACCTGGTCAGGCCCGAGTTCAAGGGCACGATCACCATGCCCCACCCGGCCTCCAGCGGCACGGGCTACCTGATGGTCGCGGCCTGGCTGCAGATCATGGGCGAGGACAAGGGCTGGGCCTACATGGACGCCCTGCACCAGAACATGGGCGTGTACACGCACAGCGGCTCCAAGCCCTGCCGCCAGGCGGGGGCCGGCGAGTTTCCCGTGGGCCTGAGCTTCGAGTACCGCGCCAGCAAGACCAAGAAGGACGGTGCGCCCATCGACATCGTTTTCCCTCGGGAAGGCCTGGGCTGGGATGTGGAGGCCACGGCCATCCTCAAGACCAGCAAGAAGCAGGAAGCCGCCAAGGCCCTGGCCGACTGGGCCGTCACGCCCGAGGCCAACAAGCTCTACGCCGCCAACTTCGCCGTGCTGGCCTTGCCCGAGGCGCAGGAAAAGCTGGAGTTCATTCCTGCCGATCTCGAAAAGCGGCTGGCGAAGAACGACTTCGATTGGGCCGCGGCCAACCGCGAGCGCATCCTGGCCGAGTGGAGCCGCCGCTACGAAGCCAAGGCAGAGAAAAAGTAAGCCGGAGCCACGCCATGCTGCGCATAGACCATATCGCCAAGCGCTACCGCGAGCAGCAGGTGCTGCGCGGCATTGACCTGAACGTGGAGGCGGGCGAGTTCGTCAGCCTGCTCGGCCCTTCGGGCTGCGGCAAGACCACGCTGCTGCGCATCGTCTGCGGCATCGACATGCCTGACGAGGGCAGGGTGCTGTTCCAGGGCGATGACATCACGCGCTGGCCGGCCGCACGCCGTGGCTTCGGCGTGGTGTTCCAGAGCTATGCGCTGTTTCCCAATCTCACGGCCGCGCAGAACGTGGCCTTCGGGCTGAACGGGCAGCCTGCGGCGCAGGCGCGCGAGCGCGTGGCCGAGATGCTGTCCCTGGTGGGTCTGGGCGCGCAGGCCCAGCGCTACCCGGCCCAGCTGTCGGGCGGCCAGCAGCAGCGCGTGGCACTGGCCCGCGCGCTGGCGCCCCGGCCGCGCCTGCTGCTGCTCGACGAGCCGCTGTCCGCGCTCGATGCCCAGGTGCGCACCGAGCTGCGCAGCGAGATCCGCCAGCTGCAGCGCCAGCTGGGCATCGCCTCCATCATGGTCACGCACGACCAGGAAGAGGCCTTGTCCATGGCCGACCGCGTGGTGCTCATGCACCAGGGCCGCATCGAGCAGCAGGGTTCGCCCGAGCAGCTCTATGCCCAGCCCGTGAGCCAGTTCGCGGCCGGTTTCGTGGGCCGCATGAACCTGCTGCCGGCCACGGCCGAGGGGGCGGACCAGGTGCGCATCGGCGAAGCCAGCCTGCGCTGTGCGCTGGCCGGCTTCGAGCGTGGCGACGCGCTGCTGGTCGGCGTGCGTCCGGAAAGCGTGGTGCTGCACCCGGCCCAGCCCACGGCGTTGCCCAACCTGTTGCGCGCCCGCGTGGTGGAGACCTCCTTCCTCGGATCGATGGCCCTGGTGCGCCTGTACAGCCCCACGCTGCAGTGCCAGGTTGACGCCCAGTGGCCCCTGCGCCACGACGTGGGCCTGCCCGACTGGCTGCAGGGCGAGGTGCTGATGGAGTTGCCCGCCGCTGCGCTGCAGCCGTTGGCGGCGCCCGATGCGAGGAAGGCCGCATGAGCGCGCATCCCATGGACACGGCCGTTTCCGTGCCGGTGCCGGTGCCGGTGGACCGCTTCGCTTGCGCCCGCCGCAGCGCGCCTGCAGGGCCCGTGCGTCCGCAGGGGCGCAGCGCAGGCTGGGAGCGCTGGTGGCTGGGCGCCCTGGTGCTGGGCGCACTGGCCTGGCTGCTGGCCACCATCGCCCTGCCGGTGGCTAGCCTGCTGGGCAGGAGTTTCTGGGACGACACGGGCCGCTTCACGGGCCTGGCCCAGTTCATCACCTATGCGCGCATGCCGGGCGTGACGCAATCGCTGTTCAACAGCCTGTGGCTGTCGGCCGTGAGCAGCACGGTCTGCGTGCTGCTGGCCTATGCCTACGCCTATGGCGTGGTGCGCAGCTGCATGCCGCTGGCGCGCTGGTTCCGCGCGCTGGCCCTGGTGCCGCTGCTGGCGCCCTCGCTGCTCATGGCCATCAGCCTGATCTACCTGTTCGGCAGCCAGGGCCTGCTCAAGGGCTGGCTGCAGGGGGGCTCGGCCTACGGGCCCTTCGGCATCATCGTGGGCTCGGTGCTCTGGACCTTTCCGCATGCGCTGATGATCCTGTGCACCACGCTGGCCTCGGGCGATGCGCGCCTGTACGAGGCGGCCGCCACGCTGGGCGCCAGCCGCTGGCGCAGCTTCCGCCAGGTCACGCTGCCGGCCAGCCGCTACGGGCTGATGATTTCGTGGATCGTGGTTTTCGTGCTCGTGGTGACCGACTTCGGCGTGCCCAAGGTCATTGGCGGCAACACGGCCATGCTGGCCACCGACATCTACAAGCAGGTCATCGGCCAGCAAAACCTGTCCATGGGTGCCGTGGTGGCCATGCTGCTGCTGGTGCCGGCCGGCCTGGCCTTTGCGGCCGAGCGCCATTTGCGTGCGCGCCAGGCGGCCACCATGGGCGTGCGCTCCGTGCCGCTGGTGCCCCAGCCCCATGCGCCGCTGGACCGCGCGCTGTTCGCCTACTGCGCGCTGGTGGCGCTGGCGCTGCTGGCCGTCATGGGCACGGCCGTGCTGGCCTCCCTGGTCAGCTACTGGCCGTACAACCTCACGCTGACATTCAAGAACTACCGCTTCGACATGATGGACGGCGGCGGCTGGGCCAGCTATGGCAACTCGCTGTCCATGGCGCTGGCCACGGCCGTGCTGGGCGCGGTGCTGAGCTTTGTGACCGCCTACCTGGTGGCCAAGCCCGTGCGCTGGGCACGCACGCGCCAGTGGCTGCATGCCGTGGCCACGCTGCCCATGGCCGTGCCGGGGCTGGCGCTGGGCCTGGGCTACATCCTGTTCTTCAATGCCCAGGGCAATCCGCTGCACTTCCTGTACGGCAGCATGGCCATCCTGGTGCTGTGTTCGGTGGCGCATTTCTTCTCGGTGGCGCACATCACGCAACTGGCCGCGCTGCAGCAGCTCGATGCCGAGTACGAGCGCGTGGCCGATTCCATGGGTGTGGCCTTCTGGACGCTGCTGTGGCGCGTGCACCTGCCGGTATGCCTGCCAGTGGTCATGCAGGTGGCCGGCTATTTCTTCGTCAACGCCATGACCACGGTGTCGGCCGTGGTGTTCCTGTACTCGCCCGAGACCACGCTGGCCTCGGTGGCCGTGCTGGCCATGGACGACGCGGGCGACACCGCGCCGGCCGCCGCCATGGCCACGCTGATCTTTGCCACGGCCGCTGCGGGCCGGCTGCTGATCGCGGCGCTGGATGCCTGGGTGCAGCGGCGCACGCAGCGCTGGCGCCAGCGCTGACTTTTTTCCTTTCCCTCTCCTCTGTTTTCTCCCATGAAGAACTACGACCTGATCGTGGTGGGGGCCGGCATTGTCGGCCTGGCCCACGCCTATGCGGCTGCGCGCCGTGGCCGCAGCGTGCTCGTCATCGAGCGCGATGCGGCCTGCATCTCCGCCTCCATCCGCAATTTCGGCTTTGTCACTGTCACGGGGCAGCAGGCGGGCGCCCACTGGCAGCGGGCCATGCGTTCGCGCGATACCTGGGCCGAGATCGCGCCGCAGGCTGGCATCGAGGTCGTGCACCGCGGCCTGTGGCTGACGGCGCGCCGGGCCAGCGCCGAGGCCGTGCTCCACGCCTTTCTGAGCACCTCCATGGGCGAGCGCTGTGAGCTGCTCACGCCGGCCCAGGCCGCCGAACGCCACCCGGCACTGCGCACCGAAGACCTCAGCGCCGTGCTCTACAGCCCGCATGAGCTGCGCGTGGAGTCGCGCACAGCCATTGCCAGGTTGGCGCAGTGGCTGGAGCAGGCCATGGGCGTGGATTTCCGCTTTGGCGAGGCCGTGCTCGACGTGGCCGCGCCCCGGGTGCGCAGCACGCGCGCCAGCTACCACGGCGAACGCGTGGTGGTCTGCAACAACGCCGACCCGGGCGGCCTGTTCGCCGGCCTGTGGACGCCGCACCGCATCCAGCTGTGCCAGCTGCAGATGCTGCGCGTGCGGCCGCAGCCGGGCTTGCAGCTCAAGGGCTCGGTCATGGGGGACCTGAGCATGGTCAGATACGAGGGCTACAGCGCCCTGCCCGAAGCCGCCGCGCTGCGCGCCGAACTGGAGCGGGAGGAGGGCGAGAGCCTGGCCCACGGCATCCACCTGATCGCCGTGCAAAGCGCCGACGGCAGCCTGGTGGTGGGCGACTCCCACCACTACGGCGCAGCGCCCCAGCCCTTTGCCAGCGAAGCCGTGGACCGGCTGATGCTGCGCCACATGAACGAGGCCCTGCACCTGCGCGATGCGCAGGTGGTGGAGCGCTGGGTGGGCGTCTACCCGAGTGCGCAGGACGCGCCCTGCGTGGTGCATGCGCCCGACGAGGCCACGCGCGTGGTCGCTGTGACGGGTGGGTCCGGCGCCAGCACGGCGTTCGGTCTGGCCGAGGAGGTCTGGAGCGCGTGGTGAGCGGCAGCCGGCCTACTTGCCGAACATCACCCACAGCAGCGCCAGCACCATGATCGTGGCCAGCACGGCCAGCGTGATCTTGAGGGCGCTGTAGGGGCGCTCGCCCGCGATCTGGCCCGTGTAGCCGTTGGCGATGATCTGGAAGGTCCTGCTGCCGTAGGTGTAGCCCACCAGCCAGACCGGCACGAGGATGTGCTTGAAGGTGCGGCCCTGGTACTCGCGCTGCATCTGCAGGTTGCGGTAGGTGTCGCCGGGCACCTGGCGCGCGCACAGGGCGCGCAGCTGCTCGTCCATGTCCTGCACGTTGACCTGGGCGGCCTTGCCCAGGTCGATCTGGTAGCGCTCCACCGTCCAGCCGCGCACGAACTCGGGCGTGTAGGGCTTGAGGTCGGTGGTGGTGGGGAAGGGCTCCACCTGGCGCAGCAGGTTGGCGTGCACGCCCACGGTGCCGGGCACCAGCTCGTCGTCGAAGAAATGGGCGAGGCTGCCCGAGGCCGGCTCCCAGCGCACATGGCGCACCTGGCGCGTCTGCACGTTGCCGTTGCTGTCGCGGTAGGACTCGGTGGTGTAGTAGTAGAAGCCCGCCTCGGCCTGCCAGTCGGCGCTGGCGTGGGCGTCGAAGGTCCAGTAGGGCAGGTAGACGCCGTGCAGCGTGTCGGTCAGCGCGGCGGATTTCAGGCGGTTGGGCGCGAACCAGCGGCTGCCGTACCACTGGCGTATGCGGTCGCGGATCTGGCCGTCGCTGATCTTGAAGGGCAGGATGCTCTGCGGCGTGATGGCATCGCCCTGGCCCTCGTGGGCCACGATGGAGGGCGAGCCGCAGAAGTCGCAGCGCTTGGCCACGGTGCGGTTCACGAAGACCGAGATCGCGCGGCAGTTCTGGCACTGGACCTCGTAGCGGTCCTCCGTGCCCCAGCCCCGGCCGGACTTGGGGTTGCGCAGCGCCTCGGCCAAGTCCTGCTCGACCACATCGCGGCCCAGTTCCTCGCGCGTTTCCTCGCTCCAGGGCACCGTGGTGCCGCAGTACGGGCACTTGAGCGCCTGGGCCTGGGCATTCCATTCGAGGTTGGCGCCGCATTCGGGGCAGGGGTGCTTGCGCACCATGGCCGGCGCGGCGGCAGCGGCCTCCCAGGAACCGGAGGCGGGGGAAGTCGAGGTGCTGGAGGAACTGGAGGAGGGCGCGCTCACGGCATCGGTCCTGGAAAACGGGACGCGGCGCCAGGCAGGGCCTGGCGCCGCAAGGGGTCAAACCACGGAAATGTCAGCCGCGCAGGAACTCATCGAGTGCGGCTTGCGCAATGCGCCACTGGCTGCCGATCTGGCGCGCCTTGAGGTTGCCGGCCTGGATCTCGGCCAGCACATCGGCCTCGCTGACACCCAGCACCTGGGCCGCCTGTGTCGGAGTCAGCACCTGCAGGCCACCGGCGGCGGGTGCTGCCGGCGCCTGGGCGGCCTGGGCGGCGGCAGGCGAGAACGGGTCGGAGGCCTGGCCGGCCGGTGCGCCGCCGGCGCCGCCGCCGTTTTGCATGCTCTTCATCATCTCCTGCGCCATGCCGAAGCCCATGGCCATGGTGGCGGGCAGGGTGGCTGCGGCAGCGCCTTCGCCGCCTGTGGTCATGGCCTGGCCCATCTGGTACTTGACGTAGTCGTTGAGGTTGCCGATGGCCGTCATGCTGGAGCGCTTGTCGATGGCCTGCTCCACCTCGGGCGGTACGGACACGTTCTCCAGCACGAAGCTGGTGATCTCCAGGCCGTACTTGTCCGTCATGGCCGGGTTGATCAGCGGCAGCAGCGCATCGCCCAGCTCGCCATAGCGCTGGGCCACGTCCAGCACGGGCACCCGGGCCTTGGCCAGCGACTCGGTGAACACGCTGATGATGCGCGAGCGCATGGTGTCGGCGAACTCGTCGATGCGGAAGTTCTGGTCCGTGCCGGCCACTTCCTTGAGGAACTTGGCCGGCTCGACGATGCGGAAGTCATAGGTGCCGAAGGCGCGCAGGCGCACGGCGCCGAAGTCCTGGTCGCGCACCATCACGGGGTTGGAGGTGCCCCACTTGTTGCCCGTGAACAGCCGCGTGTTGATGAAGTAGACATCGCACTTGAACGGCGAGTTGAAGCCGTACTTCCAGCCCTGGATGGTGGACAGGATGGGAATGTTCTGCGTGGTCAGCGTGTGCTTGCCGGGGCTGAACAGGTCGGCGTACTGGCCGGCCGAGACGAACTGCACCTGCTGCGACTCGCGCACGATGAGCTGTGCGCCGTTCTTGATTTCCTTGTCGTCGTCGGGCCAGCGGTAGGAGAGCGTGTCGCGCGAGTCATCGGTCCACTCGATGATCTCTATCAGTTGCTTGGTGATGATGTTCATCAGGTTCATGGCAGGCTCCGAAACGGTGGTGGTCCACGACAAAAAAGGTCAATGGGCCATTCTAGGCGGCGTGCATGGCGGCGGGGAGAACGGCCACCGGCCGCTGCCCCGGTGAATTGTCAAAAAATGATCCGGATGCGTCGTGCAAGGCGGGCTTTCGGGTCTTCGCGCGCCACGGCCTTTGCCGGCATGTGTCGCCTGCTCCGTTTTTTGATGCAGATCGCCCTGTGGAGCGTCTGCCGTGGGGCCGCAGGCCCGCGCCACGGCGCAGGGCCGGGCGGCGCCTTAAAATCGTCGTTTGCGCGGCGCGAGCCGCCTCTCATTCACCGGCGCGGCCCCGGCCTGCGTGCGACGCCTGAAACAAGTCATGCTCACTTTCCAACAAATCATCCTCAAGCTGCAGTCCTACTGGGCCGACCAGGGCTGCGCGCTGCTCCAGCCCTATGACATGGAAGTGGGCGCGGGCACCTCGCATACCGCCACCTTCCTGCGCGCCCTGGGTCCCGAGCCCTGGAAGGCCGCCTACGTGCAGCCCAGCCGCCGCCCCAAGGACGGCCGCTACGGCGACAACCCCAACCGCCTGCAGCACTACTACCAGTTCCAGGTCGTGCTCAAGCCCGCGCCCGACAACATCCTGGAGCTGTACCTGGGCTCGCTCGAGGCCCTGGGCTTCGATCTCAAGAAGAACGACATCCGCTTTGTCGAGGACGACTGGGAAAACCCCACGCTGGGCGCCTGGGGCCTGGGCTGGGAAGTCTGGCTCAACGGCATGGAGGTGACCCAGTTCACCTACTTCCAGCAGGTCGGCGGCATCGACTGCAAGCCCGCCACCGGCGAGATCACCTATGGCCTGGAGCGCCTGGCCATGTACCTGCAGGGCGTGGACAACGTCTACAACCTGACCTGGACCGACGGCCTGAGCTACGGCGACGTCTACCACCAGAACGAGGTGGAGCAGTCCACCTACAACTTCGAGCACTCGGACGCCGACTTCCTGTTCACCGCCTTCAGCGCCCACGAAAAGCAGGCCAACCACCTGATCGGCGAACAGCTGGCGCTGCCGGCCTACGAGCAGGTGCTCAAGGCCGCCCACACCTTCAACCTGCTCGATGCGCGCGGCGCCATCAGCGTGACGGAGCGTGCCGCCTACATCGGCCGCATCCGCAACCTGGCCCGCGCCGTGGCCAAGGCCTATATGGACAGCCGTGCGCGCCTGGGCTTCCCCATGGCGCCCAAGGCCCATGCCGACGAAGTGCTGGCCGAGCTGGCCAAGGCCGCCGAACAACAGGGCAAGAAGGCCGCCTGAGGCGGACACCGCTGCACCGAGAGAACACCAGACCATGAACGCATCGAATCTTCTTGTTGAACTTTTTGTCGAAGAGCTGCCCCCGAAGGCGCTGCAAAAGCTGGGCGACGCCTTTGCCGGCGTGCTGTTCGAGCAGCTCAAGGCCCAGGGCCTGCTGGCCTCCAGCGAAGCGCGCCTGACGGCCTATGCCTCGCCGCGCCGCCTGGCCGCCCACATCACCGAAGTGCTGCCCCAGGCCGAGGACAAGGCCGTGTCGCAAAAGCTCATGCCCGTCTCCGTGGGCCTGGACGCCGACGGCAAGCCCACGCCCGCACTGATCAAGAAGCTGGCCGCCCTGGGCGCCGGCGAAGAAGCCGTTGCCAGCCTGACCCGCCAGGGCGAAGGCAAGGCCGAGGCCCTGTTCCACGCCTCCACCGTGCGCGGCGTGATGCTGGCCGACGGCGTGCAAAAGGCGCTGGACGAAGCCATTGCCAGGCTGCCCATCCCCAAGGTCATGCGCTACCAGCTGGCCGACGGCTGGAGCAGCGTCCATTTCGTGCGCCCGGCCCACGGCCTGGTGGTGCTGCACGGCACCGAGGTGCTGATCGGCGTCAAGGCCCTGGGCCTGACGGCCGGCACGGCCACGCATGGCCACCGCTTCGAGGCGGCGGTCGATCCCGTGGTCATCCGCTCCGCCGATGACTACGCCGCGCAACTGCGCGAGGAAGGCGCCGTCATCGCCAGCTTCGCCGAGCGCCGTGCCGAGATCGCGCGCCAGCTGCAGGCCGCTGCCGAGCGCGTGGGCGGCGGTGTCCGTCCCATCGAGGACGAGGCCCTGCTGGACGAAGTCACGGCCCTGGTCGAGCGCCCCAATGTGCTGGTCTGCGAGTTCGAAAAGGAATTCCTCGACGTGCCGCAGGAATGCCTGATCCTCACCATGAAGGCCAACCAGAAGTACTTCCCGCTGCTGGACGCCGCCGGCCGGCTGACCCACCAGTTCCTGGTGGTCAGCAACATCAGCCCCCAGGATGCCAGCGCCGTCATCGGCGGCAACGAACGCGTGGTGCGCCCGCGTCTGGCCGACGCCAAGTTCTTCTTCGACCAGGACCGCAAGAAGACCCTGGCCTCGCGCGTGGACGGGCTGGGCAAGGTGGTCTACCACAACAAGCTCGGCACCCAGGGCGAGCGCGTGGAGCGCGTGCGCTCCATCGCCAAGAGCATTGCCCGCCAGCTGGGCGACACGGGCCTGGCCCAGCAGGCCGACCTGGCCGCGCAACTGGCCAAGACCGACCTCGTGACCGACATGGTGGGCGAGTTTCCCGAACTGCAGGGCACCATGGGCCGCTACTACGCGCTCAACGATGGCCTGGACGTGGCCGTGGCCGATGCCATCGAGGACCACTACAAGCCCCGCTTTGCGGGCGACGAACTGCCGCGCGGCAACGCCGGCGTGGTCGTGGCCCTGGCCGACAAGCTGGAAACCCTGGTCGGCATGTTCGGCATCGGTAACCTGCCCACGGGCGACCGCGACCCCTTCGCGCTGCGCCGCCACGCCCTGGGCGTGATCCGCATGCTGGTCGAGAAGGACCTGGCGCTGGACCTGGAAACCCTGCTGGTCAGCGTGCTGCCCGCCTTCGGCGACAAGATCGAGGACGCCACGCCCCAGCTGGCCGACTTCATCTACGACCGCCTGGCCGGCAACCTGCGCGAGCAGGGCTTCTCGGCCCAGGAAGTGGACTCCGTGCTGGCCCTGCGCCCGCAGCGCCTGTCCGACGTGCAAAAGCGCCTGGAAGCCGTGCGCGCCTTCGGCGAGCTGCCCGAGGCACCGGCCCTGGCCGCCGCCAACAAGCGCGTGGGCAACATCCTCAAGAAGGCCGACCAGGCCGTGCAGGCCCAGGTCGACGCGGCCGTGCTGGCCGAGGTGGCCGAGAAGGACCTGTACGCAGCCCTGCAATCGGTGGCGCCCAAGGCGCAGCAGCAGTTTGCTGCCGGCGACTACACGGCCAGCCTGCAGACCCTGGCCGCGCTGCGCGCCCCGGTCGATGCCTTCTTCGAGCATGTGATGGTCAACGCCGAAGACCCGGCGCTCAAGGCCAACCGCCTGGGCTTGCTGGCCACGTTGCACGAAGCCATGAACCGCGTGGCGGACCTTTCGCGACTGGCGTGAATGGAGCACCCCCTGAGGCGCTTCGCGCCTTCCCCCCGTGGCACGGCGCCTCTCTACTTGCTTCGCAAGGGAGGGGGACGGCACCCTCGGTGCGGGGCGGCGCGGCCGGCCTAGGCCCTTCCTCGGTGTCCCTCGTCTTGGGACGCGCGCAATTGAGTTCTGACATTCTTGGGACCCGACCATGAAAATTGCGATCCTGGACCGTGACGGAACCCTCAACCAGATCGGTGAAGAGGGGTTCATCGGCTCGGCCGAGGCCTGGAAGGCCCAGCGCGGTGCGCTGGAAGCCGTGGCGCGCCTGAACCGGGCGGGCTGGCATGTGGTGGTCGCCACCAACCAGCCAGGCCTGGGCCGGGGCCTGTTCGACGTGACCGAGCTCAATGCCGTGCACGCGCGCATGCATCGCGAAATGGCGGCGGCAGGCGCGCGCGTCGATGCGGTTTTCTACTGCCCCCATGCCCCGGACGAGGAATGCCATTGCCGCAAGCCCGGCACGGCGCTGTTCGAGCAGATTGCCGAGCGCTTCGGCGTCGAGGGGCAGCAGCTGTGGGTCATAGGTTCCTGCGTGGCCCACCTGCAGGCCGGAGCGGCCATGGGCGCACGCCTGCACCTGGTCTGCACGGGCGCCAGCGCCGGAGTGTCTCTGGACGGCGAACTTCCGCCCGGATTGCCTGCCGGCACCCGGCGCCATGCCAGCCTGGCCGCGCTGGCCGATGCGCTGGTTCCGGCAGATGCCGCACCCGCTCCCTGAACGCCTGAACGTCCGAATGGCGCTTTGCCCATGCGCCGCCGGCCTGCTGTCCTGCGCACAATGCTATCTTTGTGAATTCCGATTCCTGAGGGCGCAAGGCCCGGGCCAGCCGCCCGGCCGCTGCGCCGCTTTCTGCACCACACTGCCGCCATGTCCCTGATCCGCTCCACCCTCCACATGCTCTGGATGGGCATCACCGTGATCCCCTACACCCTGGCCGTGCTGCTCACGCGCTGGCTGGGCGGCGGGCCGCGCCGCGTCTATGCCGTGGCGCGCGCCTGGCTCAAGCTGTCGGTGGACAGCGCCCGCGTGATCATGGGCGTGCGCCACCGCGTGCAGGGCATGGAGAACCTGCCCACCGACCCCAAGCAGGGCGTGGTGCTGCTGGTCAAGCACCAGTCCACCTACGAAACCTTCCTCATGCCGGCGATCATGCCGCGCCCGCTAGCCTATGTGTTCAAGAAGGAACTGCTCATGGTGCCCTTCTTCGGCTGGTCCATCGGCAGCATGGACATGATCCATATCGACCGAAAGCACGGGTCGCGCGCATTCCACAAGGTCGTGGAGCAGGGCCGGCGCCTGCTGGCCCAGGGCACCTGGGTCATCATGTTCCCCGAAGGCACGCGCATCCCGCGCGGCGAACGCGGCGAGTACAAGACCGGCGCCACGCGCCTGGCCATCATGACCGGCGTGCCCGTGGTGCCCATTGCCGTCACCTCGGCCAAGTGCTGGCCGCGCAAGGCCTTCATCAAGACGCCGGGCGTGGTCGATGTCTCCATCGGCAAGCCCATCCCTTCCGTGGGCCGCAAGCACGAGGAGCTGATGGTGGAAGTCGAAAACTGGATCGAATCCGAGATGCAGCGCCTCGACCCCGAGGCCTACCGCGCCTGAGGCAGGAATCGGCATGGCGGACACGGCACAGCGTTCCTGGGATTGGTTGGTGCCGCCCGCCGTGGAAAGACAGGACGGCGGGCTGAGGCCGCGCCGTGAGCGATCCGCTCAACCCGAAGCGCCGCAGGCTTTGCCTGCACCTGCACCCACCCCGCCCGCCGGCTCCGTGCACAGTTCCTTCGTTCATCCGCAAGCCAACCAGCAGGCGGTTCTCCAGGGGCAGGTGCTGCACTTTCGGTTGCAGCGGTCGCGCCGGCGCACCATAGGCTTCACCATCGGCACGCAGGGGCTGGTGGTCAGCGCGCCCGCATGGGTGAGCATGACGGCCATCGGGCAGGCACTGGATGCGAAGTCGGGCTGGATACTGCGCAAGCTCCAGGAGGCCGGACAGCGCCAGCGGGCCCAGCAGTCGGCACGCATCCGGTGGGAGCACGGCGGCCAGATCGACTATCTGGGGCGTCCCCTGGCGCTGCTTCTCACCGGTGGCGAAGCCCAGCCGCTGCGCACCCGCCAGGTCCACCGCGAACAGGCGGCCGACGGCAGCCATTCCCTGCACCTGCCGCTGGCGCCAGACGCATCGGCTGCCGAGGTGCGCGCCTGCGTGCAGGCCTGGATGCTGCGCGAGGCCCGCTCCTGGTTCACGGCCAGCCTGCAGCGCCATGCGCCGCTGCTGGGCGTGCAATGGACCAGCCTGCGCCTGACCAGCGCGCGCACGCGCTGGGGCAGCGCCAACACCGCAGGGGCCATCCGCCTGAACTGGCGGCTCATGCAGCACACGCCCGAGGTCATCGACTACGTGGTCGTGCACGAGCTGTCCCACCTGCGCCACATGGACCACAGTCCGCGCTTCTGGGCCACGGTGGCCAGCGTGATGCCGGGCTGGGAGGCGCAGCGCCAGGTGCTGCGCGACAGGCTGCTGCCGCCCTGGGAGTAGGCGATCCGGGCACCTGCGAGGCGGCGCCAGTCGGGCTGGACGGTTATTCTTGCCGGGCACACAACCGCGTCCTATCAAGAAAGCCCATCCATGTCCGCAAACGCTCCCGTTCCAGCAGCCATTCCCCTGGCCGTCCAGCCCGCACAGGGCTATGCAGGCGATATTCCTCCCGAACTTGCCTGGCAATGGCTGCAATCCGGTGAAGCCGCGCTGGTGGACGTGCGCACCGATGCCGAGCGCGAGTGGGTGGGCCGCGTACCCGGCGCCGTGGCCGTGGCCTGGAAGCAGTGGCCGTCCATGGCGATGAACCCCGATTTCGACAGCCAGCTGCGCGCCGCCGTGCCTGAAGGCGGCAAGGTGGTCCTGCTGTGCCGCAGCGGCGTGCGCTCGGTGGCCGCTGCCCAGCGCGCAGCGCAACTGGGCATCGAGGCCTACAACATCCTCGAAGGCTTCGAGGGCGATGTGGACGCCAACGGCCAGCGCGGCCATGTCGGCGGCTGGCGCCTGCGCGGCCTGCCCTGGCGCCAGTAAGCCGGCGCCAGCCTGTCGTCGCTCAGCGCTGCGGCTGCGCGAACCCCAGCGCCGCCGCCCGGGCGGCCACCATGTCCACCAGGGCTTGGGCCGGTCCCGACAGCGTGGCCTGCGAGCGCATGGCCAGCAGCAGCCGGCGCCGGGTGTTGAGCGCCCCCAGCGGGCGCAGCCGCAGTGCCCGCGCGGCCAGGTGCGGCGCGGTGGCCGCGCGCGGCAGGATGGCTAGGCCCAGGCCCACCGAGACCATGTGGCACATGGCATCGAAGCTGCGCACCTGGATGCGGATCCGCACGGGCCGGTTGATGGATTCGGCCTCGGCCGCAATGCGCCGCATCAGCGAGGTGGAGCGGGCCAGGCTCACGAAGTCGTGGTCCAGCACGGTGGCCAGGGGCACGGGGGAGTCGTCGTCCGTGTCCAGCGCATGGCCGCGCGGCATGACCAGCACCAGCTCGTCCACATCGCAGACCTGGGTGCTCAGCCCTTCCAGGGGCGTGTTCTCCCCGATGATGGCCAGCTCGGCCACGCCGCTGAGCACGGCGCGCACGGATTCCTCGCTGAGCGCGTCTTCCAGGTCCACCGACACACCCGGGTGGGCCTCCATGAAGTCGGCCAGCAGCCGGGGCAGAAATCCCGCAAATGCGGAGTTGTTGGCCCACAGGCGCAACTGGCCCGTGGCGCCGCTGCGAAAGTCGTCCATGGCCAGGGCCAGATGTTCCAGCCGGGCCACCACGTCCACGGCATGGTGGTACATGCTCTGGCCGGCGGGCGTGGGCGTGACGCCGCGCTTGCTGCGCACCAGCAGGGTCACGCCGCAGTGCTGCTCCAGCTCGGCCACGCGCTTGCTGGCGGCTGCCAGTGACAGCCCCAGCGTGCGCGAGCCGGCCGTCAGGCTGCCGGCATCGACCACGGCCACATACAGGCGCAGCGTCAGCAGATCGAATCGGTGCAGGTTGATCATTCGCATCCTCCACCAGAGACGAAGGATGGATCAACGAGATACGGCTGTTCGACCGCGAGCAGGCCCGCAAGAATGCGCCGGTACAAAGAGAACATGGAGACAAGCATGAATCGACGCATTGTGCTGCAGGCCGCCGGCCTGGCAGCGGCCGCCCTGCTGGGCGCAGGAACCGTCCAGGCCCAGGCCTTTCCAGCCAAGTCCATCACCCTCGTGGTCCCCAATCCGCCCGGAGGTGTGGTGGACACGGCGGCACGCCTGGCGTCCGATCCGATGTCGCGCCTGCTGGGGCAGTCGGTCGTGGTGGACAACCGGGGCGGGGCCAGCGGCAACATTGCCTACCAGATGGTGGCCAGGGCACCCAAGGACGGCTACACGCTGCTGGCTTCGTATTCGGCCTACCACGTGGGCAATCCGGCGCTGTTTCCCAAGCTGCCCTGGGCCCAGTCCGAGCTGGTGCCCGTGGGACTGATCGTGGCCGCCACCAATGTGATCGCCGTCCATCCTTCGGTGCCGGCGAACAGTCTGCAGGAATTCATTGCCTACCTGCGCAAGAACCCGGGCAAGGTCAACTATGCGTCGCAGGGCAATGGCTCGCTGTCGCACGTGGGCACGGCCGTGTTCGCCCAGGTGACCCAGACCCAGATCACGCATGTGCCCTACAAGGGGTCCGGCCCGGCCATCCAGGACGTGCTGGGCGGCCAGGTGCAGATGTTCATCACCACGCCGCCTTCGGTGCTGGGCCATGTGCAGACGGGCAAGCTCAGGGCCCTGGCCGTGACCAGCAAGACGCGCCATCCCATGCTGCCCGATGTGCCCACCACCGCAGAAGCGGGCCTGCCGGGCTTCGAGCTGGAGGCCTGGGTCGGCCTGTCCGCGCCTGCGGGCACACCGCCCGACGCCATCGCCAGGCTGTCGGACGCGCTCAAGACCTCCCTGGAGTCGCCTGACGTGCAAAAGCGCGCGGCCCTGCAGGGCGTGGAGCCGCGATTCCTCGGCCCGCAGGCGCTGGCCGCCCTGGTCCAGCGCGAGACGGACCACTGGGGCAAGGTCATCAAGGCCAACCACATCACGATGGATTGACATGACAGCCAAAAACCATTTCCGTATCGGGCAGATCGTGCCCAGCTCCAACACCACGATGGAGACCGAGATCCCCGCCATCCTGCGGGCCCGCGAGGCCCTGGCGCCCGAGCGTTTCACCTTTCACTCCAGCCGCATGCGCATGAAGCATGTGACCAAGGAGGAGCTGGCTGCCATGGACGGCGACAGCGACCGCTGCGCGCTGGAACTGTCGGATGCGCGTGTCGATGTGCTCGGCTATGCCTGCCTGGTGGCCATCATGAGCATGGGGCGCGGCTACCACCGTGTCTCCGAGACGCGCCTGCACCAGCGCACCGTGGACAACGGCGGCCCCGCGCCTGTGGTCACCAGCGCCGGCGCCCTGGTCGATGGCCTGCACGCCATCGGCGCGAAGAAGGTGGCGCTGCTGGCGCCCTATATGAAGCCGCTGACGCAGCTGGTCATCGACTACATAGAGAACGAAGGCATCGAAGTGGTGGACAGCATCTCGCTGGAGATTGCCGACAACCTGCAGGTGGGCGCCCAGGATGCGCGCGCACCCATCGAGATCACGCGGCGCCTGAACACGGCCAATGCCGACGCGGTCATCGCCTCGGCCTGCGTGCAGATGCCCTCGCTGGCCTCGGTGCAGCCCATCGAGGACCGCGTGGGCCTGCCGGTACTGTCTTCCTCGGTGGCCACGACGTTCATGATGCTCAAGCGCCTGGGCTTGCCGACAGCCGTTCCGGGATTCGGTGCGCTGTTGAGCGGTAAATACTGAATCTTTCATTGAGAAAGGCCGCTATTGCGGCCTTTCTCGGAGCGGGGTAGGTCTAATTCGCGGCATCCAGAACTGGCATGAGCCAGGTCAGAGACACCGAGCAAGGGCCGCCCCGCCGCGAGGGTGTCGTCCCCCTCAGGGGGAAGCGGCGACGCCGCTCAGGGGGGCTTAGATTGCCGGAATGCGCAGCTTCTGGCCAGGGTAGATCTTGTCGGGGTGGCTCAGCATGGGCTTGTTGGCCTCGAAGATCACCGGGTACTTGTTGGCATCGCCATAGAACTTCTTTGCAATGGCCGACAGCGTGTCGCCGCGCACCACGTCGTGGTACTGGGCTTCGGGCTCGGGGTTGGTCACCGTCATCTGGTTGTCCACGGACTGCACGCTGGAGACGTTGCCGCAGCACAGCGTCACCTTTTCCTTGGCCGCCTGGGTAGGTGCCGTGCCCAGCACCGTGACCTTGCCCTGCGAGCCGTCGAACTGCACCTTCACGTCACTGACGCCCAGGTTCTGCGTGCCGATATAGGTCTCGATGGCCTTGGCCGCCTTGGCATTCAGGTCTTGCGCAGGCTCGGCTGCCTGTGCGGCGCTGCCGCCGAACAGCTTTTCGCCGGCTTCCTTGATGAAACTGAAAAGTCCCATGGGTGACTCCTGTTGGTGGGTGGAAAAACGGAAAGGCCAATGTAACGCCTAACAGTGGCAGCGCGCGCTGCCGGGCAGGAGCGCTCCCGGATTTTTGACATTTGCGCCATTCTTGCGTTCACGTCCTCACTCAGTTGTCGTCCATGGCTGACGCTATCCTCCGGAAAACTCCGATAATCCCGCCCATGACTTTTTTGGCCATAGACATCGGCAACACCCGCTTGAAATGGGCGATGTACGACGCGCATCGGCCTGGCGCTGCCCTGTTGGCGCACGGCGCCGAGTTCCTTGAGCACATCGAGCACCTGGCCGAAGGGCCGTGGAGCGACCTGCCCACGCCCACGCGCATGCTGGGCTGCGTGGTGGCTGGCGACACGGCGCGACGGCGCGTGCACGACCAGATCGACATGATGCTGGGCTGGGATTTCGAGCCGCAGTGGGCCGTGCCCAGCGCAGCCGAGGCCGGCGTCACCAATGGCTACGATTTTCCGTCGCGCCTGGGTGCGGACCGCTGGGTGGCCATGATCGGTGCGCGCCAGCACATCCTGCAGCGCGGCCCCGAGCGGCCCCTGATCGTGGTCATGGTCGGCACGGCCGTCACCGTGGACGCGCTGGACCAGCATGGCCACTTCATGGGCGGGCTGATTCTTCCGGGCCACGGCATCATGCTGCGCGCCCTGGAAAGTGGCACGGCCGGCCTGCATGTGCCCACGGGCGCGGTCACGCCATTTCCCACCAACACCAGCGACGCCCTGACCAGCGGCGGTACCTACGCCATCGCCGGTGCCGTGGAGCGCATGTACCAGCATCTCTACATGCACTGCAGCATGGAGCCTGCCTGCGTCATGGCCGGCGGCGCCGGCTGGAAGATGGTGCCCAGCATGACGCGGCCTTTCGAGCTGGTGGACAACCTCATCTTCGAGGGGCTGCTGGTCATGGCCCAGCGCCGTTGGGGTGATGCCAGCGGCCTGCCCGCGGAGGCGGTGAAGGCGGCTTGAAGCCGCCTTGAACCACCTGACAACGCCTGAACCCGCCTGAGGCCACTTTTCATCGTGCAGCGCAGCATCGCGCCGCACGATTGCGCGCGTAACAGTTGATGACGGGAAGGCGGCGCCCCTGGGTGTCGCATGCTATGCCTTTGGCGGGGGATGCGGCGACAGTGGATAATCCGCGGCAATGTCTTCCACCAATCACCTCATGGAACCGATTGCCGCTGTCGAAGCCCCGATCAAGGGGCGGCTGGGCGAACGCCTCCTTTCCGCCGGCAAGCTGAACGAGCG
This sequence comes from Delftia sp. PX-1, assembly GCF_055797465.1. Lineage (NCBI taxonomy): Bacteria > Pseudomonadati > Pseudomonadota > Betaproteobacteria > Burkholderiales > Comamonadaceae > Delftia > Delftia sp. PX-1. The sequence continues at coordinate 1,395,275 of NZ_CP184763.1, forward strand.
CGATCTGCAAAACGCCCTGCAGGCGCAGCAGGAGTTGGGCGGCTACCTGGGCCAGGTGCTGGTACAGCTGGGTGTGGTGGCGGAAACCGACGTGGCCCAGGCGCTGGCCGAGCAGCTGCAGATGCGCTGGCTGCGTGCGGAAGAGTTTCCCGACCTGCTGCCCGACGTGCCGGGCCTGCTGGCCAGTTTTCTGGATGCGCAGTGCGTCTGCCCGATTTCGCTGCAGGACGGCGTGCTCGAAGTGGCCATGTCCGTGCCGCAGGACCCCTTCATCACCAAGGCGCTGCGCCTGGCCACGGGGCTGCAGATCAAGCCCGTGCTGGCGCTGGAGGCCGACATCCGCAAGGCACTGTCCGAAGCAGGCCAGGAACCCGAAGGGGAAGAAGGCCAGGACTGGGAATCGGACGCCACGGGTGGCGACTTCGTCGAACATCTGAAGGACCTGGCCAGCGAGGCGCCCGTCATCCGCCTGGTCACAGGCATCATTTCCCGCGCCATCGAGCTGCACGCCTCCGACATCCACCTCGAGCCCTTTGAAGCCGGCCTGCAGGTGCGCTACCGCATGGACGGCGTGATCCACGCGGCCGAACTCGTGCCGCCGCGCCTGAGCGCCGCCGTCGGCTCGCGCGTCAAGCTGCTGGCCCATCTGGACATTGCCGAGCGCCGCCTGCCGCAGGACGGCCGCATCAAGACCCGCGCCAAGGGCCGTGAACTGGACCTGCGCGTCTCCACCGCGCCCACGGTGCATGGCGAGAGCATCGTCATGCGGGTGCTGGACCGCGCCAGCGTGAGGCTGCGCCTGGAAAGCATGGGCTTCGAGGCGGACACGCTCGAGAAATTCAACACGCTGCTGGCCAAGCCGCACGGCATTGTGCTGGTCACGGGCCCCACGGGCTCTGGCAAAACCACCACGCTGTATGCGGCCCTGTCCAAGATCGACGCGGTTTCCAACAAGATCATCACCGTCGAGGACCCGGTCGAATATCAGCTCGACGGCATCAACCAGATCCAGGTCCATCCCCAGATCGACCTGACCTTCGCCAACGCCCTGCGCTCAATCCTGCGCCAGGACCCGGACATCATCATGATCGGCGAAATGCGTGACGGAGAAACCGCGCAGATCGCCGTGCAGTCCGCCCTGACAGGTCACCTGGTGCTGTCCACGCTGCACACCAACACCGCCGCAGGCGCAGTCACCCGCATGCGCGACATGGGGGTGGAGAGCTACCTGATCACCTCCTCGGTCAACGGCGTGCTGGCCCAGCGGCTGGTGCGCACGCTGTGCTCGCGCTGCAAGCAGCCCGACACACTGCCGACGGCCGCCATCGAGGGCAGCGGCCTCAAGCGCTTTCTGCGCGAGGGCTCGCCCATCTACCGCGCCGTCGGCTGCGAGCACTGCCGCGGCACGGGCTACAAGGGGCGTACCGGCATCCACGAACTCATGGTCATCGACGAGCCGCTGCGCCGCGCCATCATCGAAGGCCAGGATGCCAACGCCCTGCATGCCATGGCCGCCAAGAGCGGCATGCTGAGCCTCTATGACGACGGCCTGCGCAAGGTGGCTTCGGGCGTCACCACGCTCGACGAAGTGCTGCGCGTGACCCAGGACCAGAGCGATGCCTGATTACAGCTGGGAGGCCGTGGACAGCCGCGGTCAGATGGTCAAGGGCACTTTTTCCGCTGCGGCCGTGGCCGAGGTGGTGGTGCACCTGCGCAAGAGCCGCCTGTCGCCCATCAAGGTCGAGGAAGCCGCAAGCCTGGGCAATGTGCCGCTGGCGGCGCGTGCGCTCAAGAAAGGCCGCATCAAGGCCGACGACATCCAGGGCATGACCACCGAACTGGCCATCATGATGCGTGCCGGCCTGTCGCTGGACAATGCGCTCAAGGTCCTGGTGGAGATGAGCCACAAGGTGCAGATGCAGGCCATGCTCCAGTCCGTGCTCGACAGCGTCAAGGCCGGCATGCCGCTGAGCCAGGCGCTGGGCAAGCACCATGACCTGTTCGGCGACTTCTATATCAACATGGTGCGCTCGGGCGAGGCCAGCGGCCAGATGTCGGGCGTGCTCAACCGGCTGGTGGAACACATGGCGCGCCAGCGTGCCCTGCGCGACAGCGTGGTCTCGGCCACCATCTATCCGGCCATCCTGCTGGGCGTGGCCGTGCTGTCCCTGGTGGCCATGCTGGGCTTCGTGGTCCCGCAGTTCGAGCAGCTCTTCAACGACATGGGCGACGCGCTGCCTCTTCCCACGCAGTTCGTGATGGGGTTGGGCCATGCGTTTCGCAGCTACGGCTGGGCGGTGTTCATCGTGCTGGGCGCGCTGGGCTGGGCCTTTTCCCGCTGGGCCAAGAGCCCCAAGGGCCGCCAGACCTGGCAATCGTGGCTGCTGGGCCTGCCGGGCCTGGGTGGCGTGGTGCGCAAGTACCAGCTCACCTTGTTCAGCCGTTCGCTGGGCACGCTGCTGGGTAACGGCGTCACGCTGCTGACCGCACTGCGCATTGCCAGCGACACGGTCTCCAACGTCGCCATCCGCGAGCGCCTGGAAAAAATGGGTCCCATGGTCAAGGAAGGCCATCGCATGGCCCATGCTGCTCAGAAAACCGGAGAATTCGAGCCCCTGGCCCTGAATCTGGTGCGGGTGGGCGAGGAAACCGGCCGCCTGGGCGACATGATGCTGGAGCTGTCCAACATATTGAACCGCGAGGTCGAAAACGCGATCAAACGCCTCCTGACCATGCTGGAGCCGGCGCTGATCCTGGTCCTCGGTATCCTTATCGCCTCCATCATCGTGTCGATCCTGCTCGGAATCCTGTCCGTCAACGATCTGGCCGTCTGATGAATCTGAATTGTCTGAAAGGTATGTAGAAGATGATGCGCATGCAAAAGCAACTGTCCTCCCGCGCCCGCAAGCGTGGCTTCACGCTGATCGAACTGCTGGTCGTGCTGGCCATCCTGACCCTGCTGGCCGGCCTGGTCGGCCCCAAGGTGCTGAACCAGTTGGGTGGAGCAAAGACCAAGACGGCCGGCGTGCAGATCGCCGACATCGAAAAGGCGCTGGAGCTGTACAAGCTCGACGTGGGCCGCTATCCCACCTCGCAGCAGGGCCTGGACGCGCTGGTCAAGCAGCCTGCCGGCGTTGCCGGCTGGGCGGGCCCCTACCTCAAGGGCGGCGTGCCCAATGATCCCTGGAACAACCCTTACCGCTACACCTACCCGGCTGCCAATGGCGACCTCGAAATCCTCTCGCTGGGTGCTGACGGTGCCCCGGGCGGCGAAGGTGAAGCAGCCGACGTGCGCAACACCAAGTAAGGTGCTCTTGAACACTGCTGTAGCCACCGTTGCCGCACCGTTTTGCCAAGGATGAGTCTTGAAGCGCGCCCAGGGTTTCACGCTGATCGAGCTGCTGGTGGTGTTCGCCATTCTTGGCGCCATCATCGGCATCGTGCCGCCTGCCATGGGCAAGCTGCGCGATGCCGTGGACTATCGGCAGACGGTGCAGGACGTGACGTCCCTGCTGCGCAAGGCGCGCCAGCAGGCCACGCTGCAGGGCATGCCCGTGACCTTTGCGGTCAATACGAATAGCCGCCAGTACGGTATCGCCGGGCAGGCCTCGGCGAGGCTGCCGGACAGCCTGACCGTGCAACTGACCACGGCGGCGGGCATGGCCCTGGCCGACGGCAGCCAGACCATCGTTTTCCTGCCGGAAGGCGGTGCCACGGGTGGCAGCATCTCTCTGGCCCGCGCGCAAAGCGGCGGTGGCGTGCGCCTGCGCGTTGACTGGCTGTCCGGCCAGGTCACCAAAGAGGCCCTGTAGTGCGTCGGCGCGCAGGTTTCCGCCCCAGGGTGCGGGGCATGACCCTGCTGGAGTTGCTGGTGGCGCTGTCCATCATGGCCCTTTCACTGGCCCTTATCTATCGCGCGGTCGGCGGCTCTGCGCGGGGCGTGGCCAAGCTGGAGCAGAACCAGGTCGTGGCCCTGCTGGCAGATTCGCTGATGGATGCATTTCCCATGGTAGATCCTGGAGGCACGCAGGCTTCGGGCCAGGATGGCGCCTATGCATGGCAGGTGGCCTCGGCACCTTTTCCCGTGGCCGATCTTCCCGAGACCGCAGTTCCGCTCCATGCCTTGCGCATCACCATCTCCACCGAAGGGCGCAGCTGGGTCTTCGAGACCCTGCGCCCCCAGCGGCCCTTGCAGCAGGGCGAGGTGGCGCGATGAACCGGCATGGCCGTTTGCCGGCAGGCCAACTAGGCTTCACCCTGGTCGAGTTGCTGGTGGTCATGGCCTTGCTTTCCCTGCTCATGCTTGGACTGGCGTCGGCCATGTCCACGGTTTCGCAGACGCAGGAGCGTGTCGATGCGCGGCTGGACCGCATGGACCATCAGCGCGTGTCCGTCGCTTTTCTGCGCTCCGTCCTGGGCCAGGCCTCTGCCATACGGCGGCAGGCGGGTCTGCGCAAGCAGGGCGAGAGCGAACTGTTCTTCGAAGGCGGCCCACAAGGCATACGCTGGCTGGGCATCATGCCTGCGCGCTTCGGCATGGGCGGGCGCACCCACTTCCAGCTCTCGGTCGAGGGGGATGCTCTGGTATTGCGCTTCGCGCCCTGGCAGGGGCCCGATGTCATGCCCGACTGGGGGCAGAGCCAGTCCTATGTGATTGATCGCGGTGTCACGGCTTTTGCCTTGCGTTACCAGAATGCCAAGTTGGGCGTGGCACATTGGCAGCCGCAATGGGGACCGGAAAAGGACAATGAAAAGGAGCTACCGTCTGCCGTGCAGATCGAGTTGCAGGCGGCGTCGGGGGCGTGGCCCATGACGGTCATCGCCATGCGTACACCGGTTGGATCGAACCCTCGAAGCGTTCTGATGCCTTCGTTCGGTGGAGGTCAGCAATGATGCCCCGCGTCAGACGGTGGGAGGCCGTGGCAAGGGGCGATCAGGGCATGGCGCTGGTGCTGGTGCTCTGGATTGTCGCTGCATTGGCCATTTTTGCCAGCAGCCTGGGCGGGGTCGTCCGCCAGGAGGCTGCGGTTGGAGGGGTGACCCGCAACATGGCCGAAGGCCGCGCCGTGGGTGAGGCTGCGATTTACCTGACTTTGCAGCGTATGGCGACCAGCCCGACAAACCTGAAGGCCTTTGAATCGGTGACGGTTCCGGTCGCCGGACGGATAATCCCGGTCGAAGTCATACCCTGGAGTGGCCTGGTCAACATCAACAACGCGCCTCCCGCCCTGCTGGCCTTGGTGCTGTCCCGGTTTTCGGGACTCGCAAGCGGGCCTGCAGAGGCGATGGCCCAGGCCATTGTCCAGACCCGCGAGGAGATGAGGCGGCGCTCTATAAGAGTGCCTTTCGAAGCCACTGAAGACCTGCTGCAGGTGCCCGGTATGACCTATGCCATCTACGCACCTCTGCGCCATTTCGTCGTCGCGGATTCAGATGGGCGCCCGGGCGTCAACCTCGAAGCATCGCCCCTGGCACTGAGGGCGGTGCTGGAGACGGCGGACGTGGGTGGGATTCGCCAGGCGCAGTCCAGTTCGCGGTACACCGTGATAGCGCGCGTTCCTTTTGATGCAGCGGGGGCGGTGCTGGTCATGCGCCAGGTGGACGTGCGCCAGCAGCGGCCTATGGGGCAATTGCCGTGGACGGATTTCTCTTCCATGCAGGTATGGCAAGGACGTATGTAGTGGGTGCCCCGTGGCGATGTACAGGGCAGCGCGCTGCAATTGCTAGAAGGATTCGTCGTGATGAGACAGTTTTTTTGTAGGAAATGGCAGGCTTCATGGGATTGATGACCTCCGACGCCAAGCTTTTTGGATTGGACCTGTCGGCGCTGGGGCGCCAATGGCAGGAAGCATGGGCGCAGATGATGGATTGGCCGGTGCTCCGCCGCCTCATGCCCGCCTCTGGGATCGAGGTGCTGGGCCACAAGGCAGGTGCATGGGTGCGTGCAGGCCGCTGGCTGAGCTGGCAGGAGCCGGGGCAGGGCAGCTCCGTCCCCGCTGGCGTGGCGGTGCTCGTGGATGAAGGCAATGTCCTGTCACGCAGCCTTCGCCTGCCTGCCATGCCGCCCGCCTCACTGCAGGGGGCGGTTGCGCTGGACGTGCAGACCATGTCCCCGTTTTCCGCGCTGGACACCGTCTGCGGTTACGTCCGGCGCAAGGCCCCCGACGCGGCGCATGGCGCTATTCCGTCGCAGGGTCCGGTCGATGTGGTGATCGTCTCGCGTGCTCATATCGACGGGCTTCTGAAGGCGTTCGCCGACCATCCGGCCTTGGCCAAGGGCGCCGAGCCCGAGATCTGGGCGATGAGCGCATCGGGTATCCCGGTCATGCTTGACGGCTTCGGCGAGCAGCAGCGCCTGAAAAAAGAAGCATGGCGCTGGCGCTGGCTGATGCTGGGCCTGGGCGCCGTGCTGGCCCTGGCTCTGGCGATCGCTGCCACGCCCTCTTTGCAACTGCGGTTTCGCGCGCTGGATGCCCAGCGGCAGTTCACCCAGCTTTCACGTTCTGTCTCGGAGGTCGTGGCTGCCCGGCAGGGTCTGGCGGAAGGGGGGCAGGATGTGGCCACCTTGCTGGACCGCCAGCGCCAGCAACTCGACCACCTGCGTGTCCTGTCCGCGTTGACGGCCACCTTGCCCGACGACACCGCTGTGCAGCGCATTCAATTCAAGGGAAACAAGCTCACGGTGCTGGGGTTGAGCGGCAATGTGTCGCACGCTGTGGACCTGCTCTCCAAGGTGCCGGGGTTCGTCGATGTGCAACTGCCCAGTGCCGTCACGCGGGCCGCAGGGACCAGCAAGGACAGTTTTGTCCTGGAGGCCGTGATCGACCCCAAGGTGTTTGGCTCCCATGCTCTGCCTGACGAGCCGGCCACGCCGGCGGAAGGCACCTCTGCGGAGCCTGGTATTGCCTCTGTGCCCCCGGCTGCCAAGGAGGGCCAATGAAAATCGCGATACCTGCCCCCCTGGCACGCCAGTTGCTGCTGCTGGGCGCGCTCGTTTTGCTGGTGCTCGTTCCTGTGAGCCTGGCTGGACTCTGGATCTATGGCCGGCATCAGGCCGCGCAGGAAGCCCTTGATACGCTGGCGCCCCGGTATGCGCGGCTGCTGGGAATGCGCGACCAGGAAGATGAAATCCGCCAGGCCCTGGTCCAGGTGGCGGAAATCAAGGCCAAGCATGTCTATCCCGGAGAGCTGGATGCGACCCAGACCGGCAATGGCATGCAGCAGAGGTTGCGCACCATGCTCGATGCGGCGGGCCTGTCGGTGGTCAGCAGCCAGGTCAAGCCGGTGACCGACGATGGCGCCTATGAACGCATCAGCGTGGCCATGACGGCCGAGGGCGCATGGTCCGCCATCCAGTTGGCGCTGGTGGCTCTCAAGGACCTCTCTCCCACCGTATGGCTCGACGATCTGGAAATCAGCCTGCAGGGCAGCCTGCTGAGCAATGATCCCAAGGCCGTACCCAAGCTCAGCGCGCAATTCACGTTCAGCATTCTCCGGAGCAAAATCTCGTGAGGCGGCCTAATTTACCGGTCTGGGGCATTGCAGGCACCCAGCTCATACTGTGCGCAGGGCTGGCTGCCCTGTGGCTGACGCCCGAGCTTCAACTTCGGAACACGACCTGGCAACCGCCAGGAGTGCAGCGAGGCGATATCCAGGCCATGGTTCCCCAGTCTCCGTCCGGGTCTGCCCCCCGCCAGGATGACCGGCAACTCCTGCAGATGCAGGAGCGTCCGCTGTTCGCCATGACACGCCGCCCGCCGCCGCCGCCGCCACCACCGCCGCCACCTGCCAAGGAGCCCGAGCCCGACCGCCTGGCCAATGCCCAGGTGCTGGGCTCGTTCGCGGGCAAGGTGACGGGCATCATCCTGCGCGTCGACGGCAAGGAGCAGCGTCTGATGGTGAACCAGAGCCTCAATGGCTGGAAGCTCATCCGGGTGGATGGACGTGAGGTTGAGCTGGAGCGTGAAGGCAGCCGGCGCACGCTCACCATCGCCAGATCCAGTATGGACAAGGGAGCCGCTCCACGGCCGGGATCCCCTGCCCAGGCGAACTCCGCGCCGGAAGAGCCGCAGTTCCCGCTGCCCGCCGGGCTGACCCGAAGCGGCCAGGGAGCGCCTGTGCCGTCGTTCGGCAGCAGTGGCCCTGCCGTTGCCAAGCCGCAGAAATGAAAGAGATCGGTCAGAAAATCATGAAATTCCACTACCGTCCCGTCCAAACCGTATTGGCCGTCGCTGTATGCCAGTTGTTGCTGGCGTGCGCGCAACCGGCCCAGAAGAGCTTCGTCAGCCACTTCGGCACCGGCCACACCCAGGAATATTTCTTCACTGAGCCGGAGGAGGAAAAGAAATCCGACTCCAAAGCGGACGAAGGCCGCCAGCCCCGCATCATGGAAGGGACGGGCAGGCTGATCGGCGAGCCCAAGGCGCTGCCTCCTGTCTCCGGCGCGCCGGTCAAGCTCAGTTTCGAAGATGCTCCGCTCGCGCAAGTGGTCCGTACCGTGCTGGGCGACATCCTGTCGCTGGACTATGTGCTGCATCCGCCCATTGCAGGCACCGTCACGCTGAGCACGCAAAAGGAAGTTCCCGCCGACCAGGCGCTGAACCTTCTCGAGACGGCCTTGCAGGCCAATGGCATGGCCATGGTCCGCGACGCGCGAGGGACCTACCATGTGGGTCGTGTCGATGCGCTCAAGAGCATCGGCGCAACGGTGCGCCAGGCAGTGGTCGACAAACCGCTTGCGCCTGGGTATGGGACCATCATCGTTCCGCTTCAGTACATTGGCGCCAACGAGATGGCGTCCATCCTGCGCCCCATGGTGCCGGGTGATGCCATCGTGCGCGTGGACAATGTCCGCAACCTGCTGGTCATGGTGGGGTCGCGCGCCCAGGCCGAAGGCTGGCTGGAGATGGTGCGCACCTTTGACGTGAACCTGCTGGAGGGCATGTCGGTGGGCGTGTTCCCGCTCAAGTATGTGACCATCCAGGAAGTCAATGCTGCTCTGCAATTGATGAGCGGCGGGGGCGCTGCTGCCCAGGCGGCAGCACCGGCTGCAGGCGCGGCGGGCACGGCCGGCGCCGCTCGGCCGGGGGGGGCTGCGGCCGCAGCCGCACCCAATGCTGCAACCGCCCTGGGCGAAGGCAACCCGCTGTTTGGCGCATTGCGCATCATGCCCATCGAGCGGCTCAACAGCATTTTGGTGATCACGCCCCGCGCTGCCTACCTCGAGGAAGCACGCCGCTGGATCGCCAAGCTGGATCAGCCCGGTTCGGGCGGCGCGCAGCCCCAACTGAACATCTATCACGTACAGAACGGCAATGCCAAGCATCTGGCGGGCGTCCTGTCGGGCATCTTTGGCGGACCGGGTGGTGGCTCATCAACCAACAGCGGCGTGGCGCCGGGGCTGGGGACCTCCATGGGGAACAGCGGTTTCGGCAACAGCGGTTTCGGCAACAGCGGCTTCGGCAACAGCGGCTTCGGCAACAGCGGCTTCGGCAACAGCGGCTTCGGCAACAGCGGCTTCGGCAACAGCGGCTTCGGCAACAGCGGCTTCGGCAACAGCGGTTTCGGTAGCAGTGGCCTTGGCAACAGTGGCTTCGGTAACAACCAGCAGCGCCTGGGGCAAACCGGTGTAGGCGGTCAGGGCGGCGGCACGGCCAGCATCGGCAACATCCGCGTCATGGCCGACGAACTCAACAACTCCGTGCTGGTCTGGGGAACACCGGCAGAATTCGAGCGCATCGAGGTAACACTCAAGAAGCTGGACCTGCCTCCAACCCAGGTGCTGATCGAGGCCAGCATCGTCGAGGTGACGCTCAATGATGGACTGCAATTCGGTTTGCAATGGTCCTTCAATGGTGGATTGCATAACAGCAATGCCGACGGCACCGGTACGCTGCGCACAGCGGATAGCACGACATCCGACCTTGGTGAGGCCCTGGGCATGGGCTTCAACTACACGGTGAGGTCTTCTGCCAGCAGGGTGCGGGCTACGCTCAACGCGCTGTCGACCAAAACTAATGTGAAGGTGGTGGCAAGCCCTTCCCTCATGGTGCTGGACAACCACACGGCCGCCATCGCCGTGGGCACGCAGCAGCCCTATCGGTCCGGCGAGACCTCCACTAGCGCGACGGTGGGCACTACCACGACCAATTCTTATCAGTACAAGGACACGGGCGTCAACCTGCAGGTTACGCCTTCGGTCAATGCCGGCAACCTTGTCACCATGACGGTCAACCAGCAGGTCATTGACGTGGGTAGCGAGGACAAGATTACCAAGCAAACTGCCTTCCTGCAGCGCCAACTCTCCAGCCGAGTGTCTGTTCGCTCCGGCGAATCCATTGTCATGGGCGGCCTGATCCAGGAGACGAATACCAATAGCCGCAATGGCGTGCCGTTCCTGCACGACCTGCCCGTGGTCGGCAACCTGTTCGGTTCTACCTCCAACTCCGGGCGGCGAACCGAGCTGCTGGTCATCATCACCCCGCGCGTGGTCCGCTCCGATGTCGATATCCGCAGCGTAAGCGATGATCTGCGCGATCAGATGCGTGCCCTGGTCCCGCTGCTCAAGACGCCGGAGCCCGCCGGGTCCAAGGCGGAGGTGGAGATCGGTCCCCTGTCGTCGAGCAGTGTGCGCTGAGGCCGGAACCAATGCAGGCGCCATGCCTCGAAACTTTCTTTTTGGAGAAAACAAGCTCATGAATCTCTTGACGAACCAACGTCCTCTGCCGGGCCGGGTGCGCTGGCTGCAATGGGGCGCAGCCCTGGCCGGCGTTGCCGTGCTGGCCGGCTGTGCAGGCCTGGGCAAGCCCAAGGACCCGGAAACCATCGTGGCCGAGCGCTCGCTGGCCTACTGGCAAGCACGCGTGGATGGGGATGTGGCAAAGGCCTATGGCTTCACCTCGCCTGGCTACCGTGCGGTCAAGACCCAGGAGCAGTTCCGCCGTGCCTATGGCACCCCGCCTGCTGTCGATGACCTTGAAGCAGGCAAGGCGCAGTGCGAGGCGGATCGCTGTGAGTTCAACATCAAGTTCAAGGCGCAACTGCCCATGGCCAAGGGGGCTGTCGTGCCCATGGGCATGCAGGAAGTCTGGATCCGTGAGGACGGCCAGTGGTGGCTGTTCCTGGAGTAGGCCGGGAATCGGCAGATCGCCTCTGGCCGCTCGCAAACGCTAGGCAGGGACGCAGATGTTTGCAATAATCCGGTCCTCCACTTGTGGGTGCCCTGAAAGTGTTGTTTTTTTCCGAAACACGATTTGAGTGCCCGAAATAAGCGGTAAGTGGCGCAAATGGCTGTGCTACGATTCCTCGGCGATCAATCGTGGTGGTTGCAACTACCTTATCTTTTTACTGGAGATAGTTCTTATGAAGAAAAATGTTCTGGCCCTGAGCATTGCTGCCATGGTTGGTGGCCTGGGCTTTGCCGGCGTGGCTTCGGCTGCCGTTATCGGCGGTTCGAACGCCGGCACGGATGCCAAGGCTGCTGCCGCTGCTTCGCAGCTGCTGCAGGCTACCAACGGCGGCCTGACTCTCGCCCACGGTGGTGTCGGTCACGCTCTGGTCGTGCCTTACTTCAACGCCCAGAACGGCAACGCTACCGTTCTGCACCTGACCAACACGGACACCGTGAACGGTAAGGCAGTGAAGATCCGCTTCCGCAGCGCCGCGAACTCTGACGACCTGCTGGACTTCCAGATCTACCTGTCGCCCGGCGACGTCTGGACCGGTGCTGTGTCCGCCAATGGTACCGATGGTGCCACTCTGGTCAGCGCCGACAACACCTGCACGGTGCCCGCTCTGACCAAGAACGTGGCCGTGCCCTTCGGCACCCGTCGTCTGAATCCCAGCCTGTCTGATGCAGACAAGGCCAACCAGACCCGTGAAGGCTACGTTGAAATCTTCAACATGGCTGACATCACCAGCGCTGCTGCATGGAACGCTGACGGCGTGGCTCCTGTTGATCTGAGCGGCAACCGTCGCTCGCCCCTGTACACTGCTGTCAAGCACGTGAACGCAGTGGCGCCTTGCTCGGTGGCTGGCTCTGCCGCCCGCTCGCTGGTCGACACCGTGGCCGTGACGAACTTCACAGAAGCCACTGCTGCCCAAGCTGGCCTGCAGACTCCCACCAGCGGCCTGATGGCTGACTGGTACATCCTGAACGTGGCTCAAACCACCACGTTCTCGGGTGCTGCAACCGCCATCCAGGCTACGGGCCGTGGCAACTTCGTGCACTTCCCGCAGGTCAACCAGGAAGCTGCTGGCGTCTCTGCCAACGCTACCACGGCTGATCCGCTGTTCCGTACGGCCAACGTGTACGGTCAAGATGGCAAGAACATCGCGACTGCAGCGCTGACGATGAACTACAGCGACCTGCCCGACATGTCCACGCCTTACACTGGCGGTGTGACCGATCCCCGCGTTCAGGCCTCCAACCTGACCACGGCCCTGGCTGCCACCTCGGTGACCAACCAGTACGCTACGGACGCCATCATCTCGGCCAAGACGGATTGGGTGTTCTCCATGCCCACACGCCGTTACAACGTGGTGGCCAACTACGCTGCTGCGAAGACCAGCGACGCCAACTACCGCCTGTTCACCAACCTGAACACTGCTGCAGCTGAGCAAACTAACAACTGGTTCTACCCCGCTGCTGCTAACGATATTGCCGCTGGCGCAGGTGCCTACAAGGGCAACGGCAACACGACGGTTGACTCCAAGGGCAACATCTGCGTGCTGGCTGACGGTCAGAAGTTCTGGGATCGTGAAGAAACCACCAGCGGCGTGATCCCCGAGTTCTCGCCCGGCGGTACCACTTCCGTGCAGTTCTGCGGTGAAGTCAGCGTGCTGGCATTCAAGGACACCGGCAACTCCGTGCTGGGCGCCTCGGTGGCCCGTACCACGGCTACTTCCGGCACCTATGAAAACGGCTGGGGTGTTCTGACGACCACCAACTCCGGCCTGGGCCTGCCCCTGATCGGCTCCGCCTTCATCAAGCTGGAGAACCCCTCCGCTCGTCAAGGCATGTCCGGCACCTACGGCGTGACTTGGCCTCACCGCTACACGCGCGTTGCTCCCTAATTAGTGGGCACTTTTTCGCGGTAACGCGATCCGAAAAGGCAGGGGTTTCCCCTGCCTTTTTTTATTTCACTATACGTTTTCAATTCCATGAAGCTTTCGACCATCCGTTTCTCTCCGTTGCAAGCCTGGGCCGTGGCAGCGCTGGTAGCTGCTGTACCAGTGGTGCACGCCGCCGATGCGGTCACGCTGGTGCACGATGGCCAGGCCGCCGTCACTGCGGTTGATGTAGAGGCCGATGTGCAGATGCGCTTGCCTGTCGAGGTGCGTTCGCAGGCGTTGGCCAGCAAGCAGACTGTGGGGCAGATTGCACAGAATCTCTTTGTCCGCCGGGCCTTGGGCAAGCAGGCTCTGGCCGATGGGCTGGACAAGGATCCTGTGGTGGCTGCTGCCCTGCAGGTGGCACGCGACAAGGTGCTGTCTGACGAGTTGTTGAACCGTGCGGCTGGCAACAGCGTGGCCAGCGAGGCGGCCATGCTGAAACAGGCGCGTTCTATCTACCAGGCCAAGCCTGAGCGCTTCAAGGTGGGTGAGCAGGTGAAGGCTCGGCACATCCTGATTTCTGGCACGACGCCCGAGTCGCGGGCCAAAGCGGAAGAACTGCTGGCCCAGGCCAGGAAGGGTGCCGATTTCGCGAAACTTGCTGAAGAAAATTCAGCCGACAAGGGCAGCGCGGCGCGCGGTGGCGATCTCGGCTTCTTCACGCAGGGTCGCATGGTTCCAGAGTTCGACAAGGCTGTCTTCGCCCTTCAGAAAAAGGGAGACCTGAGCGAAGTGGTCCAGACCCAGTTCGGCTACCATGTGATCCAGTTGGAGGAGCGGCGCGCGCCCTCGGTCCGTCCGTTTGATGAAGTCAAGGAAGAACTGCTGCGCGAGGTGCGAGCCGAGTCTGCCAACGAGGCCCGCATGGCGCTGGTGCGCAAGGTGCAGGAAAAGATGGTGGCCGATGACAAGGCGCTCGACGCGTTTGTCGAACGCCAGGCACCTTCTGCACAGAAAGCTGCCGCGACACAGCGCTGATACGGCGTATCCTGTCTGATCCAAAGGCTGCCCTGCCTGTGCCTCGATGGCGCTGGCGGGCAGCCTCCAGTTTTTCTACGATGAACGCTTTATGGAATGAGGCGCTTGCGCTGTGGCGCGGGCGCGGTCTGGCGTGGGTGCTGATACGCCGCGAGATCGCTTCGCGCCACACCGGTACGGCCCTGGGCATTGCCTGGCCCTACCTGCAGCCGCTGCTGACTGTGGCAGCTTATTACCTGGTATTCGATGTGGTGTTCGGCATGCGGCTGGGTGAGCACGCACCAACACCTGCGGTGGGGGCATTTCTCGTGGTGGGTGCTTTGCCTTGGATGGCCTTCTGCGATGCCGTCTCGCGGGGCATGAACAGCCTGATCGACGCAGGCGGGCTGTTGCAGAAGAACCCCTTGCCCCCCGTGCTTTTCGTCACGCGCTCGGTGCTGGCCAGTGCGCTGATCTATGGCCCGCTGTTGCTGCTGGTGGCCTTGGCCTATATTCCCTCCCATGGACTGCAGCCCGCCGTCCTGGCCTTGTTGCCACTGCTGGCATTGCAGGTGCTGCTGTGCCTGGTGCTTGCGTATGTGCTGGCCATTCTGGCCGCCGCCCTGCGCGATACAGTACAGGTGGTGGGCTTTCTGTTGTCCGTAGGTATCTACCTGACCCCTGTTCTGTTTCCGTTGAGCATGTTCCCCGAGCGCTGGCGCTGGGTGCTCTGGCTCAATCCGATGACGGGGCTGGTCCAGGGCTATCAGCAGGTGCTTTTGCAGGGGGCCTGGCCGCCGCTGAGTGTGTGGTGGGTGTCGCTGGCCTGGCTTGCGGGCGGCGCCATCGTTTTGAATGCGCTGGTGCGGCGCAGCCGTGACCAGTTGGTGGATTGGCTATGAGCATGAAGCATGGCAATGCCCTGCCCGATGACATGGTGCTGCGTGTGCGCCAACTGGGCAAGGAATACAAGCTCTATCCCTCTCCGCGTTCGCGCCTGAAGGCGCTGTTGACAGGTGCTGCCACGCACCGCAGCCATTGGGCACTGCGGGACGTGTCCTTCGAGTTGCGGCGCGGGCAGTGCATTGGCGTGATCGGTGACAACGGCGCTGGCAAGAGCTCACTGCTCAAGCTGCTGGCGGGGACCTTGCAGCCCAGTTGCGGACAGATCGAGCGCGTGGGGCGGGTGACGGCCATCCTGGAATTGGGCGCGGGCTTCCACCCTGATTTCAGTGGGCGCGACAACCTGTATTTCGGCGGCAGCCTGATCGGCATTAGCCATGAGCGTATGCGCGAGCTCGAGCCCGAGATCGCGGCGTTCGCCGAGCTGGGCGAAGCACTGGACCGGCCCGTCAAGACCTATTCATCCGGTATGACGGTGCGGCTGGCGTTTGCGCTGGTGACGGCGGTGCAGCCGGACGTGCTGATCATCGATGAAGCCCTGGCTGTGGGCGACCAGCATTTCCAGAAGAAATGCATCGAACGCATCATGGCGTTCCGCAAAAGCGGCTGCACCATCCTGTTTTGCTCGCACAGCCCCTATCACATTCGCCATCTCTGCGATGCCGCCCTGTGGCTGCGGGGTGGCCAAGTGGCGCAGTTCGGCCCGACCGAACCAGTGCTGGCCGCGTACGATCTGCATACGCGCGAGCGCCAGGAGCGTGAGCAGCAGTCGCTGGAGGCTCCCGTCGCCGCACTGCAGGTGTCTGCGGGCGAGGGTGCCGGACACCAGGAGGTACAGCCTGAGCCTGCAGGTCCCGTCGCGGCCGTTGACAGTGGTTCGGCCTGCATTCTTTCCGTGGATGTGAAGGATCTGGCCGAACCTGCCGGCGACCAGCCCGGTCTCTTGCAAAGCCAGGATCTGGTCGTGACCATCACAGCGCGCGGCCGGGGGAGCGAGCGGCCCCATATCGGCTTCATGATCGAGCAGTCCAAGGGCGTGGGCATCACCTCCCTGGCCACGCATGAGGATGGAGCGGTCCCTCGCCAGTTGCCCGATGGAACCTGGCAGACCGTACTGACGTTCCCGGAGCTGCCGCTCCACAGCGGCGACTACGTGATCAGCGCTTTCCTGTTCGATGAGACAGGGCTGGCCGTCTATGACGAGTGGTTCCAGTTCCTGCACCTGCGCTTCATCTTTCCCAAACCCTTGCCGGGCTTGGTGCGGTTGCCCCACCACTGGAGCTGAGCCCGTACGGCGGGATACACGGCTGCCTGTCGTTGGCTCCATAATCCACACCCCATGACATCCGACAATTCTTCGAATCCCCTCGGTGAAGGGCAGCGATTGCTGCAGGAGGCTTTGCATCTCCTGGAGCGTGGCGATCGCGCAGGTGCTGCGCAGGTACTGGTCCGTGCACGCGAAAACGACGACAGCCTGCTGCAGGCGCATGCGCTGATAGAAGCCCATGGGCTTGTGGGCTCGTTCTCCAACATCATGGGACTGGACTGCAGAATTTCCCCGAAGGACGATATTTTTGGCTTCTTCCGAGGTCATCCGTCCAGTGTGAATCCGCTGCGCGATTACTTCGCCGACGGCTGGCGCACGCTGTCGGAACTCATGCTGCTGCTGGAGGCCGTGGACAAGCCGCTGTTGCGCACGGCCAGCGTGCTGGAGTTCGCCAGCGGCCATGGCCGCTTCACGCGGCACTTGGTCAAGGCCCTGGGGGCTGAACGCGTCACGGTCTCGGATATCGTGGCCGATGCCGTGGATTTCTCGCAGCAGACATTCGGCGTGAACGGCTTTGCGTCGGCCAGCGTGCCGGAGCAGGTACGCTGGCCCCAGCAGTACGAGCTGGTGTTTGTGCTGTCGCTGTTCAGCCATCTGCCGCGCTCGACCTGGACACGCTGGCTGAAGGTATTGCGCGATGCGGTGGCACCAGGCGGTTTGCTGGTGTTCAGCACGCATGGTGTGAAGGCGGCGGACTTCGATAGCGTGAAGCTCGATGATGATGGTTTTTTCTTCGCCCCATCCAGCGAGTCGAGCGCCATCGACGCCAATGAATACGGAACAGCTTTTACCTCTGAGCGCTTTGTGCTGGACCGCATTGCCGAGACCTGGGGCAGTGATGCGCTGTGCCATCGCTCTCTTGTGCATTTCTGGAATCACCAGGATGCCTATGTACTGCAGCGGTTGTAAACGTTATCTGGGCTAAAGAAAGAACAAAGAGGACGATCGCATGAGTTGGATGCTGCGTTTGCAGGAGCGGCTGTTAGGCATTTCCCCATGGAATGCCGGCAAGATCACGGATGAATGGTTTCGTGCGCATTTCAACTATGCAGCTGATCTGGCCCATGACTGGCTGGGACGGTCGCTGAATCTGTCCCAGGCCAAATTGCTGAATTTCGGCTGCGGCGACGGCATCACCGACCTGGCTTTGGTATTGCGCCACGGCGCGACATCCATCCACGGCATAGATATTCGACAGGAGTATGCCAAGCTGCCCCGGATTGCACGAGAGCAATTGGGCATGTCGCGCATTCCCGCCGCGTTGAGCTTCGAGACCATCGTGCCAAACTCGCCGTTGGCGGGCAGGCATGCAGGCTACGATGGCTTGCTGAGCTGGTCCACCTTCGAGCATGTGCAGCGAGACAAGGTGCTTCCCATCCTGGCGGACCTGCATGCCTGTCTGCGGCCGGGTGGCGTCTTCTTCCTGCAGATAGAACCCCTGTTCCACTCTCCCTGGGGCTCGCATCTGCGTCGCTATGATGATGTGCCCTGGCACCATTTGATGGCCTCGGAAGAGGAGTTGTGGAACACCATCGAAAAGCATGAGGGCCCTCTTGATGCCGCCGAGGTGGATTTTGGCTTTGCGGACTTCGGTGCGGATGGCTACAAGCGCTTCGTGTTCAAGGAATACCAGGCGCTGAACCGGCTCACTGCTGATGAACTGATCGATATCGCCCGGCAGGCCGGTTTCGAGGTGTTGCGTGAGGAGCGGCGCCATGTGGACATGCCCATTCCCGAGGCATTGCAGGGACGTTATCCCGAAGATTGGTTGCGCAACAACGAGATCCTGCTGCTGCTGGGCAAACCATAGCCGGGATCGGGCCTCAGGCCCGTCCATCAATCTATCGTGCGATAGAAGCTCCAGCTGCCCTCGGACTTCAGGTGCCGCAGGTGCGGATTCTGATTCAGGCCCTGCTCATGCCGTTGCGGTGCTGCGATGTGGGTGGCAGCAATCTTCGAGAAGTCGAAGCTGCGTGTGTCCACACGCAGCAGCACATGGTCCAGGCTATGGAGGACGGGCTCGAAATCCGTGCCTTGCAGTTCGGCACCTTCTATGGTCAGGTGCTGATAGCGGTTGTAGATACCGAAGTATTTTCTCCCGGGGTCCAGTCTTTCCCAGAACGCGAGAGGCGGGTGGTAGAAGATCCCTGAACTGATCCTGATGCCAGATGCCGCCAGCGCCATGGCCTGCCGATTGTTGTCCAGCACGACCCAGCGGGCCTGGCGGCTCGTGGCATCGGCGTCCAGCTGTTGCAGCTTTGGCCCTGGTTCCACATGCAATGGCGCCTGCAGCAAGGGGTTGAAGGGCAGGGCTGTTCCCAGCATCCAGACCATGTAGATGGCCATTGCGGCAACAAATTGCCGGTTTGCCAGCAGCAGGGCCAGGACGGCAAAGGCCGTTGCCGTGATGACGGCGACCCCAGGACTGATGGTCTCGGAGATCGCCGCAGGCAGCGTTGAATAGGTGAAAACCGCAAGCCATGCGCAGGCGGTTGCTCCCGTTACCGCAAGTGCCGACAACTGGCGCTGCCTTTCCGGGATGGTTGGAATGATTTCCGAGGCCTGGGTGGGCCATTGTTTCCTGAGCACGCTGGCCAGCAGCCAGGTCTGAGCCAGCAGCAAGCCGATATCCGTGCGGTAGACAGGAACCTTGGCCCATTGCGTCGCCTGAGCCAGCCAGGCAGGTATGCCTTGGTATGAAAAGTACAGGGTCCAGCCAATGAAGGTCAGGCAGAGGCACCCCGCCAGATCCAGTTGCCGTGGCGTGCTGCACCGCATGTTCTGCGTTTGCTGCCAGGCAAACAGCAAGGCCAGCGGAATGGCCAGGAAAATGTAGGAGCCGGCATCGCTGGGGACAAGCATGTCGGTGATGTGGAACATCTGATCCGGACCGAAAAGCCCTCTGGTCAGATACCAGGGATCCATGTATCCCCCTGTCTCCATGCGCCTTCCCGGGTAGACCGTGGCAGCAATCGACGACACGGCGTCTGCAGCATGAAGCCACCATGCGTAGAGCAAAAGGGCGGGCACAAGCGCCATGACCACCACGAGCAGTGCCTGTTGCCAGTTCCAGCGCCAGTCCCCGCGGTGCATATACAGCCATGCTATGGCGAGCGGGCCCAGCAGGCTGGCCACCACTACGAGCCAGGCCGGGTACAGGGTAAGGGCAAAGCCTGCCAGTGCCCAGCCTGCCACCAACGCCCTGGGCAGCACCTGCCGGATGGATTGCCTTGTCCAAGCGGTCAGGAACATGCCGAAGGCGAGCAGTGCGAAAAACAGGATGTAGACAGGCCAGCCCGACCAGCCAACTGACATGGGGGACGCACTTACGCTAAGTGCAAGAACAGCTGCGGGCTGCCAGCGCAGTTGTGCGATGCGCACCAGGACCCACAGGCATGCAGCGAATCCGGCAAAGTAAGGAAACCACCAGTACCATGCGAGCGCCCGCCGCAGGTCAAGGATGAAAAAGCCCCAAGTAGCTGGCTTGGCAAGCGCAGACAGGTTGGAGACGGGCACGCCGCTCATGCCCACAGTGTTCATGTTGTGGCCGGCGCTGGAAAAAACCGTGCTGGTGTTCTCGAAGCTCTTCAGCAGGTGTCCGGGTGCGGCGGCATGGTATTGGCTGATGGCCATGGCGGTGATGACCTGCCATTCATCGCTGCGAATGATCTGGGGGGTACCAAGCCAGGCATTTTCGTCATGGGTAACAAGCTCGTCGTTCTGAAAGAGCAGGGCAACGGAGGAGCCGGTCCATCCACCCGCCACCAGAATGATGAAGGCTGCTGCGGTTGCCGCACCAAAAGCCCTGGCACCAATGCGCAGCCTGGACTGCCATCCGGACAGGGACAGCAACAGGAGCAGCGCAGGCAGGCAGAAGGCCACAAGGGCGCCGGCTCTGGGCAGCAGGCTGGCGCGGGCAGCCTGGTGCAGCGTGATCTGTCGCGCCTTGTCCATGGTGGTCAGCGCAAAACGCCTGCCGTCCGTGGTCATGATTTCCATGCGTACGGTGTAGGTGCCGGAGGCAAAGTCCGGGTCGAGCGGGGCACGGATGTGGAATCCGGCGTTGGCCCAGTTCGGATTGCCTGTAGCCGCCACAACGTCGGGCCTGGGATACGACAGGGCATTGAGCCGGCCTTGGTAGACAAGGTGGTCGTCCAGGAAGATCGAAGCCTGGGTCGGAAAGGCGTGGCTGCGTCCGGAGGCGCTCCAACCCTTGGCGATCAACTGCTGTTTGGCCGCATCGAAATGGATATCCTCCAGTACTCCTTGGTCATGGAAGGCCGTATCAGTTGCACCGGCCGGTAGAAGGAAGCCGCAAAGCAGTATGGTCAGCAGCAGGAAGGACATCCGATGGATGACCCTGTGGAATGACTGGCGTATGGAGTGCATGGCCTGAGAAGCGTTGTCAACCTTTGTGCGATGCGGACCTTGCCTTGAAGCGCGCAAGGTTCAGGGCAGTCGGGGCTGCAAGCCCGCCAGCGACGGTCTTGCCTGCTGACTCAGGCCTGCAGCCAATTCTTGACCCGGCGCTGCCAGTGCGCGGGAATACGCCTGGCCACGCCGCGCAGGATGGGTAGCGAGCGCAGGTGGGCCAGCAGGATCAAGGCCCCCGATCTTGCAGCATGGTCCTGGCGTTGCAGGCGATGTGTGGCCAGGAAGGCCGCATCCAGTGGCTGGAGCAGGGCCTGATCGCGCGGCTGCAGCCCCTGGAGATAACCGTCGCCATAGAAAGCCGCTCCCGGCTGGGCGGCGGCACTCCCTGTTGCGGCCGGTTGCTGCGGCAGCTGTCCTTCAATGAAGTGGCGTTCGCGTATTTGCGCGAAGAAGTCCAGCCATTGGGCGGTGCTGGCGTCCCAGGGCATGACCCAGGACCAGTCGCGGCCTGCCAGCCTTTCGGGGAAGGCCCCTATGTCGGGCGCGACGATGGGCAGTCCGGCGGCCAGGCAGGCGCTGAGCGTGTAGCTGTAGGTCTCCGGCCATTGGGCGGGGAACCAGGCCAGGTCGGGCTGCAGCCACTCCAGCAGCGCAGGCAATTCCTCTTCCTTGTAGCCACCATGCACCGTCAGGCGTGCGCGTGGCTGGGTCTGCAGGCTGCGGTAGCCATAGCCGAGCAGATGGAATTCCACAGGAGCTCCGCGTTTGGCGGCTTCGATAGCCACGGCTTCAAGCACGTCGGCCCCCTTGATGGCACTCATGGCTCCCAGCACGACGATCTTGAGTGGGGCCGTGGCGGCCAATGTGCGTGCCGTTGGGGTCGGCAACTGTGCCGGCATGTCGGTGTGGGCAACGGCCTGGACGCGTGCCCCGGGCACGAAGCCGGCGATCCGGCTGGCTGTGTCCTGGCTGGGGGCCAGCACATGGCGCGCGTTGTTCAGCAGCAGCGCATTGCGGTGGCGCCACTGGGCCACGGTGCCGGCATAGGGGGCTGTGTCCGTTGGTTCGCAGCAGCCGCATTCGCCCGCGCGGGGCGGCACGATGTAGCGGTTGTCGATGCCGGTCAGCGAGATATTCTTGCAGTAGGTGTAGAAATCATGGGCCGTGAAGTCATGGGCCGTTCCCAGGCGTGCGGGCAGGTCCAGGATGGCTTCGCTGTGGCCCAGGAGATGCTGGTAGTGCACGTGCACCACGCCCAGCTGGCGCAGGGCCTGCACCAGCTCCTCCATCTGGTCGTTGATGCGGAAGGCGAGCTCGAAGGCTTCCTTCTCTTCGGCACGGCGCAGGACCACGACTCCACCTGCGGCTGGGGACAGCATGAGGAACAGTGCCTTGCCTTGCAGGAACTGCGCCAGTTCGCGGACATGGCGCACGGTGCCGCCCGCCCGATCGTGGAGCACGGCCAGCACCACGGGCTGCTGCGCTGCCTCGGCCTGCAGGCGTGCCACATCCAGCGCCAGGCGTGCCGTGCGCGCAGGGTCGGCCTGGACGAAGGCCATGACATCGGCTTCGTAGCGCGGATGCAGCCTGCGCAGGGTTTCCATGGCGGCACGTTCACGCGGGCTCTTGCTTTCTCCGAAGCTCACGCCGCCTGTGTGCAGCACGAAGGTGTCCAGCAGATGCAGGTTGCGCCAGCCAGCGGCTGCGGCACGCTGGCAGAAGTCGTTTTCCTCGCCATAGCCCTTGCCGAAGTGCTCGGTGTCGAACAGGCCGACGGCGTTCAGGCTGTCGCGGCGGATGTACATGCAAAAGCCCACGCCGGTCGGCACGTCCACCACCTGGCCGGGGTTGGTGCGCGCGCACAGTGCGTCGATGGCGGCCGTGTCCATGCCGGGCGGCAGGTCGTTGCCCTCGCAAAAGCGCGGGTAGCTGCAGATGGTGGCGTTGTTGGAAAACGGCGTGACGGAGGCGATGCGTGCATCGCCGTAGGCAGCCTGGCGGATGCGGTCCAGCCAGTCATTGGCAACCACGGTGTCGCTGTTGAGCAGCAGCACGTCATGGGCGGTGTTCAGCGCCATGCCGCGGTTGACGGTGCCGACGAAGCCGAGGTTCTCCTCGTTCTCCAGCAAAGTGATGCGGGGCTCCTGCGCAGCCTTCTCGCGCAGCCAGGCCGTGACTTCGGGCTCCGGGCTGGCATCGTTGATGACCACGAGTTGCCAGTGCGTGCGGCAGGGGCTGGCCAGAACGGATTCGATGCAGTTGCGCGTGTCGTCCAGGCCGCGGTACACGGGCACGATCACATCGACGGGTTGCTGCGGCATCGGCTGGGGCACGGGTGTGTGGAGGACAGGGGCAGGCACGGACGTGCGGCCCAGCAGGCGGTCAATGCGCATCTTGGCGTGGACGAGAGGGCGCGTGGCCCGGAAGACGGTGGAGTTCTCGATATCGCGCAGGTGCTGCTCCAGGCGCGCGAAGTCCCGCTGCACGCGGGTGGCCTCTTGCTGCCAGATGGCGCGCTCCTTGCTCTGCGACTGGTGGCTGTCTTCCAGGAGGGCGTTGCGGTGCTGCAGCCTATGGATCGCAGCGCTTCGCTCTTCCAGTTGCTGGACATCCTGCGCGTGCTGCTGCTCAAGCCGCATGCGCTGTGTGTGCCACTGATCCTGCAGATCATTGGCCCGGCTGCGCTCTTGCGCGATCTGCCGTTCAAGCGGCTGCACGGCGCCCGCCAGCGCCAGATAGTCGGCCGACATGGGCCATCCCATCTCGATCTCCAGCGAGGCGCCACGCAGTGCAGCCAGGGTTTCTGCGGGAATGGGCAGTTCGAACCAGGGGTCATCGCCGGTCAGAAGCAGCATCAGCGAGAAGGCGCCTGCCGGATGAAGTCCATTCCACACGAGCTGATGATGCGGGCGTTGCCCCAGCAGGGCAGCGTCCGAATCCTCGGGCAGCCATTGCCAGACGACGGCGCCTTGCGCATCGAGCAAGGCCAGCCGATGCAGGTGTATGAAGCCCGGCCGGTCGGCCAGGTCCAGACGCAGATGGCTCAGTGAAGTGTTGTGGTCGGGCAGCGCAAAGCGCAGTGTCTGGCGTGCCTGGCCAATGATGCCCGTGGTGGAGAGCTTGCTTTCTTCGTCATAGCGGCCAGCGCGTGCCATGTAGAGCTGTGCCGTGAATAGGGCATGTGCCTGTGGATAGTTCACCGGCGGCTCGATGGCCTGTGCCTGGGCCACCGGGGCGGCACTGGCGATGAACTGATAGGCCAGTGCATCGGGCGTGGCCAGCAGGTGGCGGGCAACGGCAGGGGGCAGGCTGTCGTAGGCGACGCGGAATTCGGATTCGGGGAGCGCCCGTTCGATGGTGTCGATGTCGTCCACCTGCCAGCCTTGCTCGGCCAGAAAGCGCGACAGCGAGCGCCGCGTAAAAAAACGCAGGTGGGTGCGGTCCAGCAGGCCTTCTTCGCGGTAGCGGAATTCGCCATGCAGCAGTTCTGCCACCAGGCCGCTGTAGCCTGCATTGGGCACGGAGATCAGCAGACGGCCTTCGGGCGTCAGCCGCTTGCGGCATGCAGCCAGGATGCGCTCGGGCTGGCGAAGGTGCTCCAGCACGTCGGCGCAGACGATGTAGTCATAGCGTGCTTCGCCGAAGAGCTGGTCCAGGTCGCAGTCTTCCAGGTCGGCCACATGGACATGGCGGTAGAAGGGCGCTGCATGGCGTGCCTCTTCCTGGCTCAGGGTGACGCCGTCGCAGACGCATTGCTTGTGCTCGGCGAGAAAGGCGCCCAGCGCGCCGCTGCCGCAACCCAGATCCAGTATGTGCGCCTGGGCCCGGACATGGCCGGCCAGCACGGACAGCGACGTGCGCTCGTTCAGATCGACGGTGCGCAGGTAGACGTGGGGATCGGGAATGGGTGTGGTCATAGGAAAAGGGGTGCCGGGCAATCTCTCCGCTGGGAGCAGGTGCCGCGGCCGTATTCATTCATGCCAGACGGCCTTGGCCAGTCCGCAGCGGGCAGCAAGCTGCGCCCACGTCAGGGCGCAAAAAATCCCGGAAGTCCGGGCGGCAGATTGTCGCGCATCATAATCCCGGCCACTGCAGTGACTGCATGGCATGGCCGGGTAATGACATATTGCGCGGCTGTTGCATTTTTTTTGCATTACGGCATGGCCGCTGACGCTTGACAAAGGCTGTCGGCGGAATACTCTGTGCCGCCGTTTCTGCGGCGCGTGATTCCCGTGCGGGAATTTGAAGATTTGAAGGGCGGCATTGATGGGTTCATCGTTGGTCGTGTCGGTGGTGAGCCACGGACATGGCGCTCATATCCAGAGGCTGCTTGAGTGCCTGGCTTCGGCGCGCCTTGCGCCGGTGTCCCGTGTGGTGTTGACGCTCAACATTCCCGAGGCGGAGCCCCAGGCGCCCGTGGCCGGCTGGCCCTTTGCTCTGGAGATCCGGCGCAATGCGCAGCCTCTGGGGTTCGGCTGCAACCACAACCGGGCGCTGGCGAGCGCACGGGAGCCGTTTGTCTGCGTGATCAATCCCGATGTGTTCTGGAGCGAGCAGGAGGAGCCGTTGCAAGACCTTCTGGCGCTGGTGGCCCGTCCGGGACTGGCCCTGGCCTATCCCCCGCAGATCGGTGAAGACGGCGCGCTGCAGGATTTCGAACGGGAGCTGCCATCGCTGTGGAATTTGCTGCGGCGCAAGCTGCGTGGGCGCGTGGAGCGGCGTGTGGAATGGGTGAATGCGGCCTGCCTGGTGCTGGGCCGGGACAGTTGGCTGCGGCTGCGTGGGTTTGACGAAGGTTTCTATATGTATTGTGAGGATGTGGATCTGTGCCTTCGCCTGCGGGTGCTGGGCGGAGAACTCAGGCGCGGCGGTTTGCCTGTGGTCCATGCGGGCCAGAGGGCGAGCCGGCGCAGCCTGCGCCACGGCGCATGGCACGTGGCCAGCCTGCTGCGGCTGTGGAGCCGGCCGGCATACCGCAAGGCCAGGGCCCTGCCGCAGGCAGCGCCATCGCTGCGCAGCCTGCGTGGAGAACCATCGTGATCTGGATGTCGGTACTGGCCTTCATGGTCTCCTTCATCGGCTGTGCGCTGCTGCTGCGCTGGGCCCGGCGGTCCGCAACGTCCTCCTACGGATACGACAAGCCTCAGCGTTTCCACATGGGCGAGGTGCCCCGGCTGGGGGGCGTGCCCATGTACCTCGGGCTGGCTGTCTCCTGGGGAGTCGGCACCTGGCTGAGCATGCGCGGAGATCCTTCGTCGCTGCGCATGCAGCTGTGGGTCGTCGTATGCCTGGCCGCCATGCTGCCGGCCGTGGTCGGCGGCGTCATCGAGGATGTCTCGCAGCGCCTGAGCGTGCGCTACCGGCTGGTGCTGACCCTGCTGAGCGCCGTGCTGGCTGTTTTGCTGTGCGGCCTCACCGTGCCCCGGCTCGGCTGGCCCTGGCTGGAACAGGCGCTGGGTCCTGCCATGCCCTGGCTGGGCATGGGCCTTGCGGTGCTGGCGCTGACGGGCCTACCCCATGCCTTCAATATCATCGACGGCTACAACGGGCTGGCGGGCATGGTGGCCACCATCATCTGCCTGGCGCTGGCCCATGTGGCCTTGCAGGTGGGCGACCGCACGCTGGCCGCCATGCTGGTGACGCTGGCCGCCGCCACCTGCGGCTTCCTGGTCTGGAACTACCCGCGCGGCATGATGTTTGCCGGCGATGGCGGAGCCTATGTCTGGGGCCTGGCGATTGCCCTGGCCAGCATCGCCCTGGTGCAGCGCAATTCCGCAGTCTCTCCATGGTTTCCCATGCTGCTGCTGATCTATCCGGTCTGGGAGACGGTGTTTTCCATTTACCGCAAGCTGATGCGCGGCATGTCGCCGGGCATGGCGGATGCGCTGCATTTCCACCAGCTTATCTATCGGCGCATGGTGCGCGGTGTGTTCGACGATGATCTGGCCCGGCGCATGCTTCGCCGCAATAACCGGACCTCCCCCTATCTGTGGGCCTTCACGCTGCTGACCGTGGTGCCGGCATTGCTGTTCTGGAGCAATACGCCCGTTCTGGTGGGTTTTTGCCTGCTGTTCGTGGTCAGCTACGTGGTGGCCTATCTGGCCATCGTGCGCTTCAAGCTGCCGGGCTGGATGCAGAACAATGGATGATGACCGGGCGCCATGGGCGTTCCGTCATCCGGGCATGCAACACTGCGGCGCAGTTGCGGCACAATGCCCGCCTTGTTGTTGACTACTTCCACGCCCCCGGGCTAGCACCATGAACGATATCCTCTCGATTGCCCCCCGCGACAAGGCCGAAATCCTCGCCCAGGCCCTGCCCTACATCCGCAAGTTCCATGGCAAGACCATGGTCATCAAGTATGGCGGCAACGCCATGACCGATCCGGCCCTGCAGGCCGACTTCGCGGAAGACGTGGTGCTGCTGAAGTTGGTGGGCATGAATCCGGTGGTGGTGCATGGCGGCGGGCCGCAGATCGAGACGGCCCTGAACCGCCTGGGCAAGAAGGGCGAGTTCATCCAGGGTATGCGCGTGACCGACGCGGAGACCATGGAAGTCGTGGAATGGGTGCTGGCCGGCGAGGTGCAGCAGGACATCGTGGGCCTGATCCACCAGGCCGGTGGCAAGGCCGTGGGCCTGACAGGGCGCGATGGTGGCCTGATCCGCGCACGCAAGCTCAAGATGGTCGACAACAAGGATCCGAACATCGAGTACGACGTGGGCCAGGTGGGCGACATCGTCTCCATCGACCCCAGCGTGGTGCGCGCGCTGCAGGATGACGCCTTCATCCCCGTGATCAGCCCCATCGGCTTTGGCGAGGAAAACGAGAGCTACAACATCAACGCCGACGTTGTCGCCAGCAAGCTGGCCACCGTGCTGCAGGCCGAAAAGCTGGTGCTGCTGACCAACACCCCCGGCGTGCTGGACAAGGCCGGCAGCCTGCTGACCGACCTCACGGCACGCGAGATCGACGCCCTGTTCGCAGACGGCACCATCTCGGGTGGCATGCTGCCCAAGATCAGCGGCGCCCTGGATGCCGCCAAGGCCGGCGTCAACGCCGTGCACATCATCGATGGCCGCGTGCCGCATGCCATGCTGCTGGAAATCCTGACCGACCAGGCCTACGGCACCATGATCCGCAGCCATTGAGGCCCGATGGCGCGGACTTTGC
Source organism: Delftia sp. PX-1 (assembly GCF_055797465.1). NCBI lineage: Bacteria > Pseudomonadati > Pseudomonadota > Betaproteobacteria > Burkholderiales > Comamonadaceae > Delftia > Delftia sp. PX-1. The sequence continues at coordinate 1,423,120 of NZ_CP184763.1, forward strand.
GGTTCGCGTTACCATCGCGCATGGCCCGGGCGTGGTCTGACGGCCTGGGCCGGTCTGCTGCAAGCCGCCTTTGGGCGGCTTTTGTTTTTTAGGTTTGATATGCGTTTGCTTCTTGTGGAAGACGATGTGATGGTGGCCAGCGGCATCAAGCTGGGGCTGTCCGATGCGGGGTATGCCGTGGACTGGGTCGGCAGTGCCGAGCGCGCCCTGGAGGTGCTGGCCCAGGAAGCCTTCGACCTGGCCGTGATCGACATCGGCCTGCCCGGTATCGACGGGCTGGAGCTCACGCGCCGCCTACGCAGCAGCGCGGTGGAGAGCTCGGCCATGCCCGTGCTGATTCTGACGGCGCGCGACGCGCTGCAGGACCGCGTGCAGGGCCTGGACCAGGGCGCCGACGACTACATGGTCAAGCCCTTCGAGCTTCCTGAACTGCTGGCCCGGCTGCGCGCGCTGCTGCGCCGATCACAGGCAGCCACATCGGCCGTCCTCAGCTTCGGTCCCATCGAGCTGGACACGGCAGGCCGCCGCGCCGGCGCGCGCCAGCCTGCGCAAGACGATGAGAGCGAGGGAAAGCTGCTGCCCATCGACCTGGGCCCGCGCGAATGGACCGTGCTGGAATACCTGCTGATCCACGCGCCCAAGCCGGCCAGCAAGGACAAGCTGCTGCAGGCGCTCACGGGCTGGGACCGAGAGATCACACCCAATGCGGTCGAGGTCTATGTCTCTCGCCTGCGCAGCAAGCTGGAGCCGCACGGCGTGGCCCTGCGCTCCATCCGGGGCTTCGGCTATCGGCTGGAACTCTCGCATACCGTTGCCTGATGCAGACATGGCGCATGGCCCCAGGCGCTGACCGCCCATGACAGCCAATCTGCGACTTCGCCTGCTGGTGCTGCTGGTGGTGCCGCTGACGCTGCTGGCGCTGATGGGCGGCTGGTTCGGCTACCGCTCGGCAGACGAGGCCTCCACCCAGCATGACCAGCGCCTTTTGCGCCTGCTGCCCGCGCTGGCCGACTCCGTGCTGGCACCGTCGATTGCCGAGGGAACGCCGCCGCTGGTCGCGCTGACGCCCGCCATCGAGGAAGTCTTGCGCCAGCGCGGCAACGACGTCGGATATGCCGTGGGCGACCTGCAGGGCCATGTCGTTGCCGGCGACACCTGGATCCGCTTCGATGTGCCTTCCACGCCGCTGGCCGAGTTCCACAGCCAGGAGCATGACGGCCTGACCTACCGCGTGGCCGTCATGCGCGCCGAAACCTATGGCGCCGGTGAAATGGTGCTCGTGCTGGCCGACGGTGGCGACGTACGCCAGCAATGGGTGCGCCAGTTGCTGCTGCATGTGCTGCTGCCCAGCGTGTTGCTGATCGCGGGCGCTGGCATCGCCATCTACTGGTCGGTCAGCCGGGCCTTCCGGCCGCTGTTGACCCTGACCCAGGCTGTGGAGCGGCGCTCGCCGCGCGACCTCAGTCCCATCTCGGAGCACAGCTCGCCGGCCGAGGTCCGCCCGCTGGTGCGCTCGCTCAACCGATTGTTTGCACTGGTCAACGCCCAGGCCGAAGGCCAGCGGCGCTTTGTGGCCGATGCCGCCCATCAATTGCGCACGCCTCTGGCGGCCTTGCAGGCCCAGGTCGAGGCCTGGGCGCTGAGCGCGCAGGCTGCCCAGGCCGAAGCGAGGCGCAAGGGCACTGAGGCCCAGGTGGTGCTCAGCGTGACGCAGATCGAGCAATTGCGCGACGCCACGCGGCGCACCTCGCAGCTGGCACGCCAGCTGCTGGCGCTGTCACGTGCCGACGCCCGCAATGCCGAAGTCCAGCCGCTGCAGCAGGTGGACCTCAAGGACCTGTGCGAAAGCATGCTGGAAATGTTCTTCGACCAGGCCAGCGCCAAGGGGCTGGACTTCGGCCTTGACGTTGCTCCGGCCAGTGTCTGGGGCCACAGCTGGCTGCTGCGCGAACTGGTGTCCAATCTCGTGGACAACGCCATCAAGTACACGCCGCCCGGCGGCAGCGTCACGCTGCGCTGCGGCATGTACCATGGCGCGGGGCAGTCTGCGGATGAGCCGCCAGGGTGGGCCTTCCTGGAGATCGAGGACGATGGCCCCGGCGTGCCCGAGGCCGAGCGCTCGCAGATCACGCAGCGCTTTTACCGCGCCCAGGGTGCGTCCGGCGATGGAACGGGGCTGGGATTGGCGATTGCCGATGAAATCGCCCTGTTGCACCAGGGCACTCTGGCCTTTGGCGCTGGCGCGCAGGGCAAGGGCCTGCTGGTACGCTTGGAGCTTCCATTGCAAATGCCGGCCGTGCTCTCGGAAACAGTAGCAGCGCAGCCAACAGGGACGCGATCCTGACGGTTGCGCTCATGGGGACAGCTTTGTGCGGAGTTGCCGCCGAGGGCTGTGAGAGAATTACTTACAAATAGTTGATCTGCTTATGTCCGAGTCTGAAGTCCTGTCGCCTTTATCCGCTCCTGGCGCTGATGTCGTTTCCGACGAAGCCGCCTCCGCTTCCGCCCCCACGCCTGCGCGCAAACGCCCCAAACCCGGGGAGCGGCGCGAGCAGATCCTGCAGGCGCTTGCGGCCATGCTGGAAAAGCCCGGCGCAGAACGCATCACCACGGCAGCGCTGGCCGCTCACCTGGGCGTCAGCGAGGCGGCCCTGTACCGCCACTTCGCCAGCAAGGCACAGATGTTCGAAGGCCTGATCGAGTTCATCGAGCAATCCGTCTTCACGCTGGTGCAGCAGATCGTCGGGCGGGATGTGCCGGAGGAAGAGCGTCCCGCAGTGGATGGCATGCGCCAGGCCAGCCGCGTGATCTCGCTGGTGCTGCAGTTTGGCGAGCGCAACCCCGGCATGGTGCGCGTCATGGTGGGCGATGCCATCGTCTTCGAGCACGAGCGCCTGCAGGCCCGCATGAACCAGTTCTTCGACCGCATCGAATCCACGTTGCGCCAGTGCCTGCGCCCCGCCGCCGGTGCGCTGGGCTCCTCCGCCCCGACGGTCGATGCCCAGGTCGCCGCCAGCGTGCTGACGTCGTTTGCGCTGGGCCGCCTGCAGCGCTACGCACGTTCGGGTTTCCGCCGCCTGCCGACCGAGCATCTGGAAGCCAGCCTGGCCTTGATGGTCTGAACATGGCCCAGCGGACCCCAGGGTCCGCTTTGCAGGAAAGCCACCCGCTTGCGCCGGTGGCTTTTTTTGCGACCAAGGCCTTGCTTCGTCGCGGTGGCTGTGCTCAGCCCACGAGATTGCGCCGTCGCCTGGTCGGTGCTGTCACGCCCAGCGCCGCAACGATGCGCCCCACCTGGCCTTCCGTAATCCCATGCTCGGCAGCCAGTTGCCGGGCTGTCTTGTCCGTGGCGTAGTCTGCGGCGATGCGCTGGTTGCGCAGTGCCTGCAGTGCGCGCGCTGCCCTGGGCAGCTGGAAGTGGGGCAGGCCGCCATACTCACGTGCGAGCTGGAGCAAGGCTGGCACGCCGATGGTGGTCGCATAGGGATGCTCGGCTGTGACCTTGTCCGGTGTGGGAATGTAGATGCGCAGTCCACCCCAGCGCTGCACCAGGGCCATCGTGGTCTGCAGCCCGATCAGGCGCTCGAAGTCCTGCAGCAGGGGCGGGAGCAGATCACTGCAAGTGCCATGGCGCGGGTCAATGGCAGCTGCTGCGGGCGTGGGTATGCCGATGGTGGGGGGCAGGGCAGCAGGCCGAAAGCCCTGGAAGACAGGTGCCGGATGGTGTTCGGAATGCATTTTGGCTGTACGCTCTTGGTTCAAAAGGAAACGGTTCAATTTGAACCATATTCTTGGTCCATAACGAACCACTGTCAAGATTCGCCATGCCTGCAAAACCTGTGACTGATGCGCTTACATCCAACGTTGATGAGGTACTGGCGCGCATGGCTGAAGCCTTGGGATCCGACTGGATGGCCGGCATGGAGGTTCAGCCTGAAACGGTGCGGACATGGCGCAAGCGCGGGGAAGTGCCAGCACGGCAACTGCTGCGGGCCTCGCAGCGAGCGGGCCGGCCGCTGGAGTATTTCAACGGCACGGGTGCAGCGAAGCCTGGGGCCCGGCATGGCGGGGCGGCCGAGGACGAGTTCACGCAGATCGAGATGCTCGATGCGCACGTCAGCGCAGGGCATGGGGCCGTCAACGGCCCCGACGAGGTGATAGGCCGCTTCGCCTTCCGTTCGTCCTGGCTGCAGTCCAAGGGACTGGGCAGGCACAACGCCAAGATCGTGCGTGCCCGTGGAAGATCCATGGCGGACCGCATCAACGATGGCGACATCCTGCTGGTCAACACCTCGGTCGATACGCTGACCCAGGAGGGTGTCTATGTGATCGAGCTGGAGGGTGAGAACTACGTCAAGCTGCTGGAGCGCGACTTCAGCACGGGCGGTGTGCGCATCGTCAGCTACAACCCCGCCTATCCGCCCCAGGTTCTGGAAGGCGAAGCGGCCAACCGGCTGCGCATCTGCGGCCGGGTTCTGTGGCACGGCGGAGAACTCTAGCCCCCGGGCCGCGCCGCCCAGCATCGCTCCAAAGACTTTGCCGCGGGCCTGAGGCCAGCCTGCGCGCTTCCGTCTTCACCCAGCCTTTCTCGTCCTCCTCTTTCGTGCGTCCGTGCCTGCCCGAGCGGCAGGACGTTTGCGCTTGCCTGGCCGTTGGGATGTGCCGGGCCAAGGCACATGTGGCTGGCATCCAGGTCCGCTGCGCCTGAGAAGGCGCGCGCCTGTGGACGCTGAAACCGGGCCTGCATATGCAGGCCTTATTCATTTTTGCCTGCCTCGGCACAGTCACTCCATCGCAACGACGCATCTTTTTCTGCGTCCCCAACGGAGTGACCCATGTACGCCATCGCACAACTGTTCCTGCTCTTTGCCGCTCATCTGCGGCCCATCGTGGCCGAGGCTGCGGCCAGTGTGGTGGCGGCCTTTCCGGTGCTGCGCTCATGAATGCACTGGCCCAGCATCGCAACGCCATCGTGGCCATCCTGGCCTCGGTGCCGCAGATCGGCGTTGTGCAGGACCGCGAACGCCATGCCGCCAGCGATGCCGAACTGGCAGCCCTGTTCACGTACACGCCGCCTGCAGCAGGCACGGCCCATGTCCGCGGCTGGTGGCTGCGCAGAAGCAGCACGGCCGAGCACGGCAGCAGCACGGCCCGCACGGTAAGCGTGCACCAGTGGACGCTGCATGGCTACCTGGCCATTGCCGACGCCCAGGCCAGCGAGTTGTTGCTGGACGACCTGGTCGAGCAGTTCCGCGCCCTGGTGCGAGCCGATCCGACCCTGGGCGGCGCGTGCCAGCCCGGTCCCCTGGCAGGCAGCGACGACAGCACCGATGGCGTGCAGCTCATGCGTGCCGAGCCTGTGGATTTCGCGGGAGTGCGTTGCCACTCCGTTGTCCTGCAACTCAGAACCTGGAGCTACCTGTGACCTGCACACCCCCGAACCGGGCCTAGACCGGATAACCCGCACCTTTCCCGCAACCCCTGTGGCCCGCGGCGCTGGAGAACGGCGCCCAAGGTCGCGAAACATCTCTTCATCTCTTCAAAGGATTTTCCAAATGGCAGCAAAGATCATGCGCAAGATGGCCCTCCTGGCCCTGGTTGAAACCGTTGTCGGCACGGCCGTCGTACCGCTGGCGGCCAATGCCATGCTGGTCAGCGACGTGACCCTCACCCCCATCGAGGGCGACGTGGTTGAGCGCAACAACATCCGTCCCTTCTTCGGCTCCAGCGGCAGCACCCTGGTCACCGAATACCAGAAGGTGGCGTTCTCCGTGGAATTCGCGGGTGTGGCCGCAGCGGGCGAGCGTCCCGGCGTGACCGACCTGTTGCGTGCGTGTGCCGCCAGCGCCAGCACCGAGACTGGCGTGAAGACAGTCTTCTCTCCCGTGACCGACGGCATCCAGAGCGTGACCATCTACGGCAACGTGGACGGCACCCTCTACAAGATGCATGGCGCACGCGGCGAGGTGGAGTTCAGCACCGATGCCAAGGCCATTCCCAAGTGGAAGTTCGAGTTCACGGGCTCCTTCGTCCCCGCCGTGGATGAGGCCCTGCCGGCAGTGGACTACAGCGACTTCGTCGCTCCCCTGGGCGTCAACAAGACCAACACCCAACTGACCCTCGACGGCCTGGCGGTGGCCTGCAGCGCCTTCAGCTTCAAGTGCGGCAACCAGGTGGTCAAGCGCGACCTGATGAACGTGGACACCGTGGAAATCACGGACCGAAAGTCCACGGGCAGCGTCACCTTCGAGAACACCAGCGTGGCCACCAAGGACTGGATCGGCCTGGCGCGCGCCAGCGCCATCGTGCCCGTCACGCTCAAGCATGGCCCCGGCGCCACCAACACCGTCAGTTTCAAGAGCGCGCGCGCCCAGATCGGCAAGCCGACCTACAGCGACAGCGATGGCGTGCAGATGATCACGATCCCCCTGTCGTTCATTCCCTCCGACGCGGGCAACGACGAATGGTCCATCGAGATCTGACGCCTCACCTCCCTGCCTGACAACTACACATCCAAGGATCACCATGGCCGTCAAGATTTCCGGGCTCAAGCCCACCATCTCCGTTCCCGCAACGCTGTACCTGCCCGTCGATGAGGGCAGGTTCGGAGCCCATCACTTTGCCGTCGTGTTCAAGCGCCTGGGCAAGGCGCGGCGTGACGAGATCAATGAACTCATCGTCGTCGGCAAGCCCGCCACGCAGCCCGATGGCTCGCAGGAGGTACGGCGCATGACCATCCCTGAACTGCTCGACGAAGTGGTTGTGGGCTGGGAGGGGATGCTGGGCGACGAAGGAACACCCGTGCCCTACAGCCGCGACGAGCGCCTGGCGGCCGAGGAGGCCTACCCGGGACTGGAGCAGGCCATGGCCGTGGCCTGGTTCGACGGACTCAACGTGCACCAGCGGGATGCCGCCACAAAAAACTCCGTGGCGCTGTCCGGCATCACCTCGGCCTCGACGGCGCAGACCGCTATCTCGTAGACGACGAGCTGCGCACCCAGTGCGCGCAGATGGGGATCGACCCCGACCGGATGGTGCCCGGCGATCTGCAACGGCAGCACCCCGAGGACTACGAACTGTGGCCGGAGCATGCGATGGCCTGGAGCGTGTACCTCGGCTGCTCCACCCAGTGGCGCAGGACGGCCACGCCCTGGGGCCAGTGGCACTGGGACGGGCTGGACTACGCCGGGGCCGAGATCGTGATGCGCCGCTACGCGGTGCCCGCCGCGCAGCGCGGCGAGGTCTTCGCGCAATTGCAGGTACTGGAGGCGCAGGCGCTGCGCCAGCTCAACCGGGGCTGAGGCATAGGGGCCTCGGCTCCGGCCTTTCAAGACAAACACAAGCGGTCAAGCATACCGAACAGAGATCAGCATGAGTACAGCGGTCAAAAGCATAGGCATCGCCCAGACGCCCAGCCTGAGCGAGCTGCGTGCGCAGAATGCCCAGTTCTCCCAGGAGCTCGACAAACTCCACGGCAAGCTGCAGCAGGCGTATGCCGGCATGTCGCAGTTCGCAGGTGCCTCAACGGACACGGCGCTTGTGTCGGCGCGTGCCAGCGTCGATATCGAGAGCCTGTCTACTTCCATGGGCAAGATTGCAGGCCGCGCCAATGCCATGCTGGAAGTGGCGGGTTCGGCGGCCAAGGTGGGAGAGGCGCTCTACACGGCCAGTGCCCAGACAGAGAATCTGCGTACACGGTTGGACCTTGCCACCGGCGGCAAGGGCGCGCAGGAACTGGCCTATGTCACGGCCCTGGCCGATCGGCTGGGCCTGCAGCTCAATGCCACCGGCCAGGCCTACGCCGACTTCGCCACCAAGGCGCGAGGTACGGCGCTGGAGGGCGCGCAGGTGCAGACCATCTTCACGGGGATTGCCTCGGCCAACGCGGCCATGGGCCTTTCCGTGGAGCAGGGCAATGCCTCGTTGGCAGCCGTACTCGACCTGATGGGCAAGGGGACGATAGGCGCGTCGGACTTCAGCGAGAAACTGGGACATATCCCGGAGGCGGCGCTGGTCGGCGCTCAGGCCCTGGGTGTGACACAGGAGCGGTTCTCCCAGATGCTGCAGACCGGCGAGGTCGTGACGCAGGACTTTCTGCCCCGTTTCTCGCAGGCGCTGCAAAGCTCCCTGGGAGAGGGGACGGACAAGGCGGCGGACAGGCTGGATGCCGGCACCCAACGCATGGCCAACGCCTGGGACAAGCTCAAGTCCGCCGTGGGAGATTCCGGCATCAGCCAGATGATCTCCTTTGGCATGAATGCAGCGGCCAACGACATGAACGCCTTTTCGGAGTCCATGTCGCGGGCGCGTGACAACGGGTCGGGCTTCCTGGGCCAGATCAGCAGCGGCCTGGGCAACATAGCCGGGCGCGCGGTGGGCTTGCAATATGTCAGCACGGCCTTCCAGTCGAATGCGGAAAAGGCAGCCTATCTGGCCAAGGAGCTTCCGCGCGCCAGGGCTGAGTTGGAGATGCTGCAGGCCAAGGGGGCAGCCACATCGCGCAATGTATGGGTGCGCACGGCCCATGACGATGCCCAGCGCTTGGTCGAAAAATTGCAGCAGGTGCAGCGCGAATTGATGGCGGCACAGGGTCAGCGCAATGCAGGCGGCGGCCGTGGGTTCATCAATCCGCCGCTGGTGCGACAGCCACAGCCGCAGGAGCAAAGCAAGAAAACCGACGCGCCTGCGCAGAAGAAAGAGCCGCCTGCGGTACCCCGCACCGTCAGCTACGCACCACCGGCCGTGCCAGCCAGAACGCAGCAGGACAATGAGGAGCTCAAGCGCGATCAGGAACTGCAGAAAAGGCAGCAGGAGGTGGCGCAACTCGTCAAGGAACACCAGGCCAAGGCCGAACTGGCTGAAAAGAACCTGGACCTCGCCCGGCAGGAAACGCGCGCGATTGGCCTGACCGGTGAGGCGTTGGGACAACTGCGCCAGGAGCAGGTCGAGAAGACCATCGCGGAGATGGAAGACAACGCGGCCGGGCAAGAGAGTGTCCGCTGCTCCAGGGAGGTCGCCGAGGCCGTTGGCAAAGAGGCCGAGGCCACGCGCGAACTCGCCCGGGTCAAGGGCTACAACGAGTCTGCCAGCAAGGTGGACGAGTACACCAAAAGCGTGAAGGCGGCCAGTGAGGCGGTGCAGTTCGAGCAGTCTCTGGCAGCCATGTCGGAACGCGACCGCAAGATCGCGCTGGAGCAGTACCAGGTCGCGATCGAGCTCAAGAAAAAGCTCGAAGACATCTCGGCCAAGAATCCGGATGATGCGGCTGGCGCCCAGAAACTCAAGGACGACGCCACGGCCGCAGCCAACCAGGCCAAGGCCAATGTTGCCGAACGTGTCCGCATGCAGGAGACCCAGAAATCGGTCGACCAGATGGACGAGATGTTCCGCAAGGGCTTCACGGACATGCTGGCCAACGGCACCGAAGGCTGGCGTACCTTCACCAAGAGCCTGAGTGCGACGTTCAAGGCCTCTGTGGCCGATGAGATGTACAAGGCGTTTGCGCGGCCTTTTCTCGTGCCTGTCTTCGCTCAGCTCAGGGGGTTCGTCGGCAACTTCCTCGGTCAAGGCGGTGCTCCGGGAACAGCGGGCGCTGGTGATGCGCAGGGCACGGGCCTGGGCCTGGGCGGTGGATTGACGGACTGGTCCACCTGGGGCACCTCGGCGCAGAAGTACCTGAATGAATCCGCACTCAAGCTCATGTCCAATGGCTGGAACATGGCCGGTGAAGCACTGCAGGACCTGGGCAAGACCGTGGGCCGGTTCGACACCTGGCTGAAAGACATTCCCGGTTTCCAGGGAGGGATTGGCTCTGCTGCCGGTTACCTGGGAAGCCTGTACAGCCTGTCCCAAGGACAGTACGGAGCCGCTGTGGGTCAGGCGGTGGGAACCTGGATCCTTCCGGGCATCGGCTCGATGATCGGCAGCTTCCTAGGTGGAGCGCTCGACAAGGCCTTCGGCTCCCGCGGCGCCAACCATGGCGGCGCGGCCTACAGCACGGCCGGCATTGGCAATGACAAGGCGGCCGAGCAGCTGTTCGGCCGCGCGGCAGGCGACTGGTACGACGATCTGACACGCCGCCACAGCGATGGCATCGAAAAGCAGCTCAAGACCAGTCTGGACGGACTGGCCCTGGTCTACGGATCCCTGGGCAAGTACGCCACGGGCGGAGTGCGCGACATCGACTTGGTGGGCGGCTTTGCCGCCAACGGAAAGTACACCGACGAGGACGCCTACGGCTACGCCAAGATCATCGACAAGACGACCGGCATGATCCTGGCCGGCTTCGAGAACCGCTCGCTGGGCAACAACCCGGAAGAGGCCTACAAGGCCTTCCTGGGCCAGACCGGTTCCCTGCTGGTGTCCGAACTCAAGAAGGCGGACCTGCCCAGCTGGATGCGCACCACGCTGGACTCGCTGGGCGAAGCACCCAATGTCGAGGCGTTGCAGGCAGCCTTCCAGACCATCGACCTGATCGGCCGCTCCTTCGAGGAACTGGGCAAGAAGATCACGGGCTTTGCCGACCTGACCGACCTGGCCTTCGAGTCCCTGATCAAGGCTTCGGGCGGCATCGAGGCGCTGAATGCCAACGCCGGCAGCTTCTACCAGAACTTCTACAGCGAGGACGAGCGCAAGACCATCGCTAAGCGCGAGATGGGCAGCAAGCTCAAGGACTTGGGCGTGGACATCGACCTGGACGCCGATGACGCCCAGGCCCGGTTCCGCACGCTGGTGGAGGACAAGCTCAAGGCAGCCAACTCCGAGGAGGCGAACGCCAAGGTATTGAAGGACGCCATCTCGAAGGTCCAGGGCACGCAAGGCCTCAAGGACATGGCCAAGACTGGCGCCTTCAAGGACTGGGCCAGCACCACCCTGGGAGAAGGTTCGGGCGATATCGGAAAACTCGCGGCCGATCTCGAGAACCTGGCGAACACCAGCACGTCGCTGGACGACTTCACTGCCGGTATGGACAAGCTGATCGGCAATATCGGCGGCACCGGCAAATCTTCGGCCGAGACCGCTGCCGAGCTGCTCAAGCTCAACGACACGTTCAAGGCCGTTACCAAGACATCCGAGGATGCTGCGGCGGCTTCGGCCAAACAGGCCGAGGAAGCCAAGCGCAAGCAGGAGGAGCAAGCGCAGGAGGCGAAGAAGAAGAACGAGGCCGATACGGATGCGGCGTGGAGCCTGCTGCAGCGTTCCGTCGATGCGGAGCGCTCGGCCATACAGGCACGCATCGATGTCGCGCAGGAGCGCGTGGATACCGAGCGCGCCCTCATGGACACCTTGCGCGGGCATGTCGTCGAACTGCGCGGCCAGATCGAGAGCACCCAGGCCATGGCCTTGGCCAGAGCCAACGAGGTCATTGACCAGGCACTGGCTGCGTACCGGCGCACGGGCTATCTGCCCGAATCGGCTGACATCGGCGAGGCCGTCTCGGCTGCGCGCGGCGGTATTTCCTCGGGCAACTTCCGCTCGCGCCTGGACTATGAGGCCGCGCAGTTGATCCTGGCCAACAAGCTCGAAGTGCTGCATGACGCGGCGGGCGAGCAGCTGTCTGCCGATGAATTGATTCTGGAGCAGGAAAAAAGCCAGGTCGATGCGTTGGACCGGCTGCTCAAGACCGAGAAGGAGGCGCTGGACATAGCGCGTGGCATCGACACGCGGCTGCTGTCGTCCGATCTCGCATGGGCGGAATTCCGCGCGGCACTGCTCAAGGAGAGTGTAGGCCATGGCAGCGCAGGCGATCTGGACGGGGCTGACGGCAAGAGCGAAAGCGGCTTCGGCCCTGGCGGTGGAGATGGTTCAGGCGCTGATCGGGCAAAGCGCATCGCTGAGACCTATCGCAGGTACGAGGGGACTGGGGATGTCGCAGGCTTGGTGCGAGATATCAAGGCGGCTGGCGGGACGGCAAAAGATATCGCGAATCTGGGAGGCTATGCGCTGGGCGACGTGAATGCTGTTCTAGACCAGATGGGAATCCCCCGATTCGCGCGAGGTGGCGATCACGCCGGAGGCGTGCGCATGGTCGGCGAATTGGGGCCTGAGCTGGAATTCACCGGCCCATCGCGCATCTACAGCGCACAGAGAACCCAGCAACTGTTCGCCGGAATGGGGGGCGGTGAAACATCCAGGCAGATCCAGGCATTGCATCAGTTGATCTTTGACATAGGCCGTCAGCAAATTGTGCTGTTGCACAGCATGGAGGGCTTGGCACGCAAGGCCGATGCGTTGGGTATCAAGCGGAGGGTCGCAGCATGAGCACGAATGGCGCATTCACGAAAGGCATGGGCTTTCTGCCTCCCATCGCCGTCACGCTTTCCAATATGACAACAAACGTTGCACCCAGTGAACTGGCGCCCTGGATGGTCAACAAGACGTATGCCCTGGGTGACGAGATCATTGACGTCACAGGACTCATTTGGCGATCCCTGGTCGCAGGCAATACGGGCAATGCTCCAGCAACGTCCGAAGGGAAATGGCAACGGCGCGGTGTGGAAAACCGCTTGCGCATGTTCGATGCAAGTCTGGGTTCCTACACGGAGGCTGACGACCTGATTGAGGTGCAGATCAAGCCAGGTTGCATCGTGACGGATATCGAGCTGCTGGGTATTCAGGCTCACACGGTCCAAGTGCTGATGCGCGATCCCGTCGATGGCGACGTATTCGACAGTGGCGCGCAACTCATGCTCAAGCCGTCGGGCAACTCCCACTGGAACTATTTCTTCGCCCCCATCGCTCGCGAACACAAGTTCTCCCTTACGGGTCTGCCGGCATACACCCAGGCCACCATCACGATTCGCATCAGCAACCGTGGGGCCAAGGCGCGCTGTGCGGAGGCAGTCATCGGTCGTGCCGTGTGGCTGGGCAACACACAGTGGCGACCCTCCATCAGTTTTGACGACTGGAGCCTCAAGAAGCGCGACGACTGGGGGGGCTGGGTAGCCGAGCCCGGCGCATACAGCGATCGCCTGAAGCTGCAGGTACTCGTTCACGGCACGCAGTACGAGCGCGTGCGCAACGAAATCTTGGCGTACCGCGCCAGGCCGGTCGTATGGATAGGTGCGCGAGGCTACAGCGTGCTCACCACGTATGGCTACATCACGGGCTTCGACCAGGTACTGGTGGCCCATGGCTTCTCCGATTGCAACCTAACCATTGAAGGACTGGAAGACGATGAACTTCACGCAACCACCTGATCCACCGGATGAAGGAGTGTCGATACCCAACCGACGAACCGACCCGCAGGATGTATTCGACGTCAAGACTGATGTCTACCTGAATTGGCTTTCCGGCTTCAGAAGCTGGACAGCGGGTCTGGCCGGTTGGCTGAAGACCTTTCTTGCGGAACTAGTCCAGGCACTGCAGACAGTTGAAGCCAATAAGAACGCCGCCCAGGCTGCCGCCGCAGCTTCGGCCACTAGCGCACAGAACGCCGCCTTGGTCGCCGGGGCGCAGCGCTGGGAGCCGGGCAACTATGCCCAGGGCGATGCAGTCTGGTCGCCTATCTCGCTGCTGACCTATCGGCGTGTACAAGTGGGGCTCTCAGCCAGCGCCATTGACCCCGCACAGGACCCTGCCGGCTGGCGGCTGTCAGGCTCTCCCATGTCGATGCCGCAGCAGGATCTGACCTCAGCTGGGCCGCACCAGCTCATCGTCGGCATGCACTATCTGGTCACGCATCCCCTGTGCGTGTGCCTGATGCCTGCAGGCGCCGCGCCTCAGGACCAGTTGCGCGTCACCAACCGCTCCAACGCCCTGACGCCCGTGCTGCGCCGCAACGGCGGCAAGTTCTCCGGCATCGAGGACGACTTGGTGCTGGATTCGCGCTTCGCCGACCGCACCTTTACACAAACCGCAACCCTGGGGTGGATCTGATGCTTTCGTTCAATACCTTGTATGGCCAACCGGCTGCGCTCATGCGCCGGCGCATCTGGAGCGGCGAGGAGCGCAAGCTGCCTGCAGCCAGTGTGCGCGTGGAAAACATGTTCAAGGCGCACCAGGGCTTCCTGCCGAATTTTTCGTTAGGGGTTCCAACTCGAGCAGTGTGGAACGGCCGCGTGTATGCCGTCGCCACTGCCACGACGCTCTACACGACACCGGACCTGCGCACCATCACGTCCAGGTTTGTGACGACCGGGACGATCCAGGGCTTGGCACAGCACAACGGCACCATCGTCGTCAGCTATGTCGATGGACCGCAATACGGCCTGCGCGCGAGCACGAATGATGTGTCGTTCACGGCGCCCGCTGGCGCTCAAGCCGTGGCCGCGATCAGCCGGGCCGGTGGGTTCTTTTTTGGTCAGCAGACGTCGACCGGCCTCTCCTACTGCTACAGGTCCGTCGCAGGGACAGATACCTGGCTGAACACGCCCATGCCTTCGGGAGACCCATGGCATAAATTCCTTTTCAACGGGTCTGCTTATCTGGCATTGTCTGGAGCAGGCCCCTCCTGGATCAACGCTGCAGTGTCAGACTCCGGGGCCTCGTTCATCAGCTCCACCGGGTTCAACGCGCTGCGCAACACGGTATCAGCAGCATCGGCCGCGCTCAATCAGGGCATTGCGGTCGGCACAAAGTTCGTGCTGTTTGGTGCGGTGGGGAAGCGGATGTGGACGGCAACGTCCGAAGATGGGCACAACTTCGACCTGAAGGTCCAACTGCTGCCCCTGCTTGATGGAGAAGATGTCCAGAGCATCACGAGCGCAATCGTGCTGGACGGCGTGATCTATGCGCGGGCCGTGACGCTTGACAACGCCAATGCGAGCCGCTTACGCCTTGTGGCCTCATACGACGCTGGGGCGAACTGGCGCTTGTTCCCCCCAGCATTCGTCCCTCGAACAGGGGTAGTCGATGTGACAACCCCCATCTTTGCCCTGGAGCCTGGTAAGGGCTTGTTTCTCGGGACCCAAGGCATGGGACTGCTATCCGACGTCGACAACGACCGTGAGTTCTACTACGAACAGGGGGCCGCATGAATTACGAATATGACCTGTGGGGTTGGTATGTGGGCATGGCCACGTCGCCCAGCGAGCGCACGACCACGCTGCCGCCTGACAACATGCAGACCCACGACGCACCGGGCCGCCCGCGCAGCAACTTCACGGGCCTGGCCTGGGTCGAACTGCCTTATGAGGCCCCGCCCGAGCCGGTGCCCGAACCCGCGATGCCGGAGATCGTCATCACCGGCATCGCGGCCGACAAGGAGGACTTTGTACATACTCCCGACTTTACCGATGCGACGGTGCCGGTAGGCGCCACGCTGGCCTTCTCTGCCGAGCTGCGGGCAGGCGCGCAGGTGTTGGCCAAGGATGACAGCTTTCGACTGCCCATCCGGTCGCGCGATGGCCGCGAGCGCGTGGTGCTGGCCTCCATGGCCAAGGGCTTCATCCGTTTCTCTGTCCACTTCGAAGACAGTCGGGTCTGGGAAGTGACCGAAGCCATGGTCAATTCCGACCTTCCTCCCGAACGCCACATGCGCTTCAAGGGCATCAAGGTATTTGCCGTGGAGGCATGACTTGCTCTGAGGCGTGACAACCAACCAAGCCGGCACCTGCCGGCTTTTTTGCGCCTGCCCACAAGCTAGGTGTTTTCCCCCGCATGTCTTCGCCGCGACAAGCTTTCCATGCAAAATAGCACGAACGTTCGTTTTAACAAGAATTTCGCATGTCCAGCGTTTCCGCCCCACGCCGCACCGCTCGCTCTCCGACCAACTCCAATGCCGATCCCAAGGCCGGCTCTTCCGTGCACGAAGCGGCTGCGCCCGCGCCGCGCCGCGCGCTGCACAAGGGTCAGCAGACCAAGGCCACCATTGTGGAGGCTGCCCTGAACCTGGCCACGCACATCGGGCTTGAGGGCCTGTCCATAGGCGCTCTGGCCGAGCTGACGGGCATGAGCAAGTCGGGCGTGTTCGCGCATTTTGGCTCGCGCGAGGAGCTGCAGATTTCCGTGGTGCATGAATACCACGACCGTTTCGAGCAGGAAGTGTTCTTCCCGGCGCTTCAGGCACCGCGCGGCGTGGCGCGTCTGCGGGCGCTGTTCGACAACTGGATGAAGCGCACCTCCATCGAGCTGGACTCGGGCTGCATCTATATCAGCGGCGCCGTGGAGTTCGACGACCGCACGGGGCCGGTGCGCGATGCGCTGACGGCTTCGGTCCAGACCTGGCACGCAGCCATGCGCCGCACCATCGTGCAGTGCCGCGAATGCGGCGACCTGCGTGCCGACCTGGACGAGAACCAGCTGCTGTTCGAGATCCACGGCCTGATCCTGGCCCTGCATTACGAGGCGCGCTTCCTGCGCAACGAAGGCTCCATGCAGCGCGCCATCGACGGCTTCGAGAGCATTCTGGCGCGCTACGCCAGCCCGACCTGATTTTTCAGTTTCACCGTTTTCACCGCATCCACTGCAAACCCCGCCAACACAGGAGAAGACAAATGCCCAGCTACAACCCGCCCCTGCGCGACATGCAATTCCTCATGCACGAGGTGTTCAAGGTCACGGATGACTACCGGCAGATGACGGCGCATGCCGAGGTCGATGCCGACACCATCAACGCCGTGCTGGAAGAGGCGGGCAAGTTCGCGGCCAATGTGACGTTTCCGCTGAACATCAGCGGCGATGCCGAGGGCTGCGTGCTGAACAAGGAAACCCACGAGGTCACCACGCCCAAGGGCTTCAAGGAGGCCTACCAGAAGTACGTGGAAGGCGGCTGGCCTTCGCTGTCCTGCGACACGGCCTATGGCGGCCAGGGCCTGCCCTTTGCGGTGAACTCGGCGCTGTACGAGATGCTCAACAGCGCCAACCAGGCCTGGACCATGTACCCCGGGCTGTCGCACGGCGCCTACGAGGCCCTGCATGTGCATGGCACGGAAGAGCAAAAGAAGCTGTACCTGCCCAAGCTGACCAGCGGCGAGTGGACCGGCACCATGTGCCTGACCGAGCCCCATTGCGGCACCGACCTGGGACTGCTGCGCACCAAGGCCGAGCCCGTGGCCGGCGCGCCCGAGGGCACCTACAAAATCACCGGCAACAAGATCTTCATCAGCGCTGGCGAGCACGATTTCACAGAGAACATCGTCCACCTGGTGCTGGCCCGCCTGCCCGATGCGCCCCCGGGCTCCAAGGGCATCAGCCTGTTCGTGGTGCCCAAGTTCGTGGTCAAGGCCGATGGCTCGCTGGGCGAGCGCAACCCCATCTTCTGCGGCGCACTGGAGCACAAGATGGGCATCCATGGCAATGCCACGGCTCAGATCAATATCGACGGCGCCATCGGCACCCTGGTGGGCCAGCCGAACAAGGGCCTGCAGGCCATGTTCGTGATGATGAATGCCGCCCGCCTGGGCGTGGGCAACCAGTCGCTGGGCCTGACCGAGGTGGCCTACCAGAACGCCCTGGCCTATGCCAAGGACCGCCTGCAGATGCGCAGCCTGTCGGGCACCAAGGCCAAGGACAAGCCGGCCGACCCCATCATCGTCCACCCCGACGTGCGCCGCATGCTGCTGACGGCCAAGGCCTATGCCGAAGGCGGCCGCGCGCTGGTGACCTATTGCGCCTTCCTGATCGACAAGGAGTTCAACCACCCCGACGAAAAGGTGCGCAAGGACAGCGCCGAGCTGGTGGCGCTGCTGACGCCCATCGTCAAGGCCTTCATCACCGACAACGGCTGGACGGCCACCACCATGAGCCAGCAGGTCTATGGCGGCCATGGCTTCATCACCGAATGGGGCATGGAGCAGTTCGTGCGCGATGCGCGCATCAACATGATCTATGAAGGCACGAACGGCATCCAGGCGCTGGACCTGCTGGGCCGCAAGGTGCTGGGCAACCAGGGCGCATCGCTCAAGAAGTTCGGCAAGCTGGTGGCGCAACTGGTGGAGGAAGAGGGCGTCAACGAGAAGATGGCCGAGTTCATCAATCCCATCGCCTACCTGGGCGACCAGATGACCAAGTTCACCACCGAGATCGGCTTCAAGGGCATGCAAAACCCCGACGAGGTGGGTGCCGCCTCTGTGGACTACCTGCGTGTGGCGGGCCACCTGGTGTTCGGCTACTTCTTCGCCCGCATGGCCCAGGTGGCGCTGCGTGAAATCGCCAAGGGCAACACCGACCCGTTCTACCAGGCCAAGCTGCAGACCGCGCGTTTCTACTTCGCCAAGCTGTTCCCCGAGACCGCGACGCTGATGCGCACGGCCCGCGCGGGCAGCAAGTCCCTGATGGACACGGACGCAGCGCTGGCCTGAACGGCTTCACTCCAACATGGGAGCACGGGCTGTGCGCATCAGCGTGGTCTGTGCGCCTTTCTAGGCGAAAGGGGTTTGAAATGAAGGCATATCAAGCACTGGCAGCAATGGTGCTGGGCCTCACGGCCGTCGCGGCGCAGGCGCAGATGACGCCCGTGGGCCTGTGGAAGAGCGTGGACGACAAGAGCGGCGAAGCCAAGTCCGAGATCCGCGTGGCCGAGAACGATGGCGTGGTCACGGGCCGCATCGAGCAGATCCTGCGCAAGGGCGCCGATCCGGCCGCCACCTGCACCGAGTGTTCTGACGACCGCAAGGGCCAGCCGCTCAAGGGGCTGGAGATCATCCGCGGCGCCAAGAAGGCCGAGGGCAAGGACGTCTGGGAAGGCGGCAAGATCCTCGACCCCGAAAACGGCAAGACCTACACCCTGCGCCTGACGCCCATCGAGGGCGGCGCCAAGCTCGAGGTGCGCGGCTCCATCGGCCCCTTTGGCCGCACCCAGACCTGGGTGCGCGTGCAGTAAACCATTCCGGAAGGCGGCCGCAGCGGCCACCTCCCTCCCACTTGTGGAACATCCATGTCCCGATTCAATGTGAAGAAAGTCGCCGTGCTCGGCGCTGGCGTGATGGGTGCGCAGATCGCGGCCCATCTGGTCAATGTCAAGGTGCCCGTGGTGCTGTTCGACCTGCCTGCCAAGGAAGGCCCGAAAAGCGGCATCGCCGAGCGCGCCATCGCCAACCTCAAGAAGCTCAAGCCTTCGCCCATCGGCGTGGCCGAGGACGCGGACCTGATCCAGCCCGCCAACTACGAGGAGCACCTCAAGCTGCTCAAGGGCTGCGACCTGATCATCGAGGCCATTGCCGAGCGCATGGACTGGAAGCTCGATCTGTACACCAAGATCGCGCCCCATGTGGCCAAGCACGCCATCGTGGCGTCCAACACCTCGGGCCTGTCCATCACCAAGCTGTCCGAGGCGCTGCCCGACGCGATCAAGCCGCGCTTTTGCGGCATCCACTTCTTCAACCCGCCGCGCTACATGCCGCTGGTGGAGCTGATCGCCACGCCGACCACGCAGCCCGTGGTGCTGGACCAGCTCGAAGCCTTCGTCACCAGCGGCCTGGGCAAGGGCGTGGTGCGCGCCAAGGACACGCCCAACTTCATCGCCAACCGCATCGGCATCGCCGGCATGCTGGCCACCATGAAGGAGGTCGAGAACTTCGGACTGACCTTCGACGTGGTCGATGACCTCACCGGCAAGAAGCTGGGCCGCGCATCCAGCGGTACCTTCCGCACGGCCGACGTGGTGGGCCTGGACACCATGGCCCATGTGATCAAGACGCTGCAGGACAACCTCAGCGCCGAGACCGATCCCTTCTACGGCAGCTTCGGCACGCCGCCCGTGCTGGCCAAGCTGATCGAGCTGGGCAACCTCGGCCAGAAGGCGAAGAAGGGCTTCTACAAGAAGGTCGGCCGCGACATCCTGCAGTTCGAGCTGGACAGCGAGGACTATGTGCCCGCAGGCGGCAAGGCCGACGAGGTCTATGGCCGCATGCTCAAGAAGCCTGCTGCCGAGCGCCTGAAGCTGCTGCGCAATGCCGAGGGGGCGCAGGGCCGCTTCCTGTGGGCCATCCTGCGCAACAGCTTCCACTACGCGGCCATCCACCTGGAGAGCATTGCGGAGTCCGCACGCGACGTGGACCAGGCCATGCGCTGGGGCTTCGGCATGAAGCAGGGCCCGTTCGAGCTGTGGCAGGAAGCCGGCTGGCTGGAAGTGGCGAAGATGGTCCAGGAGGACATCGATGCCGGCAAGGCATTGAGCAAGGCACCTCTGCCCAAGTGGGTCTTCGAAGGCCCGGTGGCCGAGGCCGGCGGCGTGCACACGGCGCAGGGCTCGTGGAGCCCTGCCAAGGGCCAGTTCGTGCCCCGCCGCGTGCTGCCCGTCTACGAGCGCCAGATCTTCCCCGAGAAGCTGCTGGGCGAAGACAGCCTGCCCGACTGGAAGACGGCAGGTACCACGATCGCCGAATCTAAGGCGCTGCGCACCTGGACGCTGGACGGCCAGATCCTGATCGCCAGCATCAAGAACAAGATGCACGCCATCAGCCCCGAAGTCATGGAAGCGCTGATGGAGGCCGTGGACGTGGCCGAGACCGACTTCCAGGGCATGGTCATCTGGTCGGGCGATGCGCCGTTCAGCGTGGGCGCCGACCTGGAAGCCACCATGCCGGCCTTCGTGATCGGCGGCGCCGACGCCATCGAAAGCGTGGAGCAGGAGCTGCAAAACCTGATGCTGCGCATCCGCTACGCCCAGGTGCCCGTGGTTGCGGCCATCCATGGCATGGCGCTGGGCGGCGGCTGCGAGCTGGCCGTCTACAGCGCGCGCCGCGTGGCGCATATGGAAAGCTACATCGGCCTGGTGGAAGTCGGCGTGGGCCTGGTGCCCGGCGCGGGCGGCCTGACCTACATAGCGCGCCGCGCGGCAGAGAACGCCGCCACCAGCACGGGCAAGGACCTGCTGCCCTTCCTGACCGAAGGCTTCACGGCCGCGGCCATGGCCAAGGTGGGCACCAGTGCCATCGAGTCGCGCAAGCTGGGCTACCTGCTGGACAGCGACCTCATCGTGCCGCACAAGGACGAGCTGCTCTTCGTCGCCATCAACGAGGCCAAGTCCATGGCCGCAGGCGGCTGGCGCGCGCCGCTGCCGCGCAGCTTCCCCGTGGCGGGACGCAGCGGCGTGGCCACCATCAAGGGCTCGCTGGTCAACATGCGTGACGGCGGCTTCATCAGCGAGTTCGACCAGCATGTGGCCAGCCTGATCGCCAACGTGGTCTGCGGCGGCGACGTGGATGCGGGCACCCTGGTGGACGAGGCCTATCTGATGAAGCTCGAACGCAAGGCGTTCTGCCACCTGATCGGCCATCCGAAGACCCATGAACGCATTCTCGGAATGCTGAACACCGGCAAGCCCGTCCGGAATTGATATGTCCCCCCTGAGTCGCTTCGCGCCTTCCCCCAGGGGGACTACAGCCTCGCGGCGGGGCGGCGCGGCCAGCTTAGGCCCTTGCTTGCTGTCCCTGACTTGGGACATGCGTGCGTTGCGGGCCGCGAATAACTGAGATCTAGGAGCAATCTCCATGAAACAAATCCAAGACGCCTACATCGTCGCCGCCACGCGCACGCCCATCGGCAAGTCGCACAAGGGCTTTTTCCGCAACTACCGTCCCGACGACCTGCTGGCGACCACGCTGAAGGCCGCGCTGGCCCAGGTGCCGGGGCTGGACCCGGCTGCCATCGAGGACATCATCTGCGGCTGCGCCATCCCCGAGGCCCAGCAGGGCCTGAACGTGGCGCGCATCAGCGCCGTGCTGGCGGGCCTGCCCACCAGCGTGGGTGGCATTACCGTGAACCGCTTCTGCGCCTCGGGCCTGTCGGCCGTGGCCATGGCGGCGGACCGCATCCGCGTGGGCGAGGCCGACGTGATGATCGCGGCCGGCGTCGAGAGCATGAGCATGGTGCCCATGATGGGCAACGCGCCCTCGCTGTCGCCGTCCATCTTCGAGCGCGATGGCGACGTGGGCATTGCCTATGGCATGGGCCTGACGGCCGAGAAGGTGGCCCAGCAGTGGAAGGTCTCGCGCGATGCGCAGGACGCCTTTGCGCTGGAGTCGCACCGCCGTGCCCTGGCCGCGCAGCAGGCCGGCGAGTTCAAGGACGAGATCACGCCCATCGAGGTCACTGACCGGAGCCTGGACCTGGCCAAGGGCGAACCCGTGGTGCGCACGCGCACCGTGGAGCTGGACGAGGGCGCACGCCCCGACACCAGCCTGGAAGGCTTGGGCAAGCTGCGCACCGTGTTCGCGGCGCGCGGCTCGGTGACGGCCGGCAACAGCTCGCAGACCAGCGATGGCGCAGGCGCGCTGATCCTGGCCAGCGGCGCCGCCGTGCAGCGCTTCGGCCTCACGCCGCTGGCGCGCTTCGTGAGCTATGCCAGCAAGGGCGTGCCGCCGGCCATCATGGGCATCGGCCCCATCGAAGCCATCCCGGCCGCGCTGCGCTATGCGGGCCTCAAGCAGGACGACATCGACTGGTTCGAGCTCAACGAAGCCTTTGCCGCCCAGTCGCTGGCCGTGGTCAACACGCTGGGGCTGGACCCCGCCAAGGTCAATCCCATGGGCGGCGCCATCGCCCTGGGCCACCCGCTGGGTGCCACAGGCGCCATCCGCTCGGCCACCGTGGTGCATGCGCTGCGCCGCAAGCAATTGCGCTACGGCATGGTGACGATGTGCGTCGGAATGGGCCAGGGCGCCGCCGGCATCTTCGAGCGGGTCTGACCGGTGCTCAAGGCCCCGTTCGCGGGGCTTTGTCTTTTTCGCTCATCCCATTTTTTCCCATCCATGCGAGCCGGCACAGAAACGGCACCGACCAGGAGACAGCCATGGAACAACACCAACTCAGCAGCGACGGCGCCACGCTGGCGCTGCGCGTCTACACGCCCGCTGGCCCGCCACGCGCCAGCGTGGTCATCGGCGGGGCCATGGGGGTGCGCCAGGCCTTCTACGAGGCCTTTGCCACCTGGCTTGCGGGCCAGGGCTATCGGGTGACCAGCTTTGACTACCGGGGCCATGGCGATTCCCTGCAAGGCTCTTTGCGCCAGGTGCGTGCCGACCTGTGCGACTGGGCGCGCGACTACGAGGCGGTCATCGCCCATGCCAAGGCGCAGCTGCCGGGCCAGCCGCTGTTCCTGATCGGCCACAGCCTGGGCGCCCAGCTGCCGGGCCTGCTGCGCTCCCCGCAGCTGGTGGACGGCCTTTTGAGCATTGCGGCCGGCAGCGGCTACTGGCGCGACAATGCGCCCCGCCTCAAGCGCCTGGTTCCCTATTTCTGGCATGTGCTGGTGCCCGTGGCCACGCGCCTGTGCGGCTACTTTCCGGGCAGGCGCCTGCGCAAGGTGGGCGACCTGCCGGCCGGCGTCATGCTGCAGTGGCGCCGCTGGTGCCTGAATCCGCGCTACAGCGTGGGTGCTGAGGGCGAGGCCGCCGCGCGCAGCTACGCCGCCGTGCGCTTTCCGGTGATGGCGCTGTCCATGAGCGACGACGAACTCATGACCTGGCGCGGCACCGAGCACCTGTTCGCGCTCTACGCCAATGCCCCCAGCCGCATCGAGCGCATCGAACCCAAGGCCCTGCAGTTGCGGCGCATAGGGCATTTCGGCTTCTTCCGCGCCGATATGCGCGACGCGCTCTGGGGCCGGGCCGTGGACGTGTTCTCGGGCTGGACCAAGGCGCCGGCCGCCGCGGCCCACCCGCGCTTTCCCTCACCCGCAGAGTCGCCGGCTTGACGGACGCGGGCCCCGCTTGCCATCACACTCGTTTGCCATGAGCACAGACATCCATCCTCTCGACCAGGCCGTGGCGCTCACGCCCACCGGCGCCGTGGGCCACTACCAGGGCCAGACCACGCAGGACTACTGGAACATGGTGGGCCCGTACGGCGGCATCACCGCCGCCGCGCTGGTGCGGGCCATCCAGCAGCATCCGCTGTGCCTGGGCGATCCGCTGTCCATCACCGTCAACTACGCGGCCGCGCTGGGCGCGGGGCGCTTCGACATCGAGGCCCGCCCCGTTCGCACCAACCGCTCCACCCAGCACTGGCTGCTGACCATCACCCAGCCCGACCAGGATGGCGATGCCCAGGTCGTCACCACGGCCACGGCCGTCACGGCCGTGCGGCGCAGCACCTGGGGCGGCACCGACCTGGCCATGCCCGAGGTGCCGTCGCCCGCCGCCGTGCCGCGCGTGCCGCCGCTGGGCGGCGTGGAATGGCTCAACCGCTACGACATGCGCTTTCTCGACGGCATCATTCCCCAGACCTGGGATGGCCGCGAGACCGACAGCCTCACTCGCCTGTGGGTGCGCGACGAGCCGCCGCGCGCACTGGATTTTTGCGCGCTGGCCGGCCTGGCTGACGTATTCTTCCCGCGCGTGTGGCTGCGCCGCGCACAGCGCACCCCGGCGGGCACGGTGTCCATCACCGTCTACTTCCATGCGGGGCGCGAGGAACTGGCCGCCGCAGGCACGGGCCACCTGCTGGCCCAGGCGCGCGGCCAGGAATTTCGCAACGGCTTCTTCGACCAGAGCGCCCAACTGTGGAGCGAGGCCGGCGTGATGCTGGCGAGCAGCCACCAGATCGTGTATTTCAAGGAATAAGCAAGGCAAGACCATCATGAGCGAAACCACCCAGGACATCCTCGTGCACACCGAAGCCGGTGTCTGCACCATCACCTTCAACCGCGCCGACAAGAAGAACTCCATCACCGAGGCCATGTACGCCAGCATGGCCGATGCGCTGGCCCAGGCCGGCGAAGACGCCGCCGTGCGCTGCGTGGTCTTCCAGGGCGACATGGCCATCTTCAGCGCGGGCAACGACATTGCCGACTTCCTCAAGCAGTCGGCCGGCGGCGCCGCCAGGCCGGAGGGCGAGCAGCGCCCCGTCTGGCGCTTCCTGCACAACATCGCCGCCTTTCCCAAGCCCGTGATCGCCGCCGTCTGCGGCCCGGCCGTGGGCATCGGCACCACCTTGCTGCTGCACTGCGACCTGGTCTATGCGGGCGACAACGCGGCCTTCTCGCTGCCCTTCGTGAACCTGGGCCTGTGCCCCGAAGCGGCCTCCAGCCTGCTGCTGCCCCAGATGCTCGGCTACCACCGCGCGGCCGAGGCCCTGCTGCTGGGCGAGCCCTTCCTGGCCGAGGCCGCCCTGGAAGTGGGCCTGGTCAACCGCGTCGTGCCGCCCAGCGAATGCAATGCGCTGGCCCAGGCCCAGGCCAGGAAGCTGGCGGCCAAGCCGCTGTCGGCCCTGATCGAGACCAAGCGCCTCATGAAGGCCGGCCAGTCCGGCCTGGTGCGCGAGCGCATGGCCGAGGAGGGCGCGAGCTTCGGCAAGCTGATGGGCGGGCCTGCTGCCAAGGAGGCGTTCACCGCGTTCATGGAGAAGCGCAAGCCGGACTTCAGCCAGTGCTGAAATCCACGAAGGCCTCTGAGGTGCCCGTGCAGTTCGAGCCCGAGTTCATCGCCGGGCTGCGCGAGGTGTTCGAGCGCCAGATCGCCTTCAACCAGGTGCTGGGCCTGCGCATCACCGAAGTGCTGCCCGAGCGGGTTGAAGGCCGCATCACCATGCGGCCCGAGCTCATAGGCCACGCGGCCTACCAGCGCATCCACGGCGGCGTGATCAGCGCCGGCCTGGACTCCATGGGCGGCCTGGCCGTCATGGCCGCCATCGGTGCCAAGCACATGGACGACGCGCCGCTGCAGCGCCTGCACCGCTTCTCGCGCCTGGGCACCATCGACCTGCGCGTGGACTACCTGCGCCCCGGCATCGGCAGCGAATTCATCCTGCGCGCCGAGGTGCTGCGGCTGGGTTCGCGCGTGGCCAACACGCGCATGGAATTCCTGGGGGCCGATGGCAGCTTGCTGTCCACGGGGACGGCGGCGTATATCGTTTCTTGAAGCATGGTCCGCTGACTGCGGGCCTTCTTTTTGCGTTTCTTCACCCCCAGCGCGCGCGCCACACAGCCCAGGCCGTGCCTGCGCCATAGGCGGCCATGGCCACGGCCACGAGGATGAACAGCGACTGGGCGCTGCCCAGGCCGCTGGACATGAGCCAGCCGCCGCCCACCACCACGATCAGCAGGCGCACGGTGCCGGCCAGCACGGGCGCCCAGACGCGGCCTGCGCCCAGGGAGGCGAAGTACAGCACCAGTCCCAGGCCGAACAGCCCGAAGGCCGGGCCCACGGTGCGCAGGTAGAGGTCGGCGTAGGCGCGCACGGCCGGGTCGCCGGTGAAAATGCCCGACCACAGCTGCGGCCAGACCATGACCACCAGCCCCAGCACGCCCAGCAGGGCCGCTGCCATGGCGCCGCCCGACCAGGCCACGCGGCGCGCGCGCGCCACCTGGCCGGCGCCCATGGCCATGCCCACCATGGGCACGGCGGCCATGCCGACGCCGAAGGCCATGGGGATCAGCAGGAACTCCAGCCGCTGGCCAATGCCGTAGCCGGCCAGTGCCAGCGGGCCCAGGCGGGCGACCATGCCTGTCAGCAGCAGCGCGGCCAGCGCCGTTTGCACGGGGGACAGGCAGGCGAGGGCCCCCACGCGCAGGATGTCGCGGAACATGGGCCAGGCCAGGCGGGGCCTGCGCCAGTCCAGTTGCAGGCGCTGCTGGCCCCATTGCAGATAGGCCAGGAAGACTGCGACGGCCAGTGCCATGGCCACGATGTTGCCCACGGCCACGCCCGGCATGCCCCAGCGCGGCATGGGTCCCAGGCCCAGCCCCAGCGTGCCGCCGACAGCGATCTGCACCAGCGAGGCCGCAAAGATCACGGCCGACGGCATGCGCATATTGCCCGTGCCCCGCACCACCGAGGCCAGCGTATTGCACAGCCACACCAGGATGGCGCCGCTGAACAGCACGGCGCCAAAGCCTGTGGCCGCTGCCAGCACCTCGCCGCGCCCGCCCAGCCAGCTGTAGAAGGTGGCGCCGCAGAGCACGAAGATGAGCGAGTACAGCAGGCCTGCGATGGTGCCGATCACGATGGCGTGCAGGGCCAGTGCCGAGGCACGCGCGCCGTCGCCCGCACCCAGCGCGCGGCTGATGGCCGAGGACACGCCGCTGCCCATGGCACCGTTGCTCATCATCTGCGTGAGCATGGCCAGCGGAAACACCAGGGCCATGGCCGCCAGCGACACGGTTCCCAGCTGCCCTACGTAGTAGGTCTCGGCCACGGCGACCAGCACCGACATGCTCAGCGCCACCATGTTGGGCACGGCCAGGCGCATCAGGGTGGAGGCGATGGGGCCACTGACCAACGGATGCGCGGACCCGCTGACCGCAGCGCCAGGGGCTGCGGAGGACAGGGCGGCGCTCATTCCGCGCTCTCCTGCGTGGCGGTTTCCAGCACGGGCAGCATGCCCAGCACCAGGCTTTCCAGCGCGCCGATCTGCTCGCTGCCGCACAGCTCGCGCACGCGCAGCTGGGCCTGGCGCCACAGGGCGGCAGCCTCGCGGATGCGGGCGCGGCCTTCGGGCGTGACCACCACGCAGCGGCTGCGCGCATCCGCGCCGGGAACCAGGTCGATGAAGCCGGCCTGCTGCAGCGTGCGCAGGTTGCGCGTCATCGTCGTGCGGTCGGTGTGCAGCTGCTCGGCCAGGGCCGAGACCGTGGGCGGGCCGTCGGGCGCATTGCGCGCCTGCACCAGCAGGCTGAACTGCGTGCCGCGCAGGCCGCTGGGCGCGAGCGTGTCGTCATAGAGCTGGGAGATCTTGCGCGACAGGCTGCGCACCATGAAGCAGGTGCAGACCGGACTGGCGGCGCTTGAGGTGGAGGAGGTCATGGGGCGTGGGGCAGGTGGCCTGGAATGGAAATGAGTGTAGATGCACCTATTGATTTGCGCATGTCCGCTGCGCGACCTGCGCATGCGCGGTGTGTGATCGAGAAAGGCTTGCAAGCACATGAAACGGGAGAACCATCTGGTTACTTTTCTTGCGAGATGCCGGCATTTGTTGCCAGTTCGTGTGCGTAGCATCGGATTTTTCCGAAGGAGACCCACCCATGGCTGTTCAGAACCCGTTCTTTGGCAAGCGCGACAACGATGCTTTCACCTCCCGCAACACCCTGGGCAGCGGCATAGGCGCCACCGGTACGGGCGGCAGTCCCTCCGGTGCCGTCACGCCCAGCTCCAGCGTGACAAGTCCGTCGACCGCCCAGCGCCAGGCATCGGCCGTGGCGCAGGACTCCCAGGGCAGCAAGCTCACCGTAGGCCCCAATATCAAGCTCAAGGGCGTGGAGATCACCGACTGCGACACGCTGGTCGTCGAAGGCACGGTGGAAGCCACCATGGACTCGCGCGTGATCCAGATCGCCGAGCAGGGTGCCTTCCACGGCACGGCCGAAATCGACATCGCCGAGATCCATGGCGTGTTCGACGGCACGCTGACCGTGCGCGAGAAGCTGGTCATCTACGGCACGGGCAAGGTCAGCGGCAAGATCCGCTACGGCAAGGTGGTGATCGAAGAGGGCGGCGAGCTCACGGGCCAGATCGAGGCCGGCTCCTCGCCGCGCTCGTCCTCGTCGGGTTCGGCTGTGGCATCCAGCGCCTCCAGCCTGTCTTCCTCGTCGGCCGCCTCCAGCGACAGCGCCGCCAGCAGCTCCGCTGCGCTGGCCGCGGCCAGCGCGGCCGCCTCGCTGCAGCCGCGCGTCACGCCCTCGCTGGCCTGAGCCACCCCTGCGCCGGAAATGAAAAAGCGACCTGCAAAGGTCGCTTTTTTCATGGCTGCAGATGGGCGGGTTCAGCCGGCCTGCTGCTGCTTGCGTTCTGCATTGCGCTCGGCCGCTGCGCGCCAGGAACGCACCTGGTCGTTGTCCGGCAGCGACTGGGGCTTGCCCTGGCCGTCGATGGCCACGTAGGTCAGCAGGGCTTCGGTCACCTTGACGAAGCGGCCCTGGTCGGCAAAGCGCTCGGCATAGACCTCGACATCGACCGTGACCGAGGTGCGGCCCACGCGCTGCACGCTGGAGTAGAACGACAGGATGTCGCCCACGCGCACGGGCTGCTTGAAGATGAACTCGTTCACGGCCACGGTGACCATGCGGCTCTGGCCCAGGCGCGAGGGCAGCACCGAACCTGCCAAGTCAACCTGCGCCATGACCCAGCCGCCGAAGATGTCGCCATTGGCGTTGACATCGGCGGGCATGGGAATGACCTTGAGAACCAGCTCCTTGTCTGCGGGCAAGGGATGGGGCGGGAGGTCGGGGCGGGGTGGCATGGGCACAATCGGGTCAATATAACAACCGAGAATTGTCTTTCATGCGACGCGAGAGCGCTTCCCCTACGGATTTACCCTTAGTCCCAACCCCGGCACCGTCGCGGGACTGGAACGCGCTGCGGCGCCTGCTGCCCTACCTGTGGCAATACAAGTGGCGCGTGCTGGCGGCGCTGGGCTTCATGATCGGGGCCAAGCTCGCCAACGTGGGCGTGCCGGTGCTGCTCAAGCACCTGGTCGATGCGCTGGATCTGAAGGCCGGCGATGCCCGCGCGGTGCTCGTCGTGCCCGTGGCCCTGTTGCTGGCCTACGGGCTGCTGCGCTTTTCCAGCTCGCTGTTCACCGAGCTGCGCGACCTGGTCTTTGCCAAGGCCACGCAGGGCGCCTCGCGGGCGATTGCGCTGTCCACCTTCGAGCACCTGCATGCGCTGAGCCTGCGCTTTCACCTGGAGCGCCAGACCGGCGGCATGACGCGCGACATCGAGCGCGGCGTGCGCAGCACCGAGTCGCTGATCTCGTATTCGCTCTACAGCATCCTGCCCACCTTCATCGAGATGGCGCTGGTGCTGGGTATCCTGGCGCTGCGCTTCGACATCTGGTTCGCGGTCATCACGCTGGCGGCGCTGGTGTTCTACATCACGTTCACCGTCACGGTGACCGAGTGGCGCACGCGCTTTCGGCGCGAGGCCAATGCCCAGGAGTCGGCGGCCCACACCAAGGCCATCGACTCGCTGCTGAACTACGAGACCGTCAAGTACTTCGGCAACGAGGGCTTCGAGGCGCGGCGCTACGACGAGAACCTGGAGGCGCTGCGCCGCGTTCGCCTCAAGAGCCAGAGCACGCTGAGCCTGCTCAACTGCGGGCAGCAGCTGATCATCGCCACGGCCCTGGTCGCCATCCTCTGGCGGGCCACGCAGGGCGTGGTGGATGGCCGCCTGTCGCTGGGCGACCTGGTCATGGTCAACGCCTTCATGATCCAGCTCTACATTCCACTGGGCTTTCTGGGCGTGATCTACCGCGAGATCAAGCAGAGCCTGACCGACCTGGAGCGCATGTTCACCCTCATGGACAAGGAACGCGAGGTGGCCGACGCGCCCGGCGCCCAGCCGCTGCAGACCCATGGCGCACCGCCCGAGCTGCGCTTCGAGCATGTGGACTTCGCCTATGACCCCGAGCGGCCCATCCTCAAGGACGTGAGCTTCACCATTCCCGCCGGCAAGACCGTGGCCGTGGTCGGCCCTTCGGGCTCGGGCAAGAGCACGCTGGCGCGGTTGATCTTCCGCTTCTACGACGTGCAGTCCGGCCATGTGCGCATCGCCGGGCACGACCTGCGCGAGCTGACCCAGGACAGCGTGCGCGGCGCCGTGGGCATCGTGCCGCAGGACACGGTGCTGTTCAACGACACGGTGGAATACAACATCGCCTACGGCCGCCCTGGCGCCAGCCGCGAGCAGGTGGTGGCGGCCGCGCGCGCCGCGCGCATCCACGACTTCATCGAGGCCACGCCCCAGGGCTATGCCACGCGCGTGGGCGAACGCGGCCTGAAGCTGTCGGGCGGCGAAAAGCAGCGGGTGGCGATTGCGCGCACCCTGCTCAAGGACCCGCCCATCCTGATCTTCGACGAGGCGACGTCGGCGCTGGACTCGGCCAACGAGCGCGCCATCCAGGCCGAGCTGCAAAGCGCCGCGCGCAACAAGACGGCGCTGGTGATTGCCCACCGCCTGTCCACCGTGGTCGATGCGCACGAGATCCTGGTCATGGAGGCGGGCCGCATCGTCGAGCGCGGCACCCACGCCCAGCTGGTCGCGGCGGGCGGGCGCTATGCGGACATGTGGGCGCTGCAGCAAAGCGGGGAGCCCGCCGTGCTGTAGCGCGGGGCGGCCGAGGGACCGGGCGGCCGGGTGGCCGGGCGCCTGGACGGCTTCAGGGCTTGAGGTGCGTGACCAGGAACTGCTCCATGGCCTCGTAGAACTCGAACTTGTTCTCGTCGTTGTGAAAGCCGTGGCCCTCGTTGTCCTTGACCATGTACTGCACCTCGACGCCGCGCTCGCGCAGCGCCTTCACCACCTGGTCGCTCTCGTCCTTGTTCACGCGCGGATCGCGCGCGCCCTGGGCGATGAACAGCGGGGCCTTGATGCGGTCCACATGCAGGGCCGGCGAGGTGGCGGCCAGGCGCTCCCTGTCGCGCTCGGGATCGCCCACCATGGCGTGCATCTGGTCCAGCAGCGGCTTCCAGTAAGGCGGAATAGTCTTCATGAAGGTGAACAGGTTGGACACGCCCACATAGTCCACGGCCGCCGCATACAGGTCGGGCGTGAAGGCCACGCCGGCCAGCGTGGCATAGCCGCCATAACTGCCGCCGTAGATGCCGATGCGCGCAGGGTCGGCAATGCCCTGGTCGATCAGCCAGTGCACGCCGTCCGTGATGTCGTCCTGCATCTTCAGGCCCCACTGGCCGAATCCCGCTTCCCAGAACCCGCGGCCATAGCCCGTGGAGCCCCGGAAGTTCACCTGCAGCACGCAGAACCCCCGGTTGGCGAGGAACTGCACCTCGGGGTTGTAGCCCCAGCCGTCGCGGGCCCAGGGGCCGCCGTGCGGGTTGATGATGCAGGCCAGGTTCCTGGGCTCGCGGCCGGCCGGCAGGGTCAGGTAGCCGTGGATGGTCAGGCCGTCGCGGCTGGTGTAGCTGACGGGCTGCACGCGCGACATGGCGGACTCGGGGATGGCCGGGTTGATGTCGGCCAGCTTGGTCAGCGCGTCGGCGGCCGCGTCGTAGATGTAGCGCGCGCCCGGCGTGCGGTCGTTGAAGGCGGCGACGATGAACTTGTCCTCGGCGCGGTTGGCGCCCTGGATGGCGAAGTCGTAGCCGGGCAACTGCGCGGCCAGCCGGCCGTACAGGGCTTCGGTCTCGGCATCGAAGAAGCGGTACTGCGGCTTGTCGGTCTGGTAGGCGGCCAGGGTCAGGACGCGGCGCTTGCGCGAATAGGCGGCCGCGCCCAGATCGACTTCTTCGGGCACGAAGATTTCCTCTTCCTCGTCGGGCCTGGCCGGGTCGATGACCACCAGGGCCAGCTTGTCGCGGCCCCGGTTGGACAGGGCGTAGAGCCTGCGGTCATCGAAGGTGAAGAAGGCCGGGCTGACGCTGGTGCGGTAGTCGGTGGTGATCAGGGGCTGGAACTCGCCGGCCTCGTCGTCGCGGTAGAGCAGGGCGCTGTTCAGGCCGTCGCTGGCCACGGCGGCCCGCACGCGGCCTGCGTGGTCGGTCTGCCAGCCGACGATGTTGCCGGGGTTCTGCGCCACCAGTTGCGCCGCCCCCGTGTGCACGTTCACGCGGTACACGTCGAAGACCTCGGCATCGCGCCGGTTGTGGCTGATCAGCACATGGTCGGGGTCGTCTTCCAGGTCGTCCTCGATGCTGGCGCGCACGCCTTCCCAGGGCGTCAGGTCGGTGGCTTCGCCGCTGCGCGCGTTGACTGCCAGCACATGGAAGTTCTCGTCGCCGCCGAAGTCCTTCTGGTAGAGCACTACATCCGGGCCCTTCCAGAAGAAGTTGCTGATGTCGCGCTCGGTCTCGCCGGTGAGCCGGCGCACCTCGCCCGCGGGTGCGCTGCCGTCCAGCGCCTGCACATGAATGTTCATGCGCGCCGGATGGCCGTCCACGCTGACGGGCTGCATGAAGCCCAGCATGCTTCCGTCATCGGCCAGGCGGAAGAAGCCGCGTTCCGGATTGCGGAAGAAGTCCTTGATCGGATAGGCCTGCGGAGCCTGCGCATCGGCGCTGGCATCCCGTGCCAGGTTGAGGATGTGGGCGGCCATGGCGGGGTGTCGGGAAAACGTCGGCAAGGGTGACCTCCTGGGTTGCAGCGGCAGGGGAAAAAGGGAGCCGGCCATGATGCCATGGCGCTGTATACAAACAGGCGGGACACTGTCTTTGATGGGATTGGTTGTATACATTTGATTGGTGTTTTCCCGTGTTTTTGCGGAAAAGTGCACCATGAATCGCCTTGAATGTATACATTCACGCCATTCCATCCAGACAAAGCCCCATGAGCCCCCAGCTTGCCCCCGCCGCCTCCGAAGCGGAAAGCCATTCCCAGGTCATCAAGGCCCAGCTGCAACTGCGCGAGATGATTCTTGCGGGCGAGTTGCCCGCAGGCGAGCGCATTGCCGAGCTGACCGTGGTGCAGCGCCTGGGCATCTCGCGCACGCCGGTGCGCGCCGCGCTGATGCGGCTGGAGCAGGAAGGCCTGCTCGAAGCCATGGCCGGCGGGCGCGGCTACCGCGTGCGGCTGTTCTCCGAGGCCGACGTGGCCGATGCCATCGAACTGCGCGGCACGCTGGAAGGCCTGGCCGCGCGCTGGGCGGCCGAGCGCGGCGTGGCCGAGCCGCTGCTGGCGCAGGCCGGCCGCTGCCTGGATGCCATCGACCGCGTGCTGGAGACGCCCGACTGGGGCGATGAGGCCTTCTCGCGCTATGTGGCGCTGAACTCCGAATTCCACGACCTGCTGCATTCCATGGCCGGCAGCAGCGTCATGCAGCGCGAGCTGGAGCGCGTGGTGCGCATGCCCTTCGCCTCGCCTTCGGGCTTTGTGCTGGCGCGGGCCGAATCCCCGCGTGCGCGCCACAGCCTGATGGTGGCCCAGGACCAGCACCGCCAGGTGCTGGACGCCATTGCCGCGCGCGAGGGCGCCCGGGCCGAGGCGCTGATGAAAGAGCACTCGCGCATTGCGCGCCGCAACCTGCGCGAAGCCGTGAGCGAGCCCGGCAGCCATGCGGTTCCTGGCGTGCAGTTGATCCGAGCCTGATTCGAGTCTGACCCGCGCTTGATCTGCGCTTGATCTGCCCTTGATGTGCGCCGGCGGCCTCGGCCGCCTGCGCCCCAGCCACCGCAGCGCCAAGGACTGCGGACCCCACCCATAAAGGAGACCCCCCATGAGCACATTCCCCAAGAACACCTGGTACGTGGCCGCCACGTCCGACGAGATCCAGGACAAGCCGCTGGGCCGTCGCATCTGCGGCGAGCGCATCGCGTTCTACCGCGCGCAGCACGGCATTGCCGCCGTGGAGGATTTCTGCCCGCACCGCGGCGCGCCCCTGTCGCTGGGCTTTGTCTGCGAGGGCAAGCTGGTCTGCGGCTACCACGGGCTGGAGATGGGCTGCGACGGCAAGACCATTGCCATGCCGGGCCAGCGCGTGCGCGGCTTCCCCGAGATCCGCAGCTATCCCGTCGAGGAGCGCCATGGCTTCATCTGGGTCTGGCCCGGCGACAAGGCGCTGGCCGATGCCGCGCTCATCCCGAAGCTGCCCTGGCACGACAACCCCGAATGGGCCTATGGCGGCGGCATGTTCCACATCCAGGCCGACTACCGGCTGATGATCGACAACCTCATGGACCTGACGCACGAGACCTATGTGCACGCCAGCTCCATCGGCCAGGCCGAGATCGACGAGACGCCCTGCAAGACCGAGACGCGCGGCGAGGGCGCCGATGTCGAGGTGGTCACCAGCCGCTTCATGAACGACATTCCCGCGCCCCCGTTCTGGAAGATGGCGCTGCGCAGCAACGGCCTGGCCGACGATGTGCCCGTGGACCGCTGGCAGGTCTGCCGCTTCACCCCGCCCAGCCATGTGCTGATCGAGGTCGGCGTGGCCCACGCAGGCCACGGCGGCTACGACGCGCCCGACGAGCACAAGGTCTACAGCATGGTGGTGGACTTCATCACGCCGGAGACCGAGGAGTCCATGTGGTACTTCTGGGGCATGGCGCGCCGCTTCAATCCGGGCGATGCCGAAGTCACCGACCGCATACGCGAGGGCCAGCACAAGATCTTCAGCGAAGACCTGCAGATGCTGGAGCTGCAGCAGCGCAACCTCAGTGCCCACCCCGACCGCAAGCTGCTCAAGCTCAACATCGATGCGGGCGGCGTGCAGTCGCGCAAGGTCATCGACAAATGGATTGCGCAGGAACAGCAGGCGGCGGCGGTGGCCGCAGCAGCGGCCCAGCCTGCCGCCGCGGTGGCCTGAGGCCGGCCATGGCCCGGCGCGCATCCAGGACCGGCGCCGGGGATGGGGTAATCTCGGCGGGCTTCAACCCCAGGGCCGCAAGGCCTGCCGCCACCGATGGTCCACTCCGCCTCCGATCCGCTTTCCATCGACCTCTACGACCAGCCGGGCCACCTGATCCGGCGCGCGCAGCAGATCGCGGCGCAGCTGTTCCGCGACGTGCTGGGGCCGGACGTGACACCCGTGCAGTACGCCATCCTGCGCATGCTGCAGGAAAAGCCGGGCATCGACCAGGTAACGCTGGCGCGGCTGGTGGCGCTGGACAACTCCACCACAGCCGACATCGCGGCGCGACTGGAGGCCAAGGGCTGGGTGCTGCGCGAGATCCTGCCCCGGCGCCAGCGGCGCCTGACGCTCACGGCCGAGGGCGAGGCCATGCTGGGCGGCTTCGTGCCGAATGTGCACGAACTGCACAACCGCATGCTGGCCGCGCTGGAGCCCGAGGAGCAGGCCGAGTTCAAGCGCCTGCTGCGCAAGTTCGTGCAGTTGCACGACGCACGCGACGCCCTCGACGCTTCCTCATCCGACTGACAGCGGCCCGGCCGCCTCCGCGTCCGAGACTGCGCGGCCCCGCCTGATCGGGGAAATCCCGGTATCTGGCGCCGATTTTCATTCAGTAAACTGAATCACATTCAGCATACGTAATGATGTGCTGAGAACACAAGAAAGCTTCCACAGAGCTTCAACCCAAGGAGACCCACGATGACTGCCTCTACCCCTGTTCCATGGCTGCAGCGGCCTTGCGCCGCCGCATCGTCCAACTGCCCGTTGCGGGAGCTGCGGCCATGAGCGCCGACCTGCGTGCAAGCGTCGACCAGCGGCCCATGACGCGCTTCCAGTGGTCGGTCATAGCCCTGTGCATGGTGCTCAACATGATCGACGGCTTCGACGTCCTGGTTATGGCGTTCACGGCCTCTGCCGTGTCGGCGCACTGGCAGCTCAGCGGCGCCCAGCTGGGCTTTCTGCTCAGTGCGGGCCTGTTCGGCATGGCGGGCGGATCGCTGCTGATCGCGCCCTGGGCCGACCGGCTGGGCCGCCGGCCGCTGATCCTGGCCTGCCTGGCCCTCTCGGGCGTGGGCATGCTGGGCTCGGCCTTCAGCCAGAGCGCCACGCAGCTGGCGGCGCTGCGCGTGCTTACGGGCCTGGGCGTGGGCGGCATCCTGGCCTGCAGCAACGTGATCGCCAGCGAATACGCCTCGCAGCGCTGGCGCAGCCTGGCCGTCACCCTGCAGTCCACGGGCTACGCGCTGGGCGCCAGCATTGGCGGCTCCATCGCGGTGTGGCTGCTGGGGCGCCATGACTGGCGCGCGGTCTTCCTGTTCGGCGGCTGCGTGACGCTGGGCGTGCTGGTCCTGGCCTGGTGGCGACTGCCGGAATCCATGGACTTCCTGCTGGCGCGGCGCCCGGCCGGCGCGCTGCAGCGGCTCAACGCCCTGGTCGGGCGGCTGGGCCTGCCCGCATTGGCTGCGCTGCCGCCTGCCGCGCCCGCATCGGCGGGGCCGGCGCGGCGGGGCCCGCTGCAGCTGTTCGCACCGGGCCTGCGCCGGCCCACGCTGCTGGTCTGGCTGTCGTTCTTCGCGGTGATGTTCGGCTTTTACTTCGTCATGAGCTGGACGCCCAAGCTGCTGGCCGCCTCGGGCCTCACGCCCGAGCAGGGCGTGACCGGCGGGGTGCTGTTGAGCCTGGGCGGCATCCTGGGCGCCACCTTGCTGGGCCTGCTGGCGGCGCGCTATCCCGTGCACCGCGCGCTGGCCGGCTTCATGCTGGCCACGGCCGTGCTGCTGTGCTTCATCGTGAGCAATCCGGGCTCGCTGCTGCTGTCGTATGCGCTGGCTTTTCTGATCGGCGTCTTCGTCAACGGCTGCGTGGCCGGGCTCTATGCCATCGCGCCCATGGTCTATGGCGGCGAGGTGCGCGTGACCGGCGTGGGGTGGGGCATAGGCATAGGGCGCATCGGCGCCATCGTCTCGCCCATGGTCGCGGGCTCGCTGCTGGACGCCGCGTGGTCGCCCAGCCAGCTCTATGTGGGCTATGGCCTGGCCTTCGTGTTCGCGGCCTGCATCGTGTCGCTGCACCGGCTGCAGGGGCCCGAAGCCGGCAGGCCCGCAGCCACGGGCCGCACGCTGTCGGCGCATTGAGCGCGACTTGCAGACAAGAAGGAGAACCCATGACCGAATGCACCACCATTGCACCTGCCTCCACGCCTGCCTTCCCGCTGGACCAGTGGTATGTCGCCGGCTTTGCCTGGGAGCTGCAGGACGCGCCACTGGCACGCACCCTGCTGGGCCGGCCCGTCGTGCTGTTTCGCACGCCCGATGGCAGCGTGGCCGCGCTGGAGGACCGCTGCTGCCATCGCGAGCTGCCGCTGTCCTGCGGCACGGTGGAGGCGCGCGGCCTGCGCTGCGGCTACCACGGCCTGCTGTTCGACCGCGCCGGCCAGTGCCTGGAGATTCCGGGCCAGCAGCGCATACCGCCCAAGGCCTGCGTCAAGTCCTTCGACCTGCGCGAGCGTGACCAGATCCTCTGGATCTGGATGGGCGCCACGCCCGATTCCGTGCCCGCGCAGGAGCCGCCCGCCTATCCCGTGCACGGCGATGCGCGCTACCGCTTCGGCGGCGATGTCTACCACTACGAAGCGCCCTACCAGCTCATCCACGACAACCTGCTGGACCTCAGCCACCTGGGCTATGTGCACCTCAAGACCATTGGCGGCAATGCCGGCATCCACATGAATGCGGAGCTGCAGGTCCGCCAGGACGGGGACAGCGTCACCGTGCTGCGCTGGATGCCCGACTCCGACCCGCCGCCCACCTATGCGGCAGCCTGGCCGTTCGCGGGCCGCATCGACCGCTGGCAGGAAGTGGAATTCCACCCCTCGCACGTGTGCATCTGGACCGGCGCCATGGACGCAGGCAGCGGCCGGCTCGACGATCCGCAGCGCGAGGGCTTTCACATGCGGGGATTTCACGGCGTGACGCCGGAGACCGAGCATTCGGCCCACTACTTCTGGACCATTGCCACCAACCCGCATCCCGACATGCAGGACACCACGCGCCTGGTGATCGACCAGACGGCTGCCACCTTCGAGGAGGACAAGGTCGTCATCGAGGCCCAGTTCCGCAACCAGCAGCGCTTTGGCGCGCGCCCTGTCATCGACATCCACGTGGACGCCGGCCCCAACCGCGCGCGCCGCGTGATCAGCCGGCTGCGCGAGGCCAGCGCCCGTGCGCTGGCGGCGGCCTGATTTTCCGAACCCATCCCTTTCCGCATTTTTTCCCCATGCAAGCCAACCCCATCCTCCAGGTGCGCGTCGCGCGCAAATGCGCCGAGGCGCAGGACATCTGCAGCCTTGAACTCGTGCCGCTGGACGGCGAAAGCCTGCCCGCCTTCACGGCCGGCTCGCACATCGACCTGCACCTGCCCGGCGGCCTGGTGCGCCAGTACTCGCTGTGCAACGACCCGCAGGACACGGGCCGCTACGTGGTCGGCGTGCTGCGCGAGGCCGCCTCGCGCGGCGGCTCGGCCGCCGTGCACGAACAGGTGCAGGAAGGCCAGCAGATCGCCATCGGCGCACCGCGCAACCACTTCGCGCTGCATGCGGGTGGCCCTGCGCGGCACCTGCTGCTGGCCGGCGGCATAGGCATCACGCCCGTGCTGGCCATGGCGCGCCAGCTGGCGCGCGAGGGTGCCGACTTCGAACTGCACTACTGCGCGCGTTCGCGCGAGCGCATGGCCTTCACGGCCCTGCTGCAGTCCATGCCCTGGGCCGACCGCGTGCACCTGCATGTGGATGGCGAGGGCGCGCTCGACATGGCGCAGCTCCTCGGCGCCCCGCAGGCGGGCCTGCACCTGTATGTCTGTGGCCCACGCGGCTTCATGGACGCGGCCCTGGGCATGGCTCGCGCATCGGGCTGGAGCGAGGACCGCCTGCACTACGAATTCTTTGCAGGCGAGGCCGTGCAGCGCGAGGGCGATGCCGGGTTCGAGATCGAGATCGCCAGCACCGGCCAGGTGGTGCGCGTGGCGCCCGAGCAGACCGTGGTCCAGGCGCTGGCCGGCATCGGCGTGGAGGTGCAGACCTCGTGCGAGCAGGGCGTGTGCGGCACCTGCCTCACGCGTGTGCTCTCGGGCGAGCCCGAGCACCGCGACATGTACCTGACCGAGGACGAGCAGGCCGCCTGCGACCAGTTCCTGCCCTGCTGCTCGCGCGCGAAATCCGCCCGGCTGGTGCTGGACCTGTAGCGCTGGACCCGGCCGGCGCACAATGAGGTTTTCCCCCAAGGCCCGCCCTGTGGCGGCGGGCGCCGCCTTCCTGCCATGCAACCTGCCCTGCTCGTCCTCAACTTCAATACCGAGGCCCATCTGCGCCAGATGGCCCAGGCCTTTCCCTCCTTCGAACTGCTCTACGCGCCCGACGCCGCCCAGTGCGAGGCCGCCATCGCCGAGCACGGCACGCGCATACAGGCCGTGCTGACCATAGGCTCCATCGGCCTGTCGGCCGCGCAGATGCAGCGCATGCCCGCCCTCAGGCTGGTCTGCGCGCTGGGCGCGGGCTACGAGAACATCGATGTCGCCCATGCGCAGGCCCACGGCATTGCCGTGGGCAATGGCGCAGGCACCAATGACGACTGCGTGGCCGACCATGCCATGGGCCTGCTGATCGCCTCCGTGCGCGGCCTGGTGCGCCTGGACCGCGCCACGCGCGACGGCGTCTGGCGCACCGCCATGCCGCTGCCGCCCAATGTCTCGCACAAGCGCCTGGGCATCCTGGGCATGGGCGCCATCGGCGCCAAGATCGCCCAGCGCGCGCTGGGCTTCGAGATGGAAATCGGCTACCACAACCGCAGCCCGCGCAGCGGGCTGCCCCACCGCTACTTCGGCGACCTGCTGTCCCTGGCGCAGTGGGCCGATGTGCTGGTGGTCGCCACGCCGGGCGGCCCGGGTACGCGCCATCTCGTCAACGCCCAGGTGCTGGACGCACTGGGCCCGCAGGGCCACCTGGTCAATATCGCGCGCGGCAGCGTGGTCGATACCGCCGCCCTGGCCGCCGCCGTGCGCGAAGGCCGCCTTGCCGGCGCGGGCCTGGATGTCTACGAAAGCGAACCTGCGCCACCGGCCGAACTGCTGGACCTGGACGCCGTGGTGCTCACGCCCCATGTGGGCGGCTGGTCGCCCGAAGCCGTGCAGGCCTCGGTGGACCGCTTCATCGCCAACATGCGCTGCCACCTGGAAGGCCGCCCGCTGGTCTCGCCGGTCACGGCCTGAGGCTGGATTCAGCCCTGTGCCATCCCGGCAGCTGCTGCCAGGTGCAGCAGCCCCATGACCAGGCAGAGGGCCGAGGACACATGCCAGAAGCGGTCGCTGTTGTCCGGAAAGCGTGGTTTCAGCCACGGATAGGCCACGGCCCGCGCCACCAGCATCAGGCCGGCCCCGGCCAGCACCAGGCGCATGAAGGGCAGGGGACCCAGCAGGCCCGCGCCTGCCAGCGCATACCCTGCCAGCAGCGACAGCACCACGCCGATGGCCGCCGACACCAGCGGCGGATACCAGTGCCCGGCCTCGGCCATGCGCGCCATGCGCTCGCCGGCACCCATGAGCCGCAGCCCACGTCCCCCCCAGACGATGCAGGCGAAGTGGGCCAGCGCGGCCGCCGTGTCGAACAGGGCGGCGGCCAGGGCCAGCAGTTGCACGCCCTTCACGGCAGGGCTTCCCACGCGCCGGTGTGCTGATGCTTCTTCATGGTGTATTCCTTGGGATTTGCTGCAATGGCCGGCCACTGTAGTGCTTAAACTCCGGGCAGAAAACTCGCCTTGTGCTCAGGTTTTGCCGCATGCCCTCCCATACCTCCGCTACCACTGAATCCCAGAGAAGAAGACAGCCCGTACAGGCCCGTGCGCAGCGCACGCTGGAGGCCATTGTTCAGGCAGCAGCTCAGATTCTGGTCAAGGAGGGCGAAGCCGCGCTCACCACCAATCGCATTGCCGAGCGCGCAGGCGTCTCCATCGGCACGCTCTACCAGTACTTCCCCGACAAGCAGGCCGTCTTGCGCGCCATGGTCGATGGCCAGCGCCTTGCGGCCGTCGCGGCCATCGAGGCCTGGCTGGAGCAGGCGTCGGAGCAGGGCCTGCCGCGCGAGGCCGTGGCGCGCGGCGTGGTCGCCTGCATCGTCGAGGGCTTTGCGGGCCGTACGCCTGCGCGGCGCAAGCTGGCGCGCTTTGCCTGGCGCCAGGATGGTGACGAGCGCATTGCCCTGTCCATGCGCGAGACCGCCGAGCGTATGGCCGCCCACCTGCAGCGCTGGGGCGGCCCCTCGCTGTCCTATGCGCGCCTTTACGTGGCCACGCGGGCCGTGCTGGGCACGGTGCGCTTTGCCTCGCTGGAGGCTTCGCCGCTGATCGCCTCGGGCGCACTGGAGGAGCTGCTGTGCGAGATGGGGGCAGATATGTTGCTGGGTGGCGCGACGGACGCGGGAGCCGCTGCCCGTGCCCCTGGCCCATAGGCAGCAGGGGCTGTGCCTGTGCCATTTCGCTGGACCGGCTTCGCAGCAAGGCATGCCTTGATGGGCGGGCTGAAGTCCTGGTCGTCCTTGCGAAGCAGGATGGCGAAAAAAAGGCCCCGCAGAGCGGGGCCTTTTGCTTCTACCGGAGTGTGCGATCAACCGATAGCATTCTAACGAGTTCGCGCGGCAATGGCTTTCTCCGCCACATCCACCAGGTCGGCGCCGACCTGCTGCTTCCACTTGTCGTAGACGGGGCGCGTGGCCTTGACGAAGGCTTCGCGCTCGGCCGGCGTGAGCTGGGTCACGGTCACGCCGTTGGCGGCCAGGTCCTTGAGCAGGGGCTTGTCGGCCTCGATCATGCCCTTGCGCGCGATCACGACCTGCTCCTTGGCCGCGTCCACGGCGGCCTGGCGCACGATGTCCTGGTCTTCCTTGGTCCAGGTGGCCCAGATGTCCTTGTTGACCACGAAGATCAGCGGATCGTTGATGTAGCCCCACAGCGTCAGATGCTTCTGGCCCACGGACTGTAGCTTGGCGGCCATGTAGACCGAGACGGGGTTTTCCTGGCCGTCCACGGCGCCGCTGGCCATGGCGGGCTGGGCATCGGCCCAGCTCATCTGCGTGGGGTTGGCGCCCAGCGCGGTGAAGGTGTCCAGGAACAGCGGCGAGCCCACGACGCGGATCTTCAGGCCCTTGAGGTCGGCAGGGGTCTTGATGGCGTGCTTGGAGTTGCTGATCTCGCGGTAGCCGTTCTCGCCCCAGGCCAGCGGCACCACGCCGGCCTTGTCCAGGCGCTGGAACAGGCGCTTGCCGGGCTCGCCATGCGTGAGAGCGTCGGCAGCCGCGTAGTCGGGCATCAGGAAGGGCAGGGCGAACAGGTTCAGCTCCTTGATCTGGGGCGACCAGTTCAGCGTGGAGCCCACGGCCATGTCGATCACGCCCTGGCGCAGCGCGCTGAATTCGCGCGTCTGGTCGCCCTGGATCAGGGACACGCCCGGGTAGAGCTTGATGTTGATGCGGCCGTTGGTGCGCTCGCGCACCTTGTTGGCCCAGATCTCGCCGCCCTTGCCCCAGGGAAAGGCCGTGCCCAGCACCAGCGACATGCGGTACTCGCTCTTGTACTTGGCCGGTGTCTGCGCCACTGCGGGAGCGGACGAAAGGGCCAGGGCCGCCGCTGCGGCCAGGCCGCTGGCGAGGAAGGTGCGAAGTTTCATTGCGAAGGTCTCCTTGTTGAATTTTTGGGAAATCAGTAGCCCAGGCGTGCTGGGAGCCAGAGAGCCAGCTGCGGGAAGGCGATCACGGCGATCATCACCAGGAACATGGCCAGCAGCATGGGGCCGACCCAGCGCACGGTGGACTCCATGCGCACGCCCGCGATGCGGCAGGACACCATCAGGTTCACGGCCAGCGGCGGCGTGAACTGGCCCAGCGCCACCTTGAGCGTGAGGATGACGCCGAACCACACCGGGTCCCAGTGGTAGTGCTGCATGATCGGCAGCAGCAGCGGCACGAAGATCAGGAAGATGGAGATGCCGTCCAGGAACATGCCCACGGTGATCAGCAGCAGGATCAGCAGCGCCATCACGCCGTACTCGCCCAGGCCCGATTCCACGATGGCCTTGGCCACCGGATCGATCACGCCCAGCGTGGACAGCGAGAACGCGAAGATGCCGGCCAGCGACACCACCAGCAGGATCACGGCCGACAGCTCGCCGGCCTCGCGCAGGATGGGATACAGGTCGCGCAGCGTGATGGTGCGGTGGATCACCATGCCCACGAACAGGCCGTAGAACACGGCCACCACGGCGGCCTCGGTAGGGGTGAACCAGCCGGCGCGCATGCCGCCCAGGATCAGCACCGGGGCGGCCAGGCCCCAGGAGGCCTCGCGCAGGCTACGCCAGAACGGCGGGCGCGGCATGGACGATTCCAGCGCACCCATCCTGTGCCTGCGCGACATCCACACGGCCGGAACGATCAGCGCCACGCCGGCCAGGATGCCGGGGATCATGCCGGCCGCAAACAGCGCCGGCACCGAGGCGCCGGGCACCAGCACCGAGTAGATGATGAAGGCCACGGACGGCGGGATCAGGATGTCGGTGGCCGCGGCCGCGCCCACCACGCTGGCCGAGAAGCTGCCGGGATAGCCGGCGCGGCTCATGGCCGCGATCATCACGCCGCCCACGGCAGCGGCATTGGCCGGGCCCGAGCCCGAGATGCCGCCCAGGAACATGGCCACGGCAATCGCCACCAGGGGCAGCATGCCGGGGCCACGGCCCACGATGGCCACGGCGAAGTTCACCAGGCGCAGCGCCACGCCAGAGCGGTCGAAGATCGAGCCCACGAGCACGAACATCGGAATCGCCAGCAGCGGGTACTTGCCCAGGCCGGCATAGAAGTTCTGCGGCACGGCCAGCAGGCCGAACCACTGCGTGTCGGGGCTGGCCAGCGCGATGGCGGCCGCACCTGCCAGGCCCAGGGCCGCGCCGATGGGCACGCCCAGGAGCATCAGGCCCAGGAAGGCGATGAAGAGCAGGGTCGCGATCATGGCGCCTTCTCCTCGTCCACGAAGGCGCCGGGGCGCCCCTGGCGCAGGAACAGTTGCAGCGCGCGCAGCGTGATCAGCGCCGAGCAGATGGGCAGCCACATCGAATACCACCACTGCGGCACGCCGATGCCGGGCGAGGTTTCCTCGAAACGGTAGTCGTCCCAGACCACGCGCACGCTCAGTGCGGCGAT
The DNA here is from genome assembly GCF_055797465.1 of Delftia sp. PX-1. Taxonomy (NCBI): domain Bacteria; kingdom Pseudomonadati; phylum Pseudomonadota; class Betaproteobacteria; order Burkholderiales; family Comamonadaceae; genus Delftia; species Delftia sp. PX-1. Next base: position 1,467,473 of record NZ_CP184763.1, read on the forward strand.
CACCGCGAACAGCAGGGCCACCATCAGCGTGCCGAAGCGCGCCAGGCGCTTCCTGCGCAGGGCGCTGCCGCCTTCGGCGAAGTATTCGATGCGGATGTGGGCGTTGCGCGCCACGGCCGCCGAGCCCGCGACCATGGCCAGCAGGATCATCAGGAAGACCGAGATTTCCTCGGTCCACGCGAAGGAAGAGGAGGTGAAGTAGCGCACCAGCACATTGGCGAAGGTGATCAGGGCCAGCAGGGCCATGATGACCACGGTGAGCCAGTCCTCGATGCGCAGCGAACGCGGCTCGTCCGGCTGGGAAGGCGTCTCAGCGGCGCCGTTTTCGGTGGGAGGGGATGACATGGACGCGGGGAGTCAGAAAATTACACATGGCGGGGCAGATGCAGTCACTGAGCTTCCTCGGCGTCGTGTGCCGGGGGCCGTGAGGAAAAAATGTCACATTGGGTAAATGCGGCGCAGCGCCATTATGTGCGCATACGAGCGCCGCATCAGATGGCGGTTTCCTCAGTGTGGCGGCCCATGCGGGACGTTGATACGGGCATGGCCGGCGTGGAGGCACCGAGGAAGGGCCGCCCCGCACCGAGGGTGCCGTCCCCCTCCCGGAGAGAGAGGGGGAAGCGGCGTAGCCGCCCAGGGGGTGCCTTCCATCACAGCGGATAATGGCGGGCATGGAAACCAAATGGCTAGAAGATTTCGTCAGCCTGGCTGAAACACGCAGTTTCAGCCGCTCCGCCCAACTGCGGCATGTGACGCAACCTGCGTTCTCGCGCCGCATCCAGGCACTGGAGGCCTGGGCCGGCACCGACCTTGTGGACCGCAGCTCCTACCCGACCCGGCTCACGCCGGCCGGCAAGACCATGTATGACCAGGCGCTGGAGATGCTGCAGTCGCTGCAGAGCACGCGCACCATGCTGCGGGCCCATGTCAGCGCGGGCAAGGGCATGGTGGGGTTTGCCGTGCCGCACACGCTGGCCTTCACCTTCTTCCCGAACTGGGTCTCCAGCGTGCAGGCCAAGTTCGGGCCGTTCCGCAGCCGGCTGTTCGCGCTCAACGTGCACGACGCCGTGATGCGCCTGGTCGAGGGCGGCTGCGACCTGCTGATCGCCTACTTCCATCCGTCCCAGCCCTTCCAGCTTGACCCGGCGCGCTACGAGATGGTCAGCCTGGGCCATGAGGTGCTCGCCCCCTACGCCAGGCCCGACGCCGACGGCCTGCCGCTGCACCAGTTGCCGGGCCGCCAGGGCCAGCCGCTGCCCTACCTGGGCTATGCGCCGGGCGCCTACCTGGGCCGCGTGACGGAACTCATCCTCAAGGAAGCGGCCGAGGCCGTGCACCTGGAACGCGTCTACGAGACCGACATGGCCGAAGGCCTCAAGGCCATGGCGCTGGAAGGCCATGGCGTGGCCTTTTTGCCATTCAGCGCCGTGCGCAACGAGCTGGAGGCCGGCCGCCTGGTCAGCGCCGCACCTGCCGGTGACGACGGTTTCCGCATGGACATGGAAGTGCGTGCCTACCGCGAAAAACCCACCAGCAAGGATGCGCCCCAGGGCGTGGCCGGCGCGCTGTGGAACTTCCTGCTGGAGCAGGGCGAGACCATCGGCTGACACGCCAGGCGGCACACATGAAGACAAAGGGGCTCTCGAGCCCCTTTTTGCTGCACGCTGGTGCATGGCAAAGCCCTTCAAGAGACCGACTTGGTGCATGGGTTATGCCTAGGGTAAACACCTATTATGCATGGCATGCATAAGGGTTTCTGCAAACGGCATTGGCTGTGCTGCCACGCCTGGCATTAGAGTGCGCGCACAGCAGCCACGCCGTGTGCAGGCCCCCAGGCGCGCTGGATCGGGCAAAAAACGCGTGCCATGGCACGGCAGTTGCTTACCTGAATCCGGCTGACGTGCTGGAAAGCCCTAGCACGTGTCGGTGCTCCAGCACCGTGCGTGATTGCACAATATGTGTCACATCGTTGATAGTTCGAGCCAGCCCACAAGGCGACTCGACCGTTCTCATCAAGACCGTTTTCGTTCTCATCTCAGGAGACCCGTATGAAGAAGCATTTGTTGGCCATCGCCGTGACCGCCCTGGCTGCAGGCAGCGCTTTTGCGCAGGCTGGCGACACCCTGGCCAAGATCAAGTCCTCCGGCGCCGTGACGCTGGGCGTGCGTGAATCCTCCGGCCTGGGCTACACGCTGGGCAATGGCAAGTACGTGGGCTTCCACACCGAGATGGGCGAGCGCGTGCTGGCCGACATCCAGAAGCAGCTGGGCCTGGCCAAGCTGGACATCAAGTACCAGCCCGTCACCTCGCAGAACCGTATCCCCCTGGTGACCAATGGCACCGTGGACATCGAGTGCGGCTCCACCACCAACAGCCAGGCCCGCCAAAAGGATGTGGCCTTCGCCGTGACCACCTATGTGGAAGAAGTGCGCATCGCCGTCAAGGGCAACTCCGGCATCACCGGCATCAAGGACCTGAACGGCAAGACCATCGTCACGACGACGGGCACCACCTCGGTGCAGACCCTGCGCAAGAACAAGCGCGCCGACGGCCTGACCTTCAAGGAAGTCATGGGCAAGGACCACGCCGACAGCTTCCTGATGCTGGAAACCGGCCGTGCCGACGCCTTCATCATGGACGGCTCCATCCTGGCCGCCAACATCTCCAAGTCCAAGGCACCTGCCGACTACAAGATCGTCGGCGAAACCCTGTCGGTCGAGCCCATCGCCTGCATGCTGCGCAAGGACGACCCCGCCTTCAAGAAGGCCGTGGACGACTCCATCAAGCGCCAGATCGCCGACGGCTCCCTGGCCAAGCTCTATGACAAGTGGTTCATGCAGCCGATTCCCCCGGCCAACGTGAAGGTCGGCCTGCCGCTGTCCGACGCCACCAAGGACGCATGGGCCAACCCCAACGACAAGCCCATGGAGTCGTACGAAGTCAAGTAAGCACCAGCTGAATGCCGCCCCTTCTGCCATGCGGTTGGAAGGGGCGTTTTTTGTTGCGGCGCCGTTTTTGCCGGTAGTGCATTTTTCAAAAATCTGAATAAAGAGGTGCTCCTATGAGTTGGGATTGGCAGGTGTTCTGCCAGGACACCATTACCCAAGAGGTCGGTCAAAGCTGCTTCGGCAAGAACGGCGACATCACCTACCTCGACTGGATGCTGTCGGCCTGGGGCTGGACCATTTCCGTGTCGCTGCTGTCGCTGTTGATCGCATTGATCGTCGGCTCGCTGATCGGCACGCTGCGCACGCTGCCCGACCGGCCGTGGATCGTGCGGCTGGGCAATGCCTGGGTCGAACTGTTCCGCAATATTCCGCTGCTGGTCCACATCTTCATGTGGTACCACGTGGTGCCGTCCATCTTCCCCGCGCTGAAGTCCCTGCCGGGCTTCGTGCTCGTGGTGCTGGCGCTGGGCTTCTTCACCTCGGCGCGTATCGCCGAGCAGGTGCGTTCCGGCATCCAGGCGCTGCCGCGCGGCCAGCGGTACGCGGGCATGGCGCTGGGTTTCACCACGTTCCAGTACTACCGCTACGTGCTGCTGCCCATGGCGTTTCGCATCATCATTCCGCCGCTGACCAGCGAGACCATGAACGTGTTCAAGAACTCGTCCGTGGCGTTTGCCGTGTCCGTGGCCGAACTGACCATGTTCGCCATGCAGGCGCAGGAAGAGACTTCGCGCGGCATCGAGATCTACCTGGCCGTCACCGGCCTGTACGTGGTCTCCGCCTTTGCCATCAACCGCATCATGGCCTTCATCGAGAAGCGCTCGCGCGTCCCGGGCCTGATCGCTGCCAGCGGCGGAGGACACTGACATGAACCTGCAAATCGACTGGTCGTTCTTCACCTGGGACCTGTTCAGCAACTTCGTGCTGAAGGGCCTGTACTTCAGCCTGACGCTGACCGTCATCGCCACCATCGGCGGTGTGCTCTTCGGCACGCTGCTGGCGCTGATGCGCCTGTCGGGCAAGAAATGGCTCGATGTGCCCGCCACGCTCTACGTCAACGGCATGCGCTCCGTGCCGCTGGTGATGGTGATCCTGTGGTTCTTCCTGCTGATGCCGCTGATCATCGGGCGGCCCATCGGCGCCGAGGTCTCGGCCATCATCACCTTCATCGCCTTCGAGGCGGCCTACTTCAGCGAGATCATGCGCGCGGGCATCCAGTCCATCCCGCGCGGCCAGGTCTTCGCGGGCCAGGCCATGGGCATGACCTATGGGCAGAACATGCGCCTCGTGGTGCTGCCCCAGGCCTTCCGCAACATGCTGCCCGTGCTGCTGACGCAGACCATCATCCTGTTCCAGGACACCTCGCTGGTCTATGCCATCGGTGCCTACGACATGCTCAAGGGCTTCGAAGTGGCCGGCAAGAACTACGGCCGTCCCATCGAATCCTATCTGGCCGCTGGCGTGACCTACTTCGTGCTGTGCTATTCGCTGTCCTGGGCAGTGAAGCGCCTGCACAAAAAGATTGCCATCATTCGATGACACACCACCCCCTGAGTCGCTTCGCGCCTTCCCCCTTGAAGGGGGACGACGGCCTTGGCTGCGGGGCGGCCCTTGCTGGCCGTCCCGCCCCCATGACCGCGCCCCTTGTCGGCGCGGCGATGGACAACTGACACGAGTCGGAGTGAACCAATGATTGAACTCAAGAACGTTTCCAAGTGGTACGGCAGCTTTCAAGTGCTGACCGACTGCTCCACCAACATCCAGAAGGGTGAGGTCGTGGTGGTCTGCGGCCCGTCGGGCTCGGGCAAGTCCACGCTGATCAAGACCATCAACGCGCTGGAGCCCTTCCAGAAGGGCGAGATCTTCGTGGACGGCGTGGCCGTGCACGATCCCAAGACCAACCTGCCCAAGCTGCGCAGCCGCGTGGGCATGGTGTTCCAGCACTTCGAGCTGTTCCCGCACCTGTCGGTGACCGAGAACCTGACCATTGCCCAGGTCAAGGTGCTGGGCCGCAGCGCGGACGACGCCAGGAAGCGCGGCCTCAAGATGCTGGACCGCGTGGGCCTGACGGCGCACAAGGACAAGTTCCCGGGCCAGCTGTCGGGCGGCCAGCAGCAGCGCGTGGCCATTGCGCGCGCGCTGTCCATGGACCCCATCGTGATGCTGTTCGACGAACCCACCTCCGCGCTGGACCCCGAAATGGTCGGCGAAGTGCTGGACGTGATGATCGGCCTGGCCAACGAAGGCATGACCATGATGTGCGTGACCCACGAAATGGGCTTTGCGCGCAAGGTGGCCAGCCGCGTGATCTTCATGGACGTGGGCGGCAAGATCCTGGAGGACTGCTCCAAGGACGAATTCTTCGGCAACCCGGAAGCGCGCCAGCCCCGGACCAAGGAATTCCTCAACAAGATCCTGCAGCACTGAACCGGTGCGGCCCTTGCGGGCACGGCAATCAAGGGGCGCTTCGGCGCCCCTTTTTTGTGGCCGCGGAGAGACGATGATGAGAATCGTTCTCGATACAATCGCCGGCTCAGCTGTTTGCACCGTGCTCCAGATCCCGCCCCCATTTCCCCGCCACCGGACAACTTCCACGTCCGCCGTGCCATGCCTGCCATGAAGCGCGACGACGCCCCGGGAGAGCCCGGTGGCCATTCCCGCAGTCTCTACACCCGCTGGCGCAAGCCGCTGCAGCGCATGCTGGCGCGGTACTTCAAGAGCCCGGCCGATATCGAGGATGCCTCCCAGGAAGTCTTCGTGCGCATGCTGTCGGCCGACAAGCGCCTGCCTGTGGACGAAGAGCGGCCCTATCTGCATCAGGTCGTGCGCAGCGTGGCGGCCTTCGCGCACCGCACGGCGCCGCAGCAGGCCGGTGTGCGGCTGGTGTCCGTGGAGGATTGCCGCGACGAGGTCGAGGCCCTGCCGGCCCGCGACGGAGCCGACCATGCGCTGGACGATGAGCGCCGCCAGCGCCTGGCCCGGCTGCGCGATGCCCTGAACGAGCTGCCCGAGCGCCAGCGCCAGGCCTTCGTGCTGCACCGCGTGCAGGAACTGACGCTGGAGCAGACGGCCGAGCGCATGGACATCACCGTGCGCATGGTCTCGCGCCACCTGAGCCGGGCACTGTCCTATTGCGAGATCCGCGTACGCTACGCCAGCGCCGAGCAAATGCGTGCCCTGCTGCGCGCAGACGAGCAGCGGCCGGGCGCCGCAGAGAACACACGATGAGCAACGAACTTCCCCCGGGCGTTTCGCCGCAGGAGCTGGTGGGGCTGCATGACAGGGCGGCCGACTGGTTCGTGCGCCGCCAGCAGCCGGACTGGACGGGCGCCGATGAGCGCGCGCTGGATGCGTGGCTGGGCGCCCACCCGCTGCACCGCAGCATCTTCGAAGGCATGTCGCGCCACTGGCATGGCGCGCCACAACTCAGGGAATTGTTTCCCGATGAGTTCGGCGCAGCGGTGCCGCCCGCCGCGCCTGCCGTCTGCGCTGCACCAGCGGCCGCGCCGCCGCGCCAGCGCGTTCTTGCCCGCTGGCCCGGCCGCCCTGCGGCGGCCCTGTCCGTGCTGGCGGTGGTCTCGCTGCTGGCCTGGGGTGGCTGGTACCGCTGGGACCACACGCCAGGCTATACGCTGCAGGCCCGCACGGCGCCCGGGCAGACGCAGAGCATCGAGCTGCCCGATGGCTCGCGCGTGGCCCTCAACGTGGACAGCGAACTCCAGGTGCGCTACTACCCGCGCCGCCGCGAGGTGGTGCTGGATCGGGGCGAGGCCTTCTTCGAGGTCACGCCCGGCCCGGACAGGCCCTTCACCGTGGACTCCGGCGCCAGCCGCGTCCGGGTGGTGGGCACCGCGTTCAATGTGCGCGCCGGGCCGCCGCGGCTGGTGGTGAAGGTGCTGGAGGGCAAGGTGCAGCTGCGGCCCGAGCGTGACCGGGCCGGGGGCGATGTCCTGCTGCTGGCGGCAGGCGCGGGCGTGGCTGTGGACGGCGCCGGCCGGCACAGCGCCGTGGTGGCCGATGCGGACAGCGTGGGCGACTGGCGCACGGGCCAGGTGCGCTTCAGCGGCACGCCGCTGGCGGAGGTGGCGCAGGAGCTGTCGCGCTATCTGGGTGCGCCCGTGGAGCTGGGCGACGAGTCGCTGGGCCGCCTGCGTGTCTCGGGCCTGCTGGCCACGGCCGCGCCCGAGCGCTTTGTGCGCGCGCTGCCGGCCTTGATTGCGGTGCGCGTGCAGCCGCGCAGCGGCGGAGGTTGGCTGATCGTGCGGGGATGAATCGAAGGATGGGAAACAATTTGTTTCAAATTGGTGAACAACCCCAGGTTCCAGCTTTGCACCGCTCTTGGCTTCTATAGGGGCAGGGGCGTGGATTTTCCAGGCCCGCACGGCTGCCAGCCAAGGACCACCGAGGGCGCTCGTCCCTCACGCCCCAGCCAACGGCCGCAACACCTGACGCGCATGCGCGGGTGGGCTGGCATGGCTTGTCCGGCGCGGTTCCTGATCGCCCGCGACGGCTGCCTGCGGCCTGCCCGTCGCGTGCCCGTGCAACGGCACAGCAACGGAGAGGCAATGAGAGCGCAAGAAGCAGCAGGCAGGGAATTCGCAGGCAGGGGCACACATGCCCGACGCAGGAACATGAAGGAGCAGGGCGCCGGCCCGCAGGCCAGTCCGCGCCTGCTGGCGTGGCTGGTGGCCGGTGCCGTGGCCGGCATGGGCGCCGCGCCGTCCGCCCGTGCGCAACAGCTTCAGCAGCCGGCCGCCTCTTCACCGATGCCGTCATCCGGACAGCGGCTGGCCTTTGACCAGCCGGCCCAGCCGCTGATCAACGCGCTGCGCGCCTTTGGCCGCCAGACCCAGTTCCAGGTGCTGTACGACGAAGCCGTGCTGGTCGGCCGCCAGGCGCCGGCCCTCCGGGGCAGCTTCACGCCGCAGGAGGCCATGGACCGGCTGTTGGCCGGCACCGGCGTGACCGCGCACAGCACCGAGCAGGGCACGTTCACGCTGCGAAAGGCGCCTGCGCCTGAGCCTGCGCCGCAGGCGTCGGCGGGCACCACGCTGTCCACGGTCAACGTGACCTCGCAGCGCATGGCCGCGCCGGGCAGCTACGTGGGCAGCGGCAGGAGCGCCAGCACCAAGCTGGACACGCCGCTGATCGAGACGCCGCGCTCCATCTCCATCGTCACCCAGGAGCAGCTGCAGAACCAGGCGCCCAAGAGCATCGAGCAGGCCCTGTCGTACACGGCCGGCGTGTCCACCGAAGTCACGGGCGCGGACCTGCGCATGACGGGCGCCATCATCCGGGGTTTCAGCGATGGCAGCTCCTACTACAAGGACGGCCTGCGGCAGTTCTCGGCCGGCACCTATGGTTCGTGGAACGACGAGATCGACGAGCTGGACAGCATCGAGGTCATCAAGGGCCCGGCCTCCGTGCTCTTTGGCCAGGGGCGGCCGGGCGGCGTGATCAACGTGGTCTCCAAGAAACCCGAGGCCGACCATGTGAACAGCGTGGGCCTGTCCTATGGCCGCTACCAGCGCGCCCAGGCCACGGCCGATCTGGGCGGCGCGCTGGATGCCTCGGGCGACCTGCTGTACCGGCTCAACCTCAAGGCGCGTGACAGCGACGGACGCACCGTGGGCTCGCGCGATGACCGCATCTCCATCGCGCCCTCGCTGCGCTGGAACCTCTCCGGCCGCACCCACCTGACCGTGCTGGGCAGTTACTCGCGCGAGCGCGGCACGCCCAAGTCCTGGTGGCCCAGCCTGTTCACCTACCCGCAGATCAAGGACCTGCCTGCGCACCTGACCGCCGGCGACCCGTCCTTCGACCGCTTCAACCGCGACACGCGATCGCTGGGCTACGAGTTCTCGCACCAGACCGACAGCGGCTGGCAGCTCACGCAGAACCTGCGCTACTCCACCATCGACATCGATTACCGCCATATCTACGCCATGGACGTGCTGGCCGACGGCCGAAGCGTCTCGCGCGCCAGCCTGGCCCAGCGCACCAAGGGCCGCACGCTGGCGCTGGACACCCGCCTGCAAAAGGACCTGCGATGGGGCGGGCTGCAGCACCGGCTGGCCTTCGGCATGGACCATGTGAAGTACAAGGAGCGCGGCGGCCTGGGCTTTGGCTGGGATGTGCCCGACCTGGACATGCTCGACCCCGCCTATGGCCAGTCCATCGCCTATCCAGAGCTGGAGGACAGCCGCACGGACCTGCGCCAGACCGGCATCTACACGCTCAACCAGTTCAAGTGGGACCGCTGGGTGGCCAATCTCAGCCTGCGCCATGACCAGGCGCGCACCACGCAGAACAGCAGCACCCAGCCGCGCATGAGCGACAGCGCCACCACCGGCAGCGCGGGCCTGCTCTACCTGTTCGACAGCGGCTGGGCGCCCTATGCGAGCTATGCGACCTCCTTCGATCCGGTCACGGGCCTGCAGTACGACGGCAATCCGTTCGAGCCCCGGCGCGGCAAGCAGTACGAGGCGGGCGTGAAGTACCAGCCTCCGGGAAGCACCTCGCTGATCACGGCCTCGGTCTTCGACCTGCGCCAGACCAACGTCACCACGCTGGACCCCGACCACCCGCGCTTCAGCATCCAGACGGGCGAGGTGCGCTCCACGGGGCTGGAGCTGGAAGGCCGCTTCGCGCTCACGCGCGAGCTGAACGCGCTGGCCAGCTACACCTACCTGGACCCGCGCACCACGCAGAGCAACCGGCCCGCCGAAATCGGCCGCCAGACCATACAGACCACACGCCACATGGCCAGCCTGTGGCTGGACTACCGCCCGCGCGCGGTGCCGGGCCTGATGGTGGCCGGCGGCCTGCGCTACAAGGGTCGCTCTCCCTACAACGTGGCGGCGGACGGCACGCTGAACATCAACGACTCCGCCACGCTGGCCGACCTGGCGCTGGCCTACGAGACGCCGCAGTACCGCATCGCGCTGAACATCAACAACCTGTTCAACCGCAAGTACTTCGCAGGCATCTTCCGCGGCGTGGATCGCGAGGCCACGCTGAGCTTCAAGTACTACTGGTCTATGTAGAAGACCTGCGCGCGGTGGGCTTGCGCGCGGCGCGAGCCGGCCCGCGCGGCTCGGGCGTCCTGATCAGCTGGTGGTTGAACTCCCTCCACAGCGCGTCGCGCCGGGCCAGCGCCTCGGACACATCGGCATGGCGCAACTGGGCCACGGCCGAGACCAGGGCATTGCACAGGTAGAAGGCGGCCGTGTAGGAGTGAAAGGGCGAGGCATTGGCCGTGCGCACCTGCAGCCAGTGGTGGGCCACGGTGGCCAGGGGGGCCGTGGGGCTGTCGGTGATGGCCAGCACCCGGGCGCCGGCTTCCGAAAATCGCTGCGCCACCTCGTAGGTGCCGCGTGAATACTGGCTCACGCTGAAGGCCAGCAGCGTGTCGGTGGGGCCTACCCACAGCAGCTGGTCGGCCGGGGCGATGGCGCCTGCATCCAGCTGCTGCACGCCGGGGCGGCACATGTTCAGGTGCAGGGCCAGCCAGGCGGAGACCGGCGAGCTGTTGAGCTGGGCCAGCACGAACACCCGGCCCTCGTCCTGCGCGAGCTGCCGGGCCATGGACTCGAAGGCCGCCATGTCCAGCCCCTCGCGCGTGGACTGGATGTTGTGCTGGTCGTGCAGCAGTGCATCGTCCACGCACTCGCTCAGGCTGCGCTGCGCGCCCAGCAGCACGGGCGCGCGCTGGGCAGCCGTCTGCAGCAGCGCCGTCACCTCGCCGCGCGCCTCGCGCTGGGCCTCGGCATAGCTGGCATAGCCGAGCTTGGCGAACAGGCGCACCACGGTCGAGGCGCTGGTGCCTGTGCGCGCTGCCAGGGCGGTGGCCGATTCCAGCAGCGCATGCGGATAGTCGCTGCCCAGGGTCTGGGCCAGCGTCTGCTCGCTGGCCGTCAGTTCCGCGCCCTGCTGCGCCAGGCGCTGCGGCAGCAGCAGCGCGGCTTTTTGCAATGGTGATTTCATGTTTTTCTTGTATATGCAACGTATGTTGCAAAATAGGGGGTCGCGTGCAACACTGCATGCACTCTGGAGATTCCACCATGCACGATACCCTCGAACAAAGCCGCGTGCAGCAGCGCGCGAGACTGCTGGACTGGCTGGGCGGCCAGCAGCAGGCCATGCAAGACCTGTTGCACAGGATTGTCGATATCGACAGCGGCAGCCGCGACGAAGCCGGCATCCTGGCCGTGGCCCAGGCACTGCGCGAGCGGCTGGAGGCGGCCGGCGTGGCCGTGCGCTTCGAGGACGTGCCCGGCTACGGCGTGCTGCTGCATGCCGACGTGCCCGGGCCCGGCGAGGGCGCGCCCATCTATCTGATGGGCCACATGGACACGGTCTTTCCGGCCGGCACCGTGGCGCGCCGCCCCTTCCGCGTGGAAGAAGGCCGGGCCTACGGTCCCGGCGTGGCCGACATGAAGTCGGGCCTGGTGCTCAACGTCTTCGTGGCCGAGGCCTTTGCGCGCTGCGGCGGCCTGGGCGCGCCGCTCAAGCTGTTCTTCTCGTGCGACGAGGAGATCGGCTCGCCCGCCACGCGCCAGACCATCATGGATACGGTGCGCGGTGCGCGCGCCGTCTTCAACGCCGAGCCGGGCCGCGTCAGCGGCAACCTGGTGACCAGCCGCAAGGGATCGATGGCCGTGGAGTTCGAGGTACAGGGCGTGGCCGCCCACGCCGGCATCAACCACGCGGCCGGCGCCAGCGCGCTGGAAGCCATGGCGCGCAAGCTGCTGGCCCTGCATGCGCTGACCGATCCCGCCACGGGCACGACCACCAATGTGGGCGTGCTGCAGGGCGGCATCGTGCCGAACATGGTGGCGCCCCACGCCAAGGCCGAGCTCGATGTGCGCTACACGGCCCAGACCGATCCCGATGCGCTGATGGAGCGCATCCGCGCCATCGTGGAGGAAGAATCCGTGCCCCGCACCCAGGGCCGCGTCACCGCCGTGCGCCGCACCCTGCCCATGGCGCCCACGCCCGATGCGCTGCTGCAGCTGTACCGTCGCGGCGCGCAGTCGCTGGGCTTCGACGTGCAGGGCGAGTTCACGGGCGGCGCGGCCGACAGCGGCCTCACGGCCTCGGTGGGCGTGCCCACGCTGTGCGCCACCGGCCCCGTGGGCGGCCATCCCCATACCGAGCGCGAGTACTGCGAGCTGGCCACCTTCGTGCCGCGCGCCCAGGCCGTGGCCCTCGCCATCTTCGACCATCCTTGACTCCGCTGATACCCATGAAAAACCTGTCCGTGAATGCATCCTTCCCCACCCGCCGCAAGCTGCTGGGCGCAGGCCTTGGCCTGGCGGGCCTGTCCGCGCTGGCGCCGATGGCCGCACGCGCCGATGACAAGTACCCCTCGCGCCCGATCACGCTGGTCGTGCCGTTTCCGCCCGGCGGCTCGGTGGACATCATGGGCCGCCAGTACGCCGAGCCCCTGTCGCGCATCCTGGGCGTGCCCATCGTGGTGGAGAACCGTCCCGGCGCGGGCGGCTCGGTCGCCACGCAGTACGTGTCGCGCGCCAAGCCGGACGGCTACACCCTGGTCGTGTCCTCGCAAAGCAGCCACCTGGCCAATCCGCTGACCCAGCCCAAGATCGGCTACGACCCCATCAAGGACTTCGAGAACATCGCCATCCTGGGCCGCCAGCCCAATGCGTTGATGGTGCATTCCAGCCTGCCCGTGAAGAACTTCCAGGAGTTCATCGAGTACGTGAAAAAGCGCCCCGGCCAGGTCAACTACGGCAGCGCCGGCATCGGCAGCATGGGCCAGCTCAATGTGGAAATGCTCAAGGCCGCCACGGGCATCTTCGCCACGCACATCCCCTACCGTGGCGGCTCGCCGCTGGTCACGGCGGCCATCGGCAACGAGGTGCAGTTCATCCTCGACAACCTGGTCTTCATGCTGCCCCACGTGCAGTCGGGCAAGGTGCGCGCCCTGGTCGTGGCCTCGGAGCAGCGCCTGCCCATGCTGCCCGACGTGCCCACCATGGCCGAGGTCGGCTATCCCCAGCTCAACATGAGCTCCTGGACCGGCATCGCGGCGCCTGCGGGCACGCCCGACGCCATCGTGCAGACGCTGCACAAGGCCGTGCGCCAGGCCGCCACCGCGCCTGCCATGGTGGCCAGCCTCAAGGAGCGCGGCGTGGTCGCGCCCGAGGAGATGAGCCCTGCCGCGTTCGAGAAGATGATGGCCGAGCGCCTGAAGCTCTTCGGCGAGGTGGTGCGCAAGGCCCATATCGTGGCCGAGTAAGCAGGGCACGCCCAGGGCGCCCCCAGGGCGCCCCGGATGGCCGGACGCAGCCGACGTATTTCCATAAGGAGGAGACATGGGCATGACCCCTATCGCCCGCCAGGCTGCCAGCCACCCTTCCCGCCGCCGCGTGCTCGGCGCGGGGCTGGGCCTGGGTATGCTGGCGCCGCTTGCGGCGCTGGCCGCCGAAGGCAAGGCCGCCGGCTACCCCTCGCGCCAGATCAGCTTCATCGTGCCGTTCCCTCCGGGCGGTTCGGTGGATGCCATGGCACGCCAGTACGCCGAGCCCATGGCACGCATCCTGGGCGTGCCCATCGTCGTGGAGAACCGGCCCGGCGCGGGCGGCTCGGTGGCCGCGCTGGCCGTGGCGCGCGCCAAGCCGGACGGCTACACCCTGGTCGTGTCCTCGCAGAGCAGCCACCTGGCCAATCCTCTGACCCAGCCCAAGGTGGGCTACGACCCCATCAAGGATTTCGAGAACATCGCCATCCTGGGCCGCCTGCCCAATGTGCTGGTCGTGCCCGCCAGCCTGCCCATCCGCAGCTTTGCGGAGTTCATCGCCTATGCCAAAAAGCACCCTGGCCAGCTCAACTACGGCAGCGGCGGCACGGGCAGCATGGGCCAGCTCAACATGGAGATGTTCAAGGCCGATGCGGGCCTGGACATCACCCATGTTCCCTACCGGGGCGGCACGCTGCTGGTCACCTCGGTGCTGGCGGGCGAGGTGCAGGTGTTCCTGGACAACCTCATCTCCATGCTGCCCCACATCCAGGCAGGCAAGGTGCGCGCCCTGGCCGTGGCCTCCGAGCAGCGCGTGGCGCAGCTGTCCGATGTGCCCACCCTGGCCGAGGTGGGCTACCCGCAGCTGAACATGAGCTCATGGACCGGCCTGGCCGCGCCGGCCGGCACGCCCGCGCCCGTGGTGCAGGCCCTCTTCAAGGCCGTGCGCCAGGCCGCCACGGCGCCGGCCATGGTGGCCAGCCTGCAGGACCGTGGCGTGACCCCGCCCGAGGAAATGAGCCCCGCCGCCTTCGAGGCCATGATGTCCGAGCGCCTCAAGCGCTTTGGCGAGGTGGTGCGCAGGACGGGCATCGTGGCCGAGTGAGCTGCTAGTCCAGCTGCACGCCCACCTCGCGCACCAGCCGCCCCCAGTCCGCCAGGTCCTGGCGCAGCGTGTCGGCGAATTGCGCGGGCGTGGTCCGGGGCAGGTCGGTCAGGTTGAGCTCGCCCAGCTTTTTGGCCGTGGCCGGGTCCTGCAGCAACTGGTTGATGGCGGCGTTGAGCTTGTCCACGATGGGCTGCGGCGTTTTGGCGGGCGCGAAGACGCCGTACCAGGAATAGTTGTGGAACGGGTAGCCGGCCTCGGTCAGGCTGGGCAGGTCCGGCTGGCTGGGAATGCGCTTGTCGCCGCTGTGGGCGATGGCGCGCACGCGGCCCGCACGCACCAGCTCCACGGTGGAAGAGGTGTCCGCAAACGCCGCTTGCACCTGCCCGCCCAGCAGGCCCTGCACACAGGGGCTGCTGCCCTTGTAGGGCACATGCTGCATCTGCAGGCCGGCCTGCTTGAGCAGGAATTCCATGGTCAGGTGCCCGCCCGAGCCCTGGCCCCAGGAGCAGTAGCTGAGCTGGCCGGGCCGGGCGCGCACATGCTCCACGAACTCCTTGAGCGAATGCACGGGCAGATCGCGCGAGACCAGCAGCAGATTGCCCGCGCGCCCTATTTGCGCAATGGGTGCGAAGTCCTTGATCGGGTCATACGGAACCTTGCGGTAGAGGCTGGGGTTCACGGCCATGGACGCCGTGTAGGTGAACAGCAGCCGGTAGCCGTCCGGCGCGCCGCGCGCGGCCTGCTCCACGCCGACCAGGCCGTTGGCGCCGGGCCGGTTGTCCACCACGAAGGGCTGCCTGAGCAGCCTGGTCAGGCCTTCGGCAAACACCCGCGCGATGGTGTCCGTGCCGCCGGCGGCGGCCGTAGGCACGATCAGCGTGACGGGGCGGGCGGGGTAGTTGCCGGCATCCTGCGCCGGCTGGGCGTGGCCCGTGCAGGCCATGGCCAGCAGCAGTGCCAGGGCCATGCCGTGCTTCTTCATCGTCTTCATGCACTTGTCTCCTTGTGTCGCCTTGAGTCGCCTTGCCTGTGCGCGGCCCCGTCAGCGCAGCCCCAGGCGCGCCTGCCGGCCCTGCTCGATCATGTCGGCCCCCACGCGGTAGAGGTTGCGCGAGACATAGCTGTCCACCTCGCGCGCACGCTCGCGCAGCCAGGCGGCCTTGAGGCTGCGGGCCTGGCCGATCTCGGGCGCGTCGCCGGCCGCCGTGGCCAGCACGTCGATCACATGCAGGGCCAGCTGCCACTGGCCCGCGTCGGCCAGCGCCTGGGCGCTGGCCACCAGGCCGGGCTTGTCGGTGATGGCATCGGCGATGGCGGCGCCTGCGGCCTCGGGCGGGGCCGGGTGCAGCGTGGTCGGGTTGCGGTCCCACCAGCCGTTTTCCGAACGGTAGATGTCGCGCACGATGTAGCTGGGGTCGCCATAGGTGGGCTTCATCCACTCCACGCCGAACAGCTCCTGCGGATAGTCCATGGCCGCGAGCACCTGCTGCTCGTTCAGGCCCTCGTTCATCAGGCGCACGACTTCGGCGCGCAGCCAGCGCAGCGCCTGTGCGGTGTGCAGCAGCACCTGCTGCACGGCCTGCTCGCCCTCGATCACGGGACCGAACTCGCGCACGGCCTTGAGCGGGCGCAGCGCGGCCATGGCCTGCAGCGTGTCGGCCCAGCGCACGGTGTCGCGCAGCGTGCGAAAGGGCGTGCCGATGTTGGGGATGGAGTCCAGCAGCGCCGCGCCGCCGTACAGCACGCGCTGGCCGGGGCTCCACAGCGCGATGGCATCGTCGGTCTCGGACGGCGCCCAGAACAGTTCGATGCGGCTGTCCCCGCTGCCTATCTCCAGCCGCGTGAAGAAGGTTTCGGTGGGCTCGTGCATGTCCAGCCGGTGCTCGAAAAAGCCCGCGCTGCGGTTGAACTGGATCTCGGCCATGCGGTGCTGCAGCGCCCGGGTCTCGCGGTAGCGTGCCTGGCGGCGCGGCAGGTTGCGATGCGCGATCAGGCGCGGCACAGGCTCTCCGCGCGCGGCCGCATGCTCCAGCCAGGCGGGCACGCCCGCGTTGTAGCCGATGTGGCCGTGGCTGTAGCACAGCGCATGCACGGGCGCGTCGCTGAGCTGGCGCAGGCTGGCGATCATGTCCTGGCTGACCTTGCCGCCGGGGCCGGCGTCGATCACCACCAGGCCCGCGTCGGTCTCGGCCACGAAGGACTGGCCCTGGCCGCGCAGTATGTGCAGGCCCGGCGCCACGGTTTCGCTGCCGGTGCCCACCAGCAAGAAGGGCTTGTCGTCGTCTCTGGCGTTCATGGGGTCTCCGGGTCTGGTTCGATGGGGGGCAGGGCGTAGCGGCCGTCCAGCAGTTCGGGACTGGGCATGTAGGCGCGCAGGCACAGGTAAAAGCCTTCGCGCGGCGCGGGGAGCCAGTTGGCGCGGTGGTCTTCGCTGGCCGGTGGCGCGTGGCTGATGTGGATAGTCAACCCGCCATCGCCATCGCCATCGCCATCAGCGTCGGGGCGCAGGCCCGGCGTGCGGTCGCCGATGGCATGGCGGTCGATGGGGTTGTCCACCAGCATGCAGTCGTGGGCGCCGTAGAGGGTCAGGGACCAGAAGGCCTGCACGGGCGGCAGCGCGCCTGGGGCAAAGCGCAGCCGGTAGCGGCGGCTGCCGTGCAGGGGCAGGCCCTGGGCGTCATGCCAGGCCAGCGGGTAGATGGCCTCGCGGCTTTCCAGCATGCCGATGTACTTGAGCGCAATCTCGGCGCGGGCCTGGAAGTCGTCGCCAAAACTGCCTTCGACCAGGGCGGGGAGTTCCCAGCCCGAGTCCAGGCGCCGGCCCGTGCTGGCCGCGCGCAGCCGGGGCAGCACGCTGTCCAGTGCGCGCTGCAGTGCGGCTTGCTGTTGCGCATCGGGTGCGCCCAGCCCGGCGCCCAGGCCCACGGCCGCAAAGCGCGCGACCCGTGCGGTGTGTTCCTCTGGTGGCGGGTTGTCGCGCAAGGCGGCATTCACCTGGGCTGCATAGTGCTCGGCATTTGGCGGGGCCTGGGGATCGCAGTCCGGGTCGAAGGCGCGGGCCTGCGAGGGCGTGCCCGCCTGCCAGTCGGCCAGCGGGCGCACCGCAAAGCCGTCCTGCAGCGCGTGCACGGCGGGCAGGTCATGCTCGCCATCGACCAGGATGCGGCCTATCACCCACAGCCAGGGCGTGGGCGCGGCAATGTGTGCGCCGGGCGCATCGAACGGTGGCGGCAGCGTCCCCTGCCAGCCGGGCGGCGTGACCAGGAAGGAGCGCGCAGCCGTGCCCGTCAGGCGCTGGCCCAGGTGGGCGAAGGGGTTGGTGATGAAGTCCAGCAGGCCCAGCACGTAGTAGCGGCCCGCCGTGTCGGGCACGTCGATCACCAGCGGCCCGGCGCCCAGGTCCAGCCAGGCGTTGGTGTAGAGCGTGTCGTTGTTGGGCGTGACCACGCGGCTGGTGCCGGCGCGCAGCAACTGGCGCGCATGCACGAACTGGTTGCACCAGCGCAGCGGTGCGGGCGCGGCCTCGCCCGCCGCATTGCGCCGGGGCGAGGTGGCCGCGCGCATGCGGCGCATCTCGTACAGCGGGCAGGTGTGGATGACGGCCTCCTCGGCCAGGGTGCTCAGGTCCATGGCGTGTCTCATGCGGCCACGGGCTGCAGGGGCGGAACAGGCCATTGGTGCGCGCCTGCCTGCGGGTGGTACATGCGCAGGATGAGGTAGAAGCGCCCGTGCGGCGTGGGCAGCCAGTTGGCGGCGCCCTGTGCCGGCCGGGCATGGCCCAGGTCGATCTGCAGGCTGCCGTCGGCCTCGCGCAGCAGTCCCGGCGTGCGGTCCCCTATGGAGTGGCGGCCGATCTCGTTGCCGTAGAGAAAGCGGTCGGCGTCGTACAGGGTGACCGACCAGAAGGCGTCGGCCGGCGGCATGTCGGCGGCATTGAAGCGCAGCACATAGCGCTGGCTGCCGTCCAGCGGCTGCAGGCCTGCGTCGTGGTGGGCGGCGGCGTAGATGGCCTCGCTGGTGGCCAGCGCGCCCAGGCCCAGGTAGGCGGTGCGTGCGCGGCCCAGGTACTCGCTGCCGTAGCGGCCGGTGGACGGCGTCATGGTCCAGGGCCGGGGGCGGCGGTTGCGCCCCATGGCGGCCACGGTGCACACGCCGTCGGCAAAGCCCTCGGTCAGGCCTTCGCGCACGGGCTCCTCCAGCTGCTCCCACGCCATGTGGGCGCTGGCCACCAGGCCGGCCTGGCCGAACCAGGCCAGCAGCCCCTGGTCCTCCTTGCGTCCGGGCGCCTCGGCCAGTGCATGGCAGAGGTTGGTGAAAAAGCGCGGCGCAACCTCGGCCGCAGGCTCCTGGTTCTCGAAGGCGGCCGCCATGGCGTCCACGGGCGGGCCGACCCAGTTCGCGACGGCGGCCGGGCGGCCTCCTTTCGGCGTGCCCGGCGCGGGCTCCAGCCGGATGTCGGCCTGCAGTGCGCGGGCTGCAGGCCAGTCGGGCGCATCGCCCACCACGGTGCGGCCGATCAGCCAGACCAGGTTGCTGGGGCAGTGCACCAGACGGTGGCCGGCCAGGTGTTCCGGCACCTGGCCGCCCGGCCCGACCAGGACCACGGTCTCGCCTTCGGGCGCGCAGTTGCGCGGTCCCAGGTTCTCGAAATTCTCGGTATAGGCGTCGTACAGGGCCAGCACGAAATAGCGGCCCGGATGCGCAGCGCTGGAGGGCACGGTCAGCAGGCGCGGGCCGTCGGCCAGGTGGATCCAGGCCAGCGAGTACAGCAGGTCGTTGGCGGGCGTGACCACGTCGCGGTCCTCATGGGTGGAGGGGCGCTGGCTGTGGTGCAGCGTGTCGAAGTCGCCGCGCATGTCCAGGCCCAGGCCGGTGGCACGTGCGGCGCCGGCATCGGTCTGCAGGCGGCAGGTGCGGTAGGTCTCTATCAGCGGATAGCCGTAGACAAAGGCGGCCAGGCCGATGGAGCGCGCCAGGGCGCGGCGGACTTCGGGCAGGGAGGGAGGGGTCGGGTTCATGTCCATTGTTTTCTTCAGGGCAGGAGGGGGGTCAGTCGAGGGTCACGCCCGTGGAGCGCGCCAGGTCCAGCGCCACGGGCAAGAAGGCGGCGTAGGCGGCGCTGGCCTCGGCCGGGCTGTTGCCCTGGGCCTCCAGGCCCAGCGCCTCGACACGCTGGCGCACCTGGGGCTCGCGCATCACGGCGGCGACCTCGCGGCCCAGGCGTTCGACGATGGCGTCGGGCGTGCGCGCGGGCGCCATCAGCGAGATCGATCCCGTGATGGCATACACGGGCTCGCGGTAGCCCTGCTCGGCAAAGGTGGGCACATCGGGCAGGGCCTTGCTGCGGCGCGGTCCGGCCACGGCCAGGGCGCGCAGCTTGCCGGCGTCGATGAAGGGCTTGAGCGTGGCGGCCGAGCCCAGCGTCATCTGGATCACGCCGCTGATCAGGTCGATGGACATGGGCCCCTCGCCCTTGTAGGCCACGTGCAGCGACTGCAGGCCGTAGGCCTTGTCCATGAAGACCTGGACCTGGTGCGGCTGCGTGCCCGCCCCCCAGGAACCCATGGCGTACTTGCCCGGCGACTGGCGCACGGCCTCGACCAGGCCCTTGAAGTCCTTGGCCGGCACGGCCGGGTTGACGGCCATCACCATGGAGGGCGAGACCACGTCCGAGACCATGCGCAGCTCGGTGCGCGGGTCGTAGGGCAGCTTCTTGTAGAGCACCAGGTTGGCCGTGATGGGCCCGGGCACGGTCAGCAGCAGGGTGTGGCCGTCGGGCACGCTCTTGGCCACATGCTCGGTGCCGATGATGCCGCCCGCGCCGCTGCGGTTGTCCACCACCACGGGCTGGCCCAGGCGCTTGGCCAGGCCCTCGGCCAGGATGCGCGCCACGGTGTCGGTGGAGCCGCCGGCCTGGTATTGCACGACGATGCGCACGGGCCGGGCGGGATAGCCGTCCTGGGCCAGCGCGGCGCTGCAGGCCAGGGCAAGACAGGTCAGTGCGGCGGTGCGCAGCAGGGGTGTGTTCATGGTGGCCTCCGGGCGGGAGATGGAATGGGCATTGGCTTTCATGCAGCCTCCCTGCCGATGACCAGCGCATCGACGGCCACGCAGCCGCCGTCCTCGCGCGGGCGGGCGATCAGGGGGTTGATCTCGGCGCTTTCCAGCGTGGCGCCTGCGCGCTGCGCAAAGCCGGCCAGGGCGCACAGCGTGTCGGCAATGCTGTCCAGGTCCACGCGGGGGCGGCCGCGCGCGCCGTCCAGCACGGCAAAGGCCCGCAGCTCGCGCGCCATGGCCAGTGCGTCGTCGCGCGTGATGGGCAGCAGTCGCAGCGAGACATCGCGCAGGATCTCGGCATGGATGCCGCCCAGCCCGAACATCAGCACCGGGCCGAATACCGGGTCGCGGTGCACGCCGGCGATGCACTCCACGCCGCCCTGCACCATGGGGGCGGCCAGCGCGCCGTCGATGCGCGCCTCGGGCCGGGCCTGGCGCGCATTGGCCAGGATGCGGTCGAAGGCGGCCTGGGCGCCGGCCGCATCCGCCAGGTTCAGTGCCACGCCGCCCACGTCGGATTTGTGGGCGATGGCATCGCTGCAGACCTTGAGGGCCATGCGTCCGCCCATCTCCTGCATGGCCTGCGCTGCCTCTGCCGCCGTGCGCACCAGCCGGTGCGGCACCACGGGCACGCCGGCCTCGGCCAGCAGGGCCATGCTGCGCTGCTCCGACAGCGTGCCCGCCGCCAGGTGCAGCGCACTGCCTGCATCGGCCATCGAGGGCAGCGCCTGCGGTGTTTCATGCAGGCGGGCCAGCGCGCCAATGCAGCGTATGGCTGCGCCCGGGTCGGCGAACACCAGGCAGCCCAGCGCCTCCAGCGCATCGCGGCGCTCAGGCGGGCACAGCGTGCTGACGGCCAGCAGGGTATCGGGATGGTGGGTGCGCAGCGTCTGCACCAGGCTTTGCAGCACGGGCCAGAAGGCGTCGGACAGGCCGCCTGCCGCGAAGAAGCCCAGCCAGCTGTCGAACTGCCGGTCGGCCAGCATCAGGCGGGCGCTGCGCTCCAGCAGCGTCATGTCGTTGGTGACCTGGCCCGTGATGTCCACGGGGTTGCGCGGCGCGGCAAACGGCACCCATTCGCGCAACTGGCGCTGGGCCGCGTCGGACAGCGGTGCCACGTCCAGGCCGGCTGCGCTGGCGTCGTCGGCCATCATGGCGCCCACGCCGCCCGAGACCGTGAACAGTCCGATGGACCGCCCCTTGGGGGCCCGCGCGATGGAGGCGCTGGCCGCCAGCGCGAAGAAGTCCGTGATGGAATGCGCGCGCAGCACGCCGTAGCGGCGGAACACCGCGTCATAGACGGCATCGTTGCCCGCCAGCGAGGCCGTGTGCGATGCGGCGGCGGCCGCGCCCAGGGCGCTGGTGCCCACCTTGCACATGACCACGGGCCTGCCGCGCTCCTGCGCCAGGGCCAGGGCCGCGCGCAGCCGGGGGCCGTCGCGGCAGCCCTCCATGTAGGCCATGATCACGTCGGTCTCGGGGTCCTGGGCCAGCCAGGCCAGGCCATCGGCCAGCTGCACATCGGCCTCGTTGCCCGTGGTGGCCCACAGCGACAGGCCCAGCCCGCGCTCGCGCGCCAGGCTGTAGGCATAGGCACCGAAGGCGCCCGACTGGCTGACCATGCCGATGCGCCCGGGCCGCACCAGGCCGCCGCCCGGCGCGGGCGAGAACGTGGCGTAGACCTGGTGGCCGGGGCGCATGAAGCCCAGGCAGTTCGGGCCGATGAGGCGTATGCCCGCCTCCTGCGCGCGCCGCGCCAGCGCCTGCTGGGCGGCCGTGCCGTCGGAGCCGGTCTCGGCATAGCCCGAGGAAAACAGCACCATGGACTGCACGCGCGCGGCGGCCGCATCCTCCAGCACGCCGGCCACCTGCGACTGCGGCACGGCGACGATGGCCAGGTCCACCGGCGCGCCGATGGCGGCCAGCCGCTCGTGCGCGGGCAGGCCCTGCACGCGGCTGGCGCGCGGGTTCACCGCATACAGCGCGCCGCCGTAGCCGAAGCGCAGCAGGTAATCCAGCGGAATGCCGCCGATCTTGCTGGCCTGGTCCGAGGCGCCGACCACGGCGATGGAGCGCGGCGCGAACAGCGCGTCGAGCCGGGAAGTGTCGAAGCAATGGCTGTCGGTCATGTGTGTCCCTCAGAAGTTGTGGCGCACGCCCAGCGCCAGGGACCGCACGCCGTCGCCGCTGTGGGCGGCCACCGGCACGTTGGCAATGGCGGCCGAGGCATTGGCCGCGTTGCCCAGCTGCAGCCAGCGCGCGTAGAGCACGGTGCGCTTGCTCAGCGCGTAGTCGTAGCCCAGCGTCCAGGTGTTCTGGGCGCGGTCCGTGCCGCCCACCTCGCGCCGCGCCACCGAGACCAGCAGCTTGGAGCGCGCATCCACGCTCCAATCGGCGCCCAGCTGGGCCAGCTTCGCCTTGGGTGTGCCGGCGCGGTCCACGCGGTTGATGACGTAGTTGCCCGTCAGGCGCAGCCCATTCAGGGCTTCCCAGCTGGCCGACAGTGCCTGGTACTGGCTGGTGGCGGGCGCGGCCACGGGTGCGGCGGCGCTGCCTTCCACGGACTTCTGGAAGCTGTAGGCCAGGAACCAGGGCTTCTGGTTCCAGCCCAGCGTGGCGCCGTAGAGGCGGCCGTTGCTGCTGTTCGGTGAAGCTGCTTCGCCGAAGGAATAGGCCAGGTCCGCCAGCCAGGGCTGGCCTGCCGGCGTGCGGTAGCGCACCAGGTTGTTGGCCCGCGCCGCAAACGGCCGCAGGCCGGCCTGGGCATCGGTGGCCGACACCAGGTTCAGCGAGGAAAACAGCGCGTTCATGCCCAGCGGATCGGCCCGGAACAGCGCGCCGAACATGGGCGTGTACATGCGGCCCATCTCCACGGCGCCCCAGCCGCTGTTCAGCCCCACCCAGGCCTGGCGCGTGAAGGCCAGGCCCGGGCCGGGAATGGTGCCCAGGCCCGTGTCCGGCGCCACGCCGGCCTCCAGCATGAACTGGGCACGCAGGCCGCCGCCCAGGTCCTCGCTGCCGCGAAAGCCGATGCGCGATGCCGCGCTGCCCCCGTCCTCCAGCCGGCTCAGGCGCGTGGCGCCCGACCTTGCGCTGTTGATGTGGACGTCGACGATGCCGAACATCTCCACGCTGCCCTGGGCCCACGCGGACGTGCCCAGGGCCGCCATGCCGCCGGCGGCCAGCCAATGCTTGTGCTTCACGAACTTGTCTCCTTGGTAGCGCCCCGGATGCTTTGCCCGGTGGCTTGCTTGCTACTATCCCGAGCGACAGGGGATGCACTCTGTCAAGCCATTGACAAATGGCGGTACATGGGCACCGGACTAACCCGGGGCCTTCGACATCGTGAGAGAACCATGCGCTCCAAGCCTGCTCCCGTGGCCGACCCTTCGGCGCTGATCCGCCGCGCCCTGGGCCTGTGCCGCATGCTGCGCAACTGGCCGCCCGAGGTGCTCGATGAGCTGACGGCGCTGTCTCGCCTGGGCCGCTACGAGCGCCACCAGCAGGTGCGCGCCGCCGACCCCAAGCGGCGCGAGGTGCTGGTGGTGGCTTCGGGCTGCGTGGAAGTGGGCGGCGTGGACGCCACGGGCTCGCGCTTCGTGCTGTCCATGCACAGCGCGGGCGACATCGTGGGCCTGGCGCGGCTGCTGGAGCACACGCAATTCGTCTACGACTACCACGCGCACCAGCCCACCGTGCTGGTGGAGATCCCCGGCGAGTCCTTCCTGGCCCTGCTCGATGCCCATCCGCTGCTGTGGAAGGACATCTGCCTGCTGGTGCTGGCACGCATGCACGAGCTGATCGTCGTCCAGCAGCGCCACGCCTTCAGCAACATCGACAACCGCGTGGCCGAGCTGCTGGCGCGGCTGGCCCCCACGCATGGCCAGCCCGCGCCCGACGGGCAGGGCGTGGTGCTGCGCATCTCGCAGAGCGACCTGGCCGCCATGCTGTCGGTCTCGCGCCAGACCATCAACAAGGAGCTGCGCCTGCTGGAGCAGCGCGGCCTGCTGCAGGCCGCCTATGGGCGGCTGACGCTGGTCGATCTTGCCGGCCTGGGGCGCGCGGCCGCAGCCGGCCCGGCAATGGGACAATAGCGCACCATGACCGCCTCCACCGACACCCTCACGATCACCCGTCCCGATGACTGGCACCTGCACGTGCGCGATGGCGAAGCCATGCGCAGCGTGGTGCCGCATACGGCCGCGCAGTTTGCGCGCGCCATCATCATGCCCAACCTCAAGCCGCCGGTGACCACCGCCGAGCAGGCGCTGGAGTACAAGCAGCGCATTCTCTCGGCCGTGCCCGAAGGCATGGCCTTCGAGCCGTTGATGACGCTGTACCTCACCGACAACCTGCCGCCCGAGGAAATCGTGCGCGCCAAGGCGGCCGGCGTCGTGGCCTGCAAGCTCTACCCGGCTGGCGCCACCACCAACAGCGACCACGGCGTCACCGACCTGCGCAAGATCTACCCCACTTTGGAAGCCATGCAGCGCGAAGGCCTGCTGCTGCTGGTGCACGGCGAAGTCACCAGCAGCGACATCGACCTGTTCGACCGCGAGGCCGCCTTCATCGACCAGCACCTGATCCCGCTGCGCCGCGACTTCCCCGAACTCAAGATCGTCTTCGAACACATCACCACGCGCGAAGCCGCCCAGTACGTGACCGAGGCCGACCGCTTCGTGGGCGCCACCATCACGCCCCAGCATCTGCTGTTCAACCGCAATGCCATCTTCACGGGCGGCATCCGTCCCCACTACTACTGCCTGCCCGTGCTCAAGCGCGAGACGCACCGCCTGGCCCTGGTCGAGGCGGCCACCAGCGGCCTGCCCAAATTCTTCCTGGGCACGGACAGCGCGCCGCACGCGGCCCATCTCAAGGAACACGCCACGGGCTGCGCGGGCTGCTACAGCGCCCACGCCGCCATCGAGATGTATGCCGAGGCCTTCGACAATGCCGGCGCGCTGGACAAGCTCGAAGCCTTCGCCAGCTTCAACGGCCCGGACTTCTACAGCCTGCCGCGCAACACCGGCAAGATCACCCTGGTGCGCGAAAGCTGGACGCCGCCGGACAGCTTCGCCTTCGGCGAGGCGCAACTGAAGCCGCTGCGCTCCGGCGAAGCCCTGCCCTGGAAGCTGGTTTAAGCTGGCGGGACTGCCACCCGCCAGAGGATTGCCATGCCTGAGCCGCAACCGCGCATCGCCCTGCTGATCGACGCCGACAACGCGCCGGCCGAGATGATCGACGAGATCCTGACCGAGCTGTCGACCTTCGGCGTCATCGACATC
Source organism: Delftia sp. PX-1 (assembly GCF_055797465.1). NCBI lineage: Bacteria > Pseudomonadati > Pseudomonadota > Betaproteobacteria > Burkholderiales > Comamonadaceae > Delftia > Delftia sp. PX-1. The sequence continues at coordinate 1,493,135 of NZ_CP184763.1, forward strand.
CGCCGCGCCTACGGCAACTGGACCAAGCATTCGCTCAGCGGCTGGCAGCGCAAGCTGCTCGATTTCGCACTGCGGCCCATGCAGCAGTTCGACTACTCCAAGCACAAGAACGCCACCGACATGGCGATGACCGTGGACGCCATGGAGCTGCTCTACACCGAGCGGCCCGACGCCTTCGGCATCGTCTCCTCCGACGCCGACTTCACCCCGCTGGTGATGCACCTGCGCTCCAAGGGCGCGGCCGTCTACGGCTTCGGCATGGCGCAGACACCCCAGCCCTTCGTCAATGCCTGCTCGCGCTTCCTGTACCTGGAAGCGCTGGGCGAGGCGGCGCCAGCCAACGGCAATGGCCAGGACGCCGCGCATGAGGCAGGCCAGGCGGCGGTGCCGCCCGTGGCTGCATCGGCCGCCGCCGCGCCCCAGCCGCCCAACGGTGCCGGCAAGGAACGCGCGCCGGCCCAGGCCGAGCAGGCACCTGCCTCCTTGTCTGCTCCCGAGCCGCAGCGCCCCTGCCTGCGCGTTCCTTCGCAGGAGCTGCGCCAGGACACGCGCCTGCTGAACATGCTGCGCAGCGCCGTCAACGCCACGCAGGACGAAAGCGGCTGGGCCCATGTGGGCGCCGTGGGCGCGCAGATCGGCAACAAGGCCTCGTTCGATGCGCGCAACTACGGCTATGCCACGCTCACCAAGCTGCTGGCGGCCACGCAGGCCTTCGAGATGCGCGACGAGGGCACCTCGCGCGTGGCCGTGCGTGACAAGCGCCTGGCCAAGGCGCAGTCCAGGCCGTCCGGCAATTGACGTTTCCCATCGACTGGAATGCGCCCTGGCTGCAGGGGCTGCAAACGCAGGGCAGGGCGGCCTGCCAGCGGGTGGCGCAGGGCCGGCCGGTCTGGAAGGCCCTGCAGTCACTGGCCGACGCACAGGCGCTGCCCTGGCGCTTTGTGCCCCAGCACGACCTGCCCGAAGGCATGGCCTACGAGCAATTCATCTTCGAGACGCGCTGCATTCCCACGCGCGACAACCTGCATGACTTCTTCAACGGCCTGATCTGGCTGCGCTGGCCCGCGCTCAAGCAGCGCTGCAATGCCCTGCAGGCCGGCGCCATTGCCCAGGCGGGCGTGGGCGCGCAGCGCGGGCCGCTGCGCGATGCCGTCACCGTGCTGGACGAGAACGGCGCCCTGCTGCTGGCGCCGGCCGCGCTGTGCGAGGCGCTGCGCCACCGGCGCTGGCACCAGCTCTTCGTGGAGCAGCGCGCACTATGGCGCCAGGCCAGGCTGCTGCCCATAGGCCATGCGCTGCTGGAAAAGCTGGTGCAGCCGCGCAAGCCCATCACGGCCCATGTGCTGTGCGTGCACACGGATGGTGCAGGCGTCACGCCGGCTTCTGGCGCAGCGGATATCGACGCCTGGCTGGCCGCCAGCGCCTGGCTGGCCGCCAGCGCCTGGCTGGAGCCGGACACGCTGGCGGCCAAGCCTTTTGCGCCCTTGCCGGTGCTGGGCGTGCCCGGCTGGTGGCGCGAAAACGAGAACTTTTCCTTCTATGATGACTCTCTCGTGTTCCGGGCGCCCCGTTCCGTACAAGCATCACAACAAGGAATGACAACGGCGCAGGACCCGGCTTGAAAACAGCCGGTGCGGCCCTCACTTTTCAACGCTGCAGGGCCCAGATCCTTCCCCCTTTCCCCACTTTGTGGAGAACCCACTGATGAAACGCATCGCACTTTTTCTATTGACCAACGTCGCCGTCGTGGTGGTGCTGGGCATCGTCGCCAGCCTGCTGGGCGTCAACCGCTTCCTGACCTCCAATGGCCTGAACCTCGGGGCCCTGCTGGGCTTCGCCTTCATCATGGGCTTTGGCGGCGCCATCATCTCGCTGCTGATCTCCAAGCCGCTGGCCAAGTGGAGCTCGGGCGTGCACGTGATCAACGAGCCGCGCAACGCCGATGAGGCCTGGATCGTCAACACCGTGCGCGGCTTCGCCGACCGTGCTGGCATCGGCATGCCCGAAGTCGGCATCTACGAGGGCGAGCCCAATGCCTTCGCCACCGGCGCCTTCAAGAACTCGGCCCTGGTGGCCGTGTCCACGGGCCTGCTGGAAGGCATGACGCGCGAAGAGGTGGAGGCCGTGATCGGCCACGAGGTCGCCCACATCGCCAATGGCGACATGGTGACCATGACCCTGATCCAGGGCGTGATGAACACCTTCGTGGTCTTCCTGTCGCGCGTCATCGGCTATGCCGTGGACAGCTTCCTGCGCAAGAACGACGAAAGCAGCTCGGGCCCCGGCATCGGCTACTACGTGACCACCATCGTGCTGGACATCGTGCTGGGCTTCCTGGCCGCCATCATCGTGGCCTGGTTCTCGCGCCAGCGCGAATTCCGCGCCGACGCGGGTGCCGCCCAGCTCATGGGCCGCAAGCAGCCCATGATGAACGCCCTGGCCCGCCTGGGCGGCATGCACCCCGGCGAGCTGCCCAAGAGCGTGGCCGCCATGGGCATTGCCGGTGGCATCGGCAAGCTGTTCTCGACCCACCCGCCGATCGAAGAGCGCATTGCCGCGCTGCAAAACGCGCAGAACCTCTGATTCAGGATCAGGTTCGACACGCTGGAGCCTGTCCAGTGGGGCCCGGTCATTGACTGGGCTCCGCTTCCCGAAGCCCCATCAGAAATGCTTGTCCGGTACTCCATTTTTGCGAATGTAGTAACGTACAAGCATTTTCTTTGACGGAGGTGCGTCATGCAGATTTCGACCTTCAGCAGCCGTGAATTCAACCAGCATGTTTCCGCTGCCAAGAAAGCGGCCAGTGGTGATGACGTGGTCTACATCCTGGACCGGGGGCAACCTGCCCACGTGCTGATGAGCATTGAGAAATTCCGTGAACTGTCGGGGCAGACCCGGAACATTCTTCAATTGCTGGCCATGCCCGAGGCCGCCGATATCGATTTCGACATTGAGCGCGCGAAGGATTTGCCGCGCGCCGTGGACCTGTCCTGATGTATCTGGTGGACTCCAACGTCGTTTCCGAACTGCGCAAGGCATCGTCGGGCCGCGCGAACGATGGCGTTGTGGCCTGGGCGCAATCGGTCGCGGCCGAGTCCCTTTTCATCAGCGCGATCACGCTGATGGAGCTGGAGAAAGGCGTGCAGTTGAAAGCCCGGCAAGACCCGATTGCCGGGCAGGTGCTGCGCCGCTGGCTGGTGGAGCGCGTGTTCACGGCCTTTCAGGGGCGTGTACTGCCAGTGGATGCGATGGTGGCCATGGAAAACGCGGCCTACCACGTGCCTGCGCCGCAGCCGCTGGCCGACAGCCTGATCGCGGCCACGGCGAAGGTGCATGGCTTGTGCGTGGTCACCCGCAACATCAAGGACTTCGAGCCGTTCCAAGTTCATGGAGTGCGCGTCTTGAACCCTTGGATGTAGGGCCCGTCTCAACCCCACGTACAGCCAGACTTGATCTTTACCCAGGCTTCACAAGCCCCTGTCAACAACCGGCAGGGGCTTTTTCGTTGTATCTGCATGGCCGTACTAAGCGCGGCCAGGAGTGCATCGTGAAGCCTGTATTCATTCAAACGCCGGGCCGTCGCCTGGTTCCGGCCCTGGTCCTGGCTGCCGCTGCGGTGGCGTTGACCGGCTGCGTGGTGGCGCCTGCCTATCCCGTAGGTCCTTCGGGCGAGGTGGTCTATGCGCCCATGGCGCCGCCGCCGGTGCAGACCGAGGTCATTCCGGTCGCTCCCTCGCCGGTTCATGTCTGGATCGGCGGCTCCTGGGGCTGGGGTGGCGGCCGTTATGCCTGGCGTCCTGGTTATTGGGCGGCGCCGCCGCATCCCGGCTATGCCTGGCGCCCGCACCGCTGGGACCATGGGCCGCGCGGCTGGTACCAGCGTCCCGGCGGCTGGTATCGCCGCTGAGTCAGGTGGCGGCGGCGTCGGCGCTGCCACCCTGGCCGGCCTTGGCCAGCAGGAAGTCGATGCAGGTGCGCACGGCCCGCGTCTGGTGGCGGTCGGGCAGGTACAGCAGGTACATGTGGGTGCCGAAGATGCTCAGGCGGTACTCCTGCAGGGTCAGTACCACCTCGCCGCTGGCCACCTTGTCCTGCACCACGTAGTCGGGCACCAGGCCCACGCCCAGGCCCGCCAGAATGCCCTGGCGCAGGAAGGGGAAGTGCTCGGAGATCATGGTCGGCGCCAGCAGCACCTCCTGGCGGTCCGTTCCCTGGTAGGCCGACAGGCGCAGCTGGCGGCCCATCACGCCGGCCGTGATCAGCGGGCTGTTGCGCAGCTCGTACAGCGTGCTGGGCAGGCCGTGCTGCTGCGCATACTCGCGTGAGGCGCAGGCCACGTAGTGCACATTGCCCAGGCTGCGCGCAATCACCGACAGCGGCGGCTCCTGGATCACGCGGATGGCGATGTCCACCTCGTCGCGCAAATGGTCGGCCCGGTTCTCGAACAGCACATCCAGCACGATGGCCGGATACAGCCGCTTGAACTCGATCAGCCAGTCGCTCATCACGATCTGCCCATAGCCGCTGGGCACGCTCAGCCCCACGCGCCCTGCCATCCCCTGGCCCAGCGACGTGATCGTCTCGCGCGCCGACATCATCTCGTTCTGGATCGCGCGGCCATGCTCGTACATCCGCATCCCCACCTCGGTAGGCTCCACGCGCCGCGTGGTGCGCCGCACCAGCTGCACCCCCACCGATTTTTCGAGCTGCGTCAGGTGATAGCTCACATTGGCCCGCGTCATCTTCAGCTTGCGCGCCGCCTGGCTCAGATTGCCGCTATCGATGATTTCCACCAGCAGGGTCAGCGAGTTCAGATCCATTCAGTTCACCAAGCAAAACAGCGAGATCGAGCGCAAGAGCAGAGGGCATAAAACTGGCGCAACCCAAAGCGAGGGACACCGAGGAAGGGCCGTCCCGCACCGAGGGTGTCGTCCCCCTCCCCCGCGAAGCGGGTAGAGAGGGGGAAGCGGCGTAAGCCGCTCAGGGGGTTGTCAAATACGTTTTTACAGTCTGTCAATCATTCATGGGATTGTAAAGAACCATTGTCGTGGCAAGAATGGATGTTTTGAGTGGAAAACCCAAGTTCGGAGACATGCAGATGAGCGAACAAGCCCAGGCTTCCGTGGTCCAGACCCGCCTTGATGGTGCCGTGCTGGTGGTCAGCATCAACAACCCCCCCGTGAATGCCCTGGGCCAGGCCGTGCGCGCCGGCCTGCTGGCTGCCGTGGAGCAGGCCGAATCGGATGCCGCCGTCAAGGCCGTGCTCATCGTGGGTGAGGGCAAGGCCTTCATCGCCGGAGCAGACATCCGCGAATTCGGCAAGCCCGCCATGCCGCCCTCGCTGCCCGAGGTGCTCAATCGTCTCGAAGCCTCCGACAAGATCGTGGTCGCCGCCATCCATGGCCCGGCCTTGGGCGGCGGCCTGGAAGTGGCCATGTCGGCCCACTATCGCCTGGCTTTGCCGGCTGCCAAGCTCGGCCTGCCCGAAGTCAACCTGGGCCTGCTGCCCGGCGCTGGCGGCACGCAGCGCGCACCGCGCCTGATGGGCGTGAAGGCGGCCGCCGACCTCATGCTCAGCGGCAAGCACCTGTCGGCCAAGGCCGCGCTCGCCGCCGGCCTGGTGGACAAGCTGGTGGACGGCACGGATGCCACGGCCGCAGGCCTGGCCTACGCCAACGAACTGCTGGCAACCAATACCGCGCCGCGCCGCACGCGTGACATTGAAATCGCCGACAAGGCTGCTGCCCTGGCCGAACTCGACGCACTGGCCGCCGACACCGCCAAGAAGAGCCGCGGCCTGTTCTCGCCGCTGAAGATCGTGGAATGCGTGCGCGCCGCCGTGGAGCTGCCCTTCGACGAAGGCATCGCCAAGGAGCGCGCCCTGTTCGTGGAGTGCCTGAACAGCCCGCAGCGCGCCGGCCTGATCCACGCCTTCTTCGCCGAGCGCGAAACCGCCAAGATTCCCGAGGCCAAGGCTGCCGCGCCGCGCCACTTTGCCAAGATCGCCGTCATCGGCGGCGGCACCATGGGCGCCGGCATCACGGTGTCCGCGCTGGACGCGGGCCTCACCGTGACCATGATCGAGCGCGACGCCGAGTCCATCGCGCGCGGCCAGGCCAATGTGGAGAAGGTCTACAACGGCCTGATCGCCAAGGGCCGCATGACCGAGGAGGCCAAGGCCGCCGTCATGGCGCGCTACACACCCAGCACCTCCTATGACGACATCAAGGATGTGGACCTGGTGATCGAGGCCGTGTTCGAGGACCTCGAGGTCAAGAAGGCCGTGTTCAAGGAACTGGACCGCGTCTGCAAGCCCGGCGCCGTGCTGGCCACCAACACCTCCTACCTGGACATCGACGCCATTGCCGCCGCCACCTCGCGCCCGCAGGACGTGATCGGCCTGCACTTCTTCAGCCCCGCCAACATCATGAAGCTGCTGGAGATCGTGGTGCCCGCCAAGGTGGCGCCCGACGTGGTGACCACGGCCTTCGAGCTGGCCAAGCGCATGAAGAAGGTGCCCGTGCGCGCCGGCGTCTGCGACGGCTTCATCGGCAACCGCATCCTGGCCGTCTACAAGCAGGCTGCCGACTACATCATGGAAGACGGCGCCAGCCCCTACGAGATCGACGAGGCCGTGCGCGGCTTCGGCTACCCGATGGGCCCGTTCCAGGTCACCGACCTGGCCGGCGGCGACATCGGCTGGGCCACGCGCAAGCGGCGCGCTGCCACGCGCGATCCCAAGGCCCGCTACGTCGAAGTGGCCGACCGCGTCTGCGAGCGCGGCTGGTTCGGCCAGAAGACGGGCCGTGGCTTCTACCTCTACCCGCAGGGCGCGCGCGTCGGCCAGCCCGACCCCGAAGTGCTGGCCATCGTCGATGCCGAGCGCGCCAAGAAGGGCGTGACGCCGCGCCAATTCACCCCTGAGGAAATCATGCGCCGCTACATGGCCGCCATGGTCAACGAAGGCGCCAAGGTGGTGGAAGAGGGCATTGCCCTGCGCCCGCTGGACGTGGACGTGACCTTCCTGTCCGGCTACGGCTTTCCGCGCTTTCGTGGCGGCCCCATGAAGTGGGCCGACATGCAAGGTCTGGACAAGGTGCTGGCCGACATCCGCGAATTCGCCAAGGAAGACGCGCTGTTCTGGAAGCCCGCTCCCCTGCTCGAAAAGCTCGTGGCAGAAGGCCGCGATTTCGAAAGCCTGAACAAGGCAGCGTAACTGATCACCCCCTGAGCCGCTGCGCGGCTTCCCCCTCTCTCGCTACGCGGGAGGGGGACGACACCCTCGGTGTGGGGTGGCGCGGCCGGCGTAGGCCCTTCCTCGGTGTCCCCGACTGAGCCGCGCCGGCAACAAGTAATAGAAATTCCCAAGAGACAAGCAAGGACCGACCATGCGCGAAGCCGTCATCGTTTCCACTGCCCGCACGCCCCTGACCAAGTCGCACCGCGGCGAGTTCAACGTCACGCCCGCCGCCCAGCTGGCGGCCTTCTCGGTCAAGGCCGCGGTCGAGCGCTCGGGCATCGACCCGGCCATGATCGAGGACCTGATCCTGGGCTGCGGCAACCCCGACGGCTTCCAGGGCCGCAACCTGGGCCGCCAGACCGTGCTGCGCGCCGAGCTGCCCCTGTCCATCGCGGGCACGACCATCACGCGCTTTTGCGCCTCGGGCCTGCAGTCCATCGCCATCGCGGCGGGCCGCATCGTGGCCGAGGGCGTGGACGCCATGCTGGCCGGCGGCATCGAGACCATCTCGGGCATCCGCCCCGGCAACAACCTGCCCACCGACATGGACCCCTGGCTGGTCGAGCACAAGCCCGCGCTGTACATGGCCATGATCGACACGGCCGACATCGTGGCGCGCCGCTACGGCATCAGCCGCGAGGACCAGGACGCCTTCTCGCTGCAAAGCCAGCAGCGCACGGCCGCTGCCCAGGCCGCCGACCTGTTCAAGGACGAAATCATTGCCTGCGCCACGCGCATGGCCGAGAAGAACAAGGACACGGGCGAGATCACCTACCGCGACGTGGTCGCCACCAAGGACAACTGCAACCGCGCCTCCACCACGTTGGAAGGCCTGGCCAAGCTGGAACCCGTCAAGGGCCCGGACCAGTTCATCACGGCCGGCAATGCCTCGCAGCTGTCCGATGGATCGTCGGCCTGCGTGCTGATGGAAGCCAGGCAGGCCGAGCGCCTGGGCCTGTCCCCGCTGGGCGCCTTCCGCGGCTTTGCCGTGGCCGGCTGCGAGCCTGACGAAATGGGCATCGGCCCCGTCTTCGCGGTCCCCAAGCTGCTGGCGCGCCACGGCCTCAAGGTCGAGGACATCGACCTGTGGGAACTCAACGAGGCCTTCGCCTCACAGGCCCTGTACTGCCAGCGCAAGCTGGGCATTCCCAACGAGCGCCTGAACGTCAACGGCGGCGCCATCTCCATCGGCCACCCCTTCGGCATGACGGGTGCGCGCCTGGCGGGCCACATCCTGCTGGAAGGCCGGCGCCGCAAGGCCCGGGACGCGTCAGTCAAGTGGGGCGTGGTCACCATGTGCATCGCAGGTGGCATGGGCGCCGCAGGCCTGTTCGAAATTTATTGAGGACACAGCAATGGATTTGCAATTTACGACTGAAGAACTGGCCTTCCGCGACGAGGTTCGCGGCTTCCTCAAGGACAAGCTGCCCGAGGACCTGTCGCACAAGGTCAAGAACGGCCTGCAGCTGAGCAAGCAGGACATGGAGCGCTGGCACGCCATCCTCAACGAGCGCGGCTGGCTGGCCAACCACTGGCCCGAGCAGCACGGCGGCCCGGGCTGGAGCGCGGTGCAGAAATTCATCTTCGAGCATGAATGCGCGCTGGCAGGCACGCCGCGCATCGTGCCCTTCGGGCTGAGCATGCTGGGCCCCGTCCTGATCAAGTACGGCAACGAGGCGCAGAAGGCCCACTGGCTGCCGCGCATCCTCAATGGCGCCGACTGGTGGTGCCAGGGCTATTCGGAGCCGGGTTCGGGCTCGGACCTGGCCTCGGTCAAGACGTCGGCCGTGCGCGATGGAGATCACTACATCGTCAACGGCCAGAAGACCTGGACCACGCTGGGCCAGCACGCCAACATGATCTTCTGCCTGGTGCGCACCAACCGCGAGGCCAAGGCGCAGCAGGGCATCAGCTTCCTGCTGGTGGACATGAACTCGCCCGGCGTGGAAGTGCGCCCCATCATCACGCTGGACGGCGAGCACGAGGTCAACGAAGTCTTCTTCACCGACGTCAAGGTGCCCGTGGAGAACCTGGTCGGCGAGGAGAACAAGGGCTGGACCTACGCCAAGTACCTGCTGACCTACGAGCGCACCAACATCGCGGGCGTGGGCTTCTCGGTGGCCGGCCTGGAAAAGCTCAAGGCCGTCGCCGGCCGCATGCTGCGCAACGGCAAGCCGCTGACGCAGGACCCGCTGTTCGCGGCCCGCCTGGCCAAGGTCGAGATCGACCTGGAGAATATGAAGACCACCAACCTGCGCGTGATCGCCGCCGTGGCCGGCGGCGGCGTGCCGGGCGCCGAAAGCTCCATGCTCAAGATCCGCGGCACCGAGATCCGCCAGGAAATCCTGTCCCTGGTGCGCCGCGCCATGGGACCCTACGCCGCGCCCTTCATCGAAGAGGCCCTGCAGGCCGGCTACGACCAGCCCGCCATCGGCGACGCGGCTGCCGCCACGGCCGCCGCCGCGTACTTCAACTACCGCAAGCTGTCGATCTTCGGCGGCTCCAACGAAATCCAGAAGAACATCATCTCCAAGATGATCCTCGGCCTCTGATCCGGCAAGGAAAACGGAACATGAACTTCGAACACACCGAAGACCGCCGCATGCTGGCGGACAGCCTCAACCGCTTCGTCTCCGAGCAGTACGCCATCGAGGCGCGCAACCACGTCGCCTATGGTGAGGAAGGCCACAGCCCGCTGCTGTACGGGCAGTTCGCGGACATCGGCGCCATCGGCGCGCTGTTCCCGGAAGACGCTGGCGGCTTCGGCGGCCAGGGCTTCGACATCAGCGTGGTCTTCGAATGCCTGGGCCGCGGCCTGGTGGCCGAGCCGCTGCTGGGCGCCCTGGTCGTGGGCCAGGCCCTGATCGCGGCCGGCAGCGATGCGCAAAAGGAACAGCTGGCAGCCATCATCGGCGGCACGTCCATTGCGGCCCTGGCCCATGACGAGCCCGGCAGCCACTACGAGCTCAACAACGTCGCCACCACGGCCGTGCGCAGCGGCGACGGCTGGGTGCTGAACGGCGCCAAGGGCGTGGTCGCCTTCGGCGAGAAGGCCGACATGCTGCTGGTCTCGGCCCGCACCTCGGGCAGCCAGTACGACGAGGCCGGCATCAGCCTGTTCCTGGTCCCCGGCAATGCCGCAGGCATCCAAAAGCGCGGCTACAACCGCATCGAAGGCGGCCGCGCGGCCGAGCTGGTGCTGGACAAGGTGCAGATCGGCGCAGACGCCCTGCTGGGCGAAGAAGGCCGGGGCCTGTCCCTGCTGGAACGTATCAGCGGCTACGCCGTGCTGGCACTGACCGCCGAGGCCGTGGGCGCCATGGACGTGGCCAAGGACCAGACGCTGGAGTACCTGCGCACGCGCAAGCAGTTCGGCGTGCCCATCGGCAGCTTCCAGGCCCTGCAGCACCGCATGGCCGACCTGCTGCTGGAAGTGGAGCAGGCGCGCTCGGCCGTGATCAACGCGGCCGCCGCCATTGCGGACGAAGACCGCGTGGCGCGCGAGAAGGCCCTGTCGGCCGCCAAGTACAGCATCGGCCGCATCGGCACCCTGGTGGCCGAGGAAAGCATCCAGATGCATGGCGGTATCGGCATGACCTGGGAGCTGCCCCTGGCCCACTACGCCAAGCGCCTGGTCATGATCGACCACCAGTTCGGCGACGAGGACCACCATCTGTCGCGTTACATCGCACTCGGCTCGCAACACTGAGCCAAGGAAAGCCGCCATGACCGAAGCGAACCAAGTCCTGCTGACCCGCCGCGAAGGCGCCGTGCTGGTGCTGTCCAACAACAACGTGGCCGCGCGCAATGCGCTGTCGCCCGAGTTCTACGCGGCCGTCTCGGCGGCGCTCAAGAGCGCGGCGACCGACCCCACCGTGGGCGCCGTGGTGCTCACGGGCGAGGGCGGCCACTTCTGCGCGGGCGGCGACCTGCGCCAGCTGGCCAAGCGCCGCGAGCTGCCGGTGCAGGAGCGACGCGCCAAGCTCGAAGGCCTGCATGACCTGATCCGCAGCGTGCGCGACTTTCCCAAGCCCGTGATCGCCGCCGTCGAAGGCGCGGCGGCCGGCGCGGGCCTGTCGCTGGCCCTGGCCTGCGACATGCTGGTGGCGGCGAAGAACGCCGTGTTCTCGGTCGCCTACGTCAAGGTCGGCCTCACGCCCGATGGCGGCGCCACCGCTTTCCTGGCCGAGTTCGTCTCGCGCCAGGTGCTGACCGAGCTGTGCCTGACCGGCGAGCGCATCAGCGGCGAGCGCCTGCATGCCCTGGGCCCCGTCAACCGCCTGTCCGAACCGGGCCAGGCCCAGGCCGACGCCGTGGCGCTGGCCGCCCAGGTGGCCACCGGCCCCGACCAGGCCATGGCCCTGATCAAGGACCTGTGCCGCCAGGCGCCGCGCAACACGCTGGAAGAGCAGCTGGAGCTGGAGGCGCAGTACATGGTGCGCTCGCAGGAGAGCGAGGAATCGCGCGAAGGCATTGGCGCCTTCCTCGAAAAGCGCGCTGCCGACTTCACCAAGCTGCGCGGCTGAAACCGCTCAAGACCTAAAAGACTTTCCAAGGAGACAACGCACATGGCCGACAGCCACAACGATCAGAACCAGGACATCGACTTCCCGCTGGAGGGCGTGCGCGTGCTCGACCTCTCGCGCGTGTTCGCGGGGCCGCTGTGCGGCATGGTGCTGGCCGACTTCGGCGCCGAAGTGGTCAAGGTCGAGCACCCGGGCCGCGGCGACGACACGCGCGACTGGGGCCTGCGCATCGGCAAGACCGAGACCACCTACTACAACAGCATGAACCGCAACAAGCGGTCCATCACGCTGGACCTGCAGACCCCCGAGGGCGTGAAGATCGTCCACGACCTGCTGCCCCAGTTCGACGTGGTCATCCACAACTTCAAGACCGGCGGTGCCGAGAAGCTGGGCCTGGGCTACGAACAGCTCAAGGCCATCAAGCCCGGCATCATCTACTGCGCCGTGGCCGGCTATGACAGCAGCGGCCCCGAGGCCAAGCGCCCCGGCTACGACCTGGTCATCCAGGGCGAGGCCGGCCTCATGGCGCTCAACGGCGAGGCCGGCACGCCGCCGCTCAAGTTCGGCGTGGCCGTGGTCGATCTCATGACCGGCATGTACGCGGCCCAGGCCATCCTGGCCGCGCTGTTCCGCCGCGAGCGCACGGGCAAGGGCCGCCTCATCGAGATGGCGCTGTACGACAGCGGCATCATGATCACCGGCTACTACGGCCTGGATGCCATGCAGCTGGGCCATGACCCCGAGCGCTACGGCAATGCCCACCCCTCCATCGTTCCCTACGGCATGTATGAGGCGGCCGACGGCCCGCTGATCATCGCCGTGGGCAACAACGCCCAGTTCGACAAGTTCTGCCGCCAGGTGGTGATGCGCCCCGACATCGTCGAGGACGAGCGTTTCTCCACCAACGTCAACCGCGCCAAGAACCGCCTGGAGCTGGGCCCCATGCTCAAGGAACTGATCCGCTCCTTCCCGCGCGATCTGCTGCTGGAGCGCCTGACGGCCGCCGGCATCCCCTGCGGCCGCGTGGCCGGCCTGCACGAGGCCCTGACCAGCGAGCGCACGCGCCGTGGCGGCCTGCTGCGTGACATGCCCCACCCCGTGGTCGGCACCACGCCCGTGTTCGCGCCGCCCTACCGCCTGGACGGCCAGCGCCTGCCCATACGCCATGCACCGCCCACGCTGGGCGAGGGCACGCGCGAGGTGCTGCACCGGCTGCTGAGCATGAGCGACGAGCAGCTGCAGCAGCTGCAGTCCAAGGGCGTGCTGACCCTGCCCGAGACCCCCGCGCAACAGGGATAAGAGGACCGACCACGCGACTTATTCCACGGGGGCCATTGATGCCCGGCTCCCGACCCGCCAGGTTTGCATGCCGCACCAAGACGGCACCCATAGACAGCAACACCCAGGAGACAAAGCCATGAGCAACCAAGTCACACGCCGCGACATTCTTCAAGGGCTGGCCGCCATCGGCGGCACCAGCCTGCTGGCCACGGGCGCCACCAGCGCCCTCGCACAGGCCGGCAAGCCGGCCGCGTGGCCCACCAAGCCCATCCGCGTGGTCGTGCCCTTCAACGCGGGCGGCGCCACCGACATCATTGCGCGCACCATCGGCGAGGCCCTGGCCAGGCGCGTGGGCCAGCCCGTGGTCATCGACAACCGCGCGGGCGCGGCCGGCATCCTGGGCACGGACGCCGTGGTCAAGGCGCCCGCCGACGGCCACACCCTGCTGGTCTCGCTCAGCACCTCCATGCTGATCAACCAGTTCCTCTACACCAAGCTGCCCTACAACCCGCAAAAGGACATCGCCCTGGTCACCCAGATCGCGGCGGCGCCCGTCACCCTGGTGGTCCATCCCTCGGTGCCGGCCAACAACATGAAGGAACTGCTGGCCTACGTGAAGGCCAACAAGGGCAAGCTCTCGTACGGCTCCTGGGGCGTGGGCTCGTATGCCCACCTGGCCGGTGCCTACATGAGCAAGACCATGGACGCCGACATGACCCACGCCGCCTACAAGGGCGAGGCGCCCATGATCCAGGAGCTGATCGGCGGCCAGCTGCAGATGTGCTTTTCCAGCGCGCTCAACACCAAGCCCTTCATCGACTCGGGCAAGCTCAAGGCCATCGGCGTCACCGGCAAGGAGCGCATGGAAATCCTGCCCAAGCTGCCCACCATCCATGAACAGGGCGTCACCGACGACGCCTACGCCATCTACGGCTGGGTGGCCATGGGCGCGCCGGCCGGCGTGCCCAAGGAGATCGTGGACCAGCTCTACGGCCACCTGCGCGAAATCGCCAAGGACCCCAAGGTGCTGGAGCGCACCGTGGGCGCAGGCTTCATGCCGCTGATGAACAGCCCGCAGGCCTTCCGCGAGAACTACCAGCGCGACATGCCGATCTGGAAGGCGCTGGTGGAAGAAGCCGGCGCGAAGCTTGATTGATTTTTCCGGCCCGCGGCAGCGGGCCGCCACCGACGACTGCTGAGACAGCTTTGAGAGGAGACTTCATGTACACGCGCAATCCCGCATCCCCGGCACGCCCCACGCGGCGCAGCGTTCTGGCCCTGGCCGCAGCCCCGCTGCTGGCCGGCCTGGCCGGCGGCGCCCTGGCCGAGACCGGCTGGCCCAGCAAGATGCTGCGGCTGGTCGTGCCCTTCCCGGCGGGCGGCCCCACCGACACGGCATCGCGCATCGTGGGCCAGAAGCTGGGCGAGCGTCTCAAGCAGACCGTGGTGGTGGAAAACCGCCCCGGCGCCTCCGGCTCCATCGCGGCCGTGCAGGTCGCCAAGAGCCCGGCCGACGGCTACACGCTGATGATGCTGGCCACGCCTACGCTGCTGGCGCCGCACCTGTACAAGAAGGCCGGCTACGACACCGTCAAGGACTTCACGCCCGTGGCCACGGTCTATGACCTGCCCATCGTCATCGTGGTCAACCCCACGCTGCTGCCCGACGTCACCGACCTCAAGAGCCTGATCGCCCACGCCAAGGCGCAGAAGGTCGCGCTCAACTACACCAGCTCGGGCGCCGGCAGCTTCGGCCACCTGAGCATGGAGCTGCTCAAGCAGATGGCCGGCTTCGACATGCAGCACGTGCCCTACAAGGGCGGCGTGCCCGCCATCACCGACACCATCGGCGGCCAGGTGCCCATCATGTATGCCGACCTCGTGGCCGCGCTGCCCCACATCCAGGCCGGCAAGCTGCGCGCCATCGCCGTGGGATCGCCCCAGCGCGTGGCCATGCTGCCCGACACCAAGACCATTGCCGAGCAGGGCATCAAGGGCTACGACGCCGTCTCCTGGGGCGGCCTGCTGGCGCCCAAGGGTAGCCCCAAGGCCGTGGTCGACCGCATCGCCAGCGAAGTGCAGCAGATCCTGGCCGACAAGGACATCCAGGAAAAGCTGCTCAACGCAGGCGCCATCGCCGCCTACCAGAACCCCGCCCAGCTGGGCCAGCGCATCCAGCAGGACTACACGCGCTGGGGCCAGCTGATCCGCGACAAGGGCATTGCAGTGGAGTGACAACGACATGAAGACACGCATCACCGAACTCTTTGGCATCGAGCATCCCATCATCCAGGGGGGCATGCACCATGTGGGCCTGGCCGAGCTGGCCGCCGCCGTCTCCAACGCGGGCGGCCTGGGGCTGATCACGGGCCTGACCCAGCGCACGCCCGAGCTGCTGGCGCGCGAGATCGCGCGCTGCCGCGAGATGACGGACAAGCCCTTCGGCGTCAACCTGACCTTCCTGCCCTCGGTCAACCCGCCCGACTACCCGGGCTACGTCAAGGCCATCATCGAAGGCGGCGTCAAGGTCGTGGAGACGGCGGGCAACAACCCGCAGAAATGGCTGCCCGCGCTCAAGGAAGCCGGCATCAAGGTCATCCACAAGTGCACCTCGGTGCGCCATGCGCTCAAGGCCGAGGCCATCGGCTGCGACGCCATCAGCGTGGACGGCTTCGAATGCGGCGGCCATCCGGGCGAGGACGACATCCCCAATTTCATCCTGCTGCCGCGCGCGGCCGAAGAACTGAAGATTCCCTTCGTCGCCTCGGGCGGCATGGCCGACGGCCGCTCGCTGGTGGCTGCGCTGGCGCTGGGCGCCGAGGGCATCAACATGGGCACGCGCTTCATCGCCACCCAGGAAGCGCCCGTGCACGACAACGTCAAGCAGGCCATCGTCGCGGCCAGCGAGCTGGACACGCGCCTGGTCATGCGCCCGCTGCGCAACACCGAGCGCGTGCTGACCAACCCGGCCACCGAGCGCCTGCTGCAAAAGGAGCGCGAGCTGGGCGCGGCCATCACCTTCGCCGACATCGCGCCCGAGGTGGCCGGCGTCTATCCGCGCATCATGCATGACGGCGACATGGACGCAGGCGTCTGGTCCTGTGGCATGGTGGCCGGCCTGATCAACGACGTGCCCACGGTCCAGCAGCTGATCTCCGGCATCATGGACCAGGCCCATGCACTGATCAACGAGCGGTTGGCCGGCCTGGCCCGCTGACCGCCCATCTTCACAGGACTTACGCAAACAGGATGCGACAACGTGCTGCGCCCCATGGCAAGCCGCTTGCCTTGTTCCTTCTTGCGTAGGTCGTACTTCAAAAACCAGGAAAGAGCTTTCTCATGAAAATCCTTGTACCCGTCAAACGTGTCGTGGACTACAACGTGAAGGTCCGCGTGAAGTCGGACGGCACGGGCGTGGACATCGCCAACGTCAAGATGAGCATGAACCCCTTTGACGAAATCGCCGTCGAAGAAGCCGTTCGCCTCAAGGAAAAGGGCGTGGCCACCGAAGTCATCGCCGTCTCCTGCGGCGTGGCCCAGTGCCAGGAAACCCTGCGCACGGCCATGGCCATCGGTGCCGACCGCGGCATCCTGGTGGAGACCACCGAGGAGCTGCAGCCCCTGGCCGTCGCCAAGCTGCTCAAGGCCCTGGTGGACAAGGAGCAGCCCGGCTTGATCATCCTGGGCAAGCAGGCCATCGACGACGATGCCAACCAGACCGGCCAGATGCTGGCGGCCCTGGCCGACCTGCCGCAAGCCACCTTCGCCTCCAAGGTCGAAGTCGCTGGCGACAAGGTGAATGTCACGCGTGAAGTGGACGGCGGCCTGGAAACCCTGGCCCTGAGCCTGCCGGCCGTCATCACCACCGACCTGCGCCTGAACGAGCCGCGCTACGTCACGCTGCCCAACATCATGAAGGCCAAGAAAAAGCAGCTGGACACCGTCAAGCCTGAAGAGCTGGGCGTCGATGTCGCCCCGCGCCTGAAGACGCTCAAGGTGGCCGAGCCCGCCAAGCGCGGCGCTGGCGTGAAGGTGCCCGATGTGGCGACCCTGGTCAGCAAGCTCAGGAACGAAGCCAAGGTCATCTAAAGGAATTCGCAGACATGACATCCCTCGTTATTGCAGAACACGACAACGCTTCCATCAAGAGCGCCACGCTCAACACCGTCACTGCGGCCCTGGCCTGCGGCGGCGACGTGCATGTGCTGGTGGCGGGCGAGAATGCCGGCGCCGCTGCGCAGGCTGCGGCCCAGATCGCTGGCGTGTCCAAGGTCATCCACGCCGACGGCGCCAGCCTGAAGGACGGCCTGGCAGAGAACATTGCAGCGCAAGTGCTGGCAATTGCTTCGAACTACAGCCACATCCTGTTCCCCGCCACCGCCAGCGGCAAGAACGCCGCGCCGCGCGTGGCCGCCAAGCTGGACGTGGCCCAGATCAGCGACATCACCAAGGTGGACAGCGCCGACACGTTCGAGCGCCCCATCTACGCGGGCAACGCCATTGCCACGGTGCAAAGCAGCGACAAGATCAAGGTCATCACCGTGCGCGGCACGGGCTTTGACGCAGCGGCCACCACGGGCGGCAGCGCCCAGGTGGAGCAGCTGGCGGCCGCTGGCGACAGCGGCAAGAGCAGCTTCGTGGGCCGTGAAGTGACCAAGAGCGACCGCCCCGAGCTGACGGCCGCCAAGATCATCGTCTCCGGCGGCCGCGCGCTGGGCAGCAGCGAGAAATTCAACGAGGTCATGACCCCGCTGGCCGACAAGCTGGGCGCCGCCATCGGCGCCAGCCGCGCAGCGGTGGACGCAGGCTATGCGCCCAATGACCTGCAGGTCGGCCAGACCGGCAAGATCGTGGCGCCCCAGCTGTACATTGCGGCCGGTATTTCCGGCGCCATCCAGCACTTGGCCGGCATGAAGGACTCCAAGGTGATCGTGGCGATCAACAAGGACCCCGAGGCACCGATCTTCTCGGTGGCCGACTACGGCCTGGAAGCCGACCTGTTCCAGGCCGTGCCCGAGCTGGTGCAGTCGCTGTAAGAATGCAAGGCGCCGCACCGGGAGGCGGTGCCAACGGGCCCGGTGAAGTATCCGGGCCCTGGCCAGAGCGGCACACAAGGCATGTGCCCCGGCCCCACCTGGTTCAGAGATGCAGGAGACAGACATGCAGATTTCCATTGGCCGCCGCAGCCTTGCGCTTGCGGCTGTTGTCTTTGTGGCCACCACGGGCGCCAGCGCGCCGGCATGGGCCCAGGCCAGCGACTTTCCCACGCGCCCGATCACGCTGATCGTGCCCTTCCCCGCAGGCGGCTCCACCGACCGCCACATGCGCACCCTGGCCGACATCGCGGGCAAGCAGCTGGGTCAGGCCATCATCGTGGAGAACAAGCCCGGCGCGGGCGGCACGCTGGGCCCGGGCAACATGTCCCGCACGGCCAAGCCCGATGGCTACACCATCACCCAGTTCCCCATGTCCATGCTGCGCATGGCGCACATGCAGAAGACGGCCTGGAACCCGGTCACGGACTTCACCTACATCATCGGCGTCTCGGGCTACACCTTCGGCTTCACGGTGCGCTCGGACTCGCCCTACAAGAGCTTCAACGAATACATCGCCGCCGCGCGCAAGAGCCCCGGCAAGATCGAGTACGGCTCCACCGGCATAGGCTCCTCGCCCCACCTGCTGATGGAGGAGCTGGCCGAGAACGCCAAGGTCACGCTCAACCACGTGCCCTTCAAGGGCAATGCCGACCTGCAGCAGGCCCTGCTGGGCGGGCACGTGGCCGCGCAAAGCGATGCCTCGGGCTGGGACACCTATGTGGATGGCGGCCAGATGCGCCTGCTCATGACCTTCGGCGAAAAGCGCACCCAGCGCTGGCCCGACGTGCCCACGGCCAAGGAGCTGGGCTATGGCGTGGTCTCCACCTCGCCCTACGGACTGGCCGGCCCCAAGGGCATGGACCCGGCCGTGGTGCGCAAGCTGCACGACGCCTTCAAGAAAGCCATGGATGACCCGCGCCACATCGAGGTGCTCAAGCAGCTGAACCAGGACGCCTGGTACCGCTCCGGCGCCGACTATGCGCAGTGGGTGCGCGAGGCCTATGCCAAGGACAAGGTCCTGATCGACCGCCTGGGCCTGGCCGCCAAGTAGGCCTGTCCTCCAATGCGCCCGCAGGGCCAGGAGGCTGGCGGGCGCAGTCCGCTTGAGATTCGTGAATTCCTGGAACGGAGCCCCTCATGACTGTTACCCTGCCTTCGCCCGATGCGCCCTTCACCGCGCTGGCCGAGCTGATCCGCAGCCACGCGCGCCAGCAGCCTGCCCATGCCGCGCTGCGCGACGACCAGCAGACGCTGAGCTACGCGCAGCTTGACGCCCTCATGGACCGCGTGGCCGCCGCGCTGCAGCGCGACGGCGTGCAGCCTGGCCAGGCGATTGCCATCTGCGCGTTGAACTCGGTGCGCTATGCCGCCCTGTTCCTGGGCGCCTTGCGCGCGGGCGTGGTGGTTGCGCCGCTGGCGCCGTCCTCCACGGCCGACAGCCTGGCCTCCATGCTGCGCGATGCCCAGGCGCGCCACCTGTTCCTCGACAAGGCGGCCCAGGACCTGGTGCCTGCCGACGGCGCCCTGCAATGCATCTCGCTGGACGGCGCCGCGCCCGGCCGGGCCTTTGACGACTGGCTGGCGCCCGAAGGCGCGCAGCCCGCGCCCGTGAGCGTGGAGCCGGCCGCGCCGTTCAACATCATCTATTCCTCGGGCACCACGGGCACCCCCAAGGGCATCGTGCAGTCGCACGGCATGCGCTGGGCCCACATCAACCGGGGCAGCGTCTACGGCTATGGCCCCGAGGGCACGACGCTGCTGGCCACGCCGCTGTACTCCAACACCACGCTGGTGGTGTTCTTCCCCACGCTGGGCAGCGGCGGCTGCGTGGTACTGATGCCCAAGTTCGACGCGGCCCGCTACCTGCAGCTGGCCCAGCAGCACCGCGTCACCCACACCATGCTGGTGCCCGTGCAGTACCAGCGCATCATGGCGCTGCCGCAGTTCGGCGAGCATGACCTGTCCAGCTTCCGCGCCAAGTTCTGCACCAGCGCGCCGTTCCGGGCCGAGCTCAAGGCCGACGTGGTGGCGCGCTGGCCCGGCAGCCTGACCGAGTTCTACGGCATGACCGAAGGCGGCGGCACCTGCATCCTCGAAGCCCATCTGCACCCGGACAAGCTGCACACCGTGGGCAGGCCCGCCGAGGGCCATGACATCCGCCTCATCGACGAGGACGGCCGCGAGGTCGCCCCGGGCGAGGATGGCGAGGTCGTGGGCCACTCTGCCAGCATGATGACCGGCTACCACGGCCAGCCCGCCAAGACGCGCGAAGCCGAATGGTTCGACCCCACGGGCAAGCGCTTCATCCGCACGGGCGACGTGGGCCGCTTCGATGCCGATGGATTCCTCACCCTGTTCGATCGCCGCAAGGACATGATCATCAGCGGCGGCTTCAACATCTACCCCAGCGACCTGGAGACCCAACTGCGCGCCCACCCGGCCGTGGACGACGTGGCCGTGGTCGGCGTGCCGTCCGAGCAGTGGGGCGAGACGCCCGTGGCGTACGTGGTGTCGCGCGCGGGGCAGCCGGCCCTGCCCGAGGACATCATGGGCTGGTACAACCAGCGGGCCGGCAAGACCCAGCGCCTGGCGGACCTGCGCTTCATTGCCGAGCTGCCGCGCAGCGCCATCGGCAAGGTGCTCAAGCGCGAGCTGCGCGACCAGTACGCGACGGGGCGCTGAACCGGCGGATGCTTTCTCCAAACGATGTCCACCACGATGTCCACCAAGAGGTACACCCCATGAGCAACGACACCACGATGTCCGAGGTCCGCCGCCAGGTGACGGCCGAGGAATGGCAGACCCGCATCGAGCTGGCCGCCGCCTACCGGCTGGTCGCCCACTTCGGCTGGGACGACCTGATCTTCACCCACATCTCGGCGCGCGTGCCGGGCCAGCCCGACCAGTTCCTGATCAACCCCTACGGCATGCTGTTCGACGAGATCACGGCCTCCAGCCTGGTCAAGGTCGATCATGAAGGCCGGCCGCTGATGGAGACCGAGTACGACGTCAACCCGGCCGGCTTCGTCATCCACAGCGCCATCCACGACGGCCGTCCCGAGGTGCAGTGCGTGCTGCATACGCACACGCGCTATGGCGTGGCCGTCTCGGCGCAGAAGGAAGGGCTGCTGCCCATCTCGCAGCAGTCCATCTTCCCGCTGGCGCGCCTGGCCTACCACGACTACGAAGGCGTGGCCCTGCGTGACGACGAGAAGCCGCGCCTGGTCGATGACCTGGGCGCCAGCAACTTCCTCATCCTGCGCAACCATGGCCTGCTGACCTGCGGCCGCAACGTGGCCGAGGCCGTGCTGGCCATGTACACGCTGGAGTCGGCCTGCCGCATCCAGATCCTGGCGCAGTCGGGCGGCGGCGAGCTCACGCGCATCCCGCAGGACATCATTGCCGACGCGGTCAACCAGTCGCGCCAGGTCACCAAGGGCAAGGGCGCAGGCCTGGCCTGGCCCGGCCTGCTGCGCCGCCTGGACCGCATAGACCCTTCTTACAAGGACTGAAGGAAACCATGGGAATTCTGGTCAACATCCATCCGAGCATGGGCGCGCCCATCGTCGACTCGCTGCGCGCGCTGGCGCCCGGCGTGCAGGTCTGGGGCCACCGCGAGGAGGCGCCGGCCGACGCGGTCGAGGCCATGCTTGCCTGGAGCCTCAAGCCGGGCGTGCTGCCGGCCTATCCGGGCCTGAAGCTGCTGTGCGCGCCCAGCGCGGGCGTGGACAAGCTGCTGGCCGTGCCCGACCTGCCGGCCGGCCTGCCCGTGGCGCGCACCGTCGATCCGCAGCAGCATGTGGAGATCGCCCAGTACGTGGTCGGCACCGCGCTGCGCCACACGCGCGAGCTGGACCTGTTCGCGTGCCAGCAGCAGGCCGGCGACTGGCTGCGCCGCCCCGTACGCGCCAGCGCAGACTGCCGCGTGGGCATCCTGGGCCTGGGCGAGGTCGGCCGCTTCGTGGCCGGCGCCCTGCAGGCCATCGGCTACCCCGTCGCAGGCTGGAGCCGCAGTGCCAAGAGCATTGCAGGCCTGGCCACGCACAGCGGTGCCGAAGGTCTGAAGCAGCTGCTGTCCACCAGCGACATCTTGGTCTGCGCCCTGCCGCTCACGCCCGAGACGCGCGACCTGCTGGACCGCCGCACCCTGTCCCTGCTGCCGCGCGGTGCCTACTTCATCAACGTGGGGCGCGGCGAGCAGGTGGTGGAAGACGACCTGCTGGCCCTGCTCGACGAAGGCCACCTGGCCGGCGCCGCGCTGGACGTGCTGCGCGACGAACCGCCCCAGCCCGGCAACAAGGTCTGGGGCCATCCCAAGGCCTTTGTCACGCCGCACATCGCGGCCCAGGCCTCGGCCGACACCGTGGCCCGCCAGTGCCTGGAGAACCTGCGCCGCCTGCGCGCGGGCGAGCCGCTGCTCAACCTTGTGGATGTGGCGCGGGGGTATTGAGCCTTGTTTTCCATCCGACGCTGCGCTGTTGCGTGGCGTTTTTTCATCGCCGGGCCGCCCCAAGATGAAAAGCGGCCCCCTTGGGGGGCAGCGGACCTTGCGCAGCAAGGGTAGCGTGGGGGCCATTTTTCAACTTAGAAGAATCCAGAGACACCATGCCTTCGACTTCCCGCCGCGGCTTTTTGCAATCGACCGCTGCCGCCGCTGCAGCAGCCACCACCGTGCTGGCCCCCTCGGCCTGGGCCCAGAGCCCCTGGCCTTCCAAGCCCATCCGCATCATCGTTCCGTACACGGCAGGCGGCTTCACCGACCAGATGGCGCGCCTGCTGCAGGTCGGCCTGCAAAAGGCCCTGGGCCAGCCTGTCATCGTGGAGAACAAGCCCGGCGCCAACAGCATCATCGGCGTGGACCAGATCGCCAAGGCCGCGCCGGACGGGCACACCTTCGGCGTGGTCATCGCGGCCTATGCGGCCAACACCACGCTCTATCCCAAGCTGCCCTACAACCCGAAGAAGGACCTGGTCGGCGTCTCGCTCATGGGCGTCTCGCCCCTGGTCGGGGCCGTGGCCATGAACGCGCCCTTCAAGACCACGCCCGAGCTGATCGCCTATGCCAAGGCCAATCCGGGCAAGGTGGGCTTCGGCTCCTCGGGCAGCGGCTCCAGCGCCCACCTGACCACCGAGCTGATGAAGCTGCTCACCAGGACGGACATGGTCCACGTGCCCTACAAGGGCGCCGCGCCTGCGCTGGCCGACCTCATGGGCGGCCAGATCCCTCTGTTCCTGGACCCGCCGCCCAACCTCATCCAGCCCGCCAAGGCCGGCCGCATCCGCCTCATCGGCGTGGCCAGCGACAAGCGCCTGGCCGCGCTGCCCGACGTGCCCACCTTCGTGGAGCAGGGCTACGACGGCCTGCTGGGCAGCACCTGGGCGGCCATGATCGCGCCGGCCGGCGTGCCGCGCGAGATCGTGCAGCGCATGTCCGCCGAGGTGTCGCGCATCATCCGCAGTGCCGAGGTGTCGCAGCGGCTGGAGCAGGTGATGGGGACGTTTGCGGAGGGGTCCACGCCTGAGGAGTGCGATCGGTTCATTGCTGCCGAGACGGAGAAGTGGGGGAGGGTGATTCGGGAGGCGAAGGTGACGGTGGACTGAGTCTTTCTTGTTCTCGGGTCTGTTTTTTGACCCGGCAGGGGCAAAAACAATCAGGCAGCCCCCACCCTCCACCGCCTCCTCGGCGCCCTCAACGCATGCCTTTCCCGATAGGCAGCAGGCGCCATCCCCACATACCGCAAGAACACCCGCCGAAACGCAGAGGCATCCCCATACCCGCAGGCCAGTGCCACGGACGGCACGCTCTCCAGCGTGATCTCCAGCAGCACCCGGGCCCGCGCGCATCGCAGGCGGTGCAGGTGGTCCAGCGGGCTGTGGCCCAGTTCCTGCTGGAAGTGGCGCAGCAGGGTGCGCGGGCTGGTGGATGCCGCGTGCGCGAGGGCCTGCAGGTCATAGGGCTGCTCCACGCGCGCTTCCAGCCAGGCGATGGCATGGGCCAGCACACTGTTGCGCGTGGCGGGAATGCGGCGGTCCTGCAGGGCGGCGCGGGTGGCGCGTTCGCGCTGGGCATCGGGCTGCAGCACGGCGGCCAGCGCTGCGGCCAGGTCGTCGCCGAAGGCATGGCGTGTGAGTGCAACGGCCATGGGCGCCAAGGCCTCGGGATGGGAGGCGCTGAGCCAGGGCCTGTCGTCCACGAAGGGCTGGCCCTCGGCCAGTTCGATGCCCGGGAAGTCCAGGCCGAAGCCGCCCATGAAATACCAGGGCAGGGCCACAAGCCGGCCCTGGCAGCGGCCGCCCGCTGCCGCAAACCAGGCGGCGCTGCCCAGCGTGCAGACGGCCAGGCCCTGGTCGAAGGCCGTGGTGATGCGGCGCACGAGGGCCGGATGCGCGGCGACGATGTCGCGGATGGAGGGAATGTCAGGGCAGTGCAGCGCGCTCACGAAGACGGCCTGCGCGGGCCCTTCGGCTGCCGCGCCTTCGTCCGCGTGCGGCATGGTGGGCAGGGGCCGGCCCTGGCCGTCGACCCAGCGCCAGCCAAAGCGCGGTGCGCGCCGGCCCAGGCGCAGGCTGGCGACCAGGTTGGCGCTGCGCAGCATCTCCACCAGGTGCGCGGCGTGGCCGATGGCGCTGTGCTCCAGGCAGGGCAGCTCGATGACAAAGGTCCGGGGCATGGCGGTTCTGGCTCCTCGAATGGCGATTTTGACGTGTCCGTCATACGTGCTTCACTTTTAGCATGGCTGCTTGTGCCACTTTCCAGGACCACGAAGATGCTCCACACCAGCGACGAGACAAAGCCTTCCTCCTTCCCGCGCACAGGCCTGCGCTCCATCGCCCTGGCCGGGCTGCTGGCCTGCGGCCTGCCACTGGCGGCCAGCGCCCAGGGGCTCGATGCACAGGGCCTGGCGGCCCTGGATGCCGCCATCCAGCCGCTGGCGCCCAAGATGGTGGAATGGCGCCGCGACATCCACCAGCACCCCGAACTGTCGGGCCAGGAAGAACGCACGGCCAAGGTGGTGGCCGATCACCTGCGCCGCCTGGGCATGGAGGTGCAGACCGGCGTGGGCGGCACGGGCGTGGTGGGCGTGCTGCGCGGCGGCCAGCCGGGCAAGACCGTGGCGCTGCGTGCCGACATGGATGCGCTGCCCGTGGCCGAGAAGACCGGCCTGTCCTTTGCCTCCAAGGCCAAGGCCCAGTACATGGGCAAGGAGGTTTCGGTCATGCATGCCTGCGGGCACGATGCCCACGTGGCTATGCTCATGGGCGCGGCCGAGGCGCTGGCCGGCATGCGCGCCAAGCTGCCCGGCACGGTGAAGTTCATCTTCCAGCCCGCCGAGGAAGGCGCTCCCGTGGAGGCCGATGCCCACGGCCATGTGCCCAGCTTCGGCGCCAAGGCCATGGTGGAGGCCGGCGTGCTCAAGGACGTGCAGGCCATCTACGGCCTGCACATCACGTCCAACCTGCCGTCGGGCATGGTGGGCTACCGCAGCGGGCCGCTGATGGCTGGTTCGGACAGCCTGAACATCCAGGTCGAGGGCCGGGGCGGCCATGGCTCGTCGCCGTGGAATGCGGTCGATCCCATCGTCGCGGCCAGCCAGGTGGTGCTGGGCCTGCAGACCGTGGTCAGCCGCCAGCTCAACATCAGCCTGGAGCCGGCCGTGCTGACGATCGGCTCCATCCAGGGCGGCACGCGCTACAACATCATCCCGGACAACGTGGAGATGCAGGGCACGCTGCGCACCTTCGACGAGGACATGCGCCAGGAGGCACACAAGCGCATCACCGCCACGGCCGAGCAGATCGCGGCATCCAGCGGCGCCAAGGCCAAGGTGCGTTTCGGTCCCGTGGCCTATCCGGTGACCACCAACCCCGCCGCACTGACCGAGGCCTCTCTGCCCGCGCTCAAGCTGGCCATGGGCGGCAAGGCCATGGTGATTCCCAAGGTCAGCGGCTCCGAGGATTTCTCGGAGTTCCAGAAGGTGGTGCCGGGCTTCTTCTACTTCCTGGGCGCGCCGCCGGCCGGCCAGGACTTTGCCAAGGCACCGTCCAACCACTCGCCGCTGTTCGACATCGACGAGAAGCAACTGCCCACGGGTGCGCGCTCACTGGCCGCGCTGGCCGTGGACTATCTGCAGCGCAACCCATAGTTATTCGACTCGCCCTGAGCGGCGGAAGCCGCTTGCCGTTGCACGGTGCCCCTGGCTTGAGATCGAGTCCGTGCGAACCGCGTCGGCTTTATTTGGCGCTGGCGATTGCCGATGGGCCTTTCCACCACCGGGCGATGGCAAGGCGGAACGGCAGCAGCAGCGCCACGCCCAGCACCAGCTTCACGCCCAGGTCGCCCAGGGCCCAGGTCACCCAGGGCTCGGCCGCGCCTGCGAAGGCGATGCTCCAGAACAGGAAGGTGTCCAGGCAGGCGGCCAGCAGCGTGGCCACCAGGGGGGCACGCCACCAGCGGCCTGCACGCAGGCGGTGGAACACGCCGATGTCCAGCCATTGCGAGGCAATGAAGGCCGCGCCCGAGGCCAGCGCGATGCGCGGCGGCGCCAGCACCAGCGAGGCGGCCACGGCCACGGCAAAGCCCACCCAGGCCACGCGCCGGGCCTGCTGCGGGCCGAAGCTGCGGTTGACCAGCTCGCTCACCAGGAAGGCGAACGGATAGGTGATGGCGCCCCAGGTCAGCCAGTCGTTGATGGCGTACTGCACCAGGATGTTGGACGACAGCACCACCACGCCCATGGCCGCAATGGCGGCCAGCAGCTGGGTGCGCGAGGGGGCGGCGAAACGGGGCGGGCGCGGTGTCATGCTGCGCCACCGGAGCCGCGTGCACCCGACGAGGGCAGGGGCAGCCCGAGGATGGCGCAGGCCACGGCCTCGCCCACCTTGACGCCATCCACGCCGGCCGACAGGATGCCGCCCGCGTAGCTGGCGCCTTCGCCGGCCGGGTACAGGCCGCGCGTGTTCAGGCTGTGGAAGTCCGCGCCGCGCTCGATCTTCACGGGCGAGGAGGTGCGCGTTTCCACGCCGGTGAGCACGGCATCGTGCATGTCGTAGCCGCGGATCTTCTTGCCGAAGGCGGGCAGCGCCTCGCGCATGGCCTCGATGGCATAGGCGGGCAGCACGTGGTGCAGGTTGGTCAGCGTGATGCCGGGCTTGTAGGAGGGCTCGACCTCGCCCAGCGCGGCCGATTCCTTGCCCGCGATGAAGTCGCCCACCAGCTGGCCCGGCGCGTTGTAGTTGCGCCCGCCCAGCAGGTAGGCCTTGGTCTCCAGCTGGCGCTGCAGCACGATGCCCGACAGCGGGTGCAGCTCGCCGTCCTTGAGGTTTTCCACGCCATGGGTCTTGCCGTCGAAGGCCCAGGCAAAGCTTTTGGCATCGCGCGGGTAGTCGGAGGGGTCGATGGCGCAGACCATGCCGGCGTTGGCATTGCGCTCGGCGCGCGAGTACTGGCTCATGCCGTTGGTGACCACGCGCTCGGGCTCGCTGGTGGCAGCCACCACGGTGCCGCCCGGGCACATGCAAAAGCTGTAGACCGCGCGCCCGTTGCTGGCGTGGTGCACCAGCTTGTAGTCGGCCGCGCCCAGCAGCGGGTGGCCGGCATGCCTGCCCCAGCGCGCGCGGTCGATCACGCTTTGCGGATGCTCGATGCGAAAGCCCACCGAGAACGGCTTGGCTTCCATGTGCACGCCGCGCTCGTAGAACATGGCGAAGGTGTCGCGCGAGCTGTGGCCCAGGGCCATCACGGCATGGTCGGTCTCCAGCCACTGGCGCTCGCCGCTGTCCTGGTCCAGCACTTCCAGGGCGGTGAGACGGCGGTCCTTGCCCTCGCCCTCGATGCGCATGTCACACACGCGCTGGCCGAAGCGGATCTCGCCGCCCAGGCGGATGATCTCCTCGCGTATTCCCTCGACCACCTTCACCAGCTTGAAGGTGCCGATGTGCGGATGCGCGGCATAGAGGATCTCGGGCGGCGCGCCGTGGGTGACGAACTCCTGCATCACCTTGCGGCCCAGGTGGCGCGGGTCCTTGATCTGGCTGTAGAGCTTGCCGTCGGAGAAGGTGCCTGCGCCGCCTTCGCCGAACTGCACATTGGACTCGGGCACCAGCTCGCGCTTGCGCCACAGGCCCCAGGTGTCCTGGGTGCGCTCGCGCACCGAGCGGCCGCGCTCGATGACGATGGGCCTGAAGCCCATCTGCGCCAGCACCAGGGCCGCAAAGATGCCGCAGGGCCCGAAGCCCACCACCACGGGCCGGCGCTGCAGGTCGGCAGGCGCCTGGCCCACGGCATGCCAGCGCATGTCGGGCGTGGGGTTCACATGGGCATGGCTGGAGAACTGTTCCAGCAGCGCGGCTTCCTGGCTCTCGTCGGCCAGCGTCAGGTCGACGATGTAGACGGCCAGCAGCTCGGACTTGCGCGCATCGAAGCTGCGCTTGTGCACATGCACGGAGGCAATGGCCTCCTCGGCAATGCCCAGCTGGCGCGCGGCCAGGGCGCGCAGCGGCTCCAGGGGCAGGTATTCGGTGTGGCTGTCGGGGTGGTATTGCACCGCCGACAGGGGCAGTTTCAGTTCAGAGACGCGGATCATGGCTTGTACCTATCAAGCAGAGGGCCGGCGATGGTAAGCCAAAGTGGGCGACCGCACAGGCTGCGGGCCGCACAGCCTTGGGGTGTGCTCGGGTTCGGATTTTCCGCCAGATATTTCCGGTGCTGGTGCCGTCCCGATCCGGGCACGGACCTTGCATGCAGGGCCGGCCATCCGCGAACGGGGCCCTTCAGTCCCGCTCTGATGGGGTGGCTGCATCTGCGCGAAGTGGTGGTGGAACGGATGTAAGCTCGCGGCAAGCCTGCGGGCGGGTGCTGCCCCAGGTGAACAAGATCAACGCATTCCACGCACCACAAGGAGACATTTCATGAAGCAACCCCCTTCCAGGCAACGCCTGCCTGCATGGCAGTGGATCGGCCTTGCGGCCGCCACGCCGCTGTTCCTCGCATCGTGCGGTGGTGGTGGCAATGGCGGATTGGGCCAGGACGACCTGGCGGCCTGCGCCATCACCTCGGGCGATGGCAGCGTGGTCGTGGGCTCGGGCCTGCCCGGTGATCCGGCCGCACCCGAACCCTCGTCGGGCTACCGCCTCGGCAAGAAGGCCCTGCACACCTCCAAGTACATGGTGGTCACGGCCAACCCGCTGGCGTCCAAGGCCGGTTGCGAGGTGCTCAAGTCCGGCGGCTCGGCCGTGGATGCGGCCGTGGCCGTGCAGATGGTGCTGGGCCTGGTGGAGCCGCAGTCCAGCGGCATCGGCGGTGGCGCCTTCATGCTCTACCGCGATGCGGCCACGGGCAAGGTCGTGGCCTATGACGGCCGCGAGACTGCGCCGGCTGCCGCCACGGAAAACTACCTGCGCTACGTGGACGATGCCACCGACCAGACCGCGCCCAAGCCTTCGGCGCGCTCCAGCGGCCGCTCCATCGGCACGCCGGGCGTGGTGCGCATGCTGGAACTCGCGCACAAGGACTACGGCAAGACCGCGTGGCCCCAGCTGTTCAATTCGGGCATCGACCTGGCCAGCAAGGGCTTTCCCATCAGCGGCCGCATGGCCGCCGCGCTGGAGGGCTCCAAGACGGAGCTGGCGCGCGATGCCGATGCCGCCAAGCTGTACTTCGATGCCCAGGGCAAGCCGCTGGCGCTGGGCGCCAAGTTCGTCAACCAGCCCTATGCCGACACGCTGCGCAGCATCGCCACGGGCGGTGCCGATGCCTTCTACCGTGGCGACCTGGCCCAGGCCATCGTCAGCAAGGTGGGCGTGACGCAGACCGTCTCGGACGGTGCGCCCATCACCCCCGGCAAGACCACGCTGCAGGATCTGGCCAGCTACGAGGCCAAGCGCCGCGAGGCCGTCTGCACCACCTACCGCGCGCGCTACATGGTCTGCAGCATGCCGCCGCCGTCGTCCGGCGGCATCGCCGTGGCACAGGCCATGGGCATTCTGGAGAATTTCGACCTCAAGGCCTATGCGCCCACGGCCATCGATGGCGAGGGCGGCAAGCCCTCGGTGATGGGCGTGCACCTGGTCAGCGAAGCCCTGCGCCTGGCCTATGCCGACCGTGACAAGTACGTGGCCGACACCGACTTCGTGTCCCTGCCCGGCGGCTCGCCGGCCCTGATGCTGGACAAGAGCTACCTGCGCCAGCGCGCCGCCCTCATCTCCACGACCAAGAGCATGGGCACGGCCCAGGCAGGCAACTTCGGTACGCCTTCGCAGGGCGTGGTCGATGTCAAGGAGGCCGGCACCACGCACATGAGCATCGTCGATGCCAAGGGCAACGCGCTGAGCATGACGACCACGGTGGAGTCCAGCATGGGGTCCTTTCACGTCACGCGCGGCTTCGTGCTCAACAACCAGCTGACCGACTTCGCGGCCATCCCCAGCACCGCCGACGGCCCGGTCGCCAACCGCGTGCAGCCGGGCAAGCGCCCGCGCAGCTCCATGGCGCCCACGCTGGTGTTCGACCTGAAGACCGACGGCACCGCCGGCGACTTCAAGATGGCCACGGGCTCGCCGGGCGGCAGCACCATCATCCAGTACGTGACCAAGACCCTGGTCGGCGCGCTGGACTGGGGTCTGGATGCGCAGCAGGCCACGTCGATGGTGGACTTCGGCGCGGCCAACAGCCCGACCACCAACGTGGGCGGCGAGCACCCCAACATCAACACGGCCAATGGCGGCAACGACGATCCGCTGGTCAGCGGCCTGCGTGCCCTGGGCCATGTGGTGTCCATCAGTGCGCAGTCCAGCGGTATTGGCACCATCTTGCGGGTGCAGCGCAATGGGCAGGCGCAGCTGGAAGGTGGGGCTGATCCACGCCGTGAAGGGCTTGTTCTGGGCGATACCGTTCGCTGATTTCGGTCTGATGATTGACTGAGGAAGGCGCTGCTGGCGGGATGCTGGTGGCGCCTTTTTTGCTGGTTTGCTGGTGGGTCTTTTTTTGACCCTGCCGGGTGGTTGTTTTTCGAGGCCGGGGTTCGGCCCGGCGGCCGACCCGCTTTCTTGTCGCGCGACAAGAAAGCGGGGCAAAGAAGCGCGCCCCGAACTGCCCACGACCCTTCGCTTCGCTGCGGGCGACCTGCGTTGGGCGGGATGCGGGGTGTGCCGCAGAACTCACTCCTTGCGCCTGCGGCGCAATCCGTTCAAACAACTGCGGCAAGCTAGACAACGAAGCAGCCCTGTCCTTCGGCAGGGCTGCCACCCCGCATCCCGCCCAACGCAGGCGTGGGCAGAAGGGGGAGGCTGGGGAACAGCCAACAGCCAACAGCCAACAGCCAACAGCCGGCGCCATCGCTCCGCTCGGCTTCAAACCGGGGCCGAGCGAAGCGAAGGCCCGCACCACCTCCCGTATGTCAGCGTCTGCGGCGTGGCGGTTGCGGGGTTGCAGTCCTGCCGAAGGACAGGACTGCTTCGTGATCTGACTCGCCGTGATGTTTGAACGTAGCGCGCAGCGCGAAGAGAGTTTCACGGCGAACCCCGCAACCGCCACGACGCAGGTTGCCCCGGAGCGAAGCGCAGGGGTCGCGGGCATTTGGGCGCGTTTCTTTGCCTACTTTCTTATCGCGCGATAAGAAAGTAGGTCGGCCGCCGGGCCGAAACCCGGCCTCGAAAAACAACCACCCGGCAGGGACAAAAAAGCATCCCTGAATGGCAGTCACTCTGAGGGCACACGCCCCATGACTGTCGCCTCAAAGACATGCCCCACCCACCCCAATGCGCAAAAAAACACCCCACCACCACCCGCAAACCAAGCAACCACGCCACCCCCTGCTATAGAGCCATCAGTCCCGCACCCACGCTGCGCGTTTTCCCCAGACGCCCCAACGCTACGGGCTTGCCCGAATCCATGGTTGGCATGCATCCATCTAAATTGAACAGCAGCAAGTTCGATGGTCGTGAGCCTCTGAGGAAGATGGAAATGCAAAGACGAGTGTTTGGCGCATGGATGTGCGCATCGGTCCTGATGACGGGCGCAGCATGGGCGCAGGACAGCTATCCCAGCCGCCCCATCAGCCTGGTCGTGCCCTACGGCGCGGGCGGCGTGACCGATGTGGTGGCGCGTGCGCTGGCCCAGGGCATGGGCAAGCAGCTGGGGCAGACCGTGGTGATCGAGAACAAGCCCGGCGCGGGCGCGTCCATGGGCGTGATGGACATGCGATCGGCCAAGCCGGACGGCTACCGCCTGACGCTGGCGCCCGTGAGCATCTTCCGCCAGCCGCACATCCAGAAGGTGCAGTACGACCCGGTGCGCGATCTCAGCTACATCGCCACCTACATGACCTATGACTTCGTGCTGGCCGTGCCCCAGGACTCGCCGTTCAAGACGGTGCAGGACCTGGTCGAGTTCGCCAAGAAGAATCCGGGCGCCGTGGACTACGGCACGCCGGGCAAGTTCACGGCCAACCACGTGGTGATGGCGCTGCTGGAGCAGGCCACGGGCGCACGCTTCACGCATGCGCCCTTCAAGGGCGATGCCGAGGCGCTGAACTCGCTGATGGCCGGCCACATCAAGTCCGGCGTGTACGCCAACACGGTGCTGCCGTACCTGAGCTCGGGCAAGCTGCGCGCCCTGGCCTCGGCCTCCGAGGTGCGGCCCGAGGCCTTTGCCAACGTGCCCACGTTCCGCGAGGCCGGTTATGCCTTCGATGTGCCCTCGCCCTTGGGCATTGCCGGGCCGCGCGGCCTGCCGCCCGAGATCGTGCGCAAGCTCGAAGCCGCCATCAAGGCCGCCATGGACGACCCGGCCTTCCGCCAGGTCGTCGGCAACTACGGCGTGCGCACGCAGTTCCGCGGCAGCCAGGAGTACACGGCGTTCGCCAGGAAGGCGTTCGAGGACGAGAAGAAGATCGTGCAGAACATAGGCCTGGAGGATTGAGGCCGCTACGCGGGCGGCAGCCCGGCCATGGCCCGCAGGTCCACCAGCCGGTCGTACTCGGCCGCCGTGATCAGCCCCAGCTCCACGGCTGCCTCGCGCGGCGCAATGCCGCGCGCCATGGCCTCGCGCGTGATGCGTGCCACGGCGTCATAGCCCAGTACCGGGTTGAGCGCGGTGGCCTGCAGCAGCGAGTGGCTGACCTGCTGCTCCAGCCGCTCCGTATGTGCCTGCAGGCCGGCCACCAGTTTCTCGGCAAACACGCGGATGGCGTCGCCCAGCGCGCGCATGGCGCGCAGCAGGTGGTGGATCAGCACGGGCTTGGCCACGTTGAGCTCGAAGTGCCCGGCCGAGCCCGCCAGCGTGACGGTGAGGTGGTGGCCCATGGCCTGGTAGGCGGCCTGCACCACGACCTCGGCCACGGTCGGGTTGCGCTTGCCCGGCATGATGGAGGAGCTCAGCCCATCGTCGGGAAACACCAGCTCCCCCAGGCCGCAGCGCGGGCCTGAACCCAGCAGGCGGATGTCGTTGGCCATCTTGGCCAGCGAACCGGCCACCACATTGAGTGCGCCCGAGACCTCGATGAGCGCATCGTGCGCGGCCATGCCTTCGAACTTGCAGGGATTGGGCGTGACCGCCAGGCCCGTGAGCGCCTGTATCTCCTCGCAGAAGATCCGGTCGAATCCGGCCGGCGCGTTGAGCCCCGTGCCGGCCGCCGTGCCGCCCTGGGCCAGGCTCCACAGCCGGGGCTGGGTGTCCCGCAGCCGGTCCATGCCGTGGCCCACCTGGTGGGCGAATGTCTCGAAGCTCTGGCCCAGCGTCATGGGCACGGCGTCCATCAGGTGCGTGCGCGCCACCTTGAGCACGCCGGCAAAGGCCAGGGCGCGTTCCTGCAGGCGCTGCTGCAGCTGTTCCAGGGCGGGCAGCAGGTGGTCGCGCAGCTCCAGCGCCGTGGCCAGGTGCATCACCGTGGGAAAGCTGTCGTTGGACGACTGCGAGGCATTGGCATGGTCGTTGGGGTGGACCGGGCTGCGCGTGCCCGGGGGCTGGCCCAGCATCTGGTTGGCGCGGTTGGCGATGACCTCGTTGGCATTCATGTTGGTCTGCGTGCCCGAGCCCGTCTGCCAGATGGTCAGCGGGAAATGCGCGTCCAGCAGGCCGTCGCGCAGTTCGGCGGCTGCGGCCTCGATGGCCGCGCCGCGCTCGTCGTCCAGCACGCCCAGGCGCCGGTTGGCGCGCGCTGCCGCCAGCTTCTGCAGCCCGAATGCGCGGTACAGGCCCTGCGGAAAGCGCTCCTCGCCAATGGTGAACAGCTCCAGCGCGCGCTGGGTCTGCGCGCCCCAGAGGCGGTCGGCAGGGATGTGGACGGGGCCGAAGGCATCGTGCTCGATGCGGGTATGAGCCTGGGTCTGTGCCTGGGCCTGGGTGCGTGTCTGGTCCATGGGCTCAGTCCAGCGAGATCTTCGCGTCGGCTGCCACCTTGCGCCAGCGCTCCACCTCGGCGGCCGTGTGGCGGGCCAGGGCTTCGGGCGCGTATTGATCTGCGGGCAGCAGGCGTATGCCCTGGGCGGCCATCCTGTCGGTCCAGGCCTTGTCGGCCAGGGCCTTGGTATAGGCCTGGTAGACCTTTTGCACCACGTCGCGCGGCGTGCCCTTGGGCGCGTAGATGCCGTACCAGGTGGCGGTCTCGAAGCCCGGCAGCAGCTTCTGGCCCAGCGCGGCGGCGCCCGGGAACTGGGGCATGGGCTTGTCCGAGGTGAGGGCGATGGCGCGGATGCGCTCGCCGGCCAGCTGGGGCAGGGCGGTGTTGGTCTGGTCGAACATGGCATCGACCTGGCCCGAGATCACATCGGTCATGGCCGGTGCCGCGCCCTTGTAGGCCACCTGGGTGATCTCCATCTGCGCGCGGCTGGCGAACAGCGCTGCCACCAGGTGCGAGGTCGATCCCACGCCCGCGTTGCCGAAGTTCAGCCGGCCCGGGTTCTGCTTGCCGAAGGCCACCAGCTCCTCGGCCGTCTTGTACGGGGAGTTCTTGCCCACCAGAAGCACCAGCGGCGTGTCGGGGAAGCGGAACACCGCCTCGAAGTCCTTGACCGGGTCATAGGCCAGCTTCTTGTACAGCGACGGCGCCGCGCCCATGTAGCCCATGTGGCCGACCAGGAAGCTGTAGCCGTCGGGCGCCGAGCGCGCCGCCTTGGCCGCGCCGATGGTGCCGCCCGCACCCGGAACGTTCTCGATGATGATCTGCTGGCCCAGCTGGGTGCTGGTGCGCTGGGCGATGTCGCGCGCCATGGCGTCCGTGGGGCCGCCGGCCGCGAAGGGCACGATCCAGGTCAGCGGCTTGGCGGGGTAGCCGCCCTGGGCGTGCGCGGCCAGGGCGAAGGTGGTGGCGGCCAGGGCAAGGGCTAGGCGTGGCAGGCGGGGAAGATGGAAAGGCATGGTGTTGTCTCCTGTAGTGCTGTGTTCTGTCCTGGGCCGGGATGTCAGCGGCCGCTGGCTGTATGGGCGCGCGACAGCGCAAGGGCGCGGTCCACCATCTGCGGGGCCTCGCCCAGGTAGCTGCGCGGGTCGGTGAGGCGCTGCAGCGCCGCGCGGTCGAAATGGGCCGTGACTTCGGGCAGGCGGGCCAGCGCATCGGCCAGCGTGCCGCCCTCGGCGTTGACGCTGCGGCAGGCGGCATAGACGATGTCGTGCGCCTGCTGGCGGCCCGTGTGCGGGGCCAGGCCCATCATCACGGCCTCGGCCACGATCAGACCGTCGGTCATGTCCAGGTTGCGGGCCATGCGTTCGGGATCGACGATGAGGCCGCCGAGCATGAAGCGCGCCTGGTGCAGGGCGCCGGCCGAGAGCACGAAGCTCTCGGGCAGGGCCACCCATTCGGCGTGCCAGGGGCCGGTGGCGCGCTCCAGGTCCTGGACCATGGCGTCCAGCATCAGGCCCGCATGCTGGCGCACGGCCTTGGAGGCGGCCAGCATCAGCTCGCTGGAGATGGCGTTGCGCTTTTGCGGCATGGTGCTGCTGGCGCCGCGCCCCGTGACGAAGGGCTCGAACACCTCGCCGAACTCGGTGGAGGACAGCAGCATCACGTCGTAGGCGATCTTGCCCAGCGAGCCGGTGACCAGGGCCAGGAAATTCACGGCCTCGGCCAGGCCGTCGCGCGCCACATGCCAGGTGGTGGCGGGCACGCCCAGGCCCAGTTCTTCCATCAGCAATTGCTGCACTTCCAGGCCCCGGCCGCTCAGCGAGGCCAGCGTGCCTGCCGCCCCCGCGAACTGGCCCACCAGCACGCGCGGGCGCAGTTCCTGCAGGCGCTGGGCATGGCGGTCGAACATGGCCAGCCAGATGGCGGCCTTGTAGCCGAAGGTGATGGGCAGGGCGTGCTGCAGGTGCGTGCGGCCGGCCATGGGCGTGTCGCGGTGGCGTTCTGCCAGGTCGGCCAGGATGGTGCGCAGCGCGGCGATGTCGGCATCGACCAGGTCCAGCGCATCGCGCACCTGCAGCACGGTGGCGGTGTCCATGATGTCCTGGGTGGTGGCGCCCCAGTGGATGTAGCGGCCTGCGTCGCCGCACTGTTTCACCAGCTGGTGCACCAGCGGCAGGATGGGGTAGCCGACAATGTCGGTTTCCTTGCGCAGCAGCTCGAAGTCCAGCGCTTCGAGGCTGCAGCGCTGCGCGATCTCGTGTGCGGCCTCGGCCGGAATCACGCCGCAGCGGCCCTGGGCGCGTGCCAGCGCGACCTCGACCTCTATGTAGCGCGACACCAGCGCGCTGTCGGCGAAGATGGCGCGCATGGCGGGGGTGCCGAAGGCGTCGCGGAACAGCAGCGAATCGATGGCGGTGCTGGCGGTGAAGGACGGAAGGGTCATGGTGCGTAATTGCGATTAAGTTCGGACATATCGATATTTTTATTTATGTACGTACATTACGAACATCCGGGTTTGCCTGGGGGGAAGGCCTGCGCCCATGGCTGAGACACGCTATGCCCAGGTGGCGCGCGACCTGTCCGAGCGCATTGCCTCGGGCGAATACGCCGTGGGCGCCCTGCTGCCTACCGAGCTGGAGCTGTGCGACCGCTATGGCGTGAGCCGCCACACTGTGCGCGCGGCGATTGCCGAGCTGCAGCAGTCGGGGCTGGTCTCGCGGCGCAAGAAGGTCGGCACGCGCGTGGAGGCGGTGCAGCCCCATGCGCACTACCGCCAGGCGCTGACCTCGCTGGAGGACTTGGTGCAGTTCGGCGCCACCCATGTGCGCGAAGTGCGGCGCATCGAGGAGGTGGTGCTGGACCAGGACCTGGCCGCCGAGCTGGACTGCCCGGCCGGCAGCCGCTGGCTGGCCATCTGCAGCCTGCGCCGCGACGGCGCAGCGCCGCACCTGCCCATTGCCTGGACCGTGGTCTATGTGGATGCGCAGCGCTTTGACACGCAGGAACTGGCCGAGCGCGTGCGCGCCGCGCCCGAGTTGCTGGTCAGCAGTCTGCTGGAGCAGCAGTACGGCCTGCGCATCGCGCGGGTGCGGCAGGCCGTGGTGGGGGCGCTCATTCCCGAGGCGCTGTCGGAGGAATTGCAGGCCCCGGCCGGGTCAGCGGCGCTGAAGATCGTGCGCCGCTACCTGGATACCGATGGGGAGTTGATGGACCTCAGTGTGACCTTGCACCCGGCCAGCCGCTACACATTGCATACGCAGCTGGACCGGGATCTGGCGAGCGTCTAGCCGTTGGCGTTGGCAGCTTCCGAGCCCTGCTCTGCGAGGAAGCCGCCGCTCTGGTGCGACCACAGCTTGGCGTAGATGCCGCCCAGCTCCAGCAGTTGCTGGTGCGTGCCCTGCTCGACGATCTGGCCCTGGTCCATGACGATGAGCCGGTCCATGGCCGCGATGGTCGACAGGCGGTGGGCGATGGCGATCACGGTCTTGCCGTGCATGAGGCTGTCCAGGCTTTGCTGGATGGCGGCCTCGACCTCGCTGTCCAGCGCGCTGGTGGCCTCGTCCAGCAGCAGGATGGGCGCGTCCTTGAGCATCACGCGCGCAATCGCCACGCGCTGGCGCTGGCCACCCGACAGCTTGACGCCGCGCTCGCCCACCTGGGCATCGTAGCCGCTGCGGCCCTTGAGATCGGTCAGCGTGGCGATGAAGTCCGAGGCCTCGGCCTTGTCCGCGGCGGCCAGCATCTCCTGCTCGGTCGCATCGGGGCGGCCGTAGAGGATGTTGTCGCGCATGGAGCGGTGCAGCAGCGAGGTGTCCTGCGTCACCATGCCCACGGCGCCGCGCAGGCTGTCCTGCGTGACGGTGCGGATGTCCTGCCCGTCGATGGTGATGCGCCCGCCCTGGGGTTCATGGAAGCGCAGCAGCAGGTTCACCAGCGTGGACTTGCCCGCGCCCGAGCGGCCGATCAGGCCGATGCGCTCGCCCGCGCGAATGTGCAGGTTCAGGTGGTCGATCACCTGCTTGCCGCCGTCCTTGTAGGCAAAGCTCAGGTCCTCGAAGGCGATGGCGCCGTGCGTGACCTGCAGCGGCCTGGCGTCGGGCGCGTCCACGATGGTGCGCGGCTTGGTCAGCGTGAGGATGCCGTCCTGGATGGTGCCCACGTTCTCGAACAGGCCCGTCATCTGCCACATCACCCAGTGCGAATAGCCCATCAGCCGCAGCGCCATGGCAATCACCGCTGCCACCACGCCCGCGCTGGCCTGGCCGGCAGACCACAGGTACAGCGCCGTGCCCGTGGAGCCCACCAGCAGCAGGGTGATCATCAGGTGGTTGGTGATCTCGAACAGGCTGACCAGCCGCATCTGCGCATAGCCGGTGGACTTGAAGGCGTCCATGGCGTTGCGCGCGTACTCGGCCTCGCGGCGCGTGTGGGCGAACAGCTTGACGGTGGCGATGTTGGTATAGGCATCGGTCACGCGGCCCGTCATCATGGAGCGCGCATCGGCCTGCTCCTTGCCGATCTTGCCCAGGCGCG
This sequence comes from Delftia sp. PX-1, assembly GCF_055797465.1. Lineage (NCBI taxonomy): Bacteria > Pseudomonadati > Pseudomonadota > Betaproteobacteria > Burkholderiales > Comamonadaceae > Delftia > Delftia sp. PX-1. Next base: position 1,532,148 of record NZ_CP184763.1, read on the forward strand.
GAACAAAGTAGAAGCAGGCGCCGATATAGGCCAGCAGCCACAGCGCGAACGGAATCATCAGCCGCCACTCGAAGCTGGCCGCCAGCACCAGGATGCCGATCATGTAGACGCTCACGCCCACCAGCACATCGACCACCATGAACACCACTTCGCGCACCGACAGCGCCGTCTGCATGATCTTGGTGGTGATGCGGCCCGCGAACTCGTCCGCATAGAACGACATGCTCTGGCCCAGCATCAGCCGGTGGAACACCCAGCGCAGGCGCATGGGGAAATTGATGGCCAGCACCTGGTGCATCACTGCCGTGTGAAAGGCCAGCAGCAGCACGCTGGACAAGAGGATGGCGGCAATGCCCCAGACCGTGCCGCGCTGCTGCTCCCAGAAGCCTGCCGGCGACACGGTGGAAAGCCAGTCCACCACATGGCCCATCAGGGCGAACAGCGCCGCCTCGTAGACGGCCAGCAGCGCCGAGGTGCAGGTCAGCAGCGCGATCCAGCCGCGCATGCCTTGCGTGCAGGCCCAGATGAAGGCGAAAAAGCCCTTGGGCGGGACCGTGGGCTCGACGCTGGGATAGGGCGGGACGCGTTTTTCAAAGAAACCGAACAAGATTTTTTTACTCCTTGGTCAGACCATCGTAGGCCAGAGTCGGGTTTGCCCGATGCGCGTTCAGCATGACCTTTGGGCGCAACATGTTTTGTAAGAGATCTCCACACAACTGTCTTACGCCGGGCTGGGCGTCACGTCTGCGCTGCACACAGGCGGCGGTCCGGGATGCGGTCGCGGCGCCGGTACGGATTGTCCAGGCCCGAGGCGGTTCACTTTGTGCGCGAGCAGACAACGCAGCATGCAGCGGCCAGCAACAATGCACGCCGCTGCGATTGCCGGCCCTGGCTCTTCATGGAGTGGATCATGCGCAGTGCGCGTGCCTTGCTCGCCCCGAGCGTGCCATGCACCGCGCCGCCACGGCCGCCAGCATGGCCAGGCCGGCGGCAACCCGGCCCGTGGACAGAGGGCCTGCGGTCTGCAGTGCCCATCCGCCCAAAAGGGCACCCAGCGCAATGCCGGCATTGGCGGCCGAGACATTGGCCGTGCCCGCCAGGGCCTGCGCCTGGGGTGCGGATTGCATGACGCGGATCTGGCAGACCGGGTACAGGGCCGTGTTGGCCACGCCCCAGACGGCCAGCGCGACCACCAGCCAGGGCAGGGCCTGGGCCAGCTGCACGGTGGCCGCCATGCCCAGGGCCAGTACCAGGCACAGGGCCGCTGTGACTCTCAGCGCGTGGCGCTCGGCCCAGCGCCCGCCCAGCCAGTTGCCGGCCAGGCCGACGGCGCCAAATCCCATCAGCCACCAGCCCACGCGTGCGGGTGCCACGCCGGCGGCGCGCTCCAGGATTTCGGCCAGATAGGTATAGGCCGTGAACATGGCCGTGAAGACCAGCACCGACAGCGCAATCTGCGCCAGGAACCGGGGAGTGCGCAACACGCGCAACTGCTGCGCCAGGGGCATGCGGGGCGCGCCTTCAAGCGCCGGCATCTTCCATTGCAGGGCCAGGGCCACCAGCAGCGACAGCAGGGCCAGCAGGCCGAAGGCGCCGCGCCAGCCCACGGCATCGGCGGCCAGCGTGCCCAGGGGAATGCCCAGCAGCAGCGCCGCAGAAATGCCCAGGTAGACGCTGGCCACGGCACGGCCTGCGCGTGACGGTCCTGCCAGTTGCGCAGCGGTTTCGCTGGCCGTGCCCCAGAACACCGGCAGCGCCATGGCCGGCAGCAGGCGCGCCAGTGCCAGCACGCCCAGGCTGGGCGCCACGGCCGCCAGCGCGTTGGAGCCCGCAAACAGCAGGGCAATGGCCACGAACAGGCGCTTGCGGCCCACCGGTGCCAGCCAGGCCGTGAGCGGCGGACCGGCCAGCGCCACGACCAGGGCGAACAGCGTGACCAGCTGGCCGGCCGCCGCAGCGCTGGTGCCCAGGTCGCGCGCCAGCGCCGGCAGCAGGCCGACGATCAGGAACTCCGTTGTGACGATGACGAAAGCCGCCACCGCCAGCACGGCGGTGGCGGCCTTGCCTTGGGTGGCAGGAATGGAGGGGCGGGCATCGCGGTTCAGGGATGGGGCAGGGGACATGCGCAAAGACTCCGGGGAAAAGAAACAACAGGCCCGCGAGCTTATTTAAGATGTGAATTCTTATCTCGGATGAATTTTCTGCAGATACTGGAAATTGATTCTTGAATGAAAGCCGCCATCGCCATGTTTCCTTCGGAGCGTCTCAAGGGCATCGAGGCCTTTGTCTGTACCGCAGACGCGGGCAGTTTCACGGCTGCTGCCGAGCGGCTGCACCTGACAGGCTCGGCCGTGGGCAAGGCCGTGGCCCGGCTGGAAGCCCGGCTGGCGACGCGCCTGTTTGAACGTACGACGCGGCGGCTGCGGCTGACCGATGCCGGCGAGGCCTTCTACCGCACCTGTGTGCGCGTGCTGGGCGAGCTGGAGTCGGCCGAGCAGGTGCTGGCCGCCGAGCACCTGGAGCCCGCAGGCAGGCTGCGCGTGGACCTGCCGGCGCTGTACGGACGGATGAAGGTGATGCCGCTGCTGCTGGAGTTTGCACAGCGCCATGCGGCGGTGCAGCCCCAGGTGTCGTTCACGGACCGCTTCGTGGACGTGGTGGACGAAGGCATCGACGTGGCCGTGCGCATAGGCGGCAGCGTGCAGCTGCCTGCGGGACTGGGCCAGCGTCTGCTGGGGCGGGAGCGGCTGGTGTTCTGCGCATCGCCTGCGTATCTGGAGCGGCGCGGAGCGCCTGACAGCCTGCAGGCACTGGCCGGCCATGATGCCGTGGCCTATGGAAAGACCGATGCAGGCATGAGTGCATGGCAGAGCAGTGCCGGCGCCATTGCGGTGCAGCCGCGCATGGTGCTGGGCGATGGCGAAGCGGTGGTGGCTGCCGTGATGGCGGGCTGCGGCATCGCCCAACTGGCCACGTGGATGGTTGAGGCGCCGCTGCGCGATGGCCACCTGCTGCGGCTGCTGCCCGGCGCCGAAGTCGATGGCCTGCCGCTGCACCTGGTCTGGCCGCGCAGCCGCCAGTTGCTGCCCAAGGTGGATGCGCTGCTGCGGCACCTGGCTCAGGGCCTGACGATCTGAACGGCTCTGCCATGACAAAAGGCCCGCGAAGGGCCTTTGGCTTGTTCAGGGGGCAGGGCGGTCAGGCCGGCAGGAAGCCTTCCACCGACAGGTAGCGCTCGCCCGTGTCGTAGTTGAAGCCCAGCACCTTGGCGCCTGCGGGCAGCTCGGGCAGCTTTTGCGCAATGGCGGCCAGGGTGGCGCCCGAGGAGATGCCGACCAGGATGCCTTCCTCGCGGGCCGAGCGGCGTGCGTACTCGCGCGCGGGTTCGGCTTCGACCTGGATCACGCCGTCCAGCAGGCTGGTGTCCAGGTTCTTGGGCACGAAGCCTGCGCCAATGCCCTGGATGGGGTGGGGCGAGGGCTGGCCGCCCGAGATCACGGGCGATGCGGCAGGCTCCACGGCGAAGACCTTGAGCTGGGGGAATTGGGCCTTGAGCACCCGCGCCACGCCGGTCAGGTGGCCGCCCGTGCCCACGCCGGTGATCAGCACATCCAGGCCTTCGGGGAAGTCGGCCAGGATTTCCTGGGCGGTGGTGCGCACGTGCACATCGATGTTGGCGGGGTTCTCGAACTGCTGCGGAATCCAGGCGCCAGGCGTCTGGCTGGCCAGTTCCTGGGCGCGGGCGATGGCGCCCTTCATGCCCTTTTCCTTGGGCGTGAGGTCGAAGCTGGCGCCGTAGGCCAGCATCAGGCGGCGGCGCTCGATGCTCATGCTCTCGGGCATGACCAGCACCAGCTTGTAGCCCTTGACAGCGGCCACCAGGGCCAGGCCCACGCCGGTGTTGCCGCTGGTGGGCTCGATGATGGTGCCGCCGGGCTTCAGGGCGCCGGACTTCTCGGCGTCCTCGACCATGGCCAGCGCGATGCGGTCCTTGATGGAGCCGCCGGGGTTGCCGCGCTCGGACTTGATCCACACATTGGCACCGGCGCCGAACAGGCGGTTGATGCGCACGTGGGGCGTGTTGCCAATCGTTTGCAGGATGTTGTCAGCTCTCATCGGACCTCCGCGATTTTGGGGTGGTGGTTGGACAGTCGGGGTGTTGCGCAGCCAGCGTGCGCGGTCACGGAGCATTGTGCACGCAGGCGTTCCATGCATGGGCTATATCGATATGGCCTGGACGGCTAACATCGCCGCATGAATCTACGGTTCCTGGAAACCTTTGTGCTGCTGGCCGAGCTGCGCAATTTCCGCATGACGGCCGAGCGGCTGTACACCACGCAGGCCGCCGTCTCCAGCCGCATCGCCACGCTGGAGCAGGAGTTCGGCGTGCGCCTGTTCGACCGTGGCGTGCGCGAGGTCACGCTCACGGCCGACGGCGCCAAGGCCCTGGTCCATGCCGAGCGCATGCTGCGCCTCATGCGCGAGATGCGCGAGGACATGCTGGACAAGCAGGCCTATGCGGGCGTGATCCGCATCGGCGCCATCGAGTCCATCGTGCACAGCTGGTTTCCCGATTTCCTGGCGCTGCTGCAGCAGCGCTATCCGCGCCTGCAGGTGGAGATCGCCTGCGACACCACGATGCACATGTCCGAGCAATTGGTGAAGGGGCAGCTGGACCTGTCGCTGCAGGCCAAGCCCGTGACGGCGGCCGGCGTGGGCCATCTGTCGCTGGGTGAATTTCCCATGGCCTGGGTGGGCAGCCCCAAGCTGGGCATCGGCGACGAGACCCTGAGCCTGGCCGAGCTGGCGGCCTTTCCCATCATGTGCTTTGCGCGCGGCTCCGAGCCCTATGCGGTGATCGAGCAGCTGTTCTCCACCGAAAGCAGTGCCTCGGTGCACCTGAACTGCATTGCCTCGGTGGCCACCATGATCCGCGTGGTCTGCGACGGCCTGGGCGTGGCCGCCGTGCCGCCGGCCATCATCCAGCGCGAGCTGGCCGAGCAGCGCCTGCGCCTGCTGCGCGTGGACCGTGAGTTCCCCTCGCTGCCGCTGGTGGCCTGCTACCGCAATGACCACCAGAACCCGCTGACCGAAGTGGTGGCGCGCGCGGCCGAGGAGACCGCCGCCGCCTTTGCGCTGAACCACGGCCAGGCCGTGGCGCGGCTGCCGGGCAGCGGCCTGGGCGGCTAGGCCCGAGGCCGTCTGGTCGATCAGCCCTGCGCCGAAGCCAGCAGCTGCTCCACGGCCAGGGCCACGGACAGCAGTCGCCGGTCCTGCCCGCCGAGGCCGGCCAGGCTCAGGCCCACGGGCGCCTCGCCTGCGCGGTGGCAGGGCAGGGAGATGGCGCAGCCGTCGAGGAAGTTGATCAGCGTGGGGTTGCGCAGGATCAGGCCGTTGGCGCCGAAGTAGGCCTCGTCGCTCTGCGTGAGGTCGGCGATCTTCGGGGCGACCACGGGCACGGTGGGCATGACGATCAGGTCATGGTCGGCCATCTGGGCGCTCACGGCGGCAATCCACTGCCTGCGGCGTGCCAGCAGGTCGATGTAGTCGGCCGCGCTGATGTCCTTGCCGCGCAGGATGCGCGTGCCCACGCGCGGGTCGTACTCGGACAGGCGCGTGGCGATGTGCTGGCGGTGCCAGGCCCAGGCCTCGGCGGCCGTGAAGCCGCCCTTGGAATTGATGTCGGCCAGCTCGCCGAAGGGCGCGACCACGGCATGGGTGATGTGGGCGCCCGCCTGCGACAGCAGGGACAGGGCGCGCTCCCAGGCGGCGGCCACGGTGGCGTCCATGCCGTCCAGCACCACGTTGGTGGGTGCCAGCAGGCGCAGGCCCTGCAGCGGCGCGGCATGCAGCTCGCCCAGCGGCTCGCCGGAGAGGATGGCGTCCAGCGTGGCGCAGCAGCGCACGCTGGGGGCCAGCGGGCCGATGGAGTCCAGGTTGGCCGACAGCGGCAGCACGCCTTCCATGCTCACGCGGCGCGCCGTGGGCTTGAAGCCCGTGAGCCCGCACAGCGCCGAAGGAATGCGCACCGAGCCGCCCGTGTCCGAGCCGATGGCCGCCATGGCCATGCCGTCGGTGACCGAGATGGCCGCGCCCGAGGACGAGCCGCCCGGGATGCGGCCGCCGTCCTCGTCACGCTGCCAGGGATTGCGCGGCGTGCCGTAGTGCGGGTTGATGCCCAGGCCGGAGTAGGCGAACTCGGTCATGTTGGTCGTGCCCACGATGACGGCGCCGGCCTGGCGCAGGCGCTGCACCACTTCGGCCGTGCGCTGCGCGGGCGGTGCGTCGGCCAGCAGGCGCGAGCCGCCCAGCGTGGGAAAGCCGGCGATGTCGAACAGGTCCTTGACCGAGACCGGCAGGCCCTCGATGGGCGAGCGCGCCAGGCCGGCCGCACGCAGCACGTCGCTGGCGCGGGCCTCGGCCAGGGCCGCGCCCTGGAACACGCGCGTGAACACCTTGGGGCCTTCCCCCGACATGGTGCGGGCCAGGGCCTGCTCGGTCAGCTGCACCGAGGTGGTTTCGCCGCCATGCAGGCGCTGTGATGCCAGTTCCAGGCTGGGCAGGGGGAGGGCTTGGGTCATGTGGGAAGTCCTGTGGGTGAAGGCGGGCGTGGGCGGATCGGAGTCGCGGCTCAGGCCACGACGTCCAGCAGTTCGCTGCGGTAGCTGTGGCGGATGGAACGCTGGCTGCGGGGATCGTACAGCTCCATGGAGAACTGCGTCGAGGGGCGGATGCCGCCGATGGCGCCCACCGTGCCGCAGGTCATGCCGCAGCCTGCGGGCAGCAGATCCTTGCCGCCCGTGAAGCCTGCGATCAGGTCCTGGGGCGTGCGCAGGCTGGCCAGCGTGCCTTCCTGGTAGAGCACCTCGCGGCCGTCTTCCACGATCCACGAGCGCACGACCAGCTCATCCCAGTGGCCGGCCACGTCGGCAAAGCGCCAGGCCTGGGTGGCCACGGGCTTGACGCAGGCCTGCTTGGAAAAGGCCACGCTGTAGGCTTCCAGCTTGCGGTCCGTGTGGTCGGAGGCCAGGCTCACGAACATCTCGCCTTCGTGCGTGAACACGAAGACCTCGACCTCTCCCGAGGAGTCCGGGCCCAGCACCTGCAGCGCGCTGTGCTGGCTCAGCTGGTTGCTGGAGATGCGGTAGTACAGCGGCACGGCGCTGGGGCGCGGGATGCCGATGGCGGCCAGCTCCTCGATGTGGTGCTCGATGGCATCGCGGTCGCGGCCGGCCCAGCCGGCGACGATGAGGGTGTCGAATTCAGAGGCGAAGGTCTGGCCTTCGGGGGTGGTGAACTGCAGTTGCATGGCAGGCGATCCAGGGGGAATTCGGGGCCGCGGGCCCCGGTGAGAAAACGCGGAAGTCAGGCTGTGGCGTGCGGAGGGCGTGGAGCGGCACCGCACGCGCAGGCCTCACTGCTTCCTGACGAAGAGCACGACCAGGAAGGCCGCCAGGAATTCGAGGGCTGCCACGAAGTACAGGCCCGAGGACAGCGATCCCGTGCTGGTCTTGAGCGCGCCGATCATGTAGGGCGCCACGAAGCCGGCCAGGTTGCCGATGGAGTTGATCAGCGCAATGCCGCCGGCCGCCGCCGTGCCGGCCAGGAAGGCGGCAGGAATCGACCAGAACACGGGAAAGGCCGCGAGGATGCCGATGGAGGCCAGCGTCAGCGCGCACAGGGCGAGCACGGCGTTGTGCAGGAACAGGCCCGTGAGGATCAGGCCCGCCGCCGCGATCAGCGCGGACAGGGCGCAGTGCATGCGGCGCTCGCCGGTCTTGTCCGAATGCATGCCGTTCCAGACCATGGCCAGCGTGCCGGCCAGGAAGGGAATGGCCGAGATCAGGCCGATCTGCAGCGTGTTCTGGATGCCGATCTCCTTGATGATGGACGGCGACCAGAACGCGATGGTGGCGTTGCCGCTGACGATGCAGAAATACACGGCGGCGCACAGCCACACGCGGTAGTTGCGGCAGGCGTCCAGGAAGGACACATGCTTGTGGCCGCCCTGGTTCTCGGCCTCCACGGCGGCGGTCACGGCGCGCTGCTCGGCCGCGCTCAGCCACCTGGCGTTGGCGGGCTTCTCGGGCAGGTACAGCAGCACGAAGAAGCCGGCGATCACCGAGGGAATGCCTTCCAGGATGAACAGCCACTGCCAGTTGGACAGATGGCCCACGCCCTGCATGCCATTCATGATGGCGCCCGCAATCGGGCCGCCCACCGCGCCCGCAATGGCGAACGAGGTCATGAACAGGCCGTTGACGCGCGCCCGGTGGCGGGCCGGGAACCAGTAGGTCAGGTACAGCACCACGCCGGGGAAGAAGCCGGCCTCCACCACGCCCAGCACGAAGCGCAGCACGTAGAACATGGTGGGCGTGGTCACGTAGGCCATGGCCATGGAGGCCGCGCCCCACAGGATGGTGATGCGCGCCAGCGTCTTGCGCGCGCCGATCTTCTCCAGCAGCAGGTTGCTGGGCACTTCGAACAGAAAGTAGCCGATGAAGAAGATGCCGGCACCCAGGCCGTAGATGGCCTCGCTGAACTGCAGGTCGTCCAGCATCTGCAGCTTGGCGAAACCGACGTTGACGCGGTCTATCCAGGCCAGGATGAAGAGCAGGACCAGAAAAGGGATCAGGCGCCAGGCGATCTTGCGGTAGGTGGCGTCCATGTCGGGCGGCGATGCCTGGCCGGCGCCGTGGGCGGGGGAATGTGCGGCGGATGCCGGACTGCTCATGGGGTGTCTCCTGTCTTCGACGGTGCAGCGGGCACACGGACCGGGGCGGGGCCCGTGTGTCTTAGGGGCTTCAGGCGCTGGCGGGTCTGCAGTGAGACCGGCCAGGCGTCTGGAGCTGTTCCTGTGGCGGCAGTATCGAAAGGCGGGACAGGGCTGTCCAACAAGAAATTATGAGCAGGCCTGAATGCAAATTCTTATGGGCAGAGCTGGTGCGGGCGCCGCACCGGCATGCAGCATGCGTGCACCATTTGCGCTCGGGAAAACCCTGATTTTTCAGGCGGTGGCTGCGGCACGCGGTGCGCGCAAAGGCTGCTTCCACAGCTCGGCCAGCAGCAGGCCGCCAATGGTCAGCACGCCGCCCACGGCGTGATAGGCCGCCAGGGGCTCACCCAATGCCATGAAGGCGATCACGGCCGTGAAGATGGGTACCAGGTTGAAGAACATGCTGGAGCGGCCCGGGCCGATGCGCGCCACCGACATCATCCACAGCAGCGGCGCGGCGATGGAGGCCATGATGCCCGCAAAGCCCACCAGCGGCAGGTTGGTCGCGTTCAGCCCCGTGCGCGGCGCCATCAGGAACAGCGGCAGCTGCGCGATCACGGCCACCAGGATCTGCAGGTACAGCAGTTGCACCGTGGCCAGGCGCGGCATGGGCCAGCGCTTGAGCAGGATGTTGTAGACCGCATAGGCCAGCATGGCCACGAACATCAGCGCATCGCCGCCATTGAGGCCCTGGGTGAGCAAGGTGGCAGGCTGCCCCGAAGACACCACCAGGGCCACGCCCGCAATCGCCAGCACGCAGCCCAGCACGGCGCCCCGGCTCAACGCCTGGCCCAGCATGGCGGTGGACAGGCCCAGCACCATCATGGGCGTGAGCGAGCCGATCAGGCCCATGTGCGTGGCCGATGTCATATGGGCCGCGTAATAGGCCAGGCTCTGGTAGATCACCATGCCCAGCATCCCCAGCACGATGAGGCGCGGCAGCAGCGGCCGGATGTCGGCGCGCTGGCGCCAGATGGACGGCAAAAGGAAAGGCGTGAACAGCACGGCCGCCACCAGCCAGCGGTAGAAGCCGATCTCGGCCGCGCCGATGCTGTCGGCCGCCATCTTGCTGACCACGGTATTGACCGACCAGATGAGCACGGCGATCAAAGGGAAAAGGTAAGACCCCATTGGAAGACTCCTAAGACTGGTCCTATGATCGTTCTGTCCGACTTGGAGTGCATCCCTGGTTTCGGACAATCGATAGCGCAACCCGGACCATCCGCCATGCCCCGTCCCAGCAAGCCCATGCGCATCCAGAACGTCGAGGATGTGCCGGGCGAGTACTACTTCCGCTACGACGAATTCGGCGCCGACACCGAGGTGCCGCCGCACAGCCACAGCTGGGGTCACCTGAACTACACGCCCCACGGCAGCATGTGCATGGACACGGCAGGCCAGCGCTGGGTCTCGCCGCCGCAGTACGGCGTCTGGGTGCCGCCCGGCGTGGTGCACAGCTGCCATGTGGCGCACGCCGTGGTCTACCGCTCGGTCTACCTGGCGCCTGCGCTGTGCAGGGAGCTGCCGGCGCAGCCGTGCTCCATGCGCATCGGCGCCATCGTCAAGGCCATCCTGGCCGACTTTGCCGTGCGCGACGTGCACATTCCCGCCACCGACGCCGACCTGCGCCTGGCCCGTGTGCTCTACGACCAGTTGCGGGCCGTTCCCGTGGAGCCCGGCTATCTGCCGGCCGCCGAACACCCGGCCCTGGTCGAAGTGCTGACCCGCATGCGCGCTGCGCCCGAGGACCACCGCAGCCTGGCCCAATGGGCCGCCAGCGTGCACATGACCGAGCGCACCCTGGCGCGCCACTGCCAGCGCGAACTGGGCATGGGCCTGGGCGAATGGCGCCAGCGCATGCGCTACCTGCTGGCCATCGATGCGCTGGAGGCCGGCCTGAGCGTGCAGCAGATCGCCTATGACCTGGGCTACAGCACGCCCTCGGCCTTCATCGCCATGTTCCAGCGCGAGGCCGGCACCTCACCCGAACAATTCCGCCGCGAGTTCTGCATGCCGCCGTGAGGCTGTTGCGCCATCTGCCTGCAGCCCGGCCCCAGCCGCGAGATAATGCCGCCCGTGAAGCACGCCAGACCGCCGCTGGTGCAATCGTGGAAACACGGCACTGGAGGAACGTCCGGACTGCACAGGGCAGCGTAGCAGCTAACGGCTGTCCACCGTGAGGTGAGGATCAGAGCAACAGAGACGAGTCGGGGACATGTGCCGCCAACTTGGTGTTCTATGGGGGGCCAGCGCAAGCTGGCGACGGATGGCGCAAGCCAGACGCCCAGGCGAAAGCCTGGGCCCCATAGCCACCCGGGGACGCGGAACGCGTCCCCGGGTGAAACGGGCAATCTCTACGCGCAGCAATACCAAGTAGGCACACGTTGACGGGGCCCCCGGAGTGTGCGGGTAGGTAGCACCGAGCCGGGCGGCGACGCCCGGCCCAGATTAATGGCGGTCACATGCGGGCAACCGCGTGCACAGAATCCGGCTTATCGGCGCGCTTCACACTTTCTTTCATGCCCCGCCACCGGCGGGGCATTTTCATGGGCGGTTCAGAACTGGTATTTGGCCGTCAGCAGCAGCCTGCGCGGCACGCCGAAATAGTTGCCGCCGTTGTTCGTGCCCAGGGTCTCGAAATAGCGGCGGTCGAACAGGTTGCTGATGTTCATCTGCAGGTCCAGCTGCCGGTTCACCCGATAGCCGATGACCAGGTCGGCCACGGCATGGGCGGGCTGGCGGATTGCATAGCCCTCGGCGCTGGTCAGCGACTCGGACGTGGTGCGGCTCTGGTAGCGCAGGCCGCCGCCCACGCGCCATGCGCCCAGCTCGCCGCCCAGGTGGTACATGGCCGACAGCTTGAGCTGGTGGCGCGGTGTGTAGCTGGCATAGGGCGCGCCCTTGGCGCCTTCGGTGCTGTCGCTGGCGATCTCGGCCTGGGTGAAGGTATAGCCAAGGCCGGCGTTCAGGCGCGGCAGGATCTCGCCGCTGATGTCCACGTCCAGCCCCTTGCTCCTGACCTTGCCGACGGAGCGGTAGCAATTGGTCTTCACCGTGCAGGAGTTGATGTCCGCGATGGCCTGGGGCAGGTTGTCCTGCGTGGTGTTGAACACGGCAACGGCCAGGTTCACGCGCTCGTCCAGGTAGCTGCCCTTGAGGCCCAGCTCGAAGTTGCGGCCCTCCACCGGCGCCAGCATGCTGCCCGAGACATCCAGAAAATCCTGCGGCCGGAAGATGCTGGTGTAGCTGGCATAGGCCGAGTAGGTCTTGTTGATGTCATAGGTCAGCGCGGCATAGGGTGTGGCATGGGCTTTCTCGCTGAATTCGCGCTCCCGGCTCCAGCTGCCCTGGCGCTGGGCGTTGGTGAAGTCGTACCAGTCCAGGCGCGCGCCGGCGATCAGGTTCAGCGGCTCGGCCAGAAGGAAGCGGCCCGTGGCATAGGCCGAGGTCAGCGTGGTCTTCTGGCGGCGCGTCCACAGGTCTTCGGCCAGCAGGCCGGAGCGGTCCAGCGAGTCGGGGTTCCAGGTATAGGGATCGACGCCATTGGCGATCAGCCATTCCCCCGTGGGCGACAGGTAGCTGTAGCCCTGGTCGCTCCAGCGGATGGTGCGTCGGCTGAGGCCGAAGGCCAGGTCATGCTCGCGGCCGAACAGGCGCACGGGGCCCTGGGCCGAGGCATCGAGGCTGAGCTGGCGCTTGTCGTAGTCGTACAGGCCGCCGGCCACGTCGTAGCGCGTGCGGCCCTGGTCGTCCAGGCCGCCCGAGACCAGGTAGGCGCCGTCCAGCGCGGACTGGGCCTGCAGGGCGCGCGCGGCCAGCCTGGCCTTCCAGCCGTTGTCGAAGCGGTGCTCCAGGTCGGCGAACAGGCTGACCTCCTTCTTGTCCCATTTGCTCCAGGAGGGCGAGAAACGCCTGGATCGCGCAATGTCGAGGAAGGAGCCATCGAAGCCCATGGGCACGCCCATCCATTGCGAGCCGGGGTTGTCTTCGTTCACATAGGAGCCGCCCACGCTCAGCGTGGTGTCGCGGCCCAGGTCGAACTCGGCGGTGCCGTACAGCAGCTGGCGGCGGCTGCTGTAGCCATCAATGAAGTGGTCACGCGACTGGTCCGAGGCCACCACACGCCCGCGTGCCGAACCGTCCTCGTTGAGGGCGCCGCCCACATCGACCTCGCCCACGGCCTGGTTCCAGCTGCCGCCGCGCAGGGTGACCGAGCGCTGGGTGGTGCGCGGCGCGCGCTTGCGCACGAAGTTGATGGTGCCCGAAGGGTCGCCCACGCCCGTCATCAGCCCCGTGGGGCCGCGCACCACTTCCACGTGGTCGTACATGGCCATGGTGTCGTAGGTGGAGGTGTCGGTTTCATACGAGACGGGCACGCCGTCCTGCAGGAAGGAGCCGATCACGAACCCGCGCGAGAAGTAGCGCGCCCGGTCGTCGCTCCAGCGGTTGATGGTGATGCCGGTGGCGCTGTTGGCCACGTCGTCGATGGACAGCATGCCCTGGTCGTCCATCTTCTGGCGCGTGACCACGGTGAGGGACTGGGGCGTCTCGCGGATGGACAGCGGCAGCTTGGTCGAGGTGCTCATCAGCCCCGTGGTGTAGGAGCCCGAGCCCTCGGTGGTCGTGGTCTCGCCCACGGCGGACACCGTGACTTCGGGCAGGGCCACGGTGCCGGCGGGCTTTTCCACCACCAGCGTGCCCTGGCTCACATGGCCTTCCAGCCCGCTGCCGCGCAGCAGCCGGGCCACGGCGGCGGCGGTGCTCAGGCGCCCTTCCACGGCGGGCGCACGGCGGCCCTGCACCAGTTCTGGCGCGGCCAGCAGCTGCAGGCCGGCCTGGCGGGCCAGTTGGGCCAGCGCCTGGTCCAGCGGCTGGGCGGGAATGTGGAAGTCGGTGCTGGCGGCCGTGGCCGGGGCCGGTGCTGCCTGGGCCAGAGCGGCTGGAGACAGCTGCACGGCCAGCAGCGCGATGCCCGCGGCAACGGCATGGTGGCGGGCAAGGCGGGAAGGTTTGGAGGGGAATGAAGACATGGAAGGTCCCGTGGCGGATCTGGGCAATGGCGATTCCCGGGCTGCGAATGCGTCGCGTTCCCGGGTCCTCATGCCTATACGAACGGGCGCAGGCATTCCCTCATGCCTGGTGCGCATGCGACGTGCATTCCGGGGCTATGGGCGCATCAGCTGCGGCGGCGGATGACCAGAGTGCGCCCGCTTCCCGGGCCCTGTTCCTCTTCCTGCACGCTGACCGGCAGGGTGCGCGGGAGCATGCGCAGCCAGCCCTGGGCCGCCGCAATGCGCACGCGCCCCAGCACGGGCAGGGCGGCGGCGTCGGGCTCCACGCGCAGTGGCTGCAGGCTGTAGCGCTCCAGGCGCCGGACCACCTCGGCCAGCGGCGTGTTCTGGAAGTCCAGCCAGCCCTCGCGCCAGGCGGCCACTGCCGCAACCGTTTGCACGGCGGCCGTCTGGCCTGGCGCCAGGCGCAGCATCTGGCCTGCGCCCAGTGCATGCCGGGCGCCGCTGCCGTCGCGCACCTGCACGCGGCCCGCATCGACGGCGACCAGCACCGCATCGTCCTCCAGCGCCACCTCGAAGCGCGTGCCCAGCACGGTGACCTGTACGTCCGCCGCCTGGACCACGAAGGGCCGTTCCGTGTCGCGCGCCACGGCGAAGAAGGCGCTGCCGGCCAGCAGCCGCACCTGGCGGCGCGTGGCGTAGAAATCCACCTCGGCGCGGCTGGCGGCGTCCAGCGTCAGGGTGCTGCCGTCGGGCAGGGGCTGGTTCAGCAGGCGGCCGGTGGCCGTGGCCAGCCGCACCTGGTACTGCGGCATCCACTGGCGCCAGGCCAGCCAGATCGCCGGGCTGCCGACACCCAGGCCCGCCATCCCCAGCAGGGTGGACAGGGCGCGGCGGCGGCCCGTGCGTGGTGCGGGTGCGGCGGTGTCTCCGCGCCAGCGGTGCAGCGAGGCTTCCACGCTGTCCATGGCGCGCATGACCTCGCGTTCCACGGTTTTGACCGAGACGCCGTGGCGCTCGGCCAGCTCGGCATGCGAGGCGCCCTCGATGCGGTCGGCCAGGAAGATGTCGCGGCAGCGCGCCGGCAACTGCGCCAGGGCGCCTTCGACCCCGGCCAGGGCCTGGCGGTAGGAATGGGTGTCGGCCACATCGGGGCTGAGGGGGGAGGGCGGCTCGCCTTCCCTCGCGCTGGTGTCAAAGCGCTCGGCCGTGCGCTGGCCATGGCGCAGGTGGTCGATGGCGATGTTCTCCATCACCGCGTAGAGATAGGCGCGGCTGGCGCCTGGCGGACTGTCCGGCGCGGCGGGCGCATCGCTTTCGCCGCGCTGGCGTTCGGCCAGGCGTATCCAGGCGTCATGCACCAGGTCACGCGCTGCCTGCGGGCCGGCGCGGCGCGCCACGAAGCGCACCAGCTCGTGGTAGCTGTCCTGGAAGGTGCTCAGCAGGGAAGAGGAGTAAGAGGCGGGCGCAGGCATGCGGGAGGCCCGAAGGCAGCACGGGAATCCCGCATTCTATGAAATGATTCTCATTTGCCGAATGTGCTGCCCGCCGCGCACCCGGCAATGCCGGCCTAGAACCGCTCCCAGGGCATCAGGTAGCGCCACTGGCCTTCGGGCACCTTGGCCAGAGAGAGGCGGCCAATGCGCAGGCGGCGCAGGCTGACCACGCGCAGGCCCACTTCGGTGCACATGGCGTCGATCTCGTCGGGGGCGATGCCCTTGAGCGCAAAGCGCAGGTGGTTCTCGTTCTGCCAGCTCACGCGGCAGGGCGGCAGCTGGCGCTTGCCGATCGGCAGGCCGGCCTTCATCAGCTCCAGGCCGTCCTCGTGGATCTGGCCCTCGACGCCGACGATGCATTCCTGCTCCAGCCACATGCCTTCCTCCCCCAGCTTGCGCGCCACGCGCTTGTCCTGGGTGTAGACGATGAGGCCGCTGGCCGGCAGCGGCAGGGGCAGGAAGGATTCCAGGTTCTTGAAGTGCTGGGCCAGCACCAGCAGCGGCATGGGCGTGTCCACCTGGGCCATGCTGGCTTCGCCCAGCAGGGAGTGGGCGCTGCGCACCCGGCCATAGGGCCGGCCCTGGGTATAGCCCGCAGGCTTGTTCATCAGCAGGGTGACGGGCGGCACGGCCTCGGGCTGGGCGCCGCTGCGCAGCGTGACCTGCTGCTCGGGGCGCACGCGCGTCTCGGGCAGTTGCACGACCTTGCCGTCCACCTGGACGTTGCCGGCGGTGATATGCAGCTCGGCCTCGCGGCGCGAGCATTGTTCCTGTTCGGCCAGGCGCTTGGCCAGGCGAACGCTTTCAGATTCAGACATGCGCGCAGCTTAACCAGATACCAGGCCCCACGCGCGTCGTCGGTCATTGCCGGTCATTGCCGTCCGCACAGCGCACGGATGCGCTCCACATGCGCCAGCAGCGAGCGCTCGGCAATCGGCCACAACTGCGGCGGGGCGTCGTCATAGGCCAGGCGCACCCAGTCCTGCACGCTGCCGTCGGGCTGTCTTTGCATGGCGGCCAGCACCTTGGCCTCGCGCGCCAGCCGGTGGGCCTTGAGTCTGGCAATCGCCTGGCGCGCAAAGCCCAGCACATAGCCATGGGCCGGCAGGATGAAGCGCGCATCGTGCGCGGCGCACAGCGCGTCCAGCCTGTCCAGCGAATCGATGTACTCGCGCATGTTGCCGTCGGGCGGATCGATGATGGTGGTGCTGCCGTTGAGGATGTGGTCGCCGCTGAACAGCAGGGCATCTTCCTCCAGCAGAAAGCACACGTGGTTGGCCGCATGGCCCGGCGTGAACACGGCCTGCAGCGTGTGGGTGACGGTGCCTTGCGCATCCTGCACGGCGATGCGCTGGCCATCTGCCAGCACGTGGTCTGGCGTGAAGCGGCTGGCCGGCCGGGCCGTGGGTGCCGAAGGCAGGCCGCCGATGGCCGGGCGTGGTTTGCCGGCCTGCACCGCCAGCGCCTGCAGCAGGGCTGCGCCCGGCGAATGGTCGGCGTGGGAGTGGGTGCACAGGATGTGGCGTATGTCGCCGCCGGCCGCCTCGAACAGGCGCTGCACATGGGCGGCGTCGGCCGGGCCGGGATCGATGCAGATGTAGCCCGTGGCGGCATCGCCCAACAGATAGCTGTTGGTGCCGGGGCCGGTCATCACGCCGGGGTTGGGGGCCGTCAGGCGCAGCAGGTTCTTGCGCAGGGGTACGGCGCGCTCGCTCTGCCAGTCCAGCGTGTGCAGGATCTGGCCGTCCGGGCAGACCATTTCCAGCTCGCCGAAGGGGGCCTCGTCCTCCATGTGGCGGGCTTCCTTGCCATTGAGAAAGCCGGTGCGCGGGCAGCACTGCCACAGCGGACGCTCGCCTTGCAGGGCGGCGAACACGGCATCGGTGCCCGCGAAGCGGCTGAGCCGGTCCAGCGTGCGGATGGTGGGAAAGATCATGGGAAAGCTACCGGCGCGGTGGCGCTCCAGCGCTTGCTGGGGGCTCACCCAGATGGGCTCGAACTGTTCCGATCCGTCGGCGTCAGGCTCCTGGCCTTCGGGCATGCGCGCCACGAAGAAAGGCACATCGAAGCGCCGGGGCAGGTCGCGGTCGGCCGTCCAGTGGGCCAGGTACCACAGCGCATCCACGGCCAGGCGCAGGCCGCGTGCCTCGCACTGGGGAACCAGGGGAGCATTGCGGTCCAGCGTGGCCAGCTCGGCGGCCGATACCGGTCGGCCCTGGGCATCGTGGGCCAGCAAAATGCCGAGCTCCTCGAAAGTCTCGCGCAGGCCGGCGATGGCCTGGGTGACGCGCAGGCCATCGCCGGCCTGCGCGGGGCGGGTGCTGGCGCAGGCATGGGCGGCGTCGGCGGCGTCCTGGGCCTCGATGCCGCCGCCCGGGAAGACATAGGCGCTGGGCACGAAGCTGGCCTTGGGCGAGCGCCTTGTCATGAGCACCTCCAGTCCGCTGCCACCGGCGCGGTCGCGCATCAGCAAAACGGTGGAGGCCTTGAGCGTGTCTACGGGCTGGCGCTGGGGGTGCAGGAGCTGGCTGGGGCGGGTCATGGGGGCATTATGCGGATGGACCTGCATCGTGCTGTTGCGCCGGAGACGCAGGCGGCTGGATGGCGCTCTGCACCAGGGCATGCCCCGGATTGCGCCATGAGGCTGCCGTGCAGGGGATAATCGCGGGATGCAGATCCGCTTTACCAAGATGCAGGGCGCTGGCAACGATTTCGTGGTCCTTGACGAAACCGCCGGCCCGCTGGGCCTGAGCGCAGCCCAGTACCGCTTTCTGGCCCACCGCCAATTCGGCGTGGGCGCCGACCAGATCCTCACGGTGCGGCCCTCGCCCGCCGAAGGCATCGACTTCGAATACGTGATCCACAACGCCGACGGCGGCGAGGTCGAGCAGTGCGGCAACGGCGCGCGCTGCTTTGCCCGCTATGTGCACGACAAGGGACTGACGGACAAGTCCGTCATCCGCGTGCAGACGCTGGCCGGCCTCATCGCCCCCGAGCTGCATGCCGATGGCCGCGTCACCGTGGACATGGGCCAGCCCGTGCTGGAGCCCGCCCTGGTGCCCTTCGATGGTGCAGGCCTGGTTCCCCGCCCGCTGGGTGCGGCGCAGCAATGGCCCCTGCAGCTGGGCGACGAAGCCACGGTCTGGATCGCCCCCGTTTCCATGGGCAACCCGCATGCGGTGCAGCTGGTGGACGATGTGGACCATGCGCCCGTGGCCACCTGGGGCCCGCTGATCGAGCGCCATGCGCGCTTTCCCCAGCGCGTCAATGCGGGATTCATGCAGATCGTCGATCGCGGCCAGATCCGGCTGCGTGTGTACGAGCGCGGTGCCGGCGAGACGCTGGCCTGCGGCACGGGCGCCTGCGCGGCCGTGGTGGCCGGCATCCGCTGGGGGCTGCTCGACGCGCGCGTCGATGTGCACACCCGCGGCGGCCGGCTGACCATCGAGTGGGACGGCGGCGCAGTGCGCATGACCGGCCCCGCAGAGTTTGTTTTTGAAGGACAGATCGAGGTTCCCGACCAGCCATGAACAGCACTACCGATATCGCCGTCACCGAAGAGACGATTGCCGACTACCTGCTGAACCATCCGGAATTCTTCGAGCGCCACGCCGAGATGCTCGCGCGCGTGCAGCTGGTCAGCAGCCACAGCCCGCGCACCGTCAGTCTGCAGGAACGCCAGGCCGAGATGCTGCGCGAGAAGATCAAGGGCCTGGAGCACCGCATCATGGACATGATGCGGCACAGCAGCGAGAACGCCTCCATCGCCGACAAGCTGCACGCCTGGAGCTGCGCCCTGGCCAAGGTCCAGGACCTGCGCGAACTGCCCCACGCGCTCACGGCCAGCCTGCAGCATGTCTTCGAGGTGCCCCAGGTGGCCCTGCGCCTGTGGAACGTCTCCGGCGCGCAGACCAGCAGCATCTACACCATGGGCGTCAGCGACGATGCCAAGTCCTTCGCTGCCTCGCTGACCATGCCGTTTTGCGGCCCCAACATGGGCTTCGAGCCCGGCGGCTGGCTGGTCGATCCCGACGCGGCCCAGTCCCTGGCCCTGCTCACCCTGCACGATGGCGACCCCGGCAACCCGGCCCATGCCTTCGGCATGCTGGTCCTGGGTTCGCCCGATCCGCTGCGCTTCGAGGCCACCATGGGCACGGAATTCCTCTCGCGCATCGCGGCCCTGGCCAGCGCGGCCCTCTCGCGCATGCGGCCCGTGGCGCTGACCCTGGCGCGCGGCTGATCGGCTGAAAGCCCATGCCGGGGGCATCGGACAGGGACGGGCTCCCGGAAGGCGGCCTTCCGGCAGAGGATCTGGAGGCAGAGGACCTGGCGCTGCTCCCCTCCGCCGTCCATGCCTATCTGGAGCATGTGCGCGTGCAAAAGCGCCTGGCCGACCGCACCTGCGAGCTCTATGCGCTGGACATGGCCAGGCTGTGCGCCATGGCCCGCGACGCCGGCCTGGATCTGCTGGCGCTGCAGCCCGCCCACATCCGCCGTTTCGTGGCCCGGATGCATTCCCGGGGCCGCAGCCCGCGCGGCATTGCGCTCATCCTGTCTGGCTGGCGCAGCTTCTTCCGCTGGGCGGCCCAGCAGTCGCTGGTGCCTTTCAATCCTGTGGAGGGCGTGCGCGGCCCCAAGGCCCCCAAACCCCTGCCCAAGGCATTGGGCGTGGATGACGCCGTGCAACTGGCCGCCTTCAGCAACGCCGATGCCGACCCCTGGATCGAGGCGCGCGACGCCGCCATCACCGAATTGCTGTACAGCTGCGGCCTGCGCGTGGGCGAACTGGTGGGGCTGGACGTGGCGCCCGGCCAGGACACGCAGCGCCAGGGCCGTGGCTGGATAGACCTGCAGTCCGCCGACGCCCACGTGCAGGGCAAGGGCGGCAAGCGCCGCACCGTGCCCGTGGGAGCGGCCGCGCTGCAGGCGCTGCAGCGCTGGCTGGCCCTTCGGGAAACGGGTCTTGCGGGTGCGGCCGCGCAGGCTGCGCAACACGAACCCGCCCTTTTCATCGGCCGGCGCGGCGAGCGCCTTGGCGCGCAGTCGGTCTGGGCGCGGCTGCGCCAGCGCGGGCAGCAGGCCGGCCTTTCGGCCGGTGTCCATCCCCATGTGCTGCGGCATTCGTTCGCCAGCCACATGCTGCAGTCCAGTGGCGATTTGCGCGCCGTGCAGGAGCTGCTGGGCCACGCCAGCATCTCGACCACGCAGATTTACACGCGCCTGGATTTCCAGCATCTGGCCCAGGCCTACGAGAGCGCCCACCCGCGCGCGCGCCGCAAGAGCGGCGACAGCAGGCAAGTCGGCGAAATCGGCGAAACCCCTGAAAAGGACAACCTCGAATAAAAAAGGCCAAGCCCTCTGGCAAAACAGCACTTGACAGGCTCGCTAAACTTATTCGGAACGTCTTTTCGACAAGGCCCGTCCATGGTGGACGGGCCTTGCCGCTTCCCTTTGCTGAATTTTCTGAAAGCAATCCCATGGCACTGATTCCCGTCACCATCCTTACCGGCTTCCTGGGCTCGGGCAAGACCACGCTGCTCAAGCGCGTGCTCAGCGAGTCCCACGGCATGAAGATCGCCGTGATCGAGAACGAGTTCGGCGAGGAAAACATCGACACCGACATTCTCAAGACGGAGTCCAAAGAGCAGATCCTGCAGATGAGCAACGGCTGCATCTGCTGCACCATCCGCGAAGACCTGCGCGAGACCCTGCAGCTGCTGGCCTCCAAGCGCCGAAAGGGCCTGGTGGAGTTCGACCGCATCGTGATCGAGACCACGGGCCTGGCCGATCCCGGTCCCGTCGCCCAGACCTTCTTCATGGACGACGAGATCGCCGAGACCTATCTCATCGACTCCATCCTGACCCTGGTCGACGCCAAGCACGCCAACCAGCAGCTGGACGACCGCCAGGAAGCGCGCCGCCAGGTCGGCTTTGCCGACCAGCTCTTCCTGTCCAAGACCGACCTGGTCAGCGAGGACGAGAAGAACGCGCTCATCCACCGCCTCAAGCACATGAATCCGCGCGCGCCCATCCGCGCCGTGCATTTCGGCGAAGTGCCCCTGAACGAAGTCTTCGACCTGCGTGGCTTCAACCTCAATGCCAAGCTGGACATCGATCCCGACTTCCTCAAGGAAGACGATCACGACCACGGCCATGATCACAAGCACGAGCATGGCGAGCACTGCAGCCATGACCACGAGCATGACGAGAACTGCGGGCACGACCACGCCCACAGCCACGCCCATGATCACGAGCACGGCGAACACTGCAATCATCCTCACCACCATCACCACGATGACGACGTCAAGAGCTTCGTCTACCGTGCCGACCGCGCGTTCGACCCTGCCCGCCTGGAGGACTTCCTGGGCGCCATCGTCAACATCTATGGCCCGCGCATGCTGCGCTACAAGGGCGTGCTGAACATGCAGGGCACGGAGCGCAAGGTCATCTTCCAGGGGGTGCACCAGCTCATGGGCAGCGACCTGGGACCGCAATGGGCCGAAGACGAAAAGCGCCAGAGCAAGATGGTCTTCATCGGCATCGACCTGCCCCAGGACATCTTCCTGCAGGGCCTGGAGCAGTGCCTGGTCTGAGCCGTCTGTGAACTTTTGTGAGGAATCACATGGTTTTTGCTGACATCTGATTGACGCAGGAGCCGCCCGCATCTGCAGGCGGTTCCTCTGCTTTCATGTGGGGTATGTGCAACGGCTTGCGCTCCTGTAGAGCATCGATACAATCGCGCCCCTGAAGAGAGCCCCCAAGCCCAATGGACTGCCCCGCAGGGGTCGCCCATACCGTGAGGAGACAGCAAGTGAGCGCCGAATCCAGCAAGAAGCCGTCAGTGGCCGCCCAGGCCCCGGCTGCAAGCCAGAAGGCCGCGGTCCGCAATGCGGTCGGCGTCGTCGACCTGGCCTCCCGCGCCGGCTGGAAAAGGGCTCTTTGCACGCACGGCCGCCGCACGGCCTGGATTGCCGCACCCCGCCGCAAGGGGAAGCCGGCAGGTTCCGCAACTGCGGCGATCGGCTGTCCTACATGGCATTCGACCCGGGCGCCTCGATTGACAGTACCATCCATGGCCCCGTCCGATGCCCCCGGCTCGGACTAAGTTAGCGAAACCAACACTATGCCTACCACTACGCAAACGCCTTCGTCGGGATCGACGAAACGAGACCCCAAGCTGGCCAATGCCTGGAAGACCAAGTCGGCGGAGGAGCTGACGGATGCCGAAGTGCTGGCCATGTCCGATGACGACTACATGAATGAGAAGCAGATGGCGTTTTTCCGCCTGAAGCTGCTCACTCTCAAGCACGACATGCACACCAACGCGGGCGAGACGGCAGAAAACCTGCGCGAGGACACCGTGGTGGTTCCCGATCCGGCCGACCGCGCCACCATCGAGGAAGAGCACGCGCTGGAACTGCGCACCCGCGACCGCGAGCGCAAGCTGCTCAAGAAGATCGAGCAATCCATTGCACGCATCGACGCAGGCGACTACGGCTACTGCGACGAAACCGGCGAGCCCATCGGCGTGGGCCGCCTGCTGGCCCGTCCCACGGCCACGCTGTCGCTGGAGGCCCAGCAGCGACGCGAGCTCAAGCAGAAGATGTACGGAGATTGAGTTGCGGCAACGGCCTTCGGAACGGTGGTGCTAATCTGATTCGCCATGGCAAAAGAAGAGAGCAGCAAATCGGGAGGGTTATTGTCCAAGGTGGTGCGCTTTGTGCGCCACCCGACGGTCAATTGGTCCGATCTCGACGGCCTCGACGCTGACCAGGAGAGCCAGTACAGCAAGCAGGCGCTCAAGGAAATGATCGAGCGCAAGCGCCGCAACGACTTCGTACGCAAGCGCGAATTCGACCAGTTGCGCCGCCTGCGCCAGGCCGAGTTGCAACAGGCCTCCCGGCCGGGCAGCGCATCTGTCGGCGTCGGCGTGCCCGGACCGGCTGCGCAGGGCTCGCAATTCCTCAGCAGCCTGCTGAGCTCCAAATCCTCCGGCGAGCGCGCCGTCACGCTCAAGAAGATCGACGAGATCGAGGCCCAGATGTCCCAGCAATGGTGGCGGGGCAAGCAGGCGGCCGACGCCACCACCATTCCCATGGCGCTGCCCGCTGGCGGCAACCCCGCGCCGGCGTCGTTTCGCAAGCAGCCGCCGCCGGGCCAGATCCCCATGCTCAGCGACGTGGTGCCTGCGGCCATCGCCTCGGCCGGCGATGTGGCGGCCTTTGCCACCACCTTGCCCATGAGCCTGGCACCTGCGCCGCAGGTGCCGTCCGTCTCCACGGCTCCCCTCATGGATTCCATGCCCATGGCCCGCCCCCTGCGGCCATTGGAGGGAGCGACCGATTTCCTGCCCGCCTTCGCGGCCACCGAGGTCTCTGCCCCGCAGCCCATGGACATGGTGCCGCCATCCTTCGTGGTGTTCGAGCACGATCCCGACCTCGAAGAGCCGGCCATCCTCTTTGCCAATGGCGACGTGGACGGCGCCGAGCAGGGCATGCTGGAGCTGATCGAGCGGCGCGATGTGCCTGCGCAGCTGCCGGTCTGGCTGGCCTTGCTGGACCTGTACCGCGCGGCCGATCGCCCGCTGCAGTTCGACAAGGCCGGCATTGAATTCGCGGCGCGCTTCGGCCGCTCCGCTCCCCAGTGGTTCGCGATGCCGCAGCAGCGCACCGCCGCGATGGCGCCCCTTCCCGGCGCAGCGGCAGGGCGCGGCTGGCGCTGGAGCGCTCCCGCCCAGGTCACGCCCAGCGCCGTCACGGCGCTGAAGGCCTCCCAGGCCAAGGCCGCCGGTCCCTGGACCCTGGACTGGGCTGCCGTGACCCACATCGACGAGGCGGCAGCCACCGCCTTGGAGGCGCTGCTTCAGCAATGGGCCGATTCCCAGGGCGTATTCGTGCTGCTCAACGCGGACCGGCTGCAGGCGCTGCTGGGCGCGCTGGCTCCCTCGGGCGACTCCGCTGTGGATACGCTGTGGTGGCGCCTGCGCATGGCCGTGCTGCGCCTGATGAACCGGCAGGATGATTTCGAGCTGGTGGCCCTGGACTACTGCGTGACCTACGAAGTCTCGCCACCTGCCTGGGCGGACCCGGTCTGCCAGTGCCTGACGCAAGCCGTCGAGTCCGGCGGTGCACAAGCCCCTGTGCAGCCGGGCGCTGCCGCCCCGGCGGATACCGTGCGATTTGCGCTGTCCGGCACCATCGAAGGCGATGCCTCCACCTGGCTGGACCCGGTGCAGGAAGGCGCCAGCCTGGGCGAGCCGGTGTTCATCGACTGCACCCAGCTGGTGCGCATGGACTTTGCGGCGGCCGGCTCCGTGCTCAACTGGGCGGCCCACATGCAGTCGCTGGGCCATGTGCTGCAGTTCGGCCAGCTGCACCAGCTGGTGGCCGTATTCTTCAATGTGATCGGCATCCAGGAGCATGCGCAGGTAACGCCGAGACGGGACTGACCTGCCGAGCGGCGGCATTCTTTGGAGGGGCTCTTGAGAAGACGGGAGCCGCCCTCATCTGGCACCGCTATGGAACAGTATCACGGCACCACCATCATCAGCGTGCGCCGGCAGACCCCCGAAGGCGTGCAGGTCGCCATCGGTGGCGATGGCCAGGTCACATTGGGCAACATCGTCGTCAAGGGTACGGCGCGCAAGGTGCGCAAGCTCTACCACGGCAAGGTGCTGGCCGGCTTTGCCGGCGCCACGGCCGACGCCTTCACGCTGTTCGAGCGCTTCGAGGCCAAGCTGGAAAAGCACCAGGGCCATCTGACGCGCGCGGCCATCGAGCTGACCAAGGACTGGCGCACCGACCGCGTGCTGCGCCGGCTGGAGGCCATGCTGGCCGTGGCCGATGCATCGGCCTCGCTGATCATCACCGGCAACGGCGATGTGCTGGAGCCCGAGCAGGGCATCGTGGCCATCGGATCGGGTGGCGCCTACGCGCACTCGGCGGCCAAGGCGCTGCTGACCAACACCGAGCTGTCGGCCGAGGAGATCGTGCGCAAGTCGCTGGCGATTGCCGGCGAGCTGTGCATCTACACCAACATGCACCATACGGTCGAGACGCTCTGAGACCCTCGCGGCGCGGGCGGTTCTCGCCCGGCCATTGAAACGGATAGCCGCCAGCGGCCAGGTAACGGAAGCGGGGCTGGCGGCGCAATGCTTCGAATACACACCATGTCCTCTGCCATGACCCCCCAGGAGATCGTCTCCGAACTGGACCGCCACATCGTCGGCCAGACCGGTGCCAAGCGCGCCGTGGCCATCGCGCTGCGCAACCGCTGGCGCCGCCAGAACGTGGCCGACGGCCTGCGCCAGGAAATCACGCCCAAGAACATCCTCATGATCGGCCCCACCGGCGTGGGCAAGACCGAGATCGCGCGACGCCTGGCGCGGCTGGCCGATGCGCCCTTCATCAAGGTCGAGGCCACCAAGTTCACCGAAGTGGGCTACGTGGGCAAGGACGTGGACGCCATCATCCGCGATCTGGCCGAGGTCGCCGTCAAGCAGACGCGCGAGGCCGACATGAAGAAGCTGCGCCTGCGCGCCGAAGACGCTGCAGAGGACCGCATCCTCGACGTGCTCGTGCCCCAGGCCCGCAGCGGCGAGGTGGCTGCCGACAGCACGGCCCGCCAGGTCTTTCGCAAGAAGCTGCGCGAAGGCCAGCTCGACGACAAGGAAATCGATATCGACGTGGCCGACGCGCCGCCCCAGGTGCAGATCATGGGTCCCCAGGGCATGGAGGAGATGGCCGAGCAGCTGCGCGGCATGTTCAGCCACATGGGCCAGGAAAAGCGCAAGACGCGCAAGCTGCGCATTGCCGAGGCCATGAAGCTGCTGACCGACGAGGAAGCGGCCAAGCTCGTCAACGAGGAAGATGTGCGCACGCGCGCCATTGCCAATGCGGAGCAAAACGGCATCGTCTTCATCGACGAGATCGACAAGGTCGCCACGCGCCAGGAAAGCAGCGGCTCCGACATTTCGCGCCAGGGCGTGCAGCGCGACCTGCTGCCCCTGGTCGAGGGCACCAGCGTCTCCACCAAGTACGGCGTGGTCAAGACCGACCACATCCTGTTCATCGCCTCGGGCGCCTTTCACCTGTCCAAGCCCAGCGACCTCATCCCCGAGCTGCAGGGCCGCTTCCCGATCCGCGTGGAGCTGGACTCGCTGTCGGTCCAGGACTTCGAAGCCATCCTCACCCAGACCCATGCCTCCCTGGTCAAGCAGTACCAGGCGCTGCTGGCCACCGAAGGCGTCACGCTGGAGTTCACGCCCGAAGGCATCACCCGGCTGGCCGGCATCGCCTTCGAGGTCAACGAGCGCACCGAGAACATCGGCGCGCGCCGCCTGTCCACCGTGCTGGAGCGGCTGCTGGACGAGGTCAGCTTCGATGCGGCCAAGCTTTCGGGGCAGACCGTCACCATCGACGCGGCCTACGTGGACCAGCGCCTGCAGTCCCTGAGCCAGGACGAAGACCTGTCTCGCTTCATCCTCTGAAGCCTGCCCCGGCGGCCGAGCAGCCGCCATCGAAGTGACTGCCCGCATTGCCGGGCAGTCACTTTTTGTAGGAGGCCGGCCCGAGTTGCACCCCGTCGCCAGCGAATTGAATCGTTGCAATTGCCTGCCGGGATTGAGAGTTCACTTGCAATCACTCCCCTAAGTGCTTGTAAAGTCTCGGTTTTTTGTCATCACTCACATTGCATTCGATCTCTAAGTTGTTGATTTCATTGCAAATAATTGTCCATTCCCGGGTTGTGAAACACCAAATTGCTGCTACAGTGCAAAAAAGTGCAATTAAGTGGTGAAAGTTGCCTTTGTGCCCCGATTTCCGGGACGCGATGGCTCCAACCGACCGGGGTGACTGACCGTGTTTCAAGGGGCGTCCTCGCTGAATCTCGATGGCAAGGGGCGGCTGTCTGTGCCGACCCGGCATCGTGACGCCCTCCTGGCCATGGCGCAGGGCCAGGTCACCCTCACCAAACACCCCCATGGTTGCCTGATGCTGTTCCCGCGCACGGAGTGGCTGCAGTTCCGCGAGCGGATCGCGCAGCTGCCCATGTCGGCGCAGTGGTGGAAGCGCATCTTCCTGGGCAACGCCATGGACGTGGACATGGATGCCACCGGCCGTGTGCTGGTGTCGCCCGAGTTGCGCGACGCCGTGGGTCTGACCAAGGAGGTCGTGCTGCTGGGAATGGGCAACCATTTCGAGCTGTGGGACAAGGCCACTTATGAGGCACATGAAGCGAAGGCCATGCAGGAAGAGATGCCTGCGGCCTTCCAGGATTTTGCTTTCTAGGAAAGAGGCGTTCTCTTGAATCAGCCGTTGCAACACATCACCGTTTTGCTCGACGAGGCCGTCGATGCGCTGCTGGACGGCGCCGCGCAGCCCGTTGCCGGGCAATGGGTGGACGCGACGTTCGGGCGAGGCGGGCATTCCCGGCGCATCCTCCAGCGGCTAGGGCCGGGCGGGACCTTGCTGGCGTTCGACAAGGACCCGGACGCGATCGAAGAGGCAGCGCGCATCACCGATGCGCGTTTTTCGATTCGGCACGAAGGGTTTCGCCACCTGGGCGAGTTGCCGGCCGGCAGCGTGCAGGGCGTGCTGATGGACCTGGGGGTGAGCTCTCCCCAGATCGACAACCCCGAGCGTGGCTTCAGCTTCCGCTTCGAGGGTCCGCTGGACATGCGCATGGACACCACGCGCGGTCAGAGCGTGGCGGACTGGCTGGCGGAAGCCGATGCCCAGCAGATTGCGGAGGTGATACGTGACTACGGCGAAGAACGGTTTGCTGGCCCCATTGCAAAGGCGATTGTTGCTCGGCGCGAAAGCCAGGGGCCCCTTCGCAATACCGCGGAGCTTGCCGAGCTCGTGGCTGGCGCGGTCCGGACCCGCGAGGCTGGGCAGAACCCAGCGACACGCACATTCC
The DNA here is from genome assembly GCF_055797465.1 of Delftia sp. PX-1. Taxonomy (NCBI): domain Bacteria; kingdom Pseudomonadati; phylum Pseudomonadota; class Betaproteobacteria; order Burkholderiales; family Comamonadaceae; genus Delftia; species Delftia sp. PX-1. Next base: position 1,560,350 of record NZ_CP184763.1, read on the forward strand.
AGGCTCTTCGGATTTTCATCAATGCCGAGCTTGAAGAACTCGAACAGGCGCTAGAGGCCAGCCTGCGCGTGCTCGCGCCGGGCGGGCGCCTGGTGGTGATCAGCTTCCACTCGCTGGAAGACCGCATCGTCAAGCAGTTCATTGCCAGGCATTCCAAGGAAGTCTATGACCGGCGCGCACCCTTTGCCGCGCCCACACCCATGCGCCTTGAAGCCCTGGGCCGCATCAAGCCCAGCGAGGCCGAGGTCGCCGCCAATGCGCGTTCGCGCTCGGCCGTGATGCGCGTGGCCCGCCGCACCGAGGTGCCTGCATGAAGCGCACGCACCGTCTGGCGCAAGAGGAGGGCGTGGCATGCTGCGCCTGAACCTCGTGCTGCTGCTGGCGGTGATGGCCAGCGCCATCTTCCTGGTGCACAACCAGTACGAGTCGCGCCGGCTGTTCACCGAACTGGACCGCGCCGTGGCCGAATCGCGCCGCCTGGCCACCGAGCAGCAGCGCCTGCAGGTGGAAAAGCGCGCCCAGGCCACGCCGCAGCGCATCGAGGTCATGGCGCGCGAGCGTCTGCAGATGAAGCCGGCCACGCCGGCCATCGCCCAGTACGTCAATGACGATGCGCGCACGGGAGTGGCTCCATGACGCGCAGCGTGCTCTACACCTCCAGCCCCTTGCTGGCGTCCAAGACACCCCTGTGGCGCAGCAAGATGATCGTGGCCATGCTGGGCCTGGGCTTTGTCGGCCTGGGTGCACGCGCGGCCTATGTGCAGGTGTTCGGCAACGACTTCTTCCAGCGCCAGGGCCAGGTGCGCTTTGCGCGCACGTTGGAGCTGCCGGCCAACCGCGGCCGCCTGCTGGACCGCAATGGACTGATCCTGGCCTCCAGCGTGCCGGCCGCCAGCATCTGGGCCATTCCCGAAGATGTCGAGCAGGACGACCCCGAGGTCAAGGCCAAGCTCAAGCAGCTGGCCGCGCTCATGGAGATGCCGCTGCCCGCGCTGATGGAAAAGCTGGCCGACGAGGACAAGACCTTCGTCTGGATCAAGCGCCAGCTCGACTGGGACGTGGGCCAGCAGATCCATGCCCTCAACATCAAGGGCATCTACCAGCGCAAGGAATACAAGCGCCAGTACCCGGAAGGCGAATCGGCCGCCCACATCGTGGGCTTCACCAATGTGGAAGACCATGGCCAGGAAGGCATGGAGCTGGCCTTCGACAAGGAGCTGGGTGGCAAGCCCGGCTCGCGCCGCGTGATCAAGGACCGCCTGGGCCGCGTGGTCGAGGGCGTGGGCGAGGAAGTGCCGCCGCAGGACGGCCGCGACATCCAGCTGTCCGTGGACAGCAAGGTCCAGTACTTCGCCTACCAGAAGCTCAAGGAGCAGGTCATCGCGCACAAGGCCAAGGCGGGCAGCGTGGTGGTCATGGATGCGCACACCGGCGAATTGCTGGCCCTGGCCAACTACCCCAGCTACGTGCCCGACAAGCGCAAGAACCTGACGGGCGAGCAGCTGCGCAACCGCGCCATCACCGACACCTTCGAGCCCGGCTCGACCATGAAGCCCATCACCATCGGCCTGGCGCTGGAGTCGGGCCGCTTCAAGCCGGAAACGCCCATCGACACCACGCCGGGCCGCGTCAACGTCACGGGCTCGACGATTTCCGACACCCACAACTACGGCCTGCTCACCGTGGCCGGCGTGATCCAGAAGTCCAGCAACGTGGGCACGACCAAGATCGCGCTGCAGATGCCGGCCAAGGAAATGTGGGAAACCTTCTCGGCCGTGGGCTTCGGCCAGAAGCCGCAGATCTCCTTTCCCGGCGCCGCCAGCGGTCGCCTGCGTCCCTACAAGACCTGGAGGCCGGTGGAGCAGGCCACCATGGGCTATGGCTACGGCCTGTCCGCCAGCCTGCTGCAGATGACGCGCAGCTACACCGTCTTTGCCAACGGCGGGCGCGTGATCCCGGCCACCATGGTCAAGACCGACGAGCCGCCCGTGGGCGTGCCCGTGTTCTCTCCGCGCACGGCCAACGAGGTGCGCAAGATGCTGGCCCTGGCGGCCGGCCCCGGCGGCACGGGCCAGCGCGCCCAGACCATCGGCTACTCGGTGGGCGGCAAGTCGGGCACGGCCCGCAAGCAGCAGGGCAAGGGCTATGCCGCCGGCAAGTACCGCGCCTGGTTCACGGGCATGGCGCCCATCGAGAACCCGCGCATCATCGTCGCCGTGATGGTGGACGAGCCCAGTGCCGGCACCATCTACGGCGGCACCGTGGCGGCACCCGTGTTCAGCGAAGTGGTGCAGCAGACGCTGCGCCTGATGGGCGTGCAGCCCGATATGGAAGTCAAGCCCTTGATCGTCGCCAATCCCGTGGAGGAGCCCTCGCTATGAGTTCCTCCCAAGCCCTGCTGATGCTGTCGTCGGCCACCGAGGCTGTCCAATGGCTGGCCGCCCGCCTGCAAGGCAGCGGCACGCTGCAGACCGACAGTCGCAAGGTCCGGCCCGGCGATGCCTTCATTGCCTGGCCCGGCGCGGCCACCGATGGCCGCGCCCATGTGGCCTCGGCCCTGGAGCGCGGCGCCGTGGCCTGCCTGGTCGAAGCGCAGGGCGTCGAGCCCTTCGGTTTTTCCGGCGAGCACATCGCGGCCTTGCCTGGCCTCAAGGCCGCCACGGGCCTGATCGCCGACCAGTGGTTCCAGCATCCCAGCGCCCGGATCGACGTGCTGGCCGTCACCGGCACCAACGGAAAGACCACCACGGCCTGGTGGCTGGCGCATGCGCTGGCCCAGGTGAAGCTGCAGGAACGCAGCGGCTGCGCCCTGGTGGGTACGCTGGGCGTGGGTATCCCGCCCGCCCTGGAATCCACGGGCATGACCACGCCCGACCCGGTGCGGCTGCAGCGCGCATTCCGCGAGTACGCCGATGCGGGCCTGGCGGCCTGCGCCATCGAGGCCTCGTCCATCGGCATCGTCGAGCACCGGCTGGACGGCACGCGCATCCGCGTGGCGATGTTCACCAATTTCACGCAGGACCATCTCGACTACCACGGCAGCATGCAGGCCTACTGGGATGCCAAGGCCGCGCTGTTCGACTGGCCCGGCCTGCAGGCCGCCGTCGTCAATGTGGACGACGCGCACGGCGCGCGCCTGTGGGCCACGCTGCAGTCGCGCCCATCCTCTGCCGCGCTCGATGTCTGGAGCATTTCCATCGAAGGCGCGGCGCGCCTGCAGGCCAAGGACATCGCGCTGGGCGCCGAGGGCCTGAGCTTCACCGTGATCGAGGCCGGCCACAGCCTGCGCATGCACACGCGCATGGTGGGCCAGTACAACGTATCCAACCTGCTGGGTGTGCTGGCAGCGCTGCGCTGCCTGGGCCTGAGCCTGGACCAGGCCGTCGCTGCCTGCGCCCACCTGGAGCCCGTGCCCGGCCGCATGCAGCAGATCGTCCAGCCCGGCCAGCCGCTGGTGGCCGTGGACTACGCCCACACGCCTGACGCGCTGGACAAGGCCCTGCGCGCCTTGCGCCCGGCCGCCGAGCAGCGCCAGGGCCGGCTGTGGTGCGTGTTCGGCTGCGGTGGAGACCGCGATGCCACCAAGCGGCCGCTCATGGGGCAGGCCGCCCAGAAGAATGCCGACTGCGTGCTGGTCACCAGCGACAACCCGCGCAGCGAAGTGCCCGACCGCATCATCGACCAGATCCTGGCCGGCATGCAGCCGGGCGAGAACCTGCAGTCCCAGGCCGATCGCGCGGCGGCCATCGCCCAGGCGATCGCGCACGCCAGCGAACGCGACGTGGTGCTGATCGCCGGCAAGGGACATGAGGACTACCAGGAGACGGCAGGCCAGCGCCATCCGTTCTCCGACATGGCCGAGGCGCGCAAGGCGCTGGCGGCCCGTGAAGGAAAGAAGCGGTCATGATGACCTTGCAACAAGCGCTGGAGCTGATCCAGTCGCATATCCCCCAGGCACGGCTGGTCGGCAACGGCCAGACCGTGCTCACGCGCGTGCACACCGACACCCGCACGCTGCAGGCCGGGGATCTGTTCGTCGCCTTGAAGGGCGAGCGTTTCGATGCCAACCAGTTCCTGGTCCAGGCCCGCGAGGCCGGTGCCGCCGCAGCCCTGACCCATGGCGGCCTGGAGGCTGCAGGCCTGTCCGGCATCGAAGTGCCCGATTCGCTGGCCGCCCTGGGCGCGCTGGCCACGGCCTGGCGCGCGCGCTTTGCGCTGCCGCTGATCGCCGTCACCGGCAGCAACGGCAAGACCACGGTCACGCAGATGGTGGCCTCCATCCTGCGTGCCCATGCGGGCGAGGCGGCGCTGGCCACGCGCGGCAACTTCAACAACTCCATCGGCCTGCCGCTGAGCCTGATGCGCATGACCGGCCAGCACCGCGTGGCCGTGCTGGAGATGGGCATGAACCATCCCGGCGAGATTGCCGAGCTGGCCGCCATCGGCCAACCCACGGTGGCCCTGGTCAACAACGCCCAGCGCGAGCACCAGGAATTCATGCACACGGTCGAGGCCGTGGCGCGCGAAAACGGCAGCGTGCTGCTGGCCCTGCCCGCCGACGGCGTGGCCGTGTTCCCCGCAGGCGACACCTACACGCCGCTGTGGCGTGAGCTGGCGGGCGCCCGCCAATGCCTGCTGTTCGGCGAGTCTGGCGACGGCGCCCATATCCACGCGCGTGACGCGCTGTGGCTGGGCGATGCCTGGCAGTTCACCCTGGCCACGCCCGAGGGCGAGGCGCCGGTGCGCCTGCACATTGCCGGCCGCCACAACGTGCGCAATGCGCTGGCCGCAGCGGCCTGCGCCCAGGCGGCCGGTGTGCCGCTGGCCGACATCGCACGCGGCCTGAGCGTGTTCGAGCCCGTGCAGGGTCGCTCGCGCGCGCTGAGCGTTTCGGTGCAAGGTCGCCCGGTCACCGTGATCGACGACAGCTACAACGCCAATCCCGATTCGGTGGCCGCGGCCATCGAGGTACTGCGCGAACTGCCCGCTCCCCAGCTGCTGGTGCTGGGCGACATGGGCGAGGTCGGCGACCAGGGGCCGCAATTCCATGCCGAGGCGGGCGCGCTGGCGCGCAGCCTGGGCATTGCCCGGCTGTTCACGCTGGGCGCGCAAAGCACATCCGCCGCCACCGCATTCGGTGCAGGTGCCCGGCATTTCGAAGACATGGCCTCGCTGCAACAGGCAGCCTGTGCCGCGCTGCCCGAGGTGGGTAGCATTCTGGTCAAGGGTTCGAGGTTCATGAAGATGGAGCAGGTGGTTCAGGCGGTCGAGGCGGCCGGCAAGGATGACGGTTGCAAGAAGGAGGCCGCATGCTGCTGATGCTGTCCCAATGGCTGCAGGGCCTGTCCCCCGAGTTCGGCTTTCTGCGCGTCTTCCAGTACCTCACGATGCGCGCCGTGATGGCCGCGCTCACGGCCCTGGTCATCGGCCTGCTGGCCGGACCGCGCCTGATCCGCATGCTGACCTCGCTCAAGATCGGCCAGCCCGTGCGCGGCTACGGCATGGAAACCCATCTGGCCAAGAGCGGCACGCCCACCATGGGCGGGGCGCTGATCCTGCTGTCCATCGCCGTGTCCACGCTGCTGTGGTTCGACCTGTCCAACCGCTTCGTCTGGATCGTGCTGCTGGTCACCCTGGGCTTCGGCACCATCGGCTGGGTCGATGACTGGCGCAAGGTGGTCAACAAGGACCCCGAGGGCATGCGCTCGGGCGAGAAGTATTTCTGGCAGTCCGTCATCGGACTGCTGGCCGCGCTCTACCTGGTGTTTTGCATTTCGGAGAACACCAATGCCCAGGTCTTCGAGCTGTTCGTGACCTGGGTGCAGTCGGGCTTTTCGCTGGACCTGCCGCCCAAGGCCGGCCTGCTTGTTCCCTTCTTCAAGGAAGTCAGCTACCCGCTGGGCGTGCTCGGCTTCGTGGTCATGACCTACCTGGTCATCGTGGGCGCCAGCAATGCGGTGAACCTGACCGATGGCCTGGACGGCCTGGCCATCATGCCTGTGATCATGGTGGGCTCGGCCCTGGGCATCTTTGCCTACGTCACCGGCAATGCCGGCTACGCCAAGTACCTGCTGTTCCCGCACATCCCGGGCTCGGGCGAGCTGCTGGTGTATTGCGCGGCCATGGCCGGAGCGGGTCTGGCCTTTCTGTGGTTCAACGCCCATCCGGCCCAGGTCTTCATGGGCGACGTGGGCGCGCTGGCGCTGGGCGCTTCGCTGGGCACCATCGCCGTGATCGTTCGCCAGGAAATCGTGCTGGCCATCATGGGCGGCATCTTCGTGGTCGAGGCGCTGTCGGTGATGCTGCAGGTCACCTGGTTCAAGTTCACCAAGAAGCGCTATGGCGAAGGCCGTCGCCTGCTCAAGATGGCGCCGCTGCACCACCATTTCGAGAAGAGCGGCTGGAAGGAAACCCAGGTCGTGATCCGCTTCTGGATCATCACCATGCTGCTGTGCCTGCTGGGCCTGTCCACGCTGAAGCTGAGGTGAGTCCATGAACACCGAAGACTTCAAGACCGAACCTCCTGCGCTGCCGGCTGGCGAGCCCGCTGTCCCGGCGCTGCATGCCGAACTGGCCAAGGGGGCCGACTTTGCCTCGGAGTCTGCCGGCGAGCGGGCGGACGAGCCGGTCGCGGATCCGGTCCTGGACGATTCGCCGGCTGCGGCTCTGGAAGGCGCAGAGCAGCCGCTGGCTGCGGAGCCTTCGCAGGCGCTTGGGCTTGAGGCAGCCCCGGCCCCTGCGGCGATGACCGAGCCTGTGCCCGACATCTCCACGCTGACGGCAGCCAGGGATGCCGCTGCCTTCGTGGCCCAGATCTTTGCCGACCCCAGCATCTCGGATTCCTCCGACGCCGAGGTCACCCCGGTCGCCACCGAAGAGGCGGTTGAAGCCGAACAGGTACTGCCACCCGTGGCTGCCGGCTGGCCCGGCGAGCAGGCCCAGCACCTGCAGGGCCAGCGCGTGCTCATCCTGGGCCTGGGCGCCTCGGGCCTGGCCATGGCGCGCTGGTGCGTGCGCTGCGGCGCCGAAGTCATCGTGGCCGATACGCGGCAGGCGCCGCCCCAGCTGCAACAGCTGTCCGCCGAACTGCCCCAGGCGCGCTTCGTGCCCGGAGATTTCACGGCCCAGCTGGTGGACGGCCAGAGCCTGGGGCTGGTCTACCGCTCGCCCGGCCTGAGCCCGGCCGCCGTGGCGCCCGTGGTCGACACGGCCCGGGCCCAGGGCCTGCCCGTGGGCGGCGAACTCGATCTCTTCGCCATGGCGCTCAAGGCCCTGGCCGCAGCCCATGGCTACCGTCCCACCGTGCTGGGCATTACCGGAACCAATGGCAAGACCACGGTCACCTCGCTGACCGGCCAACTGCTGGAGCATGCCGGCCTGCGCGTGGCGGTGGCGGGCAATATCGGCCCCACGCTGCTGGACACGCTGACCCAGGCCATCGATGCCGAAACGCTGCCCCAGGCCTGGGTGCTGGAGTTGTCCAGCTTCCAGCTCGACGGCGTGCAGATGTTCGAGCCCACGGCCGCTGCCGTCCTCAATATCACCCAGGACCACCTGGACTGGCACGGCAGCCTGCGCGCCTATGCCGATGCCAAGGCCTGTATCTTCGGCAGCAGCGGCATCATGGTGCTCAACCGCGAGGACCCCGAGGTCATGCGCATGCTGCCGGCACCCGTGGTGCCGCCGGGCAAGCGCCAAAAGCCCCAGCAGCGCGCCCACATCACCTTCGGCGGCGACATGCCGCGCCGCCCCGGCGACTTCGGTCTGGAAGTGGTCAGCGGCATGACGTGGCTGGTGCGCGCCCATGAGGCCGACGAAAACGCCAAGGGCAAGAACGCCGAAGACCTGTACATCCAGCGCCTGATGCCCGCCGACGCGCTGCGCATCCGCGGCCGGCACAACGCCATCAATGCCCTGTCCGCCCTGGCCCTGGCCAGCGCGGGCGGCTGCACGCTGGCGCCCCTGCTCTACGGCCTGCGCGAGTACCGGGGCGAGCCGCACCGCGTCCAGCCCATCGGCCGCGTCAACGGCGTGGAGTACTACGACGACAGCAAGGGCACGAACGTGGGCGCCACCGTGGCCGCGCTGTCGGGCCTGGGGCCTGACCACCGCATCGTGGTCATCCTGGGCGGTGACGGCAAGGGCCAGGATTTCTCTCCGCTGGCCGCACCCGTGTCGCGCCACGTGCGCGCCGCCGTGCTGATCGGCCGCGACGCGGGCCGCATCCGCGCTGCGCTGCAGGACTGCGGCGTGCCCCTGGTCGATGCCACCACCATGGCCGATGCCGTGGAGCTGGCCGCCTCGCGCGCCCATGAAGGCGACGCCGTGCTGCTGTCGCCCGCCTGCGCCAGCCTGGACATGTTCCGCAACTACGAGGACCGGGCCCACCAGTTCGTCGATGCCGTGCGCGCGCTGGCGCTGGATGCCGGGCATGAACTCGGAGGTGCTGCATGAGCGCGATGAACGCCATGAACCAGGCCCTGGGCCGCATGCGCTCCTGGTTCGGAGGCGCGCAGGAAAAGGCCATCGACGTGCTGCCCGTGCGCCTGGGCGGTCCCCAGTACCACCGGCCCACGCAGACGCCGGCCAGCGTGCTCGGCCTGGACCAGGCCCTGATCTGGGTGGTCATAGGCCTGCTGGCCTGGAGCCTGGTCATGGTGTATTCGGCATCGATCGCCATGCCGGACAATCCGCGCTTCGGCAAGATCGCGCCCACCCATTTCCTGATGCGCCATGCCATGTCCATAGGCATGGCCTTCGTCGGCGCGCTGCTGGCCTTCCAGGTGTCCATGGCCACCTGGGAGCGCATGGCGCGCAAGCTCTTCCTGGTGTCCCTGGTCCTGCTGGTGGCCGTGCTGATCCCGCATGTGGGCACCGTGGTCAACGGCGCGCGGCGCTGGCTGTCCCTGGGCATCATGAACTTCCAGCCGTCCGAGCTGGCCAAGTTCGCCGTGCTCATCTATGCGGCCGACTACATGGTGCGCAAGATGGAGGTCAAGGAGCGCTTCTTCCGCGCCGTGCTGCCCATGGGGCTGGCCGTGGTGCTGGTCGGGGTGCTGCTGCTGGCCGAGCCCGACATGGGCGCCTTCATGGTGATCGTGGTGATCGCCATGGGCATCCTGTTCCTGGGCGGCGTGAACGCGCGCATGTTCTTCCTGATCGCGGCCCTGGTGGTGCTGGCCTTCGTGCTCATCATCGCCACCTCCGAATGGCGGCGCGAGCGCATCTTTGCCTACCTCAATCCCTGGGATGAAAAGCATGCCCTGGGCAAGGGCTACCAGCTGTCGCATGCGTTGATCGCCATCGGGCGCGGCGAGATCTTCGGCGTGGGCCTGGGCCGCAGCGTCGAGAAGCTGCACTGGCTGCCCGAGGCGCACACCGACTTTCTGCTGGCCGTGATCGGCGAGGAATTCGGCCTGGTCGGCGTGCTCCTGATCGCCGTCACCTTCCTGTGGCTCACGCGCCGCATCATGCTCATAGGGCGGCAGGCCATTGCGCTGGACCGGGTGTTCTCCGGCCTGGTGGCCGAGGGCATTGCGATCTGGATGGGCTTCCAGGCCTTCATCAACATGGGCGTGAACCTGGGCGCGCTGCCGACCAAGGGACTGACGCTGCCCCTGATGAGCTTCGGCGGGTCGGCCATCCTCATGAATCTGATAGCGATAGCGGTGGTGTTAAGGGTGGACTACGAGAACAAGTTGCTGATGAAGGGAGGGCATGCATGACGCAGTCCACCTCTCAAGGCACGCAACGCCAGCGCACGGCCCTGATCATGGCCGGCGGCACGGGCGGCCATATCTTCCCGGGCCTGGCCGTGGCCCAGGCGCTGCGCGAGCGCGGCTGGAACGTGCGCTGGCTGGGCGCCCCCGGCTCCATGGAGTCCCGCATCGTGCCGGCCCAGGGCTTCCCGCTGGAGACCATCGAGTTCTCGGGCGTGCGCGGCAAGGGCATCATGACCCTGGCCTTTTTGCCCATGCGCCTGCTGCGTGCCTTCTGGCAGGCGCTGGCCGTGGTGCGCCGCGTCAAGCCCGACGTGGTCGTGGGCCTGGGCGGCTACATCAGCTTCCCCGGTGGAATGATGGCCGTGCTGGCCGGCAAGCCCCTGGTGCTGCATGAGCAGAACTCCGTGGCCGGCATGGCCAACAAGGTGCTGGCCAGCGTCTCCCACCGCATCTTCACCGCCTTCCCCAACGTGTTCCCCAAGGGCCGCTGGGTCGGCAACCCCTTGCGCCAGGCCTTCACCGAGCAGCCCGCGCCCGAGCAGCGCTTTGCGGGCCGCAGCGGTCCGCTGCGCCTGCTGGTGGTGGGCGGCAGCCTGGGCGCCAAGGCGCTCAACGAGATCGTGCCGCAGGCGCTGGCCCTGATTCCGGCCGATGTGCGCCCCGTCGTGCTCCACCAAAGCGGCGCCGCACAGATCGACGCCCTGCGCGCCAACTACGCGGCGGCAGGCGTGCAGGCCGAGCTGACGCCCTTCATCGACGATACGGCGCGCGCCTTTGCCGAGGCCGATGTCATCGTCTGCCGCGCCGGTGCCAGCACGGTCACCGAGATCGCGGCCGTGGGCGCAGCCGCCATCTATGTGCCTTTCCCGGCCGCTGTGGACGACCACCAGACCGCGAACGCGCGTTTCCTGGTCGATGCCGGTGGTGGATGGTTGATGCAACAAAGCGCACTGACTGCCCAAAGCCTGGCCGAAATGCTACAAAATATGCAGCGTGCGACGCTGCTGGAGCGCGCTGGAAAAGCCAAGAAAATGCAAAAGACCGAAGCCACCGCCGAGGTGGTCGCCGCCTGTGAGGAACTGGCCGCATGAAGCACGCCATTCATCACATCCATTTCGTCGGCATCGGCGGCGCCGGAATGAGCGGCATCGCCGAGGTGCTGCACAACCTGGGTTACGCCGTCTCGGGCTCGGACCTGTCCGACAGCGCCACGCTGCGCCGGCTCGCAGGCCTGGGCATTGCCACCCACGTCGGCCATGCGGCCGCGAACATCGAGGGGGCTGACGCCGTCGTCACCTCCACCGCCGTGCAGTCCGACAACCCCGAGGTGGTCGCTGCGCGCACGCACAAGATCCCCGTCGTGCCGCGTGCACTCATGCTGGCCGAGCTGATGCGCTTCAAGCAGGGCATCGCCATCGCAGGAGCCCACGGCAAGACCACGACCACCAGCCTGGTGACCAGCGTGCTGGCCGAGGCCGGGCTGGACCCGACCTTCGTCATCGGCGGCAAGCTCAACAGCGCGGGCGCCAACGCCAAGCTGGGCCAGGGCGACTACATCGTGGTCGAGGCGGACGAGTCCGACGCCTCCTTCCTGAACCTGCTGCCCGTGATGGCCGTCGTCACCAACATCGACGCCGACCACATGGAAACCTACGGCCATGACTTCGGCCGGCTCAAGGGCGCCTTCGTCGACTTCCTGCACCGCATGCCGTTCTACGGCCGCGCCATCGTCTGCGTGGACAGCCCGGCCGTGCGCGAGATCCTGTCCCAGGTGGCCCGCCCCGTGACCACCTACGGCTTTGCCGAGGACGCCCAGGTGCGCGCCCTCAACGTGCGCGCCGAGGCCGGCCGCATGCATTTCACGGTGCGCCGCAGCAACGGCCAAAGCTATCCCGACCTGGACGTGGTGCTGAGCCTGCCGGGCGAGCACAACGTGCTCAACGCGCTGTCGGCCGTGGCCGTCGCCATGGAGCTGGAGATTGCCGACGAGGCGCTGCTGCGCGCCTTCGAAAGCTTCAAGGGCGTGGGCCGGCGCTTCCAGCGCTATGGCGAACTCCCTGCAGCGGACGGTGGCATCTTCACCGTCATCGACGACTACGGGCACCACCCTGTCGAGATGGCGGCCACGCTGGCTGCTGCGCGCGGCGCCTTCCCGGGCCGCCGCCTGGTGCTGGCCTTCCAGCCGCACCGCTACAGCCGCACGCGCGATTGCTTCGAGGATTTCGTCAAGGTCATCGGCCTGGCCGATGCCGTGCTGCTGACCGAGGTCTATGCGGCCGGCGAGGCGCCGGTGGTGGCGGCCGATGGCCGCTCGTTGGCGCGCGCCCTGCGCGTGGCCGGCCGGGTCGAGCCGGTCTTTGTGGAAGACGTTGCCGAGCTGCCGGCGGCCCTGGCCGCCCACGCCCGCGATGGCGACGTGCTGTTGTGCATGGGGGCCGGCTCGATTGGCGCCGTGCCCGGAAAGTTGGTTGAAATGCTTCAGAAACAAACGCTGCAGGCGCAGCAGGGAGCTGCGCAATGAGCAGCTTCGGCACCCAGATCGATGTCAAGGCCCTGGGCAAGGTGGCCGTGCTGTTGGGCGGCCGCTCGGCCGAGCGCGAGGTCTCGCTGATGTCGGGCACGGGCGTGCTCAAGGCCCTGCTGTCGCAGGGCGTGGATGCCCATGCCTTCGACCCCGCCGAGCGGGACCTGGGCGAGTTGAAGAAGGACGGTTTCGACCGCTGCTTCATCGCGCTGCATGGCCGCTACGGTGAGGACGGCACGGTGCAGGGCGCGCTGGAGCTGCTGGGCATCCCGTACACGGGCCCCGGCGTGATGGCCTCCAGCATCGCCATGGACAAGATCATGACCAAGCGCATCTGGCGCTTCGAGGGTCTGCCCACACCCGACTGGCGGCTGGTCGCCAGCGCCGACGAGACCCGCGCCGCGCTGCAGGCGCTGGGCGCGCCCATGATCGTCAAGCCCTCGCGCGAGGGCTCGACCATCGGCCTGACCAAGGTCTGGACAGCCGAGGAATGTGAGCAGGCCTATGTGCTGGCCTCCCGGTACGACCCCGAAGTGCTCTGCGAAGAGTTCATCGAAGGCGACGAGACCACCTGCCCCGTGCTCGGAACCGGCGAGGGCGCCCACGCCCTGCCCGTGATCCGCATCGTCGCGCCCGAAGGCAACTACGACTACCAGAACAAGTACTTCACCGACGACACCCAGTACCACTGCCCCAGCGGCCTGCCTGCCGAGGAAGAGGCCGAGATCCGGCGCATCGTCGTGCGGGCCTTCCGCACGCTGGGCTGCCGCGGCTGGTCGCGCGCCGACATCATGATCCGCGGCAGCGACCGCAAGCCCTTCCTGCTGGAGATCAACACCTCGCCGGGCATGACGGGCCACTCGCTGGTGCCCATGTCGGCCCGCGCCATCGGCGTGAGCTACGAAAACCTGTGCCTGGGCATCCTGGCCAACGCCGCGCTGGACGCGCAACCGGAGCAGGAGCACGCATGAGCTACTCCCTGCCGGCCCCCTTCGACGTCAAGCTCATGAACGTGACCGCCACGGTCCTGTTCGTGGGCGTGGCTGCGCTGGGGCTGGCAGCGGTGAGCTGGTGGGCGCTGCGCCATCCGGCCTTCAATATCGGCCGCATCGTGGTCGAGGGCGAGCTGGTGCACAACAACGCGGTGACGCTGCGCGCCAATGTGGCGCCGGTGCTCACGGGCAACTTCTTCACCGTGGATCTCAAGGCCGCCAAGGCGGCGTTCGAGCAGGTGCCCTGGGTGCGGGAGGCGCAGGTGCGCCGCGACTATCCCAACAGCCTGCGCGTCATCCTGCACGAGCATGTGGCCGAGGCCTTCTGGGGGCCTGATTCGGGCACCGGCCTGGTCAACAGCTTCGGCGAGGTCTTCGAGGCCAACCTGGGCGAGCTGGACCGCGACGGCCTGCCGCGCCTGCAGGGCCCCGAGGACAGCGCCCCGCAGATGCTGCAGATGTACCGGCTGCTGGTGCCGGCGCTGGGGCCGCTGGATGTGGAGATCGACGGGCTGACGCTCAATGCGCGCGGCAGCTGGCAGCTCAGGCTGGCCAACGACGCACAGATCGAACTGGGTGGCGGCAGCGTGGAGGCCGTGCTGCAGCGCGTGCAGCGCTTCGTGCGCACGCTGCCCCAGATCACGACCCAATACAAGCGCAAGGCCGACGCCATCGAGTCGGCCGACCTGCGCTACGAAGACGGATATGCGCTGAGGCTGCGCGGTGTGACCACCGGCACGGCCAAGGCGCCGGCTGCAGTGCGTCCCCGACGCTGAAGACGAGGGAGGACAGACCTATGTACATGCACACCAAGCAGCGACACAGCGACAGGACAGAACCAACCGGGGGCGGATGCTGATATGGCAAGAGAATACAAAGATGTGATCGTCGGACTGGACATCGGCACGGCCAAGGTCATGGTCGTGGTCGCCGAGGTCCTGTACAACGGCGAACTCAAGCTCGCAGGCCTCGGCGTGGCCCCGAGCAACGGACTCAAGCGTGGCGTGGTGGTCAACATCGACGCCACGGTGCAGAGCATCCAGCAGGCGCTGAAGGAGGCCGAGCTGATGGCCGACTGCAAGATCCAGCGCGTGTGCACCGGCATCACCGGCAGCCACATCCGCGGCCTGAACTCCAGCGGCATGGTGGCCATCAAGGACAAGGAAGTCACGGCCACCGACGTGGCGCGGGTGATGGAGACGGCCAAGGCCATCAACATCTCCTCGGACCAGCGGCTGCTGCTGGTCGAGCCGCAGGAATTCGTGATCGACGGCCAGGAAGTGCGCGAGCCCATCGGCATGAGCGGCATCCGCCTGGAGGCCAAGATCCACATCGTCACGGGCGCGCAGAGCGCGGCCGAGAACATCATCAAGTGCGTGCGCCGCTGCGGCCTGGAGGTCGAGCAGCTGCTGCTCAACCCGCTGGCATCGAGCCAGGCCGTGCTCACCGATGACGAGCGCGAGCTGGGCGTGGCCGTGGTCGATATCGGCGCGGGCGCCACCGACGTGGCCATCTTCACGGGCGGCGCCATCCGGCACACGGCCGTGATTCCCATCGCGGGCGACCTGATCACCAGCGACATCGCCATGGCGCTGCGCACGCCCACCAAGGACGCCGAGGACATCAAGGTCGAAAGCGGCTATGCCAAGCAGCTGCTGGCCGACCCCGACGCCCAGGTCGAAGTGCCGGGCCTGGGCGACCGCAGCCCGCGCATGATCAGCAAGCAGGCGCTGGCCGGCGTGATCGAGCCGCGCGTGGAAGAGATCTTTTCTTTGGTGCAGCAGGTGGTGCGCGATTCAGGCTACGAGGAAGTGCTGTCCTCGGGCATCGTGCTGACCGGCGGCAGCGCCGTCATGCCGGGCATGGTGGAACTGGGCGAGGACATCTTCCTCAAGCCCGTGCGCCGCGGCATCCCCAAGTATTCGAGCGCATTGGCTGACATGGTGGCTCAACCCCGCGCCGCCACCGTGATGGGATTGCTCGAAGAGGCCCGCCTGGCTCGCCTGCGCGGTTTCAAGGTGGCACAAAAGAGTGGGTCGATGAAGACCGCTTTTGGCCGTTTCAAAGACTTCATCGTGGGGAACTTTTGATATGTGCTTTCATCGACTGCGCATTACCGGCCCGCCCACCGGCTTCCGAATACCGGACAGAAGACAGAATTTTCCCCAGACGGTGGTGACCACTTACAGAGAGCTACAGGAGAACCAACATGCCCATCGACATGATTGAAGTTGAAGAATTCAACCAGGGTACGCAGATCAAGGTGATCGGCGTTGGCGGCGGCGGCGGCAATGCCGTCGAGCACATGATTGCGCGCAACGTGCAGGGCGTGGAGTTCGTCTGCGCCAACACCGACGCGCAGGCGCTGCTGCGCAGCAGCGCCCACCGCACCATCCAGCTCGGTGGCAGCGGCCTGGGTGCGGGCAGCAAGCCCGACAAGGGCCGCGAAGCCGCCGAGCTGGCCGAGGACGACATCCGCACTGCCATCGAAGGCGCGCACATGCTGTTCATCACGGCCGGCATGGGCGGCGGCACGGGCACGGGCGCTGCGCCCGTGATCGCGCGCGTGGCCAAGGAAATGGGCATCCTCACCGTGGGCGTGGTCACCAAGCCCTTCGAGTGGGAAGGCGGCCGACGCATGGCCAACGCCGACAGCGGCCTGAGCGAACTCGAAGCCAACGTCGATTCGCTGATCGTCGTGCTCAACGAGAAGCTGCTGGACGTGCTGGGCGACGACATCTCGCAGGACGAGGCCTTTGCCCATGCCAACGACGTTCTCAAGAACGCCGTGGGCGGCATTGCCGAAATCATCAACGAGTACGGCCATGTGAACGTCGACTTCGAAGACGTGCGCACCGTCATGGGCGAACCCGGCAAGGCCATGATGGGCACGGCCAAGGCCGCCGGCCCCGACCGCGCGCGCATCGCTGCCGAGCAGGCCGTGGCCTGCCCGCTGCTGGAGGGCATCGACCTGTCGGGCGCCAAGGGCGTGCTGGTGCTGGTCACGGCCGCCAAGGGCAGCCTCAAGCTGTCCGAGTCGCGCCTGGCCATGAGCACCATCAATGCCTACGCCTCGCCCGATGCGCATGTGATCTACGGCGCTGCCTACGACGACAGCCTGGGTGACGAAATCCGCGTCACCGTGGTGGCCACCGGCCTGTCGCGCCCCAGCGCACGCCGCCAGAACATGCAGGTGGTGCAGGGCGGCCTGCGCACCGGTACCGACAACATGAGCTACCAGCTGCCTTCGGCCTCCATGGGTGCCGCAACGGCAGCCGGCGGCCTGGTCGGCGGTGCTGCTGGCGGCGCCGACTATGCCAACAACATGTCGGTGCCCAGCGTCTGGCGTACCAACCGCACGCAGGCCGCTGCCCGCGTCGATGCCCTGGCCTCCGGCGGCATGGACGATCTGGAAATCCCGGCCTTCCTGCGCAAGCAGGCTGACTGAGCAGCGGCCGATACGGTCGCTGCATGGTTGTGATAGCGAATGCCGTGCCAGGGCCATGCCCTGCGCACGGCTGCCGCACTTTAAAATAGCCGGATGCTCCAACAACGCACCATCAAGACGATCACCCGTGCCGTGGGCGTGGGTCTGCACAGCGGCCAGCGCGTCGAATTGACGCTGCGTCCCGCGCAGCCCGACACCGGCATCGTGTTCCGTCGCGTGGACCTGCCGGAGCCCGTGGACATCCCGATCTCCGCCGAAGCCGTCACCGACACGCGCATGGCCTCGACCATCGGCACGGGCGGCGCCAAGGTGCATACCGTGGAGCACCTGATGTCGGCCATCGCCGGCCTCGGGCTCGACAACATCTACATAGACATCACCGCCGAGGAAGTGCCCATCCTCGACGGCTCCTCCGCCTCCTTCGTATTCCTGCTGCAAAGCGCGGGCATCGAGCTGCAGAAGGCGCCCAAGCGCTTCATCCGCGTCATCCGCCCCGTCGAGGTGCGCGAGGGCGAGGGCCAGAACCTCAAGTGGGCACGCTTTGACCCGTACCACGGCTTCAAGCTGCGCTTCGAGATCGACTTCGCCCATCCTGCCGTGGACTCCACCGGCCAGTGTGTGGAGTTCGACATGGGCGAGGACAACTACACGCGCGACATCGCACGCGCGCGCACCTTCGGCTTCACCAAGGACGTGGAAATGCTGCGCAGCCACGGCCTGGCGCTGGGCGGCGGCATGGACAACGCCATCGTCATGGACGACTACAAGGTGCTCAACAGCGACGGCCTGCGCTACGACGACGAGTTCGCCAAGCACAAGATCCTGGACGCCATCGGCGACCTGTACCTGATCGGCAGGCCCCTGCTGGCCGCCTACAGCGCCTTCCGCTCGGGCCACGGCATGAACAACCAGCTGCTGCGCGCCCTGCTGGCCCAGCCCGACGCCTGGGAAATGGTCAGCTTCGACAGCGAGCGCCAGGCGCCCAAGGGCTTCGCCCAGCCCGCGCGGGCCTGGTGAGGCGGGCGCCGCCATGCTGATCTTCCGCTGGCTGGCCACCGTGCTGCTGCTGGCATCAGCCGTGTCCTTTGCGTTCTACCTGGGCACGGGCCAGCCCCGCTACAAGCGCTGGGGCTTCATCATCCTCAAGTGGACCGTGATTGCCGGCGTGACCTTCTTCGCCGTGCTGTTCTTTGGACGCATCGTCTGAGGTCCTGAATGGGCTGCGCTGCCGCCATTGCGGAGACTGCCGGGCCGCCATGAAGGTAATTCGGATCCGGGCCGGCGACGGCCACACCCTTGTGCTGGTGCGCAGCGGCTGCGTCCAGGGGCCTGTCGTGGCCATCACGCACGGCACCTTCTCCGGCACCGCATCCTGCGACCGGCTCGGCGCGTATCTGGCGGCGCAGGGATTCGGCACTTGGCTCTTCGACTGGCGCGGCCATGGACGGAACCCGGCCTGCGGCCATGGCCATGATCTGGAAGCCGTGGCCAGGCATGACATCGCCAGTGCCATCGAGGCCATCCGCAGCGAGGAGCAGGGCCGGCCTTTGACCCTGATAGGCCACAGCGGGGGCGGCATTGCGGCAGCCATCTGGGCCGCTCGCAATCCCGATGTGGCCCGGGACCATCTGGCCGGTGTCGTGCTGCTGGCCGCCCAGGCCACCCATGCTGCCTCCACGCCGCTGGCCTGGGCCAGGATCCGGGGTTACCTGGCGTGGATAGGCCGCCGGAACTGGCTGGCAGCCAACCGCATGGTGGGGCCCGAGGCGGAAAGCGGCCAACTGATGCGCCAGTGGTGTCAGTGGAATCTCCAGCGCCGATTTGTGGGACATGACGGCATGAACTACCTGCAGGCACTCTCCCAGGTGCGTATTCCCGTTCTGGCGCTGGCGGGTGCTGGAGACCGCCTGATTGCACCCTGGCAGGGGTGCGAAGCGCTGGCAAGCGCTTTCGGCGGGACGGATGTGGAGTTCGTGCTGTGTGGCAAGGCCACCGGTTTTGTCGAAGACTACAGCCACAGCAGGTTGCTGATGGCCGGCAACGCGCAATCCGATGTGTTCCCCCGGATCGCGCAATGGATCAGGCTCAGGGCCGAGCAGGGTGGCCAAGCACTGGTGTCCTAGTAGACGCGCCCACCTTTGTAGACCGCATGCTGGCGGCGCTGCAGCTGCGTGACCTCGGCCATCTTCGTCATGGCGGCGCCTGCATGGGCGTGGGTGATGGCCAGGCCCAGGGCGTCGGCGGCATCGGTGCCGGGCAGGCCGGGCAGTTGCAGCAGGCGGCGCACCATTTCCTGGATCTGGCTCTTGGCCGCGCGGCCATGGCCGGTCATGGCCTTCTTCATCTGCAGTGCCGTGTACTCGGCCACCGGCAGGCCGGCGTTGACCAGGGCCGTGAGCGCGGCGCCGCGTGCCTGGCCCAGCAGCAGGGTGGACTGGGGATTGACGTTGACGAAGACGATTTCCACGGCCGAGGTGTCGGGCTGGTAGCGGCTGGCGACTTCCGAGATGCCGTCGAACAGCAGCTTGAGCCGGCCCGGCAGGTCGCCGAGCGCGATGCCCGTGGTGCGGATGGTGCCGCTGGCCACATAGGCCAGGCGGTGGCCGTCGACGTCGATCACGCCGAATCCCGTGGTCTGCAGACCGGGGTCGATTCCAAGGATGCGCATGGGGTGAATGTAGCTGTTCAGGGGACGACGGCGCTGGGCATTCTCTGCATGACCGTGCGCGTGCGCTGCAGCAGATAGCCGGAGTTGGGCAGCTTCTCGAAGCGCTTGGGCTGGGGCAGCATCACGGCCAGGCGCGCGGCCTCGGCGGCGCTGAGCTGGGAGGCGCTCTTGCGAAAGTAGTGGCGAGCGGCCGCCTCGGCGCCGAACACGCCCTGGCCCCATTCCACGCTGTTGAGGTAGATCTCCAGGATGCGCTGCTTGCTCAGCATCAGTTCCAGCAGCTGGGTCAGCACCAGTTCCTGCCCCTTGCGCAGCAGGCTGCGTTCGCCCGACAGCAGCAGGTTCTTGGCCAGCTGCTGCGTGATGGTGGAGCCGCCATAGATCTTGGGCGCCTTGCCGTTGTCGGCCTTCATGGCCCGGGCTTCGGCGCGCTGGTTGCGCTGCCAGGCTTTCTCGATGGCTTCCCATTGCACCCCGTGGTGTTCGGTGAAGCTGTCGTCTTCGGAGGCAATGACGGCGCGCTTGAGCGTGGGCGCGATGCGGTCATAGGGCAGCCATTGCTGGCTCCAGTGCAGGCCTTCGGAGCTGCGCAGCATCTGCCAGGCTTCGGAGCGCTGGAAGGCCGTGGACTCGGGATCGACCACCACCATCAGCGCAATGCGCAGCACGAAGAACAGCTGCAGCAGCAGGCCGGCGCACAGCACCAGCAGCAGGGCGCGTGCCAGGGATTTCATGAAGCGCTCAGCCGCCTTGAGCAATATGGGCGCGCAGCTCGTTCAGCACCTGGGCCGAGGGCGGGCGCACGCCGCGCCACAGCGCAAACGATTCGGCCGCCTGCTCCACCAGCATGCCCAGCCCGTCGCGGGCCGTGGCGCCGTGCTGTTCGGCCCACTGCATGAAGCCCTGGGCCGCGGGGCCGTACATCATGTCGTAGGCCAGGCTGCCAGGGCGCAGCACGCGGGCCGGCACGGGCACCTCGGCACCGGCCAGGCTGCTGGCGGTGGCGTTGATGACCACGTCGAAATCCTCATCCACGGCCTGCTGCTCCAGCGCCACCAGTTCCACGCCATGTTGCGCGGCAATGGCGGCATGGCGCTGCACCAGGGCCTGGGCGCGCTCGAAGGTGCGGTTGACCACGGCGATGCGGCGCGGGCGCTCGGCAAGCAGCGAGCCCAGTGCGCCGGCTGCGGCGCCACCCGCGCCCAGCAGCAGCAGGTCGCGCCCGGCCAGCGGCACGCCTGCATTGCGCACGATGTCGGCCACCAGGCCCAGGCCGTCGGTGTTGTCGGCATGGATGCCGTCCGCCGCCAGCACCAGGGTGTTGGCGGCGCCGGCCAGTTGCACGCGCTCGCTGGAGGTGGTGGCCAGCTGTGCGGCTTCCAGCTTGAAGGGTACGGTGACATTGCAGCCGCGTCCGCCTGCCGTGACGAAGCCGCGCACGGCCTCGGCAAAGCCATCCAGCTCCACATGCTGGCGCTCGTAGTGCAGGTCCTGCCCGCACAGTTCGGCAAAGCGGGCATGGATCCAGGGCGAACGGCTGTGCGCGACGGGGTTGCCCATGACGCAGTAGCGGTCGGAGGAGGTGGCGGCAACGGAAGTCATGTCGAAAAAATGGAGTGCGAAGAGGGCGGGGCGCTACTGGGCTACTGGACCGTGGTCTGCAGCGTCTGCTCACGCGTGAACTTGAAGCGCGAGACCACGGCGATCTGGTCGGCCTTGGCGCGCATGGCGGGGCCGAAGTGGCCGAAGGGGCCGGCCGCACGCGCGATGGCTTCGGCGCGGGTGTCCAGCAGGCGGTTGCCCGAGCCCTGCACGATCTCGGTGGACAGCACGCGGCCGTCGTGGTTGACGGTGAGGATCATGACCAGCTCGCCATAGAGCTTCTTGCCGGCCTGCTCGGGAAAGTTCTCCGTGCCCTTGTCCTCGACCTTGCGGCGCAGGCCGTCGTAGTAGATGGCGTAGACGGCCTCGCGCGTGGACGGGCTGATGTAGCGCTTCTTGGGGCGGGCGTTTTCTTCGTTGATGCGTTTTTCGATCTCGGCCAGCAGCTTGACCAGCTGCTGGCGCTTTTCCTGCTGGGCCTGCTGCTCCTTGGTCTGCTTTGCCGCCTCGCGCGGGTCCAGCGGCGGCAGGGCCGCGACCTGCTTGCGCAACTGCGTCAGCAAGACGGTCTGCTGCTCCTGCATGGAGTCGATCTGGCGCTGGCGTTCCTCGAAGTCGTCGCCCACGGCGGTGAGCGCCGAGTAGGGCATGGGGCTGGAGGCCCGGCCCTTGTCGGCTTCGCCGCCGCCGGCCAGCGAGGTCTGCGCGATGGCCTGCGCCTTGTCGGGCTGCTCGTTGGCGCGGGCATTGACCAGGATGACTTCCAGCGGCGTGTCCTGGAACACGCGGTCGAAGCGTTCCGGATCGATGAACCGGAACGAGAGCAACCCGGCATGCAGGGCAATGGAGACACCCAGTGCCAACTGCAGCGTACTCAGGGAACGGAAGGCGGTAGGCAGTTTCACGTCAGATCTAAGGCAGTGGCTTGGATGCGAGGCAGGGGCGAGGGCAGATCAGGGCTGGGCAGGATCGGCCGCGGGCGTGCCGTCGGTCTCGTTCATGTCCACGGCGATGGCGATGGGGCCGGCCACGGCCTCCTCGTCGTCCTCCGCTCCATCGTCGGCAGCGGCGGCGTCGCTGTCCAGGCGCTCGATCAGCGTGCCCGAGACATCGAGCGCGATCTCGTCGATCTCGCCCAGGCGCACGCGCACATGGGCACCGCGCGGCAGGCCGGTGACGCCCAGCACGGGGAAGACCAGCGGCAGGTCGTCGGCGCGCACCAGCAGGCCGCCGCCCATGCCTTCCTTGATGACGGTGGCCGTCAGCTCGGTGATGGCGTTCTGCTGCAGGTACTTGAGCGTCCAGAAGCGCTCCATGCCTGCCTGGTAGCCGTTGTAGGCGCTGTAGGCGCCGTCAAAGCTGCTGATGATGCCGAACAGCTCGGCATCCTTGGGCTTGAACGGCGCGGCCAGTGCGGCGGTCTTGCCGTGGCGCGCGCAGGCAATGATCTGCCACTGGTTGACCAGGTCCACATAGCGGCGCAGCGGCGAGGTGGCCCAGGCATAGCTCTTGACGCCGATGCCCGCATGGGGAAGCGCCTTGGTGGACATGCGCACCTTGATGCCGGGGGCCAGGCTGGCCTGGCTGCGGTAGATGCCGGGCACGCCCAGATCGGCCATCCAGCCGCCCCAGGTGCTGTTGGCCACGATGGCGGCCTCTGCCACGATCAGGTCCAGCGGTGCGCCGCGCTTGCGCACGGTGATCTCGACCTGCTCGTTGCCGCGGGGCTCGGCGCTGCCGTTGCCCACCAGGCGGAAGTTGTAGTCGGGACGGTTGAAGTTCTCGGGCTTGCCCCGCACCAGTTCGCGCCCGGCCTTCAGGTGCCTGGCCCAGCGCTGCAGGAACGTCAGTTCGGCGCGCTTGCCCTGCAGCACTTCGGGCGTGCCCTCGACCTCGATGGACGGGTCGGCCAGCCACTGCTCGGTGACGATGTGGTCCAGCTTGTCATGGCGGAAGTTGACCTGCACGGGCACGCGTTCCAGGCGCGTCTCGCTGGCCGTGGTCTCCAGCGTGGCCTCGTCCACGGTGACGTACAGCGACACGGCGGGGTTGGCGCGGCCTTCGTCCAGCGTGTAGATCTGCACCACCTCGTTGGGCAGCATGGTGATCTTGTAGCCGGGCATGTAGACGGTGGACAGGCGCGAGCGGCCGAGCTGGTCCAGCGGCGTGCCCGGCACGATGGCCAGGCCGGGGGCCGCGATGTGGATGCCCACGGTGACCGTGCCCGTGCCCAGGCCGCGCACCGACAGCGCGTCATCGATCTCGGTGGTGGCCGAGTCATCGATGGAAAACGCCTGGACATCGGCCAGCGGCAGCTCTGCCGGAGGCTGGGGCGCCTCCAGCGGCGGAAATTGCGTGCCCTTGGGGAAGTGGTCGAAGAGGAAGCGCTTCCAGTGGAATTCGTAGGCCGATTCAATGGCGCCGGCCCTGTGCAGCAGATCCAGCGGTGCCAGGCGCGTGGCGCGGCTGGCCTCGACCACGGCCTTGTATTCTGCGGCGTTCTTGTCGGGGCGGAACAGGATCTTGTAGAGCTGTTCGCGTATGGGGCCGGGGCATTCGCCAGCGCCCAGCTGCTCGGCCCAGGCCGTGATCTGGGCCTGGATCTGCTTTTTCTTCTCTATGCCGGCCAGCGCCTGCTGCAGGATTTCGGCCGGCGCCTTCTTGAAGCGGCCCTTGCCGGCGCGGCGAAAGTAGTGCGGCGCCTCGTAGATGCGAAACAGCGCGCCGGCCTGCTGGGCCAGCGTGGCATTGTCCGAGAAATAGTCGCGTGCCAGGTCGGCGAAGCCGAATTCTTCCTCGGGGGCGAATTCCCAGGCCAGGTCCAGATCGATCTCGGCGGCCATTGCCTGGCCCTGGGCGATCAGCTCGGCAGGCGCCGGCTTGTCGAACTTGAGCAGGATGTTGGCGGACTTGACCTTGACCCGTTTGCCCGAGTCCAGTTCCACCTGGGCGGAGGTGTCGGCTTCGGAGAGGATGCGGCCGGCCAGGAACTTGCCGGCTTCTTCAAACAATGCGTGCATAGCCCGATATTCTCCCACGCTGCGGCTGGCAGCTGCCGCGCAGGCGTGTGCGGCATCAGGCCAGATTCAGGAACTCGTCGAGCTGGGGCAGGTACTCCTCGAAGTTGCTCAGCGCGTGATCGCCGCCTTCCTGGATGATCTGCAGCGCATGCGGGTAGCGCGCGCTCATCTCGCGCCAGTCCAGAACTTCGTCGCCCTCGGCCGCCAGCAGCATCTCGGGCGCGGCCGGTGTCATGGAGCGCGTGTCCAGCGCGCGCAGCTCTTCCATGTACTCGCGGCGAAAGAAAAAGCGTTCCTCGGGGTTGTGCCAGGACGTCTGCTCGCCAATGTACTTTTCAAGATCGCGCGCCGGGTTCACGGCCGGGTTGATCATCACGCTGCGGCAGCGCGCCAGCTGGGCCACCCAGCTGGCGTAGTAGCCGCCCAGCGAGGAGCCGATCACGGCCATGGTCTCTCGCGGCCAGCTGCCTATGCCGTCGGCAATCAGGGCGGCCGCCTCGCGCGGGGATGGCGGCAATTGCGGGCTCCACCAGCGCACATGGGGATGGCGCGTGGCCACATGTTCGGCCATGCGCCGGGCCTTGGTGGATTGGGGTGAGGAGCGAAAGCCGTGCAGATACAGCAAATGGGTGGTGGTCATGGCGGGCGCTCTCCTTTGCGTTGCTGGGGCCGGGCGCCGGATGCGGCCCGGACGGCTCATGGCCCATTGTGGCCGCTGCGGCGGGCGGCGCCCAGCAGGGAAGGCCCGGGCCGACAGCAGGATGACAACCGCCTCCGTGGGCAACCCTGCGCCGGGCTAGGCCGCATGCGCCACGGGATAATGGCGGCCCGTGCCCGCGACCGACCATCCCCGTGACCGAATTCGACAAGCCCTCCCTCTGGCAACGTGTTGCCCCGCTGCTGCGGGGCTTTGACTTCTGGTTGCTGCTGTTCGTGGGCATGCTGGCGTCGGCGGGGCTGATCGCCATGTACTCCTCGGGCTTCGACCACGGCACGCGCTTCACCGACCACGGGCGCAACATGCTGATCGCGGCGGCCATCCTCTTTGTCGTGGCCCAGATTCCCCCGCAGCAGCTCATGAAGGTGGCCGTGCCGCTGTACATGCTGGGCGTGGCGCTGCTGGTGGCGGTGGCGCTGTTCGGCATCACCAAGAAGGGGGCTCAGCGCTGGGTCAACGTGGGTGTGGTGATCCAGCCCAGCGAGCTGCTGAAGATCGCCACGCCGCTGATGCTGGCCTGGTGGTTCCAGCGCCGCGAGGGCCAGCTGCGCGGCACGGACTTCGTGATCGCCATGGTGCTGCTCATGGTGCCTGTCGGGCTGATCATGAAGCAGCCCGACCTGGGGACCTCCCTGCTGGTGATGGCGGCCGGCCTGTCGGTGATCTTCTTCGCGGGCCTGCCCTGGAAGCTCATCGTTCCGCCCGTGCTGGCCGGTGTGATCGGCATCACCCTCATCGTCTGGTACGAACCCCAGCTGTGCGCCGACGGCGTGCGCTGGCCCGTGCTGCATGAATACCAGCAGACCCGTGTCTGCACCCTGCTGGACCCCACGCGCGACCCCCTGGGCAAGGGGTTCCACATCATCCAGGGCATGATCGCCATCGGCTCCGGTGGCGTCTGGGGCAAGGGATTCATGGCAGGCACGCAAACCCACCTGGAGTTCATTCCCGAGCGCACGACCGACTTCATCTTCGCCGCCTATTCCGAGGAGTTCGGCCTGGTCGGCAACCTGTTCATCATCGTCTCCTTCCTGCTGCTGGTCTGGCGCGGGCTGGCCATCGCCATCCAGGCCAACACGCTGTTCGCGCGGCTCATGGCGGCGGCCGTGGCCATGATCTTCTTCACCTATGCCTTCGTGAACATGGGCATGGTCAGCGGCATCCTGCCCGTGGTCGGCGTGCCGCTTCCCTTCATCAGCTACGGCGGCACGGCCATGGTCACGCTGGGGCTGGCGCTGGGGGTGCTGATGTCGGTGGCGCGTTCGCAGCGGCAACTGCCGGGCGAGGGCGGCGGCCCGCTCTGAACACCAGTTTGCGGCGCCCAAGGCGCCTGCAAATGTCAAATAGTCTGGATGCCTGCTGCCGGAAAGCTCCGTTTCTTTCCATGATTTGGCGAGCAAGCCAAGCCTGCATGAGACTGGCATGCTCCTGTTTCCATAACGTCTGCGGGATGACCGTGCACTTGCCACGGACGCCGAGGCGCGCTACAAAGCAAGCGCGGACATGGGCCAGCATGTTCGCCATCCACGCGGATGCATGCCTACGGAATGCCGCTCAGCCTGGTGGGGCGGCATTCCGTTCTTTTTTGCAGGCCCATGAGCCGTTGGCTGCCCCCGTTGCACGGCGAGGGCATGGCCGGCTCTCTACAATGGGCGAATGATCTCCCGCGAACCCACCATTGAACGCCTGGCCACAGCGCGCCAGTTGCTGCTTGAGCCCTTCGGGCTCGATGAAACCCATCTCGCGCGCGCACTGGCCGAGATCCGCAGCCACCAGGTCGACGACGCCGACCTCTACTTCCAGTACACCCGCGCCGAAGGCTGGAGCCTGGAAGAGGGCATCGTCAAAACCGGCAGCTTCAGCATCGACCAGGGTGTGGGCGTGCGGGCGGTCAGCGGCGAGAAGACGGCCTTTGCCTATTCCGACGATATTTCCGAGGCCTCCCTGCTGGATGCGGCACGCACCGTGCGCTCCATCTCGGGCGCGGCCCAGAGCAAGCGCGTGCGCGCCAACGCGTCCAAGATCGCGCAAAGCCGCTCGCTGTATCCGGGGCTGGATCCCATTGCCACGCTGGACAGCACGGCCAAGGTCGAGCTGCTGGGCAAGGTCGAAACCCTGGCCCGCGCCAAGGACCCGCGTGTCGTCCAGGTCATGGCCGGCCTGGCCAGCGAGTACGACGTGGTGCTGGTCGCCCGCGCCGATGGCACGTTGGCTGCCGACGTGCGGCCGCTGGTGCGTCTTTCCGTCACCGTGATCGCCGAGCAAAAGGGCCGGCGTGAGGTGGGCTCTGCCGGCGGCGGTGGCCGTTTTGGCCTGGCCTATTTCAGCGATGAGCAGATCACGGAATATGTGGACGAAGCCGTGAGCGCGGCCCTCACCAACCTGCAGTCGCGCCCCGCGCCGGCAGGCGAAATGACCGTGGTGCTTGGCCCCGGCTGGCCCGGCGTGCTGCTGCACGAAGCCGTGGGCCACGGCCTGGAAGGCGACTTCAACCGCAAGGGCGCCAGCGCCTTCAGCGGCCGCATCGGCCAGCGCGTGGCGGCCAAGGGCGTCACCGTGCTGGACGACGGCACGCTGGCCGATCGCCGCGGTTCGCTCAACGTCGATGACGAGGGCTGCACCAGCCAGAGCAATGTGCTGATCGAGGACGGCATCCTCAAGGGCTACATCCAGGACGCAATGAACGCCCGCCTGATGGGCGTCAAGCCCACGGGCAACGGCCGCCGCGAAAGCTATGCCCACATCCCCATGCCGCGCATGACCAACACCTACATGCTAGGTGGCGACAAGGATCCGCAGGAAATCGTGGCCTCGATCAAGAAGGGCCTGTACGCCACCAACTTCGGCGGCGGTCAGGTCGACATCACCAGCGGCAAGTTCGTGTTCTCCGCCAGCGAGGCCTATTGGGTCGAGAACGGCAAGATCCAGTACCCCGTCAAGGGCGCGACCATCGTGGGCAGCGGCCCGGAATCGCTCAAGCACATCACCATGATCGGCAACGACATGCGCCTGGACAGCGGTGTGGGCACCTGCGGCAAGGAAGGCCAGAGCGTGCCCGTGGGCGTGGGTCAGCCTACGCTGCGCATCGACGGCCTGACGGTGGGCGGCACGGCCTGACCGTCGCATGCCCGCGCCCTGCATGGCAGGGGGCGGGTCCTCTGTCCTGCCTGACGCGGCCCGCCGCGCTCCGTGGGCGCCGCCCGGCGCCGATTCCATGACCCAGCTTTCCTTTCCTTCCCGGCCAGGCCTGCAGACTTCTGCCCATCCCCTGCGCAGCCTGCCGGAACACTGGCGCACCTGGGCCGGCGAGTCGCGGCTGAACCGCGTCTGGCTGAACGAGTTGATCGTGGGCGATCTGCAGCCCATGCACCAGCAACTGGCCTTGCTGGCCGTTGCGCTGGACGAGGCCGTGCGCGTGCGCTATGCGGGCAGTGCACGCCCTGCCGTGGAAGATGCCATACAGCAACTCGACCTGGCCGTGCTGGACCACCAGCACTTCCTCACCACGCTGGGGGCGGTATGGCACGCCCTCTACGAATTTCCCGCCTACCAGCGCCTGCTCAAGGGGTTCAGGGAGGTCGTGCACGCCTGGCAGCAGTCCGTGCTGGTGGGCGATGCCCAGGAGCCCGAGCATTTCCGCCGCTGCGAGCGTCTGGGCTGGCGCCTGCTGGGAGATGCATGCCTGTTGATAGACATGTTTGCGGAATCCGCCGCTGTGGCCAGCGGGTTCGATGCCGCCGCAATGCAGCCTTGGTACCGGACGCGTCGCTGGCGTCCCTGGAGCGCCCTGCGCCGAGCACTGCGCAGGCTGCGCGACTCCTTGCTGCGGCGTTGAGGCGGGCCTGCCGCGATGCGCGGAAGCGTCATTTTCTGGAGTTTGCACGTTTTCAAAGGTGAATGCAAGAAAACTGCATGCCATCGTGTTTTTATCCGTGATGACGAAATATTTTTGCGTTGAACGGTTAAAAAAGCAGTTTAAGTGCGTGGAGGATTTTGAGGTTGCTCTCTGTGGCACTGTGAAGTGCGCCCCCCGTGCTGCCATGGCCATGTTGCACTGCGAAAAATGACTGTGCTACATTCAGTTCCCATGCAAGCCCGTACCTCCTTCTACTTTTACTTTTGGTTCTCCTCCCCGGCGGAAGAGAGGTAAGCGCGCGCACCCGAACAAACCTCCCTCAGAACCGCCGAAGCTGCAGAGCCCGGCGGTTTTTTGTTTTTCCCCTCCCGATTCTTCGCTCCGTTTTCCACGATCCATCTTTCCTCACGAAAGCAAGCAATGACTGCTCATCAAGCTTCCCTCGCCGATTCCTGGTATCGCGGCGGTTCCCAAAAGACTGGCCAAACCGACGACGCACGTATCAAGGACATCACCGTGTTGCCCCCTCCCGAGCACCTCATTCGCTTCTTCCCCATCCGCGGTACGGCCGTCGAAACCCTGATCGGCGATACCCGCCGCACCATCCACAACATCATGGCTGGCGAGGATGACCGCCTGCTGGTCATCGTCGGCCCCTGCTCCATCCACGATCCGGCGGCCGCCATCGAGTACGCGCGCCGCCTGGCGCCCATACGCGAGCAGTACAAGGACACGCTGGAGATCGTGATGCGCGTGTACTTCGAAAAGCCGCGCACCACCGTGGGCTGGAAGGGGCTGATCAACGATCCCTACCTGGACCAGAGCTACCGCATCGACGAGGGCCTGCGCATTGCGCGGCAACTGCTGATCGACATCAACCGCCTGGGCGTGCCGGCCGCCAGCGAGTTCCTGGACGTGATCTCTCCCCAGTACATCGCCGATCTGATCAGCTGGGGCGCCATCGGTGCGCGCACCACGGAAAGCCAGGTCCACCGTGAACTGGCCTCGGGCATCTCGGCGCCCATCGGCTTCAAGAACGGCACGGACGGCAACATCCGCATCGCCACCGACGCCATCCAGTCGGCCAGCCGTGGCCACCACTTCCTGTCGGTGCACAAGAATGGCCAGGTTGCCATCGTGAACACGGCGGGCAACCAGGATTGCCACGTCATCCTGCGCGGCGGCAAGACTCCCAACTACGACGCCGCCAACGTGGCCGCTGCCTGCGAGGACCTCGAAAAGGCGGGCCTGACGCCCACGCTGATGGTCGACTGCAGTCACGCCAACAGCTCCAAGCAGCATGAGCGCCAGAAGGACGTGGCCCGCGACATCGCCGGACAGATCAGCGGCGGCTCGCGCAGCGTGTTCGGCGTGATGATCGAAGGCCATCTCGTGGGCGGCGCCCAGAAGTTCACGCCCGGCAAGGACGAAGTGGCTGCCCTGACCTACGGCCAGAGCATTACCGACGCCTGCCTGGGCTGGGATGATTCCCTGGCCACGCTGGCCGAGCTGTCCGACGCCGTGCTGCAGCGCCGCGTCAAGCAGACCGAGGCGGCAGCAGCCTTGGTGGCTGCCTGAGGCGCAAAAGAAAACGGGGCGTCTGCGCCCCGTTTTTCGTGCCTGGCCGCTCCGTGGTCAGTGAGACGATGTGGCGTCCGGCGGAGTCAGACCGCACTGGTTCAGCGTGTCGTCTATGCCCTGCAGCAGGGCCAGCAACTGGCGCTTGTCGAATTCCACGGGCTGGCTCCACTCATGTTCGGCCAGCGGATGAACGTGGCTTTGGCAGGGCAGCTGGCCGCCGGCCTCGATCACGGCACGCAGCCGGGGCAGGAAAACCCACTGCAGCCATTGCTGCAGCTTGAGCGTGTCGTACATGAAGGGCATGGTCGACGCCATGGCCTCGGGGCTTGGCGCCACGGCCGACCAGAGGCTCTGGCCGCGCAGCTCATCTTCGAGCTGCTGCAGCTGGTCAAGCAGTTTCTGGTGTGTGGTGTCGGTCGTCATGCGATGCGGTTGATGAAGATTCGGGGTCCAATCTGCAGGCGATTGTACGTTTGCACCTTGAAGCGGGCGCCGTGCCGCCATGAAACACCTGCTGCTGGCAGTGCCAGCCCCAGGCTGCGGCGCTTGCGCCATGTCAGCTTGCCCGGGGTGTGGAAAAGGCGCTTGCGGTTAAGCTCGCGGTATGAGTAACGGCCCTGTCCGCGCGAGCAGGCACGGGGTTGTATCCAGTAATGACGAGAGGAGTTCCATGCGCAGCGAAGTGATTGTGGTGTTGGATGCCGGAAAAGAGTACCGCACGGACACCAACGGGCTCACCCCCATGAGTTCCGATGAAGGACGGCATTGGCTGGACCAGCAGTTCATCTCCATGGACTGCGAACCCCTGCGTGCCAGCGGCAAGGTACTGCTGGCCGACAAGCTGGTGGTGGTGGCGCGCGCGGCGCGTTCGCGTGCCGGGCTGTTCGACGACGAGCAGTGGCGCAACAGCTATGCCGTTGCAGCCCAGGCCGTGCTGTCCAAGCCGCTGATCCGTGTCGACGTGCCCGCCATGTCCATCAGCTACTGACGGCTGACAGGCGAAGGCACATGAAAGAAGCCCGGGCATGTCCCGGGCTTCTTTCATTGGGGTGGGGCTTGCTTGCTCTTTGTTCAGCCTGCGGCCTGCAGGGCGGCCAGCAGCTTGGGGTGTATGCCGCCGAAGCCGCCGTTGCTCATGCACACCACATGGTCGCCCGGCCGGGCGGCTGCGAGGATCTGTCCGATCAGCGTGTCCATGTCGCCTGCCACCTGCGCCTTGCGGCCAGGGCCCACGCCCAGGGGATGCAGCGCCTCGGCGGCGTCCCAGTCCAGGCCGGCCGTGTGGCAGAACACCAGATCGGCGCTTTCCAGGGACCAGGGCAGTTGCGACTTCATGGTGCCCAGCTTCATGGTGTTGCTGCGCGGCTCGAACACCGCAAGGATGCGTGCCTGGCTGCCGAGTTTGCGGCGCAGGCCGTCCAGCGTGGTGCGTATGGCCGTGGGGTGGTGGGCGAAGTCGTCGTAGACGGATACGCCGCCCGCCATGCCGCGCAGCTCCATGCGTCGCTTGACGTTCTGAAAGCGCGCCAGCGCCTCGCAGGCCTGTGCCGGCGTCACGCCCACGTGCTCGGCTGCCGCAATGGCGGCCAGCGCGTTGAGCTGGTTGTGTTCCCCGGTCAGCGCCCATTCCAGGCGGGCCACCTTGCGGCCACGGTGCAGCACGTCGAAGGCGCTCGGATCGCCCTCTGCGCTGAAGTCGCTGACCACCGCCCCGAAGCTGGAAACCTCGCTCCAGCAGCCCTGGTGCAGCACGCGGGTGATGCTTTCCTCGATACCGTTGACAACAAGCCGGCCCGAAGCGGGGACGGTGCGCACCAGATGGTGGAACTGGCGTTCGATGGCACCGAGATCCTCGAAGATGTCGGCGTGATCGAACTCCAGGTTGTTGAGCACGGCCGTGCGCGGGCGGTAGTGCACGAACTTGCTGCGCTTGTCGAAGAAGGCCGTGTCGTATTCATCGGCCTCAATGACGAAGACGGGCTCCGCGCCGGCCGGGCCCTCGCCTGGCGTCGGGCGCCTGGATGCACCCAGGCGGGCCGAGACGCCGAAGTCCAGCGGCACGCCGCCGACCAGAAAGCCCGGAGCCAGGCCTGCGCATTCGAGAATCCAGGCCAGCATCGACGTCGTGGTCGTCTTGCCATGCGTGCCGGCCACGGCCAGCACATGGCGCGGGCAGGACGGATGGTGCAGCACATGTTCGCAAAGCCATTGCGGCCCGCTGGTGTAGGGAGCGCCGCTTTCGAGGATTGCCTCCATCAGCGGGAACTTGGGGCTGCCGTCGGGCAGGCGCGCGCGGCTGACCACGTTGCCTACGACATACATGTCGGGTTGCAGGGTCATCTGGTCGGCGCCGTAGCCCTCGATCAGCTCGATGCCCAGTGCACGCAGCTGATCGCTCATCGGCGGGTAGACGCCGGCGTCGCAGCCTGTGACGCGGTGCCCAGCCTCGCGCGCCAGCGCGGCCAGTCCGCCCATGAAGGTGCCGCAGATGCCCAGAATATGTATGTGCATGGCCGGGCATTCTACGGTTGCCGCCATGTCCGGGATGGCTGGCCTGCAAAAACAGGAGCTTGCGGCCCAGCAGGCACCGGGTCCCGGAAACACAAGGTTGCGAAATCGCCGGTGCAAGGCGCTGGCGGGAACATGCAAAGCCCGTCAGCGGCCGGCGTTGCCGCGGCTTGGGTCACAATGGCCCGGGGCCATCCGCAGGGACGGCCTCTTATATATATGTAGGGATACAGCGGATCGTAAAGCCATGGACCAAGCCACTGCCGAAATTGCCCAGACTGCGGCC
The DNA here is from genome assembly GCF_055797465.1 of Delftia sp. PX-1. Taxonomy (NCBI): domain Bacteria; kingdom Pseudomonadati; phylum Pseudomonadota; class Betaproteobacteria; order Burkholderiales; family Comamonadaceae; genus Delftia; species Delftia sp. PX-1. The sequence continues at coordinate 1,593,275 of NZ_CP184763.1, forward strand.
CGCCTCGTGGTCGAGGAAGGTCTGGAATGGGGGCCTGCCAAGCACCGCGCTGTGCGCCAGCTGGGACTGCCCTCGCGCACTGCGCTGCCGGGCAATGACCTGGTGGAAGAGGCTGTGCGCGAATACATCGCCCTGTTCTGCGCCGACACCCAGCCCCAGGAACTGCAGGCCCTGCGCGAGCTGGCTCTGCAATGGATGGATCGCCTGGCCGAGTTCCGTCCCCACCTGGCCGGCGCCGTCTGGCGCGGCACGGCCACGCGCCTGTCCGATATTTATCTGCAACTGTTCTGCGACGACCCCAAATCGGCAGAGATCGCACTGATCAACCAGCATGTGAACTACGAACCCAGCACCGTGACGGGATTCACCGGCCAGAGCGTGGAGGCGCTGAGCATCCATGCCTTCTGCCGCCCGCTGAACGAGGATGTGGGTGTGCACCTGCTGGTCCATGATCTTGACGATCTGCGCGGCGCGCTCAAGCCCGATGGACAGGGGCGCAGCCCGCGTGGCAGCGCAGAGGCATTGCGCAAGCTGTTGAACCAGGGCGAAGGGGAGGCCGACCGTGGCTGATTCCGTGGATGCAGGTCAAAACACATCTTCCCGCCGCCGCTGGCTGATGGGCGGCGTTGCCGCCGCTGCGGGACTGGGTGGCGCCGGATTGGCCTGGTGGCGATTTCAGCCCCATGCCATGGAGTCCAGCGCCGAAGAGCAGCTGTGGCAGCAGCGTTTCATCACGCCGGATGGCTCGGCCATGACGCTGTCGCGCTGGCGTGGCAAGCCGGTGCTGGTCAATTTCTGGGCCACCTGGTGCCCGCCGTGCGTGCGCGAACTGCCCATGCTGGATGCCTTCTCGGCACGCCAAGACCAGCATGGCATTCAGGTCATTGGCCTGGCCGTGGACAAGCCCGAGGCAGTGCAGCGCTTTCTGGGCCGCACACCCCTGCGTTTCCCCGTGGCGCTGGCGGTGGAAGGCGGTCTGGGCCTGACCCGCTCGCTCGGCAATCTGCAGGGTGGACTGCCCTTCACCGTGCTGCTCGGCGAGGATGGCCTGGTGCGGCAACGTAAAATAGGTGAGCTTACTACCGAAGATCTGGCTTCCTGGAGCGTAAAAGGCTGATTTCCGCAGCGACCGAGCCTGTGCAGGCTCAGGAAATCCCCCGAATTCCATGGCGACGTTGATGAAAAATATGCCTCAAAGCACGCAGAAGGGCGAAATTGGAGTAAATTCGCGCCCTATTTAGTTGTTAGCCGCTGGAGCTCCCATGGATTTGCGAAAACTCAAGACCCTCATTGATCTGGTGTCCGAATCGAACGTGTCGGAACTGGAGATCACCGAAGCAGAGGGCAAGGTCCGGATCGTCAAGAGCGAAGGCGCCGTGGTGCAGCACTACGTGGCTGCGCCCATGCAGGCTCCGATGGCTGCGCCCGTGGCAGCACCTGTGGCCGCTCCTGCAGCAGCGCCCGTGGCAGCCCCTGCCGAGGCAGCCGTCGCGGGACATGTGGTGAAGTCGCCCATGGTCGGCACCTTCTACCGCGCATCCAGCCCTGGCGGCAAGCCTTTCGTGGAAGTGGGCAACCAGGTCAAGGAAGGCGAGACCATCTGCATCATCGAAGCGATGAAGATTCTCAACGAGATCGAGGCCGACAAGAGCGGCACCATTACCCGCATCCTGGGTGAAAACGGCCAGGCCGTCGAGTACGGCCAGCCCCTGTTCGTGATCGAGTAACCTGCAGGCGAGCGATGCCGCAAGCGGCACGACGCCCTGGCGCGAACGCATGCCGCGGCGCGACAGAGCAATTGGCTCAACTGACGGCTTCGGCCTGCGTACCGCCGCAGGCACCAAGCCGCGAGGACCTTCATGTTTAAGAAAATTTTGGTTGCCAACCGGGGCGAGATCGCCCTGCGCATCCAGCGCGCCTGCCGTGAACTGGGCATCAAGGCGGTGATGGTGTATTCCGAGGCCGACCGTGACGCAAAGTACGTCAAGCTGGCCGACGAGGCCGTGTGCATCGGCCCCGCTCCTTCGCCGCTGAGCTACCTCAACATGCCGGCCATCATCTCGGCCGCCGAGGTGACCGACGCCGAGGCGATCCACCCTGGCTACGGCTTTCTCAGCGAGAACGCCGACTTTGCCGAGCGCGTGGAAAAGAGCGGCTTCACCTTCATTGGCCCCACGCCCGACAACATCCGCACCATGGGTGACAAGGTCTCGGCCAAGCAGGCCATGATCAAGGCGGGCGTGCCCTGCGTGCCGGGCTCGGACGGCGAACTGCCCGACGATCCGGTGCAGATCCGCCGCATCGCCAAGGCCGTGGGCTATCCGGTGATCATCAAGGCCGCAGGCGGCGGCGGTGGCCGTGGCATGCGCGTGGTGCATACCGAGGCGGCGCTGATCAATGCCGTGCAGATGACCAAGGCCGAGGCCGGCGCGGCCTTCGGCAATCCGGCCGTCTACATGGAGAAGTTCCTGCAGAACCCGCGCCATGTGGAAATCCAGATCCTGGCCGACAACCATCGCAATGCCGTCTACCTGGGCGAGCGCGACTGCTCCATGCAGCGCCGCCACCAGAAGGTCATCGAGGAAGCGCCGGCTCCCGGCATTCCCCGTCGCCTGGTCGAGAAGATCGGCGAGCGCTGCGCTGCAGCCTGCAAGAAGCTGGGCTACCGTGGCGCAGGCACCTTCGAGTTCCTCTACGAAAACGGCGAGTTCTACTTCATCGAGATGAACACGCGCGTGCAGGTGGAGCATCCGGTGACGGAACTGATCACGGGCGTGGACATCGTTCGCACCCAGATCATGGTGGCCGCAGGCGAGAAGCTGCCTTTCACCCAGCGCCAGATCAATGCCCAGCTCAAGGGCCATGCGATCGAATGCCGCGTGAATGCCGAGGACCCCTACAACTTCATGCCTTCGCCAGGCCGCATCACCATGTGGCATGCGCCCGGTGGCCCGGGCGTGCGCGTGGACTCGCACGTCTACAACAACTACTTCGTGCCGCCGAACTACGACTCCATGATCGGCAAGATCATCGTTCACGGCGACACGCGCGAGCAGGCGCTGGCACGCATGCGCACTGCGCTGCTGGAGACCGTGGTCGAAGGCATCAAGACCAACATCCCGCTGCACCAGGACCTGATGGTGGACGCCAAGTTCATGGAAGGCGGCACCAACATCCACTATCTGGAAGAGTGGCTGGCGCACCGCAACGCCAACAAGCGTTGAGCGGGTCACCCGATCGACCATGCATGCTGGCCCCCGGCGACGGCGGCCGGCATTTTTCATTGATTGCTTAGAAAAGGATGGGCCCATGTTCGAGTTGAGTCTGCTGTGCCCGGAAGACCGGGTCGAAACCATCAGCGATGCACTGGATGCGCTGGACGCCCTGAGCGTATCGGTCGAGGACGCCGACGCGCAGACCGAGGCCGAGCAGGCCCTGTTCGGCGAGCCCGGCATGCCGCCACCCAAGGACGGCTGGCAGCGCAGCCGCCTGGTGGCGCTGTTCCCCACGCAGCAAGCGGCCGAAGAGGCACGTGATCTGCTGCTGCCCCAGGACTTCTTCGAGGGCTGCAGCATCATCGCCGTCAAGCAGGTGCCCGAGCAGGACTGGGTGCGCCTGACGCAGTCGCAGTTCGCCCCCGTGGACATCACCCCCGAATTCTGGATTGTTCCCACCTGGCACGAACTGCCGCCGCAGGCGCGCGTGAGCATCCGCCTGGACCCGGGCCTGGCCTTCGGCACGGGTACGCACCCGACCACGCGCATGTGCCTGCGCTGGATCGCACGCCAGCCCGAGGGCAGCCTGGGGCGCACGCTGGACTACGGCTGCGGCTCCGGCATCCTGGCCATCGGTGCGGCCAAGTTCGGTGCCACCGACATCGACGCGGTGGACATCGACCCGGCTGCCGTGGAGTCCACGCGCTACAACGCCGATGCCAACGCCGTGCAGTTGAAGGCCGGCCTGCCCGATGCCGTGACGGGTGAATACAGCACCGTGCTGGCCAACATCCTGGCCACGCCGCTCAAGGTGCTGGCGCCGCTGCTGTGCGCCCGCGTGGCGGAGGGTGGAAGCCTGGTGCTGGCCGGCATCCTGGAGCGCCAGGCCGACGAACTCAAGCAGGCCTACGCGCCGTACCTGGCACTCGAAGTCGCCGACAGCGAAGATGGCTGGATCCTGATGACCGCGCGCCGCGCGGCCTGATTTGCGCCACGAGTCCCTGCGCGGCTGCCGCCTTCATGGCGCGTGCCGCGAGCAGCTGCCTACAATCGATCGCTGATGAGCCAAGTCACCCGCTGTCCTGCCTGTGGAACCCGCTTCAAAGTGGTGGCCGACCAGCTGCGAATTTCGCAGGGGTGGGTGCGCTGCGGCGTCTGCCATGAAGTGTTCGATGCCTCCGAGGATCTGCAGCCCCTGCCGGCCACGCCTGCGCATGCCGCCGGCAATCCCGTGGCGGGCGGGGCATCGCTCGATGGGCCGGAATTCGAGGACGATGACATCCGCGAATTCCGGGAGTCCATGTGGCTGCCGACGGCGCCCGTGGGGCTGCCGGGGCGGGGTGCTCCGGCACCGGCTGCAGCCACGGCAACTGCTGCAAGCACGGCGCCTGCTGCCAGGGTCGAGCCTTCGCCTGCCGTGCCGCCTGCCGAAGCTGCGGCTCCGCAGGCGCCCGCGTCCACGTCCACGGCACCGCCTGCGCAGACCCCTTCGGCTTTTGCCGCCGACGATCCGGGCCGCGAGCTGCCTGGCGCGTCGCTGGTGGACGAGATCCTGGCGGCGTCCGTGGCTGCACCAGCGGCGCAGCCCCAGCCTGACGCGCGGCATGGGCCGGCGGTGGCGTCCCCGCCCGGCCTGGAGCCCGAAACCCAGCCTGAACCCCAGCCCGAGCCTGAACACAAGCCTGTTTCCGCGCCATCGCCGCACAAGGTGGATGGTGCCGTGCCGTCCCAGAAAGCCGATGCGCCTTCGCTGTCCGTCCCGACGGGCCTGGTCCGTGAATCGGAGCGGCAGGCGCAGGTATCCGTGCCTTCGCCGGAGTTCTCCCGCTGGCCCGACAGCGACGGCGAGGGTGGCAGCGACGACCAGCCTGCGCTGGCCGAGGCCGAGCCCGGCTTTGTGCGTCAGGCGCGGCGCAAGGCCTTCTGGCGCCGGCCTGCCGTACGCGTGGCCCTTGTGCTGGGCTGCCTGCTGGGCGCGGGCGCTTTGGCAGGCCAGGTGATGTGGGGCCAGCGCGATGCGCTGGCCGTGCAGCATCCTTCGCTGGCGCCCACGCTGCAGACCCTGTGCGCCATGGCGGGCTGCGAGCTGCAGCCGCGCCGACAGATCGGCGATGTGGTGATCGGCAGTTCGGGTTTTCGGCAGCTGCCGCGCAACGGCCAGTACCAATGGAGCCTGAGCCTGGAGAACCGCTCGGACTTCGCCGTGGCCATGCCGGCGGTCGAGCTCACGCTCACCGATGCGCAGGACAAGCTGCTGCTGCGGCGCGTGATCCGGCTCGACCAGTTCGGTGCCCCCGCGCAGATCGAGGGCCATGGCGAATGGAGCGTGACCGCCCCGGTCGAAGTGCAGGGCCTGGAGTCCGCCGTTGCCGGTTACCGCGCCCTGGTTTTTTATCCCTGATTCCCCTGACTCTTCAAGAAAGCCGAGACACACCATGGCCGCTCTCATCTGCGGATCGCTTGCGTTCGACAACATCATGACCTTCGACGGAAGGTTTGCCGACCAGATCCTGCCTGACCAGTTGCACATCCTCAATGTGTCCTTCCTGGTGCCCACGCTGCGCCGCGATTTCGGCGGGTGCGCGGGCAACATCGCCTATGCGCTGAGGCTGCTGGGGGGCGATGCCTGGCCCATGGCCATGGTGGGCAGTGACGGTGCCGACTATGTGCAGCGTCTGCAGGAGCTGGGCGTGCACACGGCGCACATCGGCCAGTTGCAGGACACGCACACGGCCCAGTGCATGATCATGACCGACCGCGACAACAACCAGATCACGGCCTTCCACCCGGGCGCCATGATGCAGGCCCACGGCAACCGCATCACGCCCGAACTCAGGGAGCAGGTGCGCGTGGGCATCATCGCTCCCGATGGCCGCGAGGCCATGATCGAGCATGCCCAGCAGTTCAAGGCTGCAGGCATTCCCTTCGTCTTCGATCCGGGCCAGGGCCTGCCCATGTTCGACGGGCAGGATCTGCGCCGCTTCATCGAGCAGGCCGACTGGGTGGCCGTGAACGACTATGAAGCCCGCATGCTCAGCGAGCGCACGGGCTGGAGCCTGGAGCAGATTTCAGGGCAGGTGCAGGGCCTGGTGGTGACGCTGGGCGCGCAAGGCTGCGAGGTCTGGGTGCAAGGCACCAAGACCCCGGTGGCGCCTGTGCAGCCCGCTGCCGTGGTCGACCCCACGGGCTGTGGCGACGCGTGGCGTGGCGCCCTGCTGTTCGGCCTGGAGCGTGGCTGGGATCTGGTGCGTTGTGCAGAACTGGGCAACCGCCTGGGTGCGCTCAAGATTGCCAGCCGCGGCCCGCAGAACTACGTGCTGGACTTCGCCAAGCCCTGAGGCGGTGATCGCCGGGTGGCGGTACAGCCGCCATCGTCGCAATGAAAAAAGCCCGACTCGAAAGAGCCGGGCTTTTTGCTTTGAGACCGGAGAAGTCTCAGGGCTTGCTGCCTGTGGGGAAGGGCCATGCGGCTTGGGGTGCCAGGCGGGTTTGCGCGATGGGCGCGGGTGCGGCAGCGGGAGCTGCAGGCGCGGCAGCGGCGGGAGCTGCTGCGGCCTTCTTGGGAGCAGCGGCCTTCTTCGGCGCTGCAGCCTTCTTGGCGGGAGCGGCAGGAGCTGCTGCAGCCTTGGCGGGTGCTGCTGCGGGCTTGGCAGCCGGTGCAGCGGCGGGCTTCTTGGCCGCAGGAGCTGCAGCCTTCTTGGCGGCAGGAGCAGCAGCCTTCTTGGCAGGCGCGGCAGCCTTCTTTGCAGCAGGAGCAGCAGCCTTCTTGGCGGGCGCTGCGGCCTTCTTGGCAGCAGGTGCAGCAGCCTTCTTGGCAGGAGCTGCGGCCTTCTTTGCAGCAGGCGCAGCAGCCTTCTTGGCGGGAGCTGCGGCCTTCTTTGCAGCAGGAGCAGCAGCCTTCTTGGCAGGAGCGGCGGCCTTCTTTGCAGCAGGCGCAGCAGCCTTCTTGGCGGGAGCGGCGGCCTTCTTGGCAGCAGGAGCAGCAGCCTTCTTGGCGGGAGCAGCGGCCTTCTTTGCAGCAGGAGCAGCAGCCTTCTTTGCAGCAGGAGCAGCAGCCTTCTTGGCGGGAGCAGCGGCCTTCTTTGCAGCAGGAGCAGCAGCCTTCTTGGCAGGAGCGGCGGCCTTCTTGGCAGCAGGAGCTGCAGCCTTCTTGGCGGGAGCAGCGGCCTTCTTCGCAGCAGGCGCAGCAGCCTTCTTGGCAGCAGGAGCAGCAGCCTTCTTGGCGGGAGCGGCAGCCTTCTTTGCAGCAGGAGCCGCAGCCTTCTTGGCGGGCGCTGCCTTGGCAGTGGCCGTGGCTTTCTTCACGGCTTCAGCCTTGGGGGCGGCCGCCTTTTTGGCGGTGGTCTTCTTGTCGGTGGGGGCCTTGGTAGAGGCCGTCTTCTTCGCAGTTGCCATCATCTTCTCCTTCGTTGATTTGCACAAAACACTTCGGGGTACGGGGCTCCGAAGCGATTCAATGCGATGTGGAGTGACGCATCGCAATGAACACGGAGACGCCCCACGCCGCAACACCATCGGTATTGCAAAAGCGTGAAGCGCGTCATGGTTCGCATTGTGCCTGCAGAGAAGCGATTAATCCCAGGAAAGTGCGCCTCCGGTTTGATACTCGATGACGCGTGTCTCAAAGAAGTTACGTTCCTTCTTCAAATCGATCATCTCGCTCATCCAGGGGAACGGGTTTTCCTCGTTCGGGAACAGGGCCTCCAGGCCGATCTGCGTGGCGCGGCGGTTGGCGATGTAGCGCAGGTAGCCCTTGAACATCGATGCGTTCATGCCCAGCACGCCGCGCGGCATGGTGTCTTCTGCGTAGCGGTATTCCAGCTCGACGGCCTTGACGAAAAGCGCCGTGATTTCTTCCTTGAATTCGGGTGTCCACAGCTGCGGATTTTCGAGCTTGAGCTGGTTGATCAGGTCGATGCCGAAGTTGCAGTGCATGGACTCGTCGCGCAGGATGTATTGGTACTGCTCGGCAGCGCCGGTCATCTTGTTCTGACGGCCCAGGGCCAGGATCTGCGTGAAGCCCACGTAGAAGAACAGGCCCTCCATCAGGCAGGCGAAAACGATGAGCGACTTCAGCAGCGTCTGGTCGGTCTCGAAGGTGCCGGTCTTGAAGCTGGGGTCCATGATCGCCTCGATGAAGGGGATCAGGAATTCGTCCTTGTCGCGGATGGAGGGAACCTCGAGATAGGCGTTGAAGATCTCGCCTTCATCCAGGCCCAGCGACTCCACGATGTACTGGTAGGCGTGGGTGTGGATGGCTTCCTCGAAGGCCTGGCGCAGCAGGAACTGGCGGCACTCGGGTGCGGTGATGTGGCGGTAGGTGCCCAGCACGATGTTGTTGGCAGCCAGCGAGTCGGCCGTCACGAAGAAGCCCAGGTTGCGCTTGACGATGCGGCGCTCGTCCTCGGTCAGGCCGTTGGGGTCCTTCCACAGGGCGATGTCGCGGTTCATGTTCACTTCCTGCGGCATCCAGTGGTTGGCGCAGGTGGCCAGGTACTTTTCCCAGGCCCACTTGTACTTGAAGGGCACCAGCTGGTTGACGTCGGTCTTGGCGTTGATGATTCGCTTGTCGGCGGCGTTGACGCGCTGGTGTGTGCCGGTGGCGGGGGCAGCTCCTGCGCCGGTCGGCGTGTTCGAGAGGGTGGCGTCGTCGTCAAAGGTCAGCATTGCAATTTTCTCCGGCATGCCCTGAGGCATATGTTCAGTTCATTCGGTGCGAAAGAGGCCTCTCTTTCTGCTCCGGTCAATGTAGGACCATGGGTGGCCTGGCATGTTGAGCAGGCCCAAGGTCCATGGCGAAGATCCTGCGCATGGCGCTGGCTGGCGGGCAGGGCGCGGGGCCTGCGCCGTGGCGAGGCCCCGCGCTGCGCGGCTTACTGGCAGGCTTCGCAGCCGGGATCGTCGATGGCGCAGAACTTGATGTCCGTCGCCGGGGCCTGGGCGCGTGCGGCGGCTGCCGCGGCTTCCAGGGCGCTGGAGGTGCTCACGGCAGCGGGCTGGGCGGCAGCCGTGGGCACTGCGTTGAGCACGCGGCTTTGCACCGTGGACTTCTCGATGTTGGTGGCGCTGGTGGTGCGCAGGTAGTAGGTGGTCTTCAGGCCACGCAGCCAGGCCAGCTTGTAGGTGTCGTCCAGCTTCTTGCCCGAGGCGCCGGCCATGTAGATGTTCAGGCTCTGGGCCTGGTCGATCCACTTCTGGCGGCGTGCAGCGGCCTCGACCAGCCAGGTGGGCTCGACCTCGAAGGCGGTGGCGTACAGGTTCTTGACGTCCTGGGGCACGCGGTCGATGGGGCGCAGCGAGCCGTCGAAATGCTTGAGGTCCATGACCATCACGTCGTCCCACAGGCCCAGGCGCTTCAGGTCGCGCACCAGGTACTGGTTGATGACGGTGAACTCGCCGGACAGGTTGGACTTGACCGACAGGTTGCCGAACGAAGGCTCGATGGAGGCATCGACGCCGACGATGTTGGAGATGGTCGCCGTGGGCGCGATGGCCACGCAGTTGGAGTTGCGCATGCCGTGCTGGCCGATCTTGGCGCGCAGCGCATCCCAGTCCAGGCGCGAGGAACGGTCCACTTCCACGTAGCCGCCGCGGGCCTTCTCCAGCAGGTTCAGCGTGTCCAGCGGCAGGATGCCCTGGTCCCACAGCGAGCCCTTGTAGCTGGAGTACTGGCCGCGTTCCCTGGCCAGTTCGGTGGAGGCCCAGTAGGCGTAGTAGCAGATGGCTTCCATCGACTGGTCGGCGAACTCGACGGCCGCGTCGCTGGCGTAGGCGATGCGCATTTCATAGAGCGCATCCTGGAAGCCCATCAGGCCCAGGCCCACGGGGCGATGGCGCAGGTTGGAGTCCTTGGCCTTCTGCACGGCGTAGTAGTTGATGTCGATCACGTTGTCCAGCATGCGCATGGCCGTGGTGATGGTCTTGCGCAGCTTGCCGTGGTCGATGGCGCCGTTGGTGATGTGGCGCGCCAGGTTGACCGAGCCCAGGTTGCAGACGGCGGTCTCGGTGTCGCTGGTGTTCAGCGTGATCTCGGTGCACAGGTTGGACGAGTGCACCACGCCGGCGTGCTGCTGGGGCGAGCGCACGTTGCAGGGGTCCTTGAAGGTGACCCAGGGGTGGCCGGTCTCGAACAGCATGGACAGCATCTTGCGCCACAGGTCCACGGCCGGGATGCGCTTGAACAGCTTGAGTTCGCCGGTGTCGGCCTTGGTTTCGTAGGCCGTGTAGGCGCGCTCGAAGGCTGCGCCGAAGAGGTCGTGCAGGTCGCCGACATCGGAGGGCGAGAACAGGGTCCACTGGCCCTTTTCCATGACGCGCTTCATGAACAGGTCGGGAATCCAGTTCGCCGTGTTCATGTCGTGCGTGCGGCGGCGGTCGTCGCCCGTGTTCTTGCGCAGCTCGAGGAATTCCTCGATGTCCAGGTGCCAGGTCTCCAGGTACGTGCAGACGGCGCCCTTGCGCTTGCCGCCCTGGTTCACGGCCACGGCCGTGTCGTTGACCACCTTGAGGAAGGGCACCACGCCCTGCGACTCGCCGTTCGTGCCCTTGATGCGCGAACCCAGGGCGCGCACGCGCGTCCAGTCGTTGCCCAGGCCACCGGCGAACTTGGACAGCAGGGCGTTTTCCTTGATCGACTCATAGATGCCGTCCAGATCGTCGGGCACCGTGGTCAGGTAGCACGAAGACAGCTGCGAGCGCAGCGTGCCGCTGTTGAACAGCGTGGGCGTGCTGCTCATGAAGTCGAAGGAAGACAGCAGTTCGTAGAACTCGATGGCGCGCGCGTTGCGGTCCTCTTCCTGCAGCGCCAGGCCCATGGCCACGCGCATGAAGAAGGACTGGGGCAGCTCGATGCGCGTCTTGCGCACGTGCAGGAAGTAGCGGTCATACAGGGTCTGCAGGCCCAGGTAGTCGAACTGCTGGTCGCGTTCGGCCTTGAGGGCGGCAGCCAGGCGGGGCAGGTCGTAGTTCAGCAGCTCGGGGTTGAGCAGCTCGTTGTCCACGCCCTTCTGGATGAAGCCGGGGAAGTAGGCGGCGTAGGCCGACTGGATGTCGGCAGGCTGCACGTCATGGCCCATGACCTCGCGCACGATGGTGTGCAGCAGCAGGCGGGCGGTGACGTAGGTGTAGTCGGGGTCCTTTTCGATCAGCGTGCGCGCGGCCAGGATGGAGGCCTTGAAGACTTCTTCGATCGGCACGCCGTCGTACAGGTTGCGCAGCGTCTCGGCAACGATGGGCGCGGCCTGGATGTCGGCATTGAGGTTGCGGCAGGAGGCCTCGATCAGGGCCAGCAGGCGGGCCTGGTCCAGAGGAACGCGCTGGCCGTTGTCGGTCACATGCAGCACGGGGGCGGGCGCGGCCGCAGCGGCGGCAGCGGCCTCGGCGGCCTTCTTCTGCTCGGCACGCTCCTGGTTGCGGCGGTCGCGGTACAGCACGTAGGCGCGCGCCACGTCGTGGTGGCCGCCGCGCATCAGGCCCAGCTCGACCTGGTCCTGCACGTCTTCAATATGGAAGGTGCCGCCGCCCGGACGCGAGCGCAGCAGGGCGCGCACCACGGCCTGGGTGAGCTCGTCCACGGTCTCGCGCACGCTGGCGGAGGCAGCGCCCTGGGCGCCGCGCACGGCCAGGAAGGCCTTGGTCAGCGCGACGGCGATCTTTTGCGGGGTGAAGGGCACCACGTCGCCGCTGCGGCGGATGATCTGGTAGCCGTCCTGCACGGACAGGTGATGGGCGGAGGAAGGATTGGCAGCATCACCGTGCGCAGCGGGAGCCAAAGAATTCAGTGCTTCTTGCATGAGTTTCCTCAACGGGTGTTTGTGGATAGAACGGACGCGGACCTGCACTGGGGGCAGGCTTGCTGGGATATGGAATCGATGGCCGGATGTGCACACCGTTTTCACAGGGTGTGCACAGCTTGTGAACACTAGATATGGTGTCCGGCGTGCTCTCAGGCACTACCTGTAGTGTATCGCCGTCTCATGTACACGGGGTACTCACGGCCGGAAAACCGCTGTTTGCGCTGCGCCAAAACAGTGCCCAGCATGCAAGCCCATAGCAGCAGATCACCGCTGCGCGGTGGCTGGCGGGCGATGGCCTGTCGCAAGCCGCTACAGCCTTGCCGCTGCGCCGGTCGGACCGCCGAAAGCCCCATGAACAGTGGGGCTGCGACACATGCGTGAATTTGTAAAAAAAGATCAGGCCGGCCCGGCGTGCGCCTGCGCGCCACATGGGTTGCTTTCTGGATTGACAGCGCACTTTTCCTGGGCCTGTGGACAAGCCGGCCTGCGTGCAAGGCCTGGCGCAGTCCGGCAGGAGGGTGTGTGCTTACGTGGAGGGCTGGCCGGCGCGGGGCGGCAGCTGCCAGTTCGCCGTGGCCTGGTGACGGGACAGCAGCCCGCGCAGCCGGGGCCAGTCGAAGCCGGGGCCGGGATCGCGTTTGCGGCCGGGCGCAATGTGCTCATGGCCTGCGAGATGGGCGACGGGGTAGCGTGCGGCGATGGCTTCGCACAGGTTCTCCAGGGCCGCATATTGCGCCGGCTCGAACGGCAGTCCCTCCAGGCCCTCCAGCTCTATGCCGATGGAGTCGTCGTTGCAGCGGTCCTTGCCGCGCCAGCTGGAGGCGCCCGCATGCCAGGCGCGCGCGTCACAGTCCACAAATTGCCAGACCTCGCCCAGGCGCGTGACGAAGAAATGGGCCGACACCTCCAGGCCGCGTATGCCCTGGTAGTAAGGATGGGCGTCCCAGTCGAGCTGGTTGGTGAACAGTTGCTGGACCGCCCCCGTGCCGTACTCGCCGGGGGGCAGGCTGATGGAGTGCACGACGACCAGATCGACCAGGGCCTGGGCCGGGCGCTCGCCGAAGTTGGGCGAGGGCAGGTGGCGTGCCTGTTGCAGCCAGCCGCCTTGCCAGGTCCAGGCCGGGCCCATGGTCGTGGTGGCTGGTGCCTGCGGATCAGGCTTCGCCATGGCCGCCTCCGTCCGCCTCGGCGCTGGCGTCGCCAGGCAGGGCGATGTTCAGCCGGTCGATGCGGTAGCGGATCTGGCGCAGGCTCAGCCCCAGGCGTGCGGCCGTGGCCGTGCGGTTGAAGCCGTTTTCCTGCAGCGCCTGCACCAGGATGCCGCGCTCGCGCTCGTCCAGCCAGGCCTGCAGGTCGCGGGGCAGCTCCATGTCGGCAGGCTCCGGCGGCGGTGCGGCGCCGTCGTGCGCCTGGGTCTGCGCCGATGCGGGTGGAGCCGGCGGAGTGCCGCAGGGCAGCTGCATCTCGGGGTCTATGCGCAGCGGCCCTTCCTCGCCCAGCGTGATGGCGCGGTGCAGCAGGTTCTCCAGTTCACGCACATTGCCGGGCAGGGGCAGGCGGGCGATCTGCTCCAGGGAACGCTCGTCGATCTCGGGCATGGGCAGGCCCGACTCCTGCGACAGCCGTGCCAGCAATGCACGGCACAGCGCGGGCAGGTCTTCGCGGCGCTCGCGCAGCGGCGGAAGAAGTACTTCGATGACGTTGAGGCGGTAGTACAGGTCCTGGCGAAAACGTCCTGCCTGCACGTCGGCGGCCAGGTCGCGGTGGGTGGCGCTGACGATGCGCACGTCGGCCGCTTCCTCCTGCGCCGAGCCCAGGGGGCGCACGCGGCGTTCCTGGATGGCGCGCAGCAGCTTGGCCTGCATGGGCAGCGGCAGGTCGCCGATTTCGTCGAGGAACAGGGTGCCGCCGCGTGCCGCCTGGAAATAGCCGTCGCGGTCCTGGGTGGCTCCGGTATAGGAGCCCTTGCGGGCGCCGAAGAACTCGGCCTCCAGCAGGTTTTCGGGGATGGCGCCGCAGTTCACGGCCACCATGGGGCCGTGGGCGCGCTGGCTGCAGGCGTGCAGGGCGCGCGCCACCAGTTCCTTGCCCGTGCCCGACTCGCCGTGCACCAGCACCGGCGCCATGCCGCGCGCCACCTTGGCAATGCGCTGCTTGACGGCCTGCATGGCGGGCGACTCCCCAACCATGGCGTCGAGCGCCCCGCCGCCGCTGAGCACGGGGCTTGCAGCCGACGCCGCCGAGGGGCTGCGCGCCGGCATCACGCCGGGGGGCGGCACGCCGCCCACGCCCTGGGCGGCCGAGGCCACGACCAGGCGGAACTGCTTGAGGTCCACGGGCTTGGTCAGATAGTCGAAGGCGCCCGAGCGCAGGGCTTCGACGGCATTTTCGGCCGAACCGTAGGCGGTCATGACCACGCAGCGTTCTCGCCGCTGCTGGTTGCGCAGGTCCTGCAGCAGCTCCATTCCCATGCCGTCGGGCAGGCGCATGTCGGTGATGACCACGTCGAAGCGCTGGGTCTGCAGCTGTTCGCGCGCCTCGCCCACGCTGGCGGCGGTTTCCACGCGGTAGCCTTCGCGCAGCAGGGTCAGTTCATAGAGGGTGCGCAGATCCGGCTCGTCGTCCACGACAAGAATCGATGCGGCAGCGGGCAGGGAGTTCAAGGGCATCACACCACAATCTGGTCAAACAGGGAGGCCGGCAGAGCCGATGCGGCGCCGGCGCGGAACACGATGCTGAAGGCATTGCCCTCGACAGGGCCGTGCGGCGCGGGCCGCGACAGCCGCTGGTAGCTGATGCCTGCATCGTAGCGCTGGCACAGCTCGCGGCAGATGTACAGGCCCAGGCCGCTGGAGCGGCTTTCCGACGAGAAGAAGGGCTCGAACAGATGGCGCTGCACCGTGGGCTCCAGTGCGGCGCCGTCGCTCCAGACCTGCAGCCAGATCTGGCCTGCGGCCGGCGCGCCGGTCAGCACCTGCAGCGTATGCGGCTGCTGGGCGTTGCTGCGGTAGCGCTGGGCGTTGTCCAGCAGGTTCACCAGGATGCGGCGCAGGTGCTCGCCGTCGAACACCACGGTCCTTGCGCGCGCGTCCAGCAGCAGCTGGATGCTGCGCGCAGGCTGGCCCTGGGCCTGCCACTCCTGGCAGGCCTGGGCCACATGCTGGTCCAGGTCCAGCAGGCCGGCGTGGGCCTCGCCAATGTGCTGCTGGGCCCGCGCGATGTTGAGCACGTCCTCGACGGTGCGCGCCAGCCGCTCGGCGTTCTGGCCCACGATGCGGCACAGCTGCTGCTGGGCCGGGTTCTGCGCCAGATCTTCTGCCAGCAGGGCGTTGGCCTGGGTGATGGCAGCCAGCGGATTGCGGATCTCATGGGCCACGGCGGCGGACATGCGGCCCATGGAGGCCAGCTTTTCCGTGCGCAGCCGCGCCTCCAATTCGCGCAGGTCGTGCAGAAAGACCACGCACAGCTGCTGCAGCAGCGCGGGCTCGGCGGCATCGGTGGCGTCGGACGGGGTGGCGACCTCGGTCAGCCAGGTGCGCAGATGCAGTCCCGTCATGCCTTCCTGGCCGATGGACTGCAGATGGATGGCGGCCGATATCGGCAGGTTCTGGGCAAAGCTCTGGGCCACGGCATCCTGCAGCCGCTGCCAGCCGGCGTGCTCCTTGAGGGCGAAGGGCAGGGCATGCGCGTCGGCCAGTCCCAGCAGGTGCAGCGCGGCCGGGTTGGCCTGCTGCACGCGGAATTGGGGATCAACCACCAGCACGCCTTCGCCCAGGTGGCGGATCACCAGGGCATTGACCTGCTCCTGGGCCTGGGCCTTGCGGCTGCTGTGCTGTGCCAGGTGCCGCTCGCGCCGCACGCGGCGCGCCAGCTCGTGCGTCAGATAGGCCACGGCGAAATAGCCTGCGCAGGCAAAGCTGGCCTGGTAGTAGGCCTGGGTATTTTCTATGCGGCCCGCCAGGTCCTGCCATGCGACCCAGCCCAGGGTCAGCAGCGTGACGCTGGCCGTGGTGGCCAGCGCCAGCGTCAGATTGCCCAGCACGGCCGAAATCAGGATGGGGATGGCCAGCAGGGCCGAGTAGTTGAGCGGGCCTGTCTGCAACACCTGCAGCAGGCAGATGGCCGCGATGTCCACGCCGATCACGGGCAGCCAGTGCACGCCGGCGCGGGCAGAGGGCGGCTGCTCGCGTGCGGTCAGCCGCACCAGCAGCGTCAGCCCCAGGTAGCCCAGGCAGACCAGCCAGACCAGGGGATTGCCGCCGGGCTGCACGCTGAGCAGCGCCAGCTGCAGCAGCAGCAGCGCGGTGGCGATGAGAACGCGGCCCGTCAGAAATCCCTGCCACAGCCGGACGAAGGGGGCGTTGGCGTCGTGCGGCGACTGCGCCGTGGCCTCGTCGATGGTGGGCGGCGGGGAGCGGGCGGCGTCCTGCATGCTCAGCGCCGTTGCGCCAGGGCCCGGTGCTCGGCGCTGCAATAGCTGCTGCCTGCGGCCTCGATGGCTTCGCTGCGCGGCAGGTGCAGTCCGCAGTGCGCGCATTCGACCATGTCCTGCGGTGCCGCCAGCGGCGCGTTGGCCGGGTCGGCCGGGTTGCGAGGCGCAGCCGCCTGGCGCCACTCACGGGCCTCGGTGCGGCGCTGGCCGCGCCAGACGCCGACGGCAATGACGATGACGATCAGGACCAGCAGGTACTTCATGCGGCGCGCTCCAGCAGCACTTCCATTACGAAGCGTGATCCCGCATAGGCCAGCAGCAGCAGCGCGGCGCCTGCGTAGAGCACGCGCACGGCGCTGCGGCCACGCCAGCCAAAGCGCGCACGGCCGATCAGCAGCACGGCAAAGGTCAGCCACGACAGCAGCGAGAACACCGACTTGTGGTTCCAGACCCAGGCCTTGCCGTAGAGCTGTTCGCCGAACAGCCAGCCTGCGGCCAGCGTGGCCGTGAGCAGCACAAAGCCTGCGGACACGAAGCGGAAGGTCAGGCGCTCCAGCGTGAGAAGGGGCAGGCCGCTGTCATGCCCGCCGCCGCCCAGCCGCATGTGCTGCTCGGCGCGTGTCATCAGCGAGGCATGGACCACGGCGGCGGCGAACAGTCCGTAGGAGGCAATGCCCAGCGCCAGGTGCAGCGGCAGCCAGGGCGAGGCGTTGACATGCAGGGGCGTTCCCGGAAACAGCGCGGCCAGGAGCACGGCGGCCGTGCCCAGCGCTGACAGCGCCAATTGCGCGCGCATCTTGGGGAACAACTGCTGTTCGACCCCATAGACGGTGAGCACCAGCCAGGCCGTCATGGACAGTGCTGGCGCGAACCCGAAGTGCGGCTGTTCCCCGAGCAGGCCCCAGGCCAGGGCCAGGGCGTGGAGCACCCAGGCCAGGCGCAATGCGGCGCGGGCGCCGGCATGGCTGATGCGTCGGGCACCGGCGGCCGGCACGGCATAGGCCACGGCTGCGGCAAGCGCCAGCATCCAGCCCAGGGGCGATGCGTTGGCGGAAATCAGGGGGACGGAGAGCATCTTTCTATGATAGCTGTGGCTTTCCTGCCGCCGGTTGTGCAGGCTCAGAATCAGGGCGCCGTGCCGTGGTTCGGAGCGCATTTTCTTCAGGGCTCGATGGCTGCCTCGATGCGATTGCGCCCCAGGGCCTTGGCCTGGTAGAGCAGGCCGTCCACCTTCTGCAGCCAGGTTTCCAAAGGCGCGGCAGACGGCTGCCGCACGGTGAGTACGCCGCAACTGACGGTGAGCAGCGGCGCCGTGGGAGAGGCGGCGTGGGCGATGGACAGGCGCAGCACTTCCTGGCGGAAATTCTCGGCCATGACCTGGGCGTCGCTTTCGCCGGGGAGGATGAGCGCGAATTCCTCGCCGCCAAAGCGCGCTGCCAGGTCGTAGGGCCGGCGCGCATGGCGCTGCAGCGTGGCGGCCACTGCCTTGAGCGCCTCGTCCCCCTGCACATGGCCATAGCAGTCGTTGTATTGCTTGAAGTGGTCTATATCAATGAGGGCCAGGCCCACGGACTCGCCCGTGCGCAGGCTGCGGCGGTGGGAGCGCTCCAGCATGTCGTCGAAGTGGCGGCGGTTGGCCAGCCCTGTCAGCCCGTCCACCATGGCCAGGCGCTCCAGGGCCTGGCGCTGCAGGGCCAGGCGTATCTGGTTGCGCACGCGCACCTCGACCACGGCGGGACGTATGGGCTTGGAGACATAGTCGGCCGCGCCCAGGCGCAGGCCGTATTCCTCGGCCTGGGCATTGCTCTGGCCGGTGATGAAGATGACGGCGATATGGGCGGTGCGCTCCTGGGCGCGCAACGCACCCAGCACCTCGTAGCCGTTCATGCCGGGCATGGCCAGGTCCAGCAGGATCAGCTGCAGCCGGTGGGCTTCGCGCTGGGCGATCACCAGCGCACCCGGGCCGTCCTTGGCCAGCAGCACACGGTAGTGGGGGCTCAGCAGCTCGGCCAGCATGCTGCGGTTCAGCCGTTCGTCGTCAACGATGAGGACCGTGGGCAGTTCCGGCCCGGTCAAGGCTTCAAACATCTGCAGCTCCCTGTAGAACCGTCCGGTTCACGGCCATGCTCCGCGCCAGCTGTTCGAGCGCCTGCAGCGCCGCCTCGGTTTCCAGGGACTCGGTGCAGCGCTGGATGCGCTGCAGCACGGACGCATGGCGCCCGTCGACCAGGGGCCGCAGCCGATCCAGTTCGGCCATGGCGGCATAGTCGCTGTCGGCAATCTGCAGCCGCAGCCGAGCCAGGGTGGACGAGACTTCTTCCGCGGTCATCGGCTGCCGCTGCGGGGGGGGCGCGGCAGTGGTCACGGCGGTCACGGCGGCCGCGGACGCCACGGCCACTACGGCCGTCTGCCCGGACCGCCGGGCGATTTCCGCCAGCAGGCCCTGCAGTCCATCGGCCAGCGCCTGGACCAGGGATTGCAGATCGCCGCCGGGCCGGGCGTTGCCGCCATTGCCGTCGCCTGACAGGCAGGCTTGCGCACCGGTCTCGGCCATGGCCGACCATTGCTCCAGCAGGTCCGCGCCCAGGTAGCCCAGACTGCCCTTGAAGGTGTGCACCAGCGTTGCCACGGTGTCCCAATGGCCGCTGCGCACGGCATCGCGCAGCCGTTGCGGCGCATCGGCAAAGTCCTGGGCAAAGCCTTCGATGGCGTGGAGCATGCGCGGCGATTGGCCGGCAAGGCGTTGCCGCAGCCGTGCCGGATCCCAGGCCTGGGCAGGGCTTGACGGCGTCGGCTGCAAGGGCGCGGCCGGCGCAAGCGCTGCCGTTGGAGGAGGGCCCGCGCGCAGGCAGCGCTGCAGTGTCTCGTACAGCAGCACATCGTCAACGGGTTTGGTCAGGTGGGCATTCATGCCTGCGGCCTCGATCCGGGCGCGCTCCTCGACATAGGCCTGCGCAGTCAGCGCGATCACCGGAAGATGCCGCAGCGCGCTGCGCGTGCGGATGGTGCGCGTGACACTGAGGCCGTCCATGCCGGGCATGTGCACGTCCATGAGCACGGCATCGAAAGGCTGGGTGTCCAGCAGCTGCAGCGCCTGCAGACCGTCCTGCGCAGTCTGTACCGATATGCCGGCCTGCTCCAGCAGCTCGGTGGCCACCTCGCGGTTGAGTACGTTGTCATCCACCACCAGCACCCTGCGCCCAGGCAGGCCCGGGTAGCGCTGCTGTGGCGAGGGGCCGGCCGCCGGGCTTTCCGGCGGGGGCGATTCGGGGTCCCGCAGTGCCTCCCGGATGCACGAGCGCAGTGCCGATGCGGTCAAGGGCTTGATCAGCAGGCCCCGCGGGCCCAACTGCGCGGCCTGCAGCTGCACTTCGTCGCGCCCGAAGGCCGTGACCATGAGCGCAGCCGGGGTCTTGGCCAGGTCCTGCTGCTCGCGCATGCGGCGTGCCAGGTCCAGCCCGTCCATGCCGGGCATGCGCCAGTCCAGCAGGGCCAGGCCGTAGGGGGATTCCTGGCGTGCGGCCTCTTGCAGCATGTGCAGCGCCTGCATGCCGTCCGCCGCCGTATCGCAGCGCATGCCCAGTTTGCGCACCATGGCGGCCAGGGCCTCGCGCGCGCTGGCGTTGTCATCGACGATGAGAACGCCGGTGCTGCCCAGGTTGTCGTGGCCGTCCAGCGGCGCATCCGTGGCAGGCCGGACCTTGGCCGTGAAGCGGAAGTTGCTGCCCTGGCCTGGCTGGCTGCAGACGCTGATCTCGCCGCCCATGAGCTGCACCAGCCTGTGGCAGATGGCCAGGCCCAGGCCGGTGCCGCCGTGGCGGCGCGTGGTCTGGATGTCGGCCTGGGTGAAGGGCTGGAACAGCCGTTCGGCCCGCGATGCATCCAGGCCTATGCCGGTGTCGCGCACGTTCACGCACAGGTGGTGCAGGGGCGCTGCCGTGGCGTGCGCGCCGGCCTCCACCGGCGCGCACGCCAGCGGCGGCTCCAGATGCAGGGAGATCACCACCTCGCCATGCTCGGTGAACTTGATGGCATTGCCGACCAGGTTGGTCAGCACCTGGCCCAGGCGCAGCGGGTCGCCGCGCAACCGGGGCGGCAGGTGCGGGTCCAGCGCATAGACCACTTCCAGCCCCTTTTCCTCTGCGCGCAGCGCCGTGGAGGCCGAGACGGTCTCCAGCACATCGTCAAGGGCGAAATCCACTTCCTCCAGCGCCAGCATGCCCGCCTCTATCTTGGAAAAGTCGAGGACGTCGTTGATCACGGCCAGCAGGGCGCTGGCCGAGCGCTCCACCTTCTCCAGGTAGCCGCGCTGTCGTGATGTCAGCGCGGTCTGCTGAACCAGGCGCGTCATGCCGATGACGGTGTTCATGGGGGTGCGGATTTCGTGGCTCATGATGGCCAGGAAATCCGACTTGGCCCGTTCGGCCGCTTCTGCGGCCTCCTTGGCCTGCTGCAGCGCCTGCTCGGCCTCGCGCTCGCGGGTGATGTCCAGCATGATGCCGTCCCAGACCATGCCCTCGTGGCTGCTCCGGGGGGCCGATCGGCAGCGCAGCCAGCGGACCTCACCATCGGGCCTGATCACGCGAAAGCGGCAGTCGAAGACCCGCAGCGTATCGACCGAGCACTGCAGCATCTGCTGGTAGTGCGGCAGGTCCTCGGGATGGATGGCATTCAGGTAGGCCTGACGGTCGGCCATGATGGCGTGGGCCGGCACGCCGATCAGGTTCTCTATGCCGGCACTGATGTAGCTGAGCCGCAGTTGCGCCAGGCCGCCTTCCAGGCGGTAGATGGCGCCGCTGGGCAGGTTGTCGGCCAGGGCTTCGAGGCGCATGCGTGCGTCCTCGCGTTCGGACAGGTCCTGCAGCGTGCCGCTGAGCGCGACGATGCGGCCTTGCTCGTCGCGCAGGGCGCGGCCCATGAGGCGGGCCGCGAACCTCCGTCCGTCCGGGCAGTGGTGCACGACATCGAGGCTGTAGGACTGGCCGGTGCCGATGCACAGCTGCACGGCAGCGGTGAGCCGGGCAAGATCCTGCGGTCCGAGCATGGCGCGCAGGGCATGGCGCGTCAGCGGCGGACCCTGGGGGTCCAGGCCGTTCATCACATACATCATCTCCGAGGCCTGGAAGTGCTCGGTGTCCAGCTCCCATGTCCAGCTGCCCAGGCGCGCCAGCTGTTCGGCCTGGCGCAGCACGTCGTAGCTTTTTTGCAGCTGGGACTCGGTCTGGCGCATGAGGGTGATGTCGCGCGCAATGCCCAGCACGCCCACGGTCCGGCCCTCGTCATTGCGGTAAGGAATTTTGGTGGACTGGAAGAGGCGGCGCTGCCCGTTGACCAGCAAATGATCCTCCGACACCACGGGGGCGTCGCTGTCCAGCACCCGGCGGTCGCTGTGGGTGAAGCTGCTGTCGGGGAACAGTTCCTGGTCGGTCTTGCCCACGATGTCTTCGGGCGTGCGCCCGGAAAAGCGCGCGGCGGCGGGGTTGACGAAGGTGTAGCGGCCCTGCCGGTCCTTGGCGAAGACCAGGTCGGGCGTTTCGTGCATCACGGCCTCCAGCAGGCGCGTCGAATCCTGCCACGGCCCGGTGCTTTTTCGCAGGAGCGGCGCCAGCTGCGCATCGGGCTGGCCTGTCGGCTCGTCCTGGCCGGTGCGCTCGCTGAGCTCGTGCCAGGTGGTGAAGAAAAGCCGCCTGCCCGACAGCGACTGGCAATAGATATGGAGTTCGGCGGGGAAGCTGGTGCCGTCGCGGCGGATCAGTCGGCCGCAGAGATGGGCCTGGCTGTCCACGGCCATGTCCTGCCAGGGACCGCGCCGAAGTCCGTCCGCGTCGGGCCACACGTCCATGATGCCCAGCCCCAGCATGGCGGCCTTGTGATGGCCCAGGCTGGCGCAGGCATGGGCATTGGCATCGAGCAGGCAGCCCTGCTCGTCAAACAGAAGAAAACCGTCGGGCACACGGTCCAGGAACTGGCCATACGGCGTATCGGGCATGAAGACTCCTAGGCGGTAGCAAGCCGGCACTGCACAGGGCGATAGCCATAATCTATGGAAACAGTGTGGATGTTACTGCCGGCCGGTGCCCGCTGCGCGGCAGGGAAGGCCGGTACTTACCCCTGCAGGGGCAGCGGGTAGAATCGTCGGGATCTGCAGGGTCCGTGCCGCGACCCGGCCCCGCCTGGCCCCATTCGGCAACCTGGCCCCGGCTGGCTCGCTGCAGCACACCTTTTCCTTTCCGACGACTCCAGTTCCTCCCCGCTTATGGCCTCCGCTCTGACCGACAAACTTTCGCGACTCGTCAAGGAGATGCGCGGCCAGGCCCGCATCACCGAATCCAACGTACAGGACATGCTGCGCGAAGTGCGCATGGCCCTGCTCGAGGCCGACGTGGCCCTGCCCGTGGTGCGCGACTTCGTTGCGCGCGTCAAGGAAAAGGCGCTGGGCCAGGAGGTGCTGGGCTCCCTGCAGCCCGGCCAGCTGCTGGTGTCCATCGTCAACAAGGAACTGGCCGCCACCATGGGCGAGGGCGTGGCCGACATCAATCTCAACGCCCAGCCGCCTGCCGTCATCCTCATGGCCGGCCTGCAGGGCGCCGGCAAGACCACGACCACGGCCAAGCTGGCCAAGCACTTGATTGAAAAGCGCAAGAAAAAGGTGCTGACCGTGTCGGGCGACGTGTACCGCCCGGCCGCCATCGAGCAGCTCAAGACCGTGACAGGCCAGGCTGGCGCCGAGTGGTTCCCCTCCACGCCAGACCAGAAGCCCCACGACATTGCCGTGGCCGCGCTGGACTACGCCAAGCGCCACTTCTTTGACGTGCTGCTGGTCGATACGGCCGGCCGCCTGGCCATCGACGAGCTGCTGATGGCCGAGATCAAGGATCTGCACGCCACGCTCAAGCCGGTCGAGACCCTGTTCGTCGTCGATGCCATGCAGGGCCAGGATGCGATCAACACGGCCAAGGCCTTCAAGGAGGCCCTGCCCCTGACCGGCATCGTGCTCACCAAGCTCGATGGTGACTCGCGCGGCGGCGCGGCGCTGTCGGTGCGCCAGATCACGGGCGCGCCCATCAAGTTCGCCGGCGTGTCCGAGAAGATCGACGGCCTGGAAGTCTTCGACGCCGACCGCCACGCGCAGCGCGTGCTGGGCATGGGCGACATCGTGGCCCTGGTCGAGCAGGTCACCAAGGGCGTGGACATGGAGGCCGCGCAGAAGCTGGCCGAGAAGGTCAAGAGCGGTGACGGCTTCGACCTCAACGACTTCCTGGCCCAGATCCAGCAGATGAAGCAGATGGGCGGCCTGTCCAACCTCATGGACAAGCTGCCGGCACAGCTCACCGCCAAGGCCGGCCAGGTGGACATGGACAAGGCCGAGCGCGAGATCCGCCGCAAGGAAGGCATCATCTGCTCCATGACTGCCAAGGAGCGCAAGAAGCCCGAGATCATCAAGGCCACGCGCAAGAAGCGCATTGCCGACGGCGCGGGCGTGCAGGTCCAGGAAGTCAACCGCCTGCTCAAGGAGTTCGAGCAGATGCAGGAGATGATGAAGAAGATGAAGGGCGGCGGCCTCATGAAGATGATGAAGCGCATGGGCGGCATGAAGGCCATGAAGGGAATGATGGGCGGTGGCGGCGGCATGCCCAAGCTGCCGTTCTGAGCGGGCCGGGCCCCGCCGATGGACAGTCAAGCCGCAGCACAGCCTGCGGCTTTTCTTTGGCCGCTGCGGGGCTTTGTGAGAACATGCGGCGCCATGAAGGCTGGCGTTTCGACTTCCCTTGCGGCTTCCCGCGTGACTGCATCGCGGCTGTCTCGCCGTGACTGGGGCCTGCTGGCGGCGGCTGCGCTGCTGGCCGGCTGCTCGTCTGCTCCCCGCAAGGGCGCGGGTCCCGGGCCTGCTCCTTCGCCGCAGGCCCTGAACCTGGATGGCGAGTTGCGCGAGGCCCTGCTGGCGCGCACCATGCTCGTGGTCAACACGCCGTATACCTACGGCGGCAATTCGCCCGACGGCGGTTTCGACTGCAGCGGCCTGATCCAGTGGGCCGTGGGCGGCATTACCGAAAGCCGCCTGCCGCGCACCACGGCCCAGTGGGCGCAGTTCAGCAATCCCGTGGGCAGCCGCAGCCTGCAGCGCGGCGACTTCGTGTTCTTCAATACCCTGGGTGCGCGCTACTCGCACATGGGCATCTTTGTGGGCAACGGCCAGTTCGTGCATGCGCCGTCCAGCGGCGGCACGGTGCAGCGCGTGCGCATGGACAACCCCTATTTCGCCAGGCGCTTCACCGAGGCGCGCAGCATCTTCGCCTGAGCGCCTGCCAGGCAAGACGCCGGGCTTGGCGCCGGCTCTTGAATCGATGGTCCAATGAGAGCTCCATAGAAATCCAGGGTTTCGGAATGGATAACAAGCTCGAATTCGCACAGCGCCTGCGCCAGGCCATCGAGGCTGCGGGTCTGGAGCCGCGGCCCAGCGTGCTGCTGAATCTGTTCAATTCCAGTTACTGGGGTCGGCCGATTTCGTTCCAGGCGGTTGCGCGCTGGCTCAACGGCGAGGCCGTGCCCGAGCAGGACAAGCTGGTGCTGCTGGCCGAGCTGCTCAGGATCGAGCCCGAAGTGCTGCGCTTTGGCGACCCTGCCCAGCGGTCACTGCCGCCTCAGCACGAATGCCAGGAACCGGGCGTGGGCTATCTTGAACGCGAAACCTTCGACGCCTTTCTGAGGCTGCCCGCGCCGCAACGCCAGGTGGTGCGGGAGGTGATCCTGACCTTCGCCAAGGTGCACGGCGAAGGCTGAGGGCCGGGCCACTTGGCAGCCGTCACCGCACCGCCTGCGGCTGCCAGGGCATGGCATGCCAGGGATGGCGCGGATCGGCCACCCATTGCTGCACCTCCTCGGGCGTCACGCTGCGGCCCAGCACGTCGGCCCGGCCACGGGCCAGCCATTGGCTGCGGCCCCGCGCATAGGCTTGGCCGAAGGCCTGCCAGCTGTCAAAGCAATCCCGCGCGCGGCATGCGTTCAGGTGAAGGATCTGCTGGTGCAGGGCCTCGTCCAGCCAGCCCAGCAGCCAAGCACATCGCACGTGGAAGGCCACGCGCGCGCAGGCAAAGGCCATGGCGGCATGGGGATCGTCGCCGGCCTGCAGGCGCTGCAGGTCCAGCGTGAACCAGCGCTGGCGCAGGCCGTCGGGCAACTGGCGTGCGATCTGGGCATCGTCCAGGTCGGTGCGCAGGCCAAGGTGGTGCAGCACCATGGGGCGCAGCTGGGTGGTCAGGGCGTCGTCGGCACCATGGAGCTGCCGGTCTGCAAAGCCGCCCTGGATGGCGTGAAAGGCCATGGGATGGGCCAGGGCCAGGGCCCAGTCCAGCGCCGCATCGCCGCTGCGGTAGCTGCTGAAGTCGCCGCGCTGGCGCGCCGCACGCCTGCGGCGCAGGCCGGCGCGCACTGCCCACCAGACCAATGCAGACAGCACAACAAGAGTGAAGGCGGTCATCGCGGATTTCCTGTCCTGCCCGGCGATCCTGCCCGGCGCCGCGCCAGCTCCAGCGACTGCTGCAGGGCCGCGCTGCGCGGCATGCGCTCGAAGGCGGGCACGGGCACGGTGTCGCGGCGTGCCGCGACCAGCCATTGCATCAGGGGCGACCGGATATCCAGCTGCTCCAGCAGCGCCGGGTGGGACTGCAGCAGCCACAGCTGCTCGGCCTCGGTGTGCAGCTCGCCGGCCGCGCACCAGGCGCCGGTGTGGCCCGAGGCCAGCAGATGCGCCGGACGGCGCACGATGCCCATGGCCAGGGCATCCGCTGGCGCCTCGCCATCGGCATCGAGGTGGTTGAGCAGGGCCAGCACGTCGGCCAGGTAGCGCGCAATCGGCGGGCGGTTCTGCTTGCCCTTGATCTGGTCGATGCGCAGCCGCCCGCCGTCAAGCACCTGGGCGCTGACGGTGATGCGCGGCTGGGCCGTGCCCGTGCGGTAGCTGAACAGGCGCAGCCGGCCCTGCTCGCAGGCTTCGGCGTAGTGCTCGCCGTAGCCGCCGCGCAGTGCGCCGCGCTCGCTGAACTGGCCCAGGCAGTGGCGCATCATCTGGCTTTCATAGGCCATTTCGGCGCGCAGGTCCGGGCTTTGGGCATCGAATTCGACGAAGACACCCAGCTGGCCACGCAGCAGCGGGCGCACGGCGCCGGGTCGGTGCTCGGCCCAGCCGCTTTCGCTTTTTCTGGCGAAGGCCAGGTGCTCCAGCGTCCAGCGCGCCAGGGCCTGCGGGCAGTTGATGCGCTGCAGCTTGCCCTCAAGCGCCGTGCCGCGCCGGGTGGACAGGAACTCCAGCAGCCGGCTTTCCAGCGCCAGCAGCGGGGCGCTGTCAGGCTCCACCCACCACAGCGGTGCGCTGGCGCCGGCCGCAGGGCTTTCATGTGGCGGTGGCTGGCGGGCCGCATGCGCGCGCAGGCGCTCCAGCGCCCAGGCGGCAGGCTCGGTGCGCCTGTGCAGGCGCAGCAGTTCGGCCTGCGTGGAGATGGGCTGAACGGCCGGCGGATCGGCGTCGAGGTTGCCGATCACGTGGCGGTAGAAGTGGTTGGCCAGCCAGGCCGCGATCTCCTGACTGTCGCCGCGCGCCGCGCTGCGCTCACGTATGCGCTGCTTGATGTCCGGCGCATTGACCACGTCGCGCGGGCGGTAGGCGCTGGCTGCCGTGGCGGCTCCCGGGTTCACCACAGCTTCCACCAGGGCTTGCTGTCCGAGTGCAGCTTGAGGCAGCGCTGGAGGCCGTCTCTGGCCATCTTGTGCTCGGCCTCGCTGTCATCGGGGGTGAGCTTGGCGATGGCCTCGCGGTGCAGGGCCACGGCCTGATCGATGGGGCCGCAGCTTTCCATGGCGCAGGCCAGGCGGCGCAGCGTGTAGCACTCGCCCAGGGCGCGCACTTCGGGCAGCAGGGCCTCCAGGCGGGGGCGCACCACGTCGCCATGGCTTTCGGAGAAGAAGTCGAGCAGGGACATCAGGGCCGCCAGGTAGTCGCGCCGCTGTTCGCGCTGCTCGTCTGCGTCCAGTTCCTCGAACCACTGGTCCAGGCGTTCCAGCCAGATGCCGATCTCGCCCGCGCGGCCGAGCTGGTAGAGCGCCAGCGCCACGCTGGGGAAGTAGTCGGTGGGGCAGTGGCGGCTGTAGCCGTAGTCCTGGGTGAAGTGCCACAGCTGCTCGGCCGCCGTGACGATGCCGGGTCGGTCATCACGGCGGATGGCACACCACAGCAGGCCGTCATGGTGCTCGGCGAAGGGGCTGCTGGACAGTCCCTTGTGGTGCAGGGCTGCAGCCTCTTCATAGCGCTGCTGCGAGCGGTACTTGATGGCAAGGTTGTTGCAGAGCATGGAGTAGACGTGCAGGTGCGCGTCCTTGTACCTGCCCTGGCCGCTGGCCCAGAAGGCTTCGAAGCGGGCCAGGCCCTCTTCGTAGTAGCGCTGCACCAGCGGCTCGCGCACCTCGTCGTCCGGCACCTGACGGCCTTCGCCCATGAGGGCGGCCAGGTCGTCCTCGTCGTCCAGGGTCACGCCCGCTGCATAGCACCAGTGGGCGCCATGGCCCTGCGCAAAGGGGCGCTGCAGCGCCTGTGCGGCCGGCAGCGCGGCGAAGCGCGCGGCCCAGAGCATGGGCAGCAGCTCGGAGTTGGCGTGCCGGGGCTGCTCGCCCACGCCGCGCTCGAGCAGCGGCAGGGCCTGTTCCCATTGGTGGTTCCTGGCCAGGCGCCAGCCGTCGATCATGTCCAGCAGCGGATGGCCGGGCGCCTGGGCACGCGCCAGGGCCAGGTAGTCGTCGGCGCTGCGCGCAGCAGCCGGGCTGTCTTCCAGGATCTCCTGCATGTCGGAATCCAGTCCCGCCCAGGCCAGGATCAGCGCCCAGGCGGGGGCGTGGGCGGTGTCGCTGTCCACCATGCGCAGTGCCAGCTCATAGCCCTGGCGGGCCGATCCGGGGCGGCTGTGCAGCACGCTCTCCAGCGCCAGGTCCGCCGCATCGGCCAGGCGGCCCGCCTCTTGCAGCCATTGCAGGACCAGGCCGCTGAAGGCGTCGTCGGAGTCGTCCACCAGGCCGAAGCGGCCCAGCTCGGCCAGCTGCAGCGCGGCCTCTGGCTGGCCCATGGCATGGCAGGCCATGGCCTGCAGCCGTGCCTCATGGACCTTGCGGTGCGCGCGCACCGCCTGCGATGCGGCGGGGCTTTCCGTGCGGGCCAGGTGCTGCTGCGCCGCCATCAGCACGGCCGGAACGCTTTGCGGGGCCAGCGGCAGCACTTCGCGCGCAAGGTGCAGCCAGTCGTCGAAGTCCACGTTCTGGTCGGCGTCTGCCAGGGCCAACTGCGCCGTGGCGGCCTGCACATGGCGCACGGTGGCCGGCACGTCGCCGCGCAGGCGGGCCAGCTCGGCCTTGCGCAGGCTGGCACGCGCGTCGCGGCGCGCGGGGGATGCCTCGCCGTCGGGGTCGCTGCGCTCGTGGTTGCACTGCAGGTCCACGCCTTGCTCGGCCAGTTCCCAGGCCTGGGCCTCGCGGGCCAGGTAGTGCCAGCCATTCCAGTAGCGATAGGGCTCGCCGGTGTGCGGCAGCCGGCCCATGAGATCGGCGGCATGCGCGAGCAGGGCCACGCCGCCTTCGCGGTCAAAGCGCAGCCGGCTCTGGATGTCGCTGAGCGCCAGGCTGGCCGTGGCCAGCAGGTGGTTGTCACCCTGCAGGTGCTGCAGCGTGGCATCGCGGTGCTCGCGCAGCAGGGCGTTGGCGGTCTCGGGCCGTTCCAGGTCGAGCCAGAGATCGTGCAGACGCTCCAGTTCGCTCACCGTGGCCGGCGCGAAGCGCTGCTGCGAGAGCAGCTCCATGACGGCCGCCTGGCGTTCGGCCGGGGCGATGGGGCTGGTTTCATCTTCCTGTTGCAGCAGGTCGTGCGCCTGGTCCATGAAGGCATGCAGGGCTTCGCCCTCAAGGATGGCCTGGGCGTTGGCGGGCTGGGAGGTGTTCATGGAATCGATAGCAAGCAAGCGAAGCTGGAAAAGCCATGCAGGCCGACAGACCTCAGGGCGGCAACCCGCGATGCTAGCGGGCCGGCCCGCGCCAGGCCAGTGTGGCCGGGATGTTTTCACGTCCTGTTACACGCAAAAAGCCCGGCATTGCCGGGCTTTCGTTACGCCAGAGGTCGCTGGGCCACCGGGGCCGCCGGGATCGGGTTGGGATCAGTGGCGCACCACGACCTCGCCGCGCAGCGTGAAGGTGCGTGCCTCGGTGATCTTCACATCGATCATCTGGCCGATCAGGCGGTCGTTGCCCGGGAAGTTGACCACGCGGTTGCACTCGGTGCGGCCCATGAGTTCGCTGCCATCGCGCTTGGACAGTCCTTCCACCAGCAGGCGCTGCACCGTGCCCACGCGCTCGTCGCTGATGTCCTTGATGTTGTTGTTGATCACGGCCTGCAGCTCCTGCAGGCGGCGCAGCTTGACCTCGTGGGGCGTGTCGTCGTGCAGGTTGGCGGCCGGCGTGCCGGGGCGGGGGCTGAAGATGAAGCTGAAGCTGTTGTCGAAGCGCACGTCGTGGATGAGCTTCATCATCTTCTGGAAGTCTTCCTCGGTCTCGCCGGGGAAGCCCACGATGAAGTCGCTGCTCATGGCCATCTCGGGCCGGATGGCACGCAGCTTGCGGATGGTGCTCTTGTATTCCATGGCCGTGTAGCCGCGCTTCATGGCCATGAGTATCTTGTCGCTGCCGTGCTGCACGGGCAGGTGCAGGTGGCTGACCAGCTTGGGCAGCCGAGCGTAGGCCTCGATCAGGCGCGGCGTGAATTCGTTGGGATGGCTGGTGGTGTAGCGGATGCGCTCGATGCCGGGGATCTCGGACACGTATTCCAGCAGCAGGGCAAAGTCGGCGATCTCGGCCGTGTCACCCATCTTGCCCAGGTAGGCGTTCACGTTCTGGCCCAGCAGCGTGACCTCCTTCACGCCCTGGTCGGCCAGGCCCGCGACCTCGACCAGCACGTCCTCGAACGGGCGGCTGACTTCCTCGCCGCGCGTATAGGGCACGACGCAGTAGCTGCAGTATTTGGAGCAGCCTTCCATGATGGAGACAAAGGCCGAGGAGCCTTCCACGCGCGCCGGTGGCAGGTGGTCGAATTTCTCGATCTCGGGAAAGCTGATATCGACCTGGGGCTTGTGCCTGGCGGCGCGTGCATTGAGCAGCTCGGGCAGGCGGTGCAGGGTCTGCGGGCCGAAGACCACGTCCACATAGGGCGCGCGCTTGATGATTTCCTCGCCCTCCTGGCTGGCCACGCAGCCGCCCACGCCGATGAGCACGCCGCGTTCCTTCAGGTGCTTGTAGCGGCCCAGGTCGCTGAACACCTTCTCCTGTGCCTTCTCGCGCACCGAGCAGGTGTTGAACAGGATCAGGTCGGCCTGCTCCGGGTCGTCGGTGGACTCGTAGCCCTGGGCTGCGCCCAGCACATCGGCCATCTTGTCCGAGTCGTACTCGTTCATCTGGCAGCCGAAGGTTTTGATAAAGACTTTCTTGGACATGGTGGGGTTCCGTCAGGCAGCCGCCGCACTGCGAGCGGCGGTCTGCAAAAAAATGAAGATGGCCGGGCCAGGGCGGGCGCTGTGCTCCCTGGCCCGAGCCGCTGCGCCCCGCAAGCTGCGGGCCGCATCCATCGTGTGCGTGCGGTGTGCGCCGGCCTCAGTTGAAGAAGCGGTGCAGCATCGACTTGGGCTTGTAGTGCTTGTCGGCCTCGGCCTTGGTCAGGATCCAGGCCTGGTGCAGCCACTGCGTCTGCGGCTCGATCACATAGCCCACCACGAGCTTGCTGCCCTGGTAGTTGACGGCCTGCACCAGCGTGCGCTCGGGGCTGAACAGGCGAAAGCCCGGGCTGGTGCGAATGGTCTTGCCGTCGATTTCGACCACGGGAAACTGCGCGGTCACAACCAGCTCGCCGAACTGGGCCTGCGGCGGGAAGTTGCGTGTCTCGTTGGAGGGCAGGCCCTGCGCGGCCGCGCCCAGGCTGGCGCAGGCCAGGCCGGCGAGCAGGGCGCCGGCGCACAGGCGGCGGACGGCAGAGAAATGGGGCTTGCAGCGGTTCATGGTGTACATCCAGGGGCTGAACCCGCGATTCTACGAACTTGCCGCTGCGCGGGCGCGGCACTCGGGCATTAGGTCAGGCGCGGCCCGGCGCATACAGCACGGCCTTGGGCGGCCGGCACAGGCCCCAGAAGCGCAGGCCGGTCAGCTCGGCCATCTGCACGCCCATGGCCGTGGGGGCGGAGATGGTGGCCAGGGCGGCGATGCCGACCCTGGCGCATTTGCGCACCAGCTCATGGCTGCCCCGGCTGGAGAGCACGACAAAACCGGCCTCGCCCAGGCGGCCGGTGCGCGAGAGGCGGCCGACCAGCTTGTCCAGCGCGTTGTGGCGGCCCACGTCCTCGAGCACATCCGTCAGTTGCCCGTCCAGCCCTGCCCAGCCTGCGGCATGCACGGCGCCGGCTTCGGCGTTGAGCAACTGCAGCGGCGGCAGTGCCGCGATGGCTGCGCAGACGGTGTCGGCATCGACACGGGCGATCCAGTCGTGCGCGGGCAGCGGGTCGAAGGACAGGTCCAGCGCCGCGAAGCTGTCCACGCCGCAGACGCCGCAGCCCGTGCGCCCGCTCATGCTGCGGCGCCGGTCCTTGAGGCGGGCGAAGCAGCGCGAGGCCACGTCCAGCTGCACCTCGATGCCGTCCATGCCGGACAGAAGGCCTGCCGCTTCGGCGGCCACTGCCCGCACCTCGATGCCGTAGCAGTCGGCGCCGCTGTCCAGGATGCCCTCGGTGAGCGCAAAACCCAGCGCAAAGTCTTCCAGGTCCGAGGGCGTACCCATCATCACGGCATGCGAGATGCCATTGAACACCAGGGCGATGGGGACTTCGCTGGCCAGCACCTGGGGTTCGGGCTGGAGGCTGACGGCGCCGCCATCGGCGATCCGGTGGCGCACCACCGCATGCGTGCGCAGTGCGGCAATGGCGGGCGCGATGGCGCAGGCAGCATCTGCCGGGCCCGAGTCCGGGGCGGGTGCGGGAGCGTGTTCGGTGGTGGCGTTCATGGCGTGGGCCGCGCAGGCGGCCTGCGCATGATATCGGTGCCGCCGCGCAGCTTCAGTCCAGCAATGCCATGCCCTTGATCTGGGCGAAGACATGCATGCCCGGCGCAATGCCCAGCTGCCGGGCGGAATGCAGGGTGATGCGCGCCAGCAGGCGGGACGTGCCCAGCTGCAGCGAGACCATGACCTGGCCCGGGCCGTCCTCGCGCAGATCCTGCACGGTGGCCGCCAGGATGTTGAGGATGCTGCTGTCTTGCGGGTGCTGCAGGCTCAGGCTCACATCGCGCGCTTGCACGCGCAGCTGCACGCTCTCGCCGATGGGGCGCGGGCGGGCCATGACAAGGCGAAGGCGCCCGCCGTCGAAGGACAGCGTGCTCAGGTGGGCATCCGGATCGTGCTGCCGGATCTGCGCACTGAGCATGGACGCTGCCGTGTCGCCCATGCTCAGCGGCAGGTCCAGCCGTGCCAGCAGTTCGCTGGTGGCGCCGGCCGCGACGATGCCGCCTGCCTTGAGCAGCACCAGGTGCTGGGCCAGGCGCGCTACCTCGTCGATGGAGTGGCTGACATAGACCACGGGAATGTCGAGTTCACGGCGCAGCTGGTCCAGGTAGGGCAGGACCTCGGCCTTGCGCTGGGCGTCCAGCGCGGCCAGCGGTTCGTCCATGAGCAGCACGCGGGGGCTGGTGGCCAGGGCGCGCGCAATGGCCACGCGCTGGCGCTCGCCGCCCGACAGGGTGGAGGGCATGCGGTCCATCAAATGGCCTATGCCCAGCAGGGACACGGCCTGCTCCTGGGACACCTTGCGCCGCTCGGCGGGCGTGCGCCGCATGCCGTAGTCGATGTTGCGCTGCACGCTCAGGTGCGGGAACAGGCTGGCTTCCTGGAACACATAGCCCAGGGCGCGGCGGTGCGTGGGCAGCCACTGGCTGGCCGCATCGTCCTGCCAGACCTCGCCATTGACGACGACACGGCCCCGTGCGCGCTCCAGCCCTGCCAGCGCGCGCAAGCAGGTGGTCTTGCCGCAGCCCGAGGGGCCGAACAGGGCGGTGACGCCGCGCCCGGGCAGCTGCAGCTGCACATCGAGGCGGAAGTCGGCACGTTCCAGCGCCAGCGCAGCAAGGATTTGCGAAGGGCTCGCGGCGGGCGGGGCGCCGGCCGAAGCAACGGGAGAGAAGTCAGTCATCATGCGCGGCGCTCCTCGCGCGGCTGCAACAGGTGCAGGGCCAGCAGCACCAGGAAGGAGAACACCACCATGCCGCCGGCCAGCCAGTGGGCGTGGGCGTACTCCATGGCCTCCACGTGGTCGTAGATCTGCACCGAGACCACGCGCGTCACGCCGGGGATATTGCCGCCCAGCATCAGCACCACACCGAACTCGCCCACGGTGTGCGCGAAGGTCAGCACGGCTGCGGTGATGAAGCCCGGGCGCGCCAACGGCAGCGCCACGGTGAAGAAGCGGTCCAGCGGCCCCGCGCCCAGGCTGGCCGCGGCCTCCATGGGGCGCGTGCCCAGCGACTCGAAGGCGCGCTGCAGCGGCTGCACCGTGAACGGCAGGGAATACACCAGGGACCCGATGACCAGGCCCGGAAAAGTGAAGGGCAGGGTGCTCAGCCCCAGCGCCTGCGTCAGCTGCCCCACGGGGCCGTTGGGACCCATGGTCACCAGCAGGTAGAAGCCGATCACCGTGGGCGGAAGCACCAGGGGCAGCGCCACCACGGCGCCAATCGGGCCGCGCCAGCGCGAGCGCGTATGCGCCAGCCACCAGGCCAGCGGCGTGCACAGCGCCAGCAGCAGCACCGTGGTCACGCTGGCAAGTTTCAGCGTCAGCCGTATGGCGGCGTAGTCGTCGGCGGTAAGAATCATGCGGGAAGAATTCAGTGGTTCGCAGCGCTGTTGGATCTCACTCAACGCACGAAACCGGCGCGGCCCGGCTCAGCGACGCTGAGCACGGGTCCGTGCCGGCCGACCCCTCCCCAGGAGAGAGGGAAGGCGCGCAAGCGCGCCTCAACAGGTGTCAGAAGCTATAGCCGTAGGAGCGGATGATGGCACGGGCCTTGTCGGCGCGCAGGTACTTCATCAGCTCGGTGGCGGCTTCGTTGTCCTTGCCGCTATTGAGCACGATGGCGTCCTGGCGGATGGGCTCGTGCATGGAGCCGGGCACCTGCCAGGCCGAGCCTTCGCGCAGCTTGCCGTTTTCCATCACCTGCGACAGGGCCACGAAGCCCAGCTGGGCATTGCCCGTGGCCGCGAACTGGTAGGTCTGGGCGATGTTCTCGCCCATGACGATGCGCGGCTGCACCTGGGCCGTGATGCCCAGCTTGTCCAGCACTTCCATGGCTGCCGTGCCGTAGGGCGCCAGCTTGGGATTGGCCACGGCGATGTGCTTGTAGTCGCCGGTCTTGAGGACCTCGCCCTTGTCGTCCACATAGCCGGGCTTGGGGCTCCACAGCACGAGCTGGCCGATGGCGTAGGTGAAGCGCGAGTCGGGCAGGCCACGGCCTTCCTTGGCGATCTTTCCGGGCGTGGTGTCGTCGGCGGCCAGCAGGATCTGGAAGGGCGCGCCGTTGACGATCTGCGCATAGAACTTGCCCGTGGCGCCGAAGGACAGCAGGGCCTTGTGGCCGGTGTCCTTCTCGAACTCGGCGGCGATCTTCTGCATGGGCGCCGTGAAGTTGGCGGCAACGGCCACCGACACTTCGGCAGCCTGCGCAGCGACACCGCCCAACAGGGCAAGGGCGGCAAAGGCGGTGGCACGCAGGGGCTGGTTCACGTTCATGGGTCTCTCGCTATTCCGTTGGTGAATAGCGCAGTGTAGCGACCTGAAAATGCGCATGCAGGGTGCAGGCGTTTTGCTTCGTGGGAAATAACGCTTGGCGGGCATGATGTCGCGCATGACTGCCGACGCTCCTGCTTCACCCTCCGATCTGGCGCCCGCGCTGGGCCATGACCTGGCTGACCGCCGCCTCGCCATCCTGCGCCATATCGCAGCAGGGCATTCGATTTCACAGGCGGCGCGCGAGGCCGGCGTCAGCTACAAGGCGGCATGGCAGGCGCTGGATGTGCTGACCAATCTCGCGGGCTGTGCCCTGGTGGAGCGCTCGGTCGGCGGCGCCGGCGGCGGCGGCGCGCGCATCACCGCAGCCGGGCAGTCCCTGCTGGCCATGGCCGATGCGCTGGAGCAGGCCCGTGCACAGGTGCTGCAGCGCTTTGGCGGGCCGGCCGGCGTTTCCTCGGCGGCTCCCGGACTGGGGCTGAGCCTGCGCACCAGCATGCGCAATCTGTGGCCTTGCCGGGTCGGGGCCCTGCAGGCGCAGGGTGCCCAGGTCCGCGTCTGGATGCTGCCCGATGGCGGTGGCGATGCACCAGGCATTGCCGCTCGCATCACCGCCGAAAGCGCCCAGTTGCTGGGCCTGGCCCCTGGCCTGCCCGTGATGGCGCTGTGCAAGGCCACTGCCGTCCAGGTGCTGCCAGTGGCGCCGCTGGCCGGTGCGCAGGGCCTGGCCAATGCCTGGCCTGCCAAGGTGCAACGCCTGGCCCGTGCCGAGGGGGACGGACCGCGCGAAGTGGTGGCCAGGCTGCCCTGGGGCGGCAGCGGCGTGGGGTATGCGGCGCAGCAGGCGCAAGGCGAGCCCTGGACGCTGCGCACAGGACGCAAGGTCTGGCTGTCGGTGCCGGAGTCCGCCGTGGTGCTGGCCGTGGCCGACTGACACGACTGACCTGACAGGGTCGATTGAGCTGATTGGGCCGATTGGGCGTCGAGAAGGCCGCAGCGCGTTGCGCGTGCGCTGCAGTGGCTGCAGATTCGGACGGGTCTTATGGCGCATCCCGGGCGGGATACGAAAAATTGTGCCGCAGCGCAACCTGCGCGCTCCGGTGGCGCAGGCTTTCCCGGCGACCGATCCATCGAAACCTCCCTGGCCCCCATGAGCATCCTGAAATTGCGCAGGCAAGAGAAAGTGGCGTTCTACACCGCCTTGCTGTGTTCGTCCGTCGCGGCGTTCATCTTCTTCGCGTCCCAGGACGTGGCGGACAGTCTGGAGCAGCGGCTGGGTGCGCTGGCCATCTGCATCGTCATCGGCGCCGTGGTGACCCTGTTCAATCACTGGTGGTTCAGAGTCTGGGGCTGGCACCTGGTGCCGGTCACCCTGCTCCTGTTCTATGGCGGCACGCTGGTCGCAGGCTGGCTGTTTGGCGGTCGATGATCGCGATGGCGCCGAAGGGGAACCTGCCGCAATGCTTTGCGTCGAAGAGCCTTTGCGACTGCCTCCCAGGCCTCACACGGCCTTGCCCCTGCCATGAAGACCACCCTGTCCGCCGCCCTGATCTGCCTGTTCCTGTCTGCCCCGGCCCTGGCCCGTCCGCTGGACCCGGCGCCGCTGGATGCCTCGCAGTTCAACCTGGGACTGGTCGGCCTTGCCGGCGAGATTTCGCCAGCGGAGCAGCATCTGGAGGCCATGCTCAGGCGGCCCGAGGCCAATGCCGTCCTGCTGTCGGTGATCGACGATCCGCGCCGATCTCCCGTGGCCAAGCTCTATGCGCTGTGCGGGCTCAAGCGCATGGGCAGCGGCGGCTACGAGGCAGCGCTGGTCAAGCTGCGCGGCTTTGAGGGCCAGGTCTCCGTGATGCTGGGAGACCAGATGTTCCAGGAAGACATCCGCGAGGCGGCAGACCGCATCGAAAACCTGGAGTGCAGCGAAGGCGGCTGAGCCTGGGCACGCCGGTTGCCGGACAAAAAAAGAGCTGCCATCGGCAGCTCTTTGCATGGCAGGGCCGTTGCCCGCACCGCTCAGGACAGCTCGCGCCCCTTGAGTTCGGGGATCAGGAAGGCCGTGGCCAGCATGTCCAGCACATAGATGGCCGCCAGCAGGGCGATCGCCACCTGGAACGAATAGCTCATGGCCAGCGCACCGATCACCACCGGGCCCAGTCCGCCCACGGCGCGGCCGATGTTGAACAGCACGTTCTGCGCGGTGGCGCGCGCCTCGGTGGGATAGGCCTCGCTCATCACGGCGCCGTAGCCGCCCATCATTCCGTTGACGAACAGGCCCATGAGGGCCCCCGCCCAGAGCATGGCCGTAGGGTCGGACAGCTGTGAATAGAGCACGACCATGATGACCGAGCCCAGCTGGAAGATCAGGAAGCTGGGCTTGCGGCCGATGCGGTCGGCCAGCTGGCCGAAGACCCAGATGCCGACCATCATTCCCACCACGGTCACGGCAGTCCATATCGAGGACTTGGTCAGGCTGAAGCCCAGTTGCTTGGACAGGAAGCTGGGCATCCAGATCATGATGCCGTAGTAGCCGAAGTTCTGGACCGAGGTCAGCACGATCACACCCAGGCTGACCTTGGCCGTGGCGCGGTCCTTCACCAGCAGCTTCAGGCTTTGCAGCACCGGCACGCGGGCCGAGGGCGTGGCGGACTGCTGGCGCTTCACGAAGACCTCGGGCTCGTGCAGCTTGTTGCGAATCACCCAGGCCACCACGGCCGGTATCACGCCCACCAGGAACATGCCGCGCCAGCCTATGAGGGGCAGCAGCAGCGGCGTCAGCAGCGCCGCACCCAGCACACCCATTTGCCAGCCCAGGGCCACGTAGGACGAGACGCGCGCGCGGTGGCGGGCAGGCCAGGCCTCGGCGGCCAGTGCCATGCCGATGCCGAACTCGCCGCCCAGGCCGATGCCCGCAATCGTGCGGTAGGCCAGCAGGTCCCAGTAGCCCTGCGCGAAGGCGCACAGGCCCGTGAAGACTGCGAACAGCATGATGGTCCAGGTCAGCACGCGGATGCGCCCGTAGCGGTCGCTGAGCAGGCCGAAGAAGATGCCGCCGAACACGGCACCGATCAGCGTCCAGGTCACCAGCGAGCCGGCCTGGCCCGGCGTGAGGTGCAGGTCGGCCGAGATGGCCGACAGCATGAAGCCCAGGATCAGCAGGTCGAAGCCGTCCATGGCATAGCCGACGGCCGAGCCGGCCAGGGCCTTCCAGCTGTAGCCATTGACCTGGGTGGCATGGGCGCCGGCATGCGTGTCTGTGCTGGCGCCGGCAGCATGGGCTGCGAGCGCTCCGGAGGAAGTGGTGGTCACGTGAAGATCCTTGAAAGCCAGGACGGCGCGCGCTCTCGCTGGGGTGAGGCACCACGCAAAACGCCTGCGCCGCCGGCTGAGCCGGCGTGCGGACACGCTGCGCGTGTGCTGCATCCTGGGAAGGCGATGGGCACGGGAGTCCTGGTGGGAAAACAAGCTGGGCGGCCGGCATGCCGGAGCATGGCAGGGGCTGCGCGCAAAGACAGAGCGCAAGGTGCAGCGCCAAAAGACCGCTTCTGCAAAAAGCGAAAGCCCTGAATCGGCTGGGCGATCAGGGCTTGGAGGCTGCGGGCAGGCCCGGTGAAAAGGGCGCTCCCATGCGGGCGGGCGCAATGGTAAGGGAAGTGGCCGGACAAGGCAAGTAGGGCAGGCTTGCCAGACAGCTTCTACGGCATGGACGGCTGGTACTGCCCGGCGGGCGCGGGACGGATTCGGGTGTTGCGCGGATGCAGCAGCCCCTGTGCTGCCGATGGCCCAGACAATTGAAGAAACGATAATGAGAACAAATCGCATTCGCTTTCTCTTCATGCCCTTCGACCCATCGGAGGGCATGGCGAGGAAGTTTTTTTATTGCCGTATTGCTGTTCTCCCGGAGCATTTCATGCCACTGCATCGCCTTCAACCCGGCCATCGCCCTGCGCCTCTTGCGCTGGCCATCTCCCTTGCCATCGGCGCCCTGTCCGCTCAGGCTCAGGCATTGCCGGACACGCAGAACCCGGCCACGCTGCCCACGGTCAACGTGATCTCCAACCAGTTGGGCGAGGTGACCGAAGGCTCGGGCTCCTATACGCCGGGCACCATTGCCACAGCCACGCGCATGGTGCTGACGCCGCGCGAGACGCCGCAGTCCATCAGCGTGGTCACACGCCAGAAGATGGATGACTTCAACCTCACCTCCATCGACCAGGTGATGGAGCACACGCCCGGCATCAGCATCGTCACCTATGACAGCGAGCGCACCGAGTACTACGCCCGCGGCTTCGCCATCCAGAACTTCCAGTACGACGGCATTCCGATGATGCGCGACTCCGCGTACTCGGCCGGCAACACCCTCAGCGACATGGCGATCTATGACCGCGTCGAGGTGCTCAAGGGCGCAACCGGCCTGCTCACGGGCAGCGGCACTCCGGGCGCGACCATCAACCTGATCCGCAAGAAGCCCACGCGCGATTTCCGCGGGCATGCGTCCATCTCTGCGGGCAGCTGGAGCAACTACCGCACCGAGGTGGATGTGGGCGGCGCACTCAATGCAAGCGGCAGCGTGCGCGCGCGTGGCGTGGCCGCCTACCAGGACAAGGACTCGTTCATGGACCGCTATTCGCGCAAGACCGCGACGCTGTACGGCATTGTGGAAATGGACCTGACGCCACGCACTTTGCTGACGCTGGGCGGCGATGCGCAGAACAACCGTCCGGTCAACTCCACCTGGGGCGGCATTCCGCTGCTCAATGCCGATGGCCAATTCAATGACATGCCGCGCTCGCACAACAACGGCACGCGCTGGAGCCGCTGGGACCAGTACACGCGCACGGCCTTTGCCACGCTGGAGCACAGCTTCGGCAACGGCTGGGTGGCCAAGGCGCAGTTCAACCACCAGATCAACGGCTACAACGCCAACCTGGGCGCGGCGGCTGCGGGCTTCCCCAACCCGGCCGATGGCTCCGGCGTGTCGCTGTGGCGCGGCCAGTACATAGGCCGCACCACCAGCAATGCGCTCGATGCCTACGCCAGCGGGCCCTTCTCGCTGGGCGGGCGCGAGCACGAACTGGTGCTGGGCGCCAGCGTAGCGAGGCGCCACTGGAAGAACGATGGCTACTGGCAGCTGCCCGCCGACTATGTGTCCACGGTCAATGACTACTACCACTGGAATGGCGATTCGCGCCTGCCGGTGTGGGGCGCCTCACCCGACTACGTGAACAGCGAAGTGACCAAGGAGCAGGGCTTGTACACGGCGGCGCGCTGGAACCTGGCGGCCGACCTCAAGCTGATCACGGGCGGGCGCTGGTCCAACTATCGCAACCAGGTGCAGGGTCAGCGCGAGACCGGCGTTTTCGTGCCCTATGTGGGCGCGATCTACGACCTCAATGGCAACTATTCGGTCTACGCCAGCTACACCAGCATCTTCAGCCCGCAGTCCAAGCAAAACGAGAGCGGCAAGGCGCTGGACCCGCTGCGCGGCAACAACGCCGAGGTCGGCGTCAAGGCGGCCTTCATGGACGGCCGCCTCAATGCATCGGCGGCGCTGTTCCAGCTTCAGCAAGACAACTTCGGTATCGAGACCGGCGGCCTGACGCCCGGCGGCGCCACGGCCTACCGGGCCGTCGATGGCGTCAGGACGCGCGGCTTCGAGGCGGAGATATCCGGCCAGATCACGCCCGCCTGGCAACTGCAGGCCGGTTTCTCGCATGCCATTTCGCGCGACCAAGGCAAGCGCGTGGCCACGCTCACGCCCTCCAACCAGTTCAGCCTGCACACCAGCTACAGGCTGGACGGCCCGCTTTCCGGCCTGACGGTGGGCGGCGGCGCACGCTGGCAGCACAAGACCTGGGGCGACATCTCCACGCCATCGGGCGGCACGGCCGTTCACACCGTCAAGGGCTACTGGCTGCTGGACATGATGGCGCGCTACGAGTTCAGCAAACAGCTGTCGGCCACCGTCAACGTGCGCAACCTGCTGGACAAGAAGTACTACACCATCTTCAGCTACTACAGCACCTACACCTGGGGCGAGCCGCGCTCGGTGAATGTCAGCCTGAACTACAAGTTCTGAGGCCCGGCCCGCGCTGCGCCAGCGCGGGGTCTTTGGCCCTGGCGCCAAGGGCGCCGTGCTAGGCTGGCGCCCGCTGCGGCCCGTGCGCCGCAAGCGCTCCCATTGCCGTCCGTTCACTGCCCGTTGGCCGCCCGGGTCCGTCTATGACCTTGCGGTGCAGTGCGGCGATATCTCGCAGGTTTTGCCAATAAAAACAATTCTCATTACAGTTTGGCATTCCGAGTTCTCCAACCTCCGATCCTTTCTGCCATGCATCCCATCCTGATTGCTGCCGCCCTCGCTTTGGGCGCGGCCGCCCCGATGAGCCAGGCCGCAGCCGCCGGCACCGTTCAACAGCCCGTGAAGAAGAACCTCTCCGTTGCAGAGGTGGTCAAGCATTACGGCACCCTGGTGCACGCCAATTACTCGGATTCCATCAGCTCGGCCAAGACCATGCAGAAAGCCATCGGGGCCTTTCTCGCATCACCCAGCGAGCAGGGCCTGAACAATGCGCGCAAGGCCTGGCTGGATGCACGCGAGTACTACGGCCAGACCGAGGCCTTCCGCTTCTACGCGGGCCCCATCGACAACGATGACGGACCCGAAGGCCAGATCAACGCCTGGCCCATGGACGAGTCCTATGTGGACTATGTGGAAGGCAACCCCAATGCCGGCATCATCAACAACCGCAAGGAAGCCATCACCAAGAAGCGCCTGGCCGAACTCAACGAGCATGACGGCGAGGAGAACGTTTCCACCGGCTGGCACGCCATCGAGTTCATGCTCTGGGGCCAGGACCTGAATGACAAGGGACCGGGCGCGCGTCCCTACACCGACTTCGTCGATGGCAAGAAATCCAATGCCGACCGCCGCCGCGAGTACCTGAAGGTGGTGACCGAGTTGCTGATCGAGGATCTGCAGTCGGTGGCCGACCAGTGGAAGCCCGGCTCGGCCAAGAATTTCCGCGCCCAGTTCGAGAAAAAGCCCGACGACGCGCTGCGCCGCATCTTCGTGGGCCTGGGTTCGCTGTCGCGCGGCGAGCTGGCCGGCGAGCGCCTGGAAGTGGCCCTGGCCAGCCGCGACCAGGAAGACGAGCACTCCTGCTTCTCGGACAACACGCACCGCGATGCCGTGACCAATGCCCAGGGCATCCTCAACGTCTGGCAGGGCAGCTACAAGCGCCTGGACGGCAGCGAGCTGCAAGGCCCGGGCATCAGGGACTGGGTGGCCTCCAAGGACAGCGCGCTGGCCGACAGGACCACGCGCCAGATCACGCAGTCGGTGCAGGCGGCCCAGGCCATTCCCGCGCCGTTCGACCAGGCCATCCAGGGCGCGCGCGACTCGGCCTCGCGCGCCAAGATCCAGGCCACCATCGACAGCCTGGTCCAGCAGAGCAAGGACCTGGTGGAGGCGGCCAATGCCGTCGGCATCACCCAGCTCAACCTGGTGGACCCCAAGGCCAACTAAAAGAACATTCACCCCAAGCGTCCAACCCCTCTCACGCCCATGCGCCAAGGCCGCCGCCCCCGAAAGGGTTCGGCGGCCATGGCATTTGCAGGGTCGCCCTCACCATGAAATTTTCCCCATTGCTGCTGGCCGCAGCCTGCCTGAGTCTGCTGGGTTGCTCGGCGCAACAGCAGGAGTCCAAGGCTGCCGCGCCGCCAGAGCCGATGCCCGCGTCCACGCCTGCGGCGCAACTGCTGTTCGCGGCACCGGGCGAGCCCCTGCCCCCGGGTGGCCAGACCACGGTCCACGCCACGGGCCGCAACGCCTTCTCGCTGCCTGCCGCCAACCTGGACGATGCCGAGCGCACGCGCTTCGTCATCGGCAACTCCTTCTTCAAGCGCAACTGGGTGCAGGCGCCGGCCTCCACCACGGCGCGCGATGGCCTGGGCCCGCACTTCCTGGCGCGCTCCTGCGGCGGCTGCCATGTGCAGGACGGCCGCGCCCAGCCGCCCGACTTCCACAACCCGCTCAAGCCCCAGCCGTTCGCGGGCCTGCTCATGCGGCTGTCCATTCCGGGCGAAGGCCCGCACGGCAGCCCGGTGCCGGACCCGGTCTATGGCGACCAGTTCAACACCGAGGGCGTGCTGGGCGTCAAGGGCGAGGGCCAGCTGCGCATCCGCTATGAACAGGTGCATGGCCGCTTTGCCGACGGCACGGCCTACACGCTGGAAAAGCCGGTCTACGAGCTGGCTGCGCTCAACTACGGCCCCCTCGCTGCCAACCTGATGACCAGCCCGCGCATTGCGCCCCAGGTCATCGGCCTGGGCCTGCTGGAGCACATCCCGGAGTCCGAGATCCTGGCCAACGCTGCCGCCCAGGCGGCCCTGGGCGGCCCCATCAAGGGCCAGCCCAACTATGTCTGGGATGCCTACGGCGAACGCATGATGCTGGGCCGCTTCGGCTGGAAGGCCAACGTGGCCTCCATTGCCCACCAGACGGCTTCGGCCTTCCTGGGCGATATCGGCATCACATCGAAGCGTTTCCCGCACCAGACCTGCACGCCCGCGCAAAAGGACTGCCTGGCCGCGCCCAACGGCAACGGCGCCGAGGGCGTGGAGATCGAGGACCGCGTGCTGGACGACGTGATCTTCTACCAGGCCACGCTGGCGCCGCCTGCACGGCGCAACGCCAGCGACCCTGCCGTGCGCCGTGGCGAGGCACTGTTCCACCAGGCCCAGTGTGCGCAGTGCCACCGGCCCTCGTACAAGACGGGCGGGGCGCTGTTCCCCGCGCTGTCGCCGGCACTCAGCAGCAAGGCGCTGTCGGGCCAGACCATTGCGCCCTACACCGACCTGCTGCTGCACGACATGGGCGATGCGCTGGCCGACGGCCGGCCCGACTTCAAGGCCTCAGGCCGCCAGTGGCGCACGCCGCCGCTGTGGGGCATAGGCCTGCTGCCCGATGTCAACAACCACCAGCGCCTGCTGCACGACGGCCGTGCGCGCGGCGTGCTGGAAGCCATCCTCTGGCACGGCGGCGAGGCCGAAGCCGCGCGCGAACAGGTGCGCCAGTTCAGCGCCGAAGACCGTGAAG
This sequence comes from Delftia sp. PX-1, assembly GCF_055797465.1. Taxonomy (NCBI): domain Bacteria; kingdom Pseudomonadati; phylum Pseudomonadota; class Betaproteobacteria; order Burkholderiales; family Comamonadaceae; genus Delftia; species Delftia sp. PX-1. Next base: position 1,637,650 of record NZ_CP184763.1, read on the forward strand.
CCCTGGTCAAATTTGTGGAGTCCCTCTGATGCAAGGCATGCGCATGACCCCTCGCCAAACCCTTTGCGCCGCCGCGCTGGCGCTGCTGGCCACCACCCCGGCCCAGGCCCAGGAAGTGGAGGCCAACATGGCCATCCCCTTCTACAACACGGCCCATGCCGTGCAGGGGCTTTACGGCCAATGGTTCTCGCCCCAGGCCAAGGCCGCGCAGGAATCCGCCCAGGCACTGAACCAGGCGCTGCGCGCGCATTGCGCAGCACCTGCGGCACCTGCGGGATCGGCCGCTGCCACGCTGCAGACGGCGCGCCAGGCCTATGTGCAATCGTCGCGGCAGTGGAGCAGCCTCTCGGCCGTGGCCCTGGGGCCGCTGGTGGAGCGCCGCTCGGCACGCCTGGTGGACTTCCGCCCCATGCGCCCGGCCCTGCTCAAGAAGGCCATACAGTCGGCCCCCGCCGATCTGGCCGCCATGGAGCGCATCGGCGCACCCGCCAAGGGATACCCGGCGCTCGAGAACCTGCTGTGGACCCAGCCCGTGGAGCCGCAGACGCCGGCCTGCGCCTATGCCACCCTGGTGGCCGAGGAAATCGGCGCCGAGATGGGCATCCTCCGCAATGGCTTTGCCAAGCTTGCCGCCCAGGACTGGTCCGAGGACGGCGATGCCACCACCGAAGCCATGGCCGAGTTCATCAACCAGTGGGTCGGCGGCCTGGAGCGCCTGCGCTGGGCGGACATGGAAAAGCCCTTGCGCAGTGCGGGCAGTGCAGGCAGCAAGCCCCCCGCCTGGGAGCACCTGGCCAGCGGCAGCACCGTCGAGGTCTGGCGCGCGCACTGGCAGGGCCTGCGCACGCTGGCCGTGAGCGTGGACCGCAAGGTGCCCCGGCCCGGCGTGGACATCGTGCCCATCGAGTCCTACCTGCGCGGCCGTGGCCTCAACCCGCTGGCCGACCGCTGGCTCAAGGCCGTCAACGAGGCCGATGCCGGCATGCGCGCCCTGACCGAGCCGACCGCCAAGGCCGTCGATGCCGCCACCAAGCCGCTGTCGCGCCTCAAGCGCCTCATGGAAGGCGAGGTGGCGCCTGCGCTGGAAGTCAACATCGGGTTCTCGGATGCCGACGGGGATTGAGCAGGCGCTGAATCGCCGCCGCTGGCTGCAGGGCCTGGGTCTGCTGGCTGCCATGCCGCTGGCAACCTCCCATGCGGCCAGGCCGTCTGGACCGGCACGGTCGCTGGCTGCGGCCTGGATGCAGGGCGAGCAGATGCGTGTCGGCATCGTGCAGGCCAGTGCGCAGGTGGACAGGCCGCTGCAGGTGCTGCAGGCCCTGGATGTGCCTACGCGCGCCCATGGCATGGCCGCGCTGCGCGACGGCTCCGTGGTCTTCGCCAGCCGCCGCCCCGGCGACTGGCTGGTGCGTCTGAAGCCGGGACAGGCCGCCGAGGATGCGCAATGGCAGTGGATAGAGCCCGACCGCTTCTTCAACGGCCATGTCATCGAAAGCGCCGATGGCCGCCATCTCTACACCACTGAGACCGACCTGGAAGATGCCCAGGGACTGATCGGCGTGCGCGATGCCATCACCTTGGAGAAGATCGCCGAATGGCGCACGGGCGGCATGGACCCGCACCAGCTGCTGCTGGACGCAGACGGCACGCTTATGGTCGCCAACGGCGGCATTCCCACGCAGTCCGAGACCGGCCGGCGCAAGCTGCAGCTGGACCACATGGATTCGTCCATCGCACGGCTGTTGCCGGCAGAAGGCGGCGCCCGTGCCGGCCTTTGGAAGCTGGACGACAGCCGCCTGAGCCTGCGCCACCTGGCCTGGGGCCCGCAGGTCGCCCACGCGCCCGCGCGCCGCTGGCTGGGCATTGCGCTGCAGGCCGAGCATCGCGACACCGAAGCGCGCGCCGCCGCGCCCGTGCTGGCCCTGTTCGATGGCCACCGTTTGCATGCCGTGCCCCTGCCCGAAGGGCGCGAGCCCCTGGCCGGCTATGGCGGCGACATCGGTTGCGACGGCCAGCTCTTCGCCGTCAGTTGCCCGCGCGTGAACACCGTCACCTGGTGGCAGGTGCCCGGCAACGGCCAGGCCAGCGGACGCTGGCTGCGTGGCGATGCCATGCCAGGCGTGTACTGCGTGGCCAACGCAAGCGTCTCGCTCGATGCCAACGGCCGGCCCCTGCCTGCCGAGCCTGCGCTGTGGATGGGCGGTGCGCGCCAGGCCCAGCTGCGACAACGCGGCCAGGTGTTGCGCACGGTGGCGGTGCCTGGAATGGCGCTGGACAACCACTGGATTGAGCTGAAGAGCCGCCGCTAGCAGCCGGGGGAGGGCGCCGAGCAGGGTGCGCTCCCGGCGTGCCCGCGCTCTGTTCGTCGGGCAAGAAAAAAGGGTCTACGCTTGCACGTAGACCCTTTTCTTTGTTTGGTGGCGCTTCACGGACTCGAACCGCGGACCTGTGGATTATGATTCCATCGCTCTAACCGACTGAGCTAAAGCGCCGTAAGACCTAAATTATATGCAGAATTTTTGGTCGATCCGGGAAGTTGTGCAAATTTCTCGAAATTTCTTTGCGAGAGGCCTGCAGTGCCTTGCCGGAAGACGCGCATTGTAGCGTGTCTTTCAGCAGGTTCAGAGATGTTTGAAGTTTGCGGGGCGCTTGTTGACGAAGGCGTCCATGCCTTCCTTCTGGTCCTGCGTGGCGAACAGCGCGTGGAACAGGCGGCGCTCGAACATGACGCCGTCAGCCAGCGAGCCCTCGAAGGCGCGGTTCACCGATTCCTTGGCCGCCATGACGGCGATCTGCGAGAAGCCGCTGATGATGATGGCGGCGCCCAGGGCTTCGTCCATGAGCTTGTCGAAGGGCACGACGCGGCTGACCAGACCGGCGCGCTCGGCCTCGGTGGCGTCCATCATGCGGGCCGTGAGGGCCATGTCCATGGCCTTGGACTTGCCCACGGCACGTGGCAGGCGCTGCGTGCCGCCGGCGCCGGGGATGACGCCCAGCTTGATTTCCGGCTGGCCGAACTTCGCGTTGTCGGCGGCGATGATGAAGTCGCACATCATCGCCAGCTCGCAGCCGCCGCCGAGGGCAAAGCCGCTGACGGCGGCGATCACGGGCTTGCGGATGGAGCGGATGGCTTCCCAGTTGCGCGTGATGTAGTCGCCCTTGTAGGCGTCGGCAAAGCTGTACTTGGCCATGGCGCCGATATCGGCGCCGGCCGCAAAGGCTTTCTCGCTGCCGGTGATGATCATGCAGCCGATGGCCTCGTCGGCATCAAAGGCCTGCAGGGCCTGGCCCAGCTCGTCCATGAGCTGGTCATTGAGCGCATTGAGCTGCTTGGGGCGGTTGAGCGTGATGATGCCGACCTTGTCGGCTTCGACGCGAACTTCAATCATTTCGTAGGCCAAGGGAGTCTCCTGCTGGGGTTGTCGTCGTGATGCTCAAGAATAACCGGCCAGGGGCGCGGGTGCGCGTGTGTGCATGTGCGCGCCTGCACCGCGTTTCACGGCGTGCCGGGAGCCTGCGGGCTGTCGGCGCGGCTGCCCAGCCAGCGTCCCACGGCCTCTTCGTCGGTGATTTCCAGGGCGAGGTTGCTGGGAGACGGGAGCTGTGGAGCGCTGGAGATGGCAGCTTTTGCATCGCCGTTGTCCGTTTTCTCGACCATGGCGGCCTCGCTCAGCAGGGCCGAGCCCCAGGGCAGGGTGAAGGCCAGGATCTGGCGGTCGCGGGCCACCCAGGCCACGACCTCCAGCGCCGTGCCTGCGTACAGCGCCACATCGTCCAGGCGGGTGATGCGCCAGCGTGCGGGCTGTGCATCCTCGGCCCCGGTGGGCAGCTCGATGGCCAGCCATTCGTCGCCGGCCATGAAGCCTGCGCGCTCGGCCAGGCTGCCGCGCAGCACGGTCTTGACGGTGATGCCCTGGCTTTCCTGTACGCGCAGGCCCAGCCGCTGGGCAGTCTGCGCCGGTTCGGCCTTGGCCTGCACGCCCTGGGCGGCCAGCAGCTCGGCCAGCGGCAGGTCGTCGGTGCCGTGCACCCATTGCGTGATCTCGGGGGCGAAGCTGCGCCCGCCCAGCTCCTGCAGCACGGCCAGCACATCGGCCTCGCGCATGGGGCCGCCCTGGCAGCGCTGCCACAGCGCGCGCATCACGTCGTCCAGCGTGCTGCGGCCTTCGCGGCGCAGTTGCAGGTCCAGGGCCAGCGCGACCAGGCAGCCCTTGGTGTAGTAGCTGACGGTCTGGTTGGGCGTGTTCTCGTCCTGGCGGTAGTACTTGACCCAGGCGTCATAGCTGGCCTGGGCCACGGACTGCAGGCGGCGGCCCGGTGTCTGCAGCACCTGGTTGATGGTGCGCGTGACCAGCTTGAGGTACTGGGCGTTGTCGATCAGGCCGGCGCGGCGCAGCAGCAGGTCGTCGTAGTAGCTGGTGAAGCCTTCGAAGAACCACAGCAGCTCGGTGTAGTTCTCCTGCCCGTAGTCGTAGCGTGCGAATTCTGCGGGGCGCAGGCGCTTGACGTTCCAGGTGTGGAAGTACTCGTGGCTGATCAGGCCCAGCAAGGTGGTGTAGCCCTCGGCGGCCTTGCGCTCGCCCACGCGCGGCAGGTCGCGCCGGCCGCAGATCAGGGCCGTGGAGTTGCGGTGCTCCAGGCCCCCATAGCCGTCATCGACCACGTTGAGCATGAACACATAGCGCTGCATGGGCGCGGGCGTGGCCTGCTCGCCCGTACCGTGCCAGAAGGCCAGCACGGTCTCGCAGATCCTGCGTGCGTCGGCAACCAGGCGCGCGCCGTCGAAGCTGGGCGCGGCGCCCGCAACGACGAAGCTGTGGGGCACGCCCGCGGCCACGAAGTCGCCACGCCAGAAGCTGCCCATCTCCACGGGGCAGTCCACCAGTTCGTCGTAGTGGGCAGCGCGGTACAGGCCCCAGCCGCGCGCATCGGCGTCCACGGCGTCCAGGCCGGTGGCCACCTGCCACGATGCCGTGGCGTCCGATGCAAGCAGCTGCAGCGTATGCGGCGTGTCTTCCTGGCCGTGCACGCGCAGGCACAGGCTGGTGCCGTTGAAGAAGCCGCGGCGGCGGTCCAGCCAGGCCGTGCGCACCGAGCTGTCGTAGGCGCAGAACTGGTAGTGGAGCACCAGCGGCACGCCGGCTGCGCAGTCGACCTGCCAGAGGTTCTTGCCCTGCTGGGCCAGCGCGACGGGACGGCCGTCCTGCTCGGCAGACAGGTCCTGGAGGTTCTTGGAGAACTCCCGCACCAGATAGCTGCCGGGAATCCAGACCGGCAGCGACAGGGTCTGGCCGGCGGCCGGGCGGGCGATGTGCAGCTGCACGCTGAACAGGTGCGCGTCCACATCAAGGGCCTGCACGCGGTAGTGGATGTCCGCTGCGGCAGTGGCAGCGGCGGTGGCGGCGAGGGGAGAGGTCATTCGGGCTCCTGCAGGTGTGGCCTGGAGGCTGCCCGGGCCCGCTGCGGCGGGCTGGAGCCGGGAAGCTCCGGCCAAGGGGAATCAGAGGGGCGGGCCCGGCATCGGGCCCGCGAGGCGGCGATCAGCGCGCGGCTGCGGCTGCGGCCAGGTTCTTCTCGACTTCCTGGGCGCTGATGGCGCCAGGCACTCGGGTGTTGTTGGTGAAGATGACGGTGGGCGTTCCCGTGATCTTGTACTTGCGGCCGAAGGCCAGGTTGCGCTGCACGGCCGAGGTGTCGCACTGGGCGGCGGCCGGCACCTTGTCGCGCAGCATGTGGTCGGCCCATGCACCGGCCTGGTCCTTGGCGCACCAGATGTTGCGCGATTTCTCGGCCGAATCGGGGCTCAGGATGGGGTACAGGAACAGGTAGATGGTGACGTTGTCCACGTTCTGCAGGTCGCGTTCGAAGCGCTTGCAGTAGCCGCAGTTGGGGTCCTCGAACACGGCCATCTTGCGTTCGCCCTTGCCGTGGACGATGGTCACGGCGTCCTTGAGCGGCAACTGCTTGAAGTCCACCGCCGTCAGCTGGTTCATGCGGTCTTCGGTGAGGTTGCGGCGTGCCTTGGTGTCGATCAGCTCGCCCTGGATCAGGTAGTTGCCCTTGGCGTCCGTGTAGAACAGATCCGTGCCGATGCGCACCTCGAACAGGCCGGACATGGGCGTGGGGCGGATTTCGTCGATCTTTTCCAGCTGGGGAATGCGCTCGGTCAGCGTCTTGCGCAGGTTGGCGTCCTGGGCGTGAACACCGAGGCTCCAGGTCAGGCTGGCAGCCGTCAGCAGGCAGGCGAAGAGTTTCATGGCAATGCGGAGGTGGGCGGGGCCGCGTTCAGGCCGGCCGCGCCGTGGTTGAGGGGGGAGTGCGCAGCGCAGTGCGCCACGGAGCACGGGTACGAGTCGCAAATCGGCAAAGGGTTCAACGGCAAGCATTCCTGCATGCCGGGCTCAGGCGCCGCTGCGCGGGTCCAGGCCCATGGCCTGGCGCGCCATCCAGTCCTTGAGCGGGCCGAAGCGCTCGAAGCCCTTCATGCCCCAGTTGCGCAGCATCTGCACCGGCACCTCCGGTCGGCTGAACAGCTGCTGCAGCCCGTCCATGGCCAGGCCCATGGGCGCCAGCGCGGCCTTGCGCTCGCGTTCGTAGCGGCGCAACAGGCGCAGATCGCCCGTGCTGCGCCAGTAGCCGCGCTCCTGCAGCACGCGGGCCAGGGCCTGCACATCGCCCAGGCCCAGGTTCAGGCCCTGGCCTGCCAGCGGGTGCACGTTGTGGGCCGCGTCGCCCACCAGCACCCAGCTGCGGGCCGAACGTGCATCGCCGTCAGGCATGGAGCCGCACCAGTGGTCGGCCACGGCCTGCTGCAGCGGCCAGGCCATGCGCGGTGCGCTCAGCTCCAGCCGGCCCAGTGCGCCCTGGCTGATGGCTTCCAGCCGCGCCGTGAAATCCTGCGTGTCGGCGGCCAGCCAGCCATCGGCCAGCTCGCGCGCAATGGACCAGACCACGGCCACGCTGTGGCCTTGGGGGCCTTCCAGCGGAAGCAGGGCCAGGATGCCTTCGGGCGTGAACCACTGGCGCGCCACCTGGCCGTGCGGCAGCTCGCAGTGCAGCCGGGTGGCGATGGCGTGCTGTGCATAGGGCGTGACGGCGAAGTCCACGCCGAATTCGCTGCGCGTGCGGCTGGCACGGCCTTCGCAGATGGCCGTCAGCGGCGCGGCCACGGGCTGGTGCACCACCTCGACCATGGGCTGGTAGCGCACGGCCTCGGCCAGGCGCTGCTCCAGCGCGGGCACATCGACGATCCAGGTCAGGGCGTCGACGTCCTGGCGGGCAGCGTCGAACAGCACATGGCCGTCCAGGTCGCCAAAGACTTCCATCTGCGTCACGGGCGTGGCGTGCTCGTCGTCCGGCCAGCAGCGCAGGCTGTCCAGCAGGCCGCGTGCGCTGGCATTGAGCGCGTAGGCGCGCACATCGGGCGCGTTGCCGGTGGGAGCGGCCACCACCAGGGCCACGCGCAGCCGTTCCCGGGCCAGCAGGAGAGCCAGGGTCCGGCCTGCGATGCCGGCCCCGCGTATACATACATCAAAGGTTTGCGCCATGGCCGGCATTGTAGGAGTCCGGGCCATGCCGGGGATTCCAACTGGCGCAAACTCCGGCTTTGGCGTGATGTGCCGCAGCCTGCGTCGCCATCTGGCATATTGCCGCCCATCGCATGGCGCCATTCGCGCCATGGATGGCATACACACTCCAGATTTCCCCAAAAAGAGCTATCCGATGTTTGACCAAGAAAGAGACGTGCAGGGCCGCATTGCCCAGTTGTGGGTATATCCCGTCAAATCCTGCGCGGGCATCGCGCTGCAAAGCAGCGGCGTCGGCGCCACGGGCCTGGCCTGGGACCGCCATTGGATGGTGGTTGATGCCAACGGCGAATTCCTGACCCAGCGCGACCATCCGCGCATGGCCTGGATACGCCCCGAGCTGGAGGCCGGCCACCTGGTCCTGCATTTCCCCCAGCTCCCGCCCCTGCGCATCCCGCTGCAGGCCACGGGCCCGGTGCGCCAGGCGCGCGTCTGGTCGGATGGGGTCCAGGCCTGGGACATGGGGCCGGAGGCAGCGCGCTGGCTGACCCAGGCCCTGGGCGCGGATTGCGCCCTGGTGCGTTTCGACCCGGCCGCGCCGCGCCGCACCAGCGAGCGCTGGACAGGCGGCGAGGCCGCGCCCGTGCACTTTGCGGACGGCTACCCGTTGCTGGTGCTGAGCCAGGCGGCCGTGGATGAGCTCAACCAGCGCCTGCAGGCCGCCGGCCAGCCCGCCGTCGATGCCCGCCGCTTCCGACCGAACATCGTGATCGAGGGCCTCGAGGCCCACGACGAGGACCGGGTCGACGGGTTCGACGTGCTCGATGCCCGGGGCCTGCGGCTGCGCATGGCCAAGCCCTGCACACGCTGCCCCATTCCCGACATCGACCCCGTCACGGCCGTGCAGGGCACCGCCGTGGGTGATGCCATCCGTGCCTACCGCCAGGACGACCGTGTCGATGGTGCCATCACCTTCGGCATGAATGCCGTGCTGGAAGGCCTGCACGACGGGGCTGAACTGGCTGTTGGCCAGTCCGTGGCCGGCGACTGGCAGTTCGCCTGAAACGACAGGAAATGCCCGGTTGACTAAAATACGGGGTTTGTCCCCAGAATCCCTGTAGAAAGCCCTGCCATGAGCCTCAAATGCGGCATCGTGGGCCTGCCCAATGTGGGCAAGTCCACTCTCTTCAACGCGCTGACGAAGGCCGGCATCGCCGCCGAGAACTATCCCTTCTGCACCATCGAGCCGAACACCGGCGTGGTGGAAGTGCCCGATCCGCGCCTGCAGAAGCTGGCCGACATCATCACGCCCGAGCGCATCGTCCCGGCCATCGTCGAATTCGTGGACATCGCCGGCCTGGTGGCCGGCGCCTCCAAGGGTGAAGGCCTGGGCAACCAGTTCCTGGCCCACATCCGCGAAACCGACGCCATCGTCAACGTGGTGCGCTGCTTCGAAGACCCGAACGTCATCCACGTGGCCAACAAGGTGGACCCCATCGCCGACATCGAGGTCATCCAGACCGAGCTGTGCCTGGCCGACCTGGCCACCGTCGAGAAGGCGCTGAACCGCTACAGCAAGGCCGCCAAGTCGGGCAACGACAAGGAAGCGGCCAAGCTGGTGGCGCTGCTGACCCCCATCCAGGCTGCGCTGGACCAGGGCAAGCCCGCACGCACGGTGCCCGTCTCCAAGGAAGACGCGCCCCTGCTCAAGCAGTTCTGCCTGATCACCGCCAAGCCCGCCATGTTCGTGGGCAACGTCAGCGAAGACGGCTTCGAGAACAACCCGCTGCTCGACAGCCTCAAGGCCTATGCCGAGGCGCAGGGCGCTCCCGTCGTGGCCATCTGCGCCAAGATCGAGGCTGAAATGGCCGAGATGAGCGACGAGGACCGCGACATGTTCCTGCAGGAACTGGGCCTGGAAGAACCCGGCCTGAACCGCCTGATCCGCGCCGGCTTCGGCCTGCTGGGCCTGCAGACCTACTTCACGGCCGGCGTCAAGGAAGTGCGCGCCTGGACCATCAAGGTCGGCGACACCGCCCCCCAGGCCGCAGGCGTCATCCACGGCGACTTCGAGCGCGGCTTCATCCGCGCCCAGACCATCGCCTTCGACGACTTCATCGCCTTCAAGGGCGAGCAAGGCGCCAAGGACGCGGGCAAGATGCGCGCCGAAGGCAAGGAATATGTCGTCAAGGATGGCGACGTGATGAACTTCCTGTTCAACGTCTGAGGCAACGGATGCCGCGGCAGAACTGCTGAAAAGCAGTTCTCGCCCACCTCAGGAAACCGCGCTTGTGCGCGGTTTTTTCATGTCTGGATCGATTCGGTCCCACGCACCGAACGTCCATGGACAATGGCGCCTTTCCATTGGGGAAAGAGAGACCTTGAAATGGACCGCCCGCATTTCAGATTCCATCCCGGTGCCTACGAAGCCGTCTTCGAGCAGGAAGAGGGTGTGTGTTCCTGCTGCGGACAAAACCGCAGCCTCAAGTACGAAGGCCCGTTCTACAGCCAGCAAAGCCCCGACTACCTGTGTCCCTGGTGCATTGCCAGCGGGCAGGCTTGCGAGACATACGACGGCGAACTTGTGGGATACACCGATATCGAAGGCGTGTCGCCTGATCCGGCAGACCCGGAGCCCGCCATCGCCAGGGAGCTGCTGCTGGAAGTATCGCTGCGCACGCCCGGCTACAGGGCCTGGCAGCAGCCCGTGTGGCTCACGCACTGCAACGAGCCCTGCGTCTTCCTGGGTCACGCCGACAGGCAGACCGTAGAGCCTTTCCTTGCTGAAGTCCTGCCCGACATGGAAGGCATCTACAAAAAGGATGCCCAGTGGATGCTGGAGCGGATGTCCAAGGACGGCATGATTTCAGGCTGCCTTTTCCGGTGCGTGCGTTGCGGCGAGCATAGGCTGCATATGGATGTGGGATGAACCCGATGATCGACTACGAAACGCTCTCCACCCAGACCGGCATTGCCTTGCCGCCACTGTTGAAGGAATTTCTGGCATCGGGAAAGACCCACTACGGCCCGGATTGGGCTGATACCTGGCGCCAGCGCTGCCTGCAGGACCCGCCCTTGTTCATGAGTTGGCAGGACTTCGAATGGATAGACGCCGAAGCCAGCCGGGAAATCATCGAGGGCTGGCTCAATCCTTCCGCGCAGAACGGCAGGCGCTTTTTGCCATTCGCCCAGTCGGGCGCCGGCGATGCCTGGTGCCTGACGCCGCTGGACACGCATGGCGTGGGCGTGGCGCTGGTGTTGCACGATGACGAGGCCAGCAGCGTTTCGCACGCCTGCTTCGATGACTTTGTCTGCGCGGGATTTCTGCAGGCCTTTGCGGACCTGAGCGATCAGCTGGATGAATTCTCGGAGCCGGAGGCTTTGCAATTGTTGCGGGCCGATGTCGCACAGACCACGCGCTTCATGACGCAGGAGTTGGGTGGCTATCTGCAGGATTTCTGCCGGCGTCCCTTGGAGATCAGGCCTTGGCGCGACGGGCCCCGGGCGCGTGTTCGCCAGGTGGCTTCATTGATTTCACAAGATGAACTGGCGGCCGAACTGGACAGGCTGCCCGCCGTGGACCTTTCCTTTCCCGTCGTGGCGCGCTGGGAAGTGTGTTCATCGGACGAGGGCAGCACGCAGCCCGGCCTGGTGCCAGAGCCCGCAAAGATCGACTGGCGCACCCTTGCCGCCGATCCCCTGCAGAAGATGGCGGCCATCAGGGCCTGCCAGAGCGAGCATGGCTGCAGCCTGGGACAGGCCAAGGCCATGGTGGACCAGCACCTCGGCGGCCGTGTGAACGCGCACGCCTGACCGGGGGCAGGCCGGCGCCTTCAACCCACCATAGCCATCCATCCCGCCAACCGACCGCCTTCACCCTCCAGTTCCGCAGCCCCTCCCATCCGTGCCGAACTCTTCTGCGGGAATGCAATGCAGATGTCCCGCGGGGTGCCTGGACATTGAGCTTCCGATCGTGCCGGATCGCTCTGCAGAGGCCCAGGCTGTTTCGGAGCGAGCGCCGTAAGATGACCCGTCGTCACCCGACAGGGTGAAAAGACAGGCCCGAGCAAGGTAACGCCAGCAAGAAAGGAATCACGTCCTATGGATAAGCAGGCGCTTGGCGAACGCGATATCTGTACCAAGTTCATCACGCAGGCTATGGAAAAGGCTGGATGTGACGCCCGGACCGAGGTGCGCGAAGAATTCCCTCCGGACGCACTCAGGGCCACCAGCGGGGGCGCAGTATGAGCACCCACCTGCCCGCCGACTACCCGGCACTGCTGGCCGATATCAAGCAGCGTGTCCGCCATGCCCAGACGCGGGCCATGCTGGCGGTCAATGCCGAATTGATCCGCCTGTATTGGGATATCGGGGCACTGATCGACCAGCGCCAGAAGCGGGAAGGCTGGGGTGCCGCAGTCATCCCTCGGCTGGCCAGGGATCTGCACAACGAACTGCCGGAGGAAAAAGGTTTTTCCGAGCGCAACATCAAGCGCATGCTGGCTTTTTATCGCGAGTATCCCTCTCTGGCTGCCACAGCCGGGAGCACAGAGAAAGTGCCACAGGCCGTGGCACAACTTGCCCCCGGCGAAAAAGTGCCACAGGCTGTGGCACAAAGCCGCCTGGCGCCGGGGGTGGCGGCAGATGGCGCACAGGTGTTTGCTGCTGATGTTCTGCTGTCCCTGCCGTGGGGCCACCACGCCGAGCTGATCGCCAAGGTCAAGGAGCCGGGCGCACGCCATTGGTACATGTGCGCAGCCATCGAAAACGGATGGAGCCGCAGTGTCCTGCTGATGCAGATCGAAACAGCCGCGCACCTGCGACAAGGCAGAGCTGCCAGCAACTTCGCCTTGCGCCTGCCTCCGCCGGATTCCGACCTGGTACAGCAAACGCTCAAGGACCCTTACCTGTTCGACTTCCTGACGTTGGAATCAGGTTTCCATGAGCGTGAGTTGGAAACCGGTCTGATCACCCATCTGGAAAAATTTCTCCTGGAGCTGGGCCAGGGCTTCGCCTTTGTGGGGCGCCAATACCACCTGGACCTTGCCGGAGACGATTTCTACATAGACCTGCTGTTCTACCATCTCAAGCTGCGTTGCTACGTGGTCATCGACCTCAAGCGGGGCGATTTCAAGCCTGAATACGCGGGCAAGATGAACTTCTACTGCAACGTTGTGGACGACAGGTTGCGACACGCAACCGACCAACCCACCATCGGTTTGATCCTGTGCCAGAAACCCAATCACGTGCTGGCCGAGTATGCGCTGCGCGGCGTGGACAAGCCCATCGGCGTTTCCGGTTTCGAGCTCACCCGTGCCTTGCCGGAAACCTTGCAAAGCAGCCTGCCCAGCATCGAACAGATCGAGCGCGAGCTGGGAGGCGGGCATGAATGAGCACACCGCCGGGCTGCTGGAAAAGTACCTGCGACAGCTCGAACGCCGCGGGTAGTCATGCGATAGAAAAACACGCCAGCGCTCAACAGGTTGAATTTGACCGTCCGATGGCCCGTGGCGGTCTGCTGTGCCGGGCTCGAAGCCGCCCCTGCAACCCACCATAATCACCCATCCCGCCAACCGACCTCCCTCACCTTCGTGCCCCACCCCACCAGTCCCGCAGCCTCTCCCATCCATGCCGAACTCGTCGCCGTGCTGGCGGCGGTGACCCAGGGCACACCGCGCGTGCTGACCACGGCGGACGGGCAGTTGCTGCCGGCGGGGCCGTTCGAGGTGGGGCACCGTTCGCTGCAGGCCGGCCTGCGCGCCTGGGTGGAGGAGCAGACCCATCACCCGCTGGGCTACATGGAGCAGCTCTACACCTTTGCCGATGGCGATCGCACCGATGCCAGCGGGGCGCGCGTGATCTCGGTCAGCTACCTGGGGCTGACGCGCGAGTCTGCCGACCGCAGCGCGGGGCAGGCCGTCTGGCAGGACTGGTACCGCTACTTTCCCTGGGAAGACTGGCGCGGCGGCGAGCCGGCCCTGCTGCGCTCCCACATCGCTCCGCGCCTGCATGCCTGGATGGCCGAGGCGCGCGGCGCCCAGCGTGCGCTGCGGCGCCAGCGCGCGGACATCGCCTTCGGCCTGGACGGCGGGCCCTGGAACGAGGACATGGTGCTGCAGCGCTACGAGCTGCTGTACGAGGCCGGACTGGTGCAGGAGGCGGCCCACCGCGTCCATGGCGCGGCCGCCATGCTGCCCGGCGAGGCCATGCACCACGACCACCGCCGCATCCTGGCCACGGGCATGGCGCGGCTGCGCGCCAAGATCAAGTACCGGCCCGTGGTGTTCGAGCTGATGCCACCCGAGTTCACGCTGCTGCAGCTGCAGCAGACGGTGGAGGCGCTGGCCGGGCGCGGGCTGCACAAGCAGAACTTTCGCCGCCTGATCGAGCAGCAGGATCTGGTCGAGGAGACCGGCCAGCTCACGGTGGGCTCGGCGGGCCGGCCGGCCAAGCTGTTCCGCTTTCGCAGCGATGTGCTGCTGGAGCGGGCCATCTCCGGCAGCAAGCTGCCGCTGGCCAAGGGCATCGACGGTTCCCCCTGAGCTGCACGGCACTTGCCCGATTGTGACAATGGCTTGACAGCACTTATGCTCGTATCTAGCATAAGTTCCTCGCTCAAGCCCGCAAGGCCGCGCGCCACATTTTTTTGACCTACATATACTCAAAATGAGCATTAATATTGCCAATGCCCTCAGTGCCCGCCTGCCTGTGCCGCCGCTGCCCGACCTGATGCTGGAGCCGCTGGTGCGCTCGGCCCTGCTGGAAGACCTGGGCCGCGCGGGCGACCTGACCACGGATGCCATTGTTCCTGCCGACGCACAGGCCGAACTGCGCCTGGTGGCGCGCCAGGAGGGCGTGCTGGCCGGGCTGGACATGGCGCGGCTGGCGTTCCGTGCGCTGGATGCGCAGTCGCGTTTCGAGCCGGTGCTGCGCGATGGCAGCGAACTGGCGCCCGGCCAGGAGATCGCGCGCATCCACGGCAGCGCGCGCGCCATCCTCACCGCCGAGCGCGTGGCGCTCAACTACCTGTGCCACCTGAGCGGCGTGGCCACGGCCACGGCATCGATCGCGCGGGCCATTGCCGACACGGGTGCACGCGTGACCTGCACGCGCAAGACCATGCCGGGCCTGCGTGCGCTGCAGAAGTACGCGGTGCGCGTGGGCGGCGGCAGCAACCACCGCTTCGGCCTGGACGATGCCGTGCTGATCAAGGACAACCACATCGCGCTGGCCGGCGGCGTGGCCGAAGCCCTGGCCCGGGCGCGCGCGGGCGTGGGCCACATGGTGCAGATCCAGCTGGAGGTGGACACGCTGGAGCAGCTGGAGGTGGCGCTGTCCCTGGGCGTGGAAGTGGTGCTGCTGGACAACATGGACCTGAACACGCTGCGCACGGCCGTCTCCATGGCGCGCGGGCGCGCGGTGACCGAAGCCTCGGGCCGCATCACGCCCGAGACGGCGCGCGCCGTGGCCGAGACCGGCGTGGACCAGATCGCCGTGGGCTGGATCACGCACAGCGCCCGGGTTCTCGACATCGGCCTTGACACCTGAAATGAGGCACCCCCTGAGCCGCTGCGCGGCTTCCCCTGTGTGCACGGCGCCCTCTCTCGCTGCGCGGGAGGGGGGCGTCCGGGCAACCGGCGACACCCTGGCTGCGGGGCGGCGCGGCCGGCCTAGGCCCTTGCTCGGTGTCCCTGAGTTGGGCTGCGCCGGTTTTTTGCAGCTAGCCCAGTGGAGCAGTTGCCATGTTTTTTGAAGGTCGTACCTTGAAGCGACGGAGACTCTGGACGCTGGCGGCCTGCGCGCTGCTGGCGGGCGCATCGGGGCTGTGGCTGGCGGCGCCGGGCAAGGCCGGCACGCGCCTGGAGCGGCCCATCACCATCGTCGTGACGTTTCCGCCGGGCGGCGGCACGGACCTGCTGGCGCGGCGCCTGGGCGAGCAGCTGCAGCAGCGCCTGGGCCAGACCGTGGTGGTGGAGAACCGTCCCGGCGCCAGCGGCAACATCGGCGCCCATGCCGTGGCCCAGGCCGCAGCGGACGGCAGCACCTTGCTGATGGCCAACAGCTCGTTCGCCATCAACCCCGGGGTCTACGAACGCCTGGATTTCGACCCGCGCAAGGACTTCACGGCGGTATTCAACGCGGGCTCCATCGCCTCGGTGCTGGTCGTGCCTGCGGACAGCGCGCTGCAGACGCTGGAGGACGCGCTGGCCCAGGCGCGCCAGGAACGGCCGCTGCTGTTCGCCTCCTGCGGCAACGGCACGCCCCAGCACCTGGCCGGCGAAATGCTGGCCCGCGACGCGAAGCGCTTTGTGCAGCATGTGCCCTACAAGGGCTGCGGCCCGGCCATCACGGCCGTGGCGGCAGGCCAGGTGGCGGCGGGCATGGTCACGGCCAGCAGTGCTGCGGCCATGATCGCTGCAGGCCGCGTGCGCGCCCTGGCCGTCACGGCGCCGCAGCGACTGCCGCAGCTGGCCGGCGTTCCCACGGTGGCCGAGCGCGGCCTGCCGGGCTTTGCGGTGGAGCAGTGGCATGGCCTGCTGGCACCTGCCGCCACGCCCCGGGCCACGGTGCAGGCATTGCATGACACGCTGGAGCAGGCGCTGGCCGATCCCGCCGTCAGCGCTGGCTTGCGCGACCAGGGCTACACCCTGGCGCGGCAGACACCGGGCCAATTCCAGGCGCTGATCGCAGCCGACATCGACCGCTATGCGGCCGTGACCCGGGCGCTGGGGCTGAAGGCCGATTGAGGGCCAGAGAAGAGCCAGAGAAGGGCCAGACAAGGACCGATTGGCGACTTACTGCATGAACCAGCCGTGGCTGACCACCAGCGACTGGCCGGTCAGCGCATTGCTGGGGAAGCCCGCGAACAGCAGGGCCACGCGGGCCACGTCCTCGGTGGTGGTGAACTCGCCGTCCACGGTTTCCTTGAGCATCACGTTCTTGATGACCTCGTCCTCGCTGATGCCCAGCGTGCGGGCCTGCTCGGGAATCTGCTTGTCCACCAGCGGCGTGCGCACGAAGCCCGGGCAGATCACATTGGCGCGCACGCCGTGCTTGGCGCCTTCCTTGGCCACGGTCTTGGCCAGCCCGATCAGGCCGTGCTTGGCCGTGACATAGGGCGCCTTGAGCAGCGAGGCCTCCTTGGAGTGCACCGATCCCATGTAGATCACGCTGCCGCCCCGGCCCTGCGCATACATGTGCTTGAGGCAGGCGCGCGTGGTGAGGAAGGCGCCGTCCAGGTGGATGGCCAGCATCTTCTTCCAGTCGGCAAAGCTGAATTCCTCCACCGGATGCACGATCTGTATCCCGGCATTGCTGACCAGGATGTCGATGCCGCCGAAGGCCCGGGCGGCCTCCTCGACCGAGGCGTTGACCTGGGCCTCGTCGGTCACGTCCACGGCCACGCCCATGGCCTGGGCACCCGTGGCGCGCAGCTCGGCCGCCGTGGCGTCGGCCGCCTCCTTGTTGAGGTCGGCAATGACGATGCGCGCGCCCTCGCTGGCGAACAGCGTGGCGATCTCCTTGCCGATGCCGCTGGCCGAGCCGGTGATGAAGGCGACCTTGTCCTTGAGTTGCATGGTGAGTCTTTCCTGGAGAGTGGATGAAACAGGCCGGTGCCCATCTTCGGCGGGGCCGGCCGCGTGCCCTTGTCGGCGCAGGGACCAGTCTGGCGCCGGTTTCTTAGACGAAACTGAGTCGGCAGGCCCGCAAGTCATGGCCGTGACGGCCGGCCCTTCAGGGCGCGGCGGCCTCGCGGTGCCGGGGCTGCTGGAACAGCTCGCAGACCAGTTCGCGCAGCCAGCGCTTGGCCGGTTCCTGTTCGAAGCGCCAGCTCCAGTGCAGCGACACGTCGAAGCGGTGATCGGGCAGGTCGGCATCGCGCACCGCATAGCCGCCGCGCTCGACAAAGCCGGCCGCGATCTCGGCCGGCATGATCACCGCCAGGTCGGTCTTGCCCACGATGGAGGGCACGGCCATGAAATGCGCGGCCGACAGGCGGATGCGCTCATCGAGCCGCAGCGCCTGCAGGATGCGCAGCGTCTCCGAATGCGAGCGCACCGCCGCGAAATCCAGCTGGCGCAGCGTGGCCAGCGCCAGTGGCCCGCCTTCGGGCACCTGCGCCAGCGCGGGGTGGCCGCTGCGCAGCAGCACGCCGTAGTGGTCGGACAGCAGCACGGTCTGCCGGGTCCGCGTGCCACCCGGCAGAAAGCCGATGGCGATGTCCAGCGTGCCCCGGTCCAGCGCATCGGCAATGCCGTCCAGCGGCATGGGCAGGGTCTCCAGCTGCACATGCGGGGCGCGCTGGTGCAGCGCCTGCATCAGCGGCGGCAGAAAGCGCGCCTCGCCGATGTCGCTCAGGTGGATGCGAAAGCGCTGGCGCGCCTGCAGCGGCTCGAAGCTCTGGGCCTCGGACATGGCGACTTCCAGCACCTCCAGCGCCTGGCGCACGGCCAGCGCCAGGCGCTCGGCACGCGGCGTGGGGCGCACGCCTGCGTGCGCGCGCTCGAACAGCGGATTGCCCAGCAGCAGGCGCAGCCGCGTCACGGCCTGGCTGGCGGCGGGCTGGGACATGCCCAGCTCCTCGGCCGCGCGGCTGACGCTGCAGTGGCGGTACACGGCGTCGAAGACGCGCAGCAGGTTGAGGTCCAGGTTCTTGATATCCATTTGGTGAATATCTCTTAGATAGTTTATTCAATTGCTGGAAATCATAAGCGCCTGCACCATGGGCACCGACTTCCATGGCCACCGCGCGGCACGCACCGGGCGGCCGGCCCATTTCCCAGGAGACCCCATCTTGCAAGCACCCACCACACCGCGCAGCCAGCCCGCCGAGGCATCTTCTTCCACCGCGACCTGCACCGCGACCTACACCGTGCGCCATGCCGTGATCGCCATGCTGCGCGAGCTGGGCATGACGCGCATCTTCGGCAACCCGGGCTCGACCGAGCTGCCGCTGTTCCGCGACTACCCCGAAGACTTCTCCTATGTGCTGGGCCTGCAGGAAACCGTGGTCGTGGGCATGGCCGACGGCCATGCCCAGGCCACGCGCAATGCCAGCTTCGTGAACCTGCATTCGGCCGCGGGCGTGGGCCACGCCATGGCCAACATCTTCACGGCCTTCAAGAACCGCACGCCCCTGGTGATCACGGCGGGCCAGCAGGCGCGCTCGCTGCTGCAGTTCGACCCCTTCCTGCACTCCAGCCAGGCCGCCGAGCTGCCCAAGCCCTATGTGAAGTGGAGCTGCGAGCCCGCGCGCGCCGAAGACGTGCCCCAGGCGCTGGCGCGTGCCTACTACATCGCCATGCAGGAGCCGCGCGGCCCCGTGCTGGTCTCCATTCCCGCCGATGACTGGGACAAGCCGGCCGAGCCCGTCACGCTGCGCCATGTGGGCTTCGAGACGCGGCCCGATCCGCGCACGCTGGACCTTATCGGCGATGCGCTGGATGCGGCGCGTGCCCCGGCCCTGGTCGTGGGCGCGGCCGTGGACCGGGCCCAGGGCTGGGATGCCGTGGTCGCGCTGGCCGAGCGCCACCAGGCCCGCGTCTTCGTGGCCCCCATGAGCGGGCGCTGCAGCTTCCCCGAGGACCATCCCCTGTTCGCCGGCTTCCTGCCCGCCATGCGCGAGCGCATCGTGCAACTGCTGTCCGGTCATGACGTGGTCTTCGCCGTGGGCGCGGCCGCCTTCACCTACCACGTGGAAGGCGAGGGCCCGCACATCCCCGAAGGCACGGCGCTCTACCAGTTGATCGAGGACCCGGCCATTGCCGCCTGGGCCCCCGTGGGCACGGCCGCCGTGGGCAATGTGCGCATGGGCGTGGAGGAGCTGCTGCAGCGCCCCGCGCCCGCACCGCGCCAGGCGCCCGCACCCCGGCCCGCAGCGCCCGTGCCGGCCGCGCCCGCCGCAGGCGAGCGCATGTCGGTGGCCTTTGCCATGCACACGCTGGCCCAGGTGCGTGACCGCCACAGCATCGTGGTGGAAGAGGCGCCCAGCTCGCGCTCCACCATCCAGACCTACCTGCCCATCTTCCATTCGGGCACCTTCTACACCATGTGCAGCGGCGGCCTGGGCCACAGCATGCCGGCCGCCGTGGGCGTGGCGCTGGCGCAGCCCGAGGCCAAGGTGGTCGCCGTCATCGGCGACGGCTCGGCCATGTACGCCATCCAGGCCCTCTGGAGTGCAGCCCAGCTGCGCCTGCCCATCAGCTTCGTGATCCTCAAGAACCGCCGCTATGCGGCGCTGCAGGACTTCGCCCATGTCTTCGGCTACCGCGAGGGCGAGAAGGTCGAGGGCACGGAACTGCCCGACATCGACTTCGTGGCGCTGGCCCGTGGCCAGGGCTGCGACGGCGTGCATGTGGAGAACGCGGCCGAGCTGGCCGAGGTGCTGGCCCGCGCGCTGGCCCATCCCAAGCCCATCGTGGTCGAGGTCGAAGTCGCCTGAGGCGAAGCCCCCTGCAGGAGACAAAGCCATGGAAAACACAAGAAGCATAGGCATCCTCGGCGCAGGCGCCATGGGCACCCTGTTCGGCGCGCGGCTGGCCCGCATCGGCCTGGACGTGACCCTGGTCGACGTGAACGACGAACTGCTGCAGGCCCTGAACCGCGATGGCGCGCGCTGCCACACCGATGAGGGGCTGCTGCAGGCCCACGTACGTGCGGCGCGGGCCGAGCAGCTCACGGCCGGGCCCGCGCTGTGGCTGGTCTTCACCAAGTCGGCCCATACGCGCGCTGCACTGCAGGGCATTGCCCATCTCATCGGGCCGGACACGCATTTCCTGAGCCTGCAAAACGGCATAGGCCATGCCGATGTGTTGCGTGAAATGGTGCCGCTCGAACGCATCGCCGTGGGCGTGACCACCTGGCCTGCGCGCGTGATGTCGCCGGGCGAGGTCAGCTCCATGGGGCAGGGCGGCATCCGCTTCATGCCTTGCGACGGCCAGCGCAGCGCGGTCTTCGACCTGCTGGCGGAAGACCTCAACCGCGCAGGCATGCATTGCAGCATCGACCCGCAGGTGCAGGAGGCCATCTGGGAAAAGCTGGCCTTCAATGCCGCCTTCAACGGCGTGTGCGCCGTGACGCGCCAGACCGTGGACGGACTGGCCAATCCGCAGGGCGAGGCCCTGCTGCAGCGCGTGCTGGACGAGGTGCTGTCCGTCGCCCATGCCCATGGCGTCGCTGCCAGTGCCGAGCGCGTGGGCGCGGCCGTGCGCGATGCGCTGGACCATCACCGGGGCCACCAGCCCTCGATGCTGCAGGACCTGCTGGCCGGCCGTGCCACCGAGACGGGCGCCATCCACGGCGCCGTGCTGCAGGTGGCCGACCGGCTGGGCATTGCCGTGCCCGTGACGCGCACGCTGCATGCACTGGTCAGCCTGTCCGAGAACGCGGGCGCCGTCGCACCGCGCTGAACGCGCTCAAGGCAAAACGAGCCACTACAAGAAGGAGACAAGATGCTGCGCAGACAAGCACTCAAGGCCGCACTGGCCATAGGCGCCCCGCCCCTGCTGGGCATGGGCACGGCACACGCCCAGACCGGCAAGCCCATCGAATGGGTGGTGGGCTTTGCCGCAGGCGGCGGCTCGGACGCCGTGGCGCGCGGCGTGGCCGAAGTCTGGGGCAAGGCCCTGGGCCGCACCGTGGTCGTCATGAACAAGCCCGGTGCAGGCACCAACATCGCCGCCGAGTACGCGGCGCGCACGCGCGAACTGGGCAGCCTGGTCTTCACGGCCGACTTCGCCACGCTGGCGGCCAACCCCCATCTGTTTCGCAAGCTGGCCTACAACGCCGAGAAGGACTTCGTGCCCATCGGCCTGCTGGCGCGCTTTCCGCTGTTCCTTGTGGTCGGCAACCCGTTGCCGGTGCACAACCTGCAGGAGTTCACGCAGTGGGTGAAGGCCCAGCCCGGCCCCGTCAGCTATGGCAGCCCGGGCCTGGGCACGCCCCACCACCTGGCCACCGAACTGCTGTCCCAGCGCCTGGGCGTGAAGATGTCCCATGTGCCCTATCGCGGCGCGGGGCCGGCCCTGATCGATGTGATCGGCGGCCAGATCCCCTTCATGCTGGCCGACAGCGCGGCGGCGGCCCAGCACATTGCGGCCGGCAAGCTGCGTGTCATCGGCGTGGCCAGCGCCGAGCGGCTCAAGAGCCATCCGTCCGTGCCCACGCTGGCCGAGCAGGGCGTCAAGGATTTCGAGGCCCATGCATGGCAGGGCCTGGTGGCGCCGGCCGGCACGGACGACGCCACCGTGCAGGCCTGGTCCGTGGCGCTGCAGCAGGCGCTGCGCTCGCCTGCCGTGCTGGCGCGTTTCGAGGCGCTGTCGCTGGAGCCGCTGCCCGGCACGCCTGCGCAGATGCGTGACTACTGGCGCAGCGAAAGCCGGCGCTGGGGCCAGGTCATCGAGTCGGCGGGCATTCGGCTGGATTGACCGTAGCGCCGCTGCTGCTTCAGGCGCCCTCACCGTTTTCAAGAACTCATAACCCAAGGAGACATAGCTCATGCACAAGACAAATCCCTTCAGCCGCTGGCGCCGCCTGGGCCTGCTGGCCCTGCTGGGCGCGACGGCCTCGGTCCCTGCGCTGGCGCAGAAGGCCGGCGACAAATGGCCCGAGCGTCCCGTGCGCCTGGTCGTGAACTTCGCGCCCGGCGGTGCGGCCGATGTGCTGGCGCGCGCCATCACGCCCACCATGTCCCAGGTGCTGGGCCAGTCGGTGGTGGTGGACAACAAGCCCGGCGCGGGCGGCAACATCGGCATCAGCGAAACCGTGCGCGCGCCCAAGGATGGCTACACGCTGCTGCTCAGCTCGGGCGGGGCCATCACCATCAATCCGATGATCTACAGCAAGCTGGCCTTCAATCCCGAAAAGGATTTGACGCCCGTGGCTGCCGTGGCGCGCGTGCATGTGTTCCTGGAGACCAATCCCGCCGTGCCCGCCACCAACGTGGCCGAGTTCATCAAGCACCTGAAGGCCAACCCCGGCAAGCTGTCCTACGGCTCGCCGGGCCAGGGCAGCTCGCCGCACCTGGCCGGCGAGATGTTCAAGCGCATGGCCGGCGTCGATGCCGTGCACGCCCCCTACAAGGGCGCGGGCCCGGCGCTCAGCGACGTGCTCAGCGGGCAGCTGCAGTTCTGGTTCGACCCGGGTCCGGGCCTCAAGCAGGTCGAGGCCGGCAAGCTGCGCCTGCTGGCCATCGGCAGCCCGCACCGCTCGCCGCAGTACCCCAACGTGCCCACGCTGGCCGAAAGCGGCCTGCCGGGCTTTGATGCGGACACGCTGTTCGGCCTCTACGCGCCCACGGGCACGCCCGAATCGGTGATCGAGGCCGTTCGCACTGCCGTGGCCAAGGCGCTGGAGCAAAAGAACGTCAACGACGTCATCCTCACCCTGGGAGCCACGCCCGCGCCCCTGAGCCGCAAGGCCTTCATCGACCACCACGCCACCGAGCGCGAGCGCTTCGGCGAACTGGTGAAAGCCATCGGCCTGAAAGTGGACTGAGCTTTCCCGCAGGCCATCGCCCGCAAGCCGCCCGCTCCGCGCTGGCGGCTTTTTGCTTTCCGGGCCGGGCTGGGCCGGGCCAGGCCAGGCCGAGGGGCCCTTGTGCCGGCCATCTTCTATACGAAGGTATATCCCGCATCCACCAATGAACAGGCCAACCTTCCCAACAAAGGCTGGCCGCAGGCACTTTCGCCTTTGATAATTCCGGGCACATATTGCACTGCAGCAAACAGGGCTCCCGGCCTGCACGGGGACTGCGCCACCCACACGCAAAGGAGTACCCCATGGACCCCGATCCTGATTCCGATCCCGATCCTGCCAGGCGCTGCCGCGCCGCCTCTTTCCGCCTTTCCCTTCTTCCATTTCTTGATCTGCCCGGACCCGGGCGGAGGCCTGTGATCGCCTGAAGGGGCGAGAGGTCTGCGCGGGTCCGTGGCGCCCGGAGACCTCAGGATGACCCGCTTTCTCGCTTCTGAACGACCAGGCCGACCCCATGGCCGACCCCATGGCCTGCACCCGCGCCATCCCTTGCTGGCGGCCGCCTGGCCTGTGGGCGGGCTGCTGATCAGCGTGGCCATGGCCGCCTGCAACGGCCCGGCCGAAACCCCGGCTGCAGCAGCAACCCCCGCCACCGCCGCCCCGCAGCCGGCTCCCGTGCGCCGCGAAGGCAACCTCATCGTGGTGCCCGAAGGCTCGCCGCTGCGCGAGCGCCTGCAGGTGGCCGAGATCGCGCTGCAGCCGCTGCAGACCCGCCTGTCGGCCCCCGCCACCATCGAGGCCGAGCCTGAAAAGCTGGTCCGCATCACGCCGCCCGTGGCGGGCCGCCTGGTGCGCCTGCACCACCAGCTGGGCGATGCGGTGAAGGCCGGCGATGCGCTGATCACCATGGACTCCTCCGAGATCTCCAGCGTGCGTGCCGAGCACGCCAAGTCCCAGGCCGCGCTGCTGCACGCGCGCCAGGAATTCGACCGCCAGAAGCTGCTGTTCGATGCCGAGATCGCCGCGCGCAAGGACTACGAGGCCGCGCAGCAGTCGCTGGCCGCAGCAGGTGCCGATGCGCGCGCCGCCTCCGATCATCTGTCCCAGCTGGGTGCGGCCGTGCAGGAAGGCTCGCGCGGCAGCTACGTGGTCAAGTCGCCCATCAGCGGCCGCGTGGTCGAGATGGCGGGCTCGCAGGGCGGCTACTGGAACGATGTGAATGCCTCCGTCATGACCGTGGCCGACCTGCGCAAGGTCTGGCTCAGCGCCAGCGTCAGCGAGCGCGACCTGGCCCATGTGGACGTGGGCCAGCAGGCCCACATCGCGCTGGCCGCCTATCCCGACCTGCAGCTGCAGGGCCGCGTGCAGTACGTGGGCGAGCTGGTGGACACCGCCACGCGCAGCGTCAAGGTGCGCGTGGCCGTGGACAACCCCGAAGGGCGGCTGCGCCCCGGCATGTTTGCGCGCGTGGGCTTCGACGCCCCGGCGCGCCAGGCCGTGATGGTGCCGGCCGCGGCCCTGCTGCAGGGCCAGGTCAGCACGCGCGTCTTCGTGGACAAGGGCGGCTGGCGCTTCGAGCCGCGTGACGTGCAGGTCGGCGCGCAGCAGGACGGCCAGGCCGAGATCCTCTCGGGCCTGGCGGCCGGCGAGCGCGTGGTGGTCAACGGGGGAGTGCTGCTGCAATGATCGAGCGCATCGTCAACATCGGCTTTTCGCGCCGCGGCGTGGTCTGGCTGGTCTTTTGCTTCGCGGCCCTGTATGGCGTGTTCAGCTGGAAGCAGCTGCCGCTGGAGGCCTATCCCGACATTGCCGACGTGACCTCGCAGATCGTCACCCAGGTGCCAGGCCTTGCGGCCGAGGAGATCGAGCAGCAGATCACCATCCCGCTGGAGCGCGCCCTGCTGGCCACGCCCGGCATGCACGTGCTGCGCTCGCGCAGCCTGTTCGCGCTGTCGCTGATCACCGTGGTCTTCGAGGACGGCGTGGACGGCTACTGGGCGCGCCAGCGCCTGAAGGAGCGCATCGACGAGGTCACGCTGCCCTATGGTGCCCGCGCCGGGCTGGACCCCTACAGCTCGCCCACGGGCGAGGTCTACCGCTACACGCTGGAAAGCCCGGTGCGCAGCCTGCGCGAGCTGTCCGAGCTGCAGCAGTGGGTGGTGATCCCGCGCCTGAAGAAGGCCCAGTCCGTGGTGGACGTGACCAACTTCGGCGGCCTGACCACGCAGTTCATGCTGGAGCTGGACCCCGCGCGGCTGCTGCAGTACGGGCTGGCGCTGTCCCAGGTGATCGAGGCCATCAATGCCAACAACGCCAGCGGCGGCGGCAGCGTCATCGACCGGGGCGATGTCTCCTATGTGGTGCGCGGCGTGGGCCTGCTGGGCTCGCTGGACGACATGGGCAACGTGGTCGTCAAGACCACGGACAGCGGCACGCCCGTGCTGGTCAAGGACCTGGGGCGGCTGACCTACGGCAACGTGGAGCGGCGCGGCATCCTGGGCAAGGACGGCAACTCCGACACCCTGCAGGGCATCGTGCTGCTGCTCAAGGGCTCCAATCCCTCGCAGGCGCTGGAGGGCATCCATGCCGCCGTGGAGGAGCTCAACGGCAAGCTGCTGCCGCCCGACGTGAAGGTCGTGCCCTACCTGGACCGCACCACGCTGATCGAGCGCACCACCCACACCGTGGGCAAGACCCTGGCCGAAGGCCTGATCGTCGTCACCCTGGTGCTGCTGGTCTTCCTGGGCAGCCCGCGCGCGGCGCTGATCGTGGCGCTGACCATTCCCATGGCGCTGCTGCTGGCCTTCATCTTCATGCACCACGCGAAGATTCCGGCCAACCTGCTGTCGCTGGGCGCCATCGACTTCGGCATCCTGGTGGACGGGGCCGTGGTCGTGGTCGAGAACATCCTGCGGCGCCGCGAGGCCGACCAGAACCGGCCGCTCACGCCCAGGGACGCCATCACGGCCACGCTGCAGGTGGCGCGGCCCATCTTCTTCGGCATGTGCGTGATCGCGGCCGCCTACCTGCCGCTGTTCGCCTTCGAGCGCATCGAGTACAAGCTGTTCTCGCCCATGGCCAGCGCCGTGGGCGCGGCCCTGGTGGGGGCGCTGGCCGTGGCCCTGCTGCTCACGCCGGCCCTGGCCTGGCTGGCCTTCCGCAGGCCGCGCAGGATCTTCCACAACCCCGTCCTGCACCGGCTGGGCGTGGGCTATGACCGCTTCCTGGGCGCGGCCGTGGGCCGCGTGCGCTGGCTGGCGGGGGCCGTGGCGGCCTCGCTGCTGGCGCTGGGCGTGCTGGCCGGCACCATGGGCCGCGACTTCCTGCCGTACCTGGACGAAGGCTCCATCTGGCTGCAGGTGCAGATGCCGCCCGGCATCACGCTGGACAAGGCGCGCGACATGGCCGACGCGCTGCGCAGCGCCGCACTGGAGTTCCCCGAGGTCTCCTACATCGTCACCCAGACCGGGCGCAACGATGACGGCACCGACTACTGGACGCCCTCGCACATCGAGGCCAGCGTGGGCCTGCATCCCTATGGCGAATGGAAGTCGGGCCTGACCAAGCAGCAGCTGATCGCGAAGATGGCCGCGCGCTTCGACCAGTTGCCCGGCTACTCCGTGGGCTTCATGCAGCCCATGATCGACGGCGTGCAGGACAAGCTGTCGGGCGCGCACAGCGACCTCACGGTGAAGGTCTTCGGCCAGGACCTGGCCGAGGACCGGCGCGTGGCCGATGCCCTGGTGGCCGTGCTGGAGAAAGTGCCCGGCGCGGCCGATGTGGCCGTGGACGTGGAGCCGCCGCTGCCCAACCTGCGCATTGCGCTGGACCGCGCCGCTGCCGCGCGCTACGGCATCAATGCCTCCGACGTGGCGCAGCTCATCTCCACCGGCGTGGGCGGGGCCTCCATCGGCCAGCTGTACGTGGGCGAGCGCAGCTACGACATGGCCGTGCGCTTCACGCCCGACACGCGCAGCAGCCCCGAGGCCATCGGCGCGCTGCGCCTGTCGGCCGCCAATGGCGCCCAGGTGCCGCTGGCCGACGTGGCGCGCATCACCACCACCGTGGGCCAGAGCGTCATCGTGCGCGAGGGCGGCGAGCGCCACATCCTCGTCAAGCTCAATGTGCGCGGCCGCGACCTGGCGGGCTTCCTCAAGGATGCACACACCGCCATCGACCAGCACCTGGACTACGACCGCCAGAAGCTGCACATCGAGTGGGGCGGCCAGTTCGAGAACCTGCAGCGTGCCGAGGCGCGGCTGCTCATGATCCTGCCGCTGACGCTGGGCATCATGCTGGTGCTGCTGTTCGGCGAGTTCGGCAACATGCGCCAGCCGCTGCTGGTGCTGGGCGTGGTGCCGCTGGCCATGATCGGCGGCTTTGCGGGCCTGCACCTGCGCGGCATGACGCTCAACGTCTCCAGCGCCGTGGGCTTCATCGCGCTGTTCGGCGTGGCCGTGCTCTCGGGCGTACTCATGGTCTCGCAGATCAACCGCCTGCGCCGCGAGGACGGCCTGGGCCTGCGCGAAGCCGTGCTCGAGGGTGCCTCCAGCCGCATGCGCCCCGTGCTGATGACGGCCACCGTCGCCGCCTTCGGTCTCACGCCGGCCATGCTGGCCACGGGCCTGGGCAGCGACGTGCAGCGGCCCCTGGCCACCGTCGTGGTCTGCGGCCTGTTCAGCGCCACCTTGCTGACCCTGCTGCTGCTGCCCAACCTCTACTACGTGATCGAGGCCCGTGCCGTCCGCGCGGCCGAGCGCCGCCAGCGCCGCGCCGCTGAACGCGGTGAGAGCGGCGATCCGGATGCCGCCGAGCACGAGGGCGGGCATCGCACCGCAACGAGCCAACCCCATTGATGCGAGTCGCCATGCAAACGACCCCTTTCTTCCCCAGGCAGGCCCTGGCCCTGCTGCTGTGCCTTGGCGCCGCAGCCCAGGCGCAGACGGCGCCGTCCGCCGGCCTGCGCTTTTCCGACTACCTCAACGCCGTGGAGCAGCACAGCCCCCTGCTGCGCTCGGAGGAACAGGGCGTGGAATCCGCGCGTGCCGGCATCGGCATCGCCGGCATACGCCCCGACCCCAGCCTCACGCTGGGCGCCTCGCGCGAGCAGGTGCGCACCGGCCAGCCCCGGCCCACCACGCGCAACTACGAGATCAGCATGGAGCTGGAGACGGGCGGCAAGCGCGCCGCGCGCATTCAGTCCGCACGCAGCCAGGTGCGCCTGTCCGAGGCCGGCCTTGAAGGCGTGCGCAGCCAGCTGTTCTCCGATGCCGCCCAGGACTACACCCAGGCCTGCCGCGACTCGCTGGCGCTGGAGCGCAAGCAGCAGACGCTGAAGGCGCTGGGCGATGTGGTGCAGGCCAACGAGCTGAGGCGCAAGGCCGGCGACATCGGCGGCGTGGAATGGCTGCAGTCGCGCGTGGAGCGCGACCGCTTCCAGGCCGAGGTGGTGCAGGCGCGCGCCGAGGCGCAGACCGCGCGGCTGGCGCTGTCCGTCCCGCTGGGGCGCCGCCTGTCCGAAGTCTTTGCCAGCGACACGCTGCAATGCGGCTTCATGGAATTGGCCGAAGACTCGGGACCGGAGGATGCCGATGCCCTGGTCGCCCAGGCCCTGCAGTCGCGCGCCGAGGTGCGCATCGCCCAGGCGGCGCTGGAGCATGCGCGCGACAACGCGGGCCTGGCCCGGGCCAACCGCTGGGTCAATCCCACGCTGGCCGTGGGCATGGCCGCCGTGCCCGCCACGGCCGGTGGCACGGACGCCCAGGGCAATCCCTTCGATGGCGGCGGGCGCTCGCGCACGCTGTCGGTCTCGGTCAGCGTGCCGCTGCCGCTGTCGCGCCTGGACCGGGGCGACCTGGTGCAGGCCGAGGCGGCCGTCACCCAGGCCATGCTGGCCCTTCAGCAGGCCCAGAACCGGGCCGAGGCCGATGTGCGCGGCGCGCGCTTTCGCCTGAGCGCCGCGCGCGAGAACGTGCAGCGCTACCGCGACGGCGTGCTGCGCGATGCGCAGCGCGTGCTCGAAGGCATACGCCTGTCCTACCGGCATGGCGAGGCTTCGCTGCTGGAGCTGCTGTCCGCCCAGCGCTCGGCCGACGAGGCCTACCTGGGATCGCTGGAGGCAGAGACCGAGCTGGCCAAGGCCACGGTGGAGCTCCAACTGAGCGTGGGCCGCCGGCCAGTGTTGTGAACCCCCTGAGCCGCTGCGCGGCTTCCCCCTCTCTCGCTGCGCGGGAGGGGGACGACACCTTCGGTGCGGGGCGTCCCTTCCTCGGTGTCCCTTGTTTTGGGTCGCGCCAGTATCGTACGGTTCGGGTATAGCTTGCATTCAGGTGCAGCGGCTTCTTGAATGAGAATTGGCAGCTGACAGTCCATTCCTTTTCCCTGCACGCCATGACCACCGCTCTGCGCCGCTTTCCCCATTGGCCCCGGGCCCTGATCCTGGCGGCCATGGGCGTCGCCATGGCCGCGATCTTCGCGCTGGACACGCTGACCGACTACGCCGTGGCGGCCGCCGTGTTCCACACCGCCATCATCCTGGTGGCGGTGCGCTGGTTCAGCCCGCGCGTGGTCATCGGCCTCACGGCGCTGTGCATCGTGCTGACCCTGGCCAGCTTT
This sequence comes from Delftia sp. PX-1, assembly GCF_055797465.1. Taxonomy (NCBI): domain Bacteria; kingdom Pseudomonadati; phylum Pseudomonadota; class Betaproteobacteria; order Burkholderiales; family Comamonadaceae; genus Delftia; species Delftia sp. PX-1. The sequence goes on from NZ_CP184763.1 coordinate 1,667,265, forward strand.
GCGCTCACGCCTGCCGGTGCCTATCGCACCGGACTGATCAACATGGTGATCAGCATCCTGGCCATTGCCATCACGGCCTATCTGGGCCTGAAGATGGTGGCGGCCCAGAACGCGGCCCATGCGGCGCGCACCCAGCTGCTGCGCATCACCCAGACCACCAGCCTGGGGCAGTTGACGGCCTCCATCGCCCATGAGGTCAACCAGCCGCTGGCGGCCATCGTCACCAGCGGCAACGCCTGCCAGCGCTGGCTGGCCCAGGAGCCGCCCAACCTCGCCAAGGCCGGCCAGGCGCTGGAGCGCATCCTGGGCGATGCGCAGCGCGCCAGCGATGTCATCGCCCGCATCCGCAGCATGGCACGCGGAGACGCACCCAGCCGGCAGTCCTTCGACCTCAACGAGGCCGTGCGCGAAATGGCCCGCCTGTCCGTCGCAGAGCTGGACCGGCGCGGCGTGGCCCTGGACCTGCAGCTGGCGACCGCGCTGCAGCCGGCCTGGGCCGACCGCGTGCAGATCCAGCAGGTGCTGGCCAACCTGCTGCTCAATGCCATGGACGCCATGCAGCACACACCGGCCGCGCAGCGGCGCATCGCCATCGCCACGCAGGCCCTGGGCCAGCAGCTGGTGCTGACCGTGGCCGATGCGGGCGAAGGCCTGTCGCCGCTGGCCCGCACCCACCTGTTCGATGCCTTCTGGACCACCAAGCCCGACGGCATGGGCCTGGGCCTGAACATCTGCCGCCACATGGCCGAGGCCAACGGCGGCCGCATCTGGGCCACGGACCGCGAGGACGGGCGCGGGGGCACGGCTTTTCACGTCACCATCGCCTGCGCCCCGGCCACGGGCGCCAGGCCTTCCACGGGATTGCGCCATGGCTGAACCCTCCACCGCCGAAGCCGAGGCACTGGTCTACATCGTCGATGACGACCCCTCGGTGCGCGCAGCCATCGAGGACCTGCTGGCATCGGTGGGCCTGTGCGTGCGCGCCTTCGGCGCCACGCGCGAGTTTCTGGACCACTGGCAGCGGCAGCCGCCGCAGGGACCGGCCTGCCTGGTGCTGGACATCCGCATGCCTGGGCAAAGCGGCATGGACTTCCGGCGCCAGATGCTGGAGCTGGGCCTGAAGCTGCCCACCATCTTCATCACCGGCCATGGCGACATTCCCATGAGCGTGGAGGCCATGAAGACCGGCGCCATCGAGTTCCTGACCAAGCCCTTCCGCGACCAGGACCTGCTCGACGCCATCCAGCAGGGCATTGCCCTGGACCGGCAGCGCCGTGCGCTGGACGCCGGCGAACAGGCGCTGCACGCCTGCTGGCAGTCGCTGTCGCCGGGCGAGCAGGAAGTGGTCGTGGGCGTGGTGCGCGGCCTGCTGAACAAGCAGATCGCGGCAGACCTGGGCGTGAGCGAAATCACGGTCAAGGTGCGCCGCAGCCAGGCCATGCGCAAGATGCAGGTGCGCACGCTGGCCGACCTGGTGCGTGCGCTGGAGCGGCTGGATATCCGCTGAGGTGTCCTGGCAGGCCGGGCGCAGGCCAGGGCAGGCCTGCCGCAACGCTTCAGTGGGCGTGGCCGTGCGCCGGTGCCTGCGCAGGCCCGCTGGCGGCACTGGCAGCACTGGCGGCATCCAGCGCCAGGAAGTGGTGGACCACGGGCCGCTCGGGGCCGATATGAAAGCGCAGCGCCTGGGCCTGCAGATCGGCATCGGCCCTGGACACGCGCTGGTGCTGGCGCAGATGCTCGGCCCAGGACTCCACCAGGAACCACTCGATCACCCGGCCCGGCTCGCCCGTGTGCTCGGCGATGCCCCAGGCATAGGCGCCATCGCGGCGGCGTTCGCGTGCCACATGCTGCATGGCCTCGATGAAGGCCGGCAGGTCCTGGCGGCGCACCTGGTACTCCACCTGGATCATTACCGGGCCCCGGTCATGGGCCACCGGTTCGGCCAGCAGCGGCTCGGGCCAGTGGTTGGAGGCCTGCAGGTCCGCCTCGCCCGTGGGCAGCTTGATGCGGTGGAACACCAGCGAGATGGCCACCAGGCCCGCCGCGCCGATCAGCAGCGCCGTGGGAATGCCCACGCCCTGTGCAAACAGCCCCCAGGCCAGGCTGCCGCCCGCCATGGCGCCGTTGAACACCATCAGGTAGATGGCCAGTCCCCGGCCGCGCACCCAGTTGGGCAGCACCGCCTGGGCCACGCCGTTGAGCGTGGTCAGCGCAATGATCCAGCCCAGGCCCAGCACCAGCATCAGCAGCACGGCGGCCCATTGCGGCGGCGCCGTGGACAGCGCGGCCATCACGGCGGCGCTGAGCACGGAGGACAGCAGCACCAGGCCATCGGCATCCAGCCTTTTGCGCAGGCGCGGCAGCACCAGCGCGCCCAGGATGGCGCCTGCGCCCACGGCGCCCAGCATCACGCCGTAAAAGCCTGCCGAGCCGCCCAGCATGCGCCGCGCCACCAGCGGCAGCAGGGCCCAGACCGAGCTGGCGAACAGGAAGAACACGGCGGCGCGCAGCAGCACCACATGCAGCTCGCGGCTGGAGCGGGCATAGCGCAGGCCAGCGCGAAAGGCGCCGAAGAACTGCTCGTTCAGCGCCGATGCCTCGGCCTTGGGGCGCTTCCACCAGACCAGCGCGGCGATCACGAACACGTAGCTGACCACGTCCGCGCCATAGGCCGCCGCCGCGCCGAAGCTGGCCAGCAGCAGGCCGCCGGCCGCAGGGCCCAGGGCGCGTGCGATGTTGATGCCCAGCGAGTTCAGCGCCACCGCGTTCTTGAGGTCGCTGCGCGGCACCAGCTCGGGCACGATGGACTGCCAGGTCGGCCCCATCAGCGCCGCGCCTATGCCGCCCACGAAGGTCAGCGCCACCAGGTACTCCACGGTCAGCGTGTTGGTGCGTGCCAGCAGCAGCAGGCTGGCGCTGACGGCGGCCAGCAGGATCTGGATGCCGATCAGGAAGCGTCGGCGGTCCAGGATGTCGGACAGCACGCCGGCCGGAATCGCCAGCAGGAAGATGGGCAGCGTGGCCGCCGTCTGGATCAGGGCCACGGCGGCCGGGCTGGCCGACAGCTCGGTCACCATCCAGGAGCTGGCCACATCGCGCATGAAGCTGCCGATATTGCCCAGCACCGTGGCCGCCCACAGCACGGCGAACACGGGCTGTCGCAGCGGCGCGAAGCTGCCGGAGGAACTGCCGGCAACAGCTGGGGCAGACGGCTTGGAATCGATGGACATGGCCTTGCTCCTCAGGCCATCCAGCAGGAGCAGCCCAGCGCGCCGAAGAAGCTTCGGGGGTCGGAGGTCGGCACGTTCGATGCCCAGGCGTCGGCATGGCGGTGGCCGTGCATGCCGCAGCTGGTGCCGCAGCCGCAGGCCGCCGCCAGGCTGCGGTAGCGCGCGGGGTTGAGCGAGTTCCTGCCCGCGCCCTCGGGCTCGCCCCAGGCGCCGTAGCCGCCGAAGCGCCGCACGGGCGACCAGTCGGGCATGGCCGGCGGCAGCGGGTTGTCGTCATGCTGCTGGAAGGGGCCTGCGCCATAGACCACGCGGCCGCCCACCACGGTGAGGTCGGAGGTGAGAAACGAGATCTCGTCCTCGGGCACGGCGAAATAGTCCTTGCTGGGCACGATCATGTCGGCCAGCTGGCCCACCTGGATGCGGCCGCGCAGGCCTTCCTCGTTGGAGAACCAGGCCACGTTCTCGGTCCACATGCGCAACGCGGTCTCGCGGTCCAGCAGGTTGCGCTGGGGGTACATCTGCAGGCCGCCCACGGTCTTGCCCGTCACCATCCACGACAGCGACACCCAGGGGTTGTAGGACGCCACGCGCGTGGCGTCCGTGCCGGCCGAGGTCTTCACGCCGCGCTCCAGGATCTTCTTGACGGGCGGCGTGGCCTCGGTGGCGCGTGCGCCGTAGCGCTCGGTGAAATATTCGCCCTGGTAGGCCATGCGGTGCTGCACGGCCACGCCGCCGCCCAGGGCCGCAATGCGGTCGATGGACTTGTCCGAAATGGTCTCGGCATGGTCGAAGAACCAGTTCAGGCCGTCGATGGGCGTGTCGCGGTGCACCTTCTCGAACACATCGAGCGCGCGCGAGATGGTCTCGTCATAGGTGGCATGCAGGCGCCACGGCCATTGGTTCTGCACCAGCACGCGCACCACTTCCTCCAGGTCGCCCTCCATGCTGGGCGGCATGTCGGGGCGCGGCTGGCGGAAGTCCTCGAAGTCGGCGGCCGAGTACACCAGCATCTCGCCCGCGCCGTTGTGGCGGAAATAGTCGTTGCCCTGCTTGTATTTCACGCTCTGCGTCCAGTTGAGGAAGTCGGTCTTCTCCTCCTTGGGCTTTTGCGTGAACAGGTTGTAGGCCAGGCGCACGGTGATCTGATTGGCCTCGCTGAGCTTCTGGATCACCTCGTAGTCGTCGGGGTAGTTCTGAAAGCCCCCGCCCGCATCGATGACGCCGGTCACGCCCAGGCGGTTGAGTTCGCGCATGAAGTGGCGCGTGGAGTTGACCTGGTAGTCCAGCGGCAGCTTGGGACCCTTGGCCAGCGTGGCATAGAGGATGGTGGCGTTGGGCTTGGCCAGCAGCAGGCCCGTGGGGTTGCCGTTGGCATCGCGCGTGATCTCGCCGCCTGCGGGCTCGGGCGTGTCGCGGGTGTAGCCCACGGCGCGCAGGGCGGCCGCGTTGAGCAGGGCGCGGTCATACAGGTGCAGCAGGAAGACCGGCGTGTCGGGCGCGATGGCGTTGATCTCCTCGATGGTGGGCAGGCGCTTTTCCACGAACTGGTGTTCGGTGAAACCGCCGACCACGCGCACCCACTGCGGCGCGGGCGTGTTGGCCACCTGGCGCTTGAGCATGTCCAGCGCATCGGCCAGCGAGCGCACGCCGTCCCAGCGCAGCTCCAGGTTGAAGTTCAGGCCGCCACGGATCACGTGCGTGTGGTTGTCGAACAGGCCGGGCAGCACGCTGCGGCGCTGCAGATCGATGCGGCGCGTGCCGCTGCCGGCCAGGGCCAGCACCTCGGCGTCCGTGCCCACGGCGATGAACCGGCCGTCCTTCACGGCCACGGCGGTGGCCGTGGGCTGGGCCTTGTTCAGGGTGGTGAAGCGGCCGTTGTGGAAGACGACTTCGGGCGTGGAATCGGACATGGAGGCTCCTTGGCGAGCGTTGGTGGTGCAACCCAGCAGTCCACCCATGGCAAGGGTGGCTGCGGAGCCCAGGACTTTTCTGCGCGTGGTCATGGTGCAGTTTTCTTGAAGGTTTGGGGAGAGGTCAGCCGTGCTGCCGATCGGCATCGGTGCTCTTGCGACCGGGCAACTCGCCCAGCACATGCTCGGTGGCCTGCGTCTTGCTGCAGGCGCTGCGCAGGTCCATGCCCTGCAGCAGGTGCCGGCCCACGGGCACGATCTGCTCGCCGGCCAGGATGCCCAGCAGGCCGACCAGGGCCACCAGCGGCGGTGCGGGCGAGCGCACCTGCAGCAGGCTGTAGACCACGCCGACCAGCAGGCCGGCCCCCAGGGAAAGTGCATAGAGCTTCATGGCGAGACTCCTTTGGCGGGCCGGCGGCGGCGCTGGTGCTCAGGCCTTGGCGGGGTTCGGGCCCACGGTCTCGCCATGCTGCACGCGCTCGGCGGCCTTGTGCACCATGGTGTAGGCATAGTCCACGCCCATGCCGTAGGCGCCGGAATGCTCGCGCACGATGTCCATCACCGCGTCATAGGTCTCGCGGCGGGCCCAGTCGCGCTGCCATTCCAGCAGCACCTGCTGCCAGGTCACGGGCACCACGCCGGCCTGCACCATGCGGTCCATGGCGTAGTTGTGGGCGTCCAGCGACGTGCCGCCCGAGGCGTCGGCCACCATGTAGATCTCGTAGTCCGTGTCATGCAGGGCCGACAGGGCGAAGGTGGTGTTGCACACCTCGGTCCACAGGCCGGAGACCACGATCTTCTTGCGGCCCTGGGCGGCGTTGGCGGCCAGCGCATCCCGCACGTTCTGGTCGTCCCAGGAATTCATGGAGCTGCGCTCCAGCAGCCTGTGCTCGGGGAACACGGCCAGCAGTTCGGGATAGGTGTGGCCGGAGAAGCTGCCCGTCTCCACCGTGGTGATGGTGGCGGGAATGTCGAAGGCCTTGGCCGCCTTGGCCAGGCCCACCACATTGTTCTTGAGCACCTGGCGGTCGATGGACTGCACGCCGAAGGCCATCTGGGGCTGCTGGTCGATGAAGATGATCTGGCTGTTGGCGGGGGTCAGGACTTCGAGGTACTTGCGGTCGGTCATGGTGATCTCCTGTGAGGCAGTGGGTTGGGTGAAGGAAGGGACAGCGGAAATTCGGAAAGACAGTTGGGGCAGGTGGGCCCCGGCCGGAGCCGGGGCGGCAAGGGCGCTTCAGCGCGCCGTGTCGACGAGCACCAGCTCGGCGTCGGTCAGGGCCGTGACGCGCAGGGTCTCGACGTCGCTGATGGCGGCGCCGTCGCGCTCCTGGAGCGTCACGCCGTCGATCTGCACCGAGCCGCTGGCCGGCACCAGGTAGCCCAGGCGGTCGCGGCCGATGCGGTACTCCGTGCTCTCGCCGGCCTTGAGCGTGGCGCCCAGCACCCGGGCGGCCGTGCGGATGGGCAGGGCGTCCTCGTCACCGGGCAGGCCGCTGGCCAGGGCCACGAAGCTGCCCGAGCGCTCGCCCTTGGGGAAGGGCTTGGCACCCCAGGACGGGGGCTGCTGGCCGCGCTCGTCGGGCATGATCCAGATCTGGAAGATCCGCGTCGTGTCCTTTTCCTGGTTGTATTCCGAGTGGCGGATGCCGGTGCCCGCGCTCATCACCTGCACATCACCCGCTTCGGTGCGGCCCTTGTTGCCCAGGCTGTCCTGGTGGGTGATGGCGCCTTCACGGACATAGGTGATGATTTCCATGTTGGCGTGGGCATGGGGCGGGAAACCCGTGCCGGCGGCGATGGTGTCGTCGTTCCACACCCGCAGCGCGCCCCAGCCCATGCGGGCCGGATCGTGGTAGCCGGCGAAGGAAAAGTGGTGCTTGGCATCGAGCCAGCCGTGGTTGGCACCGCCAAGGGCTTGGAAGGGACGGCGTTCGATCATGGTGTTCTCCTGCTGCGTTGTGTGTTGCGATGGATGAACTTTATGTTTTGCTGATCAAGAAGAGAATAGAAAATATGCAAAGACATCTATTCCAAAACTTTCATGCCAAGACTTCCTGACCTCGAAGCCTGGGCCGTCTTCGCCAAGGTGGCCGAGACGGGCTCCTTCGCCAAGGCCGCCGCCGAGCTGGGCGTCTCCCAGCCCACCATCTCCAAGGCCATCACGCGGCTGGAGACGCGGCTCAAGACCAGCCTGTTGCACCGCACCTCGCGGCGCATGTCGCTGACGGCCGGCGGCCAGGCCTCTCTGGAGCGGGCCGCGCGCATCCTGGCCGAGGGCGAGGCCGTGGAGGCCGAGATCAGCGAGCAGTCCAAGAGCCTGCGCGGCCCCATCCGCATTGCGGCGCCCATGTCGTTCGGCATCTCGCACCTGGCGCCGGCCGTGCCCGCCTTCATGGCCGAGCATCCCGAGGTCACGCTGGACCTGCACTTCAGCGACGAGCTGATCGACGTCGTGGCCCAGGGCTTCGACATCGCGCTGCGCATCTCCTCGCTGCCCGACTCCAGCCTGCTGGCGCGGCGCCTGTGCACGGTGCGCCTGCTGCTGGTGGGATCACCCGAATACTTCGAGCGCCACGGCCGCCCCACCCATCCGCGCGAGCTGGCGCAGCACCGGGCGCTGCGCTATGTGCACAGCCGCCTGGGCGAGGCCTGGCGCTTCGTGCATGCGCGCCGCGGCGAGTTCGCCCAGGTCGTGCCCACGGCCATGCGCGTGAACAATGCCGAGGGCCTGGCGCCGGCCCTGCGCGCCGGGCTGGGCCTGGCCCTGCAGCCCGAATTCCTGGCCTGGGAAGATTTGCAATCGGGTGCGCTGCAGACCTGCATGGACGACTGGCAGGTGCCCTCCATCGCCCTGCACATCGTCACGCCGCCGGGGCGCGCCCGGCCGGCGCGCGTGCAGGCGCTCATCGATTTCCTGGCCGCGCATTTCGCGCTGGCGCCCTGGGCGCGCGAGCCGCAGGCGTAGATCGCAAAAGGGGAGGGCTTCGGTTGGGGGGCTTCGGCCTCAGCTGGCCCAGGAGGCCGGCAGCAGCTGCAGCAGCACCACCGTCATCACCACATAGCGCAGGAACTTGCCGATGGCCATGTAGAACACGCAGGGCCAGAACGGCAGGCGCAGCCAGCCGGCCACGGCGCACAGCGGATCGCCCACCACGGGCAGCCAGCTCAGCAGGCAGGCCTTGGCGCCCAGGCGGCGCAGCCAGACGCGGGCGCGGCGCTCGTGGCGTGACAGATTGCGCGGCGGCTTGGCCCGTTCAGGCGGCAGTCCGGCCAGCCGCCGCTCGCGTGCCGCGCGCCAGGCCTTGTGCGCGCCCAGGCCCATCCACCAGCTGATGGCCCCGCCCAGCGTATTGCCGGCCGTGGCCACGAAAACCGTCTGCCAGAACAGGTCGGGATTGAGCTGGAGCAGGCCGACCACCGCAGGCTCCGAGCCCAGCGGCAGCAGCGTGGCCGAGATCAGGGCCACGATGAACACGGTGCTGAGGCCGAACTGCGGCAGCGCCAGCCAGCCCAGCAATTGATGCATCCAGACTTCCATAGGTGCTGCCAAGTGTAGGTCTGCGCTGGCTGACGCCTTGTCGGCCTGAAGCTATCGTGGGGTCTGGTCCGGAACCACAAGCACAGGGGGCGTCATGCAGACAGGGCGGATTGCAGGATGGGCGGGATGGGCGGCATTGGGAATGGCAGCAGCCGGCCTGGCCGGCTGCGCCGCGTTGCAGCCATCGCCAGGCAAGGACACCACCGTGGTGGCACAGGCCGCTGCCCAGGCGCCGCCGACCCAGGAGGCCGCACCGACCTCGGCCTGGGGCAAGGCGCTGCAGGCCAAGGGCTGCACCCTGCCGGACCCGGCCGTGGCCGACAGGCTGGAGCAGCTGCAGCGCGAGCTGGAGCCTCTGGGCCTGGAGCCGCGTCTGCAAGGCTGCGTGAGCCTGGCCGCTCCCGAGACCCGCCCGGCCCTGGTGCTGGACGCCTGGGTGACCGACGGGCGCAAGGCCATGGCCGTGGTGCGCGGCCCGCTGGCCGACGGCGAGGCGCTGGACCTGGGGCTTGAGGCTGGGCTGCAGAAAGCCGGGCTGCAGAAGGTCGGCCTGCGCCCCATGCCCGACGACCAGGTCTCTCCCGACGTGCAATTCAACCGCCGCTGGTGGCAGGGCCGGCTCGGCGCCTACGGGCTGCAGGCCGTTCCGGGCCAGGTGCGCACCTTCGTTCCCACACCATGAAACCGCTGCGCTGTCTTGTTTTCGCCGCTTGGCCGCCTTGACGGCCCGGTTTTAGCCCTGCTGAAAATTTGGGCAGGTACAATCTTGGTCCTTTGTTGCCGCCCGTTTTGTGATCGGCGCGCGCGTTTTCTCCGGCTTTCCCGATGTCCTCCCTTCCCCTGTCCATAGGCCCCCATGCCCTGGCCAACCGCCTGTTCGTCGCCCCCATGGCGGGGGTGACGGATCGGCCGTTCCGCCAGCTGTGCAAGGCTCTGGGCGCGGGCTATGCGGTCAGCGAGATGGTGACTTCGCGCAAGGACCTGTGGAACAGCCTCAAGACCTCGCGCCGCGCCAACCATGAAGGCGAGCCCGGCCCCATCGCGGTGCAGATCGCGGGCACGGACGCCGAGATGATGGCCGAGGCCGCGCGCTACAACCTGGACCGTGGCGCCCAGATCATCGACATCAACATGGGCTGCCCGGCCAAGAAGGTCTGCAACAAATGGGCCGGCTCGGCCCTGATGCAGAACGAGGCCCTGGCCGTGGAGATTGCCCAGGCTGTGGTAGAGGCCTGCGCCCCGCACGGCGTGCCCGTCACGCTGAAGATGCGCACCGGCTGGTGCGACGCGCACAGGAACGCCGTGGTGCTGGCCCGCCGCTTCGAGGAGGTGGGCATACAGATGCTCACCGTGCACGGCCGCACGCGCGAGCAGGGTTACAAGGGCTTTGCCGAGTACGACACCATCGCTGCCGTCAAGGCGGCGGTGCGCGTGCCCGTGGTGGCCAATGGCGACATCACCGGCCCCGAGAAGGCGCGCGACGTGCTCGCCTACACGGGCGCCGATGCCGTGATGATCGGCCGCGCCGCCCAGGGCCGGCCATGGATCTTCCGCGAGATCGCGCACTTCCTGGCCACGGGCGAGCACATGGCCCCGCCCCTGGTGGCCGAGCTGCGCCGGCTGCTGCTGGAGCATCTGCAGGACCACTACAGCCTGTACGGCGAAGGCACCGGCGTGCGCAGTGCGCGCAAGCACATCGCCTGGTACCTGCGCAGCCTGCCGGGCGGCGAGGCATTCAGACAACACATCAACACCATCGAGGACTGCGCGGTGCAATGGCAGTCCGTGGCCGACTATCTGGACGCCCTGGGCGCGCAGATGGACCGGATACCAGCCGCCATCGATGCCGGCGCCACAAGCGCCGAATTCGCAGAGCCCGCAGGAATGACAGTATGAGCAACCAGAACATCGAACAATGCGTGCGTGAAAGCCTGGAGGGGTACTTCCGCGATCTCGACGGCGAAAAGCCCAATGGCATGTACGACATGCTGATCCACCTGGTCGAAAAGCCGCTGCTGGAAGTGGTGATGAGCCAGGCCGACAACAACCAGTCCCGCGCCGCCGACTGGCTGGGCCTGAACCGCAACACGCTGCGCAAGAAGCTGCTTGAGCACGACATGCTCTGAGCGGCACGAATTCCCCTTTTTTCAAACTCCCTGCACCGACGCCCATGAACGCACTGCTCTCCGTCTCTGACAAGACCGGTATTGTCGAATTCGCCCAAGGCCTGCACGCCCTGGGCATCAAGCTGCTGTCCACCGGCGGCACCGCCAAGCTGCTGGCCGAGGCCGGCCTGCCCGTGACCGAGGTCGCCGAAGTCACCCAGTTCCCCGAGATGCTGGACGGCCGCGTCAAGACCCTGCACCCCAAGGTCCACGGCGGCCTGCTGGCGCGCCGCGAGCTGCCCGCCCACATGGCGGCCCTCAAGGAGCACGGCATCGACACCATCGACCTGCTGGTGGTGAACCTCTACCCCTTCGAGGCCACCGTGGCCAAGGCCGGCTGCACGCTGGCCGACGCCATCGAGAACATCGACATCGGCGGCCCGGCCATGGTGCGCTCTGCCGCCAAGAACTGGGCCGACGTGGGCGTGATCACCGATGCCGGCCAGTACGAGGCCGTGCTGGCCGAACTCAAGGCCAATGGAAAGCTGTCCGACAAGCTGCGCTTTGCGCTGTCCGTGGCCGCCTTCAACCGCATTGCCCAGTACGACGGCGCCATCAGCGACTACCTGTCCAGCGTGAAGTTCGAGGACGACAAGCTCTCCGAAGCCTACGTGCCAGAGCGCAGCGCCTTCCCGGGCCAGAGCAACGGCCACTTCACCAAGGTGCAGGACCTGCGCTACGGCGAAAACAGCCACCAGCAGGCCGCTCTGTACCGCGACCTGTATCCGGCCCCCGGCTCCCTGGTCACGGGCGAGCAGCTGCAGGGCAAGGAGCTGTCGTACAACAACATCGCCGACGCCGATGCCGCCTGGGAATGCGTCAAGAGCTTCGAGCAGCCCGCCTGCGTGATCGTCAAGCACGCCAACCCCTGCGGCGTGGCCGTGGGCAAGGACGCGCACGAAGCCTATGCCAAGGCCTTCCAGACCGACCCCACCAGCGCCTTCGGCGGCATCATCGCCTTCAACCGCACGGTGGACAAGGCGGCGGCCGAGGCCGTGGTCAAGCAATTCGTCGAGGTGCTGATGGCCCCCGACTTCACGGCCGAGGCGCTGGAAATCTTCAAGCCCAAGGTCAATGTGCGCCTCATGAAGATCGCCCTGCCGGCCGGCGGCGAGCGCGCCTGGGACCAGGGCCGCAACGCCGTGGACGCCAAGCGCGTCGGCTCGGGCCTGCTGCTGCAGACCGCCGACAACCATGAGCTGGCCCTGGCCGACCTCAAGGTCGTCACCGTCAAGCAGCCTACGCCCGAAGAACTGCAGGACCTGCTGTTCGCCTGGAAGGTCGCCAAGTACGTCAAGAGCAATGCCATCGTGTTCTGCAAGAACGGCATGACCATGGGCGTGGGCGCAGGCCAGATGAGCCGCCTGGACTCGGCGCGCATCGCCTCCATCAAGGCCGAGGCCGCCAAGCTGAGCCTGCAGGGCACGGTCGTGGCCAGCGATGCCTTCTTCCCCTTCCGCGACGGCCTGGACGTGGTCGTTGACGCAGGCGCCACCTGCGTGGCCCAGCCCGGCGGCTCCATGCGCGACCAGGAAGTCATTGACGCCGCCAACGAGCGCGGCGTGGCCATGGTCTTCACCGGCGTGCGCCACTTCCGCCACTGATGGCCGGCCAACTGCCTCCTGGCGCAGACGACGAGGGCGACGACGCCCCCCAGCGGCCCCGCTGGCTGGGCTGGGCGCTCGTGGTCTTCATGCTGCTGGTGGCGCTGGGTGTCTTCAACATCGGCTGGCGCATCATGCGCGGGCCGGCTGTCGGGGCCACCACGGCGGCGGCCGCAGCTGCCGTGACAGCCGACGCGCAGCTGGCCGCCGGCAAGGCCCTGGTGGAAGGCAATGACTGCCTGCGCTGTCACGGCCTGGTGCGCCACTACGTGGGCCCGTCCTTCCAGCAGATCGCCGGCCGCTACCGTGGCCGCGAAGATGCCGCCGAATACCTGGCGCGCAAGATCCGCGAGGGCGGGGCCGGCGAATGGGGCCGCGCCATCATGCCGCGCCACCCGCACATCGATACGGCGCAATCCCTGCAGATGGCGGCCTGGCTGCTGTCCCTCCCTTCTCCCGAACCCGGGAAATCCTGACCATGTCCCGCCTGTTCACCGCCCCCGACGGCCGGCCGCGCTGCCACTGGTGCGCGGCCACGGACAGCTACCTGGCCTACCACGACCGTGAATGGGGCTTTCCCGTCACCGACGACCGGCGCCTGTTCGAGAAGCTCAGCCTCGAAGGCTTCCAGTCCGGCCTGAGCTGGCTGACCATCCTCAACAAGCGCGAGAACTTCCGCGCGGCCTTTGCGGGCTTCGACTTCCACCAGGTCGCGCGCTTCACCGAAGACGACGTGCTGCGGCTGCTGGGCGATGCGGGCATCGTGCGGCATCGCGGCAAGATCGAGGCCGTGATCAACAACGCGCAGCGGGCGCTGGAGATGGTGGAGGCGCAAGGCTCGCTGTCGGCCTTCTTCTGGCGCCATGCGCCGGAGCCCGTGACCGGTGGCGGGCCCGTGTCCGAGACGGCCGAGTCCCGGGCGCTGTCCAAGGAGCTGAAGAAGCTCGGTTGGAAGTTCGTGGGGCCTACGACTGTCTACTCGTTCATGCAGGCCATGGGCCTGGTCAACGACCATGCGCAGGGCTGTGCCGTGCGCGATGAGGTCGAACAGGCGCGCCAGGCTTTTCTTCGGCCCTGACGTGAAAAGAGCCCGCAAGGGCGGGCTCGATCGGCAGGTACGGGCCAGCGTCAGAGCGTCTTGAACACTTCGCGCGCGGCTTCGATGGTCTTGTCGATGTCCTCGTCCGTGTGCGCGGCGCTCACGAAGCCGGCCTCGTACAGGGCGGGTGCGAAGTAGTGGCCGCGCTCCAGCATGCCGTGGAAGAAGCGGTTGAAGCGTGCGCCATCGGTCTTCATGACCTCGGTCCAGGTGCTGGGCAGCTCGGGCAGCAGGTAGAAGCCGAACAGGCCGCCCTGGTGGTCCACGCTGAAGGGCACGCCGGCGGCGTCGGCCTCGGCCTTGAAGCCGGCCATCAGGCGGCCGGTCTTCGCGTGCAGGGCGTCGTGGAAGCCCGGCTCGCTGATCAGCTCCAGCGTCTTGAGGCCGCAGGCCGTGGCAATGGGGTTGCCCGACAGGGTGCCTGCCTGGTAGACCGGGCCCAGGGGCGAGAGCTTTTCCATGATCTCGCGGCGCGCGCCGAAGGCCGCCATGGGCATGCCGCCGCCGATGACCTTGCCCAGCACGGTGATGTCGGGCGCAAAGCCTTCGATCTGCTGGGCGTACAGGCTCTGGGCGCTGCCCAGGGCCACGCGAAATCCGGTCATCACCTCGTCGTAGACCATCAGCGCGCCATGCTCGCGCGTGAGTTCGCGGATGCGGCGCGTGAAGGGCACGCTGGCGCGCACGAAGTTCATGTTGCCTGCAATGGGCTCCATGATCACGCAGGCGATCTGGTCGCCGAACTGGGCGAAGGCCTCCTCGAGCTGGCCCACGTCGTTGTATTCCAGCACCACGGTGTCCTTGACCACGTCCTGCGGCACGCCGGCCGAGGAGGAGGCGCCGAACGTCGCCAGGCCCGAGCCGGCCTTGACCAGCAGGGCGTCGGCATGGCCGTGGTAGCAGCCGTTGAACTTGATGATCTTGTTGCGGCCCGTGAAGCCGCGCGCCAGGCGCAGCGCGCTCATGCCGGCCTCGGTGCCCGAGCTGACCATGCGCACCATGTCCATGGAGGGCATGAGCGAGAGGATCTTCTCGGCCAGCACGACCTCGCGCTCCGTGGGGGCGCCGAAGGAGAAGCCTTCCAGCGCGGCGGCCTGCACGGCGGCCATCACCTCGGGGTGGCCGTGGCCCAGGATCATCGGACCCCAGGAGCCGATGTAGTCGGTGAACTGCTGGGCGTTCTCGTCCCAGAAATGCGCGCCCTGCGCACGGCGCACGAAGCGCGGCGTGCCGCCCACGGCGTTGAAGGCGCGCACGGGCGAATTCACGCCGCCGGGGATCACGGCCTTGGCGCGTTCGAACAGGGGAATATTCAGGTCAGTGGTCATAGTGCAGGAGTCTGCCATGTGCGGGGTACAAGCCAGAGGTGCCAAGCCAAGGGCCTGTGCCGGCCGCGCAGCCGCTCAGGCGGCGGCCTGCCTCAATGCTTGGTGTCATGAGGGGGCATCACGAAGCCTTCGATGGCCTGGGCGTCGGGGTCCAGTTCGGCGAGGGGCTCGGCGGCGGCCTCAGCATCTTCATCCTCGGGCTCGGGCTGGGCCCAGAACATGCGGTCCGGGATGTAGTGGCCCATGCCGGGGCGAAAGCCGCTGTCCAGGCTGCGGTCCAGGTACTCCAGCGCCTCCTGCGTGGCCAGCCCCAGGTCGTTGCCGCTGGCCACCAGGGCCGTCAGCGCGGCCGACAGGGTGTCGCCCGAGCCGGTGAAGGTGGCGTCGAACATCTCGTACTTGCTGTTGCCCAGCACCGACTGCGCCGTGGCCAGCACGTTGTCCACGAACTGGTCGGGCAGGGGAATGCCGGTGACCAGCACGTAGGGCACTTCCAGGGCCTCGGCCGCCATGGCGATGTCGCGCGCCGTGGGGCTGCGGCTGTTGGTCCAGTCGGGCAGCAGCCAGCGCGACAGCGTACTGTGGCTTCCAACCAACACAGACGTTTGCGGAAGAACAAGTTCCTTGAGGGCGTCCATGTACTGGTCGAGCGGGTCTTCCTCCCACCACGACAGGTCGGGCATGTAACAGACGATGGGGATGTCGGGGTAGTCGGAGGCGATCTCGGCAATCGCTGCCAGGTTGCCCGGGCTGCCCACGAAACCGACCTTGATGGCGGACACGGGAATGTCCTCCAGCACGGCGCGCGCCTGCTCGGCCACGGCCTCGTCGTCAAAGGGAAAATGCTCGAAGATCTTGGCCGAATCGCGTGCGTAGGCACCCGTGACCACGGGCAGCGGATGGCCGCCGACCGAGGCGATGGTGGCGATATCGGCCGACAGGCCGCCCGCCCCGCTGGGGTCGCTGGCGTTGAAGACCAGCACGCAGACGGGCGCGGTTTCGTCCATCGGCTCGGTGTCGGGACTGGGGGAGTTGGAGGGGTTCAATGCCATGGCTCAGCCCAGTGTGCGCCCCGCCAGCGAAGGCCGTGGCGGGTGGTTGTGACTAGATACAATCGTTGCATTCTATGTGAAGGCCCTTTAAGCTGTGACCGACCCCAAAACTTGGATGTGCTTGATCTGCGGGTGGATCTATGACGAGGCGCAAGGCTGCCCCGAGCATGGCATCGCACCCCAGACGCGTTGGGAAGACGTGCCCATGAACTGGACCTGTCCCGAGTGCGGAGCACGTAAAGAAGACTTTGAGATGGTCGAAATCTGAGCGCGGGACCACCCGCGCCGACTCATACATTTCCGGGAGGTTTCTCAGTGACGACATCGGGCGCACCCTTGCGCGTACTCGTGGTGGATGACAGCAATACCATCCGCCGCAGCGCAGAAATCTTCCTCAAGCAGGGCGGGCACGAAGTGCTCCTGGCCGACGACGGCTTCGACGCACTGTCCAAGGTCAACGACTACCAGCCCCAGCTGATCTTCTGCGACATCCTCATGCCCAAGCTGGACGGCTACCAGACCTGCGCCATCATCAAGCGCAACGCGCGCTTTGCTGACACGCCTGTGGTCATGCTCTCGTCCAAGGACGGCGTATTCGACAAGGCGCGCGGGCGCATGGTGGGCTGCCAGGACTACCTCACGAAACCCTTCACCAAAGACCAGCTGCTGCAGGCCGTGGAGCAGTTCGGCAAGCAAACCATAGGAGCACTTTGATGCCCATCCGCAAAGTCCTGGTCGTGGACGACTCCAAGACCGAACTGATGTTTCTGTCCGACATGCTGCAAAAGCAGGGCCTGCAGGTACGCACGGCCGAGAATGGCGAAGAGGCCATGCGCAGCCTGGCCGAAGACCGTCCCGACCTGATCCTGATGGACGTGGTCATGCCCGGCCAGAACGGCTTTCAACTGACGCGTGCCATCACGCGCGACCCGCTGTACGCCGACCTGCCCATCATCATGTGCACCAGCAAGAACCAGGAGACCGACCGGGTCTGGGGCATGCGCCAGGGTGCGCGGGACTACATCACCAAGCCTGTGGATGCAGACGAGCTGCAGGCCAAGATCGCGGCGCTGAACTGATCTGGTGCGCTGCCCATGGCGAACCGTGAAGCACTGCGCGATCTGCAGTCCCGTCTGGCTGGCCGCCTTCAGGCCGCACGCAGCGAAGGCGTCAAGGTGGCGGCCTGGCTGGCCGTCCAGGCCGGCGGGCGCAACTACCTGATGCCGCTGGGCCAGTCCGGCGAGATCTTTCCCTGGGCCGGCGTGCAGCCTGTGCCCTATACAAAGCCCTGGTTCCTGGGCATTGCCAACCTGCGCGGCACCCTGGCCGGCGTGATCGACCTGGCCAGCCTGCTGGGCCACGGCGTGACACGCAGCGAACCGGCGCTGGCCGAGTCCAGCCTGCTGGCGTTCAATGCCGCGCTGGAAGTGAATGCGGCCCTGCTCGTGGACCGCCTGCAGGGCCTGCGCAGCGCCGACGCATTCGTGCGCACCGAGCCTGCGCCCGAGCACTCTCCCGCCTTTTTCGGCCCCGTGCATATCGATGAAGCGGGCCACCGCTGGCAGGAGCTGCAACTGCAGCGCCTGTCCCAAACCTCCGAGTTTCTGAGCATTCGCGCCTGAGTTTCTGAAGGTCGTCCCATGTCATTCTTGCAACGTCTTGCAAATCGCTTCCAACGCAAGCCGGCCGACGCCGGCTCCGGTGCGGACAACAGCATGCTCGGAGACACCGTCTCCCAGGATATGTACGCACTCGATGCGTCACTGACCGTGCAGGGCGCCCCCGACGCCATGCCGGGCCGCGACGGCGGCGCAGCCGTTGACCACGACATGGTGGCCCTGCCGCTGCTGGGCCGCGCGCCTGCCGCGCGCCACCAGCGCACGCTGTCCACCTTGCTGGGTGTGTCGGTGCTGGCCCTGGTGCTGGCGGCGGCCTGGGCCCTGCGCCAGGCCGACGGCTCGGCGCAGCAGCTGGCCGCCACCGGCCAGGCGCTGATGCAGTCGCAGCGTCTGGCCAAGTCGGTCTCGCAGGCGCTGACGGGCGCGGCATCCTCCTTTGTGGACGTGCAGGACAGCTCCGGCGTGCTGGCGCGCAACGTGCGCGCCATTGCCTCGGGCGACGACTCCATGGGCGTGCGCCCGCTGGGCGGCGCCTATGCCGACGAACTGGCCCAGATCACGCCGCTGATGGAGCGCGCCGAGCAAAGCGCCAAGGTGGTGATGGACCAAAAGCAGATCCTGACCCAGGTCGGCGACGCGCTGCGCACCATCAACCGGCAGTCCTCGGACCTGCTGGAGATCGCCGAAACCATCTCCTCGCTGAAGCTGCAGCAGGGCGCCAGCCCGGCGGAAATCTCCGCTGCCGGCCAGCTCGTGATGCTGACCCAGCGTATCGGCAAGTCGGCCAACGAATTCCAGACCGCCGAAGGCGTGAGCCCCGAGGCCGTGTTCCTGCTGGGCAAGGACTTGAACTCGTTCAAGGAAATCTCCGAAAGCCTGCTGAGCGGCAGCAGCGAGCTGCGCCTGCCTCCCACGCGCGACGCCCAGACCCGCGAGCAGATCGAGGCGCTGATCAAGCTCTACGAAGAGACCCGCAGCGAGGCCAGCGCCATTTTGGGCAACCTGCAGGGCCTGGTGTCCGCCCGCGAAGCCCAGACCGCCATCAACGCCGACAGCGAACCGCTGCGCCGCCATCTGGAAGACCTGCAGAACAAGCTGCAAAGCGGCGCCGGCATCGGCTCGCTGCCCATGGGCCTGCTGGCGCTGGCCACCGTGCTGGTGCTGCTGTGCGGCGTGGGCCTGTCCCGCGTGCAGCTGCTCGACAGCCGTCTGCGCCAGGAAGCGGCCGAACGCCGCCAGGAAGAGTCCCGCGTGCAGGAGCATGAAGCCAAGCGCATCAACGATGCCAACCAGGCCGCGATTTTGCGCTTGATGAACGAACTGCAATCGGTGGCCGAAGGCGATCTGACGCAGGAAGCGACCGTGACCGAGGACATCACCGGCGCCATCGCCGACTCGGTGAACTACACGGTGGAAGAGCTGCGCGCCCTGGTGGGCAGCGTGCAGAACACGGCAACGCGCGTGGCACAGACCACGGCCGAGGTGGATGCCAACTCCACCGAGCTGCTGGCCGCGTCGACCGAACAGCTTCGCGAGATCCGCGAAACCGGCCGCTCCGTGCTGGACATGGCAGGCCGCATCAACGAGGTCTCGACCCAGGCGCAGGAATCTGCCCAGGTGGCGCGCCAGTCGCTGGAAGCTGCGGACCTGGGCCTGAAGGCCGTGCAGAACGCCATCGGCGGCATGAACTCCATCCGCGACCAGATCCAGGAAACCTCCAAGCGCATCAAGCGGCTGGGCGAATCCTCGCAGGAGATCGGTGAAATCACCGAGCTGATTTCCGACATTACCGAGCAGACCAACGTGCTGGCGCTGAACGCCGCCATCCAGGCCGCATCGGCCGGTGAAGCCGGTCGCGGCTTCTCGGTGGTGGCCGAAGAAGTGCAGCGCCTGGCTGAGCGCTCGGCAGATGCGACGCGCCAGATCGCGGCGCTGGTGAAGGCGATTCAGACCGACACCCAGGATGCCGTGGCCGCCATGGAGCGCTCCACCCAGGGTGTGGTCGAGGGGGCGCGACTGTCCGACTCCGCAGGTACCGCGCTGACCGAGATCGATACCGTGTCGCGCCACCTGGCCGAGCTGATCGAGCTGATCTCCTCGTCCACCTCGCGCGAGGCCGTCCTGGCCAACGACGTGGCCGAGAACATCCAGCACATTTTCGCGGTGACGGAGCAGACGGGCGAAGGCACGCGCACCACGGCGCAGCAGGTGCGCGAACTCTCGCACATGGCCGAGGAACTGCGCCAGTCGGTGGCGCGTTTCAAGATTGCCTGACCCGGTCCAACATAGCTATGCACAGGCCCTAGGGGCTTGGGGAACTGTCCATGTCAGTGGTTGACGAATCGCAAACGGGCGCGGCGCAGGCCGCGCACACCGAACAGGACCTGGGCCCGCTGGCCTGGGTGCTCGATGAGCTGCGCAAGTCGCTGGAAGGCGCGAGCAAGGCCGTGGCGCGTTTCGTGCGCGATGCCGATGCGGCGCGCGCCTCGGACCTTGAGGAGCTTGACACCTCGGCCCTGCGCATCGCCCGCCAGCAGCTGCACCAGGCCTGCGGCGCCCTCGAAATGGTGGGCCTGGGCTCTCCGGCCCTGGTGCTGCGCGGCATGGAAAGCGCCGTGCAGCGCTTCGTGCAGCGCCCCGAGCTGTGCACCGACCAGGCCGCCGCCACGCTGGAGCGCGCCAGCTTTGCCCTGATCGAATACCTGGAAACCGTGCTGGCCGGCAAGACCGTCTCGGCCGTGGCCCTGTTTCCCCAATACCGCGACACCCAGGCGCTGGCCGGCAACGACAAGGTGCATCCGGCCGATCTGTGGCCTGCCGAGCGCCGCGCGCGCGAGCCCGAATGGGCGCGCCAGGCCGAGCCGTTGGCCTACGGGCCCGATGCCCGGGCCCTGCTCGACGGCGTGGTGCTGCGCATGGTCAAGAGCGATGACCGCGAGGCCGCCGCCCAGATGCGTGACCTGTGCCTGCGCTTTGCCGTGGCCCAGACCGAGGATGTCACCGCACGCAGCTTCTGGAAGGTGGCCGCTGGCTTCTTCGACGCGCAGTCGCGCGGCCTGATCGTTGTCGACCTCTATGTGAAACGCATGGCCTCGCGCGTGCTGCTGCAGTACGCGGCCATGGCCAAGGGCGACCGCACGCCGCCTGCGCGCCTGCTGCAGGACCTGCTGTTCTTCTGCGCCCAGGCGCGCCCGGCCGAGCAGGCCGGCGCTGCCCTGCAGGCCGTGCGCCAGGCCTATGGCATGCAGGCCCAGCCGCAGGTGGACTACCAGCAGACCCGCTTTGGTCGCTACGACCCGGCCGTGCTGGTGCAGGCGCGCAAGCGCATCACCACGGCGGCGGAGACCTGGTCCGCCCTGGCAGGCGGCGACCGTGCGCGCACCAAGATCGTGGTGGACCAGTTCGCCCAGGTGGCCGAATCCCTGGTCAAGCTGCACCCGGCCAGCCATGGCCTGGCGCGCATGCTGATCAAGGTGGCCGAAACCGTGGCCCGCATCGGCGAGCCGCCGCCGGCGGAACTGGCCATGGAAGTGGCCACCTCCGTGCTCTATCTGCAGGCGGCCTTTGCCACCATGGACATGGGCGACGAGGAACTGGCCGAGCAATCCGCCAACCTGGTCCAGCGCCTGGAGGAATCCCTGCAGGGCGCGCCCGCGCGGCCGCTGGAGCCGTGGATGGAGGAGCTGTACCGCCAGGCCAGCGACCACCAGACCATGGGCTCGGTCGTGGGCGAATTGCGTGCCACGCTGGCCGAGGCCGAGCGGCACCTGGACCAGTATTTCCGCAACCCCGCCGATGCCACCGTGCTGGCGCCAGTGTCTGGCCAGATGGCGCAGATGCGCGGCGTGCTGTCCGTGCTGGGCCTGGACCAGGCCACCCAGGCCATGCAGCGCATGCGCGAAACCGTGGAGCGGCTGGTATTGGGCGAGATCGCCGAGTCAGAACGTGCCCAGGTCTTCGACAAGCTGGGCAACAGCCTGGGCGCCATGGGTTTCCTGATCGACATGCTGAGCTACCAGCGCAGCATGGCGCGCAAGCTCTTTGTCTATGACGAGGCCGAAGGCGGCCTGCGCATCCTGATGGGCCGCCGTGGCCACCGCGCCGACGACGCGGGCAAGGCGCCCGAGCAGCTGCCGGCCCTGGACACCGCCGCCGTGCCGCCGCAGCGCGAAGCCGTTGCCGTGGCCCAGCCGCTGCCCGTGCCCCAGATCCAGCCCGCCGAGACTGCGCAGGACCTGCCTGCCGAACCCGCTGCGGCAGCACCGTCGGTGCCGGCGCCGCCGCCACCCTCCGTGGACCTTGTGCCCGAGCCCCTGCCGCAGGCGACTGTCGCCGGGCAGCAAGCGCTGGCCGACGATGCCGAACTGGCGCAATTCGCCAAGGCGCTCGAGATACCCGCCGAAGCGGCCCAAGCAGCTGACGTGGCTGAAGCGGCCGAACCGGTGCCCGGCCCTGCTGCCGCTGCTGCCACGGCTCAGCCCGAACCCCTGCCTGAACCCGTTCCCCCGCTGGCCGGTCTGACCGTCTCGGAAGATGATTCCGACGACGAAATCCTGAGCATCTTCCTGGAAGAGGCCCGCGAGGTCGTGGACAACGGCCTGCAGGCGCTGCGCACCCTGGCCGATGAGCCCGGCAACCTCAGCGAGCAGACCACGCTGCGCCGCGCCTTCCATACGCTCAAGGGCAGCTCGCGCATGGTCGGCCTGGATGAATTCGGCGAAGCCGGCTGGGCCATGGAGCAAATGCTCAATGCCTGGCTGGCCGAGCAAAAGCCCATGCCCCAGCCCATGCAGGAGCTGGCCAGCGACGCGCTGCGCGCCTTTGGCGCCTGGGCGTCGGCCATCGAGCGCCAGCAGGCCGATGCCTGGCTGGCCACGCCCTTCCGCGCCGCAGCCGATGCCATGCGCCTGGAAGGCGTGCGCGCCGACGTGGCCCTGGTGCCGCGCGCCGACCGCCGCACGCAGGCCGAGCCTGCCGCGGTCGAGGCGCCGGTGGAGCCCTTCGCCGCAGTGGAGCAGCAGCTGCAGGCCGAGCAGCGGGAAGCCCCCGAGCCGGCCGTGCCCGCCGAGACCGCCGGGCCCGCCGGTGACCTGGACATTGCGCTGGACTTCGGTCTGCTGGACCTGGACCTCCAGCCTGCGGCGGCCGTGCCCGAACAGTCGCAGGGTTCAACGCAGCCGGAGACCGCCGAGGCACCCGCCGCGCTGGCCACCGACGCGGTGGAGGAGCTGGACTTCGCCGCCTTCGAGGCGGCCATGCGCGACAGCGAGCAGGAAGCCCTGGCCGTTGTCTCGGGCGACCAGCCCGCGCTGCCCGGCACAGAGACCGTGCCCGAGGCACATGCCGACGCGCTGCCCGAGCTGCAAGCAGAAGCAGGCGCAGAAGCTGTAGCCGAAGCCGAAGCCGAAGAGCAGGCTCCGCACGCCGCCGTGCTGCTGGCGCCTTTCGAGGGGCTGGATCTGGACCTGACTCCGGCAGCCGCACCTGCCGAGGCCATCGAAGCCGTAGAAGCTTCCGAGGCGGAAACCCCGCAGGAGCTGCATACCGAATCCGTGGCCGATGAGGCGCCCGCGGTGGCTGAGGAGTCCGGCGCACAGGAGCCGTCCGGCGTCGATGCCGATGGCTTCAAGGTCGTGGACGGCCTGCGCATCAGCGCGCCGCTGTACAACGTCTATCTCAACGAGGCCGACGAATGGTCGCGCCGCCTGGACCTGTCGCTGCAGCAATGGGCGACCGAGCCCGGCGAGCCCGTGCCCGATGACGCCATCGCCTTCGCGCATTCGCTGGCCGGCAGCTCGGCCACCGTGGGCTTCAAGGCCTTGTCGGACCTGGCGCGCCTGCTGGAGCATGCGCTGGCCCATCTGCAGCCGCAGCGCTGCGGCACGCCTGAGCAGGTCGCCGCCTGCATTGCGGCTTCCGACGAGGTGCAGCGCCTGCTGCACCAGTTCGCGGCCGGCTTCCTCAAGACACCCCAGCCGGGCGTGGAAGAAGCACTGCAGGCACTGCTGGCGCTGGATATCGAAGTCGCGGACGCTCCGGACAGCCGGCTCGATGCGCTGCTGCCGGAGCCGTTGCCGCAGCCTGGTACGGATGCCGTGCTCGACGCCGGCGCCCATGCGCAGGCCCAGGCACAGGACGTGGCGCCGCTGGCCTATTCCATGCGCCCCCTGGTCAACGACGCACGCCAGGAAGCCGAGCTGCAGCGCCGCATCGATGAGGCCATCGCCCATGCGGTGGCCGTGGGCAACGACCTGGACGACGACATCGACGCCCTGGACGAGGTGGACCCCGACCTGTTCCCCATCTTCGAGGAAGAGGCCATCGAGCTGCTGCCCCGCCTGGGCGCTGCGCTGCGTCGCTGGCATGGCCGGCCTTCCCTGGACGAGGCGCGCCACGAAACGCTGCGCGCCCTGCACACCCTCAAGGGCAGTGCCCGGCTGGCTGGCGCCATGCGCCTGGGCGAAATGGCCCACCGGCTGGAATCCGCCGTCGAGCGGGTCGACAGCGAATCTCCCACGGCCGAGCAGATCGAGCCCTTGCTGGGCAACTTCGACGCATTGCAGGCCGGCTTCGACGTGCTGCGCGTTGCGGGCGAACAGGTGCAGGATGGGCCGCTGGGCCTGGCCGATGGGCCGGACCAGGCCGAGCCTGCCGCCTCTGCGGTGTCTTCTGACGCCACGGCCTCCGACGCCTCGGGCGCTGGCGCATCCCCGGCGCCAGCCGACGCACAGCCGGCTCCTGTCACCGCGCCGCTGCGTGCGGGCGCCCACCAGACGGTGCGCGTGCGCGCCCAGTTGCTGGACCGCCTGATCAGCCAGGCCGGCGAGGTGCTGATTGCGCGCTCGCGTGTCGATGCGCGCCTGGCCCAGGCCCGTGGCTCGCTGGACGAGCTGGCCGGCAACCTGGAGCGCCTGCGCATGCAGCTGCGCGACATCGAGGTCCAGGCCGAGAGCCAGATGCAGTCGCGCCTGGCCCTGTCCAAGGACTCGGCAGCCGGCTTCGACCCGCTGGAGTTCGACCGCTTCACGCGGGTGCAGGAACTCACGCGCATGATGGCCGAGTCGGTCAACGACGTGGCCACCGTGCAGCGCAACCTGCAGCGCGACATGGCGGGCGCCGAGGACGACCTGGTCGCCCAGGGCCGCCAGGCGCGCGAGCTGCAGCGCGACCTGCTGCGCACGCGCATGGTGGAGTTCGACTCCCTGGCCGAGCGCCTGTATGCCGTGGTCCGCCAGACCTCCAAGGAAATGGGCAAGCAGGTGCGGCTGAACATCCTCGGCGGCACCATTGAAATGGACCGGGGCATGCTGGACCGCATGATGCCGGCCTTCGAGCACCTGCTGCGCAACTGCGTGGCCCACGGCATCGAGCCGCCCGAGCAGCGCACCGCTGCCGGCAAGCCGGCCATGGGCACCATCGAAATCATCCTGAGCCAGGAGCGCAACGACGTGGCGCTGTCGGTGGAGGACGATGGCGCCGGCCTGAACCTGCAGCGCATCCGCGACAAGGCCGTGGCCCAGGGCCTGTGGCCCGAGGACCAGACGCTGACGGAGCAGGACGCCGGCCGCCTGATCTTCGAGCCCGGCTTCACCACCGCCACCGAGGTGACCGGCGTGGCCGGCCGGGGCATCGGCATGGACGTGGTGCGCTCCGAGGTCAACGCGCTGGGCGGCCGCATCGAGACCCACAGCGAAGCGGGCCGGGGCAGTGCCTTCCGCCTCGTGCTGCCGCTGACCACGGCCGTCACCCAGGTGGTCATGCTGCGCGCGGGCCGGCTGCTGGTCGGCGTGCCGGCCAGCCTGGTGGAAATCGTGCGCCGTGCGCCCTTGGATCTGCTGCAGCAGGCCTATGCCAGCCACGGCTTTGAAGATGGCGGCGAGACCCTGCCTTTCTACTGGGCGGGCGCGCTGTGGCAGTCCTCCCTGCGCAGCGAGGAAACCGTGGGCCGCACCCGGCCCGTGGTCATTCTGCGCAGCGCGTCGCAGCGCATTGCGCTGCACGTGGACGAAGTGCTGGGCAACCAGGAAGTGGTGATCAAGAACCTCGGCCCCCAACTGGCCCGCCTGCCCGGCCTGACCGGCATGTCGGTGCTGGCCTCGGGCGCCGTGGTCCAGATCTACAACCCTGTGGCGCTGGCCAACGTCTATGGCGACGAGGTGCGCGCCCGGACCGAAGAGGCCGAGCGTGCCGCCGGCCAGGGCGACGGCGAAGCCGTGCCGGCCAGCGCGGGACCGGTCTCGGTGCCGCTGGTGCTGGTGGTGGACGACTCCATCACCGTGCGCCGCGTCACCCAGCGCCTGCTGCAGCGCGAAGGCTACCGCGTGGCCCTGGCGGCCGACGGCCTGCAGGCCATGGAGCGCCTGGCCGAGGAGCGCCCGACCCTGGTGCTGTCCGACATCGAGATGCCGCGCATGGACGGCTTCGACCTGCTGCGCAACATCCGCGCCGACGAGGCCCTGCGCGACCTGCCCGTGGTCATGATCACCTCGCGCATCGCCCAGAAGCACCGCGAGATGGCGCGCCAGCTGGGCGCCAACCACTACCTGGGCAAGCCCTACTCGGACGAGGAGCTGCTGGGCCTGATCCAGCACTATTCCCTGCAAGGGAACAGCACCCAGCCTGCGCCGCTGTCACTGCAGACGGAGACACAGGTGCTGGGCGAAGAAGCCTGAGCCTCGGCGGCCAGCCCTCGCCCCGCAAAAAAGGAGCAGCCAGCGCTGCTCCTTTTTTCTTGGCTCCGGTGTCTTTGCACCGGCTTCCTTCAGCCCGCCTGCTTGACCACGCCGTAGCGGGCCAGCGTGCGCTCGCGCGCGGCTGCGTGGTCCACCACGGGATGGGGATAGTCCGTGCCCAGCACCACGCCGGCCTCGGCCAGCTCCAGCGGCCGGGCCTGCCAGGGTGCGTGGCGCAGCGCGGCGGGCAGGCGGGCCAGTTCGGGCACGTAGCGCTCGATGAAGCGCGCGTCGGCATCGAACTTCTGGCTTTGCGTGATCGGGTTGAAGATGCGGAACCAGGGCTGGGCGTCGCAGCCCGTGGAGGCCGCCCACTGCCAGCCGCCGTTGTTGGCCGCCAGGTCGAAGTCGTTGAGCTGGCGCGCAAACCAGGCCTCGCCCCGGCGCCAGTCTATGCCCAGATCCTTGACCAGGAAGCTGGCCGCCACCATGCGCAGCCGGTTGTGCATGTAGCCCGTGGTGTTGAGCTGGCGCATGGCGGCATCGACCAGCGGATAGCCGGTGCGGCCCTCGCACCAGGCGGCGTACAGCGCATCGGCCTCGGGGCCGGTATCCCACACGATGGCGTCGTAGGCGGGCTTGAAGCTGGCGTGCACCACATGCGGATGGTGGGCCAGGATCTGGAAATAGAAGTCGCGCCAGACCAGCTCGGACAGCCAGGTGGCGGCTCCCTCGCTGTCGTGCGGCTGCTGCTGCGTCTGCTCCCAAGCCAGCCTTGCCAGGCGGCGGATGGAGACCGTGCCGAAGCGCAGGTGCACGCTCAGGTAGCTGGGGCCCTTGACGGCGGGAAAGTCGCGCGCCTGCTTGTAGCGCGGCAGGCGCGGCATGAAGTCGGCCAGCAGTTCCTCGGCGCCGGCGCAGCCCGTGGGCAGGCGCAGGCCGTCCAGCGTGCCGGCCTCGAAGCCCAGGTCGGCTGCGGTGGGCACGGCGCGGCGCTCGCCTTCGGGGCGTGGCGCCAGGCGCTCGGGCAGGTCGCGCTCGCTGGGATAGGCGGACAGGAAGAAGGGCGTGACCTGGCGCAGCCAGGCGTTCTTGTACGGCGTGAACACCGAGAACGGCGCGCCGGCCTGGGTCAGCACCTCGTCGCGCGCAAAGACCATGTGGTCCTTGAAGCTGTGCAGGGCCACGCCCTCGGCGGCCAGGGCCTGGCGCACGCGGGCGTCGCGGGCCAGTGCGTCGGGCTCGTCGTCCCAGTTGCAGAACACGGCCTGGGCGCCGAGCTGCCGGGCCAGGGCCGGGATCTGCTCAGCGGGCCGGCCGCGGCGCACGATGAGGCCGGTGTCGGCGCGGCCCGAGGCCTCGCGCAGCGCCTCGTCCAGGCCCGCCAGGCTCTG
The DNA here is from genome assembly GCF_055797465.1 of Delftia sp. PX-1. Taxonomy (NCBI): domain Bacteria; kingdom Pseudomonadati; phylum Pseudomonadota; class Betaproteobacteria; order Burkholderiales; family Comamonadaceae; genus Delftia; species Delftia sp. PX-1. Next base: position 1,694,879 of record NZ_CP184763.1, read on the forward strand.
GCAGATGAACTCCACGCGCCGGTCGGCACGGGGCAGGGGGGCGAGGATGTCGTCGTCGAAGATGAACACGCAATGCACCTGCCGGCACTGGCGCAGCGCATGGTAGAGGGCGGCATGGTCGGACAGGCGCAGGTCGCGCCGCAGCCAGACCAAGCCCACAGGGTAAGAAGGTGGCATGGATCGCCGGTAAAATCCGTCGTTATGTCTGCTGAAACTGCGCCTATCAATCTGACGCACCACTTCCTGATTGCCATGCCTGGCCTGGAAGACGAAGCGTTCTCGCGCAGTGTGATCTACCTGTGCGAACACAGCGAGCGCGGTGCGCTCGGTCTGATTATCAACAAGCCCTCGCAGCTTACGCTGGAAGGCCTGCTGGAAAAGGTGGATCTGGCCCTGGGCCGCGAGGACCTTCGCGGCAACCGCGTTTTCAACGGCGGGCCCGTACAGACCGATCGCGGCTTCGTGCTGCACGATCCCATGGTGATCGAAGGTGCGCCCGACGACGAGTCCGCCTACGCCTCGACCATGACCATTCCCGGCGGCCTGGAGATGACCACCTCCAAGGACGTGCTCGAAGCCCTGTCCGACGGCGCAGGCCCCAAGCGCCTGCTGGTCACCCTGGGCTATGCCTCCTGGGGCGAGGGCCAGCTGGAGTCGGAGCTGGCCGAAAACGCCTGGCTCACGGTGGGCGCCGACGCCAACGTCATCTTCGATACCCCGGTCGACGACCGCTATGACCGCGCCCTGGGCCTGCTGGGCCTGCAGCGCTGGATGATCTCGCCCGAAGCGGGGCGCGCATGAGCCTGCCCGCTCCCGAGTCCCAGGCAGCAGCGGCAGCCGGCACGGCCGTGCCGCCCGTCGTTCCCTCCCATTTCCAGAGTTTCGTGGCCTTCGATTTCGGGGCCAAGCGCACGGGCTGCGCCGTGGGCACGCGCCTGCTGCGCTCGGCCAACCCGCTGCCCACCATCCGCGCCGAGGCCGGCGAGGCCCGCCTGGCCCAGGCCGGCGAGCGCATCAAGGAGTGGCAGCCCGATGCGCTGGTCATCGGCGTGCCCTACCACCCCGACGGCAACGCGCACGAGAACACGGCGCGGGCGAAGAAGTTCGGCCGCCAGCTCAAGAGCCGCTTCGGCCTGCCTGTCTACGAGGTGGACGAGCGCTACAGCACCACCGAGGCCCTGGCCGGTGGCGCAAGGGATGCCGATGCGGCCTCGGCCTGCATCATTCTTGAACAGTTTTTGAGGAGTCTTCCATGAGTGAATCCATTGCGGGAGCCGGCAGCCTGGTGCTGGACGCCGAGGCCCTGTACCGCGAACTGCTGCGCGGCGTGCGCAGCCTCATGGGGCCTGAAACCCGCCTGGCCGGCATCACCTCGGGCGGCGCCTGGCTGGTGGAGCGCCTGCACAAGGACCTGAACCTGCCCGGCAACCCCAGCGTGCTGTCCTCGGCCCTGCACCGCGACGACTTCGCGCAGCGCGGCATGGCCACCAGCGCCCAGACGCAGATCGACTTTGACGTCAACGGCGCCGACATCCTGGTGCTGGACGACGTGCTCTACACCGGCCGCACCGTGCGTGCCGTGCTCAACGAACTCTATGACTACGGCCGCCCGGCCTGCGTGCGCCTGGCGGTGCTGGTGGACCGGGGCGGGCGCGAGCTGCCCTTCCAGGCCGACTTCGCCGCCGCGCGCATCGCGCTGCCGGCCGACCGCCTGCTGTCGCTGGCGCGCGATGACGCCGGCGTCTTCCAATTCCGCATCCAAGAGGCCTGACCGTGCTGTACAAGCGCAATCCCCAGCTCAACAAGAACGGCGAACTGATCCACCTGCTGTCCACCGAAGGACTGTCCAAGGACATCCTGACCCACATCCTGGACACGGCGGCCAACTTCGTCAGCGTCAATGACCGCGAGGTCAAGAAGGTGCCGCTGCTGCGCGGCAAGAGCGTGTTCAACCTGTTCTTCGAGAACAGCACGCGCACGCGCACCACGTTCGAGATCGCGGCCAAGCGCCTGTCGGCCGACGTGTTCAACCTGGACATCGCGCGCAGCTCGGCCAGCAAGGGCGAGTCGCTGCTGGACACCATCGCCAACCTCTCGGCCATGGCCGCCGACATCTTCGTCGTGCGCCACAGCGAGTCGGGTGCGCCCTACCTCATCGCCCAGCATGTGGCGCCCCATGTCCACGTGGTCAATGCCGGCGACGGCCGCCACGCCCACCCCACGCAGGGGCTGCTGGACATGTACACCATCCGCCACTACAAGAAGGACTTCGCCAACCTGCGCGTGGCCATCGTGGGCGATGTGCTGCACTCGCGGGTGGCCCGTTCCGACATCCATGCGCTGACCACGCTGGGCGCGGCCGAAGTGCGCGTCGTCGGCCCGCGCACGCTGGTGCCGCCGGACCTGGCGCAGATGGGCGTGCGCGTCTTCCACACGCTGGAAGAGGGCATCCGGGACTGCGACGTGATCATCATGCTGCGCCTGCAGAACGAGCGCATGAGCGGCGCCCTGCTGCCGTCCAGCCAGGAATACTTCAAGAGCTTCGGCCTCACGGCCGAGAAGCTGCGCCTGGCCAAGCCGGACGCCATCGTCATGCACCCGGGACCCATCAACCGCGGCGTGGAGATCGACTCCGAAGTGGTCGATGGCCCGCAGGCCGTGATCCTGTCGCAGGTGTCCTTCGGCATCGCGGTCCGCATGGCCGTCATGTCCATCGTCGCCGGCAACGAGGCTTGAAATGAAGCACCCCCTGAGCGACTGCGTCGCTTCCCCCTCTCTCGCTACGCGGGAGGGGGGCGTACGGGCAGCCGGCGACGCCCTCGCTGCAGGGCGGCCTTTGCTCGGCGTCCCTGAGATGGGCCATGCTTTTTCCATGCCCGGTGTCCTGGACTGAGTCCAGGCGCTTTTTGTGAATGCAAATGTTTTTGATCGCCGCAGGCCGCAGCCCATGCGCCGCCTGCGGTCTACGGGGTAGCAAACCATGAAGATACTCATCCGCAACGGCCGAGTGATGGACCCGGCACGGGGCCTGGACCAGCAGGCCGACGTGGCCATCGATGGCGGCAAGGTGCTGGCCATCGGCAAGGCGCCCGAGGGATTTGCCGCAGAACGCGAGATCGATGCGGCCGGCTGCTGGGTGCTGCCGGGCCTGGTCGATCTGGCCGTGCGCCTGCGCGAGCCCGGCCACGAGCACGAAGGCATGCTGCAGTCCGAGATGGCCGCCTCGGTGGCCGGTGGCGTGACCAGCCTGGTCTGCCCGCCTGATACCGATCCCGTGCTCGACGAGCAGGGCCTGGTGGAGATGCTCAAGTTCCGCGCCGAGAAGCTGCACCAGTCGCGCCTGTTCCCGCTGGGCGCGCTGACGCTGGGCCTCAAGGGCGAGGTGCTGACCGAAATGGCCGAGCTGACCGAGTCCGGCTGCATCGGCTTCGGCCAGGCCGAGGTGCCCATGACCAGCACCCAGACCCTGCAGCGTGCCCTGGCGTATGCGGCCACCTACGGCTACACCGTGTGGCTGCGCCCGCAGGAGCTGTACCTGGGCAAGGGCGTGGCCGCCAGCGGCCCGCTGGCCACGCGCATGGGCCTGTCCGGCGTGCCCGTGGCGGCCGAGACGATTGCCCTGCACACCATCTTCGAGCTGATGCGCGGCACCCAGGCGCGCGTGCACCTGTGCCGCCTGTCCAGCGCCGCAGGCGTGGAACTGGTGCGCCGTGCCAAGGCCGAAGGCCTGCAGGTCACGGCCGACGTGTCCATCAACTCGCTGCACCTGACCGATACCGATATCGGCTACTTCGACAGCAGCGCCCGCGTCACGCCGCCGCTGCGCCAGCAACGCGACCGCGATGCGCTGTCTGCCGCGCTGGCCGATGGCACCATCGACGCCCTGGTCTCCGACCACACGCCCGTCGATGAGGATGCCAAGGTCCTGCCCTTTGCCGAGGCCGAGCCCGGCGCCACGGGCGTGGAGCTGCTGCTGTCGCTGGCCGTCAAGTGGTCGCAGGACGGTGGCGTGCCTTTGAACCGTGCCCTGGCCGCCATCACGGCATCGCCCGTGCAGGTGCTGGGCTCGTCTCTGGGCGAGCTGCAGGGGCAGCTGGGCCGGCTGGCCGAGGGCGGCGTGGCCGACCTGTGCATCGTCGATCCGCAGGCGGCCTGGACGGTCAAGCCCCAGGAGCTGGCCAGCCAGGGCAAGAGCACGCCCTTCGGCGGCTACGAACTGCCGGCCCGCGTGCGCTGCACGCTGGTCGACGGCCATATCGCTTACGAACGCCGCTGAACATGAGCCGTCTGCGCAGGGGAGGGCGCGCCACGCTGCGCGCAGCGCGCCTGTTCGGCCATGTGTGCAAGGGGCTGTGGATCGTGGCCCTGCGCTTTCCGCAGCTGCCCGAGGAGCGCCAGCACGCCCATGTGCAGGCCTGGGCCCTGCAGTTGCTGGCCCATGCGGGCGTGCGCCTGGAGATCCAGGGCGAGCCGCCGAGCCAGGGCCCCATGCTCATGGTCAGCAACCATATTTCCTGGCTCGACATTCCCGTGCTGCATGCGGCGCGGCATTGCCGCTTCATCTCCAAGTCCGACGTCAAGGGCTGGCCGCTGATCGGCACGCTGGCCACGGCGGCGGGCACGCTGTACATCGAGCGCACCTCGCGCCGCGATGCGCGGCGCATGGTGCAGAGCATGGAGGAATCCCTGCAGCGCCGCGAGATCCTGGCCATCTTCCCGGAAGGCACGACGGGCGATGGCCGCAAGCTGCTGCCCTTCCATGCCAATTTGCTGCAGGCGGCCGTGCAGATCGGTGCGCCCGTGCTGCCCGTGGGCCTGCGCTTCATCGACGGCGCCACCGGGCAGATCAGCCACGCGCCCAGCTACGAGGGCGATGAAACCCTGCTGGGCTCCATCTGGCGCACGCTGTGTGCCGACGATCTGGTCGCCGCCGTCCACTATGGCCAGCCGCAGACGGCCGATGGCCGCGACCGCCGCGTCTGGGCCCAGGACCTGCATGCCGAGGTGGACCGGCTGCGCCAGGCCTGAACCTTGCCAGCGACATGACTGACACTCTCACGCTCCGGCCCGCGCGGCCTGATGACACCGCTGCCCTGAACGCCGTTCTCTGGGCCACCTACGAGAGCACCTGGAAGCCCCAGCTGACGGCGGACAAGGATGCGCGGTTCCGCGCCTCGGGCCGCACCGCGCAGTACGTGCAGTCGCGCGGCCACCTGTTCTGGGTGGCCGAGTGCGATGGCGTGGTGGCCGGCTTCGTGGACCGCGTGGATGACTTCATCGGCGCCCTGCATGTGCTGCCGGCCTGGCAGGGGCGCGGCGTGGGCCGTGCGCTGCTGGCCCACGCGGAGCAGGCCATGCGCGCCGACGGCCACGCCCAGGTGCGGCTGGAGACCGACAGCTTCAACACCCAGGCCCTGGGCTTTTACACGGCGCAGGGATATGCCACGCTGGACACCTATCCCGACGAGGAATGGGACTGCGGCCTGACCACGGTGCTCATGGGCAAGCCGCTGGCCTGAAGGCCAGGGCGGAGCAGGCCTGCCCTCAGTTGCTGTAGGGCTGTCGCTCCAGCACCAGGTTGGCGAAGTCCTCCACCAGGTCGGCGCCCAGTTCCTCGATGGCGTCGTCCTCCTCGTCAAAGGCCCAGACCACGCGGATGTCCGTGCCCTTTTGCCCGGCCTGGTCCAGCAGCGCGAACAGCGAGCGCAGGCCCATGGTGGAGGCGCTGTTGATGTACTGCAGCTTCATCTCGGCCACGAAGCGAGGGGGCTGGCTCGCCTCGAAATACCGGCCCAGCATGGACAGGATGGGGTTGAAGAAGGGCAGGGGGTTTTCGGGATAGCACTCGCCTTCGATGCGCAGAAGCTGCTCGGCCGGCGAGAAGACCACTTCGGGCGTGACGGAGGTGCGTTCGGATTTCAATGCTTGCATGGCGGCAGGTCGGTTCGTTGAAGGACGCCCGGCGTTCAGATCAGCGCCTTGACGTGGAATACGGCATGGGGCGCGGTCTCGGCGGCGTCCTCTCCCGTGGCGATGTGGTACTGCAGCGGTGCCGAGGCATCGCGCGCAATGGTCAGCCAGCCCAGGCCCGCGCCCCGGCTGATGTCGTCGCTGGTGCCGTGGTCCGTGTTGTGCAGCTGGGCCTTGTAGGCGGCCTTGATCTCGGGGTGGCTCATGGCGCGCACGGCATCCAGCTTGGCGGCCAGGCGCGGCACATGCTCGCTGCGCACGGCATTGCTGCAGGCGATCCAGAAGCGGGCCGGCGCCGGCTCGGCGCCCGCCTCCTGGGCGCAGGCCAGCGCATCGATGCGGCCCACGCCGATGGCGCCCTGTGGCACGGGCGCGCTGAGCGCCTGGCGGGGGCCGGTGTCGGCCGCAGGCAGGGGCGCTGCGTAGTGCAGCACGTTCTGCGCCATCTCGATGAAGGTGGAAAACAGCTTGCGCTTGGCGCTGCTCGATCCGTCCTCGCTGGCCAGGCGGCTCTTGAGCGTGTCGGCCGCCGCCTGGATCACGTGGGGGTTGAAGGTGCCCGCGTAGTACAGCAGCAGGCCGTTGTGCTCGGCCTGGGCGCGCAGCTGAGCGAATTCGGCCGGGCTCATGGCTGGCCTTGCACGCAGGTGGCGGGCTGCAGGGCCTGGTTGCGCCAGACCAGCAGAGACACATCGTCGCGCCGGCGCTGCGTGCCCTGCCACTGGGCGAAGGCCTGCCGGAATTCGGCGCAGGCCTGGGCGGCGGGGCGGTCCTGCTGCTCGTGCAGGAAGCGCGCCAGGCGCTTTCTGCCGTGGGCGATCTGGCGCGGGCCGCCCAACTGGTCGATGACGCCATCGGTGGCCACCATCAGCAGCGAGCCAGGCGCGACCTCCAGCACCTGCGTGCTCCAGGCCGCGTCGTCGGGCGTGGTCGCATAGCCTATGCCCAGCTTGTCGCCGGCATGGATCTGCACCTGGGCCGCCTCCTGCACGCCGGGTGGCGCCACCAGCAGGTCCAGCCGGGCCGAGGCAAAGCGCAGTTGCGTGCCGCAGGGCGACTGCAGGAACAGCGCGGCGTCCAGGCCGTCGCTGGAGGTCTTCTCCGCCGGCAGGCCGTCGGCGGGGGCCGCTGGTGCGCCCCAGGCCGGCTGGGCGTCGCGGCTGCGCTGCTGCAGCACGCGCTTGATGTAGCGGTTCATCTGGCCCAGCAGGGCGCCGGGGTCGATGGCGGCGCCGGTGCCGGTACTGGTGCCGATACCTGCAGGCGCCACGGCCTGTTCGAGGAAGGACAGCGCAATCAGCGTCATGAAGGCGCCCGGCACGCCGTGGCCCGTGCAGTCGAACATGCAGCCCAGCAGGCCCTGCGGTGTGGCACGGAAGAAATACGCATCGCCGCCCACCACGTCGCGCGGCTCCCACAGCAGGCCGTGGTCGGCCAGCTGGCTGGCCAGCACGCGGTCGGACTCGACCAGGTGCGAGCGCTGGATCAGGCTGGCGTAGTCGATGCTGGCCATGAGCTGGCGCGTCTTGTCGGCCTCGATGTCGGACATGGCGGCCATCAGCGCGTGGCCAGTGCCTATGCCTGCATAGCGGCCTTCCTCGACGGTGATGAAGCCGTCCTTGAGCACGCGGCTGCCGCTGGCCAGCGCCTGCTGCACCAGCTGGTCGATGGGCAGGCCGGCCGCCACCACCATGGGCGCGGTGTCGGTGAATACCAGGCAGCTGCGGCGGCCGAACACGTCGCGCGCAAAGGGCCGCGCGTACTGCTCCATGAAGCGCTGGCGGTTGATCAGGCCCAGCGGCCGGTCGTCGGCCACCACGGCCAGGGTTTCGAGCAGGGGCTGCTCGCTGAACAGCCGGTGCACGTCCTCGTTGCTGGTGTCGGGGGGAATCGGCGCCGTGGGCTGGCTGAGCTGGCCTGCGCGGGCCAGCAGGCGTGGCGCGGCGGGCGCAGGGGCAAGCGCCGGAACCGGTGTCGGAGCAGATGCAGCGTGCTGCGTGGAGGAGGGGTCCAGAGCAAACATGGGTGGCCTTGAATTGTCACAAGATGTGACAGATTCTGGGTTTCACCCATGACCGTCGGATGACAAAGGCCTGGACGGCGCGGCGGCGGCCGCCTGCTCAGGCCGCTGCGGTCTGCGCAGTGCCCTGTCTCTCGCGCGGGAAGGCGACCACGTGATTCATGTCCAGCCGTATGCCCACCCACTCGCCCACCGCATGGTCGTGGTGGCTGGGCACATGGGCCAGCACGCTGTGGCCGCTGGCCAGCTCCAGCGTGTAGAGGAACTCCGAGCCGCGAAACGCCTTGCGCAGGATGCGCGCCTGCACGGGCGAGGCATCGTCGTGCACCACATCGTCGGCGCGCAGCAGCACATCGCACTCGCCGTCCGCAAACTGCGCAGGCAGCGGGCAGGTGGCCGGATCGACCAGATCGCCCAGCGCCGTGCGCGCCACCACGCCGCCGGCACCGCTGTGGGCCAGCGTGGCCGGCACGAAGACGCCGTGGCCGATGAAGTCCGCCACGAAGCGCGTGGCCGGCCGGTGGTACAGCGAATAGGCGTCGTCCCACTGCTGTAGCTGCCCCTGGTGGACCACGCCGATCATGTCGCCGATGGCAAACGCCTCCAGCTGGTCGTGCGTGACGAACAGGGCCGTGGCGCCTGCTGCCTTGAGGATGCCGCGCACCTCATGCGCCAGGCGCTCGCGCAGGTCCACGTCGAGGTTGGAAAACGGCTCGTCCAGCAGCATCAGCTGCGGGCTGGGCGCCAGCGCGCGGGCCAGCGCCACGCGCTGCTGCTGGCCGCCTGACAGCTCGTGCGGAAACCTTCCTGCACTGCCGGCCAGGCCCACCAGCTCCAGCACCTCGGCCACGCGCTCGGCCTGGCGCGCCTTGGGCAGATGGTGGATGCCGAAGGCCACGTTGCGGCCCACGTTCAGATGGGGGAACAGCGCATAGTCCTGGAACACCATGCCGATGCGCCGCTGCTCGGGAGGGAGCGAGAAATCCGCGCTGCCCACGAGCTGGCCGTCGATGCGGATCTCGCCGCCGCTCACGGGCTCCAGGCCCGCCACGGCACGCAGCAGCGTGGTCTTGCCGCAGCCCGAGGGGCCGATGAGCACGCCGATGTCGCCAGCGGCCAGATTCAGCGTGACGCCCTGCACGGCAGGCCTGTCGCGGCCCGGGTAGCGCACCTCGAGTTGGGAGACGGTCAAAAACATGCGGCGATTGTAGAACCGCGCAAATGAATAGAATTCGCATTTGCATTGGCGGGCCAGGGGCATGCCCGGAGCCCGCCGACTCCAGCAGCCCGCAGGCACGTCCGGTCTCGGCGGCACCTCGGCCCACAGGCCGGTGGCTGCCGCGGATCCCGGCCCGTTCCATAGCCCGGCAGCCAGATCCTCCCCCTCATCCTCTAGCCGAGACCTCCGCTTTGCGCCGTCTGTCGTCCGTACTCCGCTCCCTTCCCCTGCTCCTGCTGGCCCTGGTGCTGATGCTGCCCGTGCTGGCCGTGCTCGGCTCCTGGCTGCCTCTGGGGCAGGGCGATGCCCTGGCCGGCTCCATCCTGCGCGAGATGGCGGCCACCGTGCTGCCCGGCTATCTGTGGACCACGGTCTGGCTGGGCCTGCTGGTGGCGCTGGGCGCGGCCATCGTGGGCACGGGCACGGCGGCGGCCGTGACGCTGTTCGACTTCCGCGGCCGGCGCCAACTGGAATGGCTGCTGCTGCTGCCGCTGGCCATGCCGGCCTATGTCACGGCCTATGCCTATACCGACTTCCTGCAGTTCAGCGGCCCGCTGCAGACCTGGATGCGCGACACCTATGGCCTGGAAGGCCGGCTCCTGCCCGAGGTGCGCAGCCTCGGCGGCGCGGTCTGGGTCTTCATCTTCTCGCTCTACCCGTATGTCTACCTGCTGGCGCGCACCGCGCTGGGCGAGCGCGCCGCGCACCTGATGGAGGCCGCACGCCTGATGGGCGCGCCGCTGTCGCGGCGCATCTGGTCGGTGGCGCTGCCGCTGGCGCGCCCGGCCGTGGCCGCTGGCGTGGCCCTGGTGGTGATGGAGACGCTGGCCGACTTCGGCGTGGTCAGCTATTTCGGCATACAGACCTTCACCACGGGCATCTACAAGGCCTGGCTGTCCATGGACAACCGCATTGCCGCTGCGCAGCTGGCCACCTTCCTGCTGGTGCTGGTGGTGCTGCTGCTGCAGCTGGAGCTGCGCGCCCAGCGGCGCATGCGCTTCGTCACCGGCAGCACGGGCCGCGCCGGCTCGGCCGAGGCGCAGCCGCTGCGCCTGCGCGGCTGGCGCTGCGCGCTGGCCTGGCTGGTGTGCCTGCTGCCCGTGCTCATGGGCTTTGTGGCGCCCGTGTTCTTCATGCTGCGCCCGCTGGCGGCCGACTGGTCGGTGCTGCCCTGGGACCGCTTCCTCGACTGGGCGCTCAACAGCGTGCGCCTGGGCGCCATCACCTCGGTGCTGGCCGTCATCATCGCCGTGGCCCTGGCGTTTGCCGTGCGCCGCCACAAGGAGTCGGCCGTCACGCGCGGCGTGGTGCAACTGGCCAGCCTGGGCTATGCGGTGCCGGGCGCCGTGGTCGTCGTCGGCCTGCTGCTGCCCGTGGGCTGGGTGCAGCAGGTGCGGCCCGAATGGGGTTTTGCCGGCCTGGTCACGGCCACCGCCGTGGGCATTGTCTGGGCCTACCTGGTGCGCTTTTGCGCCGTGGCCCTGCAGTCCATGCAAAGCGGCTATGCGCGCATCGCGCCCAGCCTGGACGACTCGGCCCGCATGCTGGGCACGGGCGCCTGGGGCGTGCTGTCGCGCGTGCACTGGCCGCTGCTCAGGCGCTCCACGGCGGCGGCGGCGCTGCTGGTCTTCGTCGATGTGATGAAGGAGCTGCCCGCCACCATGGTGCTGCGCCCCTTCAACAGCGACACCCTGGCCGTCGTGGCCTACCAGCTCGCGCGCGACGAACGCCTGGGCGAGGCCGCCCTGCCGTCGCTGGCCCTGGTGCTGGTGGGCCTGATCCCCGTGATCATGCTCAGCCGCACGCTGCGCGCCGAGCGCCCGGGCGCGGCCCGCTGAGCCTGCGCCGCCGGGCGCTGCAAAGCGCGGCCCGGCAAACCCCGCTACGCTCGCGCCATGCATGCCAGAGTCCTGCGCTATCTCGACGAAGTGGTCCGCCGCGGTTCCATCCGCAAGGCGGCCGAACATCTGCACGTGGCCCCCACGGCCGTCAACCGCCAGATCCTCGACCTGGAGGCCGAGCTGGGCACGCCCCTGTTCGAGCGCATTCACAAGCGTCTGCGCCTTACCCCGACGGGCGAGATGGTGCTGGCCCATGCGCGCGCCACGCTGCGCGAGCATGCGGCGCTGCGCGAGCGCATTGCCGAACTGCAGGGCGCGCGCAGCGGCGAGATCACCGTGGCCGCGACCACGGGGCTGGCCGGCTCGCTGCTGCCCTCGCTGGTGCATGAGTTCCGCCAGCGCCACCCGGGCATCGTGGTGCGCATCATCGACCTGCCCCTGAGCGACATCGCGGCCGCCGTGGAAGGCGGCGACGCCGACCTGGGCCTGGCCTACGACCTGTCCGAACGCCCCGCGCTGCGCGCGCTGGCCACCAGCGAATGGCAGATCGGCGCCATCGTGCCGCCCCGGCATGCGCTGGCGCGCCAATCGTCGGTGCTGCTCAGCGAGTGCATAGGCCATCCGCTCATCCTGCCCGCGCCGCCGCTGTCCATCCGCAGCCTGCTGGACGAAGCCCTTGCGCGCAACGCCATCGAGGTCACGCCCGTGGCCGAGTCCACCTCCATGGCGCTGATCCAGCGCCTGGTCATGCTGGGCGAGGGCATCGCCCTGCTCAACCCGCTGGACGTGATGGAGGAGCGCAGCCGCAATGCCCTGGTCTTCGTGCCTTTGCGCGATGCGCATCTGCGGCGGCAGACGCTGGTGCTGACCGGCCGGGCCAGGGGGCAGTTGAGCGCGGCGGGCGAGCTGATGGCCCAGTCCATCGGCCAGGCGCTGGCAAGGCTGTTTGCCGGGGGGCGGTGAGTCTTAGGCACTTGTCCACTTTTTGTGGACACATCGGGCGGAATTCAGCGCTATCGGCAATGGCTTGTCCTTCCTAGACTGGCGGCTTTTCCATTTCGAAGAAGAGAACGCCATGACCTTGATCGCACTGAACGCCGATGTACTCGTCACCATGGATGCGCAGCGCCGCGAGATCCGCGACGGCGCCCTGGTGGCCGACGGCCCGGCCGTGCAATGGGTGGGCGCCACGGCCGATCTGCCGCCGCAGTACCGCCGCATGGTGGACGACGGCACGGCCCAGGTGCTGGACATGCGCGGCCGCGTGGTCATGCCGGGCCTGGTCAACACGCACCACCACATGTACCAGAGCCTCACGCGCGCCGTGCCTGCCGCGCAGGATGCGGAGCTGTTCTCGTGGCTCACCAACCTGTACATGCTGTGGTCGCACCTCACGCCGGAGATGATCCACGTCTCCACCCAGACCGCCATGGCCGAGCTGATGCTGTCGGGCTGCACCACCACCAGCGACCACCTGTACCTGTATCCGAATGGCGCTCGGCTGGACGACTCCATCGCCGCGGCGCAGCAGATGGGCATGCGCTTTCATGCGGCGCGCGGCTCCATGAGCCTGGGCCGCAGCAAGGGCGGCCTGCCGCCCGACGCAGTGGTGGAGGAAGAGGAAGCCATCCTGCGCGACAGCCTGCGCCTGATCCAGCAGTACCACGACAGCGCACGCCACTCCATGCTGCGCGTGGTGCTGGCGCCATGCTCGCCGTTTTCGGTGACGCGCGAGCTGATGCGCGAGTCCGCCGTGCTGGCGCGTGCGCATGGCGTGTCGCTGCACACCCACCTGGCCGAGAACGACAACGACGTCGCCTTCTCTCGCGAGAAATTCGGCCTCACCCCCGCGCAGTACGCAGAAAGCCTGGGCTGGGTCGGCCCCGATGTCTGGCATGCCCACTGCGTCAAGCTCGATGCCGAGGGCATTGCGCTGTTCGCGCGCACGGGCACGGGCGTGGCGCATTGCCCGTGCTCCAACATGCGCCTGGCCTCGGGCATCGCACCCGTGCGCACCATGCGCGATGCGGGCGTGCCCGTGGGCCTGGGGGTGGACGGCAGCGCCTCCAACGACGGCGCCCACATGCTGGGCGAGGCGCGCCAGGCCCTGCTGCTGCAGCGCGTGGGCCACGGCCCTGCCGCCATGGGCGCGCGCGAGGCGCTGGAGATCGCCACCCTGGGCGGCGCGCGCGTGCTGGGGCGCGACGACATCGGCGCGCTGGCGCCGGGCATGTCGGCCGACTTCGTGGCCTTCGACATGTCGGGCGTGGGCTACGCGGGCGCAGGCCATGACCCCGTGGCCGCGCTGGTGTTCTGCACGCCCACCGACGTGTCCACCAGCGTCATCAACGGCCGCGTCGTGGTGCGTGACGGCCACCTGCTCACGGCCGACCTGCCGCGCGTGCTGACACGCCACCGCGAACTGGCCCGCACGCTGTTCGAGCGCGCAGCGGGCCACTGACATCACCCTGCAGCGCGGCAGGCCGGCACCCAGGCCATCGTGGGTGCCGGCGTGCCGCCCTGCGCCATTTCCCCGAAGCATCTCCAGGAGGCTCGAAGACCCGGACAGCACTTTCAGGACCCCCACCCTTTTCCGGCACCACTGCCCCGACATACATACAAGCGCCTCTGAAGAGGCCGACGGCCAGGACACAAGGAGACAAGACAATGGAACAACTGCTTTACAAGGTGGAAGACCGACCGCCAATGCTCATCACCACGGTGCTTCTGTCGCTGCAGCACCTGCTGGCGGCGCTGGGCGGCATCATCGCCGTGCCCCTGGTCTTCGGCGGGGCGCTCAAGCTGCCGGCCGACCAGATCGTGGCGCTGGTGAATGCAGCGCTGCTGGGCTCGGGCGTGGTCACCATCGTCCAGTGCAGGGGGGTGGGGCCCGTGGGCATACGGCTGCCCTGCGTCATGGGCACAAGCTTCGCTTTCGTGGGCGCGGGCATCAGCGTGGGGCTGGAGCATGGCGTGGCCGGCATCCTGGGCTCCTCGCTGGTAGGGTCGCTGGTGATGATCGTGGGCAGCTATTTCATGCCCGTGATCCGCCGCTTCTTTCCGCACACCGTGACCAGCGTGGTCGTGACCATGATCGGCCTGTCGCTGACCCCCGTCGCCGTGGATTGGGCTGCGGGCGGCGTGGGCCGCAGCGACTACGGCGCGATCGGCCACCTGGCCATCGCCGGCTTCGTCCTGGTGCTGGTGATCGGCTTCGTGCAGTGGGGCAGGGGCATCGTCTCTGCCTCGGCCGTGGTGCTGGGCATCGCCTGCGGCTATGTGCTGTGCCTGGCGCTGGGCCTGATCGACTTCACCCAGGTGAGCGAGGCCGCGGTCTTCGCCATCCCGCAGCCGCTGACCTTCGGCATGACGTTCCCGGTGGCCGGCATCGTCGCCATGTCCATCGCTTTTCTGGTGACCATCGTCGAGACCACGGGCACCTTCATGGCCCTGGGCGCGGCCACGCAGACGCGCATCGACGGCAAGCGCCTGTCCAGCGGCATGCTGTGCGACGGCGTGGGCTCGGCCTTCGCGGCCGTGATGTCCAGCCCTCCGCTGTCCACCTTCGCCCAGAACGTGGGCGTGGTCTCGCTGACCGGCGTGGCCAGCCGCCATGTGGTCATGCTGACGGGCGTCATGCTGCTGCTGGCCGGACTCTTTCCTGTGCTGGGCGCACTGGTGGTGACGATTCCGCAGCCCGTGCTCGGCGGCGCGGGGCTGATGATGTTTGCCATGATCATTTCTGCTGGCATCCGCATGCTCAGCGGCGCCGAGCACTCGCGGCGCGCCAGCCTGATCATCGCGGTCTCGCTGGGCTGCGGCCTGGCGGTCACGGTGCGCCCGGACCTGCTGGCCCGCATGCCTGCCTTCGTGCGCGAAGTCTTCGGTTCGGGCATTACCGTCGGCGCCCTGGTCGCGGTGGGGCTGAACCTGCTGCTGCCCGGCCGCGAGGTCGATGCCCATCCCGAGGAAGCCGTGGCCTGAGACGCATTTTCATGGGCCTACACTGCGGCCCATGAACACCACCGCCCCCCGCACCGACATCACCATCTACCACAACAACCGCTGCAGCAACTCGCGCGGCGCGCTGGCCCTGCTGCGCGACAACGGCATAGAGCCGACCATCGTCGACTACATCGCCCAGCCCCTGGACGCTGAGCAACTGCAGGCCCTGGTCCGGCAGCTGGGCATGCCCGTGCGCGAGCTGCTGCGCAGCAAGGAAGCCGTCTTCGCCGAGCTGGGCCTGGGCGATGCATTGGCCAGCGATGCGCAGTTGCTCGCCGCCGTGGCCGAGCACCCGGTGCTGCTCAACCGCCCCATCGTCGTCACGCCCAAGGGCGCGGCGCTGTGCCGCCCGCCGGAGAAGGTGCTGGCGCTGATCTGAGAGGCACGGCGAGGCTTCTAAGCCTCGCCTAAGTCTGCCCCTTCAGACTTCTCCCCAACGCAGCAAGGAACGCTGCTTTTGAGGAAAGGTCTGCCATGAACAAGATTCTGTCGACTCCCCGCCGTCTGGTGCTGGCCCTGGTGGCCGCAGGTGCCATCGGCGCCCTGGGCGCCACGGGCGCCGGTCTGGTTGGTGTGGTGCATGGCGATGCGCGTGCCGCCACGTCGCTGTTTGCGCCTGCAGCACAGCCTGCTTCTGCCGCTTCTCCTGCTTCTCCCGCCGGCGCCGTGGCGGCGCCCAACTTTGCCGACATCACGGCGCGCAATGGCGCGGCCGTGGTCAACATCAGCGTGGTCGGCAGCTCGCGTGCCATGGGCGAGGACGGCGACGAGGCCGCAGCGCGCCAGGGGCAGCAGGGCGTGCCGGGCATGGACCCCAACGATCCGTTCTTTGAATTCTTCCGCCGCTTCGGCGTGCCCGGCATGCCGGGCATGGGCCAGGGCCAGCCCCAGCGCGATGTGCCCACGCGCGGCGAAGGCTCGGGCTTCATCGTCTCCAGCGACGGCCTGATCCTGACCAACGCCCACGTGGTGCGCGGCGCCAAGGAAGTGACCGTCAAGCTGACCGACCGGCGCGAGTTCAGCGCCAAGGTGCTGGGCGCCGATCCCAAGACCGACGTGGCCGTGCTGCGCATCGAGGCGAAGAACCTGCCCACGGTGTCGCTGGGCAAGACGGCCGATCTGCGCGTGGGCGACTGGGTGCTGGCCATCGGCTCGCCCTTCGGCTTCGAGAGCAGCGTGACGGCCGGCGTGGTCAGCGCCAAGGGCCGCACCCTGCCTGACGACAGCTTCGTGCCTTTCCTGCAGACGGACGTGGCCATCAACCCCGGCAACTCGGGCGGCCCGCTGTTCAATGCGCGCGGCGAGGTGGTGGGCATCAACAGCCAGATCTACTCGCGTTCGGGCGGCTACCAGGGCGTGTCCTTCGCCATTCCCATCGAGGTGGCCACGCGCGTGCAGCAGCAGATCGTGGCCACGGGCAAGGTGCAGCATGCGCGGCTGGGCGTGGCCGTGCAGGAGGTGAACCAGGCCTTTGCCGATTCCTTCAAGCTCGACCGTCCCGAAGGCGCCCTGGTGTCCAGCGTGGACAAGAACGGCCCTGCCGCCAAGGCGGGACTGGAGCCCGGCGACGTGGTGCGCAAGATCGATGGCCAGCCCATCGTGGGCTCGGGTGATCTGCCGGCCTTTGTGGGCCAGGCGCTGCCGGGCCAGAAGGTCACGCTGGAGATATGGCGCAACGGCGAGGCCCGCACGCTCAGCGCCGTGCTGGGCGATGCCAGCGACAAGGCTGCCAAGGTGGCCAAGGACAAGCCCGACGCCGGCAAGGGCAAGCTGGGCCTGGCCCTGCGCCCGCTGCAGCCCGAGGAAAAGCAGCAGATCGGCGTGAAGGACGGCCTGGTCGTTGCCGACGCCGCAGGCCCGGCGGCCGAGGCCGGCATCACGCAGGGCGATGTGCTGCTGTCCATCAATGGCTCGCCTGCCGGAGATATCGAGGCCGTGCGCGCCGCCATGGCCAAGGCCGGCAAGACCGTGGCCGTGCTGATTTGGCGCGATGGCAACAGGATATTTGTTCCCGTACGTCTCGGGTAAGCGAAAGGAGGTAAGGGACTGAAAAGCACCTGCACACTGAATTGATCGCACAGCCCCGGCACGAATGTGCCGGGGCTTATTGCATGGGGAATTCAACCGGCCAGTGGCTGGCTATTCCTGCATTCGTGCGGCAATGTGATGGTTGTATTCTGTGAATTCGCGTCCTTTTGCGTTAGCGGTGTTTCAAATTGTGACGATTTGAGATAGAGCGAATACGCTTAGACTGCCGGCCCATCCAGGCGGGCGTGCACCGTTCTGGTTTCAGGAAGAAGCGCCCGCAAGGGCCCATGGCAAAACAGGAAGGGCATGCTTTGAAGCAGGACTACAGCTTGCAGGCGGCGGGTTTGGGCGCATCGTTCGGCGCGCGCGTCATCCTGGCTGAGGTGGACTTCACGCTGCCCACCCACGGCATCACGGCCCTGCTGGGCCCCAGCGGCTCGGGCAAGTCCACGCTGCTGCGCACGCTGGCCGATCTCAATGCCGCCAATCCGCGCTTTCGTCGCTGGGGCAGCGTGCGCTACGCGGGCCAGGAATGGACCGGCGCCATGCAGGCGCCGCGCCTGGTGCAGCAGCAGGCCCGGCTGATGATGGCCAGCACCTTCGACGCCATCGTCGAGCTGGCCCGGCCCCGCCTCAAGCTCGTGCCGCATGCGCTGCGCGACTGGTGCCGCGTGCAGGTGCAGGCCTTCGGCTTTCCCGAGCTTGCGCTGATGTTCGACCAGCCGGCGCTGCAGCTGTCCCCCGTGCAGCAGCGTGCCGTGGCCATCCTGCGCGAAGCGCTGGCCGAGCCGGCCCTGCTGATGGTGGACGAGCCCACGGCAGAGCTTGAGGGCTACGAGGCCTTCGTGCTGCTGGAGCTGCTGCGCCAGGTGGCCCAGCGCACGGCCGTGCTGATGAGCACGCACCACCAGCAGCACGCACAGGCCGTGGCGCAGGACATGCTGCTGCTGGCCGGCGGCCGCATTGCCGAGGCGCAATCCATGGAAGCCTTCCAGCGTGCGCCGCTGTCGCTGGCGGGCCAGCAGTTCCTGCGCACCGGCAGCTGTGCCGTGGCCTCTCCCGATGCGCGGGCCGAAGACCTGGAGGAGGGCGTGCCCCTGCCTCCTCCGCTGCCTGCAGCGGCCGTGGCCGCGATCTCCGAATTCCTGTCGGATGCAGTGGCCGCCGAGCCTGCAACCGAACCCATGCCTGTACCTGCACCTGCGCCCGTCCCTGCACCCGTGCCTGCGCCGGTACCAGCACCAGCGCCCGCACCGGCACCCGCTGCCGCAGCCCGGCCGCGCGCCGTCAATCCCTCCGTGCTGGTGGACTGGCAGCCGCTGGTGGCCGACCCGCAGGCCGTGCCGGCCAGCCGTGGCCCCAGCGGCTTTGCCTGGCTGGTGCCGGGCCGGCTGGCGGGCGCGCCGCAACCGGGCGTGGTGCAGTCCATGGACTTCGACCTGAAGGCCCTGCGCGGCTGCGGCGTCACCGTGCTGATCACGCTGACCGAAAACGACCTGCCGCAGGAGCCGCTGCAGCGCCATGGCCTGCGCAACCTGCACCTGCCGGTGCGGGACCACGAATCACCGTCGGTGGCCCAGATCCAGATGCTGCTGGCGCGCATGTCGGCCATGCTGCGCGCGGGCGAGGTGCTGGCCGTGCACTGCCTGGCCGGCCTGGGCCGCACGGGCACGGTGCTGGCCGCATGGCTGGTGCGCGAGGGCCTCACCGCCGACGAGGCGCTGCGCCGCGTGCGCCTCATCGATGCCCAGTACGTGCAGTCCCAGGCCCAGGAGGACCTGCTGTATGCGTACGAAGTGGCACTGCTGCTGAAGATGGGCTGACCGATCACATCCATTCACAAAAAAGGAAAGCTGCAATGAGCCTGGATAACGTTTTGAGCGAGGTGGCCGGTTCGGTGCCCGAATGTCTGGCCATCGGCTATGTGGATGCCGCCTCCGGCATGCTGCTGGCCATCCGCACGGTGGACTCGCATCCGCGCGAAGTCATCGATCTCGTGGCCGCTGCCACGGCCGACCTGTTCAACGGCCCCAACGTCTCGATGATCGAGAGCCTGTTCAAGAAGTCGCGCGGCCTCAAGGACGACGGCCACCACTACTTCCAGGAACTCATCGTCAACAGCGACAACCTCATCCACGTCTTCCTGCGCGGCAAGCTCATGCCCGACTACGTGGCCGTCTTCGTCTGCCGGCGCACGGCCAACCTGGGCATGGCGCTGACCAAGGCCCGCATGGCCATGCCTAAGATTGAAGCGGCGGTGTGACCGCCGCTCACCCCCTGAGTCGCTGCGCGCCTTCCCCCTCTCTAATCGCTTCGCGAAGGAGGGGGACGACAGCCTCGCGGCGGGGCGGCGCGGCCGGCTTAGGCCCTTGCTCGCTGTCCCTGAGGTTTGAGCGCGCCAGTTTCGGGCGGCATGTGCCTCAGAACTGAGCCAGCCTTGCAGGGAGCTATTCTTCTGCCATGCGCTTACTGCTTGTCGAAGATGACGCCATGATCGGCGAGGCCGTGCAGACCCTGCTGCGCGGCGAGGGCCATGCGGTGGACTGGGTCCGTGACGGCCTGCAGGCCGATGCGGCCCTGTGCCCCGGCCCGGGTGGCGGCCATGGCTATGACATGGTGCTGCTGGACCTGGGCCTGCCGGGGCAGGACGGTTTGCAGGTGCTGCGCCGCCTGCGCGGGCGCCGCGACCGCACGCCGGTGCTGGTGGCCACGGCGCGCGATGCCGTGCGCGACCGCATTGCCGGGCTGGATGCGGGGGCCGACGACTACGTGGTCAAACCCTATGACCTGGACGAGCTGCTCGCGCGGCTGCGTGCGCTGGCGCGCCGGGCGTCGGGCGCAATGGATCCGCTGTACGAGCGCGAAGGCGTGCGGCTCAATCCCGCCACGCGCGAGGCCAGTGTCGAGGGGCGCGACGTGGTGCTCTCGGGCCGCGAATGGGCGGTGCTGGAGACGCTGCTGGCGCGCCCGGGCAGCACGCTGTCGCGCCAGCAGATCGAGGACAAGCTCTACGGCTGGGGCGACGAGGTCAGCAGCAACGCCATCGAGGTCTACATCCACGGCCTGCGCAAGAAGCTGGGCGCGGGGCTGATCCTCAATGTGCGCGGCGTGGGCTACATGGTGCCCAAGCCATGACGGCGCCGGCTTCCTCTGTCATCGCCCGGCTGCGCGGCCGCCTGCCCGGCGCACTGGGCACGCGGCTGCTCATGTTCCTGGGCGCGGCCATCGTGCTCACGGCGCTGCTGCAGGGCCTGCTGGCCTACCGCAACGCGCTGCTGCAGACCGACACCCTGTTCGACTACCAGATGCAGCAGACCGCCTTCGCGCTGCGCGCCGGCCTGCCGGTGGATGCGCGCGGCAGGCCCCAGGGCACGCCGCCCGAGGATGAGAACCACGAATTCATCGTCCAGGTCTGGACCAACGAGGGCCTGCGCATTTTCGAGTCCGCGCTGGGTGCGGCATTGCCGCAGATGGCCGTGCTGGGCTTTGCCGATGTGCCCGCGCGCGGCACCGTCTACCGCGTGTTCTCGCTGCAGACGCGCTCGCAGGTGATCCAGGTGGCGCAGGACATGCGCGTGCGCCGCACGCTGGCGCGCGATGCCGCCTGGCAAAGCCTGCTGCCCATCGCCTTGCTGGCGCCCGTGCTGGCGCTGGCCGTGTGGTGGGTGGTGCGCAGTTCGCTGGCGCCCGTGCAGCGCGTGCGCCGCGAGCTGGCCGCGCGCCGCCCGCAGGACCTGGCCCCCGTGCCGGCCGAGGGCCTGCCCGACGAGGTGCGGCCCCTGGTGGCCGAGCTCAACGCGCTGCTGCAGCGCGTGGGCCAGGCCTTCGAGGCGCAGCAGCACTTCGTGGCGGACGCCGCGCACGAGCTGCGCTCTCCGCTGGCCGCGCTCAAGCTGCAACTGGTGGCCTTGCAGCGCGCGCCCGATGCGGCCGCGCATGACGAGGCCGTGCAGCGTCTTTCGGCCGGCATAGACCGGGCCACACGGCTCGTCGAACAATTGTTGACATTGGCGCGGCAGGAAGCCCAAGGCACGGTACAAGGCACGGCCCCAGGCCCGCAAGGCATGCAGGGGCAGCACGGCGCTGCCACGGCCGCACCTGCGGACGTGGACCTGCGCGAGGTGGTGGAGCAGGCCCTGGCGGACCAGGCCGTGGCGGCCCAGCAGCACGGCCTGGACATGGGCCTGAGCGAGTCCCCGCATCTGCGGCAGTCCTTTGCCGTGGCGGGCGACGCACAGGCTTTGCAGATGCTGGTGCGCAACCTGCTGGACAACGCCATCAAGTACGTTCCGCAAGGCGGCCGCGTCGATGTGGGCTGGCGCAGCGATGCCCAGGGCCGCGCGCTGGTGGTCGAGGACTCGGGCCCTGGCATTGCCGAGAGCGAGCGCGAACTGGTGCTGCGGCGCTTTGTGCGTGGGCCCTCTGCGGCTTCAGCGGCTTCTGCGGGCCAGCAGGCGCAGGGCAGCGGACTGGGCCTGGCCATCGTGCAGACCATTGCCCAGCGGCATGGAGCACGCCTGCTGCTCGACCGCTCGCCCACGCTGGGCGGCCTGCGCGTGCAGGTGATATGGCCGCCTGTGTCGGCCTGCTGACAGCGGCGCGTGGCGCGCAGGCTTGTCGGCCTGCAGCGCGGCCGGGATGCTTCCCGCCTGCGTCTGGCCGGGTCACAATCCCCAAATTGGTGCCGGCCCGCCTGCCTTCCCATTCCCTCATCAGGCGCGCGGGCAGTCTGCTTCCGTCGTCATTTCGAGAGGTATTTCATGGAGTCCCTTGTCCAGCGCCTGTCCCAGTCCGTGACCCAGGCGCATTCTCTGGAAGAGTTGACGCGGCCCCTGCTGCAAATGCTCGAAGAGAGTACGCATCTGGAGTCCACCTATCTCACCACCATCAACGAAGAACAGGGCCAGCAGCGCGTGCTGTACGCGCGCAACGCGAGCGAGATGCAGATTCCCGAAGGCCTGGTCGTCCCCTGGGGCGACACGCTGTGCAAGCGCGCCCTGGACGAAGGCCGCATGTACACGCCCGATGTCGGTGCCTGCTGGGGCGACTCCGAGGCCGCGCGTGAACTGGGCATTCGCACCTACGCCAGCGCCCCGGTACGCTTTTCCGACGGCCAGCTCTACGGCACGCTGTGCGCGGCCAGCAAGACCTCCCAGGCGTTGAGCACCGAGGCCCAGGGCCTGCTGCGCCTGTTCGCCAACCTCATCGCCGAGCGCGTGGAGCGCGAGCAGCTCATCACCAGCCTGAGCAAGGCCAACCAGGAGCTGGCGGCACTGGCCTTGCTGGACCCGCTGACCGGTCTGCCCAACCGGCGCTGCCTCACCGACGAACTGGGCCGGCTCATTGCACGCTGCGCACGCAGCCAGGAATGCGTGGTGGTGGGCTTCATCGACCTGGACCGCTTCAAGAACGTGAACGACGAGCACGGCCACGAGGCCGGCGACGCACTGCTGCGCGCCATGGGAGAGCGCCTGTCCTCCCATCTGCGCAGCGCCGACATGCTGGCGCGCTTCGGCGGTGACGAGTTCGTCTTCATCGGCGTGGGCCCGCTGTTCGGCAGCGAGGCCGACGCCGTATCGCGCGACCTGCAGCAGCGCCTGTCGGAGGCCTCGGTCATGAAGGTCGAGCTGCCCGATGGCAAGACGCTGGACTACGGCGGCGCCAGCGTGGGCGTGGTCTGCCTGCGGCCGGACTCCATTGACGCCGACGACGCGCTGCAAAAGGCCGATGCGGCCATGTACCGCGTCAAGATGGCGCGCAGCCGCGGCGCCAGGGGCACCGCGCTGCATTGAGCCAGCCGCAGGCACTGGCCCGGCGGCCAGGGCCTGTTGCTGCCTTGCTCTGGCCTGTCTGGCGGCTTCTCGCGCGCGCTCTTTCTTGTTTCTTTCCGTCTCAGCCTGCTGCCAGCATGGGCTGCCTGCGCTGCAGCTCCACGGCGGCATGCTGATGGCCGCTTGCCGCCTCCAGCTTGAAGGCGCCCACCGTGCGCACCAGGTCGCCGGCCTGGCCGCGCAGGCTGGAGGCCGCGGCGGCCATCTCCTCCACCAGCGCCGAGTTCTGCTGGGTGGCCTGGTCCATCTGCGTGACCGCCTGGCCGATCTGGGCCACGCCCGAGCTTTGCTCGGAACTGGCGGCGCTGATCTCGCCCATCAGATCCGTCACGCGGCGTATGGCGTCCACCACCTCGGCCATGGTCGTGCCGGCCTGGTCGGCCAGCGCGCTGCCGTTGTGCACGCGGCTGGTGCTGTCGGTGATGAGCTGCTTGATCTGCTTGGCGGCCTCGGCGCTGCGGCTGGCCAGGCCGCGCACCTCGGTGGCCACCACGGCAAAGCCCCGGCCCTGTTCGCCGGCGCGTGCCGCTTCCACGGCCGCGTTCAGCGCCAGGATGTTGGTCTGGAAGGCAATGCCATCGATCACGTTGATGATGTCGGCGATCTGCCGGCTCGATTCGCTGATGCCGCGCATGGTATCGACCACCTGCCGCACGACTTCGCCGCCCTGCTCGGCCACGGTGGAGGCGCCCAGGGCCAGCTGGTTGGCCATCTGTGCGTTGTCGGCGTTCTGGCGCACGGTGGAGCTGAGCTGCTCCATGGAGGCTGCCGTCTGCTGCAGCGCGCTGGCCTGGCTTTCGGTGCGCGAGGACAGGTCCTGGTTGGCCTGCGCGATCTGCCCGCTGGCCGCCGCCACGCTGACCGATCCCTGGTGCACCTGGCGCACCACGCCGCGCAGCCCCTCCTGCATGGTCTGCAGCGCGCGCAGCAGCATGGACACCTCGTCCTTGCCGCGCACATCGATGTGCCGTGTCAAATCGCCTGCCGCCACGGCATCGGCCGTATGGATGGCCTGTCGCAGCGACCGCGCCATGTTGCGGATGATGGACCAGCCCAGCAGCACTCCCAGCAGCACGCCCCCGATGATGGAGCCCACGGCCACCGCAAAAATCACCTGGTACAGCGATTGCGCGGCCTCGTATTCCTCCTTGGCGACGCGGGTCTGCAGCGCGGTCAGCTGCACGATCACATCACGCAGCGGCGCGTACAGCGCCTCGTCCTTGTCGATCAGCAGCTGCCGGGCCAGCTCCAGGTCACCGGACAGCAGCGCCTGCTGGGCCGGCTTCAGAAAGCCTTGCAGGAACAGCGCGCGCACGGCCTCGAAGCGGTCGGCCAGCTGCGCCTCTTCCTCTGTCATCCGGGTCTGGCGGAACGAGGCCCAGGCCTTGTTCACGTCGTTGATGTTGGTCTGTATCTCCTGCTGCTTTTGCTGCGTGTATTCGGGCAGGTGCACGGCAATGGCGCCCGAGACCGCATTGCGGTTGCGCAGCAGCAGGCGCTGCACTTCCAGCAGATCGCCCAGTGCGACCAGGCGCTCTTCATAGACCACCTTGAATCGGCGGTTGGACTCGCTGATTCCATAAAGCCCGAAAGCGCCGATCACGATCATGAGCAGTGAGAGAAAACCAATCAAGGCGGTCAGGCGAGTCGATAACTTGAAATTATTCATACTGCGTCCTTTGCATGCATTGCGGATGGTTGGTGGGTACTCGCGTTGTCAGGCCGCCCCGTGATGGCTCACATCTCTCGCAAAAAGAACTCGGTCGTGAAAATGAGATTTCATTCACGGTAAATGCCCGGTCTGCACAAAGGCTCACAGGCATCCGGAAACGGCGATGCTGGCTTGCCGATGGCCTGCGTGGCCAATGGCGATCCATGTTGTATTAGTTTGTAAACTATTTGTTACAAACTATAGTATGAATCGGATGGAGCAGGCAATACCAGCTTTTCAGGTATTCGCCCTGGCCTGATAGGGGTTCTCTGCCCATTGCTGCGGCAGGAAGAGACGGCCTGTGCCCGGGGCCGTCCCTGGCCGGCGCCGCGCGCCGGACGGGCCCGCCTAGAATCCGCGTTTGCGCGTGGCCGCTGGCACGCTTTCACGAAAGAGATCCATGAAACCCAAAACACTGGCCGGTGCGCTGGCCGCCCTCTGCGTGGCTGCGGCCGGACTGCTCTATGCATCGCCCTATATCGCCCTGCACCAGATCGGCAAGGCCGTGGAGCGCCGCGACGCCCAGGCCCTGTCCGGCTACGTGGACTTCCCTGCGCTGCGCGAAAGCATCAAGGGCCAGATGATGGCCAGGCTGCAATCCCAGATGGGCGGCTCGGGCGACAGCGCCTCCAACCCCCTGGCCGGCTTTGGCCAGCAACTGGCCCAGGGCCTGGTCAGCCAGTTCACCGAGGCGCTGGTCTCGCCCGACGGCGTCATGCTCATGCTGGAAAAAGGCAAGCCCGGCAAACCCACGGACGTGGCCGCCGCAGGCGTGGGCGTGGACACCCAGGGCGGGCCGCCGCGCAAGGACTACTCCGTGGAGTACCAGGGCTGGTCCAAGGTCTTCGTGCACCCGCGCGGCGAGCCGGGCGGCTTCATCTTCAGGCGTGAAGGCCTGATGGGATGGAGGCTGGTGGCCGTGAAGATGGATTGAGGGGCGCGGGCAGGCGCCAGCACCCTGGCGCCTCAGCCTTGATGCAGCACCTTCATCACATGGCGCTTGCCCAGTCGCAGCGCGCGGGCATCGGCCTCTGGCTGCGTGTCGCAGGGCTGGTCATCTGTGATGGCCTCCAGGGCCTTGCCGCTGGCCACCTCCAGCAAGGTGGCGCGCGGCAGCCAGGCGCCTGGCGAGGCATCGCTGGGAAGTGACGCGGGCGTGATCCGCACGCCCATGTAGAGAAGGCTGTCCATGGCCTGCCGTATCCGTTCGGATCAGCCTGCCAGGGGCGGGCGGGGCAGGGCCAGCCACTGCTGGACGGCGGGGTGCTGCCACTGCCGGCGCGCATAGGCGGCCAGCGGCGCGGGCACGGCATCGCCGTTGAGCACCAGGCGATTGAGCATCAGCGCCAGATCCACATCGGCAATCGACCATGGGCCGGCGATGTGGTCGCCCTCCGAGCGGATGAAGGCTCCGGCCACCGAAAACAGCTTGCGCGCCGCCGCCTGGCCCGCATCCGACAGCGGCGTGGGCGTGGGGCGGTAGAACACCACCTCGGTGCTGCGCTCCGAGCGCAAGGCCATCAGATCGCTGCGCAGCCAGGCCTGGACCTGGCGCACACGGGCGCGCGCCTGCGCATCCTCGGGATAGAGCCGGGCGCCGCCAAAGCGGTCCTGCAGGTACTCGCAAATCGCCGAAGACTCCGACAGGCTGAAATCGCCATCCACCAGCGTAGGCACCCGTGCCGTCAGTGACGCGGCCACATAGTCCGCCCCGGTGTTCTGTCCCGCCGAAAGGTCCAGCGTGCGCAGCTCGAAGTCAATCCCCTTGACCTTCAGCGACACGAACACGGACAGGGCATAGGGAGAGGCGAATTGCGAATCGGCGTACAGCAGCATGAGGGCCTTCCAGGGAAACTGCATGGGGATGGGGGCACCGATGGTAGCCGAGTGGGCAGCCGGATGACCGGGCCGGCCATGCCCAGGCCCAGGCCCAGGCCCAGGCCCAGGCCCAGGCCCAGGCCCAGGCCCAGGCCCAGGCCCAGGCCCAGGCCCAGGCCCGCAGTCCCGCGATCACACCTTCAGTGACCGCTCGATATCCGTCAGCTTGTAGCGGGCCAGGGCGAGGTTGCCACGGGCCTTGTCCAGCACCAGGTAAAGAAACAGCCCGGGGCTGTTGGGGATGAGGCGGATCAAATGGTATTGGTCGCCCAGGGTGATCAGGATATCTTCGATGCCCTTGCGCAGTCCCAGCGACTCCATGGTCTTGAGCTTGGCCCGCACCACCTGGGTATTGCCTGCCGCAGCAAGCTCCAGATCCACGCCGCTGCCCGCCTGGGCCAGGCACATCCCGCTTTGATGGTCCACCAGGGCCGCCGCCATGGCGCCTTCGATGGAAATAATGGATTGCATGGATTGGGACAGATTGCTTGACATTGAAACTTCTCTTTTTCTGGAATCGGTGTTGTCACCGGATGAAAATCGGGCTGAGAGCTTTTGCAGCTCTTCGATCAAAACAAACCAAAGTGTTTCTGAACTGCTGTCCGGTAATCGGTAAAGCTGAATGGATTCATGGTGCGGCATCCGCATTTGCTTGAGCGCTATTTCTTCCATGATGGCGCTTGGCATCAGAAAAATGCGTACGCAACGCACGGCCTCATTCAATGCTCTCTGAAACAATTCCCTGGCCTGATGAACGGCGCCGGGGCCGATCAGCAGTACCAAGGCGCCCGGCGCCGAGGGCTCGCACAGCGGCTCATCCCTCCCCGGAGGTCCGCCCCAGTCGATGACAGGGGCGCTTTCCGAGTCCGCCAGCCTCACGGCAACCCGCGGCTTGCCGGGGGCGTACGCCACGCCCAGCTTGGCCAGGGCGCGGCCGCCCAGGCTGGAAGTCAAATCGATCACCCGAACGCCACAAGACATTTTTCAAGCACACAAGACAGAGGACACCGCCAGGCGACGGAATGCTGTGAACTCTATATCAATTAGTTACATGTGTTTCTTGCTGCTTGAAAGACTTGGGTGGAAAAAGGGAATTGGATGCCTTGAGAAAATGCAAACAATTGTGAATTGAAGGGCATTTTTTTATTTCTGTAGGCATCTTCTGACAGAAAGTGCACGTCAATGCGAAGAGTGCAGAAAATAGCAAACAGATACAATCGTTGCCAGACCAGCCCATTGTCGGGCGCCAATCACCCATTCAGCGCTGAATAACAAGGGCTTCCATGCGCGGCATCCGCTCCATCCTGTCCAGGCTCGGCCTGCGTTCCGATTCCCCAAGCTCCCAACTGAAGGCCTTGTACAGCACCCAGGCCGTCCTCGAGCTCGATCCCCAGGGCCACATCCTCTTCGCCAACGCGCAGTTTCTGGACCTCATGGGCTATGAGCTGGACGAGCTGCGCGGGCAGCACCACCGCATCTTCCTGGATCCGGCGGATGCGCAGGCCAGGGACTATCGGGACTTCTGGGCACGGCTTGCGCGCGGGCAGGCCTTTGTGGGCCGGTGCCGGCGCATCGACCGCCAGGGACGTGAGGTCTGGCTGCAGGCCAACTACAGCCCCGTGCTCGACAGCCGTGGACAGGTGCTGCGGGTCGTCAAGTACGCCATGGATATCTCGGCCGAAGTGCTGCGCGATGCCGAAGCCAGCAGCCAGCTAGCGGCGGTAGGCAGGGCCCAGGCCGTGATCGAGTTCGGTCTGGACGGCAGCATCCTGCGCTGCAACCGCAATTTTCTGCAGGCCATGGGCTATGCATCCGAAGACGAGCTGGTCGGCCGGCACCACAGCATATTCGTGGCCCCGCAGGAGCGCAGCTCGGCCGAGTACGCGGCCTTCTGGGCGCACCTGTCGCAGGGCAAGCACTACCGGGGCCAGTTCCGGCGCATAGGGCGCCTGGGCAACGATGTCTGGATCGAGGCCAACTACAGCCCCGTGCTCAACCAGTCCGGCCAGCCCTTCAAGGTGGTGAAGTACGCCACCGACATCACGCAGCGCTACGAGGCCACGCGCCTGGTGCAATCGGCTTTCGAGCAACTGCAGCAATTGGTGCGCGACAGCGCTGCCCAGGCGCATGACGCGCATGCCCAGGCGCGGGACGTGACGCGCATTGCCCAGCGCGGCGACGTGGCCCTGGACAGCGCGGTCGACGCCATGTCCAGCATCTCCAGCAACTCCCGTCGCATCGGCGAGATGGTGGGCCTGATCGATGGCATTGCCTTCCAGACCAATCTGCTGGCGCTCAACGCCGCCGTCGAAGCCGCGCGTGCGGGCGAGCAGGGGCGCGGGTTCGGTGTCGTGGCCGGCGAAGTGCGCAGCCTGGCCCAGCGCTGCGCCGAGGCGGCCAGGGAGGTCAAATCCGTCATCGGCGCGTCTGCGGCCAGCGTGCAGCTGGGCTTCGAGCGTGTGAATGAATCCGGCGACATGATGAAGCAGATGCGCGCGGCTGCCGTGAATGCCAGCGACATCATGGACACCATCATCCAGGCCTCGCAGGCGCAAGACACGCGCCTGGGCGAGGTGCGCGAAGCCGTGCTGAGGCTGGAGAACGTCGTCGTCCAGAGCTGAGCCGCGCCCCGCTCATCCCAGGCGGCCCATGCCGCCTTCAAAGATATGGCGCACGTCGCGCAGGACCGGCGCGCCCCAGCCATCACGGTGCTCGCCATGCAGGGCGGCGGCCACGAAAACGATCTCCGTCAGCTGCGCAATGCGCGCCGCCATGCCGTGCGCCACGACATGGGTCTCCGTGTCCTGGCGATGGCCCATCTGCATCAGCGCCTGTGCCAGCTGCTGGGCCTCGTAGTTGGCCTGGCGGGCCAGCTCGCGCCACTGTGCGGGCGCGGGATCGGCAACGCTCTCCGCCTGCAGCCTGGCCAGCGTGTCACGGGGAAAAACGATGTGGTCCGTCGGCGTTTCAGAGATCTGTGAGAGCGCCAGCGCCGCTTCGGCCAGCAGGCCGGAGCGCGGGGCGGATTCCGCATGGCCGGGCACCAGGCGCGCCGCGTTGATGCAGGCCGCCACGTCAAAGGCCATGTTCTGCGGGTCCTGCAGGTCCTGCGATGAGTCGGCCTGCGCGGCACTGCGGGCCACACCGCTGGCAATGTGCAGCAGGCGGTCGGATTCGACGCCGTGCCGGTGGTCTTCGGCGGTCATCGCGGCCTGCCGGAACGCTTCAGCCGCATGCTGAAACAGCGCGCGGTACGCCGCAGCGAGCTTCTTGCGCGACGGTTTGGCGGCGGAGTGCTTCATGGACCTCCTTCGTGCAACGTACAGGCGCGCAAAGGAGCCGCCTGAGGGGTCAGGTAGTATTTGGAGTCAAGGTCTACAAGGTACATCGACTATTGCACGGAAATCCGTGATCGTTAGCAAGATGAATGCAGAAATCCGTGTAATTTTTGGTGAACGCCTTCGTCAGGAGCGCGAGCGTCTCGGCCTGTCTCAAGCGGACATGGCCAAGCTGGGCGGCACCAAAATGCGCACTTATCAGGACTGGGAGCGTGACGTGGCAACCGTCAGCGCCGAGTTTCTTGCACGGATTTCTGCGCATGGCCTGGACATTTCCTTTGTGCTGACCGGCCTCCGCTCGTTTGACCCGAACGCCATCCAGCATGAGCGCCCCGAACCCACCCTTGCCGCCCGCCTGCAACAGGAACGCCAGCGCCTGAACCTCAGCGAAGCCGAACTCGCCCGCAAGGCCGGCCAAGCCAAACAGGTCCTGCAGCAATTCGAGTCCGGTGACCTTGTTCCCGACGCCACGGCGCTGCAGCAATTGCACCTTGCCGGCGTCGATATCTGCTACGTGCTGCTGTCCCTGCGCTCCCATGCGCCCGACGCCGATGTACAGGCACTGCTGGCGCATTACGGCAAGGCGACGGACGCCGGGCGTGCGCTGGTGCGAGGGGTGGCGGAGCTGGCCGGGCGGGGGTGAGGCTCACCCTCCACAAGGTTCAGTGTCTTGTCGCCCGGCCCAGCGACGTGCGCGGCTTGCCGTGCAGAAGGCGCCGCAGGACATAGGGCAGGCGCCAGGCGGGCCGCAGCGATGGGCCTGTGCGCTCCACAAAGAGCAAAACGGCAGCAACAGCCATGGCCGGCAGGTGCCAGGCCGCAGGAAAGGCGAAGGGCGCCAGCATCCACGGCCAGCATACCGTGGCGCATGCCACGCCGGTTCGCAGTCCGTGCTGCAGGCTGTCCCGGTTGGCCGTGGGGCCGCTGGCGGCCACGGGGTACAGCCTGTGGCAGGCATTGTGGGCGCGTGTTCCTGCGGGCGATGAACTCCACAGGACCGCCACGGCAATGCAGGCAAGAATGAGCGCGGGATGCGCGGCTGCGTGCAAGAGGGCGGCAAGCGGCACCATGACCAGCCCGGCCGCCATCCACACCAGCGCATAGCCCGCAAGCAGCAGGCCCGCCGCCAGCAGGCGCCGGCGGGCCACGCTCGATCGCATGGCGTGGCGCACCTGCCGCAGTGCCAGCAGCGGCATCATGGCCAGGACCATGGCCAGCCATGCCACACCGAGGATGCCGAGCGTGTGCCCGTCCAGCACCAGCGGCGACAGGTCGGCCAGCGTGACCGAGGACAGCGAGCCGCACAGCGACAGGCCGGGCGTGGCAGGCGGGCTGATGGCCAGGCTGATGAAGCCTGCCCCCGACACGGCCATCAGTGCTGGCGCGGGAGCGGTCCGCAGGTCTCTCAGCAGCGCGTCCATACGCGGGCCTTAGCGGGTGGCGTCCTGTGCGACCACGCTCACGCGGTCCACGGTGATTTCGCGCCCGGGGTCGGCTTCGGGCTGTTCGATGGCCACGTTCAACTGGTCCAGACTGCCGCCTGCGTCCAGGATGGCCTGCGTGGCATCGGTGATGTCGATGGTGGCGCCCAGTCCGTTGCCTCCATGCGGTCCGTCGCTGGCCGAGGCCTTGGCCAATCCGAACAGGGCGACGGTGTCTGCATGCCGTGCCGCCGCCCCGGGCGAGCCGATGGAGACCGTCAGCACGCCGCTGGGCGCATTGCCGCGAATGCCTTCCAGGTGAAGAAAGTAGCGCTGTGGCCGCGGCAGCGCGGCGCCTGCCTGCAGCAACTCGACCTTTGCGGCACCGGGGTCCGCGATCGATACGGTGGTCAGCCGCGGCGTGCGGCCCACGATGACCCGCTCCGCATTGGAGCCCAGTACACGCGGCGCGGGCGGCGGGACCGTCGAGAATTCTGCGGGCATGTCGATCTCCTGCGGTGTGAGGCTTGCCGTGCTGGCCGTGAGCGTGGTGGCGCCCGTGCCGCTGGTCAGATTGTCATAGTCAGGGGCCAGCGCACCGCCCGGCAGGGTTTCACCCGGATCATAGGAGGCCAGCTTTCCTTCGGTGTCCGGCATGACGAAGCCGCGGCCGGCAGGGCCGTTGCTCCAGGCGGCGCTGTTGTCCTGGATGTTGCCGGGCTGGGTCAGCCAGGCTGCCCAAAGCCGGTCCACATTGCAATGGTGCACCCAGAAAATCGGGTCCAGGGCGGCATAGTCCGGGTCTGACATGAATCCATAGGGCTCCTGCAGTCCGCCGACCATGATGTGAACCAGATTGTGCGGATTGGATTCAATGGCGCCAGTGTCGCTGCCGTCATGGGAAAAGGCGGTGATGCCACCGCCGTATTCCAAGGTGCCGGGAGCGCTGGTGAAGCGGTGGTAGTCCTGGCAACCCAGCGTGATATCACGGGGAATGTCAGGCGTTGGTCCCAGGCGCTTTGACCCATTGCGCCTGGCCTTGGCCAGGAAATTGGGAGAACCATCCGGCAATTTCTCTTCCAGGAAAGCCTGGGGTATGTTGCGTGCGGCCTGATTGCTGGAATTCAGGTAGTTCCAATAGGGAAGCGCCCAGTCGGCAGGGCCACCAAGCTCCTTGACGGTCTTCGCCACAATGGCTTCGAATGCGGCGAGATAGCCGCGATGCCAGGGAAGAAAGTACCAGGTGCCATGCTGGCATTGGTCCCACATCTCCTCGGTTTCGGAGGTGGGTGGCAAAGGGTCCTTGGCCGAGAGCACGCCGGCACTGATCCAGCCGCTCTTGTTGATGCCATGAATGGCGGCAAGATATCTCCAGCTGGTCCTGTCCGTAATGGGAAGAGAGTAAAGGTGCCCCACGGCTTTGGAATACCAGATCAGCGTTTCATTCCAGACAGTTCCACCTTGATTGACATCACGACGAATTCCAGTCATTGCGTTCTCCTCCATGAAAGTTGGAGGCTGGAGTGTATGAAGGCGGATTTTATTTTGCAAGGAATTGCTTTTTTTATTGTGTCGGGTAGGGCATTTCAATTGATATTGAGATCGCATTCACATTGCGATCATCTCAATGGGATTGAATTGAGGATTTCCAGTATTGACCCATGGTAGGCATTGAGTCAGCTGACGGTGACGATTTTTTGTGTTGGAGCCGGGTTCTGGGTTCTTGCCATGGAGCTATCAAGGAAATGCATTGAGGGACGGCAGAGAGCGGTAAGCCCGGTTGCTCGCTTCGCGGTCGGTGAAATGGAAAAAAGCCACCCGAAGGTGGCTTTTGTTTTCAGCCCTGGCGGCGGCGCATTCTTGCGATGCCGAACATGGCCAGAAGGGACGACAGCGCGATGATGCCCCATTCAGACAGGGTGGGAATCGCTGCAGTGCTGGCGGGTGCTGCCAGCAGTGCAAAGCCTCCCGGATCCTGGATGGATTGGTTGGCTATGCCGTCGTTGTCGCCGAGCCCGCCGTCGGTCAGCGTCAACGTGGCGCTCAGCCGGTCCGATGCCAGCACAGCACGGTTGGCAGGCAGTTGGTACCAGTGTGGTTGAGCACATGCTGCGCCTTGGCAGTTGAAACCATCAGGGCTGGGGCCGTACTTCATGTATACCGCGCCTGCAGGCACCGGTGTGCTGAAGTTCAGGGTGACGGTTGCATCGCTGCCCAGGTTGCCGCTGCTGAGATTCAGCGAGAGCAGTCCAGAGGGGAAAGTCACGCCTTGCGGAGCGGTCGCGGGTGGCGTGGTGCTGAAGCTGGCGTTGCTCACCTGCCAACCGTTGGCTGTCTGCAGTGCGACCATTGCCTTGCTGCCTCCAGCGGTGGACCAGGGGGCTTCGCAGCTGTTGGCGCTGCCGCCGTTCAAGCCCTGGCACTGCCAGGTGTATTTGCCACTGGCGCTGGAGATCGCCGTAGCCGTGCCCGCGCTGCACAGGCCCGCTGCAGGGGCCAGTGCCGTGGCTTGGCCCGCCGCCGTGCCACAAGCGCCAGCGACTGGCACCTGTACATCAACGTTGTGCACGGTTCCTGTCGCGAAGCCCCCTGCAATGGGCTTGGCTGCTGCGGTGCTCTCGATGCCGGTGCCGCTGCTGTTGAGGTCCAGGCGCAGGCTGCCCGTGCCGCTGATGGCAGTGACGGGTACAGTCCATGTGATGCCGTTGTCGGCACTGGATGGCGTGCCCATCGTGCCGGTGGCGGTGCCTGTAGTGGTCAGCGCGAAATCGGTGCCATCCACTCCGTTGACCGCTTCGCTGAAGGTCACTGCGAAATTGATGCTTGTGGCGCTGGCTGATGGTGTGCCCTGCGGGGCAATCGATGCCACCGAGGGTCCACCCGGCGTGGCACTGGCGACGACGTTGCCGAGGAAGTCACCCCAGATCCAGAAAGAAGAGGCGCCGGCTGCGGCAGATATCGTCTTGGTTTCCGTATCGGTGGCGACATCAATGACATGGACTGTGCCATTCGATGTAATGGCATACAACGCCGCATCGTTTGCCGAGATACCAAGCCCTGTAATGGTAGATGCTGGACCGTTCAGTGTGATCGAGGTTTGCGTTGAGGTGTTAGCAGTGTCAACAATGTGGAGTACATTATTTCCTCCTCCGACATACAGCTTGCTGCCATTTTTGCGTACTGCGACTTTACTAGCGGCACCTTGAAGTCCAGTTATTGGTATCTGAGTAACCGAATTATCCGATAAGTTAAGCAGATAAACAATTGGGGCTGAATTGTTGGAAGCGTAAAGCTTTCCGCTGCCTGTGGGGTCATAAGCTAACCCATAACCATTAGTGGTGGTATTTGGGAACGTGGACAACGTGTTAGTTGCTGTGTCCAGTTTTTGGATTACCCCAGAATCGCACCGTACGTAAAGCGATGCGCCATCAGCGCTTAGTGCAGAGGCGATGGTCTGGCATCCGGTGCTCAGGCTGTTCGTTATCTGTTTTGTGGTGGCGTCAATGACATGCAGCTTTTGACCGGAGTAGTCACTGACATAAGCTATTGCGCCATTTAAAGAAAAAGTTATGGCTACAGAGCCTCCAGTACCATTGATTACTGTCTTCAGTGTGTTGTTTGTCGTGTCAATGACGCCTAGTTTGTTGTTTGATAGATATTGCCCGAACCACGACTCATTGTTGGCGCCTGGTCGCAATGCAAGAGTGTAGATGTTATTATTTAACGTTGCGTCCATGCTTGCTGGACTTAATGTGGTGGAAAGTTCGCCAGTCGCGGTATTGATGACCGAAATTGTTCTGCTGCCTGAATTGGGAATGTAGGCGTAATCGGCGGCGCTTACGGCACAGGCAATGAGTGAGAGCGAAGCGGCGGCGAGGACGTGCTGCGAAGAACGGCGCTGAATCATGTGTGGACACCTTTGAGGAAAACCCCTGAAAGCTTGCAATGCACGCCTTGAGGATTGGGGAGGCTGGAAAGAAGACTTGCTTAGACCGGAGGTTTGGGCCTTGGTCTCATAGTGAGACTTTTGCTACAAATTAGAACAAAAAGAAACATTCTGAATCTGAGCAAGTCTGAGCAGATCGCGTTGCCAGGCGCGTCTTCAGAAGGTGCTGGGGTAGGAGAGAGTTGCGGAACGCCACAACACATTAGTTCTTCCGCCACTGATCTTTAGTTTTTTCGGGGCGCGCCCGCGCTGCCCAGCGGCGAAGCGAGGCCTGCAGGAGCACACAGAACTTCCGGCGAAAGGCTGGCGCTGAATCACCATGCAGCCTTGCGGGCTGTGTCCTAACGTCGCATTGAGGGCGCCCCTGGCCGTGGGGCTGAGCGCACCCAAAATCAGCCAGCCGTGCAGAGTGACTGCCCTAGATCAGGCGCGAACGAGACCGAAGCCTCGGCTGGTGACCTCTGTGGAGTCGAAGGGAGGGAAGCTCCGCCTTCGTGGCACGATGGCGGGCCAGCCCTAGAGGGGAGCTTGACCAGGTCGGGCGCGGATGAGGAGCGAAGCCTCTGGCGATGACCTGTGCGGGGTGGTTTCGAGTACTCGGCCGACCTGCCTCACTGGCGCGATGAGGGGTGAGCATCTTTTGCATGGCTCAAATCGAGCCTGAGTGACGCGCTCCCGGGGACTTCGCGGCCACCATGCCGCCCGCTACAGGGAGGCTTATGCGAGACATCAGGGGCGCTTAGCGCTCCGTAGAAAGGCTTGCCCTCGCACAAGGACAGTTGTCGGCCAGAAGCTGCCGTTGGCAATGACTGCTTGGCTGACCGCTTTATTAGTCAACACCGCAGCAGCCTATGAGTCGGCATCGCGGTGAAGAGTGTCAAACGTTTGCCTAGCTTCCCGAAAGTGGTCTGCATTCTCGACGATCCACGTCCACAGCGGCACCATGCGCAGGAGCAACTCCATGCCGGTTTCCGACAGCTCGTATTCCACCCTGGGCGGCACCTCTTCGAAGTCATGGCGCAGCACTAAGCCATCACGCTCCAACTGCCGCAGTGTCAGCGTCAGCATGCGCTGGGTGACGCCGTGCATACGCCTGCCAATCTCCGCGTGGCGCAGCCTGCCATACACCCCCAGCGTATGAAGAATGCCAAGCGACCAGCGGTTTCCGGCATGCGCAAGCACCTCGCGTCGCACCCCATCGTCATCGTCTCGCAGGCCATCGCAAACGTTCTGCGCGTATTGAAGAATTTCGTCTCGGTTCACTGTGGTTTTGCTCTCGGTATCACGCGTGTGCCTTCTTACATCATCTTCGGTGCGTGGCTAGACTGCCAGAACTCTCTCATTCTCCTGTCCACACGATGAACCAATTAGACCCTAGCGCGACGTCTCGAAGCATCCTCGTCCTCGGTGCCGGCGAACTCGGCCTGCCGGTGCTTCGCAACCTCGCACGTCGCGCCAAGAGCGTGGCTGGTAGCAAGATCAGCGTGCTGCTGCGCGCCAGCGCCGTGGATTCCTCCGCGTCTGCCAAGCAGCGGGATATCGCGGAGATTCGTAGCCTCGGCATCGAGATCGTCCTGGGCGACCTGGTGAAAAGCTCCATCGATGAGCTTGCCGTGGTTTTCGCACGCTATGACACGGTGATCGGGTGCGCTGGCTATGCAGCCGGCATCAACACACCGATGAAGCTGGCGCGGGCCGCGCTGCAGTCAGGCATTCCCCGGTACTTCCCCTGGCAGTTCGGGGTCGACTTCGACGTGATCGGCCGGGGCGGCCCGCAGGACATCTTCGACGCACAGCTCGACGTGCGTGAGCTGCTGCGCAGCCAGATTCAGACGGAGTGGGTCATCATTTCCACCGGCATGTTCATGAGCTACCTGTTCGAGCCCGAGTTCGGCGTCGTCGACCTGCACAACGATGCGGTCCACGCCCTGGGAAGCCTTGATACTGCAGTGACGTTGACCACTCCCGACGACATCGGCGCGCTGACGGCCGAAGTGGTGTTCGCCCAACCGCGCATCCGCAACGAGATTGTGTATCTGGCAGGCGACACCGTGACTTACGGCGAGGTGGCGGACAAGCTGGAGGCGGGCCTTGGCCGCTCTTTCACCCGGTCGGTATGGACCGAGCAGTACCTGCTGGATGAGCTGGCGCGCGACCCGCAAAACATGATGAGCAAGTACCGTGCAGCCTTTGCCCAGGGGCGCGGCATGTCGTGGGCCAAGAGCGGCACGTTCAACCAACGCCGCTCCATTCCGGTAACGGACGTGTCGTCGTGGATTAATGCAAACCTGGCATCTCGCCGCGACAAATGATGGGTTTTAAGGCGAGCGTTTCTGGCTTATCAGTTGGCAACGGAATCTGTCCGCAATCAGCGACGACTGCTCGAAAGCCGACTCCCGCAAACTGAAACTGAGCGACAGCAACGGGTTGTGAATTCAACCGGTCGATGCAACACAATGACTGCACCTGGCGCAAGGAGTGCTGGCCATGAAGCAACGACCTCGGATCTACTACACCGAAGCACAGAAGGCGATGATGTGGGATCGCTGGAGCAAGGGCGATACCCTGCACCAGATCGGCAAGCTGTTCGATCGGCCGCATACCTCCATTCAGAACATCCTGGCCGCAACCGGCGGAATCCGCCCGCCAGCGCGTCATCGATCACGATTGGCACTGACTCTCGCTGAGCGCGAGGAGATCTCGCGGGCATTGGCTGCGGGCGAATCCATCCACTGCGTTGCCGCGCGATTGGGGCGAGCTGCATCCACTGTCAGCCGTGAGCTTCACCGCAACGGTGGCAAGAGTTGCTACAGGGCTGCGCGCGCCGATGAAGCAGCCTGGGAGCGTGCGCACCGCCCCAAGCCTTGCAAGCTGGCGAGCAATCCAGCCCTGGCGCAGATCGTGGCTGGCAAACTGCAGCATCGATGGTCGCCTGAGCAGATCGCCGGTTGGCTCAAACGGACCTACCCAGAGCAAAGGAGCATGCAGGTGTCCCACGAAGCCATCTATCGCACGCTCTTTGTCCAGACGCGGGGCGCTTTGAAGAAGGAGCTTCTGGAGCATTTGCGGCGCACCAGAGGCATGCGTCGTTCACGGCACTACACGCAAAAGACCAGTATCCATGGCCGAATCGTCGGTGCCGTCCCCATCAGCGAACGTCCGGCCTGTATAGAAGATCGGGCCGTGCCAGGGCATTGGGAAGGAGACTTGCTGTTCGGCGATGCTCATAGCCAGATCGCGACCTTGGTGGAGCGACACACGCGCTATGTGATGCTGGTCAAGCTGGTGGACAAAGACTCGTACACCGTGGCTGCGGCCCTAGCCAGACATGCCAGGAGCCTGCCGCATGAGCTCTACCGCTCCTTGACCTGGGATCGCGGCTCGGAAATGGCGGGGCACAAGCGCTTCACGTTGGCGACCGACATCCAGGTCTACTTCTGCGACCCGCACCATCCATGGCAACGGGGCACCAACGAGAACACGAACGGGTTACTCAGGCAGTACCTTCCCAAAGGCCTGGATCTGTCGGGCTACTCACAGGAGAGCTTGGATGCGATTGCAAGGCAGTTGAACCAGCGTCCCAGGAAGACGCTGGGGTTCAGAACACCTGCTGAAATGTTTGATGAGTGTGTTGCGTTGACCGGTTGAATCCACCGTCGGTAGCTGCCACACGAGAGCCCTTGGCAACCCGCTACGCCGCCGCACATCGGCCCTGAGCCCTTGCGCCTCGGCCGATAGCTCGCTCTCAGCCTTACTGGTCTAAAAAACTAAAGTCCAGTGGCGCGTTTTCCGTACAGACGAAAGTCCAGTGGCGCATCTCTCTAAAGATCGATGGCGCATGGCTTGCGAGGACGTGAGAAATCAACGAGTTATCTGCGTGACGCGCTGCGTGTTCAGTGGCGTTCCGCAAGAATTCTTCCAGTTGTGTGTTTGTGCTACAGGGGCAGGGTCCTGCTGATGTTGCCCCCGTATTCCCGACCCCGCCCTATTCGCAATAAAGCACTTGGTCAGCCCCTG
This sequence comes from Delftia sp. PX-1, assembly GCF_055797465.1. Lineage (NCBI taxonomy): Bacteria > Pseudomonadati > Pseudomonadota > Betaproteobacteria > Burkholderiales > Comamonadaceae > Delftia > Delftia sp. PX-1. The sequence continues at coordinate 1,734,104 of NZ_CP184763.1, forward strand.
CAGCCTGTTGCCGCCTGAACTCCCGAGGCGAACGCATTTTCAACGAAGAATGCGGATGCACCTCGTTGAAGTGCTCGAAGGCCGCTGGCAGTTGTGCCAGTACCGTCTGCGCGTCACTTAGGTCCATGCGCGCCACATAGTCGCGCTTGAAGGTGTTGACGAAGCTCTCGGCCATGCCGTTGCTCTGCGGGCTGCAGACGGGCGTGTTGATGGGCTTCAGGCCCAGCGCGCGTGCCAGTGCCCTCGTTTCGGAGGCGATGTAGGCACCGCCGTTGTCACTGAGGAACTCCAACTCCTGGCCCTGCGGGACCGCTTCGACCGAGCCGAATCGGCGTTCGACGGCCTCGATGAGCATCTCGCGAACCGGCTCGCCTGGCAGTCCCTTGCCCTCCCATGCACGCCAAGCCAGCACCTCACGGTCGCAGCAGTCCTTGGCGAAGGCGGCTGTCACGGTCTGCCCTGAATCGCACTTGATTTCCAGACCATCGGAGCACCATCGAAGGTCGCTGCGCGAGACCGCAACACGGCCCTCATGCGTGCGTGCGGACTGGCGGCGGCGAGGCGCCTTGGGCAGCAGCAAAGCGGCTTGTGCCATGACGCGATAGACGCGTTTGGCGTTGACCCTCGGGGCGCCCCGTGCCGCACGCTGGCGGTTCACCAAGGCACAGGCACGTCGGTAGCCATAGCTGGGCAAGTCGGCAATTTCCTGGCGCAGTTCGGCGAGCAGCCCGGCATCGTCGCTGGGTGTGCGATGGCTGCGGCCATCGGTCCAGTCTTCACCGCGCCCAAGCAGCTCGCGCACATGCGAGCGCGCCAGCCCCATCGTCCTGCAGACCGTCTTCACTGGTCGTCCCCGGGCAACAAGGGCGAGCGCGCAATCCACTTTTTTTCTGCGGCGTACTCCACGGCTTCCTTGAGGATTTCGTTCTCCAAGGTTTTCTTGCCGAGCACGCGCTGCAGCTTGGCGATTTCCGCGCGGGCAGCCGCCAGTTCGGATGCGGGCACGACTGCCTCGCCAGCGGAGACGGCGGTCAAAGCCCCCTGGCGTTCGAGCTTGCGCCACTGGAACAGCAGTCCAGCCGAAACGCCTTCCTGCCGAGCGACCAATGACACGCTCATGCCTGGTTCGTAGGTTCGGCGCACCAGCGCCGCCTTCTCTGCGAGAGACCAGCGCCTGCGGCGCTGGTCCTTCACGACTACCTCGATTGACTCCGTATGCCTAGTCATATGCACAGTCCTGTTCCTATCTTCAAAGATAAGCGATAGGACGGGGCCGGGGAATCAGGGGGCTATTTCACTGCGGCCATTGAGTCCTCACGCTGCGGCAGTCGGGCAAAGGCTCCATCCAATTCATGCTGGCGAAGGTGTGCCTCGTGTATCCACTGGAATCTCGTCAAAAACCAGCCGTCCTGGGCTGGTTCCAGAAAGTGATGAAAGCAAGAAGTGCGAAGACTGAGATAAGCAGTCCTACCGCCGCCATGTGGGAGATCCCTGCCATCGTGCTGACCAGCATGGCGCCAAGTGCTGCGCCGGACATCTGTATGAAGCCCAACATGGCGGAGGCTGCACCTGCTTGAGCTCCAAATGGAGAAAGCGCCTGTGCTGTACTGAGAGGATTGGCAACGCCCATTCCCATGAGGAAGACACAGAGCGCGAACGTGAACGCTGTGAGGCTGGATGGGTATCGAACCGAGGCCAGGTAGATCATCACGCCTCCAACCAAGGCCAAGACGATTCCGGCTTGGATGACTCGAGCTGCACCCCAGCGATGTGAAAGTCTTGGTACAGCGAGGCCTGCAGCAAAAACCACGGGCACCGTGGCTGCAAAAAAGAGCCCCATCTCCAGCGCGCTCAACTTGATGGCGCCCATCAGCACTGATGGAGCAGCAGCGAAGAATCCATAAAGCCCGCCTGTGAGACACATGACAGCGACGACTGGACGGAGGAAGCGTGGATCGATCAGAAGGCTGGCATAGATCCTGAGTATGGGGCCAACGGCAAGCGGCATCCGCCGCGACGCGACGTGTGTTTCTGGAAGTCGGAAGGCGTACCACATTGAAAGTGCAAGCCCGAAGGCACTGACCGTCAGGAAGGTCATGCGCCAGCCAATCATTTTCTCAGTCATGCCGCCCAGCAGCGGAGAGAACCCCGGCGCCGCGGCCATAGCCACGATCACCATCGCAAGAACGCGTGCCAGAGTTTCGCCTTCATACATATCTCTTGCGATCGCGCGTGCAAGTACGGACGCGGCGCATACGCCTGCAGCCTGTATTGCTCGGCCGACAATCAGTTCGGCTGGAGCCGCCGCCTGGGCACACACCACCCCGCCAGCCGCGAAGACCAGCAAGCCCCCTATGACCAGTTTGCGACGCCCGAAGCGATCAGACAGAGGTCCCACGAAGAGTTGCCCCGCCGCGAAAACTACGAAGAAGACACTGAGTGTCAGGCCGAGCTGGGCATCTGACGCACCCAGGGTTTTAGACATCGCCGGAAACGACGGCAGGATGATGTTGGTTGACAAAGCGCCTATCGCCGCGAGCGCAGCCAACAGAAGAACTACGCCACGGTTCGCTGTGCCTGCTTGATTTTCCGCCGGCACTGGAGCCCGACTGCTTGGCTTCATTCCGGCATCACCATGCGGATTTCGCGAGTCCCGATCTCTGCGCCGGTCTCTGCGTCGATCGCAATCGGCTTCAGATCGTTGCCCGTCTCGGCATCCAGAAACCGAACCAGCTTGCCTTCGCCACGGTGCTTTCGGCCCCAGGCAGCAATCATGAAGAGAACGGGCAAGTAGTCCCTCCCAGCTTCGGTCAGGACGTATTCCTCGCGAGGTGGCCGCTCCGAATACTGCCGCTTTTCCAGCAGTTGCTCATCCGTGAGCGTCGCCAAACGCTTCGTCAGCATCGTGGGAGCGATGCCAAGGCTTTTCCTGAACTGATCGAAGCGCGTCAGCCCAGCGTTCGCATCCCGCAGGATCAACATAGTCCACGCATCGCCCAGGAAGGCCAGGCTGCGCGCGATGGGGCAAGTGCTTTCAGAAGTTTTCTTCGAGTCCATATCATTTCAGTATTGACTAAGTACTAAAACGATACTAACATGCGCCCATCGTTCAGTCCAGCACCCACGCCCGAAAGGAGTCATGCGCGCAGAGAGCCCAGCCTCATCTTGAGAGGTAACGGTTGTGAGCCATGCCTTGGCTGATGAAGGCTTGTTCATGGTCGCGCTGCCAACCCCGATAGCAAATAGCCCAAAGCCCTTCTGCACGCACGTTCAGCCGGGCAAAGTTTTCAAGAATTTCCATCATCTACGGAGAAGCTACCCATGAAGAAGACAGTCCTAATCACCGGCGCATCCTCGGGCTTCGGCCTGCTGCTCGCCAACAGCCTGCACAACCAGGGCTTCGAAGTCATCGGCACCAGCCGTGAACCTGAAAAGCACGAAGGGAAGGTTCCCTTCAAGCTGCTGCGTCTGGACATCAGCGACGACAACTCCATCAACGCGTTCGCTGAAGAGCTGTTTCGCAGCGTCAGGCAGCTGGATGTATTGGTGAACAATGCCGGCTATATGGTGACGGGGCTGGCAGAAGAGACTCCCGTCGAATTGGGACGTCAGCAGTTCGAAACCAACTTCTGGGGCACGATCAAAGTGACGAATGCCTTGCTGCCCCGGCTGCGGGCGCAAAAGCATGGGCAGATCATCACAATCAGCTCCATCGTCGGCTTGATCGGCCCGCCGAATCTCTCGTACTACACGGCTTCAAAGCACGCAGTCCAGGGCTACTTCAAATCTCTGCGCTTCGAGCTGGATCCGTTCAACATCCAAGTCAGCATGGTGGAGCCAGTGTGGTTCAAGACCAACCTCGCTCATAACTCCGTGTCTCAATCAAGCGGGCGTATTGCTGATTACAACGCCTACCGCAAGCAAGCAGATGCTGCGACACAGAAGGGGATCGATGAGGCGGAGGCGCCCGACGCCGTCGTCAACACGATTACCAAGCTGATCGATACCAAGAAGCCAAAGTTCAGTAACCCCGTTGGAAAGATGACCGGAATGATCCTGTTCCTGCAGAGCTATGCGCCCAAGATGTTCGAAGGGGCAATATTGAAGAGTGTGAAAACAGCTTGAATCCCAGCATCATTTATCTTTGAGAGGAGCCGAAATGAAATACTACCTGTGCAAATTTGTCCCGCCTCGCGCGAATTTCCTGGGCACCATGTCCGGCGAAGAAAAAACATGGATGAGGCAGCATGGCGAATATATGAACGGTCTTCTCGAGCAAGGTGTGATCGTAGCGCACGGGCCTGTGATTGACGATGGTGATGGCTACGGCGTGTCTCTTTACCAGATCGCCGACAACCAAGAGATCGGTTCGTTTACATCCGAAGATCCCATCGTGAAGAATGGGATTGGCCACTATGAGCACTACACGATGGCCAGCTTGACTTCCCGCAACTGAACGCATCTTTCTCCGCAGCAGCGTCTCTCTGCGCTGACCTGTCTTATTGACAAGGCTGCCATAAAAAATGGTGGATATCAATTGGGGAAGTTGAAATGACTAGCTCTCTTATTGCTGGCGCCTCCAGTGGCATTGGTGCTGTTTACGCACGCCGCTTTGCGGCTAGTGGCCACGATCTCGTATGGGTGGCCCGTACCACCGACCGGCTCAATGCATTGCTGCCTGAGTCTTCCCAAGGTATTTGCGCAGCAACGAAGTCCTACATGTTGGCCTTCTCGCAGCGCCTTGCAGCTGAGGCAGGGCCCAGGGGCGTCTACATACCAGCGGTTTTGCCGGCCGCCACACGCACCGAGATCTATGAGCGCTCTGGTAGCGATGTCATGGATGGAGGTTGACGAACTCGTTGATGCAGCCTTGGTGGGTTTTGATCGCAGAGAGCTTGTGACCATTCCACCAGTGCCTGAGGCAGCGGCATGGGACGCATTTGAGCAAGCGCGCGGAGATTTGGCCCAGGGTTTCTCAAACTCCAAGCCCGCTACTCGTTACCTCACTTGAATTTCAACATCTATTTGGTTTTTGCAGCATTCGTGCACTGGTCTGCTGCGTGTGGATATTCCCTGAGCAAGACTTTGGGTAAAGATCAGCAAAGTGTTTTGAATTTTCAATTACTTTTTGGATTGAAAAAGAAAAGTTGATTGGAAACTTATTCTGAATATTGATTGATGAATATATCTAGTAGTCATCAATTTTCTTTAGGAAAGGAGTGGCTCAATATTTAATATTGCGTCTTTGATTCATTCGGTCAACACTGCCGCATAACATACTTGCCGGTAGCCTCATAGTCATCTGTCATTTAAACCATGTCAAAAATAGCCTCGCCCTTGATCAGGGCAAGTGCATTGCGCACTCTAAAATTCGCATTCTTCACAATAGCTATTTCTACTTGCTATGCAGCCAATTCTCAAGAGAGCAGCGCAGCAAATAAAAAGGAAGTAAATAGTACTTCCCGCGCGGAGGTCATGGCCGATCTGGCACTCTGGCGTCGTGCCGGAGTCGACCGCTATGAAGTACTGTCGACTTCGTACGGTATGGAATCAGAAGCCTATCGGTTGGCACATCAGGAATATCTTCGCCTTCGGAATGGTGAGGAATTCCAGGAAGAACTGAAAAAAGCAATCACTAAGTGATTTGCCCTGCCTGAGCAGGCCCTGCGGTGGCGCTGGAGAAGGTTCGGCGCTGATGCGGGTGCGCGCGCTTAGCTCGGGCCAAATGAAACGAAAACGGCCCCTTCGATTCCCATGAGGGCGCCGAGGGGGCTGTCGTCGTTTCCGTGTTGAGAGCCCACTGCGCGGGCATGCAATCCAGCCCTTGAGACCGTATTCATGTCCCACTTATGGCCCAGACACCCACTCAATGAGCTGTAAGTGGTTGTCGCCATTGGAAAATTGATGGTCCCTCCGACAGGAATCGAACCTGTATCTGGCGCTTAGGAGGCGCCCGTTCTATCCATTGAACTACGGAGAGGAGCAAACGGCGATTGTAAACCCATGGCGGGTCCGCCCCGCGCAGCGCCGGCAGGGCGGCTGCGCAGGGGTGGGGCGTCAGTCCTTGCGCACGGTGTAGATCAGGTCCAGCGCGCTGGTTTCCCCGGTCTGGCCGCGCAGGGTGAGGCGGCGCGAGAGGTCGTAGAAGATGTACAGCGTGCCCATGGCGCCCGAGAGGCTTTGCTCGTAGGTGACATAGAGGTCGCTGGACAGGCGCTTGCCCAGGGTGAGGGCCGCGCCCGTGGAGCCCTCGCCGCCCGGTCCCTTGAAGCCGATTTCGTCCAGGCCCAGGTTGCTGGCGATCTTGCCGCTGTTGTTGCGCCCGCCGCTGAGCAGGGACAGCGCGGCCTGCTGGAGCAGGGCGCTTTCGGCGCCGCCCGTGGCGGGGTCGCGGCCCATGACCACCCAGGAGAGCTTTTCGGCATCGGGCATTTCGGGGTCGGAGTACAGGCGCACGCGCGGGGCGTTGGCCGTGCCCTGCACCTGCACGCCTGCGCGCACGGCGATGTTCGGGCGCAGCGCCAGGATGTCCAGCGAGGGGTTGGCGTAGGGGCCGTTGAAGCGGATGAGGCCGGTCTCCACGTCCAGCGACTGGCCCCAGGCGCGGTAGCGGCCCTGCACGGTGCGGATCTCGCCGGTAATGCGCGGCGGGCCGCCCGCCACGGTGGGGCCCTGCACTTCCAGCGCGCCTTCCAGGCGGGTGGTGATGCCGTAGCCCTGCAGCGCGAAGTCGCGGCCCAGGTCAAGCTTGACGAGGATGTCGGGCAGCTTGATGGTTTCCGCGCGGGCCTGGGCCTTGCGGTCGGCCTGCTGCTGCTTGCGCGCCGCTTCCTGCTCGGCCTTGCGCGAGGCGGCCGAGTGCACGACCACGTCGGAGTCCAGCGAGGGCGCGGATTCCTCGGGCAGGATGATGGTGGCGCGGTCGGTGGTGAGGTCGCCGCGCAGCGTGAACTGGCCTTGCTCCAGCCTGGCCTGCAGGCCGCCCGAGACGCTGACCTGGCGGTCCGCGCGCACCAGCACCTGCAGCCTGGTGGCCTGGGCGCGCAGGTCCATGCTCAGGCCGGAGTTGCTGCCATCGGCGTTGGGCGGGTCCCAGCGCACGAAGCCCGAGCCCGTGAGTTCGCCGCCTTCACGCGGTGCCGTGGTGAGGTTGCCGCTGTAGCCCAGGATGCGCGCATTGCTGCCGCGCCCGCCCTGCATGCGCAGCTCGGTCAGATCCAGGCGGTTGCCTTGCAGGCGCGCGCGCAGCACGCCGTTTTGCAGGTCGATGCCGTCCAGCGCGGACAGGATGCTCAGGCCGTCGGCCGAGAGATTGCCCTGCCACTGCGGGTTCTGGCGGTCGCCGCTGATCTCGGCCTTGGCCTGCAGCGAGCCGGTGACGCGCCAGCCGGGCGGAGCGAACAGCGCCCAGATGCCGATGTCGGGCATGCGGGCGTCGATCTGGCCGGACAGAGGGGCCTTCTCGGGCCAGGTCCAGGTGCCGTCCTGCTGGGCCAGGCGCGTGCCCAGCTGCGCGGTCAGGGTGCCGGCGCGTTCGCTGTCCCAGTCGAGCTTGGCCTGCACGTCGTCGCCCTGGGCGCGCACGCTCAGGCGGGCCTGCTTGATGTGGGCGCGCATGCCGGCGCCGCGCACGGTATGCGTGCGCACTTCGCCGGGCTTGCTGGAGCGCGGCCCCGTGGTGTGGATGACGGTGGTGCCCGAGCCGTCTTCCACGGCCAGGCGCAGGTCGCCGGCTGCACGCTCGACCAGCAGTTCGGCCTTGAGCGCGGGGCCCGTCGTGTCGATGTCCCAGCGGGCGTTGAAGCTCAGGTCGCCGCTCAGGCCCATGGCGGCCAGCGGGGGCTCCTCGGCCATGGACAGGGCATCGACCCAGGCCAGCGGCAATGCCTGGGCGCGGCCTGTGCTGCGCAGGGCCCAGCGGCCGTCGCCGCCCTGGCTGGCGCGGGTGTCGTCCCAGGCCAGCAGCACGGGCTGGGGCGCTTGGGCATTGGTGCGGCGCTGGGGCAGGGTGGGCGGCGTGACCTGCAGGCTGCCGGCCGATGCCGTGAAGGCGGTGGACAGCACGGTGCGGCCCGTGGTGCGCTGGGCGATCCGTACGGGCTGGTTGCCTGCCAGTTGCAGCTGCCATGGGCCGGGCAGGTCCTGGCCCGGACTCAGCCGGGCCTGCAGCTTGTCGATGCTGGCCTGCCAGTCCAGGGGCGCGGCACCGCGCGCCGTGGCAAGGCCTGCCTGCAGGGCCGTGTCGATCTGCGCGGTCTGCGTGCCGCGCTTCGCCTGGCCGGCCAGGGTGAGGCTGGCCTGCTCGGGCGAGCCCTTGAGGGCCAGGCGCAGCTCGGGCAGCTCCAGCGCTTGCTCGGGCGGCGTGTTGGCGGGCAGGTAGCGCAGCTTGGCGGCCTGCAGGTCGGCCTGCAGCTGCAGGCCGCTGGCGGGCAGGGGGTCGCCCACGGCGGCCTTCATGCGCTTTTGCAGTGCGCCCCATCCGCCGCGCCAGCTGGCGTCCAGCTGGGCCTGGCCTTCGATCAGGGCGCCGGCCAGCGGGTCCTTCATGCCGGGCAGCTTGCGCAGCCACTGTGTGAGGGCGGTGAGTGACGACAGCTTGAGCTGGCTGCTGCCCTGGCCTGCGGCAGGGCTGATGTGGCCGTCCAGCGAGAGTTCGGCGCCGGGCAGCTGGGCCTTCAGCACGGTCTGCAGCTTTTGCTGTTCGGTGTCGAACTGCAGGCTGCGGCTGCGCACCGAGGCCTGCAGCGCATCAAGCTGCAGGTTCTCCAGCGACAGCACGGGCTGGGCCCAGCGGCCTTTGGTGGCGAGTTTTTCTATGCGCAGGGGCTGGCGCTTGGCGCCTGCGGGCGCTGCTGCGGCCTGGATGTCCACGCTGAAGTCCACCTGCTGCTCGGCCGTGGTGCTGGCGCGCAGCTCGCCCTGCAGCGGCGCGGCTTCCAGGAGGCTGTAGAGCGCGGCGGGGTCCAGGCGCTGGACCTTGGCCTGGCCTTCGAAGACCTTGGTGGCAGGCTCGAAGCGGCCCTGGGCGTCGATGCTGCCCGAGCCTATGGCGATCTGCGCCTGCTCCAGCAGCCACTGCTGGCCGTCATAGCGCACCGCGGCCTCGATCTGGTCCAGCGGCAGGCGCTGGCGGTCCCAGGGGCCGGGCATGGCGTTGTTCAGGCGTGTCGTCAGCTGCCAGGCGGTGGTGGCTATGGCCGAGCCTGGTGCCTGGTCCGGTGCCTGTTCCGTGGCGGGTGCCTGGGCTGTATCAGCTGCCTTGCCATCCGGCCCTGCCTGCAATTCGCCGCTGATGCGGGTGCGCGGTCCCTGGGGCCAGAAGGCGGCGATGTCGATCTGGCTGAGCTGGGCGCGCGCGGTCTGCAGCGGCTGGGGCTGCCAGGGCCGGATGCTGGCCTCGATGTCCGCGTGCATGGGTTCGGACACGGGGGCGGCTTCCTTGCGCTCCCTGGCCTTGCCGTTCTTGCCATCGGCCTTGGCGGATTTCTGTACGGCGGCAGGGGCAGGCGTTTCCTCGGACACCGTCCCGGGCTTGGCATCAACCTGGAGCTTGATGCCCAGTTGCGCAGCGGCGGTGGCCAGGGTGCCGTCGATCCGGGCCTTTGCCTGCACGGCCAGCGGTGCAGGTTTGGGAGCCTTGGCTGCGGAGGCCTCGTCGTCCGAAGCCAGGGCAGGCGCCTGCAGGTCGCCCTGCAGCTCGGCCTGGATGGCCATGGGCGCGCGGGCCTGCAGGCGCAGCTTGGCCTGGTAGCTGCCATCGGCCCATTGCAGGTCGCGCACGTCCAGCTGGTGCTCGCTACCGTCGTAGGCGTAGTGGCCTTGCAGGCCCAGTACTTCGGCCTGGGGCGGGCCTTGCCAGACGATGCGCTCCACATGGAAGGGCACGTCGATCTTCACGGGCAGCACGAGCTGCTGCAGCGGCTCGACGGGTTTCTTGTCCTCGGGGTCGGGCGTGCTGGCAATGTTCAGCTCGGCGATGCGCACTTCGCCCAGGCGCACGGTGCGCGACAGCAGGGGACGCAATTGCCAGCCGATGGTGGCGTCGCGCAGCTCCACCTTCATGGTGGGGCTTTGCCATTGCAGCCAGCCGATGCGCCCGCCCTGGCGCAGGGTGCCGGTGACTTCCTTGGCTTGCAGGCTCTGGCCTGCGGGCAGCCAGCCGGCCACGCGCTGCAGGGTGTAGGCCAGCGAATCGGCACGGCCGCTCCACCACCAGGCGGAACCCAGCAGGGCGGCCAGCAGCAGGACCAGGACCAGGAAGAACCAGAGCAGGTAGCGCAGCCAGCGGCGGCGGGGCGCAGGCGACGGAGGGGACGCCTGGGGGCTTTGGTCTGGCGCGGCGGAGGAGGCAGGGGTATTCAAGCGGGAATCCACCATGGTCAGAAGTTGAAGCCCAGGCGCAGGTGCAGGCGCAGCTGCTTTTCCTGGGCGCCCCAGGCGATGTCGGCCTGCACGGGGCCCACGGGGCTGCGCCAGCGCAGGCCGGTGCCCACGCCCACGCGCATGTACATGGAGTCGGGCGCATCGCCCACGGTGCCGGCGTCCAGGAAGACGGCGTGCTCCCAGTCCTGTGTGTTGCCCTTGATGACGATGGGCCGCTGCCACTCGATGCTGCCCACGGCCATGTAGCGCCCGCCGATGACCTTGCCGCTGTCGGTGCGCGCACCGATGCTCTGGTACCCGTAGCCGCGCACGGTGTTGTCGCCGCCGGTGATGAACAGCTGGGTGACGGGCAGGTCGGCATCCTTGCGGGCCAGCAAGGCACCGCCGGAGGCGCGCAGCGCCAGGCGGCTGCGGCGCTTGGTCTCGGGATCGACCTCGCCGATGGGAATCAGGCTGAGCCAGCGGCCCGAGACACGGCCGAACGGCGTGCGCTGGGGCGTGAGCGTGGTGCCCGCGCCGACTTCCCAGGCGAAGCCGAAGCCCGAGGAGGGCGCCAGCGTGCTGTCGAAGTAGCGGCCCGTCCAGCCGTAGTTGGCCGTGACCGATGAGCTGGAGGGCGGCGCGCCCTCGCCCTGGGTCTTGGCGTAGTCGTACTGCAGGTAGTAGTTGCGGTCGATGTGGTCTTCGGACTTGGTGCGGCCGGCGCGCAGCTGCAGGCTGTTGACATCGAAGTCGCCCGAGGGCGCGCGCTCGGCCTTGGCCGTGGTGAACCAGCGCCACAGGGTTTCGTCGGGCAGGGCGGTCCACTGCGTGGAGATCAGCGGGTTCTTGCGGTCGAAACGCATGCGCGTGACGGCGCGCCAGCCCAGCCAGGGCAGGCGGTTGTGGATGTGGTCCACGCTCAGGCGCGGGCCGGTGTCGGTGCTCATGCCCACGCCGAAGACCCATTTCTGCATCTGGGCCTCGCGCACCTGGGCGATGACGGGCGTGGTGACCTGGGCGCCCTTGCGCTTGAGGGCCTCCTCATCCTCGGCGGCGCTGTCTCCCTGCTGGGGCACGTTGGCCAGCGTGAGGAAGACGGAGTCGTAGTAGCCGCTGCTGGCCAGGCGCAGCTGGGCGTCGACCAGGGCGGTCTGGTCGTATTCCTCGCCCTCGGGCAGGCGTGCGATGCGGGCCGTCCCCACGGGGTCGTAGCGCTGGGCGCCTTCGATGCGCAGCGGGCCGAAGGTGTAGGCCGGGCCGGGCGCATAGGCCACGCTGACGTCGGCCTCGTGCGTGTCGGCGTCGACGTCGGCCAGGCTGGAGTCGATGCGCGCCAGCGGGTAGCGGCGCGACTGCAGCGTGCGCAGGCCCTGGCTCTTGGCCTGGCTCCAGCTGGCCTGGCTGAAGCGCTGGCCGGGCTGCAGCGGCCAGTCCTCTTCGATGGTGGCGCGCTGCGAGGCGCCTTCGGGATCGTCGGCATTGACGCCCGCAAAACGCACCTGGCTGCGCGCAATGGTGGCGGGCTCGCCAGGGTCCACCTTGACGGTGACCTCCAGCGGGGCCTCGTCGGATTCGGGCGTTTCCTTGATCTCCACCGTGACCGTGGGGCTGAAGTAGCCCAGCGTGCCGATCAGGTCGCGCACGTTGGCGTCGGTGGCGCCCAGCAGCCGCGTCAACTCGCGCCGCTGCAGGTCGCTCTGGTAGCGGTAGCGGCGCAGTTCGAGGTGCTTTTCCAGCAGCTCGCGCACTTCCTTGGGCGCATCGACGACAAGGGAGAAGGCCGGGTCGCCGGTCGCTGCAATCAGCGACGGGTCCGTGTCCTTGTCATCATTCTTGGACGGCAGGAGGCTGCAGCCGCCGAGCATCAGGGCTGCACTCAACAGAAACAAAAACGCCGGCCCTCGGGCCGGCGCTGTCGCGGGGGGGAGCTTGGGCATCGGCCTATTTTGACAGCAGGCGCATGGCGTCTTCCAGACCTTTGAGTGTCAAAGGGTACATGCGGTTGCCCGTGAGCTGCTGGATGATGCTGATGCTCTGGCGGTACTGCCAGACGCCGGGCGGCTCGGGGTTGATCCAGGCAAAGCGCGGGAAGGCATGCGTCAGGCGCTGCAGCCATTCGGCGCCGGGCTCCTCGTTCATGTACTCCACGCTGCCGCCGGGCTGCAGGATCTCGTAGGGGCTCATGGTGGCGTCGCCCACGAAGATCAGCTTGTAGTCCTTGTTGTACTTGCGGATGATGTCCCAGGTCGGAAACTTCTCGGCGAAGCGGCGGCGATTGTTCTTCCACATGAAGTCGTAGACGCAGTTGTGGAAGTAGTAGAACTCCAGGTGCTTGAACTCGCTCTTGACGGCGGAGAACAGCTCCTCCACGCGCTGCACGTGCTCGTCCATGGTGCCGCCCACGTCCATGAGCAGCAGCACCTTCACGTTGTTGTGGCGCTCCGGGATCATCTTGATGTCCAGGTAGCCCGCGTTGGCGGCCGTGCTGCGGATGGTGTCGGGCAGGTCCAGCTCCAGGTCGCTGCCTTCGCGTGCGAACTTGCGCAGCCGGCGCAGCGCCACCTTGATGTTGCGCGTGCCCAGCTCCTGCGTGTCGTCGTAGTCGCGGTAGGCGCGCTGCTCCCAGACCTTGACGGCGCTCTTATTGCGGCCCGGCCCGCCGATGCGCACGCCGGCCGGGTTGTAGCCGCCGTGGCCGAAGGGGCTGGTGCCGCCCGTGCCTATCCACTTGTTGCCGCCTTCGTGGCGCTCCTTTTGCTCCTCCAGGCGCTTCTTGAGCGTGTCCATCAGCTCGTCCCAGCCCATGGCTTCGATGGCGGCCTTCTGCTCGGGCGAGAGTTCGCGCTCCAGCAGCTTCTTCAGCCAGTCCTGGGGAATCTCGCGCGTGAGGTCGGCCACCATCTCCACGCCCTTGAAGTAGGCGGCGAAGGCGCGGTCGTACTTGTCGTAGTGCTTCTCGTCCTTGACCAGCACGGTGCGGCCCAGGTGGTAGAAGTCGTCCAGGCTCCAGGCGTCCTCGCTCCTGGGGCCGACCACGCCGGCCTGCAGCGCCTCCAGCAGGGTCAGGAACTCCTTGACCGAGACGGGCAGCTTGGCCGCGCGCATGGTGTAGAAGAAGTCGATCAGCATGGCATCTCCCGGGGGCCTTGCGTACGCGCCCTCATGTGCGCGCCACGGCGGTGCTGCCGTCCGAATGGCGCTGCAACTGGTCCAGCAACTGGGCGCGCGACTCGGGCCATTCGCCGCTGCGCAGGCTGTACATCACGGTGTCGCGGATGGTGCCGTCACGGCGCAGCGCGTGGCCGCGGATCACGCCGTCCTTCCTGGCACCCAGGCGCTCGATGGCGCGCTGGCTGGCGAAGTTGAAGCAGTCCGTGCGCCAGCCCACCACATGGCAGGCCAGCGTGTCGAAGGCATGGCCCATGAGCATGAGCTTGGCCGAGGTGTTGACATGGGTGCGCTGCACGCTGCGCGCGTACCAGGTGTAGCCGATCTCCACGCGGCGCACCTCGGGCAGGATGTCGTGGTAGCTGCTGGTGCCCAGCACGCGGCCGCTGTCGTCGTCGAGCACGGCAAACGCGAAGCGCTTGCCCTGGCTGCGCTGCTCCAGCGCGGCCTCGATATAGGCGCGCACGTCGTCGGGCTCGGGCGCGGAGGTCACGCGGATGCGCCACAGCTGGCCGTCCTGCACGGCCTCGCGCAGGCCCGCTTCATGGCTGAGCGCCAGGGGCTCGAGCCGCACGCCGTTGAAGCGCATGACCACGGGCTGCACGAAGCCCTGGTGCGCCACGGCGCCAGCCACGGGGATGGTGGTGACCTGGCCGGTGATGGCCGGCACGCGCGATTCTGCGCCGGCGTGGTCGGGGCCTTCGGTGTCGGGCTTGGAATCCGGCATGGCTGGCCTCAGCGGTTGCGCTGGTTCATGAAGACCAGCTTCTCGAACAGGCTCACGTCCTGCTCGTTCTTGAGCAGGGCGCCCACCAGCGGCGGCACGGCGACCTTGCCCTCGGCGGTCTGCAGCGATTCCACGGGAATGTCCTCGGCCACCAGCAGCTTGAGCCAGTCGATCAGCTCGCTGGTGGAGGGCTTCTTCTTGAGGCCGGGCAGGTTGCGCACGTCGTAGAACACCTTCATCGCGGCGGCCAGCAGCTCGCCCTGCAGCTTGGGGAAGTGCACGGCCACGATCTGGCGCATGGTGTCGGCGTCGGGGAACTTGATGTAGTGGAAGAAGCAGCGGCGCAGGAAGGCGTCGGGCAGCTCCTTCTCGTTGTTGGAGGTGATGAACACCAGCGGCCGGTGCTTGGCGCGGATCATCTCGCGCGTCTCGTAGCAGTAGAACTCCATGCGGTCGATCTCGCGCAGCAGGTCGTTCGGGAATTCGATGTCGGCCTTGTCGATCTCGTCGATCAGCAGGGCCACGGGCCGGTCTGCCGTGAAGGCCTGCCACAGCACGCCCTTGACGATGTAGTTGTGGATGTCCTTGACGCGCTCGCCGCCGTCGATGTCGGACAGTTGCGAGTCGCGCAGGCGGCTGACGGCGTCGTATTCATACAGGCCCTGCTGGGCCTTGGTGGTGGACTTGATGTGCCACTGCAGCAGCGGCATGTCCAGCGCGGCGGCCACTTCCTCGGCCAGCATGGTCTTGCCCGTGCCGGGCTCTCCCTTGACCAGCAGCGGGCGCTGCAAGGTGGCTGCGGCATTCACCGCGAGCATCAAATCCTGGGTGGCGACGTAGTTCTCGGAACCTTGAAATTTCATGGGCGGTATCAGCGTAAGTATTGATGGGGACGCTTGACGGTGACTGCCATAATCGTTCGCGCTACCCGCTCAGCAGTAGGCATCCGTCAGAACTCTTGAAGGATTGTGCGCGCAAAATGATAAAAACTTTGACCACGGTATTGGCGCTGGCTGTCGCATCTGTGACCTCTGTGGCACAGGCCCAGCAAAGCAAAGGTGACGCAA
Organism: Delftia sp. PX-1; assembly: GCF_055797465.1. NCBI lineage: Bacteria > Pseudomonadati > Pseudomonadota > Betaproteobacteria > Burkholderiales > Comamonadaceae > Delftia > Delftia sp. PX-1. Next base: position 1,749,431 of record NZ_CP184763.1, read on the forward strand.
AGGCAGGGGAGGGGAAGATCGCCATGTGCATTGGCTGCCATGGCATCCAGGGCTACCAGGCCAGCTTCCCCGAGGTGTACAAGGTCCCCAAGATTTCCGGCCAGGGCGCACCCTACATCGTGGCCGCGCTGCAGGCCTACCAGAAGGGCGAACGCAAGCATCCCACCATGCGCGGCATTGCCGATCCGCTGACCGAGCAGGACATGGCCGACGTGGCGGCCTACTACGCCGAGCATGGCGTGGCCAAGGCCGCCGACGCCAAGGTCCGCGAGCCCAGCACCCAGGTCGCCGCGCTGCTGCAAAAGGGCGCCTGCGTATCCTGCCACGGCCAGGGCTTTTCCAAACCCATCGATCCCAGCTACCCCAAGGTGGCCGGCCAGTACGCGGACTATCTGTACTCCGCCCTCAAGTCCTACAAGACCGAAGGCAACCCCCATATCGGCCGCAGCAACGGCGTGATGGCCGGCATTGCCAAGCAGTTCACCAACAGCGAACTCAAGGCGCTGGCCAACTACATCGGCAGCCTCGATGGCGAGCTGCAGACCCTGCCGCAGCCCCATTTCCGCCTGGGCCACAAATCGCAGTGAATCGCGCGCAGCCCCATACCCCATAGCAAAAGCCCGCAATCGCGGGCTTTGTCTTGAGGGTGATGCACAGAGGCGCTATGCGCCGCCCGTGGCCTTGGCGCCGTCACTCGTGGCGCGGCGCTGGACTGCGGCGATATAGGCTTCGCCATCGGGCGGGCGGCCCGAACGCTGGCTTTCCCAGAGCATCTGCCCCAGGCATTCCATGGTGGCGTGGTGGGCGTCGTGCAGCGAGTCCAGGCGGCGGCTGAGCAGCTCCACGGCCTGGCGTATGCCGCGCGGCTGGTCGATGCTGCACTGCTCGCTGATGGACAGATGCATGGACAGATGCAAAAACGGATTGGTCACGCCGGGCGTGGCGTCGTAGTCGCGCAGCAGGGCGGCGTCCACGTCGGCAAGGTCATCGAAATACTCGGGATGCTCGGCGATCCAGAGGCTGGCCAGCGTCTCTATGGCCTCCATCGGCGCGCCGCTCAGCATCTTGGTGCGCACGCCGCAGAAAAAGCGCCGCACATCGGCTTGGGTGGGGTTGAACATGGTGGCGCGCAGCGTAGCACGCAGCCTTTTTGGGCGGGGCACGCAAGGACTTTGCCGAGGGCCCGCCGCAAGACATGGATCAGAGCACTTCGAAGACCCTGCCGGTCTGGGCGCCTTCCACGCTGCGCTGGTAGGCCAGGGCCACGCGCGCGGCGGGCACGGTCTCGAAGCCGGGGAAGACCGAGCCATAGGCATCGGCCGATTCGGTCAGCAAGGTGGGGCTCACGGCATTGATGCGCAGGCCGCGCTGCAGTTCGACCGCAGCGCCGGTGACGAAGCCGTGGAGGGCGGCATTCACCGTCGATGCATTGGCGCCGTGGCGGATGGGCTCGGTGGCGGCGACGCCGCTGGTCAGCGTGATGGAGCCGCCGTCGCGCAGCCAGCGCTGGCCCAGCAGGGCGAGCCGCACCTGGCCCAGCAGCTTGTCCTGCAGGCCGGAGTTGAACTGCTCGGCCGTCATCTCGGACAGCGGGCCGAAGTGCAGTTTGCCGGCCGTGCTGACGATGGCGTCCACCTGGCCGGCGGCTTCGAACATTTTCTGCAGCGTCTCGGGCTGCGTGAAGTCGGCGCGCAGGTCGCCGCTGTTGCGGCCCACGGTGACGATCTCATGGCGCGGGGCCAGCAGGGCGTGGACAGCGCGGCCAATGGTGCCGGTGGCACCGATGAGCAGGATCTTCATGCGGTTTTCTTTCGGAAGGAGTGAACAGGCCTCCAGTGTTTTGCAAATCGCTCATGCCATAAAGTAGCGAAATCTTTTTGTACTACTAAGCATTGGTTAGCAATCCATGGACAAGCTGCGCAATATGGAGGTCTTCATGGCCGTGGTCGAGGACGGCAGCTTTGCCCAGGCCGCGCGGCGCCTGGATATCTCGGCCGTGATGGTGGGCAAGCATGTGCAGCAACTGGAAGCCCACCTGGGCGCGCGCCTGCTGCAGCGCACCACGCGGCGCCACAGCCTGACCGAGGTGGGCCGCAGCTTCTACGAGGACAGCCGCCAGGTCTTCGAGCAGTTGCGCTGGGCCGAGTCTGCCGTGGAGCGCAGCCGCAGCGCACCCCAGGGCCTGCTGCGCATCAGCGCGCCGACCACGCTGGGCAACCATGTGATCGCGCCGCTGGTGGCCGACTACCAGCTGGCCAATCCGCTGGTGCGCGTGGACCTGCAACTGAGCGACAGCATGGCCGACCTGGTGGGCGAGAACATCGACGTGGCCGTGCGCATCGGTCCCGTGGGCGGCGAAGGCCTGGTGGCGCGGCCGCTGCAGCCCTATCGCATGGTGATCGCGGCGGCGCCTTCGTACCTGCGGCGGCGCGGTCATCCGCGTGGCGTGGGCGATCTGGCGCGCCATGACTGCCTGAGCTACGCGGTCTGGCAGCGCCGCTCGGAATGGATTCTGCGCGGCGACGGCTCGGCGCCGGTGCAGTGGCCCGACGATGCCCGCCTGCGCTGCAACAGCGGCGACGGGCTGCGCCATGCGGCGCTGCGCGGCCTGGGCCTGATCCTGCAGCCCGAGGTGCTGCTGGCCGCCGACATGGCCGCTGGCCGGCTGGTGCCCGTGCTGCAGGACTGCGTGCCACTGCCGCGCCCGGTGCACCTGGTCTATCTGCCGGACCGCCGCCAACTGCCCAAGCTGGCGCAGTTCGTGGACCACATGGTGCAGGCGCTGGGCGCGTCCTGAGGCCCGGTTTTCAGGGGGCGGGCGGGGGCGGGGTTTCCTGCGGCGCCTGGTCCTTCTCCTGCTGCGCCTGGGCCTCCTGCCGCTCCTTGGCCATCTGCTCGACCAGCTGCTGGCGGCCCTGCTTGGCCACGGCGATGAGCTGGGCCTGGTCCTTGTGGTGGGGGTACATGCGCTCGATCAGCTGCAGGTTGTGCTCCCGAAAGCGCGCGGTGGTGCGCCGGGCCTCGGCAGGGCTGTGGCCAGCGAGCTCCAGCACGGTGCGTGCCGAGACCAGGCTGGACTCGAAGACTTCGCGCTCGACATGGTGCACGCCCAGGTCGCGCAACTGGTACCAGTGGGCCATGTCGCGCGCGCGGGCCACGATCTCCAGGTGCGGAAAGCGCTTGCGCACGCGGGCGGCGATCTTCAGCGATTGCTCGGAAGAGTCCACGGCAATGACCAGCACCCGCGCCTTGTCCGCGCCGGCAATGCGCAGCAGGTCCATGCGCGTGGCATCGCCGAAGAACACGCGGTAGCCGAAGGTGTGTGCCACTTCCAGCATCTCCACGCTGTGGTCGAGGATGGTGGCCGGCACGCCCTGGGTCAGCAGCACGCGCGCCACGATCTGGCCGTAGCGGCCAAAGCCCGCAATGATGACCTGCGCGTCCTGCGGCTCCGATATTTCATGGGGCCTGGCAGCCTGGCCCGCGCCGTCGACCTGGCAATCCTTCATGTCGGCAAAGCGCTGGAGCAGCAGCTTGTCCATCAGCACCAGCACCAGCGGGCCGATCAGCATGGACAGGGCCACGGCGGCCACCAGCATGGACGAGATGCTGTGGTGGAACACCTTGTACTGCGCCGCCGTCTGGAACACCACGAAGGCGAACTCGCCGCCCTGGGCCAGCAGCAGGGTGAACACCGGGCGCTCGCGCCAGGGCAGCTTCAGCACGCGGGCCAGGGTGTAGAGCACGGCGCCCTTGAGCGCCAGAAAGCCCAGCACCATGGCCGCCATGGCCCAGGGCGCGCGCAGCAGCACGCCGAAATCGATGCTCATGCCCACGGCCATGAAGAACAGGCCCAGCAGCAGGCCCTTGAAGGGCTCGATGTTGGTCTCCAGCTCGCTGCGGTACTCGCTGTCTGCCAGCAGCACGCCGGCCAGGAAGGCTCCCAGCGCCATGGACAGGCCCACCTGCACCATCAGCATGGCAATGCCCACCACCAGCAGCAGCGAGGTGGCCGTGAAGATCTCGGGCGTGCGGCTGCGGGCGATCCAGCGCAGCAGGGGGCGCAGCAGCAGGCGGCCGCCCACCACCACGGCGGCGATGGTGCCCACGGTCTTGAGCACCTGCAGCCACAGGTGGCTGTCTGTGTGCGTGGCATTGGCGGCCTTGACCGCGCCCAGGATGGGGATCAGCGCCAGGATGGGAATGGCGGCCACGTCCTGGAACAGCAGGATGGAAAAGCCGGCCTGGCCGCTGGGCGTGCGCATGAGGTTGCGCTCGGCCATGACCTGCAGGCAGATGGCCGTGGACGACAGGGCCAGGCCCATGCCCGCGATCAGGCTCACGCGCCAGGAAAAGCCGAAGGCCCAGGCCGCCAGGAACAGCACGCCCGTGCAGGCCAGCATCTGCGCGAGCCCCCATCCCAGGATGGGCCGGCGCAGCTCCCACAGGCGGCTGGGCTGCAGCTCCAGCCCGATCACGAACAGCATCAGCACCACGCCGAACTCGGCAAAGTGAAGAATGTCATCCACATTACTGACAAGCGACAGTCCCCAGGGGCCCATGGCAATGCCGGCACCCAGGTAGCCAATGATGGCGCCCAGGCCCAGGGCACGCGCAATGGGCACGGCCAGCACGGCGGCGGTGAGATAGAGAAAGCCGTAGGTCAGCCAGATGGGGGCGCTGTGTTCCATGGAAGCTCGGGATCTTGGAGTTGGTGTTTACCCTGGGGTGATTGATTGTGTCACTCTCACAGCTGGGTCAGCTTTTTGACAGGGTTGAAAATGCCCCCCCACGCTCCCTTTGCTGCGCTAGGTCCGCTGCCCCTGGCCGGGCGCCCCCCGAGGGGGCCGTTTTCATCTTGGGGCGGCCCGGCGATGAAAAATGTCACCGAATGCTTCACCGCCCCATCCGGCTTTGCCGCGGCAGTGCGCCAGATCGGCTGCACGGTTTTAAGATGCCGGCCTGCTCCGTATTTTTAAGGTGTTTGGCATGGATTGGCACACTTGGATCGCCTACTTTGTGGCCTGCTGGATCATTGCGGTCTCCCCGGGCTCGGGCGCCGTGCTGTCCATGAGCCATGGCCTGTCGTATGGCGTGCGCAAGAGCAGCGCCACCATCTTCGGGCTGCAGCTGGGGCTGCTGACCATCTTGCTGATCGCCGGCGCGGGCGTGGGCTCGCTGCTGCTGGCCTCCGAATGGGCGTTCAACGCCGTGAAGATCGTCGGCGCCTGCTATCTGATCTACCTGGGCATCAGCCAATGGCGCTCGGGTGCCGCACCCCTGGCCACCCAGGAATCCATGCCCGAGCTCAGCGTGCGCCGCCGCGTGCTCACGGGCTTCCTGACCAACGCCACCAATCCCAAGGGCATCATCTTCATGGTGGCCGTGCTGCCCCAGTTCATGACCACCAGCCGCCCGCTGTGGCTGCAGTTGCTGATCCTGGCCGCCACCATGCTGGCCGTGGACACCATGGTCATGCACGGCTATGCGGCCAGCGCCAGCGCGCTGCGCGGCTTCATGCGCAGCGCGCGTGCCGTGCGCAGCCAGAACCGGGTCTTCGGCGCGCTGCTGATGGCCGTGGGCACGGGGCTGTTCTTCGTGCAGCGCGCCTCGCGCTGAGCCCCTCCCTGGGCTAACCCTAGCCTGTCGCGCGCCCGACATGGAGCGCGCGGCACCGGCCCCTACCATTTGGGGCATGAAAACCTTCCATTCCTATTCCGAAGTGCGTGCCTGCGTGGGGCAGGAAGTCGCCGTCAGCGACTGGATCACCATCACCCAGCAGCAGGTGCAGCTGTTCGCCGATGCCACGGGCGACCAGCAGTGGATCCATGTGGACCCCGAGCGTGCGTCCAAGGGCCCCTTCGGCGCGCCGATCGCGCATGGCTTTCTGACGCTTTCGCTGATTCCCCAGTTTTTCCAGAGCTGCTTTCACATCGAAGGCGCGCAAATGGGCGTGAACTACGGCCTCAACCGCGTGCGCTTCACCTCGCCCGTGCCCGTGGGCAGCCGCCTGCGCGCGCGCCTGACGCTGCAGGCCGCCGAGCCCATCGAGCCCGGCGGCCTGCAGATGACCTGGCTGGTGACCGTGGAGCGCGAAGGCGCGGACAAGCCCGCCTGCGTGGCCGAGTCCGTGGCCCGCAACTACGGTGCCAAGGCCTGAATGAAAACTGACCCCCACGCTATCCTTGCTGCGCAAGGCCCGCTGCCCCCCCAAGGGGGCGCTTTTCATCTTGGGGCGGCCCGGCGATGAAAAAAGCCCGCAGGCGGCACCTGCGGGCTGGCTGCGTGGTGGCAGCGGTTGCGGGGTCTGGGGCTCAGGCGCCGAAGTTCAGCTGGCCCGAACGCTCGGCAGCGGCGGCCTCGCGGCGCACTTCCTCGCGGCTCACGCCAGCGGTGGCGGTGTTCTGGATGGGCAGGTAGCCTTCGGCGACGGAGGGCATGGTGCCGTTGGCCTGGGCGGCCTTCAGGTCAGCCATGACCTGGGCACGTGTCAGCGTGCTTTGGGTCTTCACTTCGGGCGGGTAGCTGCTGTTGTCGGCGTAGTCGAAGCCGGCGGCCTGGGCGGCGAAGGCGGAAACGGTGAGGGCGGCCAGGACGGCAAAACGGCGGGTGTTCTTCATGATTCAAGTCCTTTGTTTTGTTTCTGGGACAGGGCGTTCCTTGCGGAAATCGCTTGGTAACGTAGAGCCCATGACTCAAATGTAGGACGGTGTGGAATCGGGATAAACCCTTGGATTGGCAATGCGCTTTTTCAGCGGTTGAAACAATCGGCGGGGAACTTTCCGCCGACCCGGGCCGGTCGCTCAGGCCGCGCCGGGCGCGCCCTCGGCCAGTGCGGCGCCGGCAAACTGCTGCTGGCGCCAGGCTTCAAACACCGTCACGGCCACGGCGTTGGACAGGTTCAGGCTGCGCTGCTGCGGCAGCATGGGCAGGCGCAGGCGCTGCTGCGGCGGGAACTGCTCGCGCACCTCGGCGGGCAGGCCCTTGCTTTCGGAGCCGAACACCAGCCAGTCGCCGGGCTGGAAGCCGATGGCGTGGGCGGGACTGCTGCTGTGCGTGGTCATGGCGAACATGCGCTGGCGGTCCGGCCGGCAGTCCTGCAGGAAGGCCTGCCAGTCGGCATGGCGGCGCACGGGCGCGTACTCGTGGTAGTCGAGGCCGGCGCGGCGCATCAGGCGGTCTTCCATGGAAAAGCCCAGCGGCTCGATCAGGTGCAGGCTGCAGCCGGTGTTGGCGGCCAGACGGATCACATTGCCGGTATTGGGCGGGATCTCCGGCGCGACGAGAACGATATGGAACATGGCCCGTATTGTCTCGCGGCGGCAGATGCCCCCGGGCCCCGGTCCCCTGCGGTCAGGGCGTGCGCGCCAGCACCAGGGCGCTGACCTCGGCCGCGCCTGCGCGGCGCAGGCAGGTGGCCAGCGCATGCAGGCTGGCGCCCGTGGTCATCACATCGTCGATCAACAGGATCTTGCGGCCGCACACGTGGGCCAGCTGCGCAGGTGGCACGGCAAAGACCGTGCGCAGCTGGCGCAGGCGCAGGGCGCGCGGCAGGTCATGCTGGGCCTGTGCCGTGTGGGCGCGCTGCACGGCCTGGTGCCGCAGCTTGCCCCGGGTGGATGCGCTGCAGAGCGCGCGGGCCAGCACCAGGGTCTGGTGAAAGCCGCGCTCTCGCAGGCGCTGCGGCGACAGCGGCATGGGCAGCAGCAGGTCGCATTGCTGCAGTTGCTCGCGCGCCTGAGGCAACTCCAGCAGCAGATCGGCCAGGCTGCGTGCCAGGCCGGTATCTCCCCGGAACTTGAAGTCGCCGATCACCGTGTGCCACGGGTAGGCATAGTCCAGCGCGGCCAGGCAGTGCGTCAGCGGCGGCGGCTTGAGCAGGCAGGCGCCGCAGGTGCGGGGACCATCGGCGCCGGTGCGGGCCGGCAGCGGCATGGCGCAGCGCCCGCATCGCGCCATGGGTCTGGCCCAGCGTGCGCGGCAGTCCTGGCACAGGCGCCGCGCAGGCCAGCGGTGGCAGACGGCGCATTGGCTGGGCAGCAGGCCGGGCAGGCCGGCATGCCAGCGCGAAAGCCATGACGCAGGCAGGTTGGGCATGGAGTCAATATACTCGCGCCGCGTCCGCCACCCCTTTGCTCCGGGGCCGGGCGCCTGTCTTTTGAGGAGCACGGATTCCCCGCCCAGCCATGTCCCACGAATTGCCTCCCACCATCGATCCGGCCGCCGCATTGCGCTGGCAGCAGGGCGCGCCTGCGGCCTCGCCGTGGCTGCATGAGGAGGTGGCGCGCCGCATGCAGGAGCGGCTGGACTGGATCGTCAAGCCGCCCCAGCGCTGGTGCCACTGGCAGCCCGTGCGCGGCGGCCTGCAGGCCCATGCGCTGCTGCGCCAGCGCTATGCGCAGTCCGAATGCCTGGTCTATGAAGCCTCGCCGCTGCATGAGGCCGCCGCCCGCGAGCAGCTGGGCGCGCGCTGGTGGCAGCCCGCGCGTTGGACCGGGGGCGCCACGCGCTTCGGCGAGCCCGAGCCCGCCGGCGTGGACATGCTGTGGGCCAACATGGCCCTGCACCAGCAGGCCGACCCGCAGGCGCTGATCGCGCGCTGGCACCAGGCGCTGTCCGTGGACGGCTATGTGATGTTCTCCTGCCTGGGGCCCGATACGCTGCGCGAACTGCATGCCCTCTACGCCCAGCTCGGCTGGCCGCCCGCCGGGCAGGCCTTCACCGACATGCACGACTGGGGCGACATGCTGGTGCACGCAGGCTTCAGCGAGCCGGTGATGGACATGGAGCACATCACGCTGACCTTTGCCACGCCCGAGCGGCTGCTGCAGGAGCTGCGCGAGCTGGGCCGCAACTTCCATCCGCAACGCTTTGCCGCGCTGCGCGGCCGCCGCTGGCAGCAGCGCCTGCACGACGCCTTGCGCGAACGGCTGGCCGGCCCCCACGGACAGCTGGCGCTGACCTTCGAGATCGTCTACGGCCATGCCTACAAGCCGCAGCCGCGCGTGCGCCTGGAGTCCAGCAGCGCCGTGTCGCTGGAGGACATGCGCAGCATGCTGCGCCAGCCGCGCAACACGGGTTTGCGATAGCCTGAATGTCGCTTTCCGGTCATTGATCGAAAACAAAAACGTCTACACTTTTCCCGAGCTGACAGAGACAACAGCTTTTCCCTGGGCTCGCTCTCCCGGGCCGGGAAAAGACCAGCGGTCCGCAGGCCGAAAGGGGAGACGATTTGGTGTTTCGCTTTGCCACGGGAACGAGAACGGGCCGGCGCATTCAAGAGTGGCCCGCCCGCAAGTTTGATCATCACCGGCTGCAGCAGTGCCTGCTCCTCTGGGAGCGGGCACTGGTTTTTCTGTCCCTGTGTTCCCTGCTGCCCGCACTGCTGGGCCGCATGCGCTGCCTCTTTCCATCCGCTCCCGGCCCGCACGGCACACACGGCACACATGCCCTGAAGGGCCGGCGCGCGCGCATCCTCCCATCCACTTTGCTGCTGTCCCCCGAGTTCATGCGCCTGCAGGCGCAGGCGGGGATGGCGGCCCGCCCCCATCCTGGTCCCACGTCCGAGCTGCCGTTGATGCCGGCTGGCACGCTATTGGTGATTGCGCGCAGGCACATCTGCGGCGCTTTCATGCATGCTCGGACAGTTGAGGCCGGGAGTTGCCCTTTGGGCAGGCGTTGAACGGTCTGGCTGCGCGGCCCCCACGCCGGCGCAGCGGAGCGAGTGGATAACCCGAGGCTTAGATGTAAGTGAAAACTATGAAAAGCATTTCCACCAGGCTGGTTCTCTGGGGCTTGATGAGTGTGGCAGGGGCAGGCTCCCTTGCACATGCGGCGACAGATCTGCCAGGCGGCCCGGCCGTCAATCAGCTCAACCTTCATCCGGCGGTCACGCGCATCGCGCATGAGCAGCATTACCTGCACTGGATGATGCTGATCATCTGCACGGTGATCTTCATCGGCGTGTTCGCCGTGATGTTCTATTCGATCTGGAAGCACCGCAAATCGCGCGGCGCCAAGGCCGCGAACTTCCACGAATCGGCCACGGTCGAGGTGGTCTGGACCGTCGTGCCCTTCATCATCGTCGTGCTCATGGCGCTGCCTGCCACCAAGGTGCTGGTGGCGCAGAAGGACACCACCAACGCCGATGTCACGATCAAGGCCACGGGCTACCAGTGGAAATGGGGCTACGACTACATCAACGGCGAAGGCGAGGGCCTGAGCTTCATCTCCACGCTGGACAGCAGCCACCGCGTGCTGTCCGACAGCGGCGATGTGTCCAAGGCACCCAACGACTACCTGCTCAAGGTGGACAACCCGCTGGTCGTGCCCGTGGACCGCAAGGTGCGCATCATCACCACGGCCAACGACGTGATCCACTCCTTCATGGTGCCGTCCTTCGGCATCAAGCAGGATGCGATTCCGGGCTTCGTGCGCGACACCTGGTTCCGCGCCGAGAAGACCGGCGACTACTACGGCCAGTGCGCCGAGCTGTGCGGCAAGGAGCATGCCTACATGCCCATCCACGTGAAGGTGCTGTCCAATGACGGCTACAAGGCCTGGGTGGACGAGCAAAAGAAGATCGCCGCCGCCAAGAAGGACGACCCCAGCAAGGTCTGGTCCCTGCAAGACCTGATCGCACGCGGCGAGAAGGTCTATGCGGCCAACTGCGCGGCCTGCCACCAGGCCAACGGCAAGGGCGCCGGTCCCATCAAGGCGCTGGACGGCAGCCCCGTGGTCCTGGGTCCCACGGCCGAGATGATGCATGTGGTGCTGGAAGGCCGTGCCAACGGCGCCATGCCCGCCTGGAAGCAGCTGAGCGATACCGAGCTGGCCGCCGTGGTCACCTTTGCCAAGAACCACTGGTCCAACAAGACCGGCCAGCTGGTGCAGCCGGCCGAGTTCGTGGCCGCCCGCACCGGCAAGTTCCCTGCGCAGTGAGCACGCAAGACAGATGAGCGATTGGAGATAACAGCATGAGCGCCGTACTTCCCCCCATCCACAGCCCTGCGGGCGAGGGCCACGAACATGCGCATGAGCACGAGCATGGACACGGGCATGACGACCATCACCACCACGCCACGCCCACGGGCTGGCGGCGCTGGATGTTCGCCACCAACCACAAGGACATCGGCACGCTGTACCTGCTGTTCTCGTTCACCATGCTGATGGTGGGCGGGGTGCTGGCGCTGCTGATCCGCGCCGAGCTGTTCCAGCCCGGGCTGCAGATCGTCAACCCCGAGCTGTTCAACCAGCTGACCACCATGCACGGCCTGATCATGGTGTTCGGCGCCATCATGCCGGCCTTCGTGGGCTTTGCGAACTGGATGCTGCCGCTGCAGATCGGCGCCTCCGACATGGCCTTCGCGCGCATGAACAACTTCAGCTTCTGGCTGCTGATCCCGGCCGGCCTGATGCTGGTGGGCTCGTTCTTCATGCCCGGCGGCGCACCCGCCGCAGGCTGGACGCTGTATGCGCCGCTGACGCTGCAGATGGGGCCGTCCATGGACACCTCCATCCTGGCCATGCACATCATGGGCGCCAGCTCCATCATGGGCGCCATCAACATCATTGTCACCGTGCTCAACATGCGCGCGCCCGGCATGACGCTGATGAAGATGCCCATGTTCGCCTGGACCTGGCTGATCACGGCCTACCTGCTGATCGCCGTCATGCCCGTGCTGGCCGGCGCCATCACCATGACGCTGACGGACCGCCATTTCGGCACCAGCTTCTTCAACCCCGCAGGCGGCGGCGATCCGGTGATGTACCAGCACATCTTCTGGTTCTTCGGCCACCCCGAGGTCTACATCATGATCCTGCCGGCCTTCGGCATCATCAGCCAGATCGTGCCGGCCTTCAGCCGCAAGAAGCTGTTCGGCTATGCGTCCATGGTGTATGCGACCTCGTCCATCGCCATCCTGTCCTTCATCGTGTGGGCGCACCACATGTTCACGACCGGCATGCCCGTCACGGGCCAGCTGTTCTTCATGTACGCCACCATGCTGATCTCGGTGCCCACGGCCGTGAAGATCTTCAACTGGGTGGCCACCATGTGGCGTGGCTCCATGACCTTCGAGACGCCCATGCTGTTCTCGGTGGGCTTCATCTTCGTGTTCACCATGGGCGGCTTCACGGGCCTGATCCTGTCGATGGCGCCCATCGACATCCAGCTGCAGGACACCTACTACGTGGTGGCCCACTTCCACTACGTGCTGGTGGCCGGATCGCTGTTCTCCATGTTCGCGGCCTACTACTACTGGGCGCCCAAGTGGACGGGCGTGATGTATTCGGAGACGCGCGGCCAGATCCACTTCTGGGGCTCGCTGATCTTCTTCAACATCACCTTCTTCCCCATGCACTTCCTGGGCCTGGCGGGCATGCCGCGCCGCTATGCCGACTACCCCATGCAGTTCGCCGACTTCAACATGGTGGCCTCGCTGGGCGCGCTGGGATTTGGCCTGATGCAGGTGTATTTCTTCCTCTTCGTCGTCGTGCCCGCCATGCGCGGCAAGGGCGAGAAGGCGCCGCAAAAGCCCTGGGAGGCTGCCGAAGGCCTGGAGTGGGAAGTGCCCTCGCCGGCGCCGTTCCATACCTTCGAGACGCCGCCCAAGCTGGATGCGACGGCGACCCGCGTCATAGGCTGAAATGAACCACCGCCTGGGTCGCTTCGCGCCTTCCCCCTTCCTCGGTGCCCCTGGGGTGGGGCGCGACAGTCTCAGAGATTGCCAGTAGTCATGGAGATCAGAAAAATGGATGCACAGCAACGAAAAGCCAACGTGCGGCTGGCGCTGATCCTGGTATCGGTGGCGCTGGTCTTTCTGGCCGGCTTCGTGATCAAGATCACCGTGCTCCATTGAGCGCTTGAAGGCAACAGGAGGGCAATCCGTGAGCGTGCGCAGTGAAAACGCGAAGATGGTGGGCAAGCTGGCCGTGGTGGCGCTGGGCATGTTTGCCTTCGGCTACGTGCTGATTCCCATCTACAAGCACATCTGCGAGCTCACGGGCATCAACATCCTGTCGCTGTCCGAGCGGCAGGTGCCGGGCAACGGCACGGCCGGGCGCGATGTGAAGCTGCCGGCCAACTCGCAGGTGGACAAGAGCCGCACCATCACCGTGGAGTTCGACGCCAATGCGCGCGGGCCCTGGGACTTCAAGCCGGCGCAGCGCTCCATGCAGGTCCATCCGGGCGAGCTGGCCACGGTCATGTACGAATTCCAGAATGTGCAGAACCGCCGCATGGCAGCCCAGGCGATACCGAGCTATGCGCCACGCCAGGCGGCTGCGCATTTCAACAAGCTCGAGTGCTTCTGCTTTTCGCAGTACACGCTGGAGCCAGGGGAAAAGCGCGAGTGGCCGGTGGCCTTCGTGATCGATCCGCGCATCTCCAAGGACGTGACCACGATCACGCTGTCCTATACCTTCTTCGAGGTGGGCGGCAGGACGCCGGCCGCGCCCACGGGCGATGCGCCGGTGGCCGCAGGGCCGAAGCAGGAGCCGGCCTCATGAATGCGCCGCAACCCGGGGACAAGCGCCGCCCGCCCAGCGTGTGGCGCACGGTGCGCGCCGTGGCCTGGTCCCTGTTCGGCGTGCGCAGGGCAAGCGAGTATCAGCAGGACGGGGAGCGCATCACGCCGCTGCATGTGATTGCAGTGGGGCTGGCGGCCATCTTCCTGCTGGTGCTGGGATTGATCGCGCTGGTCAAGCTCGTGGTCTGAGCGGCGCGGCCATCGGGGACAGAGAGTGATCGACGGGAAACACAGAACCAAGAATGTCAGGAGCTGAGCAATGAGTGCAACCACCCACGGCAAAACGCCTTACTACTACGTGCCGGCAGAGTCCAGCCATCCCGTCATGGCGGCGGCGGGGCTGTTCTTCGTGATCCTGGGCGCGGGCAACTGGATCAACGGCCATGAATGGGGCATGTACAGCCTGGGCCTGGGCCTGGTCTGGTGGCTGGCCGTGCTCTTTTTCTGGTTCCGGGAGGCCGCGCATGAAAGCGAGTCGGGCAAGTACGGTCGCAAAATCGACCTGTCCTTCCGCTGGAGCATGAGCTGGTTCATCTTCTCCGAGGTGATGTTCTTCGGCGCCTTCTTCACCGCCCTGTGGTGGGCGCGCTCGCACTCGGTGCCCGCGCTGGGCAGCCTGGACAACGCCTTGCTGTGGCCCGACTTCAAGGCCGTCTGGCCCAGCATGGCAGCCGGCGCCACGGCCTCGCCGGCCAACAGTGTCGAGCCTTTCCAGACCGTGGGCCCGTTCTGGCTGCCCACCATCAACACGGCGCTGCTGCTGACTTCGGGCGTGACGCTGACCATTGCCCACCATGCGCTGCAGGCCGGCCACCGCGCCCGCACCATCGCCTTCATGTGGATGACGGTGATCCTGGGCTTCGTCTTCCTGTGCGTGCAGGGCTACGAGTACTACCACCTGTACACGGATCTGAACCTCAAGCTGTCCTCGGGCGTGTTCGGCTCGACCTTCTTCCTGCTCACGGGATTCCACGGCTTCCACGTCTTCGTGGGCATGCTGATGCTGTTCTTCATCACCATGCGCCTGCATGCCGGGCACTTCACGGCCGAACGGCATTTCGGCTTCGAGGGCGCGGCATGGTACTGGCACTTCGTGGACGTGGTGTGGCTGTTCCTCTACGTGCTGGTCTACTGGATGTAGTCTGTATCCGGCCCCATGCAAAAAGAAGCGCCAGGGCGCTTCTTTTTGTTTGTGGTGGCAGGGGGCTTGTCTATTGCCCGGCGGTCCAGCCGGTGGGATGGATGTAGCCCAGCTTGGCCGCCAGCAGCACGCACAGGAACAGCGCGATGGACAGGCCCACGCGCAGCGCCAGTGCACGGAACATGGCGCGGCTGCGGCGCCTGTCGTCGCCCGCTCCCTGCTGGTCTTCGGGATTGCGGCGCATCATGAAGAACAGGGCGCTGCCCAGACTGGCGACAATGGCCAGCAGGGCGAGAACGATCACGAATTTCATGGGTGGATTATCCGGTGCGTGTTTCCAGAATGCCAGAGCGCTGGCGGTTTGTACTGATCACCTTGGCCGCGCTGATCGGCGTGGCCGTCACGCTGTCCCTGGGCCGCTGGCAGCTGCAGCGCGCGGCCTACAAGCAGGAACTGTTCGACGCCGTGCAGCGCCAGCAGGGCCTGCCGCCGTGGAGCAACGCCCTGCTGGCAGCCGTGCAGCCCGGCGCGGTGCCGAACCCCGAAGCCGCGCCCTGGCTGCACCGTCCCGTGCAATTGCAGGGCCACTGGATTGCGGGGCAGACGCTGTACCTGGACAACCGCCAGATGCAGGGCCAGCCGGGCTTCTTCGTGCTCACGCCGCTGCGGCTGGCTGCGCCGCATGAGGACGTGGTGATTGCCGTGCAGCGCGGCTGGGTGCCGCGCAACTTCCTGGACCGCACGGCCCTGCCCGAGGTGCAGACGCCCGAAGGGCTGGTGACCGTCCAGGGGCGCATGGAGGCCGCGCCGTCCCGGCTCTACGAATTCGGCCGTGCAGGGGCAGACCCTGATGGGCAAAAGTCGCGCATCCGACAGAATGTGGACATTGCCGAATGGGCCGTGGCCTCCGGGCTGCCGCTGCGCGAATGGAGCCTGCTGCAGACCGGCGAAGCCAGCGAAGGCCTGCGGCGCGACTGGCCCGTTGTGACGGCCGGTGTCGAGAAACACCATGGCTATGCGTTCCAATGGTTTGGACTTGCGGCCCTGATCACGCTTTTGTATGTCTGGTTCCAAATCGTCCGACGCTTTGTCCGCCCGCGCCATGCCCGCTCCTGAGACTCCCCTGGAGATGACTGTCCATGGCCTGCCACCCTTGCAGCCGGGCCTTGCCGGCGCGCAACGCACGCGCAGCGGCCGCTGGAAGATGCTGGCCGTGTTCGCGGTCTGCGCTGCGCCCGTGGTGGCCTCCTATTTCACCTACTACGTGCTGCGGCCTGGCCAGCAGCGCAGCTTTGGCGAGCTGATCGCGGACCAGCCAGCCTTGCCACCGGCCACGGCCACCACGCTGGACGGCACCCCTGTACCGCTGCAGTCGCTCAAGGGCCAATGGCTGCTGCTGAGCGTGGCGGGCGGGGCCTGCGGCAGCGCCTGCGAAAGCCATCTCTATCTGCAGCGCCAGCTGCGCGAAACCCTGGGCCGCGAAAAGGACCGGCTGGACCGGGTCTGGCTCATCTCCGACGACGCTCCCGTGCCCGCCCACCTGCGCCCCGCGCTGGCCCAGGCCACGGTGCTGCGCGTGCCCGAGGCCGTGCTGCGCGGCTGGCTGCAGCCCGCGCCCGGCCATGCGCTGCAGGACCACCTGTACGTGGTGGACCCGCAGGGCCACTGGATGATGCGCATGCCCGCCGGGCTGGGCATGGCCGACGCCGGCAAGGCCAAGCGCGACCTGGACCGGCTGCTGCGAGCATCGGCCTCGTGGGACACGGCGGGACGCCCCGGCGACGGCGACTGAGGCCTGCGCCAAGGAACCGAGCCGGCAGCCAGGCCGTCTCATGGAGGCAGGCAGGCCCCGCAGCGCCGGGGTCTTGCGGTTATGGGTTATGGTTTGCGGCTGTGCGAAAGCGCCTTCAGCAGACGCTTTCGCCTTTTCACTTTCCAGCCCGGGCGGCGCGCAGGCTTTGCGGCCACGCAGCCTGCGGCAACTACCTTGTTGAGGAAGCATGAACAAACGGACAGCGCTGCGCTTTCTGGGCGTGACCGCCATGGCATGGGGCGCCCTGGCGCTGAGCGGATGCTCGCGCGAGGCCAAGACCAGTTTCCAGGGCGTCGATGTCACGGGCGCCGAATACGCCAAGGACATTCCCCTGCGCGATGTGGACGGCAAGCAGCGCAGCATCAAGGACTTTGCGGGCAAGGTCGTCGTGGTCTTCTTCGGCTACACGCAATGCCCCGACGTCTGCCCCACCACGCTGCAGGAGCTGGTCGAGGTCAAGCAGCAGCTGGGCGCCGATGGCGACAGGCTGCAGGGCGTCTTCGTCACCCTGGACCCCGAGCGCGACACGCCCGAGGTGCTCAAGGCCTACCTGGGCAACTTCGACCCCGGCTTCGTCGGCCTGCACGGCACGCCCGAGGAGACGGCGGCCGTGGCCAAGGATTTCAAGCTCTTCTACAAGAAGGTGCCCGGCAAGACCGAAGGCACCTACACGCTGGACCATTCGGCCGGCAGCTATGTCTACGACACGGCCGGCCGCCTGCGCGTGTACGAGCGCTACGGCGGCGGCCCGCAGGTGCTGGGCGCCGACGTCAAGGCCCTGCTGCAGGAAAAGCGTTCCTGATCCTGCGCGCGCCGCAGCCAGTGTGACCGCCGTCACATTGGCTGCGTTTAGGCGCGATGCGGCACACCATCCCTGATGTGCATCGCCGCAGGACTGCTTAGAGTGGGCCCCGCCTGGAGCGTCATGCCGACGCCCCGCCCATCTCCAAGAGACCTGATCCATGCGGCGAAACGTGTACGTCACCCAGCGTGAGTACCCTTTGAACGAAGGAGAGACGCTTCTTTCCGTCACCGACCTGAAGGGGCGCATCGTCTATGCCAACGATGCCTTCATCCGCGTCAGCGGCTTCGAGGCCGCCGAGCTCTACGGCAAGGCCCACAGCATCGTGCGCCATCCCGACATGCCGGCCGCCGCCTTCGCCGACATGTGGTCCACCATCCAGCGAGGGCTGCCCTGGAGCGCCCTGGTCAAGAACCGGCGCAAGAACGGCGACCACTACTGGGTGCGCGCCAACGCCAGTCCCATACGGCATGCGGGCGCCGTGGTCGGCTACCTGTCCGTGCGCACCCGGCCGCAGCCGTACGAGGTGCAGCAGCATGCGGCGCTCTATGAACAGATCAATGCCGGCGTGCGCTCGCTGGGCCTGCACCGGGGCTTTCCGGTGGGGCGCGGCGCCGCGGGCGCGCTGCAGCGCTGGTGGCGCTTCAGGCCGCTGGCCTGGCGGGCGCAGGCCATGGTGGCGGGACTGTGGCTGCTGGGATCGGCCGGGCTGTGGTTGCCGTCGCTGCAGGCCTGGGCCTCGGCTTTGCCCCTGTCCCTGACGCTGGCCGAGATCTGGCCCGCCTGGCTGATCTGGAGCCTGGCTTGCGTGGCGGCCGGGCAGTGGCTGCGCACCAGGCTGCTCATGCCCCTGGCTGCCCTGCGCGGACAGGCCCAGGCCGTGGCCAGCGGGCAGCAGACGGGGGAACTGTTCACGCAGCGCACGGACGAGATCGGCGCCATCGGCGGCGCCGTGCGGCAGACCGGACTCAACCTGGTCTCCCTGGTGGACGACATCCAGGGCAAGAGCGACCAGGTGCGCCGCTGCGCGCTGGCCGTGCAGCAGGGCAGCACCGAACTGAGCGACCGCACCGAGGCTGCCGCCGCCAGCCTGGAGCAATCGGCCCAGGCCATGCAGGCCCTGGCCTGCGCCATAGAGCGCAGCAGCGCCCAGGCCGGCGAGGCCGCCCGCCGCGCGCGGCATGGCGTGGACATGGCCGGGCAGAGCAGCCGCATGGTCGCACAACTGGACCAGGGCATGCGCGGCGTGGCCCGGACCAGCGACCAGGTCGGGGAGATCAGCTCGCTCATCGACGGCATTGCCTTTCAGACCAATCTGCTGGCGCTCAACGCCGCCGTGGAGGCCGCGCGCGCCGGCGAGCACGGCAAGGGCTTTGCCGTGGTGGCCGACGAGGTGCGCGGCCTGTCCCAGCGCAGCGCCCAAGCTGCGCGCCAGATCAAGGCATTGATCGAGGCATCGCAGCAGCAGGTGGCGCAAAGCTGCGCCATGGCGCGCGAAATGGGCGAGGCCATGCTCGCCGTGCAGGCCGACATGCGCGAGCAGCTGCTGCTGGCCGAAGGCATGCAGGCCGCCAGCCAGGCCCAGGCCGGTGGCGTGCAACAGGTTCAGGCCGCCGTGCAGCAGCTCGAACAGATGACCCAGCACAACGCCACGCTGGCGCGCGACACCATCGCGCACGCGCAGCAGCTGGCCGGGCAGGCTCAGGCGCTGGAGGCTGCGGCATCGGTCTTCCACGGCAAGGGGCCGTCCGCATGATGGCGTCGGCCTGGAGCGCGCAAGCCGGCCATCTGATCGGGCCGTGCGAGGCGCTGGATGAGGAGCTCAAGCGCGTGGCCATGGAGGCCGCGCCCGACGGCATCGTGCTCGTGGATCGCAAGGGCCGCATCCTGCTGGCCAATCCCGCCATGCAGGCCATGAGCGGTTATGGCGCCTCCGAGCTGCTGGGCCGTCCGCTGCAGATGCTGCTGCCGCCCGAGGCGCATGCGGCCCATGGGCCGCAGCTGCAGTCCTACTTCGCCCAGCCCGCGCGCCGGCCCATGGGGCAGGGGCGGGACCTGTGGCTGCTGCGCAAGGACGGCAAGCGCCTGTCCGTGGACATCGCCCTGGGCCATTCCCCGCACGGCGGGGGCGTGGCCGTGGCCTTTGTGCGCGACCTGTCGCAGCTGCGCCAGATGGAGGCCTGCATGCACTACCACGCCACGCACGACACGCTCACCGGCCTGCTCAACCGCTGGCAGTTCGGGTTGCAGCTGGAGCAGGCGATCTCGCAGGCGCAGGTGCAAGTGGGTTCGGGCTCGGGTTCGGGCTCGGGCACCGGGCCCGCGTCCTTTGCGCTGCTGCTGCTGGACCTCGACAACTTCAAGGCCATCAACGACGGATATGGCCACGACGTGGGCGACCAGGTGCTCAAGGAAGTGGCGCGCCGCCTGCAGGCCGCGCTGGGCACTTCGGCCACGCTGGCGCGCATGGGCGGTGACGAGTTCACCGCCGTGCTGCATCCCTGCAACGGGCCGGACCTGCGCCGGCGCGTCGACGCGCTGCTGGGCGAGCTGTGCCGGCCCTGCGCCATCGGCCACTACGCGCTGAACTTCGGCGCCAGCGTGGGCGTGGCCTTCTACCCGCAGGACGCGGGCGATGCGGCCACCCTCATGCGCTATGCCGACATGGCCATGTACGACGCCAAGCAGCGCGGCCGTGCCTCCTACGCCTGCTATGCCAGCGCCATGGGCGAGGCCATGGCCGAGAAAGTGCTGCTGCACGAACGCCTCAAGCGCGCCCTGGACCGGGGTCTGCTGAGCCTGCATTTCCAGCCCCAGGTGCAGGTGCTGGGCGGCCAGGTCCAGGGCGTGGAGGCCCTGCTGCGCTGGAACGACGAGCAGATGGGCTGGGTCTCGCCGGAGCGCTTCGTGCCCGTGGCCGAGTCCACGGGCCTGATCCTCGCTCTGGGCGAATGGGTGATCGATGCGGCCTGCCGCCAGGCCGGCGACTGGCTGCGCGCAGGCATGCCGCTGCGCGTGGCGGTCAACCTCTCGGCCCAGCAACTGCGCCAGGCCGACCTGCAGCAGCGCCTCATGGGCAGCCTGGCCCGGCATGGCGTGCCGCCGCACCTGCTGGAGCTGGAAGTCACCGAGTCCGCCGCCATGACCGACCCGCAGCAGGCGCGCGAACTGCTGGGCAGCCTGCTTGCCGCAGGCGTCTGCGTGGTGCTGGATGATTTCGGCACCGGCTACTCCTCGCTGGCCCACCTGCGCGATCTGCCCGTCTCGCGCGTGAAGATAGACCGCACCTTCATCGGCCCCATGCTCGACAGCCCGGCCGACGCCAAGATCGTCAAGGCCGTGATCGCGCTGGCCCGCACCCTGGGCCTGCAGGTGGTTGCCGAAGGCGTGGAAACCGCCGAGCAGCTGCGCCTGCTGCGCATCCTGGACTGCGACGCCTACCAGGGCTGGCTCTTCGCCCGCGCCATGCCGGCGGAGCAGATTCCCGCGCTGATTCACAAGCCCGTGGCGACCTTGCTGGCGCAGCAGGAGGAAGAGGCGCTTGAGCATCAAACTGCGGACTGTTGCGATGGGAAGGGAGCGATGGTGAGCAGGGACGGCGGTTCTGCCAAACCTGGCGCTTGATGTTGCAACAGGTCGGCAAGCCTACCGGTCCGCCCGATCAACCGCCACGCCTCTCGCACCCCACCTCCTTCACCCCACCTCCCTCACCCCACCCCCACTGATCCTCGACAACACCGCAGGCTGCAGCACGCAATGCCATCGATCCGGCCGCTCCAGCGCGCCCAGTTGCACCAGGCGCACAAGGCTGCGCGCAATGGTTTCGCGCGTGGTGGCCAGCAGGGCGGCCAGTGCGCCCTGGCTGGGCAGGCGCACGAGCAGGCTTGACTGCAGCGCGGCCAGTTGCATCAGGGTGGCGGCCAGCTGGCGCAGCACGCCGGGGATGCGGACGATGTGGGCCCATTCCGCCAGCAGGGCGTTGTTGCAGGTGTAGCTGGTGGCCAGCGCGCGCACGAAGGCGGCATCGACCAGGCCGCGGCGCGTGATGGTGGCGATGTCCACGCAGCAGATGCGCCCCGGACCCAGGGCCTCGAAGTGCATGGCCGAGGGCTGCTGCAGCCAGCCCGGGCTGCCCAGCGCGTGGCCGTTGCCGAACAGCGCCACGGGCCGCTGCACGCCGTCGCCGCCACGGCGGATAGCCAGGACGAAACCGAGCTTGATCACCTGGAATTCATGGGCAACGCAGCCTTGCGCCTGGAGCTTCTGGCCCTTGGCCAGGCCGCGTTCGCGGATGTGCGGCAGCCATTGCAGGAAGGCGGGTTCGGGCAGTTGCCCCAGCAGGCAGTGCGACGAACGCATGCATTCGCTGCAGCGTACGGCTGAAGGCGCAAAGGACGACGATGGCATGGCACGGACGGTTCGAAGGCGCCGCAAGCCAGGGCAGGAGGCGCCCCGGCGCTGGCAGGGACCCGGGCGTGCGGCCAGGGCGAAGCCGTGCAGGCTAGCGGGCCCTGCGGCTGAATGCAACGTGATGTAACCGTTTTCGCGCCAGATGGCGTCAATCCGCCGCTGTTCCTTGACCTGGGTCAGACGGCTGCCGTGCTGCTGGCGCTGCTGGCCGTTTCGCTGCCGTGGGCGCGGGCGGCTTCGCGCATGCGTGCCAGCTCGCGTGCGGGCAGGGGGATGTCGCCGCTGGCGACCTTCATCAGCAGGCAGTGCAGCATTTCGGTGGACAGGCCGTGCAGCACCAGGCGGTGGCCGGCGCGCAGGGTGGACAGGGGCACCAGCGGGTGCTTGTTGTTGAGCATGACCAGGTGCTCGGGCGAGGCGAGGATCTTGGCCGCATAGATGGCCACGGTCTCATCCAGCTGCAGCGAGTTGCTGGCGCGCCAGAAGTCGTTGTCGGTCAGCAGCAGCTGGTAGACGGGCGTGTAGACCTCGATGGCGCTTTGCAGGTCCAGCAGGTTCAGGCGCCCGCGCGGCATGTCCTCCAGGCGCAGGGGCGGGTTGCGCAGCATGGAGAAGTCGGGCTCGGCCACGGGCTGCAGTTCCTGGCCTGCGGCGCGCAGCGCGTTGTTCAGGCGGATGACGAAGTTGAACAGGTTCAGGTCGTGCCTGAGGAACAGGTCGTCCTTGATGTCGTCGATGCTGTCCGGCTCCAGCGGTGTGGTGGACACGGGCGTGGGCGCATTGGCCGCGACAAAGGCCAGGATCTGCGAGCCCAGGTGGAAGTGGCGCAGGATGAGCCAGTTGGCCTCGGGCGAGACGAAGCGGTTCATGCTGAAGGCCAGCAGCCGGTGCAGCAGCCTGGAGTGGGCCCAGTTGCGCGGCAGCAGCACCTTGAGGATCTGGATGAGGACGATGCTGGTGCGCGCCAGCGGCCGCAGGAAGGGCAGCAGGTACTGGCGCGAGCCGCTGCTGCAGTCGCGCAGCCAGGCGGCCTTGACGTCGTCGGGCAGCGGCGTGCTCTGGTCCAGGTACAGGGCACGCCAGGGGCTGGGGTCGCGCTCGTCGTGGGGCTGGTCGATGAAGTCTGGCGGTGGCATCAGTTCTCCTCGGTCAGGACATGCTCGAACTGCATCAGGTACAGCGCCGCCGTGTGGCGCGCGGTGCGCACGATGGCCTGCGCCGCCGTGCCCCCGCTGCCGTCTGTGCCGTCCAGCGCCATCACCATCTGCACGGCCATGAGCCAGCGCTCCAGGTGGTGTTCGTCGTTGGCGCCGTGGTATTCCAGGAAGCGGAAGGCATCGGGCGGCAGCGGCAGGCTGGCGCGCAGCAGCGGCAGCAGGCTGGGCACGATGCGCTGGCCCGTGCCTTCGATGATGTAGATGGCGCCCAGCAGGCCCACGGGATTGGGCGTGGCGGCCAGGCCGTGCAGATAGGCGTTGAGCGCCTCGCCGCCGGGGTTGCGGCGCAGGCGGGTGAGGTCGGTCTCGGTGCCGCCGGCCTTCAGGTAGTCCTCGTGCAGGATGCGGAAGTCGTTCTGCTCCTCGCCCGCATGCACGTCGATCAGCGCAGCCAGCGCCGCGTGCTCGCCGGTCAGCGAGGCCGCGCCCTCGCGCATCCACAGGCTGCCCTCGCGCACCTGGAGAACCCAGTGGCTCATCCAGCGCACGTAGTCCGCCGTCTGCAGCCTGCCTGTGCGTATGCGCTGCAGCAGCGGCGTGCGCCACACGCGCGAGCGGTAGTCCTGCCAGAGGCTGGCCAGTTCGGTCAGCAGCGGCGCGAGCGTGGCCGGGGCCTGGTTCGGGTCGTGGGGCGGGGCGATGGTGGAGACATCGGGCAGCAGGTCCGGGGCAGCGGGAGCTTCGGCGGTGGCACTGCGCGCTGTGGCCTTGGCCGGGGTGGCGGTGGGAGCCTGGGCCGCATCCTCCACTTCCAGCAGCATGTAGCCGGCCGTGAAGCGGCCCGATTCGGGAATGAAGCACAGCACGGTGTCGCCGTGCTTCAGGCGTGCCGATTCCGTGCGCAGGAACTCGGACAGCATCACGAAGATGGAGGCCGCGCCCGTGTTGCCGCGCCAGGCCAGGTTGCTCCACCAGCGTTCGCGCGGGATGCCGAGCTGGGCCTTTCCCAGCAACTCGTCCACCACGGGGATGAAGCGCTCCGACGAGTAGTGGCACAGGAAGTGGTCTATGCCGCGCCCGGGCACCCAGCCCGTGTGCGCCAGGTGGGCGTATTCGTGGATGCAGACATCGAACAGGTGCGGCAGCAGGCGGATGTCCTGGCGCAGCGACAGCGCGCCTGCGGCCTCGGCCTCGCCCCAGGCGGCAAAGTCCAGGTGGCTGGTGGCGCGGTCGGGCGTCAGGCCCAGCTGCATGCAGACCGGGTAGTCGCCCGCAAAGCTGCGCAGGTGCGTCCAGCGCAGCTTCAGGCGCAGGCCGGGCGCCTGGGGCAGGGCCTGCGGGCCGCCCAGCAGCACGGCGCCTGCGCCATCGGACAGCATCCAGCGCAGGAAGTGGGCGTCGAAATCCGTGTTGTATCCCTGGGCCGCGAAGCGCGAGCGCTTGAACAGGCGCGAGGGCATTTCGCTGGCCACGGCCAGGGCCAGCGAGTCGGGCGCGCGGTCCACGGCCTGGGCCGCTGCCTGCAGCGCGCCCACGCTGGCGGCGCAGACGCCGTGCACGGACAGGGTCTCCATGGGCGGCGCAGCCATCTCGCCCTGGATCATGCTGGCAAAGCCGGGCATGAGCGCATCGCCGCCCGAGGAACCGCTGGCCAGGAAGCCCACATCGCCCAGCGCGCGCCCGGCCTGCGCCAGGCAGTCCTGGATGGCCTGGGCGGCCATGGCCGTGTTGCTGTGCACGGTGCGGCCTTCGGCGTCGATGGCGTAGTGGCGCTGGACAATGCCGTTCTCGGCCAGGATGCGGCGCTTGAGGCGCTCGGACAGGCGGTTGAGCGGCGCCACGTAGGCATCCATGCCTGCGTTGTCCACGGGTTCACCGGGCAGGAACATGCCTGCGGCATGCAGATAGACGTTGGAATAGGCGACGGGCATGGGTTCTGGGACGTATCAGTCGTATGTTCCGGGAGGCATGTGCGCGCGCGTGCGCGCCGGCGGCCAGACCGTGCCGAGCACGAAGACGCGGGCCATGTAGGGTAGCAGTCCGCCTTCGTTGAGCGCGGGGGCCACGCGCTGGCGATAGTGCAGGTCGTGCAAGCGCGTGAGCTCGGACCAGTGGGCCTGGGGCTGCTCGTGGTGGGCCGTGTGCAGGCCGATGTTGAACAGCAGCGGATTGACCCAGCCCTCGAAGTTGCGCGCGTAGTTCAGTGGCGTGGCGCTGTCCAGCCGCTGGCCGCGCGTCAGTGGCCGGCCATCGGCATGGGCGTGCTGCAGGTAGTTGGTGGCCAGCAGCCAGTGCAGGCCATGCAACTGGGGAACGATCACCAGCAGCAAGGCCTTTTGCCAATCCAGCGACAGCAGCAGCGCCCAGCTGCCCAGCCACAGCAGGTACTGGCCCATGCAGTAGCGAAAGGCGCCGGGCCAATGCCGCCGCAGCTGGCCCAGCCAGCGCAGGAACAGCGGGTACAGCACCCAGCCGGCCTGCAGCGGGTGGAGCAGGTAGCCCAGCAGATGGTTGTGGTCGCCGCCGAAGCGGTAGGTGCGTGCCATGTCGCGCGGGCCGTGGCGGAAGCGGTGGTGGTTGGCCACATGGGCGGGCCAGAACACAAAGGTCGGGTGGCCTTGCAGCAGGGTCAGCCAGTAGTCGGTGAAGCGGTTGGCCCAGCGCCCGCGCCACATGCGCAAATGCGTGTGGTTGTGGTGGATGACGCCCACGCCCAGCGTGAGGAACAGCTCGATCCCGTAGAGCCACAGGTTCCAGCCATGCTGCCACTGCCACCACACGATCAGCGGCAGCGCCACCAGATAGGCCAGCGACTGCAGGTCGCGCCAGTGGAGCAGCCGGGGCAGCCGTGGCTGGACGTGGCGAGCAGGCGGCCGGCTCATTCCGTCCTGGGCCGGGCCGTGGCGGGCAGTGCCACGCGCGTGCGCATCAGCCGGTCCATGAAGGCCAGCGCAAAGCCATAGTTGCCGTTGGGCCGGGCATGGTGCAGGTGGTGGCGCCGGCTGGCGGCCAGCGCATGCGTGTCGGACACCCCGGGAAAGAAGTCGTAGTTGGAGTGGCCTATGACGTTCAGCAGCAGGCTGAGCACCGGCACCGAGGCCAGCGACCAGAAACTGAAGTCGTGCACCACCATGGGCAGCAGGATGACGTTGCCCAGCATCAGCGCCTCGATGGGATGGAAGCTGTAGGTGGACCACGGCGTGGTGACGATGGAGCGGTGGTGGTCGCCATGAAAGCGCCCCAGCAGCCGCGTGTGCAGCAGGCGGTGGTTGATCCAGAAATGCACATCGTTCCAGATCAGCAGCACCACGACTTCGATGGCAATGCGCCAGGGGCCTGCATCGGGCTCCAGCCGCGCCCACCCCAATTGCAGAAGGCCCCAGGGCACGATCATGCCGATGCCGAAGATCAGCACCGAATGCAGCGACTGGCGCCATTCGCGCTGCAACTGGTCGGGCTTGAGCGGGCGCGTGTCCAGCACGCGGCCCACGCCGCGCCGCTGCAGCCAGCGCGTGAGCGCCGACATGCCCCAGCCGCCGGCCAGGTAGAGCACGCCAAAGAAGGCCAGGCCCCAGGCCATGACCTGCCAGGCATTGAGTTCGGTAAAGGCTTGGGCTGCGGTCATGGGGGTGTCAAAGAGGGCACGTCACTGGGCGCATCATTGTGCGCGTATGCCCTGTTCGCGGATGATGCGGCCCAGCGTCGCCACGTCCTGGCGCATGCGCAGGGCCAGGCCTTCGGGCGAGCTGCCCACGGCCTGCCAGCCCTGGGCGGCCAGGCGCGCGCGCATCTCGGGCGAGCGCACGATCTCGCTCACGGCCTCGGCCAGCTTGTGCACATGGGCGGCGGGCATGGCCTTGGGCGCGGCCACGGCGTTCCAGATCTCCAGGTCGAAATCGCCCACGCCCAGCTCCTTGAGGCTGGGCAGGCCCGGCGCCAGCGGGCTGCGCGCGGCCGAGGTCACGGCCACGCCGCGCAGCTTGCCGGCCTGGACCTGGGCCATGGCCAGCGCGGGCGGCAGCATGGACAGCTGCAGGTCGCCGCCCTGGATGGCGTTGAACACCTGCGGGTAGCCGGGATAGGGAATGTGCTCGGGCCTGAGCGCGGAGCGGCTCTTGAGCAGCTCCATGCCCAGGTGGCCCACGGTGCCCACGCCGGGCGAGCCGTAGCTCCAGCGGCTGCCGGCCTGGGCAGCGGCCTCCAGGAAGGCCCGGCCCTCGGGCGCGCCGGCCGGCGCCACCAGCACCAGGGGTGCCACGCCGATCAGGCTGACGGGCTGCAGGTCCGTGACGGGGTCGTAGCGCACGGCGGGGTTGAGCAAGCGGGCAATCGTCAGGTTGCCGTTGATCATCACGCTGAAGGTATGGCCATCGCGCGCACGGGCCACCTGCTCGCCTGCAATGTTGCCGCCTGCGCCCACCTTGTTCTCGACGATGACGGGCTGGCCCAGGCGCTTTTCCAGCGGCTCGGCCAGGGCGCGCGCCGTGAGGTCGGGGGAGGAGCCCGCGGGAAAGCCCACGATCAGATGCAGGGGCCTGCTGGGCCACTGGTCGCCCGCCACGGCGGCGCAAGGCAGCAGGGCCGAAGCCAGGGCGGTGGCCAAGGCATTGGCGAAGAGGCGGCGTAGTGGCGAGATGGCGCTGGCGGGCATGGGTGCGTGGGGGCCGCAAAGGCTGCGGGCAATAAAAAACCCGGAGATTATCCGGGTTTGTCTTGAAGCGGCCTGTCAGCCCAGGCCGTCAGGCCATCAGGCCATCAGGCGAACTCGGCCAGGGCCTTCTTCATCTTCTTCATGGCAGCCACCTCGATCTGGCGAATACGCTCGGCGCTCACGCCATACACGGCGGCCAGCTCATGCAGCGTCATGCCGCCCGAGCCGTCATCGTTGACCTTGAGCCAGCGCTCCTCGACGATGCGGCGGCTGCGGTCGTCCAGCGAATCCAGCGCCATGGCAATGCCGTCGGTGGCCAGGTGGTCACGCTGGCGCGACTCGATCATGGCCGTGGGCTCATGTGCGCCGTCGGCCAGATAGGCGATGGGACCGAAGGCCTGCTCGCCATCATCGCTGGGCGAGGGGTCCAGCAGCACGTCGCCACCGGCTAGGCGCGTTTCCATCTCCATGACTTCTTCGCGCTTGACGTTGAGCTTCTCGGCCATGGCGTCGATCTCGCCGGAGGTCAGCGTGTCGCGCAGCATGGCGCCGTCCTCGGCCATGGCGGCGTCGGACTTCAGGCCCTGCTTCATGGAGCGCAGGTTGAAGAACAGCTTGCGCTGGGCCTTGGTCGTGGCGACCTTGACCATGCGCCAGTTCTTGAGGATGTACTCGTGGATTTCGGCCTTGATCCAGTGCATGGCGTAGCTCACCAGGCGCACGTTCTGATCGGGATCGAAGCGCTTGACGGCCTTCATCAGGCCGACATTGCCTTCCTGGATCAGGTCGCCGTGCGGCAGGCCGTAACCCAGGTACTGGCGCGAGATGGACACCACCAGGCGCAGGTGGGACATCACCAGACGCCCTGCGGCGTCCAGATCGCTGTGTTCTTTGAGCTTGCGGGCGTAGTCCTGCTCTTCCTCGAGGGTGAGCATGGGCAGGCGGTTGACCGCGGAAATGTAGGCATCCAGATTGCCCAGAGGCGGCACCAGGGCCCAGGGGTTAGCGGGCGCCAAGGTGGTCGCAATGGAGCCGGAGGCGTTTGTCATTGCAGAGTTCCTTTCTTCCATTCCTTCATATTAGCACTCGTTAGGATTGAGTGCTAAAGCCGAAGTTCCGCGGGTTTTTCAGTCGGTTGCAGAAATCTTCGGCACTGCAAAAGTCGCTTCTGGCTAGTCTGAGCGATTTTTGGAAACCCTGCTTGCCGGCGGGAGGCATGTGTCGGCCCCCGCCGGGTTTTGACCCCTTTGCGCCTGGCTCCGCCGGCGACCGGCACGAAGGATCCAGGTTCGTGCAGTCGCGGTGCCCAGCGGCTATTTGAACCGTGGCTGCACGATGATCTTCACCGCCGACTCGTTGTTGTGGATCAGCGTGTCAAAGCCCTGGGCCACCAGGTCATCGAGCTGGATGCGCTGGGTGATGAAGGGCTCGAGGTTGATCTTGCCCTCCTCGACCAGCTTGATGGTTTCCTGGTGGTCGTTGCAGTAGGCGATGGTGCCGCGCACGTCCAGCTCCTTCATGACCACGCTGTGCACGTTGATGGTGGCCGGATGGCTCCAGATGGACACGATCACCACCACGCCCGTGGCCTTCGTCGCGGCCACCAGCGTGTCCAGCACCTTGTTCACGCTGGTGCATTCGAACGACACATCCACGCCCTTGCCGCCGGTGAGCTTCATCACCTCGGCCACCACGTCCACCTCGGAGGGGTCCAGGATGTGATCGGCCACGCCCGATTCACGCGCCTTTTGCTTGCGCTTGGCACTGAGCTCGGTGATGACGACGGTCAGGCCCTTGGCCTTGAGGATGGCCGACAGCAGCAGGCCGATGGGGCCGGCGCCGCCCACCAGTGCCACATCGCCGGCCTTCGCTCCGCTGCGGGTGTAGGCATGGTGGCCCACGGACAGCGGCTCGATCAGCGCGGCCTGGTCCAGTGGAATGGCATCGGAGATGGGATGCACCCAGCGGCGCTTGACGGCAATGCGCTCGGACAGCCCGCCACCGCGCCCGCCCAGGCCGATGAAGTTCATGTCCTTGGACAGGTGGTAGTTGTCGCCCGGCCCCGTGGGCACATCGTCGGCCACGATGTAGGGCTCCACCACCACATGCTGGCCGACCTGGATATCGTCCACCCCTGCGCCCACGGCGTACACCACGCCCGAGAACTCATGCCCCATGGTGATGGGTGCGGACTCGCCCGAGATGGGATGCGGGTGGCCGCAGGGCGGGATGAAGATCGGCCCTTCCATGAACTCATGCAGATCCGTGCCGCAGATGCCGCACCAGGCCACTTCGATGCCCACGGTGCCGGGCTCCACCACGGGTTCGGGGATGTCCTCGATGCGGATGTCGCCCCGGTCGTGGAAACGTGCTGCTTTCATGATTGAACTTTCTGTTTTGCAAGGCTGGGTTGGCGGGCGGCACAGCCGCCCCATGGCGATTATTCGGCCTTACCGCAGGTGATGAACTTGCTGCAGGTCATAGACACGCACCGGCAGGCCTTCCTGCCGCGCCTTGAGCTGCAGCGCCAGGTACAGCGAGTAGTGGCGCGACTGGTGCAGGTTGCCGCCGTGGAACCACAGCGCCTCTTGCTGCGTGGGCTTCCACATGTTGCGCTGCTCGCCCTCCCACGGTCCCGGGTCCTTGGTGGTGTCCGAGCCCAGGCCCCAGACCTTGCCCACCTTGTCCGCCACCTCCTGGCTGATCAGGTCGGCCACCCAGCCGTTCATGGAGCCATAGCCGGTCGCGTAGACCACCAGGTCCGCCGGCAGCTCGGTGCCATCGGCCAGCACCACCGCGTTTTCCGACAGGTGGCTGATCTGCTTGCCCGCCTGCAGCTTGATGCTGCCGTCGATCACCAGATCGCAGGCCCCCACGTCGATGTAGTAGCCCGAGGCGCGGCGCAGGTACTTCATGAAAAGGCCCGAGTCGTCATCCCCGAAGTCCAGCATGAAGCCGGTCGCCTCCAGCTGGCGGTAGAACTGAGCGTCGCGCTCGCGGATGCGGTTGTACACCGGCACCTGGAAGTCGGCCATGATGCGATAGGGCAGAGAGGCAAAGATCAGGTCCGCCTTCCTGGTCGTCACGCCGCTGGCCACGGCGCGCTCCGAGTACAGGTCGCCCAGGCCGATGTCCATCAGCGAATCGGAGCGCACGATATGCGTGGACGAGCGCTGCACCATGGTCACATCGGCGCCGTGCTCCCACAGGGCCGCGCAGATGTCGTGGGCGGAATTGTTGGCGCCGATCACCACCACCTTCTTGCCCGCGTAGGCGTCCGGGCCATGGTGCTGGGACGAGTGCTGCTGCTCGCCCTTGAAGATGTCCTGGCCCTTGATCTTGGGCACATTCGCCTTGCCCGACATGCCGGTGGCGAACACCACATGCCTGGGGCGCAGCACCTGCGTCTCGCCATTGCGCTCCACGGTCACTTCCCATTCCTGCCGGACCTCATCGAAGCGGGCGTTCAGGCAGTTGGTGGACGGCCAGTAGTTGACCTCCATCACCTTGGTGTACATCTCCAGCCAGTCGCCGATCTTGTCCTTGGGCGCGAACACGGGCCAGTTGTCCGGGAAAGGCATGTACGGCAGGTGGTCGTACCAGACCGGGTCGTGCAGGCACAGCGATTTATAGCGGTTGCGCCACTGGTCGCCAGGGCGCGCCTGGCGGTCGATGACGATGTGCGATACCCCCAGCTGGCGCAGCCGCGCGCCCAGCGCAATGCCGCCCTGGCCGCCGCCGATGACGAGCACGAAAGGCTGCCTGTCGCGGCCCAGTTCCTGGGCCTCCTGCTGGCGGCGCTCCAGCCAGGTCTGGCGGCCACGCCGGATGCCGTGCTCGGCCCCCATCGGGCGGCGCGTGCCCATGGGTTCCTCATGGCCCTTGAGCTCCTGGGCGGCCGTCAGCAGCGTCCAGATGCGCCCGTCCCTGATGCGGACATGGCCGCCGCCGCGCGCATGGAGCGTGTCGATCACGATCCAGGCGGACACCACGCCATCGGCCTCCTCCACCGACTCGCGCTCGTCCAGCGAAAAGCGCACGGGCGCCGCGGCGTCCAGCTGCGCAGCCAGCATGTCGGCGATCTGGCTGCGCCCTTCCATGGTCTTGATGTTCCAGGTCAGCAGCACCAGGTCGCGCCAGTAGCATTCGTCGGCGAACAGGCGGCTGGCGGCCGCGAAGTCGCGGTCTCCCAGGGCATGGTTGAGTTGGTCAAGCATCGCCTTGGCGCGGACGTTGGGCGTCGTATCGGTCATGGTTGTCTCCTTGATGCGGTCATGCCCGCTGGTTTTTCTTCGGGCAGGCGCTCTTACGCAATCACCATGCCAGGCAGGCCCGGCGGCAGGATGCGCCAGGCAAATCAAGGGGTTGCCTGCGCGCCTCCGGTACAAACCCTGCGCCTTGCAACCCACTGCCCGGCATTGCCGCCCGCCACAGGTGGGGCAGCCCTGCGACACCTGTCGCACCAGGCGTGCTGCAGCGCAGCAGGGGCAGTGGGTAAGTCTTGATTGGCGCTGCGCCGCACAGGGCACAGAATCGTCTGCGGCACGTTCAAAGCCCGCATCGACTCCACGCCATGCCCCTGCAGTCCTACGCCTCGCACATCCAGGAAATCGAAGCCTTCGGCCTGGGCTACTCCCACCGCGGGCAGGAACGCGACCGCGCCGTGCTGCGCAGCTGGCGCCGCTGCATCGACTCCCACCGGCTCGACCCGGCGCATACCAGCGAAGCCCACATCGTCACCGAAGGCCAACTGCGCGCGCACCGCGAGGAGTCCGAGCCGCTGATCCACATCGCCCGCCATGCGCTGGAGCGGCTGTACCAGCAGCTCAAGGGACTGGACTACGTGCTGCTGCTGGCGGACCGGCATGGCGTGGCCGTGGACTTTCTGGGGCATGAGGCCGACAAGGGCGACCTGCGCCGCGCGGGCCTGTATCTGGGCGCGCAATGGCGCGAGGACCACTCGGGCACCTCGGCCGTGGGTGCCTGCCTTGAGACGGGCGAGGCGCTGACGGTGCACCAGAGCGACCATTTCGACTTCACCCACACCGGCCTGTCCTGCACGGCCGCGCCCATCTACGACATGCGCGGCGAACTCGCGGCGGTGCTGGACCTGTCGCTGCTGCGCTCACCTGCCGAGCGGGCCAGCCAGAACCTGGCGCTCAACCTCGTCATGGCCGCGGCGCGGCGCGTGGAGCAGGCCAACCTGATGGCGCAGTCCGGCCAGGACTGGGTGGTGCGCCTGGCCCAGTCGCCCGATTTCCTCGACGTCGATCCCGACGCCTCCATCAGCGTCGATGCACGTGGCCGCATCCGCGCCATGACCCACGCGGGCGCGCGGCTGTTGGCAGCGGCCGCGCAACTGGACTGGCGCCAGCGCAAGAGCCTCATCGGCCAGCCGCTGGAGCGTTTCTTCGACGTGGACCTGCGCCACCTGTCCGAGCTGCGCCGCAATCGCCCGGCGCAGGAGCGCATCATCCGCGCCCGCGACGGCAGCATCCTCTTCGCCCATGCCATGGAGCCGCAGCGCCGGACACGCCGCCTGCAAGCGCAGGCAAGGCCGGCGCAGCCCCCGCTGCCCCCGCTGCCTGCTGCGCTGCAGGCGCTGGACACGGGTGATGCCGCACTGCAGACGCTGCTGCGCAAGGCCGCGCGGCTCGCACCGCAAGAGCTGCCCGTGCTGGTGCAGGGAGAGACCGGCGCGGGCAAGGAATACCTGGCCCGCGCGCTGCATGCATCCAGCGGCCGCAGCGGCGCCTTCATTGCCATCAACTGCGCAGCCATTCCCGAGGCACTGTTGGAGAGCGAGCTGTTCGGCTACCTGCCCGGCACCTGGACCGGCGGCGCCAGCAAGGGCCGCGAAGGGCTGATTGCTGCGGCACACGAGGGCACGCTGTTCCTTGACGAGATCGGCGACATGCCCCTGGCCCTGCAGGCCAAGCTGCTGCGGGTGCTGTCCGAATCCGAAATCACTCCCTTGGGGGCGCGCGTGCCACGGGCGGTGGCGGTGCGCTTCATCTCGGCCTCGCACCAGCCGCTGGCCGAGCTGGTGCGGCGTGGCAGCTTCCGGGAAGACCTGCTGTACCGCCTCAACGCGGCCGAGCTTCGCCTGCCTGCGCTGCGCCAGCGCAGCGACCTGCAGACCATTGCCGACCAGATGCTGGCCACCCTGGGCAGCCACCTGCACCTGGGCGACGCAGCCCGCGCCGTGCTGGCCGCGCACGCCTGGCCCGGCAACCTGCGCGAGCTGCACAACGCGCTGCGCTACGCCGCAGCCCTGTGCGGCCACGATGGCGACGGCACCATCGAGCCCGACCACCTGCCTGACCACCTGCACGATGCGCTGCACCGCGCACCAGCGCGCACCGCCTTGGCTGGCAATGCCGGCGAGCCCGCCGCACAGGCGCTGGAACAGCTGCTTGCGCAATGCCAGGGCAATGTCTCCGAGGCGGCGCGCCAGCTCGGCGTCAGCCGCTCCACCATCCACCGGCGCATCCAGCAGCTGCAGCTGGGTGTGCGGCATGCCCATTGGCGCGGGACATAGCACGGCCTTCGCCCCAGGACCCATGCGATGTCCATGGCGGCTGGCCGCGGCGATCGGCCCGTCGGTCTCAGCGCCAGGTCAGTCGCAGTGCAAGTCCAGTCGCAGTGCAATTTCAGTCGCAGCGGGCGGTCATGCCGCCGTCCACGACAAGCTCGGTTCCCGTCACGAAGCGGGCCTCGTCGCTGGCCAGGTACAGGGCGGCACTGGCGGTATCGCGGCCATCGCCCATGAAGCCCAGCGGGATGCGCCTGACCCGCGAGGCCAGCAGCGTCTCCACATCGCCGCCTGTGCGCTGCCTGGCCAGCCGCGCTTCCACCATGGGGGTGTGCAGCTGGCCCGGCACCACCGTGTTCACGCGAATGCCGTCAGGCGCATGCTGCACGGCCACCACGCGGGACAGGTGGATCACGCCGGCCTTGCTGGCCGCATAGGCGACCTGCGCGCTGCCGGTCCAGCGCAGGCCCGAGGTGGACGCCACGTTGACGATGGCGCCGCTGCCGCGTTCGACCATGTGCGGGAGCACATGCTTGCAGGTCAGAAAGACGCTCTTGAGGTTGATGTCGATCTGGCTGTCCCAGTCCTGCTCGCTCAGCTGAATGGGGCCGCCGGCTGCGGAGCCGCCCACGTTGTTGATCAGGATGTCCGGGACGCCCCAGGCCTGCAGGCAGGCCTGGACCATGGCCTTGACGCTGGACGAGTCGGTGACATCGCAGATGCAGGTCGTGATGGACGCTGCCGCCTCGCCGGCCAGGGACAGCGTTTCGTCAAGCCGCGCCTGGTCACGGTCCACCGCCAGCACCTTCGCGCCTTCCTCCGCCAGGCGCACGGCCATGGCCCTGCCGTTGCCCCAACCTGCTGCCACGCATCCGGCCCCCGTAACGATGGCTATCTTGGACTTGAACCTGCTCATTGGCTTTCCTCATGTGACACGGTGGAGCCGCTGTGGCAAGCGGCGATGCAGGCCAGTTTGCGATCGATGCCGGCAAAGTTAAACTGGATGGCGCCTATACCAGCTATGTTGAATACCTATGGATCTGCGCCAACTGGAGTACTTCGTCGCCGTGGTGGAGCACGGCAGCATCAGCCGCGCGGCCGTGGCGCTGAATTTGGCGCAGCCGAGCGTGAGCCGCCAGATCGCACTGCTGGAAGAGGAGCTGGGGCAGCGGCTGCTGGACAGGACAGGGCGCGGCGTGGCAGCAACCGCGGCCGGGGAGACACTGCTGTCGCATGCACGCACGATGCTCAACTCGGCCAGCCAGGCGCTGTCCGATCTCAAGGAAATGCATGCCGAGCCCGTCGGCAGCGTGGTCGTGGGCCTGCCCCACCGGGTGGCGGCAAGCCTGGCCGTGCCGCTGATACGGGAGTTCCGGCGCCGGCTGCCGCATGCACTGCTTTCGGTGGTGGAGGGGCTGAGCCTGTCCTTGCGTGAGGGAATGATTGCGGGCCGCATCGACCTGGGTCTGATGTTCGACCCCGCTCCGACGCCCCTGCTGTCCTACGAACCCCTGATGCGCGAGTCCATGCTGCTGGTGGCTCCCAAGGGCTACCGGTTGCCTTCGCGCATCGGCCTTTCGGCCCTGGCGGACTTTCCGCTGGTGCTGCCGGGCACCCATAACCCGATACGCAGCCTCGTGGACGCCGTCCTGCTGCCGCGCAAGATCCGGCTGAACGTGGTGGCCGAGGTGGGGGCCGTGCACACGGCGCTGTCCGTGGTGGAGGAGGGACTGGCTTGCTCCATTCTTCCGGACAGTGCGTTGAATCTGGCCGGTGCCCGCACTGGCATACAGTCTGCGCCCATCGGCCCGCCGGCCATACGCAACCAGCTCGTGCTGGCCATGCCCAGGGCGCGTCCCGCGAACCGGCTGATCGCGGAAACCGCCAAGTTGCTGCGCGAGCTTGACTTTCGCAAGGGCGCCCGCGCCGTGTAGGGCATGCCTCACGGATCGGAAGCGGCAGGTCAGTCGATGCGGATGCCCGCTTCCCTGACGGCCTTGCCGATCTTGTTCAGGTCGTCAGCGATCAATTTCCGGAACTGCGCAGGACTGGACTTCGCGGGGACAAAGGACAGTTCGGCGAACCTGGATTTCAGCGACGGCGCCTCCACGGCCTTTGAAATTTCGGTGTTCAACCTGTGGGTGATGTCTGCGGGCAGGCCGGCCGGGCCCCAGATTCCGTACCAGGACAGGAGCTCGAACCCGGCAATGGTGCCCTCCGCCAGCGTCGGCACATCGGGCAGCGACGGGACGCGGGTCTTGCTGGTGACGGCAAGGGGCCGCAGACGGCCGGCCTGCACGAAGGGCATGACACCCGGCATGGGCGAGATGGCCGCGGAGACATGGCCGCCGATCACGTCCGTCAATTGGGGAACGGCACCCTTGTAGGCGACGATGTCCATCTGCAGGCCAAGGGCCCGGTTCAGCATCTCTTCGCTCAGGTGGCTGGTGGTACCCAGGCCGGAAGTCGCCCAGGTGTACTTGCCTGGATGGGCCCTGGCCAGTTGCACGAACTCTGCCACGGTCCTGACGGGCAACTCGTTGGTGACCGCCACGATCAGCGGCACGTATCCGATTTGCCCCACGGGCGTGAAGTCACGCTCGGCGTCATAGGTTTTCTTGGAACTGACCAGCGGCAGGTAGGCGTGGCTGGAGGCATTGAAGATGAGCGTGTATCCGTCAGGCTTGGCCTTCTTGACCTGCAGGGTTCCCAACAGGCCGGAAGCCCCCGGAACGTTCTCGATCACGATGGCCTGGCCCAGCTGCCTTTGCAGTTGGTCGGCCACCAGGCGGCCCACGGTGTCGATCGAGCCACCCGGCGTGTACGGAATCACCATGCGGATCGGCTTGCCCGGATAGTCTTGCGCGCCCACCAGGGTGCAGGTGGCCCAGGCCGCACAGGTCATGGCGAACTTCCAGGCTTTCCTGATGGCGGCTGCGGGCGTGTGGATGGTCATCTTTGTCTCCTGAGCACTGTTTCTGTCCGGCGCATCCCCGAAGGGGCCGGGTGTCTTGCGGGCAAGGGCTGGCCTAGGCGGCGTACACGCGGCGCGTGAATGCCGCAATGGCGTCTGCCATGGCAAGGGGCTGCTCGGGCGCCAGGGCGTGGCCCGCGTCGGCAATCACCTGTTCCGTCACCCGCTCGCCCAGGCAGGACTTCATCACATGGGGGATCACGACCGCGTCATGCTCGGCCCGAAGGTCCAGTATGGGAACGGTCGTTCCTGCGCTGAAGTAGTCATCGACGGGCGTGACGCGCCGTGCATGGCCTTGCGCTTCATGGGCCTGGGCGTTCCACCCGTCCAGCCAGGCGCTGGGGTCATGTCCCGGGGCAAAGAAGGCGCGGCGCAGGCAGTCCAGGCGCTGCTCCCTGGACAGCCGTGCATCGCCCGCGCCGTCGATTGCGTCCCGCAGGCGGCCGTACGGCTTTTCGTCCGATCCCGGCGGCAGCTTGCCTGCCGAGGCGGCGGCCATGACGACGCCGCGCACCAGGTCCGGCCTGTCGGTCGCCAACATGCGCGCCGGCTGGCTGCCCCAGGCATGACCCACGACCACGACAGGGCCGGTGGCTTCGTGGTCGATGACGGCGGCGACGTCGGCTGCGAAGTCGTGCAGCGTCAGCCCCTGCATGGGGCCACGGCTTTGGCCTATGCCCCGAGGCTCGGGGCGCAGTACCCGCAGCCCTTGCGCCTGCAGATGGCGGGCAACGACGTCGTAGTCCCGGCCGGAACGGGCCAGCGATGGCAGCATGCAGACGACCGGCCCTGCGCCCTGGTCCGCATACTCGATTTGTATCTCGTCCTTCGCAGCCTGCGGGCGGTAGCGCACGAGCCGGCGAGTGACGCCGGTTGTCTCCAGATGGGTGTTTGTCATGCCGCCAGTCTGGGTTTCGGGCGCCATTGCGATAAGGCAATGCAGCCTATATCAGCTATGTTTTTTCCCTATGCAAAGCGGGCCGCCCGCAGGTGCGCGGAACGGCGGGCAAACCTCACCGTTTCTCCAGCAGGCTCTGAATCTGGCGGCCCAGCTGCAGCAACGCCGGGTGCAGCTCCTGCACGATGGCTGGCACAGGCTCCGTCGTGGACACGCTGCAGTTCAGGACATAGATGGCATCGGGTGTCACCAGCGGCGTGGCCAGTGCAACCACTTCCGGCTGCCACGATGCAGCGCAGAAGCCTTGGCTTTTCACGGACCTGATGGCCGCCTGGATCTGTTTTTCCAGGTCGCGCCATTGGGCGCCTCTCTTGAGCCTGAAGCTGTCGAACAGTGCCTTGCGCCTGGCAGGCGGCGCCACGGCAAGGTAGGCACGGCCCAGCGACGTCAGCTCCATGGGCACGCGCTGACCCGACACCACATGCCTGAGCACAATCCGGCGGTTGTAGCGGATCGATTCCAGATAGACCATCTCGTCCCTGTCGGGACAGGCCAGGCCCACGTTGATCCTGCGTGTCTCGGCGAGGGTGCGCATCAGGGGGGCCGCCATCGACAGCACCGTCGATCCG
The DNA here is from genome assembly GCF_055797465.1 of Delftia sp. PX-1. Taxonomy (NCBI): domain Bacteria; kingdom Pseudomonadati; phylum Pseudomonadota; class Betaproteobacteria; order Burkholderiales; family Comamonadaceae; genus Delftia; species Delftia sp. PX-1. The sequence continues at coordinate 1,787,970 of NZ_CP184763.1, forward strand.
GTACGCATGGCGTGCGCCAGGCTCAGGACAGCGGGAGCCAGGCGAAAGGCGCGGCTTTGGTGATCGGCCTGCAGCATGCCGCAGCCCACCAGGGTCTGCGTCAGCCGGCTCACGGTGGCCTTGGACAGTCCGGTGCGTTCCACCAGGTCGCCGTTGCCCAGCAGTTCCGACCCGGGCCTGAACGCACGGAGTATTTCGATGCCTCTTTCCAGGGAGCGGTTGCTCGGGGACTGACCGGGCTTGTCATGGAGTATGGGGGATCGCCTGTGGGTCATGTTGCTGCCGCCTGCGGGAGGACCGGTTCATCCTCGGTTGAAAGCCTGGTTCTTGCTGCACAGGCGCGGGCGCCTGATGGCGTGGAGTATTCCACCGAAAGGATGGCAGATGAAAACGCAAGTCCTGGCGCGCTCGCTGTGCGGTTTCACTGGTTGGAACATGGGGGATCACAACTGCGGCGCGTTTCCCTAAGCTTTCACCAATCCGTCGCCAGCGTCATCGCAACGCTTGCGCATGGAACGGACCTCTGCCCATAGAACCAGGAGACACACCATGCTTCGTTTCGCCGCCCGCCGTTGCGCCAGGGCCATTGCGCTCATTGCCGTGCTCGCGACTGCCTGCAACGCAGTCTTTGCAGCCTTCCCCGAAAAGCCCGTGCGCCTCGTCGTGCCCTTCGCGCCCGGTGGCGGAACCGACCTGATCGCACGCACGCTGGGGGCCGAGATGGCCAAGGACCTGGGCCAGCCCGTCATCGTGGACAACAAGCCCGGTGCCGGCACGATCATCGGCACCGACAACGTTGCCAAGAGTGCGCCGGACGGCTACTCCGTGATCGTGGCTTCCTTCGCGCACGCCGTCAATCCGGCGCTGCAGGCCAAGCTGCCGTACGGGAGCAACAAGGCCTTTGCTCCGGTGATCCTGATCGGCCGCGGCCCCAACGTGCTGGTGGTGCCCGCCGCCAGCCCGTACAAGACGGTGGCGGACGTGATGGCCGCCGCCAAGGCCAGTCCCGACAAGCTGACCTATGCCTCGCAGGGCGCCGGGACGTCGGCGCATCTGGCCGGGGAGCTGTTCGCTAACCTGGCCAAGGTCAGGATCACCCATGTGCCCTACCGTGGCGCAGGCCCGGCACTCACCGATCTCATGGGCGGGCAGGTGGACATGATGTTTGCCACCGCGGCGGCGGTATCCACCTTCATCGACAACGGCAAGCTGCGCGTGCTGGGTGTGACCACTGCCGAGCCGTCTGCGGCCTTCAAGGATGCGCCGCCCATCGCCGTCACCGTCCCGGGCTACCGCGTCGAGAGCTGGTACGGCCTGTACGTGCCGGCCGCCACGCCCGCTGCCGTGATCGAGCGCCTGAACACTGCGGCCCGCAAGGCGGCCCGTTCGCCGGACTTCGTTCGCAAGCTGGAACACGAAGGCCTGGTGGTCAATGCCGGGCCGGCGGCGGAACTGGACACCTATGTGCAGGCCGAGGAAAAGCGCTGGGCCCAGATCGTCAGGCAAAACAACATCCATCCCGATTGATCGCATTGCCCGCGATCGCCTTGAGAGCACGCCATGAACTACGAACTGATCCAACTGAATGTCGCCGATGCGGTGGCGACCGTGACCCTGAACCGCCCCGACAAGCGCAACGCCATGAGTGACGACATGCGCACCGAGTTCATCGATGCCCTGGAGCGCGTGGCGGCAGACAAGGCCATCAAGGCCCTGGTGCTGACAGGCGCGGGCAAGGGCTTTTGCGCCGGCGGGGACATTGCCGGAATGCAAAGGCGCATGAATGCGCCTGCGGGCGAGGTGGGCTTCAACGGCTGGCAGCGCCAGCAGCGCGTGCACCACGTCCAGGCCCTGTTGCACACCATGCCCAAGCCCGTGATCGCCGCCGTCAACGGCGCAGCGTCGGGCCTGGGCGCGGACACGGCGCTGGCCTGTGATTTCGTCATTGCCAGCGAGTGGGCCAGCTTCGCGTGGAGCTATGTGCTGCGCGGCATCATCCCCGACGGCGGCGGCATGTACTTCCTGCCGCGCCGCGTGGGCCTGGCCAAGGCCAAGGAGCTGATCTTCACGGGCCGCCAGGTCAAGCTGCCGGAAGCCCTGGCGCTGGGCATCGTGGACCGCCAGGCCAGCGCCGAGACCTTGGTGGCAGAGGCCCAGGCCTGGGCGCGCGAGCTGTCCTCGGCTTCTTCCACCGCGCTGGCGTTGACCAAGACCATCCTGAACCAGAGCTTCGAGCTGTCTTCGCACGATGTCTTCGCCCAGGGCAGCCAGGCCCAGGGCATCTGCTACACCAGCAGTGAACACCGCGCATCGGTGGAGGCCTTCCTGGCCAAGACGGCCGCCAAGGAGTGATGCCATGAGCCAAGCCATTGCCAAGCTGCTGTCGCCGCGCAGTGTCGCCGTCATAGGCGCCTCTGCCGACCTGAAGAAAACCACGGGCCGCCCGGTGGCCTACCTGCAAAAGCACGGGTTTGCCGGCCGCATTCTTCCCGTCAATCCGCGCGTGGAGCGCATCGGCGATTTGCCTTGCTATCCCGATGTGGCCTCGTTGCCTGAAGTGCCCGATGTGGCCGTGGTGCTGCTGGGCGCCGAGCGTGCGCACCAGGCCGTCAGGGAGCTGTCGGCGCTGGGCTGCGCGGCAGCCATCGTGCTGGCCAGCGGCTATACGGAAACGGGCGAGGACGGGGCGCACCGCCAGCGGCAACTGATCGAGGCGGCGGGCAGCATGCGCCTGCTGGGACCCAACACCATCGGGCTGGTCAACCTGACCGACCGGATCGTGCTGTCGCCTTCTGGGGCGCTGGAGATGGATGAGTTCCCCGCGGGCGGCATTGGCGTCGTCTCGCAAAGCGGCGGCATCCTGGGCTCGCTGCTGTCGCGCGCGGCCGCGCGTGGCATCGGGCTGTCCAAGCTCATTTCCACCAGCAATGAAGTGGATCTGGAACTGGCCGACTTCATCGATCACCTGGCCGATGACCCGGCCACCAAGGTGATCGCGCTGTATGTGGAAACGGTGCGCCATCCCGCCAGGTTCCGTGCCGCCTGCCTGAAGGCCGCGCGTGCCGGCAAGCCCGTGGTGGCCTTCAAGATCGGCCGCTCCGAGGCCGGCGCCAAGGCCGCCGTATCGCACACGGGCGCCATGGCCGGAGCCGATCGCATGTACGACGCGCTGTTCCGCCAGGTCGGCGTGATCCGTGCGCACAGCTTTGCCGACCTGCTGGACGTGCCCGCTGCGCTGGCCACGGGCCGCAGGCTGCGCGGCAGGCGCATCGCCATCCTGACTTCCACCGGCGGTGCGGGCACCCTGGTGTCGGACGATCTGGGCGTGGCCGGATTCGACACGCCTGCGCCGGACGAGGCGACGGCCGATGCACTGCGCGCGCTGCAGACCGGCAGCGAGGCCGTGCTGGACCGCAACCCCATCGACGTGACCCTGGCGGGCCTGCGTCCCGACCTGCTGCGCGGCGCCATCAATGCCTTGCTGGCAAGCCCCAGCTACGACGCGCTGGTCATCATCGTCGGCTCCTCCAGCCTGGCCATGCCCGAGCTGCTGGCCGGTGCCATCCAGGACTGCCTGCCCCACTCCGACAAGCCGGTGCTGGCCTACGTCAGCCCGCATGCGCCGGAAATCGGCGCGCTGCTCACGCAACGCGGCGTGCCGGCCTTCGCTGCGGCGGAAAGCTGCACGGCCGCGCTGGCGGGCATGCTGCGCGTCAACGGCGTCCAGGGTGCGCCTTCCGAGCTGGTCGTCGGCAAGCACACCCTGCAGGAACTGGACCTGCCCGTCGGCTGCCTCGATGAAGCGCAGGCCAAGTCCGTTTTCCGCCGCTTCGGCGTGCCGTGCGCGGCCGAGCGCGTGGTGCATACCGCCGAAGAGGCCGAAGCCGCCGCGCGCGAACTGGGCGGCCGGGTGGTGCTCAAGATCCTTTCGTCCCGGATCACGCACAAGAGCGATGTGGGCGGTGTCGCCGTCGGCCTGACGGCGCAGACCATCGGTGCGCGGCTGGCAGCGATGGTGGCCGACGTGCAGGCCAGGGCGGGCGTGCGTCCGGACCGGTTCCTGGTACAGCAGATGGTGACCGGTGGCACCGAGCTGATCCTGGGCCTGCACAAGGATGCGCTGGGCACCGCCGTGATGCTGGGCATGGGGGGCGTTGCGGCCGAATTGTTCCAGGACACCACGCTGCGCCTGCTGCCCGACGATGGGACACAACTGGGTGTGCTGAGCCGCTCAGAAGCGCTGGACATGGCCAGGGAGCTCAAGACCTGGCCGCTGCTGGACGGCTTTCGCGGCCGCCCCAAGGCGGATGTCGATGCCCTGGCCGATGCCATCGTCGCGTTCTCTGCGATGGCCGCCCAACTGGGCGACCGCGTGATCGAGGCGGAGATCAACCCGGTGTTCGTGCTGCCGCAGGGCCAGGGCGTGTGCGCTGCGGATGGTGTGCTGGTTCTGGCCTGAGGGGCCGGCCACTGCACATTTGTGCCAAAAAAGTGAGACTGCCCCGGCCAGTGTTCATCCAGGAGACCACGCATGCATGCGACCGAAGTGTTCGGACAATTTGCCTCTCGATACCAACGCACCGAGCTTCCCGACACCGTCATCCACCACGCCAAGCGGGCCGTGATCGACTGGTATGCCTCCCTGTTCCCGGGCCTGGGCTGCGCCCCTCTTGCACAGTTGGAACAGGTGCTTGCCGAGGATCTGGACCGTGGGTCCTGCCGGCTTGGAAACGGCCGCATGGCCACGGCGCGGGCGGCGGCACTTTTCAACGGCTCGGCGGCCCATGCCGCCGAGGTGGACGACAGCTTCCGCGATGCCATGTACCACCCCGGGGCCGCAACCATTGCAGCGGCGTTGGCGGCAAGCCAGCAGGCAGGGGCCAGTGGCCTGGACTTCCTGCGTGCCGTGGTGCTGGGCTATGAGGTCTCCACCCGCATCGGCGTGACCCTGGGCCGGGCCCACTACCGCTTCTGGCACAACACCGGCACCGTGGGCGTCTTCGGGGCTGCGGCGGCCGCAGGGTATGCGCTGCGGCTGGATGCAGGGCCATTCGCCCATGCACTGGCCACGGCGGCCACCTTCTCTGCGGGTCTGCAGCAGGCATTTCGCATGGATTCGATGTCCAAGCCCCTGCATGCCGGGCGCGCAGCGGAGGCCGGCCTGCTGGCTGCGCAACTCGCGCACAGGGGGGTGACGGGATCGCTGGATGTGCTGGAGGGGGAGTCGGGCCTGGGCCGCGCTGTCAGCGACGGACCCGACTGGTCAGGCATCGGGGACACGCTGGGCAGGGACTTCCACATCACCCGGCTCACCTTCAAGAACCATGTCGGCTGCGGCCATACCTTTGCGGCCATCGACGCCGCGCTGGCTCTGCGCAGCCAGCATGCCCTGCGGGCGGACGACATCTGCAGCGTGGCCGTGGCCACCTATGGCCCGGCCCTGGATATCGCCTGCTACACCGATCCCGTGACCGAAAACGAAGCGCGCTTCAGTCTCCGGTTCGTGGTGGCGACGGCCTTGGTCCATGGCAGCGTGCGAATGTCCGCTTACACCCCCGAGCGCCTGGCCGATCCCGCCGTGCGCGCGATGCTCGAGCGCGTCCAGGTCTCGGTGGACCCGCAAATCGATAGGGCCTTCCCGGGAAAGAGATCGGCGCGCCTGGAAATCGTTGCCAGGGATGGACGCCGCCATGTCTGGGTGCAGCCCGATCGCAAGGGCGATCCCGAACTGCCGTTGTCGGATGGCGAGCTGGAGGACAAGTTCATGGAGCTTGCCGCTCCCGTCGCCGGCGCGGGACGTGCCCGGCAGCTGCTGTCAAACATCTGGGGGCTTGAGCGGGCGAGCTGCCTGCGGGGTCTTGCGGTCTGACAAGGCGCAAGCCCGGGGGCGGCTCACGATGCAGACTGCCGGCGCTGGATACTGCGGATGTCGAAGGCGCCGCCGGTCTGGGCCTGGTCGCTGGTGGTGACGGCCTGCTTGCCGAGCAGGGGGAAGACCAGCTCGGCAAAGCGGATGGACTCCTCCAGGTGCGGGTAGCCCGAGAGCACGAAGCTGTCCGCGCCCAGCGCGGCGTACTCGCGCAGGCGCTCGGCCACGGTGGCCGCGTCGCCGACCAGGGCCGTGCCCGCGCCGCCGCGCACCAGGCCCACGCCGGCCCAGAGGTTGGGCGCCACCTCCAGCCGGTCGCGCCGCCCGCCGTGCAGCGCGGCCATGCGCGACTGGCCCACGGAGTCCATGCGCGCATAGCCGGCCTGGGCGCGGGCGATGTCCTCGTCGGTGAGCTTGCTGATCAGGCGCTCGGCATCGGCCCAGGCCTCTTCGTTGGTCTCGCGCACGATGACGTGCAGCCGCACGCCCAGGCGGACTTGGCGGCCCTGCTGCGCGGCGCGGCGGCGGATGTCGGCGAACTTTTCGGCCACGGCGGCGGGGGGCTCGCCCCAGGTGAGGTAGGCGTCCACCTGGCGCGCGGCCAGGTCATGGGCGGCGTCCGAGGAGCCGCCGAAGTACAGCGGCGGATGCGGCTTTTGCACCGGGGGAAAGAAGTTGCGGCCCTGCTTGACCTTGAAGTATTTGCCGTCGAAGTCCACGGCCTCGCCGGCGAGCAGACGGCGCCAGATGGTCAGGAATTCATCGGCGTAGGCATAGCGTTCGTCGTGGGCCAGGAAGATGCCGTCGGCCTCCAGCTCGGTGGCATCGCCCCCTGGCACCACGTTGAGCAGCAGGCGCCCGCCCAGGGCCTGGTCCAGCGTGGCGGCCTGGCGAGCGCTGGAGACGGGCGCGCCCAGCGAGGTGCGCAGGGCCACCAGCAGCTTGATGCGCTGCGTGACGGGCACCAGGCTGGAGGCGACCACCCAGGGGTCCAGGCAGGAGCTGCCGGTGGGGATCAGCAGGCCGTCGTAGCCCAGCTCCTCGGCCGTGACGGCGATCTGGCGCATGTAGGCGTTGGTGGGTGCGCGGCCGAAGTCGGAGGTGCCGAGGTAGCGCGTGTCGCCCGAGGTGGGCAGGAACCAGAAGATGTCTGGCGATGCGTGGGGGTCTTGGCTCATGGGATCTCCGGGGACGATGGAAAAGACGGTGGCGCGGCCTCGCCCGGCACCTGGCCCAGGCGCTGCAGCCGCGCGCGCACCACGCTGCGGCTGATGCCCAGCTGGCGCGCGGTCTGCACCTGGTTGCCGCGGTTGCGTTGCCAGGCCTTGAGCAGCAGGGCGCCCAGCACGTGCTGCTCCAGGCCTTCGGCATGCACGTCGCACAGGCTGTCCAGCGCTTCACCCAGGGCCAGTTCGGCGGCGGCGGCCTGGGCGCCGTGTTCGGCTTCGCGTGGGGGGACGGGATCGGGCTCGCCCTGGCTGCTGGCGATGTGCAGGTCGCCCGCGCCGATGTGCATGCCCTGGGTCAGCAGCAGGCTGCGGTGGATGACGTTCTCCAGCTCGCGGCTGTTGCCGGGCCAGTCGTGCTCCAGCAGCTTGCGCTGCGCGTCCTGGCTCAGTGCCATGGGCGCGTAGCGCATGCGCTGGCAGTAGCTTGCGATGAAGTGGCGCGCCAGCGGCAGGATGTCGGCCGGGCGCTGGCGCAGCGGCAGCACGGTGAGGGTGACGACATCGAGCAGGTAGTACAGGTCTTCGCGAAAGCGCCGCGCCGCCACCTTGGTGCGCAGCGGCGCGCTGCTGGCCGCGAGCACGCGCACATCGGCCGGCGTGCGCTGGCTGGCGCCGATGCGGGTGACCGCCTTGTCCTGCAGCACACGCACCAGCTTGCTCTGGATGTGCAGGGGCAGGTCGTCGATCTCGTCCAGCAGCAGGGTGCCGCCGTGGGCGTCCTCGAAGCGGCCGGGCAGGTTGCCGAAGGCACCTGTCAGCGCACCGCTTTCGTGGCCGAAGAGCTCGGCGTTGATCAGGGCCTCGGACAGCGCGCCGCAGTTGACGGCGACAAAGGGGCCGTGGCGGCGCGGGCTCAGGCGGTGGATGTGGCGGGCCACCATTTCCTTGTCGGCGCCGCTGTCGCCCAGGATGAGGACTCCGGCCTCGCTGGCGGCCACCTGTCCCATGGTCTTGAGCAGGGCCTGCGAGGCCGGGTCTTGCAGTATCCACGGCGCGGGCGCGGCGCCGTCATCGTGCGCGGCAGAGGCTGCGGGCGCGGGCGCAGGTACGGGCGCAGGTGTTGCCGAGGACTTGCCGGGCGGCCAGGTGGGCAGACGGGTGTTCATGGCGCGGCGTCACGAATAGAAGCTGGGCTGCGGATGGGTTCCGTTGAGCACCCAGTCGCCCAGCTCCTGCAGCTTGTAGTGCAGCGGGTCGTGCAGCGTCTGCGTGCGCAGGTTGCGCCAGAAGCGGTCAAAGCGCAGCGCCGCGTGCGTGGCGCGCGCGCCCGTGGCCTCGAAGATGCGGCTGGACAGGTCCAGCCCCGAGCGCGTGGTGGCAATCTTGGCGGCCGTCACGGCCACGGCGACTTCGCCGCGCTCGTGGGCGGTCAGCGCCGGGCCCCGGCGCCAGGCGGCGTCAAAGCGCTGCGCGGCCTGCAGGGTCAGCAGGCGCGCGCCTTCCAGCGCGGCCCATAGCTCGCCATACAGCGCCTGGATGTGGGGGTCTGCGCCGGCCGCATCGGCAGGGGACTTGAACCAGGGCCGCGCCTCGTTCAGCGTGTAGCCGCGCGCCTGCTCCAGCGCACCCTGGGCAATGCCCAGGAACAGATGGGCCAGGATGAGCTGGGCCAGCAGCGGGCGCAGCGCGGCATGCGGCGTGGACAGCGGGCCGGGGTCCAGCAGCAGCTCGGCCGCCTCCACGCGCACGCGCTCGAACAGGGCCGAGCCGCTGTCGGTCTGGCGCTGCCCCATGTTGTCCCAGTCGCGCAGCAAGGTGATGCCCGTGCGCTCGGTGGGCACCACGCCGATCAGCAGCTGGCCGCTGTCGGCATCGATGGCCGAGGCCACCAGCATCTGCGAGTCCAGCGCGCCCGAGGTGAAGCTCTTCTTGCCCGAAAACTCCCAGTGGCCGGGCTGGCGCGTGGCCGTGGTGCGGCGGTCCAGAGGGTTCAGCGTATTGCCCCAGAACCAGCGGTGGCGTGCCGTCTGCAGCAGCCAGGGCCGCCACTGGGCGGGCTGGCCGAACAGTTGCACGGTGGCCAGGTGCAGGTGCTGGAAGCCGTAGACATGGGCCAGCGAGCCGTCTGCCGTGGCCAGGATGCGCACCGTCTCCAGCGTCTGCACCCAGTCCGCGCCCAGGCCGCCCAGCTCGCGCGGAATGCTCAGTGCCAGCAGGCCGCTGGCGCGCAGCGCATCGCGCTCGGCCTTGGGCGTGCCGCCTGCGGCATCGCGCAGGGCCGCCGTGGCGGCGAGGCGCTGCGCCAGATCCTGCGCAGTGGCTATCGGGTCCGCAGGGACGGCCTCTGCCTGGCTCACGCGGGCTGCCCGGCCAGGGCCAGGTCGGCGGCTTCGGGAACAGGCGGCTGTGCCTCGGCCTGGATTTGGGCCTGCACCAGCTGCTGCAGCGCACCGCGCAGCACCGGGGCCGACAGCTGCACGGTCAGCTCGATGCGCTGGCGCAGCGATTCGCTGTGGACCTGGCCGTCCTGGATGTCCTCGGGCGTGGAGTACACGCCAATGGGCAGGGTGAGGGCCGAGAAAAAGCCGAACAGCGGGCGCAGCTGGTGGTCCAGGATGAGGGCGTGGCGCGGGCTGCCGCCGGTGGCGGCCAGCAGCACGGGCGTGCCCTGCAGCGCGTCCAGGTCGATGAGGTCGAACAGGTGCTTGAGCAGGCCCGGCAGGCTGGCGCGGAAGACCGGGGCGCCGACGATCAGGAAGTCGGCCTGCTCGATGGCTTCGATGGCCTGCAGCGTGGCCGGCGGCAGGTCGTTCTTGGACAGGGCCGCGCCCAGGTGGGGCTGCAGGTCCAGCAGGTCGATGACCTGTGCCTGCAGCGGCAGCTCCTGGCCCAGGCGGGCATGCAGGGCGTCCAGCAGGACACGGGTGCGGGAGGGGCGGCTCAGGCTGCCATTGACGATGACAGTCTTCAGCGATCGGCTCATGGAAACTCCTTGGCGTGGGTTCCAGGAGGCAGCGCGGCATGCTGTTTGCGAAGACTGCCAGCCCGGATGAGGTGGGATGGATGCCTTCATTACAGGGCCGAACGCCGGTATGGCGAAAGAAACTTAACGCATTTGCTTATCGGTTTGGGTGCCTTGGCAAGTGCTTGTTTCTGAAAGGAATTTTGTGGCGCATGGCATGTGCTAATGCGTTCTGGCGATATGGGCACGGCCGCTGCGCCCGTCCCTGCGCAGCGCGGCCGCGCAAGGGCCTTCAGCCCGCCACGCCCGTCACGCCCACGTGCCAGTAGTAGATGGGGTCGGCGCCGTTGAGCAGGATGTCGCCCGCCGAGCGGGCCTTGTACAGCACGGGGTTGTGTGAGGCCAGGGTGCGCGCATTGCGCCAGTGGCGGTCCAGTGCCAGGTCTTCGGACAGGGCGCTGGAGCCGCCCACCTCGAACAGCCGCGCGGCCGCCTGCAGCACGGGATCGACCACGGCCACCTGGGCCTGGGCCGTGCGCAGCTCCAGGGCATGCAGCTGCTGCAGCGGCACCTCGCGCCCGGCCTCGCGCTCACGCGCGATGCGGCCCAGCTCGGCGGCCACGTCGGCCACGGCCAGGCCTGCGATGTAGGCCGTGCCGGCCAGTTGGCCGACGATGTGCTGCACCAGCGGATCGTCCTTGGGCAGGGTGGCGCTGCCGTGGCTGAACACGCGGCGGCGCGCCTGCACATAGGCGATGGCATCGCGCTGCAAGGCCCGGGCAATGCCGGCCAGGGTGGCCAGGTGGGCCAGCTGGAAATAGGCCACCAGGGGCGTGGGCTGGGCGCGCGGGAAGCGGATCACGGCGTCGTCGGGCACGCGCACCTGGCTGAGCACGGTGGTGCCCGAGCCGGTCAGGCGCTGGCCAAAGCCGCGCCAGTCATCGAAGCGCTGCACGCCGGCCTCCGAGGTGGGCACGACGGCGTGCACGGTCTGGTCTTCCTTGCCCGGCTCCACCGCGCGCGCCACCACGGTCACCCAGTCGGCATACAGGGTGCCCGTGCTGTAGAACTTGCGCCCGTCCAGCCGCCACCAGCCGGGCTGCGCATCGGGCACCAGGGTGGTCTGCAGCGTGCCCAGGTCGCCCGTGCCCACCTCGGTGGTGGCATTGCCGAACACGGCGCCGCGCGCGGCCAGCGGCAGCCAGCGGGCCTGGGTGGCGGCATCGCGGTCGATGAGCACGCGGTCCAGAAAGCCGAAGTGCGGGCGCAGGATCTGGGCGACGTTGGAGTCGGCCTCGGCCAGTTCGGTCCACAGCGCGAACAGCTGCTCCACGCTGGCGCCGGCCCCGCCAAGGCGACGCGGCACGCGCAGCGCGGTGAAGCCGCTGTCACGCAGCCAGGCGATGGGTTCATGGGCCAGGCTGCGCGTGCGTTCGCGCTCGGCCGCACCCTGGGCGATGCGGTCGAACACGGGGCGAAAGCGCGCCTGCAGGGATGGCAGCGAGGGCGCGTCGGGATCGGCCGGGCCGTCTGTGGTTGGGCCGGGCGCCGCGTAGGCCGCAGGCTCGGTGGCGCAGGGGAGGGTGGTGGTCATGGCTTTGCAAATTCAAAGGCCCGCCAACCCGGCCTGCCTGCAAGGTAGGGCCGGGCCACGGGCCGGTGGGGAGGGTGGCTAAGGACTTCAACGCCGCCAGCGCGCGGCGGCGTGGCTGGCGGGCAGGCGGTCGCCCTGGCCGAACAGGCGCTGGCGCAGTGTGGCGTCGTCGCCGTAGCTGGTGCGGTAGCGGCCCCGGTTCTGCAGCTCGGGCACGACCAGGCGGGCGAAGTCTTCCCAGGTCTCGGGCGCGACGATGCGCGTCAGGTTGAAACCGTCGATCTCGCCCACGTCGATCCAGCGCTCCAGCTCGTCGGCCACCTGGGCCGGATCGCCCACGATGGTGGCGTAGCGGCTGCCCAGTGTGAACTGCTCCAGCAGCTTGCGCCGCGTGGTCCAGCCCTGCTTCTGCGCGGCCTGGGCCGCCGACTGGATGGCATTGGTGTTGCCGAAGGAGATGGGGTCGTCCAGCCCGTACTGCGCAAAGTCCACGCCGGTGCTGGCGGCAAAGTGGGCCAGCCCGCTTTCCGCGCTGGCGTGGGCCAGGTAGTCGGCGTATTTCTCGCGGGCCTCGGCCTCGGTGCGGCCGGGCACCACGGCCACGCCGGCGTAGATCTTGATGTCCTCGGGACGCCGGCCCGCGTCCACGGCGGCCTGGCGCAGCTGGCGCGAGGCCTCGCGCGCGGCCTCGGGCGTGCGTGCGCCGATGAAGATGCCCTCGGCATGCCGGCCCGCAAAGCGCAGCCCGCGCGGCGAGGTGCCGGCCTGGAACAGCACGGGCGTGCGCTGGGGCGAGGGCGCGCTCATGTGGATGGCGTTGGCGCGGTAGAACGGCCCCTCGTGCACCACCGGGTGCACCTTGCCGGGCAGGGCGTGGATGCGCCGCGCCTTGTCGGCGATCACGGCGCCCTCTTCCCAGCTGCCTTCCCAGAGCTTGTAGGAAAGCTCCAGGAAGTCGTCGGCGCGGTCGTAGCGGCTGTCGTGCTCGGCCAGGCCGTCCTGGCCCAGGCCGCGCGCGCCGCTGTCCACATAGCCGGTGACGATGTTCCAGCCGATGCGGCCATTGGTCAGCTGGTCCAGCGTGGTCACGTCGCGCGCGAAGGTATAGGGCTGGTGCGCGCCCACGGTGGCCGTGAGGCCGAAGCCGATGTGCCGCGTCACCGCCGCCATGGCCGAGACCAGCAGCCAGGGGTTGTTGACGGGCAGCTGTATGCCTTCGCGCAGGGTCAGGTCCACGCCGCCCTGGTAGACGTCGTAGTAGCCGACCACGTCGGCGATGAAGATGCCGTCGAACAGGCCTTCCTCCAGCACCCTGGCGATGTGGGTCCAGTAGGCCAGCGTGCCGTACTCGGTGGAGCGGTCGCGCGGATGGGTCCACAGGCCGTGGTGTATGTGGCCCACGCAGTTCATGTTGAAGGCGTTGACGTGGATGTGGCGCTTGGCTTGCGTCATGGGGCGGGTCCTGCAGTCCGTTGCGTCAGTTCTTCAACCAGGCCAGGCGGTAGAGCTTCTGGTCGTTCAGGTAGAAGGCGTGGATGGTCTTGCGCACCACGTCGGAGTTTTTGTAGATGTCCAGGAAGCGGGCAATGCGCGGGTCGGCCGCGCGGTCGCTGCGGGCCACGAACTGGATGGCCCAGGAGTCGTCCTCGTAGCTGGTGTAGGCCAGGCCCTTGCTGGCATCGAAGGCCTTGGAGGCGATGATGAAATACGGAAAACCCTGGGCCAGGTCCACGTCGGGCGTGGTGCGCGCCAGCTGCGGGCCCTCGATCTCCACGAACTGCAGCTTCCTGGGGTTGGAGACGATGTCCGCCTGGGTGCCCAGCAGCCCGGTGTCGGGGCGCAGCGTGATCAGGCCCGCGTGCTGCAGCAGGCGCAGGCCGCGGCCCACGTTGACGGGGTCGCTGGCAATGGCCACCTTGGCGCCCGTGGGCAGGTCGGCCAGGGATTTGTGGCGCGTGGAGTACAGGCCCAGGTAGGACAGGATGCCCGCCTGCACGCTGGTGAACTTGAAGCCCTTGCTGCGCGCTGCATTGGCCAGGTAGTTGCTGTTCTGGTAGTAGTTGAGGTCGATATCGCCCGCGTCCAGCGCCACGTTGGGCGTGGCCCAGTCGGTGAATTCCACCACCTGCACGTCCAGGCCCTGCTTCTTGGCTTCCTTGGCGGCGGCTTCCACCGAGTCCGCGAAGATGCCCGGCACCACGCCGATCTTCAGGGGAGCGGCCAGGGCGCTGCCCGCGAGCAGGGCAGCGCCCAGGAAGGCGGCCAGCCGGGGCCAGAGAGTGGGGGAGGTCGTTGTCATCATTGCATTCCTGTGTCGTTGATAAAGGTCAGAGCGCGCCATGGCGCGGCGGGCGTATGCCGTTGAGCACGTAGTTGCCCACGGCGTGGTATTTCCAGCGCACGGGGTCGTGCAGGGTGTGGGTGCGCGCGTTGCGCCAGAAGCGGTCCAGGCCCTGTCCCGCCAGGGTGGAGGCCGTGCCTGCCAGCTCGAACAGCTTGCTGCCGGCCAGCAGGCTGGCGCTGGTGCTCAGCGCCTTGGCCTGGGCCACGGCCACCGAGGCAGCGGCCACGCTGTCGTCCGTGGGCGCACGCTGGGCGGCGTCCACGGCCAGGGCCGCGCGGGCCACCAGGGCATCGGTGGCGCGCAGGCGCACGTGGACATTGCCCAGTTGCTGCAGCAGCAGCGGGTCCTGCGTGGCGCTGGCCACGCCCGCGTCCACCCAGGGCCGCGCATGCTCGCGGATGAAGGGCAGGGCGGCCTGCAGCGCGCCGTGGCCAATGCCCGCGTCCAGGGCGGCATGGATGATCTGGGCAAAGGGGCCGATGGTGGTGGGCCGCTCGAAGGAACTGGTGAAGGGCACCACCCATTCGGGCTCCACGCGCACGCGGTCGAACTGCACCGAGCCGCTGCCCGTCACGCGCTGGCCGAAGCCATCCCAGTCGTCGGTGACGGTGACGCCGGCCGCATCGCGCGGGATGAAGACCAGATACATGCGTTCGCCGTGCCCCGGCGCCTCTTCCTGGGCGCTGACCAGGGTGGGAATCCAGTGCGCGAACAGGGCGCCCGTGCAATAGAACTTGCGCCCCTGCACGAACCAGCCGCCGCTCTCGCGCAGCAGCCGGGTGCGGCGCTGGAAGTCGCGGTGGCCGATCTCGGCCAGCGCATTGCCCAGGCGTTCGCCGCGCAGCACACGGTCATAGAAGAAGGCCTTTTGCGCGGGCGATCCGCCCACGCGCAGCACTTCCAGCGAGTAGTAGTGGTTCTGCGGAATGTGGCCGAAGTTGCCATCGGCCGCCGCGATCAGGGCAATGGCCCGCGTCAGCGTGGCAGTGGACACGCCCGCGCCGCCGTACTCCCGGGGAATGGTGATGCCCCACAGGCCGCTCTGGCTGAACTGCTCCACCTCCTGCCAGGGCAGCAGGCGGTCGCGGTCGCGCGCCAGCGCGCCGGGGGCGATGAGGGCGGCAAAACTGCGGGCCGCCTCCAGCGCCTCGGCCTCGCTGCCGATGATGTGGGCGGGCCGGGCCGGAGGCGCTGCGGGAGCGGGCTGGCTGCCCGGCGTGGAGGCCAGGGCCTGCAACTCTTGGGTCGATGTCTGTGTCATGGCGGTCAGTTCCACTGGTGGCGGCGCGGCAGGGCGCCGTTGAGCAGGTAGTTGCCCAGCAGGTGGTATTTCCAGCGCACGGGGTCGTGCAGCGTGTGCACGCGGGCGTTGCGCCAGTGGCGGTCCAGGCGGTGGGCGGCGCGGCTGGCCGAGGAGCCGGCCAGCGCGAACAGGTGCTCGCCGGCCTGCAGCGCGGCCTCGGTGGTGAGGATCTTGGCCTCGGCCACGGCCACCGAGGCCTGGGCGCTGGCCTGCTCGTCCACCGCGCCACCAGCCGCTGCAGCAAGCGCATCCAGCGTGCGCGCGGCCTCCAGCAGCACGGCATGGGCCGCGTCCACCTCGATCTGCAGCTGGCCGACCTCGTGGATGAGGTGGGGATCGTCGCTGGCACGCGCCACGCCCGAGTCCATCCAGGGCCGGCTCTTGTCGCGCACGAAGTCCACCGCGTCGCGCAGCGCGCCCTGGGCAATGCCCGCGTCGATGGAGGCCTGGATCAGCTGCGACACCGGGCCGGACAGCGAGGGCGTGGCCTCGAACTGCCAGGCAGGCACCACGTCCTCGGGCTGTACCTGCACCTGGTCCAGCTGCACGCTGCCGCTGGCCGTGGTGCGCTGGCCGAAGGAGTCCCAGTCGTCGAACACGGTCACGCCCGGCGCATCGCGCCGCACCCAGACCTGCACGATGCAGCCTTCCTCGTCCTGGGCGCGAAACGGCACCCAGTGCGCAAATGCCGAGCCCGTGGAGTAAAAGCGCGTGCCGCTGACGCGCAGGCCGCCTGCCGCATCGCGCGACAGGCGCGCCGTGGCCTCCAGCACATGGGCCGCGCGCCCCTTGCGTTCCGGCCCGGCATTGCCCAGGCGGTGGCCGGCCAGCACGTCGGCGAACCAGCGGCGCTTCTGGGGCTCGCTGCCCATGTCCCGCAGGTTCTGCAGCACGGCGAAATGGTTCTGCGGAATCTGGCCCAGCGAAGGGTCGGCCGCGCACAGCGTGACGAAGACCTGGGCCAGCGTCTCGTAGGAAACGCCCAGGCCGCCGTAGGCGCGGGGCACGGTGATGGCGCCCAGCCCGCTGGCCGTGTAGCGCTCGATTTCCTGCCAGGGCAGGCGCCGCTCGTGGTCGCGGGCCGCTGCGTCCACGCGCCATTCATCGGCCAGGGTCTGGGCGGCCTGCAGGGCCTCGGCCTCGCTGGTGATGCGGTGCGGGGTGGAGGGCGGCAGGGGCAGGCGCCGCAGCGCCCCGCCCGGGGTGTGGTGTGTGTTGCCGGGCAAGGCTGCGCCCAGGGCATCCGGTGTGGTCATTCCGTGCCTCGTTGCTGAGTCGGTGGGGAGAGGGCCGCCAGGCGGCGGCCCCGGAGGGAAAGGCGTGGTGCCTGTTTTCAGCGTCAGCGGCTGCGCAGCCGGCGCACGTAGCGGTCGCCCAGCACCTGGACCACGGTGACCAGCGCGATCAGCACGGCAATCACCAGCAGCATCACCTGGGTGTCGAAGCGCTGGTAGCCGTAGCGGATGGCCAGGTCGCCCAGGCCGCCCGCGCCCACAGCGCCGGCCATGGCCGAGGAGCTGATCAGCGCCACCAGGGTGATGGTGAAGCCGCCCACGATGCCGGGCAGGGCCTCGGGCAGGTAGACGTGGCGCACGATGTCCCACTTGCGGCAGCCCATGGCCTGGGCGGCTTCGATGAGGCCGGGATCGACCTCGCGCAGGCTGACCTCGACGATGCGCGCGAAGAACGGCGTGGCGCTGATGGCCAGCGGCACGATGGCCGCCCACACGCCGATGGTGGTGCCCGTCACCAGCCGCGTGAACGGGATCAGCGCCACCAGCAGCACGATGAAGGGCGTGGCACGGAAGCCGTTGATCACGCTGCCCAGCGCGCGGTGCGTGCGCGGCGAGGCCAGGAAGCCGCCGGGCGCGGTGACGATGAGCAGCACCGCCAGCGGAATGCCCGCCGCCAGCGCGATGCCGCCCGAGACGCCGACCATCATCAGCGTGTCGGCCAGCGCGTTGCCGTAGCGCTCAATGGGAATGGACAGATTCAGCGACATATCCGAGATCCTTGATGTCATGCGCAATGGCCGCCGGGCCCTGCGTCAATGTGTGCCAGTCATGCGCGGCCGTGCCGCCGCCCAGCGCGATCAGCAGCTGCCCCTGGGCATGGCCCTGGATGCGGTCCACGCCGCCATGCAGCAGGCGCACCCGGCCGCCCAGGGCCTGGGCGATGCGCGGGAAGTCGGGCTCCAGCCCGTCCTCGCCGCGATAGGTCAGCTGCAGGATGCGTTCGTGGCGGCCTGCGGGCGCGTCGGGCAGCAGGCGCTGGCGCAGGTCGTCGGGCAGGCCATGCTGCAGCGGTGCCAGCAGGGCGCGCGTGGCCGGGTGCTGCGGGTTGCCGAAGACCTTCCAGACTTCGCCCAGCTCGGCGATGCGGCCCTGCTCCAGCACCAGCACGCGGTCGGCGATCTCGCGGATCACGCTCATCTCATGCGTGATCAGGACGATGGTGATGCCCAGCTTGCGGTTGATGGTGCGCAGCAGCTCCAGGATGGACTGCGTGGTCTCGGGGTCCAGGGCCGAGGTGGCCTCGTCGCACAGCAGGATCTCGGGGTCGGTGGCCAGGGCGCGGGCAATACCCACGCGCTGCTTTTGCCCGCCCGACAGCCGGCTCGGATAGGTGTCTGCCTTCTCCTGCAGGCCCACCAGGGCCAGCAGCTCATTGACCCGCGCATTGATGCGTGCGCGCGGAAGGCCCGCCACCTGCAGGGGCAGGGCCACGTTGTCATGCACCGTCTTGGCCGACAGCAGGTTGAAGTGCTGGAAGATCATGCCGATGCGCCGGCGCAGCTGCACCAGCTGCGATTCGTCCAGCGTGCCGATGTCCACGCCGTCGACCCGCACCTGGCCGCTGCTGGGCTGCTCCAGCCGGTTGATGGTGCGCAGCAGGCTGGACTTGCCCGCGCCGCTGCGCCCGATGATGCCGAAGATGCTGCCCGGCGCGATCTCCAGGCTGATCGCGTCCAGCGCCTGTACGGGCCCGGCCGAAGACTGGTAGGTCTTGGCCACGCCGCTGAAGGCCACGGCGCCGGGTCCACGGATGGATTCCCGCGCGGTGCCGGCCGCTGCCGATGAGCGCCTGCCCGCCTCATGGGCCGGCCTGTCCGCCTCGTGGGCCGGCCTGTCCGCCAGGGGCTGCCTGGCTGCAATGCTGGTTGACATGGCTGAAGTCCTCCCCGCGCCGCTCAGGGCTTGACCCAGGCCAGGTTGTACAGGCGCTTGTCGTTGGAGAAGGCGCGCTGGGCTTCGGCCTTCACCGCATCGGAGTTCTGGTAGATGCGGATGAACTTCTGCACCACGGGGTCCTGCGTGCGGTTGGCCTTGACCACGAACTGGATGGAAAAGCGCGCGTCCTCGATGCCCGAATATGCAAGCCCGCTGGACGGATCGAAGGCCTTGGCCGCCACGATGAAGTGCGGGTAGCCCTGGGCGATGTCCACGTCGCCCGTGATGCGCACCAGCTGCGGCCCCTCGACCTCGACGAAGCTGAGCTTCTTGGGGTTCTCGACGATATCGTCCAGGCTGCCCAGGTAGCCCACGCCGGGCTTGAGCTTGATCAGCCCCACCTTCTGCAGCAAGAGCAGGCCGCGCCCCTGGTTCACGGGGTCGTTGGCAATGCCCACCTTGCCGCCCTGCGGCACCTGGGCGATGGCCTTGTGCTTGAGCGAGTACAGGCCCACGTTGGCCAGGATGCCCGTGCCCGCGCTGGCCAGCTTGTAGCCGTTCTTCTGGATGGCGTTGTCCAGGAAGGGCTGGTGCTGGAAGTAGTTGATGTCCAGGTCGCCCGAGTCCACGGCCACGTTGGGCGTGGTCCAGTCGGTGAACTCCACCACCTGCACATCGATGCCCTGGGCCTTGGCCTCCCTGGCGGCCACGGCCACCGAGTCGGCGTAGGCGCCGGGCACCACGCCGATGCGCAGCTTGTCGGCAGCGTGGGCGGAGAACAGGGCCAGGGCGGCCAGCGGGGCGATCAGGGCACGGGAAAGCTTCATCGGGATCTCCGGAAAAAAAGGGTTCGAAAAGGCAGGAAGGGGCCGCGTCACGGCTTGCGCCACGGCAGGCTGTACAGCCTGTCGTTGGCGGCGAATGACTTGTGGATCTGCGCCTGCACGGCGCCCGAGGTCTGGTAGATGCGCACGAACTGCGCAATGCGCGGGTCCCGGGCGTTGTCCTGGCGCGAGACGAAGCGGATGGCGTAGTACAGGTCGTCAATGCCCGAATACAGCAGCGCATTGCCGGCCACCTGCGGCCGCCCGGCGTTGACGAAGTGGGCCGGGTAGCCCTGGGCCAGGTCCACATCGTCCAGCGCGCGCACCAGCTGCGGCCCTTCGATCTCGACAAAGCGCAGCTTGCGCGGGTTGGACACGATGTCGTCCAGCCCCGCGCGCGGGCCCTTGCCTTCGCGCAGCTGGATCAGGCCGGCCTTCTCCAGCAGCAGCAGGCCGCGCCCCTGGTTGACGGGGTCGTTGGCCACGCCGACGCGCGCTCCCTCCTTCAGGTCGGCAAAGCGCTGGGTCTTGAGCGAGTACAGGCCGATGTTGGGCAGCAGGCCCGTGGCCACGCTGGTGAAGGCATAGCCGCGCTCGCGGATGGCGTTGTCCAGGAAGGCCTGGTGCTGGAAGTAGTTGAGGTCGATGTCGCCGGCCGCCAGCGCCGTGTTGGGCGTGGTCCAGTCGGTGAACTCGATGACCTGCACGTCCAGCCCCTGGGCGCGCGCCTCCTTGGCGGCGACCTCCACGGAGTCGGCCAGCGAGCCGGGCGTGACGCCTATCTTCAGCGCGGCGGCCGCCGCAAGGCCGGGCAGCGCCAGCGTGGCGGCGAGCGACCAGAGCAATGTGTTTCTGCGCGTGGGCAAGGCGTGGTTCCTCCAGCTCGGCCAGGCCCGGCGCCGGCGCCCACATGGCGCCTGCCGGCATGGCCTCTGAAGGCATTGCAACACCCGGCCCCGGCGCGCACCACGACGGAATTCACATTTCCTTATAGCGAGCCATGCGCGGCGCAAGGCATTGATCGCAAAGGAAATTTTGCACAGGCAAGATTGAGCTTATGCCCGCGCGAAATATGGCACCGTGCCGGCTGCGCAGGCTTGCGGCAGCCAGGGCAGCCTGCCGCGCTCCCAGGCTCAAGCGCCCTGTTGCGCCTTCATCCTCGTCCAGGCCTTGAAGAGGATGGACTGCAGGCTGGCACGCTCGCCCTCGTCCAGGTAGTCGACCAGCGACTCGCACATGCGCCAGAAGGCCGGCAGCGCGCGGGCCAGTACCTCGCGGCCCTGGTCGGTGAGCGCCAGGTCGAAGCTGCGGCGGTCTTCCTGGCTGAGGCTGCGCGCCAGCAGCGAGCGCTTTTCCAGCCAGTCCAGCAGGCCCGTCACCGACGAGCGCGTCACGCCGACGTAGCTGGCGATATAGGAGGGCGTGACCACCGTGTCGCCCAGCAGCCCGCGCTCGGCCAGGCCGAAGATCATGAGCACGTCGAGCTTGCTCTCGGACAGGCCGAACGCCTGCAGCGATGCGTTGGCGCGCTGCTCCACATCGTCGGCCAGCCACAGCAGCAGCAGGCCCAGGCCGGCGGCCGGCGTGTCGGTGCCGGGCTGCGCGGTCTCGGCCATCAGGGCCAGGTGCGGGCGCAGCGCTTCGGGGGCGTTGGCGAGGGGGGTGGAATCGGGGGCCGGTGCGGCAGCGGTCTTGCGCGGACTCATGGGAGTGGATGGAAGCGGGTGAAGGCGTGTGAAACCGGGTTGAAGGCGGGTTGAAGCCGGGAGAAGAAAGGGCGGTTGATTTTACGGCTTTCATATATTACGCTTTGTTTATAGTACGTTAAGCGTATTATTTGGCGGCACACAAATCTGCAAGGACATCCCATGCCCATCAAAGTTCTTGAACTCCACCATGTCGGATTCGGCGTCAACCACGCCCAGGCCGATGCCATGCTCGACTTCTACCGCGAAGTGCTGAACCTGCCCCAGGACGCCGCGCGCTGGAAGATCCCCGGCATCTACGGCTCCTGGATCAACCTGCCCAACGGCAGCCAGTTGCACATCCTCGGCAGCGAGGGGCCGTCGCGCTATGCGCAGGGCCCGGGCAAGGACCCCGTGTCCAACCACATCGCGCTGGCCGTGGACGACATCCTCGGCGCCGAGCAGGAGCTGCAGGCGCGCGGCGTCGATTACTTCACGCTGGACAACGTGGCATCGCCCAGCCTCAAGCAGCTGTTCCTGCGCGACCCGGCCGGCAACCTGGTGGAACTGCACCAGTCCAATGCGCGCGCCCCGGGCATCGCCCAGGCCGAGCAGGACGCGGCGCGCGCCGGCAACGAGTGACGCGACGCCCTCCCTTTTTCCCTTCCCCTCCGGATTCCCATGTACTTTGAAATGCAATCGCTCAACAGCGAGCAGCGCAGCAACATCCTGCACTCCCTGGTTCTGCCCCGTCCCATCGCCTGGATCAGCTCGGTGGACGGGGACGGCACGGTCAACGTCGCGCCGTTTTCCTTCTTCAACGCCATGTCGGGCGATCCGCCGCTGCTGTGCGTGTGCATTGGCTCGCGCCAGGGCGTGCTCAAGGACACGGCGCGCAACATCGCGGCCACGGGCGAGTTCGTGGTGAACCTGGTGTCCGAGCCGCTGGCGCGCCGCATGGCGGTGACGGCCATAGAGTTCGGCGCGCAGGTGGACGAGTCGGCCCAGGCCGGTCTGGTCCTGGGCGATGCACGGCGGGTGAAGGCGCCGCGCATCGTGGACAGCCCTGCTTCATTCGAGTGCCGCGTGCGCCAGCTCATCGATATCGACGGCGTGCGCAGCCTGGTGCTGGCCGATGTGCTGGCCGCCCATGTCATGGATGCGGCCGTGGTCGATGGCGAGCTCATGTACTTCGACCCCGCGCCCATGGAGCTGATCGCGCGGCTGCAGAACCCCGGCTGGTATGGCCGCGTGGGCGATGCCTTCCAGATGCCCACGCCCTCTGTGGCGCAGTGGGATGCCATGCAGCGCCAGGGCGTGTCCGACAGCTACCTGGCCTGGGCCGACGATGGCGCCGCCGCGCGCTGAAGGGCCGCCCATGCTTGCGCAACACACCATAGACAGCCTGGCGGCCGAGCTGCACGCCAGCGAAAAAAGCCGGGTGCAGGTCCGGCACTTTTCCCGCCGCCATCCGGACATGACGGTGCAGGACGGCTACGCCATCTCGCGCGCCTGGATGCGGCTCAAGCGCGCCGAGGGCCGCACGGTCAGGGGCCACAAGATCGGCCTGACCTCGCGTGCCATGCAGCAGGCCGTGCAGATCACCGAGCCCGACTACGGCACCCTGCTGGACGACATGTTCTTCGAGCCCGGCGGCGACATTCCCTTTGCGCGCTTCATCGCTCCGCGCGTGGAGGTGGAGCTGGCCTTCGTGCTGGGCCGCACGCTCAAGGGGCCGGGCGTCACCCTGTGCGATGTGCTGGCCGCCACCGACTGGGTGGTGCCCGCCGTGGAAATCATCGACGCCCGCATCGAGCAAAAGGACCGCGATACCCAGGCCATGCGCACGGTGCGCGACACCATCGCCGACAACGCGGCCAATGCCGGCATCGTCATGGGCGGGCGGCCCGTGCGCCCAGACGCGGCGGACCTGCGCTGGGTGTCGGCGCTGCTGCAGCGCAACGGCGTGATCGAGGAGTCCGGCGTGGCGGCCGCCGTGCTCAACCATCCGGCCACGGGCGTGGCCTGGCTGGCCAACCGGCTCGCGCAATGGGATGAGCAGCTGGACGCAGGCCAGGTGGTGCTGGCCGGCTCGTTCACGCGGCCCGTCACGGCCCAGGCCGGCGACAGCTTCCATGTGGACTACGGGCCGCTGGGCTCCATTGCCTGGCGCTTTGCCTGAGCTTCGTCTGCAGTGCGGCGATGGTGTCGCCTGCGGCACAGTCCGCAGGCCCGGCGCGTCGTCGACAATGCAGCGGCGCCGCCCGCCACCGGTGCGCGGGCGGCGGCTGCAATACATGCACTACAGGATGGACAAGCAATGGAGATGAAGAACGCAAAGACGGCCGTGGTCACGGGCGGAGGAACCGGCGTGGGCAAGGCCGTGGCGCTGGCCCTGGCGGGCGCGGGCTACCAGGTGGTGGTGGCGGGCCGCCGCCAGGCGCCGCTGGATGAGACCTGCGCCGAGGCCCAGGCAAAGTACGGCGCGGGCGAGCGCATGCTGGGCATTGCCACCGATGTCAGCGACCCGGCTGCCGTGGAGCAGCTGTTCGCGCGCACGGTGCAGCGCTTCGGTCGCGTGGACCTGCTGTTCAACAACGCGGGCCGGGGCAATCCGCCCGGCTCCTTCCTGGACTGGACGCCCGAGCAGTGGCGCGAGGTGGTCGATGTCAACCTCAACGGCATGTTCTATTGCCTGCAGCAGGCGTTTCGCACCATGCGCGACCAGTCGCCGCGCGGCGGCCGCAT
Organism: Delftia sp. PX-1; assembly: GCF_055797465.1. Taxonomy (NCBI): domain Bacteria; kingdom Pseudomonadati; phylum Pseudomonadota; class Betaproteobacteria; order Burkholderiales; family Comamonadaceae; genus Delftia; species Delftia sp. PX-1. The sequence continues at coordinate 1,811,638 of NZ_CP184763.1, forward strand.
CATCAACAACGGCTCCATCTCCGCGCATGCGCCGCGCCCCAATTCCAGTGCCTACACGGCCACCAAGCATGCCGTCATGGGCCTGACCAAGACCGCTGCGCTCGACGGCCGTGCCTACGACATCGCCGTGGGCCAGATCGACATCGGCAATGCCATGACCGAGCTGGCATCGCGCATGGCCAAGGGCGTGCCCCAGGCCAATGGCGAGATCGCGGTGGAGCCGCTGATCGACGCGGATGTGGTGGGCCAGTCCGTGCTCTACATGGCCAGCCTGCCGCTGGAGGCCAACGTGCTGTTCCACACGGTGATGGCCACCAAGATGCCCTTCGTGGGCCGGGGCTGAACCGGCAAAGGCAGGCCCTCAGGCCTGCACGCGGCGGCTCGCCGTCTCGGACGGGAGCTCGCCGAAGCGGCTGCGGTACTGGGCCGCGAAGTGGCCCAGGTGCAGGAAGCCGTATTTCTGCGCCACATCGCGCACGCCTGAGCCGGCTGCGGCGCCCGGGCCCTTGGCTGCCTGGAGTTCGGCGCGCACGCGGTCCAGCCGCAGCTGGCGCAGGAAATCCATGGGCCCCATGCCCGCGTGCTGGCGGAAGGCGGCCTGCAGCGTGCGCGCGCTGCAGCCGGCCTCGCGGCAGACATCGGCCAGCGACAGGGGCTGGTCGGCATGGGCCTGCATGTACTCCTGGGCCTTGCGCACGCCGCGCGGCAGCAGACTGCGCCGGCTGTCCCCTGCCAGTGCGCGGCTGTGGCTGTGCGTGGCCGACATCAGCAGGCTGGTCAGCAGGTATTCCTCCGCATGCCGGGCCAGCGCCTGCGTGGCCTGCAGGGCGTTGCCCGCATCTAGCGTGTGCCGCAGGCAGTCGATGAAATGCACCAGCGGTGCCAGCGCCGGCTGGTCCAGCGGCACGCCCAGATCGAACACCAGGGGCCGGCCTGCGGGCGCCTGCAGCAGCGCCTCCAGCCGCGCCACCAGGGCCGGGCGGGCCATGCGCACGATCAGGTGCGGGCTGTCGTCGGCCCAGCGCATGGACAGCGGCTCGGTCGGCGAGGGCAGGGAGGCCAGGCGCGGCGTGGCATCCACCTGCTGCGCGCCGCAGCGAATCTCGGCACTGCCGCGCAGGGGAATCTGCAGCAGGAAGAAGTCCCGCAGGTAGCCGGGCTCGATGTGCACGCCGGGGCCGTACTGCACATAGTTCAGGCTGACGTTGCGGGAAAGCGGCGCGCTGTGGTGGCAGGCGTCCAGCTCGGCGCGCGGGCGCAGCATGCCCAGGCCATGCGGACAGAAGACGCGCGCCACGCTTTCGCGGGCCTCGTCCATGTCGTGGCTCTCGAAAAGCCGGTAGCGCTGCAGGGGCAGCGGTGTGTGCATGGCGTGTTCCATAGGCTGCGCAGAACGTAGCAAAAACCACCCGCTCCCACAATTCGGACCATTCCCCGGGAGCCAATTTCTGCGCGCCAGGGACAGTGCCTGCGCTTGCCGGATGCCTGCGCGGACCGGCCCCCCGTAACGTGTGCTGCACAGGCCAGCCCGGCCTGGCATCCACACGGGAGAACAAGCGTCATGTTCAAGGGACTCGAAGGCAAAAGCGCCATCGTCACCGGCGGCTCCACCCTGATAGGCGCCGGCGTGGTGCGTGCGCTGCACGCGGCCGGCGTGAAGGTGGTCATTGCCGACATCGATGCCGACAACGGCCAGGTGCTGGCCGATGCGCTGGGCGAGGGCGCGCTTTTCGTGCGCACCGACATCACCGACGACGCCCAGGTCGCCGCCTGCGTGCAGCAGGCATGCAGCCGGCACGGCGGCGTGCACATCCTGGTCAACCTGGCCTGCTCGTATGTAGACGAAGGCCTGCAGTCGCCGCGCGCCGACTGGCTGGCCTCGTTCAACGTGAACGTGGCCAGCGCCGTGGCCATGCTGCAGGCCGTGCACCCGCACATGGTAGCCGCCGGTGGCGGGGCCGTGGTGAATTTCACCAGCATCTCTTCCGAGGCCGCGCAGACCGGGCGCTGGCTCTACCCGGCCAGCAAGGCGGCCATGAAGCAGCTCACGCGCAGCATGGCCATGGATCTGGCGGCCGATGGCATCCGCGTCAACAGCGTCTGCCCGGGCTGGACCTGGTCGGCGGTGATGGACCGGCTCAGTGGCGGCGACCGCGCCAAGACCGACCGCGTGGCCGCGCCCTTTCACCTGCTGGGCCGCGTGGGCGATCCGCATGAGGTGGCCCAGGTGGTGCTGTTCCTGTGCTCGGACCATGCCAGCTTCGTGACGGGGGCCGACTATGCGGTGGACGGCGGCTACGGCGCCATGGGGCCCGAGCGGGCCGTGGCCGCCATTCCCCAATTGATGGACTAGCACGCAGTACGGACACGGAGCCGCAAGGAGACAGCCATGAAGAAAATCGCCATCGTCGGAGCCGGCCAGTCGGGCCTGCAACTGGGCCTGGGCCTGCTGGCCGCGGGCCATCAGGTCACGATACTGAGCAACCGCACGGCGCAGGACATCGCCCAGGGCCGGGTCATGTCCAGCCAGTGCATGTTCGACAGCGCGCTGCAGATAGAGCGCGGCCTGGGCCTGGACCACTGGTCGCGCGAATGCCCGGTGGTCGAGGGCATCGGCCTGTGCGTGCCGCATCCGGCGCAGCACGGCGGGAAAGCGGCCGACAAGGCCATCGACTGGGCGGCGCGTCTGAACGCGGGCGCGCAGTCCGTGGACCAGCGCCTGAAGATCCCCGCATGGATGGACGACTTCCGCCGCCAGGGTGGCGAGCTGGTGCTCAAGGACGCGGGCATCGCCGAGCTGGAGGAATGCACGCGCAGCCATGACCTGACCCTGGTCGCCAGCGGCAAGGGCGAGATATCGAGGCTGTTCGAGCGCGATGCCCATCGCTCGCGCTTCGACCAGCCCCAGCGGGCGCTGGCACTGACCTATGTGACGGGCATGAAGCCGCGAGAGCCGTTCTCCGCCGTGTCCTTCAACCTGCTGCCGGGCGTGGGCGAGTATTTCGTGTTCCCGGCGCTGACGACCACGGGCCCCTGCGAGATCATGGTGTTCGAGGGCGTGCCCGGCGGCCCCATGGACTGCTGGGGCGATGTGAAGACACCGGAGCAGCACCTGGAGCGCAGCCGCTGGATACTCGACACCTTCGTGCCCTGGGAGGCCGAGCGCTGCCGCGACATTGCGCTGACCGATGACAACGGCATCCTTGCGGGCCGCTTCGCCCCCACGGTGCGCAAGCCCGTGGCCACGCTGCCGTCGGGGCGCAAGGTGCTGGGCATGGGCGACGTGGTGGTGCTCAACGACCCCATCACGGGCCAGGGCTCCAACAACGCGGCCAAGTGCGCCGACACCTATCTGCGCAGCATCCTGGCGCGCGGCAATGGCGACGGAAATCGTGACGGAAATGGCGCATTCGACGCCGCCTGGATGCAGCAGACCTTCGACCGCTACTGGTTCGGCTATGCGCAATGGGTCACGCAGTGGACCAACATGCTGCTGGCGCCACCGCCACCCCATGTGCTCAAGCTGCTGGCCAGCGCGGGCACGCTGGCACCGCTGGCCAGCGCCTTTGCCAACGGCTTCGATGACCCGCGCACCTTCTTCCCCTGGTTCGCGGACGCGGGCGAGGCAGACCACTACATCGACAGCTGCGCGGCCATCGCCGCCATGGCAGCCGTCCCCGCCTAGCCGCAGAGGCCGCCATGAGCACATGCGAAACCCCGGCCCCCGCCACGGCCTGCTCCTTCGATCCGCGCGAGCTGCGCAAGGCCTTCGGCCAGTTCACCACGGGCGTGACCGTCATCACCACGCGCGCGCCGGACGGGCGGCGCGTGGGCATGACGGCCAACTCGTTCTCCTCGGTCTCGCTGGACCCGCCGCTGGTGCTGTGGAGCCTGGCGCGCCAGGCGCCCAGCGTCTGCGATTTCCAGGGCGCCAGCCACTTCGCCATCCACGTGCTGGCTGCGGGCCAGCACCTTCTGTCGCGGCGCTTTTCCACGCCGCAGCAAGACAAGTTCGTCGGCCTGGACTGCGCGGAAGGCCCGGCCGGCGTGCCCCTGATCGATGGCGTGCTGGCCCGCTTCGTCTGCCGCAACGTCCGGCAATACGATGGCGGCGACCACCTCATCTTCATCGGCCAGGTCGAGCGCTGCGAACGCTTCGACGGCGAGCCCCTGGCCTTTCACGCGGGCTACTATCAGGTGACGGTGCGGCACCCCGAGTGCGTATGACGGGTCATGAAAAAAGCGGCACCGCAGCTTTCCCCACCCTTTGAAACGGAGACAACCCCATGCAGCAGAAAGAACCCCCGGCAAGCCGCCATGTGCGCATCAACGCGCTGGACGGCAGCGGCAGCTTCAACGCCTACCTGGCCGTGCCTGCCTCGGGCAGCGGCCCCGGCCTGGTGCTGGCGCAGGAGATCTTCGGCGTCAACGCCACCATGCGCGAGGTGGCCGACTACTACGCCGAAGAAGGTTACGTGGTGCTGGTGCCCGACCTGTTCTGGCGCCAGCAGCCCGATGTGGAGCTGGGCTACACGCCGGCGGACTGGGAGCGCGCTTTCGGTTTCTACAAGGGATTCGACGAGGCCCTGGGCGTGCAGGACATCCAGGCCTGCCTGAACGCCTTGCGCCAGCGCCCCGAGGTCACGGACGGCAAGGCCGGCGTGCTGGGCTTTTGCCTGGGCGGCAAGCTGGCCTACCTGGCCGCCTGCCGCACCGATGCCGATGCGGTGGTCGGCTACTACGGCGTGGGCATCGAGGCGGCGCTGGACGAGGCCGAGCGCATCCGCTGCCCGCTCACCCTGCATGTGGCCGAGCTTGACGCCTTCTGCCCGCCCGAGGCGCGCCAGCGCATCGTCCAGGCGCTGGGCGGGCGTCCCGGCGTGGCCGTGCATGTCTATCCGGGCGTGGACCATGCCTTCGCGCGCAAGGGCGGCGATCACTTCCACCGCGCCTCGGCCCTGATGGCGCACGAGCGCAGCATTGCCACGCTCAAGTCCGCCATCGGCCCGCACTTCGACCTGGCCGCGCTGTGGGACAAGCACTGCGAGTACGAATTCGCCACTCGCAACGTGGACGACACCATGGCCACCATGGTGGCCGAGCCCTATGTGAACCACATCCCCACCATGACCGGCGGCGTGGGCTTCAGCAACCTGCACGCCTTCTATACGAACCACTTCGTCAACAGCAATCCGCCCGACACGTCGCTGACCCCGATTTCACGCACGGTGGGGGCCTCGCAGGTGGTGGACGAGATGCTGTTCTGCTTCACGCACACCACCGAGATCCCGTGGATGCTGCCCGGCGTGCGGCCCACGGGGCGGCGCGTGGAGATCCCGCTGCTGGCCGTGGTCAAGTTCCGGGGCGACAAGCTCTACCACGAGCACATCTACTGGGACCAGGCCAGCGTGCTGGTGCAGGTGGGCCTGCTGGACCCGGCGCTGCTGCCCGTGGCGGGCGTGGAGACGGCCCGCAAGCTGCTGGACGAGACCCTGCCTTCCAACGAACTGCTCAAGCGTTGAGCGCGGCGCGGGCGCACGGGTTTCACCCTGCGCCCGCTGGCGGCCTGCAGGCCGCCAGGGCTCTCAGGGTTGCCACCAATGTTGATATGTCAACATTGGTGGATCATGCGGCCATCGCAATCGCCGCCCGATTCCCTCCGCCCAATGCCCCGCCCACGCACATCCCCGAGCCCTGCCGCCGATGCCGCCACCGGCCCTGCACCGGACACGCAGGTCTGCAGCCAGACGCTGGCGCTGGAGGACTTCATCACCTTCCGCCTGGGCGCGCTGTCCAATGCGCTGCAGACCCAGGTGACACGCCACTACATCGCGCCGGCATCGCCCGTGGGGCTGACCGAGTGGCGGCTCATGGGCCAGATCCAGCGCCACGGCGAGCTGCATGCCAGCGCGCTGTCGCGCCTGAGCCTGATGGACAAGGCCCAGATCAGCCGCGCGCTGCAGCCGCTGATCGACCGGGGCTGGGTGCTGCGCCGCGCCGATCCGCAGCACGCGCGGCGCCACCTGCTGCAGCTGAGCGAAGCAGGGCAGGCGCTCTTCGACGAGGTGCTGTCCCGCGCACGCCCCTACCAGGCGGCCCTGCTCAATGCCCTGACGGCCGATGAGCGCGCCATGCTGGACCGCATCCTGGACAAGCTGGGCCGTGCCTCCCAGGCGCTGGACCAGGGGCTGGACCAGGGGCTGGACCAGGGGCTGGATGCCTGATTTCCCCACAAGCCACTGCACAACCCACCTCAAGACCCACCTCAGAACCCACCCCACGAGCCACACCATGAATTGCTCCATGCACCCTGAAGAGCGGGCCGCCCGCATCGAACTGGCCGCCTGCTACCGCGTCTTCGCCATGCTGGGCTGGGACGAGCTGATCTACAACCACATCACGGTGCGCCTGCCCGACAGCGTGACGGGCGGTGAAAAGCAGTTCCTGATCAATCCCTTCGGCCTGCATTACGAAGAGGTCACGGCCAGCAACCTGGTACGCATCAATGTGCGCGGCGAGGTGCTGGACGGCTCGCGGCATCCGGTAAATCCGGCCGGCTTCGTGGTGCATGCGGCCATCCACGACGGGCTGCCGGGCGCGCACTGCGTGATGCACACGCACACCACCTCGGGCATGGGCGTGGCCTGCCTGGAGCAGGGCCTGTCGCAAAGCAACTTCTACAGCGCCCAATTGCACGGCATGGTGGCCTACCATGACTTCGAGGGCATCACCATCCATGCCGACGAAGGGCCGCGCCTGCTGGCCAGCATCGGCCACCGCAAGGCCGTGATCCTGCGCAACCATGGCCTGCTCAGCTGGGGCAGCGACCTGCCCCAGGCCTTCGTGGTGCTGTGGACGCTGCAGCGCGCCTGCGACGTGCAGATGGCCACCCTGTCCATGGGCGCGCCGCGCATGGTCTCCGACGCCATGGCCCAGCGCTGCAACGAGGACTCGCTGACCTTCAACGACAGCCACGGCGGTGCCCGCGATGTGTTCGACCACCTGGTGCGCCGCGTGAACCGGCGCGACAGCAGCTATCTCGATCTTTGAACCCGGAGCTTCCCGCGCATGACCATGGAACAGACAAGCATTTCATTCGACAAGGCCTGCATCTTCGGCGCCGGTGCCATCGGCGGCTGGATGGGCGCGGCCCTGGCCCGCGCCGGCTGCCAGCTCAGTGCCGTGGCGCGCGGCGCCGCGCTGCAGGCCCTGCGCACCCAGGGCCTGACCCTGGTGCACGGCGAGCAGCGCGAGCACTTCGCGCTGCGTGCCGAACAGGACCCGGCCGCCCTGGGCGTGCAGGACCTGGTCATCATCTCCGTCAAGGCGCCGGGCATGCCCGATGTGGCCGAGCGCATCGCCCCGCTGATCGGCCCGCAGACCGTGGTGCTCACGGCCATGAACGGCGTGCCCTGGTGGTTTCTGCAAGGCGGTGTCGATGCCAGCGTGCGCGGCAAGCAGCTGAAGGCCGTGGACCCTGAAGGCCGCACTGCGCAAGCCATCCCGCTGGGCCAGGTGCTGGGTTCGGTGGTCCATGCCAGCTGCTCCAACGATGCGCCCGGCGTGGTACGCCGCCACTTCGGCAACAGCCTGATCCTGGGCGAGCCCCTGGCCACAGGGCCCGGCCAGCCGCCCACGCCGCGCCTGGCGGCACTGGCCCAACTGCTGCAGCGCGGCGGCATCGAGGCCAAGGTCTCCGACAACATCCAGCGCGACGCCTGGTACAAGCTCTGGGGCAACATGACCGTCAACCCCGTCAGCGCGCTGACGGGGGCCACCTCGGACCGCATCCTGGGCGACGACCTGGTGCGCGGCCTGATCACGCGCGTGATGCTGGAGGCCAAGGAGATCGGCGCGCGCATCGGCCTGCCCATCAACGAATCGCCCGAGGACCGCCATGCGGTCACGCTCAAGCTGGGCGCCTTCAAGACCTCCATGCTGCAGGACGTGGAAGCGGGCAAGCCCGTGGAACTCGATGCCCTGGTGGGCGCGGTGCGCGAAATGGGGCAGCTGTGCGGCGTGGACACGCCCTTCACCGATGCGCTGCTGGGCCTGGCGCGGCTGCAGGCGCGGCAAAAGGGGCTGATGGCCTGACGCCGCAAAGGCCAGTACCGGCCTGCAGCGCGCAACCGTAGACTACGCCTCCATGACTTCCGCCAAGAACCCCGCCTCGCCCTGGTCCACGCTGTGCGTGGTGGCCACCACCGTCCCCAGTGCCGAGGAGGCCGCCCATCTGGCGCGCAGCCTGGTGCAGCAGCAGGCCGCGGCCTGCGTGCAGGTGGAGGCCATCACCTCGCACTACGTGTGGGACGGCGAGATGCACGCCACGCCCGAGTGGCGGCTGGTCTGCAAGACCTTGCCCGACGTGCTGGAGCGCCTGGCCCGGCTGCTGCGCGCCGGGCACAGCTACAGCGTGCCGCAGATCACCATGCGCACCGAGCGCTGCATGGCCGACTATGCGCAGTGGCTGCGCTCCCAGGTCTCGACCCGGGACGTGGCGGACACTGCAGAAAGGGTCGCCGCGCCCCGCATCACTGCGGCGTGACGTTGGCGGCCTTGATCACGGGCACCCAGGTCGCTGTCTCCTTGCGGATCAGCTCGCCGAAGGCGCTGCCCGTGACCACCCAGGGCTCGATCCCCTGCAGGTCCAGCTGCCTGACCACGGCCGGCGTGTTGAAGATCTCCTGAATATCCTTTTCCAGCTGCTTGAGCACGGCCGGTGGCGTCTTCTTTGGCGCCATCACGCCGTACCAGGACGAGATGGCAATGCCCGGCACGCCCGCCTGGGCCAGCGTGGGCACCTCGGGCAGGTACTTGCTGCGCGCCGGGTCGGTCACGGCCAGCGCGCGCAGCTTGCCCGACTGCACATGCGGCAGCAGCGCGGGCACATTGCCCACGATCATCGGCACCGTGCCGCCCAGCACATCGTTGAGGCCGGGCGCCGTGCCCTTGTAGGCCACGTGCAGGATGTCGGCACCGGTCTGCTGCTTGAACAGCTCGCCGGCCAGATGCAGGCTGGAGCCCACGCCGGGCGAGGCATAGCTGATGGTGGCCGGCCTGGCCTTGGACAGGGCCACCAGCTCCTGCACCGTTTTGGCGGGCACGCCGGGGTGCACGGCGATCACATTGGCCGCCTTGGCCAGCGAAGCCACGGGCGCGAAGTCCGCCTCCACGCTGTAGCCGGGCCTGGCCAGCAGCGTGGGATTGATGGTCAGGTTGCCCTGGGGCACGACCAGCAGCGTATGGCCGTCCGCCGCGGCACGCTTGACCATGTCGATGCCGATATTGCCGTTGGCCCCGGGCTTGTTCTCCACCACCGAGGTCTGCTTATAGCGCTCGGCCAATCCCGTGGACAGCAGGCGGGCCAGCGCATCGACCGGGCCGCCGGGCGGGAAGGGCGCGACGATGGTGAAAGGCTTGGCGGCCAGCTGCTGCTGGGCGGCGGCATCCTGGGCCAGGGCGCTCTGGCATGCGGCTGCTGCCAGCAGGGCGGCAGCGCCGAGCAAGGTGGGGGCTTTCATGGGGAACTCCGGGGAACAAGGCAAGGCAGGTACAAGCAAAAGAAATGCCTGAGGGCTATCGATTGTTTCTTGTATAAAACAACGTTCTTCTTGTAAATCAATGCAAAGCATAAAACCTGCGGCTTGATTCGAATCAAGGGAAAACCCTTGCCTGCATGCCTGGGCCTTCGCTGCGTTCGCATGCCCATGAAAAAAGGAGCGCAGCGCGCTCCCGTAAGTCCACTCCAGAGAATGGGTCAAAGCGCATCAACAGGGGAGCTGATGCAGTCGATGCCAAGCCGCAGGACGACAGCTCCACGAGCAGGTCTTGCTGCCATCGCATGTCAGGCCTGTAGGCAAGTCACCACTAAGCCCAACAGCATCAGGCCCATGCCTATCTTCTCTGCTCGACTGAAGCTTTCGCTGAACACGCGGCGCGAAACCAGGTAGCTGAAAACGACCTCGATCATTCCCAAAGTGCGCACAGGTGATGCTCCTTGCATGGCGTAGGCCGTGAACCAAGCAATTGAAGCGGCTGCCCCCATGCAACCGGCAAGCAGCGAGATGCGCCAAGCTCGAAAAATAGGTGCCAGACCTTGAGCTGTGCGCAACTGGATCCAAAGTCCCATGCCGACGGTTTGCATCGACTGTGCGATCAGCACGCCCCAGGCGCCAGATAACCATGCCGTTTCGGCGCCAAGTGCCAGCGACCCTCCTCGAAATCCTACTGTTGCAACTGCAAAGCAGGAGCCGCAAGCCAGGCCATAAAGTGCAGATCGGTTGAGCCACGCGGACGGTGAGAGCAACTGTTCGCGTGGCGGCAGGGACAGCAGCAGCATACCGATTGTGGCTACGATCATTGCGGCCAACGCCAGCGGTGTTGGAAGTTCATGGAGAAAAACCGATGCGAACAGAGCTAGCTGCAGCACCTCTGTCTTTGTCAGAGTGACAGCCACGGCAAAGTTGCGCTCCTTCATCGCCAGCAGCAAAGCGACCGTTCCAGCCAATTGGAAAAAAGCGCCCAATGCAATCCAGCCAAGGTAAATCGGCGTGATCGAAGGTACAGCGTATGGCTTTGCTGGTACCAGATACAGCAGTGCCAGCCACAACATGGCAAAAGGTAGGCCATACAGAAAACGCACCAGCGTGGCCGATAGCGCGCCCAGCTCCTGTGTCAGGCTGCGCTGCGCTGTGTTTCGTACCGTTTGAGCGAGAGCGGCGAACAGGGTTATGGGAACCCATAACCAAGAAAAACCTTGAATGGATTCAAGCATGAATATGGAGGAGGGATGGGTAAATGGGGCGTAGAGTAAATTCTTACATTGCTGTGGATTATTTGGTAATGCACAGCAATGCTCATTTGCTGATTAGAGAAATTTTGCTCTCTTGAAGATTTATTGAACGGTTGAAGACAGAGACTCGAGATAGAACATGAGGCCTGCGTAGAGCGTTTCTTCTGGGGTGCCCGCGCGAGGAGAGCTCGGCATCATCCAGGTATCCTTGCTGCCGTTTATCCGCATGCTGCGGAGAAAGCAGTATGTGGTCAATGCGTAGAATTTACGGTAATTTTCTTCGCCAATCCAATTGGATATTTCATGAATGCTACGAATTACCGGTATTTGATCCAGCATCTGCCGATGCTGATCATGCTTCATGAGAAATAGTATGCTTTTCTCAAGTGGAACGATGTTGATGCTATCGCGAATCTCGGCCGCCAGCTCATGCCAGAAGGAAAATGCGAAACGCGAAAATCCAAAGTAAGGGTCGATGCCTTGAACAGAACCATCCGGATCGATGAAGCTGATTTCATTCAAAGTCTCGTCGTAGAGAACATTGCCAAAGTGAAAATTGCAGTGTGCACTTGTGCTGCTAGCCAGGAAAATTTCTTCCTCGGCATAAGCAAGAGCCCTTTCTACCACGGCACGACCACTTGGGATAATAATCTTTCCCTCAATAATTGCAGGTTTGTCAAACAGGCTGTGCAATTGTTTTAAGGAATCCCATTCGTAGCGAATCTTTTGGTGTAGTTGATACGTTGAATCTATTGGTTGATTGCATTCAATTTTCACTGCTGTCTTTATGCTGTCCAGGGCATGTTTTATGATTTGGTTTCTATATTCTATGGATTTTGTTGCATCGAACACAAGGCTTGCCAGAGATGCACCAGATTTCTTTTCAAGAATATAAAAATGACGACCTCCAACCAATCCTGTGTGAAGAACTGGCACCATCAGTTTGGGATAAATTCCGTGAAGAGCTTGAATCTGTTGGACTTCTGTTTTGAGCTTCTCATTGAACTCGGCTGTATTAGCTGTTTTAAAAACGAATCCCGAATCAAGAATATCGACGCTGTGCGAGCTTGTCATTTCACATTCCTTAGAAAATGGTGCTGGAAAGACCTAACGCGATGTTGCGTGCAGCTGAAATAGCGAGGCTGGAGTAGCCTACGGTATTGTTGACAAAGGATTGAATTGTTAGTTGAGAAAGTCCTTGTGGCTCCAAATAGCTGGGTCGAGATAGCAGTAAATGGTGAGAGTCAGTAAGAATAGTGGCGCATCGATGGTCGTGTGCATAGGCTCTGCTTCCGAGTGGCATCGTGGTTCCTTGCGCGATGTATCTATATCTATCAAATAAATTATCGATTGATGCTTCAACAGCCTCGCGGGTCATCAAGCCTCGATCCTGAACGATGAATCGGTTTATCTGAAAACCTGGCGCATGGACCGGCGCTCGCAGGGAGATGGTATTTACGAGAGGTGCCCAAGGCATAACCTTGGTTTGGCTTTGGGTGATTTGAGAGAAGCTAGGGCGTAAATTGTTCCGTGCATCTTGATCCCTGCCTTCGAAGGAACGGGTGCCTAGAACTCCGTTGGGAGTATCCGGGTGGATGATGTCCGTCTCCACTGCGAGGATGCTCTGGGCTGTAAGGCCAAGTGTTCGCAGCGTATCTATAACTATACGAAGAGACGCATGCATGCCATTGGTTTGGCATGAACCAAGACAATAAACACCATTAGTAATTACTCTGGTTTTTGCGGTTGGCAGATCTGAGGATGAAAGATCTGCAAGACAGCTATATATACTTGGGAGATCATTTGCTTCCGCAACTCCTAGAATCGTGTGACATTTTCTTTTAAGCCACGAGACTACAGCGCTTTCTGCAGAAATGTCTGCTTTGCTCGTCGCGAGAAAAGCTATATCAAAGGAGGTTGATATTGTTGGAAACTCTTTGCGCAGATCACAGAACTCGAATTTGACTTCCCTGGATCCAATTTTCAGTGTTTTTTCATCGATTGCCTGTACAAGCGCATGTGCTCCAGGTTGAGCGAGGGCGAGGCGCGCAATAATTCCATCAATTGGCCGGAGGTGGGGATAGTTTTTGTGAACAGGTGGTGTGTTTGTTAGTACTGTTGTAATTGCAAATCCGTCTTTTTCCGGATTGTTCAAGAGCAGTAAATTTGAACCAATTTCTGCGCCTGCTCCAACAAGCATTGCCGTTTTCATGTCATTATCCTCCACGTTGTGATTTGGCGATATTTCTTTGGAAATCGTTTATTTTGACTGGGTGATTGCGGGCTGTGTCTCAGTCGCGATAGATTTTTTGGCTGTAGATTGACTCGAAAATACGCTTAAGATGATTTTTCTTAAATGTGGAGATATTGAAGTCGATTTGCAGAGTGCGCACTTCTAGCAAGCAATTCGGGGAAAGAATTGCTTTTTCTCAAAAGCAAGCATGAGTGTGCTTGCTATAAAAAGATGATGCGGGGTCTTTATTCTCTGATGCTATCTAAAAATAGCATGACTATAGATGGTGGCTTATCTTGCGTACCAATTTTGAAAGAGAGATTTCATAGGTCCCTGCGTATAGCCGCCAGCAGGCTTTTCGAAGAATTCCAGATATGCTGCTCGGCAAGGGCCTGGGCCTTCTTTGGGTCGCGATTGCGGATGGCGGCGAGGATGCCGCGTTTTTCTTCTGTGCTTTCTGAGGCCCGTGAGCTGTGAGAAAGTGAGAGTCTCCGCAGGCGTGCGAGGCGGCTCCTTTGTGAAGAAAGATAGCTTGCCATCAGCGAATTTTGGGCTGCATCCAGGAGAACTTCGTAGAACTCCTCGATGGTCTCGATCTGAGCCCCGACATCGCCCGAAATCTGCGCTTCACTCATCGCTTTCACTGTGACATCCAGGCGCTCGATTTGCTCTATGGTGGCTCGCTCTGCGCACAGTGCCGCCACATAGCCTTCAACGGCTGCACGCATTTCAAAGATCTGGCGAATGCCGTCTTCATCGATAACGGCGACTATCGGGCCTTTATAGGGCTCCTTTGTGATCCACCCTTCTGCCTCCAATTGCCCCAGGGTTTCACGAACTATCGTTCTGCTCACATCAAGGAGATCGCACAGCTTGCGTTCTACCAAGCGTGATCCAGGTGGAAGTTGGCCTTCCACAATGGCGCGCTTCAATTGCTCAAGTGCCAGCTGTCGGAGCGTTGGATTCACACGCTCTACGGCCATACTGCCTCGCGGAATTCCCATGTCTGTCAATGCAGGTCTGTCTGTGTCTGTACCTGCTTTAGAGGCTTGCCGTTTCATGTCTGTTGGACTTTCTTGCGAATTGAGTGATGGTATACCAACATACAATCTTGGGTCAAGATATGGAAGGGTGCGAAAAATTGAGAGGCATCTGGTTGGGAAGGCAGCAGGAAGACAGTGACCAAGCCATCTCCGCCATCGATGGTTTGTTTCTGATTGGTTTGCAAGCCACATAAATTGGCCTGAACTTGCCATCTGCAGCCAGCAAGTAGCCTAATCGGCTGGTTTAAAACACTTATGTGCTTTTACGAGCCCCGAAAAGTGGGGGGTGGCAGAGCGGGAGAATATGCTTGAAATGATGCGCGGCACACGCCGTAGTTGGCATATCGAAGGCAGGTCGCACTGAAGAGTCTGTTGCCGAGTTTTCGCACAGGCACTCAACAGAGTTGGTGCGCTTGCCGAGGCATGGGCCGTACGCTCACCCGCACGCAAAGGTGGAGCGACGGGAAAAAATGCGTTCTCCACATCGGAGGCCAGAGATGAGTGCGGTGGTGCACCGCAAGGCCTGCCAGCCGGCGTCAGTGAGGAAGAGCTAGGATTTCTGACCGTCCGAAGCAAGGACGGGCTTGTCGGTGCTACCGAGCACTGGCGGAAGTGCTGCTTTGACTGGCCGAAGAGATTCGTCAATTGCCACGTGACGATGAGTGGCTGCTTCGGTGATTGAAGGGCATGCCCTTTCTGGTCTTTGCCGCGCCCACGCTGTCGCCTGTGGCGAAGTTACTGGGCTTTTGCGGCAAGTCACATGAGCTAACCCGGTAGGGCCTGGCCTGATCAGTCCCGAAGCGGTTGAGTGCGTCAGAGGTTGAGGCTGGAGAGCTCTTCGTTGAGCGGTCACTCCCCAATGGATGAGCGGAGAGCGGCTTGAGCGCCAGCCCGCAATTCATCCATTCCGCCTTCCTGTGGCGCCTGTCGAGAAAACTCTGAACAGATTGTCAGGACAGCAGCGCCTGCGCGAATTCCCTGGCGTTGAAGGTCTCCAGGTCTTCGACCTTTTCGCCCACGCCGATGAAGTACACGGGGATCGGCCGTTCCTGGGCAATGGCGGCCAGCACGCCGCCCTTGGCCGTGCCGTCGAGCTTGGTGACGATCAGGCCCGTGAGCTGCAGTGCATCGTCAAAGGCGCGCACCTGGGCCAGCGCGTTCTGGCCGGTGTTGCCGTCGATGACCAGCAGCACCTCGTGCGGTGCCGTGGCATCGGCCTTGGTGACCACGCGGCGGATCTTGCGCAGCTCTTCCATCAGGTGCAGCTGGGTGGGCAGGCGGCCCGCCGTGTCCACCAGCACCACATCCTTCTTGCGGGCGCGGCCGGCGGTGACGGCATCAAAGCTCACGGCTGCAGGATCACCGCCTTCCTGGCTGACGATCTCCACCGTGTTGCGGTTGGCCCAGACGCCGAGCTGCTCGCGCGCGGCGGCGCGGAAGGTGTCGGCGGCAGCCAGCAGCACGCTCTGGCCTTCGTCGGCCAGATGCTTGGTCAGCTTGCCGATGGAGGTGGTCTTGCCTGCGCCGTTGACGCCAGCGACCATGACCACGGTAGGCTGGTGCTCGCCGATGATCAGCGGCTTTTCCAGCGGGCGCAGCAGGTCGGCCAGTGCATCGGCCAGCAGGGCCTTGACGGCTGCAGGGTCGGTGGCCTTGGCTTCCTTGACGCGGCGGCGCAGTTCGGTG
The DNA here is from genome assembly GCF_055797465.1 of Delftia sp. PX-1. Lineage (NCBI taxonomy): Bacteria > Pseudomonadati > Pseudomonadota > Betaproteobacteria > Burkholderiales > Comamonadaceae > Delftia > Delftia sp. PX-1. Next base: position 1,827,392 of record NZ_CP184763.1, read on the forward strand.
AGCAGGTGCTCGGTGGCCTTGACGCCGGTGTCGGCCATCAGCAGGGCGTCTTCCAGCTCTTCGTACAGCGCATCGTTGATCTGCGTGCCGGTGAAGACCGTGGCGATGCTGTTGCCGGTCTTGCGCAGTCCGGCCTTGAGGCGCTGCATCCAGTTCTGGCGGCTGGCGCCTTCGGCTTCGGGCTTGGCCGTGGGCTCGGGTGCGGCAATGAAGTCGGCAGGCGCGAGCGTGGAAGCAGCAGCAGTGGGTGCAGCGGGTGCGGCAGGCGGGGCGGCATCGCCCTTGCCGCCGCCGAAGGGCTTGCGCCACCAGGCGCTGCCGGTGTCGGCTGCGGCCGGTGGGGCAGGTGTGCCAGGGGGCAGGTCTGGGGCGCGGTCCTGCGGCGGGGTTGCGGGAATGCCGGCCTCTTCAGGCGCGGCGCTGCTGTCCGCCGGGGAAATCTCGGCGGAGGAGGGGGTGGGCTTTTTCTTGAAAAAACTGAACATCGGCAGGTTCTTAGAATCACAGCATTCTATGAAACATGCACTCACCCTCCTGGGCTTAATGGCCTGCATGGGCACCGGGGCTGCTTTGGCAGCCCCGGATGCATCCTCTTCCTCCCCTTCGTCACTGCTGCAGACGGTGGCCAGCCAGGCCGCAGGCGGCCAGCGGTCCGCCACAGCAGCGCAGCAATTCACCCTGAAGAACGGCATGCAGCTCATCGTGCAGCCCGACCGGCGCGCGCCCACGGCCGTGCACATGGTCTGGGTGCGCGTGGGCGCCATCGACGAGGTCGACGGCACCTCGGGCGTGGCCCATGCGCTCGAGCACATGATGTTCAAGGGCTCGCGCAAGGTGGCGCCCGGCGAGTTCTCGCGCCGGGTGGCGGCCCTGGGCGGCCAGGAGAACGCTTTCACCAGCCGCGACTACACGGGCTACTACCAGCAGATCCCGTCCAGCCGGCTGGAGGAAGTGATGAAGCTCGAATCCGACCGCTTCGCCAACAACCACTGGCCCGACAGTGAGTTCAAGAAGGAGATCGAGGTCATCAAGGAAGAGCGCCGCATGCGCACCGAGGACCAGCCGCGCGCCGTGCTCATGGAGCAACTGATGGCGGCGACCTTCATGGCCTCGCCCTACCACCGGCCCGTGATCGGCTGGATGAGCGATCTGGACGCCCTGACGCCCGGCGACGTGCGCGATTTCCACAGCCGCTGGTATGTGCCCGGCAATGCCACCGTCGTCATTGCCGGTGATGTGGACGTTGCCAAGGTCCGCGCCTGGGCCGAGAAGTATTACGGCAGCATTCCCGCACGCGCCGTGCCGGTGCGCAAGCCGCGCACCGAGCCTGCGCAGATCGGCATCCGCCGCATCGAGGTCAAGCAGCCGGCCGAGCAGGCCCTGGTGGCCCTGGCCTTCCGTGCGCCCTCGCTGACGCGCGTCAGCGATCTGCAGGCCGATGACCGCGATGCGCTGGCGCTGCTGGTGCTCTCGGCCGTGCTCGACGGCTATGACGGCGCCCGCCTGGAGCGGGCCCTGGTCCAGGGCGAAGGCCGCGTGGCCGACGGCGCGGGCAGCTCCATGTCGCTCATGAGCCGCGGCCCCGGCCTGTTCATGCTGACGGGCGTGCCCGCCACCGGCAAGACTGCGGCCGAGGTCGAGGCCGCGCTGCGCGCCGAAGTGGCCAAGGTCGCCAGGGAGGGCGTCGAGCCTGCCGAACTGGAGCGCGTGAAGACGCAATGGATGGCCTCCAATGTCTATGAGCGCGACTCGGTCATGGGCCAGGCCCAGAGCCTGGGCAATTACTGGATACAGGGCATGCCGCTGGATGCGGAAGACCAGTTGCTGGCCCAGCTTCGCACCATCACGCCCGATGACGTCAAGCGCGTGGCGGCCAAGTACTTTGGCGATGACCAGCTCACGGTGGGCACCCTGGTGCCGCAGCCCCTGCCTGAAGGCGGCAAGCCCCGCCGCACCGACGCGGGTGCCGGCATTGGCGGACCCCTGCATTGATGCCCCCGAAGCACGCTGGAGTGAAGATGAAGAACATGAAAAAGATGGTGGCCAGCTCCGTGCTGGCAAGCGTGGGCCTGGGCTTTGGCGCCACGTCCGCATGGGCCTTGCTGCCCATCCAGCACTGGACCCAGCCCAGCGGGGCGCAGGTCTGGCTGGTGGACAGCCCGGGCATTCCCATGGTCGATGTGCAGATGGATTTCGACGCCGGCAGCCGGCGCGATCCCGCCAATCAGGTCGGCCTGGCCAGCGCCGTGGCGCTGATGGCGTCCAAGGGCGTCACGGCCCAGGGCAGCGCGCCTGCTCTCGATGAAAACGGCCTGGGCCAGGCCTGGGCCGATCTGGGTGCCAGCTTTGGCGCCCAGGCGGGCCGCGACAGCTTCAGCTACGGGCTGCGCTCCCTGACCGAGCCTGCGCTGCTGCAGCGCGCCGTGGCCCTGGCCGCGCGCCAGATCGCCAGCCCCAGCTGGCCGCAGGATGTGTGGCTGCGCGAGCGCGAGCGCTGGACTGCGGCCATCAAGGAATCGGACACGCGCCCCGGAACGGTGGCCGGCAAGGCCCTGAGCCAGGGCGTGTTCGGCACCCACCCCTACGGTGCGCGTGCCACGGCCGAGAGCCTGTCGCGCATCGACCTGTCGGACATGCAGTCCTTCCACCGCCGGCTGATCGCCGCCTGCCGTGCCAAGGTCAGCATCGTCGGCGCCGTCAGCCGCGAGCAGGCCGACCAGCTGGTGCAGCAATTGCTGGCTCCGCTGCAGGCGGCCCAGGGCCAGGACGCCAGTGCCTGCGCTCCGCTGCCCGACGTGCCCAAGGTGCAGGCGCTCAAGGCGCCGGTCAACGAGAACATCCCCTTCGCCTCGGCCCAGGCGCAGGTGCTGATCGCCCAGCCCGGCATTGCACGCAACAGCCCGGACTTCATGGCCGTGCTCGTGGGCAACCACATCCTGGGCGGCGGCGGCTTCACCTCGCGGCTGACCGAGGAAGTGCGCGAAAAGCGCGGCCTGAGCTACAGCGTCTACAGCGACTTCTCGCCAGGCCTGGACGCGGGGGCCTTCACGATCGCCCTGCAGACACGCCCCGACCAGGCGGCCGAGGCCTTGAAGGTGTCGCAGGACACGCTGCGCCGCTTTGTCGCCGACGGCCCGACCGAGAAGGAGCTCAAGGCCGCCAAGGACAATCTGATCGGCGGCTTTGCGCTGCGCATCGACAGCAACCGCAAGCTGCTGGGCAATGTGGCCAACATCGCGTGGAACGGCCTGCCGCTGGACTATCTGGAGCACTGGACCGAGCGCGTGCAGGCGCTGACCGTGCGTGATGTGCGCGAGGCCATGCAGCGCATGCTGCAGCCCGATCGCATGGTGACCGTCGTTGTGGGAGGCAAGCAATGAGCCGCAACAGCATCAAACTGCATACCCCTGCCGGCAAGCGCTGGCTGGAAAAGGCCACGGCCGAGGCCGCGGCGCCCAAGGCGCCTGCCGCAGCACCGGCCGCAAAGGCAAAGGCGGGCAAGCCGGCACCCTCGGGTGCGGGCGAGGTCCGCATCATCGGCGGCCAGTGGCGCCGCACGCGTCTGCCCGTGGCGCAGCGCCCGGGCCTGCGCCCCACGCCGGACCGCGTGCGCGAGACCCTGTTCAACTGGCTGGGCCAGGACCTGACGGGCTGGCACTGCCTGGACGCCTTCGCGGGCACGGGTGCGCTGGGCTTCGAGGCCGCATCGCGCGGCGCGACCAGCGTGCTGATGAACGAGCAGGACGCCGCCCTGGTGCTGCAGCTGCAGCGCCTGCGCGAGCGCCTGGACGCCCAGTCCGTGCGCGTGCTGCGCGGCGATGGCATCGGCTGCCTGCGCCAGGTGGCGCCGGGCACGCTGGACCTGGTGCTGATCGATCCGCCGTTCGACCATGCCGAGCTGTTCGAGCCTGCGCTGAAGGCCGCTGCGCTGGCCGTCTCCGCCCAGGGCTATGTCTATCTGGAGGCGCCCCAGGCCTGGACCGAGGAGCAACTGGCCGAGGCTGGCGGCCTGCAGCTGTTCCGCCATCTCAAGGCGGGTGCCGTCCACGCCCATCTGCTGCGCAAGGCCGCGCAGGACGAGTAGGCTGGCGCCGCAGCCGTGTTCCAGCGCAGGAATGCGGCTGTCGCGCAGCCGACGGGCCATGCTGCAGTGCAATGCATAATGCGCCATCCGTGCCGGACCAGGGCACGCGCAGCCAAGGAAAGTGAACGCCATGAGCCACGACGTGATTGCCGTCTATCCCGGAACTTTCGATCCGATCACGCTGGGTCATGAAGACGTGGTGCGCCGCGCGACCCAGCTGTTCAGCCACGTCATCGTCGCCGTGGCGGCGGGCCACCACAAGAAGACCATGTTCAATCTCGAGGAGCGCATGGAGATGGTGCGCGAGGCCGTGTCCATCTATCCCCATGTCCAGGTCGAGAGCTTTCATGGCCTGCTGCGCGACTTCGTGGTCGAGCGCGGCGGCAAGGCCATGGTGCGCGGCCTGCGTGCGGTCACCGACTTCGACTACGAGTTTCAGCTTGCCGGCATGAACCGCACGCTGATGCCCGAGGTGGAAACCGTCTTCCTCACGCCCAGCGACCGCTACCAGTTCATCAGCAGCACCTTCGTGCGCGAGATCGCCACGCTGGATGGCGAGATCGACAAGTTCGTCTCGCCCAACGTGCGCACGCGACTGCTTGAGAAGGTGCAGGCCAATCGCGCTCCTTGAGAGAGGGAGGCCGGCCAGGCGCCTTGGCCCGCCCCCATGACGAGTTCACGATATCAGGCGCTCTGCGTGGCGGCACTTGCATTCACGGCCGCATGCACGAATTCCAGCTTGCGCCGCGCGCCCATTGAAAGAGCGAACGGATAGGCATCCCCGTGGCCCAGGCTGCGGTTGAGGCTGTTGGTCAGCAGCGTCAGCGGCACCCACTGGTCCAGCATGGTGCCGAAGTCTGGCCGGGCAGGGACCGCGAACGGGTCCTGCACGCACAGCGCGGCCGGCGTTCCCATGCCCGCCGCCGTGCCTGCGCCTCCTGGCAAGGTGATGCAGGTGCCATAGCTGGCCGCAGTCTCCAGCAGATCCACCATGTGCAGGTAATGGGCCCAGCTTTCGGCCCAGTCTTCCCACGGGTGGGAGGTGGCATAGGCGCTGACGAAGTTGTCGCGCCACTGCCCATCCAGCGGGCTGCGTGCGTAGTAGTTCTGCAGGGCCTGGGCATAGTCCTGGCGCTCGTCGCCGAACAGGCGGCGGAATTCCTCGATACGGCCCGCGCCCACCACCAGCCTGTCCCAGAAGAAGTGGCCGGACTCATGGCGCAGATGGCCCACCAGCGTCCGGTAGGGCTCATGCAGCGCCTGGCGGCGCCGGGCACGCTCGGCATCGTCGGCCTCCACCACGTTCAGCGTGATGGTGCCGTTGGCATGGCCGGTCATCACCGGCGCCTGCCCGGGCAGGTCGGCCAGCAGTTCGAAGCGCGGCCCGTCCTCTCCAGGCCTGGGGCCCAGGCCCAGGCGGGCCAGCGTATAGAACAGCTGGCGCTTGGCCGCCTCGATCTTGGTCCAGCGCAAGGCATTGGCCGGGTCTGACAGATCGGGCAGCCAGCGTGTCTGGCGGCAGGATTCGCACAGCGCGTGGGGGTCGTCGGCGGGCAGGGCGAAGTTGCACTGGCCCACAGGTCCCCGGTGGCTGCACATCTTGTAGAGGCGGCCTGGCGGCTTGCCTGCGCCCAGGGAGGACAGGCTCTCCCACAGCGCGCTGTCCCGCGCGCCGGAAACCGGTCGCAGGCAAGCCACATGCAGTCGCTCTGGCAGGAAGGCCAGGGTGGCGCCGCAGTGCACGCATTGAACGCTGTCGAAGAAAACCGGGTGGCCGCAGGCATCGCAGTTGAAAACTCGCATGTCGGTCACTTTACGCCGTATGCCCTGGCGTCATGAAAAATGATTCCCATGTCGCCCTGGCGCTGCAAGGTCAGATTCCCCCAAGGGTGGTTTTCACCGGGGTGGCCCTGCAATGAAAAAAGGCCGGATGACACCGGCCTTTCGATGGCCCCATGGGGGCCTGCATCAGGGGCGAACCACGATGCTGTTGCGCACTTCGCGCACGTTCTTGGTGGTGCGTGCGATCTCGGCAGCGCGGGCCTTTTCCGACTCCGACTTGGCAAAGCCCGACAGTTGCACCGTGCCGTTCAGGGTCTCGACGCTGATGGAGGTGGCCGAGACGCTCTTGTCCTCTGCCATCTTGGCCTTCACGGCAGTGGTGATGCCGGCGTCATCCACATACGAACCCACGGTCTGCTGGTCGCGGGCCACGGAGCAGGCGGTGGTGCCGAGCACGGTGGCGCCGGCGACGAGAGCGAAAGCGATGGCACGGGTGTACTTTTGCATGGTCAGTTCTTTCTTGGACAAGAAATGGAGGGAAACGGTAGTCGAGGGAACTCGGGGGCTGGGCTGCAGCTCACTTGCGCGAGCGGGAACTCATGAAGAACGCGGTGGCCAGGGCTGCGCCCGTGGCTGCTGCCAGCAGCATGGAGCGGCCAGGCTGCTCGATGACGTAGCGCGTGGTGGCTTCCGTGGCAGATTGCAGCTGGCGGCGGGCGCGGTCGGAGCTGTCGGCGCAGAAGTTGATTCCGCGCGTGGCCAGTTCCTGGGCACGTGCCGCGAGGTCGTCGATGACGGGATTCAGTTCACGCTCGATGGACTTCACGCCTTCCTCGGCCTTGTCCAGAGCATTTGCTGCAGTGCGGCGCGTGGTGTTGACGGCTTCCTTGGCAGTGTCTGCTACGTCCTGGGCAACGTCCTTGGCGGTATCGGCGGCTTTGTTCACGGCTTTCTCGGCTTGGCTCATTGGTTCTATCTCCTCAAAACTTGCATGAATGGGAAAGGCGGTCGGGCTGCCGGGCTGGCTGCCCGCCGGAGGCGGGCTTGGGCTGGCAGGTGGCTGAAGGCGGCGCCGCCGCTACTTCTTGATCAGGCTCATCACAAAGGTGACTACAGCCATGATCACGAAAATATAGAACAGGATCTTGGCGATGCCTACAGCACCTGCCGCAATTCCGCCAAAGCCGAAGATGGCGGCGACGAGAGCGATCACGAAAAACACGATGGCGTAGTGCAGCATGTAGAACTCCTTGGTTGTTCGTTGCCAAGAAACGGCATCTGGCTGTCAGGAGCCGAGTGCTGTTCCCATGCGATTGACTGTACCGAGCCGCCCGAGGCCGGATTGACGGTGCCCGGCGTGGCATGGCGTCAGGGTTAGGCAGGGGGTGGGTGTAGGAAAAGCGCCGGCCCGCAGTGCCCATCAAGAAAAACCCCTGCCAGGGCGGCGCCGGGCAGGGGTTGTGCGTGCAGGCGATGCGTCGTGGTCAGGCGGATGCCGGGCTCAGCGGAATGACGGCGGAGATGGCCGTGCCCTTGCCCAGTTCGGAGGAGACGGTCAGCCGCCCGCCTGCCGCCTCCACGCGATGGCGCATGCCGGCCAGCCCGTGGGAGTTGGGGCGCATGGCCGAGGTCTCGAAGCCCTCGCCATCGTCCTGGATCTGCACCGTCACATAGGTCGGGTAGTTGTGCACGGAGACCAGTACGTGGCTGGCCTTGGCGTATTTGCCGATATTGGTCAGCGACTCCTGCACGATGCGGTAGACCGTGAGCTGGGTCGATTCCGGCAGCTCCACCTGCTCCAGGTTCGCTGTGACCTCGATGCCGCTGCGCTCGCCGAATTCGCGTGCCAGGATTTCCAGCGCCGTGGTCAGGCCCAGGTTGGACAGTGACGAAGGACGCAGGTCCTCGATGATGCGGCGCTTGAGGGCAATGCCGCTGTTGAGCGTCTCCACCAGATGGCTGACGCGCTCTCCCACGTCGGGGGCGCTGAGGTCGATCTTGGATTTGAGCCGGGCCACATCGAGCTTGGCCGCCGTCAGCAGCGAGCCCAGTTCATCGTGCAGCTCGCGCGCCAGGTGGCCGCGCTCATCCTCGCGCACCTGCTGCAAGTGGTTGGCCAGCTCCGTCAGCGTGGCCGTGCGTTCGCGCACCAGGGCTTCAAGGCGGTTGCGCTCGTCACGCTGGATTTCCTGCTCGCGCTGATGGGCCTGCTGCAGCGCGTGGGCCTGGCGCAGGTACATGAAAAAGCCCAGCACGCCCAGCGCGGTCACCGTGGCAATGCCTATGCGCGACAGCGACAGCGTGTGCTCGATATCCTGCAGGTTCTTGGCCGAGCGCTCGTCTATGCCTGACAGCAGCTTGCCGGTGTAGTCCCGGATGGCGTCCATGTTCTCCATGCCCACGTCCGTGAACATGACGAAGCGCCAGGCTTCCTCGTTGCCCTGGCGGTACAGGCGCAGGCTCAACTCCATCTCGCTCATCTTGCGCTCGACCTGGCGGGCCAGCGGCGTGAAGATGGCCAGTTCCTGGGGGTCGTAGATGAAGATCTGGCGCAACTCGTCCATGTTGTAGTTGATGGCCGTGATCGCCTTGCTGTAGGGCTCCAGGTAGCGCTCCTCCCCCGTGAGCAGGTAGCCGCGCAGGCCGGTCTCTGCATCGAGCATCAACCGCAGCAGTTGGCTGATTTCCGAGCGGGTCGCCTGGGTCTGGGTCATGGCCTCCAGCGCCTTGGTCGAGCGCTTGTAGCTGGCCTCGTTAATGCTGACAAGCAGCACGGCCGCAACGATGGCAAATGCCAGGCTGATCGCAATTCTTCGGAAATTTATCCAACGCATAAGCATCCTCTCACCTACAAGATCTTCGCCGATATTCTGCATAATTCGTGTTATCGGCAGCCGGAGCAGTTCCTGCCCCGGCCGTTACCATATATTGTTTGCACGACCGGCGTTCCTGCTGGTCCCCCGAAAAAGAGGTATTCATGATCAGAATCGGCATTGTGGACGACCATGCAATTGTGCGCTCGGGTCTGCGTCAGTTTCTCTCGGAACATGTGGACCTGCGTGTAGTCGGTGAGGCCGCCAATGGCCGTGAGGCCATCGACCTGGTCCGAGCCCACGAGATCGACGTGCTGCTGATGGACCTGTCCATGCCCGGGCAAAGCGGCATCGATGCGCTGGCCATGCTGCGGGCCAAGGCCCCCGACATGGGCATCCTGATCCTGAGCGGATATCCCGAGGAGCACTACGCGATCAACCTGATCCGCCAGGGCGCCAGCGGCTACCTGAACAAGGAATGCGATCCCCAGGAGATTGCCGAAGCGATCCGCACCGTGGCCCTGGGCCGCCGCTACCTGACGCCGGCCGTGGCCGACCTGCTGGCCCAGCAGCTCAACCGCAAGGATGACGCGCCAGCGCATGAACAGCTGTCCGAGCGTGAGTTCCAGGTCTTCCTCAAACTCGCGCGCGGCGAAACGGCAGGTGATATTGCGAAATCGCTCTCGCTGAGCGTGAAGACGGTCAGTACCTATCGCACGCGGCTTATGGAGAAAATGGGATTGTCATCCAACAGCGATCTCACGTATTACGCGCTGAAAAACCGGCTGATCGACTGATTTCCAGTCAATAGAAAATACGGGCTGCACGATTATCAAGTCGTGCAGCCTTTTTCTTTGATGGAGAGTAAAAATGCCGTGTTTTGGGTTCAGGCTGTTTTGAGTTGATTGAGCGATGCGGCGTCGATATTCATGCAATAGTCCATGAGTGCATCGATCTCATTGGACTTGTCGAAGACCGCATCCACGCCGAGCTGGGCGCAGCGGCTGCGGATGTCAGGGGTGGCGTAGTTGCTGAGCACCACGATCTTCTGGTGCGGCTGGCGCTCGCGGCAGGCGGTGAGCACACCCAGGCCGCTGCCCTGGCGCAGGAACAGGTCGACGATGGCCAGATCCCATGCATCGGGGTTCTGCTGAAGCCAGTCCGTCCCCGCGCTTTCCGTCTCGGCGATGCCCACGGCCTCGACATCGGCGAGTTCCTCGAGCGTGGCGATCAGGTTCTCGCGGATCGTAGGGTTGTCTTCAACAAGATAGGTGCGCAATTTCACGGCTGTATCCAATAGGGACGCGGATGGCAATCGGAGTCCGGCGGAACCCGGCCTTCATTGTCCTGCGCGACAGCGGGCGATTGTGCCAGTGGGGGATCGGCCTGGAAGTCAGCCGATTCCTACGCCTTGTTGCCGCAAACGGGACAGTCCGGCACACGGGTGGTTTGCATGCTACTCCAATCGAGGCTGCGGCTGTCGAACATGGTCAGGCGGTTTGTTGCAGGCGTGCCAAAACCCGCGATCAGCTTGAGGGCTTCGGCCGCCTGCAGCGTGCCCATGACGCCGACCACGGGGGCGAAGACGCCCATGGTCGAGCACTGCACTTCCTCGAACTGCGCCTCCGGCGGGAATACGCAGGCATAGCAGGCGCAGTTCTCGTCGCGTGGGTCCATCACCATGAGCTGGCCGTCCAGGCGGATGGCCGCCCCCGCCACCAGGGGCACCTTGTGCCGCACGCAGGCCGCGTTGATCATGTGGCGCGTGCGGTAGTTGTCCGTGCAGTCCAGCACCACCGTGGCTTGGGGCACGAGCTCGTCGAGCAGGGCATCGTCTGCGCGCTGCTGGCGGCAATCAATGCGGATGCCGGGGTTGATGGCATGCACGGCCGTGCGTATGGATTGCACCTTGGGCTGGCCCACGCGATCGGTGGTGTGGGCAATCTGGCGCTGCAGGTTGGTCATGTCCACGGCATCGTCGTCCACCAGGGTGATGCGGCCGATGCCGGCCGAGCCCAGGTACAGCGAGGCAGGCGCGCCCAGGCCGCCTGCGCCGATGATGAGCACATGCGCTGCCAGGATGCGCTCCTGGCCTTCGATGCCGATCTCGTCCAGCAGGATGTGGCGCGAGTAGCGCAGCAGTTGATCGTCGTTCATTCGCGTCTCCAGACGTGAAAAAGCCGGGCGCGGGCCCGGCTTGGTGGGAGCGCGGACCCGGTCCGCGCTCTTCAGTTTTCCTTCTTTTCGGGCTCGCGCTCGGTCAGGGTCTTGCTGACCATGACGGGCTGGCCCTTGAGGCGGTTGAGCGCCTGCTGCAGCTGGAAGTCCTTTTCGGTGCCGAACTCGGGCAGGCGACGCTCGGCCAGGGGCTTCTTGGCCTCTTCCTCCAGGCGCTTGCGGGCTTCCTCGCGGGCCTTCTCGCGCACTTCGTCCTTGACTTCGGCGCCCTGTCCGCTGGACAGGTGCTTTTCCAGGTCGGCCTCGCGCATGCGCAGGGCAGCGAACAGATCGCCTTCAGGGGTCTCGTCCACCATCACGTCAGGAACGATGCCCTTGGCCTGGATGGATTTGCCGCTGGGCGTGTAGTAGCGGGCCGTGGTCAGCTTCAGGCCCGTGTCGGGACCCAGCGGGCGAACGGTCTGCACCGAGCCCTTGCCGAAGGTCTGGCTGCCCATGATGACCGCACGCTTGTGGTCCTGCAGGGCGCCGGCCACGATTTCGCTGGCCGATGCCGAGCCTTCGTTGACCAGCACCACCAGCGGCAGCTTCTTGAGCGAGGCAGGCAGGCGCTGCAGCGGGTCTCCCATGCCGCGGCGGGCATAGAAGCTGGGCGAGGCCTTGTAGGTTTCCTTGCTCTCGGCCAGCTGGCCGTTGGTGGACACCACGGTCACATCGGGCGGCAGGAAGGCTGCCGAGATGGCGACGGCCGCGTCCAGCAGGCCGCCCGGGTCGTTGCGCAGGTCCAGCACCAGGCCCTTCATGTTGGGTTCCTGCTTGTACAGCTCTTCGACCTTGCGCACGAAGTCGTCCACCGTGCGTTCCTGGAACTGGCTCAGACGAATCCAGCCGTAGCCGGGCTCGATGACCTTGCCCTTGACGGATTGCGTCTTGATTTCCTCGCGCGTGATGGTCACGGGGAAGCTGCGGCTTTCATCCTTGCGCAGGATGGTCAGCTGCACCTTGGTGTTGGGCTCGCCGCGCATGCGCTTGACGGCGTCGTTGAGCGACAGGCCCTTGACGGCCGTGTCGTCGATCTTGGTGATCAGGTCGCCTGTCTTCAGGCCCGCGCGGAAGGCGGGGGAGCCTTCGATGGGCGAGACGACCTTGATCAGGCCGTCTTCCTGCGTGATCTCGATGCCTACGCCGACGAAGCGGCCCGAGGTGCCCTCGCGGAATTCCTTGTAGGACTTCTTGTCGAAGTACTGCGAATGCGGATCGAGGCTGGACACCATGCCGGAGATGGCATCGGTGATCAGCTTCTTGTCGTCGACCGACTCGACATAGTCGGTCTTGATCAGGCCGAAGACGGCGGACAGCTGCTGGATCTCTTCCAGCGGCAGCGGGGTCATGGCACCGCGGGCCACGGTCTGCAAGGAAACCGTGGTCAGTGCTCCGGCGATTACGCCTACGGAAACCCAGCCGGCAATTTTGATTTTCTGGCCCATATCACCCCTTTAACCGCGTCAATATACACCCGCTTGGAAAGGCAAGCGCCCGCGTGGTTCCCTAAAAACGGCGCAGCAAGTGCAATTTCCGTAGCAGGCGCTCACCTCAGGCGGGTCAGGCTCAAGCCTTGCCCTGTGCGGCCACGGCGGCTGCCGCCTTGGCGGCAGCCTCGGCATCGCCCAGGTAGTAGTGGCGAATGGGCTTGAGATCGGCATCCAGCTCGTAGACCAGCGGAATGCCGTTGGGCACGTTGACGCCGACGATGGCGTCATCCGAGATGCCGTCCAGGTACTTGATCAGCGCGCGGATGGAGTTGCCATGCGCGGCAACCACGACGCGCTTGCAGGACAGGATGGCGGGCGCGATGGACTCGTTCCAGAACGGCAGCACGCGCGCGACCGTGTCCTTCAGGCATTCGGTCAGCGGCACCTGGCTGGGGTCCAGCTGGGCGTAGCGCACGTCGCTGCGCTCGCTGCGCGGGTCCTGGGGCTCCAGGGCCGGCGGGGGCGTGTCGTAGCTGCGGCGCCAGACCAGCACCTGGGCGTCGCCGTATTGCTTGGCCATGTCGGCCTTGTTCAGTCCCTGCAGGCCGCCGTAGTGGCGCTCGTTCAGGCGCCAGCTGTGCTGCACGGGCAGCCAGGTGCGGTCCATTTCGTCCAGCGTGTGCCACAGCGTGCGCGTGGCGCGCTTGAGCACGCTGGTGAAGGCCAGGTCGAAGTCGTAGCCTTCGGCCTTGAGCAGGCGGCCGGCGTTCTTGGCCTGTTCGACGCCGGTGGCGGTCAGGTCCACATCGGTCCAGCCGGTGAAGCGGTTTTCGAGGTTCCAGGTGGATTCACCGTGGCGGATCAGCACGAGCTTGTACATGGCGGCTTTCTAAGTCTCTCGATGCGACAAAGCTGGGCTGTCGCGGGGGCAAAAGCCAGCATTCTAGAATTGACAGGTTTGCCAACCCAAGGAATGACGTGAAATTCATCATCGATAACTGGTATTTGATCCTGATCGCGCTGGCTTCCGGCGTGATGCTGCTGCTGCCCCTGGTGCGCGGCGCAGGCGGCGGCTCGCTGACGGCGGCGCAGGCCGTGCAACTGATCAACCGCCAAAAGGCCGTGGTCATCGATGTCTCCGAGCCCGAGGAGTACGCGGCCGCCCATGCCAATGGCGCCAGGAATGTGCCGCTGGGCCAGTTCGAGGAAAAGCTGCCTGCCACCGTGAAGAACAAGGCCCTGCCGCTGGTGCTGATCTGCACCAAGGGCAACCGCGCCTCGCGTGCCGAAGGCATTGCGAAGAAGCTGGGCTACGAAAAGGCCCAGGCCCTGGCCGGTGGCCTGAAGGCCTGGCGCGATGCCGGCATGCCGGTTGAAAAGGCCTGAAGCGCCTCCAGTTGATCACGATGGAAGCCGCTGCGCCGCGTCCCCGGCGCCTGCAGCCGGCAAGCCGCCCACTCGAAGAAAGTCGCATATGCAAGCCGTGAAGATGTACACCACCGCTGTCTGCCCCTATTGCATCCGGGCCAAGCAGATCCTCAAGTCCAAGGGCGTGGAGCAGATCGAAGAGATCCGCATCGATACCGACCCTGCCGCGCGTGACGTGATGATGCAGAGCACGGGCCGCCGTACGGTGCCCCAGATCTTCATCGGCGACCACCATGTGGGCGGCTGCGACGACCTGATGGCGCTGGACGCCGACGGTGGCCTGGTGCCCATGCTGCAAAGCTGAAACACGGGCACTGCATAATGCAGGCCCAGGTGCCCGCTGCGCAACCTATTGGCAGCGGGCATTTTGTTGGTGATTTTTTTGATGCCCTGGCCGCCGTGCCAGGGTTTTTTGCCCAGAAAGACTGATTCCATGGCCGAACAGGACACTCCCGTCTTCCAGATCCAGCGCGTCTACCTCAAGGACCTGTCGCTGGAGCAGCCCAATTCGCCCGCCATCCTGCTGGAGCAGGAGCAGCCCAGCGTGGACATCCAGCTCGGCGTCGAGGCGACTCCCGTGGCCGAAGGCATCTACGAAGTGGCCGTGACGGCCACCGTGCAGACCAAGATCCAGGACAAGACCGTGTTCCTGGTCGAGGCCAAGCAGGCCGGCATCTTCGAGATCCGCAACGTGCCCGAAGACCAGATGGGTGGCGTGATCGGCATTGCCTGCCCCCAGATCATCTATCCCTACCTGCGCGGCAACGTGGCCGACGTGGTCACACGCGCCGGCTTCCCGCCCGTGCACTTGGCCGAGATCAACTTCCAGGCCATGTACGAGCAGCAGCAGGCAGCCGCCCAGGCGGACGGCAACTCGCTGCCGCAGTAAGCCGGTCCCATCCCGGCCGATGAGACTTGCGCCCAGGCGCGTCGCATCGCTGTGGTACAAGAAAAGAGGCCCGAGGGCCTCTTTTTTTCATCAACGTCGCTTCTTCAACGTCGGGCAGATATGAACATTGTGGTGATTGGTGCAGGCGCCTGGGGCACGGCGCTGGCAATGAGCGCGGCCTCGCGCGATGACGGACGTGTCGTGACGCTGTGGGCGCGCGACGCTGCCCAGGCGCAGGCCATGCGGGACAGCGGCGAGAACGCGCGCTACCTGCCGGGCGTGGCGCTGCCTGCCGCGCTGCAGGTGGTGCATGGCGAGATCGACGGCCACCTGGCTGCGGCAGACCTGATCGTGATCGGCACGCCCATGGCGGCCTTGCGCGAATGGCTGGGCCGCCTGCGCAATGTGCGGGCGCCCGTGGTGTGGCTGTGCAAGGGCTTCGAGGCCGTGCCCGCAGGCGCGTCGGCCGCCGCCCATGGACTGATGGCGCACGAGGTCTGCGCCCAGGTGGCGCCCGATCTGCTGTGCGGTGTGCTCAGCGGCCCCAGCTTTGCGGCCGAGGTGGCGCGCCACCAGCCCACGGCCCTGGTGGCGGCCAGCCGGCATGCCGAGGTCAATGACGCCCTGGTCGCGGCCTTCCATGGCGATGCCATGCGCGTCTACGCCAACGCCGACATCGTGGGCGTGGAAGTGGGCGGCGCCGTGAAGAACGTGCTGGCCATTGCCACCGGCCTGTGCGACGGCCTGCAGCTGGGCCTGAACGCCCGCGCCGCGCTGATCACGCGCGGCCTGGCCGAGATGACGCGACTGGGCCTGGCCCTGGGCGCGCGGGTGGAGACCTTCATGGGCCTGTCCGGCCTGGGCGATCTGGTGCTGACGGCCACGGGCGACCTGTCGCGCAATCGCAAGGTGGGCCTGCTGCTGGCCCAGGGCCGCACGCTGGAGCAGGCCGTGGCCTCGCTGGGCCATGTGGCCGAGGGCGTGTACAGCGCGCGCACCGTGCTGGCGCGCGCGCGGCTGCTGAACGTGGAGATGCCGATCACCGAAACCGTGGTCGAGCTGCTGGACGGCCGGCTGCAGGCGGCCGAGGCCGTGCAGCACCTGATGGCGCGCGATCCGCGCGGCGAGTGATTCTTCGGTGTCCATGAAAAATGGCCCACACGCTCCCCTTGCTGCGCAAGGTCCACTGCCCCCCGAGGGGGCCGCTTTTCATCTTGGGGCGGCCCGGCGATGAAAAAGCCCCGGA
This sequence comes from Delftia sp. PX-1, assembly GCF_055797465.1. Classification (NCBI taxonomy): domain Bacteria; kingdom Pseudomonadati; phylum Pseudomonadota; class Betaproteobacteria; order Burkholderiales; family Comamonadaceae; genus Delftia; species Delftia sp. PX-1. Next base: position 1,843,284 of record NZ_CP184763.1, read on the forward strand.
GCTGGAAGGCCCCGGGGCTTTTTTGCGTCAGAAATCCTGGCGCCTGGCGCGCTACATGCCAGTTACAGGCCCAGTTACAGGCCCAGCTCCAGACCCAGCAGTTCCTCCACCGTCTGGCGGCGGCGGATGAGGCGCGCGCTGTCGCCGTCGACCAGCACCTCGGCGGCCAGCGGGCGCGTGTTGTAGTTGCTGGACATGGAGCTGCCATAGGCGCCCGTGTCATGGATGACCAGCAGGTCGCCCACCGAGGCGCCTGCCAGCGCGCGCGGCAGCACCACGCCGCCATCGCCCTGGGTGAACACGTCGCCCGATTCGCACAGCGGGCCGGCGACCACGGCATCGCGCAGGGGCATGGCCTGGCCGTCGCGGCGCAGCACTTCCATGCCGTGCCAGCTGCCGTACATGGAAGGGCGCATCAGTTCGTTGAAGCCCGTATCGACCAGCACGAAATGGTTGCTGCCCGCGTTCTTGGTGGCGCGTACCTGGCCCAGCAGCACGCCCGACTCGGCCACCAGGAAGCGGCCCGGCTCGATCTCCAGGCCCAGCGCGTGGCCCACGATGGCCTCGGCGTCCTTGCGTGCCGCATCCCACAGGCCGTGGTAGTGGGCGGTGTCGATGGTGGCGTCGCCATCGCGGTAGGGAATGGACAGGCCGCCGCCGGCCGAGATGGCCTGCAGGTCATGGCCTGCCTGGCGGGTGGCGCGCACCAGCTCGACCATGGCGCCGCAGACCTGCTGCAGGTGGCCGTAGTCCACGCCCGAGCCGATGTGCATGTGCAGGCCTGCCAGCTTCAGGCCGCCGTCGCGGATGGCCTGCAGCGCCGCCAGCAGGTCGCTGTGCCAGATGCCGTGCTTGCTGTGCTCGCCGCCCGTGTTGGTCTTGTTGCTGTGGCCGTGGCCGAAGCCGGGGTTGATGCGCAGCCACACGGGATGGCCGGGCGAGGCCTGGGCCAGCTGGTGCAGCATGTCGATGGAGCCGGCGTTCACGGGCACCTTGTGCTCGGCCACGCAGGCCAGCGTGGCCTCGTCCATCACGTCGGCGGTGAACACGATGTCGCTGTGCAGGTCGTCGCCATGGCCGGCCGCGTAGCCGGCGGCCAGCGCGCGCAGGATTTCGCCGCGCGATACCGCATCCACCTTCACGCCCTGCTCGCGCATCAGCCGCAGGATGTGGATGTTGGAGCAGGCCTTCTGCGCAAAGCGGATGGTGTCGAAGGCCTTGAGCTGGGCGATGCGCGCGCGGATGGTGGCGGCGTCATAGACCCACAGCGGCGTGCCGTGCTGGTCGGCCAGGGCCCAGAGCTGGGCGGGCGAGAAGGGATTGGACATGGTGTCTCTTTCAGGGGAACTGCCGCGCATGATGGCGGATGGAGGGCATTCAGTCCAATGCTTGTTCTTATGGTGTCTATTTGATTTGGATATGCTCTTGCCATGCAAGACCCCGCGCCGTCGCACACGTCCCCCGAGCCCCGCATCTCCCATCGCCACCTGGAGGTGTTTCGCGCGCTCATGCTCAGCGGCAGCGCCACGGCGGCGGCGCAGATGCTGTACAGCTCCCAGCCCACCGTCAGCCGCGAACTGGCGCGCCTGGAAAGCCTGCTGGGCTATGCGCTGTTCGAGCGCGCCCAGGGCCGGCTGCGGCCCACGGCACGCGCCCTGTCGCTGTGGGCCGAGGTGCAGCGCAGCTGGCAGGGGCTGGACCGGGTGGTGGAGCATGCGCTGGCCCTGGGGCGTCCGCACCAGGCGCGCATCAACGTGCTGTGCCTGCCCGCCCTCAGCCATGCGCTGCTGCCTGCAGCGCTGGCGCGCCTGCATGCGGAGCACGGCCCCGTGGCCGTCAGCGTGGCCACGCAGGAGGCGCCGCTGCTGCAGGAGTGGATGGCCGCCCAGCGCTACGACCTGGGCCTGGCCGAACTGGCCGAGGCGCCGCCCGGCACGCGTGCTCTGGCTTTGCCCGCCATGGACGAGGTGGCCGTGCTGCCGGCAGGGCATGCGCTGGCGGCCCGCCCGGTGCTGGAGGCGGGCGACTTTGCGGGGGAGGGCTTCATCAGCCTGGCGCGAGACGACCCCTATCGCCAGCAGATCGATGCCGTGTTCGAGCAGGCCGGCGTGCAGCGCCAGCTGCACCTGGAGACCCACAGCGCCGTGGCGGTCTGCGCCATGGTCCAGCATGGCCTGGGCGTGGCCATCGTCAATCCGCTGACGGCGCGAGTCTGCGCCGGGCCGCAGCTGGTGGTGCGGCCGCTGGCGTTTTCCATTCCCTTCCAGGTCCATGCGCTGCTGCCGCTTCACCGGCCGGCCGTGGCCGAGGCGCAGTGGCTGGTGGACGCGCTCGCCGCCGAGGTGGCCGCGGTCGCTTGAAGTGGGGTGGGCGACTTCAGCGCGCCGCGTCCTTCAGGCTGGCTGCGTTGTCTGCCGCCGGCTCGGGCGGCAGGCCCCACTCCATCCAGTCGTCGCCAAAGATCTCCACCGGGTGCTGTGTGCGGTCCGATCCGTTGCCGCAGGCCAGCTCGTCGCGGGCGCAGTAGCGGTCGCAACCCCAGCAGGTGCGCTCGGGATGGGCGGGGTGGATGGGGAATTTCCTGGCCATGGCATCCAGCTTGGATCGCCATGGCCGCCAGGGTTTTGCGCTGGATCAGAACTCCAGGTTGTCGATCAGGCGCGTCTTGCCCAGGCGCGCGGCGCCCAGGGCCACCAGGGGTGCACCGGCCAGTTGCGCGCCCTCGGCCGGCGGCTGCAGGTCACGGCGCAGGCGCACGGTCAGGTAGTCGGGCTCCCAGCCCTGTGCGGCCAGGGACTGCATGGCCCATGCCTCCAGTTCGGCCAGCGGCGCCTGGCCTGCGCGCGTGGCGTCGGCCAGTTGCTTGAGTGCGTGCGACAGCGCCATGGCCTGCTGGCGTTCATCGGGGCTCAGGTAGCCGTTGCGCGAACTCAGCGCCAGGCCGTCGTCGGCGCGCGCCGTGTCGCCGGCCACGATGTTCACGGGCAGGGCGAACTGCTCGACCATGCGGCGGATCACCAGCAGCTGCTGGTAGTCCTTCTTGCCGAACACGGCCGTGCCGCCGCCGCTGGCGAAGAACACGGCCGAGAACAGCTTCATCACCACGGTGCACACGCCCGTGAAGAAGCCGGGGCGGAAATGGCCTTCGAGGATGTCGGCCAGCTGCGCGTCGGGCTGGATCTTGAAGGTCTGCGGCTCGGGGTAGAGATCGGCTTCGCGCGGGGCGAACAGCAGGTCGCAGCCTTCGCTCTCCAGCTTGGCGCAGTCCTGCGCCCAGGTGCGCGGATAGCTGTCGAAATCCTCGTGCGGCAGGAACTGCAGGCGGTTCACGAAGATGCTGGCCACGACGATGTCGCCGTGCTGGCGCGCGGCGCGCACCAGGGACAGGTGGCCATCGTGCAGGTTGCCCATGGTGGGCACGAAGGCAGGGCGGCCCTTGCTGGCCAGGATGGCGCGCAGGTCGGCGATGGAGTGGACGATTTGCATGGGGAAGCGGGGAAGCGGGAAAACGGGGGAACGGGAAGCGGGAAGCGGAAAAACGGACCGTGCAGCCTGCCGGACTACCAGGCGTGCTTGCTGTCGTCGGGGAAGCTGCCGTTCTTCACGGCATGTACATAGGCCTCGAAGGCGCCCTTGACGCTGCCCGCATCGGCCATGAAGTTGTGCACGAAGCGGGCCATCTTGCCCAGGTTCACGCCCAGCATGTCGTGCAGCACCAGGACCTGGCCGGCCGTGCCGCTGCCCGCGCCGATGCCGATGGTGTGGCAGTGCGGCAGCTCGGCCGTGAGTTCGCGCGACAGCTGTGCCGGCACCATCTCCAGCACCAGCATGGAGGCGCCTGCATCCTGCAGTTCCAGCGCATGGCGGCGCAGCGTGGCCGCGCCCTCGTCGCTCTTGCCCTGGACGCGGTAGCCGCCCAGCGCATGCACGGTCTGCGGCGTCAGGCCCAGGTGGGCGCAGACGGGCACGCCGCGCTCGACCAGGAACTGCACGGTGGGCGCGGTCCAGCCGCCGCCTTCGAGCTTGACCATATGGGCGCCGGCCTGCATCAGCTCGCAGGCGCTGCGCATGGCCTGCTCGCGGCTTTCTGCATAGCTGCCATAGGGCATGTCGGCGATCAGCCAGGCCGTGCCCTGCACGCGGTGCAGGCCGCGCGCCACGCTGGCCGTGTGGTAGCACATGTCCTGCAGCGACACGCCCACGGTGCTGTGCAGGCCCTGGCAGACCATGCCCAGCGAATCGCCCACCAAAATGCACTCCACGCCGGCCGCATCGGCCACGGCCGCGAAGGTGGCGTCGTAGGCGGTGACCATGGTGATCTTCTCGCCGGCCTCGCGCATCTGCGCCAGGCGCGGAAGGCTCACGGGGCGGCGCTGGGGCAGCGGCGAGGCGGGAGGGATGGTGCCGTAGGGCGTGCCGGCGGTGACGGGGGCTTGGGTCATGGGGCGCTCGGAGGGGGATGGAATTGCCGCGAGTCTATGCGATGCGCGCCGGGGGCACCTGTCCCTGAGCTGTCCTTTGCTGTTCCGTCACCTTTCGGGCAGGCCACGCCATCGGCGCCACAGCGGAGACAGCAGGGCCACGAGCGTGGCCGTGCTGGCTGCCACGGCAGGCGCGCCCATCAGCAGGTCCAGCCAGTGCTGGGTATCCGTCCAAGGGTCTGCGCTGCCGGCGGGTTGGGGCAACAGCAGTGCGGACCACTTGGACCAGGCGGCGGCGAGCCATATCAGGGCCAGCGACATGCCCAGGGCCAGCAGCACCGCGCCGGCCCAGGGGCGCTTGAGCACACGGATGCGCAGCCAGGCGACCGATATCAGCGCGGCGGGAAACAGCCCCAGCACATAGAGGTTGGTGATTCCCAGCATCCCGGCCAGCACGCTGCCAAGCAAGGTCAGGACCAGGCATGCGCCCCAGGCCACCAGCTGCATGGCGGGCATCAGGCGCACCAGCACCAGGGCCAAGGCGAGGAAGAAGCCAACGCTGGCGGCCGCAAGCAACTGGGACATCCTTGGCCATTCGTCGTCGCGGGACCTGTCAGCGCGCCGCAGATGGCTTTCCTGGTAGGCCGGCAGGGCCAGGCCGTAGCGCGGGTGCTGCCATTGCACATGCTGCAGCGGGCTCCACCGGCTGTCGAACCTCTCCAGCAGCATGAGCCACTCACGGTTGCTCTGGGCCAGATAGGTACCGAAGCATTTGCGCGGATCCGGCTCCAGATCCAAAGGCCTGCTGCGACCCAGGGGTGGTTTGCAGTTGGAGTTCTGCGCTCTGGATACCTTCTCGCCAGTCTCTGGTTGCGGGTTCGCTGCCAGGTAGGCGCGCCATTCCTGGGCCAGGGGGGATTGCAGCGCGCTGCGGTAGCTGGCCAGCAGGTGCTCCGCCTGGTCCTGCGCGGAGCTGGCAGACTGGCGCACATAGCCTCTGGCCTGCAATGGCTGGCCGTAGCGCTCCAGCGTCGCGGCAATCGCGCCCTGGTCTCCGCGCATCAACCAGACCAAGGCCTGGATGCCCGGGTACTTCGCCGGATCGACCTCTTCCTCGCGCAGCACACGTATCCATTCCACGAGCATGGCCGCCTGGCGTGGCGCGACAAGCGCCTCCAGGGCTGCGACTTGCTCGACAGTCTGGATCTGTGCACTGACATCCGTGTCCGACCATTGGCGCTGCATCCGCATTTCATAGATGGGCGAAAAGGCGATCGCAGGCGCGAACAATAGCGATAGGAACAAGGCTCCCCACAGGTACTCCCACCACAGGCCCCAGCGGCCCACGGGGGCGTGTTCGCGCCAGCGGTTGTGGATGCGCACGCGCAGCAACCACCACAGCGCCAGGCCGATCGCCACGATCCAGGCCACGACGGAGCCGATGTCCAGTGCCAATTGCTCGGGCGTTTGCTGTGCCGTGGACGCAACGCCGGGCAGGGAGCCCATCCAGCGCGCGGGTTCGGCCATCCATTGCATCCAGATGCCCAGCACCAGCACGCACCACAGCAGCGCCAGCGGCAGATACCAGTGCAGCCGCAACTGCCACAGCAGGGGGCAGCGCATCAGCACCCATTGGTCCCAGCGGTTCGTCATATCGGAAAAACGTGGCATGGCTCAGTCCCTCACGAACAGGCGGCGGGTGGATGCGGTGATGTCGCGGAAATAGCGCACGGGCATCTGTGCCTGCACGGCCTGCGCCAGGAACTGCGCTGCCGTGAAGGGCACGTGAAAACTCACGATGTGGGTCTGGCCGCTGAGCTGGTGCGTATGGGATGGCAGCTGGTCCAGCCAGGGTTTCAGTTGCGCCATGGCCCAGCCGGTCTCGAACTCGATGGCGCAGCCTTGCATGGCGGCAAAGCTCTGCTGAACGCTGCGCGGCTGGCCTTGCTCCAGGAACAGCACCTGGTCGGCCACCTTTTCCACCTCGTACAGCTGCTGTGAACTCAGCACCAGGGCCATGGGTTGCCAGGGCGAGCGCGCCAGCGACTGCAGATCGGTCAACAGGGTCTGCTGGGCGTTGATGTCCAGGTTGGCCAGCGGCTCGTCCAGCAGCAGCACGCGCGGCCGGCACAGCAGGGCGCGCGCCAGCTCGAAGCGCATCTTGTAGCCCGAGGACAGCTGTTTCCACTGGTGGCCCCGGAAGGCGCGCAGCCCCAGCTGCGCGATGACCAGCTGTACCAGGCAGATGTTGCGTGGGCCCACGGCGCCATGGCTGCGCGCGGCGAATTGCAGATGGTCCATCAGGCGCCCGCTCCAGACGGCCGGGCGCTGGGGGATATAGGCGAGCTGTGTGCGCAGCAGGTAGGCATCGGCGGCGGGAACGCCCCAGTCCAGCTGCCCCGCGTCGGGCGCCAGATCGGCGGCCAGCAGGCGCAGCAACGTGGTCTTGCCGTTGCCGTTCTCGCCCACCAGTCCGAGGATGGTGCCGGGCTCCACGGCCACATCCACCGGCCCCAGCGCAAAGCCGCCGCGCCGGTAGCGCTTGACCAGTTGCCGTCCCAGTATGCGGTGCGCACGGTATGCACGGTGCGCGCTGGGAGGTGCGGAATCGGCCTGCAGCGCCTGGCCCGGGGCATGGGCGGCATGCAGGGCGTCGAAAACCTGCTGCACCAGCGCGCGGCGGGGCTCTGCGCCGGAATCGGCAGCGAGGCCATCCCAGGCGTCCAGCGCAGTCAGCAGGCTCTGCTGCACGGCGGTTTCGGCCGGCAGGGCGGCGTCTATGAGTGCACGCCAGGCCCCATGCCATTGCTGGCTGGCGATCGCCTGTTCCACGGATTGCGCCCAGGCCGCCACGGTGGCCTGCGGGCGCGCGGGTGGTCGTGCCGATTCGATGCTCGCTTCCATGAAGCCCTCCCTTTTTTCTGTGCTGCGCGGTGCGGCCATCCGGGGAGCCGGACAGTGCGATTCCCGGCGCGCGACGAGTCTATGCGATCCCGCTATGCTGTACTTCCCGCGACGGACGACAGGGCCCGCACAGGCCCTGCGGATGCGCTTCAACGGTGTTGCACCATGTCCGGTTCCTTACAGACATCTCCGCTTCTTCCCGCCGTGGCCTGGCAGGGCCTGCGCCAAGTCCATGTGCTGCAAAGCCTGTCCGACGAGCGCCTGGCCGAACTGGCGGCGCAATGCCGCTGGCAGCAACTGGCCACGCACCAGAGGCTGGAGGGCGCCTATGCCGACCAGCGCATGTACATGCTCGTCCACGGCAGCCTGCGCGTCAGCAGCTATGCCGCGAACGGACGCGGGCTGACGCTCGGTGAAATTGCCACAGGCATGTTCGTCGGCGGCCAGATGCAGCAGCAGCAAAACGAATGCGGGGGCATACCACTGGTCGTCGAGGCGGGAGAACCCAGCCTGGTGGCCTCGCTCGCGCCCGAGGATGTGGAAGCACTGCTGATGAGCGAGCCCCGGGTGCTGCGCGCCTTCATCGTGCGGCTCAGCAGCCTGGCCGTGACGCTGGCGCGGCGCATGGTCAATCTGGGAACCCTCAGCGTGCGCAGCCGACTGCATGCCCTGCTGCTGGAGCGCGCCGAACTGGCCGGGGAGGAGCAGGGGCAGGCCCTGCTCGCCCCCGCGCCCCGGCAGACCGATCTGGCCCTGATGCTGGGCTCCAGCCGCGAGGAAGTGGCGCGCGAGATGTCGCGCCTGGTGCGCCTGGGCCTGCTGCGGCGCGAAGGCCGCAACCTGCGCATCTGCCATGTCGAAGGCCTGCGCGTGCTGCTCGAGGAAGCGCGCTGAGCCTTGTCTGCCGCGGCTGTTTCAAGCCGCGAAAAACACTGTTTCTAGAACGCGTGAATCGGCCTTCTGTCGAGGGGAGCACGGGTGAAAAGGCAGCGGGCCGCCCGGGCTGGATGCCAAAACACGTGAGAAAACGCACAGACGAAGAATGCTGCAGCGCCGCATAGTACGTCCATGCCGTGAGGAAATGAATGCCGAGCGGCCTTTTGAAAGGATCTGACATGCGTACCCTCTCCGCTGCACTGGCCGCCCTGACCCTGGGCCTCGCCGGCACTGCAATGGCCCAAGAAGCCGTTTCCCCCTCGTCCTCCGCCACCGCAGGCCTGAGCCGCGCCGAAGTGCTGGCCGACCTCGAGATGTGGCACCAGGCAGGCATGACCTACCTGCCCTCGCCCTCGGCTGACCGCGAAATCGGCTACAACTCGGCCGAATACCAGCGCGGCCTGGCCCGCTACCAGCAACTGCGCAGCGGCCCTGCCTACCGCGAGGCCGTGGCCCGCCTGGAAGGCCAGCACACCGTCACCCAGAAGTGATGTGAATGGATATGGGTCCGGCATGGTGCCGGGCCTGTTGGTGGAAAGCGTCCTTTCGGGACGCTTGGTTTGGCGCCCTTCGGGGCGCTTTTTTGTTTCCCTCGCTCTACACTGGGCGGCCCCGTGTCAGTGGCTGCTATCGATAGCGAAGCTGCTGATGCAAGTACAGCATGCGTTGACGGCCGTTTTGTGAAGTTTCTGATCGATTTTCCCAACCCCCATGACGGCTCGGCCGCCCGGCTGCGCCATGGCTTCGGGCCGCCGCTGCGCAGCCTGGCAGCCCATGCGCCCGAGCAGGTGCGCGGTGTGCTTGACGCCGTGCAGCAGGCTGCCCAGGCCGGCCTGTGGTGCCTGGGCTGGGTGCGCTACGAGGCGGCGGCGGCGTTTGACGCGGCCTACGCCGGCGCCCTGCATGCCACGCCGCCAGGCGAGCCGCTGGCCTGGTTTGCCGTCTTCGACGGCCCCCGGCCCTGGCCTGAAGACGCGGACGCAGTCGAGACCGGCCCTCAGGCGCAATCTCAGGCGCAATCTCAGGCGCAATGGCAGCCCGGCCTGGAGCGTGCCGATTTCGATGCCGCCATTGCGCGCATCCACGAGGCGATTGCGGCCGGTGACTGCTATCAGATCAATTACACGGCCCAGTTCATGGGCCGGCTGCTGGGCGACATCCCATCGCTGTTCGCCGCGCTGCGACGTGCCCAGCCCGGCGGCTACGTGGCCTGCATGGACAGCGGCGACGAGCAGGTACTGTCCGTCTCGCCCGAGCTGTTCTTCGACTGGGATGGCGAGCGCATCCTCACGCGCCCCATGAAGGGCACGGCGCCGCGTGGCGCCACGCCTGCACAGGACGAGGCGAATGTCCAGGCCATGCGGTCCTCGCCCAAGGAGCGGGCCGAGAACGTGATGATCGTGGACCTGCTGCGCAACGATGTCTCGCGCATTGCCGAGCCTTTCAGCGTCCAGGTGCCGCGCCTGTTCCATGCCGAACCCCTGCCCACCGTGTGGCAGATGACGTCCGACGTGCAGGCGCGCACGCGGCCCGGCACCGGCCTGGCGGACGTGTTTGCGGCGCTGTTTCCCTGCGGCTCCATCACGGGCGCGCCCAAGCGCCAGGCCATGCGGCTCATCCACGAGCTGGAATCGGGTCCGCGCGGCGTCTACTGCGGGGCCGTGGGCGTGGTGCGGCCCGGCACCACCGCGGGGCGCGTGCACGCCACCTTCAATGTGCCCATACGCACGGTGGTGGCGCGTGGCACGGAACTGCGCTGCGGCATCGGCAGCGGCATCACCTCGGGCGCCGAGGCGCCTGCCGAATGGCAGGAATGGCGCCACAAGAGGGCTTTTCTGGACAAGGTGTGAAAGGGCGTGCAGCCATGGCGGATACGGACTTCGATTTCGACATTCTGGAAACCCTGGCCCTGCGGGATGGCGGTTTCATCCACCTGCAGCGCCATGTGACGCGCATGCAGGACGCGGCGCGGCATTTCGGCCGGCCCTGCACGGATGCCGTGCTGGAGCAGGCATTGCAGCAACTGCGCCAGGCGCACGCCAGCGGCCACTGGCGCGTGCGCCTGGCGCTGGAGGCCACGGGGCGGATACAGACCCAGGCGGCGCCGCTGCCGCCTTCGGCCACGCCTGTTCGGCTGGCGCTGGCCGACCGGCCCATCGCCAATGCGGTGGCGCGTGGCGACTGGGTGCGTTTCAAGACCTCGCGCCGCGCGCACTACGACAGCCTGCAGCCCACCGATGCCTCGGTGTTCGACACCGTGCTCCACAACGAGGACGGCGAGATCACCGAGGGCACGCGCGGCAACATCGCCGTGCTGCTGGCGGGCCGCTGGGTGACCCCGCCGCTGTCCAGCGGCCTGCTGCCCGGCGTGGGCCGCGCGGTGGCGCTGGACGAGGGCCGCGTGGTGGAGCACCCGGTGCGGCTGGACGACCTGCCACGCGTGCAGGGCTGGGCCTTCGTCAACAGCCTGCGCGGCTGGCTGCCGGCGGTCCTGCGCTGAATTGCAGGCCAGGGCCACGGGCGGAACTCATGGTTTTCAGGGATGGATTCCACAAGGCAATGTCAGACAATCGGTGAATATTGTTGAGCAATATCATTTTGATTGTTGGCTGATGCCTGCCTCCCCTGAGATCGATCCATGCATGAATTCCATATTTCCCGCCGCGCGCTGATCAGCGCCGCGGCTGTCCTGGCGGCGGGCCCGCTGTGCGCCCAGACCACCTATCCCAACAAGCCCATTCGCGTCGTCGTCGGCTACGCGGCAGGCGGCTCGGTCGACCTGGTGGGGCGCGTGGTGGGTGACATCCTGGCCAAGCACCTCAATGCGACCGTCGTGGTCGACAACGTGCCCGGTGCCGCCGGCGTGGTGGCCGCGCAGCGCGTGGTCGGTGCCAAGGCCGACGGCTATACCCTGCTCGCAGGCTCCAGCAACGAATTGGCGGGCACGAAGTTCGTCAACGCCGCGCAGAAATACGACCCGGCCACGGACCTGACCGGCATCGCGCTGACCGGCGTGCTGCCCAACCTGTGGGTGGCCGGCACCAAGATGCCGGCCAGGACCCTCGACGAGTTCATCGCCCTGGCCAAGGCCCATCCCGGCAAGTACAGCTACGGCAGCCCGGGCATCGGGTCCACGCCGCATTTCTCGGGCGAGCTGATCAAGAAGATGGCCGGAGTGGACATCGTCCATGTGCCCTACAAGGGCTCGGCCGCGATGACCAGCGACCTTGCGGGCGGCAACCTGGACTTCGCCATCGTCTCTCCCTCGGTGGCGGCTCCGTTCATCCAGAGCGGCAAGATCAAGGCCCTGGGCGTGACCACGGCCCACCGCATCGCCATGATGAAGGACGTGCCCGCACTGGGCGAGAACGCGGCGCTCAAGGGCTACGCGCTGAGCGGCTGGTTCGGGCTGGCGGGTCCCAAGGACCTGCCTGCCGATGTGGTGGCCAGCCTGCAGAAGGCCTTGAAGGCGGGCCTGGCCGATCCGGCGATGCGTGCGCGCCTGGAAGGCGCGGGCATCATTGCCCCCACGGGTGACGAAAACCTGGCCCAGATCATCCGTACCGACATGGGCAAGTACGCCGAACTGGTCAAGTTCGCCAGGATCACGCCGGAAAACTGAAGCACGGCCTGCCGCCATGAAAAACGCCTCGTTCCCCGAGGCGTTTTTTCATTCGGGCCTGTGCCGGGCATGCAGGGCCAGCAGCCCCTCGAGCGCATCGCGCAGCGGCTGCAGAGACGGGCCGGCAGGCGCCAGCCGTTGCAGCGCGCAGGCCGCTGCCTCCAGCGTGGACAGCTGGCCCGGCGCATGGGCCTTGCGCAGGGCGCCGTAGCGCGAGGCGGGCAGGTCGCCCTGCAGTGCCAGGCGGGGCAGGGCCTGCAGGCCGGGGTTGAGGTAGAGCATCTTGCGGCTCTTGCGCCAGGTGGCGTCCAGCACCACCAGGCGCAGGTCCTCGGGGCATGGCGCGGGCTGCGGCCAGGGCGCTTGCCTGGCCAGGCCCAGCTGGTCGCCGTGCGGTGTTTCCGGATAGAGCAGTACGGCCTGTCGCGGGGCGTCGCCCGACTGCCAGGGCGCGTGCAGCAGTGCCTGCAACTGCGCTGGCTCGAAGGCCTCGCCCACCGCCAGGCGGCTGGCGGGCAGGCACAGGTGCAGCAGCCGGCCCGTGCCCTTGGCCTGCAGTTCTTCCTCGGGATGCTGGAGCACCAGCAGCTGCACCGCATGCGGCACCGGCTGCACCAGGGGGCACAGGCAGGTGCGCTCAGGGCGCAGGCATTGCGCGCAGCGTGCGCGGGTGCTCACGGCGGACAAGGCCCGGCGCCTGCCTTACAGGCGACCCTTGTAGTAGCTGGGCTTGTCCATGTCGGCGATTTCCACGCTGAGCTGGACCATCATGCCGGCCGGCTGGGGCGTGAGGCGGCGCAGCACCGCGGCAATGCCTTCGGACAGTTCCTTCTTGGCCGTGTCGGTACGGCCCGCCAGCAGGCGCAGCTGCACGTGGACGAAGCCGCGGTTGGCCGGTGCCGAGCCGATCTCGAACTGGCTGACCGGCAGCAGGCGGGCCTTGACGTCGGCCTCGTCCAGGATGCTGGGGTGGCCGCAGACGAAGGCGTTGAGTTCGGTCAGCAGTTGCTGGCCGGGCAGGCCGGCGAGGTTGTCGGTGTATTCGACGTAGAGATGGGGCATGGATGTCTCCGTTCCGGTGGTGAAGAGGGATTCAGGGCAGGGGTGGGGCCAGGCGCGAGACCTCGTCCAGCGCCGTCAGCAGCAGCTGCACGTCGATGCGCGTGTGGGAGGCCGACAGCGCGATGCGCAGCCGCGCCGTGCCTTCGGGCACGGTGGGCGGGCGGATGGCGGGCACCCACAGGCCGCGCTCGCGCAGGCCTTCCATCACGGCCAGGGCCGTGGCGTTGGAGCCTATGACCAGGGCCTGCACGGCGGTGCGCGAAGGCAGCAACTGCCAGCCCGTGCGCGCCAGCAGCGGCGTGAGGCCGGCGCGCAGCTCGGCAATGCGTTCGGCCAGGGCCTCGCGGCGCTCGTCCTCGGCCTCGATCAGGGCCACGCTGGCCTGCAGAGCGCTGGCCAGCATGGGCGGCGCGGCCGTGGCGAAGATGTAGCTGCGCGTCTTTTGCAGCAGCCACTCGACCAGCATGTCGCTGCCTGCGACAAAGGCACCGGCCACGCCAGCGGCCTTGCCCAGCGTGGCCATATAGAGCACGCGGGGCGAGGCATTTGCGCCCGTCAGTCCCGCCTCGGCCAGGCTGCCCCGGCCTTGTGGGCCGAGCACGCCGAAGCCATGCGCGTCGTCGAGCAGCAGCAGCGCGTCGTACTGCTCGCACAGCGCCAGCAGGCCGCGGATGTCGGCCACGTTGCCATCCATGCTGAACACGGCATCGCTGATGACCAGCTTGCGCCGGGCCGTGCTGGCGGCCAGTTGCGCGGCCAGGTCGCCCAGGTCGGCATGGGCATAGCGGTGGACCTGGGCGCGCGACAGGCGGGCGCCGTCGATCAGGCAGGCGTGGTTGAGCGCATCGGAGAACAGGGCATCGCCCGCGCCCACCAGGGCCGGCACGATGCCGGCATTGGTGGCGTAGCCCGCATAGAAGTAGAGCGCGCGCGGCAGCTGCACGAAGTGCGCCAGCTGTTCCTCCAGCGCGGCGTTGGCCGTGCTGTGGCCGCTGACCAGGGGCGAGCCGCCCGAGCCCACGCCAAAGGCCTGGGCGCCCGCGCAGGCGGCGCGCACCAGGGTGGGGTGGCCGGCCAGGCCCAGGTAGTCGTTGCTGCAAAAGGCCAGCATGGGGTGGCCGTCCACCTCCATGTGGGCGCCGCTGGCAGCGCCCTGCAGCGGCGCCGTGGTGCGGCGGCGGCGGCGCAGGTGGGCCGCGTCGAGCTCGGCGATGCGCGCGGGGATGTCGTCCAGCCAGGAGCCGCTCATTGCCATTGCTCCGGCAGGGTGTAGGTGGTGGCGCGCGGGTCGGGGTGCTGCTGGAAGGGGATGTCGGCCAGCAGCGGCGCCTGCAGTTGCCGGTCCAGGTGCTGGCGCAGCCAGGCCATGTTTTCCTCGGGCACCAGCATGGCGGGGTCCACGCGGCTGGCAATCCAGCCGGCCAGCCGCAGTCCGCGCGCGCGGATGGCCTCGGCCGTGAGGGCGGCGTGGTTCAGGCAGCCCAGCCGCAGGCCCACGACCATGACCACGGGCAGGTCCAGCGCGCAGGCCAGGTCGGCGCCCGAGAGCTGGTCGGACAGCGGCACAAGAAAGCCGCCCGCGCCTTCCACCACCACGGCGTCGGCCTGTTCGGCCAGGCGCCGGTAGCTGTCCACGATGTGTGCGATCTCTATGGAGCGGCCCGCGCGCTGCGCGGCGATGTGCGGCGACATGGGATCGGGCAGCAGCACGGGGTTGTCGAGTTCGGGCGGCACGGCCAGGGTGGAGGCGGCGCGCAGCGCCAGCGTGTCCTCGTTGGCCCAGCCGCCGTGGCCGTCGGGCTCGGCGCCTGCGGCCACGGCCTTCATGCCCACCACGCGGGCATGGTGGCGGGCCAGCGCATGCAGCAGCCCGCAGGAGGCCAGGGTCTTGCCCACGCCCGTGTCGGTGCCGGTGACAAAGCAGCCAATGGTGCGGTGGGCGTTCACGAATGGTTCTCCTGGGCCAGGGTGTCTTCAAGGGCCGCCAGCGCGCTGGCCGCCAGGTGCTGCACGGCTTCTTCGTCCAGCAAATAGGGAGGCATGGCGTAGAGGGTGTTGCTGATAGGGCGCAGCAGCAGCCCGCGCTCCAGCGCGGCTGCGCTGTAGCGACGCGAGAAGTCGGGCAGCGAGGTCTGCACATCCCAGGCCCAGATCATTCCCTGGCGCCGTGCGTGGCGCACGCGGGCGTGCTGGTTCAAAGGGGCGAAGGCGCCGTCAAGCCTTTGCGCCAGCGCGAGGTTGTCGTTGATGGCATCGGTCTGCTCGAACAGCTCCAGCGTGGCCAGGGCCGCACGGCAGGCCAGCGGGTTGCCGGTGTACGAGTGCGAGTGCAGGAAGCCGCGCGCCACGGAATCGTCGTAGAAGGCGGCGTAGACGGTCTCGGTGGTCAGCACGGCCGACAGGGCCAGCGTGCCGCCCGTCAGGCCCTTGGACAGGCAGATGAAATCCGGCCGGATGCCGGCCTGCTGGTGGGCGAACATGCTGCCCGTGCGGCCGAAGCCCACGGCGATCTCGTCCACCACCAGGTGCACCTCGTAGCGGTCGCACAGGGCGCGCGCCAGGCGCAGGTATTCGGGGTCGTGCATGGCCATGCCGGCCGCGCACTGCACCAGCGGCTCGACGATGAGGGCGGCCGTGGTCTCGTGGTGCTGCTCCAGCCACTGGCGCAGGCCTTCGGCGGTGCGCCGTGCCACATCGACCGGGCTTTCGCCGCCTTGCGCGCCGCGTGCATCGGGGCTGGGCACGGTGTCGGCCAGGCGCACCAGGGGGGCATAGGCTTCGCGGAAGATGGGAATATCGGTCACGGCCAGCGCGCCCACGGTTTCGCCGTGGTAGCCGCCGGCCAGGCCGGCAAAGCGGCTCTTGGCGGGGCGGCCCAGGTTGCGCCAGTAGTGCGCGCTCATCTTGAGGGCGATCTCGGTGGCCGATGCGCCGTCGCTGCCGTAGAAGGCATGGCCCAGGCCGGTGAGCGTGGCCAGTCGTTCGGACAGCTCCACCACGGGCGCGTGCGTGAAGCCGGCCAGCATCACATGGTCCAGCCGGGCGAGCTGGTCGGTGAGTGCGGCCTGGATGTGCGGATGGCTGTGGCCGAAGAGGTTGACCCACCAGGAGCTGACGCCATCCAGGTAGCGGCGTCCTTCGGTGTCGTGGAGCCAGGGCCCCTGGGCGCGCGCGATGGCGATGGGGGGCGCGGCCTCGTGCCGCTTCATCTGGGTGCAGGGGTGCCACACAGCCGCAAGGCTGCGGGCGGCAAGCGATTGAGTCATCGCGCGATTGTCACACCGCAGCGCAGCTCACAGCTGCTGCGTGGGCACGTGGTGGCGCAGCTCGACCTGGCGGTTGGCATCGTCCACGAAGACCAGCTGGGGCCGGTGCTCGGCCACGTCGGTCTCATGCACCTGGGCAAAGGACGCAATGATCAGCAGATCACCCACGGCAGCACGGCGCGCGGCCGAGCCGTTGACCGAGATCATGCCGCTGCCGCGCTGGCCCTTGATGGCATAGGTGACGAAGCGCTCGCCGTTGTCGATGTTCCAGATGTGCACCTGCTCGTTCTCGACGATGTTGGCGGCGTCCAGCAGGTCCTCGTCGATCGCGCAGGAGCCTTCATAGTGCAGCTCGCATTGCGTGGTCTTGACGCGGTGGATCTTGGATTTGAGCAGGGTGCGGAACATGTTTTGTCTCTCGAGGGGGCGCTTGGGCGCGATCTTGACGGTGGCGGGGACTGGCAAAAAAAGCCACCAAGTCTATCTGCGAACCGCCAAACCCATGATGGCCGTGGAGTTGCTCTTCCGGGGGCGGCTCTCTGGCAGGCCTGGCTTGAGGTCAGCCCAGATCCAGCACGCAGCCATCGCCGATGCTGTCGCGCCATACGCGGATGCGGCTGGGAGCGGGCTGCAGGTCGGCCAGGGAATCGGCAATGAACAGGCACAGGTTTTCCAGCGTGGGCTTGCCCAGGCCGGGGATTTCGTCGAGGAAGCGGTGGTCCAGCGCGTCGCCCAGGGTCTTCAGGCGCGAGCGCAGGTAGCCCAGGTCGATCACCATGCCGTTGTCCGGGTTGCGCGGGCCGGTGACGCTGACTTCGGCGTAGTAGGTGTGGCCGTGGATGCGGCGGCTGCTCTCGGTCTCGATGGCGCGCTCCAGCGTGTGGGCGGCGTCGAAGAAAAAGCGCTGGTGAACGGTGAACTGCATGGCAAAAATCAGCGGATGCCGGTGAGCTTGTGGGTCTGCAGGCTCAGGCGCCAGGCCGGGTGCTGCAGGCATTGCGCTATGCAGGCGGCCGTGTTGTCGGCCTGCAGGACGTTGTCCATGGGCTGCAGGAAATAGTGGTCGAAACGGGTGCCGGCCTCGATGGCCTGCAGATCGAAGCCGGGCTGCGGCCAGACCAGCTTGAGCTCCTGGCCGCTGCGCTGCACCCAGTCGGCGCCCGCCTTGGGGCTGATGCACAGCCAGTCGATGCCCTCGGGCGCTGCCACGGTGCCATTGCTTTCCACGGAAATGCGAAAGCCGCGCGCATGCAGGGCCGCGATCAGGGGCTCGTCCACCTGCAGCAGGGGCTCCCCCCCGGTCAGCACCACCATGCGGTGCCGGCTGTCGCCGGCCGGCCACTGGGACAGGATGCGTTCTGCCAGGGCGTCGGCCGTGGCGAACTTGCCGCCCAGCGTGCCGTCGGTGCCCACGAAGTCGGTGTCGCAGAACTGGCAGATGGCGCTGGCGCGGTCCTGCTCGCGGCCGGTCCAGAGGTTGCAGCCTGCAAAGCGGCAGAACACGGCCGGCGTGCCGGCCTGGCCGCCCTCGCCCTGCAGGGTGTAGAAGATTTCTTTGACGCTGTAAGTCATGGTGCATGGAGGCCGGTGGTGCCGGCCTGTCGGTGTGCGCGTGCCTGTGTCCGTGCCCGCTAGACGGGCGTATAGGCCAGGCGCACGTAGATGGGCGCAAAGGCTTCGGCCTGGGTGATCTCGATCAGCGTTTCCTTGGCCAGCTCCAGCAGGGCGATGAAGGTCACGACCAGCACGGTCGATCCCTTCTCTGGCTGGAACAGGGTCTCGAACTCGACGAAGCGCCGGCCCTGCAGGGCCTTGAGCACCTGGCTCATGTACTCGCGCACCGAGAGTTCCTCGCGCGTGATCTTGTGGCTTTGCACAAGCTTGGCACGCTTGAGAATGTCGCGCCAGGCCGATTGCAGCTCGGCCACGTCCACATCGGGGAAACGCGGCTGCAGGTTCTGCTCGATATGGACCTGGGCCCGGAGGAAGTCGCGCCCGTAGTGCGGCACCTGGCCCAGCTGTTGGGCAGCGAGCTTGATCTGCTCGTACTCCAGCAGGCGGCGCACCAGTTCGGCGCGCGGGTCCTCGGCTTCCTCGCCATCGTCCTGCTTCTTGGGCGGCAGCAGCATGCGCGACTTGATCTCGATGAGCATGGCCGCCATCAGCAGGTACTCGGCCGCCAGCTCGAGGTTGCGGCTGCGGATTTCGTCGACATAGCGCATGTACTGGCGCGTCACGTCCAGCATGGGAATGTCGAGGATGTTGAAGTTCTGCTTGCGGATCAGGTACAGCAACAGGTCCAGCGGCCCTTCGAAGGCTTCGAGGAAGACCTCCAGCGCATCGGGCGGGATGTACAGGTCCTGCGGCAGGGCGAACAGCGGCTCGCCGTACAGGCGCGCCAAAGCCACCTGGTCGATCACGACCGGTGAATCGTCGCCAGGAGCGGGGGATGCGGCGCCGGCGCCCGCAGGCGCCAGTGCGGACTCAGCCTCGGCCATGCCTTGCTGCGCAGGCATCAGCTGCATGCGCACGGTGCCACAGCGAAACAGGCTGATGTGTCATTGCAGCCGAAATCAGGAGTTCGTCTGGTAGACGTAGGGCTTCTGGTCCACGCGGCCGGCGCGCAGGTCTTCCCAGACTTCGTGGTTCACGTCCTTGTCCCACAGCAGCGAGCGGCCGGCCAGCTGCTGGCTGGGCAGCTCGGGCTTTTGCTTCTTCAGCTCGTTGATGAAGTTCGTGGCGTCGGAACGGTAATCGGGGCGGCGAAAGAATGACATAGACTGATAACCTCTTGAATCGCGTGATTTTACCGGGACACCGCCGATGAACCTAGTCTCCCGTCTTCTGGGCGTTGCCGTGGCCGTGATGGGCATGCTTGGGCTGCCCGGCTGCGATCCCCAAAACATCAAGGAACTCGAAGAAGGCCTGTCCACCGAGGCCGACGTCCGCGCCCGCTTTGGCGAGCCCGAACGCATCTGGACCGAGCCCGACGGCTCGCGCACCTTCGAGTACAACCGCCAGCCCGCCGGCAGCCGCAACTACATGATCACCATCGGCACCGATGGCCGCATGAGCGCGCTGCGCCAGGTGCTGGCGCCGCACAACTTCGAGAAAATCCGCCCCGGCATGGACGAGGAGCAGGTGCGCCGCATGCTGGGCAAGCCTGCCAAGGTCACCACCTACCAGCTCAAGCAGGAAACCGACTGGGACTGGAACTACATCGATCCCCCCACGCGCGACATGGAGTTCACCGTGACCTTCGGCCCCGACGGCCGCGTGCTGCGCAGCGCCGGCCGCGAGAAACTGCACGGCGGAGCCTGACAACAGGCCCTTGCAAGCTCCTGCAAGCCCCTGCGGCGCGCTGTACCCTGCACGCCACAGCGCGCCGGGGCAACAGTCTCTAGAATCCGGGTTTGTACCTATGACACCCCATGGGTACGGTGAAGGCCCCGAACCGGGGTCTTTGCGACGATAGATCTGTCATCACCCCGACAATGTCCACGCCTTCCCTACCCGCTGCCGCGCCCGCTGCGCCTGTTTCGGCCACCGCTTCGCTGCGCCATGGCCTCTTCGAGGATGTCCAGGCCCTCTTCACCGGAACCCTGTTCGTGGGCATCGCCATGATGATGTTCGCCCAGGCGGGGCTTTTGACGGGCAGCACGGCGGGCCTGGCCTTCGTGTTGCACTACGCCACGGGCTGGCCGTTCGGCCTCATCTTCTTCGCGATCAACATCCCGTTCTACTGGTTTGCCTGGACGCGCGTGGGCCGCACCTTCACGGTCAAGACCTTCATCTGCGTGGGCGCGCTGTCGCTGATCACAGAAATGGGGCCGCGCCTCATCCACATAGACTACCTGCACCCGGCCTTTGCCGCCATTGCGGGCGGCCTGCTCATGGGCTCGGGCCTGCTGTTCCTGGCGCGCCACCGCTCCAGCCTGGGCGGCGCCACCATCGCCTCGCTCTACCTGCAGGACCGGTACGGCATCCGCGCCGGCAAGGTGCAGATGGCCATCGACTGCTGCGTGGTGCTGCTGGCGCTGTGGGTCGTGCCCTTCGAGCGCGTGGCCTGGTCGGTGCTGGCGGCCGTGATCATGGGCGTGTTCCTGGCCGTGAGCCACCGGCCCGGGCGCTACGCCGGGCAGTAGCCTCAGGGCGTCAGGGGCTGCCCATCGGGCGTGCGGTAGCGGACCGTGATGCCGCTGTTGTCTGCGGCTGCCCCGTCATCGCTCATCGCATCGACGGCCTTGCCCACTCCCTTGCCGACGATTTTTGCCGTGCCCACAGCCGCATCCGCGGCCAGCCCCACGGCCGAGGCCGTGACGCTGACCGCCGTGGCCGTCACGGCCACCACGGTGCAGCCGGACAGCAGGGCCGCGGCGCACAGGCAAAGAAAAGCCCCCAGGGCCGGGGACCGTGAGGGCTTGCGGGACATGGATGGCTTGCTTCAGTGGATACGCATGCCGGGGGTGGCGCCTGGGAAAGGCTCCAGCACATAGATGCCGGGATTGCTTTTCTCATCGGCGTGGCTGGCGGCCAGCACCATGCCTTCGGAGATGCCGAACTTCATCTTGCGCGGCGCCAGGTTGGCCACCATCACGGTGAGCTTGCCCTGCAGCTGCTCGGGCTGGTACATGCTGGAGATGCCGGAGAACACGTTGCGTGTCTTGCCTTCGCCCACGTCCAGCGTGAGCTGCAGCAGCTTGGTCGAGCCTTCCACGGGCTTGCATTCCACGATCTTGGCGATGCGCAGGTCCACCTTGGCGAAGTCGTCGATGCTGATGGTTTCGGCAATTTCCTCGCCACCGGGCAGGACCTTCTCGACCACGGGCTCGGGGGCCTCGAACAGGGCCTCCAGCTGCTTGACGTCCACGCGCTGCATCAGGTGCTTGTACAGGCCGATGGCATGGCCGGCGCCCAGCAGGCTCTGTGCGTCGGCGAACTGCAGCGGCGCCACGTTCAGGAAGCCTTCCACCTGTTCGGCCACGGCCGGCAGGATGGGCTTCAGGTAGATGGTCAGCAGGCGGAAGGCCTCGATGCAGGTGGTGCACACGTCCTGCAGGCGGGCGTCCATGCCTTCCTGCTTGGCCAGCTCCCAGGGCTTGTTGGCGTCCACGTATTCGTTGACGCGGTCGCACAGCTGCATGATCTCGCGCACGGCGCGGGCCGTGTCGCGGTTCTCGAAGGCCTGGACGACGGCCTCGCTCTGGCCGCGCAGCTGGGCCAGCAGGGCCTGGCCGTCTTCGCTGACCGTGCCCAGCTTGCCGTCGAAGCGCTTGGCGATGAAGCCGGCCGCGCGCGAGGCGATGTTCACGTACTTGCCGATCAGGTCGGAGTTGACGCGGGCCATGAAGTCATCGGGGTTGAAGTCGATGTCTTCATTCTTGCCGTTGAGCTTGGCGCCCAGGTAGTAGCGCAGCCACTCGGGGTTCATCTGCAGGCCCAGGTACTTGAGCGGGTCCAGGCCGGTGCCGCGGCTCTTGCTCATCTTCTCGCCGTTGTTCACGGTCATGAAGCCGTGCACGCAGATCTTGGTGGGCGTCTTGCGGCCGCTGAACTTGAGCATGGCGGGCCAGAACAGCGTGTGGAAGGTGATGATGTCCTTGCCGATGAAGTGGAACTGCTCCAGCGCGGGGTCGGCCATGTAGGCCTCGTAGTCCTCGCCGCGGCGGTCCAGCAGGTTCTTGAGCGAGGCCAGGTAGCCCACGGGCGCGTCCAGCCAGACGTAGAAGTACTTGCCCGGCGCATCGGGGATCTCGATGCCGAAGTAGGGCGCGTCGCGCGAGATGTCCCAGTCGCCCAGGCCCTCGCTGGTCGTGCCGTCCGGGTTGGTGCGCACGCTGAACCATTCCTTGATCTTGTTGGCCACCTCGGGCTGCACGTGCTGGCCGTCCTGGGTCCACTCGGTCAGGAATTCCACGCAGCGCGGGTCCGACAGCTTGAAGAAGAAATGCTCCGAGCTCTTGAGCACGGGCTTGGCGCCGGACAGCGCCGAGTAGGGGTTGATCAGGTCGGTGGGCGCGTAGACGGCGCTGCAGACCTCGCAGTTGTCGCCGTACTGGTCCTTGGCGTGGCAGCGCGGGCATTCGCCCTTGATGAAGCGGTCGGGCAGGAACATGTTCTTCTCGGGGTCGAAGAACTGCTCGATGGTGCGCGTCTCGATGAAGCCGGCAGCCTTCAGGTCCCTGTAGATCTGCTGGGCCAGCGCGTGGTTCTCGGGCGCGTCGGTGTTGTGCCAGTTGTCGAAGGCGATGTGAAAGCCGTCCAGGTACTGCTTGCGGCCTGCGGCGATGTCGGCCACGAACTGCTGGGGCGTCTTGCCGGCCTTCTCGGCCGCAATCATGATGGGCGCGCCGTGGGCGTCATCGGCACCCACGAAGTTGACCGCGTTGCCCTGCATTCGCTGCGCACGCACCCAGGTGTCGGCCTGGATGTATTCCATGATGTGGCCGATGTGGAAGTTGCCGTTGGCGTACGGCAGGGCGGTGGTGACGAAGAGTTTGCGTGCGGTCATGGATGGCGGCTTTCTCGGGGGAACCTGACATTCTAGAAGGGCTGGGCGGTTGTGGGGCGGCGATGGCTTTTCCGTGCAGGCCGACATACGGGGGAGTTGTTGCGGGCCTTCGCTGCGCCAGGCCTGTTGGCTGCAGGCGTCAGCTGGCGACCAGCGGGCGCTGCCAGCCCATGAACTGCTCTATGTCGCTGCGCCGCGCCAGCGCGTCGCGCCGGCCCAGGGCCATGAGTTCGCGGGTGAAGCTGCGCTCGAACAGCAGGTAGCTGGCCAGGGCGGCGCCGCGCGGGTCGCTGGCGTCCTGGCGCACGCCCAGGGCACCCAGCAGGGTGCGCATGGGCAGCGGCAGCTGGCCCACGTGGCGCGCGGCGATGGCGTCTATGCGCTCGGAGGGCGAGATGACCAGCAACTGCAGCGGGCGCAGCCGGCTGCGTTCGCGGTCGGCGGGCGGGATCAGGGCCAGGGTCTGGTTGATGCGCTCGGCACGCTCCACGTCCAGGGACAGGGCGTCCAGGAAGATGCTCGACAGCGTGTGGCCCGCGATGTGGGCCAGCGACGGGTAGCTTGCGCCTTCCGGCGGAGGCCTGGCCGGCGGCTCGGTGCGCCGGCCCGCGCCCACGACGAGGATGCGCTCTGCGCCCAGGTGGATGGCGGGCGCCAGCGGTGCGGTCTGGCGCATGGAGCCGTCGCCGAAGTATTCGGTGGCGCCGTCCAGCGGCAGCGGCGTGGCCGGAAAGATGAAGGGAATGGCCGAGGAGGCCAGCAGGTGCGCGTGCGTGATCTGGGCGGCGGCGGCCTTGCGCTGGTTGCGCACCCAGGGCTGGAGCTGGTCCTGCGCCTGGCAGAAGGTCACATGCTCGCTGGTGGTGTAGCTGGAGGCCGAGACCGCCAGCGCGCGCAGGTGGCCGTCCGCGATCAATTGCGGCAGGCGTTCCAGCGGAACCAGGCCACACGACAGCAGGCGGCCCAGTGGCTGGTTGTCCAGCAGCGAGCGCGGGCGCATGCGGCCCCAGCGCGCCAGGGCCCAGCCCAGGGACAGCAGGGTCAGCCAGCGCGCGCCGCTGCGCAGCACGCTCAGCGAGTCGGACAGGTAGATGTCCTCGGGCCGCAGGTTGCGCCAGATGCGCGACATGCGGCGCACGGCCCGGTCGAAATGGTCGCTGCCGCAGGCCAGGGCGGCCGCGTTGATGGCGCCGGCAGAAGTGCCGACCAGGATGGGGAAGGGATTGGGGCCATGCTGCTGGCCGCAGGCGCGGCGTATCTCGGCAATGGCCTCCAGCACGCCGGCCTGGTAGGCGGCGCGGGCGCCGCCGCCGCTGAGCAGCAGTCCGGTGCTGGGGGGAGGGAGGCTGGAGTCGGGTGAGGGCGCGGCATCGGGCATGCCTGGAGTGTGCCGCGCGCCGGCCGTCATCAGATCAGGGGATGACCCCGAAGGAATCAGGCCTTGGCCAGCAGGGAGCCCAGGTCCTTGCCGGAGATCAGGGCGATGCCCTGCTGCTTGGCCCAGGCGGCTGCATTCTCGGCCGGCGGCTGCAGCGACAGGTAGCAGACCGTGGCCGCATCGCGCGCCTGGCCTGCGGCCAGCAGGGCGCGCAGCGGCTCCATGCCGTGCACGCCGGCCTTCCAGCGCCTGGCGCTGGCCACGGTGGTGCTGCCTTCGCGTTCCAGCACGAAGTCGGCGCCGTCCTTGTCGGACAGGCGGGTGACGGTGTAGCCCTCGGCCTGCCAGGCGCGATCGAGCCGATCGGCGAACTCGCGCCAGCTTTGCTGGGCGGCGATCTCCAGGGCCTGCTCCACCTTGGCGGGGCTGGGCGCGCGCAGCTGGCGCCAGGCGGCAACGCAGCCTATGCCGAAGAAGGGCAGGGCGGTGATGGCGGCGAACGGCGCGATGTCCTTGGGCAGCAGCGCCGTGGACACCAGGGTCACCAGCGCGGCCAGCGCGATGCTGATCCACCAGCGCGAGCGCAGCAGGATCGCGAACAGGGAGTTGTGGGCCATCTTGAATTTCACGGGGCGGATCTTTCGCGGAAAAAGGCGGGAGAAATGGGAACAAAGCCAGCGGGGCCTGCATTGTCTCGCGCGGGCGAGGGCTTGGGGCCTTGGATAGACTATCCGGCTCTAGGAGTAATCAAAGCAATGGCAGTCACAGAACAAGCGCTCTTGGCCGCGCTCTCCAGCGTGCTCGACCCCCACACCGGCAAGGACTATGTGAGCACCCGCGCCCTGCGCAACCTGCAGGTCACGGGGGCCGACGTGGCCTTCGACGTGGAGATGGGCTATCCGGCGCAAAGCCTGGTGCCGGCGCTGCGCGGCCAGTTCGTCGCGGCGGCCAAGACCGTCGAGGGCGTGGGCAATGTCTCGGTCAACATCACGTCCAAGGTCGCCGCGCATGCGGTGCAGCGCGGCGTGCAGCTGCTGCCGGGCGTCAAGAACATCATCGCCATCTCGTCCGGCAAGGGCGGCGTGGGCAAGAGCACGACCACGGCCAACCTGGCGCTGGCGCTGGCCGCCGAGGGCGCGCGCGTGGGCATCCTGGACGCCGACATCTACGGCCCCAGCCAGCCCATGATGATGGGCATCTCCGGCCGCCCCGAAAGCCCCGACGGCAAGACCATGGAGCCCATGGAAAGCCATGGCGTGCAGGTCATGTCCATCGGCTTCCTGGTCAACAACGACCAGGCCATGATCTGGCGCGGCCCCATGGCCACGCAGGCGCTGGAGCAGATGCTGCGCCAGACCAACTGGAAGGATCTGGACTACCTGCTGGTGGACATGCCGCCCGGCACCGGCGACATCCAGCTGACGCTGGCCCAGCGCGTGCCCATGACGGGCGCCGTGGTCGTCACCACGCCCCAGGACATCGCCCTGATCGACGCCAAGAAGGGCGTGAAGATGTTCGAGAAGGTGGGCGTGCCCATCCTGGGCCTGGTGGAGAACATGGCGGCCCACGTCTGCACCAACTGCGGCCATGTGGAGCACATCTTCGGCGCCGAGGGCGGCAAGCAGATGGCGGCCGAGTACGGCATCGACTACCTGGGCGCCCTGCCCCTGTCGCTGCAGATCCGCCTGCAGGCCGACAGCGGCAAGCCCACCGTGGTGGCCGAGCCCGACAGCGAGGCCGCGCAGATCTACAAGAAGGTGGCGCGCGACCTGGCCGTGAAGGTGGCGCTCAAGGCGCGCGATTTCACGAGCAAGTTCCCCACCATCACGGTGAGCCAGGGAACCTGAAATGCTGCGCCCCCTGAGCGGCTGCGCCGCTTCCCCCTCTCTCGCTGCGCGGGAGGGGGACGACGCCCTCGGGGCGGGGCGGCCCTTCCTCGGCGTCCCTGGGTTGGATTACGCCAGTTTTTCTCGCACTGTCCATGTCGATCTGATTTGTGCCGAAATCGGTGGCATGGTAATCGACTCAGGTTATTGCGCATGAACCTGCTGACCTCGATGCGGTATCTGGCGGCGCTCAACGAGCACCGCCATTTCGGCCGCGCGGCGCTGGCATGCCACATCACCCAGCCGGCGCTGTCCAATGCGCTGCGCGCGCTGGAGGAGGAGTTCGGCACGGTCATCGTGCGCCGGGGCCGCTCGTTCGCGGGCTTCACGCCCGAGGGCGATCAGGTGCTGGCCACGGCCCTGGCCATGCTGCGGGCCGAGGAAGGCCTGCGCCAGGAACTGAGCGCCGCCGCCGGCGCGCTGCGCGGGCAGCTGCGCATGGCGGCCGTGCCCACGGCCATGCCCATGCTCACGCGCTTTGCGGCCCTGCTGCGCGAGCACCATCCGGGCATCACGCCCGTGGTGCTGTCCATGAGCTCGGCCGAGATCGAGAGCGGGCTCGAAGACCTGTCCCTGGACCTGGCCCTGGGCTACAGCGCGCGCATGCCGCCGCGCGGACCGCGCCTGCAGTCCTGGCCCCAGTACGAGGAGCACTACTACCTGCTGTGCCGCGAGTGCTGCGATGGGCAGGGCGAGGGCCGGCCCTTTGCCTTTGGCGCCGACATCGCCTGGCGCGAAGTGGCCGGCATGCCGCTGTGCCTGCTCACCCCCGACATGCACAACCGCACGGTGATCGACGAGGCCTTCGCCGCCGTGGACATGGCCGTGCAGCCCGCCATGGAAACCAACTCCGTGCTGACCCTGGTGATGGCCGTGGCGCAAGGAACGGATGGCATGACCACCGTGCTGCCCGGCGCCATGGTGGCCACGGTGCGCCACATGCCGGGCCTGGTGGCGCGGCCGCTGCGCTCGCCCGAACTGGTCACCCCCATAGGCTTCATGGCCCAGCAGGGCGTGGCGCCCACGCGCGCGCTGCAGGCCGCGCTGCAACTGCAGGACGACGCCGGTTGGCGCGCGCAGTGCCTGCGGCATGCGGGGGCGCTGAAAGACTAGGCGGGTTGTGCAGTCTCTGGCGTGGCGTTCGGCGCGGCATTCAGTGCGGCGCGCACCACGTCGGGCGTGAAGGGCGCGGCGTAGAAGCGCCGGCCGGTGGCGTCGAACAGCGCATTGGCCAGCGCGGCCGGGCCGGGGACCGAGGCCGATTCGCCTGCGCCCATGGGGGGCTCGTCCTGGCGCGGCATCAGCACCACTTCGATGGGTGGCAGGTCGCGGAAGCCGATGATGGGGTAGCTGCCCCACTCGCGGCTGGCCACGCCTTGCTCGTTGAAGGCGACCTTCTCCATCAGGCTGCGGCTCAGGGTCTGGATGACGTTGCCGTGGATCTGGTGGCGCACGCCGTCGGGGTTGACCATCATTCCCGTGTCCTGGCCCACGACCAGGCGCCGCACGGTGATGCGGCCGCTGGCGGGGTCCACGTCGATGTCGATGACCCAGGCGGCCCAGGCCGCGCCGAAGCCGGGAAAGCGGCTGTGGATGTAGCGCGCATAGGCCACGCCGCGCCCGTGAAGCAGGCCGTCGGCGCCGGGGAGGCCCCGGCTTCCCGGCTGGTTTGGCTGCCAGCCCGCGTGGCGGGCCGTGGCCTCGATCAGCTCGACGGCGCGCGGGTCATCGAGGTGGCGAACACGGTAGTCCACGGGGTCGGCACCGGCCGCGTGGGCCAGCTCGTCGATCATGCAATCGTGGGCAAAGGAATTGGGCAGGGCCGAGACGCCGCGCAGCCAGGACGAGCGCACGATGGGCGCCATGTCATGGCAGGTGATGCGCTGGCTGGCGTAGCGGTAGGGCGGCACGGCCGTGCGGTCGCCCATCTCCAGCGTGCGCGGCTCGCCCGGGATGCGGCCCGTGAGCAGCAGGGCCAGCAGCGGCGCGTCGTTGGAGGGGTAGCGCACGGCAAAGTCGTAGGCCAGCAGTTCTCCCCGGGCATCGATGGCCGCGCTCACGTCCATGAGCTGGGCCGTGCCCTTGGGCTCCCACTGGTGTTCCTGCTCGCGCGTGAGCTGCACGCGCACGGGCGCGCCCACGGCCATGGACAGCAGGGCGGCGTCGGCGCAGACATCGTCGGCGCAGTTGCGGCCGTAGCAGCCGGCCGCCTCCAGGCGCACGATCTCGATGCGGTCCTCGCCCAGTTGCAGCAGGCGGTCCAGGTCGGTGCGCAGCATGTGGGGGTTCTGCGTGCCGGCCCAGAGCTTGAGACGGCCCTCGCTGAAATCGGCCACGGCGCAGGACGGGCCGATGGAGGCATGCATCTGGTAGGGCCAGACGTAGCTGCGGCGCAGTTCGGTGGCCGCACCCGTGCCGACGCCCGCGAAGGCATCGTCCACAGTGCCCTGGTCCACCAGCGAGCGGTGCTGGGCGGGATTGGCGCGTATCGCCGCAGCCAGATCGGATAAGTCAGGCGCCGGCGGCACGGCCTGCCATTGCACGCGCAGCGCGCGCATGGCGGCAATGGCCTGTTCCTCGCGGTCGGCGACCACGCCGACGAAGTCGCCCTCGGTGACCACCTGCACGTTGCCGGGCAGGTGGGCCACGGAGTCGCGCTCCACTGCCACCAGGCAGCGGCCGATGAAATCGCCGCCGTCGCGGCCCGGGTGCGGAGGGCGGATGACGCGGCCATGGCGCATGCCGGGCACGCGCACATCGTGCACAAAGCTCAGCTCGCCCGTGGCCTTGGCAGGGATGTCCACGCGCGCCGTGCCACGGCCGACGAGCCGGTATTCGCTGGCGGGCTTGAGCTTCACCTCCTGATCGGGCGGGGCCAGCGTCAGCTGCAGCTGCTGGCCGCGCAGCAGATCGCCATAGCCGAGTTCGCGGGCATCGCTGCCATCGGCAAAGCGCACCAGGCCTTCGCGCGCCTGGAGCCGGTCCGCCGCCACGCTCCATTGCTGCGCGGCCAGCGCCAGCAACTGCTCGCGCGCCTGGGCGGCGGCGCGGCGCAGCGGCACGGCCGAGATCTGGATGCTGGCGCTGGCAATGGTCGGGCCCTGGTTGGGTGCGGCGGCCGTGTGGCCCAGCACCATGTCCAGGCGCTCCAGAGGCACTTCGAGTTCTTCCGCCACGATCTGCGCCAGGGCCGTGCGTATGCCCGTGCCCAGGTCCACATGGCCGTTGAAGGCCAGGGCGCGCCACCCCTGGGGCGCGGCTTCGTCGGCCAGCACGGCCACGAAGACCTCGGGCGTGGATTGCACATAGTCGGAGGCCGTGCCGGGCTGGCCGGGCGCAGGGCGCGGCGGCGCCACGGGCTGGCGCACCACGAGCAGGGTGTCGGCGCGCGTGAGCAGCTGTGCGTGCAGGGCTTGGGGCTGGGGCAGGTTCATGGGGCGGTGTTCTTCGCGGGCACGCCTTCAGGCGAGCCCTGTGCATGTTATGCACTCCGGGGCCGGCTGCGCAGGGCCGGCCCCATAGGCGCGTTGGCGCGGTGGGATCAACCTGCGGCGAGGGCGTCGGTGTCGGCGATGGCCTGGCCCAGCGGCATCACGGCCGCGTACTTCTGGGCCATGTCGAACAGGTTGGCCTCGTGCGGGCCCAGGGCGCGGTCGCCGCAGCAGTCGGCCACGACCAGCGGGCGGAAGCCCGACTGCATGGCATCGACCACGCTGGCGCGCACGCAGCCGCTGGTCACGCAGCCGGCCACCAGCAGGGTCTGCACGCCGCGCTGGGCCAGCCAGGGTGCGAGCATGGTGCCGAAGAAGGCCGAAGGCGTGCTCTTGCGCACCACGTATTCGCCAGCGGCCGGGGCCAGCTGGGGCACGATGGCGCTGTTGGGGCTGTCTTCCTTCAGGGTCAGCATGCCGGGCACCTTCAGGCAGAAGATGTTGTGGTCGGCATCGTCGTCCGAGAACACGATGCGGCTGTGCGCCACGGGCCAGCCGCGCTCCCGCGCATGGGCCAGCAGGTGCTGCGTCTGCGCGATGGCTTCGGGGATGTTGCCGCCGCCGAAGACGGCCGGGTCGGCAAAGCCGTTGACGAAGTCGATGATGAGCAGGCCGAACGGGGCCTTGAGCGGCAGCGGTGTGCCGAAGCCCTGGCGTGCATAAACCGAGATGTCAGCAGAGATGTCGCCCTGCACGCCCTCGGTGGGAACGCTCTGCGTGCTGGTGGTGGCGGTTGTCATGCGATGTCCTTTCCTTGCTTGGACCTTTTGGCGGCGCGCGCCAGTCCTTCCTCGTCCTGCACCACACCGTCGATGACCGTGGGCTTGCCGTCCAGCGCCACCGAGCAGTGGCGCATGGGGATGTCGATGTGGCAGGCCGTGGTGCGGCTGCCGCCGGCCTCGTTGTTGGGGCCCATGGACCAAAGGAAGTTGCCCTCGAAGGCGCGGGCGTCCATGCCGATGTGGGTTTCCTTGTTGTAGTGGGCCAGCATGGACCAGTGGGCGCGCGGCTGCAGCCCCCAGCCGATGTGGGAGACGGCATAGGCCTCGGGGTCCTCGTAGGAGGCCATGTACTCCTTGAGGATGTCGGCCTGCAGGCCGCCGCTGATGCGCGTGACGTAGCCCTTTTCGATGACGAGTTCGATGGGCTCGGTCACGTAGTCCTTCATGGGCAGCAGGATGTCGCCCCGGTCCAGCACCACGCGGCCGTTGCTCTCGCCCTCGTCGGGCCAGGTCAGCACGAAGCCGCTGGGCCAGTGGTCCCAGCGGCCGGGCTGGTCCACGAAGCCGTATTCGCAGATGGCCGGGAAGCTGCCCAGGCGGCAGCGCAGGTCGGTGCCCGCGGCCGAGGTGATGTGCATCTGCCCGGCCGCCTCGATCAGCTTGGATGCGGCCTGCACGCGCGCGCGGTCGCCCTCGGTGGGCACCAGGCGGCACAGCACCTCGGGCGGCTCCACGGCCAGCAGGATCTTGGTGCCGGTCTGCAGGATCTCGTGCTGCTCGGGCGAGAACAGCAGCGTCATCAGGTCCAGCACCAGGTCGCTGGCCTTGAGCGCGGCGATGGCGGCGGGGTTGTCGGTCAGCGGTGTCGTGCCCAGGTAGGCCAGCGAGTCGCGGCTCAGTGATTTTTCGGCATTGACGGGCGGCAGGTCCAGGCGGTTGACGCGCGCACCCATTTCGCTGGAGGCGGCAATGGCGCAGCGCAGCGTCTGCGGGTGCGTGTCGGCGCCCGTGAGCACGGTGACGGTCTGGCCGGCTTCGAGCCGGGACAGCGTGAGCACCTGCTTCCAGGCGTGGATCAGATCGATATCGCTGACGGACATGGTCGGCTCCTTGGTGTCGCGATGGATGGGAGTGGGCTGCGGTTGGACATTCAGTCCACCCGCGCGCCGAGGAAATCGCCCAGGGCCGAATAGAACCCGGCCTCGTTGTCCCAGGGAATCATGTGGCCGGCATTGGGCACGCGCACATGCTCGGTCTGGGGTGCCAGGCCTTGCCACTCGGCCACGTCCTCGCTGCGCACCACGTCGCCGCGCTCGGCCGTGACCAGCAGCAGCGGGTGCTGGATGCGGGGCAGGTCGGCATGGATGTCGTCACGGCCGAAGTCCTCGAAGCTCTGCACGATGGCCGGCTCGTGGCAGGTGTGCAGCCACTGGGCGCGCAGCTGGCGCTGCTCTTCGGTCCAGGTGGGGCAGAAGGCGCGCATGGCCTCGGCATCCATGCCCAGCGTGGCCTGGCGGATGGAGTCCACATACCAGGGCAGGGCGGCCGGGTAGGCGCGGCGGCCGGGGCCGGAGACCGGCGGATCGACGATGACCAGGCGCGTGAGCCCCACCGGCTGGCTGCGCGCGGCGCGCACGGCGATGCGCCCGCCCATGGAGTGGCCGACCAGCGCCCAGCGCTGCAGGCCCAGGGCCTGGGCGAAGGCGGCCACGTCGGCGGCCTGGGCATCGAGGCTGTAGTCCAGGCCCGGGCCCGAGGACGACAGGCCGCGCCCGCGCACGTCCAGCACATAGGTGTCGAACTGGCGGCCCAGGTGCTCGGCCACGAAGCCCCAGGTCACGGCCGGGCTGGTGATGCCGGGGATCAGGATGACGGCGTCGCGCTGCGCGCGTTCGCCCTCGGCGCCGCCGTAGCGCAGGTAGTGCTGGCGGATGCCGTTGGCATGGACGTTGCCGCCGTAGCGGAATGTGCTGGGGGTGCTGGGGGTGCTGGAGGTGCTGGTCATGCGTGTGTTCCTCAGGCCTTGGCTGCGCTGTTGCCGGTGTCGTAGGGGTAGGCGCCCGACAGCAGCGCACCCGCGCCCGGCACCACGGGGTCCAGCCCCAGTTCCTTGAGGATGGCATAGGTGGTGGCGATGGAGGCGGTCAGCACGGGCTTGCCGGTCTGGGCCTCGACCTGGGCCACGGCCGGCAGCGATGGCATCTGCACGCAGGCCGACAGCACGATCACGTCGGCGTCGGCGTAGTTCATGCCGGCCACGATGCCGGGCAGCTTGGCGGGGTCGTGGCGGCCCACGTCCAGGTTGTCGGGGATCTCCAGCGCGCGCCAGTCCACGATCTCGAAGCCTTCGGCGGCCACGTAGTCCATGACCAGCTGGGTCAGCGGAATCATGTAGGGCGCCACCAGGGCGATCTTCCTGGCGCCCATGACCTTGAGCGCTTCCACCAGCGCGCCGGCGCTGGTGATCACCGGGGCGGTGGCGCCATTGCTGGCCGTGCGCTCGGTCAGGCGCTGCTGCGAGACGCGGTGGTAGCCCTTGCCCATGGCCATGATGGCCACCAGGCAGGCATAGCCCAGCACGTCCACGCGCGCGTCGCTCAGCTCCAGCGCGCAGCGGTCGCTTTCGGCGTCCATGGCGGCCAGTTCCTCCTTCTGGACCTTCTTCATGCGCATGCGGCTGGAGTGGAAGGTGAAGCGGTCCTGCGGGCGCAGCGTGGAGTGGGCCTGCAGCATGGCCGGCACCTCGGTCTCCATGGTGGTGTTGGAGCTGGGGACGATCTGGCCGATGCGGAACGTTTTGGTCATGGACTTGCCTTTGCGAAGTTTCGAGGGTTTCTGATCAGAATCAACTGAGTGTGTACGCTTTATTCTTGCAAAAGACGTGCCGCCTTGCAAATGAGAATTTTCTCGGGGTTTGTACTTATTTGGTGCAGAAATTGCACCAAAAATGGCGAACTTCAATTTATTCTGCCGCCCTATGGTGCATGCGTCGATTTGAAAAATTCAAGCGCATACACCTGAATTAAGTGTTTTGTTGCCTGGCACGCTTCCTGCTCTACACCCTGCAAGGACGCGCCGAAGCAACGGTTGCCCCGTCTGGCTTTCAACATTCCTGCAAGGAGAAAACTGTGTCTCAATCCCCTCGAATCGCCGTTGTCGGCGCCGGTCTCGGCGGGGCTGCAGCTGCCAAGCTGCTGCTCCAGGAAGGCTTCAATGTCCGCGTCTATGAGCAGGCGCCCAGCTTCTCGCGCCTGGGAGCCGGCATCCACGTCGGGCCCAATGTGATGAAGATCCTGCGCCGCATCGGCATCGAGGACGCGCTCAACGAGCAGGGCTCGCATCCCGACTACTGGTACAGCCGCCACTGGCAGACGGGCGACGTGCTGGCCCAGATTCCGCTGGGCGACTACGCCGTCAAGGAATACGGCGCCAGCTACCTGACCGTGCACCGTGGCGACTTCCATGCGCTGCTGGTCGAGGCCCTGCCCGACAGCGTGATGGCCTACGGCAAGTTCCTGACCAAGGTGGAGGATCGCGGCAATGTGGTCGTCATGCACTTTGCCGACGGCACGACCGAGGAGGCGGACATCGTCATCGGCGCCGATGGCGTGAACTCCCGCATCCGCGAGGAACTGCTGGGCCCCGAGCTGCCCAAGTACGCGGGCTACCTGGCCCACCGCGCCGTGTTTCCCACGCCCGAAGTCAAGGCCGGCATGCTGCCCTTTGACGCCTGCGTGAAGTGGTGGAGCGATGACCGCCACATGATGACCTACTTCGTCACCGGCAAGGCCGACGAGCTGTACTACGTGACCGGCGTGCCCGTCGAGAAGTGGGACCTCAACGACCGCTGGCTGCCCAGCAGCAAGGAAGAGATGCGCGAGGCCTTCTCGGGCTGGCATCCCACCGTGCAGGCACTGATCGACGCCACCGTGGAAGTGACCAAGTGGTCGCTGCTCGAGCGCGATCCGCTGCCGCTGTGGAGCCGTGGCCGCCTGGTGCTGCTGGGCGATGCCTGCCACCCCATGAAGCCCCACATGGCCCAGGGCGCCGCCATGGCCATCGAGGACGGCGCCATGCTGGCGCGCTGCCTCAAGGAAGTCGGCGCGCACAACCATGAGCTGGCCTTCGCCCTGTACGAAGCCAACCGTGCCGAGCGCGCCAGCAAGGTGCAGCGCATCTCGCACGACAACACCTGGCTGCGCACCAACGAAGATCCGTCCTGGTGCTTCGGCTACGACGTGTTCAACGTGCCCCTGGTCGAGCCCAAGGTCAAGGCAGCGGCCTGATACTCGCTGCCTTGCCGGACGAGGGGAGGGAATCTCCCCCTCCTGTCCGGCCGCAGAACGCCGACATCCTGAACCGCAGCCAAGTTGCAAGAGCCTCGTCCCATGGGAACCCCAGTCCATCCAAGCAGTACCCCCCACCCCATCCGCCTGCAGGTCAATGCACGCGCATGCGAGGTGCCGGCAGCGCCCGGGACGGCGCTGCTGCATGTGCTGCGCAATGACCTGGAGCTGAACGGGCCCAAGTACGGCTGCGGCCTGGGCGAATGCGGCGCCTGCACGGTGCTGATCGATGGCGTGGCCGCGCGTTCCTGCGTGATCCCCGTGCGGGCGGCCGTGGGCCGCGAGGTCACCACGCTGGAAGGCCTGGGCTCGCGCCAGTGCCCCGGCCCCACGCAGCAGGCCTTCATCGACTGCCAGGCGGCCCAGTGCGGCTACTGCCTCAACGGCATGATCATGACCGTGGAGGCCCTGCTGCGCCGCAACCCCAATCCCACCGAGCAGGAGCTGCGCAACGAGCTGCACCACAACCTGTGCCGCTGCGGCACGCATGTGGAAATCATGCAGGCCGCCCTGCGCGCCGTGCAGCTGCGTGCGCAACGCGCCGCGCTGCAGGCACCCTCCGGTTTTCCATCTTCCAGCGCGGGCGAGGTCCAGCCATGAGCCCGGCCGGCAACACACCCGCCCTGCCTTCCGACCTGCTGCACGGCCTGGCGCTGCGCCCGCCCGTCGCGGCCTGGGACGGTCTGCGCTACCGGGGCAGCGTGCCCCTGCATGCACGGCTGCAGGACGCCCAGGCCATGGCTGGCGTGGTGGCCGCGGTGCAGCGCGGGCATTTTCTGGGCGTGGTGGCCGTGGCGCCTGTCCATGCCCGGCAGGCCGCTGCCGGCCTGGCCCCTGCCTGGGACGACCGGCAGGAAGCCAGGGCCGCCAGCGCGCCCCGTGCTGCCGACAGAGCCGACAGAGCCGACAAGGCTGGCAAGGCCGACCTGCCCGATGCCGGCCGCTATGTCTGGCGCATGGCGGCGCCCGCGTCTTGCGAGGGTGCCGCACGCGCAGCCGTGTGGTGCCTGGACGGCCATGCCAGCGTCTGGTTGCCGCCCTGTGACGCGGATGCGCGGCAGATGATCGGCCGCGAACTGGCCGCATTGCTGCAATGCCCCGAGTCCGCGCTGCGGCTGTTCAGCCTGCCGGCCACGGCGGCCGTCACCCCGCATGTGCTGGATCTCATGGACGCAGCGGCCGATGCGGCCCTGCTGTCCCAGGCCGTGGGCCGGCCTGTCAGCGTGGCCTGCGAGGCCTGGACTGCTGCGGGCAGCGCAGACAGCCGGGAACTGGTGCTGAGCGTGCATGCGCGGCCTTCGCAAGGGCTTGAAGCCGACACGGCGGTGCAGCCTCAGCCGGGCAATGCATCGCCGCAGCCAGACCTGCTGCTGTCCGACACGCCCTGGGCCGTGCGCCCCAGCATGGCACGCCTGTTGAGCCAGCCCGAGCTGGCGCGCGCCGCGGCCCTGGCCACCGTGCTCGATGCCGGCGAAGTGCATGAACGCAGGCTGGCCGCCGGCCTGCGGCATGCCGGCGTCGATGATCTGAATGCCGCCCAGGTCTTTGCCCGCGAAAGCCACTGGCATGAGCAGGCGCTGGACCAGGGCCGTGACCCGCTGCAATGGCGGCTGCAGCACCTGCCCGAAGGCCCGGTGCGCGATCTGGCCCGGCAGGTGGCCGAGCGTGCGCAGGCGTCGCAGCAGGCGCCATCCCACCAGGGGGCCGACGGCCGCCTGCTGGGCCGGGGCTTTGCCACCGCCCAGCTGCAGACCCTGGATGCGCAGGGCGCCGACCTCCATGCCTGGAGCGCCTGGGTGGCCGAGGTGGCCGTGCACCCGCAAACGGGCGAGATCGAAGTGACCCGCGTCGTGGCCGGCCATGACAGCCGCAGCATGCAAGCGGCGCAGGCCGCCAGCACGCGGCCCGAGATCGTCCAGCAGGACCCGCAACTGCTGGCCGATGCGCGCCGGCTGCTGGGCACGGCGCCCGCTTTTGACGACTGGGCAGGGGCCACAGCCTCCGCTGCTTCTTTCGATGTGATCGCCAAGCCCGGCTCCGACCTGGCGCAACATGTGCCCGGCGATGTCGCGGTCATCCGCCAGGGCAATCTGGCGCTGGATGGCGTGGCCACGCTGCCCGCCGCCGCCGCCATTGCCAACGCCATTCACCATGCGACAGGCGTGCGCCTGCGCGAAGTGCCCTTCCAGCCCGAGCAGCTGCGCCTGGCCCTGGCGGGCGAGGGTGCCGGCAAGCCCGGTGCGGCGCGGCCCGGCCGTGGCTGGGGCTGGCTGGCCGCAGGCGCCGCAGGCCTTGCCGGCATGGCCGCCATGGCCTGGCCGCTGAAGCCGGCCCTGCCGCTGACCGACGGGCCCGACGTTTCCCTGTACTCGCCGCAGGCCCTGGAGCGCGGCCGCCTGGTGGCGGCTGCGGGCGACTGCGTGGTCTGCCACACGGCCCCGGGCGGCGCGGCCAATGCCGGCGGCTTCGGGCTGGAGACGCCGTTCGGCACCATCTACTCCACCAACATCACACCCGACAACGAAACCGGCATCGGCCGCTGGTCCTACGCGGCCTTCGAGCGCGCCATGCGCCACGGCATCCACCAGGATGGCAGGCAGCTGTACCCGGCCTTCCCGTACACGGCCTTCGCCAAGCTCAGCGATGGCGACCTGCAGGCCCTCTACGGCTACCTGATGTCCCAGCCTGCCGTGAAGGCCAAGGCGCCCGAGACGCAGCTGGCCTTCCCCTACAACCTGCGCCCGGCCATGGCGGGCTGGAACCTGCTGTTCCACGACGCCACGCCCTTCAAGGCCGACCCCGCGCGCAGCGCCGAATGGAACCGGGGCGCCTACCTGGTCGAAGGCGCGGGCCACTGCGCGGCCTGCCACTCGCCGCGCAATGCGCTGGGTGCCGAAAAGACCGGCATCCACTACCTGGGCGGCGGCGAGGCCGAAGGCTGGACGGCGCCCGCGCTCAATCAACTGGCCGGCGGCAAGCTGCCCTGGAGCCGCGAAGAGCTATACCAGTACCTGCGCACCGGCTTCTCGGCCCGCCACGGCGTGGCGGCCGGCCCCATGGCGCCCGTCATCCACGGCCTGGCCCAGTTGCCCGAAGCCGATGTGCGCGCCATGGCCACCTATCTGATGGAGTTGCCGGGCCAGGCCCCACAGGCACCACAGGCCGCCCAGGCCGCCCAGGCCGCCCCGGCCATGCCGGCACCGGCGCCGGCCGCCGTGCAGGCGGCGGCGCCTGCGGCGCCACCTGCCAGGGCCCTGGACCGCCACGCCAATGGCGAACGCATCTACCAGAACGCCTGCGCCGTCTGCCATGAGGCGGGCAGCGGTCCCACATTGTTCGGCGTCAAGCCGCTGCTGGCCCTGAACACCAACCTGCATGCGGCCAGCCCCGACAACCTGGTCCAGGTGATCCTGAACGGCATACAGGCGCCGGCCGACGATGCGCTGGGCTACATGCCCGGCTTCGGGGACAGCCTGGACGACAGGCAGATCGCGGACCTGCTCGGATATTTGCGCGAACGATTTGCACCGGAGGAAAAAGCTTGGCCAGACGACACGAAGACGATTAACCGGCTGCGCATGCAGGCACAGGCGCATGCGCACTGAGGGCGGCAATGGGCAGCAATGGGCGGCGGCATGGGCGATGCCGCGGATATGGACACCTTGCCCTGGAATCTCTCCAGGGCCTGGGTCCTGACATCTGATGCTGGGGACGGGTGATGGGCAACAACGGACGGCGCTGTCGATGTGCAGCCTGTCCGCAATGCGCCCATCGCCCGGATGCAGAGACCGACATCCTGAATTTTTTCATCGGGCCATGGAGATGGCGCCGAGGGAGCGGTTCGCTCCGGATGTGTGAAGGGTGGAAGGCACGGCAGGAGACGGCAACACAAGCTGAACGGCCTTGCCTGGGAAAAGACAGATTCAACAATTGCGATGGCTAGAAAAGGAGTCCCTGCATGTCATCTACATACATTTCGGTGGAAAAAGGCATCCAGACAGCGGGTGTCGGCAAGTTCCAATATCGGCTGTTCGTCATCTTCGGGCTGGTCTGGCTGGCCGACGCCATGCAGGTGCTGTCCATCGGCTTCAGCGCGCCGTCCATTGCCAAGACCTTCGGCAAGACCGTGCCCGAGGCGCTGCAGACCGGCACCTTCTTCTTCATCGGCATGCTGATCGGTGCCTTCGTCTTCGGCCGCCTGGCCGACCGCATCGGGCGCCGCCCGGTGCTGATGATGGCCGTGGTGATCGATGCCTTCGCGGGCGTGGCCTCGGCCTTTGCGCCCGAGTTCGCCTGGCTGCTGGTGCTGCGCTTCATCACCGGCATCGGCGTGGGCGGCACGCTGCCCGTGGACTACACCATGATGGCCGAGTTCCTGCCCAGCGACCGCCGCGGCCGCTGGCTGGTGCTGCTGGAATCGTTCTGGGCCGTGGGCACCATCTTCCTGGCCATCCTGGCGCTGGTGGCCGTGTCCTGGGGTGACGATGCCTGGCGCGTGATCTTCTTCGTGACCGGACTGCCGGCGCTGATCGGCGTGGTGCTGCGCTTCTACATCCCCGAGTCGCCCATGTTCCTCAACCGCAACGGCAAGTCCGAAGAGGCCCGCAAGGTGCTGCAGCGGGTGGCCAAGGTCAACGGCACCACGGCGGAAATCCCCGCGCTGCAGCCTGAAAAGCAGGAGCGCAAGTCCATCCTCGCGCTGTTCAACGGCGGCCTGCGCCGCCGCAGCCTCTCGCTGTTCCTGGCCTGGGCGCTGATCTCCATCGCCTACTACGGTGTCTTCGTCTACCTGCCCGTCAAGCTCAGCAGCGAGGGCTTCGCCTTCATGCGCGGCCAGGTCTTCCTGGTGGTGCTGGCCCTGGTGCAACTGCCCGGCTTTGCGCTGTCGGCCTATGGCGTGGAGCGCTGGGGCCGCAAGCCCACGCTGATCGGCTTTTTGCTGCTCAGCGCCGTCGGCTGCATGTTCTACAGCCTGGGCTCGTCGCCCTTCGTGGTCATCGGCTCCACCCTGCTGATGAGCTTCTCGCTGCTGGGCACCTGGGGCGCGCTGTATGCGTTCACCCCCGAGGTCTACCCCACCGACCTGCGTGCCAGCGGCATGGGCATGGCCGGCGCCGTGGCGCGCTTCGGCGGCCTGTTCGCCCCGGCCATCATTGCGCCTATCATGGCCACCCACTTCACACTGGCCCTGGCCGTGCTGTCCGCCATGCTGGTGGGCGGTGCCCTGTCGATCTGGGCCGTGGATGTGGAATCGCGCAACCGGGCGCTGGATTGATGACGGCCTGAGCTGACTGAAAGGTCGGCTCAGCAAAAAGGCCAGAAGGATTTGTCCTTCTGGCCTTTTTTTTGGGGAGGCTGCAAGGGCTCAGTCGGCCTCGCCACCTTCCAGCATCTTCTTGAGCAAAAAATCCAGCGCCAGGCGCTCGGCCGGATTGAGCTTGCCGTAGGTGCTTTCGGTGATCTGCTTGGCGAAGGGCTCCATGTCGCGCACCAGGTCCTGGCCGGCCTCGGTGAGGTTGATGACGACCTTGCGGCGGTCGATGCGGTCATGGTCCACCTGCACCAGTTCGCGCTGCTTGAGCCGGTCCACCACGCCGCGGATGGTGGCCTGGTCGATCACGGTGGCTTTGACGATGTCGGCCAGCGAGCTGCCGCTGTTGTCGCGCACGGAGCACAGCACCACGAATTGCGCGGCGGTGAGCTGCGAGTCGGGAATGTATTGCTGGAAGAGTGCAGTGTGGCGCTGATAGACACGCCGCAGCAGGTGGCCGATCTGGTCTGAAAAATGATAGCCATCCTGTGGCGTCATGGCTGATGGCTGGTGGTTCATGGTGCGCGTGAGCTTATCAAAATTCACACCAAATACCGTGTGATTTGCGACAAGCCGGGCGCATTTGCCAAGTGGCGCAAACCCGCGCTGGCTGCGGCATCCGCAAGGCCCGGGCAGCAGGCGCAGCACTGCCCGGCGGCTCATTTGCCGATTGAATGGCGCAATCATCCGTTTGAATTTGACGGCTTGCCCGGCAAGGCTTGAAATGGGCATCAGAGACAAAGCGCCAGCGGACCGGACCGCGCCGCTCCCCACAACGAAAGCCAGCAGGGACACCCATGCCAGCCACACAAGGGAAGATCATTCCCATTGCCGTCCTCAATGCCGCTGTTGCCGGCAGCGCACTCGGCGCCCATGAGCGCGAGGCCGTCGAGCACGCCATTGCCGTCCACGCCCGGCGCCCCGGCCCCCTGATCGAGTTGCTGCACGACGTGCAGGACATGCTGGGCCATATCCCCGAAGCCGCCGTGCCGCGCATCGCCGATGCGCTGAACCTCTCGCGTGCCGAGGTGCATGGCGTCATCTCCTACTACCCCCATTTCCGCAGCACGCCAGCGGGCCGCCATGTGCTGCAGGTCTGCCGCGCCGAGGCCTGCCAGTCGCGCGGTGCCGACGCGCTGCTGGCCCACGCAGGCCAGGCGCTGGGCTGCGGATCGAGTGGGCATGGGCATGGGCATGCAACCAGTGCCGATGGCGCCGTCACGCTGGAGCCGGTCTACTGCCTGGGCCTGTGCGCGTCATCGCCTGCCGTGATGCTCGATGGCCGGCCCCATGCGCATGTCACGGCCAACGGCCTGGATGCACTCATCGCGCAATGCCGCCAGCCGGAGCAGGCCGGCGAGCCGGTGGCCCAGCCTGCGCATGCAGGGACAGGGACAGGGACAGGGACAGGGGCAGGGGCAGGGGCAGGGGCAGGCCCCGGCGTGCGCGTCTATGTGCCCCGCGATGCCGCCGCGCTGGCCTTGGGCGCTGACGCCGTGGCCGGCGCCTTGCAGCGCGAGTGCGCGG
The DNA here is from genome assembly GCF_055797465.1 of Delftia sp. PX-1. Taxonomy (NCBI): domain Bacteria; kingdom Pseudomonadati; phylum Pseudomonadota; class Betaproteobacteria; order Burkholderiales; family Comamonadaceae; genus Delftia; species Delftia sp. PX-1. Next base: position 1,884,667 of record NZ_CP184763.1, read on the forward strand.
CGCGCGGCCTTCAGGTGCAGATCGTGCGCAACGGCTCGCGCGGCCTGCTGTGGCTGGAAACCCTGGTGGAAGTCGAGACGCCCGAAGGCCGCGTGGCCTACGGCCCGGTCACGGCCGATGCGGTGCCGGGCCTGATCGATGCCGGAATGCTGCAGGGCGGCAGCCATGCGCTGTGCCATGGACTGACCGAGGCCATTGCCTACCTGGCGCGCCAGGAGCGCCTGACCTTTGCGCGCGTGGGCGTCATCGACCCGCTGGACCTGTCCGACTACGCATCCCATGGCGGCTGGCAGGGGCTGGAGCGCGCGGCGCGCATGGAGCCCGCGGCCATCGTGCAGGAGGTGCTGGATTCGGGCCTGCGCGGCCGTGGCGGTGCGGCGTTTCCGGCCGGCATCAAGTGGAAGACCGTGGCCGCCGCAGCGGGGCCGCAAAAGTACATTGCCTGCAATGCCGACGAGGGCGACTCGGGCACCTTCGCCGACCGGCTGCTGATGGAGGGCGATCCCTACACGCTGATCGAAGGCATGGCCATCGCTGGCCTGGCCGTGGGCGCCACGCAGGGCCTGGTCTATGTGCGCAGCGAGTATCCGCATGCCATCGCCACCCTGCGCGAAGCCATTGCGCGTGCCGAGGCCGCAGGCTGGCTGGGCCGCAACGTGGCCGGCAGCGGGCGGGCCTTCCACATGGAGGTGCGCAAGGGCGCGGGCAGCTATGTCTGCGGCGAGGAAACGGCCATGCTGGAGAGCATCGAGGGGCGGCGCGGCATTGTGCGCGCCAAGCCGCCGCTGCCGGCCATAGCGGGGCTGTGGGGCCGGCCCACGGTGATCAACAACGTGATCACGCTGGCCACGGTGCCGCTGATCCTGGCGCGCGGCGCGGCCTTCTACCAGGGCTTCGGCATGGGCCGCTCGCGCGGCACGCTGCCGTTCCAGCTGGCCGGCAACATTGCGCGCGGCGGCCTGGTGGAAAAGGCCTTCGGCCTGAGCCTGCGCGAGCTGGTGGAAGACTTCGGCGGCGGCACGGCCACCGGCCGCGCCATCAAGGCCGTGCAGGTAGGCGGCCCGCTGGGCAGCTATGTGGCTCCGCCCGATTGGGATGCGCCGCTGGACTACGAGGCCTATGCCGCCAAGGGCAACGTGGTGGGACACGGCGGCATCGTCGTGCACGACGACACGGCCGACATGGCGCAGCTGGCGCGCTATGCCATGGAGTTCTGCGCCATCGAGTCCTGCGGCAAGTGCACGCCCTGCCGCATCGGCTCCACGCGCGGCGTGGAGGTCATCGACCGCATCGTGCGCGCCGGCGCCGACCCTGCCGCCCACGCCGGCCAGGTGGCCCTGCTGGAGAACCTGTGCGACACCATGCAGCACGGCTCCATGTGCGCCATGGGCGGGATGACGCCGTATCCCGTGCGCTCGGCGCTGAACCACTACCCCCAGGACTTCGGCATCGAGTCCACCACGGCCGCAACGGCTGCCTGACCGGAGAACACCATGCTCGACCATTTGAAGCAAGCCGACTGGGGCACGCCCGCCAGCCCGTCCGAACGCCTGATCACCCTGGAGATCGACGGACGCGAGGTCTGCGTTCCCGAGGGCACCTCGCTGATGCGCGCTGCCATGGAAGGCGGCGTCAGCGTGCCCAAGCTGTGCGCCACCGACAGCCTGGAGCCCTTCGGCTCCTGCCGCCTGTGCCTGGTGCAGATCGAAGGCCGCAAGGGCTTTCCGGCCTCGTGCACCACGCCGGCCGAGCCGGGCATGAAGGTGCGCACGCAAAGCCCGCAACTGCAGGAGCTGCGCCGCGGCGTGATGGAGCTGTACATCTCCGACCATCCGCTGGACTGCCTGACCTGCAGCGCCAACGGCGACTGCGAACTGCAGGACATGGCCGGCACCGTGGGCCTGCGCGAGGTGCGCTACGGCTTCGACGGCGCCAACCATTTCAAGGGCCAGGCGCGCGCCGAGGTCGATGACTCCAACCCGTACTTCAGCTACGACCCCAGCAAGTGCATCGTCTGCAACCGCTGCGTGCGCGCCTGCGAGGAGACGCAGGGCACCTTTGCGCTGACTATCTCGGGCCGAGGGTTCGAATCGCGCGTCACGGCGGGGCAGGGCGGCAGCTTCATGGACAGCGACTGCGTCAGCTGCGGCGCCTGCGTGCAGGCCTGCCCCACGGCCACGCTGCAGGAAAAGACCGTGACCGAGCTGGGCCAGGCCGGGCACAGTGCCATCACCACCTGCGCCTACTGCGGCGTGGGCTGCGGCTTCAAGGCCGAGATGAAGGGCGAGCAGGTCGTGCGCATGGTGCCCTGGAAGGACGGCCAGGCCAACGAGGGCCATGCCTGCGTCAAGGGCCGCTTTGCCTGGGGCTATGCCACGCACAAGGACCGCATCACCCGGCCCATGGTCCGCGCGAAGATCACCGACCCCTGGCGCGAAGTGAGCTGGGAAGAGGCCATTGCCCACACGGCCAGCGAGTTCCGCCGCATCCAGGCCAAGCACGGCAAGGATTCCATTGGCGGCATCACCTCCTCGCGCTGCACCAACGAAGAGGCCTACCTGGTGCAAAAGCTGGTGCGCACGGCCTTCGGCAACAACAACGTCGATACCTGCGCGCGCGTGTGCCACTCGCCCACGGGCTACGGCCTGGGCCAGACCTATGGCACCTCGGCCGGCACGCAGACCTTCAAGTCCATCGAGCACACGGACGTGGTCATGGTCATCGGCGCCAATCCCACGGCCGCGCACCCGGTGTTCGGCTCGCGCATGAAAAAGCGCCTGCGCGGCGACGGCCGGCGTGCGGGCGCCAAGCTCATCGTCATCGACCCGCGCGAGATCGAGCTCGTCAAGTCGCCCCACATCCGCGCCGACTACCACCTGCAACTGCGGCCCGGCACCAACGTGGCCATGATCACCTCGCTGGCCCATGTCATCGTCACCGAAGGCTGGCTGGCCGAGGGCTACATCGCCGAGCGCTGCGATGCCAAGTCCTTCGCGCAGTGGAAGGAATTCGTGGCCCGGCCCGAGAACTCGCCCGAGGCCATGGCCGAGGTCACCGGGGTCGCTCCCGAACTCGTGCGCGGCGCCGCGCGCCTGTATGCGCTGGGCGCCGAGGACCACCCAGCGGGCCGCCCCGTCAACGCGGCCATCTACTACGGCCTGGGCGTGACCGAGCATGCGCAGGGCTCGACCATGGTCATGGGCATTGCCAACCTGGCCATGGCCACGGGCAACGTGGGCCGCGAGGGCGTGGGCGTGAACCCGCTGCGCGGCCAGAACAACGTGCAGGGCTCCTGCGACATGGGTTCCTTCCCGCATGAGCTGCCCGGCTACCGCCACATCTCGGACAGCACGGTGCGCGCCGAGTTCGAGGGGGCCTGGGGCGTGGCGCTCAGCCCCGAGCCCGGCCTGCGCATTCCCAACATGTTCGAGGCGGCCCTGGCCGGCAGCTTCATGGGCCTGTACTGCGAGGGCGAGGACATCGTGCAGTCCGACCCCAACACCCAGCATGTGACGGCCGCGCTCTCGGCCATGGAATGCGTGGTGGTGCAGGACATCTTCCTCAACGAAACCGCCAAGTACGCCCATGTCTTCCTGCCGGGCGCCTCCTTCCTAGAAAAGGACGGCACCTTCACCAATGCCGAGCGCCGCATCTCGCGCGTGCGCAAGGTCATGGCGCCGCTGGCCGGCCATGCCGATTGGGAGGTCACCCAGCTGCTGGCCAATGCGCTGGGCTACGCCATGCACTACACGCACCCGAGCGAGATCATGGCCGAGATCGCCGCGCTCACGCCCAGCTTCGCGGGCGTGAACTACGACAAGATCGACCGGCTGGGCAGCGTGCAATGGCCCTGCAATGACAGCACCGAAGAGGCCGGCACTCCCATCATGCACAGGGACCGCTTCGTGCGCGGCAAGGGCCGCTTCATCATCACCCAGTACGTGGCCACCGACGAGAAGGTCACCCAGCGCTTTCCGCTGCTGCTGACCACGGGCCGCATCCTGTCGCAGTACAACGTGGGCGCCCAGACCCGGCGCACGCACAACAGCCACTGGCACAGCGAGGACCGGCTGGAAATCCATCCGCATGACGCCGAGGACCGCGGCATACGCGATGGCGACTGGGTCGGCATCGCCAGCCGTGCGGGCGAGACCGTGCTGCGCGCCACCGTCACCGAGCGCATACAGCCCGGCGTGGTCTACACCACCTTCCACTTTCCCGAATCGGGCGCCAACGTCATCACCACCGACAGCTCCGACTGGGCCACCAACTGCCCCGAATACAAGGTCACGGCCGTGCAGGTGCTGCCCGTCCCCCAGCACGCCCAGCCGTCCGACTGGCAGCGCGGCTTTGCGCGCATGCATGAAGAGCAGATCGGCCTGTTGCAAGCCGCGCAGGCAGGCAGCATGGCCGTGGCGGGAGGCAAGTGATGGACAGCGCGAACCTGGTCCGCATGGCCAACCGCATCGGCGAGTTCTTCGAGGCCATGCCCGAGCGTGACGATGCCCTGCAGGGCATCGCCGAACACATCCGCAAATTCTGGGAGCCCCGCATGCGCGCTGAACTGGCCCGCGTGCTGGCCAGTCCCGACGAGGCCCAGGCGCTCAAGCCCATCGTGCGCGAGGCGCTGGTGCTGCATCCGCTGACCTTGCCGTCGGCGGCGCAGGCTTAGCCAAACTGCTTCTTCCTGGCCATCTCCCGCGCCAGCTCCACAAAGCCGGCAGCGGCCGGCGACAGCCGTTCCATGCTGCGCACGGCCAGGCCGGTGACGCGGCGCTGGCGGGGCGAGAGGCTGCGGTAGACCATGCCTTCGGGCGCCTGCTCGGGCACGGCCAGGCGCGCGGCAATGGCAATGGCGTGGCCCTGGGCCACGAAGCCCTGCATGGAGGACATCTGCTCGAAGTGGTAGATGGCCGCAGGCTGGGCGCCGGCCTCGGCCAGGAAGCGGTCGATGTGCGCGCCCGACCCGGCCGAGGTGCGCACAAAGGCCTCGCCCTGCAGGTCGGCGGCGCGGATGCTGCGCTGGGCCGCCAGCCGGTGCGCGGCGGGCAGCAGCGCCACCAGTTCGTCTTCCACCAGGGGCACGGTCTCGAAGCGCTCGTCGGGCAGCACGACGAAGCCGATCTCCACGCGCCGCTCCAGCAGCCACTTGACCACGGTGTCGTCGTTTTGCTCGTCGATCTGCACCAGCACGGCGGGCTGGCGGCGGCGGTATTCGGTGATCAGCGGGGGCAGCAGACGCAGCGAGGACGTGGCGCCGAACGAGGCCACGCGCAGCGTGCCGCGCGCCATGCCGCGCTCGGCATCGGCCTCCTGCCGCAAGGCCTCCTTTTGCTGGAGGATGTCGTTGGCGCGCTGCAGCAGCCGCGTGCCTGCGTCGGTCAGCGGGGAGTGGGGGCCTTCGCGGCGCACCAACTGCACCTGCAGCTCGCCTTCCAGCGCGCGCAGGGCATGGCTGACGGCGCTCTGGGTAATGCCCAGCAGCGCGGCCGCGCGCGAGAAACTGCCGGCGCGGGCCAGTGCCGCGAACACTTCGAGCTGGGTGAAGGTCATGGGATCACGTTGTCCAGGTCATGAGCATTCGCTCATTTGTCTATGAATCGATATGAGCACATAGTACGCGCCATGAATTTTCAACGCTTCTTCGGTCCCCACCTGCGGCTTGTCGGCATGGCCCTGCTGTGGGGCGCTTCCTGGCCTGCGGGCCGCGTGGTGGCACAGAACATGCCGCCGCTGGCCGCCGCCAGCCTGCGCTTCCTGCTGGCCGCCGCCGTGCTGCTGCCGTGGCTGTACTGGGCCGGTGGCATGGCTGGCCTGCGGCAATGGAGTGCCAAACGCTGGCTGGGCATGGCGGCCGCCGGCGCCACCGGCGTGTTCGGCTATGCGGCCTTCTTCCTCATGGGGCTGCAGCATGTGCCGGCCGGCAAGGCGGCCCTGGTGATCACGCTCAACCCCGTGCTCACGCTGGCGCTGGCGGTCTGGCTGTTCGGCGAGCGGCTCAACCGCACCATTGCCCTGGGCATGGCGCTGGCGGCCTGCGGCGCCGTGGTGGTGATCTCGCACGGCCAGCCGCTGGCGCTGCTGCAGGGATCGGTGGGCGCGGGCGAGCTGCTGATCCTGGGCTGCGTGGTGTGCTGGGTGAGCTACACCCTGATCGGCCGCTGGCTGCTCACGGGCGTGGATGCGCTGTCGGCCACGGCCGTGACCTCGACCATGGGCGCGGCCATGCTGGTGGTGGCCAGCCTGGTTGTGGAAGGGCCGGCCGGCCTGCAGGCTGCCGTGCTTGGCAACGCAACCGCCTGGAGCGCGCTGGCCTTCCTGGCCTTCGGCGCCACGGCGCTTGCCTATGCCTGGTACTTCGACGGCGTCAAGGCGCTGGGCGCGGGCGCGGCCTCGGGCTACATCACCCTGGTGCCCGTGATCGGCGTGGCGCTGTCGGCGCTGTGGCTGGGCGAGAGCATCGATGCCAGCATCGTGCTGGGCGGCGGCATGGCCGTGGCCGGCACGGCGCTGATGAACTGGGGGCGCAGGCCTGCGGCTGCGGTGCACGTGGTTGCCAAGCGCACCGCAGTCCAGAGCTGAACGGACCCCGTCCGGATCAGTCCAGCGAGGCGCCCGAGGTGCGCACGCGCTCGCCCTGCACCTGGTAGTCGCGCGCCAGGAAGTCGCGGTATTCGGCGGGGCTGGAGGCCACGGCCACGTAAGAGAACGCGTCCACCTGGGTCTTGCGGAATTCGGGCTCCAGCAGCACGCGGCGCACATCGGCGGCGATCTTCTCCACCAGGGGCGCCGGCGTTCCAGCCGGTGCCAGCAGGCCGATGTTGAAGACAGCCTGGATGTCGCGCACCCCGGCTTCCTTGAAGGTGGGCACATCCGGCAGGGCGATGCTGCGTGTCTCCGAGGACACGGCCAGGGCCTTGAGCTTGCCCGACTTGATGTGCTGCTCGATCACCGACACGCCCAGCACCGCTGCGTCGATCTGGCCGGCGATGACTTCGGGGATCAGCGGTGCGGCGCCCTTGTAGGGCACGTGCACCATCTCCAGCCCTTCCTGCTTGGCGAACATGGCCAGCGGCAGGTGCACGATGCCGCCCGCGCCCGATGAGCCATAGGTCAGCGGTTTGGTCTTGCCTGCCTGGCGTGCCTGAGCGATGAACTCCTGCAGCGTGCCGGCCTTGGAGCTCTGGGGCACGAAGAAGACCATGGGCACGCTGATCAGGCGGGAGATGGGGGCGAAGTCCTTTTGCGGGTTGTAGGGCAGCTTCCTGTACAGGTGCGGGTTCATGGTCAGCGACGCTTCGGTCGCGGCGAACAGCGTGTAGCCGTCGGGTGCGCTCTTGGCCACGTACTCGGCCCCGATGATCTCGTTGGCGCCTGTGCGGTTGAGGATGACCACGGGTTGCGACCAGACCTTGTTCAGGCGCGTGGCCAGCGCGCGTGCCAGGTTGTCCACGGGGCCGCCGGCCGCGTAGGGCACGACGATGTTCACCGGCTTGGAAGGAAAGGCTGCCGGAGCCTGGGCGTGTCCCAGGGCGGGCACGAGGGCCACGGTGGCGGTCAGCAGGGTTGCGGCGATGCGATGCAGGCTGGACATGGTGTGGGAAGCGGATACGGTGAAGCAGGCCGCACTCCAAGGGGCGGCCTGCTGTGGAACGGAAGAATCGAAAAAATGGCAGGCCGGAAGGCCCCGGAAGGTGGAGGCGCCTCAGGCGCGCACACGCTCCATGCGTGTCAGCGGCAAGGACTCGCCTTCGCTGACTGCGGGCTGCAGCACGAAGTCGAAGCGCGTGCGGACGAAAGGCGCGTTCACGCCCAGCGACTCATAGCCGGCCGGCGACACGCCGCGCTCCAGCTCGACGATCAGGCCGTCACGCGTGGCGAAGGCGAAGTCGTCGTCCAGGTAGGTATCGCCGGGCAGGTTGACCTGGGTGGTCAGCGTGCGCATGCCGGGTGCAACCACGAGGAAGTGGATGTGGGCGGGACGATGGCCGTGGCGTCCCAGCGCGTCGAACAGTTCCGAGGTGGGGCTGTTCGGCGGTATGGAGTAGCCGGGCGGCACATAGCTGCGAAAGCGGTAGCGGCCCTGGTCGTCGGCTTCTATGCGGCGGCGCAGCTCGTAGGGCTTCATGCCCGGGAAGAAGTGCGAGTAGCCGCCCTGGACATTGGCATGCCAGACATCGATGAGCGCATGCGGCAGAGGCCGGCCGTCAAGATCCAGCACCCGTCCTTCCATCACGAAGACCTCGCCCTGGGGTTCGCCCTCGTCCAGGCGCGCCTCCGCTTGCGACAGCGGTGCACCGGCCACGAACAGCGGGCCTTCGATGGCGCGCGGCGTGCCGCCCGCACGGCCGGCACGCGCATCGGCCTCGTCGCTGCGGATGTCCAGCAGCCGGTCGAAGCCCAGGCCTGCCGTGATCAGGCCCAGCTGGCCGCTGCTCCCCAGGCGGCCCAGCCAGTCCACGGCGGCCCAGAACTCGTCGGGCGTGACATCCATCTCGTCGATGGTCTGGAACAGATCGCTGACGATGCGCTGGGTCAGCGCCCGCACGCGGTCGTTGCCAGGGGCGATCTGCTTGCTGTTGACCAGATTCAGCAGCTGGTCCTGGGACAGTTCGGACATGTTTGTCTCCTCGTGGTTTTATGGGATGTCCTGGAAAAGAGAAGCGCTCAGTCCATGCTGATGTTGCGCTCCGTGATCACCTTGGTCCAGCGCACGGACTCGGCCTGCAGGTGCCTGGCCGCTTCCTCGGGCGTGGAGCCCACGACTTCGGCGCCGATGGCCTTGAAGCGTTCGAGCACGTCGGGCTGCTTCATCTCTGCCACGAAGACCTGGTTGAGCTTCTTGACGATGGCTGGCGGCGTGCTGGCGGGCATGAAGACGGCGAACCAGGGCGAGACCTCGTAGCCCTTGATGCCGGCCTCTTCCATGGTGGGCACGTCGGGCATGCTGGACGAGCGCTTGGCCGTGGTCACGGCCAGGGCGCGCAGCTTGCCCGACTGGATGTGCGGGCGCGCCGATGTGATGGAGTCGAACATGTAGTTGACCTGTCCGCCCAGCAGGTCGGAGACGGCCGGGCCCGATCCCTTGTAGGGGATGTGCAGGATGTCCACGCCGGCCAGCGAGTTGAACACTTCGCCCGCCAGGTGGATGGAGGTGCCGTTGCCGGCCGAGGCATAGGTCAGCTTGCCGGGCGAGGCCTTGGCGGCGGCCACCACGTCGGCCACGCTCTTGACGTTGGGCTGGGTGGAGTTGGTGACCAGGATGTTGGGCACCACGGCCAGCACGCCCACGGGGGCGAAGTCCTTGATCGGGTCGTAGCTGAGCTTGCGGTACAGCGGCTTGTTGGTGGCCATGCCGATGGAGGTGATCATCAGCGTGTAGCCGTCGCCGGGCTGCTTGGCCACGAAGTCGGCGCCGATGTTGCCGCCGGCGCCGGGACGGTTCTCGATCACGAAGGGCTGGCCCAGCGTGCGGCCGGCCTTCTCGCCCAGGGTGCGCGCGATGGCGTCCATGGCGCCGCCCGGCGGGAAGGGCACGATCCAGCGGATGGGCTTGCTGGGCCAGTTGGCCTCGGGAGCCTGCGCATGGGCGGCGGGCATCACGGCGGACAGGCACAGGCCTGCGGCTGCGGCGGTCAGAAAACGGCGTTTCACATTCACTTCAGTTGTCTCCGAACAATTTGGTCTTGGTTTGGGCTGTGCTCAGGCGATGGCCGAGGGATGCTTTGCCAGCGGCGTGACCTGGATGTCCATGTAGGGGAACAGCGGCAGGCCCTGCAGCAGCTCGTGCAGCTCGTCGTTGGAGGCCACGTCGAACACGCTGTAGTTGGCGTACTCGCCGACCACGCGCCAGATGTGGGGCCAGCGTCCGTCGTGCTGCAGCTGCTGGGAATAGGCCTTCTCGCGGGCCTTGATCTCGGCTGCCACGTCGGCGGGCAGGTCGTGGGGGATCTTCACGTCCATGCGGACCAGGTAAAGCATGTTTGTCTCCAGGAGGAATGAAAGGAATTCAGGTCGCAGCCCCGGTCCGGGCCTGCCCCATGTCGAAGTGCTGCGGCTGGCTGCCGGCCAGCGCGCGGTCGAAGCTCGCCAACTGCTGCAGGTCGATCTCCAAGCCCAGGCCGGGCCCGTCGGGCAGTTGCAGCTCGAAGTCGCGGATGGCCATGCGCTCGGTGACGATGTCGTCCACCAGCAGCTGGGGGCCGAACAGCTCGCAGTTGTAGTGCTGCCCGCCCAGCGTGGCAAAGACATGGGCGGAGGCGGCCGAGCCGATCGAGGTCTCCAGCATGGTGCCGCCGTACCAGCCGATATCGGCCGCCTGGGCAATGGCCGCCACCTTGCGCGTGCGCAGCAGGCCGCCGTGCTTGGCCACCTTGAGCGAGAACACATGGCTGGCCTGCTCGCGCGCCAGGCGCATGGCGTCGTAGGGCGTGCACACGCTCTCGTCGGCCATGACCAGGGCGCCCTGCAGCGTGGCGGTCAGCTCGCGCAGCGCGGGCACGTTCCAGCCGGCCACGGGCTGCTCGATCAGGGTCACGCCGGCATCGATCAATTGCGGCAGAAAGCGCCGCGCCGTGGCGCCGTCCCAGGCCTGGTTCACGTCCACGGTCAGCGTGGCGCGGCCCTGCAGGCCGCGTGCGATCTCGCTCACATGGGCCACATCGGCCTCGGGCGTGCGCGCGCCGATCTTCATCTTGAAGATGCGGTGGCGCTTTTGTTCCAGGCGCAGCTGGGCCTCGGCCAGGTCGCGCTCGATGTCGCCGCTGGCCAGCGTCCAGGCCAGGGGCAGGCTGTCGCGCTGCTTGCCGCCCAGCAACTGCCACACGGGCAACTGCAGGCTGCGCGCCACGGCGTCCAGCAGCGCGATTTCCACGGCGCTCTTGGCAAAGGCATTGCCCTTGCAGGCCAGGTCCATGCGCGAGAGGCAGGCCTCGAAGCGCGCGCCGTCCTGGCCGATCAGGCTGGGCGCCAGGTGGTTGGTGATGGCATGGTGGATGCTCTCGGGCGATTCCTCGTTCCACGACGGGCCGCCGATGGTGGCGGCCTCGCCAAAGCCCGTGGCCCCGTTGTGCAGCCACAACTGCACGATCACCGGGCTTTGCCGGCTGATGGAGCCGAACGACAGCTTGTGCGGGCGGATGGTGGGAATGTCGAGGATCCGCGCCTCGATGCGCTCGATCAGAAAACGGTCTTGCATGGCAATGGCTGGTGTCCTGGCTGGCGGCGGCTGCCGGCAATGGACACAAGCGTAAATCCATGCATTGTGTGGATCTATTGAATTATTTGTGAGAAATCATTCGATGGTGTCGATGTGTTGAATGCCTGCGCGGCAGGCAGGGGGCGCGGCAGCCTTGTGCTGCGCACGCCCTCTGGCGACGGGATCAGAAACTGCTGCGCAGCGTGACCATGATGCTGCGCGGCAGGCCGTAGTAGTTGCTGCGCGTGGCCGTGCCCACGCGCTCCCAGTAGACGCGGTCGAACAGGTTGTCGATGTTCACGGCCAGCTTGACCTGGGGGGTGAGCGGGTAGGCGGCATAGACGGACCAGACGCCGTAGCCGCCCGCGCGCCAGCGCACGGTGCCCAGGGTGTCGTAGAACTCGCTGACGGCGCGCACGCCCGCGCCCAGCTCCAGCCCCTGGGCCACGGGGCCGGCCACGCGGTAGCGCGCCCACAGGTTCACGCTGTGGCGCGGCGACATGGTGCTGAAGTCGGTGCCCGTCTGCGTGACGGTGCCCTGCAGGTATTTGGAGCGCATGTAGGCGTAACTGGCCGCCACGTCCCAGCGCGGCGACAGCGAGCCGACCACCTCGGCCTCGAAGCCTTCGGAGCGCACCTTGCCTGCGGGGATGACGAAGGCGGCATCGGCGGGGTCGGCCAGCGCGCGGTTGGTGTCCTGCATGCGGTAGACGGCGGCGGTGGCATTCAGGCGTCCGTCCAGCAGGCTGCCCTTGATGCCGGCTTCCACCTGCCGGCCCTCGCGCGGGGCGATCTGGCCGCCGCCGGCCAGGCGCCCGCTTTGCGGCTGGAAGATGCGCGACTGGCTGGCGTAGAGCGTCCAGCTGTCGTTCAGATCGAAGAGCACGGCGCCGAAGGGCGTGAACTGGCCATCGACCTCGTAGCCCGAGCGCGTGTTCTGCAGCCGATCCGAGGTTTCTGTCTTCCACCAGCTCTTGCGCGCGCCCGCCACCAGGGTGAGGGCCTGCGTGGGCTTGATGCGCAACTGGCCGTAGACGCCGCGCAGGCTGGTGCGCGTAGTGTCGTCGGCAAAGGGCTTGAAGCTGGGCTCGGGGATGGAGGAGGGGTCGTAGTGGAACAGGTCGGCCGGCGTGTTCATGGCGCCGCGCAGCATGCGCAGGTGCATGTTGGAGCTGCGGTAGTCCGCGCCCGCGATGAAATGGTGCGTCTGCCCGGCCCATTGCCAGGGGGTGCTGTAGTAGATGTCGGCCGTGGTGTCGGCATAGTCGCGGTCCACGGTCTGGGCCTGGGTGAGGCGGCTGATGCCGGTGTCAGAGACGGCCGAGTAGCCGTTGATGTACTTGTCGCGCTGCTGGCGCAGCACACGGCGGGCGGCCAGCTTGAACAGGCCGCCGCCGTCGAGCCGCGTCTCCGACTCGATGAAGCCGGCCAGCGATTCGGGCGCGGCGCGGCCCCAGTCGGCGGCAATGGCCACGTCGCGCGGAATGGGGGCCAGCCTGCCGTCGGCGTGGGCGGGCAGGCCGGTGTCGTAGTTGCCCCGGCCGCGCTGCCAGGTGGCGCCCACCGAGACCGTGCTCTGGGAAGTGACGTCCAGCTCCACCGTGCCGTACAGGGCCTGCTTGTGGCCGTCCATGGCCATCACGGGGCTGCCGAAGTTCTCGTGCAGCGCCACCACCCGGCCACGCAGGCGGCCATCTTCGGACAGCGCTCCGGTGACATCCACCTCGGCCCGCTTGCGGCCCCGCGAGCCCAGGCCGATGGCGCCCTGGCCCTGGTAGTCCGGCAGGGCGCGCTTGCGCACCAGGTTGAGCATGACGCTGGGCTCGCCCGCGCCCGAGAACAGCCCGGCCGGCCCGCGCAGGGCCTCGACCCGGTCGAACAGGGCCAGGTCCAGCGTTTCCTGGGTGGCCGGGTTGCCGCTGACGGTGAGACCGTCCAACTGGTAGGTGGACGACTGGTAGCCGCGCGAGAGGATGTCGCTGCGCCCGCCCGGGCTGCTTTGCCGGCGCACGACGATGCCGGGCACCACCTTGGCGGCTTCGGTGAGCTCCACGAAGTTCTGGTCATCGAGTCGTGCGCGCGAGATCACGGACACGGACTGCGGCGTCTCCCGGGCCGTCAGCTCGATCTTGGTGGCCGCGCTGGCATAGGGCGCCCGGTAGCTGCCCGTGCCTTCCGTGCGGCCGTCGCGCAGGGCCGTGGCTGTCACCCGCACTTCGTCCAGCGCGGTCTGCGGGCGCGCCGGGGCGGGGCGCAGCAGCCAGCCGCCCTGGGGCTGGGCAGAGGCTTGCAGGCCGCTACCGGCCAGCAGGCGCTGCAGTGCCTCGGCCGGCTCCAGGCGGCCCTGGACGGCGGGCGCGGACTTGCCTGCGAGCAGGGCGCTGTCGGCCGCGATGCTGGTGCCGGTGGCGCGCGCCAGGGCCTTGATGGCGTCGGACAGCGGCTGGGCCGGCAGGTCGATGTCGGCAGGGGCGGCCAGGGCTGGCGTGCAGGCCAGGGCCGCCGCGCAGGCGAGCAGGGACAGGCAGGCGCGTGCCGGGCGGGAGGAAAGAGGGCGGGCGGGCATGGCGGGAACGTTCTCCTGGAAATCGGTTGTGCTCGCCTGTATGACGGGGCAGCCCGCCGGATCCCTGATGTGCGTTGGCCGCTTTTTTTCAGTTTTTCCGGATTTTTTCCGGCGCCGTGCTGCGCGGGGCCAGCCAGGTGGCGCCGTCGCGCTCCTGCACGCGCACGGCGGCGATGCGCGGCAGCGCGTCCAGGAAACTCTCCACATCGGCGCGCTGCACGGCGGCCGTGATGCGCGGCCCGCCCGTGCCGTCGGCTACGGCCGCACGCACGGGCTGGCGGCGCCAGCGCGACAGCGTGGCCGCGATCTCGCCCAGCCCGGCGCTGTCGAAGACGATGAGGCCGCGTTCGATGGACGAGAAACTGTCGCGCGCATCGCGCTGCACGCGGCGGGGGCGGGGGCTGGCGTGGGCGCCATCGGCACCGGGTGCGGCACCGGGGGCGGCACCGGCGCTTTCGTCCGGCAGTTCCCCCACTTCGCCAGCCTGCAGCAGCAAGGACGGTTCTCCGTCACCACCTTTCACCGCCAAACGCACCGTTCCATGCTCCACGCCCACCCGCACCAGTCCCGGCAGGCGGTTGACGGTGAAGCGCGTGCCCAGCACGGTGATGCGGGCCTGGCCGGCGGCGATGGTGAAGGGGCGGTCTGCATCCCTGGCCACGTCGAACAGGGCCTCTCCCTGCTCCAGCACCACGGCGCGCTGGCGGCGCGTGTAGCGCGTGGCGATGCGGCTGGCCGGTCCCAGGGTCAGCACGCTGGCGTCGGGCAGGTTCAGCACGATGCGTTCGCCAATCGCACTGTCGCGGGCCAGGGCGAACACGGTGGTGTCCTGCCATTCAAGCCAGCCGCGCCATGCCAGCAGGCCCGCCGTGCCCAGGCCGGCAACGCCCAGCACGCCGCGGGTGATGATCGCGCGGCGCGCGTTGCTGCGTGTGTTGCGGCGCTGGCGTGCGGCGGTGTCCACCGCCGTGGCCAGGGCCTCGGTGCGGGGCGTGGAGTCGAAGTCCTGCCACAGCGCCTCGAAGGCGGCGTATTCGGCGGCGTGGCGCGGGTCGGCGTCCATCCAGCGGCGCCAGGCAGCGGCATCGGCGGCGCCCGGCCGCGCTCCCGCATCCCGGTGCATGCGTATGAACCAGCGCGCGGCTTCCTCGCGCGGCGTGCTCATGGCGCGAGCAGCTCGCGTGCGGCGCGCAGGTCCAGCAGGGCGCGCATCAGGTGGCGCTCCACCATGTTCAGGCTGATGCCCAGCATGGCGGCAATCTGGGGCTGGGAGTGGCCTTCCACCTTGCACAGCCAGAACACCTCGCGGCAGCGCGCAGGCAATCCCTGGATGACACGCTGCACGGCGCCCAGGCGCTGCTGCAGGTCGGCCAGCATCTCGGCCGAAGGCGCCGTGAAGGCTTCCTGCAAGGCGATTTCGTCCGCGCGTGCCACCGGGTGCTGCGCGGCGCCGGCCTCGCCTGCCAGCTCGGGCAGGGGCACGAAGCGGCGCTCATGCGCCATCTGGTCGGCCAGCACGGTGCGCGCCACCACGCGCAGGTAGGCATGCGGCTGGGCGATGCCTTCGTGCCGGCCGCTGAGGGCGTAGCGCACGAAGGCGTCATGCAGCACATCCTGCGCGCGGTGGATGCAGCGCGTGCTGCGCCAGATGGCGGGCAGCAGGCTTCCATAGGCCCAGTGCAGGTCCAGGCCCAGCCAGGCGGCAGGAGTCGGATGGCGTGTCATACAAGCAAGCGGGGAGGGAAGGCAGGCGGGCAGGGCGGGACGAAGTGCTGTCATTCTAAATGAGACTTTTTCTCATTTGTTGCCGCCCGTTTGCCACTTGTTCACCACCCGTTTGCCGGCCGCAGGCGCGCCGGCCGGCGGTGCCGCTACAGCAGCTCCGCCGGGCGCGTCTCCGATGCGCTGCGGCAGGGAAGGGTGATGCGAAACAGCGAGCCGCCCTCGGGCCGGTTGCTGGCCACGATGGTGCCGTCCATGGCGTCGATGATCTTGCGGCAGATGGCCAGCCCCAGGCCCGTGCCGCCCGAGCCGTTGCGGGTCTTGCTGGACTGCACGAAGGGCTGGAAGATCTTGTCCAGCTCCTGCGGCGGAATGCCCGGGCCCTGGTCGGAGAAGGCGATGCAGATGTCGCCCTGCCCGTCGATGCGGCCCTGCACATCGATGCGCCCGCCGATGGGCGAGAACTTGATGGCATTGGCCAGCACATTGCGCACCACCTGCTGGAAGCGCACGGGGTCGGCCTTGGCGATCAGCGGGGCGTCGTCGAGTTCGAGCCGCAGGTCGATGAGCTTGTGCTGCTGCTGCGGCTCCAGCTCGCGCACGACCGGCCGGATCAGGCTGCGCAGATCCGTGCGCTCCAGGTGGATGGTTCCCACGGCGCTGTCCAGCTTGGCCACATCGAGCAGGTCATTGACCAGGGCCAGCATGCGCTGGCCCGCCGCATGGATGTCGTTGAACATGTCGGCCATGGCGGGATTGCCGCGCGAGCGCAGGCTGCCCAGCTCGGCAAAGCCCATGATGGACTGCAGCGGGGTGCGCAGCTCATGGCTCATGTTGGCGACGAATTCCGACTTCACGCGGAAGGCCTCCTCGGCCGCGTCGCGGGCCTCGCGCGTGGCATGCTCGGCCGCGCGGAATTCGCTCACATCCACAAAGATGCTGAGCACGCCGGTGGTCTGCCCCTGGGCATCCTTGACCGCCGCCTTGGAGATCTGCACGTCGCGGTAGCTGCCGTCCACGTGGGGCAGCCGGGCCTCCAGCACCATGCGCTGGCCCGAGCGCATCACGACCTGGTTGCTGCGTATCTGCAGCAGGGCATCGTCGCGCGAGTGCAGTCCCTTGATCTCGTGGCCGAGCACGGCATAGCGGCCGCGGCCGAAGAAGTCCTCCCAGGCCTTGTTGACCAGTACCACGCGGTGGTCCGCGTCGGTGACCAGCATGGGCAGGGGCGTGGTCTCGAACAGCAGGTGCTGGAAGGCCAGCTGGGTCTGCAGCTCCTGCTGTGCCTTCCAGCGGGCCGTCACGTCCACGGCGCTGCCCGCGAAGCCCACGAGCCGGCCGTCGCGCAGCAAGGGGACGACGGCGATGTCGCAGAGTATTTCCCGGTGGCCCGGCAGCTGGAACATGGCCTGGCAGTTGCGCGGCGCCAGCCGGGCCAGGGGATCGAGCAGGGCCTGGATCTGCGCGCGGTACGGGCCGTCCACGATGTTCTCCAGCGGCTGCCCTACGGCCTCGGAGCTGGGCTGGCCGGTCAGCTGTTCCCAGCGTGCGTTCACGAAGGTCAGCAGACCCTCGCTGTCGGTGCGAAAGATCAGCTCCTGCACGCTGCGCATGAGCACGGCCATCTCATGCTCGCTGCGCGCCAGGCGTGCCTGGGCCTGCTCCATGGCCTGCTGTGCCGTCTTCTGCTCCCTGCGCGTCTTGAGCACCGACCAGCTCAGGCCCAGCACCAGGGCCAGCAGGGCCACGCCGGCCACGAAGAAGGCGAAGGCGTCATCCCTCCAGCGCGCCACCAGGGCTGCGTAGGGCTCCTCCACCACCAGCAGCAGGGGCCAGTTGCGCACGGTGCGAAACGACACGATCTCATGGGAGCCGAGCATGCCCGCGCCGATGTAGGAGCCGAATTCGCTGTGCGGCAGCCATTGCCGGAACAGCGGTGTCTGCAGCACGGCGGTCGCCTGCACGCCGGTGCCCGCATTCGTGCTGGCCAGCGGCCGGCCGTCGTAGGTCAGCAGCACGGCCTCGTAGCTGAGGATCTCCAGCGTGGCCTGGTAGAAGTTGGCCACGGCGTCGGGGTTGATCAGGGCCACCAGCACGGCGGGCATCCCGTTGTCCTGGTGAAAGCCCAGCAGCTGCGGCAGAAACGACACGCCGCGCGGCGACGGGTGCGCGCGGGGCGCCAGGGCCGACAGGCCACGGCCGGGCACCAGCCGGCCCAGCAGGGGCTTGCCGGGCACGACGACGGCGCTCTTGTCGTGCAGCAGCTCCTGCATGTCGATCTGCTGGCCGGCCTCGCCCGCCTGGGTGCTGGCCAGTATGAGTCCCTTGTCGTCGAGCAGGGCCATGCTGCGCAGGTAGGGCAGCTGGGCGATCAGCTGGGCCATGGCGGCCTCGCGCGTGCTGCGCGTGTTGCCGGCGGCCAGGATGGCGGGGTGGTGCGCCAGGCTGGACAGGGCCATTTCTGTGTTCTCGAAGGTCTTGGCCGTCTGGTCCTCCAGCACGCGCGCCAGCAGTGCGGCCTGGGACTTGCTCTGGTCGGCCTCGGCGTGCAGCTGGCTCCAGACGAAGAGCACCAGCCCGGCAAGCACGCACAGGGCAAAGGTCAGCACCAGTGCCTTGATGTGGGCGCTGCGTCCGGCACCCAGGAAATGATGCGCGGTAGCTCGATCAGACATGATGAAGATGCTCCATCAGAAATTCCGGGGCGCGACGATGGCGGTCAACCCGTCGTGCGGCACAGGAACGGGCCGGGCCGGCGCGAACGCCTGCGTCCAGTGCCAGCCGCCCGCCAGCCTGCGGCTGGACGGGCCGTCTGCCATGGACAGGTCCACGCGGCCGGTCTCCCGTGCGCGCATCATCATCAGTCGCTCCTTTCAAGGCTGGCCAGGATCTGCAGCAGCCGGGTCGGGCTGAAGGGCTTGACCAGGTATTCGTCGGCGCCCGCATTGAAGCCCGCCTCGCGGTCCTCTGCGCTGTCCCGGGCGGTGAGCAGCACCACCAGGGTATGCCGCAGATCGTAGGAGGTCTTGATGCGACAGCACACCTCCAGGCCGTCCAGCGTGCCGGGCATCATCATGTCCAGCAGCACGATATCGGGCTTGTTGCGCTGGGCCACGGCCCAGGCTTCGTCGGCGGTGGGCACCTCCATGACCTCGTAGGCGCCGGACTCCAGCGTCATGCGCAGCAGTTTGCGGATGTCGGCCTGGTCTTCGACGATCAGTATCTTCTTCATGGCGGACCTTTCACAACGCAGTTGAAGGGGGCTGCGTGAGGTTAAATCATAAATATCAAATTCATCAAATTTATATTGAATTTTTCAATCGTATTTGATGCAAAATTGCTGCCATGTCCGAGAACAGCACCCCATCAGGCCAAATTCCGCACTACACGACTGCCGAGGTGGCAAAGCTGCTGGGCATGGCCGTGCGATCGGTCCAGCTCATGGTCGATCGCGGCGAACTCGAGGCCTGGAAGACGCCCGGAGGCCATCGCCGCATTACGCGCGCTTCCGTGGAGCGCTGGCGCAGCAGGCAGGGCGAGCGCGCAGCGCCCGGGGTGCCCGGCGCACCAGCGGTGGCACAGGCGCCGGCCCCTGCCCAGGCGGGATCGGGCACCGGGCAGCGCGTGCTGCTGATCGAGGACTCCGTGCACTTCCAGAATCTGGTGCGCATGCTGGTGCAGCGTCACTTTCCCGACGTCCAGCTGCATGTGGCGAACGACGGGATCACGGGCATGGCGCTGTACGGCCAGATCCAGCCCGATGTGCTGCTGGTGGACATCCTGCTGCCCGACATCGACGGCGCCGCCCTGATCACCACCTTGCGCACCCATGAGCAGTTCGCGCGCTGCAAGCTGCTGGTGGTCACCTCGCTGGAGGCGTCAGAGCGCGAGGCCTATGCCTTCGCATTGGGCGGCGTGCGCGTGATCCACAAGCCCCAGCTGGTGCAGGAACTGCCCGAAGCGCTGGGCGGGCTGCTGGGCGGGCCGGCGGCGTGAACGCGCCCCTTCCTGCGGTCCTGCTGGTCGAGGACGATGCCTCGATTGCGCGGTTCGTTGCGCTGGCGCTGGAGGGCCTGCCCCTCACGCTGGTGTCCTGCACGAGTGCGGAGCAGGCCCAGCAACTGCTGCAAACCCAGCCCTTTGCCCTGCTGATCACCGATCTGATGCTGCCCGGCGCCTCCGGCGTGGAGCTGATCGAGTGGCTGCGCCGCTCGCCGCAGGCGGGCTGCTGCGCCGTGGTCTTCAGTGCCGGCGTGCGGGCCGATGTTGCGCTGCAGCTGGAGCAGTTGAAGGTGTGGCGCGTGCTGCTCAAGCCGGTGTCGGTGGCGCAACTGGTGGACTGCGTGGAGTCGGTGCTCCAGCAGCATGCGCCGCCTCCCCCTCCCAGGCAGGAGGCCGGGACGGGCGAGGGCGCCGATGCGCAGCCGGATGTGCGACCGGATGTGCAACCGGATGCGCCGTCGGACGCGCTCGCCATTGCCAATTTCTTTGGTGGCGACGCAGGCCTGTTCCACAGCTACCGTGACATCTGCCTTGCGCACTTGCCCGACGATATCGCCCGGATGGAGGTCCTTATCGCGGAGCAGAACGCCATGGCCCTGCGCAGGCAGGCGCACAGCCTGCAGAGCGTGTTGCGCCTGCTGGGACAGGAGCGGGCCAGCGGACTGACCAGGAGCCTGGAGCAGGCCTGCCTGGCCGGCGACTGGGCCGGTGTCACCGATGTCTGGCGGCCACTGGGCGCAGCCTTGCAGCAGCTGCTGGAAAGCGCAGGCCAGCGCGACCCGCGCGACTGAGCGCCGTGCCGGCCTGCCCCGGCTTCAGCCCGGCGGCCTGCGCCGCAGCCATCCATGCCAGATCCCTGCCGCCGTGGGAACGGCCAGGCAGACGCCGGCCAGCATGTCGCCAAGGCCGCCGTCGCTGAACAGGGCCGAGACCAGGCCGATGGCCGTCAGCACGCCCAGCGCGATGGGCCAGCCCCAGAGTGCGAGAAAGCCCCGGTGTCGCGCGCCGCTCATGCCGAGACCTCCTTGCCGCGCGGCGCGGGCTGCGGGGCCGGCACGCTCTTGCCCTTGTTGACCCACAAGTACAGGCCGGTGCCCAGCACGATGATGCTGGCGATGTCCAGCAGCGCCCAGAGGATCTGCATGGCCCGCCCGCCGTAGTCGCCGAAGTGCAGCGGCTGGGACACCAGCAGCGCCGTCAGATACCAGGGCAGGGCGGGCGCGGCCGTGACCTGGGCGGTCCTGGCGTCCACCAGCACGGGCAGGAACAGGCGCGAGGTCAGGGGCTCGTTGCCGCGCAGGAAGAAGGTGTGGTGGTGGGGGCTGGAGAACGTGGTGCCGGGGAAGGCGATGAAGTACAGCCTGGTGCCCGGCACCTGCTGCTGGGCGGCCTGCAGCGATTGCTGCAGCGAGGCGCGCTCCGCCACCGGCACCGTGTCCTGGCCCTGGTAGGGCGCCAGCACGCTGCTGAGCTGGTCATGCTGCCAGTACTTGATCAGCAGGTCGGCCCAGGTATTGATCATGCCGGTGGCGCCCACCACGAACAGCCATACCAGGGTGACGATGCCCAGCAGGTTGTGCAGGTCCAGCCACTTCAGGCGCGGCTGGCGCGTGCGGCGCACGGTGCCGAAATCGAGCTTGCGCATGAAGGGCGCGTACAGCACCACGCCGCTGACGATGGCGATCAGCAGCAGCAGCCCCATGAAGCCCAGGAACAGCTTGCCCGGCAGCCCCGCGAACAGGTCCACGTGCAGCTTGAACATGACCCACATGAAGCCCTGGTCGAAGCGCGGCTGGGCCAGCAGCTCGGCCGTGCGCGCATCGATGACCACGGAGCGGAAATCGTCCGTGGGCGCCGGCGTGGGCGTCATGGTGACGAACCAGAGGTCGGCGGTGTCGTCGGACTTGGAGACGAACTGCACCACGCGGTCCGGGTGCTGGGCGCGGGCCACCTCCAGCACCTTGTCCAGGCTGGCATGGGGCGTGCCCTGGGGCATGGGCGGGGCCTCCACCTCGGTGCCCAGCAGGTGGCCGATTTCGTGGTGGAAGATCAGCGGAAGGCCGGTCAGGCACAGCAGCAGCATGAAGACGGTGCAGACCAGGCTGCTCCATTTGTGCAACCAGGCCCAGGTCTTGATCGTGTGGCTTTGCATGGGGTGTTCTTTTCTCTGACAGAAGGGGGCCTGGGGCCCCCGCCATCACCGCGCCCCGGCGCCATGCCGGGGGCGGGGCGGTTGCCGGTGGCCGGTGGCTTAGAAGTCCACTTGTGCCGACAGCATCAGCGTGCGCGGCGCGCCCGTGGTGGTGTAGCCGGCGGCAGTCACCCAGTAGCTCTTGTTGCTGACGTTCTCCAGGCTGGCGCGCAGCACCACCGGCTTGCCGGCCACGTGGGTGCGCAGGCGTGCGCCCAGGTCCAGGCGTGTCCAGCCGGGCATGCGCAGGATGTTGGCCGCGTCGTAGTACATGGACGAGGTGTGGATCACGCGGCCGTTCAGGCTCAGGCCCTCCACCCAGGGCGTATCCCAGTCCAGGCCCAGGTTGAAGGTGCGGTCGGGCACGCCGTTGGCATCGTTGCCCTGGTTCACGCCGCCTGCCGTGCGCGAGAGCTTGGCGTTGTTGAAGGCTGCGCTGGCCAGCAGGCGCAGGCCCTTGTGGATCTCGCCGTAGGCGGTCAGCTCCAGGCCGCGGTTGCGCGTCTCGCCGCCGAAGCTGTAGACATTGGTCACCGGGTCCGTCATGGAGCCCGGGCGCTGGATCTGGTAGAGCGCGGCCTGCGTGGTCATGCGGCCCCAGTCCACCTTCACGCCGACCTCGTACTGCTTGGACTTCTGCGGCGCGAACACCTGGCCGGCATTGGCCGTGTTGGGCCCGGCCGTGCCGCCTGCCGACAGGCCCGCCGTGTAGTTGGCGTAGACCGCGACATGGTTCTGCGGCTTGAACACCACGCCGGCCAGCGGCGTCACGGCGCTGGCCTTGTACAGCGTGGTGCCGCTGGCGTTCTTCTGGTCTATGGTCTGGTCGCGCAGGCCCACGGTCACCAGCAGGCGGTCGCTGAACAGCGCCATGGTGTCGGCCAGCGCCAGGCTGTGCTGCGTCAGCTCGGCGTTCTTGGTGGGCGCGCCGCGCACGAAGTCGATGGCAGGCAGGGGCGACGGGTTGTAGATGTTGGAGGGGACGGCTTTGGTGGTCAGCTGGTAGAAGTAGCCGCTCTCGCGGTCCATGTAGTTGGCCGCTGCCACCACGGTGTGGCCGATGGCGCCGGTCTTGAAGCGTGTGCGCAGGCCCACGTCGGCCGAGGTGGTCTTGTTGAACTCGTCGTAGAAGCCGTTGCGCACGGTGAAGTTGCCCAGCGAGTCGATGCGCTGCACGGCCGTGGGAAAGCTCTGGTCGCTGGACACATCGCTGTAGCCCACGCCGCCGTAGACGGAGGTGTTGGCGTTGATGTCGTATTCCACGCGCGAGATCACGGTCTTGGCCTTGTCCAGCAGTTCCGTGCCCGGGTTGAAGTTGGTGCGGCTGTCGGGCACGGCGGGCACCTGGGTGATGCCGGCCAGGAAGGCGCTTTGCGGGCGGAACTCCGTGGTCTTGCCGCTGGTGGTCAGCGCGTCCAGCGACCAGCGCAGGCCCTGGCCTTCGTAGTCCAGGCCCACCGAGGCCAGGCCCAGGCGCTGGCGGCCGCCGTCGATGTTGCCTTCGCCGTTGCGCCACACGCCGTTCACGCGCACGCCCCACTGGTTGTCTTCGCCAAAGCGGCGGCCCACGTCCAGGTGGGTGCCGAACTGGGCCTTGCCCATGTAGGTGGCGGTCAGGCGGTTCAACGGCACGTCGCCCGCGCGCTTGGTCACCACGTTGATGCTGCCGCCGATGCTGCCGCTGGGACCCACGCCATTGGTCAGCGAGCCGGGGCCCTTGAGCACTTCCACGCGCTCGATCACCTCCAGCGGCAGGCGCGTGGAGGGCGACAGGCCGTACAGGCCGTTCACCGACACATCGCGCATGGACAGGGAAAAGCCCCGCACCTGGAAGTCATCGCCATAGCCGCCGCGCGCCTGCAGGGTGCGCACCGAGGCGTCGTTCATCACCACGTCGGCGATGGTCAGCGCCTGCTGGTTCTCGATCAGCTCCGAGGTGTAGTTGGTCGTGCTGAAGGGCACGTTCATCTGGTCGGTCTTGCCGAGGATGCCCAGGTCGCCGCCGCGCGCGATCTGGCCGCCGGCATAGGTCTTTTGCAGTCCGCCGATGGCCTCGGCCTGGTCGCTCACCGTCACCTCCTTGAGGGCCGGGCCCTCGGCCGTCTGGGCCGCCACGCCCACGGCGGCCAGGGCCA
Organism: Delftia sp. PX-1; assembly: GCF_055797465.1. Taxonomy (NCBI): domain Bacteria; kingdom Pseudomonadati; phylum Pseudomonadota; class Betaproteobacteria; order Burkholderiales; family Comamonadaceae; genus Delftia; species Delftia sp. PX-1. The sequence continues at coordinate 1,908,480 of NZ_CP184763.1, forward strand.
GGCCGGCGCCCAGGCATTGGCGGATCAGGCGCGTGAGGGGATGGGGAGCGAAGCGGAAGTCCGCAGGAGTGCTGTGGTGCGTCATGGCAGTCATGTGCAAAGGTTGGAAAAACCGGGAAGAAAAGCCGGGAAGAAAAGCCGGGAGGGGAGGGCAGGCCGGCCGTGGCCCTAGAAGCGCGCGCGCAGCGACACCGTCACGTTGCGCGGATCGCCGTAGTAGTTGTTGAAGTAGGTGCTGTTGGGCGAGAACTTGGCGTAGTAGCGCTTGTCCAGCAGGTTGCTCACGTTCAGCTGCAGCGAGTAGGTGTCGTCCAGGCGGTAGGCCAGCAGCGCGTCAAAAAGCGCATAGCCACCCTGGCGGGTGGTGACATCGCCCACGCTGGCGTAGGCATCGCTTTGCAGCCGCACGCCGGCGCCTGCGGTCCATCCCTGCAAGGGCCCCTTGAAGCGGTGGCTGGCAAACAGGCGCAGCGCATGGCGCGGGTCCACGGGCCGCAGCGGCTGGCCCACGTTGGCCTCGGAGGCGTCGCGCAGGTACCTGGCGTGGGTGTAGGTATAGCCGGCCAGCACCTGCCAGCCCGGCGCGGGCTCGCCGGACAGCTCCAGCTCCCAGCCCTGGCTGCGGCTCTTGCCGCCGGCCATGAAGCAGTGGCTGGTCGGGTACCACGGCAGGCAGGGCATGGCCGATGCCGTGTCCTGCATGGCGCTGCCCACGCGCTGGATGCGGAACAATGACACGCTGGCCTGCAGCCGGCCGTCCATGAAACTGCCCTTGAGCCCGGCCTCCAGGTCCTCGCCCCGGGCGGGCGCCAGGATGCTGCCATCGGCGGCCTTCTTGTCCTGGGGGCTGAAGATCTCGCTGTAGCTGGCATAGGCGTCGAGCGTGTCCGACAGCGCATGCACCAGGCCCGCATAGGGCGTCAGCTCGCGGCGCACGCTGTAGCCGCTTTGGGCATTGCCGGGCTCGAGATAGCTCCACCAGCTCAGGCGCGCGCCGGCAATGGCGGTGAGCGAGTCGGTCAGCGACAGCCGGGCCCGCGCGAATCCGCCGTACTGGTGGATGTGGGACACGGGCGATGAATAGGCGTTGCCGTTGCCCTCGCTGTAGAACGGCTCGGGGTAGCTGGTGTATGGATTCCAGCCGCGGATGTCCACATTGCGCAGCGGGCTCACGCCCCAGTAGCCCGTGGCGCCCGTGCTGCGGATGCGCTGCAGGTCGGCGCCCAGCGACAGCTCGTGCCTGCGGCCCAGGGCCTCGAAGGGGCCGCTGGCCAGCAGGCTCAGCGCGTTCTGCGTGCTGCCGTCGCCGCCATAGATGGAGGTGCTCACGTCGAACAGGTAGGGATTGCTGTCGCTGGCCCTGGAAAACGAGGTCTGCTTGAACCCGTCCGACCGAAAGCGCGTGTGCGCCGCCTGGGCCTTCAGTTGCCAGCCGCTGTCCAGCCGGTGCTCCAGCTCGGCAAAGGCCTGCTGGTTGTGGCGGTCCCAGGTATTCCAGGGCGTGCCCAGGTAGGTGCTGCGCGGCAGGCCGAGCTGGCTGCCGTCGGCGGCGGCGGGCAGGCCGCCCCAGGAGCCCGTGGCCTGCAGGTCCGTGTGCTGCAGGCCGGCCGTGAGCGTGGTGCGCGGCCCCAGGTCCGCCTCCAGCACGCCGTACAGGCCCAGGCGCTTTTCCTTGCGCGCGGTCTGGAACGATGCCTTGTCGTCCGCCAGCGCCACCAGCCGGCCGCGCAGCGTGCCGGCTGCGTTCAGCGGGCCGGACAGGTCGGCCTCCATGCGCTGGCGGTCCCAGGAACCCAGCGTCAGCGCGGCCGAGCCCTGCCATTGCGCCGTGGGCCGCTTGCGCACCATGTTCACCATGGCCGAGGGCGAGCCCGCGCCACGCAGCAGGCCCGTGGCGCCGCGCAGCACCTCCACGCGGTCCAGCATGGCCGTATCGGGCTGGATGAAGGTGGAGGCCGAGGCCACCTGGTTCACATTGAGCCCGTCCACCTGCAGCGAATCGATCTGGTAGCCGCGCGAGTAGTAGGCGATGCGCTCGCTGTCGATGTACTCCACCGTCACGCCCGGCGTGTGCTGCAGCACGGCATGCAGGTCGGGCAGGGCCTGCTCGTCCAGCCACTGGCGCGTGAGCACGGTCACGGGCTGCGGGATGTCGCGCACCGACTGAAGCCCCTTGTAGCCCGTGACCAGGCTGGCGGCATAGCTGTCCGAGGTTTCGGTCGTTGCACTGGCCGGCGCCGTGGCCCGGACGTTGACGGTGCCCAGCATCTGGCCGCCCGTGCCCGAGGCGGCCGCTGGCAGGGGCCGCAGCGTATAGACGCCGCCGGACTCGCGCACGGCCTGCAGCGCCGTGCCCTCCAGCAGCCTCGCAAAACCATCGTCCACGGCATAGCGGCCCTGCAGGCCCGGCGACTGCCGCCGACCCAGTTGGGCCGCATCGAACGACAGCGCCACACCGGCCTGGTTGGCGTACTGGGCGATCACATGCGCGAGAGGTCCGGCGGCAACGGAAAAGCTGCGCTGCGCCGCCTGGGCTGACGACGCCGCCCGGGAGGGGGCCGGCGCCGCAGCGGCCAGCAGCAGCGCGATTGCCAGCAGCACGGCGCTGCCCCTGGACGCACGCCACCCCGGGGCGGCGGGGCAGCCGTGCTGGGGCTGTCGGGAGTGCGGGCGTGGCATGGTGGCTGGGAAAAGTGGCGTGACTCCCCGTATGCCGAACAAGCCATGCCCATCCTGCAAGTTCGGCTGGACTTTTTTTTGCGCTGCCGCTGAGATTTCCCTCGTTGCTTTCTGTTTATAACCAGGTGGAGTAAGGCTGGATTGCTATGGTTTTATTTTTCCAGCCAACGCATCAGGACAACACCACCGGCCTGGGCTGGCGCGTCCCCGCCAGCGCCAGGCCCGCGAACAGCATCAGCATCAGGCCGTAGGCATAGGTGACCGGCAACAGGCCGAAGCGCGCGGTGGCCATGCCCGCCGCGATGGCCGGCACGCTGAACGCCAGGTAGCTGGCGATGTAGATGGCCGAGATCAGGGCGCCGCGCTCGTGCGGCTCGGCCAGCGGGATCACGCTGCGCAGCGCGCCCTGGAAGCCCACGCCGAAGCCCGCGCCCGCCACCACTGATGCCCCCAGCACCAGGGGCAGGCTTTGCAGATGGGCGCCGACCAGCAGCAGGGCCACCCCGGCCAGCAGGCCGCTGCCGCCGAACTGCAGCATGGCGCGCGGCGCGCGGCTGCGCAGCGTCCAGATGGCGGCGGCGGCGCTCAGCGTGTTGATGCACACGGCAAAGCTGGCCGCGACCTCCGAGCCCGTGACCGAGCGGATCATCGAAGGGCCCAGCGACAGGTAAAAGCCCCCCAGCGCCCACACCGTGATGCTCATGGGCAGCACGCGCATGAAGTCGGCCCGGGCCTGGCCCGGAATGCGCACGCGCGGGCGCATGGCGGCCACCGCGCCGGGGCGGCGCGCGCCCGTCTCGGGCAGCACGGCCATGGCGGCGGCCACGGCCACGAAGATCAGCGCCATGAGCCAGAACACCAGGCCCAGCTGCTGGCGCCACAGCTGCGCGAACTCGCCCGCCACGACAATGCCCGCCGCCATGCCGACCATGGGCGCCATGGTGCTCACCAGCGTGCCGCGCTCGCGGTGCAGGTCCAGCAGCGCCGCGCCCATGGCCGCACTGGCCATGCCGGTGGCAAAGCCCTGCAGCACGCGCGCCAGCACCAGGGCCTGCACGTCGCCCGCGCGGGCGAACACCGCCAGCGAGACGATCTCCAGCACCAGCGCCGCCAGGATCACGGGCTTGCGGCCCAGGTGATCCGACAGCGCGCCCGTGGTGAGCAGGGCCAGCAGCAGGCTCAGCGCATAGACCGCGAAGACCAGGGTCAGCATGCCCGAGGAAAAGCCCCAGTCATGCTGGTAGAGCCGGTACAGCGGCGTGGGCGCGCTGGAGGCGGCGAAGAAGCTGCCCAGGCCGAAGGCCAGGACGGCCAGGCTGCGGCCGGGCCGGGCAGCGGGAGTGGAGTTGGATGGTTGCAGTACCGACATGGTTAAGAGCCCTGCTGCACAATTAATGCAAAGTTTTTGCGTTAGCGAATTCTGCGCTTGTACGCTGCTAACGCAAATTTTTAGCTTTAATAACCATGAGCACGCAAGTCCCATCCCTTTCCAAAACAGGCGGTCCCGCCCGTCCCGGCGGACGCAGCGCGCGCATCCAGGCCACGGTCTACCAGACCGTCAAGGGCCTGCTGGGAACCATGCCGCGCGAGGAACTGAGCTTTCCGCTCATCGCCGCCCAGGCGGGCGTGACGCCGTCCACCCTCTACCGGCGCTGGGGCGACATACAGCAGCTGCTGGCCGATGTGGCCGTGGAAATCATCCGGCCCACAGCGCCGCCGCTGGACACGGGCACGCTGGAGGGCGACCTGCTGGCCTGGGCCGAGCAGTTCCTGGAGGAATCGGCCTCGCCGCTGGGCCGCACCATGCTGCGCGACATGGCCGCCGCAGCGGGCAACGAGCACACGCCCTGCGCCTGCGTGGAAATCCTGCGCGGGCAACTGGCGCAGATCGGCGAGCGCGCAGCGCGGCGTGGCGAGGCGATGCCCGCTGCGGACACCCTGATCGACGCGCTGGCCGCGCCCATCGTCTACCGCGTGCTGTTCGATCTGCCGCCGTCCCTGGAACACGTGCAGGCACGGGTGCGGGGCCTGCTGCAGGCTGAAACGGCCTAGCCCTTCAGCGCCCGCGCCAGCACCTCGAAGATCCGCGCATCCGAGCACTGCGCCACATTGAAGCGCAGGAAGTCGCCTGCGCTCTGCGACTGGCTGAAGGCATTGCCGGGCGCCAGCACCACGCCATCTTCCAGGCAGGTGCGTGCAAGCGCCGTGGCATCCATGCCCCCGGGCAACTGGCACCACAGGAACATGCCGGCCTGCGGCACCAGCCAGGGCTTCATGCCCAGGGCCTGCAGCCGCGCGGCCGTGCGTTCCATCTCCTGCGCCAGCCGCAGCCGCACGGACTCCATGTGCCTGCGGTAGCCGCTGTCGGTCAGCGTGCGCAGCACGATGTCGGCGGCCATGCGCCCGCCGCCGAAGTTGGTGGCGATCTTCAGGTCCGCCAGGTCCTGCGTCCAGTCGGGCCGCGCCGCGATGAAGCCGCAGCGCAGCGAGGCCGACACCGTCTTGGAGAAGCTGCCGATCTGGATCACGCGCGACAGGCCGTCGAAGGCCGCCAGCCGGGGCGCCGCATGGGTCTCCAGGTCGCAGAAGATGTCGTCCTCCACGATCACCAGGTCCGAGCTGTCGGCCAGCTTCAGGATGCGGTGCGCCACCAGTGGCGACAGAGTGGCGCCCGTCGGGTTGTGGATGGCCGAATTGGTGATGTACAGGCGTGGCGAATGTGCCTGCAGCGCGTCGGCGAACCGGGCCACGTCGGGCCCCTGCGGCGTGTAGGGCACGCTCACGGCCTGCACGCGGTGCGCCTTGAGCAGCGCATGGAAATTGAAATAGCAGGGGTCGTCGATCAGCACCGTATCGCCGGGCTCCAGCAGGAAACGGCAGACCAGGTCGATGGAGTGCGTGCCCGACTCCGTCAGCAGGATCTGCTCGGGCGAGGTCTCCAGCCCCATGGCGGCCATGCGCCGCGCCAGCAGGCGGCGCAGTGCCGGGTGGCCCAGCGGCGTTGCGTACTCCGTCAGCTCCAGCGTGCCCGAGCGCGCCAGGGAGCGCAGCGCGCGGCGCACGCCTTCCTCGTACAGCCATGAAGGAGGCAGCCAGCCGCAGCCCGGCTTGAGCGCGTGGGCATCTGCCTGCAGCGACTGGCGGGCCAGCCACAGGGGGTCGACCTCCCTGTCCACGCGCGGCCCGATACCGCCCAGCGCCAGCGGTGCCACCGGCCCCGCCACATAAAAGCCCGAGCCCGGGCGCGAGACGATCACCCCCTCGGCCGCCAGCCGCTCATAGGCCTCCACCACCGTGGACACCGACACCTGCATGGCCTGCGCCTGCGCGCGCACCGAGGGCAGGCGCGTGCCGGGCAGGTAGGTGCGCGCGGCGATGCGCGACTGGATCTCTTCCATCACCGCCTGGATGCGTGTGCCGCTGCGCATGGCTGCTCTTTCTTCTGTAGTGGTTTTGTGTGCATAACAGTTCTTTTGAATTGTATTGGACTGTCTATGGAAGATCCAGCCGTGCAATGGCCCACTTCCCGCTGCAAACCAAGGAGTTTTTTGATGGACAAGACAAGCAGCGGGTGGATCAACGGATTCATCGGCGTGGCGATCTTTGCGGGATCGCTGCCGGCCACCCGCGTGGCGGTCGCCGACCTGGACCCCACCTTCCTGACCTGTGCGCGCGCCAGCATCGCGGCATTGCTGGCCCTGGCCATGCTGCTGGCGCTGCGCCAGCCCCGGCCCGCGCGCGCCGACATGCCTTCGCTGGCGCTGAGCGCGCTGGGCGGCGTGGTGGGCTTTCCGCTGCTGACCGCGCTGGCGCTGCAGTACGTCACCTCGGCGCATTCCATCGTCTTCGTGGGCCTGCTGCCCCTGTCCACAGCGGTGTTTGCCGTGCTGCGCGGCGGCGAGCGCCCGCGCCCGGCCTTCTGGCTGTTCTCGCTGGCGGGCGCGGCCTTCGTGGCCGGCTATGCGGCCGTGGGCGGGGCCGGGGGCTCGCTGCGCGGCGATCTGCTGATGCTGGCCGCCATCATCGTCTGCGGCCTGGGCTATGCCGAGGGCGCGCGCCTGTCGCGCACGCTGGGCGGCTGGCAGGTCATCAGCTGGTCGCTGGTGCTGGCCCTGCCCGTCATGCTGCCGGCCGCCCTGCTCAGCATGCCGGCATCGCTGGCCGATGTGGGCCGGCCCGCATGGCTGGGCCTGGCCTATGTCTCGCTGTTCAGCATGCTCATCGGCTTTGTGTTCTGGTACCGGGGCCTGGCCCAGGGCGGCATTGCGGCCGTGGGCCAGATCCAGCTGCTGCAGCCCTTCATGGGCCTGGGCCTGGCGGCCCTGCTGCTGCACGAGCAGGTGAGCTGGGGCATGGTGCTGGTCACCATGGCGGCCGTGGTCTGCGTGGCCGGGGCGAAGAAGTACGCGCGCTGAGCCCGTCCGGCGTGGTGCAGGGCGTGGTGCGGGAGCGTGGTGCGGGGGGAGCGATGCAGGGCGGTCAGCGCCCGGCCTCGCGCATCACCTGCTGCGCGAACTCTGCGGCCGAACCCTCGAACGGCTGGTTGCTGGCCGCCTCCAGCCGGCTGCGGATGGCCGGCGCGCGCAGCGCCTGGGCCACCGCGGCATTGATGCGCTGGGCCAGCGCTGGCGCCATCTGCGGCGGCGCGAACAGGCCGAACAGCGAATCCAGGTTGGCCTGCGCATGGCCCAGCTGCGCCAGCGTGGGCACATCGGGCAGGGCCGCCAGCCGCTTCGGCGCGCCCACGGCCAGGGCCTTGAGGCGGCCCGCGCGCAGCGCCTGCAATTGCAGCGGCGCCACATTGGTGGACAGCAGCTCGAAATGCCCGGCCAGCGCATCGTTGAGCTGCTGGCCCCCGCCCTTGTAGGGCACATGCACGATGGGAATGCGCGTGGCCTGCTCTATGCGCTGCAGCACGGCGTGGCCCGTCGTGCCCTCGCCCGTGGTGGCCCAGCGTATGCCGCCGGGCATGCCGCGCGCCTCGGCCAGCATGCCTTCGAAATCTGCGGCCTTCAGCGCCGGCGTGCCCACCAGCAGCATGGGCGTGCGCATCACGCCAGCCACGGGCGTCACGGAGGCTGCGGCCAGGCCCACGGCGGTGGCGGCGGCAAAGACCAGGGTGCGGCCGTCGGGCGCGCTGCGCGCCAGCAGCTCCAGCGCCACGGTGCCGCTGGCGCCGGGGCGGTTGTCCACGATCACGGCCGTGCCCCATTGCTGCGCCAGTTGCTCGGCCAGGGCGCGCGCCACCATGTCGCTGACACCGCCTGCGGGGTAGGCCACCACGATCCGAACGCTGGCGCCCGGCCAGGCGGACCGGGCCGGCCATGCCTGGGCGGGCCAGGCCAGCGCGCAGGCACCCGCCGCCAGCAGGGCGCGCCGGCCGGTATCGGTGCCTTGGGGTGCCCGCATGCCTCAGCCGCCCGGCGCCTGGTGGCGCTGTGCCAGCTCGCGCGCCAGGGCGATGAAGGTGGCCGCAGGTCCTGCGCCGCCGGTTTCCGTGCCGGCCTCGCGGTGCACCAGGGTGAGCGGGGCGCTCAGCCGCACGGCGGGCTCGAAGGCGCGGTAGACCACGGCCTCAGGATGGGCGCCGCGCACCGAGGCCGGCACGATGGACAGGCCCACGCCCGCCGCCACCAGGTTCACATTGGTCATCATGCGTTCCACCTCGGCGGCCACCTCCACCTGTACCTTGTGCCGGGCGCACAGCGCCAGCAGGTTCGCATACAGCCCCGGCGCGCCCGTGCGCCGCACAAGGATCAGGCGCTCGCCATCGAGCTGCCTGAGCGCCACGGGCCGCGATGCATCGCGCGCCAGCCGGTGGTCCACGGGAATGGCCAGCAGCGCGGGCTCCTGCAGCAGCGTCTCGAACACCAGGCCTTCGGGCCGGGCCACCGGCACGCGCAGAAAGCCGCAGTGCATGCGCCCGGCCTGCACGGCCTCGGTGATCTCGGCGGCATTGTTCTCGCTCACATCCAGCGCAATGTCGGGATGGCGGCCACGGCACAGGCGCAGCACCTCGGGCGTGAAGGCATGGGCCGCCGCCGAGCTGGTGAAGCCCACATGGATGCGCCCGCGCTCGCCGCGCGCAAAGGCCTGCATGCGGTCGCGCATGGCGGTGAAGTCGGCCAGCAGCCGCGTGGCCTCGCCCTGCAGCTCCAGGCCCGCGTCGGTCAGGTCCACGCCCTTGGGGTGGCGCCGGAACAGGGCAATGCCCAGCTCCTCCTCCAGCGCGCGGATCTGCTGCGACAGCGGCGGCTGCTGCATGCCCAGCAGCTCGGCCGCGCGCGTGATGTGGCCGGTATCGGCCACGGCCAGGAAGTAACGGAGATGGCGCAGTTCCATATATGTGAAAAGTATCCAGCCGATATCCTAAAAATCTTTGAAATATTGGACAAGCCTCTACAGAATCCCATCCAGTCACCGATGCGACCGCTTGTCGCGGCGCGGCAGGTGACTTCCAACAAGAAGCCAAGACAGGAGACAAGACATGCAAGCATCCGCGTATTTCCCCCTGCGTCCCGCCAGCGCCTCGCTGCTGGCCGCGCTCGCCCTGGCCGGCTGCGGCGGCGGCTCGGCCGTGCTGCACGGGCCGGTCACCTCCATCGAGACCGCTCCCAAGAGCACGGCCTGCCCCGCCGAAATTCCTGCGGGCATCAGCTGCTGGGCCGGGCAGGACTCCAAGGGCGCCTACTACCTGATCGCCAAGCCCGCGCAGTGGAACGGCACCCTCGTGCTGCACGCCCACGGCGGCCCGGACCTGGCCGCGCCCACCGCCGACCGTGCGGCCGAAGACCTGGTGCGCTGGTCCATCATGGTGCGCGCAGGCTATGCCTGGGCCGGCTCCACCTACCGCCAGGGCGGCGTGGAAGTGCGCGCCGCCGCCGAGGACACCGAGCGCCTGCGCGGCATCTTCCGCCAGCATGTGGCCAAGCCGCAGCGCACCATCCTGCACGGCCAGTCCTGGGGGGCGGGCGTGGCCGCCAAGGGCGCGGAAATGTTCAACGAGCAGACCGTGGGCGAGCGCCCCTACGACGGCGTGCTGCTGACCAGCGGTGTGCTGGGCGGCGGCACCCATGCCTATGACTTCCGCACCGACCTGCGCGTGGTCTACCAGTACCTGTGCGGCAACCACCCGCGCCCCAATGAGCCGCAGTACGCGCTCAACCTGGGCCTGCCCGCAGATGCCAAGATGCGCCAGGCCGACGTGGCCCTGCGCGTGAACGAATGCCTGGCGCTGGACAAGCCCGCCGCCCAGCGCACGGCCGCGCAGCAGGCGAAGATCGACACCATCACCAAGGTCATCAAGATCCCCGAAAGCGCCATCCAGTCGCACATGAACTGGGGCACCATGCACTTCCAGGACATCTCGGCCAAGCGCACGGGCGGCGCCAGCCCCTTCGGCAACGAGGGTGCGGTCTATGCGGGCTCGGCCGACGATGCCGCGCTCAATGCCGGCGTGCTGCGCTACCGCGCCGACCCTGCGGCCTACCGCAAGTTCGCCGATGACACCGACCCCGTGGGCAAGATTGGCGTGCCGGTCCTCTCGGCCAAGTGGATCAGCGACCCCACGGCCTTCGTGGAGCTGGATGCGCGGTTTCGTGCGGTGATGCAGCAAGGGGGCAGTGGAGACCGGCTGGTGCAGACCTTTACGCGGCAGGGGACGCACAGCTATATCAGCGATGCGACCTATCCCACGTTGATGACTGCGTTGATGCAGTGGGTGGAGGCGGGGGTGAAGCCGACTGCGGCTGGGATTGCTGCGGCCTGTTCTGCTAATGAGGCCAAGTTTGGGGTGGGGTGCAGTTTTGATGCGGCTTATGTGCCGGCTTCTTTGACTACTCGTGTGCCTGAGAGGCAGCGGCCTTCTTTGCAGTGAGCGGGTTTTTGACCCTGCCGGGTGGTATTTTTTCGAAGCCGGGTCTCGGCCCGGCAGCCGACCTCCTTTTCTTTGATTCGTCACCGGTACGCCGGCCGAAGAAAAGGAGGCAAAAGAAAGACGACCCGGATGTCCGCGACCCCTTCGCTGCGCTGCGGGGCAACCTGCGTCGGGCCGCCTGCGGGGTTCGCCGCAGAACTCACTGCGCGCTCCGTTCAGACAGCTGCGGCGAGTCAGTTGACGAAGCAGTCCTGTCCTTCGGCAGGACTGCAACCCCGCAGGCGGCCCGACGCAGGCGCTGACATACGGGGAGTTTGCTCGGGCCTTTGCTTCGCTCGGCCTGGGGTTTTTTAGCGGGGCATGTTGGTTCTGGTGGCGGGGGCCAGTTGCGCCGCGAACTCGCGCGCGGCCGTACTGTAGCTGGCGCCTCGGCGCCACAGCAGGCCTGCCGTGCGGATGAGCTGGGGGGCGACCAGGTGGATGGCCACCATGTCCGTGGCCTGCTGGGCGGCGCGCTCGGGGACGATGGTGGCCATGTCGCCCCAGCGGCACAGCGCGATCAGCGATTCCACCGAGCCCATTTCCGCGCGCAGCAAGGGCGTGACGCCTGCGGTGCGCAGCCCGTCCTCGATCAGGCTGCGCGTGTAGAACGTGCGCGGCAGCAGGGCCAGGGGCACGCCGGTCAGCGACTTGACGGACAGCGTGCGGCGCCCGGCCAGCGGATGCGAGGGGTTGACCAGCAGCATCATGCGTTCGTCGAACAGCGGCAGCGCGTCCAGCTCGGCGCGCTGGGGCGGGTGAAAGCTCACGCCCAGGTCCAGGCTGCCGTCCAGCAATCCCTGCTCCACGGGCGGGGCCAGCAGCTCGATCACCACCACGTTGACCTTGGGATAGGCGCGCATGAAAGCCGCCACGGCCGGGGCGACCAGGGTGTTGAGGAAGGTGGGAATCACGCCGATGGTCAGCGTGCCGGTCTGCAGCTCGCTGAGGTCGGCCAGCGCCATGCGCCCGGCCTCCACCTCATGCAGCGCACGCTCCGCATAGTTGCGGAACACAACTCCGGCCTGCGACAGCTTCAGCCCCCGGCCAATGCGCTCGAACAGCGCCATGCCCAGCTCCTCCTCCAGCTGGCGCAGCCCATGCGAGAGCGTGGACTGCGTGACATAGAGGTTTCTGGCCGATGTCGTCAGGTGCTCGGTCTTGGCGATATCGACAAAGTAGCGCAGCTGGCGCAGTTCCATGGGTGAAGGCAAGGGGGTGTTCGGCGGGCCAGTTTCTCACAGAGATACGGGCGCGCCGCACAGTTCACTCGCCGTCGTCCTGGTCCACGAACTCCACCAGCTCCGGCAGCATCTCCAGCTGCTGGATAGCATCCTTGAGCCGCAGGCCAAAGCGTGATTCCGGCCGCCCGAAGGCGCCCTGCGCCAGCCGCAGCGCCGCTGTTGCCTTGATCCACTCCACCTCGAAGGCATAGCGGTCCGCATGCTGCTGGACACTCATGCGCTTGATGTGCTCCAGCGCCAGCTCCACGGCGCAGTCCACATCGACTTCGCTGTCGTCCCTGTCGGGATCGTCGACCATCAGTTCGATCAACTGCTGCAGCGTGCTCTGCACCAGGCCCAGCGAGGCATGCATGGCCTGCCGCCAGGTGGGCAGAAGGGGGAGTTGGGGAGAGGTCGCCTGCGCGGCGGTGAGAGGGTGCATGTCTTGGTTCCTGTATGAATCAAGAGAACCACACGCCACCGTACGACGGGCAACGGGTGGACGGGATGTTCGTAACACGTATACAGACGTGCGGCCATCCTTGCGGGTAAGCCCATCCCGTCCAAAACCGTTGGAGACGGACGCGCGATGACGCATCTGCCCCAGGAATCTGGACATGACAAAGCCCCCTTCAAGGTGGGGGCCGCACCTCTGTATTGGTGTTACGACACACCAAGCCTTTCGGCTCGCCGCAAGTTTAACGGCTGCGTATCAAGAAACCAGGCCGAGCGCAGCGAAGGCCCGAGCAAGCTCCCCGTATGTCAGCGCCTGCGTCGTGGCGGTTGTGGGGTTGCAAGCCTGCCGAAGGACAGGCTTGCTTCGTGATCTGACTCGCCGTGATGTTTGAACGTAGCGCGCAGCGCGAAGTGAGTTTCACGGCGAACCCCGCAACCGCCACGACGCAGGTTGCCCCGCAGCGAAGCGAAGGGGTCGCGGACATCCGGGTCGCCTTTGCTTTGCCTACTTTCCTTCGGCCGGCGTACCGGTGGCGAAACAAAGGAAAGTAGGTCGGCTGCCGGGCCGAGACCCGGCCTCGAAAAGAAACCCCCCGGCAGGGACAAAAAACAGCACCAGACCAAGACCAGACCAAGACCCCCCTCACCTGTCACACCCCTGTAAACCCCCACCAACAAACTCCCCCCCTTCACCACCCCCACAAAAACCACATGCCGCTGAGCAAACTCCCCACATTGCAATCCCTGCTCCTGTCCCGCCGCCTGGCGCTGAGCGTCCTGGCCAGCGCCGCGCTGGTGGCCGCCTGCGGTGGCAGCGACAGCAACGACAGCACGACGCCCCCGGTGGCCAGCCAGCCCGCGACGGCCACGCTGGCCGTGCTGGAGACCACGGATCTGCACTTCAATGTGCGCAGCTATGACTATTTCAAGCTGGCCGAGGATGCCTCCTACGGCTTCGAGCGCACGGCCACGCTGGTGCGTGCGGCGCGCAAGGAGTTTGCCAATACGCTGCTGGTGGACAACGGCGACACCATTCAGGGCACGGCCCTGGCCGATTACGAGGCCGAGGTGGCCAAGATCCCCTGCACGCAGCAGCTGTCCATGTACAAGGCCATGGGCGCGCTGGGCTTTGATGCGGGCACGCTGGGCAACCATGAGTTCAACTACGGCCTGCCCTTCCTGAACCAGGTGCTGGGCGGCGGCCTGGACGTGGACGGCGTGGACAAGTCGGTCAAGTGCGCGGGCAATGGCTTTCCGGTGGCGCTGTCGAATGTCTACAGCAGCAAGACCAAGCAGCCGCTGGTGCAGCCCTACGTGATTCTGGAGCGCAAGATCGCGGCCAAGGACAAGGATGGCAAGGCGGTGGAGCTGCCCATCAAGATCGGCGTGATCGGCTTCACCACGCCGGGCATCATGAACTGGGACAAGCGCTATCTGGAGGGCAAGCTCTACACCGAAGGCGCCGTGGAGTCCGCCCAGAAGTACCTGCCCGAGATGCGCGCCAAGGGCGCCGACGTGGTGGTGGCCATGCTGCACGGCGGCCTGGACGGCGCGGCCTACTCGCCGACGATGGAGAACCCCGGCCTGCACCTGAGCAAGGTGGCCGGCATCGACGCCATGGTCATGGGCCACCAGCACGGCGTGTTCCCCGATACGGCGGCCACGCCGGCGTTCACGCAGGCGGGCGTGGACAACAAGGCGGGCACCATCAACGGCGTGCAGTCGGTGATGGCCAGTTCCTGGGGCAAGGCACTGGGCGTGATCCAGCTGGCGCTCAAGTGGGACGGCAAGCAGTGGAGCGTGGACAAGAGCGCGGGCAAGAGCGAGCTGCGCAATATCCAGACCGGCAAGGACGCCGCAGGCAAGGCCACCTACGTGGCCGTGGACCCGACGGTGGCGCCGCTGATCGAGAGCCAGCACCAGGCCGCCATCCAGTACGTGAAGACGCCCATCGGCAGCACGGACTTCCGCATGAGCACGCTGTTCGCCGATGTGGGCGACCCGGGCGCCATCCAGATCGTCAACCAGGCGCAGCGCGACTATGTGGCCGACTATGTGAAGGCCAGCCTGCCGCAGTACGCGCAGCTGCCCGTGCTGTCGGTGAGCGCGCCGTTCAAGTCGGGCTTCCAGGGCGGCGCCGACTACACCGACGTGGCCGTGGGCCCGCTGGCCATCTACAACGCGGCCGACCTGTACCTGTACCCCAACACCGTGTATGCGGTGAAGGTGAATGGCGCCGACATCAAGGACTGGCTGGAGGCCGCTGCCAAGCGCTTCAACCAGATCGATCCGGCCAAGACGGGTGAGCAGCAGCTGATCAGCACCTTCCCGGGCTACAACTTCGACATGTTCACCACGGCCGATGTGCAGTACGAGATCGACGTGACCCAGCCCGTGGGCAGCCGCATCAAGAACCTGCAGTACCTGGGCAAGGCCATCGACCCCGCGCAGGAGTTCGTGATCGCCACGAACAACTACCGCGCCACCAGCGGCAAGAGCTTCATCGCCAAGCTCGACGGCTCCAGCGCCATCTGGGCCTCGCCGGACGCCAACCGCGACGTGGTGATCGGCTACGTGCGCAAGAACGGCAGCATCACGCGCGCTGCCAATGGCGCGGCCAAGAGCTGGCGCTTCACCAAGGTGGCCACCTCGGCCAACGTGGTGTTCAGCTCCGGCGCCAACGCGCTGCCGGTGGCACAGGCGGCGGGCCTGGCCAACATCTCGCTGGTGGCGGCCGATGACGGCTCGGGCAAGGGCACGTCCAAGTACCGCCTGGATCTGTCGAAGTAAGTTCTGGCAGGCAAGCAACAAAAAAGCCCCGTGCATCTGGCACGGGGCTTTTTTGCTTGTGCCGAACGGGCTTCAGCGCGCAGGCGGCATCTCGAACACCAGGCAGGTGGTCGTGGCATGGGCGTAGAGCGTGCCGTCGGGGCCGACCAGGCGCGCCTCGGCCGTGGCCAGCTGGCGGCCGCAGTGCAGCACGCGGCCTTCGGCGCGCACGCGCGGCACGCGGGGGGTCAGTGCCTTGACCAGGTTCACGCCCAGCTCGGCCGTGGTGTAGCCCCGGCCCGGCGGCATGCAGGTGTGGACGGCGCAGCCCAGCGCCGAGTCCAGCAAGGTGGCGAACCAGCCGCCGTGCACCGTGCCCATGGGGTTGAGATGGTTGGCGCCGGGGCGGCCCTGGAAGACGGCGCTGCCTTCGCCCACGGAAATCAGCATGAAGTCCAGCGTGCGTGCAATGGGCGGGTAGGGCAGTTCGCCGCGCAGCATGGCCTGCATCAGCTCCAGCCCGCTGCGGCCTGCGACCTGGTCGGGGCGCGACACGCCTGCGCCGGGGCCGGCGTCCAGCCGGAGGGTGACCGCCTGTTCCTCGTCCAGCCAGGCTTGCAGGGCAGGGGAGATGGCACCGGTGGTGGCGCTGGAGGTGAGGCTGTGGGCGGCCTGCTCCGGGGAGTGGGTGCGGGTGTCCATGGAATGTCTCTCTTTCATTGGGAAAAGTGCGGGCGCCAGGCTGTCTGGGATGGCGGCGTGGATATTATTGTATCTACAACAGTTGTATATGCAATAATCTGCGCCATGCCAGTGAATCCAGACATCCTCGCCGTGCCCCAGGGCTGCACCAACCACCGCGTGCGCCAGCTCATGCGCAGCGTGGGCCAGGTGTACGACGCCCATCTGAACGAGACGGGGCTGCGCATCACCCAGTACTCGCTGCTCAGCCATGTGCTGGCCGCCAGTCCGGTGCGGCCCTCGGACCTGGCGCGGCGCATGCGCATGGACGCCTCGACGCTGACGCGCAACCTCAAGCCGCTGATCGACGCCGGCTGGGTGCGCATGGGCCAGGGCGAGGACCAGCGCAGCCGCCTGGTGCACATCACCGACGCGGGCCAGGCCAAGCGCGAAGAGGCCAAGCAAAGCTGGAAGACCGCACAGAACGAGCTCAACGCCCGCCTGGGCCTTGAGCGCGTGGCGGCCCTGCATGCGCTGATCGACGAATGCCTGGTGCTGCTCGATGGCGATGGCCACGCTGCAGACGGCCCGCAGGCATAGGCCCTACCGAATTCCCAACCCCCGAAGAGACTCCCATGCTCTCCAACTCCACGGCGCGCTGGCTGCAGCGGCGCGGCATCCACTACGGCTGGCTGGTCGCGGCCATCACTTTCCTCACCATGCTGACCATGTCGGCGGCGCTGGGCCTGCCGGGCGCCATGCTGCAGCCGCTGTCGCGCGAGTTCGGCTGGAGTACGGAGCAGATATCGAGCAGCCTGGCGCTGCGCTTTGCGCTGTTCGGCCTGCTGGGGCCGTTTGCGGCCGTGATGATGGAGCGCTTCGGCCTGCGTGCCGTGATGTGCATGGGCCTGGCCCTGGTGGGCGGCGCCATGGCGATGGTGACGCAGGCCACGCAGCTGTGGCATCTGTTTTTGCTGTGGAGCCTGCTGCTGGGCATGGGCACGGGCCTGACGGCGCTGGTGCTGGGCGCCGTGGTGGCCAACCGCTGGTTTGCGGCGCGGCGGGGCCTGGTCATCGGCGTGCTCACGGCCAGTGCGGCCACGGGGCAGCTGGCCTTCCTGCCGCTGGCCGCCTGGATGATCGAGCACTGGGGCTGGCGCTCGGCCACGGTGCCGGTGTTCGTGGCCAGCGCCTTGATTGCCGTGCTGGCCCTGCTGTTCGTGAGGGACCGGCCTTCGGACCTGGGCCTGGTGCCCTTTGGCGGCGATGCCTCGGCCCCGCCGCCGCCGGCCATGGCCATGAACTTCGGCACGCCCTTCAAGGTGCTGGCCGAGGCCGCGCGCAACCGCACCTTCTGGCTGCTGGCGGGCACCTTCTTCATCTGCGGCCTGTCCACCAACGGCCTGGTGCAGACGCACTTCATCTCGCTGTGCGGCGACAACGGCATGGGCGCGGTGCCCGCCGCGTCGGTGCTGGCCATGATGGGGGCCTTCGACTTCGTGGGCACCGTGCTGTCGGGCTGGCTGTCGGACCGCTACGACAACCGCAAGCTGCTGTTCTGGTACTACGGGCTGCGCGGCCTGTCGCTGTTCTGGCTGCCGCATTCGGAGTTCACCTTCTACGGCCTGGGCCTGTTCGCCATGTTCTACGGGCTGGACTGGATCGCCACGGTGCCGCCCACGGTCAAGCTCACGGCCCAGCATTTCGGGCCGCAGAAGGTGGGGCTGGTGTTCGGCTGGATCTTCGCGGCCCACCAGCTGGGCGCGGCCGCCGCTGCCTGGGGCGCAGGCCTGACGCGCACTTTGCTGCTGACCTATACGCCCGCGCTGTATGCGGCCGGCCTGGCCTGCCTGGTGGCGGCGGTGATGGCGCTGGTGATAGGGCGGGCGCGCAAGGCGGCGGCGGTGGCCGCGGCCTGAGCCCCATCACCGCTCACGCCATCCACGCCCTCAGTACAGCTGGCGCCTGCCCGGCTGCAGCAGGACGACCAGGGCGCCCGCGCCACCTTCGGCCGGGCGGGCCTGCACAAAGGCCAGCACTTCCTTTTTCTGCACCAGCCAGCGCAGCACGCGGCCCTTGAGCACGGGGGTCTTGCCCGGCGAGCCCAGGCCCTTGCCGTGCACCACGCGCACGCAGCGTATGCCGGTGCGGTGCGACAGGCGGATGAACTGACCCAGCGCCTCGCGCGCCTCGTCCACGCGCAGGCCGTGCAGGTCCAGCTGGCGCTGGATGCTCCACTGCCCGGCGCGCAGCTTGTGCGTCACGTCCAGGCCGATGCCGGGGCGCCGGAAGCTGAGCTGGTCGTCGGTGTCCAGCAGGGTGCTGACGTCGAACTCGTCGCTCATGGCCTCCTGCAGCACGCGCTGCTCGTCCAGCTCCAGCTGCAGGGGCAGCGGCTCGGGGGGCTCGGGGGCATGGAGGTGGCGGGCGTGCGCGGACTTGAGCGCATGCACCGGGCCCACGGTGTTTTCGAACAGCTTTTGCTCGGCCAGGAGGCGGCGCGCCGCCTCGGCGCGCTGCTGCTGGAGCAGGGCCTCTTGGGCGGCGGCTTCGGCCAGTGCGCGGCGCACTGGCGCGAGGTCCTGCAGGCTGGTGGCTTTCAAAGTCATGGTGACGCCGGTTGTACCGCAATTTCAGCACCCCGGCGGCCATGGCGGGCCCAGCCGGGGTCCTACAGCATCCCCTGGCCCGCCATGGACAGCGCGGCGCCCGGCGCGACGATCACATGGTCCAGCACCTGGATGTCCATCAGGCCCAGGGCAGCCTGCAGGCTCTGCGTGACGGCCCTGTCCGCAGCGCTGGCCTGGACATGGCCGCTGGGGTGGTTGTGGGCCAGGATGACGGCACCCGCGTGGTGGTGCAGGGCGCGCAGCACCACTTCCCGGGGGTAGACGCTGGTGCGCGTGAGCGTGCCGCGGAACATCTCCTCCAGCGCGATCAGCCGGTGCTGGCTGTCCAGGAACAGCACGGCGAACACCTCGTGCTGGCGTGCCGCCAGGTGCAGCTGCAGGTAGCGCGCCACGGCCTCGGGCGAGGCCAGGGCAGGGCGCTCGCGCAGTTGCTCGGCCGTGGCGCGGCGCGCCAGTTCGAGCACGGCCAGGAGTTGTGCGCTCTTGGAAGGCCCCAGCCCCTTGATGGCCTTCAGGTCGGCATGCCCGGCCTGCAGCAGCCCGGACAGGCCGGGCCGGCCGGGCAGCTGCAGCAGTTCCTGGGCCAGCTGCAGCACGCCCTTGCCGGCCATGCCGGTGCGCAGCACGATGGCCAGCAGTTCGATGTCGGAAAGCGCCGAGGGGCCGTGTGCCGCGAGCCTTTCGCGCGGCTGGGCCTGGGCGGGCAGGTCTTTGAGAGCCATGGTTCAGCCAGGTGAGGGGCGCCGCAGGGGCACCGTTGCACGGGGCGTGGGGACATGGATGTTTTTCTACAATACGGGCCAGTTTATCGGGACTTCCATGACCTCTAGCGCTTCTTCCCCGGCCCACCCCACGGTCCAGGCCGGCTCGTTCCTCACGCTGCACTACCGCCTGTCCGGGCCTGCAGGCGATGTGATCAACACCTTCAACGACAAGCCCGCCACGCTGTCCCTGGGCGCGGGCGAGCTGTCGCCCGCCGTCGAGCAGCGCCTGCTGGGCCTGGCCGAAGGCACGCGCACCACGTTCGAGATGCCGGCCGGCGAAGCCTTCGGCGAGCGCAACGGCGACATGATGCAGTGGGTGGCGCGCAAGCTGATGAACGAGCTGGGCGACCCGCACGAGCAGTACGCGCCCGGCGACGTGGTGCAGTTCCCCACGCCCGACGGCCTGGGCAGCTACGCGGGCGCCGTGGTGCAGGTGCGCGAGGACGGCGCCGTGCTGTTCGACTTCAACCACCCGCTGGCCGGCCAGCCGGTGACCTTCGAAGTGCAGATCATCGGGGTGCTCTGAGGTGCCGGATACGACCTCGCCCCAGGAAATCCTGCTGGCCGAGCCCCGGGGCTTCTGTGCCGGCGTGGACCGCGCCATCGAGATCGTGGAGCGTGCGCTGGCCAAGTTCGGCGCGCCCATCTACGTGCGCCACGAGATCGTGCACAACACCTTCGTGGTCAACGATCTCAAGGCCAAGGGAGCGATCTTCATCGAGGAGCTGGACGACGTGCCGCCCGGCGCCACCCTGGTGTTCAGCGCCCACGGCGTGAGCCGGGCAGTGCAGGAAGAGGCGCGGCGGCGCGGTTTCTCCATCTTCGACGCCACCTGCCCGCTGGTGACCAAGGTGCATGTGGAAGTGGCCAAGCTGGCCAAGGAAGGCTACGAGTTCCTGATGATCGGCCACAAGGGGCATCCCGAGGTCGAGGGCACCATGGGCCAGCTGTCCGAGGGCATCCACCTGGTCGAGGACGAGGCCGATGTGGCCCGTGTCACCCCCCGCCAGACTGAGAAGCTGGCCGTGGTCACGCAGACCACGCTGTCGGTGGACGACGCCGCAGGCATCACGGCGGCCATCCGCGCGCGCTTTCCGCAGGTGCGCGAGCCCAAGCAGCAGGACATCTGCTACGCCACGCAAAACCGCCAGGACGCCGTCAAGGTGCTGGCGCCGCAGGTGGATGTGCTCATCGTCGTGGGCAGTCCCACCAGTTCCAACAGCAACCGCCTGCGCGAGCTGGCCGCGCGCCTGGGAACGCCCGCCTACATGGTGGACAACGCGGGCGAGCTGTGCGAGGAATGGTTTGCCAATGCCGGGCGCGTGGGCCTGACGGCCGGCGCCTCCGCCCCCGAGGTGCTGGTGGACGAGGTCATCCAGCGCCTGCGCCAGCTGGGCGCGCTGTCGGTGCGCAAGATGGATGGCATCGAAGAAACCGTGAAGTTCCCGCTGCCCAAGGGCCTGAAGATCGACGCGGCCACGGGGCTGGAGATCTCCGTGGGCAAGCAGCCCGAGACGGGCGGCTGAGCCGCAGGCGCAGCGGGCATTGGCCAAAAAGCAAACGGGCGCCTGGCGCCCGTTTTGCATGGTGGGGCCGAAAGCCTCAGCTCCACAGATCCAGCGGCGGATCGGAGGCCACGGCGCGCAGGATGTCGGTGCGGCTGATGAAGCCGGCCAGCAGGCCCTGCTCATCGGTCACGGGCAGGCCCGGCAGGCCGGTCTCCAGCAGCACGCCGGCCACGCGGCGCAGGTCGGTGGTGGTGGCCACCGTGGGTATGGGGGAGATCATGACCTCGTTCACGGGCCGGCGCGCCAGGGCAATGGCGTCCTTGATCGCACCGGGCTCGGGCAGCAGGTCCAGCGGCGCCATGTCGGCACGCAGCAGCAGCCCGACCACGCGGCCACCGGCATCCAGCACGGGGGCCTGGGCCACGCCGTGCTCGGCCAGCACGCGCCAGGCGTCGTTGACACCGGCCTCGGGCGACACCGTCACGGCCTCGTGGCTCATCACGTCGGCCACGGTCTGCAGGGGCTGGCGTGGCTGGCTGGGGCCTTTTTCCGTGGAAAGGTAGGCATCGACCGCGCCACGGCTGCGCGGAGCGGGCTCCGGCGCGCCGGCAGGCTGGCCCGCGAGGTCGGCCAGGATGGCGGGGAACGAGGCGGCGGCGTCGCCCGCCATCACATCGGCCGAGCGCGTGCGCAGGGCTTGCGGGCGTTGTACGCGGCGCACGGGCGCCACCTGGCCCAGCCGCTCGGCGGGACCGCGAAACATCTGTCCGTTGGGACCGAAGACAAAAAACATGGGTGCTCCCGGGTGCGCAAACCGCTGTGGGCGGCATATTGGAAGTATCGGCGCCGGCGCGGGTTTTCTGTAGCGGCAAGACCCCCAACGCCCAGGGGCGGGCGCTGCCATGGCGATACCGCCTAAAATTGCCGGCTATGCTCGATATCCTTCTTCTTCGCAAAGACCTTGACTCGGCCGTCGCACGGCTGGAGACCCGCAAAAAGCCCCAGGCCTTCCTGAACGTGGAGGCCTTCCAGTCCCTGGAAGCAGAGCGCAAGTCCCTGCAGACACGGACCGAGGAGCTGCAGTCCAAGCGCAACCAGCTGTCCAAGCAGATCGGCATGCTGATGGGCAAGGGCGAGAAGGATGCGGCCGAGGCCGCCAAGGCCGAAGTCGGCAGCCTCAAGACCGAGCTGGACCAGTCGGCCACGCGCCTGGAGCAGATCCAGGGCGAGCTGCACGCCATGCTGCTGGCCGTGCCCAACCTGCCGCACGAAAGCGTGCCCGTCGGTGCGGACGAAAGCGGCAATGTGGAGGCGCGCCGCTGGGGCACGCCCAAGACCTTTGATTTCGAGGTCAAGGACCATGTGGACGTGGGCCAGCCGCTGGGCCTGGATTTCGACATGGGCGTCAAGCTGTCGGGCTCGCGCTTCACCGTGATGAAGGGCCCCATCGCCCGCCTGCACCGCGCCCTGGCGCAGTTCATGATCGACCTGCAGACCGACTCGCATGGCTACACCGAGTGCTATGTGCCCTACGCCGTCAATGCCGACTCGCTCAAGGGAACGGGCCAGTTGCCCAAGTTCGAGGGCGACCTGTTCGCCGCCAAGAAGGGCGGCCAGGACGGCGAGCCCGTGCCCGACAACGCGGCGCTCTACCTGATTCCCACGGCCGAGGTGCCGCTGACCAACTTCGTGCGCGACGTGGTCGTGGCCGAGGACCAGCTGCCCATCAAGCTCACGGCCCACAGCCCCTGCTTCCGTTCCGAGGCCGGCAGCTACGGCCGCGACACGCGCGGCATGATCCGCCAGCACCAGTTCGACAAGGTCGAGATGGTGCAGATCGTGCATCCGGAAAAGAGCTACGAGGCGCTGGAAGAGATGACCGGCCACGCCGAGGCCGTGCTGCAGAAGCTGGGCCTGCCCTACCGCGTGATGAGCCTGTGCACGGGCGACATGGGCTTTGGCTCGGCCAAGACCTATGACCTGGAAGTCTGGCTGCCTGCGCAGAACACTTACCGCGAGATCAGCTCGGTCTCCAACTGCGAGGCCTTCCAGGCCCGCCGCCTGCAGGCGCGCTTCAAGAATGCCCAGGGCAAGAACGAGCTGGTGCACACCCTCAACGGTTCCGGCCTGGCCGTGGGCCGCACGCTGGTGGCGGTGCTGGAGAACTACCAGAACGCCGACGGCTCGGTGACCATTCCCGAGGCGCTGCGCCCGTACATGGGTGGACAGACTTTGCTGAAGGCCTGAATTTTTAGGCTATAATTTCAGCTTCGACGCTGCGGAGAGGTGGCAGAGTGGTCGATTGTACCTGACTCGAAATCAGGCGTACGTGCGAACGTACCGAGGGTTCGAATCCCTCCCTCTCCGCCAGAAACATGAAACCCAGTGCTATGTGAATAGCACTGGGTTTTTCTGTTTCCGGCATTGCCTGGCGAGAGTCCGGGCGATTGGGGCCGCCATAAAAAATGCCCGCGTTGGCGGGCCATGCTCAGATCTCGAGGGCCTTGCGGTCCTTGCCTTCGATCCAGCGCGGCGGCTTGCCCCGTCCCGTCCAGGTGGCTCCGGTGGCGGGGTCCCGGTATTTCGGCACGCCAATGTTGGCGGACTTGGTTTTGCGGGCGCTGAAGATGTCGTCGTGGGTCAATCCGAACTCATGGACGAGTTCTCGGACCTTGGCGATGACTCCGCCTTTCTCCGCCTTCAGCGTTTCGGCAATCCGTGCCTCAAGCTCGCTCTTTTGCTTGAGCAGGGTTTTGTAATCTGCTGTCATATGTTCCTCATGGATAGTGTGCTACACAATGACGCATTTTATGGAGACAGGGTCGATGTCGCATGTGGGACATCGTCGGTGTTTGCACCTAGGTTTTTCAATATTCCGCCATTGTTCGGGATTGAGCGCGAGGCCTTTGTCTACGCCTCGACAAACTCCCGGTGGCTGCTGAAGTGCAGGATTTCGGAATCCTGCGCTCCGCCCTGTCTTTGAATGACGATGGTGCCATTGGCATGCAGATAGATTCGGATGCCCGGCGTGGTCTCCGAATCCCAGTAGCAGGGGCTTTTGTCGAGGTTTTTCCAGCCGTGCTCTGCGCACAGCGTGCGCTGGCGCATGCTGTTGAGCAATTGCCTGCGCGCGCCTGCGCCTTCGCAGATGCGCATCCACAGCAGCAGGAGCATGTCGTGCGCTTCCTGGCGGGATGAGCAGGGAGGCATGTGCTTCAACTGGCCCAGGAGGGTAAGGAACCGCTGTTCTATGCTGATGTTCAGTGCCATGCCCATCTCCTTTGTGCGTGGATATGCATCAAAGTGTAGGCAGCGTCGAAGGCTGCCGATATAGGGCGGATGACGACAGCGCCGGTGGCTTTTTTTCCTGCCGGTTTGCAGGATGGGCGCCTGGCCGGCTGTCGTGACAAAGGCCAGCGGCGTCAGTGCGATTGCATGCCCATGAGATTGCACGACATGGCGCATTGCTGGCAGGCTGCCGCGCAGGTCTGGCAATGGTCGTAGGAATGCTTGCTGCATTCGTCGGCGCAGGCCTGGCAGATCCGGGCGCACAGGCGGCAGATGTCTGAGACATGCGGACTTTGGCGCGCCATTGAGGCCACGGCCAGTTCGCAGACCTGCGCGCATTCAAGATCCTGGGCAATGCAGGCGGCCATCATCTGGACGTCTGTTTCCTTCAGGCAGGCGGCGGCACAGGTATTGCAGGCAATGATGCAGGCCTGGCAGGCATCCATGCAGGCCTTGTAGTCGATGGCCGGTGGGGTGGTATTCATGGGAGTTCTCCTGGAATGAGGGAGTGAAGTCGCGCAGGGCGTTCTTCCTTGGCCAGCTATCCGCACCAAAGAAAACGCCCCGCGAACGGGGCTGTGTCAAAGACCGCAAGGGTCGGGATTTACAGGTAGGGCACGCCGTAGTAATCGTTCACGCGGCGTCCATATTCATCGGTGTAGGCCGGTGCCGTGTCGCGCTCATAGCGGGGCGCGTTGTCCAGCTGCTCGCGCGTGAGCGACACCACGTAGCCGTTCATGTCGGGCTCGTACTTGAGGGATTCCCAGGGCAGCGGATAGCGGTCCGTGCCGATGCCCAGGAAGCCGCCGAATTCCATCACGGCGTAGCGCACCTTGCCGGACAGCTTGTCGATCATCAGCGTGTCTATGCTGCCCAGCTTGTCGCCTGCGGGGTTGTAGACATTGGTGCCGCTGACGGTTTCGGAAGAAATGACGCTCGATACGGTGTTGGGTGTGACCATGAGGCTCTCCATTGAGTGGGTTGGTGCTGGCACGCCGACGCTGTGCATCTGGCGGCTGGGCGATGCGGCATGGGAAAAGGCGCGGGAGGCGGCCCCTTCAAAGCCCGTGCACCGCCTGGCGAAGTCGAAGCCTGTGTGCTTCTGGGTTCCAGCTTAGGACCGCAATGAAGTGCTCCGGGTAGTCGGTGCGCCGCGACCGGCGTAGGAGGGTCCTTGGGTGCCGGAGGCCAGGTCCTACGAGCCCTTGTAGTCAAGGTCTGCGCAGCTGCGGCCCTTTGCTGACGCGGCAGCGCAGCCTGGGCCGGCGTCGGTCTGGCGGGCACAGGCGTACAACGAAAAGTGCAAGAGGGATGCAGCGGATGCAGTCCCGCGTCCACGGTCCATCCCCGAAGGAGATTCCCATGAATGCAAGCAACAAGCCATCCATCCCGCCGGTGTCTGCAGATGCGGTGGAGGACGAAGACCTGGCCGAACAGGCACGACCGGGCCACGGCGTACCTTCCCAGGACCCCGAGGCAGCTGCCCAGTACCAGCTGTCGCCGCAGGATGCGCAGCGCGAGTCACGCTCGGTGTTCATCGGCGGCGGCGTACTGGCCGGAGCCGCTGCCGGCGCTGCCGCCGGTGCGGTCATTGCAGGCCCGGTGGGTGTGGTGGTGGGCGGCACGGTAGGCAGCGTGGCCGGTGCGCTGGGCGGTGCGGCCGCAGGTGCCGTGGCGCCGGCAGAGAGTGCGCAAAAGCCAGTGGAAAAGCCCGTGCCACCCGGCAGCAAGTCTTCCGGGTGACACGGGCAGGCCGTTGCAGGCCATGTGTGGCGCGGCGGGCATGGACGGCGGCGGATGCATCCCGTATACAGGGGCCTGTCCACTTTCCTATCCACCCAGATGGCCAACGTTCTCATAGGCATCGTCGCCGCAATCCATGTCTACATCCTCGTGCTGGAGATGTTTCTCTGGGACCGGCCGGCTGGCAGGAAGGCCTTTGGGCTGACGCCGGAATTTGCGCAGCAGACCAGGACGCTGGCCGCCAACCAGGGGCTTTACAACGGCTTTCTCGCCGCAGGGCTGATCTGGGGGCTGGCGCAGGGCGCCGACGGCCTGGCGTTCAAGTACTTTTTTCTCCTGTGCGTGCTGGTGGCAGGCCTGTATGGCGCCGCCACCGCCAGCCGCAAGATCCTCTGGGTGCAGGCCGTGCCGGCCGCCGTTTCGCTGCTGGCCCTGTACCTGGGGCTGTGAGAACGCCCGGGCACCGGTGGGCGAAACCGCTGCAGCTGCTGCTGGACCGTGGCCCCGGCGTGCGAGGCGCGGGCCGGCATAGCCGACATGGTCAGTCCACCAGCGCCTGTATGGCCTGCAATTGCGCCGCCAGCCCGGGCCGCGCGGCCGGAAAAGTCTCCTCGAAGGCGGCAGTGCCTATCGTGAAGCCCGCTGCGCCGCCGGCCAGCACGGCCGCGATGCGTTCACTGCGATCAATGGAGCCGGCTACGACCACGGGTTTGTCCACCGCATCGCAGACGGCCTTGATCAGGGCCGGCACATCGCCGTGGAAGCGGTAGGCCAGCAGGTCCAGGCCATGCACGCCGTCCAGCCCCGCCATGCGGCGGGCGCTGGCCACGATGTCCTGTACCGGGCCTGAAAGCACGCTCGGATGCCCGCTCACCTTGCCGGGAAACGGGTAGTACGCAATGCCGCTGCCGCGCAGCACGGGCAGCACCGCCTCGGGCCGTGTGCCACCCATGAGCACGTCCACACCGAGCTCGACCGCCGCGCGGGCGGAGGCCACTTCGCTGGCCTCGTCGAGGCTGACAACCTCCAGATAGACCCTGGCGCCGCCCGCACGGATGTCCCGGGCCAGGGCATGCAGCTCGGGCAGGGGCAGGCCGATGTCCTTGAAGCCCACATGGCGAACGCCCTGGGCCAGCACCTCGCGCAGCCGCTCGCGCGCATCGGCAATGGTCCTGTCCTGCTGCGTAAGCATGAAGATGAAGTCCGGGCGCTGCGTTCGTGCGCTGGCACCGGTACGGGTGGCCTGCACCATGGCTGCCGCCTGGCGCAGCGCGCAGGCCAGGCTGGCGTGGTCGGCGCGGCCCGTGCCCGCGATGTCGAAGGCCGTGCCATGGTCCACCGAGGTGCGCACAAAGGGCAGGCCCACGGTGATGTTCACGCCTTGCTCCACACCCAGGTATTTCACGGGAATCAGCCCCTGGTCATGAAACTGGGCGACCACCACGTCGAACTCGCCCCGGCGCGCCCGCATGAAGACCGTGTCGCCGGGCCAGGGGCCGCTGGCGTCGATGCCTTCGGCGCGCGCGGCGGCAATGGCGGGGATGATCACCGAGCGGTCCTCGTCCCCGAACAGACCGTTTTCACCGGCATGCGGATTGAGCCCTGCCACGGCCACCCGGGGCCGGGTGATGCCGAACGCGCGGCAGGCCTGGTGCGCGAGGCGAATGGCACGCAGCTCGTTGTCCATGGTCACGGAGGCGATGGCCTGCTGCAGCGGCACATGGATGGAGACCAGCAGCACCCGCAGCTCATCATTGGCGAGCATCATGGCGAAGTCGCGTGTGCCGGAACGCTCGGCCAGCATCTCGGTATGGCCCGGATGCGGGCAGCCTGCCGCGCGCAGCGCTTCCTTGTGGATGGGGGCGGTCACCAGGCCCGAGACGTCGCCAGCCAGGGCCAGGTCGATGCCGCGCTGGATATAGGCATGGCAGGCCGCGCCGGCGCGTGCATCGACGCAGCCCCAGGGCAGGTCCGGCGGCAGGTCCTCGCCGGCCTGCAGCACGAAGAGCGTGGCGGGCGGCACCAGGGCAGGGACCTGGGCCGGTGTCTCGATGGCCCGGATCTGCGGATGGACGCCCAACCCATCGGCCGCCCGCTGCAGCCGGGCGATGTCGCCGATGACGAGAAACGGCGTGCAGGGCCGCGCAGGGTCCATTGCCAGCTTGACGATGATCTCGGGCCCGATGCCCAATGGATCGCCCATGGTGATGGCCAGGGGCGCGCTGGCCGGGGTGCTGGCCGAGGGGTTGGCGGAGTTGGGGCTGGAGTGCTTCATGGTTCTTGCTGAAACCTCAATCGATGGGCTTACTTTGCATGAAGATGCTCCAGTAATAAATCGATATAGACTCATCATTCAATTGAGCAATGTTCAACTGAAAGTCCGCTGTTCCACCTGTCTAGAGCCGCCATTGCCATGCCCGCACCCGTCCACATGCCGCCGCTGTCTGCCCTGCGCGCCTTCGAGGCCACGGTGCGCCATGGCAGTGTCTCCAAGGCCGCGCGCGAGCTGCACCTGACCGATGGCGCCGTGAGCCGTGCCGTGCGCGACATGGAGGAGGCGCTGGGCTTTGCGCTGTTCCAGCGCAGCAACCGCAGCATCATTGCCACGCCCACGGCCCGCGTGCTGGCCGAGGAGGTGGCCCTGGCGCTGGAGCGCCTGCGCGGCGCGCTGGGCCGCGCGCGGCAGGCGGCAGGGCCGGACCGGCCGCTGGTGCTGTCGTGCGAGCCCACGTTTTTGATGCGCTGGCTGATTCCGCGTCTGGGCGGTTTGCAGGAAGCGATCGGCACGCAGCGCGAGCTGCGCCTGGTATCGGCCGGCGGCTCCGTGCCCTTTGCGCGCGAGGGCATTGATCTGGCCATACGCCGCGCGGATTTCGACATGGGCGCCGATGTGGTGGCCGAGCCCTTTCTGCAAGAGCGCGTGGGGCCCGTCTGCAAGCCCGCGCTTGCCAAGGCGCTGGCACGCTCAGGGCCGCTGGGCGGGGTGCTGCTGCATACGCAGTCGCGGCCGGACGCATGGCGGCATTGGAGCGAACTGACCGGCGTGCCGCTGCGGGCCGGTCGCGAGGTGCGCTTCGAGCATTTCTACCTGAGCCTGCAGGCCGCCGTGGCCGGGGCCGGCGTCGCCATCGGCCCGCTGGCACTGGTGGCCGATGACCTGGCCAGCGGCACGCTGTGCGCGCCGCGCGGCTTCGTGGCCGATGGCTCGCACTACGTGCTCATGTCGCCCCGGCCGGTGCAGGACGAGGCCAGCTTCGCCCTGGTGCTGGACTGGCTGCGCGCGCAGACCTTGCCGCTTGGCCTGGCGCATGCACAGGCACATGCACAGGCACATGCACAGGCACAGGCACAGGCACATGCACATGCACATGCACATGCACAGGCCCCGGCGGCCGGCTGAGCGTCGATCAACCGGGCTCCTGATCGTGCTCCGACAGTTCGCGCCAGTGCGTGCGCGTGAAGGCGTAGGCCGTGTCCAGCGCCGGTGACAGGGTGCGCGCGGCCATGCGCGCCATGCCGTAGCGGCCGCATCGGCGGGGATCGGCGGGCAGGGGCACTTCGGCCATGGCGCCGCTGGCGCGCTCCTTGCGGGTGATGGACAGCACGCCGAACAGCAAGGTGTCCGTGGCCAGGGTCACGCCGCGCAGCAGGTCCAGGTCGTTGCAGTGCAGGGTGAACAGCTTGTCGGGCTCGGCGCCTTCGCCCCACAGCTCGGCCAGCTGCCGCGCCATGGCCGTGCTCAACGTGGTGGTGGCCAGCGGGTAGCGGCGGATCTCGTCCATGCCGGGGTTTTGCAGCACGGGGTGGCCCGCGCGGCATACCAGGCCGGCCGGCAGCTCGCCCAGCAGTTCCATCTCCACGTCATCGGCGGCGCGCAGCACGTAGGCGTCGCCGACGATGGCATCGATGGATTCGTTGCGCAGCAGCTGCAGCAATGCGCTGGTGGCACCCATTTCGGCGCGCACCTTCACGCGCGGATGCGCCTGCGCCATGTGGATCAGAAAGGGCTTGAGCAGCAGCGCCGCGGGCGCGGGCGCCACGCCAATGGCGAGCGCGCCTTCCTGGCCGCCGCGCAGCAGCTCCAGGTCACGCCGCAACTGGGTTTCCTCCAGCCGCATGCGGCGTGCGCGCTCGGCCACGAGCTCGCCAAACACCGTCAGCCGGGCGCGCCGCGCGCCCCGGTCGAACAGCTGCGCCCTGAGTTCATCTTCCAGCGCGCGGATGCTGCGGCTCAGCGCCGGCTGGGTGAGATGCACGGCGCGCGCTGCGTCGGAAAAGGTGCCGTGCTCGACGATGGCCAGCAGGTGCCGCAGCTTCTGTGTATCCATGCGGAGTCCTCATGGTTTGTTGGCAAATTTTTCATTTGAATTATAGGTAGGCGCTTCCTAAGATCGCATCCAGGGACATTGAAATGTTCTATAGAGCGGCCACAACCGCCAACTCTTTCATCGGAGCAAAAGGAGACAAACCATGCTCAAGCTGTTCATCGGCATAGGCATCCCGTACATCGCGGTGATCGGCCTGCTTCCCTGGGTCGCGTCCGTCGATCGCTTCGTGTTCGGCGTGCCCTTCATCTACCTGTGGATCTTCATGTGGTTCGTGCTGACGTCGCTGTGCATGCTCGTGTGCTGGCTGATGTTCGACCGCCACGAAGCCGACGACGCGCAGTCCGCCTGAGGGGAGCACCGCCATGACCACCGCAGTCTTTCTGGGCTTCATCGCGCTGTCCCTGTACCTGGCCATCCGCTCGCGCACGGGCAAGGGTGCGCAAAGCGTGCATGACTTCTTCGTCGCCTCCCGCCAGTTCGGCGCCTACCTGGTGTTCTTCCTGGCCGCCGGCGAGATCTACAGCATCGGCACCATGGTCGGCTTTCCGGGCGGCATCTACGCCAAGGGGCCGACCTATGGCGTCTGGTTCCTGGGCTACATCCTGCTGGCCTATCCGCTGGGCTACTTCCTCGGCCCCATGATCTGGAAGGCGGGGCTGCGGCACAACGCCATCACGCTGCCGGACCTGTTCAAGGGCCACTTCGGCAGCCGTGCGCTGGAGCTGATCGTGGCCGGCTCGGCCATCCTGTTCCTGCTGCCCTGGGGCCAGCTGCAGTTCACGGGGCTGGTGGCCGCGCTCAAGGGCCTGGGATGGAATTTCCAGCCGCTGCACCTGCTGCTGATCTCTGCGGGCCTGGCCTTCACCTACATCGCCATCTCGGGGGTGCGCGCCTCGGCCTATATCGCCATCCTCAAGGACATCCTGATGGTGGTGGCCATCATCGCCACGGGCGTGGCCGTGGGCTGGCATGCGGGTGTGGGCGATGTGTTCACCGCCGCCAGTGCCAAGGTCAGCAACCACATGACCGATACGCAGCTGCGCTTTTCCATGAGCACCATGCTGTTCCAGGCGCTGGGCTTCTACATGATGCCGTTCGCCGTGCAGAACTTCTTCACGGCCAAGAGTTCGCACACCATCCGCCGCACCCAGATCGCCATGCCGCTGTACATGCTGATGTACCCGTTCCTGGTGCTGGCCTCGTACTACGCCATCAGCCAGAACCTGCAGCTGGCATCGCCCAACGAGGCCTTCTTCGCGGCTGCCGTGCGACTGCTGCCCGACTGGCTGCTGGGCCTGGTGGCCGCAGGCGCCGCGCTGTCGGGCCTGCTGGTGCTGGCGGGCATCTGCCTGGCCATCGGCCCCATCGTGGCCCGCAACCTGCTGCCCGGCCTGCCCGAGGCCAAGCAAAAGCAGGGCGCCAAGGTGGTGATCGTCATCTACCTGGTGCTGTCCATCGTGATGACGCTGCTCACGCCCAACCTGATGCTGACCCTGATCAACACCACCTACTACGGCGTGACGCAGTTCTTCCCCGGAATGATGGCCATCCTCTTCGGCTGGCGCATCCGGCCCATGGCCGTTGCCCTGGGCATTGCCTGCGGCCAGGCGCTGGCCATTGCGCTGTACATCCAGCAGCCGGATTTCGGCGGCATCAACCTGGGCTTCATCAGCCTGGCGCTGAACCTGCTGGTCACGGCCATCGTCCACTATCTGCCGGGTGCCGCGCGCGTCAAGGCCGCCTGAAAAAGACCACCACCATGAACCACGACGAGAACGCGCGCACGCAGGTCTTTGTGGCGCGCACCATCCTCACCATGAACCCGGCCCAGCCGCAGGCCACCCATGTGGCCGTGCAGGGCGGCCGCATCTTGGCCGTTGGCCAGGAGGCCGACATGGCTGCCTGGCCCGAGGCCGAGCGCATCGACCGCCTGTGCGACAAGGTCCTCATGCCCGGCCTGATCGAGGCGCACAGCCACCTGATGGAAGGCGCCATGTGGGAGGCCGTGTACCTGGGCTACTTCGATCGGCGCGATCCCGAGGGCCGCCTGTGGCCCGGCCTGCGCACGCTGGACGCCGTGCTGGCGCGCCTGGCCGAGGCCGAGCGTGCCCTGCCCGATGCGCAGGCCACGCTGCTGGCCTGGGGCTTCGATCCCATCCTCTTCGGCAGCAGCCGGCTGTCGGTGCGCGAGCTGGACCGTGTCTCCGCCACGCGGCCCATCGTCATCCTGCATGCCAGCGTGCACCTGATGAATGTGAACTCGGCCATGCTGGCGCTGGCCGGCATTGACGAGGACACCGACATCGACGGCATCCACAAGGACGCCGAGGGCCAGCCCACGGGCGAGCTGCAGGAATTCGCCGCCATGTACCCCGTGCAGAAGGTGATCGGCAGCGCGCTGTCGCTGGCCGCTGCCGAGCAGCGCGAGGCCATCTGGAAGTTCGGCCGCGTGGCCCAGCTCGCGGGCGTGACCACGGCCACCGACCTGGTCAGCGATCTCTCGCCCCAGGGCCTGGCCGCGCTGCGCGAAGTCACGGGCGACGCGGCCTATCCGCTGCGCATCGTCCCGGCCTTCGCGCCGCAGCGCAACC
The DNA here is from genome assembly GCF_055797465.1 of Delftia sp. PX-1. NCBI lineage: Bacteria > Pseudomonadati > Pseudomonadota > Betaproteobacteria > Burkholderiales > Comamonadaceae > Delftia > Delftia sp. PX-1. Next base: position 1,941,055 of record NZ_CP184763.1, read on the forward strand.
CGGAAGGCGGTGCCGCGCGCGTGCATGCTGCAGCGGCGTCCTCGGCCAGCGACAAGCTGCAGTTCGGCCCCGTCAAGTTCATCGTGGACGGCTCCATCCAGGGCTTCACCGCGCGCCTGCGCGCTCCCGGCTACGCGGGCGGGCAGCCCAACGGCCTGTGGCTGATTCCCCCGTCGCAGCTGCCCGCGCTGTTCGAGCCCTTCCACCTGGCCGGTCTGCAACTGCACATCCACACCAACGGAGACGAGGCCACCGAGGTGGTGCTGGATGTGATCGAGGACCTGCTGGCCAGGCACCCGCGCGCCGACCATCGCCACACCCTGCAGCACTGCCAGCTGGCCAGCAGCGCCCAGCTGCAGCGCGCCGCGCGCCTGGGAATGTGTGTCAACTTCTTCTCCAACCATCTCTATTACTGGGGCGATGCCCACGCCGAGCAGACCGTGGGCATGCAGTGGGCCTCGCGCATGAACGCAGCGGGCACGGCGCGGCGCCTGGGCATGGATTTCGCCATGCATTCCGATGCGCCCATCACCCCTATCCACCCCCTGTTCACCGCCTGGTGCGCGGTGCAGCGCGAAACCGCTTCAGGCCGCGTGCTGGGCGAGGCCGAGCGCCTGTCGGTGGACGATGCCCTGCACGCCATCACCATGGGCGCGGCCCGCTCCCTGAAACTGGAGCAGCGCGTGGGCAGCATCGAGCCCGGCAAGCTGGCGGACTTCGCCGTGCTGGAGGACGATCCCCGCGCGGTGGCGCCAGCGGCCCTCAAGGACGTGAAGGTCTGGGGCACCGTGCTGGGCGGCCGCATCTTCCCCGCGCCCGGGTCAGCGCCATGAGCACGCCGGCCGCCGCGGCGCAGCGGGCGCCCGTTCCCATGGTCGTCGTGGGCGGCTACCTGGGCGCGGGCAAGACCACCTTGCTCAACCGGCTGCTGGAGCGCGCCGATGGCCTGCGCGTGGCCGTGCTGGTCAACGACTTCGGCGAGATCAACATCGACGCCGCCCTGATCCGCACGCGCAGCAGCGACGTGCTGCAGCTGGAAAACGGCTGCATCTGCTGCTCCATCGGCGGGCGGCTGGCCGAGGCCCTGGCTGCCGTGGGCGCGCGGCCCGACCGCCCGGACCTGCTGGTCATCGAGGCCAGCGGCGTCTCCGACCCCGTGCGCATCGCCCAGGTCGGCATGCTCGATCCCGCACTGCAGCTCAACGCCATCCTGGTGGTGGTGGATGTCCAGGCCGTCGATGAGCAACTGTGCGACCCGCTGGTCGGCGACATGGTCCGCCGCCAGATCTCGGGCGCGACGGCGCTGGTGCTGACCAAGGCCGATCTGGCCGGCGCATGTGCCACCGAAAAGGTGGCCGCGCGGGTGGCCGGCATGGCGCCCGGTGCCGTGGTGCTGGCGGCCCGCCATGGCGAGATACCGCTGGCCGTGTTCATTGATGCGGCTGCCTCGCCACGCCGCGCGCAAGGCCTGCTGCAAGCGGGCGGCTCCTGGAAAAGCCAGGCCGGGAACATGGCCGGCATGGCCGATGTGGGCAGCTTTTCCTACGCAACGCGCCGCTGCTTTGACCGGCAGCGGTTGCGGCAGGCGCTGCGTACGCTGCCTGTCCCCCTGTTGCGGGCCAAGGGCATCGTGCGGCTGGGCGGGCAGGACAGCGTCCAGGAAGTCCACGTGGTGGGTGGGCGCTTGCGCATTGCCAGCCTGCATGGGGCCAGGGTCTCGGAGTCCGTGTTTGTCTTCATTGGCTGTTTCACGGCGATGGGGCGGGAGGCGATACTCCGCTGTCTTGAGGGAGCCCTGGCCGCGCCATGAAGACAACTTTGGCGGTGTCGAAATTTTTGGAGTTTTGGATATCGGGCCAAAAAAACGTATTAGAATTTAGGTCTCCTAGGGGAGTCGCCAAGTTGGTAAAGGCACCGGATTTTGATTCCGGCATGCGAGGGTTCGAGTCCTTCCTCCCCTGCCAGATAGACAAAGGCCCTGACAGTTTTGCTGTCAGGGCTTTTTGTTTTCGGGCTGCAGGCCAGGCTCAGGCCGCGGCCAAGTGTGAGTCGGCACTTGCCATGGCGGCGTTGAGCGTTGCGCGTATGCCCTGCGCATAGGGCGTCTTGGCGATGGGGCCCAGCAGGGCGTGCAGGGCGGAGTCCTCCATGATCAGCGGATCGGTCAGCAGGTAGTGCATCTCGGCCAGCTCGCGCATGAAGGGGTTGAACAGGCCGGCCAGGCGCAGCGCGGTCTTTCCTGCAACGCGCAGCTTCAACGGCCTGCCGCTCAGGCGTTCGATCTCGGAGACGATGTCGCGCTGCGTGGTCACACCCGCGCCAGCCAGGTGCCAGACCCTGCCGAATGCCTGCGGCGTGTCGATGAGGCGCGCCACGACGGGGCCCACATCAGGCACATAGACAAACTCGTGCGGACGGTCCAGCGGGCCGATCATGTCGGCCCGGCCGCCGTGGGCTGCCGCCTCGAAGGCGCCGTGCAGCAGGCTGTTGTGTACTCCGGGACCGTAGAAGTCGGGCAGGCGCAGCACGGTGGCCTCGATGTGGCCCTGTGCATGGGCTTGCAGCAGCAGGTCCTCCTGGGCTTTGCGCATGCGGCCCTTGAAGGTATGGGGCTCGCGCGGATGGTCTTCTGCCACGGGCAGGGTGCGGGCCTTTCCGTAGGGATAGACGGTGCCGATCAGCACGATGCGGCGCACGCCCGCGGCAATGGCGCCTTCCAGCGTCTTGCGCATCAGTTCGGGATGCAATTGAAACTGCCAGTAGTTCACGCCCACCAGGTAGATCAGCGTGTCCACGCCGTGGGCGGCAGCCTCGATGGAGCCGGCGACATCCGGGTTCCAGGTGGCGATCTCGGCCAGGGGATCGGCGCCGAAGGTCTGGCGCAGGCTGGCTGCGTTGCGGCCGACCACGCGGTAGGCGCGGCCCTGTTGTCTGAGCGCGGCGGCCAGGCTCTGGCCGATGGCGCCTGCGGCGCCGAAGAGTGCAATGGATGGCATGGGCTGGGTCCTGTGGTGACAGCCTCAGTGTCAGCAACCCGCTGCAAAAAGAAAATTGCCTAGAATTCTCTGGTGTCCATGCATAAATGAATGGATGAGTGATGTCGGAACCCCACTGGGAGTGGTATCGCAGTTTTTTGCAGGTGCTGGAGTCCGGGTCGCTGTCAGCGGCGGGCCGGGCCATGGGTGTGGCGCAGCCGACCGTGGGCCGCCACATCGACGGGCTGGAGTCGGCGCTGGGCCTGCAACTGTTCACCCGCTCATCCGATGGCTTCGCGCCCACGGAGGCGGCCTACGAGCTTCAGCCCTATGCAGCCAGCATGGCCGCGACGGCGGCCGCGCTGCGCCGCGTCGCGGCCAGCCATGGCTCGGGCGTGCGAGGCACGGTGCGGCTGACGGCCAGCGAGGTGGTGGGCGTGGAGGTGCTGCCGCCTGTGCTTGCGCAATTGCGCGCGGCACACCCTGAACTGGGCATCGAGCTGGTGCTGTCCAACGCGGTGGACGACCTGTTGCGCCGCGAGGCCGACGTGGCCGTGCGCATGTTCCGGCCGCAGCAGGAGGCGCTGGTGGCACGCCATATCGGCGCCATCGAGCTGGGGCTGCATGCCCATGAAAGCTATCTGTCCGCACGCGGCGTGCCGGAATCGCTGGAGGACCTGGCCGGGCATTCGCTCATCGGCTTCGACCATGAAAGCGCCCTGATCCGAAAGATGCAGCAGCAGTTTCCCATGCTCACGCGCGAAGGCATGGCGCTGCGCTCGGACAGCGACCTGGCCCAGCTGGGCGCCATCCGCGCGGGCTTTGGCATTGGCGTGTGCCAGTCGGCATTGGCGGCCCGGGAGCCGGGCCTGGTGCGGGTGCTGCCCCAGGCGTTTTCATGGAAGCTCGATACCTGGGTGGCCATGCACGAGGACCTGCGCAAGAGCGAGCGCTGCGCCGTGGTCTTCAAGGCCGTGGCCCAGGCGCTGACGGCCTATGCCAGAGGCGGTGCCTGACGCCCGGCACCCAGGGGCACTTGTGCTTCAGCCGGCGTGCAGCAGGCAGGAGCGCGCGAGATGGCGCAGCGTGGACTTTCTGCGCTGGGTGGCGACAAAGGACTGGCAGTTGTGGGCGATGTAGGCGGCCATGACCACGGTCAGGCTGGCGATGGCCCACAGCGGAATGGGCAGCAGGGAATCGAGCAGCACCGCGCACACGGCCAGCATCGACAGGCAGGGCAGCAGCCGCAGCAGGGCGGCTTGCCGGGGGTGCTGATTGCGCAGCAGGGTGAGGACTTGGGTGGCGGTCAGCCTGCGGAATCTGCCGGCTTGCTTGCGAAAAACGTTCACGGCGCGGTAGGGCGTTGATGTGGATCAAAAATTTGTGTGCAAATGTATCATCTTGGTGCATGCCCATCAAGCGATGTGTGGCGCCATGACAAAGGCCCGCGCAGGGCGGGCCTCTTGCGGCAATGCCTGTGCAGGCGTCAGCGCATCTCGATCTCGATGGCGATCAGCACGAAGGCTGCCATCCACAGCGTCTCCACCACCAGCAGTGCAAAAGGCCGCCAGCCGGCCTGGGCCAGTTGCTGGAACGAGGTCTTCAGGCCCAGGGCCGCAATGGCCAGCACCAGGCAGTTGCGCGACAGGTCGCTCAACTGGTGCTGCAGGCCCGGCGGTACCCAGCCCAGCGAGTTGATGGCCACCAGCGCGACGAACACCCACAGGAACCAGGGCACCAGGCCCGGCTTCTTGCCGTGGTGCTGCTCGGCCGCTGCCTCGCGCTGGCGCTTGAACAGGGCCGAGACCATGACCACCACCACGGCCAGCATGGACACGCGGAACAGCTTGACGATGGTGGCGTAGTCCCCCGTGGCCTGGTCGATGGTGTAGCCCGCGCCCACCACCTGGGCCACATCGTGGATGGTGCCGCCGATGAACAGGCCCGCCAGCTCGGGCGGCAGATGCAGGGCGCGCGCCACCAGCGGATACAGCACCATGGCGGCCGTGGACAGCACGGTGACCGTGACCACCACGGTGAGCGTGAAGCGGTCGCTGTCCTTGTCGCGCGGCAGCACCGACGAGATGGCCAGCGCCGCCGAGGCACCGCAGATGGCCACCGCGCCGCCCGACAGCACGCCCTGCGGGCGTGTCAGGCCCAGGCGCCGGCCCAGCAGCGTGCCGCACAGCAGCGTGGTGACCACGGCCGCGATGACGATCAGCGCCGTGGTCCAGCCCAGGCCCGCGATCTGCGTGGCCGTGATGCGCGCGCCCAGCAGGCCCACGCCCAGGCGCAGCACGCCGCGCGCGCAGAACTCGATGCCCGGCTTGGCGCGCGCGTCCTGGCTCAGGAAGTGGAAAGCCACGCCGAAGAACAGCGCGAACAGCAGCTGCGGCCCGCCATGCAGCGTGGAGACGAAGGTCGCCGCCAGCGCGATCACGCCCGACAGGCCCGTGCCGGGCAGGAGCCTGAGCCACTGCAGCATGCGCGGCACGGGCGCCTGCGCAGCCACCTGTGCTTGGACCTGGCTCATGACTGCTCCTTGCCGCCCGCCGCGCTGGCCAGCACGGCCAGCGCGCAGGACGCAATGCGGCTGGCCACCGAGTCCGAACGGCTGGTCAGCACGATGGGCACGCGCATGCCCAGCACCAGGCCCGCGCATTCGGCGTCGGCCATGTAGACCAGCTGCTTGTAGATCATGTTGCCGGCCTCCAGGCTGGGCACCAGCAGCACGTCGGGCTGTCCCGCCACGTCGGAGACGATGCCCTTGTGGTGCGCCGAGCGCAGCGAGATGGCGTTGTCGTAGGCCAGCGGCCCGTCAAGGATGGCGCCGCTGATCTGCCCCCGGTCGGCCATCTTGCACAGCGCGGCCGCGTCGATGGTGCCGGGAATGGCGGGGTTGACCGTCTCCACCGCCGAGAGCACGGCCACGCGCGGCCGGGCAATGCCGATGGCACGGGCCAGGTCGATGGCGTTCTGCGCAATGTCGCGCTTGTCCATCAGCGTGGGGAAGATGTTGACCACGCAATCGGTCATCAGCAGCGGGCGCTCGAAGCCCGGCAGGTCCATCACGAACACATGGCTGGCGCGGCGGCTGCCGCGCAGGCCGGCCTCGCGCGCCACGGCGGCGCCCAGCAACTCGTCGCTGTGCAGGCTGCCCTTCATCAGCGCGCGGGCCTGGCCGCTGCCGCACAGCGCCGCCGCCTGGGCCGCCGCCGCGCGTGGATCGTCGGCGGTGGAGTGGATGGACGCGCCCGCCAGGTCCAGCCCGGCTGCCTGGGCCGCCGCTCGGATGCGTGCCTCGGGGCCGACCAGCAGCGGCGTGATCAGGCCCGCCTGCGCGGCCTGCATGGCGGCCTGCAGCGAGCCTGCATCGCAGGGATAGGCCACGGCCACGGGAATGGGGCCTTGCGCCTTGGCCTGGTCGAGCAAGTGCTGGAGATGGGGACGGGGCGTGGCGGGCGCATCGTCGGCGGCCACGGCAAGTGAAAGTGGGGGGACCATGAAAGCTCCTGCGGGAAAGTACAGGGCCCGGCGCGAGCAACGCAGGGAATCTGGGAATCGGCTTTCGAGGGCCTTGCGCTTCACCCAGGCGCATGAAACCGGCGCGGCCCATCCCAGGGACACCGAGGAAGGGCCGCCCCGCACCGAGGGTGTCGTCCCCCTCCCCCGCGCAGCGGGTAGAGAGGGGGAAGGCGCGTCAGCGCCTCAGGGGGTTAGACAAAGTCCTTGTACTTTTCGAGGAAGCGCACGGGCTTGGAGAGCGCATCGCGGCGGAACGGGTCACCCAGTTCGCGCGTGCACATCACCTCGATCACGCAGGTCTTGCCGTGGTTCATCTGCAGGTCGATGGCCTTTTGCAGCGCCGGGCCCACGTCCTCGATCTGGTCGACCACGATGCTCTCGGCGCCCATGGCGCTGGCAATGGCTGCGAAGCTCTCGCTTTCCAGCTCGCCGGCCACGAAGCGGCGGTTGTAGAAGTCCACCTGGTTCTTCTTCTCGGCGCCCCACTGGCGGTTGTGGAAGACCACGGCCGTGACGGGAATGTCATGGCGCACGGCGGTCATGATCTCCACCATGCTCATGCCCCAGGCGCCGTCGCCGGCGTAGGCGATGGCCGGGCGGTCGGGCGCCGCGCACTTGGCACCGATGATGGTGGGCAGGGCATAGCCGCAGTTGCCGAAGCTCATGGGCGCGAAGAAGCTGCGCGGCTCGTCGAAGCGCAGGTAGCTGTTGGCCACGGAGTTGATGTTGCCGATGTCGGTGGAGACCATCACGCGCGGCGGCATGGCCTTCTCCAGCTCGCGCAGCACCTGGCGCGGGTGCAGGTACTTGCCGCCCGTGGGCGTGCGCTCGCCCTTGGCCTCTTCGATCATGTCCAGGCTGTAGGGGTCGCGCTCATGCGTCCACTCGTCCAGCTCCTTTTCCCAGGCCGCCTTCTCGGTGGCGATGGTGTCGGCGCGCGCGGCCTTGGTGGCGTCGCAGGCCAGGGTCTGGCCCTGCAGGCGGCGGCCCAGCTCGCGTGCCACGGCCTTGGCGTCGCCGTGGATGCCCACCGAGATCTTCTTGACCAGGCCCAGGTTGGTGTGGTCGGCCTCGACCTGGATGATCTTGGCGTTCTTGGGCCAGTAGTCCATGCCGTGCTGGGGCAGGGTGCCGAAGGGGCCCATGCGCGAGCCCAGCGCGATCACCACGTCGGCCTGGGCGATGAGCTTCATCGCGGCCTTGGAGCCCTGGTAGCCCAGCGGGCCGGCCCACAGCGGGTGCTTGGCGGGGAAGGCGTCATTGCGCAGATAGCCCGTGACCACGGGTGCGCCCAGGCGCTCGGCCAGCTGCCGGCACTCCTCGACCGCATCGCCCATGACCACGCCGCCGCCGGCCAGGATCACGGGGAACTTGGCCGTGGCCAGCAGTTCCGTGGCGGCCTGCAGGCTGTTTTCGCCGCCCGAGCCGCGCTCCACGCGCATGGGCTTGGGGATTTCGCACTGCACTTCGCCATAGAAGTAGTCGCGCGGAATGTTCAGCTGTGTGGGGCCCATCTCGGAGATGGCGCGGTCAAAGCAGCGGGCCGTGAACTCGGCCATGCGCTTGGGGTTGCAGACATGGCCCTGGTACTTGGTGAACTCCTGGAACATGGGCAGCTGGTTGGCTTCCTGGAAGCCCCCCAGGCCCATGCCCATGGTGCCGGTCTCGGGCGTGATCATGACCACGGGGCTGTGGGCCCAGTAGGCGGCAGCAATGGCGGTCACGCAGTTGCTGATGCCGGGGCCGTTCTGGCCGATCACCACGCCGTGGCGGCCCGAGACGCGCGCATAGCCGTCGGCCATGTGGGCCGCGCCCTGCTCGTGCACCACGGGGATCAGGCGGATGCCGGCGGGCGCGAAGATGTCCATGGCATCCATGAAGGCCGAGCCCATGATGCCGAACATCTCCGTGACGCCGTTGGCCACGCAGGTCTCCACAAAGGCTTCGGAAGGGGTCATCTTCTGGACGCCTTCGACCACCGTACGATTGTTGGCTGCAGTCATGTTGTCTCCTTGAAAATGGAACTTTAAGTTCCGAAAAAAGAAATTACGGCGCAAGTCTAGGTGTGATTTCGCCTGGATGTCAAACAAATTTCTTTTTTCGGAACAAATTGACTCGAAAAATTGAAAAACATATGATGGCCAACACCATGAACACCCGAGACCCTGTCCCTGCCCGTATCGATGGCGATACCCCCAACCTGCGGCTGTTCGCGCTGCTGGAGGCCATTGCGCAGAAGAACGAGCCCTTCACGCTGCAGACCATGGTCGAGGAGACAGGCCTGCCCAAGCCCACCATGCACCGCATGCTCCAGCAGCTCGAAGGCGCGGGCATCCTGCAGCGCGAGGGCAACGGACGGCACTACGGCACGGGCCGGCGCCTGATGCGGCTGGCCGAAAGCGTGCTGCTCAACAACACCACGCATGGCGCGCGCCACGCGGTGCTGGCGCAACTGGTGCGCGACATCGGCGAGAGCTGCAACATCACCGCCTTCTCGGGCAGCGAGGTGCTCTACCTGGACCGGGTGGAGACGCCCGCGCCGCTGCGCTTTTATCTGCACCCGGGCTCGCGCGTGCCGGCCCATTGCTCGGCCACGGGCAAGCTGTTCCTGAGCCAGATGGCGCCCGCGCAGCGCAGGCGGCTGCTGTCGGCCGTGCCGCTGGAAGGCTTCACGGCCAATACGTTGACGGCCTTCGACGCGCTGGACGCCGAGCTGGACCAGGTGCGCGCCCAGGGCCATGCCTTCGACAACGAGGAATTCCTGCCCGGCCTGCTGTGCCTGGGCGTGCTCGTGCCCTCCATCCAGGGCGGCCCCTCGAACATGGGGCTGGCCGTGCAGGCGCCCATCATGCGTTTCACGCGCGAACGGGCGCTGTCCTTTCTTCCCCAACTGCGCGCGGCGGCCGAGGCGATTGCGCGCATCAACGACGAAGTCCCCCCGGGAGCCCCTGACGATGACTGAGCTGACCCTGATGCATCCCACGCGCACGCTTGGCGTGCGCGAGACCTTCGGCCTGGACACCGACATGCAGGTACCGGCCTTTGCCGAGCGCAGCGAGCATGTGCCGGCCGTGGACCCGGCCTACCGCTTCAACCCGCAGGCCACGCTGGCCATCCTGGCCGGCTTTGCGCACAACCGGCGCGTGGTCATCCAGGGGCTGCACGGAACGGGCAAGTCCACCCATATCGAGCAGGTGGCGGCGCGGCTGAACTGGCCCTGCGTGCGCGTCAACCTCGACGGCCACATCAGCCGGCTGGACCTGGTGGGCAAGGACGCCATCGTGCTGCAGGAGGGCCGCCAGGTCACGCAGTTCCAGGAAGGCATCCTGCCCTGGGCGCTGCAGCGGCCCGTGGCCCTGGTCTTCGATGAATACGACGCGGGCCGGCCCGACGTGATGTTCGTCATCCAGCGCGTGCTCGAACGCGAGGGCAGCTTCACCCTGCTGGACCAAAAGCGCGTGCTCCAGCCGCATGCGCAGTTCCGCCTCTTCGCCACCATGAACACCCTGGGCCAGGGCAACCTCAGCGGCCTGTACCACGGCACGCAGATGCTCAACCAGGCCCAGCTCGACCGCTGGAACCTGGTCACCAGCCTGGACTACCTGGCACCGGCCGAGGAAGCCGCCATCGTGCTGGCGCGCGTGCCGCAGTTGGCCACGCCGCAGGGGCGCGAGCAGGTGGCCGCCATGGTGGCGCTGGCCGCGCTCACGCGCAAGGGCTTTGCGGTGGGCGACCTGTCGCTGCTGATGTCGCCGCGCACCGTCATCACCTGGGCCGAGAACGCGCAGATCTTCCATGACCTGCGGCTGGCCTTCGAGCTGTCCTTCCTCAACAAGTGCGAACCGGCCGAGCGGGCCATCGTGGCCGAGTACTTCCAGCGCTGCTTCGGCCAGGAACTGGCGCTGCGCGACGAGCCCGCCCATGCCTGCTGAGGCATCCCCCTCGCTGGCGCGCATGGAGGCCTGGGGCGGCGCGCTGCTGCGCGCCATGGCGGGCGATGCCTCGCTGCAATGGAGCGGGCAGACGCTGTACCGGGGCACGGCGCCCGTGGTGCTGGCAGCGGCCCACCAGGCCGATGTGCCGGCCCGATTGGCCGACCAGCGCGGCCTGCTCGACGGCGCCAGCCTGCGCCTGCGCCTGAGCGATGCCGCGCTGCACGCACGCCACCTGCCCGGCGACCCGGTGGAGCGGCTGGTGTTCGAACTGCTGGAGCAGTTGCGCGTGGAAAGCCTGGCGCCCGAGGAATGGCCCGGCGCGCGCGCCAACCTGCATGCGCGCTTTGTGCACTGGAGCCAGGCCTTTGCCGATTCGGGCCTGACCGAAAGCAGCCTGGGCATCCTGCTGTTCACCGTGGCGCTGACCGCCTGGAGCCGCCTGGGCGGACATGAGCCGCCCGATGCCCTGGCCGACCTGGCCGAGGCCACGCGCGCCGGCCTGTCCGCGCAACTGGGCGCGCAGTGGGCCCTGCTGCGCCGCCACCGGCAGGACCAGCAGGCCTTCATTGCGCCGGCCCTGGCCATCAGCCGCTGGGTGGGCCAGGCCGTGCGGTCAGCCCAGGAAGAGGCGCCGCGCGGCGCTGGCGGGCCGCGCCGGCGGGGCAGCTTCGCGCTGCCGCTGCACTTTGAATCGCAAAGCCTGGATGCGCCGCCCGTGGCGCTCAGCGGCGACAGCCGCGCCTGGGCCGGCTCGGCCCACAGCTACCGCGTGTTCACGCGCGCCTATGACCGCGAGGCGCAGGCGGCCGAGCTGATCCGCGCCGCGCAACTGGCCGAGTTCCGCGAGCAGATGGATGAGGAACTGGCGCGCAGCGGCTTGCATGCGGGCCGGCTGGCCCGCCACCTGCAGCAGCGCCTGGCCGTGCCGCGCCACGACGGCTGGCAGTTCGGCCTGGAGGATGGGCACCTGGATGCAAGCCGGCTGGCGCAACTGGTCAGCGATCCGCAGCAGCGCGCCATCTTCAGGAACGAGCTGCCGCGCCCCGTCAGCGATGCGGCCGTGGCCATCCTGCTGGACTGCTCGGGCTCGATGAAGGCGCATGCGCGCCCGCTGTCCCTGCTGGTGGACCTGCTGGGCCGCGCGCTGTCCATGGCCGGCGTGCCGGTGGACGTGCTGGGCTTTTCCACCCAGGCCTGGAACGGCGGCCGCGCCCGCCGCGACTGGCAGCGCGCGGGCCAGCCCCACATCCCGGGCCGGCTCAACGAGCGGCTGCACATCGTCTTCAAGGATGCCGCCAGACCCTGGCGCCACGCCCGCCACGGCGTTGCCGCGCTGCGCAGGCCCGACCTCTTTCGCGAGGGCGTGGACGGCGAGGCCGTGGAATGGGCCTGCGAGCGGCTGCTGGCGCGGCCCGCGCAGCGCCGCATCCTGCTCGTCATCTCGGACGGCTGCCCCATGGACACGGCCACGCACCAGGCCAACGACGAGCACTATCTGGACCAGCACCTGCGCCAGGTCATCGCCCGGCACGAGCGCGCGGGCGATGTGCAGATCCGCGCGCTGGGCGTGGGCCTGGACCTGGGCGTGTTCTACCGGCGCAGGCTGGCCGTGGACCTGCGCGAGCAGATCGATGAGGCCTTGCTGATGGACGTGGCGGAGTTGATCTGCCGGCCGTGATGCCGGCCTGCTAGCGGCGTCGCTCAGCGACCATTCCGTCCGGGCAGGGCGGCAGATCTAGCGGATCTGCGCGACAAAGTCGCTCACCAACTGCGCAAACTCCGCGGGCATTTCCACGGCACTCAAATGCGCGGCGGGCAGCGACACCAGCTGCGCGCCCGGAATCTGCGCCTGCATGTCTTCGGACAGGGAAGGGGGCGTGGCCTCGTCGCGGCTGCCTGCAATGACCAGCGTGGGGCAGGCGATGCGCCGGTTGCTCTCGCGCAGATCGATGCCGCCCACGGCCGCACAGGCCGCCGCATAGGGCGCGGCCGCCGTGGCCTCCAGCCCGGCGCGCAAGGCTGCCACTCGGGCGGCCTGCCCGGCGCGGAATTCGGGCGTGAACCAGCGCTGCATGGCGCCATCGGCAATCGCGGCCACGCCCTGGGCGCGCACCGTGGCAATGCGCGCCTGCCAGCCTGCGCGCGCGGCCTCGTCGTAGTAGCTGGCCGAATTGGCGACGGTGATGCTGCGCACCAGCGCCGGATGGCGCGCTGCCAGGGCCTGGGCCGTCATGCCGCCCATGGACAGGCCCACGAAGTGCACCGGCCCCTGGCCCAGCGCCTCGATCACGCCGGCTGCGTCGTCGGCCAGGTCGTTCATGTCGAAGGCCTCGCCGATGGCGGGCGAGCGGCCATGGCCCCGGTGGTCGTAGCGCACCACGGTGAAGCGGTCTTGCAGGGCCTGGGCCACGCCGTCCCACATCTGGAGGTCACAACCGAGCGCGTGGCTCAGAACGAGGGCCGGGCCTTGGCCCTGCTGCACAACATGGAGTTTCGACATGGCGGTCACTGCTTGGGGAAAAGGCGATTATGGGATGGCCGGTGCAGGCTGGCGGATACGGATACCACGCATATCCGGCATCCGGCCAAGGCGCGGCGATGGCGGCGCTCAGGCCACCCTGTCCCAGAACTGCAGCTGTGCCGACCCCGGCGCGATCAGTTCCAGATAGTCCTGGCAGGCCGGATCGAACGGTCCCTGGCCCCACTTGCTGCACAGCTGGTGGGCGCGGCCGGCGCTGTCGGCCAGCACCACGTCGGCATACAGGCCGGGGTCGTGGGCGCTGCGCATCACGCCATGGGCCGTGAAGCCGGGCTCATTCCGGTACAGGCCATCGGCCATGCGGTGCGCGGCGGCGGCCAAGGCATGGGAATCGGCGCCGGGGCGCAGCCGGAACAACGAGAACTCCATGCCCTGCGGCAGTCCATGTTCCCCGCCGTGGCTGAACACGCTGGCGCCCAGCAAGGGAGGATGCTCCACGCGCATCAGTCCGAAGTAGGCCGCGCAGGCAGCCGACCGGCCGGCCTGCGCCAGGGCGGCACGGGCCGCCTCCTGTGATTGCCAGGTGACGACATCCGCATAGCGCCCCTGGCCCAGCTGGACCAGATGGCGTGACAGGCATCCGCCCTGCACATCCAGGAACTGGTGCTGCATGGCGCTGGCGGCTTGCAGCAGGGTGTTTTCCGTCACACCGGGCAGCAGGCTGAACGCTACCCATTCGATGACTTGCATGGCATTTCTCCGTGGATTGAACATGCCGCCCATGGTCCCTGCATCGCTGCCATTCAATGGCTGTCAATTGCGCCATGATGCCGGCCATGAAACCGCGCACGCTGCCCGCCCGTCTGTCCCGGCTTGACGCCCTTTCTCAGCGCCTGTCCGATGGCGCCGTGCACGGCGTGGCGGCGCTGTCCGAGGAACTGGGCGTCAGCCAGCGCACGCTGGCGCGCGACCTGTCGTTGCTCAGGCAGCAGGGCTGGGAGCTGGACAGCTCCTCGGGCAGGGGCGGCGGTGTCCGCGTGGTCCATCGCTGGCCCTCCGGCCGCGTGACGCTGCGGGGTGACGACGCGCTGGAGCTGCTGATGTCCCTGGCGCTGTCGGAAGCCCTGGGCCTGTCGCTGGCGGGGCGTCATGGCGAACTGCGCCGCCAGTTCGCGCGCTGCTTTGCGCCGGCCGATCGCGCAGATATCGCGCAACTGCGCCAGCGCATCCGCGTGGCCTCGCCGGTGTCCGTCGAAGTCCAGGCTTCGCGGCGCGAGCGTGCGCAGGGCGTGGAGGCGCGCGCCAGCGTCTACCAGGCATTTGCACAGCAATGGATGCTGGCCTTGACCTACCTGGACGGACGCCAGCGCCGCAGCGAGCGCGTGGTGGAGCCGCAATGTCTGCTGCTGGCCTGGCCGTTCTGGTACCTGCTGGCCTGGGACTGCGAGCGCGAGGGCGTGCGCACCTTCCGGCTGGACCGCATCGTGCAGGCGCGTCGCGGCGGACAGCGCTTTCAGGTGCGCGACCCGGCCCGGTTTTGGGCCGCCTGCGACGAGGTCGGCGTGGCCCTGTGACGGCCTGCCCCCATAATCCCCAGCCATGCAAGCCCTGCGCAACTCCGTCCCACTGGCCCGCCTGGTCATGGCGTGGTTCGCGCTGACGCTGGGCCTGGCCATTGCATCGCCCCTGGTGCACCCCCAGGCCATGGAGCTGGTCTGCACGGCTGGCGGCAGCGTCAGGCTGGTCGTGGTCAACGGTGAAGAAGGACAGGCGGTGTCTGCCCAGCATTCGCTTGACTGCCCGCTGTGCCTGGCGGTGACGCCGCCGCCGGCGCATGTCCCTCCCTCCTGGGCGCAACTGCAGCCGATGGGCCGCGCGCTGCAGCCCATCGTCTCTGCCCGCATTGCCTCCCTGGTCGGCGCGCCGCTGCCGCCGCGCGGGCCTCCCTTGTTGCTGTTGATCGCCTGAGCCCTTGGCTGCTTGTAGCGCTGTCCTGCGCTGTCTGGCCGCTGGCCTGTCTCAGAACATTGCCGCACCGGCCGGGCGCAGCCTTGGCGGTGCGGCTTCGCCAAGATTCCACGCAGGGATGCCATGTTCCGTTTCGATTGCCATGCGGCGCCGCAGCGCGCCGCCGATTTTTCTTCGACCCTCCCATCCGTTGCTTCCGTCGCCCTGTCTCGCCGTGCCTGCCTTGGCGGCGGCCTAGCCGCACTGGCGCTGCTGGCCGGCTGCAAGCCCGCCGCCGTACCGTTCAAGGGCATAGACCTGACCGGCGCCCAGTACGGCCGGGACTTCCGCCTGCGCGATGCCGATGGCCGCGAGCGCACGCTGGCCGACTTCAAGGGCCAGGCCCTGATGGTCTTTTTCGGCTTCACCCAATGCCCCGATGTCTGCCCCACGGCGCTGACGCGCGCCCTGGAAATACGCCAGCTGCTGGGACCCGATAGCCAGCGCCTGGCCGTGGCCTTCATCACCATCGACCCCGAGCGCGATACGCCCGACGTGCTCAAGGCCTATGTGGGCGCCTTCGATCCCGGCTTTGTCGCGCTGCGCGGTGACGAGGCGCAGACGGCCGAGGTCGCCAGGGAATTCAAGGTCTTCTACAAGAAGGTGCCCACGGGTGCGTCCTACACCATGGACCACTCGGCCATCACCTATGTCTTCGATCCCGAGGGCCGGCTGCGCGTGGCGTTCCGCCATGAGCAGGACGCACAGGACTGCGCGGCCGACCTGCGGCAGATCCTGCAGGCTGCATGACGGCTCTGCACTTTCTCAGGTGGCCGGCGCAACAGGCCTTTGCGCAGCGGCCCCCGCCCTGGCCCAGGCAGCGACCATTCTTGCGGAGGTGAAGGTACGCCAGCGGCGCGAGCGCCGTTGCCATCGGTCAAAACCTTGTCTGGATCGTCCCGTCCTTGTGCTAAAAATGTGCGGCTCCATCCACCCGGACGCTCATCCAGCCAGACGGAAAGGGACACCCGGCGCCATGAAGACGCTTCTTTCTGACAAGGTGCTGCGGCGCCTGGTGCTTGGCAACCTGCTGGTCGCCGGCCTGCTGGGCCTGGCCACCTGGCTGAGCCTGCGCGCCAACCACCAGGCCGACCTGGACCTGGGCGTGGCTGTCACCCAGAACCAGGCCCGCAGCCTGAGCCTGGAGCTGACGGCTGAGATGCGGCTGGTGGACAACGCACTGGCCACCGTGGCAGGCCGCTACCGCAGCCGGGGCCTGGACGGCGACGATGTGGCGGCCCTCGCCCTCTATGAAATCCTGCAGGAGCAGCGTGCCCTGCTGCCCTTCGTCACCGCGCTGCGCGTGACCGACGCCAAGGGCCAGGTGCTGCTGACGGCCAACGAGGAAGAGCCCCCGTTTTCCGTGGCCGACCGCAGCTACTTCGAGCGCGCGCGCCACTCCGACCGCATGGTGATCTCCGATCCGCTGGTCAGCCATTCCTTCAACAAATGGGCCATCGTGATGGCACGCCGGCTGCAGTCCGGGGACGGGGATTTCAAGGGCATCGTCTATGCCGTGGTCTCGGCCACGCATTTCCAGTCGCTGTTTCGTCGCCAGGCCTTCGGGCCCGACAGCGCCATTGCGCTGCGCTCGGACAAGGACCTGCTGGTGGCCCGCTACTCGGCGGCCGATCCGTGGTCGGTGGCCGGCATTGGCGGCTCTGCGGTCTCCAGCGAGTACCACCATGCCCTGGCCGGCAACCGGGACAGCGGCTGGTACATCACGCCCACGGTGATGGACGACGTGGAGCGCATCACGGCCTACCAGCGGCTGGCCGGCTATCCCCTGACCGTCTTCACGGGCCTGGGCACACAAAGCTACCTGGCCGCATGGCGTGCATCGGCCTGGCGCGCCTGGGCACTCACGGGCCTCAGCATGGCACTGATCGCGCTGGGTTCGGTCAGCCTCTACCTGCTGCAGCAGCGCGAGCGCGTGGCGCGCATCCGGCTTGCCGAGCTGCTGCGCCAGCAGGAACTGTTCATGGACAACGACCTCATCGGCATCGCCCGCCTGCGCGAGCGCCGGCTGCTGTGGACCAACCAGGCCCTGCAGCGCATGCTCAAGCGCCCGGCCGGCGAGCTGCAGGGCACCTCGGCGCGCATCCTTTACCCGGATGAGGAAACCTATGAACGCTCCGGCGAGCTGGCCTATGGCGCACTGCGCTCCAGCGGCAAATGCCATGCCCAGATGCAGCTGAAGACCAGCGATGGCAGCCTGCTGTGGGTCGATGTCAGCGGCGCAGGCCTGGCCGACGGCGAATCGATCTGGGTCTTCGTGGACATAGACGCGCTCAAGCGTGACGAGCAAGCCGCGCAGCACCAGGCGCTGCACGACGTGCTGACCGGCCTGGCCAACCGCCGCGCACTGCAGGCCCGGCTGCAGCGCGAATTGGCCCAGGCCTGCGGACCGGGGCAACTGGCCGTCTGCTTCATGGACCTGGACGGCTTCAAGCAGATCAACGATACCGAAGGCCACGATGCCGGCGACGAAGTGCTGCGCATCGTCGCCCGCCGCCTCACCACCCAGGCCCGCGAAACCGACTGCGTGGCCCGCATGGGTGGAGACGAATTCGTGCTGCTGCTGGGCGAACTGGCCTCGGCCAACGACGCCCTTCAGGCCATGCAGCGCTGCCTGGCCTCCATCTGCCAGCCCATCCGCCTGGAAAACGGTGCCACCGTCCAGGTCGGCGCCAGCATCGGCATCGCCCTCAATGCCGCCCGGGAAAACACCACCCAGCTGCTGCAGCGCGCCGACGAGGCCATGTATGCGGCCAAGCGCGCGGGCAAGGGGAGGGTGGTGGTGG
Source organism: Delftia sp. PX-1 (assembly GCF_055797465.1). Classification (NCBI taxonomy): domain Bacteria; kingdom Pseudomonadati; phylum Pseudomonadota; class Betaproteobacteria; order Burkholderiales; family Comamonadaceae; genus Delftia; species Delftia sp. PX-1. The sequence goes on from NZ_CP184763.1 coordinate 1,958,780, forward strand.
CGGAGGAGTAAAGGCGGAAAATATGGTAATCCCTCGGATAAATCCGAAAATTGGATTGTGGAGTCTCTCTTTGGGGAAGCTCTGATGGAGAGATCACTTCTCCAAGCCTGTCTTATGGCGCTCCATATTTTCCGATGCAGATTTTATGGCGGGTATATAAGAATAGCTGGTCATGAACTTATCAAGATTCTCAAGGCCTATTTGGTGATCTTTGCTTGCTATCACTTTCTTCATGATTTTTAATCCAATATCCGGAGAAATGGATAGCGCCAGCAGCTCTCTGGGATCTATGAGTGGATTTTTGAAGGGGGCAGAAAGAATATCCACGGAATCTGCCCCATTGAGGATTGACTCAACGTTTGCTTTGGCCATGGCCCATTCATTGTATTGAATGGCTTCTGTCAGGCTGAAACTGAAAGGAGCGCCGGAAAATTTTATGGGATGGCTGTTTATGTAAACTAATAGTTCTTGATCTATGATCTTTTTTCCGTTGCTTTCTGTTATGCCGGATATGTAATTGTATAGCACAATATTTGAATATTCGTCCCCTGTGTTTAAACCGTTTTTGATCATCGCTTTGTCGTCAAAAAGAAAACCCATGTGTATAGATTCTCCAGCATATTCTGCGGTGGTCAGGATCCCATTTTTCAGTCCCAAATCGAGAACTCTGATGGCTTCGGAGGCGTTATCCAGACTATTGAGTGATCTCGTATAGTCGAAAATTGCGGATTTGACTATGTCTTTGGATCTGTTGCTGTCAATGACGCTAAGCAGTTCTTGGCGGAGGGATTCTCTGACCTCTCTGCGTTGGGTCGATCGAATGATGTTGTGAAGCCGGTTAGTTGCTTGCAATTTCTCATCGTGGGATAACGGATCTGCAAGAGATGTGCGAAATCTATCAATTTCATCCTGAATGAATGCGGAAGTCTGGGATGCACTTGATTGTTGCTGTTCCACTGTGACTTGATTCGCATTTTGTGTGTCTTCGTTTGCTGTGCTTTTTGATTGTTGATTAAAAATTTCGGTCTTTACATTTGGTGTGATGTGGTTCTGCGGTTTTAAAGATTCGTTTATAAATAGATAGGCTGCATATAATGCGGCGACAATGATGGAGTAAGATATTATTCGCTTCATTGCCATTGCTTGAGTTTGTTGTACAAGGCAGCAGGTGCTTTGACATTGGCTCCTGTTGCATCAATATATTTTTGATACCATGAGGCTATATTTGCATCAATAATTCGTAAAGGTAGCCATCGGCCCTGAATGTGTGAGTGAGTATGTGATCCAGGACTTCGAACCGTTGCGCCCATAATATCCGTTATAAAAGTATCACACCGATATCTTCCTTTCGTCGGAGGCCAGGTTACGTATTTATTCCAGTCCCTGCTGGGTGGAATATTCACCGTAGGCTCGGCTGGAGTAACGTAAGGTGTCACAACATATGTTGCACCTATGACATATATTTGATTTGCTCTCGCAACCATCGCATACAAGGCTGGGTAAGATTGCTTGTTAGCTCTTGGTCTGTCAAAATCCTCTGTGCATGCAGAAGAGAAGCAAGAGAGTACGTTATGGGCAGGCCATTTGGTTCTGCTTATTGGCCAAACTTTGCTGCGTTTGAAAAAATTCTCGTAGTTGTTTTTCTGAACAACCTGCGGCTCGTTGAGAACTTCAATTACGGAAGTTCCATCCCATATTCCGATGTGCCCGGCACCTTCGATAACTGGCCAATCTAGATTTCTCGCAACTATGTCTCCGACATAATATGGGCGCTCTTTAATTCCGTCGCCAGGGAACTTGATTTTTACAGGTGAGTTGTTCAATTGCTCGACGAAACCATTACGTCCTATGGAGTAAACTAGAACTCTGTGTTCCTGTCCGTCTTTCAAGTCTTCAGTAAGATTTATGGGTATGGAGAAACCATGCGCACTGTGGCTGCCAAGGCAAGCCGATCCTACAGCGGGTTCCCTGATTATATTTGCGCTGCTCCCACCAAGAAATTGGTTGTCATCGCGCCAAACGTGTACGGCCACTATGTCATTCGGAAATCTAACATCACACGCCCAGCCAGTAACCATTGCGACCGAATAGTTGTCAATGTATCCTTTTGAAAATACATTGTTTGCATAGATGAGAAATGCAAGAAGGAAATAGTATTTTATATTGCGCATGGAATTTCATTTCAATTTTCGGTTGATATATGAATGCGGCGGCAATAGATGTCGTAGATTGCCTAGAAACTAAAGATGATTGGATTTTCATACGCGAGGAATTCATGCTATTCTCTATGCGTCTCGTTGAAAATAAGACAGCTCCTATTTTTCTTTGTTTTTGAAGGAAAAATAGGAGTGTTCCTAGTTCGGGTGCGCGGAGCTAGGTGGTGAAGCCATATGGCGGCATCGCGTTAATGCCGCAGACAAGGCTCTGCCGAAACCAATTTGGCAGTTTGGGCTGTTCACGGTTGTGAACAGCAAAAATGGGCGTTGCGAGACGCTCGCTCCGCGTGCGGCAAATGCCAGCAGGCTAAGAAAGCCCCAATTTCGAGAGTCGAACCAAAAGTCGACGCCATGCCATTGATAGCCCGAGGCCGAGCGGCAGACCCGGCCTTTTCTTTTCTTGCTGTCGTTTTTCAGCGCTCGGCCTCTTCAATCCATATCCGGATCCTCGTCGCAGCCCGAGCCATTGACGGAGCACATGGAACCTATCTTGATTTTCCGCATGGGCTGCTTGGCCAGCCTTTCACAGCGCGACATTTGCTCTGCATACATATCGTCCATGTGCGTGCCGTCAATCATGATCACCCCATTGCGAATGATGGGCTTTGCCTGACCATCGGCAAGGGCGAAGGCCATTTTCCTGAGAAGAAAACCGGCATGGTGGCAAGGGCCCAGGGCCATGGCAATCCTGGTTATTTCAGGATCAGGAACGCGATTTTTGGCCTGCGTCAGGCTGTCCATCTTTTGCATGAAAGCCCCGTCGTTCTGCGCGATCTGCCCCACCAGCTTGGTCATGCCCGCCTGATCCTCCAGGCGTCTTGCCGCAGCGGCATCACCGAATGCAGCCAGAGAGGAAGATAGTGCATCGTTCTCGGCCGCCGATGCTCCGTTCGGCACACACAGTACAGCGCTCGCAGCCAGCAAGGCAGCCATGATCCGGCGAGTCCGGATTGCGCCTTGCGGCCGCAGGCGTCCTCCCAATGCAATGGTGTTCATGTTCTTTGAAGATGGATTGAAATGAAAAATCTCCATTGCACAGGTGCAGTGGAGAAGAAGGGCTTGGGCGGGAATGGCCAAGCCGCCGAACTCTATCTCAATATGCGAATGGATATGCAGGCATCAGCCAGTCAATTGCTTTGTCGCACCACCAGCTCATGACCCAGATCCAGGCTTGGCGATTCACCGGTATCTCCCCGCATCCATTGCCGCAGCATGCGCACACCTTCGGTGCCGACGCGGCCAAGGTGCGGATTGTGGTGGCGGGTGGGTAGGGCTATGGAGGCCGTACCGCTGCTGTGATCGGGGCAGTTACCGGGCCAAGGTGGGCCTTGGGCTCAACAAGGCAAGACCTCGAATGCCGAGCCAAAAGACGACGCAAGGCCGTTGATGGCCCGTGTGCACACGCGTGCCCGGTTGAATGCGATGTCGCACAGCAGCGCGATGGCAAAGGCCAGATAGGCCATGTAGGCCAGGCCGATGTAGCTGCCAAACACAATGGTGTGCAGCCAGTCCTGTGCGAACAGATACAGCATGGCAGTCACCGCTGAGGCGGTCACCAGCACGATGGCGGGCAGGGCCAGCTGCAGCCCCGCCCGCCTGCGTCGCGCCGTCACGCCCACCAGGGCCAGAAACACCAGCGCATTGGACGCAGTGAAGACCCTGAACTCCCGCACCAGGCTGGCCGTGGTCTGGTGGTAGGCCGACTCGATGAATTCCACCAGCCGGGCACGCATCTGGATCAGCGATGCCAGCTGGGTGGCTTGGCGCTGCTGCATGTAGACGGCATTGCGCTTGCGGCATTCGCAGTCGGCGCGGCGCATGTCGGTCATGACCGAAGCCAGCTTGTCGGGGATGCCTGCCTCGATCTCGCGCCGCACTGCGGCGATCTCGCTATCTGTCCTGCCAAGCGCTTTCTGGGCCAGGTCCGCCATGCGCGAGCCTGTCAGCGTGTCCAGCTGGGTGCCCAGCCTGTGCTCGATCTCGATGCGGATGATCTCCTTGCCCAGGTTCTCGACCAGCAATGGCGAGGAAAACGAGAGCACGAAGGCCGATCCGAACAGAACCGTGCCCACGATGCCGAAAACCAGGATGAGAGCCCGCATATCGTCGCAGTGCAGTGGCTTGTCAGCGCTTTTGCGGCGCCATGCCCAGCGTGGCCAGCAGCCCCCTGCAGCCGTCCTCCACCAGGTCCAGCACGTCCTCGAAACCCCGGTCGCCGCCGTAATAGGGGTCGGGCACTTCGCGTGCGGTGTGCTCGGTGCAGAAGTCCGTCAGCCGCTGTACGCGGTGCCATTCGGACTCGGGGCAGATCCTGCGCGCGGCAGATTCGTTGGCGCCATCCATCACCAGCACCTGGTCGAATGCCATGAAGTCCTCGGCCCGCAGCTGCCGCGCGCGCTGCTGCGAAAGGTCATAGCCGCGCCGCGCGGCATGGGCCTGGGAGCGGCGGTCGGGTGCCTCGCCCACGTGGTAGCCGTGCGTGCCTGCGGAGTCCACTTCGATGCGGCCCGCCAGGCCCGCGTCGGCCACCATTTTCTCGAGCACGCCGTGGGCCGTGGGGCTGCGGCAGATGTTCCCTGTGCAGACCATGAGGATTCTTTTCCTCTCTGTAGAACGGCCCGTGTTACCTAATTGTTCCCTAATTTGTTCCATATCTCCTCCTGTGGATAACAGGCCCTAAGACACCTTCACGCGCACCGGCTCAATGCCACGCGGGTCGGCATAAATCGCGGCCACGCTCTCTGACTTGTGTCCAAGCAAGGCCTTCGTGTCCACGTTCCCCTGGGCCATGTACGTGCGCTTCGACAGGGAGCGTATCTCATGGAACGTGGGGGCGTTCTCTCCCGTGATCCCTGCAAGATCGCGCGCCTCGGTGAATGCCTTGCTGATGCGGTCCACGAACACAGGGCTGCCCGCCTCGACGCCTGCGCGGTAGGTCTTGCGGTGGTGCACCACATATTTGCTGACCACATTTGACCGGCATGCAGACAGTGCATCCAGCAGCGTCATGCCCATCGCGTCCATCCGCAGTGACAGCGGTATCTCCATCCAGATGCCTGTCTTCGCGCGGTTGATCGTCAGGAACTCCTTGCCAATGGCTTTGCGCTCAAGCTTGGACACGGTGTCTCGGTCCATGCCAGAGATCAGTGCCACCAGCATGGCGCCAGGCAGCCATGGCGCGATCTCTGGGGCCTTGTCGAGAATCAGGCGGAACTGGTCAAGCGTAAGGCGGCTGCGGGATGTCTTGGCTGCTGGCTTGGAGACTGGCTCCACAGGGTTCTCATCCATCCACCCCAGCGCGCGCCCTCGGCTGCAGACGGCGTGCAGCCTGGACCGCAGCGCCTGAGCCGATCTCTTCCTGCCGGCGTCTGCCTCGTCCTCAATGAACTTCGCGCAGTGAGCCACTGAAAGGCCGCCACACGCAATCTGCCCAAGGCCTTCGCGGATCTTCTTGTCGAGCGAGCGGTTGCTTTTCGCCGTGTTGTAGACCTGGCTGGCGGGCATCTTGTCGAGCAAGTCGGCAATCGTGTTGTCCTTTCCCTGGATGCGTTCCAGCAAAGCGGGTTTGTCAGAGAGCACGAATGCAAGCGCTTCGTTCGCCTCGCGCTTGGCCTGGGCGATGGAGACGCGGCCGATTGCCAGATCCTTGCCTGTCGCTGGATTGCGCCAGGTGAAGTATCCGGGCCGCGGCTCGCGCAGGCCGGCAGGCCAATCCCTGCGCGATCTATCCCTTGGCCTTGCTGCCATGTCATGCCGCCTTTCTTGCGCGAACGCGATCCAGTAGTGTCTGCCGCTGGCTGTGGTCGATGGGGCGCGCGTCTTCCTGCACGTAATAGCACTTCCCCACCTTGACCGGCTTCGGCTCGATCTTCCCATCGCGCACCAGACGGCGCAGCGTCCAAAGGCTGGGCACAGGGTCAAAGTGCCGCGCAGCCCAGTCCAGTAGCTTCACTCGTTTGCTCATTTTGTCCTCACTGAAAAGTCTCGGCCCGCTGGTTGTTGGCGCGGGTCGCGCTCATGCTGATATGCGGCCCACAGCGCCGCCCCGGCGGAACACCGCTCCTGCGAGCGCGTGACGCCGGCTGCGATGCACTGCTGGCAGCTGAAGTGGTGGGCCTGATATGCCTTGTCGGCGGCTTCCCAGGCACTTGGCGGATCAGACATCGATCACCGACCCTGGCTCAATGAGCGGGTGCGTTATCTGGCCGCAGGAGATGACGTGGTTGAACCAGTGCGGGATGCGCTCGTAGATGGATGCCGGTACGCCGCTGAATTCCACGCAGTGGAGCCGATGCAGGCGCTCGAAAGAATCCTGGGTTTGATGGGTCAAGGGAATCCGCATGTTCTTCAGGAAGTCGCGCAGCGAGCAGATGTCGAAGCTGCGGTAGCGCGTGTACCGCTCTTCGACCTCCCGTCGCAGCTTCCGCACTTCCAGCTTGCCCCAGTCGTCCAGGCTGTCCTCGTCGGGCCAGACGAACAGATCCAGCGGGCCGCGTGAGATCTGGAAGGTGCGCACGGGCACGATGCTGGCCGCCTCGGCGCTGCCGGCGATCACGGCTGATGCGAGGCGCAGGCGCTCAAGTACTGCTGTCATCCTCATCCCCTCAAATAAAAGAACCCGCTGGTGCGGGCTCTGGTTGCTGGTCCTGTGGCTCTTGCCACCTGTCTCGCTTGTCTCCTCGCTCTCGGGCTCGTTTGCTCATGACGATCCTCCGGTGATGCCCGGCAGCGGGCCGGTGGCTTTGGATGCGAGCGCGGCGTCGTGCTGGTCCGTGATCGCCACGAACCACGCCTCGGCCTCGGCCACGTCGTTGAAGTGCAGGCTGACCGTGGCGCCCCCGTCGATGCTGCTGGTCATCGCGACGGCACGGTAGCTCAGCGGCAGCGGCTTGCGCGCCTCCAGCTCATCCACTTCGGCGCGCTTGAGGATGCTGTTCTCGGACGCGAGGTCCAGGGCGTCCATCTCCAGCTTGTGGATGCATGCGTTCTTGCGCTCAACCAGTGCGGTGATCGCGCGGCACGCAGGCTCCAGCAGCTCGGCTGGGCTGTGGTCTCCCTGCCATTCGTTGCTGCCCGTGGCGGCGTTGATCGCCTCGATGAGCGGCAGAGGCACGCCCTGGAAGCGGCCTACCTTGCCTTCCAGCTCATCGATGAGGGCGGCCATCCGCTGGATCTGTGCGCCCCTGAGCGCGTAGTCTCCGCGCAGGCGCTCGTTCTCGGCCTGCAGGCGGCGCATCATCTTGACCGCGCTGTAAGCCTCCAGGGACAAGGCGTTCTGCTTCCCCCATTTGGCTACGCAGTGCTCCAGCCGCGCCGCCAGGGCGTGGAATTCTTCGGGTGTTGGTGCTGTGGTCACGGGGTCTGTCCTTTCTGCTGCGCCTGGGCGCGCGACTTGGTCGTCGTGTAGCTCGGCGACCACTCCACCTCCAGGTCGAACTTGCCGCCGCAGGTGTCGCATTCGAGGCCCTGAGCCGAATCGTGGCGGTCATCGCTGCTTTGTTTGGTGGCGCAGTACGGGCAGATGATGTCGCTCGTGTAGACGCAGTCTTCCTCGCTGTGGCCCTTCGCCTCGGCGGCTGCGAGCGCTTCAGCTTTCCGGGCCGAGTCCAGGCGATCCTGGCATGGCTTGCACCGCCAGCCGCCATCGCGCGCACCCCACGGGGCCTCCGTCAGGTCGGCACGGGTGCAGTTGCAGGTGACACAGCGGTCGTGCGCCTCGCATGGGGAGTAGTTGTAGGACTTGCCGGTTCCCAAGCATTTTTCGCAGGCGCACACCCAGTACCAGGCACCATCAATGCGGTCGGCGAACAGTCCCTTGGTAGGCGGCTCCATTCGCACTTCCGGCAAGCCAGTCTTGTGCCATGGATCGTTCCAGACCTGAGTGCTGCCGCTGCGCGTGCGCTGCTTCCACTCGCCGGGGATTTCGGGGATCAGGATCTTCGTGTCGCGCAGCGATGTGCCTGCGCCGTTCAATGCGTTGGTCATGTGCTCTCCTTGTGCCCAGTGGGGCGCGGGTTGCAGGGCGCATCGCGGCCGGGGTGCATGTCCTCCCACCAGCCGGTGTCCGCCATGCTCATGCCGTATTGGTCTTGGACCAGCCCGCAGCAGGTGCACTGCCGGCTGTAGGGGTTGCGGTATTCCCAGCGATGGGGAGGCGGGCCAAAGCCCAGGCCCTCCACCATGGCGGCGATGCTGATGGCCAGGACGCGCTTACGCATCGAAGCCTCCGCCATTCCGGCCCACGGCCTTGGCCATGCCGGCTTCGAATGCATCGGCGCTCATGCCGCTTGCTGTGCCGCAGCCTCCGTCCACGGCGTCGATGAACTCGTTGTAGTCCACGTCGCCGGGCTCGCATCCGTAGACTGCAATGCAGTGGTTCGCGATCTTCGTGCGCGCAGCGTTGGCGGCGTTGGTGGCTGCCGTCAGCGCGTCGAGCGCCGCCTGCAGCTTGCTTTTCGAGAGCCTGCTCATGATGCGTGCTCCCCCTTGGCTGCTGCCTGGGCTGCGTCGATAGAGGCCAGTGCTGCGCGACCGGCATCCGTGAGACGGACGAAGCATTTGCCATTGCCGGTGCGCGTGATCAGTCCGCGTGTTTCGAGGTTTTGATACCAGCGCTCGCGATCTCCGGCGGAGTAGAAGTCGAACTCCATGTGGGTGTGCCGCGTGTAGAACGGCACGCCTTCTGGGAAATCGTCTGTCGCGGCCTCGCTCGCGGCGACAGTCCGAAGGAAGCATTCCTGCTTTTCGCTCAATCGCGCCATCACGCACCGCCTTCCTTGGCCTGGGCTGCGAGAGCGGAGTCCACGGCAACGGGGTCGAACAGCTCATGCGCGGCCGAGAACTCGATCCAATTGCCGCGGGCGTCATCCACACGGCGGAGATTTCCCCGAGAGTCGATGTGGAACGACCATCGCGGAATCCTGCACAGGCGCTGGCGCACGGCCTCGAAAGCCGCGTCGCGCTCGCCCTGGGCATCCACTGCAGGCGCAGCAGGTGCTGCCACAGGGCTCTGTGCCATCGCATGCAGCAGTTCAGCATGCGCATCGACAAAGCGGGCGAAGGCCGATGCTGGGATGCGCGCGTCAAAGTCGCCGCCAGACTCGTCAATGGGCGATGCGGAGCCGTGCAGGGCCGTCATCGTGGCCTTGGCCTTCTCCAGCAGCGCGTGCTGGCCGTCCAGCAGCGCGGACAGGTGGCCCGTAGAGGCTTGCAGGCCGGCGGTCTCCGCGCGGGCCAGATCTCGCTCGCGGCGGGCCGCGTCCCGTGCAATGCACAAGCTGCGCAGCTCGCGGCTATCAGCATCATGCTGGCTTCGTGAATAGGCCGAGGGCGCAGCAGGTGCTGCTGCATAGACCACCGGCCGGTAGTTCGCCACGTACCCGGCTGGCAGCGGCGCCGCGCCGCGCACGAACATGGGGTCGAATGCACCGGGGCCCGTGCACTCATCTTTGACCCACCCAACCACGCCCACGGTCGCATCAGGTGCTGCCGCATCGGCGCGCGGCCAGATGTCGTCGCGGTATGCCCAGTGCGTGCACACGCGGGCAACTTCAGCGCCGTCCCCATCGCCATCAGTGTGGAAGTCGCTCGCGCGGATGTCGTGGACCTGGACGCCGCCGAAGTCGTCTTGTGCCGTGACGGCAATCACGCGCACGGACCTGTCATCGGTCCATGGGGGAATGCCGGTGCGCCAGGGCAAGCCCACGGGCGCAGCAGGTGCCTGGGGCGCTGCTGCCGCGAAGCTCTGGTTGTCGCACCAGTGCGTCGGGTTGTGCTCTGCCGGCGACAGGCCACAACGCTCGCAGACCGGGGCTGCAGGCGCTTCCAGGGCGGGCGCTGCCGGCGCGGTGTACAGGCACTCGGCGTCGCACAGAGGCGGCGGCGCGTCGTCATGCCGCGTGTACGTCTCTGCGCCATCGGAGGTTTCGCCCGTCGCCACCAGGAAGACCTTCCGTGCGGCCGACGCCACAGCGGCAGGAGCTGCCCCGGCTAGGCCCTGCAGCATGCTGATGTCGCGGAAGAAGATGTTGCCGTCGCTGTGCACGATTCCGCCCGCGGCGCGGATGGCTTCAAGGGTGATCGTCATGGGTTGCTCCTGTCGATTTGCCAGTTGCTGGCAGTGGTGTTGATGACGTGGCCTGCGCGCTGCAGCAGCGGGCAGGTCTGGGGTGGTTTGGAATTCACGGGATGCAGAAACAGGAAAGCCCTCGCGGCATGCGCCGGGAGGGCTCAGGGGGAGGGGAGGTATCAGGACAGCGCCCATGCGCTGTGCTCATGCCTCGGTCAATGGCCGCAGGGCAGGCCTTCGCCGGGTTTGGGCGGTGATTCGACGGGCGCGCCACAGCTGGCGCAGCGCGCAGGTGTCTGCTGCTCCCACCAGATGGACCGCGCACGGCGGCTGGCGCTGAGAGCTGCTTGTCGGTCGCGTTCCGCGCGTTGCGCGGCAATGTCGTGTGTCTGGCTGGTCATGTGGTGATCTGCTGCTTGATTGCGGTATCGATTGCGAGGCGTGCGGTCTCGAAGATGCCGGGCTGCGTTGCGCCGCTGGGCCATTCGAGCCAGTAGCCGTGCTGCCCGTCAGGGGTGGCCAGGTCGGAGCGGCTGCCCTGGCACACGCGTGCACCCTCTGCGATGAGGAAATCGAGGTGCTTTGAATCGGCACGGGCCTTGCTGGCGCTGGTTTTGCCCCCGCCGATGGTCTTGGGCGTCACGCGCGCTGCGCCCTGGGCCTTCGCTTCGCTGACCTGGGCGGCGAGCATTTCCGCAGCCTTGTCGCCGCCAAGAGAGCGGGCCGTCTTGGCGGCATGGCTTGCAGACACATCGCCGGCCGTTACCATGTCGCGCACGGGAGTTGGCGCATCGCCGAGCGCGAGCAGCTGCTGGACGTGCTCTGTGGACTTGCCTACCTTCTTGGCGATGTGGGCCGGAGGCCATCCGAAGGCCCGCAGGCGCTTGTATCCCTCGGCCATCTCCAGTGGTGTCAACGGCTTGTTGGCGGCGCTGGTGATGATCCGGGCAGTGCGGTCTGCGTCGTTACCCTCGAAGAGCACCATCGGAATCCACACCTTGCCGTCGCGCGGGTCCTCCAGCGGCGCGCCGCGCTCCAGTGCCAGACCGATGGCCGCGTGGCGCCGGTGGCCGTCCACGATGTACATGCCGCCCGCATCACGCACGCGCAGCTCCAGGGGTGGGTAGGTGCCGCCGTCGATGATGTGCTGCGCGAGGGCTTCGATGGACTCTTCGAGTTCGGCGCCGCCCAGGCGCAGGTTGAAGCCTGGCTCGATGTGGATCTCTTCGTAGAGGACTCGCACCGCGTCGGCGCGCTTTGCGACCTTCGCGGCCAGCATCTGGCGTATGGAGTTCGTCATGATGGATTGCGGTAGATGTGTTGCTGGACGGCCAGCGGAATGACGGAGCACACGTCGCTCAGGACGGCGCGCGCATGGGCGGCGTCGCGGCCGTAGCCGGAGGGGGCGCTGAATTCGAGAGCGTCGCGCAGCTTGGCTGGGCCTATGCGGGCGAGGGAGCCGATGGGGTCGGCCTCGGGCAGGGCGGTAGACCAGGTCTTGGCCATCGAGTGCACGATGAGCATGGGCACGCCACCCACGCGGGATGTGCCGGGCTCCACGACCAGGTAGATGTCGCCGATGTCTGCGATCTCGGTGACGCGCAGGGAGAGCAGGGGAGGGGTGTTGGTGGCTTTCATGGCCCCCTCAGAACGGGATCGTTTCGGAGTCGTCGTCTGCTGGCGCTGCCGACGGGCCGGTCCGGTTCAGGGACGCGGGCAGATCCTTGCCAAGCCCCGTCCGCCCTTCGCCGCCCAGCGCCTCGATCAGATCGGGGATGAGCTTGGACAGCTCGCCCGTGGCGATCGCCACATCGGCATCGAAGCCGCCGTCGTCCTGCGACTGGCCTTCCATCACGGCATCGAGCAGCGCGATCTTGCGGATCTGCAGACCCTCGGTGAGCACAAAGCTCACTCGGTCGTCCCAGGTCATGGCCACGCGCGTCGGGAGCTTGCCGTGCTGGATGTGCTGCTTGACCTCCTCGATGTCCAGCGGGTGCCGTCCGTACCGGACAACCGATTTGGACTCGTCGCAGGACTTCAGCTCGCACTCGCGATCCACACTGAAGCCAGTGGGCGGCTCCTGAGAAACCAGCCAGTGCGCCATGGCGGCCTGTGCGCTGGTCTGCGTATCGACCAGGGCCAGCGCAAAGCCTGTGAGGCCCTCCACCAGCGAGCTGACCACCTCGTCGGCGCGCGCCTGGCTGCCGGTGTCCAGCACCAGGGTGCGGGCCTGCGGGTCCAGCCAGACCCACATGGCGCCCTGCTTGGTGAAGGCCATGGGCAGCAGGTCCAGCTTGGCCTCGTCCTTGAGTTCCTTCTTTTCCTTCTTGCCGGGCTTGCGGCCTTCGGTGGCCTCGATGTGGGCGGCCTTCTCGTTGACACGGCGGTTGAGCACGCTGGCCGGCAGCATCTTGGCCTCGGTCATGAAGCGGAAGATCCACTGGCCGCCGATGTTCTCCGCGAGGGCGCCGTGCTCTTCTCCCCGGGGCGGCACCCAGCCGGCAGAACGCTCTTGTGTCAGGCCGCATGCAGCGAACGGGGACTTAGCCAGCGCTGTCTCGATGGCCTGGAAGTCGGGCGCCCAGGAGGAGTCAATGCGATAGATGGTGAGGTTGGTGAACATGATCAGGTGGGGTAGAGGTTTCTTGCAGCCGTGGCGGCGGCGATGGCGCCCGCGCAGACGGCGGACCAGATGAAGACATGGAGCAGCGCGCGCATCACGGCCGCTCTCGTAGGCAGGTGACAACCTCCCCGGACCACTCGGCATGCATGCCAGGGCACAGCCAGGCCGAAGCCGCCGCGCGCTTGATGTCCGCCGCGCTGGCGCTGGGCTCCGCCGCATCTGCCGCAGTGCAGCCGCTGCAGGACAGCAAGATCAGGACCAGCAGCACAGCGGCGAGCCAGCGGCCCGGGATGCGCTCCTGCACGGCGAGCGGCCCCGGGGATTCGCGCAGGTAGCGCGCATCCGGGTCGTCGCAGAACGGCTCAGAAGGAGTAACGCGAATCATCGATAGCTCCTTTCGTTACCTCGGTCAGCTCCAGTGCCAGCCAGCCCGAGCGGTCGGCCAAGTCCTTGCACTGCATCGCAGCGGTCATGACCTCGTAGGGCTTGGAGCGCACCGGCTTTTTCTTCGCCTTCGCGATCCACGCGCCGTGGTCGAAATCCGCAATCGGTTTGCCGCGCTTCTCCGCGTCGCGCGCCTTCTTGATGTGTTCCTCGCGCGCTTTTTCCAGGCTGCCAGGCGGGATGCCCATGACCCTCCAGCCCTTGTGATACGCGTCGGGCTGGGCGCGAGCTTTCTTCTTGACTTCGATGGGGGGGGGCGACGCTCACGGGCCGCCCGTGGATGTTCACGTAGCTCAGCATGCGTATCTCCTGGGGATGTGGCCCGTGGGGCCTGAACATGAAAAAACCGCCTCAGCGGGCGGTCATGGATCGTCAGTCGTCGTATTGCTCGCTGGCGGCAGACTTGACTTCGTGCTCATCCATGTCGATTTCCAGGGTGGTGCGACCGACGTACAGCGCGAGCAGGATGGCGTCAAACTCGCCAACCGCGTTGGGCATGCTCAGCGGCGTTACCAGCTTGTCGTCAAGCCGGAGAGAAAAGACGTGCCCGTCATCGCCAAACCCGAGCCTCATGGATGCGGAGTGCGCGTATCGTCGCGATTCGTCGTCGTCAAGCGAAAGCCAGCCGCCACCGCTGCTGAACTCGCTCATTTCAAGTTCAGCAAAGAAGGCTTCGTGCGATTCCTTGTGGAATCCGCTGCGCGCCCTCTGCAGCAATTCCGACAACTTGATGCTTGAGGGAAGATCCGGCATGAAGGTGCCCACGGCAGTCGAGATGGCCGTCTGAACGGCTTTCGCGTTCTCACCCTGCACCGCGCTGGAAACCGCTGCATTGAGCACCTGCTGGAACTTGGCAGTGTCATCAATCCGCAGGCCGTGCGGCATGGCTTCGCTGAGCTGCTCTTTCATGGCATCGCGGAACTTGCTGCGATAGCCGGTGGCATCGTTGATTGCATCCTTGACCGCTTCTGCGATGGCCTTGTCTACGATGGGCTGGATGCGCTCGGCGCTGACGGCCTGGGCGATGATTGCGGGCAGGTCGAGTTCGATCTTGATTTCCATGGCTGATCTCCGGTTGTGGCCGCAGCGGGCCGACAGCAAAACGCCCGCGATGTGCGGGCGAGACGTGAACAAAGGCCGGTGCCGCATGGCGGCGCGCAAGGGATAGATGGCGTGGTGGTGAAGCCTTGCCCGGCGAAACTGAGATGAGGATTGATGGCTGCCGTGTTCGCCCCGGCTTGTCCTTCTATATGGAGGGCAGACTTTCACTGGTTGCAGGTGGGCAAGTACCTGTCACGATTTGCCATCACGGCGGGGGACTGGGCCACCTAGGCCTAGCGCGCGGAGGCGCATCGGAGTAGTTCACGGAGTCGAACCGTGTCCAATCCCCCTGCGTGATGGTCCTGGCCTTTATGTCGCCAGGGCGGACAACCCAAAATCAACTCTTTGCTTTGTGGTTCAGGTGCGGTTACATGGCGGCCTCCATGGGTGGTCCCTGCGCGTTCTGGCGGCGCAGGTGTCGCCGTGGTGAAAAGAGTCGCATGGTGTGCACGAAACCTTGCATTCCGGCCATCGGAGGTGGTGCACGCGACTTCAAACCGAGGGGCTCGACGGCTGGCGCTGAGCCCCTTGGTTTGCCCCGGTGCGGAGCCGGGGGATGGTGGTCAGGCGGCGCACAAGCGGATGTGGCCCGCCTTACTGGTCGTGTCTTTCACGATGTCCGCACGGCGCATCGGTTCGTGCACCCCTGGGCCATTGAGCATTTGGGCGCGCACTGCGAGACGGTCTCCGCGCTGGGATGTGTAGCCAACCGCTGCCAGGAGAGGGGCGCGGCGGGTGTTCTCTTGGTGGTCGAATCGGAACATGCGGAACTGCTCGTACCAGCGTTGCTTCATCTTGTTCATGGTGTGCTCCTTGAAAAAACGAAGCGCACTCGGCTGAATGCGCTTTGTTTTGCCCAGATACGCTCTGGGCCGCGCCGGTTTCCCGGTCATGCTGTGGCTTCACTGATTGCGTTGAGGGGTCGCCACTCCCAAGTGCCCGGTGCCTGATGGCTCCATGCCCGGTAACTCGCCTTTCGCATGTCCGCGAGACTGCGCGGCCAGGTGGTGGCCGGGTCTGCCGGCCTATTCATCTCGCATGTGTTCTCCTTCGCGGCCTGCCGCGTGCGTGTTGCCCTGTGTTGCTCGTCTTGGCCCAGGGAGTGGCCTCATCTCTTTTGCCCGTCTACCGCGCTTTGGCGGACTGTGGCCTGGCAGGACTGCCAGAGCAGAGCAGCGGCCCGAGCCCGCTGGTGCATGTGCCGGACGAAGGCCCTGCAGGTAGGGCCAGCAACATCGGCGGCAGCTTTTTAATGATCCGGAGGGGGATGGGGCTCGGTCCGATCACTTGGCCCAGCGCAACCTGTTTGTGGTGCGTTGGGTTGAATTCTACGGTTGTAGAATTTGGTTCGTCAACGGTTGTAGAAAAAATGTTGAAGAATTTTTGGCAGTGGCGACAATCAAGGCCATGACCACGCAACACATGGCCGCAAAAAAGCCCCGTCGCGCGGGGCTGTGCTGGGGTAGGCCGGCTCGTTTGGTCGATCGCGCCGGGTGGGGCGGCCTGGCTATTCGCGGCCTAGCTCGGCCAGCGTCTCCCGCAGTGTCTTGATGAGCCGTTCCACGTCCTCTGGCGGCATCTCAACCCAGGTCGTGGAGACAGGAAGTCCGGCCGATGTCTTGGCCGTGTGCTTGAGCCCGATGAGCGTTCTGCCGCCCTCAACGCGCGTGCGAACGCTGGTGAACTGGAGCAAAGGTGCTGGAGTCATGGCGCCATCGTGGCATGAAAAAGCCCGCTCGGGGCGGGCTTTCAAGACACGTCTGCGCCTATCTGTACTACCTCGAAAGTAACTTCCCTTGTGCTGCAGCTTGACTTATCACGTTGCGGTTTGCGGTAAATACAGTTATCCCTGGTACTGACGTGAAATCTCCATCATCTGTAATTATATTAGTGATGCCTGACGATAGCATGGCATGTAAATTCATTAAGTCATAACCATCAAGCTTGTATTCTGGAAAAGACTTTACCAATTTTAGAGACTCCCTCGAATCGATATGTATTGGGAGTTGAGACGAAAGCCCGTGCAATTGGTCGCACGCAATTTTTATCTCTGAGCATACTTCAATCCGCTCTTTCGGATGGTTGTGTCTAAACTCCTTTTTGTAAATTCCTCTGTTGTTCGATTCGAATATCGTGTATTCAGCGTTTTCTACAAGATGTATAAGTTCGCTGACGTTTAGCCCAGAACAGTAGAACTTGCAGTTCGCGTCAAGTGCATCATTGAAATAGTTCGGATAATTCTTTGTTTGATATGGTTTGCAGTTTAGCGTTGGGCTGCTTATTTTTGTATATGTCATCCAATACCAGACATTGGTATCTACAAAAAATAAGTCGCCTTCACTGGGCGAATCGTTGCAAACATCCACAACATTTGAGGCAATCTGAAGATTAATCGCCATGATTAACTTTCATTCTGCTTGGCTAGTATCATTTCAAGCGTTGCCTTGAGGTCGGCATTTGATTTAAATGCCAAGGAATTCTCCACAACCTTGCTTGCAATCATCTGGCCTACTTCGTTGAGATTGGAGACGTGCAGAATTTTGCGCAGAATTTCCTCATCCCCATTGGCAAAAAGCTGGCCAATAGAGTAGTTAAAGAAGGGCGAAGCGAAGAGTTTGACATCTGAAAAATCTAAAGTCACCTCTTCTCCGGAAGCTAATGGCACTGACGCCAGATCAAATAGCTTTTGGCCATGAGCTGCAGAGATGCAACGAGCCCCAATGACTTCTATTACCTTGATGTTAGACATATTAAATATATTATGCAGTATTGCTAAACCTGTAGTGACGGCCGTCGCAGATCATTTTTAGCTGTACGCACGTTCCAGGGAAGTGGTTCTTTCGTGTGTAGAAGTGCAGCCCGCTACCATTCGCTATCGCGTACCCTTGCCCGCTATATAACTCAAGTGATCCGTTGTTTATATACACGAAATCCCTTAGCAGGTCAAGTCCAAGACCCCTTGGGACTCCTGGGTTTGCGGTGGAATTCCCGGACTCAAATGCCCAGCGAACGCACGATTCGTCTGTAAGTTGGCTAAACCTGGAATCAATTCTTGAAAAGTGCGCTCTTACTTTGCTTGGTATCCCAACTCCAAAATCAACTACAGAGAGAATAATTTCCCGCTTGTTCTGAAAATGCTGGCCGCACGAAAATGTGCCTAACACAGAATTTGAATGTTCGAAAGAGTTGATGAATATTTCCCAAACTCTGCCAGCAATGTCTCCCCTCAGGTCTTCGCTAAAGTGAATCCAATCACGAACTAGCCACCTGTTTGTGAGGTGATCCAAAATGTCATCTGCATCATAGTTTGTTGGGTGATCCTGTCTAAATGGAATTGAATTTCCAGCCCATCCATTTTTTTTGTACCCAAACTTTGCTGCAAATCCATTTTGGCATAAGTTAACTAGAATTTTTCTGCTTATTGATTCCCAGTGAATAATACATGTGATGCCGAGTTGTGCGCTGCTTTTAATTGCTGCTCCGAGAAATGCCACTGCTGTCGGGCCGAAGAACGTGCATCTTGAAAAATTAATGATTTTTAATCTATCTCCCTCTTCAAGTAGTTTTTTTATTCTTATCAATTCCTCTATATCTTCAACCTCTTGATTTAAGGTTGGGATATATACAACTTCATATGTTGTCATATTGAGATGGATATTTAAATTGCATCCTTGTGGTGAGTGGGTGCTTTGTGTTTTCGAATTTATTGGAGAAATAGTGAGCCGTTAAGCCCAACAATTTGGCGTGGTTTACTGGAGCTAGCTGCTGTGTCGCCAGCCCGCCCTAGAACCTCGCGGCGTCGGCCTTGCATGGTGGATGCGTCATGGCGGTATGGCGGCTGACACTTGGTGCGGCCCCGTGACCTTTGCTATCGGTGCCCATACGAGGTAGGCGACCCAACTCTTGCCGTCACGTGTGCAGTAAACAAGGAATTCCCCCTTGTCGCGGCTGCTCGGCCGATACTTGAACTCGCCGCAACCCCTGACCGAGTTTTGCGCAAGAGCCTTGCTGATGGGCAAGTTGAAGTCATCTCTCCAAGGGCCGGGGTAACGCTCCTGCAGCGTCATGTCGGCATGGGCAGCAGCGGCTGCCATCACCCCCGCCACGATCAAAACCCTCTTCATCCCTCTCTCCTTGTGTCATAAGGCCGCAGCAGCCGAAGCTTTACCCCTGATGTAGCGTCCACCAGGCCTTTACACGGCCCGCGACGTTGATACTGTCTGCGGCTGTTCGCAGGTCGATACGTTCTTCATCCGGAAACTCTTCTGAGTTGTCACTCCGTAGCACCAAAGTCCCTGTGGAGTGGATCAGCGCACGCTTGAGCAGTAGGCGGTCGCACACGTCCAGCACGTAGATGCCTGGCACATCGATGGACTTCTGCCCCATGTCCACGAAAACCAGGTCGTGGTCGTTGATCGTGGGCAGCATGCTCTGGCCGCAGCCCGTGAGGATCTTGATGCGGTCGTAGTTCGTGCTCCCGACCTTTTGGCGCACCCAGCTTTCCAGCACATCGAGGTGCCGGATGATCTGGACGGGCTCGCTCAAGCCCCGCCCAGGCCCCATGGAGGGCGTCGGAGAAAGGTGTTGGAGCCTCACATATCCGTAGGGGACAACATCACCCTCAGCCGGAACTCCGATTGGGGCCGCAGCTGGCGCTGGAGCCTTTGGCGCCGCCGCCGATGGCGCGTAGTCCTGATCTTCTGCCTCCAGCATCTCAACAGTCATTCCCAGGCCTTGGGCGATGGCCGTTGCGTACTTGGAGCGGCTGCTGTCGCGGTTCTCCAGTGCTGAGATGGTGCCAACGTCCACGCCCGAGCGTTCAGACAGTTGTTCCAGCGTGAGCTTCGATTTTTCACGGTAGTGACGGATGCGCGAGCCTAGTGCCATAGCCTAGATCATTAAACGTTTGTTGAATTCAGGCAAACGCAGGTGTTGAAAAGAGATTTCTACAACTGTAGAATCTCTCGCATGAACCCAATCTCCCAAGCTATCCAAGGAGCTGGCGGCCCCGCCAAGGTGGCGCGTCAGTGTGGCGTGTCCGTGCAGGCGGTTTGCTTCTGGCGCGATGGTCTTCGCACTCTTCCGGCTGAGCACTGCATCACGCTGGAAAAGATGAATGCGGGACAAGTCCGCTGCGAGCAGATGCTGCCCGGGGTCGATTGGGAGTACCTGCGCGCTTCAGCTAAGGCGCCCGAGCTGGCGCAGCCCACCCCCCAGACCCAGGAGGCCACCCATGGCTGAGCAGCGATACCGCTTTGGCGGCCCCATCCCTGAGTCTGTGCAGACGCTGCGCGCCCGCCGTCGGTATCGCGGGTCCGAATCGTTCGCGACGCTGAAGAAGAACCGTCGGCAGGACTTCTGGGCGAACCCGCCTGCCGGCTGGGAGCAGGTGCGGGATTGCTGGGGCGGGGTCATCGGCATCAGGCGTGCGCTACCCGCTGAAGCAGCTGAGGGCCGGACCGTCACGTACCGGTTTCTGGAAGACGCAGAAGACCGGGTATTGGCGGACTCCGAAGCCGTCATCGAGTCCGCGGCAGATGCATGTGCCGCACAGCCCCTCTCGGCCGAGCAGGTTGACGCCTTCAAAGTCGCGCTTTTAGGGCGTCCTGGAACAACTCCAGGTCCCTGGATATGGCGTCCCTCGTGTGCTCCGACACCGCCGTATTCAGCATCAGCGTGGTCACGGATTCGCTGTGCTCTTGCAGGGCTTGCAGCAAGGGCGCGACGGTATCTCTCGGCACGACCTGAATGAGCGCCCTGATGAACGCCATTTGCGCCATCTGGCTGCCCTTGAGGTCGCAGATGCCCACGAGCAAACGCTCTTCGTTTTCCATGTCCGTCCTCTCTGGTGCTGGTTGTGTAGGAGCTTCCAGCATAGCCCAGGGTGTGGCGGGCACCTCTCTCGCTCGTTGTTGTGATTTTTTGCATGCGGCGAGTTTCCTGTTCAGCGGCCAAGCCCGCAACGTCCACTTACACCTTGGAGCAGACAAATGATGTGGCTCGACGCACTGCGTACGGCAGTGAACCAATACCCAGGCGGCCGCACCGCGATTGCCGCGCGTCTCAACAAGTCCGATGAGGTCCTGCGCAAGGAGCTTGCCGGCACTTCCAGCACGCACAAGCTGGGCCTGTCGGACAGCCAGCAGATCGCCGAGATGCTGGCAGAGCAGGGCGTGGACTGCTCTGGCTTCCGTGTGGCCGTGGACGCCGCCTGCATGGGCGTGGACCAGTTCCGCGCTGCCTGCCTGCACATGCTGGCTGCCGATGGCTCCCGCGAGATTGCAGACGTGGTGACCGAGATCGCCTCGTCGCTGGCTGACCTGCACATGTCGGACAACGACCTGCGCCGCTGCTCGAAAGAGATCTTCGACGTGATCGGCAAGATGACACTGCTGCTGGCCGCTGTGAACGCGCGCCACGCGGCGGACAACGCAAGGAGCCAGGCATGAGCAAGCGACTCCCTTGGCTCCGCCTGTACACGCGGATGGTCGATGACGACAAGCTCAAGCTGCTGGCGTTTGAAGATCGCTGGCACTTCGTGGCGCTGCTGTGCTTGAAGGGCGAGGGCTTGCTGGACAAGGCCGACACCCCTAGCCTGCTGATGCGCAAGATTGCCGTGAAGCTGGGCCTGGACGTGCGCAGCCTGGAAGAGGTGGCCCGCCGCCTGGCCGAAGTGGGCTTGATCGAGCAGGAGACGCTGCAGCCGGTGAAGTGGGCCGTGCTGCAGATGCAGAGCGACGTGGACACCACGGCAGCCGTGCGCAAGCAACGCCAGCGCGAACGCCAAAAGGCCGCGAAAGCCGCGCCAGGCAACGATGTCACGCAAGGTCACGAAGAGGGCACGGATGCGTCACGCGTGACAGGTACGAATGTCACGCGTACAGATACAGATACAGATACAGATAAAGAAGAAGAGACAGTTAAAGAACAAGTACCTGTTGGTCCGCGTCACGCCGAAACTTCGCCTCCGGCTCAGCCTGCCAAGCCCGAACCCGATGCAAAGCCATCGACCACGGGGACTCGACTGCCAAGCGACTGGATGCTGCCGAAGAGCTGGGGCACATGGGCCATCGAAGAGCGCCCCGAGATGACGGCAGAGGAGGTGCGTCGCCAGGCGGCCATGTTCGCCGACCACTTCCACGCAGCTGCGGGCAAGGACGGCCGCAAGGTCGATTGGAAGGCGACGTGGCGCAACTGGATCCGCCGCGCCAACCTGCCGCGCGCCGGTCGGTCTGCCGCTGGCGCTGGCGCCCCGCTGAACAAGCAGGAGGCCCTGGAGCAGCGCAACCGCAATGTGGGCGCGGCCTGGGCGGCGCAGGGACAGGGAGGCAGCCATGCAGCAGCATGAACAAGGCCAGTTCGCCGACCTCCTGACCGACGTGATGGCGTACTACGGCAAAGACGTCTCCAAGTTCCTGCTGGACGTGTGGTGGGACGCATGCAAGTCGTTCGACATGCAGCAGGTTTCCAAGGCGCTGCAGCGACATGCATGCGACCCGGAGCGCGGCCAGTTTGCGCCGAAGGTGGCGGACGTTGCTCGCGTCCTGTCGGGCACATCCACAGACCGTGCCGCCATCGCTTGGGGCAAGGTGCACGAAGCCATGAGCGCTGTCGGCGCCTACACCGATGTCGTGTTCGATGACCCGGCGATCCATGCCGTGGTCGAAGACCTGGGCGGCTGGCCCAAGATCTGCCGGATGGAGCTCAAGGAGCTGTCCTACCTGCAGCACCGGTTCCAGGAGTCGCACCGCGCGTACACCGAGCGCGGCCAGTACGAGTACCCACGCCGCCTGATGGGCGACCGCTCGCCAGACCACGAATACACCCGCAACGGCTTGCCGCTGCCGCGTCCCGCGTTGGTCGGCAACCGTGATCGCGCCGTGGCCGTGCTCAAGAACGGCAGCGCAGCGGGCAAGACCAACATCACCATGCTGGCGCATCAAGCCATGCACCTGCTGGCGAACTCCGGCGCGAGCCAAGAAGCGAGGCGCGCATGAGGACCATCGAAGACATCAAGGGTCGCTGCTTCATCGACGCTGATGGCCATTGGATGTGGCGCGGCGCAACCCGTGGCGATGGTGGCGTGCCGTTCGTCTACGCACCGAACCTCGCGCGGGGCGGAAAGATGTCAACGCAGTGCGGCTATCGGGCTGTGTACCACGTCGCCAAGGGCGTGCCCGTGCCGCCAGGGCATCGCGTGTTCAACACCTGCGGCAACCCGGCGTGCCTGAACCCCGATCACATCCGCTGCGCGACCGATGCCGCATATGGCCGCTACATCCGCAGCAAGGGGCTCTTCAAGGGGCAGGTTCGTCGCATCCTGGCCAACCGTGCGATCACGCTGAGCCGCACCAAAGTGACGCCGGAGATCGTCGGCCAAATCCTCGCCAGCGAGCATAGCTGCGCGAAGACGGGGGCTGTCTTCGGAGTGAGCGCCAATTTGGTTTGGCGCATCCGCAACGGCAAGCACCCAGTCAAGCCGGCTGGCGCTGGCGGCCTATCCACCATGGTTTCAGCACTCACAAGGGGAGGGAAGTGATGCGACTGATCGCACTCTGTGGCGCCGCTGGCGCTGGAAAAGACACGGTTGCGGGCATGCTCCCCGCCTGGCGGCTGGCATTCGCTGATGCGCTGTATGCCGAGGTGGCTGATGCCTGGGATGTCAGTGAGGACGATCTCAAGCGCAGGGACGCCAAGGAGCGGCCCTCGTACCTGATGTCCATCGACTTTTGCAAGGATCCTGGCTTCTGGGAATTCAAGGCGGGCCAGGACATGCACGCGGCGCGCAGCCCCCGGCAGATTCTGCAATGGTGGGGGGACTACCGCCGCTCGCAGGAGCGCGACTACTTCGTCCAGAAGGTGCGCGACGTGCTGGAGGGCGAGGGGGCGGGCCTGTTCTGGGTGATCACGGACTGCCGCTTCCAGAACGAGGCCGCGATGGTCCGCGAGTTGGGCGGCCAGATATGGCAGGTCACGCGCCCAGGCGTCTCGGCTGGCGCTACAGGCCACGTCAGCGACACGGATGGCAGCCAGTTCAACCCCGACCGCGTGATCGCCAACTATGGATCGCTCAAGGCCCTGCAGCTGGCGCTGCGCGATGTGATGCGGGAGGTTGGATGCTGAAGAGCACGAAGCCGAACCGCTGCAAGCACTGCAAGAAGCGGATGCCGGAGGACAAGGCCCACCACGTCCTGCACGACGGTTGCAAGGATGCCTGGATCGCCGCGCACCGCAAGAAGCAGGACCAGAAGAAGGCCCGCGAGGTGCGAGCCAAGGCAAAGATTGAGCGTGCGGAGACGCGCCGCCGCAGGGAGGCCCTGAAGACCGTGCCCCAGCTGCTCCGCGAGGCTCAACAGGCGTTCAATGCCTTCATCCGCGCCCGTGACCAGGCTGCGGGCCATGCCTGCATCAGCTCCGGCCGCCCTCTGGACTGGTCGGGCAACGCGGTGGACGCTGGCCACTACCGCTCCACTGGCGCCGCGCCTCACCTCCGGTTCAACGAGGACAACTGCCACACCCAGAGCAAGCATGACAACCGGTTCCTGGCCGGGAACGTCATCGAGTACCGCATCAGGCTTATCGGCCGCATCGGCCTGGAGCGAGTGGAGGCCCTGGAGGCCGACAACCAGGTCCGCAAGTGGGCCCGCCCCGAGCTGATCGAGATCCGAGACACCTATCGAGCGAAGGCCAAGGCACTCAAGAAAGCGAGCAACCCATGAGCGAAGCACCAACGACGCAAGAGCGGTACAGCACCGCAACGCACTCCAACTCCCTCTGCGTGGACGCGCGCACAACGGGAGATGTGGACTACCTCATCGCTGCCGCGTGGGGAAGTCAGCAGTTCGGCGCCGCGCTGATGCGACTGCAGGCCGAATTTGATGGCGCTGGTCGCCGGCTGCCGAAGAAGCCCTCGCGCAGCGATGTGTTCCACGCCGCGCGCGTCTCGATGGGAAAGGGCATCACCAAGGTGACGGCCAGCAGCACGAAGGCGGCCAAGGACAGGCTGCAGGCCAGCTATGACAGCGAGATGCGGATGCTGGTCCAGCCCCTCAAGTCGCTCCGCAGCGTGCGCCGCCACCTGGCCATCAAGCTGCTGCTGGAAGGCATGCCCGACAAGGCGGTCGATCAGATCATCCTGCAATGGCTCTCCCCGAAGTGCCCGCTGTGCTGCGGCCGTGGGCTGATGCTCCAGCGCTGGAGCGACACGGAGCTGTCCGACGACAAGTGCATGGCCTGCGCTGGCAAGGGGGTACTGCCACCTCCTGAGGGCGCCGTGGGCGCGAAGGCGATGCGCTACATGGACAGCTGCATGCAGGACGCTGGCGGACGGATTGGCGCAAAAACGCGCTCGACCCATTGACCATCTGAAAACTGTTGTTAGAATTGCGACTGCCGGTTCGCATGAGAAAGTCTGCATGCCGGCGCCACCGTCCAGAACTCCGATGACTGCCCGTAGCGGCTTCGGTGAGCAAGAGATGGAAAGACACGTCCAAAGCCCGCACGGTTCGCACCTTGCGGGCTTTTCTGTTTCCGCCTTGAGCCAGTCAGGGTGCGCGCTGCAATCCGAGCGCGCGGGTTCTCTGCCGTGAGCTGCCACGGTGCCGGTTGCGAAGCGAACGGCATTCCCCCTGTGGCATTGGCCATAAGTCCGAAGGGGCGACCTACACATGGGCTCGGCATCGCCGGGCCTTTCCTGTTTCTGGAGGTCCTATGAGCGATCTAAATGAAAAGAGCCTGGGAAGCATTGGGGCTGCGAGCGAACTCAGCAGCCCCAAAGAGTTGGCGGCCGCATATGCGTTTTCACAAAGCGACCTCCAGAAGATGCTTACCGCGTGCCCCGGTCAACATTGGCTTGGAGTAGCTGCTCTACCGTCTCAAGCTCTCGCTGCATTGCTGCCAGGATGATGGCAGGCGCGCCCTGCTTGGCGCGGCGGTCGATAACAACTGGCTTCAGATACTTCAGTTGCTCAAGAGTGATGGCTTGGGTTTCTGGAGGGAAGGTGCTTGCGATCGCCATAAACATGGTGCGCAATGCCTCAACGCTGCCTCTGAGGTCATGAATGTGCTCAATTACGTGTTCATTCGACATTGTTTCGCCCTCCTGGCGATGGGTTGTGTGGAAGCTCCCATCGTATGCCAGGAGGGTGTCTGCCGCTAAAAAACGTATTGCGCGTTGCACTTCAGGCACGTGACGGCGATTTTGCTGTCGCCGTGCTCCTTTGCTGCGAATTCTCCTTCTACCTGTTTAACCCGTAGATCAACGCTGCTCATGAATGGGTGGTTGTTCTCGGTAACGGTGACGGTGCCTTTTTGTCCGCAGGCTTCGCACCCCAATCCGTATCGAACAGTTTCTCTTGATGCCATAGCGCGCTCCTTGATGAGTGGGTTGTCGGCTTCATTAGCTGCCGATACGCATCGTAGTGTGTGACAGCTGAATCAGTTTCCGCCGCCACCAGGTGCACCCGGCAAAGCATGCATTGCGCATGGGGTGCAAGGCCTGCGTGGCGGCACCTATCCCGCCATCAAGGAGATCCACATGTCCCAGACTGAAGAAGCCGAAGGCGTTGTTTACCGCCACCTCGAAGATGACGTAGACCGAATCATCCCGACGCAGGCCAGGGCCCAGGCGCGCGACTTGGGCCAGAAGGTGGAGATCCTCCACGATGGCGTCCACCGCCTGATCTTCGTGAACGGCCACCCCATCGGCCAAGTGCTGAAGCTCGAAACACCCCGCGACGTTGGGGTGCTGGCAGGCGTCGTGAATCTCAGCTTTGTGGCTGCCGAGATCGTGGAGCGCAAGGTGAGCCGCGATGAGTTCAATGCCCTCAAGTCCGAGGGCGTGGCAAGGAGCTGAGGCGCCGCCATGGGCCAGCGACCACGCATCAGCGCGCTGCCGCTGAGGATCCAGAAGGCCGACTCCCGCAAGCTGCAGCAGGCCCCGCGCCTGGGTGCCACTGGCCGATCCAGGGGGCGAGCCAGGCAAGAGGCTCGGCTGCGGATCTGGTTGCGGGATGGCCCGCGCTGCGCCTGCTGCGGCGAGCTGATCGACATCACGCCCGGCACGCCCCGGCCCTTCGAGCTGGATCACATCGTCCCGCTGTGGCAGGGCGGCGAGGACACCGACGACAACCGGCAGTGCCTGTGCGTCGTCTATGACGCCGAGGGCAACAAGCGCGGCTGCCACGTCGAGAAGACGGCGCGCGAGGCGGCAGACCGGTCCAGGGTTGATCGCCGCGCCTGAGCCCTTCTGACGCGAACCAGGGGCATCGCCGGGGCGGTCGAGGGGAGGGGGTGGGCCAAAGGCTGGGAGCCTCAGCCCCGGATACCGCCCTGTTCCGCACGCGCACAAAAAAGCCCCCTGTTTGATTGTTTCGGGGCAGTCGTCCACATGAGGTTTCGGCTGCAACCCGTTGCGGTAACAGGGAAATTCGGACCTTTGAATTCTGGGGAATCGCGGAAATCAAAGAAATCAAAGAATCAAAGAGGTGAGCCATGCCACGAGGGGGCTCTCGGCCCGGTGCTGGCCGCCCAAAGAAGACGCCAACCGCTGCGCCGGCCGCCGAGGCTGTGGCACCTGAGCCGAGGAAGTACAAGCGGCGCACGGCGCCCAGCGTGGACGCCGAAGGCTTCAAGCCAGAGGGCGCGCCACCGACCTGGCCATTCGGCAAGGAGCGGCCAGCGCCGCCCGAGCCTGAGCCGGATCTGTCCGGGCTCATGCCGCTGGACTACCTGCTGGGGGTAATGCGGAATCCCGATCTGCCGCCGCCGCTGCGCATGCAGGCCGCCACGCTGGCTGCCCAGTACTGCCACCCCAAGCCAGCGCCCAAGAGCGCCAAGCAGGAGGCTGAAGCGGAACGCCAAAAAAACCGTTCGTCGCGCTTCGGCCGACGCCAGCCGCCCACACTGACGGCAGTGCAGGGCGGAAAGTCATAGCCGGTTTCCGGCGTCAACGCCGGAGATCTCTATGGAATGGACCACTGCGTGCCCTGACTGGGAGCGCCGAATCGTTGCGGGCGAAAGCCTGATCGTCTCGCCGCCCCTGTTCCCCAGCGTTGCTGATGAGGCCTGGTCGATTTGCAGCCAGTTCAGGCTGGTGGACCTGGGTGGGGTGACGATTGGTGAGGTAGCTCGCCCATGGCTGCGCGATCTGGTGCGCACGATCTTCGGTGCGGAAAGCCCAGAGGGCCGGCGCCTGATCAATGAGTACTTCCTCATGGTCAGCAAGAAGAACGCCAAGAGCACGATTGCGGCGGCAATCATGCTGACAGCGCTGCTGATGAACTGGCGCGACGAGGCCGAGCTGCTGATCCTGAGCCCGACGCTTGAGGTGGCCAACAACAGCTACAAGCCCATCAGCGCCTTCATCAAAGCCGATGAGGAGCTGTCGGACATGCTCAAGGTCCAGGACTATCACCGCCTGGTCACCCACAAGGACACAGGAGCGTTCCTCAAGGTGGTGGCCGCCGACGAGGCGACGGTCACGGGCAAGAAGGCCGGCTTCGTCTTCGTGGATGAGCTGCACGAATTCGGAAAGAAGGGGCGGGCCTCCAACATGCTGCTGGAAGCCACGGGCGGCCTGGCATCCCGGCCTGAGGGCTTCGTTATCTACGCGACCACGCAGTCGGAGGAGCCGCCTGCGGGCGTATTCAAGGACAAGCTGGCCTATGCCCGCAAGGTCCGCGACGGCGAGAAGGTGGACCGCAAGTTCCTGCCGGTCATCTACGAATTCCCGCGCCACATGCTGGAGGCGGGCGCGCACAAGGATCTTGCCAACGCCCATGTGACCAATCCCAACTGGGGTGCGTCCGTGGACATCGAGCGGATCACGCAGCTGCACGGCGAGGCCGAGGAAAAAGGCGAGCAGGGGCTCAAGGAGTTCTGGGCCAAGCACCTCAACGTCGAGATCGGTCTCAACCTGCGCTCCGACCGCTGGGCTGGCGCTGACTTCTGGGAGGCTGCGGCCATCCCCGTGTTTTCGCTGGAGGAGCTGTTGGAGCGCAGCGAGGTGGTGGAGGTTGGAATAGACGGCGGCGGCCTTGATGACTTGCTCGGCCTGGCGGTGGTCGGCCGCGAGGCTGATACCGGGAGATGGCTTTCCTGGGGACGAGGCTGGATTCACCAGATCGCGCTGGAGCGCCGCAAGTCCGAGGAATCCAAGTACCGCGACTTCATCAAGACTGGCGACCTGGTGCTGGTGGATGGGGTCGGCCAGGACGTCGAGGAGCTGGTCCAGATCGTGGAGCAGATCGTGGATACGGGCCTGCTCGACAAGGTTGGCGTGGACCGCCTTGGCCTGGGCGCCATCTATGACGCGCTGGTGGGCACCGATGACGAGCCCGGCCCAGTGGAAGCTGACCAGGTGGTGGGTATCCCGCAGGGCTACCAACTCAATGGCGCGATCAAGACGGCCGAGCGACACGTTGCCGCAAAGAAGCTGGTGCACGGCGGCAGCGCCCTCATGGCCTGGTGTGTGGGCAACGCCAAGACGGTGATGCAGGGCAACGCCGTGACCATCACCAAGCAGGCCAGCGGCGTCGGCAAGATCGATCTGCTGATGGCCCTTTTCGATGCCGTGTATCTCATGGCCCTGAACCCGGAGGCTAAGGCCGGCCCGGCGATTTACTCACTGGAGCTGGGATGACACAGACATTCAACATGACCGCGCACCCGCACGGCAGCCGCGTGCTGTCGGGCTGGATCGCGGGCCGCGATGGTGCGGCAGAGCGCGCCGGCCTGGTGGCGCTGGGTGAGAACGAGGTCACCAGCGGTGGCACATCCATGAGCGAACTGGCAAACCTGCTGGGCGCATCAAGTCGCTCCGTTGCCGGCGTGAACGTCACCAGGGAAACGGCGATGCGTGTGTCCGTGGTCTATGCCGCCGTGGCCCTGGTGGCAGGCGCAATCGCCTCGCTGCCCATCGCGCTCTACGAGCGCCACACCCGGGAAAAGGTCGATCACGACTACTGGTACTTGCTCAACGAGAACGCGGGCGGCGCTTGGACAGCCTTCACGTTCTGGGAGTACATGGTCAGCTCCAAGCTCTTCGAGGGCGACGGCTTTGCGGAGCTGGTGCGCTCCAGCGTGCGCAGCTCCAAGATCATCGCGCTCAGGCCGCATCACCCGCTGAGCGTGGATCCGTTCAAGAAGGGCGACAAGCTGCTGTACCGGGTCAACCCATCGGATGGCGGGCCGTCGTACACGCTGGACAGCGCTGACATGCTGCAGTTCCCGAGTTTGGGCTTCGACGGCCTGCGAAGCCCCAGTCCGATCCTCAAGGCTGGTCGCGATGTGATCGGAGCCGCCATCGCCGCCCAGGATTACAGCAGTCGATTCTTCGCTGGCGGCGCGAACATTGACTATGCGCTCAAGGCGCCGGGCCGGCTGTCCGGCAAGCAACTGGATGACCTGAAGGCCTCGCTGCTGGCGCGAGCGATGAGCGGAGGTCGAGGTCCGCTGATCCTTTCGGGCGGCTTGGAGCCGGCGCAGTTGTCCATCAACAGCAAGGATGCCGAGATTCTGGCCACGCGCTTGTTCAACGTCGAGGAAATCTCGCGGATCCTGGGCGTGCCGCCGCACCTTATCGGGCACACGGACAAGCAGACCAGCTTCGGCACAGGCATCGAGCAGCAGGGCATTGGCTTCGTGCGCTACGCCCTGCAGCGGCAGTTGGACCCCATCCGGCAGGAGCTGAACCGCAAGTTCTGGCCCGTGCGCGAGCGGCTGTTTCTGGAGCATGTGGTCGAGGCGCTGGAGCGCGCGGACCTGAAGACCCGTTACGAGGCCTACCGCATCGCGATGGGCCGGGCCGGAGAAATGCCATGGA
This sequence comes from Delftia sp. PX-1, assembly GCF_055797465.1. Taxonomy (NCBI): domain Bacteria; kingdom Pseudomonadati; phylum Pseudomonadota; class Betaproteobacteria; order Burkholderiales; family Comamonadaceae; genus Delftia; species Delftia sp. PX-1. Next base: position 1,989,055 of record NZ_CP184763.1, read on the forward strand.
TGGACGCCAGCGAGGTGCGCCGCCGCGAGAACCTGCCGGAAAACCTCAATCTGCTGCGCAACCCTGGCAACCCAGGCAAAGACGACGGGAAGGGAAACAATGAAAAACCGACTCAGTAAGCTGTACGCGGACAACCGCCGCGCCAGTGCCCGCAAGTTCGAGGTGGTGGCCAAGGCCGACGACCGCGAGGCCGAGGTCTTCCTCTACGACCACATCGTTTCCAGCGAGCTGGAGGCCGAATGGTGGGGCGGCATCGCCCCGGGCCCATTCGTGAAGGCCATCCGTGATCTGGACGTGGACACTATCCATCTGCGCATCAACAGCCCAGGCGGTTCGGTGTTCGCGGCCCGCGCCATGGAGCAGGCGCTGCGCGAGCACGGCGCCAAGGTGATCGTGCACATCGATGGCATCGCGGCCAGTGCGGCGACCTTCATCGCCATGGCGGGCGAGGAGGTGATCATGGCCAAGGGCGCCATGTTCATGATCCACAAGGCATGGACCGGCATGTGGGGCAACGCCAACGACCTGCGCAAAGAGGCCGACCTCCTGGACAAGATCGACGGCACCCTGGCCGAGACCTACGCGGCGAAGACCGGCAAGGAACTGGCGCAGATCGCTGATTGGATGGCCGAAGAAACCTGGTTCACCGCCGACGAGGCGCTGGAGAACGGCTTCGCCACCTCCATCGCCGCCAGCGACGCCAAGGCGCGCGCAAGCGCCAGGGCCAACGCCAAGGCCTGGAACCTCTCGGCCTACGCCAACGCGCCGCGCGACCCCTGCGACGAGCCAGAGCCCACGCCCCAGACTGAGCCCGCGAACGACCAGCAGTTCGCCACCGAAGACCACCGCGCCCGCCAGCAGCAGCGTTTGAGCATGCTGGCGCGCCTCTCCCATCAGTAAAGCGCCTCGCGCAACTGAGACCGCCGCCCACCGAGGCGGCTTTTTCATGTCCGAACGACCTGCGCGAGCGGTCACAACCTGAAAGAAAGGCTCACCATGAGCAAACTTGCACAACTGCGCGCCCAGCGTGACGCGAAGGCCAAGGCCGCCGCCGAACTGAACGCCAAGACCCCGGCCGATCAGCGCATGCCGTCCGCCGACGCTTCGGCCCTGGACACCATCCTCAACGAGATCGAGGCCATCGACGGCGAGATCGCCCGCGAGAACCGCCTCAACCAGGTGGCCGGCGACGAGCGCGCCGAGCACGAGGATGCGCTCAACCAGGCCACGGTCCATGGCGGCGGGCGCACCGAGGAATCCCAGGCTCTGCGCGCCATGCTGACGGGCGGCCTGTCCAACCTGTCTTCCGAGCAGCGCAACGCCATGGCCGCGCGCCAAAATCCCGACATCCGCGCCGCCATGTCCACCACGACCGGCTCCGAGGGTGGCTACACCGTGGCCACCGAGTTCAGCCGCTCGCTGATCGAGGCCATGAAGCAGATGGGCGGCGTCCGCGCCGTGGCCAGTGCGCTCCAGACGGCGACCGGCGCGCAGATGCTGTTCCCCACGGCTGACGCGACGGCGGAGGAGGGCGAAATCGTTGGTCAGAACGCTTCGGTCACGAACGGCGAAACCGCCTTCGGCCAGGCGTCCATGGACGTCTACAAGTACAGCTCCAAGAGCATCGCACTGCCCTTCGAGCTGCTGCAGGACTCGTTCATCGACATCGAGGCCTACATCAAGTCGCTGCTGGCTCTGCGCCTGGGCCGCATTCAGAACCGCCACCAGACCGTGGGGACTGGCACCGGCCAGCCTCGCGGCATCGTGACGGGCGCCTCCGTCGGCAAGACCGGCGCCACGGGCCAGACCACCGGCGTGACGTATGACGACCTGGTGGACCTGGAGCACTCGGTGGACCCGATCTACCGCTCGCGCGCTGCCTGGATGTTCCATGACGATGTGCTCAAGGTGCTGCGCAAGATCAAGGACACCCAGGGCCGTCCGATCTTCGTGCCGGGCTACGAGCAGGGCAACCCTGGCGGCGCCCCTGACCGCCTGTTGGGCCGCGCCATCAACATCAACCAGAACATGGCCCCTATGGCGGCCAATGCCAAGTCGATCCTGTACGGCGACTTCAGCAAGTACCTGATCCGCGACGTGATGGACGTCACCCTGTTCCGCATGACCGACAGCGCATACACGCTCAAGGGCCAGGTGGGCTTTGTGGCCTTCTGCCGTTCGGGCGGCAACCTGCTGGACGTGGGCGGCGCCGTCAAGGCCTACGCCAACTCGGCCACCTGATCGGCCACCGATGAACCCAGGCCCCGGCTACGGCTGGGGCCGCATCTCAAGGAGCCGACATGGCAACGAAACCGAAACCCACTCTCACGGCAGCCGAGGCGCCGGCCGCCGACCAGGCTGCTGGCCAGCAGGCCCAGCAGCAGGGCACCGACGAGATCGCCCAGGCCAGCGAGACACAGGCCCCGGCTACGGCTGGGGCCGCAGACGCGCAGGGCGCTGGCGCTGGAACCCAGCAGGATCCCGCGCCCCAGGACGTGGCGCTGGTCGCTGTGCGCGTCCTGGCCGCAGTGACCATCGATGGCGTGCGCTTCGCGCCGGACGATGTGATCGAGCGCATGCCCGAGCCTGTGGCCAAGGTCTACGCCGGCAGCGTGGACCCTCACCCCGACGCTGTGGCCTACGCCCGCTCGGTGGGCGCGCCCGTCAAGCCTTTCCCGGGCCAGGCCCATGCAGAGGATTGACCTCGCGCGGGCCAAGCTGCACCTGCGGGTCGATGGTGATGAGGAGGACGCCCTAATCGAAGGCTGGATCGCTGCGGCGTACCTGGCCATCGAGGGGAAGATCTTCGCCAAGCTCTACGAGGACCAGGCTGAAATCCCGGAGGGGGCTGTCGGCGTGGTCATCGATGAGGCCATCCACTCGGCCGCGCAGCTGATCATCGGGCACCTGTACGCCAACCGCGAGGCCGTGGCCCCGGGCCAGGCCGCCGAGATCCCGATGGGTGCCGACTGGCTGCTGCTGCCCTACATCAACACGGCAGGAGGCTTCTGATGCAGGCCGGCACTCTTCGAGACCGCATCCACATCCAGCGCAAGACAGGCGGCGCGGATGAATGGGGCACTCCGCTGCCCGAAGGCTGGGAGAACATCTCCCCGGGCCGCATCGCAGCCAACGTGCTGCACAAGTCGGGCCTTGGCACGATCAAGGCAGACGCTGAGGTGTCCATCGTCCGCGCGAGCATCCGCATCCGGCGCCGTGCTGGCGTGGACGCTGGCATGCGCGTGCTGTTTGACGGCAACGTCTACGAGCTCAAGGCCGTGCTGCCTGGGCCAACCCGCGAGTACATCGACATGGTGTGCGAGCTCACGAAAGGACCGACCCAATGACCAAACCACGGACCCCGCGCGCACCGCGGGCGCCGCGCGCCGCCCTGGCGTCGGCTGACGACGGCGGGCCGCGCACGGTGCTGACCACCAAGCCCGGCACCATCGGCCCCTACGGCTACGACGCCGGCCTGCTGATCGATGATGTGCCCGCCGCAGTGGCTGCGGTAAACGCGGCCTGGATGGACGCGGACCCCGAGCGCGTGGCCGAGGCCCGCGCCGCGCGTGCCGACGCTGTGCCGTTCAAGGGCTGACGGCCATGGCCAGCCGGCGCGATCTGCGCAAGCAGGCCCTGCAGGGGAACAAAACGTTCGGCATTGCTGTGGATCTCGATGGCCTCGACAGCCTGCTGGCTGACCTTGGCGGCGAGGTTCACGCTGCTGTGCGCCCTGTGGCCCAGGCTGCGGCCCAGGTGCTGTACGAACGGGTCAAGATCAATGTGCGGGCGCTCGGCCGCTCCACGGGCAATCTGGAGCGCTCGATCTATCAGGCCTTCAGCCCCGAGAAGTCGGTCGAAGGGCAGCGCGCGGAGTACCACGTCAGCTGGAACCACCGCACTGCGCCCCATGGCCACCTGGTCGAATGGGGCTACCTGCAGCGATACCGCTACTACCGGGGCAACGACGGCCGAGTGCGACCAATGGTGCGGCCTGGCATGGATGGCAAGAAGCCGCCTGGCCGGCGCGCCAGCCAGGCGCAGAAAGATGCGTACTACGTGACGTTGCCGACTCCGATTCAGGTGCCTGGCAAGGCGTTCATTCGCAGCGCGGAGAGTTCGCTGGCCGAGGCCCAGAAGGCTGCGGAGGCTGAGCTCTGGCGGCGGCTATTCGAGAAGGGGGCCTACGGTGGCGCTTGAATCTGACCTCATGGCCGAACTGCTGGCCGAGTGCCCGCGCGTCGTCGTGGGCACGGCTCCCTACGGCACGGCCATGCCTTACGTGACCTGGCAGCACATCGGCGGCGACGTGCTGCGCTACACGGACAACGCGCCGGCCGACAAGCGCAAGCCGCTCATCCAGATCAACACCTGGGCGGCCACGCCGCTGCAGGCCTTCGCGCTCATCCAGAGCATTGAGGAACGGCTCTGCGCTGCTGCAGCGTTCACGGCGCGGCCTCATGGCGACCCCATCGGGGCCTATGACGATGCAGGCGTTGTCTCTGGCTACCTGCAGACCTATTCCATTCTGGGCGCCCGATAGGCCGCCTGACCAGTTCCGCCGCCCTGGCGGTCTCCCGCCCGCGAGGGCACTCCATCAACCCGCTTCGGCGGGTTTTCTGCTTTTGAAAGGGCCACAACATGGCATCTCTCCCTACCGGCTCGCGCATCGCCGTGGCCACTTCCATCGGCGCCAAGGTGATCATCACCGCGATCACCAACGCGACCGAAGCCGTCTGCACGGCGGCGGGTCACGGCCTGGCCGTCGGCAACATCGTGATCATCACGTCCGGCTGGGGCCGGCTGAATGGCCTGGTGTTCCGCGTGAAGGCTGTGCCGACGACTGACACCTTCACCCTTGAGGGTCGCAAGGCCAACACCACCAACACCAGCCTGTTCACTCCCGGGAGCGGTGGCGGAGCGTTCCAGAAGGCCCTGACCTGGGTGGACGTGGTGCAGATCCTGAACAACAACACCAGCGGCGGCGACCCCAAGAAAGTCACGTACCGCTACCTGGAGTCCGAGAACGAGCAGGAGATCAACGATGGTTTCTCGCCCGTGTCGCGCACGCTGGAAATCGACGCCGACGCCATCGAGACGCCCGGCTACGCCGCGCTGGAAGACCTGTCTGCCAGCGGCGCCGACACGATCCAGCGCCTGACCATGCGCAACGGCGCGACAAGCTACCTGGCCTGCACCGTGGCACTCAACGATGAAGTGCTGATGCAAGAAGGCCAGGTCAACCGCGTGAAGTGCGACTTCTCCGGCAAGGGCCGCTCCACCCGCTACGCCAGCTAAGGCGTCCACCCCATGCACCGACGCAGCCGCTTCGCTCCTTTCAGCGGGGCGGGCGGCTGCGCACGGGCTTTCTCTTTTTCCATCCGCTGAAAGGATCACTCCATGGCCACTCAATCCAAGACCGCCGTTTCCACTGCCGCAGACCAGGCCGGCAAGCAGAAGCCGCCCGCATTCATCTTCGGCGCTCGCCCCGACACAATCACCGCGCCCGTCTCTTTCGTCCGCGTGACCGGCGAGGTGGTCGAGCTGGAGTGCAAGTTCAAGTACCGCACCCGCCGCGAGTTCGGCGAGCTCTGGGACGAGGTGTCCAATGCCAACGTTCCCCAGCCGGCCGACGGCGAGAAATTCAGCTTCGCCAACCTGGCCGACCGCGGCCTGGAATTCAGCGCCGAGCGCACCCTGAAGTACCTGGCGGGCTGGGACGTCGAGATTGAGCTCGACAAGGCCGCCCTGGTGCAGTTGTTCGACGAGGAGCCCAACGCCGCTGCCGCGTTCTGGGATGCCTACCGTGGCGCTCTGGTGGACGGCCGCGTAAAAAACTCCTGAGCGCCACCGTCGCCTATTTCACCCCCGACCCTGAGGTCGCAGAGGGCTGCGAGCCAGAAGACTACTGGGAAGACCCGGTGGAGGCCTGGCCCGAGAACGCCGAGCCGCTGGCGCTGTTCGTCGGCCTGCAGACGCAATGGGCCTGGGTGGTTGGAATGGGCGGCGGCGGGCGCATAGGCCTGCGATACGAGGCGGTCTATCCGCTGCTTGACCGCGTTGCGCAGGGCGACCAAGAGCTCTGGGACGAACTCTTTGCGGACGTGCGGCGGATGGAGATGGCCGTGGTCAACATTCCGCAAAAAAGGTGATGCGGTAGCATGCCCTTCAATTTTCAAGCGAGGGGTATATGCGCAAAGTCTTGTCTGTCGGGCTGTTGGTTCTGCTGGTGCTGGGTGCCTGCATTTACATGTACGGCGCCTACGTCGTTCATCAACACCGCAATGCGGTGCGCGCCGAGTTGAAAGACCCAGATTCTGCTCAGTTCAGAAATGAGCGGTTGATCAACGGATGGACCGTAAAAACCAGCATTCTTTGCGGCGAGGTGAATGCCAAGAACGAACTCGGGGGGTACTCGGGGTTCAAGCTATTTGCCTCGACAAGCGGAGAAAGCGCCGATGTCGAAAAGGACGTTGGCAGCAAGGTTTTCATAGAGGGCTATTGCGGTAAATAGCCCCGCACAGAACACATCGGCCCGCACAGCGGGCTTTTTTATGGCTCGCTTCGGCGGGCCATTTTGTTTGGGGGCGTCATGGAAGAACAAAACCGCAAAATTGGCTTCGTGGTTTCTGCGGAAGACGACACCAAGACCACCTTTCAGAACATCAAGACTGGCGCGGCCGATATGGCTGCGTCCGTCGCCAAATCCGGCGAGCAGGCCGCCAAGGGCGTGAAGGGGATCGGCGATGGCGCCGATGAGGCCGCCCAGAAGATGGGTCGGGCCGAAAGCGCGATGGCCCAGGCGCTGACCCGCGCGACGGAAAAGGCCAGGATTGCCACCCAGGCCGGCGAAAGCCTGTCGCGCGCCTTCGAGCAGAAGATCGAGATGCGCGGCCTTGATGCCACGAAGTTGAATCCGCTGGTTGCCAAGCTGCGCGAGGCTGAAGAGGCGCTCGCATCTTTCAAGGCCCAGCAAGCCAAGGAGGCGGGACAGAGCTCGTTCCTGGAATCCCTGCGCTCGCAGACCCAGGCCCTGGGCAAGACCAAATCCGAGCTGCTGGAGCTGCAGGCCGCGCAGCTGGGGGTGGCCAGCCAGGCGGCCCCGTACATCGCCAAGCTGCGCGAGACCGAGGCCGGCATGGGCAAGGTGGGCGTGTCGGCTGCGCAGACAGCGGCCGCCATGCGCATGGTGCCTGCGCAGTTTACCGACATCGTGGTCAGCCTGCAGGCGGGTCAAGCGCCGCTGACGGTGCTGCTGCAGCAAGGTGGGCAGCTGAAGGACATGTTTGGCGGTGCTGGCGCAGCCGCGCGGGGTATGGCTGGCTATGTTGTCGGCCTGGTGAACCCATTCACGGTGGCTGCAGCGGCTGTGGGCACGCTCGGCGTGGCGTACTACCAGGGCAGCAAGGAATCCGACGCCTTCCGCAAGGCGCTTGTGCTGAGCGGCAACCAGGCCGGCACCACCGTTGATGAGCTGAACGCCATGGCCCGCGCCATCGCCAGCACATCGGGCACTCAGGGCGCTGCCGCTGCTGGCCTCGCCGAGATGGCTCGCTACAGCAAGGTCGCATCCGACCAGCTGAAGGAATTCACGGCCATCGCCCTGCAATGGGAGAAGACCACAGGCCAGGCCGTCAGCGAGACGGCCAAGCAGTTTGCCGACCTGGCCAAGGATCCGCTACAGGCATCGCTTGCTCTGAACGAGCAGATGAACTACCTGACGGCGAGCATCTACGACCAGATCAAGGCGCTGGAGAAGCAGGGCAAGACAGCCGAGGCTGCGGCCGTGGCTCAGAAGGCCTACGCCGACGCGATGAAGACCGGCGCAGATGAACTGACCCAGAACCTGGGCTACATCGAGCGCGCGGTCCAGATCGTGACGGGCGGCGCGAAGAAGATGTGGGATGCCATCCTGGGCGTGGGGCGCCAGACGTCCCCAACGGACCAGGCAGCGAAGCACCTTGAGGCGCTGCAACAGGAGTTGAATACAAAGCTCGCGCACGGGCCGAAGAACGAGCAGTCCCGTACGAGCTGGGATAAGGGCGTCGAAAACCTGAAGCGGCAGATCCAGCAGGCCTCCGATTTCCTCGCTTTCGCTGGCGCTGCTGGCAAGTCCATTGCCGAGACTCAGGCCGCCAACAAAGAGTACGTCGGTGCAATGGAGGATTTCGACAAGGTTGCCGGCCAATTTGCGACTAAGGAAGTCAGGCGCAAACAAGAGCTGACCATTGCCGAGAACAAGTACAACACGGCCGTTGAGCAGACGGAGAAAGCGTATGCCAATAGCCCCAAGCTGATGGCATCGAAGCTGGCTGAGCTGGAGGCGCGCTACAAGAACACCGTCGAGGGAATCAACAAGCGGTACACCGAGAAGGGCTCGGGCGGCGTCAGCATCTCGGACAACCAACTCGCGAACCTAGAAGGCCAGCTCGCCGCCGCCAAGCAGTACCGCGAACAGCTGCTCACGCTGGGCGTGGCCGCTGCAGACCTGAACGTCGGCGAGCGCGAGTCGCTCAAGCTGTCGGCCCAGATCGAGAAAGCCACGAACGCGAAGACGCGCGCCAAGCTGGAAGAGGCGAAGGCTCTGGCCGATGCCCTGGGTGTGCAGCTGCGCAGCAATGACGGCCTGGAGAAGTCGATGAAGGCTCAAGAGGCCCTCATCTCCGGCAACTTCAAAGCCGCCGATTCGATCACCGAGCGTGCGAGCGAGCAGGAGGCTGCCAATGCTGTGTTCGGCAAGGGGCGCACGGAGATCGAGCGCATGACGCTGGCCACGCTTGAGCAGCAGATGGCTGAGGCCCAGGGCAGCGATAGCTTCGACCCGAAGTACATCGCCTCGCTGGAGGCCAAGATCGCCGCCCAGAAGCGCTACACCGCTGCCCTGCAGCAGGCAGACTACAAGCAGATGGACGACCGTCTCACGAAGTCGCTGCAGACGGCTAAGGATGAGCTGGCGATCCAGAAGGAGGGCCTGTCGCTGCTCGGCGCCGATGAGGTGCAGCGCAAGAAGATCATTGCGCAGCGCCGCATCGAACTGGAGCTCGCCAAAGAGCTTGCGGAGATCGACCGCACGATCTACAGCGACGACAAGGACGAGAACGAAAAGAAGCGCGAGACGCTGCGCCAGAAGGCCCGTGAGAAGGCCGAGACCAATACTCAGACCTCGCTGCTCCGCATCCAGGAGGAGTACGTCAACAAGCAGGTTGAGCAGTACGACGAGATCTTCCGCAAGGGCTTCGCCGACATGCTCAACAACGGGCGCGACGGCTGGGACAGCTTCACGAAGAGCCTGACCACGACGTTCAAGACGACCGTTGCGGACCAGATCTACAAGATGTTCCTGCGGCCGTTCGTGGTGCAGGTTGTGGCGTCGCTCATCGGGGTCCAGGGTGGCGGCGGCGGTGGCCTGGGGGGCGTAGGCGGCACGGGGGCATCGGGCGGCGGCTTTGGCGGGGGCATCCCTGGCCTGGGTCTGCTGGGTGAGAGCGGCCTGTTCGCCGGAACGAACTTCGGCGCGGGCCTCATGGGCGGCATGCCGGCCCTGTCTGGTGGCATCGAGATGATGATGGGCGGCGAGCTGCTGGCGGGCGGTATGCAGGCCTTCGGCGCGGCATTGCCGTACCTGGGCGCGGCCATCGCGGTGTTCTCGCTGCTCAAGGGGGCGTTTGGATCGCGCGGCCCGAACCACTCGGGCGGCGTGGCCTCGACTGCGACTAAAGACCGCGACCAGGCCGCGAAGCAGGCGCTGGGTGTCGATGCCTGGGGCAACACCCTGGGCGACTTCACCTCGCGCGGTAATCCGGAGCTTGACAAGCAGCTGGACCTGACGGTCAACGGCATGCTGGACATGTACAAGTCCTTGGCCAAGTTCAGCAAGACGGCGGTCAAGGATCTGGATATCGCGGCCGGCTTCAGCGTGAATCCCAAGTACGGCGACGAGGGCGCCATGGGGTTCTTCCAACTGATCGACAAGTCCACGGGCGAGATCCTGAAAAGGTTCAAGGACCGCGAACTCGACAAGGATCCGCAGAAGGCCTGGGCGCAGTTCGTCGGTGAGATGGGCGGCGCGCTGATCGATGAGATCAAGAAGGGGGATATCCCGGGCTGGATGCGCAACGAGCTCGATGCGCTGGGCGACAACGTGACGGTGGAGGGCCTCAACCAGGCGCTGCTCAAGATCGCGGCCATCGACGCGGCATTTAAGGGTTGGGGCGACACGATGACCGGCTTTGCCGGCATCTCGGAGAAAGCCCAGACCGAGCTGCTCAAGCTCAGCGGCGGCCTGGAGGCGCTGGCCTCCAATGTCAACGCCTTCTATGCCAGCTTCTACAGCGAGCAGGAAAGGGCGGAGATCCTGCAAAGGCAAGTGCGCGAGAAGCTCAAAGGCCTCGGCGTGGACATCGACCCAGCTGGAGGCGAGGCGGCCAAAAAGGCCTTCAGGAAGCTGATCGAGGATGCCCTGGCCTCTGGCAACACGGAGTTGGCGGCCAAGCTCCTGGCCCTGGCGCAGCTCTTCGGGGTCGCCGCCGATGCCGCGCAGAAGTCGGCGGACACGGCGGCCGAAGCTGCCAAGACCGCAGCAGACGAAGCGGCCAAGGCCCTGGAGGAATCGCGCAAGAAAGCCAAGGAGGCAGCGTACGCGAACTTCGAAGCCGCGATCCAGCGTGAGCAGCAGTACTGGCAGGACGTGGCCAGCGCATCGCAGGAGGCCATAAGCAGCCTGTCGAGTGCGCTGAGCACGTTGCGCAGCAATGCGCGCGACCTGTATGGCTCGCTGGATGCCACACAGCAGATGCTGGCCGCCCAGGGGATGGTTTACATCGAAGACGCGCTGTCGGGCGTGCGCGGCGGGCGAAAGCTCACCGACTACGCCGGCCTGACCGATGCCATTGGTGCGGCCCGGGGCGGTATCAACTCGGGGCGCTACGCGACGCAGTTCGAGAAAGACCGCGATGCGCTGATCCTCGCCGGCCAGCTCAGTGAGCTGGCAGACAAAGGTGATGCGCAGCTGAGCGTCGAAGAGCGGCAGCTCAAGAACTCGCAAGAGCAGCTTGAGCGCCTGGACAAGACGCTGACGTACTGGCGCGATCTCCTTGACGGCAGCAAGGCCCAGATCGATGCAACGTTGAGCGTGGAGGCCGCGATCAAGGCGTTGGAAGCGCTGCTGTTCCCTGAAAAACCGCCCGCAGCGGGTGGCGGATCAGGGTCGGGCAAGGCGCCAACGCCGGACTGGGGTGGAGGTGGTGGCGGCGGGTTCCAGCCGGCGAACAGCGGCAAGTACAAGACGCCCACGGCGATCTTGGGCGGCGGCGCGGTCATCTATGACTACGCCGATGCCGACTACTCGAAAAAGCTCGATGGTCTCTCGTCTACGTTCCACAAGTACGACGGCACGGGAGATTTCGCGGGGCTGGCAAACGAGTTCAAGGGTGCCGGAGGCACTGCCAAGGACCTCGCGTACCTCTACGGCTTTTCCGAAGCCGATGTGCTTGCCGCTCTGGACCGCAATGGCATCCCGCGCTTTGAAGCGGGCGGCATGTTCGCGGGCGGCCTGCGCATGGTGGGCGAGCGCGGACCAGAGCTCGAAGTGACGGGGCCAGCTCGCTACTGGTCCTCTGCACAGACGCAGGCGCTCCTCAGCGGCGCGGGCGGCAGTTCGCGCCTGGAGTCTTTGGTCGAGCAACTGGTCGCCGAGAACCGCCTGATGCGCGGGCAGATCGCGGTGTTGGAGCGCAACACGGCTGGCATGCCCCACATGGTGGAGCAGTTCGACACCGTGGCAGAGCAGGGCGTTTTGAGGGTTGCACAGGTATGAACATTCTTTTGCCGAAAGCGATCACGCCGGATTCTTTCGGCCCCGCCACGTCGATTCCCGAGCTGGATGCAGCCCGGGGCGAGGTGGCGTGGGTCGGCTCCGGTAACTACAAGGTGGGTGACCGCCGCGTGTACGAAAGGAAGATCTATGAATGCGTGAAGGATCACACGGGCACCGCGACGACGCCGGACAAGAGGCCGGCCGAGTGGCTGTTCAAGGAGCCTACAAATCGCTGGTGCCCGTTCGATCAATACCTGTTCACGAAGGCGCGGGCTGTCCAGGCGTTGACCTATGAATTGAAGGGCGTGTTTGCAGACGGCCTGGCGCTCTATGGCCTGGAAGGCGACTCGCTGAGCATCACGATCACAGCGGGTGCGGGCGGGCCCAACCTCATCCCGCCGATCAATGCCGACCTCTGGCGCCAAGCGTATGGAGAGTGGGAATACTTGTTCGGCGACCTGCAGCGCGGCGATCACTACGTGCTCCGGGGCATCCCGTTGCACCCCGATCAGCGCATCAAGATCACCGTGCGCCGCACTGCGCCGACGGCTGAGGCCGCAGTCGGCTACATCAGCGTCGGCAACCACAAGACCTTGCTGGCTCCCTCAGGCGGCATCAGCGCGGTCGAGGATGGCGCCGAAGTCACAACCAAGGACTACGGCTACACCAAGGACAACGCGGACGGCACATACGAGGACATCGAGGGCCGCAAAGCCAAGAACATCAGCCTTTCCGTCGTGGTGGCGGCCGACCAGGCCCCGCTGATCGATTCGCTGCTGACTCAGATATCCGGGAAGGTCGTGGCCGTCGAAGTCTCAAAGCTCGCCAAGTTCTCGCACTTGTCCACAGTCGGAAAGGTGTCCGGCACCGTGCGCTCGTCGGGCGGACCAACCGCTCGCGCAGAAATCCAAATCAAAGGCAACGTATGACCGATATCGTGACGATCCCGGACGTGCTGCCCATCTCGCCGTATCCGGCGCTCGGCAGCATCAATTTCAATAACGAGGCCTACGCATACGCCACGTCTGTTCCGCCTGCTGTTTCGCGGATGCGCGAGATTGCCGTCGCGTGCCGGACCTGCGCCGTAGCTGCCCAGGAGTATGCGCAGACAGCCCAGGCTGCAGCGCTGACTGCGACGACACAAGCAGACGCTGCGATGGGCTATCGCAACCAAGCCGGCAATTCTGCGACTGCGGCAGCCAGCAGCGCGAGCACTGCGTCCTCAGCTGCAGGAACAGCCACGACTGCGCTGACGGCAATGCAGGTCATGTACTTGGGCAGCAAGGCGGTCACCTCGCACCCGACGACCGACAACATGGGCAACCCGTTGCAGGCCGGCGCGCTTTACACCAACACGGGCACGAATGCCTCGATCAACAAGCGAGGCTGGTGGTGGGATGGTGCGATGTGGCAGTTGGCATGGGGCGAATTTACCGGCGCATACCTCCCAATCACAGGAGGGGTGCTGCAAGGACACCTGAGCGTGCCGGCCGGGGCGACCGGCAACCAGGTGCCTCGGGCAAATGAGGTGATGCCTCGCGCGGCGGCTTATTACAGCACTGCGACGCCCATGTCTGCATCCCCGCCAGGAACCGTTGGCTTCTTTGAGTCCACGACTGGGGGCGGCACTGATTGGCCTATGCAAGGTAGCTTGACCGTGCATGGGTGGGTAGTGGAGACGTGGGATCGAGGTGGAGTCCGTACTGTGCAGACTGCGACGTTCGCTATGGCGTCGGGGTCTCTTGCTCAGGGCACACAATTCCGTAGATACCAAGTTGACGGTGTGTGGTATCCGTGGGCAAGAGCCGTTTCGGATCTTGATTTTCGTGAAAAAGTCTATGCAACAAACACCGGAGTTGGACCAGGTGATGCGAAGGTTTACTACCTTGACCCATCAAAGGGCTCAATTCATCAGCTGACAGTGCAGTACAACACGTACTTTACGGGAGCTCTTCGTGGTCTGGGTGATCAGATAACACTGCGTTTGAAATTCTCGGGAGGGGCGTGGCCCATAAGTTTCAACACTAATTTCAGGTTTCCTGCAGGCGCCGGATTTCCAACATACGCATCTGGACAAACACTTACGATGACCTTCTTCAACACCGAAGGTTCGTACATAGACGGATTTATTGCAGGAGTGCACAACCCATGACAGCGCGCTGGATAATGGCTTCTGGTGGGCAAGGTGTAATACTTAACTTTTCAGGGTTAAGCATTAATCCCGATCTTCTAGCACTTGCTAGGGCTCAGGGATGGCTAGGCTACGGGAAAATAACAATTAACGTCCTCTCCGGTGGAGATGTCGGCGCTCTAGTGATTCCTAATGATTTCCCGGACGAATCTGTCATTATCATAAATAATGGAAGAATTGGTGGATACGGCGGTAGTCGAAACTCCCGTGGAGGTACGGGCATATACACGCGCCGCAAGATCACGGTCACGAATAACGGCACCATATTCGGTGGTGGTGGCGGCGGCGGTGATGGCGGTGATGCAACGATATGCGCTTATTCCTCGTGCAGCATAGGTCGTGGCGGCGGTGGCGGTGTTGGTGGTGGATATGTCCTCGTGTCGTCGGTTTACCAGTACCGGCAAACCGGAGGCGTCGGTAATCAGGGGTCAAATGACTCGATACCTGGGGTAAATTCTGCTTCTGGCGGAAGAGGTGGCGATGGTGGCGCAATTGGATTAGCTGGTCAATCTGGGTCATCCGGATCAACAAGTGGAACGTCTGAGCCGGGGTCCCCGTCCTATACCACTCCTGGCACTGGAGGGCCTGCAGGATATTACGTTGATGGCAATTCATTTGTTACCTGGCTTGTCGCAGGGACGCGGATCGGAAATGTGATTTAAAGGGGATAATATGTATATTGACAAAGAAACAGGCGATTATCCGTTGAATATCTCACAGATACAGGAAAGGCACCCGCTGACAATGATGGCGCACAATTTGATGCGCTATGCGCTCGTTGAGCGCTCGGAGCCGCCTGAGCACAACGCGGACACGCACAAGCCCGTCGAGATCGAGCCTGTCGAGATCGATGGCGTGTGGCGGCAGCAGTGGTCTGTTGTACCGCTCAATGCGATTGAGCTTGCTGAGCGCGAGCGTCAACGCGAGGCCGAGGCTGCGGCGCTGATCCCGAAGTCCTGCAGCCGTCGCCAGGGCCGCCTTGCGCTGCTGGCCTTCGGCCTCGATGACGACGCCGAGGCTGCCATCGCAGCGATCTCGGACCCCGTGCAAAAGCGCGAGGCACAGATCGAGTACGAGGCCGACACATGGGAGCGCGCTAACCCGTTCCTGCAGCAGCTCTGGGCTCAGCTCGGTGGCACGCCGCAGTCGCTCGACGAAGCCTTCGCGCTCGCTGTGACGCTCTGATCCGACCCCAGCCAACCCCAACCCGCTTCGGCGGGTTTTTTTATGCCCGGAGGAGGGCCGATGAATCAACTTGAACCGACGAATGTGGCCATCGCACTGGCCTCGGTGCTGTTCGGGCCGGCCCTGGCCGCCCTGGTGGGACCGTATGCCGTGATCCTGATCGCGTCCACCGTGGGCGCGGCCTGGGCGCTGGGCCGGCGAGACCCGAGCGCGCGCCTGGGTGCTGCTGGCTACTTCCTGCGACTGAACGTGACGGCGCTGCTCGTGACTTGGGGTCTGGCCACTCTTGCGGGTCGCTGGCTGGGCTTCGATGAGACGAACTGGATGCTGGCCCCGATCGCGCTTCTGGTGGGCGGCGTGGGCGACGACTGGCCGCGCCTGGGGCGCTGGATGTTCGAACGCATCGGCCGAGTGCTTGAGCGCAAGGCGGGCGGCGGGGAAGGAGGCACTCCATGACATGGCAATCCCATCAACTGCTCGCGATGCTCAATCTGGGCATTTGCCTGGCCATTGGCTGGGCATGCATCTGCCGGCTGAACTCCCATGTTGCCCGCGTGCACAAGCTGGCTCGCGCTCGGTACGTGCTGCTACTGGCCGGCGCGGTGGCCTCTGGCCTGCAGCCCATGCTGTGGAACACCTGGACCACCGTGGGCGACACCATTTTCTCGGCCTGCGTGCTCGCGGGCCTGCTCATCAACGTGGCGCGATGGCACGGCGCTGGCCACCCCATGCGGAGGCAAGACGACAATGAACTTTAACCAGGCATTCGACCGCCTGCTCGGCCACGAGGGCGGCTACAGCAACAACTCGGCGGACCCGGGCGGCGAGACGATGTGGGGCGTCACGGACCGTGTCGCGCGCGTCGACGGCTACCTGGGCGAGATGCGCGACCTGCCGCGGGACCGCGCAAAGAGCATCTATCGCCGGCTTTACTGGGATGCGGTCCGAGCCGACGAGCTGCCCGAGGCGGTGCGCTTCGATGTGTTCGACGGCGCTGTCAACAGCGGCCCCGCTCAGTCCATCAAGTGGCTGCAGCGCGCGGCGGGCGCGGCGGATGACGGCATCCTCGGCCCCAAGACCATTGCCGCAGCTGTTGCCGCCGGGCCGGCGCTGGCCGCCCGCTACAACGGGCACCGGCTGCTCTTCCTTGCCGACCGCCCCACCTGGGGCAGCTTCGGAAAGGGCTGGGCGCGCCGCATCGGCAAAAACCTTCTGGGGGCCGCAGCATGATCACGCCCACGCAAGCCATTGTGACTGCACTCGCCGCCGGCAACCTGCTGCTGGGCTGGGCCTGGCTGTCCGCCCGCGACGATACAACTACGGCTCGCGCCGAGCTGGCGGGCATGCAGCAGCAGCGCGACGGCGCCCGCCGGGCGGCACAGAGCTGTAGCGATGCCACCGATGCCCTGGGCGCGGTGGCCGCGCAGCGTGCTGCAGATGCCGCGCCGGCCCGTGCTGCTGCCGCCGGCCAAGCCCTGTCGCTCAACGCCCGCGCCGACTACACGCTGTCCCGTCAGCCCGCCGCCGGCGACAACTGCGCGAGCCTGCAGGCCCTGGGCGCAGACTGGCTCAAGGGGAGGGCCAAGCCATGATGCGTGTCGCCATACTGTTGGGCGCGCTGGCCCTGGCTGGCTGCGGCACCACGCCGCGTGTCGAGGTCCAGACCGTCAAGGTGCCCGTGCCCGTGGAGTGCCGCGAGCCTGTGCCGGACAGGCCTGCCATGCCCACGGAAGCCCTGGCCGACGATGCCGACCCCTTCGAGCTGCTGCGCGCCGCCCTGGCCGAGATCGACCGCCGCGAGAGCTACGAGGTGCGGCTGCTGGCCGCGCTGCTGGTCTGCACGGCACCGCTGACGCCGCGCTGATGCGGGATGCGTGGCCCAAGGTTGCGCGCTGAAAAAAAGGTGTTGACGCAGTACGGATTCCGTACTAAATTAGCACCCATGGCGACACGTTGAGCGCCACAACCAGGGGCCAGAATGATCTACCACGTTGCACCGCAAGAACACCAAGGAGCCATCCTCTCCCTGTACGCTCTGCACGGCGACGAAGCGTACGAGATGTACGCAACACGCTGGCCCGAAGCTGGCGAGCTGGCCCAGTATCACGCTCACTACGTGCACTGCTATGACAGCCTCGATGACGCCCGTGAGCACGTAGAGCAGCACGGCGGGAAGATTTACGAGATCAACGCAGAAGCCATGGCTGAGGACCTCATCGAGGTTGAGCGAGATCGCCTGGAATTTGACCATCCCATGGTCCGCGGCGAGATCCCGGCCGAGTACATCCGCGAGGTCCTGTGATGACAGCGAGCGACCTTCGCGCCTGGCAGGCCCGCCACGGCTACACCTACAACACGGCGGCGGAAGCGCTCGGGATGGGCCGCACTACGTTCGCCGAGTACCTCAAGCGCGAGGGCCAGTTGCCGCGCTGGCTGGCCCTGGCGTGCGCGGCCATCGATGCCGGGCTGCGCCCAATTGGGCATCCAGATCCGGGACCGGCCGCCTGAGCCCAAATGCAAAAAGCCCCTCGGCAGCCGTGATGGCGCCGAGGGGCTTTTGTCGTTTCTGATCGCATCACGACTACGGCTGGATATTGCCGCAACGTGTTCCCTAACTGATTGCTAAGTGATTGATTTTATTTCCCGATATTTCCACTATCCACAGGGGGAAAATCCTGTTGTCACATTCCAGCAAGTTGTTGATTTGAAAATAAATTATTCTGTGGATAGTGGGAATGTAGGGGCATGCTCCCTGTGCAGACCATGAGGATTCTTTTCCTCTTGGTGGCTGGCCTGCTGCCAGCTGACTGTTCCCGAATCTGTTCCATAAATCTCCCTGTGGGTAACGGGCTTCACGACATCTGGATGGCCTGCGATGCCCAGGCGCTCGCCGGCATTTTCCACGCCCCGCACCTGATCTGCCGGGCCGCTTATGCTGCGCCCATGGTGGAACTGCTTTGTTTCTGGATGGCCCGGGTGGGTGCGGCCCTGCTGGAGTTGCGGTTGCTGCGCAGCAGCGACGGCGGCTTCAGGGTGATGGTCATCACGGCGGCCATCGTGGTCATCGTGTGCCTGGCGTTGCTGTCCTTTTACGCCTGAGCCCGCAGTCCCGGGTACCGTCGGGCCGGTTGTCAGGGGTCCGCGCCATGGGCAGCTGACGAACCCAGTGCAGCGCCATCTCGCATTCCAGTGCGGATGCTTCGATCACGGCGCAGGCGAGGCATCAAACATGGGCGGCCGCTTTCCCGGCTCGGCACCCCCGAACGTCTCGGGCACGCAAAAGTGGACGACATGCTCCAGACATAAACGCTCGCCAGTCATTAATTGGCCGTGGCTTTCTATTGATTAAATCAATTGAGATCCCTGAAATTTCCAGGATATATTTTTGACGTGACTTCTCGAGGCAATGGATTGGAATAGTTGCTTCATTGATTCTGTTTTTATCTTCATTCAGCCACTGAAGGAAAGATTGATGAGAATAAGGCCTTTAGTTGCCAGCGTATGCCTTTCCTTCTCAGGCCTTGGATCTGCATGGGCAGATACCCAGTACACCTATGCGGGCGTCAACTACAACAACGCCCATGCGCCTTACACCACCGCCATGGGCATCAGCGGCTCAATGGTCCTGCCTGCGTCCCTGCCGGCCAGCCAGACGGACATCGTCATCGGCCCGGGAACGTCCTACCCGATCAGCAGTTGGTCGTTCAGCGACGGCGTGAATACCTATACGCAGGCCAATGCACAGATCCTGGCTGGTATTTCGATCGGTGATCCGCCGCGCTTCAAGGTTTCTACCGATGGCAGCGGCAATATCACTGCCTGGAACCTGGCGATGGTTTCACCTGCTGCGCCCCATGTCCCAGGCCAGCCGGTGGACGTTTTCAATATCGCCTCAGGCTCGGGGGACATCGCTGGTGACCATTCGGACACCACATGCGTCTTGTTGAATGGCAATGTGTGCAGGCAGGTGCTTGCTGGTGGTACAGGATTCACTTTTTCGCCTGCCCAAGGCAGTTGGAGCATGCAACCCTACATTCCCCCGCAGCCCGGCCCGGTGGCGGTGCCGCTGCTGGGGTGGCCTGCGCTGCTGGCGCTGATGGGCGGCGTGGCCGGTCTTGCAGCGTGGCAACGGCGCAGGGATGGTGTGGGAAGCTAGGCACGCAGGACCTTCCTGCGCGGCTGTGCTCCGCACGAATCTCAGTGCAGCGCCACCATCAACTGCCCGTTCTCATTGCGCACCGCATGCACGCGCACGGAGTGCTCGGGCGCTTCCAGGCATTCGCCGGTGGACAGGTCGAAGTGGTGCTTGTAGATAGGCGAGGCGACGACGACGCGCTCGCCCAGGCTGCCGACCAGGCCGCGCGCGAGCACGCTGGCGCCGCAGCGCGGGTCCACGTTGTCTATGGCGTAGAAGCGGTCGTCGCCGATGCGAAAGACCGCCACATGGCGGCCCTGGACGAGGGCGCAGACGCCCGTGTCGGGGACGATGTCCTGGGTGGCGCAAACGGGCAGCCAGTGTTCTTGGGAGGCATGTGCCATGGCGGGTCCTTGTCGCGGGTCTCTAGGGGGTGTCAGGCCGTGGCCTCGCTGCGCTCCTCGGCGCGCGCCGGGCGGATCTGGCCGCGCTCCTGCACGAAGACGATGTGCTCGTCGGGCTGGTCGCTGTTGATGAAGCTGCGAAAGCGCTGGCGCACTTCGGGCGTGGTGACGGCGGTCTTCCACTCGCACTGGTAGGTGTCCACCACATGCTGCATCTGGGCCTCGAGTTCGGCGCCCAGGCCCAGGCTGTCGTTGACCACCACGTCCTTGAGGTAGTCCAGGCCGCCTTCCAGGTTTTCGCGCCAGGTGCTGGTGCGCTGCAGGCGGTCGGCCGTGCGCACGTAGAACATCAGGAAGCGGTCGATGAGCTGCAGCAGCCTGTCCTTGGACAGGTCGGAGGCGATCAGCTCGGCATGGCGCGGCTTCATGCCGCCGTTGCCGCAGACGTAGAGGTTCCAGCCCTTGTCGGTGGCGATCACGCCCACGTCCTTGCCCTGGGCCTCGGCGCATTCGCGCGTGCAGCCCGAGACGCCGAACTTGATCTTGTGCGGCGCGCGCAGGCCCTTGTAGCGGTTTTCCAGCTGCACGGCCAGGCCCACGCTGTCGTCCACGCCGTAGCGGCACCAGGTGGAGCCCACGCAGCTTTTGACGGTGCGCAGCGACTTGCCGTAGGCATGGCCGGACTCGAAGCCGGCCGCGATCAGCTCCTCCCAGATCAGCGGCAGCTGCTCCACGCGCGCGCCGAACAGGTCCACGCGGGCACCGCCCGTGAGCTTGGTGTACAGGCCGTATTTCTTGGCCACCTGGCCGACGGCGATCAGGCCGTCCGGCGTGACCTCGCCGCCGGGCATGCGCGGCACCACGGAGTAGCTGCCGTCCTTCTGGATATTGCCCAGGTAGTAGTCGTTGCTGTCCTGCAGGCTGGCCAGCTGCGGCTGCAGCACGAACTCGTTCCAGCACGAGGCCAGGATGCTGGCGGCCAGCGGCTTGCAGACATCGCAGCCCAGGCCCTTGCCGTGTCGGTGCAGCAGCTCGTCGAAGGTCTTGATACCGCCCACGCGCACCAGGTGGTACAGCTCCTGGCGCGAGTGCGGGAAATGCTCGCAGACATGGTTGTTGACGGCCATGCCGCGCCGGGCCATCTCGGCCTTCATGACCTGGGTGGCCAGGGGCACGCAGCCGCCGCATGTGGCGCCGGCCTGGGTGCAGGACTTGAGCTCGGCCATGGTGCAGGCGCCTTCGCCCACGGCCGCGCAGATCTGCGCCTTGGTGACGTTGTTGCACGAGCAGATCTGCGCCGTGTCGGGCAGGGCGTCCACGCCCAGGCCGGGCCTGGCCTTGCCGTCGCTGGAGGGCAGGATGAGGAACTCGGGCTCCTCGGGCAGGGCGATGCTGTTGAGCGTCATCTGCAGCAGCGTGCCGTACTCATCGGCATTGCCCACCAGCACGGCGCCCAGCAGCTGGCGGCCGTCCTCGCTGACCACGATCTTCTTGTAGACCTGCTTGCGCTCGTCGATGAACTGGTAGTTGCGGCTGCGCGGCGTCTTGCCCTGGGCGTCGCCGATGCTGGCCACATCCACGCCCATGAGCTTGAGCTTGGTGCTGAGATCGGCCCCGCCGAAGGCGGCCTCGGCCTCGCCCGCAATGTGGCGTGCCGCCACGCGCGCCATGTCGTAGCCGGGTGCCACCAGGCCGAAGGTCTGCTCGCGCCAGGAGGCGCATTCGCCAATGGCGTAGACGCTGCGGTCGCTGGTGCGGCAATGGTCGTCCACGGCCACGCCGCCGCGCGGGCCTATGGCCAGGGCGCACTGGCGCGCGATCTCGTCGCGCGGGCGTATGCCGGCGGAGAAGACGATCATGTCGGTCTCCAGGTGCGTGCCGTCGGCAAACACCATGCGGTGGCGTGCCGTGGCGCCGTCGGTGATCTCCAGCGTATTGCGGCCCGTGTGCACCTGCACGCCCAGGTCCTCGATCTTGCTGCGCAGCACGCGGCCGCCGCCGTCGTCCACCTGCACGGCCATCAGGCGCGGGGCGAACTCGACCACATGGGTCTCCAGGCCCAGGTCGCGCAGGGCCTTGGCGCATTCCAGGCCCAGCAGGCCGCCGCCCACCACCACGCCGACGCGTGATTTCGCGGCCGAGGCCTGCATGGCCTCCAGGTCCTCGATGGTGCGGTAGACAAAGCAGTGCGGCCGGTCGCGCCCCGGCACGGGCGGCACGAAGGGCGCCGAGCCCGTGGCCAGCACCAGCCTGTCGTAGGGGATGACTTCGCCATCGGCCGTGGTCACGGTGCGCTCGCGCCGCTCCACGGCTGCCGCCCTGGCCGCCAGGCGCAGCGTGAAGCCGCTGGCCTCGAAGAAGCCGGGCGCCACCAGGCTCAGGTCCTCGGCGCTCTTGCCGGAGAAGAATTCCGACAGGTGAACACGGTCGTAGGCGGCGCGCGGCTCCTCGCACAGCACAGTGACGTTCGCATCTGCCACGCCCAGGGCATGCAGCTGCTCGAGAAATTTGTGGCCCACCATGCCGTGGCCGATCACAACGATGTTCATCTGGCGTCCTGCGTTGCGCATCCAGTGTTTTGCGGGCCGCAGGCCAGGGCCAGCGGGTCAGGGCTGCCAATGCAAGTGCCGTGCCAACACCGCGGCGCGGTGCCTGCCCGTGGTGCACGCTGTCTGGTGCGCAGACAGCGTGCACCGCAATGCGCCCGCCGCACCGCGCAGGGGCGGGGTGCGCCGTGGTGGTGCGTCAAGTGCGATCAAGTGCGCCAGGTCCGCCAGGTGCGCCAGGAACGCTGGGTGCGTCAGGCGCGAGGCAGTCCCTGCGCGCGGCTGCGCCAGGCCTCGGGCGCGCAACCGAATTGCGCAGCGAACCAGCGCGTGAAGGCGCTGTGGCTGGCATAGCCGAGCATGGCGGCGACCTGGCCCACGCTGTAGTGGGGGTGGTCCAGGTAGCGCAGGGCCAGTTCGTGGCGCACTTCGGTCAGCAGCTCGCTGAAGCTCAGGCCCTCGCGGTCCAGTTCACGCTGCAGCGTGCGCAGGCTGCGCCCCATGCCCTGCGCCACGCCCGCGCAGGTGGCGTTGCCCGAGGGCAGCAGCAGGTAGATGACCCGGCGCGCCTGATGGCCCACGGAGGCGGCACGGTGGGCCGGCATGGCCTCCACCAGCCGCAGCGCATAGCGCGCCAGCGCGGGGTCGGCCAGCGGGTTGGGCTCGTCCAGGTCGGCGGCGCGGCAGGCGATGCCGTTGAACTCGGCGCCGAACGTGATGCGGCAGCGGAACATGCGGCGGTGCTCGGACAGGTCGGCCGGTGGCGCGTGGCTGAAGCTGACGCCCTGCGGCCGCCAGCGCTCGCGCAGCAATGCCTCGCACATGCGCCACAGCACGCCCATGGCCAGTTCCACGGACTGGCGCATGGCGCCGTGCAGGACGAAGTCCTCGCGCAGGATGACGATGCCCCCTGCATCCTCCAGGTGGATCAGCAGCGATTCGTTGACCAGGTGCATGTGCGCGACCAGCGTGTCCAGCGCATGGCGCAGCGTGGGCTGGTGCTGCAGCAGCAGGCTCACGGCGCCGAAGCTCGACAGCTGGCGGTGCCGGGCCATGCGCAGGCCCAGGGACTCGCAGCCCGTGGACTGGGCCGCGTCTTCCAGCAGGCGCGCGACGATGGCCACGTCGATCAGCTGGTCCTGCTCGCGCAGCAGCGCGGGCCGCAGGCCGGCCTGGCGCAGTGCCTTGTCGGGGTCGCCGCCCAGTTCGCGCATGACGTCCGAAAAATGGGTCAAGGCCGCCGCGCGCACCATGGTGACCATGCTTGCCCTCCTGTCAGTCCGTGGCCTGGTGGCACGAAATGCAAAGAGGATGGCATGGCTTGCATAGTCCGCGGAACCGGGTTTTCCTACATTGCAGAGACCGGCCCCACGCCGGGCGGACCGTGCCGCCACGGGCCTTCACAACAATGACAGGAGACAGGCATGCGCATAGAGCCCATGACATGCGCCATCGGCGCCGAATTGCTCGGCGTGCGGCTGGCCGACGCGGTGCGCGACGACGCGCTTTTCTCGGAGATCCGGGCGGCGCTGCTGCGCCACAAGGTGCTGTTCCTGCGCGACCAGGGCCTGGCGCGCGCCGAGCACGTGGCCTTTGCGCGGCGCTTCGGCGAGCTGGAGGACCATCCGGTGGCCGGCAGCGACCCCGAGCATCCGGGCCTGGTGCGCATCTACAGGACGCCCGAGCAGCCCAACGACCGCTACGAGAATTCCTGGCACTGCGACGCCACCTGGCGCGAGGCGCCGCCCATGGGCTGCGTGCTGCACTGCGTGGAATGCCCGCCCGTGGGCGGCGACACCCTGTGGGCCAACATGGCGCTGGCCTACGAACGCCTGCCGGACGCCGTCAAGGCGCTGATCGCGCCGCTGCGCGCGCGCCACAGCATCGAATGCACGTTCGGTGCGGCCATGCCCATCGAAAGGCGGCTGGCGCTCAAGGCCCAGTACCCCGATGCCGAGCATCCCGTGGTCCGCACCCATCCCGAGACCGGCGAGAAGGTGCTGTTCGTGAACGGCTTCACCACGCATTTCACCAATTTCCATACGCCCGCCAATGTGCGCGTGGGCCAGGACTTCACGCAGGGCGCCTCCGGCCTGCTGCAGTACCTGATCGGCCAGGCTGCCATCCCCGAGTACCAGGTGCGCTGGCGCTGGCGGGCGGGCAGCGTGGCGATCTGGGACAACCGCGCCACCCAGCACTACGCGGCCATGGACTACCCGCCCAGCCACCGGAAGATGGAGCGCGCGGGCATCGTCGGCACGCCGACCTTCTGAACCACGATCACGACACAAGGAGACATGCCATGAACTTTCTCGACGGCCACCTGTTCCCCGAAAACCAGCAGCCCCTGATCATCACGGCCGCGCCCTATGCGCCCTCGTGGCTGCCCTCGGACTTTCCCGGCGAGATCGCCGTGACCATGGACGAGCAGATCCAGAAGGCCGTGGACTGCTACAACGCCGGCGCCACCGTGCTGCACCTGCATGTGCGCGAGCTGGACGGCAAAGGCAGCAAGCGTTTGTCGAAGTTCAACGAGCTGATCGCCGGCGTGCGTGCGCGCGTGCCCGAGATGATCATCCAGGTGGGCGGATCGATCAGCTTTGCTCCCGAGACGGACGGCGCGGCCGCCAAGTGGCTGTCCGACGACACGCGCCACATGCTGGCCGAGTTGGAGCCTGTGCCCGACCAGGTCACGGTGACCATCAATACCTCGCAGATGAATTTCCTGGAGCAGTTCGATGCGCGCGACATACGCGGCACCTCCATGGAGGACCCGGCCGTCTTCAATGCCTACAGGGAGATGACCGTGCCCGCCCAGCCCGGCTGGGCCGAGGAGCACATCCGGCGCCTGTCGGCCGCCGGCATCCAGAGCGCCTTCCAGTGCTACAACATCAACAGCTTCGAGTCGGTGGAGCGGCTCATGCGCCGCGGCATCTACAAGGGCCCGCTGGTGATGAACTGGGTGGCGATCGGCGGCGGCATGGACGCGCCCAGCATCTACAGCCTGGCCAACTTCGTGCGCGCCGTGCCCGATGGCGCCGTGCTCACCGTGGAAAGCTCGGTGCTCAACGTGCTGCCCGTGAACATGATGGGCATCGCCATGGGGCTGCATGTGCGCTGCGGTACCGAGGACAACCTCTGGAACCAGCGCCGCACGGCCAAGATGGGCACGGTGGCGCAGATCGAGCAGCTGGTGCGCATCGCAGGCGAGTTCGGCCGCCCCATCGCCACGGCGCAGCAGGCGCGGGAGATCTGCCGGATCGGCCAGTTCTACGGCACCGTGGACGAGACGCTGGCGGCCAATGGCTTCGCACCCAACCGCAACGGCGCCCAGCAGGGATTTCTGCGCAAGGCCGCCTGAACCGGGAGCCCATGATGCAACGCATGCCCCCCTGGACTGCCATCGCCCTGGCCGCCTCGCTGCTGGCCGGTGGCGCCCACGCCTTCGGCGACAAGCCGGTCCGGCTCATCGTGCCGGCGCCGCCCGGCGGCACCATCGACGTGTTCGCGCGCATCATCAGCGACCAACTGGCGCAGGAGGTACGCCAGCCCGTCATCGTCGAGAACCGGCCCGGCGCCGGTGGCGCCATCGCCGTCAAGCACATGCTGTCCCAGCCGGCCGACGGCAGCACGCTGCTGGTGACGGTGACCAACATCCTCACCGAGGTGCCCCATGTGCTCAAGGTCGGCTTCGACCCCATGAAGGACGTGCGGCCCGTGGCGCAGATGGCGCGCTCGGTGATGCTGTTCATCGCCTCGCCGCAGTTTCCCGCGCGCGACGGGGCCGAGGCCATCGCCTACGTGAAGGCCCACCCGGGCACGCTGTCGTTCGCCTCGTACAGCCAGGGCACGGCCTCGCAGTACGCGGGCGCCATCCTCAACAGAAGGGCCCACCTGGACATGGAGCATGTGGCCTTCCCGGGCTCGGCGCCCGCGCTGGCCCAGGTCATGGGCAACCAGATCCCGCTGATGTTCGACGGATCGGTCACCTCCAAGCCGCTGATCGCGGGCGGCAAGGTCAGGCTGCTGGCCGTGGCCTACAAGAGCCGGCTGCCTGACTACCCGCAGGTGCCCACGCTGGCCGAGCTGGGCTACCCCGAGGTGGATTTCAGCAACTGGAGCGGCGTGTTCGCCTCGGCGCAGACGCCGCGCCCGCTGCTGGAGAAGATCCACGGCGCGCTGGCCCGGGTCAACGCCCGCAAGGCCGTGCGCGAACGCTATGCGGGCACGGGCTTCGAGCCCGTCGAAGGCGATCGCTCGCTGGAGCAGATGTCCACCGACCTGCGCGCCGAGTTCGAGCGCAATGCCGAGATCGTCCGGAACTTCGACATCCGGCTCAACTGATGCAGGGCGCCCCACCCAGGCGCTACACAAGGAGACTCCATGGCAAAGGCCATACGCTTTCATACCACCGGCGGCCCCGAGGTGCTCAGGCTGGAGCATGCCGAGGCCGGCGCGCCGGGACCCGGCCAGGCGCGCGTGCGCCACAGCTTCATCGCCGTCAACTTCATCGACATCTATTTCCGCACGGGCCGCTATCCGCTGGCCCTGCCCAACGGCCTGGGCTCGGACGCCGTGGGCGTGGTCGAGGCCGTGGGGGAGGGCGTGACCGAAGTGCGGCCCGGCGACCGCGTGGGCTACCTGATGGGCCCGCAGGGCGCCTACAGCGATGTGCGCGTGATGCCGGCCGATGTGCTGATCCCGCTGCCCGACGGCATCAGCGACCGCACTGCGGCCACGCTGATGATGAAGGGCATGACGGCGCAGTACCTGTTCCGCCAGGTCCATCCGCTGCAGGGGGGCGAAACCATCCTCTACCACGCGGCGGCCGGAGGCGTGGGGCTGATCGCCTGCCAGTGGGCGCGTGCCCTGGGCGTGACCATGATCGGCACGGTGAGCACCGACGAAAAGGCCGCCGCCGCGCGCGCCAACGGCTGCGCTCACGTCATCGTGACCTCACGCGAGCGCATCGTGGACCGCGTGATGGAGATCACGGGCGGCAAGGGCGTGCCCGTGGTCTATGACTCGGTGGGCAAGGACACGCTCATGGATTCGCTGGACTGCCTGCAGCCGCGCGGCCGGCTGATCAGCAACGGCACCTCGTCGGGCTCGGTGGTGGTGGACTCCCAGCTGCTGGCCTCCAAGGGATCGATCTGGATGACGCGGCCCGCGATGGTGCACTACATCCAGCCGCGCGCCCACATGCTGGAGATGGCGCGCGAGCTGTTCGACCATGTGCTGGCCGGGCGCATCGCCAGCGAGCCCCAGCAAAGCTTTGCGCTGGCCGATGCGGCCCAGGCGCACCAGGCGCTGGAGTCGCGCCGCACCACGGGCGCGACGGTGCTGATTCCCTGAAATGGACCTGCCATGCAGACCCCTGCGCTCCATGCCTTCGGCACCGTGGCCGCAGGCCGCAGGCCCGTCACCTGCGGCCTTATCCGCAGTGCCAGCCTGCATGGCTATGCCGACCTGGTGAAAAGCCTGGGCCATGATCCCGCCGTCCTTGTGCGCGCGGCGGGAATGTCGGCGCGCCTGCTCGACGACCCGGAGACGCTGATTCCCATCCATGCCGTGCGCGAGCTGCTGGAGGTGGCCGCGCGCACCACGGGAACGCAGGATTTCGCGCTGCGCCTGGCGGCGCGGCGCAGCCTGTCCCACCTGGGCCCCATCAGCCTTGTGCTGCAGCAAGAGCCCACGCCGCGCCAGGCGCTGGACACGCTGTGCCGCTACCTCAAGCTGCTGAGTGCAGGCATGTTCGTACGCATCGAGGACGCGGGCTCCGGGGTGCTGGTGCGCCAGGACCTGGTGCCCATCGCGGGCATGGCCATGCGCCAGTCCATGGAGCTGGCGGTGGGCGTGATGTTTCGCGTGCTGCGCGAGCTGATCGGCGCCCAGTGGCGCCCGCAGCAGGTCAGCTTCGTACACCGTGCACCGGCCGATGCGTCGGCCCACCGTGCCTTCTTCGGCGTGACCCCTTTGTTTGACCAGCCTTTCAACGGCATGGTCTGCCGCCTGGCGGATCTGCAACTGCTGCGCGAATGCGGCCAGGCGCAGGGCTCGGGCGTTGCGCGCTTTGCGCGAAGCCATCTGGAGCAGGCGCTGCGCAGCCGGGGCGAAGGCATGCAGGCGGCCTGCAGGGAGCTGATCATTGCATTGCTGCCGGGCGGCCGCTGCACGGCCCAGCAGGTGGCGCGCCACCTGGGAATGGACCGCCGCACGCTGCACCGCCGCCTGCTTGCGGAGGGGCAGACTTTCTCGGCACTGCTCGACACCCTCCGCAGGGAACTGGTGCTGCGCCATCTGCAAGACGGTGGCCAGCCCCTGAGCGAGGTGGCGGGCCTGCTGGGGTTTGCCGCGCCCAGCGGCTTTTGCCACTGGTTCCGGGCCGCTTTCGGCGCCAGCGTCTCGGACTGGCGCAGGCGGGGGCAGGGACGGGTTGGCGAGGCCTAGTGCGTCAGGCGGTCTTGCGCAGAAATCCCTGGTTGCCGCCGTTGCGGTTGGGCGCGAAGCCGTTGGCCGCCAATGTCTCTTCGGCGGTGTCGTAGAACACGCCAATCTTGCTGATGGCGCGCGCCTGTTGCGCCGTGGCGATGGGGCGGCCGAACTCGCGCGCGATGCGCACCAGCTGTTCGATCTGGGAGACCGTGCTGGCCTTGGCGCTGCGCGACTGGTTCCACAGGCAGTCCTCGGTGCCGCAGCGCACGTGCAGGCCCATGGCGATGCCCATCATGTTCACGGGCAGCACGTTGCGCACATTGCTTTCCACGGTGAGCACGGCGCCGTCGGGCACGGCGCGCACGAAGTGGGCCAGGCTGTAGATGCTGGGCGCGTCCATGCCGCCGCCGATCGCCACCCAGTTCATCACCAGCGGGCCCTTGTAGATGCCCCGGCGCATGAGCCGCTCCACCGACTCGAAGCTGTTGATGTTGTAGCACTGGAAGGCGCTCTGGATGCCGGCGGCGGACAGGCGCCGGATGTGCTCCTCGGCCCAGCCGGGCTGGGCGGGCACGGTCATCTCCTTGTAGGCGTCGAAGATGGCGGGATTCTCGCGCGAGGTGCCCCTGAAGTCCGCGTCCTCGGCCTGCTCCGTCACGTTCATCTGCGAGGTATTGACGGTCACCGTGACCTGGTCGGGCACGGGCTCCAGCTCGGCCAGCATGTGGCGCGTGTCGTCGGACAGCCACTTGGCGGCCGCGCCGTCCGTCTCGGGAGCAAAGCTGATCGATCCGCCCACCTGGATGATCATCTCGGGCACGCGCGCACGCACGCCGGCGATCAGCTCGTTGAACTTCGACAAACGCTTGCTGCCTTTGCCGTCGAGCTCGCGCACATGCAGGTGCAGCACGGTGGCGCCGGCGTTGTAGCAGTCCACGGCCTTCTGGATCTGCTCGTCCATGGTCACGGGAATGTCTTCGGGGAAATCGCCGGGCAGCCAGCCCGGCGCATAGGGGGCCGCCGTGATGATCAGGGGCTGCTGGTTTTCGGGGAACAGGTGGCCATCGAGAAAATTCATGGGACGCTCCGGTGGGTGGGGGTGGGGGGTAGGTGTGGAAAGAGTCTGTGCAGGGCCTCAGCGCGGGATGTCGCCGACGATGCCCGCGCGCTCCATGCGGCGGGGCGCCGGGTAGTAGTCGTTGAGCGCGTAGTGCTGGGTGCTGCGGTTGTCCCAGACGGCCACGTCGCCGGGCTTCCAGGACCAGCGCACCTGGTATTCGGGAATCGTGGCGCGGCTGATCAGGTAGTTCATCAGCAGCGCGGCGCCGGGCGCCTTGTCTATGCCGTGGCGCACGTTCTCGGGCGTGCTGTAGTTGACGAAGTGGGTGCTGAAGCCCGCGCCCACGAACAGCAGCTTCTCGCCGGTCTCGGGGTGGGTGCGCACCACGGGATGCTCCACGGGCGGGTGCTCGCTGGCCAGCCGCGCGCGCCTCGGGCGCCATCACGGCACCGAAGGTGTGCTCTATGCCGGCCTTGGCGCGCAGGCCGTCGATGCTGCGCTTGATGCTCTCGGGCAGCTCATCGTAGGCCTTGACCATGTTGACCCAGATGGTGTCGCCGCCGATCGGCGGGCACTCTATGCAGCGCAGCACCGCGCCCATGGCCGGGTTGGGGCGCCACAGGCCATCGCAGTGCCAGGTGTTTTCGTAGCTGTGCGGATCGTCGCTGCGGTAGATGCGCACCAGGCCAGGGTGCTCGGGATCGCTGCCTGCCACGGGATGGTCCTCCAGTGGGCCGAAGCGGCTGGCAAAGGCCACATGTTCGGCGCGCGTGATGTCCTGGTCCCGGAAGAACAGCACGCGATGGGTCAGCAGCGCGGCGCGGATGTCCGCGAACAGTGCGGCGTCGCGTGCGGCATCGCCGAGATGGACGCCGGAGATTTCGGCGCCGATGGCGGGGGTGATCTGTCGGATCTGCATGGTCGGTGTTTCCCTGGAAGTCAGTTCGCGGTGATCTGGTATTTCTTCACGATGCCGGCGTTGCGCTCGGACATCTGGCGTGTCTCGCGCTGCAGCGCGGCGGTGTCGGTGAGCACCTCGGGCTCCAGCCCCACGTCGGAGAGCTTTTGCTGCACGGCCGGCGCGCTGGCCGCTTTCCCGATGGCGGCGCGCAGGCGTTCCATGGTTTCGGAGGGCAGGCGGGCGGGCGCGATCAGGCCCACCCAGCCGCGAAACTGCAGCTCGGGGTAGCCGAGTTCGGCGGTGGTCGGCACCTGGGGCAGGTGGCGCGAACGCCGGGGGCCGGAGAACGCGTAGGCACGCAGCTTGCCGGCCCTGATCAGGGGCACCGAGGTCAGCATGCCGTCGAACATGACGTCCACCTGGCCGCCCAGCAGGGCCTGCACGGCCGGCGGCGAGCCCGCGTAGCCCACGTGCTGCAGGTCCAGGCCCGCCTTGTCGCTGAGGATCAGGCCGGCGTAGTGCGACACGGTGCCGGGGCTGTAGCTGGCAAAGCTGGTCTGGCCTTTGCGTGCCTTGAGCTGCGCGAGCAGCTCCTGCATGTCCTGGGCGGGCTGGCTGGCCCCGGCCACCAGCACCACGCCCGAGCGGGCCAGCGAGGCCAGGGGCACCAGGTCCTTGAGCGGATCGAACGGCATCTTGATCACATGGGGGATCTCGGCCAGCAGATTGCTTGCGCCCACCAGCAGCGTCTGCCCGTCGGCGGGCGCCTGCAGCAGGGTCTGCATGCCCAGCAGGCCGCCCGCGCCCGGGCGGTTGTCTATCACCACGGCCTGGCCTGTTTCAGACGCGAGCTGCTGGCCCACGACGCGCGCCACGATGTCCATGGTGCCGCCCGGCGGTGCGGGCACGATGAGCCTGAGCGGCTGGCGGCTCCAGGCCGTGCCGGCGATGGCGATGGTGATGGCGCAGCCCGCGAGCAGCGTGGCGATGGCGTGGGGCAGTCTCATATCCGTGTCTCCTTGTTCCGTGTTCTGGCATCCAGTATCGAAAGCCCGCTGTCCCGGGACTTGCCATTGGGGGACAGGCATTTGCCTTGTTGGGACAAATCCATGGCAACCCTGACCAGGGCAACCCGCGCATGTCGTGAATTGCAAAGCCGTTGGCATGAACTGCCAAGAAGCGGCGCGATGGCTTTCCTAGAGTCGATTCGTGGCGCAGGACCGCGCCAGCCCCACGACGAACAGGAGACCTCCATGCCCCGACTTCACCCCCATCCCTGCGGCCTGCACGCGCTGGGCCTGCTGTGTCTGACAGGCGCGGCCGCCGCCCAGTCGCCCACCTCGGTCACGCTGTTCGGCGTGATGGACGCCGGCATCAGCCGCTACAGCGTGCGCAGCGAATCCTGGGACACGGGCCCCGCGCGCTCGGCGCGGCAAAGCACCTGGGCGCTGTCGCCCTCGGGCAACCTGGCCAGCCGCATCGGCATACGCGCCAGCGAAGACCTGGGCGGCGGCCTCATGGCCGGCCTGTGGCTGGAGGCGCCGGTGGCCAATGACACGGGCGGCGGCGCGCTCAACTTCGGACGGCGCGCCACCATCAGCCTGTCCGGGCGCCTGGGCGAGCTGCGCATGGGACGCGACCACACGCCTTCGTTTCTGAACGACTGGGCCTTCGACCCCTTCACCGTCAACGGCGTGGGCACCAACCTGATCGCCGTGGTCAACAGCAACCTGGCCATCGCCCGCGCGCTGGCCACGGGCGGCCTGCTGGGCGGCGGGCTGTCGGCGGGCACGGACACCTATCTGCGCGCAGGCAACTCCATCGGCTACTTCCTGCCGCCGGGCCTGGGCGGCGTCTACGGGCAGGCCATGTACGCCTTCCCCGAGAACAGCTCGAAGCGGGGGCGCTACGCGGGTGCCCGTATCGGCTGGGCCATGGGGGCGGCCGATGTGGCGCTGGGCTATGGCGAGAACACCCTGGGCACCTCGGGCGCCGGCGCGGAAAAGATCCGCTCGCTGAACCTGGGCGGCTCCTATGACTTCGGCCCGGTCAAGCTGTTTGGTGAATGGTCCGGCGTGCGCAACGAGCGGCGCGACGCCGGCACGCTGGCCGCCATCAACGACCGCTACCTGGGCGTGCTGGCCGGCGTGAACATCCCCGTGGGCCAGGGGGCGCTGCGCGCCTCCTATGCACGTGTGCAGTTCAGGAATGGCCAGGGCCTGGCCGACGGCGATTCCTCGGTGAACAAGCTCGCCCTGGGCTATGTGCACCCGCTGTCCAAACGCACGGCGCTGTACGCCACGGTGTCACGCATCAGCGTGGGCAACGGGCGCAACAACCCGGGCGTGATGGGCGTGACGCCGCTGGTGGTCAGCAACCCGGCCATCCTGCCCCAGCCCGGCTACCTGACCACGGGCGGCATGCAGCCGGCCGGCGCGCTCGGGCTGGACCTGGGCCTGCGGCTGATGTTCTGAACGGCCGCGCCAATAGTCCTGAACGGCCGTGCCAATAGCCGTGGCGCCCGGGTGCCCATCTTCGCCTGCGCTAATCTGCGCGGCATGAATGGATCTTCTGCATGGACCTTGGGTTGGCGCACCCTGTGGCGCGACCTGCGCGCGGGCGAGTTGCGCCTGTTGATCGTCGCCGTGATGCTGGCCGTGGCCGCGCTCAGTTCGGTGGGCTTTTTTGCCGACCGGCTGCAGGCGGGGCTGCAGCGCGATGCGCGCCAGCTGCTGGGCGGCGACGTGGTCGTGGTCGG
This sequence comes from Delftia sp. PX-1, assembly GCF_055797465.1. Classification (NCBI taxonomy): domain Bacteria; kingdom Pseudomonadati; phylum Pseudomonadota; class Betaproteobacteria; order Burkholderiales; family Comamonadaceae; genus Delftia; species Delftia sp. PX-1. Next base: position 2,022,485 of record NZ_CP184763.1, read on the forward strand.
CGACAACCCCACGGCGCCGGCCTTTGCCGAGCGCGCACGCGCCGAAGGGCTGCAGGCCCTGGAGACATCCAGCTTCCCTACCATGGCGCGCGCCAGCGACGCGCAAGGCGGCATGAGCCGCCTGGTGGCGCTCAAGAGCGTGCCCGAAGGTTATCCGCTGCGCGGCAGCCTGCGCGTGGCCGATGCCCCCGGCGCGGCCGACCGGGCCACGCGCGAGATACCGGCGCGGGGCGAGGCCTGGGTCGATGCGCCGCTGCTGGAGTCGCTGGGCATAGGCGTGGGGGACATGCTGCTGCTGGGCGACGCCCAACTGCGCGTGGCGCGCATCATCTCCATCGAGCCCGACCGGGGCGCGGGCTTCATGAACTTTGCGCCGCGCGTGATGATCGCCTCCGCCGACCTTGCCGCCACAGGCCTGGTGCAGCCGGCCAGCCGCATCACCTACCGCCTGGCCGTGGCCGGCGCGGGTGATGGCTCCGAGCCGGCCGTGCAGCGCTACCGCGTCTGGGCCGAGCAGCAGGCCAAGGCGCCCGGCGTGCATGGCGTGCGCGTGGAGTCGCTGGACAGCGGCCGCCCCGAGATGCGCCAGACGCTGGACCGCGCCGAGAAGTTCCTGAGCCTGGTCGCCCTGCTGGCGGCGCTGCTGTCGGCCGTGGCCGTGGCCCTGGCTGCGCGCGGCTTTGCCAACAGCCACCTCGACGCCTCTGCCATGCTGCGCGTGCTCGGCCAGAGCCAGCGGCGCATTGCAGGGGCCTATACGGTGGAGTTCGTGCTGGTCGGCCTGGCCTCCAGCGCCGCTGGCGTGCTGCTGGGCTGGGCCATCCACCATGTCTTCGTGCTGCTGCTGGCCGGGCTGGTGGAAACCGCCTTGCCCGCACCGGGCCTGTGGCCTGCCGCCTTCGGCGTGGGCATGGGGCTGACCCTGCTGCTGGCCTTTGGCCTGCCGCCCGTGCTGCAGCTGGCGCGCGTGCCGCCGCTGCGCGTCATGCGCCGCGACCTGGGCGCGCTCAAGCCTGCCTCGGTGGTGGTGCTGGCCGTGGGCGTGGCCGGTTTTGCGGCGTTGCTGCTGGCGGCCAGCCGCGACATCAAGCTGGGCCTGATCGCCGTGGGTGGCTTTGCCGTGGCCGTGCTGCTGTTCGCGGCCCTGGGCTGGCTGGCCGTGCAGGTGCTGCGCCGCCTGGTGCACGAGAGCACGGCGCCGCGCTGGCTGGTTCTGGCCACGCGCCAGATCGCCGCGCGCCCCGCCTATGCCGTGGTGCAGATCAGCAGCCTGGCCGTGGGGCTGCTGGCGCTCATGCTGCTGGTGCTGCTGCGCACCGACCTCATAGGCAGCTGGCGCCAGGCTACGCCGGCCAATGCGCCCAACCGCTTCGTCATCAACGTGCAGCCCGAGCAGGCCGAAGGTTTCCGCGCGGCGCTGGACAAGGCTGGCGTCACCTCCTATGACTGGTTCCCCATGATCCGGGGGCGTCTGGTCACCGTCAACGGCAAGCCGGTCAGCCCCGACGACTTCAGCGAAGATCGCGCCAAGCGCCTGGTGGACCGGGAGTTCAACCTCTCCACCACGGCGCAGGCGCCCGCGCACAACCTGATCACGGCGGGCACCTGGACGCCTGGTGCCAAGGGTGAGATCAGCGTGGAGGACGGCATTGCCGAGACCCTGGGCCTCAAGCTCGGCGACACGCTGGGCTTCGACGTGGGCGGCGTGCCCAGCGAGGCGCGCATCACCAGCCTGCGCAAGGTGGACTGGGGATCGATGCGGGCCAACTTCTTCGTCATCTATCCCGTGGACCACCTGGACGACGTGGCCGTCAGCTACCTGGCCGCCTACCGCGCGCCGGACGTGGCGGGCTTCGACAACGCCCTGGTGCGCGAGTTTCCCAACATCACCAACGTGGACCTGAGCACCACGCTGGCCCAGGTGCAGCGCGTGCTGGACCAGGTGATACGCGCGGTGGAATTCCTCTTCGGCTTCACCCTGGCCGCCGGCCTGGTCGTGCTCTTCGCCGCCGTCACCGCCACGCGCGAGGAGCGCGCCCGCGAGTACGCCATCATGCGCGCCGTCGGTGCCCAGGCGCGGCTGCTGGCGCAGGTGCAGCGCGCCGAGCTGGCTGGCGTGGGCCTGCTGGCGGGTTTCCTGGCCAGCTGCGCGGCCGGTGCCGTGGGCTGGGCCCTGGCGCGCTGGGTGTTCGAGTTCAACTGGACCGTGCCCTGGTGGGCTCCGCTGGCGGGGGCTGTTGCCGGGGCCTTGCTGGCCTGGATGGCGGGGTGGTGGGCGTTGCGGGAGGTGTTGAGGAGGCCTGTGATGGATACGTTGAGGCAGGTGGCTGAGTAGGTCTTTGGGTTCTGTTTTTTGTCCCTGCCGGGTGGTTGTTTTTCGAGGCCGGGGTTCGGCCCGGCAGCCGACTGCCCTTTCTTGATTCGCCAAGAAAGGTCAGGTCAAAGAAGGCGACCGGTACGACTCACACTCATAGGTGACACATCAGTACAAGGACATGGGTAACAGATCCAAGCTTGGCAGCTGGAGCCAACAGCAGCCAAGGAGCGATCACCATGCCCTGGAAGGAGTGCGCACCCATGGACGAGAAACTGCTCTTCATAGCCGACCATCTGCGCAGTGGCGTGCCGCTGAGCGAGCTGTGCAGGCGCTACGGCATCAGCCGCAAGACGGCCTACAAGTGGGTTGAGCGTTACCGCCAACTGGGCATGGATGGATTGCAAGAACGCAGTCGCAGGCCCCACGGGAACAATCAGGCGATCAGCTATGCACAGCGCCGGGCCATCATTGAGCTGCGCACGCAGCAAAGGTCACAGATGGGGCCCAAGAAGCTGCACGCTTTGCTCCTGCAGCGCTGGGGCCCACAGGAGACACCCAGCAAAACCACCATCTACAACGTGCTGAAGGCTGAGGGGCTTGTTTGCAGCAGGCGTGTACGCAGACGCTCGGTGCCTACGGCCCAGCCCTTGCGAACGAGCAAGCAGCCCAATGGGGTGTGGAGTGCAGACTACAAAGGCCAGTTCAAGACAGCCGATGGTCACTGGTGCTATCCATTGACCATCATGGACCACGCCAGCCGCTATTTGCTGGCCGTGCATGTCTACGACAGCCCCAACTACGAGGATGCCAAACGCAGCTTCGAACAGGTGTTTCGGCAATACGGACTGCCCGAGCGCATACGCAGTGACAACGGTCCGCCGTTCGCGACTACTGGCGTGGCGGGCCTGTCACGCCTGGCGATATGGTGGATAAGGCTGGGCATCAGGCCGGAGCGCATCGAGAGGGGCAAGCCACAGCAAAACGGTCGCCACGAGCGGATGCACCGCACGCTCAAGCATGCCCTGGGCAAAGAGCCTGCGGCGGACAAAGCGGCATTGCAGATGCAGCTCGATGCCTTTGTGGAGCACTACAACCAGCAGCGCCCGCATGAGGCCTTGCAGCAAAGCATGCCGGCCCAGCATTACAGCGACTCGACCAGGCCATACCCCTCAAAGCTACCGGAGCTGCAGTACCCGAAGCATTGGGAAAGGGTTCGAGTCAGCCACAACGGCCTGATCTACTGGCGAGCGCTGCGGGTCTACATAGGCTACCTGCTGGCGGGGCAGTGGATCGGGATGCAGGAGGTGGCCGCTGGCCAGTGGGATGTGTATCTGGGGCCGGTGCGACTGGGCTGCTTCAACGAAGAGGATGTGCGAGGACCCCAGAAGGACTATGTGAGCTTGAAGTGTTACCCATGTCTGTGAGCTGAGTTGTTACCCATGTCCTTGACACGTACACCCCAAACTGTCCACGACCCTTCGCTTCGCTGCGGGCGACCTGCGTTGGGCGGGATGCGGGGTGCGCCGTGAAACTCGTTGCGCGCTGCGCGCTCCACTCAAACATCACGGCGAGTCAGATGACGAAGCAGCCCTGTCCTTCGGCAGGGCTGCCACCCCGCATCCCGCCCAACGCAGGCGTGGGCAGAAGGGGGGAGGCTGGGGAACAGCCAATAGCCAATAGCCAATACCCAACAGCCGACTGCCGGAAATACAAAACAGCCGATGCGCCATTGTTGCGCTCGGCTGTTTTTCGTGGGCTGAGGCTACTGCTTCATGCCTAGGGCTTGGCGGTGTTGCGCAGGAGATAGATCTCGTCTTCCACGTAGGTGGCCAGCCGCTCGGCGCTGTGCTGAATGGTGCGCAAGGCGTTGGTCACCACGTCCGTGTCGCGCAGGCCTTCGGGCGATAGCAGCCATGCCTGGGCGAGCTGGGAGATGGAGGAGACCTCGTTGCAGCCCATCTGGACCATTCGGTTCACCTCGGTGATGGAGAAGTTCAGCTGCGTGGTTCTGGCGCTGGTGGATCGTGTTTCCTGCTTCATGGCCTGGCCCTGCAGGTGACGGTAACCAGGATGGGACATATGGCGTGCATGGTTTCGCTCTCCTCTGTGAGATGGAAGCCACCCGCTCCACGTTTTGAAGCGCGAAGAAGGTGGACGGGATGTTCAAAACACGTACAGAGCCGTGCGGACGCCCTTGCGGGTAGCCCCATCCCGTCCGTAACCGCAGGGACGTGGGCAGGTACCCACGGTCCGATGATCCAGACGTGACAAGGCCTCGCTGACGGGGAGGCTGTACCGCTCTATAAAGGTGTTTTGAAGCACCAGCCCCTGAACAGGGGGCCGGTCGAAATGATAGAGGCTTTGGACGACGAGCGCGCCCAAAAAATGGCCGAGCGAAGCGAAGGCCCGCACCAACTCCCCGTATGTCAGCGCCTGCGGCGTGGCGGTTGCGGGGTTGCAGTCCTGCCGAAGGACAGGACTGCTTCGTGATCTGACTCGCTGCGGTTGTCTGAGCGGCGCGCGAAGCGCAAAGCGAGTTCCGCAGCGAACCCCGCAACCGCCACGACGCAGGTTGCCCGCAGCGAAGCGGAGGGTCGCGGACATTCGGGTCGCCTTCTTTGATCTGACCTTTCTTGGCGAATCAAGAAAGGGCAGTCGGCCGCCGGGCCGAGACCCGGCCTCGAAAAACAACCACCCGGCAGGGGCAAAAAAAGGCGACTCCGGCGGGCAGAGAAACAACTCAGCCCTCCTTGAACAACCTCTCCCCCACAAAATCCACAAACGCCCTCACCTTGGGCGACAACTGCCGGCTCGACGCCCACAGCGCCGAAAACTGCCCCGTGTGCGTCAGGTCCTCCGCCAGCACCCGCTGCAGTTCGCCACGCCCCAGTGCATCGCGCGCCAGGAAGTCCGGCATATAGGCCAGCCCCATGCCCGCCACGGCCGCGCCCAGCATGGCTTCCATGTTGTTGCAGACCAGGGCGGCGGGCAGGTGGGGCGGCATGCCGGGCAGCACCCATTCCTCCAGCTTGCCGCTGCTCAGGAAGCGGTAGCGCAGGCAGCTGTGCTGTGCCAGCTCGGCGGGGGATTGCGGTATGCCCCGTGCCGCCAGGTAGTCGGGCGAGCCGGCCAGGATGAAGCGGAACGGCCCCAGCCGGCGCGCTACCAGGCGCGAGTCGGCCAGTTCGCCGCTGCGGATGACCACGTCCAGGCCGGCCTCGACCACGTCCACCAGGTGATCGTTGAAGTCCAGGTCCAGGTCAACCTCCGGGTACAGGGCCTGGAACTCGGGCAGCACAGGCAGCAGGAAGCGGTAGCCGATGGTGGGCAGGCTCACGCGCAGCCGTCCGCGCGGCGCCTCGGCGGCGGCCTGCATGGTGGCGCGCGCATCGTGCAGTTCATCCAGGATGCGGCGGCAGCGCTCATGGAACAGCGCGCCTTCCTGTGTGAGCCGCACCTGGCGCGTGGTGCGCTGGAACAGGCGCAGGCCCAGTTGCTGTTCCAGCCGCGCCACGTTCTTGCCGACGGCCGAGGCCGAGATGCCCAGGGCGCGCCCGGCCTCGGCAAAGCTCAGCAGGTCGGCTGCACGCACAAAGGATTCGAGTCCGCTGAAGCTGTCCATGTCGATTGCCAACCTGGGGTTGGGAGTGTGGGGAGTCTGGCGCCTATTTTCACGGCATTGCAGCGCTTTTATCGTTCATGCATGCCTGGCCATGTGCGGCCGGGAAATTGCGAAAGCCTTGCCAACCATGTCCTCCTGCCTGACTTCTTCCCGCGCACCGGGTGCGCTCCACGGCACAGCGCGACCGCATGCATCCCCGGTCTGGGTGCTGTTGTCGGTGTGCCTTGCCGCGCTGGCGATGCCCCTGAGCTTTACCGGGCCGGCCGTGGCCCTGTCTGCGCTGCGCGAGGCGCTGGGCGGCGGGCCGCTGGCGCTCAACTGGGTGACGAATGCCTTCATGCTGAGCTTTGGCGCCACGCTGATGGCGGCCGGCGCGCTGGCCGATCTGCACGGGCGGCGGCGCGTTTTCCTGACCGGGCTGGGCGTGGTGCTGGCCAGTGCGCTGGCCCAGGCCTGCCTGGGCGGGCAGGGGGCCATCGTCGTGTTCAACCTGCTGCGTGCGCTGCAGGGCCTGGGCGCGGCGGCCGCGCTGGCGGGCGGCACGGCGGCGCTGGCCCAGGTGTTCGACGGGACGGCACGCATGCGTGCCTTCAGTGGCGTGGGCACGTCGTTCGGCGTGGGCCTGGCCTTCGGTCCGTTGCTGTCGGGCTGGTTGCTGGGCGTGGCGGGCTGGCGCGGCGTGGTGCTTTGCGTGGCCGCCGTGGCGCTGGCCGCGCTGGTGCTGGGACTGCGCTGCATGCCTGAGTCGCGCAATCCGCAGGCGCAGCGGCTGGACCGGGCCGGTGCGCTGCTGTTCACCGCAGCCCTGGCGCTGCTGACCTGGGGCGTGCTGCAGGGGCCGGAGGCGGGCTGGTCCAGCGCTGCAACGCTGCTGCCGCTGGCCGGCGCCGCGCTGGCGCTGGCGGCCTTTGTGGCCGTGGAGCGGCGCGTGCAGCAGCGCACGGGGCAGCCCATGCTGGACCTGTCGCTGTTTCGCTATCCGCGTTTCGTTGGCGTGCAGTTGCTGGCGGGCGCGCCGGCCTATGCCTTCGTGGTGCTGCTGGTGCTGCTGCCGGTGCGCTTCATCGGCGTGGAGGGCATGGCGCCGCTGCAGGCGGGGCAGCTGATGTTTGTGCTGTCCCTGCCCATGCTGTTCGTGCCGTTGCTGGCGGGCTGGCTCACACGCTGGATCTCGGCCGCGCTGCTGTGCCTGGCGGGGTTGCTGGTGTGCGCGGCGGGCCTGCTGTGGCTGGGCGGGTGCGCGCCGGGCACGGCCTTTGCGCAGATGGCGCCCCCGCTGCTGCTGATAGGCCTGGGCATCGGGCTGCCCTGGGGTTTGATGGATGGCCTGGCCGTGAGCGTGGTGCCCAGCGAGCGCGCGGGCATGGCCACGGGCATCTTCAGCACGGTGCGCGTGGCGGGCGAGGGCATTGCGCTGGCGTTGGTGGGCGCGGGCCTGGCGGCGCTGCTGTCATGGCGGCTGTCGGCACTGGCTGCACCACTGGCGCCGCAGGCGCTGGCGGCCACCGGCCCGGCCGCGCAGTTGCTGGTGACGGGTGATCTCGCCGGCGCGCTGTCGCTGCTGCCCGGCCTGCCTGCATCGGCCGTGCTGGCCGCGTATGGCCAGGCCTTTTCCACCTTGCTCGATGTGCTGGCTGGCATCACCGTGCTGACGGCGCTGGGCGTGTATGCCTTCTTGCGGGCCGGCACGCACGCAAGCACGGACATTGCACATGCCTGACAATCGCGGGTTTCACTCAGCCGCCAGCCGCTTCCAGTCATGTCCGAGGAATCCCAGAACAACGCGCCCCAGACCCCCTATGAATGGATCGGCGGCGAGCCCAGGGTGCAGGCCCTGGTGGACCGTTTCTACGATCTGATGGACCTGGAGCCCGGCTATGCCGAACTGCGTGCCGCCCATGGCAGCACCCTGGCCGACGCGCGCCAGAAGCTGTTCTGGTTCCTGTGCGGCTGGCTGGGCGGGCCTGACCATTACCAGGAACGCTTCGGCCATCCGCGCCTGCGCATGCGCCACATGCCGTTTTCCATCGGCATCCTGGAACGCGACCAGTGGGTGGCCTGCATGGACCAGGCCATGGGCGAGACCGGCGTGCCCGAGGAGTTGCGCGTGCGCCTCAAGGCCAGCTTCATGAACACGGCCGACTGGATGCGGAACCGGTAGCAGCTGGCTGCCCCCGGCGCTGCTGAAAAAAAGGGCCGGCCCCCTGCAGGAGGCCGGCCCAAGCAGCAAACGGTTGGGGTTCAGAGCTTTTCGTCGCGCATGTAGTACCAGTGGTACAGGAACCGCTGCCCCAACCGGCGAAACGGCGCAAACGCGGGCGAGCGCACCATGTTGAAGACGTTCGGATACTCCAGCTCCGAGTTGTAGATGGGCAGCTCGAAGGTCTTGCTCTGGCGCCCCGCGATGCGCTCGGCCATGCGACGGCCCGCGTGGGCCGAGAAGGAGACGCCGTTGCCGCCATAGCCCACGGCGTAGAAGATGCTCTGGCCCGGGTCGGGCTGGAAGACGCGCGGCATCATGTCGTGGCTCACATCGACCCAGCCCCACCAGGAGTAGTCGATGGTGATGCCCTTGAGCGCCGGGAACTTACGGTGCAGTCCGTCCACCAGCTTGGCCATGTGGATGGGGTTGGGCGCATCGGCACCCGTGACGGCGCTGCGGCTGCCGATCTGCACGCGGTTGTCGGGCAGGCGGCGGTAGTAAAAGCGCAGCGTGCGCGTGTCGGTGATGACCTGGGTGGTCTTGAAGCCCGTGGCCTCCAGCTCCTGCTCGGTCAGCGGCCGCGTGACCAGCGAGTTCGAGAGGATGGGCATGATCTTGGAGCGCAGGCTGCCATGCAGGGCGTTGCTGGTGTAGCCGCCCGTGGCAAAGCCCACGGCGCGCGCCCGCACGGTGCCGCCGGGCGTGCGCAGGTGGTGCACGCCGTTGCGCGTCTCGACGCCCAGCACCGGGCTGGCCGGGTGCACCTTGACGCCCAGCTCCCGCGCCTTGCGCAGGTAGCCGAAGGCCAGCTTGAGCGGGTGCACGCCGATGCCGTCGGGCTCGTGCATGGCGCCGTGGCTGTCGGCATCGTTCACATAGTCGCGGCGCAGCTCCTCGGGGCTGAGCATGCGGGCGTCGTAGCCGAAGACCTCGCGCATGATCTGGGTCTCGTTGCGCAGGAAGTCGAGTTTCTTTTCGCGGTGGGCGATGTAGAGGTGGCCGCCGGGCTGGGGCTCGCACTCGGGGAATTCGGCCACCAGGTCCTTGAAGGTCTGGAAGCCCTCGCGGATCTCGGCGTCGAGCTTGAGCGCCACGTCCTTGCCCCAGCGCGCGATCCACTGCGAGCGGTACAGGCGCCCGCTGGCGTTCTGGCCCTGGCCGCCATTGCGGCTGGTGCAGCCCCAGGCGGTCTGGTTGGCGTCCAGCACCACGGCGCGGATGCCGTGCTCGCGCGCCAGGAACAGCGCCGTGGCCAGGCCCGTGAAGCCCGAGCCGACGATGGCCACGTCCACGTCCATGTCGCCGGTGACCGGGCCGTCATCGTCTGGCGGGCGTCCCGCCGTGCCGACCCAGTAAGTGGGCGCATAGCCCGTGCCGTGGCCCGGGTTGGCGGCCACCAGCGGGTCGTACTGAGGGTCGTAGGGACGCAGGTGGCTGGGGCGGATGTCCTCGGCTTTCATGGCGGATGTCTCCTGGTGCGGCGGCTTGGGATCTGCCGCTTTTTGCTATGGATTCGGTGGAATGGGGCCAATGCCGGCGAGCCCTGCAAGGCGGTGCACCGACGATGGAATCAGCATAGCCAGCAGGCCATGGAGCCAGTTAGCGCCACAGCCCAGCTTTCGATAGAGCCAGCGGCGGCCGGTGCGCGCGCCTGGACCTAACGATTGATGGCATCTGGTTCTAACGGGTCCGTGTGCCTGCTACCTACCATGGCCCATCGACATTTCGATGACGCGGCGCGGCGGCCCTGCCCGGGCCCGGCGCCGTGGGACCCACCACAGACAAGGAGACAGCATGAGCGCAGACACCAACCCTCCCGACGCACAGTTCCTGGCCCGCTTTGCCGAGGCCTGGAACCGCCACGACATCGAGGCCCTGATGGGCTTCATGGCCGATGAATGCGAGTTCCACGCCGTGGCCGGGCCCGATCTCATGGGCCGCAGCTTCATCGGCCGCCAGGCCGTGCGCGAGGGCTTCCAGATGGCCTGGCAGGCCTTTCCCGATGCGGCCTGGCTCGATGGAGACCACTTCGTGCAGGGCGACCGTGGCGTGTCCGAGAGCACCTTCAAGGGCACCAAGGCCGACGGCCTGCGCGTGGAAGCGCGCATGGTGGATGTCTTCACCTTCAAGGACGGAAAGATCGCCGTGAAGAACGCCTTCCGCAAGGACCGCCCGCCGGTGGCGGCCGCCTGACGGCGCGGGGCCTTGCGGCCCCGTGCCACCGGGAACACCGGATACGCCACGGCAAGGCGCGCACCTGCGCAGCCACCACAACAGAGCATCAGCCGTGGCGCCTGAATAAAACAGGAGACAAGACATGATCGGAAATCAGCACGCCTCTTCACCGGGGCTTTCGCACGGGCTCAAGGAACGCCACATGACCATGATCGCCCTCGGTGGCGTCATCGGCGCCGGGCTGTTCGTGGGCAGCGGCGTCGTCATCAAGTCGGCCGGGCCGGCCGCGATTCTTTCCTTCCTCATCACGGGCCTGCTCGTGGTCCTGGTCATGCGCATGCTGGGCGAGCTGGCCTGCTCCATGCCCGGGGGAGGCTCGTTCTACGAGTTTGCGCGCGAGGCCTGGCGCGACCGCCCCGGCGTGGGCCGGCTGGCAGGCTTTCTGACGGGCTGGATGTACTGGTACTTCTGGGTCATCGTCGTGGCGCTGGAGGCCGTGGCCGGAGCCGACCTGGTGCGCTACTGGCTGCCCGATGTGCCCAACTGGAGCATCAGCCTGGTGCTGCTGGTGATGCTGACGCTGACCAACCTGGTGTCGGTCAAGTCCTTTGGCGAGTTCGAGTTCTGGTTCGCCTCCATCAAGGTGGCGGCCATCGTGGTCTTCCTGTTCGTGGCCGGCGTCTACGTGCTGGGCCTGACGCCCGCCTCGCAGGGCATGCACTTCGGCAACCTCACCGGCAACGGCGGCTTCATGCCCAACGGCATCGTGCCCGTGCTGACCGGGGCGGTGGCGGCCACGGGCTTTTACTTCGGCGCCGAGATCGTGACCATTGCCGCCGCCGAGACGGCCGAGCCGCAGAAGGCCGTGGCCAAGGCGACCAACTCGGTGATCACGCGCGTGCTGGTGTTCTATGTGGGCTCCATCTTCCTGGTGGCCTGCCTGGTGCCCTGGAATGCGGGCGGCATTGCCACGCCGTATGTCAGCGCGCTCAACACCATGGGCGTGCCGGCCGCCGCGCAGATCATGAATGCCATCGTGCTGACGGCCGTGCTGTCGGCGCTGAACTCGGGGCTGTATGCGTCATCTCGCATGCTGTTCGCGCTGACGCGGCGCGGCGACGCGCCCCAGGCGCTGGCCAAGGTCAGCCGCAATGGCGTGCCCACGCGGGCCATCCTGGTGGCCACGCTGTTCGGCTACGGCGCCGTGGTGATGTCCTATGTGTCGCCCGACAAGGTGTTCGCCTTCCTGGTCAACTCCTACGGCACGGTGGCGATCTTCGTCTACATCCTGATCGCCATCTCGCAGCTGCGCCTGCGCGCCCGGCTGGAGCGCGAGGCGCCCCACCAGCTCAAGGTGCGCATGTGGTGCTATCCGTACCTGACCTGGTTCGCCATCTTCGGCATGCTGTCCATCGTCATCGCCATGGCCTTCATCCCCGAGCAGCGCACGCCGCTGGCGCTGGGCGTGGCCAGCCTGTGCATTTTGCTGCTGGCCTACGCCGTGCGGCAGTTCCTGCAGCGCGGCGTGGCGCCCGTGGTGACATCGCTGTCCGAGGCTGCGCGGCCCGAGCCGCAGAAGTACTGACCCAGGGGCGACGGGGCCGGCAGGGCCGGTCCCGGCCATTCCTGGCGTTACTTCTCGGGCTGCTCCTCACGGATCGCATCGGCCAGGGCCTTCACGCCCTGGCCGATGTCGTTGGCGGGTATGGATTGGTAGCCCATGCGCATGTAGCTGCCGGGCGTGCCCGGGCGGGCGAAGAACACATCGCCGGGCTCGATGAGCACGCCGTGCGCGGCGGCACGCTGCGCCAGGGCATCGACAGGAATGTGGTCGGGCAGTTGCACCCAGCACGAGCCGCCGCCGCGCACGGGCGTGATGCGGCAGCCGGGCGCATGCTCGGCCATGGCGGCCGTGAGGGCTGCGTGCCGCTCCTTCTGCGCCTGGGCCAGGCGCCGCTGCTGGGCCTCGTAGTGGCCCAGGGAGATGAACATGGCCAGCGTGCGCTGCACGAAGGTGGCGGGGTGGCGGATCATGAGCCGGCGCAGTGCGCGCAGCTCGCGGATCAGCTCGGGCGCCGCCACGATGTAGCCCACGCGCAGGCCCGGCGCCAGGCTCTTGGACAGGCTGCCCACGTAGATCACGCGGTTGCTGCGGTCCAGGCTCTTGAGCGCCGGAATGGGCTGGCCGTCGAAGCTGCTCTCGCTCTCGTAGTCGTCCTCGATGAGGATGATGTCGTGCGCCTCGGCCATCTCCAGCAGCGCCTCGCGCCGGGCCAGCGGCATGGTCACGCCCGTGGGGCACTGGTGGCTGGGCGTCACGTAGAGGTAGTCCAGCTGGCGCAGCAGCGGCGTGACCGGCAGGCCCTGGCCGTCCACCGGCAGCGGGATGACCTGGGAGGTGCGGCTGCTGAAGATGTTGCGCGCGTCGGGGTAGCCGGGCTCCTCGATGCCCACGGCCGTGCCCTCGCGCATCAGCAGGTCGGCCACCATGTAGAGGGCGTGCTGCGCACCCACGGTAATGATCAGCTCGTCGGCCGAGGCCCAGACGCCGCGGCGCGGCAGGATCTTGGTCTGCACCTGCTGGATCAGCATCTCGTCGTCGCGCGCGATCTGGTCGGGCGCCCACTGGCGTATGTCCAGCACGCCCAGGGCCTTGAGGCAGCATTCGCGCCAGGCGGCCGTGGGAAACAGCTCCTTGTCGAACTGGCCGTACAGGAAGGGATAGGGGTAGCGCTGCCAGTCCTCTTCCTTGACGATGCTGCGCTGCTGGCTGGGCAGCAGCCACAGGCGCCGCGACCAGTCGGTGCGGCGGCCTTCGCCAGGGGTGCTGCTGGCCGCAGCGCCGCCCGGCGTGCGCCCCTTGAGTACATCGGGATGGATGAAGTGGCCCTTGCGCTGGCGGCTCAGCAAAAAGGCTTCCTCGGCCAGCTGCTGGTAGGCCAGCACCACGGTGATGCGTGCCACGCCCAGGTGGCGCGCCAGCTCGCGGCTGGAGGGAATGGATTCGCCGGGTGCGAGGATGCCCGAGAGGATGGCATCGACCAGCATCTCGCGGATCTGGCCCTGCAGGCTCAGGGCAGGGCGGGCGCTGCGGCGAAACAGCTGCCCCCACATGGCGCCCTCGGGCGGTTGCGGCTGCGTGGCCGCGCGCTTGTCTGTCATGTCTTGTCGTTTCCGCCGCTGCGGCGGGCCGCTCGCTGTGTTTGTCTCCCGCGCAGGTGCAGGGCAGGGCCTGCATCCGCGACCGGCCAATATAGGCCAGCGCGGTGCGCCACGGGGCCCGGAGTTTGCGATGGTTGCAATTTTTGCGGAGAGGCCGGAAATTGATATACAATCGTTGTCTTGGCGGCTGTAGCTCAGCTGGATAGAGTACTTGGCTACGAACCAAGGGGTCGTGGGTTCGATTCCTGCCAGCCGCACCAAAACGACAAGCCTCAGAACTGCAAAGTTCTGAGGCTTTTTCGTTTCAGGCGCCTCGCACGGAGGCCGTGGCCATGGTTCAGGCGCTGGTCAACGGTTATTTTTCGATATTTTCATGGTTTTCCGTAGGCGTTCAAAAAGCACGCTATAATTCGAAGCTTGGCGGCTGTAGCTCAGCTGGATAGAGTACTTGGCTACGAACCAAGGGGTCGTGGGTTCGATTCCTGCCAGCCGCACCAAAACGACAAGCCTCAGAACTGCAAAGTTCTGAGGCTTTTTCGTTTGTGCTCAGTTGGTGTCGAGGTTTGTGCGGCGTCTTCGCCTGCTGCGGTGATCTGTGTGAAGATCGGCTCCCTATGAGCAAGGCTTTCACCAAGGAATCCGACGGCGACGACGATGATGAAGTCGGCCTGCCGCCCTTGCCGCCGGGCGGCAAGAACTACATCACGCCCCAGGGCTTCGCGCGGCTCAAGGGCGAGCTGCTGGACCTGATCGACAACGAGCGTCCGCGCATCGTGGAGATCGTGCACTGGGCGGCCAGCAATGGCGACCGCTCCGAGAACGGCGACTATCTCTACGGCAAGAAGCGCCTGCGCGAGATCGACCGGCGCATCCGCTTCCTTACCAAGCGGCTGGAGATCGCCGAGGTGGTCGATCCCTCCGTGCATGCCGGAAGCGAGCAGATCTACTTCGGCGCCACCGTCACCTACGTCGATGACGAAGGCGAGGAGCGCACCATCACCATCATGGGCATCGACGAGGCCGACAGCGCACGCCAGCAGGTCAGCTGGATCGCACCCGTCTCGCGCGCCCTGCTCAAGGCCCGTGTGGGCGACGAGGTGGCCCTGCCCACACCTGCAGGTGTGCGCACGCTGGAAGTGCTGGACGTCACCTACCCGGAGCCGGGCAGCGCCGCCGGGTGAGCGTTCAGGGCTGCAGTTTCTGCAGCAGCTCCAGCGTGGGATAGCCGTCGGCCACCAGTCCCTGGCTTTGCTGGAACTGGCGCAGGCCCGCGCGCGTGGCCGGGCCCATCACGCCATCGGCCGTGCCGGCTGAAAATCCCCGTTCGTTGAGCGCGGCCTGCAAGGCGCGCAACTGCTCGCGCGACAGCGGGGCCAGATCGCGCGGCCAGGCCGCCTGCACGCCCGGGCCACCGGCCAGCTGCTGCGACAGCAGGCCCACGCCCAGCGCGTAATTCACGGAGTTGTTGTAGCGCAGGATGGTGCGGAAGTTGGCGCCCACCATGAAGGCCGGGCCGCGCGTGCCGGCCGGTGCGATCACGCTGGCTTCGGCCATGGCGGGCAGGGCGGAGCCGTCCACGGCCTGCACGCCCTCGGCCGCCCATTGCGCGCTGTCCTGGCGCACGCTGGTCTCGGCGCGTGCATGGTCAAAGCCTGCCGGCAGGCGCACTTCCACGCCCAAGGGCTCGCCCGTCTTCCAGCCCGAATGGGCCAGGTAGTTCGCCGTGGAGGCCGTCACATCGGGCAGGCTGCCCCAGATGTCACGGCGGCCATCGCCATCGGCATCCACCGCATAGGCCAGGAAGACCGAGGGCAGGAACTGCGTATGGCCCATGGCGCCGGCCCAGGAGCCGATCATGTGGGCCGCGTCGATGTCGCCGTTGTCGATGATGCGCAGGGCGGCCAGCAACTCCTTCTGAGCCCAGGCCGCGCGCCGGCCGTCGAAGGCCAGGGTGGCCAGCGCATCGACGGTGGGGAAGTTGCCGAAGTTGCTGCCGTAATTGCTTTCCATGCCCCAGATGGCGGCGATCACCTCGGCCGGCACGCCATGGCGCTGGCTGGCCGCCTGCAGCGGTGCAGCCGCTTCGCGCAGCTTGGCACGGCCCTGGGCAATGCGCTGGGCCGAGACGGCGCTGTCCAGGTACTGCCAGGGCGTGCGCGTGAACTCGGGCTGCGAGCGGTCCAGCTGCACCGCGCGCCGCTGCAGCCGGGCCGGCTCCAGCGCGCTGCTCACGGTCTTGGCGGAGATGCCGGCCTCCAGCGCCTTGCGCGCAAAGTCCCGCTTCCAGGCCTCGAAGCTGGCGGCCTCGGCCTGCTGGGACGCCTCTTGCGCGCCGCTTGCCTCGGCAGCAGGCGCTGCGGCCGGGCCGGCCTGTGCCGCCGCGGCAGGGGCGGCAGGGGCGGCCGCAGCCGTGGAGTTTGCCGCAGCGGAAGCTGGCGCTGGCACCGGCGTGGGCGCAGGTCGGGAGGCGCAGCCGGCCAGCAGAGCGGCAGTCAGGGCGGTGGCCAGTCCGGCGCGGGTCAGCCTGTGGGGGCCGTTGGCGTTGCTGGGGACGGGGGCGGTGGCATGTGCGTGGGGCATGCAGCCATTGTCTCCGCTGCGCCCTGGCGCTGAATGCAACACGGTGTTTCCGCACCAAGCCATCCATGGATCGCTATGCTGTGCTCCCATGACTGCTGCACCATCGCCCTCCCTGTCCCCGCCTGTGCAGGATGCCGCGCAGGCGCTGCGTGCCCTGCTGCGCCCTGGCCAGCGCTGGCTGGTGCTGACGGGCGCAGGTTGCAGCACAGGCTCGGGCATTCCGGACTACCGCGATGCGGCGGGGCAGTGGAAGCGGCCCCAGCCCGTGACGCTGCAGGCCTTCATGGGCAGCCATGCCACGCGCCAGCGCTATTGGGCGCGCAGCCTGCTGGGCTGGCCCGTGATGGCACAGGCCCGGCCCGGCCCGGCCCATGAGGCGCTGGCGCTGCTGCAGCAGCGCGGATGGATGGCCGGCCTGGTCACCCAGAACGTGGATGGCCTGCATACGGCGGCAGGCAGCGAGGGTGTCATCGACCTGCACGGCCGCATTGCCGCCGTGCGCTGCATGGGTTGTGGCGCCGGCATGGAGCGCGCCTCGCTGCAGGCCATGCTGCTGGAGCGCAACCCCGGCTGGGCCGGCCTGAGCGCCCAGGCCGCGCCCGATGGCGATGCCGACCTGGAAGGGCGCGACTTCAGCCGCTTCGACGTGCCGGCCTGCCCGCACTGCGGCGGCGTGTTCAAGCCCGATGTGGTGTTCTACGGCGAGGGCGTGCCGCGCGAGCGCGTGGCGGCGGTGCGGGCCGCGCTCGGGCATGCGCAGGGCCTGCTGGTCGTGGGCTCGTCGCTGATGGTGTATTCAGGCCTGCGCTTCGTGCATGAGGCCGTGGCCCAGGGCAAGCCGGTGGCCGCCATCAACCAGGGCCGCATGCGCTCCGAGGATTTGCTGGCCCTCAAGATCGAGCAGGACTGCGGCCCGTTGCTGCAGCAGCTGGCCCAGGACCTGGAGCAATGAAAAAGCCCCGCAGGAGCGGGGCAGTGTTCAGGGGATGACGCGCGATGCGCGCACCACCGAGTGCACGCGGCGCAGGTTGCGCAGCGCGGACTCCACCTGCTGGTTGTCGTGCACCGAGATCACGAAGCACAGGTCCGTGGTGCTCATGGCGGCCTCGTCGGCCATGTCCACGCGCAGGATGTCCACTTCGGCGCCGGCCAGCTCCGCTGCCACGCGCGCGAGCACGCCCTTGCCGTTGTTGACGGTGACGACGATGCGGGCCTCGAAAAGGCGCGCGGCATCGATGTCATCTGCCCATTCCACGACGATGAAGCGGTCGCTGTCCTTTTCCTGCAGGCGCTGTGCGATCTTGCATTGCGCGTGGTGCACGATCAGGCCTTCGCCGCTGCCCAGATAGCCCACGATGGCGTCGCCCGGCACGGGCCGGCAGCACTGCGCGTAGTGGATGGAGCCCTGGTTGGAGCCGTCCAGCAGCACGGCGCCCTGGAAGGGCCGGTTGCTGGCATTGAAGCGTTCGCGCGTGAGCAGCAGGGCGTCGGGCCGGTGGCCGTGGCGCGCCATCAGCGCCGTCAGGCGCGAGGCCACCAGCGACGCAATGCGCCGGCCCATGCCGATGTCCACCATCAGGTCGGCGCGGCTGCGGCTGCCTGCCATGCGCAGCACTTCGTCCCACAGCGCCTGGTTGGCTTCATCGGCCGGCGGCACGGCGTCCATGCCTTCGGCGCGCATGGCCTGGGCCAGCAGGTTCTCGCCCAGGCGTGCCGATTCGCTTTGCGCGGCCGACTTCAGGTAATGGCGGATCTTGGAGCGCGCGCGGCCGGTCTTGACGAAGCCCAACCAGGCCGGGTTGGGCGTGGCGTCTTCGGAGGTGACGATCTGCACCACGTCGCCGCTCTTGAGTTCGGTGCGCAGCGGCACTTCCTCGTTGTTGATGCGCGCGGCGGTCATGTGGTTGCCGACCTTGCTGTGGATCGCATAGGCGAAGTCCACCACGGTGGCGCCGCGCGGCATGGCCATGATCTCGCTCTTGGGCGTGAACACGTAGACGGCGTCGGGGAACAGGTCCACCTTGACGTGGTCCCAGAACTCGGCGGCATCGCGCGTCTCGTTCTGGATGTCCAGCAGCGATTGGAGCCACTGCGTGCCCAACTGCTCGGAATCGTGGCCGGGCTGGGCCTTGTAGAGCCAATGGGCGGCCACGCCGGCCTCGGCGACGATGTGCATTTCCTCGGTGCGGATCTGGAACTCGATGTTCACGCCCGAGGGGCCCACCAGCGTGGTGTGCAGCGACTGGTAGCCATTGTTCTTGGCAATGGCGATGTAGTCCTTGAAGCGGCCCGGCATGGGCTTGTACATCTGGTGCAGCACGCCCAGCGCCGTGTAGCAATCGATCACGCGCGGCAAGATGATGCGAAAGCCGTAGATGTCCGTCACCTTGGCAAAGCTCAGCTGGTTCTTCTCCATGCGCAGATAGAGCGAATACAGCGTGCTTTCACGGCCGGCAAGGCGGGCCTGCAGCCCCGCGCCGGCGAACTCGGCATTGACCTCGTCCTGCACGCGCTGAACCAGGTCGCGGCGTCGCTTGCGCGAGCGGGCGATGGCTTTTTCCAGTGTGGCGTAGCGCCAGGGATGCAGGTGGCGGAAGGCCAGGTCCTGCAGCTCGCGGTAGGTCTGGTTCAGCCCCAGGCGGTGGGCGATGGGTGCGTAGATCTCCAGCGTTTCCGACGAGATGCGGCCCCACTTGCTGCGCGGCATGTCGCCCATGGTGCGCATGTTGTGGGTGCGGTCGGCCAGCTTGATCAGGATCACGCGCACATCGCGCGCCATGGCCAGCAGCATCTTGCGGAAGGATTCCGCCTGGTTCTCTTCGCGCGTGTTGAACTGCAGCTTGTCCAGCTTCGTGAGGCCGTCGACCAGCTCGGCCACGTCCTGGCCGAAGCGCTGGGCGAGATCGGCCTTGGTGACGCCGCAGTCTTCCATCGCATCGTGCAGCAGCGCGGCCATCAGGGCCGGGGCGTCGAGCTTCCAGCTCGCGCACAGCGCCGTGACCGCGATGGGATGGGTGATATAGGGTTCGCCGCTGCTGCGCCACTGGTCGCTGTGGGCCTGGTCGGCGAAGGCATAGGCTTCGCGCACCTGCTCGATGCTGGTGGCATCCAGGTATCCCAGGTGCTCCATCAGTCCGGCAAAGGCATTGGCCGACACGGCGGTTGCCTGCTCTGCAGACATGCGCTCGGGCCGGGGTGGCGGTACGGGATCAGAGGGGGCTGTGAACGAAGTCAAGGCCGCTTTCATGACTTAAATGTAGCGTGCATGCTGGTTTGTGCAGGCTTCATGTAAAAAAAGCACCGCTGTGCGGTGCTCTTTGTGGGGCCATTGTGTTGCTTTGCAGCAAATCAGCCCGGAACCTTCTTCAGCATCTCGATGCCGACCTTGCCTTCGGCGATCTCGCGCAGCGCGGTGACGCCGGGCTTGTTCTTGGTTTCGATCTTGGGCGTGTGACCCTGGCTCAGCATGCGTGCGCGGTAAGTGGCGGCCAACACGAGCTGGAAGCGGTTAGGGATCTGCTCCAGGCAGTCTTCAACAGTGATGCGTGCCATCAGGATCTCCGGGAAACGTCAGTTGGGTTCAGAAATATTGAGAGACTCGAAGGTCTCTGCGCGGCGGCTGCGCTGAGCCGCATACTTGAGGCGCTGGGCGTGGATGATCGTCTTGAGATCAAACAGTGCGCTCTCGAACAATTCGTTGATTATAACGAAGTCGAATTTCGCCACCTGGGCCATCTCCTCGGCCGCGTTCTTCAGGCGCAACTCGATCACCTCGGGCGCGTCCTCGCCCCGGTTTTCCAGGCGGGCACGCAGCTCGTCCCAGCTGGGCGGCAGGATGAAGATCAGCACGGCGTTCGGAAACGCTTGCTTGACCTGCAGTGCGCCCTGGTAGTCGATCTCCAGCAGCACGTCGGTGCCGACCTGGATGCGCTCTTCCAGCGCCTTCTTGGCCGTGCCGTAGCGGCGGCTGTGCACGTTCGCCCATTCGACGAAGGCGTTGTTCGACACCATGGCGTCGAACTCCTGGTCGGAGACGAAGTAGTACTCGCGGCCGTGCTTTTCCTGGCCACGCGGCGCGCGCGTGGTGTGGGAGACGGAAGGGGAGACGCGCGCATCGAACTCGCGCAGCGCGCGCACCAGGCTGGACTTGCCGGCCCCGCTGGGGGCCGAGACGACAAAGAGGTTTCCGGGGTAATCCATGGAATTTTGCGCAGTGTGTTCACGCATGGGCATCTGTGTTGGGCTTATTCGATGTTCTGCACCTGCTCGCGCATCTGCTCGATCAGCACCTTCATGTCCACGCTGATGCGGGTCAGCTCCAGCGTGGCGGACTTGGAGCCCAGCGTATTGGCTTCGCGGTGCAGTTCCTGGATCAGGAAGTCCAGGCGCTTGCCGATCTCGCCGCCCTTCTTGAGCAGGCTCTGGATCTCGTCCAGGTGCGAGTCCAGGCGGGTGACTTCCTCGGCCACGTCGATGCGGATGGCAAAGGCGGTGGCCTCGGTCAGGGCGCGGTCCTGGGCGGCTTCGGGCGCCACGGCGCCTTCGGCCAGGGCCATCGCTTCCTTCCAGCGCTCCATGAAGCGCAGGCGCTGCTGCTCCACGAGCTGGGGCACCAGGGGCGTGGCATCTGCCGCGAGCTTGCGCAGCTGCGCGATGCGGTCCAGCAGCATGGTGGCCAGGCGCTTGCCTTCGCGGGCGCGGGCCTCCAGCAGTTCGGTCAGGGCCTGCTCTGCCAGCGTGGGCAGCACGCTGCTCCAGTCAACGGCCGAGTTGCCGCTGCCGCTGGCCAGGCGCAGGGCGTCGGAGACGGACAGGCTGCGGGCGTCGGGCAGCCAGGACTGGACAGTGTCCTGGAGCATGGCCAGGCGCTGCAGCATGGCGGTGGAGGGGTCGGGCAGGGAGTTGCCGTCGTCGTTGTCGATGGCGGCGCGCACCTCGACCTTGCCGCGCTTGAGGCGGGCGGTCAAAAGGGCCCGCAAGGCTGGCTCATGCGCGCGCAGTTCGTCGGGCAGGCGGAACGAAAGATCCAGGAAGCGGCTGTTGACCGAGCGGATCTCCAGACCGAGCCGGCTGTTGCGGCCCGACGCTCCACCATCTTCTTCGGACGCGCCGTGCTGGGCACTGGCGTATCCGGTCATGCTGTAAACTGGCATTGGACTTTTGATGGATGCTTGCAATTGCCCGATTATCCGGGTTTCGCCCCATCCCTGAGACTCACCGGAGAAAAATGTCTTCCAAGATCAAGCCGGCGCCATTGCCGCCAGGCAGCACGATCGGCGGCTATCGGGTGGTGCGCAGGCTTGCTTCCGGCGGTTTCGGCGTCGTTTACCTGGCCTTGGATGCAGAGGGCAAGCAGGTGGCGATCAAGGAATACCTGCCCGCCTCGCTGGCCACCCGTGCCCCCGGAGAGCTGCAGCCCGCCGTGGCGCCCGAAAAACTTTCGCTGTACCGCCTGGGCCTCAAGAGCTTCTTCGAGGAAGGGCGTTCCCTTGCACAGATCTCGCACGCTTCCGTGGTCAGCGTGCTCAACTTCTTTCGCGAGAACGAAACCGTCTACATGGTGATGAACTACCTGGAGGGTGCCACCCTGCAGGACTTCGTCGTCACCGCGCGCGAGCTCAAGGCCGAGAAGGTGTTCCGCGAATCGACCATTCGCTCGCTGTTCGACGAGGTGCTGCGCGGCCTGCGCATCGTGCACCAGCACAAGATGCTGCACCTGGACATCAAGCCGGCCAACATCTTCATCACCAATGACGACCGTGCCGTGATGATCGACTTCGGTGCGGCGCGCGAGGTGCTGTCCAAGGAAGGCAACTTCATCCGCCCCATGTACACGCCGGGCTTTGCCGCGCCCGAGATGTACCGCCGCGACGCATCGCTGGGGCCCTGGACCGACATCTACGCCATCGGCGCCTGCATCTATGCCTGCATGCAGGGGTTTCCGCCCAACGAGGCGCCGCAGCGTCAGGACAAGGACCGGCTCACGCTGGCGCTGACCAAGCTGCGCGGCGTGTATTCGGACAACCTCATCGAGGTGGTCGAGTGGTGCATGGCCGTGGACCCGGGATCGCGTCCGCAGTCGGTGTTTGCGCTGCAAAAGGAATTGAGCCGCGAAGGCGAGCGCCGCTACACCAAGCTCAGCGTCTCCGAGCGCATGCGCCTGCAGCTGGACACGCTGGTGACCGACGCCAAGAAGAACATGCAAAAGATCAGCGGCGCAGCGGGCCTGCCAGCCGTGGGCCAGGAGCGCAAGCCATGAGGTTTTCGGTATTCCAGCTGAGCCGCCGCGGCGGCCGTGCGCTCAATGAAGACCGCATGGGTTACTGCTACACGCGGGAAGCCGTGCTCTTCGTGCTGGCCGACGGCATGGGCGGCCATCCCGAAGGCGAGGTCGCCGCGCAGCTGGCGCTGCAGGTGATGTCCGTGCATTTCCAGCGCCAGGCCAAGCCGCTGCTCGAAGATCCGCAGGGCTTTCTGGTCGATGCGCTGCTGCACGCGCACCGGCAGATCCTGCGCTATGCCAGCGCCAAGGGAATGATCGACACGCCGCGCACCACGCTGGTCGCCGCCGTCATCCAGAAGGGCAAGATCACCTGGATCCATTGCGGCGACTCGCGCCTGTACCTGGTGCGCGGCGGCGAGCTGCTGGTGCGCACGCGCGATCACTCCTATCTGGAGATGGGCGAGATCGCGGCCCAGCTCAAGACATCGAGCCGCAACGTGCTGTTCACCTGCCTGGGCTCTCCGTCCAAGCCTATCTACGACGTGACCGAGCCGCGCCGGCTGGAGCAGGGCGACAAGCTGCTGCTGTGCTCCGACGGCCTGTGGGGCAGCGTGGACGAAGGGCACCTGCTGCGCACCCTGCACGGCCGCACCGTGTCCCAGGCCATTCCCCAGCTGGTCGATACGGCGCTGCGCAATGCGGGCGATGCCAGCGACAACGTCACGGCCATTGCCATGGAGTGGGAGACGCCAGACGCCTTCGAGTCCACCATGGGCATCTCCACCCAGGACATCGAGAACGACGCGTTTGAATCCACGATCCAGGGCGGGGCAATCGAAGACCTGGAAGATGAGCTCGACGACGCGGCCATCGAGCGCTCCATCGCCGAGATCAACGAAGCGATACGCCGCTCGGCCGAGCGCCAGTTCAAGCGCTGAACGCCGCTGCCGGCCCGCGGCAGCGGTGCCGTTGGCGCGCATGGACTACCGAACCTATTGACGACAAAGGGCGCACGGGCGCCCGACTGGATTTCTACGATGAAGATTGTGTTGGCCTCCAACAACCGCGGCAAGCTCGCCGAGCTGCAAGCCATGTTCGCCCCGCTGGGGGTGGAGCTGATCCGCCAGGGCGACCTGTTCGAGGGCGAGGCGCCCGAGCCGCATTGCACCTTTGTGGAGAACGCGCTGGCCAAGGCCCGTTTCGCGGCCGAGCGCACGGGCCTGCCCGCCATTGCCGACGACGCCGGCATGTGCGTCTCGCACTTCGGCGGGCTGCCGGGCGTGGATACGGCCTATTACTGCACGCAGTTCGGCTACGAGAAAAGCGACGACAACAACGTGCGCGCGCTGCTGGAGCAGATGCAGGGCGTGGCCGACCGCCGCGCCGCCATGGTCAGCACCCTGGTGGGCGTTCGCAGCGCAAAGGATCCCGAACCGCTGATCGCCATGGGCCGCGTGCTCGGCGAGATCACCACCGAGCGCCGTGGCACGCAGGGCTTCGGATTCGACCCCGTGATGTACATCCCCGAGCTGGGCCAGACCTTCGCCGAGATGGACCCGGCCGTGAAGCACGCGCACAGCCACCGCGGCCGCGCCACGCTGCAGATGATCGAACTCGTGCGCGAGCGCTGGGTGCGATGATTCCCATCCAGCCCCAGGATTCGGTCTCCGGCGCCCAGGCCGCCGTGCAGCGCGACATCCAGCACTACATGCGCCCCGGCACGCTGCAGCTGGGCAGCCTGCCGCCGCTGTCGCTGTATGTGCACCTGCCCTGGTGCATTCGCAAGTGCCCGTACTGCGACTTCAACTCGCACGAGCACGGCCGCGACGGCCCCGAGCTGCCCGAAGACCGCTACATCGACGCCCTGGTTGCCGACCTCGAAAGCGCGCTGCCGCTGATCTGGGGCCGCACCGTGCACAGCATCTTCATCGGCGGCGGCACGCCCAGCCTGTTCTCGCCCGAGGCCATCGACCGGCTGCTGGCTGCCATCCGCGCGCGCCTGCGCATGGAGGCCGACTGCGAGATCACCATGGAGGCCAACCCCGGCACCTTCGAGACCGACCGCTTCCGCGCCTTCCGCGCGGCCGGTGTCACGCGGCTGTCCATTGGCGTGCAGAGCTTCGACGACCGCTTCCTGCAGGCCGTGGGCCGCGTGCACGATGGCGCCCAGGCGCGTGCGGCCGTGCGCGAGGCGGCCGACAGCTTCGAGACCTTCAACATCGACCTGATGTACGCGCTGCCTGGCCAGACCGAACTGGACCTGGCGCGGGACCTGGACGTGGCCATGTCCTTCGCGCCGCCGCACCTGTCGGTCTATCACCTGACCATCGAACCCAATACGTATTTCGCCAAGTTCCCGCCGGCCATTCCCGAGGACGACCTGGCCTACGACATGCTGGACCGCATCACCGCGCGCACCGCCGCCGCAGGCATGCAGCGCTACGAGATATCGGCCTATGCGCGTGAGGGCCACCAGTGCTGGCACAACCGCAACTACTGGCAGTTCGGCGACTACCTGGGCATTGGCGCGGGCGCGCACAGCAAGCTCAGCTTTGCCCACCGCATCGTGCGCCAGGTGCGCTTTCGCGATCCCGCGCGCTACATGGACCAGGCCCTGGCCGGCGCGCCACTGGCGCAGGACGGCGAGGTGCGCCGCGCCGACCTGCCCTTCGAATACATGCTCAACGCGCTGCGACTGCGCGAAGGCTTTGCGCTGCAGGACTTCATGGAGCGCACGGGCCTGCCGCTGTCGTCCATCGCCAAGGGGCTGGATGCAGCACAGGCCAAGGGCCTGATCACGCGCGAACTGGGCCGGGTGGTGCCCACGGAGCGGGGCTTTGACTTCCTCAGCGACCTGCAGGAGCTGTTCCTGGCCGAGTGATCGGGCCGACGACGATTGAAAAAGGACGCCTCGGCGTCCTTTCTTCATCCAGCGCCACAGCGCAATCGGTCGGCGATCAGCCGCAGCGCACGGCCACGATGCGGCCTGTGCCGTCGACCACCAGGTTCAGGCGTTCCTGGTTGAACTCCATCGTCGTTGGCTGGCCTTCGCGCAGCACGCGGGCCATGTAGGCGCCCGACTGCTTGCGTGCGGCCTCCAGCGTGGCCGAGGTATTGCTCTTGCCCACGAAGGACTGGGCCGATGCCGCATTGCAGACCTGCACGGGGCGCGGGGCCGGTTGCGCCGCGCCGCCGCTGCTGCCGCCAAAAGGATTGCCCATGCCGGCGCAACCCGCAACCAGGGTGGTGGCGCCCAGCAGGGCCAGGGCGGCAAGGCGGCGGTGCAGGGCTGGGGTGGTGATCGTCGGCATGGTCTGTCTCCTCAATTCAGGGGGTGTGTGCTGCGCAGTATCAGGGCGGGCGCTGGCGCATCGCCTCGGACAACGCCGCATACCTTAGCCGGGCTCGGGCGGTGCCATTGGCATGCGGAAGTAACAGGCGGCAGCAAAGGCATCACGAAGGCATTGCCAAGGTGCTGCCAGGGCATCACCGCCGCGCGCTGCGGCCTTCCGCGGGGGCGTGGTGGAAGACCGTGGCCTCCAGGCCCATGGCGCGTATCCTGGCCGCCGCCTGATCGGCGCTGCGCTGCTTGGCAAAGGGGCCCGAGCGCACGCGCACGATCTCGCCCTTGTTGCTGTGCAGGGTCTGGCTGAGCGTGGGCAGCTTGGCTTTCTCCAGCCGCTCCACCACGCGCCCGGCATTGGCGGCTTCAGAGAACACGCCGATGTTGATGTAGTAGTTGCCCGGCTCCAGAGCCGCCGAGGCAGGCTTGGCAGGTGCAGGGGCCTTTGCGACGGGTTCGGCAGGCTTGGCAGGCTTGGCTGGTTTGGTTTCAGCCGCCACCTTGGAGGGCTTGGCGGGCGCTGGAGTGGCTGTGTGTACGGACGCTGGTGCAGGGGCAGGTGCAGGCGCTTTGGCTGGCACCAACGCGGCCTTGACGGGAATGGCTGCCGCTGCAGTGGCCGCGACGGCACCCGCCGCGCCGGCCGCTGCTACTACGGGCATGGGTTCGACCGTGCCGGAGACGGTGCTGCCGGCAGCGGGCAAGGGCGCTTGCGGATCAGGGCGCGCCTCGGCCTGGGCGACTGGCTCTTGCGGCCGGGGCGTGGGTGCGGGAGTGGGGGCGGGTGTGGGCGCCGGTTCCGTCCTTGGCGTTTCAACGGCAGCTACGGCTGCGGCGGGCGTTGGCGCCACGGCTGGTGCAGCTGGCGAAACTGGTGCAGCGGCCGGTACGGCTTCGGATGGAATCACCTCCGTCTGTGCCGCCATGAAATGTGGCGTGCCCGACAGCGCCCAGATGCCGGCACCCGCAGCGGCGGCAAGCACCGCACCGGCCGCCACGGCCAGCCGCTTGCGCAAGGGCGTGGCCGCGCGGCGGGCCAGGCGTTCGTGCGCTGCGGCCATGTTGGGAGCCTCGCCAATGGCTTGCAGCGTGTGGCGGCGCACATGGTGCCAGTACAGGGCATTGGCGCCCAGGCCGGGAATGGCAATCGCCATCAGCACCAGCGTGGCATCGATGCCGTGGGCAATCGCCGGGGGCAGGCCCAGCGCAGGGCGCAGCAGCAGGCCCCAGACCAGGCCCGTGCCGCCGGCGGCCAGCGCGTAGAGGCCGCCCTCTTGCCACAGCCCGCGCAGCCCGCACCAGGGCAGGGTGAACAGGCCTGCGGCCAGGTTCCAGGTGGGCAGGGGCTTGCCCAGCGCATCGAAGCGCTCGAACAGCCGCAGGTAGTAGTCGCGCGAGGGCTCGCCAATCAGGCTGGCGTACAGGCCGGGCATCAGGCCTGCGCCCTGGCCACCGGTGAAGCTGGTCGTGCCGGAATTCGTGCCGGAACTTGCGCCGGGGGCCGCCCGTTCGTCGGCGGCCGGGCCATCATCGCCGTGCTGCAGCGCATAGGCTGCGGCGGCGAAGGCGCTGGCGATCGAGGGCGGCAGCTTGCTGGGGCTCTTGGCGGTGCCGGGCTCGGCAAAGGCGGGCTCCTGCCGTGCAGGGGCCGCCTGCCTTCCGAAGTCGATGGTGGCGGGAGGTGCTGAGATGGCGTCTTCCGATGGGGCGGGCATGTCAGCAATTGTGTCATGCACTCGTGGCTGTCGGAATCACGACATTCGTGGCTATCGATCGGGCGAATCCATCGCGCCCGATCGATTGGAGGCTGCTGTCAGCCCTGGCGCGCGGGCAGCACCGTGGCGCGGCACTCGCCGAAGCCGATGCGCGCGGCGCCCGGCTTCTCGCACCAGCCGCGCAGGATCACGGCATCGCCATCCTGCAGGAAGGTGCGGCTCTCGCCATTGGCCAGCGCCACGGGCTTCTTGCCGCCTTCGGTCAGCTCCAGCAGAGCGCCGGCCTCGCTGGAGGTGGGGCCGGACAGCGTGCCCGTGCCCAGCAGGTCACCGGGCTGCAGGTCGCAGCCGTTGACGCTGTGGTGGGCCACCAGCTGGGCCATGGTCCAGTAGGCGTGGCGGTAGCTGGTGTGGGTGATCTGCTGGGCGGCCTGGCCTTCGGCGCGCATGCGGCCGGTCTCCAGCGCCACGCTCAACTGCACGTCGAACGCGCCGCGCTCGGAGTTGGCGGCCGAGCTCAGGTAGGGCAGGGGCTGGGGATCTGCGGCGGGCCGCGTAAAGGCCGTGCGGTAGGGCTCCAGCGCCTCCAGCGTCACGATCCAGGGCGAGACCGTGGTGGCGAAGTTCTTCGACAGGAAGGGGCCCAGCGGCTGGTATTCCCAGGCCTGGATGTCGCGCGCCGACCAGTCGTTGAGCAGGCACAGGCCGAAGATGTGGTTCTCTGCCTCGTCCATGGGAATCGCCTCGCCCCAGGCGTTGCCGGCGCCGGTGTAGATGCCCATCTCCAGCTCGTAGTCCAGGCGTGCGCAGGGCTTGAGTGCGGGCGCGGCGGCGTCGGGCGCCTTCAGCTGGCCCATGGGGCGGCGGAAGTCCACGCCCGACACGCGCAGGCTGGAGGCGCGGCCGTGGTAGCCAATCGGCACCCACTTGTAGTTCTCCATCAGCGGGTTGTCCGGGCGGAACAGCTTGCCGACGTTGGTGGCGTGGTGCACCGAGGTATAGAAGTCCGTGTAGTCGCCGACCTGGGCCGGCACGGCGTACTCCACCTCGGCCTGGGGTACCAGGCAATCCTTGAGGGCGTCCTGCGCGGCAGCGCCTTCGCGCAGCGCGCGCGACAGCGCCAGGCGCAGGGCCGACCAGGCGGCCGGCCCCATGGCCATGAAGCCGTTCAGGCGCTGCTGCGAAGCGGCCTCCAGCTGCGGCTGCACGGCATCGCCCAGCGCCTTGAGGGCGCTTGCGCGCGCCAGGTCCAGCACCTGGTCGCCGATGGCCACGCCGCCGCGCCAGGCCTCCTGGCTGCCTGCGCGGCGGAACACCGCGTAGGGCAGGTTCTGGATGGGGAAGTCGCTGGCGCCGGTGTTGGCCGAGGCCACCCAGCTGCGCAGGCCTGCGTCATGGGTTTCGTTCAAGGACATCTGTCTCTCCTGGTTGGGTTTGTCTGTCGTTGGTATGAAAAGGGGTTTGGCGGGGCAGGGCGAGGCGTGGCGGGGTCAGGCGGCGGCAAAGCCGCCGTCCATGTTCCAGTGTGCGCCGCGCACCTGGGCGGCCTGCTCGCTGGCCAGGAAACCGGCCAGCGCCGCCACCTGCTCCACGGTCACGAAGGCCTGGGAGGGCTGCTTGGCGCCCAGCAGCTGGCGGGCCGCCGCGTCGGCATCCAGCCCCTCGCGCGCGGCCAGCGCATCGATCTGCCGTTGCACCAGCGGCGTCAGCACCCAGCCCGGGCAGATGGCGTTGCAGGTCACGGGCGTGGTGGCGAACTCCAGCGCCACCGACTTGGTCAGGCCGATCAGCCCGTGCTTGCTGGCCACATAGGCCGGCTTGCGCGCCACGCCCACCAGCCCGCTGACCGAGGCGATATTGATGATGCGGCCCCAGCCGCGCTCCAGCATCTGCGGCGCGCAGGCCTGGATGGCGTGGAAGGGCGCCGACAGGTTGACGGCCAGCAGCTCGTCCCACTTGCCGGCCGGGAATTCGAGCAGCGGGCTCACATGCTGCATGCCTGCGTTGTTGACCAGGATGTCGATGGCGCCCATCTCGGCCGCAATGCGCTGCGCCAGCGGGGCGATGGCGCTGCCGTCGCGCAGGTCCAGCCCGTAGTGGCGCACCGGCACGCCATGCGTTTGGGCGATTTCGCGCACCAGCGCATCGGTCTCGGCAGAAGCGGCGGCCTGGCCATGCAGCGCGATGGCCGCGCCCTCGCTGGCCAGATGGCGCGCCACGGCCAGGCCGATGCCGCTGGTCGAGCCGGTGATCCAGGCCACGCGGCCCGCATGCGGGCGGCTGGCCGGGGCGGAGGGGGTGGGGTTCATTTCAGAAGATCCATTTCCATATGCACGTACTCGCTGAGAAAGCGGACCCGCGCCCAGTAGATCAGCAGCCCATCGGCGTTGCATGCCCAGCGCAGCGCCTGCATCAGCGGCGTGCCCAGGGCCACGCCCAGGTGCTCGGCGGCCAGTTCGTCGGCCGGCGCCACGCTCAGGTGCTGGCGCGCCACGGCAATGCGCGAGGGGTCGCTGCTCAGGGCCACGGCCAGGGAGCTGCGCTGCAGCTGGGCCTCGATCTCGGGGAACAGTTGCTGCTCCAGGTACAGCTGCGACAGGCAAAACCGCGCCGCGTCATGGTCGTACACGCGCAGCAGGTGCACGTAGGCGGGGGCCATGCGGCCCACGTCGGGGAAGCCTTCGGGAATCGGCGGCAGGCAGTCGCGCCCGGTGTGCAGGGTGATCTGGCCGATGTGGGCGCCAAAGGCCACCAGCTCCTTCCAGCTGGTGGGCAGCAGAAAGGACGGCGGCTTGTAGGGCGCCGCAATCACCCGCGTGCCGCCGCGCTTGCGCGTGAGCAGCAGGCCCTCTGCCACCAGGGCGCCCAGCGCCATGCGCACCGTGGTGCGCGACACGCCATGCAGCGCCTGCAGCTCCTGCACCGTGGGAATGGCGCTGCCTACGGGCCAGGCGCCCGTGGACACCTTGCTGCGGAACAGCCGCGCCAGCTGCAGGTGCAGCTTGTCCCGGCCTTGTTGAGGGGCCGACGCGGTGGAGTTGGAGGGCATGAAGGCAATAAAGTATCTATTCAGTGCTTTTATTTTTGCACAAAGCAATAGCCCTGACAGCCTGCACTGACGCCCGTCGTTGACAAATGTCTTCAATTGGACAGGCCGAATGACTTTTAAACTGCGGCCCTTTTTCCGTTTTTCGAACGTTGGCCAGAGCGGCCGTTGGGTATTTCATGCAGCAGCAACATGCTTGGGAGTTTTTTCGCGCCGGTGGAGTGGACCAGGTGGTCATCCGCACCGGGCAGGACATTGCGCACATCGGCGAGCTGGACCAGAAGCTGTGGGTGGCCCTGGCCTGCCCCACGCGCGGCATCGAGTTCGACAGCGACACGCTGGACCTGATCGACGAAGACAAGGACGGCCGCATCCGCCCGCCCGAACTGATCGCCGCCTGCCAATGGGCCGTGGCGCGCGTGCGTGACCCCCAGGTGCTGGCCGATGGCGGCGACGTGCTGCAACTGTCCAGCCTGGAGCGCGACAGCGAGCAGGGCGCCTTGCTGCATGCCGAGGCCGAGCGCATGCTGGCCCTGTCCGGTCAGGCCGGCGGCGCCGCGCTGAGTCTGGCCCAGGTGCGCGAGCGCCTGGCCTCCCTGGCGGCCATGCGCTTCAATGGCGACGGCATCGTCAGCCCCGCCACGGCCGAGGGCGACAAGGCACTGGCCGAGCTGATCGAACGCATTGGCAAGGCCTACGGCACCACTGCCGGCGCCGACGGCGTGGCCGGCATCGCGCGCCAGCAGGCAGAGGCCTTCTATGCGGACCTGCGCGCACTGCGCGACTGGCATGCGGGCGCCGACGCCCTGGGCTGCGGCATTGCCGAGCGCGACCAGGCCCTGGCCGCCGCCCGCGCCGTGGACGCGGTGCAGGCCAAGGTGGACGACTTCTTCGCACGCACACGCCTGGCCGCCTTCGACACGCGTGCGCAGGACCCGCTCAACCCCTCCGTGGAGGGCTATGCCGCCCTGGGCCGAGAAGTGCTGGACAGCGGCGCCCAGGCCATTGCCGCCCTGCCCCTGGCCGCCGTGGCGGCCGATCGCGCGCTGCCGCTGACGCAGGGGGTCAACCCCGCATGGGCCGGGGCGCTGCAGGCGCTGCGCGAGCAGGCCGTGCAGCCCGTGCTGGGCGAAGACCTGCAGGAGATCACCGCCGCGCAGTGGGAACAGGTCAAGGCCGCCCTGCAGCCTTGCCGCCAATGGCTGGCGGCCCGGCCCGCCACGCCGCTCGATGCCCTGTCGCAGCAGGAGGTGCAGGCGCTGCTGGACGGCGGCCAGGAAGCCGCGCTGCTGGACCTCATCGCCCAGGACGAGTCCGAAAAGGAACACAGCCTGCAGGCCGTGGCGCTGGAAAAGCTCATCCGCCTGCAGCGCGACCTGCTGGCGCTGCTCAACAACTTCGTCTCGTTCAGCCTCTTTTACCGGCGCGAGGGCGCGGCCTTCCAGGCCGGCACGCTCTACCTGGATGCCCGCAGCTGCGACCTGACCGTGGAAGTGAGCGACACGGCTGCCCATGCCGCGCTGGCCGGCCGCGCCAAGACCTGCCTGGCCTACTGCGAGCTCCGGCGCGAGGGCAAGAAGAAAGCCATCGTCGCGGCCTTCACTGCGGGCGATGTGGACTTTCTCTTCGTGGGCCGCAACGGCGTGTTCTATGACCGCGCAGGCAACGACTGGGACGCCACCATCGTCAAGCTCATCGAGAACCCCACCAGCATCGGCCAGGCCTTCTTCCTGCCCTACAAGAAATTCCTGCGCATGGTGGAGGAACAGGTGGCCAAGCGCGCCTCGGCCAAGGAAGAGGGCGTGACCGCCAGCCTGGGCACGCAGGCCGGCCAGCTGGTCACGGTGCCCGGCACCGCAGCGGCCAGCGCCGCCACGGCCACGGCGGCCGCCGCCCCGCGCAAGACCGATGTGGGCACCGTGGCCGCCCTGGGCGTGGCCCTGGGCTCCATCAGCGCCGTGCTGGTGGGCATCTTCGGCAAGTTCATCGACCTGGGGCCCTGGATTCCCGTGGCCCTGGTCGGCCTCATCGCGGCCATCTCAGGGCCCAGCATGATGATTGCCTGGCTCAAGCTGCGCCAGCGCAGCCTGGGGCCCATCCTGGACGCCAGCGGCTGGGCCATCAACGGCCGCATGCGCATCAACCTGCCGCTGGGCCGCAGCCTGTCGCAGACCGCCAAGGTGCCGGTGGGCGCGCGGCGCACGGCGGGCGATCCCTATGCGGAAGGCAATGGCCTGCGCAACACCCTGGTGGCGCTGGCCGTGGTGGCCTTGCTGGCGCTGATGGCCTGGCGCCTGCACTGGATCGATGGCCTGCTGCCCGCCGGCTGGCAGTACGGCGCGGCACCGGCCGCTGTGCCGGCTGCGCCAGAGTCCGCACCTGCGCCTGCGCCAGCAGCGGCACCGGCACCGGCAGCGGCAGCGGCACCGGCACCGGCACCGGCACCGGCACCGGCACCGGCACCGGCACCGGCAGCGGCGGCTCAATAAGTCGATGCCAAGGGGCGGGCAAGCCACTTGCCCCGCCCCGGTCGGGAAACCTCAAGGCGCGACAATAGCGCCATGACCACCCCCACCCACGTACAACGCAGTGCCGTGCCCCTGAGCACGCACGACACCACCCGCATCGACGACCTGCGCATCAAGGCCGTGCGCCCCCTGATCACCCCGGCCCTGCTGCAGGAATGGCTGCCCGCGCCCGAAGCCGCGCAGCAACTGGTGGAAACCAGCCGCGCCGCCATCTCGGACGTGCTGCAGGGTCGGGACGACCGGCTCATCGTCGTCGTCGGACCCTGCTCCATCCACGACCACGACCAGGCCATGGACTATGCGCGCCAGCTCAAGGCCCAGGCTGACGCCCTGGCCGGCGAGCTGCTCGTGGTCATGCGCGTCTACTTCGAGAAGCCCCGCACCACCGTGGGCTGGAAGGGCTACATCAACGACCCGCACCTGGACGGCAGCTTCGCCATCAACGAAGGCCTGGAAATGGCCCGCGCCCTGCTGCTGGACGTGCTGGCCCTGGGCCTGCCCGTGGGCACGGAATTCCTGGACCTGCTGTCGCCGCAATTCATCAGCGACCTGGTCAGCTGGGGCGCCATCGGCGCGCGCACCACTGAAAGCCAGAGCCACCGCCAGCTGGCCAGCGGCCTGTCCTGCCCTGTGGGCTTCAAGAACGGCACGGACGGCGGCGTCAAGGTGGCCAGCGATGCCATCCAGGCGGCCAGCGCGCCTCACGCCTTCATGGGCATGACCAAGATGGGCCAGTCCGCCATCTTCGAGACCCGCGGCAATGGCGACTGCCACGTCATCCTGCGCGGCGGCAAGCAGCCCAACTACGGCGCCGAGCATGTGCAGGCCGCCTGCGCTCTGCTGGAAGGTGCGGGCCTGCGCCCGCAGGTCATGATCGATGTCTCCCACGCCAACAGCAGCAAGCAGCACCGCCGCCAGATCGACGTGGCGGCCGACGTGGCCCAGCAGATCGCCGGTGGCGATGCCCGCATCACGGGGCTGATGATCGAAAGCCACCTGCAGGAAGGGCGGCAGGACATCGTGGACGGCCAGCCGCTGGCGCATGGCGTGTCCGTGACCGATGCCTGCATCAGCCTGGAGCAGACCGTGCCTGTGCTGCAGCAGCTGGCTGCGGCGGTGAAGGCGAGGCGGGCGAAGCTGCGGGGGTGAGCTTTTAAAGAGGGGGTGTCTGCCTGGGGACTGTTTTTCTGACCCTGCCGAGCGGTTGCTTTTCGAGGCCGGGTCTCGGCCCGGCAGCCGACGGCCCTTTCTTGATTCGCCAAGAAAGGTCAGGTCAAAGAAGGCGACCCGGATGTCCGCGACCCTCCGCTTCGCTGCGGGCAACCTGCGTCGTGGCGGCCGCGGGGTTTGCCGCAGAACTCGCTTTGCGCTTCGCGCGCCGCTCAAACAACTGCGGCAAGTCAGTTGACAAAGCAGTCCTGTCCTTCGGCAGGACTGCAACCCCGCAACCGCCACGATGCAGGCGCTGACATACGGGGTGGGGAGGCGGGGGAACGTTCTCAGGCCCGCACGGGCCTGGGCTCCAGATTGCGCGCCGTGCCCAGCCAGGTCGCGCAATGCGTTTCATGACCATCCTCGGCCACCGCGAACAGGTCGGCTGCGCAGATGCTGAGCACGCGGCCGGCATCCACCACGCGGCCGCGCGCCCGCAGGTGGGTGCCGCGTGCGGGGGCGAAGAGCTTCACGCTGCCGTCCACCGTGGCATTGGCCCAGCCGGCAGGCAGCAGTGAACCTGCGGCCGACACCGCCGCAAAGTCGCCCAGTGCAAAGACCGCCGTGGCCTGCAACTGGCCCGGCTGAAAGCACAGGGCATCGGCAATGGGCATCTCCAGCTCGGTGGCTCCGGGCTCGGCACGCACGAAGCGCAGGCCCAGGGTGCGCGCCATGGGCATGGCCAGCACGGCGTTCTGCAGCGCCTGGGTGGATGGGGTGGGGTGGGTGGTCGGCTCAGTCATGGCCTGTCTCCTTCGTGGTGGGTGAAGCGGCACGGCGCACGCGCGGCCAGGGCGCGGCGGGTTTGTCGGGTGCGTTGGATGGGGCCGGTGCCGTCTGCGCCAGATCCCGCTCGGCCTGGCGGGCGCGCAGCCACTGCACATGGTCCAGGGCCTGGGCGCGCTGGGCCTGCAGCGCAGCGATCTGTTCGTCTATCTCCTGTACGCGCTGCTGCACGGCATCGGCCAGGTCACCGGGGCCTATGCGCCCCGCACGCCAGGCGCGCAGGTTCTCGGCAATGCGCGGCAGCCCGAACCCCAGCGCGCGGGACATGGCGATGAACACCACCTCGCGCCGGGCCGAGCGCGGATAGTCGCGGTAGCCATTGGGCAGGCGCCGGGGCTTGAGCAGGCCCGCGCGCTCGTAGTGCCGCAGCGCGTGGATGGAGACGCCCGTGAGCCGGGCGAGTTCGGAGATCAGCATGTGCCAAGGCTAGCAAGGCTCGTGCTGGGCTAGGGTTGGGAAGGGGACAGGTTTTTTTCTATCGCTGTCTCTTGCCAGTCGTCTTCAAGCCGGCTGCGCGGCAGGCCTCATCACGCGCGCCGTGAACCGGGCCATGAACTCGCGCGTGACAATGCGCCCGCCCAGGGCCGTCAGGTAGTTGGCGCAGCCGTGCACCACCGAGGCGCGGTTGTCGTCGAAGGCTTTCAGCCCCAGGCGAACCACGTCTTCGCTGGAAGCTTTTTTCCCGAAGGATGCGGCCTCGCCGGCGCGGGCGAAGAACGCCGTGTCGGTAGCGCCCGGGCACAACGCCAGCACGCGCACGCCGCGCGGCCGGTACTCGGCCCAGAGCGCTTCGCTGAACGAAAGTACAAAGGCCTTGGTCGCGGCGTAGACCGCCATGTACGGGACCGGCTGAAACGCTGCCGTGGAGGCGATGTTGATGACGCCGCCCTGGCGCTGCTCCAGTGCGGGGAGACACAGGTGCGTCAATTCCACCAGGGCGCCCACATTCAGATCGATGGCTTCCCGCTGTATGTCCAGCGCCAGTTCATCAAACCTGCCGTGGGTGCCGAAGCCGGCGTTGTTCACCAGCAGGTCCGGCAGCAGGCCCCTGGCGCTGACGGCCTCGAAGACCCGCCGGGCCGCCCCGGGTGCGGCCAGGTCCTCCACCAGGAATTCGGCGCCGGGCAATTCGCGGGCGAGCTTCTCGAGCCTGTCGCGGCTGCGCGCGATCAGCACGACTTTGGCGCCACGGCGGGCAAGCTCCCTGGCGAATACTTCACCGATGCCCATGGAGGCGCCGGTCACCAGGACGGTTATCTGGGAGAAATCAAAAGGGGTTTTCATGCACTCGAGTATTGCGACGGGGGGCCCGCCTGGGAATGGGCAGCGCTGGTAAGCTGATTTGCATTCATGAAAAACCAACCGCCCACCACCTGGGATGACCTGCGCGTGCTCCTGGCGCTTCACCGCCACCAAAGCCTGCTGGCCGCAGGCGCGGCCCTGGGCCTGTCCACCTCCACCGTCGCGCGGCGCATCGAGGCGCTGGAGCAATCCCTTGGCCGCGCCCTGGTACACCGCAGCAGCGCAGGGACGACGGTCGAGCCCGATGCGATGGAACTGGTGGAGCTGGCCGAGCAATTCGAGCTGGGACTGGGCGGCATCAAGCGCGACGACCGGCCCGCTGAGAAGGCCCATGCGCTGACCGGCACCATCCGCGTCAGCATGGGCGAAGGCTTCGTGAAGCCGGTGACCGCCGTGCTCTCGCAGTTGAGAAGCGCGCACCCCGGGCTGCATATCGAAGTGGCCGTGGAGTCGCGCTTCACGGATGTCGGGCGGCGCGAAGTGGACGTCGCGCTCCGGGTCGGGCGCTCCAGCTCGGCCGTGGTGGTGGAGAAATGGGCGGGGCAACTGACGTTTGGCCTGTACGCCTCGCACGGCTATGTTGAGCAGCGCCTGCCGGGTCGCCGCCTGCGCGTGCAGGACTTCGCCAGCCACGACTTCGTGGGACAGGACCTGGCCACCGGCCGGCAGGACACCTCCAACCTGTGGCTGGCCAGCCGGGGCGCCACCCGGTTCGTCTTTCGATCCGGCTCCGACCTGGCCCGCCAGGAGGCCACGGAGCAAGGCCAGGGCATCTGCCTGCTGCCCGACGCCATGGCCCATGCCGTGCCCGGCCTGGCACGGCTGGAGGTGGATGCGCCGCTGCCGTCCTGCCCGGTGTACCTGGCCTATCACCGCGACCGCCGCAACGTGCCGGGCGTGCGGGCAGTGATCGACGCGCTGGGCGCGGCGCTGGCCGAAGGGCTGCAGCCGCCCGCAGAAAAAGCCGAAGCGGCCAACCCTGCCGCGCAGTCATGACAGGCCCGGTCTTTCCAGACCGTTCAAGGCGAGGGCGCGGCCGGCGGACCCGGTGAGCAGCCAGGACCATCGTTGGCCGTCGATCCCAACGAAACAAGAATGGGCAGTGGCTGGCGCGAAACGACCCGTTGTGGTCGTTCGTGCCTCGGCGCCTGCAACCGCTCAATCCTTGAGCAAGCGCGCCTTCACCGTTCTCCCCTTGATCTTTCCGCTATTGAGCCGGGCAACCACGTCATGCGCAATCTTGCGGTCCACGGCCACATAGGTTGCGAACTCGTTGATGTCGATCTTGCCCACTTGCTCGCGGGTGTAGCCCAGGTCTGCGGTGAGCGCGCCCAGCACATCGCCCGGGCGGATCTTGTCCTTGCGGCTGGCATTGATGTGGATGGTGGCCTTGGATGGCAGGAGCCGGCCGCCGGGAGTCGGCGTCAGCTCGTCCAGCGGGTACCAGACGGATGGGCTGCCCTGCATCTGCTCGATGTTTCCGACCGCGCCCATTTCGTCCATCGTCGCAAGACTCAGGGCCAGGCCTTTCTGGCCGGCGCGGCCTGTGCGGCCGATGCGGTGCACGTGCACTTCAGGGTCGGGCGTGATGTCCACGTTGATGACGGCGCCCAGGTTGGTCACATCCAGCCCGCGAGCCGCCACATCGGTGGCGACCAGCACGGAGCAACTGCCGTTCACGAAGCGCACCAGCACCTGGTCACGGTCACGCTGCTCCAGATCGCCGTGCAGCTCCAGCGCGCTGTAGCCCTGGGCCTGCAGCAGCTCGGCAAGGGCCCGGCAGCGCGCCTTGGTATTGCAGAAGGCCAGCGTGCTCTCGGGCCGGAAATGCTCCAGCAGGCGAGCCACCGCAGGCAGCCGCTCTTCCTTGTCCACCTCGTACCAGCGCTGCTCGATCTGCTCGCCGCTGTGCTGCGCGGCGACCTTGACCGTGACCGGGTCACGCATGAAGCGCGCGGCCAGCTTGGCAATGCCTTCAGGGTAGGTTGCGGAGAACAGCAAGGTCTGGCGCTGCGGGGGGCACTGCTTGGCGACCTTGGCGATGTCATCGACGAAACCCATGTCGAGCATGCGATCCGCTTCGTCAAGCACCAAGGTGTTCAGCGAATCAAGGTTCAGATTGCCCCGGTCCAGGTGATCGATCACACGGCCGGGCGTGCCCACGATCACGTGCGCGCCGTTCTCAAGGCTCGCGTTCTGGCCGCGCAGCGGAACGCCGCCGGACAGGGTCACCACCTTGACGTTGTCTTCCGCACGCGCCAGGCGGCGAATCTCGGTCGTCACCTGATCGGCCAGCTCACGGGTGGGGCAGAGCACCAGGCCTTGCACCGAGAAATTGCGCGTATCCAGCTTGGCCAGCAGCGCCAGGGCAAAAGCTGCGGTCTTGCCGCTGCCGGTCTTCGCCTGGGCGATCACATCCTTGCCTTCAAGCGCAGGGGGCAGGCTGGCGAGCTGAATCGCCGTCATTTCAAGGTAGCCGAGCCGCTCAAGATTGGCGAGCGTCGCAGGCGAAAGCGCAAGTTTGTCGAAGGAATGGGGGGAAGCCGAGGGTGCAGTCATGGCGGCATTTTAGTTTTGGCGCTCTCAGGACCGGGGCGCGGCACGCTGGTCACTGAGAAAGAGCAGGGGCTTGCTGGGCCATTGCCGGCATGTGCGAGAAGACGGCCAGCGGGGTGTTGACGGCATGTATGGCAAGAGGTCTGTCGTGGGGCTGCTGGCGTTGGCGTCGGCGGCGTCCTGGCTGCGCACGCTCGGATCAGTGCCCTTGGGCAGGTTTCGGAGCAGCAGCCCGTTGGTGTTCTTTCAGGGGCGGGCACTCCAGTTCGGCCGTGGTGGTGGAGAAATAGGCGGGGCAACTGACGTTTGTCCTGTGCGCCTCTCACGGCGATGTCAAGCAGCGCCTGCGGGGCGTCACCCGATTCGTCTTTCGATAAGGCTCCGACCTGGCCCGCCAGGAGGCCACGTAGCAACGTCAGGGCATCTGCCGGCTGCCCGACGGGCTGCAGCCGCCAGCCGAGAAGACGAAAGCGGCCAATCCCATTGCTTAACCATGACAGGTCAGCTCTTTCCAGACCTTCCGATCGTGCGTGCCGATGAGCCTGGCGACGAAGCCGCCTTCGTTAAACTACGACGCATCTTCATAATAGAAGCAAATCTCTATTTCGGCTTCATGCTCGGCGAGTAGGGCCGAAGTTTCGCTTGTGATAAATGGACCGCCTCCCGTCCCATTTCCGCCCCAGAAGACTGAGAAATAATATTTATAGCCCATTGATTTCAAATCGCCAAGGCGTCTTTCATTATTCAGGCAGCTTAGCAAGGATTTAATATGATCCTCTATGCTTGTACTGTGAACCTTACCGTTCGTTTCTAAAACCCATCCATACCTAGGCAGATCGGGTCGCCTTCGGATTCCAGCTGCGTCTAGTCGTTTTCGTGTCTGGCGTCGCTCTGGAGATTCTTCATCTGTAAAATCGAAATTCTCCAGTGAAGATTGCAGAAATACTTCGGAAGTAAGTTCCGAGCGGTCATCGGAGCGAATAAATAACGTGCAATAACATGTCATTGAGGATAATCATCTATTAGATGGTTGATGGATGATATTCTCCTATTTCGGCGCAAAAAGAGCAGGCAATCCATTGATCCAGGGAACTTCGGAGTCGTCATCGCTTTCGAGTGCATCAAGTTCTTCCAAGGTGAGCCAAACCCCATGCGGGTCTACCCAATATCGTTGACCGTTGGTTAAGGTGACAGCCTTTGAGATTGCTCGCAAATTACCTCTCAAAAGTAGTTCCGTAGGAACGACTTTAGTCATAAAAACAGTGTGCTCCGGTGTCTGCGCTTCTGTCGCGAGTTGCAGCGCATGTGTACGAGCGCCGTCAGGCGCTTGGCACAACGCAATCCGATATTCCTGCAATTGGTCGATACTGGCTGGAGACCACATTTTGTATTCCTCAAATGAATTAAGGATGGATTGGCTCGGGAAACGCGTGCCGATCCATCAGGGCGGGGTACGACGCAGAAAAGCTACTCTTCATCACTGACGTCGGTTGGATAGGGCTTGAGGGCACCGCCGAACTCTACTCGCCTACCAGTGGCGGCGAACCAAAGCTCATGACACGCTATAGATCCCTGACAGAACCGCCTCAAGCGCCGTACCTGCGTGCTGGCCTGCGCCGCGACGTTACCGGCAGGGCGCCGCAAAACCTTCTCTGGCAACCCGTTGCAGATGAGCAACTAATACATGAGTTAAGCCACGAAGCGGTGTGGGATTGAATGATTACTTAAATTCCAGCGGTCCACACTTTTGCATGCCTTATCTTCTCCAATAATTCCTCGTACTGCGGGGATTTTGTGGCTAGATCTTCGATAAGGAGGATCGCTTCTTGCTCGATACGCCTCCCGCGTCGAAGGAAGGCCGCATCTTCCCCGGTTTCATATGAAGATCCGTAGCAGAGACGACCGAGAAAGCGCTCGAAGAAAAAAGGGATGCATCTATCATCGAAATCTTTGAGATCAACATAGTAAGTGCTCCCTTGAGGACCAGAATCTCGATATCGGCCATGAGCAGCGATTCGCACTGGATGGGTTGGGGCGAACGGCCAGTCGTCTAGCTCTGGAAAGCAAGGAATGGATGTGTCGAGGCTCATAGGATTAACTGGATTTAGACGGCAGCATAATCGAGATTGACGTTCGGATGTTTGACGTTTGTGCTGAACGGATGCCTCTGAATAAAAGATGTCCGCCCTTATGGAGGCTTGGTGACCAACATGAAGGTCAGCAGCAGGCTGCGCAAGACGTACCCCGGGATCTTCAGCGACGAAGACCTGGTCAAGCGCGTCGAGCGCGCGGTCTTCAAGGCCTTTGAGCTGCTGTCCGGCGATGACGATGAGGTGGTGCCGCGCCTGGATGTGGTGGCTCGATGAATTCCTGAAGGCTCGTGTCAATTCGGTTTCCGGATCTCTGGATGCAATTTGCTTAGCAGCCAATTGCTGCTGCTTCATGGCCAGCAATCGTCCGCCTTTGGCTCTTTTGTACGGGGATGGTGAGCTGCCGGTTTTGGCCGAACTCGACCGGCCAGAAGGAAAGAGCAGGAACACACCGATTCTGCGATCGCTTCAGCACAATACCGGAAGCGCACTCAATGGCCCCCTGAACATGCCAAGAAGACACCGGTCGCTACAAGGAGGATGCTGACAAGTGCTATGCCTGCCCACCAGATGCGCGAATCACGCTTTGCGCATTTTTGGCATACACGTGCTGAAGTGGCCGAACCGGGACCTCCAGCTACACGAATAAAAACGGATTGCATAGGACCCAAGTTTGCGCCGCAACGAAAGCAATTCCAGGAGGAGATGATCTTCCTTGCTTTCCGGTAATTCCAACGGTCCCAGACGAAAACCCCTAAGAACACTACAGCAACGAGTGCAAAAAAGAGGAGATCTTTATTCATGATGCCGGGAGATGGTGGTGAAGATCAGGTTTTAGTCGCATGCTGTACTTTGCAAGCGCGCCTATTTTTACTTAACGACAAGGTGGCCGAGCAGACTGTCAATTTCTTCGTCTGTATGACCCTTGCCGTATCCTGCCATATCCCAGTGCCAAAGGGCTTGGACTTCGGGTGTTGCAATGTTCTGAAATATGTCTGCCGCAACCCATGCAACATCAGTGCGTTCGAGCTGAAAGCGCCGTGCAATAGCTCGCAATGCCACTGAAGGCCGACCTGCTGTTAGCTCCGAGCGGGCGGTGGCAAGAATATCTGGCGTCACTTCGAACATATGGGTCTTAGGATACTCGGGCTGAAGGCTGACCGGCTGCTTCTGGTGGCTTGCCGTCGTCTGAGAAGAACAGCCTCCCTTCGAGATATCGATACGCAGCCAGCGATCTCTCGCCGCTTAATCCTGCCAACATGCCGTCATCGGGGCTGCAGTTGATTCGCCCCTGCCGCCCAGCCACCAACCCCAACACAGCTTTTTTCGCCTGCGCCCGACCGCCGCGAGCAAGCTTGCTCCACGCCAGGATCACTTCAGCAAGATCATCGTCCTCGCAGTAAAGGTAGGCAGTCGGCACTCCGAGGATTTGCGCAATCCGGTGAGACGTTTCCACGGGTGGCCGCCATCTTCGTATCCAAGCCGAAGACAACCATCCTGGCTTGCCTTCCGTTCTACGAATTCCGTAGAGACGCCCCTCGCCGATTCAACGAGCATCGCAGGATGCCTCATCATCCCGATCCTTCAACGGCTGCTTCTGGCGCGCCTCGGCTCGCCGACCTCGCCATCGACGCCGTCCTGCACATGGGCGCCGCGCTGGATGTGCTGGACCTGCACGCACGCCAAAACATCACGGCCATCAACTGCGTGTGCCGGGACCTGCTGCGCATCTACTACGTGAAGGCCGATCAGGCGCAGTCGCTGGAGCCTGAGGACAAGGAACTGCTGGGCCTGCTGCACGACACGGCGGTGGACCTGGGCTATGCCATCGAGGTGGTGGACCATCTGAATGGCGACGAGGCCGACGACCCCATCCTCTATGCCGTGAGCTATCTGCTCAAGGCGGCCAAGCGGTTTGCGGATGAGGGCGTGGCAGTGGGATTGGCGTGCGGGGCTTGCGTTTGAAATAAGTGGTTGCTAAAGTGTTGCCATGCCCGAGAACGACATCTTCAAGGCCCTGGCCGACCCTACGCGCCGCTCCATCTTCGAGAAGCTGGCCGCTGGCAGCATGCATGCCAGCGCGCTGCGCGAGGGGATGGACATCAGCCAGTCGGCCATGTCCCAGCATCTGGCGGTGCTGCGCAATGCGGGGCTGGTGAGCGAGCAGCGCCAGGGGCGCTTCATGCATTACGAGGTTGATCCAGAAGGGCTGGCGCAGATTGCGGGCTGGCTGGCGAAGTACCGCGCCTACTGGCCGCAGCGCGTGGATGCACTCAAGGGCCTGCTCAAGGACATGGACCAATGAACAAGATGAGCAATATGGACACCGACGATGCGGCCCGCGAGCTGGTGCAGGAGTACGCGCTGGACGCCCCGCCCGAGAAGGTCTGGCGCGCGCTGAGCATTCCCGAGCTGCGCGCGCAGTGGCTGCCGGGCACCGAGCATGCCGAGCCGCTGCTGCAGGTGCCGCAGCAGGAACTGCGCCTGCGGCTGCGCGAGGCGGAGCCGCCCTTTCTTGAAAGCACGGTGGACCTGCAGATCAGCCCCGGCGCCGATGGCGGCACGCTGCTGCGCATCGTCCATGTGCTGACCGACGCGCGGGTGCAGCCCGCCAGGGAAGCGGCCAACGACGGCGGCTTCCTGATGTACGCGACCTGATACACGCGACCTGAGGGCCCCGGCAACGGGGCGTGCGGCGCAGGGCCGCAGCCCTTTCTTTTTTTCACCACCACACACAGGAGTTCGCCCATGCGCGAATCGATGATGCTCGTCCCCATGGTTGTCGAACAGTCGGCGCGCGGAGAGCGGTCCTTCGACATCTACTCGCGCCTGCTGCGCGACCGCGTGATCTTTCTCAACGGCGAGGTGAACGATGCGGTCTCTGCCCTGGTCTGCGCGCAGCTGCTGTTCCTGGAGGCAGAGAACCCCGACAAGCCCATTCACCTCTACATCAACTCGCCCGGCGGGGTGATCACCAGCGGCCTGGCCATGTACGACACCATGCAGTTCATCAAGTCACCCGTGCACACGCTGTGCATGGGCACGGCGCGCTCCATGGGCTCCTTCCTGCTCATGGCCGGCGAGCCCGGCCACCGCATGGCCCTGCCCAACGCCAGCCTGCACGTGCACCAGCCGCTGGGCGGCGTGCAGGGCCAGGCCTCGGACATCCGCATCCATGCCGAGGAAATGCTGCGCACCAAGGACCGCGTGACACGCCTGTACGCCCAGCACTGCGGCCGCAGCTACGAAGAGGTGGAACGCGACCTGGACCGCGACCGCTTCATGACCGCAGAAGAAGCCCGCGAATGGGGCCTGATAGACAAGGTTCTGGACCGACGCACGGTAACCCCCTGAGCCGCAACCGCCACGACGCAGGTTGCCCGCAGCGAAGCGGAGGGTCGCGGACATTCGGGTCGCCTTCTTTGATCTGACCTTTCTTGGCGAATCAAGAAAGGGCAGTCGGCCGCCGGGCCGAAACCCGGCCTCGAAAAACAACCCCCCGGCAGGGGCAAGAAACAGCCCCCTGGCCCACGCCAGAAGCCTGCGAGGGGCACTAACCCCGCCCCCTCATCACCCC
The DNA here is from genome assembly GCF_055797465.1 of Delftia sp. PX-1. Taxonomy (NCBI): domain Bacteria; kingdom Pseudomonadati; phylum Pseudomonadota; class Betaproteobacteria; order Burkholderiales; family Comamonadaceae; genus Delftia; species Delftia sp. PX-1. The sequence continues at coordinate 2,066,922 of NZ_CP184763.1, forward strand.
CGCCAACAACGGCATCCCCGTCCTCCGAGTGAACTCCTCATAACTGATGGGCGCACTCATCCGCGTATCCGGGCTATTGGCCTGCCAGTGCGCCCAGGCACGCCCCGTGCTCGCGTCGTAGACCAGCTTGAAGATATGGCTGGGCACATGGACCTTGCCCGGCCCGATGGTCAGCGGCTGGCCGTCGAACACCGGCCCGGTGAAGACGTAGACATCGCCCTTGGCGCGCTGGGCGTAGCGGCGCGTGTCCTGCTCGACCTTGCTCCAGACGCCGCCGTTGTGGGTCTGGTCCTGGGGAACCATGTTGGCCAGGCTGAAGCTCTGGGCCATGGCCTCGGGCGAGTACATGTCGCCGGCCGGCGCCATGTGGCCGCGCGAGTAGCCGGAGCGGCGGTAGTCGTCCAGTTCGGCACGCTCGGCGCGGGGCAGGCGGGCATCGGCATAGAACTTGTCGCTGCGCTTGAGGCCCTGGCCCTGCTCCAGCAACTGGCGGTTCAGGCGCTCCACCACGAAGACGGGCGTCTTGGTCTGTCCGCTGTGCAGCACGGCGAAGGCGCTGAAGCACAGCTCGCGCTGAAGGGGCTGGACCTGCAGGGCAGGGGGCTCGCCACCGGGGAAGAAATCGCGGCAGTGCGAAAAGCCCGTGGCCAGGCTGCCGGCAGGCGGGCTGCCACCACCGGAGGCCGTGCCCGAACCTGTCTCCGGCTGCTTGCGCAGGTGCTCCAGCCCGGGGATGGGCAGGGTGGACAGCAGGGGCGGCTCGGGCAGCTTGGGATGCCAGTTCGGGTCCAGGCTGCAGCTGGCGATCTGGAAGGTGCCCGCTGCCGCGACCACGGCGGCGATCACGGAGCGCCACAGTCCGCTGCGGCCGGAGGCTTTCTTCTTGGAGGCGGGGGAGGAACTGCGCTTGCGCGCGGAAGGCTTCTTGTTCTTGACTGTCATTCGGGGGCGGCAGGCGCTGGCCGCAGGGAGGCAAGTCCGCAATGGCGCGGGTTCTGGTTCGGGTCCTAGGAATTCTCCTATGTTTCCAGGCCTCCAAATGTGTCCAGGTGCTCCGAAAGTGAGCCGTGCCCTGCCGGTCCTCAGGCCTTGGGCTGGAGACGGGCCGCCCGGTGTTCGGACGGTGCGCCGAACCAGCACAGCGCCAGCGCCAGCACCGCGATGCCGCCCAGCGAAAGAAAGGCCGCATCAAAGCCGAAGCGCTGCGCGATCCAGCCCGCCAGTGCCGGGCTGGCGGCCGCGCCCAGGCCCTGCAGCGTCATCACGGCGCCCAGGCCTGCGTTGACGTGGCCGGTGCCGCGCAGCGTCTGCGCGACCAGGCCCGGCAGGGCAACGCCCAGCAGCCCGGCGCCCACGCCGTCCAGCACCTGCACGGGGATCAGCGCCCAGTCGGAGTCCCAGGTGGCGGCGACCAGGCCGCGCAGCGGCAGCGACAGCAGGGCCGCCTTGACCAGCAGCCAGTAGCCGCTGCGCTGGGCGTGGCGCCCGGCGAGCAGGGCCATGGGGATCATGACCAGTTGCGCCACGATGATGGTCAGCGCCGTGAAGCCGCTGGGGTTGGCATGGCCGCGCGCCACGGCGGCCTGGCCCAGCAGCGGCAGCATGGCGGCATTGCCCAGGTGGAACAGCAGCATGGCCACGGCCAGCACCCGCAGCGCCGGCGTGCCCGTGAGCACGTGCATCAGGCCGGGTGCGCAAGGCCCGGCCTGCTCTGGGTGCGGCGTGCCTTGCGGGGTTTCATCCAGCCGCATCAGCGCCAGGCAGGCCAGCGAGGCGCAGCCCATCAGGGCCATGAGCACGAAGACGGAAGGCAGTCCCCAGCGCAGGCCCATGGCCCCCGCCAGTGCGGCCGTGGCCACGTTGCCGGCGTGGTTCCAGGCTTCGTTGATGCCCAGTTGCCGGGGCAGGTCCGCATGGCCGGTGATCTGCAGCGTGATGCCCAGCAGGCAGGGGGCGATCAAGGCCGCGACCACGCCGGTGATGACCTGCGATGCCGCCGTCACGGCCAGCGATGGTGCGGTCCAGATGGCCAGGTTGCCCGCCAGCAGCAGGGCGATGGCCGCTGCCAGCAGCCTGCGCTTGCGGCGCGAGGCATCGACGAGCGCGCCCAGCGGCGTGGTGGCCAGCATGCCCGTGATGCCGCCCAGGGCCATGACGTAGCCGATGTCGTCCAGCCGCCAGCCCTGGGCGAGCAGGAAGATGCCCAGGAAGGGGCCCAGGCCGTCGCGCACATCGGCCAGGAAGAAGTGGAGCCCCGGCAGCCAGCGCCGCGCATGGTGGTGTGTGCGGTGCATGGCGGCTTCCTTTAGCGCAAGGGGCCCTTGAACACGAAGAAGGCGCCCAGGCAGATGAAGCCGAAGCCCACCAGGTGGTTGAGGGTGAGCTTCTCGCCCAGGTAGAGCACGGAGAAGACGGCGAACACCACCAGCGTGATCACCTCCTGGATGGTCTTGAGCTCGGCCGCGCTGTAGACCTCATGGCCGAGCCGGTTGGCAGGCACGGCGAAGCAGTACTCGGCCAGCGCGATCAGCCAGCTCACCAGGATGACGAGGTACAGCGGCCGGTTCTCGAACTTCAGGTGCCCGTACCAGGCGAAGGTCATGAAGATGTTGGAGATCAGCAGCAGCAGGACGGGGGCGATCTTGGGGGACATGGCGGGTTCGGTGAAAGCGGGAGAGCAGGGCAGCAGGGAAGCAGGAAAGCAGGAAACCAGGAAGGGGCAGGAACCCGCCCGGCCCCGGGGGCCGGGCGGTGGCGTCAGCGCGCGCGGTCGTACAGCGGCTGCAGGTCCGACAGGCTGGCACCCATGCTGATGGCCTCCAGCGAGGTGCCGTGCGCGTTGCGCGTGCCCAGGCCCGAGGCGGCAAGAAGCTGGCCCTGCTGCAACGGCTGCTGCAGCGCATGGGGGGCAAAGCGCACGATGGCGCCGTCGGACAGGATGACGCCGTTGGCATCGCCGCGCGGGCCGGTGAGAACGGCCTCGATGCGGCCCTGGGCCTGCTGCGTCTGCAGTCCGGCCATGCGCAGGTGCGGGGGCATGGGGCGGGCGCGGCCGGGCTCCGGTGGCTGGTCATACACGGTCTGGCCGGTGGCGGTGTTCACGATGGCGTCGGCCTTGACCGCACCACCGGCTTCGCTGCGGCCGATGATGCGCACCGTGTCGCCCACCTTCACGGCGGTCGTCAGCGCATCGGCCATGTGGGGCGGGAACCGGACCACCGTGCCGTCGTTCAGGCGCAGCCCGTCCACTTCCCCGTAAGGGTTGGTGAGCAGCCGGGCGACTGGGCTCTCGAGCACGGCCTGCGCGTGCGGCATGGCCGCGTGGGGCGCGCCAGGGCCGTGGGCAGGCAGGGGCGGGGCGGCATGCGCGTTCAGTGCGCTGGCACCCAGCCACAGGGCGGCGGAAGAAAGGGTGAGACGGGTCATGATGGCTCCTGGGTTGGCGATGGACATGCACAGTCCAATGCAAGCGCCATGCCATCCGGAAGCCTCATGAAATCAAGGGCTTGCGGTCGCTGATGCGGGCCATGTGTCCGAGATGGCGACAGGGGGTGTCACCCATCCGGACACCGCAGGCGGCGCCTGTGCCCGCTGCTGCCTCAACCCAGCCCGAACTCCGCCAGCTTGCGGTACAGCTGCTGGCGCGACAGTCCCAGGCGGCGCGCGGCCTCGGCACGGTTGCCCATGGTTGCGGCCAGGGCGCGCGTGACCATTTCACGTTCCAGCTGGGCGACGGCGGGGGCCAGCGGCCCGTTCCAGTCGATGGCGGGGCCGTTCGCCGCCGCAGGCTGCAGGCCGATGTGCTCGGGCCCGATGACCGGCCCGGGGCACAGCAGGGCCGCGCGCTCCATGGCGTTGCGCAGCTCGCGCACGTTGCCGGGCCAGTCGTGCGCCAGCAGCAGGCGCGCGGCGTCGGCCCCCAGGCTCTTGGGCGAGGCGCCGCCGCCTTGGCGCAGGAAATGCTCGGCCAGCAGCAGCACGTCGCCCAGGCGCTCGCGCAGCGGCGGCAGGTGCACGGGCACGACCTGGAGCCGGTACCAGAGATCCTCGCGAAAGCGCCCCTGCCTGACGGCGTCCGGCAGGTCGCGGTGCGTGGCCGCGATGATGCGCACGTTCACGGGCAGCGCCCGGCTGGCGCCCACGGGCGTGATTTCGCGCTCCTGCAGCGCCCGGAGGATCTTGGCCTGCGTGGGCAGCGGCATGTCGCCCACTTCATCGAGGAACAGCGTGCCGCCCTGCGCCTCGCGAAAGCGCCCTGCGCGGTCGCTGACGGCGCCCGTGAAGGCGCCCTTCACATGGCCGAAGAGTTCGCTTTCCATCAGGTCTGCCGGAATGGCGGCGCAGTTGACGGCCACGAAGGGGCGTTCCGCCCGGGCGCTGTTGCGGTGCAGGGCGCGTGCCACCAGTTCCTTGCCCGTGCCGGTCTCGCCCAGCACCAGCACGGTGGCGTCGCTGTCCGCCGCCAGGCCGATGCGCTTGAAGACCTGCCGCATGGCCTCGCTGCCGCTGACCAGTTCACCATCGTCATGCATCTGCGGCTGGCCGGCTTGGCCGTCCCCGGAGTCCTGGGCCGGCCCTGCGCCTTGCAGCGCGCGGTCCAGGGCCTCAACCAGGGCGGTGCGGGCGATGGGTTTGGTCAGGTGGTCGAAGGCGCCCAGGCGCATGGCCTCGATGGTGTTGCCGCCGCTGGCGTAGGCCGTGAGCATGATGCAGGGCGCCCGCGAGAGGCCGCGGGCCTTGCGCAGGAAGGCCAGGCCGTCCTCGCCCGGCATGCGCAGGTCCACGATGGCCGCATCCACGGACCCGGCCTGCAGGATCTGCAGCCCCGCCGCCACGGTCGGGGCCTGGCTGACCCCATGGCCCAGGTCGCCGAGCATCTCGGCCAGGCTTTCACGGAAGGCCGTGTCGTCGTCCACGATCAGGATGCGGGCCATGGAAATTCCATTTCTATGCGGGTGCCTTGTGCAGTCTTGCCTTGTGCAGTCTTGGCCAGGGCGATCCGGCCGCCGTGGGCCTGGACGATTTCGCGCACCAGCGCCAATCCCAGTCCGGTGCCGCCGGGGCGTGCGGTGGTGAAGGGCTCGAACAGCGTGTCGCGCAGTTCGGCCGCGATGCCGGTGCCGTCATCGGCAATCCACAGCCGCAGGCAGCCTTTGGCGTCCCGGTCCGCGCCCAGTTCCACCCGGCCGCCGTCCGCCGTGTGCGCCAGGGCGTTGAGCAGCAGATTGTCCAGCGCGCGGGCCATCTGTGCGGGGTCCAGCAGCGGGCGGCGCCCTTCCCGCAGGTCCCGGGCAAGGCCGGCGGACACCGCCGTTGCCAGCTGCACGCCGCTGGCCTGGGCCATTTCTGCATGGGCCTGGAGCCTTTCGTCCAGCAGCTGCTGCAGGTCCACGGGCTCCGGGTGCACGCGGAAGGGCTGGGTCAAGGCCAGCAGGCTCGATACCAGGTCTTCCAGGCGCGCGGTCTGTGCCAGCACGGCCTCCAGGGCGCCCTGGCTGCGGGCCTGCCGCAGTGGCTCGGGCGCGGCCAGGGCGTTCTCGGCCTTCATGCGCATGGTGCCCAGCGGGTTGCGGATCTCGTGCGCCAGGCCGGCCGACAGCCGGCCCAGGGTGGCCAGCCGTTCGGCGCCGAGCAGTTGCTGCTCCATCTGTGCCGACTGCCGCTGCCAGCGCCGCAGCATTCTGCCCAGCCACAGGCCCGAGACCAGGACCATGCCCAGCAGCAGGCTGACGGCAAGGATGAGGGGGTTGACCACGTCGGCGCTGATCAGGGGGACGCGCATCAGCGTCCAGGCCACCAGGGCGGACGCATCGGCCTGGGCCGGGCAGGCGGCAAAGACCACCGCCTCGCGCAGGCCGGGGCGCAGGTCGGTCACCAGCCCGGCGCTGTCCCTTGCGCGCTGGGCGGTGGAGGCGATGCGCTCCATCTCCGCACTGGGCGCATCGCGCTTGATGCCCGAGCCGTCATAGGTGGGAAACGCATAGGCCACCACGCCGGGGCCCTCGCGCCAGAAGCCGCCCTCCATGCCCGGGCGCTCGCGCAGCGCCAGGTCCAGCACGGCCTGCGCGGCGGACCGGGCCTGGGCAGATGGCGTATCTGCCGTCAGCCCCGCCAGCCCCATGCGCGCGGCCCCGGCCTGCAGCGCGCTGCAGCTGACGCCTGCGGCGTCGCGGGCGCGGGCAATCTGCGGTTCGGTGCCCTGCCGGGTCAACAGCAACAGCAGCCACGCCAGCACCAGGGCGACGGCCGAGATGGTGAGCCAGAGGATCACCAGATCCCGTTGGATGGACTTTTGCGGGGACAGGGCCGGCTCCTGAAGTGATGCGCTGGAACATACACCGAAAGGGGGGCCGCGCCTGGCAGCCAGGGCAGCGTCGTCCTGCGCAGCCGCCGTGAAAGTAACGCCGTGGCGTGCCGGCGTTACGTGACATCGCCCGTAACGCTGCGGGGTGACACGGTGGTGGCTGTGCTTGGGTGCCCAAATAAATCAATAGGTTACAGATGGCTTTGCGTTGGATGAAGACGTCCAGGCCCATGGCACGCTTGTTGCAACAGGATGCAAAAAGCTTGTCGCAGTGTCTGGAAAACCGTGTGCTGCGCCGGCCGCCCCATTGATCGCTGTCTTTCGGAGGAGAAACCATGGCCGCTGTCTCGTTGTCGTTTGCAGGCATGCCCCTGCCGCGACTGCGCGCCTACCCGGAAAGGGCGCGCAGCAAGCCGTTGAACGTGCCCGCGTCGTTTGCGTCTGCCGCCGTGCCGCGCACCGCTGCGCGCGAGGCGGGCGACGGAAGCCCCCATGCGCAGGTGGCGCAGGCGGCGCCGGTGGCGCTGCTCACGCGGGTGAGCGAGGGCGTGCGCATCGTGCGGCGCAGCGATGTGATCGTGGCGCAGGCCGGCGCCTTGCTGCAGCAGGGCGACCGGGTCATCGTGCCGCAGCAGGGCAGCGCGCAGGCGGTGTTCCAGGAGCAGGACGGGCAGGCGCTGCTGGGCAGCTTTGCCGGCGGAACGGATGCCACGCTGGCGTATTTCAGCCGCAAGGCGGATGCCTGCTCGGTGGTCTTTGACCTGGTGGCCGGCCATGTGGACCTGGCGCTGTCGGCCGTGGATGCCGGCATGCTCGGCGGCGGGCCGGCCGGCCGGGGGCGCAGGGCGATCGGATTTCACTGCTATTCACAACCCATTGCAGGCCGTTGAACGAAGGCGCTCACCATGCACGACATCATCGAACCCTCGCACAGCGACATGCCCCTGGATCTGGCCATCTGGCTGCCGCCCCTGCAGGCCTGGCGCAGCGTCTATGGCAACGGTTTCTGCGACGAGGCCATGCAGGCCTGCATGGACCGGCTCAAGGGCCTGGGCATCGATGCCCAATCGCTGGAGCGCGCGGGCGATACGCTGCTGGTTCGCGGGTTCGACCCCCGCACGCTGGCCGACACGGTGCTGCCCGGCCATCATGCCCGGCATGGCTGGATGCATGCGCTGGAGTCCGCCCTGGCGAGCGAGCCCGTGGTGCACGGCTCGCGCCAGGCCTATCTGCGGGCCGAGGTGCAGGCGCTGGGCTGCGTCTCCTTCGCGGGGCTGCACGAGATACGCGGCAAGGGCCACGCCACGGCGGGCGGCCAGGACATGGCGGTGCGCAGAATGCCCGCCAGGCTCATCAAGGGCTACCAGGCCGACATGCAGCTGGCGGGCCGCCTGCTGGACGATCTGCGGCTGGGCCATCTGGCGCTGGCATTCCAGCCCGTGACGCTGCTGGAGCCCGGGGGCATGGCAGGGGGAGGCAGTGGGGCCGGCACGGGCCGCACGCTTTACCACGAGTGCCTGCTGCGCCGCAGCGTGTTCTCTGCCTACGACAACTATGCCGTGCCCCATGCCATCGAGGCGCTGGAGCGGCTGGGCCTGGCCGCGCGGCTGGATCGCAGCGTGCTGTGGTCGGTGATAGGGGCGCTGGAGATGAAGACCGGCCACAGCCTGGGCTGCAATCTGTCGGCCGCCTCGTTCTGCGACGAGGCCTGGTGGGAAGGCGTGTTCGACTATCTGGAGGAGCGGCCCGAGATCGCCCAGCGCCTGGTGCTGGAGATCACCGAGACCGGTGTCTTCCCCTGCGAGAAGGCCGCGCTGGGCCTGGTGCGGCACCTGCAGATCCTGGGCGTGCGCGTGGCGCTGGACGATATCGTTCCCCGGCGCGGCGGCCTGGACATCCTGGGCAAGCTGCGCGCCAACATCGTCAAGATCGACAAGTCCGTGCTGGACCAGAGCCTGCAGGCCCGGCCGTCGGCCCGGATGCTGCAGGGCCTGATCAGCCTGTGCGCCGACCGCGGCGCCTGCGTGATCGTGGAAGGCGTGGAGTCCGCCCAGGGCATGGAGGCCGTGGCGCTTGCGGGGGCGCATGGCGTGCAGGGGTTTTTCATAGCTCGGCCATCGCTGCATGGGCTGCTCGACCAGGTGGTGTGCGTTGCCGATGTGCTGGAGGTGCTGCAGGCGTCCGAGGCGCAGGAGGGCGACGCGCTGGACATGGCACTGAGCATGGCCCTGAGCTGGAGTGGCATGGACCGTGTGACGGCTCTTTCGGCTGCCGACGGCGGGGCTGTCGGGGCCGTCGGCGCTGTCGGGGCTGTCGGGGCCCCTGCATCGGCGCTGTCCGCCGCCTAGGCGCGCAAGGGCCCGCACCTGAACGCAGGCCGGGCCCGGCCCGCATTGCACCTCACTCCAGCATCAGCGGGCTCGCCCTGCGCCGCGCCATGGCCAGGCGGAACAGGTCCATGAAGCGCGGTGCCACGTTGGAGATGTGAAAGCGCTTGCCCGTCTCGCGCGCGGCCCGGCTGTAGCGCTGGCGCCGGGCCGGGTCGTCGCGCAGCTGGCGGATGGCGCCGATCCAGGCGTCGTCGCTGTCGGGCAGCAGCAGGCCGTTGACGTCGTTTTGCACCAGCTCCGGCACAAAGCCCCAGTTCGAGCCGATCACGCAGCCGCCGCGCGCCAGGATCTCCATCAGGCCCCAGTTGGCCACGCCGTAGCGCAGCGGGTAGAGGAACAGGTCCACCGAGGCCAGGGTGCGCGCGAACTCGTCGTACGGCAGCTTGCCCGGGAACTCCACCACCTGTGCGGCCGGGTGGATCTGCAGCAGATGGTCGCGGAAACTGGCCACCTTGCCCTGGTAGCGGCGCTCCACCCATTGCTGTTCGTAACCGTAGGTCACGGCCGTGGGGTCGCCCAGGGCGATGAAGCGCATCTGCTGGCCATCGCCCTCGCGCACCAGGCGGTCGACCAGGCGCATGAAGGTCTCGAAGCCCTTGGAGCTGGACAGGTCGCGCGATGAGAAGGCCACGGTGAAGCGCGCGTCCTGGCGCGGCACCGGCTCGGCCTGCTCGTCAGGGGCCTGGATGTCGAAGCCCTCGAACTGCACGGCCACGCGCTCCTGCAGCAGCGGCGGGAACAGCGAGCGCGCATGGGCGCTGGGCGCGATGGTCAGGTCGCTGCACAGCACCTGGTGGTAGTGCAGCATTTCCATGTTGCGGTCGGCCAGGCGCTGGGACAGGTCGGGCGGGTAGTCGGGCTCGTTGCCGTGCACGCGGTAGCTGGGGAATTCGATGTAGCTGACGATGGCGGCATCGATCTCGCCGTACAGCAGGTTGGGCGCGGCCCACAGCGAGTGGGCGACCACCACGTCGATGCGCTTGCCCTTTTCCTTCTCGAAGGCCTGCAGGCCCTGCAGCAGGCCGCGGCCTATGCGCGCCGAGCGCTCCACCTTGCTGGAGTAGTAGTAGCTTTGCGGGCCGACGATGTCGCCATCGGGCCGGAACGACAGCAGGTGGTCGCACTGGCTGGCGTAGTTCTCGGCATGGCCGGGCATGGTCATGAACCAGCTGTCGGCCGCGCCGCTGGCGCGAAGGTGGCTGCACAGCAGGCTGTACTGGCTGGGGTAGACGGCGCTGACGAAGATGATGACCGGCTTGTCCTGCATGTTCGTGGAAGTCTCCATGGCGTGGGGGGATGGGATGTGTCGGAGGGCGTGCTCAGCCCGGCACGGGCACTTCGGGCTCGCCGTCGCTGATCTGGTACTTGCGCATCTTTTCCCAGAGCACCTTGCGGCTGATGCCCAGGTGCTGGGCCGTGTTCTGGCGCTTCCAGTCATTGGTGTTGAGCGCCGCGATGATGCGGTTGCGCTCGTCCATGTCCCAGTTGCTGCGGTCGGCCAGCAGGGGCTCGGCGGCGCCGGCGTCCGGCGGGAAGGTGGTGGCCGACAGGGCCTGGGCGTGCTGCAGGATGCGCTGCGTGGCGCCGTCGGCGTTCCAGTCGCGCGTCTGGCGGGCGGCCACGCCGATGCGCTCGGCCAGGTTGCGCAGCTCGCGCACATTGCCGGGGAAGTACATCTGGGCCACGGCGTCGAGGATGAAGAAGGGCGGCTCGCCCAGCTCCTTCATCGTGGCCTCGCCCACCACCTTGTGCAGGATGGCGTGGAAGATGGCCAGCTTGTCGGCCTCGCCGCGCTCCTCCAGGCTGGGGATCTGCAGCTCGATCACGGCCAGGCGGAAGAACAGGTCGGCCCGGAAGCGTCCCTCGCGCACCAGCCCGCGCAGCGGCTTGTTGGTGGCCGCCACCAGCCGGAAATCCAGCCGCACGGCGGCGGCCGACCCCAGCCGCGTGATGGCGCGCTCTTCCAGCACGCGCAGCAGCTTGACCTGCTGGTACAGCGGCAGGTCCGCGATCTCGTCCAGGAACAGCGTGCCGCCGTTGGCCTGCTCCAGATAGCCCTTGTGGGCATTGACCGCGCCCGTGAACGAGCCCTTGGCGTGGCCGAAGAACAGGGACTCGAACAGCCCGTCCGGGATGGCGCCGCAGTTGACCACCACGAAGGGGCCCTGGCCGTAGCGGTTGTTGCGCTCGTGCAGCCGCTCGGCAATGCGCTCCTTGCCCACGCCGGTCTCGCCGATGATGAGCACGCTGTGCTCGCAGTCGGCAAAGGTGTCCACGTCGCGCAGCAGGCGCTGCATGCAGTCGGCCACGGCGATGATGTCCTCCGAGCGCTGCACCTGGCGCTGGTTGCTCTGCATGCGCCGCAGGATGCGCACCAGCATGGCCCGCAGCTCGGCCCCCGTGAAGTCGAAGGGCAGCACATGCGAGTACTCCATGGCATAGGTGCCGGCGTTGGCGTCGCGCTGCTTGGCGCTGACCCACAGCACGGGCATGCCGAAGGTGCCCTCCACGCCTTGGCGCGTGAAGCGCGCGCCCTCCAGCACCGAGACGCTGACCACCGCGATCGCATTGCCCAGCTCGCTGGTGTCGGCGGGCAGGGTCAGCCCGTCGGCGCGCACCACGTCCACGCCCAGGTTGAGCACGCAGCGCTCCACCCGCTCGGCGATGTCGGCCTGGCCTTCCCAGACATAGATGACGAGCTCGTCCAGATTCACGTTGCATTCCCTCGTTGTCGATTCATGGATTGGATGGCCTGTGCAGTTCAAAAAACCAGTTGCGCCGTGTCGCAGCCGATGGACAGGGCCTTGATGTCGGTGCGGCCCACCTCCAGGCCCAGCGTGTCCTTGAGCACCGTGGTCAGCAGCCCGCCCACGCCATTGAGGATGGGCTTGAGCACGCCGGTGATCATCGGCTTGAGCAGGGTGCACAGGGCGCCGGTGCAGGTGAGGTTTTCGTCGCGGTTGAGCAGGGACTGGATCTCGGGGCTGTTGGCGTTGATCGCGTACAGGTACTGCGGGTGCGAGGTCAGCAGCTTGGTCACGTTGTGCTTGACGCAGCCGTTCCAGTTGAGCAGCGAGCTGAGCAGGCCCGCGCAGCTCTGGTAGCCGTTGTCGTAGGTGGAGATGCCCAGCACATCCAGCAGGCCGCCGGGCACGCTGGTGTAGGAGTTGAGGGCTGCCGAGAACGTGCCGCTGTTCCAGGTGGAGGACGGGCAGGCCACCAGCAGGCAGGACTTGGCGATGGCGTTGTTGAACGTGAAGTTGGAGGTGAGCAGCGGCGGCATGTAGTCCTTGTCGCTGGCCACGCCGCGCCCGTTGAGCAGCAGGTTGGTGAGGCTGGTCACGTTGTAGAGCCCGTTCACCATGGAGGCGTCCAGATAGGAGCCCAGCAGCCGCGTGGTGATGTCGGTGGGCGTGGTGCCCGGCGGCTGCAGCAGGCCGCTGAGCAGGTTGAGCAGGCCCGTGACGATGTTGTCGACCGTGTCGCCCAGCGCCAGCTGGTTCACCTGCGTGGAGCGGTTGGTCTTGGACCAGTTGGGGTCGGCCGGATCTTCGTAGCCCGGCTCCATGCCCAGGCCCGTGGTGGAGTCGGTGTACTCCAGGGCCGGCACCCACAGCTTGCCGGTCAGCACGGGCAGGTGCAGAAGGGTGATGAGCTGCTCGTCCTGCAGGCCCTTCTCGCAGCTTTGCTTGTTGGCCGGGTCCATCTTGCCCACGCAGGCGTTGAGGATGGAGGACTTGACCGACAGGTCCATGGTCTGCGGGCTGGCGCTGCACTGCAGCGCCGTCAGCGTGCCCGTGGCGTTGGTGATGTCCACGGCAATGGGCAGCTTGACCTGGGTGCCCAGGATGTCCTTGACCAGCCATTTGAGCGCGCCGCCCAGCAGCTGGTCGGTGTCCACGTTCAGGTTCAGCCGGATCTGCGCGCTGTAGCCCTGCGTGCCGACGGGGCCCACGGCAATGGTGGGCGGCTGCACGATGGTCAGCTGGGCCTTGATGAGGCCGGCCACATCGAGCTGGTTGGCCTGCAGCGCATGGCCGTTGGCGCCGATGGCGATGGCGGTCTTGAGCACGTCGCCGATGCCTAGCTGCACGTCCATGGCCGCGTTCAGCGGATCGGTGCGGCCGGCGCCCAGGAAGGCGAACAGGCCCTTCTGGTCATCCAGGCTGCCCAGCGGGATCTTGATGGTGCTCAGCCCCGCGTTGATGATCTGGGTCTTGAGCGCGTTGAGCTGCACGGCCAGCGCGTTGTCGGTGATGGCGCTGATGGAGGCGTCGATCACGTTCAGCAGGGTGACGCTGGCGATGTTGGCCAGGCCCTCGGGCGACAGCGCGCGCAGCTGCTCTATGCCCAGGTTCACGCCCAGGGCCTTGAGCAGGCCGGCCGGGCTGATCTTGGCGTCGGCCAGGCCCTTGGAGTCCAGCAGGGTCAGCATGCCCACGTCCAGCCCCACCAGGCCCAGCAGCCCGCCCAGCGGCGTGTCCTTGTTGAAGCGCAGCAGCTGCGAGCCCACCTGGAAGGACGCCACCGAGTCGTTGCGCATGGCAATGGCCTCGGCCACCACCAGGCGGCTCCAGGTGCCGGGAAAGATGGTGGGCGAGGTGCCGCCCACCGTGACGCGCGCCGCGTTGAGCGGGCCGGAGGCGGCGTCGAAGAAGCGGCCGCCGCTGGACTGCCTGGCCGGGTCCGCCGGGTTCCAGTTGCCGCAGCTGACCAGGGTCTGGGCGCTGCTGCGGGTCAGGGGAACCGGCCAGTTGGCCGTGATGCTGTCCTCGCCCGCCGTCACGCAGGCGGCGCGGTTGCTGCGCTCGGCATTGATGGTCTGGGCGGCCTGGGTGGCTGCCAGATCGGCAATGCGCTGCAGGTCGCGCTTGGCGTAGTACATATAGCCCAGGTCCACGATGCCGAGCAGCAGGAACAGCACCGAGCCCAGCAGGGCGAACTGCACGAGCAGGCTGCCGCCTTGCCGGCGCCCTGGCCGGCGCCCTTGCCGGCGCGTTCTGGGGCGTCGTACGGATGCGGGGAGGTGGGTGAGCATGCTCTGGTCCTCCTGTCTTAGCTGCCGGGGGCGAGCCTGATCAGGCTGCGGGCCTCCAGGCGCGTGGGTTCGCCCAGGGTCTGGCTGCCCACCTGCAGGCCCTGGCCCAGCACGGGGGGAAGCATGTACACCACGCTCAGCGTGGCTTGGGAACTGGTCCAGTCGATCTGCACCTGGGTGGGCGCCGTGCCGGGCGGAATGCCGCTGGCCGTCAGGCTCTGGTTCACCACGTCGGTGGTGGCCTGCAGGATGTTGGCGCGCTCGGCCGGCTTGGCCGGATTGAAGCCAGCCATCCCGCCGAAGGCCAGATGCTGGACCATGCGCGCGCCGTCGCCCGTGGCGCGCGCCACCGACTGCTGGGCCTGCAGCACGCGCCAGTACACGAACATGCCCATCAGCAGCATCACCATCACCCCGGCGATCAACGCGAACTCCACCGCCGCCACGCCGCGCTGCCGCCTGCGCAGCCCTGCCGAGAAGGTATCGCCGGTGTCCTGCATGAACTCGGCCGATGCAGCAGGGCGTGCCCCACGCACGGCATGCCCCAACCCAGGGACACCGAGGAAGGGCCTAAGCCGGCCGCGCCGCCCCGCCCCGAGGGTGTCGCCGGTGGCCCGGATGCCCCCCTCCCGCGAAGCGAGAGAGGGGGAAGGCGCGAAGCGACTCAGGGGGAGCTTCATAGCCCCCCCCTGTCCACCATGATGCTGGCGCTGGCGGTCAGCGTCGTCGGCATGACCAGGCCGAAGCCCGGCAGGGCGGGTGCTATCGGGCTGGTTCCATAAGGGATGGTGAAGCCCACGCGCACCATGCAGCGTTCGGCCACCAGCACGCCGCAGGTCAGCGTGGCCGAGCACAGCTCGCTGTTTTGCAGCCTGCAGATGCGCACGTCGATGCTGCCTGCCGTGGGCCTCAGGTCGGCAGGCAGCCAGTCCAGCCGCTGCTGCACCAGGCTGCGGGCTGCGTCCAGGCGGGCACTGCGGCTGGTCTGGTAGCGCAGCGTGGCCCGCGCGGCGTCCTCGGCGGCGGCCTGCATGGATTCGCGCACCAGGAACGCCAGCCCGTAGCTGATGCAGGCGTACAGCAGGGCGAAGAACACCGGGAAGATGATGGCCCACTCCAGCGCGTACACCCCCCGCTGCCGCAGGCTGGCAGGCCGGTGGGGGCGGTGAGCGCGGAGTGGGCGCCGGATCATGGTCGTTCCTCAAGCTGCTGGCCGGGGCGGGCTCAGTTCTTGCCGCCGGCTTCGACGCCGGTCTTGTACAAGGCGGGGATTTCCGTCTCGAAGCTCTTGAGGTAGCGCGCATAGCTGCGCCGCGCCTGCTCGCCGTCGATGGGGCGGGCACGCTGGCCCGGCTGGCTGTGCTGCATTCCCAACAGCCGCAGGGTGCCGCCGCCGATGTCGATCTCGCGCCGGGGCACGTACATCACGGTTCCATCGGGGTTGGTGTAGAGCGTGTAGCCGGCCAGGATGGAGTCGGTGGAGGGCTCGGCGGACACATGGGGCCGTGCATCCACCTGCTCGGGCGGGCTCTGCACTTCGCCAAAGGCCTGGGCGTGTGCCGGGGTCGTATGGGTCAGGGCCAGTGTCAGGGCCAGGCCGGCAGCCGGCAGCCAGGGCGCCAGCGCTGCGGCGGCTGCGCGGCGGGGCAAATGCATGCGGTGTGTGTCTGGCATGTCGTGGTCCTCAAAGTGGCGAGGCCGGTGCTGCGCCAGCGGCGCCGGACGGCTCGGACAGAAGAATGCGCCGGGTGATGCCGGCCGGCAGGGCGCTCGCGTCGGTGGCGGGCCTGGGCACGGGCTCCACGCCCCGTGCCTGCCGGGTCCCGGGCGCGGGCGCTGCGGACAGTTGGCCGCCGCGCAGGCGCACCGCCTCGTTCACGCTGGCCAGCTGGGACTGCAGGGTCTGCAGCGAGGTCTGGTCGATCATGGGCAGGGCGCCCTTGGCCTGGGGCTGCGCCAGCTGGCGCAGCAGCTGGGAGGCCTGGGTCTCGTTGCCGCTGGCCAGCCAGAACAGCGCCATGTTCAGCTGCACCCGCGCGTTGGCCGGGGCCAGCTGCGAGGCCTGCATGATGGGCATCTGCGCGGCGGCCAGCTGGCCGTCGAGCATGTGGGCGTAGGCCAGGTCGCTGAGCACGTTGGCGTCTATGGGATTGAGCTGGCGCGCCTTCTCCAGCTGTTCCACGGCCTGGCCATACTCGCCCTGGCTTGCGTGCAGCAGGCCCAGGCCGCGCCGCGCGCGTGCCGTGGTGGCGCCCTGCAGCAGCGCCTGGTAGGCCAGCCGGGCCTGCTCGGCCTGGCCGGTGTTGCGCAGCGCGTCGGCCCGCATCAGGCGCGATTCCGGTTGCGTGCCGTATTGCTGCTCGAAGGCCTCGGTATGCGCCAGCGATGCATACCACTGGCCGGCCTGCTGCATCTGCGTGATCAGGTCCAGATAGGTCTGGGCGTTGTCGACCTGGGTGGCCTGCTGGGCGTTTTGCAGCTGCTGCTGTGCCTGGGCTGCGGTCTCCTGCTGCGAAGAGGTGGCGCCGTAGCCTTGCGGCCCTTTGCCGGCGCAGCCGGCCAGGGCCAGGGCCATGGCCAGGGGAGCCAGGGCTGTCCGCGCTGTCAGTGCTGTCAGCGCTGGCGTCCGCCCGGCGGGGGTGCCTTTGTGGTGTTTCATGCCTAGCGTCCTCCCATGGTGGTCAATGCCCTGATCACGGCCAGGAAACCGGGGCCCGCCGTGATGACCAGCAGGGCGGGCAAAAGCGTGAGGACCATGACGCCCGTCATCTTGACGGTGATGGAACCTATCTTTTCCTTGAAGCTGGCCTGGCGCTTTTCGCGCAGCCGGATGCTGAATTCCTTGAGCGGCTCCTGCACGGCGCCGCCATGCTTGTCCACCTGCACCAGCAGGTTGACGATGGCGCTCATGTCGTCGTCCGCGCTCATGTTGACCATGCGCTGGAAGGACTGCTCGCGCGTGCGGCCGGTGTTGTAGAGCTGGTTGGCCAGGGCCAGCTCGCCGCTGATGACGCGCAGCACGCCCTTGAACTCCGAGGCCAGGATCTGCAGGCTCTGGTCCACGCTCAGGCCCACGCCCTGCAGCAGTCTCAGCAGGTCCACGAACAGCGGCAGTTCCTCGACCACCTGCTCGCGCCGGCCCTTGGCCCGCGAGCGCAGAAACCACTTGGGAAGCATGAGCCCCAGGCTCACTCCTACAAAGCCGTAGACCAGCGCAGCGTTCTCGCCGGGGCGCAGCACACCCAGCGCCAGCAGGGGCAGGACCACGCACAGCACCATGCGGCTGGCCACATAGGCCATGCTGCCGTTGCGCGTGCCCACGCCGGCCTGGTCCAGCAGCTTGCGGTCCTCATCGGCCAGCAGGGCCTTGGCCACGCCCCATTGCAGCCAGGCCGGTGGCGGCAGGTTGGCCGCCACCGCCTGCGGGGAATCGGACGAACGCACGTTGATGGACAGCGGGTTGAGCAGTTGCGCGTCGTTGGCCTGCATGGCGCTCTTCGTGGCCGCCTTCGTGGTCGATGCCGAGTCGCGCGCCTGCAGGATCCTGGCGACCTGGCTGGAGGCGCGTGCCGAGCGCCACAGCCTCCACACCAGGGTGGACGCCCACAGCACCAATCCCAGAGCGCCCAGGCCGATGCTGGCGATCCACAGTTGCTGCGTGTTCATGCGTGGCTCCTTGCGCAGACGGGTGGGCGGGCGTGTGCTTGTGCCTGTGCTGTCATGGGTTCACCTCAGCTTGGCCAGCCGGTACAGGAGAAAGGCGCCCAGGGCTTCCAGGGCGGCGGCGACCAGGACCATGGTCTGGCCGCTGTCGTCGTTCCACATGCGCATGAAATAGCCCCGGTTGATCACCATGATCAGCGTCCCCACCACCAGGGGCAGCAGGGCCAGCACCCAGGCCGACATGCGGATCTCGGAGGACAGCGCATGCAGTTCGCGCTCGGCGGACTGGCGGTCGCGGATGTAGGCCGACACGCGCTCGAGCACCAGGTCGGCGCGGCCGCCATAGCGCACGCTCATGCGGAACACGGCGGCCAGCAGGCCGAATTCGGGCAGGCGCCAGTTGCGCTCGAGCTGGCCCATGGCCTGCCCCAGATCGGGCGAGGCACTGAGCATGGCCGCCGCCTGCTGCAGGGCATCGCCCAGCGGATCGGGGACGTTGTTCAGCGCCATCTGGAAGGCTGCATGGGGCGAGTTGCCGATGGAGATCAGGCGGACCATGTTGTCCAGGAAGCCGGGCAGCTGCTGCAGCAGCCTTTCGCGGCGCTTGGCCTGCCGCCGCCAGATGCCCAGGCCCAGAAGCACGGCATAGAGCACGGCCACCACCAGCCCTGCCGCCGCTCCTGCCTGGCTGGCAGCCAGCAGGGCCAGGACCAGGCCGGTGATGGCGAACAGGGCCAGGGTGTTGGATGAGATGCCCCAGGACTGGATGCCCAGGCGCTGGTTCAGCCATTGCACCGCGGCAGGCGCCGGCGCAGGCTGCGGCGCGGCGGGCTTGTAGACAGGCTCGGCCATGGCAAGCGCGGGCGCAATCGCCTCCCTGTGGCCTTCGACGCTGCGCTGCAGGTGCAGCTTTATCGACTGCTCATGCTCCTTGCGGCGCCCGCGCATGATCACCCACAGCGCCAGTGCCAGCAGCAGGCAGGCCAGCGCGCCGAGGATGAGGATGACGGGTGCCAGGCCTGTCATCGCACGCCTCCGCTGCCGGCCTGCTGCTGCGAGCGCCACCAGCTCAGCAGCTTGGGCGAGTGGGGCGAGATGCCCAGCGAGACCCAGTGGTCGATTTCCTGCCCGTCGCCGCCCACCTGGGGCTCGTAGCGGTACAGCTCCTGCATGGAGATCATGTTGTCGGTCATGCCCGTGACCTCGGTCAGCGACAGCAGGCGCCGGCGGCCGTTGGACAGGCGGCCGATCTGCACGATGAAGTCCACGGCATTGGCGATCTGGCGGCGCAGGCTGACCTCGCTGCCCTGGAAGCCCGCAAAGCCTGCCAGCATCTCGGCCCGGTACAGGCACTCGCGCGGCGAGCTGGCGTGGATGGTGCCCATGGAGCCGTCATGGCCGGTGTTCATGGCCTGCAGCAGCTCCAGCACTTCGCCGCCGCGCACTTCGCCGACGATGATGCGGTCGGGCCGCATGCGCAGGCTGTTGCGCAGCAGGTCGCGGATGCTGACGTGGCCCGAGCCGTCGAAGCCGCCGGGGCGGCTTTCCAGCCGCACCACATGGTTGTGGTTGAGGGCCAGCTCGGCCGTGTCCTCGATGGAGACGATACGCTCGCTGGAGGGGATGAAGCTGGCCAGCGCGTTGAGCAGCGAGGTCTTGCCCGAGCTGGTGCCGCCGCTGACCAGGATGTTGCAGCGCGCCTGCACGGCCATCTCCAGGATGCGGCAGATGTCGTGGTTGAAGGTGCCCAGCTGCACCAGCTCGGAAGGCGTCAGCGGGTCCTTGCGGAACTTGCGGATGGAGACCGAGGGGCCGTCGATGGACAGCGGCTCGATGATGACGTTGATGCGCCCGCCATCGGGCAGGCGGGCATCGACCATGGGGCTGGATTCATCGAGACGCCGGCCCAGCGGCGCCAGGATGCGGCGCACGATGCGCAGCACATGCTCGTCGTCCTTGAAGTGCAGGGTCTCGCGCTGCAGCACGCCGCCGCGCGAGACGTAGATGTTGCCATGGCCGTTGATGAGGATGTCCTCGACCCGGGGGTCCTCCAGCAGCGGCTGCAGCGGTCCCAGTCCCGTGAGTTCGCGCGTGAGGGCGCGCGCCACCTGCAGCGCTTCCTGCTCGTTGACGGGCACGGAGTGCAGGCGGATGAAGCTGTCCAGCTCCATCAGCACGAACTGCGCGATGGCAGCCTGCGACCAGCGGCCGAACTCGGCGCCCAGCTCCTCGATGCGGCTGAGCAAATGCTCGTGCGTGCGGTTCTTCAGGTCGAGGAACAGCGCGCTTTGCTCGAACTCGCTGGCCTGTGCGTCCGCCAGATGGGAATAAGCCGTGGTCGTCATGGTGCGTTCAGCTTCTTGTTCGGTGGAAGAAACGGTTCAGTCCGCGGGCGGGCGCGGCCTGATCGCCAGCATGGGCCTGGTGGTGGGTGGAGATCAGCAAGGTGGCGAGCTTGTCCACGGCCTGCACATAGGGCTCCCGCTGCAGGCGGCTGGGCAGCAGCTGGCCCTGGTTGACGGCCTGGGCCAGCTCCCGGCGGCGCTCGGGGATGGTGGCCAGCAGCGGCAGCTGCAGCTGCTTGGCGATCTGCTGGGCCTCCAGTTCGAGCTGGCTGTCGTGCCGGCTGACGATGAGGTGCATGCGTTCGCGCTCGATCTTTTGCTCGTCCAGCTGCCGCAGCAGTTCGGTGGTGGAGACCACGCTGGCCACGCTCTGGTCGCAGACCACCCAGACCTGGCTGGCGCGCAGCGCCACGCGCATGGCCAGGTGGGTGGGGACGACGGCGCCCAGGTCGGCAATCACGTGCCGGAAGTACTGGCGCAGGCGCAGCAGCAGGGCATCGACGTCGGCATACGAGACATCGCGCAGGCGGCTGGACTGGCGCGGCAGCGTGAGCATGCGCAGGCCGCTTTCGTGGCGTGACAGGCCGGTGGAGGCCAGGCGCCGGTCGAAGCGGCGCAGGTTGTTGACGGCCTCGATGAAGTCGAAGTCGCTTTGCGTTCCCATGTACAGGGAGCAGTCGCCGCTGGGATTGCCCAGGTCGATGAGCAGGCCGTCCAGCGTTTCGTTGCTGATTTCGCTGGCGCTGATTTCCTTGCCCTCGATCCGGCCGTGCAGGCGCTTTTGCAGATACCAGGCCAGGTGCGAGACCAGCAGGCTGCTGCCCAGGCCCGCGCGTGCGGACAGGATGGCCGTCAGCGGCGCGCTGGGCGCGCTGGACTGCGGTGCCGGCATGCGCTTGATCAGCTCGCGCACGGTCTGCAGCGCGGTCTGCACGGGCGCGTCCACGTCCAGGAAATCCTGCACGCCGGCACGCAGGGCGGCCAGCATGCACTGCGGGTACTTGGTGCGGCCCACGGCCACGCAGGGCAGGTGGGGGTGGGAGATGTGCAGTTGGGAGGCCAGATGGGCGGCCTCGTCGGTGGACAGCGGGTCGAAATGCACAAAGATGGCATGCGGCATGAAGCGCTGTACCTGCTCCGTGATGTTGTCCTGGAAGCGCGCCACGTGCAGCCGTGTGCCGTCCAGCATGCGCTGCATCCAGGACTGGGCCAGCGCGCTTTCGGGCGTGCCGGCATGGATGAACAGCAGCTCCATCTCCAGCACATCGTCGAGCGGCTGTGGCGGCTGGCGCAGCGCGGCAGTCGATGCAGCGGCGGACGCCGCTGCGGCATGGGGCGGCGCCATCCTGTCCGGTGGCGCCTTGTCCAGCAGCGCCTTGTCCAGCAGCGCTTTTTCCTGGGCCATCGCGTCGGTGGCGGGCTGCAGCTTGCCGGCCAGCGAGGTCGAGGAACGCAGACCCAGCAATGTCTCCAGCGAGGTGGGTGAGCCGATGGCCGGCGAGCCTGTGGCGTCCACAGGCGAATCGGTTGCGGTGGGCTTGCTTGTCATGTCGTCAGTACGAGAAACCGGGTACGGCGGTGTCTTGGTTCATTCCGCCGGCGAGGTAGGGCAGCCAGACCTTGCCGGCGTTGCGCTGCTCGGAGCGCGCGCCCGGCAGCAGGGCTTCGAGGTTGGTGCTGGCGGGCAGCGGGTGGACCAGGCGCGGGGTGACGATGATCACCAGCTCGGTCTCTTCCTGCGTGTAGTTGAGGTTCTTGAAGAACGTGCCCAGGATGGGCAGGTCGCCTAGCACGGGCACCTTGCTGACGTTGGAGGTGGTGGCGCGGCTGACCAGCCCGCCGATGACGAAGCTCTCGCCATCGGCCAGCTCCACCGAGGTGTCCGCGCGGCGCGTGCGGATGGCGGGCACGGTGACGCCGCTGATGGTCACGCCGCTGTTGAAGTCCAGGTCGCTGGCCTCGGGCGAGACCTTCAGGGCGATGCGCTCGTCCGACAGGATGGTGGGCGTCAGCTGCAGCTTGATGCCGAATTCCTTGTACTGGATGGCAATGTTGCCGTCGCGCGCAGGCACGGGAATCGGCAGCTCGCCGCCGGCCAGGAAGCTGGCGTTCTGGCCGGTCTGTGCCAGCAGGGTCGGCCGGGCCAGCACGCGGGCCATGCCGTTGCCCTCGAGGATGCTCAGCTGCGTGACGATGCCGGCGCCACTGAAGGCCTTGCCGAAGGTCATCACCAGGCTCATGGCGCTGGCAATGGCCGAGGAGGTGTTGTTGGACACGCTGCCCGATCCCGTGTTGCCCGAGCCCGTGCCGCCCGACCCGGTATTGCCCGTTCCCGTGCCCGTGCCGTTGGTATTGGTGCTGATGCTGCCGACCACGCCGGGGCTGAAGCTGCCGAAGCTGAAGCCCTGGTTGTTGCGCCCGCCGCTGTAGATATTGACGCCTACGCGCTTCATGGCGGATTTCTTGAACTCCACCACCTGCACGTCCACCTGCACGGTGTTGCTCCTGACATCGATCTGCGCGTTGTCCACCAGCGGCGTCTGGGCGGGCGCGCCCAGGCGCAGTTCGGCCACGGCCTGGGCATGCTCGGGGACCGAGGCCAGCCGCTTTTCCAGCAGCAGGTGCTGGCCTCTGACCTGGACCTCCCAGCGCTGGGGAACGCCGCCCTTGCGGGGCCACACCACCAAGCTGGTGCTGCCCTGGGCCTTGGGCGTGAGCAGCAGCTCGGTTCCGCCGGAGCCGGAGCCGGCACTGGCGCCGGAGCCGGAGCCCGGCGTGGCGCGCAGCAGTTTCACATCCAGCACATTGGGGTCGCCCACGGCGATGCGGACCGGGGCGTCGGCCAGCGCCATCAGGTGCTGGCGCCCGGCCACCAGCTGCAGGGATTCGCCAGAAAGCATGTCGCCGGCACCAGGGTTGGCCATGCCCTGGCCGGCAGCGGTGTCCGCTGGGGCAGACACCGCTGGCGTCAAGGCCAGCAAGGCCATGCTGCCGCACAGCGTCCAGACCGCCCTCTGCAGCGGCGTTGCCCCGGCCGTCGAGATGTTCTTGCACTTCATGGCATCTCCCTCTTGTTGTGTGTTGTCAGTAGTTCACCATCTGCACGGCCGCTCCGTTGTGCAGCTCCACCGTGCGTTCGCGCGGGGCCCGCTGCGGCTGCGGCCGCACGGCGGGCGCGAGGGCCGTCATGGGCTGCGCGGCCGGCTTGCGGATGTTCCTGGCGTCGGCGCCGGTGGCCAGGTCCTGCATGCGCAGGCCGGCGAAGGCGCGGTCTGCACCCTCCAGCGTCTGGTCCTTCCTGAGGCGGCCGGCCACCGGCTGCAGCGCGCCGGGCAGGGCGGCGAAGAGCTTGGGATCGGGCACGGACAGGTCGTCGGGGTTGCGCAGGGCCAGGGTGAGCTGGCCGAATTTCTCGGCCAGCGTGAGGCGCTCCACATCGTCCAGCGGCACGGCCAGCACGGCCGATTGCACGTTCTCCGGGCGCTGGCCTGCCTGATCGCCGGCGCTGGCGCGGCGCAGCGGCGAGCCTGACGACTCCTTGTCCTGCTGTGCCTGGCGCTGGGCCGCCGACAGGGGCGGGCGCTCGACGCTGCCGGCGCCATAGGCCAGCACGCGGCTGCGCGCCAGCAGCAGCCGGGTCTGCGCGTCCACGGGCGCCTGGTCGGACTTGCCGTCCAGCGTGAAGTAGACATCCACAAAATCACCGGGGCGCACATGGTGGCCTGCGGCCATCTGCTCCCGGATGGCAATCGCAACGGCCCGCTGGCCCGGCTCCAGTTGCAGCGCCAGGCCGCTGAGCAGTTGCTGCTCGAACAGCGGGGTGCCCGGTGTGAGCGGCATCAGCGTGGTGCGGCCCAGCACGTCGTCGGTTGCGGCAAAGCTGCCCGGCACGGGGGCAGGCAGCTGGGCCAGCTTCACATCGTCGCTGCCGATGCGCTGGCCTGCGGCAATGGCCTGGGCCACGACCACGACGGCGTGCAGCTGGGCCGGTTCGGGGGCCGGCTGCGACGAGGCCGCGGGGGAGGGGGCAGCCACGGGGCGTGCGGGCTGGCTGCCCAGCATCCAGGCAAGGCCCGCAAGCACGATGGCAAGCCCCACCAGCAGTCCGGCAAGAATCTTGGTGAGGTTCATGGCTGGGACTCCTGGTGCAAGTGCGTTGCGACGGTGTTCATGGCCGGGGGCTGCCCTGGCGCTTTCCTGCCATGGCGGAGAAGCTCCTCCAGGGCAGGAAAGCGTCCAGGCAGCGCACGGCCATGGCGTGTGGCGGAGCCGGTCCATGGACGGCGTGGAGGCAGGCAGGTGACAGGCATGGGCATCTCCGGTTCAGACAAGTGGCTGGCTGTGGCGCCAGGCCAGGGCGATGGCCGCAATGGCCATGTAGCCGGCATAGGGGATGGAGCGCTGGGGCTGGCGCGGTCCATCGGTGGCGCCTGCGGGCCGGGGCGTCGCGCCCAGGGGCGCCAGGCGGGCAGTCCAGGACAGGGCCGCGCTGGACAGTGGCAGCCGTGCCTGCAGCCACAGCCCGGTGGGGCTGTCCCGAAGGTGGCGCAGCGACAGAACCAGTACACCGTGCAGGCCGGCCAGCAGGCTGCCGCCGGTCCAGATCAGCAGCAGGTCGAAGCCCCACCCGAACCACAGTCCCGCGACCGCGCCGAACTTGACGTCGCCCGCACCCATCCAGCGCAGTGCATAGAAAGGAAGCAGTACGGCAAACCCCGCCAGCATGCCGGCCAGCGCGTTCCAGGCCGAGACCTGGAACGGCTGGGCCCCACTGGCCAGTGCGCCAGCGCCTGTGGCCAGGCCGAGCAGCACCATCCAGTTGCGCACGCGGCGGATGCGCAGATCCATGGCCGCAATCGTTGCGAGCCATGTGATGCAGACGCATAGCCATAGCGAGGTCGGCTCCATCTTCAGGGCGCAAGACCTGTGAGCTTGGTGGCCAACCGGTTGAACAGTCCGTTCAGATCGGTGCCCAGCGCGGTGGCGCCCACGACGATCCCCACGGCAATCAGCCCGGCAATCAGTCCGTACTCGATGGCGGTGGCGCCTTCCTCGTCTTTCCAGAAGTTCTTGATCGTTTCGGTCATGTCATGGTCCTTTCGGTTTGCAAGTTGCCTCGGGGCCGGTGGCCGGCATGGCGATCGCGCATCGGGCCGCCCCCTTGCGGGCCCACTCGGATCGCGCCGGAGCCGGCGCTCAGGGCGTGAAGCCGGTGAGCTTGGTGGCGATCCGTGTGAACAGGCCGTTCAGATTGGTGCCCAGCGCAGTGGCGCCCACCACGATCCCCACGGCGATGAGGCCGGCGATCAAGCCGTACTCGATGGCGGTGGCGCCTTCCTCGTCTTTCCAGAAGTTCTTGATGATGTCGGTCATGGCATCGTCCTTTCGGTTGCAAAAGCCCATCGTTGTCGATGGCAGCGGCTGGCGATGGGCCCAAGCCGGCCGCTGCACGGGAACCCCTGCTTCCCACTTCACCACTGCTGTCGCGCGGCGGTGGTTTGAAAAGCGTCTGAAATGGGGCGCAACTGCTGCTCAAGGCGCAGCTGGATTCGTTGGGGCATGGTGCTGGCGGACAGGGTGGCCACGGCAGCGTCCATGGGGTCGGGGCGGGTGCGTGAGGGGGCCTGGCCGGGAGCCATGCCGGGCACCGTGCCGGGCGAGGGGTCCGGCGTGCCGCCACCTGCTGGAATGGTTTTTTGCGTGCTGAACAGCGCGTTCAGCCATTGGTCGGGCGGGTCCTGCGGCAGCAGGCGGCCGGTGGTGCGCGCCAGGCGCAGTTCGTTGATGCGCTGGTCGTAGATGGCGTCGGCCTCGTCCAGCAGCAGGCGCTGCATGTCCAGCTGGGCGTCCAGCACCTGGGCCAGGCTGCCGCGGCCGACTTCGAGCAGGCGCCGGCGGCCCTCGAAGGCGGCGCGCGCCTCGCGCACGGCGTCGGCCAGCTGGCTTTCGCGCTGGCGGCCGGACTGGGTGCGGCCCCAGGCGGCGGAGGCGGTCTCGCGCACCTGACGGCGCACGGTTTCCTGTTGCGCTTCCTGGGCCTGCAGTTCGTTGATGGCCTTGAGGATGCGGTCGCGCAGCTCGAAGCCGTTGCCGAAGTTCCAGCTCAGCTCCACGCCGTAGCGCGTGCCCTCGGCATAGAGCACGCCGCTGGGGTCGCGCGTGTGGGCCACCACGGCGGCCAGGGTGGGAAAGCGCTGGGATTTGCTGCGGTCGACTTCGGCGCGGGCCTTCTCGATCTGCTGCTGCATTTCCTGCAGCTCGGGGCTGACGGCTTCGGACGCCTGCAGGGCCGAGTCTTCGCTGGCCGGCATCCATTGCTCGGGCACATTGAGCTGGGGCAGCCAGCCGGCCTGGGGCGTGAAGCCGAAGTAGCGCGTGAAGCGGGCCAGCGCATCCATGCGCTGCGACTCCAGCGCATGCTGCTGGGCCAGGGCGCCGGCCTGGCGCGAGGCGGCCTGGCGCAGGTCGTTGCGGCCCACGGCGCCCAGTTCGGCGCGGCGCTCCTCGATGCGCGCGAGCTGGCCGATGATGCGTGCCGACTCGGCCGCCACGCGCGCCTTGTCCTCGAAGCGGTGCAGCTCCAGCAGGGCGGTCAGTGCCTCCAGCAGCACGTTCTGGCGCGTGCCGTAGAGTACGCTGCCCTGGGCCGCTTCCTGCGATTCGGCCGAGCGGATGCCCGCGCCGATGGCTCCGCCATCGAGCAGGGCCATGCGCACTTCGGCATTGACGGCGGTGTACGACTCGCGGCCCCGGCGGAGCTTGGCATCGCCCGTGTTGGTGCCCACCTTGAAGGTGGGCCAGCGCGCGCCGCGCGCGGTGTTCACGTCATGCCCGGCCGATTCCAGCGCGGCGCGCGCCTTGCGCACGTCGGGGTATTCGTCGAGCAGGGCGTAGAGGGCATCGAGCAGGCGGCGCTGCCCGCTGTCGCTGGCCAGGGTGCCGGGCGTGAGCTGCTGGGCCAGGCGCAGGACCACGGCGTCGGGTACCGGGACGGATGCGGGTTCGGGTGAAGGTGCGTGAGCGTGAGCGGAGTCCGCCGTGCCCGCCGCAGCCGTGGTGGCCAGGTCCGGTTCCTCGGCCGCCATGGGCGCGGCCTCAGCCTGCAGCGCCTGCAGGGCCGATACGCAGCAGGCAGCGGCCAGCAGCTGGCGCAGCCGGGCGTGCCAGCCTGTGGTGGGAGTGGACGGGCGGCCTTGCATCAGGGCTCCCGGAAGGCTTCGCTCTGGATGCGCAGCACGGGCCGCAGCAAGTACCAGATAAAGGGTTCATGGCCCAGCAGCAGGTCGAGCTCGGCCTGCATGCCGGTGGTGATGCGGTTGTCGGTGCGGCCCACCCAGGGCTGCTCCAGGCTGGCCTGGATGCGGAAGTACGAGGGCGAGTCGGCCAGGTTGGGGTCGCGGTCGGCATCGGCGGCCACCAGCGTGACCTGGCCGGGCACCGAGCCGTAGCGCAGGAAATCGTAGGCCGAGATCTTCACCCGGGTGGGCTGGCCGGTGCGCACGTAGCCACGGTCGGCGGGGCTCAGGCGTGCTTCGACGATGACCTCGTCCTTGTCGGGCACGACTTCGAGGATGGGCTCGCCTGGCTTGACCACCCAGCCTGCACCCGAGCTGCGCAGTCCCTTGACGAAGCCGCTGGTGGGCGCCAGCACGGCGGTGCGCGTGCGCTGGGTCCGGGCGCGCACCAGGTCTTCGTTGAGGCTGGCCAGCTCGCGTTCGGTCTGGGCCAGTTCGTCGGAGGCGCGGCGGCGGAAGGCGCCCTGGGTCTCCTGCAGCTTGGCCTGGGCCTGCTCGATCTTGGCGCGGTTGCTGAACAGCGTCTGGCGCGATGCCGCCAGCTCGGCGCGGACCTGCTCCAGCGCCCGCTGCTTGTCCAGCACTTCCAGCTGGCCGATCAACTGCTCGGCGGCGAGCTGCCCGGCAATGGAGGCTTCCTGCTGGTGCAGGCGCAGATTGGTCTCCAGCCCCTCGATGCGGGCCTGGACCTGGGCCACGTCGCCGCGCGCCTGCTGCAGCTGGGCCTGGGCCGCGGCAATGCTGCCCTGGTGTTCCAGCGCGCGGGCCGAGAAGGCGCCCAGCTCGGCCTGGACCACCTGCGGGTCCAGGTCGGCCGGGAAACTGGCGCGCTGCAGCGGCCTGCCCTGGCTTTCCGCGCCCAGCCGTACCTTGACCGCCTGGGCCGTGGCCATGCGCGCCGTGAGCTGCTCGAGGTTGAGGCTGTTGCCGCCCAGGTCGATCTCCAGCAGGGGCTGGCCCTGGGTCACGGCCTGGCCTTCGCGCACATGGACGGCGGTGACGATGCCGCCTTCCAGATGCTGCACGGTCTGCACGCGGTCGGAGGGGATGACCTGGCCGCTGGCCACCACCACGTTCTCCACGGGATAGAACAGGCCGGTGATCACCAGCGCGGTGACCGGGATGGCGAGCAGCCACTTGCCGCGCGCCAGGCCTGCCCAGCGCGATACGGGGGGCGTTGCGGGTGGCGTTGCGCCAGATGCATCCGCGCCGGCCCCGGCCGGCCCGGCCTCGAGCGGGCGGGATGGCTGGTGCGACTGGCGCAGCACCAGGGGCAGATCGTCGTAGCGGCCGGCTCTCATGAGGCAAGCTCCGGCGCCACGGCGGGCTGGTCGGGATGCGGGGCCTTGTCTGCGGGTGCGGGGGCCGCTGCGGGCACGGCGGCCTCGCGTGCCGTGCCGAACAGCTGGGGCAGCAGTTGCTGGGGCGAGCCATGCTCGATGCCGCCATCGCCGCGCACATGGTAGAGGTGCTGGGCCATGGAGGCCACGCGCAGCGAGTGCGTGACGACGATGACCGTGTGCTTGAGCGCAATCTGCCGCAGTGTCTGCAGCAGCGCGGTTTCGCTCTCGAAATCCAGGTCGTTGCTGGGCTCGTCCAGGATCAGCACGGAGGGGTTGCGCAGGAACAGCTGGGCCAGGGCCAGCTTGCGCAGCTCGCCCGCCGACAGGCCCGCGCCGCCTTCGCCCAGCACCGTCTGGTAGCCCTGGGGCAGGCGGCTGATGAAGCCATGCGCGCCCGAGATCTGGCAGGCGGTGACGATCTTGTGGTCGTCGGCATCGGGGTTGACCATGCGCAACCCGTCCACGATGGGGCCGCTGAACCAGTACACCTGCTGGGCCAGGCAGCCTATCCAGCGGCCCAGCTCGGCGCGCGGGAACTGGGCCATGTCGTATTCATCGATGAAGATGCGGCCCTGCGTGGGCTGGTAGAGCCCTGCCAGCAGCTTGGCCAGGGTGGACTTGCCGGCGCCGTTGCGCCCCACGATGGCGTGCAGCCCGCCGGGGCCGATCTCCAGCGACGCCTGCTCCAGCGCCACATGGCCGCCCGGGTAGTGGAAGCTGGCCTGGTCCAGGCGCAGCCGGCCCTGGGGACGCGGCAGGTCCACGGTCTCGGCCGTGATTTCGACGGGCTCCTCCAGCACGGACTGCAGGCGGCGTGCGGCCTCGTTGGCCTGGGCCAGCGAGCGCCAGTTGCTGGCCAGCTGCGAGATGGGGCCCAGCGCCTTGCCCGACAGCAGGTTCACGGCCATCAGGCTGCCGATGCTCATCCACTGCGCATTGATGGCAATGGCACCCACGGTGATCACCGCGATGGAGAACAGCGTCAGCAGCACGGTGCTGGCTTCGCGCGCGTTTTCCATCTCGCCGTTCTTGCCGAAGCTCTCGGCCAGCCAGCGGTCATAGCCGTTTTGCCAGTTCTGGCGCGCGGCGGCGTCGTAGCCCAGCACCTTCAGCGTGGCGCGGGCGTTGCAGACTTCGGCCGTGCCCCGGTCCAGCATGCGGGCCTGGGCGATTTCCTCCACGCGGCCGCTGCGCACCTCGTCGGCCCACCACCATGCCAGCACGCCCATGATGAGCATGGCCACCAGGATCACCGGCAGCACGGGCCAGGCAATGATGCCGATGACCACCAGGGCCAGCAGGGCCATGGGCAGGTCCAGCAGCGAGGTCGCCAGGCCCCCGGACATGCCCGAGCGCATGGCGCTCACGTCGCGGAACAGCTGCAGCCACTGGCTGGAAGAGCGCTGCTCCAGCGCGGCCAGCGGGTGGCGCAGCATGGAATGCATCAGCGCCTGGGAGACATCGCGGTCGATCATGGCGCCGGCTTCGCGCAGGGCGCGGGCGCGCCGGCGGCGCAGCCACCATTCCAGGCCCAGGAAGCACAGCACGCCGGCCACCATGGCCGTGAGCGTGGCCGTGCCGCCGCGTGCAATGACGCGGTTGTAGACCTGCAGCAGGAAGATGGATGGCAACAGGCCCAGCACACTGATGGGCAGGGACAGCCACGCGGCACGGCGCAGCTGGTGAGCGGCCCGGTCGAAGGACTCGGCGATGGCAGTTGCAAAAGCCCCCACCGTCTCCGTTCCCGACGGCATCGCCGTGGCCTTGGCCAACTGGCGGGGAAGAAGGTATCGGATCATGTTCTGATGGGCTTAGTAAACGTCTTTACAAAATGTAAAGGCGCTCGTTTCCCAAATACTGTAGCGAGTTATATACAGTCCTCTATAAGTTTTATTCAATCAATAATGCATGTTCATTTGATTTTGATGTGGATCAAAGCGGGTGGCGGGGCTGGATGCTATTAGGTGGGCCCCGTGTCCACTGAAACTGTCTCGTATGGCATCTGCGGCCAGGGCCAGATTGGTAGTGGCGCGGCCTGCCAACAAAACCGTGTCGCCTTTATGGGTTGTGCGAAGAAGTGAACAGATCAATTGATTGAGATCGTCATACCAATTGACGTGCAGAAGATCTGCCAGCGCCGCCGCCAGCTGCCGCAGCGGCTCGCCGTACAGCAGCACGCGCCGGGCCTGGGCCGCGCGCACCAGCGGCTCCAGCGCCAGCTGTGCAGTGTCCATGCTGACCTGGCCCGGCTGTATGCCGGCCAGCACGATCAGCCTGCGGCTGACATGGGGGGCGTGCTCCTGCAGCTGGGAAAAAGCAGCATGCATGGACAGTAAGTGGTTGCTCAGGCTATGGTCCAGCAGGCAGATCCCACTGGGCAGCAGCTGCGGCTGGCCGGCGCCGATCAGCGGCCGCCAGTGCGCGAGCGAGGCCTGGACCTGTGCAGGCGCATAGCCCAGCGCATGCATGGCGGCCAGCGCGGCCTGAGCATTGCGGGCCATGTGGTGGCCATCCGATTGCAGGGAAATCCCGAGGCGCCGGTTGTCTATGCTTATTTGCAGATTTCCATTGTGAAACCCCATTTCACGGACCTGCGCATTGGAATGCGGACCGAAGGTGATGAGACGCATTCCCATGCGTTGGGCATTCTCAATAATGCACGGGTTTTCACCTATGTCTTGTTCGATCACCAATGCACTGCCTTTGTGCATGTGCTGCATGGCTTCCACGACTTCCTGCAGCGCCTCGTATTTGCGGCAGGCGGACAGACCGGCCGGTCCGCACTGCTCGGAATCACCAGTACTGGGGATGTCATTAATTGAAAGATTAGTAATAACCAGAATGTCTGGATCAATCAGCGGCAGATCTCCACGCAGTGCCTGCAATGGCAGCTCCAGCAGGGCGCAGGGCGCTGCCTCGCTCCAGTTGATCATCTGCAGCGCCGTGCCCTGGGACAGCAGGGCGTCGCCCCGTGCATCGCCGCCGTCCTGCAGGCATTGGCGCAGCATGCCCAGGGTGGATGTCTTGCCCACGCAGCCGCTGACCGCGATCACGGGCGCCTGGATGCGGCGCCGGGCGGCCTGCGCCAGGCTGCGCAATCCTTCCTGTATGTCGGGCACATGCAGCACGGGCACGCCATGGTGCAGCAGGCCCTGCGGGCTGCTGCTGATCAGGGCCGAGGCCCGCAGCGTGGGAAGCGCGGCGGCCTGCACGCCCAGGGCCATGCCGGCACGCCGCACCAGCACGGCGGCGCCGGGCTGATGGTGCAGGCGGCTGGCGTCCAGCCCCGCGCAGCAGGTGCCGGTACCTCTGCCTTGCGCTGACGGGGCATCCAGCCAGCGTCCGTTCATCAGCTCGGCCAGTGCAGGGCCTTCCCAGGACATGGACGGGTACAGGGTCCCGGCCGCGGGCGAGAAAGCCGGCCGGCCCGCGGCCTCGCCGTCGCGCGCCCCCGGCAAGCAGGCCCTGGCAGGGCTGCCGTCCGCATCCGGGCCATTGCCGGCCTGCGCAGGCACGGCCTCGCCTTCGCCTTCGCCTTCGCCTTCGGTTTCGTGCTCCAGTTCGGTTTCGGCCACGGCGTGGCTGGCAGCCGAACGCAGTGCCTGGGCCAGCGCGTCCAGCAGCTCCAGGCCGGCCAGGCTGGATGCCAGCAGCCAGGCGATTTCGCGCGGGGACTGCAGCACCTGGCGCAGGCTGGCGTCGGCAAAGGCGGCATGGCGGCGCCGGGCGGGCGGCAGGTACAGCGCCTGTTCCGGCCAGATGGCGCGCTGGGCCAGGGCCTGCAGATGGCGCTGCAGGCCGATCTGCCACTGGCGCAGCAGGTCCGTGGGCTGTGGCTCCAGGCCAGCGTCGAGCTGCAGGCTTTCGACCAGTGCAATGCCTATCCAGCGAGCGCAGGGGTCGTCGGCTTGCCCGCCAGGGCGGTCATCGGGGCTGCCGGGCATGTGCAGCAGCGGCGGCAGCGCGGCCTGCAGGAAGGCGGCGGGCAGGACGGCCGTCTCGGGCAGGGCGCTGCGCGCCGCACGCAGCGTGGGGCTGTCGCTGGTGGGCGGGCGGGAGCTGGCATAGGCATGCATGGCCAGTTCGGCCCAGCTCAGCAGGGGCTGGCCGCTGCGGGATGCATCGGCGTGGGCCGCAGCCTCGGCCTTGGTGGCGCTGGCCGACGCGGCCGCGGTGGACAGCAGGCTTTCCGCCAGCGGGTCCATCAGCGCCGGAATGCGGGCGCGGGCCTGGCTGTCGGCCCCCGGCCCCAGCACAAAACTGTTGCGCAGGTGGCGGGCCAGCACCAGCATGGCCAGCGCGCCGGACAGGCAGTCGCCGGGCAGCGGCTGCAGCCGCTGCTCCACGTGGCCCATGGCCAGCGCAATGGCCTGCGCCAGTGCGGCGCTGCCCGCATGGCGCTGGGCCTGCAGCAGGGCGTAGGTCACGCCCAGGTGGTCGCACACGTCTTCGCAACCGGGCCAGCTCCCTTCCTTGCCCTGTTGCGCCAGCAGCTGCTGGACCGCGGCGTGCACGGGCACGAGGTGTGGCCACAGGCGCTGCTGCGGCGGGTCGGTTCGCGGCACGGCCAAGGCGGGATGCTCACCGCTGATGTACATGCCGCGCAGGTGCAGCAGCAGGCAGGGGGGATGCAGGGGGCGTGGGAGGGGGGGCTCATCATCGGGTGCGTCGGCAGCCCCACCCTGGGGCGGATCGGGCAGCAAGGGGTGCAGCAACTGCGCGCGCTCCAGGCTGGCATCGGCCAGGGCAAGGGAGCGCAGGGGCATCTCGGTCCAGGCACGGCAATCGGGCAGGGGACTGTCCGCCTCCAGGGGTGTGATGTCCTGGACCCAGTCGATGCGCAGATCGACCTCATCGCGCTTGCGGGCCCAGGCCCACTGGCGCACGCGGGTCGCCCCCTCGCGCCAGGCGGCCTCCAGCGTGGTGGCGCGTACATGGAAGACGGAGGCGGCCTTGTTCTCGGCCGCCACCGTGAAGAAAAGAATGCAGCCGGGGTAGGGCTCGGGCAGCAACACCATGTGCCGTGCCAGGTACTCCAGGCCATTTGCCAATTGCTGCGACAACATGCTCTCGGCCTCGGTCAAGGTCAGTGGGAGGCTGCGCTTCCCGTGGGGACGGGACGCCGGGCTGCGGTGCGCTGACCGCGTACGGATCTGTTCTTTCATGGCGGCCCGGCGGCAGGCGAGTGCGGAGCGCGGCGGCTCAGCGGTAGTCGAATTCCACGCGCCGGTTGCGCTGGTGGGCGTCTTCGCTCGTGCCTTCGTCGGCCAGCCGCTCCTTGCCGTAGCTGACGGACTCCACGCGGGCCGGATTCACGCCCAGCAGCTGCAGGCTGTTGCGCACCGCGTCGGCACGTTTTTGGCCGAGCGCCAGGTTGTATTCGATGCCGCCGCGCCTGTCCGTATGGCCGCGCAGCATCACCGAGCGGCCGGGATTGCTGCGCAGCCACTGCGCATGGCTTTCCACGATTGCCCGGTCGCTGCTGCGGATGGTGTAGGCGTCAAAGTCGAAGTAGACGATGTGGGCGACATTGGCGGGACCGCGCTGGTCGGCCTGGCTCGTGGCCACCACGGGTGCGACGCCGGAGCTGGCCGGCGCAGGCGCCGGGGCCTTGCCGAAGGCGTAGTGGTGTTCGGAACGCTGCGTGCTGGTGGTGGCGGTGGATCCGCAGGCGGCCAGGCCTGCGGCCAGCAGCACGATGGTGCACAGCCTGAGAGTGTGTGACATGGAAAATCTCCTGGGACGTGCGCCGCCACCGCGAGGCGGCGGCGCAGGGAAGGAATGCGGCGCCCGCAGGCGCCGCTGCAGCTCACAGCAGGGCGTTGTGGTGCAACTGCTGCGTCAACACGCTGGCTGCTGCATCGGCCGTGCTGCTGGCATGGCTGCTGATGGAGGTGGCAATCGGATCCAGCTCGGCCGCAGAGGCCGTTGCCGCTTGCGAAGTGCCGCCCAGAAGGCCTCCGAGCAGTCCGCCACCGGACGATCCCCCCAGCAGCCCGCCCAGCAGGCCACCGCCACTGCTGCCGCCACCCAGCAGTCCGCTGACGATGCCGTTGTCGCCGACGACCGTGTTGACCACACCGCTGACGATGCCGTTGTCGCCGACGACCGTGTTGACCACACCGCTGACGATGCCGTTGTCGCCGGCCACGGTGTCGAGCACGCCGCTGACGATGCCGTTGTCGCCGGCCACCGTGTCCAGCACGCCGCTGACGACGCCGTTGTCACCGGCCACGGTCTCCAGCAGGCCGCCGACCAGGCCGGTGCCGCCCGTGAGGCCACCCAGCAGGCCACCGTCGCCGCCGAGCAGCCCGCCGACGACGCCGTTGTCGCCGGCCACGGTCTCCAGCAGGCCGCCGACCAGGCCGGTGCCGCCCGTGAGGCCACCCAGCAGGCCACCGTCGCCGCCGAGCAGGCCGCCGACGATGCCGTTGTCGCCGGCCACGGTGTCGAGCAGGCCGCCGACCAGGCCGGTGTCGCCCGTGAGGCCGCCCAGCAGGCCACCGTCGCCGCCGAGCAGGCCGCCGACGATGCCGTTGTCGCCGGCCACGGTCTCCAGCAGGCCGCCGACCAGGCCGGTGTCGCCCGTGAGGCCGCCCAGCAGGCCACCGTCGCCGCCGAGCAGGCCGCCAACGATGCCGTTGTCGCCGGCCACGGTGTCGAGCAGGCCGCCGACCAGTCCGGTGTCGCCCGTGAGGCCGCCCAGCAGGCCACCGTCGCCGCCGACCACGCCGCCAACCACGCCGCCCAGTAGGCCGTCGCCTCCCGTCAGACCGGCCAGCACGCCGTTGACGGTGCCGATCACCGGCTGCAGCGCCTGGCCCGGGATCTGCGTCAGGCCGTTGGCCAGGTCCGTCACCACGCCCAGCGGGCCGCCGTTCACCTGGGTCACGCCTTCGACCAGGCCCGTGACCACGGACAGGGCGCCGGTGCCGGGGTTGATCACCGCATCCAGCACCTGGCCCACAGGCGCTCCGGCCGTGCCGCCGAGCAGGTCATCGACGGTGTTCTGCACCGTGGTGACCAGGCCTTCGCCGCTGCCTGTGCCGCCACCCGGAACCAGGCCGCCCAGCAGCCCGCCGACCAGGCCGTCCTCGCCGAGCACGCCACCCAGCAAGCCGCCGTCACCGCCGAGCAAGCCACCGACCAAGCCGTCGTCGCCAAGGACGCCGCCCAGCAGGCCGCCGTCACCGCCGAGCAGGCCGCCGACCAGGCCGTCATCGCCAAGCACGCCACCCAGCAAGCCGCCGTCACCGCCGAGCAAGCCACCGACCAGGCCGTCGTCGCCGAGCACGCCACCCAGCAGGCCGCCGTCACCGCCGAGCAAGCCGCCGACCAGGCCGTCGTCGCCAAGCACGCCGCCCAGCAAGCCGCCGTCACCGCCGAGCAAGCCACCGACCAGGCCGTCGTCGCCGAGCACGCCACCCAGCAGGCCGCCGTCACCGCCGAGCAGGCCGCCGACCAGGCCGTCCTCGCCAAGCACGCCACCCAGCAAGCCGCCGTCACCGCCGAGCAAGCCACCGACCAGGCCGTCGTCGCCGAGCACGCCACCCAGCAGGCCGCCGTCACCGCCGAGCAAGCCGCCGACCAGGCCGTCCTCGCCGAGCACGCCACCCAGCAAGCCGCCGTCACCGCCGAGCAAGCCGCCGACCAGGCCGTCGTCGCCAAGCACGCCGCCCAGCAAGCCGCCGTCACCGCCGAGCAAGCCACCGACCAGGCCGTCGTCGCCGAGCACGCCGCCCAGCAGGCCGTCGCCTCCCGTCAGACCGGCCAGCACGCCATTGACGGTGCCGATCACCGGCTGCAGTGCCTGGCCCGGGACCTGCGTGAGGCCGTTGGCCAGGTCCGTCACCACACCCAGCGGACCGCCGTTGACCTGGGTCACGCCTTCCACCAGACCCGTGACCACGGACAGGGCGCCGGTGCCGGGGTCGATCAGCGCATCCAGTACCTGGCCCACAGGCGCTCCGGCCGTGCCGCCGAGCAGGTCGCCAACGGTGTTCTGCACCGTGGTGACAAGGCCGTCGCCGCTGCCTGTGCCGCCGCCCGGAACCAGGCCGCCCAGCAGGCCGCCGACCAGGCCGTCTTCGCCAAGCACGCCACCCAGCAGGCCACCGTCACCGCCCAGCAAGCCGCCGACCAGGCCATCGTCGCCAAGGACGCCGCCCAGCAGGCCACTGTCACCGCCCAGCAGGCCGCTGACCAGCTCGCCGATGCCGCCTTCACCCAGGCCGCTGCCCAGGCCGGCAATCAGGCCGTTGAGGGTTCCGATCACGGGCTGCAGGGCCTGGCCATCGACCTGGGTCAGTCCATTGACCAGTTCGGTCAGCACGCCCAGGGGGCCGCCGTCCACGCTGGTCAGGCCTTCCAGCAGGCCGGTGACGACCGAGGCCGTTCCATCGGTGGGATTGGCCAGCGCGTCCAGCAGTTGGTCCACAGGGGCTGCGACGGTGCCGCCGAGCAGGCCGTCCACCACGTCCTGGACCGTGGTGACCAGGCCGTCACCGCTGCCGCCTCCCGTGCCGCCCGGGATCAGGCCGCCCAGCAGGCCGTCGACCAGTTCACCGATGCCGCCTTCACCCAGGCCGCTGCCCAGGCCGGCAATCAGGCCGTTGAGGGTTCCGATCACGGGCTGCAGGGCCTGGCCGTCCACCTGGGTCAGGCCGTTGACCAGCTCGGTCAGCACGCCCAGGGGGCCACCGTCCACGCTGGTCAGGCCTTCCAGCAGGCCGGTGACGACCGAGGCCGTTCCATCGGTGGGATTGGCCAGCGCGTCCAGCAGTTGGCCCACAGGGGCTGCGACGGTGCCGCCGAGCAGGCCGTCCACCACGTCCTGGACCGTGGTGACCAGGCCTTCTCCCGTGCCGCCACCCGTGCCGCCGCCGGGCACCAATCCACCCAGCAGGCTGCCGACCAGTCCGCCGAGCCCATCTTCGCCCAGGCCGTTGCCCAGGCCGGCAATCAGCTCGTTGAGCGTGCCGATCACCGGGGCCAGGCCTTCGCCGTCCACCTGGGTGAGGCCGTTGACCAGTTCGGTCAGCACACCCAGGGGGCCGCCCTCGACATTGGTCAGGTTCTCCAGCGCGCCGGTCACGGTGGACAGCAGTCCGTCCGTGGGATTGGCCAGGGCATCCAGCAACTGGCCCACAGGCGCTGCCACCGTGCCGCCCAGCAGGCCGTCCACGACGTCCTGCACGGACGTGACCACCCCGCTGTCAGGCGTA
Source organism: Delftia sp. PX-1 (assembly GCF_055797465.1). Lineage (NCBI taxonomy): Bacteria > Pseudomonadati > Pseudomonadota > Betaproteobacteria > Burkholderiales > Comamonadaceae > Delftia > Delftia sp. PX-1. The sequence continues at coordinate 2,104,524 of NZ_CP184763.1, forward strand.
CCGGGCGGGTTGCCCGTTCCGCCGCCCACCAGGCCGCCCAGCAGGCCACCCACGCCGGCGAGCAGGCCGCCCAGCGCGCCGTCTTCGTCGAGCAGGCCGCCGAGCACGTTGTCCACTACCGTGCCGATGGAGCCGCCGGAGCCCGCTTCATCCAGGCCCTTGAGCAGCTCATTGAGGGTGCTGATCAGGGGCTCCAGGCCCTGGTTCTGGATGTTGACCAGGCCGTCCACCAGCTCGGTGAGCACGCCCAGCGGCCCGCCATTGGTGCTGGTCAGGCTCTCCAGCAGGCCTGTCACCCCGGACAGCGTGCCGCTGCCGGGATTGACCAGCGTATCGATCAGGTTGCCCACCGGGCCGGCGACCGTGCCACCGGACAGCGCACCCACCACGTCCTGCACGGAGGTGATCAGGCCGTGGCCGTCCGTGGGATCCGTCGGATTGGTGGGGTCCGTGGGATTGGTCGGATTGGTCGGGTTCGTCGGGTCCGTGGGATTGGTGGGGTTGGTCGGGTTGGTGGGATCCGTGGGGTTGGTCGGATTGGTGGGGTTCGTAGGATTGGTCGGGTTCGTGGGATCCGTGGGGTTGGTCGGATTGGTGGGGTTCGTAGGATTGGTCGGGTTCGTGGGATCCGTGGGGTTGGTCGGGTTCGTGGGATCCGTGGGGTTGGTCGGATTGGTCGGATTCGTGGGGTTGGTCGGGTTCGTGGGATCCGTGGGGTTGGTCGGATTGGTCGGGTTCGTGGGGTTGGTCGGGTTCGTGGGGTTGGTCGGGTTCGTGGGATCCGTGGGGTTGGTCGGATTGGTCGGGTTCGTAGGATTAGTCGGGTTCGTGGGATCCGTGGGGTTGGTCGGATTGGTGGGGTTCGTAGGATTGGTGGGGTTCGTAGGGTTCGTAGGGTTCGTCGGATCCGTGGGATTCGTAGGATTCGTAGGATTCGTCGGGTTGGTGGGATCCGTCGGATTGGTCGGGTTGGTCGGGTTCGTGGGATTGGTCGGATTCGTGGGATCCGTGGGGTTGGTCGGATTCGTGGGATCGGTCGGCACCGGGGGGGCTGGGTCGTCGTCGTCGTTGCTGGCTGCGGCGATCAGGCCCACGCCGCCCGCGCCGATCAGGCCGGCCAGCAGGAAGTCGCTGAGCACGGAGCCGCCGGCTGCGGCTGCGGCGCTTTCCTTGGTCACGATCAGGCCCACGGCGTCACCGTCACTGGCGGGCGCCACCTGGACGTTGCCAGATGCCAGGTCCAGCACCATGGCGCCTGCGCCATCACCCTCGCGCTGGGCCAGCGTGGCCTGGGTGCCGCCCTCGAAGGTGCCGACCAGGGTCTGGCCGTCCTTGCCCTGGAACAGCGCCTTGGCGCTGCCATCGGCGGGCACGATGATCTTGTCGCCGACCTGCAGGGCACTGCCCGGCTGGGCCATCAGGGTTTCCCCATTGCGCACGATCTGCACGCCCGGGCTGACCTGGGACAGCGTGGCGGGAGGCGTGCCCCGGGGCATGACCGCTGCGGCTGCGCCGGGCTGCATGTTCGACGTATTGAGCTGCGCAAGCACAACGCTGGAGGGCTGCGGGTCACCGAACTGCACGGGGCTGACGGTGGTGTTGCCGGTGGGCTGCATCGATTGGGCGGTCATTTACTCTCTCCAGACAAGGGTTGAGACGACAAGGTCAGACGGTGGCTTGGAAGCCGTGAAAAATCTGTCGAGCCCTTTTGTGCAACATGCATGCCACGTGCACGCTGCAGGTCCGGATGGCCTAGGAATCATCCTAAGATATTGATTTGTATGGATTTATCTATTGATCACAATGTCTCATCAAGGGTCTGTTACGGCACACGTTACGTAACGCTGCCGGGTCTGCTCCGTTACTCGGGCGCCGGTGCCGCGCCATGTTTCATGGCCCTTGACTCGCGGGCCCATGCAGCGGGGCAAGATGGCTTTCGCCTATAAAATCGCTGGCTTTTGGCTGCAGGCGTGTATCGGCGCATGCAGTAAGCCCAAAAGCGAACAGGCCCGTCTTCCAACTTTCATTGCGTAGAGAGCGCCCATATGCTGATTTCGTCCAGAGTTCCGTCGCGAGTGCCGGGTCGTACCTATTTGCGGATAGCCCGGCCCGTGGCCATTGCCGCCTTCAGTCTGGGGGCGGCTTTGTGCGGGGCGTTTGCCCATGCATCGCAGGAGGCGGTGGACGAGGTCTCACGGCTGCTGGAGCAGGGCAAGGCGCCCCAGGCCGCCAAGCAGGCCGAGGCCTATCTCAAGCAAAACCCGGCCGATGTGCAGATGCGCTTTCTGCAGGGCGTGATCGCCGCGGAGCAGCGCCAGAACGCCCAGGCCATCAAGATCTTCACGGCGTTGACCCGTGACTACCCCAGCCTGCCCGAGCCCTACAACAACCTGGCCGTGCTGTACGCCGCCGAAGGCCAGGAACGCAAGGCCTCGGAAGTGCTGGAGCAGGCCATTCGCACCAACCCCAGCTACGCCACGGCGCATGAGAACCTGGGCGACCTGTATGCGCGCATGGCCAGCGATGCCTATGCCAAGGCCTTGCAGCTGGACGGATCGCGCCAGGCCATCCAGCCCAAGCTGGCCCTGATCACGCAGATCTTCCCCAAGCAAGGTGGCGCCCAGGGAAAGACGGTCCAGGCTGCAGCTGCCTCGACCAAGGTCGCCGATGCCAAGGCGGCCGATGCCAAGGCCCGCGAATCCGACGCCAAGCTGGCCGAGGCCCGCGCCGCCGAGACCAAGGCGGCAGAGGCCAAGGCCGCCGAATTCAAGGCCGCTGAAGTGAAGGCGGCCGATGCCAAGGCAGCGCAGGCCAAGGCCGCAGAAGCCAAGGCCGCAGAGGCCAAGGCAGCGGAGGCCAAGGCAGCGGAGGCCAAGGCAGCGGAGGCCAAGCTGGCCCAGGCCAAGGCAGCGGAGGCCAAGGCAGCGGAAGCCAAGGCCGCCGAGACCAGGCTGGCCCAGGAGAAGGCTGCCCAGGCCGCACAGGACAAGGCGCGCGCTGCCGAGGAAGCCAGGCAGGCTGCGGCCAAGGCCGCCGCCGTGACCACCGCTGCGGCCCCTGCCGCCGCCGCTGTGGCCGCCGCCGAGCCCGCCAAGGCAGCGCCTGCCGTCGACGAGAAGAAGGCGGCCCAGTCGGCCGCAGCGCAGGAAGTGGAGGCCGCCGTCAAGGCCTGGTCCACCGCCTGGGCCGGACAGGACATGGACCGCTACCTGGACGCCTACAGCGACCACTTCTCCCCGGCCGATGGCAGCAGCCTGGCCAAGTGGAAGGAACAGCGCCGCCAGCGCATTGTCGGACGCACCACCATCGTCGTCACCGTGCGCGACCTCAAGGTGACCGTGGACGGCGACAAGGCCACGGCCCAGTTCCGCCAGTACTACGCATCGGGTGCGCTCAAGACCACGACCCGCAAGACCCTGCGCATGCAGCGCGAAAAGGGACAATGGCGCATCACCCACGAAGGAACCGGTTCCTGATGCCTGAAAGAGCGCGCCCCCTGGCACGGTCATCCGCCGGCTTGCTGCGCCTGCATGCGCGGGCCGCCGGCGTGGCCGTGCTGCTGGCCGCTCTGTCCACGATGTCGTTCGGCACGGCGGCCTACGCCAAGCCGGCCAAGGCCTCCAAGACGGCATCCGCCAAGCCTGCAACGGGCAAGACCAGCAAGACCGGCAAGGCCGGCGCAGCCAGGCTGCGCTCGGCGTCGGGCAAGACGGCCGTGGCCGCCGCTGCGGTGGCGGCCACGGCAGGCGGCGCTGCTGCCACGGCAGGCCATGCCAAGGCGGCGGCCGGCTCGCAAAGCCAGGCGGAGGCCCGCCTGCTGGCCATCATCCGCCAGGTGGAGCAGCGGGATCTGGATGGCGCCCTGAAGGCGGCCGCCGATCTCACCGCCGAAGTCCCCAATTTCCGCGCAGCCCAGCTGGTGTATGCAGACCTGCTGCGCTTCAAGACCGGCCGTGCCGGCGAGGTGCTGGCGGGCACGCCCGTGGCTGCGTCCGCCGCTCCCAGCCATCCGGGCCAGGGCGTGCTGGTGCGGCACAACCTGTCCGTGGGCAGCGTCACACGGCTGGAGGGTCCGGCCAGTCCCGCGCAGGCGCAGCTGCAGGATCTGCAAAACGAACTCAAGCGCCGCCTGCAGGCGGACAGCGGCGCGCCGCCTGCGGGTTCCGTTCCCGGCGAGTTTTTGATGCTGGGCGCATCCGTGCGGCATGCCATTGCCATCGACGCCAGCAAGTCGCGGCTGTACCTGTTCGCCCATGAGGCAGGCGGGCTGCGGCTGCTGGGGGACTTCTATGTCTCCGTGGGCAAGCTGGGCACCGACAAATGGCAGGAAGGCGACCAGCGCACGCCGCTGGGCATCTACTTCGTGGGCCGCCACATTCCCGGGCCCCGTCTGCCGGAGTTCTATGGCAAGGGTGCGCTCACGGTGAACTTTCCCAATGACTGGGACAAGGCCGTGGGCCGCTCGGGCAGCGGCATCTGGCTGCATGGCTCGCCGCCCGACCAGTTCTCGCGGGCGCCCGAGGCCAGCGATGGCTGCCTGGTGCTGGCCAACCCCGATCTCACCTTGCTCATGCAGACCGTGGACCGGCAGACGCCGGTGCTGATCCGCGAAAAGCTGCAATGGGTGGCCCCCAAGGCCCAGGCCCAGCAGAAGGCGGCAGACGCCTTCGTGCGCGTCATCGACGACTGGAAGAGCGCCTGGAACGGTGCGGACCCGCGCAAGCTGGCCGCCCTCTACGCGCCCGACCTGCTGCAGTCGCCGGCCTCGCGCACATCACAGGAGCGGCTGGCCGCCTACCTCAACCGCCCCGGCGTGACGCTGCAGGACCTGTCCATCTATTCCTGGAAGGACGCCAAGGGCGAGATCCGCGTGGTCAACCTGCGCGCCAGCAGCAAGTCCTTTGCCGAAGGCCTGCCGCTGCGCCAGTACTGGCGCAAGACGGGCGGGCGCTGGCAGCTTTTCTCCGAGGACGTGATGGGCTGAGCCCGGCGCAGCTCAGGTGTTCTCGTTGTGGCGGTTGCTGTCGAAGCGGCGCTCCGCATCGAACAGATGCTGTATCAGCACATGCGAGGTCATGTTCACGCCGATGCCGCCAATCATGGCCGGCAGCAGGTACAGCGCCGTGGACAGCTCGGAGACGAAGAGGGTGTTGTCGGACAGCGAAGGCGTCGCCTTGGCCGCCGAGGCCAGGCTTTGCAGCAGGTAGACATCCACCCCCGCCATGGCCACCAGGGCCAGCCCGAACAGCAGCACCGTGGTGCGCGAGATGCTGCGCTTGGCCAGCAGGGCGGCGTAGATGGCGCAGGGAAGAACGACCGAGAAAACCACCAGGCTCCAGAATCTGGCTTCGGTGAAGACGGTGGTGCTGATGCGCAGGGCATTCATCGGTGCGGTCTTTCGGTGCGGTCCTTCGGTACCTGTGGGGTCCTGCGGTTCCCTGTCGGCCGCCCAATATGCCGCGCTTGCGTAAACGCCCGGTGAACCCGGCGCAAACCGGTGGTTGCACATGCAACCAGGCGCACCGGTCGCAGTCTTGTCCGCTTCGGCCCTGCCTGGCCCGATGCGTCCCTCAGGGGGTCACGACTGCCGCACCAGATAGGCCGGCAGCTGCGCCTCGGGCAGCACGGACAGGACCTTGAGCTGCAGCTGGGCGCGCTTGCGTGCCTGGGCAAGGTAGTCCTGCAGCGCCTGCGCGGCCCGCTCGTACTCACCATCCCACAGGGCGTCGATGACCTGGCGGCAGTTCTCGAGCAGGGGCGGGTTGGGCGACTGCGGGAACATGCGGTCAAAGGTGCTGTGGATCAGCCACGGCATCTGGCACTGCTGCAGCATGCCCACCAGCTTGTGGTTGGGGTGCCGTGCCAGCAAGGCGCCGTGCAGGTGCTGCTCCAGCCGCAAAAGCTCCTGCGCTTGCGGTGCGGCGGGGGCGTGCAGGCGGCGGCGCAGGTCTGCGAGCATGTCCCTGTCCAGGCGCGGGCCGCTTTCGCGCAGCGCCGCTGGCGCCAGCAGCGCCAGCAGCTCGAAGTCCTGGTTCACCGCGCGTGCCGTCAACGCCGCCACGCGCCAGGAGGCATAGGTGCTCTTGTCCACCAGTCCCCGGTCCACGAGCCGGCTCAGCACCTCGCGCAGGGCCACGCGGTTCACGTTGAAGTGCTCCATGGCCGCGCTTTCGTCGATCTGGAAGCGCCCGAAGATCATGGCGATGGAGATGGTCTGCTCCAGCTCGTCGTGGATGCGCTCGCTTTCCGAGGGGATGTGGATGGTGGCGTTGCCCTCCTCCAGGCCCAGGGCCCGCGCGTCCAGCGGCAGGCGCTGGGGCTGCACGGCCTGCCCGGGCCGGGCCACCAGGTAGCCGCGTCCGTCGAAGGTGCACAGCAGCCCTTCGGCATGCAGCAGCTCGAAGGCCTTGCGCACGGGTATGCGGCTGGTGCCGAAGACCTTGGCCACCGGCCCCTCCAGCAGCACCAGGCCGGGCTCGATCCGCTGCTCGACGATGGCCCCGCGCAGGCGCTGGCGTATCAGTTCATAGCGCAGCCGGCGTTCGCCGGGATCGCCGGATTCACCGGATTCGCCGGGGCCTGCTTCCTCGTCGCGGGCAAGCTGCGTGGGTGCTGGGGTGGCTCTTGTCATTCCTGCTTCATCTGCATGTACCTGTGCACCGGCCGCCGCAAAGGGGGCCGGTATCCGGCAGGACTATAAGGGGCGGGCGCGGCGCAGCAGCGTGGCCCATTGGCGCACCAGGTAGTTGTGCTCGTCCATGACGGTGTTCCAGACGGCGATGTGGCCCAGGCGCTGCTCGTAGGAGCCGCCGTCGCGCACGCTGCCGCGCGGGATCAAGATCTGTCCGTCGGTGCCCCGCAGGTCCTCGGCGGCAGGCAGGCCGGCGTACCAGTAGTCCCATTCGCTGGCGCGCAGGTGCTCGCGGCTGCGCAGCGGGTTGGAGATGTAGTAGCCCTGCCGTGCCATCGCCGCACCGGGCCAGCCGGACTGCCACCAGTTCAGGTAGCGGTAGGCGGCATCCAGCGTATCGCCCCTGGCCTGGCTGGAGATGCCCAGGCCGCCGTACCAGGCCCGGTAGCCTTCGCGCGGGCAGGCCAGCCGGTAGTCCAGCCCCGCCGCGCGGTAGTGGGCGATGGCCGGCGACCAGTGGCTTTGTATGGCGACGCCGGCATCGATCATCAGCCGCGCCGCATCGGCGTAGTTGCCCCAGAAGCCCCGGAACTGCCCCGACTCCTGCCGCTGCAGCAGCAGGGCCATCATCTGGTCGATCTCCTCCAGTCCCAGGTTGCTGATGTCGCCAAAACGCATGTCGCCGCCGGCCTGCAGGGCCAGGGCCGCATCCAGCGCGCCGATGGCCGCATCCGCCTGCAGGGCCGCACGGCCACGGCAGGCGGGAGACAGCAGCCACGACCAGCTCTCCTCGGTCTGCGCGAACAGATCTGGCACGGCGGCGGGCAGGTAGACGAAGCTGTCGGCGTTGTGCGTCAGCGGCAGCATGCTGATGCGCGATGCGGGCGTGCCGCCCAGGGTGCCATCGGCCTGCACGTACAGGCGCATGGCCGGGTTGCAGCCCGCGCCCAGGGCCGCCTGCGGCGTGATGCGCCCGGTCTTGGGCAGGGCGTTGACCTCGTCCCAATGCGCCAGCCTGCCGATGTCTATGGGTTGCAGCGCCCCTGTCGGCCACAGGCAGTCCAGGCTGTGGAACCATTGGTCGTAGAGATCGAAGCTGTCCTGGCGCATGACGGCCTGGCGCTGCGCGTCGAAGCCGTCGAGCACCTCGAAGCGGATGCGCAGGCCCAGGTCCTGCTCGGCGCGGCGGCGCATGGCCTCGGTCAGCGTCACCGAGGTGCCCAGCACCCGCAGTTCAGGCATGTTCTTGCGCATGGGGTGTTCCTTGTCAATGGAAGGCGGCCGGGCCGGGTGCGGCGCCGGGCTGCGCCCCATTGTCCTGCGCGAAGAAACGCTGGAACGACTGCCAGGAGTCGTCCACGTGCTGCCCGTTGAGCCCCGAGGCGATGAAGACCAGGCGCGAGCGGCAGTCGCCACCGGGCCATTCGGCCAGATGCTCGGGCGCATGCATCAGATGACCCATGCCGTGCAGCACCGTCGGCTGCCCCTGCGGCCATCCTTCGGCGGCCACGGCCACGAGCCCCTTGAGCCGCAGCACCCGCTCGCCATGGCGGTGCAGCAGCCAGGTCAGCCACAGCGTCAGCGCACACCAGTCCACGGGGCCGTCGAGTTCCAGGCAGAAGGCCTGGATGCTGCCGTGCGGCTCCTGGCCCTTGCGGCTGCGAGGCGTGCCTGCAATGGCGCGTGCCAGCCAATTGCTCTCCTGCACGGGCTGCTCCTGCCAGGCCGGCAGCGCTTGGCGGCTGTTGCCGAGCACGGCCAGCGGATTGAGCCTGGCAAGCTGCGCGCGCAGCGCCTCGGCGTCCTGCGGCCGGGCCAGGTCGGTCTTGCTCAGGTACAGCCGGTCGGCGGCGGCGACCTGGGCCTGCCATTCGGGCCGCTGCGCATGCGTGGCCGCGTGCAGGGCATCGACCACGGTGGCGACATGGGCGGGCCTGAAGACCTGGCGCAATTGCGCATCCCCTATGAGGGTGGCGATCACCGGGCCGGGCGCGGCAAGGCCCGTGGTTTCGATCAGCACGCGCTGGAACGCAGGCAGCTCGCCGCGCTCGCGGCGCTGGTGCAGCCGCCACAGCGCCTCCTTGAGTTCGCCGCGGATGGCGCAGCAGATGCAGCCGTTGTCCAGCAGCACCGTGTCGGCGTCGATGCGGCCCACCAGCAGATGGTCCAGCCCCACGGCGCCGAATTCGTTGATCAGCACGGCGGTCTCGGCAGCGGGAGAGTCCTGCAGCCATTGCCTGAGCAGCGTGGTCTTGCCGCTGCCCAGAGAGCCCGTGAGCACGCCCACGGGCAGGCGTGCATCGCCGGTCATGGCGCCTGCTCCGGTTGCGGCCAGGGCATGGCCAGCGGATCCAGCTCGCGGGCCAGCAGCCGCTCGGCCGCGGGCCACAACGCACCGAAGTCGGGCACCAGAACGCTGGCGCCCGTAGGCCCCTGCAGCAGGTAGGACTGGCCGTGGAAGTCGCTGAGCCGCAGCCGCCACAGCGCCAGCAGCCGGTTGGCGCGCGCAATCTGAATCAGCCGCTGGCGGCGCCCGGCCGATCCGGCCGGCGCCTGGCTCCAGTGGCCGGAGCCCTGCAGCAAACCGCACATTCCACACATGACAGAAAACCTTTCGGTTGCGAATGGAGCCGCCTGCGAAACTGGCGCAGCCAAAGAGCAGAGACACCCAGGAAGGGCCTATGCCGGCCGCGCCGCCCCGCACCGAGGGTGTCGCCGGCTGCCCGTACGCCCCCCTCCGAAGAGAGGGGGAAGGCGCGAAGCGACTCAGGGGGTGCTTCTTTTCACGGCATGACATCGCCGGAATTGGGCCCCAGCGTCTGTCCCACATACAGATTGCCACCGGGATCGGAGGCCAGCAGCACCGCCGTGGGCGCCACCTCGTCGGCGCGGCCGAAGCGGCCCAGCGGCAGGCTGGCCTCCTTGGCGCGCTTCCATTCCGCGCTGATGCCGTCGACCAGCGGCGTGGCGATGGGGCCGGGGGCAATGGCGTTGACCAGGACATTGTCAGGTGCCACTTCCAGCGCCAGCGACTTGGTGAAGCCGATCACGCCGGCCTTGGCCGCCGCATAGTGGCTCAGTTCCACGCCGCCCTTGATGCCCAGCTGCGAGGCGATGTTGATGATGCGGCCCCAGCGCTGCGCCTGCATGTGCGGCACCGCGCGCCGCGCGCACAGGAAGACGCTGCGCAGGTCCACGCGCAGCATCTCGTCCCACATCGCGGTGGACATGTCGGCGCAGCGCGACTGGGTGAGCATGCCGGCGTTGTTGACCAGGATGTCGATGCCGCCGAAGGCCTGCACGCAGCGGTCGATGATGCGGTGGGCCGTGGACTCGTCGCCCACGTCGCCGATGACGGTCTCGGCCTGCGTGCCCAGCGCGCGGCAGCGCCAGGCCACGTCCTCGGCCCGCGCGGCATCGATGTCGGCCAGCAGCAGCCGCGCGCCGGCCTGCGCATAGGCCAGGGCGATGGCCTCGCCGATGCCGCTGCCGGCGCCTGTCACGACGGCGCGGCGGCCGTCCAGGGGCTTGGAGGTGTTCATGTCGGATGTCCTCAACTGGGCCAGCGCACGGTCAGGCCGCCGTCGGCAATGATGGATTGGCCGGTGATGTAGGAAGCCTCGTCGCTGGTCAGGAAGCGGATCAGGGCGGCGATTTCGCGGGCCTGCCCCACGCGTCCCAGCGGGATGCCCCTGGCCGCCTGCGCCAGGCCCTCCGGCCCCAGCGAGTTGACCGGGTCCAGCGATTGCGGCGTCTCGATCAGGCCGGGAATCACGGCATTGCAGCGTATGCCGCGCGGTGCCAGCTCCATGGCCACGGCGCGGCACAGCCCGGGCACGCCTGCCTTGGCGGCCGCATAGTGGGCATGCTGCTCCCAGCCGTAGACGCCGCCTGCAATGGAGGAGACGGCCACCATGGCCCCGCCTGCCGCCATGTGGCGCGCGCTGGCCCGGAAGGTGCGCATGACGCCGCCCAGGTCGATGTTGATGACCTCCTGCCACTGCGCATCGCTCATCTCTGCCAGGGCCGCCTGGCGCAGCAAACCTGCATTGGCGACGGCGAAGTCCAGCCGGCCGAAGCGGCCCACGGCGACGCGGGCCAGGTGCTCGACCTGCTCGGCATCGCCCACATCGACCGCCTCCATCACGCACCGCCCGCCCGCGCGCTCGACAAGGTCCCGGGTCTGGCCGGGATCGTGCGGGTCCTGCGGGTAGTAGCTGCCGGCCACGGCAACGCCGGCCTGCGCGTAGGCCACGGCCAGCGCCTGGCCGATGCCGCTGGCAGCGCCGGTGATGAGGGCGACCTTGTTCCTGTCGATCTGCGGGTGCATGGCGGCCTCACTTCACGGTCTCGGGATCGACATGGGGTGCCAGGAACATCAGCAGTCCCGAGGCTGCGCAGGGAATGGCTCCCCAGTACAGCGCCGCCTGTGCCCAGTCCGCCCCCTGCGACAGCGTCCAGGTCACGCCGAAGCCTGCCGCGATGGCGCCCACCTGGCCCATGGCGTTGACAAAGGAGCTGGCCGTGGCGCGGATGTGGCTGGGAAAGCTCTCGCCGATCAGGAAGAGGGCCGCTGCATAGGGGCCGATCAGGAAGAACAGCCCCAGCGAGTACAGCGGCACGATGCGCCAGAAGTCGCCCGAGGGCGCGTTCAGCATGAGCGCGAAGGCCAGGCCACCCAGCATCCAGCCTATGGCCACGGCGTTGCGCCGGCCTATGCGGTCACCGAGCCAGCCATGGAAGACATAGCCCAGGAAGCCCGCGAGATTGGAGATGATGAGCACCTGCAGCGCGCTGGAGAAATCCACGCCCTTGCCCGGCGTGCCACCGGCGCCGCCCAGCACCGAGGTGCCCAGCACCGCGAAGATCACGATGGCGAACCAGTTCAGGAAAAAGCCCAGGGCCAGCGACAGCGTGGGCCGCAGCGAGGCGCCCCGGAACATGGCCGACAGGCCGGTGTGCTGCGCTTGCTGCGGGTGGGCGCCATGGGCCTGGGCCAGGCGTGCGGCCTCTGCCTCGCGTCCGGCACGGCGCAGATCGGCAACGCGCCGCGCGGTCAGGAACTGGGGCGTTTCCACCAGCCGTCGGCCCAGCACGGCAATCACCAGGGCGGGGAACATGGCGAACACGAAGGACAGCACCCAGCCGCCGCCCTGGCCGAACCAGCGCTCGCCCAGCGGATACAGCAGGGCCACCAGCACGGCCGTGAGCACCGCGCCCACGGGCCAGCCGCCTTGCACCAGCGAGTAGATGAAGCCGCGCCGGCGCAGGGAGGCCGGGTCCGTGTAGACCAGGGAGAACAGCTCGCTCAGGTAGGTGGCGTTGATGCTTTGCTCTGCATAGCCCAGGCCCGCCAGCGAGCGCACCACGATCAGCAGCACGAAGCCCAGCCCCGCCGACAGCCCGATCACCCAGCCGGCCAGCGCCGTCAGGCCCGAGCACAGCGCGGCGCCCGCCACGGCGATGATGATGCCCTTGCGCCGGCCCAGCCGGTCGGCGATGGGGCCGATGCCGAAGGCCACGATCACCGTGCCCAGCGTCACCCAGGTGTTCAGCCGCGCCTGCTGCTCGGCGCTCCACTGGAAGTGCTCGCCCAGTTGCGGCAGCAGGGTGCCGAAGAGGATGAAGTCGTAGACGGCGAACACCCAGGCGAAAAAGCAGACCCAGGTGGCGTAGCTGACCTGCCTGCGCGTCACGGTGGGCGCGGTCCAGGGGGCATCGGTCCCGGCCGGGGCCGGATGGCCGGCGCCTGGGGCGTCGGAGGCAATGGCGGAGGTATTCATGGTGTCCTCGCTGAGGTGGGATGCGGCATCAACGCGGCTGGCGGCGCAGGAAGTCGTCGGCGATCTGGTCGCACGTCATGAAGCGCACGCCGTCGTGCGACTGGAAATGCTCGATCAGGCGCTCCAGCATCAGCAGCACCTGGGGGCGGCCGGAGACATCGGGGTGGATGGTGATGGGGAAGACCGCGTAGTCGTGCTCGCGGTAGACCCAGTCGAACTGGTCGCGCCACATCTGCTCTATGTCGCGCGGGTTGACGAAGCCGTGGCTGTTGGGCGACTTCTTGATGAACATCATGGGTGGCAGGTCGTCCAGGTACCAGTTGGCGGGGATCTCGACCAGCCGTGTCTCCTTTCCGCGCACCAGGGGCTTCATCCAGGTGTCGGGATGCTTGCTGTAGTCGATGCGGGTCCACTGGTCGCCCACGCGCACGTAGTACGGGTGGAAGTCGTTGTGCATCAGGCTGTGGTCGTACTTGATGCCTTTCTTGAGCAGCAGCTCGTTGGTGACGGGGCTGAACTCCCACCAGGGCGCCACATAGCCCGTGGGTGCGCGGCCGGCCAGCCGCGTGATGACCTCGATGCTGCGGTCGAGCACCGCTTCCTCCTGCTCGGGCGTCATGGCAATCGGGTTCTCGTGGCTGTAGCCGTGGATGCCGATCTCATGGCCCGCGTCCACCACGGCCTTCATCTGCTCGGGAAAGGTCTCGGCAGAGTGGCCCGGGATGAACCAGGTGGTCTTGAGGCCGTATTTGTCGAACAGCCTGAGCAGCCGCAGCGAGCCGACTTCGCCCGCGAACATGCCGCGCGAGATGTCGTCGGGCGAGTCCTCCCCGCCATACGAGCCGAGCCAGCCGCCGACGGCATCGACGTCCACGCCAAACGTGATCTGTATGTCCTTGCTCATTGCATGCACTCCTTTTTCACTGGGAACGGTTGAGGGAGGAAAGCGCCTGTTCGACGGCCAGGGCAATGCGCAGCAGCCGGTCGTCATCGCCCTGCGGGCGCATCAGCTGCAGGCCGATGGGAAGCCGTTCGGCGCTCGCGCCGGGGCCTTGCAGGCACAGGGCGCCGCAGGGCAGGGCCACGGCCGGCGCATCCAGGAAGCTGCCGGGCATGGTCAGGCGCAGCGTGGCGAGATTGGTCTGGGCAAACAGCGCGTCGTCTTCCAGCAGGGGCTGCAGCAGCGGCGCCGGATGGCCCACCGTGGGCAGCACCAAGGTGGCGCCGCCCAGCTCCTGCGCAAACAGCTCCATCAATGGCTGGCGCCGTGCCAGCAGTTGCAGGTAGCCGCCATGGTCCAGATGCCTTGCGGCCTCCAGCCGGCTGCGCACGCGCGGGTCCATGCGCGCGGCCTGCTCCGGGGCATCCAGGCGCTCGCGGTGCGTGGCCAATGCCTCATGCGCGCCCAGCCAGCCATGGCGCTGCGTCAGCGTCTGCACCGTGTCCAGGCTTTGCAGCCGGCGCCGCTGCACGCGGGCGCCCTGCCGCTGCAGCAGGGCCAGGCCGGCTGCAATCGCGTCGCGCACCTGCGCCTGCACGCGGTCGTCGTCCAGCAGGCCGGGGTCGATGACGAACACCTGTCCCTGCAGGCCTATGACAGGGCCTGGGACGGCAGGGCCTGCAGCGGCATCGCCGGCAGGCACGGTGCTGCGCAGCACCTGGTCCAGGGCCATGCAGTCGGCCACGCCCAGGGCCAGCGGCCCCAGCGTGTCCAGGGAAGGTGACAGCGCAAAGACGCCTTGCATGGGATAGCGCCCCCGGCTGGCACGAAAGCCCACCAGCCCGTTGAAGGCTGCGGGAATGCGCACCGAACCTGCCGTGTCCGTTCCCATGGCCAGCGGCCCGCAGCCCTGCACCACGGCCAGGGCCGCGCCGCTGGAGGAGCCGCCAGGCGCCCGTGCGCGCCCACCCAGGCGGGGATTGGCGGGGGTGCCGAAGCCGGGGTTCAGGCCCAGTCCCGAATAGGCGAACTCGCTGAGGTTGGTCTTGCCCAGGCAGACCATGCCGGCCGCCGCGGCCCGCGCCACCACGGGGGCATCGGCAGGGGCTGGCGGGGCAGAGCGAAGCAGGGCCGATGCCGCCGTGGTGGGCGTGCCACGCACATCGAACAGGTCCTTCCAGCTGATGGGCACGCCGTCCAGCGGCCCGAGCGGGCGGCCCGTACGCCAGCGCTGCGTGGATTGCCTGGCCTCTTCCAGCGCGCGCTCCGCCGTGATGCGCGTGAACACGGACGGGCTTTCACAGGCCGCTTGCAGGCAATGCTCGGTGGCTTGCGTGGGCGTCAGCGTGCCGGCGGCATAGGCTGCATGCAGTTCGCAAGCCGAGGCAGGCGCTGTCCGGAGGCCGCTGTTTTTCATTGAATTTGAATGTTGTTGTCAAAGTTCATTTTTGAATTCTAGTGAGCGCCTCCATCCCGTGTCCGGGTGATTACCCGGGGGATGAGGCGCTCTGTGTTGATCTGTGAAGGAGGCCGTTTTGTGCCGCTTGCGCCGCTCTAGCGGTCCTTGTGGTCCGCCTCGCCGCACTTCCAGTAGCCCTTGGCGCTCAGCTGGCCGGGTGCGATGCCACGGTCCAGGAAATGCCGCTTCAGCGCACGCATGGCGCCGGACTCGCCCGCCATCCACAGATAGCCGTTGCCCGGCGGCAGCGGCCGGTACATCAGCCGCTGGCACAGCCTCTGCCCAGGCTGGCCCGGCGCGGCGGTGATCCACTCGGTGCGCCAGCGGGCAGCGCTGTCCATGGGCTGGCATTCGCCGTCATCGGTGATTTCCACGTAGGCCTTCACCCGCGCGGAGGCTGGCAGGCGCGCCGCGATCGATTGCATGGCCGGCAGTGCCGAGCCATCGCCCGCCAGCATGAGCCAATCGGTGCCGGCCGGCGGAGCGAAGCCGCCGCTGCGCGGGCCGGCAATGGCCACCTGCTCGCCCACGCGGGCCTGGGCGGCCCAGCGGGAGGCGGGGCCGTCGCCGCCAGCGGAGGTGCTGTTCTCATGCTTGGCGTTGAACGCATCGCCATGCAGTACCAGGTCAATGTCCAGCGTGCCGGCCTGGCGGTCCACGCTGCGCAGTGTGTACGCCCGGCCCTCGCCCGTGGGCAGGAACAGCTTGACCCAGGCGGCGGGCGTATCCACGGCAGGCGCCCGCGAGAAGGCGGCGATCTGCTCGCCACCCAGCGTGATGCGGCGCATGCGCGGCGTGACGGATTGCACCTTCAACACGGTGCCCAGCGCGCGCTGCGTGCCGGCAGGCATGTGAATCGGCTCAGCCATGGGTGGCTCCCGGGGCTGCGTTCAAGCGCAGCAGCAAGGCCACGGCGATGGACAGCGCCACGCTCACGGCGGCGGCGAAATACACGTCTCCGACGCCCGTGACACTGGCCAGCAGCCCGGCGGCAGGGGCCGTCAGCCCCATCGACAGGTCGAAGAAGGCCACATAGGCGCCCATGGCCGCACCGCGCGCCTGGGCAGGCGCCCGGCGGACGGCCTCCACGCCGAAGGCCGGGAAGGCCAGCGAGTAGCCGAAGCCGGTGAGCGCGGCGCCTGCATAGGCCCATGGCGCATCGCCCCCGCCCCAGATCAGCAGCAGGCCGGCGGCTTCCAGCGGAATGCTGGCCAGTGCCACCCGCACGCCGCCCAGCTTGTCCGGCAGATGGCCGAAGAGCAGGCGCGCGCCGATGAAGGCCAGGCCGAAGGCCGTGAAGGCCAGCGAGGCCGCTCCCCAGCCCCGCGATGCGAACAGCAGCGCTGCAAAGGTCGTGATCACGCCAAAGCCCACGCTGGACAGGGCCAGCCCCAGGCCGGGAAGCCATACCGTGCCCAGCACCTTGTAGAACGGCGTGCGGCGCTGGGCCGCAGCCGGCGTGGCGCGCAGGCCCCAGACCATGGCCAGGGCGGCCAGCGGCAGCACGATGGTGGCCACGGCAATGCCGGAGAAGCCCCAGGCCGCCTGCACCGCCACGCCGGCCGGCGCGCCCGCCGCATAGGCGCCGTACATGGCAATGCCCACCCAGGCCATGACCTTGCCGGCGTTTTGCGGACCGATCATGCCCACGCCCCAGCTCAAGGCCCCGGTGATGATCAGGCTCTCGGCGCAGCCCAGCAGCACGCGGCCGGCGGCCAGCACCCAGACTGCGGCCTGTCCGCCCTCGAAGGCGCGGGACATCAGGTAGGCCACGCCCGAAGCGGCGGCCAGCAACATACCCAGCACCACGGCACGCCTGGCGCCGCGCGTGTCGGCCAGAGAGCCGGCCCAGGCCCGCGACAGCAGGGCCGCCGCGAACTGGCAGCCCATCACCGTGCCCACGCCCAGCGTGCCCAGTCCCAGGGTCTGGTTCAGGTGCAGGGGCAGCACGGGCATGGGCATGCCCAGGCAGAGAAAGCTGACGAAGACCGCCAGCGTCAGCGGCAGCAGCCGCGCGAATGCGTTCACCGGCGGCGACGCGGCCGCAGATGGCGAAATTCCGGAAGACATGTGCATTCCCTTTCAAATACGAGTAAAAACTCAGATCACATGTCCAGGAGAATATGAGCCATGGCTCGCATTGAAAACTCGCATTCGCAGGCGGCGCAGCGCCAGCCGCCCCAGCCCCGCAAGCAGCCACGGCAGGCGCGTTCCCTTGCCACGGTCGAGGCCATTCTGGAAGCTGCGGCTCGCGTTCTGGCCGAGCGCGGCTATGCCGCCACCAACACCAATCTGGTGGCCGAGCGCGCAGGTGTGAGCGTGGGTTCGCTCTACCAGTACTTTCCCAACAAGGACTCGCTGATCACGGCCTTGCACGAGCGCCACGCCGCGCAGATGTACGCGGCCATTGCCGCCGTGCTTGCGGCAGAGCGGCCGCAGGGCCTGCAAGGCCATGTGCAGGCCATGGTCCGGGCGCTGCTGGCGGCGCACCGGGTCGAGCCCGATCTGCACCGGGTGCTGGAAAAGGAATTCCCCTTCTTCGACGCGCCGCGCGAGCAAAGCGCGGCCGACGGCGGCATCTTCCGCCAGGTGCGCCAGCTCCTGGAGCTGCACCGCAGTCAGCTCGCCCACCGCGATCTGGACCTGGCCACCTGGATGCTGCTGCAGACCATGGAGTCCCTGGTGCATGCCGCCGTCATCGATCCGCCTGTCATGTTCACCCCCCAGGCCCTGGAGGATGGCATCGTGCAGGTGCTGATGGGGTATCTGCGAGCGCCTGCCCTGGGTTGAGGATGCAAGGAGCGGTTTGGCCGCCAGGTCCTCAGGGCGCGAAGACCTCTGGATCGTCGTGGCGCCATGCGCCTATGCAGCCGATGAGGCACACCACAAAGCTGGTGATGGAGCCAGCTTCGCCGGCATCCGCATACTCGGCCACGATGTTGACCTGCGGCTTGCGCCAGGCCAGCAGACGTCCGCCATGTCCCGGTCGCTCGATCCCATCTTCCATTTGCGGCGGCCCAAAAACCGCCACCAGCGCTTCAGGTGGGGATTGCATGCTCAGCCCCGAAGGCAGGCTGCCCGCAAATACGGCCCGGATTCTGCTGTCTGCCCCCGGCGCAAGAAAATGCACGGAGCCAATGAGCCAGACATCGCCATCCTCCCAGTCTCTCCCCGTCAGCCTGGAAAGTGCCCGGGGACGATAGACATCGATGCGCAGCGAGGACTTGGCGGACCAGATGATGTCGTCATCAAAATGGCTCGACGGCCTGGGCATTCGCTTGACACCCAGTGGGCCAAGCAGTTGGGCCACTTTGCCGGCGCCATAGGGCTGGCCCAGCATGTCGATGAGTTCTTCGCAGGGGGATTTCATGGGCACGGTGGTGGTTCTCAACAATGGGTGCAATCACGCAATGCCGACAGGCGCGGCCCGCAAGCAGCGTATTCTTTCTGCCCATCATTTCTCGAGCAAGGCAATGTGACATGAGGCCTGGATTTTTGCGTCACCATTACGCGGTCAGACGGCTTGGCATGCTGGCCCTGCTTGCCAGCTTTCCCATTCAATCCCTGTTCACACAGATCTGGTGCCATGCAGGTCTGACCCGTTTCTGGCTTGCCAATGCACTCGTGATGCTGGTGCCGCTGGGCATGCTGGCCTGGCCCAGTTCCTGGCCTTGCCTGGTTTCTGCGGCAACGGTGCTGATTTTCAGTCTGTGGGCCAATGCACAAGAATGCGCGCCCTATGCAGGCGGCGGTGCATCCATGGCCTATGTGGTGGTGTTTCTTTTTGGTTGGCCCATGGCCTTGATCGGTGGAATGGTCATTGGATATGTGACCGTGATTCAGCCAAGACAGCAGAAAATTAACAAGCCTTGATTTGAAACACATAGCGCACCCATGTCCAAGAAGCCCAAGAAGACTTACAGCGAATACTTGCTCGAACAGCATCCCGAGCTGCACGCGCTTTTTCCGTACTACGAATCCCTGGGTATGGCCGAGCCCGTGCTATGGGCTCTGAGCGAAAGCCGCGGAGAGCCCGCCGTGGCAATGGCGGCACTGGTTCACGGGTTGTGCAGCGAGGTATCGGCTGCCGGAGACAGCCGCCGGCTGGAGCAGTTGCACCAAGGAGATCTGAACGTCAACGAAGGCCCGTTGCTCAGCGATGCGCAGCAGGCGCTGGGCCACCTGCGCGCGTTGGGCATTGCCGACGACTTGCTGATGCCCCTGGTGCGAGCGGCACAGGTGCAGGCGGTCAACAACATCGCAGCCATGATCGACATGGGGCCGCAGATCTCCTGTCTGCCTTTGCCGCAAGGCAGGCAAGCGCACTGGCAGTTGTTCGATGTGGACGTCGAAGACGGCGAAGCCCCGGGCAAGGGTTTGAGCGGCTTTGCCATCGATGTGCGGCACGCGCTGGTTCGCTAGTGCCCGGCCCAGCCATCACCCTGTTCAGCTTTCGACGCAGTTGCCCGCATCCTCCTGCGGCGGGGTGACACGCCAGTAAAGGGAGGGAAAGCCTTCGCCCACCGGCTGGTGTCCGGGCGGCGGCGATGCCGCCAGCTGCAGATGCAGCACCCCGCAGGCATCCACCATGTGCTGGGAAATCCAGGGGCTGATGTCCATGCGGCCATCGATCAGCACCAGCGGCTTTTCGCGCAGCTTCAGGGCCAGGGCCTTGGCCTCGGCCGTGGGGCCTGAGATCACGCGGATGTCGCCTCCCAGTGCCTCGCGCGCGGGTTCGGCAAGCGCCTGGCTCAAGGCCTTTGAATCGAAGTTTCTCCAGTGCCGGCTGTTAAGCCGCAGTTCACTGCGCGCCGAGGTCATCTGGGCCACGAGCAGCAAGGCCAGTTGAAGCGCCACGAAGCACTTGATGGCGGTGGTGATCGATATGCGCGACGGCTGCAGCCTGGCACCGGCCAGCTCCATGGCGACGGGAACGGCCAGCAGCAGAAAGGGCGTGCCCCAGTGCAGCTGCAGCGACGAGCCCGCAAAGATGCCGATGGCGCAGGTCAGCACGATGGGCGTGAGGCCAAAGCACAGGATCAGCGCGCGCGATGCATCGGCTGTCCCGGGACGCTGCGGTGTGTCCTGCGGCGCAAGGCGGCTGCGGCGGTGCAATGCCATTACCAGTCCCAGCAGCACCCAGGCCAGCAATGCGCGGTTGAACAGCTGGTCGGCCAGCCAGTGCAAGGTATTGAGCAGTCTTGCGCCGCCGCCCAGGCTGGCGCCCAGCGAGGATTCGGTGGCATAGCGGATGGGGCCGAAGTCGTTCAGGAACAGCCAGTACAGGTGCGGCGAGATGATGGCCAGCGAAATGGCAGCGGCCAGGGCCAGGCCGATGACATGGACCCGCTCGCGCCAGGCGCCTGACGCCAGCCAGAACAGGAATACCGCCACGGCGGCCAGGATCATCTGGTACTTGGCCAGTGCGCCCAGGCCCAGGCAGCAGCCCAGGGCCGCCCACCAGTGCAGTTGCCTGCTGCCCACCGCACGCCACACCAGCAGGGCACTGGCCACGAAGAAGGGCATCAGCACCACTTCATGGTTGAAGAAGTGCAGCCGCTCGTTGTAGTAGGTGATGCACAGGGCCGCCAGCAGGGCCAGCGTGGCATGGCGGCTGCCGCGCAAGGTCTGCATCAGCTTCCAGAAGACAAACAGGCCGGCCAGCGTGAAAAGCGCGCCCGTCACATAGCTGGTGCGGGCAGACAGTCCGAACACATTGACCGGCACCGAGAACATCCAGGTCGGCAGCGGTGGATGCTTGTAGTAGCCCCACTCCAGGCTGTGCACCCAGGTCAGCTGCTCGAGGTTGTCCTTGGGTGCCGTGAGGCTGGAGCTGTCGATCTGCAGCAGCCAGACCACCGTAAAGAGAAGGAGGCCAATGAGGACCTTGATGTCCAGGGAAAGCGACGGTGCGGGCATGGCCAGCGGAGCGCTTCGCGTGATCGTGCTCGCTGCTTGTGAGGGGACGGGATGGGTCATAGGAAATGCCAGCGGCGATGACAAGTGCGCTGGCACAGGGGAAATTCCCAGGAAGGCGGTCGAACGGGAGCTTCAGCGTTGGCTACGGACTCTTGGCTTACGCGAGGCGCTATGAGTCCGGCAGAATATGTCTGCCTGGTCAATGCAATGTAAAGATTGTATGAAGATATTGTGGAGACGCCGGCCGCGGCTCAGGCGCCGGCCGGCTCGCCGAAGTCGTGGACTGCCGCGCGCAGCAGCAGCATCGACAGGCGTTCCGCGGCGGGCGTCAGAGGCAGCGCAGCACGCGTGACCTGCACGATGTCGGGTGCCATCAGGCTCTCGCGCACGGCAATGGGCTCCAGTACACCGTTGAAGAGGGGCGTATCGGCCCACTGGCGCGGCAAGAAGGCGAGGGCGTCGCTGCTGGCCAGCAGCGCCAGCAGGGCCATCAACGATTCGGCGACCGTCACCACGCGCGGGCTGCGCAGGCCGAGCGCGGAGAACTGCTCCTCGAATTCTTCCTCGCGGCGCTCGCGCAGGCCGGTGACGATCCAGTCCGCCTCCAGCAACGCCTGCAGGCTGCCCGCGGTGCGCAGCGGATGGCCGCGGCGGGCCAGCACGACACGCTCGTTGCGGTGAACCAGGGCCACCTGGTAGCTGGCGCTCAATTGCCTCTCGGGCCGGGGGCCCAGATAGAAGTCCAGCCGGCCGTCGCGCAGCGCCGGCTCGACGGCCGGGAACAGGCCTTCGACGAAACGCAGGTGCACATCCGGCCAGTCGCGCCGGAACTGGGCATAGGCGCGGGCCAGCAGCGACAGCACGGGGGCGCTGGACAGAGCGACGGCGACATGGCCCTGCATTTCGCCGCGCGCCTGGGCGGCCTCCTCGCTGCCGCGACGCAGTTCCTCGAGCGCGGCCTGCGCGCGCAGCAGGAATCGCTCGCCCGCCACGGTCAGCGATACCCCGCGCGCATGGCGCTGGAACAGCGCCACGCCGAGCTCGGCTTCCAGCTCGCGCACGCTGCGCGTCAGCGCCGGCTGGGTCAGGCCCAGGCTGCGGGCGGCGCTGCGCAGGCTGCGTGCCCGGGCAACGGCGACGAAATTGCGAAGGTGATGAAGTTTGGGCATCGGTCGGAGCGTGTTTATGCCCGTTTCCGAGCGCGCCAAAGCCAGGGGATTTCCCGCAGGGGCCGTGCACGCGGGCTCCGCCGCGCCTGAGCCGCTGCGGAACGCTCCAGTGATAACGACCATGCATCGCTGAGGCGTTTCTGCCCTCTGCCGCAGCCGGGCTGCCAGACCTAGCATGCCCTCCATAACGTCGGCGCAGCCCGGCGACCCATAGGAGACAAGCAGCATGAGCACGAGGAAATGGGCCGGCGCCTGTGCGCTGGCAACCCTGGCGGCGGGCTCCGTCGCCGCGCAGACGGCCGCCGGCGGAACGGTGCGCATCACCAGCGCCTTTCCCGCGGGCAGCGGCCCCGACGTGGTGGCCCGGCTGGTCGCCGACAAGCTCTCGGCGCAATGGAGGCAGCCGGTCGTCGTCGACCCCAGGCCGGGTGGGGCCGGCGTGGTGGCCATCAATGCGATGAAGAACGCGCCGCCCACGGGCAACGACCTGGTGGTGGTGGACGTAGGCCACTTGTCCATCAATCCGCTGGTCTTGCGCAAGCTGGCCTATGACCCGCAAAGCGAGCTGACGCCGGTGGCGCTGCTCTACAAGACCGCCTTCTTCGTCGTGGTCGGCGCGCAAAGCCCGTTCCACAGCCTGGCCGAACTGATGGCGGCGGCACGGCGCAGGCCCGGCATGACCTATGGCTCCAATGCGGTGGGCGGGCCGCTGCATCTGGGCGCGGCCCGGGCCGCGACCGCCATGGGTGTCGAAATGATGCATGTCCCCTACAAGGAGACTTCGCAGCTGTACGCCGCCGTGTCGACGGGCGAGGTGGACTGGGCTTACGGCAGCATTGCGACGTCCGGCCCCCTGCAGCAGGCCGGCAAGCTGCGCTTTCTTGCCGTGGCGGACAGCCAGCGTTCCCCGGCGCTGCCCGATGTGCCGACCGTGCAGGAGGCCGGTGGCCCGGCCGGCATCGATGCGCTGACCTGGGTTGCGCTCATGGCGCCCAAGGGCACGGCGCCGGCCGTCGCCGAGCGCATCAACGAGGCGGTGAACCGGGCCCTGTCCGCGCCTGACGTCAGGGATCGCCTGGCCGGTTTTGGCTTCTTCACCAGCATCGGCCCCGCAAGGCAGGTTGCCGACCTCATGCAGGCCGACCGCGAGCGCTATGCCCAAGTGCTGCGCCGCGTCAAGGTGACCGTCGATTGAGCCCCGGGGAGACGCCATGAAGACCGAAGTTGCGATCATCGGAGGAGGGCCTGCGGGGCTGATGCTGGCCATCGAGCTGGGCTGCAGGGACATACCGTGCGTGCTGATCGAGGAGCGCAGCGGGCCGCCGACGCTGCCCAAGGCCAATGCCACCTCGTCCCGGACCATGGAGCATTACCGCCGCCGGGGCTTTGCCGACCAGGTACGCAGGCTGGGCCTGCCGCCCTCGCACCCCCAGGACATCGTCTATTGCACGCGGCTCACGGGGCCCGAGCTGGCGCGCTTTCGCATTCCCTCGGCCGAGGAGGCCGCCTCGGGCACGGCCTATGGCGACTACGGGGAACAGGCCTGGCCCACGCCCGAGCTGCCGCATCGGGCGCAGCAGATGTTCATCGAGCCCGTGCTCAGGGCGCAGGCCGAACGCCATGCCAGCGCCGTGCTGCGTTTTGGCCTGAGGGCCGAGGCGGTGCAGGACACCGGTTGCGCAGTCCAGATCGAATGCCGCGAGCCGGACACGGGCCGTACCGAGTTGCTGCAGGCCGCCTATGTGGTCGGCTGCGACGGGCCGCGCAGCCTGGTCCGCCAGGCCATGGGCGTCGTCTACGCAGGCCATGGCAGCGAGCGGCGGGACTTCCTGGGCGGCCCGATGATGTCCATCTACTTCCGGGCCCCCGGTCTGTATGGGCTGATCGGCAAGCCCAGGGCCTGGCAGTACTGGGCCGTCGGTCCCGGGCAGCGCGGCCTGCTGTGCGCCATCGACGGCGTGGACCGGTTCGTGCTGATCGTGCAGCTGCCCCAAGGCACCCAGCCTGCCGATTTCCATCCGCAGCAGGCGCTGCAGGCCGTCGTCGGCCGGCCTTTTGCGCACGAGCTGATCGCGCTGACCCCCTGGAACGCGGGCTATGCCCTGGTGGCCGAGCGCCTGCGGCACGGCAGGATGTTCATCGCCGGCGATGCGGCGCACCTGTTCACGCCCACGGGCGGCATGGGCTACAACACCAGCGTGGACGACGTCGTGAACCTGGGCTGGAAGCTGGCGGCGGCCATCCAGGGGGCGGCCGGCCCGGCGCTGCTGGACAGCTATGAGGCCGAGCGGCGGCCGATCGCCCAGCGCAACACCAGTTTTGCACGCAGCATGGCCGACAGCATCGGATGCCTGCCGGTCACGGCTGCAGTGGAGCAGGAGGGGCCCGCGGGCGACAGCGCCCGCCATGCGCTCGGGCAGGCACTTTCGGAGCATGTGGCACGCGAGTTCAACATCCCGGGGCTGCAACTGGGCCTGCGCTATGCCGACAGCCCCGTCGTCGCCCGGGAGTTGGCCGAGCCCCCGCCGGACGAGCCCAACCGCTACCTGCCTGGAGGTTATCCCGGCACGCGCGCTCCGCATGTGGCAACGGGGCCGGACCGGTCCCTGCTCGATGACTTCGGACGCGATTTCACACTGCTTGCATTCGGCCCGGACGGGCTGGAGCCCTGGAGGCAGGCTGCTGCGCAATACGGCATCCGGCTGGATGTGGTGAGGAGCGAAGACGGGCAGACGCGTGCGCTGTATGGCGCCGACCGCATCCTGATCCGCCCGGACCACCACATCGCCTGGCGCGGCGACGGTGCGGCGCCGCCGACCGAGGTCCTGGCGCTGGCGCTGGGCCATCGCACCCCGCCGGTGGGGCCCGGCTAGCCCCGGCCCATCCGGCCGCCTGCCCCCCGGGCCGTCCGGCCTTTCGCGTTCCTGACCCTGGCCAGTCCGGCCGGGGGACGCCGGCCTGCGCCTGAGTCTGCGCTTTCGCCGTCCTTGCCGACATCCATCACTTTCAGGAGACAACATGCCACATCCCTCCTTTCCTGTTCGCGCCGCGCTATCCGCGCTATGCCTGGCCGGTGCCGCTGCCGTGCCCTCGGCACCCGCCCTGGCCCAGGGCGTCAAGCTCTATGGCCTGCTCGATGCATCCGTCGAGCACCTGACCGATGTGGGCCAGGGAGGCGCTTCGCTGAACCGCATGCCGGGCCTCACCGGCAGCGTGCCGTCGCGCATCGGCCTGCGCGGCTCGGAGGACCTGGGCGGCGGCCTGCGTGCCCTGTTCACGATGGAGCAGGGCCTGGCGCTCGACGCGGGCGTGCTGAACCAGGGCGGGCGCGCCTGGGGGCGCCAGGCCTTCGTCGGCCTGTCCGGCGACTGGGGCAGCCTCACACTGGGGCGCCAGTACACCATGCTGTACTGGTCCCAGCTCGATGCGGACATCCTCGGCCCGAATGCCTACGGCGCGGCATCGCTGGACAGCTACCTGCCCAATGCGCGCGCGGACAACGCGCTTGCGTGGCGCGCCGGCCTTGGCGGCTTCACCGTCGGCGCAACCTACAGCCTGGGGCGTGATGCCGTCAATGCTGGCCCCGGTCCCGCGGGAACCAACTGCCCCGGCGAGCAGCCGGGCGACTCCAGCGCCTGCCGGCAATGGTCGGCAATGCTCAAGTACGAGGCCAAGGCCTGGGGCATCGCGCTGGCCGTCGATGAAATCCGTGGAGGCCCCGGCGCCTTCGCAGGCCTGACCAGCAGCGCGCGCAAGGACCGTCGCTCCACCGCCGCGGGATGGGTGCGCTGGGGAGCATGGAAGCTCGGCGCCGGGGTCATTGCCCGCCACAACGACGGCCGTTCCGACGCGCCACGCAGCGATCTCTGGTACCTGGGCGCCAGTGTCGCCGCCACACCGGCCCTGACCCTCGACGCGCAGGCCTTGGATCTGCGTTTCAGGCGAAGCGACGACGGGGCGCGGCTCTTTGCCCTGCGGGCCCGGTATTCGCTGTCCAAGCGCACCACGCTGTATGCGACCGCAGGGCATCTGTCCAACGAGGGAGCACTTGCGCTGTCGGTCAGCAATGCGGCGCCAGGCGCCGCGCCCGCCCCCGGGCGTTCGCAGAACGGCTTCGCTGCCGGCGTGCGGCATAGCTTCTGAGGCTCCACCCGCATGCAGGGTCCGCGTCTCGATCCATTTCCTTCCCACTTTCCACTTCCCGTCCCAGGAGACAGACCATGAAACTGATACGCCACGGCGCCAGCGGCTGCGAGAAGCCCGGCGCCATCGATTCCCAGGGCCAGGCGCGCGACCTGTCGGACCTGGTGCCCGATTTCACGCCCGAGTGGATGGCGCCCGGCAGGCTGGCCGCGCTGGCCGCCGTCGATCTGCAGCGGTTGCCGCTGGTGGCGCAAGGCAGCCGCCTGGGGCCCCCTGTCGCCGGCACGCGCCAGTTCGTTGCCATCGGGCTCAACTACCGGCGGCATGCCGAGGAGTCGGGTCTCGACATTCCGAAGGAGCCCGTGGTCTTTCACAAGGCGCTTTCATCGCTGGCCGGGCCGGACGACGAGGTGCGCCTGCCCGAAGCGTCGGTTGCCACCGACTGGGAGATCGAACTGGGCTTTGTGATCGGCACGCGCGCAAGCCGCATCCCCGTGGAAGGTGCGCTCGCGCATGTGGCCGGCTACCTGCTGGCCAACGACATCTCCGAGCGTGACTGGCAGATCAAGCGCAACGGCCAGTGGGGCAAGGGCAAGAGCTTCGATGGCTTCGGCCCGGTCGGGCCGTGGCTGGTCACGGCCGACGAGCTGCCCGACCCTCAGGCCATCGAACTGACGCTGTCCGTCAATGGCGAGGTCATGCAGCGCAGCAGCACGGCAGACATGATTTTTCCGGTGGCCTGTCTCGTGTCCTATCTGAGCCAGTTCATGACGCTGCTGCCCGGCGACCTTGTCATCACCGGCACGCCCGCAGGTGTCGGCCTGGGCATGAAGCCGCCCCGCTTCCTGAAGTCCGGCGATGTCATGACGCTGGACGGCGGGGTTCTTGGGCGGCAGCTCCAGCGGGTGCGGTGATGGCCTCGCCCGCCCACCGGCCGCGTGGCGCTGCCCGCCGGTCTTCGCGCAGTGAACATGCAAAGGAGGGGATACCATGAGCGGCCTTCCCACGCCATCTGGAACGACACCTGGAACGCCGTCCGGCGCGGCCGGGCAGCCGGCCGTGCATTCGATCGATGAGTTCGTCTTCAGCGTGCCCGATCTCGAAGCGGCGCGGCATTTCTACGCCAGTTTCGGGCTCGAGGTGCGCGACATCGACGGCGCGCTGGCGCTGCACACCTACGGGCATCCCCACCGCTGGGCGCGGGTGCTGGAGGCCGCAACGCACAAGAGGCTGCAGTGGCTGAGCCTGGGCATCCATGCAGCCGATCTCGATGCCTTCTCGCGCCGGATCGACGGCGCGGGGATCGCACGCATTCCTGCGCCGGCCGGTGCCCGGACCGACGGTATCTGGATCGCCAGCCCCGACGGGGTGCCCATCCAGCTGCGTGCAGCCCCCAAGAGCTCTCCGTCGGCGCCCGCACCGCACGAGCTGCCGCCGGCCTGCCGCAATTCCGGCCGCGCGCCGGCTCGCAGCCTCATGCCGCAGATCCGGCCGCTGCACCTGTCGCATGTGCTTTTGTTCTGCGCCGACGTGGATGCCGCGCTGGCGTTCTACACCGATGTGCTGGGACTCAGGCTCTCGGACCGCTCGGGCTCGGTCATCGCCTTCCTGCACAGCCCGCACGGCAGCGACCATCACCTGCTGGCACTGGCCGCATCGCATGGACCCGGCCTGCACCACAGCAGCTGGTGCGTGCCTTCTGTCGACGCCGTGGGCAGCGGCGCCCGGCAGATGGCCGAGGCGGGCTATGCGCAGGGCTGGGGCGTGGGCAGGCATGTGCTGGGCTCCAACTTCTTTCGCTATGTGCGCGATCCCTGGGGCAGCTTCGCCGAGTACTCCTGCGACATCGACTTTGTCGAGGCGGGCGCGGTGTGGCCTGCGGCCGACCATCCTCCCGAGGACTCGCTCTACGTCTGGGGGCCGGACGTGCCCGCCGACTTCGTCACCAACCACGAGCCGCCACGCTGAGGTGCCCGCCAATGCCCCAGACGCAGGAGCGCCCCGCTGCCTTGCGGCATCGGGGCGCTTTTTTATGTGGGCACTTCTGTGGGTATTGCTCTTTTGTGCCTTGTAACCTATTGATTTATATGGCTATCTGGCGGAGGCTGTGAGATTCGAACTCACGGACGGTTGCCCGTCGGCAGTTTTCAAGACTGCTGGTTTAAACCACTCACCCAAACCTCCGAAGCTCCGTATTCTAGCCGGGCTTGCGTGGGTCCCGAGGGATGCGTGCCGATGCACGACCCGCAATCAAAAAGGCGCCCCTTCGCAGGGGCGCCTTTCGGGGGGCGCAACGGATCAGCCGCGGGCAGCGATGGCCTGGGCTGCGGCCAGGGCCGTCATGTTGACCACGCGGCGCACGGTGGCGGAGGGGGTCAGCACATGGGCTGCGGCAGCACCGCCCAGCAGGATGGGGCCGATGGTCGTGCCGTGGCCGCCCGTGGTCTTGAGCACGTTGAACAGGATGTTCGCGGCGTCCAGGTTGGGGCAGATCAGCACGTTGGCCTCGCCGTGCAGCGAGGACTCGAGCAGGGCGCGGTCGCGGATGGCTTCGGACAGGGCGGAGTCGCCGTGCATTTCGCCATCGCATTCCACGTCGGGGTTGGCGGCGGCGAACAGGTCGCGCGCGGCGCGCATCTTCAGCGCCGAGGGGCGGCTGGACGAGCCGTAGTTGCTGTGCGACAGGAAGGCCACCTTGGGCGGCAGGCCGAAGCGGGCCACTTCCTCGGCCGCCAGGCGGGCAATGTCGGCCAGCTCGGTGGCGTTGGGCGCCTCGTTGATGTAGGTGTCGGCGATGAACAGCGTGCCGCTGTCCAGCATCACGGCGTTGACGGTGGCGAATTCGCCAGCGCCTTGCTTGAGGCCGAGCACGTCGCGCACATGGGCCAGGTGGCTGTCGAACTTGCCGACCAGGCCGCAGAGCATGGCGTCGGCATCGCCCAGGTGGACCATGAGCGCTGCGATCAGCGTGTTGGAGCGGCGCACGGCGGCCTTGGCGGTCTCGGGCGTGACGCCGTTGCGGCCCATCAGGCGGTGGTAGGTTTCCCAGTACTGGCGGAAGCGCGGATCGTCCTCGGGGTTGCAGATCTCCACGTCCTTGCCCAGCACCAGGCGCAGGCCGGCCTTGGCGATGCGGGCCTCGATCACGGCGGGGCGGCCGATCAGGATGGGCTTGGCCAGGCCGTCATCGACGGCGACCTGGGCGGCGCGCAGCACGCGCTCGTCTTCGCCTTCGGCATAGGCCACGCGCTGCTGGTTGGCCTTGGCAGCGGCGAACACCGGACGCATGAACATGCTGGTCTGGTAGACGAAGCGGGTCAGGCTCTCGCGGTAGGCGTCGTAGTCGGCGATGGGGCGGGTGGCAACGCCGGACTCTTCGGCGGCCTTGGCCACGGCCGGCGCGATGCGCAGGATCAGGCGGGTGTCGAAGGGCGTGGGGATCAGGTAGTCGGGGCCGAACTTCAGCTCCTTGCCCTGGTAGGCGGCGGCGACTTCATCGCTGACGTCCTGCTTGGCCAGTGCGGCGATTTCGCGCACGCAGGCCAGCTTCATGGCTTCGGTGATCTTGGTGGCGCCGCAGTCCAGCGCGCCACGGAAGATGTAGGGGAAGCACAGGACGTTGTTGACCTGGTTGGGGTAGTCAGAACGGCCCGTGGCCATGATGCAGTCCGGGCGCACGGCCTTGGCCAGCTCAGGGCGGATCTCGGGTTCGGGGTTGGCCAGGGCCAGGATGATGGGCTTGTCGGCCATGGTCTTGACCATGTCGGCAGTGAGCACGCCGGGAGCCGAGCAGCCCAGGAAGACGTCGGCATCCTTGACGGCATCGGCCAGGGTGCGGGCGTCCGTCTTTTGCGCGTACTGGGCCTTGGAGGCGTCCAGGCCACCGGGGCGGCCTTCGTAGATCACGCCCTTGGAGTCGCACATGAAGACGTTTTCGCGCTTGACGCCCAGGCCCACCATCACGTTCACGCAGGCGATGGCAGCAGCGCCGGCACCGGAGACGGCGATCTTGACGTTGCCGATCTGCTTGTCCACCAGCTCCAGCCCGTTGAGCAGGGCGGCGCTGGAGATGATGGCCGTGCCGTGCTGGTCGTCATGGAACACGGGGATGTTCATGCGCTTGGACAGCTCCTGCTCGATGTAGAAGCACTCGGGCGCCTTGATGTCCTCGAGGTTGATGCCGCCCAGCGTGGGTTCGAGCGAGGCGATGATCTCGATCAGCTTGTCCGGATCGCGCTCGGCCAGTTCGATGTCGAACACGTCGACGCCGGCGAACTTCTTGAACAGGCAGCCCTTGCCTTCCATCACCGGCTTGCCGGCCAGCGGGCCGATGTCACCCAGGCCCAGCACGGCCGTGCCGTTGGTGATGACGCCGACCAGGTTGCCGCGCGCCGTGTATTCGGCGGCCAGCGAGGGGTCGGCCTGGATGTCCAGGCAGGGGTAGGCCACGCCGGGCGAATAGGCCAGCGACAGGTCGCGCTGGTTGGACAAGGGCTTGGTGGGCGTGACGGAGATCTTGCCCTTGTTGGGGCTGCGATGGTATTCGCGGGCTGCGTCGCGCAGGGCTTGTTCGGCGTTGGACAGGTTTTGGGTCATACAGGAATTCTCTGCAAATGCTCTCGGAGCTTACCGGATAGCTACAGCCTATGAGGGTCAGGACAGTTTTGCCTCAGGGATTTCGACAACAAGCCCCCTGGCGCCTATGGACGGCAGGGGGCGCACAGCCCGGCGGGTAGGCCGGGCGATTGTTGGGCGTGCCCGCCAGGGCGGGCACTGTTTCATCAGTGGGCGTCTGCCTGGCGTGCGGCCTGGACGGCAGCAGAGGTGTCGCTGCTGGCTCCGTTGAAGAAAATGTTCAATGCCACCGCGGTAATCGAGGCCAGCAGGATACCGGATTCGATCAACGGATGAATGGCGTGGGGCATCCATTGGCGGAAATTCGGCGCCACCAGCGGAATCATGCCCACGCCGATGGACACGGCAACGATCATGGCGTTGTTGCGATTGGTCTGGAAATCCACGTTGCTCAGGATGCGGATGCCGGTGGAGGCCACCATGCCGAACATCACCAGGCCCGCGCCGCCCAGCACCACGGTGGGCAGGGACTCGACCAGGGCGCCCATCTTGGGCAGCACGCCCAGCACGATCAGGATCACGCCGCCGGCCACGCAGACCCAGCGGCTCTTGACGCCGGTGACGGCGACCAGGCCCACGTTCTGCGAGAAGCTGGTGTAGGGGAAGGTGTTGAAGATGCCGCCGATCAGCGTGCCCAGGCCGTCGGTGCGCAGGCCGCGCGTCAGCTCGTCCTGGCTGATCTTGCGATCGGTCATGTCGCCCAGGGCCAGGAACATGCCGGTGGACTCGATCATCACCACCACCATCACCAGGCTCATGGTCAGGATGAGGATGGGGTCGAACACCGGCGTGGCGATCTCGAAGGGCAGCACCATCGTGAACCATTCGGCCTTGGCGACCTTGCTGAAGTCCATCAGGCCCATTGCCACGGACAGCACGCCGCCGATCAGGATGCCCATGAGCACCGAGACGTTGGCCAGGAAGCCCTTGGCAAAGCGCGCGATCAGCAGGATGGACAGCAGCACGATGGCCGAGATGCCCACGCCGGTCAGGTCGCCGTACTTGGGGTTGGGAATGGTGGGCACGACCGCGAAGCCCTTGGGCACGGGCGGCAGCGAGGAGCCCGGCGCGCCGGCCGTGGCCTGGGCGTCGGCCAGCCATTTCAGGTGCTCGGGGTTGGGCACGCTGGGCGCGGTGGGGCCGACGGGGTTGCCGAAGATCCAGTTCACGCCCACGCGCATCAGGCTGATGCCGATGACGGCAATGATGGTGCCGGTCACCACGGGCGGGAAAAAACGCAGCATGCGGCTGATCAGCGGGGCGATGAGGATGGACACGATCCCCGCCCCGATCACCGAGCCGAAGATCAGCCCCGCGCCCGCCGAGCCGCCCGTGGTCTGCGCCATGGACACCATGGGCGCCACGCTGGCGAAGGTCACGCCCATCATCACGGGCAGCTTGATGCCGAACCACTGGGTCGCGCCCATGGCCTGGATCAGCGTGATCAGGCCGCAGCAAAACAGGTCGGCCGAGATCAGGTGGGCCACCTGCTCGGGCGGCAGGTTGAGTGCGCGGCCGACGATCAGGGGCACGGCCACGGCGCCCGCATACATCACGAGAACGTGCTGCAGGCCCAGCGCCGTGAGCTTGCCTGCGGGCAGCATCTCATCGACGGGATGAACGGAAGATTGCATGGGGATTTGTCTCCTCGGGATTTATGGGAACGGACGCCGGCGTGACAGGGTTTGGCACCAACATCCATACAAAAAGTGTATACAGATCATGGGAAATTTCTGCTCCCGGTAAACCCTGTTGCGGCAGTCGCGCCAACCCGTTTTGGTGCGCATCGCCTGCCAGGGCGGGAGTGCCATGGTGCATTGCAAGATGGATGCCAGCCGCCAGGCAAGCGCCAGGCAAGCAACAGGCACCGTGCTGGTGCCTGGCGGCCGCTGTGGCGCGGCTCGGGCGTGGGTCGGGCGCGGCTCGGGTGCACGGCATGGGCTGCGGAGGTGCACGCGCCCCGATGCGGTGCCCGGACGCAAAAAAGCCCGGCGGCGCCGGGCTTGGGGGTCAGGCCTTGATGCGGGCCGTCAGGCGGTCAGGCCGTCAGGTCGCACAGCATGCGCGCGATGACCTTGGTGGCGCGGCGCAGGTCCTCCAGCACCAGGCGCTCGTCGGCGCGCTTGGCATGGGACTCCAGCACGGTGCGCGGGCCGGCGCCGTAGATCACGCCGGGAATGCCACGCTCCACGTACAGGCGCACGTCGGTGTACAGCGGCGTGCCCACGGCCGGGGGCTTTTCGCCGAAGACGGCTTCGCCATGGGCCTGGATGGCGTCCACCAGGGGCTTGTTGCCGGCCAGCGGCGTCATGGCATTGGCCAGCAGCAGGCGCTTGATGTCCACGCGCACGGCATCCTCGCCCGTGTAGCCGCCCTTGGCGTTGAAGTCGGCAATGGCCTGGGCAATGACGGCGCGGATGCTGGCCTCGACCTCGGCGGGGTTCTCCTCGGGGATCATGCGGCGGTCGATCTTGAGCACGACCTTGCCGGGCACCACGTTGGTGTTGGTGCCGCCTTCGATGCGGCCGATGTTCAGGTAGGGGTGCTTGATGCCCGGCACCTTGGAGGTCACCTGCTGGTACTTGGTGTTCTCGGCGTACAGCGCGTTCATCAGCGCCACGGCGGCCTGCAGCGCGTCCACGCCCGTGTGGGGCACGGCGGCGTGCGCCATCTTGCCCTGCACGGTCACTTCCATCTGCAGGCAGCCGTTGTGGGCGGTGACGACTTCGTAGCTGAAGCCGGCCGCGACCATCAGGTCGGGTTGGGTGAGGTTGTTGGCCAGCAGCCAGCCGGGGCCCAGGATGCCGCCGAATTCCTCGTCATAGGTGAAGTGCAGTTCCACCGCGCCCTTGGAGGGCTTGGCCACGGCTTCGAGCGCACGCACGGCGTAGGTGAAGGTGGCGAAGTCGCTCTTGCTCACGGCGGCGGCGCGGCCGTAGAGCTTGCCGTCCTCGATGGCGGCGCCATAGGGGTCCTGGGTCCAGCCCTCGCCGGGCGGCACCACGTCGCCGTGGGCGTTCAGCGCAATGGTCAGGCCGCCGCCGGCGTCACCTGCGCTGCCGTAGGGGCGGCGCACGATCAGGTTGGTGATGGATTCCATGCCGTAGGCCTTGACCTCGGCCTCGGGCACGGTGTGCTTCTCGGCCTCGTAGCCGAAGGTCTTGAGCAGCTCGGCCGTGCGCTCGGCGTGGGGGGCGTTGTTGCCGGGCGGGGTGTCGGTCGGAACCTGGACCAGGGCCTGCAGGAATTGCACCTCTTCATCGAAATGCTGGTCGATCCAGGCGTCCAGGGCGGCGTAGGTGGCTTGCTTGTCTTGGTTCATGTTGGTCATTGCTGCTCTTGGGCCAGTTGGTTCAGTACGTGGGAGAAGGCATCGACGGACAGTTGCATGTCGTCGGCGGTGGAGCTTTCCAGCGGGTTGTGGCTGATGCCGGCGTTCAGGCCGCGTACGAACAGCATGGCCTGGGGCATGATTTCATGCAGCTTCATGGCGTCGTGGCCGGCGCCGCTGGGCATGCGGTACAGGGGCACGCCCAGGGCGTCCACGGCGGCTTCCCAGCGCTGCTGCCATTCGGGGGCGCTGGGAGCGGCGGCGGCCTTCATGGCCAGCTCGGTGCTGTAGCGCAGGCCACGGCGCTGGGCGATGGCCTCGATCTCGGCCAGGATGTCGGCCACCATGGCGTCGCGCTGTTCGTTGGTGGGCGCGCGCAGGTCCAGGCTGAACTGGCAGCGGCCAGGGACCACGTTGACCGAGCCGCTGGGCACATTGAGCTGGCCCATGGTGGCCACCGAGGTGCCGTCGCGCGCGGCGCGCTTTTCGATGTACAGCGCCAGCTCGGCCACGCCGCAGGCGGCATCGCGGCGGCGGTCCATGGGCGTGGTGCCGGCGTGGCTGGCCATGCCGATCATCTCGCAGATGTAGCGCGCGCTGCCATTGATGGAGGTGACGATGCCCAGCGGGATGTCCAGCTCGTTGAGCACCGGGCCCTGTTCGATGTGCACTTCGATGAAGCCCAGGTAGCGGGCCGGATCGCGCTGCAGCTTCGGAATGTCGTCAATGCACAGGCCGGCGTGCTGCATGGCCTCGCGCAGGGTGATGCCGTCGGCATCCTTTTGCTCCAGCCATTCCTGCCTGAAGTCGCCGATCAGTGCGCCCGAGCCCAGGAAGGTGGCCTTGTAGCGCTGGCCTTCCTCTTCCGCAAAACCCACGACCTCGATGTGGAACGGCAGGCGCCTGCCCTGGCGGTGCAGCTCGCGCACGCAGGCCATGGGCACGAAGATGCCCAGGCGGCCGTCGTACTTGCCGCCGTTGCGCACGGTGTCGTAGTGGCTGCCGGTCAGCAGGGTCCTGGCATCGTCGTTGGCAGCCTTGTAGCGGCCCACGACGTTGCCCACGGCGTCGATCTCGACCTCGTCGAAGCCGCAGTCGCGCATCCAGTGGCTGATGCGCTGGGCGCAGGCGCGGTGGGCATCGGTCAGGTAGGTGACGGTGAGCTGGCCCTTTTCGGCATAGCCGGGGTCGCTGTGCTGGGCCAGCTTTTCCTGCCAGTCCCAGACATCGTTGCCCAGCTCGGGCGTGTAGCCGAACTTGTCGTTCAGGCGGATCTCGGCAATGCGGTGGATGTTGCGCAGCGCCTCGCCCAGCTCGAAGTCGGGGTGGTTGTGCAGGCGGCGCTCGAAGGTCTCGATGATCTCGGCCTTGGCCAGGCCCGCGCCGCGCGGACCGCGCACGGCCAGGATGAAGGGAAAGCCGAAGCGCTTGCCGTACTCGGCGTTGAGCTTGCGGATGTGCTCCAGCTCCTCGGGCGTGCAGCGGGTCAGGCCGGCCTTGTTCTGCTCGTTGGTGGATTCGGCCGTGAGCGTGTTGGTCTCCATGGCCTTGCCGGCCAGCTCCGGGTGGGCGCGGATCAGGTCGAGCTTGGCCTGCACCGGCGCCTTGTCCAGCACCTGGGCCATGGCGTACTTGATCTGTGCCAGCGAGCGGAAGGGGCGCTGGGCCAGCGCGGCCTCGGCAATCCAGGGCGAGTGTTCGTACAGGCCGTCGAGCAGACCTGTGGCGGTGGCCAGGTCGGCGGCATTGAGTTGTTCCAGCGTCAGAGCCATGCTGCGTTATTCCTTGTCGGGATGGTGGTGCGCCCAGTGGCGCGCGAGGTCGATGCGGCGGCAGACCCAGACCTTGTCGTGCCGCTGAATGTGGTCCAGAAAGCGCTGCAGTGCCGTGATGCGGCCGGGGCGGCCCAGCAGGCGGCAGTGCATGCCAATGCTCATCATCTTGGGGGAGTCATCGCCGGCCGGATCGCCCTCGGCGTAGAGGGCGTCGAACGTGTCCTTCAGGTATTGGAAGAACGGGTCGGCGTGCGAGTAGCCCTGGGGCAGGGCGAAGCGCATGTCGTTGCAGTCCAGCGTGTAGGGCACGATGAGCTGGCTGCGGGTGCTGCCGTCGCTCTTGCCGACCTTCATCCAGAAGGGCAGGTCGTCGCCGTAGTAGTCGCTGTCATAGGCGAAGCGGCCGTCGTCGGCCACCAGGCGGTGGGTGTTGGGGCTGTCGCGGCCCGTGTACCAGCCCAGGCCGTGGTCGCCATCGTGGCCATACAGCTCGCCGAAGATCTCCATGCACTGGCGCATGTGCTCGCGCTCGACCTCGGCGGGAATGTTCTGGTAGTGGATCCACTTGAGGCCGTGGCAGGCCACTTCATGGCCCAGCTCGTGGAAGGCGGCGGCCAGTTCGCGGTGCTTTTGCAGGGCCGTGGCCACACCGAACACGGTCAGCGGCAGGCCGCGCTTCTCGAACTCGCGCAGGATGCGCCAGACACCGGCGCGCGAGCCGTACTCGTAGATGCCTTCCATGCTCATGTGGCGTTCGGGGTAGGCGGCCGGATTGAACATTTCGGACAGGAACTGCTCGCTGGCGGCATCGCCATGCAGCACGCAGTTCTCGCCGCCCTCTTCGTAGTTGAGGACGAACTGCACGGCCACGCGGGCCTGGCCGGGCCAGCGGGCGTGGGGGGGCGTGCGACCGTAGCCGATCAGGTCGCGGGGATAGGGGGCAGTGGCGTCGTAGGTCATGCGGATACGGAGGAAAGGGCCATCGAAAGATCGCTGGTCGGCATGTCGCGGTCGAAGGTCAGGCCGGCTTCCACGTGGTCCAGGTGCTGCTGCATGAGCTGCACGGCATGGTCGGCGTCGCCGCCGGCCAGGGCCGTGACGATTTCGGCATGCTCGTCATGGGAATGCTCGGCGGCCGTGCTGGACTGGTACATCAGCGTGATCAGCGCGCAGCGCGAGATCAGCTCGCCCAGCAGCTGGGCCAGCACCTCGTTGCCCATGAGTTCGGCCATGCGCACGTGGAAGTCGCCCAGCAGCTCGGTGCGCTGGCCGACGTCGTTGCCGTCCATGGCCTTTTTCTCGGCCGCCACGTGCTGCCGCAGCGCGCGGATCTTGGCCGGCGTGCTCTGGGCGATGAAGGCGCGCACCATCTCGGCCTCGAGCATGCGGCGCACGGCGAAGACCTGGCGCGCCTCGTCCACCGAGGGCGTGGCCACGAAGGCCCCGCGCGCGGGTTCGAGCCGGATCAGGCGGTTTTGCGACAGCTGGAACAGCGCCTGGCGCACCAGGGTGCGCGAGACGCCGAAATGGTCTGCCAATTTCTGCTCGGCCAGCTTGGTGCCGGGCAGAAGACGGTGTTCGACGATGGCCCGGGTCAGGCTCTCGACAATGAAACTGGTGGTGGAAGTCTCCATCCGGCCATCATAGCGGCTGGCCACAAGAGTTGTATACAGTTTCTGTCTACTGCTTATTGGCGTTTCCCCGCATACGGCATGCCTTTTCAGAAACCGGGCGCGGCCGTATCGAAGTGCCGTGCCAGGTGCTCCACAAAGCGCTGCACGCGCTGGGTTGCCGCATGCCGCTGCGGATAGACCACATGGATGTCGGCCGGTGCCGTGGCATGGTCGGCCAGCACCTGCACCAGGCGGCCGCTGCGCAGGTAGCGGGCGATATCCCATTCGGCCCGCATGACGATGCCAAGGCCGGCCAGGGCCCAGCCCACGGCGATCTCGCCATCGTTGGTGCTCAGGCTGTCGCGCAGGCGGATGGCTTCGGTCTTGCGGCCGGGGCCGTTGTGGGTGAAGCGCCAGACGCCGTGGGCGTCGTCGCCCTGGCGGATGTCGATGCAGTCATGCTGCATCAACTCGCGCGGGGTGGCCGGCGTGCCGCGCCGCGCCAGGTAGGCGGCAGACGCGCACAGCAGCCGCCGGTTGGGCGCCAGGCGCCGCGCGATGACGCGCGCGTCCGGCGGCTCGCCAAAGCGTATGCACAGGTCGAAGCTGTCATCGACCAGGGGCGGCGGCGAGGCCGACAGCTGCAGCTGCACCTGGATCTGCGGGTGCCTGCGCACGAAGCTGGCGATCAGCGGCGCGATATGGCTGCGCCCGAATCCCAGCGTGGCATTGATGCGCAGCAGGCCCTGCGGCTGCCCGGGCATGCCGGCCACGGCCTGCTCCATGGCGGCAATGTCGTCCAGGATGCGCCGCGCATGGGCCAGGTAGGTCTGGCCCTCATCGGTCAGGCCCAGGCGCCGCGTCGTGCGGCTGACCAGCTGCACGCCCAGCCGCGCCTCCATCTGGGACAGGCGCTTGCTGGCCGCCGGCGTGGTGATGCCCAGCTCGCGGGCCGTGGCCGACAGGCTGGCGCTGCGGGCCAGCAGGCAGAAGAAGGCCATCTCCGATGGCGCCGAGACGGGTGTGCTCATTGTTGAATCAAAGTGAACGATGCCATCACTCTAGAGGCGCGCGCGGCGTTGTTCCATCGATAGATTCACGGACAAGGCCATGGAACCGCATGGCGCTTCATCCACCGTAATCCAAGGAGCCCTCATGACAAAGACATACCGCATCGCCTGCATTCCCGGCGATGGCATCGGCAAGGAAGTGGTGCCCGCAGGGCAGGAGGTGCTGCAGGCGCTGGCCGAAACCCAGCCCGGCCTGGGCTTTGCCTTCACCAGTTTCGGCTGGGGCGGCGACTGGTACCGCGCGCACGGCGAGATGATGCCGGCCGACGGGCTGGACGCGCTGCGCGGCCAGGACGCCATCCTGTTCGGCTCGGCCGGCGACCCGCACATTCCCGACCATGTCACGCTGTGGGGCCTGCGCCTGAAGATCTGCCAGGGGTTCGATCAGTACGCCAATGTGCGGCCCACGCGCATCCTGCCCGGCATCGATGCGCCGCTCAAGCGCTGCGCACGCGAGGACCTGGACTGGGTCATCGTGCGCGAGAATTCCGAAGGCGAATACGCGGGCGTGGGCGGCCGCGCCCACCAGGGCCATCCCATCGAGGTGGCCACCGACGTGAGCATGATGACCCGCGCGGGCGTGGAGCGCATCATGCGCTTCGCCTTCCGCCTGGCGCAGTCGCGGCCGCGCAAGCTGCTGACGGTGATCACCAAGTCCAACGCCCAGCGCCATGCCATGGTGATGTGGGACGAGATCGCGGTGCAGGTGGCCGCCGAGTTTCCCGACGTGCGCTGGGACAAGGAACTGGTGGACGCAGCCACGGCGCGCATGGTCAACCGCCCGGCCTCGCTGGACACCCTGGTTGCCACCAACCTGCATGCCGACATCCTCAGCGACCTGGCGGCCGCGCTGGCCGGCAGCCTGGGCATTGCGCCCACGGGCAACATCGATCCGGAGCGCCGCTACCCCAGCATGTTCGAGCCCATCCACGGATCGGCCTTCGACATCATGGGCCAGGGCCTGGCCAATCCCGTGGGAACCTTCTGGAGCTGCGTGATGCTGTTGGAGCACCTGGGCGAGCACCGTGCCGCGCAGCGGCTGATGCAGGCCGTGGAGCAGGTGACCGCCGATGCCGCGCTGCACACGCGCGACCTGGGCGGCAAGGCCACCACGCGGCAGGTCACCGACGCGGTCTGCGCACGGCTGCGCGCGCAGACCGCCGAGACCCAGGCCGAGCCCGTGCCTGCCTGAGCGCGCGCTGCATGGTTCGATAACCCACAAAAGAACAGACAGGAGACAAGCCATGAACCGCATCACCAGGGTTGCCGCCGCGTGCGCGCTGGCCGCCGCCATTCCTGCCACCATCCCAGCTGCCTGGGCCCAGGCCTGGCCGGCGCGCCCCGTCAACCTCATCGTGCCGTTTCCCGCAGGCGGCACCACCGATGTGCTGGCGCGTGCGCTGGGCCAGGAGCTGTCCAAGAGTCTGGGCCAGCCCGTGGTCGTGGAAAACCGCCCCGGCGCGGGCGCCACCCTGGGCGCCGACCATGTGGCCAAGGCGAAACCTGACGGCTACACCCTGCTCATGGGCGCCGTGCACCACACCATTGCCACCAGCGTCTACCGCAGGCTGGGCTATGACTTCCAGAAGGACCTGGCGCCCATCACCGTGGTGGCCGTGGTCCCCAATGTGCTGGTGGTCCATCCGCAGGTGCCCGCCAAAACCGTGCAGGAGCTGCTGGCCCAGGCCCGGGCCCAGCCCGGCAAGCTGGCCTATGGCTCCAACGGCGCGGGCACGGGCCAGCACCTGATCGGCGCGCAGTTCGAGTCCATGGGCGGCGTGCAGCTGCTGCACGTGCCCTACAAGGGCAGCGGGCCGTTGACCACGGATCTGCTGGGCGGGCAGATCGCCATGTCCTTCGATACCGTCACGCCTGTGCTGCCCCACATCAAGGCCGGCAAGCTGCGCGCGCTGGCCGTGACCACGGCCCGGCGCTCGGTGGCCCTGCCCGATGTGCCCACGCTGGACGAGGCCGGCCTCAAGGGCTTCGACATGGGCACCTGGTTCGGCGTGCTGGCACCGGCCGCCACGCCCAGGGAGGTACTGGCGCGGCTGGGCGCAGACATGAACCGCATCATCGAGTCCCCGCAGTTCCGCCGGAAGATGGAGGAGATAGGCGCCGAGCCCATCGGCGGATCACCCGAGCAGATGGCGCGCCAGATCCGCGACGACACCGACCGCTTCACCAGGCTGGTCAAGGACGCCAAGGTGGCCCTGGATTGAGTTGAGTTGGCGCGAGGAACGAGGCCGGGCGAATCAGTTGTGACTTGACCGCATGCCACCGCCGGTGCAGGAAATTCCATAATGCCCGGCGGAGACAACACACCATGACCAGCACCACGGACCTGCACCTCACCGATCCCCAAGCCTTTCTGCTCGACCTCTACCGCGCTGCGGTCAAGGATGCGCAGCCCCTGTACAGCATGGCCCAATGCCTGCCAAAGCCTCCCAAGGGCCGCACCCTGGTGCTGGGCGCGGGCAAGGCCGGCGGCTCCATGGCCCAGGCGCTGGAGGCGCTGTGGCCAGCGGACGCGCCGCTGTCCGGCCTTGTGGTCACACGCTACGGCCACATCCCGCCGCGCCCCGAAGGGCTGGCGCAGCGCATCGAGGTGGTCGAGGCCGCCCACCCCGTGCCCGATGCGGCAGGCCTGGCCGCCGCCGAACGCATCCTCGCGCTGACCGAAGGGCTGACCGAGGACGACCTCGTGCTGTGCCTGATCTCGGGCGGCGGCTCGGCCCTGCTGACCCTGCCGGCCGAAGGCATCGACCTGGAGGAGAAGCAGCGCATCAACCGCGCCCTGCTGGAAAGCGGCGCCGCCATCGGCGAGATGAACTGCGTGCGCAAGCACCTGTCGCGCATCAAGGGCGGGCGCCTGGGCGCGGCCTGCGCGCCCGCGCGCGTGGTCACGCTGACCATCAGCGACGTGCCGGGCGACGACCCCTCCATCATCGCCAGCGGCCCCACCGTGCCCGATGCCAGCAGCTGCGCCGACGCGCTGGCCATCCTCGCGCGCTACCGCATCGACGTGCCTGAATCCGTGCGCCGCGCGCTGGAGGCGGGCGAGCTGGAAACCCCCAAGCCCGGCGACGCGCGCTTCGACGGCCACGAGGTCCACATGATCGCCACGCCCCAGCACTCGCTGGAGGCGGCCGCACGCGTGGCCGAGGCCGCAGGCCTGCGCGCCCATGTGCTGTCCGACGAGATCGAGGGCGAATCGCGCGAAGTCGCCAAGGTCCACGCCGCCCTGGCGCGCGCCGTGTCCCGCCACGGCCAGCCGTTTGCAAAGCCCTGCGTGATCCTGTCCGGCGGCGAAACCACGGTCACGATCCGGCAGCGCCCGGCCGGCACGCCCAAGGGACGCGGCGGCCGCGCGGGCGAGTTCTGCATGGGCCTGGCCCAGGCCCTGCAGGGGCAGGACAAGGTCTGGGCGCTGGCGGCCGATACCGATGGCATCGATGGCGTGGAAGACAACGCGGGAGCGCGCGTGTCACCGGATACCCTGGCGCGGGCCCAGGCCCAGGGCATGCGGATTGCCGAGTACCTGGACCGCAATGATGCGTATGGGTTCTTTGATGCGCTGGGGGATCTGGTGGTGACCGGGCCCACGCATACCAACGTGAATGACTTCCGGGCGATTCTGGTTCTCTAGGTTTTTGTCCCTGCCGGGTGGTTGTTTTTCGAGGCCGGGACGTGCGCCCGGCCACTTGTTTCAGGCCCGCTTGCTTCAGGCGCTCACGCCCCGCGCGGCAGCGTCTCCCACCATTCGGCATCGAACCGCCCCTGCAGGAAGGCGATGAAGGACTGCACCTTCTGCGGCACCAGGCGCGGCGAGGGGTAGACGGCGTGGATTTCCTGCTCGGGCAGGCGGCAGGTCTTGAGCACTTCGACCACGCGGCCGGCCTGCAGCGAGTCGTGGGCCACGTAGCGGGGCAGGGCGGCGATGCCCATGTGCGAGCGTGAGGCCGCCAGCAGGGCCGAGAGGTTGTTGGAGCGCAGGCGGCCGGTGACGGGCACGGACACGGGCTCGCCGCTGGCGTTGCGCAGGCGCCAGAGGTCATTGCCCTGCACGCTGCTGTAGATCAGCGTGGCGTGTTCCTTGAGGTCGGAGGGGCGGCGCGGCGTGCCGCGCTTGCGCAGGTAGGCGGGCGAGGCCACCAGCACCCAGGGGTTCACGCCCAGGGTGCGTGCGCCCAGGCTGGAGTCGGCCAGCTTGCCCAGGCGCAGGGCCACGTCGATGCCGTTGGCCACCAGGTCGGTGTAGCGGTCCTCGAAGCTCAGGTCGATCTGCACCTGGGGGTTGTGCGTCATGAACTCCAGCGCCAGCGGGATCAGCACGCGCCGGCCGAAGGCCACCGAGCTGCCGATGCGCAGCTGGCCCTGCACCTGGGTCTGTCGCACCTGCACCACCTTGTCCGCCTCGGCCACGTCGTTGACGATGGTCTTGCATTTCTCGTAGTACAGCGCGCCCGCTTCGGTCAGGCTCACGCCACGCGTGTTGCGGTTGAGCAGGCGCACCTTCAGGCGCGTCTCCATGGCCGCGACCTGCTTGGTCACCGTGGGCTGGGTGGTGGCGAACTCGTGCGCGACCTTGGTGAAGCTGCCGGTCTCCACCACGCGCACGAACATGTGCATGGCATCGAGTCTGTCCATCGTGCTGTCTCCTTTTTCATTGATAGTTATTCCTGCACGGAATAAATTTTATGGTCTGTGCAGGCGTTCCGCCAACAGGCCCGTCTGCCTAGAGTTGTCTCCAGTTTGAAGGAGACCTCCATGGCGAAAATGAAAGCAATCGAAGCCGCAGTCCGCGTGCTGGAAAAAGAAGGCGTCACCGTCGCATTCGGCGTTCCCGGTGCCGCCATCAACCCGCTGTACGCAGCGCTCAAGGACCATGGCGGCATAGGCCATATCCTGGCGCGCCACGTCGAAGGCGCAAGCCACATGGCCGAGGGCTACACCCGCGCCGTGGCCGGCAACATCGGCGTGTGCATCGGCACCAGCGGCCCGGCCGGCACGGACATGATCACGGGCCTGTACTCGGCCAGCGCGGATTCGATTCCGATTCTGTGCATCACGGGCCAGGCGCCGCGCTCGCGTCTGCACAAGGAAGATTTCCAGGCCGTGGACATTGCCTCCATCGCCAAGACCGTGACCAAGTGGGCCACCACGGTGCTGGAGCCGGCCCAGGTGCCGCGCGCCTTCCAGCAGGCCTTCCACCTGATGCGCTCGGGCCGCCCCGGCCCCGTGCTGATCGACCTGCCCATCGACGTGCAGCTGGCCGAGATCGAGTTCGACATCGATACCTACGAGCCCCTGCCTGTCTACAAGCCGGCCGCCACGCGCAAGCAGGTGGAAAAGGCCATCGCCATGCTCAACGAGTCCGAGCGTCCGCTGCTGGTGTCGGGCGGCGGCGTGATCAACGCCGATGCGTCTGAGCTGCTGGTGGAGTTTGCCGAGCTGCTGGACGTGCCCGTGATTCCCACGCTGATGGGCTGGGGCACCATCCCTGACGACCACCGCCTGATGGCCGGCATGTGCGGCCTGCAGACCAGCCACCGCTACGGCAATGCCACCATGCTGGCCTCCGACTTCGTGCTGGGCATCGGCAACCGCTGGGCCAACCGCCACACGGGCTCGGTCGAGGTCTACACCAAGGGCCGCAAGTTCGTGCACGTGGACATCGAGCCCACGCAGATCGGCCGCGTGTTCGCGCCCGACTACGGCATCGTCTCGGATGCCGGCGCGGCGCTGCAGCTTTTCGTGGAGGTGGCGCGCGAGTGGAAGGCGGCTGGCCGCCTGAAGGACCGCAGCGGCTGGGTGGCCGAATGCCAGGCCCGCAAGAACAATGTGGAGTACCTGCGCAAGACCAATTTCGACAACGTGCCCATGAAGCCGCAGCGTGTC
The DNA here is from genome assembly GCF_055797465.1 of Delftia sp. PX-1. NCBI lineage: Bacteria > Pseudomonadati > Pseudomonadota > Betaproteobacteria > Burkholderiales > Comamonadaceae > Delftia > Delftia sp. PX-1. The sequence continues at coordinate 2,148,893 of NZ_CP184763.1, forward strand.
TACCAGTGCATGAACCGCAGCCTGGACAAGGACACCTGCTACGTCTCCACCATCGGCCTGTCGCAGATTGCCGGCGCGCAGTTCCTGCATGTCTACAAGCCGCGCAACTGGATCAACTGCGGCCAGGCCGGCCCGCTGGGCTGGACCGTGCCGGCCGCCCTGGGTGTGCGCGTGGCCGACCCGGCCCGCAAGATCGTGGCGCTGTCGGGCGACTATGACTTCCAGTTCATGATCGAGGAGCTGGCCGTGGGCGCGCAGTTCAAGCTGCCCTACATCCATGTGCTGGTCAACAACAGCTACCTGGGCCTGATCCGCCAGGCGCAGCGCGCCTTCTCCATCGACTACTGCGTGCAGCTGGCCTTCGACAACATCAATGTCGACGACAAGGAAGAGTCCAAGGGCTACGGCGTGGACCACGTCAAGGTGGTCGAGGGCCTGGGCTGCAAGGCCATCCGCGTGCACCGTCCCGAGGACTTCGCGCCCGCCATGCAGCAGGCCGAGGCCTGGATGGCCGAGCACCGCACGCCGGTCGTCGTCGAGGTCATCCTGGAGCGCGTGACCAACATCTCCATGGGTGCCGAGATCGACAACGTGATCGAGTTCGAGGACCTGGCCGCAGCGCCTGCCGACGTGCCCAGCGCCCTGGCCCTGCTGGATTGAAGCAAGGCACCCCCTGAGCGGCTGCGCCGCTTCCCCCTTTCTTCGGAGGGGGACGACGCCATCGCTGCGGGGCGGCCCTTGCCTGGCATCCCTGGCTGGCGCTGCGCCAATCCCTGCATTGCGGGCGGTGCAGGCACTCGGGGGTTCCGATTTCCATTGCCCCTTGGGCATTTTTACCGGCGGGCGCCTTGCGTGCCCTGCCGCTCCCAACCCACCAAACGACTACCGGAGACTTCTGACATGCCCCGTTTTGCTGCCAACCTCAGCATGCTGTTCACCGAGGTGCCCTTCCTCGACCGTTTCGAGCGCGCGGCGCGCGCCGGCTTCGAGGCCGTGGAATTCCTGTTTCCCTACGCCCACACGGTCCAGGAGATCAAGGAGCGCGTCGACGCCCACGGCCTGCAGATCGTGCTGCACAACCTGCCGGCCGGCGACTGGGATGCGGGCGAGCGCGGCATTGCCTGCCACCCCGACCGCGTGGACGAGTTCCGCGCCGGCGTGGCCAAGGCCGTGACCTATGGCCATGCGCTGGGCGTGCCCCAGCTCAACTGCCTGGCCGGCAAGGCGCCTGCCGGTGCCGATGCCGCGCTGCTGCGCCGCACCTTCGTGGACAACCTGCGCTTTGCCGCATCGGCGCTGAGCGCGGCCAATCTGCGCCTGCTGATCGAGCCCATCAACCCCTTCGACATTCCCGGCTTCTACCTGAACCGCACGGACGAGGCCCTGTCCATCCTCGACGAGGTGGGCGCGCCCAACGCCTTCGTGCAGTACGACATCTACCACGCCCAGCGCACCGAGGGCGAGCTGGCGGCAACGCTGCAAAAGCATCTGGCGCGCATCGGCCACGTGCAGCTGGCCGACAACCCGGGCCGCAACGAGCCGGGCACGGGCGAGATCAACTACCCCTTCCTGTTCGCGCACCTGGATCGCATCGGCTACCAGGGCTGGGTGGGCTGCGAGTACAAGCCTGCGCGCGATACCGAATCGGGCCTGGGCTGGCTGGACGCCCACACCAGCGTGCGCGCGGCAGTCGCCGCCTGAGCGCCGCCGGAGTTTTTCTCAGCTTTTCAAAAACGACAAGGAGTACACAGCATGAATGCATCCTCTCTCAAGCTTGGTTTCGTGGGCCTGGGCATCATGGGCGCGCCCATGGCAGGCCACCTTCTGGCGGCTGGCCACCAGCTCTTCGTGAACACCCTGGGCAAGATCCCGGCGCAGATCGCCGAGAGCAGCGCCACCCAGTGCACCACCGCGCGCGGCGTGGCCGAGCGGGCCGACATCATCTTCCTGATGCTGCCCGACACGCCCGATGTCGAGAAGGTGCTGTTCGGCGAGGACGGCGTGGCCGCCGGCCTCAAGGGCAGCAGCGGCAAGGTGGTGGTGGACATGAGCTCCATCTCGCCCGTGGCCACCAAGGACTTCGCTCGCCGCATCGAGGCCATCGGCGCCCAGTACCTGGATGCGCCGGTCTCCGGCGGCGAGGTGGGCGCCAAGAACGCCACCCTGTCCATCATGGTCGGCGGCCCCGAGGACGTGTTCGCGCGCGTCAAGCCGCTGTTCGAGCGCATGGGCAAGAACATCACCCTGGTGGGCGGCAATGGCGACGGCCAGACCGCCAAGGTGGCCAACCAGATCATCGTGGCGCTGAACATCGAGGCGGTGGCAGAGGCCCTGCTGTTCGCATCGCGCGCCGGCGCCGACCCGGCCCGCGTGCGCGAGGCGCTGCTGGGCGGCTTTGCCTCGTCCAAGATCCTGGAGGTGCATGCCGAGCGCATGATCAAGCGCACGTTCGATCCGGGCTTCCGCATCTCGCTGCACCAGAAGGACCTGAACCTGGCCCTGAGCAGCGCGCGCCAGCTCGGCGTGTCCCTGCCCAACACCGCCCAGGCCCAGGAGCTGTTCAACAGCTGCGTGGCCCACGGCGGCGCGAACTGGGACCACTCGGGCATGGTGCGTGCGCTGGAGATCCAGGCCAACTTCGAGGTCGGCCAGAAGGTCCCGGCCTGATGCCGCGCAACTGACAACGCGATTGGTGGGAGGGCGGCCTTGCGCCGCCCTATTGTGAAAAGCCGCGCTCGGCAACGGGCGCGGCTTTTTCTTGCTTCAATAGCCCAGTGTCTGCCCGTCGGGGTTGCGCGGGTCGGAGGCGCCGTAGAGCATGCCGTCGCGCAGCTGGATGGTCTGCGTGCGGCCCATGGATGCCTTCACGGCAACGTTGTGGCCGCGCGACTTGAGCAGAGCCACGGTGTCGGGGCTGATGCCCTTTTCCACGCGCAGCTCGTCGGGCGTCCACTGGTGGTGAAAGCGCGGCGTGGCGGCGGCCTCGGCCGGGTTCATGCCGAAGTCGATGGTATTGACCACGGTCTGCAGCACGGTGGTGATGATGCGCGCGCCGCCGGGGCTGCCGGTGACCAGCACGGGCTTGCCGTCCTTGAGCACCATGGTGGGCGTCATGGACGACAGCGGGCGTTTGCCTGCGGCCACCGCATTGGCATCGCCGCCGACCAGGCCGTAGGCGTTGGCCACGCCGGGCTTGGCAGAGAAGTCGTCCATCTCGTTGTTGAGCAGGATGCCCGTGCCCTTGGCCACGATGCCGCTGCCGAAGTTGGTGTTCAGCGTATAGGTCACGGCCACGGCGTTGCCCATCCTGTCCACCACGGAGTAGTGCGTGGTCTGGTCGCTCTCATAGGGCTGGGGCTTGCCGGGCTTGATGTCCTTGCCGGCGCGCGCCTGGTAGGGATCGATGCCGGCGGCCAGCGCCTCGGCGTAGCGCTTGGACGTCAGGCCCTTGAGCGGCACGGTCACGAAGTCCGGGTCGCCCAGGTATTCGGCCCGGTCGGCATAGGCCAGCTTCATGCCTTCGGCCATGTAGTGGATGCTCTGTGCGCTGTTGGCGCCCCACTGGTTCATGGGCCAGCGTTCCATCATGTTGAGGATCTGGATCAGGTGGGCGCCGCCGGAGGACGGAGGCGGCATGGTCACGATCTCGTAGCCGCGATAGGTGCCGCGCACGGGCTCGCGCTCGACCACCTTGTAGTTCTTGAGATCCTGCAGCGACAGGGCGCCCGCATGCGGCGCCATCTCGGCCGCGAGCTTGCGGGCAATGGCGCCTTCGTAGAACACCTTGGAGCCCTGCTGCCCGATCAGGCGCAGCGACTGCGCCAGGTCCTTTTGCACCAGGCGGTCGCCGCGCTTGAGGGGTTCGCCGTTGCGCCAGAAGATGGCCTGGGTGGCGGGCCACTGGCCCATGTTCTTCTTTTCCTGCTCCAGGATCTTGGCCAGGGTCTCGCTGACCGTAAAGCCCTTGTCGGCCAGCTTCACGGATGGCGCAATCACCGTGGACAGCGGCAGAGAGCCCCATTTCTTCAATGCATGCTCCATGCCGGCCACGGTGCCGGGCACGCCCACGGCGTAGTGGGTGTACAGCGACTTGCCGTCGATGACCTTGCCGTCCGCGCCCACGTACATGTCCCGCGTGGCCTTGGAGGGTGCGACCTCGCGGAAGTCCAGCGCAATGTTCTTGCCGCTCTTGGCGTCGTGCACGATCATGAAACCGCCGCCGCCGATGTTGCCGGCATTGGGCAGGGCCACCGCCAGCGCAAAGCCCATGGCCACGGCGGCATCCACCGCATTGCCGCCCGACTTCAGGATCTGCAGGCCGATGCGCGAGGCCAGCTCCTGCTCGCTGGACACCATGCCGTTCCTGGCCACGACGGGATGGAATACATCCATGTCGAAGTCATAGGCTGCACTGGCCGCCTGGGCTGCATTGCTTTGCGTGATGGGCGCTGCCGCCGGTGCAGGTGCTGCGGCCACCGGCGCTGGCGGCGCCGAGGCCGCGGGCGGCTGTGTGCTGCTGCAGGCGGCCAGGCTGGCAATGGCCAGCGCCAGGCTGGTTGCCAGCAAGGGGGAGCGAAATGGCATCGGTATCTCCTTGGCAGATGAAACAGTGGAACCGTTGAAATGAGCGAAAGTCCTTTGCCGCCCGGTATGCGATGGCCGCAGGGCCTGCAGCCGGGGCGGCGGCGGACCACAGTGTAGAAGCATGGCGTTGCAGGCCTGCCCACGGGCCGCTGCCGACGCCGAAAGTGCGGGTATCTGCCTAGGCTCGAGCTGCATGGCGCACTTCAAGGGCGTACAAAAACTGTATACACTTTGCGAATGCACGAGGGGGCCGCGAGTGCTGTCGCGCGCCGCGCTTCGTGCATCGACCAACCAATGACAACCGGGCGGGCCAGCTCCCGCTTCACAGGAGATTTCCATGGGCCTGAGCACCCACGTCCTCGACACCATGAACGGCTGCCCCGCAGCCGGCATGGCTGTCGCGCTGTATTCCACCGATGGCGACCAGGCCACGCTGATCAAGAGCCTGGTGCTCAACCACGACGGCCGCACCGATGCGCCGCTGTTCGACAACAACAGCCTCAGGACCGGCACCTACCGCCTGACCTTCGACGTGGCGGCCTACTTCAAGGCCCGTGGCGTGCAACTGCCCGAGCCCAACTTCCTCAACAAGGTGAGCCTGGACTTCGGCGTGGCCCATGCCGACCAGCATTACCATGTGCCCCTGCTGGTCAGCCCCTGGAGCTATTCGACGTACCGGGGCTCCTGAGCCCTGGACTGCAGGCGCAGGCTGTCGGGGGATGGCCTGGAGTGAAACCTGAAATGGCGAACGGCCCGCATTGCGGGCCGTTGCTTTTGCATCTCCAGCAAGCGTGCGGCCTACTTGCCCTTGGAATGCCCCATGGCCACGACCAGGGCCGAGATGAAGAAGAAGGCCTGCAGCTCCAGCGCCCAGCCTCCCGAGCTGTGCAGCTGCATCACCTGGCCCGTGTGCACCAGTGCGAAGGCCACGATCATGTTGACCGCAATCACCAGCGCCGCGGGCACCACCCACAGGCCCACCAGCAGCAGCAGCGGCGCCACCACCTCACCCAGATACACCGCATAGGCCAGCCAGCCCGGCGCGCCCGCGGACTCCACCATGCGCTCGATGCTGCCTATGCCGTAGCGGATCTTGGCCCAGCCATGAAAAAGCAGCAGGACCGCAAGCGTGACGCGCAACAGCACCATGGCTGCCTGGGGATGGTGAAAGTGGCTCCAGAACTTCATGAACTCCCTCGATGTGGATGGGCCCGGTGGGCCGGGTGTTGCTGTGGGTGCATTCTGGCATCAGCGGGCTTTCGGTGTCGGCTGTGGCGGCCCGGAACGGGATTTTCAGACATTTCCTGCGGGCCTGTAGTCCTATGGCGCAACTTGTGACATGTCTCATCACAAGTACCGCAAAGCGGCCTAGCATCGTCCCCAGCCTGTCTCCGAAGCGGTTTGCGAGCACTGGTAGGGGTGCCCGGGACCGGGAGGCAAGGTGATCAATCCAATGAACCGATGGGGTCTCCCCAAAACGTCCAATCAAGAAAGGCAGGTTTTCCCATGCGTCAGTTTTCTTTGCGTACCGTCGTGATGGCCACTGCACTGGCGGCCGGCAGCGTGGCCATGGTCGGCTGCACCACCACCAAGCCGGAAACCCAGTCCGCGCCGCGTGCTGATTCCACCACCGTCAATGCGCGCGCCAACGCTGCGCTGGAGCGGCTGTACCAGACGGCGCCGGGCTCCAAGGAAATGGTGGCCCGCTCCAAGGGCGTGCTGATCTTCCCCTCGGTGATCGGCGGCAGTTTCGTCATCGGTGTGGAGCATGGCCGCGGCGTGCTGCGCGTCGGCGGCCAGAACAAGGGCTTCTACAGCACCACGGGCGCCTCGGTGGGCTGGCAGGCAGGCGGCCAGTCCAAGGCTGTGATCTATGTGTTCAACACCCAGGAAGCGCTGGACAAGTTCCTGGCCAGCGACGGCTGGTCCGTGGGCGCCGATGCTACGGTGGCCGCAGGCAAGGTGGGCGCCAATGGCAGCGTGGACACCACGACCGCCCAGGGCCCCGTCACCAGCTACGTGCTGACCAACGCGGGCCTGGAAGCCGGCGTGTCGCTGCAGGGCTCGAAGATCACCAAGGTGGTCGAATGATCCCGGCCCTGAGGGGCCTTTGAACGAAACCGGCCTGCGGGCCGGTTTTCTTTTTTGCGGGCGGATCAGGCGCCGCCGGTTGCGCCGTCTTCACTGGCGGATTGCGGCGCAGCGGGCGCGAGCACGGCCTGCTCTATGCGTTCCAGGCGCTTTTCGATGCGCTCCACGGCTTCGGCGCTCATCTTGATGTCGTAGATGCTCACGGGCTCTTCGCATTCCAGCGAAGGGTCCGTCGAGGCCGACAGGCGGCCCAGCAGGGGGGCCTCGAACGTGGTCTGCAGCCGGGCCACGACTTCGGCGTTCATGGAACGGCCGGTGCGCTTGGCTGCCTCCTCGACGAGGTCCTTGAGTTCCTGCGGCAGGCGCAGCTTGTACTGAGGATCGGTCTGTTTCATCGCCGGCAATCATGGACCGGAAAGGTATTGACTGCAAGGGACCTGATAGGTATTGTTGCTTCGGGACCAGCACGGTCCCGCGCAAGGGATGCCATGAAGACAGTGAAGCAATCGGGCCACAGCCATCAGGAACCCTCACCGCAGCACCAGGAGGTGCTGGCGGTGGATGCGTTGTGCCATATGGGAGCGGCCCTGGGCGTGCTGGAGCTGCATGCCGAACGCGCCGGCTCGGCCATGGTGTGTGCCGCGCGTGATTTGCTGCGTGGCTACCACGCCAGCGCTGACCAGGCGGTGGCCGGCCTGCAGGCCGGCGGCCGCTCGGCAGGCGTGCTGCCGCAGCTGTCGCAGGACCTGGGCTATGCCATCGAGGTCATCGATCGCGTGAACGATGACGCACCGGACGACCTGGTGCTCTATGCCGTGACCTGCCTGCTCAGAAGCGCCCGAAGCTTTGCCGACGGCCAGCCGTGCGCAGCGGCCTGAGGCTCAGAGCTGGCCCTCGGTCAGCGTGTCGAGCTGGAAGCGGCCGGACTTGTCCCAGAGCCAGGTATCGGTATAGGTGATGCGGGCGGCGCCGGCAGGAGCGGGGAAGGGCGCGGCGGCGCGCACCAGGCGCTCGATCTCGCTCACCACCTCGGGGGCATGGCCGGGCGCGCGCATCCAGTGCAGGCGCTGGACCTGGCCGTTGCGGTCGATCTGGACCTGGAGCACGCCGATCGCGTAGAGCATGGGTGGCAACTGGCCCTTGTAGATGCGATCGGCATTGCGCGCGTACAGATGGTTGGCGGCCACCTTGCGGTACTGCAGCTGTGCGCTGGAGCTGACGTCGTCGGGGCGCGGGCCGGGGCCGGGCGGGGACTTGCAGGCCGTGACCAGGGAGGCAATGGCGGCCATCAGGCCGGCCCACAGCCAGGGGCGGCCGGAACGTGGCTTTTGCACGGAACTGTGCTGCGTGGAATCAGGGGAATCGGGCATGATTGCGAGCGTATCCTGAAACACTGCGGCACCGGCAGTCGGAGCGCAAAACTCAAGTGCCGCAGCGGACAATCCCGCAACAAATTCCAATGAAGCCCGCAGGCGCCACGACGGGCTGTCAGGTGCGCCCATGTGGAGTGACACGTTCAACAAAGTCGAGCAGGGCCTTGCGCAGGGGCCGCTGTGCTGGGTCGAAGTGATGGACTCGCGAGGCTCCGTGCCGCGCGAGCGCGGCGCCTGGATGGCGGTGTTCGCCGACCGCGTGGCCGGCACCATCGGCGGCGGGCACCTGGAGTTCGATGCCATCGACAGGGCCCGCAGCCTGCTGCGCGGCTGGGCAACGCCTGGCGAGCAGGGTAGCCAGGTCGCCACCGAGCACCAGCACCGCTATCCGCTGGGCCCCAGCCTGGGCCAGTGCTGCGGGGGCGTGGTGATGCTGAGGTTCGTGCTGGTGCCCCAGGGACGCATGGACATGCTGCGCGAGCGGCTGCAGCCGCCACGCGACTGCGTGGCGCTGTTCGGTGCAGGCCACGTCGGCCATGCGCTGGTGCGCCTGCTGTGCAATCTTCCCTACCGCGTGATGTGGGTGGACAGCCGCGATTCGGTCTTCCCCGAGGAGGAGCACGAGCTCGTGCAGTGCGAGTATTCAGACCCCGTGCAATCGGCCGTGGCCGATCTGCCTGCAGGCTCCCAGGTGCTGATCATGAGCTTCAGCCATGCCGAGGACCTGGAGGTGGTCGCCCAGTGCCTGGGCCGCCAGCGCCAGCACGGCGACCTGCCCTATGTGGGCCTGATCGGCAGCGCCACCAAATGGGCCACCTTCCGGCGCCGCCTGCGCGAGCGCGGCTTCAGCGATGCGGAGCTGGACCATGTGACCTGCCCCATCGGCGTGCCCGGCATCAAGGGCAAGGAGCCCGAGGTGATCGCGGTGGCCGTGGCGGCGCAGCTTCTGCAGCGGCGCAGCGCGGTGTCCGCGCGGAATCAGGGAAATCTCTAGTGAATTGATGCTGCGCAAGCCGATGGGTTGGCGAAAAATTGCATACACTTTGTGTCTACGAAATGGTCGCAGCGGTGCACCGGCGGTATATCTACCGGGTGCGCGGCCTTTTTCTTCTGCTCAGAGCGCCCGCAGTGGTGAGCAGGTTGAACACCGGCGGCCCCCACGCTGCCAAGGTTGAGAGCTATGGAAAGCTACATTCTCGACTGGGCCAACCTGCTGTTGCGGTGGCTCCACGTCATTACGGCCATCGCCTGGGTCGGTTCCTCCTTCTATTTCGTCTTCCTCGACAGCAGCCTGACGCCGCCCGTCGATGACGATCTCAAGAAGCAGGGCGTCAGCGGCGAACTCTGGGCCGTGCACGGCGGTGGGTTCTACCACCCTGTCAAGTTCAATGTCTCCCCGCCCAAGCTGCCCGACTACCTGCACTGGTTCTACTGGGAAAGCTACACCACCTGGCTCAGCGGCTTTGCGCTGCTGACGGTGTCGTACCTGTGGAACGCCAAGATCTACCTCGTCAATCCGGCCGATCCCAACGCCATGGGCTCGGCTGCGGCCATTGCCTCGGCCCTGGCCTTCCTGGTCGTGTTCTGGCTGCTGTACGACGGCATCTGCCGCGTCTTCGGCCAGAAGAAGAACGGCGACGCCACGGTGGGCGCCATGGTGCTGGTGCTGGTGTGCATCGCGGCCTTCCTGGCCTGCCACATCTTCCCGGGCCAGGCCGCCTTCCTGCTGATGGGCGCCATGCTGGCGACCTCGATGAGCGCCAACGTGTTCTTCTGGATCATCCCCGGCCAGCGCACGGTGGTGAAGGCCCTGAAGGAAGGCCAGCCCGTGGATCCCATCCACGGCAAGCGCGGCAAGCAGCGCAGCGTGCACAACACGTACTTCACGCTGCCGGTGCTGTTCGCCATGCTGTCCAACCACTACGGCTGGCTGTACAGCCATGAGCTGAACTGGCTGGTGCTGATCCTGATGATGTTCGCAGGCGCCGCCATCCGCCAGTTCTTCGTGATGCGCCACGGCTTCAAGCTGGGCCGCAATGCCCATCCCTGGCCCTACGCCCTGGTCGGCGTGCTGGTGTTGATCGGCACGGCCGTCTGGCTCAAGCCCGCGCCGGCGCCTGCCGCAGCGCCTGCGCCGGCTCCCGCCGCCGTGCAGTCGCCTGCCGCAACGACCGAGCCCGCAGCAGCGGCTCCCGGTGGTGACTCGGCAGCGCCGGCTGCGCCTGCAGCCCCTGCGTCCCCGGCTGCCGCAGCTCCTGCCGACGGCGCCGTCGGCTATGCCCAGCTCGCGCCCTTCTTGCAGCAGCATTGCGTGGTCTGCCACGGTGCCGCCCTGCAGCAAAAGAATGTGCGGCTGGACTCGCCCGAGCAGGTCAAGGCCCATGCCCAGCAGATCTACCAGCAGGTGGTGCAGCTGCGCAAGATGCCCTTCGGCAATCCGGGCGCCCTGAGCGATGACGAGCGCGGCATGGTCAAGCGCTGGTACGAATCGGGTGCATCGGTGAACTGATCATCCTGCCGCGCCCATGCGCTGCCAGCCACCCGCCCGCAGTCTCGCAAGAGCCTGCGGGCTTCTTGTTTCAGGCAGGCCAGGCCGCTGCGGTGCCGTGCAGGGCCGGATGCCGCGCTTCATCGTGCGGCGTGTGCAGCGCGATGGCGCCGCGCCCCGGCAGGCTTTGCGCCTTGGCCTGCTGCTTGGCCAGGGCCGCGAGGTTGGCGATGTCCTCGGGTGCCAGCACGCTGCCCGGCGCGACGCGCACCACGCCGATGGACAGCGTGGTACAGGCAAAGAATCGCCGGATGCCGTGGCGGTCCTCGGCCCAGATGCCGCCGGCCTCGCGCGCCTGGTCGTCGAACAGCTGGCGCGCCTCGCCTGCGAAGGCGCCGACGATGTCCTCGCAGCGCCGCTGCCAGTCCTCGCTTTGCAGCAGCAGCATGAAGTCGTCCCCGCCCACATGGCCCACGAAGTCGCGCCGCGCATCGCAGTGCGCCACGGCCAGCCGCGCCACCAGGCGGATCATCTGGTCGCCGCGCCAGTAGCCGTAGTGGTCGTTGAAGGGCTTGAAGTGGTTGAGGTCGGCATAGCAGGCCACGAAGCCGGCGCCGCTGTCCAGCAGGCGCTGCATGTGCAGGCTGATGGGGATGTTGCCGGGCAGGAAGGTCAGCGGGTTGGCGTGGCGCGCGGCCTCGATGCGGGCCTCGGTCACGCGGCGCACCAGCTGCTCGCCCGTGCCCAGGCCCACATAGCGGCCGTTGTCGGTGACGATGAAGCCGTCGCTCAGGTAGCGCTGGTCCTGCGAGGTCAGGATGCCGACGAGCTGGTCCACATCGCAGTCCAGCTCCACGATGCGCGGCTGCACGTTGGCAAAGGCCAGGCAGGGCTTGCGTCCGTGGACTTCACGGAAGTACAGCGTGGCGTAGTGGTTCATGAACTGCTGGCGGTTGATCAGGGCCAGCGGCCGGCCGGCCTCCACGACGGCAATGGCGTGCAGCTGCTGCCCGGCCTGGAACAGCTCGGCCACCTCGTCGTTGCTGGCCGCCGGTGCCACGCAGGGCGCCTGCATCACCATCAGGTTGCGCAGCACGCCCGGGCGGGCGCTGTGGCCCTGGTGGGGCAGCACGGCCACGCGCGGGTCCTGCGCCACGCTCAGCGCCTGCGGGCTGATCTGCGGCTGGGCGGCTTCGGCGGGCCGGCCCAGCAGCCATCCCTGGCCGTACGCAATGCCCAGGTCGCGCAGGGTGCGCAGCTCGTCCTCGGTCTCTATGCCTTCGGCGATCAGCGTGGTTCCGAAGACCTCGGCAATGCCCTTGATGGCCTGCAGCAGCTGCAGCGCGGCCGGGCGCTGCTCGATCTGGTGGATGAAGTACTTGTCGATCTTGACGAAGTCCGGCTTGGCCTCGGACCACAGGCGCAGGCTGGAGCGGCCGTCGCCAAAGTCGTCGAGCGCCAGGCGCGCGCCCGTGGCGTGCACGGCCTTGACGGCGGCGCAGACGGCGGGCATGTCGGTCACATGGTCGTGCTCGGTGATCTCCACCACCAGGGACCGCGCCTGCACGCCGAAGCCGCGCACCGTGTCCCCGACCATGCCGGGGCCGCAGACGCCCACGGCCTGCACCAGCGCCTGGGCGCTGAGGTTGACGAACAGCCGGCCCGGCGCGCCCTGCCGGCCCCAGTCCTGCAGCGCCACGCAGACCGCCAGCAGCTCGAATTCCCGAAGAATGCCCTCGGCCGCAGCGCCCTTGAGCAAGGCGTCGGGCGTGTGCAACGGCATGCCCCGGGGGCCGCGGATCAGCGCCTCATGCGCATAGATGCTGCCGCTGCGCAAGTCGGCCAGCGGCTGGAAGACACAGTACAGGCCGCCCGCGCGCATGAGCTGTGCCACGGGGCCTGCACCGGACCGCACTGCGGCCGACAGCACGGCCGCCGCAGCGGGCAGGCTGGCGAGCATCTGGGGATCGATCATGGGCTCAACTTTTCAGTTGGATACATTACGTTTCATTGGTGACATAATTGTGACAAGTATGCCGCCTGTCGGCGTGCGTGCTGGCGGCCGATTGACGTGGCTCAAAACGCGGCGGCTGCAAAGCCGGCAAAGTTGCGAGCATGTTCGCCCTGTCTTCCTTGCAAGCTTTCGCCTTCGCGCCGGGTTCCGCCCAGGTGTTGGCCGCGGGTACCTGGCTCAGGCTGCGTCGGCAGTCGCCGGATACGGTGATGTATCTGGAACGCGGTCGCGTGCTCCTGGGCATAGGCCAGGGTGGGCAGATGCGCCACCAGCTGGGTGTGGTGGAGGGGCCGGCCTGGCTGGATGCGGCCTTTGTGCTGCAGCGGCGCGGCAGCAGCCTGGACATGCTGGCCGACAGCGATGTCCGCGTGCAGCAGTTGCCCCAGGCCGACTTCCTGCAGGCCGTCTCGCAACTGCCTTCTCCCGCCCAGCAACTGCTGCAGGACATGGCCCAGGCCTACTGCGCCCAGACCGAGCTGGCCGTGAGCCGCCTGTCCAAGGATGCCGAGGCACGCTGCGCACAGTGGTTGCTGCGCCATGCCATGCCGCACGAGGCGGGCGGCCTGCGCGTGACGCTGCACCTGCGCAAGCGGCTGATCGCCGCCCAGCTCGGCATTGCGCCCGAGACCTTCTCGCGCGTCCTGCGCCAGTTGCGTGAACATGGACTCATCGCGGGCCGGGGCAATGTCATCGATCTGCCCAAGCCGGCGGCCCTCGAGGTGCTCGCAGTAGGCTGATTCCCACGCCGCTGACGGGTGCCGGCCTGCAAGCGCCGGGACTTGCGGGGCGGGGTATCCACTGGTTCGCGGGTTCCACCCAGTGGGACGGCTTTCGGGTCTGCATATATTGAGGGCGTCATGTCACTGGACGCCCGTCGATCCCCCTTTTTCCAGGCGCTGCTGGCATCCCAGGATGCTCCGCAGGTGCCGGACTCGCCCTCGTGGCCGCGCGCGTCCACAGGCTGGGGCGCCATGCGCTGCACGGTGCTGGCGCTGGCCGCGGCGGCCGTGCTTGTGGTGGGCCTGGGCAGTGCCTGGTGGGTATCGCACAGCATGCGCCAGCAGACGCTGGAGCGCGCCATGGCCCGGCAGGCCGACGAGGTCGATACCGTGGCGCGCATGCTGGCCTCGCGGCTGGAGCAGCAGCAGCGCCTGCTGTGGGTGCTGGCCCAGGGCATGGCCGACCAGGGCGGCGACCCCAGCCGCCTGATGGGCGAGATGCTGCGCGGAGACGCATCCGTGCGGCTGTTCGACACATTGCAGCTGGCCGATGCGCGTGGGCAACTGCAATTGAGCCTGCGCGGCGGCCGCTCCGAACCCCTGGTCGATCTGGACGAAGGCGTGCGCGACGTGATGCGGCGCAGCCTGGCCGATGGCAAGCCCGTGGTCTCCACCATGGTCCGCAAGGGGGCCGATCCCGCAATGATGGAGTTGCTGTACGCCGTGCCGCTGCGCGCCGGCAACGGCACGGTCAGCGGCGTGCTTTCGGCGGGCGTGCGCATGTCCGGCCAGGCGCTGCTGCCGCCCGGCATCGACCCTTCGCGCTCCGCAGGGCGGCTGCTGGTCATGCAGCGCGACGGGCAGATCCTGGCCCACTCCGATCCGTCGCGCTGGACGGCGCGCGCCGAGGCCGAGCCCGGCCTGGGCGCGGACTGGTTGCAGGACCCTTCCGCCGGCGGCCTGCAGGTGGGCCCCGATACCCAGCGCCGCGCCGGCTACCTGGTGACGACGGCCGGCATGCCGCTGCCGCAGTGGCTGGTGGTCAGGATCACCCCCGAGGAAGCCATTGCGCCCAGCCTGGCGCCGCGCGTGCTCTGGTGGCTGCTGGCAGCCGTCGCGGGGGTCACGGCGCTGCTGGTGCTGCTGCTGATCCTGGTCACCGAACCCATGGCCGCCTTGCATCGCAGTGCACGCCAATGGCTGGCGAGCCAGGGGCGGCTGATGGCCGAAGAGCCCGATCCCGCGCCGGAGCCGGCGCCAGGCCATGCCGAGGAAGGCGGCTGGCGCATGCCCTGGACCCATGCCTGGGGAGAGGCTTCCACGCTGTGGCAGGCCCTGCACCGCCTGGGCCAGATGGGCCAGGACCAGGCCCACGAGGTCGGCCGGCTGCAACTGCAGCTGCAAACGCTGATGGACTACGCGCCCGTGGGCCTGGTGGTCACGCATGCGGCGCATCTGGAGCTGGTGGGCCTGCAGGCCGCGCGCATGCTGGGATATCCGCCGCGCGAACTGCAGGGGCAGGCGATACGCCAGCTGTGCGCCTCCGACGCTGCGCACGCCCAGTTGCTGGAGCGTGTGCGCAAGGACCTGGACATGTACGGCCAGTTCGACAGCGAGCAGTGCTTTGTCCGCAAGGACGGCCGCCCCATCTGGGTGCGCCTGCACGGCCAGAGCCTGCAGCGCCTGCAGCGCGGCCTGGAGCCACGCGCCGTGGTGCCGGCCGATCCCACCCTGGTCTGGGTGGTCGAGGACGTGACCATGCAGCGCCTGGTGCGCGAGCAGCCGGGCTGGAAGGCCATGCACGATCCGCTGACCCTGCTGCCCAACCGCGAGGCCTTTGCCATGCGCCTGCATGAATGGCTGCAGGAATGCAGCGCCGCCCAGCGCCTGCCCGCCGAGGCGCTGCAGGAAGAGGTCTCCTCCTCGCAAGCCGACGCCGAGGTTGCTGCCGTGGCCACGGCCGCGGTCGAAGTCGCCATTTCTCCCATGCCGCACCATGGCGTGATCCTGTTCCTGGACCTGGACCACTTCGCCCACGTCAACCAGCAAGGAGGCCATGCGGCCGGCGACGAGGTGCTGTGCCACATGGCCCGGCTGATCGACAGCGTGGTGCGGCCCTTGGGCTGGGTGGCGCGCCTGGGCGGCGACGAGTTCGCCGTGCTGCTGGCCGGCGTCCCGGCCGAGCAGGGCATGCTGCTGGCGCAGAGCCTGTGCATGGCCGTGCAGGACTGGGAAGGCGCGCACGAGGGCCAGCGCTACCTGATGGGCGCCAGCGTCGGCATGGTGGTGCTCGATGCCCGCCAGCACACGGTCAGCAGCGCGCTGCGCTCGGCCGACATGGCCTGCTATGCGGCCAAGCGCAAGGGCCGCAACCGCGTCGAGGTGCTGGAGGCCGCATGAGCGCCGGGGCCGCGCCTCATTCGAAGGATTCGCTGAAGCGACGCAGTCCCTCGGGATCGATCAGGGTCAATGCCCCATAGGAGACGCGGACCGCTCCGATGTCCTCCAGCTCTCCCAGGGTGCGATTGACGATCTGGCGCGACACGCCGGCCAGGCTGGCCAACTCCTCCTGCGACATGCCCAGGTGCCGGTTGCCGGTGTCCGGATACAGCCTCGAATCGGTCAGCTCCGAGATGCAGTGCGCCACATGGCGGCTGGAATGGTGCAGCCGCGCATGCTCGCAGCGGCCGATGAACTGGCCCAGGCGCGCATTGAGCTGGTCCAGCAGGAAGCGGTTGAAGCCGAGGCTGCGCTCCAGCAGCCAGTGAAAGGTGCTGGCCGGCATCAGTGCCACCAGCGTATCCTCGATCGCCGTCGCGTCGAACGGCCAGCATTCGTGCTTGAGCAGTGTGCCCTCGCCGAACCAGCAACCCGGGGTAAAGGTGGCCAGCGTGGTGCTGCGCCCGGTAGGCGACAGCGCATGGATCTTGACCGCTCCCTGGACGATGCCGGCCCAGTGGCCGGCCCGGTGCGTCTTGTGGCAAAGCGGGGCGCCGGCCGGTATGTGCCGCAACAGCACCTCCCGCCGCAACCTGAGCAGGTGGGCCCTGCTCAGGTGGGGCGCAAAGGGCGCGGACTTGAGGACGGCGTTGATCGTGGGCGGCTGCATGGTGCTTGATGCAAATCTTCAATGAAAGTCTGCTGCTTCATTGCATGGATTGGCACGCTGCAAACCCTGATCACCGGCCCCCGGACCCCTGCGGGACTTCGCGCAGGGTGCAGCTCAATCGTTGCGCGAGACCGGCGCAGGCCCGGCCTTGGTGCCCGCCGGGCCGGCACTGAAATCGGTCAGGAAGGCCGCCTCCTGGCTCTGGCCCGTTCCGGCCTGGCTCCAGTCGCACACTCCTGCCGCAAACACTGCGGCAAGGCGCTTTTGCTGTGCCGGGCTGAAGGTGATGCCGGCGTACTCCGGGCTGGTGAACGAAAGGGGCTTGAGCTGGCACTGGTAGATGTCCTCCGCGAGCGGACCTCCGGCCACCTGGCGTGGCGACAGGGTCGGCTTGAGGGGACAGGCTGGGTCGTCCAGGGCCAGGACTTTGTCGAGATCCGAAGGGGCGGCTCCCGTTGCGGCGATGCATCCATCCCTGACATCCGAAGGCCTGTTGCGCACCACTTTCTGTGCCAGCGCCGCGCCGGTGGTGTCGCGCTCCACGGCGGTCAGCCAGCGGTCCATCATGACAAAGGCCTCGCGTCGCATGGCAGGGGCGATCAGCAGCGGGACCATGCCCTTGCTGGCGCGGATCACGTGGTTGTCATGGTGGCCGTTGGCGGCATCCAGCCGTGCGCGTTGCTGCAGGCTGCGCCAGGTCATGTGGATGTCGCTGCCGCCCTCGGGCCGCAAGTCAATGATGGCCACCTGGGACAGGTTCCTGCCGTTGCTGGTGAGGCCACTGCTGTAGAGCCTGGGCAGCAGGCTGGCCACGGCCCGCTCGCGGGCTGCCGGCCTGGACGCAGTGCCGCCGGTCCAGTCCATGTCGTTGGTGTAGCTGCCGATGCCTTCGTTGAGCTGCACGAAAGCCTCCGCGTCGATGGCGCCCGACTGCAGTGCCTTGAGTCCGTACTGCAGGCCCGTGTTGTCATACGGCAGCTGCGGCTTGGTGTGGCCGTCGGTGTCCTTGAACGTCCCGAACACCGGGACCAGCATGTCGTGGATCGAGCAGCGCACGCCCTGGCCGCGTGTGCGCGGGTCGTAGACGATGGAGGCGGGAAAGCCCACGCCGCAGTTGTCGGGCAGCCGGGGGTTCTGGGGGGCGATGAAGCTCCCTACCCATTTGTCGCAGTAGCTGGCCGGATGGCCATTGATGGCGGCCTTCGCGGTGTCGCTCAGTGCCTGTCCTGCGGCCGTCCTGTAGTAGTTGGACAGCAGGCCGCAGTCGCGTGTTTCCATCCAGGTGGACACCGCATCGGGATAGCTCAGCCCCGTCTGTATGCCCTGCAGCAGACCCGGCATGGCGGAGGCGATCACTGTCTGCATCATGGAGCCACCCGAGTCGCCGTCGCCCATGGTGTAGCGCACTTCGCCGTAGTTCTCGATCAGGTGCTCCTTGATGCGCATCATGTTCTCGGCGGCCAGCAACTCGTTGTTGTTGTGCAGGTGGTTGGTCAGCATGGCTTTCACGACCATGTGGCCTGCCGCGAGCGCGTTGGGGTCGAACGGCAGGCTGCCGCTGAACTGGTCGAGGAGGTTGACCGCCGGCTCCTGGAAGCGATTGCCGGAAGCGGCTGCGCCGAATCGCCACAGCACCTTGCCGTTCCATCCCTTTTGCGGCTCCCAGGGTGTCCAGGCAAGCGCGGGGTCATGGTAGGCCAGGATCTGGTAGGTGCCGCGGCCCATGACGCCAGTTTCCAGGCGCAGCAGGTGCTTGACCGTATCTCCGCGGTCGTTGGTGAAGTCGGCGATCTCGCTGTCGGCCGGGCGCTGCGATGGGTCGTAGGCCACATGACAGGGCGTGGCGCCTGCCGGACCCATCGTGCAGGCGCTGCCTTGCCTGGCCTTGGGCATGTAGTAGTAGGTGTACTGGGTCCTGGTATTGCACTGGACATCCACCGGATCGGTATCGAGACCGCTGACGCGCGTGGTCACGGTCGCCGAAAGTGCCGTGCCCGGCACGGAAACGATGGCTTGCGCGCCATTGCGCGTGGCGCAGATCCACGGCGCGGTCTGCGGCCCGGCGAAGATGGGATCGCCCCGGCCATGGTTGGTGATGTCCAGCCGTGCCCTCGCGCTGCCGGCCGCCGTGGCGGTGAGGGTGTTGGCGCCCACCCTCAATCCCTCGACCCGGCCCAGAATCCGGCCATTGGCGCGCTGGGCGAACCGGGCGGTGACATCCGTGCCATTGAGCGCCACCTTCAGCGCACCGGGCGGGCTGCCCTTGGGCAGCACAATTTCAATATAGGCATTGCCGTCGCTGATCATGTCGGCCCGGTTGGACAGGCTGCGTATCTCGATGACACCCAGGCCTGAATCACCGCTGCCGCCGCAGGCGGTCAGCACACTGGCGAGCGTGGCTGCGGCCACCATGCCCGAAAAAGGGGTTGGCTGTTTCATCGTCTTGTCTCCTGCAATCCACTTCCTTTTGAAGCGATTTCATTGAATCACGCTAACAATCTGCAAGTCTGTATAGGTTTGGACAATGGTTTGCCGGCGACTGGCTCGCATATTGCATGTGCTGCGTGCACAAGTGTTTAACCGCCCCTGCCCAGGGCATTCTTGGTGCTTGTATCTAGCTGGCGGGGGTCATGGCTGGGTTACGCTGCGGGCTCCCCATGACCTGCGGCGCGTCCCCGGCGCGACCGCTCTTTTTTTCGCTGATTGCTTCGCTACATGCGCGACCAGGCCCTGTTCGACAAGATTGATCTGCACCTGATACGGGTGCTGCACACGGTGCTGACCGAGCGCAGCGTCTCGCGTGCCGCATTGCGCCTGGGCATGCACCAGCCGGCGGTGTCCGCCGCGCTCAAGCGCCTGCGCGACCTGGCCGGCGATTCGCTGCTGGTGCGTTCGGGCGCGCACATGCAGCCCACCGAGGCCGGGCTGCGCATGGTGCAGCCGGCGGCCGACATCCTGCGCGCGGCCGAAGGCCTGTTCAGCGATGCGCGCCATTTCGATCCCCGCACCTCCACGCGCACCTTCCGCATCGCCGCCAGCGACTACCTGGACCCGCTGTTCCTGCCGCGCCTGGTGGCCCATCTCAAGACCGAGGCGCCCGGCTGCCCCGTTGACATCCTGGCCCTCAACGGCGACGCGCACTACGAGGTGCAACTGGCCCAGGGCGATGTGGACGTGGTGATCGGCAATTGGCCCGAGCCGCCGCAGGGCCTGCACATGGCCAGCCTGTTCGAGGACGAGGTGGTCTGCCTGGTCAGCCCCCAGCATCCGGCCGTGCGACGCGGCTGGGACGTGGCCCAGTGGCTGGAGGCCGAGCACATCGCGCCCACGCCCACCTACCCGGGCGCGCGCGGCGTGATCGACGACCAGCTCTCCCGCATGGGCCTGCAGCGCCAGGTGGCGGCGCGCTGCGCGCATTTCAGCCTGATTCCCGACATCGTGGCCACCAGCTTGCTGGTGCTGACCACGGGGCGGCTGTTCTGCGAGCGCTTCAGCCAGCGCCTGCCCCTGGTGATCCTGCCCTGCCCGGTGGAGTTTGCGCCGCTGGTGTACTACCAGCTGTGGCATGCCCGCACGCACATGGGCGCGTCCACGCGCTGGCTGCGCGATGCCGTGCGGCAGGTGGCGCTGATGTCCCGTGCCCGCTAGGCGACGGCGACAGGAACCGCCTTTTGGGTGAACAAAGTGATGGCCGATATGAGGGCCGCCGAGGCGGTTTCAAGGACTTGTGTTCCAGTTTGTTGCAGAAATTGAAAGACAATCCCAGCCATGAATCCCCCCGATACAGTCCCCCTGCCAGCAGCAGCGCCGCCGCGGCTTCAGCTGACAGGCATCACCAAGCGCTATCCGGCGGTGGTGGCCAACAACGGCATCTCGCTGACCGTGGGCGCCGGCGAAGTGCATGCCATCCTGGGCGAGAACGGCGCCGGCAAGTCCACGCTGATGAAGATCATCTACGGCGCCGTCAAGCCCGACGAGGGCCGCATCGAGGTCGATGGCAAGCCGGTCCACATCCGCAACCCGCAGGAGGCGCGCCAGCTGGGCATCGCCATGGTGTTCCAGCATTTCAGCCTGTTCGACACGCTGTCCGTGGCCGAGAACGTCTGGCTGGGCCTGGACAAGAGCCTGCCGCTGGCCGAGGTGGTACAGCGCATCGAGTCCACGGCGCATGACTACGGGCTGGAGGTCGATCCCCACCGCCCCGTGCACACGCTGAGCGTGGGCGAGATGCAGCGCGTGGAAATCATCCGCGCCCTGCTCACACACCCGCGCGTGCTCATTCTTGACGAGCCCACCTCGGTACTCACGCCGCAGGCGGTGGAAAAGCTCTTCGTCGTGCTGCGCCGCCTGGCGTCCGAGGGCTGCTCCATCCTCTACATCAGCCACAAGCTGCACGAGATCCGTTCGCTGTGCACGGCCTGTACCGTGCTGCGCGGCGGGCAGGTGACGGGCGTGTGCAATCCGGCCGTGGAGAGCAATGCCTCGCTGTCGCGGCTGATGATCGGCTCGGAGCCGCCCGAGCTCACGCACCGCGAATCCCAGGTCGGCGCCAGCGTGCTGCGCGTGCAGGGCCTGGCGCTGCCGCGCTCGGAGCCCTTCGGCGTGGACCTGCAGGGCATACAGCTCGATGTGCGCGCGGGCGAAGTCGTGGGCATCGCCGGTGTCTCGGGCAATGGCCAGAAGGAATTGCTGTATGCGCTGTCCGGCGAGGACACGCGCGCGGCGCCCGACATGGTGCAGATTGCCGGCCGGGAGGCGGGGCGCCTGGGCCCCGGCCGGCGCCGTGCGCTGGGCCTGCACTTCGTGCCGGAGGAACGCCTTGGCCGCGGCGCCGTGCCCAGCATGGGCCTGGCGCACAACCTGCTGCTCACGCGCAAGACCGCGCTGGGCAAAGGCGGCTGGATTCGCATGGGCCAGCTGCAGGAGCAGGCGCGCGCCATCATTGCGCGCTTCAACGTCAAGGCCGGCGGCCCCAACGCGGCGGCGCAGTCGCTGTCGGGCGGCAACCTGCAGAAATTCATCGTGGGCCGCGAGATCGATGCCAGGCCCGCGCTGCTCATCATCTCCCAGCCCACCTGGGGGGTGGACGTGGGGGCGGCCGCGCAGATACGCGGCGCCATCCTGCAATTGCGCGACGAGGGCTGCGCCGTGCTGGTGCTCAGCGAGGAGTTGGACGAATTGTTCGAGATATGTGACCGCCTGCATGTGGTGGCCAAGGGCCGGCTGTCGCCCTCGGTGGCGCGGGCCGATGCCACCGTGCAGCAGATCGGCGAGTGGATGAGCGGCCTGTGGGACGGTGCTGCCGCCCCGAACGCCGCCCCGAGTGCCACCAAGGGAGGCGCCCATGTTCAAGCTTGAGCAACGCCCCCAGGCCTCGAAGCTGTGGACCTACGGTTCGCCCGTGCTGGCGCTGGCCATCACGGTGCTGATCGGCGTGTGCCTGTTCGTGATGCTGGGCAAGGACCCGGTGCGCGGCCTGCAGGCCTTCTTCTGGGACCCCGTCAAGTCCACCTATGCGCTGGGCGAGCTGGCCGTCAAGGCCACGCCGCTGCTGCTGATCGCGCTGGGCCTGGCCGTGTGCTTTCGCTCCAATGTCTGGAACATCGGTGCCGAAGGCCAGTTCGTGATCGGCGCCGTGGCCGCAGGCGGCGTGGCGCTGCTGGCGGACAAGACCACGGGGCCCTGGATCGTGCCCGCCATCCTGGTGGCCGGCATGCTGGGCGGCATGGTCTGGGCCGGCATCGTGGCCCTGCTGCGCGACCGCTTCAATGCCAATGAAATCCTGGTCAGCCTGATGCTGGTCTACGTGGCCACCCTGGTGCTGGGCTTTCTGGTCTACGGGCCGTGGAAGGACCCCATGGGCTACAACTTCCCGCAGACCAAGACCTTCGAGCGCGTCACGCAGATCCCCAAGCTGATGCAGGGCATGCGCACCAATATCGGCCTGCTGCTGGCGCTGGCCGCGGCGACCATGCTGTGGATCTTCCTGTTCCGCACCCGCGCCGGCTTTGCGCTGCAGGTCGGTGGGCTGGCTCCGGCCGCCGCACGCTACGCGGGCTTTTCCTCGCGCCGTGCGCTGTGGACGGCGCTGCTGATCTCGGGCGCCGCCGCCGGCCTGGCCGGTGCGCTGGAAGTGGCCGGCCCGCTGGGCCAGCTCACGCCCTATGTCCCGGCCGGCTACGGCTTCGCCGCCATCATCGTGGCCTTCGTCGGCCGCCTGCATCCCGTGGGCATGATCTTTTCCGCGATTCTCATGAGCATGTTCTATATCGGGGGCGAACTCGCCCAGTCGCGCCTGGGCCTGCCCAAGGCGCTGACCGGCGTGTTCCAGGGCCTGCTGCTGTTCACGCTGCTGGCCTGCGACACGCTGGTGGCCTACCGCGTGCGCTGGGTGTCCCGCACGCCCGTGGTCCCGCCCGCAGCGGCGCCTGCCGTCAAGGAGGCCCGCTGATGGAATCCTACGCACTGCTGCTGGGCTCCACGCTCAGCGCCGGCACCGTGCTGGCGCTGGCCGCGCTGGGCCTGCTGATCAATGAAAAGGCCGGCATCGTCAACCTGGGTGCCGAGGGCATGATGCTGTGCGCCGCCATCGCGGGCTTTGCCGCCGTGGTCCACACGGGCAGCACCACCGTGGGCTTTCTGGCCGGCATGGGTGCGGGCGCGCTGCTGGCCGCCATCTTCGGCGTGCTGGTGATCTGGCTGAACACCAACCAGTACGCGACGGGGCTGGCCCTGTCGCTGTTCGGCACGGGCTTCTCGGCCTTCCTGGGCCTGGGCTATGTGCAGGCGCGCCTGCCCGAGCTGCCCAAGTTCGCCGTGCCCTGGCTGTCCGACCTGCCCGTGGTGGGCACGGCGCTGTTTCGCCTGCATCCGCTGGTCTATGGCGCGGTGGCCATTGCGGCGGCCCTGGTCTGGTTCCTCTACCGCACCCGGGCCGGCCTGGTGCTGCGCGCCGTGGGCGAGTCGCCCCAGTCGGCCCATGCGCTGGGCTATCCGGTGCGCCGCATCCGCCTGGCGGCCGTGGTCTTCGGCGGCGCCATGTGCGGTCTGGCCGGTGCCTACATCTCCACCGTCTACACACCGCTGTGGGTGGAGGGCATGGTGTCGGGCCGGGGCTGGATCGCGCTGGCGCTGACCACCTTCGCCACCTGGCGCCCTGCGCGCGTGCTGCTGGGCGCCTACCTGTTCGGCGGTGTGACCATGCTGCAGTTCCACCTGCAGGCCACGGGCGTGCAGGTGGCCAGCCAGCTGCTGTCCATGCTGCCCTACCTGGCGACCATCGTCGTGCTGGTGCTGATCTCGCGCAATCCGGCCTGGATCCGTGCCAACATGCCGGCCTCGCTGGGCAAGCCCTTCTACCCGGGCTCCTGACGCTTTCATTGTTTCTCTCTCCCTCCAGAACCACAAAAGGACAAACGCATGCCCGCTTTGCGCGAACGCACCCTGAAACCTGGCCTCAAAAGCACGCTTGTGAAGATGATCGGCCTGTCGGCCATCTCGGTGGCGGCCCTGACCGCCTGCGGCAAGAAGGAAGAGGCCGCAGCGCCGGCTCCCGCTGCCGCGCCCGCAGCGCAGGCGCCGGCCGAGAAGCTCAAGATCGGCTTCATGTACGTCAGCCCCATCGGCGACGGCGGCTGGACCTTCCAGCATGAGCTGGGCCGCAAGGCCATCCAGGAGAAGTTCGGCGACAAGGTGGAAACCTCCTTCGTCGAAAGCGTGCCCGAGAGCGCCGATGCCGAGCGCGTGATGCGCGACATGGCCGGCCAGGGCAACAAGCTGATCTTCGCGACCAGCTTCGGCTACCAGGAGTTCGTGCAGAAGGTGGCGGCCGACCTCAAGGACGTGAAGTTCGAGCACGCCACCGGCTACAAGAATGCCGACAACGTGGCCACCTACGACACCAAGACCTTCGAGGGCGCCTACCTGGCCGGCATCGTGGCCGGCGGCATGACCAAGACCAAGACCATCGGCGTCGTGGCCTCGGTGCCGATTCCTGAAGTGGTGCGCAACATCAACAGCTTCGTGCTGGGTGCGCAAAGCGTCGATCCCTCGATCAAGGCCAAGGTGGTCTGGGTGAACGAGTGGTTCGCCCCGCCCAAGGAGTCCGAGGCCGCCACCTCGCTGATCAACGGCGGCGTGGACGTGCTCTACCAGAACACCAACTCCCCGGCCGTGCTCAAGACGGCCGAGGAACGCGGTGCGCGCGCTTTCGGCAAGGACGGCGACATGAGCGCCTTCGCGCCCAAGGCCCACCTGGGCTCGGCCGTGATCGACTGGACGCCTTACTACAGCAAGGTCACCCAGGACACGCTGGACGGCAAGTGGCAGGGCGGCTCGTTCTGGTGGGGCGTGAAGGAAGGCGCCATCGACCTCGTGAAGATCGCCGACGACGTGCCCCAGGACATCAAGGACAAGGTCGCCAAGGCACGCGACGGCTTGAAGGACGGCAGCTTCGCCGTCTGGACCGGCCCCATCAAGGACAACACCGGCAAGGAAGTGCTGACGGCAGGACAGGTCGGCGATCTGGGCTTCATGACCAGCATCAACTTCTTCGTCAACGGCGTCGAAGGCAAGGTGCCGGGCGCCAAGTGATCCGGCGGCAGTCCATGCACCAAGGGCCCTTCGGGGCCCTTTTTTCTGCCGTGATCCGCCAGACGGGTCCGCCCTATGCACCACGATTGTGCAAAGCCCCCAAAATGTGGTTTTCCCGCATGCCTGGTGGCTCTGGTGCAGCCGGCTGGCGCCATTCTTGCTTTATTCTCGGGACCCATCGCGGCGGGTCTGCGCCCCTGCGGACACCGCCTTCTTCCTGCCTGCCGCAGGACCACTTGAGGAAACTTCGATGACTGATCTTCACAAACGCTCCCTGATCAAGGTGGCAGCGCTGTCGGCCGTGGCCGCCGCCGCGCTGGCCGGCTGTGGCAAGAAGGAGGAGGCCGCGCCTGCGCCCGCTCCCGTTGCCGAGGCCCCTGCTGCCGCTGCAACCGAGCCTTTGAAGATCGCCTTCGCCTACGTGGGCCCCGTCGGTGACGGCGGCTACACCTTTGCCCACGACCAGGGCCGCCTGGCGCTGGAGAAGGAATTCGGCGACAAGATCAAGACCTCCTATGTGGAGAGCGTGCCCGAGGGCGCCGACGCCGAGCGCGTGCTGCGCGACATGGCCGCCAACGGCAACAAGCTGGTCTTCGGCACCACCTTCGGCTACATGGAGCCCATCCAGAAGATCGCTCCCGACTTCCCCGATGTGAAGTTCGAGCACGCCACCGGCTACAAGACCGCCGCCAACGTCAGCACCTACGACAGCCGCACCTACGAAGGCGCTTATCTGGCCGGCATCATCGCGGGCTCCATGACCAAGTCCAACGTGCTGGGCGTGGTCGGCTCCGTGCCGATTCCCGAAGTGCTGCGCAACATCAACAGCTTCACGCTGGGCGCGCAGTCCATGAACCCCAAGATCAAGACCAAGGTGGTCTGGGTCAACGAGTGGTTCGCCCCCCCGAAGGAAACCGAGGCTGCGACTTCGCTGATCAACGGCGGCGCCGACATCCTGTTCCAGAACACCGACTCCGCCGCCGTGCTCAAGACGGCCGAGGAAAAGGGCAAGCGCGCCTTCGGCTGGGACTCCGACATGACGGCCTACGGCCCCAAGGCCCACCTGGGCTCGGCCATCATCAACTGGACTCCCTACTACACCAAGACCGTGCGCGAGATGCTGGACGGCAAGTGGAGCAGCCAGCAGACCTGGTGGGGCGTGAAGGAAGGCGCGATCGACATCGTCTCGCTGGCCGACGACGTGCCCGCCGAGGCCAAGGCCAGGATCGAAGAGGTCAAGAAGGGTCTGAAGGACGGCACCTTCCACATCTGGAAGGGGCCGATCACAGGCCAGGACGGCAAGGAACTGCTGGCCGCCGACGCCGTGGCCGAAGACAAGTTCCTCACGGGCATCAACTTCTACGTCAAGGGCGTGGAAGGCAAGGTGCCGGGCCAGGACAGCAAGTAAGACAGACGCCATGCCACCCGGCGCAGGCCGGGTTGCCTGTTGCCGCCAGGGCCGCCTTCGGGCGGCCTTGGCGTTCATGCGCAGCACAGGTGTACCTGTACCGTACCTGTGCTGCGCATCGAGCGGGTTTATGCTCGCTCCCAGCCGCGGCCTGCCCGCCGCCGCGGCACAGACAGACAGCAAGAGATTCCCCCATGATCGAAAACTCCCTCTGGCATCCCGTGGCCCAGGCCCACGAAGTTGTCGATGCGCCGCTGGGCGTGCAACTGCTGGACCAGCCCCTGGTGCTGTGGCGCGATCCGCAAGGCCAGGTCCGCGTCTTCGTGGACCGCTGCCCGCACCGTGGCGCACGCCTGTCCATGGGCCGTGTCGAGAACGGCCACCTTGAATGCCCCTACCACGGCTGGCAGTTCGCCGACAGCGGCCAGTGCGTCAAGGTGCCGGCCCTGCCCAGCTTCACGCCCCCGCCCTCGCAGTGCGTGAAGGCCTTCGAGGCACAGGAAGCCTACGGCCTGGTCTGGGTGCGGCTGGCCACGGGCGAGGAGCTCTCGGCTGTTCCGGCCCTGGCGGCCCTGGCGGCACTGCCAGCCTTTGAAGCCGAGGCGGACGCGCACCTGCGCAAGCTCAACTGCGGCCCCTACGACGTGGCCGCCAGCGCGCCGCGCATCATCGAGAACTTCCTGGACATGTCGCACTTCGGCTTTGTCCACGAAGGCTGGCTGGGCAGCCGCGACGCCACGGCCATCGAAGCCTATGCCGTGGAGACCACGGCCACGGGCGTGCTGGCCACGGGCTGCAAGGCCGTGCAGCCGCAGTCCAACCTGCACTCCACCAGCGCGGCCGAGGTCGAGTACACCTACGAAGTCACGGCGCCCTATGCCGCCGTGCTGACCAAGCTGCCCGAATCCGGCACCACCCGGGCCGGATGGCGCGAGTCCATCGCCCTGTTCATCTGCCCCGTCACGCCCGAGACCAGCCGCGTCTGGTTCCGGCTGGCCGTGGCAGACTTCGACTCGCCCGACGCACAGCTGCAGGAATTCCAGCACACCATCTTCTGCCAGGACCAGCCCGTGCTGGAGTCGCAGCAGCCCAAGTGCCTGCCGCTGGACCCGCGCGCCGAAATGCACTCTGCGGCCGACCGCATGTCGTCCGCCTACCGCCGCTACCTCCGGGCCAGCGGCATCACCTTCGGAGTCTGCTGATGCACACCGTACCCGCCGTGGATGCCGCGCATCTGCCCCAGTTGCTCAAGGCCATGCCCAAGGCCGAGCTGCACATGCACATCGAAGGCTCGCTGGAGCCCGAGCTGATCTTCGCGCTGGCCCAGCGCAACGGCGTGAAGCTGCCCTATGCCAGCGTGGAAGACCTGCGCCGCGCCTATGCCTTCACCGATCTGCAAAGCTTTCTGGACATCTACTACGCCGGCGCCAGCGTGCTGCTGTACGAGCAGGATTTCTACGACATGGGCCGCGCCTACCTGGCGCGCGCCGCGCAAGACAACGTGGTCCATGCCGAGATCTTCTTCGACCCCCAGACCCACACCCAGCGCGGCGTGGGCATGGAGACCGTGATCAACGGCCTGTACCGCGCCTGCCGCGATGCGGAGATAGAGCAGGGCATCTCGTCGGCGCTGATCCTGAGCTTTCTGCGCCACCTCAGCGAGGAGGACGCCTTCGCCACGCTGGAGGCCGCGCTGCCGCTGCGCGACCGCTTCATCGGCGTGGGGCTGGACAGCAGCGAGGTCGGCAACCCGCCCGAGAAGTTCGCCCGCGTGTTCGCGCGCTGCCGCGAGCTGGGCCTGCACCTGGTCGCGCATGCGGGCGAGGAGGGGCCTCCCGCCTATATCTGGGGCGCGCTGGACGTGCTGCATTCCGAGCGCATAGACCACGGCGTGCAGGCCGCGCGAGACGAGGCCCTGATGCAGCGCCTTGTGCGCGACGGCGTGCCGCTGACCGTGTGCCCGCTGTCCAACCTCAAGCTGTGCGTGGTGCCCGACCTGGCGCAGCACAACCTGCCGCAGCTGCTGGAGGCGGGTCTCAAGGTCACGGTCAATTCCGATGATCCGGCCTACTTCGGCGGCTACGTGAACGAGAACTACCTGCAGCTGTTCGCCGCCACGGGCATGAACTCGCAGCAGGCCTGGCAGCTGGCGGTCAACAGCTTTGACGCCAGCTTCGTCACGCCCCAGCAGCGCGCCCACTGGATGCGCCAGCTGGAGGCCGTGTTCGCCAAGTACGCAGCCCTGGCCTGAGTCCGCTCAGGCCAGCGCCTTCCTGAGGCGCTCGGCATGCTCTTGCAGCGCCTGCATGCCGGGCTCCTTGCGCGGCCAGCCCAGGCCCACGCCGTCGCCCTCGTGGCGCGGCAGCACATGCAGGTGGAAGTGGAAGACGGTCTGCCCGCCCGCTGCGCCGTTGGCCTGGAACAGGCTGATGCCTTCGGGGTCGAACGCTGACTGCACGGCCTGCGCCACGCGCTGGGCCGTGCGCATCACGGCGCCGGCCTCGTCGGGCGTGAGGTCCAGCAGGGTCACGGCATGGCGCTTGCTGGCCACCAGCACATGGCCGGGATTGACCTGGCCGATGTCCATGAAGGCGATGGTCTGCTCGTCCTCGAACACCTTGGCGGACGGGATCTCGCCCGCCACGAGGCGGCAGAAGATGCACTGGCCCGGGGGCGAGGTATCGACGAACATCGGCATGGTCTTGTACTCCTTGGTGGTTGCTGGGGGTTGGAATTTGCCGACGATCTTAGTGGACGGTATCTGCCGCCCCTTATGGCGGCCATAAGCGCAGGCCCAGGCAGCCCCCGGGGCCGCTGCCTATAATCGCGCCCCGCACCGGCCGCTGCCCACGGCAGGTGCGTTTTCATTTCCGGGCCATGTAGAGGAACACCATGTACAAAAACCTCGCAGCCGCAGTCGCGGCCGCAAGTCTTGTATCCACGGCCTTGTCCCAAGGCCATCCCGCCCCTTCATCCCCCGCAGGTTCCACGCCCCTCAAGGCCGCCTTCGTCTATCTGACGCCCGTGCTCGACGCCGGCTGGACGCGCCAGCACGACGAGGGCCGGCGCGCATTGCAGGCGGCCCTGGGCCCGCGCGTGCAGACCCGCGCCGTGGACAGCGTGCCCGAGGGCCCCGACGCCGAGCGCGTGCTGCGCGACCTGGCCGCCAGCGGCAATCAGCTGATCTTCACCACCAGCTTCGGCTACACCGAGTCCGTGATGCGCGTGGCGCGCGACTTCCCGCAGGTGAAGTTCGAGTCGGTCACGGGCTTCAAGCGCGCCGACAACGTGGCCACCTCGAATGCGCGCTACTACGAGGGCCGCTATCTGTCGGGCATTGCCGCAGGCCGTGCCAGCAAGACGGGCGTTGCCGGCTTCGTGGTCGGCTTTCCGATTCCCGAGGTGCTGCAGGGCATCAACGCCTTCACGCTGGGCATGCGCTCGGTCAATCCCAAGGCCACGGTCAAGGTGGTCTGGCTGGATACCTGGTTCGACCCGCCGCGCGAGCGCGATGCGGCCATGGCGCTGTTCAACGGCGGCGTGGACGTGGTGTCCTTCCAGGTCGCATCCACCGCCGTGATGCAGGCCGCCCAGGAGCGCGGCCGCATGGCGATTGCCTACCACTCCGACATGCGCAAGGACGGGCCCGACGCCCAGTTGCTGGCCGTCACCCACCAGTGGGGCGACTACTACACGGCGCGCGCCAAAGCGGTGCTGGACGGCAGCTGGAAGAGCCAGGACACCTGGGGCGGCGTGCGCGAGGGCATGATCCGCGTGGAGGGCTTCGGCCCCAAGCTGCCGACCGCCGTGCGCGAGGAAGTGCTGCAGCGCCAAAAGGACATGGCCCAGGGCCGCCTGCAGCCCTTCAAGGCCGGCGACCAGCCGGTGCGCGACAACCAGGGCCAGGTGCGCATTCCTGCCGGCAAGCAGCTGGACGATGCACAGATCCTGCAGATGAACTGGCTGGTGGAAGGCGTGCAGGCCACCCTGCCCAAGTGATGCGGCCTGCGGGGCGTCCGGTCCTGGCGTAAACCCTAGGATGGCGCCTGCCGATGGCGCCTATAGCGCTGCGGATATGGCATCTGCCTGTCCGCCCGCTAAGCTTGGCGGCATGCAAATCTACCGTTCCTCATTGCTGCGTTTTGCCGACGATGGCCAGGCGCTCTACGACGAAGACGGCCTGCTGGCCGTCGCCCCGGATGACAGGGGGCAGCAGCGCGTCGTCGCCGCCGGCAGCTGGCAGGCGCTGCAGGCGCAGTTCACCGGACAGCCGGGCGCCGAAGTCACCCATCTGCCGGGCCGCATCCTGGCGCCAGGCTTCATCGACCTGCACATCCACTATCCGCAGACCGATGTGATCGGCGCGCCCGCCGCCGGCCTGCTGCCCTGGCTGGAGAAATACACCTTTCCGCACGAGTCTGCCTTTTGCGAACGCGCCCATGCCGACAGCGTGGCCGAGTTCTTCCTGGACGAGCTGCAGCGCAACGGCGTGACCACGGCGCTGGCCTTTGCCACCTCGCACCCGGGTTCGGTCGATGCGCTCATGGGCGCGTCGCAGGCGCGCGGCATGCGCATGATCACGGGCAAGGTCCTGCAGGACCGCCACAGCCCCGACGGCGTGCGCGACCAGACCGAGCAAAGCCTGATCGACACCGAAACCCTGATCCAGCGCTGGCATGGCGTGGACCGCCTGGGCTACGCGATCACGCCGCGCTTTGCGCCCACCAGCACGCATGAGCAGCTGCGCGGCGCGGGCGAGCTGGCCGCACGCTACGCCGATGTCTGGATCCAGTCGCACGTGGCCGAGAACCTGGACGAAGTGCGCTGGGTGGCCGAGCTCTTTCCGAAGGCCCGCAGCTACCTGTCGGTCTACGACGACTTCGGCCTGATGCGCGAGCGCGCCGTCTACGCGCACTGCATCCACCTGGACGATGAAGACCGCGCACTGATGCGTGAACGCAGCACCGCCGCCGCCGTCAGCCCCACCAGCAACCTGTTCCTGGGCAGCGGCTTCTTCGACTTTGCGCGGGCCGATGCCGCGCAGTTCCTCTACGGCCTGGCCAGCGACGTGGGCGGCGGCATGAGCTTCAGCCCCTTCCGCACCATGCAGGCCGCCTATGTGGCGGGCCGCGAGGGCCAGACCAAGCAGGGCCTGAGCCTGTCGCCCGGCAACCTGTGGTGGCAGCACACGGCGGGCGCGGCGCGCGCCCTGGGCCTGGCGGGGCAGGTGGGCAACCTGCAGCCGGGCTGCGAGGCCGACTTCGTGGTCATCAACCCGGCCTGCACGCCGCTGCTCGAGCGCAAGACCCGCCAGGCCGAGAGCCTGGACGAGCTGCTGTTCGCCATGATCATCCTGGGTGATGACCGCCTGATCGAGCGCACCGTCGTTTCTCAAGCAAAATAGCGCCTTTGCGCCAGTGCCCGGCCGGGTGCTGGCGCTTGACAAGTGCAGCTAGGGAACGAGGAATTGCCATGAGCATCAAGAGCGACAAGTGGATCCGTCGCATGGCCGAGGATCACGGCATGATCGAGCCTTTCGAGCCGGCCCAGGTTCGCAACGTCGATGGCCGCAAGATCATCAGCTACGGCACCAGCAGCTATGGCTACGACATCCGCTGCGCACCCGAATTCAAGGTGTTCACCAACATCCACAGCACCGTGGTGGACCCCAAGAACTTCGATGAGAAAAGCTTCGTCGACTTCGAGGGTGACAGCTGCATCATCCCGCCCAACAGCTTCGCGCTGGCGCGCACGGTCGAGTACTTCCGCATCCCGCGCAACGTGCTGACCATCTGCCTGGGCAAGAGCACCTACGCGCGCTGCGGCATCATCGTCAACGTCACGCCCTTCGAGCCCGAATGGGAAGGCTATGTGACGCTGGAGTTCTCCAACACCACGCCGCTGCCCGCCCGCATCTACGCCGGTGAAGGCTGCGCCCAGGTGCTGTTCTTCGAGAGCGATCCCGACGATGTCTGCGAGGTCAGCTACCGCGACCGTGGCGGCAAGTACCAGGGCCAGGTGGGCGTGACGCTTCCCAAGGCCTGACGGCTTTGGCCCGGAAGACAAGGCCCGCAGCGAAAGCTGCGGGCCTTTTTCATCGCCGGGCCGCCCCAAGATGAAAAGCGGCCCCCTTGGGGAGCGTGGGGGTCATTCTTCATTCCACCAGCGCCGGTGTGGCGTCGATGCGCGAATGCGCGCCGCAGCTCTCGCGCCGTGCGGCGGCAGCCGTGGCCATGAGCCAGCAGACATCGAGCTGGTTGCGCAGCGCATGGCCTGCGGCAGGTGCCAGCCTTTCCCGCCATGCCGCAATGCGCTGCACGGCCTGCGCCAAGCCCTGGTCGCTGCGCTGTATGCCCACGCAGTCCTGCATGAGCTGGCGCAACTCCTGTGCGATGGCGGCCGTGTCCTGCTCCTGTGCGCCGGCCTGCAGGGTTTCGGTCGGCCGGGCCAGCGCCGGGGCGGCTGCTGGCTGCTGCGCGATGGCCCGGGCGGCCGCGCGGCCCATCACCACGCATTCGAGCAGCGAATTGCTGGCCAGCCGGTTGGCGCCGTGCAGTCCGGTGCGCGCCACCTCGCCGATGGCGCGCAGGCCATCGACATCCGTGCGCCCGTCGATATCGGCCAGCACGCCGCCGCAGGCGTAGTGGGCGCAGGGGGCCACGGCAATCGGCTGCGTCGCAATGTCGATGCCATGGCTGGCGCACAGGGCCATCACACCGGGGAAATGCGACTGCAGCCAGGCGCGGGGCCTGTGGCTGATGTCCAGGTGCACGAAGGCCAGGCCATGGCGGTCCATCTCGTGCCGGATGGCCCGGGCCACGATGTCGCGCGGCGCCAGTTCGGCCCGCTCGTCATGGGCAGGCATGAAGCGCGTGCCGTCCGGCAGGCGCAGCAGGGCGCCTTCTCCGCGCAATGCCTCGGAGACCAGGCCGGCCGCACGGCCGCCCACCTGCAGGGCCGTGGGATGGAACTGCATGAACTCCAGGTCGCCCACGCGGCAGCCCGCGCGCCAGGCCATGGCCACGCCGTCGCCCGTGGCGGTGGCCGGGTTGGTGGTGGCGGGATAGACCTGCCCCAGCCCGCCCGTGGCCAGCACGGTATGCGCGGCATGCCAGCGCTGCAGGCGGCCATCGGGCAGGCGCACCAGCGCACCTGTGCAGTGCGCAGGCTGTCCTTCGGTCAGCAGGTCCAGCGCGCTGGTGTGCTCATGCAAATCGATGTTCGCGCGCTCCCGGCAGGCGCGCAGCAGGGCGGCGTGCACGGCCTGGCCGGTGCAGTCTGCGGCATGCACGATGCGGCGGCGGCCGTGGCCGCCCTCGCGCGTGAGGTGCAAGCCACCGCTGTCGTCACGCGTGAAAGGCACGCCGTGGGCCACCAGCCAATCGATGGCGTCGGGCGCCTGCTCAAGGATGGCGCGCACGGCCTGTGCATCGCACTGGCCTGCGCCCGCGACCAGGGTGTCTGCCACGTGGTCGTCGATGCTGTCCTGTGCATCCAGCACGGCGGCAATGCCGCCCTGGGCCCAGGCGCTGGCGCATTCCTCGGCCGCGCCCTTGCTGAGCAGGGCCACGCGCAGATGCGGCGGCAGCGACAGGGCGGCGGCCATGCCGGCCAGGCCGGCGCCGATGATGAGTACGTCTGTGCAAGGCTGTGTCATGGCGCTGTCCTCAGGCGGGACCGAAGTGCTGGAAGAGCGCCGCATCGCGCGCAAGGTCGCCGCTGGCGCGCACGGGCTGGCGGTGGCCGGCCGCGAAAGCCAGCATGCGTTCGATGGGCCGGCGCGCGGCCTGGGCGATGGCGGGGTCCACCTCGATGGCGCACAGGCCCTGCTCCAGGGCCAGCTCCACGCCCTGCAGGCTGTTCATCGCCATCCACGGGCACATGGCGCAGCTCTTGCAGGTGGCGCCCTGGCCGGCCGTGGGCGCGGGCAGGAAGGTCTTGCCCGGGTGGCGCATGCGCATGTCGTGCAGGATGCCCTGGTCGGTGGCGACGATGAAGGTGTCGGTGGGCAGCCGGCCAGCCGCGTTGATGAGCTGGGTGGTGGAGCCCACCACGTCCGCCTGGGCGGCCACGGCGGCCGGCGACTCGGGGTGCACGAGGATGGCGGCCTGCGGGTGCTCCAGCGCCATGGCGGCCAGTTCGTCGGCCTTGAACTCGTCATGGACCAGGCAGGAGCCATGCCACAGCAGCATGTCGGCGCCGGTCTGGCGCTGGATGTGGGCGCCCAGGTGGCGGTCGGGCGCCCAGAGGATTTTCTCGCCGCAGGCGTGCAGGTGGGCCACGATGTCCTGTCCCACCGACGATGTGACCACCCAGTCGGCGCGCGCCTTCACCGCCGCGCTGGTATTGGCGTAGACCACGACCGTGCGGTCCGGGTGGGCGTCGCAAAAGGCGCTGAACTCGTCTGCCGGGCAGCCCAGGTCCAGCGAGCAGCTCGCGTCGTCGTCTGGCATGAGCACGCGCTTTTCCGGGCTGAGGATCTTGGCGGTCTCTCCCATGAAGCGCACGCCGGCCACGACCAGGGTGCTGGCCTGGTGCTGGGCGCCGAAGCGCGCCATCTCCAGCGAATCGCCCACGCAGCCGCCGGTCTCGCGCGCCAGATCCTGCAGTTCGCCATCCACGTAGTAGTGGGCCACGAGCACGGCATCGCGCTCGTGCAGCAGGGCGCGTATGCGCTCGGTGGTCCGAAGGCGCTGGGCGCGGTCCAGTTCAGGGGGAATGCGGGCCCAGGCCTCGCCGATGCCGCACTGGCCGGAGTGGGAGAAATGGGGCTTGTCGTACTGCACGGATTTGAGCTGCATGGTGGCCGTCCGGGACTGTGGAAAAGGTCTGGTGATGGCTGCGAATAATATGCTCAATTTGAGTATTAGTGTGATGTTTTTTCCCGCACAGGTGTTTTGCGGCAGGCGGCAAGCCGAGGGGGCAGAAAGCGGCGCGGGGCCGTCTCAGCGCTGAAGCTGCACGTTGTTGCGGCCTGCGCCCTTGGCCTCGTACAGTGCTTCGTCGCCACGGCGCAGCATGGCGGCGGCCGTGTCCGTGGTGCCGCGCAGTGTGGCCACGCCCACGCTGGCGGTGACGGGCTCGCCGTGGGCCATGGGCGTGGAGGCCAGCAGTTCGCGCAGTTGCTCTGCAATGGCCACGGCCGCGTCGGCCGTGGTGTCGGGCAGCAGGGCCAGGAATTCCTCGCCCCCCATGCGGGCCAGCACGTCGGACTCGCGCAGCCGCATGCGGAAGGCGCGCGCCAGGGTGCGCAGCACGGCGTCGCCCATGTCATGGCCATGCTGGTCGTTGATGCGCTTGAAGTGGTCCACGTCGATGACGAGCACGCTCAAGGGGCGGCCGCTGCGGCGCGCCAGCGCCATGGCGAAGTCCAGCTGGAAATCGAAGCCCCGGCGGTTGAGCAGGCCCGTGAGCGGATCGCTGCGCGCCTGGTGCTCCAGCTCGGCATTGGCCTGCTGCAGCTGCAGGGTGCGCTCGCGCACCTGGCGCTCCATGGCCTCGTTGGCCGAGCGCAGCTGGGCAATGCTGCCGCGCAGCGCCTGCGAGAGGCGGTGCACTTCGCGGCTGCTGTGCAGCTGCGGAATGTCCGGCGCCGCGCCGCTGCCATCGATGCCGTTGGCCGCACGGGCCAGGCGCTTGAGGTCCTGGCTGAGCCTTCGTGCCACCAGCCAGGCGATGACGGCGGCCACCAGCGCCGCCGCCAGGCCGCCGGCCAGCACCTGGTGCATGGCCTGGCGCGCGGGTGCATAGGCGCTGTCGTGCGGCTGGCGGGCCACGATGTGCCAGCCCATGGCCGTCACCCGGTTGTGGGCCTGCAGCGGCACGGTGGCCGTCAGAAAGCTCTGCGGGCTGTCCTGCCAGCGCGCCACCTGCACGGGCAGCAGCGTGGCATCGGACGTATCGGCAGACACGGTATGGGCCACCGGCAGGCGCTGGTCCAGCGCCTGCAGCGGCTCCAGGCTGTCGCCCGGGGCGTGGATGATCTTGCCGTGGCGGTCAAAGATGAAGAGGCCGATCTGGCGATCCCCGCTGTCGGCCTGCTGCAAGGTCTGCATGGTCTCTCGCACCCATTCCCAGCTGCTGTGCATGCACAGCACGCCCTGCGTGAGTCCGCCCACGCGGATGGGCGCTGCAAAGTCCATGAACCGGCGCGGCGCGCCGTCGGCCGGGGGCGCAAGCAGCGCGGCCATGCGCGGCGAGGAGGCACGCACGTCGCCCACATGCACGCGCTGCAGCCCCGGCTCGAACCAGGGCCGGTCGCTGACATCGTGGCCCACCAGCAACTGGTCGGTGGCGCTGCGCACCGTGCCCTCGGCGTCGGCCACGCCTATCCAGAGGTTGGACGGCGTCAGCGAACGGGCGCGGTTGAGCAGCGCTCCCACGCCCGGGGAATCCAGCCCTTGCACCCACAGCTCCGGCGAAGCGGCCAGCACCTCCACGGTATGGGCACGGCTGAACAGCCCTTCAGACAACTGCCGCGCCGCGTTGGAGGCCATAGCATGCAGCGAGGCGCTGACCTCGCGCTCCATGCGCCAGCGCAGCAGTTCGCCGAAGGCCAGTGACATCAGCACCGTCACGCCCACCAGCAGCGAGCCGAAGACCAGGGCCAGTTGCGTGCGCAGGCCCAGGCGCTGCCAGCGGCCGGGCTCGGTGCTTGGGGGCGGGGCGGGGGAATCCGGGGGGGAAAGCTCGTTCAACGCAGAAATCCGTCGTCAACTGTTCTGAAGCGCAGCCCGGTGCATTGCCAGGCGGGTGGCCGCAAGGTCCCAGCCCCCCCATCCGCAGGATTTGAACAGCACCGGCACCTGCGGGCGCAGCCATTGCTCGCGCACCACCTGCTCCAGCGTGGGCAGGGCGGCCACGTCTATGCCCGCCTGCAGCAGATCACCCGCTTCGTGCAGCGCATCTGCGGTATCGACGACGACGCGACCCGCCTGCGCAAGGCCCAGGCACAGGCTGGGCGCCAGCTCCACCATCTGCGGCGTGAAGGCGCCCACGGCCGATACAAAGGCATCGGCGCGCGGGGCTGCATGCAGCACCACGGCGCGGGCCGGCGTGCAGGTCACGATCAGCGGGCAATGGCGCGCGGCGGCCTCCAGATCCTGCACGGCACTGGCCTGCAGGCCCATGGCATGCGCCTGGCTGACCAGTGACTGGGCGCTCTCGGCGCTGCGCGATGCCACCTGGACCTCGCGCACGCCCAGGCCTGCTGCAAAGGCCTGCATATGGGCCAGGCCCTGCACGCCGGCGCCCACGATCAGCAGCGGGCCCTGCGGATTGGGAGCCAGCCTTTGCGCGGCCAGCAGCGATACGGCGGCCGTGCGCCGCGCCGTGACCGTGGGGCCGTCCAGGATCAGGCGGCGCTCGCCCGTGGCCACATCGAAGACCACCACATCGCCCTGGATGGTGGCGCGCGGCGTGCCGGCATTGCCGGGCGTGAGGCTGATCAGCTTGGTCATGGCCACCTGCCCATCGGTGGCGGGCATGCAAAACAGGCTGCCTCCTGCGGGCAGTGGCATCACGATGCGCGGCGGCACCTGCACTGCCCGGGGCTGCAGCAGTACAGCCGCGATCTCTTCGGCCAGCTCCTTCCAGGGCAGCAGGGCGGCCGTGGCCTGCGCGTCTAGGGCGGCGGAGGAGTGCGTGCTGGAATGGCTCATGGCCGCGACTGTACACAGTAGGCGCGCGCAGGCCAATGCGCGATGTGTCCGGTGGTGCACCCAGGCCCGCGCGGGCCTGCGCAGGCACTACGATGTCGCCTATGTCACAAAAGCCTTCTTATCCGCGCGAGGAGCCCAGCTGGGACGGTTCGGCGCGGCCCGAAGCTCCCCGCAAGGAATCGACCCCGCGCTACGAGCAGCAGCGGCGCGGGCCCGCGCCCGAACCGTGGCAGCGCGAGGAGCCTCCCAGCGAACAGGCACCTGCGCCCCGCAGGCCCGGCGAGCCTGCACGCGAGCGGCGCAGGCGCGGCGGATGGGGGCTGGGCCTGGCGGTCGTCGTCGGCCTGTGCATCGTCGCCGCGCTGCTGGCCGGCATGGTGCTGGTGGCGCGCGAGCAGGTACTGCGCAGCCAGGCGCCGCCCGTCACTGCCCCCATGGCGGTGCAGCCTGTGCGCTGATACACGCCGTATCATTGCCGGGACTGCGGACGCTGCGGCCCCGCAGGTTCCGACGTAATATCGCCGCCCGATGCTGCAGGCCGCAGCACAGATCCAGGAGCGAACACCATGAGATGGGAAGGCAACCGCGAGTCGGACAATGTGGAGGACCGCCGTGATGACGGTGGTGGTGGCGGTGGTGGTCCCGTCTTTGGCGGGCGCAGCATCGGCATCGGCACCATCGTCATCGCCCTGGTCGGTGGCTGGGTGCTGGGCATCAATCCGCTGACCATCCTGGGGGCGCTCAGCGGCGGCGCGCCGGTGCAGGTGCAGCAGCCCCAGGGGCCGGCCCACAAGCCGCCGGCCGACGACCAGCTCGCCCGCTTCGTCTCCACCGTGCTGGCCGATACCGAGGATGTGTGGCGCGAGGTGTTCCGCCAGGGCGACGCTCAATATGCCGATCCCAAGCTCGTGCTGTTCCGCGGCGCCACGCCCACGGCCTGCGGCACGGGGCAGTCCGCCATGGGGCCGTTCTACTGCCCTGCCGACCAGAAGGTCTATATCGACCTGGGCTTCTACGAGACGCTCAAGAACCAGCTGGGCGCGCCCGGCGATTTCGCCCAGGCCTATGTGATTGCCCACGAGGTGGGCCACCACGTGCAGAACCTGCTGGGCATCAGCGCCCAGGTGGACCGTGCGCGGGGCCGCGTCAGCAAGGTCGAATACAACCATCTGTCGGTCAAGCTGGAGCTGCAGGCCGATTGCCTGGCCGGCGTCTGGGCGAACCGCGCGCAAAGCGCACGCCAGATCCTGGAGCAGGGCGATGTGGAGTCGGCCATGAATGCCGCTTCCAAGATCGGCGACGACGCCCTGCAGCGCGCCGGTGGCGGCGCCGTCGTGCCCGACAGTTTCACGCATGGCACCAGTGCCCAGCGCCAGCGCTGGTTCAGCACCGGTCTGCGCACCGGCAGCGTCAAGTCCTGCGACACTTTCTCGGCCGCTTCGCTTTGAAAAATGCCCCCCGAGGGGCGCTTTCCCATCTCGAGGCGGCGGCCCGGCGATGAAAAAATGCCCGCATAGCGGGCCCTCGTACCGGGTTTTTGCGGGTTGCGCTCACGCAACGCCATGCTTGTCCAGGTGCCAATTGGCGTTATTGCAACGCACAAATCGCGCTAGGTGCGACAATAGCGTCCTCAATGACAAGCTCTTTCTCCAATCTCCAACTGGCCGAGTCCCTGGCGCGCGCCGTGGCCGACATGGGCTACGAGTCCATGACGCCCATCCAGGCGCAGGCCATTCCGGTTGTTCTGACCGGCAAGGATGTCATGGGCGCAGCCCAGACCGGCACGGGCAAGACGGCAGCGTTCTCGCTGCCGTTGCTGCAGCGGCTGATGCGCCACGAAAATGCCTCCGCTTCGCCTGCACGGCACCCCGTGCGGGCGTTGGTGCTTTTGCCCACGCGCGAACTGGCGGACCAGGTGGCTCAGCAGATCGCCCAGTACGCCAAGTACACCAAGCTGCGCAGCACCGTGGTGTTCGGTGGCATGGACATGAAACCGCAGACGCTGGAACTGAAAAAGGGCGTCGAGGTGCTGGTGGCCACGCCGGGCCGGCTGCTTGACCATATCGAAGCCAAGAACGTGGTGCTCAACCAGGTCGAGTACGTGGTGCTCGACGAGGCGGACCGCATGCTGGACATCGGCTTCCTGCCCGACCTGCAGCGCATCCTGTCCCATCTGCCCAAGACACGCACCACCTTGCTGTTCAGCGCCACCTTCTCGCCCGAGATCAAGCGCCTGGCCGGCAGCTACCTGCAAGACCCCGTCACCATCGAAGTGGCCCGTCCCAACGAGACGGCGTCCACGGTGGAGCAGCGCTTCTACAGCGTCAGCGACGACGACAAGCGCTATGCGCTGCGTTCGCTGCTCAAGCAGCGCGAGATCCGCCAGGCCTTCGTCTTTTCCAACAGCAAGCTGGGCTGCGCCCGCCTGACGCGTGCCCTGGAGCGTGATGGCCTGCGCGCAACGGCGCTGCACGGCGACAAGAGCCAGGACGAGCGCCTGAAGGCGCTTGAAGCCTTCAAGCGCGGCGAGGTCGATCTGCTGGTGTGTACCGATGTCGCGGCCCGCGGCCTGGACATCAAGGACGTGCCGGCCGTCTTCAACTACGACGTGCCCTTCAACGCCGAAGACTATGTGCACCGCATCGGCCGCACGGGCCGCGCAGGCGCCTCCGGCATTGCCGTGACCCTGGTGACCAACCACGATGCGCGCCTGGTGGGCGAGATCGAGAAGCTCATCAAGAAGAAGATCAACGTCGAAACCTGCCCCATGGAAGATTTCCGCGGCAGCGCACCGCGTGGTCACCGTTTCGACGAGCTGCCGCGCCAAGGCGCTGGCGGCGGGTACGGTCGTGAACGGGATCGCGGCGGCGAGCGTGGCGATCGCGGTGCCGATGCCGCCCGGGGCAGCACGGGCTTCGGCCATCGCGGCTCGCGCATGGCCCAGCGCCCGGCGCATTCCGACCCCTTCTTCGACAAGCCCTATGAGCCTTCGGCCAGCGCCGACGCCAACTGGGAAAGCCAGCGCGCTGCGCCCAAGGCCGGCGGCAACATCAAGCCCAAGCGCAAGCTGGCGGCGCTGTTCAAGGCACCGGTCGCGCCCGCCGCGCCCGTCGCCACCTCCGAGGTCTGAGCGCCGCACACGCGGCCTGCTTCCCGAATAACGCCTGCCTTGCAGGCGTTTTTTCATGGGTGCACGGGCTGCTCCCGATCAGCCTGGGGCCTGGGCCTGCGGGCAATCCACCTGGATCAGCTCCCTGTCCACCAGATGGTCGCCGAAGCGCATCATGCTCAGGCAGCCACCCCAGACGCAGCCCGTGTCCAGCGCCACCAGATCGGGCCGGTTGATATGGCCCAGCGTGGACCAGTGGCCAAAGGCAATGGGCACGCCCGCCGTGGCGCGGCCCGGCACATCGAACCAGGGCATGAGTCCTGGCGCCGCCTGCTCTGCCGACTCCGTGCTGTCGAAATCCATGACCCCCTGAGCGCTGCAAAAACGCAGCCGGGTCAGCGCGTTGACGATGACACGCAGCCGTTCCCAGCCCTGCAGATCCGGCGACCAGCGATCGGGCTGGTTGCCGTACATGGCTTGCAGGAAATCCGGCAATTGCGCGCTGCGAAGTACCGTGTGCACCTCGCCTGCAAGGTCCATCACTTCCTGGGCGGTCCACTGCGGCAGCACGCCTGCGTGGACCATCAGCAGCTCATCGCCATGCACCGTGCGGTGGCTGCGCGCCAGCGGCTGCTGTCGCAGCCAGTCCAGCAGCTGGTCACGATCGGGCGCTTGCAGCACCTGGGCCAAGGTGTCGCGGCGGCTGTTGCGGCGCACGCCGTGGGCGGCGGCCAGCAGGTGCAGGTCATGGTTGCCCAGCAGGGCGCGCATGGAGTCGCCGGCGGCCATGCAGGTGCGCAGTACCTTGTCCGATGCCGGGCCGCGATTCACCAGGTCGCCGAGGATGTATACGGTATCGCGGCTGGCGGAGAAATCCACGCGTTGCAGCAGGCGCTCAAAGGCGTCGTGGCATCCCTGGATATCACCGATACAGTAAAGTGCCATGGTCTTCTTTCTGATATACGAACCATGGATTTTCTGCTGATCGCGTTGCTTACGCTGCTCAATGGGGTGTTTGCAATGTCCGAATTGGCACTGGCCTCCAGCCGCAAGGCTCGGTTGGTGGCACTGGCTGAAACAGGCGACAAGGGGGCGGTGGCGGCACTGGCCTTGCTCGACAACCCCACGCAATTTCTTTCTTCGGTGCAGGTGGGCATCACCTCCATCGGCCTGCTCAACGGTATCCTGGGTGAGGCGGCCTTCAGCGACGGACTGGCCACATGGCTGCTGGGCCTGGGCGTTCCAGAGCGCGCAGCCAGCATTTCGGCAACGGCAGTCGTCGTGACCGTGATCACCTTCGTCACCATCGTTTTCGGCGAGCTGGTGCCCAAGCGCATCGGCCAGCTCTATCCCGAAACCGTGGCCATCGTGGTCTCACGGCCCATGACGTGGGTGGCGTCGGCAGCCAAGCCTTTTGTGCGGCTGCTGGCCTTCTCCACCCGCGCCATGCTGACCTTGCTGCGCATCAATGAATCGGCGGCACGCTCCGTGACCGAGGAGGAGATCGCGGCCAGCCTTGCCGAGGGCCGCGATGCCGGCGTCATCGAGGCCAGCGAACATCAGATGGTGCAGAACGTCTTCCATCTCGATGACCGCTCGCTGACGTCGATCATGGTGCCGCGCGGCGATGTGCAATGGCTGGATGCCGACATGACCGTCACCGAGGCATTGCAGGCCTCGGCCGATGACCACGCAAAGGGCGGCCATTCCTGGTATCCGGTGTGCCGCAATTCCCTTGATGACGTGGTCGGCATCATCAGCGTGGCGCGCCTGCTGGCATTGGGTCCCGATGCGGCGGGCTCCACGCTCTACGAGCATGTGCTGCCGGCCTCGTTCCTGCCCGAGACGCTCAGCGCCATGGAACTGCTGGAGCAATTGCGTGCCCGATCCGGGCGCATGGTGTTCGTGGTGGATGAATATGGCGTGGTGCAGGGCATCATGACGCCGCGCGATTTGCTGGAGGCGATTACCGGCGAGTTACAGCCTGTGACCGAAACGGAAGCATGGGCCATGCAGCGTGGGGATGGCTCCTGGTTATTGGACGGGCTGATGCCCATATCGGAGCTGAAGGCGCGCCTCGATATTCGTGACCTGCCCGATGAGCACCGTGGCCGATACAACACCGTTGCCGGCCTTCTCATGGCGGAAAGCGGTCATTTGCCGGTTCTGGGAGAGCGGATCAGCTGCGCGGGCTGGATCTTCGAGGTGATTGATCTCGATGGCAAACGCATTGACAAGGTGCTTGCCATTTCGGAATTATCCGAAGGCTCCTCGCTGCAATAGGCAACTGCGATATTGTGGATTTTGCTTACATGCGTCTTGCCCTGTAGGGCGATTATGTTTTTATAATGAAAGCTCTTAAACAACTTTCAAGGCGCACACCATGAGCTCTTACAAGGAATTGCTGAAGCAGCGACAGGAACTGGAGCAACAGATCCAGGAAGCGCGCAAGCGTGAACTGTCTGACGCCGTGGGCAAGGTTCGCAATTTGATTGCCGAATATGGCCTGACTGCGGATGACGTCTTTCCTTCGGCTCGTGGTCGCGGCAATGCGGGTGCAACCGGCACCAAGGTGGCGCCCAAGTACCGTGATCCCGCCACTGGCCAGACCTGGACCGGACG
This sequence comes from Delftia sp. PX-1, assembly GCF_055797465.1. Lineage (NCBI taxonomy): Bacteria > Pseudomonadati > Pseudomonadota > Betaproteobacteria > Burkholderiales > Comamonadaceae > Delftia > Delftia sp. PX-1. Next base: position 2,192,662 of record NZ_CP184763.1, read on the forward strand.
CGGCAAGCCGCCGAAGTGGATTCAGAATCAGGACCGCGAAAAGTTCGTCATCTGATTTTTCCATCGCGCATGTTGAAAGAGCCCGCCTTGTGCGGGCTTTTTTCATTGGCACGGCCATTTGTCAAAAATTGACTCGGTTGAGAATGACTATCATGCGCTGTGCAAAGCGTGGGCCTGTGCGCGGACATTGCGCGGCGGCGATGCCAGGGTCGATTTCTGGCGGTAACGCAAAATGCACGGTGCCAGTGATGCACCTTGCGGCAGTTTGGAGCATGCGAGGTGGGTGTTTCCGGGTCGCGGCGTCTCAACGCATGGCGGATGCATGCGTGTTTCAGACAAATCCGATGTTTTTTTGATTTTCTTCAGTGGTGGCCGACTTGAATATCCAGGCACCAGCCACCATGGGCGAAGGCAGGGGCACAATACGCGCATGAACAAGCAGGTGTTGATTGCCGGCGGCGGCATTGGTGGCCTGGCTGCCGCGATTGGTGCATCGCGGGCGGGCTGGGAAGTGCGTCTTTTCGAACAGGCACGCGTGCTCAGCGAAGTGGGGGCTGGAATCCAGCTGGGGCCGAATGTGGTGCGCCGCCTGCAGGCCTGGGGCCTGCAAAAGCCGCTGCAGCAGGTGGTGGCGCTGCCGGACAGCCTGCGGGTGCGCAGCGCCGCCACAGGGCAGGAACTGGGGCACATGCCTCTGGGCAGCGAGGCCGTGCATCGCTACGGCGCTGCTTACGCCACCATCCACCGGGCCGATCTGCAGCAGCTGCTGCGGGAAGCCGCTCAGACTTATCCGGGCATGCACCTGAACCTGGGCCAGCCCATCGAGAGCTTTTCCGAGACTGACGGCGTGGTCACCGTGCGAACCCAGGCCGGCAAGCTGATCGAAGGCGATGCCCTGGTCGCCGCCGACGGCGTGCGCAGCGTCCTGCGCCAGCAGCTGCTGGGCGACGGCCCGCCTCGTGTCACCGGGCACCTGGCCTACCGCGCCCTGGTGCACCAGGCCCAGTTGCCCAAGCGGCTGCGTGCCACCGATGTCACGGCCTGGCTGGGCTCGCGCATGCATGCCATCCAGTACCCCGTGCGCCGGGGCGAGCTGCAGAACCTGGTGGTCATCGTCCAGGGCCCGGCGCCCGAGGACCTGGCGAACTGGGACCACGCGGGCAATCTCGATGATCTGGTGCGGGTGCTGCAGGGCAGTTGCCCGCATCTGCTGGACCTGATCCAGCATGTGCCTGCCGCTGGCGGTGACTGGCGGCTGTGGCCGGTGGGCGATCGCCCGCCCGTGCAATCGGCCGCGCAGATGGCGCGCGGCGTGGTGGCCTTGCTGGGCGATGCCGCCCACCCCATGCGACCCTATCTGGCCCAGGGCGCCGGCATGGCGATTGAAGATGCAGCGGAGCTGCAGCGCGCCCTGTCCATGCATGACCTGGATGTGAACATGCGCCTGCGCCGCTACGCGCTCAATCGCTGGCAGCGCAATGCGCGCGTGCAGGCGCGCTCGCAGCGCAATGGCCGCATCTTCCATGCCACGGGTCCGGTGCGCTGGGGGCGTGACCTGTCGCTGCGCCTGCTGGGCTCCCGGCTGATGGATCTGCCCTGGCTGTACCGTGGCGATGGCTCGGCCGCCAACGCCTTGTAGAGGCACAGACTCCGGCCGCTAGGCGGATGCCTGGCGCAGCAGCGGCGAGGAGGGCAGGAAACGGAACGCGGTCGACGCGCCCACCAGCGTGGCCGCAATCGAGATCATCACGGCCTTGTAGGGCTCCACGCCCCAGGCCTCGGCCCAGGCCGCCACCCAGCCCGTGAACCATTGCACCAGGGCCACACCCAGGAACATGGCCATGGTGAACAGCGACAGTGCGCGGCCGGTCATCTCTGGGGGGTAGGAAGCGCGCACATCGGCGTACTGCAGCACCGAATAGCCGGACAGCAGGCCCATGGCGAAGATCAGCGCCACATTGGTCCAGCCATGGTGCAAAAAGGCCATGAGCATGAACAGGCTGCCCATGAGCAGCGAGTAATTGGTGAGCCAGCGCCGGCGCCGTCCTGGGCCGGGATCCATGCGCCCGAAAATCGCGGGGCTGAACAGCGAGATCATCGATACGACCAGCGCCACATTGCCGCTTTCCACCAGCGAAAAGCCATAGCGATGGATGAGCAGCGGCCCCAGCCACAGGCCGCGCAGCGCCAGAAACGATGCATAGCAGGCCATGGCCAGCAGGACGATACCCAGGGTGTGCGGCAGCGTGAACAGCTCGGCCATGCGGCGTGCCGCCACGCCCCAGCTTTCCCGTGCGGCGGTCTGTGCTCCGCGGCGGGCGGGCTCGTGCACGCGCCACCAGATCAGCAGCCACGACAGGGCCGACATCACGGCCAGCAGCGCAAAGCCCGAGCGCCAGCCGAAATGCTGGACCAGCCAGGCCAGCGGCGTGCCTGTGAACAGCAGCCCCAAGCCGCCCACGCCCATGCCCACGCCCGACAGAAAGGCGAAGCGGTCCATGGGAAAGTGGCGCGAGATGAACATGGTGCAGGCCAGAAAGGCGGGCGAGCAGCCCACGCCGATCAGCAACTGGCCCACCATCAGCCAGCCGTAGTTGGGTGCGGCGGCGGACAGTGCCGACCCCGCAATCGCCAGCGGAAACGACAGCAGCACCGTGCGCCGCAGGCCGTAGAGGTCCATGCCGATGCCCATCAGCAGCTGGGCCACGCCGAAGGACAGTCCGAACAGGCCCGCAAAGGCCCCCAGCGACTGGGCCGTAAGCCCGAAATCCTGCTGCAGGCCGGTCGCCATGACCGAGGTCGTGGTGCGAAAGGCCTGGCTCAGCGCAAAGGCCGAGAGCAGGGCCAGCAGCATGGCCCACAGCAGCTGGCTGCGTGGCGGCGGTGCTGCGGTGGAGGTCTGCGAAGCCTCTGTGTGTGTGTTGTTGTGTGGGGGCTGTTGCGGCGCTGCGGACACGGTATTTCTCCTGGCGCCGCAGCTTACCCGTTTGCGCGCATGCGCGCTGTCGCCACCGCAGCGGTCTGCCGTCGGTGGCGCCCGCCAGTTCTTACAGCTCGGTGCGCAGCGCCCAGATTTCGGGGAACAGCACCACGTCCAGCATCTTGCGCAGGTAGCTGACGCCGCCGGTGCCGCCCGTGCCGCGCTTGAAGCCGATGACGCGCTCCACCGTGGTCAGATGGCGGAAGCGCCAAAGTCGGAAGGCGTCCTCGATGTCGGCCAGCTTTTCGCCGAGCTGGTACAGGTCCCAGTGCTGGTGGGGATCGCGGTAGACCGTGATCCAGGCCTGCTTGACGCCTTCGCTGGCCTCGTAGGGCTGGGTCCAGTCGCGCTCCAGCCGGTCGGCGGGCACCTCGATGCCCTCGCGCGCCAGCAGTTGCAGGGACACGTCGTAGAGCGAGGGCGAGCGCCATGCCGCCTCCACCTGGGCCAGCAGATCGGGCCGGTGGGCATGGGGCTGGAGCATGGCGGCATTCTTGTTGCCCAGCGAAAACTCGATGCAGCGGTACTGGTAGCTCTGGAAGCCGCTGGAGCTGGCCAGATACGGGCGCATGGCCGTGTACTCGGGCGGGGTCATGGTGGACAGCACGGTCCAGGCGCTGACCAGCTGCTCCATGATGCGGCTGACGCGGGCCAGCATCTTGAAGGCGTCGGCACGCGTGCCGCCTGCGATGGCGGCCGTGGCGGCGCGGACCTCGTGCAGCATCAGCTTCATCCACAGCTCGCTGGTCTGGTGCTGGATGATGAACAGCATCTCGTCATGCGCGGGCGACAGCGGGTGCTGGGCCGTGAGGATCTGGTCCAGGTGCAGGTAGTCGCCATAGCTCATGGACTGGCTGAAGTCCAGCTGGGCGCGCTCCTCTTTGACGATGGATTCGGTGCGGCCGGGGCTGTTCATGGGACAGCCGGAGTGTTCGGTGGTCATGTGGGAGTCTCGCAAGTCTCGATGCGGAAAATGCAGGGCGCAGCGTAACCGAATCCCGCGCAGCAATCCTGCGGCTTGCAAGAAGCGGGATGCGCGCCCGCGCCGGGCTGCGTAGAGTAGGGCATCCGATGATCCTGAAAGACATGCCGTGTCCCACCAAGCCATGAATCAAGCCAGCGATGCCCCTGCCAACCCCGCTGCCCTGGTGGCCCGATGCTGCCGCTGGCTGGAGACCGAGGAGCCGCCCCCCGCCCTGGGCGCGCTGGCAGAACGCTCGGGGCTGAGCCCCTGGCAGCTGCACCGATTGTTCAAGCAGGCCACGGGCCTCACGCCCAAGGCCTATGCCAAGGCGCACCGCGCGCGTGCGCTGCGCCAGGCGCTGCAGCCAGGCCAGAGCGACTCGGTCACCGATGCCGCCTACCTCAGCGGCTATGCGGCCAGCAGCAGTTTCTACCGCGATGCAGGCGCCATGCTGGGCATGGCGCCCGGTGACTACCGGCGCGGCGGCATGCGCCAGACCATCCGCTTTGCGGTGGCCGAATGCACGCTGGGCAGCATCCTGGTGGCCAGCACCGATCGCGGCGTGTGCTGCGTGCTGCTGGGCGACGATGCCGAGGCCCTGGTCCAGGACCTGCAGCAGCGCTTTCCGCTGGCCGAACTGGTGGGCGGCGATGCCGGATTCGAGCACACCGTGGCCCAGGTCGTGGCCCTGGTCGAGCAGCCGCGCCGGGGCCTGGCACTGCCGCTGGATGTGCAGGGCACGGCCTTCCAGCAGCGCGTATGGCAGGCGCTGTGCGCCATTCCCGCCGGCCAGACCCTGAGCTATTCGGAACTGGCCCTGCGCCTGGGCATGCCCACGGGTGCCCGGGCCGTGGCCAGCGCCGTCGCGGCCAACCCCATTGCCGTGGCCGTGCCCTGCCACCGCGTGGTGCGCAACGACGGCAGCATCTCCGGCTACCGCTGGGGCGTGGAGCGCAAGCGCGCCCTGCTGCTGCGCGAGGCGCGCCAGGCGCAGGAGGCGGCTGGCAAGGACGCTGGGCACGCACCGCTGCGCCAGGCAGGAAGCGCATGAGCGGGCAAGGACAAGGGCCAGGGCAAGGGCGTGGCACCGGCCAGACCTATCAGACGCAGCAGCAACTGACGCTGCCGGTTGGCTACCGCATGACCGAGTTCTGGGGCTTTCACCGGCGCGATGCCCAGCGCCTTTCCGAATGCGATCTGCAGGATGGCGGCACCATCCGCATGCACAAGGGCCTGATGTGGAAAGGCCTTCCCACGCTGCTCACCCTGGAGCTGACGCCGCAGTGCGAAGAGGCGGCCGTGGTGCAGGCCCGATGGCGCCTGCCCGCCGGTGCAGGCGCAATCACCGGCATGGACGATGTGCTGGCCGCCATGCTGCGGCGCATGTTCGGACTGTCCCAGGATGTGGGGGAGTTCGAGCGCCGCTTTGGCCGCCATGAGCGGCTGGGACCGCTGCTGGCGCGCCAGCCTGGCCTGCATGTGCCCGCGGCCTGCACGCCCTGGGAGGCGCTGAGCTGGGCCGTCACCGGGCAGCAGATCAGCGTGGCGGCAGCCGTGTCGCTGCGCCGCCGCCTGATCGCTGCAGCCGGCCAGCCGGTGGCGCTGCACGATGGCCATGCCGACGCGCCGCAGCAGCTGTGGTGCATGCCGGAGGTCGCGCAGGTGGCGCAGCTGAGCGAGGACGACCTGCGCGCAGCCGGCTTTTCGCGGAGCAAGACGCACACGCTGCGCCTGCTGGCGCAGGCCGTGCAGTCGGGTGAATTGCCGCTGGACGACTGGGCCGCCATGCCCGAGCTGCCCGCCAGCGAGATCAGCCGGCGGCTGCTGGCCCTCAAGGGCGTCGGTCCGTGGACGGTGAACTACATGCTGCTGCGCGGCTATGGCCACCTGGACGGCCCGCTGCACGGCGATGTGGCCGTGCGCCGCGCCCTGGCGCGGCTGCTGGAGACGGAATCGGTGGACGCCGCGCAGACCGAGTTGTGGCTGCGGGACTTCGCGCCCTGGCGCGCCCTGGTCGCGGCCCATCTCTGGGCCTCGCTGTCGTCCACGGCGTTCTGAAGGGCTGGCTCCAGGCTTCAGGTCACCGCATTGACGCGGTTGAACTCCGGCTTGCGCCATTCGCCCGATTCCAGCACCTGGCGCAGGTGCTCCACGGCATGCCAGACATCTTCGAATCCCACGTACAGCGGCGTGAAGCCGAAGCGCAGGATGTCCTTGTGCAGGCCCGTGCCGTCTCCCTTGCGGAAGTCGCCGATCACGCCGCGTGCGATCAGCGCCTGCACGATGGCATAGGCGCCGCTGTCCTTGCCGTCCACGCCCAGCCCTTCCTCGCGCGTGAGGCAGACCTGGGAGCCGCGCCGGCCGTGCTCGCGCGGCGTGGCCAGGCCCAGGCCGTGGCCCTGGCAGCGTTCCTCGACCAGGGCGATGAACAGGTCGGTCAGCGCCAGCGACTTGTTGCGCAGCGCGTCCATGCCGCCCAGCGGCTCCACGGCCGTGAACACGTCCAGGCCGCACTGCAGCACGCTCAGGCTGACCATGGGCTGGGTGCCGCACAGGTAGCGCTGTATGCCCTGGGCCGGGTGGTAGTCCGGCACAAACTTGAAAGGCTCGGCATGGCCGAACCAGCCCGACAGCGGCTGCCAGAAGCGGTTGATCAGGCGCGGATGGGCCCAGACAAAGGCCGGCGCACCGGGGCCGCCGTTGAGGTACTTGTAGCTGCAGCCGATGGCGAAGTCGGCATTCGCGCCCTTGAGATCGACAGGCACGGCGCCCGCGCTGTGGCACAGGTCCCAGACGCAGAGAATGCCCTTGCCCTGCGCGGCAGCCGTCACGGCAGCCATGTCGTGCATGGCGCCCGTGCGGTAGTTCACATGGGTGAGCATGCAGATGGCGACCTCGTCGGTCAGCGCATCGGCAATCTCCTCGGGTTCGAGCAGCACCAGCTCCAGGCCGTATTCCTGGCAGACCGACTGGGCGATGTAGAGGTCGGTGGGGAAGTTGCTGCGCTCGCTGATCAGGCGCTTGCGCTGCGGCGCGTCCTCGCGCGCGATACGGGCCGCCGCCGTCAGCACCTTGTAGAGGTTGATGGAGGCCGTGTCGGTGAACACCAGCTCGCCCGCGCCCACGCCCAGCCAGGGGGCGAACTGGTCGCCCAGGCGCTGGGGCAGGCTGATCCAGCCGGCGTCGTTCCACGAGCGGATCAGGCCCTGGGCCCATTCCTGCTGCACCACCTCGGCCACGCGCGCGGCGGCGGCGCGGGGGCTGGCGCCCAGCGAATTGCCGTCAAGGTAGATCACGCCTTCGGGCAGCGTGAATTGGTCGCGCAGGGCGCGCAGCGGGTCTTGCGCATCGAGGGTGAGGCAGTCTTGCAGGCTCGTCACGGGGTCTCCTTGGGTATGGAAAAGGCGAAAGGCGAAAGGTGCGGCCCGGGAATCAGGCCAGGGCACGCAGCACGGCGCGCACGGGCGAGGCATCGGCCTCGACCAGCTTGAGCGGCAGGGCGATGAGCTCGTAGTCGCCCTCGGGCACCTCGTCCAGCACCAGGTTCTCCAGCACGCGCAGGCCGCGCCGGCGGATCACCTGGTGGCTGTCCAGGCTCTTGCTGCTGGCCGGGTCGATGCTGGCCGTGTCTATGCCGATGAGCTTCACGCCCAGGTCGGCCAGACGCTCGACCGTGGCCGGCGCATAGGCTGCCAGTTCCTGGTCCCAGGTGGCGGGGGCGCGCTCGTAGGTGCGCACCAGCACGCGTGCCGGAAGATGCTCCACGGCGTGGGCGATGTGCTCCCATTCGACCAGCGTTCCCTTGCCGATGGCGTGGATCACGCGGCAGGGGCCGAGGAAGGCGTCCAGGTCCACATGGCCGATGCTGGCGCCGTCCGCGTCATAGTGCAGCGGTGCATCGGCATGCGCTCCCACATGGGGCGACAGCGTGATGGCGCTGACATTGACCGGGCAGCCCGGCCCGATGGTGGCGCACCATTGCTGGCTGTAGGCCGTGTCGCCGGGAAAGACGGGGCTGGCGGCCTGCACGGCCGGGGAGATGTCCCAGAGTCTGCGGGTCATGGTTTCAGTCCTTCTTGCGCGCTTGTGCGCGGGGCCGGTACCACAGCGCATACACCAGGGCCAGCAGGCCCAGGAAGGGCAGGCCCGTGAGCAGCGTCATGTGGAAGACCTCGGTGAAATAGGTGGTGACGATCACGCCCAGCATCAGCGCGGCGCCGGCCAGCGTGAACAGCGGATAGCCCCACATGCGGAACTGCAGGCGCTGGCCCGGATGCTCGCGCGACCAGCGCGCGCGGAAAAACAGATGGGTCACGAAGATCATGAACCAGGTGAACATGGCGCCGAACATGGACACGGACATCATCCACAGCAGCGAGCCTTCGGGCTTCCACAGGTTCACGGCCACGGCCACGGCAATGCCCAGGCAGGAGATGGCAATCGCCGCCACGGGCACGCCGCGGCTGTTCAGCCGCCCGAACACCGAGGGCGCATAGCCGCCGCGCGACAGGCTGAACATCATGCGCGAGGTCACATACAGCTGGCTGTTCATGGCCGACAGCGCGGCCACCAGCACCACGAAGTTGATGATGCTGGCAGCGCCCGGGATGCCGATGATCTCCATCACCTTCACGAAGGGGCTCTTGTCCGTGCCGGCCTGCTGCCAGGGCACGATGGCCAGCATCAGCGCCAGCGTCAGCAGGTAGAAGATCACCAGGCGCGCCATGGTGGTGCGAAAGGCCCGGGTGATGGCGCGCTTGGGGTCCTCGGCCTCGCCGGCCGCCACGGCCACGGCCTCCAGGCTCAGGTAGCTGAAGATGGCGATGATCACGGCCACCCAGGTGCCCCACAGGCCCTTGGGGAAGAAGCCGCCATCGGCCGTGTAGTTGAAAAAGCCGATGCCCTGGGGCTGCGAGCCGAACACCACCCAGGCGCCGATCAGGATGAAGGCCACGATGGCGATGATCTTGACCATGGAAAAGCCGTACTCCACCTGGCCGAAGGCCTTGACGCTGCTGGCGTTGACGGCCACCAGCGCGCCCGAGAACACCACCACCCAGATCCAGCGCGGCACGTCGGGGAACCAGTAGCCCATGTAGATGCCTATGGCCGTCACCTCCATGCCCACGGCCAGCACCACGGCGGCCCAGTAGGCATAGCGGACCATGAAGCCGGCCATCGGGCTGATGTAGTGCTCGGCATAGGCGCCGAACGAGCCCGAGGTCGGATGGGCCACCGTCATCTCTGCCAGGCAGCCCATGAGCAGCAGCGAGATCAGCGCGCCGATGGCGTAGCTGACCAGCACGCTGGGGCCGGCGAATCCGATGGCGAAGGCGCTGCCCATGAAAAGGCCGGTGCCGATGGCGCCTCCGATGGCGATCATCACCATCTGGGCGGCGGACAGCTGCTGGCGCAGGCCGGTTTCTCGTTGCTGAATGTCTTGGAAGGCGGCCATGGTGCGCGGCGGTTGGGGGCTGAAAGCGGAAGGCGTAAGTATCTGCGCTTTCACCGCCGGCCCCGGGCTGGCCGCTGCAAAACCATGGGAGGGTCCGGCTCAGGTTCCGCGTGCGTAGCAGCCCGGCGTCAGCGCATGGTGGGCCTTGAAGGCGCGCTGCAGGTGGGCCTGGTCGGCAAAGCCCATGGCATAGGCCGCATCGGACAGCGCCGCCCCCGTGGCCAGCAGGCGGCGCGCGCCGTTGATGCGCAGGTTCAGGCGGTAGCTGCCGGGCGTCATGCCCGTGGCCGCCTTGAAGCGGCGGATGAAGCGCGTGGCGCTCATGCCGCATTCCTGGGCCAGGGACTGCACGGTCAGGCCTGCATCGGGTCCTGCATGCAGGCGCTGCAGCGCGGGGGCCAGGGCCGCCGCATCGCCGGGCAGGGGCAAGGCTGCGGGCTGGGCACAGCGGTCCAGCAGGTGCTCCAGGCCCAGGGCCAGGCGGTCGGCGGCGGCCGCGCCATCGACGGGGCGGCACAGGCCATCCACCAGGCGGGCGATGTCCGCATCCGTGAGCGTGCGCCGGGGAAAGCGCAGCGCGGCCACGCCCAGCCGCGCGTGCAGCCAGTCGGCATCGACAAACAGCATGCGGTAGGACCATGGCGCGCCGGGGTCGGGATTGCAGGCATGCCAGGCGCCGGGCTCGATCAGCACCACGCCGCCCGCCTCCACGGGCTGCGGGCCGTGGGCATGGTGGAACACGGTGCGGCCCGCGTCCACGATGCCGATCGAGTACTCGGCATGCATGTGCAGCCGAAAGCAATGCGGCGAGCGCGCGCTGTCGCGCAGCTCGGCCCAGGGAGCGGCCGGATGGCGGTGGAATCGGTGGGGAGAGGCTGAAGTCATGGCGGCCAGCCATCATGCCAGCATGGCCGCCACGCTGGCGACCAGCAGCAGGGCCAGCAGGCGGTGGAACAGGCGCTGGCGGCGTTCGGTGCGCAGCCAGCCCGAAAGCAGCTGGCCCAGCAGCGCCCAACTGCCGACCCCCACCAGGCAGGCCAGCAGCGAGATGGCGCAAAACTGCAGCAGCGCCCACGGCGCATTCGCGTGGGGCAGCACGAACAGGCCCACGCCGGCCAGCGCCACCAGCCAGGCCTTGGGGTTGAGCGTCTGCACGGCCGTGCCCTGCAACAGTGCTTGCAGCAGGGCCTGCAGCGTGCGCTGCGATCCGCCGTTTTGCTGCCTCCCGGCCTGGCCCACAGGCGCATTGGCCAGCCGCCAGGCCAGCCACAGCAGATAGGCGGCGCACAGCCACTGTGCGGCCGCAGACAGTTGCGGCAGCGTCTGCAGCAGCCACTGTGCGCCCTGGCCCATGACCCAGACCACGGCCGCATAGCTGGCGCTGGCGCCCAGCACATAGGCGGCAGAGACCAGGCGCGAGCGCGCTGCGCCGTGGCGCAGGGCCAGCACATTGACGGGGCCGGGCGTGATGGCACCCACGAGGGTGAAGACGCCCATGGCGAGCAGCGAGGAGGACATGAGATTTCGCGCGGACGCAGGACTGCACAAGGCACGCAGTCTCGTCCCGCACGCCGGCCCTGTATTGAACGCAATTGCGGGGCGCCGGCATGTCCGTCACATCCTCTAGGGGAGCATGGCGTAGGCCACGATCTCCAGCTTCATGCCCGGCACCACCAGCGCCGAAATCCCCATGCTGGAGCGGTTGGGATAGGGCGCCTCGAAGAACTCGCGGTACACGGCGTCGATGGCCGGCATGTCGGCCACGTCGGTCATGTAGATAAGCACCTGGGTCACATGCGCCAGCGTGCCGCCTGCGGCCTGCAGCGCGTTGCGCAGGTTGGTGAAGGTCAGGCGCGCCTGCTGTCCGATGGGGCCGGTGTCGATGCTGCCGTCGGGCCGCACGGGGCCGTGGGCCGTGAACAGCATCTGGCCGCTGGCCTTGACGGCCCAGGAGAAGGGCTGCTTGAGCGGCGGCAGTCCCACGTCGATGATTTGCTTCATGGTGTCTTGGTTCTTGGTGGTTGTTGTCAGGCGGAAGGCCTTACAGCGCGGTTCTCACGGACCAGATTTCGGGGAACAGCACCACGTCCAGCATCTTGCGCAGGTAGCTGACGCCGCCGGTGCCGCCCGTGCCGCGCTTGAAGCCGATGACGCGCTCCACCGTGGTCACATGGCGAAAGCGCCACAGGCGGAAGGCGTCCTCGATGTCGGCGAGCTTTTCGCCCAGTTGGTACAGGTCCCAGTGCGACTGCGGGTCGCGGTAGACCTGCGCCCAGGCGGCCTCGACCTCGGGGCTGGCCGTGTAGGGCTGGGTCCAGTCGCGCTCCAGGTGCCCGGCAGGAATGGCCAGCCCCTGGCGTGCCAGCAGGCGCAGGGCCTCGTCGTACAGGGAAGGTGCGCGCCATGCGGCATCCACCCGGGCCAGCAGGTCGGGCCGGTGGGCATGGGGCTGGAGCATGGCGGCGTTCTTGTTGCCCAGCGCGAACTCGATGCAGCGGTACTGGTAGCTCTGGAAGCCGCTGGAGCTGGCGAGATACGGGCGCATGGCCGTGTACTCGGTAGGCGTCATGGTGGCCAGCACGGACCAGGCGCCCACCAGCTGCTCCATGATGCGGCTCACGCGGGCCAGCATCTTGAAGGCATCGGCATGGCGGTCGGCCGCCACGGCGGCCGTGGCCGCGCCCAGCTCGTGCAGCATGAGCTTCATCCACAGCTCGCTGGTCTGGTGCTGGATGATGAACAGCAGCTCGTCATGCGTGGGCGACAGCAGTTGCTGTGCGCCCAGGATGGCGTCCAGCTGCAGGTAGTCGCCATAGCTCATGGACTGGCTGAAATCCAGCTGCGCCCTTTCCTCGGCGACGATGCGCTCGGTCAGGCCGCCATGGACGGGGCAGCCGCTCATTGCGGTGCCTCCAGCACCGTGGCAATGGCGTCGGCCACGTACTGCACGTTGGCGGCGGACAGGCCCGACATGCACATGCGGCCCGAGCGGATCAGGTACACGCCGTGCTCGTCGCGCAGGCGGTGGACCTGGGGCTCGGTGATGCCGGTGTAGCTGAACATGCCGCGCTGGGTCAGCAGGAAGCCGAAGTCGCGCCGCTCGCCAAAGCGTTCATGCAGCGCGCCGTGCAGCTGGGCGCGCATGTCCTTGATGCGGCCGCGCATCTGCGCCAGCTCCTGCGCCCATTGGGCGCTCAGTTCGGGCGACGCCAGCACCTGCTGCACCAGGCGTGCGCCACGGGTGGGTGGCGAGGAATAGTTGCTGCGCACCGTGGCCTTGAGCTGGCCCAGCACATTGCCGGCCGTGGACGCGTCGTTGCAGACCACGCTGAGGCCGCCCACGCGTTCGCCATACAGCGAGAAGTTCTTGGAAAACGAATTGGCCACGAAGGCCTGGGCGCCCGCGTCGGCCAGGGCGCGCACGGACCAGGCGTCTTCATCGAGCCCATCGCCAAAGCCCTGGTAGGCCATGTCCACAAAGGGGATCAGGCCGCGCTCCACGATCACCGGGATCAGTTGCTGCCACTGCTCGCGCGACAGGTCCACGCCCGTGGGGTTGTGGCAGCTGGCATGCAGCAGCACCACGCTGCCCGAGGACAGTTCTCGCAGCGTCTGCAGCATGGCGTCGAAGCGCAGGCTGCCCGTGGCCGCGTCGTAGTAGGGATAGCTGTGGGTGCGCAGTCCCGCGCCCTGGAAGATGGCCAGGTGGTTGTCCCAGGTGGGATCGCTGAGCCAGACCTCGGCATCGGGGAAATAGTGCTGGATGAAGTCCGCGCCCAGCTTGAGCGCGCCCGAGCCGCCCAGGGTCTGCACGGTGGCGATGCGCTGACTGCGCACGGCCTCATGACCAGCGCCGAACACCAGGTCCTGCACCAGCTGGCGGTAGGGAGCAATGCCTTCGATGGGCAGGTAGCCGCTGGGGCTTTGCTCGCGGGCCAGGGCATCGCCGGCCTGGCGCACGCAGTCCAGCACGGGCAGGCGGCCGGCCTCGTCGAAATACAGGCCGATGCTCAGGCTGACCTTGTCGGTGCGCGGGTCCTGCTGAAAGGCTTCCATCAGCGACAGGATGGGATCACCGGGGTAGGGCGGGACGTGGCTGAACATCGAGGCGCGGGCGGTATCGAGGGGGGCAAGAGTCGTCATGTGTCTAAGGCAGAGAGAGAAACGGGAGGCCGGATGTCACCGGGCGGGAACCTGGGCTTGGGTGGATGTTGGGGTCTGGGTTGGGGTTGGGGTTGGGGTCTGAGGGGAGGGCTGGCCGGCCGGCCGGCGATACCAGATGGCGTAGACGGCGGCCAGCAGCAGCAAAAAGGGCAGGCCCGTGAGCACGGTCAGGCGGAATACGTCGGTGAACAGCGTGGACACCAGGGCGGCCAGCATCAGCGCCGCGCCCAGCAGCGTCAGCATCGGAAAGCCCCACATGCGAAAGGCCAGCGGCTTGTTGCCCTGGCGCACCCAGTGGATGCGGAAGAACAGGTGGGTCACGAAAATCATGAACCACGTGAACATGGCGCCGAACATGGCCACGGCCATCATCAGCATGAAGGACTGCTCGGGATTGATGATGTTGAACAGCGTGGCCACGGCAATGCCCAGGCAGGACAGCAGCAGCGCCGGCAGCGGCACGCCGCGCGAGTTCACGCGGCCCAGCACGGCGGGCGCATGGCCGGCGCGCGAGAGGCTGAACATCATGCGGGTGGTGATGTACAGCTGGCTGTTCATGGCCGACAGGGCGGCCACCAGCACCACGAAATTGACCACGCTGGCCGCGCCGGGCAGGCCGATGATCTCCATCACCTTGACGAAGGGGCTGCCCTCCTTGCCGGCGGCCGACCACGGCACGATGGCCAGCATCAGCGCGATCGTGGCCAGGTAGAACACCACCAGGCGCACCATGGTGGAGCGGAAGGCGCTGGTGACGGCGCGCTGCGGGTCCTTGGCCTCGCCGGCGGCCACCGCGATCATCTCGATGCTCAGGTAGCTGAAGATGGCGATGATCACGCCCACCCAGGTTCCCCACAGGCCGTTGGGGAAGAAGCCGCCGTTGTTGACGTAGTTGGCAAAGCCCACGCCGTCCGGACGGGCGCCGAACACCACCCAGGCGCCGACCACGATAAAGGCCGCGATGGCGATGATCTTGATCATGGAGAAGCTGTACTCCACGGCGCCGAAGGCCTTGACGCTCATCATGTTCACGCCGATGAGCGCGCCCGAGAAGATCACCACCCAGGCCCAGCGCGGCACCTCGGGGAACCAGTAGCCCATGTACAGGCCCACGGCCGTCACCTCGGTGCCCACGGCCAGCACCACGCAGGCCCAGTAGGCATAGCGGACCATGAAGCCGGCCATCGGGCTGATGTAGTGCTCGGCATAGGCGCCGAACGAGCCCGAGGTCGGGTGGGCCACCGTCATCTCGGCCAGGCAGCCCATGAGCAGCAGCGAGATCACTGCGCCGATGGCATAGCTGATCAGCACGCTGGGCCCGGCAAAGCCGATGGCAAAGCCGCTGCCCAGGAACAGGCCGGTGCCGACGGCACCGCCGATGGCGATCATGGTCATCTGTCCGGCGGACAGCTGCTGTTTGAGTCCGGCTTCGCGCTGGACGATGTCTTCGAAGGCTGGCATGGGTTGTTGTCTCCGTTGCTGTGGGGGGCTTCGGAGGCGGATGCTATGGACGGCCTTCGCGGGGCGTTTAGTAGTTATCCCTAAATCGACTTGATCTTGGATAAGTTATTCTGTGAAACATGAATTCATAGGTGGTTTATGCCAATCGACATCGACAGAACGGACCGGCTGCTGATCCGCGCCCTGCAGGACAACGCGCGGCTGACCTCGGGTGAGCTGGCGCAGCGTGTGCATTTGTCGCAGTCACCGTCATGGCGGCGCATCAAGCGGCTGGAGGACGAGGGCGTGATCACCGGCTACCACGCCGCGCTGAGCCGGCGCGCCATAGGCTTTGGCGTGCTGGCCTTCGTGATGGTGGGCATAGACCACCAGAACGAGGAGTCCTCGCGCCATTTCCAGGAAGCGGTCTGCGCCATTCCCGAGGTCGTGATGTTCCATGGCATCTCGGGGCCGGAGGACTTCCTGCTGGTCGTCGTGGCGCGCGATCTCGACGCCTATTCCGATCTGCTGCTCAGCCGCCTGCACCGGCTGCCCGGCGTGCGCCAGGTGCACACGCATTTCTCGCTGCAGGAATTCAAGGGACAGCTGGCGGGGCTGCCGGTGGAATGACGGCTGGTGGCGCCTGGCAGGCTGCTAGAGCAGGCCGCTGTCCAGCGCCTGCATGCCATGGCGCACGCGCACGCGGTTGCAGGCATCGCTGCCGGCGGCGAACTCGCGGCAGGGCGAGGGGCGCCATTCATAGATGCCGCAATGGGCCTTCTCGCCCACCTTGCCGACCAGGGCCGCGCAGCGGGGACGCGCCCAGTCGGTTCCGCGCATGCGGCAGGTGTGGTCGGTGACTTCCTCGGCCAGCCCGGCTGGCACGCGGCCGCCCTGCGCCTGCGACTCGTGCACGGAAAAGTCCACGCGAAACGATGCGCAGCAGGCGCCGCAGCTCAGGCAGGGTTGGGTCATGGCGTGGGGAGGGGAGTGCGCAAAGGCCGTGTCGGCGTCGGCCGCCATTGTGCCGCGCGCCGCCCGCCTGGGCCCGCCAGGGGGCAAAGCCGGGAACGCAAAACCCTGTCCCGCACTCCGATACCATGCGCGGTCCCGCCGCCCGGGTTCGATCAAAATCAAAATGAGAATAAAAATCAATTGATACAACACGCCATGCATTCGATGAACCCCGCGACGGACGCTGCGGCTCCGTCCACGCTGTCCGCGCCTCCCATGTCCTCCTCTGCTGCCGTTGCCGCCGTTGCTGCCACCACGGCCATCACCCTTGATGCCCTGCCCCGTCAGGTATCGGCGCGCGTGGTCGAGCTCCATGCCGCACGCGATGCCAGCGAGCAGGAACTGCTGCTGCGGCTCATGGAGATCGGCTTTCTGCCCGGCGAGCCCGTGCGCATCCTGGCCGCGGGCTTTCCGGGCGACGACCCGCTGGCCGTGCGCGTGGGCCAGACCACGTTCGCTTTGCGCCGCCATGAGGCGGCCCTGGTGCGCGTGGCGCCGGAGGCGGTGGCATGAGCGCGTCGTCCTCTCCCAAACTCATTCAGCCGCTGCAGCCTGCCCAGGGCGGCGGCGGCAGCGGTGATTCCGCACTGCGCCTGGCCCTGCTGGGCAATCCCAACTGCGGCAAGACGGCGCTGTTCAACCTGCTGACCGGCGCACGCCAGAAGGTGGCCAACTACGCGGGCGTGACCGTGGAGCGCAAGGAAGGCTGGCTGAGCACGGCCAGCGGCCGGCGCGTGCGCGTGCTGGACCTGCCGGGCACCTACAGCCTGCATGCGCACAGCGAGGATGAGCGCATCACGCGCGACATCGTCTCGGGTCGCCATGCGCGCGAGGCGCCGCCCGAACTGCTGGTCTGCGTCACCGACGCCACCCATCTGCGCCTGAACCTGCGCCTGGTGCTGGAGGCCCAGCGCCTGGGCCTGCCCATGCTGCTGGTGCTCAACATGAGCGACATGGCCAGGCGCCAGGGCATCGATATCGACCGCGAGGCGCTGTCACGCGCCCTGGGCATGCCCGTGCTGTCCACGGTGGGCGTGCGCCAGGACGGCGCGCGCGAACTGCTGCAATGGCTGGACGGCCCCGAAGCCCGCGCCCTGGCGGCGCCGCAGCTGCAGGCCCCGGCCCGCCCGGGCGATGCGCGCGAGCAGGTCCTGGCCCTGCACCAGCAGGTGGCCCGCATCATGGCCGACTGCGTCAAGGAGCCCGTGGCGGACACCCGGCGCGACGACCGCATCGACGCCGTGGTGCTGCACCCGCTGTGGGGCATGCTGCTGCTGGCAGCCACGCTGTTCCTGATGTTCCAGGCTGTGTTCAGCTGGGCACAGCCGCTGATGGATGGCATCGAGGGCGGCGTTTCGGCCGTCTCGGCCCTGGTCAACGAGCACATGCCCGAAGGCGCGCTGCGCAGCCTGCTGGCCGATGGCGTGATCGCCGGCACGGGCGCCGTGCTGGTCTTCCTGCCGCAGATCCTGATCCTGTTCCTGTTCATCCTTGCACTCGAGGATTCGGGCTACCTGCCGCGTGCCGCCTTTTTGCTGGACCGCATCATGGGCAAGGTCGGCCTGTCGGGCCGCTCCTTCATTCCGCTGCTGTCCAGCTTCGCCTGCGCCGTGCCCGGCATCATGGCCACGCGCTCCATCACCAGCTGGCGCGACCGCCTGGTGACCATCATGATCGCGCCGCTGATGACCTGCTCGGCGCGCCTGCCGGTCTATGCGCTGCTGATCAGCGCCTTCATTCCCGAGCGCACGGTGGGCGGCATCTTCAATTTGCAGGGCCTGGTGCTGTTCGCGCTGTACGTGGCCGGCATCGCCAGCGCCATGGCCGTGGCCGGCGTGGCCAAGCTGGTGGGCCGCAGCGCCGGCCCCACGCCGCTGCTGATGGAGCTGCCCTCCTACCGCTGGCCCAGCCCGCGCAGCCTGGCCCTGGGCCTGTACGAGCGCGCCATGATCTTCCTGCGCCGCGTCGGCGGCATCATCCTGACCGTGAGCATCGTGCTGTGGTTTCTGGCCAGCTACCCGGCGCCGCCCGATGGCGTCACCGAAGCGGCCATCCGCTACAGCTTTGCAGGTCGCATCGGCGGCTGGCTGGAGGTGGTGCTGGCGCCGATCGGCTTCAACTGGCAGATCGCCATCGCCCTGGTGCCCGGCATGGCCGCGCGCGAAGTGGCCGTCAGTGCCATGGGCACGGTCTATGCACTGTCCGCTGCCAGCGACGAGGCCATGGCCGAGCAGCTGGGGCCGCTGATCGCCCATACCTGGTCCCTGGCCACGGCGCTGTCGCTGCTGGCCTGGTTCGTGTTCGCGCCCCAGTGCATTTCCACGCTGGCGGCCGTGCGGCGCGAGACCAATGGCTGGCGCTATCCGCTGCTGATGACGGGCTACCTGTTCGCGCTGGCCTACCTGGCCAGCTTCATCACCTACCGCGTGGCCCTCGCGCTGGGCGCGGGCTGAGGAGGGCATTGAGCATGTGGCAAAACATCATCGTGGGCGTGATCGTGGTGGTGGCGGCCGTGTCCCTGGTCTGGCGCTACCTGCCGGCGCGTTGGCGGCTGAAGGCCGGTCAGCTGCATCCGTCGCTGGCGCCCAAGGACGGGGGCGGCTGCGGCGGCTGCAGCGCCTGCGGCGGAGACAGCTGCGCACCGGACAGGCGCCAGCCATAGCGCCAGATCGGTCGACAGGCCGGTCGCCGGGCCGCCGGCCGGTTGCACGCTCAGGCAGCGGCCAGCCAGATGCGGGCGCCGTCATCCAGCGCAGGCAGGCCATGCGCCAGGCGCGCAGCGTTGCAGCGGTCCGTGCCCATCTCGAATTCCCGGCAGGTCGATGAGCGCTGCTCGTAGATGCTGCATGCCACCTGTTCGCCGCAGCGGCCCGTGAGGGCCGTGCAGCGCACGGGGCGGCGCTCGGTGCCGTTCATGCGCCAGCGGTTGCCGTGGACCTCATGGGCCAGTTCATCGGGAACGGTGCCGCCCATGGAGCGCAGTTCGTAGACGGAAAATTCGACACGGAAGTGTTCGCAGCAGACGCCGCAGTTCAGGCAGGGATGCAGGGCTTCGGACATGGAAGTTCTTCTTCGGGAGACAGCAGGGCACGCACAGGCTTGCCGCGCCCGGTGCCCGGGGCGGCGCATAAGGCTGGGAAGAGGGGGTGCGGCCCTAGGTATGGCCCTGGAGGAACTTCAGATAGAAGGTGTGGATGCGCACGAACAGCGCACGCACCCGGGCCGCGAAATGCCGGCGCGGCCCGAAGAACGAGGGCACGCGCGTATGGCGTGCAATGTGCGGATGGCGCAATGCGCAGCCGCCCAACGGAAACACCGCCTGGGGGCGCTTGGCCTGCAGGCGGTGTCTGGAGTGTTCGTGGCTCAGGTGCATGGGTGTGAGGGAATGCGCCTGGGCCAAAGGAGTGGGCGTGATCAGCCCGGCTGGCGGCCCAGCAGCAGGTACTCCATCAGTGCCTTTTGCACGTGCATCCGGTTCTCTGCCTCATCCCAGACCACGGACTGCGGCCCGTCGATGACCTCGGCCTGCACTTCCTCGCCACGGTGGGCGGGCAGGCAGTGCATGAACAGGGCGTCGGCACGCGCGGCGGCCATCATCTCGGCATCCACGCACCAGTCGGCGAAGGCCTTCTTGCGGGCCTCGTTCTCGGCCTCGTAGCCCATGCTGGTCCACACGTCGGTGGTCACCAGGTCGGCGCCCTTGCAGGCATCCAGCGGGTCCTTGAAGACCTTGTAGCAGCCCTCGCGCGGCGCCTTGCCGCCAAAGGCCAGCTTCTCGTCCACTTCGTAGCCGCCCGGCGTGCTGACGTGGACGGTGAAGCCCAGCAGGTCGGCCGCCTGCAGCCAGGTGTTGGCCATGTTGTTGCCGTCGCCGACCCAGGCGACGGTCTTGCCCTGGATGGAGCCGCGGTGCTCGATGAAGGTGAAGATGTCGGCCAGGATCTGGCAGGGGTGGAACTCGTTGGTCAGGCCGTTGATGACGGGCACGCGCGAGTACTCGGCAAAGCGCACGATCTTGTCCTGGCCGTAGGTGCGGATCATCACCAGGTCGGTCATGCGGCTGATGACGCGCGCGCTGTCCTCGATGGGCTCGGCGCGGCCCAGTTGGCTGTCGCCCGTGGTCAGGTGGACCACCGAGCCGCCGAGCTGGTACATGCCGGCCTCGAAGCTCACGCGGGTGCGCGTGCTGGCCTTCTCGAAGATCATGGCCAGCGTGCGGTCGCTGAGCGTGTGGTGCTTTTCGTAGTTCTTGAACTTCTTCTTGATCAGGGCCGCGCGCTCGAGCACATAGGCGTACTCGTCGGCCGTGAAGTCGGAAAACTGCAGATAGTGCTTGATGGCAGTCATAGGCAGGTCCTCATTCGGACAGGAATTGCACGATCAGGGGCTTGAGCTTGGCGACCACTTCGTCGGCCTCGGCCTCGGTCATGATCAGCGGCGGCACCAGGCGCACCACGGTGTCGGCGGTCACGCTGAACAGCAGGCCGGCTTCGGCGCCACGGCCCAGCAGGGCGCCGCAGGGCTTGTTCAGCTCGATGCCGATGATCAGGCCCTGGCCGCGCACATCGACCACGCCCTTGACGTCGGCCAGCTCCTTTTGCAGCGTGGACTTCAGGCGGTCTCCCACCTTGGTGGCATGGGCCAGCAGGCCGTCTTCTTCCATGATGCGGATGGTTTCGATGCCCGCACGCATGGCCAGCGGATTGCCGCCGAAGGTGGAGCCGTGGTTGCCCGGCTGCAGCACGGTGGCCGCCTTGCCATGGGCGACGACGGCGCCGATGGGCACGCCCGAGCCCAGGCCCTTGGCCAGGGTCATCACGTCGGGGACGATGCCGGCCCACTGGTGGGCGAACCACTTGCCCGTGCGGCCCATGCCCGCCTGGACTTCGTCGAACATCATCAGCCAGCCGTTGGCATCGCACAGGGCGCGCACCTGCTGCATGTACTCGATGCGCATGGGGTGCAGGCCGCCTTCGCCCTGGATGGGCTCCATCATCACGGCCACCACGTCGGGGTTGCCGGCCGTGGCCTGCTGCAGCGCCTCGAAGTCATTGACCGGCACGCGCAGGAAGCCGTCGAGCAGCGGGCCGAAGCCGTCGCGCACCTTGGGGTTGCCCGTGGCCGTCATGGTGGCGATGGAGCGGCCGTGGAAGGCATGCTCGTAGACCACGATCACCGGCTTGGCGATGCCCTTGTCCACGCCGTACTTGCGCGCGATCTTGATGGCGGCCTCGTTGGCCTCCAGGCCCGTGCTGCAGAAGAAGACATTGGTCATCTTCGCGCGCTCGGTCAGCAGCTTGGCCAGCGTTTCCTGGCCGGGCACATGGTAGTAGTTGGAGGTGTGGATGAGCTTGGCCACCTGGTCCTGCAGCGCAGGCACCAGCTTGGGGTGGTTGTGGCCCAGCGTGTTCACTGCAATGCCGCCCAGCGCATCGAGGTACTGCTTGCCGTTGACGTCCCACACGCGGCAGCCCTGGCCTCGCTCCAGAGCGATCGGTACGCGGCCATAGGTGTTCATCACGTGGGGCGAGGCAGCCTCGATGAAAGCGGTCATTGCAAAAATCTCCTGAGCTGGAAAGTAAACGGCATCCGGGCGTTGCCGCCGCAGATGCCTGAAAAACAGCGAAGCCCGATTCTAGGGGCCGCGCAATGGCCTACCGTTGCGGTTTGCGCATCACAGCCATGCAATGAACCTACGCCACACTTGGTTAGTGCGCTGCACAACGGTCCAGCTCTTATATAAGAGATAAAATGCCCGCTTGGCCTGCCGGCAGCGATCCTGTCTGCGGGCTCTGACTTTTTTGAAGGACTTGCGCAAACAGGAAGTGGCAAGGTGCTGGGCCCCTTGGCAAGCCGCCTGTTTTGCTCCTTGTTGCACAAGTCGTATTTTGGTGCGCATCCTGATGGTCTCTCCCTCCAGCAAAGAACTGTTCATCCAGGGCATCACCCACGAAGGCAAGACTTTCCGGCCCAGCGACTGGGCCGAGCGGCTGGCAGGCGTCATGAGCCAGTTCCGCCCCGGTGGTGCCCAGCGCGGCAGCCACCTGAGCTACTCGCCCTGGTGTGTTCCCACAACGCTCAACGGCGTCAAGTGCGTGGTCGTGCATCGCGACCTGCGCGACTACGAGCCCATGGCCTGGGATTTCTGCCTGAATTTCGCCAAGGACAACAACCTGCAGGTTGCCGAAGCCTGCCTGATACCGGACGAGCCGGCCCGCTGAGGCCGGCTTCTTTTTTTGCGGGGCCGGTTCCCGCCCGATGTGAAGCGCGCCTGGGGTGCGTTTTTTTTCGGCTGCGCTTTGCTGGTGGAGACGGGCTTTTCCTTCGGTGCGATGCGGACGGCGGCGCCTTTGTCCAGGCACAAAAAAACCGCCCGAAGGCGGTTTTCTCGTTCGCTGACAGCGCACCCGTTACAAACGGCAGATGGCCGGGGCCATCCGTGCGGTTGCCTAAGTGGATTAGGCGGCGGGGGCTGCCAGGGCCTTGACCTTGGCGGACAGGCGGCTCTTGTCGCGAGCGGCCTTGTTCTTGTGGAAGATGCCCTTGTCGGCGATCGTGTCCAGAACGGATTGGGCTGCGGCAAACAGTTCGGTTGCCTTGGCCTTGTCGCCAGTCAGAACGGCCTTCTCGACCTTCTTGACGGCGGTGCGGTACTTGGAACGCAGCGAAGTGTTGGCTGCGTTGAGCTTGACGTCCTGGCGGGCGCGCTTGCGGCCGGATGCCAGGCGGGGGTTCTTCTTTACGGGCTTGGATGCCATGATATGTATTCCTAGTGTCTGAGGATGTTGTCGGCGAAGCGCGGGATTATAGCATGCAGTCCCTTCAGGGCCTGTGGGCCCCAGGCCGCGCAATCGGGCCTGTTGCAACGGAGTGCAAGAGCCGTCCGGCCCGCCCTGGCACGCAACTGCGGTGGCCGTGCCAGCGCATACACTCCCCACGGTGTCACTGTTCAAAGCCGCCTCCACCGTTTCCCTGCTGACGCTGGCCTCCCGTATCACCGGGCTGGTGCGCGATCTGCTCATGGCCTCCATGTTCGGAGCCAATGCGCTGACCGATGCGTTCAATGTCGCGTTCAGGATTCCCAATCTCTTCCGGCGCCTGTTCGCCGAAGGCGCCTTCAGCCAGGCCTTCGTGCCGGTGCTGGCCGCCAGCAAGGCCAAGGAGGGGGAGGAGGCCACGCGCAGGCTGATCTCCCATGTGGCCACGCTGCTGTTCTGGGTGCTGCTCGTGACCTGCGTGCTGGGCGTGGTCGGCGCGCCACTGCTGGTCTGGCTGCTGGCCAGCGGCCTGCGCCAGTCGCCCGAAGGCTATGACGCAGCCGTGCTGATGACGCGCTGGATGTTCCCCTACATCGGCTTCATGTCGCTGGTGGCGCTGTCGTCCGGCGTGCTCAATACCTGGCGGCGCTTTGCCGTCTCGGCCGCCACGCCCGTGCTGCTGAACCTGGCCATGATTGCCGCCGCCTTCTGGGGTGCACCCTGGCTGCAGGCGCGCGGCATAGAGCCCATCTATGCCATGGCCGGCGGTGTGATGCTGGGCGGCGTGCTGCAGCTGGCGGTACAGCTGCCGGCGCTGGCAGGCCTGGGCCTGCTGCCGCGCATCGGGTTTTCTCCAGCCGCCTTGCGCCAGGCTTGGCAAGAGGCCGGCGTGCGCCGCATCCTCAGGCTGATGGCGCCGGCGCTGCTGGGCGTGGGCGTGGCCCAGGTCTCGCTGATGATCAACACCCAGATCGCCTCCTATCTGCAGCCGGGCAGCGTGACCTGGCTGTTCTATGCTGACCGGCTCATGGAGTTTCCGACGGCGCTGCTGGGCGTGGCGCTGGGCGTGGTGCTTACGCCCCAGCTGGCCGCGGCCAAGGCGGCCGACGACTCGGAGCGCTACTCGGCCATGCTGGACTGGGGGCTGCGCCTGGTGGTGCTGTTTTCCGTGCCCTGCGCGGTGGGGCTGCTCACTTTCGCCGAGCCGCTCGTGGCCACGCTGTTCCACCGTGGCGCGCTGCAGGACAGCGATGTGGGCCAGATCGCGCTGGCGCTGGTGGGCTACGGCGCCGGCCTGGTGGGCCTGGTGGCCATCAAGGTGCTGGCGCCCGGCTACTACGCAAGCCAGGACATCCGCACGCCCGTCAAGATCGCCATCGTGGTGCTGATCATCACCCAGCTGCTCAACCTGGTGCTGGTGCCCTTCATGGCGCATACGGGTCTGGCGCTGTCCATCGGCCTGGCGGCCCTGGTCAATGCGGGCTGGCTGCTGTGGGGGCTGCTGCGCCGGGGCGTCTACCGTCCCAAGCCCGGCTGGGGGCGGCTGGCCTTGCAGGTGATTGCGGCCAGCAGTCTGCTGGCCGTGCTGCTGACCTGGGGAAGCCAGCATTTCGACTGGATTGCGCTGCGTGCCAACGGATGGCAGCGCGTGGGCCTGCTTGCCGGCCTGATGGCGGCCTCGGCCCTGCTGTACTTTGGCGCGCTGTGGGCAGCCGGGCTCAAGCTGCGGGCACTGCTGCGGCGCTAGCCCGAACCCGCATAATTGCAGGCCTGGGCGCTGCAAATTCACAAGGCATCATGAGCTGGAGCTACGACGACACGCCAACGGCCCTGCAATACTTTGCAGCGCTGGTGCAAAGCGATGAACACCTGCCGCTGATGGAGGCGGCAATCAGCATCGCCCAGGATGCCGTGCCCGATCTCGACCTGCAGGCGGCCAGCGCCGAACTGGACCGGCTGCAGGTGCGCCTGGTCCAGCGCCTGGCTGGCGAAACCGATCCGCTGCAGTGCCTGCGCGGACTCAACCAGTTCTTCTACGGCGAGCTGGGCTTTGGCGGCAATCTCAACGACTACTACGACCCCGCCAACAGCTACATCCACCATGTGCTTCAGACGCGGCGCGGCATTCCCATCAGTGTGGCGCTGATCTGGCTGGAGCTGGCTGCGGCCATCGATCTGCCGGCGCAGGGCGTGAGCTTTCCCGGCCATTTCCTGGTCAAGATGCGCCTGCCCCAGGGGCAGGTGGTGATGGACCCGTTGAGTGGCGAGTCCTTTTCTGCCAACAGCCTGGCCGAGCGGCTGGAGCCCTTCTGGCAGAGCGCGGGCCTGTCGGCCGAAGAGGCCGCTCCGCTGGGCATGTACCTGCAGGGCGCCTCGCCGCGCGACGTTCTGGAGCGCATGCTGCGCAACCTGCAGGAAATCCACCATGCCCGGCGCGACTGGCCGCTGCTGGTGGCCGTGCTCAACCGGCTGGCCGTGCTGCGGCCCGACATGCCCGAGATCCTGCGGGACCGGGGGCTGGCCTATGCGCAATGGGGGGTGACCGAGCGTGCGCTTGAAGACCTGGAGCGCTTCCTGCAGTCCCAGCAGGGCGCGCAGGCCGTGGCCGTGCGCGAGGTGATCCGGCGGCTGAGAGGGCTGTAGCCGCCCGCGCGTGGGCTGATCAGACCAGCCGGACGGCTTCCAGCTCTTTCTTGAGATAGGCGTAGAACAGCGGAGCGGCCACCAGGCCTGCAGGGCCGAACACCGATTCGGCCACGAACATCACCGCCAGCAGCTCCCATACGCCCATGTGCGTGCGCTGGCCCACGACCTTGGCGTTGATCACGTACTCGGCCTTGTGGATCAGGATCAGAAAGCCCAGGCAGGCGGCGGCGGCCACAGGGGACACCGACAGGCCCACAATGGTGATCACCGCATTGCACAGCAGGTTGCCCACGATGGGCACCAGGCCTGCAATGAAGGTCAGCGTGATCAGGGCTGGCGTGTAGGGCAGGGTCAGGTTCCAGTGCGGCAGCACGCCCAGAAGGAAGATGGCCGTGAGAAAGGTATTGAAGGCCGCAATCCAGAACTGGGCCGCCACGATCTGGCGGAAGGCCAGTCCCATGAGCCGGATGCGCTCGCGCAGCGCTGCCACCAGGGGCGGGCGGCGCGTGACCATGGGCCGCACGGCGGCCAGGGCGCCGATGATCAGGCCCACGTAGGCATAGAGCAGGCCGGTGAGCCAGGCGCGGCCCGCATGGGCCAGGGCGCCGGCCTTGGCGGCCAGGTAGCTGGCCAGCAGGTGCTGGATTTCCTGTGCGCCGTCCGGCAGCTGGTCGGCCATGTCGGCCGGCAGCTTGTCACGCAGCTCCAGCACCGTGTGCGCCAGATAGTCGAGCAGCTCGCGGTACTGCTGCGGCGCGTCGGTGATGTAGGTGCGCGTGTGCGACAGCGCGCCGCTGAGCAGGGCCAGCGGCGCAAGAATGACGATGGTGGCTGCCACCAGTTGCGTCCAGCGCGGC
This sequence comes from Delftia sp. PX-1, assembly GCF_055797465.1. NCBI lineage: Bacteria > Pseudomonadati > Pseudomonadota > Betaproteobacteria > Burkholderiales > Comamonadaceae > Delftia > Delftia sp. PX-1. The sequence goes on from NZ_CP184763.1 coordinate 2,218,940, forward strand.
AGCGAGCCGCGCCGGGACTTGGGCTGGGCGCGTGACAGCAGCCCGGCAAGCGCGCGCGTGACCAGAAAGCCCACGCAGACGCACAGCATGCCCGGCAGCAGCCCCTGCCACATGATCAGCAGCAGGGCGCCGGCCATCAGCACATAGCTGGACAGCGTCACGCCGCGCGTGGGCGCGGGCTGCGGGGAGATGATGGGCGAGGGCAGGTGCTGGGTCATGCGCTGCGGGCCCGTGGTCAGCGGACCTCGACAGGCTCGCCCTCGCCGCGTGCGGCGATGCGTCCGATGGTGTGGACCGTCTCGCCCAGCTTCGCGAGCGTGGCGGCCGTGGCTTCGGCAGCCTCGGCGGGCACGACAACGACCATGCCGATGCCGTTGTTGAAGGTGCGGTTCATTTCCACGGCATCGATGCCGGCCGTCTTCTGCAGCCAGGCGAACAGCTCGGTCTGGGGCCAGCTGCCGGCATCCAGGTGGGCGGCCAGGCCTTCGGGCAGCACGCGGGGGATGTTCTCCAGCAGGCCGCCGCCCGTGATGTGGGCCAGCGCCTTGATGGGGTGCTGCTCCAGCGCCGCCAGCACGTTCTTCACGTACAGGCGCGTGGGTTCCATGATGGCCTGCTTGAACGGCTTGCCGTCCAGCGTTTCGGGCAGGCTGCCCTGGCTTTCGGCGCGCTCGATGCACTTGCGCACCAGGGAGAAACCGTTGGAGTGCACGCCGGCCGAGGCCAGTCCCAGCACCACGTCGCCAGCAGCAACGCTCTGGCCCGTGAGGATCTTGGACTTTTCGACGGCGCCGACGGCAAAGCCGGCCAGATCGTATTCGCCGGCCGGGTACATGCCGGGCATTTCGGCGGTTTCACCGCCGATCAGTGCGCAGCCCGACAGCTCGCAGCCGCGCGCAATGCCGCCGACCACGGCAGCGGCCGTGTCCACGTCCAGCTTGCCGCAGGCGAAGTAGTCGAGGAAGAACAGGGGCTCGGCGCCCTGGACCAGCACGTCGTTGACGCTCATGGCCACCAGGTCGATGCCGACGGTGTCGTGCATGTTCCACTCGAAGGCCAGCTTGAGCTTGGTGCCCACGCCGTCGGTGCCCGAGACCAGCACGGGCTCCTTGTAGCGCTTGGGCACCTCGAACAGTGCGCCGAAGCCTCCGATGCCGGCCATCACGCCTTCGCGCATGGTCTTCTTGGCCAGCGGCTTGATGCGCTCGACCAGCGCGTCGCCAGCGACGATGTCGACGCCGGCGTCTTTGTAGGAGATCGGGGTAGAGGAGGGGGCAGAAGAGCTCATGGATGGGTACGGTGCGGTAGGCCCGAGGCCGGGCTGGAACCCCGGGATTCTACGGCGCCGGCCGCCGGCAGGCGCGCGCGCCAGTGGGCTTCGAGGGGGCTTTCGTTGCACAAGCGGGCCGGCTGCCGCCGTGCCGTGCGCCGCGCAGACTAAAATCCCTGTTGCGCCCGGGAACGCCCCGGCGTCGCCCGCCTTGCCGCAGCGCTGCGGCAGGGCGGGCCTGTCTTTGCTATCAACCCAATGCCGTTGCCGATTCCTTTGCCTGCTTTTGCCGCATGGACCCGCCTGGACACAGGAAAGGGGGCGCTGCGCGTATGTCGCAGATGAAGCAGCTGGCTCTGGATATCAGCATGGCGTCGAGCCCGACGCTGTCGCGCTTTTTCGTCGGCCCCAATGCCGCGGTGATCGATCATTTGCGCCATTGGGTGGGCGATGGCCGCATGCAGACGGCCCGCACGCCAGTGCCCACTTATCTTTGGGGCGAATCGGGCTCGGGCAAGACCCATCTGCTCAAGGCCGTGCGCGAGGCCCTGCGCGAGCAGGGTGCCATGGTGGGCTGGATGGATGCCTCCACCCTGTTCCCGCCGCCCTTCGACGAGCGCTGGGCGGCGGTGCTGATGGACGATGTGGACATCTACACTCCGCTGCAGCAGGCGCGGGCCTTCAACTGGTTTGTGAATGCGACGAGCCCGGCCACGGGCTCGCCGCGCTGGGTGCTGGGGGCCGGCCCGCTGCCGCCGGCAGACCTCAAGCTGCGCGAGGATCTGCGCACGCGGCTGGGCTGGGGCCATGTGTTCCAGCTGCAGCTGCTCGACGAAACCGCGCGCCGCGCGGTGCTGCGCCAGGAGGCCGATGCCCGTGGCGTTTTTCTGGGCGACGATGTGATGGACTACATGCTCAAGCGCTTCTCGCGTGACCTGGGCAGCCTGATGCAGCTGCTCGACATGCTCGACGGCTTTGCGCTGCGCAACAAGCGCGCCATCACCATTCCGTTGCTCAAGACGATGCTGGAAACCGAATGAGCCCGCATTTTCTTGTGGGCAGGGACTGCGGGAGCCGGCGGAGCCTGCGTTGCAAGGGCAGCGCGGGACCCATTTTTTTAGGATATGCATGACCTCTGATCAGAAGCAACTCCGGCCCCGGCTGGCGTTGTTCGACCTGGACCACACGCTGCTGCCGCTCGATTCGGACTATGAGTGGGGCGAGTTCACGACGCGCATCGGCTGGACCGATCCGGTCGAGTTCGGCCGCCGCAATGCCGAGTTCTTCGCGCACTACCAGGCGGGCACGCTCGACGTGCACGACTATGTGCGCTTTGCCACCGAGGCCTTCTGCGCCCGTGGCGCGCAGCAGGCCGCCGAGGCGCACGAGCGCTTCATGCGCGAGGTGATCACCCCCGCCATCCGTCCCCAGGCACTGGAGCTGCTGCGCACGCACCAGCAGGCGGGCGACCAGATCATCATCGTCACGGCCACCAACGAGTTCGTGACGCGCCCCATCGCCGCCGCCCTCGGCGTGCAGGAATTGATCGCGGTGGAACTGGAGCGCGACGCGCAGGGCTGGTTCACGGGCGAGATCCGTGGCACGCCCAGCATGCGCGGCGGCAAGGTGCAGCGCATGCAGCAGTGGCTGGATGCGCGCGGCCTGCAATGGAGCGGCGTGGAGACCTTCTTCTACAGCGACTCCTGGAACGACGTTCCCCTGCTCGAGCGCGTGGACCACCCCGTGGCCACCAACCCCGACACTCGGCTGCGCGCCCTGGCCCAGGAACGTGGCTGGCGCATTCTGGACCTGTTTGGCGAAGCACCATGATCAAGAACATCATCGACAAGCTGCTGGGCAAGGCCTCGGCCGCCCCACGGGCGCGCAAGTCGCCCTTCGGCAAGCGCCAGGAGGTGCCCGTGCAGGTGCACGGCATCGATCCCAACCTGGTGGACCGGCGTGCCCTCGACGTGGTCGAGACGCTGCAGGACGCGGGCTACGAGGCCTACATCGTCGGCGGCGCCGTGCGCGACCTGCTGCTGGGCCTGCGCCCCAAGGACTTCGACGTGGCCACCAATGCCACGCCCGAGCAGGTCAAGGGCCTGTTCCGCCGCGCCTTCATCATCGGCAAGCGCTTTCGCATCGTGCACGTGGTCTATGGTCGCGGGCGCGAGAACGAGGTCATCGAAGTCTCCACCTTCCGCGCCTTCCTGGACAACAGCGCGGCCGAGGCCGTGAGCGGCAACGAGCGCACCAGCAAGGCCCAGCTCGCCGGCATGCACCATGCGGTGGACGCCAGCGGCCGCGTGCTGCGCGACAACGTCTGGGGTCCGCAGGACCAGGATGCCACGCGCCGCGACTTCACGATCAACGCCATGTACTACGACCCGCGCACGCAGATCGTGGTCGACTATCACAAGGGCATTGACGACGCCAAGAAGCGCATGCTGCGCATGATTGGCGACCCGGCCACGCGCTACCGTGAAGATCCGGTGCGCATCATCCGCGCCGTGCGCTTCGCCGCCAAGCTGGCGGGCAAGGGCTTCAAGCTCGAGCCCAAGACGGCCAAGCCCCTGGTGGAGTGCGAGCCGCTGCTGGCCGATGTGCCGCAAAGCCGCCTGTTCGATGAAATGCTCAAGCTGCTGCAGACCGGCCATGCGCTGGCTTCGGTGGAGCAATTGCGCGGCCTGGGCCTGGCGCGCGGCATCTACTCGCTGCTGGATGTGGTGGTCGAGCGTGCCGAGCAGCCCTTCGTGCAGGCCGCTCTGACCGATACCGATCGCCGTGTCGAGGAAGGCAAGCCCGTGGCACCCAGCTTCCTGCTGGCCTGCGTGCTGTGGCATGACGTGAAGACCGGCTGGGAGCGCCGCCTGAACCAGCGTCAGCACCCGTTTCCCGCGCTGCAGGAATCCATCGACGAAGTGTTCGACCAGCGCATCGGCGATGTCTCGGGACGCGGCAAGCTGGCCGCCGACATGCGCGAGATCTGGGTCATGCAGCCGCGCTTCGACAAGCGCACGGGCGCCACGCCGTTCAGCCTGGTGGCCCAGCCGCGCTTTCGCGCGGGCTTCGATTTCATGCGGCTGCGCGCCGATATCGGCGAGGTCGAGGAAAGCCTGGCCAGCTGGTGGCAGGAGTTCCAGAATGCCGACGACGCGCGCCGCGACGACCTGATCGCCCAGGCGCGCGACGAGCAGCGCGCCCGCCAGCGCAGCGCCGAACCCAAGGTGCACCGCGTGCCCAAGGTCCGCCAGCCGCGCGATGGCGTGAACCTGGCGGAAGGCGTGCAACCTGAGGATCCCGCACCGGCACAGGCTGGCGGCGAGGAGGCTGCAGCGCCCAAGAAGCGGCGGCGCCGCCGCCGCAAGCCCCAGGGCGGGGGCGATGGCGGCATGGGCGGCGATGACTGAGCCAGGCCACTGGGTCGCCATCGGCCTGGGCGCCAACCTCGGTGACTGCGGCCAGGCCCTGGGCCAGGCCTTGAAGGCCATCGGCGGCCTGACGGGCACGCGCCTGCTGGCCGTCTCCTCGCTCTACAGCACGGCGCCCATCGATTCCAGCGGTCCCGACTATCTGAACGCCGTGGCCGCCGTGCGCACCACGCTGCAGCCGCTGGCGCTGCTCGATGCGCTGCAGGCCATCGAACTGGCGGCCGGGCGCGAGCGCCCCTACCGCAATGCGCCGCGCACGCTGGACCTGGACATCGAGCTGTGGGGCGACGAGCGCATCGCGCTGCCGCGCCTGAGCGTGCCGCACCCGCGCATGCACGAGCGCGCCTTCGTGCTCGTGCCGCTGGCCGAGATCGCGCCTGAGCGCGTCACGCCCGCGCAGCTGCAGGCCGTGGCGGGGCAGGGCATCTGCCTGGCGCACAAGCCTGGCTGGCATCTCCGGCAAGCCTGAATCCCGACAGTGGCCTGAATGAAAAAGCCGCAGCGCCCTGAGGGCGGCTGCGGCTTTTTGCCAGGCGGGACGCGATGGATCGGCTCAGTCCACCTTCGCTCCGGAGGCCTTGACGATGGCCTGGTACTTGGCGCGCTCGGCCGCCATGAACCTGTCGAACTCGGCGGGCGTGGAGGACACGGGCTCGGCCATCAGGGTCTCGAAGCGGGTCTTGGTCTCGGGCGCGGCCAGTGCGTCGGCAAAGGCCCGGCTCAGCTTGTCCAGCACGGGCTTGGGCGTGCCGGCCGGGGCCACCAGGCCCCACCAGGTGTCGATGGCAAAGCCGGGGAAGGTCTTGGACAGCGCGGGCACGCCGGGCAGCAGCGTGGTGGGGTTCAGCGAGGTCACGGCCAGCGCCTTGAGCTTGCCCGAGCGGATATTGGGCGCAGCGGCAGCCAGGTTGTCGATGTTGAAGTCCACCTCGCCCGACAGCAGGGCCAGCTGGGCCGGGTTGGCGCCACGGTAGGGCACGTGCAGGGCGAAGATGCCGGCTTTTTGCTTGAGCATTTCGCCGGCCAGGTGGCCTGCGCTGCCGTTGCCGCCGCTGCCGTAGTTGAGCTTGCCGGGGTGGGACTTGGCGTAGGCGATCAGGTCGGCCACGCTGTGGATCTTGAGCTGCTCGGCACGGGCCGCATTCATCACCAGCACGTTGGGCACGCGCACCATCTGGGTGATGCCCGCGAAGTCCTTGCCCGCGTCGTAGGGCATCTTGGTGTACAGCCAGGGATTGACGGCATGGGTGGCCGTGGCGGCCAGGCCGATGGTCATGCCGTCCGGCGTGGCGCGGGCAATGGCGTCGGCGCCGATGTTGCCGCCGGCGCCGGCCTTGTTGTCGATGATCACCACTCCCAGGGAGTCACGCACCCGCTCGGCCAGCGCGCGCGCGGTGATGTCCAGCGGACCGCCGGGCGCATAGGGCACGATCAGGCGGATGGGCTCTTGCGCCAGGGCAAGCGGGGAGGCCAGGGCAGCAGCGGCCGCCATGACCGAGAGAAGGCTGTTTCTACGGTTCATAGGGGCGCTATTGTGCAAAAAAATTGCGACACCTGGCTGCGCGCAGGTATGGGAAGCAGTTTTTCTGCGTATTGCTTGATCCGTGCCACCTTCTGCGCACTCAGGAAGCCTTGTCGGCCTCGGAGGTGAACGCGTCCGCGTAGAACTCTTCCGCCGGCAGGCCGCGTTGCTCCACATAGGCATGGCGTGCCGAATCGACCACGATGGGCGCACCGCAGGCATAGACCTGATGGCCGGACAAGTTGGCAAAGTCGTCCAGCACGGCCTGGTGCACGAAGCCCGTGCGGCCGTTCCAGCCGTCTTCCGGCAGCGCGTCGGAGACCACGGGCACATAGCACAGCTGGGGCATGGCCTCGGCCTGCTCGCGCACCCAGGCGTCGAGGTAGAGGTCCTCGGGCCGGCGTCCTCCCCAGTACAGGGTGACGGAGCGGGTGATGCCCTTGTGGCGGATGTGCTCCAGCAGTGCCTTGATGGGGGCGAAGCCCGTTCCCGAAGCCAGGAAGATGAGGGGCTTGTCGCTGTCCTCGCGCAGGAAGAAGCTGCCGAACGGGCCCTCCACGCGCAGGATTTCCTTTTCCTTCATGGCGCCGAACACGTGGTCGGTGAACTTGCCGCCCGGCATGTGGCGGATGTGCAGCTCCAGCCCCGGTGCCGTGTCCTGCACATGGGGGGCCGTGGCCATGGAGTAGGCGCGGCGGGCGCCGTCGCGCAGGATGAATTCCACGTACTGGCCTGCGTGGTAGCGGAACTTGTCTGCAGCGGGCAGCTGCAGGCGCACCTGCATCACGTCGTGCGACTTCTTCTCCAGCGTGGCCACGCGCACGGGCATCTTCTTGATCGGGAAGGCGCTGGCATCGGTCACCTGGCGCGACTCCAGCACCACCGAGGTGCTGGGCGTGGCGCAGCAGGTCAGCACATAGCCGTCGGCCTCTTCCTGGGCGGTCAACGCTTTTTCCGAGTGGGCGCCATGGGTGACCTCGCCGAGCAGCTTCTTGCACTTGCAGGAGCCGCAGGCACCGTCCTTGCAGCCATAGGGCAGGCCCACGCCGCAGCGGATGGCGGCGGCCAGGATGGTCTCGCTGCCCTGCGTGGCGAAGGCGCGGCCGCTGGGCTGTACGGTGATTTCGTGGGAAGCGTTGGCTATCTCGGTCATGTTCTCGGTATCCTCGGGGGCGCTGGCGGCGCGTGGAGCGCGCCGGCGATCTTCTTTCCCGGACGGACATGCCGCTGCCGCGACCGGCGGCGCGCGGGTGGCCGCCCTCGCAACAGGCCAGGATTTTGCCCTCAAACCAAAACCCATTGGGCGCGCTGCCGGCGCGCTTTCGACGCGAACGCGTGCTCATCGTCGGCTGCGGCGACGTGGGGCTGCGCGTGGCTGGTGCATTGGCGGGCGCGCCCGTCGCCCGTTCGGGTGCCGCACGACGGGGCCCGCGCGTGCTGGCCCTGACGCGTGGCGCCGAGCGCCTGCAGGATCTGCGCGGGCGCGGCATCACGCCGCTGCTGGGCGATCTGGACGCGCCTGCCACGCTGCGCCGTATGGCCGGCCTGGCCACGCGCGTCGTCCACCTGGCGCCGCCGCCCAATCCGCCTGCCGGCGAAGATGGCTGGTGGCTGGACCCGCGCACCACGGCTTTGCTGCGCGTGCTGCGCCTTCGCGGCCGGCCGGCCAGCCTGGTCTATGGCTCGACCTCCGGCGTCTATGGCAACTGCGAGGGCGCCTGGATCGACGAAAGCCGCCCGCCCGCACCGGCCACGGCGCGTGCCCAGCGCCGCGTGAACGCCGAGCGAGCCGTGCGCTTTGCCGGGCGCGGCGGCCTGCGCGCCAGCATTCTGCGCATCCCGGGCATCTATGCGCCGGACCGGGAAAACGGCACGCCGCGCGGGCGCCTGCTGCGAGGGACCCCCCTGCTGTGCGCCGCAGAGGATGTCTATACCAACCACATCCATGCCGACGACCTGGCCCGCGCCTGCGTGCGGGCGCTGTGGCTCGGCCGGCCGCAGCGCATCTACCACGCCAGCGACGATACGCAGCTGCGCATGGGCGACTACTTCGACCTTGCGGCCGATCTCTATGGACTGCCGCGCCCCGCACGCATCACGCGCGAGCAGGCGCAGCGCGAGCTGCCGGCCAGCCTGCTGAGCTTCATGGGGGAGTCACGCCGCCTGCGCAACCAGCGCCTGAAGGAGGAGCTGGGCCTGAGATTGCGCTACCCGACCGTGGAGCAGGGGCTGCGCGCCTGAATCAGCGCGGGTGGATGCCGCCGTTGGTGTCGTAGCAGCGGAACACGTTGCAGTGCGAGATGGGGGCCGAAGGCGGCAGCGGCTGCGGCGGCACGGGGCGTCCGACGATCCACGGCCGGTTGATGGCATTGGGCTGCAATGCGCGCGATTGCTGCAGCTGTTCATAGGCCTTGGGGCCCAGGCAGGCCATCTCCATCTGCTGCTGGGCGGCCTGGCTGCGCGGGCCCCAGGTGGCGGGATCGGGATTGGCCTCGGCCAGGATGGTGTCCAGGCGGCGGCGCGCCTGCTGGCAGGCCGGGGAGTCGCCGCCGTCGCGCTGGGCCGAGTTCTCGCGCTCGCGCCGGCTGCGTGCCTCGCGTTCCTGCTGCTGGGCACGCGTGCGGCGCTCGGCCTCTTCGCGGGCCAGTTGCTGGTTCTTGCGCTCTATGGCGGCGGCGGACTGCGCGCGCTCGCGCTCCAGCTCTTCGGGGCTGGGGGCTTCCTGCACCTGCACGCGGTTTTCGCCGTCCTTGCAACTGCTGTTGGTGTAGGTGACGCGGCCGGCCTTGGCGTCCGTGCAGCGGATGACCTGGGCCGAGGCCGGGCCTGCGGTGAGCGCCAGCACCAGCGGTACAAACATCGGTACAAACATCTGTACAAGCGCCGCCAGCGCCCAGCGCGCGGCCGCCGATGAACGGCGGCCGGTGTGGCCAAGGTCTTGGGTGCGGTGCATGGCGGTTTCCTTTCCCATCACAAGCGGCACAAGGATGTGGTGTATTGCCGATTATGGTGCGGCGCCCAGGGGCTGGAAATGCCGCCGGTCAGCCGTTCAGCGCCAGTGGCGCGGATCCTGGGTGGGGTAGGGGTTGCCGCCGCCCTGGCTTTCACGCTGCATGCGCTCGATGGCGCGTTGCTGCTGCTCGCGGTCACGTTGCTGCTGCTCCCGGTCCCGTTGCTGGCGTTCGCGCTCGCGCTGCTGCTGGCCCTGGTCGCGTTCGCGCTCTCGCTGCTGGCGCTCGGCTTCGCGGCGCTGCTGCTCCTGCATGCGCTCGCGCAACTGGCGGTCGCGGTCCTGGGCCTGGCGGTCACGGTCCCGGTCGCGCTCGCGCATTTCACGCTCGCGTTGTTGGCGGTCACGCCAGGCATCGCGGTTGCGTTCCTGCTGGATGCGCTCGCGCTCGTACTGCAGGCGCTCACGTTCGCGCTGCAGGCGCTGGCGCTCGTACCAGCCGTTGTCCGGATAGGCGGGCTGCGTGGGATACGAGGGGTAGACGACGCCGCCCGACGGATAGCTGGGATAGGACGGGTAGCTGGGATAGCTGGGGTAGCCGGAGCCCATGTCCGAATAGCCATCGGGCGGCACGGCGCAGGCGGTGACCAGGGCTGCAAGGCCAAGGCCGGCCAGCAGGCGCAGGGGGCGCAGGCCAGGCTGCGGGCGCTGCTGCGTGGGGGAGGCGTTGGTTCGGGTCATGGTGTGGTGTCCGGGCAAAGGCGTGTTTCCTGTCTGGATCTCTTCATATGACGTTTGACAGGCCTCAATGGTTGACCTGGATCGTCCTGGCGAGGCAACGACGGCGACAGCGGGACTTCTATTTTGATAGCAATTGGTCCATGTGCTGTAGGTGCTTCCAGATGAAATCCGCAGGCACAGCGCGCAATGGCTGCGGCCGCCCCCATCGCCGCAATGGCATCTGCGCGGGACTAGAATGTCCGCTGTCTTTGGCGGCGCGCAGTCCGTGCGCCGCAAAGCAGCGTTCTCAGGGCGGGGTGAAATTCCCCACCGGCGGTATCTGGATCTGTCTTTCGGCATGTGTCCGGCAGCCCGCGAGCGCCCGGCTAGCCGCAAGGCCGGCCGGGGTCAGCAGATCTGGTGAGATGCCAGAGCCGACGGTCACAGTCCGGATGAAAGAGATCGCGCAGCACCTGCATGGCAGGCGCCATGCCCATGGTTGTCCCATGGGCTGTGCCGCGCCATGCGGCGCCATGGCGCGCGCCCTGATTCATTTGTCTCATCTCGAAAGAGCACCATGAATCAGACTCCTGTCTCCTTGAACTTCTCCGCACACGGCACGGCCTCGGGCACGCCGTGGAAGGCCGTCGCGGGCCGCAGCCGCGTGGCCGTGATCTGCGCGAGCTGGCATACCGATGTCGTGCACCAGGCGCGCGACTCCATGGCGGCCGAGCTGCAGGCCCAGGGAGTGGCCGCGCAGAACATCAGCCACTTCAACGTGCCCGGTGCCTTCGAGATCCCGCTGCTGGCCAAGAAGCTGGCCGACAGCGGCCGTTTCGACGCGGTCATCGCCTGCGCGCTGGTGGTCAACGGCGGCATCTATCGCCACGAGTTCGTGTCCTCGGCCGTGATCGACGGCCTGATGCGCGTGCAGCTCGATACCGAAGTGCCGGTGTTCTCGGCCGTGCTCACGCCGCGCGATTTCCACGAACATGGCGACCATGTGGAGTTCTTCCGTGCCCACTTCGTGAAGAAGGGCGTGGAAGTGGCGCATGCCTGCCTGGCGGCGCTGGACCAGCTGGCGCAGGTACAGGCACTGGGCCAGGCGCGCGCGGCCTGAGCCGGCCAGCCTCCCAGCACAGCTTTGGTTGGGGATGGATTCTCGTAAACACTGAGTTGGGGCCGAGTGTCGCGGTCCCGTCACGCGGCGTGACGCGCCATTGCCAAGCCGCGATGACGGGAATAACGTGACGGCCTGTTTCAACTGAGGAGTGCGCGATGAAGATGTCCCGGAAGTTGTGTATTGCGGCCGTCGTGGCCGGCATGGGTGGCGTGGCCATGGCCCAGGAGCAGGTGATCCGCATCGGCCACATCGGCCCCGTGTCCGGACCCCAGGCCAATTTCGGCAAGGACAACGAGAACGGCGTGCGCATGGCCATTGACGACCTCAATGCCAAGGGCATGGAGATCGCCGGCAAGAAGGTCAAGTTCCAGCTGGTGGCCGAAGACGATGTGGCCGATCCCAAGCAGGGCACGGCCGCTTCGCAGAAGCTGTGCGACGACAAGGTCGCCGGCGCCGTGGCCTTCCTCAACTCGGGCGTGGCCATTCCCTCGTCCAAGGTCTTCCAGGACTGCGGCATTCCCATGATCACGGGCGCGGCCACCAACCCCGACCTGACCAAGCCCGGCTGGAACACCACCTACCGCGTGATTGCCAATGACAACGCGCTGGGTGCGGCGCTGGCCAAGTACGCGGCCGAAACGCTCAAGCTCAAGACCGTGGCCATCATCGATGACCGCACGGCCTACGGCCAGGGCCTGGCCAATGTGTTCAAGAAGGATGCGGAAAAGCTGGGCGTGAAGGTCGTGGCCTCGGAGTTCACGAACGACAAGGCCACGGACTTCATGGCCATCCTGACCTCGATCAAGGCCAAGAAGCCCGAAGGCATCTTCTACGGCGGCATGTATGGCCAGGCCGGCCCCATGCTGCGCCAGATGGCCCAGCTGGGCATGAACGATGCCAAGTACTTCGGCGGCGACGGCCTGTGCGTGCCCGAGCTGGCCAAGGTGGCCGCCGGCGCCAAGCCGCTGGACAACGTGATCTGCGCCGACGGCGGCGCCTCGCTGGCCAAGATGCCTGGCGGCACGGAATGGAAGAAGCGCTACGACGCCAAGTACCCCGGCCAGTTCCAGGTCTACAGCCCGTACTTCTACGACGCCACCATGATGCTGGCCGACGCCATGAAGCGCGCCAACTCCTGGGACCCCAAGGTCTACATCCCCTTCCTGCAGAAGGCCGACTACTCGGGCGTGACCTCCAAGATCGCCTTCGAGAAGAACGGCGAGATGAAGAACCCTTCGTACACGCTGAGCGTGTTCAAGAACGGCCAGAAGACGGCCCTCGACTGAGAGCCTGTCCTTCCTTCGTTTTCATGCCCGCCTTGTGCGGGCTTTTTTTATCGGCCCGGGACCTCGGCCGGGGCCTGCGCCGGCGCATCGACCACGCCGGGCAACTGCGCCAGATAGGCCTGCAGCGCGGCAATGGCCTGGCGCACCTTGGCGGGCTGGGCCTGGCGCTGCGGGGTGACGGCCCAGATGTCCAGGCCGCCGAAGTCCCAGTCGGGCAGCAGGCGCACCAGGCGTCCTTCGGCCACCGCGTCGGCAACGTCCATGCTGCCCAGCAGGGCCAGGCCCAGGCCGGCCTCGCACATCTGCTGGAGGGACAGTTGGTTGTTGCTGGCCACATGGGGCTGCACCTGCAGGCTGTAGGTCTCGCCCGTGGCCGGATGGCGTGCCTCGGCCCGCAGGGCCTGGCCCTGGCCTTCGCGCGCAAGGCCCAGCCAGCGCGCGCTGGCCAGCGGTGCCGGGTGGCGCCAGGCCGCGCCGCCGCCGTGCTCCTGTATCCATGCGGGCGAGGCGCACAGCCAGTTGCGCATGGCGCCCAGGCGCCGGGCCGCCCAGCCGGAGTCGGCCAGACGGCCAAAGCGCAGCGCCAGGTCGATGCGGCTTTGGATGAGGTCGATGGGCGCATCGTCCACATCCAGGTGCAGGCGCAGTGCCGGATGCCGGGCCAGCCAGCTGCCCAGGGCCGGCGCGATGTGGCGCGCAAAGCCCACGGTGGCCGACAGGCGCAGTTCGCCGCCGGGCTCGTCGCGCGCGGCGGCCAGTTCGGCCCGCGCCTGGCTGGCGGCCTGTGCCATGGCGGCGCACTGCTGGTAGTAGCGCTCGCCCGTGTCGGTGAGGGCGATCTGCCGGGTGGAGCGGTGCAGCAGGGTGACGCCGCCGTCGCGCTCGAGCTGGCGCACCTGCTGGCTCACGGCCGAGGGGCTCATGCCCAGGGCGCGCGCGGCGGCGCTCATCGATCCGTGCTGCACCACGGCGGCGAAAACGGCCATGCGTTTGTAGTCGTCCATGGGCTGTATTGTGAAGTGGTGCTTCAAGCTGTTGGTGAAAACTGCCGTCTTCCGCAGCGATTGTGAACGGCGTAATCTCAATGCCATCGTGAACAGGCGCCCAGGCGCCGCAAAGGAATGAAGATGAAAGTGGCACTCATTGGCGCAACCGGCTTTGTGGGTTCGGCGGTATTGAAGGAGCTGCTGCAGCGCGGCCACGAGGTCGTGGCCCTGGTGCGCGACCCCGCCAGGCTGGCGGCCCAGCCGCATCTGCACGCCGTGCAGGCCGATGTGCTGGATGCCGCCGCCGTGCAGCGGGCCGTGGCAGGCGCGGACGCCGTGGTCAGCGCCTACAACGCGGGCTGGGGCAATCCCGACATCTATGAGGATTTCATGCGCGGCTCGCGCGCCATCGTGGCGGGCACGAAGGCGGCTGGCGTCAAGCGCTATCTGGTGGTGGGCGGTGCGGGCAGCCTCTACATCGCGCCCGGCAGGCAACTGGTGGACACGCCCGAGTTCCCGGCCGCCATCAAGCCCGGCGCCTCGGCTGCGCGCGATGCCCTCAACGATCTGCAAAAGGAGCAGGGCCTGGACTGGACGATGCTGAGCCCGCCGATTGCCCTGCACCTGGGTGACCATGGCGAGCGCACGGGCCAGTACCGCACGGGCAAGGATGAGCCGTTGATGCAGGCCGACGGCCAGCCCGGCACCATCTCCGCCGCCGATCTGGCCGTGGCCCTGGTCGATGCGCTGGACAAGGGCCTGCACCTGCGCGAGCGCTTTACCGTCGCTTACTGAGCACCGGGGGCTCCCGGCTGGTGCGCAGGCGGCCTCCATGGCATGCTGGTGCCTGTCACGAACAGGCAGGAGCGCCGCCATGATCGACCACACGGGAATCCTCGTATCGGACTTCGACCGCAGCCGGGAGTTTTATGCGCGGGCGCTGGCTCCCCTGGGCTACGAGATCCTGATGGAGCTGTCCGCCGAGCTCACCGGCCACGGCGACACGGCCGGCTTTGGCGAGCCGCCCAAGCCTGATTTCTGGATCACCGGCGGCGAGCCCAACCAGCCGCCCATCCATGTGGCCTTTCGCGTGGACAACCGCAACATGGTCGATGATTTCCACGCGGCCGCCCTGGCCGCAGGCGGGCGCTGCAATGGCGAGCCCGGCCTGCGACCGCACTACCACGACGACTATTACGCGGCCTTCGTGCTCGACCCCGACGGCCACAACATCGAGGCCGTCTGCCACCTGCCTCCGGCCTGAGTCCCCCTGGCGGCACTGGGGCCTGCGCGGCAGCTGACATCAGGCGGTCGCATGGCGCAGCACAATATTGCGCTGCAACAAAAAAGGCCCCACGTTCCCCATGCCCCCTTCCGTCTCCGCTGCGGCCGGCTCCGTTTCCGCGTCATCCACACCCACGGCCGCCCAGGCCTGGCTCAGCGTGATCGCGCTGGCGCTGGGCGCCTTCGTCTTCAATACCACCGAGTTCGTGCCCGTGGGCCTGCTCAGCAGCATTGGCGCGAGCTTTGGCATGCCCACCGAGCAGGTCGGGCTGATGCTGACCATCTATGCCTGGATCGTGGCCCTGGCCTCGCTGCCCTTCATGCTGCTCACGCGCAATGTGGAGCGGCGCAAGCTGCTGATGGGCGTGTTCGCGCTGTTCGTGGCCAGCCATGTGCTGTCGGGCGTGGCCTGGAGCTTTGCCTCGCTCATGGTCAGCCGCATCGGCATCGCGCTGTCGCATGCGGTGTTCTGGTCCATCACGGCCTCGCTGGCCGTGCGCGTGGCGCCGCCCGGAAGGAAGGCCGTGGCGCTGAGCCTGCTGGCCACCGGCACCTCCATGGCCATGGTGCTGGGCATTCCGCTGGGCCGCATCGTGGGCGAATGGCTGGGCTGGCGCACGACGTTCCTGGCCGTGGGCGGGGTGGCGGCCATCGTCATGGTGGCCCTGGCCCGGCTGCTGCCGCGCCTGCCCAGCGAGAACGCGGGCAACCTGGCCAGCGTGCCCATGCTGCTGCGCCGTCCGGCGCTGCTGTCCATCTACATCCTGCTGGTGGTCGTGATCACCGGGCAGTTCATGGCCTACAGCTATATCGAGCCCTTCGTGCAGGACATCGCGGGCTTCGAGGGCAAGGTGACCACGGCCGTGCTGCTGCTGTACGGCGGCATGGGCATCGTGGGCAGCGTGATGTTCAGCTGGTGGGGCCTGCGCCATCCGCGCGGCTTTCTGCTGGCCGCCATTGGCGTGCTGTCGGCCAGCCTGCTGATGCTGGTGCCGGCCTCGGGCCATGAGGCCTCGCTCTATGTGATGAGCTCGGTCTGGGGTGTCGCCATGATCTGCTTCGCCCTGGCCATGCAGTCCCAGGTGCTCAAGCTGGCAGCCGACGCCACCGATGTGGGCATGTCCATGTTCTCGGGCATCTTCAACATCGGCATTGGCGGCGGCGCGTTGCTGGGCAGTCAGGTCAGCATGCATGCGGGCATGCAGAACATCGGCTGGATCGGCGGCGGCCTGGTGGCGCTGGGCCTGGCCTGGTGCGTCTGGGCCTTCGTGCGCTGGTCTGCCGGCTTCCAGGCAACGGCGCACTGAAGCGGGTCAGCCGCCGGGTGCCCGCATGGCCTGGGCGTAGCGCTGCGGTGCCAGGCGGGACACCAGTACGCAGACCACGAGCACGGCGGCCATCTGTGCCAGCCAGCCGGCGCCGAATCCGCCCGTGAACTGGTGCAGCCGGGCGATCACATAGGGCGCCAGCGCCGCAATCAGAAAGCCGCCGCCCTGCATCAGCGCATTGAGCGCCCCGGCCTGCGTGGGGTGGGGAAGATGGTCGAGCGCCACCACCATCATCAGCGCGAAGCAGCCACCCAGGCCGATGCCGAGGATGACGATGTTGAGCAGCGGCGCCGCATCAGGCCACCAGGCCAGCGCGGCCAGGCCGATGATCTGGCACAGCAGCGTGAACCCCAGCCATGGCCGCCGGTCGGCATGGCGCGAAGCCAGCACGGGCAGTCCCAGCGCGGCGCCGGCCTGTGCCACCGACAGCAGGGCGACCAGGCCGCCGCTTTGCGCGGGGCTCCAGCCGTGCGTCTGGTAGAAGGGCGCAAGCCAGGCCACCATGGCCGCATAGCCGCCGTTGATGAGGCCGAAGCAGGCCATCAGCATCCAGGTGCGCGGGCGCCGGCGCAGCCAGCCGGTGTCTTGCGTGGCGTTGGCCCCTGCCATGGGCGCCGGAGCCGGCAACGCACGCAGCGCATGCCGCGCCAGCGCCAATGCCAGCAGGGCGGGCGCAGTCCACAGCGCCAGCGCAAGGCGCCAGTCCAGTCCCCATTGCACGGCCAGCGGCGAAATCTGGGCGCCCAGGGCGCCGCCGCCCATGAGCGCGGCCGAGTACAGCCCCATCATCTGGGCCATGCGTGCGGGCGACTGGCGCTTGATCAGGCCCGGCAGCACGCCTTGCACCAGGGCGACGCCAGCGCCGCACAGCGCGGCCGTGGCCAGCAGGGTGGCCGCACTGGAGCCCGCCACGCGCAGCGCACAGCCCAGCGCAATCACCGCCAAGGACCCGACCACGGCGCGGCGCGGACCCAGGCGCTGAAGCGCGGCCGGGGCCAGCCAGGCGCCCAGGCCCATCAACGCCATGGGCAGCAGGGTCAGCCAGGACAGCGTGGACAGATCCATGCCGGTGGCGGACTGGATCTGCGGTCCCAGCGGGCCGATGGCCGTGAGAAACGGGCGCAGGTTCAGCGTGACCAGCACGACGGTGGCCAGCCACAGCGCCGTTGGAATGGCGTGTGCCGCGGCAGGGGTCTCGGTGTGCGCAGGCGCAATGGACGACATGGCTTCAGGCCCAGGGGGCGTTGCCGTACAGCTGGGCCGCCGTGATGCCCGTGTCCAGCCGCCTCAGGGGCAGCGGTGGCGGCTGCAGCGGCATGCGCAGCCGCTGGTAGGCGCCCTCGCTGGACAGGCCATACGGCTGGGCATCCGCGTTGTCGAAGGCGAAGAAGACCTGCTCGGCCCCGGCCATCACCAGCGCCGCCAGGCACATGGGGCAAGGGTGGCCGCTGGCGTAGATGGTGCAGCCGGCCAGGCGGGCGTTGGCCTGGGCGCGCGTGCCCGCGCGCAGCGCCTGCATTTCTGCGTGGGCACTGGGGTCATGGCTTTGCACGATCTCGTTGACGCCCGTGGACAGGATCTGCCCCTCGCGCGCGAGCAGGGCACCGAAGGGCCGGCCGCCCCGCAGGCGGTTGTCGTGCGCCAGCTGCACGGCATGGCGCAGCAGGCGGATGTGTTCTTGTTCTTGCATGGGGATGGCTGGGCAATCGGGAGCTGAGGCCGCAGTCTAGGACGGGGGTCATCAATTGGAAAATTAAATGATCAAATGCCAGGCAGTGACAAAGCCACTGAAATTCGCCCAAGCCCCATGCAGCCCTCTTCCATAGACCCCACCCTGCTGCGCAGCTTCTGCGCCGTGGCCGAAACCGGCAGCTTCACGCGCGCGGCGCAGGGCGTGCACCTGACCCAGTCCACGGTCAGCCAGCAGATCCGCAGGCTGGAGGAGCAAATGGGCTGCACGCTGCTGGACCGCAGCGGGCGCCATGTGGAATGCACGCTGGAAGGAGAGCGCTTGCTGGCCTATGCGCAACGCATCCTGGCCCTCATGGACGAGGCCGTGGAGCAGTTGGCTGGCGCCACCGAGGCCGTGCTGCGCATCGGTGTTCCCGAGGACTTTGCCGGCCATGCCTTGATGCCCGCCTTGGGCGCGCTGGCGCGCAGCCAGCCGCAGTTGCGCCTGGAGCTGACCAGCGGGCTGTCGCAGGCGATATGGCAGCAACTGCAGGCCGGCGAGCTGGACCTGGCCATCGTCAAGCAGCGCAGCGGCAGCACGCCCGGCATGGCGCGCTGGCCCGAACCGCTGGCCTGGATAGACAGTGCGCGGCATCCCTGCCACGGGATGGATCCCTTGCCCCTGGTGGTGTTTCCGCAGGGCGGCCTGTACCGCAGCGAGATGACGCATGCGCTGGATGCCGCCGGCCGGCGCTGGCGCCTGGCCTATGTGAGCGCCAGCCTGGCCAGCCTGGAAGCCGCCGTGGAGCAGGGCCTGGGCATCAGCCTGCTGCCGCGCCGGCTGGTCGGGCCCGGCCACCGCCTGCTCGACGGCATGGCCGGCTTCGCCCCCGTGCCTGATGTGGAAGTGGCACTGCACGTGCGGGCCCAGTTGTCGGCGCCGGGTCGACGTCTGGCCGGGCGCCTGTGTGAGGTGTGCGAGGCGTTGCTGTCGCCTGCCGCTGGCGAAGCCTGAAAAAATCCCCGCCGTGGCGGGGATGGTCGGCGGGTGACGCGCAGGCTCAATCCATCGTCAGGTTCTGCTTTTGCACCACGTCCTTGTAGACCGCCAGTTCGGCCTTGATCTCTTCAAAGAAATGCTCGGGCGTGTCGGCCACGATCAGCGAGCCGGTTTCCTCGATGCGCTTCTTGATGGCGGGGTCCTGCAGCACCTTGCGCGTGGCGGCGTTGACCTTGTCCACGATGTCGCGCGGCAGGTTCTTGGGGCCGACGATGCCGTAGTAGGCCATGCGGTTGACGGGGGCCAGGCCCACTTCCTTGAAGGTGGGCACATCGGGCAGCGCTGCCAGGCGCTGGGGCGCGGCCACCACGATGGGCACCAGGCGCTTTTCCTTGACGAAGCCCAGGGCCGAGGGCAGGTTGTCGAAGATCAGCGGAACCTGGCCGGCCACGGCGTCGTTCAGCGCGGGGCCGCTGCCACGGTAGGGCACGTGGGTGATGTCGGTGCCCGTGGACAGCTTGAACATCTCCATCATCAGATGGGTGATGCTGCCGTTGCCGGGCGAGGCGTAGGAGTACTTGCCGGGGTTCTTCTTCACCTCGGCCAGGAACTCCTGGTAGTTCTTGCCCGCGAACTTGGGGTGGGCCGCAATGATGTTGGGCGTGGCCGCGATGTTCACGATGGGCGTGAAGTCTGTCAGCACGTTGTACGGGATCTTGGGGTTGATCGCCGGGTTGGTGGCCGTGGTGGACACGGTGGCGATGCCCAGGCTGTAGCCGTCGGGCTGGGAGCGCGCCGTCTCGGCCGCGCCGATGCTGCCGCCGCCGCCGCCCTTGTTCTCGACCACCACGGGCTGGCCCAGGGCGCGGCCCAGCGGCTCGGCCACGATGCGCGCGATCAGGTCGGTGGTGCCGCCGGCCGCGAAGGGCACGAGCAGCTTGATGGGTTTGGCAGGGTAGCCCTGGGCATGGGCTGCGCCCGACAGCGCGAGGGCGCCGAGGATGCCGGCGAGCGCGATGCGAGTGGTGTGAGTCATGGTGTTGTCTCCTTGAATGGATGTTGTGAGCGTTTGTTGTGAGGCACCGACGGGTGGGAAGGCTGGGTTTTTTAAGACATTCGTATGGCGGTGCTTGAGGAAAAAGATGTGGAGGAGGCGGTGTTGCCTGGCGCAGGCGATCAGACCACGCCGCGCGAGCGCAGCGCCTGGATGGCCATGGGCGCCAGGCCCAGCTCGCCCAGTACTTCATCGGTGTGCTGGCCCAGGGAGGGCGGTGCGCTGCGCAGCACGGGCGGGGTATCGCTCAGGCGCATGGGGCTGGCCACGCTGGCGATGCGCGAGATGCCGTCGCCGGCCTCGCGCGGCAGCTCGACGCGTATGCCGCGTGCGCGCACCTGCGGGTCGTCGAAGGCCTGGGCGATGGTGTTGATGGGGCCGCAGGGCACGGCCTTGTCTTCCAGCAGCGCAATCCATTCGGCCGTGCCGCGTGTCTTCATGAGGGGCACCATCCGCTCCAGCAGCGCCTGGCGATTGCGCACGCGCGCGGTGTTGGTGGCAAAGCGCTCGTCCTGCGCCCAGCCGGCTTCGCCGACGGCGGCGCAAAAGCGCGCGAACTGCCCGTCATTGCCAATGGCCAGCAGCACGTTGCCGTTGGCCGTGGCGAAGTCCTGGTAGGGCGCCAGGCTGGGGTGGATGTTGCCGGCGCGGCCCGGCGATTCGCCCGTGGCCAGAAAGCCGGCGGCCTGGTTGGCCAGCACGGCCATGCCCACGTCGAGCAGGGCCATGTCGATGTGCTGGCCCCGGCCCGAGGCCTGGCGCGCATGCAGCGCGGCCAGGATGGCATTGCTGGCATACAGGCCCGTGAAGACATCGATCACGGCCACGCCCACCTTGAGCGGGCCGCCTCCGGGCGCCTCGTCGGCATGGCCGGTGATGCTCATCAGCCCGCACATGGCCTGCACCATGAGGTCGTAGCCCGCGCGCTCGGCATACGGGCCGGTCTGGCCGAAACCCGTGACCGAGCAATAGATCAGGCGCGGGTTGAGCGCCTTGAGGCTTTCGTAGTCCAGCCCGTACTGCGCCAGGCCACCGACCTTGAAGTTCTCCACCAGCACATCGGCCCCGGCCGCCATCTGGCGAATCAGCTGCTGCCCATCGGGGGTGGACATGTCGATGGTGACCGAGCGCTTGTTGCGGTTGCAGGCCGTGAAATAACTGGCCTCCTGCGTGGCCTGCCCATCGTCGCGCGGCAGGAACGGAGGCCCCCAGTGGCGCGTGTCATCGCCGGCCACGGGCCGCTCGACCTTGATCACATCGGCGCCCAGGTCGGCCAGTGTCTGCGTGCACCAGGGCCCGGCCAGCACGCGGGAAAGATCAAGCACCTTGATGCCAGCCAATGCGGCCGGCGCGGAGGATGTGGAGGACATGAGAGGGAAGAAATATGAGCGCGCCCGATGCCGCTGGTAGTTCAGATCAGGGCTTGAGCTTCCATCACCCATAGCGTGTGACATGGGCGTGGAGCAGGCCAGGGACGCCGAGCAAGAGCCGCCTCGCGGCGAGGGCGTCGTCCCCCTCCGCGAAGCGAGAAGGGGGAAGGCGCGAAGCGCCTCAGGGGGTCAGTTGGCAAAAGCTGCGATGCCGGTCTGCGCCCGGCCCAGGATCAGCGCATGCACATCGTGCGTGCCTTCGTAGGTGTTGACCACTTCCAGGTTGACCAGGTGGCGGGCCACGCCGAACTCGTCGCTGATGCCGTTGCCGCCCATCATGTCGCGCGCCATGCGGGCAATGTCCAGCGACTTGCCGCAGTTGTTGCGCTTGATCAGCGAGGTGATCTCGATCACGTTCTGGTGCTCGTCCTTCATGCGGCCCACGCGCAGCGCGGCCTGCAGGCCCAGGGTGATCTCGGTCTGCATGTCGGCCAGCTTCTTCTGCACCAGCTGGTTGGCGGCCAGGGGGCGGCCGAACTGCTTGCGGTCCAGCGTGTACTGGCGCGCCGTGTGCCAGCAGAACTCGGCTGCGCCCAGGGCGCCCCAGGCAATGCCGAAGCGTGCGCTGTTCAGGCAGGTGAAGGGGCCCTTGAGGCCGCGCACCTCGGGGAAGGCGTTTTCCTCGGGGACGAAGACATCGTCCATCACGATCTCGCCCGTGATGGAGGCGCGCAGGCCCACCTTGCCGTGGATGGCCGGGGCCGACAGGCCCTTCATGCCCTTGTCCAGGATGAAGCCGCGGATCTCGCCCACATGGCCGTCCTCGGTCACTTCCTTGGCCCAGACCACGAACACGTCGGCCACGGGGCTGTTGGTGATCCACATCTTGTTGCCCTTGAGGCGGTAGCCGCCGTCCACCTTGTAGGCGCGGCTGGACATGCTGCCGGGGTCGGAGCCGTGGTCGGGTTCGGTCAGGCCGAAGCAGCCGATGAACTCGCCGCTGGCCAGCTTGGGCAGGTACCTGTTCTTCTGGTCTTCGGTGCCGAATTCATTGATGGGCACCATCACCAGCGAGCTTTGCACGCTGGCCATGGAGCGGTAGCCCGAGTCCACGCGCTCGATCTCGCGCGCCACCAGGCCGTAGCTGACATAGTTCAGGCCCGCGCCGCCGTACTGCGTGGGGATGGTGGGGCCCAGCAGGCCCAGCTCGCCCATCTCGCGGAAGATGCTCACGTCGGTCTTTTCATGGCGGAACATTTCCAGCACGCGGGGTGCCAGCTTCTCCTGGCAGTAGGCATGGGCCGCGTCGCGGATCATGCGCTCGTCTTCGCTCAGTTGCTGGTCGAGCTGGAAGGGGTCATCCCATTGGAAGCTGTTGCGGGCCATGGCGTGGTTTCTCCAAAAAACAAAGAGGTCAAGGGCGGGTCGCTGCCATATGCCAAAGCCGGGCAGGCTGTGACCATGGAGCGTTGTTGCGACGCATCTTAGAAGCGGGCCTGCGCGTGGCGCAAACGATGTTTGTTCATCCATGAATGCGTAAAACGCATGTATGAATGGGTTGTTGCGGGTTATTCCCTATGATGTGAGGCTCTGAAGTGCATTGAATTCATGAGATATGCGTAGAGCCCTGCCATCCACCCAAGCCCTTGCCTGCTTCGAGTCGGCCGCCCGCCACATCAGCTACACGCGTGCTGCGCAGGAGCTGTCGCTCACGCAAAGCGCGGTATCGCGCCAGATCATTGCGCTGGAGGAGTTCCTGGGCGTGCAGCTGTTCCGGCGCACGCGCCACGGCGTGCTGCTGACCGAGGCCGGCACGCAGTACGCCCAGCAGGTCTCCCGCTGGCTGCACGGCCTGGAGCGCGACACGCTGGACATCATGGCCCACCAGGGCGAGGGAGGCCCGCTCAATCTGGCGGCCGTGCCCACCTTCGCCACGCGCTGGCTGCTGCCGCGCCTGCCGCAGCTAGCGCGCGAGCATCCCGAGGTCACCGTGCACATCGATGTGCAGACGCGGCCCTTCCTGTTTGCCGATACCGTGTTCGACGCTGCGCTCTATGCAGGCACGCCCGAGCAGGTGGCACGCTGGCCCGGTGTGCAGGCGCAATGGCTGATGGACGAAGAGGTGGTGCCCGTGTGCAGCCCGCAATTGCTGGCCACGGCCCAGGCGCGCGAGCCGGGCCGGGCCTGGCTGCCTGTGGGGGCGGACATCGTGGCCCGGATGCCGCTGCTGCAGCAAAGCACGCGGCCCTACGGCTGGCAGCAGTGGTTCGATGCCATGGGCGTGGCCGCGCCGCGCGCGCTGGACGGCATGCGGCTGGAGCTGTTTTCCATGCTGGCCGTGGCCGCCAGCCAGGGCCTGGGCGTGGCGCTGATGCCGCCCATGCTGATCGAGCAGGAACTGGCGCGCGGCGACCTCATCATTGCCTGCCCCCAGCCGCTGCGCGGCAACCGCGCCTACTACCTGGTCACCCCGGCCCTGGCGCCCGATGCCCAGCCCGCGCCCGCCCTGCGCGTGTTCTCTTCATGGCTGCAGCAGCGCGCCAGGGAGCACCGGCCTGCCTGAAAATTAAGCAGGCCTTGGATTGTTCAACGATGACAGTCACTTAACTGACTTATCCTTGCTGCTGGCGGCGCTTGTCCACAGGCTTGTGGGGGTGTCTCTGGGGAAAACCCGCAATCGCGCTCAAAACCAGGGCAGCACGGCCAGGCACAGCGGCATGACCACGGCCGTGGCCACGCCGTTCAGGCCCATGGCCAGGGCCGAGAAGGCGCCCATGGTCGGATTCACCTGCAGCGCGCGTGCCGTGCCGATGGCGTGGGCCGTAAGTCCCAGGGCAAAACCCTGCACGGCCGGGTCATCGCTGCGCACCAGGCGGATCAGCAGCGGCGCCATCATCGTGCCCGCAATGCCGGTGATGGCCACGGCCACTGCCGCCAGCGAGGCCGGCCCGCCAAAGCGCTCGGCCATGGGCAGGGCGATGGGAATGGTGGCCGACTTGGGCGCCAGCGCCACCAGCGTCTGCACCGTGGCGCCCAGGCTCCAGCCAATCAGCAGTGCCGACAGCAACGCCACCACGCAGCCCACGGCCAGCGCCACGCTGATGGGCAGCCACAGCGCGCGGATGCGCTCGCGCTGGGCGTACAGCGGAATTGCCAGCGCGACGGTGGCCGGGCCGATCAGCAGCCCCAGCAGCGAGACGCCGCTGCGGTAGCTGGCATAGGAGGTGCCCGTGGCCAGCAGCACGCCCACGATGACGACCACGGCCGTGAAGACGGGAATCAGGAGCGGATGGTTGCCGCTTCTGCGGTACAGCGCCATGGCCGCCAGGTAGACGGCCATGGTCAGCACCAGCCAGGGCAGGTGGGCGGTGGAGGCATTGCCGGACAGCGACTGCCAGGCGCTGTGCCAGTGGGTGGTGAGCGCGCTCATGCCTTGTCTCCCTGGCTGGCGGCCGCCTCGCGGGCGCGCTGGCGCTCCAGGCACCAGCGGAAGGTGAAGGCCGTGGCCAGGAAGGTAATGGCTGCACCCGCCACGCAGGCGATCACGAAGGGCTGCCATTCGCGCGACAGCCGGTCGAACTCCAGCATCACGCCTGCAATGACGGGAATGAACAGCAGCATCATGTTCTGCAGCAGCACGCCGGCGGCCTTCTCCAGCGACTCGGGCAGGCGGCCGTGCAGCAGCAGCGCCGCCAGCAGCAGCAGCGTGCCCACGAGCGCTCCCGGAAGCGGCAGCCCCGTGAGCTGGACGATGGCCTCTCCCAGCAACTGGAAGGCGAACAAGGCGGTGATGGCGTACAACATGAAAACCTGAATCCCTGGAGCAGATGGCAAGAGCGGAGAGCAGAGGGCGGCGGCAAGAGAGCGGGCTGCCCGTTTCCCGGACAGGGCAGTGCCCCGGCACCTGTGGGACGCCGCCGCAAAGCGTGCCATCATCGCCCACATCGCGAAAAAAGGTGCGGACACCGATTGCGCGGCGTCCCGGCCAACGCTATGTTGGGACCCATGCCTTGGGCAGTGCCGGGGCATGAGACTTTGAATAGCGAAGGAGTAGCGATGGCCGAAACCACATATCACGCACCCGTGTACGAGCCGACGGTGGATGAACTCGAAGTGCTCAAGAAGCTGGAAATGGGCGAGCCCGTGTCGCTGGAAAGCGCGGCGCGCGAGCATCTGTCCAAGAGGCTGCGCGAGCGTGGACTGGTCGAAGTGGACAGCAGCCATCAATGGCACATCACGGCGGCGGGCCGCGCCCAGATCCGCCGCTCCGATGCCTGAGGCGCGGCGCGGCAGGTGACCCCGGTTTCAAGGGTTTTCCCTTGGATTCAGGGGCTGCCTGATTTGCAGGCAGCCTAGCTTGCGGCCAGTGAATGCAAGCACTTGGACGCCTCGTTCACTTGCTGTTCACTGAATATCCACAGGGTTGTTCAAGGGTTCTGTGGAGAAAAAAAGCCACCCCAGGGTGGCTTTTTTCATGGGCATCACCAGGCTTTTGCAGCGGGCGCACCGGGCTGGTGCCCGCGCCGGAAATTGGCTGCATGGCGATGGTGCAGATACCGGTTTTCAGAGGGAAGGTGCCGGATTTCGCGCACTGGGCAAGGCTAGGGGGCAGGCCGCGGTGGGGGCGATTCGGGGCGGGCTGGACATGCGCCTGATTGCAGTCCGTTTCCGCCTTGGAGGTGGCTTGATGCCAAAGTTGTACACAGGTTGGGCGGTGTGCGGGTGAAAGCGCGCAGGGGCTATCCCGCCCAAGGCATGAGGACGCAGGATCTGGTCAGGCTGGAGGCCTTGAATTGCAGTGCAGCCGCTGAAAAGGGCTGGTGCAGGAAGGAGGGGTGTGCGGACACTGTGAAGACAGCGGCCGGAAAAGAAATAGCCGAAAAAGCAGCGGACTGCTTTTTCGGCTACGTAATCTCTGGTGCCCGGGGCCGGAATCGAACCGGCACGCCTTGCGGCGGGGGATTTTGAGTCCCCTGCGTCTACCAATTTCACCACCCGGGCTACTTAGCGCAGGGGCGAATTATGGCACAGTGTGAGGCTATGAAAATTTATCCGACCATCGAAGACGCCATCGGCCGCACGCCCCTGGTGGCATTGCAGCGCATCGGTGCGCAGTCTCGCCAGGAACGTGGCAACGTGGTGCTGGGCAAGCTGGAAGGCAACAACCCGGCCGGTTCGGTCAAGGACAGGCCGGCCCTGTCGATGATCCGTCGCGCCGAAGAGCGCGGCGACATCAAGCCCGGCGACACGCTGATCGAGGCCACCTCGGGCAATACCGGCATTGCGCTGGCCATGGCCGCCACGATCAAGGGCTACCGGATGGTGCTGATCATGCCCGAGGACCTGTCCATCGAGCGTGCCCAGACGATGAAGGCCTATGGCGCCGAGCTGATCCTCACGCCCAAGAGCGGCGGCATGGAATACGCGCGCGACTTGGCCGACCAGATGGTGGCCCAGGGCAAGGGCGTGGTGCTCGACCAGTTCGGCAACCCCGACAATCCGCGCATCCACTACGAGACCACCGGCCCCGAGCTGTGGGAGCAGACCGGCGGCGAGATCACCCATTTCGTGAGCGCCATGGGCACCACGGGCACGATCACCGGCGTGGCGAAGTTCCTCAAGGAAAAGAACCCTGCCATCCGCATCGTGGGCGCCCAGCCGGCCGAAGGCTCGCGCATCCCCGGCATCCGCAAGTGGCCCGAGGAATACATGCCCAAGATCTACGACGCCTCGCTGATCGACGAGACCGTGCTCGTGGGCCAGGACGATGCCGAGGACATGGCGCGCCGCCTGGCGCGCGAGGAAGGCATCTTTGCCGGCATCTCGGCTGCCGGCGCCTGCTGGGTGGCCCAGCAGATTGCCGAGCGCGAGAACAACGCCACCATCGTCTTCGTGGTCTGCGACCGCGGCGACCGCTATCTGTCCACGGGCGTCTTCCCCGCCTGATACAGCGACAGGCCCGCCTTCCGGCGGGCCTTCCTGTTTGCATTGAGCCAGGACAGCAAAAAACCAGGAACAGCCCCATGCACTATGAAACCCGCTATTGCACGCACTGCGCAACGCCCCTGCAGTGGGTGATCCAGGCCGAGGACGGCGGCGATGTATCGCGCCTGCGCTGCCCCGAGTGCGGCTGGACGCACTGGAACAATCCCACGCCCGTGCTGGCCGCCATCGTGGAGCTGGACGGCAAGGTGCTGCTGGCGCGCAATGCGGCCTGGCCCGAGAAGGTCTTCGGCCTGATCACGGGCTTCATGGAGGCCGGCGAGTCGCCCGAGGAGGGCGTGGCGCGCGAGGTGGCGGAGGAAACCGGCCTGAAGGCCGAGTCGCTGGAGCTGATCAGCGTGCATGAGTTCCTGCGCATGAACCAGGTGATCATCGCCTTCCATGTGCGCGCCAGCGGCCAGGTGCGGCTGTCGCCCGAGCTGCTGGAATACCGCCTGCTGGAGCCCGAGAAAGTCCAGGCCTGGCCTTCCGGCACGGGCATGGCGCTGGCCAAGTGGCTGCGCAGCCGGGGGCATGATCCTGTGATCCGTGACTTCTGGAAGCGTGCCGAGCAGGCCCAGGAGGCTGAAGCGAGTCGCGCCGATCAAGACACTGCTGCCGGCCTCAGCCGCGATGCCGCCTAGAATCCCAGGCTCAAGAGGTGCATCCGATGGAAATTCACAAGGAAATCGACACGCGCGGGCTCAACTGCCCGCTGCCCATTCTCAAGGCCAAGAAGGCGCTGGCCGAACTGGACAGCGGCCAGCTGCTCAAGGTGGTGGCCACGGATACCGGATCGCTGCGCGACTTCCAGGCCTTCGCCAAGCAGACCGGCAATGAGCTGGTGGAGCAGCAGACCGTGGGCGCGGAGTTCATCCACATCCTGCGCCGGCGCTGAGCGGCTGCACGCGGCTCGCTCCAAAGAAAAAGGCCTGCTTTCGCAGGCCTTTTGCATGGGGCAGGGGCGGCCCTGGGGCCCGGCCTCAGATGCTCAGGCCCTGCAGGTATTCGCGGAAGCTCGCGCCCACATCCTCGTGCTGCAGCGCCAGCTCCACCGTGGCCTGCAGAAAGCCTTCCTTGCTGCCGCAGTCGTAGCGCTTGCCCTGGTACTGGAAGGCGTAGACGGCTTCATGGGCCATCAGGCGTTCGATGGCGTCGGTCAGCTGGATCTCGCCGCCCACGCCCTTGGGCTGGTTGCGGATCTCCTCGAAGATGGCCGGTGTCAGCACATAGCGGCCGGCCACGCCCATGCGCGAGGGCGCCTTCTCGGGCGCGGGCTTTTCGACGATCTTCTCGATGCGCATCAGCGCGCCGCCGGCCGGCTCGCCGGCCACGATGCCGTAGCGCTTGGTCTGCTCCAGCGGCACTTCCTGCACGGCCAGCAGGGAGCGGCCCTGTTTCTGGAAAGCCGAGGTCATCTGGGCCATCACGCCCGGGCCGCCGGACTCGCCCACCATCAGGTCGTCGGCCAGCAGCACGGCAAAGGGCTCGTTGCCCACCAGCGGCTCGGCGCACAGCACGGCGTGGCCCAGGCCCAGGGAGCGCGGCTGGCGCACGAACAGGCAGTTCATGTCGGCGGGGCTGATGCTGCGCACCAGCTCCAGCATGGCCTGCTTGCCGGCGTTCTCCAGTTCGTTTTCCAGCTCGTAGGCGGTGTCGAAATGGTCCTCGATGGCGCGCTTGCTGCGGCCGGTGACGAAGATCATGTCGCGGATGCCGGCCTCGTAGGCCTCTTCCACGGCGTACTGGATCAGCGGCTTGTCCACCACGGGCAGCATCTCCTTGGGAGAGGCCTTGGTGGCGGGCAGAAAGCGCGTGCCGAGCCCGGCAACGGGAAACACGGCTTTGCGGACACGGGTCTGGGTGCTCATAAACGGATCTTTCAACCCAGGCGGGCGAGTTGTTCCTGGATGCGGATCAGCGTGGCGCCGAAGTCGGCCACGCGCTTCTTTTCCTGGTCGATGACGGCCGGGGGCGCCTTGGCCACGAAGGCCTCGTTGCCCAGCTTGGCATTGGCCTTGGTGATCTCGCCTTCCAGGCGTGCGGCTTCCTTGGACAGGCGGGCCTTTTCGGCAGCCACGTCGATCTCCACGAACAGCGCTAGGCGCGCCTCGCCCACCACGCAGACGGGCGCGGCCTGGGCGGCCTCGGCCCAGGCGGCTTCGTCGTCGAACACCTTGACTTCGCTGAGCTTGGCCAGGTTCTGAAGCACGGCGGCGTTGGTGCGCAGGAACTGCGCCTCGTCGGCCGAGCTGGCCACGGCCAGCAGCGGCAGGCGCTGTGCGGGCGACACGCCCATCTCGCCGCGCAGCGTGCGGCAGGCGTCGATCATCTGCTTGATGCGGCCCACGTAGGCGATGGCGGCTTCGTCGATCTTCTCGGGCTGGGCCTCGGGGTAGCGGGCCACGGCCACGGACTCGCCGGGCAGGCCGGCGACCGGGGCGACCTTCTGCCACAGGGCTTCGGTCACGAACGGGATGATGGGGTGGGCCAGGCGCAGGATGGCCTCCAGCGTGCGGATCAGCGTGCGGCGCGTGGCGCGCTGCTGGGCCTCGCTGCCGGTCTGGATCTGCACCTTGGCGATTTCCAGGTACCAGTCGCAGAACTCGTTCCAGACGAAGTCGTACAGCGCGTTGGCCACGTTGTCCAGGCGGAATTCGGCAAAGCCCTTGGCCACTTCGGCCTCGACCTTCTGCAGCTGCGAGGTGATCCAGCGGTCGGGCTGGCTGAACTGCATGTAGCCCGCGAACTCGCCGCCGGCCTGGCATTGCTCCTTGGTGTGGGGCAGCAGGCCGCAGTCATGGCCTTCGCAGTTCATCAGCACGAAGCGGCTGGCGTTCCACAGTTTGTTGCAGAAGTTGCGGTAGCCCTCGCAGCGCTTGCTGTCGAAGTTGATGGAGCGGCCCAGCGAGGCCAGGGCCGCGAAGGTGAAGCGCAGCGCGTCGGCGCCGTAGGCGGGAATGCCCTCGGGGAATTCCTTTTGCGTGTTCTTGCGCACCTGGGGGGCGGTCTCGGGGCGGCGCAGGCCCTGGGTGCGCTTGTCCAGCAGGGTGTCCAGGTCGATGCCGTCGATCAGGTCCACGGGGTCGAGCACGTTGCCCTCGGACTTGCTCATCTTCTTGCCCTGGGCGTCACGCACCAGGCCATGCATGTAGACATGGCGGAAGGGCACGCGGCCCGTGAAGTGCGTGGTCATCATGATCATCCGGGCGACCCAGAAGAAGATGATGTCGTAGCCCGTGACCAGCACCGAGCTGGGCAGGTAGAGGTTGTAGTCATCGTCGGCCGCCTCGGTCTGGTTCGGCCAGCCCATGGTGGAGAACGGCACCAGGGCCGAGGAGTACCAGGTGTCCAGCACGTCCTCGTCACGCGTGAGCGTCTTGCCGGGGGCCTGGGCCTGGGCTTCTTCCTCGGTGCGGGCCACGTAGACCTTGCCGTCCTCGTCGTACCAGGCGGGAATCTGGTGGCCCCACCACAGCTGGCGCGAGATGCACCAGTCCTGGATGTTGTTCATCCACTGGTTGTAGGTGTTGACCCAGTTCTCGGGCACGAACTGCACCTGGCCGCTGGAGACGGCATCGATGGCCTTCTGCGCGATGGACTTGCCGGTGGCATCGCCTTCGCCGACCTTGTTCATGGCCACGAACCACTGGTCGGTCAGCATGGGCTCGATCACCTGGCCCGTGCGCGTGCAGATGGGCACCATGAGCTTGTGCTTCTTGGTCTCGACCAGCAGGCCGGCCGCGTCCAGGTCGGCCACGATGGCCTTGCGCGCCACGAAGCGGTCCATGCCGCGGTACTTCTCGGGCGCCTCGTCGTTGATGGTGGCCGTGAGCGTCAGCACGCAGATCATCGGCAGGCCGTGGCGCTGGCCCACGGCGTAGTCGTTGTTGTCATGCGCGGGCGTGACCTTGACCACGCCCGTGCCGAACTCGCGGTCCACGTAGTCGTCGGCAATGATGGGGATCTCGCGGCCCACCAGGGGCAGGATCACGGTCTTGCCGATCAGCGCCTGGTAGCGCTCGTCCTCGGGGTGCACCATCAGGGCTGCGTCGCCCAGCATGGTTTCCGGGCGCGTGGTGGCCACCACGAGCTGGCCCGAGCCGTCGGCCAGCGGATAGGCGATGTGCCACAGCGAGCCGTCCTTTTCCTCGTTCTCGACCTCGAGGTCGGAGACGGCGGACATCAGCTTGGGATCCCAGTTCACCAGGCGCTTGCCACGGTAGATCAGGCCCTGCTGGTACAGGCGCACGAAGGTCTCGTTGACGATGGACGACAGCTTGTCGTCCATGGTGAAGTACTCGCGGCTCCAGTCCACGCTGTCGCCCATGCGGCGCATCTGGCCGGTAATGGTGTTGCCGCTCTGGTTCTTCCATTCCCAGACCTTGCTCACGAAGTTCTTGCGCGCCTCGGGAGGCGTCGCGCCCATGTCGTGGCGGCTGGCGATGCCCTGCTCCTGCAGCTGGCGCTCCACCACGATCTGCGTGGCGATGCCCGCGTGGTCGGTGCCGGGCACCCAGACCGTGTTGTGGCCCTTCATGCGGTGGTAGCGCGTGAGGCTGTCCATGATGGTCTGGTTGAACGCATGGCCCATGTGCAGCGTGCCCGTCACATTGGGCGGTGGCAGCTGGATGGAGAACGAGGGCTGGGATGCATCTGCCTGGCCCGTGCCGCGCACGCCGGCTGCGCCGTAGCCGCGCTTTTCCCATTCGGGGCCCCATTGGGCCTCGATGGCTGCGGGTTCAAACGATTTGGACAGGCTGTCGAGGCCTGGCTGGGCAATGGTGTCGCTCATGGCTTGCTTGCGGGGAATTGTGCGAATGGCGTTTGGCAAATGAAAACGGCATCCGTTGAAGGGATGCCGTCTGCATATGCGAAATGGATGACGGTTTGACGGGGATTCTACCGACCCCGTCCGCCTGCCTGTTCGCCGGGTCTTATTCAGGCCGCTGCGTCGGGGACGAACTCGGGCCGGTCGTTGCTCTGGGGCTTGAGCGGCTGGGCGGCCTTGCCTTCGGCGCGTTCCTTGCGCCATTGCTCCTTGCGTGCCGTCCACTCGTTCAGGCGGGCGTGGGCGGTGGTGCTTTCGCGCGCCATCTGCACTTCGTCGGCCAGCTGGGCCGACAGCTCCAGGCGGATGCCGTTGGGATCGAAGAAATAGATGCTCTTGAAGATGTGGTGGTCGGTCACGCCCAGCACCTCGATGCCATGCGCCACCAGGCGGGCCTTGGTGTTCTCCAGTTCCTCGACGGTGTCCACGCGGAAGGCGATGTGGTTGATCCACAGCGGCGTGTTGGGCGAGGGCAGGGCCTTTTCGTCGTCGCCGATGTCGAAGAAGGCGATGAACGACCCATCCTTCAGGCGGAAGAAGAAGTGCGTGTAGGGGCAGTACTCGCCCGTGCTGGGCACGTAGTCGCTCTGGATGATGTGGTAGAGCGGCAGGCCCAGGATGTCCTCGTAGAAGTGGCGGGTCTCCTCGGCATCGCGGGCCTTGTAGGCGTAGTGGTGCAGCTGCTGCACGGCGGCGGGCGGTGGCAGTGTGGACAGGTCGGGACGGGCGCTTGTGTTCATCGAATGTCTCCTTGGTGGATGTCTTGATTCTACTATTCGTAATCAATTTACCTAAATGAAATGTTGCGATGGATGCAGGGATATGCGCGCTGCGGTGTCCGGGCCACCTGCGGTGCCGAGTTGCCGCCAGCACTTGACCTTCAAGTCACTTCACGCTTTCTCATCGAGGTCCGATCCCCCGCTTGCCATGGTCGCCATGGATGCGGCGGCCCTCTGTTCACAACCGTTTTCAAGTCAAGGAACCTCATGAGCGACAGCCATCAGCACGGCGACGTGCGCGCCCTGCCGGAATCCCGTCTCTGGTTTGCCTTCGGATTGACCGGCACCTTCATGGTGGTGGAGATCATCGGCGGCATGGTCACGGGCAGCCTGGCCCTGATCTCCGACGCCATGCACATGCTGACCGACGCGATGGCGCTGCTGCTAGCCCTGGTGGCCATACGCGCCGGCCGCAAGGCAGCCGACCTGCTGCGCACCTACGGCTATGCGCGCTTCGAGATCCTGGCCGCCGCCGTCAATGCGCTGGTGCTGCTGGGCGTGGCCTTCTACATCCTGTATGAGGCCTACCGCCGCCTGTCGGCACCCGCGGAAATCCAGTCCCTGGGCATGATGGCGGTGGCGGCCGCGGGCCTGGTGATCAATCTGATCTCCATGCGCCTGCTGTCGGGCGGCAAGGACGAGAGCCTGAACGTGAAGGGCGCGTACCTGGAGGTGTGGGCTGACATGCTGGGCTCGATCGGCGTGCTCGCCGGTGCCGCGCTGATCTGGCTGACGGGCTGGCGGTGGATCGACTCGGCGGTGGCCGTGGGCATCGGCTTCATGGTGTTCCCGCGGACCTGGACCCTGTTGCGCGAGTGCATCAATATCCTGCTGGAAGGCGTGCCCTCGGGGATGAACCTGCAGGCAGTGCGCGAGACGATTTCGGGCACGGCGGGCGTGGCAGCGATCCACGATGTCCACCTGTGGGCGGTCACGCAGAGCAAGCGCATGCTGACCGGCCATGTGGTGCTGCTGCCCGGCGCGGACGGCGAGCAGGTGCGCCGCGATATCGAAGACAGGCTGCAGACCGGCTTCGACCTGCACCATACGACGCTGCAGATGGAGAGCGAGGACCGCTCCCCGGCAGAGCACATCCACTAGGATGCCAGTCTTCATGGACCACACCCGGAGTGCACCGATGCTTGAGCTTCGACCCAACTGCGAATGCTGCGACAAGGACCTGCCGCCAGAGTCTGCCGAGGCCCGCATCTGCACCTTCGAGTGCACGTTCTGTGCCGGCTGTGCGGATCATGTGCTGCACGGCGCCTGCCCCAACTGCGGTGGCGAGCTGGTGGCCAGGCCGCGCCGGCCGGCGGACAAGCTGGAGCGGTATCCGGCCTCGACGAAGCGGGTGCTCAAGGCCGGTGGCTGCGCTGTACGGGCCTGATCAGAGCACACGCCTGGCTCTGCGGCTTTGGAACGCAGCCTCCACCACCAGCACGGCTGC
This sequence comes from Delftia sp. PX-1, assembly GCF_055797465.1. Lineage (NCBI taxonomy): Bacteria > Pseudomonadati > Pseudomonadota > Betaproteobacteria > Burkholderiales > Comamonadaceae > Delftia > Delftia sp. PX-1. The sequence goes on from NZ_CP184763.1 coordinate 2,252,974, forward strand.
AAAACCCATCACATAGGCCAGCACATCCCACCAGTCGGCCGTGCTGCCCAGCACGATGCGCAAAGCGCGGTTGGGAATGTGCAACTGGAAGGTCGATGCCAGGAACTGGCCCAGCTCCACCAGCAGGCCCACGCACAGTGCGGCCGATGCCAGCGTCAGCACGCGCGCGGCGATCACGGTCTTGAACACGGCATAGACCCAGGCCACGGCCAACACGTCGCCGAAGAAGCTGCGCACCCAGCCCCAGCGCGCGCCGACGGTGGCCAGCAGCACGAGCAGGACAAACAGGGCCACCGCCCACACCAGGGAAACAGGATCAAAACGCCATCGCATGGCCGCCATCATCGGGCCAAAAGCGGGTCCGGTCAGCGAGCCGGGTGCGCAGTGCCTTGCGCAGCGGTGGCCAGCGGGTGCGCTATCCCGCCATCGCCGTAGGTGCCCACCACCTGGGCGATCACCACCTGGTAGCCCTTGAGCCAGCGCGCCTGCTGCCGCTTGGCCTCGATATGCGCAGGGTGGCGCATCAGCTCTTGCAGCGCCTCCCAGGTCTGCCAGTAGTAGACGTTGGAGACCAGGCCTGTGGCGGGGTTCTCCCAGGCCTCTTCGCCCAGGTAGCCGGGGATGGCGCGGGCGATCTCGGCGATCCGGCCGTCAAGGGCATGGAACTGCGCGTCGTATGCGCCCGGCGCGAAGGTGAAGGTGGAGGTGTACATCGATGGTTGGCAACCTGTGTGAGGGTGGCTGGCGCTAGATGCGCGGCGCCGCATCCATGGCGCCGGCCAGCGGCTCCTGTCCGCGCTCGCGCAGCGCGCCGATGGCGCCTTCCAGGTCGCGGGCCTGCCGGTTCTGGCTGAGCTTGGCCTTGCCCTCCAGGCGGGTGATGCGGATCTGCAGGCCGACGATGGCCTGCAGCATGCCGTCGATGAATTCACGCGGCGAGTCGGACATCTTCCAGGGCTGGGCCTGCGATGCCTCATGGACCCGCGTGAGCCGCCCGACCAGGCCGCGCACGAATCTCTCGTCGTCATGGATGCTGATTTGCCCGTGCACATGCACGGCCTCGTAGTTCCAGGTGGGCACCAGGCGGTGCGTCTCGTGCTTGCTTGGATACCAGCTGGGCGAGATATAGCCTTCGGCACCACGGAAGACGACCAGCACCTCGGCGCCGTCGCGGCACTGCTGCCAGATGGGATTGGCGCGGGCCACATGGGCGCTCAGCGTGCCCATCTCCCCTGGGGCCGCATCCAGCAGGAACGGCAGGTGGTTGGCGTCCAGCACGCCGTTGGCCTGGGTGACGAGCGTGCCCAGGGGGTGGCTGCGGATCAGGCCGTGCAGGCTGCCGGAATCGGTGAGGGAGAAATGGGCGGGCGTGTACATGGAGCTTGGTGCAACGGTGGACCGGCATCGGGGGAAACAGGACTATCCACCATCCCTGGCACAATGAAAAATCCAGTTTCGTGATTTTTTGGAAGACCAGTTGAAGTCCCATTTCGCCGCCGATACCGGGGCTGCGCCCAGCGCCCGCCGCATCCACGAATGGCTGAAATCCCAGATGGCCGACGGCAGCCTGGCCGTGGGCGCGCGCCTGCCTTCCACCCGCGCGCTGGCGCTGGACCTGGGTGTGTCGCGCACCACCATCACGGCGGCCTACGAGCAGCTTGCGGCCGAGGGATATCTGGAGACTGCACAGGGCGCCCGGGCGCGCGTGGCAGCTGGCGCGGAGCAGCGCAGCCGCGCGCCCCGCATTGCGGCTGCGGCGCAGGATTGCCGATCCCGCCTGTCCTCCTATGGACGGCGCGTGGATGCGCTGGCGCAGGCCCAGCCCGCTCGCGCCGGGGATGAAGGGCCTGCCGTGATCGACTTTCTGTACGGCGCCCTGGCCTTTGATGACTTTCCCACGCTGGCCTGGCGGCGCGCCTACAACCGCGCCATCGTGCAGCGCCAGTCCTCCCTGTCCTACGACGCGCCCGAAGGCGAGCCGGCGCTGCGCATGGCGCTGCAAGGCTATCTGCGAAGGGCGCGGGGGCTTGTCTGTTCGGCCGATCAGATCGTGGTGGTGCAGGGCTCGCAGCAGGCCATCGACCTGTGCGCGCGCGTGCTGGTCGATCCGGGCGAGACCGTGCTGATGGAAGAACCCTGCTACCTGATGGCGCGCCGCGTGTTCGAGGCCCAGGGCGCATGCCTGCAGGAAATGGCCGTCGATGAACAGGGCCTGGATACCTCGGCGCTGGCCGGGCGCCAGGCGCGGCTGGCCTATGTCACGCCCTCGCACCAGTTTCCGCTGGGCGGCGTGCTGCCCATAGGCCGCAGGCAGCAGCTGCTGGCCTGGGCGCGCGCCACGGGTGCCTGGATTCTGGAAGACGACTACGATGGCGATTTCCGCTACGGGCTGCGCCCCATCGACGCCCTGCAGTCCATTGACGAGGTGGGTTGCGTCATCCATGTCGGCACCTTCTCCAAGGCCTTGTCCCCACAAATGCGCATGGGCTACCTGGTGCTGCCGCCGTCCCTGGTGCCCGTGTTCCGGGAAGCCCGGCGGCTGGCCGACCGGCATGCGCCGCGCCTGGACCAGCTGGTGCTGGCCGCGCTGATCGAGGACGGCAGCTACGAGCGCCATGTGCGCGCCGCCCGCCGCCGCAACGAAGGCCGGCGGGCGGCATTGCTGCAGGCGCTGGAGCGGCATCTGCCGGGCGCGGTGCAGGTCGAAGGTTCGGCCTCGGGCCTGCATGTGGTGGCCTGGGTGCCTGCCGTGCACCAGCGCGATGAAATTGCCCTGGTGCGTCTGGCGCGAGAGCGCGGCGTGGGCGTGCGCCCCATCTCGCCGCTCTATGCGGCCGGTGACGCCCATCGCCGCCAGTCCTGCGCCGGGCTGGTCCTGGGCTATGCGAGCCTGCAGCCGCAGGCCATCGAGCAAGGGGTGCGCAGGCTGGCGGGCGTGGTCAGGAGGTGGCAGGCCCGGCCCGCAACGCAAAAAAGCCCGTGACCGGCTTCCGGATCACGGGCTTTGGGTCGCATCGCCCCGAAAGGCACTGCGGCGAATACCGTTTTACTGCTGCTTGACCGCTTCGATGGACATCACCAGGCGCACTTGCTTGGGGAAGCCGTAGTCCACGCCGTAGTTCACGCCGAAGGCGGTGCGGTCGATCACGGCCTCGAAGTCGCCGCCGCAGGTCTCGCGCTTTTGCAGCATGGCGTTGGGGTAGCAGGTGAACTTGTTGGCCTTGATGGTCACGGGCTGGGTCTTGTCCAGGATGGTCAGCTGGCCGGTGACTTCCTTGAGCTTGTCGCCGTCGAAGACGAACTTGTCGGAGACGAACTTGGCCTGGGGGAACTTGGCCACGTTGAAGATGTCGGCGCTCTTGAGATGCTTGTCGAAGGCGGCGGTGCCCGAGCTCAGCGAGTCCATTTCCAGCACGACTTCGACCTTGCCGGCCTTGGCGTCACGGTCGAATTCCACGGTGCCGCTCTTCTTGTCGAAGCGCACGCGGTTGGTCGAGGCACCGTTGTGGTCGATCTCGAACGTGGCGAAGGTGTGCGTCGGGTCGATGGCGTAGGTTGCGGGAGCCGCCTGGGCAGCGGTGGCGAACAGGCCGGCAATGGCCAGGGCAAACACGGAAGTGCGCATGAAAGAACTCCTAGGTTGGGGTTGCACGAAACGGAAAAGAAAACAGCCAATCCTGGGCAAGAGTGCCGCTTACAGCTTGCCCACGCCGGTCAGGGCCAGCTTGAATTGCACCTGGACCTCGTCGGCCACCATGGAGGTATCGCCCCATTCGCCTTCGCCGATCTTGAACTGCAGGCGCTTGAGCGGCAGCGTGCCGGTGGCCGTGGTCGTGGTACCGGACTGTGCCAGTTGCACGGGAATGCTCACGTTCTGGACCTGGCCCTTGATGCTGAGCTTGCCGTCCACCTGGTACTTGCCGCCGCCCAGCGCCTTGACGGCCGTGGAGTCGAAGACGGCCTGGGGGAATTTGGCGACATTGAACCAATCGGCCTTGGGCAGCTCGGCATCGGTTTCCTTGGCGCCCATGGTGGCGCTGCCGGTGTCCACGGTGAAGCGGATCTTGCTGGTGTCGGGCTTGGCCGTGTCGAACTGGACCTGGGCGTCGAATTTCTTGAAGTGGCCCTGCAGGGGCACGCCCATCTGCTTGGCCGTGAAGTTCACGGCGCTCTGGGCGGGAACGAGCTTTTGCTCGGCCAGGGCCGCCTGGGAGGTCAGGGCCGCAGCGGCCAGGGCAATGGTGGTCAGCGTGGCGGAAAAGCGCATGGCAGGACTCCTTTGGGGGTCGGGAAACATTCGATCGGGGATGGCTGGGGCGCGCGCAGCGCGGTGCGCAGGCCCTGGCTGGGGGAGATAACTCAGGCGCGGCCCGGCAGCATGCGGGAGATGAGGCCGTCGCGGTCGATGAACTGGTGCTTGAGGGCGGCGCCCACATGCATGGCGATCAGCGCGACCAGGGCCCAGGCCGCCCAGCCGTGCAGGGGCTTGAGGGTTTCGGCCAGCTCGGGGCTTGCGCTCACGAAGTCGGGCAGGGGCAGCACGCCGAGGAAGACGATGGGAAAGCCGGCCGCCGAGCTGTAGGCCCAGCCCAGCAGGGGCACGGCAAAGAACAGCAGGTACATGGCGTGGTGGGTGCCGTTGTGGGCCCAGTGCTGCCATTGGGGCATGGCGCGGGCCACGGCGGCGGGCAGTTCGGGCGGGCGATGGGTGATGCGCCAGACCAGGCGCAGCAGGCTCAGCGTCAACAGCGTGACGCCCAGCCACTTGTGCCAGTTGTAGAGCTTCAGGCGCGAGGGCGAGAACGGCAGGCCTGTCATGTACCAGCCCAGGGCCAGGGCGGCGATCAGGCCCAGGGCCAGCAGCCAGTGGGCAGCCATGGCCACGCCGTTGTAGCGCGTGGCTTTGGAGGAGGATTTTGCTGGCGCGTTGGCGCGGGCTGAGGACTCTGTCATGGATGGCGGCAGGCTTTGGAACCGTTCAGGGCCCCTGCAAAGGGGCCCTGGATGGCAAGAAAGGGTGCGGTGCGCTCTGCGTGGACTTCGTGCACTGCGGACAACGTGCAGTGTAGGAAGCGGCAAATCCAAAAGAGTTCAGCGGTATTGACGGCTCGATTCAAAAAAGATGAAGGCTCGCCGTGCCGCGCGGAGGGCTCAGGGCCGGGTCGGATCGGCGGGCAGCACGACCACGGCCTGCGCTGCCTGCTTCCAGGCGGCAGCCGCTGCATCGGCATCGCCGCGGTGCTCGGCCATCAGGGCCAGGCGCTGCCAGGCGCGGGTGCGCAGTGCGCTTTCCTGCAGGTGGGGGGCTGCGCGCAGCAACAGCTGCTGGGCCTTGCCCCAGAGCTGGCGCTGCACGCATGCCATGCCGGCCAGGTATTGCAGGCGGGCTTCGCGCGGATGGGCGTTGCTGGCCGCCTCGATGCGAGCCAGCCAGGCGCCGTCCAGGCCGTCCAGGCAGGGCTCCAGCACCTGGACCAGGCGCGGCAGGTGGGATTCGCTGCGCGGGCCTGCGTGGGACAGCAGGCGCTCCCACACGGGCAGCAGCCAGGCACGGGCCTGCGCGGCCTCGCCGCCCAGGGCCATGAGGCGCGATGCGGCCGGCAGCGCAATCTCGGGCATGGCGCGCTCTTCCGTGTCCAGCGACAGCCAGAAGTGCTGCAGCTGCGTGGTGTCGCGTGCCTCGTTGATGCTCTCCAGTACCAGGCCGCGCACCACGCTGGCGGCGGCCGCGGGCGAGAAGGCGCGGTGCTTGGCCAGCAGGCGCGCCGTGTCCAGCGCCGTCGATGTCTGGCCTGCCAGGCGCGAGGCCTTCAGGCGGATGCGCAGCGCGATCGTGCGGCGTGCCGCGCCCTGGGGCAGTTCGGCCAGGCGGCGCAGTGCGTCGGATGCGTCGCGGTCGTCCAGGGCCCAGCGCGCGGCGCGCATCTGTGCGCCTTCGCGCATTTCCTGCTCCTGGGCGTTGCCCTGGGCCGGTGCGTTGGCCAGGACCTCACGCCAATGGTGGTCGCGCTGCTGGCGGTCCTGCAGTGCATGGGAGGCATCGGCGGCCACCATGTGGGCGGCGGCGCGCAGCCGCATGCCGTGCGGCACGGCGGCATGGGTCTCGGCCAGGGACTCTTCCATGGCCAGGGCCGCCAGCGCGGACTTGCGTGCGCGCAGGAAGCGGCCGGCCTGCTGGTGCGACAGGGCTTCCAGCAGGCTGTGGTGCATGGCGCGCTCTTTCTGCTGGCTGCGCCAGCGCCGCGCCTGGTGCGGCATCTGCAGCAGCGCGGCCAGCGCGCGCAGCGCGGCATACAGCAGCACGAAGGCCAGCACGATGATGGCAATGGCCAGGTTCAGTGACAGGTCCAGGCGGTAGGGCGCCCAGAACAGGGTCACCGTGCCCTGGTTGGAGCCCGCGAACAAGGCGGCCGCAACGGCCATGCCGAACAAACCGATCAACCACAGTGCAGCGCGCATTCGTCTGTCTCCCGGCTGCTCAGCGGCCTGCGGCCGCTGTTGCCAGCGCCGCCAGGGTTTCCTGCAGCGCAGGCTGTTCGGTGGTGCGCAGATTGGCCTGGATCTGCTGCAGCTGGGCCTGCACGATCTGGGTGCGCCGCGCGGCAGGATCAAAGTACTTGTTCACGGCCATCCCGGAAGCGGCCAGGTCGGCCCGCGCCGCATCCCACTGGCGCGACAGCAGGGCCAGGCGCGAGTTCAGCAGCTTGAGCTTGAGGTTCTCGCGCAGGAAATAGGCCTGTTCCGGCGCCAGCAGGATGGCGTCCGGGTGGTCTATGCGGCTGACGCGCAGCAGGTCCTGGGCTTCTTCGCGCACGGCCGTCCAGCCGCGCTCGCCCCAGGATTGCCACCAGCGCCATTCGGTGGGGCTGCCCTCGATGGGGGCGGGCTCGGGCTGGCGGGCCGCCTGGCCGGCCACGCCGCGATGGCGGCTGGCGCGGGGCTGGGCCACGGCGTTGAGCAGGGGCATTTCGTCGACCAGGCGCACCAGGTCCTCGATGCGCGTGAGCAGGCCGGCGGTGTCGGTCACGCTCATGCGGGCCAGCCGTTCCAGGTCGCGGTCCAGCGCGCGCATGACCGGGGCCAGCCGGGGCTGGGCGGCGCGTTCAATGCGCTGGCGGGCGTTCTTGAGCGTGGCCACCAGCGGCTGCAGGCTGCCGGACAGCTCGGCCTGCTGCTGTGCCAGGCGGATGGAGGATTCGATGTCCACCACCAGGTTTTCGTCGCGCGAGCGCGACATGCTTTGCAGGAGTTCGTCGAGCTGGGTGCGCTGCAGAGACAGCTCGGCAATGCGCGCCTCCATGACCGAGGTGCGCGCCGCGCTATCGCGGGCCAGGTCCTGGGCATCGCGCGCCAGGGTGCGGGCCTCGACCGACTGGGAGCCGGACTGCGCGGACTGGCGCGCCAGCTGTTCCTGGATATTGCCCAGGCGCTGCCACAGCATGCCGCAGGCAATGAGCGCCGCGACGGCCACGGCGCCCACGCCGTAGACCAGGGCCGAGGAGCCGCCGCGCAGGTCTGCAGCGGGGCTGCTTTGGGCGGAGCCGGCTGCGAAGGCTGCTGCGGAGGATGCGGGCGTTAGGTCCTGCGGGGTGGGGCGGTCTTGCGCTGCGTCGGAACTCATGGCGACGATTCTATCGACGCAACCACGTCCTCCAGAGCGGGCCGGCATTGCTTGACATCTCCGAATCCCATGTGTCTTGCCTGGGCAGCGATTCGCTCGTGCGTAGCGAGCGCTCGCGCTTTTTGCCACGATTGGCCCGGCAGGAGCTGTTGCAGGTTGGCAACGGATTCGGCGCTGCTGAGCAGCCACAGCGTGCCATCTTCGGCCGCCAGGCGTGCCAGTGCCGTCTGGGCTGCATCCCAGGCAGGCAGTTCGCGCTGGTAGACGGCCAGCATTTCGACCTGGGCACCTGCCTCGCGCAGTCGGGCGGCCAGCCAATCGCGGCCGGCGCCTGCCGTGGCCGGCACGGTCCTGGGCGCTCCTGCCTGGCTGTCGCCGCGCACGATGAGCACGCGGTCGCCCGCATGGATCTGGTCATGCACGCGCTGCCATAGCGTTTCGGATTCGAACTGGGCGGCGTCCGGTGGCGGGCCGTCGATCTGTGCTGGCGCAATGCCCAGGGCCAGCAGCGCCTGGGCGGTGCCGGGGCCGGGCGTCCAGGCGCGGGTGGAGGCCGGAAGCCGTGCGGGGTCGGTGCCGAAGAAATGCTGGACGGCGTTGCCGCTGACGAACATCACGGCGCGGTAGCCCGGGCCTTCGCGCAGCGCGTTGCGGGCGGCCTGCAAGGCCTGTTGCGTGGCCGCATCGCGGCAGGGGCCTATGGCCATCAGCGCCAGCGGCTGGGCCGGAAGGCCCCGGGCCTGCAGCGCATCCACCCACGCGGCCGCGTCATGGGCCGGGCGGGTGACGAGTATGCGCGGTGGCATGTGGGCGTGCCGTCTAGAGCTTGGGGACCGGCTGGGCGCCCGCCGCCTGCAGCAGCGCAGCCACGTGCTGGCCCAGTGCGTCGGCACTGGCGAAGTCGGTGACGGTGGCATCGGCGTGCACCTGCACCAGCGGCAGCCGGCCTTCCGGGTCTCCCCAGGCTGCGTCCAGGCGCAGTTGCTGGCCGTCGAAGGTGCCGTGCGCCGCCAGCGGCATGGAGCAGCTGCCGCCCATGCAGCGGCTGACGGCGCGCTCGGCGGTCACGGTCAGCCAGGTGGTCTGGTGGGCCAGCGGGGCCAGGGCGTCGATCAGGTCCTGGCGGTCGGCGCGCACCTCGATGCCCAGCGCGCCCTGGCCTGCGGCAGGCAGCATGCCGGCGGGCTCGAACCTGGCGCGGATGCGGTCGGCCAGGCCCAGGCGCATCAGGCCTGCGGCGGCCAGCACGATGGCGTCGTAGTGGCCTTCGTCCAGCTTGCGCAGGCGGGTGTTCACGTTGCCGCGCAGCGGCTCTATCCTCAGGTCGGGGCGCAGGGCCTGCAGCAGTGCCTGGCGGCGCAGGCTCGATGTGCCGACGACGGCGCCCTGCGGCAGCTCGGCCAGCGCGGCGTAGCGATTGGAGACAAAAGCGTCGCGCGGGTCTTCGCGTTCCATCACGCAGGCCAGCACAAAGCCTTCGGGCAGCTCCATGGGCACGTCCTTGAGCGAGTGCACGGCGATGTGGGCGCGTCCTTCTTCCAGCGCCACTTCCAGTTCCTTGACGAACAGGCCCTTGCCGCCCACCTTGGACAGCGTGCGGTCCAGGATCTGGTCGCCCTTGGTGGTCATGCCCAGCAATTCCACTTCATGCCCCCGGGCGCGCAGCAGTGCCTGGACATGCTCGGCCTGCCACAGTGCCAGCTGGCTCTCGCGCGTGGCGATCACGATGGAGTGGGGGATCAGTGGTTTGGTATTCATCAGGAGCCTCGGGGGGAGCGCGGGATGCTAGCATGCTGCGCCGCAGTAAACCCGGCACCAGGACCGAAGCCCAAGCAAACCGATACGCTGACCGATTCCAGGAGATTCGTTGATGGCCACCGCCCCCCGCAAGAGCAATGCGCGAGATGACAGGCGTGATGACAAGCCTGTCCGCAAGACGGACAAGGACCTGCCGCTGATCGAGGACATACGCCTGCTGGGGCGCATTCTGGGCGATGTGATCCGCGAGCAGGAAGGCGTGGCGGCCTTCGAGCTGATCGAGCAGGTGCGCCAGCTGTCGGTGACCTTCCGCCGCGATGCCGACGAGACCGCCGACCGCGCGCTCAAGCGCCTGCTCAAGGGCCTGACCACGGACCAGACGGTGAGCGTGATCCGCGCCTTCACCTATTTCAGCCATCTGGCCAACCTGGCCGAGGACCGCCACCACATCCGCCGCCGCGCCGTGCACGAGCGCGCGGGCAACACGCAGGAAGGCAGCATCGAAGTGGCGCTGGCGCGGCTGCGCTGGGCCGGCATCTCGGCCGGTACCGTGGCGCAGACGCTGGCCAGGAGCTATGTGGCGCCCGTGCTCACGGCCCACCCCACGGAAGTGCAGCGCCAGAGCATCCTGGTGGCCGAGCGCGACATCTCCCAACTGCTGGCCGCGCGCGAGGACATCGTGGCCCGCGCCCAGCTGTACAACAGCGCCAAGGACGCGCTCACCCCGCGCGAACTCGAACGCAACGAGGCCCAGCTGCGCGCCCGCGTCAGCCAGCTGTGGCAGACACGCCTGCTGCGCTACTCCAAGCTCACCGTGGCCGACGAGATCGAAAACGCGCTGTCCTACTACGAAGCCACCTTCTTGCGCGAGATTCCCAAGCTGTATGCGCAACTGGAGCAGGAGCTGGGCAACACCCTGCCCGTGCACAGCTTCCTGCGCATGGGCCACTGGATCGGCGGCGACCGCGACGGCAACCCCAATGTCACGGCCCAGAGCCTGGAGCTGGCGCTGTCGCGCCAGGCCGACGTGGCGCTGCGCCACTATCTGCGCGAGGTGCACTACCTGGGCGGCGAGCTGTCGCTGTCCCAGCGCCTGGCCGATGTCACGCCCGAGATGCAGGCGCTGGCAGAGCGCTCGCCCGACACCAACGAGCACCGCTCCGACGAACCCTACCGCCGCGCGCTCACCGGCATCTACGCGCGCCTGGCCGCCACGCTCAAGGTGCTGACCGGCGGCGAGGCCGCGCGCCATGCCGTGGCGCCGCAGAACGCCTATGCCTCGCCCGAGGAGTTCCTGGCCGACCTGTGCGTCATCGACGACTCGCTCAGCCGCAACCATGGCGAGGTGCTGGCGCCCCAGCGCCTGCGTCCGCTGATGCGCGCCGTGCAGGTTTTCGGCTTCCACCTTGCCACCGTGGATCTGCGCCAAAGTTCGGACAAGCATGAGGAGGTGGTGGCCGAGCTGCTGGCCACCGCGCGCCTGGAGCCCGACTATTCGGGCCTGCAGGAAGACGCCAAGTGCGCCCTGCTGGTGCGCCTGCTGGAAGAGGCGCGGCCGCTGCGCGTGGTGGGCGCCGACTATTCCGAGCATGCGCGTGGTGAACTGGCCATCTTCGAGGCCGCGCGCCGCCTGCGCGCGACCCTGGGCGCCGAGGCGATACGCCACTGCATCATCAGCCACACCGAGTCGGTCAGCGACCTGCTGGAAGTGCTGCTGCTGCAAAAGGAGGCGGGGCTGCTGCGCGGCACGCTGGACGACGGCGCCGTCTGCGACGTGATCGTCGTGCCGCTGTTCGAGACCATCGGCGACCTGCGCAGCGCCGCGCCCATCATGCGGCGCTACTTCCAGCTGCCCGGCGTGGCGGCCATGGTGCAGCGCAGCGGCGGCGAGCAGGACATCATGCTGGGCTACAGCGACAGCAACAAGGATGGCGGCATCTTCACCAGCAACTGGGAGCTGTACCGCGCCGAGATCTCGCTGGTCGAGCTGTTCGATGATCTGGCCGACAGCCATGGCATCAGCCTGCGCATGTTCCATGGCCGCGGCGGCACGGTGGGCCGTGGCGGCGGCCCCAGCTACCAGGCCATCCTGGCGCAGCCCCCGGGCACCGTGCGCGGCCAGATCCGGCTGACCGAGCAGGGCGAGGTCATCGCCTCCAAGTACGCCAACCCCGAGATCGGCCGGCGCAACCTGGAGACCCTGGTGGCCGCCACGCTGGAGGCCACGCTGCTGCAGCCGACCAAGCCGGCCACGCGCGCCTTCCTGGACGCGGCGGCGTTTCTGTCCGAGGCCAGCATGGGTGCCTACCGCGCCCTGGTGTACGAGACTCCCGGCTTCACCAGCTACTTCTTCAGCAGCACACCCATCCGCGAGATTGCCGAGCTGAACATCGGATCGCGCCCGGCCTCGCGCAAGCCCTCGCAGAAGATCGAGGACCTGCGCGCCATTCCCTGGGGCTTCAGCTGGGGCCAGTGCCGGCTCACGCTGCCGGGCTGGTACGGCTTCGGCGCGGCGGTGCAGGCCTTCATCGGGCAGCCGGGCAAGGATGGCAAGGCCCAGCTGGCCCTGCTGCAGAAGATGTACCGCCAGTGGCCGTTCTTCCGCACCCTGCTGTCCAACATGGACATGGTGCTGGCCAAGAGCGACCTGAACCTGGCCTCGCGCTATGCCGACCTGGTGCCGGACGCACGCCTGCGCCGCCGCATCTTCAGCGCCATCGAGGCCGAGTGGCACAGCACCGTCGATGCGCTGGCGCGCATCACGGGCGACAAGCAGCGCCTGGCCCACAACGAGGCGCTGGCGCGCTCCATCCGCCACCGCTTTCCCTACATCGATCCGCTGCACCATCTGCAGGTGGAGCTGGTGCGCCGCTGGCGCGGCGGCCAGACCGATGAGCGCATCAAGACCGGCATCCACCTGTCGATCAATGGCATTGCGGCCGGCGTGCGCAATACCGGCTGAGCGAGGGCGCGAGCGGGCCGGGAGGCCCCTCGCGCCGCCATGCGCAGGGCGCCGGCCGGCCGCCGTGTAGGATGTGCTTCGGACAGGGGCGCATGACTCCTGCCGGGAAGTGAAGGGTGGGAGCTTATGGGCAACAAGACGCCATGGCCGGGGTTCCCGGACATGCAACTGTTCCTGACGCAGCGCCTGGCCAGGCTGGCCGGTGCCAACTCCATGCGGGCCATACGCGAAGGCCTGCTCTGGCTGGTCCCATGCCTGCTGGTCTCGGCCCTGTTTCTCATACTGTCGGCGCTGGCGCAGATGTCCGGCCAGCCCGAGCCCGTGGTGCAGCTTCTTGCGGGCCTGCATGCGCAGATCGGCAGCATCCTGCCGCTGCTGGTGGCCGCCTCCATCGGCTACATGCTCTCCATACGCCACAGGCTGCCGCGCCTGCCGGTGACCTTTCTGTGCTTTGCCCATGTGCAGATGGCCATCTTCCTGCTGCGCGAGCATCCGCGCGCGGCCGCCACGCTGGTGCTGTTCATCGCCATAGCCTCGCCCCTGATCACCGTGCCGCTGATGGCCAGGCTCAGCGCCATGCGCTGGACGCGCATTGCGCGCACGGGCTTTGTGGGCGAGAACGTACGCGAGGTGATGAACCTGGTCGTGCCCGGCTCCATCGTCGCGCTGCTGCTGGTGGTGCTGCTGCTGGGCCTGCAGCAGGTGCTGCCCGATATCACCCAGGCCGAACTGCCGCTGGCCATCGCCACCCCCGAGAGCCCCTATCGCAGCGGGTTGACGCTGACGCTGCTCAATTCCGTGCTCTGGTTCTTTGGCGTGCAGGGCTACTACGCCATGCAACCCTTCTTCCAGGTGCTGGACCAGGCCGTGCTGGCCAACGCCGCCGCCGTGGCCAAGGGGCTGGTGGCGCCCTGGGCGCTCAACGGCGGCCTGATGGGGTCCTTCGTCTTCATCGGCGGCTCGGGGGCCACGCTGTCACTGGCGCTGGCCGTGCTGCTGTTTTGCAAGGGGCGCGGCCTGCGCATGCTGGCGCTGGCCGCGTTGCCCATCTCCCTGCTCAACGTCAACGAGATCCTGCTGTTCGGCCTGCCGGTCATCCTGAACCTGCGCCTGCTCGTGCCTTTTCTGGCGGTGCCCGCCATCAACCTGGTCGTGGCCGTCACGGTGGTGCAGGCCGGCTGGGTGGCTCCGGCCTCGATGGTGCTGCCCCTGACCGCGCCCGTGGTCTTCAATGCCTACGTGAGCACGGGCGGCGACATGGGCGCCGTGGTGCTGCAACTGGCGCTGACGGTGTTGGGGGCGCTGGTCTATGCGCCTTATGTGCGCTCCATCGACCGGCTGGGCCAGGACGATGGCGCCATCGTGCTGCGCGCGCTGGACACCACGTTCTCCCGGCTGCCCGAGGAGGCAGGCCTGGTCACGCGCGATCCGCTGGTGCTGGCGCACGAGACCCAGGCCCGGCGCGAGACCATGCTGTCCCATATCCGCCGCATCAGCGAGTACGAATTCCACCTGGAATTCCAGCCCCAGGTCTCGCACCGCAGCGGCTTGTGCCTGGGCTGCGAGGCCCTGTTGCGCGCCCACGATTCGCAGGGCAGGCTGCAGCAGCCCGGCGGCTTTCTGCGCTGGCTGGGTGATGCCGGCCTGATGCGCGAGGTCGATCTGTGGGTGGCGGGCGCTGCCGTGCGCCAATGCCGGCTGTGGCGCCAGCACGGTTTTTCCCTGCCGATCAGCATCAATGTCACGGGCGCCACGCTGACATCGCCCGAGTACTGCTCGCGCCTGCTGATGCTGCTGGCGCAGGCCAGGGGCCAGGTGGGCGTGGAGATCACGGAGGAAGCGCTGGTGGGCGATGTGGAGGCGATCCGCAAGGCCATAGGCCAGATCCACGCGCTGGGCGCCAAGGTGGCCATAGACGACTTCGGCACCGGCTTCTCGTCCATGAGCTACCTGCACCAGTTCGACGTGGATGCCATCAAGATCGACCGCAGCTTCGTCGTGGCCAGCGGTCATGCCAAGGGCGCGCTGGTGCTGGACGGCCTGCTGCGCTTTTGCGAGGCGCTGCAGCTGAACGTGGTGGCCGAAGGCGTGGAGACCCAGGCGCAGCTGCAGGCCCTGGGCTTCGAGGGCGAGCTGCTGGTGCAGGGCTGGTACTTCAGCCGGGCCCTGCCGGGAGAGCAGTTGCCGCAGTTCGCCAGCGACTGCGCCGCCAGGGCAGGCGGCGAGACGGTCTGAATCCGTGCTGGTGCATCGCTGCGGCGATGCAGGGGCTCAATGCAGCATCAGGGAGCCGGCGCTCTTGCTCTTGCCGGCGCGTGCGGGCGGATTGCACAGGCCGCACTGGTAGTGGCGCTCGTTCTCGTAGGGCTCGGTCACGAACTGGCCCTTGCACACGGAGCACTGGGTGCGGGTCAGCATCTGCGCATCGACAAACTTCACCAGGCGCCATGCGCGTGTGAAGGACAGCAGCGCCTCCAGCTCGGCGGCCTGGATCTGCTCGGTATAGAGACGGTAGGCCTTGGTCAGTTGTTCAACGGCATCCAGCTCGGCGCCCTTGGACAGGTATTCGTAGATATTCAGGAACAGCGAACTGTGGATGTTCTCCTGCCAGGTCAGGAACCAGTCGGTCGAGAACGGCAGCTGGCCCTTGGATGGCGACTTGCCGGCGATCTCCTTGTACAGGCGGATCAGGCGCTCGTAGGACAGCGTGGTCTCGGATTCGAGCACCTGCATGCGTGCACCCATCTCGATGAGCATGGCGGCACGCTCGATCTGCTTGGACTCGTTCAGGACACTTTTGACGGCGGTGGACATGGCGGGCTCCAGAGTTCTTCGGGCGGATCAGAGGACTTCGGAAACGCGGCTGGCCATCAGGATGTTGGCGTGCAGCGTATTGGTCGCACCGTTGCCGATCTTGTTGCTGCTGTGGTTGGTCAGCAAGCTCCAGACCATTTCGTCGTCCACGCGGAAGCTGGCGAGCAGGGTATTGCGCGAGGCCAGCTTCAGCACCTGGGCTGCCGACAGCGCGGCCAGCAGGTCGCAGGATTCTTCGTTCAGTCCCAGGCGGAACACCGCTTCCGCCTTGTCCTGGCGGATCAGGGTCTGGGCCAGCATCAGGTAAGTGAGGTTGGCTTCGCGGATTTCGGCAAGCAGCTGTTCATTGTTCATAGGACCATCCTTTGCATCTCGGCAGCCGCAACACCGGGGTAGAAACAAGATGTTCAACCTGTTGCGATCTGTTGGGATGGATTTTGGAGGAGGGTCCCTGGCCGTTGAAGTCGGGGCAGGTCTGCGCCGGATGTCTGGTTGTGAGACGGCGTTTGTAAGATTTACCTTACACCTGTAGCAAGGTTTGGATGACTCGATTTCGCCCGGCCTCTGCCGTCCGGGGGCCTGGGAGCAGGCCGCTGCAGTGGTGTTGTTGCATGTCGGCCTTTTGACACAGTGCTGTCATTGTGCAGCCTCCCAGGGGCGGGCATAAGCCGAATTAGCCGCGCTCCACCGGCCTCTTCGGGTCACTGCACCACTCGCTCCAGCTGCCCGCGAAAAGCCGTGCCGGCGGCAGTCCTGCAATGCGCATGGCCAGCAGGTTGGGCAGGGCGCTCACGCCGCTGCCGCACTGGTGGACCACGCTGGCCGGATCGCGGCCGGCCAGCAGCCGGTCGAACTCGGCGCGCAGCAGGGCGGCGGGCTTGAAGCGGCCGTCGGCCGCAATGTTTTCGGTGAAGGGCCTGTTCAGTGCGCCCGGGATATGGCCGGCCACGGGGTCCAGCGGCTCGACTTCGCCGCGATAGCGTGCCGGCGCGCGCGCATCGACCACGGTCTGGCCGGCGCTGCCCAGTGCATCTAGCACCTGCTGTGCCGTCACCAGCTGCTGCAGCGGCTCGTGCAGCTCGAAGTTGGACTGAAAGCGCGCGCTTTCCTCGCCCGATGCCACAGGCTGGCCTGCGGCCTGCCAGGCCTGGAGACCTCCGTCGAGCACGGCCACATCGCCATGTCCGGCCCACTGCAGCATCCACCACAGGCGCCCGCAGTAGTTGGCGCCATTGCGGTCATAGACCACGGCCTGCATGTCGTTGGAAAAACCGATCTCCGACAGCCACATGGCAAACAGCTCGCGGCTGGGCAGCGGGTGGCGGCCGCCCGAGGCGGCCTGCTCGCTGGCC
Organism: Delftia sp. PX-1; assembly: GCF_055797465.1. Classification (NCBI taxonomy): domain Bacteria; kingdom Pseudomonadati; phylum Pseudomonadota; class Betaproteobacteria; order Burkholderiales; family Comamonadaceae; genus Delftia; species Delftia sp. PX-1. The sequence continues at coordinate 2,269,481 of NZ_CP184763.1, forward strand.
GCCACGCTGCCATGTGCGCCGGGCACGCCGTGTTTTGCGCTGAGGTCATGGTCCAGGTCGGCGAAGACGGCGCCGGGAATATGCGCCTGCAGGTACTGCGCCTTGCCGGCTGCGGGTTGGGCCAGGTCGAAGCTGCAGTCAAAGACCATCAGCGGACGGCCGCCGGACTGCAGCGCGGCCAGTTCCTGGACGGAGATCAGGGTCTGGTAGGAGGAGGTGTTGGATGTCATGGATGCGGAACTCCGAAAGCCAGCGCAGGCGGCGGTGCGCCTGCGGCAAAAGGTCCGATCCATTATGCGACGGCCCCAGGCGGGCCGTCGCCGTCAGCCGCGTGAACGCAGGGCCGTGGCCAGTGCGCCGCTGGCCACGATCAGCACGATGCCGGCCCAGCCGATCAGCGGCACGCTTTCGCCGAACAGCGCCAGGCTCAGCAGGGCGGCAAAGACGATGCCCGAGTACTGCAGATTGGCCACCACCAGGGTATTGCGGCTGTTGCCGGCCGAAGCGTAGGCCGCCGTCATGCAGACCTGGGCCACGGCAGCCAGCACGCCCACGGGCAGCAGCCACAGCGCGCGCCAGCCCGGCCAGGCGGACACGCCCGTGAAGCACATGGCCAGGGCGCCGGCCACGGCCGAGCCCAGTGCGAAGTAGAAGACCACGCGCGCCTCGGGCTCGCCCATGCGCGACAGCGTGGCCACCTGCATATAGGCCATGGCGGCGAACACCCCGCCGATCAGGCCGCCCGCGCTGGCCACGAATTCCTGCGGCGCCGCGCTGGGGCGCAGCACCAGGATCACGCCAACGAAGCCCAGGGCCACGGTGGCGACCAGGCTCCAGGGAAACGGCGGCAGTGCGCGCAGCGCATGCGATTCGGGCTGGCGGCGCAGCTGGTGGCGCAGCAGCAGGCCCTGGCCGATCAGAAACACCGCCATCCAGATGCTGCTCATGGAGTTGAAGGTGGCGGCCGTGGCCAGCGGCAGGTGGCCGATGGAGTAGAACCAGGCGCCCATGGAAGTCACGCCCACGAAGCTGCGCCAGGCATGCTCGCGCGGGTAGCGCGTGGCCAGCGAAATGCCCTGGTGGCGCGCCAGCCACCACAGCGCCACCATGCTGACCAGCCCGCGGTAGAAGACGATCTCCGCCGCGTTGAAATCCTGGGAGGCGAACTTCACACACACACTCATGACCGCAAAGACGAATGCGGCCGCCACCATCCACAGGGCTTGCATATTAATGACCGGATAGAGCCGCACAAGGACCGCGGCGCTGGACGAGAAAAGGGTTGGGTTTTGTTTTTGGCGCATGCCGCCTGGCTGTCTACGGCCCGGGGCCGCGGCAGGGGCACGCGCAAGGCACTGTATTGCATAAGCCAAGACATTGGATCTGCCTCGGGATGCATTGCAGTCGCCAGCCCTGCCCATTGGGCACACCAGGGCGCTTGCATTCAGAAGAGCTGTGCGGCGGGCCTGCCGCTCGATGAAGGCGGCCCGATGCAGGAGGCCCAATGCAGACGGCCCGCACGAATGCGGGCCGTCGGAAGAGCCGGAGCCGATCAGCGTGCGGGGACTGCGTCGCCCATCACGCCGCGATACCACTCATGGAAGTGCTGCATGCCGTCTTCCATGGGGCTCTGGTAGGGGCCGACCTCGTTGTCGCCGCGCTCGTACAGCGCTCTGCGGCCGGCGTCCATGCGCTCGCCGATCTCGTCGTCCTCGATGCAGGTCTCCATGTAGGCGGCCTTTTGCGCCTGCACGAATTCGGGCTCGAAGGCGGCGATCTCTTCGGGGTAGTAGAACTCGACCACGTTCAGTGTCCGGTCCACGGCCAGCGGGTGCAGGGTCGAGACCGTGAGCACGTGCGGATACCACTCCACCATGATGTGCGGGTAGTAGGTCAGCCAGATCGCTCCGCGTTCGGGCAGCTCGCCGTTGCGGTAGGCCAGCAGCACGTCGTGCCACTTCCTGTAGGTGTCCGAGCCGGGCCGGGCAAAGCCGGGCGCCACGCCCACGGTCTGCACCGAGTACTCCCTGGAAAACTCCCACTGCAGGTCATCGCAGGTCACGAAGTTGCCCAGGCCCGGATGGAACGGGCCCACGTGGTAGTCCTCGAGGTAGACCTCGATGAAGGTCTTCCAGTTGTAGTTGCACTCGTGCATCTCGACATGGTCGAGCACGAAGCCCTCGAAGCTCAGCTGCTCGCGCAGCTTCATGCCGGCGAGGTCGGCCTCGATGTCGCGGCCGTTGTCCTCGAACAGCAGGCCGTTCCACTCGCGCAGCCGGTAGTTGTTCAGGTTCAGGCAGGGATCGTGGCTGAAGTGCGGTGCGCCCAGCAGCTCGCCGCTGGTGCTGTAGGTCCAGCGGTGCAGCGGGCAGACGATGTTGCCCCCCGCATGGCCCTTGCCTTCGGTCATCAGGTTGCCCCTGCCCTTGAGCATCACGGCCTGGCGGTGGCGGCAGACGTTGGAGATCAGCTCCACCTGCCCCCTGGCGTTGCGCACCAGCGCACGGCCTTCCTTTTCCTGGGGCAGGGCGTAGTAGTCGCCTATCTCGGGAACGGCCAGTTGGTGGCCCACGTAGCGCGGGCCGCGTTGAAAGATGGTCTCCAACTCACGCTGGAACAGCGCAGGGTCGAAGTAGCTGGAAACTGGTAGTTGGCTTGCGGCCTGCTGCAGTTGAAGACTTAAATCAGACATGGGTGACCTGACCTAAAGACTCCCCACAGGGAGGGTGCGCGTGCGCACGGGATTGGAAAAAGCAAAACCGGCCGTTCCTGGACATGGAGACAGGCTTCACGACTTGAAAACAAGCGGCGCCCGAGGCGTCCTGTCTTGTCGGTGAGCCCGACCGCATGCCTAGGCAAGGGGCCGGTTTGGCGGGGAATGGGATTATAGCCCGTGGGGTTATTTCCGGATGCCCGGTACGTGTATTGCAAGCGGCCGATGGCGCCTGTCAAGGGCTGTCCGGTTATTGGCGGCGCGGTCGCGGAGGGACGCCTAGAATCGTCGGTTCCCCACAACGCACTGCCAACGCCACATGCCCAAGGCTGCCCCCAAGGCTCCCGCCGAGCCCACCAGTTACGAATCCGCGCTGCAGGAGCTGGAGCAGCTCATCGCGCAGATCGAGTCGGGCCAGCTGCCTCTGGAGCAGATGCTGGCCGGCTACCAGCGCGCGGCGCAGCTGCTCGGCTACTGCCGTGGCCAGCTCGACGCGGTGCAGGAGCAGGTCAAGGTGCTAGACGAGGGGACCCTGGCCCCTTGGAGCCAGGATTGAAGATTGCCATGAGTGCCCTGATGACTTCCGCTTCCGATGTTTCCCAGGCGCCGGGCCTTGGCGCGCTGGATTTTCCCTGCTGGATGAACGACCGCCTGGCGCGCACCGAAAGCGCGCTGTCCCAATGGGTGGGCGTGGATGCGCCGGCCGGCCTGGGCGAAGCCATGCGATACGCCGTGCTCGATGGCGGCAAGCGCCTGCGCCCGCTGCTGGTCTGGGCTGCGGCCGATGCCGTGGCCGGCCTGCCGTCGGCCGCCGTGCGTGCCGGCTGCGCCGTGGAACTGATCCATGCCTATTCGCTGGTGCACGACGACATGCCCTGCATGGACAACGACGTGCTGCGCCGTGGCAAGCCCACGGTCCATGTGCAGTTCGGCGAGGCCTCGGCCCTGCTGGCCGGCGATGCGCTGCAGGCACTGGCCTTCGAGCTGCTCGTGCCCGCGCCCGACGAGGCTGACGGCATGCCCGATGCGCTGCAGGCGCGGCTGTGCCGGCTGCTGGGCCGTGCCGCAGGCGCGCAGGGCATGGCCGGTGGCCAGGCCATCGACCTGGCCAGCGTGGGCCTGCAACTGAGCGAGGCCCAACTGCGCGAGATGCACCGCCTCAAGACCGGCGCCCTGCTGCATGCCAGCGTGCTCATGGGCGCAGCCTGCAAGGAGGGCGTGGATGCCCAGGCCTGGCAGGCGCTGTCCGACTACGGGCAGGCGCTGGGCGTGGCCTTCCAGGTGGTGGATGACATCCTCGACGTGGTGGCCGACTCGGCCACCCTGGGCAAGACGGCCGGCAAGGACGCGGCCAACGACAAGCCGACCTATGTCTCGCTGCTGGGCCTGGACCAGGCCCGCGCCCATGCCGACGAGCTGTGCGCCCTGGCGCACGCGGCGCTGGCGCGCAGCGGCCTGCCGGACACGCGGGCCCTGGCGGCACTGGCCGACATGGTCGTGAGCCGCACTCACTGACAATGAAGCACCCCCTGAGTCGCTTCGCGCCTTCCCCCTCTCTACCCGCTTCGCGGGGGAGGGGGGCGACACCCTCGCTGCGGGGCGGCCCTTGCTCGGTGTCCCTTGGTGGGGGCGCGCTACTTGCAAGGGTGGCGTTCGATGCCACAGGCAACTGATACGAAAATATGGGCGATGGTCTTGCGGCCATCAAGATATCTAGCATGACCACGAACACCTACTCCCTGCTGCAGACCATCGACGATCCCGCGGATCTGAGGCGTCTGTCGCGTGCCGAACTCAAGACCCTGGCCCAGCAGCTGCGTGCCTATGTGCTCGACAGCGTCTCCAAGACCGGCGGGCATCTGAGTTCCAACCTGGGCACGGTGGAGCTGACGGTGGCGCTGCATGCGGTGTTCGACACGCCCTACGACCGCGTGGTCTGGGACGTGGGCCACCAGACCTATCCGCACAAGATCCTCACGGGCCGGCGCGAGCGCATGGCGTCGCTGCGCCAGTTCGGCGGCCTGTCGGGCTTTCCGCAGCGCGCCGAGAGCGAGTACGACACCTTCGGCACGGCCCACTCCTCCACCAGCATCTCGGCCGCCCTGGGCATGGCCCTGGCCGCCAAGCAAAAGGGCGAGGACCGCCGCGCCATCGCCGTCATCGGCGACGGCGCCATGACGGCCGGCATGGCCTTCGAGGCGCTGAACAACGCCGGCGTGACCGATGCCAACCTGCTGGTCATCCTCAACGACAACGACATGAGCATCAGCCCGCCCGTGGGCGCGCTCAACCGCTACCTGGCCCAGCTCATGAGCGGGCAGTTCTATGCCAAGGCGCGCGACATGGGCAAGAGCGTGCTCAAGCAGGTGCCGCCGCTGCTGGAGCTGGCCAAGCGGCTGGAGCAACAGGCCAAGGGCATGGTCGTGCCGGCCACGCTGTTCGAGAACTTCGGCTTCAACTACATCGGCCCCATCGACGGGCATGACCTGGACTCGCTGATCCCCACGCTGGAGAACATCAAGAGCCTCAAGGGCCCGCAGTTCCTGCATGTGGTCACGAAGAAGGGCCAGGGCTACAAGCTGGCCGAGGCCGACCCCGTGGCCTACCACGGCCCCGGCAAGTTCGACCCCAGCGTGGGCCTGGTCAAGCCGGCCACGCCCCCGAAGCAGACCTTCACCCAGGTCTTCGGCCAGTGGCTGTGCGACATGGCGAACAAGGACCAGCGCCTGGTGGGTATCACCCCCGCCATGCGCGAGGGCTCGGGCATGGTGGAATTCCACAAGCGCTTTCCGGGCCGCTACTACGACGTGGGCATTGCCGAGCAGCATGCCGTCACCTTCGCGGCCGGCATGGCCTGCGAGGGGCTCAAGCCCGTGGTCGCCATCTACTCGACCTTCCTGCAGCGCGCCTACGACCAGCTGATCCATGACGTGGCGCTGCAAAAGCTGCCCGTGGTCTTTGCGCTGGACCGTGCGGGCCTGGTCGGCGCCGACGGCGCCACGCATGCCGGTGCCTACGACATCGCCTTCGTGCGCTGCGTTCCCCACATGAGCATGGCCTGCCCGGCCGACGAGCGCGAATGCCGCCAACTGCTCACCACGGCCTACGAGCAGGACCATCCGGTGGCCGTGCGCTACCCGCGTGGGGCGGGCGTGGGCGTGGCCCCGCTGGAGAGCCTGCAGGGCCTGCCCTTCGGCAAGGGCGAGGTGCGCCGCGAATCGGCGGCGAAGAAGGTCGCCATCCTGGCCTTCGGCACCTTGCTGTATCCCGCGCTGACCGCAGCCGAGGCGCTGGACGCCACCGTGGTCAACATGCGCTGGGCCAAGCCGCTGGACGAGGAACTGCTGCGCCAGGTGGCCTCCACGCACGAGCTCATCGTCACCGTGGAAGAGGGCTGCATCATGGGTGGCGCAGGCAGCGCCGTGGCCGAGTCGCTGCAGGCTGCCGGCATCACGCGACAGCTGCTGCAGCTGGGCCTGCCCGACGAGTTCATCGAGCACGGCGATCCCGCCAGGCTGCTGGCCCTGCAGGGGCTGGACGCGGCCGGCATCGAGGCGTCGGTGCGCGCCCACCTGGCGCCCGAGCGCGCCGTGGCCTGAAGATGGGACGGGCCTGTGCCCCGCGATGGGGCGCATCGCGCATGCCGAGCAGGACTACGCGGGGGAAAACCCCGTCCGCGCTTGCTTTGCGGCGTTTTTAGAATCGATACCACCTGATACAGTGTGAATGCACGTGCGAACGTGCGTTTTTTTTGCCGCCGGGCCCCCAAGGCAGAAGCGGCCCCTCGGAGGGGCAGCGGACCTTGCGCAGCAAGGGGTGGTGGTGGCTTTTTCTGACTGACAACACATCGCGGAGAGACATTCATGGACCGTCGTTCGATCATCAAACATGCGGGAATCGCCGGCGTGCTGGCTGTGGGAGCCGCACCCGCAGTCCACGCCCAGGAGGCGGTCCGCTGGCGTCTGGCCGCGAGCTTTCCCAAGTCGCTGGACACCATCTTCGGCTCGGCCGAAATGTTCTCCAAGACGCTCAAGGCGATGTCGGGCGGCAAGTTCGAAGTCTCGGTGCATGCGGCCGGTGAGCTGATGCCCGCCTTCGGCGTGGTCGACGGCATCCAGAACGGCACCATCGAGATGGCGCTGACGGCGCCCTACTACTTCACCGGCAAGGACTACATCTTCGCCTTCGGCTGCGCCGTGCCCTTCGGCCTGACGGCGCGCCAGATGGATGCATGGATGGAGCACGGCGGCGGCCGCAAGCTCATGGACGAGTTCTATGCCCAGTACAACATCAAGAGCCAGAGCGCAGGCAACACGGGCACCCAGATGGGCGGCTGGTTCCGCAAGGAGATCAAGTCGGTGGCCGATCTCAAGGGCCTGAAGATGCGCCTGGGCGGCGGCCTGTTCGGCGACGCCATGCTCAAGCTCGGCGTGGTCGCGCAGAACATGCCCGTGGGCGAGGTCTACCAGGCGCTTGAAAAGGGCACGCTGGATGCCGTGGAGTTCGTGGGTCCGTACGACGACCAGAAGCTGGGCTTCAACAAGGTCGCTCCCTACTACTACTACCCCGGCTGGTGGGAAGGCGGCGCCGAGCTGGAGTTCTTCATCAACACCAAGGCGTATGCGGCCCTGTCGCCCGAGTACAAGGCCATGGTCGATGCGGCCTGCAACGTGGCAGCGCGCGACATGACGGCCAAGTACGACGCCAACAACCCCGTGGCGCTCAAGAAGCTGGTGGCCGACAAGACCCAGCTCAAGGCCTTCCCCAAGGACTTCATGGATGCCGGCTACAAGGCCGTCATGGAGATCATGGCCGAGCATGACGCCAAGTCGCCCATGTTCAAGAAGATCAACCAGAGCCTGCGCACCTTCCAGCGCGACCAGCTGCTGTGGGAGCGCTTCTCGGAGTTCCGCTACAACAGCTACATGACCACGGCCAAGCTGTAAGCAGGTCTGCAGCCAGCAGCACGCACAAGGACGGTCCATGCCTTCCACGCCTGCAGGCCAAGCCCGCGTCCCCTCTGCGAAATGCAGCGGGGACGGCGGGCTTTTTTGTTCCGATGATGTATGTGGGCCGAGCTGCCAAGAGCAGTCCGGCCTTTTTTGAATGCTCTCAAGCAGAGCGAATCAGGAGGAGACAGAGATGGACAGAAGAAAAGCACTCAAGCACGCCGGTCTGGCCGGCGTATTGACTGCCGCAGCGGCGCCAGCCGTTCATGCGCAGGCGGCGGTGCGCTGGCGCCTGGCGTCCAGCTTTCCGCGTTCGCTGGACACCATCTACGGCTCTGCCGAGGTGTTTTCCAAGGCGATCAAGGAAATGTCGGGCGGCAAGTTCGAGGTGTCGGTGCATGCGGCCGGCGAGCTGATGCCCGCCTTCGGCGTGGTCGATGGCGTGCAAAACGGCACGGTGGAGATCGCGCACACGGCGCCCTACTACTTCTTCGGCAAGAACGAGGCCTTTGCCATCGGCGGCGCCATTCCGTTCGGCATGAACTCGCGCCAGCTCACGGCCTGGAACGTGGACGGCAACGGCGGCAAGCTGATGCGCGAGTTCTATGCCGAATACGGCATCGTCAACTTCCTGGGCGGCAACACCGGCGCCCAGATGGGGGGCTGGTTCCGCAAGGAGGTCAAGACGACCGAGGACATCAAGGGCCTGAAGTTCCGCATCGGCGGCTTCGCGGGCCGGATCATCGAGCGCATGGGCGGCGTGCCCCAGAACATCCCGGGTGGCGAAATCTACCAGGCGCTGGAAAAGGGCACCATCGATGCGGCCGAATGGATCGGCCCCTATGACGACCTCAAGCTGGGCTTCAACAAGGTCGCGCCGTTCTACTACTACCCCGGCTGGTGGGAAGGCAGCCTGAACCTCGAGTTCTACGTGAACCAGAAGGCGCTGGCCGCGCTGACGCCCGAGCAGCGCGCCATGGTGCAGGCCGCCTCGCACGAGGCCCATGTGGTCACCCAGGCCCGCTACGACGCGCGCAATCCCGGCGCGCTCAAGCAACTGGTGGCCAGCAAGGCCAAGGTGCTGGCCTTCCCGCAGACCGTGCTCGATGCCTCCTACAAGACCACCATGGCGGTCTATGCGGAGCTGGCCGAGAAAAACCCTGCATGGAAGAAGATCTACAGCGACTACCGCAACTTCCAGCGCGACGAGGTGCTGTGGTTCCGCTTCGCCGAGGCGCGCTACGACGCCTTCATGTCGGCGCAGAAGCTGTGAAGTCGCGGCGCCCTCGGGCGTCATGCGCGAAAGCCGGGCACTGCCCGGCTTTTTTCATGCGCGCAGGGGACCGGCGCACGCCGGGGTCCGAACGAAAAAAGGCCCCGCGGTTGCGGGGCCTTTGCTGTCCTTGAGGGAGCCTGCGATCAGCTGCCGGACTTGCTCTCGCCCGGCGTGGCCGGCTGCTCGCGCTGCAGCTGGTCCTGCAGCGCCTTGAGCGCATCGTCCTCACCGCCCGCCGGGGCCGAGGGCTCGCCAGGGGTGCCCTCGGGTGTGGGGGGCTGGTTCGCGCCGTCGCCGTTGAACATGGGGTCGTTGAAGTCGATGGCCTCGGGCATGGATGCCTCCATCTCCTGGCGCACCTTGTCCAGGTCGTACTCCACCTTCTTGTCCAGCCCGCTGGATACGATGCCGGGGAAGATGATGATCAGGGCCACCATGACCAGCTGGATCAGCAGGAAGGGGATGGCGCCCGCATAGATCTGCATGGTGGTCACGGGCTCGGTCATCTTCTTGGTGACCTTGTCCACGTAGGCCTTGGCCGGGGCCACGCTGCGCAGGAAGAACAGCGCGAAGCCGAAGGGCGGGTGCATGAACGAGGTCTGCATGTTCACGGCCAGCAGCACGCCGAACCAGACCAGGTCGATGCCCAGCTTGTCGGCCACGGGGGCCAGCAGCGGCACGACGATGAAGGACAGCTCGAAGAAGTCCAGGAAGAAGGCCAGCACGAAGATCATGATGTTGACCACGATCAGGAAGCCGATCTCGCCGCCGGGCAGGGACACCAGCAGCTCCTCCACCCACTTGGGGCCGTCCACGCCCTGGAAGGTCAGGCCGAACATGGTCGCGCCGATCAGGATGAACATCACGAAGCACGACAGCTTGGTGGTGGACATCAGCGCCTGCTTGAGCAGGTCCATGCTCAGGCGGCCGCGCACGAAGGCCATGACGGCCGCGCCCAGTGCGCCCATGGCGCCGCCTTCGGTGGGGGTTGCCACGCCCAGGAAGATGGTGCCCAGCACCAGGAAGATCAGCAGCAGCGGCGGGATCAGCACGAAGGTCACGCGCTCGGCCATGCGGCTGAGCAGGTGCAGGCCCGTGAGCTTGTTGAACATGGCGGCGATGAAGGCCAGCGCCACGCCGAAGCACATGGACACCACGATGGTCTCGTCCAGAGCGACCTTCTCCACCACATCGCCGGACCACCAAGTGTGCAGCTGGGGCATGTACTGGGCGACCACCATCGAGGCCGCCACGCACAGCACGGTCAGCACCAGGGTGGAGGGCAGGCCGGAGTTGCCATTGGGCTCGCGCAGCGTGCGCGCCTCGGGCGGCAGGGCGGGCACCATGGCGGGCTTGAAGATGGCCAGCACGACGATGAACAGCGCATAGAAGCCCGTCAGCATCAGGCCAGGCAGGAAGGCGCCCTTGTACATGTCGCCCACGCTGCGGCCCAGCTGGTCGGCCAGCACGATCAGCACCAGGGATGGCGGAATGATCTGCGCCAGCGTGCCCGAGGCCGCGATCACGCCCGAGGCCACCCGGCGGTCATAGCCGTAGCGCATCATGATGGGCAGGGAGATCAGACCCATGGAGATCACCGATGCCGCGACCACGCCCGTGGTCGCCGCCAGCAGCGCGCCCACGAAGATCACCGCAAAGGCCACGCCGCCGCGCACGGGGCCGAAGAGCTGGCCCACGGTCTCCAGCAGGTCCTCGGCCATGCCGCTTCGCTCCAGTATCAGCCCCATGAGGGTGAAGAACGGTATGGCCAGCATCGTCTCGTTCTGCATGATGCCGAAGATGCGCAGCGGAAGGGCCTGCAGCAGGGCTTCGGGCAGCACGCCCAGTTCGATGCCGACAAAGGCGAAGAACAGTCCGCAGGCGCCCAGGCTGAATGCCACGGGAAAACCCACGAGCAGGAAAAGTATCAGCCCCGCGAACATGATCGGGGCCAGGTTGTGGATCACGAATTCCATGATGTCTGTTTCCCCGATCAGGCGCCTTGCCCGCTTTTGTCCTTGGCTCCTGCCAGCCCGCGCAGGGCTTCGGCCAGGTCTTGCTCTGCGGTCTTCTCGCCCTTCTTGGCCGTGGGATCGTCGATCAGGCCCTTCAGGAAGGCGATGCGCTTGATCAGCTCCGACATGCCCTGCAGCAGCAGCAGCCCGAAGCCCAGGGGAATCATCAGGTAGACGGGCCAGCGCACCAGGCCGCCTGCATTGCCCGACATCTCGCCGGTCTGGATGGCCTGGATCACGAACGGCGTGCCGAACCACAGGATGGCCAGCGCCATGGGGGTCAGGAAAAAGACGAAGCCGAAGATGTCGATCCAGATCTGCGTGCGCTTGGACAGGCGGCTGGCGATCACATCCACCTTCACGTGCTCGCCCTGCAGCAGCGTGTAGCCGGCGGCCAGCAGGAAGGAGGCGGCGAACAGGTACCACTGCACTTCGAGGTAGGCGTTCGAGCTGGTGTGCAACACCTTGCGCACGATGGCATTGATGCCGCTGATGACCGTCGAGGCCAGGATCAGCCAGATAAGGCATCGCCCGACCAGGCTGTTGAGCCAGTCGACCCCTCTTGAGAATTTGAGCAAAGCCTGCATGGTGTCTCCAAAAAGTAGGCTGTATTGGGTCCGTCGCCGTACGCCGGCCTGTAGGCCGGCGCGCAGCGCTCTTGTCGGCGCATGGACCAAAGCCGTCGATTCTACGGAGACCCGAACGCCGCAGGCGGCCTGCTCCCCCTAAAAGAAATCCGTGTGAACCCGAGGAAACGTCCCGTTCAGGTTGTCGCGCGGGGCCTGCGGGCCCCCAGTTTTCGGTACATCGTGGCCCGGCTGATGCCCAGCGCGCGGGCGGCCCGGGTCACATTGCCCTGGGCATCCTGCAGGGCCTGCTCGATCAGCACGCCCTCGCTGGCGCGCAGCGGGCTGGCCTGGGCGGCGGCAGCGAGTGCCGCCGTGCCCAGCGCAGGCAGCAGCTGGCGCAGCTGGGGCCCGGGCTGCACCAGTGCCTGCAGCCGCAGGCCCGACCACAGCGGCAGGCGCAGCGGTTCGTTGGGGCGCTGGCGCGCATGCTCCACCAGCGCCGTCCAGGGCATGGCCAGCAGTTCGCTGCAGTGCAGCGGCTGGCTCGGCTGCGCCAGCGGCTGGGGCACCAGCTGGCGCGCCAGGGTATTGCTGCCCGCCACATGCCCTTCGGCGTCCACGGCCAGCAGGCCTTCGCCCTCCTGACCCAGAGGCCCGCCGGGCCAGTTCAGGTGCAGCAGCAGCGCGTGGGGCAGGGCGCGCAGCAGCCGGTCCTCGATGGCGCGGGCGCAGCGCAGCGCCAGGTGCATCAGCTCGGGCCGCTCGGGCACGTCCACGCCCGTGATGTCCAGCATGCCCAGGCAGCGGCCGTCCGGGGCGTACAGCGGTGCGCCCGCGCAGCTGTAGTGGCGGTTGGCCTCGAAGAAATGCTCGGCCCGGTGCAGCCAGACGGGGCCGTGCTCGGCCAGGGCCGCACCGATGGCGGTGGTGCCCACGCCCTGCTCGGACAGGTCCACGCCCACACGGGCGATGGCCTGCACGCGGATGTCGCTGCGGTCCAGCGGCCCCTGCACGTCCAGCACGGTGCCGTGCGCATCGGTCAGCAGGCTGAAGTAGCGCATGGCGCCCACGGCGCCCACCAGCTGGGTCATCACGGGGTGCGCCGCCTGCAGCAGCGCCTCGTGGCCGTCACGTGCCTGGCGCAGCGCATGCGGCCCCAGTGCTTCGTAGACCACGCGCTCGCCCGGGCGGCGGCCTGCCGCCAGGCAGCGCTGCCAGGAGCGCCACAGCCAGGGCGCGATGCCGGCAGGGGTGGCGGGCAGAGTGGCAGGCGGCATGCCGGCCAGCGCCTGCTCGCCGAAGGCCAGGCTGCGGGCCCGGGCGATCTGCGCGTGGCGCGGATCGGCGGGGCAGGGCTGCGCGGCGTCGGGGCTCAGGGCGAACATGGGGCGGGGACTCCTGTGGCTGGCTGGCAAGGGATTGCGAACGGGCTGGCAGGCGGGCACGGTCGAAGCTGGGGGCGCAGGCGCAAGCGGTGCGGGCTGCGGCTGCGGTGACGACTGTGTCATTTTGAGAATATCCGCGCCGCCCGGCCCGGGCTTGCGGGTCAACCCTAGAACGGGCGCCTGCGGGCAGGGCGACCATGGCAGGCGAGGTTTCCGGCGTTCCCCCACGTTCCAGATCACCGCCGAACACAGGCAGGAGACAGCACGATGAATGTCCAGCTCACCGTCAACGGGCGCGCGCAGCGCATCGACGTTCCACCCAACACCTTGCTCGTGCATGCGCTGCGCGAGCACCTGCGCCTGACCGGCACGCATGTGGGCTGCGACACCAGCCAGTGCGGTGCCTGCACCGTCATCGTCGACGGCCACGCCGTCAAGTCCTGCGCCATGCTGGCCGTGCAGGCCGAAGGCTGCGAGGTGCGCACCATCGAAGGGCTGGCGGATATCGACGGCGGCCTGCATCCCATGCAGGCGGCCTTCAAGGAGTGCCACGGCCTGCAATGCGGCTTTTGCACGCCGGGCATGGTCATGAGCGCCGTGGACCTGTGCCAGCGCCAGCCGTGCGCGGGCGATCGCGAGATCCGCGAGGCGCTGGAGGGCAACCTGTGCCGCTGCACGGGCTACCAGAACATCGTGGCCGCCGTGAAAAAGGGCAGCCAGGCCATGGCAGGGCCTGCGGCCTGAGCGCCGCAGGTCACCACAAGGAGACAGCCATGGGTGCATCCGACTTTTCCAAGCTCCCCCACATCGGCGAGCCCGTCAAGCGCAAGGAGGACTACCGCTTCCTCACGGGCGCGGGCCAGTACACCGACGACATCGCGCTGGCCGCCCAGGCCCATGCGGTGTTCGTGCGCTCGCCGCACGCGCATGCGCGCGTGCGCTCCGTTTCCACCGATGCGGCCAGGGCCGCGCCCGGCGTCATCGGCGTGCTCACGGGCGCCGACGTGGCGGCCGACAAGATCAACGGCCTGCCCTGCGGCTGGCTGATCACCAGCACCAACGGCGAGCCCATGAAGGAGCCGCCGCATCCCATCCTGGCGCTGGACACCGTGCGCTACGTGGGCGACCAGGTCGCCATGGTCGTGGCCGAGACGCTGGAGCAGGCGCGCGACGCGGCCGAGCTGGTGGAGGTGGACTACGACCCGCTGCCCGCCGTGGTGCTGGTGGCCGACGCGGCGGCCGGCAGCGTGCCCGGCGCGGTGGTGCACGACATCGCCCCCGACAACCACTGCTACAAATGGGCCATCGGCGACAAGGCCGCCGTGGATGCCGTGTTCGCCGGTGCCGCCCACATCGCCCAGCTGGACCTGGTCAACAACCGCCTGGTTCCCAACGCCATGGAGCCGCGCGCGGCCATCGGCAGCTACAGCCGCGCCAATGACGAGTACACGCTGTACGTGGCCAACCAGAACCCGCACGTCGAGCGGCTGCTGATGACGGCCTTCGTCATGGGCCTGCCCGAGCACAAGGTGCGCGTGATCGCGCCCGACGTGGGCGGCGGCTTCGGCTCCAAGATCTTCCTGTATGCCGAGGATGTCTGCCTGACCTGGGGCGCGCGAAAGCTCAACCGCAACATCAAGTGGACGGCCGACCGCAGCGAATCCTTCCTCACCGACGCCCATGGCCGCGACCACGTCAGCCATGCCGAGATGGCCATGGACGCCAGCGGCAAGTTCCTGGCCATGCGCGTGCACACGGATGCCAACCTGGGCGCCTACCTGAGCACCTTCGCCAGCGCCGTGCCCACCATCCTCTATGCCACCTTGCTGGCTGGCCAGTACGCCACGCCCCAGGTCTATGTGGAAGTCGATGCCTGGTTCACCCACACCGCGCCCGTCGATGCCTACCGGGGCGCGGGCCGGCCCGAGGCCACCTACCTGCTGGAGCGCCTGGTCAGCCGCTGCGCCTGGCAGCTGAACCTGTCCCAGGCCGAGATACGGCGGCGCAACTTCGTCACCAGCTTCCCCTACCAGACGCCCGTGGCCCTGCAGTACGACGTGGGTGACTACGGCGCCTGCATGGACAAGGCCGAGGCCCTGGCCGACGTGGCCGGCTTTGCCGCGCGCCGTGCCGACAGCGAGGCGCGGGGCCTCAGGCGCGGCCTGGGCTACAGCAGCTACATCGAGGCCTGCGGCCTGGCGCCCAGCAACATCGCGGGCGCCCTGGGCGCGCGGGCAGGCTTGTTCGAATGCGGCGAGGTGCGCGTGCACCCCACGGGCAGCGTCACCGTGTTCACGGGCTCGCACAGCCACGGCCAGGGGCACGAGACCACCTTTGCCCAGGTGGTGGCCGCGCGCCTGGGAATACCCGTGGAGAACGTGGACATCGTCCACGGCGACACGGGCCGCGTGCCGTTCGGCATGGGCACTTACGGATCACGCTCCATCAGCGTGGGCGGCGCGGCCATCATGAAGGCGCTGGACAAGATCGAGGCCAAGGCCAAGAAGATCGCGGCCCACCTGATGGAGGCCAGCGACGCCGACATCGACTTCGCGGGCGGCGAGTTCACGGTGCGAGGCACGGACAAGAAAATCCCCTTCGCCCAGATCGCGCTCACCGCCTATGTGCCGCACAACTACCCGCTGGACAAGCTGGAGCCCGGCCTCAACGAAACCGCCTTCTACGACCCCACCAACTTCACCTTTCCCGCAGGCACCTACATCTGCGAGGTCGAGGTGGACCCGGCCACGGGCGTGGTGCGCGTGGACCGCTTCAGCGCCGTGGACGACTTCGGCACCATCATCAATCCCATGATCGTCGAGGGCCAGGTGCACGGCGGCGTGGCCCAGGGCATAGGCCAGGCGCTGCTGGAAAACTGCGTCTACGACCGCGAGACCGGCCAGCTGCTCACCGGCAGCTTCATGGACTACGCCATGCCGCGCGCCGACGATTTCCCCGAATTCAAGCTCGGCACCGTCTGCACGCCCTGCACGCACAACCCGCTGGGCACCAAGGGCTGCGGCGAGGCGGGGGCCATAGGCTCGCCGCCCGCCGTCATCAATGCCGTGCTTGACGCACTGCATCCCCTGGGTGTCAGGGACCTGGACATGCCGGCCAGCCCGCACCGTGTCTGGTCGGCCGTCGACGCCGCAGCCACCTCCTGAGGAGAGCGCCATGTACGCATTCACCTATGAAGCCCCTGGCACCACGGCCGACGCCGCTGCCCTGGCCGCCCAGGGCGGCCAGTACCTGGCCGGAGGCCAAAGCCTGCTGCCATCGATGCGCCTGCGCCTGGCGCGGCCCGAACAGATCGTGGACCTGAACCGCGTCCAGGGCCTGGCCGGCATCGCCGTCAACGGCCAGACCGTGGAAATCCGCGCCATGACACGCCACGCCGACGTGGCCGCCAACCCGCAGGTCCAGGCCGCCATCCCGGCCCTGGCCGAGCTGGCCGGCGGCATCGGCGACCGCCAGGTGCGTGCGCGCGGCACCATCGGCGGCTCGCTGGCCAACAACGACCCCGCTGCCTGCTACCCCAGCGCCGTGCTGGGCCTGGGCGCCACTGTCGTCACCGACCGGCGCGAGATCGCGGCCGACGACTTCTTCCAGGGCATGTACACCACGGCGCTGGGCAGCGGCGAGCTGATCACGGCCGTGCGCTTTCCCGTGCCGAAGAAGGCCGCCTACCTCAAGTTCAAGCAGCCCGCCTCGCGCTTCGCCCTGGTGGGCGTCTTCGTCGCCCAGACCGACAGCGGCGTGCGCGTGGCCATCACGGGCGCCGGGCTCAGCGTGTTCCGCCACACGGGGCTGGAGGCCGCGCTCAACCAGAGCTTCACGCCCGACGCGGCCGCCCAGGTGCTGATCGACCATGCCGACCTCAACAGCGACCTGCATGCCAGCGCGCGCTACCGGGCGCAGTTGATCAGCGTGCAGACGCAGCGTGCGGTATCGCAGATGCTGGGGTGACTATGGTGACCCCCTGAGTCGCTTCGCGCCTTCCCCCTTGAAGGGGGACGACACCCTCGGTGCGGGGCGGCCCTTCCTCGGTGTCCCTGAGTTGGATTGCGCCAGTTTTGCGCAGCGCAGACGAAGCGCAGTTCCATGACGATTGGATAAGGACTGAATGAAGGTTCCCGAGCAAGCCATTGCCTCCATAGACGCCCTGGTCGCCGCGCTGCAGGCCGAAGGCTATTTCGCCGACCGGCGCCTGGCCACGGCCGTCTTCCTGGCCCTGCGGCTGCAGCGTCCGCTGCTGCTGGAGGGCGAGCCCGGCGTGGGCAAGACCGCGCTGGCCCAGGCGCTGGCACGAGTGCTGGCGCGCCGCCTAATCCGGCTGCAGTGCTATGACGGCATGGAGCAGCGCGAGGCGCTGTATGAATGGAACTACGCGGCCCAGCTGCTGCACCTGCGTGCGGCCGAGCTGGCCTCGGCGCAGCCCGCGGCTGCACCGCAGCACGACCGCATGCAGCGCGCCGAGCAGGAGGTCTACCAGGAGCGCTACCTGGTAAGCCGCCCGCTGCTGCAGGCCCTGCAGCAGCCCGAGCCCGGCGCCGTGCTGCTGATCGACGAGATCGACCGCGCCGACGAGCCCTTCGAGGCCTTCCTGCTCGAATACCTGGGCGAGTACCAGGTCAGCATTCCCGAGCTGGGCACGGTGGCGGCGCGCGTGCCGCCCGTGACCGTGCTCACCAGCAACCGCACGCGCGACCTGCACGACGCCGTCAAGCGCCGCTGCCTCTACCACTGGCTGGACTATCCCGGGCGCGAGCGCGAGCTGGCCATCGTGCGCGCCCTGGTGCCCGGGGCCGGGCAGGCCCTGACCGCCCAGGTGGCGAGCTTCGTGGGACGGCTGCGCAGCCAGCCCTTTGCCGACGCCTTCCAGCGCGTGCCCGGCATTGCCGAAAGCGTGGAATGGGCCAAGGCCCTGGTGGCGCTGGACACCCTGGTGGTCGATCCCGAAGTCGTGCACGACACGGCCGGCATCCTCTTCAAGCAGCGCGAGGACGTGGCCGCGCTCACACCCGAGCGGCTGCAGCAACTGCTGGCGCCGGAGCCCGCGCCGTGACGGCTGGGGCAGCCGGTGCCGCCGGTGCCGCCGGTGCCGCCGATAGGGGCGAGCGCACCAGCTGGCTGGGCGATGCGCGCAGCGGCAAGCTCGCCGGCAACCTGGTCGGCTTTGCGCGTGCGCTGCGCCGCGCGGGCGTGCCCGTGGATGGCGGGCGCATGGCGCTGGCCCAGCAGGCCCTGTCCCTGGTCGGCCTGGCGCGCGAGGACATGGCCGCCGCGCTGGAGGCCGTATTTGTGAGCAACGCCCAGGACCGCGCCGTGTTCCGCGAACTGTTCGACGCCTACTTCCGCAATCCCGACGTGGCCCGGCAACTGCTGGCCCAGTTGCTGCCGCAGGCGCCCCGGCCGTCCGCGCCGCGCCACCGCCCGCGCGTGCAGGAAGCCCTGTCGCCCCGCCAGGCAGGCGAGGGCAGGGCCGCCGTCGATGAAGAGCTGAAGCTGGACGCCGCCATGACGGCCAGCGAGCGCCACCGCCTGCGCCATGCCGACTTCAACCAGCTCAGCGCCAGCGAATACCTGCTGGTGCAGCGCCTGGCCAGGGACATTGCCCTTTCCTTGCCCCGCTACCGCAGCCGCCGCACGCGCACCGGCCAGCGCGGCGCGGTGCCCGACTGGGCTGCCAGCCTGCGCGCGGCATCGCACCACGGCGGCGAAATGCTGCAGCTGCTGCGGCGCGAACGGCGGCGCCTGCCGCTGCCCTGGCTGGCCCTGGTCGATGTCTCGGGCTCCATGGAGCGCTATGCGCGGCTGCTGCTGGCCTTCCTGCACGCGGCCACCGGCACGCAGCGCCATGCGGGCCTGCGCCGCCAGGTCTTCAGCTTCGGCACCGAGCTGCGCGACCTGGGCCCGGCCTTTGCCCAGGCCGATACAGACGCCATGCTCGAGCGCGCCAGCGCCGCCATTGCCGACTTTGGCGGCGGCACGCGCCTGGGCAGCAGCCTGGGCGAACTGCGCCGCCTGCATGCGCGCCACCAGGTTTCAGGCCTGGTGGGCCGGCGCACCCTGGTGCTCATCATCAGCGACGGCCTGGACACCGGCGATGCCGCCGAGCTGGACCGCGAACTGGCCTGGCTGCGCCGCCACAGCGCGCGGCTGCTGTGGCTCAACCCGCTGCTGCGCTTTGACGGGTATGCCCCACTGGCCCAGGGGGCGGCCGTGCTGCATCGTCATGCCCATGCCATGCTTGCGGTACACAACCTGGAATCGCTGCAGCAACTGGCCGGTCACCTGGCGCGGCTGCTGGCGGCGCCAGGCCGCTGAGCCGCTTGCGGCCACCCCCATCGCAGAAAGGAATTGCCATGGAAATGCAAGCCAGCCGTTCCCTCGCCGTCAGCCAGCAGCAGGCCTGGGAGGCGCTCAACGATCCCGAAACGCTCAAGGCCTGCCTGGCCGGCTGCGACCGCTTCGAACCCCAGGGCGATGACCAGTACGCCGTGGGCATGGCGGTCAAGGTGGGGCCGGTATCGGCCAAGTTCAGCGGCAAGGTCACGCTGTCCGACATCACGCCGCCCGAGCGCTACCGCATCGCCTTTGAAGGCCAGGGCGGCGTGGCCGGCTTCGGCAAGGGCGAGGCCGACGTCACCCTCACCCCCGAGCCCGCTGACGCCGCAGGCCAGCCGCGCTGCCTGCTCAGCTACAGCGTGCAGGCCCAGGTCGGCGGCAAGATCGCCCAACTGGGCCAGCGGCTGATCGACGGCGCCGCGCGCAACATGGCCGACGACTTCTTCGCGCGCTTCGACACGCTGATGCAGCAGCGCCACCCGCGCGCGCCCGCAGCGCCTGCCGATGCAGGCGACACCGCCGACCTGTCCCACCTGCCTGCCGGCCTGGCCGATGAAACCGGCCACATCGAGCCCACCGTGGACGCCCAGGCCTGGGAGCACGACGCCGCAGCCGGCGTGGCCACGCCGCTGGATGCCGCACCGGCCACCGAGGCCGAGGAACGCTCGCGCCGCGCCATCCCGCTGTGGTGCTGGGGGCTGGCCATCGTCGTCGTCCTGGGCGCCGGCTGGCTGCTTTCGCGGTACTAGGGCGCTCCCCCTGAGCGGCTGCGCCGCTTCCCCCTCTCTCGCTTCGCGGGAGGGGGACGACGCCCTCGGCTGGGCGCCCCCGCCGCGAGGCGGCTCTTGCTCGGCGTCTCTGGCCTCAGATTTGTTGTGGCTTCTATGCTTCGCCCTGCGCTACCAAGCCCTTTTTACATGCTGCTGCACCCTTCTTGATGCAGAGAGACAATAGCCGCCGAAAAGCGCCAGGCGCCCAGCTGCACAGGCAAGCCAGGTGCCGGCGTGGAGATTTGCAATGGAAAACCTGGATGTTCATGTTCTGCGCCACCTCGCGCAATGGCGCGCTCAGGGCGAGCGCGCGCTGCTGGCCACGGTGGTGCGTACCTGGGGCTCGTCGCCCCGGCCCATCGGCTCCATCATGGCGCTGGGGGCCTCGGGCGCCGTGGTCGGCTCCGTGTCCGGCGGCTGCATCGAGGACGACCTGATCGCCCGCTACAGCCACGCCTCGGACGCCGACGCCCTGCGTGACGGCGCGCCCCGGCTGCTGCGCTACGGCGTCAGCGCCGACGAGGCCCACCGCTTCGGCCTGCCCTGCGGCGGCACGCTGGAGCTGCTGCTCGAATTCAATCCCGACGCTGCTGCGCTGCAGCAACTCGTGCAATGGCTGGACGAAGGCCGCATGGTGCGGCGCACCGTGGACAAGGCCACGGGCCAGGTCGTCCAGCAGGTCAGCGACGCGCCCGAGCCGCTGGTGCATGCCGGGCAGCAGGTCGCCAACAGCTTCGGTCCCGAGTACCGCATGCTGCTCATCGGCGCAGGCCAGCTGTCCGAATACCTGGCCACCATGGCGCTGTTCAACGGCTTTGCGGTCACCGTCTGCGACCCGCGCGAGGAATACAGCCGCCACTGGAGCGTGGCCGGCGTGCAGCTGTCGCGCGAGATGCCCGACGACCTCGTGCGCACCATGCGCGCCGATGCGCGCACCTGCATCATCGGCCTCACGCACGACCCCAAGCTCGACGACCTGGCCCTCATGGAAGCCCTGGAATCCCCGGCCTTCTACGTGGGCGCCATCGGCTCGCGCCGCAACACCGCGCTGCGCCTGCAGCGCCTGAGCGAGCACTTCGGCCTGGGCGACGCACAGCTGGCACGCCTGCGCGGCCCCATCGGCCTGTACATAGGCAGCAAGACGCCCCCCGAAATCGCCGTCAGCATCATGGCCGAGGTCCTGGCCGCCAAAAACGGCGTGGCCCTGCCACGCGGCATGACCGTGGAAGAAGGCAAGCTTGCCGCCGCCCAGCCCCCGCAGCCGCTGGAGGATGACGGGCCCGAGGGCATCACGCCCCTGGTGTGCGGGGTGGGTTAGACCACCGCATGGAAGGCCTTGTTGGCAATCTTCCAGCCCGCTTCCGTCTTGAGCAGCACGAAGTAGTCGATGAAGGTGATGGCGCCGTGCACCAGGGTGATCTTGGCGCTGGCCGCCGTGCCGCCGATGTCGATGGCGTCGATGCTGCGGCGGCGCGTGGCCTCGTCGGCGGCGGGCTGGCCCTTGAAGCGGGCGCAGTAGGTGTCGATGTCCCAGGAGGTCAGCGGGCCTTCGCGCACGCTTTCGATGCGGGCGGTGGGCATGAAGGCGGCGCGCATGTGGGCGCTGTTGTCTTCGGCATGGCCGCGCATGTACAGCTCCAGCGGCACGCGCACGGCGGCTTCTTCGGGGTGGTCGGTCAGGCGTGGGTTGGCAGTCGTCATGGTGTTCTCCTGGGACGGATGGATGGCGGCCTGCGCCTGCAGGCCGGCGGCCGCGCATGGTAGCCACAAGCGCGGGGGGCCGTCCAACGGGGTGCCAGGCGCGACCTGCGCCGGGTTGGAGTGCAATGCCTTGTTTTCAATGGGCTTTCGGGCCGATGCGCCCCGCATTGGCCGTGCCTGGGTCAACAGTGTTGTGAGCGCCGTGCCCTGTCTGAGGCCCTGCCGACGGGTGGCCGACCTGTTTCCCAAAAACGCTCTGGCCAGGGCGGGTAAAGCCGGGGTAAAGCGGGGGTAATGCCTGCGTAAAACGGCGATCTGCCTCGTTTTGGAGAGCATGGGACTGGCTACCATAGCCGCATCCGCCGCCGTGCCCCGTTCCGGGGCCGGGCCCACGGCTTCCTCCCACGATTTCCCGCAGTGACCATGAAACGCCTGTCCAGCAGCCCCCTTGTTGCAGATGCCCACGGCGCACGCCAGCGTGGCCGGATACGGCCTGCCCTGATGTGGGGCGTGGTGGCATTGGCCCTGGTGGCGGGGGGCGGGCTGTGGTGGTGGAACAAGCGTGCGCCGGCGCAGGGCGAGCAGGCCTCGGCCGGTGCGCCCGGCCCGGGTGGCGGGCGTGCGGGAGGCGGCCGGCGCGGCCCCGGCGGGCCGGGTGGGCCTGGCGGCCCCGGCGCCATGGGTGCCCAGGCGCAGCCGGTGTCCGTGGGCGTGGTGGAGCGGCGCGACATGCGCGTGCTGATCAGCGCCATCGGCACCATGAACCCTCGCGCCACGGCCGTGGTGCGCGCCAAGGTGTCGGGCGAGTTGCTGCGCCTGCATTTCAAGGAAGGCGACGAGGTCAAGGCCGGCCAGCTGCTGGCCGAGATCGATCCGCGCAGCTTCCAGGCCAGCTTCAACCAGATCCAGGGCACGCTGCAGCGCGACCAGGCGCTGCTCAAGAACGCCCAGCTGGACCTGCAGCGCTACAAGGAGCTGCAGGCCCAGGATTCCATTGCCGGCCAGCAGGTCGATACCCAGGCTGCGCTGGTGCGCCAGTACCAGGGCACGGTGGCCGCCGACCAGGCCCAGGCCGATGCGGCCAGGCTGCAACTGAGCTACACGCGCATCACGGCGCCCATTGCGGGCCGGCTGGGCCTGCGCCAGGCCGACCGGGGCAATGTGGTCAACCCTTCGGATGCCAACGGCATCGTCACCATCACGCAGGTCAAGCCCATCGATGCGGTGTTCTCCGTGCCCGAGGCGCATGTGGGCACGCTGGCGCGGCGCCTGGCCGAGGGCCGCGAGCTGCCCGTGGAGCTGTGGGACCGGGACCTCAAGCAGCAGCTGGGGCGCGGCCGCCTGAATGCGGTGGACAACAGCATCGACATCGCCACCGGCACCATCAAGGCCAAGGCCGCCTTCGACAATGCCGAGGGCCGGCTGTTCGCCAACCAGTTCGTCAACGTCAGGCTGGAAGTGGACCGGCTGGAGCAGGCGCTGACCGTGCCGACCACGGCCGTGCAGAACAACTACGTCTACCTGGTCCAGGAGGATGGCACGGTGACGCAGCGGCGCATCGCCGTGGGCGTGACCGATGGCGACCGGGTGAGCGTGAAGGGCGAACTCAAGCCTGGCGAGCAGGTGGTGGTCGATGGCATTGACCGCCTGCGCGAAGGCGCCAAGGTCACGGTGATCGAGCCCGACAAGGTGCAGAAGGTGGACCAGGCCGTGCAGGACGCCTCCAGCCAGCCGCGCGGCATGCGCAATCTGCCGCCCGATGTGCGCGCCAAGCTGGCGACCATGAACCCCGACGAGCGCAAGGCCTACCTGCAGAAGCTGCGCGCCGAGCGCGGTGGGCAGCGCAATGGTGGCAATGGCGGTGGCAACAGTGGCGGCAGCAATGGCGCCGGCAGCGGCGCACCGGCCGCCGAAGGTTCCGCGCCTGCATCCCAGGCACCTGCGCCGTCACCGGGCTCGCCCCAGCCATCGCCCGGCCCGGCGTCTGCCGCTCCGGCGGCTCCAGCGGCTCCCGCTCCTGCCGGGCGCTGAGCAGCGCCCGGCACCTGAAGACCGCAAGCCCTTCCAGGCGGCCCCATGAATCTTTCCCGCATCTTCATCCTGCGACCCGTCGCCACATCGCTGCTGATGGTGGCGGTGCTGATCGCCGGCCTGCTGGCCTACCGGCTGCTGCCGATCTCGGCCCTGCCCGAGGTGGACTACCCCACCATCCAGGTCACCACGCTGTACCCGGGCGCCAGCCCCGACGTGATGACCTCCAACGTCACCGCGCCGCTGGAGCGCCAGCTCGGCCAGATGCCGGGGCTGTCGCAGATGTCGTCCACCAGTTCGGGCGGCGCCTCGGTGATCACGCTGCGCTTTGCGCTGGACATGGCCATGGACGTGGCCGAGCAGCAGGTGCAGGCCGCCATCAACGCGGGTGCCAACCTGCTGCCCAGCGACCTGCCCATGCCCCCGCTGTACAGCAAGGTCAATCCGGCGGATGCGCCCATCCTCACACTGGCCATCACCTCGCCCTCGCTGCCGGTGATCCGCGTCAATGACCTGGTGGAAAACCGCCTGGCGCCCAAGCTCTCGCAGGTCAACGGCGTGGGGCTGGTGGCGATTGCCGGTGGGCGCCGTCCCGCCGTGCGCATCCAGGCCAACCCGACGGCGCTGGCCGGCCTGGGCATGACGCTGGACGATGTGCGCACCGCCATCGCCGCCGCCAACGTCAAGCAGGCCAAGGGCGGCTTCGACGGGCCGGCGCGCGCCTCTACCATCGATGCCAACGACCAGCTGCAGTCGGCGGCCGAGTACCGCAACCTCATCATCGCCTTCAAGAACGGCCTGCCCGTGCGCCTGTCCGACATCGCCCAGACCGTGGACGATGCCGAGAATACGCGCCTGGCCGCCTGGGCCGGCACGCCCGAGGGTGGTTCGCGCGCGGGCGTGATCCTCAACATCCGGCGCCAGCCCGGCGCCAATGTGATCGAGACGGTGGACCGCATCAAGGCGCTGCTGCCCCAGCTCAAGGAGACCCTGCCGGCCTCGCTGGACGTGCAGGTGCTGACCGACCGCACGGTGACCATCCGCGCCTCGGTCAACGACATGCAGCTGGAGCTGATGCTGGCCATCGCCCTGGTGGTGGCGGTGATCTTCGTCTTCCTGCGCAGCGCCTCGGCCACGCTGATACCGAGCTTTGCCGTGCCGCTGTCGCTGATCGGCACCTTCGGCGTGATGTACCTGGCCGGTTTTTCCATCAACAACCTCACGCTGATGGCGCTGACGATCTCCACCGGCTTCGTGGTGGACGATGCCATCGTGATGATCGAGAACATCGCGCGCTTCGTGGAAAAGGGCGAGCCGCCCATGCAGGCCGCGCTCAAGGGCGCCAGGCAGATCGGCTTCACCATCATCTCGCTGACGATTTCGCTGATCGCCGTGCTGATCCCGCTGCTGTTCATGGGCGACGTGGTGGGGCGGCTGTTCCACGAGTTCGCCATCACCATGGCGGTGGCCATCCTGATCTCGGCCGTGGTCTCGCTGACGCTCACGCCCATGCTGTGCGCGCGGCTGCTGCGCCACCAGCCCGAAGGGGCCGAGGAGGAAAAGCATGGCCGCCTGTACCACGCCACGGGCCGTTTCTTCGACCGCACCATCGCCGGCTACGGCCGCATCCTCACCTGGGTACTGGACCGCCGGGGCCTGACATGGATCGTCTTCCTGGCCACGCTGGCCGTGACCGTGCTGCTGTACTTTGCCGTGCCCAAGGGCTTCTTCCCGGACCAGGACACGGGCACCATCCAGGCCACGACCGAGGCCGACCAGTCCATCTCGTTTGCCGCCATGGCCGAGCGCCAGCAGGCCCTGGCCGAGCTGCTGCTCAAGGACCCGGCCGTGCAGAGCATCTCGTCCTTCATCGGCGTCGATGGCAGCAACACCACGCTGAACACGGGCCGGCTGCTGATCGACCTCAAGCCCCATGGCCAGCGCGATGGCGTGCCCGCCGTGCTGCGCCGCCTGTCCGACGATGCGCTGCAGATCCCGGGCATACGCCTGTACGCCCAGCCCGTGCAGGACCTGACCATCGAGGACCGCGTGGCGCGCACCCAGTACCAGCTGCTGATGTCCTCGCCCGACATGGCGCAGCTGGCCAAGAGCACCCAGGCCTTGGTCGAGCGCATGCATGACCTGCCCGAGCTGGTGGACGTGGGCAGCGACCTGCAGGACCAGGGCCTGCAGGCCTTCGTGCAGATCGACCGGGCCCAGGCCAGCCGGCTGGGCGTGACGGTCTCGGCCATCGACACGGCGTTGTACAACGCCTTCGGCCAGCGGCTGATCTCCACCATCTTCACGCAGTCCAACCAGTACCGCGTGGTGCTGGAGGTGGCGCCGCAGTTCAAGGTCGGGCCCGAGGCGCTGCAGTCCATCTACGTGGCCTCCAGCGCGGGCGCGCCCGTGCCGCTGTCCTCGGTGGCCACGGTCAGCGAGCGGCCCATGGCCCTGGCCGTGAACCATGTGGGCCAGCTGCCCGCCGCCACCATCTCGTTCAACACTGCGCCCGGCGTGTCGCTGGGCCATGCCGTCAAGGCCGTGCAGGACCTGATGGCCCAGCTGCGCACCGAGGGCCATATGCCGCTGTCGGTGGACGCTGCCTTCCAGGGCGCGGCCCTGGCCTTCCAGGCCTCGCTGTCCAACACGCTGCTGCTGGTGCTGGCGGCGGTGATCACCATGTACATCGTGCTGGGCGTGCTCTATGAGAGCACCATCCACCCGGTGACCATCCTGTCCACGCTGCCCTCGGCCGGCGTGGGCGCGCTGCTGGCCCTGCTGCTGGCGGGGCTGGACCTGGACATCATCGCCATCATCGGCATCGTGCTGCTGATCGGCATCGTCAAGAAGAACGCGATCATGATGATCGACTTCGCGCTGGAGGCGCAGCGCGAGGAGGGGCATACGCCGCGCGAGGCCATCTACCAGGCCTGCCTGCTGCGGTTCCGGCCTATCCTGATGACGACCTTGGCGGCTTTGCTGGGGGCCTTGCCGTTGATGCTGGGGACGGGGGTGGGCAGTGAGTTGCGGCATCCGTTGGGGGTGACGTTGGTGGGGGGCTTGCTGGTGAGTCAGTTGCTGACTCTGTTCACTACGCCTGTGATTTATTTGACGTTTGAGGGGTGGGCGCAGAGGTGGCGGGATCGTTCTTCTCGGGAGAGCGTTCATGCCTGAGCTTGCGCTCTTGTCTTGGCTGGCGCCGCTGGCCGGGGTTCGGCCCGGCGGCCGACCTACTTTCTTGCCTCGCAGCAAGAAAGTAGGCAAAGAAATGCGCCCCCACTGCCCACGACCCTTCGCTTCGCTGCGGGCAACCTGCGTTGGGCACGATGCGGGGTGTGCCGCAGAACTCGCTTTGCGCTTCGCGCGCCGCTCAGACAACTGCGGCAAGTCAGATGACGAAGCAAGCCTGTCCTTCGGCAGGCTTGCCACCCCGCATCGCCCCCAACGCAGGCGTGGGCAGAGGGGGGAAGGCCGGGGGACGGGCCATCGCTTCGCTCGGCCTGGGGTTTTTGGGGCTGGGTCATGAGCCAGCTTTCCAATCTCTCGGCGCCGTTCATCTTCCGGCCCATTGCCACCATGCTGATGACCATCGGCCTGGCGCTGGCGGGGGCAGTGTCGTATTTCCTGCTGCCGGTGGCGCCGCTGCCGCAGGTGGACTATCCGACGATTTCGGTGTCGGCCAGCCTGCCGGGTGCAAGCCCCGACACCATGGCTGCCACGGTGGCGACGCCGCTGGAGCGGGCGCTGGGGGCGATTGCGGGGGTCAATGAGATCACGTCCAGCTCCAGCCTGGGCAGTACACGCATCACGCTGCAGTTCGATCTGTCGCGCACGGTGGACAGCGCGGCGCGAGATGTGCAGGCCGCCATCAATGCGGCGCGCACGCTGCTGCCTTCGGGCATGCCGGGCAATCCGACGTATCGCAAGGTGAATCCGGCCGATGCGCCGATCATGATCCTGGCGCTGACGTCCAGCGCGCTGACGCGCGGGCAGATGTATGACGCGGCGTCCACCGTGCTGGCGCAGAAGCTCTCGCAGGTGGAGGGCGTGGGCCAGGCGTCCATCAGCGGGGGGGCGCTGCCGGCCGTGCGCGTGGAGCTGGACCCGGTGAAGCTGGCGGCCAATGGCGTGTCGCTGGACCAGGTGCGTACCGCCATTTCGGCCACGAATGCCAACCGGCCGCTGGGCGCGGTGGAGCGCGAGGACCATTACTGGCAGGTGACCGCCAATGACCAGGCCCGCGTGGCGGCCGACTATGCGCCGCTTGTGCTGCGCTGGAGCAATGGCAATGCGATCCGGCTGCAGGACGTGGCCGATGTCACGGATTCGGTGCAGGACGTGCGCAACTACGGCGTGGCCAATGGCAAGCCCGCCATCCTGCTGCAGATCTTCAAGCAGCCCGATGCCAACATCCTGGAGGCCGTGGCGCGCGTGCGCTCTTTGCTGCCGCAGCTCAAGGCGTCCATCCCCGAGGCGATCGATCTGACCATCGTGTCCGACCGCACGCCCACGCTGCGCGCCTCGGTGGTGGAGGTGGAACGGGCGCTGTTGATCGCCGTGGCGCTGGTGATCCTGGTGGTGTTCCTGTTCCTGCGCAATGGCCGGGCCACGCTGATTCCGGCCGTGGCCGTGCCGGTGTCGCTGGCGGGCACGTTCGGCGTGATGTACCTGGCCGGCTATACGCTGGACAACCTGTCGCTGATGGCGCTGACCGTGGCCACGGGCTTTGTGGTGGACGATGCCATCGTGGTGCTGGAGAACGTGATGCGCCACATGGAGCGCGGCAAGACCGCGCTGCGCGCGGCGCTGGACGGGGCGCGCGAGATCGGGTTCACCGTGGTGTCCATGAGCCTGTCGCTGATCGCGGTGTTCGTGCCCATCCTGTTCATGGGCGGCATCGTGGGGCGGTTCTTCCGCGAGTTCGCGGTGGTGATGTCGGCGGCGATTCTGATCTCGATGGTGGTGTCGCTGACCACCACGCCCATGATGTGCGCGGCGCTGCTGCGGCCGCAGCGGCCTGCTGCACAGGCGCGTCCGCGCGGGCCAATGGGCCGCGCCTGGGACCGCTTCGGCGCCTGGGTGGGCCGTGCCGAGCGGCGTGCCATGTCCGGCTACCGCGCAAGCCTGGCCTGGTGCCTGCGCCACCAGCCGCTGGTGCTGCTGGTGCTGGCCGGCGTGGTGGCGCTGAACGTGCACCTGTACATGGCCATCGACAAGGGCTTCATGCCCAGCCAGGACACGGGCCGCGTGATGGGCTTCATCCGGGCCGACCAGTCCACCTCCTACCAGGCCATGGAGCAGCGGCTCAAGCGCTTCCTGTCCATCGTGCAGGAAGACCCGGCCGTGGAGTACGTGACGGGCTTCACGGGCGGCGGCCAGCGCAATGCGGCCAACATGTTCATGTCGCTCAAGCCGCTGGCCGAGCGCAAGGTATCGTCCGACGAGGTGATCAACCGCCTGCGCGACAAGCTCAAGAACGAGCCCGGCGCGAGGCTGTTCATGGTCACGCAAAGCGATATCCGCATCGGCGGGCGGCAAAGCTCGGGCTCGTACGACTACACGCTGCAGGCTGACGACATCCAGGACCTGCGCACCTGGGAGCCGCGCATCCGCCAGGTGCTGTCGCAGCTGCCCCAGCTCACGGACGTGAACAGCGATGTCTCCGACTTCGGCCTGCAGACCTCGCTGGTGATCGACCGCGACGCGGCCACGCGCCTGGGGCTGACGGTGGCGCAGATCGACGGCACGCTCAACAACGCCTTCGGCCAGCGCCAGGTGGGCGTGATCTACAACCCGCTCAACCAGTACCGCGTGGTGATGGAGGCCGCGCCGCGCTACCTGCAAAGCCCCGAGACGCTGCGCGGCTTCTTCTTCGTGAACAACCAGGGCGAGCAGGTGCCGCTGACCTCGTTTGCGCGCATCACCACCACCAACACGCCGCTGTCCGTGAACCACGACCGGGGCACGCCGGCCAGCACCATCAGCTTCAGCCTGGCCGAAGGCGTGGCGCTGTCGGATGCCAGCGACGCCATCCGCGCGGCCGTGGCCGAGCTGGGCGTGCCCGTGTCGGTGCGCGGCAGCTTCAGCGGCACGGCCGGGGCCTTCCAGCAGGCGCTGTCGGGGCAGCCGCTGCTGATCCTGGCGGCCATCATCACCATCTACCTGGTGCTGGGCGTGCTCTATGAGAGCCTGGTGCATCCGCTGACCATCCTGTCCACGCTGCCCTCGGCCGGCGTGGGCGCGCTGATGGCGCTGATGCTGTTCAAGACGGAGTTCTCGCTGATCGCGCTGATCGGGGTGATATTGCTGATCGGCATCGTCAAGAAGAACGCCATCATGATGATCGACTTCGCGCTGGAGCGGCAGCGCGCCGGCCATGCCACGGCTGCCCAGGCCATCTACCGCGCCTGCGAACTGCGGCTGCGCCCCATCCTCATGACCAGCCTGGCGGCCATCTGCGGCGCGCTGCCGCTGGCCCTGGGCCGGGGCGATGGCGCCGAGCTGCGCCAGCCGCTGGGCATTGCCATCGTGGGCGGCCTGATGCTGAGCCAGCTGCTCACGCTCTACACCACGCCCGTGGTCTATGTGCTGCTGGACAGGCTGCGCCAGCGTGTCATGGGCCTGCGTGGCCGCGTGCAGGGCAAGGACCGCGGCACCCCTGTGCCCGCCGCATCACCCCAGTGAACCGAATCCGAAAGCCCAAGGCCATGCAGCTGAAGACACTCCAAACCCCGGCGATCTGGCTGGCAGCCGCGCTGCTGGCCGGCTGCTCCACGCAGAGCGCCTACCAGCGCCCCGCACTCGAGGTGCCGGCCCAGTTCAAGGAAGCCACGCCAGAGGCGGCCGAGGCCGGCATCTGGCGGCCCGCAGATCCGTCGCGCGCGCAAGTGCCCGACAACTGGTGGGAGCTGTTCGGCGACGAGCAGCTCAACCGCCTGCAGCAGCAGGCCGCCACCGGCAACCAGAGCATCGCCCAGGCCGCCGCGCGCCTGCGTGCCGCGCAGGCGGCCGTGGCCAGCAGCCAGGCCGGGCTGTTCCCCACGCTGGGCAGCACGGCCGGCGCCACGCGCTCGCGCAGCGGCGGGGCCTCCGGTGCATCGGGTGCATCAGGCACGGGCGGCAACACCGGCAGTAGCGGCAACATCTCGACCAACTACTCGCTGGGCCTGAACGCCAGCTGGGAACTGGACCTGTGGGGCCGCGTGTCGGGCACGGTCAGCGCCAGCCAGGCCAGCGCCCAGGCCAGCAGCGACGACCTGGCCGCCGCGCGCCTGTCGGCCCAGGCATCGATCACGCAGACCTATTTCTCGCTGCGCGCGGCCGATGCCAGCGTGCGGCTGCTGCAGGAAACACTGCAGAGCTACGAGCAGAGCCTGAAGCTCACCAACAACCGCTACCGCGCGGGCGTGGCCTCGTCGGCCGACGTGGCCCAGGCCGAGGCGCAGTACAAAAGCACCCAGGCCCAGCTCATCGAGGCGCAGACCAGCCGCGCCCAGCTGGAGCACGCCCTGGCCGCGCTGCTGGGCCTGCCGCCTGCGGCCTTCAGCCTGGAGGCCGGCGCCGAGCTGCCGCCGCCGCCCGAGGTGCCGGCCATGCTGTCGTCCCAACTGCTGGAGCAGCGCCCCGACATTGCTGCGGCCGAGCGCCGCGTGGCCGCCGCCAATGCCCAGGTGGGCGTGGCGCGCGCGGCCTTCTTCCCGGCGCTCACGCTGTCGGCCTCGGCGGGCTACCGGGGTGCATCGCTGTCCAACCTGGTGAGTGCGCCCAACCTGTTCTGGTCGCTGGGCCCCTCGCTGGCGCTGGCGCTGTTCGACGGCGGCGCGCGCACGGCGGCCGTGGAGTCGGCGCGTGCCTCGCTGGACCTGGCTGCTGCCACCTACCGCCAGACCGTGCTGACGGCGTTGCAGGAGGTGGAGGACAACCTGGTCACCGCATCCGCCCTGGCGCGCGAGCAGCAGGTGCAGATCGAGGCCGTGGCCGCCGCGCAGAAGGCGCTGGATGTCGTCAACAACCAGTACCGCGCGGGCACGGTGGCCTATCTGAATGTGCTCAGCGCCCAGACCACGGTGCTGTCGGCGCGGCGCAGCCTGATCGATGTGCGCAACCGGCGGCTGGCCGCCGTCAACACCTTGCTCAAGAACGTGGCCGGGCGCTGGGAGCCGCTGGGACCGGCCTCCGTGCAGGGGCCGCAGGCTGTCGCGCGCTGATGTTCAGTCCTGCAGCTCAAAGGCCTGGCGCAGTGCTTCGCCGAAGGCCGCGCTGCCGCTGATCGACAGGTTCACCGTGGTGCGGCCATCCCCGGCCGCCACGGATTGCAGGCGCGCCGTGGCTGCGTCAAAGCGCCAGTCCAGCGGCTGGCCGCCGTCGTCCTGGGCCTGCAGCTCGTAGTCCCAGTCGCCGCCTTCCTCGATGGGGCCGCGCCGGCCCTTGAAGCGGCGGTGCGCCCAGGCCAGCAATTGCTCCACCTCGGCCGCCAGCGCCGGTACGCGCGTGGCGGGCACGCTGGCCATGGCGTCCCAGCAGCCCGTGCCTTCGTCGTCTTCGCTGTAGTCGAAATCCAGGTAGTCGAGGGTCATGGTGGCGGTCCGCATGCGTAGTGCGTGGTTGAAAAAGGGAAAGCCCGGCATTGTGCCGCGTGCACAATCGCCCGCATCGCAGAACCGGAAAGACATTCAGATGGACACCGCACAGCAATCGATGGCGCCGCCGATGGTGAGCGCGCAGGCCCTGCGCTTCGGGCAGCCGGGTCTTCTGCTGTGGGATGGCGCCTCGCACGACTGGCCCGTGGGCCTGTGCCTGGTGCGCGGCGGCGAGGGCTGCGGCAAGACCAGCCTGCTGCAGGCGCTGGCCGGCCATTTGCCCTTGCAGGGCGGGCGCCTGGTATATCCGCAGCAGCCGGACCCGTCGCAGCGCCCCGCACTGTTCTGGCGCGACCCGCGCGCCGAACTGTCCAATGCCGAGCGCGCCCGGCCCGCGCAGGAATGGGTGCAGGCCCAGCGGCAATTGCACCCGGCCTGGAGCGAGGCTGCCTGGCAGGCCCATGCCGACGGCCTGGGGCTGGAGCCCCATCTGCACAAGCCCCTGCTGGCCCTGTCCACGGGCAGCCTGCGCAAGCTGTGGATGGCGGCGGGCTGGGCCAGCGGCGTGCCGCTGCTGCTGATCGACGAGCCGCTGGCCGCGCTGGACCGGGGATCGATGGACCATGTGCAGCGCACGCTGGCGGGGCTGAACCGGGCCGGCCAGCAATCTGCGCCCGTGGCCGGGCACGGGCCGCGCTGCGTGATCGTCGCGCACTGGGACGAGATGCAGGGCGTGGCCTGGGACGACGTGCTGGACCTGCCCGATCAGCCGCCGCTGCGCTGACGGAGCCGGCGTCTACATCGCCACCTACATCGCCACCTACATCGCCTTGAACCGCTGCGCGTAGAGGCGGCTGACGGCCAGTTTCTCCGCTCGCTCGCGCAGCTGCAGCCACAGCCGGCCGGCCTCGTCGCGCTGGGCGCTGGCAATGGCGGCTGCGCGCACCACGGTGCCACGGTGCACCTGCCAGAAATCCTCGGCGTCCAGCCGGGGCAGCAGCTCCTTGAGCGGCGTGCGCACCAGGTACTCATGTGATGCCGTGAGCACACGCACGTACTTGTCGGCGGCCTCGAAGTAGACGACGTCCTGCACGGGCACCATCTGGATCTGCGTGCCCACGCCGGCCTGGATCATCTGCAGCGGCGGCTCGGTGGCGGTGGCGGCGGGGGCCGTGGCACCGGCCAGGTGCCGCAATTGCTCCAGCGCCTGCGCCAGCGCAGCGCCGGCCGGGGCCACCGTGCGCTGGGCCAGCAGCTCGCGCAGGCGCTGCACGCTGCGCGCCAGCCGCTCGGGCTGCACGGGCTTGAGCAGGTAGTCCACGGCCTGGGCCTCGAAGGCGTCCATGGCGTACTGGTCGTAGGCGGTCACGAAGACGAGGATGGGAAACGGCTGCGCCTCTGGCCAGGCGTCGGCCAGTTCGGCGGCGGCCTCCAGGCCGCTCTGGCCCGGCATGCGGATGTCGAAGAACAGCACATCGGGCTGCAGCGCCAGCGCCTGCCGGGCGGCACTCAGGCCGTCGCCCACCATGGCGGCGATCTGCAGCTCGGGCCAGGCGCGGGCCAGTGCCTGGCGCAGGTCCTCGGCCAGCAGGGGTTCGTCTTCGGCGATCAGGGCGCGGGGGGAGGAGGTCATTTCAGTCTTCTATTTCACTTGCGCATTGCCGACAGCGTATGAAACTGGCGCGGCCCAACTCAGGGACACCGAGGAAGGGCAGCCCCGCACCGAGGGTGTCGTTCCCCTCCCGCGAAGCGAGAGAGGGCGCCGTGCACACGGGGGAAGGCGCGAAGCGACTCAGGGGGTGCATTTGAGGGTGATGCGGGCTAGCGTGCCGCCTTCGGGCAGGGCGGCCAGTTCGAAGTGTGCGGCGTCGCCATAGCGGCTGGCCAGGCGCTCGCGCAGTTGGGCCGTGCCGAAGCGGCTGCCGGGCAGGGCGGGTGCACCGGAATCCAGGCCCATGCCGTTGTCGGCCACGGTCAGCTCCAACGGGCCGCCGTCCATGCGGCGCGCACGCACGGCGATATGCCCGCCTTCCAGCTTGGGCTCCAGTCCGTGGCGTATGCAGTTTTCCACCAGGGGCTGCAGCAGCAGCGGCGGCACGGGCACCTGGCCCACGTCCTCGGGCAGGTCCAGCGTGTATTGCAGGCGCGGGCCCATGCGGATGGACATCAGCGCCAGATAGTCGCGCAGGCGCGCGAATTCCTCGGCCAGCGCATGCTCGGTGCTGCGCGAGCCGCCCAGCGTGGCGCGCAGGTAGGCGATCAGATGGTCCAGCATGGCCTGGGCGCGCTGCGGGTCGCTGGCTACCAGCACGCGCAGGTTGGCCAGGGTGTTGAACAGCATGTGCGGCTCCAGCTGGGCCTGCAGCAGGGTCAGTCGCGCCTCGGCCGCCTGGCGGCGGGCCTGCTCGGCCTGCATCTGCAGGTGGCGCGAGTAGCCCAGCAGGAAGAAGGCCAGCGACATCACCGTGCTGGCGACGATGGTGACGGCCAGCGGTATCCACAGCCGGTGCATCAGGGCCGTGCTGGCGTCGGGATCGGCCCACTGCCTGTAGGCCGTGCCGATCAGCGACCCGATCACGAACCCCGTCACGATGCCAGCCACCACCAGCGCGGCGCCGCGCCAGCCGCCGGGCCAGGGAATGTCCTGGCCCCGCGTCAGGCGCCAGCGGCCCAGTTCGATGGTGAGCCAGCTGGTCAGGCCGATCGACAGCGAGTAGATGAGGTTCACGTCCCAGCGGCCGTGGTTGCTCAGGCTGAATGCGGCGGCAATCAGGGCGCAGGCCGAGGTCGTCGCGATGCCGTGGCGCAGCAGCGTGGTCCGTTCCACGATGTGGCCAGGGGCGGCCGGCTGGCGTGTGGCGTTGGATGCGGGGTCGGGCATGGAGGGCAATGGTAGTCCCATGGCGTGTTTCAGCGGGCGCGGCCCTGGCGTGACTGCAGCGCCTGCCGCTCGCGCTCCACCATGCGCCCGTGCCAGCCGTTGCCCGGCAGGGCCAGCCAGACCACGGCGCCGTGGATGGCCAGCCCCAGGCCCCAGCCCAGGGCCGGGAAGATGGCCCAGTGCCGGCCCTGGGACAGCGACAGCGCCGCCAGCCCGAGGTTGACCAGCACATAGACGCTGGCGTGGATCATCCAGCCCAGCTTGGCGCCTGCGCGGCGGCGCGCCATGCGCTCCAGGGCATCGTCGTCGTGGCGGGCAGAGGGATCGAGGGGATCAAGGGGATCAAGGGTGCGCATGGGGAGTTCTCCGTCAGTGGGAAGGAAAGCGGCGTCAGGCCAGGCCCAGCTGCTGCCACAGCAGGTCGCCCAGATAGCGGCCGGGCAGCAGGGTGAACAGGCCCGCCACGACGCAGGCGCCGATGTAGACGCTGCGCATGATCTTGCGGTGGCCGGCGATGTTGCCGTGGTACAGGTGCCAGAACGAGCGGCCCAGGCCGGCAAAGGTCAGCGGCACCAGCAGGTGGACGGGCGTGTAGCCGCCCCAGTTGGGCAGGCGGTAGTCGCGGATGAAGCAGGCGGACACCGCCGCGCAGACCATGAGCGTGACGAAGGCATGGCCGGCCGCGCGGTGCAGGCGGGGATGGACGGCGGCCTGGCGGCGTGCCAGCAGGGCGATGGCGCCCGTGGCCGTGGCCCCGAGGGCGGCGCTCATGTGGATGGCGATCAGCGGTGTCATTTGCATGGCGGTGTCCTGGCGTGCGGCCCGGGTTGGCGGGCCTGTATGGGACAGGACTGTCGCTGCCGGGCGCCGCAGGGGCCAGCGCCATGCGACGGACGGACGAGGGCAGGGTGCCAGCTGCATCCTGGCGCCGCGAACGGCAGGCACGTCCACGGCATCTGGAGGATGCAGTCCGCAGGGTGGAGGCCAGGGTGAGTGCGCACGGACTATCGATCAGGGCCTTTGAAACCAATCACCCCCAGGATTGCTTCGATGCAACAGATTGAGAAAACTCATAGTTGCGTGCCCAGGTGGTTGGTAAGCTAACGGGTTCTGCAAATCATTCTCAATCCCATCCTCATGCCTTCCATTCGCCCCATATCCCTGGCCGTTCTTTGCCTGTGCAGCCATCAGGCGCTGATTGCCCAGACCCGGGGCGGTGACACCGTGCTGGAGGCCGTGACGGTGGAGGCCAGCGCCGACGCATCGGCCCAGGGCCTGTCCAAGCCCTTCGCAGGCGGCCAGGTGGCCACGGGGGCGCGCAACGGCGTGCTGGGCACGCTGGACTGGAAGAACTCCTCGTTCTCCACCACCAGCTACACCCAGCAACTGATCGAGGACACCCAGTCCAAGAGCGTGGGCGACGTGCTGCTCAACGACCCGGGCGTGCGCCAGGCGCGCGGCTTCGGCAACTTCCAGGAGCTGTATGTGCTGCGCGGCTTCCCGGTCTATTCGGACGACATCGCCTACAACGGCCTGTACGGCCTGCTGCCGCGCCAGTACATCGCCTCGGAATTCTTCGAGCGAGTGGAGGTGCTGCGCGGCGCCAATGCCTTCCTCAATGGCGCAGCACCCGGCGGCAGCGGCATTGGCGGCACCATCAGCCTGCTGCCCAAGCGCGCCGGCAACGATGCACTGACGCGCGTGGGCGCCGGCATACAGACGGGCGGCCAGGCCTTTGTCTCCACCGACATCTCGCGCCGCTTCGGCCCTGACCGGAGCACCGGCATCCGCCTGAACGCCGTGCGCCGCGACGGCGGCACGGGCGTGGATGGCGAAGACCGCTCGCTCACCGCCCTGGGCCTGGGCCTGGACTGGCGCAGCCGCAACGTGCGCCTGTCGGGCGACGTGGGCTACCAGCGCAACAGCTACAACGGCGGCCGCCCCAGCGTGACGCCCGGCAGCTTCATCCCGGCCGTGCCCGACAACAAGACCAACTACGGCCAGAACTGGTCGTACTCCACCGAGCGCGACCTGTTCGCCACGCTGCGCGCCGAATGGGACATCAACGACACCACCACGGCCTGGGCTGCGGGCGGCCTGCGCCGAGGCAAGGAGGACAACTCCCTGAGCGGCGTGACCGTCACGAATGCGGCCGGCGACACCACGGGCACGCGCTTCGACAACAAGCGCAAGGACAGCGTGGGCACGGGCGAGGTCGGCATCCGCACGCGCCTGGCCACGGGCAGCGTGGGCCATGAGCTGGTGGCCACGGCCAGCACCTACTCGGCCACCGAGCGCAATGCCTGGGGCATGGGCTTTGGCGTGGTCAACAACATCTACAACCCCTGGAGCAGCGCGCGCCCGGCGATGACGCTGTTCGGCGGCAACCTGGCCGATCCCACGCGCGTGGGTGAAACCCGGCTCAACAGCTTTGCCATCGGCGACACGCTGACGATGCTGGACGAGCGCCTGCGCCTGACCGTGGGCGTGCGCCGCCAGAGCATCGAGCAAAGCAGCTACGACTACAACACGGGCGCGCAGACCGACCACTACAAGAAGTCGGCCACCACGCCCATGCTGGGCCTGGTGTTCAAGACCAGCGAGAACACCTCGGTCTACGCCAACTACATCGAAGGCCTGACCAAGGGCGCCGTGGCGCCGCAGACGGCCAACGACCTGCCCGTGTCCAACGGTGGCCAGGTGTTCGCGCCCTACAAGTCGCGCCAGAAGGAAATCGGCTTCAAGTGGCAGGGCCGGCAACTGGGCGCCACGGTGGCGCTGTACACCACGGACATGCCTTCGGCCTATGTGGCCAACCAGGTCTTCGGCCAGTACGGCAAGCAGCGCAACAGCGGCCTGGAGGCCACGGTCTTCGGCGAGCCCGTCAAGGGCCTGCGCGTGCTGGGCGGCGTGACCTTCAGCGAGGCCAAGATCCGCGAGGCCGCCGATGCCGCCACCATCGGCAACTACGCCATCGGCGTGCCCAAGCGCCTGCTCAACCTGGGCGTGGACTGGGATGTGCCCGGCGTCTCGGGCCTGGCCCTCAATGCGCGCGTGATGCACACCTCCAGCCAGTACGCCAACGGCGCCAATACGCTGAAAGTGGCCTCCTGGACGCGTACCGACATCGGCGCGCGTTATCTCATGGACATCGGCAACAACCGCCTGCTGACCCTGCGCGCGCGCATCGACAACCTGTTCGACAAGGGCTACTGGTCGTCCGTGGGCGGCTACCCGGGCGCCAACTACCTGGTGCAGTCCATGCCGCGCACCTTCTCGCTGAGCGCATCGGTGGACTTCTGAGCCGGAGCGATCTGAAGCATGCGCGCGTTGTGGACGGTGGTGCACCGCTGGATAGGACTGGTGCTGGCCGGTTTCCTCACCATGGCCGGCCTCACGGGGGCCGTGCTGTCCTGGGACCATGAAATCGACGAATGGCTCAACGCCGACATGCTGGAGACCCCGGCACGCGGCCCGCTGAAGACCCCGCTGGAGCTGGCCGCCGTGGTGCAGGCCAGCGAGCCGCGCGCCGAGATCAGCTACATGACCCTGGGCCTGGTCGAGGGCGAAGCCGCCATGTTCATGGTGCGCCCCCGGCCCGACCCGGCCACGGGCCAGGCGCCTGCGCTGGGATATGACACGGTCTTCGTCGATCCTGTCAGCGGCCACATCACGGGCCAGCGCAACGGGCGCAGCCTTGCGCTCAGCCAGCGCAACCTCATGCCCTGGCTGCGCCACCTGCACGAAAGCCTGCTGGCCCCGCGCTTTTGGGGCACGGACCGCTGGGGCTACTGGTTCATGGGCAGCCTGGCCCTGCTGTGGGTGGCCGACAGCTTTGTCGCGCTGCTGCTGACCTTTCCCGTCAAGCTCAGGAAAAGCGCCCCGCGCCTGACGGCGGCCATGGGATCGTGGTGGCGGCGCTGGCTGCCCTCATGGCGCGTGCGCTGGGGCGGCGGCGCCTACAAGCTCAATTTCGACCTGCACCGCGCGGGCGGCCTGTGGGTCTGGGCCGTCATCGTCATCGTGGCCTTCACCTCGTTCTCGCTGAACCTGTACCGCGAAGTCTTCTACCCGGTGATGAGCACCGTCTCCACCACCACGCCCGGCCCCTACGAAACCCTCAAGCCCGCGCCACAGGGCACGCTCCTCGAGCCCAAGGTCTCGTTCGCCCAGGCCATCGCCATCGCCCAGAGCGAGGCCAAGCGCCTGGGCTTCGCCCAGCCCGCAGGCGGCATCTGGTGGGGCGGCGACTTCCCGTTCTACAACATCTCCTTCTTCGACCCGCACGACGAAACCGGCGCCATGGGCATGGGCCTGTCCAACATCTACGTCAGCTCGGACAACGGCGAAGTCCTGGGCACCTACCGCCCCTGGCACGGCACGGCCGCCGACGTCTTCGTCCAGCTGCAGCTGCCCCTGCACAGCGGCCGCATCCTCGGCACCCCCGGCCGCGTGCTCATGTCCTTCGTCGGCGTGCTCGTCGCCGTCCTGTCGATCACCGGCGTCATCATCTGGTGGCGCAAGCGAAGGGCCAGGAAGATGACCCCCTGAGCGGCTGCGCCGCTTCCCCCTTCCCGCTTCGCGGAGGGGGACGCAGCCCTCACTGCGGGGCGGCCCTTGCTCGGCTGCCCGCGCTTGAGCCCTGCGAGTTTGAACGGCTGTCGGTAGTACACGGCTCCATTGATAGCCGAATCAGAAAACTATCCGCCTAAACAGCAAAGCCACCGAAAACGGTGGCTTCAATGAAGGCTTGCTGCAGAAATAGGGCGCAGCCTCCAAATCTGGCGCGGCCCGACACCAGAGACGCCGAGCAAGAGCCGCCTCGCGGCGAGGGCGTCGTCCCCCTCCCCCGCGAAGCGGGTAGAGAGGGGGAAGCGGCGTCAGCCGCTCAGGGGGAGCTTCAGTCCTTCTTCAAGCATTCACTCATGAACGCCTTGCGCTCGTCGCCCTTCTTGCCGGTGGCGTCGGCATTGCAGGTCTTCATGCGTTCCTGCTGGCGCTTCTTGCCGTCGGACAGGCAGGACTTCATGAACTCCTTGCGCTCGTCGCCCTTCTTGCCGGCGGCTTCGGTGTTGCAGGTGCCCATCAGCTTTTGCTGGGCCGTGGGGGCCTTGTCTCCGGCGGCCATGCCGATGCTGCAGGCCAGGGAGACAACTGCCAGAACAACGATTTTTTTCATGATGGAATGGTTTTGAAGGCGCGCCGAAATCCAGCGCCCCCACATTGCAGCACAGCGCCGGGCGCACAGCAACGTTGCGCGCCGGCCGTTGTAAAAGTTTGCGATTGCCGCCGGCGGGCCGGCAGGCGTCCATCGTCAGGCCATGGCCAGCGCAGATAATGGCGCACTTTTGCATTGCGACAGGACGCTTGCCGTGGACATTCTTTTGCTGGTCAAGGCCGCCATCATGGGCATCGTGGAAGGGCTGACGGAGTTCCTTCCCATCTCCTCCACCGGCCACCTCATCCTGGCCGGTTCGCTGCTGGGCTTCGACGATGCCAAGGCCAAGGTCTTCGACATCGCCATCCAGACCGGTGCCATCTTCGCCGTGGTGCTGGTGTACTGGCAGAAGATCCGCTCCACCGTGGTCGACCTGCCCACCAGCGGCCAGGCGCAGCGGCTCACGCTGAACGTCATCATCGGCTTCCTGCCGGCCGTGGTGCTGGCGCTGATCTTCGGCAAGTTCATCAAGGCGCACCTGTTCACGCCCACCGTGGTGGCCACCACCTTCATCCTGGGCGGCTTCGTCATCCTGTGGGCCGAGCGCCGGCCCGCCTCGGCCATGCGCGTGCAGACCGTGGACGAGATGACGCCGCTGGACGCCCTCAAGGTCGGCCTGGTGCAGTGCCTGGCCATGATCCCCGGCACCAGCCGCAGCGGCGCCACCATCATCGGCGGCATGCTCATGGGCCTGTCGCGCAAGGCGGCGACCGATTTTTCGTTCTTCCTGGCCATTCCCACGCTGATCGGCGCCGGCGTCTACAGCCTCTACAAGGAGCGCGCCCTGCTGTCGGTGGACGACATCCCCATGTTCGCCGTGGGCCTGGTGTTCTCCTTCATCAGCGCCTGGCTGTGCGTGCGCTGGCTGCTGCGCTACATCTCCACCAACAGCTTCGTGCCGTTTGCCTGGTACCGCATCGCCTTCGGCATCATCGTGCTGGTCACGGCCTTCACGGGCCTGGTCAACTGGAGCGGCGGCTGACCAGGGCCGGGCCATCGATGGGGACAAGCCACCTTCGGGTGGCTTTTTTGCGTCATGTGCCCGGGGGAGCAACCGCATGACGAGCGCGTGGTTGCCCCATGAAAACCCCTGTACTTCTGAGAATGATGATGTTCTATGGTTATAAAAAATATGTTTTTTTTATAACTTTTTCCGAGGGTTGCCATGGCCATCGAACAAGGGCAGTTGATGTGGCGTCCCAGCCCGCAGCAGGTCGCGCAAAGCGGCCTGTCGCGCTACATGGATTGGCTGGCTACGGCAAGGGATAGGCGCTTCGATGGCTACCAGGCGCTGTGGCAGTGGTCGGTCACGGATCTCGATGGCTTCTGGCGCTCGATCTGGGACTACTTCCAGGTCATGGCCGACGGTGACCCGACGCGCGTGCTCGGTGAGCGCGGCATGCCGGGCGCGCAGTGGTTTCCCGACACGCACCTGAACTATGCCGAGCATGTGTTCCGCAGCGCCAGCGCCGAGCACCCGGCCATCATCGCGCGCTGCGAAGGCGCCGAGCCGGTGGAGCTGTCATGGCGGCAGCTGGAGCGTGACGTGGCGGCGCTCGCGGCCCGGATGCGCGAACTCGGCCTGGGCCGCGGCGATCGCGTCGTGGCCTACCTGCCCAATGTGCCCCAGGCGGTCGTGGCCTTCCTGGCCTGTGCCAGCATAGGCGCCATCTGGTCCAGCTGCGCGCCCGAGATGGGTGTTTCCGTGGTGCTGGACCGCTTCCAGCAGATCGGCCCCAAGCTGATTTTCGCCACCGATAGCTATGTCTACGGGGGACGGTGTTTCGATCGCCGCGCCGTACTCGGCGAGGTGCTGCGGGGATTGCCCGAGATAGGCCATGTGATCCACGTGCCCGGCCCCCTGTTCAGGCCCGGGGACCCCGCGTGCGAGCTGCCCTGGCGCGATGTCATGGCCTGGGCCGACGCGCTGGCCAGGCCCGCAGAGCCGGTCTTCGAGCGCTTGCCGTTCTCGCACCCGCTGTGGGTGGTCTATTCCTCGGGCACCACGGGACTGCCCAAAGCCATGGTGCACAGCCATGGCGGCATCGTGCTCACCCACCTCAAGACCCATGGGCTGCAGCACGACGTGCGGCCCGGCGACCGCTTCATGTTCCTGGGCAGCACGGGCTGGATCGTCTGGAATCTCATGGTGGGCAGCCTGCTGGCTGGCGCCACCGTGGTGCTGTCCGATGGCAACCCGACCTCGCCCGACGATGGCGCATTGTGGGACTTCATCGATCGCCAGCAGGTCACGCTGTTCGGTTGCGGCGCGGCCTTTCTGGCCAAGACCATGAAGGATGGCGTGGTGCCCGCCCGGGGCCGCCGCTTCGAGAAACTGCGCGCCATCAATTCCACGGGGTCGGCGCTGCCGCTGGAGGCCTACGGCTGGGTCTACGAGAACATCAAGCGCGATCTGTGGCTGGCCTCGGTCAGCGGTGGAACGGATATCGCCTCGGGCTTCGTGGCCTGCGCGCCCCTGCTGCCCGTGCGTGCGGGCGAGATCCAGTGCCGTGAGCTGGGCGTCGCCGCGCACGCCTTTGACGAGCAAGGGCGCAGCGTGACCGGCGAGGTGGGCGAACTGGTGATCACCGAACCCATGCCTTCCATGCCCTTGTATTTCTGGAACGACGCCGATGGCCTGCGCTACCGTGAAAGCTACTTCGACGTCTTTCCCGGCTACTGGCGCCATGGCGACTGGATCTTGTTCAGCGAGCATGGGTCGGCCGTGATCTACGGCCGCTCGGACACCACGATCAACCGTTTCGGCATCCGCATGGGAACGGCCGAGATCTACCGTGTCGTCGAGGAAGTTGACGAGGTCTTGGACAGCCTCGTCGTGGACCTGGAGTTCCTGGGGCGCCCCTCTTTCATGCCCTTGTTCGTGGTGCTGGCCCCGGGCCTGGTGCTGACGGATGCGCTGGTGGCCCGGATCAAGGATGCCATCAGGGCCCAGGCCTCTGCGCGCCACGTGCCCGATGCGGTCATCCAGGTCGCCGAGATTCCGCGCACCCTCACGGGCAAGAAGATGGAACTGCCCGTGCGCAAGCTGCTGCTGGGTGCAGAGCCCGCCAAGGTGGCCAGCCCCGACGCCATGGCCAATCCGCGCAGCATCGATTTCTTCGTGCAATACCGGGCTCGGGTCCCGCTGGCCTGAGGTGCGGCGACCCTGACCGATTGCATCCATGACGCAGGAGACAAACCCATGACCGTCTCTATCGAAAGGTCCGCCAGGCCCCGTTCGATGCGCCTGGCCCCCCCCTTGGACCGAGCCACCCCATCGCCCATGAAGCCAGCACTCCAGCAGAATTTTCTGATGCAGCAGTTGGGCCACTGCACGCGCCTGGCCCATGCCACCGTAAGGCCTCACTATGCGAAGCACATGCTGGCGCTGGATCTCAAGCCGTCGGAGTTTGCCGTGCTGTCGCTGATCTCGGCCAATCCCGGCGCATCCCAGCGCCAGATCGCCGAGACCGTGATGATTTCCCAGCCCAACATGGCGGCGCTGATGGAAAGACTGCAGGTGCGCGGCCTGCTCAGGCGCGAGGCCGATCCTGCGGACAGGCGCCTGTCGCTGCTGTATCTGACGGCCGAGGGCGAGCGCCTGCACGAAAAGGCGGCGGCGCAGGTGGAAATTCTGGAGCAAGAGGCCAGCCGCATGCTGAGCGCTGAGGACAAGCAGCAGCTGCTGCGCCTGCTTCACAAGATGATCGGTTGCGCCGGGTAGCCGGCCCGCCATCGCCAAGACCCTCGCCCGCTGCCGTGAACGCCGATGGGGCCCGATCCTTGAGGAAGGCGCCAAGGGGTTCAAGCTCCATCCCATGGTCCAGGGTTGCCATCCGGATCTCGGCCTGAGCCGGACGCCGCTCAGGTTTGCATGTTCAGCAGCGCGGCCTCGATGGCGGCGGCCGTGGCGTGGGGCCGCTCCATGGGGAACAGGTGGCTGCCGTCCAGCATCATCACGCGCCCGCGCGTGATGCGGCGCGTGAGGTCCATGCCCACCTGGCGCATCTCCACGGAGGCACGCCCGCCGATGAAGGCCGCCGGGCAGCGCAGCG
The DNA here is from genome assembly GCF_055797465.1 of Delftia sp. PX-1. NCBI lineage: Bacteria > Pseudomonadati > Pseudomonadota > Betaproteobacteria > Burkholderiales > Comamonadaceae > Delftia > Delftia sp. PX-1. The sequence continues at coordinate 2,313,974 of NZ_CP184763.1, forward strand.
GATGGTGGTGCAGCAGCGAGGCCAGGTTGTGCGGCAAGGTGTTGTAGATGGCGGTCTCCACCTCGCGCGTGAAGTGCAGCGTGCGCCGGCCGTCCAGGTCGGCCAGGCCGCCCTGCACATAGTCCTGGAGCACCTGCGGATGCCATTGCGCAAACACCTTCTTGGCGCGGAAATAGGCCAGCGCCTCGTCATCGCTGTCCCAGGCATTGCGGCGGCGCGCGCTGATCTTGCCTGGCGAGACCGAGCCCACCAGCTGCGTGCGCTTGGCCACCCCCACCGCATTGGCACGCCAGCCGCTGAGCAATGGCGAGTCGATCAGCAGCACGCCGCGCGCCAGCTCGGGATGGCGCGCGGCCGTCATCACGCTCAGGAAACCGCCCAGCGAATGCCCGACCAGGAAGACCGGACCGCCCACGCGCTCGACCTCGGCGCGCGTGAACTCGGCCAGTTGCTCGACCAGGTGCGGCCAGTTGTTGGTGACGGGAAAGCGCGGGTCATGGCCGAAGCGCTCCACGCCCTGCGCCGCGATGCCGCGCTCGGCCAGCAGCGAGAGCAGCAGCCGGTAGGTGGGCAGCGGAAAACTGTTGGCATGCGAGAACACCACGGGCAGCGGCGCCGATGCAGTGCCCGCGCCCGTACCCGTGCCGGCAACCGCCGCATCGCTCTCGGCCCGCTGTGCGGACCGGGCCGCGTTCACGGCCGAGGCTCCTGGCCGGCCTGTGCGGCGCCATCGGGCACGCCTTGCTGGTGGCCCGAGGGCTGGCCTGCATCGGGCCGCACGGGCGATGCCGGGCCCGGCTGCTGGGGCGTCATGGGTGTCATGGGCGTCATGGGGGAGGTCGCAAGACCGTCTGCCGTGGAGGTGCCCAGGGCCGCGCCCGTGCCGCTGTGATAGGGCTGGCGCAGCGCCGCAGGCGGCAGCCGGCCCATGCTGCGCGCCGACGAGCGCAGGGCGCCTGCCGGCGCGTTGACCTTGGTCAGCGGCTGGGCCTGGCGGCTGTGCACGCGGATGGGCACCTCGGAGGCGCCGCCGTCCCAGGCCGGGTCCTCGATGCTGTCGAAGACATGGCGCAGGCGCTCGCCCCAGCTGTCGTGCAGCATGCGGAAATACGGATTGCTCTCGTCGATGCTGACGATCTTGTCGGAGGCAAAGCGGTCCTTCTCGTACACGATCAGGTCCAGGGGCAGGCCCACCGACAGGTTGGACTTGAGCGTGCTGTCCATGGACACCAGGGCGCACTTGGCGGCCTCGTCCAGCGGCGTGCGCGGCGTGATCACGCGGTCCAGCACGGGCTTGCCGTACTTGGACTCGCCGATCTGGAAGTAGGGCGTCTCGCTCGTGGCCTCGATGAAGTTGCCGGCCGAATACACCTGGAACAGCCGCATGGTCTCGCCCTGGATCTGGCCGCCCAGCACCAGCGAGATATTGAAATCCACGCCCGACCGGGACAGCGCCACGCCGTCGCGCTCGTACACATGGCGCACGGCCGCGCCCAGCACGCGGGCCGCATCGAACATGCTGCGCACGTTCCAGATGGTCAGCATGTCGCCCGTGGCCTCGTCGCGCAGCTGCTGGCTCTCCAGCAGTTCGCGAACGGACTGGGTGATGGACAGGTTGCCGGCCGACAGCAGCACCATGAAGCGGTCGCCGGGGTTCTCGTAGACCATGAGCTTGCGGAAAGAGCTGATCTGGTCCAGGCCGGCATTGGTGCGCGAGTCGGCCAGGAAAACCAGGCCGGCGTTGAGCTTGATGGCAACGCAATAAGTCATGGAAGCGTCCGAATCTGCGGAAATGGCAAGTTTAGTGCGAGGCGATTGACCGCGTTCAGGCGGCGATCTTCTTGAGCTGGTAAAGGGCTTCCAGCGCCTCGCGCGGGCTCAGCGCGTCGGGATTGATGGCGGCCAGCGCCTGGGCCAGCGGGTCGTGGCGGCTTTCGGGCTCGGGCATGTCGGGCGCATCGAACAGGTCCACCTGCAGGCGGCCCTCGTCGGCATGGGCCTCCAGTGCCTCCAGCGCATGGCGCGCGTGGTGCAGCACGCCGGCCGGCATGCCCGCCAGCTTGGCCACCTGGATACCGTAGCTGCGGCTGGCCGGCCCGGGCTGGATCTCATGCAGGAAGACGATGTCCTGGCCGGACTCCGCCGCACTCACATGCATGTTCACGGCCGCGCGTGCCTTGGCCGGCAGCTCGGTCAGCTCGAAGTAGTGCGTGGCAAACAGCGTGAAGGCGCGCGTCCTGTCGTGCAGCTGGGTGGCGATGCCGCTGGCCAGCGCCAGGCCGTCGAAGGTGCTGGTGCCCCGGCCGATCTCGTCCATCAGCACCAGGCTGTGCGGCGTGGCCGAATGCAGGATCTGCGCGGCCTCGGTCATCTCCATCATGAAGGTGGACTGGGCATTGGCCAGGTCGTCGGCCGCGCCGATGCGCGTGTGGATGGCGTCGATGGGCCCCAGCCGGCAACTGGACGCCGGCACATGCGAGCCCATGCTGGCCAGCAGCACGATCAGCGCCACCTGGCGCATATAGGTCGACTTGCCGCCCATGTTGGGGCCGGTGATGATCTGCATGCGCGTGTTGGCGTTCATGCGCGTGTGGTTGGCGATGAAGCTGCCGCTGGAGGTCTCGGCCATGCGGGCTTCCACCACCGGGTGGCGGCCGGCCTCGATCTCGATGCAGGGATGGTTCACGAACTCGGGCGCGCACCAGTTCAGCGTCAGCGAGCGCTCGGCCAGCGTGCACAGCACGTCGATGGCCGCAATGGCACCGGCCACGCGCGTGAGCGCGGGCACATGGGGCTGCAACTGGTCCAGCAGCTGCTCGTAGAGGAACTTTTCGCGCTGCAGCGCACGCTCCTGCGCGGACAGGGCCTTGTCCTCGAAGGCCTTGAGCTCGGGCGTGATGTAGCGCTCGGCGTTCTTCAGCGTCTGGCGGCGGCGGTAGCGCTCGGGCACCGCGTCCTTGTAGCTGTTGGTGATCTCTATATAGAAGCCGTGCACCTTGTTGAACTGCACGCGCAGGTTGGGAATGCCGGTGAGCAGCTTTTCCTTGGCCTCCAGCTCCAGCAGGAAGTCGTCGCAGTTGTTCTGGATGGCGCGCAGCTCGTCCAGCTCGGCGTCGTAGCCCGTGGCAAACACGCCGCCGTCGCGCACCAGGGCGGCCGGCTCTTCCATGATGGCGCGCACCAGCAGTTCGGCGCAGCCCTCGGGCGGTTGCAGGTCGGCAAACAGCTGGGTCAGGTGGGCCGAGGGTGTCTGCCCGGCCTGGGCCAGCAAGGCCGCCTTGTGCAGCGTGCGGCCCAGTCCCACCAGCTCGCGCGGGCGCACCTGGCGCAGGGCGGTGCGCGCCGTGATGCGCTCCACATCGCTCACGCCCTTGAGCTGCTCGCGCAACTGCTGCCAGGGCGCGGCCATGCCGCCTGCGCTGGTGCCCTGCAGCGCCCGCGTGGCCTCCAGCCGCGCCATGGCCTGCGTGCGGTCGCGGCGCGGCTCCAGCAGCCAGGCCTTGAGCAGGCGGCTGCCCATGCCCGTCATGCAGGTGTCCAGCAGGGAGAACAATGTGGGCGAATCCTCGCCGCGCAGCGTCTTGACCAGCTCCAGGTTGCGGCGCGTGGCCAGCGGCAGCGCAATCAGCTCATCGTCGCGCTGCACCTGCAGAGCGTGGATGTGCGACAGGCTGCGGCCCTGCGTGTGCTCGGCATACGACAGCAGCGCGGCGCTGGCGCCATGGGCCAGCGGCATGTCCTCGGCCTCCCAGGCCTTGAGGCTGGCCGCGCCCAGCAGCTCCAGCAGCTTGCGCTCGCCCAGACCGCCGTCGAACTGCCAGTCAGGGCGCGGCGACAGCGGGCAGGCGATGGAGCCGCCATGGCGCAGCGCGAACAGGCTTTGCTCAAAACGCTCGGTCACGCCCGCGCTGTAGATCAGCTCGCTGGGCGCAATGCGAGAAATCCAGGCGCCCAGCTCGTCGTGGGAGCACTCGGCCAGGTGGATGCGCCCCTGCGTCACCGCCATCCAGGCCAGGCCGCAGCGCTGGCGCCCGGCCGTGTGCAGGGACAGCAAGATCGCTTCGCTCTTGTCCGACAGCAGCTCACTGTCGGTCAGCGTGCCCGGCGTCACCACGCGCACCACCTTGCGCTCCACCGGGCCCTTGGCGGCGCCCACCTCGCCCACCTGCTCGCAGATCGCCACCGACTCGCCCAGCTTGATCAGCCGGCCCAGGTAGTTCTCCAGCGCATGGAAGGGCACGCCCGCCATCGGAATCGGCTGCCCCGCCGTCTGCCCGCGCGTGGTCAGCGTGATATCCAGCAGCCGCGCCACCTTCTCCGCATCCCCGAAGAACAGCTCGTAGAAATCCCCCATGCGGTAGAAAACCAGCGTGTCGGGGTAGTTGATCTTGATGCCCAGGTACTGCTGCATCATGGGCGTATGCGCCGACAGATCAGGGGCCGGAGAGGGCTGTGTGCTTTGCGAAAGGTCGCTCATTGGTTTGGGAATCAACAGGTTGCAGCGGCGCGAAGGTGCCGGGCAAGGCCTGCCTGGATGGCGCGGGGCTGCAGGAAGGCGCGAATGTTCTTGTAGGGTACTTGCCGCCTTCGGCCACCTCAGTCAGAGGTGGGCGCGATGCCGGTGAAGGGGGACATTATTCCACGGGGTGTTGAGCGGGGCTTGGGGATGGTGTTCGTGGCCGTGCCACTGCAGAGCAACGGGTGGAATTGCGAATGCTTTCAATCGCCTGCCGGTGATAGGATGCATGAAACTTCAATGAAAAATCCAGCCATCATGCGTGTCGGCCGTTCTTCTGCTGAACCCTTGCGGGGAGGTGCTGCACTCCTGGCGGAAGAGCTGCGCCCTGGTGGCGTGTACCGACGCGAAGACCTGGCACCGCTTTCCACGGCGGTAGACCGGCATCTGAGTGAGCTGGTGGCTGGCGGAAGATTGAAGAAGTTGGCGCAAGGGCTGTATCACGCACCCAAGCAGTCCGATTTCGGGCCGCTGCCACCTGCTGACGATCAAGTGGTCCAGAGCTTTCTGCGGGACAGCGATTTCCTGTTGTTTTCGCCTTCCGCCTTCAATGCGGTGGGTGTCGGTACCACGCAGCTGTACAACAGCACCTGGGTCTACAACCGCAAGCGGCACGGCATCTTTCGGTTGGGCAATCGTGATTTCGACTTTCGGGTAAAGCCCCGTTTTCCAAAGAAACTCAGCCCCGAGTTCCTGTTCGTGGACTTGCTCAACAACCTGGATGAGCTGGCTGAAGATGGGGAACTGGTTCTTGGGCAGGCGCGCAAAAAGATGCCGTCCTTTGATGCCGAGCGCCTGCGCCGGGCGATTGAGCGCTATGCCAACGCGGCTACCCGAAAAATCTTGAGGGAGTGGAGCGGTGGCTGATTTTCTTCACGAGCGCAGAGATTTCGACCAACTCCTCGCGTTGGTGGCCGACGAGCGTGGTTTGGCTCCTGTGCTGGTGGAAAAAGACTACTGGATCATGCATTGCCTCTGGGGTCTTCAGGCCCAGGGGCTGCGGTTCGAGCTGAAGGGCGGCACATCGCTGTCCAAGGGCTTCGGTGTCATCCATCGTTTTTCCGAAGACATCGATATCCGCATCGACCCGCCGCAAGGAATGGACGTCAAGACAGGCCGCAATCACGACAAGCCCGCTCACGTCGAATCACGGCGAGCCTATTACGACGCGCTCGCGCAAACCATCTGCATTCCCGGTGTGGTCGAAGTTCAGCGGGATCGCCTGTTTGACGATGACAAGATGCGCAGCGCCGGGATCCGGTTGTTCTACACGCCAAGAACGGCGGCGCTTGCGGGGATCAAGGACGGCATCCTGTTGGAATTGGGATTCGATGACACGGCACCCAATCGCGCAGTGACCATCTCTTCGTGGGCCTTGGAGGCTGCCATGGGGCGCGATATCCCGCTGCGGGACAACCGTGCGGTGAATGTGCCTTGCTATGCACCGACGCACACTTTCGTCGAAAAATTGCAGACCATCTCCACCAAGTACCGCAGGCTGGATGCAAGCCGGGCATTTCCTGCCAACTTCCTGCGGCATTACTACGATGTGTATTGCCTCCTGGGCATGGAGGAAGTGCAGGGCTTCATCGGAACACCGGCCTATCAGCAACGCAAGATCGAGCGGTTCCGTTCCGGAGATGAGCTGGCTATCTCCCTCAACCCGGCATTTGTGCTGGCCGATGCTGCTCAATGCGACCGTTTTGCGCAGGAGTACCGCAAGACACGGGCCTTGTACTACCAAGGACAGCCGGATTTCGACCTTCTTCTGGCCCGCATCCGCGAGCACATCCATGTGCTGTGATGGGCACAGGAATCCTTGATGAAAAAGGACTCAATAGTCCTCATGGTCTTGCATAGGGATGGCCCGCCTGCCTGACTGGCAAGCCTCTGTGTTCTCTAACCCCGCCCCCCCGCCACCACCCACTCCTGCGGAAACGCCATCCCATCATCCTTGGCAATCTTCCTGAGGATGTGCAGGCAGGCGCTTTGGAGATCCTGCACCACGGCTTGCCGGGCGGCGGGGCCGTCCCTTTGCTCCAGCGCATGGATCAGCCGGATGTGCGGATGTTCGGCCGCGCGGGCGTAGGTGCCACGGTAAAGGTAGCGCACGGAGGGGCCGCACTTGAGCCACAGCAGGCCGATGAGGCTGGCCAGCACGGGCTGCTGCGCGGCTTCGATGATGGAGAAGTGGAAGCGCTCGTTGGCGATCAGCGTGGCGTCGTCGTCCACGGCGATGGATTTTTCCAGGTCCTGGTGCAGCCGGGTGAGGGTGTCGATGAAGCCCTGGCCCGGATGGCGGCTGGCGGCGGCTGCGGCGGCGCGGCCTTCCAGTTCGATGCGCAGGGCGATGATTTCCACGTACTGCTCCACGCTGAGCACGGGCACGGTGGCCACGCCGCGGTCGTCCAGGTCCAGGGCGCCTTCGGAGGCCAGGCGCTGTATGGCATCGCGCACGGGCGTGGGGCTGATGCCGAACTCTTCGGCCAGGCTGCGGTAGACGAGGCGCTGCGCGGGTTGCAGCTGGCCTCTCACGATGGCGTCACGGATCTGCAGATAGGTTTTTTCGGCAAGGGTCTGATTGGTTCGGATCTGTGAAAAAACGCTGGACATCGGGCCTCCGCAACTGCTTGGGCGCAATGGTACCTCCCGGGGGATGGTGGGGTGACCGTCACATCCGAGCGTGCCTGGTCCACGGGCTAACCCCATGTTTGGTGTTTGATGCATCAAGTACCATGCATCAAAATTCAGGGAGGACACATGCCCGTACCACCATCTAACCGCCGCCAATGGCTTGCCATGGGCACGGCCCTTATCAGCCTTTCTTGCGCGGCGTCCGCTGCATCCACTACCTATCCATCCAAGCCGCTGCGAATCCTGGTGCCCTATGCCGCAGGCGGGGCCTCGGACAACATCGCGCGCCAGATTGCGGCGGCCATCACGGGGCAGACCGGACAGGCCGTGGTGGTGGACAACCGGCCTGGCGGCTCGGGCGTGATCGCCGTGCAGGCCCTGCAGGCCGCACCCGCCGACGGCCATACCTTTGCGGTCTTCGATCCCTCGGTGGCGTCGATGAACCCGTTCCTCTTCAAGAAGCTGGCCTATGACCCGGAGCGTGCACTGGTGCCGGTGACCGTGTTGGCGCGCAATCCGATCGCGTTGGTGGCCTTGCCTTCGTTTCCCGCAGGCAGTGTTCGGGCGCTGGTGGCCCATGCCAGGTCGCATGGCGACCTGAGCTATGCCTCCACCGGCAATGGCAACGGCACCAACCTCGCCATGGAGATGTTCCTGGCCGGCAGCGCCATCCAGATGGTGCACGTGCCCTACAAGGGCAGTGCCCCGGCCATGCAGGCCCTGCTGGCGGGGCAGGTGCCGGTCTTCATGTCCGACCTGCCCACCGTCGTGCCCTATGCCCGGTCGGGCAAGGTCCGGGTCATCGCCGTCACGGGAGACCGGCGCTCGCAGCATCTGCCCGATGTGCCGACCTTCGCCGAGGCGGGCGCGCGCGGGGTGGAGATCGCCAACCATTTCAGCGCCTTCGTCGCTGGCGGTACGCCGCCCGCCGTGGTGCAGCAGCTCAACGCCGTGCTGCACAAGGCCCTGGCTGATCCCCGGTTGCAGAAGAATTTCTCGGAAATGGCGCTGGAGGTTTCGCCGTCCACCCCGCAGGAGCTGCGCGCCATGGTCAGGGACGACTCCGAGAAATACGGTGCCGTGATCAGGCGCTTGAACCTGAGCATCGATTGATGGAGTGAGGCGCACATGACATACACGCTGCAAAAAACAGAACCCTCGCTCCGGGCACTGGCCGACGGCCTGGAGTTTCCCGAAGGCCCGGTGGCCATGCCCGATGGATCGGTCGTGCTGGTGGAGATCGCCAATGGCTGGCTGACCCGGGTGACGGCCGATGGCACAAGGCGGCAGCTCGTCCACCTGGGCGCAGGCCCGAACGGCGCCGCCATAGGCCCCGGCGGCAAGCTGTTCATCTGCAACAACGGTGGCTTCCAGTGGCACCGCAGTGCGGAGCATGGACTGCGGCCCATAGGCCAGGCCAACGACTATTCAGGCGGGCGCATAGAGGCCGTGGACCTGGCCTCGGGCCAGGTCGAATGCCTGTACACGCAAAGCGGCAGCGGACCCTTGAAGGGGCCCAACGACCTGGTCTTCGACCGGCATGGCGGGTTCTGGTTCACCGACCACGGCAAGGTGCGCCCGCGCGAGGTGGACCGGGGCGGCGTCTGCTACGCGCTGGCCGATGGCAGCGCCATCCGCGAGGCCGTCTTCCCGCTGTGGTCGCCCAACGGAATCGGTCTTTCTCCCGATGAGAAGACGCTCTATGTGGCGGAGACCTTCACGGGGCGGCTGTGGGCCTTCGACATCGGCGAGCCCGGGCACATCCTGGCCCGGCCCTGGCCCGATTCGCCCAATGGCGGACGGCTGGTCTGCCGCCTGCCGGGCATGCAGAACATCGACTCCCTGGCCGTGGATGCCGAAGGGAACATCTGCCTTGCCACGCTGGGCGAGGGCGGCATCACCGTGGTCTCGCCAGCCGGGCAGGTGCTGCACCGGGTCGAGCTGCCCGACCCCATGACGACCAACATCTGCTTTGGCGGCAAGGACCTGAAGACGGCTTTTGTCACCCTGTCTTCCACGGGGCGGCTGGTGGCGCTGGACTGGCCGTGTCCTGGATTGCCTTTGAATTTCCTGAATAGATAAGTTCCCCCTGGCTTCCCTTTCCATATCGCTGGCGATTGCCATGGCGAGGGAGCCGCTACGCCTTTTTTTGTTGAACGGAAACCGCAACCCATGTCGAAACCCCTGAGCAACCCTGGATTGAACAAGCAGGACACCGTAGGCCACCTGGTGGCCCGGGTCCTGAAGCGGCACGGCATCACGCAGTTCTTCGGGCAGAGCCTGCCCAGCATGTTCGTGCTGGCTGCCGAGGAACTGGGCCTGCGCCAGATCGCCTACCGCACCGAGAACGCGGGCGGCTACATGGCCGATGCCCATGCCCGCATGAGCGGCAGGCCGGCCGTGATCACCGCGCAGAACGGGCCGGCCGCAGCGTTGCTGGTGGCGCCGCTGGCCGAGGCGCTGAAGGTCTCCATCCCCATCATCGCGCTGGTGCAGGACGTGGCGCGCGACCAGACCGACAGGAACGCCTTCCAGGACCTGGACCACATGGGCCTGTTCAAGCCCGTGACCAAGTGGGTGCGGCGCGTGGACCAGGCATCGCGCGTGGAGGACTATGTGGAGCAGGCCATCATCGCCGCCTGCAGCGGCCGGCCTGGCCCCGTGGCGCTGATGCTGCCGGCCGACCTGCTCACCGAGCCTGCCCAGCCCTCCAGCGTGCCCCGGCCCGCTGCACTGGCCCGCTTTCCGCTGGACCGCGCCGTGCCCGAGCGGCAATTGCTGGAACAGGCAGTAGGCGCGCTGCTCCAGGCCCGTGCGCCGGTCATCGTTGCCGGTGGCGGCGTGCACATCTCGGGTGCCAGCGAGGCACTGAGCGCCTTTGCCGATGCGCTGAGCCTGCCCGTGGCCACCACCAACATGGGCAAGGGTGCCGTGGCCGAAACGCATGAGCTGTCGCTGGGCGTGGTCGCCAACTGCCTGGGCCCCAATGGCTCGGGCCGCTACCTGAAGGATTTCGTGTCCGGGGCCGACGTGGTGTTCCTGATCGGCAACCGCACCAACCAGAACGGCACGGACAGCTGGACGCTGTACCCGCGCGATGCGCAATTCATCCATCTCGATATCGACGGCCAGGAGATAGGGCGCAACTACGACGCCATGCGCCTGGTGGGCGATGCGCGGCTGGCGCTGCAGGCCATGCTGGACATCGCCGGGCCGCTGGATCTGTCGGCCCGTACCGGCCAGCGCGCTGCACTGGCCGCACGCATTGCCAAGGGCAGGGAAAGGCACCGACAGGAATCAGCCGAAGTGCGCCTGTCCAGCGCCGCACCCATCCGGCCCGAACGCATCATGCATGAGCTCGACGCCCTGCTGACCGCCGAGGACACCGTGGTGGCCGATGCCAGCTACTCCACGCTGTGGGTCACCAACTACCTGACCGCGCGCCGGGCCGGCCAGCGCTTCATCACGCCGCGCGGCCTGGCGGGCCTGGGCTGGGGCATGCCCATGGCCATGGGTGCGCGCCTGGCGCAGGACGGCGGCCAGGTGTTCTGCCTGGTGGGCGACGGCGGCTTCGGCCATGTGTGGTCGGAGATGGAGACCTGCAGGCGCATGGGCATCAAGGTCATCACCGTCCTCATCAACAACGGCATCCTGGGCTACCAGAAGCATGCCGAGCACGTGAAGTTCGGCGAGCACACCTCGGCCGTGAACTTCAGCGGCGTGGACCATGCGGCCATCGCACGGGCCTGCGGCATCCACGGCGTGCGCGTGGAATCGGCCGATGCCATCGCCCCCGCGCTGCGCGCCGCCATGGCCGCCGAAGAGGCCTCGCTGATCGAGGTCATGTGCACCGAAGACGCCTTTCCCCCCATCACCTTCTACACGCCGGAGAGCCACTGATGAGCGCGCCTGAGAACTTCCCCATCCGCACGGCCCTGGTGACCGGCGCCGCGCGCGGCATCGGCCTGGCCACCGCCATCGAACTGCTGCGCGACGGCCGCCAGGTGGTGCTGGCCGACCTGGCCGCGCCCGACCTGGATCTAGTCCCGCAGGAACTGCGCGCCCGGGCCAGCGCCGTGGTGCTCGATGTCTGCGACGAGGCTGCCCGCCAGCGCGTGGTCGCGGACATGGTGCAGCGCCATGGCGGCGTGGACATCCTGGTCAACAACGCCGGCATCAGCCTCAAGAACGCCAGCGGACAGTCCAACGGCATCCTCGAAGTGGGGCTGGGCGAGGTGCAGCAGATCCTGGACGTCAACCTGCTGTCCATGCTGCGCCTATGCCAGCTGGCGCTGCCGGGCATGAAGCAGCGGGGCTGGGGGCGCATCGTCAACGTGTCCTCGCTGGCCGGGCGCGGCAAATCCATCGTGGCCGGCCCCGCCTACATGCTGAGCAAGTCCGCCGTGCTGGGCCTGAGCCGCTCCATCGCCTCGGAGATGGGCCAGTACGGCATCACCACCAACTGCGTGGCGCCGGGCCGCATCCTGACGCCGATGGCGCAGCAGGCCGGCGACGAAGTCAACCGCCGCTATGCCGAGCAGATCCCGGTGCGGCGCCTGGGCGAGGCGGCCGAGGTCGGTGCCGCCATCCGCTACCTGTGCAGCGAGTCCGCCGGCTTCACCAATGGCGCCGTGATCGACGTCAACGGCGGCTTCTTCATGAATTGAGGAAGGACGACCCCCTGAGCGGCTGCGCCGCTTCCCCCTCTCGCTTCGCGGGGGGGGGGCGGCACCCTCGGTGCGGGGCTGCCCTTCCTCGGTGCCCCCACTTCCAGGGCGTGCCTGTTTCCCGGTCAGTGGGTAGTGCGCAGCACCGTGAAAGCCCGACTTCCAAAGACGACAGAACCCAAGATTGCAACGAGAGACAACCATGCATGCATATCCATCCCCCGCATCTCGCAGATGCCTGCTTTCGGCCTTCTGCGCGGCAGCGCTGGCGGCCGCAGCCGGCGCCCCGGCGCTGGCCCAGGGCACGGACGCGTTTCCCGAGCGGGAACTGACCCTGATCATCAACTACGGCGCAGGCGGCAATACCGACGTGGCCTCGCGCGCCATCGGCAATGCCATGGAGGGCCTGCTCAAGAAGCCCGTGGTGCCCAACAACCGCGCGGGAGCGCAGGGTACGCTGGGTGTCTCGTCGCTGGCCCGGCAAAAGCCCGACGGCTATACGCTGGGCGTGGTGACGTTTTCGACCATCGCCATCACGCCCCACCTCATGAAGGTGGACTACAAGGTCGATGACTTCGACTTCATCGCAGGCGTGGCCCGCTACCGCTATGGCGTGGCCGTGCGCGCGGACTCGCCCTACAAGACCATGGCCGACCTGGTGGCCGCGTCCCGCCAGGGCAAGGGCATCTTCTTCGGCGCGCCGTCCGCGCCCAACAACCTGGCCATGTATGAGCTGGGGCGCAAGACGGGCGGCAGGTTCGAGGAGATCAACTACAAGTCCGGCGCCGAGACCGTGGCCGGCCTGATCGGCGGGCAGGTGGACGTCATCGTGCAGAACCCTTCGGACATCGTCCAGCACGTCAAGGCCGGAAAAATGCGCCTGCTGGCCAGCGCCAGCCCCATGCGCTGGAAGGAGTTGCCCGAGGTGCCCACGCTCAGGGAGCAGGGCTATGACGTGGAGATCGACTCCTGGATCGGCCTGGCCTACCCCAAGGGCGTACCCCCGGCCCTGCGCGACAGGCTGGAGCGCGTCGCCATGGCAGCCGCCGAGGGGCCCCAGGTGGCGCGCATCTTCGAGTCAGCCGGCGTGGACCCGGCGCCGCTCACCGGCGCCGAATACCGCAGGAAGCTGGTCCAGGGCCATGAGTCCATGGGCGCGGCCATCAAGGCAGCGAATCTGCCGCGCATGAACTGAGGGCGGTCCGGCGGCCTGCCGGTCTTGATGCACGGGTACTGCTGCAGCATGTGCCGAAAGATCATGAAAGGCCGCTCGTCGGCGAGGGAGCGCTCGCGCCCGATCCCTGCGTTCGCTGTATCGGTCCACCAGGTAGCCTGAGCAGTCAAGCCGGTGCAGTCCGGTGCAGTCTCGCGCGTCAGCTGGGTGAACTTGACCAGTTCCCCCAATCACGTCCACCGCGCGCAGGGGGCGAGTGCCTGCATCTCAGCGCGGCGCCAGGAACAGCTCCATGCGCTGCAGCTCCTCATCCAGCGCGCTGCGAAAGGCGGCATCGCCGGGCGCCGCGCCGGCCACATAGCCGAATGACGGCTCCAGCCGGCCGTCGCGCGCCTGCAGGTTGGCCCAGCCGATCACATGGCCGCGCCAGAGCATGGGCAGGGCGTAGTAGCCGAGCTGACGCTGAGCTGGTGGCGTATAGGCCTCGAACTTGTAGGTCCAGCCCCAGAGCAGCGTGAAGCGGCGCCGGTCCCAGACCACGGGGTCGAAGGGCGCGAGCAGGCGCAGCCGCTCGTCGAAGGCATGGCGGCGCGAGCGTGGGTTCTCGTCGATGGGCCAGTACCAAGTGGTTCCGTCGATGCGGCAACTGGCCAGCTGCTCGCGCGCCAGCCGCAGCGCCGCCTGGGTCTGCTGCGCCAGATGGGGTGCGCCATAGCCCAGCAGGCGCACCAGGTAGGTGAGGCTGGGAGCCGGCAGCGGTGCGTACTTGCGCACCACCAGGTCGATCAGCGCGGCGGCGCGCCGGGCGCTGGCGGCGGGGCTGTCGTCGGCCGGCGGGTGAGCGATGGCCTCGTAGACGCGCGTGCCGCTGTCGCGGCGCTTGACGCGCAGCAGGCCGCGGTAGTGCATGCCGTCGAGCAACTGCGTGCTGGCGCTGCCCGAGCCGCCCCAGTAGTTCTTCACGCTTCCGTGCGAGAAATGCTGCTCCACCTCGCGCGGATGCACGGCGCCGCGCTCGCGCACGAAGGCCAGCACCTCGGCGGCCTTGCGCTGTGTCTCGGCATCCCAGGCCTTGCGGGCCTGGCGCGGGTGCATCAGCGCCAGGTGCTCACTGGGCAGAAAGCCGTAGTTGACCAGGCAGTCCTCGTCGATCGCCAGGCGCGCGTAGCGGCGTTCCAGGTCGCCGGCGCGGTAGTCCTTGACGCGGTGGCGCAGCGTCAGGTCCTGCGCCCGGGCCGGCGCGCGGATCGGGTCTGCCTGCACAAAGCCCAGGCGCTGTATGGCCGCAGGCAGGGTGGTCGGCGTGAACAGGGTGCGCGCCACGGCATGGCGGCGCAGGTCGTCAAGGCTCGGTTCGGTGGGCATGGCTTGATTGGAGCACGGCCGTGCCGCCGTACTTCCTGATCCTGCCGTGCCGCTCAGGCCTTCCTGGCGCGCCTGCGCCGCCACAGCGCGCGCAGCACCCAGCCCAGCGGCAGCACCACCAGCACCAGCCAGGGCAGCACGGCCGCCACGAAGGTGATCAGGGCTGCCATGCTCTCGCCCAGCACATGGCCGGCATCGCGCAGCGCGCGGCCTATGGGGCTGTAGCTGGTGCCGCCCTGCACCAGGGCGCGGGTGGGCGTGAACTGGATCTGTATGTGCTGCTTGCTGGTCTGCTGCTCCAGCACCTTGCGCTGGGCGGCCATGGCGTCCAGCTCGGCCTGCGTGTCCGACAGCGTGCGCTGTATCTCCAGCAGGTCGGACATGGTGCGCTTGGTCGTGGTGTCGCGCAGCATCAGGCGCAGGCTGTCGCGGAATTCGGTACGGTTCCTGATGCGCGCCTCCACGTCGATCACCTCTGCCGTCTTGTCCTCGCTGATGGTGTTCTGCGACACGATGGTGGCCACGCCGGCCAGCGTGCCCAGCAGCCGCTGCACATCGGCCGGCGCCACGCGCATCTCCAGCATGGCGTTGCCGGGCTGCTGGGGCGTCTCGCGCAGCAGCGATGCCGACAACAGCTCGCAGCGCAGCGTGGCGCACAGGTCGCGCACCTGGCCCCAGGCATCGGCCAGCTGCGCCTGCGGCACTTCCACGTTCAGCTCCTGGCGCACGGCCAGGAAGCGCTGGGCCATCTCGTCCTGCGCCGATGTCTCTGGTGCGGCTGCTGCCGCATCCTCGGCCTGCACGGTGGCGGCGCGGCCTTGCTTCATGCCGGCGCCGCCCGCCATGGGCGCGGGGGCGGGCGCAGATTCCAGGGCTGCCGTGTCATGCCGCTGGTTGCAGCCCGCAAGGGCCAGCGTGGCAGCCAGTGCCAGCACGGCCGGCAATGCCATGCGGGAGGGCAGAGTGGAAGGCCGGGGATGCGTCATGAATTTCCTCTTGAAAACAGGCAAGAACAGGCCGCTGCCAGGACTCAAAGCTCAAGGCTCAAGGCTCAGGGCTTGCCGCCGGGGCCGAACATGGAGTCCACCTCGGACTGCAGCTCGAAGATGTCGGACACCGTGTAGAGCCAGTCGCCCTTTTGCAGATGGCCCGGGTCCGGCGGCGTCTCAACGCAGGCCTTGACCAGGGTGAACTGCCCGGCCGGGTCGGGCAGGAACTTCAGGCCCGATATGGAAAACCGCGCCACCCGCCCCACGCCATCGTTGTAGCGCCGGCCCCGGGCGCGCACGTCGGCCAGCTCCGCCATCTGCGGCACGTGGTCGAACACCGCGTCGTAGAACTCGACGATGGGGCTCTGGTTGGTCCGGGCGCAGCCGTGCACGTACAGGGCGTGGAAGCGCCCGTCCAGCTCCATGGCCACCACGTCGGCCGCTCGGTAGAAGGTCAGGCTGTCGGGCAGGCCCGGCGAGCGTTTGGGCGGTGCGGGCGGCGTGTCCAGGAAGTCCTGGCGGATCTGCGCCGACTTGCGAAAGAAGTCATCGCTGAGCGCCACCTCGGCATTGAGCACATCGATGGCCGTGCGCGCGGCCGCGTTCAGGCCCGCGTCGGCCAGGCCGTTCCTGTGCAGCACGATGGCCAGGGCCAGCGCCGTCTTGTGCCGGTACAGCGCCGTTGCCTTGGCGTCGCCTGCGTGCAGCACGCAGCTCCAGCGCCGCAGCAGGGGCGGCAGGGCATGGCCGCCGTAGTTGGCCGCGATAGCGGCATCGTGCCGGCCCAGCGCAAACGTGCGCGCCATCACGCGCGCCACGTCTTCCTCCAGGGTCTGCACCAGGGTATCGGCTGCCAGCTTGGACAGCGCCTGGGTATGGGTCATGGCCATGGCGTCACTGGCTCCAGTTCGATGGCAGGTTCCTGAAATCCGGCAGGCCATAGCCGCCGGTGCTGCGTTGTTCGTTGCGGTGCTCGATGCAGTGTTCGATGCTCAGGTCATGGGCTTGCATGGGTCTGTCGCAGGCGCCGTCGCGCCGGGGCAGTTGGAACGCCGGCCAGTGTGCCCCAAGCCGGGCCGCTGGCGGGGTGTGGGCGCCATCGGGTCTGTATCGATCCGCTACCGGCGCGGGCTGCCGTGCTGACGTCTTGCCGTCACATGAACCGGCAAGACTCGTCATTTGCTTTGCATGCGGTTCATGCGGTTCATGCGGGTCATGTCAAAAGGGGGGCGCAGCCAGCCCCGGGGAGATGCACGATGTTCTGGGACAAGAAGCTCAGGCGCTGGGCCGAGGCTGTGCGTGCGCGGGCCGATCTGCCGGCGCGGCTGGTGCTGTGGAATGGCGAGCAGTTCGACTTCGGCCGCTTCGAGCAGCCGCGCGTCACGCTCACCGTGCGCAGCGCCTCGGCCCTGCCGCTGCTGCTGGACCCCAGCCTGGACCACCTGGGCCAGGCCTATGTGAAGGGCCAGATCGACATCGACGGGCGCCTGCCCGACATCATCGACTTCGGCTATGCGCTGGCGCGCCGCATGTCCAAGACCCAGGGCGCGGGCAAGGGGCCGGGGCGGCTGGCGCTTGCGGCGCGCGCGGCAAGGCGCTTTCGGCACAGCCGCAGCACGGACCGCGAATCCATCCAGTACCACTACGACGTGTCCGACGACTTCTACCGCCTCTGGCTGGACGAGGGCATGGTCTATTCCTGCGCCTACTTCGAGAACGGCGACGAGGACCTGGCCACCGCCCAGCGCAAGAAGCTGGACCACATCCTCACCAAGATCCGCCTGCAGCCCGGCCAGCGGCTGCTGGACATCGGCTGCGGCTGGGGCGCCCTGGTGCTGCGCGCGGCCCAGCACTTTGGCGCGCACTGCGTGGGCGTGACCCTGTCGCGCAACCAGTTCGAAGCGGCCACCGAGCGCGTGCGCGCCGCAGGCCTGGCCGACCGCATCGAGATCCGCCTGCAGGACTACCGCGACGTGCAGGGGCGCTTTGACCGCATCACCAGCGTCGGCATGTTCGAGCATGTGGGCCGCCGCAACCTGCCCATGTACTTTGCGCACATGCGCGAGCTGCTGGCCGACGACGGGCTGGCGCTGAACCACGGCATCACCTCCACCGATGCCGACGTGGGCGCCACGGCCCTGGGTGGCGGCGCGTTCATTGACCGCTATGTGTTTCCTGATGGCGAGCTGCCGCACCTGAGTCTGGCGCTGGAGGCCATGCAGCGTGGGGGGCTGGAGGTGCTGGATGTGGAGGGGTTGCGGCGTCATTACGTGCGCACGTTGCAGTTGTGGCTGGAGCGGTTTGAGGCTTGTGTGCCGGAGATTCGGGCGTTGGTGGATGAGGAGAGGTTTCGGATTTGGAGGGTGTATCTGGCGGGGTGTGCTTATGCGTTTGAGCATGACGATGTGTCTATTTTTCAGGTTGTTTGTCGGAGGGCGGGGCAGGGGGCTGCTTCGTTGGCTTGGTCGCGGAGGTATATGTACGAGCGGACCTTGTCGTGAGGCTTGTCTTGTTCGTCTGGCGTGACGCGGGTTTGGCTTTTTGACCCTGCCGGGTGGTGTTTTTTCGAGGCCGGGTCTCGGCCCGGCGGCCGACCTACTTTCCTTTGTTTCGCCAAAGGAAA
This sequence comes from Delftia sp. PX-1, assembly GCF_055797465.1. Taxonomy (NCBI): domain Bacteria; kingdom Pseudomonadati; phylum Pseudomonadota; class Betaproteobacteria; order Burkholderiales; family Comamonadaceae; genus Delftia; species Delftia sp. PX-1. The sequence goes on from NZ_CP184763.1 coordinate 2,331,942, forward strand.
GTAGGCAAAGCAAAGGCGACCCGAATGCCCGCGACCCCTTCGCTGCGCTGCGGGGCAACCTGCGTCGGGCCGCCTGCGGGGTTCGCCGTGAAACTCACTTCGCGCTGCGCGCTACGTTCAGACAATCACGGCGAGTCAGATGACGAAGCAGTCCTGTCCTGCGGCAGGACTGCAACCCCGCAGGCGGCCCGACGCAGGCGCGGGCATACGGGAGGGGGAGCGGAGCGGACTGCCGGGGCAGGGGGCGCTGGCGCGGCTGATTGTTCTGGTTTTCTGGATGATCCATCCCGGCTGCGCGGGTTTATCGCGGGGGGCGGGCTGCCTAAGCTGGGTGCTTCATCCAAGCACAAGGAGCGTTTCCATGGCAGACCATTCCATTCGCGGCAAGGTGGCGCTGATTGCAGGCGGCGGCAAGAATCTGGGCGGGCTGATTGCCCGTGATCTGGCGGGGCACGGCGCGCGGGCCGTGGTGGTGCACTACAACAGCGAGTCTTCACGGGCCGAGGCTGAGACCACGGTGGCCGCAGTGCGTGCGCTGGGCGCAGAGGCCGTGGCGCTGCAGGGCGACCTCACCCGTGCTGGCGCTGTGGAGCGGCTTTTTGCAGAGGCCGTGGACGCCGTGGGCCGGCCGGACATTGCCATCAACACGGTGGGCAAGGTGCTCAAGAAGCCGCTGATGGAGATCACCGAGGCGGAGTACGACGAGATGGCTGCCGTCAACGGCAAGTCGGCGTTTTTCTTCCTCAAGGAGGCAGGGCGCCATGTCAACGACCACGGCAAGATCGTGACCCTGGTGACCTCGCTGCTGGGCGCGTTCACGCCGTTCTATTCCTCCTACGCGGGCACCAAGGCGCCGGTGGAGCATTTCACGCGGGCGGCGGCCAAGGAGTTCGGGGCGCGGGGCATCTCGGTCACGGCCGTGGGGCCGGGGCCGATGGACACGCCGTTCTTCTACGGACAGGAAGGCGCGGACGCCGTGGCCTATCACAAGAGCGCGGCGGCGCTGTCGCCGTTCTCGCCTTCGGGGCTGACGCATATCGAAGACGTGGTGCCCTTCATCCGCCACCTGGTCAGCGACGGCTGGTGGATCACCGGGCAGACCATCCTGATCAACGGCGGCTACACCACCAAGTAGGCCAAGTGGAAGGACCGCTGCACGGACTATGCTGCGTCCCATGGACCGACTCGACCGATACCGGATCTTCATGCAGGTGGCCGAGATGGGCAGCTTCATCAAGGCCGCCCACGCCCTGGACCTGCCGCGCGCCACGGTCTCCGCCGCCGTGCAGCAGCTGGAAGAGCAGGTGGGCGCAAGGCTCCTGCACCGCACCACGCGCCAGGTGAGCCTGACGGCCGATGGCGCCCAGTTGCTGGAGCGTGTGCGCCCGCTGCTGTCAGAGGCCGAGGACGTGGAGCAGATGTTCCAGGCCCGCACGCGCCAGGCCACGGGCCGGCTGCATGTGGACGTGCCCAGCCGCATCGCGCGCCGCCTGCTGGCGCCTGCGCTGCCGGGGCTCATGCGCCGGCACCCGGGGCTGCAACTGGTGCTGGGCTCGTCAGACCGCGCCATCGACCTGGTGCAGGAAGGCGTGGACTGCGCCGTGCGCGTGGGCACGCTGCATGACAGCAGCCTGGTCGTGCGCCCGCTGGGCTGCATTGCCCTCATCAACTGCGCCAGCCCCGCCTACCTGCGCGAGCACGGCCTGCCCGAGCAGCCGCAGGACCTGCTGCACGGCCACTGGAGCGTGGGCTATGCCTCGCCGCGCACGGGGCGGGAACTGCCCTGGGAATGGAGTGGGACGAGCAATGTGGATGGGGTAGATGGGGAGGACGGGCCGCAGACCCTGGCCGTGCCCAGCCGCGTGGTGACCAACAATGCAGAAAGCTATATCGCCTGCTGCCGCGCCGGCCTGGGGCTCATCCAGATTCCGCGCTATGACGTGCAGCACCTGCTGGACACGGGCGAGCTGGTGGAAGTGCTGCCCGCCCACCGCGCAGCGCCCATGCCCGTGGCGCTGCTGTACCCGCACCGCCGCCAGCGCTCGCGCCGGCTGGCGGTTTTCATCGACTGGTTCGAGGCGCTGATGCGGCCGAACCTGGAGCCGTAGGCGCAACCCCGGCCGCCCCAGTCACCGCAGCCGCCCCTGCCGCAGGATGGGGCTGGGCCCCATCGTCGTCATGAATGGGCCGGTAACCGGGCCCGAAGGACACATCGCCCAGCCGCCAGCCCTCGCGCCGGCGAAACGCCCCCCAGAACCGCTTCAGCGTATGCCACTGCATGGCCACCAGGCCGCGCTCGTTGTCGGCATCCACCTCGGGGTCGCTCACGCCCGTGGGGCGCACGGGCTCGTCGGTGTACAGCGCGGTGCCAAACAGCATGTCCCACCAGGGCAGCACCTGCCCAAAATTGCAGTTGTGGCGCGTGGGCCGATCCGGGTCGCGCAGCATGTGGTGGTGGCGGTGGAACAGCGGGCCCACCAGCACCCGCTCGCCCACACGGCCCAGCCAGCCCAGGCGCAGCCGCACATTGGCGTGCGAGAAGTTCTGCACCAGCTCGCTGAGCAGTCCCAGCAACGCAAACTCCGAAGGCTCCACCCCCATCGCCAGCCCCACCGTGGCCAGGATGAAGGACTGCAGCATGCCGTCCAGGTAATGGCTGCGGTCATTGCTCCAGCAGCTCATCTGGCGCTGGCTGTGGTGCATGCTGTGCATGGCCCACCACCAGGGAATCACATGCTGGGCGCGGTGCATCCAGTAATACACCAGGTCGTAGACCACGTAGTACACCAGGAACAGCGCCACCGGATGGTCCGCAAACCACGGCACCCAGTGCTTGAGCCCCGTGGCCTCCTCGGCCGCAGGCCCACCGCCCAGCATGCTGGCAAACGGCATCAGCACCAGAAAACTGAACAGCGGAAACAGCCCCAGCAGCATCAGCAGCGTGTAGTTGCGGTCCACCGTAGTCAGCCGCCGGTCGCTCCAGCGCTCGGCCGGAAACAGGCTCTCCAGCGGCCGCATCACGCCCGCGATCAGGAACAACTGCAGCCCGGCAATCAGCACCGCCTCGGCAATCTCACGCGGGTCGCCGGCCGCCTGGGCGATGTCCAGCCAGTGAACGGTGGGGGTTACGGCGTGGGTGGCGAGCCAGGTGATGGCTGCCTGCCACAGCTCGGTCAGTGAAGTCATGTCTTGTGCCTGCAAGAAGGGCCGGGGGAGGGCTGGGGGTTGCGGGCGGGATTATGGGGTGGGGGTGTGGAGGGAGTGTGTGGGGGAATGGTGATGCATAGACCGGTTGAATTCACAGCCCGTTGCTGCCACTCGCACGGTCACCTGCCAGTGCCTACTGGACTGTCCCTGATTCGGCAGAGAGCAGCGCCAACGGACTTGCCAACTTCGCTGCGAAGCTCGGTCTCAACCACGCCTTACTTCAGAGCTTTGTGAATAGAGATCCTCGGCCGTATGATCTTCGGTGGTAAATAGCTTCATGATCTCATGCCTCCTCTCGACTTTGGCTGTAAGGCCTCCAACCCCAGTCGAACTCGCCCAGATGGAAGACCTTCGCCCCCTCCACGCTGGTGGTCACCACACTTTCAGACTCAGCATGTATGAGTAGTAAAAACAAAACTGCTGCGACTAAGGACGATGTAAAGCTTGCGCTGGCGCCGAAGTTGCGGTTTTCTGGCTCTAAATTTTCGCGAAATTGGGAAGTAAAGCAACTTGGTCAAATTGCGGTGAATCTAGATAATCGGCGTATTTCTATTAAGTCAAGCGACCGAATACCTGGTGATATTCCATATTATGGAGCTTCTGGTATAGTCGATTATGTGAAAGGCTTTATATTTGATGAAGACCTTCTCTGTGTTTCGGAGGATAGCCCCAACTTGGTTACAAGAAATTATCCTATTGCATTTGCAATTAAGGGGAAAGCTTGGGTGAGTAACCATGCCCATGTGTTGGGGTTTGAAAATGATTGCACCCTGAGGTTCGTCGAACTATATCTGAACTCGATCAAACTCGATGACTTCATTTCAGGAGTAGCGCAGCCGAAGTTGAAAAAGGCAATGCTGGATAGAATTCCTATTCCTTATCCAAGCCTCTCTGAGCAAAAAAGCATTGCCGATTGCCTTGGCTCTATTGATGCTATCATTGTTGCACAATTGCGTAAAATTTCTGCTCTCAGGAACTTCAAAAAAGGTCTTGTATCGGAGATTTTTCCCAGAGAAAGCAAAGACAAGCCCAGTCTAAGGTTTTCGGAATTCCAAAGCGCCGGGGAATGGAGGAAGATGAAATTAGGTGAGGCTGCTAAATTTTATAGTGGTCGAGCCTATAAACAAGAAGAACTTCTTGAATCTGGAAAATACCCAGTTCTTCGCGTCGGAAATTTTTCTGGCAGCGACATATGGTATTACTCAAACCTTGAGTTGGATGATGATAAGTATTGTGAGAGTGGCGATCTCCTTTATGCGTTGTCCATGCCCTTTGGTCCTCGCATTTGGCACGGAAAAAAATCTATCTATCACTATCAAATTTGTAAAGTTATTGAGGAATTTGGAATCGATAAGCAATTTATTTTCAATACCCTTGAAAAAGAAACAGAAAATATGAGAGCTAAGACTACAAGTGGTCTTGGCGTCATGCGCATCAATAAAGGTGGGGTTGAAAAATGGATAAGCACATTTCCGACTATAGCAGAGCAGAAAAAGATAGTCGGGTGTCTCGCAAGCCTCGAAGATTCTATCGCTGCTGAAATTAAGAAGGTTGATGCCCTCAAGATCCATAAGGAAGGTTTGATGCGGCAGATATTCCCATCTCTTGATGTAATTAAGTTATGAGTAAAGCAACAAGCATTGCGAAATTTAGGTCGCTGGAGTCCTTGACAAAAAAGCTTCGCAGGGATTTGAAGGGAGTAAGTAAGCGCAAGAAAACTGCCAATAGAAAGGGCACCACGCCAGTTTCAGGAAATGATTTTATTCTGATATTTGCGCACAATGGTGTGGGGAAAACACGCCTTTCGATGCAATTTAAAGATCTCGGTAAGAGGGAAGATAGGCGAGATACGCTGTATTTCAATGCGTTCACTGAAGATCTGTTTGATTGGGATAACGATCTTCATGAGGATAGAGATCGAAAAATCAAATTTAAGGCAGAGTCTCGTTTCTTTGATGGCCTTGATGGGATAGGTATCGAAGACCTAATTCGACCGATTCTTCATCAATATGCTGATTTTGATTTTCGGATCAATTACTCTGAAGCAGAGATTCGCTTCAATCGTAATGTGGTCGTGGCAGGAAATAGAAAACGGCTTGAGGATATAAAAATTTCTCGAGGTGAGGAGAATATTTTTATCTGGTGCTTCTTTTTGGCCATTCTCCAGCTCACTATTGAGGCTGAAAAGGGATCGCCTTACGATTGGGTAAAGTATGTTTACATTGATGACCCTATTTCTTCATTGGATGAGCAAAATACAATTGCCGTTGCGGCAGGGCTTGGTTCATTGTTGAAAAATGAAAGCAATAAGTTGAAGGTGGTAATTTCTACGCACCATGGCTTGTTTTTCAACGTGATGTTCAACGAGCTGACGGGTAAGCGGACTATTGGGGGAAAAGACAATATCAAGAAAAAAGCATATATTTTGCATCGGCTCAATGAAGCGCAGACATACACTCTCGAAGATACAGGGGAATCTCCATTTTTGCATCATGTCGCGGCTTTGGATGAACTGCGAAAGGTGGCGAGATCGGGGGATATTTCGCAATATCATTTCAACTCGCTTCGAAGTATCCTTGAAAAGACGGCTATTTTTTTTGGCCGTCAACATATATCTACATGCTTTGACGGGCATGCAAAAAAGAGCCTATACTCGCGTTTTTTGAATGTTAGGAGTCACGCAAAATATTCCGTCTTTGAATCCGAGTTGCTCACCACTAATGACAAGAAAATGTTCCGAGAGATTCTCAAGGTCTTTTTGGATCGTTATTCATTTCGTCTGGAGGCTGTAGCTGCATCAAATATGATTGTAAATAATCCGGGATTGCCGCAGATACCATGAGCGAATTCAACCAAAAGCAGCTCAATCAAGCCCTTTGGAGCATCGCTGACCAACTGCGTGGCGCGATGGATATAGACGATTTTCGCGACTACATTCTCTCCTTGCTGTTCCTGCGCTACCTGTCTGACAACTACGAGAAGGCGGCCAAGGAGGAATTGGGCGAGGGTTACTCCGAGATGGAAAGTGATATATGTATTTTGCCGTTGGTACTGTGGTATAGGAGAAATTTGGACGACATCCAAGCGTTCGAAAAGAAAATGCGCCGCACGGTGCACTATATTATCAAGCCCGAGTACCTTTGGAGTAGCATCGCGAACCTTGCTCGCGCAAAAAATGCAGAGCTGCTCAACACGCTGTATGCCAGCTTTGAGTATATCGAAACCAAATCTTTCGCGAGCACTTTTAAGGGCTTATTTTCCGCGGTCGATCTGAGCTCCTCAAAAATTGGAAAAACTTATATCGATCGTAATGCTAAACTCTGCGTCTTCATCCAGAAGATTGACGAAGGTCTGGCCAATTTCTCGGTTAGCGGCGACGCACTGGTTGATGCCTATGAGCATTTTATTGGAGAGTTTGCTGCAGGGGCCGGAAAAAAGGCGGGCGAGTTCTATACTCCACAGCAGATTTCCGAAATTCTTGCCGCTATCGTCACGATGGACAGCCAAGAACCAAGAAAAGGCGTCAAGAAGCGGTTGGAAAGCGTGTTGGACTTTGCTTGCGGCTCAGGCTCACTATTGCTTAATGTGAGCAAGCATGTTGCCAAGGCGGGCGGCACAATTGGCAAGATCTTTGGCCAAGAAAAGAAACTTACTAACTACAACCTCGCGCGCATGAACATGCTTCTGCACGGGGTAAAAGACACGGAGTTTGAAATCTTCCACGGCGATACTTTGCTCAATGAGTGGGACATGATGCGAGAGCAGAGCCCAGCCAAAAAGCCGAGCTTTGACGTCATCGTCGCTAACCCTCCCTTCAGCTACCGCTGGGAACCGACGGACGCGGTGGCCGACGACGTGCGCTTTAAGAGCTACGGTCTTGCACCAAAGTCCGCTGCTGACTTCGCCTTCTTGTTGCATGGCTTTCACTACCTCAAAGACGAGGGCGTGATGGCCATCATCCTACCTCACGGGGTGCTGTTCCGGGGGGGGGTGGAAGAACGTATCCGCACTAAGTTGCTGAAGGACGGGCACATCGACACGGTGATCGGTCTACCCGCCAATCTGTTTTATTCCACCGGTATCCCCGCCTGCATCTTGGTGCTGAAGAAGGACAAGAAGCTGAACGACGTGTTGTTCATCAACGCCGCTGAGCATTTTGAAAAAGGCAAGCGGCAGAGCCAGCTCAAGCCAGAGCACATCGCCAAGATAATCAAGACCTACCAGTTTCGTGAGCAAGAGGTGCACTACTCACGCAAGGTGGAAATGGCTGAGATTGAAAAGAACGATTTCAATCTGAATATCTCACGCTATATCAGTACAACGGTAAACGAGACAGAAATTATTCTGGATGAGACGCACCGACAGCTGGTGGAGATTGAAAAGGCAATTACTGCTGCGAAGGAAAAGCACAATGCTTTCCTGAGAGAACTTGGTTTGAAGCCGTTGCCATAGTCGTTCAAGCTAATTGGGTCTTCCGCGCAGGTTCCGGCTTCAGCCTGCTCTGAGAACGCCGAGGCGATGTGTTGCACCAAGTTATCGTTGTTACCATCTACTAATGTTCGCTTGCTTGCTTCGTAAGTCGATGCGGCATTGATGAGATGAATCCGTTTCGAGCTTAAGGAAAATCACCGAACTCCTGATTCTGCAGACTCAGTCCTGGACTGCAACTCCTCCTCATTAGTCCCCATCACCTCCGCCGTGCCGAACCCTATCCCCAGCGCAATAATGAATACGATAGCCTACTGTTGCCTCCCGGTTCGGCAGCTAAATCTTTGACCTGCTCAATCCTGGTCTTGTGTCTTTGTAAATATGCTTCGCATAAATTTTCTTTAGATAATGGGCGGATTTTCGTCATCAGACGAAGAGTCTGCCGTGCCATCTGATAATGGCGGAGAAATCGGCATCTGGAAGTATGGAATAAGAGGTGGATTTTCTGTATCACCCGGAGCCATATGCCGACTCTTGACTTTTAACTGCGATTCATTTGGAGGCTCGGGGAACTCTTTGTCAATAAAGATGAACTGTGTCTTTGCGAGTTCAGTCTTCGCAAGTTCATAGACCATTGTGAAGAATGATTGGAATATCTCCCTGTTCTCCCGTTCGCTCAAATTTTTCATCGCTGAGTCGATTATCAGCAGCGTCGGAAGTGCTGTGGCGCGGGTTGCTGCGAAACGATGAAGTGCGATGACAAAGCATGCTTTGAAGATACATTTCATCCCGCCGCTGCCCATGTTGGCGAAGGACGTTACTGCGATGTCCTCAATCCCATCTTGCATAACCTCTGGCCAGAAGCTCTTCCGGTCAATCTTGACCATATGCGTGGGCGTGATGCCAGGAAACTTGGCCCGAAGTAGGCAGTCATGGAACAACGTCTCTAACTGCTCAATGCTCCTCAGGTCCTTGTACGCTTCCGCTCTCAGGCCGTTCAACTGAGTCTGCAGTTCCGCTTCTTCTCTCGCCAAGGCATCGGCATCTTCAAGATAGGTCGCGAGCTTTTCAGGCAGCTTTCGAAGCCTCAACAATGTGTTGATCTTCTGTTCGACGGTTGTGGCGCGGCGTTCGGTTTCGACAGCGCGGGACAGGTATGCTGAATCGTACTCTCGCATGCGCTGGCTTAGGCCATGGTCCACCGATGCTTTCCTCCGAATAGCATCTTCCAGGCGGCTGGTTGTACGACCTTTTTGGATGTCCAAGCCTGCATGAGTTTCCATCAGCTCGTTGAGACGAGCCCGAAGGTCTACTTGAAGAACCTGCTCATCCAGATGTTCGCGTGTGCCCGTGCCATCGGATTCTTTTTGGCCGCAAACGGCGCAATGGCTGAAGGGTCTTGACGGCAAATGTTGATTGCAGCGTGGACAGTCTTGAAAGTCCACGGCTGCCAATATTGCTCTTGCCGATTTGGTTCGGCTGTATCTGATGGTCAGCATCTTCAACTCACTGATGAGTGACTCCGTTTCCTGCAAACGCTTGTGAACAGAATCGAGCTGAGCCTCATGGCCTGCAATTTCATGTGCAAGCGCGCGCGCTTCCTTCCGTAAGGTATCGACAGCGTGCTGTCCTTGATGCAGTAGGGCATTGGCATCGGACCGAGTCTTAAGGGCGTCGGCCCTAATTCGGTCTGCCTCTGCCTTGAGCTCCTCAACTCGTGCATCTATCTCGATTTCGGTTTCAAATCCTTCATCCTTCAAAAATGTCGCGAGCGCATGAGCCGATTGCTTAGCGGCCAGGCGTCGCTCATGGAGGCCCTGAATCTGTGCTTCTAGCGCCGCAACACGGTCTTGGTGATACCCAAGAAGCAGTCTCATCGTGTCAACGCTCTTAGCGCGTCGATAAACATCTGCAGTTGCTTCTAGTCTGAAAAAATCACTATCAATGTGATCTTGGTCGAGATAGCAAAAGTGATAAATGTCGCGAAAACTTAGTCTTTCCAGCCGTTGACGGTCGCTTCCTCATCCCTTACGAACCATTGGGGGCGGAATTTCGGCTAGAACGAACAATAGATCGGAGAGAACCTGAATTTTCGATTCGTCAATGACCACCCCATCAGGACGGCGAGCAGGGAGTAGTACTTGCTCGATTTGCTCTCCTTCTTGCCAAGTCGCTATGACCGTGGTGCTTCCCTTCTGGCGGTGAATGGTTAAATCTTTGCCGGCCAACTCAAGGGACAACGCCGCTTCTAAAAACTCACTTTGCAATGCATAAGTCCACTCAATGTTGCCGCCAAAGCAATAATCGATAAGTCGTGCAATACTGGATTTGCCAGCGCCAATTTTACCCCAATAGAAATTAAATCTGCCAAACTCAATGGTTTCGGTTGACTGTCTGAACACTAGATGGAGTGACTTTAAATAGAGATTCATATTCCTATGGGGTCTCCCCATTTCATGGTTTCAATTTCAGGAAAAGTCTGCTGAAAAAATAATGAGAGTGCCTTGCCACTTCGGTGGCCGAACGCGTTGGCAATCAATCGCGCACGCTGCGCCATGTCTCCAAGGGCTGCATCTTGTGCCAATGCTTCGGCTGCGAGCCGTCCAAGATCCGTAGCATGCAAGATAACCGTGCGGCCATGCGCAGATATATGTACTAAACGCTTTGCCACTAGTAGAGCAAGCCACCTTCGATACAAAGGGTCCCATGGTCCATATCTGAATCTTACCATCTTCGCTTCGATAGTAGTACGCTCAAAAGGTTGAACGATTGCAGTGTCTGAGTTCACTCCGATGGCTTTTAGCGAGCGCTCTAAACATGTCGGATAGCGAAGTAAGAAGTCCAGCTTCGCAAGCTTCGTAATTCCATCTAGCGGTTTTGCGTTCTTGCCCCCTATTGCTGTTAGCAGCAATAGCAGTCTCGCCATATGGAGGTGGTCATCAAGCTCTGTATAGGCGAGCGCACGTACAAGCTCAAACGCCATCGACTACCCCGAAATCGAGCGGAAGAGACTTGCCCCATGCAAAGTAGCAACTACCAGAAAGCAGTCCTGCCATACCTCGCAGTGTTTCGACCCGAACGTTGAAAACCTGTTCACCATCGCCGCTACTGAGCTGTTCCGTTCGTGCAAGGATTCGCCTGAAAATTCTTGGACCTCGAGTTTCTTCTGGGTCATCACTGAACTCAGCCTCGGCGTTTTGGCACTCTACAATCATCACCGCTTCTAACTGATTGAGCTTCTGCAAACCTCGCTTTGGGTCTAAATGCATTTCCTCCATAAGATGCTTCTCCGCAGAAATTGCCTGCAGCCAAATACTGCTGAACTGACCACCCACTCCGCCAAGCTCCATCTTCTGGCGAAGCACTGCCTTTTGTCCTGATAGTTTTCCGAGCTTTAGCTGCCCTTGGGCGTCGTAGAGGAAGTTCTCGCCTGGGTGCCGCATCAAAATCTGCCTCACCTCATCTGCTGTAATCTTCTTTGCCTCTATTGAGGCGAGCTCGCGACCGTCAGGAGCTAATGGACACGCCAATAGCGATAGCGTCGAAGCATCTTTGATAGATGCGTAATGCATACGTTGGTAAACTTGCTGCCCGGCCTCGCGAAGCCGAGACATTGGAAGGTTCTCGCATTCGGGTACTTCAGAAACTATGGTTGCGAGCTGGTCCCTAAAAGCCTCCAGCTGTGGTCCCTTCTGGAACAATAACTTCTGCATCACGCGAAACACCACATCAGGTGCGTAGCCGACGGCATCGCTCAGCGTCTTTAGCACCGTCTTGTACGGCTCATTCAATCGCGTGAATGATGACTTCTTTTTGCACTCGTCGATGAGGTGCGTTGGGCTGGATGCGAACGTTTCTGGCTTCTTGGTGTTGGCCGTCGGTACGTAGGGCTTGATATTCGAGAAAAGAACGTAGTGACGGATTTGGTCGCCGTACTCATGCTCTAGTTTGCATTGTTTCCTTACTGCGTCGATAAAACCTTCGTGAGTGCATTTCCAGCGGGTCCCTGCATTTAGGGTCGTCTTGGACTGGATCGCGTCATATTGCCCCCCGCCGCAGTCGGCCAGCAGGTCGTCGTGATGCTCCATCCATATGGCGTTGTAGCCATTTTTGCCTGCAATCGCTCCACATAGGAGCACTACGCCCGCAATGCACTGGTATGAGTATTGAAGTTGAGTGTCGTCTCCTTTGTCGGCCTGAACGGTAGGCCTCCCGTGTATTTGGCCAGGTAGGCCTAGCGGTACAGAATGAGACTTCACTAATATGGAGAATGACGTACTACCGTCTTTCGACATTGTTGAACTCCGATGGTTGGCAACACACGTCTCTTCGCTCGGGCCAACGCCGAGGCCTCTGCGTGCCCATCTGCTCGAATGATGGGGACACTACAGTCGTAACGAAGCAATTTACAGAGCATAGTCGATTGCTTTTAGTAGGTTGCAGTGCTCGGGCCGAACACTGCGCTGCTCCGCTTCCAAATCCGACATTGGCGGCGCAAGTGCGAAAGCTTGGCACAGGTGACCCAGCTCAAGATTGGCAGCCCGAAGAATTTGAGGAGCCGCCGGGCATCTGTGGCCCAACACTCAGTAGAAAGCTCGAGGCCGAAGCGATGAGCTTGCGAATGGTGCTACTGGAGGCCTGCATGTGTGGGAGCCAAGGGCGGGTATGGCTCTGCCGCGACGTTCTCAAAGATGTTCATGAGCACGATGAGCCGAAGCAACCACAGGTCGAGCGTCGTTGATTTGCTGGCTTTTGAGCATTTTGCGCGCATACCTGAGAGGCCTGATAAGGATCGAAATCATAGGGTTGGCTGGACCGAATTTCGCTGTTATCGCTCCAAATTTTTGAGGCTTCCCATGGCAAGCTGCGTACCTACCGAGCCCCAACAATTAACCGTAGGAGGTCGCCGACATGACCGTCACGATACTCAGAGACGGCGTCCTGGATATCTCCGTTGGGCGCTAAGCAGCGCTCCGAGGGGCGCAGCCTATTGCCTTAGGCCGTCCCTCGGGAGTCCGCTGCGACCGGCAACTTCTGAACCCTTGCCAGCATCGCAAGCTTCATGCAAATCACTGAATTCCTGATTTCGCAGGTTCAGCCCCCGCCCCCAACACCCCCTCCGCCCTCCCCATCACCTCAGCCGCGCCACACCCCAGCCCCCGCGCAATCTTGAACACGATGACCAGCGTGGGCATGTGCTCCCCACGCTCCACCTTGCCCATGTGAGAGCGTTCGATATCGGCGAGGTTGGCCAGTGATTCCTGGGAGATGCCGCGCTCGTTGCGAAGGGCGCGCACCGCCGCGCCGAAAGCCCGGGCAATGTCTGCATCAAATGAAGTGGCGCCGGCTGGACGGCCGCGTTTGACAGGACGCTTTTGCATGGGCAAGAGCGTCAGTTTTTGATGCAATTTAAACCACGTTATATTTAACTCTTTTGTTGATCTTGGGCTGCTGCTGCCTTGCATCCGGCACAGCTCGGTACGAGGCCGAGACGCAGGCTTCAATCATCAGAGGAGGCTTCGATGGATCAAGACATCTGCACCGTTTCTCAACCCAAACTCGACGACCTGGCCATCGACGCCGTTCTGCACCTGGGCGCTGCCCTCGAAGTGCTGGAGCTGCACGCCAGCCACAAGGTCACGGCCATCAACTGCGTGTGCCGCGACCTGCTGCGCATCTACTACGCCAAGGCCGATCAGGCGCAGTCGCTGGAACCGCAGGACAAGGAACTGCTGGGCCTGCTGCACGACACGGCGGTGGACCTGGGCTATGCCGTCGAGGTGGTGGACCATCTGAATGGCGACGAGGCCGACGACCCCATCCTCTATGCCGTGAGCTATCTGCTCAAGGCGGCCAAGCGGTTTGCGGATGAGGGCGTGGCGGCGGGGCTTACCGTGAAGGGGTAGGGCGCAGGGCTGCCGCCTGCGTTGCAGGGGCGGGGCTTCAAGAGCAGGGTTTGAGGTGGGCCGCCGTGGCCTGTTCGGTCAGCGGGTCTTCGGCCAGGGCCTGCAGCAGCGCGTCCAGCAGGCCGGGAAAGCGCGCATCCAGGTCTTCGCGGCGCAGGGAGAGCAGGTTTTCCCGGCCATCGGGGCGCTGCCAGATCACGCCGCTGTCGCGCAGCACGCGCCAGTGGTGGGTCATGGTGGATTTGGACTGGCCTTGAAGCAGCGAGCCGCAGGCGCGCTCATGGCCTGCGGCCAGCGCGCGCACCACGGCCAGGCGCAGGGGGTTGCCCATGGCGTTGAGCAGGTTTTCCAGGCGTATCTGTTCGCGGTCGGGGTGGTTGGCAAGCATGAATCGTCCAGTCGATGGGGCGCCACTGTGCCATGGAAGCAATGCCGCAGGTCGCTGATGCGGCGTGGCGCGGGCAGTTATCTGGCAGACAGGGGCATGGCGTGGTGAAAACATGGATCGTTCTGCAAGAAGTTGCGGAAGATAGTACGATTGTCTTCGTACATTCCAATTGTCATCAACCCTCATTCAACCCCCGCGAGAATCCCAGCCCACGGCAGATCCACGCATCAACGCTTATCAGCACCCAGGAGTCCTTTCATGGCCCGCCATACCCCCATAGAACGCTATCGCAACATTGGTATCTCCGCGCACATCGATGCCGGCAAGACGACCACGACCGAGCGCATCCTGTTCTACACCGGGGTGAGCCACAAGCTGGGCGAGGTGCACGAGGGCGCCGCCATCATGGACTGGATGGAGCAGGAGCAGGAGCGCGGCATCACCATCACCTCGGCGGCGACCACCTGCTTCTGGAAGGGCATGGACGGCCGCTTTGACCAGCACCGCATCAACATCATCGACACCCCGGGCCACGTGGACTTCACCATTGAGGTGGAGCGCTCCATGCGCGTGCTCGACGGCGCCGTCATGGTCTATGACGCCGTGGGCGGCGTGCAGCCGCAGTCCGAGACGGTCTGGCGCCAGGCCAACAAGTACAAGGTGCCGCGCCTGGCCTTCGTCAACAAGATGGACCGCACGGGCGCGGATTTTCTGCGCGTGCGGCAGATGATGGTGGACCGCCTCAAGGCCAATCCCGTGCCCATCGTGCTGCCCATTGGCGCGGAGCAGCAGTTCACCGGCGTGGTGGACCTGCTCAAGATGAAGGCCATCATCTGGGACGAGGCCACGCAGGGCATGAAGTTCGAGTACCAGGACATTCCCGCAGCCATGGTGGCAGACGCCAGGAAGTGGCGCGAGTCCATGGTGGAGGCGGCTGCCGAGGCCAGCGAAGACCTGATGAACCGCTACCTGGAAGAGGGCGACCTGCCCGAGGCCGACATCCTGCGCGGCCTGCGCCTGCGCACCATTGCGGGCGAGATCCAGCCCATGCTGTGCGGCTCGGCCTTCAAGAACAAGGGCGTGCAGCGCCTGCTGGACGCCGTGGTCGAGCTGATGCCTTCCCCGCTGGAAGTGCCGCCCGTGGAGGGCCATGCGGAAGACGGCTCCATCATCGTGCGCCATGCCGATGACAGCGAAAAATTCTCTGCCCTGGCCTTCAAGCTGATGACCGACCCCTTCGTGGGCCAGCTCACCTTTGTGCGCGTCTACTCGGGCGTGCTCAACAAGGGCGACAGCGTGCTCAACTCCGTCAAGGACAAGAAGGAGCGCATTGGCCGCATCGTGCAGATGCATGCCAATGAACGCCTGGAGGTCGATGAAATCCACGCCGGCGACATTGCCGCCTGCGTGGGCCTGAAGGACGTGACCACGGGCGAGACCCTGTGCGACCCGTCCGCGCCCATCGTGCTGGAGAAGATGGTCTTCCCCGAGCCCGTCATCGCCCAGGCCGTGGAGCCCAAGTCCAAGGCCGACCAGGAAAAGATGGGCATTGCCCTGTCGCGCCTGGCGGCCGAAGACCCGTCGTTCCGCGTGCGCACCGATGAGGAATCGGGCCAGACCATCATTGCCGGCATGGGCGAGCTGCACCTGGAAATCATCGTTGACCGCATGAAGCGCGAGTTCAACGTGGAAGCCAACGTGGGCAAGCCCCAGGTGGCCTACCGCGAGACCATCCGCAAGAAAGTCACCGACGTGGACGGCAAGTTCGTGCGCCAGTCCGGCGGCAAGGGCCAGTACGGCCACGTGGTCTTCACGGTGGAGCCGCAGGAACCCGGCAAGGGCTTCGAGTTCGTCGACGCCATCAAGGGCGGCGTGGTGCCGCGCGAGTACATCCCTGCGGTCGAGAAGGGCGTGATCGAGGCCCTGACCAGCGGCGTGCTGGCCGGCTACCCCGTGGTGGACGTCAAGGTCACGCTGACCTTCGGCTCGTACCACGACGTGGACTCCAACGAAATGGCATTCAAGATGGCGGCCATCTTCGGTTTCAAGGAAGCTGCCCGCAAGGCCAGCCCCGTCATCCTGGAACCCATGATGGCCGTGGAAGTCGAGACGCCCGAAGACTACGCCGGCACCGTCATGGGCGACCTGTCCTCGCGTCGCGGCATGGTGCAGGGCATGGACGACATGGCCGGCGGCGGCAAGTCCATCAAAGCCGAAGTGCCCCTGTCCGAAATGTTCGGCTACGCCACCTCCCTGCGCTCGCAAACGCAAGGCCGTGCCACCTACTCCATGGAGTTCAAGCACTACGCCGAAGCACCGCGCAACGTGGCCGAGGCCGTGATCAACGCACGGGTCAAGTAAAAGAGTCTGCGCCACAGGCCAGGCCGTGAGGCCATGGCCGTGGCCCTCACCCCTCCCGTATGCCCACGCCTGCGTCGGGCCGCCTGCGGGGTTGCAGTCCTGCCGAAGGACAGGACTGCCTCGTCATCTGACTCGCCGTGATGTTTGAACGTAGCGCGCAGCGCGAAGAGAGTTTCACGGCGAACCCCGCAGGCGGCCCGGCGCAGGTTGCCCGCAGCGAAGCGAAGGGACGTGGACATTCGGGTCGCCTTCTTTGATCTGACCTTTCTTGGCGAATCAAGAAAGGGCAGTCGGCCGCCGGGCCGAGACCCGGCCTCGAAAAGCAACCCCCCGGCAGGGTCAAAAACAAAGTACCCAAATCCACGCCCAATGAAAAACAGCCCCTTGAAGGAGCTGTTTTAAAGAGAGAGAGGAGAAGCCGGAATCAAGCCTCAGGCTGCTGCTCAGACTCAGCAGTTTCAGCCTCAGCAGCCGGAGCCGCCTCACCCGAATCCGCCAAAGCCTGCCGCACACCCGCCTTCTCACCAGCCGAAGCAAACTTGCTGTACTTGCCAACGATGCCGACCAGCGCGCCATAGATGCGCGGATTGCCCGCCAGGCATTCCTTCTGCTCCAGGAAATCCGCCTCGCCCGTGAAGTTGCCGACCAGGCCACCAGCCTCGGTCACCAGCAGGCTGCCGGCGGCCACGTCCCAGATCTGCAGGCCGCTTTCGAAGAAGCCGTCGGCAAAGCCGGCTGCCACGTAGGCCAGGTCCAGCGCGGCGGCGCCGGGGCGGCGCACGCCTGCGGTTTCCTGCATCACGTCGCCCAGCATGTTCATGTACTGCTTGAAGTTGTCGCCACGGCGGAAGGGGAAGCCGGTGGAGATCAGGCTGTCCTTGAGCTGGATGCGCTTGGACACGCGGATGCGGCGGTCATTCAGGTAGGCGCCGCGGCCGCGCGTGGCCGTGAACAGGTCGTTGCGCGAGGGGTCGTACACCACGGCATGCTCGACCTTGCCCTTGAAGGACAGGGCAATGCTCACGCAGTACACGGGGAAGCCGTGGATGAAGTTGGTGGTGCCGTCCAGCGGATCGATGATCCAGACGTAGTCGGAGTTCTTGGCGCCGAACTCGTTGCCCGATTCCTCGGCAAGGATGCCGTGGCCCGGGTAGGCGCCCAGCAAGGTTTCGATGATGGCCTGCTCGGCCGCCTTGTCCACCTCGGTCACAAAGTCGTTGACCTGCTTTTGTGCGACACGCACGGATTCCACGTCAAGAGCCGCGCGGTTGATGATGGCGCCGGCGGCGCGTGCGGCCTTGATGGCCACGTTGAGCATGGGATGCAGGTTGGTCGACATAGATTGTGAGGCGTTGGCGGAGCAGCGGCTGTGCAAGGAGAGGACGGTCCTCTCTGGCAAAAGCAGGCTGTTTGACGCGGGTAAGAACGGAAAAAGCCGCGTCCGGCGATGCGGGGCGGCGACAATAGCGCGCAATTTTACCCGCCTTGTCCGTTTTGTGCTGCGCAACCTGTCCCGTCTTGGGGGCTCTGCCGGCGCCGGCAGGCCAGCGACGCCATGAAAACCCGATTCGTACTGATAGAAACCAGCCACGCCGGCAATGTGGGTGCCGCCGCCCGCGCCTTGAAGACCATGGGCTTTGACGACCTGGTGCTGGTGCGCCCGCGCTGGCCGAACGTGCTGCGCAAGGAAGAGACCATCCAGCGGGCCAGCGGCGCGCTGGACGTGCTGGGCAATGCGCGCGTGGTCGAGACGCTGGAGGAGGCGCTGGACGGCATCAGCCACCTGTGCGCCACGGCCATGACGCCGCGCGACTTCGGCCCGCCCACGCGCACGCCGCGCCAGCATTTCGAGCTGCTGCTCAGCGGGGCGCTGGATGTGCTGGCTGGCCCCGATGCGCCCGATGAAGCGGCGCCGCCCATCGATGCATCCGTGTCCGCACCGGCTCCCACGCCGCGCTGCAACCAGTCGGGCGTGGCCTTCCTGTTCGGCTGCGAGCGCTTCGGCATGAGCAACGACGATGTCTACCGCAGCGATGTGGCGCTGTCGATTCCGTCCAATCCGCAGTTCGGCTCGCTGAACCTGGGGGCGGCCATCCAGGTGGTGGCCTACGAATGGCGCCAGGCGCTGGGCGGCTTTCCCGTGGTGGAGCACACGCCCGCGCCGCAGCGCGCCGACGCGGCCCAGGTGGCCGGCATGCTGGGCCATTGGGAGCAGGCGCTGGCGCATATCGGCTTTCTCGATCCGGCTGCGCCCAAGAAGCTCATGCCGCGCCTCAACCAGCTTTTCAACCGCTCGCAACTGACCGCCGAGGAAATCCACATCCTGCGCGGTGTTGCGAAGGCCATGCTGCAGAGCACCCCACCGAAACGCTAGACTGAGCGGTCTTGTCAACAATAACCAGCCCCTAGATGCTTGACCGCCTGCGCTCCGATATCCAGTGCATCCTCGACCGCGACCCTGCGGCACGCAGCACCTGGGAGGTCATCACCTGTTACCCGGGTCTGCATGCGATCTGGCTGCAGCGTCCGGCGCACTGGTGCTGGAACCATGGCCTCAAGTGGCTGGGGCGCTTCATCTCGCACATCGGCCGCTGGCTCACCGGCATCGAGATCCACCCCGGCGCCGTCATCGGCGAGCGCGTCTTCATAGACCACGGCATGGGCGTCGTCATCGGCGAGACGGCCGTGGTCGGCGACGGCTGCACCATCTACCACGGCGTGACCCTGGGCGGCACCTCGCTGTACAAGGGCGCCAAGCGCCATCCCACGCTGGGCCGCGATGTGGTGGTCAGCGCGGGCGCCAAGGTGCTGGGCGGCTTCGAGGTGGGCGACGGCGCCAAGATCGGCAGCAATGCCGTGGTCATCAAGCCCGTGCCCGCAGGCGCCACGGCCGTGGGCATTCCGGCGCGCATCATCGCCAGCAAGAACGGCCACAGCGCCGATGTGACCGAGCACGACCTGGCATCGGCCAAGGCCGAGTCCATCAAGGTCCCGTCCGCTGCCGCGCCCCAGCCGTTCACGGCCTACGGCATCACCCAGGAAATGGACCCCGTGGCCCAGGCCATGCGCGGCCTGAGCGATGGCGCGGCCGCGCATGAGCAGCAGATCGCGCTGCTGTGGGAGGCCATTGCCAAGCTCTCTGCCGGCAGCAAGGTGGGCGACTGCGTGCCCTGCGAGTCCGAGCGCCCGCAGGCCTTCCAGAAGGACAAGATCGACCAGATCATGGGCAAGTAGGCCTGCACAAGATCATCAAAGATCCCCAAGATCCCCCAAGAAGACCGGAGACTCCGACCAGCATGAACGTTGAACAGGCCTTGCATGCGCGCCGCTCCGTGCGCGCCTTCCTGCCCCAGTCGCCCGATGCGGCGCTGGTGCGCACCCTGATGGAACAGTCGGCCAATGCGGCCTCGGGCGGCAACCTGCAGCCCTGGCGCGTGCTGGCGCTGACGGGCGATCCGCTGCAGCAGTTGCTCACCGCCGTTGCCGAAGCCGAGCCCCAGGACGCCCAGCCCGGCCTGTCCTACCCGCCCAATCTCTGGGAGCCCTACCGCAGCCGGCGCTTTGCCAATGGCGAAGAGCTGTACCAGTCGCTGGGCATTCCGCGCGACGACAAGCCCGCGCGGCTGGAGCAGCTGGCGCGCAACGGCCAGTTCTTCGGCGCGCCCGTGGGCCTGATCGTGGCCGTGGACGAGCGCATGGGCCTGCCGCAATGGGTGGACCTGGGCATCTACCTGCAGTCCTTCATGCTGCTGGCCTGTGCCAATGGCCTGGCCACCTGCGCCCAGGGCTTCTGGCGCCGCTACAACGACGCCGTGACCCAGGCGCTGGCGCTGCCCGAGGGCTACCACGTGGCCTTCGGCATTGCGCTGGGCTACGAGGACAAGGATGCCCCCATCAACGGCTGGCGCGCCACGCGCGCACCGATGGCCGAATGGGGTGCGCTGCGCGGCTTCGACTGACGACGGCGCATGGCCCCTGGGCAAACCCGCAGGCGATGGGCCGCCCACCATCCCCTATACTTGCCGCTGCTCCGGGGTGTGCTGATGCACTGAGATGCCAACCGGTCCATGCGCTGCATGGGCCAGGCGGCGAACCCGACGAACTTGATCCGGTTGATACCGGCGGAAGAAGAGCGGGACCCTGAAGCGGGGCCGAAGTCAGAGGATGGAAGTCCGCCACGGCGGATACACGCAGGGCCGCAACGGCCAGGCAGGCCACCATCCGATGCGCATCGGCCCTTGCCAACCAAGGCTGCTCGTGCGCCTTGGCGTGCGTGGCAAGCAGGGGCCAAGGCCATACGGCCCTGGCAGGCCCACACTGGCATAGCCCGGTGCGCGGCCTTTGGCACAGCCCAAGGAGTGTCCGGTTCCCGGAGCGTTGTTGATCGACGCTTTGAACGCAAGGAACCCGACATGAACGCTCCCGATTCCATCTTCACCCCCGCAGCCGGCGAAGCTCCAGACGCACAGCGTTTTTCCGACCTGCTGGCGCAGTCGCGCAAGCCGTTCCCGGCCTCCACCAAGAGCTATCTGCAAGGCAGCCTGCACAGCGGCCTCAACGTGCCCGTGCGCGATATCCAGCTGACCAATGGCGAGCAGGTCAGCGTCTATGACACCTCGGGCCCCTACACCGATCCGGCCGTGGCCATCGACGTGCGCAGCGGCCTGCCGGGCGTGCGCAATGCCTGGATCGAGTCGCGCGGCGACAGCGAGTACTACGCCGGCCGTCTGCGCCAGGCCCTGGACGACGGCGGCAAGCGCGGCGAGGAGGACGAGCGCGTGGCCCGCCTGCGGGCCGAGGCCGCATCGCTGCAGCGCCAGCCGCGCCGCGCCAAGAGCGGCGGCAACGTCACCCAGATGCACTACGCGCGCAAGGGCATCATCACGCCCGAGATGGAGTACGTGGCCCTGCGCGAGAACGGCCGCCGCGAATGGATGGCCGAGTACCAGCAGGATGCCGCGCGCGAGGCGCGCCTGGCCGGCAACGGCCTGGGCGCTGCCATCCCCAAGATCATCACGCCCGAATTCGTGCGCGACGAAGTGGCGCGCGGCCGCGCCATCATCCCGGCCAACATCAACCACCCCGAGATCGAGCCCATGGCCATCGGGCGCAACTTCAAGGTCAAGATCAACGCCAACATCGGCAACTCGGCCGTCACCTCCAGCATCGAGGAAGAGGTCGAGAAGCTGGTCTGGGCCATCCGCTGGGGCGCGGACAACGTGATGGATCTGTCCACCGGCAAGAACATCCACACCACGCGCGACTGGATCATCCGCAACTCGCCCGTGCCCATCGGCACCGTGCCCATCTACCAGGCGCTGGAGAAAGTGGGCGGCATTGCCGAGGACCTGACCTGGCCCATCTTCCGCGACACCCTGATCGAGCAGGCCGAGCAGGGCGTGGACTACTTCACCATCCACGCCGGCGTGCGCCTGGCCTACATCCACCTCACGGCCCAGCGCCGCACGGGCATCGTCTCGCGCGGCGGCTCCATCATGGCCAAGTGGTGCATGGCCCACCACCGCGAGAGCTTCCTGTACGAGCACTTCGAGGACATCTGCGACATCATGAAGCAGTACGACGTCAGCTTCTCGCTGGGCGACGGCCTGCGCCCCGGCAGCGCCTCGGACGCCAATGACGAGGCCCAGTTCGCCGAACTCAAGACCCTGGGCGAGCTGACCCAGCTGGCCTGGAAGCACGACGTGCAGACCATGATCGAAGGCCCTGGCCACGTGCCCATGCACATGATCCAGGCCAACATGACCGAGCAGCTCAAGCACTGCCACGAGGCGCCGTTCTACACCCTGGGCCCGCTGACCATCGACATCGCCCCCGGCTACGACCACATCGCCAGCGCGATCGGCGCGGCCATGATCGGCTGGTTCGGCACCGCCATGCTGTGCTACGTCACGCCCAAGGAACACCTGGGCCTGCCCGACCGCGACGACGTCAAGCAGGGCATCATCGCGTACAAGATCGCCGCCCACGCCGCTGACGTCGCCAAGGGCCACCCCGGCGCCCGCGCCCGCGACGACGCGCTGAGCCAGGCCCGCTTCGACTTCCGCTGGCAGGACCAGTTCAACCTGGGCCTGGACCCCGACACCGCCCAGGCCTACCACGACGAAACCCTGCCCAAGGACAGCGCCAAGGTGGCGCACTTCTGCTCCATGTGCGGCCCCAAGTTCTGCTCCATGAAGATCACCCAGGAAGTGCGCGAATTCGCCGCTGCCAAGGGCGTGGCCGAGCAGGAAGGCATTGCCGCCGGAATGCAGGCCAAGGCCGAGGAATTCAACCGCGCGGGCGGGGAGTTCTATATCCCCATCGTGGCGGCCAGCAGCGATACGACGGCGCGTTGAAATCTGCTGACTCCTGATCGGGAATGCGCCATGTAGGCTGATATTTCCCCTATAGTCGATCCAGCCTTGGACTGGTCAAATAAACACCGCAGGCGCTTTGGTGCCTGCGGTGTTTTTTCTTAGGACTATTCCTGTTTTTACCGAGAAATAGACGGAAGAATCTGAATTGTCTTATGGGTGACTTCTTTGCGCATTCCACAGCCAATGTTTCAAAGGCCGATTGGCAATCCCTGCCGGATCACCTGAAGGGTGTGGGCACATTGGCTCGACAGTTCGCACAGGCCTTCGGTGCCGGTGAGCTGGCTGAGATACAGGGCTGGCTGCATGACCTGGGCAAGTACACCGAGCCCTACCAACTTCGGCTGCAAGGCGGCGCACTGCGCGTGGACCACTCCACCTGGGGTGCGCGCATTGCAGCCAGACACTATCCCGGAATAGGCCATTTGCTGGCCTATGGAATTGCCGGGCACCATGCGGGATTGGCCAATGGGGATGGGCAAGGGGAAAGATCCGCATTGCGCCAGCGGCTCGATGACGGGTATGAATTGCCGGCGCTCGATTCCGCCTGGAAGCGAGACATCGCATTGCCCGCCAAGCTGCCCATGGTCGATCTCAAGCCCTGTGACGGCAAACGCAAGAATTTCCAGTTGGCATTTTTCACACGCATGATGTTTTCATGCCTGGTCGATGCCGATTTTCTCGATACGGAGCGCTTTTATCTGAAGACGGAAAGCCGTCCCGATCATCGCAGCGCGGGTAAGCCGGCCCCCAGCCTGCAGGCCTTGCGCGAGCAGCTCGATCACTTCCTGGCAGGTCTGCCGACGGGGGGCGACGTCAACCCCATCCGCTCAGGCATCCTGCAGCATGTGCGTGCGCAGGCGGAACTGGCGCCGGGGCTGTTTTCCCTGACGGTGCCCACGGGTGGGGGCAAGACGCTGGCGTCGCTGGCCTTCGCGCTGGACCACGCCATACGCCATGGCCTGAGCCGAGTGATCTTCGTGATTCCGTTCACCAGCATCGTCGAGCAGAACGCCGCCGTATTCCGCAATGCCCTGGGCCCGCTGGGCGACGCCGCCGTGCTGGAGCACCACAGCGCTTTCGTGCAGACCGAGCCGCTGCGCGACGACCCTGAAAAATACCAGGCGCAAAAGAAGCTGCAGCTGGCCATGGAGAACTGGGACGCGCCCATCATCGTTACCACGGCCGTGCAGTTCTTCGAAAGCCTGTTCGCCGCCCGGCCATCGCAATGCCGCAAGCTGCACCGCATCGCGGGCAGCGTGGTCGTGCTGGACGAGGCCCAGACCATGCCCCTCAAACTGCTGCGGCCCTGCGTGGCGGCCATCGACGAACTGGCGCGCAACTACCGCGCGAGCGTGGTGCTATGCACCGCGACCCAGCCTGCACTGGTGGCGCCCGATTTCGAGGACGGCCTGAACGAAATGAGGGAGCTGGCGCCCGACCCGGACCGGCTGTTCACGCAACTGGAGCGCGTGCGCGTGCGGCACCTGGGCGTGCTGGACGATGAGGCGCTGGCCGGGCACATGCGCTCGCGCGAACAGGTGCTGTGCATCGTCAACAACCGCCGCCATGCGCGGGCCGTCTACCAGGCCATGGCCGATCTGCCCGGCGCACGCCATCTGACCACGCTGATGTGTGCCCGGCACCGCAGCGAGGTGCTGGCCGAAGTGCGGCAGATGCTCAAGGAAGGCAAACCCTGCCGGCTGGTATCGACGAGCTTGATAGAGGCCGGCGTCGATGTGGACTTTCCCACCGTGCTGCGTGCCGAGGCGGGCCTGGACTCCATCGCCCAGGCCGCTGGCCGCTGCAACCGGGAGGGACGGCGCGCCAGGGATACCAGCGAGCTGCTTGTGTTTCTGCCGGGCAATCCGGATTGGGCACCGCCACCTGAACTCAAGCAGTACGCGGAGAAGGCGCGAGAAGTACTCAGGCAGTTCGAGGCGCAGCCTCTGGCCCCCGAGGCCATCCAGCGCTACTTCTCGCTGCTTTACTGGCAAAAGGGCTCGCAGGCCCTGGATGTGCCGGATCTGCTGGGGCAACTGACGGCAAGCCGCTTCGACAGCCTGCCGATGGAAACCCTGGCGGCGAAGTTCCGGCTCATCGACAGCGTGCAGATGCCGGTGATCGTGCCGTATGACGACAAGGCCAGGGACGCGCTGCGGGCGCTGGAGCATGCGCAAGGCAGCGTGGGCCTGGCGCGCAGCCTGCAGCCCTACCTGGTGCAACTGCCGCGACAAGGCTTTGATGCGCTGCGCAAGGCCGGGGCCGTGGTGCCGGTGGCCGAAAGCAAATGGGGTGATCAATTCATGGTGCTGGCGCACGAGGGCTTGTACGACCCGCGCCATGGCATCCATTGGGATGAGCCCGCGCTGATCCAGACCGAGCATTTGTGCTGGTAGCGCAGGCAACGGTGTCTTGCCGCTGAAGGAGAGGAGAGGGCATGGGATTTGGAGTGAAACTGAAGGTCTGGGGTGAGCGCGCCTGCTTCACCAGACCCGAGATGAAGGGTGAGCGCGTCAGCTATGACGTCATCACGCCTTCGGCCGCGCGCGGCATTCTGGAGGCCATCCACTGGAAGCCGGCCATACGTTGGAGCGTAGACCGCATCCACGTTCTGAAGCCGATCCGCTTTGAATCGATACGGCGCAACGAGGTGGGCAGCAAGATCTCTCCGGCCAGTGTGTCCAAGGCGATGAAGGCCGGCTCCACGGAAGGCTTGGTCACACATGTGGACCAGGACCGCCAGCAGCGTGCGGCCACGGTGCTGCGCGACGTGGCCTATGTGATCGAGGCGCATTTCGAGCTCACGCCCAAGGCAGGCGCCGACGACTCGGTGGGCAAGCACCTGGACATCTTCAACCGCCGAGCGCGCAAGGGCCAGTGCTTTCAGATGCCCTGCCTGGGCGTGCGCGAGTTTCCGGCGGACTTCGGCCTGCTCGAAGACGGCGAGGCATTGCCCACGCCGCACGAAAGCCTGCTGCCCGAGCGGGACCTGGGCTGGATGCTGCACGACATCGACTTTGCCAACGGCATGGCCCCGCGCTTTTTCCGCGCCAGCATGTCCGGTGGCGTGATCGCCGTGCCGCCCTGGAACAGCGAGGAACTCAAGTCATGATCCTGCAGGCGCTTGCCACCTACTACCAGCGGCTGCTGGAACGCCGCGAGGAGGGCCTGGCGCCTTTTGGCTACAGCCCCGAGAAGATCAGCTACGAGATCCTGCTGGCCACCGATGGCCGTGTGGTGCAGGTCAACGACATCCGAGACACCACGGGCAAGAAGCCGCTGCCGTGCGTGATGAACGTGCCCCAGCCTGAGAAAAGGACGGTGGGCATCAAATCCAACTTCCTCTGGGACAAGACCAGCTATGTGCTGGGCGTGAGCGCCACCAGCAAGCGCGCGGACAAGGAGCATGAAGCCTTCAAGGCATTGCACCGCGAGCATCTGGCCGGCACGCAGGACGCGGGCCTGAAGGCCTTGCTGGGCTTTCTCGATGCCTGGACGCCGCAGCAATTCGAAGCGCCCCATTTCACCCCGGACATGCTCGATGCCAACATGGTGTTCCGCATGGATGGCGAAAAGGCCTATCTGCACGTACGCCCGGCCGCTCAGGCCCTGCGTGCCCGGCTTCTGGACAGCGACGACGGTGGACAAAGCGGTCAGGAATCGGTGGCGACCTGCCTTGTGAGCGGCGAAAGCCTGCCCGTGGCGCGCCTGCACCCGGTCATCAAGGGCGTCAGTGGTGCCCAGAGCTCCGGCGCCTCCATCGTCTCCTTCAACCAGGAGTCATTCACCTCCTACGGCAAAAGCCAGGGCGACAACGCACCTGTCTCGGAGCAGGCCGCCTTTGCCTACACCACCGTGCTCAACCACCTGCTGCGGCGCGGCGAGCATAACCGCCAGCGCCTGCAGATCGGCGATACCAGCATCGTCTTCTGGGCCGAGGCCGCAGATGGCCAGGAGGCCGAACAGGCCGTACGGGCCGAGTCGCTGCTGGCCGACCTGCTCGATGACCGTCCCTCGGACGACCAGGAGGCCGCGCGCATCCGCATCGAACTGGAGAAGGTGCAGAAAGGCCGGCCGCTCAGCGACATCGACCCCAGGCTTGAGGAAGACACGCGCATGTACGTGCTGGGCCTGGCGCCCAATGCCTCGCGCATCTCCATCCGTTTCTGGGAGGTCGGCACGCTGGGCCTGTTTGCGCGCCGCCTGGCGGAGCATGTCCATGACTTCGCGCTGGAGCCACAGCCCTGGAAGACGGCCCCGTCGGCCTACCGCGTGGTCTTGGCCACGGCACCGCACCGTGAGGGCAGCGCACCCAAGATGGATGACGCCATGAGCAATCTCGTGGGCGAGTTCATGCGCGCCGTGCTCACCGGCCGCCCCTATCCACGCAGTCTGCTGGCCAACGTGCTGATGCGCATGCGCAGCGACGGCCATCTGTCGGGGCTGCGCGTGGGTATCTGCAAAGGCATTCTGGCGCGTGAGCGCCGCCTCGGAATCAACAGTGACAAGGAGGAGATCCCCGTGAGTCTGGACAAGGAATCCACCAACGCGGCCTACCGGCTGGGCCGCCTTTTCGCCGTGCTGGAAAGCGCGCAGCGCCAGGCGTTGGGCGGGCAGGTCAACGCGACCATCCGCGACCGCTACTACGGCGCCGCTTCGGCCACGCCGGCATCGGTATTTCCCATGCTGCTGCGCAATGCGCAAAACCATCTGGGGCGCCTGCGCAAGGACAGGCCGGGCGCTGCCGTGGGGCTGGAAAAGGACATTGGCGAGATTGTCGGCGGCCTCACCGACAGCTTCCCCCGCAGCCTGCGCATCGAAGACCAGGGCCGTTTCGCCATCGGCTACTACCACCAGTCGCAAAGCCGCTTCAACAAGTCTGCCGCCAACGACGACAGCACCGATTCCACCGAAGACCGCACTGACGGAGATCCCGCATGACCGCCATCGCCCACCGCTACGAATTCGTCTACCTGTTCGACATCACCAATGGCAATCCCAATGGCGATCCCGATGCCGGCAACCTGCCGCGCCTGGACCCCGAGACCAATCGAGGCCTGGTCACCGATGTCTGCCTCAAGCGCAAGATCCGCAACTTCGTGAGCCTGGACAAGGAAGATGCGCCTGGCCATGCCATCTACATGCAGGAAAAGGCCATCCTGAACCACCAGCACCGCAAGGCCTACGAGGCCATCGGCCTCAAGCCTGAAGACAAGAAACTGCCCAAGGACGAAGCCAAGGCCCGCGAGATCACGGCCTGGATGTGCGCCAACTTCTTCGACATCCGCACCTTCGGCGCTGTCATGACCACGGGCGTCAATGCCGGCCAGGTGCGCGGTCCCATACAGATGGCCTTCGCCACCTCCATCGACCCCGTGGTGCCGCTGGAAATCTCCATCACGCGCATGGCCGTCACCACGGAAAAAGAGGCCGAAGCCCAGAGTGGCGACAACCGCACCATGGGCCGCAAGCACATCATTCCCTACGGCCTGTACCGTGCCCATGGCTTCATCTCGGCCAAGCTGGCCGAGCGCACCGGGTTTTCCAACGAGGACCTGGACCTGTTCTGGCGCGCGCTGATCAACATGTTCGAGCATGACCGCTCCGCTGCACGCGGCGAGATGGCGGCGCGCAAACTCATCGTCTTCGAACATGAAAGCGCCATGGGCAACGCGCCTGCGCATGTGCTGTTTGACGCCGTCAAGGTGGAGTCCGCACAGCCGGCCGATGCGGGCGCTCCCCGGCGCTTTGCTGACTACCGTGTGCACATCGACACTGCGGCCGTGCCTTCGGGCGTGACCCTGCGGGAACTGATCTGAGACGGGTGGCAAAGCCGCCGACGCACCATGAGCGAAGACGACGCCATTGCCCTGTCGGCATTGCAGCACTACCTGTACTGCCCAAGGCAATGCGCCCTCATCCATGTCGAGCAGCTGTGGGCCGAAAGCCGGCATACGGCTGAAGGCCGGCTGCTGCATGAAAAGGCCGACAAGCCCAAGGCCGAGCGGCGCAAGGGTGTGCGCACCGTCACGGCCATGCCGCTGGCCGAGACGCGCCTGGGCATCACCGGCATTGCCGACGTGGTGGAGTTCCACCAGGGCCCACAGGGCGAGCGAGCGTTTCCCGTGGAATACAAGCGCGGCCGGCCCAAGGCCCATCGTGCCGATGAAGTCCAACTCTGCGCCCAGGCGCTGTGCCTGGAGTCCATGCTGGGCCAGCCGGTAGAGGCGGGCGCCCTTTACTACGGCGAGGCCCGCAGGCGCACCGATGTGCGCTTCGACGAAGAACTGCGTCAGCTCACCTGCGGCACCATTGCCGCGGTGCGCTCCATGCTGGACTCGGGCACCACGCCAACGGCGCGCTACAGCCCCCGGCTGTGCGATGCCTGTTCGCTGCTGGACCTGTGCCAGCCCAGGCTGCTGGGGCGAACCCAGAGTGTCAATGCCTGGCTGTCAGCGCAATGGGGCCAGCAGATGGAAGAAGGTCCATGCGACGGCAACTGAACACCCTGTACGTGACCACCGAAGGCGCCTGGCTGCGCAAGGACGGTGCCAACATCGTGATGGAGGTCGAGCAGCGCGAGCGTGCCCGGCTGCCGGTGCACATGCTCGAGAGCTTGGTTTGCTTCGGACGCGTGCTGGTGTCTCCACCGCTGATGGGCTATTGCGCCGAGCAGGGCATCTGCACCAGCTTTCTCACGCCCAACGGGCGCTTTCTTGCGCGGGTGGAGGGGCCTGTTTCCGGCAACGTGCTGCTGCGCCGTCAGCAGTACCGGGTCAGCGATGATCCGGGCCGTTGCGCTGCCATCGTTCACAACATCCTGCTGGGCAAGCTGCACAACCAGCGCGCGGTCCTGGGCCGGGCACTGCGTGACCACGGCGACAAGCTGGAGCCCGAAGCCGAGGCAGCACTGACGCACGCCTACAGGCGCCTTGGGCGCATTGCGGAAAAACTGCCCGGAGAAACCAGCCTGGACATGCTGCGCGGCTACGAGGGCGAGGCGGCGCAGGCCTATTTCGGCGTGTTCGACATGCTCATTCGCGTGGACAGCCCCGCCATGCGCTTTCAGGGGCGCAGCCGGCGCCCACCGCGCGACGCGGTCAATGCCTTGCTGTCTTTTCTCTACACCCTCGTCACGCACGACTGCCGCTCAGCACTCGAAAGCGTGGGCCTGGACCCCGCCGTGGGCTTCTTGCACCGTGACAGGCCCGGGCGCCCCAGCCTGGCGCTGGACCTGCTGGAGGAATTCCGCCCCCTGCTGGCGGACCGGTTGGCGCTGTCGCTGATCAACCGCAAGCAACTGGGTGAGCGCGACTTCCAGACCATGGACAACGGAGCGGTCCTGCTGACCGAAGCATCACGCAAGACCGTGCTGACCGCCTACCAGGAACGCAAGCGTGAAGAACTGCGCCACGCCTTCATCGAAGAAAAAGCCGCCATCGGACTGTTCCCCTTTATCCAGGCGCAACTGCTGGCCCGACACCTGCGCGGTGATCTCGATGCCTATCCGCCATTCCTTTGGAAATGAAACATGGCCCCCACGCTTCCTTTGTTGCGCAAGGTCCGCTGCCCCCCGAGGGAGCCGCTTTTTTATCTTGGGGCAGCCCGGCGATGAGAAATGAGGTGTGCCGATGATGGTCCTGGTGAGCTATGACGTCCGTACCCAGGACCCGGATGGTGCCCGCCGCCTGCGGCGCATCGCCAAGGCCTGCCGGGACTTCGGCCAGCGCGCGCAATACTCCGTCTTCGAAATAGAAGTGGACGCCGCGCAATGGGTCGCCCTCAAGGCGCGGCTGATGCAAATCATCGACCCCGCCCAGGACAGCCTCAGGTTCTACTACCTGGGCCAACACTGGCGCAGCAAGGTCGAACACATCGGCGCAAAGCCCGTGCTGGACCTCGACGCCCCCCTCGTCTTCTGAACCTCCGCGCGAACCCCAAGTGACCGCCACCTGCCCTTGAGGTTCGCGGCCGCGCAAGCTGTTGTTTTCAAAAGGGGGTGTGCGAGGGATTGGCTGAACGCCGATTCCGCGGCATGACAGCGCCGCCTGGTTCGCGGAAGCCTGGCTTTTTTCATAGCGGTGAAATTGCTCTATAAGTACCCCGTCGCGCCCCGTGCGGGCGCGTGGATTGAAACGGTACGGCTTACAGCGACCTGGCCGCCAGCGGAACGTCGCGCCCCGTGCGGGCGCGTGGATTGAAACCACCGTGGCGCCATCGTGCTGGCCACCCGCGCTCGTCGCGCCCCGTGCGGGCGCGTGGATTGAAACGCCCAAGGCCAGGGGCCGCGCAATATCGCGGTTGACGTCGCGCCCCGTGCGGGCGCGTGGATTGAAACATGTGCTGGGCGAGTCCCCGGAAACGCTGTCTCGTCGCGCCCCGTGCGGGCGCGTGGATTGAAACTCGTCGGCCAAAACGACCATCTGCTGCACGCGGCGTCGCGCCCCGTGCGGGCGCGTGGATTGAAACGTCCGGGAAATCATTAGGAATCACTAGGGCGCCGTCGCGCCCCGTGCGGGCGCGTGGATTGAAACTTTGAGTCCACGACCGGGGGCGGCACTGATTGGCGTCGCGCCCCGTGCGGGCGCGTGGATTGAAACAGCTTCGCTGTCGTCCATGGAGATGTTTTTGGGCGTCGCGCCCCGTGCGGGCGCGTGGATTGAAACGCTTGTAGGCGATGGGCTTGGACGCTGCTGCGTTGGTCGCGCCCCGTGCGGGCGCGTGGATTGAAACGATGCCGGGCAAAGCCGCCGCTTACTAGCTTGGTGGTCGCGCCCCGTGCGGGCGCGTGGATTGAAACACGCGGCATGATGACGCGCCGCCGCCCCTGTGCGACGTCGCGCCCCGTGCGGGCGCGTGGATTGAAACGGCAGGTAGCGGCACGCCGCCGGCTGCGAGCCAAGCGGTCGCGCCCCGTGCGGGCGCGTGGATTGAAACTCGACAAGAAATGAAACAGGCCTTCCTGTAGCTTGGTCGCGCCCCGTGCGGGCGCGTGGATTGAAACACCCCAAAGCCCGGATGTGCGTAGGTGGGCGCACGTCGCGCCCCGTGCGGGCGCGTGGATTGAAACATTGAGCCCGCGCTGCAGCAGGAGCGTGACAACGGTCGCGCCCCGTGCGGGCGCGTGGATTGAAACAAGTTCGGTGACTCCACCGAGATCGAGAAATGGGGTCGCGCCCCGTGCGGGCGCGTGGATTGAAACGAATGTGGTCCTGCCTAAAGACAGCACAGGAGCGAGTCGCGCCCCGTGCGGGCGCGTGGATTGAAACCGCGCCGTGGTCGCCGACCGCGTCACGCCGGAGGGTCGCGCCCCGTGCGGGCGCGTGGATTGAAACAGACCGGAGCGGCGTCAAAAACTGCTGCCGGAGCAGTCGCGCCCCGTGCGGGCGCGTGGATTGAAACCACGTAGGCAAGGGCAAAGGCCTCCTGCTTGATGGGTCGCGCCCCGTGCGGGCGCGTGGATTGAAACATGGCAAATGCCGACGCGGGTTTCGGTTTGATACTGTCGCGCCCCGTGCGGGCGCGTGGATTGAAACAACAGAGACGCTGAACAGCACGGTCCCAGCAACAGTCGCGCCCCGTGCGGGCGCGTGGATTGAAACCCAGGCCCACCACGCGGCCCTGGCTCGGGGCAATCGTCGCGCCCCGTGCGGGCGCGTGGATTGAAACCAGCTCAATGCGGAACATCAGACCCTTCAGGCGGTCGCGCCCCGTGCGGGCGCGTGGATTGAAACATGCGCTACGGCGAGCACATCAGCGAGGGCGCGGCCCTGGGCGTCGCGCCCCGTGCGGGCGCGTGGATTGAAACAAGGAAATCGACCTGCTCACGCGGCAGATGGAGCGGTCGCGCCCCGTGCGGGCGCGTGGATTGAAACCTTAAAACAGCCAATACCGCCTGCACCCGGCGATGTCGCGCCCCGTGCGGGCGCGTGGATTGAAACAGGCGGATGTCGCGGGGCGTCATCCACAGCCATTGTCGCGCCCCGTGCGGGCGCGTGGATTGAAACACGTAGCTCAGCATGCGGGACTACTCCTGGGGATGTCGCGCCCCGTGCGGGCGCGTGGATTGAAACCGTACTCAGTCAATAATTATTTTTCGCCGAGCGGCTGTCGCGCCCCGTGCGGGCGCGTGGATTGAAACTGCAAGGACGCAGGCTTCCGTGAGTTCAAGGCGGGTCGCGACCCGTGCGGGCGCGTGGATTGAAACCACCGCATCGCCTGCCCGCACTGCGAGAGCCCGGTCGCGCCCCGTGCGGGCGCGTGGATTGAAACAGCGCCTCGTAGCTGTACGCGCCGCCATCAGGCGTCGCGCCCCGTGCGGGCGCGTGGATTGAAACGACTTCGCAGCCGCGCACCGCGTGCAGCCGAACGTCGCGCCCCGTGCGGGCGCGTGGATTGAAACGAACGCACTCTGATCCGAGAGCGGACGATTGCTGTCGCGCCCCGTGCGGGCGCGTGGATTGAAACCAGCTCATCGCGCCGCTTCTGCGGGAAGCCCGTGGTCGCGCCCCGTGCGGGCGCGTGGATTGAAACAGCTCGCAGCCCAGGTACTGGCGGCCGAGTTGGAGGTCGCGCCCCGTGCGGGCGCGTGGATTGAAACAGTGCCCTGGGAAGGATCGACGCGCAACCGGCGCAGTCGCGCCCCGTGCGGGCGCGTGGATTGAAACATCCCATTCTTGGCCGCGCAGCAGCATGGACCCGTCGCGCCCCGTGCGGGCGCGTGGATTGAAACACCAACGTGATCGAAGGCCATCCGTTCGCCGAGAGTCGCGCCCCGTGCGGGCGCGTGGATTGAAACATCGCATCGCGCACGATCCCAGTAGTCGCGCCGGGTCGCGCCCCGTGCGGGCGCGTGGATTGAAACACGGCGTGCTCCACAAAGCCCACCCCGCCCTCGCGTCGCGCCCCGTGCGGGCGCGTGGATTGAAACCCCTGCCGCCACAGCAAGCGCCCCACGCATTTGAAACGAATCGCCGGACTCATTCCTCGCCGCGCAGACCGCCATTGAGAGAGAGTCCAGCCACTGCCTGCAGCAGGTACCCGCGTGCCTCATCCAGCGAGGGACCCGCATGCCCATCGATCCGCCGGATATAGGGAGACGTCAGCACAGCCAGGGCATGGCCATCGGGCCCGAGGATGGGGCAGGAGATGTCCACCACGCCATAGGACTGCAGGCTTTCGCTCTGCTTGTGACCCGTGCTGCGTATCTGTTCCAGCATGTCGTGCAGTTGTGCCTCGGGCAGATGTACCTCGCCTTCCAAAGGCGTGTGCTCGGCCAGCATCTGCGAGCGGCGTTCGGTTGTCTGGCAGGCCAGCAGCACATGGCCTGACCCGGTGTCCAGCAGCCCGACGCGTGCGCCCAGCCTGATTGACAGGCCCCAGTTCCCGGGGCCGGGGACCTGGGCCACGATCAGGACATTGCCACGGTCGTAGAGGCCCAGGTGGCAGGACTGCTCGGCCTGCCGCGCATAGGCATCCATGACGGGCAGCGCCTGGGTCACGAGGCGGTTGACGGGTGGGTGGCGGTGCGCCAGCGCGAACATCTTGAGGCTGAGCGCATGGCGGTCGCCGCCGGCCGAGCGCATCACATATTGCCGGGCCACCAGCCGCTCGAGCATGCGGTAGATCTCACTGGGGCCCCGGCCCAGTTCCTTGACGATCTCGGCCCGCGTCAGGCCATCGGGGTGCTCGGCCAGCAGCTCCAGGATGTCCAGCCCCTTGTCCAGTGCCGGCGCGCGGTAGCGCTCGCCGTCTTCTGCGTTGTCCAGTGCTTTGCTCATGCGTGCAGATCTTACGTTCGGGATAGGACAAGTCCTGTTTTTGCTGCGGACCTGCGCAAGCGGTGCGTGGGCTGGGTAAACCATAGCTGCCGAAGTGAAGTTTATTTATAAATAATTAATTCATGGATGAATGAATCACCCCAGCGATGTGCCACGCGCCATCGGCAAAAAGGCGATCCAGCGGCACCGCCGGAGTCCCGGCACACATGAGGAGGCACTTTCCATGGCTGCACTGCACGGCGTTTTCCAGGTTCCGGCCGGATGTTCCGCAATGCTTTGCCGGCTCATGTCTGCTGTAGCCGCGCTGGCTTCAGTGGCGGCGCTGGCCGGCGCGGGGCCGGCGCTGGCGGCGGAACCTGGCCCGGCGCAGGGCAGGATCGGGGTCAACCTGCCACTGCTGACCTCGCCGTTCTGGCAGGCCTACAACGGCTACCTCCCGCAAATGGCCAAGGCCCTTGGGGTCGACATCCTGGCGCCGGTGAACTCCAACCAGGACCCGGCCCAGCAGATCACCGACGTGGCCAATCTGATCAACCTCGGCGCCAAGGGGTTGGTGGTGGCGCCATTGGATTCGGCGGCCATTGGTCGAGCGCTCGCCTTGGCCGAGCAGGGGAAGATTCCTGTGGTGGCGGTGGACGTGGCGCCTACCCGGGGCAAGGTGGCGATGGTGGTGCGTGCCGACAACCGCGCCTATGGCACACGGTCCTGCCAGTACTTGGGCGCGCAGGTGAAGGCGGGCAAGGTGGTGCAGATCATGGGCGACCTGGCATCGGTCAACGGCCGTGATCGGGCCGAGGCTTTCCGCAGTTGCATGAAGGATTTCCCGGCGCTGCAGTTGCTGGAGATTCCCGCGGCCTGGAAGTCCGATGCCGCCGCCGCCGCGCTCGACGGCCTGCTGTCCGCGCATCCGGACCTGAAGGGCATCTACATGCACGCGGGCGGCGTCTATCTGGCGCCCACGCTGCAGACGCTGCGGCGCAGGGGGCTGCTGCGTCCGGCCGGCGATCCGAGGCACATCGTGGTGATCAGCAACGACGGCATCGCCCAGGAGCTGGATGCCATCCGCAGGGGCGAGATCGACGCCACCATCTCGCAGCCCGCCGATCTCTACGCAAAGTACGGCCTGTACTACATCAAGGCAGCGCTGGCAGGGCAGTCGTTCAAGCCCGGGCCCACCCCGCATGGCAGCCGCATCGTGGAGGTGGCGCCCGGCATTCTGGAGGACCAGTTGCCCGCACCCGTGGTGACCCGCGAGAACGTGGACGACAAGTCGCTGTGGGCCAACCAGCCATGACGATACTCCCCGGATTCATGGCTGACAGACCGGGCACGCCGGTGATGGAGGCGCGTGGGCTCGGCTTGCGTTTCGGCTCCACGACGGCCTTGCACGATGTGAGCCTGGCGGTCATGCCGGGCGAGTCGCATGCACTGGCTGGCCGCAACGGCGCAGGCAAGTCCACCTTGGTCGCCTTGCTGACCGGCCTGCACCAGCCCGGCACGGGAAGCATCCGCTTCAACGGCCAGCCCGCGCCTGCGGTGACCGACCGCATGGCCTGGCGCCAGCATGTGGCCTGTGTCTACCAGCATTCGACCATCATCGGCGAGCTGTCGGTCGCCGAGAACCTGTTCATCAACCGGCAGCCGCTGCGCCATGGCTGGATTTCCTGGCGCGTGCTGCGGCGCGAGGCAAGGGCCTTGCTGGATGCCTGGCAGATCGATGTGCACGAGGATGCGCTGGCCCGGGATCTGACGGTGGAAGCCCGCCAACTGGTGGAGATCGCGCGGGCGCTGTCGCTGGGCGCGCGCTTCATCATCCTGGACGAACCCACGGCGCAGCTTGACCACGACGAGACGCGGCGGCTGCTCAGGCGCGTGCACGATCTGCAGCAAGGCGGCGTCACGTTTCTCTTCATCTCGCACCACTTGCAGGAGATCTATGAGATTTGCCAGACGGTCACCGTGCTGCGCGATGCTCGCCATGTGGTGACGGCGCCGGTGGCGCAGTTGCCCCGGCAGGCACTGATCGAGGCCATGACCGGCGAGCGGGACAGCCTGGCCGGCTCGCCTTGCGCCGCCCACGCACCCCCGGCAGGCGGGGGCACGGGCGTTGCCCCCGTGGTGCTGGCGCTGCAGCAGGTGTGCGGCAAGGGTTTCGGGGCTGTCAGCCTGCAGGTGCGGCGTGGCGAGATCGTGGGGCTGACAGGCTCCACCAGCAGCGGGCGCACGGCTGTGGGTGAGGCGGTGGCGGGCCTGCGGCGCACCACGGCAGGCCGGATCCTGGTGTCGGGCCGCGTGCTGCCGCCCGGCGATGTGGGCGCCGCGCTGGCGCACGGCGTGGGTTGCGTGCCGCAGGACAGGCACCGCCAGGGCCTGGTGCCGGGGCAGTCCATTGCCGAGAACGCCACCATGACCATCATGGACAGGCTGGGCCGGTTCGGGTTCATCGCGCCATCGCGCAGGCAGGCCGCGGCGTTGTCGGCCATGCGTGCACTCGATGTGGCGGCCAGCGGGCCGCACCAGGCCGTGTCCGGCCTGTCGGGCGGCAATCAGCAGAAGGTGGTGATGGCGCGCGCCCTGGCCAGCGAGCCCGATGTGCTGGTGCTCATCGATCCCACTGCGGGTGTGGATGTGAAGTCCCGGCAGGCATTGCTGGCCGTGGTGGAGGAGGAGCGACGGCAGGGCCGGGCCGTGCTGCTGGCGAGCAGCGAGCTGGACGACCTGCGCATCTGCGACCGCGTGCTGGTGATGTCGCATGGCCATGTGGTGGCCGAACTCGCCAGAGGCTGGGACGACGGTGAACTGATTGCCTCCATGGAAGGAGTGAGCCTGCATGCGCACTGAAACCTTCGTCTCGCCGAACACGGCTGTGCCCGTGCCGGCCGCCCGGCGGCTCGCCCTGCACCGGCTGCGCGACTATGCGCTGGTCCCTGCGCTGGCCCTGCTGTTCTTGCTGGGAGCCTTGACCAGCCCCAGCTTTCTGACACCGGCCAACCTGGTCAGCATCCTGGGGGCCTCGGCAGCCCTGGCGCTGGTGGTGTTGGCGGAGTCGCTGATCATCATCACGGGCAAGTTCGATCTGTCGGTGGAGTCCACGGTGGGCATTGCGCCGGCGGTGGGCGCCATGCTGGTGATTCCTGCAGCCTCGGGAGGCTTTGGCACGGCATGGCCGGTGGCGGCGGGGCTGCTGGCCATCGCGGCCGTAGGCGCATGCACGGGTTTTCTCAATGGCCTGTTGGTCGTCAGGCTGCGGCTCAATGCCTTCATCGTCACGCTGGCGATGCTGATCGTGCTGCGCGGCGTGCTGGTGGGCGCGACCAGGGGCGGCACCCTGTTCGACATGCCGCAGCCTTTCTTCGCCCTGGCCACGGCCACGCTGCTGGGGCTGCCGCTGTCGGTCTGGCTGGCGGCGCTGGCGTTCGGCACGGCCGCCGTGGTGCTGCGCCACCACCGGCTGGGCCGCGCGCTGTATGCGATTGGCGGCAACCCCCATGCGGCGCGCGCGGCGGGCATCAATGTGGACCGTATTACCTGGGGCGTCTTCGTGCTGGCCGGTGTGCTGGCCGCAGTGGGCGGGCTGGTGGTCACGGGCTATGTGGGCGCGATCAATGCCAACCAGGGCAGCTCGATGATTTTCACGGTGTTCGCGGCGGCCGTCATCGGCGGGATTTCGCTCGACGGCGGCAAGGGCTCCATGTCGGGTGCGCTGTGCGGCGTGCTGCTGCTGGGCGTGGTGCAGAACCTGCTGACGCTGGCCCAGGTGCCATCGTTCTGGATACAGGCGATCTACGGCGCCATCATCCTCGGCGCCCTGATGCTGGCCCGGCTCGCAGGTGAGCAGCAGCAATAGGCGCGGTCCGCGAATCGCCCGTGCAGAACCCTTTTCAAGCAAGGGAAGGAATGGCTCCATGAGACTCGCCGGAAAACACATTCTCGTCACCGCAGCCGGGCAGGGCATAGGGCGAGCCTGCGCGCTGATGTTTGCCCGCGAGGGGGCCAGCGTGCTGGCCACCGACATCGACATGCAGGCGCTGGCAGAACTGGAGGGACGGGACGGCCTGCGTACGCGGCGGCTGGATGTGACCGATGCGCAAGACATCCTGGCACTGGCCGGGCAGGAGAGGGCCTTTGACGCACTGCTCAACTGCGCGGGCTTCGTGCACCACGGCAGCATCCTGGACTGCAGTGACGAGGACTGGGCCTTTGCGTGGCAGCTCAACGTCACCTCCATGCACCGCATCATCCGCGCCCTGCTGCCTGCCATGCTGGCCCAGGGCGGCGGGTCGATCATCAACATGTCGTCCGCGGCCTCCAGCGTGAAGGGCGTGCCCCTTCGCCATGCCTATGGCGCCACCAAGGCTGCCGTGGTCGGGCTGACCAAGGCCGTGGCGGCCGATTTCGTCACGCAGGGCATACGCTGCAACGCCATCTGCCCTGGCACGGTGGAGTCTCCGTCGCTGCAGGCGCGCATCGTCAGCCAGGCCCGGCAGCAGGGCGTGCCGCTGCAGCAGGTGCGCGCCGCCTTCGTGGCGCGCCAGCCCATGGGCCGGGTGGGTCGGCCCGAGGAGATCGCCGCGCTGGCCACCTATCTCGCCAGCGATGAATCCCGCTTCGTCACCGGCACGCTGAGCGTGATCGACGGCGGCTGGTCCAACTGAACTGCACAGGAGCGCACCATGAAATTGCTGCGATACGGCCCCAGGGGCCATGAAAGACCGGGCCTGCTCGATGCGCAAGGGCGTGTGCGCGACCTCTCGGGCGTGGTGGACGACATTGCCGGCCCTGTGCTGCTGCCGTACAGCCTGGCGCAACTGGGCGCCCTGGACCCCTTGCAGCTGCCCCTGGTGGAAGGCGTGCCGCAGCACACGCTGCGTCTGGGCCCCTGCGTGGGGCGGGTGGGCAAGTTCGTGTGCATAGGCCTCAACTACTCGGACCATGCGGCCGAGGCCGGCATGCAGGTGCCGCCCGAGCCCGTGGTGTTTGGCAAGTGGACCAGTGCCATCTGCGGCCCGGACGACGCCATCGAGATTCCGCCCGGCTCCGTGAAGACGGATTGGGAGGTGGAGCTTGGCGTGGTCATAGGCCAGGGCGGGCGCCATATCGACGAGGCCCGGGCCATGCAGCACGTGGCGGGCTATTGCGTGGTCAACGACATCTCCGAGCGCGAGTACCAGCTCGAGCGCGGTGGCACCTGGGACAAGGGCAAGGGCTGCGACGGCTTCGGCCCGCTGGGGCCCTGGCTGGTCACGGCCGACGAGGTGCCCGATCCGCAGGCGCTGCGCATGTGGCTGGATGTGGACGGCCGGCGCATGCAGGACGGCAGCACGGCCACCATGGTGTTCGGCGTGGCCTTTCTCGTCAGCTATCTGAGCCGCTTCATGAGCCTGCAACCGGGCGATGTGATCTCCACCGGCACGCCGCCGGGCGTGGGCATGGGCCAGAAGCCGCCCATGTACTTGCGTGCCGGGCAGGCCATGCGGCTGGGCATCGCCGGCCTGGGCGAGCAGCGCCAGACCATGGTGGCGGCTCGCGTGCAACCGAATCCCTCGACAACCGGCAAGGCCTGAGAAGACCATGACGCGAATCCTGTCCCTGCGCGTGCTCGATGTGCGCTTTCCGACCTCCAGTCACCTGGATGGGTCTGACGCCATGAACCCGGACCCGGACTACTCCGCCGCCTATGTGATCCTGGAGACGGATACGCCCGGCCTTGAGGGGCACGGGCTGACCTTCACCATCGGTCGCGGCAACGAGGTCTGCTGCGCCGCCATCGCGGCCATGCGCCATCTGGTGGAGGGCATGGAGCTTGACTGGGTCCGCCAGGACATGGGGCGCTTTTGGCGCCACATCACCTCCGACAGCCAGTTGCGCTGGATCGGCCCGGACAAGGGGGCGATGCACCTGGCCACCGGCGCCGTGGTCAATGCCGTGTGGGACCTGTGGGCCAAGGCCGAGGGCAAGCCGCTGTGGCGTCTTGTGGCCGATTTCACGCCCGAGGAGTTCGTCCGCGCGCTGGACTTCCGCTACATGACGGATGCCCTGACCGAAGCCCAGGCGCTAGAGCTGCTGCATCGCCAGTCGCCGCGCAAGGCCGAGTGCATCGGCGTGCTGGAGTGCGAGGGCTATCCCTGCTACACGACCTCGGCCGGCTGGCTGGGCTATGACGACGACAAGCTGCGCCGCCTGTGCCGCGAGGCGGTGGCCGGCGGCTTCAACCACGTCAAGCTCAAGGTGGGGCGCAGCCTGCAGGACGACATCCGGCGCGTGTCCATTGCGCGCGAGGTGCTGGGGCCGGATCGCCAGCTGATGATCGACGCCAACCAGGCCTGGGAGGTGGGGCAGGCCATCGGCTGGGTGCGGGAGTTGGCCTTTGCCAGGCCCTGGTTCATCGAGGAGCCGACCAGCCCTGACGATGTGGAGGGCCACCGCGCGGTGCGCGAAGCCGTTGCCCCGGTCCAGGTCGCCTCTGGAGAGATGTGCCAGAACCGCATTCTCTTCAAGCAGTTCATCCTGCGTGGCGCCATCGACGTGGTGCAGATCGACGCCTGCCGGCTGGGAGGGGTCAACGAGGTGCTGCTGGTACTCCTGCTGGCCGCAAAGTACGGTCTGCCCGTGTGTCCGCATGCCGGGGGCGTGGGCCTTTGCGAGTATGTGCAGCATCTGTCCATGATCGATTTCGTCTGCGTGTCCGGCACGCGTGAGGGGCGCGTGATCGAGTACGTAGACCATCTGCACGAGCACTTCGTGGATCCCTGCGTGGTACGCAATGCGGCCTATATGCCTCCCGGTGCGCCCGGCTTTTCCATCACGATGAAGCCGGAAACTCTGGCCAGGTATCGCTTCCAGGCCTGAGCCATGGCCCTGTCCCATTCCCATTCACTTTTGCATCCGCGCATCGATGCACACCTGCATTTCTGGCGCTACAGCGCCGGGGACTATCCATGGATAGGCGCGGACATGCGGGCCCTGGCGGTGGACCGCACGCCCGGCCATCTCCTGCCCCAGCTGTCTGCCTGCGGCTTCACGGGCGCCATCGCCGTGCAGGCGCGCGCCACGGTCGATGAGACGCGGTTCCTGCTGGAGCTGGCGCGGCGCAATGACTGGATACGCGGCGTGGTGGGGTGGGAAGACCTGACCTGCGAGGGCCTGGGCGAGCGCCTGCAGGACTGGCGTGCCGAGCCGAGGCTGTGCGGCTGGCGCCATCAGGTGCAGGACGAGCCCGATGCCGCAGCCTTTCTGGGCTGCGCCGCATTCGGGCGCGGCATGGCCTTGTTGCAGCGCCAGGGCTGGGCGTATGACCTGCTCGTCTTCCATCACCAGATGGAGGCGGCTGCCGCCTTCTGCGCACGGCACGACGCGCACTGGCTGGTGCTGGACCATCTGGGCAAGCCCCCGCTGGCCGTGCTGGCCCGGGAACAGGCCGCATTCGGCCACTGGCAGGCGCGGCTGGGGCGTTTTGCCGCGCTGCCGCATGTGGCCTGCAAGCTCTCGGGCCTAGTGACCGAGGCCGACTGGCGCGCCGGGCTGGACGGGGCAGGCAGGGCTTGCCTGCTGCGCTGTCTAGATATGGCGCTGCAGGTGTTCGGTCCGCAGCGGCTGATGTTTGGCTCCGACTGGCCGGTCTGCCTGCTGGCCGCGCCATACGCCACGGTCTTTGAGCTGGTGGATGGCTGGGCGTCGTCGCGGCTGTCGGCCTCCGAGCGCGAGGCGCTG
This sequence comes from Delftia sp. PX-1, assembly GCF_055797465.1. Classification (NCBI taxonomy): domain Bacteria; kingdom Pseudomonadati; phylum Pseudomonadota; class Betaproteobacteria; order Burkholderiales; family Comamonadaceae; genus Delftia; species Delftia sp. PX-1. The sequence goes on from NZ_CP184763.1 coordinate 2,374,099, forward strand.
TGGGGCGGCACCGCCGCGCGCTGCTATGGCCTGCAGCCGCAAGGCATGACCTGACCACATGGGAGGCAGCATGGACCTGAACCTGAAAGACAAGACCTTCATCGTCACGGGCGGTGCCAGCGGCATCGGGGCGGCCATCTCGCTGCGGCTGGCCGGTGAAGGTGCGATTCCGCTGATCTGCGGCAAGGACACCATGTCCGCGCGGTTCGAGGCGCAGCTCATGGAGCTGCAGCCCCGGGCCCGCCACTTCCGCTTCGACCTGGTCGATGAACAGGCATGCGGTGAGATGGTGGCCCGCGCTGCGGCGGACTGCGGCCACATCGACGGCCTGGTGAACAACGCGGGCATCAATGACGGCGTGGGCCTGGAGGCAGGGCGCGACGCCTTCGTGAGCTCGCTGCAGGCCAACCTGGTGCACTACTACGTCATGGCCCACCATTGCCTGCCGCACCTCAAGGTCAGCCGTGGCGCCATCGTCAACATCTCGTCCAAGACCGCGCTGACCGGGCAGGGCCAGGCCAGCGGCTACTGCGCGGCCAAGGGGGCCCAGCTCTCGCTGACGCGCGAATGGGCTGCCGCGCTGGCAGCCGATGGCGTGCGCGTCAATGCCGTGGTGCCCGCGGAGGTGGTGACGCCGATGTACCTGCACTGGCTGGGCCGCTTCGACGACCCCGGGCGCCAGCTGGAACAGATCAGCGCCCAGATTCCGCTGGGCCGGCGCATGACGGCGGCCGAGGAGATTGCGGACACGGTCGTCTTTCTTCTGTCCGAGCGGGCATCGCACACCACGGGGCAATGGCTGTTCGTCGATGGCGGCTACACCCACCTGGACCGCGCGCTGACCTGACCACCATGGAGACACCATGCGCCAATGCCTTGCACTCGACCTCAGGGATGACCCGGCGCTGATCGCCCGGTACGAAGCCCTGCATCACCGGATCTGGCCGGAGGTGGCGGCGCATCTGCGTAGCCATGGCGTCACCGGCATGGAAATCCACCGCCTTGGCACGCGCATGGTGATGGTCATGGACACCGATGACGCGGTGCATGACGCCCGAGCCATGGCCCTTGCCTCCGCCACCGATCCGAAGTTGTGCGAATGGGAAGACCTGATGTGGGCCTTTCAGGCCCCCACGCCGTGGACACCACCTGGAGACAAGTGGACGCCCATGGCCTGCATTTTTCGGCTGGAGGATTCTGCGCAGGAGTGAGCGACTGAGCATCCGTCGGCCATGCCCCATCCCCGAACGTCGCTCAACCCCCTTCCAGGGGAAAACACCGGGGCGCCCGCGCCGCAAATGCATAGGTCTGCGCATGAATCGCTCAGGCCTGGCGCCATCCCTGCGGAGAATTCATGAAAGCAGCCTGCAGGGCATCGCAACCACGGGGCTGCATGCACCCGCAATAACAAGAAGCACAAGAACAAGAAGCACAAGAACAAGAAGCACAAGAAAAGGGGCTGGCGACCGGTTTCAAGCTGCTCCCCATGGCAGCCGTGCTGCGGCCATGGGGATTTTCGCCAATCGGCAATGTCAAGGAGGAGAGGGAGATGAATAAACGCATGATCCGCAGCGCTGGCCTGGCCGCGCTTGCATTGGGCACGGCCCTGGCGGCCCAGGCCCAGAGTTCGGTCACGCTCTATGGGCGTGTGGTCGCGGGGGTGGACTACCAGAACAATGTGTACGACCCGGCCACGGGGGGCTCCGGCAGCCTGTGGCGGGCCGTGGGCAACCAGTGGGGCACGAGCATGCTGGGTTTCAAGGGGGAGGAGGACCTGGGCGGCGGGCTGCATGTGCTGTTCACGCTGGAGTCGGGCTTCAGCATCGACGATGCCAGGTTCAACGGCGCAGGTTTCTTCAACCGCCGCACCTTCGTGGGCCTGCGCAGCGGCTGGGGCACGCTGAAGCTGGGCAAGGACCTGTCGATCTCGGATGCGCACTGGGCGCTGGACCCCACGGGCCAGCAGTTCATCGGCTCGGCCACGCTGGTGCGGGGGCGCAACTGGGGCGGGCATGACAACATGGTCTCGTACGAAACGCCCAGCTGGGGCGGCCTGCGCGTGCTGGCGCTGACCGGCCTGGGCGAGCAGCCGCAGGGCGCATCGCGGCTGCGCAAGGATGCGCTGTCGGTGTCCTATACCGCGCCCACGTTCGAGTTGCGCGCCATCTACGATGTGGCCCGCGATGCCAATGGCCGTTTCAGCGATCTCTACACCACCTCCCGCAACCTGACGCTGGGCGGCACGGTGACGCTGTCCGCGCTCAAGCTGTTCGCGGGCTATGAGCAGCTGTCCGCGCCCGACAGCGCGGCCGGCGTGCCCAACAAGGCGCGGCAGTACTGGATGGGCGCGCGCTACAAGGTGTCAGGCCCGCTGACGCTGATCGGGGCGGGCTACCGCACCACGGTCAACAACGGCGGCGGCAGCGCCAACCTGTTCATGGCGGGCGCCGACTACGCGCTGTCCAGGCGCACGCTGCTGTACGCCAGCGTGGGCAATGTGCGCAATGGCGGCAATGCGAACTTCTCGGTGGAGACCACCAACAACAACCCGGCGCCGGGCGGCAGCCAGACCGGCCTGTACCTGGGCATGGCGCATTCGTTCTGACAGGGGCGGGGCACTTTGGCGGAGGTTGCCGGCCCTTGCTCAAGGGGCTTGCCATCCGCCGCCCAGCACCTTGTTGATCGTCACCTGGTTTTGCAGTTGCGCCAGGTGCAGGGCCGACAGGGCCAGCTGTGCGTTGCGGCTGCGCTCCTGCGCATCCAGCCAGGTGCGCAGGGGTACCTGGCCTGCGCGGTAGCGTGCCTCGTACAGGCGGGTGATTTCTGCCGATTCCTGCATGACGCGCTGCTGTGCCTGCTCCTGGCTGGCCAGCTCGGTGCGGGCGGACAGGGCTTTTTCCGTTTCCGCCAGCGCGGCGTACAGCGACTTGCGGAAGTTGACCACGGCCTCTTCATGCTGGTTGCGCGCAATGGCGGTGTTCAGCCGCATCTCGCCCACGTTCAGAAAGGGCAGGGTCATGCTGGCGCCCAGGGCCGCCACGGGGTTGGCCAGCAGGTCGAGCAGCGAGTTGCTGGAGCCCCCCAGGCTGCCGGTCAGCGACAGCGTGGGGTAGTAGCGCGCGGTGGCCGCATCGCTGCTGGCCAGGGAGGCGCGCAGCCGCAGTTCGGCGGCGCGCAGGTCGGGGCGGCGGCCCAGCAGTTCGGCGGGCAGTCCTGCGGCAATGGCAGGCAGCGCGCCCGTGGGCAGGGCCTGCGGCTCGCCACCGGGTGCCTCGGCGCCCAGGAGCAGCTCGTTGAGCGCCTGCCGCAGTTCGGCGCGGGACTGCGTGTACTGGCTGAGCAGCGCCTGCTGCTCGGCCAGCGCCTGCCGGGCCTCGCGCCGTTCCAGGCTGGATACGGCGCCGCTGCGGTACTGCGCCTCCACCAGCTCGCCGGTGCGGCGTGTGTACTCCAGGCTTTGCCGCGCAAATTCCAGGCGCTCGTTGGCCAGGGCCAGTTGCCAGTACAGGCTGGCGGTGGTGGCCGCCAGGGACAGAGCCACGGCCTGCCTGTCCTGCTCGCTGGCCTGGGCCTCGAAGACGGCCGCATCGCGCTGGGCACCCAGGCGGTCGAACAGGTCCAGCTCCCAGCCCACGCTCAGCGTGGCGCTGGACGTCTCCAGCGTGCTGCGCGGGCTGCCGGACAGCGGCCGGCTGGCCCCGGTGCTGAGTGTGCCGCCGGGTTGCGGCAGCAGGGCGCGGCCCGCCAGCTGCGCCTGCAGCGCGGCGCGGCGCACACGGATGCCTGCCGTTGCCAGGTCGGGGTTGCGCGCAAGGGCCATGTCGATCCATGCATCCAGGCGCGGATCGCCGAAGGCGCGCCACCATGCCTCGGGCGCAGGCGCGGCCGCCGAGGGCTGCGCATGCTCGAACTGTGCGGGCAGCGCCACCTGCGGCGCCTCGTAGGTTGTGCGCGTGATGGCGCCGCAGCCCGCCAGGGCCACTGCGCATGCCAGCACGCCGGTCTTCAGCATATGCATGTCAATCTCTCGATAGAGCCTGTACGGGGTCGAGGCGCGCAGCACTGCGCGCCGGCAGGAAGCCGAAACCGATCCCGATGAGGGAGGAGCAGGCCACGGCCAGCACGATGGAGGCGGCCGAGAACGACAGCTGGAAGCTGCTACCGGACAGGCTGACGGCCAGCCCCAGGCCCAGCGCCAGCGACACGCCCAGGATGCCGCCGACGATGCAGACCAGCACGGCCTCGATCAGGAACTGCTGAAGGATGTCCGACTGGCGCGCGCCGATGGCCATGCGCACGCCGATCTCGCGCGTGCGCTCGGTCACCGACACCAGCATGATGTTCATCACGCCGATGCCGCCCACCAGCAGCGCAATCATGGCGATGGCCGAGACCAGCAGCGTCAGCGTGGTGCTGGTGCGCGTGATGGCCTGGCGGATCTGGTCGGAGTTCCAGATGAAGAAGTCCTTGGTGCCATGGCGCTCGGTCAGCAGGCTGGTGGCGGCCTTTTGCGCGATCTCGGCCGGCACCGCGTCCTTGATGCGCAGCGTGATGCTGTCCAGGTGGTACTTGCCGACCAGGCGCGTGGCGGCTGCGGTGTAGGGCACGAAGAAGGTGGGCGTGGAGCCGCCGAAGCTGTTTTGCGCAGGCCGGAGCACGCCGACGATTTCCACGGGCATCTGGCCCAGCAGCACGACCTCGCCCAGCGGGTTGGGGTTGGTGGGGAACAGGGCGGTGGCGGTCTTCTGGTCGATCACCGCCACCTGGGCGTGCAGGTCCACGTCGCGCTGGTCGAAGAAGCGGCCCGATGCCAGGCGCAGGCCGCGCACGCGAAAGTGCTCGAAGCCAACGCCCGTCACCTGGGCCGTGGCCGCGTTCTCGCGGTACAGCGCCGTGACGCCGACCGACACATTGGGCGTGGCGCTGTCCACGTAGGGCTGCTCGGCCAGGGCCTGGGCGTCGGCGGCGACCAGGGTCTCGATGGCGGCGGCGCGCGTGTCGCCGAAGTCCTTGCCGGGGAAGATGTCCAGCGTGTTCGTGCCCAGCTCGCTGATCTGGTTCATCACCTGCTGCTGCGCACCGCGCCCCAGCGCCACCACCGAGACCACGGCCGAGATGCCGATGATGATGCCCAGCATGGTCAGGAAGGTGCGCAGGCGGTGGGCGTTCATGGCGCGCAGGGCCATGCGCAGGGCCTCGCCAAAGCGGTCCGACAGTCCGCGCCAGGAGGCCCGGCGCGCGCCGGATGCCGGCTCCACGGGCGGCCTGGCTTCGTGCGGGGTGCTGCGCCGGTCGGCAATGATGGCGCCGTCGCTGATCTCGATCACGCGCGTGGCGTGGGCCGCCACGGCCATGTCGTGCGTGACCAGGATGATGGTGTGGCCGTCGGCATGCAGCTCCTGCAGGATGCGCATGACCTGCTCGCCGCTGGCCTTGTCCAGCGCGCCCGTGGGCTCGTCGGCCAGGATGACGGCGCCGCCGTTCATCAGCGCACGCGCAATGGACACGCGCTGCTGCTGCCCGCCCGACAGCTGGCCCGGCCGGTGCTGCATGCGGTCGGCCAGGCCCAGGCGTTCGAGCAGGGCGGCCGAGCGCGCATGCCGCTCGCCGGCCGGTGTGGCCGCGTAGACGGCGGGCAGCTCCACATTGCCCTGGGCCGTGAGGTCGGGCAGCAGGTGGTAGCGCTGGAAGATGAAGCCGAAGTGCTCGCGCCGCAGCGCGGCCAGCGCGTCGGGCCCCAGCTCGCTGGTCTCGCGGCCCGCGATGCGGTAGCTGCCCGAGGTCGGATGGTCCAGGCAGCCGAGGATGTTCATCAGCGTGGACTTGCCCGAGCCCGAGGCGCCGACGATGGCCACCATCTCGCCGGCCTCGATGGTCAGGTCTATGTCCTTGAGTACCGCCACCGTGGTGTCGCCCGCAGGAAACTCCCGGCGCAGGCCCTGCATCTGCAGCAATGCATGGTCCATGCTTACATTCCCATCGGGTCGCTGCCGGCCGGCTTGCCGCCGGGGCTGGCCTCGCCGATCACCACCTGCTCGCCGGGCTCCAGCCCCGACAGCACCTGGGCCTGGGCGTTGGTGCGCAGGCCCACGCGCACCTTGCGCTCGGTGACCTGGCCCTGGGCATCGCGCACGCGCACGCTGTAGTTGTCGTCGGCATCGCGGCTGCCCAGCGCGGCGGCCGGCATGAGCACGGCCTTGTCGGCCTGGGCCACGCGCACGGTGACCTGGGCGGTCATGGAGGGGCGCAGCTTGCCTTCCGGGTTGGGCACGTCGAACTGGGCGTTGTAGTAGATGGCCTTGGCGGCCTGGGCGCCGGTGGCGGTCGCTGCGCCAGCGGTGGCGTCCGTGGCGATGGAGGCGGGCGCAGGCTCTATGCGCTCTATCGTGGCGGTGTGGCGCTGGCGGCCGCTGCCCAGCGTGGTGAACCAGACCGTCTGGCCCAGCTGGATCTTGTCCACGTCGGCCTCGGCAATCTCGGCGCGCACGGTCATCACGTCGAGCTTGGCCAGCATGACGATGGTGGGCGTGGTCTGGAAGGAGTTCAGGGTCTGGCCCTGCTTGGTGACCACGGCCACGATCACGCCGTCCATGGGCGCGACGATGCGGGTGTAGCCCAGGTTGATGCGCTCGGTCTCCACCTGGGTGCGTGCCTGCTCGATCTGTGCCTGAAGGGCGCCGACATCGGCCAGCGCGGTGTCGAGCGCAGCCTTGGCGGCTTCATGGTCGGCTCGCGAGGTGGCGTCGGCCTGCAGCAGCTCCTGCTGGCGCTGGAAGGTCAGCCGGGCCTGCACCAGCGCCGCGCGCCGCGCGGCCAGCTGGGCCTGCAAGGCGGTGACGGATGCCTCGGCATTGCGCAGCTTGATGCGCTGCGGCTGGGCATCGACTTCGGCGATCAGGTCGCCGGCCTTGACCTTCTGGCCCAGCTCCACGTGCAGGCGCCGGACCTGGCCCGAGACCTGGGCGCCCACGGCCACCAGTTCCTTGGGGTGCAGCCGGCCCACGGCGAGCACGGTCTGCTCCAGGTCGCCGACGGTGACGGGTGCGGTTGCGAATTGGGTGGAGGGCTTGGCACTGGCCTTCCACCACACCAGGCCTGCGACCATGCATGCGCCTGCGACGGCGACCATGGCCCATTTGCGATTGAACTTCATTCTTCCCCTGCCGCGCGGTCGGCCGCAGGGGAGACAGTCCCTGCCCGGCGCCGCGCCAGATGCTCGAACTTACCAGTCTGGCGCGGTTCGATGTCCCGGCATTGACCAAGGCATGGAGATTCAGTGGAGAGCAGGCCTGGGATACGCCTGAAACCTCGCAACTCTGTCTTATGGCGGGGACATGTTGACCCCCCAGCCGCAAATCAGGGACACCGAGGAAGGGCCGCCCCGCCCCGAGGGTGTCGTCCCCCTCTGGGGGAAGCGGCGAAGCCGCTCAGGGGGAGCGATGTTTACCGCCAATATTGGCACTTGCTCTCGGCCTTGGTGGTCCAGACCTGCTCGGCCGGCAGCTTCTTGACCAGCTTGTAGTAGTCCCAGGTGCCCTTGGATTCGGCCGGGGATTTCACTTCCATCAGGTACATGTCGTGCACGTAGCGGCCGTCCTCGCGCAGGTAGCCGCTGCCGAAGAAGTCATCCATCTTCATGCCGCGCCAGGTGGCCATGACCTTGTCGGCATCCAGCGTGCCGGCCTTTTCCACGGCCTTGAGCCAGTTCATGGTGGCCGAGTAGTCGGCCGCATGGATTTCGCTGGGGCGGCGCTGGGTCTTGGCCATGAAGGCGTCGGCGAACTTGCGCGAGGCATCGTTCATGTCCCAGTACCAGCTGGTGGTGAACTGCATGCCCTGCGTGTTCTTCAGGCCCAGGCTGTGCACGTCGGTGAAGAACACCAGCAGGCCGGCCAGCTTCATGTCCTTGGTCACGCCGAACTCGCGCGCGGCCTTGATGGAGTTGATGGTGTCGCCACCCGCGTTGGCCAGGCCCAGGATCTGGGCCTTGGAGTTCTGCGCCTGCAGCATGAAGCTGGAGAAATCGCTGGCGTTCAGCGGCGTCTTGACCGAGCCCAGCACCTTGCCGCCACGCGCCTCGATGATCTTGGTGGTATCGGCCTCCAGCGCATGGCCGAAGGCATAGTCGGCGGTCACGAAGTACCAGCTCTTGCCTCCGGCCTCCACCACGGCCGCGCCCGTACCCTTGGCCAGGGCCACGGTGTCGAAGGCGTAGTGCACGGTGTAGGGGCTGCACTGCTCGTTGGTCAGCGCCGAGCTGCCCGCGCCGTTGTCGATGAAGACCCGCTTTTTCTCCTGCGCCACCTTGGCCATGGACAGGGCCGTGGCCGAGTTGGTGCCGCCAAACACCAGGCTGATGCCCTGCGTGTCAATCCACTCGCGCGCCTTGCTGGCGGCAATGTCGGCCTTGTTCTGGTGGTCGGCCGTCAGCAGCTCGATGGGCTTGCCCAGCAGCTTGCCGCCGTAGTCGTCGATGGCCATCTGTATCGCCACGGCGCCGTTCTTGCCCTCGACATCGGCATAGAGACTGGACATGTCGGTGATGAAGCCGATCCGAACCTTGTCCTGCTGCGCCAGGGCCGGCGTTGCCAGTGCGGCGGCGCACAGTGCCAGGGCCAGCGGTGTCATCAGCGATGTCTTGGGGCGTTGCTGCATGAAGTCTCCTTGCTTTGGATGGAAAAAGCCCGCTGCTGTTGCGCAGGGGCCGGGGTGATTCCATGCTGGCAGGGACAGGGGCCTGCCGCATTGGGGCAAGCACGGGCTTGGTGGCCCCGGTGCGACAGTACAGCCGCTCATCCTTGCAACGTGGCCGGCCCGTTGATTGATCGCCGTGCGCTGCGCATCCCGGCCGTGGCTTGTGCGCGCGTCAGGACCTGCTGTTCCGTTCCGTGACTTGGAGATGCGAAAGCACTGGTCTTGAATTAATTTGTCTAGAAAAACAATCAAAAATTCAGGTTTTGCTTAGAATAATGGACAAATGAAAACGCCAGAAAAGTCCACCCTTCTTCAGCGCCAACTGCTTTTGCAGTTCGGTGACCGGCTCAAGCGCCTGCGCAAGGAGCAGGGGCTGGGCACGGTCGAGATGGCCTCGCGCGTAGGCATATCCCGCAGCACGCTCGCTGCAGTCGAGTCCGGCGATCCCGGGCCATCCATGGGCACGTACCTGCGGGTCATGTCGGAACTGGGCATAGGGGGAGAATTGGCATTGCTGGCGGGCGACGCCCTGCAGCCCGCGCCCGCAGGAACTGCCGCAGCCCGTTCGCGCCATGCCAGGCCCGTCGTACAGGTTCTGGTGCGTGCGCAGGATGCGCGCCATGAAGTGCAGGATCTGCAAAGCCTCGCATTGCATGAAGAAGCCGTGCGCCTTGTGCGATCTGACCCGGCATTGCTGCAGCAGGCACAGGACACGTTGGAGAGGTGGTTGAGCCAGGGGGATTCGCATTCCGCCAGCCTGTGGAGGCAGTGGCAGGATGTCTTACAAAATGGCCGCTGGCGCAGCATCCTGGCCCGCACGCGAAGGGCCCAGGAACTGCGCCAGGCCTCGCCCCTGACATCGGTGCTGCCCGAACAGGTGCGCCAGCAGATACTGGCGCAGGTGGGGGATCTCAAGCGGGGCGTTGCATTGGGAGATACAGGGCGGGCCTATGAACCGAGAGGATCTTGAGCACATCATTCGTGCGAGCGGGGATGTGACGAATGAGTATGAATTCGTCATCGTGGGAAGCCAGGCAATCCTGGGCTCCATCCCGTATCCCGAGCCGGTTTTCAAGATGTCCGCAGAGGCGGACATCTATCCGCTCAACGCTCCGGATCTGGCGGACCGGATCGACGGATCCATTGGCGAAGGCTCTCGCTTCCACGAGTATGGCACTGATGGAGCATGGCCATGTACAGGTCGATGCGGCACTGAAACTGGCAAGCGGCATGCCGTTGGGTGATGACGGCAAACGGCAATTGCGGGCCCGGATTCAGCGCTGGTTCAAGGGGCTGAAAAAATAAAAAACAGCCCGCAGGCTGCTTGTCGATTGCCGTGTCCGCGCGATCAGGCCGCAGGTCGGGCGGTGCGCACTGCGCTCTTGGGGCGGAAAGCCTTGCAGACGCTGTCGTCCGTTTCCAGATAGGGCCCGCCGATCAGGTCCACGCAATAGGGCACGGCCGCAAAGATGCCGTTGACCTTTTGCGTGCCATCGGGGTTCTTCAGACCTTCCAGGGTTTCGGCAATGGCCTTGGGCTGGCCCGGCAGGTTGATGATCAGGCTCTTGCCACGGATCACCGCCACCTGGCGCGACAGGATCGCCGTGGGCACAAAGGCCAGGCTGATCTGGCGCATCTGCTCGCCAAAGCCCGGCATTTCCTTGTCGGCCACGGCCAGGGTGGCTTCGGGCGTGACATCGCGCGGGGCGGGGCCGGTGCCGCCCGTGGTCAGCACCAGGCAGCAGCCTGCATCGACCAGCTCGATCAGCGTGGCGCTGATACCTGCCTGCTCGTCGGGGATCAGGCGCGGCTCGAACGTGATGGGGTTCCTGAGCGCGCGGGTGAGCCAGTCCTGCAGGGCCGGCAGGCCCTTGTCCTCATAGACGCCGCTGCTGGCACGGTCGCTGATCGAGACGATGCCGATGCGCACGGCGTCATGGACGGGCTCACTCATCGTCAGCTTCCTCGCCAGCGCCGTCACCGTCCTCGGCTGTCTCGCGGCCCGTGCCGCCCAACTGCTGGCGCACCAGCTGGAACAGATCGCGGTAGGCGCGGCCCTTGCGCTGGGCCAGGCCGGTGGATTCCTGCACATTGGCCTCATGGGCGCCCGGCATGTCCTTGCGGGCCTGGCGGATCAGGGCGCGCAGCTGCTGGGTGTCGGTGTCGGGGAAATGGTCCAGCCAGATGGACAGGGCCGATTCCTCGGCAATCAGGCGGTCGCGCCATTGCTCGGCGGCGTGCAGGGCCATCTTCTCGGCGGCCGAGCCGTTGTGCTGCTCGTCCAGTGCCGCGCGCACGGCGGCGATCTCGGTCTCGTCCAGCTTGCGCATGAGCTTGCCGACGTACTGCATCTGGCGGCGCTTGCCTTCGAAATTGGTGATGCGCTTGGCCTCGGCCAGGGCATCGGCCAGTTGGTCGGGCAATTGCAGGCGCTTGAACAGGTCGGAGCGCAGCGTCAGCAAATCCTTGCCGAGGTCCTGCAAGGCGTCGGACTCGCGCTTGAGATCCGTCTTGCTGGAGTCGGGGGTGCCTTTGAGTTCGGCCTTGAGCTGCAGGTCGAGTTCGCTGCCTTCGGCAACGAAGTGACCTTTGACGTAGTAGCCTTTTTTGGGTTTGCGTGACATGGGGTAGGGGACAAATACAGTGGCGGCGCGGAGGGCGCTGCAGTGGCGGCTATCATAGCCGCCGCTATGAAAAAACCCCGTCCCCGCGCGGCAAGCACCGCCAAACCGCAGGCTGATTCCGGCTTCAGCTACAGCCAACCGTTTTTTGAAGACCTGGTGGACCGTGCCCTGGTCCATGCCAAGAAGCTCGGCGCCACCGACGCCGGAGCCGAGGCTTCCGAGGGCTGCGGCCTGAGCGTGAGTGTGCGCAAGGGGGCGCTGGAGACCGTGGAGCGCAACCGCGACAAGTCGCTGGGCGTGACCGTCTACCTGGGCAACCGCCGTGGCAACGCCAGCACCTCCGACTTCTCGGATGCCGCCATCCAGCAGACCGTGCAGGCCGCCTACGACATCGCGCGCTTCACCGCCGAGGACCCCATGGCCGGCCTGCCCGATGCGGCCGACATCGCCCCGCCCGGCACCCACCGCGACCTGCAACTGTTCCACCCCTGGGAGCTGACCAGCGAGGCTGCGGCGCAGCTGGCGCTGCAGTGCGAAGAAGCTGCCCTGGGCACGCACAAGCGCATCACCAACAGCGAAGGCGCTGGCGTCTCGGCCCAGCAAAGCCATTTCTTCAGCGCCCATACCAATGGTTTCCGTGGCGGCTACGCCAGCTCGCGCCACAGCCTGTCGGTGGCGCCCATCGCATCGCTGCCCGGCCGCAATGGCGAGATGCAGCGCGATGCCTGGTACAGCTCCATGCGCAACGCGGCCGACCTGGCCTCGCCCGAAGCCGTGGGCCGCTACGCCGCCCAGCGCGCCCTGAGCCGCCTGGGCAGCCGCAAGATCCCGACCACCGAGTGCCCGGTGCTGTTCGAGTCCACGCTGGCCGCCGGCCTGCTGGGCAGCTTCGTGCAGGCCGTCAGCGGCGGCGCGCTGTACCGCCGCAGCACCTTCCTGCTCGACTCGCTGGGCAAGCCCGTCTTCCCCAAGCACATCGACATCACGGAAGATCCCTTCATCCTCGGCGGCAAGGGCAGCTCGCCCTTCGACGAGGAAGGCGTGCGCGTGCAGGCCCGCAAGGTGGTGGATGCCGGCCGCGTCGAGGGCTACTTCCTGTCCAGCTACTCGGCACGCAAGCTGGGCATGAAGACCACCGGCAATGCCGGCGGATCGCACAACCTGGTCATGACCTCGCGCCGCACCAAGGCCGGCGACGACCTGCCCGCCATGCTCAAGAAGCTGGGCACTGGCCTGTTCGTGATCGAACTCATGGGCCAGGGCGTGAACTACGTGACCGGCGACTACTCGCGCGGCGTCAGCGGCTTCTGGGTGGAAAACGGCGAAATCGCCTTCCCCGTGCATGAGATCACCATCGCCGGCAACCTCAAGGACATGCTCAAGGGCATCGAGGCCGTGGGCGCGGATGCCTACAACTACGGCGCCAAGACCGTGGGCTCTATCCTGATCAACCGCATGAAGGTGGCTGGTAGCTGATTGGCTTGCGGCTGCGCATGCTGAGGAAAAGCGGCCTGAAAGGCCGCTTTTTTGTGGGCACCCAGTCACCGCGTGCCCCGGACGCAGTTGGCCGCACCAGCTCGCGTCCCGCGAACCCCAAGTGACCTTTGTCCTCCCCTGAGGTTCGCATTTCTGCAAGCCGTTGTTTTTGTTGAGGCATCACTGCGTCTGTCGTGGTCCTTGCCGTTTTTCCGTGACAGAGCGCGCAGGTTCGCGATGGTGAAGCTTTTTTTGCAGTGGTACGGCTGGGTTATAAGCATGCCGTCGCGCCCCGTGCGGGCGCGTGGATTGAAACAGTCGGGAAATGATGCGCAAGGGGTGACACGGCCGTCGCGCCCCGTGCGGGCGCGTGGATTGAAACTGCGCGGCGTCGGCATCCCCACTTGCATCGGCAGTCGCGCCCCGTGCGGGCGCGTGGATTGAAACAGGTTATCGGACATCGTCTTGGCAGCGGAGGCAGTCGCGCCCCGTGCGGGCGCGTGGATTGAAACTCCAGCGCCCCAGCCGCCTCCACGCTGGTGTACGTCGCGCCCCGTGCGGGCGCGTGGATTGAAACCTCGTGGAAAAGGACACCTGCCTGACCCTGTTGCTGTCGCGCCCCGTGCGGGCGCGTGGATTGAAACCAGGCGCTGATCGACGAAGGCATCCCAGAGGACTGTCGCGCCCCGTGCGGGCGCGTGGATTGAAACGGCGATCTGCAGCGCGGCGATCACTACGTGCTCCGGGTCGCGCCCCGTGCGGGCGCGTGGATTGAAACATCTCGTCATGCAGTTTGGACACCTTGCCGTCCAGTCGCGCCCCGTGCGGGCGCGTGGATTGAAACATGAGCAGGGCCGTCAGCATGATGCCCGCGGCAATGGTCGCGCCCCGTGCGGGCGCGTGGATTGAAACATTTCCGCAGGGCGGCACTAACCCCTCAAGCCCTGTCGCGCCCCGTGCGGGCGCGTGGATTGAAACAACTACTGGCGCACCGCTTCGACCGAGCTTGTCGTCGCGCCCCGTGCGGGCGCGTGGATTGAAACGGCACGACCGTGACCGTGTAGCCCGCTTGCCTGAGTCGCGCCCCGTGCGGGCGCGTGGATTGAAACGCGGTCATCGGCACCACGTATGGCGTCGGCGACAAGTCGCGCCCCGTGCGGGCGCGTGGATTGAAACCGACCCGCGCGAGCTGCTGGCCAAGGGCCTGCCGTCGCGCCCCGTGCGGGCGCGTGGATTGAAACGTCAAGAAAGAGATTGGTGTCGCGCTCACAGGCGTCGCGCCCCGTGCGGGCGCGTGGATTGAAACGCCCTTGCTGGGGTCGACGCCGTCATACCAGGTGGGTCGCGCCCCGTGCGGGCGCGTGGATTGAAACATCGTCGCTGCTCCTCGCGTTGCTTGTCCCTGCTGTCGCGCCCCGTGCGGGCGCGTGGATTGAAACCCGACAGGCCAGCAATGCCCACCGAGGCCCTGGCGTCGCGCCCCGTGCGGGCGCGTGGATTGAAACGGCGTCTCGCTGAGCATCCGGCTGACCGATACCGTCGCGCCCCGTGCGGGCGCGTGGATTGAAACCAGCCATCCCACTCCAGTGTCTTCGCGGCAATCTGGTCGCGCCCCGTGCGGGCGCGTGGATTGAAACCTCACTGCACTCACCGAATGTGGGAGGGCGCCATGTCGCGCCCCGTGCGGGAGCGTGGATTGAAACATCTGGACGCGCGCAATGATCATCGACTACCTCAGTCGCGCCCCGTGCGGGCGCGTGGATTGAAACGCCGCATCCGATGAGCAGGGTCGAGACCTCATCAGGTCGCGCCCCGTGCGGGCGCGTGGATTGAAACAAACAGGCGCATCTGCTGCAGGTACGGACCAAGGTCGCGCCCCGTGCGGGCGCGTGGATTGAAACACATCGCTTAACGCCTCATCCATAGCGCAGCCTGCGTCGCGCCCCGTGCGGGCGCGTGGATTGAAACCTGGGCCAGATGATCGAAGTCCTGGAGGGCGAAGTCGCGCCCCGTGCTGGCGCGTGGATTGAAGCATGGCCATCAAGCGCGAAATGACGGGTTTTGGCAATGGCTGGCAGCCCGATGCCTGCATGCCGGCAAGGCGCTGTCCTACTGGATGTGCAGGGTTTGGGAAGGCGGTGCGAGTGATTCAAATTGTCAAATTTGTTCCTAGATGTGTTTCTTCCGTGCCAGCAGTCTGGCCGGTTTGCGTAGGTGGTTCGAGGGAGAGCGACGTGGGTTTTCTGAGGCGTATGAAGTTGGGAACCATGCTGGGCATGGGTTTCCTTGCGGTGATCGTGGTCTGCGTGTGCGTGGCCGGCTTCGGCTGGATGAAGCTGCACGATCAGGGGGAGCAGTTGCGTGTTTTGGCCGAGGACCGCATGGGCAATCTGGCCCGGCTGCAATCGCTCAAGGACAACGCCAATGTGTCGGCGCGGGTGGTGCGCAATCTGGCGCTGATCACCGATCCGGCTCAGATGGCCGAGGAGAGCCGCCGGCTGGATGAGGTGGTTGCCAGGAACGGCCTGGTCATGAAGGAGTTGGACCAGCGCCTGCAGACCGAGCAGGCGCGCCGGCTCTTTGCCGACATACGGCAGGCGCGCCAGCCTTTCGTGGAGACCATGCGCCAGGCCGGTGACCTGGGCCTGGCCAACCAAGGCGATGCGGCCAGGGACCTGATCATGGGACGCCTGCGCGCCTTGCAGACGACCTATTTCGATGCGGTCGAGGCGCTGGTCTCCTACCAGAAGTCCCAGACACAGGCCACGGTGGACGGCTCCCTGCGCAGCGTGGCCGAAGACGGCGTGGCCATGCTGGTGCTGACGCTGCTGGCCGCCGCGCTGGGCTCTCTGGTGGCCTGGATGATCACCAGGACGGTCAAGCAGCAGCTGGGCGGAGAGCCCTCCTATGCCGCCGGGGTGGCGCGCCAGATCGCGCAGGGCGATTTGTCCGTGCGGGTGCAACTGGCGCCCGGAGACACCTCCAGCCTGCTGCACGCCATGGAGGACATGCGGGCCGGTCTGGCGCGCGTGGTCGCCGATGTGCGGCAAAGCAGCGAATCCATCGCGACCGGCGCCAGCCAGATCGCATCGGGCAATGCCGACCTGAGCCAGCGCACGGAGGAGCAGGCCAGCAATCTGGAGCAGACCGCCGCCTCCATGGAGGAGATGAACGCCACCGTCAAGCTCAATGCCGATACGGTGCGTACCGCCACCCAGCTGGCCGCATCGTCGAGCCAGGCCGCCACCGGCGGCGGCAAGATCGTGGACCGCGTTGTGGCCACCATGGAGCAGATCACCGCGAGTTCCCGGAAGATCGAGGACATCATCGGCGTGATCGACTCCATTGCCTTCCAGACCAACATCCTGGCGCTCAATGCCGCCGTGGAGGCAGCACGGGCGGGCGAGCAGGGGCGAGGCTTTGCCGTGGTGGCTTCCGAAGTGCGCAGTCTGGCCCAACGCAGCGCGGGGGCAGCCAAGGAGATCAAGGCCCTGATAGGTGAGAGCGTGTCCAAGGTGGACGAGGGCTCGGGCCTGGTGAGCGAGACGGGCTCCGCGATGAAGGACATCGTCCAGCAGGCGCAACGCGTTGCCGACCTGATCGGCGAAATAGGCGCGGCCACGGCCGAGCAGGCCGATGGTGTGGCGCAGGTGGGCGACGCCGTCGTACAGCTGGACCAGGTCACGCAGCAGAATGCGGCCCTGGTCGAGGAATCGGCGGCGGCTGCCGCAAGCTTGAACGCGCAGGCTGCCAAGCTGGTCGATCTGGTCAGTCTGTTCAAGCTGGACGGGGTGTCCTCGTCCGTGTCCCTGCCCGCGTCCTCACCGGCCCAGGCGCCAGCGCCAGCCGCCTCAGGCAGCAAGGGCGGCCAGCGGACGAAGGCGTCCCCAGCGGCACCCAGGGTTGCTGCAGCGCCTGCCAAGGTCACCCCGCTGCGCAATGCGGGCGAGCGTGTGGACGAGAACTGGGAAGTGTTCTGACCGCGAGCGCGGCAATGCCGCGCTTTGCGCATAGAACCGGGGGGGCTTGTCGGCCTCATGCCGTCGGATGGGGTGGGGTCTGCCCAGATGCCTGCCCAGGCGCCTGCCCCGGTGCATGGGCCGGTGCATGGGCCGGTGCATGGGCCGGTGCATGGGCCGGCATGTTACGCACATGCAGGTCCAGCTGCGGGAAGGCCACGGCAATGCCAGCGTCCTTGAGCCGGTCGTTGACGCGGCGGTTGAGGTCGTGGCGCACGGGCAGGCGGTCTTCGACCTTGCCCACGTAGGCGCGCAGCTCGAAGCGCTGGCCGTTGCCTTCCAGCGCCATGAACCAGCAGTTGGGCTCGGGCTCGCGCAGCACCTGGGGGTGCTCCCTGGCAATGTCCAGCAGCATGTCGCGCACCTGCTCGGGGTCGTTGCCGTGGGCCACGGGCACGTCGATCACCAGGCGGGTCACGTCGTCGCTCAAGGTCCAGTTCGTCACCTGGCCCGTGATGAAGGTCTTGTTGGGGATGACGATTTCCTTGTTGTCGAAGTCCAGCACCGTGGTGGCCCGCGTGCGGATGCGCGTGACGGTGCCGGTGAGGGTGTCGATGGTGATGACATCGCCCACGCGGAAGGGCCGCTCCACCAGCAGTATCAGGCCCGAGACGAAGTTGGCGAAGATCTCCTGCAGGCCGAAGCCCAGGCCCACGGTGAGCGCCGCCACCATCCACTGCAGCTGGCCCCAGCGCAGGCCCAGCAGCGTGAAGGCGCTGACCGTGCCCGCGATGGTGATGGCGTAGCGCGCCAGCGTGGCCAGGGTGTAGCGCGCGGAGCTGCTGATGCGGTTGGAGGCCGACAGCGTCACTTCCAGCAGGCCGGGCAGGTTGCGTGCAAAGCTGAAGGTGAGCAGCAGGATCATCACGCCCAGCAGCGCATCCATCAGGCTCACGGGGGCGGCATGCGCGATGCCGTCGGCGCCGGTGTTGGTGGTGTACCAGAGCACCACGCCTTCGGAGCGCAGCAGCGCAGGCAGCACGGGCAGCCAGGCGTAGACCAGGGTCAGCACGACCAGCACCTGCTGCAGCAGGCCCAGCAGCCGGTGCGCCTGGGCGCCCACGGTGACCAGGGCCATCTGGGTGGCTTCGTCGGTGGGGGCCTTGCCGGTGTCCACTCCCGAGCCGCTCTGGGCCAGCCTGGCGGCTTCGCGCAGCCGGTTCAGCGCCAGGCGCCGCTCGCCCAGCAGCAGCCAGCGCCGCAGCAGGTTGACCACGACCTCGACCGCGCCCAGGAACACGAAGCTGGCCATCAGGGCCTGGATGACTTCGGTGGCCGTGTAGACATAGCCGAGCACGATGCCCACGGCCAGCGCGCTGAGCATGAGCATCAGCACCACGCTGACGATCTGGCCCCAGTGGATGCCGGGCCGCTTTTGCTGCATGACACGGCGAAAGTACAGCCAGGCCATCCAGGCCAGCCCCAGCGACAGCATGAGGATGGAGATGCGCCCCCAGGTGCTGATGGCGTGGTTGTCATGGCTGTAGAAGGCCAGGCCGCCCAGCAGTTCGGCAGGCACGATCAGCCAGGCGGCGCGGCGCACCATCTGGCGCAGCATCTGCACGCGAGCAGCCGGCCAGCCGAAGTGGGCCAGTGCCAGCCCGCCCGGGCAGAACAGGGCGTTGAGCAAGGTGGCCACGAAGATGAAATCGCTGAGCTGGACCAGGGTGGCGCCCAGCGGCTCCAGCGCCGTGCCCACGGTTTCCGGGCCTTGCAGCAGGCTGCCCAGCGCCGCGGCCGCAAAGCTCCAGGGCAAGGTGTAGAGCAGGCTCCAGCCCAGCGCCAGCAGGCTCAGCCCGAAGTGGTCGCGCATGAAGTCGCCCACGCGCACGGCGATGGACTGCAGCTGGCGCAGCGCGTAGCGGCGCAGGCCCAGCAGCAGGGCCACGATCAGGCCGACGGCGCCAAAGGCCCAGGGATCGTTCCAGATGCTGGCGGCCAGCGCCCGCGCGGTTTTCCAGGGCGAGCTGCTGCCTTCGATGTCCTGCTCCAGCGCCTGCCACTCGCTGAGCCAGGTACGGTCCATGGGGCGGTGGCTGGGGAACCACAGCAGCTCCTTGTCCAGCACCTGGCGCAACTCATTGCCGCTGCGCAGGGCCGCGCGCAGCGCGTCGTCGGTCTGCTCCAGCACGGCGATGCGGCGCAGCAACACCGGTTGCAGCTGATCGGTGAGCGCCACCTGCCGGGCCAGCAAAGCGGTCTGCTGGGCCGATACCGTGGCGTTGGCGGCCGGCTCCGGTGCCGCCACGCCGCCTGCATCCGCAGCGTCGGCCGGGGCCTGCGCCGCCGTGTCCGCGCCGGGGTTCTGGCGCCATTTGCTGGAGTTGAACAGTGTCAGGCGCAGCTCGGCCAGCTGGCGCTGCACGGCCCGGTGCCTGGCCTGCAGGGTGCTGCCGGAGGACAGCTCCACGCGCTGCTGCCACAGCCACTGGCCCACGGCCGCGCTGCCACCGCCCAGCCGCAGGCGTGCCTGGGTGTCGCGCAGCGTGGCGCTCAACTGGTCACGCACATATTCGTCATTGGCCAGGGTCTTGCGCTCCTGCGCCAGTTCATTGGAGTTCTTGAGGATCTGCGCGGCCAGCGCAGCATTGCGCTGGGCCAGGTCGCGTATGGCGGGATCGGCGGCGGAAGCGTGCTGGGCGGCCAGCTCCATCTCCTGCACCTGCTGCTCCAGTTGCTGGCGGCTGCGCTCGGCAATGCGCTGGGTCAGCCAGGCGGCGCGCGGCATACGCTCCAGCAGCTCGCGGCGCTGGGCCTGCAGCTGGGCGGCCAGCAGGCGCTGGCGGGCTTCGATGGTGGACTGCTCTTCCTGGCGCAGCGCCAGCTCCAGCAGGGCGCGGCGGTGCTCGGCGCTGCGGCGCGCCTGGCGGGCCTGGGTGAGATCGGGGGCCTCGCCGGGCTCGGCCGTCACGGGCTCGGCGTTTTCCTGGGCGCGCTGCTGCAGGATGGACAGATCGATGCGCCCCGGGCCGGGCTGCGAGACCAGGTTGGCCTGGTCGGCCGCGGATTTCTCGATGCCGGCCTTGAGGGCGGCAATGGCATCGCGCTCATCGGCCAGCAGGCGTTCCAGCACTTCCTGGCTGGCGTTGGCGGGAACGCGTTCCTTCCAGCGATCGAACAGGCTGCCCAGCTGCTCGTCGCTCAGCGGCGCGGGCAGGGGCGGCACGGGCGTGCGTGCCCTGGCGCGCATGCGGTCCAGTTCCTGGGCCAGCGCATCGGCTTCCTTTGTGGCCGAGGCTGCGGCATCGAGCTGGGTCTGAATGGCGTTGCTTCGTTCCTTGTCGGACGCGGAGCCACCGCCCAGGGTGCCCTGCAAGGCACCCAAAGGGCCTGCTGCCGGTGCGGCCTTGGCCAGGCCCGGTGCCAGCAGGGCGAGCAGCAGGCCGAGCACCAGGCACATGGCCCACAGCAGGTGCATCGGCGTGACGGCAGCCAGTTTGCGCGATGGGCGACCGGCGGCAAGTAGGGGGTTGTCGGCAGGAGACATCGGTTCTGAATTCGGGCCTGTGCCGCTGTGTGAGTGCGGACTATCATTTGTCAAAAGTGGGAGCGTGAGGCGCTGTATTCACGGGCCTTGCTGCAGGCCCGGCTGGCTCAAGCCCCTGTCCCGGCGCCGCAAAAAGCGGGGTAGTCCAGGAACCTGACATTGTGACCTCGCGCGCAATGCAGACATGTGGGACGTATGAGCTATTCAAAGCGGATGCAAGGTGCTACAACAGTTCCACACGGTAGCGAATGCCTTGCAACTTCGCGGCACTGTTCGCCCTCGGGTGCCGCCGGGAGAGGTCGTATGGATGTCATCAGCAACTCGGCTGCACGTTACGTTCGCCTTCGCGAAGAAGAGATGTCGCTGGACGAATTTCTCGCCCTGTGCCAGCGCGATCCCATGGCCTACGAGGGCGCCGCCCAGCGCATGCTGGCGGCCATAGGCGAACCCGAAATGGTGGACACGCGCAATGATCCGCGCCTGTCGCGGCTGTTTGCCAACAAGGTCATCCGGCGCTATCCGGCCTTCGCCGAGTTCTACGGCATGGAAGACTCCATCGAGCAGGTGGTGAGCTTCTTCCGCCATGCGGCCCAGGGCCTGGAAGAGCGCAAGCAAATCCTCTATCTGCTGGGCCCCGTGGGCGGTGGCAAGAGCTCCATCGCCGAGCGCCTCAAATACCTGATGCAGAAGGTGCCGTTCTACGCGCTCAAGGGCTCGCCCGTGAACGAGTCGCCGCTGGGCCTGTTCGACCCCGTGGAGGACGGGCCGCTGCTGGAGGAGCAGTTCGGCATTCCCCGGCGCTGCCTCAACCATGTGCTGTCGCCCTGGGCCGTCAAGCGCCTGGAGGAGTTGGGCGGCGACATCCGCCAGTTCCGCGTGGTCAAGCGCTATCCCAGCATCTCCAGGCAGGTGGGCATTGCCAAGACCGAGCCCGGCGACGAGAACAACCAGGACATCTCCAGCCTGGTGGGCAAGGTGGACATCCGCAAGCTGGAGAACTTTGCCCAGGACGATACCGATGCCTACAGCTACTCGGGCGGCCTGTGCCTGGCCAACCAGGGCCTGCTGGAGTTCGTGGAAATGTTCAAGGCGCCCATCAAGGTGCTGCACCCGCTGCTGACGGCCACGCAGGAGAGCAACTACAAGGGAACGGAGGGCTTTGGCGCCATTCCCTTCGACGGCATGGTGCTGGCCCACAGCAACGAGAGCGAGTGGAAGGCCTTCCGCAACAACCGCAACAACGAGGCCTTCCTGGACCGGGTCTACATCGTCAAGGTGCCTTACTGCCTGCGCGTGTCGGAGGAGGTGCGCATCTACGAGAAGCTGATCCGCGAGTCCTCGCTGGCCAGCGCCGTGTGCGCGCCCGGCACGCTCAAGATGATGGCCCAGTTCGCCGTGCTCACGCGGCTGAAGGAGCCCGAGAACTCCAGCATCTTCAGCAAGATGCAGGTCTATGACGGCGAGAGCCTCAAGGACACGGACCCGCGCGCCAAGAGCTTCCAGGAGTACCGCGACTATGCGGGCGTTGACGAGGGCATGTCGGGCATCTCCACGCGCTTCGCGTTCAAGATCCTGTCCAAGGTCTTCAACTACGACAGTACCGAGGTGGCGGCCAACCCGGTGCACCTGATGTATGTGCTGGAGCAGCAGATCGAGCGCGAGCAGTTCCCTGCCGAGCTGGAGACCAAGTACACCAGCTACATCAAGGAATACCTGTCGCCGCACTATGCCGAGTTCATCGGCAAGGAAATCCAGACCGCCTATCTGGAGAGCTACAGCGAGTACGGCCAGAACATCTTCGACCGCTACGTCACCTACGCCGACTACTGGATACAGGACAGCGAGTACCGCGACAACGATACCGGCGAGGCCTTCGACCGCAACGCGCTCAACGCCGAGATGGAGAAGGTCGAGAAGCCCGCGGGCATCGCCAATGCCAAGGACTTCCGCAACGAGATCGTCAACTTCGTGCTGCGCGCGCGGGCCAACAACCAGGGCAAGAACCCCAGCTGGACCAGCTACGAGAAGCTGCGCGTGGTGATCGAGAAGAAGATGTTCTCCAATACCGAGGAGCTGCTGCCCGTGATCAGCTTCAACGCCAAGGCCAGTGCCGAGGATGCCCGCAAGCACGAGGACTTTGTCACCCGCATGGAGGCCAAGGGCTATACGTCCAAGCAGGTGCGCCTGCTGTGCGAGTGGTATCTGCGCGTTCGCAAGAGCAACTGACGGGTGGGTGCGCCGCCCTTCGGCGCGCCCGGGCTGGGGGGAACAGATGGCATTGCAAATCATCGATCGCAGGCTGGCCGGCAAGAACAAGTCGGTGGGCAACCGCGAGCGCTTCGTGCGCCGCTACAAGGCGCAGATCGCCGAGGCGGTGCGCCGCGCGGTGGACAAGCGCGGCATCCGCCACATGGAGGAGTCCGAGAGCGTCTCCATCCCGCGCAAGGACATCCGCGAGCCCGTGTTCCACCATGGGCAGGGCGGCGTCCATGACACGGTGCACCCGGGCAACACCGAGCATGTGCGCGGCGACCGCATTGCCCGGCCGCAGGGCGGCGCAGGCGGCGGCGGCTCCCAGGCCAGCGACAGCGGCGAGGGCGAGGACGACTTCACCTTCACCCTGACCAAGGAAGAGTTCATGGAACTGTTCTTTGAAGACCTGGCCCTGCCGCGCCTGCTGCGCACCCACATCGGCAACACCATGCAGTACAAGACGCGCCGCGCCGGCTACAGCCACGACGGCACGCCGCACAACCTGGCGCTGCTGCGCACCATGCGCGGCGCCCTGGGCCGGCGCATTGCGCTGACCAAGGCGCCGCACCGCGAACTCAAGGCACTGGAAGAGCAGCTGCAAGCGCTGCTGGCGCAGGACGATGGCACCAGCGAGGCGGCGGCCGAGCTGCAGCAGCGTATCGATGCGCTGAAGCTGCGCATGGGCACGGTGGCCTTTCTCGACCCCATCGACCTGCGGTTTCGCAACCGCACGCGCGTGCCTGCGCCCATCAGCCAGGCCGTGATGTTCTGCGTGATGGATGTGTCCGGCTCCATGGACCAGGACCGCAAGGACCTGGCCAAGCGCTTCTTCATCCTGCTGTACCTGTTCCTGACGCGGCACTACGAGAAGATCGACATCGTCTTCATCCGCCACCACACGCAGGCGGCCGAGGTCAGCGAGGACGAGTTCTTCCACTCCCAGGAAAGCGGCGGCACGGTGGTCAGCAGTGCGCTGGTGCTGCTGGACCAGATCATCCGCGCGCGCTACCCGTCCGGGGACTGGAACATCTACGTGGCCCAGGCCAGCGATGGCGACAACTTCGGCGACGACGGCTCCAACTGCCGCAACCTGCTGGTCGACAAGATCCTGCCGCTGGTGCGCTACTTCGCCTATGTGCAGGTGGTGCAGGAAGAGCAGAGCCTGTGGCAGGAGTACAGCCAGGTGCTGCCGCTGTTCTCGCATTTCGCCATGCGCAAGGTGTCGGAAGCCAGCGAGATCTACCCCGTGTTCCGCGACCTGTTCAAGAAAGAGGGGGTATCGGTATGAACCTCTCTCACTATCCCGTGCTGGCGCCCCGCCATGCCACGCCGCAGTGGAAATCCCATCTGGCCAGCGAACGGGCCCAGCGCATAGTGCCCTCCGCGCCGCTGCCGGCGGGGGAGCGGCCGGCCGAGCCTCTGCCCGATCCCAGCGACTGGACCTTCGAGCTGATCGAACGCTATCACGCAGCGATTGCGGCCGCCGCCGAACGCTACGGCCTGGACACCTATCCCAACCAGCTGGAAGTGATCTCGGCCGAGCAGATGATGGACGCCTACGCCAGCGTGGGCATGCCCGTGGGCTACCGCCACTGGAGCTATGGCAAGGAATACATGGCGACGGAGCGGCGCTACCGGCGCGGCCACATGGGCCTGGCCTACGAGATCGTCATCAACTCCAATCCCTGCATCAGCTATCTGATGGAGGAGAACACCACGGCCATGCAGGCCCTGGTGATCGCCCATGCGGCGTACGGCCACAACAGCTTCTTCAAGAACAACTACCTGTTCGGCATGTGGACGGATGCCGGCAGCATCATCGACTATCTGGTCTATGCGCGCGACTTCATCACCCAGTGCGAGGAGCGCCACGGCCTGACGACGGTGGAGCAATGGCTGGACTCCTGCCACGCCCTGTCCAACCTGGGCGTGGACCGCTACCGCCGCCCCTCCAAGAAAAGCCTGGCGCGCGAGCGGGCCGAGCGCGAGCAGCGCGAGGCCTATGCCCAGCAGCAGGTCAACGAGCTGTGGCGCACCCTGCCGGCCCGCCCGGGCAAGGACAGCGCGGCGCAGCACAGCGAGCGCTTTCCCAAGGAGCCCGAGGAAAACCTGCTGTACTTCATCGAGAAGAACGCCCCGCTGCTGGAGCCCTGGCAGCGCGAGATCGTGCGCATCGTGCGCAAGATCGCCCAGTACTTCTACCCGCAGCGCCAGACCCAGGTGATGAACGAGGGCTGGGCCACGTTCTGGCACTACACCCTGCTCAACACCCTGTACGACGAAGGCTGGCTGACCGACGGCGTGATGATCGAATGGCTGTCCTCCCACACCAACGTCATCTACCAGCCGCCCGCCGGACACCGCGCCTACAGCGGCATCAACCCCTATGCGCTGGGCTTTGCCATGTACCGCGACATCCGCCGTATCTGCCAGGACCCCACCGAGGAAGACCGCCGCTGGTTCCCCGACCTGGCCGGCACGCCCTGGCTGCCGGCGCTGCACCATGCCATGCAGAACTTCAAGGACGAGAGCTTTGTCGGCCAGTACCTGAGCCCACAGCTGATGCGCGACATGCGCCTGTTCGCCATCCATGACGACGCCAGCGAACGCGAGCTGCTGGTCAGCGCCATCCATGACGACGACGGCTACCGCACCCTGCGCCAGACGCTGTCGCAGCAATACGACCTGGGCGCGCGCGAGCCCAATATCCAGGTCTGGAACGTCAATCTGCGCGGCGACCGCTGCCTCACCCTGCGCCACACCCGCTACCAGGGCCGGCCGCTGTCCGACGATGCGCTGGAAGTGCTCAAGCACGCAGCGCGCCTGTGGGGTTTTGGCGTGCAGCTGGAAAGCGTCAACGGCGATGGCGACGCGCCCGTGCTGCTGCACTCGGTGCCCGCTCCACCGGCCTGATCCTCCTGCCTGAGCCAGCCAGGCCCTAGCGCAGCGTGCCCACGTACTTGCGGTTTTCCGCACGCTGGCGCATCAGCTCGCCGGCGCGCTGCATGAGCGGCGAGCGCTCGGCGGGCCCGGCCAGCGCGGCATTCCAGGCCGCTTCGAAGCGATGGGTCCATTCCACCAGTTCGGGCGTGCTGCGCGCCCCTTCCTGCTCCCGTGCGAAGCGGATGATTTCGGCGGCGTACTCGGCATTGGCCGCCAGCCATTCGGTATCGGTCACGCGGCCGCAGCTTCTGCGCAGCAGCACATGCAGGTGCGCGGCGATGGCCAGGAGTTCGCTTTCGGGCATGTAGTGGCACTCCTTCGGTTTGACGATCATCGGGCGATCGGGTGCCGGGCCGCTTCGCGGCTCGGCCGTTCATCCACTCAGGCGTTCGCGGTGCAGCGCCAGGTCCAGGCCCTGCAGTTCGCTTTCCTCATCCACGCGCAGGCCGATCAGCATGTCCAGCAACCACAGCAGCACTGCCGTGGCCACCAGCGTGAACAAGGCCACGGCCAGCACGCTCACGGCCTGGGTGAGCACGCTGGCCTGCACGCCGCCGATCTGCGGACTGGCAAACACGCCGGTCAGCAGCGATCCCACGATGCCGCCCACGCCATGCACGCCAAACACATCCAGCGAATCGTCCGCGCCCAGCAGCCGCTTGAGGCCCGTGGCGCCCCAGTAGCAGGCGACACCGGCGATCAGGCCGATGCACAGCGCCGACAGCGGCGTCACGAAACCGGCTGCCGGCGTGATCGCCACCAGGCCGCCGACCAGCCCCGAGCACAGCCCCAGCAGCGTGGCCTTGCCGCGCACCACATACTCGGCCAGCGACCAGGCCAGGGCGCCCGCGCTGGCGGCAATGTGGGTGACGGCCAGCGCCAGCGCCGCCCGGCTGTCCCCGGCCAGCGATGAGCCGGCGTTGAAGCCGAACCAGCCCATCCACAGCAGCGCCGCGCCCATCATGGTCAGGGCCAGGTTGTAGGGCTCGAAGGGCTCGTGCCCGTAGCCGCGGCGCGGCCGCAGGAACCAGGCGCAGACCAGCCCGGCCACGCCCGCGTTCACATGCACCACGGTGCCCCCGGCAAAGTCCAGCGCGCCCATGCGCGCCAGCCAGCCGCCCGGCTCCCACACCCAGTGCGCCACCGGGGCATAAACCAGCAGGCTCCACAAGCCCACGAAGATCAGCATGGCACCGAAGCGCATGCGCTCCACCCAGGCGCCCACCAGCAAGGCGGCGGTGATCACGGCAAAGGCCAGCTGGAACATCGCATAGGCTGCTTCGGGCACATGCGGCGCCAGGTGGCTCACGGCCACCAGGCCCTTGGCGGCGTTGAAATCCAGCCCCGCGAACCAGGCGCGCGAATCACCGCCTATCCACGCATTGCCGGGCGTGAAGGCCAGCGAATAGCCCAGTGCGAACCACAGAATGCTGACCAGGCAGGCAATCGCCACCACGCTGGCCATGGTGTTGAGCACGTTCTTGCGGCGCACCATGCCCGCATAGAACAGCGCAATGCCGGGCAGCGTCATCAGCAGCACCAGCACCGTGGCCGTCATCAGCCAGACCGTGTCCACGGCGCTGATGGATTCCACCGCCACCAGCGACGGCCGCGTGATCGCCTGCTCGGCCGCCTGCGCCGTCTGCGCCGCACCCAGGACGGCGACCCATCCTCCCGCCACCAATGTTCTCAATGCCCGTGCGAACCTGTGCATGCAATGACTCCCTTGTTTGTTGTGGTCATGGGGCCGTCTGCCGTTGCCGCCATGGCTGCATTGGCCGGCCTGCAGCGGCCTTGCACAAGTCGTGCCAGCGCAGACGGGGCCCTTGGGGGCCGTGCGATGCAGCCGGAACACCAAAACGGGAAAACCGCGAGTCAAAACAGGGCAGCCGGGCGGACGGTGCACCATCGGCGTGCGGTGGTGCAGCTCTTAAACTGCCGGCATGAATCGAAGAAATCTGATGTGCGCCGCGCTGCTCGCCTGTCTGTCACAGGCGGCGCTGGCGGCTGCCGAACTGCAGGACAGGCCCGAGTGGGCCCGCTTCTTTGCCGATGCCAAGGTCGATGGCAGCATCGTCGTGGTCGATGCCAGAGGCCCGGCCGAAGCCGTCTACGTCCACAACCGTGAACGCGCGGCGCGGCGCTACTCGCCCGCTTCCACCTTCAAGATCCCGCACAGCCTGTTCGCGCTGGACGCCGGCCTGCTGCGCGACGAGTTCCAGCGCATTGCCTGGGATGGCGTGAAGCGCCAGTTGCCGGCCTGGAATGCCGATCAGGACCTGCGCTCGGCCATGCGCAACTCCACCGTCTGGGTGTACGAACGCTTTGCCGGGGAGCTTGGCAGTGCGCGTGAGGCTGCCTACATGCGCAAGATCGACTACGGCAATGCGCTGGCCACGGGCGAGCAGCCGTTCTGGGTGGAGGGCGACCTGGCCATCTCGGCGCTGGAGCAGGTGGCCTTCCTGCAGCGGCTGTACCGCAATCGGCTGCCATTGCCGGTGGAGCACCAGCGGCTGGTGAAGGACGTGATGATCAACGAGGCGGGCCCGGACTGGATACTGCGCGCCAAAACCGGCTGGACGGGCCGTATCGGCTGGTGGGTGGGCTGGGTGGAATGGCCTGCCGGCCCCGTGTTCTTCGCCATGAACATGGACACGCCCCACCGGCTGGCCGACCTGCCCAAGCGCCAGGCCATCACGCGCGACATCCTGCGCACCATCAACGCGTTGCCCAAGGCGCCGTAGCGCGCGGGACAAGCCCCATGCGTCAGCCCATCAGCCCGTCAGCCCATCAGGCCTGGAGGCCGCTTGTCGGCCTTGCGCTCCACGGGGTTGGCGGTGAGCCAGTTGGAGGGGTACTGGCGCATGAACTCGCGCGCCTTTTCCACGCGCGCGTTGAGCCAGGCGTCGTAGGCGCCTTCGTTGAGAATCGCCGGCATGCGCTTTTCCGCGCCGGGCTGCTGGTAGCGGTGCAGCAGCGCATGGCTGTTGGCGTTGACCGTGAGCAGGGCGTAGCTCAGCAGCACCTCGCCATCCGGGCCCGTCCACTGCGCCCACACGCCGGCCACGCCCATGGGCTTGCCGTCGATGCGCGAGATGCGCGTGGGCAGGGCCTTGCCGTTGCGGTAGTCATCCTCGAAAAAGGCGGCCATGGGCACGATGCAGCGCTGGCCATTGAGCCAGGCATCGCGGAACGCCTGGGCCGTGGAGACGGTCTCCGAACGCGCATTCACCAGCTTGAGCGCGCGCAGCCGTCCGTCGGAGGCCGACTTCACCCAGTGCGGCACCAGGCCCCATTGGGCGGCAACCAGCTCGCGTGCGGGCGGTGCCGCAGGCGCGGGCGGTGTGTCGGAAGCGGAGGGTTCTTGCTGTCGGGTGGCGGCATCCGCGGCCACGGCGACGCTGCGGATGAAAAAGCCGGACTTGCGCGGTGTCATGTTGCGCTCGCTGGCGGCAGGCGCCTCCACGCCGAAGGCGTCGCGGTAGGCGTCGGCTTGCGACAGGGATTCGTAGTGGGTACTCATGCGCGGATGGTACCTGCGTGCCAGCGCAAAGTCGGGCGTCAGACGGTAATGGTCCCGGTCAGATAACGCGCGCAATGGCCGGCCACCTCGACGCTGGCATCGGTCACCTCGCAAAACAGCGTGCCCGTGCGGCGAGAGGCCTGGTGGCCGATCAGACGGTTCTTGCCCAGCCTGCCCGCCCAGTAGGGCGCAAGCGCCGCATGGATGGAGCCCGTGACGGGATCTTCCTCGCCGCCATTGGCGGGCCAGAAATAGCGGCTGACGAAGTCATGGGAGGCGCCCGCATCCGCAGGCGCCGTCACCACCACGTCCAGCGGGCCCAGCGATTTGAGGCGCTCCAGGTCCGGCTTGACGGCTCGCACCTGGTCTTCGGTTGCGTAGACGGCCACGTAGGCCTGCTGGTTCACGAGATAGGCCGTGGGTGCGGGCGTCAGGCCTTCGCGCAGTGCGGCGGGCACCTCATCCAGCGGCTTGGCATCGCGGCGCGGGAAGGTCATGACGATGCGTCCGCCATCCTCCTGCGTGGCCGTGACCTTGCCCACGGCGGCGGCCCAGAACGTGATGCTGCGCAGCGCCGGGTCGGCCTCGAACAGCACGAAGGCGCTTGCCAGCGTGGCATGGCCGCAGAACGCGATCTCCGTGAGCGGGGAGAACCAGCGGATCTCGAAGGCAGCGCGCTCGGCACTCCAGACCAGG
Organism: Delftia sp. PX-1; assembly: GCF_055797465.1. Lineage (NCBI taxonomy): Bacteria > Pseudomonadati > Pseudomonadota > Betaproteobacteria > Burkholderiales > Comamonadaceae > Delftia > Delftia sp. PX-1. The sequence goes on from NZ_CP184763.1 coordinate 2,403,814, forward strand.
AACGAGGTCTCCGAAAGATTGTTCTCGGCGGCAATGGCCTGCAGCGTGGAATCGGCAAGCCATGCATCCAGGGGAATGACGGCGGCCTGATTGCCCTTGAATCGTTCCGATGTGAATGCGTCTATGACGTGGATGGGGAGTTGCATTTGCAAAAGGCCTTTGGGTCGGATTCGTGTGCAGCCCGTCATTGTTGTCTCTGTCTCCAATGGCTGCGCGCGGATTCTACGGTCCGGCAGGATGGAGTTGAGGCATGCATGCCCGGCATGCCGTCCCACGCGGCTGCGGGGCGCCGCGTGGGATGCCTCGCCCCATCCCTTGCTTGAAATGCCCGCTCCCGGCTGCAAGGCTCACTCAATGCCCAGAACCGTTTTCATGGCAGCCCAGGCCACGCCGTTCAGCCGGGTGGAATAGCTGAGCGCCTGGTCTTCGCTGGCAATGGCGGCAGGCAGGCGATAGCCGAATACGCTGCCGTCGAATTCCGTATAGCCCCGCGTCACGCCTTGCATGAAGGTCTTGCCAGGGAAGTCGGCAAAGCTCAGCAGGCGCACGCCCTGGGAGGTGGAGAGGGTGTAGGCGCTTTGCGAATGCACGGTGCAGGCGCCCAGATCGCTGTAGGCCGGAGGGGTGGACTCACAGCTGTAGAACTGGGCGTTGGCCGCATCGATGAAGGCCACGCGCAACACATGGTTGGCATCGACCGGCCCCGCCGCCCCGACTGTCGAGGCGCGCACGGTGGCTGGAGTCGACAGGTTCACCGCGCTGGCCGGGCGGCCGGCAATCATGGCTTCCAGCGTGGCGAAGCCGAAGCGGTCCGTGGCCGTGTTGTTGATGAAGGCCGGCGACCGGTTCAACTGCACCGACAGTGCAGTGCGCATCTGTGCGCCCTGCGGGAAGACGGCCGAGCCCAGCGTGGCAGGGTCCATTTCGATGGAGCGGTCATGGCGGATGCCCTCGGCCTGCAGCGTTGTGTCTCCGGCACGCAATTGCGTGATGACTTCGGCCATGGGCTTGCCGCTGACGTCCTGCGAAGCGGTGGTAAAGCCCAGGTAGGCGGTGGACTGGTTGCACAGCAGTGTGCGCGAGGGAACCCCCTGTGTCGTCAGGCGCGCAACGGAACTGTCGCAGCGCGTCCATCCGGTGCTGGTGAGCGTGACGGACGGGAACAGCGCTTCCTGCGTACTGGGTGCACCGTTGGTTTTTCCGCTGCGTGTCTCGAACTGGTGGGCAAAGCCGTCTGCCTGGACGACGCCGTCGGACCTGCGTTCACGCACGGAGTAGTTCTGCGCGTTGCCATAGTTCAGAAACGCCAGTTGGTTCGATGCCACGGCCGCTGCGCCAGGTGCCGTCACCTGAATAGGCACGCCCAACTCAAGCGCGTAGGCGGTGACCTTGGCGGCTGTGCGCGCGGTATCCGCAAGCACGGCGGCACTGGAGGCCGCGTCGCTCTGGTAGTCGTAGATCCTGGCGGCGTCGATGCCGAGCTGGCGGGCCACTGCAGCCTCGGCCACTTCCCTGGCCGTGCCGGCCGCGATGGCCTTTTGCACCAGGCTGGTCAGTGGATTGATCTGCGCGGATTTGCCAGCCGGTGCAGACAGCACGAACGCCTTGGCTGTGGCGGTGCTGGTGGGGTCCGCAGCGTCCACGGATTCGGGTGTGATGCGAGCCAGCACGGGAGCCTGGTTGAAGGCAGCGGTGGCTGCCGCATCGCCGGGTTGATAGGTCAGGCTGAACTTGCCGTCACTGCCGGTGGCCGCTGCGCTGGGCTCGCCCGTGTCGCAGGCTGCATTGGCGTTCAGATCCACGCAGACTGCAGCGTTGCGCACGGCCTGGTCGATGGCGACGGTGCCTGACAGCGTGATGGCCGGCTGTGTCACGGTGCCGCCGCCGGTGCCCCCGCCGCTGTCGGTGCCGCCGCTGCCTCCTCCACAGGCATAGAGGCTTGCAACAAGGCCGCACAGCAGCACAGGGCGCACGGCGGGAAAGGAAGTGGATGCACTGGGGTGGATTTGCATGGTGTCGGTACAGGAATGTGGGTGGCAAGCCAACTCTATGTGTGACACGCAACAAACAAAATGATGCAATTGCACTATCCTGAAGCGCTGCCGGGGTGGGGCAAGAGGGCACGGCTCGCGCAACACCCGCCCGTGCAGTCGATCTCAACGTATCGAAGAGAGGCAGGCAAGCCGCCATGGACGCTGCATACAACCACCTGCTGCTGAACCTCTACCGGCTATCGCACGAGCAGCCTGTCGAACATTTCCAGGACCAGGCGCTGGACCTGCTCAAACCCGTGCTGCCCTTCGACTCGGCCATGTGGGGCTCGGCCACCATGACGGCGGCCGGCATCGATATCCACACCATCCACCTTCATCGGCAGCCACCCGAAATGCTGCAGGCCTATGAAGAGGTCAAGCACCTGGACACGGCGGCGCAGGCCGTCACCATGCATCCCAGCGAGACGCTGGCCTTCGAAGCGAGGACCTGGTTCAGTGGCCGGCATCAGGGGGCGCTGCGCGACTACGGCAGGCGCTTCGAGCAGTCGCACTTCTTCATCGGCGGGATGCTGAACCCGAGCACTCTTTACACGCGCTGGCTCACGCTGTTTCGCGCCCGCACGGATGCGCATTGCACCGAGGGCGAGCGCCAACTGCTGGCCGCGCTGCTGCCCCATGTGCAGCAGGCGCTGGAACTCAACCGCCTCACGCATCTGGGGCAGCTTCGGCAGGGCCTGGCCCGTGATCGGTTGGGCTCGGCACTGGCAGACCCGCGCGGCATCATCCACCACATGGACGTCGTCTTCGAGCACGCCTTGCGCGCCGAATGGCCGGGCTGGCAAGGTCCTCGCCTGCCTGCGGCCGTGCAGACTGTGGCACAGGGCGGCGCCCATCGTCTGGTGGCCCACACCCTGGTCATCACGCTGTTCACGCAGCACGGTCTGCTGTGGTTGCGAGCGCGCCCCCGGTGCGCAGCCGACGGGCTGTCCCCCCGCGAAGCCACGGTTGCCCGGCTTGTGGTCCGGGGCCTGACCCACAAGCAGATTGCAGTCCAACTCCAGCGTGCTCCTGCCACGGTGCGCAATCAGATCCGCTCCATCTACGAAAAGCTGGGCATTGCCAACGTGGCATCGCTTGCCGAGGCACTCCGGCTGATGGATTGAGGCCAAGGTCCAGGAAAACCCTGGTGTAGTTTGCACGTGCTTGTGAAAAATAGAATGAAGATTCGTTCTACGATCATTTCCCATGCAAGACGAGGCCTGGACCTTCTTTCCGCATGCGGGTTCGCGCCATGTGCAGACGCTGCGCGTGGCGCTCAGGCTGTTCGTGGAGCGGGGCTTCTTCAATACCTCGATACAGGACCTGTGCGCCGAGGCCGGCGTGTCCATCGGTTTCTTCTACAACCACTTTGCCGACAAGGAAGGCATTGCGCGCGAGCTGTACCGGCATTTGCTGGCGCGCATGAATGTGCTGCTCGACGATATCGAGGAGCGGCACGCGGGCAGCGCCCAGCGCTGCCGCGAGGTGCTGCGCATGCTGTTCGGGCTGGCCGAGGCCGAGCCCGAGGCCATGGGCTTCGTGGTCAATGCGCGCCACCGTGAGTTTCTGCCCGACGAGCAGGCCATCTGCTCGGCCTCGGCCTTCGTGCGCATGCGCGGCTTCGTGTTCGCCGGCATGACAGATGGCGAGATCCGCCAGATGGAGCCCATGGTGGCGGCCAGCCTGATGTACGGCAGCGCGATCCGCATGATCTGCCTGCGGCTGGACGGCATCATCGACACGCCCATAGAGCCCCTGTTCGACGCGCTCTGGGACGGGGTGTGGCGATCGCTCAAGCCTGACTGAGCGGCGCATTTTCCGGCGCGGGCGCCGTGCGGCGCCAGCGGTTGTTCCACTGAGGCGAAAGCACAAGGAGTAGCAGGGATGGCGCATCACATCTTGATCATCGGAGGGGGCATTGGCGGCACCATGACCGCCAACCACCTGGTCAGCAAGCTGTATCCGGAGGTGGTCACGGGCAAGGTGCGCATCACCATGCTGTCGAACTCGCCCTGGCACTACTACAAGCCGGCCTTCATGTACGTGGCCTTCAATGCCTTCTTTCGCGACGAGCTGCGGCGCAGGCAGCGCGGCCTGCTGCGGCCCGAGATCGACTTCCAGGTGGAAGAAGTGGAACGCTTCGACTTCGCGCTGCAGGCCGTGCACTGCAGGAGCGGCAAGCGCTTCGGCTACGACCATCTGGTGATCTCCACGGGCTGCGTGCCTTCGCCCGAGCGTATCGAAGGCCTGGCCGAGGCCGGCGACCACTTCTACCAGCACGCGCCCGCGCGGCAGCTGGCCGACAAGCTGGCGCGCATAGAAAAGGGCCGCATCTTCGTCACCGTGACCTTTCCCAAGACGCCCAATGTGCCGCACCAGTGCGGCATCGCGCCCATAGAGACCACGCTGATGCTGGACGACCTGCTGCGCCGGCGCGGCGTGCGCGACAAGGTGGAGATCGTCTACACCTATCCCACGGTCTCGCAGCTGCTGCGCAACTGCCTGTTCCTGCAGAAGGACACCTGCGAGATCCTGCCCACGGTGTTCGAGCAGCGCGGCATTCGCCACCAGCGCGGCTTCACGCTGGCGCGCGTGGACCCCGAGGCCAAGGTGGCCCACTCGGAAGAGGGCCAGGCCGAGGACTTCGACATCCTCATGGCCACGCCGCCGATACGCGCCGTGCAGGCCGTGCGCGACTGCGGCCTGTCGCAGGCGCAGGATGGCGAAGGCTGGCTGCCCACCGACCACGAGACCATGCAGGTGCTGGGCCAGAGCCATGTCTATGTGCTGGGCGATACGGTGGACCTGCCGGTGAGCAAGGCCGGCGGCGCCTGCCACAACCAGTCGCCCGTGGTGGTGAACAACATCGCCTCGCAGATCCGCTTCGGCCGCACCAGCGATGCCTACGACGGGCGCGTGGTGGCCATCGCCCAGATGGGCCTGGACGGCGGCATGCCGCTTTGGTACGACTACCAGGTCGACGTCAAGCCCACGCCGCCGACCAAGGTCGGCTCCATGATGCGCAAGGGCTTCAACCGCGGCATGTACTGGGCCGTGGCCCGCGCCCTGGTCTGAGGCCAGGGCCTTTGCATTGTCATTCCAAGCACGAAGACAAGGAGCACCGAGATGAACATCGCTTCCGACATTCCCGTGGCGCAGCCCGCCGCCGGCGGCCTGCTGCAGGACGACGCCGCGCTGCAGGGGCTGGCCGAACTGATGGGCAAGCTGGAGCCGCTGCTGGCGGGCCGGCGCCTGAACCGCGTGGTCGATCTGCTGTCGGCCACGGCGGACCTGGTGGACATGGCAGACGACTACATGGTCGAGAAGGTCGCCAAGGCCTTCGAGGATGGCGTGGGCGGGGCCTGGGCCGCGGGCAATGCCGCGCGCATGGCGGCGGCCCAGGTGCAGGCCATGGAGGAAACGCCCACCCTGATCGGCCTGATGCGCATGGCACGCGAGCCCGATGTGCGGCGCGGCCTGGCCTTCATGCTGGCCATGGCCGGCGCGCTGGGGCGCCAGCATGCCCACGATCCCATCGACTACGCGGCGGACTGAAACCCAGGGCCGAGCCACGGCCGCCCGGCAGCGCACGGGCTGCGGTGGTACAAACGCCGGGGGCGGATGTGATCCGCCCCTTTTCTTTTTGCCCATTGCCCGCCATGCCTTCTTCCTGTTTCTTGCCGGTGCTGCCGGCCGCTGTCCCTGACCATTGCAGGCCCCGCCGCACCGAGGGCAGGGCATGACCGCGCAGCACCTGAGCCGTGGCGACTGGGCGCGTGCGCTGCTGGTCATCCTGATCTGGGGCACCAACTTCGTGGCCATGAAGTTCGGCCTGCTGACGCTGTCGCCCATGCTGCTGAGCGCGCTGCGCTTCGTGGTGGCGTCGCTGCCCTTTTTGCTGTTCGTGCGCCCGCCCAAGTCGGTGGGCTGGCGCTATCTGGCCGCCTATGGGCTGGTGCAGGGCGTGGGCCAGTTCGGCATGCTGTTCCTGGGCCTGAAGCTGGGCATGCCGGCGGGCATGGCCTCGGTGGTGCTGCAGACGCAGGCCTTCGTCACGCTGCTGCTGGCCGCCTTCCTGCTGGGCGAGCCCGCGCGCCTGTGGCATTGGCTGGGCCTGGTGGTATCGCTGGGCGGGCTGGTTGCCATTGGCAGCGCCCATGGCGAGGGCGACAACGCCATGACGCTGGTCGGCTTTTTGCTGACCGTGGGCGCAGCCTGCATGTGGGCCGTGTCCAACATGATCACGCGCTATGCGGCGCGCAGCGGCCCCTACGAGCCTTTCCCCTTCATCGTCTGGAGCAGCATCTTCCCCATTGCGCCGCTGATGGCCCTGGCTGTCTGGACCGATGGCGCGGATACGGTCGTGCAGCAACTGGCGGGGATCGACCTGACCGCCGTGGCCTCCATCCTGTACCTGGCGCTGCTGGCCACGCTGCTGGGCTACGGCCTGTGGACGCGCCTGCTGCAGCGCTATGCGGCCGGCACGGTGGCGCCGCTGTCTCTGATGGTGCCCGTGGTAGGCCTGGTCTCGGCCATGCTGCTGCTGGGCGAGCGGCCCACCTTCATGCAGTGGATGGGCACGCTGGCCGTGCTGGCGGGCATGGTGATCAACCAGTTCGGCGGGCGCTGGCTGGCGGGGCGGGCGCGATAGAGGAACAGGCGCCAGGGGGATGGTCGGGGCCGGTGGCAGCAGGCCGGCTTTGCATTTCTTTAAATGACTCGGGTAATAAAAATCATTATCATTCCCGCTCTTTGAAAGGCGGCGTGCTCCAGGCGCGCGGCCAACGCCCGGCGCCGCACAGACCTTGAACTGTTGTGGCGCCTTTGTCCGTCCGGGCCTGCGCGTGGTGTCTGCAGCGGCCGCGGCGTCCATGACGGGCAACGATCCGCAAGAAAGGTCATCCCCATGCAAGCCTCGACCCCGGGAGGGTCCTCTCCATCCTTGCTGCGCTACCGCGTGGCCGTGGCCTCGCGCGCCTTGGCGGCGATCGGCGGCGGCTATCTGCTGTCGGCCGCCTGCGCCGCCACGGGCGCGCGCGCCATGGTCTGGCTGGGCGTGGAACGGGCCGATGCGGCGCTGGGCTCGACGCTGCTGGCCTTCATCATCTACGCCGTGGCGGCCATGTGGGCCTTTGGCTGCGCCAGCGCCTGGCGCGCCTGGGCCGTGATCGGCCTGCCGGGCGCGGGCCTGGGACTGCTGGCCTGGGTGCTGTCGAACGGAGCCGCCGCATGAGGGCAGACGGCAAACCCGAGGGACTGCGCCAGTCCATGTCCTGGCTGCACACCTGGAGCGGCCTGCTGCTGGGCTGGCTGCTCTACGCGGTGTTCTTCACGGGCACCCTGAGCTATTTCCGCGACGAGATCAACGACTGGATGCGGCCCGAGCTGCACGGCTCGGTGCAGGACGCCGATACCGCGCAGCGCGCACTGGAGGCCATGCAGCGCATCGCGCCGGAGGCCACGACCTGGACGCTGGGCCTGCCCGGCCCGCGCCAGGTGGCCGTGGCCGCATCCTGGCGCGAGCCCGGCGCCGCCACGGGCCGCGCAGGCACCAGGCGCGCCGAGATCGACGCCGCCACGGGCGAGAAGCTGGAGCCGCGCGAGACACGCGCCGGCAACTTCTTCTACCGCTTCCACTTCGAGCTGCACGCCATGCCGCGCATCTGGGGCCGCTGGATCGTGGGCTTCGCCACCATGCTGATGTTCGTGGCCATCATCACGGGCGTGATCACGCACAAGAAGATCTTCACGGACTTCTTCACCTTCCGCCCGCGCAAGGGCCAGCGCTCCTGGCTGGACGCGCACAACGCCACGGCCGTGCTGGCGCTGCCGTTTCACATCGTCATCACCTTCAGCGGACTGGTGCTGCTGATGTTCATGCTCATGCCCTGGGGCATACAGGCGGCCTACAACGGCGACACCAATGCCTACTTCGCCGATGTGCGGGGCGCGCGCGGTCAGGCGGCCAACCAGGGCCCGGGCGCGCGCGGTGACAAACAGGAGCGCCAGGCCGCTGCGCTGGCCGATATCGCGCCCATGCTGGCCGAGGGCGCGCGCCGCTGGCCCGAGCACGGCGTGGGCAGCATCACGGTCAACGCGCCCGGCACCTCGCGCGCGGTGGTGGAGCTGCGCGAAGGCGGCGGCATGAGCCTCATCAACCGCGGCCAGTCCGAGACCCTGCGCTTCGACGGCGTGACCGGCCAGTTGCAGGCCAGCGCCGAGGCGCCCGCCATCTCATGGGTGCGCGCCACCAGCAACGTGATCACCGGCGTGCACCTGGGCCGCTTTGCAGAGCCCGCCACGCGCTGGCTGCTGCTGCTCAGCGGCGTGGTCGGCACCTTCATGGCCGCGTCCGGCATGGTGCTGTGGGTGGTCAAGCGCATGCCCGAGCGCCGCAAGCTGGGCCGCACGCCCTTCGGCCACCGTCTGGTGGAGGTGCTCAACGTGGGCTCCATCGCGGGCCTGTCGGTGGCCGTGGCCGGCTTCTTCTGGCTCAACCGCCTGCTGCCCGTGCCCATGCAGGCGCGCAGTGATTGGGAGATCAACGGCTTCTTCCTGATCTGGCTGCTGTGCCTGCTGCATCCGCTGCGGGTCTCTCACCGCAATGCCTGGCTGCAGCAGATGGCGCTGGCCGCCGTGCTGTATGCGCTGCTGCCCCTGCTCAACCTGCTGACGGGCGGCGCATCGCTGGTGCAGACCATGGCCAACGGGCAGTGGAGCATCGCCAGCTTCGAGTTGCTGATGCTGGGCCTGGCCGCCATCCACGGCGTGGTGGCCTGGTGGCTGCTGCGCGGCAAGCCGGCAGCGGCTGCAGCGCCTGCAGCCCCCCGCACGCAAGCCCGTGCCGCCAGCCATGCCCCCACGCTGGAGCGCGCGTCATGATGATTCTTGCCGCCTTTTTTCTGGCCTTTGCAGGCTTTGCCGTCGTCGCCGCTTCCATGGACCGGCACCAGGACCAACTGGGCACCGAAGGCCTGGCGCCCGCGCGCCTGAAGGCCTGGCGGCTGGCCGGCTACGCGCTGCTGGCCCTATCGCTGGCGCCTTGCCTGCTGCGCTGGAATGCCTCGGTGGCCGTGGCCGCCTGGCTGGGCCTGCTCACCTTTGCGGCCCTGGCCCTGGGCCTGCTGCTGACCTATGCACCGCAGTTCGCGCGGCGTGTGGCGGCCGCTGCAGCGGCGGCGGGGCTGCTGGCCTGGCTGGTGGCTGGCTGATTCAATAGGCGGCAGCTGCCTGCTGTGCAGGCGTGGCCACCGGCGAATCATCGAACTGCCCCCGCAGCCTGCGCGCCGCATTCGCAAACAGCAGCACATCCACGCCCACGGCCACGAAGCTGCAGCCCAGGTCCAGGTAGCGGCGGGCCAGGGCGGGGTCCGAGGTCAGGGTGCCGGCCGCCTTGCCGCTGGCGATGATGGTCTTCATCGCGCCCTCGATGGCGGCCTGCACTTCGGGGTGGCCCGGGTTGCCGCGGTGGCCCATGGAGGCGGCCAGGTCGGCGGGGCCGATGAAGACGCCGTGCACGCCGTCCACCGCGCAGATGGCTTCAAGGTTGTGCAGCGCGGCCACGGTCTCGGCCTGCACCAGCAGGCAGATCTCGTCGTCGGCCACCTGCAGGTAGTCGGCGCGTGCGCTCCACTGCGATGCGCGGCCCACGGCGCTGCCCACGCCGCGCACGCCCAGCGGCGGGTAGCGCGTGGCGGACACCACGGCGCGCGCCTGTTCGGCCGTGTCCACCATGGGCACTAGCAAGGTGGTGGCGCCTATGTCCAGCATTTGCTTGATCAGGGCCGTGCTGCCTTCGACCACGCGCACCACGGCCTGGGCCGGGTGCGGGGCCACGGCCTGCAGCGCGGCCAGGGTGCTGCGCACGTCGTTGGGCGCGTGCTCGCCGTCGATCAGCAGCCAGTCGTAGCCGCAGGTGGCGGCCGCCTCGGCCAGGTAGGGGTCGGCCATGGACAGCCACAGGCCGATGCGGGGCTGGCCTGCGGCCAGGGCGGTCTTGAAGGGGTTATGGGCTGGCATGGTGTCCGGTGATTTCGTGGAGGGAAAGATTCAGTCCAGCAGGCCCTGGCAGACGTACTTGGTGTGCAGGTAGTCGTCCAGGCCGTGGGTGGAGCCCTCGCGGCCGTAGCCCGATTCCTTGACGCCGCCGAAGGGCGCTGCCTCGGCGGCCAGCGCGCCTTCGTTGATGCCGACGATGCCGGTCTCCAACGCATCGGCCATGCGCCAGATGCGGCGCGCGTCGTTGCTGTAGAAGTAGGCGGCCAGGCCGAAGGGCGTGTCGTTGGCGGCTGCGATGACCTCGTCCTCGCTGTCGAAGACGGTGAGCGGCGCCACGGGGCCGAAGGTTTCCTCGCAGGCGCAGGCCATGGAGGCATCGGCGCCCGTGAGCACGGTGGGCGCGTAGTAGTTGGCGCCCAGGGCATCCAGGCGCCTGCCGCCCGTGAGCACCCTGGCGCCGCGCGCCACGGCGTCCTGCACATGGCGCTCGATCTTTTCCACGGCGCGCGCATTGATCATGGGGCCGATCTGCGAGGCCGGGTCGCTGGCCGGGCCCACGTGCAGTGCGGCCACGCGCGCGGCCAGCTTCTGTGCGAACGTGTCGTGCACGCTGCGGTGCACGAAGACGCGGTTGGGGCACACGCAGGTCTGGCCGCCATTGCGGAACTTGGCGGCCATGAAGCCGTCAACGGCGGCATCGATGTCGGCGTCCTCGAAGACGATGAAGGGCGCATTGCCGCCCAGCTCCAGCGAGAGCTTCTTGAGCGTGTCGGCGCTGCGCCGCGCCAGGTGCTTGCCCACGGGTGTGGAGCCCGTGAAGGTGATCTTGCGCACGCGCGCGTCGTCCAGCCAGACATCCACCACCTCGGGCGTCTTCTCGCGCGAGGCCGTGACGATGTTGAGCACGCCGGCCGGCACGCCCGCCTCCTGGGCCAGCAGCACCAGGGCCAGCGAGGTCAGCGGCGTGTCTTCCGCGGGCTTGCAGACCACGGTGCAGCCGGCGGCCAGCGCGGGCGCGATCTTGCGGGCGATCATGGCGGCAGGAAAGTTCCAGGGCGTGATGGCGGCCACCACGCCCACGGGCTCGCGCAGCGCAAACATGCGCCGGCCCGGCACGGGCGCGGGAATGATCTCGCCGTTCATGCGCGTGGCCTCTTCGGCAAACCATTCGATGTAGCTGGCCGCGTAGGCGACCTCGCCCTTGCCCTCGGCCAGGGGCTTGCCCTGCTCGCGGCTGATGAGGCGGCCGAGGTCGTCCTGGTGGGCCAGCACCAGGTCGTTCCAGCGCTTGATGATGGCGGCGCGCTGTTTGGCGGGCGTCTTGCGCCAGGCGGGAAAGGCGGCATGCGCGGCGTCCAGCGCGGCGCGGGCCTCGGCGGCGCCGGAGTCGGGCACCTCGGTGATCAGTGCGCCCGTGGCGGGGTCGGTCACGGCCAGGCGCGGGGCGGGCGCGGTCGTCCATTGGCCGGCGATGAAGTTGGCGCTGCGCAGCAGCTCGGGGCGGGTCAGGGTCAGTGGCATGGAATCGGTGGATACGAGGTTTGCAAGGGGCGGATCAGCTCACGATGCCCAGGTGCCAGGGCACGAACTCATGGTCGCCCAGGCCCAGGGCCTCGCTCTTGGTGGGCTCGCCGCTGGCGTGGCGCAGGATCTGCGCGAAGATGCGCTGCCCCATCTCGGGCACGCCGCATTCGCCGTCCACGATCAGGCCGCAGTTGATGTCCATGTCTTCCTCCAGGCGGCGGTACATGGGCGTGTTGCTGGCCAGCTTGATGGTGGGCGCGGGCTTGCTGCCGAACATGGAGCCGCGCCCCGTGGTGAAGCAGATCAGGTGCGCACCGCTGGCAATCTGGCCCGTGGAGGCCACGGGGTCGTAGCCCGGCGAATCCATGAAGACGAAGCCCGGCTCGGTGATGGGCTCGGCGTATTCGTAGACGGCGCGCAGCGGCGTGGTGCCGCCCTTCATGGCCGAGCCCAGCGATTTCTCGAAGATGTTGGCCAGGCCCCCGGCCTGGTTGCCGTGGCCGACCACGCCGTTGAACTGCGCGTTCTGGCCGGCCGCGTAGCGCTCCCACCAGGCCAGGCGGTCCAGCAGCTTCTGCCCTACGGCTGGCGTGATGGCGCGGCGCGTGAGCATGAATTCCACGCCATGGATCTCGGGCGTTTCCGACAGGATGGCCGTGCCGCCGTGGCGCACCAGGATGTCCATGGCCGCGCCCAGTGCCGGGTTGGCCGTGATGCCCGAAAAGCCGTCCGAGCCGCCGCACTCCAGCCCGATCTTCAGGTGGCTGGCACTGACCGTGCTGCGCCGCGCGGCATCGGCTTCGGGCAGCATCTCTTCGATGGCGCGGATGCCTGCCTCTATGGTCACGCGCGTGCCGCCGACCTCCTGCATCACCAGGGTGCGCATGAGCCGGCCTTCGCACAGGCCCTGCGACTCCACGAGGGCATCGACCTGGTTGCGCTCGCAGCCCAGGCCCACGATGAGCACGCCGGCCAGGTTCGGGTGGCGCGCATAGCCGGCCAGCGTGCGGCGCAGCACGTCGAAATGCTCGCTGGGCGAGGACATGCCGCAGCCGCTGGTCTGGGCGAAGGCCACCACGCCGTCCACGTTGGGGAAGGCTGCCATGCGCTCGGCCGTGAAATGCGCGGCAATGCGCTTGATCACCGTAGCCGAGCAGTTCACCGACGACAGGATGCCGATGAAATTGCGCGTGCCCACGCCGCCGCCGGCGCGCACAAAGCCCTGGAAGCTGGCGCGCTGCGCCTCGGGCACATAGTCCACGGGCCGCACATCGGCGCCGAAGGCCGGGTCGCGGTAGTAGTCCACGATGCGCAGGTTGTGGCTGTGCACATAGTCGCCGGCCTCCAGCTCACGCGTGGCCACGCCGATCACGGTGTCGTACTTCTTCACCTGCTCGCCCTCTGCGATGCGGCGCGCGGCGATCTTGTGGCCCGCAGGCACCTGGGCGCGGGCGCGCACGCCCAGTTCGGGAATCTCCTGGCCCAGCGACAGAGCGGTCCTGGCGACCAGCACGTTGTCGTTGGGATGCAGGTGCAGCAGGGGGCTATCGGTGCGGGACATGCGGGGCTTTCATCGGTGTGGGTTCGCGGGCTGTCAGCCCTTCATCAATTCGCGCAGCTTGAGCTTGTCGATGAGGACGGTCTCTTTTTGATAGACCGTGTTGACGTATTTCTCGTAGTCCGGGCCATCCAGGTACAGCAGCGGCGCGTCCAGCTTCTCGGCCACGGACTTGAACTCGGGGCTGGCCACGGCGGCGCGGAAGGCCTCGCGCAGCCTGGCCGCCACGGCCGGGTCCAGGCCACGCGGCGCGCCGATGCCGTTGGGCGCATCGACCACCACGTCGTAGCCGCATTCGCGCAGCGTGGGCACGTCCTTGAAGCGCGCCGTGCGCTGCTCGCCCCAGGTGGCCAGCAGGCGCAGCTTGCCGGCTTCCACATGGGGGGCCCAGGAGCTGGAGTCGGCCAGCGCATCCACATGGCCGCCCAGCACACCCTGCAGTGCCTCGGCGCCGCCCTTGTAGGGCACATGGTTGAGCTGTATGCCGGCCACGCCCGCAAACTCCTCCATGCCCACACGCGTGGCACCGCCCACGCCTGCATGGGCATAGGTCACCTGGCCGGGCCTCGCCTTGGCGGCGGCCACGAAGTCCTTGAGCGTCTTGAACGGCGAATGGGCGGGCACGGCAATGCCGAAGGTCTGGCCCGAGGTGCGCGCGATGTAGGTGTAGTCCTTGCGCGGATCGGCCTGCAGGCTGCCCAGTTGCGAAAAGCGCGTGACCGAGATGGGAATCTGGCCGATGGTGTAGCCGTCCGCCCTGGCCGAGGCCAGCGCCTTGGCGCCGATCATTCCCGAGGCGCCCGCGCGGTTCTCCACCGCGATCGGCTGGCCCAGCAGCTTGCCGGCCACGGTGCACAGCGCGCGCATGGACTGGTCGGCCGTGCCGCCCGCAGGCCAGGGGCAGATGAAGGTGATGGGGCGTTCGGGCCAGTTCTGGGCGAAGAGGGGGCCGGTGGCGGCCAGTGCGCTGGCGCCGAGGGTGGCGAGCACGAATTCGCGCCGGCTTGCATGGCGTGTGCGTGGGGTGTTCATCGCTTGTCTCCTGTATTGGCTTTTTGCAGCCCTGTGATCCGGGCCTTGGGCTGACTGGCGCGATTGTTCAGCGCCTGATCATGACAATCCAATGAAAAGATAGACTGGCTTCATAACCTCAAAGCTATGAAGACCCCATGAGCAAGATAGACCGCGTGCTGCGCTCCAACCTCAAGCTGCGCCATCTGCAGCTGCTGGTGGCGCTGGACCAGTTCCGCCACCTGGGCCGCGCCGCCGAGTTCCTGGCCGTCACCCAGCCCGCCGTCTCCAAGACCCTGGCCGAGATAGAGCGCATGCTGGACATGACGCTGTTCGAGCGCTCCACGCGCGGCACCGAGCCCACGGCGGCCGGGGTCAGCATGGTGCGCTTTGCGCGCTCGGTGCTGGCGGGCTTCGAACGCACGCGCGATGAAATGGCGGCCGAGGCCAGCGGCACACGCGGGCGCACCAGCGTGGGCGCCATGGTCGTGGCCACGCCCGTGCTGCTGGCCCGGGCCGTCGAGCAGTTGAAGGCGCGATCGGCCCAGACCACGGTGCTGGTCGAGGAGGGCGATCTCACGCGGCTGCTGCCCAAGCTGCGCATGGGCGAGCTGGACCTGTTCGTGGGCCGGCTCGAACCCGGCTATGCCTCGCCCGACCTGGAGACCGAAGCCCTGTACGACGAGCCCATGGTCGCCGTCGTGCGCCCCGGCCATGCGTTGCTGGCGCAGCCTGCGAGCTGGCAGGCGCTGGCCGACATGCCCTGCGTCATGCCCCCGCCCTGGGCATCGCTGCGCGTGAAGCTGGAGCAGCAGTTCTTCGCCCACGGCCTGCATCCTCCGGCCGATCTGGTGGAGTCCGCCTCATTCCTGTCGCAGATCAGC
Organism: Delftia sp. PX-1; assembly: GCF_055797465.1. Lineage (NCBI taxonomy): Bacteria > Pseudomonadati > Pseudomonadota > Betaproteobacteria > Burkholderiales > Comamonadaceae > Delftia > Delftia sp. PX-1. Next base: position 2,418,822 of record NZ_CP184763.1, read on the forward strand.
TTCCTGCACCAGCGCGGCGCCGTGGCCTTCATGGCGCGCGGCGTGGCCGAGCATTTCGCGCAGCAGGGGCTGGTCGCCGTGCTGGACCTGCCCGTGCCCATCGACCTGCCCCCCGTGGGCCTGATCACCCTGCGCGGCCAGCCGATGACGGCGACGACGCGGTTGCTGGTGGAGTGTTTGCGGGCGGTGGGGCGCAGCCTGGCAACGCGCTGATCCTGCGGCTGCGGCTGCATTGGCGCTGCGCCACCGGCGCCGCCGCATTCGGCATGAGGCTCTGTCCCTCCGTGGCCTGCACCGCATGCTCGCTGCCGCCGTGCTCCATGAAGGCAATGGAGATCATGACGTGAGTGGGGCTTTGGAGGGGAGCGTTGGGAAACCGGGGTCGGCGCAGTGCGTGGCGGCGATGGCCTTGCGCGCAGCCATGAATTCGCCCGGCGAATTCACGCATTCGGCGGCGCACAGCTGGCCGCCGCGCAGGTGCAGGACGGCGAACCTGCCGCTGGCCGGGTTGCCGCGCAGCACGGTCTGGTCGCCCTGGCCGGGCAGGCCGGCGATCTGCAGCCTGGTGTCGTACTGATCGGACCAGAACCAGGGCGTTTCATGGGCGGGCAGTTCGCTGCCCGTGATGGCGCAGGCCGCGCGCCGGGCCTGTTCGAGCGCGCTGGGCACGCTTTCGAGCCGGTGCAGCCCGGGGTAGCCGGCCAGCGGGCGGCGCGTGGCATCGCCTATGGCGTAGATGCCGCTCATGGCGGTACGGCCTTCGCCATCCACGGCAATGCCGTCGGCGCAGTCCAGGCCGAGGGATTGCGCCAGTTCCATGCAGGGCGCCGCGCCCACGCCAATGAGCACGGCATCGCACTCCAGTCGGGAGCCATCGGCCATCCACAGGGCCGTGATGCGGGTGGGGCTGTCTCCCTGGATGGCGGCGACCGCTGCATTGAAATGCACCTCCACGCCCTGGCCTGCATGCAGCTGCAGCAGATGCGCAGCCATCTGCGGCGAGGCGCTGCGCGTCAGCAGCCTGCCTTCGCGCTCGATGATCCGGACCTGCACGCCCAGCTTGCGGGCCGTGGAAGCGATTTCGAGGCCCGCATAGCCGCCGCCGATGATGGCCAGGCAGCGTGCGGTCTGCAGATGGCCCCGCAGCGCCTGCGCGTCTTCCATGGTGCGCAGGTAGGTGATGCCAGGCCGCTCATCCCCGGGCAGGACCAGCCAGCGCGGCGCGGAGCCTGTGGCAATGACCAGGTGTTCGTAGTGCAGCACCGATCCGTCGTTCAGCGCCACCTGCCGCGAGCCCGGCTCTATGGCCATGGCGCGCATGCCCGGGCGCAGGGCGATGGCCTGGTCCGCGGAGGCGCCGGCGGGCCGCGGCAACAGCTCGTCCGGGCCCATGGCCTGCTGCAGCCATGCCCTGGACAGCGGCGGGCGCAGGTAGGGCGGCAGGTCCTCGCCGCCGACCACAGTGATCGGACCCGGGTGGCCGTACTGGCGCAGCAGGGCGGCCAGGGTGCCACCGGCGTGTCCGGCGCCGATGATGACGGCATGGCCTTGGGGGTGTTGTGCGGGGTTCATGCTGCACCTTCGCAGGAGGCCCGGAGTACGGGGCGGGCGCAGATCTCGTCCCAGGCTTGCCGCATGAAGCGCGCGGCCGCCACGTTCTGCTCCAGCAGGTCATAGCCTGCGCCCAGGCCGTAGTCGGGGAGATTGATGAATTCGGTGGTGAGGTAGCGCAGCGGGCTGTGCGGCTGCGCATGGTGGCAGGCCAGCACCTTGCGGATGGCCTCTTTGGAGGGCTCCAGCAGGTAGGCATGCCAGGGCGAATGCCATTCGCCGGGTCCGGGCCGCAGCATGGGGTACTGGATGCCCCGGCCCGGGCTGCCGTCCTCGTCGCGGTGCCACAGGTTCAGGGGCTGGTTGGGGCCGGCCGCTCGCAGCTGGGCCCAGCGCACGATGCCCATGTCCAGCCATTGTTCGCACAGCGAGCCGGGCTCGAACGGGTCCAGCACCAGTTCGCCGCGCTCGAGCAGCCCGCGCACGCCAGACCGGTCCAGCTCGGCCGGGTTGCCGATCTTGAAGTTCACATGGCTGTAGTCCAGCGTGAAGTGAAAGGGCACGCCGCGTGCCTGCACGCGCCCGGCCACGCTGCGCACGCGCAGGAAGTCTTCGGTCCACGTGTTCACATGCAGCGCGAAGCTGGGCTCCACGCCCAGGCCCATGGCGTCGTCATAGACCCGCAGATAGTGTTCGGCGATTTCCACATCGGACAGCACATGGCCGTCGCGGTGGTGCTTGAAGGTCATGATGTTGTGGCAGCGCACGCCGATCTCGCGGCAGATGCGAAGGTTGCCGGCCAGCAGGACCTCGTCCTCGCCCAGGCGGTAGAACCAGCTGGCGGTGTGCACGGGCAGCTTGAATTCGGCGATGGCCGACTCGTAGTCGGCCAGCTGGTGGCGCAGCGGCAGGCGGTCGAAGCAGTCGAACACGCCGGTCTCGCTGACGAGGCGGAACTGCTCGCGTATGGGCAGCTCCTGCAGGCCGATGGGCTGGTGGCGCGAGGAGCGCTGCACGCCACGGCCGTTGCAGCCGATGGGCGGGAGGGTGGGGCGGGGGGCTTCGTGCATGACCTGCTCCTCAGCCGCCCGTGGGCGCGCCCACGATCATGCGGTCCGCCGGCAGAGGGTGGCCCGCGTTGCGCGACCCGGTCAACGGGGACCGGGCATCGAGTACATCGGTTGTCATGGATCTGTCTCCTTGTTGAGTGTGGTGTTGCGCCCCGGCCGCTGCTCAGCCCCATAGGCGCTGCGGGCCAAGAAGGCTTCATCGGCCAAGCGGCTCCCGGCGCCGCTGCCCGCACGGTGGAAGGCCTCCAGCGCGAACACTGCTTTCAGCCTGCTGCCCGGCGCGTGCGTTTGCCGCAGGGGCCAGAAGCTGGCCTGCATGCCGCCTGGCGTGGGCTCGCCCATGCCCTGTCTTCGAATACAGTCTGGGCATGGGATGTCTCCTCGGTTCCGATCGCGGATCTCGACCCATGGCTTCTGGGTTGATGCGGGAAATTAAGGTGTATGCACTCCAATTAAGTCGGATTGCCTACAAAGGAACACCAAGGCTTTCCATGGAGTGATGCCTCTTTTTTCCCTGCTTGTAAGGATTGTGAATTTTTCTATTTGCCTTGACTATCGGGAAAATACTTTGTTTGTTTTTGACTATCGATTTGGGAATTTAAGCGTAGGCGCTTGAAATTTCCACCGTGTACGGCTGTTTCCAGCAGGGCCGGCTGCAGTGCGCCAGAGTGGCGACGCAGGATCCAAGGACGGTGGCAATGGTCGACACCGCAAGGAGTTGAAATGTCAGCCCCCAGCCATGCAGGCATCGGCGGCATGCAGGGGCAGGAGGTCCATTTCGGAGAAGGGAGAAGGAGCGGCGGCAGCTGTGGATCGCGCGCAGCTTCTGGGTGCCCACCAGCGTCCGCGAGGCTGGCGTCAGGAGCACGGCGCAGATCGGCCTGCTCACGGCCATTTCCGATGCCTTGGCCAACCTGGGCGGCCTGGCGGCCACCTGTTTGCCGGGCTGGCTCAACGAGCTCACGCACTCGCCCGGCGCGTGTCCTGCCCAAGGCCGTGGTCAACCGCTGAGGTCAGCCTGTGCGCCTGTTCAGCGCATGGTCACGAACTCCTCGGCCGCCGTGGGGTGGATGGCCACGGTGTCGTCGAAGTCGCGCTTGGTGGCGCCCATCTTCAGGGCCACGGCAAAGCCCTGCAGCATCTCGTCCATCCCCAGGCCGATGCCGTGTATGCCCACGATGCGTTCCTCTGGGCCCACGCAGACCAGCTTCATGCGCGCGGGCTGGCGGTGGCGCGTGACGGCCGTGTACATGGCGGTGAAGGCCGACTGGTAGACCTTGACCTGATCGTCGCCAAAGCGCTCGCGCGCCTGCGGCTCGGTCAGGCCCACGGTGCCGATGGGCGGGTGGCTGAAGACCACGGTGGGTACGTTGTCGTAGTCCAGGTGCTCGCCGGTCTTGCCGTTGAACAGGCGCTCGGACAGGCGCCGGCCTGCGGCCACGGCCACGGGCGTGAGTTCGATGCGGCCCGTGATGTCGCCCACGGCGTGGATGCCGGGCACATTGGTGTCCTGGAACTTGTCCACAGCGATGTGGCCGCTGTCCTGCAGCGCCACGCCTGCGGCCTCCAGGTTCAGGCCCGAGGTGTCGGGCCGGCGGCCCACGGCCCAGACCACGCAGTCCACGGTGTGGCTGCTGCCGTCCTGCAGTTGCAGGTCCAGGCTGCCGTCTGCGTTGCGGACCACGGCCTTCGGGGTGGCCTGGCGGTGCACGGCGGGGCCTTCGGCCTCCATGATTTCCATCAGGGTCTGGCTCAGCAGCGGATCGAACCCGCGCAGTGCCGAGTTCTGGCGCAGGAACAGATGGGTCTGCGAGCCCAGCGCGTGCAGCACGCCGGCAATCTCCACGGCGATATAGCCGGCACCCACCACGGCCGTGCGCGCAGGCAGGGCCTTGAGGGCAAAGAAGCCGTCGGAGTCGATGCCCAGCTCGGCGCCCGGAATGTCGGGCCGTGCCGGGCGCGTGCCCGTGGCGATGAGGATGTGATCGGCACTGAGCCGCTGGCCGCCCACCTCCACGGTGCGCGCATCCACGAAGCGGCCGAAGCCCTGGATCAGCTCGACCTTGTTGCGCGCCAGGCCGATTTCATACGAGGCATGGATGCGGTCGATGTAGGCGCTGCGGCTGTCCAGCAGGCGTTGCCAGTCCAGGCGGTTGACGGTGGCATCCCAGCCGTAGTCGGGGCCGTAGCGGTGCATGGCCTCGCCGATCTGGGCCGCATGCCACATGACCTTCTTGGGCACGCAGCCCACGTTGACGCAGGTGCCGCCGATCTCGCCGGCTTCGATCAGCGCGCAGTGGCGCCCGTGCATGGCGGCGCGGTTGGCCGATGCAATGCCGCCGCTGCCGCCGCCGATGACGATGTAGTCGTAGTGCTTCATGGAGATTCCGTGCTGTGTCTGAGCGGCCCGAATGCCGCAGCCGGCCATCTTGCCCTGTTCGCCGGCCAGGGGCCTGCGGCGGGGGCAATGCCGCCATCTCCGCGCCCAGACGACGGCCCGGTTGGACGGCGTATCGCCGCTTTGCAGGGCCGGGGGCAGCAGGCGTTTGGTGGCAAATGAACTGACGGTGGCGCGGCAGCCCGCGTTGCGCAGGGGGCGGGACGCACTGTCAAGAAAAGCGCAACGCGCAGTCAAGGCGCGGGCAGGTGCGGCCGCTAGGCTCCTGCATTGCCGATACCCCCGGCACGGACCAGAAGAACAGCAAGTTGAAACGGGAGTGCATGTGAGAGAACGAGGCAGTCGCCTTCAGGCGGAATTTTCCAGGGCCATGATGCCGTGGGTGGTGGTATTCGGAGCCGGCCTGCATTGCGTCGCGGCCGTGGCCGCGCCGGCGCAGGGGCTGGTCATGACGGGCTACCAGACGCAGTCCAACGCTTGGTATACGTCCATGGTGACCGAATACACGTTCAGCGTGGGCGGCGTGGTGCAGCAAGGCGGCTCGCCGCCCTCCACTGCGGATTGGGTCACCCCTTCCAACTACTGGGATGACGGCTGGGGTCTCAACAGTTGGAACGAGGACTACACATACAGCTACCAGGGCCAGGTCCTGCGGACGAGCGATCCCATGGGAATTCCCGCAGCGGCAGCCTGGGCCACGATCAGCTCCTTTCAGATCGAGGGGTCCTCCCTCCCGCGCCCCATCGACAGCACTGTTTTCCACTATTCGCTCGATGGCATCCAGACCCTGCTCGCCATGGACGCATCGACCATCCCCGCCAATGCGGTCTGGGCGGGTCTGTCATCCCTGTCCGATGGGTGGCATGCAGCGCAAAACCCTGGGTTTGCCGGCTATGTGCTGGGCCGCCCGGTCTTCAGTCTGGCTCCCGTCGTCGACCCGCAGGCGGGCGGTGTGACGGCCAAGGCCCGCGTGGCGCTGGACCGGGACGGCACGGGCTACTGGCAGGTGCTTGCTGCGGCCGCCGCGGCGCCGGATGCCGCCGCGCTGCAGGCCGGCGGCTCCCCGGTCGGCATGACGGCAGGCGTGGTCCACGATATCGATATCGGGGGGCTGGCGGTGAATACGGCCTACAGGCTGCACTTCATCGCCAGGGATGGCGCAGGCCGCGTGCAGCCGGATGTGGCCAGCGTGCCCTTCACCACGCTCAGGCTGGAGCAGACCATCGACTTTGCGCAGCCGTCGGCGCAAACCTTCGGCACGACATTCACGCCCGTTGCAACGGCTACCTCCGGCCTGGCCGTGACGTTTTCCGCATCTGCGCCAGAGGTTTGCACCGTCGATGCCGCAGGGGTGTTCAGCTTCCATTCCGCAGGCACTTGCACGATGACGGCCCGGCAGGGCGGCGACGCGACCTATGGTCCCGCCCCCGAGGTGGCTTACCCGGTGACGGTGCAGCCTGCTGCGCAGAACATCGTCTGGAGCATGCCGGCGCCCCTGGTCGTGGATGCACGGGTGGCTCTGAGCGCCGCCGGCGGTGGCTCGTCCCAGGCCGTGCAGTTCAGCTCCCTGACGCCGGCGGCGTGCTCCGTCAGCGGTGCCGAGGTGTCCGGCAGGCTGGCGGGTACGGACAACTGCCTGCTGGCCGCCGATCAGCAGGGGGATGCCAACCATCTGCCTGCGGCCCGGCAAGTCCTGTCCCTGAGCATCGGCAAGGGCGCGCAGGCCATTGCCTTCACTTCCGTGGCGCCAGCGGCCGCCAAGGTGGGCGATACCTATGCCGTGGCAGCAACGGGCGGGGCTTCCGGCAAGGCGGTGGTGTTCTCCGTGGATGCGGCGACGGCTGCCCATTGCACCATCGCGGGCGGTTCTGTCTCCTTCATTGCGCCGGGACCCTGCCGCATCCTGGCAGACCAGGCCGGCGATGCGAACTACGAGGCGGCGGCAAGGCAGCAGCAAAGCGTGCAGATCGCCCAGGCCACAACCACCCTGGCGATCACCTCCACCCCCAACCCTTCCCGGCCCGGCGACGATGTGACCATCAGCGTGTCGGCCGTGACCGGGGCGCAGGACCGACGGGGGGCGCTGCGGGCGATGGCGGCGGCGCTCCCCTCGGGCAGCATCACGGTCTCGTACAACGGGGCGCAGCTGGGGTCGGCGCCCCTGGTTGGCGGCGCCGCCAGCATCACGGTCCGGCTGCCCGTGGCGGCCGGATCCCATGGCCTTGTGGTCGACTACAGCGGGGATGCAGTCCACGCCCCGATGAGCCAGGGCTTCACACAGGCCGTGGTGGCGGCGCCGGTGCCCACGCCTGTGCCGGCCCTGCACACCGTGGCGCTGGTCATGCTGAGCCTGCTGGCGGCCGGGATGGGGGCCGGCAGGCTGCGCAGGGGCCGCATGGGCCGCATGGGCCGGTAGGCCAGGCTGCCGGGCGGCATGAACCCCGGCGCGGCGCCTCAGGCGGCAGCGATGCGCCGGGCGATGGCCTGGCCCACCTCGGTGGTGCTGGCCGTGCCGCCCAGGTCGGGCGTGCGCGGGCCGCTCCTGATGACTTCCTCGATGGCCGAGACGATGGCGTCGTGCGCCGCGCGGCCTGCGCCCTGGCCGTGGGTCAGGAAGTCCAGCATCAGCGCCGCCGACCAGACCATGGCGATGGGGTTGGCGATGTTCTTGCCGTAGATGTCGGGCGCCGAGCCGTGCACGGGCTCGAACAGGCTGGGGAAGCTGCGGTCGGGGTTGAGGTTGGCCGAGGGGGCCAGGCCGATGGTGCCCGTGGTGGCCGGGCCCAGGTCGCTGAGGATGTCGCCGAACAGGTTGGTGGCGGCCACCACGTCGAAGCGGCCCGGCTGCAGCACGAAGCGCGCGGTCAGGATGTCGATGTGCTGCTTGTCCAGCGTGACTTCCGGGTAGGCCTTGGCCACGTCCTCGGCGCGCTGGTCCCACCAGGGCATGCTGATGGCGATGCCGTTGCTCTTGGTGGCCAGGGTGACGTGCTTGCGCTCGCGGCTTTGGGCCAGGTCGAAGGCGTACTTGAGCAGGCGCTCGGCGCCCTTGCGCGAGTAGACCGATTCCTGGATCACGATCTCGCGGTCCGTGCCCTCGTACATGATGCCGCCCAGCGAGGTGTACTCGCCTTCGGTGTTCTCGCGCACCACGTAGTAGTCGATGTCGCCGGGCTTGCGGCCGGCCAGCGGGCAGGGCACGCCCTCGAACAGGCGAACGGGGCGCAGGTTGATGTACTGGTCGAACTCGCGGCGGAACTTGAGCAGCGAGCCCCACAGCGAGACATGGTCGGGCACGGTGGCGGGCCAGCCCACGGCGCCGAAGAAGATGGCATCCATGCCGGAGAGCTGCGCCTTCCAGTCGTCGGGCATCATTTTTCCGTGGGCCAGGTAGTAGTCGCAGTGGGCCCAGTCGAAATGGTGGAATTCGAGCTTGATCGCAAAGCGGCTGGCGGCAGCTTCCAGGGCGCGCAGGCCTTCGGGCATGACTTCCTTGCCAATGCCGTCACCGGCGATGACGGCGATCTTGAATGTGTCTTGCATGGTGTCTGTCCTTGGATCGAATGGATGGATATGAAGCGGCGCCGCTGACAGCCTGGCCGCATGCATGGCATTGTTGGCTGCGCCAGGGCTAAATACAATCGGCCAACTGTGGTTCCATTATTTACAGATCGTGAATAAACAGCCGTCTCCCGAAGACCTGCGCGTCTTCACCGTGGTGGCCCGCAAATCCGGCTTTGCCGCTGCGGCCGAGGAATTGGGGGCTTCGCCCGCCTATGTGAGCAAGCGCATCCGCCTGCTGGAGGAAGAGCTGGGCGTGAAGCTGCTGCACCGCACCACGCGCCGCGTGGCCGTGACCGAGGAGGGCGAGCGCGTCTTCCACTGGGCGCAGCGCATCCTCGACGACATGGACCAGCTGATGCAGGAGGTGGTCATCACGCGCAGCGAGCCGCGCGGCCTGCTGCGCGTGAGCAGCAGCTTCGGTTTCGGGCGGCATGTGATCGCGCCCGCGCTTTCCAGGCTGGTGGAGCGCCATCCGGGGCTGCAGGTGCGGCTGGACGTGTTCGACCGGCTGGTGGATGTGGCGGGCGAGGGCTTCGATCTGGATGTGCGCGTGGGCGACGAGATCGCGTCCCACCTGATTGCGCGGCGCCTGGCCGACAACCACCGCGTGCTGTGCGCCGCGCCTGCCTACCTGGCGCGCCGTGGCACGCCGCGCACGCCGGCCGAGCTGTCGGCCCATGACTGCCTGGCCATCAAGGAGCGCGACCAGGCCTTTGGCGTGTGGCGGCTGCGCGCGGGCGCGGCCGAGCAGGCGGTGAAGGTCACGGGGCCGCTGTCGGCCAACAACGGCGAGATGGTGGTGCAGTGGGCCGTGGACGGTCGCGGCATTGCGCTGCGCTCGCTATGGGATGTGGGCGCCCATCTGCAGGCCGGGCGCCTGGTGCAGGTGTTGCCCGAATGGCGGCAGGAGGCCAATGTCTGGGCTGTGTATCCGACGCGGCTGCAGCTGTCGGCCAAGGTGCGGGTGTGCGTGGAGTTCCTGCAGGAACACTTCAAGAAGGAGTGGATGGCAGCCGCTCCCTGAGCGGGGCGGCTGCTGCAGCGGACTGGCCGGGGATCAGCCTGCCAGGGCGGCCTTCACTGCGGCGGAGACCTGGCCCATGTCGGCCTTGCCTGCCAGTTGCGCCTTGACCGCGCCCATGACCTTGCCCATGTCGCCGGGGCCGGATGCGCCCAGTTCGGCCACGATGGCCTTGACGGCGGTGGCCACTTCCTCGGCCGACATGCGCTCGGGCAGGTAGGCGGTCAGCACGGCCATCTCGGCCTTTTCCTTGTCGGCCAGGTCCTGGCGGCCCGCGCCCTCGAAGGCGGCGATGCTGTCCTTGCGCTGCTTGATCAGCTTGTCCACGATGGCGATGACGGCGGCGTCGTCCAGCTCGATGCGCTCATCGACTTCCTTTTGCTTCATCGCTGCCTGCAGCAGGCGGATGGTGCCCAGGCGCTCGCTGTCCTTGGCGCGCATGGCGGTCTTCATGTCTTCGGTGATCTGGGCCTTGAGGCTCATGGCTTTTCTCCTGAGGTGATGGCGTCGGAAAACACGGAACAAAAAACAAAAAACCCGCGCCTGGCGTCCCGAGCGCGGGTTTTGCGGCTGACGAGAGCCGGCTGGTCAAGGGCTGATCAGTACAGCTTCTTGGGCAGCTGCATGCTGCGAACGCGCTTGTAGTGACGCTTGACGGCGGCAGCCTTCTTGCGCTTGCGTTCGGCAGTGGGCTTCTCGTAGAACTCGCGAGCGCGCAGGTCGGTCAGCAGGCCGAGCTTTTCGATGGTGCGCTTGAAGCGGCGCAGGGCAACTTCATAGGGCTCGTTTTCTTTTACGCGGATGGTGGTCATTAGCTAGATTTCCAGATATCTGTGCTGACAGCGGGTTCCCGGGAAGATCGGGCCTGAGAGCCATGTTCAGCGGTTGGTCCCCGTCCAAAGTTAACTAGTATTGGCCGACGGGGCGATTGCCAGCAAAGCGGGCGATTATACGCGAGACGAAAGCGGTCTGACAAATCAGGCAGAAGGCAAGGCCTGCGCACAGGCGTACCCACTGGCCCAGGCCCATTGGAAGTTGTATCCGCCGAGCCAGCCGGTGATATCCACCACTTCGCCAATGCAGTACAGGCCCGGCTGGGTCTTGCATTCCATGGTCTGCTGCCAGAGCGCCCGCGTGTCCACGCCGCCCAGCGTCACTTCCGCCTTCTTGTAGCCTTCCGTGCCCGTGGGCACGATCTCCCAGCGTGACAGGCGCTCGGCCAGCTGGTTCAGGGCCTTGTCGGAGGCTTCGGCGATGGGGCGCTGCCAGGCAGCATCCTGCTGCACCCAGGCATCGGCCAGTCGCGAGGGCAGCCACTGCGCCAGTTCATTGGCGATGAGCTTGCGCGAGCGCGACTTGGCCCTGAGCAGCTCGCCCTGCAGGTCCACCTCGGGCGCGAGGTTGATGCTCAGGGGCGTGCCGGGCTTCCAGTAGCTCGATATCTGCAGCACGGCCGGGCCCGACAGGCCCCGGTGCGTGAACAGCAGGTCTTCCATGAAGGCCATACGCTCTTTCTTGCTACCGGTGCTGATCTCCACGGGCAGGGCCAGGCCCGCGAGCTGGGCGTAGGGGGCCCAGGCGTCGCCATCGAAGGTCAGCGGCACCAGGCCCGGCGTGCGTTCGACCAGGGGCAGGCCGAATTGCTGGGCCAGGCGGTAGCCGAAGTCGGTGGCGCCGATCTTGGGGATGGACAGGCCGCCCGTGGCGATGACCAGGCTGGGCGCCTGCACGGCGCCCCGGCTGGTCTGCAGGCGGTATTGGCCGTCCGAGTGCGCCACGGAATCGACCTTGCAGGGCTGCCAGCGCTGCACGCCGCCGGCCTGGCATTCGGCCAGCAGCATGGCGATGATGTCTTCGGCCGAGCGGTCGGCAAACAGCTGGCCCTTGTGCTTTTCATGGTGGGCGATGCCGTGCCTGTCCATGAGCGCAATGAAGTCGGCCGGCGTGTAGCGCGACAGGGCCGAGCGGCAGAACTGCGGGTTGCCGCCCACGAAGTGCTTGTGGGGCGCGCGCACGTCCAGGTCGCGGTTGGTGAAGTTGCAGCGGCCACCGCCCGAGATGCGGATCTTCTCTGCCACCTTCTCCGCGTGGTCCAGGAGCAGCACCGACAGGCCACGCTGTCCGGCCTGGGCCGCGCAGAACAGACCGGCCGCGCCGGCGCCGATGACGATGGCGTCGAAAGAGAGGGAAGAGGTCACAAAAACGTCACTCGGGGGGCAAAAGGGCGCCCATTCTCGCGCAATGGCGCTTTTTCCTAGAATCCCGTGATGAATTTCCCATCGCACCAGCTGAGCATGACTGTGCTCATGTCGCCCGACATGGCGAACTTTTCGGGCAACGTCCATGGCGGCGCCGTTCTCAAGCAGCTCGACCAGGTGGCCTATGCCTGCGCCAGCCGCTACGCGGGCCGTTATGTGGTCACGCTGAGCGTGGACCAGGTGATGTTCCTGCAGCCCATCCACGTGGGCGAGCTGGTGACCTTCCTGGCCAGCGTCAACCACACGGGCAAGTCGTCGATGGAGATCGGCATCAAGGTGGTGGCCGAGGACATCCGCACCCAGGTGGTGCGCCATGTGAACAGCTGCTTTTTCACCATGGTGGCCGTGGACGAGAACAAGCAGCCGGCCGCCGTGCCGACGCTGGTGCCGTCCAACGACGAGGAAAGGCGCCGCTGGCAGGCTGCGCTGATCCGCAAGGACCTGCGCCGCGAGCTGGCCCAGCGCTTCGAGCAAAGCCGCGTGACGGCCAGCAGCACGGTCAGGCCGGGCTGAGCGTGGAGGGCGCGGCGGGCGGCGGATGCCAGGTGCCGGGCGTGCCGCCCTGCAGCTCGTTCCGCACCTGTTCGATGACGCGCCTGAGGTCTTCCATGGCAGCCGGCTTGGACAGCACCTCGTCGGCGCCGGCCTGCAGGTAGCGCAGCGCTTCGGAGGCTTCGGGGCTGGCGGTCAGTGCGATCACGCGGCAGCGGCGCAGCTGGTTTTCGGCCTCGCGCTGGCGCAGGCGCCGGATGAACTCGAAGCCGTCCATGAGCGGCATGCGTCCATCGGTGATGATGAGATCGAAGGACTCGACCAGGCAGCGTGCCCAGGCTTCCTGTCCATCGCCGGCCAGGCAGATGCCGTGGCCCAGCGCGGCCAGCTGGCTCTTGAGCAGCTCGCGGTTGAACAGATAGTCTTCCACGGCCAGGATTCTGAGGTCGGACCCGGACCCGGGCTGTGATGCGGGCAGGGGCTCGGCACTGGCCTGAGGCTTTCCTTGCAGCGCCACCGAGGCGGGCAGGACCAGGGGCAATATTCCCTCTGACGCGGGCGTGACGTCGGCCTGCATGCGGTGGTCCGGCTCCACCAGTGGCAGGCTCAGCCTGACCGTGAAGCGCGAGCCTCGGCCCGGTGCGCTGTCCACCGTGATGGTTCCCCCCATGTGCTCCAGCAGGCGCCGCGTGATGCTCAGGCCCAGGCCGCTGCCAAAGGCCCTGTCCTGGTGGGCGCCTTCCACCTGCGAGAAAGGCTGGAACAGCCGGGCCTGGTCCTGCGGCGCAATGCCGATGCCCGTGTCCTCGACCTCCATCTGCAGCAGAAGGCGGTCATGCCGGCTGGCGCCATGCGCGCGCAGGGTGACGCTGCCGCGCTCGGTGAACTTGATGGCATTGCTGAGCAGGTTGAACAGCACCTGCTTGAGGTGCAGCGGGTCGGCCGTCACGCTGTGGTCCACGCCGCTGCCCACTTCGGTGCGCAGCGACAGCCGCTTGCCGTGGGCCAGGCCTTGCAGCAGCGGGGCCATGTCTTCGATCAGCGGGCGCAGTGCCACGGGCTGGAGCGTGGAGTCGATATGGCCCGACTCGATGCGGTGCAGATCCAGCACATTGCCCAGCAACAGCAGCATGCCCTGGGCGGCCTTGTGGGCGGAGGCCAGCATATCGCGGTGGGGCAGGCCGAGCTTTTCCCGGTCCTGCGCCAGTTCCAGCAAGCCGATGACGGCGCTCAGCGGCGTGCGTATCTCGTGGCTGGTGGTGGACAGAAACAGGCTCTTGGCCTGGTTGGCGGCCTCGGCGCGCCGCTCGGCCCGGCGTGTCCTGCGCATCTGGCGGCTCAGGTAAAAGCCCCAGACCAGTGAGATGACCGTGACCAGGGCCAGCGCCCCGGCCAGCAGCAGCAGGCGCTGGCGGTGCTCGCGCCAGAAGCTCGCGCCGTTGCCGTTATGGTGCGGCGCCCAGTGGTGGACGATTTCGGCCACCTCTTCGGGTGCGATGGACAGCTGGGCCTTTTCCAGGATGCCCAGCAGTTCAGGTTCGGCGGCGTGCACGGCCAGGCTGATGGGGCGGGTGTAGTCGTCCAGGATGCCGGTGAGCTGCAGCCGGCTGCCCAATTGCTGGGCGTTGGCATAGCGCGCCGCGTAGTCGTTGCCCACGAAGGCATCGCTGTCATTGGCCGCCACGCTGGCCAGGGCCTGGGTCAGGTCGGCATACAGCTGCAGCCGTATGCTCGGATGTTCCCTGCGCACCGTGCTTTCGAGAAAGAAGCCCGCCACCATGGCCACGCGCTTGCCCTCCAGTCCCTGGAGGTGGTGTATGGGTTTGTCGCGCGGGGTGCCTGCGTTGGCCTCGGGCCGGGCCATCACCACGACCGTGCTGCGCAGATAGGGCGGCAGCAGCCTGATATCGGGCGAGGCCGTGGGCGGCGAGGTGTACGCCGGGGTGAGCAGGGCCTTGCCGGAGCCCAGCATGGTTTCGAGTTCGGAATAGTTGCGCGCGGCGATGTACTCGAACTGCAGGCCGGCGCGGCGGCTGATCAGGTCCAGGTAGTCGGGGCCGATGCCCTGGGCCTGGCGGTCGGCATCGAGCTGTCCCAGCGGACCCAGCGAGCCGTTGAGGACCACGGGAATGCGCGGATGGGCATCCAGCCACTGCTTTTCCGAGGGCGTCAGCGCCACGCGGTCGCCGCCCAGCAGCGGGCGGCGGCTTCCACTCCAGCTGCGCAGGATGTCGTCGCCGTGCTGCACGGTGATGCTGGGCAGGGCCTGGTCCAGGTAGGCCTTCAGCTGTGCATCGCCATGCCTCACCAGCATGCCGAAGCCACGGCTTTCTATGGGCGCAAAGCCCTGCACGCGCAGGTTGAGCAGGTAGTTGGCCTGGATCAGGTAGTGCACCGTGACCGTGTCGCCGACGAAGCCGTCGATCTCGCCCAGGCTCAGCGCCTCCAGCGCGCGGCGGGGTGTTTCATAGGTCAGCAGCTCGCTGAGGGGATAGGCGGCAGCCACCTGGGAGCGCAGCAGCTGGTCGGGCGTCATGGCCAGCCGCGCACCCCGGCGCCGAACGTCGAAGGGGGCATTCGACGGGGAGACCAGCACGGGCTGGCTGGGCAGGTAGGGCACGCTCAGGGCCAGGTCGGCGCGCTCGGCTTCCAGCTCGGTGCCGCCGCAGGCCAGGTCGATCTCGCCGCGGCGCAGCGCATCGAGCACGGCCGCACGCGATCCATAGGACTTGAAGCGCACGGGCGTGGGAAAAAGCAGGCCCAGGTGGTCGGCCGTGATGCCTTGGAAGCGATCGCCATCGATCATGCCCAGCGGCGGATGGTCCGGCGTGGAAATGCCCAGCGTCAGCGGCCCGCGCGCCTGCAGCCATTGGCGGTGCGCAGGCGTGAGCCAGGGCTTGGCGCCTGCCGTGACGCGCGTGGCCAGCACCATGTCGGCGCCGCTGGCCAGGCCGGGCATGGGCATGGCCATGCCAAGTGCGCAGCCGGCCAGCAGTTGGGCCGCCAGGTGTCGGCATGCCGGCCACCATGCCTGCGTCGCTGTGGAAGTGAGAGTACGGCTTGATGTTTTCATTGAATCCCCCGGTGGCGCTGCCGCCGTCCGGCGCAGCTGACGGCCTGCGAAAACGGTCTAGACGCTGTTTTCGGCAACCAACAGGGGATTTTTAATGAAAACTAATGATTTTATCTATCGATAGATTTTTTCTTTGTTGCAGCTCGGCACTCAGGCGGCAGCAACCGCAGGGTTGGGCTGCTCCTGGGGTTCGGCCATTGCCCGAATGCCATGGACCACATCTCCAACGACGATGACGCTGGGGCTGCCCAGTCCGGTGTCGGCAATGCATTGCACGAGCGTGTCCAGCGTGGCCAGTGCATGGCGCTGCTGCGGCAGGCTGGCGTGCTGGATCACGGCCACGGGCGTGGCGGCGGGCAGGCCGTGCAGCAGCTCGGCGCGGATGTGTTCCACGCTGCTCACGCCCATGTAGATCACCAGGGTGAGCCGGGCATCGCGCGCGGTGGCGGCCAGCTGGCGCCAGTCCGTGCCGCTGTCGCCGGGCTTGGCGTGGCCGGTGATGAAGACCACGCCGTGCGCCCGGTCGCGGTGCGTGAGCGGCGCGCCCAGGCTGGTGAGCCCGGCCAGGCCGGCCGTGATGCCGTTGACGACCTGGACCTCGATGCCGGCCTCGCGCAGATGCTCCACCTCTTCGCCGCCGCGCCCGAAGATGAAGGGGTCGCCGCCCTTGAGGCGCACCACCGTCTCGCCATCCTGCACGGCGGACAGCATGAGCTTTTCGATGAAGGCCTGGGGCGTGCTCTTGCAGCCGCCGCGCTTGCCCACGTAGACGATGCGCGCCGTGGGCGAGGCATGGGCCACGATGGCATCGCTGACCAGGTCATCGACCAGCAGCATGGTGGCCGTCTGTATGGCCTTGAGGGCCTTGATGGTCAGCAGCTCCGGGTCGCCGGGGCCGGCGCCGACCAGGGTGCAGCTGCCGCGCCGGGCGGTGTTTGCGGGGGTGGGGGACGGGGTCGTCATGGCGGGGCTCCGTTTTTCTGGGGTGTTCAGCGAATCTGATCGGCAAGGTGGACGATGTGTTCCACCTGGCGCGTGAGCGCCGGCGGCACGGGCAGGCGGCCCGCAAGCACGTCCTCGGTGTAGCGCGCCGTGGTGTCCACGTCGATCTCGGCGGGCAGGCCCGGGATTTCGGAGGCCGTGCCGCTTTGCTGCTCGGCCAGCAGCTGGTGGGCGCCTGCGACGAATCCGTCGTAGCGCGGCAGCCGGCGCGGGTCGGCCGCGACCTCGCCTTCCAGCCCGCGCGAGAGCAGCACATTCATGCCCAGCGTCCCGAAGGTGCCGTGCAGCATGGGCAGGTACTCGGGATGGGTGTAGGCCGTCACCAGCAAGGACGGGCCGTCGCAGGGCGCCAGCAGCTTGACCACGCTGTGGCCCGGATTGCGCAGGCCGATGACCTCGCGCACGGACAGCAGCCGGGCCAGCGCCGGATGCAGGTGTTCGGTATGCAGATGGGCCACCTGGCCGCCATCGAGTGCCTGGGGTGCCTGCAGCGGCGCAATGCCCAGCGCCTGCAGCACATCGCTGGCCAGGATGCGCCGCGCCTCGGTGCGCATGCCGTGCAGCAGCACGGGCAGGCCTTCGCGCGCCAGCAGCAGGGCCAGCAGGGGCGTGAGCACGGGCAGGCGGCGCGCGCCGTTGTAGCTGGGCAGCACGATCACGGGGCGGCCATGGGCCGAGGCGGGAAAGCGCGCGGCGCGCGCATGCACGGCATCCAGGAAGCCGCTCATCTCCTCGACCGTCTCGCCCTTGATGCGCATGGCGATGCAGAAGGCCCCGATCTCCAGGTCGCTGACGCCGCCGTCCAGCACCTGGCCGAACAGGTCGGCGGCCTGCGCGCGCTCCAGCGCCTTGGCTCCGCGTGCGCCGCGGCCTATTTCCTTGATGTATTGGCTGATGCCCATGGCGTGGTGATCGTGGGTGGAATCCTGTGGGCGCATATTTTCCCGCAGGTTTCATTACTTTTCGCTATATATGCAAACCTGTCGTTCCATGGCCTCTTTCATGCCGCCTGCGGGCTGGGCGCAACGGGGATGTGGCGCACCAGGCGCTTGAGTTCAGGCAGGCAGGAGCCGCAGTTGGTGCCGCAGCGCAATTGGCCTTGCAAAGCGGCCAGGCGGGCATCGTCGCTGCCCTCGCAGCGCGCAAGCACGCCTTCGATGGCGGCCTCGTCCACGTCGAAGCACGCGCAGACCTGGCGCGTGCGCTGCGCCAGGGGCAGCGGTGCCGAGGCCGAGGACATGAGCAGCAGGCGCCCATAGTCCTGGGCCGGCAACTGGTCCTTCAGCAGGGTGCCCAGCCAGCTGCCGGCGCGCGTGTCTCCGGCCAGCAGCAAGGCTTCGACCGTGGTGGACAGGCTGGTGCGGTCCAGCCGCAGCGCACGGCTGTGCTGGCGGCGGCGGTCGCTGTAGCGCAGGGTGTCGGCGGCATCCAGGCCCAGCAGGGACTCGATCTGCGCGATGAGGGCGTCGTCGGGCGCCTCATGCGCGGCGGCGCGCAGCAGCACGCCGTGGCGGGCGCGGGCGGCGTCCTGCAGCGGCACGGCATTGCCGAAAGGCACGCAGCTGGCGAAACCGAAGCGCGGCATGAGGGCAGACAGCTGCTCGCGCACGGCCAGCACGCGGTCCTCGGGCAGCCAGGCCATGGCCAGCAGGGTCCAGGGCAGAGCGGCCTTTTGCAGCTTGACGGCCGTGTGCTTGAGTTCAGGCTGCTTGGATGCGGGGCAGAAGGCCGGCGTGGTCAGTGCGTTGAGGCCCCCCGTGGCCGTGCCGCCCAGGTACTCGCCGCCCCAGTGCATGGCCATGAAGAGCTGGGAGGGCGCGAGCGTGGCATCGGGCTGCACCGGCACCAGCAGGGCACCGCGGCGGCTGCTCACCTGCACCAGGTCGCCCGCGCGCAGGCCGCGCTCGGCCATGTCCTGCGGATGCATCTGCACACTGGGCTCGGCAGCCTGGCCGAACAGTCGTCCCAGCTGGCCCGTGCGGCTCATGCCGTGCCACTGGTCGCGCAGCCGGCCCGTGGTCAGGCTGAAGGGGTAGCTCGCATCGGGCGACTCGGCCAGCGGCTGCCAGGGCAGCAGGGCAAAGCGGGCGCGGCCATCGGGCGTGGGAAAGCGGCCGTCTTCGTAGAGCCGTGCGCGGCCCAGGGCTGCGCCTTCGGGCAGCGGCCATTGCTGGGGGCCTTGCGCTTCCAGCAGATCCCAGGACAGGCCGGTGATGTCCAGGTCACGCCCGCGCGTGCTTTCGCGGTGCTCGTTCCAGATGGCTTCGGCGCCTGCGGCGGCGTCCTCGGTGTCGTAGGGGAAGAGGCTGGGCCGGCCCGGGCGCAGCCGCGTTTCCATGCGCCGCGCGCAGTCCACGGCGATGTGCCAGTCATGGCGCGCGGCGCCCGGCGCGGCCACGGCGGGGCGCACGCGCGAGATGCGCCTTTCGCTGTTGGTCACCGTGCCGATCTTCTCGCCCCAGGTGGTGGCGGGCAGCAGCAGGTCGGCGTAGGCGCAGGTGGCGGTGGTGGCGAAGGCCTCCTGCACGATGACGAATTCGGCCCGCTGCAGTGCGCGCCGCACCAAGGCCTGGTCGGGCATGCTTTGCGCGGGGTTGGTGCAGGCTATCCACAGCGCGCGGATCTCGCCCTCGGCGGCGGCCTCGAACATCTCCACGGCGGTCTTGCCGGGCCGTGATGGCACGACGTCCACGCCCCACAGTGCGGCCACTTCGGCGCGGTGGGCGGGGTTGGCCAGGTCGCGGTGGGCCGACAGCAGATTGGCCAGCCCGCCCACCTCGCGCCCGCCCATGGCATTGGGCTGGCCCGTGAGCGAGAACGGCCCTGCGCCTGCGCGCCCGATCTGGCCCGTGGCCAGGTGCAGGCCGATCAGCGCGGCGTTCTTGGCCGTGCCGTTGCTGCTCTGGTTCAGGCCCTGGCAGTACAGACTGAGCGTTGCGCCACGGGCGGCGCCGTCCCGCGCATCTCCTCCCAGCGCGAACCACTGCGCGGCCTGGAAAAGGTCGTGGCGGGGCAGGCCGCAGACCTCGCTCACGCGCTCGGGCGTGGCCTCCCGCACCAGGGCCTGCAGGTCGGCAAAGCCGCTGGTGTGGCGCGCGATGTAGGCCCGGTCCAGCCAGTCTTCCAGCTCCATGATGTGCAGCATGCCGTGGAACAGCAGGGTGTCGCTGCCGGGGCGCAGCGGCAGGAAGAGGTCGGCCATGCCGGCCGTGTCGGTGCGGCGTGGGTCGGCCACGATGATCTTCATCTGCGGCCGCGCAGCACGCGCCTGCTCTATGCGCCGCGTGAGCACGGGATGGGCCCATGCCGCGTTGCTGCCCACGATGAACAGGCAGTCCGCATGGTCCACGTCCTCGTAGCAGGCCGGCGGCGCGTCGGCGCCCAGCGTGGCCTTGTAGCCCGCCACGGCGCTGCTCATGCACAGGCGCGAGTTGGTGTCGATGTTGTTGGTGCCGATCAGGCCCTTGGCCAGCTTGTTGAAGACGTAGTAGTCCTCGGTCAGCAACTGGCCGCTCACATACAGGCCCACGGCGTCGGGGCCGTGCTCCTGCGCGATGGAGGCCAGCCTGCCGGCTGCCAGGTCCAGCGCGGCATCCCAGCTGATGTCCCGGGGCGCCGCCCCGCGCGTGGTGCGCAGGGCGGGCTGCAGCAGCCGGGTCTGCCGCGCCAGGGCGGGCGAGGCCGTCAGATGCAGCGTGCTGCCCTTGGTGCACAGGCGGCCGTGGTTGGCGGGGTGCGCCGGATCGCCACGCACGCCCGTGATGCGCGCACCATCGCTTTCGATGATGACGCCGCAGCCTGTGCCGCAGTAGGGGCAGGTGGATCGGGTTTCTTGCATGGTGGGCCTGGGGTGGATGAGGGAAGGGCAGGGCACGGGGGCGGGCGCCGTCATGGGCCGCTGGCCGGGTCGGCCTGGCTGGCTTGACTTTCGCCGAACATGAGGCGGTCGCGCAGTTCCTGCACTGCCACGCCATCGCGCAACAGGCGGAAGTACCAGCCACCGTCCTCGGTGTCGCCATACAGGCAGGCGCCGACCAGCCTGTCGCCGCGCAGCACCAGCTTGCGGTACACGCCCGCGCCGGGGTCGCTGAGCACGATTTCCTCCGTGCCGTCGTCACCGCGAAAGTCGCCTGCGCTGAACAGATGAATGCCCGTGACCTTGAGCTTGGCCGAGGTCTGCGAGCCCGGATAGCGGCCGATGCCGATTTCGGCCAGGTGGTTGGCCAGCACCTTGCCCTGCTCGAACAGCGGCGCCACCAGCCCGTAGGCCACGCCCCGGTGCGCCGCGCATTCGCCCACGGCATAGATGCGCGGGTCGGTCACGGTCTGCAGCGTGTCGCTGACCACGATGCCGCGCTGCACATGCAGGTGCATCTGCTCGGCCAGCGCGGTCTCGGGTCGGATGCCCACGGCCATGACCACGAGCGAGGCCGGCGCATCGCGCCCGTCCTGCAGGTGCACGCAGGCCACGCGGCCCCGGCCGTCGCCCGTCAGCGCGCGGGTCTGGGCCTGCATCAGAAAGCGCATGCCGCGCTCGGCCAGCGAGGCCTGCAGCAAGGCGGCGGCGGTCTCGTCGAGCTGGCGGTCCAGCAGGCGCTCGCCCGCATGCACCACGGTGACCTCCATGCCGCGCTTCATGAGGCCGTTGGCGGCCTCCAGGCCCAGCAGTCCGCCGCCGATGACCACCGCCTGGCGGTGGCTGGCGGCCGCCGCGATCATGGCCTGGGTGTCGGCAATGTCGCGGTAGCCGAGCACGCCTTCCAGCTCGCGCCCGGGCACGGGCAGCATGAAGGGGCGCGATCCCGTGGCCAGGATCAGGCGGTCGTACCCGGCGCTCACGGGCTGGCCGGTGGCGTCCACGGCATGCACCACGCGGCGCGCCCGGTCCACCGCATGCACGCGACAGCCTGCATGCAAGGTGATGCCGTGCCGGGCATACCAGGACCAGTCGTTGAGGATGATTTCGTCCAGCTGCTGCTCGCCCGCCAGCACCGGCGACAGCATGATGCGGTTGTAGTTGGGGTGCGGCTCGGCGCCGAACACGGTGATCTCGTAGAGGTCGGGCGCGATCCTGAGCAGCTCTTCCAGCGTGCGCACGCCGGCCATGCCGTTGCCCACCATCACCAGCCTGGATTTCTTCATTGCGCCCCCGCATCGGTTCGAAAAGCAAAAAGGCGTCATCCCACTGCGCGGCTGCTGCCTGCGCGCGGGTTGACGCCTTTGTCCCTGGGGCAGCGGCACCTCGTTGCGCCTTGCCCCCATGGCCTGCAATGGCCACGCACGGGATGAAGCAAGCGGCATGCCAGGGCGCGCAGCCCTGCGCGGGCGCTGTCCTCGGGGCTGCCGCCCGGCGGCCGAGCCATGGTGGTGCGCCGCATGCCTCAAGGCGGTGCGCCCGCTATCGAGAGCGCGCAATCAGATGTCTGAATCGAATGGAGGTTTTGTGGCGATTTGTTTCAAATGCGACGAATCGGAGTACAACAAGCCACCGGGTCCTGCAGTAAGCCAGGGCCGCAATGACGTGAAGGATTTTTCTTCTTCAAGGGACCACGCCTATGAGAGTGAATCTGCCAGTCAGCACGCGTGAATACGCATTTCCCAAGGGCCAGACCCTGGTGTCCACCACGGACCTGAAGGGGCGCATCCTCTACTGCAACCCGATGTTCATCGAGGTCAGCGGCTACGAGCGCGAAGAACTGCTGGGCCAGCCCCACAACATGATCCGCCACCCCGACATGCCCGAGGAAGCCTTCCGCGACATGTGGGCCACCATCTCGGCCGGCCTGCCCTGGTCGGCGCCCGTGAAGAACCGGCGCAAGAACGGCGACTTCTACTGGGTCATGGCCAATGTCACGCCGCTGATGGAAGGCGACCGGCCCTCGGGCTACATGTCGGTGCGCACCGAGGCCACGCGCGAGCAGACGGATGCGGCCGAGCGCCTCTACGCCACCATGCGCGCCGAAAAGGACGCAGGGCGCAAGGTCCACGTGCTGCGCGCCGGCCATCTGGTGCGCAACAACCTGCGCGGACGCCTTGCCAGCGCGCTGAGCCTGGGCCTGGCAGGCAAGCTGGTGCTGATCTTCTTTCTGGTGGTGGCGGCGGCCTTTGGCGCGGCGATGGCGGGAGGGCACACGCTGGATGCATGGTCCGCGCTGGCCTGGCTGGCGGTCTGCATCTTCACGGGGCTGGCCGGGGCCTGGGCGTACCGGCTGACCGTGGCGCCGCTGGCGCAGATGGTGCTGCAGGCCAACCGCCTGGCGGCCGGCGACCTGACGCAGACCATACGCATCACGCGCAAGGACGTGGTGGGCGATCTGCAGAAGGCGCTGAGCCAGCTCAATGTGAACCTGCTGTCCATCGTGCGCGATGCGCGCGAGGAAAGCGACAAGATGCAGATCTCCACGCGGGAAATCGCGCAGGGCAACCAGGACCTGTCCGCGCGCACGGAAACCCAGGCCGGCAACCTGCAGCAGACGGCGGCCTCGATGGAGGAGATCACGGGCACGGTCAAGCACACGGCCGAGTCGGCGCGCCAGGCCACGGACCTGGCCACCCAGGCCAGCGAGGTGGCCGAGCGCAGCAGCGGCGCCGTCGACGGCGTGGCGGCCACCATGAAGCAGATCCAGGCCGCGTCGGGGCGCATCGGCGAGATCACGCAGCTCATCGACTCCATCGCCTTCCAGACCAACATCCTGGCGCTGAACGCCGCCGTGGAGGCCGCGCGCGCGGGCGACCAGGGCCGGGGATTTGCGGTGGTGGCGGCCGAAGTGCGCAGCCTCTCGCAGCGCACGCAGGCAGCGGCCAAGGAGATCCGCGAACTCATAGACGACTCCGCCGCCAAGGTGCTGGATGGCAATCAGCGCACCGAGGTCGCGCAGAAAACCATGACCGAATCGCTGGACCTGGTGCGGCGCGTGAACCTGCTGATCGGCGAAATCCACAGCGCCTCCAACGAGCAGCTCAGCGGCATCTCGCAGGTCAACGCGGCCGTGGCGCATCTGGACAACATCACGCAGCAGAACGCGGCGCTGGTGGAGCAGAACGCGGCATCGGCCATGGCCTTGCAGGCCCAGGCGCAGACCGTGTCGGAGACCGTGCAGGTCTTCCGGCTGGACGCCACGGCCCGGGCACCGGCGGCCGTGGCCGACGCAGTGGCGCTGCGCCGGTCCATGAAGGCGCAGGCGCCGCTGCCGCCACTGCGGCCGCCGCGCACCCAGCCGCAGCCGGCGCTGACCACGGGCTGAGCGCGATCCGGGCGCTGGAAAACATCGTTGACACTTGGGGCGCTGAGCCGTCATGCCCGCTGCACCGGCCGGCGCTACCATGTGACTTTGTGTTGACCGGGCGACCGGATGAAGGAACGACCATGAACTCCAGCTCTTCCCTGGCCGCCGAACTGATGGCCCAACTGCAGGGCGCGCCCATGCAGCAGATGGCAGACCAGATCGGCGCCAGCCCCGCTCAGACCGAAAGTGCCGTGGGCGCGGCCCTTCCCGTGCTGCTGGGCTCGCTGGGCCGCAATGCGGCCGATCCGCAGGGCGCGGCCAATCTCTTCGGCGCGCTGCAGCGCGACCACGGCGCGGCCAGCGGTGGCGCCGGCGGGCTGGATCTGGGAGGCCTGCTGGGCTCGCTGCTGGGCGGCGGCGCAGGCGCAGGCGGCAATGCGGGCGGCGGGCTCGACGGCGCAGCCATCCTGGGCCATATCCTGGGCGGCAACCAGCAGCGCGCGCAGGACGGCCTGGGCCAGGCCACGGGCCTGGGCAGCGGCGGCGCGGCCCAGCTGCTGCAACTGCTGGCCCCCATCGTCATGTCCTTTCTTGCACAGCGCGTGAGCGCAGGCGGCATGGATGCCGGCGGCCTGGGCCAGGTGCTGGGCCGCGAGCATGCGCAGGCGCAGCAGCAGGGCGGCCTGGGTGGTGGTTTGCTGGGCAGCCTGCTCGATCAGGATGGCGACGGCCAGGTAGGTCTCAGCGATCTGATGAAGATTGGTGGCAGCCTGCTGGGCGGCCGCCGCTGAAGGGCCGCATTCACTGAATCGGGCAGGGCCGGTGCGTGTGCATACACGCGCTGGCCCTGTTGCTTTTTGGGCGCAGTTCGGATGACACTAGAACCGAATTGGCGAACGACTGAAAGGCACCCATGACAGCAGTTGCAGACATTCTCAAGTCCAAGGCCACCAGCGCGGTGTACAGCATCGCGCCTACCGATTCCGTGCTCGATGCGCTGCGGCTCATGGCCGACAAGGGCATTGGCGCCCTGCTCGTGATGGAGGGCAGCGAGATCGCCGGCATCGTCACCGAGCGCGACTACGCGCGCAAGATCGCGCTGCTGGGGCGCACCTCCGGCGCCACCCTGGTGCGCGACGTGATGACGCGCGACGTGCTGTTCGTCGGCCCCACCCAGACCACGCAGGAGTGCATGGCGGTGATGACCGAGAACCGGCTGCGCCACCTGCCCGTGGTGGACGAAGGCGGCAAGCTGCTGGGCCTGATCTCCATCGGAGACCTGGTCAAGGACATCATCTCCGAGCAGAAGTTCATCATCGAGCAGCTGGAGCACTACATCTCGGGCCGGCACTGAGCCGGGGCTCGGCCTGCCCGCCATGGGCAGGGTCTCGAAGGCGGCAGGACCTGCGAAGGTTCAGGCCGCCTTTTCCACATGCCCCTGGCGGGTGTAGAGGAAATCGATCACGGCCTTGCGGCACTGGCGGTAGAGGTCGTCCTCGGCCAGCGCCACGCGGTTGCGCGGGCGGGCCAGGCCGACCTGCAGCACCTCGCCGATGGTGGCGGCCGGGCCGTTGGTCATCATCACGATCTTGTCGGACAGCAGCACGGCCTCGTCCACATCGTGCGTGACCATGACCACGGTGCTTTGCGTGCGCGCCACGATCTCCAGCAGCTCGTCCTGCAGCTTGGCGCGCGTGAGCGCATCGAGCGCGCCGAAGGGCTCGTCCATCAGCAGCACCTGCGGCTCCATCGACAGCGCGCGCGCAATGCCCACGCGCTGCTTCATGCCGCCCGATATCTCGCCGGGCCGCTTGTGCGCGGCATGGGCCAGGCCCACCAGTTCCAGCGCGGCCAGGGTGCGGGCCTTGAGCTGGGCGCGGCTTTCCGTGCGGCCATAGACGCGCTCCACGGCCAGGTGGATGTTGCCCTCGCAGGTCAGCCAGGGCAGCAGCGAGTGGTTCTGGAAGACCACGGCGCGCTCGGGCCCGGGGCCCTTGATCTCCTTGTTGGCGCACAGCAGCACGCCCGTGGTGGGCGTGGTCAGGCCCGCGATCAGGTTCAGCAGGGTGGACTTGCCGCAGCCCGAGTGGCCGATCAGCGAGACGAACTCGCCTCGCGCAATGGTCAGGTCGATATTGCGCAGCGCCGGAAACAGGCCCTTGGCGGTCTTGAAGCTCTGCTCCACGCCCTGGATCTCGATGAACTTGGACGATGCATTCATGCCTTCACCTCTTCGAACGTAAATGCCGTTGCCAGCTTGACCAGGGCCATCTCCAGCAGCAGGCCCACGATGCCGATCACGAAGATCGCGATGATGATGTTCTTGACGTTGAGGTTGTTCCACTCGTCCCAGACCCAGAAGCCGATGCCCACGCCGCCGGTGAGCATCTCGGCCGCGACGATGACCAGCCAGGCCGTGCCCACGGCCAGGCGCACGCCGGTCAGCATGTAGGGCAGCACGGCCGGGAACAGGATGGTGGTGGCGATCTTCCACTCGCTGAGGTTGAGCACGCGCGCCACGTTCATGTAGTCCTGCGGCACGCGCTGCACGCCCACGGCGGTGTTGATGAGCATGGGCCAGATCGAGCAGATGAAGATGGTCCAGATGGCCGCCGGGTTGGCGCCCTTGAAGACCAGCAGGCCTATGGGCAGCCAGGCCAGCGGCGACACCGGGCGCAGCAGGCTGATCAGCGGGTTGAACATGCGCGACAGGAAGTTGAAGCGCCCGATCACGAAGCCGGCCGGAATGCCGACCAGCGCCGCCAGGCCGAAGCCCACGGCCACGCGCTGCAGCGAAGCGAGCACGTTCCAGCCCACGCCCTGGTCATTGGGGCCGTTGCGGTAGAACGGGTCGCTGAAAATCTCCACCGCCTGCTGCCAGGTCGCCAGGGGCCCCGGAATGCTCTGGCCGGAGCCCGCGGCCACCAGGGACCACACGCCCACGAGCAGGCCGAGGCCGCACAGCGGCGGCAGCACGGCCAGCCAGAAGGCGCGCGACAGCGCCGCCCAGTCGCGCGCAGGGGCGGGAGTCCTGGGCGTTGCCGGTGCAGCCTGCATGGCCGGGACCGGGGATGCAGCGGTGGGGGAAACCGGCGCAGGCGGGGCGGCGGCGGTGGAGGACTCTGCCGGGAAGTGGAAGACGGCGCTGACCATGGTGTGTTCCTCGGTGGGATGGGTCTTCAAAGGGGATCTCTCAGGCCTTGATGGCGAAGCTGTCCGCGTACTTGCGCGGGTCCTTGCCGTCCCAGACCGTGCCGTCCATCAGCTTGCTGCTGCGCATCTCGCCCTTGGGCAGCGGGGCCTTGGCGGCGGTGGCGGCCTGCTGGTAGATGTCCAGGCGGTTGATGGAGCGGGCCACGCCCAGGTAGTCGGGGTGGTCCTTGAGCAGGCCCCAGCGCTTGTGCTGGGTGAGGAACCACATGCCGTCGGACAGATAGGGATAGCCCACGCTGCCGTCGCCATAGAACTTCATGTGGTGGGGGTCGTCCCAGGTCTTGCCCATGCCGTCCTGGTAGCGGCCCAGGATGCGCTGGTTGATGGCGTCCACGCCGGTGTTCACATAGGCCTTGCCGGCAATGGTGTCGGCCATGCGGGTCTTGTTGGCCAGGCTCTCGTCGATCCAGCGGCCGGCCTCGATGATGGCGGCCGTCACGGCGCGTGCCGTGTTGGGGTTCTGGCGGGCAAATTCGGCCGTGGTGCCCAGCACCTTCTCGGGATGGTCCTGCCAGATGGCCTGGGAGGTGGTGGCCGTGACGCCGATACCGTCCATGATGGCGCGGTGGTTCCAGGGCTCGCCCACGCAAAAGCCGTCCATGTTGCCCACGCGCATGTTGGCCACCATCTGCGGCGGCGGCACGGTGATGACCTTGGCATCCTTGAGCGGGTGGATGCCGTTGGCCGCCAGCCAGTAGTACAGCCACATGGCATGCGTGCCCGTGGGAAAGGTCTGGGCAAAGGTGTATTCGCGCTTTTCGCTGGCCATCAGCTTGGCCAGGCCTGCGCCGTTGACGGCGCCCTTGTCGGCCAGCTTCTTGGACAGCGTGATGGCCTGGCCGTTGTGGTTGAGCGTCATCAGCACGGCCATGTCCTTCCGGGCGCCGCCCACGCCCAGGTGCATGCCGTAGACCAGGCCGTACAGCACATGGGCAAAGTCCAGTTCGCCATTGGCCAGCTTGTCGCGCACGCTGGCCCAGCTCGCTTCCTTGGAAGGAATGATCCTGACACCGTACTTCTGGTCGATCCCCAGCACCGAGGCCATGACCACGCTGGCGCAATCGGTCAGCGGAATGAAGCCGATGCGCACTTCCTTTTTCTCGGGCGCATCCGAGCCGGCCGCCCAGGCGCCGTGGTGGCCCAGCTGGGTGTAGAGCGCCGCGCCGCCTGCCAGCGTGCTGGCCTGGCGCAGAAAATCGCGCCGGGGCAGTGCCGGGCCGGAGGTGAGAGGGCCTGTGGTGGGCTGGGGCGTGGACGCCATGGCGGAACTCCTTCGATCGTCGGGAATGGAACACTTGCAAACCGGCATATCCCAAGCAAAACGGCGTCCTCTCCGGCCGCGCTGCGCGGGGAGAGTGACGCCGTTGTCCTGGGGTCCTGAATCAAGACCGGGTTCCCGGCCGCCTTTGGCCGGGATTTGCCAGATTCAATGCAGAAACCGTGCCAGGCGGCGTTCAAGGGGGACCATGCACTCCACCGGCCTTGCTGTCCGCGCCGGGCCACCTTCTGGTGCGCGACTTGCCGCAGCACTGCACCAAGTCGGTGCTGCGCTGCAACATGGCGCGCAGCGGCCCGGGTTCATGGGGCGGGCGGCAGCAGATCGGCCATGGAAAGCACGGCCTGCGCCACTTCGGCCAGGCGGCGGTTCTGGTTCATGGCGGTCTGGCGCAGCAGCTTGTGGGCCTCGCCTTCGCTGAGCTGGCGCCGTGTCATCAACAGGCCCTTGGCGCGCTCCAGCAGCTTGCGTTCCGTCAGCGTGGCGCGCACGGTCTCCAGCTCGGCCTGCATGGCCTGCAGCCGCTGGGACTGGTCCTGCACCAGGTCCATCACGGATCGGTCCAGCTGCGGGCCCAGACGCGCGGCCGGGGGCTGCAGCCCGCCCAGCGCCAGCGTGGCGGAGACGGGCGTGATCTCCATTGCCTGCGGCGCCTGCAGCAGCGTCTGCAGGGCGGCGCGCGCATCGACAATGCAGCGCTGGCACTGCTGCTGCAGCTCGGCCGTCAGGCGGGCCTCGACGGTGTGCAGCGCATCCATGCGCCGCGAGCAGCTGTCGAACCAGGGCTCGGCCATCTCCGGCGCCAGGGGAGTGCCCGGCGCGGCCGTGCAGCCCACGCGGCGCAGGCGTTCGATCACGGCCAGCGTGGCATCGGCCGCGCTGCTTTCTTGCCACAGGGCCAGGGAATGGGGCGGCGCAAACTCCGCAAAGACCTGAAAGCAGCGCTCCTGCGAGGCGATCAGGTGCAGCCAGTGCTGCTGGCGCGGCGCATCGCTGACGCCCGCACCAAAGGCGGCCACGCCCGTGGCACGCTCCTGGCCCGCGAATTCCTTGCCCTGCATGAAGTTGAACAAGGCCACCAGCAGGCGCGAGATACCGGGCTCGGGGGCGCTGTCGGCCGCCTCGAACACCACGGCCAGCAGGCCTGCCACCAGCTCGATGTAGATGGCGGTGGCCGCCTCCGGCGACAGGTCGTGGCTGGCGACGCGCTCGCGCAGCGCAGGCAGGGCGTCCAGGCACTGCAGCACATGGGCGATGCGGCTGAACAGCCGCGCGCCATGGCCGGGGTGTCCCGTGGAGTCTGTTTGGCCGGGCTGCATGTCCAGCCGGTCGAAGCCGTCAAGCGCCGCCGCGGCAATCCGGTCGCACTCGGCCATCTGCGCCAGCCGTGCCTCGCCGCCATGCGCGCCCGCGCTGGCCAGAAAGACGTTGGACAGGCCGCGCTCCTTTTGCAGCGCATGGATGAGGCGGCTGAGCAGATCCACCAGTGCGCTGGTGCGCTGCAGTTGCTCCAGCTCGCCGATTTCGCACTGGCGCGCGGCCACAAGAAAGTTGAGAGCGGTTTTCATGGGGGACTGGTCCTGTCTGCCTGCGTTGATGCAATTCCCATGCCGGGCCTGCCGTGGCGCAAAAGGAGAAGTAGAAGCAAGGCGCAGGGTTTGATAGAATTTTTCTAACGTTTTGAAATCGTCGATACAAATTTGGACGCGCGAATGTGTCGAATATTTGCCGGGCGCCCTGCAGGAAAAAGCCCGGCTTTCCGGCACACACGACAACCATGGCATAGCCATCCACAAGATCGGGCTGCGCAATGCGGCAGCGAGGCTGAATCAGCATGAGCTTGCAATATCACGAGAAGATCGGATGTCCCCCGTGCGCTGGCGGTTCATGACCCAGGCGGTGTTGGGGCGGACTGCTGTGCGCCGGCGTGGCCCGTCCCTGGCTGCGCTGCTGCTGGGCCTGGCGCAGTGCCGGGCACTGGCGGGGGGCGAGCTCCTGGCCGCATCGGCGCCATCCGATGGCCAGGGAAGCTGGGCCGCGGGGTGGAGCGCTTTCGGCCTGTGGGGCGCCATTCCCGTTCTGATATTCCTGCTGGTTTCGCTGGTGGTCCATGTGCGCCTGCGCGAGAAGGCTCAGCGCCTGACGCAATCGCTGCAGCAGACCAATGAAAAGCTGCTGCGCGCCAATGTGAAGCTCAAGCGCATCGCCTTCAGGGACCCGCTGACCGGCACGGCCAACCGGGCGCTGCTCGAGTACCGGCTTGGCCGGGCGATTGCGCGCGCCGACAGCTCGGTGGAGCAGCCAGGGCCCGGCGGGCCGGTGCGCGTGGGCCTGCTGTACATCGATCTGGACGGATTCAAGCCCATCAACGACGTGGAGGGCCATGCCGCAGGTGACGCGCTGCTGTGCCAGGTGGCCGTGCGCCTGAACCGTATGACGCGCAAGTCGGACACGCTGGCGCGCGTGGGGGGCGATGAGTTCGTGCTGCTGCTGGGCTGCCTGGCATCGGAGGACGATGCCGTGGCCATGGCCGGCCGGGTGCAGAAGGTTTTGGGTCAGCCCTTCGATCTGCCGGGAAAGTCCATCTCCATCGGCAGCTCCGTCGGCGTGGCCATCTATCCCGATCATGGCCAGAAGGAAAAGCTCATGGCGGCGGCCGACCTCGCCATGTACACGGCCAAGCGCGCCGGCGGGAATTCCTGCGCCATCTTCAAGGAAAGCATGCGCAAGGATGTGGCCGTGCAGTTCGACCTGCAGCAAGCCCTGCGCCGCGCCGTGGCAAGCCAGCAGCTGGTGCTGTTCTACCAGCCCAAGATCGATGCCCGCACGGGCCGCATCCGCAGCGTGGAGGCGCTGGTTCGATGGAACCATCCCCGATTCGGCCTCATCAGCCCCCGCGTGTTCATTCCGCTGGCCGAGCGCTTCGGCCTGATCAGCGAGATCGGCGACTGGGTCATCGACGAGGCCTGCCGCCAGACTGCCCAGTGGACGCGCCAGCGGCGCTTCATGCGCGTCTCCATCAATATTTCGGGCTATCAGCTCTTTCAGACGCGGCTGGCCCAGTACATCGGCGAAGCGATCGAGCGGCACCGCATTCGGCCCGAGCAGCTGGTCTTCGAGATCACCGAGTCCGTGGCCATGGAGGACGACAAGACCACCATGGCCGTGATTGCCGAGTTGACGGGCATGGGCGTGCAGATTTCCATCGACGACTTCGGCACCGGCTACTCCAGCCTGGCCCTGCTGCGCCAGCTGGGCGCCGACGAGGTCAAGATCGACCGCAGCTTCGTGCGGGACGTGGCCATCAAGAGCGACGCGCGGGCCGTGGTCGATGCCATCGTGCGCCTGGCCCATGCGCTGGAGCTGCGCGTGGTGGCCGAAGGCGTGACCGACCAGCAGCAGCGCGAAGTGCTTCAGACGCTGGGCTGCGACGAGCTGCAGGGCTTTTACTTCGCTCGCCCCATGAACGCCCAGGCGCTGATCGCCAGCGAAATCTGGACCTCCGACGGCATCGAGCCCGTGCAGTTCTCGCGCTCGTCATACCTGGACAACCTGTAGCGGCCCGCCGGCCCCGCAACTGCCCGCCGGCCAGGGGCCATTGACGCGGGCGGCCGTGCGCCGCGCCCGCAGGTTCTACACTTCAGTCCCATGAGTTTGCTGATTCTGGGGATCGAATCCTCCTGCGATGAAACCGGCGTGGCCCTGGTCGAGGCCCCCGATGGCACGGGCGTGCCCAGGCTGCTGTCCCATGCGCTGCACAGCCAGATCGACATGCACCGCGCCTACGGCGGCGTGGTGCCCGAGCTGGCCAGCCGCGACCACATCCGCCGCGTGCTGCCGCTGACCGAAAACGTGCTGGGCGAGTCCGGCCGCTCGCTGGACCAGGTCGATGTGATCGCCTTCACGCGCGGCCCCGGCCTGGCCGGCGCGCTGTTGGTGGGCGCGGGCGTGGCCTGCGCCATGGCTGCGGCATTGAACAAGCCCGTGCTGGGCGTGCACCACCTGGAAGGCCATCTGCTGTCGCCCTTCCTGAGCGCCGATCCCCCCGAATTCCCCTTCGTGGCCCTGCTGGTCTCGGGCGGCCACACGCAGCTGATGCGCGTGGACGGCGTGGGCAGCTACGCCATCCTGGGCGAGACCATCGATGACGCGGCCGGCGAGGCCTTCGACAAATCGGCCAAGCTCATGGGCCTGCCCTATCCGGGCGGTCCCGTGCTCTCGCGCCTGGCCGAAGGCGGCGATGCCCAGGCCTTCAAGCTGCCCCGGCCGCTGCTGCATTCGGGCGACCTGGACTTCTCCTTCGCCGGCCTGAAGACGGCCGTGCTGACCCAGGCGAAGAAGCTAGGCGATGACCTGGAGACGCGCAAGGCCGACCTGGCCGCCAGCACGCAGGCGGCCATCGTCGAGGTGCTGGTCAAGAAGACCCTGGCCGCGCTGCAGCAGACCGGCATGAAGCGCGTGGTCGTGGCCGGCGGCGTGGGCGCCAACCGTCTGCTGCGCGCCCAGCTGGATGCGGCCTGTGCCAAGCGCAAGCTGCGCGTGCACTACCCCGAGCTGCACCTGTGCACCGACAACGGCGCCATGATCGCCATGGCCGCCGCCATGCGCCTGCAGGCAGGCCGCGAAATGGCGAACAGGCACTACGCGTTCGACGTCAAGCCGAGCTGGCCGCTCGATTCGCTGGCCTGATGGTCCGGGGCCGCGTGCCCGGCCTGCACGGCGGGCGCAAAAAAAGCCCGGCGCGGGCCGGGCTCTGGAAACGGGCTGTCACCTTGCCAAGAGGATGGAAGAAAGGATGGTTGACAGCCCGGGTGCACAAACGCGCTGACCGTGACCGGACTTACTGGATGCTCAGCATGGTGGCCTTGCTCTGGGGTTCCAGGCGGGCCAGGGACAGCGTGAGCACGCCGTTTTCCAGCTTGGCGCTGCTGGCGGCCGTGTCGATTTCATGGTCCAGCTCCCAGGCACGCTGCACCTGGCGGGGCGCGCCCTCGACGCTGGACAGACGTACCACGGCGCCTTCGATGCTCAGCTGCAGCTGCTCGCGGGACAGGCCGGGCACATCCAGCTGCAAGGTCGTGGCCTTTTCATCGCGCTGAACCTGCACCGACGAGAGCGAAGGGGCCGCGTTGCCCAGGGTGCCTTGCAAGAAGCGCTGCAGGGCCAGATCGGCGGCTTGGGGAGCGAAGGCGTTGCGGCGGAGAACAGGCGTGAAGATCATGGTGGGTTGGCTCCTATAAACTGCGCGGCTTCATCGAAGTTGTCGCCGCATGGAGCCTAGTTAAGCGGTGTTGAACGCATTTCAAGAGGAAAAAGCCATGAATAAATTGCGCCGCAAGGTCTTGAAAAGCGGCGCCATGGCGCTATTTGCGGCGCCCGCGCTGCTGGCCCGGGCGTCAAGCGGACACGACCGGCCCGTGTCGCCGCCGCGCGGCGAGCCGATACGGCTGGCGCTGATCGAAAGCCTGTCCGGCCCCTTTGCCAACACGGGCGAGGCCGTGTTCCGCAACCTGCTGTGGGCCGCCGAGCGCGTGAACGCGCGCGGCGGTGTGCTGCTGCCGGCCGCGCAGGGCGGCGCCCGGCCCCTGGCCATCGAACGCCATGACAGCAAGGGCCAGAACGAGGAGGCGCTGTCTGCGCTGCGCGCAGCCATCGACGGCGGCGCGCGCGTGGTCATGCAGGGCAATTCATCGGCCGTGGCCGCCGTGCTGGTCGACGCCATTGCCAAGCACAACGAGCGCGATCCGGCCCGGCGCGTGCTGTACCTGAACTACTCGGCCGTCGATCCCGCGCTCACCAACGAGCGCTGCAGCTTCTGGCACTTTCGCTTCGACGCCCATGCCGACATGCGCATGGCCGCGCTGATGCAGGTGCTGCGCGAGGACGGGTCCGTGCGCAGCGCCTACCTGATCGGGCAGGACTACAGCTTTGGCCAGGCCGTGCTGCGCGAGGCAAGGCGCCAGCTGGCCGCGCAGCGGCCCGATGTGGCCATCGTGGGCGACGAGCTGCATCCCGTGGGGCGCGTCAAGGACTTTGCGCCTTATGCGGCCAAGATCAAGGCCAGCGGCGCCCAGGCCGTGGTCACGGGCAACTGGGGCAACGATCTGATGCTGCTGGTCAAGGCCGCGCGGGAGGCGGGTTTTGACGGCCGCTTCTACACCTTCTACGGCAATGCGCTGGGCGCGCCCGCTGCCCTGGGCGAGGCCGGCGTGGGCAAGGTGCTGGCCGTGGCCGACTGGCTGCCCAACGTGCCGGGCCCCGACAGCCAGGCCTTCTACAAGTCATTCCGCGAGCGCTTTCCCAGGCCTGCCGATGACTATGTGCACATGCGCATGCAGCTGATGATCGAGGCCCTGGCCCAGTCCATGGCGCGTGCGGGCAGCACCGACACGGTGGCCGTGGCGCAGGCGCTGGAAAGCGCGGACGTGACCCTGGCCGGACGCAGGGGCCGCATGCGCGCGGTCGACCACCAGTTCCAGCAGGCGCTGGTGGTCGGCGTCATGGACAGGCAGGGGGCGCCAGGCGTGCCCTTCGATGTGGAAGGCTCGGGCTACGGCTTCCGCGTGGTGCGAGAGATCGAGGCCGCGCGTGCCGAGCAGCCCGCGATGTGCCGCATGCGCCGGCCCTGACCGCCTCGACGGTTTGGATGGCCTGGATCAGCGGCCCATGGCTGCCGCGACTTCCTGGCCCAGCTCGATCACGGACAGCGCGTAGTAGCTGGACCAGTTGTAGCGCGTGATGGCATAGAAGTTCTCCGTGCCCGCGATGTACAGCGGCTGGCCCTGCGCGCCGTTTTCCAGCTTGACCAGGGCCAGCGGCCCCGGGTGCGCGGCGCCGTCGCCAGGCAACTGCACGCCGCGTGCGGCCATCTCGTCGGCCGTGAACTGGGGAAGGATGTCGGGCGCCAGCAGGGCGGCCAGGTCGGCGCCCTGGGCCTGCATGATCACCGGGTAGTGGGTGGGCATGCCGCTTTTCCAGCCATGCGCGACAAAGTAGTTGGCCACCGACCCGATGGCATCGGCCGCGCTGCCGAACAGGTCGATGCGGTCGTCGCCGTCAAAGTCCACGGCCCACTTCACCCAGCTGCTGGGCATGAACTGGCCCATGCCCATGGCGCCTGCGTAGCTGCCGCGCAGCGAGAACGGGTCCGTGCCCGCACGGTGGGTGAAGCGCAGGAACTGCTCCAGCTCGCCACGGAAGTACTCGGTGCGTGCCTGCGCGCGGGGGTGGGCTGCGGGGAAGTCGAAGCTCAGCGTGGCCAGGGCGTCGATCACGCGGAAATTGCCCATCTGCTGGCCGTAGATGGTCTCCACGCCGATGATGCCGACGATGATTTCGGCCGGCACGCCGTACTGCTTTTCGGCACGCGCCAGCGCAGCGGCATTGGCCTGCCAAAAGCGTGTCCCGGCACGTATGCGCACGGGCTCGACAAAGCGGCTGCGGTAGACGCCCCAGTTCTTTGCCGTGCCCTGGACGGCCGGCGTCATCAGGCGCGGCACCTGGGGCAGAAAGCGGGCCTGGGCGATGGTCTCGCGCACCCAGTCCACCGGCAGGTCGTGGCGCATCGCAATGTCGGCGGCCATCTGCATGGCTTCAGGCCGTTCGCCGTAGGGCGTGCTGCCCTGCACGGTCCTGGCCACGGCGGCGCCGCCAGCGGCCGTGGCGGCGGCACCAGCGGCCGTGCGCTTTTTCGTGGAAGGTTTGGCCGTGGACTTGGTCGTGGTTTTAGCGGAGGTTTTGGCCGTGGCTTGGGCGGCAGGGCTGGCTGCCGGCTTGCCGGCCAGCGCGCCGCAGGGCACGGCCGCGGCCGCGAGCAGCAGCAGGGCGCAGGGGATCAGTCGTTGCTTGGTCATGGTGTGCTTGTCGTGGGACCGGCAGCGGCGGCTTGTGGCCGTGGCTGCGGATTGCGTGGCCAGTCCAGCGCCCGCCATTGGCGTCGCAGGGCGGGCAGGCCGGGGGTGTCGGGTGCGGATGAGGATGGGGATGGGGATGGCCGTGCGTAGCGCTGGCGCTCCATGCCCAGGAGCCAGTCGTGAAGGGCCTGGGCCGCCTTGGCATCGTCCCGGCCCCAGCGGTCCATGACCTGGGCTGCCAGCGCACGTGGGGGCAGGCTGGCGTCGGCGTCCAGGCCGATGCGCCGCAGCCGGGCGCGGGTCCTGTCCATGAGGCGCAGCCATTCGTCGCGGCTGGTGCGCTGGGCGCGGGCCATCCAGGCCAGCCACGCCAGCGCAGCCACGCCGGCCAGCGCGCCCAGCAGGCGCAGCATGTCCACCCACGAGGGCGATTGCACGCCCAGGTTCTTGAGCAGGTCCAGCTGGCGGCTTTGCGTGTAGTTGAGCACCCACTGGTTCCAGCCGTTGTTGACGGCCTCCCACACGGCGCGCATCTGCTGCAGCATGCCCACGCTCACGAAGTTGCCCATGGCTCCGGCGATGGCGCCCTGCGGTGCGCGCAGGCGCTGGAACTCGCCCACGCGCGACGGGGCCACGGCGCCAGTGGGGTCGATGCGCACCCAGCCCTCATCCTCCAGCCACACCTCGGTCCAGGCATGGGCGTCGGCGTTGCGCACGGTCCAGTAGCCGTCGACCGGGTTGCGCTCGCCACCCTGGTAGCCGGTGACGATGCGGGCAGGCACGCCCATGCCGCGCATCAGCACGGCGAAGGCCGAGGCGATGTGCTCGCAGAATCCCTCTTTGCTGTCGAACCAGAAGTCATCGGCCGTGTGCACGCTGTCCACCACGCCGGGCGCCAGCGTGTAGGTGTAGCCGCCCTTGCGCAGGCGCGCCAGCGCGGCCTGCACCCAGGCGCGGGGCGCGGCATCGGCCAGTTGCGGGTCGGCACGCATCTGCCGGGCCAGCTCCAGCGTGCGCGGGTTGCTGCCTTCGGGCAGCTGGGTGTAGCGGCGCAGGCCGCGCGTGGGCTTGAGCGGGCCGTAGCTGAACTGCACATGGCTTTGGGCGCTGATGCGCACCACGTCGGTGATGGGGCGCCAGGTCAGCCATTGCAGCTGGGGTGTCATGCGGGCGGTGCCCATGCCTGGGGGGAGCTCGGGAGTCCTGGCCGCGGCGTCCAGCAGGGGTAGCCAGGGGCGGCGGCTGGGCTCTATGGTCATCTGGTAGCTCACGCCCTCGCCGGAGACGCGCAACTGCGCGTCCTCCAGAACGGCCTCCGTGTCCATCTGCCATTCCTGTCCGTCAAAGCGAGACAGAACGGGTCCCCGGAAATACAGGGTGTTGGCAGGCGGAGGAGCACCATCGGGCGTATCGAAACGCAGGCGCAGGGCCACGTTTTCGTCCAGCACCAGCGAGGCCATGGAGCCCACGCGCATGTTCTCCGACAGGCCGCTGCGGCCGGCCAGGTCGTTGCCCGGCACGCCCCACAGCGGGGCCATGCGCGGAAAGAACAGGAACAGCGCCACCATCACCGGCGTGCCCCACAGCGCCAGCAGGGCTGCCGTGCGCAGCGCCTGGGTCAGCGGCGGCCGGCCGGCGGTCATGTGGGCATTGACCAGGGCCGTGAGCAGGCCCAGCAGGCCCAGCACCATGGCCAGGGCCAGCAGCAGGGACTGCGAGTAGAAGAAGTTGGCCAGCAGCGCGAAGAAGCCCAGGAAGAACACCACCATGGCGTCGCGCCGGGCGCGCAGCTCCAGTGTCTTGAGCGCCAGCAGCAGCACGATCAGCGTCAC
Source organism: Delftia sp. PX-1 (assembly GCF_055797465.1). Classification (NCBI taxonomy): domain Bacteria; kingdom Pseudomonadati; phylum Pseudomonadota; class Betaproteobacteria; order Burkholderiales; family Comamonadaceae; genus Delftia; species Delftia sp. PX-1. The sequence goes on from NZ_CP184763.1 coordinate 2,456,651, forward strand.
GCCCGCATCGCGCCCGACAAAGGTGCCGTGCGAGACCCAGGTGGCGCCCAGGGCCAGCAGCAGCAGTCCGCCCAGCAGCCAGCGGCCGGGCAGGGGCTGGCCGCGCCAGGCCAGCAGGGCGCGCCACAGCAGCAGGCCGGCCACGAAGACCATGGTCCACCAGGGCGTGTGGGCGGCCTGGGGCATCAGCACCCAGGCCACCACGGCCAGCAGGAACAGGGTGTCTCGCGCATCGCGGGGCAGGGCGGCCAGGCGCTGGCGCCAAGTGGCCGCAGGCTGCGCAATGGCTTGGAAGGAGGAGGGCATGGACGTGCGATTCATGGGCAGGCCGCCAGGGCTTCCAGGCAGAGCGTGGCATGGGCCGGGCCCTGGTCGGGGGCGATCTCGCGGCCGTCGGGCAGGCGCAGGCCCCAGGTCAGGTCCTGCTGGCGCGCGGCCAGCACCCAGGCGGTCAGGCGGCTGAGGCGGGCCTCGGGGTCGGCCAGGCCGGTGGCCTTGGCATCCAGCCACAGGCGGTGCTGCTGGGACAGCGGGCGGTCGCGGCTCACCAGCTGGTTGCTGCCCGTGGCAAAGGCCTGTGCAGCCTTTTTCCAGACCACCAGCTTGAGCGGATCGCCGCGACGGTAGGCCCGCACACCGTCGAACTCGTCGCCGTGCCGCGTGGCAGCCGCGCTGCGGCCGCCGGCATCGGCGCTGGCCGGTGGCAGGGGTGGCGGATTGTGCTCGGGCGCCGGGTAGATCCAGGCCTGCGTCTGTGCGCGCCACAGCGCCCAGACGCGGAAGGTGCCCAGCGGATAGCGGGTGGCCGCTGTGATCGTGGGCAGCGGCTGCCGTCCCCGGCGCAGCGGCGTGAAGGCCAACTGTGCCGTGGTGCTGCCCTGTGCCGGTACATCGATCCAGGTCCAGTCGGTGGCCGGGACATCGCCCTGCACGGCCAGGCCTATGCCCCAGCGCGTGCTGCGGCGGCTGTTGTGCAGCACCACGTCGAAGCGGCAGGGCCGGCCGGCAAAGCTGCCGGCCGGCGGCACCAGGTGCATTGCCAGGCCGCGCAGGTTGCCGTGGCCGACCACCATGCCCGCAGCCGCGCTTCCGGCCAGCAAAAAGGTCAGCAGGTAGCCCAGGTTGAGCTGGTAGTTGATGGCCGCCACCAGCAGCACGCACAGCGTCAGCGCCAGGGCCCAGCCTGCGCGCGAGGGCATGATGTAGACATTGCGCTGGGTCAGCCTGAGGCTGTCGGTGCGCGGCAGGCGGGCATGCCACCACTGGCGCACGCGCCGCGCAGGAGACCAGCGCTGGCGCAGCGGTGCCCCCGGCTGGGCGGCGCCGGGCGAGGACGCGGGAGCGGCCGGCATCAGCGCAGCGCCACGGCGTCCAGCATGGCGCGCACCTGCTCCACGGCACCCCGGCCGCTGGAGCCTATGGGCACCAGGCGGTGGGCGGCCGTCTGCGGCAGGATGGCCTGCACATCGTCGGGCGCCACGTAGTCACGCCCCTCCATCAGGGCCACCGCCCTGGCCGCGCGCAGCAGCGCAATGCCCGCGCGAGGCGACAGGCCCTGCACGAACCACTGGCCCGAGCGCGTCGCCTCCAGCAGGTCCTGCACATAGTCGAGCAAGGCATCGCTGGCATGGACCTGCAGCACGGCGGCCTGCAACTGCTGCAGCTCGTCCGTGGCCAGCAGCGGGAGCAGTGCATCGGCCTGGGCGCGCCGGCCATTGCCGGACAGCAGGGAGCGCTCGGCCGCGCGGTCGGGATAGCCCAGGCTGATGCGCATCAGAAAGCGGTCCAGCTGGCTTTCGGGCAGCGGGAAGGTGCCCAGCTGTTCCTGCGGGTTCTGCGTGGCGATCACGAAGAAGGGCTCGGGCAGGCGGTGCGTGCGGCCTTCGGACGAGACCTGGCGCTCTTCCATGGCTTCGAGCAGGGCGCTCTGTGTCTTGGGGCTGGCGCGGTTGATCTCGTCGGCCAGCAGTACCTGGGCGAAAACGGGACCTGGATGGAAGACGAAGGACTCGCTGCTGCGCTCATAGATGGACACGCCGGTGAGGTCGCTGGGCATGAGGTCGGCCGTGAACTGCACGCGCGAGAACTGCAGCCCGAAGCTGTGCGCCAGCGCATGGGCCAGCGTGGTCTTGCCCACGCCGGGAACGTCTTCCAGCAGCAGGTGTCCCCCGGCCAGCAGGCAGGCCACGCTGTCGCGGACTTGAGCCGGCTTCCCTACAACCACCGTGTTAAGCTGATCCAGAAGCGCCTTGATCTTGTGTGTAGCTTGCATGGCGCGACGTTATCCTAAAAAAAACATCGCGGAGACATCACTGTGGGCAAGACGGGTTATTTCACCCATAGGGAGTGCTGGCGGCATGAGATGGGGCCGGGGCACCCAGAGTGCCCGGCCCGGCTGGACGCCATCGAGGACCGGCTGCTGGTGACCGGCGTGGCCGATGCGCTGGAGCGGCACGAGGCCCCCCAGGCCTCGCTGGCCGACATCGAACTGGCCCATGACCGCATGCATGTGGCCGCGCTGCAGGGCCTGACCCAGCGCCTCATCGAGGAGCAGCAGGCCGGCGGCCCCGAGTACTCCCAGATCGACACCGACACATCCATCAACAGCCACACCTTCTCGGCCGCGCTGCATGCGGCCGGTGCCGCGCTGGCGGCCACCGATGCGGTGATGGCCGGCGAGCTGGAGAACGCCTTTTGCGCCGTGCGCCCTCCCGGCCACCATGCCACCCGCCACCAGGCCATGGGCTTTTGCTTCTTCAACAACGTGGCCGTGGGCGTGAAGTACGCGCTCAGCCGCCACCACCTCAAGCGCGTGGCCGTGATCGATTTCGACGTGCACCACGGCAATGGCACGGAGGACATCCTCTCCGGCGACGACCGCGTGCTCATGTGCGGCATCTTCCAGCACCCCTTCTATCCCTTCAGCGGCGACCAGCACCCGGCCGCCAACATGGTCAACGTGCCGGTGGCCGCCTATACCAAGGGCATGGACATCCGCGAGATCGTCGAGATGATGTGGATCCCGCGACTGGAGGCCTTCAAGCCCGAGCTGATCTTCATCAGCGCCGGCTTCGACGCCCACCGCGAGGACGACATGGGCCAGCTGGGCATGACCGAGCAGGACTTCACCTGGATCACCTCGCGCATCAAGGACATTGCGCGGCGCTTTTCCAAGGGGCGTATCGTCTCCTGCCTGGAAGGCGGCTACGTGATGGGGCCGCTTGCGCGCAGCGTGGAAGCGCACGTGCGCGTGCTGGCCGACCTCTGAATCCGATCTGGAGCACCATGAACGCGAGCACCCATCCTTCTGAAGCCAGCCCCCTGCTCGACGTGCAGCGCGACGCGCGCGGCGTCGTGCGGCTCACGCTCAACGATCCGCAGCGCTTCAATGCCCTGGGCGAGCAGATGCTCACGCAGCTGCAGCAGGCGCTGGACGATGTGGCGCGTGACGAGTCGGTGCGCGTGGTCGTGCTGGCTGCAGCCGGCAAGGCCTTTTGCGCCGGACACAATCTCAAGGACATGGCGGCCCATCCGCAGCTGGACTACTACCAGAAGCTGTTCGCCCAGTGCAGCCGCATGATGCTGTCCATCCACCGGCTGCCCGTGCCCGTGATTGCGCGCGTGCACGGCATTGCCACGGCGGCGGGCTGTCAGCTCGTGGCCCAGTGCGATCTGGCCGTTGCTGCGCAGGCGGCACGCTTTGCCACCAGTGGCATCCACTATGGCCTGTTCTGTGCCACGCCCAGCGTGCCCTTGGTGCGCAATGTGCCGGCCAAGCAGGCCATGGAGATGCTGCTCACGGGCGACTTCATCGACGCGCAGCAGGCGCTGGACCAGGGCCTGGTCAACCGCGTGGTGGCCGAGGAGGCGCTGGACGATGCGGTGGAGCACTTCGTGCAGTCCATCGTCAGCAAGCCCCGCGCGGCCGTGGCCATGGGCAAGGCCCTGGTCTACCGCCAGCGCGAGATGGGCATCGAGGCCGCCTACCAGCTGGCCGGCCAGACCATGGCCGCCAACATGATGGATGCCGACGCCCAGGAGGGCGCCCAGGCCTTCGCCGCCAAGCGCGAACCGGCCTGGAAGACGGGCCGCTGACCGACCTGCATGTAGGCCCCGGTCCGGTTGGCCTGTCCTGGATCTGCGCGATGATGGCGGCCTGCGCCCTTGCGGCGGAACGGCCCTGATCCATGGACATCTTCGACAAGCTCATCAACGACTTCCAAAGCTCCAGCGCCTGGCTGGAGTTCTCCGTTCTCATCGGCTGCCTGCTGTTGGCCTACGGCGCCATGCGCGGCCTGCATGCGCGCTACGGCCATCTGAACGATGGAAAGCCCTCCGTATGGATTGGCCGCCATGCGCTCGATGGCGCACTGTTCCCGCTGCTGGCGCTGGTGCTGGTCTTCACCAGCCAGGAGATCCTGGCGCGGTTTTCCACGGTGTTCTGGTTGCGCGTGGCCGTGTCGCTGCTGGTATCCCTGTCGGTGATCCGCTTCGTGGCGCGGGTGCTCAGCCGGACCTTCCCCCACTCCACCGTGGTGCGCCTGATCGAGCGCATCTTCTCCTGGCTGGCCTGGGGCGCGGCCGTGCTGCACAGCATCGGCCTGCTGCCGCAGGTCATGGAGGAGCTGGAGGCCCTGCAGTTCAACATCGGCAAGACGCCGGTCAGCCTGCTCAACCTGATCGAGGGCACGCTGTCGGCGGGGCTGATGATGGTGGCCGTGCTCTGGCTGTCCACGCTGTTCGAGCAGAAGGTCATCAACCAGTGGGTCAGCGACCTGTCCATGCGCAAGGTGGCCATGAACATCACGCGCAGCGTGCTGATCCTGGTGGGCCTGCTGGTCTCGCTGTCCATGGTGGGCGTGGACCTGACGGCGCTGTCCGTCATGGGCGGCGCCATCGGCGTGGGCCTGGGTTTCGGCATGCAGAAGATCGCCTCCAACTACGTCAGCGGCTTTCTGGTGCTGATCGAGCGTGCGCTGCGCATCGGCGACAACGTGCGCGTGGACGGCTTCGAGGGCCGCATCACCGACATCCGCACGCGCTACACCATCATCCGCGCGCTCAACGGCCGCGAATCCATCGTGCCCAACGAGACGCTGATCACCCAGCGTGTGGAGAACCTCACCGGATTCGACGTCAAGTTCGGCCTGTCCACCAACATCGTCGTGGGCATGGACAGCGATGTGGAGCAGGTGCGCGGCATCCTGCTCGAAGCCGCAGCCGCGCAGCCGCGCGTGCTCAAGACGCCCGCGCCTTCGGTGGCTCTGGTCGACTTTGTGGAGCAGGGCCTGCAGTTCAGTCTCAGCTACTACATCAACGACCCGCAAAATGGCCAGGGAAATGTGCGCTCCGAGGTCAACCTCGCCGTGCTGCGCGGCCTGCGTGCCGCAGGCGTGAGCCTGCCGGTCCCCAGGCAGGTGGTACAGATCACCGAACGCGTGGGCGTGGCGGCCCAGGCAGCAGAGAAAAGCAGCTAGGATTATTCCTAGGTGCATACCCTGAGTTCAGGCTGTTCCCCTGCAGGAAATCTCAAGGGTCGTGCTTAAAATGGCACGATCGTTCTTTTTTTGTGAGCGCGCATGCGGCCCTCGGCCGTCAGGGAAACCTGCCTCAGCTGCTGCAGCGCCGCATACAATGATTTCGGTTTACGTAAACGTCAATCTATCAATCAATCAGGAGCCGCTGCAATGAAGGTTTTGGTCCCGGTCAAGCGCGTGGTGGACTACAACGTGAAGGTCCGCGTGAAGTCGGACGGCACGGGCGTGGACATCGCCAACGTCAAGATGAGCATGAACCCCTTTGACGAAATCGCCGTCGAAGAAGCCGTTCGCCTCAAGGAAAAGGGCGTGGCCACCGAAGTCATCGCCGTCTCCTGCGGCGTGGCCCAGTGCCAGGAAACCCTGCGCACGGCCATGGCCATCGGTGCCGACCGCGGCATCCTGGTGGAGACCACCGAGGAGCTGCAGCCCCTGGCCGTCGCCAAGCTGCTCAAGGCGCTGGTGGAAAAGGAGCAGCCCGGCCTGATCATCCTGGGCAAGCAGGCCATCGACGACGATGCCAACCAGACCGGCCAGATGCTGGCGGCCCTGGCCGACCTGCCGCAAGCCACCTTCGCCTCCAAGGTCGAAGTCGCTGGCGACAAGGTGAATGTCACGCGTGAAGTGGACGGCGGCCTGGAAACCCTGGCCCTGAGCCTGCCGGCCGTCATCACCACCGACCTGCGCCTGAACGAGCCGCGCTACGTCACGCTGCCCAACATCATGAAGGCCAAGAAAAAGCAGCTGGACACGGTCAAGCCTGAAGAGCTGGGCGTGGATGTCGCCCCGCGCCTGAAGACGCTCAAGGTGGCCGAGCCCGCCAAGCGCGGTGCTGGCGTGAAGGTGCCCGATGTGGCGACCCTGGTCAGCAAGCTCAAGAACGAAGCCAAGGTCATCTAAAGGAATTCGCAGACATGACATCCCTCGTTATTGCAGAACACGACAACGCTTCCATCAAGAGCGCCACGCTCAACACCGTCACTGCGGCCCTGGCCTGCGGCGGCGACGTGCATGTGCTGGTGGCGGGCGAGAATGCCGGCGCCGCTGCGCAGGCTGCGGCCCAGATCGCCGGCGTTGCCAAGGTCATCCACGCCGACGGCGCCAGCTTGAAGGACGGCCTGGCCGAGAACATCGCGGCGCAAGTGCTGGCGATTGCCTCGAACTACAGCCACATCCTGTTCCCCGCCACCGCCAGCGGCAAGAACGCCGCGCCGCGCGTGGCCGCCAAGCTGGACGTGGCCCAGATCAGCGACATCACCAAGGTGGACAGCGCCGACACGTTCGAGCGCCCCATCTACGCGGGCAACGCCATTGCCACGGTGCAAAGCAGCGACAAGATCAAGGTCATCACCGTGCGCGGCACGGGCTTTGACGCAGCGGCCACCACGGGCGGCAGCGCCCAGGTGGAGCAGCTGGCGGCCGCTGGCGACAGCGGCAAGAGCAGCTTCGTGGGCCGTGAAGTGACCAAGAGCGACCGCCCCGAGCTGACGGCCGCCAAGATCATCGTCTCCGGCGGCCGCGCGCTGGGCAGCAGCGAGAAGTTCCAGGAAGTCATCACGCCCCTGGCCGACAAGCTGGGCGCGGCCATCGGCGCTTCGCGCGCTGCGGTGGATGCGGGCTATGCGCCCAACGACCTGCAGGTCGGCCAGACCGGCAAGATCGTCGCCCCGCAGCTGTACATTGCCCTGGGCATCTCGGGCGCCATCCAGCACTTGGCCGGCATGAAGGACTCCAAGGTGATCGTGGCGATCAACAAGGACCCCGAGGCACCGATCTTCTCGGTGGCCGACTACGGCCTGGAGGCCGACCTGTTCCAGGCCGTGCCCGAGCTGGTGCAGGCGCTGTAAGCGACCAAAGCTGAAAAATGAGGGGCACAAGGCCCCTCTTTTTCCGTCACGGATGCCGGGATGGCCCGCTGGTCATGGTTCGCGGCAACGACTACAACAACGGCTTTGGCCGCCAGCGGGTGCTGGCAATGGCATGAACCGAGAGGGAGATTGAAATGAAGATGATGCGCTTGCGCCTGGCCCGCACGGCCGTGGCCTTTGTCTGTGGCGCCATGGCGCTGGCCGCGGAGGCCAATGCCTGGGTGGTGGGGCAGGTGGCACCCATGTCGGGAGCCGGCGCGACGCAGGGCCGGGCCTATGCCCAGGGCATGCGACTTTACTTCGACCAGATCAACAAGGCCGGCGGCGTGCAGGGCCAGCCCGTGCAACTGGTCACGGTGGACGATGTGGGCCACCCCGATGAAACCGTGGACAAGACCCGCAAGCTGCTGGACGAGTCCAAGCCCGTGGTGCTGGCCGGCTACTTCGGCAACCGCAACATGGCTTCGCTGCTGGACAGCAAGCTGCTCGACCAGTCCCAGATCTCCCTGGTGGGTTACCAGAGCACGGACACGCGGGTGCTGAGCCATCCCCAGATCTTCAGCACGCGCGCCAACCTGCCCGAGGAAATGGCCAAGATCGCCTCGCACCTGGCCACCGTGGGCATCACGCGCCTGGCCCTGCTGCATGACGAGCGCCCGGATGCCAAGGCCGTGGCGGAACTTGTGGACAAGGCAATTGCGCCTTCCAAGGCCAAGCTGGTGGTCAGCGCCTCGCTGAGCACGGGCAAGGGCGCCATGGACAAGGCCGTGTCCCAGTTGCAAAAGGCCCAGCCTTCGGCGCAGGCCGTGATGGTGGTGGCCTCCAGCCCCGTGACCTCGGCCTTCGTCGAGGCGTACCGCATGGCGGGCGGCACGGCCCAGATCTACGCCACGTCCGAAGCCGATATCGAGCAACTGGCCAAGCGCCTGCCCGTGGAGTTCATGAGCGGCCTGTCCATTGCCCAGGTCGTGCCCAGTCCCTACAAGGTGACCATGCGCCTGAACAAGGAGTTCAGGGACGCGGCCACCGCTGCCGGCAAGTCGCTGACCGTGCCGGTCAGCTACGCCATGATGGAAGGCTATGTGAACGCCCGCGTCATCGTGGAGGCCATGCGCCGCACCCAGCCGCTGACGCGCGAGAAGCTGGCCGCTTCGCTGCGCGGCCTGGACGCCTTCGATCTGGGCGGCTACTGGGTTACCTATCGTCCGGGCTCGCAGGCGGGCTCGAAATTCGTGGATTTGTCCATCGTCAACGCATCGGGCCGCGTCACGCAATAACGCAGCAATGCAGTAGTGCCGTGGCGGCGCGCCCGCTGTCCCAGGTCGCCGCGCGCTGCGCGCCGGCGGTCCAGGCTCTGTTCAGGAAGGTTCAACAATGACTTACTCGGCTCCCCTCAAAGACATGCTGTTCGCCATGGAGCATCTGGCCCAGATCGACCAAGTGGCGCAGTTGCCCGGTTTCGAGGAGGCTGGCCTCGAGACCGCCCAGGCCGTGCTGGAGGAATGCGCCAAGCTGTGCGAAGGCGTGGTGGCGCCGCTGAACCTGCCGGGCGACGTGTCGCCTTCCAGCCTCAAGGACGGCGTGGTCACCACCACGGCGGGCTTCAAGCAGGCCTTTCGCCAGTACGCCGAAGGCGGCTGGCAGGGCCTGCAGCATCCGCAGGATTTTGGCGGCCAGGGCCTGCCCAAGACGATTGGCGCGGCCTGTGTGGAAATGCTCAACAGCGCCAACCTGAGCTTTGCGCTGTGCCCGCTGCTGACCGACGGCGCCATCGAGGCCCTGCTGACGGCGGGCAGCGATGAGCTCAAGGCCACCTATCTCGAGAAGCTGGTGACCGGCGAGTGGACCGGCACCATGAACCTGACCGAGCCCCAGGCCGGCTCCGACCTGGCCCTGGTGCGCACCAAGGCCGATCCGCAGCCCGATGGCAGCTACAAGGTCTTCGGCACCAAGATCTTCATCACCTATGGCGAGCACGACATGGCCGAGAACATCGTCCATCTGGTGCTGGCCCGCGTGGCCGGGGCGCCCGAGGGTGTCAAGGGCATCAGCCTGTTCGTGGTGCCAAAGTTCCTGGTCAACAAGGATGGCTCGCTGGGCGCGCGCAACGATGTGCACTGCGTGAGCATCGAGCACAAGATGGGCATCAAGGCCTCGCCCACGGCCGTGCTGCAGTACGGCGACAACGGGGGCGCCATCGGTTACCTGGTGGGCGAGGAAAACCGCGGCCTCGAATACATGTTCATCATGATGAACGCGGCCCGCTACGCCGTGGGCGTGCAGGGCATTGCCGTGGCCGAGCGCTCCTACCAGCATGCCGTGGCCTATGCCCGCGAGCGCGTGCAAAGCCGCCCCGTGGACGGCAGCGTCAAGGCCAGCGCCACCATCATCCACCACCCCGATGTGCGCCGCATGCTCATGACCATGCGCGCCTACACCGAGGGCTGCCGCGCCATGGCGGCCACGGCCGCCGCGGCCTACGACGCAGCCCACCACCATGCCGATGCCCAGGTGCGCGAGGCCAATGCGGCCTTCTATGAATTCATGGTTCCCCTGGTCAAGGGCTACAGCACCGAGATGAGCCTGGAAGTCACCAGCCTGGGCGTTCAGGTGCACGGCGGCATGGGCTTCATCGAGGAGACGGGCGCCGCCCAGTACTACCGCGACGCCAAGATCCTGACCATCTACGAAGGCACGACCGCCATCCAGGCCAATGACCTGGTGGGCCGCAAGACGGCGCGCGATGGCGGCCAGACCGCGCTGGCCATTGCGGGCCAGATCGAGAAGACCGAGGCCGAGCTGGCCGCCAGCGGCACGCCCGAGGCACTGGCCGTGGCCCGCCAGCTGGCCGCCGCGCGCCAGGCTTTCGCGGAGGCGGTGCACTTCGTCTCGGGCCAGGCCAAGGCCGAGCCCAATGCCGTGTACGCCGGCAGCGTTCCCTACCTGATGCTGGCGGGCAACCTGGTGGCAGGCTGGCAGATGGGCCGCGCCCTGCTGGCGGCCGAGCAGCTGTTGCACAAGGGACAGGACGAGGCCTTCATGCGCGCGAAGATTGCGACGGCGCGCTTTTATGCCGAGCACATCCTCGTCAAGGCGGCGGGCCTGCGCGATGCCATCGTGCACGGCGCAGGCAGCGTGATGGCACTGCCCATGGACGCCTTCTGACCCGGCGCTCCCGCAAGGCACAACGCAGACAGAGATACCGAGAACCAACGGAGACAACGCATGTCCAAGCTTCCCCCGGCGCTGAAGAAACTGGCCCTGCCAGTGATCGGCTCGCCGCTGTTCATCATCAGCAACCCAAAGCTCGTGATCGCCCAGTGCCAGGCCGGCATCGTGGGTTCCATGCCCGCGCTCAACGCGCGCCCGGCCGAGCAGCTCGAAGACTGGCTGGCCGAGATCACCGAGACCCTGGCCGCCTGGGACAAGGCCCATCCGGACCGGCCCTCGGCGCCGTTCGCCATCAACCAGATCGTGCACAAGAGCAATGACCGGCTCGAGCACGACATGCAGATGTGCGCCAAGTACAAGGTGCCCATCGTCATCACCAGCCTGGGTGCGCGCGAGGACGTGAACCAGGCCGTGCACAGCTGGGGCGGCGTGGTGCTGCACGACATCATCAACAACAAGTTCGCGCACAAGGCCATCGAAAAGGGGGCCGACGGCCTGATCGCCGTGGCGGCGGGCGCGGGAGGCCATGCGGGTGTCAAGAGCCCGTTCGCGCTGATCCAGGAGATCCGCGAATGGTTCGACGGCCCCGTGGCGCTGTCGGGCTCCATCGCCTCGGGCGGTGCCATCCTGGCGGCCCAGGCCATGGGTGCGGACTTCGCCTATATCGGCTCGGCCTTCATCGCCACGCATGAGGCGCGTGCGCACGACGCCTACAAGCAGGCCATCGTGGACGGCACGTCCGACGACATCGTCTACAGCAACCTGTTCACGGGCGTGCACGGCAACTACCTGGCGCCGTCCATCCGCGCGGCTGGCCTGGACCCCGACAACCTGCCCGAGTCGGACCCCAGCAAGATGAACTTCGGCGGCGACGCCAAGAAGGCCTGGAAGGACATCTGGGGCTGCGGCCAGGGCATTGGTGCCATTCGCGAAGTCACGGGTGCGGGCGAGCTGGTGGAGCGTCTCAAGCGTGAATACAACCAGGCGCGCGACCGCCTGCTGTCCACCCCGTAAGGTCGGCAGAGCCCAGGACGGGCTCTTCTCCTACTCTGCCAGACGGCGCCTTCGGGCGCCGTTTTCTTTGGGTATTACCCACGCTGTGCGGGTCCGGTCCTCGAAGTTGTTTGCGCAAAACCTCTTGCGCACGCTTGACTGCTTCACTCGGCTTCCCCCTACGAGCGACTTGCCTGGAGCAAGTTTGTTTAGAATTCTTTGCGTAATTTCAGTAAATACTGAAATTACAGAATAAATGAACAAACCTTGTACCCCGTCATTGCCTGAGTTCCACCAGCTGGCGCGCCGTCCGATGGCGGGTACGGGGCGCCTGGTGCTGGCCTCGCTGCTGTGGCTGCCCCAGGCGGCGCTGCTGGCGCTGGCCGTGCAGTCCATGGCCGATGGCGCGGGCGCGGGCGCGGGCGTGGAGCCGCTGTGGCCACTGTGGCAGCTTGCGGCTGGCGTGGCACTGCTGGGCGGGTTGCGCGCCTGGTGCGATGCCAGCGGCACGCGCCGTGCGAATCTGCAGGCGCGCAGCTTGGTGAGTGCGCTGCGCGCGCAGGTGCTGCGCACGCTGGCGGGCACCTCGCCGCTGGACCGCCAGCGCGCGGCCTCGGGCCAGGCGGCCAGCGCCATGGCCGAGCAGGCCGAGGCCATCGTGCCCTGGCTGTCGCGCTACCAGACCGCCATGTGGCGCGTGCGCACCGTGCCGCTGGTGATTGCGCTGGCCGTGGCCAGCCAGAGCTGGGTGGTGGCGCTGATCCTGGTGGTGGCCGCGCCGCTGATCCCGCTGTTCATGGCCATCGTCGGCTGGCGCGCCAAGGCGGCCAGCCAGGCGCAGATGGTGGAGCTGGGCGGAATGAACGCCTTCCTGCTCGACCGGCTGCGCGGCCTGTCCACCCTGCGCGCCCTGGGCGCGGTGGATGCCACGGCGCTGCGGCTGCGCGCCAATGCCGAATCCCTGCGCGAACGCAGCATGCGCGTGCTGCGCATCGCCTTCCTCTCCTCCGCGGTGCTGGAGCTGTTCTCGGCCCTGGGCGTGGCCATGGTGGCCGTCTACGTGGGCTTTCACCTGCTGGGCCATCTGCCCTTTGGCAGCTGGGGCCAGACACTGAGCCTGGGCCAGGCGCTGTTCGTGCTGCTGCTGGCGCCCAGCTTCTTCGATCCCCTGCGTGAGCTGTCTGCCGTCTGGCACGACCGCGCCAGCGGCGAGGCTGCGCTGCAGGCCCTGGGCGATCTGGGCCGCGATGCGCAGCCGCTGCCCGGCGCACTGGCTGCGCCCGGCAGGGCGGCCGGCCAGGCCTGCGCCCTGCACCTGGAGCAGGTGCGGCCCCAGGCGCCAGGCGGCGCGGTCACGCTGCCGGCGCTCACGCTGGACGTGCGGCCTGGCGAGCATGTGGCGCTGTGGAGCCCCAGCGGCAGCGGAAAGTCGCTGCTGCTGGCGCAGATTGCCGGCCTGCTGCCGGTGGCCGAGCCTGGGCGCATCCATATCGACGGCCAGCTGCTCGACGGCGAATCGGCCGGACGGCTGCGCGCGCGCATGGCCTGGATGGGGCAGAGCCCCCATGTGTTCGCCGGCTCGGTGGCCGAAAACCTCCGGCTGGGCCGCCCGGGATTCACCTTCGGCGAACTGCGCCAGGCCTTGCGGCTGGCCGGTCTGGGCAAGCTGGCCGAGGCCCGTGCCGGCGCCACGCTGGGCGAGGGCGGAGCCGGCCTGTCGGGCGGGGAGATCGTGCGCCTGGCCCTGGCGCGCCTGGCCCTGTCGCGCGATGCAGGCCTGCTGCTGGTCGATGAACCCACGGCCCACCTGGACCCGGCCACGGCCGCCCAGGTCACCGATGCCCTGCTGCAACTGGCACGCGGGCGCACACTGATCGTCGCCACCCACGATGCCGAGCTGGCCGCCGCCATGCACCGCGTGGTGGAGCTGGCGGGCCATGCCGCCCCGCAGGAGCTGGCCGCATGAAGCCCCGCTCCACCCTCCGGCCCGTGCTTGCCGCCCTGGCGCGCATGGCGCCCCGCCGCCTGTGGCTGGGCGGCGCGCTGCTGGCCCTGCTCACGGTGCTCATGGGCATGGCGCTGCTGGGCCTGTCGGGCTGGTTCATCACGGCCACGGCGCTGGCCGGGCTGGTGCCGGCCACGGCCATCGTCTTCGACGTCTTCATGCCCTCGGCCGGTATCCGCCTGCTGGCCCTGGGCCGCACGGGCACCCGCTATGCCGAACGGCTGGTCACCCATGACGCCACCCTGGCCGTGCTGGCCGCCCTGCGCGAGCGGCTGCTGCGCAGCTGGGCCACTCCCGCCGCCGCCCTGAGCCTGCGCCTGCGGCCCGCGCGCCTGCTGCAGCGGCTGACGGCCGACGTGGATGCGCTGGACAGCCTGTACCTGCGCCTGTTCGTGCCCTTGCTGGCCGCCACGGGTGCCACGCTGGTGGCCGCCCTTGCGCTGGGACTGATGCGCTGGTGGCTGGGCCTGGCCTTGGCTGCGTGGCTGCTGGCCACGGGCCTGGGCAGCGCCCTGTGGCTGGCCCGCAGTGCGCGCCGGCCCGCCGTGCGCCGCGCGCTGGCGCTGGAGTCCCTGCGCGCCCGCACGGCCGACCTGGTGGCCGGGCAGGCGGAGCTGGCCATGGCCGGCACCCTGGCCGCGCATTGCGAACGCATTGCCGCCCTGGACGCCCGCGTGGCCGAGGCCGACGCCGCACTCCACGGCCTGGAGGCCCGAACTTCCTTCGTGCAAGGCCTGTGCGGCGCCCTGGCCCTGGCCGGTGTGCTGCTGGCCGTAGGCTGGCTGGCCGAGGCCGGCCTGCTGGGCGCCCCCGTGGCTGCGCTGGCCCTGTTGCTGGCGCTGACGGCCATGGAGCCCTTTGCGGCATTGCGCCGTGGCGCGCTGGAGGCCGGCCGCAGCTGGCTGGCCGCGCGCCGGCTGGCGCCTGCCCTGCGCGATGGCGCTGCGCAAGGCGCCTGCGAACCGGCTGCGCCCGGGCAGGGCTTGGCGGTTGAGCTGGAGCAGGTCGTGGCACCCCGTGCCGCCGTGCTGGCCCAGGACATCCGTATCGCCGAAGGCGAACGTGTCGCCCTGCTGGGCGCCAGCGGCGCGGGCAAGACCACGCTGCTGTCCCTGATGGCCGGCGAGCTCCAGCCGCTGGCCGGCGCCGTGCGTGCCCGGCGCTGCACCTGGATGACGCAGCGCACCGAACTGTTCGAGGACAGCCTGCGCGACAACCTTTTGCTGGCCTGCCCCGAGGCCGCCGAGGACACGCTGTGGGCGGCGCTGGAAGTCGCCGGGCTGGCCGGCGATGTGCGCGCCATGGCGCAGGGCCTGGACACGCGGCTGGGCGAGGGCGGGCTGGGCCTGTCCGGCGGCCAGGCACGGCGCCTGGCGCTGGCGCGGCTGCTGCTGAGCCCCGCGCGCTGCTGGCTGCTGGACGAAGTGACCGAAGGCCTGGATGCACGCACGGCCGCCGACCTGCTGGTGCGGCTGGACAGCGCAGCCCGGGGCCGCACCCTGGTGCTGGCCACCCACAAGCTGCGGGAGGCGCAACTGGCCGACCGGCTGCTGTGGGTGGAGCAGGGCCGCGTGGTGTCCGAGGCGCTGCGCGGCACACCGCCGTTCGATGCGGCCCTGGCGCGCCTGCGGCAGGACGGCTGATCAAGGATTTCACCAAGTACCCCGAGAGAAAGGATCTCACCATGGACCTCGACATCGTCGATCTATCGCGGCTGCAGTTCGCGGTAACGGCGCTCTACCACTTCCTGTTCGTGCCGCTGACCATCGGCCTGGCCGTGATCATCGCCATCATGGAGACCGTCTTCGTGATGACGGGCCGCACCATCTGGCGCGACATGACGAAGTTCTGGGGCACGTTGTTCGGCATCAACTTCGCCATGGGCGTGGCCACGGGCATCGTGATGGAGTTCCAGTTCGGCATGAACTGGAGCTACTACAGCCACTACGTGGGCGACATCTTCGGCGCGCCGCTGGCCATCGAGGGGCTGATGGCCTTCTTCCTGGAAGCCACCTTCGTGGGGCTGTTCTTCTTCGGCTGGGACCGCCTGAGCAAGGTCGGCCATCTGGTGACCACCTGGTGCGTGGCCCTGGGCTCGAACTTCTCGGCGCTGTGGATCCTGATCGCCAACGGCTGGATGCAAAACCCCGTGGGCGCGGCGTTCAACCCGCAGACCATGCGCATGGAGGTCACCGACTTCTTCGCGGTGCTGACCAACCCCGTGGCCCAGGCCAAGTTCGTGCACACGGTCTCGGCAGGCTACGTGACGGCCGCCATCTTCGTGCTGGGCGTCTCGGCCTGGTATCTGCTCAAGGGCCGGCACATCCAGCTGGCGCGCCGCTCCATGACGGTGGCCACCTCGTTCGGCCTGGCCGCTGCGCTGTCGGTGGTGGTGCTGGGCGATGAAAGCGGCTACCTGTCGTCGGAGCACCAGAAGATGAAGCTGGCCGCCATCGAGGCCATGTGGGACACCGAGCCCGCACCGGCCGCCTTCACGGCCTTCGGCTTCCCCGACAAGGCCGCACGCGAGACGCACTACGCCGTTCACATTCCCTGGGTCATGGGCCTGATCGGCACGCGCTCGCTGACCACCGAGATCCCCGGCATCAACGACCTGGTCCAGCGCACCGAGCAGTACATCCGCAACGGCATCGAGGCCTATGGCGCGCTGGAGGCCATCCGCGCCGCCGGCCCCACGGGCCAGGTGCCGGCCGAGGCCAAGGCCGTCTTCGAGGACAAGGGCGGGCAACTGGGCTACGCGCTGCTGCTCAAGCGCTACGTGGACGACCCGCGCCAGGCCACGGACGCGCAGATCGCCCAGGCCGCCTGGGACACCGTGCCGGCCGTGGGGCCGCTGTTCTGGGCCTTCCGCATCATGGTGGGGCTGGGCATGTTCTTCATCGCGCTCACGGCCGCCTTCTTCTGGCTGTCGGTGCGGCGCAGGCTGGACGCCCATCCGTGGATGCTCAAGCTGGCCGTGATCGCCATTCCCCTGCCCTGGATCGCGGCCGAGTGCGGCTGGATCGTGGCCGAGGTGGGCCGCCAGCCCTGGATCATCGAAGGCGTGCTGCCCACGGCGCTGGCCGTCTCCAACCTGGGCGCGGGCACGCTGCTGCTGACGATTGCAGGCTTCATCGCCATCTACTCCGTGCTCTTCGTCATCGAGATGAAGCTCATGGTGAAGGCCATCCGCAAGGGACCGCAGGAGGAAAGCGCACCGCACCTGACCACCTACTTCCCTCTGATGCAAAAACTCGCCCGCGGGCAATGACCAAGGGAGATTGTCACCATGATTCTTCACGAACTGATCAGCTACGACGTCCTGCGCCTGCTGTGGTGGGGCCTGCTGGGCGTGCTGCTCATCGCCTTTGCCGTCACCGATGGCTTTGACCTGGGCGCTGCCGCGCTGCTGCCGCTGGCGGCCAGGACCGACGTGGAGCGCCGCGTCGTCATCAACTCTCTGGGCCCGGTCTGGGAAGGCAACCAGGTCTGGCTCATCCTGGGCGGCGGCGCCATCTTTGCGGCCTGGCCGCAGCTGTACGCGGTCTCGTTCTCGGGCTTTTACCTGGCCATGTTCGCGGCCCTGGTGGCGCTGATCCTGCGGCCCGTGGCCTTCAAGTTCCGCAGCAAGCGCGAGGAGCCGGCCTGGCGCGCGCGCTGGGATGCCGTGCTGTGCATGGCCGGCGTGGTGCCCGCGCTGATCTTCGGCGTGGCCCTGGGCAATGTGCTGCAGGGCGTGCCCTTCCGCCTGGCGCCCGACATGCGCATCTACTACGAGGGCACGTTCTTCGGCCTGCTCAACCCGTTTGCGCTGCTGGCCGGCCTGGTCTCGCTGTGCATGCTGCTCATGCATGGTGCGTCCTGGCTGGTGTTCAAGACCGAGGGCGATGTGGCCGCGCGCGCGCGCCGCCTCGGCATGGTGGCTGCCGTCGCCACCACGGTGCTGTTCGCGGCGGCCGGCGTGTGGCTGGCCGCGCTCAACGGCTACCGCATCACCAGCGAGGTCAACACCACCGGACCGTCCAACCCGCTGTTCAAGACGGCTGCGCTGCAGGCGGGCGCCTGGTTCGCCAACTACCAGGCCCGGCCCGTGCTCTGGGCCGTGCCGGCCATCGGCCTGCTGATGCCGCTGCTGGCGGCGCTGGGCCTGTGGCTGCGCCGCGAGTGGCTGGCCCTGCTGTCCAGCGGCCTGGGCATTGCCGGCATCATCGCCAGCGTGGGGGCGTCCATGTTCCCGTTCATCCTGCCCTCGTCGCTGAACCCGCAGCACAGCCTCACGGTCTGGGACTCTTCGTCCAGCCATGTGACGCTGTTCATCATGCTGGTGTGCGCGCTGATCTTCGTGCCCCTCATCGTGGCCTACACCAGCTGGGTCTACAGCGTGCTGCGCGGCAAGGTCGACCCGATGGCCATCATCGAGGGCCGCGGCCACTCGTACTGATCCACCGAATCAAGCAACGACATTCAACGTCAAGAAAGGACACAACACCATGTGGTACTTCGCCTGGTTGCTCGGCCTGCCGCTGGCGGCCGCCTTCGCGGTGCTCAACGCGATGTGGTACGAACTTATGGACGACGAGGCCACGCGCCGCGAACTCCTGGCCCGGGAGAAATAAAGCTCCCCCGAGGCGCTTCGCGCCTTCCCCCTCTCTCTTCGGGAGGGGGACGACACCCTCGCTGCGGGGGCGGCCCTTGCTCGGTGTCCCTCGCTTTGGGCTACGCCAGTTTTTGCACGCGCTTACCGCCAATGAAACATTGCTGTAAACACAATGAGCTCCCTCGGGAGCTCATTTTTGTACGCAGGCTTGCCAGGTTCAATCGTCGGTGTCGTCCGCCTTGGCGCGGCCCTTGCCGCCCGTGATGCGGTCCTTCAGGTCCAGCAGCCGGGTCACGGCCGTGCCCATGCCCATGAGCTGCATGGCGGTCTCGGGCGACAGGCGCTGCACGTCGTCGAACCAGTTCATGAGCCGGTCGATCAGCTCGTACATGTCGCGCATGCGCTGCTGGGCGTAGCGCTCTTCTTCGGTGGTGACTTCCTCCAGCATGGCGGCGCGCAGCATGGACTGGGTGGGCTCGATCTCGCGGCGGCGGCGTTCCTCGGCCAGGCGGCGGAAGATTTCCCAGACATCCTGCGGCGCCTCGAAATACTCGCGCCGGTCGCCGGGCTGGTGGCGCAATTGCACCAGGCGCCAGGCCTGCAATTCCTTGAGCCCCATGCTCACGTTGGAGCGCGAGAACTCCAGCGTCTCGGCGATCTGGTCGGCATTGAGCGGCTCGGGCGAAAGAAACAGCAGAGCGTAGATCTGGCCTACCGTGCGGTTGATGCCCCAGCGGCTGCCCATCTCGCCGAAGTGCGAGACGAACTGCCGGTTCAACGCCGGAAGAGGTTTGGGTTGCGTCATGGCATGCATTGTGCCCTCGCGTGCCGGCATGTCCTGTGCGGCTTGGAAAGCGGTGCGTCAGCTTTCTGCAAGACGCGGTCAAAAGGCGCACAATGGCGCCTTTGCGGGCTTGCGGCCAGGCGGCCCGGCCCAGCGCCTCCCGCTTCCCGACCCGTTCGCAGATTGCAGATTGCCCCATGTCCCACGCTAGCCGCAGTGCGCTGATCGACTGCACCAAGGGCCTGGCCTGTGCCGCCATCGTCTGGCACCACCTGGCCTTCTACGGCCCCATGTCCGATATCGCCCATCCGGCCGCGCCGGACCTCATCGACTGGCTCTATGAATATGCGCGCATGGCCGTGCAGATCTTCCTGGTGCTGGGCGGCTACCTGGCGGCAGCCAGCATGGCGCCGCAAGGCCACGGCCTGCACAGCGATCCGTGGTCGCGCATCGGGCGCCGCTTCGTGCGCCTGGTCGTGCCCTATGCCGTGGCCCTGGTCGTGGCCGTCGTCGTCTCGGCGGCAGTGCGGCCCTGGTTCGACCATGCCTCGGTGTCGGGCGAGCCCGATCTCTGGCAGCTGGTGGCGCATGCGCTGCTGCTGCAGAACATCGTGGGCGAGGAGTCGCTGTCCGCCGGCGTCTGGTACGTGTCCATCGACTTCCAGCTGTTTGCGCTGACGGCGCTGCTGCTGGCCGGCACGCGCTGGGGCGGCGCCTTGCTGCGCCGCCGCTTCGGTGGCCAGGCGCTGTCGCGCTGCTGGCCCTGGACGCTGAGCGTGGCGCAGGCGCTGGTGGTGATCGGCGTGGCGGCCTCGCTGCTGGGCTTCAATCTGGATGCGCAATGGGATGTGTGGGCGCCGTACTTCTTTGGCGCCTACGGCCTGGGCATGCTGGCGTACTGGGCCGCGCATGCGGACAAGTCCTCGACGGCCTGGAGCTGGTCCCTGCTGATCGTGGCCCTGGTCGTGGCGGCGCTGGCACTGGAGTGGCGCGACCGCATCGCGCTGGCCGGTGCCACGGCGCTGGCCCTGGTCGCGGCCATGCGCAGCCCCGCGTTTGCCCAGGCACAAGGCTGGGCGCCGCTGCGCCGGCTGGGCAAGATTTCGTACTCGGTGTTTCTCGTGCACTTCTCGGTCTGCCTGCTGGTCAACGCCGTGGAAAGCCATTTCTGGCCGCAGTCCATTCCCGCCGCCCTGCTGGGCATGTGCACGGCCTTTGCGCTGTCGATTGCGGCCGGTCATCTGCTGTACGAGCGCGTGGAGCGCCACGTTCCCAGCTGGCACATGGCGCTGCGCTGGCAGGCCGGCCTGGTGGGCACCGGCCTGATCGCGGCATTTGTGGCGGGCCTGCGCTGAGGTGCGGTGCGTCAGTCCACAAACAACAAAGGCAGCCGGTGGGCTGCCTTTTTCGCTTCACGCCGGTCGGCGTTCAACGGTGCAGCTCGCCTGCGCTTTCCGGCTGGAACTCGATGGCATCCACGCGCACGGTGACCTGGCCCGAGGGGCCGGGCATGCGGGACTGGTCGCCCACGCTCAGGCCCAGCAGGGCAATGCCCACGGGCGCGAACACCGACACCTTGTCGGCGCTGCCATCCATCTCCTTGGGATAGACCAAGGTCAGCGTATTGGTCTTGCCCGACTCCAGCAGCGTGAAGCGCACCGTGGAATTCATGGTCACCACGTTGGGCGGCATTTCCTTGGGCTCGAGCACGTCGGCACGGTCCAGCTCGGCCTCGAGCGCCTCGCGGCCGGGAAAGGCGGGCTGCTTGTCCAGCAGGGCCTCGATGCGTTCCAGGTCCAGGGACGAAAGAATGATGTGGGGCTTGCGCTCCATGGTGTTGGCTCCCTTGTGTGCTTGCGCCGTGGCTGCAGTGAAGGGCAGCGGCGCCCAAACGGACAAAAGCCCGGGCAACGCGGTTGTCCGGGCCAAGGCATCTTCAGAAAAGAGAAAAGCACCAAGTTGGTGCGATAAGGCCATTGTGCAGGCCCGTGCGCGTTCTGCCAAGCGAACCCGCACGGTGCGGTGCGGATTGGCGCGGGCACTTGCCAAGCCGGCAAAACCCACTTCGCAACCGCAGGCATGCGGGGAGTGCTTGTTGGTATGACTGTATTTTTATACAGTTGCTTCATGCTTTCCAGTCCTCCCACGCCTCATCACGACACGGCCCGGGTGCCCCTGCACCCCATCAAGGGCCGGGGCGCAGCCAGCCAACTGGCACACCGCTTCACCACCGATCCGCGCGAGGCCTTTGACGACGGCTGGGGCAGTCTTGAGGCGCCGGCCGAAGGCGAAGAGGCCGCTGCGCTGCGCACCGAACTGCGCTGGGAGCAGGCCCGCTCGGCGCTGAGCCGCCACCAGTCGCCCGACCTGCCGTTTCACATGGGGCTCAATCCCTACCGGGGCTGCGAGCATGGCTGCATCTATTGCTATGCCCGGCCCACGCACAGCTACCTGGGCTGGTCGCCGGGGCTGGACTTCGAGACCCGGCTCATCGCCAAGCAGAACCTGCCAGAGCTGCTGCGCGCCGAGCTGTCGCGCGCCAGCCATGTGGCCGCGCCCGTGATGCTGGGCTCGGTCACCGACTGCTACCAGCCCGTGGAGCGCGAGCTGGGGCTGACGCGCCGCCTGATCGAAGTGCTGGCCGAGGCGCGTCACCCGTTTTCCATCGTCACCAAGGGCAGCGGGGTGGAGCGTGACCTGGACCTGCTGGCCCCGCTGGCGCGCCAGGGCCTGGCCTCGGTGCACATCACGCTGACCACGCTGGATGCCGACCTGGCACGTCACCTGGAGCCACGCGCCGCCGCGCCGCACCGCCGGCTGCGCAGCATCCGCGCGCTGACCGAGGCGGGCGTGCCCGTGGGCGTGAGCCTGGCACCGCAGATTCCCTTCATCAACGAAGACCTGGAGAAGGTGCTGGAGGCGGCCGCCGACGCAGGCGCGCGCCACGCCTTCTATGCCGTGCTGCGCCTGCCCTGGGAAGTGGCGCCGCTGTTCGAGCAATGGCTGCAGGTGCACTACCCCGACCGCGCCCGCCGCGTGATGGAGCGCGTGCGCGACCTGCACGGCATCCAGGGCGAGCAGCGCGAGGCCGGCCGCGTGTACAACGCCGAGTTCGGCCAGCGCATGAAAGGTACCGGCCACTGGGCCGAGCTGCTGCGCCAGCGCTTCGCCCTGGCCTGCCGTCGGTACGGGTTCAACCGCGAGCCGCTGCGGCTCGATTGCAGCCTCTACCATCCGTCGCTGCTGCTGCCGCAGCGCAGTCTGTTCTGAGCGCGGACCGGCAGGCTCAAACCGCCTCCAGAAACGACCTCACCAGCAGGCTGTCGCTGCGCTCGCGCATGCAATAGACATAGGTGGTGGTGCTGGCCGGGTCGCCCGCGATGCGCAGCGGGCGAAAGCGCGGGTCGGGGATGAATTCGGCTTCGGACACGGCGCCCAGTCCCAGGCCGCGCGCCACGGCTTCGCGTATGGCTTCGCGGCTGCCGATCTCCAGTTCGGTGCGCGGCTGCACGCCGGCGGCCTGCAGCACCGATTCCAGCGCGGTGCGCGTGGTCGAGCCGTGCTCGCGCAGCAGCAGAGGCTGGCCCTGCAGTTCGGACAGCGCGATTTCGCTGCGCCGCGCGAAGGGATGGGCGACATGGGCGAACAGGATGATGGCGTGGCGCGCGTACTCGCGCGCCAGCAGCTCCGGGCGGTCGTAGAGGCCGGCGAGCACGGCCACGTCGGTGTCGTAGCGTTCCAGGTCGGCCAGCACCTGCTGCGAGTTGCCCATGCGGATGGACAGCTGCATGCCCGGGTGCCGTGCGCGGTAGGCGGCCACCATCTCGATCACATGGAAGGGCCCCACGGCGCCGATCTTGAGCTCGCCCTGGTGCAGCTGCCCCGAGTCGCGCAGGAAGAATTCGGCCTCGGCCTCCAGCGCCATGATTTTCTGCGCCATGGGCAGCAGTCTGGCGCCTGCGCCCGTGAGCGTCATGCGGTAGCCGCGGCGGTGGAACAGCTCGATCTGGCTTTGGCGCTCCAGCGTGGCGATCTGGGTGGAGATGGTGGGCTGGCTCACGCCCAGTGCGCGGGCGGCGGCGCTGAGGCTGCCATGGTGGGCGACGGCGATGAAGGCGCGGTAGCGGGCGTTGCTCACGAAAGTCGGTATCTCAAGGTTTTGTCTATGGATGCTGTCAAAACCGATTCTGAAACTTTCACATGGCAGAAATATGTCGCTCCTAGCATTCAGCCATACCCACCCGCCTGGCGATTTGACCGGCGATTCACGGATCCACCGATCCGCCGATGTGCCTGACCTGATGCAAAGGAACGCTCCCATGAAGATGAACCGCAAGACCTGGCTGCGCCATGCCGGCGCCGTGCTGGCCCTGGCCTCCACCGCTACCACTGCCGCCTTTGCCCAGAGCGCCGAGCTGCGCGTGGGCCTGATCCCCTCGGAGGACGCGCAGGCCATGATCCGCGCCAGCCAGCAGGTCATGGACCAGCTGGCCACCCGCACCGGCATGAAGGTGCGGCCCTTCGTGGCCAATGACTACAACGGCGTGATCGAGGCGCTGCGCTCCAACAAGATCGACATCGCCTTCCTCGGCCCGTTCTCGTACGTGCTGGCCAACCAGGTGGCCGGCGCCGAGGCCTTTGCCGTGGCCGTGACCAAGAAGACGGGCAAGAGCGCTTACCACAGCATGGTGATCTCCCGCAAGGACAAGGGCCCGGCCAGCGTGGCCGATCTCAAGGGCCGCAGCTTTGCCTTTGTGGACCCGACCTCGGCGTCGGGCCACCTGTTTCCCAAGGCGGGGTTGATGGCCGAGGGCTTCGATGCGGACAAGGGCTTTTCGCGCGTGATCTTCTCGGGCTCGCACGACGCCAGCATCATGGCCGTGGCCAACGGCAAGGTGGATGCGGCGGCCGTGGCCGACCGCATCTTCGACTCCGCCGTGAACAAGGGCCTGGTCAAGCGCGAGGACTTCCAGATCGTCTGGCGCTCCCAGCCCATCCCCGAGTCGCCCATGACCTGGCGCAAGAACCTGGACGCCGGCACCAAGCAGAAGGTGGCTGCGGCCCTGGCCGAGGTCAAGGACCTGCCCTGGGGCGACCAGGGCGTGCTCGACGGCTTTGCGGCCACGGATGACAAGGCCTACGACGTGGTGCGCCAGACGGCCAAGGCCCTGAAGCTGGACCTCGGGAGCATGAAATGATCCGCATCCGCCAATTGCGCAAGAGCTATGGCAGCAACCATGTGCTGCATGGCATCGACCTGGATGTGCAGCCCGGCGAGTTCGTCGTCATGCTGGGCCTGTCGGGGGCCGGCAAGTCCACGCTGCTGCGCTGCATGAACGGCCTGGCCCGCGCCGACAGCGGCACGCTGGAGGTGGGCGGCATGGACCTGATGCTGGGCGGCGGCAGGCACAGCCGGCGCGAGCTGGCTCGCGACGTGGCCATGGTCTTCCAGCACCACAACCTGGTGCCGCGCCTGTCGGTGCGCAAGAACGTGCTGACCGGGCGCCTGGGCCAGACCGGCACCCTGGCCTCGGTGCTGCAGCTGTTCCGCGAAAGCGATATCCGCCTGGCCGACCAGTGTCTGGAGCGCGTGGGCCTGGCCCACAAGGCGCTGGAGCGCACCGAGGCGCTGTCGGGCGGGCAGATGCAGCGCGTGGGCATTGCCCGCGCGCTGGCCCAGCAGCCCCAGGTCATCCTGGCCGACGAGCCCGTGGCCAGCCTGGACCCCAAGACCGCGCGCAGCGTGCTGCAGTACCTGCGTGATGCCACGCGCGAGCTGGGCATTGCCGTGGTCTGCAACCTGCACCAGGTGGACTACGCGCGGGAGTTCGGCGACCGCGTGCTGGGCCTGGCCCAGGGCCGCATGGTCTATGACGGATCGCCGCAGGCGCTGGATGAGGCCGCGCTGCAGGCCATCTACCATGCGCAGCCCACTGCAGGGCAAGGCGCAGGGCAGGGCGCAGAGCCGGACACACCACCGGGCGCGCAGGCCATAGGGCCTGCCGGCCTGCATGCGCAGGCGCCTGTGCCTGCCTCGTGGATGCGGGCCAGCGCGCCCGCAGGAGGACTGTGATGACCAGCGCCAATTCCTGGAGCCCTGAGCCGCGCGACCGCTGGCAATGGACCGCGCCGCGCCCCCACGGTGCCCTGGGCTGGACCGGCTATGCGGCTGCGGCCCTGGCCATCGCCTGGGTGCTGCACTGGAGCGCGGGCGGCGCGCAGATGAGCTGGGGCGAACTGGCGGCAGGCATGCCCCAGATCGCGGATTTCGTGGCGCGCTCCGTGCCGCCGGACTGGAGCATGCTGCCGCGCCTGATGGCGCCCGCGCTGGAGACGGTGCAGATCGCCATCTGGGGCACGCTGCTGTCCGTGGTGCTGGCGCTGCCGCTGTCCTTCATCGCGGCCAGCAACCTGCATGGCTGGCACTGGCTGCGGCGCATCACGCGTCAGTTCCTGAACGTGGTGCGCAGCATCAACGAGCTGATCCTGGCGCTGGTCTTTGTCTCGGCCGTGGGCCTGGGGCCGTTTCCCGGCGTGCTGGCCCTGGCCCTGCATGGCATGGGCATGCTGGGCAAGTTCTTCGCCGAGAGCATCGAAGAGATCGACGACGGCCCGCTGCAGGCCCTGCGCAGCGCAGGCGCCACGCAATTGCAGCTCATCGTCTTCGGCGTGATACCGCAGGCCATCACGGCCTGGATCGCGGTCGTGCTCTACCGCTTCGAGGTCAACCTGCGCTCGGCCACGGTGCTGGGCATGGTGGGCGCGGGCGGGCTGGGGTTCGAGCTGGTCGGCAGCCTCAAGCTGTTCCGCTACCAGGAGACGGCCACCTGCATCGTGGTCATCACCGTGATGGTGATCGCCGCCGATCTCGTCTCCCACTGGCTGCGCAGCCGCATCCAGCAGGGCACCCGCCATTGAGGGCTGCGCTTTTCCCGGCGCCCCCGTTTCATTCAAAGGACCGATTTGTGTGGACCTATCACAACCCCGTTGCCATCCATGCCGGCCCCGGCCGCCTGGACCGCCTGCCCGAGCTGCTGGCCGGGCGCGACTGCCTGCTGGTGACGTTTCCCGAGGCCGAATCCCTGGGCCTGGTGCAGCAGCTGCGCCAACGGCTGGGCAGCCAGCTGCGCGGCGTGGTGGACGGCATTGCGCCCAATCCCGATGTGCAGTGGCTGGCCCCGCTGTATGACCGCGTGCACCGCGAATACGCCGAGGTCCCGTGCATCGTGGCCCTGGGCGGCGGCAGCGCCATCGACTCGGCCAAGGCGCTGATGTGCGCCACGCCCACGCGGCGTTTCGGCGAGCTGCTGCAGGCCCTGGAGCAGGGGCTGGCCCTGCCGGCCGCAGGCCACAAGGCGCTGATCGCCATTCCCACCACGGCCGGCACGGGCAGCGAGGTCACGCCCTGGGCCACGATCTGGGACCAGGCCGCTGGCCGCAAGCACTCGCTGCACCAGCACTGGACCTGGCCCGAGGCCGCCATCATCGACGCGCAGCTCATGCAAAGCCTGCCGGCCGGCGCCACGCTGGCCTCGGGGCTGGATGCGCTGTCGCATGCGCTGGAGTCCATCTGGAACCGGCACCGCAATCCCGTCTCCACCACCTTGGCCGTGGGCGCCGCGCGCCGCACCCTGGCCACGCTGCCCGCGCTGATGCAGGACCTGGGCAGCCTGCCGCTGCGAAGCCGCATGGCCGAGGCCGCCCTGATGGCCGGCCTGGCCTTCTCCAACACCCGCACGGCGCTGGCGCATTCGCTGTCCTACGACATCACGCTGCGCCATGGCGTGGCCCACGGCATTGCCTGCTCGTTCAGCCTGCCGCTGGTGCTGGAGATGGCCCTGGGCGCCGACGACCAGGCCGACGCGGCCCTGCTGTCCATCTTCGATGCCGCCACGGGCGAGCTGGCCGTGCAGCGCCTGCGCAACTTCCTCGAAGGCCTGGGCGTGGCCACCGATCCCGCCCACTACGGCGTGCCCGGGGGTGAGTGGCAGCAGCTGCTGCAGTCGGCCGCATCCGGCCCGCGCGGGCGCAATTTCATCCGCACGCTGGAATGAACAGGCGCGTGCGGCCCTCTTTTGTTTGAACCTCTTTCCTTGTCAAAAAGCACCATGAACCACACCACCGTCTCCACCGCCGCCGCCGCCGATCTGTCGCCGCTGCAGGCCGTCATCTTCGACTGGGCCGGCACCCTGGTCGATTTCGGCTCGCTGGCACCCACGCAGATCTTTGTCGAGGCCTTTGCCAGCTTCGGCATCACCATCACCCTGGCCCAGGCACGCGGCCCCATGGGCCTGTCCAAGTGGCAGCACATCCATGAACTGCTGCAGGACGAGGGCATCCGCGCGCAATGGCACAAGGCCTTCGGCCAGCAGCCTGGCGACGCCGACGTGGACGCCATCTACGCCCGCTTCATGCCCATGCAGATCGCCAAGGTCGGTGAGTTCTCGGCGCCGATCGAAGGCGCCCCCGAGCTGCTGGGCTGGCTGCGCGCGCAGGGCCTGAAGGTGGGCTCGTGCTCGGGCTATCCGCGTGAAGTCTTGAATCAATTGCTGCCGCAGGCCGCCGCCAACGGCTTGGCTCCCGACCATGTGGTGGCCGGCGATGAAATGGCCGCAGGCGGCCGCCCCGGCCCCTTCATGGCGCTGGCCAATGTGCTGGCGCTGGGCATCGGCGACGTGCGTGCCTGCGTGAAGGTGGACGACACCGTGCCCGGCATCGAGGAAGGCCGCAACGCCGGCATGTGGACCGTGGGCCTGACCCTGTCCGGCAACGAAGTCGGCTACTCCCCCGCCGAACTGGCCGCCGCCCCCGCCGAAGAAGTGCGCGAGCGCGTGGCCCGCGCCGAAGCCAAGCTGCGCGCAGCCGGCGCCCACCACGTGATCGCCAGCGTCAAGGACCTGCCGCAGGTACTGGAGCGGATTGCGCAGGACATGCGCGCTGGCCATAGGCCAGGTTGAGGCAAGCTGCCCTGCACCTGTTGGGCGCATCACCCTTTGAAACTGGCGCGGCCAAAAAAACAGGGACGCCGAGCAAGAGCCGCCTCGCGGCGATGGCGTCGTCCCCCTCCCGCGAAGCGAGAGAGGGGGAAGGCGCGAAGCGCCTCAGGGGGTGTTCAGTTGTTCTGCATGATGGCGCAGATGGTCATCAATGAAGCTCTGGATGAAGTAGTAGCCGTGGTCGTAGCCGCCGTGGCGGCGCAGCGTCAGCGGCTGGCCGGCCTGGGCGCAGGCGGCCTCGAAGGCTTCGGGCAGCAGCTGCTTTTCGATCAGGAACTTGTCGGCCAGGCCCTGGTCCACGAGGATGCCGGCCGGGTAGGGCGCCTGGGTCTGCGCGGCCATCAGGCAGCTGGCGTCATGCGCTTCCCAGGCCTTGCGGTCATCGCCCAGATAGCCTGAGAAGGCTTTCTGGCCCCAGGGGCAGTTGACGGGGTTGGCGATGGGCGCGAAGGCCGACAGGCTCTTGAAGCGGTCCGGATGGCGCAGCGCCAGCGTGAGCGCGCCGTGGCCGCCCATGGAGTGGCCGAAGATGCCCAGCCGCTGCGCGTCGATGGGCAGGCGTGCGGCGATCAGCGGCAGCAGCTCGCCCAGCAGATAGCTTTCCATGCGCCAATGCAGTGCCCAGGGCTTGGTGGTGGCGTCCAGGTAGAAGCCCGCGCCCACGCCGAAGTCCCAGGCATCGGCCTCGCCGGGCAGGCCTGCGCCGCGCGGGCTGGTGTCGGGCGCGATCAGCGCAATGCCCAGCTCGGCGGCCAGGCGCTGGGCGCCGGCCTTGGTCATGAAGGTCTCTTCGGTGCAGGTCAGCCCGGCCAGGTAGAGCACGGCGGGCACCTTCTCGCCGGCCACGGCCTTGGGCGGCAGGAAGACCGAGAACTTCATGTTCAGGCCGATCTCGGCGGAGAAATGCTCGTAGAAACGCTGTGCGCCGCCGAAGCAGGCATGGGCGTTCTTGAGTTCCAGGGGCGGCAGTGCGGACATGGTGTTCCTCAAAAAGAAAAATGCTACGGGCACCTTGGCAAGCGGTGCGTGCAGCATTCAAAGATGGGAGTTGATACGCTATACACGGTCAACGGCCCATGAAACTGGCGCTGCCCAGGCGCGCAGCGCCTCAGGGGGAGCTTCAGTACACGACGACGGAGCGGATGGACTTGCCTTCGTGCATCAGGTCAAAAGCCTCGTTGATCTCCGGCAGGCCCATGGTGTGCGTGACGAAGGGGGCCAGCTGGATCTCGCCGCTCATGGCCTGCTCGACCATGCCGGGCAGCTCGCTGCGGCCCTTGACGCCGCCGAAGGCCGTGCCCAGCCACTTGCGGCCCGTCACCAGCTGGAAGGGTCGTGTGGAGATTTCCTGGCCCGCGCCGGCCACGCCGATGATGACCGACTGGCCCCAGCCGCGGTGCGCGCATTCCAGGGCGGCACGCATCACGTTGACGTTGCCGATGCATTCGAAGCTGTGGTCCACGCCCCAGCCCGTCATCTCGACGATGACCTGCTGGATGGGCTTGTCGAAATCCTTGGGATTCACGCAGTCGGTGGCGCCGAAGGTGCGGGCCAGGTCGAACTTGGAGGGGTTGGTGTCCACGGCGATGATGCGGCCGGCCTTGGCCAGCTTGGCGCCCTGGATCACGGCCAGGCCGATGCCGCCCAGGCCGAACACGGCCACGGTGTCGCCTTCCTGGACCTTGGCGGTGTTCTTGACGGCACCCAGGCCCGTGGTCACGCCGCAGCCCAGCAGGCAGACCTGCTCGGGGTTGGCATCGGGGTGGATCTTGGCCAGCGAGACTTCGGCGACCACGGTGTATTCGCTGAAGGTGGAGCAGCCCATGTAGTGGTAGATGGGCTCGCCGTTGTACGAAAAGCGCGTGGTGCCGTCGGGCATCACGCCCTTGCCCTGGGTGGCGCGCACGGAAACGCACAGGTTGGTCTTGCCGCTCTTGCAGAACAGGCATTCGCCGCATTCGGCCGTGTACAGCGGGATCACGTGGTCACCGGGCTTGACGCTGGTCACGCCTTCGCCGACCTCGACGACGATGCCCGCGCCTTCATGGCCGAGCACGGCGGGGAAGATGCCTTCGGGGTCGTCGCCCGACAGCGTGAACGCGTCGGTGTGGCAGACGCCGGTGTGGGTGATCTTGATCAGGACCTCGCCCTTCTTCGGGGGGGCCACGTCGATCTCGACGATCTGCAGGGGTTCTCCAGCCTTGAAGGCGACGGCGGCTTTGGATTTCATGGGCGTGTCTTTCTGTCGGGGTGGCTCAGGAGCGGCAGTGCGCGCGCTCCGCGAAGCCTTGAATGTAGGCCATGGCCGCGGGGGCCGGCCGCATCATGGCCGCAGCCTCAGGTGATATGTCCGAATCTGAGGGGTGTGGCCGGCTTCGGCCGGGCCTGCAGGCCGTGGGTGCTTGCGTCTTTTCGTATAGTCCGCCCCATTCTTTCCACCCTGACCGCCTCCGAGCCCGCCGTTTCCCATGGACCACCGCCACGCCAGCGCCCACCGCATCGATCTTGTCGTCTACCCCGGCTTCAAGGCGCTGGAGGCCATAGGACCCATGTCGGTGTTCGACTATGCCAACGTGCACCTGCGCGCGCGCGGCCAGAGCGACGGCTACGAGGTGCGCGTGGTCTCGCAGCGGCAAGGGCCCGTGCGCTCGGACACGCTGATGTCGCTGGAGGCCACGCATACGCTGGCCGGGCTGGAGGCTGCAGGCATGGGCTGCACCGTGGTCGTCGTGGGCTCGCGCCATATCGAGCAGGTGCTGGGTGGCTCGGGCGAGCTGGTCGCCTGGCTGGGCCGGGTGGCGCCGCGTGTGCAGCGGCTGATTGCGCTGTGCTCGGGCAGCTTCTTCCTGGCCGAAGCGGGCTTGCTGGACGGCCGGCGCGCGGCCACGCACTGGAGCGTGACGGCGCAACTGGCCCAGCGCCATCCGCGCGTGCAGGTCGATGCCGATGCCATCTACCTGCGCGAGGAGATCCGCGATGGTGAAGGCAGCCGCCAGCTGTGGACCTCGGCCGGCGTGACGGCCGGCATCGACCTGGCCCTGGCCGTGGTGGAAGAGGATTTCGGCCACGCGCTGGCGCTGGAGGTGGCGCGTGACCTGGTCATGTACCTCAAGCGTCCCGGTGGCCAGTCGCAGTTCAGCGTGCCGCTGGCGGCCCAGGCCGCGCAGCACGGCGGCGTGCAGGCCGTGCAGCAGTGGGTGATGACCCATCTGGCCGAGCCTCTGACCCTTGCGCAGATGGCCGAGCAGGCGCACATGAGCGAGCGGCACCTGCGCCGCGTGTTCCAGCAGGAAACCGGGCAAAGCCCCACGGCCTTTGTGGAGAGCGCGCGGCTGGAGGCGGCCAAGCAACTGCTGGAAAGCCAGGCCCATCTGCCGCTCAAGACCGTGGCCGCGCGCGTGGGCCTGGGCTCGGAGCAGGCGCTGCGCCACCTGTTCGTGCGCCACCTGGGCATTACCCCGGTGGCGTACCGGGATCGCTTTGGCGGGCGAGGCGGCGCGGGCTGAACCGGAAACGCTCAGTTCTTTTTTGCGGTCTCGGCTGCTTCGGCGGCCGCGGCACGCAGCTTGTCCTTCTTGCTGGGGCGGCGGCCCTTGATGCCGCCGTTGCCGTCCTGCGCCACCGGGGGCGGCGGCACGGGCTCGGTGGGCTCGAAGCCCGGCAACTGCTCCAGCGCCAGGTCCAGCTGGTTGCGCTTGCAGATCAGCGCCCAGTGCGCCTGGTCGGCCGGCGTGACAAAGCTGATGGCCGTGCCATCCTCGCCCGCCCGGCCCGTGCGGCCGATGCGGTGCACATAGTCGGTGGCCGAGCGCGGCAGGTCGTAGTTGACGACCAGGGGCAGTTGGGTGATGTCGATGCCGCGCGCCGCCAGGTCGGTGGTGATCATCACCTGCCAGCGCCTGGCCTTGAAGTCGGCCAGCGCTTCCTTGCGTGCGCCCTGGCTCAGGTCGCCATGGAAGGCCGTGGCGAAGATGCCGGCCTTGTAGAGCTTTTCCGCCACCAGTTCGGCCGTGTGGCGCGTGGCCACGAAGACCAGGGCGCGCTCCAGCGTGGCGGGGTCTGTGCCGGGCGCCGTCTCCCCCTGTACCAGTGTGCGCAGCAGCTGGGTGCGGCGCGCACGGTCCACGGCAATGGCGCGCTGGGCAATGCTCTGGGGGCTGGCGGCATCCTGGCCTTCGGCGGCATCGACGCGGGCCTGAACGGGATCGTGCAGCAGGCCTGTGGCCAGCGATTGCACGGCATCGGGATAGGTGGCCGAGAACAGCAGGGTCTGGCGCTGCTTCGGCAGCAGGGCCAGCACGCGCTGCAGCTCGTCCTGGAAGCCCAGGTCCAGCAGGCGGTCGGCCTCGTCCAGCACCAGATGGCGCACGGCGGACAGGCGCACGGCGTTGTGCTCCACCAGGTCCAGCAGGCGGCCCGGCGTGGCCACGAGGAAATCGGCACTGCCGCGCAGCATCATCATCTGCGGGTTGATGGACACGCCGCCATAGACCACGCCGATGCGCGGCGGCTGCCTGAGCGTGCGGCCCAGGTCGGACAGCGTCTCGCCCACCTGCTGGGCCAGCTCGCGCGTGGGCACCACGATCAGCGTGGTCAGGGTTCGCACAAAGCCGCCCTGGGCACCTTGGGCCTTGCCGCCATCCATCCAGCGCTGCAGCAGCGGCAGCAGGTAGGCGGCCGTCTTGCCCGAGCCCGTGGGCGCGCAGGCCCAGAGGTCGCGGCCCGCAAGCACGGGGGCGATGGACTGGGTCTGTATGGGCGTGGGATCGACCAGGCCCAGGTCTTGGAGGCTGGAGACCAGCGCCGGGCTCAGGCCGAGGGAGGCAAAGTTCATGGTGTGCAGGAATGGCTGGGGCCGGAACCCCGGCGCAAGAAAGGCCCGGCCACGAGGGCCGGGGGGGCATTGTCGGCGAAACCGCGCCGCTGCGTGAAGCAGGGGGCTTGGCCCGGGCGCTCAGGCCAGGCGGCGCTGCCGACCAGCAGGCTGTTCACCAGGCCGCCAGCCGTTGCAGCGGGGCCGGTGGCGCATGCCTGTCCAGGGATCGGGCATCGCCGAAATGAGTGCCCAGAAGATCGAATGGAGGCGGCTCATGGAGGAAGTCGTCCCTGCCTCTTCAGCTCCTTGAGCCGTCGTTCGGTTGCGCGGTCCAGGGCGTCCTGCAGCAGGTCCATCTTGCGTTTGTTGCAGGGGGGGCAGTCGTAGAAGCTTTCAGAAATGCTCTTGGGCTTGAGCGTTTCGGTGGCTTCGAAGATGTTAATGAACCCGGTCGGCTCAACTCCGATGACGATGAGCGTGCCGTTGTTGAACCTGACCGACGCACTCCCTGCGCAGCCTGTTCTTTCCCTGTCCTCGCTGAAGAATGCCTTCCTCGAGATCCTGCGTATGTGCTGCAACGCATATCGCACGTCTTCCTCGGTCAAGACCACATCGTCGCAATCGAGCCAGTTCCTGCTCGCCCAGGAGGAGCTTTCAGATGGCGAGATGATGTCGATTTTCTGGATGGTCTTGACGGGGTATCTGGCATCGCCCGCATACAGCGAAGAAACCATGGTCATGGCCATCGCGGAGATGGCAATCCGAGAACGCATGCGAATGGGATTCATGGTGTCATTTTCCAGTTCGCACCTTCCGCTTCGGTCAGGTTTTTTCGGCTCACTTCCGGATGCTTGAAGATCTCGCTGGGCGACAGCTGCATGGAATCTTGAAGCGCTCCAACAAGCCATGTCAGAGCTCGGTTCTGTGCCTCAGTCGGCGTGGGATAGATACCAAACCATCCGCGCAGCTCCTCGGTGGTCCAGCCCCTTGGTCTGGGTGGAGGGGTGAACCCCTTCGGCAACTCCGCCCGGCCCACCATCTCGATACCTATGGCCTCCATATTGCTCGGATAGCGTTCACCAGGAGCCTTCATCATCTCGATGCGGTGTACCCCTTTTGCCTTCAGTCCTTCATAGTCCTTGGCCCTGCATTTCCCCACAAGCAGGCATCTTGCCTTCAGCGGCCCCACATGGTTGGTGCGCTGGTAGATGGCCGCAGTCTGGTAGATGGTTCCGTCCTTGTCGATGAGAAAGTGTGCCGCATTGGCCTTCGGGTTTTTGTAGCTGTTCAGCGAAGACTGGGCCGTGTTGGCATCGGTCTGGTGCACGACGATGCCGGTGATGGCGGCGGTCCGCTTTCCTCTCTCGATGGCGGGGCTGCGCGCATTCTTGACGCGCGCATGGATGAGCATTCCGTCCTTGGTGATTTCGACAAGCATGTGAGTCCCGGGGTTGCGTTGAACGGCAGCGGGCATTGCGCTGCGCCTCCATCCCGTTTCAGGGAGGGTCAACGGTCACCTTAGGGTAGATGTGATCAATCGAGGTCCATGCCACGATAGCCAGAATGGTGTTCCTAGGACTGGTGCGGCCTTCTGGAACGGTGGACTCGACAATGAAAAAAGCCCCATGCAAAGGCATGGGGCTTTTGGGTGCCGGGCCGCTGAGGCCCGGACCTGCGATCAGCGCTGGCCGATCGGCTTGACGTCGCGGGACACGGAGCCCGTGAACAGCTGGCGGGGACGGCCGATCTTGTACTCGGGGTCGGCCATCTGCTCGTTGAGCTGGGCGATCCAGCCCACGGTGCGGGCCAGGGCGAAGATGCCGGTGAACAGGTTCACGGGCACGCCGATGGCGCGCTGCACGATGCCGGAGTAGAAGTCCACGTTCGGGTAGAGCTTGCGCTGCACGAAGTAGTCGTCTTCCAGGGCGATCTTCTCGACTTCCTTGGCCAGGGCGAACAGGGGGTCCTTTTCCAGGCCCAGTTCGGCCAGCACTTCATTGCAGGTTTCCTGCATGAGCTTGGCGCGGGGGTCGTAGTTCTTGTAGACACGGTGGCCGAAGCCCATCAGCTTGACGCCGCTGTTCTTGTCCTTGACCTGTTCCATGAACTCGCCGACCTTGGCAACGCCGCCGTTGGCCTGCAGGTATTCCAGCATGTTCAGGCAGGCTTCGTTGGCGCCGCCGTGGGCAGGGCCCCACAGGCAGGCCACGCCGGCCGAGATGGCGGCGAAGGGGTTGGTGCCCGACGAGCCGCACAGGCGCACGGTGGAGGTGGAGGCGTTTTGCTCGTGGTCTGCGTGCAGGATGAAGATGCGGTCCAGCGCGCGCTCGACTACGGGGTTCACCTTGAACTCCTCGCAGGGGTTGCCGAACATCATGCGCATGAAGTTGCCGGCGTAGCTCAGGTCGTTCTTGGGGTACATGTACGGCGCACCGATGCCGTACTTGTAGGCCATGGAGACCAGCGTGGGCATCTTGGCGATCAGGCGGATCGCGGCGATGTCGCGGTGCTCGGCGTTGTTGATGTCCATGTTGTCGTGGTAGAAGGCCGACATGCCGCCGACCAGACCCGTCAGGACGGCCATGGGGTGGGCGTCACGGCGGAAACCACGCAGGAAGAACTGCATCTGCTCGTTGACCATGGTGTGCTTGGTCACGCGCTCGACGAAGTCGGCCTTCTGCGACTCGTTGGGCAGCTCGCCGTACAGCAGCAGGTAGCAGGTCTCGAGGTAGTCGCAGTTCTTGGCCAGCTGCTCGATGGGGTAGCCGCGGTACAGCAGCTCGCCCTTGTCGCCATCGATGTAGGTGATGGCGGACTGGCACGAGGCGGTAGAGAGGAAGCCCGGGTCATAGGTGAACATGCCGGTCTGCGCGTACAGCTTGCGGATGTCCACCACGTCGGGACCGACGTTGCCCTGGTAGACGGGCAGCTCGACGCTGGGGGCGCCGTTGCTGAAAGACAGCGTTGCTTTGTTGTCTGCGAGTTTCATTTCCAAACTTCCTTCTCTAGATTGCCTAGCCTACTAGCGGGAGAGAACCGGGCTTGCGCTTGCGCACCAGTTCCAGAACTTCCCTGATTTCTTGGGTATCGAGTTCACCTTCAGGCTCCTTGCGGCGCAAGAAGAGGTCCATCAGGTCGTTGTCTGCCAGGTCCATCAAGGCAGACAGACCGCTCGCGTGTCTCCGCGTGAGCTGGTCTCCGTAGGTGGCGAAGAACTGCGCGATGAACAGGTCGTTCTCGACCAGGCCGCGCCGGCAGCGCCAGCGCAGCAGGTCTCGCTCGCGTTCGTCGAGCAGAGTATTCGTCATGGTCATCAGATGGCCCGGCGGACCATCAGTTCCTTGATCTTGCCAATGGCCTGCGTGGGGTTCAGGTGCTTGGGGCACACGTCCACGCAGTTCATGATGGTGTGGCAACGGAAGAGGCGGTACGGATCTTCCAGGTTGTCAAGGCGGTCACCCGTGGCCTCGTCGCGGCTGTCCGCGATGAAGCGGTAGGCCTGCAGCAGGCCGGCCGGGCCCACGAACTTGTCGGGGTTCCACCAGAAGCTGGGGCAGCTGGTGGAGCAGCTGGCGCACAGAATGCACTCGTACAGGCCGTTGAGCTCTTCGCGCTCTTCAGGCGACTGCAGGCGTTCCTTGGTGGGAGACGCGAAGCTGTCGTTCTGCAGGTACGGCTTGATCGAGTGGTACTGCTTGAAGAACTGCGTCATGTCCACGATCAGGTCGCGGATCACGGGCAGGCCGGGCAGGGGCTTGAGAACGATGTCGCCCTGCAGGGTCTTCATGTTCGTCAGGCAGGCCAGGCCGTTCTTGCCATTGATGTTCATCGCGTCCGAGCCGCACACGCCTTCGCGGCAGGAGCGGCGGAACGAGATGGAGGGGTCCATCTCCTTGAGCTTGACCAGGGCGTCCAGCAGCATGCGCTCGTGGCCGTCCAGCTCGACCTCGACGGTCTGCATGTAGGGCTTGGCATCCTTGTCCGGGTCGTAGCGGTAGATCTTGAAAGTGCGCTTCATTTGTCTGTTCTCTCGTGGGCTGCTGGATTAGAACGTGCGGACCTTGGGCGGCACGCTGTCCACCGTGAGGGGCTTCAGGTTCACGGGCTTGTAGTCCAGGCTGTTGGTGGCGCTGTACCACAGGGTGTGCTTGAGCCATTCCTTGTCATTGCGGCCCAGCGGGAACTCGGCGTGGTCGGCAGGATGCTCGTAGTCGTACACGGTGTGGGCGCCGCGGCATTCGTGGCGGGCAGCGGCCGAGATCATGGTGGCCTGGGCCACTTCGATCAGGTTGTCCACTTCCAGCGCTTCCATGCGGGCGGTGTTCCAGACCTTGGACTTGTCCTTGAGGGTCACGGAGCCCACGCGTTCGCGGATGGCGTTGATCTTGACTTCGCCTTCGTCCATGCTCTTTTGCGTGCGGAACACGCCGGCATGCTGCTGCATCGTGGCGCGGATGTCGCCAGCCAGGTCCTGGGCGTAGGTGCCTTCCTTGGAGTCGTCGAGCTGGTTCAGGCGCGTGAGCGTGCGCTCGGAGCCATCGGCCGGCACGGCCTTGTGGTCACCGAAGCCGTTGACGAACTGCACGATGTGCTTGCCGGCCGACTTGCCGAAGACCAGCAGGTCCAGCAGCGAGTTCGTGCCCAGGCGGTTGGCGCCGTGCACCGACACGCACGAGCATTCGCCCACGGCATACAGGCCATTGACCACGTTGTTCTGCTGGCCGTCCCACACCACGACCTGGCCGTTGATGTTGGTGGGAATGCCGCCCATCTGGTAGTGGATGGTGGGCACCACGGGAATCGGTTCCTTGGTGATGTCCACGTTGGCGAAGTTGTGGCCGATCTCCTCCACCGAAGGCAGGCGCTTGCGGATGGTGTCTGCACCCAGGTGGTCCAGCTTCATCAGGATGTAGTCCTTGTTGGGACCACAGCCACGGCCTTCCTTGATTTCCTGGTCCATGGAGCGGGACACGAAGTCACGCGGTGCCAGATCCTTCAGCGTGGGAGCGTAGCGCTCCATGAAGCGTTCGCCTTCGCTGTTGAGCAGGATGGCGCCTTCGCCACGGCAGCCTTCGGTCAGCAGCACGCCCGCGCCGGCCACGCCGGTGGGGTGGAACTGCCAGAACTCCATGTCCTGCAGCGGGATGCCTGCGCGTGCAGCCATGCCCAGGCCGTCGCCGGTGTTGATGAAGGCATTGGTCGATGCCTGGAAGATGCGGCCAGCGCCACCCGTGGCCAGCAGCACGGCCTTGGCGTGCAGCTCGTACAGGTCGCCGGTTTCCAGTTCGATGGCGGTCACGCCGACCACGTCGCCCTGGGTGTTGCGGATCAGGTCCAGCGCCATCCACTCCACGAAGAAGTTGGTCTTGGACTTGACGTTCTGCTGGTACAGCGTGTGCAGCATGGCGTGGCCGGTACGGTCGGCCGCGGCGCAGGCGCGCTGCACGGGCTTTTCACCGTAGTTGGCCGTGTGGCCGCCGAAGGGGCGCTGGTAGATGGTGCCGTCGGGGTTGCGGTCGAACGGCATGCCGAAGTGTTCCAGCTCGATCACGACGTTGGGCGCTTCGCGGCACATGAACTCGATCGCATCCTGGTCGCCGAGCCAGTCGGAGCCCTTGATGGTGTCGTAGAAGTGGTAGTGCCAGTTGTCCTCGCTCATGTTGCCCAGCGAAGCGGACACGCCGCCTTGCGCGGCCACGGTGTGCGAGCGCGTGGGGAAGACCTTGGACAGCGAGGCCACGGACAGGCCGGCGCGCGACAGTTCCAGCGCGGCACGCAGGCCGGAGCCGCCAGCGCCGACGATGACGACGTCAAACTTGCGCTTGGTGATGTTTGCTTTGGAGTAGCTCATTCTTAACCTTCAATCGTGGAGACCGAGTCTCTATCAGATACGCCACAGGATCTGGATGCCCCAGCCGGCGCAGCCGACCAGCCAGACCAGGGTGAAAACGTTCAGCACCAGGCGCAGGCCCACGGGCTTGACGTAGTCCATCCAGATGTCGCGCACGCCGACCCAGACGTGCCAGGCCAGCGAGACGATCACGGCGAAGGTCAGGAACTTCATCCACTGCGGGGCAAAGATGCCGGCCCACAGGTCATAGCCGACGGAGCCGGTGCTGAAGATCAGCTTGGCCAGCAGCACGATGGTGAACAGTGCCATCAGCACGCCGGTGACGCGCTGCACCATCCAGTCGCGGATGCCGTAGTGCGCACCGACCACGGTGCGCTTGGAGCCGTAATTCACGGACATGGTTCTTTTTCCTTATCGTGAGGGGAGATCGTCTATCAGTACAGGCCGAACAGCTTGGCGCC
Organism: Delftia sp. PX-1; assembly: GCF_055797465.1. Lineage (NCBI taxonomy): Bacteria > Pseudomonadati > Pseudomonadota > Betaproteobacteria > Burkholderiales > Comamonadaceae > Delftia > Delftia sp. PX-1. The sequence continues at coordinate 2,495,730 of NZ_CP184763.1, forward strand.
CAGGATCAGGGTCAGGCCCACGCTCAGCACCAGCACCACCAGGGCGGAGGTCTTGCCGAACTGCTTGTTGACCGCATGGTGGTTCACGTCCATGAACAGGTGGCGCAGGCCGGCGCAGAAGTGGTGCAGGTAGGCCCAGATCAATGCCAGGCACACGAGCTTGAGGAACCATCCGAAGGGACCCGCGAAAACCGAGGTGAAGCCGTCGAAGGAGATCTCCGAGGTCAGCGACATGTCCATCATCCACAGGATGAAAGGCAGCAGGATGAACATCAGCAGGCCGCTGATGCGGTGCAGGATGGACACGATGCCGGCCGGCGGCAACCGGTAGGTGGGGAGGTCCTTGAAGAAGTTGATGTTGCGGAACTCTGGCCGCTTTTTGGCTTGCTCAGTCATGGCAGGGTACTTTCGTGGATGTAACTGCTTCGTAATCGCTCAGGGGCGGCGATGCAAAATTCTATTGCAATGCAATAAAAACAGCTTTGCTGGGAATTGCGTATTTTCGCCCGCTTCTCTGGGGAACGGATCGTTCAGCTCAACGCGTTGCGGTAGTGATGGGTGTCGGTGCGGTACAGGCCGCGGCGTAACTCCATGGGAACATCGTTGTATGTGTAAGCGGTGCGCTCCACGCTCAGCAGGGGCGTGGTGCTGGGCACGTCCAGCAGCAGGGCCTGTTCGGCCTCGGGCAGGACGGCGCGGATCTTTTCGTCGGCGCGCACCATGCGCACGCCGTAGTCCAGCTCGAACATGGCGTAGGTGGGGCCCTGGTAGGCGGACATCTGCTCGGCGGTCAGGCCCTTGAAGGCGTGGCCCGGCAGCCAGATGTCTTCCAAAATGGTCGGGATTGCGGAGAACGACAGCACGCGGCGCACGTGCATCACGGCATCGCCGCTGCGCAGCGCCAGGCCGCGCGCCACGTCGGCCGATGCGCGCAGGCGCCGGCAGTCGATGATGCGGCGCTCGGCACGGCCCTCGCCCTGCTGGTCGCCGGCGTCGGGCTGCAGCTTGAGGAAGCGGTACTGCACATGCTGGGCCGCGTGGGTGGCCACGAAGGTGCCCTTGCCCTGGCGGCGCATCACCAGGTTCTCCGCGGCCAGCTCGTCGATGGCCTTGCGCACCGTGCCCTGGCTCACGCGAAAGCGCGCCGCCAGCTCCATCTCGCTGGGGATCAGCTCGCCGGGCCGCCATTCGCCTGCTTCAAGGCTTTGCAGTATCAGTCCCTTGATCTGCTGGTACAGCGGGCTGAAGGCCGGGGTCGATGCACCCGCGCCGATGGTGGCAGCGGCGGTTTCAGAGGCGAGGGGAGGCAGGGCTGGCATGGGAAAGTTCGGGGTGGGGAGGCTCCCGGCGACGCAGATGAAAGACTTGGAAACAGACGTCGATCATATCTTATATAAGACATAAGACAAATTGACCGGGCTCCGAAATCGGGAGTACACTTTCGCGTTGTTTGCGGAGCACGGGCTGCTGGTTTCTGACGCTGGTGCGACCTGGCGCCGATAACACCTGATTTTTTCCCCATCCCTGGAGTTTCATCATGAGCAAGAAGCCCGTTCGTGTCGCCGTCACCGGTGCCGCCGGTCAAATTGGTTACGCCCTGCTGTTTCGCATCGCCTCCGGCGAAATGCTGGGTAAGGACCAGCCCGTCATTCTGCAACTGCTGGAGATTCCCGACGAGAAGGCCCAGAACGCGCTCAAGGGCGTGATCATGGAACTCGAAGACTGCGCCTTCCCCCTGCTGGCCGGCATCGAAGCCCACTCCGACCCCCTGCAAGCCTTCAAGGACACCGACTACGCCCTGCTGGTCGGCGCGCGTCCCCGCGGCCCCGGCATGGAACGCGCCGACCTGCTGGCTGCCAACGCACAGATCTTCACGGCCCAGGGCAAGGCGCTGAACGCCGTGGCCTCGCGCAACGTGAAGGTGCTGGTCGTCGGCAACCCCGCCAACACCAACGCCTACATCGCCATGAAGTCGGCTCCGGACCTGCCGGCCAAGAACTTCACCGCCATGCTGCGCCTGGACCACAACCGCGCTGCATCGCAGCTGGCTGCCAAGGCCGGTTTCAAGGTCGGCGACATCCGCAAGCTGACCGTCTGGGGCAATCACTCGCCCACGATGTACGCCGACTACCGCTTCGCCACCGTCAACGGTGAAAGCGTCAAGGCCAAGATCAACGACCAGGCCTGGAACAAGGACGTGTTCCTGCCCACCGTCGGCAAGCGTGGCGCCGCCATCATTGCCGCTCGTGGCCTGTCCTCGGCTGCCTCGGCTGCCAACGCCGCCATCGACCACATGCGCGACTGGGCCCTGGGCTCGGGCGGCGAATGGGTCACCATGGGCGTGCCCTCCAACGGCGAATACGGCATCCCCGCCGGCATCGTCTTCGGCTTCCCGGTCACCACCGAGAACGGCGAGTACAAGATCGTCGAAGGCCTGGAAATCGACGCCTTCTCGCAAGAGTGCATCGACAAGACCCTGGCCGAGCTGCAAGGCGAACAGGACGGCGTCAAGCACCTGCTGTAAGCCGCCGGTAAGCCATGCTCGACTGGAATCCCGCGCTTTACCTGCGTTTCGCCAATGAGCGTACGCGCCCCGCAGCCGAGCTGCTGGCGCGTGTGCCCTTGGCCCAGGCCCGCCATGTGGTGGACCTGGGATGCGGGCCGGGCAATTCCACCGAGCTGCTTGCACAGCGCTATGCCGGTGCCACGATCACCGGCATAGACAACTCCCAGGCGATGCTGGCCACCGCGCGCCAGCATCTGCCTGAGGCCCGCTTCGCGCTGGCCGACATTGCTTCCTGGACGCCCGCCCCCGGCGAGAGCGCTCCCGACCTGATTTATGCCAATGCCTCCCTCCAGTGGGTGGGGGAGCATGAAACGCTGATACCCCGCCTGTTCGCCCAACTGGCGCCAGGGGGCGTGCTGGCGATACAGATGCCCGACAACCGGCAGGAAGCCACGCACCGCGTGATGCGCGAGATTGCCAGCCTGCCCAAGTTTGCCGCCTACATCGGCGATGCCGCCAAGGTGCGGGCCGACATCCTGCCCATCCGCAGCTACTACGACCTGCTGGCCGGACCGCAGGAGCAGGCCGGCGTCGAGGCCGGCGCCGTCGATGTCTGGCACACCGTCTACCAGCATCCCATGGACTCGGCCGGCGCCATCGTCCAGTGGCTGCGCGGCACCGGCCTCAAGCCCTTCGTCGAAGGCCTGCCCGAAGCCCTGCAGGCCGACTTTCTCACCGAATACGAAAACCGCGTGGACGCCGCCTACGGCGTGCGCGCCGACGGCCGGCGCCTGCTGGCCTTCCCCCGCCTGTTCATCGTCGCCCAGCGCAAGCCATGACCGCCGCCACGTCCACACCCTCTCGCGCACACCCGGCCCAGGTGCTGCTCGATGCGCAGGGCGGTGCCCTGCACCTGCCCGTCTGCGACCACTACAGCGGCGTGGAAGTGCGCATGCGCAAGAGCCTGCAGCTGCAGGCCGAGATGATGGCCGAGTTCGGCACCTGCGTGTTCGACGTCACGCTGGACTGCGAGGACGGCGCCCCCGTGGGCCAGGAGGCCGCCCATGCGCGCCTGGTGGCCTCGCTGGTGCGTGATGCCACGCCCGGTGCCCGCGTGGCTGCGCGCGTGCATGCCGTGGACCACGCCAGCTTCGCGCAGGACCTGGACATCATCGTCGGCGAAGCCGGCGACCGCCTGTGCCACCTCATGCTGCCCAAGGTGGAAAGCGTGGACGACGTGCTGCTGGCCGAGCGGCATCTGGGCCGACTGGGCTGCCGCGAACTGCCGCTGCATGTGCTCATCGAGTCGCCCGCCGCCGTGCACCGTGCCTTCGACATCGCCGCACACCCGCGCGTGCAGAGCATTTCCTTCGGCCTGATGGACTTCGTCTCGGCCCATGGCGGCGCGATTCCCGCCTCGGCCATGGGCTCGGCCGGCCAGTTCGACCATCCGCTGGTCGTGCGTGCCAAGCTGGAGATCGCAGCTGCCTGCCACGCGCACGGCAAGGTGCCTTCGCACTGCGTGGTCACCGAGTTCAGGAATCCACAGGCGCTGCAGGCCGCTGCCACACAGGCGTCACGGCGGCTCGGCTATACCCGCATGTGGAGCATCCACCCGGACCAGATCCGTCCCATCCTCGCCGCCTTCGCGCCCCAGGCCGACGAAGTGGCGCAGGCCGCACAAATACTTACCGCCGCGGAGGCCGCCGACTGGGCGCCCGTCAGCGTGGATGGTGTATTACATGACCGGGCGAGCTACCGCTATTTCTGGCAGTTGCTCACACGTGCCCACCAGACCGGCCAGGCGCTGCCCCCGCAGGTGCAGCCCTGGTTTGCATCAGAATCACTTGCTTAGCCCACACCGGGAATTTGCAGGAGCCCAACGTATGAAGACAGCTATCGCCTCCATCCTGATCGCAGCCCCCTTGCTGGCCATGGGCCTGGGCGCCAGCGCCGCCGAACCTGCCAAGAAGGCTCCGGCCAAGGCCGCCGCCAAGCCTGCGGTCAAGAAGGCTCCCGCCAAGAAGGCCACCGCGGCCAAGGCCGCTGCCGGCGCTGCCGCAGTCGGCGGTGCGGCGGCCGTGGCAGCTGCTGCCCAGCAGCCGCTGTCCGCCGAAGACCTGGCCATCTCGGAGCGCGTGCACACCGGCCGCATTCCCTGCGAGCTGGGCGCCTTCGTCAATGTGACGGCCGACCAGTCCAACCCCGGCTACTTCAACATCGACGGCAAGGGCTTCAAGTACCACATGGCGCCCGTCAAGACCTCGACCGGCACCGTGCGCCTGGAAGACAAGCATGCCGGCGCCGTCTGGCTGCAGATCGCCAACAAGTCCATGCTCATGAACCAGAAGGTCGGCCAGCGCCTGGCCGACGAATGCATGAGCCCTGACCAGCTTCAGGTGGCCGAGGCCATCAAGAAGAACCCGCCTCCCAGCCTGCTGGAAGCACCCAAGCCCGCCGGCCAGTAATCCAGGCCCGGACCTGAGCGTCCCGCAAGCAGCCCCACTTTAGAAAACCATGGAGAGAGAATCATGTTGAAAGCCTACCGTGACCACGTGGCCGAACGCGCCGCGCTCGGTATCCCCCCGCTGCCGCTGGATGCCAAGCAGGTTGCCGAACTGATCGAGCTGATCAAGAACCCGCCCGCTGGCGAGGACGCCTTCCTGCTCGACCTGCTCACGCACCGCGTTCCTCCGGGCGTGGACGATGCCGCCAAGGTCAAGGCCAGCTTCCTGGCAGCCGTGGCCCACGGTGACATCCAGGTGGCTCTCATCTCCAAGGCCAAGGCCACCGAGCTGCTGGGCACCATGGTGGGCGGCTACAACGTGCATCCCCTGATCGAGCTGCTGGACGACGCCGAAGTCGCCGGCGTCGCTGCCGATGCGCTGAAGAAGACGCTGCTGATGTTCGACTTCTTCAACGACGTGGCCACCAAGGCCAAGGCCGGCAACGCCAAGGCCCAGGAAGTCATGCAGAGCTGGGCTGACGCTGAGTGGTTTACCTCGCGCCCCGAAGTGGACAAGAAGATCACCGTCACCGTCTTCAAGGTGCCCGGCGAGACCAACACCGACGACCTGTCGCCCGCACCCGATGCCTGGAGCCGTCCGGACATCCCGCTGCACTACCTGGCCATGCTCAAGAACACCCGTCCCGACGCGGCCTTCAAGCCCGAGGAAGACGGCAAGCGCGGCCCGATGCAGTTCATCGACGACCTCAAGAAGAAGGGCCACCTGGTCGCCTACGTGGGCGACGTGGTCGGCACCGGCTCCTCGCGCAAGTCGGCCACCAACTCCATCGTCTGGGCCACGGGCCAGGACATCCCCTTCGTGCCCAACAAGCGCTTCGGCGGCGTGACCCTGGGCGGCAAGATCGCCCCCATCTTCTTCAACACGCAGGAAGACTCCGGCTCGCTGCCCATCGAAGTGGACGTCTCCAAGCTGGAGATGGGCGACGTCATCGACGTGCTGCCCTATGACGGCAAGCTGGTCAAGAACGGCGAGACCGTCGCCGAGTTCCAGCTCAAGAGCGACGTGCTGTTCGACGAAGTGCGCGCCGGCGGCCGCATCAACCTGATCATCGGCCGTTCGCTGACCGCCAAGGCCCGCGAATTCCTGGGCCTGTCTGCCTCCACCGTGTTCCGCCTGCCTCAGGCGCCCGCTGCTTCGAACGCCGGCTTCACGCTGGCCCAGAAGATGGTCGGCCGCGCCGTCGGCCTGCCGGAAGGCCAGGGCGTGCGCCCCGGTACCTACTGCGAGCCGCGCATGACCACCGTGGGTTCGCAGGACACCACCGGCCCCATGACCCGCGACGAGCTCAAGGACCTGGCCTGCCTGGGCTTCTCGGCCGACATGGTCATGCAGTCCTTCTGCCACACGGCCGCCTACCCCAAGCCCGTGGACGTCAAGACCCACCGCGAGCTGCCCGCCTTCATCAGCAACCGCGGCGGCGTGGCCCTGCGTCCCGGTGACGGCGTGATCCACTCCTGGCTCAACCGCCTGCTGCTGCCCGACACCGTGGGCACGGGCGGCGACTCGCACACGCGCTTCCCCATCGGCATCTCCTTCCCTGCAGGTTCCGGCCTGGTGGCCTTCGGCGCCGCCACGGGCGTGATGCCCCTGGACATGCCTGAGTCCGTGCTCGTGCGCTTCAAGGGCGAAATGCAGCCCGGCGTCACCCTGCGTGACCTGGTGCATGCCATTCCCCTGTACGCCATCAAGGCAGGCGCGCTGACCGTGGCCAAGGCCGGCAAGAAGAACATCTTCTCGGGCCGCATCCTGGAAATCGAAGGCCTGCCCGACCTGAAGGTGGAACAGGCCTTCGAGCTGTCCGACGCCTCGGCCGAGCGCTCGGCTGCCGGCTGCACGATCAAGCTCAACCCCGAGCCGATCAAGGAGTACCTGACCTCGAACATCGTTCTGATGAAGAACATGATCGCCGACGGCTACGCCGACGCCAAGACGCTGCAGCGCCGCATCGAGAAGGTCGAAGCCTGGCTGGCCAAGCCCGACCTGCTCGAAGCCGACAAGGACGCCGAATACGCTGCCGTGTTCGAGATCGACCTGGCCGACATCAAGGAACCCATCGTCTGCTGCCCCAACGATCCCGATGACGCCAAGTTCCTGTCCGAAGTGGCCGGCACCAAGATCGATGAAGCCTTCATCGGTTCGTGCATGACCAACATCGGCCACTTCCGCGCAGCAGCCAAGCTGCTGGGCGGCCAGCGCGACATCCCCGTCAAGCTGTGGGTGGCTCCGCCCACCAAGATGGACCAGAACGAGCTGATCAAGGAAGGCCACTACGCTGCCTTCGGCACGGCCGGTGCCCGCACCGAAATGCCGGGCTGCTCGCTGTGCATGGGCAACCAGGCCCAGGTCCGCGAAGGCGCGACGGTGATCTCCACCTCGACCCGCAACTTCCCCAACCGCCTGGGCAAGAACACCAACGTGTTCCTGGGCTCGGCCGAGCTGGCCGCCATCGCATCGCGCCTGGGCAAGCTGCCCACCAAGGAGGAATACCTCAAGGAAATGGGCGTGATCGATGCCGACAAGTCCAGCGTCTACCGCTACATGAACTTCGACCAGATCGAAGAGTACGCGGATGTGGCCAAGGGCGTGAGCGCCTGAGTCCGGCCTGATCCGGCTCCATGAGCAAAGCCCGCTTCGGCGGGCTTTGCTGCTTTCTGGCTCTGTACTTTCCGGTTTACGCAGCCTGCCTCAACCGCCCCAGCACCTCCTGCGTCTGCGCATCCGCCGGAAAGAACGACTCCACGGCCAGCTCCTGCAGCGTCACATCCACCGGCGTGCCGAAGATGGTGATGGTGCTGATGAAGTTCAGCCGGCCATGGTCGGTGTCCAGCGCGAAGGGCACGGCGATGTGACTGGCAGGTGCTGCGCCATGTGGTGAGTCCGCTTCATCTTCCTTGAACGGGTAGGCGGCAATCTCGTCGTGCAGCGCCTGCAACTGCGCATCCGACGTGGCGGCAATCTGCTGCTGCAGGCGGTGCAGCAGATGCGCGCGCCAATGGGCTGCATTGGCCAGGCGCGGGCCCAGGCCTTCGGGGTGCAGGCTCAGGCGCAGCACATTGACGGGCGGCTCCAGCAGCCAGGGCGCCACGCCGGCCAGCAGCAGCGGCACGATGGCGTTGGCGGCCACCAGGTTCCAGTGACGGTCCACGGCCAGGGCGGGATTGGGTTCGTGGCCCTTGAGCACCAGGTCCACGGCCTGGCGCGCGGCGGCCAGATCCGGGTGGTCCAGCGGCCGGGCCTGGTACATGGGCGCATAGCCTGCGGCCACCAGCAGCGCGTTGCGCTCGCGCAGCGGCACGCCCAGGCGCTCCACCAGGCGCAGCACCATCTCGCGGCTGGGCTGGGCGCGGCCGGTTTCCACATAGCTCAGGTGGCGCGTGGAGATCTCGGCCTCCAGCGCCAGGCCCTGCTGGCTCAGGCGGCGGTGCTGGCGCCAGTGGCGCAGATGGTCGCCGAAGGGCGAGCGCGCGGACGGTGGATGGGCGGTGGAGGTCATGGCCCGCATCGTAGCGGCGGGGCCGGCGTGGCGGCCATGACCTGCGAGGTTATCGACCCTGTGCAGCCTGCGGCGGACCATGCAGTCCATGGCATGCACGGTGTGTGCCTGTTGCTCTCAAGGAGTTCGCCATGTCGATGTTCGCTTCCCCCCGTTTCCTGCCCCGCGTGATGTGGGCCGATGCTGCTTCCTGCGCCGCCTCGGGCGCCTTGCAACTGGTGGCGGGGCAGCCGCTGTCGGATGTGACGGGGTTGCCTCTGGCGCTGCTGCAGTCCACAGGCTGGTTTTTGCTGGGCTATGCGCTGCTGGCTGCGTGGATGGCGGCGCGCTCGCCTGTGCCGCGGCGGTTGATCGGGCTGGTGGTTGTGGGGAATTTGGGGTGGGCTGTGGGCTGTGTTGCGCTGTTGGCGTTTGGTGGGTTGGGGTTGTCTGCCTGGGGGGGGGCGTGGGTGTTGGCTCAGGCGTTGGTGGTTGTGGTGTTGGCTGAGTTGCAGTGGACTGGGTTGAGGCGCACGCGCGCTGTGGTTGGCGGTGCGCGTGTTGCCATGTCATGACTACAGCGGGCTTGTTTTGACCCTGCCGGGCCGTTGTTTTTCGAGGCCGGGTCTCGGCCCGGCAGCCGACTGCCCTTTCTTGATTCGCCAAGAAAGGTCAGATCAAAGAAGGCGGCCCGACGCAGGCGCTGGCATACGGGGAGCTGGTGCGGGCCTTTGCTGCGCTCGGCCGGGTTCAGGGGACTGCGCTGCTTTTGACGTAGTGGGAGCAGCCCACGGCGACGACTTCGCCGCTGGTTTCGCTGGCCAGCATGTCGGCGCTGTTGCGGATGGTGCGCAGGGCGCTGGCGAGCACGTCCAGGCGGTTGCTGGTTTCGGGCGTTTCCAGCCACAGCAGGGCCATGCGGGAGAGCGCCGAGATTTCGGCACAGCCTTGCTGCACCAGGCGATCCACCTCGGTCACGACCTGGGTGAAATGCTCGGCGCTTGGTGGGGGTCTGGGTGTCATGGCTCGGCTCTCCTTGCAAGATTGAGAGAGGCCGTGGAAAGGCAAACGTTGCGCATGCTTCCGTGCTCCTAGTCGAGGCTTGAGACCACCGGGTTGCGTTTTCAAGCGCAGGCAGGTGGGCGGGATGTTGAAAACACGAGACTAGTCGTGCGGGCAGCCTTGCGGTGAGCCCCATCCCGCCCGAAATCGCACAGACGTGGGCAAGCGCCCACGAATACAGGATTCAGACGTGACAAAGCCTCGCTGACGGGGAGGCTGCACCGCTAGTCTTGGAAAAGGTGTTTTCAAGCACCGGCCCCTTAACAGGGGGCTGGTGCGGATTGTGGCATAGCGACTGGAGTTGCTCCAGCGGGGCTGGCATGACCTGGCAGGTCATGGACGCGGGGGGCGGTTGCGGCGGAGCATCGGCGGGGCCGGCTTGCGAGGTGCATGCCCGGCAATCCACAAGGAGTGCTGATGCCGATGTTTTCCCATGCCCGTTTCCTGCCCCGCACTCTGTGGGCCGACGCCATCTGCTGCGCTGCCGCGGGTGCGGTGCAACTGGCCTTTGCGCAGCCGCTGGCCGTTGTCACGGGGTTGCCGCAGGCGCTGCTGCTGGGCACGGGGTGCTTCTTGCTGGCCTGGGCCTGCGTGGCTGGCTGGGGCGCGTGCCGCATGCCGCGCAGCCGGGGGCTGGTGGCCATTGCCGTGTTCGGCAACTTCGGCTGGGCCCTGGCCTGCGGGGTTGTGCTGTACAGCGGCGTGCTGGAGCCTGCGCCCGCAGGCTGGGCATGGGTGCTGGGCCAGGCGGCCATCGGCGTGGCGCTGGGCGATCTGCAGTGCGCGGGGTTGTGGCGCAGCAGGGCTTCGCTGGCCGGTTCGATGACAGCCCTGTGAAAGCCTGCCGCTTTTTCCGCGTGGACAGCGTTGTCCGCGTGTGACTATCGCCAATGGACCACAGCATCTGCGGGCACTTCTGGGCACAATGGAAATCAGAGTCTTGGTGCATGCCCAGCAGCCCGGAAAAGGCGGCGCGCATGTGCCTTCCCAGAGTTTCATCCAGGAGTCTCACGATGCGCCACGAATATGAAAACACCCTCAAGACCTTTGCTGCGGCGGGGGGCAAGAAGGGCAAGTTCTTCTCCCTGCCTGAGCTGGCAAGGCAATATCCACAGGTCCGGCGATTGCCCGTGTCGCTGCGCATCGTGCTGGAGTCCGTGCTGCGCAACTGCGATGGCAACAAGGTGACGCGCGAGCATGTGGAGCAACTGGCGAACTGGAAGCCCCAGGCCGAGCGCGTGGACGAGATCCCCTTCGTGGTATCGCGCGTGGTGCTGCAGGATTTCACGGGCGTGCCGCTGCTGGCCGACCTGGCCGCCATGCGCAGCACGGCCGCCAGGCTGGGCAAGAAGCCCAAGTCCATCGAGCCGCTGGTGCCCGTGGACCTGGTGGTGGACCACTCCATCATGGTGGACTACTTCGGCACCAAGAAGGCGCTGGACCTGAACATGAAGCTGGAGTTCCAGCGCAACAAGGAGCGCTACCAGTTCATGAAGTGGGGCATGCAGGCCTTCGACACCTTCGGCGTGGTGCCGCCGGGCTTCGGCATCGTCCACCAGGTGAACCTGGAGTACCTGGCGCGCGGCGTGCACAAGACCAAGGACGGCGTGCATTACCCCGACACCCTGGTGGGCACGGACAGCCACACGACCATGATCAACGGCATCGGCGTCGTGGGCTGGGGCGTGGGCGGCATCGAGGCCGAGGCGGCCATGCTGGGCCAGCCCGTGTACTTCCTCACGCCCGATGTGGTGGGCTTCGAGCTGTCGGGCCAGCTGCGCGAGGGCGTGACGGCCACCGACCTGGTGCTGTCGGTGACCGAGATCCTGCGCCGCGAGAAGGTGGTGGGCAAGTTCGTGGAGTTCTTCGGCGAAGGCACGCGCAGCCTGGCGCTGCCCGACCGCGCCACCATCGGCAACATGGCGCCCGAGTACGGCGCCACCATGGGCTTTTTCCCCGTCGATGAAAAAACCATCGACTACTTCAGGGGCACGGGCCGCAGCAAGGCCGAGATCGAGGCCTTCGAGGGCTATTTCCGCGCGCAGGAACTGTTCGGCGTGCCGGCCGCCGGCGAGATCGACTACTCGCATGTGGTGCGCCTGGACCTGGGTACGGTGGCGCCCAGCCTGGCCGGACCCAAGCGCCCGCAGGACCGCATTGAGCTGGGCAATGTGTCGTCCAAGTTCGATGAGCTGTTCAGTGCCCCTGCGGCGCACAACGGGTTCAACCAGCCGATCGAACGGCTGGGCCGGAGCTTTCCCGTAGGCGGTGGCGGCGAGGGCGAGGTGGCTCCCGAGACGCCGGCACATCCGCCCGGCGCGCAGCGCTCGCTGGCCGAGATGGAGGCCAACAAGCCCAAGCTGGAGGCCGCTCACAGCGAGGCGCCGGTCGATGCCCCCACGCCGCCCAAGCGCCTGAGCATCGCCAACGGCGACGTGCTGATTGCCGCCATCACCAGCTGCACCAACACCTCCAACCCCAGCGTGATGCTGGCCGCCGGCCTGCTGGCCAAGAAGGCGGTGAAGGCCGGGCTCACGGTGCAGCCGCACATCAAGACCTCTCTGGCGCCGGGCTCGCGCGTGGTGACCGAGTATTTGACCGAAGCTGGCCTGTTGCCCTACCTGGAAAAGCTGGGCTTTGCGCTGGCCGGCTACGGCTGCACCACCTGCATCGGCAACGCGGGCGACCTCACGCCGGAGCTCAACGAGGCCATCACCAGCAACGACCTGGTCTGCGCGGCCGTGCTGTCGGGCAACCGCAACTTCGAGGCGCGCATCCACCCCAACATCAAGGCCAACTTCCTGGCCAGCCCGCCCCTGGTCGTGGCCTATGCCATTGCCGGCACGGTGCGCCGCGACCTGATGACCGAGCCCGTGGGCCAGGGCAAGAACGGCCGTGACATCTACCTGGGAGACATCTGGCCGACCAGCGAAGAGATCCACGCGCTGATGAAGTACGCCATGAACGGCAAGGCCTTCCGCGAGAACTACGAGAAGGTGCGCTCCGAGCCCGGCAAGCTCTGGGAAAAGATCCACGGCGTGATGGGCGCCACCTATACCTGGCCCGAGAGCACCTACATTGCCGAGCCGCCGTTCTTCGACGGCTTCCGGCTTGAGCTGGAAGCGCCTGCCGCCGGTGCTGCTGGCGCCGAAGGCTCCAACCCCTACGTGGTGCACGGCGCGCGCGTGATGGCGCTGTTCGGCGACTCCATCACCACCGACCACATCTCGCCTGCCGGCTCCATCAAGGAAAGCTCGCCCGCAGGCCAGTGGCTGCTGGCCCACGGCGTGCAAAAGGCCGACTTCAACAGCTACGGCTCGCGGCGCGGCAACCATGAGGTGATGATGCGCGGCACCTTTGCCAACGTGCGCATCAAGAACCTGATGATTCCCGCGCAGCCCGATGGCTCGCGCGAGGAGGGCGGCCTGACGCTGTACCGCGACGGCACGGGCCAGGTCACCAAGATGCCCATCTACGACGCGGCCATGAAGTACCAGGCCGAAGGCCGTGCCACCGTGATCTTCGCGGGCGAGGAATACGGCACGGGATCGAGCCGCGACTGGGCCGCCAAGGGCACGCAGCTGCTGGGCATCAAGGCCGTGGTGGCGCGCAGCTTCGAGCGCATCCACCGCTCCAACCTGGTGGGCATGGGCGTGCTGCCGCTGCAGTTCCTGGGCACGGACAGCTGGCAGACCCTGGGCCTGACGGGCGAGGAGTTCGTGGAAGTGATTCCCGCCGCCGACCTGGCACCGCAAAGCGAGGCCCAGCTGGTGATCACGCGTGCCGATGGCAGCAAGCAGACCGTGGTGGTCAAGCTGCGCATCGACACGCCCATCGAGGTGGACTATTACAAGCACGGCGGCATCCTGCCGTACGTTCTCAGGCAGCTCCTGGAATGAAGTTGGATCCCCTGAGCCGCTATGCGGCTTCCCCCTGCAAGGGGGACGACACCCTGGCGGCGGGGCGGCCCTTGCTCGGTGTCCCTCGCCTCTGGGTCACGCCGGTTTTGGACAGAGTGAACTGAGCAAGGGTGTGGCGTTTAGGGCTGCTGTCCCAGCCTGCCCACGCTGTCGCGCAGATGGGCCAGCAGCGATTCGACCAGGGGCTGCACATGGCCCGGGTGCCACATGGCCTGCATCTGCGACTGCGGGTGCCGGCCCTGGATGGGCACGAAGGCCAGCCCCGGGAAGCCCACGCGCTGCAGGCAGGCCGGCACCAGGGACACGCCCTGACGCAGCGAAACCAGGGACAGCACGGACAGCCAGTGCCTCACCTCATGGTGCAGGTCGGGCGTGAAGCCTTCGCTCTGGCAGATCTGCCATATCTGCTGGTGGTAGTCGGGCGAGACCTGGCGCGAGAACAGCACCATGCGTTCGCCCGCCAGCTGGCGCACCTGCAGCTTGCGCAGTCCGGCCAGCGCGTGGCTGTCCGGCAGGCAGGCCATGAAGGGCTCGCTCACCAGGGTGTGTGATTGCAGGCCTGGCGCGGGGCGCGTGGCGTGCAGCAGGCCCAGGTCCAGGCGTTCCTGCTGCAGGCCGGCGATCTGCTCTGCGCTGTTGAGCTCCAGCATGTCGATGCGCACCAGCGGGTGCCGGGTGCGAAAGCTCTCCAGCGCCTCGGGCAGCCCGCGGTAGATGGCCGAACCCACAAAGCCCAGCCGGATGCGGCCCTGCACGCCGTCGGCGATGGCGCGCATGTCCTGGCGCACGCGCTGGGCCTGCTCCATGATGTCCTGGGCCTGCACGCGCAGGTGCTTGCCGGCGGCCGTGAGCCGCACCTCCTTGCTGGTGCGCTCGAACAGCTGGGCGCCCAACTCCTCCTCCAGCTGGCGGATGGCCACGCTCAGCGGCGGCTGGGAGATGGACAGGCGCTGGGCTGCGCGGCTGAAGTGCAGCTCCTCGGCCAGCACCAGAAAGTACCTCAGTTGTCTCAGCTCCATGGCGTTCTATCCGGTTTGACTATTGATCAATACGTTATCGATATTTGACTCGAATAGGACTGTTTCCAAGAATGGGGGCATCCCCAAGACCCGGAGCCCATGCGCCCGGGCCCGGTTCCCGCACAGGAGACAGACCATGAACCCCGAACCGCAGGCGCTGGCCGCCATGCAGTCTTCCCCCGCCCAGGCTTTCCAGGCCGTGCCCGACCGCCACGGCAGCAACCTGTACACCACCGATTCGCAGTTGCAGCCGCTGCTGGCGCTGTACCTGCCGCCCGAGGTGAACGATCATCTGCAGCCCTATCTGGAGCGCATGGGCGCGCTGGCCGGCCGCGAGATCGATGAATGGGCGCTGACCGCCGACCGCAATCCGCCCGAGCTGGAGCACCGCGACCGCACGGGGCGCGATGCGCAGCGCATCGTCAAGCACCCGGCCTATGTGGAGATGGAGCGCATTGCCTATGGCGAGTTCGGCCTGGCCGTCATGTCGCACCGCACGGGCGTGCTGGGCTGGGATGGCAAGCTGCCGCCGCTGGCCAAGTACGCACTGACCTATCTGTTCGTGCAGGCCGAGTTCGGCCTGTGCTGCCCGCTGTCCATGACGGACTCGCTGGCGCGCACGCTGCGCAAGTACGGCGAGCCGGCCCTGGTCGAGAAGTACTGGCCGCGCATGACGCAGCTGCGCTTCGAGGACCAGGCCCAGGGCGCCATGTTCATGACCGAGCAGGCGGCCGGCTCCGACATCTCCAACACCCAGACGCTGGCCCGCCCGGCCGCCGACGGCAGCTGGCGCCTGTCGGGCGACAAGTGGTTCTGCTCCAACCCCGATGCCGACTTCGCCATGGTGCTGGCGCGCGTGGAAGGCGCGCCGGCGGGCATGAAGGGCATCTCGCTGTTCCTGCTGCCGCGCCGGCTCGATGACGGCTCGGCCAACCACTACCGCATCGTGCGGCTCAAGCACAAGCTGGGCACGCGCTCCATGGCCAGCGGCGAGATCGTGCTCGACGGCGCCGTCGCCTACCTGGTGGGCGAGCAGGGCCGGGGCTTCGTGCAGATGGCCGACATGGTGAACAACTCGCGCCTGTCCAACGGCGTGCGCTCGGCCGGGCTGATGCGCCGCGCCGTGGCCGAGGCCGAGTACGTGGCGCGCGAGCGCCGCGCCTTCGGCAAGGCCCTGCAGGACATGCCGCTGATGCAGCGCCAGCTCGACAAGCTGCGCATCTACTCCGAGCAGGCCCGCACCATGGTGCTGCAGACGGCCCAGGCGCTGCAGCGTTCGGACGCAGGCGAAGACGGCGCCTACGCGCTGCTGCGCATCCTCACGCCCATGATCAAGTTCCGCGCCTGCCGCGACGCGCGCAAGGTCACGGGCGACGCCATGGAGGTGCGCGGCGGCTGCGGCTACATCGAGGAGTGGAGCGATCCGCGCCTGGTGCGCGACTCCCACCTGGGATCGATCTGGGAAGGCACCAGCAACATCGTGGCGCTGGACGTGATCCGCGCCATCAAGCGCGAAGGCTCGCTGCCCGTGCTGCGCGACCACGCGGCCCAGCTGCTGGCCCAGACCGAGGCGGCCACGGACTTCAAGGCCGCGCTGTCGGCCAGCATGGACAAGGCTGCGGCCCTGGCCCTGCGCGCGGCCGAGGAGGGCGGTGACCGCCTGGCGCGCGCCGCCGCCTCGGGCCTGTACCACTGCTTCACGGCCACGGCCATGGCCTGGGAGGCCTCTTGCACACGCAGTGCCGAACGCATGCGCTGGGCCCAGCTGGTGCTGCTGCACCGCGTGCTGCCGCGCGACCCGCTGGCGGCAGGCGACCTGCCCGAAGGCTGGACACGCTGAGCCCATCGACCGCACCGACCCAGAACACACATCCCGTCCACAGGGATGACCACACAAGTACCGGAGACAAACACCATGCCTTGCACTGACCCGAAGCCGTCCTTCCAGAAACGCCGATTCCTGTGCGCCTGTGCGCTCGCCGCCACCGCCGCGCTGCCGGCCGCCGCACTGGCCGAGCGTTTTCCCGAGCGGCCCATCAGCTTCGTCGTTCCCTTCCCGCCCGGCGGGCCCACGGACGCCATGGCACGCGTGCTGGCCACGGCGCTGACCGAGACGCTGGGCCAGAGCGTGATCGTGGAGAACAAGGCCGGTGCGGGCGGCAACATCGGCGCCGACTTCGTGGCCCGCGCCAGGCCCGACGGCTACACCATCATGTTCGGCACCTCGGGGCCGCTGGCCATCAACAAGCACCTGTACCGCAAGATCAACTACGACCCGCAGACCAGCTTCGCGCCCATCATCCGCGTGGGCCACCTGCCCAATGTGCTGGTGGTCAATCCGGCCACCAAGGCCACCACCGTGCAGGAGCTGATTGCCCAGGACAAGGCCAAGCCGGGCAGCCTGGACTATGCGTCCTCGGGCAACGGCGCCTCCTCGCACCTGGCCGGCGTGCTGTTCAACAAGATGGCCGGCACCTCGCTGCAGCACATCCCGTACAAGGGCACGGGCCCGGCGCTCAACGACCTGCTGGCGGGGCAGGTGAACATGACCTTCACCGACATCCTCACCGCCATGCCCTACATCAAGGCCGGCAAGTTCAAGGCCATTGGCGTGGCCACGGAAAAGCGCTCCCAGGCCATGCCCGACATCCCCACCATCGCCGAGCAGGGCCTGCCCGGCTACGACGTGAGCGTGTTCTTCGGCGTGGTGGCACCGGCCGGCACGCCGGCCGACCGCATCGAGACGCTGAACGCGGTCTTCCGCAAGGCCCTGGGCAGCGAGCGCATCCGCAAGACCTTTGCCGACCAGGGGCTGGAGCCGGCATCGGATCTGTCGCCAGCAGGGCTGTCGACCTTCATCGCGCAGGAAGTGACCAAGTGGAAGGCCGTGGTCGATGCCTCCGGCGCGAAGCTCGACTGACGAGAGTATCCCCATGAACACAAATAGACGCGCGGGAGCGCTCCAGGGCATCCGTGTCCTCGACCTCTCCCGCATTCTTGGCGGCCCGCTGTGCGGCCAGATCCTGGGCGACCACGGCGCCGACGTGCTCAAGGTGGAGCCGCCGCAGGGCGACGATACGCGCGCCTGGGGGCCGCCGTTCCAGGACGGAGTGTCCTCCTACTACCGGGGCCTGAACCGCAACAAGCGGCTGCAGTTCCTGGACCTGTCCCAGCCCGAAGGCCAGCAGGCCGTGCTGGCGCTGATGGAGCAGGCCGACGTGGTGGTGGAGAACTTCAAGATCGGCACCATGGAAAAGTGGGGCATTGGCTGGGAGCAGGTGCGCGAGCGCTTTCCGCGCCTCATCTGGTGCCGCGTCAGCGGCTTCGGAGCCGATGGTCCGCTGGGTGCCTGGCCCGGCTATGACGCGGCCATCCAGGCCATGACGGGGCTGATGAGCGTCAACGGCGAGGCCGGCGGCGATCCGCTGCGCGTGGGCCTGCCCGTGGTGGACATGGTCACGGGCATGAACGGCGTCATCGGCGTGCTGCTGGCGCTGCAGGAGCGCCAGCGCAGCGGCCTGGGCCAGCTGGTCGATGTCTCGCTGTACGACAGCGGCATCTCGCTGCTGCACCCGCATGCGGGCAACTGGTTCATGAGCGGCAGGACGCCAGGGCGATCGGGCAACGCCCATCCCAACATCTATCCCTACGACAGCTTTGCCACGGGCACCACGCCGGTCTTCCTGGCCGTGGGCAACGACCGCCAGTTCCGCCTGCTGTGCGAGCATCTGGGATGCCCGCAACTGGTGGCCGACGAGCGCTTTGCCACGGCCGGCCAGCGCTCGCACCACCGCGATGCGCTCAAGCCGCTGCTGGAGCAGGCCCTGCAGTCCTGCGACGGCCCCGCGCTGGCCGATGCGCTGATGGCCATCGGCGTGCCCGCCGCGCCCGTGCTGGGCGTGGACGCGGCGCTCAACCACCCGCATACCCTGCACCGCGAGATGGTGGTGGAGATGGAGGGCGGCTACCGGGGCCTGGGCGCGCCCGTCAAGCTCAGCCGCACGCCGGCCAGCTACCGGCATGCGCCGCTGGCCGAGGGCGACAGTTTCGAGTGATTTGCGTGGTGCGCTCAGGGGACGATGGGGCGCAGTTGCGCGTCCGCCATGCCCACCAGCAGCGCGCGCCCGTCGGGCTCCACGCGGAACTCGCCGTAGCGGGCCTGCTCCCAGCGCTGGCCATCGCCTTCGCGGAAGTACCAGGCATCGGTCACCAGCGTCCACCGGCCGCCGCGCGGGGTGAGTTCAAAGCGCTGCTCGCCGGGCGCCAGCGGCTCGCTGGCCGTGCCGGTGCGCAGCCACTGCACCACGCCCTGCTCATCGAGCTTGCCGATGGCGTAGAGGCGTCCGCTGCGCAGATTCTCTTTCTCCACGTCCCTGTCCTCGGAAGGCAGGCGGAAGTTCAGGCGCATGTAGTCGCCCTGCATCAGGGAGCGCGGGTCCACCGGCGCCAATTCCACGAACACCTTGCGGCCCTGGGCGATGGTGCGCTCCTTCTGCGCAATGCCGATATTGGCCACCGCCAGCGTGCAGGCCGCCGTCAGCACCACCAGCCACGGCGCCCAGCGCTGCAGGAGCGCGGCGCCCGATGCGGCGGCGGTCTCCGCGCTGCCCGGCAGGACTGCGGCGCGCGGCCCTGCCCAGGCCAGCAGGCCCAGCAAGGCGCCGCAGCCGGCCAGCACCATGGCCTTCGTCGCCAATGGCCAGGCCAGCTGGTAGTAGAAGCTGCCCACGATCCAGGCCGCAGCCAGGGCGGCCGCTGCGGCCTGCCGCCAGCGGCCGCTGGTGCCGGTCACCGCCAGCGCCAGCAAGCAGGCGCCCAGCCAGGGCAGAAAGGCACTCAGCACGGCCAGCACCACGGCAGCCACGGCGGCGCGCGGCTGCCGCAGCGTGGGCCATGCGCGCTGGGCGAACCAGGCGGCTGCCAGGGCCAGCACGGCCGAGCCGGCCTGCGTCAGAACGCCCATGGAGATGTTCGGGGCGGCTTCCTGCGCCAGCTCGCCCGCCAGGCCGCCGCCCAGCACGCCGGCCACCATGAAGCTCCTGCCGGACAGAAAGGCCAGGCCAGCCAGCACCGCCAGCAGCCAGCCCGTGGCAAAGGGCTCCAGCGCCGCCGCCATGCGGGTCTGTGCTGCAGACTGCCCCAGAGCGCGCCACTGGGCTGCCAGCAGCAGCATCCAGAGCAGCAGCGCCGCATGCACGATGACCCAGGTCGGCAGGCCTGCGTACAGGGTGGATGGATCGTTGTCCGGCCAGAGCATGGTGCAAAACAGCAGCGCGCAGGCGGCGCCCAGCAGCACGCGCAGCCAGGGCCTTGCAATGGCGGCCGTGCAGGCCAGCGCAATGGCCAGGCCTATCGCGGCCGCAGCCTGCCCCGACAGGTCGCGCGCCAGGCCAAAGCCCAGCAGGCCGGCGCCGGTCAGCATGGCAGGCAGGGCCAACTGCTCCAGGAAGACGGGCAGCTCCTCGGCCCGCAGCACGGCCACCGCTGCGGCCAGCATCATGGCGCCGATCACATAGGTGCCGGCGCCGCGCTCTATCCAGTCGGACAGGGCAAACGCAAACAGAATCAGCAAGGGAAGAAGGGCCAGCCAGGCGCCCAGCGCCGTGAGCAGCACCACCGCCCAATGGCGGTCGTTGGCGGCAGGGCGGCGGTCCTGCAAGGCGGCAGGCGGCAGGATGCCCTGGTCCACGGCCTGGCGCAGCAGGGTGTCGTGCTCGTGGCTCATTGAAGGCCTCCTTCCGCGTTGCGTGACATTCGAAGCACCAGGCTGACCGTGGCCGCCAGCAGGCACGCAGCGCCCAGGCCGACGAGCAGCAGCATGCCCGTGAAGTCCGCCCCCAGTTTTTCCAGCAGCAGATAGACCAGGCCGCACACCAGCAGCACGTTCAGGCCCAGCGCCGCACCGCTGAGCAAAAAGATATCGAAATGCCTGCGCAGGCCCGCCAGCGCCGCCGCGCCTGCCAGCAGCACCAGCCCCAGCGGGTACTGCGGCGCCACCGTGCTGTGGAACAGCCCGCTGATGGCAGTGGAGGTGATCATCGCCAGCGCCAGTGCGCCCGCGCCGCGCAAGGCCCACAGCCCCGCGCCCGTGAAGCGCCGCAGGGCCGGTGCCATGACCGCGGTGACGGCAAGGGCGGCGCCCAGGGCCACGGCATGCACGCCCAGGTCGCGCGACTCCACCTCCCAGAACTGCGGCGTATGGGCCTGCGCCCATAGCGCAATGCCCGTCATGGCAACCACCACCCAGGGCACCCAGACGCCATCGCTGCGCGCCGCCAGGGCCAGCGGCAGGGTCAGCGCTGCCCACAGCGCAAACAGCTGCCAGGGGTCCGCTCCCGTCTGGTAGGTCTGCCCGAAAAAGGCGAACAGCGCACCCGTGCCCAGCAACGCCAGCACGGACAGCGGCACGCGCGCCGCCGCGCGCCATGCCGCGCCAAGACACATCACGAGCACGAAGCCCTGCAGCAGGGCAAAGCGCTGCATGCGGCCCATGCTCTCCCAATTGGCGGCAATCCACAGCACGATGCCCAGCCCGCCCAGCGCCGCGCCCAGCAAGGCCACCACGGGCCACAGGCGGGTTCTGAGGGCGGCCGGTTCCTGCTCGAATCCCGCCAGTGCAAACAGCTGCACGGCGGCCTTGCGGTCCAGGCCATGCTGGCGGACAAGCTCATGCAATAAGGGGCGCAGGTTCATGGTGTGGATGTTCCTTGGCTTGAAGATGCGGATGCCCGACTTTGCCAGAACCTGTCCGGGATGGATTGCAACGCGGCAGCCCGGTGCCGGTGCAACCTGCTATCTTCCTCCCACTCTCCGGAACACTGCCGCCATGCATCCTGCGCCTGCCCCTTTTTGCCGACCTCGCATGTGCCCCGCCAAGCCGCTGGCATGCCCTTTGAACGCAACGGCGTTGCTGGCGCCATGAAGCGCGGCGCCGACCTCGACGATTTCGACGACCCGGTCGAATGGACGCCGGTCACACGCCCTGCCGCCATCGCGCTGACGGCTTTCGGCGCCTGGATCATCTGGGGCCACTTCTTCAGCGAGGACCGCTGGCTGATGCTGCTGGACAACGCCAACCTCGCGCTGCACGAGGCCGGGCACCCGCTGGTGGCCCTGTTCTCGCAGCATCTCTCGGTCTACGGCGGCACGCTGTTCCAGTTGCTGTTCCCCGCCCTGTTCATGCGCCATTTCCGCAGGCAGGGCCAGCGCACGGGCTGGATCGCCTCGCTGATGTGGCTGGGCGAGAACCTGATGAACGTGGCCCGCTACATGAAGGACGCGCGCGCCCAGGTCCTGCCGCTGGTGGGCGGCGGCGACCATGACTGGACGGAGATCTTCAGCCGCTGGGGCGTGCTCCAGGCCGATGTGCGCATCGGCACGCTGACGTCGCTGCTGGGGCTGTGCCTGGTGGCGTGGGGGTTGCGGCTGGCGGTGCCGCGTCTTCGTGCTCCCCAGGCCTGAAGCTCCATCTGATACGGTCGAATTCACCGCATCTGCTGCTACCCGCGGAGCAGGGCGCTGGGCATAGTCCAGGCAGTCCCCGGCAATTCATGACAAGCCCGCATCACGGGCGCACCGGCCGGGGCGAAGGCCCCGCATGTCAGAACGACCGAAACCGCTTCCCGATGAAACCGCCGCAGCCCCCCGGCCGCGGCCCGCGCCGCGCAAGGTGATTCCCATCGCCGACGCCAGCGCGGATTCCCCGCTGTTCGAGTCTCGCCGCAAGATCCAGCCGCGCTCCATCTCGGGGCGCTTCGCCAACTGGCGCTGGGCCATGGTCTGGCTCACGCAGCTGTTCTTCTATGGCATTCCCTGGCTGCAGATCCACGGCCGGCAGGCCCTGCTGTTCGACCTGGAGCAGCGGCGCTTCTACATCTTCGGCTGGCTGCTGTATCCGCAGGATTTCATCTACCTGGCCGTGCTGCTCATCGTCTCGGCGCTGGCGCTGTTCCTGTTCACCACGGTGGCGGGTCGGCTGTGGTGCGGCTTTTCCTGCCCGCAGACGGTCTACACCGAGCTGTTCATGTGGGTGGAGCGCCGGCTGGAGGGCGACCGCAGCGCACGCCTGCGCCTGGATGCCAGCGGCTGGGGTCCGGAGAAGATCGCGCGGCGTGGCGGCAAGCATGCGCTGTGGCTGCTGATTGCGCTGTGGACGGGGCTGACCTTCGTGGGCTACTTCGTGCCCATCCGCAGCCTGCTGCCCGAGGTGCTGGCGCTGACCGGCGCGTGGCAGATCTTCTGGGTGCTGTTCTATGCGCTGGCCACCTACGGCAACGCGGGCTTCCTGCGCGAGCAGGTCTGCAAGCACATGTGCCCCTATGCGCGCTTCCAGAGCGCCATGTTCGACAAGGACACCCTGGTCGTCACCTACGACACCGCACGCGGCGAATCGCGCGGCCCGCGCCACAAGGGCGTGGACTACCGGGCCCAGGGCCTGGGCGACTGCATCGACTGCACGCTGTGCGTGCAGGTCTGCCCGGTGGGCATAGACATACGCGACGGCCTGCAGTACGAGTGCATCGGCTGCGGCCTGTGCATCGACGCCTGCAACAGCGTCATGGACCGCATGCACTACCCGCGCGGGCTGATCCGCCTGTCCACGCAGAACGGCGTGGCCCGGGGCTGGCGCCAGAGCGAGCTGGTGCGCCGCATCTTCCGCCCGCGCGTGCTCATCTACGGCACGGCGCTGGTGGCCATCTCCACGGCCATGGTGGCCAGCCTGGCGCTGCGCACGCCGCTGAAGGTGGACGTGGTGCGCGACCGGGGCACGCTGTCGCGCATCGTGGCCGGCGGCCAGATCGAGAACATCTACCGCGTGCAGATCGGCAATGCCACGGAGCAGGACCAGCGCTATGTGCTGTCGGCCTCGGGCATCGAAGGCCTGCGCGTGGCTTCGGAGACCGAGGTGGACGTGGGTGCGGCCCAGGACCGCTGGGTCGTGGTGCGGCTGCAGGCGCCCTATGGCGCGGCCGGCCCTGGCTCGCACGGCGTGGAGATCACGGCCACGGCGGTGGGTGATCCGGCGCTTTCCAAGCAGGCGCACAGCACGTTCCTGGTGCCGCGCTGAGGGGCCGGTTGGATGGATTGATTCACGAGTACAGCGCAGTTGTTGTGCACGATGCCTGGTCCGCTGCAGCGCGGGCTGGCATCGGTTTTGAGGCCCCGGAAGTTTGTTCCGGGGCCTTTTTTTATCGTGTCTTCCCGACAAGGCGGACAAGCGGGCTGGCAGTCAGGCCAAGGAGAAACGACAGGGGCTTGAATGAGGCAGGCACGAGGCAGCACTTCAAATTCGCAGGCTCTACCCTGTGGTGATATGTATGAAGGTGAAATACATACCCGTAACGGGTATAGTTGGGAGGCTGGCATGGCGCGCGTTCTCAAACGCAAGGACTTTTCCCGATGGCAGGCGAGCGAGAAACTGCCCGATACCGCGCTGTGCAAGGCGGTCAGGGAGATGGAAAGAGGGCTGATCGACGCGGACCTGGGGGGCTTTCTCTACAAGAAGCGGGTGGCGCGTCCAGGCGCTGGCAAGAGTGGGGGTTATCGAACGCTGTTGTCGGCACGAATCGGCAACCGATACATCTTCCTGCATGGTTTCACCAAGAACGACAAGGCGAACATCACACAGGAAGAACAGAGGGCTTTGAGGTTTGCAGGCAAGCTGTTTCTGGACCTGTCCACCCAGGCCTTGTCGGCGGCCTTGCAGTCAGGCGTTTTGTTGGAGGTGCATTGTGAGCAAGATCATTGAATCCCTGCGCGGCGATCTGGCTGCGCTGTACGAGGCGGGCGCCATCGACAAGGTGACGATGCGCGAGTTCGACGCGATCTGTCCTCCCCCGGTGCGGGAGTTCGAGGCGGCCGACATCAAACAGCTGCGCGAGACTTTGAAGTTCAGCCAACCGGTGTTTGCGCTGCATTTGCACACCACGGCTTCCACGGTGCGCAAATGGGAGCAGGGCGAAACCCGTCCCGCCGGACCGGCGCTCAAGCTGCTCAACGTCATCGCCGACAAAGGCCTTCAGGCCATCCTCTAAGCCGGGGCGACACAAGGGTGGTATGCGGGCGACTCCCGGGCGACACGATCTGGTGTAAATGCTCATAGGGAAATCCGCAGACCCCGCTATGGTGGGCGGCTGTTTTCCGTCCCGCGTATGAACAAGAAACCTGCCTCCCCCGACAACGTCTTTTCCGAGTCCAGCGCCTCCGCATCGCTGGCCGCCTCCACCACCACAGCCGGCATCACCAGCACCACCGGCGGCAGCCCGGCAGCGGCCACGCCCAAGCCCACGCCTTTTCGCTCCGCCCTGATCCGCTCCGGCACCATCCGTGCCACCACGCGCAGCTTCCTGCATGCCCTGGGCCAGGACGACGAAGACATGGAGCGCCCGCACATCGGCGTGTTCCACACGGGCGGGGAGATGAGCCCCTGCAACCTCAACCTGCGCGACCAGGCCCAGCATGCCAAGACCGGCATCTATGCCGGGGGCGGTACGCCGCATGAATGCCCGGTGGTGTCGGTCAGCGACGGGCTGACCATGGCGCATTCGGGCATGCGGTTCTCGCTGGTCTCGCGCGAGCTGATCGCCGACAGCGTGGAGGCCTCGGTGCGCGGCCACCAGTGGGATGGCATCTTCGCCATCGGCGCCTGCGACAAGAACCTGCCGGGGCTGATGATGGGCATGGTGCGCTGCAATGTGCCCAGCGTCTTCGTGCATGGCGGCTCGGCCCTGCCGGGACAGGCGCCCGGCGTGCACGGGCGCGACCTGAATGTGGTCGATACCTACGAGACCATCGGCCAGGTGCTGGCCGGCACCGCCACGGCGCAGGACCTGGAGGCCATGAGCCGCGCCTGCCTGCCCACGGCCGGCGCCTGCGCAGGCCAGTTCACGGCCAACACCATGGGCATGGTGAGCGAGGCGCTGGGCCTGGCGCCCATCGGCTCCAGCATGGTGCCCGCCGTGTTCAGCGAGCGCGCACCGCTGATGCGCCGCGCCGCGCGCCAGCTCATGCAGGCCGTGTGGGCCAGCGCCGAAGGCGGCGGCCCGCTGCCGCGCGACATCATCACGCGCCGGGCGCTGGAGAATGCCTGCGCCGTGGTCAGCGCCACGGGCGGATCGACCAATGCCGCCCTGCACCTGCCGGCCATCGCGCATGAGGCCGGCATCCGCTTCCACCTGGACGACGTGGCCGAAATCTTCGCGCGCACGCCGCTGATCGCCGACCTGCGCCCCGGCGGGCGCTTCCTGGCGCGCGACGTGTACTACATCGGCGGTGCCGGCGTGATCCTGCGCACGCTGATGGAGCAGGGCTTTGTCCACGGCGATGCGCTCACCTTCACGGGCCGCACCCTGGCCGAAGAACTGGCCGATGCCGCGCCGCCCGATGGCGAGGTGGTGCGCACGCCCGGCAACCCCATCACGCGCGACGGTGGCCTGACCGTGCTCAAGGGCAACCTCTGCCCCGATGGCGCGTTGCTGAAGACGGCCGGCCTCAAGACCCTGGTGCACCGGGGCCCCGCGCGCGTCTTCGAGTCCGAGGAACAGGCCCAGGCCGCCGTGCAGGCCATGCAGTACACGGCCGGCGATGTCATCGTCATCCGCAACGAAGGCCCGCGCGGCAGCCCCGGCATGCGCGAGATGCTGGGCATCACGGCACTGCTGTATGGCCAGGGCATGGGCGACAAGGTGGCCCTGCTGACCGATGGGCGCTTCTCCGGTGCCACGCGCGGCCTGTGCATCGGCTACGCAGGCCCCGAGGCCGCCGACAACGGCCCCATTGCCGCACTGCGCGACGGCGACCTCATCGCCATCGACGCCCGCGCCGATGCGCGCAGCATCACGGTGGAAATCGGCGAGGCCGAACTGGCCGCACGTCTGGAACAATCGGCCGCCGCGCGCCGCCAGATGCCGCCGCTGGGCGGCGTGCTGGAAAAATACGCGCTCACCGTGCGCCCGGCCCACCAGGGCGCGGTCACGCATTCGGGCCAGGTGGTCTGGCTGCGCGACGACAGTTGAAGCCGCCGGGCTGGCACGCATTTCCCCCGCTGTTCCCCCACTGTTTTTTTTCAGAGTTTCAATTTCAACCGGAGACATACGCATGAACATCGACCGCCGCCAATGGCTGGGCACCGCTGGAGCGGGTGCGCTGCTGGCCAGCCTGGGCCAGCAGGCCTGGGCGCAGGCCCAGGGCCCCATCGAGACCCTGAACATCATCACCGGCTTCGCGGCCGGAGGCACCTCGGACGCCATCTGCCGCCGCGTGGGCACCAAGCTGTCGGGCTATGCCAAGACCGCCGTGGTGGAAAACCGCACCGGCGCGGGCGGTCAGATCGCCATCAGCTACGTCAAGGGCCGGCCCGCAGACGGCGCCACCCTGCTGCAGACGCCCACGTCCATGCTGTCCATCTACCCGCACATCTACAAGAAGCTGCCCTATGACCCGGTGGCCGACCTGGCGCCGGTCACCGTGGGCTGCATATTCGACTTCGGCTTCGCCGTCGGCCCCGCCGTGCCCGCCAGCGTGACCACCGTGCCCGAATTCTTCGCCTGGGCCAAGGCCAACCCCGCAGGCGCCAACTTCGGCTCGCCTGCGCCCGGCTCCACGCCGCACTTCATCGGCGCCCTGCTGGGCCA
This sequence comes from Delftia sp. PX-1, assembly GCF_055797465.1. NCBI lineage: Bacteria > Pseudomonadati > Pseudomonadota > Betaproteobacteria > Burkholderiales > Comamonadaceae > Delftia > Delftia sp. PX-1. The sequence continues at coordinate 2,522,869 of NZ_CP184763.1, forward strand.
GCATGCCGGTGTGGACTTCAAGCACGCCGGCTACCGCGGCACCCAGCCGGCGCTGCTGGACATGCTGGGCGGCAACGTCTCCGCCGTCTGCGGCCCCGTGGGCGACATGCTGCAGCACCTGGCCGGCGGCAAGATGCGCATCCTGGGCGTCAGCGGCGCCAAGCGCAGCCGCTTCGCACCCCAGGTGCCCACGCTGGTGGAGCAGGGCTACAAGGACATGGCGCACAGCGAATGGTTCGCCTTCTTCGTGCCAGCCAAGACCCCCGCCGAGACCGTGCAGCGCCTGAACGGCCACATGCGCAAGGCCCTGGCCACGCCCGACGTGGTGGACAGCCTGGCCACCTTCGGCCTGGACGCCCAATCCTCCACCCCCGCCGAACTGGCCGCGCTGCTGCAGTCCGAACTCGCCAAATGGGGACCCATCGTCAAGCGCGTGGGATTCACAGCAGAGGGCTAAAAAGAACAAAACGGGCCGAGCGAAGCGAAGGCCCGCTCCATGCCCACTCCCCACTCCCCGTATGTCAGCGCAGGTTGCCCGCAGCGAAGCGGAGGGTCGCGGACATTCGGGTCGCCTGCTTTGATCTGACCTTTCTTGGCGAATCAAGAAAGGGCAGTCGGCCGCCGGGCCGAGACCCGGCCTCAGAAAAATACCACCCGGCAGGGTCAAAAACAGACCCACGTAAACCAAAGCCTCAGAACGGCAACGTCCCCTGCACATACAACGTCCGAGGCATCCCCACATACTTGCCCCCGTTGTTGTCCGTAGACCGCGTGTAGTACCTGCGATCAAACAGATTCTTGACCCCCACGGCCACCCGCAGATTGCCCAGCGACTTGCCAAAGTCATAGCCCGCACGCAGGCCCACGGTCGCAAACCCGGGAATATCGCCCAGCCGCCCCGCAGCATCTTCCTGCGTCACATACTGCGTGCCCGACCCCGGAGAGCGCTGCTTCGATTGCGCGGCCAGGTCCGCATTCAGCGTCCACTGCCCCAGCGCATAGCGCGCCCACAGCTGGCCCGTGTGGCGCGAGTACAGCGGCAGGTCGCGCCCCGCGAAATCGCCGGCGCGCGAGACGGCCTCGGTGTAGGTATAGGACACACCCGCCGTCAGCCCCTTGAGCGCGGCATTCCACTGGCCCAGGTCGTAGCGCAGCGAGGACTCGATGCCGCGGTGGCGCGTGGCGCCCAGGTCGGTCCAGATGCCGTCCACGCCCACGCGGGTCAGCAGCAGTTCCTTGTCGAAGTCGATGTTGAACAGCGTCAGCTCGGCGTTCAGCGCCGGGCTGTTGTAGTGCGTGCCCACCTCATAGGTCTTGGCCGATTCGGGATGCAGGCCGCGCTCGGTCTGGGCCAGCTGCGCATACTGCTGCGGTCCGAAGGACTTGCCCGCGTTGGCGAACAGCGACCACTGCGCATTCATGCGGTAGAGCACGGACAGCGTGGGCAGGAGCTCGCGTGCCTCGGCCTTGGGGAACAGCTGGCTGGTGACGGTGCTGCCGTCGGCGCCCAGGTTGCTGACGTTGTTGAAGGAGTTGATGCGTTCGTAGCGCACGCCGGGGGTGATGGTCCAGTTGCCGATGTCGATGCGGTCATCGATGTAGAAGGCATGGGCCGTGGTGCCGCCCTGGCTGGTCTGGTAGGGCGTGATCGGCAGGGCCATGGCGTTGGCCATGGTGGCGGGGTTGTAGTAGGCGGTGCGCAGCGCGACCTCGGAGCTGCTTTCCTTGAGGTAGCGGTAGCCCACGCTGACTTCCTGCACCACGGAGCCGGTCTCGAACAGGCGCGAGTAGCGCGGCTCGATGCCGAAGTAGTGGTAGCTGCGCGGCGCGGCGGTCAGGCGGCGCTGGTTGGCGTTGTCCTGCTCGATGTGGCTGCCGCGGAACGAGTCCACGTAGTAGCCCAGCAGCTCGAAGTTGTTGCGCCCGTCCTTGTGGTTGTACTTGAACGAGGCATCGGTGCGGCGGCCGTCGAAGCTGTCGTAGGAGCGCGTGGACTGGAACGGGTCGGCCGCGTACTGCGCCGTGGTCAGGCCGCCGGGCATGCGGCCCGAGCCCTCGAAGTGGTGCAGCGAGACGGCGATGTCGTCCTGGGCCGAGATGCGGTAGGCGCCCTTGAGCAGGATGTCGTCGATATCGGTCTTGTCATTGCCTGCGCGCCAGCCGTCGCCATGCGTGCCCGAGTACAGCAGGGCCAGGCCCAGGCCGGATTCGCTGGTGCCGCCCACGAAGAGGCTGGGCGTGGTCTTGGCATTGCCGCCGTGGCTGTAGAACTCGGTGCCCACCGAGGCCTCGGCCGCGAAGGTCTTGGGAATGGCGCGCGTGACGAAGTTGATGATGCCGCCCACGTTCTGGGGGCCGTAGCGCACCGAGCCCGCGCCGCGGATCACGTCCACCGACTCCAGGTTGCCCAGCGAGACGGGCGCCAGCGACAGCTGGGGCTGGCCGTAGGGCGCGTAGGAGACGGGCACGCCGTCCATCAGCACATACGAGCGCGGCGACAGGCGTGCCGTCAGGCCGCGCACGCCGATGTTCAGCGACACATCGCTGCCGCCCGTGCCGTTGCTGTCCTGCACCTGCACGCCGGGCACCAGGCGCAGCACGTCGCGCAGGCTGGAGGCGCCGGTTTCCTCGATGCGCGCCCGCTCGACGATGGTGCGCGCGCCGGCATGGTCCAGCACTTTTTCCTCGCTGGGGTTGTCCAGCCAGTTGCCCGTGACGGTGATGGTGGACAGGCCGGCCTCGGGTGCGGTGGTGGTGGGCGATGGTGCCTGTGCCGACGCCTGCAGCGACAGCAGGGCGGCGGCGACAGCGGCCGCGCAGCGTGTGAGCGTGGCGCAGTGATTGCTGGAAACCATGGAAAACTTCCTTTGTGCCTCTGGGAATGGTGCAGCGCTGAAGGGTCGGCTGGCAGGCTGCAGGACGCGTGGCGGCGGGCGAGGCGGAAGCAGGAGACAAGGACCGGTCAGCATGCATGGCGGCAATGCCGGTTCGGTGCGCGAGTCTAAATGAGAATCATCCAGCCGGCACCAGGCTGGCAGCAGCTGCGCGGGGTCGCGTTGCCCGGGCGCTACAGCGCAGCAGGTGCCGCCAGCGCAGCGGGCGCTTACCCTGCTGCTTTTGCTGCTGGAAGGGACTGCATTGCGCGGGCCAGCTCGCCCAGCGTGGCCAGGGCCTGCCCGGTCTCGTCGCTCCAGTCATGGCCGTAGTTCAGCCGCAGGCAATGGCCGAAGGCCTGCGAGGCCGAGAAGATCGGCCCCGGCGCCACGCTGATGCCGCGCGCCAGCGCTGCGCGGTGCAGGGCCAGCGCATCGCAGTACGGCGGCAGCTCTATCCACATGAAGTAGCCGCCCTCGGGCCGCGTGGCCCGCGTGCCTTGTGGAAAGTGGTGGGCAATGGCCGATGCCATGTGGTCCCGCTGCAGGGCCAGGCTCTGGCGCAGGCGGCGCAGGTGGCGGTCCACGCCACCGCTTTCCAGGTAGTCGGCCAGCGCCTGCTGGCTGGGGGCATTGGTGGCCAGCGTGGTGGTGAGCTTTTGCCGCGCCACGGCGCGCGTGAAGCGGCCCGGAGCGGTCCAGCCCACGCGCCAGCCGGGCGCCAGGCACTTGGAGAACGAGGCGCAGTGCAGCACCCAGCCCTCGATGTCGAAGGCCTTGGCCGGTGGCGGGCGGTGTTCGCCAAAGTACAGCTCGCCGTAGACATCGTCCTCGATCAGCGGCAGCTGGTGGCGCGTGGCCAGTTCCACCAGGGCCTTCTTGCGCGCCTCGGGCATCAGGCTGCCCAGCGGATTCTGGAAGCTGGTCATCAACCAGATGGCCTGGGGCCGGTGGCGCTGCACGGCGGTCTCCAGCGCGGCCAGGTCCATGCCTTCGCCGGGATGCGTGGGCACCTCGATGGCGGACAGCCCCATGCGCTCCAGAGCCTGCAGCGCGCCATAGAAGCAGGGAGATTCGATGACCACGGCGCCACCGGGCCGCGTGACGGCGGCCAGACACAGGTTCAGTGCCTCCAGCGCGCCATTGGTGATGACCAGGTCGGACGGTGACAGTGCCAGACCGTCGGCCAGGTAGCGCCGCGCGATCTGGCGTCGCAATGCCATGCTGCCGGGCGTGAGGTCGTCGAGGGCGCTGTGCGGATCGGCCTGGCGCGCGGCGCGGGCCAGGGCCTGGCCCAGGCGCTGCAGCGGGAACAGGCGTGGCGAGGGAAAGGCCGAGCCCAGCGGCACGACATCGCGGTCCATGGACGATTCCAGAACCTCGAACACCCGCTCGCTCACATCGACCACGGCAAAGCGCTCGCCCGGGGGGGCCGACAGCTGCGTGGGCTCGGGCGGGGCGCTGTGCGGCCGCGCCGCGACGAAGTAGCCCGAGCGCTCGCGCGCGCGCACCAGGCCGCGTGCCTCCAGCAGATAGTAGGCCTGGAACACCGTGGAGGCGCTGACGCCGCGCCGCTCGCTGGTGTGACGCACGGAGGGCAGCTTGTCGCCCGCGCGCAGCACGCCCGCGGCGATGGAGGCCTCGATATCGTCGGCCAGTTCCTGGTAGCGCGTCATGCCTGGGGAGGTCGCGGCCCGGGGATCAGCCCTGTTCGGCCAGCAGTTCCTGCAAGGCCTTGATCTGCTGGCGCAGGCGCTCGTTCTCGGCTTCAAGTTCGTTCACGCGCTGCTGCAGTTCCTCGGGCGAGGCGGTCACGGCCGCACCTTCGCCGTCGGCAGCGTCGGCTTCGGGCTTGGCGGCCTTGGGCTTTTTCTTCGCATCGCGCACGCGCTTGGCGGCCTGCTTGAGTTCGTCGGCGCCGGCGGCGGCCACGGCCTGCTGCTCATCCACGGGCAGGCTGGCGACCACGGCGGCGGTGCTCAGCGAGATGTCGCCCGAGCGCACGGCTGCCACCACTTCGGGCGCGGCCTTTTGCTGGATGGTCTCGATCAGCTTGACCTGGCTGCTGGACAGGCGGGCCACGCGGGCCAGGGCCTCGCGCGTGTCCAGGGCCTCATCGGGCACCTTGGCCACGCTGGCCAGGGCGGCGGCGACCACGGGGTCGGTCTCGCCTTCCCAGGGCGCTTCGCCTTCGGGCTGGGCCGGCGCCTCGGCCTTGGCCGCCATCACGGCGGCGGCAGCGGCCGAGCGGCGGGCCGCAATGATCTCGCGCTTGCGCAGCGCCAGCACGCCGCGCTGGAAGTCGGACACGCTGCGGCGGCCCAGGTGCTGGTCGATCATCCACAGGTGCACGTCATCCATGTTCTTGAACTGCGTGGCCTGGATGGTGTTGAAGGGCAGGCCGTGCTTTTGGCAGATGGCGTAGCGGTTGTGGCCGTCGATGAGCAGGTCGTTCCAGAGCACGAGCGCATCGCGGCAGCCCTCGGCCAGGATGCTGCGCTCCAGCGCGTCGAGTTCATCGGGGGTCAGCGGGTCGATGTAGGCCTTGAGTTCTTCGTTGACGACGATGTCCATGGCAGTGCAGAAATGAGGAATGAAAGAAAAAGGCGCCCGCTCCAGGCCATTGCGGCAATGGACCTGGACGGCCGCCAAGAAGAAAAACTGGAAGCAGGGGCGAAGCCCGCCCTCAGAGCAGGCGCGAGATCAGCGCGCCTTCAGCCGGGCCTTCCAGGGGGATGCGCACGCGCACCGGGTTGCCCTGGGCCACCTGCACGGGCTCGCCGTCGAGGTTGAACATCTTCTCCAGCAGCACCTGGCGGTTGCCCTGGGGGTGGATGATCTCCAGCGTGTCGCCCACCGAGAAGCGGTTCTTGGTCTCCACCTCCGCCATGCCGTCGGCATAGCTGCGCACTTCGCCCACGAAGTGGCTGCGCTGCAGCACCGAGTGGCCGGTCTCGTAGTTCTGGTAGTCCTGCGAGGGACGGCGCTCCAGCAGGCCGCCCGTGTAGCCACGGTTGGCCAGGCCTTCGAGTTCGGTGATCAGGTGGGGGTTGAAGGGGCGGCCGGCCACGGCATCGTCGATGGCGCGGCGGTAGACCTGGGCCGTGCGGGCCACGTAGTACAGGCTCTTGGTGCGGCCCTCGATCTTGAGCGAGTCCACGCCGATCTTCACCAGGCGCTCCACATGCTCCACGGCGCGCAGGTCCTTGGAGTTCATGATGTAGGTGCCGTGCTCGTCTTCCATGATGGGCATCAGCTCGCCGGGGCGGCCCTTTTCCTCCAGCAGGTAGACCTGCTCGGCCTTGGGGTGGCGCGCGCCGTCGCCGCAGGTGCTGGTGAACTGGCTGTCGGCCTCCTCGCGGGCCTTCTCGAAGCTGAAGTCCTGCTCCATGGTCTGGGCCAGGGCCTCGCCGGTATTGGGGTCCACGGCCGCGTCATGCGTCTTGTAGTCCCAGCGGCAGGCATTGGTGCAGGTGCCCTGGTTGGGATCGCGCCGGTTGAAGTAGCCCGACAGCAGGCAGCGGCCCGAGTAGGCGATGCACAGGGCGCCGTGCACGAAGACCTCGATCTCCATGTCCGGGCATTCCTGGCGGATCTTCTCGATCTCGTCCAGCGACAGCTCGCGCGACAGGATGATGCGCGAGACGCCGGCCTTCTGCCAGAACTTCACCGTGGCCCAGTTGGTGGTGTTGGCCTGCACCGAGAGATGGACCTCGGTCTCGGGCCACTTTTCCTTGACCATCATGATCAGGCCGGGGTCGGCCATGATCAGCGCGTCGGGCTTGCACTCGATCACGGGCTCGATGTCGCGGATATAGGTGCGCACCTTGTCGTTGTGGGCGATCAGGTTGCTGGTGACGAAGAATTTCTTGCCCCGCGCATGCGCCTCGGAGATGCCCTGGGCGATCTGTTCGAGGCGGAATTCGTTGTTGCGTGCGCGCAGGCTGTAGCGGGGTTGCCCGGCGTAGATGGCGTCGGCGCCAAAGTCGTAGGCCGCGCGCATCTTGTCGAGCGAGCCGGCCGGCAGCAGCAGTTCGGGGGCTTTGAGGGTCATGATCCCCGTATTGTCCTGCATAGCGCTTTCCAACATGGTTCGCTAAGGCTCAGGCGAGCCAAGCCCTTGCAGATGCTCCAGCAACTGCCTGGCATGGGCGGGCAACTGGTCTTCCCGGGCCGTGCACAGCAGCAGCTGGCGCCGGGCCCAGGCATCGCTCAAGGGCACGGCGCGGGCGCCGCTGGCCGGGGCCAGGCGCTGCGCGGCTGCCGCCGGCATGACGGCCACGCCCACGCCCTGGCCCACCAGCTGGCAGATGCTGTCCAGGTGCTGCAGCTGGGCACGCCAGCGCAACTGCCCTTCCGACGGCCCCCCCAGCAAGGCGGCCTGCTGGCGCACCAGCATCTGCAGGGCGGCATCGTGCGGCAGGCCCACCCAGTCTTCGGCCAGCAGCTCCTGCAAGGCCAGGCGCGTGCGCCGGGCCAGGCGGTGGCCGCGCGGCAGCACGGCCACCAGCGGGTCGGGGCGCCAGGGCGTGGCCTGCAGGCCGGTGGTGTCCTGCGCATCGCTGGCCACGCCGATGTCGCACAGGCCCTGGCGCAGCCGGTCCAGCACTTCGGCGCTGCCGCATTCCTGCAGCTCCAGCGCCACGCGCGGGTGGCTGCGCAGAAAGCCCGCCACGGCCAGCGGCAGGTGCTCGCCCACGGCCGAGGTGTTGCCGCAGACGCGCACATGGCCGGCCAGCCCCGCGCCGTATTCGGCCATGTCGCCGCGCAGGCGCTGCATCTGGGCCAGCACGCTGCGCGCATGCTGGCCCAGCGTGTGGCCGGCCGCCGTGGGCCGTACGCCGCGCGCCTGGCGAGCGAGCAGGGCGCAGCCCAGTTGCGCCTCCATGCCGCGCACGCGCTCGCTGGCCGAGGCCAGCGTCATGTGCGCGCGCCCGGCCGCCGCGGTGAGCGTGCCGCAGTCGAGGATGTGGACGAACAGCTGCAGGTCGGTGAGGTCGAATCGCATGGCCTGTGGTGCTGAAGGATCAGGCCATGCCTGAGCCTTGGTTTGAAGATTCCCGATTGTGATCCCTTTGTTGGTGCACGAGCATGGCGCCATGAGGTTCAGGAAGGGCCTGAGCCAAGTCGGTGGAAAGTGCAGGGTGGCCGTGATGTGGGATGCGTGGTGGGTGCTGGCGGCGGCGGTGGCCGTGTTCGGGCTGGCCGGTGTCGTCAAGGGGGTGGTGGGCCTGGGCCTGCCCACGGTGTCCATGGCGCTGCTGGCGCTGTTCATGCCGGCCGGGCAGGCGGCGGCCTGGCTGCTGGTGCCGTCCCTGGTGACCAATGTGGTGCAGATGCGGCCCCTGCCATCGCTGTGGCCGCTGCTGCGGCGCCTGGGCTGGATGCAGCTGGGCATTGTCGCGGGCACGGTGGGCGGCATGCTGTGGTGGGGCCCGGTGGGCGAGGCCGCCGTGGCGCGCACGGCGCTGGGCGTGGCCCTGGTTGCGTATGCCCTGTGGGGCCTGTGGGGCCTGTGGGGCCTGTGGGGGCCGGGCCTGCAGTTGCCGCAGAGGCATCAGGCCTGGCTGGGCCTGTTGTGTGGTCTGCTGACGGGCGGGATCACGGCGCTGACCGGCGTGTTCGTGGTGCCGGCCGTGGCCTTTTTGCAATCGCTGGCGCTGGGCCGGCAGGCGCTGATGCAGGCCATGGGCCTGTGCTTCACGGTGTCCACGCTGGCGCTGGGCGCGGGCATGGCGCTGGCGCAGGGGCCGGGCCATGCCGCTTCGTCCTGGACGGGATGGGGTGCCACAGCCCTGGTTTCCGCGCTGATGCTGCTGCCCGCCCTGGCCGGCATGGCCTGGGGCGAGCGGCTGCGCCAGTCGCTGTCGCCCCAGGTCTTCAAGCGCGTGCTGATGCTGGGCCTGCTGGCCCTGGGCATCTACATGTGCGCCAGGGGCTAGCCCCGGGGCGTTCAGGCGCGGAACACCTTCACGGGGCTGCCGCGCTCCACCTCCCAGTGCAGCTGGCTGCGCGTGCGCCGGGCCTGGCCCTCGCCCTGCGCGTTGAGGCGCGCCAGCTTCAGGGCCAGCAGCTCGCGCGCCAGCCGCTTGTTGGCGTGCTGGCTGCGCTCGCTCATGACCTTCACCGAGATCCCGCTGGGCACATGCAGGGCATGGACGGCGGAGTCCGTGGTGTTGACATGCTGGCCGCCCTTGCCCGAGGCCTTGCAGGCCTGGAAGACGATTTCGCCGTCTGCCGGCAATTGCCGGGGCGGCTCGCACTGTTGCACGGCCACGAACCAGTTCCTGCGCGGGTGGTGGGGGCGCAGGGGACTGTCGAAGACCCACTGGATGGTGCCCAGCCAGGCGCCCAGCGTGCCGTGAAGCAGGCCGGTGTCGCCCTCGCAGCGCAGCAGCACGGACCTGTAGCCGGCCGGCGTGGGCGTTTCTTCCAGCACGTCCACGGTGATGCCGCTGGCAGCGCAGTCGCGCAGCAGCTCGCGCAGGGTCAGGCGCACGGCATGCTCGCACTCGGCGGGGCCGTGGGATGCGGTCAGCTGGATCAGCAGCATTGCATGGCTCCCTTCTTGTAGGTCAGCAGGGGGCGCAGCCGCGCCACCAGCTGCACCAGGCCGGCTTCCTGCAGGCTGGCGACGACGGAGTCCACGTCCTTGTAGGCCTGGGGGGCCTCCTCGTAGACCAGTTCGCGGTCGGCGCAGACCACGGCGCTGCCGAATTTTGTGCGCAGCAGTTCGTCCAGCGTGAAGCGCGGGCGCAGGCGGCCCATGCAATCGGTACGTGCCCACTTGCGGCCCGCGCCGTGCGCCAGCGAGTGCAGTGCCTCGTCACGCCCGGCCACGGGCCGCACAAGGTAGCTGTAGTCGCCGCGCGAACCCGGGATCACCACCAGACCCTGGTCGGCCGGCGTGGCGCCCTTGCGGTGCAAAAAGCCGTCTTCGCCGCGCCAGTGGTGGGCGATCACGTGGTTGTGGGTGATGTCCAGCAGGGCCTGGCCGCGCGTGCGCAGGGCGCGCAGCAGGCGTGCCGCAATGCTGGCGCGGTTCAGTTGGGCGAAGGCGATGGCGGCCGCGTGCTGGCGCAGGTACTGCGTGGCGGCATCGCTGCTGGCGGCCAGGCCGTCGTGGCTGAAGGCCTCCACATGGGCGCGCAGGATGGCGCCGCCCAGCCCGCGCGAGCCGCTGTGCACCATGAGGTGCACGCGCTTCCTGTCGAGCGCGCCGTCCTCGTACAGCGTGTCCACCACCTGCAGTTCGGCAAAGTGGTTGCCGCCGCCAATGGTGCCCAGGCTGTCCTGCAGATACGCCAGGTCGGCCACGCCGCTGGCCTGGGCGACGTGCTCCAGCTGCTGCATGTCCACGGCATCCAGCAGTTCCTGGGGCAGGGGGCCGTCGATGTTGCCCACCGCCTTTTCCAGCTTGGGGGCCGAGGTCTTGTGCGCTGCCAGCTCCGTGCTGTACAGCGACATGCCGCAGCCGATGTCGCCGCCGACCAGGGCCGGGTAGAAGCGGCCCACGGAAAAGAAGGCCGCCCCTACCGGGTAGCCCCGGCCCGGGTGCAGGTCCGGCAGGCCCACGGCTGCGCGCATGCCGGCCAGGTTGCGGGCCGTCGTTTGAAGTTGTTGGATGGCGGCGTCTTCAATCCAGACGCCGCGGTTGGCGAACACCTGAAGATGGATGTCCGGCCCCCCTGAGTCGCTGCGCGCCTTCCCCCCTCTCGCTTCGCGGGAGGAGACGACACCCTCGGTGCGGGGCGGCCCTTCCTCGGTGTCTCTGGCTTGAGTGATTGCGGGTGCCGCGTTTGCGCCACGGAATACTATGGAATTGCCCATGAATGGCTTTCGATCGAGTGCTTGGGGCACATTCCGGCAGATGCGGAATGCGCAATGGGCAGTCGCCGCAAGCTCGATGGACAGGCATCAGGAAAAGCGCACGCGCAGCCGAAAGCCGGGCCTCTTGCGGGGCCGGAAATCAGGTCTGCAGCGTGGCCTGGAGGCGCTAGGGCTTCAAGCGTGCACGACTGCAAAGGGACGTGTCGAATGGGACATGGGTTCTCTCCTTTGCGATGGTGGACGGGTGCCGCGAATGCGGCAAAGACGGGGATGCTAGGGACAAGCGGCCGGTGCCGCAAGCGAAGTCGCAGGCGCGTGGCGGATTGCATACAACGCAAGATGGAAAAAGCCCCGCCGGCAGGTACCGGCGGGGCTTTTTGATGAAGGGCCCGTGTCCGTTCAGTCCTGCGGGCGGAAGTCGATGACCAGATCCGAGGGCACGCGGCCATCGATGTCGCGCGGCAGCGTCTCGGTCTTTTGCAGCGCGCGGATGACGGCATCGTCCCAGGCCTTGTTGCCGCTGGATTTGGCGATGGTGGCACTCGTAATGGTGCCGTCGGGTGCTGCGCGCACGCGCACCTCGGCACGCGGGTTACCGCTGATGGCGTCCGGGTAGACGATGTTGGGCCTGACGCGCGCGGCCACCTTGGCACCATAGCCGGCCGAGGGGCCTCCGGCGGAGCTGCCCGAGCCGCCGCTCTTGCTGCCACCGGCGCCTTCGCCGGCCGAGCCGCCGCTGCCGGCCAGGCCCTGCATGCGGCGGATGTTCTCCAGGCGGCGTGCCTCGGCTTCCTTGGCCTCGCGCGCTTCCTTGGCGGCCTGTTCCTTCTTGCGCTTGTCCTCGGCGGCCTTCTTCTCGGCTTCTGCCTTGGCGGCCTTTTCTTTCTCCGCCTTCTCGGCTTTCTCGCGCTCGGCCTTGTCCTTGGCAGCTTTTTCCTTGTCCGCCTTTTCCTTTTCGGCCTTGTCCTTCTTTTGCTGCTCCAGGCGTTCCTTGCGGTCCTGCTCGGCCTTGTCCTTTTTCTGCTGCTCGAGCTTGTCGCGGCGGTCCTTCTCGGCTTTTTCCGCCTTCTCGCGCTCGGCCTTGTCCTTGGCCGCCTTGTCGGCCTTTTCCTTGTCCAGGCGCTCCTGGCGTTCCTTTTCGCGCTGCTCGCGGGCGGCCTGTTCGGCGCGCTCCTTCTTTTGCTGCTCGATCTTGCGCTTCTTCTCCAGCGCGATCTCGGCCTCGCGGTCGTCGTCCACGGCCTGCGGCTTGGGAGGTGGGGGCGGCGCAATCACGGGCGCGGGCGGCGGCGGTGGCGGCTGGGGAACGGGCTCGGGCGCAGGTGGCGGGGGAGGCGCGGGCACGGGCAGGGCAGGGGCCGGCGCGGCCGTGGACCAGAACTCGGCCTCGACCATGGGCTCGTCGGCCTGCTTCGGGGGGCGCACGGTCCACAGCATGGCGGCCACGAGCAGCCCGTGCGCGGCCACGGCCATGGCCCACGAACGGGTGCGGCCGCGCGTGCGCGGCGGTGCGAACTGGTCGTGGTCTTGCAGGTTGGGCATGGAGTCGAAGGCGGGCGGCGCTGCTTACTGGGAGGACTTGACGCCGAAGGCCACGCGCTTGACGCCGGCCGATTGCAGGGCCGACATGGCGGCCATCACGGTCTCGAAGGGCAGCTTCTTGTCGGCCGAGATCAGCACGGCGCTGTCGTCGCTTTGCTGGTCCTGCCAGCTCCTGGCGACCGCGCCCAGTTCCTGGATCGTGACGGTCTTGTCGGTGCTGCCGGCCTTGATGCGGATGCCGCCGTCCTTGTCGATCATCACGTCGGCGCGCTTCGGGGGCGTGCGCGCGGCCTTGCCGGCGCTGGGCACGTTGATGGAGCCCGGCGTGAGCATGGGCGCCGTCACCATGAAGATGATGAGCAGCACCAGCATCACGTCGATGAAGGGCACCATGTTGATCTCGTTGACGGTGCGGCGGCTGCGGCCGCCGCGCGAGGCTACTGCGGGCATGTGCTCACTCCTTGCAAACTGTGCGCGACTTCAATGGCCGGACGGGGTGCTGGAGCCGGTCGCACCCACGTTGCGCTGCAGGATGTTGGAGAACTCTTCGATGAAGGTTTCCTGCTGGCTGGCCACGCGGTCGATCTGGTGGGCGTAGCGGTTGTAGGCCGTGACGGCCGGGATGGCGGCGAACAGGCCCATGGCCGTGGCCACCAGCGCCTCGGCAATGCCGGGGGCCACGGTGGCCAGCGTGATCTGCTCCATGTTGGCAAAGCCGGTGAAGGCGTGCATCACGCCCCAGACGGTGCCGAACAGGCCCACGTAGGGAGAGACCGAGCCCACGGTGCCCAGGAAGGACAGGCCCGATTCGACCTCGTCCATCTCGCGCTGGAAGCTGGCGCGCATGGCGCGGCGCGTGCCGTCCATCAACTGGTTCACATCGGCGATGCGGCGCTCGCGCAGCTTCTGGTACTCGCGCATGCCGCTGGCGAAGATGCGTTCCATGGGGCCGCCCTGCTTGGCATGGTGGGCCGCCGAGGCATAGAGGTCGTTGAGGCTGGTGCCCGACCAGAAGTCCTGCTCGAAGCCGTCGTTGAGCGTGCGCACGCGCTTCAAGGTCTGCGACTTGCGGAAGATGGTGGCCCAACTGGCCACCGAGGCGCCCACAAGGATCAGCATGACCAGCTGCACGACCCAGCTGGCCTGCAGCACGAGGCTGAGTATGGACATGTCATGGGAGTTCATGAGAGTTGCTCCAGGATGCGGTTCGGAATTCTTGCGGGGCGCATGGTCGAGCCATCCACCCATCCAATGCGGATCGTGCCTTCGCACAACAGGGGCGGCGGCGCATTGCCATCGCCGGCGGATGCCAGCAGCGCCTGCTGGCGTATTGTCAGCGAAGCGCGGCCACTGCTTTGCAGCTCGGCGGTAACAAGGAGTTGGTCATCGAGCCGGGCCGCCCGCAGGTATTGCAGCTGGGCCTGGGTTACGACAAACATGCCGCCCGTTTGTTCCCGCAGCTGCTGCTGGCCTATGCCCAGGGCGCGCAGCCACTCGGTGCGGGCGCGCTCGAAGAACTTGAGGTAGTTGGCGTAGAACACGATGCCTCCGGCATCGGTGTCCTCCCAGTAGACGCGGATGGGAAATTCGAAGCCCATGTGCGGCGGGCCTCAGGCCAGCAGGCGCTGCAGGCGGCGCACGGCCTCCTGCAGCTGTTCCATGGAGTTGGCCGTCGAAAAGCGCACGAAGTCGGCGGTCTCGAACGTGCCGAAGTCGCGGCCCGGCGTGATGGCCAGGTGGGCGCGCTCCATGACGGCGTAGGCAAAGTCCCAGCTGCCCTGGACGCCGAGCCTGGCGGCAGCGGCACGGCAGTCGGCCCAGGCGTAGAAGGCGCCGTCGGGCTGTACGGGCACGGGCAGGCCCAGGGCCTCGAGCGCGGGGATGAAGAAGTCGCGCCGGGCCTTGAACTCGGCGCGGCGGCGTTCGTACTCGGCAATGGACTCGGGCTCGAAGCAGGCCAGGGCGGCGCGCTGCGAGACGGTGCTGGCGCAGATGAAGAGGTTCTGCGCCACGCGCTCGACCACGGGCACCATGGCCTCGGGCACCACCATCCAGCCCAGGCGCCAGCCCGTCATGTTGAAGTACTTGCTGAAGCTGTTGATGCTGATCACGTCCTCGCCCAGCGCCAGCGCGGTCTGGCCGAAAGCCGCATCGTACGAAAGGCCCAGGTAGATCTCGTCGATGATGGTCAGCCCGCCCCGGGCGCGCACCACGTCAAGGATGCGGCGCAGCTCGGCCGGTGCAATCGAGGTGCCGGTGGGGTTGGAGGGCGAGGCCAGCAGCACGCCGCGCGTGTGCGCGTTCCAGGCGGCCTCGACCTTGTCGGCGCTCAGCTGGTAGCGCTCGGCCGCCGTGGTCGGCACCATCACGGCCCGGCCTTCGGCTGCGCTCACGAAGTGGCGGTTGCAGGGATAGCTGGGGTCGGGCATGAGGATTTCGTCGCCCGCGTCGATGGTCGCCAGGCAGGCCAGCTGCAGCGCGGCCGAGGCGCCGGCCGTGACCACGATGCGCCGCGCCGGCACATCCACGCCGAAGCGCTGCGCATACCAGTGGCTGATGCGCTCGCGCAGCTGGGGCAGGCCCAGGGCCGGCGTGTACTGCGTGGCGCCGTCCTGCACGGCACGGGCCGCAGCCTCCTGCACCAGCGGGGGCGCGGTGAAGTCGGGCTCGCCGATGTTCAGGAAGATCATCGGCGTGTCGCTGTCCGCGCAGCCGCGCGCCATCTCCTGCGCCGCCTTGGCGATCTCCATCACGTAAAAGGGCTCAATGCGGTCGGCGCGGGTCGAAAACTTCATGACGGGTGAAATCCTGAAAGAGGCGCCCGCGCCCGGCAGGCGCGGGCGGGCCAGGGACGGCCGGATGCGGCGGGGCCTGTGCCCCGGTGGATGCAGGCGCGTGGCAGGACGCGCTTCAGCCGGCCTGGCCGGCCGCGTCGTCGGCCGCAGGCGCGGCCGGTGCAGCAGGCGCTGCGCTGCTCTTTGCGGCGCGGTCGTGTGCCACCTCATCGGCGCGCAGCGTGGGCGCCAGGCCGTTGAGCACGGCGTTCACGTACTTGTGGCCGTCGGTGCCGCCGAATTCCTTGGCCAGCTCGATGCACTCGTTGAGTACCACGCGCCAGGGCACGTCCATGCAGTGCTGGAATTCATAGACGCCTATCCACATGCTGGCGTGCTCGATGGGCGAGATCTCGGCCATGGTGCGGTCCAGCTTGGGGGCGATCAGTGCGTCCAGGTCCACCTGGGAGTTGATGCAGCCGCGCAGCAGCGCGTCGTAGTGCACCGAGTCGGCCTTGTGAAAGCCCGACAGGTCGCGCGTGAAGCGGTCGATGGCCTCCACGTCGTTGCCGCCCACCAGGTGCTGGTACAGGGCCTGCAGCGCGAATTCACGCGCGCGGCTGCGGTTGGACTTGGAGGCGGCCTTGCGCGCGCCGGTGCTGGTCAGGCCGGTGCGGCTCTGGCGGGGAGGGCGTGCGGAGGCCGGTGTGGAGTGTTCGTCGCTCATGGTCGGTCAATGGTTTGGAGCAGGTTGGCCATTTCCACGGCGACCCGGGCCGCGTCGCGTCCCTTTTCGGTCTGGCGTGCAATGGCCTGCTCGGTGTTCTCGGTGGTGATGATCGCGTTGGCGATCGGCAGCTGGTAGTCCAGGGCCAGGCGCGTGACACCCGCACCCGATTCGTTGGCCACCAGCTCGAAGTGGTATGTCTCCCCACGGATGATGCAGCCCAGCGCCACCAGGGCGTCGTAGCGGTCGGACTCGGCCATCGCCTGCAGCGCCACGGGCACTTCCAGGGCGCCGGGCACGGTGACGTGGTCGATGTTTCCGGCCTGCACGCCCAGGGCCAGCAGCTCTTCGCGGCAGGCCTGGGTCAGGCTGTTGGTGATGCTTTCATTGAAGCGGGCCTGCACGATGCCAATGCGCAGTTGCGCACCATCAAGATTCAGGGCCTGGCCCTTTTCTGCGTTCAACATTTCTTATTCCTTGGGGATGTAGCCGCTGATTTCGAGGCCGTAGCCGGCCATGCTGGGCAGGCGGCGCGGCTGGCCCATGAGCTGCATGCGCTGCACGCCGCACTCGCGCAGGATCTGCGCGCCCACGCCATAGGTGCGCAGGTCCATGCGGCCGCGCTCGGGCGCCTGGGCGGCGCGTGCGCTGCCGTCGAACTGGGCCAGCAGCTGGTCGCCGCTTTCGCCGCAGTTGAGCAGCACGGCCACGCCGTGGCCCTGGCGGGCGATGTATTCGAGGCTGGTGTCCAGGCTCCAGGAATGCAGGGTGCGGCCGGTCTCCAGCGCATCCAGCACGGACAGCGGCTCATGCACGCGCACGGGCACGGGCGTGTCGGCATCCCACTGGCCCTTGACCAGGGCCAGGTGCACGGACTGGCTGGGCAGGTCGCGGAAGGCATGGGCGATGAACTCGCCATGCGCCGTCTGCAGCGGGCGCTCGCCGACCTTGCTGAGCAGAGTTTCGTTGCGGCTGCGGTACTGGATCAGGTCGGCAATGGTGCCGATCTTCAGGCCGTGCTCGGCAGCGAACAGCTGCAGGTCGGGCAGGCGGGCCATGGTGCCGTCGTCCTTCATGATCTCGCAGATCACGGCGGCGGGGCTGCAGTCGGCCAGGGCGGCGAAGTCGCAGCCGGCCTCGGTGTGACCGGCGCGCATGAGCACGCCGCCGTCGACGGCCTGCAGCGGGAAGATGTGGCCCGGCTGGACCAGGTCCGTGGGCTTGGAGTCCTTGGCCACGGCGGCCTGCACGGTACGGGCGCGGTCGGCGGCGGAGATGCCGGTGGTCACGCCCTCGGCCGCTTCGATGGAGACGGTGAAGGCCGTGCTGTACACGGTGCCGTTGCGCGCGGCCATGGGCGGCAGCTTCAGGTATTCGCAGCGCTCGCGCGTGAGCGTCAGGCAGATCAGGCCGCGGCCGAAGCGCGCCATGAAGTTGATCGCCTCGGGGGTGACATGGTCGGCGGCCAGCACCAGGTCGCCTTCGTTCTCGCGATCTTCCTCATCGACGAGGATGACCATGCGGCCCGCGCGCATGTCGGCAATGATGTCTTCCACCGGCGAGATGGGCACGGGGGACGTGGAGTTGTTCATGGAGTGCCTTCTGGAGGAGCCGGGTCGTGCGGACGGGGCGCGGCACACGCGCCGGCTCCCTCGGCCTGGCAGGCGTCAGAAGTGGGCTTCCAAAGAACGTGTGGCGCGGCGCAGCCGCTGTCGGCAATCGGCATGACCCGGAATGACCTTGCGAAAGCGCACATTCTATTCCAGCGGCCATCGGCCGCAGGCGGCGCGGGCTTTGGCCGGATTCAGGGGCCGGGGTCCTGCAGCACCACATCGCCTTCGGGATAGGCGATGCAGGGCAGCACGCAGCCCTCGGCCCGCTCCTCGCGCGTCACGCCCGGCCATTCGATCTCGTAGCGCACGCTGCCCGACACCAGCTGCCCGATGCAGGTGCGGCAGGTGCCGTTGCGGCAGGAACTGGGCCAGTCCACGCCGCCCTGCTCCAGCGAGTGCAACAGCGGCTGGTCGGCCCAGGCATCGACCTGCAGGCCGCTGGGCGTGAGGCGGGCGGTGAAGAAGGGCGGGGCAAAAGGGGAGGAGGCGGGGGAATCCTGGCTCATGGTTATCAAGGGGGGCTGCAATTCTGTGGGGCGAAGGGTGTTTGTACCCTGTATCGGGCTCTGTATCGGGCCTATATCAGGCAATGTCTGGCGCCAGGGGCCGGGTTGAGGTGGGTCTCCCGGGCCGCGGTCAGCGGTGCGCTAGGCTTGGCTCCATGCATATCAAGCCCTACCTCCTGCCTGTGCTCGTTTTCCTGCTGGTCGGTCCCGGTGTGGGCGTGCTGACCGTGATGCTTGTGGGCGCGGACGGTGCGCCGGTCCTGCCGGTGAACTGGCTGCTCGTCGTGTTCGGCTATGGCATAGGTGCTGTTCCTGCCGCTTTGGCGGGGGTGATCTATGTGGTCGGCTGGCCTCTCAGGGGCCTGCTCCAGGTACTGAGCACCAGGGAGTTCGGCGCCGTGCTGGGTGCGGTGAGCGGTGTCGCCGCGCTGGCTGCATGCTTTTCAGCGACCTCCGGCACGCCGTTTCCCAAATCCCTCGGCGTCTATGTCTTTCCCCTGGTTGCCGGTGCCGTCTGCGGGGCGCTTGCAGCGCATGCGCGTGATGAGGCCTGTGAGGGGAGCGGGTCGCAAGGCGTTTGAACGCGTCCGGCTGCGACGCACAGGTTTGCCTGTTTTTTGAGCAATTGGCTGGCTTGTTTGTCAAATCAATGACTTATGTTGCGAATTCGGCATTTTTGGCGGCTTGTCCACATGCTTGTCCAGTACGAATGGGGGTAAATGCGTACATGCGGGTTGCGCGGTGGATAAGCGGGACGCAGCCCGAAAATCCGGGGTCTTCTGCCCATTTTTTAAGCGATCCTCCTGTTTTTCTTTTGAATCAATGACTTGCGTGCCTTATCCCGCCCGCTGTGAAAGTTGTTCACAAGATTGTTCAGGGTGAGGCGGGATAAGTCGGGCACACGACTTGTGGATTTGATTAAAAAATAGGCAAAACGAAAAAATCTAATCAAAACAATTACTTAACCAGCCAGTCCCGAGCCTGCACATGGTTTTCCACAGGCTTGTCACGAAATGATGGGGACAAGGCCGGCGGGCCTGCCGCAGTCGCTTCGGCAACCGGAATGCGGCCGGCGTCCGTCTACATTGCTGGGTGGCCGGTGCCCTGCCATCCGGAGGGCGCAACCGGCATCCAACGACACAAAGGGAGCATCTCCATGGCGATTGAGTTTGAAGGCCGCGTGGCCATCGTGACGGGGGCCGGCGGCGGCCTGGGGCGCCTGCATGCGCTGGCGCTGGCGGCGCGCGGCGCCAAGGTGCTGGTCAATGATCTGGGCGGCGCGGTCGATGGCAGCGGCGGTTCGGCCACGGCGGCCCAGGCTGTGGTGGACGAGATCCGCGCGGCGGGCGGCCAGGCGCTGGCCAACGGCGCATCGGTCACCGATTTCGAGGCCGTGCAGGCCATGGTGCAGCAGGCCGTCGATGCCTGGGGCCGCGTGGACATCCTGGTCAACAACGCCGGCATCCTGCGCGACAAGAGCTTTGCCAAGATGGGCATGGACGACTTCCGCCTGGTGGTGGAAGTGCACCTGATGGGCGCCGCGCATTGCTGCAAGGCCGTGTGGCCGCACATGCAGGCGCAGAACTACGGGCGCATCGTGATGACCACCTCGTCCACGGGCCTGTACGGCAACTTCGGCCAGACCAACTATGGCGCGGCCAAGCTGGCCCAGGTCGGCCTCATGCAGACCCTGGCCATCGAAGGCGCCAAGCACGGCATCCATGTGAATGCGCTGGCACCCACGGCGGCCACCCGCATGACGGAAGGCCTGATGCCCGAGGCCGTGCTGGCCGCCCTCAAGCCCGAGGCCGTGGTGCCCGCCATGCTGGTGCTGGCCCACGAAAGTGCGCCCACACGCACCACGCTGTGCGCAGGCGCGGGCGGCTTCGAGGCCGCCTTCATCACGCTGACCGAAGGCGTTTACCTGGGCCAGGGCGAGCAGGTGCCGGAACAGCTGGCCGCGCAGCTGGCCCAGGTGCTGGACCGCAGCGGCGAACAGGTGCCCGCCAGCGGCGCCGCCCAGGGCACGCTGGAAGTGGGCAAGGCCATGGCTGCAGCCCGTCGATGACCAGGGGCCGGTCAGAGATTTCGCCGCTGGCCGGCCGTCCCTTGCCCGGTATCAAGGCAGCGCCGGCCGGGAGGGAGAAACTCTGACATATTCCTTTCGCTCGCGGCGATCCCATGCGGGGCAACAGGCCAAAACGCGTGGTTAAGCGGACAGGCGCCATCGCGTTTCCTGCCGTTTCTCTATCATTCGGCGTCCGGGTCGGGTCCGCCGGGAATCCTGGTGGTTTCCGTGTGGGCCGATGCCCATCAACGAATCGGTAAACAAGAATGAAAACATCGCAGGCATCCATGGCGGTTCCCGGTCCTGAGCGGCTCAAGGGCATACGCCGTGGCATAGAAAAGGAGGGCCTGCGCGTGCTGCCTTCCGGCAGCCTGGCACTGACGCCGCATCCCCTGGCGCTGGGCTCGGCGCTCACGCATCCGCACATCACCACCGACTACAGCGAATCGCAGATCGAGCTGATCACCGGCGCGCGGCTGGGCGTGCAGGAATGCCTGGACGAGCTGGTGCAGATCCACCAGTTCGTGCTGCGCAGCCTGCGCGATGCGGGTGGCGAGATGCTGTGGTCGTCCAGCATGCCCTGCCAGCTGCCCACGGACGAGACGATTCCGCTGGCGCGCTACGGCTCCTCGCACTCGGGCCGCTCCAAGAGCGTGTACCGCATGGGGCTGGGCCACCGCTATGGTCGGCGCATGCAGACGATTTCGGGCATCCACTACAACTGGTCGCTGCCCGGCGTGACCAGCGACCAGTATTTCTCGCTCATCCGCAATTTCCGGCGCCATGCCTTCGTGCTGCTGTACCTGTATGGCGCTTCGCCCGCGCTGTGTCCCTGTTTCGTCGAGGGGCGCGAGCACCGGCTGCAGCCGCTGGGCAATACGGGCCAGGCGCTGTACCTGCCCCACGCCACCTCGCTGCGCATGGGACGCCTGGGCTACCAGAGCGATGCGCAGGCCAGCATCAACGTCAGCTACAACGGCCTGGAAGGCTATGCGAATTCGCTGTACGACGCGCTGACCCAGCCCTATCCCGCCTACGAGATGCTGGGCGTGCGCAACCCGGGCGGCGACTACAACCAGCTGGGCACGGGCCTGCTGCAGATCGAAAACGAGTTCTACGGCACCATCCGCCCCAAGCGCACCGTCAGCCGCGGCGAGCGCCCGCTGCACGCGCTGCGCGAGCGCGGCGTGGAGTATGTGGAGGTGCGCCTGATGGACCTCGATCCCTTCGAGGACGTGGGCATTGCCGCGCCCACCATGCGCATGCTGGACGTGTTCCTGCTGCACTGCCTGAACGCCGACAGCCCGCCGGATACGCCGGACGAGATCGCGGAACTCAAGCACAACCAGCACCTGACGGCCGAGCGCGGCCGCGAGCCGGGCCTGCAACTGGTGCGCGCCGGCCGAGAAGTGCCGCTGCGCGACTGGGCCCATGAAGTGCTGGACCAGTGCCGACCCTACGCCCAGGCGCTGGACAGCACCCACGGCACGCAGGACTACAGCGCCGCCCTGGCCCAGGCGCTGGAGCGCCTGGAGCACCCCGAGCGCACGCCGTCGGCCCATGTGCTGGGCGAGCTGACGGGCGCATACGGCAACAGCTTTGCGAACTTCACGCTGGCCCGGTCCGAGCAGGCCCGCGACTCGCTGCTGGCCCTGCCCTGGAGCCAGGCGCAGCAGCAGCGCTTCGAGCAATGGTCGGCGCAGTCCGTGCAGGAGCAGCGCGACATCGAGGCCGCGGACACGCTGTCGTTCGAGGAATGGCGCCTGCGCTACATGGCGCCGGAGAACCTGCGCTGAGCGCGCTTTAACCCCGCCCGGCGCCCAGCGCCTGGCCTGCGTCCTCGCACCAGAACAGCACGGCGTCGTAGAAGCCCTCCCAGACGCAGCCGTTGCAGCCGCGGCCGCAGCAGCTCGTGGGCTGGGGCGGCGCAGGGCGCAGTGCAATGCCTGCGGCCTGGGCGCGCTGCTGCCACAGCTGGATCTGCGACAGCGCCTGCTCCAGCGGCCCCTGCACCATGCTCAGCGCCGCGCCTTGCTGCGGCGCACCGCAAACAGCACGATGAAGGCCGTGCCCAGCAGCAGGGCGAACCAGCCGACCAGGTACGACTGGGCCATCATCTGCACGATGCCCCCGGGCGCCATGAACTGTGGCGCCAGCAGAATCACCAGCCCGATCACGGCGCAGGTCACGCCCTTGATCAGCAGTTCGATGTCTGCCTTGCGCGAGGCGGAGCGGGACGAGGGGGTATCGGGCAAGGACATGGGCAGTGAGGCTGGGCGTAAAAGCGGGGGACAATTGCGGCTTGCGCAAGAAAAAATGGAAGTCTGCGGGTTGCGCCGGGGCGCCGCGCGTTGTTGCATCCTGTCTGCGCAAGCCATGAATTATCCTTGCGCCCCTGCCAGTCCCCCCGTTTCCCAGAAAGTAATCCCATGGCCATACAGTGGTTCCCCGGTCACATGAATCTCACGCGCAAGGTGATCACCGAGCGCGTCAAGGAAATCGATGTGGTCATCGAAGTGCTGGATGCGCGCCTGCCGGGGTCGAGCAGCAACCCGCTGCTGCAGGAGCTGACGGGCCACAAGCCGCGCCTGCAGGTGCTCAACAAGCAGGACCTGGCCGATGCCGCGCGCACGCCGCTGTGGCTGGACTGGTACAACGCCCAGAGCGACACGCGCGCCATTGCGCTGGACGCCTCCGAGCCCGCGCCCACGCGCCGGCTGATCGAGGCCTGCAAGCTGCTGGCGCCGAACCGTGGCGGCATGGCCAAGCCCATGCGCGTGCTGATCTGCGGCATCCCCAACGTGGGCAAGTCCACGCTGATCAACTCCATGAGCGGCAAGCGGCAGGCCAAGACGGGGGACGAGGCCGGCATCACCAAGCTGGAGCAGCGCATCGTGCTGGCCGACGACTTCTACCTCTGGGACACGCCCGGCATGCTGTGGCCGCGCATCATCGTCGAGCAAAGCGGCTACAACCTGGCCGCCAGCGGCGCCGTGGGCCGCAACGCCTATGACGAGGAACTGGTGGCGCTGGAGCTGCTGGGCTATCTGCAGAAGAACTACGCGGACATGCTGGAGGCGCGCTACAAGCTGGGCCTGGACAACGAACGCATCGCCGCCCTGCACGACGACGAGCTGCTGGACGCCATCGGCCGGCGCCGCGGCGCCATGATGGGCGGCGGACGTGTCAATGTGCAAAAGGCGGCCGAGCTGGTGCTCACGGATTTCCGCGCAGCGGTCCTGGGCCGCATCACGCTGGAGACGCCCGAGGAGTACGCGCAATGGCTGGCCGTGGGCCAGCAGCGCGATGCCGAGCGCCAGGCGCGCAAGGACGCCGTCAAGGCGCGCAAGCGGCCGCCGCGCGAGCGCAAAAGCGCGCCCTGAACCGGCGCCCGCATACCCTGTTTGGTGCAAGAGCGCGTCCGACCGGGGCGGTGGCACAACCACCACAGCCGCAGGCGGCGCCGACCGCTAGCATGTTGAGTGTTCTTTCTCTGTTGGGGCTTTTTCATGCGGCGTCATCGAGTCGAGGCGGAAACCCATTTGTCCCTGCGCAGGGTGGTCCTGGTGGGCAGCATATGGATCACCAGCCTCACCGTGATGCTGGCCATGGCGCTGCTGATGCAGGACCCCGTTCCCTGGCTCAGCGTGCGGCTGAACCTGGTTGCCGCAGGCGTGAGCTTCGGTGCCGTGCTGCTGGGCTGGCGCCGGCACTGGCGGCTGGCCTCCAATGTGCTTGTCTGGGGCACCTGGACGGCGGCCGTGACCGTGGTGGCCGCCACGGGCGGCGTGCAAAGCGGCTCGGTGCTGGCCTTTCCTGCCCTGCTGGTCATGTGCGCCTGGGTGCTGGGCGTGCGCACCACGCTGGTCATGCTGGTCCTGTCCGTGCTGACCATGGCCGGTTTCTGGGTGGCGGGCCGGGAAGGCGTTGACTGGATCGGCCAGCGCGAGACCTCGCCCGTGTTCTCCATGCTCTACTTCGTGGGCATGCTGGGGCTGACGGGCACGGTCACGCTGATGGCGCGGCGCAGCCTGATCCGCCGCGCCCAGGAGCTGCAGGACACACTGGGCGCGCTGGAGCAGCACCAGGACGATCTGCGCAAGTTCTACCGCGCCGTGGAGCAGAACCCCGAGAGCATCGTCATCACCGACGTGCACCAGAACATCGTCTATGTGAACGAGGCCTTTTTGCAGCGCACGGGCTTTGCGCGCAACGAAGTCCTGGGCCAGCCCACGCACCGCTACTCCACCATGGGGCTGGATGCTCCGGCCTGGGAAGAGGCGCTGCACCAGCTGGGCCGGGGCGCGCTGTGGCGTGGCCAGATGACCAACCGCACGCGCCAGGGCGAGGACCTGCCCGAGGCCGTGCTCGTGGCGCCGATACGGGCCTCGGACGGCAGCATCGTCAACTATGTGGAGCTCAAGCAGGACCTGTCCGAGCGCATGCGCGCGGAGCGCCAGATCCATGCGCTGGCGCATTTCGATGCGCTCACCGGCCTGCCCAACCGCCTGTCGCTGACCCAGCGGCTGCGCGCGCTGGCGCGCGAGTTCCGCGAGGGCGGCAAGGGGGGCGAGCCGCGCCACGGCCTGCTGCTGCTGGACATGGACCGCTTCACGGCCTTCAACGACGTGCGCGGCACGGTGCGCGGCGACGCGCTGCTGGGCGCACTGGCGCTGCGCCTGGCCGATGCCCTGCCCGACGGCGTGCTGCTGGCCCGCATGGGCGCCGACGAATTCGCCGTGCTGCTGGAGAAGGCAGGCCACGAGGCCGCCGAGGTCGACCAGCACATGCGCGCCCTGGCCCAGGTGCTGCAGGACGCGCTGGAGCGGCCGCTGTGGCTGGAGGAAACCGGCGAGGAAGTGCAGGCCAGCTGCAGCATTGGCGCGGCCAGCTTTGCCGCCTCGCGCACCGACAGCGGTGGCCATGACGTGTTGCGCCGCGCCGGCGTGGCCCTGCACCAGGCCAAGCAGGCCGGTCTGGGCCAGGTCGTCATCTTCCAGCCCGACATGGCCGAGGCCGTGGGCAAGCGCTTTCGCATCGAAAAGGACCTGCGCCGCGCCATCCCTGCCGGTGAGCTGCAGCCCTACCTGCAGTCCCAGGTGGACCGCATGGGGCGCTGCGTGGGCGCCGAGGTGCTGGTGCGCTGGAACCATCCGCGCCTGGGCATGGTCGAGCCCGGCGACTTCATTGCCGTGGCAGAGGAGTCGGACCTGATCGTGCAGCTGGGAGACTGGATGCTGGAGCAGGCCTGCCGCATGCTGGTGCGGCCCGAATTCGTGCAGCACGGCTGGCGGCTGTCGGTCAACGTCAGCTGGCGGCAGTTCCGCCAGCCCGATGTGGTGAACAAGCTCAAGCGTATCCTGGCCACCACCGGCGCCGACCCGCGCCGGCTGACGCTGGAGGTCACGGAAAGCGTGGTCATGCGCGACGTGGACGAGGCGCGCGAGCGCATGACCGAGCTGCAGCTGCTGGGCGTGGAGATGGGGCTGGACGACTTCGGCACCGGCTATTCATCGCTGGCCTATCTGCAGCGGCTGCCGTTCCGTGAACTCAAGATCGACAAGTCCTTTGTGCAGGACTGCCATGCCTCGCCCGGCAATGCCGCCATGGTCGAGGCCATTTTGCTCATGGCCCGTCGCCTGCACCTGCGCGTGGTGGCCGAAGGCGTGGAGACCGAGGAGCAGGCCGGCACCCTGCGCGCCTGGAACCAGGATGTGCTGTTCCAGGGCTACCACTACGGCCGGCCGCTGCCTGCCGCCGAGTGGGTGGATCTTCAAGTGGGGGCGGCCGGCGTGTGAGGCCGTAGGCACGCCAGGGTCGCGGCCCTGGCGCGGCCTGTCTCAGTCCCTGGCCTGGTTGGCGGGCTGCTCCAGCCAGCGGCGCGCCAGCAGGTCCCAAAAGCGTGCGCCACGTCCCAGGTTGTCGTCGTTGAAGTCGTAGCCGGGATTGTGCAGGCCCACGCCGGGCTGGCCCGTGGCGGGACCGTTGCCTATCCAGCCATAGGCGCCGGGCACGGCCTCGAGCATGAAGCCGAAGTCCTCGGCCGTCATGGCCGGCAGGATGTCGGCGTGGGTGCGGTCCTCGCCCACCGCCTCGCGCATCACATCGGCCATGAAGCGGGCCTCGTGCGCGTGGTTGGTGGTGTTGGGATAGCCGGGCTTGAGGATGAACTCGGCGCGGCACAGATGGGCGGCCGCCACATGCTCGCTGATGCGCTGCATGCCTTCGATGAACATCTGCTGCGTCTCGGTCCTGAGGGCGCGCACCGTGCCGAAGATGCTGGCCTCGTCGGGAATGATGTTCTCCACCGTGCCGCTGGTGATCTTGCCCACGGTGAGCACGGCGCTGTCCAGCGGATCGGTGCTGCGCGACACCAGGGTCTGCAGCTGGCCGACGATGGCGCAGGCCACGGGAATCGGGTCCAGCGTGGTGTGGGGCATGGCAGCGTGCCCGCCCTTGCCGTGCACGCGGATCTCGAAACGCAGCGTGGACGCCATGATGGGCCCCACGCGCACCGCCATTTCGCCGGCAGGCAGGGCCGGCCAGTTGTGCAGGGCGAACACGGCCTCGCAGGGGAATCGCTCGAACAGGCCATCGTCCATCATGGCCTTGGCGCCTGCGCCGCCTTCCTCGGCGGGCTGGAAGATCAGGTGCACCGTGCCATCGAAATCGGGCTGCTGCGCCAGCAGCGTGGCCGCACCCAGCAGCATGGTGGTATGGCCGTCATGGCCGCAGGCATGCATGCAGCCCGGGTTCTGGCTGGCGTGGCCGAAGGCATTGAGTTCCGTCACCGGCAGCGCATCCATGTCGGCACGGATGCCGAGGCTGCGGCCCGGGTTGGCGGCGCTGCGCCCCCGGCCGTGGATGCTTGCCACCACGCCGGTCCTGCCCAGCCCGCGATGCACCTGCAGCCCCAGCGCCTGGAGATAGGCCGCCACCTTGTCGCCGGTGCGGTGCTCCTCGTAGCGCAGCTCGGGGTGGGCATGCAGGTCGTGGCGGAACTTCAGCAGGGAGCCGAGATGGGGGGTGATGTCGGGTGTGGATCGCATACAGGGGCCGCGACGGCCTGCACGCCAAGCGGGTCCGCAGGCGGTCGCAGCAATTCAATGACAAGGCGGACATGATAGGTCCTGGGGTTTGCCTATGCCGTCTGCCGCGCCGATAGGCCTTGTGCTGCCGAGGCTTTGCGCTACGTTCTTTGATAGCTGCCCGCGCAATGCCCTGGCCCGGGAGTTGGCGCAGATGCAGGGGAATGGCGCCAGGACCGACAATCGCCCCCATCATGAAAAACACCATCCTGCCCCTGCAATTGTTCGTGCGTCCCGAGCATGACGATCCCCAGCCCCTGATCCTGTACCACGGCCGCCGCTGCCCGGACGGCTATGGCGCGGCGCTGGCGGCCTGGCTGTTCTACGGCGGGCAGGCCGAATTCCGCGGACTGGACCATGGCGAGATCCAGAAGGCCGACGACCTGGGCGAGCTGGCCGGCCGCGCGGTCTACGTGCTGGACTTCGCCTTCGAGCCCGAGCTGATGGCCGAGATCGAGTCGCGCGTGTCCAAGCTCGTGGTGCTGGACCACCACAAGAGCGCTGCCGAAAAGCTCACCGGCTACCAGTGCCGCTGCGGCGTCGTGCACTTCGACATGAACAAGTCCGGCGCGCGCCTGGCCTGGGAGTTCTTCCAGGCCGACAAGCCCGTGCCGGGCCTGATCCGCTTCATCGAGGACCGCGACATCTGGAAGTGGGAATTCGCCGAGAGCGCGGGCTTTCTCGCGGCGCTGGACATGGAGCCGCGCAGCTTCGAGCGCTGGGCCGAGATCGCGGCCTTCACGCCCGAGCAGGAAGCTGCCTTCATGGCACGCGGCGGCGCCATGGACGAGAAATTCCAGAAGCTGTGCGCCGACATTTCCGAGTCCGCCCAGCCCCTGGTCTTCAACGGCATGCAGGGCCTGATGGTCAACTGCCCCGGCATGTTCCACAGCCAGGTCGGCGACCTGCTGGCGCGCCAGAGCGGCAGCTTCGCGCTGATGTGGCATGCCAGCACCAAGGGCGTGAAGGTCGGGCTGCGATCGCGCTCGGAGTTCAACTGCATTGCGCTGGCCGAAAGCTTCGGCGGCGGCGGCCATGCCCAGGCCTGCGGCTTCAAGATGGGCAACGAGCGCCTGGTGGAGCTGCTGTCGGGCGTGCTCAAGGCCGATGCCTCGGCCGACTACGCCTACGTGGCCGCGCCGCTGATGGAGCAGCCTGAAGCGGGCGCACCTGCCGAAGCTGCCTGATCCAGCCCGGCCGTCGTCGGCAGGCCCGCACAGGCCTGCCAGCCGGGCAGGGCACACAGCGCGCGCCAGTGCTGCACATCGGGCACATGGCCCAGCCGGCTCCAGTCGGCCTCGAAGCGCAGCGGCTCGCCCGTCATCGGGTGCGCCAGCTCCAGTGCATGGGCATGCAGCCACAGCCGCTGCAGGCCCAGGCGCTCGGCCCACCAGCGGTTCAGCGGCCCCTTGCCGTGCGTGGCGTCGCCAATGATGGGATGGGCCACATGCTTGAGATGGCGGCGTATCTGGTGGCGGCGGCCCGTGGCAGGCAGCGCCTGGACCAGCGAGATCCGCGTGGCCGCATGGCGCGGATCAAAGGCCTCGGGCCATTCGAGCCGGGCCAAGCAGCGCAGCGAAGTCCGTGCGGGCTGGGCTGGCGCGTCCTCGGGCGCATCGTCGGGTCGGAGGGCATGGTCCACCTCCACCGCATCGGGCAGCCAGCCGCGCACCAGCGCCAGGTATTGCTTGCGCACTTGCTGCCCGGCAAACGCCTGGCCCAGCCGCTGCGCGGCCTGGGCATGCAGGGCCATCACCAGCACGCCGCAGGTGCCCTTGTCCAGCCGGTGCGCAGGGTGCACATGGCAGCCCAGCTGGTCGCGCAAGGTCTGCAGCACGAAGCGCGTCTCGTGCGCGTCCAGTCCCGTGCGGTGCACCAGCCAGCCTGCGGGCTTGTAGACCGCCACCAGGTGCTCGTCGCGCCAGAGGATGTGCAGCGGTGCGTCGCCGCACTCCGAGGGCAGCGGCTGGGCGATGGGGGATGAGGGCTGGGACATGAGGGCGTGAGTGTAGGCGCTGCTGTCCACCACGGCCCACGACCCTCTCCCAATGCCCCTGCCCAACATCGCCGCTCAGTACCCCCGCGCAGGGCAACGCAGTGCTGCCCGGCAGTGCACGACTGGCGGCTCCGTGGCGATGCAAGATCGCGCCTGGTTCTGCGCTGGCGCATGAACCTCATTTTCGAGCCGCAGTTTTTGAACCTCATCGCAAAGGCACCGCACCGCATGGACCATCGCAGCACCGCTCCCATACGCATCGCCATCGTCGGCCACGGCAACCTGGGCCGTGGCGTGGAGGCGGCCATTGCCCGCAACCCCGACATGGTGCTGGCCGGCATCTACACCCGCCGCGATCCGGCGCAGCTGCGTCCGCTGCAGCCCGGCACGCCCGTGCACGACATGGACAGCCTGCTGGCCCATCGCGCAGGCATCGACGTGCTGGTGCTGTGCGGCGGCTCCAAGGACGACCTGCCGCAGCAGTCCCCCGCGCTGGCCGCACATTTCAGCCTGGTGGACAGCTTTGACACGCATGCGCGCATTCCCGGGCATTTCGAGCTGGTCGACGCGGCGGCCCGCGCGGCGGGCACCACGGCGCTGATCTCGGCCGGCTGGGACCCGGGCATGTTCTCCCTGCAGCGCCTCATGGGCGAGGCCCTGCTGCCCGATGGCGCCACCTACACCTTCTGGGGCAAGGGCCTGAGCCAGGGTCACTCCGACGCCATCCGCCGCATTCCCGGCGTGGCCGGCGGCGTGCAGTACACCATTCCCGTGGACGAGGCCGTGCAGCGCGTGCGCAGCGGCGTGCGGCCCGAACTGTCTGCGCGCGAGCGGCACCGGCGCGAGTGCTTTGTGGTGCTGGAGCATGGGGCCGATGCCGACGGCGTGCGCCAGGCCATCACCGGCATGCCGCA
Organism: Delftia sp. PX-1; assembly: GCF_055797465.1. NCBI lineage: Bacteria > Pseudomonadati > Pseudomonadota > Betaproteobacteria > Burkholderiales > Comamonadaceae > Delftia > Delftia sp. PX-1. Next base: position 2,552,800 of record NZ_CP184763.1, read on the forward strand.
TTACTTCGACGAGTACGACACCACGGTGCACTTCATCAGCGCGCAGGAGCTGGCCCGTGACCATGCGGCCATGCCGCATGGCGGCTTCGTCATCCGCAGCGGCAGCAGCTCCGATGGGCTGCGCCATTCCATCGAATACCGGCTGCAGCTGGACAGCAACCCGGAGTTCACGGCCAGCGTGCTCGTGGCCTATGCGCGCGCCGTGCACCGGCTGCAGCAATCGGGGCAGACGGGCTGCAGGACCGTCTTTGACGTCGCGCCCGGCCTGTTGTCGCCCAAAACTGCGCAGCAGCTGCGGGCCGAGCTGCTTTAGCCCTGGCCCACGCGGGCCGCGTCTTCCAGCCGGTCCACGTCGCGCAGCGGCTTGAACAGGGTCATCCAGCTGCCGACCACGCCCAGCGTGCACAGGCTGCCCACCACGGCAGCGGGCACCGCGCCCAGCCAGGCGGCGCTGGTGCCGGCACGGAACTCGCCCAGTTCGTTGGACGAGCCGATGAACAGCATGTTCACCGCGTTCACGCGCCCGCGCATGGAGTCGGGCGTGGAAAACTGCACCAGGGCCGAGCGGATGTACACGCTCACCATGTCGGCCGCACCCGCCAGCATCAGCGCCGCCATGGACAGCCAGAACCAGTGCGACAGCGCAAACACCAGATTGGCCACGCCGAAGATGGCCACGGCGGCGAACATCACGCGGCCCACATGGCGCTGTATGGGGCGGGCCGACAGCCACAGGCCCATGGCCACCTCGCCCACGGTCATGGACGAGCGCAGCAGGCCCAGGCCTTCGGGCCCGACCTTGAGCACCTCGTGCGCGTACACGGGAAGCAGGGCCACCACGCCGCCCAGCAGCACGGCGAACAGGTCCAGCGAAATCGTGCCCAGGATGATGGGGCGCGTGCGGATGAAGTGGATGCCTTCGCCAAAGCGCAGCCACAGCGAGCCGCCGGCCGGCGCCATGGCTTCGGCATAGCGCACGGGCACCGTGCCCAGCAGCAGCACGGCCAGCACCAGGGACACGCCGCAGACCGCATAGGTCAGCACGGCGCCGCCCCAGGCGTAGAGCAGGCCGCCCAGCACGGGCGCCGCGATGGCGGCCGTGCGCATCAGCATGCTGTTGGTGGCCAGCGCCTGGGCCAGCTGCTCGCGCGGCACGATCTGCGGCAGCAGGCTTTGCAGGGCCGGCCCCGTGAAGGCGCGGCTGCAGCCGAACAGCACCAGCACGGCGTAGATCCAGTGCACATCGTGCGCGGCAGCGCCTTCGTGCCAGGACAGCCACAGCAGCAGCAGGGAGCACAGCGCCGCCACGGCCCAGCTGCCCGACAGCAGGCGCTTGCGGCTCATGCGGTCGCTGAGGTCGCCTGCCGGAATCAGCAGCGCCAGCATGGGCAGGAACTGGGCCAGTCCCACATAGGCCAGGGACATGGGGTCGCGCGTCAGGTCGTAGACCTGCCAGGCGACGACCACGGCCTGCATCTGCTGGGCGAACATGGACAGCATGCGCGCCATGACGAAAGGGACGAAGGCGCTGTTGCGCAGGCCGGCGGCGGGGCTGTCGGCCGAAGAGGGGGGAAGCGGGGAGGAGGGCAAGATCGGAAGTCCGTGGCAGAGCACGCGCAGTATCTGCGAAATGCCGCCGCCCTGCAGGCCGGACCGCCTGCGCCATGCTGCCGACGAAGGCATGCGGCCTGCTCCCACAAACACCGGGGACGCGGCGCGTGAACATGCCATCACGGGTCAGGCCAGAACCCCGCATCAGAGGAGCAACACACCATGTCCATGTTGTCCATGCAATACGCCGGCACCTTGATCGGGCGCGAAGCGGTCATCGATTTCCCCGATAGCAAGGCTGATGTGCGGTACACGCCGCAGGGCCAGATGGTCTGGCATGTGGTCGATTCCCTGGGCCATGTGTCCGACGGCTGCGAACGGCTCAGCTACCTGCAGGTCAGCGACAGCCTGCACTTCCTCAACTGGATCGAGAAAACCGGTTTCACCGTCAGCCAGGTCATAGACACGGCGCAGGGAACGGTGCAGGCCTTCTGGTCCTTTGCCGATCCGGCCAGCGAGGGCGGCCACCGGTCCTCCATGTTCGTCGAAGGCCGTTTCCGCTTTCGCTGAGAACCCTGCCGGTGCTGCGTGAAACATTGCGGCGGCGGCGCAACATGCCTGTTTTTTGAGCGCCACCGGCAAAGCCAAGGCTGGCGCCGCAAACACGGGTTGTCCCGAAGCTTGTCCACAGGCAGGCCCACAGTCGCTGGGCATAACCGTCACGCCATCGTCATTTTCTTCATCCAACGGAAAAGTTCCGTGGGATGTGTGCGTGTACTTTCGTCATGATTCAGGTTTTTCGTGGAATTCTGTTCCTGTATCCATGACCGGTGTGCAGCCGCCCGCCGCAGATCAAGGCCCGTGCCCCCGTGAAACATTGCGCGCCTGAGAAACAGGTCCGCAATGCCGCCGCTATGCTGGCCGCATGACCTGGCTGCTTATCGCATTGCATCTGCTGCTCATCGCGGGTTTCGGCCTGCGCATCCTTTTGCGTGACGATGTGCGCCCCGACGTTCGCATGGGCTGGCTCACCGTCATCGTGCTGCTGCCCTACGTCAGTTGCGCGCTGTACTACCTGTTTGGCGAAGTCACGCTGCGCCGCCGCGGCCGGGCCCGGTACCGCAAGGTGCAGGACTTCGCCGCAGGCGCTGCCATGGACCACGGCGCCGCCGTGCCGATAGCGGGCATCGCCCCGCAGTGGCAGGCTGCCTTCGGCTATGCGGCCTCCATCAACCGCTTTGCCGCGCAGCCGGGCCACACCGCGCAGCTCATGGCCGATGGCGCCGAGGCCCGCGCCCGCATGCTGGCCGACATGGACGCCGCCCAGCATGAAATCAACGTGCTGTACTACATCTGGCTGGCTGATCACACGGGCACGGCCGTGGCCCAGGCGCTGGTGCGCGCGGCACGGCGTGGCGTGGTCTGCCGCGCCATGGTGGACGGCCTGGGCTCGCGCGCGCTGCTGCGCACCGACCTCTGGCAGCAGATGGCCCAGGCGGGCGTGCAACTGGCCGTGGCCCTGCCCACCAGCCATCCGATCCGCGTGATGTTCACCAGCCGCCTGGACCTGCGCAACCACCGCAAGATCACCGTGATCGACCAGCGCATCACCTACTGCGGCAGCCAGAACTGCGCGGATGAAGCCTTTGCCGTCAAGGCCCGCTATGCGCCCTGGGTCGATGTCATGCTGCGCATGCAGGGTCCGGTGGTGGCGCAGATGCAGCAGGTGTTCGCCAGCGACTGGGCGCAGGCACGCAGCGTCGCCCAGGTTCCTCCCATGCCGTTGGCTGTCCGGTCCGCAAACGGTCTGCCCGACCGGCCTGCAGACGGCTTTGCCGCCGTCGTCATTGCCGAAGGCCCGGCCGAGCGGCCCCGCTCCACCTCGCAGCTCGTGTCCACGCTGCTGGCCAGCGCACGGCGCGAGGTCGTGATCTCCACCCCTTACTTCATTCCCGACGCCACGGTGCTCGAGGCCCTGTGCGCCGCCGCCTGGCGCGGCGTGCAGGTCAGTCTCATCCTGCCCGCGCGCAACGATTCGTGGATCGTGGGCGCGGCCAGCCGCAGCACCTACCGCTACCTGCTGCGTGCCGGCGTCATGCTCCATGAATTCCGCCCCGGCCTGCTGCATGCCAAGACCCTGTGCGTGGACGGGCAGGTGGCTTTGCTGGGCTCCACCAACCTGGACCTGCGCAGCTTCGACCTGAACTTCGAGAACAATGTGCTGCTGCAGGACGAGGCCGTGACCCAGGCCATCCGCCGGCGCCAGGCCGACTACATCCGCCAGTCCGACCGCATCACCGCCGCCCAGGTCCACGCCTGGCCCTGGGGCCGGCGCATCTGGAACAACCTGCTGGCGATGCTCAGTCCGGTGCTGTGAGGCGCAGCCCACAAAAAAGGCCTGCGCAGTGCAGGCCTTCAGGGCTGTGGGGCAGCAGGCGCGCTCAGCGGCCCACGCGCTCGCTCTCGACCACCATGTCCAGCACATAGGCGTAGGCCGATGCGTCGGCCGGCACGTTCTGGCGCTTGTAGCGCTGGATGCGCAGCACGTTGCGGATGCCGGGCTCGTGCTTGTAGCCCTCGATCTCGCTGTAGAAGTTCTCCCACTCGCCGGTGGAGGTCTTCACGCCGTTGTCGCCGTAGCGGATCTCGCGCACGCGCAGGCACTGGAAGTCCTTGATCAGCGGGTGGTTGCAGGCCGTGCGCTGGGGCGCCACTTCCAGGAAGATGCGTTCGCCTGCGCTGCCGTACTGGGTCTGTGCCGTGGGCGAGCCGTCGAGCTGCCAGCGCGTGCCGTCGATGAAGGTGAGCGTCAGGCGCGCAGGCTGCTTGCCTTCGCCCAGTTGCACGGACCATTGCTTGGCCGTGGGCAGGATGCGGGCCACCTTTTGCTCCAGCGCCATCAGCTGGTCGTCATCGCAGGCCATCAGCGTGCTGGCGGCGCGCTGGGTGGCGATGCGGTTGCCTTCGGTGCGGTAGCCCGTGGTCACCACGTTGCACAGGTTCTTGACGGCCAGGCGCTGGTCGGCGAACTCCAGTTGCAGGGGCCGCTTGCGCGAGGCGGCCGTCAGGAACCAGCTCTGGTCTTCGGTGCCCTGGGGCGTGAAGGCCTGGCGAAGACTCCAGTGGTAGGCGGTCAGCGATTGGGCGTCACCGGGCGGGCCGGCAGGAGCCGACACCTGGGGCTTGGCGCCGTCTTCGGCGTTGCCGCCCTTGTCGATATGGCTGCAGGCGCCGAGCCCCATGGTGACGATCACGGGCAGGCACCAGGTCCAGCTTGGCTTCATGTTGAGTTCCTTGGTTGATGGGTACAGGTACAGGCGCAGCGGCGGCAGGCTTGGGCAGCCCGGGTGCGGCATGAGCCGCACCGGCCCTGGCCGAACCGGGGCACCATAACGCAGATGCGCGGCGGCGCTTGTCAGAACGGGGCGCTATTCACATTCGTTTGCATCTATTTGATGCAGACGGAAAAACCGATTGCTGCAAAGTTGCCGGCCATTGCATTGCGCTCGGGTGAGAATAGGCGGCCAGCCGCCATGCCATCCGCAGGCAGCGGCACCGGAGCAAGGAGCAGGTTCGTGTATCGACGTTGGAGTGCAGCAAACAGGGTGCGTGGCATGCGCTGCGCAGGGGCTTTGGCCGTCATCATGGTGCTGGCGGGCTGCGGCTCGACGATTCCCCAGCATGTGCCGGTGCAGGAGAGCTTCGGCTCCACCGAGACCTTCTCGCGCATGTTCGATGCCTCGCCGGCCCAGACCTGCGAGGCCGCGCGCCGCGCGCTGCTGAGCCAGGGCTACATCGCCATGGCGCGCACGGCCGAACTCATAGAAGGCAGCAAGAGCTTCCAGCCCGACCCGGAGCTGAACCTGCAGATGAACATCCGCGTGGTCTGCGTGCCGGAGACCGCCGACGGCCAGGTCAGCATCGGCTTTGTCACGGCGCTGCAGGACCGCTATACCCTGAAGAAGAGCGCCAACTCGGCCAGCCTGGGCGTGGGTGCGCTGGGGTCCGTGTCGCTGCCGTTCTCCTCGGGCAGCGACTCCATGGTCAAGGTGGGCAGCGAGACGATTGCCAAGAGCGGCTTCTACGACAGCTTCTTCGAGCTGGTCTCGCGCTACCTGGCGCAGGACCGCGACTCCATCGCCGTGCCCACGCCGGTGGCGCCGCAGAACAGCATTCCCTCGGCCGACCACTGACGCCGGCGGGCGCCACAGCTCCGTTCACGCCGCCAGGAACAGCGCCGGGTCCACCATGCTGCGGTTGAGCATCACGCCCCAGTGCAGGTGCGGGCCGGTGACGCGGCCCGTGGCGCCGACCTTGCAGAAGGCCTCTCCCGTGTCCAGCTGATCGCCCAGCTTGCACTGCACGCTGCTCAGGTGGCAGTACATGCTCAGCAGGCCGCCGCCGTGGTCCAGCCACACGGTGCCGCCGTTGAAGAAATAGTCGCCCACGTCCACCACCTTGCCCGGCAGCGGCGCGACGACGTTGGTGCCGGTGGCTGCCGCGATGTCCATGCCGCTGTGCGGATTGCGCGGCTGGCCGTTGAACACGCGGCGCAGGCCGAAGCTGCTGCTGCGCCGGCCCGGCACGGGCTGGCGCATGCGCAGGTCGCCGGGGCGTGCGGGCGGCTCGGTGAACAGCGCCATGATGGTCTGCTGGTGGGCGCGCTCACGCTGGTAGCGCGCATCGTCCTCGGGCGACAGGTCCACGGTCTTGGGCGAGACCTTCAGGCGCTGCTCGGTGTACTTCTTGTCACGCACCTCGTAGGCCAGGGAGCGCGCTGCGCCTTCGCCCTTCACGGTCACGCTGTGGGTGCCAGGTGCGGCCGACAGCGCAATGCCGACCACGGCCGTCCATTCGATCATGTCGCCCACCACCAGCACGGGCACGTCGCCGGCCAGTACCTGGGGCCGCTGGGATGCGGGCCCCAGCGACAGGCGGGCCACGCCGCCGGGCACGCGGCTGTCATGGGGCCAGGGGGATTCGCTGGAGGGCGCTGCGGCCTTGGCGGCCCAGGAGGGAAGGATCAGGCCCGCGCCCGAGGCGCACAGGGATTGCACGAACAGTCGGCGGGAGCGGGGATTCGTCGTCGGTATCTGCATGGATGAAGCGGCGGGCTTGGCGCCGGCATGGGGCCGTTATCGATCGCCCCATTGTCCGCCAAGCGTGCGCCAAGCCAAACCTCTGCCGGGCCGTTCAGCGGTCCCGGCGTTCGTCACGTCCGCCGCGCCGTTCCTGCGGGTGGGATGCGTTGGCCATGCGCTGCTGCTGTTGGCGCTGCTCCTGCTGCGCGCGGGCCTGCTGCTGCTGGGCGCGCGCCTGGGCCTGCTGTGCCTGCTGGAGCTGCATGCGTTGCTGCTGCGCCTGACGCTCCTGCATCTGGGCCTGTCGTTGCGCTTGCTGCTGCGCCTGTTGTTGGGCCTGCATTCTGGCCTGCATCTGTTCCTGCGCACGGGCTTGTTGCTGTTGCTGTTGTTGCTGCAACTGCTGCTGGCGGGCCTGCATCTGCGCCTGTTCGCGGGCCTGGTCCCTGGCCTGCATCTGCATCTGTGCCTGGCGCTGGGCCTGTTGTTGCTGCCGTTGTTGCTGTTGCTGTTGCTGCCGCGACTGCTCCTCGCCACGCAGGCGGGCGGTCTGCATCTCCATCTGCTGTTGCTGCTGCTGGCGCATGCGCGCGGCATCGGCCATGGAACGGTCGCGGTCCTGCCGGTCCTGCTGCCGCATGCCCTGCTGCGCGGCGGCAGACGACCACGAAGGCACGCGGGAATCGCGGCCCCGCTCGCCCGGCATGGCGGCAGCGGGCAGGGCGGCTGGCGGGCGCTGCACCCCTGCAGCCTGGGTCGAATGCGGAGTCTGCGGCCACTTGCCGAACTGGCCCGGCTGCGAGGCCGGCACCGGGTTCATCCTGGGCTGCAACGCTGCCTGCGGCCGGTCATCGGGCCGCAGGCCCGGGCGGCCGCGATCGGCGCCGTCATGCCGGGCAGATCCTTGCGTGGCGCCGGGCGGCAGCATGCCTTGGGAAGACGCCGGCGGGCCGCCCTGCGGTGGCCTCAGGCCCAGCCGCTGCGGCATGCCGCCATGCGCTGCGGCGGCCGCGCCTGCCATGCCGGCGGCGCCGGCCAGGGCCGCCGCGGCCATGCCGCCCGGGCGCGGATCGCCGCCCTGTGGCGGGTTGGGCGGGTTGCCGGCAGGGCGGGGCTCGACGTGCGGGTTGTTCGCGATGTGGGTGACGTTGCCACCGTTGTTGATCTGCGTGTTGCGGATGTTCTGCACCACCGTGGTCGAGCGCGTCACATAGGTGTTGTTGTTGTAGATCACGGCTGGCCGGCGCGAGGGCGGTGGCGGCGGCTCGTTGCGGTGCCAGCGGTAGCCGGGCTCGCCCCAGCGCATGCCCCAGGAGTTCCAGCCCCAGGGGCGGCGGTCCACGGACTCGGCCAGGATCACGCCTGCGCCGAAGCCGATCAGCCCCGCCACCACGGGCGCGGCCGAACTGCCCACATACACGGGTTGCGGCGCCACGATGGGGCGGTATCCGCCGTACATCGGCACCGGCTCGCCATAGACCACGCCCGGGTCGTACTGCGGCACGTAGACGGTGTCGGGCTGGGCGGGAGTGATCTCGATGAACTGCGAGGGCGCATCGATCACCGGCACCGGCAGCATGGACGACAGGGGCTCGCCCATGTCCTGGGGCGCTGGCTGGGGATCGCGCGGCGGGGCATCGGCCGCGGCCACGGCCACCTTGAGCCGGCTGGAGTCCTTGAGCGTACCGGCCTTGTAGGCGCGCTGGCGCATCACCTGGATGGCGTTCATCACGTCGGCCGGATCGTTGTAGTAGGCCCTGCCCAGGGCCGTGGTCCAGGGAATGTTGGAAGACAGCTGCGCCAGCACGTTGGGAAACTGGGCCAGGGACTTGACCGACGGGTCCCAGTCCTGGCCGTTGACGGCGTCCTGCAGTTCCTGGGGCTTGAGGCCCGGGTTCTGCCCCAGCCAGACCTCGGCGGCGCCGACCTGGTCGGGATAGGTGGAGGCGGCCAGCACCTGGGCCACAAGCTTGTCGGGGTACAGCGCAATGGGCGCCACCATCTGGTAGAGCGTCTCGGCCGACGGCGGCACATAGGCCACGGGCGTGGCGACGGGCTGGGCGCTTTCGGTGGCAGGCGGCAGCGGCGCGCTGGCGGCCTGCGGGGGCTTGTCCTGGGATTCGTTGCAGGCGCTCAGCGCCAGGGCGGCGGCCAGGCCCAGCACGCTCAGGCGCAGGGCGCCGGCGTGGGAAGCTGAGGGGGCCATGGTGCGTGCTCTGGGCACGGCGGATTGCGGCATTGCGTTCTCCTGGGCAGGAACGCCTTGCGCGCCGAAGCGGCAAGGCACATGTCATTTGAACGCCAAAGTGCACGCTGCGTTGACACCGGCGTGTCAGCCGATGCCCCCAGTCCGCGCAACTTCTGTGACGCGGTGTTTACCCAGGCGGAATCAGGCTGCGATCAAGCCGCGAGCAGGTGGGCCTGGTAGCTCTCGGCGCCCTTGGACCAGGCCAGCAGGCGGTCGATGTTGGGGTGCTTGCCGGGGAAGGCGATGGCGTCCTGCGTGTGCTCGGCATACCACTCCAGGCCCAGTTCGGCGGCGGCCGGCGTGATGCTGCCGCCGTAGAGGGCGGCCAGCGCGTGGTACACGGCCAGGGAGCCGGTCTGGCCGGGCTTGTTCTCGATGGTGGCCACGACCTGGCCCTGGGCATCGGCCAGCTGCAGCGCGGCGAGGTGGGTGACGGTGGGCAGTTGCTGAAGGCGTGCGGAGAAGTTCATGCTGAAAGGCAAATCAAAGAAAGGAAGGCGGAGAAAGAACGATCGGCTCGGGACGATCAGGCCTTGGCGGCAATCCACGCACACCAGAACAGGCTGGAGAAAAAGCGCTTGGCCTGAACGAAGCCGGCCTGGGCCAGCATCTGCTCCACTGCCTCTTCCGAGGCGGGTGGAACCGCGCCCTGCCGGATCTTGCCGAGTTTCGCATGGACGGCGGCCTCGTCCGCGCCTGCCATGCGCCAGCGCATGGCCCAGGCTTCGAGAAACAGCGGCTCGCTGTCGTAGCGATGGCGATTGCAGGCCAGGATGAAGGGCGCACCCGGCGCCAGCCTGGCCGACAGGGCCTGCAGCAGCCTGAGCTTGTCCGCATCGTCAGGAATGTGGTGCAGCACGCCGATCAGCGTGGCCGCGTCGAACACCGTGCCGGCGGGCAGGTCTTCCACCGCACAGGGTGCTGCACGCACCTGGGCCGACAGGCCGGCGGCTGCGATGCGGTCCATGGTCTGGTCCAGCATGGGGGCCGAAGGGTCGGCGGCCGTGAATGTCCACTGCGGCCTGAGCCGCGCCGTGGCCAGGATTTCCTGGCCCGTGCCACCGGCGCCGCCAATCAGCACGGACTTCGGCCCGGCATCCAGGCTGGCTGCCAGCAGGCAGGCCGCCAGCTCGTGGCAGGCGTCGTAGCCGGCCAGGGCGATGCGGCTTTGCGTCTCGTACTCGGCCGCGCGGGAGGTGTCGAACTTGGCGGCGGAAGCCGCCTGTGGCAAGGCTTGGTTCATGGCCTGGAATTGTGCTGAGGCCATGGTCACTGCAAAAGCGCCGATGTGCGATGGCCCACCCCTGCAAAGCAGGATGGTGGGCCATCTTCGGGGGAGCGGTGCAGGTGCCCGCCAGCGGGCCGTGCGCCTACTTGCCCCAGGAGTCCTTGAGACCCGTTGCGCGGTTGAACACGGGCTTGCCCGGTGCGTGGTCCTTGCGGTCGGCCACGAAGTAGCCGAAGCGCTCGAACTGGAACTTGTCGTCAGGCTGTGCCTGGGCCAGCGACGGCTCCACGTAGGCCGTCACGACCTTGAGGCTGTCCGGGTTGAGCAGGGCCAGGAAGTCCTTGCCGCCCGCATCGGGCTGCGGGTCGGTGAACAGGCGGTCGTACAGGCGCACTTCGGCCTGCACGCCGTCGGCCGCGCCCACCCAGGTGATGGCGGCCTTGACCTTGACGCTGTCGGCGCCCGGCGTGCCGCTCTTGGTGTCGGGCACCACGGTGGCCAGCACCTTGGTGACGTTGCCCTCGGCATCCTTCTCGCAGCCCGTGCACTCGATCACGTAGCCGCCCTTCAGGCGCACCTTGTTGCCGGGGAAAAGGCGCTTGTAGCCCTTGGGCGGCACTTCGGCGAAGTCCTCGCGCTCGATCCACACCTCGCGGCCCAGCGTGAAGCGGCGCACCGGCACCTGCTGGCCTTCGGCGGCGTGGGGCAGGGCAGGCAGCTCGCAGGCTTCCAGGTGGTCGGCGCTGCTGAAGACCTCGGCCCAGTTGGTCAGCTCCAGCTTCAGCGGGTCCAGGGCCACCATGCCGCGATGGGCCTGGTTCTCCAGGTCTTCGCGCAGGCAGCCTTCCAGCGTGGAGTAGTCGATCCAGGCGTAGTCCTTGGTCACGCCGATGCGCTCGCAGAAGGCCTGGATGCTCTGCGGCGTGTAGCCACGGCGGCGCAGGCCGACGATGGTGGGCATGCGCGGATCGTCCCAGCCGCTGACGATGCCGTTGTCCACCAGGTGCTTGAGCTTGCGCTTGCTGGTGATCACATAGGTCAGGTGCAGGCGCGAGAACTCGTACTGGCGCGGCTGCGGGGCAGCGATCAGGCCGCCTGCGCGCAGGTGGTCCAGCAGCCAGTCGTAGAACGGGCGCTGGTCCTCGAACTCCAGCGTGCAGATGCTGTGGGTGATGTGCTCCAGCGCGTCCTCGATGGGATGGGCGAAGGTGTACATCGGGTAGATGCACCACTGGTTGCCGGTGTTGTGGTGCTCGGCATGGCGCACGCGGTAGATGGCGGGATCGCGCAGATTGATGTTGGGCGATGCCATGTCGATCTTTGCGCGCAGCACGGCAGCGCCATCGGGCAGCTTGCCGTCGCGCATTTCGCGAAAGCGCGCCAGGTTCTCGGCCACCGTGCGGTTGCGGAACGGGCTGTCCACGCCGGGGCGCGAGAAATCGCCGCGGTTGGCCTTCATGTCGTCGGCGCTTTGCTCGTCCACATAGGCCAGGCCCTGCTCGATCAGGTACTCGGCCGCGCGGTACATGAAGTCGAAGTAGTTGCTGGCGAAGTACAGGTTCTCGTGACCGTCGGCTTCCTTCCAGCCGAAGCCCAGCCAATGGACGGCATCGATGATGCTGTCCACGTACTCCTGGTCTTCCTTCTCGGGATTGGTGTCGTCGAAACGCAGGTGGCAGGCACCTTGGTAGTCGCGCGCCAGGCCGAAGTTCAGGCAGATGGCCTTGGCGTGGCCCACGTGCAGGTAGCCGTTGGGCTCGGGCGGGAAGCGTGTGCGGATCTTCGCCACGTCCACCTGGCCCTGGTTGTGGTGGTCGCCATCACCGGGGCTTCCACCCCAGCGGCGCTGGGCGTAGGTACCGTTGGCCAGGTCGGCCTCGATGATTTGGCGCAGAAAGTTACTCGGTTTGACCGGATCTTTGGAGATGGGGGAGGCGTCAGCAGAGCTCATCGCAGCATTGTAGGCGCGCGCCTGCCGACCCGCTCCGGACGGCTTTGGGACAGCCGCGCCGGGCAAGGGTTGAGGCATTTGGAAACAAACTTGTATAAAAGCCTGCCATCCGTAGACCCCTGTCGCGCGTTGAGAATGCAGGGCGTATGCCGTCCCCCTGTGCCAAAGTGCGGGAAGGCGGCACCAGCGGCAATGCCTGCCACGCCTGTCCAACTTCGAGGAGAGACACCATGACAACGACAGCTTCCCCGTGGGTTGCAAGAGCAGCAGCAGCCGGCCTCGCATTGGCCGCCCTGGTGGCTTCGGGCGCCGCCCAGGCCCGGGGCGATGTGCACTGGTCCATCAGCCTGAATTCGCCGGGCATGTATGGCCCGCCCGTTTATGTGGCGCCGGCCCCCGTCTATGTGGCGCCGCCCCAGCCCATCTACTACGCTCCCCCGCCTCCGGTCTACTACGCGCCGCGCGCCGTCTACCGTGCGCCGCCCGTCGTGGTCGTTCCCGGCTATGGATACGGCTATCGCGGCGGCTACCGTGGCGGATACCGCCATGGCCATGGTCACGGTCACGGTCACGGTCACTGGCGCCGTTGAGCCGGACCGGGCTGGATTGACTTGTGCCGCCCTCCGGGGCGGCTTTTTCCGTGGTGCCAGCGTTGCGGCCGGGCCCGGGATGGCCCGCATAATCCAGCCCGTTGGAAACCTGGAGTGTCCCCGCCGTGAAAACCGTCTATGTCCTCAATGGCCCGAACCTGAACCTGCTGGGCCTGCGTGAACCCGCCATCTATGGCTCCCAGACCTTGGCCGATGTGCGTGCGCTGTGCGAAGCCGCCTGTGCGCGCTACGGTCTGGCCCTGGAGTTCCGCCAGAGCAACCATGAAGGCGAGCTGGTGGACTGGATCCACGAGGCCGGCCGCGTGCACGCCGAAGGCCGCCTGGCCGGCCTGATCTTCAACGCCGCCGCCTACACCCACACCAGCGTGGCCCTGCTGGATGCCGTCAAGGGCACGGGCGTGCCGCTGGTGGAGCTGCACATCAGCAATGTGCATGCGCGCGAGAGCTTCCGCCACCACTCCTACCTGTCGGCGGCCGCGCGCGCCGTGATGTGCGGCTTTGGCGTGGCCGGCTACGGCCTGGCCATCGACGCCGTGGCCCAGTGGTGAACACGCCTGTCGCCATAGAGCGCCTGCGCGCCCGTGCTCGGCGCCTGACCACGCCGCTGTCTGCCGCGCGGCCCGACGACGGCCACATGGTCTGGCATGTCTGGGGCGAGGCGCGCGCGGGCGTGCTGCCGGTGGTCATGCTGCACGGCGGCAGCGGCAGCTGGACGCACTGGCTGCGCTGCATGGACGCTCTGCTGGCCCAGGGCCGCCAGCTGTGGATACCGGACCTGCCGGGCTTTGGCGATTCCGATGGGGTGCCAGGCGGCCAGGATGCCGACACCCTGGTCGAGCCGCTGCGCCAGGGCCTGCGGCAGCTGCTGGCCGATGGCGGAGCGCCCGCCGCCCCGCTGTGCGATCTGGTCGGCTTCTCTTTTGGCGGCATGACGGCCGGCATGCTGGCGGCTGCCGACGGCACGTTGGCTCGGCGCCTGGTGCTGGCCGGGGCGCCCGGCATGGGCGTGGGCAAGGGCCTGGCCGTGCGGCTCAAGGGCTGGCGCCACCTGGCCACGCCCGAGGCGCAGGCCGTGGCCCACCGCTACAACCTGCAGGCGCTGATGCTGCATGACGCCAGCCTCATCGACGAGGACACGCTGGCCCTGCATGTGCTCAATGTGGAGCGCGACCGCCTTCCGCGCCGCCGCCTCTCGCACACCGATGTGCTGGCCCGCGCCCTGCAGGCCGTGGACGGCCCCGTATGGGCCATCTATGGCGAGCACGACGCGCTCTACCCGGGACCGATGATGCAGGAGCTGGCCCAGGCCTTTGCACGCCATGCGCGCGACTTCCGGGGGCTGGCCCTGGTGCCTGGCGCGGGCCACTGGGTCATGCATGAGCGTCCCGATGCCTTTGTGGCGGCATTGGCCGCTGCGCTGGATGCCTGAGCGCATGCGCCCCATCGAGCTGCACGAGGTGCAGTGGACCGCCATGCGCGCCCAGGGCGCGGGCGGCCAGAACGTGAACAAGGTCTCCAGCGCCGTACACCTGCGCTTCGACGTGCGCGCCTCGCGCCTGCCCGAGGCCGTGCAGCAGCGCCTGCTGGCCCTGCGCGACGGCCGCATCACCAACGAGGGCGTGGTCGTCATCAAGGCCCAGCAATACCGCACTCAGGAGCAGAACCTGCGCGCCGCGCTGCAGCGGCTCAACGCGCTGGTGGCTGCCGCCTATCCCGAACCCATTCTTCGCCGCGCCACCCGGCCCACGCTGGGATCGCAGCGGCGGCGCCTGGACAGCAAGAGCCGGCACGGCGCCACCAAGGCCCTGCGGGGCCGCCCGCGCGACGATTGAGCCGGCCAGCGCAACAATGTGTGCCGCCTTTGGCGGCTTGGCGCGGCCCGCTTGCGTCCCTACATTAGGGGAATGCAAGATTTCCACGCTTCCCTCGATTCCGGCGCCTCCTCCATAGCCGCTTCGGCCGGCACTCGGCTGCCCGTGCTCTATGTCTCCCACGGCTCGCCCATGTTCGCGCTGGAGCCGGGCGAAACCGGCCCCGTGCTCGCGCGATGGGGCAGGGCGCTGCGCCAGGCCCACGGCCCGCTGCGCGGCGTGGTCATCATGTCGCCGCACTGGATGTCGCATGGCGTGGAAGTCATGACCGGAGCCACGCCCTCCACCTGGCACGACTTCGGCGGCTTCCCGCCCGCGCTCTACGAACTGCAGTACCCGGCCCCCGGCGCGCCCCAGCTGGCGCAGGAAGTCATGAAGCGCCTGCAGGCCGCAGGCATTGCCTCCACCGCCAACGCGCAGCGGCCCTTCGACCACGGCGCCTGGGTGCCGCTGATGCATTTGCTGCCCGATGCCGACCTGCCAGTGATCCAGCTGTCCCTTCCCGCCTCGGCCGGGCCGGCCGAAACCCATGCGCTGGGCGCGGCCCTGGCGGCGCTGCGCGATGAGGGGGTGCTCATCGTCGGCTCCGGCAGCATGACGCACAACCTGGCCGAATTCCGGGGCGGCACGGGCGAGGCCACGGTGTGGGTGGACGACGCCGTGCAGGCCCTGCGCAGCCAGGATGGCCTGCAGGACGACCATGCCGTCGGCGGCTCCAGCGCCTCCTCGCCCTACGTGCAGGATTTCAGCCGCTGGATCGAGTCGCGCCTGCAGGCGCAGGACCTGCCCGCGCTGCTGGACTACCGCGCACGCGCTCCCTCGGCCCGGCGCGCCCATCCCAGCGAAGAGCACTTCATGCCGCTGTACTTCGCCCTGGGCGCGGCCGGCGCCACGGCGCGGCCTCGGTATCTGAGCCGCGAAGTCATGTACTCCATCCTGGCCATGGATGCGATGGCCTTCGAGGACGCGCAGGCGGCATAACCTCCTGCCCCCGCGGACTTGGCGAGGCGCCACAATGGCGCGTTGCCCGGGACCACCCCGGTCCCGGAAATCGCTTAAAAACCAAGGAGTCCGTGATGATCGACCTGCCCCTGCTGGCGCTGGAGCGCCCCGCACAACCCGCACCGGGGCAGCAGCCCTGGCTGCTGGTGCTCATGCATGGCGTTGGCAGCAATGAACAGGACCTGTTCGGCCTCGCATCGTTCGTGCCGCCGCAGTTCCACGTGCTCAGCCTGCGTGCCCCGTTTTCCATGGGGCCCAGTGCCCATGCCTGGTTCCAGTTCACGGTGGATGCCAACGGCACGCGCCACATCCACGCATCGCAGGAAGAGCACAGCCGCGCCCTGGTGGCCCAGACCGTGCAGCAGGCCGGCGCGCGGCTGGGCATTCCTGCCCAGCGTACCGTGGCGGGCGGCTTCAGCCAGGGCGGCATCATGGCGCTCAGCCTGCTGCTGACCCAGCCCGCGCTGCTGCGCGCCGCCATGTGCTGGCACAGCCGCCTGCTGCCCGAGGCCTTGCCGCACCAGGCTCCTGACGCGGCCTTCGACGGCAAGTCGCTCTGGGTCAGCCACGGCACCTACGACAACGTCATCCCGCTGACCAGCGCCCACGCCATTCGCAGCCACGTGCAGCGCCTGCCGCTGCAACTGAGCTACCACGAATACCCGAGCATGCATGAGATCCGCCCCGACGAGCTGCAGGCCGCCATGGCCTGGCTCCAGGATCTGGGCACGCAGGGCTGAGCCTGCTGCACCGCCCCCTTCTTGTGCGCAGGCTCGCCGCGTAAGCCGGGTAACGCCTTGTTGCCTGGCGCGCACAAGGGCCTGCGCGGGCAGCGGGGCGGCTTATAAACACCAGTCAGGGGCTGGTGTCAGGAAAGCCCGGGAACCCCGGTTGTGCTTTGCTGTCGCACGTCCTGCGGCAACTGTGCTGCCAGCCCCCTGCCCAAGCCAAAGGACCCCTCCATGCCAGAACGCGACCCCCAAGACTTCCGCCCCCGCGCCAGATCCTCCGGCCCATCGGCTTTCGGCATCGCCGCAGCGGTACTGGCGGCTGCCGCCGTGGGGGGCGCAGCCTGGTGGTACTGGTGGCGTCCCGCCGACGTGCCCGAGGCGCCGCCCGAAGTGGCAGAGGCGCCCGCCCAGCCTGCCGAGCCTGAACCCGTCCCCGCGCCCGAGCTGACCGAGCCCCAGAACCCTGTCGATGCGCTGGAGCCACCCGCGCCCGGCCTGCCCGCGCTGCAGGACTCCGACGCCCATGTCGCCCAGGCCCTCAACGGCCTGCTGGGCCGTGACAAGGCAGGCAGCTTTCTGCAGATGGACGGCTTTGTGCGCCGCGCCGTGGCCACCGTGGACAACCTGACCCGCTCCCAGGCCCCTGCACGGCTTTGGCCCGTGCACCCCGCGCCGCAGCGTTTCACGGTGGAGGGCGCGGCGGAGGCCGGGGAGGCACAGGCCATCTCCCCCGCCAACGCCGCACGCTACAAGGCCTTCGTGGCCTTCGCCGAGTCCATTCCCATGGACGGGGCCGTCAAGCTCTATGCCCGGCTGTATCCCCTGTTCCAGACCGCCTATGAAGACCTGGGCTATCCCAGCCGCTATTTCAACGATCGTCTCATTGCCGTCATAGACCATCTGCGCGCCGCGCCCGAGCCCGCGGGCCCGGTGCAGGTCAGGCTGACCAAGGTGGAGGGCGAGGTGCCTTCCGTCCAGCCCTGGGTGCGCTACGAATACGCCGACCCGGAGCTGCAGGCCCTGTCCAGCGGCCAGAAGATGCTGGTGCGCGTGGGGCTGGACAACGAGCGCCGCCTCAAGGCCGTGCTGGGCGAGCTGCGCCGCCGCATCGCCACCGGCGAGATGGCCAAGCCTGCGGGCTGAGGCCAGTCTCCATCCGCCTCAGCCTGCGGCCGGCAGGGGCAGGGCGGTCTTGTACCGCACCTGCTTGAGGGTGAAGCTGGAGCGGATCTTCTCTATGCCCGGAATAGGCGTGAGCTGCTCCACGATGAAGCGCTCCAGCGCGCCGATGTCGGCCAGGGCCACGCGGATCAGGTAGTCGGCGTCGCCGCTCATCAGGTAGCACTCCATGACCTCGTCGTGCTCGGCAATGCGGCGCTCGAAGTCGGCCAGCGATTCCTTGGCCTGGGACTTGAGGCTGATGTTGATGAACACGTTCAGCCCCAGCCCCAGGGCCGACGCATTGGCCAGCGCCACATAGCGCGCGATCACGCCGGCCTTCTCCAGCGCCTTGACGCGCGCCAGGCAGGGCGAGGGCGACAGGTGCACACGCCGCGCCAGCTCCACGTTGGACAGCGAGCCGTCCGTTTGCAACTCGGCCAGAATGCGCAAGTCGATGGTGTCCAGTTTCATGTGCCGGATTTTATGTAGATGCCGGCATGAAATGCTGGAATATGGCGTTTCCCTTATCCATGAACGGCTGCTCATGCCGGTCCGCCAGTCCTAAAGTGGCGGGCATGAACGCACCCACGCCGCTGGCCACGCTGGCCGATATCGATACCGATCCCCAGGAAACCACCGAATGGCGGGAGGCCTTCGCGGCCCTGGTCGCCGCCGAGGGGTCGCAGCGCGCGCGCTTCGTGCTCGAAGAGCTGGCGCGCATGGCGCGCGAGCAGCGCCTGGGCTGGCAGCCCGACCTGAATACGCCCTATGTGAACACCGTGGCCGCGCAGCAGCAGCCGGTGTTTCCGGGCGACCTGGCCATGGAGGAGCGGCTGGCGTCCATCATGCGCTGGAATGCGCTGGCCATGGTGGTGCGCGCCAACCAGGCCTATGGCGAGCTGGGCGGGCACATCGCCAGCTACGCCAGCGCGGCCGACCTGTTCGAGACCGGGTTCAACCATTTCTTCCATGCCCGGGAGGGGCTGGCGCCGGGCCAGCACCGAGGCGACCTGGTGTTCTTCCAGCCGCACAGCGCCCCCGGCGTGTATGCGCGCGCCTTCCTGGAAGGGCGGCTGAGCGAGCAGGACCTGCAGCACTATCGGCAGGAGATCAGCGCGCCGGCCGCTGGCGCGCAAGGCCTGTCCAGCTATCCCCATCCCTGGCTGATGCCCGATTTCTGGCAGTTCCCGACGGGCTCCATGGGCATAGGCCCCATCAGCAGCATCTACCACGCGCGCTTCATGCGCTATCTCACGCACCGCCGCCTGCTGGACTGCCAGGAGCGCAAGGTCTGGGGCGTGTTCGGCGACGGCGAGATGGACGAGCCCGAAAGCATGAGTGCCCTCACGCTGGCCGCGCGCGAGGGGCTGGACAACCTGGTCTGGGTGGTCAACTGCAATCTGCAGCGCCTGGACGGCCCGGTGCGCGGCAACGGCCGCATCGTCGATGAACTGGAGCGGCTGTTCGCCGGCGCGGGCTGGAACGTGGTCAAGCTGCTGTGGGGCAGCGACTGGGACGGGCTGTTGGCTCGCGACATCACCGGCACCCTGGCACGCACGCTGGGCGGCACGGTGGACGGGCAGATGCAGACCTTCGCCGCCAAGGACGGCCGCTACAACCGCGAGCATTTCTTTGGACAGAACCCCGAGCTCGCCGCCCTGGCCCAGGGCCTGACGGACGAGCAGATCGACCGCTTGAAGCGCGGCGGCCATGATCTGGTGAAGATCCATGCGGCCTATGCAGCGGCTGCCGCCCATCGCGGCCAGCCCACGGTGATCCTGGCCCATACCAAGAAGGGCTACGGCATGGGCTCGGCCGGGCAGGGCAAGATGACCACGCACAGCCAGAAGAAGCTGGACGAGACCGACCTGATCGAGTTCCGCAACCGCTTCAACCTGCCGCTGAGCGACGAGCAGGCCAAGGGCCTGGCCTTCCACAAGCCTGCCGATGACAGTGCCGAGATGCAGTACCTGCGCGAGCGCCGAACGGCCCTGGGCGGCGCACTGCCGCGCCGCGAAACGGTGTGCGACCGCGTGCCCGTTCCAGCGCTGGAGCAATACGCCCAGTTCGCGCTGGCGCCTGCCGGCAAGGAAATGAGCACCACCATGGCCTTCGTGCGCATGCTGGGCAGCCTGCTCAAGGATGCGCAGCTGGGCCCGCGCATCGTGCCCATCGTGGCCGACGAGGCGCGCACCTTCGGCATGGCCAACCTGTTCAAGCAGGTGGGCATCTACAGCAGCCTGGGCCAGCGCTACGCGCCCGAGGACATCGGCTCGGTGCTGTCCTACCGCGAGGCGCTGGACGGCCAGATCCTGGAGGAGGGCATCAGCGAGGCCGGCGCCATTGCCAGCTGGACGGCGGCGGCCACCAGCTACAGCGTGCACGGCCTGGCCATGCTTCCGTTCTACATCTACTACTCCATGTTCGGCTTCCAGCGCGTGGGCGACGCCATCTGGGCGGCGGCCGACCAGCGGGCGCGCGGCTTTTTGCTGGGCGCCACCTCGGGCCGCACCACGCTGGGCGGAGAAGGCCTGCAGCACCAGGACGGCTCCAGCCATCTGGTGGCGGCCACCATTCCCAACTGCAAGGCCTGGGACCCTGCGCATGCCGGCGAGCTGGCCGTGATCCTGGACGCCGGCATGCGCGAGATGCTGGTCGAGCAGCGCGATGTCTTCTACTACGTCACGCTGATGAACGAGAACTATGCCCAGCCCGACCTGCCCGCAGGCGCTGCCGAAGGCGTGCTGCGCGGCGCCTATGTGTTCAGCCGTTTTGGCGATGCGGACCGTGCCACGCAGCATGTCACCTTGCTGGGATCGGGCGCCATCCTCACCGAAGTGCTCAAGGCCGCCGAGCAATTGGCCAGCGAGGGCATGGCCGCCACCGTGGTCAGCGTGACCAGCTGGAGCGAGCTGGCGCGCGATGGCGTGGCCTGCGAGCAGCGCATGCTGGCGGGCGAGGCACCTGGCCAGCCCTGGATCGCGCAGCTGCTGCAAGGTACGCAGGGCCCGGTGATTGCCGCCACCGACTATGTGCGCGCGGTGCCCGAGACCGTGCGCGCCTTCCTGCCCGCAGGCCGCCGTTTCCTCACGCTGGGCACGGACGGCTTCGGCCGCAGCGACACGCGTGCGGCGCTGCGCGGCTACTTTGGAGTGGATGCACACAGCGTGGCGCAGGCCGCGCGCCGGATGATCCACGCGGGTTGAGCCGAGCCTGTCCACGCACCCGGCATCCCCGGGATGTACACATGGCGGCCCCTTCGCGGGGCCGCTTTGCATTGCTGCGCCCCATTTGCGCCGCCACTTTTCCTGTGGATGGATTAAGCCCGCGTTAAATGCGCAAGTGGCTTATCTTTTTCGTCGGCTTGCATCAAAAAATAGGGTGATTCCACTAGAATTTGTATATATAAGAAGATATTGCGCAAAGAGATTGATATTTGCTGCAATGGTTGCATGCGTTGGGTGGAATATCTCGTCAATATCCTATTTTCTCTTTCAATAATAATTTATTTCACGGGATAGAAGACGATGAAACTCTCGCTCAAGCAAGGCCTGCTGTGCGTGGCCGTGCTGTCGGCTGCCGCATGGCAGCTCGCCATCTCGGCGCCGGCGCCCGAGGTGGATCATGCGCAAATGCCGCAGATCATCGATGACCTGCCCGCCGACTATGCGGCGGACCTGACCGCCGAGCAAAGAACCCTGGTAGACCGTGGCCGTTATATCGCGCGACTGGGTGATTGTGTGGCCTGCCATACCGGAAATAAAACACAGCCCATGGGCGGTGGCCTGGCGCTGGAGACGCCATTCGGCAAGATCTATTCCACCAATATCTCGCCTGACGCCGATACGGGCATGGGCAAATACAGCTTCGATCAGTTCGACCGCGCCATGCGCAAGGGCGTGGCGGCCGATGGCCGCAACATGTACCCGGCCATGCCCTATCCCTCCTACGCCAAGATGACGGCCGAGGACATGCAGGCCCTGTATGCCTACCTGATGCAGGGCGTGGCGCCCGTGAAGGCGGCCAACAAGGAGTCCGACCTGGGCTTTCCCTTCAACCAGCGCTGGGGCCTGGCGCTGTGGAACTGGGTGTTTCTGGATGACGCGCCCTTCCAGCCCCAACCGCAGCAAACTGCCCAGTGGAACCGGGGCGCCTACCTGGTGCAGGGCCTGGGCCACTGCGGCGCCTGCCATACGCCGCGCGGCGTGGGCTTCCAGGAAAAGACCATGACCGGCGAGGGCCGCAAGGGCGAGTACTTCCTGGCCGGCGAGACCGTGGAGAACTGGCGCGCACTGAGCCTGCGCGACCTGTGGACACCCGAGGAGACCGCCCAACTGCTCAAGACCGGGCGCAACAGCCACGGCACGGTCTCCGGCAACATGGTCGATGTGGTCCAGCACAGCACCCAGTACATGAGTGACGAGGACCTGTTGGCCATCGGCATCTATCTGAAGTCGCTGCCCGCAGGCAAGAACGACCTGCCCATGCAGGTGGCCCAGGGGCCGGGGCCGGTCATCGCCCCGCATCCGGCGCCGCAGGCCTCCGGGCATGCGCCGTCCGCCACGTCGGCAGTGTCTTCCGACGTGCCTGCGGATCTCTACGCCAGCCGGGGCGGTCTGGGCTATCTGCAGTTCTGCGCCGACTGCCACCGTGCCGATGGCGGCGGCGTGAAGGACGTGTTCCCGCCACTGGCCGGCAATTTTTCGCTGCAGTCGCAGGACCCGTCCACGCTGATCCATCTGATGCTGGTGGGCTGGAAGGCGCCCGTCACGCAAAGCCATGCACGGCCGCTGACCATGCCGGCCTTCGCACAGCTCAAGGATGCGGAGATCGCCGACATCCTCAACTTCGCCCGCAAGAGCTGGGGCCGTGCCGATGCGCGCGAGATCCATGCCAAGGAGGTGCAATCCATGCGCAAGCAGCTCGATGCCAAGGGCGAAAGCGCACGCCCCTTCGAGACGCCGCGCCTGGCCGCCATGCTGGACGAATCCAACGCGAAGCAACTGGTCTACGGCGCCCGCCTGAACATAGAGACGCGTGACCTGCTGCCCAGGAATGTGGGCAATGCGCTGAACTGCGCCAGCTGCCACCTGAACGCGGGCACGGTGGCCGATGGTTCGCCCTACATCGGTGTCTCGGCCTTCTTTCCTGGCTATGCGCCGCGCGCGGGCCGCGTCATCACGCTGGAGGACCGCATCAATGGCTGCTTCCTGCGCTCCATGAACGGCAAGCCCCTGCCGCTGGAGTCCGACGAGATCAAGGCCATGGTCGCCTACTTCGACTGGATGCGCCGCGAAACCAAGCCCGAGGACAAGGTCGAAGGCCGGGGCGTGGGCAAGATCAGCCAGTCCATCGTGCCCAACGTGGACAACGGCAAGAAGGTCTATGCGGCCCAGTGCGCGGTCTGCCATGGCGGCGAGGGCGAAGGCGTGAAGAATGCCAAGGGACAGTGGGTCTATCCGCCGCTGTGGGGTGACCAGTCCTTCAACATCGGCGCGGGCATGGCGCGCACCTACACGGCAGCGGCCTTCGTCAAGCGCAACATGCCCATCGCCTTCCATGGCAATTTCCCGCTGGGCCAGGGCGGCCTCAGCGACCAGGAGGCCGTGGACGTGGCCGAGTACTTCAGCCACCAGCCGCGCCCGGACTTTGCCAACAAGCACAAGGACTGGCCCAAGGACAAGAAGCCGGCCGACGCGCGGTACTGATGCGCCATCGAGGGAGAAGAAGGCGTTCCCGCCACGCGGCGGGCGCCTGAAGGCGGAGCAGGGAGCGATTCCTGCCCCGCCTTTTTTCGAAGGCAGTGCCCAGTCTTGCGCGCGCTGCAGATCCTTCTTGGCGGCGGCCAGTTCATTGCCCAGCCCCTGCACGTGTTGCTGCCGTTGCCTGGTCATCTGCTGCAGCCCGCAGGCTTGGTTCCAGGCCTTCCCGGCAGCGCGTTCGGCGCGCTCAGCCCGCGCGCTGCAGCAGCACCGGCACCGAGGAGGCCAGCAGCGCCACGCCGGACAGGCACAGCAGGCCCAGCACGATCTGCCGGAAACGCATCTCGCTGATGCCGATATAGAGCCTGGAGCCCAGCAGCGATGGAATGAGCATGGCCGGCGCCACGATGGCGAACAGCGGCAGCATGCTGCGCGCGACCATGCCGGTGCCCAGGTAGGTGGCCATGGTCACGGCCAGCATGGACAGGTTGAAGTTCTGGATGACCGAGCGCTGCTCATCCTTGGGGTAGCCGCGCAGCGTGCACCACAGCGTGGGCAGCGTGCCCGTGAAGCCGCCCAGTCCGCCCATCACGCCGCCCGCCAGGCCCACGGCGCCGTCTGCCACACTGCCGCCGCGCGCCAGCCTGGGCAGGCGGGCCGACAGCAGCATCACCGGGCACCACAGCACCAGCATGCCGCCCAGCAGGGCCTTGAACCAGGCCATGTCCAGGTGCGGCAGCAGCAAGACACCCAGCGGAATGCCGGCAAGACCGCCCAGGATGAAGGGAAGCAGCTTTGCCAGCGCAAACCCGCGCCGCACGGTGATGGCCGACAGCACCTGGCCCAGCAGCGAGCCGAAGACGGTGAGCACGGCCGCATCGCGCGGCTCCAGCACCCAGGCCCAGAACGACATGGCCACCATGCCGAAGGCAAAGCCCGACAGGCCCTGCACGAATCCGGCCGCCGCCGCGCCCAGCGCGATGATGAAAAACATGCCATCCATGGTCTGCCTGGTCCTTTCGTTCTGGGTGTGCAAGACGCAGGAATTCTGGAACGCATGCATAAGCAGAAATTCGTTTGTTTTTATTGTTCAATATGGTTTTGCTTATGACGCGCCACGCCTGAAGCCATGCCGCAAAACCGCACTGCATCGACCACTGCCCAACTGGCCCACCGCATGGCCACGCGTTTGAAGATGAAGCATTTGCTGCTGCTGCGCTCCATCAGCGAGCT
This sequence comes from Delftia sp. PX-1, assembly GCF_055797465.1. NCBI lineage: Bacteria > Pseudomonadati > Pseudomonadota > Betaproteobacteria > Burkholderiales > Comamonadaceae > Delftia > Delftia sp. PX-1. The sequence continues at coordinate 2,577,170 of NZ_CP184763.1, forward strand.
GGGCACGCTGACCCGCGTGGCCGAGCGCATGGCCACCAGCCAGCCCGCCGTGACCCAGGCCCTGGCCGAGCTGGAGTCATTGTTCGGCGCGCCGCTGTTCCTGCGTTCTGCGCGCGGCATGGAGCCTACGGAGCTGGGTGCGCTGGTGCTGGCGCGCGCCCGGGGCATGCTGGCCGATCTGGACCATTGGGCCCACGACATCGAGGCCGTGGGGCAGCAGCGTGCGGCGCACCTGCAGGTGGGTGTCATCCCCTTCCTGCCGGCGCGCATGCTGGCCGAGGCCATCGGCAGGACGCGGCCGCAAGGCCGGCGCATCACGGTCACGCTGCATGAGGACACCAGCGACCGCCTGCTGCAAAAGTTGCGCGCACATGAGCTGGACTGCGTGATTGGCCGCGCCTCGGCCGTGCTGGACATGAGCGGCATACGGCACAGCGTGCTTTATGAGCAGGAGCCTCGCCTGATCGCCCACCGCAGCCTGGCCACGCGGCTGGGGCGCCGGCCTCTGCAGTGGGCCGAACTCACGGGGCTTGACTGGGTGCTGGGCCAGCGCCGCACGCCCATGCGCGAGCAGATCACCGACTTTTTTCTGCGCGCGGGCGTGGAGCCACCGCCGCCGTTTGTGGAAACGCTCTCGGCCAAGGTGATCGGCGAACTGGTGGCGGCCAATGAGCGGGCCGTGTCCATCGTGCCGGCCGACATTGCCGAGGAACTGGTGCGCATCGCGGGCGTGGGCATCGTGCGCCACCGTTTTGGCTGGACCCTGCCACCCATCACCCTGTTCGAGCGCAAGGCGGGCGGGCAGTACGAGGAGCAGCGCCTGTTCGCCCAGACGCTGAAGGAGGTTTGCTCCGATCAGGGGTGACGGGTGGCCGGCTTGAAGAGCGCAGCCAGCAGCGGCTCCAGCGTGGGGAATTCCAGGGCAAAGCGGGCGCGGTCCACGAAGAAGGCTTCGCAGGCCACGGCGAAGAATTCGGCGGGCGCCGTGGCGCCATAGCCGTCCAGCCAAGGCCATTCGCCGCCAAAGCGTTCGGCGATGGTGATCTGCTCACGGAAGGCGTCGTAGGCCGGCGCCCAGGCGGCCTGCCATATCTCGCGGGCCTGGCGCGCGGAGCCGCTGCCCATGAAACCGGGCGGCAGGGGCGGGCAGCCATCGGCGCCGCCGTTGCGCATGTCGATCTTGTGGGCGAATTCGTGGATCACCACGTTGGCGGCCTGGCCGCCGTGACCGTGGTGGCTGGCATGCGGCCCGCGGCCTGCGCCGATGGCCTGCCAGCTCAGCATGACGGGGCCGCCATGCATGGCCTCGCCCATGATCACTTCGTCGTAGTCGTGGATGACGCCGGCCTCGTCCATGCTCTGGCGCCGTGCCACGGCATCGCCCGGGTGCACCACGATGCCGACAAAGTCGTCATACCAGGACAGCGCGCCCTGCGGCTCGCCCCAGTGCAGCAGTGGCAGGCAGGCCTGGGCGGCAATCTCCAGCGCCATGGCGTCGCTCACTTGCAGGCCGTGCGCGCCGTGGAAGCGCTTGCGCTGCAGGAAGACGGCGGCCAGTGCGCGCAGCTTCGATTGCTCCTCCAGCGTCAGCGAGGAAAGAAAGGGGTAGGCGGCCAGCGTGGACAGCCACAGCGGCGCTGGAATCTCAGGCACCGGCGAGACGGCGGAGCGTGCGCGGCGGCCCAGCCGCCGGACCCAGTGGCCCAGTTGTCGCCAGAGGCTCATCGTTGGGGCGCCTGTTCAAGTACTTCGGACAGCGGCAGGCGCCGCAGGCCCTGGCCCTGCTCCCAGCGCAGCACTTCGGCGCGCGGCACGGCGGCTGCCAAATCCCAGTCGCTGAGCACCACACGCCGCAGGCCATCGCCCAGTTCATGGTCGGCCGGGCGGTGCGTGTGGCCGTGGACCAGGGTGGCGGCGCGTGCGGCGCGCAGCCAGCTGCGCGTGGCCTCGGCATCCAGGTCGGCATAGGTGGGCATGGCGGCGGTGTGGCTGGCGGAGGGGGCGGCTGCGTCCGCTCCGGCCGATTCACGTTTGCGCGATTCGCTCTCCTGCCGGATGCCGCGTGCCTGCTCGCGGCGCAGCGGCAGCGGCTGCGCCAGGAAGGCCGCCTGCCACGCGGCGGAGCGCGCCATGGCGCGAAAGCGCTGGTAGTCCGTATCGTCCAGGCACAAGGCATCGCCATGGCTGAGCAGGATGCGCTGGTCGCCGCAGTCGAGCACGGTGGGGTCGGCCAGCGTGGTCGTGCCGCACAGCGCATCGAACTGCGCTCCGGTCAGGAAGTCGCGGTTGCCCTGCATGAAGAACAGCGGCCTGCGGGCGGCGGCCTCGCGCAGGGTGGCGGCGCAATCGGACTCGAAACTGCCGGGATCCAGCAAGGCGTCGTCGCCCACCCAGACTTCGAACAGGTCACCGAGCAGAAAGACGGCATCGGCCTGCGTGGCGTGCAGGTAGCGGCGAAAGGCCTGCACGGTGGCGGGCTCGCAGGCCTGCAGGTGCAGGTCGGAGATGAAGTCCAGCGTGCGCCAGGCCGCGGGCAGTGTCCATTCGGCCGCAATGGGCGGCACGCAGGGAGGGCGAGGTGCGGCGGTCTGGGCCATGGGCGGGTGCGCGCCCGGCAAGGGCGCTGCATGAAGGCTGGGGAAGGCTCTGGAGCAGGGCTGTTGTCCATGGGCACGGCCAGGGGCGGGCCATGTGCATGGACAACAGGGCGGCTGCACGCCAAGGGGGCAGCCGCCTTGTCGGAAGGGCGCCTGATTACAGGGCCACGGCCTTTTCGATGATCACGTCATCCTTGGGCACGTCCTGGTGGCCGCCGTTGCGGCCGGTCTTCACGCCACGAAGCTTGTCCACGATCTCGGTGCCCTTGACCACCTTGCCGAACACGGCATAGCCCCAGCCCTGGGCGCTGGGCGAGGTGTGGTTCAGGAAGCCGTTGTCGGCCACGTTGATGAAGAACTGGGCGGTGGCCGAGTGCGGGTCGCCGGTACGGGCCATGGCGATGGTGTACTTGTCGTTCTTCAGGCCGTTCTTGGCCTCGTTCTCGATGGGCGCATCGGTGCCCTTTTGCTTCATGCCGGGCTCGAAGCCGCCGCCCTGGATCATGAAGCCATCGATGATGCGATGGAAGATGGTGTTGTCGTAGTGGCCCTTGTTCACATAGGCTAGGAAGTTCTCGGTGCTCTTGGGGGCCTTGGCGGCGTCGAGTTCGAGGGTGATGACGCCGTGGTCGGCGATGTGGAGTTCGACTTGGGGATTGCTCATGGCGATTCCTTGTTGGGTGGAGGGCAGGGGCGTGCCACGCTGGGCGCGGCGCGCGGTTTACTTGACTTCGGTGGCCGAGAGGATGGTCACCGGCTTGGTGGGTACATTCTGGTGCATGCCCTGGTTGCCCGTGGCCACCGTGCGGATTTTGTCCACCACATCCATGCCTTGGACCACGCGGCCGAAGACGGCGTAGCCGTGTCCGTCAGGCTTGGGTGCGTTGAGCATGTCGTTGTTCACCACGTTGATGAAGAACTGCGAGGTGGCCGAGTTGGGATTGCCAGTGCGCGCCATGGCGATGGTGCCCCGGTCATTCTTGAGGCCGTTGTCCGCTTCCAGCGGAATCGGCGCGCGCGTGGGCTTTTCCTTGAGGCTGGCATCCATGCCGCCGCCCTGGATCATGAAGCCGTCCATCACGCGGTGGAACACCGTGCCGTCATAGTGCTTGTCGCGCACGTACTGCATGAAGTTGGCCACGGTCTTGGGGGCCTTGGCCTCGTTCAGCTCCAGCACGATGTCGCCCATGCTGGTCTTGAGCTGCACCTTGGGTGTGGCGTTCTGCGCCATGGCGGGCAGGGCGGTGCAAAGGGAAGCGGCCAGGGCCATGCCGGCCAGGGAAAGCGACGCAATGCGGCGTGTGGTCATGCAAATCTCCTGAGAAAGCCAAAGGGCTGGGGGATGGAGTGGGAAAACCCGGGCAGGTTCCTGCGCGTGCGCGCAGGCGTGGCAAGACCCAAATGGCGCGCAGACCGCCGTGCCTGGGCGCCGGGGTCGTGCGTGTGGGCCGTGTCTTCTATTTGGTGCCGGTGACTGGAGCCAGCAATTCGCGCAGCAGCTTGAGCTTGGGCCGCACGCTGGCAGCACGGCCGTCCAGGCCTTGTGCCTTGCCGTAGGCCTCGTAGGCCAGGCGGGCGTGGATGTCGCCCAGATTCTCGTAGGCAACGCCGTAGTTGGGGTTGTTGCGCACGGCCGACTCCAGGGCGGAGCGGGCCTTGTCGAGCTGGTTCTGGCCTGCGTAGATGACGGCCAGGTTGTTGTAGGGCTCGGGCAGCTCGGGGTAGTCCTCGATGAGCTGGTTCAGCGCGGCGATGGCCTCGTCGGTCTTGCCGCTGTCGGTCAGGGCCACGGCCTTGAGAAAGCGCATCTGGGGGTCGCGTGCGTTCTTGGCAAGATAGGCTTCGGCGCGTGCCAGGGCCTGGGTGCTTTTGCCGTTGCGCAGCAACTGGTTCACTTCCGTATAGTCGTCGGCGTGGGCGTGGCCTGTTGCGAGCAGGGCCGCCAGTGCCGCGAGGCGCAGGGCGGAGCGAAACGAGTTGCGTAGAGGCATGTAGGTGCTTTCGGGGCCTCGGGGAAACGCCCCGCGGCGCGGGCTTATACTGCTGTGAATTGTAGCTGAGGGGTGTGCTGGGTCACACGGGCTCTGCGCCTGCCGCTCCTGCTCCCTGCTGAGCATGCCTGCATCGGCGCCAAGGGTCCGGCGGCGCGTGGGACGCGCCCCCTGCAGCGGCCCTTTCTCCCCTGATGAACATCCATGAGTTTGCGTATCTACAACACGCTGTCGCGTGCATTGGAAGCGTTTTCGCCAATCGAACCGGGCCATGTGCGCATGTATGTGTGCGGCATGACCGTGTACGACCTGTGCCACCTGGGACACGCGCGCTCCATGGTCGCTTTCGACGTGGTGCAGCGCTGGCTTCGGGCCAGCGGAAATCGCGTGACCTATGTGCGCAACATCACCGACATCGACGACAAGATCATCCGTCGTGCCGTGGAGAACGGCGAGACCATTCGTTCGCTGACCGACCGCATGATCGACGCGCTGCACCAGGACGCCGACGCCCTGGGCATCGAACGCCCCACGCATGAGCCGCGCGCCACCGAATACGTGCCGCAGATGCTGTCCATGATCGGCCGCCTGCAGGACAAGGGCCTGGCCTACCAGGGCAGCGATGGCGACGTGAACTTTGCCGTGCGCAAGTTCCCCGGCTACGGCAAGCTCTCTGGCAAGTCGCTGGACGAATTGCAGGCCGGCGAACGCGTGGCCGTGCAGGACGGCAAGCAGGACCCGCTGGACTTCGTGCTGTGGAAAAGCGCCAAGCCCAGCGAGCCCGACGAGGTCAAGTGGGCCAGCCCCTGGGGCGCGGGCCGGCCGGGCTGGCACATCGAGTGCTCGGCCATGGGCTGCGAGATGCTGGGCGAGAGCTTCGACATCCACGGTGGCGGTGCCGATCTGCAGTTCCCGCACCACGAAAACGAGATTGCCCAGAGCGAAGGCGCGACCGGCAAGCCTTTCTCGCAGGTCTGGATGCACAACGGCTTCATCAACGTGGACAACGAGAAGATGTCCAAGTCGCTGGGCAACTTCTTCACCATCCGCGACGTGCTCAAGGAGTACGACGCAGAGACCGTTCGCTTCTTCGTCGTGCGCAGCCACTACCGCAGCCCGCTGAACTACAGCGACGTGCATCTAAACGATGCGCGCGGCGCGCTCAAGCGCCTGTACACGGCGCTGAGCCTGGTGGCCCCTGCCGAGGTCGCCATCGACTGGAGCCATCCCGCTGCCGCACGCTTCAAGGCGGCCATGGACGAGGACTTCGGCACGCCCGAGGCCGTGGCCGTGCTGTTCGAGCTGGCTGCAGAAGTCAATCGCAGCAAGAGTGCCGAGACGGCGGGCCTGCTCAAGGCCCTGGCCGGATGCCTGGGCTTGCTGCAGGGCGAGCCCCAGGCCTTCCTGCAGGCAGGAGCGGCAGATGTGGATGCCGCCGCCATCGAGGCGCAGATTGCCGCACGCGCAGCCGCCAAGGCGGCCAAGGACTGGGCCGAGGCCGACCGTATCCGCAAGGCCCTGCTGGAGCAGGGCATCGTGCTCAAGGACTCCCCTGCAGGCACGACCTGGGAGGCAGCCGCCAAGGGCTGATCCGTATGCCTTGCCAGACGTGCCGCGCCAGGTGCGGGGAGGTGCTTTGATGGCCTCCGCCAAACCCCTGGACACCATGGATTTCGAGCAGTTGCCGCTGGTGGCCGATCTGCCCGTGCCCGAACAGCAACCGGCCCCGCTGCCGGTGGTGACGCTGGGCGCGCGCGCAGGCTCGCCGCCTGCCGCCGCAGCGGCCGCTGCCGCCACGCCCAAGGCCAAGATATCGCTGCCCGCGCCGCCCGAAGGCGCGCCTGCCTACTGGGCCGAGGCCTGCCGCCAGCTCGTGCGCCGCGACCGCGTGATGAAGCGCCTGATCCCGCGCTTTGCCCACCTGGCCCTGCAGCCCGGTGGCGATGCCTTTGCCACGCTGGCGCGCTCCATCGTGGGCCAGCAGATCTCGATGAAGGCCGCGCAGACGCTGTGGAACAAGTTCGCACGCCTGCCTGCGCGGATGGCGCCTGACCTGGTGCTCAAGCTCAAGGTGGACGACATGCGCGCCGTGGGCCTGTCCGCCCGCAAGGTGGACTACCTGGTGGACCTGGCCATGCATTTCACCGAGCACCGCCTGCACCAGGACGACTGGCAGGGCATGAGCGACGAAGCCATCGTGGCTGAGCTCATGTCCATCCGCGGCGTGGGCCGGTGGACGGCCGAGATGTTCCTCATCTTCTACCTGCAGCGGCCCAATGTGCTGCCGCTGGACGATGCAGGCCTGATCTCGGGCATCAGCCAGAACTATTTTTCGGGCGACCCCGTCAGCCGCAGCGAGGCGCGCGAGGTTGCCGAGGCCTGGAAGCCGTGGTGCACCGTGGCGACTTGGTATATTTGGCGCTCGCTCGAGACGCAGCCTGCCGCCTGAAGACAAACCGATCACACCCGATCAACCCCCGTTTTCCGGCCGGAACGCATGCACCGTGCCTGGCTGGGACAAGGAGAAACAAGTTGGCGAAAAAGAACTTTCTGGATTTTGAGCAGCCCATCGCCGAGCTCGAATCCAAAATCGAGGAACTGCGCTACGTGCAGACCGAAAGCGCAGTCGATATCTCGGAAGAGATTGAGCAGCTCAGCAAAAAGAGCCTGCAGCTGACGAAGGACATCTACAGCGACCTCTCGCCCTGGCAGATCACCAAGATCGCGCGCCATACCGAGCGTCCCTACACGCTGGACTATGTGCGCGACTGCTTCACCGACTTCATCGAGATGCACGGCGACCGGCACTTTGCCGACGACCAGTCCATCGTGGGCGGGCTGGCGCGCTTCAATGGCATGTCCTGCATGGTCATCGGCCACCAGAAGGGCCGCGACACCAAGGAGCGCACGCTGCGCAACTTCGGCATGACGCGCCCCGAGGGCTACCGCAAGGCCCTGCGTCTCATGAAGACGGCCGAGAAGTTCGGCCTGCCGGTCTTCACCTTCGTGGACACGCCCGGCGCTTTCCCCGGCATCGAGGCCGAGGAGCGCGGCCAGTCCGAAGCCATCGGCCGCAACATCTACGAAATGGCACAGCTGCAGACCCCCATCATCACCACCGTCATCGGTGAAGGCGGCTCGGGCGGCGCACTGGCCATTGCCGTTGCCGACCAGGTGCTGATGCTGCAATACGCCGTCTACTCCGTGATCAGCCCGGAAGGCTGCGCCTCCATCCTCTGGAAGACCGGCGAAAAGGCCCAGGACGCGGCCGATGCCATGGGCATCACGGCCCACCGCCTCAAGGCCCTGGGCCTGGTGGACAAGATCGTCAACGAGCCCGTGGGCGGCGCCCACCGCGACCCCAAGCAAATGGCCGCCTTCCTCAAGCGTGCGCTGGGCGATGCCTACCGCCAGCTGGCCGACCTCAAGCCCAAGGAACTGCAGGACCGCCGCTACGAGCGCCTGCAAAGCTACGGCCGTTTCGCCGATACCAAGGCAGACAATCGCTGAAGGCCGGCGCCACGCTCTGGCACACTGAACGGCTCCCCCTGGGAGCCGTTTTCTTTTTGCGCCGGGACTCGGCCTGAGTCCTGCCATACCTGATCCAAGCCTGTGGAAATGCCGATCACCGACCTGCCGCAGAACCTGCCGGACACCTCATCAGACGCCGCGTCAGACGTCGCGTCAGGCGCCGCCTTGGGTGCTGCCATCCAGCGCTTTGCGCCACCGCTGCCGCTGGCCGTTGCCTTCAGCGGCGGAGCGGACTCCACTGCGTTGCTGCTGGCCTGCGCCGAGCGCTGGCCGGGCCAGGTCGTCGCCATCCATGTGCACCACGGTTTGCAGTCGGCCGCCGATGCCTTTGTGCTCCAGTGTGAAAAAACCTGTGCGCAGCATGCCGTCCCCTTGAAGATCTGCCGCGTGGATGCGCGCCACGCGCCGGGCCAAAGCCCTGAGGATGCGGCGCGTCAGTTGCGCTACGCCACGTTGATCAAGGCCGCCACCGAGCCCTGGCCTGCGCAGGGTGGTGTGCCCATGCCTGCCGTTCGCAGCCTGGCCCTGGCGCAGCATGCCGACGATCAGGTCGAGACGCTGCTGCTGGCACTGTCGCGCGGCGCCGGCGTTGCGGGGCTGGCCGCCATGCCGGCGCAGTGGAGCAGGGCGGGACTTGCGTGGTATCGACCGCTGCTTGATCTGCCTGGCCAGGTATTGCGGGACTGGCTTGCTGCGCGCGGCCAGGAGTGGGTGGAAGACCCTTCCAATGCCGATGCCCGCTACACCCGCAATCGCATCCGCGCCCAGTTGCTGCCGGCGTTGCACCAGGCCTTCCCCCAGTTTCGCGCCACCTTTGCGCGCAGCAGCCGGCATTGCGCCGAAGCGGCCGAGCTCCTGCAGGAGATGGCCCAGGCCGACCTGGGTGCGGTGGGCAACCCGCCCCGCATCGCCGCATTGCAGGCGCTGAGCCCGGCGCGCCAGGCCAATGTGCTGCGCCACTGGCTGCGCAGCGTGCATGCCACCACCCCGAGCGCCGCGCAGCTCGATCAACTGCTCGCGCAGGTCGGCGTTTGCCGTACGCGAGGCCACCGCATCCATCTCAAGATGGGCAGGGGTTTTGTGCGGCGCCTGGGGTCAGTGCTCGATTGGTACAATTGACAGGTTTTGGTCCAACTTTGCACGAAAACCGGCGGCGCGCCAAAACCAAATGGCTTGCGCAAGACGGGTCTGGACGGACATTTCGCTACATGCGCAGTCCTCTTGAGCACCTGGCTTGCACAAGCACCCCCTGTCGTACAGCGCCGTGCCTAGCAGTTTCGTCACCCTGATATCCAATGGCACTGATCGTTCATAAATACGGCGGCACCTCGATGGGCTCGACAGAGCGCATCCGCAACGTTGCCAAGCGCGTGGCCAAGTGGGCTAGGGCCGGTCACCAGATGGTGGTCGTCCCCAGCGCCATGAGTGGCGAAACCAACCGTCTGCTGGGCCTGGCCAGCGAGCTGGCTCCCAGCTCGGCCAAAACGGCGTACTACCGTGAACTCGACATGCTCGCCTCCACGGGCGAGCAGGCGTCGTCGGCACTGCTGGCCATTGCGCTGCAGGCCGAAGGCCTGGAAGCCATCAGCTTCTCGGGCTGGCAGGTTCCCGTGCGCACGGACAGCAGCTTCACCAAGGCGCGCATCGAGTCCATCGATGACAAGCGCGTTCGCGCCGAACTCGACGCTGGCCGCGTGGTCATCATCACCGGCTTCCAGGGTATTGATCCCAACGGTCACGTCACCACGCTCGGCCGTGGCGGCTCCGACACCTCGGCTGTGGCCGTGGCTGCGGCGCTGAAGGCGGCCGAATGCCTGATCTACACCGACGTGGACGGCGTCTACACCACCGACCCGCGCGTGGTGCAGGCCGCCAAGCGCCTGAACACCGTGAGCTTCGAGGAAATGCTGGAGATGGCCAGCCTCGGCTCCAAGGTGCTGCAAATCCGCTCCGTGGAATTTGCCGGCAAGTACAAGGTGCCCATGCGTGTGCTCTCCAGCTTCACGCCCTGGGACATCGACCTGGAGGAAGAGTCCACCTCCGGCACGCTGATTACTTTTGAGGAAGACGAAAAAATGGAAAAGGCCGTCGTATCCGGCATCGCATTCAACCGCGGCGAAGCCAAGATCTCCGTTCTCGGCGTGCCCGACACCCCCGGCATCGCCTACGGCATCCTGGGCCCGGTGGCCGACGCCAATATCGAAGTCGATGT
>NZ_CP184763.1:2592500-6292500 GCF_055797465.1 Delftia sp. PX-1
TCCCAGTAAACGGCGGCCGTAACTATAACGGTCCTAAGGTAGCGAAATTCCTTGTCGGGTAAGTTCCGACCTGCACGAATGGCGTAACGATGGCCACACTGTCTCCTCCAGAGACTCAGCGAAGTTGAAATGTTTGTGATGATGCAATCTCCCCGCGGAAAGACGGAAAGACCCCATGAACCTTTACTGTAGCTTTGTATTGGATTTTGAACGGATCTGTGTAGGATAGGTGGGAGGCTTTGAAGTGAGGACGCTAGTTCTCATGGAGCCGACGTTGAAATACCACCCTGGTGCGTTTGAGGTTCTAACCCAGGTCCCTTATCGGGATCGGGGACAGTGCATGGTAGGCAGTTTGACTGGGGCGGTCTCCTCCCAAAGCGTAACGGAGGAGTTCGAAGGTACGCTAGTTACGGTCGGACATCGTGACGATAGTGCAATGGCATAAGCGTGCTTAACTGCGAGACTGACAAGTCGAGCAGATGCGAAAGCAGGACATAGTGATCCGGTGGTTCTGTATGGAAGGGCCATCGCTCAACGGATAAAAGGTACTCTGGGGATAACAGGCTGATACCGCCCAAGAGTTCATATCGACGGCGGTGTTTGGCACCTCGATGTCGGCTCATCTCATCCTGGGGCTGTAGTCGGTCCCAAGGGTATGGCTGTTCGCCATTTAAAGAGGTACGTGAGCTGGGTTTAAAACGTCGTGAGACAGTTTGGTCCCTATCTTCCGTGGGCGCTGCAGATTTGAGGAAGCCTGCTCCTAGTACGAGAGGACCGGAGTGGACACACCTCTGGTGTATCGGTTGTCACGCCAGTGGCATTGCCGAGTAGCTAAGTGTGGAAGAGATAACCGCTGAAAGCATCTAAGCGGGAAACTCGTTTCAAGATGAGATCTGCCGGGGCCTTGAGCCCCCTGAAGAGTCGTTCAAGACCAGGACGTTGATAGGCTGGGTGTGGAAGCGCAGTAATGCGTTAAGCTAACCAGTACTAATTGCTCGTGAGGCTTGACCCTATAACTTTGATGACGTGATCATCAAGGTGGTTATGCCAAGTAAGGCGCAGTCAAAATACAAAGCTGATTACAGACTCTATGAATTCGTTGTGTTGCTCACAAGAGCAGCATGACAACAAGTTATGCCTGATGACCATAGCAAGTTGGTACCACTCCTTCCCATCCCGAACAGGACAGTGAAACGACTTTGCGCCGATGATAGTGCGGGTTCCCGTGTGAAAGTAGGTCATCGTCAGGCTCTTACAGCCCAAGAAACCCCGTAGCCCAAAGCTACGGGGTTTTTTGCTTGTTTGCGCAGAATACCTGTTCTGGCCCTGCGCGATGTGCGTGCGCCATGGTGGGTGCGCCGGCTTGAAAGACCAACATGCAACTGCAAGACATTCTGTATTCCCAAGGCTTCGGTATCCGCCGCGTGTGCTCGGGCCTGGTCCAGCAGGGCTGGGTGGAACTGTGGGACACCGAGGCCAACGACTGGGTGCGTTGCCTCGACTCCACGCAGGACATCGATCCTGAAGGCCTGCGCTATCGCGTACAGGGCGTGGAGTGGGCCTATCACGCGCTGGGCTATGTGCTGCTGCACAAGCCGGCGGGCACGGAGTGCTCGCAAAAGCCTTCAACCTATCCGAGCATTTACTCGCTTTTGCCCATGCCGCTGCGCCAGCGCCCGAACAAGGGTGCCGTGCAGGGCGTGCAGGCCGTGGGCCGGCTGGACCAGGACACGACGGGCCTGCTGCTGCTCAGCGATGATGGCCAGTTCATCCACCGCATGAGTTCGCCCAAGAAGCACGTGCCCAAGGTCTACCGTGTGACCACCAAGCATGCCGTGGATGCGCGGCAGGTGCAGCGCCTGCTGGAGGGCGTGGTGCTTGATGACGACCCCAAGCCCGTCAAGGCGGCTGCCTGCGAGCAGGTGAGCGAGCATGTGCTGGACCTCACGCTGACCGAGGGCAAGTACCACCAGGTCAAGCGCATGATCGCCGCCGTTGGCAACCGCGTTGAAGGCCTGCACCGCTGGAAGATTGGCGAGCTGGAGCTCACCGAGGACCTGCAGCCGGGCCAGTGGCGCTGGCTGTCGGCCGAGGACCTGGCCAAGCTCAAGGCCAAGTGAAGCTCTCTTGTCGTTTCCCATGATGAATTCCTCTGAGCCGCGCCCAGGCTGGGCCCTGCTGTGCACGGCCTTCGATGCCCCCACGCCGCACGCGCTGCGCATCCGGCTGGACGTGCTGATCGTCGTGGATGGCCGCGGCATGATCGATGCCGTGCTGGAGCGCGGTGATCCCCGCCGCGCCGCTCTGGAGGCCGCGCATGCGGCCGCAGGCACGCTGCAGCGCCTGCCCGAGGGCCAGTACCTTTTGCCCGGCATGGTGGACCTGCATGTGCATGCCCCGCAATGGCCGCAAAGCGGCAAGGCCCTGGATGTGCCGCTGGAAACCTGGCTGCAGGAGTACACCTTTCCCCTGGAAGCGCGCTACGGCGATGCCGGCTTTGCCACATCGGTCTACGACAGCGTGGTGCGTACGCTGCTGGCCAATGGCACGACGACGGCCATGTACTTCGGCACCATCCACGCCGTGGGCAACCAGGTGCTGGCCGAACGCTGCCTGGCCCTGGGCCAGCGCGCCCTGGTCGGCAAGGTGGCCATGGACGAGCCGTCGCAATGCCCCCCGTACTACAAGGACGACAGCGCCGCCGAAGGCATTGCCGAGACGGCGCGCTTCATCGACTGGCTGCGCCAGCATCCGGACAACGCGCAGCAGCGCGTGCTGCCGGTGATCACGCCGCGCTTCATTCCTTCGTGCACCGACGAGCTGCTGCGCGGCCTGGGCGACCTGGCTGGACGCACCGGCGCCCATGTGCAAACCCATTGCTCCGAGAGCGACTGGGCCCACGCCCATGTGCTGGAACGCCAGGGCCGCACCGATGCGCATGCGCTGCATGATTTCGGCCTGCTTACGCGCCGCACGGTCGTGGCCCATGCCAACTTCCTCACGGCCGATGACGTGGCGCTGATGGCGCGCACGGGCGCCTCGGTGGCGCATTGCCCGCTATCCAACTTCTATTTCGCCAACAGCGTTTTCCCCGCGCGCAGCGGCCGCGAGCAGGGCCTGGGCATGGGACTGGCCACGGACATTTCGGGGGGCTACAGCCCCAGCATGTTCGACGCCTGCCGCCATGCCATGACAGCCTCGCTGGCCTTGCACGAAGGCGTGGATCCGGCGCAGACGGCCGCCCGGCGCGGCAGGGCGGGGCAGGGCGTGCAGGCCCGCATCGACCACGTCTTTGCACTGTGGCTGGCCACGGCGGCGGGTGGCGATGCGCTGGACCTTCCCATTGGCCGCATCGAGCCCGGCCATGCCATGGATGCCCTGGCCGTCGACTGCCTGGCGCCGGACTCCAATGTGCAGATCTGGCCCGAGCAGGACGGCCCGGCCGACATCCTGCAGAAGATCATCCACCATGCCACGCGTGCCAATGTGGCCTGCACCTGGGTGCAGGGCGCGTGCGTGCACCGGCGCCAGGCGGCCAGCCCCGCCTGAAGACCGGCTGCGTTTGCGCACTGGCTGTTTCCCGCGTTTTCCGCTCCATGACCGAACCGACCTCCTCCTACGAAGGGCGCCTGATCGCCCGCCCTGACGACCGCGTCACGCTCTCCCAGGCCCTGTTGCTGGGCCTGCAGCATGTGATGGCCATGGACGTGTATGTCGTGCCCTTCATCATTGCCTCGGCCCTGGCGCTGTCGCAGGCCGACGCGGCGTCCATGATCCAGTCCACCTTCCTCGCAGCGGGACTGGGCACGCTGATCCAGACGGCCTGGTGCATGCGCATGCCCGTGGCACAAGGGCCTTCCTACATTCCCCTGGGTGCCATCCTGGCCGTGGCCTTTGGCGCGGGCGGCGGCTTCGGCGGCATGGGAGCGGTCTATGGCGCGCTGATTCCGGGAGCGCTGATCGTCATTGCGCTGGGGGCGCTGGGCTGGTTCCACCGCGTGATCCGCTGGCTGGTGCCGCCCATCGTCGGCGGCACCATCATCCTCGTGGTGGGGCTGTCGCTGCTGCCGATTGCGCTGAGCGCCAACGTGTTCGCGGTCCACGGCGGCATGACGGTCAACCAGTCCATCGCGCTGGCATCGGTATCGGCGGCGCTGCTGATTGCGGCCATGATGCTGGGCCTGCGCTTCGACAACCGGCTGGGCCGCTGGATGCGCCTGTCGTCGGTGATCATCGCGCTGGCTGGCGGCACGGCCGTCGCCTGGGGCATGGGGCTGTTTGCCTGGCAGCCCATTGCCGATGCGCCCTGGCTCACGCTGCCCAAGCTGGCGGGCATCGACTATCCGCTGCAGTTCTCGCTGCCCGCCGTGCTCACCTTCGTCGTGATCTACCTCGTGGTCATGGCGGAGACCACGGGCACGTGGTTCGCGGTCTCGGCCGTGATCAACCAGCCCATCACCAGCCGCCAGCTGGACCGTGGCGCCGTGGGCGAAGGCCTGAGCTGCAGCGTGGCCGCGCTGATAGGTGCCACGCCGGTCACCGGCTACTCCACCAACGCCGGCGTGATCTCCATCACCGGCGTGGCCAGCCGCATGGTTTTCATTGCAGCCGGCCTGGTGCTGGCCTGCCTGGGCTTCCTGGGCAAGTTCTCCGCACTGATCGCGGCCATTCCCTCGCCCGTGATCGGCGGCATGTTCGCCGTGGTCTGCGTGACCATTGCCATGGCGGGCATCCGCATCCTGCGCCATGTGCGCCTGGACGAGCGTGCCATGCTGGTGGTGGGCGTGCCCATCATCTGCTCCTTCTTTGCCACCCTGGCCCCCAAGGACTGGGTGCAGACCCTGCCGGACATGCTGCAGTACCTGCTGGGCTCGGCCGTGACCGTGGGCGCCATGGCCGCCATGGTGATGAACCTCATCCTGCCGCGCGCGCAGGATGACGACGCCCCGGCCAGGGACCAGGTGGTCTGAACGCCGCAGGGCCTGCTTCCCGCAAATCCATGCAAAAAAGGCCATGCGCAGTTGTTGCGCATGGCCTTTTTTGCTGGAAGAGGCGGGCAGGGCCGTGCGATTCAGCGCCGGTCCAGATCGTCGATGGAGGCGCTCCAGCGGCTGTCCCAGCTGCCGCGCTCGCGCACCTGGTCGATCTGGCGGCGGTCGCGCTTGGTGGGGCGGCCTTCGTGCTGGCTGGCGATGCTGCTGGCGGGCTCCGGCGCCAGCCGGCGCTGCTCTGCCAGCCGTTCGCGCTCGGCCAGGCTTTCGGCGGTTTCCTCGTACAGGGCCTGGGCCACGGGGGCGGGGCCCCGCATGCCTGAGAGGCCGCGGATGACCACGGTGCGCGGGACCTGGCCCTGGCGCAGGGCCACGGTGTCGCCGCAGCGCACCTCGCGCGCGGGCTTGACCAGGGCTCCGTTGACGGTGACGCGGCCCTTGCCGATTTCCTCCGTCGCCAGGCTGCGCGTCTTGTAGAAGCGCGCGCACCACAGCCATTTGTCCAGACGCATGGATTCGATATCGGTCATGGCGTTATTGTGCGCGCGGCGCGGGGTGCCTGCCAGTGGTCGGCTGCAGCGGAATCGCCACGTGCGCATGCAGTCCGCAGACCAGGCCTTGCCGGTAGATGTTGCGCAGCTCGATGGCGCCGCCCAGCGTCTGCACGATCTCGTGGCAGATGGCCAGCCCCAGGCCCGAGCCGCTGCGCGCATTGCCGGCCGAAAATGGCTGGAACAGCCTCTGCGCCAGCTCGCTGTCTATGCCCGGCCCGCTGTCGCGCAGGCTGAGCACGGCCTGGCTGCCTGCCTGGTGCACGCTGATGTGCAGGCTGCCGGCCGCAGGCATGTGGCGTATGGCGTTGTGCAGCAGGTTGCGCGTGAGCTCGCGCAGCATCCATTCGTGGGCAGGAACGGGGCAGGGCTCCGTGTCTATGGAAAAGTCGATGTCCTGCTCCGCAATCAGCGGCGACAGTTCGATGGCCACGTCGCGCACCACTTCGTCCAGCAGGCTGGGCGCGGGCGATGCGGGCTCGGCGCTGTCTTCCTGGCGCAGCTGCTCGACCTTGGCCAGCGCCAGCATCTGGTTGGCCAGGCGCGTGGCGCGGTCCACGGTGGCGCCGATTTCCTCAAAGGCCTGCTCGGCCGGCACATCGCCGCGCTGGGCCGACTGCAGCTGTGCCTTGAGCACGGCCAGCGGCGTGCGCAGCTGGTGCGACGCGTCGCGCACAAAGCGCTTCTGGTCCGACAGCAGCTGGCGCAGCCGCAGCATGAGCTGGTTGATGGCCTCCAGCAGCGGCTGCAACTCGCGCGGTGCTGAGGGTGCCGACAGCGGGCTCAGGTCGCCGCGCGGGCGCGATCGCAGGTCGCTGCTGAGCCGGCGCACGGGCTGTGTGGCGCGCTGGACGACGAAGATCACGATCAGCGCCACGGCGGCCACCAGCAGGGCCTGCCGCGCCAGCGTGGTGCGCAGGATCTGCAGGGCCAGCGCTTCACGCAGCTCCAGCGTCTCGGCCACCTGGATCACGGCCATGCCGCGCCCCTTGGCGCTGGCCACGGGCTGCAGCAGCACGGCCATGCGCACGGGCCGGCCCCGGAACTGTGCGTCGTAGAAGTCGACCAGGGCCGCGTAGGGCGGGCGCTGGGGAATGACGCCGTGCCACATGGGCAGCTCGCCAAAGCCCGACACCATTTCCCCCTCCAGCGTGGAGACGCGGTAGAACATGCGGCTCTGGTTGTCGGCCTCGAAGATCTCCAGCGCCGAGTAGGGAACGATGGCATGCAGCTGGGCGGACTCGTCATAGCCCGTCACATCCAGCTGCTCGCTGATGCTCTTGGCCGAGGCCAGCAGCGTGCGGTCATAGGCGGTGTTCAGCGCAGCCAGCGTCTGGTGGTACAGGCTCCAGGTATTGAAGCCAATGAACAGAATGACGGGCACGAGAATGCCCGTCAGCAGCTGGCGGCGCAGCGACCAGGGCTGGCGCGTGCGCGCGGGGGCGGGAAGGGGAAGACCGGGGTCGCGCATGGGCTGCGGTGAGTGGTGGAGTGCCTCAGGCCGACTCGGCCTTGAGCAGATAGCCCAGGCCGCGCAGCGTGACCAGCTGCACGCCCGTGCCCGACAGCTTCTTGCGCAACCGGTAGGCGACGACTTCCACGGCTTCGTACTGCACGTCCGACTCGCCGGGAAACACCAGCGCGAACAGGCGCTCCTTGGCCACGGCATGGCCGGGGCGTGCCAGCAGGGCGTGCATCAGGGCCAGCTCGCGCGGCGTCAGCTCCATGATCTCGCCATCGCGGTGGATGGCGCCGCTGGCCTTGTCGTAGCGCAGCGCACCCATGGCGATGGTCTCGGGCGGCGGCTTGGGCGTGAAGCTGTCGCTGCTGCGGCGCAGCAGGGCGCGCAGCCGGGCCTCCAGCTCGTCGAGGTCGAAGGGCTTGGCCAGGTAGTCGTCGGCACCGGCGTTCAGGCCCAGCACGCGGTCGCCCACGGTGCCGCGCGCGGTCAGGATGAGCACGGGCGTGCGCAGGCCCTGGCCGCGCGCACGCTCCAGCACCTGCAGGCCGTCCAGGCCGGGCAGGCTCAGGTCCAGCACCACGGCGTCGGGCTCGCGCACCAGCCACTGCGCCAGGGCCGAGGGGCCGTCGGCCGCCGTCTCCACCTGGATGCCGCGCCGGATCAGCGTGCGCTGCAGCGTGGTGCGCATGGCGTTGTCATCTTCTACGAGCAGCAATTGCATGGGCCGGACGTTAGCACCGGGCGCGATGCAGGCCATCGTGGCGAGAGCGATCTAGGGATTCCCCTAGGGGTTTGGACAGCCATTTGACAGGTAGCGAACCGATCATCGACAGCCTTACAACACAAGGAGTCAAACCATGCGTCGTGATACTTTTCTGAAGTCGCTGGCCGCACTGGCCGCCGCAGGCAGCCTGCCGCTGTCTGCGCAGGCTGCGGCAGCCGTCAAGATGATGCTGCCGGCCAACCCCGGCGGCGGCTGGGACACCACGGGCCGTGCCCTGGGCAAGGCTTTGCAGGACGCTGGTCAGGCTGCTTCCGTCACCTATGACAACAAGGGCGGCGCCGCCGGCGCCATCGGTCTTGCGCAGTTCGTCAACGGCAGCAAGGGCGATCCCAACGCCATGATGGTCATGGGCGCCGTCATGCTGGGCGGCATCATCACGGGCAAGCCGCCCGTGAACCTGACGCAGGCCACGCCGCTGGCGCGCCTGACCAGCGAATACAACGTGTTCGTGCTGCCCGCCAACTCGCCCTTCAAGAACATGGCCGAGGTGATCGCCCAGCTCAAGAAGGACCCGGGCTCCGTCAAGTGGGGCGGCGGCTCGCGCGGCTCCACCGAGCACATTGCGGCGGCCATGATCGCGCGTGAAGTCGGCGTCGATCCCTCCAAGATCAACTACGTGGCATTCCGTGGAGGCGGCGAGGCCATCTCCGCCATCCTGGGCGGCAACGTCACCGTGGGCGGCAGCGGCTACAGCGAGTTCGCCGAGTACATCGGCACCGGCAAGATGAAGCCCATCGGCGTGACCTCGGGCCAGCGCCTGAAGGGCGTGGACGTGCCCACGCTCAAAGAGCAGGGCATCAACGTGGAGATCGGCAACTGGCGCGGCGTGTACGGCGCGCCCGGCATCACCAAGGCACAGCGCGATGCGCTGGTCGCCATGATCGAGAAGGCCACCAAGAGCAAGGCCTGGGCCGAGGCGCTGCAGAAGAACGACTGGACGCCTGCATGGCTGGCCGGCGATGCCTTCGGCGAGTTCGTGGACCAGGAGTTCGCGAGCCTGCGCGCCACCATGGTCAAGTCCGGCATGGTGTGATCGAGCTGCTGCACCGGCCTCTTGCGGGGTCGGTGCAGCAACAGGCCCGCACTCCTGCGGGCCACGGCAGGCGCCAGTCGCAGCGCCTGCTTCAAGAAGCGGAAGATGCCCGCGCGCCGCGCCAGCGGCTCGCAGGCCCCGGCGGCTTAATTTTTTCCCCACGTCTGCAGCGGTGGCCGGCCCGGTCGCCGGTCCCGCTGCGGCCAGGAACTGACCATGTCCGAGTCCTCACAACCCAATCCACTTGCCACGGATGCCGCCCAGGCTGATGAGCCCAGCGGCTTTCCCTCGGTACGCGCGCAGACCATCGTCGGCTCCGGCGTGCTGCTTGTCGCTGCAGGCCTGGCCTTCGGCGCGCTGCAAATCCCTGGCGATGCCGGCTACGGCGGCGTCGGCCCCAATTTCCTGCCCTGGCTGTGTGCCTTGGTGCTCGCAGTCTGCGGCGCCTGGCTGGTCTGGGAGGCACGCACGGGCGGCTTTCGCGAAGCCTCTTGCGGGGGCGGCCACCCACGAGCCGACATCGGCGCCTTCGTCTGGGTGTCGACGGGCCTGCTGGTCAATGCCGTGCTGATCGGCACCGTGGGCTTCATCGTCAGCTGCACCGTCTGCTACGTGCTGGCCGTGCAGGGCCTGCGCCGTGCCGGCGGCCAGGCCCAGGCGGGCAAGCCCATCACCTGGGCCAAGGACGTGGTCACCGGGCTGCTGATCTCGGCGCCCGTGTTCTGGGCCTTCACGCAATTCCTGGCGATCAACCTGCCAGGCCTGACTGAGACGGGGTGGCTGTAATGGAAATCTTTGACGCACTGCTGGCGGGCTTTGCCACCGCCATCACACCGGCCAACCTGCTGTGGGCCCTGGTCGGCTGCGCCCTGGGCACGGCCGTGGGCGTGCTGCCCGGCATCGGACCGGCCGTGGCCGTGGCCATGCTGCTGCCCATCACCGCCAAGGTCGATGTCACCGCCTCGATGATCTTCTTCGCGGGCATCTACTACGGCGCCATGTACGGCGGCTCCACCACCTCCATCCTGCTGAACACTCCCGGCGAGACCGCGAGCATGGTCACGGCCATGGAGGGCAACAAGATGGCCAAGAGCGGCCGCGCGGGCGCCGCGCTGGCCACCTCCGCCATCGGCTCCTTCGTGGCCGGCACCGTGGCCACCGTGGTCGTCACGCTGTTCGCGCCTTCGGTGGCCGACTTCGCCGTCAAGCTGGGCCCGCCCGAGTACTTCATGCTGATGGTGCTGGCGTTCACCACCGTGAGCGCCGTGCTGGGCCAGAGCGCATTGCGCGGCATGACGGCCCTGTTCCTGGGGCTGGCGCTGGGCTGCATCGGCATGGACCAGATCTCGGGCGCTGCGCGCTACACCATGGGCAAGATGGAACTGCTGGACGGCGTGGACATCGTGCTCGTGGCCGTGGGCCTGTTCGCCGTGGCCGAAGTGCTGTACGCCGCCATGTACGAAGGCAAGGTCGTCGATACGCAAAACAAGATGGGCCGCGTGCACATGACCGGCCGTGACTGGAAGCGTTCGTGGCCCGCGTGGCTGCGCGGCACCGTCATCGGCACGCCCTTCGGCTGCATTCCCGCCGGCGGCACCGAGATCCCGACCTTCCTGAGCTATGCCACCGAGAAGAAACTGGCCAAGGGCGAGGACCGTGCGGAGTTCGGCACCAAGGGCGCCATCGAAGGCGTGGCCGGCCCAGAGGCGGCCAACAACGCCACCGTGACCGCCGCGCTGATCCCGCTGCTGACCCTGGGCATTCCCACCAGCAACACCACGGCCGTGCTGCTGGGCGCCTTCCAGAACTACGGCATCAACCCCGGCCCGCAGCTGTTCAGCTCGTCCGCGGCCCTGGTCTGGGCGCTGATCGCCTCGCTGTACATCGGCAACCTGATGCTGCTGGTGCTCAACCTGCCCATGGTGGGCCTGTGGGTCAAGCTGCTCAAGATCCCGCGTCCCCAGCTGTACGCCGGCATCCTGATCTTCGCCACCGTGGGTGCCTACGGCATGCGCCAGAGCGCGTTCGACCTGTTCCTGCTGTACGGCATCGGCGTACTGGGCGTGATCATGCGCCGCTTCGACTTCCCCACCGCGCCCGTGGTGGTGGGCATGATCCTGGGCCCCCTGGCCGAGGCGCAGATGCGCAACGCCGTGTCCATCGGCGAAGGCAGCTGGTGGATCTTCCTGCAGCGCCCCATGTCGCTGACGCTGATCATCATCGTGGCCTGCGTGCTCATCGTGCCGCGCGTGCTCAAGCGCCTGCAGCCCAAGCCCTCGCCGCAGGCCACTGCCGGCTGACGCCAACCCGTTGCTAGCCGGCCCGTCGATGCTACGCATGGCGTCCACGGGCCCCTGACAGCCCCTGCCTTTCGAGGCAGGGGCTTTTTTCGTCAGCTGGTTGATGCCTTCCATTCACAGATGGTGTTCCAGCAGACCGTCTAGTCCCGCGCCGCCCTTGAATCCATGATCCTGCCATCCACAGACATCGGATTCCTTGCATGCGGCAACTTTTTCCATCGCTTTCCACGGCCTCGGGCGCGGCCCTTCTGGCGCTTGTGATTTCCACGCCAGCCATGGCGGATTCAACGGCGCCGGCGGGTTCGGCTGAAGCCTCCCACTGGGCTGCCACGTGGCAGGCCAGCCCGCAGCCGGTCTGGGGGGCGGATTTCCTCTTTCCCACCAATCTGCCCGCTGTGCTGCAGGACCAGACCGTGCGCCAGGTGGCACGCATCAGCCTGGGCGGGCCGCGCCTGCGCATCGTGCTGTCCAACGCCTACGGCGGCCAGCCTGTGACCGTGGGCAGGGCGACCGTGGCAAAGCCGTTGCCGGCAGGCGCCGTCGAGTCCGGCAGCCTGCAGGCCGTGACCTTTGGCGGCAGCGCGCAAGCCACCATTGCCGCAGGCGCATCCCTGGTCAGCGACCCTGTGGCCTTGCCGCTGGCCTCGCTGTCGCAGGTGGCCGTGAGCCTGTACCTGCCCGGTGCCACGCCTGTGCAGAGTTTTCACTGGGATGGGCGTCAGACCGGCTGGATCGTGGCGGGCGACCAGTCCGCGGCTGCGGCGCTGCGGACTTCGGACCCTGGCGCAATCAGCAGCACGGCCCGCCCGCTGTTGGCGGGCATAGAGGTCGAGGCAGAAGCTGCGGCGCCCGTGGTAGCGGTGATGGGCGACTCCATCACCGACGGTGCCACGGCCAGCCTGGACAGGGACAGCCGTTGGCCGGATTTCCTGGCCGCGCGCCTTGCGCCGCACGGCGCGGCGGTGGTCAATGCCGGCATCTCGGGGGCGCGCCTGCTGTCCGATAGCATGGGCGAGCATGCCCTGGCGCGGCTGGAGCGTGATGTGCTGGCCCAGCCCGGTGTGCGCAGCCTCATCGTGCTGCTGGGCATCAACGATATTTCCTGGCCCGGCACGGCCTTTGCGCCGCGGGCGCAGCGCCCCACGCTGCAGGACATGGCGGAGGGCTATCGCCAGCTGGTTGCCAGGGCGCGCAGCCACGGCCTGCGCGTGATCGGCGCCACCTTGCCGCCTTTCGAGGGCGCCTTGCCAGGCACGCCGCTGGACGACTACTACCAGGACGGCAAGGACGACCTGCGGCGGCAGGTGAATGCATGGATACGGTTGGGCGGCGCCTTCGATGCCGTCATCGACTTCGACGCCGTGCTGCGCGACAGCGCCCACCCGGCACGCATGGCGGCGCGCTTCGACTCGGGCGACCACCTGCATCCTGGCGACGAAGGCAACCGCGCCATGGCCAACGCGGTAGACCTGAACGCCATACTGCCCGGCCTGCCGCAGCGCTAGTGCGTCGCGGCGGCGGGGGCTGGCTTCCATATAAAATGCAAATGGTTCTCATTTGTCATACGTCCCCGGCGTGCCTGCGCCCTGGGGCACAGGGAGGGGTACTGTGGCCGCCGCCAAGTTTGCGCTTCAGCAACAAGTCGAAATTCTCTACACCGATCACCATGGCTGGCTGCGCGGCCTGCTGCGCCGCAAGCTGGGCAATGCCTTTGATGCGGCCGATCTGGCGCACGACGTCTACCTGCAACTGCTGCGCACCGGCCGTGTTCCGCCGGCCGACGAGCACCGCCGCCATCTCACCCAGATCGCCAACGGCCTGGTGATCGACCTGTACCGGCGCCGCCGCGTGGAGGCGGCCTATCTTGAAGCGCTGGCCCTGCTGCCCGAGCAGATGGCGCCCTCCGAAGAAACACGTGCCCTGGCGCTGGAGGCGCTGGTGGAGATCGATGCCGCGCTGAACGGCCTGCCGCCCAAGGCGCGCAAGGCCCTGCTGCTGTGCAAGCTCGACGGCATGGCCTACCGAGATATCGCGGCCGAGCTGGGCGTGTCCGTGTCCTCGGTGGAGAAATACATCGCTGCCGGCCTGCTGGCCTGCTACCAGGCGCTGCACGGCGCCGTGTGCTGAGTGGCCGGCATGTCTTCATCTCCGGCATCGGCCGCGTCAGCCGCATCCACTGACGCCTGCGCAACTGCGTCCGCCAGCGAGCCGCTGGAGCCGGCCATCGTCCAGCGCGCCGCCGAATGGATGGCCCGGCTGTGGGCTGACGACGCCAGCGATGAAGACCGCGCCGCCTGCGCCCGCTGGCGTGCCGAGCATCCGCGGCACGAGCTGGCCTGGAGCCGGCTGCAGGCCTTTGACGACAAGCTGCGCAGCGTGCCCGGCGGCATCGCGCGGCATACGCTGGGGGACACCTCCGCTGCGTCGCCGGCGCCCCGGGGCCGCCGCCGTGCCATGCAGTTGCTGGGCCTCATGGCCACGGCCGGAGGCATTGCCCATGTGGTGCGCGGCACCGATGCATGGCAAATCGCCGCCGCCAGCCATGGCACGGCGCGCGGTGAAGTCCGAGAGATCACGCTGCCGGATGGCACGCAGGTGGTGCTGGCCTCGGCCTCGGCCATCGACCTGCGCTTTGACGAGGCCGAGCGCCTGATCCTGCTGCGCGCCGGCGAAATCCTCGTCACCACCGCGCCCGATCCGCAAAGCACACCCCGCCCGCTGCGCGTGCGCTCGCGCCACGGCACGGTGCAGGCCCTGGGCACGCGCTTCACGCTGCGCCAGGAAGATGAGCAGTCCCGCGTGGCCGTGTTCGAGGGCGCGGTGGAGGTGCGTCCTGCCAGGGCGCCGGGCCAGGTGGTGCGCGTGGATGCGGGGCAGGGCGCCGTCTTCACTGGCGAGCAGGCCCGGGCTCCGGTGCCTGCGCAGGAAAGTGCCGCCGCCTGGGCGCGCGGCGTGCTGGTGGCCGACAACATGCCGCTGGGCGAGCTGGTGGCCGAGTTGGCGCGCTACCGCACGGGCCTGCTGCGCTGCGACCCGCAGGTGGCCGGCCTGCGCGTCACGGGCGTGTTCTCGTTGCGCGATACCGACCGCGCCCTGCACAACCTGGCCCTGGGCCTGCCCGTGCAGGTGGTCTCGCGCACGCGCTACTGGGTCACGGTGCAGGCGCCGGGCTGAGGCTTCTTTCATCGCGGCGCCTTCCCCGTATCTCGGAACCCGTTACCGGCTGATTCAACTTTCTGCCCCTGGGGATTGAGGGTTTGGCGTTCTCGTTCGGAAGACAGGCAAGAGCCCTTGTTTTCTGTTCTTTTCTGTTCCGCCATGCCTTCCAGGAGAACCCATGCACTCACCCGAGGCCGATGACGCCCAGGCCGGCCCCGGCCCCATTGCGCAGACGCTGCAGCCCATCCGCGCGCAGCTTGTTCTTGCCGCGCTGCTGTCGTTTGCGGGCGCCGTGCTGGCGCTGGCGCCGCTGGCCGGCATCGCCCATATCGCGCGGCTGGCGCTGGCCGATGGCGGCATGGTGGCGGCAGATGCCTGGCGCGTCATCGCGCTGTGCCTTGTCTGCCTGTTCGCGGGCATGGCCCTGGTGTCGGCGGGCGAGCTGGTTGCACATCTGGCCGACAACCGTCTCACCCACGGGCTGCGCCTGTCGGCCATGCAGCGGCTGGCGCGTGTGCCGCTGGGCTGGTTCACCGAGCGGGCCTCGGGCCAGGTCAAGCAGGCCATGCAGGACGACGTGGCCACCCTGCACGAGCTGACCGCGCACTTCTACACCACGGTGGGGCGCGGCGCGGGCACGGTGGCCGCTTCTGCGGTCTACCTGGTGGCCATGGACTGGCGCATGGCCCTGGTCTCGGCCCTGCCGTTCGGCATCTTCTTTCTGGTGATGCGCCACGCCATGCAGGCCAGCAGTGCCCACATGCCGGCCTTTGGCGCGGGACTGGCGCGCATCAACAACGCGGTGGTGGAGTTCGTGCACGGCATTCCCGTGGTCAAGGCCTTTGGCGCCAGCGGCCGAGCCCATGGCAGCTACCGCGAGGCCGTCGATGGCTTTACCGACGCCTTCCTCGGCTTTGCGCGTCCGCTGGTGTCGGCGCGCGCTAATGCCAATGCGCTGATCGCGCCCGTAGCCGTGCTGGGGGTGGTGCTGGCCTTTGGCACGCTGTTCACGGCCCTGGGCTGGATGGCACCCGTGGACGTGCTGCCCTTTGCCCTGGTGGCGCCGGGCATCAGCGCGCCGCTGCAGCTGCTCAGCTTCAACCTGCATGCGCTCAACCACGCCACGGGCGCCGCCCAGCGCGTGCAGGCGCTGCTGCGCACGCCCGTGCTGGAGCAACCGGCCGCCGATCAATGCAGGCTGCCCCAAGGCTGCGAAGTCCGCTTCGAAGGCGTGGGCCATGCCTACGAGGCGGGGCATGACGTGCTCAAGGGCATGGATTTCACGCTCAGGCCCGGCACGGTGACCGCCGTGGTGGGGGGCTCGGGCGCGGGCAAGTCCACGCTCGCCCGGCTGCTGCTGCGCTTCTTCGACCCGAACGAAGGGCGCATCACGCTGGGCGGGGTGGACCTGCGGCAGGTCGAGACCCGGCAGCTGTACCGCCACCTGGCCTTTGTGCTGCAGGACGTGCGCCTGGTGCATGCCAGCGTGCGCGAGAACATCGCACTGGGCCGGCCCTCGGCCAGCGCGCAGGAGGTGGAAGAGGCGGCGCGCGCCGCCCACATCCATGAACGCATCCTGGCGCTGCCGCGCGGCTATGACTCCGTGATCGGCGAAGACGCCCAGTTGTCCGGCGGCGAGCAGCAGCGCGTGAGCATTGCGCGCGCCGTGCTGCTGGATGCGCCCGTGCTGGTGCTGGACGAGCCCACGGCCGCTGCCGATGCCGAGAGCGAGGCCGCCATTCAGGAAGCCCTGTCGCGCCTGGCCGCCGGACGCACCCTGCTGGTCATTGCCCACCGGCTGGACACCGTCATGCATGCGGACCAGATCCTGGTGGTGGAAGGCGGAGCCATCCGCGAGCGCGGCCGCCACGCCGAGCTGCTGGCGCTGGGCGGACGCTACGCACGGTTGTGGGCGCTGGGCGGGTACGAATCACAGCCCTCCCAATCCCTGCCTTCCACCCCCGCCCTGGCCCCGGAGCTGCCCCCATGCTGAAGACCCTGATGCAACTGCTGGGCGACGACGCCCGGCTTTTCCGCCGCTATGCCTGCATGGCCGTGCTGCATGGCCTGCTCAGCGGGCTGGTCGTCACGGCCCTGGCGCCCGTGGCGTCGCGCCTGCTGGCAGGCGATACGCGCGGCGCCGCAGCCTGGCTGGCCGTGCTGCTGGCGGGCGTGGTGCTGTGCTGGGCCTGGCAGCGCCAGGTGGAAAAGGCCGGCCTGGGCCTGGGCGCCGCCGTTCTGCGCGTGGCGCGCCACCGGCTGGGCGACCATGTGGCCCGCCTGCCCGTGGGATGGTTCACCCCCGAGAACACGGCCCGGCTCAACCACGTCGTTTCGCAGGGAATGATGGAGGTGGCCCAGCTGCCGGCCCATGTGTTCACGCCCGTGTTCAGCGGCGCCGTGGCGCCCGTTGCCGTGGTGGCCGCGCTGTGTGCCATGGACTGGCGCATGGGCCTGATTGCACTGCTGGCGCTGCCGCTGCTGGCCGGCGTGCTGCTGGTCACCGCGCACCTGGGCCGCCGTGCCGACGAACGCCTGCAGCGCAGCATGGCCGGCACCAGCCAGCGCATGGTGGAATTTGCGCAGGCGCAGTCCGTGCTGCGCGCCTTCAATGGCGAAGGCGGCGGCACGCGCTGGCTGGAGCAGGCCCTGGGCCGGCAGCGCGCATCGGGCGCGCAGTCCATTCGCCTGGCGGCGCTGTCGGGCGTGCTCAATGGCTGGGCCGTGCAGGCCGTGTTTGCGGCCCTGCTGGTGGCCGGCGCGCTGTGGCTGGACGAGCGCCTGGGCGGCGTTGCAGCACAGGGCATGGGCATGGGAATGGAAGCCGCCATCCCCGTGATCGTGGCCCTGCTGCTGGCCTGCCGCCATGTCGATCCGCTGCTGGAGGTGGCCGGCTACGCCGACTCGCTGCGCGCCGCGCGCGTGCAGCTCGATGCCGTGCGCGACATCCTCGCGGTCCAGCCGCTGCCCGAGCCTGCCGTGCCCCAGGCGCCGTGCAATGCCTCGGTGGAGCTGCGCGATGTGGTGTTCCGCTACGCGCCGGGCCAGCCCGAGGTGCTGCGCGGCCTGAGCCTGCGCGTGGAGCCGGGCTCGATGACGGCGCTGGTTGGCGCCTCGGGCTCTGGCAAATCGTCCGTGCTGCGGCTGATCGCACGCTTTTTCGATGTGCAGCAGGGCAGCGTTCTGGTGGGCGGCATCGACGTGCGCCAGATCGCGGGCGAGCGGCTGGCCGGGCAGATCAGCCAGATCTTCCAGGACAGCTACCTTTTCCAGGGCTCCATTGCCGACAACATCCGCATGGGCCGCCCGCAGGCCAGCGATGCCGAGGTGATGGAAGCCGCCCGCCAGGCCGGCGTGGCCGAAATCATCGAGCGCCTGCCGCAGGGCCTGGACACGCCGGTGGGCGAGGGCGGGGCGCGCCTGTCGGGCGGCGAGCGCCAGCGCATCGCCATCGCGCGTGCGCTCATCAAGGATGCGCCCATTTTGCTGATCGACGAGGCCACGGCCGCGCTGGATGCCGAAAACCAGGCCGCCATCGCCCAGGCGCTGGCGCGGCTGCGCGGCCGGCGCACGCTGATCGTGATTGCCCACCAGCTGTCCACCGTGGCCATGGCCGACCAGATCATCGTGCTGGACCAGGGCCGCGTCAGCGAGCAGGGCACGCCGCAGCAGCTGGCACAGGCGCAGGGCCTGTATGCGCGCTTTCTGGCGCGGCGGCGCGCCGCCAAGGGCTGGCGCATTGCGGGAACGCGCACGGTAGCGGGCACGGGCACGGGCACGGGTGAGGACCTCCGTTGAGCGAGCCTGCGAAGCCAACGACAGGGACGCAGGTCCCGCGCCTGGCGCCGTGGCTGCTGCCGTTTGCCGCGCTGTGCTGCGCCTCCGTGCTCACCGGCGCGCGGCAGGTGGAATGGGGGCAGCTGCTGTCGCTGTCGGGCGATGCCTGGCTCACCCTCACGGCCAGCCGCCTGCCGCGCCTGGCAGCGCTGGTGCTCACGGGGGTGGGGCTGTCGGTGTGCGGCGTCGTGCTGCAGCAGATCGTGCAGAACCGATTTGTGGAGCCTGCGACCTGTGGCGGTCTGGACGCGGCCAAGCTGGGCATTCTGGTGTCGCTGACGGTGGCGCCCGCCTCGGCCTTCACCTCGGGCGCGTGGGGCGTGGCCTGGCGCATGGTGTTCGCGCTGGTGTTCTGCCTGGGCGCCAGCCTGCTGTACGTGGCCATCATCCGCCGCATGCGCCTGCGCAACCTGGTGCTGGTGCCCGTGGTGGGCCTGATGTACGGCAGCGTGCTCAGCGCCATTGCCGAGTTCCATGCCTTTCGCCACAACCTGCTGCAAAGCATGCAGGGCTGGCTGCTGGGCGACTTCTCGCGCATTGTGCAGGGCCACTACGAGATCATCTACCTCATCGTGCCCATCGTGGTGCTGACCTATGCGTTTGCGCACCGCTTCACCGTGCTGGGCATGGGCGAGGGCATGGCCACCAGCCTGGGGCTGAGCTATCCGGCGCTGGCCACGCTGGGCCTGGTGCTGGTGGCGGTCACCGTCTCGGCCACGGTCATCACCGTGGGCGCCATTCCCTTCGTGGGCCTGGTCATTCCCAACCTGGTGGCCATGCGATGCGGTGAGAACCTGGGCCGCACCCTGCCCATCGTCGCGCTCAGCGGCGCCTCGCTGCTGCTGGCCTGCGACATCGTGGGCCGGCTGATCATGCACCCCTTCGAGGTGCCGATCGGCCTGACGGCGGGTAGCGTGGGCGGCGTGCTCTTCCTCGTGCTCATCCTGCGCAGAAGGCCGTGATGCGCAAGGCCTTGCCTCACACCACCGCGTGGATTGCGGCTGCCTTGGTGGTGGCCGCGCTGGCGGCCTGCTTCGTGCTGCTGGGCTCGGGGCTGGACTTCGGCTACGTCATTGCACGGCGGCTGACGCGGCTGTCGGCCATCGTCATCGGCGGCATCTGCATTGCGCTGTCGTCCATCGTCTTCCAGACGCTTGCGGGCAACCGCATCCTCACCCCCGCCATCATGGGTTATGAGGCGGTCTACCTGCTGCTGCAGGCGCTGCTGGTGCTGGCCATGGGCGTGCAAAGCCTGGTGGTGCTGGGCCCCAGCGGCAACTTCTGGCTGTCGGTGGCCTGCATGCTGGGCTACTCCTGGGCCCTGCACCGCTGGCTGCTGGGCGGGGGGCGCGACAACGTGTACTTCCTGCTGCTGCTGGGCCTGGTGCTGGGCATGGTGATAGGCACCTTCACGCAGTTCGTGCAGCTGCGCATCAGCCCCGGAGAGTTCTCTGTGCTGCAGGGCTACAGCTACACCTCGTTCAACCGCGCCCGGCCCGCGCAGCTGCTGTGGTCGGCGCTGATCGTGGCCGTGGCCTGCGTGATCGTGCGGCGCAGCCTGCCCGTGCTGGACGTGCTGGCCCTGGGGCGCGAGCAGGCCATCTCGCTGGGCGTGCACTACCAGCGCCAGCTGCGCCTGCAGCTGGCGCTGATTGCCGCGCTGGTGGCGGTGTCCACCAGCCTGCTGGGGCCCACGGCCTTCATGGGCATCTTCGTGGCCCACATCAGCTATGCGCTGGCGGGCACGGCGCGCCACCGGGTCACGCTGCCGCTGGGCTGTGCCGTGGCCGTGTCCATCTTCATCGCGGCGCAACTGGCGGTGGAGCATGTCTTCAACTACCGCACCTCGGTGGGCATCCTCGTCAACCTGGTATGCGGCAGCTACTTCCTTGCACTCATGGTGCGCGGGCGCGGCCGGGCCTGAGCCGAGCACCGGCGCCACCAAAAACACCCAACGCAATGCATCCCATTTTTCAGGAGAGAAAGCCCGTGACCCGTCTGTTCCGCGTTCCCCATCACGCTCCCATGTTGGCCCTGGCTGCTGCCCTGGCCCTGTCGGCCTGCGACCGGCCCGCCAACCCGTCGGCACAGGCCGCAGCGCCGCAGGCGGCGGCCGGCGAGTTCACGCCCGTCACGGTGCAGCACCAGCTGGGCACCACGGTGGTGGAGCGCCCGCCGCAGCGCGTGGCCGCGCTGGACATGAACGAGGCCGACTTCCTCGACCAGCTCGGCGTGCCCATTGCCGGCATGCCCAAGGACTTCGTGCCCCACTTCCTGGCCCGGTACAAGGACGATGCCAACGTGCAGGACCTGGGCTCCATCGTCCAGCCCAACCTGGAGCGCGTGCATGCGCTCAAGCCCGACCTGGTGCTGATCTCGCCCATCCAGGCCAGCGCCTACCAGGAGCTTTCGGGCTTTGCGCCCACGGTTCATTTCGACGTGGACTTCAGGAACAGCGGCACCCGGCACCTGGACACCGTGCGCGATCACCTGCTGACCCTGGGCCGCATCTTCGGCAAGCAGGACCTGGCGCGCGCCAAGGCCGCCGAGATGGACGACAAGGTGGCCCAGGCCCGGCGCGCCACCGAAGGGCGCAAGGAGACGGCCCTCATCGTCATGCACAACAACGGCGCCTTCACCTCGTTCGGGCCGCAGTCGCGCTACGGCTTTGTCTTCAACGCGCTGGGCGTCAGGCCCGCCAGCACGGCGGCCGAGGCCGACCTGCACGGCCAGCCCATCTCCAGCGAATTCATCCAGCAGGCCAACCCGGACATCCTCTACGTGATCGACCGCACGGCCATCATGCAGCGCCGCCCGGGCATGGATGCTGCCGGCATGGACAACCCGCTGCTGCGCCAGACCAGCGCCTGGAAGAACAACCGCGTGGTCTTCGTCGATTCCGAGGCCTGGTACGTCACGGCGGCCAGCGTGACCTCGGTGAAGCTCATGGTCGATGACGTGCTCAAGGGCTATGGCGATGCGCCTGCAGCAGGCGCAGGTCCGGTGGCCGCTGCGGTTGCAAATTGATCGCATTCTCGATTGAGGGTTTGGCTTTCTCGTTCGGAAGACAAGGTGAAACACCCAACGCCTACCCGAATCGAAAGGAGTCCCGCATGGCACTACGCCATCCATCCCGCCCCGCGCACAACGGCGCATCGCGCGCCCTGCCGCACCCGGCCTTTGCCTGCAGGCACACGGCCATCGCCGTGCACATGCTCTGCATGGCGGGCCTGGCACTGGGGGGCCTGGCCGTGGCCATGCCGTCCGCGCTGGCGCAGGCGGCTGCCCAGGGGGCCGCATCTGGAGCCGCCTCCGGGGCGGCACCCGGCGAGGCCCGCCGCGCCTTCAGCATCCCGGCCGGCCCGCTGGGCCAGGCGCTCAACGCCTTTGCCGCATCGGCCGGCGTGGAGCTGACGGTGGATTCCAGCCTGCTGCAAGGCCGCAGCAGCGCAGGCCTGTCGGGCAGCTACAGCGTGGCCGAAGGCTTTGCCGAGCTGCTGCGCGGCCAGGGCCTGCGCGCCCTGCGCGAAGCCAACGGCAGCTACACCCTGGGCCGCGACCGCAACGCCGCAGCGCCCGTGGACGGCGGCGTGCTCATGCCTGCCGTCACCGTGCGCGCACAGGCTCAGCAGGCGCCGGAAGCCTATGCCGGCGGCCAGGTCTCCACGGGCGGCCGCATGGGCCTGCTGGGCGACAAGGACTTCATGGAGACGCCCTTCAACACCATCAGCTACACCGAGAAATTCATCGCTGATCGCCAGGCCCGCGACATCACCGACGTGATCTCCGCCGCCGACCCCACCGTGTTCAGCACGGGCATGACCGGCATCATCAGCGAGAACTACTCCATTCGCGGCTTCAGCTCCAGCATCGGCGATGTGACCTTTGGCGGGCTGTTCGGCGTGGCGCCGTTCTACCGCGCATCGCCAGAAATGTTCGAGCGCGTGGACGTGCTCAAGGGCCCCTCGGCCCTGCTCAACGGCATGCCGCCCGGCGGCTCGGTGGGCGGCACGGTCAACCTCGTGCCCAAGCGCGCGGGCGACGAGCCGCTGACGCGGCTGACCACCTCCTTCATGTCGGATGCGCAGCTGGGCGCCCACATCGACCTGGGCCGGCGGTTCGGCGAGCGCAAGCAGTTCGGCATCCGCTTCAACGGTGTGCTGCGTGACGGCGACGGCGCCGTGAACCACCAGGAAAAAGAGACCCGGCTGGCCTCGCTGGGCCTGGACTGGCGCGGCGACCGTGCCCGCCTGTCGGCCGACCTGTACAGCAGCGAGGACCGCACCGACGGCCTGAACCGCGGCATCAACCTGGCTGCAGGCCTGCCCGTGCCCAGGCCGCCCAAGGCCGACACCCTGCTCAACCCCAGCTGGGCCTTCTACGACACCAAGGACAAGGGCGCCATGGTGCGCGGCGAACTCGACCTGGGCGACCGCGTCACGGCCTATGCCGCCGTGGGCACCAGCAAGACCCGGTACCGCTCCACGGGGGCCTACCTGATCCAGGTCTTCAACACGGCCGGCGACTACCGCACCAACCTGGCCGACCTGGGCTTCGAGATGGACAAGAAGTCGGCCGAAGCCGGCCTCAAGGGCAAGTTCAACACGGCCGGCGTGGGCCACCAGTGGGCGCTCAACGCCACCTACTACACGCATACCGACAAGCAGTTCGGCCGCCGCAACGTGCTGGCCCAGGACTGGATCACCAACATCTACCACCCCATCTGGGGCCCGGCCACCAGCTTCAACGCGCCCCCGATCTCGCGCACCGAACTGCGGCTGACCAGCATCGGCGTGGCCGACACCCTGTCTTTTGCGCAGGACCGCGTGCAGCTCACCCTGGGCCTGCGCCGCCAGCAGGTGCTCAGCGACACCTTCAACGTGGCCACGGGCGCGCGCACCGCGCGCTATGACGAAGGCGCCACCACGCCGGCCGCCGCGCTGCTGGTGAAGGCCAGCGAGCGTGTCTCGGTCTACGCCAACTACATCGAAGGCCTGAGCCAGGGCGCCACCGCACCCATGACGGCGGCCAACGCGGGCGAAGTGTTCGCGCCCTACAAGTCCCGGCAAAAGGAGCTGGGCCTGAAGCTGGACCTGGGCGACTTCGCCCACACCTTCAGCCTCTATGAGATCCAGCGGCCCAACGGCTACACCGATCCCGTCTCCAACGTCTTCTCCTTCGGCGGCGAGCAGCGCAACCGGGGCGTGGAATGGGGCTTCTTCGGCAACGTGGCCACGGGCGTGCGCCTGATGGGCGGCATTGCCTACGTACAGCCCAAGCTCACCCGCACGGCAGGCGGCGTGAACCAGGGCAAGCTGGCGGCGGGCGTGCCCAGGCTGCAGGGCAAGCTGGGCGTGGAGTGGGACCTGCCCGCCGTGCAGGGCCTGACGCTGACGGCCAACGCCACCACGGCTTCCAGGCAGTACATCAATGCCGACAACTCGCTGTCCGTGCCGGGCCGCACCGTGTTCGACATCGGCGCGCGCTACGTGACCACGGCGGCCGGCCATCCGCTCACGCTGCGCGGCAGCATCACCAACGTGGCCAACAAGGCCTACTGGGCCACGCCGCTGTGGACCAGCCTCGGGCTGGGCGCACCGCGCACCTTCATGCTGTCGGCCACGGTTGATTTCTGAGCGATGACAGGGCGGCTTGCCTTCCATCAAGCCGCACCGAGCCTGCGCTGCCGCCCTGCGGGCTATAAACTAGCCCGGTCGGGCGGCAAAGCATGCCAGCCCTCTTGCCCTCCCGCCGTATACCAGGATGACAGACGCCTATGGACAGCCGCAATGACAGCATGGACCTGAGCGACGACAGCGTTTTCGAGAGCGCTGCGGAGTTGTTCCGTGCCATGGCGGCGCCCGTGCGCCTGAAGATCATCAGCGTGTTGTGCAATGGCGAGAAGAACGTGACCGAGCTGCTCGCCAGCATCGCCACCACGCAGCCCAACATGTCCCAGCACCTGAACACGCTGTACCAGGCCGGCGTGCTGGGCCGGCGCCGCGAAGGCGTCAGCATCTACTACTTCATCGCCAACGAGCAGGCTGCGCAGATGTGCTGCGCCATCTGCACCCAGGTCGCCATCGAGCAGGGCTGAGTGCCGCAGCCTGGCAGGGGCGACTCGGCTAGGATGCCATCCATGCCGCCCACACCCACCCTGGTCCAGCCCCTGCCGCTCGATGCCGACGGCATCCTCGCGCTGGCAGCGCGCTCCATGTTCCAGCTGTTCTCCACCATGAGCCAGGGCATGTTCCTGGCCGACAGGGCAGGGCGCATCGTCTGGGTCAACGAGGGCTACCAGCGCTTCCTGCCCGACCTGGGCGTGGCCTCGGTGGATGAGTTCCTGGGCCACATGGTCGAGGACGTCATCCCCAACACCCGCATGCGCCGCGTGCTGGAAACCGGCGAGCCCGTGCTCATCGACCTGCTCACCAACCGCGCCGGCACCTTCGTGGTCAGCCGCATCCCGCTCAAGGACGATGCGGGCGCGGTCATCGGCGCCATCGGCATCGTGCTGTTCGACCAGCCGGAGACCACGCTGCAGCCCCTGATCAGCAAGTTCGCCGTTCTGCAACGCGACCTGGACGAGGCCCGGCGCGAGCTGGCCGCCCAGCGCAACCGCAGCCTGCGCGTGGCCGTGCAGGGCGAGCGCCGCGCCAAGTACAGCTTTGCCAGCTTTGTCGGCAGCAGCCCGGCGGCCGTGGAGGTCAAGCGCCAGGCGCGCCGCGCGGCCCAGTCGCTCAGCCCCGTGCTGCTGCTGGGCGAGACCGGCACCGGCAAGGAGCTGCTGGCCCATGCCATCCACGCCGCATCGGCCCGCAGCGGCGGCCCCTTCGTCACCGTCAACATCGCCGCCGTGCCGGACGCCTTGCTGGAGGCCGAATTCTTCGGCGTCACCCCCGGCGCCTTCACCGGCGCCGACCGCAAGCCGCGCGACGGCAAATTCAGGCTGGCCGACGGCGGCACCCTGTTCCTCGACGAAATCGGCGACATGCCCCTGAACCTGCAGGCCAAGCTGCTGCGCGCGCTGCAGGAAGGCGAGATCGAACCGCTGGGCTCCAACCAGCTCGTGCGCTTTGACGTGCGCGTGGTCGCCGCCACCTCGCGCGACCTGCCGCAGATGGTGCGGGACGGCCGCTTCCGGGAAGACCTCTTCTACCGCCTGCACGTGCTGCCCATCCGCGTGCCGCCGCTGCGCGAACGCAGGCGCGACATCCCGGCCCTGGTCGAAGTCCTCTCCGAAGAACTGGCCCTGCGCAACGACATGCCCCCGCCCGAACTGCTGCCCGACGCCCTGGCCCTGCTGGCCGGCCAGACCTGGCGCGGCAACATCCGCGAACTGCGCAACGTGCTGGAGCAGGCCGCCATGCGCAGCGAAGACACCGCCATCAACGCAGAACAACTGCGCGAAGTGCTGCGCTCATCCGGCGTGGAACCCGCCGCCCCTGCGCCCGGCCCCGAGACTGCACCCGCCCCGTCCCCTGCCCACAACAGCCCCGCCGACACCGACCTGCTGCGCCCCCTGGCCCAGCAGGTGGCCGAGCTGGAACGCAAGGCCATCACCGCCACCCTGGCCGCCAACAGCGGCAACAAACTGGCCACGGCGCGCCAGCTGGGCATCTCGCGGGCCACGCTGTATGACCGGATGGCGGTGCTGGAGCTGCAGGGCTGAGTCACCCGCCGCCTGCAAGCCGTACCGTCGCCAGGTATCGGAGCGATGCTTTGCTGGCATGCCCATACCGCTTGCTGCCCGATGAATATTCGGCGTTCAGAGCTTTCTTGGCGTGCTTCTGGGCAACCGGGGTCTGTAGGTTCCACGGCGCAATTGCGGTGGTGAGAGTCCTAGGGAAGTTGCAATAGATGCTTCTTGCGGCATGGTGATGGGAGTACTACTTTGGCTGATAGGCACGGCCCCCGTTTGCCACCCACAATCTATGGCTCATTCCATAGTAGCCAATGACTCCTTGCGTCATCTGCTTTTTTGCGGCATCCGTGCCGTGCATCCGGTAGATGTTTCTGATGTGCTCGGCCTCGCGGATGTATTGGCTTTCCATGGCGGCATTGAGGGATGGGCGCAAGGGAATTCTTGCAGCAGGTAGCTCGTCTAGCATGGACCTGATCGAGGTCAGGAGATGTTGGTGCTCCACCAATTGTTCAGGCACTGGGTGGCCGCATGCTGCCAGTGCCAAGTCGACGATCCGGCTTGCGTATGGAAGGCTGGGGCGGCGGTCCTCCAGCATGGCGCGGTATTCAGGGGCTGGGGCCAGCGCCGCTAGGAGTGCACCCCAGTTGGACTCTCGCCAGCCGTAGCAAAAAAGCAGATCGTGTAGCAGCGATCTGTCAAAGGCATTGAGGCTGGTGCGAAGAAAATACAGCGAGTCCAGCGGCTCGCAGCGTACTTCGGGGTACAAGGACAGGAACTTGCGGTAGGTGCTGCCCCCGTGGTGGATCGTCTTGAGCAGACGAAGAATTCCACCATTGCTGATCTGCAGGGTTTGAAAAGGTGCAATGCTGATGAATCCAAGGGCATCGCCTGCGAAATAGCGTGGCGTCATGTCATGGGAATGGCTCTGGGGTAAAAATAAATCATCCTCAGGAGATAATTTTGTGAAAATTAAATATAGTAAAAAATGGATATTTATCATCCTGGGGATGGTAGTGTTTACGGTATTGCTTTTGCTGTTCATGATACCAAAGAAACAAGGTGAGAGCATCAGCCCGCGCGGTGTTTACAGGGTTGAGTACTATTACGTGCCATTAGCCCAGAAACTGATTTATCACCAGATGAAAATGCCCATGACTGTGCGTCTTTATGAAGTAAAAACAGGTAGAATTATTTCTGAAAGCGCTGTGGTGGATCTTTGGCTGAATGGCTCAATATATTGGTATCTTGAACCGCCAATGAATAGCATCATGGTGGGAAATGATGTGATATTTGAAAATATTCCAAGGGAGTGCCAAGATTGCCCAAGATTAACTCTTGAGCAAATGACAAATTAGGTCATCGTTGCCAGTAGATACGGACTACCGCCCACAACACATCCCGCTGCGCCGCCGTCACCACATCCAGTCAGCTCTAGTCCCCTGCTCTGAGCTGCACCTGCCAGCGCGGCATCAGCGCGTGCAGAGCCAGCGCCACATCTTCCGGCCCCGGCCGCAAGGGCATGCCTGGCGGCAGATCCACCGACTGCCACATCTCCCGCCGCAGCACGGCAGCGCAGCGCCGCACACACCACCAGGCGCCATGCGGATCGGCCCTGCCCGCATCCGGCTGCCCCGACCAACAGGCCCGGCCCGATGGCGCGCGGGCGGCGTACTTCCAGCGTGCGGCGAAGCGCAGGCCGGGGGTGAAGTGGTGGGTGATGTGCATGGAATAAGGGCAAGCGTGCATTCACAGAAACGATCAATCGCCATTGCATCGTTGGAATCGCTTCTTGTTAACACCCTTTGGTGTAATTCGTGGGCTCAAGTACACCCATGAGCGACACGTCAAATATCCGTTGTGCGAACTTGAATGCCTTTTGCCTGCGCTTGGGCAGGACCAGTCGGAAGGGCGACAACTCGGGCTCCCCTTTGGAGTTGATCAATCGACTTGGCCGGACATCGAGTTATTGGTCTGATCGCTTGAGAGGGAGAAAGCCAATAGGCGCGAAGCTGGCGCGGGAGATAGAAGAGGCGCTGAACCTGCCGAAATATTCCCTTGACGGGGATGAAGAACACAGCGACTTCGTTCAGGTCTCGCAGCTCAGCATTGGCGTGTCCGAAGAGCCGGATGAAGAGAGCACCCTTATGGCGGAGCTTGGCGCCTTGCAGTTCCGGCGCGATTTTTTGCGGTCAGTCGGTGTCAGTGCTGTGAATGCCGCCCTGGTTCATGTGGCAGGAACCAGCATGGAGCCAACGATCCGGGATGGGGCCGTGCTCTTGCTCAATCGTGCGGATGGAACGCCGCGCCGTAGCAGCGTCTATGCATTCGCGTGGGAAGGGCAGATGCTTGTGCGGCGCTTTCAGCGGGTGGGCGATGTTTGGCATGCAGTGGCTGACAACGCTGATAAAAGCGAGCACCCGGATATCGTCATTGCCGGGAAGGCAGAGGGCCTGGTGCAGAGGCATATGGGTTGGGGCCAAGCTCTGAGTCTGTCGTTGCTTGGTGGCTGACTCTTTCATCCGTCGCGGACACTTGAATGCTTTGTGCATGCGTTTGGGATATGGCAGTCGCAGAGCCAAGCGCTTGGCTCTCCCTTGGAACTGATCAACCGGCTTGGCCGGTCGCCCAGCTTTTGTAAATCACCGTCTCGCGACATTGCTGTCATTGAGCAACCGCACCCGCTGCGGCGAGAATGGCATCATGCCGACAGAACGGAGTGACATATGACAAGCCGGATATTGACGGTTGGACTTCTTGCGACGCTGTGCGTTGCGACAGCACAGGCACAGACCCCGCCGGACCTTGCCGATCTTGTCGGCGCGCGCGGCGCCGGCGGGGAAACCCAGATGCAGGCACGTGGCTACCAGCAGGTGCGCGCCACCCGCGTGCGGGAACAATCCTGGACCTTCTGGTGGAGCGACGCGCAGCGTGCCTGCGTGGCGATTTCCACCGACGATGGTCGCTACGCGTCGATCAACCGCATCCCTGAGCAGAACTGTCGTCCTGGAGGCGTGGCAGGCGACATACCGCCGCGCCCGCACCAGCCGGACGCGCTCACACTCATCTGTTACGGTCAGGGCGAGCATGCAGTATTCTCCAGCCACTCGGGCTACGAGTGGAACGACAGGCGCAAGCACTACGAGCCCACGCAGCGCGTGGAGTCTGCGAACGAGCAGTTCCAGACCGGCGTGCAGTTCGAGTTCCGCGATGGCCGGGGACGCATCCACCTGAGCGACAAGATGATTTCGCCCCTGAATTCCGGCGGCGTCGACGGTTGGTGGCAGCTGGAGGATGTGCAGATGTCGCCCGACCGCATCACGGCGCGCTATCAGGTCAACGGCCTCAACAGGCTCAGCGTGAACATCGACCGGCGTACCGGCATGGTCGAGATCAAGGACAAGCCCGGCTTCGTCGGCAAATGCGACCAGGGAGACTGGGGCGCGGGCCGCAAGTTCTGAAGATGGAGGCCTCCACCCCTACAACCGACAGCGGCCCTGTGCGCAGCACGCTGTCAATCCGCTTGACCACATTGCTGTGGGCAGTGCTTGTGCTTTGTTTCGTGGCGGGCCTGCCGATCCTTCTCGGTGCGAGTTGGCTCTCGCTGCCTGCTTTGCTACTAGCAGCCGCGCTGATCGCGGTTCCGCTGGTCTGGACTTGGCGGCGGATCTCGCGTTCGTCCAGGGCACGGTCCTGGGCTGCAAGTTGGCTGCATGGCACCGTCGGATTGTGGTTTTTGTTGTGCGGATTGGCGGCAGCACCGGTGTATGTCCTTGCCGTCATGACGGAGACACGTCCAGCCATCGTGCCCACCGTCACCATGTCCAACGGACCCCGCACCGTCGTGCTGCAAGGCATGCAGCACGTGGGTGCCGAGCGGTTCTTCAAGACCATCGTCTACGACCTTGAGAAGGCATTAGCCGACGGTTATGTGTTGGCCTACGAAGGCGTGGCCAACAGCGATCCGGAAGCCGACGCCTGGTTCAAGAAGGTCCTGACCCAGGGTAAAGACCTTGGCGACAGCTACCGAGAGCTCGGCCAGAACTGCGGTCTCGCCTACCAGATCGACTACTTCGGGCCGGTGGTGGCTGATGCCAAGGCCCACCCCGAACGGCACGTGACCATGGACGTGGACACGCGAGCGATGAAGCAGGAATACGACAGATTGGTGCAGAGCGACCCAGCCTTCGCGGCAGCGATGCGCCAACGTGAAGTGCAGCAAGCCACCGACGCTGAAGACGATTCATCGGACGTCGTGGCGCGTGTGATCGAATGGCAGAAGTCTGGCGATGAGCGGCAGGTCACGCTCGCCGGCACACTGTGCCGCGGGTTCATGACCTATGTGATGCGCCGTTCCGGCCAGGGCGGCGGCGGTGACCTGGACCCGGTGGTGCTCGACTTCCGCAATCGCCACCTTGCAAGGCAATTGCTGGATGACAAGCGCCCGAAAATCTACGTCACGTATGGCGCTGCGCATCTGCCAGGCGTGATGGAAATCATGCAGCGTGAGCCAGGCTGGAAGGTGGAGTCGGTGAAGTGGATGCGCACCATCTCGGCGCCTGAGCATCTGGAGGGGCGGCTTTAACCTGGCGGGGACGCATGGCGCCGAGTGTATTGGTCGAGACTGCTGTCCGGTCTTGAAAACAGACAACACCCGCGCAGCATTCAGCCTCGATTCGCGTCTCTTGATGCACCAAGCGCGCTGCTGCTCGTGCGGAGCAGGGGGCCTGTGCGGCGGCTCTTTTCCGCAGCGGTCGCTCGCGGCTTAGTGGGGTACGACTGCTGATGGCCGGTAGTGCTCGTTCGTCGGCGAAGTCTGGAAGACCGCAACCGCCGCAAAGCCGACACCGACAGGCCCGCGACGAACGACTGCAACGGGTCGATAGCCGTCGTTGGGTTGTCGCCGCTGAACGTCGTCAACCAGCCTGAAGCCGTCGCTCGAAAGTCTTCGCGCGACAACCACAAGAAAGGCAGTTGATGAAAAACCTACTGCGAGGGGCAGCGATCACGGCGTTGCTGGCAACTCTGGGTTGCAGCCAGCCGCCAAATGGCCGGTGGGAAGCGACGCAAAGCGTCGATGTTCTGCTGAAAAAGGGCCACCCGCAGACGGTGGCATTTGTCCTCAACGCAGGGGACGTTTGCGCACTCGGCCAGCAGTGGAGCTTTGAAAAGGAGCTGCGTTACAAGGAAGTGATCTGCCCCAGGGCAAGGGCTGGATCACTTCCGACACGCCGTTCAAAAAGCTGAGCGGCTGAGTTGGCAATGGGGCGAGTGCTCGCAGCTCCCCTCAGAAGCTATGCATCAACCCCGCAGTCACCCCCGTAGCCACATCCTTGTTCTGCCCGCCCTGAAACCCTCCACTCCAGTGCGTGCGGTCCAGTTCCGCATACAGCTTGCTGCGGCGTGACAGCTTGTATTCCGCAAACAGCAGGGCGCGGGTGTAGCCGTCTGCGGCGCGGCCGCTGCGTTCGCGTTCCACGCGGTACAGGGCGGCGGTCAGGTCCAGCGTGCTGCGGGCGGACCAGGTGGCGCCCAGCGAGTGCACGCGCTGCACGGTGCGGGCGGTGGTGGCGTTGGTCTGGCCGTCGCTGCGCGCGGTGTTCAGCGCAAGGCGCAGGTTGTCCCATTGGTAGCTGGCGCCCAGGGTGGCGGCTTTCAGCTCCCACTGGTCTGCGGTCTTGAAGCGCTGGTAGGCGCCGGAGACGGTCCATGTCTTCGTGCCATAGGCCAGGCCCGCGCCGGCCGATGAGCGGGCGGAGCCGCCTTGCGCCGTCTCGCCGAAGCTGTACATGGCGCGGGCGGTGAGGCCGCCGAAGCGGCCGGTGTACTTGACCGAGTTGTCCAGCCGGTACGAGCCCGTGGTGGCGCCCGCGCTGCCGTATTCCACGCCCAGGCCGTGGCTGCTGAGCGCGGCGGTGGCGATGTTGGGGTTGAAGGAGGCAAACCGCATGCCCACGGGGTCCACGGGGCTGATGGCCTCTGCCAGCAGGTTGGTCTGGCGGCCGGCCGTGACCTGGCCCCAGCTGCCGCCCAGGCCCACGATGGCCGCGCGGTCGAAGAATTTGCTGGAGTTGGCGGTGGTGCCGGTGTCCAGGTTCAGGCCGGTTTCCAGGTTGAACAGGGCGTACATGCCGCCGCCCAGGTCTTCGCGGCCCCGAAACCCGAAGCGGCTGGTGGTGTTGACGCCGCTGGACAGCGCGGCGCCCGAGGTGTTGCTGGCCGCGTTGGCAGCGGTGAGGCCGCTGGTGTAGCGCACGCCGGTATCGGCAATGCCGTAGAGCGTGATGCTGGATTGCGCAAGGGCCGACAGCGGTGCAGCGGCGAGGGTGATCAGCACCAGGGTTTTGGTGTTCATGGGTGTGGCGAGGGTGATAGGGCTGGGCAGCGGCATGCCGCAGCGGTGCCGCTGCAATGCCGCTGGATGGAGGTCGAACCGGGGAGGGGGAAGGCCCCCTGTGTGTCGAGGGCCTGAGTGCCTTGAGTGCCTTGCGGGCCTAGAGGGCCTTGAAGGCTCGGGGGCCTGCCGTCAGGGCTTGGCCGCCGGCTCCATGCCGGTGCTGCGCACGATGGGCGCGGCGGCGGGGGCCGCCAGGAAGCGGATCAGGTGTCGCGCCGTGTCAGGGCTCTTGGCGCCGGTGGCCACGCCTGCGGAGAAGAAGACGCGCTGCTGCACTTCATCGGGCAGGGGGCCGACGAATTCCAGCTCCTTGAACGGCAGCAGTTCGCTGACCTGCTGGAAGCCGATGTCCGCATCGCCACGCAGCACCACGGCGCCCACGCGCTCGCTGAGGATGCGGGTGGCCTTGCCCTTCATCTGCTCGGCCACGCCCAGGCGCGGGAACAGTTCGTTGGCCAGGTAGGTGCCGCTGGCGCTGGCCGAGTAGGCAACGGATTTGGCGTCCAGCAGGGTCTGCCTGAGCGCGTCCACGGTGCTGATGTCGGGCTTGGGCGTGCCCTTGCGCACGCTCATGCCGATCATGGAGCGCGCCAGGTCCACGCGGCTGCCCGCTTCCACCTTGCCTTGCGCTGCCAGGTTGTCCAGGGCCGAGTCGGCGAGGATGACCACGTCGAACTGCTCGCCCCGCGCCAGCCGGCTGGGAATGGAGTCCTGCGCATTGCCCATGGAGGCGCCACGCGAGGTGACGACCTTGTGGCCCGTGGCCTGCTCGTACAGGGGTATCAGCTGGTCATAGGCGGCAGAGAAGCCGCCCGAGGTGACCACGCGGATTTCATCTGCGGCGGCGGTGGAAGGCGCGGCAGCGCCCAGGGCCAGGCCCAGGCTGAGGGCGCCGCCCAGCAGCGCGCCCAGGGTGCGGCGGCGCAGCGTGGATGGCACGGAGGACTGCAGAGAGGACTGCAGGGGGGTGGAACGGATGGCGGTCATGGTTTGTCTCCTGGTTTTTTATGGTTGGGGAACGGCTAACGGCTGCCGAGAGAATCAATCGGCGGTGATTTTTCGCTCGCGGATGATGCGGCCCCACTTGGCGTGCTCGGCGGCAATGAACTGGCCCAGTTCCTCGCGGGTGCCCGGGGCGGCGGTCTGGCCGTGCTTGAGCAGGTTGTCGCGCACTTCGGGGGTGTTCAGCACCTTGACCAGCTCGGTGTTCCAGCGGTCCAGCAAGGGCTTGGGCGTCTTGGCGGATGCCACGAAGGCGTACCAGTTGGTGGCGTTGAAGCCGGGGAAGCTTTCGGCCACGGTGGGCACGTTGGGCAGGTAGGCCGGGCGCGTGAGGCCCGTGGTGGCCAGCGGAATGAGCTTGCCCGATTCGATGTGGGGCAGGGCCGTGGGCGGGGCCGCGTAGAAGGAGGTCACGCGGTTGCCCAGCACATCCTGCAGGGCGGGCGCGCCGCCCTTGTAGGGCACGTGCAGGGTGTCGATCTTGGCGACATCGTTGAGCAGTTCACCGGCCAGGTGCGATGCGGAGCCGGGGCCGGTGGAGGCGAAGTCCAGCTTGCCGGGTTCGCGCCTGGCCTTGGC
Organism: Delftia sp. PX-1; assembly: GCF_055797465.1. Lineage (NCBI taxonomy): Bacteria > Pseudomonadati > Pseudomonadota > Betaproteobacteria > Burkholderiales > Comamonadaceae > Delftia > Delftia sp. PX-1. The sequence continues at coordinate 2,626,238 of NZ_CP184763.1, forward strand.
CACGTATTCGCCCAGGGTCTTGATACCCGTGGCGGCCGGCACGACGAGCACGTTGGGAAAGTTCACGCCCATGGTGATGGGGGCCAGGTCCTTGAGCGGGTCGTAGCCGATCTTCATGAAGTGCGGCGCAATGGCCAGCGGGCCGATGGAGCCGAAGAGCAGCACCGAGCCGTCGGACGGGCCATTGGCCACCTGCGTGTGGGCCAGGTTGCCGCCCGCGCCGGGCTTGTTTTCCACGACCACGCTCTGGCCGATGTTCTCGCCCAGCTTCTTGGCGATGATGCGCGCGGCAATGTCGGCCGAGCCGCCTGCAGCAAAGCCGACCACCATGACCACGGGTTTCTTGGGGGGGAAGTCCTGGGCCTGGGCAGCGCCCACGGCCAGGGAAAGAAGGGCTGCCAGGGCGCCGCCCGCGATCAGTCTGCGTTGGTGCATGTCGTCTCCGTTTGTTGGTCTTGCCTGCCCGCAGGGGGCAGCGTTATCAAGGGCGCCATCCTATGCAGGGGCTGCTATTCTGTGAATTGCAACTTTTGGAGGGACTGTTGCATGCAGCGCATCAAATTCGACATGGGGGAGCTGATCGCCTTCGTGACCACGGCCGAGAAGGCCAGTTTTCGCCTGGCCGCAGAAGCGCTTTTCCTGTCGCCGCCTGCCTTGAGCCGGCGCGTGGAGCGCCTGGAGTCGGTGCTGGGCGTGCGGCTGCTGGAGCGCACCACGCGGCAAGTGAAGCTGACCGAGGTAGGCCATGAATTCCTGCAGGAGGCGCGCCGGGCCCTGGCCGGCCTGGACGAGGCCGTGCAGCGCGTGGATGACCAGGTCAAGCTGCGCCGTGGCCGCGTGACGGTTGCCTGCGTGCCTTCGGTGGCCACCAATCTGCTGCCCCCGGTGCTGAAATCCTTTGCCGTGGAGCAGCCCGATGTGCAGGTGCACGTCATCGACGAGAGCGCGCACCAGGTGGTGGAGGCCGTGCTGCGCGGGGAGGCGGATTTCGGCCTGAGCTTCACGGGCAGCCAGGAGCCGTCGCTGCGCTTTGAGGCGCTCACGCGCGAGCGCTATGTGCTGGCCATGCCGCGCAGCCATGCCTGGGCCGGGCGCAGCCAGGTGGAATGGGCCGAGCTGGCGGGCAAGCGCCTGGTGTCCGTCTCCCACCAAAGCGGCAACCGGCTGCTGCTGGACCAGGTGATGGCCGGCCTGCCAGAGCAGCCCGTGGCCTGGCACGAATGCAACCACGTCACGGGCGCCCTGGCCCTGGTGGAAGCGGGCCTGGGCCTGGCCGCCGTGCCCCAGCTGGCCCTGCGCCAGGACCATGCCCAGGTCTGCGGCGTGCCGCTGACCGCGCCCGATGTGTGGCGTACGCTGGGCCTGCTGCAGCGGCGCGATCGCATGCTCGGGCCTGTGGCGCAGGCGTTGCGGGAGTGTCTGGTGCAGGCCCAGGAAGCGGGCCGCTGAGCGGGAATGTCGGTTCGGCAACGGCCCGCTTGTGCGCGATGCAGATGCCCGCCTCGCTTGTGGCCCGGATACTCCCCCGAACAGCACCGACGGGGCAGGTTTAAGGCTTTATATGAGTTTCAATCATGTAATTGTGAGATAAAACCATTTTACTTCATTGATTTGGCTCCATATCATCCGCTCCCATTGTTCGTTTGCATTTTGGGAAGCAGTCATGGCCATCACTTCACCTCGGACCGCATGGTCGCCACAACCGGCTCCCGCGTTGAACCCCGGCCATCTTGCGTGAGAGCAGCAATGACACGTCCACTTCGTCTGGTCGCCGTATCCGGCGGACTGCAGCGCCCCTCCAAGTCTGCCGCCCTGGCAGAGCATCTGTCTGATCTGATCGCCGACGAAGTTCCGTGCGAACAACGCCTGGTGGAACTGGGCCAGCTCGCGCCGCAGCTTGCCGGCGCGGTGTGGCGCTCGCAGTTGCCCGAGACGGTGGAGCGGGAGCTTGCGGCGGTGGAGCAGGCGGATGTGCTGGTGGTGGCCACACCGGTCTTTCGCGGCGCCTACACCGGGTTGTTCAAGCACTTCTTCGACTTCGTCCACCAGGACGCCTTGATCGACAAACCCGTGCTGCTGGCGGCCACCGGTGGAAGCGAGCGCCATGCCCTGGTGATCGACCACCAGTTGCGGCCGCTGTTCAGCTTCTTCCAGGCACGCACCCTGCCACTGGGTGTCTACGCGACCGACAAGGATTTCGTGGACTACCGCCTGCACGACGAGGCACTGCTACAGCGGGCCGCGCTGGCGGTTCAGCGGGCATTGCCGCTGGTCGAGCTGAGGCAGCGCACCATGCCCCATCTGGCCGAATCAGCGGCTGTTGCCTGAAGAAAACAACGGTTTTCTCTCCACGCCCATGGGCCACCCGAACTCATGAAGCTGCTGGCCGGCCAGGACGTAATGGTGGGCCAGGCGCAGGGGAACATCCCAGGAATTCATGGTTTGCCCTGTATCGGATTCAGGCAGCTGTCTTGGAAAAAGACACTGAATCTGTCCAATGGCCAGACACTTTCGGCCCTGGCACGGGCTGCCTGGCCCCGGGGGGCGCAAGGCCGTCCCTGTCTTGGTGCCGCCTGGGCGTGCCTGGCACAAAGCATGCATGGTCCCCTTGCAAAACGGCAGGCCCAGCCAGGCCATCAAGCCGCAAACCCCAAAGGAGACAAACCATGCACCGCCGCCCCTTCCTCCATTGCACCATCGCACTCGCCGCCATGGCCGCTGCAGCTCCTGCTGCACTGGCCCAGCAGGGCGAGATCCGCATTGCCCACGTCTACAGCAAGACCGGCGCGCTGGAGGCCTATGGCAAGCAGACCCAGGCCGGGCTGCTGATGGGGCTGGAGTACGCCACGGGCGGCAGCATGGCGGTGAATGGCAAAAAGCTGGTGGTGATCGAGAAGGACGACCAGGGCAAGCCCGACCTGGGCAAGAGCCTGCTGGCCACGGCGTATTCCGATGACAAGGCCGATCTGGCCGTGGGGCCCACGTCGTCCGGCGTGGCGCTGGCCATGCTGCCGGTGGCCGAGGAGTACAAGAAGATTTTGCTGGTGGAGCCGGCCGTGGCCGATTCGATCACGGGCGACAAGTGGAACAAGTACATCTTCCGCACGGGCCGCAACTCCAGCCAGGACGCCATCAGCAATGCGGTGGCCATCGACAGGGCGGGCGTGACGATTGCCACGCTGGCCCAGGACAACGCCTTCGGCCGCGACGGGGTGAAGGCCTTCAAGGACGCCATCAAGAAGGGCAAGCTGGCGCATGAGGAGTACCTGCCTGCAGCCACCACGGATTTCACGGCAGGGGCGCAGCGGCTGATCGACAAGCTCAAGGACCAGCCGGGCAGGAAGATCATCTGGATCGTCTGGGCCGGGGCGGGCAATCCGTTCAAGATCGCGGACCTGGACCTCAAGCGCTACGGCATCGAGATCGCCACGGGCGGCAACATCCTGCCCGCCATGGCGGCCTACAAGAATCTGCCGGGCATGGAGGGCGCCACGTACTACTACTACGGCATTCCCAAGAACCCGGTGAACGAGGCGCTGGTGTCCATGCACTACAAGCAGTACAAGACGCCGCCGGATTTCTTCACGGCCGGCGGCTTCTCTGCGGCCATGGCCATCGTGACGGCGCTCAAGAAGACAGGTGGAGACACCAAGACCAACGGTCTGATCAAGGCCATGGAGGGCATGAGCTTCGACACGCCCAAGGGCCAGATGACCTTCCGCAAGGAAGACCACCAGGCCCTGCAGAGCATGTACCACTTCAAGATCCGCGTGGACCCGGCGCTGGCCTGGGGCGTGCCCGAGCTGGTGCGCGAGATCAAGCCCGAGGAGATGCAGGTTCCTATCCGCAACGGCCGCTGAGCAATGTTGCGCACAGAGGATCTGACCATCCGCTTCGGGGGCCATGTGGCCGTCAACGGCGTGAGCTGCGCTTTCGAGCCGGGCACGCTGACGGCCATCGTGGGGCCCAACGGGGCGGGCAAGACCACGTATTTCAACCTGATCTCGGGGCAGCTCAAGGCCACGGCCGGGCGCGTGCTGCTGGGCGGGCGCGAGCTGACGGGGCTGGCCCCTTCGGCGCGCACGCGGGCCGGGCTGGGGCGGGCGTTCCAGCTCACCAATCTGTTCCCGCACCTGAGCGTGCTGGAGAACGTGCGCCTGGCCGTGCAGGCGCGCGACGAGGGGCCGCACCGGCGCGGCCTGAACCTGTGGAGCATCTGGAGCGACCACCGCGCGCTCACGCAGCGGGCGCTGCACATCCTCGACCAGGTGGCCCTGTCCGCCCGGCGCGACGAGGCCGTGGCCGCGCTGCCGCATGGCGACCAGCGCAAGCTGGAGGTGGCCTTGCTGATGGCGCTGGAACCCCAGGTCTATATGTTCGACGAGCCCACGGCGGGCATGAGCCATGACGAGGCGCCGGTGATCCTGGACCTGATACGCAAGCTCAAGCAGGACCGCAGCAAGATCATCCTGCTGGTGGAGCACAAGATGGATGTGGTGCGCGAGCTGGCCGACCGCATCATCGTGCTGACCAATGGCACGCTGGTGGCCGATGGGCCGCCGGCCGAGGTCATTGCCTCGCCTGTGGTGCAGCAGGCCTACCTGGGTGTGGTGCCGGAGCAGGGCGCCGTGAAGGAGGCCGCATGAGCGCTGCCGCCAACCTCAACCCAAACCCCAACCTGCTCGAACTGTCGGGCGTGCACACGCATATCGGGGCCTATCACATCCTGCATGGCGTGGACCTGGCCGTGCCGCGCGGGCAGCTGACCATGCTGCTGGGGCGCAACGGCGCGGGCAAGACGACCACGCTGCGCACCATCATGGGCCTGTGGCGGGCCAGCCAGGGGCGCATCGCCTTTGGCGGGGCCGACATCACGGCCCTGCCCACGCCGGCGATTGCGCGGCTGAACATTGCCTATGTGCCCGAGAACATGGGCATCTTCGCGGACCTGACGGTGCAGGAAAACCTGCTGCTGGCCGCGCGCGGCGCCTCGCGCGCTGACCGCATGGACGCGCAGCGGCTGCAGTGGATCTTCGGCATGTTCCCGGCCGTGGAGAAGTTCTGGAACCACCCGGCCGGCAAGCTGTCGGGCGGGCAAAAGCAGATGGTGGCGGTGGCGCGCGCCATCGTGGAGCCGCGTGATCTGCTGATCGTGGACGAGCCCAGCAAGGGCCTGGCACCGGCCATCATCGAGAACATGATCGCGGCCTTCGCCCAGCTCAAGGCGGGCGGCACGACGATTGTGCTGGTGGAGCAGAACCTGGGCTTTGCGCGCCGCCTGGGCGACCGCGTGGCGGTGATGGACAACGGCCGCGTGGTGCACGCGGGCGGCATGGCCGAGTTCTCGGCAGACGCGGCGTTGCAGCAGTCGCTGCTGGGGCTTTCGCTATGAACAAGCTGAACAGGCTGGATGTGGATTTCAAGCCGCTGCTGCTGGTGCCCGTGCTGGCCCTGGTGGCGCTGCCGCTGGTGGGCTCGGCCTCGACCTGGCTGACGCTGACGGTGGCGGGGCTGGCCATGGGGATGATCGTGTTCATCATCGCCTCGGGGCTGACGCTGGTGTTCGGGCTGATGGATGTGCTGAACTTCGGCCACGGCGTGTTCATCGCGCTGGGTGCCTTCGTGGCCACCAGCGTGCTGGGTGCCATGGGCGACTGGACGGGGTCGGACCAGCTGTGGCGCAACCTGCTGGCCGTGCTGCCGGCCATGGTGGTGGCCATGCTGGTGGCGGGCGCCATCGGGCTGGCGTTCGAGCGCTTCATCGTGCGGCCCGTGTACGGCCAGCATCTCAAGCAGATCCTGATCACCATGGGCGGCATGATCATCGGCGAGGAGCTGATCAAGCTCATCTGGGGCCCGCAGCAGATTCCGCTGCCGCTGCCCCAGGGCATGAAGGGCGCCTGGCTGCTGGGCGATGCCGCCGTGGAAAAGTACCGCGTGGTGGCCGTGCTGGTGGGGCTGGCGGTGTTTGCCCTGCTGGCCTGGACGCTGTCGCGCACCAAGATCGGCCTGCTGATCCGCGCGGGCGTGCAGGACCGCGAGATGGTGGAGGCCCTGGGCTACCGCGTGCGCCGCCTGTTCGTGGGCGTGTTCGTGGCGGGCTCGGCGCTTGCGGGGCTGGGCGGGGTGATGTGGGGCATGTACCAGCAGAGCGTGGTGCCGCAGATGGGGGCGCAGGTCAATGTGCTGATCTTCATCGTGATCATCATCGGCGGGCTGGGCAGCACGGGCGGGGCGCTGATCGGCGCGCTGCTGGTGGGGCTGATGGCCAACTACACGGGGTTCCTGGTGCCCAAGGTGGCGCTGTTCTCCAACATCGCGCTGATGGTGGCCATCCTGCTATGGCGCCCGCAGGGCGTCTATCCCGTGGCGAACCGCTGAAGGAGTGATCGACATGCTCAACCGATTGCTTTCCGGCGACCTGCCGCGCAGCCGCGTGCTGGCGGTGCTGCTGCTGTTGATCTTCCTGGGGCTGGCAGCGGCGCCCTTCTTGTTCCCTGGCGTGAAGGCGCTGAACGTGGCGGCCAAGGTGCTGATCTTCGTGGTGCTGGTGGCCAGCTTCGATCTGCTGCTGGGCTATACCGGCATCGTGAGCTTTGCGCACACCATGTTCTTCGGCATTGGCGCCTATGGCGTGGCGATTGCATCGTCGCGCCTGGGCGCGGGCTGGGGCGCGCTGGCGCTGGGAGTGGGCGCGGCGCTGCTGGTGTCGCTGCTGCTGTCGCTGGCCATCGGCCTGTTCTCGCTGCGCGTGCGGGCCATCTTCTTTGCCATGATCACGCTGGCCGTGGCGGCGGCGTTCCAGACGCTGGCCTCCCAACTGTCGGAATGGACGGGCGGGGAGGACGGGCTGAGCTTCAAGCTGCCCGAGTGGCTGTCGCCCAGCTTCGAGCCCTTCGAGAACGAGGTGCTGGGCGTGCTGATCGACGGGCGCATCATCACCTACTACCTGCTGTTCGTGCTGGCCGTGGCGCTGGTGCTGGCGCTGCTGCGCATCGTCAATTCCCCGTTCGGCCGCGTGCTGCAGGCCATCCGCGAGAACGAGTTCCGTGCCGAGGCCATCGGGTACCGGGTGGTGGTGTACCGCACCCTGTCCAGCGTGCTGTCGGCCCTGTTCGCCTGTGTGGCCGGGGCCATGCTGGCGCTGTGGCTGCGCTATAACGGGCCCGATACCTCGCTGTCGTTCGAGATCATGATGGACTGCCTGCTGATCGTGGTGATCGGCGGCATGGGCACCATCTATGGCGCGGCGATCGGCTCGGTGCTGTTCCTCATCGCCCAGAGCTATCTGCAGGACCTGCTGCGCGTGGCCAGCGAGGCCGCGCACAGCCTGCCCTGGCTGGCCGCGCTGCTGTCGCCCGACCGCTGGCTGCTGTGGCTGGGCGTGCTGTTCGTGTTGTCGGTCTACTATTTCCCCACGGGCGTCGTGGGGCGTCTGCGTTCTTCCCGCGCCGGAGCCTGACCAGGGCCCCTGGCGCATTCGTGCATCAGAGAACTACCACAAGGAGATGGGCATGTTGAAGCGTGAAGAGATGGTGTCGTCGATTCCTGCAACCCCCTGGCGCTGGGCCTTCACGGCGCTGGCGGCGGCCGCGCTGGCGGCCTGCGGCAGCGGCGAGCGTGAGCCCAGCAACGATCTGCCCAAGGGCTTTACCGAGCTGGGCGCCACGGTGTATCCGGCCACGGCCACCGGCACGGGCGCCACGGCAGCCACGCAGGACTTGCTGACGGGCGGCCTGGGCAAGACGGGCCTGGGCGCCGCAGCTGCGCCCCTGTACGCGGACCCGGCCAATCCCACGGCGGCGGAGCTGCGGCGCAATGCGCTGTACTCCAACTACCGGGGCATCCTGGACCCCACGGCGGGCGGCGGCTACGGCACGCTGTACGGCCCCAACATCACGGCAGACGGGCAGGTGACTGCGGGCGAAGGGCTGATCCCCGGGCGCGAGTACCTGGCCGTGCTGGACGACGGCACGGGCCGCAAGCAGACCATGGTGGCCGTGCAGGTGCCGGACAGCTTTGACCGCAACCGGCCCTGCATCGTGCTGGGCCCGTCCTCGGGCTCGCGCGGCGTGTATGGCGCCATCGGCACGGCGGGCGAGTGGGGCCTGAAAAAGGGCTGCGCCGTGGCGCTGACCGACGCGGGCAAGGGCGTGGGCCTGCACAACCTGAGCGACGACACCGTCAACAAGCTGGACGGCACCCGCGCCACGCGCACGGACGCCGGCAGCCTGTCCTTCTTTGCCGCACGGCTGACCGATGCGGCGCGCGCCGCCTACAACGCGGCGTTTCCCAACCGCATTGCCATCAAGCACGCGCATTCCCAGCAGAATCCTGAAAAGGACTGGGGCAACGACACGCTGGCCGCGGCCCGCTATGCGCTGTACGTGCTCAATGCCCGCTATGGCACCACGCAGGACCCCGTGCCCTTCGGCAAGGACAACACGCTGGTGCTGGCGGGCTCGGCCTCCAACGGCGGCGCGGCCGTGCTGCGTGCGGCCGAGCTGGATACGGACGGCCTGATCGACGGCGTGGTGGCCTCCGAACCCGTGACCGAGATGCCCACGCGCCAGGGCTACACCATTGCCGTGGGCAATGCGACCATGCCCAACCCGGGCCGCACGCTGGCCGAGTACACCACCTACGGCAACATCTACCAGCCCTGCGCGGCGCTGGCGCCCGATGCGGCGCTGACCGAGACATCCATCTTCAACTACATAGGCCTCACCGCCATGACGGCGCGTGCCGAGGCACGCTGCACCAGCCTGGCCGCCAAGGGCCTGGTCATCGGCGCCACCACGGCCGACCGCGCCGCCAATGCGCTGAGCAAGCTGCGCCTGTACGGCTGGACGCGTGACCACGACCGCATGCACAACGCCCACTACGCGCTGGGCAACGGCCCCATCCTGTCGGCCATGTACACCATGGCCTATGGCCGGTTTGGCGTGGATGCCAACCTGTGCCGCACCAGCTTTGCGGCCGCCAATGCCACGGGCGACGTGGTGCCCGCCACGGGGGCCGCGCTGGCCCAGAGCTTTGCCACGGCCAATGGCACGGCCAACGGTACGCCCGCCACGGTGGTCTACAACGACTCGGTGGGCGGGGCCAAGGCCTGGCAGTTTGCCGTGTCGCCCTCCACGCGCGTGGCCGACTTCGGGCTGGACAACGCGCTGTGCCAGCACGCGCTAGTGACGGGCTTCGATCCGGTGACCGGCTTCAACCTGTCCGAGAGCAGCGTGCCCACGCGCGCCCAGAGCGACGCCGTGCGCGCCGGCATCAACGAGGTGCTGCACACAGCCAAGCTGCGCGGCAAGCCCACCATCATCGTGGCGGGCCGCAGCGATGCGCTGGTGCCGGTCAACCACAATGCGCGCGCCTACACGGTGCTCAACCGTGGCCTGGATGGCTCCAGCACGCGGCTGCGCTATATCGAGGTGGTGAATGCCCAGCATTTCGATGCCTTCCTGCCGTTCTCCGGCTTCGACACGCGCTTCGTGCCGCTGCACCCGTACTTCAACCAGGCCATGGATGCCGTGTGGGCCAACCTGCGCAGCAGCACCGCGCTGCCGGCCAGCCAGGTGGTGCGCACCACGCCGCGCGGCGGCCAGCCGGGCGCGGCGCCTGCCATCACGGCGGCCCAGGTGCCGCCCTTCGTGACGCGGCCCGCAACGGCCAACACCATCGAGGTCAGCGACGGGCTGATCCGCATCCCTGAGTGAGCCAGGCCCCGGGGCGGCCGGCTGCCACGGCGGCCGGCCGCTCCTGCACAGAGATTTCTTCCATGGCTTCCACAGCATCACCCTCGTCCGCATCCCCTTTTGTTGCCGTGCCGGATTCCCGCTACGCGCACTGCTCGGGCTATGAGATCCACTACATGGACTGGCAGCCTGCGCCCGGCGCGGAGCCTGCGGGTACGGTCATCGCCTGGCACGGGCTGGCACGCACGGGGCGCGACATGGATGCGCTGGCGCAGTTCCTGGCGGGGCAGGGCTGGCGCGTGGTCTGCCCCGACACGCTGGGCCGGGGCCTGAGCCAGTGGAGCCGCGCGCCGCGCGAGGAATACCGGCTGGGCTTCTACGCCCGCATTGCGCGCGGGCTGTTCGATGCGCTGGGGCTGGAGCGCGCGCATTGGGTGGGCACGTCCATGGGCGGGGCCATCGGCACGGTCTGCGCCTCGGGCCTGTTCGAGCCTTCGCTGCGCGCCCGCATTGCGACGCTGGTGCTCAACGACAATGCGCCGCAACTGGCCGAGTCAGCGCTGGCGCGCATCAAGGCCTATGCGGGTGAGCCGCCGGCCTTCGACACCGTGGGCGAGCTGGAGGCGTTCTTTCGCCAGGCCTACCGGCCCTATGGCTGGCTCGGCGACTCCGAGTGGCGCAAGCTCACCGAAACCAGCGTGCGCCGCCTGCCCGATGGGCGCGTCACGCCGCACTACGACCCGGCCATGATCGAGCAGTTCACGGCCCATGACGACGACTACGGCATCTGGCCGCACTACGACGCGCTGGAGATCCCCGTGCTGCTGCTGCGGGGCGTGGACTCGGACCTGGTGCTGCCCGAGGTGGCGCGGGAAATGACCACGCGCGGCCCCGGCGCGCGCGGCCTGCTGCACTGGCAGGAGGTGCCCGGCTGCGGCCATGCGCCGGCGCTGAACGTGCCCGCGCACTGGCAATGGGTGCTGGAGCATCTGCAGCGCGGCTGAGCATCAACCCGGGCCGGGCGCGGATGTTGCTGCCGCGCTAGCATTTGCGACGGGTGCAGCCTCGCCTTCTTTTTCGGGTGCGGGCACCGTCTGGGCAAGAGAGGCCTGACATGGGTTTTCTGGTGGAGCTGATCCGTGAGTACGGCTTCGGCATCGTCTTTCTCAATGTGTTCGTCGAGCAATTGGGCGCGCCGATTCCGGCCTACCCGGTGCTGGTCGTGACCGGTGCGCTGGAAGGCGCCGACTGGGTGCGCCTGCTGTGGCTGGTGGCCGTGGCCGTGAGCGCGGCGCTGATTGCCGACCTGTTCTGGTACCAGGCCGGCAAGGCCTACGGCCACCGTGTGCTGGGACGCATCTGCCGCATCTCGCTGTCGCCCGATGCCTGCATCCGCCAGACCGAGACCGTCTATGGCCGCTGGGGCGCAAGGTCGCTGCTGGTGGCCAAGTTCGTGCCGGGCTTCGCCTCCATCGCCAGCGCGCTGGCCGGCGTGATGGGCACGCCGCTGCGCAGCTTCGTGCTGTATGACGGGCTGGGTGCGCTGATCTGGGTGGGCTCGGCCGTGTACCTGGGCTCGCTGTTCAGCTCCACGGTGGAAGACCTGCTGGGCGTGCTCACCGCGCTGGGCCAGTGGGGCCTGTTGCTGCTGGCCGTGGCGCTGGGGCTGTTCATCGTGCGCAAGTGGTGGCAGCGCCATCGCATGGTGCGGTCCCTGCGCATGCCGCGCATGTCGGTGCGCGAGCTGGCGGGCCTGCATGCCCAGGGCATGCAGCCCACGGTGATCGATGTGCGCGCCCTGCCGCAGTACCGCCAGGGCCATATCCCGGGTGCACAGTCCTGGGAGCTGCGCCCGCGCGATGGCGGCGAGTCGCATGCGCACCTGCTGCCCCAGCACGACCATCCCCACGGGGTGGTGGTCTATTGCGACTGTCCCAATGAAATCTCGGCCGCGCGGCTGGCGCGCCAGCTGCAGCGCGCGGGCTTCGCCAACGTGCGCCCGCTGGTGGGCGGCCTCAAGGCCTGGCAGGCGGCCGGCTTCGATGTGGAAACCGCGCCGCTGCCCGTGACGGCCAGCGCGGATGAGGGGCCGGCGCCCAGCGTCCCCTGACCTTGGCCTTGGTCTATTTGCCTGCCGGCATCGAGCAGTGCCCGCCTTGCGTGGCCTTGCCCGAGCCGGCCGCGATCAGCGGTGCCTCGAAGCGCAGGTCCACGGGGGGCGAGTGCAGGTGGTCCCAGGCCAGGAAGAGGACCAGCACGGCCCAGAAGACCGCGCGCAGGCTGTTCTGTTGTGTCATGGCGGGTCCTTTCAGAAATTGAAGTGGCGGCGGATGCGCAGGCCGAAGATGGTGCCGGCAAAGGCCAGCGGCACCCAGATCCAGCCGTGGATGCTGCCCGTGGAGATGCCCGAGAGCATGGCGCCCACATTGCAGCCGAAGGCCAGGCGCGAGCTGTAGCCCAGCACCAGACCGGCCACCAGGGCCACCATCCATTGCGTGCCCGTGAGCGGCTTGGCATTGACGGGCTTGGCGGCAGCCACCCACAGGGCGCCGCCCAGGATGCCGATGTTGGTGATGCTGGTCACGTCCAGCAGCACGGTTTCATGCAGGCGCGCGGCGTTGCCGGGCTGGCTCCAGAACCAGTTGCCGGCCAGGTCCACGGCGCCTGTGGCGTTGGCGATCTTGGCGGCCCACAGGCCGAAGCCGTAGACCACGCCCCAGGGCTGGCCCGCAATGATGAGGTTGAGCGTGGCCAGCACGGCCAGCAGCACGGCGCCCACCACCCACTTGCGCACGAACAGCGGCTTGGCCGGGCGCTTGAGTGCCATGTTGGCGCCACGCACATACCAGGCCACGCCCAGCGCGACCACGGCCAGCGCCGCCAGCGTGGCCAGCAGGGCAGGGGCCCAGCCCCAGGCCGTGACCAGGCCCACGGGCTGGGTGTTGCCCAGGTCCAGCCACCAGCCCAGGTGCAGGCTGCCCAGGAAGCTGCCGATGGCAAACACGGGCAGGATGGCCGCATTCATGGGAATGCCCATGCCGGCCTTGTACAGCGTGCCGCTGCCGCAGCCGTCCGCGATCTGCATGCACAGGCCGAAGACGAAGGCGCCCACCAGCAGGCTGATGCTGGGCGGGCCCAGGGCAGCCGTGAGTTCGGGATAGTGGCCCAGCAGCGGCATGGCCAGCGCAGCGGCCAGCGCCAGCAGCAGCAACTGGCCGAAGACGCCGCTGGCGTCCTTGTCCTCGATCAGCATGCGCCAGCCCGTGGTGAAGCCAAAGCGCTTGCCGGCCAGCACCGCGCCCAGGCCCAGGCCCACGGCGAACAGCGCGGCCTGGCGCACCGAGACGCTCCACAGCAGCCAGCCAAAGAAAACGGCCAGGATGGCCGCAAGAGGAAGTCGTTTCATATCATTTTTCTCCATGCAGTCGCCCTCCCCCGCGAAGCGGGTAGAGAGGCGCCGTGCCACGGGTAAGGCGCGCAAGCGCCTCAGGGGGTGTTTACTTGAACTTTTTTTCCCACCACTGCTTGGCGTCGTAGGCCAGGGATTCGGCGCGGCCGGGCTGGTTGGCCATGGGCGGCGCATCGGCCTGCTGCGTCCAGTCCACCATGGAGCCCGCATACAGCTTGACGCCCGGCAGGCCCGCGACTTCGGACAGGCCGAACCAGTCGGTGGCCGCCCAGTGGCCGGTGTTGCAGAAGGCCACCATGTCCTGGCCCTGCTCGCGCTTGACCTTGGCCGCGATCTGCTTGGCCGTGGCGGTATCGACAAAGGTGGAGGTGCCGGGCACGAACCACTGGTTGAAGTCCAGCTGCTGCGCGCCGGGCAGGGTGCCCGAGAGCTTGGCGGCCGGCGCGCGCGTCTTGCCCTGGTAGAAGGCGTCGGGGCGCGAGTCCACCAGGGCGGCGTTGCTGAGCCTGACGTGCTGGCCCACATCCTCGCGCGTGGCGATCAGGCTGGTGTCGAGCTGGGGCTGGTAGCTGCTGCGGGCCACTTTGACGGCCTCGTTGTCCTGCGGGAGCTTTTGCTCGTTCCAGGCCTTCATGCCGCCGTTGAGCACGGACAGCTCCTTGAGGCCCAGCAGCTTGAGCGTCCAGTACACGCGCGCTGCGGCGCCGAAGTCGGTGGCGTCAGCGCCCGTGGAGACCACGATGGCGTGGGTGGCCGGCGTCAGCCCCAGGGACTGCACGAGTTCGGTGAGCTTGGGCAGCTCGGGCAGTTCGCCGGGATTGGTGGCGGGGCCGCGCCATTTGCCGTAGGGAGCGTTGAGCGCACCGGGAATGTGGCGCTCACCATAGGCCTTGGGATCGCGGATGTCGATGATGCGCACGGCGTCCTGGCCGGCGGCGGCCTGCACGCCTGCGGGCGTGAGCAGGGGTTCGGCGGCGTGGGCCGTGCCCAGGGCGGTGCAGGCAAGGCCCAGCGCCAGCAGCGGGGCCGCCAGGCGCAGAGCAGGGGAAAAGGTCTTGGTCATGATGGCTGGGGCCGGCCATGGAAAACCGGCGGGACAAGCAACAGAGGTGCAATTGTCCCGCTTGCAGCATCTATATACAAAGACGCTTATGCATTCTGCTCATGAGGCAGGGTTATATGGCGCGGTGCACAGGATGCAGAACGGCCTCAGCGCTGTGCGCCCACGGCCTTGGCGCGCTCCAGGCTGGCGTCCAGTTCGGCCTGCGGCGCCTTCTGCGTGGGCCAGCCCTGCAGGTGCTGCTGGGCGATGCGGCTCAGCGCCGTGATCCAGGGCGCGCTGTCGTTGAGGCAGGCGATGTACTCGAACTGCTCGCCGCCCGCATGCATGAAGGCTTCGCGCGCTTCCTGGCTGATTTCCTCCAGCGTTTCCAGGCAGTCGCTGGTGAAGCCGGGGCAGACCACGTCCACGCGCTTGGTGCCGCTGCGTGCCAGCTCGATCAGCGAGGGCTCGGTATAGGGCTCCAGCCATTTGGCCTTGCCAAAGCGCGACTGGAAGGTCACCAGGTATTGCGAGGGCGACAGGCCCAGGCGCTCGGCCAGCAGGCGTGCGGTCTTGCGCGATTCGCAGTGGTAGGGGTCGCCCAGGTGCAGCGTGCGCTCGGGCACGCCGTGAAAGCTCATGACCAGCTTTTCGCCACGGCCGTTGCCGCGCCAATGGGCCTCGATGCGCTGGGCCAGCGCGTCGATGTAGGAAGCGTCGTCGTGGTAGCGGTTGACGAAGCGCAGCTCGGGGATGTGGCGCTGGGTGCGGGCCCAGTCATAGACCGCGTCGAACACGCTGGCCGTGGTCGTGCCCGAGTACTGCGGGTACAGCGGCAGGATGAGGATGCGCGTGGCGCCTTCGGCCTTGAGGGCATCGAGCACGCTGGGGATGGACGGGTTGCCGTAGCGCATGGCATGGCGCACCAGCACGTTGTGCCCGGCCTCGCCCAGCCAGCCGCGCAGCAGCAGGGCCTGGCGCGCGCTCCAGTGCTGCAGGGGGGAGCCGTCCTTCTCATGCCAGACGGTGGCGTACTTGGCCGCCGACTTGGCCGGCCGCGTGCGCAGGATGATGCCGTGCAGGATGGGCAGCCAGGCAATCCTGGGGATCTCGACCACGCGGTCGTCGCCCAGGAATTGCGCCAGGTAGCGGCGCACGGCCGGGGCCGTGGGCGCATCGGGCGTTCCAAGGTTGCACAGCAGCACGGCGGTGCGCTGGGGTTGGTCGTGGCGGAATGGGGGTTCTGGCGCAAAGCGGGATGGCATGGCCCCGATTGTGGCAGGACGCGGCGGCCTGCCATGCGAGCCCGATGACCCGGCGGCAGCCTGCAGCGGCTGCCTTCGCTATGCTCGGACCATGTCCCAAGCCACCACCGCTCCCCTCGCCGAATCCTCATTTGCCCCTGCACTGACCGCCTTGCAGCAGTTGCGCCGCAGCGGCCGCATCCGCGCCATATCCATCGATCTGGATGACACGCTGTGGCCTGTGTGGCCGGCCATCTCGCGTGCCGAACAGGTGCTGCTGGACTGGCTGCACACCCATGCGCCGGCCACGGCCGCGGCGCTGCGTGACGTGGCCGCCGTGCGCGCCATCCGCGTGCAGATCGAGCGCGATCGTCCCGACCTGGCCCATGACCTGAGCGGCCTGCGCCGCGAGTCCATCCGCCTGGCGCTGCAGCGCAATGGCGACGACGGCGCGCTGGCCGAGCCGGCCTTCGATCTTTTCTTTGCCGAGCGCCAGCGCGTGGACTTGTACGAGGACGCGCTGCCCGCCCTGCAGTTCCTGGCCGCGCGCTGGCCCGTGGTGGCCTTGAGCAATGGCAACGCCAGCGTGCATGTGGTGGGCATCGGCGAGCATTTCCATGCCGCGCTGAGCGCCAGCAAGGCCGGCATGGCCAAGCCCGATGTGCGCTTTTTCCACGCGGCAGCGGCGGCGGCTGGCGTGGCGCCTGACGAGGTGCTGCACATTGGCGACGACGCGCGGCTCGACGCGCTGGGCGCCATGGATGCGGGTATGCACGCAGTCTGGCTCAACCGCACGGGCGTAGCATGGCCTCACGAGGGGTCCACGCCCCACGTCACGGTGGCCAGCCTTGCGCAGTTGTGCCAGGGGCTGGCTGACAGCTGACCCTGCCTGCCCGCGAAGCCGCGCCACGCCATGCCCATCAGCCACAGCACAGCTTTCCTCCACCCCCCCGTCCTCCCCGCCGTGCGCAGCATCGGCTGGAAACACCCTTTGAGCTGGCTGGCGCGTGGCGCGCGCGACATGGCCAGGGCGCCCTGGCTGAGCCTGGCACATGGCCTGGTCTTGACCTTGATCGGGTTTTTGATCTTGACGCTGGGGCACAATCGCTTTTGGCTGATGGCCGGGGCCCTGTCGGGGTTCCTGATCGTCGGCCCTGTCGTGGCAACCAGCCTCTACGCCATCAGCCGCGCGCTGGAGCGCGGCGAGGCTGCCGATCTGTCCCTGGTGCGGCGTACCTGGACGCGCTGGCAAAACGGCCATGCGGCCAAGGCCGAGGGGCAGGGCGGCTACTGGTGCCTGGTGCAGTTCGGGCTGCTGCTGTCGCTGGCGGCCACGGGTTGGGTGCTGGTGTCGGCGTCGCTGATCACCGTGCTCTCGCCCGTGCGCATTGCCACTCCGGCGGATTTCCTGCAGCACGTGGTGCTGGCCCGCGACGGGCAGTTGTTTGCGATATGGCTGGCGCTGGGCAGTTTTCTGGCAGCGCCTATTTTTGCGTCCAGCGTGGTGGCCATGCCGCTGATGCTGGACAGGCGGGTGACGGTGCGCCAGGCCGTGCTGACCAGTTGGTTGGCCGTGCTGGCCAACCCTGTGCCTCAGGCACTGTGGGCCGCCCTCATTGTGTTGTTGACCCTGCTGGGCCTGGGCAGCTGGCTGCTGGGACTGGTGGCCGTGATGCCCCTGCTGGGGCACGCGAGCTGGCATGCGTACCGCGACCTGGTGGATGCGTCGACCTTTGCGGCGCGCTGAGCCGGACCGCCCGGCCTGACCGGACTTGCAGGGGAGGAGGTAGGACGGTGTTGTCGTGATATTCGGGTATACAGAAGAACAGATCGCCCATTTCTTCCTCACCTACGGCGTGGGGGCCTTCATCCTCTTCATGGTGTTCATCATCCTGCAGCTGGCACGCCAGTCCAAGGCAGGAAAGTTCGGCACCTTCGTGATTTTCCTGGGCCTGGGCGTGGGCTTTGTCGGCTACGTCGCCAAGATCGTCATCCAGTGGTGGATGGAAAAATGATCGTCACCCCCTGAGCCGCTGCGCGGCTTCCCCCTCTCTCGCTTCGCGGGAGGGGGACGACACCCTCGCGGCGGGGCGGCCCTTGCTCGGTGTCCCAGGCTTTGGGCTGCGTCGGTTTTTGTGCCCTGCTCAGCGCGCCTATCTTCCTGGCCTGCCTGCTCCTTGCTGCGCCTCTATTCCGCCTTGGCCCCCGCAGCCTTGATCACCGGGTCCCAGCGCTTGATTTCTGCGGCGGTGTGCTGGCGCAGGGCGTCGGGGGTAAGGCGGTCTGCGGGCGGGATGATGACGCTCATGTCCGTGAAGCGCTTGACCAGGGCGGGTTCGGCCAGGGCGGTGCGCAGGGATTTGTTGAGGCGCTCGATGACGGCCTGGGGCGTGCCTCGCGGAGCGTACAGGCCGTGCCATACGGCAAGCTCGAAGCCGGGCTGGCCGGCCTGCGCGAAGGTGGGCACATCGGGCAGGGAGGGCAGGCGTTCGCGCGTGGCGACGGCGTAGCCCTTGAGCATGCCCGCCTGTATGTGCGGGCCGGTGGCCACGGGCTGGTCGCAGATGACATCGACATTGCCTGCCACCAGGTCCTGCAGGGCCGGACCCGTGCCACGGTAGGGCACCAGGGTGGCCTCGGTGGAGGTGGTCTGCAGCAGCATGGCGCACAGGTGGGAGGTGGCGCCTACGCCGGCATGCGAGAAGCGCACTTCGCCCGGCTTGGCCTTCATGTGGGCGATGAAGTCCGCCAGCGTGGCGGGCGCAAAGCCTTTGCTGCGCACCAGGATCATGGGCACGTCGCCGGCCAGCGCGATGGGTTCCAGGTCGCGCCTCACATCGAAAGCGAGCTTGCTGTAGAGCGCGGGCGCCGTGGCGATGCCCATGTTGTGCAGCAGCAGGGTGTGGCCGTCGGCCTGGGCGCGTGTGACGCGGCTGGTGCCGATGGTGCCACCGGCGCCGCCCAGGTTCTCGACGATGACCTGCTGGCCCAGGTCGCGCGTCATGGCCTCGGCCAGCACGCGGGCCAGCACGTCGGTGGAGCCTCCGGCCGCGTAGGGAACGACGATGGTGACGGGCTTGTTGGGGAAGGCCTGGGCGGCAAGGCTGGCTGCTGCCAGCGCGGCGGCGAGAAGGGTCTGGGCGAGGGGATTGCGGATGAGGGGGCGCATGGGTTTGTCTCCTGGAGGCGCGTGCAGGGGCCGCCGGCTCTGTGCGGCCGGTTGTCGGTGGCGTGTTTGGTGGCGTGAGGCAGGAAGGCAAGGGCCGCATGCGGCCCTTGACGACGGCGAGACGGCGCAGGCTCAGGCCGGGGCCACGTACCTGTACAGCTCGGTGTGGTCGGCGGTGGGTCCCAGGGATCTGGAGGCCTCGGCCGCCATGGCGCTGACCTGTTCGGCCAGTGCCATGGGCGTGTGCATGGCCTGGCCCAGCGACAGGGCAATGCCCACGTCCTTGGCCTGCAGCGCCAGCGAGAAGCCCGAGTTGAAGGCGCCGTTCAGCATGAATTGGTGGGCCTTGTTTTCGGTGGTGTTGTTCTTGCCGGTGGAGGCATTGATCACGTCCACGATGGTGGCCGGCGCAATGCCGAAGGCCGCGCCTGCGTGGATGGCCTCGGCCGTGGCGATCAGGGCCGCTGCCGAGACATAGTTGTTCAGCGCCTTGAGCGCATGGCCCGCGCCCACGGGGCCGACATGGGTGATGGCCTGGCCCATGCGCTGCAGCAGGGGCAGGTGCTGGGCGAGCAGGTCCGCATCGCCCCCGACCATGATGGACAGCGTGCCCGCAATGGCGCGCTTGACGCCGCCGGAGACCGGCGCATCCAGCAGCCCGATGCCGCGCTCGCCCAGCAGGCCGGCCAGCGCACGCGTGCGGTTGGGGTCGGCAGAGCTCATGTCGATGATGCAGGCGCCGGGCGGCAGGTGCGGGGCCAGTTCGCCCACCACGGCATCGACGATGCGGGAGTCGGGCAGCATGGTGAAGACCACGCTGCAGCCGGCAAAGTCGGCCGCGCCGGATGCCACGGCCACACCCGCATGTTCCTGCGCGAATCGTGCGGTGGCAGCGGGCACGGCGTCCCGGATGACCAGGGCGTGCCCTGCGGCGTGCAGCAGGTGGGCCATGGGCTGGCCCATCATTCCGAGGCCGATGAATCCTATGGTGGTCATGCTGCGTGCCTCAGATGTCCATCTCTTTGAAGACTTCCGAAGCCACGCGGAAGGAGTCGATGGCGGCCGGCACGCCGCAGTAGATGGCGGTCTGCAGGAAGACCTCCTTGATTTCGTCCTTGCTCAGGCCGTTGTTGATGGCGCCGCGCACATGCAGCTTGAGTTCATGCGGGCGGTTCAGCGCCGTGATCATGGCCAGGTTCAGGAAGGAGCGCGTCCTGCGGTCCAGGCCCGGGCGGTTCCAGACATCGCCCCAGCAGTACTGCGTGACCAGCTCCTGCATGTCGATGTTGAAGTCCGTGGCGTTCTGGATGGACGCATCGACATACTCGGCGCCCAGCACCTCGCGGCGGGTGGACAGGCCCTGGTCGAAGAGGGCGGGGTTCTTGGGGGCGTAGGCTCGGGTCATGAAAACTCCTGATGGAAGGCGGTGAAGGTGTCTTTCGGTGGAATGGATTTAATCAGATTGTCAGACAATCATACTTGATGAAAATCGGGATTGCCTGCCGGGCCAGGTGTGTGTATGACAATCCGTCAGTCCGTCCGGCCCCTGGATTGGCGGGTAGGATTCGTCCCATGAACCAGATGCTGCGTGTCCCCCGCGAAGAAACGTCGCTGCGCCAGCGCACGACGCAGACCCTGCGCACGGCCATCCTCGATGGCGTGTTTGCGCCGGGCCAGAAGCTGTCCGAGCGCGAACTGTGCGAGAGCCTTGATGTGAGCCGTTCGTGCCTGCGCGAGTCCCTGCAGCACCTGCAGGCCGAGGGGCTGATCACCATCGTTCCGCACCGGGGTCCCGAGGTCACGGACATCTCGGTGCAGGAAGTGCGCGATATCTACGAGGTGCGGGCCAGCCTGGAGGGCCTGGCCAGCCGGGGCTTTGCGCTGCATGCCTCGGCAGGCCAGCGCGCCGCGCTGCGCGCCAAGCTGGGCGAGCTGGCCGTGCCCGCCGTGGCCAGCGACAAGGTGGCCCTGCTGGCGATCAAGAACCAGTTCTACGACATCCTGATCGAGGGCTGCGGCAATCTGGTGGCCGGCCAGATGCTGCGGCAGCTGAACAACCGCGTGACGGTGCTGCGGCGCATCTCCATGTCCCAGCCCGGGCGCCTGCCGCAGACGCTGGCCGAGCTGGATGCCATCGTGACGGCAATAGAGCAGGGCGACGCGGACCAGGCTGCGCGCCTGAGCGCCGAGCATGTGCAAAAGGCCAGCCAGGGCGTGTTGCGCGCCATGGCCGAGAAGGCTGGCCCGGCCAGCTGATGCCGGGGCCTGCGCCTGTACCTGGGAGTGTCAGTCCGTGTGCGCTCAGTCCGGCTTGACCTGGGCGCGCTTGAGCACCTTTTGCCAGCGCGTCTGCTCGGTGGCAATGAACTGCGCGAACTGCTGGGGCGTGCTGCCGATGGGCTCTGCCGCATCGCCCTGCAGGCGCTTGAGCGCGTCGGGCGCCTTGACGGCCTTGGCGCATTCGGCGGCCAGCTTGTCCACGTGGGCTCGGGTCATGCTGGAGGGGGCGAGCATGCCGTACCACTGGGTCATCTCGAAGCCCGGGAAGCCCTGCTCGGCCACGGTGGGCACATCGGGCAACTGGGGCAGGCGCTGGGTCGATCCCGTGGCGATGCAGCGCACCTTGCCTGCCTTGATGAAGGGCAGCAGAGCGGCGGCGCCGACCGAGGCGGCGTCCAGGCGGCCTGACATCAGGTCCGTCATCATCGGCCCCGTGCCGCGATAGGGCACGTGCAGCATGAAGATCTCGGCCGTCATCTTCAGGTACTCGAAGGCCAGGTGCCCGGCGCTGCCATTGCCGGCCGAGCCGTAGCTGAGCTGGCCGGGTTTTTTCCTGGCATAGGCGATGAGTTCACGCAGGTTCTTGACCGGCACGTCGGGGTGGACCACGTAAAGGCTGGGCACCTTGGCCAGCAGGCTGACGGGCTGGAAGTCCTTGTTCGCGTCGTAGGGCAGCTTGTCGAAGATGTAGGGATTGACGGCCAGCGTGCCGATGTGGCCCAGGATGACGGTGCTCTGGTCATCGGCGCGCGCCACTTCCTGCATGGCGATGTTGCCGGCCGCGCCGGGCTTGTTGTCCACGAAGACGTTCTGGCCCAGGGTCTTGGACAGCTCGGCGGCCGTGGAGCGCGCCACGATTTCCGAGCTTCCGCCCGGCGCAAAGGGCACGACAAAGCGGATGGGCCGTGTGGGCCAGGCGTCCTGCGCCAGCGCGGCCGCAGGCAGCAGGCCAGACAGGGCCATGGCGCCCGTGCCGGCCAGCAGTTGGCGGCGGCTGAGCGGGGGCAGGTCTGCGTGGTGAAGAAAGTCGCGCGAAGGCATGTCTGGTCTCCTGGATATCGTTGTAGTGGATGGTCCGCAGCAGATGCGGCGCCAGCGATGGTGGCGCTGGCGGCTGTCAATCTGCTGTCAAACCGGGGTCCGCAGGCTACGGAGATACCCGGGGGTCAGTCGGTGTGTGCTGTGCGATGGGCTGCGGCTGCGGCCTCGGCAGCCTGCATGCCGCTGCGCACGGCGCCCTCGATGGTGGCCGGATACGGCCCGTCCACATGATCGCCGCAGGCCCACAGGCCGTGGCCCAGCTCCAGGCCGGGCCGCTGAAGTTGGGGCAGGCAGGCGAAGGTGGCGCGCTTGTCGATCACGGTGCGCAGCGGGATCAGGCCATGCCAGCCCAGCTGGGCCTGTGCCTGGGCCAGCACCTGGACCTGCAGGGTTTCGCGGTCCGATGCGCTGTCGCTGATGACGAAGGCCATCAGGCCCTGCGGGCCGCCGAGTTGTCCACGGTCGAAGACGAATTGCGCAGGCGCATCGGGCGTGGGGCGCAGCGCCAGCCAGGGCGCGCCCGGGGGCAATGTGTGGGAGGGATCGCCGGTCTGCGCATAGACGGTGGCAATGGGGCGGTGCTGCAGGTCCTGGGCCAGCTGCGCCCAGCGCTGCAGGGCTATGCCGTCGCGTGCAGGCAGGCTGTCGTGCTCGGCGGCGGTGAGTGCCAGGCGCGCGGCCTCGGGCGCGGGGCAGGCCAGCAGCACGGCGTCGAAGGGCGCGTCTTCGCCCTGGGCTGCGCCCAGCGTCCAGTGCGGGCCCTGGGGCTGCAGTTCGGCCACGCGGCTGCCCAGGCGCACGGCGTGGCCGCGCTCTTGCAGCCACTGCGCGGCCGGCGCGGGGAACAGGCTGCCCAGGTCATGGCGCGGCACCAGGAAATGCGAGCCGCCACGGCCGCTGAACAGCGCATCGCGCAGCACGCGAAGGAACACCGTGCCGCTGGCCAGGTGAATGGGTGTGTTGAGCGCCGAGATGCACAGCGGGTCGATGAACTCGCTGACCAGGCGCTGCGGCAGGCCGGCGCACAGGTCGGCCACGGTGGCTTGCGGCACGCAGCGAAAGCCCGCCAGCCGCCAGCGCACGGCACGCGCCAGCAGGGCTGCACGCTCGCCCAGGCTCCAGCCGCGTGCGGTGGCAATGCCGGCCAGCGCATCCAGCGGCGCAGGCCAGTCGGGAAAGCGCAGGCCGCTGCCATCGGCGTAGGGCAGGGCCATGGGCTGGCGGTGCAGCGCCCGTTCAGGGTCCACGCCCACCTCGCGCATGAGGCGCAGGCTTTCGGTGTACGCACCGATGAGGATGTGCTGGCCGTTGTCCACGCGCAGCGGGCCCTGTGGCGTGTCGAGGTCCATGCCGCGCGCACGGCCGCCGGGCTCGCGTGCGGCCTCGTGCAGGGTGATGTGCCAGCCGCTGCGCGCCAGCGCAAGGGCGGCCGCGAAGCCGGCCCAGCCGCCGCCGAGGATGGCGGCGCGCGGCTGAGCGGCGCGCGGCACAGAGGTGCGCGGCTTGTCTTTGGCGCTGTCTCTGCTCACCGCGCCATGCGCCCCAGCGCCTGCATCTTCCAGGCCAGCCACAACTTGCGCAGCGGCGGCAGGCTGATGCGCTGGTGCAGCACGCGGAAGTCGTCGGCCTCGATCTCGCGCAGCAGGGTGCGGTAGATGCTGGCCATCATCAGGCCGGGCTTTTGCGTGCGGCGGTCGGCCGCGGGCAGCAGGGCCAGGGCCTCGTCGTAGAGGCGGTGGGCGCGCTCGGCCTGAAATCGCATCAGCGCGGTGAAGCGGTCCGAGTATTCGCGCTTGGTGATCTCATGCGCCTTGACGTCGAACTGCTGCAGCTCGCTGATGGGCAGGTAGATGCGTCCGCGCATGGCGTCCTCGCCCACGTCGCGGATGATGTTGGTCAGCTGGAAGGCCAGGCCCATCTTGTGGGCGTAGGCCGTGGTTTCTTCCTGCGTCTGGCCAAAGATGCGCGCGGCCACTTCGCCGACCACGCCTGCGACCAGGTGGCAGTAGCGCGCCAGGCCCGGGAAGTCCAGGTAGCGGGTCTGCTCCAGGTCCATGCGGCAGCCGTCAATGACGGCCTGCAGGTGGCGCTCCTCGATGGCGTAGACCGGGGCATGCGGCATGAGCGCCCGCATCACGGGATGGGAGGGCTTGCCTGCAAAGGCCTGGTGCACTTCGTTCTGCCACCAGCCGAGCTTGGTGGCGGCCACGCCGGGGTCGGAGACTTCGTCCACCACGTCGTCCACTTCGCGGCAGAACGCATAAAAGGCGGTGATGGCGGCACGGCGCTCGCGCGGCAGGAAGAGGAAGGCGTAATAAAAGCTGCTGCCCGAGGCGGCAGCCTTGTCTTGGACGTACTGATCCGGATTCATATGGGGCGGGATTGTCCCATGGACGGCTGGGAGCCAAAGCCTGGGTGTCGCAACGGCCGGCCCGCCATCACATGCGCAGGGCGCGCCACAGCAGCAGCGGCGCATCGGCCTTGCCGACGGTGGGGCGGCGGTAGAGGCTGGCGTCCTGCAGCGCATCGACCTTGTCCAGGATGCGCAGCCCGCCCTGCACGACCAGGCGCAGCTCCCAGCCGATGCGGCCCGGCAGGCGGTGCACCAGCGGTGCGCCGGACTGCATCAGTGCACGCGCCCAGGCCGACTGCTCGGCCAACAGTGCGCGCACGGCAGGGGTCAGTGCAGCTGGCTCGGCGCGCAGGTCTTCACGCCGCACGCCATGGGCGGCGCAGTCGGCATCGGTCAGGTAGTGGCGCCCGCGCGGCAGGTCCACGCTGAAGTCCTGCCAGAAATTGATCAGCTGCAGGGCGGTGCAGATGGCGTCGCTGCGGGCCAGCGATTCGGCATCGTCCACCCCGTACAGATGCAGCAGCAGCCGGCCCACGGGGTTGGCCGAGCGGCGGCAGTAGTCGAGCAGTTCGGCGCGGTCGGCGTAGGTGGTGCCGGAATCGGTCTTGCGCACGTCCTGTGCGAAGGCGCTGAGCAGGTCGTCCATCAGCGCCAGCGGCAGCTGGTGGGCGCGTACTTGCGGCGCCAGCCCTGCAAAGACAAGAGGCCAGGCCGTGCGGGCGAGCATGGAGGCCTCGCCTTCGGTGCCCAGCGCCATCAGGTCGGCACGGTAGGCGGCCAGCGCAGCCAGGCGCTCGGACGGCGTGGCGTCGCCCTCGTCGGCCAGATCGTCTGCAGTGCGTGCGAAGTGGTAGAGCGCGGCAATCGGCGGGCGCAAGCGGGGCGGGCACAGCCAGGACGCCACGGGAAAGTTCTCGTAGTGCGTGACCGGGGCGGGGGAGGCGGGCAGGGTGGGAGCGGTGGACTTCACGGTGGCCGATTGTCGATGCTGCGCGCAAGGCCATGCATTTCACTTGACGGGCTCAAGGGCTTCTCCTAAATTACTAACCCGTCAGTCAGTAAACGGCGCCAGCCAGCTGCCGCGGCATGTTGCCCGGATCTTGCAGCCCGCAGCCGCTTTTCGCACCAGCCCTCCCGGATCCACATGCCCGACTTGCCATCGAACCCTGCCGCGCGCGCTTTGCCGCGCCATCTTCTTCTTGCCCCTCTGTGCCTGGCCGCCGCGCTGGCACTGGGCGCCTGCTCCAAGGCCGAGCCGCCGCCCGAGCCGGTGCGCGCCGTCAAGCTGCTCACTGTAGGCGTGGGCGCGCTGGACACGCAACTGGAATACGCGGGCGAGGTGCGCGCGCGCATAGAGTCGCGCCTGGGCTTTCGCGTGGCCGGCAAGCTCGTTCGCCGCGAGGTGGAGCTGGGCCAGCACGTGCAGGCAGGTCAGTTGCTGGCGCGGCTCGATGCCAGCGACTACCGGCTGGGAGCTGACGCCGCGCGCGCCCAGGTGGCGGCCGCGACCACGCAGCGCGATCTTGCCGCCGCCGATGTGAGGCGTTACTCGCAGCTGAAGGCGCAGAACTTCATCAGCGGTGCGGAGCTGGAGCGGCGAGAGGCCACGCTCAAGTCCGCCCAGGCCACGCTGGACCAGGCCAAGGCGCAGCTGGCATCGCAGAGCAACCAGGAGGCCTATGCGCAACTGCTGGCCGATGTGCCCGGCGTGGTGACCGGCATAGACGCCGAGCCGGGCCAGGTGGTGTCGGCCGGCTCGCCCGTGGTGCGCATTGCCCAGGACGGCCCGCGCGACGTGGTGTTCGTGGTGCCCGAAGACAAGCGCGGCGCCATCCGCGTGGGCCAGAAAGTGAATGTGCGCCCGTGGTCGGCCGGCATGCAGCCGCTGCAGGGCCAGGTGCGCGAGGTGGCGGCCAGTGCCGATCCGGTCACGCGCACCTACCAGGTGAAGGTGGCACTGCCCGCGTCGGATGCGGCCGCCGTGCCGCCGCTGGGCGCGACGGTCCATGCGCTGCCCGAGGGCATGGGCCCCACGGGCCAGCCCGTGATCAAGCTGCCCACCACGGCGCTGCGCCAGGAAGGCGGCGGCGGCCAGGGCACGGCCGTGTGGGTGTTCGATGCCGCCAGCAGCACGGTGAAGCTGCAGCCCGTGCAACTGGCCACGGCCGATGGCAACGAGGCCGTGATTGCCGCCGGCCTGACGCCCGGCATGCAGGTGGTGGCCGCCGGCGTGCATGTGCTCACGCCCGGGCAGAAGGTCACGGTCTATCAGGACCGGTATGACAAGACGCAGCAGCCGGCACAGGCGCCTGCCGCCGCAGGTGCCGCAGCTTCCGCAGGTGCTGCGTCCAGCGGAGCGGCCCAATGAGCGGGCCCAAGCACAAGGCGCCGCAGGGCGGGCACTTCAATCTTTCGCGCTGGGCGCTGGACCATGTGGCGCTGACGCGCTATTTCATGGTCGTGCTGCTGCTGCTGGGCTTTGCCTCGTACTTCCAGCTGGGGCAGGACGAAGACCCGCCCTTCACCTTCCGCGCCATGGTGGTGCGCACCAACTGGCCGGGCGCCACGGCGCAGCAGATGGCCGAGCAGGTCACCGACAAGATCGAGCGTACGCTGCAGGAGGTGCCCTACGCCGACAAGATCAGCAGCTACTCCAAGCCCGGCGAGTCGCTGATCATCTTCCAGCTCAAGGACAATTCGCGCCCCGGCGATGTCCAGCAGCTGTGGTACACGGTGCGCAAGAAGATCGGCGACATGCGCTACACCCTGCCGCAGGGCGTGCAGGGGCCGTTCTTCAATGACGAGTTCGGCGATGTCTATGGCGTGATCTACGCCCTGCAGGCCGACGGCTTCAGCTACGCCGAGCTCAAGACCATGGCCGACGACGTGCGCCAGCAGCTGCTGCGCGTGCCCGATGTGGCCAAGGTCGAGCTGTTCGGCGTGCAGGACGAGAAGGTCTACATCGAGCTGTCGCAGCGCCGCCTGTCGCAGCTGGGCCTGGACATGAACCAGGTGCTCGGCCAGCTGGGCCAGCAAAACGCCATCGAGGGCGCAGGCGTGCTGCAGACGCCGCGCGAGGATGTGCAGGTGCGCGTGGCCGGCCAGTTCCTGGCGGTGGACGAGTTGCGCGCCATGCCGATCCGCGGCGCATCGGGCGCGCAACTGCGCCTGGGCGATATCGCCGAGATCCGCCGCGGCTATGCCGATCCGGCCAATGTGAAGGTCCGCCACCAGGGGCGCGAGACGATTGCGCTGGGCGTGTCCATGACCAAGGGCGGCGACATCATCCGCCTGGGCAAGTCCCTGCGCGGCGCCGTGGGCGACATCGCGCGCACGCTGCCGGCTGGCGTGGAGCTGGCCAACATGCAGGACCAGCCCAAGGCCGTGGCCGATTCGGTCAACGAGTTCCTGCAGGTGCTGATCGAGGCCGTGGTGGTGGTGCTGGCCGTGAGCTTCATCAGCCTGGGCCTGCACAAGCGCGAGGGCCACCAGCCGCTGTGGAAGCGCTGGTACATCGATCCGCGCCCGGGTCTGGTGGTGGCCATCACCATTCCGCTGGTGCTGGCCGCGACCTTCCTGGCCATGTGGTACTGGAACATCGGCCTGCACAAGGTGTCGCTGGGCTCGCTGATCATCGCGCTGGGCCTGCTGGTGGACGACGCCATCATTGCGGTGGAGATGATGGTGCGCAAGATGGAGGAGGGCTACGAGAAGTACCGCGCCGCCACCTTTGCCTACGAGATCACGGCCAAGCCCATGCTGACCGGCACGCTGATCACGGCGGCGGGCTTCCTGCCCATCGGCATGGCCAGGTCCATGACGGGCGAGTACACCTTCGCCATCTTCGCGGTGACGGTGATTGCGCTGGTGCTCAGCTGGTTCGCCTCGGTGTACTTCGTGCCCTACCTGGGCATGCTGCTGCTCAAGCGCCCGCCGCACGCGGCCACGCTGCCGCCCGAGGTGGCCTCGGGCGAGGTGCCCATCGAGGAGACCAAACTCAATGCGTCCTCAGCCGAGCATGAGGTCTTCGACAGCCCGTTCTACAACCGCTTCCGGCGCGCCGTGAACTGGTGCGTGACGCACCGCTGGCTGACCATCGCCATCACGGTGCTGGTCTTTGCGCTGGGCCTGGTGGGCATGTCGCGCGTGCAGCAGCAGTTCTTCCCGGATTCCAGCCGACCCGAGGTGCTGGTGGACATCTGGTTCCCCGAAGGCACGTCGCTGGCCGCCAACGAGGCCGTCACGCGCCGCGTGGAAGAGCGCTTCATGAAGCTCGACGGCGTGCGCACGGTCAGCGAATGGGTAGGCTCGGGCGTGCCGCGTTTCTACCTGCCGCTGGACCAGGTGTTCCCGCAGAACAACGTCTCGCAGTTCATCCTGGTCGCCCAGGACCTGCCCACACGCGAGCGTCTGCGCAAGGCGCTGCCGGCGCTGCTGGCCCAGGAGTTCCCCGAAGTGCGCGGCCGCGTCAAGCTGCTGCCCAACGGGCCTCCCGTGCCCTATCCGGTGCAGTTCCGCGTCTCCGGCACCGATCCGCAAAAGCTGCGTGCCTATGCCGACGAGGTCAAGCAGGCCATGATCGCCAACGCCGACATGCGCGGCGTCAACGACAACTGGAACGAGTCCGTCAAGGCCGTGCGCCTGGAGGTGGACCAGGACAAGGCGCGCGCCCTGGGCGTGAGCAGCCAGGCCATCGCCCAGGCGGCCCGCGTCATGCTCAGCGGCTCCACCGTGGGCCAGTTCCGCGAGGGTGACAAGCTCATCGACATCGTGCTGCGCACGCCGTATTCGGAGCGCGACGCCATCACCGACATCGCCAACGCCTACCTGCCCACGGCATCGGGCAAGTCGATCCCGCTCACGCAGATCGCCAAGCCCGTGATGGTCTGGGAGCCCGGCGTGATGTGGCGAGAAAAGCGCATGTTCGCCATCACCGTGCAGGGCGATGTGCGCGAGGGCCTGCAGGGCGCAACGCTGACCCATGCGCTGCTGCCGGGCCTGCGCGAGATCGAGGCGCGCTGGCATGCCGCGGGCGACACGGCCTACCGCATCGATGTGGCCGGCGCCGTGGAGGAAAGCTCCAAGGGCTCGGACGCCATCGTCGCTGGTGTGCCCGTGATGCTGTTCCTCACCTTCACGCTGCTCATGCTGCAACTGCGCAGTGTCAGCCGTTCACTGCTGGTGTTCATCACCGGGCCGCTGGGCATTCCCGGCGTGGCGGCGGCGCTGCTGCTGCTGGGCCGGCCCTTCGGCTTCGTGGCGCTGCTGGGCGTGGTGGCGCTGATGGGCATGATCCAGCGCAACTCGGTGATCCTGATCGACCAGATCGAGACCGACCGCGCGCGCGGCGTGCCGGCCTGGGACGCCATCATCGAAGCCGCCGTGCGCCGCCTGCGCCCCATCGTGCTGACGGCCGCTGCCGCCGTGCTGGCCATGATCCCGCTGTCGCGCAGCGTGTTCTGGGGCCCCATGGCCGTGGCCATCATGGGCGGGCTGATCGTGGCCACCGTGCTGACACTGCTGGCGCTGCCGGCCATGTACGCCGCCGTGTTCCGCGTGCGCCGCGAGCCCACGCATTGAGGTGGCGGAAACGCAGAGGCCGCCGCTCAAATCCGGGGTATGGCAATGCACCCCGCAATTGCGGCTAGAATCTGCGCCCTGACCTAGGAGCCGCCGCGCAGGCGGCTCCCCCAAGAACCAGCGCGGGTGGCGAAATTGGTAGACGCACCAGGTTTAGGTCCTGACGCCAGCAATGGTGTGGGGGTTCGAGTCCCCCCCCGCGCACCACAATAAAAACCCGGTGTAATCCACCGAAACCCCCTCAAGCCCGTTTTCTCCTATGAAAACGGGCTTTTTTCTTGGTTCGACGCCTCTGTGCGTACCGGCCGAAGCTGGCAGGATCTGGCGCAAAATCACATCCCAATCCCGCACGGTTCCCGCATGCGATCCCGCATGACCTGGCGCGGGTAAAGGGGGCGTGGGTGGCGTATTTCCGAAAACTCAAAACGGGGTGGCGCGCAGAGGTTGAGCGAATGGGCGTGCGGCGCACAGCAGTGCGGCCGACAAAGGCGGAGGCTCAGGCATGGGCTGTCGCCGAAGAGGCTGCGATTTTGGCCGGCGCAAGGGGTGAGTTTCCCCGGCGCACCCTGGCCGAGGCCGTAGAGCGATATCGGTGCGAGGTCACGGACAAGAAGCCGTCATCGACGGCGCGGGCCGACAACCTGCGTTTCGACGCTTGGCTTCGCGAATTCCCCGAGCTGGCGGCCAAGGTCTTTCATGAGATCACGGGCGACGATTTGGCGCGCTGGCGTGATGCCAGGCTCAAACAGGTGTCCGGGTCCAGCGTGCTGCGTGAAGCACAGCAGTTTCGGCCTATCTGGTCGCTGGCCGTCAAGCAGTGGAAATGGGCGGGCAAAAGCCCGTGGCCAGAAATCAAGCTCCCCGGGAAGGCCCACGCACGACGGCGCACGGGGCAGTGGTCTGAAATCCGGCTGATGCTGCGATCTGCAATGGTTTCCCCGCGTGTGGCTCCCGTGGCCCCCATGCAGCAGGCTGCGTGGGCCATGCTGGTGGCCCTGCATACCGGCATGCGCAGCGGCGAAATCCTGCGCATGTCGCGCAGCAACGTGGATTTGCGGCGCAAGGTCTACGAGCTGCCGCACCACAAGACAGAGGCCATCGTAGGGGCGCGGCGCGTACCACTGACAAGCCGCGCCGTGCGCCTGCTGCGCGTGCTGGAGGCTTCAGCCGAGGCTGCTGGGCGTGACGCCTATTGGACCATCAGCGATGCGAGCCGCGACACGCTCTACCGAAAGCTGCGCGATCGGGTGATGGTTGAGGGCCTGCGCTTCCATGACCTGCGCGCCACGGCCCTGACATGGCTCAGCAAGCGCGTGGACGTGATGACGCTGGCCCGCATCAGCGGCCATGTGGATATCAATGAGCTGTTCAATACCTACTACCGGGAATCGGCCGAGGACATCGCCGCACGGCTTTAGGCCATTTCATAACCCATCGGTTATTTTTTGCTTTTATCACCTATGGGTGATTTTGGAGCACGCCATGGATTACTTGTTGCAGTTGCCGCACCAATTGGCCCCACAACTCAAGTCATTGCGCAAAGCGGCCGGCATGAGCCAGGCCCGACTGGCTCACCTGCTTGGAATCTCCCAGGCCCGCGTGGCTGTGATAGAGCGCGATCCGCTGGCTGTCAGCGTCGGCCAGCTGGCGGAAATTTTGCGGCTGCTGGATGTTCAGTTGGTGCTGCGTGCCAATGATGTGCCGGGCTCTGGGCGCGAAGCCTTGGAGCTGCCGCCCGGCTGGCAGCGGCGCAAGCCACAAGGGCGCTGGTAGGCCCATGCAACGCTCAATGGCGCCCCTCTGCCCATGCTTTCACGTCAGCCACTCGCCAATAACGAATGCGGCGGCTGGCGTTGATGAAGGGCTTGGGAAAATCCGGGCGCTTGGTCAGGCGCGCGGTGACGTGCTCGCGGCTCAGGCCGAGGTATTCGGCAATTCCTTGAGTGTCCATGCGGGGTGCGGTGCTCAGATGCGGGTTCATTTCGTTGGTTCCTTTGGGTGGTTTTTGAGACTGGTTTTTTTTGGGCTGGTTCGCACTCATGGGCTTACTTCTGGTGGCGCCGGCTCGATGGCATCGGCCCGGATGGTGCCGGCCAGGATGTGCGCGGCCAGCTTGTGAGCGCCGTCGAACACCTGGCCGGCGATGTCGCCGTTTTCGACAAGCAGATCGGCAGACAGGTCCGCAGCCGTTGCCAGCTGCGCGGCCCATGCCGAGTCCCAGCGGTTGCCATCGCATGCCATCTGCACCACCACTGCCAGGGAGTGGTGCAGGCCGTGGGCGTTGCGTTTTTCGGGCGGCAGGCGGGCCGCCACCTCGGCGCCGACGCCCACCAGCTTGGCCAGGTAGGCCAGCAGCTCCCGCTGCTCGCTGCCGTGGTCTGCCATGAGCATTGCCACGGACTTGTCGCGCAGCTCGCGGGCCATGGCGCGCATTGCGTTGCCGCGCCAGATGGGCGCCGCGTGGGGGTTGTAGTGCTTGCGCCTGGTGTGCTTTTTCATGTTCTCAGCCCTTCTTTGGTGCCTTCGCGTTGCGTGCCGCCATCAAGTGCTCTCCCATAGCCCAGCGCGTCTGCAGCAGCGGTGCAATCACGCTGGGCGGCAAGGTGTGCAACCTGGCCTGTTGCGGTTGGCCGGCCTGCATTGCAGGCAGCATCTGCACGAACACGTCTGCCATTTCTTCGCTTATGAACGCAGCGCATTGCATGCCGTCCACCTCAATGAACACGTTGATTGCTGTGATGGTCATGCCGTGGTCCCCATGGCCAGCCCCAGGGCGATCGGCCGCACCCATACAGGCTGCGCCGAGAGGATGAACGTTTCGCCGCTCAACGCGAGCAGCAGCGTTTCACCCATAACGTGGGCGATGGCCTCGCCGGCCTCGCTGGGCACGGCATTGCCGATGCGCTCGCGCTTGGCCTGGTCGCTGGTGCCGTCCAGTTCCAGCAGCTCGTCGGGTTCGACCAGGCTCTGCAGGTGCGCCAGCTCCAGGGTCGTGAAAGGGCGGTGCCATGTGCCGTCCTCGGACACGATGCGGCACACGAGCTTGTCAGCAGCTGCCGGCATGCGCGGATCGGCCACGCTCCAGCGGCCGTTGTCGTGGCATGCCGCGCCGCTGACGGCGCCGGCCTGGCTGTCCCACGGCACCACGCCGTAGTGGCCGCCCGTGGTGTACGCGGTGCGCTCGGCGTCCATGCCGCTGCGCGGGTCGGCCACGGCAAACGCGCCCTGGCCGGTGGTGCTGCCGCTGATGACGGTGCCGGCGTGAGTGCCGTAGGGTGTCACGGCGTACTTGCCAAAGCACGGGCCATCGCGGCGCGGATCTGCCACGGCCAGGCGGCCGAAGTCCCGGATGCTGGCCGGGTCCACGTCGATGCCGCCCAGGCAGCGGAATTTCGCCTGCAGGTTGCCCACTCGGGGGCTGGCGCGGTTGAAACCACGCGCGCCGCCGCCCAGGCCGCAGAACAGATGGAAGTGGCGGATTTCCACGGGGGTGGTGGTTTGCATGGTCATGCTCCCTCGGTGTTTGCTGCGGGCGAAGCGGGTGCTGCTGCAGCGGCGCCTGGCCATATGTCGTCGCGGTATGCCCAATGTGTGCAGGCGCGGGCAACATCAGCCCCATCCCCATCGCCATCGGTGTGGAAATCACTCGCTCGGATGTCGTGGATCTGGACGCCGCCGAAGTCGTCGTGTGCTGTGACGGCAATCACGCGCACGGCCCTGTCATCCGTCCACGCCGGAATGCCGGTGCGCCAGGGCAGGGCCACGGTCGCGGGCATAGGCTGTATGTGTGTCCGCCATTGGTGCCCAGACGGATCGGCGAGCGCTTTTTTCAGGTCCGCCAGGCTCCCGCCAGACAAGTCCACGCCGCACACATAGACCGGCACCTGCTCCAGATGCGGTGCAGCAGGAATTCCAGAGGCGGCGAAGGCACCGCGCATGTGGAGCATGTCGCCCAGCACCTGCATGGCTGTGTGCAAATCCTGCTCATGGTTGCGCACCTCGCGCACGGGGGCTGCGCCCCAATCGGCCACCGGCGTTTGTGCCAGGTTGCCGGCCAGGCCGGCGCGCGTTGCCTCGATGGTGGCAATCAGCCACGCGAGGGTCAGTTGAGTGAGGGTCTGGGTCATGGCTCAGGCTTCCAGACGTTCAACGCGCAGCACGGGGCGGCCGGTGGCCAGGTGCGCCAGGTTGCTGGCCGCGCTGGCGGTGGGTGCGCTCAAGTTGTGGGTGGGCAGCAGACCGGCGTCGGCCAGCTGCTCCAGCTCGGCGGCCTCGATGTGCGGGGGAATGATGGTGGCGCGATAGGTACGCATGGCAGGGGTGGCGTGTTGCATGTTGGTCCTCTGTGGGTGGTGGTTGCGGGTTCAGGCGACCAGCTGCAGCTGGGCGGGGTGGGTGATTTCGGGCATGGGGTGGCCTCCTTTGCGGGATCAGCGGGAAAAAACGGGGGTGGGGGTGGTGGCGGCGGGCCGGTAGAGCACAGAATCGGGGCTGCTGGGACTGCTCCAGTCCTCTGCCTCGTGCCGTCCGCGCCCGAAAAGGGCTCGCAGCGTCTCGCCGCGCAGGCGGGCCGTACAGTTATTGAAACCAGTCCAAGGGCGCGCCAGCGGCGCGCGGTCAGCGCCCATCGCAAGCGCTTTGCCGCTATCGGCATCCGTGCACGTTGCGGGGTCGAAAGTCTCGGTTTCCTTGGCCACGCTGCGCCATGAAATGCGGCGCGACACCAGCCAGCGGCCGGCGCGGGTTTCCAGGCCCACCACGCGGCCCTGGCCCGGGGCAATCTCTTCGCCGTACTGATTCACGGCGCCGGCCGGCACGGGGCGGCGGGCAATGCTCAGGTGCCAGCGGCCACGGCCCACGCAGTGGCCGCCCATGGCCTCCATGTAGCGGCGCCAATCGGCCTTGATGTCCTCGCTGTGCTTGTGGCACGCGCCCCAGGCCTGCCAGGTGGCGCGGTCGCCGTCCAGGCGCATGGTTTCGATCTGGTCTTTACCCACGCGGCGCAGCTCGCGCCACACGCACACGCTGGGCATGCCAATGGCTTGGAACTGGCGAATGCCCCAGCACGCGGCCCAGGCGTCTACGCGGCGGTGGCCGGGCATATCGCCCTGCTCCACGTCCCACAGCTGGCCTTGCGCCACATCCAGGTGGTCAGCCAGGGCCGCATGGCCCACGCTCTTGGCGATGTACTTGGCCACATAGCCGGCCGCGCCGCCCGTGGTCATGCGCTTCACATTCACGCGGTTCTTTGCCGCGCCGCGCTCGTCGCCATCGTCTTTCAGCCACCACTTGCGGATTGCGGCCTCGATGTGCTGGGCGTGGGCCTCGCACTCGGCCCACACCAGGGCGTGCCAGTGCGGCGTGGCGTCGTGGTGGGGCTCGGCCACGCGAATGCCGTACATGGCAATGCCCGCGTTGCTCAGGTGCGCGCGCACGAGCGCCCACTTGTCGCGCAGCCACATCTGGGCATCGCGCGGGGTGCTCACGCCGTCATAGCGGGGGTTGGGCCGGGGCCGGCCGCCGCTGCCCAGCGTCACGGCATGGAAGCGGCTGGGCGCTGTCAGCGTCAGGAACAGGCCCACATGATTGCGGGCGTCTGCATATTCCTCGGCGCCACGGATGCGCGTCATCAGCTCGCCGCCGCGAATCACCGGGTTGGACGGCGACAGGGCCGCCAGCTCGGCCAGCGTGAACACCTGCCCGGCCTCGTTCTTGAACAGCGAGCGCTCCAGCGCCTTGGCGTTGCGCTCCACCTGCGCCGTGCGGCGGCGCACCGTGGCATTGCTGGCATAGCCGCCCGCAAAGCGGTTGACCACGCCCAGCTTGACGGCGCCGGCCTCCACCGTGCGCGTGACGTGCTTGCGCAGCAGGCGCCGCCACCACGCCGAATCCATGGCACGCCGAATAGCGGGCTCACCCACCAGCGGCGCGGACTCCTGCACGCCCATCATGCGCAGCATCAGGCGCACCAGGTCCACGCGCGCCGGCAGGTCCATGGCCTGGGCCTGGGCGCCCGAATCCAGCTCTGCGACTTCTTCGGCCAGGCGCTTAGCCATGGCGCATATCTCGTAGTCGCTCAGATTCCACTCGGCCGCATTGCCGTGGCGCGCTGCAAAGTCGTCAATGGCCACCAGCGCGTCGAAGCACGCCGCCCACTCGGGCAGATTGCCCGCGCCCAGCTTGCCCAGGCCCATGGCGCGGATGGGCTGCAGCCACTGCGGCGGCAATGCCTTCTCCAGCGCCTGCATGGCGGCTTGCACCATGTGCGGGCGGGGCTTGTGGCGCTTCCATTCCTGCTGCGATGCAGTGCGCAGGCGGCGGCCGGTGGGCTTGGCGTTGAGCAGCGCGGACATGGCTAGTTCTTCACCGTCAGCGAATGCAGCTTCGCCATCTCGTCGGCCATGTAGCGGATCTGGGCCTTGATGGCATTGCGCTCAGGCGGCGGCAGCTCGCGCCACTCGCGGCGGCCCAGCTCTTCCAGCTCGCCCTCGATGCCCGCCAGCAGCAGCACCGACATGCGAATACTGATGTGCAGCGTGGACCACTCGCGCGCCTCGGCATCGCTCCAGCGGCCATTGCTTGAGCGGTACACGGCATCGTCCTTGAGGCGGCGCAGATGCTCGCGGCACTCTGCAGGTGTCATGCGGGCAATGTGCGGCGCCACGGGCGGCGCAGGCAGGCGATGCAGGACGGGTGCCAGGGACGGGGCAGCGTTGTGCACGCCCACCCATTGCAGGAATTGCGGTGCGGAGATTTCGGACAGGTTCACCGCGCACCCCCGTTCAAGCGCACGGCGGTCAGGAACCAGGGCAGTCCGTAGATGAGTTCCACGGTGGCCTGGGCGGCGGCGCGGTTCGCGGCGCTGAGCACCACGCGGCGGCGCACATGCAGCGCGTCAACATGGGTCACGGCGTACTGGCTCATGCCGCACTCCCTTGCGCCCCGGCCCCTGCTGCGCGCGGGTCCACGTAGAAAGCCAGATGCAGGCCGCCCAGGTCCAGCTCCACGGCAAAGCCGCCATCCTTGAATGCGGCCCTGTTGCGGGCCTTGCCGCCCATGCCCATGAGGGCCTGCAGCATGCGGCCGTTGCGGGCGCGGTCCTGGCCGCCGTGGATGAACAGGCCGCCGATGTTGGCGCACTCGTGGCCGCTCACGTCCACGCCGGCCGCGCGCAGGGCGGGCAGGTGCTGCTGCAGCCGCTGCAGGTCGCTGGCGAGGCCGTCAATTTCCTTGAGCCGCGCAGCGTGCCGGGTGTGCTCGGCCCGCAGGGCCTCATCCACCAGGGTGATCTGCTGCGCGGGCCGGGGCCTGCGGAGTTCAAAGAATTGCATTGCGTCCTCTCGGGGTTGCGTTTTTCAGGGTGAGCACGTCCCGCAGGGCCTTCTTTCAGGCTCCACAGGAACAGGGGGAACGGGGTGGGTCAGGGCAGGGCGCGCGGCCCTGGTGTCAGTCCGCTGGCGGGCTGGTGCCGAACAGCTCCAGGGTGCTGGGCGCGGTCTGCGTGGTGCGGTAGTCAGAGGGCTGGGCGCATGCCAGCTGCTCGCGCATCAGATCGCGGCGCACATGGGTGCTCAGGGGCAGGCGCACCGTGGGGTTGGGCGTGGCGCTGGGGCTCAGGGTGCGCGTGATTTCCATCGTGGCGCTGAAGGTGTGGCCGCACTCGAAATTGGTGCAGGCGAATGCGTACTCGCGCGTCAGGTTCGTTACCTGGTTGCTGCGGCGGATGGTGGCCGGGCTCTCGCAGTGCGGGCAGGCGATGCGGTGGAATTCGGATTTCAGGCGCGGGCCTTCGTCCTGAGCCTGGGCCTGCGTGTCGGCAGATGTATCCGGCTTGGACAGGTTGTTACAGCCTTGCGCGCCTTTTCGCACAGTGGCGCGCGCCTTGGGGACGGGCTTGCCGGCCCGGTGGATTACACCCAGAGCGGCCTTGGTGAATCCAAGATTCGGCTGCGTGCCGAGCTGGGGCTGAAAGGGGTTTGCTGCTGCCTGTGCCATGACCGGACTTTCAGCGCTGCTCGGCGGCGGTGGCGGTGCCGGTGTCGTTGTGGCCCAGCACGATGCGGCCGTGCTTGGCGTACTGCTCCATGCCCATGTTGTGGATCATGCGGATGAAGTTGCTTGCGCTGCGGCCCTCGTGCTGGGCGCCGGCCCATGCACGTTCCAGCTCTTCGCCGGTCAGCCGCAGGGGAATGGGTTTGGCGTGCATCAGGGGCTCGACCGTGGCCGAGCGATGGCGGGTGTGGTGCGCTGGGGTGGTCATGTAGTATCTGGAGCTAGGTTGTTACAAGGTGGCTCCAATGTATTTGACGAACGTACAACGAGTCAAGAGTTATTTGAACTATGTCCAATTTTTTTGAGCGCTTGATAGTGGAGCGTAAGCGCTTAGGTCTCAACCAAGAGGACTTTGGCGCGCTTGCGGGCATCTCAAAATTCACGCAGCTCAACTATGAAAAGGGCACCCGCAAACCGGACTCGGATTACCTCGCCGCGCTGGGCAGCGAGGGCGTGGATATCCCGTTCCTACTGACAGGCACGCGCTCGTTTGACCCAAGCGTGCGGCCGGCCGGGCTCGAGCCTGCGGGCGAAACCATCGCCCAGCGGCTCCAGCAGGAGCGCAAAAGGCTGGATTTGACGATTGGCCAACTGGCCGAGAAATCAGGCGTGGACCGCCTGGCGCTGCTGAAATTTGAAGAAGGCGAGTTCGCGCCAGACGCCAAGGCGCTGCAGCAGCTGCACGCGGTTGGCGTGGATGTGGGTTATGTGCTGCTGTCGCTGCGTGCAGGCGGCGGCGTTGAGGCTGGCGCACTGCCCAGCGATGCCCAGGCACTGCTGCAGCACTACCAGCAGGCCGACGATGAGGCGCAGGCCGCGCTGCGCACGCTGGCCGCCCGCGTGGCGCGGGCCTGAATCACCAATTCGCGCGGCCGCCCGCGCGGCAGCAAGCGCGACTTTCACAGAGAGGGAAAACCATGGCAATGATGCCTTGCAAGCAATGCAAAAAAGAGGTTGAACGTACCGCAAAGACATGCCCACATTGCGGCGTTACAAACCCCGCAGTTTCCACAAAGCAAACAGTCCTCGGTGTGGCAGCACTGGCTGCAATCGTTGTTGCTGTCGTCGTTGCCTGCAGCGACAGCAGCACCCCAAAGAGCACAGAGGCTGCAGCGCCGGCACCCGCGACTGCCGCCAGCAGCACCCCACCCACTGCAGAGGTTCGCCCGAATTTTGGCTTTGACTCCCAAGAATTCCGCACACGTTTCAACGCAGTGGCCAAGGAGGTCGGCAAGGAGTGGCTGATTCAGCAGCCGCTGGCCCTTACTCAGGGCAGCAAAAAGGACACGTGGACGCACATAGCACCCGGAGAAACTCCCGTTGTCGGCACGGTGGACAAGCAAAGCGGCAACATGGAGTCCGTCATGGCCACCTTGACGGGCGGCGATCAGGAAAAGTCCATCAAGGCCTTCGCCAGCCTCCACATGATTGCCAACGCGCTCACGAAAAATGCCAGCCGTGACGATGTTTCCGCAGCCTTGATGAGCGCAGTCAAGAAAGCAATGGACGGCTCAGGCGGCGACTTGGTGCGCGAGACTATCGGCGGAGTTCAGATATCCGCCAGGGCAATGCAAGGTGTCGGCGTGATGGTGACGTACAGCCCTGCTGAGTAGCCGAGCCGCCCACAAAAAAGCCCGCTGCGTGCGGGCTTTGTTTTGGGCGCTTACGGCTTTGCAGGTTCGCAAAGCGCCAGGTTCACCGTTGCCTTGACCAATTCAAGGAATGACACATCAAGGCTACCGCGCGCCTTGCGCTCAGCGTCTGAGAGCAATGCTTCCCAGTCCACGTCTGGCCTGGCAAGTTGCAGCCTCACACGCATCTCCTCAAAGGCTTCCGCCTGATGCTGGCCGATCCGTCTGGTTGCGTCGTACATGGTTTGTTCCATCGGTGTATGCAGCGGCGAGAGAGGCCGCCGCCTAGCGTTGGCGCAGGATTGCACCAGGTGCCAGGTAGTCGCGTTCGCCGGGCCTTGACCCGTAGCGGTAGGCATTGAGCTGGCGATTGTCCAGCGTCATCAGCAGCAGGTGCGCCGCATCAAATTCCTGCTCTTGCAAGGCACCGAATGCTGCCGCCGCAGCAGCAAAAACAGGGGTTTGGGTGCGCGTGGCGGGCAGCACTTCGCTGCCCCCGGCGCGCTGCTTGATCACATAGACGCGGTACATGCATGGAGTTTATCCGGCCCACCTGCCCAACACTTCGGCAGCGGGGGCCAGCTGGGCGGGCTTGAGGTGGCCGTACACGTCCGCCGTGATGGCCACGGATGCATGCCCAAGCATTTTGGAAACCATGGTCAGCTCCACCCCTTCGGCAAGCATGTGCGTGGCCACGCTGTGCCGGATGACATGCGGCGTGACTCCCTGCACGCCCGCCTGCAGGGCAGCGGTCTTGAGCTGCTGGCGAGCAGATGACACGGACAACCCGACCACGCGGGCGCCCGGCACTGGACGCCGGCCGCGTCCTCGGTGCACCTCTGGCGCGTCACGATAGGCGGCCAAGTAAGCGGCCAGCTCGCTGGTGATGGGGACTACAGCGCGGCGCTTCATGCGTTGCGCCAAGGGGTGACGGGAGCGCAGATCAATGACGCGCTCGTGCAGATCCACGGCGGCCCACGTCAGTTCGCACACAGCAGATACGCGCCCGCAGGTGGCGATGAGCAACCGAAGGAACGCATGCAGGCGGGGCCTGGGTGCGGTTGCCGCAAGCAGGGCACGGACCTCATCCCGGGAGAGAACTCGCTCACGGCGGTTGCTGTGCGCCGGCATGGGCAGCGGGGGCACACGATCAATCAGGCCGTCACGCCAGGCCATCCGCAGTGCTGCGCGCAGGGACACCAGCTCACGGCGAACG
Organism: Delftia sp. PX-1; assembly: GCF_055797465.1. NCBI lineage: Bacteria > Pseudomonadati > Pseudomonadota > Betaproteobacteria > Burkholderiales > Comamonadaceae > Delftia > Delftia sp. PX-1. The sequence goes on from NZ_CP184763.1 coordinate 2,666,953, forward strand.
GTTGGGGATTGCAGGCCTGTGGCCTGGCGCTTTTGCGTGTACTCCAGCACGGCGCTGCGGGTGATCTCTGCCACCGTGAGCTGCCCGAAGAAGGGCAGCAGGTGCGCCACGGTGTCACGGATGCGCTGGGGCTGCACCACCACCGCCACGCGGTCCCGCTCGTACACCTGCAACAGATGGGCAATGCGGGGCGCGCTCATGAAAAGAATTCCTCGATTTCAAGCAGCGGCGATGCGCCGGCCGCCATCATCATGACCCTGCCGATAGGCGTGTCCCAGGCGAACAGCTGGGAATTGAGTTGCCGGGCGGGCCGGCCGTTCAGAAAGCAGCTGAGCGAGTATTGCGTGCCCATGCCGTGGCCATTGCTGGGCGTCAGCCGCATTTCAAAAGTGTCGTGCTGGTCTCTGTAGAAAAGGTGCGGCCAGCCTTGGCCGTCTTGTGCTTCGCGGGCCTGCGTGAAGATGTGGGCCAGGGGGCGTACCAGGTCGGCGCGCGTGAGAGTGGTGCATGTGGACATGCGATTGCTCCTATCAAGCATCCGGGAACCCGCCCGGCCGGTTGGTGCCCGGCGCCATGCCGGGCTGATGCGTTGCAACGCTATCGGTAGGGGTTAAAGCCCTCGCCGCCTTCGTTGTGCCGTTGGTCGAATTCGCGCGCCTTGTGCATCCGGTCCGCAAATTCAGCCTCGCTCTCCCGAGGCAGCGCTGCAATCTCGGCAATCTCCCTGGCCTGGTCCGCAGCCTGGGCTGCAGCCTCTATTTCCCTCAGTGCAGCCCAGAACGCATGCACATCGGCCTCAACCTCGGCCGGCAATGCTTCGCCGCCAAAGCCCTGCCTTGCGAAATAGGCCATTTGATAGATGTCGCGTTGCGCCACGGTGTCGTGCAGGTAGCTGTCTGCGCCGGTAAACCAGGTATAGCGCCCGTTTTCTGACTGCACCCTGTAGGGCAGTCCCCGGTGATCTTTCTCAGTAACGATGAGCTGCATTTGATTCTCCCGTTGATTGTGCTCAGGCCAATTTGCCGCGTCGCACGGCTTCGCGCAGCACATCATTGACGCGCGACTGCCAGCCCGACCCGGTGGCCTTGATTGCCATCAGAACGTCTGCATCCACACGCATGGTCATGGACAGCTTGGGCTGCTCCAGCGGGGGGCGCCCACGCCGGGCCAGCGGTTGCATTTCGGCGAGCATGTCGCCCGTGATTTCCATGGTGTCCGGGTCTTGTTCGATGCCCCGGGCAATGGCGGCATCTTCGGCCGCCGTGGGCTGGATCAGCCCCACTTTCTTAGATTGCTTCATAAGCCTTGACCTCTCTGGAGTTTGCCTTGCGGAGACTGACGATTCGCATGGTCTGCCCGCGCTGCACGAACACCACAACGTACAGCCGTTGGCCGATGACGGTGAAGCCGATTTCACGTACTTCGCCGTAGTCCCGGCGCGCATCCGGCATGCACAGGACATTGCTCCATTCGATGTGGCCCGCCATCTCCAGCGAAACGCCGTGCTTGTCGATGTTGGCCTGGTTCTTGTCGGGGTCGAATTCGATGTCCATGTGAATTATTGTACTTACGATAATTCCCGGGTCAAGGCTTTTTTGTATGTACGTTAATTGTCGTCGTCGGGTACTTCCGTCGCCGCATCATCCGCATCATCCTGGGCCTGCGCGTCGCCACCGCCCTGGCGCTCCAGCTCGATCTGCGTGGTGAATCCCCCATCACCCAGGGCGTGCTCCACGGACTTGACCAGCCAGCCCTCGCCGTCAATCTCGGGTTTGAAGCCCTCCACGGTCACGGCCGCCTGCGGCATGAGGTGGGGCCGGCCCAGGGCCAGGGCCAGGCTCAGGGTGGCGGCGCCACGGTCCACGCGCTGCATCTCCGATTGCGCGGCCTGGCGCGCGGCCTCGGCGCTGGCGAAGGTGTCTTTCAGCGTCTTGACGCTGCCCGTCTTGGTGCCCGCCAGCACGCCCCTGCGGCGGGCGCGCTTGCCGTCAGTCCAATAGGCGCGCACCCCGGTGTAGTTGGTGCGGTCTGCGGTGTGCCATCGGTGTTGGTCGCCCGCTTCGCGCGTGATGTGCATAGGGGCGATGGGCTGGCCGCTGGCGTTGGTGCGGCTGTTTGTGCGCAGAAAGATCAGCTGCCCTTTTTTGACCGTGGCCACGGCGTCGTGCTGGCGCGCCAGGCGGGACAGAAAATGCAGGTCCGATTCGTTGGTCTGGTCTATGTGCTGCACCTTGCGCTCGGCCAGCTCAGGGGCGATGCGCGCCGGCAGGCTGTTGCGCGCGGCAATGTCTTGGACCACGGCGCCCACGGTGGAGTCGTTCCAGCTGTGGCTGGCGCGCTCGCGCAGGCTCTTGGCCATGTCCGCGCTGCGGGCGCGCACGCTGATGCGGTCGGGGCTGCCGCCGTGCTCCACCTCATCCACCACAAAGCTGCCCTTGTCCACCAATCCCTCGTGCAGCCAGCCCAGACGGATGGAGATGGTGGCGCCCTTGGGCGGGATGGCCATGCGGCCGTCCGCGTCGTCCAGGGTCAGATCCAGCTGGTCCGCCTCTTCGCCGCGGCTTTCGCGCAGGCGCAATTCGATCAGGCGTTTGCCCACCTTGGGCGTGATGTTGACGCCGTTGATAGTGAGCTGATAGTCCGGCTGCTGGTAGGCGCCCGTGGCCTGGTTTTCTGTTGCTGCCATCACATCCACCAATCCCAGAAGTCGCCATCGTCCCAATCACCGCCGCCCGTGCCGCCATCGCTGCCCCCGCTGGGGTCGGCCTGGGAGTCGTCCACGCGGGCCAGCTCCACGGTGAAGTCGATGCGGCGGGGCAGGCCTTCCTTCACGAACACGCTGCCGTTTTCGCTCAGGCGCTGGATGACCCACGCGCCCAGGTTGTCCCCGGCCCCGTTGACCATGGCGTATGCGCTGCCGGCGTCGGCCATCTTGCGCAGTTCGTCCAGGGTCTTGCGGCCGCCACGGAATTCTGGAACGAACAGTCCGGTAAACGTGATGGTGTCATCACCCTGGCCCACGTACTGGCGCGCCGGCCGGGCGCCCACGCGGCTGTTGCTGGGGTGGCGCCAGTCGGTGGCGCGCTGCATTTCCTGATACGCCACGGTATCTAGGCCAAACACAAATTGGCCCAGGGTCATCATTGGCATGTGCGGGCTCCTTTATCCCTCGGTGTCGCTGAGCTGGCTGAGCACGCGGGACTTGTTGGCGCGCTCGCGCTTGTCCAGCTCGGCCGCCACGGCGCGGGCTATGTCCTTGGGGTCCATGCCTGGCGCGGCGTTGATGGTAATGGTGATGGGGCCGCTGGCCGCCGCCATGGGCGCGCCCGCTCCGGCCGCATTGCCACGCCCCAGGGCGCTGCCGCTGGGCGCCATCAGCGGCGCGGGCGCCGTGATGGGCATGGCCTGGGCAGCGGCCAGCGCATCAGTGCCGGCAGCGGCCATGGGTGCGGCCGTGACGCCGGCCAGGCCCACGGCAGCCGCTGCCGCCAGGCCCTGGCCCTTCTGGATGCCCAGGGCCGCGCCCTCGGACACCCAGCCGCCGTACTCCATGAACACGCGCGAGGGGCTGGCAATGCCCAGCGTTTCCTTGAACCATTGGCCCACGGATGTGGCGGCGCCCACCACGGTGTCCTTGAGCGCGGTGAGCTTGGCGGTCACGCCGCTGATGAGGCCGTCAATCATCTGGCCGCCGATCTGCACAAAGTTGCCGGCCATGCCCTTGAGGCTTTCCCACAGCGCCAGGGCGCCGGCCTTGATCTCTTCCCAGCGCGTGACGATGAGGTAGGCCGCAGCGGCCAGGGCCACCAGGGCCAGGATGACGATGCCAATGGGGTTGGCCGCCAGGGCGGCATTGACCAGCCACTGCGCTGCGGCAAATGCCTTGCTGGCCAGCGCGGCAGTGCGGCTGATGACCATGCTGGCCACCATGGCGCCGGTCTGCAGAATCCAGGCCATGCGCGCCGCAATCAGCACGCCGCGCACGGTGAGCAGGGCGCCTTTGATCAGCGCGAATCCGTAGCCCGCCGCAATGGCCACCACCTTGCCCAGCACCAGGGCGGCCACCAACAGGACCACGGCGCGCGTGACACCGGGAAAGGCCTGGGTGAGTGCGGAGATGCGCTCCATCCAGGGCGTCAGCATGGTGAGCCCGTCATTGAGCGATGGCAGCAGGATGTTGCCCAGGGAGATGCCCATGGCCGCCGCCTGGTTGCTGGCCAGTTTCAGGCGGTTGGCCGTGGTCGCTGCGCGCTTTTCGTACTCCGCATTCACGGCGCCGCCGTATTTGCTTTCGTCCGTGACCTTCTCGAAGTTTTCTTTGAGCGTGTCCAGCTGGCTGAGCAGGGGCGCAATGGCCTTGATGGATTCCTTGCCGAAGAGCGTTTGCAGGGCGGCGGCCTGCTGGTATTTCTCCAGCCCGCGCACCTTGTCGAACACGTTCATCATCGTGGCCGTGGCGTCCTGCTGCATGCTCTTGGCCACTTCGGTGGCGTCCAGTCCCAGGGCCTGCAGGCCCTCGCGCTGGCTCTTTGTGGCGCTTTCGCCGGCCACCAGGGCGAGCATCAGATTCTGGATGCCGGTGGATGCCACCTCTTCCTGCACGCCCATGCCGGCCAGGGTGGAGCCCAGGGCCGCAATGCCCCCGGCCGCCACGCCGGCCACGCCGCCCAGCGGACCCACGCGCGTGACTATGCCAAGGATCTGCTTTTCGTTGGCCGCCCCCGTGTTGCCCAGCAGGTTGATTTTGTCGGTGAGCGTGGCCACTTCGGGGATGGACATGCCGAAGGCAGATTTCATCTTGGCCATGGCCTCGCCAGACTCTTCGGCCGTCATGCCGAAGGCCGTGCCCATCTTCACGGCGTGCTCCACAAAGCCCACCTGTCCGTCGCCGCCCAGCAGCTGCTTTTCGTCCAGGCCAGACTGGCCGCCGAGGGCCATGATTTGCGCGATGTCCTTGGCCGCCATGGGCAGGCGCTTGGACAGGTCAATGGCGCTTTGGGACATGCGCTCCAGGCCGCTTTTGTCCAGGTCCATGACCTTGTCCACATCGGCCATGGACGACTCGAAGTCAACGGCCATCTTCAATGGCGCGGCCAGGGATGCGGCCATGGCCGCGCCGTCGAACAGTGCGCCACGCGCATCGCCCCGGGCGGCCTTGTTGGCGTCCACGGCGGCGCGGTGCTTGTTGGTCAGCTCCTGCGCCTTGCGCTGACGCTCCAGGGCCTTGGTGGTGCGGTCGATGGCCTCGCGCAGCTTGCCTTCTGCCTGGGCCGCATTGGTAATGCCCATTTCAGCCAGGCCGGCGCGCAGGCGTTTGGTCTGGTCAATCTGCCGCTGATAGGTGGCCGCGAGCTTTTGCACTGCGTCGCCAGCGGCGCGGTACTGCCCGCCTGCGGCCTTGGCCGCCTCGCCGCCCTTGAGCATTTCCGCCACCAGCGCAGCCTTGGCCGTGCGCGCGGCCTGCAGTTTCGCCTGCGTTTCGCGCAGGCTGGCCTGCATGGCGTTGGCCTTGCCCACGGCAGCCTGCTGCTGCTGGAGCTTGCGCAGCACGTCCTGGGTGCTGCTCACATCCGTGTTCAGCGCACGGGCGCCCGCGCCTATGCGCTTGAGCGGGGCCGAAACCCGGTCGGCCAGGTCCAGCAGTACCTGCAGCTTGAGCTTATCCATGCTTGTTCATCTGTTGGAAGCGGTCTACAGCCAGGGCGCGCCAGTGCATCAGCTCGGCCAGGTCCATGGGGTCCATGTCGGCCGGCCGCCAGTGGAAGATGGCGGCCACGTCCGCCATGGCGTCCTCTACGCGCCCAGGGATTCCATGGCCATCGCCTGATTGGCCTTGGCCGTCTCCAGCTGCTTGGATGGCACCAAAAAATTGACCACCTCCGAAGCGCAGGCCACCAGGTCCACGGGGTCCATGGCCGCCACGTCTTCCCGCGTGAGGGTGGGGGTGGTGATGCGCGGCAGCAGCAGCATGACGGACTCGGCACGCAGGGCCAGCAGCTCGGCCAGGTTGATGCCGCGCAGTGCGCCGGCCAGCGGCTTGCGCAGCGTTACCACGTCGATGACGCCGCTGCCGCGCTGGATCGGTGTTTCCAGCGTGACGTTGACCTGCACGGTCTTGGGACTGGTAGTGGTGTCGGTGGTCTTGGCTTGGGGGTCCATAGGTGCCTCGGTGGTTGGTTGTGAAGAAAAAAGCGCCGACCAAGGTAGTGGCCCAGGCCGGCGCGAAGGGCCGTTTCCCATGCGGCCGGAGACAGACGAGAGGGGAAGGAAAACTGTTTGCGGGTGCGGGCCGTCAGATGCCCAGGGCGGTGCGGGTCTGGGCCATGCGGTCCTCGCCGTGGACCTTCTCGACCAGGTTCACGAAGTCGATTTCAAGGATGGTTTCGCCGTCCAGCACTTCCTTGTAGTAGCTCAGGCTGTACTTGAAGGTCTGCTCCACCATGTCGCCAGCCTTGGAGCTGCCCGGGTCGCGCTCGGTCAGGCGCCCGCGCATGACGACTTCGACGGCCTGCACGCCCTCGCTGTCATCGGTCTGCAGGGCGCCGGCAAAGCGCAGCATCACGGCATCGTGCTTGGCGGCGCCCCATTGCTTCATCAGGCCCTTCATGTAGCCGGCCGCCTTGAGTTCGGCTTCCATCTTGTCCTGGCCCATGTCCAGATCAACGGGGCCATTCATGCCGCCGCCCCGGTATTCCTCCACCTTGCGGGTGAGGGTGGGCAGGGTGACTTCGGGCATTTCGCCCATGTAGTTCTCGCCATCAATGAAGGTGGCGAAGTTCTTGAGTTTGCGGGGCAGTCCCATGGTGTGGATCTCCTGTGTGCTGGAATGCGGCCGGGCTTATTGGCCGGTGCCCACGCGCATGGCGAAGTCGGCGAAATAGCGGTCGGTGATGCGCTGGCGGAATCCCAGGTCTTCCAGCGGCGGCACGGGCGTGTAGTCGTAGTCGATGACCAGCTTGCCGGCCTTGAGGGCTTCGGTGGTGTTGACCTCGGCGTCAAACCAGGCGCGGCCGTCGAGGATGTAGCCCAGGGCCTTGAGTTCGCGGAACTTGGCGTTGATGCCTTCGATGATGTCTTTCACCAGGCTGGGGTGCAGGGGCTTGTCGATGAAGGCGAAATGGCCTTCTGCCACGGTGTCGGCCAGCACCTGGGCGGTGCGGGTTGCGGACTCGAAGCGGAACAGTTCGCCCGTGCTGCAGGTGCGCGATCCCCAGAAGCGATAGCCCTGGTAGTTGATCAGCGTGGTGACGTTGCCCTCATTGAGAATGTTCGCGTCCGTCTCCGAGCTTTGCAGGTCGAAATGCACGTCCTTGCTGATGCCGACCGGGCCATTGAGCGGCACGTTGGAGAGGGTCTTGTGCCAACCCTGCTCCACGTCGATGCGGGCGCGCAGGCCCAGCGCATAGGCCACGGCCGGCACGTTGGTGGCCGCGTTTGTGGTGGTGTTCCAGGCCTTGAAGTCGGGCCAGATGACCATGGTTTCCCGTGCGCCGAAACTCTCTGCATAGGCCAGCGCCTCGCTCACATCGTCTGCGCCGTAGCCCTGCACGTAGGCCATGGCGCGCAGCTTGATGGCGGCGGCCGTCAGCGCATCGGCCACGGGCTTGGAATCCAGGCCCGGCGCGCCCAGGATGCGGGGCTTGACGCCCAGCTGCTGCTGCGCGGTGAGCAGGGCCTGAATGCCGGAGCGCTTGCCGCCCACGTTGTCGCCAACGACCAGGCTGGTCTGGTCGGCCTCGGCCTCTTCTGGCGTGGCACCTGCGCCCAAGGGCACGCGGACGATGACGAGCACGGGGCGGGACTGGTCCTTGATGGCCTTCAAGGCCTCGGGCAAGGTGCCGGTGGTGCCGGCCGCGTCCAGCGCCTTCTCGATGTTGGTGAAGAGAACAGGCCTATCCAGCGGGAATTTGGTGGGGTCGGCTCCGGGGCCGGTGGCCACCAGGCCGATAACGGCCGTGGAGACGATGCGCAGCGTGGTGGTCCCGGTGTTGACTTCCGAGACGCGCACGCCGTGGTGGTAGCCGGCGAGTGTCATGGTGATGGGCTCCTGCAGGGGTTCGGTGGGTGTGCGGTGTGTGTCTGCATGTTCCCCCGCCCGCGCGTAGGCGGCCAGCGATAGGGCCGGTGCGAGCCGGTGCTACCCCAAAGACAAAGCCCGCCGAGTGGCGGGCTTGCGGTGGTGGTGCGGGTGGCGCGGCCAGGTCAGTCCGGCAGCTCGTCTGGGCGCGGTGGCGTGTCCGTGATCTGCAGCGCGCGGCCGTCTGCGATCAGGCCCACGGTTTCCAGCAGCTGCACGCCGGCCGCCACGTCCGGGTCGTCCAAGTCGATGAAGCTGGCCAGCTCCTGGTCCTTCAACGTGCTGCGCAGCTGGGCGGCCTGCATGCGCTCCATGGTGCCGGCCTCTGCGCGGTCCACGGCCGCCCATTCGATGGCGGCGCGCTCGATGGCGGTGAAGCGGCGGCGAAACGCCAGCGGCGTGATGCGCCGGCTGATCTTGGGCGGTGGCACGTCCACCCATTTGGCGCCAGTCCAGCGGCGGCCCAGCACGCTCGTGTCGTATTGGGGCAGGCGGTGCATGTCGGCAGCGGTGATTTCCTCGTGGGCTTGCGTCAGCGCCACAGCCACGCCAGATGCATTCAGTTGGGCATAGAAATAGGCGACCATCATTTGTACTCCACCAACTCCCACGACACCAAAATATTTGTCGCGTTAATAACCTGATTTCCCCAATCAAACTGTATTTGACTACTGTTGATGAGCTTCGCGTAGGCAAATCGCCCGTATCCGTTGCTGACAAATGCCGCACCGCCAATAAAGTGGAGCGATGTTCGCTCCATCGTTACAGGGCTCACATTCACAATTACAGAATTACTGCCCGAAGGCGTTTCCCCACTCATCGACACAACCCCGCGCTGCACGCTCTTTACCGCTCCGGTATTGGCCACTTGGCTGCTCACCCACTGCACGCGGTTGTCCACGGTGGCGATTTCTACCCGGGCAGCTGCCAGACTTTGATTCAGCGCCGCGATTTCCGCGCGGGCGCGCACCAGGTCACTGCTGATGACCATCTCCATGCTGCTCATGCCTGCACCTCCGATGCGTTGCTGCCGCTGACCCGCCCGGACACATAGGCCATGGTTTCGGTGCGCGTGCGGCCCCTGTAAGTGGTGGTCACGGTGTTGACCGTGCCGTCTCCGTTGTAGGCCACGGTGGTGGTGGCCAGCTGTCCGTCCACGGTTTCCACGACGGTGGAGACGCGGCCCGAGCCGTCATAGGTGATGACGGTTTTGGATGGGCCGTTTGCGGGGCCGAGTGCCATGTCCTCGGCCTTGAGCACGATGGTCTTGCCGGCCTTGGTGTTGACCTTCTCAACCTTGGTCGCGCCCAAGTCGTTGATGGCCAGGCGAATGAGGTCCAGGCTGTCCGCCACCTGCTGGGAGACGGCGCGCCGGGCCACTTCCTCGTCGATGATTTCCAGCGCGCGGATGAGCTTTGGCAGATCCACCTCCAGCGTACTGCCTGGCAGTGGTAGGCCCAGGTGCTCGGTCTGGCCCTGCCCGGTTGCAATGCTGTTGTCGCTCATGGGGCCTCGCTCACAGGATGACGGCGCGCAGGTCGCGCACCTTGGGCCGGGCCGTGGTGGTGCCGGTGAGGGTGAGCCGCAGGCGCAGACTGGTGGCGTTGATGCCCTGCAGCCGGTGCGTGATTTCGATGGAGCCAGCCGTCTGCTGGCTGCTGGACAGGTAGGGCACTTCCTGCCATTGCTGGCTTGCGGCCAGCTGCATGTGGACGGCCACGGCCGCGCCGGCTGGAATGTCGCCCACGAACAGGACGCGCAGATCCGTGCCGCCCGCTGTCGCAATGCTGGGCGTGATGTAGGTGCCAGCGTTGAGCAGGCTTCCGACCAGCAGCAAGGGGGCGGCGTCAAGCACGGCGCCCAGGCCGTTGTCGCCCACGCGCAGGGTGGCGCGTACGCGCACGCTGCCGTTGTGGGCCGCCGAAAGCTTGACGGGCTGGCCCACGTCTGCCTCGATGGTCTGCTGCAGGGCGCCGCCAGCGTCCAGCAGTTCCAACGCGTAGCTGATGCGGGCGGTGGGCTCGGGCTGCGAGGCGCCCGCGTTGAGCATCAGTGAGGTGGCATTGGCCACGGCTTGCGTGCCCAGGGTGACGGTTTTGCTGTTGGCGGTGTACTGCACGGCCAGCAGCTCAAAGCGCAGCATGCGGTTGGCGTGCCGCGTGACGATGGCCGATGCATTGATTTCCAACATCTGGCCCACTTCGGCCTGCGCCGCTGTGACCCAGCCGCCGCCGCCCTGGCTGGCCTCGCCCACCTGGGCCACTTCCAGCGCGGTCTGCGTATCTGCCGCAGAAACGCTGATGGCATAGCCCGTCCTGGCGCGCATCAGCACGGGCGCCGGCCACGTCACGCGCGTGGCCTGACCGGCCACGTTGATCTGCGCGGGCTCCAGGCGCCGGACCACGGCAGCTATACCGGGCATGCCCGCATCGTCCAGCTCGGACAGCACGACGATGACGGGGCCGCCCACGGCGGCAAAGTGCAGATCCAGGCCCGCGCACTGCAAAGCGGCGGCAGGGGTGACGGTTTGGACGATGGTGCTAGATGACATAGGTGAGGGTCGTGTGGACGGCAGAACGGGCACCCCATGCGAGGTTTGCCGTTGCTTGCACATACAGTTTTACGGATGCGGCGCCCACGAATTGCGCGCGCCCTATGGTTCCCTGCTCGCCTTCCAATTCCACGGTTTTCGCACCCACTGGAATACCTGCAGGAATGGTGAATTTGCCGTGCAGCACGCCTTGTGCATCCGCCACCAGGCTGCCGCCAGCGGCCGGCGTGGCGGCCACGGGCTGGCCATCGAAGCGCACGGCCTTCAGCGGCTCCATCGGGCGGAAACCGGCAATCTCGAAAGCCACGTCGATGGTGCGCAGCGTGATGCCGCTGGTGTCGATCAAATCCGGGTTCACGCCGGGCTTGATGTTGCCTTCTGTCATCCACGTCAATGGGTTGACGTCATGCCCGAAATTCAGGATCACCTCTTTCGGATAGCGCAGCTCTTGCGGGTGCTCCCAGCGGTCCACGGCCGGAATCAGGGTCACGGTGGCGGGCATGTCGCCGGCCACGGCCAGGCCGTTGACGAGCATGGAGCGGCTGACGCTGGTTTGCCGGATGACGGGCACCAGGCTGTATTCGAGCGCGTGGGTAGTACGCCCGTCGCCCAGCATGTGGGCGGCCTCGGCTTCGTACAGCTGCAGGGCGCCGCCCGTGACCAGGGCGGTCTGCTCGATGCCCTGGTCGCGCATGCTGTCATCCTTCATCGGGTCGGCGAAGTAGCCCTTTTTCAGCCCGCTGTACCGGCCTGCGGTGTCGGTGGCCAGGCGCAGCTCGGCCAGGTCCATCTCGATGTCATCCATGCGGCGCCGATAGTCCACCAGGGTGGCCATGGGCACCATGCGCACGCTGTCGGATTCCGTGCGGCGCGTGTCCGCTTCCCAGGTCTGGTAGATGCTGCCCAGGGCCAGCATGCTGTCGGGCACAGCCGGGGGGACAGGTTGCCAGGTGGCGGGAATGCCCTTGACCACGTTGATGAGGCCTTCACCGTCCATGACGATGCGGTCAATGCGGCGCAGTGCAAAGCGGTAGTCCACAAGGATCAGCGAACCGACCAGGGCGCCACTCACGTCAAAGCCGCGCGGCGTCTGGTTGAGCACGGGTTCGGTGCTGATGTACTCATAGGTCACGTTGTAGCTGCTGCCCGGCGTGGGCTCGGCGCCGGTCGGGCTCCAGTCCACCTGTTGGGCCGTGAGCTTGTAGTCCACGTCGGGCGTGAAGGTCTTGGCGCCCTGGGTGACGCTGTTGATGCGGATCACGCTGCCATCGGGCAGCGGGTCGGCCGCGCCCACGAAACTGCCGTGCACCACCTGGGCGGTCTTGCGGCGCGTGACGCGCACGGTGGCCGGCTCCAGTACGGGCCAGCGGTCGAAAGTCACATGCTGCTGGGCCTCGGTGGTGCTGCCGTGGGGCTCGCTGCTCACCTGGGCCATGTTGGGCTGAGCCTTGTAGATCAGGCGGCGGTCAGCAGGCACCTCGATGGCCGCGCCCACGACTTGCGCCGCACCGGCCGTGACGGCATAGACCTGGTTGCCCTCCTCATCATCAGGCAGCTGGATGGTGAGCAGGCCGCGCACGGCGTAGGTGCCGCCCGTGCTGCGCTCGTCATAGCGGCGGATGGCCTGGGTGACGGCGTTGAGCTGGGGCGCGGGCTCGCGCGGCTTGACGATGCCATCTTCAACGGTCCACACGGGGTAGAAGTCGCCCGCGCCCTGGCCCTGCAGGCCCCAGACCACGGACACCTTGATGCGGTCGGCGCCGGGCTCGCCATAGCCGCTGGTGCCCACGGCGGGGTTGTAGAGGCTGGGGTCTTCCTCGGCGGTGACGATGCGCGTGGAGTACAGCACGCCCACATGCACGGTGCCTTGGGTGGCGATCTGCAGCGCTGCGGCGGCCACGTCATGCACGGCGCCGTGGATGTAGACGCTGCCGGCCTCCAGCTGGCAGGCGCCGGTTTCGGGGTCCACGGTGCAGCGCGCGCCGGCCGTGATATCGCCGTTGGAAAACAGCACATCGGCCACGCGGCGCAGGCGGTAGTTGGCCTGGGCCTGCATCTCGTTCGGCTCGGCCGACTGCGCCACGCGGTCGGCGTGGAAGATGTGCTCTGTGTAGCCCTTGGCGGGGTCGAATCGGTTGTAGCTGGTCATGCGCGGCTCACAGGGGAATGACGATTTCTTCCGTGGCCTTGGTCGTGCCGCTGCGCAGCACGGGCGGCCGGTTCTCCAGGCAATACACGGTGCCGGGGTTCTCGATCTCGCCGGGCGTGAGATAGCGTTTGCCGGCCGGCACGTCAGGCTTTGCCACGGTGCCGAAGAACACGCCGCATTCCCGCACGGTTTCGCCTTCGGCGTCGGCAAAGGCAAAGGTGGTGCGCAGCACCAGGTAGGGCGTGGGCTCGGCGCTGGACTTGTAGTAGATGGGGCCGGGCAGCTCGATATCGTGGTCTGCCAAGGTGCCAGGGCGGGCATAGCCCACGTCCACCACGGTGCGGCGGCCTATTTCGTCGCGCAGTGCGGTGCGGTCGGTGGGGTTGGCGGGGGCGACTTGCCACTGGCCATCGCCGCGGCCCCATGCGATATGGCAGGGCATGGCGGCCAGGGATTTGGCCAGGGCAATGCGGCCGGCGTCTTGCAGTGTTTGCATGCGGTACTCCGTCTATTCGGTGGATTCGGTGGTTTTGCCGTGGATGTTGGATTGCTGCCAGCGGTCGCCGTCCCAGCGGCCCGTCCAGCCCCGGGCAGGCGCCACGCGGGGCCGGGCGGCGCCGGCAGTCCAGTGGCTGGTGGCCCCTGGCGATTGGCTGGGCCGTGCGTCTGCGCTGGACGCCCAGGCCTCGCCGTAGGCACTCAGGGGCTGATGCGGGAAATGTGGTGCGGTCTGGCCTGGCGTGTGCTGCAGCTGCCCCCCGGCCGGCAGGCGCTGCATGCGGCCGTCCCAGCGCCACACATCCAGGCGCAGCTGGTCAGCTCGGCGCAGGCGGCCGCTGGTGTGCTGGTGGTCTGCGCTGCGCAGCGGGGTGAGGTTGGGGCGCTGGGCCTGGGACTGGTTGATGCGGCCTTGGCTGCCGATGACGGGCGGCTCACCCTCGCCCACATCCACGGGCATGCCGCTGTCGTTGTCCCAGAGGGCGCCGTCCAGCTTGGGCGCGCGATCCCAGCGCAGGGCGCGCAGATCGAAGCGATAGAACACGCGGTAGAAATGGACGTGCAGCGGGATGCTGGCCCGCACCACATGGGCCATGCGCGCGATATCGGCATTGCTGACTTCGCGGCCCGGGTTGATGTGCAGGCGGGCGCCGTCCTCTTCCAGGGTCACGCTCAGGTAGCCCTGCCAGGCCAGCGCGCGGCGCACGGCGGCGGCGCTGCCTCGCTCGCGCAGCCAGGGCAGGCCCTTGGCCAGCAGCTCGCGCGGGTCGGAAAAATAGCGCTCGAATTGCCCCAGCTGCCACTGCTGGGCCAGCCAGGGCAGCAGGGCCGGGTGCTGGGCGGTGCTGGCCGGCTCGGCCGCGTCGGCCATGGCGCCCCAATCGCGCGGCAGCGTGGTGTCTATCACGCGCTCCAGGCTGGTGGATGCCGGGGGCAGGATGCTGCGGCGCGCGTCCATCAGGCCACCCCTGCGTCGATCAGGTCCACGGCGCCCAGGGCCGGGAATTCGCCGGCGGCGATGGGCGTGATGGGCGCGGGCCGGGCGTTGTCCTGGTAGTCCACGGCGTGCACGCCATCGACGTGCAGCAGCGTGGTGATGTAGCTGCGCGCCACGCTGCCGTCCAGGCTGGCCATGCCCGCAAAGGCCGCCTGCAGGCGCGCCTGCAGCTGCTGCAGCAGGCCGGCCGGCGCGGTGCGCGTGCGGGTGATGCGCGCGGTGATGTCAATGGCGCGCGGCACGGCCACGGCCACGTTGACGGGCACGCCCAGCATGCGGGCGTTGTCGGCGTTCAGGGTCTGGGACACCAGCTGTCGCACAGCCTGGGCTTGCGTCTGGTCGGTGACCCACAGCATGACGAGCACGCTGCCCGGGGTCTGCTGGCTGGCCCGCACGGAGCGCACCAGGGGCGAGGCCGTAAGGGCGTGGAATTCGTAGTGCTCGCGCGTGCCCTGGCCGGCCAGGGCGGCGATGCGCAGCTGCAGGCGGGTGCGCAGGCGGTCGTCGGTTTCGCCATCCTGGCGGGTCACGCCGTACTGCGCGGCCAGGTGGTCGAGGTCGCCGCCCGTGGCAAAGGCCAGCAGGTGGGCGCGGGCGGCATCGTTGACGCGGGCGCGGTACAGCAGTTCCCGGTAGGCGCAGGCCTCCAGCAGCTTGACGATGGGATCGGATTCGAGCGCGAGGACTTCGGCCAGCTCGGGCGCGCGGGCCAGTATGTCGGCCTTGAGGTCGGCCAAGATCTGCTCGAAGTCCAGCGGCTCGATGATCTGCGGGGCGGGGAGGGTGGCCAGGTCTGTGCCCAGGGATTGACTCATGGCGCGCCCCCGATGGTGACGGCCAGGCGCAGGGCGCGGGCCTTGGCGGCGGCGCCGGTCAGCAGGTTGCCCACCACGGTGATGGTGGCCCGGCCCTTGGTCAGCGGGTCGCGCTCGATGTTGAGCTGCTGCAGCTGCAGGCGCGGCTCCCAGCGCATCAGGGCACTGGCGGCGGCGGACAGCAGGCGGATTTCAGTGGTGCGGTTGTCGGGCTGGTCCACCAGCGCGGGCACAAGCGAGCCGTAATCGCGGCGCATGACGCGCGTGCCGATGGGCGTGGCCAGGATGTCGCCAATGGATTGGCGCAGATGCTCCACCTCGGTGATGGCGCGGCCAGTGTTGCGGTCCATCATCACAGAGGCCCCCCGGTGTTGGCAGGACCTGGCTCCACGCCGCTGTGGCGGTGGCTGGCGAGGCTGATGCCCTGGGCCACGATATCCACGCTGGTGGTGATGCGCTCGGCCGTCATGCTGAGCGATGCGCCGCCCACGTTGAGCTGCAGGCTGCTGGGGGTCATGTGCAGGCGGCACTGGCCCTGGCCCACGTCCAGCGTGATGGACTCCAGGCACATGATTTCCAGGGCGCCGCGCAGCCACTGCAGGTAGTTGTCTTGCGCCCACTCCATGCGTTCGCATTCGGGCTGGTCGCTGGGCTGGGGCATGGCGTCGGAGTACAGGCCCACCAGGGCCACGCCTTGGGTCATGTCGCCGCCCTGGCACAGCACCACGGCCTGCTCGCCCACCACGGGTGGGGACCAGTGCCGGCCGCCCTGGGCGCCGCCAGCGCGCAGGGCCAGCCAGGGGAGCCATGCCGTGGTGTTGTCGCCCACCTTGACGCGGATGCGCGCCGGGCTGGCCAGCCGCACGGCGGCCACGGTGCCGCGCCGGATCAGGTTCTCCAGGCGGCGGGCGGCCTCGTAGGGCGATTCGGTTTGTGCGACGGGCGATTCCATGGCCCCCATGGTGGCCACGCACGCGCGCGAAGGCCACAAGCATTGCCGGTGCCAGGCGGTCTAACCCAACTGCCTATGCCGCGTTCAGGTAGTTGAGCACAGCAGCCAGCACCGCCTCGCGCTCCATCCTGCCGATGCCGAGTAGTGGCCGCGCTGGATAGTCGTATTGAGGCCCGCCCGGACGCACGCTGTCGCGCTCGCCAAAGTGATGGACACGCGCGATGCGCTCGGCGCGTCCGAAGAATCCCACCTCTGCCCCATTCGGGGTCCCACGTGCGCCCAGGTGTTTAGGCGATGCCATCCGGACAAGCATCATTTGCGCGCGCTTGCGAAGGCTGGTCATGTTCGCAGGGTGCTTGGCCGCCTCTTTACGGACCATTCCAGACTTGAGCATGGTCCGGACACCCTTGGCTTCCTTGTCATACCCGACGATGCGGTCGCCGTCATCGCGGTAGCTGGACATTTCAAGCTCCCTGTGACTCCCGCCGCGCCCTCTGTAGAAGTACCGAATGGGTGGCGCCACGTTGCGCGTTTGTTTGCGCTTTGGCCATTTGCGCCCATCCGCGCCCCGTTGCGCACGGATGTTGCGTATCTGGAGCTTTCGCAAATCTTGGCTGATGCGTCGGCGCAGCACCATGTTTTGCCGGGGGCTGAGCTTTCGCGCAAAGGCTGCTACCCATTCTTCCAACAGGTGAAGATCATCCGTCATTGGCCGAAGCGTTCCACGTAGCCGGGCGGCTTGAATTCCCAACGGGCCAATAGCTGCTCGTCACGCAGCCACAGTTCCCATTGCTCCAGTTGATCGATGTCTCTACCGTCAAAGCGTTGGAGCCCCACTTGCCCAGGCTCATCGGGGTGTGAGATGCGGACGCGGGTAGGGTGATCAGGATCGGCTTTGACAATGGCGCGCTCTGTCAGATCAATCTCTATGCCGATATCACAAGTTGTCGCATTCAACGGTTCGACGTTGAAGCGGATAGCGCGCTCACTCTTTTCCTTGCTGGCAAACAGATCGGCTTGGTGAACTTTGCACCAGGCCAAGACTGGGACCATGAGGGCATCAGCGTGGCCAGCGAAGTCCAACACGGTGACGAAGGCGGTGTACCTGTATTCAAAGGATAGCGACTGCGTTCCGGTGGCAACGATCTGCCCGTTGTCTCCCGTGATGATGAGATTTTCAGGGGTACGCGCAAGGTCCGGAATGCATTGCGCCAGGAGATTGCGCAGGCTCTGCAGCTTGAGCATGTCAGCCCCCCATGCCGGCCAGCGTCCGCTCGGTCCACATGTCCATGGCCTTGCGCATCAGCTCGTATTGACCGATGCAGTGATTCAGCTCCCTGATTCCCTGATCCCCATCGTTGGCGATGCCGGCAAGATTTGCCGCTGCCTCTGGGTCAAGTTGGGCATACGCGGTTTCAGGCCCAGCGGCTCCACCCTGGGCGGGGCCGCGTGGCGCAGGTCCACCGCAGGCGGGCACTGCAGGGACGATGGGGACGCGCACGCGGACAGTGCCAGCACGCACGCCAGCGACATGGGTTTGATGAGCTGCATTGGCGTTTCCTTGGGTGGTTTCGAGTTTGGCTTTCTGGTCGGCGATCTGCTTGCGCAAGTCGCGCTCTGTGTCGTCGCGCTCGGCGCGCAGCTTGTCCACAGCCTCGTCGGCCTTGCGCTGCTGGGCCTGCAGGGCGGTCTGCTGGGCCTTGGCGGCGCTGCGGCCTTCGTAGAGCACGCCCGCGTAGAACGTGGCCAGGACCAGAGCCAGGACCAGCACGCCGGTCAGCAGGAATTGCGAGCCGAGCAGGCCGCGCTGGTGGTTGTGTGGTGTCACGTCAGGGCCTCCATGCAGGCGCTGTGCCGCGCGAGCTGCCGGGTCCAGACGCCGCGGCAAACGCGGTTGCCCGGCGTGCTGCAGTCAAAGCGCCAGCGGCGCGGCCGGCCCGCGCTGTCCCATTGGTAGGCGGTCCAGCCTGCGGCCTCCTGCCGCGTGCTGGTCATGTAGCGATAGGCCAGGTAGGCCTGGCAGGCGCCCGCATAGTCGCCGGCCCGGGTGCGCGCCAGCATGCTTGAGCCGCGCCAGGCGCCGCAGCCGTACTGCCCGGCAAAGTCCACGGCCTGGGCGAATTCAGCGGCATGCATCGGCGTGTCGCCCAGCGAGTCGCGCACGCAGGTGCCGTATTGCGCTTCCAGCAGGTTGGTGGCCAGCTGCCGGGCACGTTCGCGCGTGATGGGCGGATCTTCCATGGTCACGCGCTTGCCGTCCTCGTAGTGGGTGGCGCCGTGGCCGATGGTGGGCACGTCTCCCTGCACCGGCACGATGGGCGCCGAGCTGAAACCCTCGGCCGCAATCCAGGCGGTGACGATGGCCGCACCGATGCCCAGCAGCTTTGCAGGGATGCGCTGGCCGCTCATGCCTGCACCTTGCAGGCTGCGGCCTGGTCCAGCGCTTCGCGCGCCTGCTTGGCGCGGCGGTCTTCGCGCTCATTGCTCCAGCGCCACACGAGGTAGGCCGCCTGCAGCAGCACGTAGATGATGGTGAGCGCGGTAGCGGTGTGGGTCATGGTCCAGCCGTTGGCAACGTTGGCGGCCACGACGGTGACGGGCGGGGCGGCCTTGGCACCCTCCATGGCAACGGCTTTCACGATGGTTTCGCGGTCCATATCAGTCCCACAGTTGAATCATTGGGCGGGCCGGCGCGGGCGCGGCCACCAGTTGGACGGGCTCCCCTGCGCCCAGGCCTGCGGCACGCTTGGCCAGGCCCGGTTGGGCGTTGAGCGTGGCTTCCACGGCGCCGGCCGTGCGGCCCAGGTGGCGGTGGCACAGGGCGTCCAGCGTGTCGTGCTCATGGGCGCGCACGGTGGTGGTGGGGCTGCTGGTGGTGGCCATGGCTACAGCAGTTCCACGGTGCAGCGGGCACGGCCCACCAGGTCGGCAATGGCCCAGCGCTGGTTTTTGCGGTGGTAATCCACCTTGGCCGCCAGGGCCTCGCGCACGGCTTCCTCGCCGCCGCCGCCCACCTTGGTGGCCGCGCTTTCGCGGTAGGCCTCCTGCAGATCCGCCTGCAGGCATTCGTGCACGGCGCGGCGGTAGTGCAGGAGCTTGGCGCTTTCGCCGCCTACCTGGGGCGCGGGCACGTCAGCCAGCTGCGCATAGCCCCAGCGGGCGCGCTGCTCGGCCGCCCACTCTGCCAGCTCGGCATTGACGCTGAGCATGGCGGCCTTGAGGGCGGGCAGCAGGCGCGCGGTGGTCACGGTGCCGTCCAGGCGGCAGGCATCGCGCACCTGGGTGGGCGCCAGTTCGGGAAACCAGCCGTCATTGCTTACGGTGGGCTCTGCGGTGGATGCGGGCGGGTTGGCGTTGGCAATGAAGGACATGGCAGGCAGTGGCGGGTGGTGTAGGTGGGCGGTGGTCCGTGGCGTTGGCCGTGCGTGGCATGGCCAGATGGCCGTGGCAACGGAGCCGCCCGGCGCGGGGGGTGCGCTCAGGTGGGAGCGTCGGACTGCTGCAGCTCGGTCAAGCGGCGCTCCAATCGCTCCACGTCTTTTTTCACGCCCACCTTGTCAAACAAGGTGACGGCGCGTGTCAGGTGCTGCAGCGCGATTTGCACGGGCTGCAGCTCCAGCTGTTTGGGGTCCACCTCGGTTGTGGTGGTCTTGCCCATGGCGGCCCAGCCGATGGCCTTGTGCAGCTTGGCGCGCACCTGGTCATGGATGTCCAGGCCGGTGGTGAGCTGGTCCACCTTGGCCAGCGTGACCAGGGCGTCATGGCCGGCCAGCTTGCCGGCAATGGCGGCCTCGGCGGTTTCTTCCATGACCACGGCCGGCAGGTCGCGGTTGTACTGGTCGGGCATCTTGAGCTGGTGACGCAGCGCGTAGTCGGCCAGCTCCAGGACGCGGGGCCAGTTGCCCACGTCGATCTGCCACACGAGCACTTCCACCAGCACGGGGTCTTGCGCGCCTGCATCGGCCTGCAGCACGCCGTCAATGTAGGCGTCGAAGTCGGGCAGAAACTTGACCTTGGCCGCGATCTTGTTGTCCACGGCCTTGATGTTTTTCAGCGTGGCCTTGTGGGCGTACAGAGTGGCCAGCATCAGCTGGTGTTCGCTGCCTTGCATGGGGCCGTGTGGGTCGATGGAGGCAGATGCGGCGGCCTCTTGTTCCGCCAGCACACGCATGCGGTGCAGGCGCGCGGGAGTCATTGGCATGGTGTGTTCCAGGTGGTGGCTTGCAACATGGGCCGCGCCGCTGAGCTGCTGCGCGGCCCTGGCCCTCGGCTTGGGGGCCGGGCTATTCGATGAGTTCGATGTTTTCGACGAAGGCGCAGGCGCCGAAATCCTCGATCACATAGTCATCGTTGGAGCTGTTGAAAAAGTCCACCTGATCCATGGCCGGGTGGTCGATGATGGCTTTGCGGCGCGCATCGCGTTGCCAATAGATGGACAGATTTTTCAGCGGCGTGAGGAGCACGCCGCCGTCGATGAAGAAAGGCACGGTCACGGCCTGGCTGCCGCCCAGGCGCAACTGGCTCACAACCATGTCGGCCGCCAGGCGCTCGGTGGGCAAGTCGTTGTTGTTCACGATGGGGAACAACTTGTCATGCATCAGGTCATCGCTGGTGATGGCGCGCAGGTCCGGATTTTTTCGGTGCCACGGGTCTATCAGCGAGTGCTTGGCATCCATGACCAGGGCGTCAAGGTTCTTGTAGTCGCCGTTCTGCCCCACAGTGACCTTGCCCGCCACCTTGCCCGAAGACATGACGCGCTCAGGTGCCTCTTCGCGCAGGCGCTGCAGCCATCCCTTGGTCAAGTCCTGCAGCAGAGGGTTGGCGGTCAGGTCTGTGGTTGGCTCTGCCTTCACGCCGTTCCAGCCCACCATGATGCGGTCCAGCGCATTGCGTTCAGCAATCAGGTTGCTGATACGCACCTGAAAATCGGGGAAGTGCGCCCAGGCATCGAGCATGGCGTACTTGATGTGGGTATCGGAATTGATTTGCCGGCAGAGATAGCCCTTCTGATCCTTGCCGGTCGGGTCCTTGGTCTTTCGGGGGCCATCCACAGCCGTGTTGGTCCGGCTTGCAACGGGCCGGGTCAGGCTCAGGCCCACTTTGGCGCCCATCTGCGGGACCACGGGAAGGACGCTGATGCCGCTCAGGAACGAACTGGATTCCTGCATGCGGGTTTCCAGCTTCTGCTGGACAGTCGGCGAGACGTTGAAATGCCGTGTGACGTTGGACACGCCCGACAGTCGGGCTTGTTGTTGCGTGTAGGCATCGAAGAGCGCTGCGGTTTCGTTACGCATTGTGGATTTCCTCGGTGTTTCGGTGGTTGTCTGTTTGGCCAGGCGCGGCTATCAGTACTCGGCCATTGCCTGGCCGTTGCCGCCTGCGGCGGGCGGGCGTTGCTGGCCGGGCTGCTCTTCCTGACTGAGCTTTTTCACCAGGTCGGTGTGCTGGGTTTGGAGCTGGGCGAATTGGCTGGCCATTTCGTCCTGTTTTTGCGCCATGGTCTGGAGCACCTTATTGGCTTCGCTGAGCGCTTCGACCAGGGGCGCCTGATCGGCCGTCGCGCTGTGCGCCTGCACCGTCTCTGGCTTTTTCTCCGGCTGCGGCAGGAGTCGCTTCAGCGCCTCGGTGAAGGCGCCAACCACGGTTTGCACTGCACCGGATTCGCTGCCAGTAGGCGGGTTCATCTCTTCAAACACCAGCTCCGCAGGCTCCGCCACCGAGAACATCAGCGCCTGGTCCACCTTGCGGCTGGCAAATGGGCTTTTAGCCAGATCGCCGGCCGAGAACTTCAGCACTTCGGTGCCGAGCGAGGCGGGGCTATCGGTGACGGCCAGGCCGAAGAAATAGGCGCCGCCCGTCTTGGGAAAGCTGGGATGAATTTCGATGGAACTGAAAATCTTCTGCCCCTTCTTGTTCATCTCGATGAGCCCCTGCAGCGGCTCGATCTGTGCGAACAGCTGCAGCTTCTTGTCGGCGTTTTCTTCGGCCTTCAGGGCCAGCACATCGCCCAGTGCATCGAACGGGCCGCCTGGCACGGTGCCCCGGTAGTGCTCCAGCCAGATCCGCGCGCCATAGGTTTTTTCGCGGTCGTAGCTGGCGGCCATCTGCTGGATTTCGGCGCGCGTGATTTCGCGGCCGTCGGTGGTGGCGCCTTCGGTGGCCACGCGGAACCATTTGGACTTGGTGGGCATGTGCTGCAGTTCGGTGGATGGTGTGGATCGGCCCCTTTTGGGGATGCCTCTATGCTCCCGCCGCACCGCGTAGGCGTCCAACTGAATGGCCGGTGCGAGGCGATCACAGCGGGCAAAGGTGATGCGCGCGCGCGAGGGCATGCAGACACTCGATGGCATGACTTCTGCCGTGCGCCGAAATAGGCCTGCCAACCCCTTCCCCATCCAACCCGATGCCACGCCGCCCGACCAGGTGCAGCTGCTGCATGACCTCACTGCAGACGGTGAGGCGGGGCAGCGGCGACAGGCACGGGCGCTGTACTGGATGGGGTGGCGCATCACCCACATCGCCGAGCACCTGGGCATTGCGCGTACCACGCTGCATGACTGGAAAAAGGCCGATGGATGGGATGCGGCCAAGCCCGTGGAGCGTGTGGAGGGCTCGCTGGAGATGCGCATGTGCACGCTCATCCACAAGGAGGGCAAGGGCAACGGCGATTACAAGGAAATGGATGCGCTGGGGCGTGCCCTGGAGCGCTTGGCGCGCGTGCACAAGTACGAGCGCACGGGCCGCGAATCGGATCTGAATCCGACCATTGAAAAACGCAATGCCGGGCCGAAGAAACAGCCCGAGCGCAATCACTTCACGTCCGAAGACGTGGACAAGATCACGCAGGCATTTCTGGATTCACTTTTCAACTATCAAAAGACATGGTGGGAGCAGATCCAGCAGCGCACGCGCGCCATCCTCAAATCGCGCCAGATCGGCGCAACGTGGTATTTCGCCCGGGAGGCCTTGATTGATGCACTGCAGACGGGCCGCAATCAGATTTTTCTTTCGGCCAGCCGTGCGCAGGCCCATGTTTTTCGGCAGTACATCATCGCGTTTGCCAAAGAGCATTGCGATATCGATTTGAAGGGCGATCCCATCGTCCTGAGCAATGGCGCCACGCTGTATTTCTTGGGCACGAGCGCTCGCACCGCGCAGTCGTACCACGGCAATCTCTATTTCGATGAATTCTTTTGGGTCAACAACTTCACGGAGCTGTGGAAGGTGGCCAGCGGCATGGCCATCCACAAGCATTGGCGCAAAACGCTGTTTTCCACGCCCAGCAGCCTGCAGCACCAGGCTTATGCCCTGTGGAGCGCCGAACGCATCAACAAGAAGCGCGCCAAGAAGGACCGCATAGAGCTGGACCTGAGCCATTCGCACCTGGCTGGCGGCTTCACCGGCGAGGACAAGATATGGCGGCAGATTGTCACGGTGCTGGATGCGCAGCGCGGCGGCTGCAATCTGTTCGACCTTGACGAGCTGCGCTTCGAGTATTCGGACGAAGAATGGGACAACCTTCTTATGTGCGGGTTTGTCGATGACACCTTCGCGGTTTTCCCGCTGTCCACGCTCATGCGCTGCCATGCGGACAGCTGGGATGCATGGAGCGATTTCAAGCCCTTCACGCTTCGGCCGTATGGCAGCAAACCTGTCTGGATTGGCTATGACCCCAGCCACACGGGCGACTCTGCCGGCCTGGTGGTGCTGGCCGCGCCCGATAAGCCCGGGGGCAAGTTCCGTGTGCTGGAGCGCATCCAGTTCAAGGAGCCAGACTTTGAGGACCAAGCCGAAGTCATCCGCAAGATGACCGAGAAATACAACGTGGCCCATATCTGCATCGACACCACGGGTCTGGGCCAGGGCGTCTATCAGATCGTCAAGAAGTTTTTCCCGTCCGCGAAGGCCCTGCAGTACAGCGTGGAAGTCAAAACGCGCCTGGTGATGAAGGCGCAAAGCCTGATGCGCGCAGGCCGCTTTGAATTCGATTCCGGCGACGTGGATCTGCAGCGCAGTTTCATGGCCATCAAGCGCGAATTGACGGGCTCGGGCAAGAGCGTGACCTATGCGGCAGGCCGTGGCGGCGAGACAAGCCACGCTGACCTGGCTTGGGCCTGCATGAATGCGATGGACAACGAGCCACTGGAGGCCGCCGCCGTGGGTGGTGTTTCCAGTGGCGTGACTATGGAGTTTTTTTGATGGACGAAACCCCTTCTCAAACCGCCGCCCTTACAGCTCCTGCTGGAGCCCAGGCCTTCACGTTTGGCGATCCCGAGGCTGTGATGGACCGCCGCGATGTCTTGGACTATGTGGAATGCTGGCTGAATGGCGAATGGTATGAAACCCCCATCAGCTTTGATGGTCTGGCTCGTTCCCTACGCGCTGCCACGCACCATGCAAGCGCCGTTCACTTCAAGGCCCAGGTTCTGGCCAGCACGCTGCGCCCGCACCCGCTTCTGAGCCGGGCAACGCTGCAACGTGCGGCGCTCGACTTTCAGGTTTTTGGCAATGGCTATCTTGAGCGGCCACTCAATCGGCTGGGCGGTTCGCTGCCCTTGCGCAATGCTCTGGCCAAGTACACCAGGCGGCACCGTGACCTGAAACGCTTCGGCTTTCTCAGGACTTGGAAGGATGAGTACACGTTCCCTGCTGGCAGCATTTGCCATCTCATGGAGCCGGATGTGCATCAGGAAATCTACGGCCTGCCGCAGTACCTGGCAGCGCTTCAATCTGCCTGGCTCAACGAGTCAGCCACGCTGTTTCGGCGCAGGTATTACAACAACGGAAGCCATGCCGGTTTCATCCTCTATCTGTCGGACCCCGATGTGCAGCAGGGTGACGTGGATTCTTTGCGCAAGTCTCTGCAGTCGTCAAAAGGCGTTGGCAACTTCCGCAACCTGCTTTTTCACTCGCCAGGTGGCAAAGAGAAAGCCATCCAGCTGCTGCCAATCGGAGAGGCGACAGCGAAGGATGAATTCTTCAACATCAAAAACGTGAGCCGGGACGATCAACTGGCCGCCCATCGCGTCCCGCCTCAACTCATAGGCGTGGTGCCGGCCAATGCTGGCGGGTTCGGCGAAGTGGTCAATGCTGCGCGGGTGTTCGCCCGCAACGAAATCCAGCCGCTGCAGACCAGCTTTTCGCAGGCGATCAATGAATGGATGGGGGAGGTAGTCTGCAGCTTCGACCCATACGAGCTACCCACCGTTGAACCTGTGCACCAAGCGCTTGTATAGACGGGAAACGATGGAACAAAGGGGCCTGCCTGCAGGCCCCTTTTTCATTGGCGCGGTCAGCTGGTGGCGCGGTCCAGCGATCTGAGGGCGGGTTGCAACAGCTGACGTACATGGCAGGCGGGCACGGGGTTGGACTGCGCCGCCTGCAGCAGCGCGTCCAGCGCAATCATGGTTGCGTAGATGTCCCGCATTGCCGCCTGATTGGGTTCTTCCGTCTCTGTGCTATCGCTCACTGTGGCCCCTTGTGTCTCGCTGATGCTGTGTGAATATACAGCGTTCTACTGTTTAAATATACAGTGTATTTGAATCTGTAACATTTCGCTTACGCAACCGCAGGCATCCAGCGCGCTCGACGCATGCGGCCTGCTCCACCCCCTGCCGCTGCCCCGACGCGCTGCCCAGCGGCCCGCCACGCCCCTGCACGCCCCCATCGCAGGGCACCCCCTTTCCCGCCATCCGGCCGAAACAGCCCATCTTGACCGCCAGCGCGCGCCGAGACCCCCGCCTCGCCCCCGCTCTAAATGTGTGGCTTTCGACGGCCCTGCCGGCCGGGCCCAGCGCCAAGCGCGGCGCGGCTTGCGCGGCGATGTGGCCTGTATTTCACATGACGATATTTGACGATCAAATAGGGCTTTTGACGGTTGCCCGGCGGCCTGCGTGGGCGGAGGGCTTGCGATAATCGCAACAACAAGCCCCGAGCCCCGCTGTAATCCCGCATTTGGTGCATAAGCTTTTGATTTTTATTGATTTTCGTCCCGCCCCCCGCGCACCACGCACCAACGCCGCTCAACTGCGGCCAACACTGCTCAAGCCCGCTCCCTGTAGGGACGGCCCGTTTGCAAACGGATTGGGGGATTCCCCGCAAGTGGGTGCGTCCGGAGGTTAAAACCGCCTCGTTTATAATGTCCGGCTTCGCTTACATCACGGGTTGAGCGAACCATGTGCGGTCCCCAGCGGCCAGGCGCATGTGATGTAAGCCCTTGAAATCTGAGGTGCCGCGCGGCCGACTGGCTTTGGCTCGCGTTGCACCGTGACTTTTGCGCAATACGGTGCGGGCTGTACAGCAGCCGGCACGGTCCAATCCCTCATAGGAACAAACATGGCCGTTACTGTTGAAACCCTTGAAAAGCTCGAGCGCAAGATCACGCTGAGCCTGCCCCTGAACTCCATCCAGAGCGAAGTCGAGAACCGCCTCAAGCAAGTGGCGCGCACCGTGAAGATGGACGGCTTCCGTCCCGGCAAGGTGCCGATGAGCGTGGTGGCCCAGCGTTATGGCTATTCGGTGCAGTACGAAGTGCTCAACGACAAGGTCGGCGAGGCTTTTGCACAGGCTGTCAACGAAGCCAAGCTGCGCGTGGCCGGCCAGCCCCGCATCTCCGAAAAGGAAGGCGCTCCCGAGGGCGAGGCCCAGTTCGAAGCCATCTTCGAAGTGATGCCTGAAGTCAAGATCGGTGACCTGACCTCTGCCGAAGTCGAGAAGCTGACGGCCGAAGTGGACGACGCCGCCATCGACAAGACCGTGGACATCCTGCGCAAGCAGCGCCGCACCTTCGCGCAGCGCGCCCAGGCCGATGTGGCCGTGGACGGCGACCGCGTGACCGTGGACTTCGAAGGCAAGATCGACGGCGAGACCTTCTCCGGCGGCAAGGCCGAAGACTTCCAGTTCCTGGTCGGCGAAGGCCAGATGCTCAAGGAATTCGAAGATGCAGTGCGCGGCATGAAGGCCGGCGAGTCCAAGACCTTCCCCCTGGCTTTCCCCGCCGACTACCACGGCAAGGACGTGGCCGGCAAGACTGCCGACTTCCTGGTGACGGTCAAGAAGATCGAAGCCGCCAACCTGCCCGAAGTGGACGAGGCTTTTGCCAAGGCCCTGGGCGTGGCTGAAGGCACGGTCGAAGGCCTGCGCGCCGACATCAAGAAGAATCTGGAGCGTGAAGTCAAGTTCCGCGTCCAGGGCCGCAACAAGCAGGCCGTGATGGACGCGCTGGTGTCCAAGGCCGAGCTGGAACTGCCCAAGGCCTCGGTGCAGGCTGAAGTCGCCCGTCTGCTGGAAGGCGCTCGCGCCGAGCTGCAGCAGCGCGGCATCAAGGACGCCGACAAGGCCGAGATCCCTGAAGACGTGTTCCTGCCCCAAGCCGAGCGCCGCGTGCGCCTGGGCCTGGTGGTGGCCGAGCTGGTGCGCGCCAACGAGCTGCACGCCACGCCCGAGCAGATCAAGGCCCACGTGGAAGAGCTGGCCGCCAGCTACGAAAAGCCCGAAGACGTGGCACGCTGGTACTTCGGCGACCGCCAACGCCTGGCTGAAGTCGAAGCCGTTGTCATCGAAAACAACGTGACCGAGTTCGTGCTGGGCAAGGCCAAGGTCTCCGACAAGGCCGTGTCCTTCGACGAACTGATGGGCCAGGCCTGAGGGTTTGAGCACCGCCTGCCTGCCGCTTCGTGAGATCGGCGGGCGGGTTGGCATCTGCGGGGCTTGTGCTTTGGCGCACAAGCCCCATTTTCTTTCCGGATACGGCTAAAGTAGCCCCCTAGTACTGGAGAAAACATGAGCGCATTGGAAACTCAGGGTTTGGGCATGATCCCAATGGTCATCGAACAGTCCGGCCGCGGAGAGCGGTCGTACGACATCTACTCGCGCCTGCTCAAGGACCGGGTGATCTTCCTGGTGGGTCCTGTCAATGACCAGACGGCCAACCTCGTCGTGGCCCAGCTGCTGTTCCTTGAAAGCGAAAACCCCGACAAGGACATTTCGTTCTACATCAACAGCCCCGGCGGCTCCGTGAGCGCCGGCCTGGCCATCTTCGACACGATGAACTTCATCAAGCCCGATGTGTCCACGCTGTGCACCGGCATTGCAGCCAGCATGGGTGCCTTCCTGCTGGCCGCTGGCACCAAGGGCAAGCGCTTTGCGCTGCCCAATTCCCAGGTCATGATCCACCAGCCGCTGGGCGGCATGCAGGGCCAGGCCACCGAGATCGAGATCCACGCCCGCGAGATCCTCAAGACCCGCGAGCGCCTGAACAAGATCCTGGCCGAGCGCACGGGCCAGCCGCTGGAAAAGATCCAGCACGACACCGAGCGCGACTACTTCCTGTCCGCCGACGAAGCCAAGGACTACGGCCTGGTCGATCAGGTGATCAACAAGCGCTCCTGAAGCCCGGAGGCTGTATGAGAATGGGCGGCGTTTTCCCCCTACGGAAAACGCCGCTTTCCATTTGGTTATCATCCTTTTCCATATTTCTGTAACAAGGCACCGACCCCATGGCCGAGAAAAAAGGCTCCTCCAGCGAAAAAAACCTTTATTGCACCTTCTGCGGCAAGAGCCAGCATGAGGTCAAGAAGCTGATCGCGGGTCCGTCAGTCTTTATCTGCGACGAGTGCATCGATCTCTGCAACGAGATCATCCGCGACGAGCAGCCCAGCACCGAGGCCAAGGACGGCCGAGGCGACCTGCCCACGCCCGCCGAAATCAAGGCCAACCTGGACAACTACGTGATCGGCCAGGACCTGCCCAAGCGCACGCTGGCTGTCGCCGTATACAACCACTACAAGCGCCTGCGTCACAAGGACAAGGCCGGCAAGGACGAGATTGAGCTGGCCAAGAGCAACATCCTGCTCATCGGTCCCACGGGCTCCGGCAAGACGCTGCTGGCGCAGACGCTGGCACGCATGCTCAACGTTCCCTTCGTCATGGCCGATGCCACCACGCTGACCGAGGCCGGCTACGTGGGCGAGGACGTCGAGAACATCATCCAGAAGCTGCTGCAAAGCTGCGAATACGACGTCGAGCGTGCGCAGCGCGGCATCGTCTACATCGACGAGATCGACAAGATCTCGCGCAAGTCCGACAACCCCAGCATCACGCGTGACGTGTCGGGCGAGGGCGTGCAGCAGGCCCTGCTCAAGCTCATCGAAGGCACCATGGCCAGCGTTCCCCCGCAAGGCGGCCGCAAGCATCCGAACCAGGACTTCCTGCAGATCGACACGACCAACATCCTGTTCATCTGCGGTGGCGCGTTCGCGGGCCTGGAGAAGGTCATCGAGAACCGCACCGAGGCGTCGGGCATCGGCTTTGGCGCCACGGTCAAGAGCAAGAAGCAGCGCTCCATCTCGGAAGTGTTCCAGGAGATCGAGCCTGAAGACCTGATCAAGTTCGGCATCATCCCCGAGCTGGTGGGGCGCATGCCCGTGGTCACGGCCCTGGCCGAACTGGGCGAAGACGCCCTGGTGCAGATCCTGACCGAGCCCAAGAACGCCCTGGTCAAGCAGTACAGCAAGCTGCTGGCCATGGAAGGCGTGGAGCTGGAGATCCGGCCCGCCGCGCTCAAGGCCATCGCCCGCAAGGCGCTGGCGCGCAAGACGGGTGCCCGTGGCCTGCGCTCCATCCTGGAGCAATCGCTGATCGGCACCATGTACGAACTGCCCAATGCCGACAATGTCGAGAAGGTGGTGGTGGACGAGTCCACCATCGAAGACGGAAAAGCACCGCTGCTGGTTTACCGCGAGGCGGCCAAGAAAGCCTGATGCGCCGCTGCCTGCAAAGGTCCGGCAGCGCAAGTCCCTGTGGCCCGAAATCCTTTCGGGCTGCGGGGTTGAAATACACCGGTGGGCGGACCATCTTCCGCTGACAAACCGAGGATTCCCATGTCAGGACATACCCCTTTGCCTTCCACCCCCCTAGACCTGGCGCTGCTGCCGCTGCGCGATGTGGTCGTGTTCCCCCACATGGTGATCCCGCTGTTCGTGGGCCGCGCCAAGAGCATCAAGGCGCTGGAGCTGGCCATGGAGGGCGACCGCCGCATCATGCTGGTGGCCCAGAAGACCGCCTCCAAGGACGAGCCCACGGCGGCCGACATGTTCGACGTCGGCTGCGTCTCCACCATCTTGCAGATGCTCAAGCTTCCCGACGGCACGGTCAAGGTGCTGGTCGAAGGCCAGCAGCGCGCGCTGGTCAAGCAGGTCATGGATGAAGAGACCCACTTCGTGGGCTCCGTCGTGCCCGTGGCGCCCGAGGCCGAAACCCACAAGCCCAGCGAGATCGAAGCCCTGCGCCGCGCCGTGACGCAGCAGTTCGACCAGTACGTCAAGCTCAACAAGAAGATCCCGCCCGAGATCCTCACCTCCATCGCCAGCATCGACGATGCCGGCCGCCTGGCCGACACCATCGCCGCGCACCTGCCGCTCAAGCTCGAGAACAAGCAGGCCGTGCTCGACCTGGTGGACATCAAGGAGCGCCTGGAAAACCTGTTCGAGCAGCTGGACCGGGAGGTCGACATCCTCAATGTCGACAAGCGCATCCGTGGTCGCGTCAAGCGCCAGATGGAAAAGAACCAGCGCGACTTCTATTTGAACGAGCAGGTCAAGGCCATCCAGAAGGAGCTGGGCGAGGGCGAGGACGGCGCCGACATCGAAGAGATCGAAAAGAAGATCAAGCTCGCTCGCATGCCTGCCGAGGCGCGCAAGAAGGCCGAGGCCGAGCTCAAGAAGCTCAAGCTCATGTCGCCCATGTCGGCCGAAGCCACCGTGGTGCGCAACTACATCGATGTGCTCACGGGCCTGCCCTGGAGCAAGAAGACCAAGATCAAGCACGACCTGGCCAATGCCGAGGAGGTGCTCAATGCCGACCACTTCGGCCTTGAAAAGGTCAAGGACCGCATCCTTGAATATCTTGCCGTGCAGCAGCGCGTGGACAAGGTCAAGGCGCCCATCCTGTGCCTGGTCGGTCCTCCGGGCGTGGGCAAGACCTCGCTGGGTCAGTCCATCGCCAAGGCCACGGGCCGCAAGTACGTCCGCATGGCGCTGGGCGGCATGCGTGACGAGGCGGAAATCCGCGGCCACCGCCGCACCTACATCGGCGCCATGCCGGGCAAGGTGCTGCAAAGCCTGGACAAGGTCGGCACGCGCAACCCGCTGTTCCTCCTGGACGAAATCGACAAGCTCGGCATGGACTTCCGTGGCGATCCGTCGAGCGCCCTGCTGGAAGTGCTGGACCCCGAGCAGAACCACACCTTCGGCGATCACTACGTCGAAGTGGACTTCGACCTCAGCGACGTGATGTTCGTGGCGACCTCCAACTCCATGAATATCCCGCCCGCGCTGCTGGACCGCATGGAAGTGATCCGCCTGTCGGGTTACACCGAGGACGAAAAGGTCAACATCGCCATCCGCTACCTGCTGCCCAAGCAGATCACCAACAACGGTGTGAAGGAAGGCGAGATGCGGGTGGAGGAATCCGCCATCCGCGACATCGTGCGCTACTACACGCGAGAGGCCGGCGTGCGTTCGCTGGAGCGCGAGCTGTCCAAGATCTGCCGCAAGGTCGTCAAGGGCCTGCAGCTCAAGAAGCTGGAGCCCACCGTCGTCGTCACTGCCGACAACCTGCCTGACTACCTGGGTGTTCGCAAGTACACCTATGGCCGTGCCGAACTGAACAACCAGATCGGCCAGGTCGTGGGTCTTGCCTGGACCGAGGTCGGCGGCGATCTGCTGACCATCGAGGCCGCCATCATGCCCGGCAAGGGCGTGATCTCGCGCACCGGCTCGCTGGGCGACGTGATGAAGGAATCGGTCGAAGCCGCGCGCACCGTGGTGCGCAGCCGCTCGCGCATGCTGGGCATCAAGGACGAGGCCTTCGAGAAGAAGGACATCCACGTGCACGTGCCCGATGGCGCCACCCCCAAGGACGGCCCCAGCGCGGGTGCGGCCATGACGACGGCCTTCGTCTCTGCGCTGACGGGTATCCCGGTGCGTGCCGATGTCGCCATGACTGGTGAAATCACGCTGCGCGGTGAGGTCACCGCCATCGGCGGCCTCAAGGAAAAGCTGCTGGCGGCCCTGCGTGGCGGCATCAAGACGGTGCTGATCCCCGAAGAGAACGTCAAGGATCTCCAGGAGATCCCCGACAACGTCAAGAGCGGCTTGGAAATCATCCCCGTCAAGTGGATCGACCAGGTCCTCAAGGTGGCGCTGGAACGCGTGCCAGAGCCTCTGTCCGACGAGGAGGCCGCCGCCGTGGCCCCGGCGGAAACCAAGGCTGTGGAGCCTGCAGTCAAGCACTGAAGATGAAAAAATGTAGCGTTTTTCCTGAACCCTCCAAGAACTACGCTACAATTCATCCCATCGCAGCAAACGACGTTGTAGAATGTCAGGCTTCGATAGAAATGCGGGAATAGCTCAGTTGGTAGAGCGCAACCTTGCCAAGGTTGAGGTCGACGGTTCGAACCCGTTTTCCCGCTCCAGATTATGAACATGCTTTCGGGGGTGTTCGGTTCTGGTGGCGGTTGGCTGCCAGAATGGATGATTCAAGCGGGAATAGCTCAGTTGGTAGAGCGCAACCTTGCCAAGGTTGAGGTCGACGGTTCGAACCCGTTTTCCCGCTCCAGTTTTGAATGTGCCTTGTGTACGTTCGATTCAGGTGACGGGTAGTTGCTTGAATGTTTGCGGGAATAGCTCAGTTGGTAGAGCGCAACCTTGCCAAGGTTGAGGTCGACGGTTCGAACCCGTTTTCCCGCTCCAGTTTTAGAAACTGCAGCAATGCTGTAGTTGTTTGATAGTGATCTTGGCGCGATAGCAAAGCGGTTATGCCCCGGATTGCAAATCCGGTTAGACCAGTTCGACTCTGGTTCGCGCCTCCAAAAATTCATTGCGAAAACAGTTCAAAAGGCCCTTCGGGGCCTTTTTCTTTTTCTGCGTCAGGATCATTGCTTGTCCTTGCTGTCTGGTTCGAGCCAGCACCGTGCCCGGTCAAGCTCCATCTCTCCCTCTCTCTAAAGTTTCGGCACTCTGCGAGTGGTTCAGGGCTTGTTCTTCTGTGACATGAAGAGAATTCCATTCTGTAATTCATTGCCAGTTCGGTGAATTATTTTGTTTCCAATTGTTCTGCCTGGATCATCGCCACGAGCGTGCTTATTGGAAGTTGATTGGAAAATTGCAAAAAAGTGCAAATGGCTTGCCATTGGCAGTGGATTCAATTGGCCGGTCGTGGATATGATGCGCGCTTCATTCATCGGGAGGGATTATGAAGATCAAGCTATTGACGGCGATTGTTGCCAGCGGCGTGGTGCTGGCGGGTTGTAAAACCATGGAGTCCGCTGATGTGGGCGGGCTGCTGGATTCGGGCTCCACGGCCATGAAGGCCATGACACTCACGGATGACGATGTGGTCACGCTGTCCAACGACTCCTGCGCAGCCATGGATGCGCAGAACAAGGTGGCCGATGCCAAGAGCAAGTACACGGTGCGGCTGAACAAGGTCATTGCCAGCATGCCGCAGGCCGTCAATGGGAAAAAAGCCGTTTACAAGGTCTATATGACGCAGGACGTGAATGCCTGGGCCATGGCCAATGGCTGCATTCGCGTCTACAGCGGCCTGATGGATCTGATGAACGACGATGAATTGCGTGGCGTGATTGGCCATGAGATCGGGCATGTGGCGCTGGGTCATAGCAAGAAGCGCATGCAAACGGCCTATGCGGCATCGGCTGCGCGCTCGATTGCAGCCAATAGCGGCAATTCGGCGCTGGCCTCGCTGTCGCGCTCGCAGGCCGGAGATCTGGGTGAGAAGTTCATCAATGCCCAGTTCTCCCAGTCCCAGGAGTCGGCGGCTGATGACTATTCCTTTGACCTGCTCACGGAAAAGAAGATGAGTCGCCAGGGCCTGGTCACATCGTTCCAGAAGCTGGCCAAGCTCAGCGGTGGCAGTGGCGGCAGCTCCATCCTGAGCTCTCACCCCCCGTCTGAACAGCGCGCCAAGCGCATGCAGGACCGCATCGACGGCAAGTAAGCGACGGCATGGAGCGGGCTGCTGTGCGGGTGGGCATTGATCCGCTTCGACGTGGATTTTTTCCGGACTTGGTCCGGAGTGCCGGAAATCTGCGCTAGAATTAAAGTCTGCTCTGTGAGGCGCACAGCTTGACAGATATGCGGGAATAGCTCAGTTGGTAGAGCGCAACCTTGCCAAGGTTGAGGTCGACGGTTCGAACCCGTTTTCCCGCTCCAATTCAGAAAAAAGGGAAGCGGTAACGCTTCCCTTTTTCGTTGGTGCTGCAGTTCGCAGGCAGGATCAGCTTGCGTTGGCCTGTGACGCTGCGGCGCAGGGCCCCGATGGTGAAATTGGTAGACACTGCGGACTTAAAATCCGCCGCTTCCGAACAGGGGCGTGCCGGTTCGATCCCGGCTCGGGGCACCATGAGCTATGTGCAGCAACGTTCTGATGCTGCAATCTTTGTAGCAATTTTGCGTTGAGGCGAATGCTGCGGTTGCGCAATGTTTCGCGGTGCTGCGCAGTGCATGTTGCTGGCTTCGTGCTCTTGCAGCACCGCATTGTGGCCATGCGCCGCCAAGTCCTTGCCGGCTGCATTACGTGCGAGAATCCCTTCATCAGGCCCCGGGCTGCTTGCCTGGATGGCGCGGCTCGGGCAGACAGTGATGGCGATGCCTGCATGCGTTCCGTTGACATTGATCGTGGCACATGGTGCGGCGTGACAGGTGTGGCCAAACTCATCCCAGACGAGAACATGTCGAATTACAACGCTCCATTTGAAATCCACGTGCACGGCCAGGTGCTGCTGCGCCCCGACACGACCTACGAGCAGTTGCAGGAAGCGCTGGGCCCGCTGTGGAAGTATGCGGGTGCCCGCTCCCTGGCCGATGGCGCTGGCAGCGTCTACGAAGAAGAGCCTGGCATCCAGTTCGATACCAAGGAGCGCCTGCTCCAGGTGTGCTGGACGGTGCGCGGCGATGAGGACTTCCGCCAGTCGCTGGACGACATGTGCATGGGCATCAACGAGCTGGCCGAGCAGGGCGCTGCCATCGAGGTGACCTTCTACGACACCGAGTTCGACGAGGAAGAGGAGTCCGAAGAGGCCGAGTCGCGCGACGACTTCGTCATGCTCTTCGTGGGCCCGACGCCCGCGGCCATCATGCAAGTGCAGCGCGACCTGCTGGTGCAGGACGTGGTCAACCTGATGGAGCGCCATTTCGACGGCTCCGAGCTGGGTGGCGTGGTGCAGGAGATCGACAAGCTGTTCTCCCAGCGCTTCGACGCCCTGGTCAGCTCGCTGGAGATCGGCAAGCCGCCGCGCGGCATGGGCGGATCGGGTTCGGGCCACGGCGGCAACCGCCGGCCCCGCCACCTGCATTGAGCGCAAGGCGCTGCCCCGCGCAGCGTACAGCCATGGCGGCACAGGCCAGCACGCCCAAGTATTCCGGAGCAGTCACCGAGACCGTGCGCCGCCAGCGCGAGCAGCGGCGCGAGGTGGCTGGCGGTGCACTGCCGCTTCCCTACCTGTCCGCCTACCCGGCCGCGCTGCAGTCACAGGTGCGTGGCTGGCTGGCCGATGACAAGGCCGAGGCCTGGCTGCTGCGCAAGCATCCCGAGGCCCATGCCGTGCGCACGGACAAGAGCCTCTATGACTACGTGGATGCCCTCAAGGGCCGGCACCTGCGCAACGCCGGCACGCTGAACAAGGTGGCCTACGACGGCCGCATCCATGTGGTCCACAACGCCCTGGGGCTGCACACGCGCCGCACCGTGGTGCAGGGAAGCCGCCTCAATGCCCGGCATGAGATCCGCATCGGCGCACTGTTCAAGCAAGCGCCCGAGGCTTTTTTGCGCATGATCGTCGTCCACGAGCTGGCCCATCTGCGCGAGCCCGACCACGACAAGGCCTTCTACCAGCTGTGCACCCACATGGAGCCCGACTACCACCAGCTGGAGTTCGAGCTGCGGCTGTACCTGAGCTGGATGGACCACTCGGGCCGGCGCCTGTGGCAGGCGCAGCCGTGATTCAAGCGGCCGTGGGGATGGCGCTGGATTCGCCGACCTGAACGGATGAGCAGCATTGCGCGGGCAGATCCAGCCAGCGCGATGCCGCAGCCTGCAGGGCCTGCAGCGATCCCGTGGTCATCAGCTGGACCTGGCCCTCTGCCGCGGGCAAGGGGCCTGATTCGCTGGCCAGGGTGCCCAGTCGTTCCAGTACGCGCCGCGTCTGGCGTGCCACCGGGGCACCGGTGTCGATGAACTGGATGTCCGGCCCCAGCAGCGTGCGCAACTGCTCGCGGGCGAATATGTAGTGGGTGCAGCCCAGCACCAGGGAATCCATCTCGCCCGTCTTCTGTCCGAAGCTGCCCAGGGCATTCACATACCTGGCGCACAGGCGCGCGACCTCGGTGGCCATGGGGTCGGCGGGAACGGGCTGCTCCGTGCTTTCCTCGATGGCCTTGGCCAGTCCGTCGCAGGGCTGGACATGAAATTGCACGCGCTGGCCATGGTCGGCCACCAACCGGGCAAAGCGCGCACTGCTCACCGTGCCGCGCGTGGCCATCACGCCCACGTGGCCGGTCTGGCTCGATAGCGAAGCGGGCTTGATGGCGGGCTCCACACCGATCAGGGGCAGTTCGGGCATTTCAGCGCGCAGCATGTCCACGGCAGCGGCCGTGGCCGTATTGCAGGCGATCACCAGTACCTTGATCTGGTGCTGCTCGCACAGGTGGCGCGCAATGGTGCGCGTGCGCTGCTGCACGAAGGCGTCGCCGCGTGCATCGCCATACGGTGCATAGCCGCTGTCGGCCAGGTAGATGAAGCGCTCATGCGGCAGCTCATGGCGCAGCGCCTGCAGCACGCTGAGGCCGCCGATGCCGCTGTCGAAGACGCCGATGGGAGAGGCCGGGGAGGTCATGTGGAGATGCGGATAAAGGCTTTTGGAGGCGGCGCCCAGTATGCCCGCTCGGGCGCGTTCATGCTCGGGCCATGGCTTGCTGCTGCAGCCATTGGGCATGTGTCAGGCGGTACAGGCAATGCCTGCGCAGCGCATGGCCTACCGGCACCTCCGGATGGTCGAAGTCATGGGCGTCGCGCTCCATGCCCAGGCGCTGCATCACGGCCTGCGAACGCAGGTTGGACAGCGCGGTGAACGAGACGATGGACTCCCGATGCAACGCGCCGAAGCCGTGCTCCAGCGCCGCCCGCGCGCCTTCGCTGGCCAGGCCCTGGCCCCAGAAAGGCCGGGCGAGCCGCCAGCCGATTTCCACGCAGGGCGAGAACGGCAAAGACGCGGCGGGAGTGTGCAGCCCGATGAAGCCCATGAACTCGCCACTGGCAAGGTGCTCTGCCGCCCAGAAGCCCCAGCCGCGTTCCTCGATCAGTGCCTGGATCCTGTCTGCCATGGCATCGCTTTGTTCACGGCTGAGCAGTGCCGGAAAGTGCTCCATGACCTGTGGGTCGGCATTCAGCGCGGCAAAGGGTTGCCGGTCGCCGGCCTGCCACTGGCGCAGTATCAGGCGCGGTGTCCGCAGGGTCGCTACAGGAGAATGTGTGGTGGTCATGGTTGGAGAGGGCGCTGCAGCACCAGCAGATAGGCGGCCGCATGGCCGTGGAAGGAGTGGGGGATGAAGCCTGCCTTGCCTGCCAGCTTTTCCACGCTGGTGCGGCGCTGGAAATGCGGGTCGAAGACCAGCTCGGCCACGGCCAGCAGGCCGCCGGGGCGCAGGCTCTGGAACACGTCGGCCAGCGCGGCCTGGCGGTCCGGGATCTCTCCCAGCACGGCGGCCATCACGGCGCGGTCGTGCTGCTCGGCTGCCAGCTGCCCCTGGCCCAGCGCCGCCGCCTGGGTGCGCACATTCTCCAGCCTCTGCGCGCGCGCCTTGGCCGCCACCTTTTCGAGCATGGCCGGCTGCAGGTCCACGGCCAGCACCTGTCCCTGCGCACCGACGGCACGTGCCAACGGCAGGGTGACGCGGCCTGGGCCGCAGCCCGCGTCCAGCACTTTCATGCCTGGCTGGATCTGCAGTTGCCCGACGATGAAGGCGGCCTTGTTGCTGGCCGCGAAGGGGTTGTCAAGCTCGACCATCCAGCGCAGCCAGGACGGGCAGGGCAGGACATGGCGGCGGGAGGACAGGCGCCAGGCCAGGCTGGTCACGGCCAGCAGGGCGATGAGGACGAGCGCGATGGTCATGTTGAATGGGCAGTGTTGCAGGCAGCGGGCAGTCTGTCACAAATGCCCGCGCCATGAAAAGACCGCCCGAAGGCGGCCTCTTTGCGCTTGGCGCCGGCGTCAGGCCGAGGCAATCTCAATGGTCTTGAACTCGCCGGATGCGATGCGCTTTTGCCATTCGGCAGGGCCGGTGATGTGGGCGCTGGTGCCGCCGGCATCCACGGCCACGGTCACGGGCATGTCCACCACGTCGAATTCGTAGATGGCTTCCATGCCCAGGTCCTCGAAGCCCACGACCTTGGCGTTCTTGATGGCCTTGGACACCAGGTAGGCGGCGCCGCCCACGGCCATCAGGTAGGCCGACTTGTGGTTCTTGATGGACTCGATGGCCACCGGGCCGCGCTCGGCCTTGCCGATCATGGCGATCAGGCCGGTCTGCTCCAGCATCATGTCGGTGAACTTGTCCATGCGGGTGGCCGTGGTCGGGCCTGCGGGGCCCACGGCTTCGTCCTTGACCGGGTCCACCGGGCCGACGTAGTAGATCACGCGGTTGGTGAAGTCCACGGGCAGCTTCTCGCCCTTGGCCAGCATGTCCTGGATGCGCTTGTGGGCGGCATCGCGGCCCGTGAGCATCTTGCCGTTGAGCAGCAGTGTGTCGCCGGGCTTCCAGCTGGCCACTTCTTCCTTGGTCAGGGCGTTGAGGTCCACTCGGCGCGACTTGTTGTAGTCGGGCTCCCAGTCGATCTTGGGCCACAGGTCCAGCGAGGGGGCGTCCATGTAGACCGCGCCGGAGCCGTCCATCACGAAGTGCGCGTGGCGCGTGGCCGCGCAGTTGGGGATCATGGCCACGGGCTTGGAGGCCGCATGCGTGGGGTACATCTTGATCTTGATGTCCAGCACGGTGGCCAGGCCGCCCAGGCCCTGTGCGCCAATGCCCAGGGCGTTGACCTTCTCGTACAGCTCCAGGCGCAGTTCCTCGACCTGGTCGAGCTTCTCGCCGCGCGCGGCCTTGGCCTGCAGCTCGTACATGTCCAGGTCTTCCATCAGGCTTTCCTTGGCCAGCAGCACGGCCTTCTCGGCGGTGCCGCCGATGCCGATGCCCAGCATGCCCGGCGGGCACCAGCCCGCGCCCATGGTCGGAACGGTCTTGAGAACCCAGTCCACCAGGTTGTCGCTGGGGTTCATCATGATCATCTTGGACTTGTTCTCCGAGCCGCCGCCCTTGGCGGCCACGGTCACGTCCAGCTTGTCGCCGGGCACGATCTGCACGTTGATGACGGCAGGCGTGTTGTCCTTGGTGTTCTTGCGCGCGAACAGCGGATCGGCCACGACCGAGGCACGCAGCGTGTTGTCGGGGTGGTTGTAGCCGCGGCGCACGCCTTCGTTGATGGCGTCTTCCAGGCCGCCCGTGAAGCCTTCCCAGCGCACGTCCATGCCCACCTTCAGGAACACGTTGACGATGCCGGTGTCCTGGCAGATCGGGCGGTGGCCGGTGGCCGACATCTTGGAGTTGGTCAGGATCTGGGCCATCGCGTCCTTGGCCGCCGGGCTCTGCTCGCGCTCGTAGGCGCGGGCCAGGTGGGCGATGTAGTCGGCGGGGTGGTAGTAGCTGATGTACTGCAGGGCGCCTGCGATCGAATCGATCAGGTCCTGCTGGCGGATCGTGGTGGTCATCGGTGGGGTGTCTTTTTGATCGGGGGAACAGGGGAGGGGAATCCCGGGGGCGATTATCGGCGCTGCGCGGCGGAAAGTGCACGCAAGGGGTGCAGTCTTGTACAAGAGTCGAGGGGTTTGCCTGGACAAGCCCGCCTCGGCGACACCTCAGTGGGGGATGGATGCGAGAGGTTCCCATTTGCGGAGTTACCATGGGCGGGTTTTTGCCATTGCGGCCCCGCCAGCCAGACATCTCCGAGCCACGCAGCGCGCGGCCCGCCGACCTGCCTCCAGCCAACTGCGCCGCGTTGTTTTCACCAAGGAGTCCACACCAATGACCGCGACCCGCCAGGAAAAAGACACTTTCGGACCCATAGCCGTCCCCGCAGACAAGCTTTGGGGCGCGCAGACGCAGCGTTCGCTGCAGAACTTCGACATCAGCGGCGAGCAGCAGCCGCGCGAGATCATCCACGCGCTGGCCCAGGTCAAGAAGGCCTCGGCCACCGTCAACCACAAGCTGGGCCTGCTCGACGAGAAGAAGACCCGGGCCATCCTGGCCGCCGCCGACGAGGTGATCGCCGGCAAGCACCCGGACGAGTTCCCGCTGGTAGTCTGGCAGACCGGCTCGGGCACGCAGACCAACATGAACGTCAACGAGGTGCTGGCCAACCGCGCCAGCGAAATCCTCGGTGGCGAGCGGGGCGAGTCGCGCCTGGTCCACCCCAATGACGACGTGAACAAGAGCCAGTCGAGCAACGACGTATTCCCGACCGCCATGCACGTGGCTGCCGTCACGGCCATCGAGCAAAAGCTGCTGCCCGCCATTGCCCTGCTGC
Organism: Delftia sp. PX-1; assembly: GCF_055797465.1. Taxonomy (NCBI): domain Bacteria; kingdom Pseudomonadati; phylum Pseudomonadota; class Betaproteobacteria; order Burkholderiales; family Comamonadaceae; genus Delftia; species Delftia sp. PX-1. The sequence goes on from NZ_CP184763.1 coordinate 2,707,649, forward strand.
GCAATACGCTGCAGGCCAAGAGCGAGGCCTATGCCGACATCGTCAAGATCGGCCGCACCCATCTGCAGGACGCCACGCCGCTGACGCTGGGCCAGGAAATCTCGGGCTGGGTGGCCCAGCTGGCCCATGGCGAAAAGCATGTGCGCGCCGCGCTGCCGCACCTGTACGAGCTGGCGCTGGGCGGCACGGCCGTGGGCACGGGCCTGAATGCGCCCAAGGGCTATGCCGAGGGCGTGGCGGCCGAGCTGTCCCAGCTCACCGGCTACCCGTTCGTGACGGCGCCCAGCAAGTTCGAGGCCCTGGCCTCGTGCGACGGCCTGGTCCACGCCCACGGCGCGCTCAAGACGCTGGCCGCCAGCATGATGAAGATCGCCAACGACGTGCGCTGGCTGGCCTCCGGCCCGCGCAGCGGCCTGGGCGAGATCTCCATCCCCGAGAACGAGCCCGGCTCGTCCATCATGCCCGGCAAGGTCAATCCCACGCAGAGCGAAGCCGTGACCATGCTGGCGGCCCAGGTCTTCGGCAACGACGTGGCCATCAACTTCGGCGGCGCCTCGGGCAACTTCGAGCTGAACGTGTTCCGCCCCATGGTTTCGCACAACTTCCTGCAGAGCGTGCGCCTGCTGGCCGATGGCATGAAGAGCTTCAACGACCACTGCGCCGTTGGCATCGAACCCAACCGCGAGCGCATCACCGAGCTGGTGCAGCGCTCGCTGATGCTGGTGACGGCGCTGAATCCGCACATCGGCTACGACAAGGCGGCCTACATCGCCAAGAAGGCGCACAAGGAAGGCTCCAGCCTGCGTGAAGCCGCCGTGGCCTCCGGCCACCTGACCGGCGAACAGTTCGACGCCTGGGTGATCCCTGCCAAGATGGTCGGCAATCTGTAGGACCTGCTGACGCCATCAAAAAGGGGAGCCGATCGGCTCCCCTTTTTTTGCTTCATGGCCTGGCTCAGTTGTCCGCCTGCGGGCGGCGCACGGTGCGGAACACGTACTTGAGCGCGTCGCCGATGGTGCTTTCCCAGACCGGCCATTCATGCTTGCCGTTGACGATGCGCAGCTCGGCAGGCTGCTTGTTCCTGCGCAGCTGGGCGTAGAGCTGGGCGGCGTCGGACTCGATCATGAATTCATCGTCGTCGCCCGAGTTGATGTACATGGGCACGCTGATCTTGCGGGCGAGAAAGCTGTCCCACAGCACGGGGTAGTTGTAGCTCTTCCAGACCGTGGTGCTGTACTGGCCGCCCGTGTGGGGTTCGGCAAAGACCTTGACCGAGCGTGCCGAGGAATCGGCGGGCGGCTCGGGGTTGTAGATGGCGGGGCTCAGCAGGGCGGCGGCCTGGAATTTCTCGGGGTACTTGAGCACGTAGCGCAGCGCGCCATAGCCGCCCATGGACAGGCCGCCGATCACGCGGCCATCGCGGCTGGTGAGGGTGCGGTACTTCTTCTCGACATGGGGGACGAGGTCCTGGAAGAAGGCCGTCTCCATGGGCTCCTTGAGGTCCACGTACCAGGTCGTTCCCGCGTCGGGCATGACGATGATGGCGGGCGGGATCTCCCCGTTCTGGATCAGCTGGTCCACCGTGCGCAGCAGGTTGCCCTTGACGGGCCAGTCGTTGCGCTGGCCGTCGTTGCCGTGCAGCAGGTACATGACGGGGTAGCGCAGCCTGGACTGGGCATCGTAGCCCGTGGGCAGGTAGACGTTGTAGGTCCAGCTGCGCTGCAGCGTGGCGCTCTTGAACTCGGCGGCCTCGATGGAACCGGCCTGGGCGGCCGGGCCGGCCAGCAGCGCGGCGGCCGCCAGCGTGCCGGAGGCGGCCTGGCGCAGGACGATGGAAAAGGAAAGTTGGCGCATGTTTTTTGTCTCCTGTGGTCCGTGGCAAGGGCCCACGGCTGCGCCAATGTAATCGAGGCCCTGGCCCCGCCTGCGCTCCGCGCGGCCGGGCCGTCGCCTCGGGGACCATGGCCCTCAGCCGGGCGCACGCTGCGCGTGGCGCAGCGCGCTGCGAAAGCCCAACTGCCCCACCACGCACGCCACGACCAGGGCCAGCGCGGCCGACAGCGCCGGGTTGCTGCCCAGGCTGGCGCCCAAGGTGCACAGGCCGCCCACGGCCATTTGCGTGCTGCCGTAGACACCGGCGGCCGAGCCCGTGAGGCGCGGATGCACGCTCAGCGCGCTGGCCAGCGCCGCAGGGCTGGTCAGGCCCGAACCCAGCGCGAACAGCACCATCAGCCCCACCACGATGGCCGGCGTGAGCTGGTTGAACAGGGCCAGCAACAGCAGCATGGCCGCGCTGGCCAGGCTCAGCAGATTGCCGTTGAGCATCAGCCGCTCCAGGGGCCAGTGGCGTATCAGCTGGCGGGCCAGCGCATTGCCCACGGCCATGCCGCCCATGAGCAGGCCCAGGTAGATGGCCACTTCATGCTTGGTGGAATGCAGCTGCTCGATGAAGACGAAGGGCGCAGCCGCCAGGAAGGCATAGATGGACGTGGTGGCGCAGCCGCCGCCCACGGCAAAGCCCACGAAGGCCGGCGAGCGCAGCAGGCTGCGGTAGTCGTCGCGGATGGTGCCCAGGTGCAGGCGGCCCGTGGGCTGGCCGGTTTCGGGCAGCAGCTTCCAGATGCCGAAGGCCGTCACGCCGCCGACCACGGCCAGCGTGCCGAAGATGGCGCGCCAGCCCAGGGCGTCGTCGATGGCCGAGCCGATGGCCGGCGCGATGCCGGGGCCGATCATCATCATCAGGTTGAGCAGCGCCAGGCTGCCCACGGCGTTCTCGGGCGTGCTCGAATCGCGCGCAATGGCGCGGCCCAGGGCCAGGCCCGCGCAGCCGCCCAGCGCCTGGAGCAGCCGCGCGCCGATCAGCCAGGGGGCGGACGGGGCGAGAAAGGCCGCCAGGCTGGCCAGCGCATAGAGGATGAGTCCGGCCAGCAGCATGGGGCGGCGCCCCAGGCTGTCCGACAGCGGGCCATAGATCAGCTGGCCCACGCCCAGGCCCAGGATGTAGACCGTGATGGTCAGCTGCATCTGGCTGGCGCCGGCCTGGAGCTGGCGTGCCGCATCGGGCAGGGCGGGCAGGAACATGTGCATGGCCAGCGTGCCGACGATGGTCACGACCACCAGCAGCCACAGCGGCGCCTTGCGGCTGGCCGCTGTATGGTCCTGGGCGGGTGGCAGCGAAGAGTGCTCGGCAGCCATCTCAGGCAGCCTGCTCGTCGGGCAGGTCCGTGTCGCAGGCGGGCTCGGCGGCCATGGCCTCCAGCAGGCGCTGCAGCGTGGCGTAGGCCGCGCCCAGTTCCTCGGGCGGCACGGCGCCCAGCACCTGGGCGCGGGCCTGCTGCAGCAGGCCCTGCACGGCTTCGACCTGGGCATGGCCGGCTGGCGTGAGCTGGATTTTTCTGACGCGGCGGTCGCTGTCGTCCACGCGCTCTATCCAGCCCTGGGCGGCCAGGCCGTCCACCAGGCGCACGACCGAGGAGCTGTCCAGCGCCAGGGAGTGGGCCAGATCCTTCTGGCGCATGGCCTCGGGCGAGCGCGCCAGGTGCATCAGCGGCATCCACAGCGCCTGGGTCAGGCCCATGGGCGCCAGCAGCCTGTCCAGCGTGCGGCGCCATTGCTTGTTGACTTGGCCCAGCGTGAACATGAAATGCCGCTGCACGCTGGCGGCATCGGCTTGCGCGGGCGGGGACTGGTCGGGAAGGGAAGACATCGTGGCATTCAAATAGTTGGCATTCCAATTATCTGCATGTCAACGATATCGTTTCCCGGAGCCGCCTGATACATCCGCAGGCGTCAGGGTTTTGGCCCCCGCAGGGGAGGCGGGGCCTACATGCCCAGGGACTTGAGCAGTTCGTCGGTGTCCGTGCTGCCGGCCGGTTCAGGCGCTGCGGCGGGGGCGCTGGCGTTGGCCTGCGCCATGAGGGCGTCCGGGTCGGGGCGCTCCTGCGGTTCGAAATCCACCACCTTGATGAACTCCGTGCGGTCCATGGCCAGCTCGAGATAGAAGATGTTGTTGTTGCCCGTGTAGAAGGTCACGCGGCGCGCCTCGGGAGAGTCGAGGTTGGCATCCACGCTGAGGTTGACCTGCTTGTTAAGGCGGATCATCTTTGGCTGGCTTTGCGTGATGTAGGTCTGAAGCTCGCGCTGGACCTTGCTGGTGAAGTCGCCCACCACCTGGTTCATCAGCTCGCCCATGACGTTGCTGACATCGTCGGAGGTGTAGGAGCTGGCAAGGTCCTCTTCACCCATGCCCATGCTCAGCATGTAGCTGCGGTACAGCTCCATGGCGGCGGCGGCCGAGAAGTTGATGATCACCAGGCCCGAAAAGCCGCCGTCCACCAGGACAAAGCAGCCGATGTCGGGCTTGAGGCTGGTCTTGGTGATGCGCTGCACCATGCCCGAATACTGGATCTGGCACTGCGTGGCCACCTGAAGCACGCGCGAGACGGAGTTGCAGAGGCTGATCAGCACGTCTTCCGTGCCATGGACGATGGGATGTTGGGGCTGGTTCATGAGGTCAACGGGACAAAATTGTGAGCGATTATGGGTGCAAGTCCGTTGTTTGCGACTGTTTGTAACATTGAAAGTCCAATGTGCCCCCTCCTGGGGCGGGGCTTGGCAGGCGGCCCTGAAAGCCGCGCTCAGCGAATTGCCTGCGTGGACTCGCGCACAATGCAGCGCCCCTGCATGACCACCTTGCGCACGGGCAGCTCGGGCGCATGCAGCCGCTCCATCAGCAGGCTGAAGGCCGTTCGGCCCATGGCGTCGATCGGCTGCTCGATCACGGTGATGGCGGGGGCCACCAGTTCTGTCCAGCGCTCGTTGTCGAAACCGGCGAGCGCCACATCGGCAGGTATGCGCAGGCCGGCTGCGCGTATCGCGCGCAGGCAGCCTTCCAGCAGCAGGCCGTTGCTGGCCACGAAGGCGTCGGGCCGCTGCGGCTGGCGCAGCCATTGCGTGACTTCGGCCTCGGCGGCATCGCTGGTCGGGGGCAATTGGCGCAAGTCGGGCTCCAGGCCTGCATCGCGCATGGCGGCCAGATAGCCGTCGCAGCGCTCGCGCGCCGTGCTGCTGGTGCTGCCGAAGACGCCTGCAATGCGGCGGCGGCCCTGTTCCACCAGATGCCTGACCAGGGTGGCGCAGGCCTGGGCGTTGTCCAGCACCACGCTGTCATGGAAGGCCGGGGCGCCCGCCCGGTCCACCAGGACGACGGGAAACTCCAGCTGCATGCGCTCGAGCTTGTGCAGGCTGGCCTGGGTGGGCGCAAAGATCAGCCCCGCGATGCGCTCTTCCTGCATGAGCTGCAGGTACATGGCTTCGCGCTGCGGGTCTTCGTCGGTATTGCACAACAGCACGCGCCGGCCCTGGCGATAGGCCTCGGCCTCGACCGCGCGGATCAGGGCCGTGAAAAACGGGTTGCGTATGTCGGCCACCAGCACGCCCATGGGCCCTGCGTCGCGCGCGCGCAGCCGGCGCGCCATCAGATTGGGCCGGTAGCCCGTGGCCTGCACGGCGGCCGCGACCCGCGCCCGGACTTCTTCGCTGACCGAGCCGCCCGCCAGCGCGCGCGACACCGTCGATTTGGAAACCCCGGCCGCACGGGCCACATCGTTGATGCTGATGCTCAATGCAATCGTTCCCGTTGGTTGTGGTGTGCCGCAGAGGATAACTCCAAAGAAATGCCGGGGTATGGCCGGATGGTGGCCAGGTTATGTTGCAGTGCAGATTGACTGATGGTTGGGAACGTTCCCACAATCCGCGCCATGAACAATGCCCATTCATCCCTCCCGGCGGTTGCACCCACCGCTCCTGCGGGCCTGCAGATCGCCGTTCGCCTGGATACCCGGGTGCGCGACAAAGCCGACGCCATCGCCCAGGCGGCCCGGCTGCTCCAGGACAGCGGCTGCGTGGCCCCTGGCTATGCCGCCGGCATGCAGGCGCGCGAGGCCCAGGCCGAAACCTTTCTGGGCCACGGCGTGGCCATTCCCCACGGCCGGGCCGAAGACCGGGCCCTGGTGCTGCGCGACGCGGTGGCCGTGCTCCAGGTGCGCGAGGGCCTGGATTGGAATGCAGGCCAGAACGTGCATCTGGTCGTGGCGGTGGCGGCACGCTCCGATGCCCACATCACCTTGCTGCGCCGCCTGGCCGGCCTGCTGCAGACACCCCGGCTGCAGGCGCTGTTCACCACCGGCGATGCGCAGCAGGTCATCGATGCACTCCAGGGGCAGGCGGACCCGGCGCCGCCTGCCGCCCGCCCGGCGGCAGTGGACCTGGCCGAGGCGTGCGAATGGACCATTGCCTATCCCAACGGCCTGCATGCGCGGCCTGCCACGCGCTGGGCGGAGGCGGCGCGCGGCTTTGCCTCGCGCATGCAGGTGCGCCATGGCGGCGAGGTGGCCGATGCGCGGCAGATGGCCAGCCTGTTGCAGCTGGGGCTGCGCGAAGGCGACAAGGTCACCGTCTCGGCAGAGGGCCCCGACGCCAGGGCCGCGGTCCAGCGCCTGTGTGCCGTGGCCCAGGCCCTGGTGGCCCAGGAACGTGCCGATGCCGACGCCGCTGCGCGCAAGGCGGCCGAATCGCCCGCCACGGGCTGGCTGCCGCCGCTGGCGCGGCCTGCCTTTGTGGGCCTGGGCGCCAGCCCGGGGCTGGCCGTGGCCCGCATCCACCAGTGGCGTGTGGAGGCCGCCGAGATCCCCGACCTGCCCGAGCCGCTCAGCGTGGGCGGTGCGCGGCTGCATGCGGCGCTGGCCGAGACACAGGGCCAGCTGCGCGCCCTGCATGACGACACCCGCCGCCGCCTGGGCGAAGGCGATGCGGCCATCTTCAGCGCGCAGGCCGAGTGGCTGGGCGACACCGGTCTCCTCACGCGCGCCTGCCAGTTCATGGTCCAGGGCCACGGCGTGGCCTGGGCCTGGGACCAGGCCGTGGAGGAGGGCGCTGCCCGTCTCCAGGCGCTGGACAACCCCGCGCTGGCCGCGCGTGCCGCCGACCTGCGCGACGTGGGCCGGCGCGTGCTCGTGCAACTGCAGCCCTCGCTGGCAGCGGCGGGGCCGGAGGGCCTGCCGGAAGGCGGCTGCATCCTGGTCGCGGCCGATCTTTCTCCCTCGGAAACCGCCCAGCTGGACACTGCGCGCGTGGCCGCGCTGGTCACGGCGCAGGGCAGTCCCACCTCGCACACGGCCATACTCGCGCGCACGCTGGGGCTGCCGGCCGCCGTGGCGGCAGGCGGCGGCGTGCTGGGCATGGCCGATGGGGCCCTGGCCATCGTCGATGGCGCCAATGGCCGCATCTACCTTGATCCCTCGGAGCAGGACCTGGCTTCGGCGCGTGCCCACATGGCCGAGCAGCAGGCACTGCAGGAACGCGTGGCCGCGCAGCGCAGCCTGCCTGCCATCACCACCGATGGCGTGCGCATCGAAGTCTGTGCCAACGTCAACCTGCCCGGGCAGGTGCCGCTGGCCCTGTCCCAGGGCGCCGAGGGCGTGGGCCTGATGCGCACGGAATTCCTGTTCCTGGAGCGCGGCAGCACGCCCGGCGAGGACGAGCAGTACGAAACCTACCGCGCCATGGCGCAGGCGCTGGAGGGCCGGCCGCTGATCGTTCGCGCGCTGGACATCGGCGGCGACAAGCAGGTCGCCCACCTGGAGTTGCCGCGCGAGGACAACCCCTTCCTGGGCGTGCGCGGCGCGCGGCTGCTGCTGCGCCGCCCCGACCTGCTGGAGCCCCAGATGCGCGCCCTGTACCGGGCGGCCCGCGATGGCGCAAGGCTGTCCGTGATGTTTCCCATGGTCACCAGCGTGCAGGAACTGCTGGCGCTGCGCGCGGCCTGCGAACGGCTGCGCGCCGAACTGGACGCCCCGGTCCTGCCGCTGGGCATCATGATCGAGGTGCCCGCCGCCGCCGTGCAGGCCGACGCACTGGCCCGCCATGCCGATTTCTTCTCCATAGGCACCAACGACCTGACCCAGTACGTGCTGGCCATGGACCGCCAGAACCCGCAACTGGCGGCCGAGGCGGACAGCCTGCATCCGGCCGTGCTGCGGATGGTGCGCGCCACCGTGCAGGGCGCTGCCACCCGCGCGCGCCCCGTGGGCGTCTGCGGCGGACTGGCCGGCGACCCGTTCGGCGCGCTGCTGCTGGCAGGGCTGGGGGTGGGCGAGCTGTCGATGACGCCCAACGACATCGCCGGTGTCAAGGCCGGCCTGCGTGCGGCCAGCCTGCGGCAGTTGCAGGCGCTGGCAGACAGGGCGCTCGGCTGCGAGGATGCCGCGCAGGTGCGGGCACTGGCCAAGGAGGTGACGGCATGAACGCCCCGCAAGCCATCACCGTGACCCTGAACCCGGCCATAGACCAGCATGTGACCCTGGATGCGCTGCTGCCCGGCCAGGTGCAGCGCGCGCTGGGCAGCGTGCAGGCGCCGGGCGGCAAGGGCATCAATGTTGCCGCCGCCTTGGCGGGCCTGGGCATTTCCACGGCCGCGCTGGGCGTGCTGGGCCGCGACAACGCCGGCATATTCGAGGCCTTGTTCGCGCAGCGCGGCATTGCCGACGCCTGCCTGCGCGTGCCGGGCCAGACGCGCACCAACATCAAGCTGGTGGCCGACGGCGGACGCCAGACCACGGACATCAACCTGCCGGGCCTGGCCTTGGCCGAAGCGCATCTGGACGCCGTCATGTCCACGCTGGCCCGGTATCTGCGGCCCGGCCTGGCCGTGGTGCTGTCGGGCAGCCTGCCTGCCGGCCTGCCTGCGGACAGCTGGGCCCGGCTCCAGGCCCAGGCCGTGGCCGCCGGTGCCGACGTGCTGCTGGACACCAGCGAGGCCCCCCTGGCTGCTGCCCTGGCGGCACCCCATGCGGCCATGCCCTGGGCCATCAAGCCCAACCGGGAGGAGTTGCAGGCCGCCACCGGCCTGCGCCTGGACGGCCGCGACGCGCTGCTGACCGCCGCGCGCAGCCTGCTGGACAGGGGGCTGGGGCTGGCCGTCGTGTCCATGGGCGAGGAGGGCGCGCTGTTCGCCACCGCGCAAGGCGCGGTGATCGCGCGGCCGCCGCAGCGGGCACGCGGCAGCTCCGTGGGCGCGGGCGATGCCATGGTCGCGGGCATGGTGGCCGCGCGGCTGCGCGGACTGGATCTGGCGGACACCGCACGCCTGTCCACGGCCAGCGCGCTGGCCTGGCTGCAGGCAGTGCCCGCGCGCGAAGTCGATGCCAACCGCGTCCAGGCCCTGGCTGCCAGCGTGCTGCTGGAGTCATGCCAGTGGCCGTGATCCCCCATTCTTCAGGAGCTCTCATGAACCCTCTTTTTGTGGTGATCGCAGCTGCCGGGCACGACGCCGAAGCGCTGCTGGCCGCCGAAGCCCTGCGCCATGCGGCCGGACAGCGTCCCTTGGCCGTGGAAGTGCGCGCCAGCGGCGGTGTGATCGGGCTGCATGCGGCCGATGCCGCCGCGCAGGCCGGGCAATTGCTGATCGTGGGGGATGCCGGCACCCATGACGATGCAGATACCGCCGCCGATGCCTCCCGCTTCGTGCAGGCCACCGTCGAGCGCTGCAGCCTGCGCGAGGCGCTTGATGATCCGGCCGGCGTGCTTGCACGCTGCGCTGCCGCCAGTCCCGCAGCACAGCGCATGGGCGAGAGCCTGGGCAAGCGCACGGGCAAGCGGATCGTGGCCGTCACCTCCTGCCCCACGGGCATCGCCCATACCTTCATGGCGGCCGAGGGGCTGCAGCGCGGCGCGGCGGCGCTGGGCCACGCCATGCGCGTGGAGACACAAGGCTCGGTGGGCGCGCTCGATGCGCTGACGCCGCAGGAGATTGCCGAGGCCGACCTGGTCATCATCGCCGCCGACCGGGAGGTGGATCTCTCGCGCTTCGCGGGCAAGCCGCTGCTGCGCAGCGGCACCAAGCCGGCCATACGCGACGGCTCGGGCCTGATCACCCGGGCGCTGGCCGAAGCCGCCGTGCATGGTGTCGCCGTGGGCGCTGCTGCGGCAGGCGGCGCCGCGCCCACGCCGGCCCGGACCCAGGGTGGTGCCTATCGCCACCTGATGACCGGCGTGTCCTTCATGCTGCCCTTCGTCACGGCGGGCGGCATTCTGATCGCCATGGCCTTTGCGCTGGGCGGCATCTATGTCCATGACGATGCCCACCAGGGCACGCTGGGATGGACGCTGTTCCAGATCGGCGCCAAGGGCGGCTTTGCGCTGATGGTGCCGGCGCTGGCCGGCTATATCGCCTATTCCATTGCCGACCGGCCCGGCATTGCGCCGGGCATGATCGGCGGGATGATCGCGTCCAGCATGGGGGCGGGATTCATCGGCGGCATTGCGGCCGGCTTCATTGCAGGCTACGGCGTGGCCTTCATGGCGGCGCACATCCGGCTGCCGCAGGCGCTCAAGGGCCTGCTGCCCATGCTCATCCTGCCCGTGCTGGGCAGCCTGTTCACGGGGCTGCTGATGTTCTATCTGGTCGGTGCGCCCGTGGCCGAGCTGCTGCAGTGGCTGAGCGCCTGGCTGCGCGGCATGCAGGGCGCCAGTGCCTTGCTGCTGGGCCTGTTGCTGGGCGCGATGATGGCCTTTGACATGGGCGGGCCGGTGAACAAGGCCGCCTATGCGTTTTCCACGGGAATGATCGCCAGCCAGGTCTACACGCCCATGGCTGCAGCCATGATCGCCGGCATGACGCCGCCGCTGGGGCTGGCCCTGGCCACGCGCCTGTTTGCCGACCGCTTCACGCGCGAGGAGCGCGGCAGCGCCGCCTCGGCCGGCGTGCTGGGCCTGGCCTTTGTCACCGAGGGGGCCATTCCCTATGCGGCCCGCGATCCGCTGCGCACGATCCCGGCCCTGGTACTGGGCTCGGCCGTGGCCGGTGCCGTGTCCATGCTGGCGGGGGTGGAACTGAAGGTGCCGCATGGCGGCATCTTCGTCGCGCCCATTCCCAATGCCGTGACCCACGTGGCCATGTATGCGGTGGCGCTGGTGGCGGGCGTGGTGGTCACGGCCATCGCCCTGCGCATGTTCAAAAGGCCCGCCGAAGCGGGCCTTTGAAGCAGGAAGCCGGGGGAGCGCCTGGCGCGGCTCCCCCGCAGCGTTCAGCGGGCTGCGGCGCGGGCCTGTTCCAGCCAGCCGTCGAAGGTCTTCTGGTGGGCCTTGATCCAGCCGTCCACATGGCGGTTGATGTCCGAAGGCTTGCTCTGGCCCTGGCTCATCATGTGGTTCTGTGCGCTGATGTCACCCACGGGGACCTGCATCAGCTCGAACAACTTGGCGGCATCGGGATGCTTGTCGGTGAAGGCCTTGTTGGCGATGATCTGCTGCTTGTTCACCACGAAGCCGTAGTTCTTGCCGTTGGGCAGCTTGGTGTCCAGCTTGGCCTGCTCGCCGGGCAGCGAGGAGAACGGCACCTCCAGCCATACCACGTCCTTGCCGGGCTTGAGCACGTTGCTCACCCAGTAGGGCGTCCAGGTGTAGTAGAGGATGGGCTTGCCGGCCTTGTAGCGCGAGATGGTGTCGGCGATCAGCGCCGAGTAGGTGCCCTGCTTGTGGGTCACGGTGTCGCGCAGCTTGTAGGCCGTCAGGTGGTGCTCGATCACGGCCTCGCAGCCCCAGCCCGGCGTGCAGCCGGTGAGGTCGGCCTTGCCGTCGCCGTCCGAGTCGAACAGCTTGGCGATCTTGGGGTCCTTGAGCTGGCCGAGGTTGGTGATCTTGTATTCGTCGGCCGTCTTCTTGTCCATCAGGTAGCCCTGGGCGGCGTTGTCCGAGTACACGCCCTTGCGGAACAGCTTGGCGTCGCCGCCCGCGTTCTTGTAGTAGTCGGCGTGCAGCGGGTTCCAATGCGTGGCCAGGAAAGTGGCATCGCCATTGGCAATCGCCACGTGGGCCGTGGGGTACTCGACCTCCTGGAAGGGCTGCACGTCGTAGCCCAGCTTCTCCAGGGCCTTCATGACGATGAGGGTCTGGAAGCTCTCTTCGGCGATGGAGCTCTTCAGTGGCAACACCTTCACGCCCTTTCCGGGCTGTTCGTCGGCCGACCATGCGCTGGCGCAGGCCAGCGCAATGCCTGTGGCGATGGCGCCGGCGCGCAGCCAGTGGCGCAGTGCGTTGGCCTGCAGTCGGTTGGGGTTCAGGGCTTGGATCATCCTCGGGTTCCTCCGTTGTGTGATGAAAGGGGAGCGGGCGGCCAGCGGGGCTGGCCGTTTTCGGGAAGGCGACGCGGCAGAAGGCCCGTCCGCGCCGCAGGCAAGGCGTTCAGCTGGTGCTGCCGCGATGAACTGGCTTGCTGCCGGCGCCCAGCAGGCGGGCAATGCAGCCAGCGGGGCCGCTGTGCCACCAGCGCGCGCCGCCACGGGTGGTCTGTCCCATGGCCTGGGTGATACGGTCCAGCACGATGGCCAGCAGCACGATGCCCAGGCCGCCCACGGTGGCCAGGCCCATGTCCAGGCGGCCGATGCCGCGCAGCACCATCTGGCCCAGGCCGCCCACGGCGATCATGGAGGCGATCACCACCATCGACAGCGACAGCATCAGCGCCTGGTTCACGCCGGCCATGATGGACGGCATGGCCAGCGGCAGCTGCACCTTCCACAGAAGCTGCCAGGGCGAGGCGCCGTACGCGCGGCTGGCCTCGATCAGGTCGGGGCGCACCTGGCGTATGCCCAGGTTGGTCAGGCGGATCAGCGGCGGCAGCGCGAAGATGATGGTCACGATCACGCCGGGCACGTTGCCGATGCCGAACAGCATCACCACGGGCACCAGGTAGACGAAGGCCGGCGTGGTCTGCATGGCGTCGAGCAGCGGGCGTGTCCAGCTCTGCGCACGGTCGCTGGAGGCCAGCAGGATGCCCACGGGCAGCCCGATGACCATGCAGAACACCAGCGAGGTCAGCACCAGGGACAGCGTCACCATGGCCTCGGGCCAGATGCCCAGCATGGCGACCACCACCAGCGAAACGGCGGCGCCAATGGCCATGGCGCGGCCCGCGAACTGCCAGGCCACCAGGGTCAGGATCAGGATCAGCAGCGGCCAGGGCAGGGCCAGCATGGCATCGGTGATGCCCGACAGCGTGCCGTCGATGGGCGTGCGCACGGCCTGGAAGAAGGGGCGGAAATGGTGGACCACCCATTCCAGGCCGCTGTTGATCCAGCCCTGCACGGGCAGGCCGTCCGTGGTCAGTTGGTGCCAGAGGCTGGCCTGTGCGTCGTCGGGAACCCCGGCCGACGCGCCCAGCCAGTCGCCGCCCGGTGCATCGCCGCTGCTGGCAGCGCCCCAGGGATCGGGCGACGCATCGGCGGGCGCCTGCGTGGAGGCGGCTGCCCAGGGATCGGCAGCAGGGGCTGCGTTTGCATTGGCGCCTGCTTCGGCCCAGGGATCGGTGGCGGCAGCGGCGGTGTTCGGGTTCAGGTTGTTGTTGGCATCGCTCATGCGGCATCTCCTTGTCGTTGTTCGATCGGCTCCACGGTCGGCGCGACGGTGGGGGCGACGGTTGGGGCGTTGGAGGCCGGGAAATGCGGGTTGAGCGTGACGGGCGGCACGATCTCCTGCGGCGGCGGCACGGGCGGCGTGTCGCGGTCCAGGAAGCGCAGCATGGTGGTGCGGCTGACCACGCCCATGAACTGGCCGTCGTCGCTGGTCACCGGCAGCGCGCAGGGCGCAGCGGCCACGGGGCCGAACAGCTCGGCCACCGGCGTGCCTGCGGACAGCGGCTCGACGTTGGGCAGGAAGGCGTGGCTCAGGCCCAGCATGCCGGGGCGGCCATGCAGTGCGTCGCGCAGCGACTGCGAGGACACCACGCCCAGGAAGCGGCGGCGCGCGTTGACCACATAGGCGTAGTCGCGGTCGGAGTCTTCCAGCAGGCGCTGGGCGGCACGGCAGCCGCGGTCGCTGTGCTCGGACACCACGGTCAGGGCCTGGCGCGCAATGTCCCCGGCCTTGAAGACCGAGGCCGCGTCCACGCCACGCACGAAGCTGCGCACATAGTCGTCGGCGGGGCTGCGCAGGATCTCGTCGGGCGTGCCGACCTGGATCACCTGGCCGTCCTTCATGATGGCGATGCGGTCGCCGATGCGCATGGCCTCGTCCAGGTCATGCGAGATGAAGACGATGGTGCGGCGCTGGATCTGCTGCAGGCGCAGCAGCTCGGACTGCATCTCCGTGCGGATGATGGGGTCCAGGGCCGAGAAGGCCTCGTCCATCAGCAGGATGGACGGATCGGACGCCAGCGCCCGGGCCAGGCCCACGCGCTGCTGCATGCCGCCCGACAGCTCGTCGGGATAGCTGGCGCCCCAGGCGCCCAGGCCCACCTGCTCCAGCGCGGCCTGGGCCTGCTTCTGGCGCTCGGCCTTGTCGGCGCCGGCCAGCTCCAGGCCGAAGGCCGTGTTGTCCAGCACCGTCATGTGCGGCATCAGCGCAAAGGACTGGAACACCATGGAGATGTCCTTGCGGCGCAGCGCGCGCAGATCGCGCTCGCTCAGGGCATTGATGTCCTGGCCATCGACCACGATGCGCCCGGCCGTGGGCTCGATCAGGCGGTTGAGCATGCGCACCAGGGTGGACTTGCCCGAGCCCGACAGGCCCATGACGACGAAGATCTCGCCGGCCTCGATGGTGAAGTCGGCGTCGAACACGCCGATGGACTGGCCCGTGCGCTCCAGGATCTCCTGTTTGCTCAGGCCTTGTTGGACGAGCTCGAGTGCGGTCCTGGGGTCGTCCCCGAAAACCTTGAACACATGATCGATGATGATCTGCTTGGCCACTGTGGCGTTCTCCTTTTGGGTGAGATGGAACACAGTCCAGCGTCCTCGACGGGCGAAGACGCTGGCGCGCAAGCCAAAAATGAAGCCCTGATGCCGTTCGCTGCAGGGGACGGCCGTCCCCCGTTGCTGGAATTCAAACAGGTGCGAAAGCACCCGAGACGGCTCGGATGGCACGCGAAGCGGTGCGCAAGAGCCAGAGGTCGAGAGCAGCCGGCGGCAAGCGCGCGCGGTGTCTCAGGCGGGCATCGTGGCTGAAGATCAGCCAGCGCGATGCCCCACAACATCAGGACCGAGTTTCGGCCCGGTTGACGGGGCTGTGCCGGGAGCACAACGATCCGCCGGAGGGATCGGCAGGCCGTGAAGACGGTGCCGATGACCTGCTTGGCAGGTTGTAAAGAAGCCGAAATTATATAAAACAGGTTTTACTGCGTCAAAACGCATGAGCCGAAGAAGGCCTGTTTTGGGCTGTTTCAAGCCCTTGGGGGTTGCAATCCGGCCATTATTTGCTCTATTAATGAGAGCATTGAGGCCATGATTCACAAGGCGTATGCTGTCATCGATGAATAAAATCGGTCAAGCGTCAGCTTGAGGAAAGCTTCAGGCCCGATCTGCGGCAAAAAGCGTGCCCGGCGCCCGCCCATGGAAAAAGCCCCGCAGCGGCTGGCGCTGCGGGGCTTCGGTGTGGGATGCCGCCGGCTCAGTGGTTGCCGGCCGTGCTGTTGATCAGCTTGTCGGTATAGGCGATGGCCAGGGCGCTGGCCAGGAAGGTGACGTGGATGATGGTCTGCCACATCAGCACCTTGACGTCGTAGCTGCCTGCGTTGATGAAGGTCTTGAGCAGGTGGATGGAGCTGATGCCGATGATGGACAGGGCCAGCTTCACCTTGAGGATGGAGGCGTTCACGTGGCCCAGCCACTCGGGCTGGTCGGGGTGGCTGTCCAGGCCCAGGCGGCTGACGAAGGTTTCGTAGCCGCCCACGATGACCATGATCAGCAGGTTGGAGATCATCACCACGTCGATCAGCGCCAGCACCACCAGCATGATGATGGTTTCGTTGAGCGCGCCAATGGGCGCATCGTGCTTGTAGCCGATGCTGGTGATCAGCGCCTGCAGCGCTTCCTGGTTGCCGAAGGCGGCCTCGATCAGGTGCCACAGCTCCAGCAGGAAGTGCCAGACATAGACGCCCTGGGCGGCGATCAGGCCCAGGTACAGCGGCAGCTGCAGCCAGCGGCTGGCGAAGATCAGGGAGGGCAGGGGACGCAGGGGGGAGCCGGGGGCTCGGTTGGAGTTTTGCTGGCGGGCCATGGTGGTCGGTCGCGCTTGTCTTGCGTGGGGGCGTGGATGGGAGGGGACAATGGCCGTGGAAAACGGGCGCGCGATTTTAGCGGCGAAACAGGCCATTGCCGGTGACAGCCAGGAACTGCGGGGAATCCCCAGGTAGACGCACCCAAGGGTGTTTCAGTCAGTGGCATGTAAGACCGGCCCCCGACAGTCACACCACAATTTTTATTTGGCCAGCCCAGGAGACAAGCAAGCATGAGCACCGCAACAGCATCCCCCATTGAATCGGTACTGGTGGAGAACCGGGTCTTCCCGCCGCCGGCAGACTTTGCCGCCAAGGCCCGCATTTCCGGCATGGAGCAGTACAAGGCGCTGTGCGCCGAGGCAGAGAACGACTACCAGGGCTTCTGGGCCCGCCTGGCGCGCGAGAACGTGGTCTGGTCCAAGCCCTTCACCCAGGTGCTGGACGACAGCAATCCCCCCTTCTTCCGCTGGTTCGCCGACGGCGAACTCAACGCCAGCGCCAACTGCCTGGACAAGCACATGGGCACGGCCGTCGAGCACAAGACGGCCATCATCTTCGAGGCCGATGGCGGCGAGGTCACCAAGGTCAGCTACCGCGAGCTGCTGGAGCGCGTCTCGCAGTTCGCCAACGCGCTCAAGGCGCAGGGCGTGCAAAAGGGTGACCGTGTCCTGATCTACATGCCCATGACCATCGAGGGCGTGGTGGCCATGCAGGCCTGCGCGCGCATCGGCGCCACGCACAGCGTGGTGTTCGGCGGCTTCTCGGCCAAGGCGGTGCAGGAACGCATCGTCGACGTGGGCGCCGTGGCGGTGATCACCGCCAACTACCAGATGCGCGGCGGCAAGGAACTGCCGCTCAAGGCCATCGTGGACGACGCGCTGGCGCTGGGCGGCTGCGAGGCCGTGCGCCATGTCTTCGTCTACGAGCGCACGGCCACGGCCTGTGCCATGACGGCGGGCCGCGACAAGACCTTCGGCGAGATCCTGGCCGGCCAGAGCACGGAGTGCGCGCCCGTGGCCGTGGATTCCGAGCACCCGCTGTTCATCCTCTACACCAGCGGCTCCACCGGCAAGCCCAAGGGCGTGCAGCACTGCACGGGCGGCTACGTGCTGTGGGCCAAGCAGACCATGGAGTGGACCTTCGACCTCAAGCCCAGCGACGTGTTCTGGTGCACGGCCGACATCGGCTGGATCACGGGCCACACCTACGTGGCCTACGGCCCGCTGGCCGCTGGCGCCACGCAGATCGTGTTCGAGGGCGTGCCCACCTTCCCCAATGCGGGCCGCTTCTGGCAGATGATCGAGCGCCACGGCTGCACCATCTTCTACACGGCTCCCACGGCCATCCGCTCGCTGATCAAGGCCGCCGACAGCGATGCCGCCGTGCATCCGAAGAACTGGAACCTGTCCAGCCTGCGCCTGCTGGGCAGCGTGGGCGAGCCCATCAATCCCGAGGCCTGGATGTGGTACCACAAGCATGTGGGCGGCGAGCGCTGCCCCATCGTGGACACCTTCTGGCAGACCGAAAACGGGGGCCACGTGATCGCCCCCATGCCGGGTGCCACGCCGCTGGTGCCGGGTTCGTGCACGCTGCCGCTGCCGGGCATCATGGCCGCCATCGTCGACGAGACCGGCCACGAACTGCCCAACGGCGCAGGCGGCCTGCTGGTGGTCACCAAGCCCTGGCCCAGCATGATCCGCACCATCTGGGGCGACCCCGAGCGCTTCAAGAAGAGCTATTTCCCGGCCGAACTCGGCGGGCAGACCTATCTGGCAGGCGACGGCGCCGTGCGCAGCGAGGACCGGGGCTACTTCCGCATCACCGGCCGCATCGACGACGTGCTCAATGTCTCCGGCCACCGCATGGGCACGATGGAGATCGAATCGGCCTTGGTCGCCAAGACGGATCTGGTGGCCGAGGCTGCCGTCGTGGGCCGCCCCGACGACCTGACCGGCGAGGCCATCTGCGCCTTCGTGGTACTGAAGCGGGCACGCCCCACGGGCGAGGAAGCCAAGCAGATCGCCAAGGAGCTGCGCGACTGGGTGGCCAAGGAAATCGGCCCCATCGCCAAGCCCAAGGACATCCGCTTTGGCGACAACCTGCCCAAGACGCGCAGCGGCAAGATCATGCGCCGCCTGCTGCGCTCGATTGCCAAGGGCGAGGCCATCACCCAGGACACGAGCACGCTGGAGAACCCGGCCATCCTCGACCAGCTGGCCGAGACGAACTGAGGTCCGACACGACCGCCATGAAGAACCGGAGCCCTGGCTCCGGTTTTTTCTTGGCCGGACTGCGGGCGGCGCCCTGTCTTGCAGTCCTATTTTGTGTGGGCCGACAGCTCAGGCATGATGGTTGCGGTACAACCGAAGCTGTTGCTTTCACCACTGCCGAGGGAGGCCTTTCACCATGAATCTGAGAACCCTGTCGTTGCTGATCACCGTGGCCCTGATTGCGTTGCTGGCGGCATTCAACTGGAACACGCTGGCCGCGCCATCCGTCGTGTCGCTGGGCGTCACCGATGTCCAGGCGCCGCTGGGCGTGCTGATGCTGGCGCTGACCTGCCTGCTGGGCGTGTTCTTCGTCGCCTATGTGCTGTGGCTACAGGGCTCGGTGCTGATGGAGGCGCGCCGACACGCCAAGGAAATGCAGGCCCAGCGCGACCTGGCCGACAAGGCCGAGGCCTCGCGCTTCACCGAGCTGCGCACCGTGCTGGAAGACCTGCATGCGCGTGACAAGGAGGTGCTGATGGCGCGGCTGGATGCGCTGGAGGCCCATCTGGTGCAGCGCGCCCAGGAGTCGGACAACAGCACGGCCGCCTATGTGGGGCAGCTGGAGCAGCAGGTACGCCTGCACCAGCAGCCCGGCACGGGCGCTGCGGACTACAGGTAAGGGGGCCGGGCCCGGATTCACCGGCGGACCATGAAAAAACCGCGCGACTTGCGTTGCGCGGTTTTTTTGCGGGCCCTGAGGCGGGGCCCCGAAGGAAAGGCGGAGCCTACTTCAGCGACATCACCCAGGCGGCCAGCTTCTTGGCATCGGCTTCGTTGACCTGGGGGTTGGCGGGCATGGGAACCGGGCCCCAGACGCCGCTGCCGCCCTTCATGATCTTGCCTGCCAGCTTGTCCACGGCGTCCTTCTGGCCGGCGTACTTGGCGGC
Source organism: Delftia sp. PX-1 (assembly GCF_055797465.1). Classification (NCBI taxonomy): domain Bacteria; kingdom Pseudomonadati; phylum Pseudomonadota; class Betaproteobacteria; order Burkholderiales; family Comamonadaceae; genus Delftia; species Delftia sp. PX-1. Next base: position 2,726,857 of record NZ_CP184763.1, read on the forward strand.
CACATCCTTGTAGGAGGGGCCCACCAGCTTCTTGTCCACTGCGTGGCATGCCATGCAGTTCTTGGAGGTGGCAAGTGCCTGGTCGGCCATGGCGGGGGCCACGGCGGCGACGGTCAGGGCAAATGCAATCAATGTCTGCTTCATCATGAGTTCCTGGGGTGTTGTCGGGAATAATTATGCGAACCATTGTAGTGGGCGCGCATGCGTGATGCGTTACCTCGTGTGAAGCGCTTTGTGGCGAAGGAGAAGTGATGTATCTGTTGGGAATTGCGGTCCTGCTCACCCTGCTCAAGCTGGCCGATATCGAACCTGTCGCCACCTGGTCGTGGTACGTCATCCTGGGCGCCTATGGCTTGACGGCGGCCTGGTGGGCCTGGGCGGACATGTCGGGCTACACCAAGCGGCGCGCGGCTGACAAGATCGAGCAGCGGCGCCTGAAGCGCATCGAAAAGAACAAGGAAGCCATGGGCACGGGCACGCGTTCGCGCCGCTGATCGGATCTGAATTGCGCAGCAGGCTTCGCCGCAGGCGATGCCTGGGGTCTGCAAAGGGGCGGTCCACGCCGGCCGGGGCATTCCTGCGCCCCAGCGGTGCGGCGGGTGCTGCGCCATAATCTTCGCCCAGACCCTGGCCTTCCCCACAGGACCAGGGACGGACCGAGACGACAGACAACTGGATTGCCCATGCCCGCATACCGTTCCAAGACTTCCACCGGCGGCCGCAACATGGCTGGTGCGCGCGCCCTGTGGCGTGCCACCGGCATGAAGGATGGCGACTTCGACAAGCCCATCATCGCCATCGCCAATTCCTTCACGCAGTTCGTGCCCGGCCACGTCCACCTCAAGGACCTGGGCCAGCTGGTGGCGCGCGAGATCGAGGCCGCAGGCGGCGTGGCCAAGGAATTCAACACCATCGCCGTGGACGACGGCATCGCCATGGGCCACGACGGCATGCTGTATTCGCTGCCCAGCCGCGACATCATCGCGGACTCGGTGGAGTACATGGTCAACGCCCACTGTGCCGACGCGCTGGTGTGCATCTCCAACTGCGACAAGATCACCCCCGGCATGCTGATGGCTGCCATGCGGCTGAACATTCCCGTGATCTTCGTCTCGGGCGGCCCCATGGAAGCGGGCAAGACCAAGCTGGCCAATCCCACCACGCACACGCTGGAGTTCAAGAAGCTGGACCTGGTCGATGCCATGGTGATCGCGGCCGACTCCAACTACACCGACGAGCAGGTCGCCCAGGTCGAGCGCTCGGCCTGCCCCACCTGCGGTTCGTGCTCGGGCATGTTCACCGCCAACTCCATGAACTGCCTGACCGAGGCCCTGGGCCTGTCCCTGCCCGGCAACGGCACGGTGCTGGCCACGCATGCCGACCGCGAGGAACTGTTCAAGCGCGCCGGCCGCCGCATCGTCGAGCTGGCCCGCGAGTACTACGAGCAGGAAGACGCATCCGTGCTGCCGCGCTCGGTGGGCTTCAAGGCCTTCGAGAACGCGATGACGCTGGACATCGCCATGGGCGGCTCCACCAACACCATCCTGCACCTGCTGGCCATTGCCCGTGAAGCCGAGATCGACTTCACCATGGCCCACATCGACCGCCTCTCGCGCCAGGTGCCCCAGCTGTGCAAGGTCGCGCCCAACACGCAGAAGTACCACATCGAGGATGTGCACCGCGCCGGCGGCATCTTCGCCATCCTGGGCGAGCTGGCTCGCGCCGGAAAGCTGCACACCGACGTGCCCACCGTGCACGCCAAGACCCTGGGCGAAGGCCTGGCGCAGTGGGACATCACCACCACCCAGGACGAAGCCGTGCGGCACTTCTACCTGGCAGGACCGGCCGGCATCCCCACCCAGGTGGCCTTCAGCCAGAACACGCGCTGGCCCAGCCTGGACCTGGACCGTGCCGAAGGCTGCATCCGGTCCTACGAGCACGCCTTCTCCAAGGAGGGCGGCCTGGCCGTGCTGACGGGCAACATCGCCCTGGACGGCTGCGTGGTCAAGTCGGCCGGCGTGGACGAAAGCATCCATGTGTTCGAGGGCACGGCCCACGTGACCGAGTCGCAGGACGAGGCCGTGCAGAACATCCTGGACGACAAGGTCAAGGCCGGTGACATCGTCATCGTGCGCTACGAAGGCCCCAAGGGCGGCCCCGGCATGCAGGAAATGCTGTACCCGACCAGCTACATCAAGTCCAAGGGCCTGGGCAAGGCCTGCGCGCTGCTGACGGACGGGCGCTTCTCGGGCGGCACCTCGGGCCTGTCCATCGGCCACTGCTCTCCCGAAGCTGCCGCTGGCGGCGCCATCGGTCTGGTGAAGAACGGCGACCGCATCCGCATCGACATTCCCAACCGCAGCATCAACGTGCTGGTCTCCGACGAGGAACTGGCCCGCCGCCGCGCCGAGCAGGATGCCAAGGGCTGGAAGCCCGCCCAGCCGCGCCCGCGCAAGGTCTCGGCCGCGCTCAAGGCCTATGCCAAGCTGGTGATGTCGGCCGACAAGGGCGCCGTGCGCGACCTGTCGCTGCTGGACGACTGACACCGGGCTGCACCGCTGCCCGGCGGTGCGCACCCGATGGAAATGAAAAGGGATGGAAGGCCTTGCGGCTTTCCATCCCTTTTTCTTTTCTCTTCTCTCAGGCCCTTGAGGGCTCTTGTTTCATCGTGGGGCGACCGGCTTGCCGTTTCATCGTGGCTGCCGGTTCGGGTTTTCATCGTGGAGCAAACAGCCCACTCTCATTTATGGGAAGTGCCTGAAAAACTGGCGCGGCCAAAACAAGGGACAGCGAGCAAGGGCCGCCCCGCCGCGAGGCTGTCGTCCCCCTCCCGCGAAGCGAGAGAGGGGGAAGGCGCGAAGCGCCTCAGGGGGAGCTTCATTCAGGCCGGCTCGCCCATCTTGCTTTGCAGGTAGTTGGGCAGCCCGATCTTCTCGATCAGGCCCAGTTGCTTCTCCAGCCAGTAGGCGTGGTCTTCTTCGGTGTCGCGCAGCTGGGCCAGCAGCAGGTCGCGACTGTTGTAGTCGCCGTGGCGCTCGCACAGGGCCATGGCCGAGCGCAGGCTGTCACGCACGCGGTATTCGGTGGCCAGGTCCTTGCGCAGCATCTCTTCGACGGTCTCGCCGGGCGTGAACTCGTGCGGGCGCATGTCGGGGCGGCCGCCCAGGAACAGGATGCGGCGCAGGATGGCGTCGGCGTGCTGGGTTTCCTCTTCCATCTCATGGCCGATGCGCTCGAACAGGCGCAGCAGGCCCTGGTCCTCGTACTGGCGCGAGTGGATGAAGTACTGGTCGCGTGCGGAAAGTTCGCCGCGCAGCAGCTCTATGAGGCATTCGATGACTTCTGGCTGGCCTTGCATGTTCTTCTTCTCCTGACTGTGTTGAACACCGCAAGTATCGCGTGAACCCCCGGATCGGCCAAAACACCTGCCGCAATTCCCCGCGTGCCGCGCATTGCATGCATGCGCGACGCAGAAGCATTCGCATCGCCACCGGTCTGGGTGGTGACCGGCCTAGGGTAAACGCTGTATTGCTATGTCGAATAATAGTTATTTATCATAACGATTATGGATCCGAAGCATCGGTGTCCAACCTCCCATTTCCCTTTTGCACAAGGAAGCGCAATGAGCACCGAACGTACCGAAGAACAGACCGTGTCCTGCACCGTCGAAGGCCGCGTGGCCTGGGTGAAATTCAACCGCCCCGAAAAGCGCAATGCCATGAGCCCCCAGCTCAACCGCCAGATGATGCGCGTGCTCGACGACCTGGAGTTCCGTGACGACGTGGGCGTGGTCGTTCTGGCCGGTGAGGGCACGGCCTGGACTGCCGGCATGGACCTGAAGGAATACTTCCGCGAGACCGAGGCCACGGGCCTGGCCGGCACCCGCAAGGCCCAGCGCGAGAGCTATGGCTGGTGGCGCCGCCTGCGCTGGTTCCAGAAGCCGACCATCGCCATGGTCAACGGCTGGTGCTTCGGCGGCGGCTACGGCCCGCTGTTCGCCTGCGACCTGGCCTTTGCCTCGGATGACGCCAAGTTCGGCCTGTCCGAAATCAACTGGGGCATCCTGCCCGGCGGCGGCGCCTCCAAGGTGGCGGTGGAGCTGCTGTCCTTTCGCCGCGCCATGTACCACGCCATGCTCGGCGAGAACATCGACGGCCGCACGGCGGCCGAGTGGGGCCTGGTCAACGAATCCCTGCCGGCCGACCGCCTGCAGGCCCGCGTCACCGAAGTGGCCGAGGCCCTGCTGCAGAAGAACCCCATCGCCCTGAAGGCCACCAAGGATGCCATCCGCCGCGTGCGCGACATGAGCTACGACAACGCCGAGGACTATCTGGTGCGTGCCCAGGAAGCCGCCAACAGCTTCGACAACGAAGGCCGCAAGGAAGGCATGCGCCAGTTCCTGGACGACAAGACCTACAAGCCAGGTCTCGGAACCTACGACTTGAGCAAGCAAGTCACCCCCTGAGGCGCTTCGCGCCTTCCCCCTCTCTAACTCGCTTCGCGAGGGAGGGGGACGACACCCTCAGTGCGGGGCGGCGCGGCCGGCTTAGGCCCTTCCTCGGTGTCCCTCGCTTGGGCAGCGTCCACCACGCGCGGTAGGCCTCCCAGCTTTAATCATTGGAGACAAGAATGACAACGACAGAGATGGCGGCCGCCGTGCGGCCCGACATCGGCAGGCTGCTGAGGCCGCGTTCCATCGCCATCGTCGGCGCCTCGGCCACGCCGGGTGCGCTGGGCGCATCGGTGCTGGGCAATCTGGAGCGCAACGGCTTCGCTGGCGACATCCACCTGATCAATCCCAAGCGCAGCGAGATCGCCGGCCGGGCCTGCCTGGCTTCGGTGGACCAGCTGCCCGAGGGCGTTGACGTGGCCGTGCTGGCCATCCCCCAGCCCTTTGTGCTGGACACGGTGCGCGCGCTGGCGGCGCGGCGCGTGGGCGCGGTGGTGATCTTCTCGGCCGGCTTTGCCGAGGCAGGCGAGCGCGGCATGGCCGAGCAGCGCGAGATCGCACGCCTCGCCGCCGAGGCCGGCATGGTGGTGGAGGGCCCCAACTGCCTGGGCTGCATCAACTACCTGCAGCGCGTGCCGCTGACCTTTGTCGAGGTGAATATCGACGCGCAGCAGGTCGATGCCGCGCGGCCCGCCATTGGCGTGGTCTCGCAAAGCGGCGCCATGATGACCGTGCTGTGCACCACGCTGGCCAGCCGCGCGCTGCCGCTGTCGCACGCCATCTCCACGGGCAACGAGGCCGCCAGCCATGCCGAGGACTATGTGGACTTCCTGCTGGAGCAGCCTTCCACGCGCGTGGTCGCCATGATCGTCGAGCAGTTCCGCCAGCCCGGGCGCATTCTGGCCGCCGTGGCCCGTGCGCGCAGCCTGGGCAAGTCGGTGGTGCTGCTTCATCCGGGCAAGAGCAGCGCGGCGCGCGCCTCGGCCGCCACGCACACCGGCGCCATGGCCGGCGACTATGCGCTGATGCGCACCAAGCTGGAACGCGCAGGCGCGGTGTTTGCAGAGACGCTGGAGGAGCTGGGCGACATTGCCGAGATCGCCATCCGCTGCCCGGTGCTGCCATCGGCTGGTGCAGCCGGTGCAGCAGCTGCAGCGGGAGTTGCCGTGCTGGGCGAGTCCGGCGCCTTCAAGGCGCTGACGCTGGACTGGGCCGAGGAGCTGGGCCTGGCCCTGCCCGCCATCGGCGACGACGACTCGCCCGCGCTGCGGGCTGCGCTGCCCGAGTTCGTGGGCGTGAGCAACCCGCTGGACCTCACGGCCCAGGGCCTGGTCGAGCCGGACCTGTATTTCCGCACGCTGGATGCGCTGTTTGGCGATGCGCGCTTTTCCACCATCATCGTCGGCCTGATCCAGGGCGACCCGGTGACCTGCGGCATCAAGATGCCGCCCGTGCTGCGCGCCGTGCGCGAGCTGCGGCCGGCCAAGCCCGTCATCGTGGCGGGCCTGGACGAGGGCGCGGCCGTGCCTGCCGAGTTCATCGCCGAGATGCGTGCGCTGGGCGTGCCGTATTTCCCCAGCACCGAGCGTGCCCTGCGCGCCGTGCAGCGCCTGACCGCCTTCAGCCAGCGCAGTTTCGAGTGCACCGATGCCCAGCCCGTCGCGCTGGCCCTGCCCGCAGGCCGCACGGTGGTGCCCGAGTACGAATCCAAGGCCGTGCTGGCCCAGGTCGGCGTGCCGTTTGCGAAGGGCCGCCTGGCCACCTCGGCCGAGCAGGCCGTGGCGATTGCGGCGGAGATCGGCTGGCCCGTGGCGCTCAAGGCGCAGTCGGCCGACCTCAGCCACAAGAGCGATGCAGGCGGCGTGATCCTGAACATTGCCGATGCGCAGGCCATGGGCGAGGCCTGGGGCCGGCTGCATGCGAATGTGGCCGCCTATGACAGCGCCATTGCGCTGGACGGCGTGCTGGTCGAGGCCATGGGCCGGCGTGGCCTGGAGATGATCATCGGCGCGCGCAACGATCCGCAGTGGGGCCCCGTGATCCTGGCGGGCCTGGGCGGCGTGACGGCCGAGATCATGCGCGACGCGCGCCTGCTGGACGCCGACCTGTCCACCAGCGAGGTGCTGCGCGAGCTGGACCGCCTGCAGGGCGCGCCGCTGCTGCACGGCTACCGTGGCGCCCCGGCGCTGGACCGCCAGGCGCTGGCCGAACTCATCGTGCGCCTGGGCCAGGTGCTGCGCGGCACGCCGGCCATCCGCGAGATCGACCTCAACCCGGTCATCGTGCTGCCCGAAGGGCAGGGCGTGGTCGCGCTCGATGCGCTGATGCTGGTCGAGCACAGCGCCGGCTGATGCCCGCGCAAGGGCTGGCGCGGCGCGCCGGCCCTTTTCATGCGCAGCCCTGTCTCGCTTTCCCGCTTTCTTTTTTCCGCTTTCCCTTCCTCCACAGGAGGTCTCCATGAGCCTGCCTTACCCGCCGGGCCGCGTGTCCACGCCCGCGCCGGCCGAGTCGAACGGACTCGGCTATGCCTACTACGTCACTATCATCCTGCTGCTGGCCTACACCCTGTCCTTCGTGGACCGCCAGATCCTGGGCCTGCTGGTGCAGCCCATCAAGAAGGATCTGCAGCTGTCGGACTGGGTCTTCAGCATCGTCCACGGCTTTGCCTTCGCCATCTTCTACACCTTCGTCGGCATCTTCCTGGGGCGCCTGGCCGACCGCTGGAACCGCCGCAACCTCATCGTCATCGGCATGGCGATCTGGGTGGTGGCCACGGCGGCGGGCGGCTATGTCACGGGCTTCGTCTCGCTGTTCGTGGCGCGCATGTTCGTGGGCGTGGGCGAGGCGGCACTGTCGCCGGCGGCCTATTCCATGCTGGCCGACTACTTCCCGCCCGAGCGCCGCGCACGCGCCATGAGCATCTACACCTCGGGCGTGTACATCGGCTCGGCCACGGCCTTCATCGTGGGCGGCCTGGTCATCCAGGCCACCAGCCAGGCCGGCGAGGTGGTGTTCCCGCTGCTGGGCAGCTTCAAGCCCTGGCAGGCGGCCTTCATCTTCGTGGCCCTGCCCGGCATTCCGCTGGTGGCGCTGATGTACACCGTGCGCGAGCCGCTGCGCCGGGGCCTGCAGGCCCGGGCCGCGTCCGCCAAAGTGGCCGCGCCCGCGGGACCGGCGCCCGACCTGTCCCATGTGTTGCGCAACAAGCGCGCCTTCCTGCCGCTGCTGCTGGCGCCGGGCATCACGGCCATGATCACCTTCGGCGTCACGGCCTGGCTGCCGGCCACCTTCATCCGCCAGTGGGGCTGGACGCCCGGCGAGATCGGCCCGGCCTACGGCGTCATCATCCTGACCTTCGGCATTGGCGGCATGCTGCTCAGCGGCTTCCTGGCCGACTACCTCACGGCGCGCGGCAAGCAGGTGGGGTCGATCGTCATCTCGCTGGTGGCCACCGGCGTGCTCGTCATCACCGGCCTGGTGCTGGCCTTTGCGCCCACGCCCACGGTGGCCCTGGTGGCCGTGGCGGCCACCACCTTCTTTCTGGGCATGCCGGTGGCGCTGGCGCCGCCCATCCTGCAGGCGGTCACGCCCAACCAGCTGCGCGGCCAGGTGACTTCCATCTACCTGCTGCTGATCAACCTGATCGGGCTGGGCCTCGGTCCCTTCCTCGTGGCCTTTTTCACGGACTTCGTCTTCCATGACGAAAAGCTCGTGGGCCTGTCGCTGGGCCTGGTGTCCGCACTGGCCGCGCTGCTGTCCGTGCTGTGCCTGGCCAGCGCCATCGGTCCCTACCGCCGCCTGGTCGCGGCCACGGAGGGCCGGGCATGAGCGCGCAGGCATCACATTGCTCGCACTACCAGCCGCCGCTGCAGGACATCCGCTTCGTCCAGCAGCACTGGCTGGGCGCCGAGGGCGACTGGCGCCGCATGCCGGCCCATGAAGCCCTGGACCAGGAGACGGCCGACATGGTGGTCGAGGCGGCCGGGCGCTTTTGCGCCGACGTGCTGGCCCCGCTCAACGGCCCGGCCGACCTGCAAGGCTGCCGCCTGGAGCAGGGCAGGGTGCGCACGCCCGACGGCTTTCCCGCCGCCTATGCAGCCTTCGTGGAGGCAGGCTGGCCCGCACTGGCCTGCGCCCCCGACGCTGGCGGCCAGGGCCTGCCCCAGCTGCTGGACGCCGCGCTGCACGAAATGCTGGCCTCGGCCAACCATGGCTGGACCATGTATCCGGGCATCCTGCACGGCGCCTATGCCTGCCTGCACGCGCATGGCGACGAGCACCTGCGCGCCACCTACCTGCCACACATCGTCAGCGGCCGCTGGCTGGCCACCATGTGCCTGACCGAGCCCCAGGCCGGCTCCGACCTGGGCCTGCTGCGCAGCCAGGCCAGGCCCCGCGGCGATGGCAGCTACAGCCTGGACGGCAGCAAGATCTTCATCTCGGGCGGCGACCAGGATATGAGCGAGAACATCGTCCACCTGGTGCTGGCGCGCCTGCCCGATGCGCCTGAGGGAACGCGCGGCCTGTCGCTGTTCCTGGCGCCGCGCGGCATTCCCCGGGACGACGGCAGCTTTCTGCCCAACGCCATCCACTGCGACGGCATCGAAAAGAAGATGGGCATCAAGGGCAGCGCCACCTGCGCCATGCGCTTCGAGGGCGCGCAGGCCTGGCTGGTGGGCCAGCCCCACCAGGGCCTGGCTGCCATGTTCGTGATGATGAACTCGGCCCGCCTGCACGTGGGCCTGCAGGGCCTGGGCCATGCCGAGATGGCCTGGCAGCTGGCGCGCGCCTATGCGGCCGAGCGCCGCCAGATGCGCGCCCAGCCCCGGCCTGCCGATGCGCAGGGCCCCGCCGACCCCATCGCCCTGCAGCCGGCCGTGCAGCGCATGCTGGCCGACCTGCGCGTCTGGACCGAAGGCATGCGCGCCATTGCAGGCTGGGTGGCGCACCAGCTGGACCTGGCCGAACAGGCGCCGGATGCCGAGGAGCGCGCCCAGGCCCATGCGCTGGCCTCGCTGCTCACGCCCGTGGTCAAGTCCTTTTTCACCGAGCGGGGCTTTGCGCTGGCCAGCGAGGCGCTGCAGGTCTTCGGCGGCTACGGCTATGTGCACGAGTACCGTATCGAGCAGACGCTGCGCGATGCCCGCATCGCCATGATCTACGAAGGCACGAACCAGATCCAGGCGCTGGACCTGCTGCAGCGCAAGGTGGCCTCCAGCGGCGGTGCCGCGCTGGCGCCGCTGCTGAAGGTGCTGCGTGAAGAGGCCGATGCCTGCGACGCCGCGGGCATGGAGACCGGCTTTGCAGGCGCGCTGCGCAGCTGGGCCGAGCGCATGCAAGCGCTGACGGGCGAGCTGTGTACCGGCGCTGCCGGCGACAGGCAATTGCTGGCGCGTTGTGCCGAGGACTACTTGCGACTGGTCGGCACGCTGTGCATGGCCTTTGCCTGGGCGCGCGCGGCGCGCGTCAGCCTGCCGCTGGCCGATCCGGCGCTGCGCCGCTCCAAGGCGGACAGCGCGGCCTGGTTCCTTGCGCATGGCCTGCTGGATGCGGAGCACTGGCTGCGCCGTACCGAGGCCGCTGCCCGTACGCCGCTGCCAGCCGCCGTGGCTTGAGCGGGCTGCCGGGGCTTTTATGATGGAACGCCGCACCGGCCCTGCAGAACCGCAGGCGCCGGTGCGGCCTTGCTTCGTTGCGCCTTCTTCCTCTTCCGGATCCGTGTCCATGGACAGCTCCTTCGAACCCGCCGTCGACCAGTCGCGCCTGCAGCGCTTTCTGGGCTACCGCCTCACGCGCGCGGAAATCCACATCCACAAGCTGTTTGCGCGGCGCGTGGCCGAACTGGACCTCAAGCCCAGCGAGTTCTCCATCCTGGTGCTCATCCACGCCAACCCGGGCATCTACCTGCGCCAGCTGGGCGAGGCGCTGGACATCTCGCCCTCCAACCTGGTGCCCGTGGTCGAGCGCCTGGTGCAGCGCGGCCTCATCGGGCGCCAGCCCGATCCGCGCGACCGCCGGCTGCAGCAGCTGCACCTGACGGACGACGGCAGCGCACTGCAGGCGCGGGCCGAAGGCGTGGTGGTGCAGCTGGAAGACGAACTGGAGCAATTGCTCACCGCCACCGAGCAGCGCCATCTGCTGTCTGCCCTGGACAAGCTCACGGCCATCCAGGAAGGCCCGCAAGGCTGAGCGGGCGGGACGCCATCTTTCCAACCCCTGGCCGGCGCCGGCCATGCGGCGCTGCGGCACAATGCCGACCATGCTGATGTACCCGCAGATCGATCCCGTGGCCCTGCAGATCGGGCCCCTCGCCGTGCACTGGTACGGCCTGACCTATCTGGCCGCCTTCGGCCTCTTCCTCTGGCTGGGCACGCGCAGGCTGCGCCACCCGCCCTTCGTGCGCATGCAGGGCGACCGCGCCTGGACGCGCAAGGACGTGGAAGACATTCTTTTCCTGGGCGTGCTCGGCGTGGTCGTCGGCGGGCGGCTCGGCTACTGCCTGTTCTACAAGCCCGGCTACTACCTCAGCCATCCGCTGGAAATCTTCTACGTCTGGCAGGGCGGCATGAGCTTTCATGGCGGGCTGATCGGCGTCATCGGCTCCATGGTCTGGTTCGCGCGCTCGCGCGCACGCTCGTGGCTGGAGGTGGCCGACTTCGTCGCGCCCTGCGTGCCCACGGGCCTGGCGGCGGGCCGTGTCGGCAACTTCATCAATGGCGAACTGTGGGGCCGCTTTGCCAGCCCCGAGCTGCCCTGGGCCATGGTCTTCCCGCAAAGCGGCTCCATGCTGCCGCGCCATCCTTCGCAGGTCTACCAGTTCCTGCTCGAGGGCCTGCTGCTGTTCGTGCTGCTGTGGCTGTATGCACGCAAGGAGCACAAGCCGGGCCAGGTGGCGGCGGTCTTCCTGACCGGCTATGGTGCCTTCCGCTTCATTGCCGAGTACTTCCGCGAGCCTGACGACTTCCTGGGCCTGCTGTCGCTGGGAATGAGCATGGGCCAGTGGCTGTGCGTGCCCATGGTGATCGGCGGCATTGCCATGTGGCTGTGGGCGGCGGGGCGTCCGGCCTATCCGGCCCATGCGGGCAAGCCGGCCTGAACCTGGCTGGACACAATGCGAAGCGGGCCCTGGGCCCGCTTTCTTTTTGGCGTGGCGCGCGCGTGCTGGGGATTGCCCGAAGACAAGAACGCGACATCGGCGTACACGCGCTGGCGTACAGACTCCCATAATGTGAGCAGCAAGGGATTGTCATTGGCCCGTTGGCGGCATGACAGTCCCGTGACCGCTTGATATGGAGGAGTGTCTGAATGGGTCTGGCTACCGACTGGATTGCCCGCAATGTGTCCCGCTTTCGCAGCACCGAGGCCGCTGCGCCTGCAAAAAAGGCCGAAGGCGATGCAGCCAAGGCTCCCGCGCCGCGCGGCACGGCCCAGCGCCTGCAGGCCACCCTGCGCCGAGGCCAGGAAGTGCTGTCCCCGCGCGAGCTGCGCAAGCTCATGGAAGACCTGCAGGCTGCCGCCGACGCAGCGCTCAGCGATGTCGAGGGTGGCCGCCACGCGCAGCAGCTGATGGACTGGTATGCCCAGGCCGAGCTGCCGGCGCGCCAGGATTTCTGGGCGCTGATCGTCGAGCAGTTCGGCCCCGACACCGACGCCTTGATGACCGCACGCAAGCGCTATGACACGGCCACCAGCGACGCCGAGCGCGGCCATGCCGAGATGGATCTGCGCCGCGCGCTGATGTCGCCGCGCACGCGGCTGCTGCAGCGGTTTGCCCAGCCCCAGGGCGGCATGGGCTTTCTGGTGGACCTGCGTGCCGAACTGCTGGCATTGCCCAAGGCGGAGCAGCAGCGCTTTTCCGCGCTGGATGCCGAGCTGGAGCATCTGTTTTCCACCTGGTTCGACGTGGCCCTGCTGGAGCTGCGCCGCCTGAGCTGGGACTCGCCGGCCTCGCTGATCGAAAAGCTCATCCAGTACGAGGCCGTGCACGACATCCGCAGCTGGGCCGATCTCAAGAACCGCCTGGACAGCGACCGCCGCTGCTACGGCTTCTTTCACCCCCGCATGCCCACCGTGCCGCTGATCTTCGTGGAGGTGGCGCTGGTGGACAAGATGTCCGACAGCATTGCCCCACTGCTGGACGAGACCGCCGCAGCCTCCGACCTGGGCCGCGCCACCACGGCCATCTTCTACTCCATCAGCAACACCCAGACCGGCCTGCGTGGCGTGAGCTTCGGCGACTCGCTGATCAAGCATGTGGTGGAGACGCTGACGGGCGAATTCCCCCGGCTGCGCCATTTCGCCACGCTGTCGCCCATTCCGGGCCTGCGCGCCTGGATCGCCAAGCACGGCGACGCCATCCTGGAGAAGATGGACGAGCGCCAGCGCAAGGCCTTCGAGCTCAAGGCGGGCGGCATGGGCGCCGAGCACCTGCTGGCGGCGCTGGATGCGCCGCAGGATCTCAAGCCCGACGCGCCTGTGCGCCGCGCCCTGCTGTTTTGCGCTGCCCACTATCTGGGGCGCGAGACGGCCAAGGGCCGGCCGCTGGACCCGGTGGCGCGCTTTCACCTGGGCAACGGCGCGCGCGTGGAGCGGCTCAACTGGGCGGCCGACCTGTCGGCCAAGGGACTCAAGCAGTCGCTGGGCCTGATGGTCAACTATCTCTACGACCTCAAGCGCCTGGACAAGCATCGCGGCCTGCTGGCGCAGGGCCGCATACCGGTGTCCTCGGACATCGAAGCCCTGTGCAAATGAAAAGGGGCGCGGCGCATGCCGTGCCCCTTTTCTTGCACAGGGATTGCTGCGCCTGACAACGAAGACAGCCTCAAAGAGGCGACAAGGAGACAAGTCATGCAAGCTTCCCACCCCACGGGGCGGCGCGCGGTGTTGCGCGCGGCCGGGGCCTCGATGGCCGCGCTGGCCCTGCCCATGGCAGCCCGCGCGGCGGCGGACTGGCCGTCCAAACCCGTGAACCTGGTCGTGCCGTTTCCGGCCGGCGGCGGCACCGATGCCTTTGCCCGGCCGTTCTCGGCCCAGTTCGCCAAGAGCGCGGGAAAGACCCTGGTGATCGACAACCGTGGCGGCGCAGGCGGCACCCTGGGCGCCAGCTACGCGGCCAAGCTGGCGCCGGACGGCTACAACTTCTTCATGGGCGGCACCCACCATGTGATTGCGCCGTCCATGTACCCCCGCCTGGACTATGACCTGGAGCGCGACTTCGTCGCGCTGGCCCTGCTGGCCAGCGTGCCCCAGGTGCTGGTGGTCAACCCGCGCAACGTGCCGGGCAAGACCGTGCAGGAGCTGCTGGCCGACCTGCGCAAGCGGCCTGGCAAGCTCAACTACGCATCGGCGGGCGCGGGCACATCGCACCATCTGGCCGGAGAGCTGTTCAAGCTGCAGACCAATACCTTCATCACCCACATTCCCTATCGGGGCGCAGGCCCGGCGCTGCAGGACCTGATCGCCGGCAATGTGGACATGATGTTCGACGGCCTGGGCTCCTCGGCCCAGCACATCAAGAGCGGACGCATCCGTGCGCTGATGGTCTCGGGCGACAAGCGCAACCCCGCCTTCCCCGACGTGCCCTGCGCGGCCGAGTCCGGCCTGCCCGACTACACGGTCACCACCTGGTACGGCCTGTGGGCGCCCAAGGGCACGCCGCAGGCGGTGCAGGCCCAGGTCATCGACCAGGTGCAGCGCATAGGCTCGGCCGAAGAGATCAAGTCCATCTGGGCGCGCAACGGCGCCGACTACGGCGGCATGAACCAGCAGCAGTTCGCGGCCATGGTGCATGGCGAGATCGCGCGCTGGGCCCAGGTGGTCAAGGCCTCGGGCGCCAAGCTGGAGTAGCGGACGAGGGGCTGGTCAGGGCGGGGGCAGGGCGGCGGCATGCGCGTGCATGTCACCACCCTGTCACGGGCCTTGGCTACGGTCCATCCCTTCTGAGATCCATCCTGGGAGGGAATATGAACAAGGCAGACAAGGTCCGCTCGCCCGCATCCGTGCTGCTCGCGCTGGTCCTGGCTTTCGGCACGGCCACGGGCCTGGCAGGCTGCGGCGGCAGCGACGACGGCCCCGAGACCATCGGCTCGCTGCGCCTGATCGGCGACTACAGCATCAAGACCAAGACACTGTTCGACGGCGTGGAGTTCGGCGGCATCTCCGGCCTGGACCGCGCACCCGATGGCAGCTACTGGGCCATCTCGGATGAGCGCGGCGGCGAGCGCGGCACGCCGCGCTTCTACAACCTGGGCATTCAGTTCGATGACAAGGCCATCCAGGCCGTGACCATCCGCAAGATGGTCACGCTCAAGGGCCGCGATGGCCAGCCCCTGCCGGGCACGCGCCGCACCGTGGACCCCGAAGGCATCCGCGTGGCGCCCAACGGCAATCTCTATGTGTCCAGCGAAGGCAACTTCAGCACCGACCCCGCCAGCCTGTTCCAGCCCTTCGTGCGCGAGATCAGGGTGGACGGCAGCTTCGTGCGCGACTTCGAGACGCCTGCGGCCTTCAACTACGTGGACAACACCACCAGCGGAGGGCGCAACAACAAGCTGTTCGAGGCCCTGGCCGTCACGCCCGACGGCAGCGTGTTCACGGCCAACGAGGATGCGCTGGTGGAAGACGGCCCCCTCACCACGCTGGCGGCGGGCAGCGTGGTCCGCGTCCTCAAGCTCGATCCGGCCACGGGCAAGTCCGGCGCGCAGTACGTCTACCAGCTGCCGAAGATTCCGCTGGACAAGGCCGCCAGCGGCAGCTTTCCGCCGGACAACGGCCTGCCCGAGCTGCTGGCGGTCTCCAACCACGAGTTCATCGCCATCGAGCGCGCCTTTGCCGACGGCGTAGGCAACACCATCCGCCTGACGCGCGCCACCATCGAGCCGGACACCACCGATGTGCGCAGCTTCAAGAGCCTGGTCGGCGCCAGCTACAAGCCCATGAAGCGCGAGCTGCTGCTGGAGATGCCCGTGACCTACCAGGGCGTCAAGCTGGACAACATCGAAGGCATCTCCTGGGGCCCGCGCCTGGCCAACGGCAACCGCACCCTGGTGCTGGTGGCCGACAACAACTTCGCGGACAACCAGGTCACGCAGTTCCTGGCCTTCGAAGTGCGGCCCTGAGCCCTCTTCGGGCTATCTCGGCTTGCGCGGGCGTTCATAGCCTGCGCTTGCGGGCGCGCCCAGCACCATGTCGGTGAAGGCGCTGCCGCCTGCGCAGATGTGCTGGCGCATGGCCTCGGCGGCCACCTCCGCCTGGCCCGCGCAGATCGCAGACACCACGGCCACGTGCTCCTGCTGCGAGCGCGCCAGGCGGCCCGGCTTCTCGAACATCCGGCCCCGGTAGGGCGTGATGCGCAGCCGCAGCAGCCGGGTCTGTTCCACGATGAAGTCGTTGCCGCTGGCCTCGTATATCAGTTCGTGCAGCTGCATGTTGGCCTGCACATAGCCTTGGGCATCCTGCGCCTGGGCGCAGGCGGCGGTGTGCGCCAGCGCCGCCTGCAGCCGCTCGCGCAGCTGCGCATGGATGCGCGTGGCGGCCAGCCGGGCCAGCACGCCTTCCAGCTCGGCCAGGCCTTCCATCATGGCCACCAGCTCGCGCGCATCCAGGCGCCGCACATAGATGCCCGAGCGCGGAACGATCTCCACCAGCCCCTTGGCCACCAGCAGCAGCAGCGCCTCGCGCACGGGCGTGCGCGAGGCGCCGAAGCGCTCGCACAGGGCCGGCTCGTCGATGGCATCGCCGGGCTGCATGGCGCCTGAGCGCAGCTCGTCTTCCAGCGATTGCCGTATACGCTCCTGCAGGCTGGACGTGGCCGGGGTTTTCTCCAATGGCTGCTTGGCTGGAAGCATTTTCTAATTCAAATATATCTGATTGACTGACTGATACATATGACGCCCAGACTCGACATCCAGGATCACCTGGCCACCATCACGCTGCAGCGCCCCGAAGCGGCCAACAAGCTGGCCCCCGAAGACCTGGGCACGCTAGTCGCGCATGTGGAGCTTATCAACCGCCGCGACGATGTGCGCGTGGTGGTGCTGCGCAGCGAGGGCAAGTACTTTTGCAGTGGCTATGATATATCAGAGATCCAAGGCAGCCAGACCGAGGGCAGCAGCTTCGGCGAGATGGTGGACGCCATCGAGCAATGCCGCGCCGTGACCGTGGCCGCCATCCACGGCGGCGTCTACGGCGGTGCCACCGACATGGCCCTGGCCTGCGACTTTCGCGTGGGCAGCACGGCGGCCGAAATGTTCATGCCGGCCGCGCGCCTGGGCCTGCATTTCTACGCGGGCGGGCTGGAGCGCTATGTCTCGCGCCTGGGCCTGGACACGGCCAAGCGGCTGTTCCTGACCTGCGAGCGCATCCAGGCCCCGGAGATGAAGGCCTGCGGATTCCTCACCCATCTGGCCGAACCCGCCGCCTTCGACGCGGCCGTGGCCCAGCTCACCGGCACGCTGGCCGCCATGGCGCCCATCCCTTTGTTCGGCATGAAAAAGCACCTGAACCTGATTGCGCGCGGCCGCCATGACGTGGCCGATATCACGCGCGAGGTGCAGCGCAGCATCGCCTCCGAAGACCTGCAGGAAGGCGGCCGGGCCTGGCGCGAGAAACGCAGCCCGGAGTTCAAGGGGCGCTGAGCAGCATCCTCCCGCATACACGCAGATTGCCCGTGGTGCTGCCTACCGCCCACAGCCCACGGAACCGGCGCGGCCCAACTCGGGGACACCGAGGAAGGACCGCTCCCGCACCGAGGGTGTCGTCCCCCTTTGGGGGAAGGCGCGCAGCGACTCAGGGGGTATCAATAAAGAGGAGACAAGCCATGTTCAAGCGTTTTGCACTGTCGTTGCTGCTGGCCGGATTGGCCGGTGGCGCGATGGCCCAGTCCTATCCCGCCCGGCCCGTCACGCTGGTCGTGGGATTTCCGCCCGGCGGCGGTGCCGACGCGGTGGCGCGCATCGTGGCCGACAAGGTCGGCAAGATCCTGGGCCAGCCCCTGCTGGTGGACAACCGCCCGGGCGCCGGCACCACGCTGGCGTCCGAGCATGTGGCGCGTGCAGCGCCCGACGGCTACACGCTGCTGCTGGGCAGCGCCAACATCTATGGCTCGGACCAGCTGCTCTACAAGAGCGCTCGCTATGAGGGCGCGCGCAATTTCACGGGCATCACGCGCTGGAGTTCGGCCCCCATGCTGCTGGCCGTGCGCAAGGATTTTCCGGGCCAGAGCGTGGGCGATCTGGTGGCGCTGGCGCGCAGCCAGCCCGACAAGCTCAGCTATTCCTCCTCGGGCGCAGGCGTGATCACGCACCTGGCCACGCTGTCGTTTGCGGGCGCCAGCGGCGGCCTGCGCATGCTGCATGTGCCGTTCAAGGGCGGGGCGCCATCGATACAGGCCGTGGCCGCTGGCGATGTGGACCTGACCTTCGGCACGCCGCCCTCCGTGCTGCCGCTGGCCCAGGCGGGCAAGCTGCGCATGCTGGCCGTGAGCACGGCCGAACGCTCGCCGCTGTTCCCCGATCTGCCGGGCATGAAGGAGTCCGGCGTGCCGGGCTTTGACTACACGTTCTGGTTCGGCCTGTTCGCCCCGGCGGGTCTGCCCGAGGACGTGGCGAAGAAGCTGTTCGATGCCAGCACCAAGGCGCTGGAAGACCCCGATGTGAAGGCCAGGCTGGCCAAGCAGGGCAATCTGGCCGCGCCCTCGGCATCCCTAGAGGAATTCCGTGCCTGGGCCCTCAAGGAAGGGCAGGAGTCCAAGGCCCTGACCCAGCGTTCCGGCGCCGGGCTGCAGTGAGACACCTACTGAGGCGCCACGTGCCTTACCCCTCTCGCTTCGCGGGGGGGACGACACCCTCGGTGCGGGGGGCGGCCCTTCCTCGGTGTCCTGGTCTTGGGCCCCGCCGGTCCCATGGGTTGTGGGTGTCGCGTCAAGCAATAGATAACGATATGGAAATCCCTATGAATGAACAAGCCACGGGCCTGCCGCTGCAAGGCCTTACCGTCATCGACCTCACGCGCGTGCTGGCCGGCCCCATGTGCACGCAGATGCTGGCCGACCTGGGCGCGCGCGTGATCAAGGTGGAGCAGCCCGGCACGGGCGACGATGCGCGCGGCATCGGGCCGTTCGTGGACGGGGGCTCGGCCTATTTCCTCTCGGTCAATCGCAACAAGGAGTCGATTGCGCTGGACCTCAAGCAGCCCCAGGACCGCGAGGTCTTCGAGCGCCTGCTGCAAGGCGCCGATGTGCTGGTCGAGAACTTTCGCCCCGGCACCATGGACAAGCTCGGCTATGGCTGGGAGACCCTGCATGCACGCCATCCCCGGCTGGTGATGACCTCGGTCTCGGGCTTTGGCCAGACGGGGCCCTACAGCGGCTTTCCCGCCTACGACATGGTGGTGCAGGCCATGAGCGGCATGATGAGCGTGACCGGCCACCCGGACGCCGGGCCCTGCCGCGTGGGCGTGTCCATCGGCGACCTGGGCGCGGGCCTGTACGCGGTCATCGGCACACAGGCGGCCTTGATGCGCCGCTCGCGCACGGGGCAGGGCGAGCGCGTCGATGTCTCCATGCTCGACTGCCAGGTGGCCTTGCTGGAGAACCCCGTGGCCCGCCTGGGCGCGCTGGGCAGCGTGCCGGGGCCTATCGGCACGCGGCATCCCTCCATGGCGCCCTTCGATGTGTTCGCGGCGCAGGACGGCTGGTTCGTCATCGCCGTGGGCAGCGATGCGCTGTTTCGCAAGCTCTGCGGCCTGCTGCAATTGCCCGAACTGGCCGAGGACGCGCGCTTTGCCGGCAACGCGCAGCGGTGCGAGCACCAGGCCGAGCTCAAGGCCGCGCTGCAGGCGCGCCTGCGGGACAGTCCCAGGGCGCATTGGCTGGGGTTGCTCACTGATAATGGCATCCCGGCGGGGGAGTACAACAGCGTGGCCGACATCGTCGAGCACCCCCAGGTGCGCGAGCGCGGCATGCTGGCCCAGGTGCAGACCCCCAGCGGCCAGACGCTGCGCGTGGCGGGCAATCCCTTGCAGGCCTCGCTCGGCCAGCCCCTGGTGCGCAGGCAGCCGCCCGCGCTGGACGCGGACCGCGAGCGCATCCTGCGCGAGCTGTCCGTGGCGCCGCCTTCGCCAATCCATGAACGTGCCTGAGATTTCCCGGTCCCCAGCGGATTCTTCCTTCTTCTTCACAGCCATGACCAACCGCAATCTGTTCGCTGCCTTGCGCGCCGCCTTTCCCCAGGATCTGCAAAAGTGGGCCGTAGAGGCCATAGGCGCTGACGGCGCCAGCCTGTTCTACAGCTGGGCCGACCTGGACCGTGGCAGCGCGCGCATGGCCAACCTGCTGCAGTCACTGCAGCTGCCGCCCGCCAGCCGCATTGCCGTACAGGTGGACAAATCGGTGGAAGCGCTGATGCTCTACCTGGCCACGCTGCGCAGCGGCCATGTCTTTCTGCCGCTGAACACTGCCTACCAGGCCGCCGAGATCGAGTACTTCGTGGGCAATGCCGAGCCCGCCGTCGTGGTCTGCACGCCGGCCAATTTCGGCTGGGTGTCCAAGATCGCCTTCACCTCGGGCGTGGCCCATGTCTACACCCTGGGCGACGACCGCAGCGGCACGCTGCTGGAGCGCGCCGCCCACCATGGCGACGAGCAGGAGGTGGTGGAGCGCGGCGAGGACGATCTGGCCGCCATCCTCTACACCAGCGGCACCACGGGCCGCAGCAAGGGGGCGATGCTCACGCACGGCAACATGCTGTCCAACGCCGAAACCCTCAAGGACTACTGGGGCTGGCAGGACGGCGACGTGCTCATCCACGCGCTGCCCATCTTCCATGTGCATGGCCTGTTCGTGGCCATCCATGGCGCGCTGCTCAACGGCAGTCCTATGATCTGGCTGGCCAGGTTCGAACCCGGCACGGTGATCTCGCGCATGCGTGACGCCACCGTCTTCATGGGCGTGCCCACGCTCTACGTGCGCATGCTGGCCGATGCGCGGCTCACGCGCGAGGCGGCGGCCCACATGCGGCTGTTCATCTCGGGCTCGGCACCCATGCTGGTGGAGACGCACCGCGACTGGCAGGAGCGCACCGGCCACGTCATCCTGGAGCGCTACGGCATGAGCGAGACCATCATGCTGACCTCCAACCCCTACCGTGCCGATGGCCGCAACGGCGGCCAGTCCGAGCGCCGCGCCGGCACCGTGGGCTTTGCGCTGCCCGGCGTGGGCGTGCGCATCGTGGACGACGCAGGCCAGCCGGTGGCCGTGGGCGAGATCGGCAACATCCAGGTGCGCGGCCCCAATGTGTTCAAGGGCTACTGGCGCATGCCCGAGAAGACGGCCGAGGAGTTCACGGCCGATGGCTGGTTCCGCACGGGCGACGTGGGCAAGCTCGACGAGCGGGGCTATGTCAGCATCGTGGGCCGCAGCAAGGACCTGATCATCTCGGGCGGCTACAACGTCTATCCGGCCGAGATCGAAGGCTTCATCAACGAGCTGCCCGGCGTGGCCGAAAGCGCCCTGGTCGGCGTGCCGCACCCCGACTTCGGCGAGGTGGGCGTGGTGGTGGTGGTGCCGCGTCCCGGCGCTTCGCTCGAGCCCCAGGCGGTGGTCGATGCGCTCAAGGGCCAGCTGGCCAATTTCAAGATTCCCAAGCGCTGCTTCGTGGTGCAGGAGCTGCCGCGCAACACCATGGGCAAGGTGCAGAAGAACCTGCTGCGCGACCAGCACAAGCAGTTGTTCGCCTGAGTGGTCGCCAAGGCGCGGGTCGCGCCCTGGCCTGATTGAAAAAGCAAAAGGCATCGGCGCCGCCGATGCCTTTTTTTGTGCAGCGAAAGCCGAAGCTGCCGCTACCCTTCAGCGCAGTACCAGCACGGGAATGTGGGTGTGCGTGAGCACGTGCTGCGTCTCGCTGCCCAGCAGCAGGCGCTGCAGGCCCTTGCGGCCATGCGAGGCCATGACGATGAGGTCGCAGTCGCGGCGCTTGGCCACGTCGATCACGCTTTCGGCCACCAGGTCGGACTTGACGATCTCCGTGGTCACGTGGACCTTGAGCGCCTGGCCCTTGGCGTGGATGGCATCCAGCACGGTCTGCGCGTTGGCCGTCCACTGGCCTTCGATGCGTTCGATCTGCTTGAGATCCACGGTTTCGCCGCCTTCGAAGTAGCTGCGCGGGTAGTGCTGGACCACCTTGACGACGATCACGCTGGCGCCGCACAAGGCGGCAAGGCCCAGGCCGCTGTCCACGGCCTTGTCGGAAAGCTCGGAACCGTCGGTGGCGATCAGGATGCGGTTGTACATGCGTGCTCCTTTCGTGTGTGCTGATGGGTGGGACGAAGTCAGCATAGACCCAACCATGAGTTAACGGTTGATTAATGTCAATACGCTTATCATGCCCCCCGATTACGCTAAGAACCATGCCCCACACCATTGCAGCCCCATCCAGCGAGGCGGCGGTGGCGGCGCCTGATTCAGGTCTCTCGCCCTCGCAGCAGGCCACGGCCCGACTGCTGGATGATCCGCAGGAGTGGAGTTCGTTCGGACGGCCCGCAGGCCCCGCAACTCCCGCCGACCCTTCCAAAGAACCCACCGATTTCCCTGCCTGGGATTCGCACGTCGTTCTGGAGGGCATGCACTGTGCCGCATGCGCGCTGACCATCGAGGATGCGCTGCGGGCCGTGCCCGGGGTGGAGAAGGCCGAAGTCAGCGCAGCCACCCGCCGCGCGCGAGTCACCTGGCGCCACGAGCAGGTGCTTCCGTCCCAGTGGATGGAGGCCGTGCGGCGCGCCGGCTACCAGGCGCTTCCTGCGCGCGATGCCTTTGCGCGCGAGCGCCGCCAGGCCGAAAGTCGCCGTGCGCTGTGGCGCTGGCTGGTGGCCGGCTTTTGCATGATGCAGGTGATGATGTATGCGTGGCCCGCCTACGTGGCCCGCCCCGGCGACCTGTCGCAGGAGATGGAGACGCTGCTGCGCTGGGCCTCCTGGGTCATCTCGCTGCCCGTGGTGCTGTTTTGCTGCGGCCCCTTCTTCTCCAGCGCGCTGCGCGACATACGCCAGCGCCGCGTGAGCATGGACCTGCCCGTGGCGCTGGGCATGCTGATCACCTTCGTGATCAGCTCGCTGGGCACCTTCGATCCTTCGGGGCCCTTCGGCGAGGAAGTCTTCTACGACTCGCTGACCATGTTCGTCTTCTTCCTGCTGTCCGGCCGCTGGCTGGAGCTGCGGCTGCGCGACCGCACGGCCGGTGCGCTGGAAGCCGTGATGAATCGCCTGCCCGATGCCGTGCTGCGCGAGAACGCGGCCGGCCACTTCGAGCGCGTGGCCACGCGCCGCCTGCGTGCCGGCGACCTGGTGCGCGTGCTCAGCGGCGAGGCCTTCCCGGCCGACGGCACCATCGTGCGCGGCCGCACCCATGCCGACGAGGCCCTGCTCACGGGCGAGTCCACGCCCGTGCTGCGTGCCGAGGGCGACAGCGTCACGGCCGGCAGCTACAACCTGGACGCCGTGGTCGATGTGCGCGTGGACGGCGTGGGGGCCGACACGCGCTTTGCCCAGATCGTGGGCCTCATGGAAAGCGCCTCGCTGCAAAAGCCGCGCCTGGCCCAGCTGGCCGACAAGGTGGCGCGGCCCTTCCTGGTCGTGGTGCTGCTGGCCGCGCTGGGCGCTGCCATCTGGTGGTGGCCCACCGATCCCGGCAAGGCCATGATGGTGGCCGTGGCCGTGCTCATCGTCACCTGCCCCTGCGCGCTGTCGCTGGCCACGCCCGTGGCCATGCTCACGGCCGCCGGCACGCTGGCGCGCAGCGGCGTGCTGGTGCGCAACCTGCAGGGCCTGGAAGCGCTGGCCGCCGTGGACACCCTGGTGTTCGACAAGACCGGCACGCTCACACGCGACGGCCTGGCGCTGTCCTCGTTCGAGCCTGCGCGCGGCGAGGATGCCGACGAGGTGCTGGCGCTGGCGGCGCTGCTGGCGCGCCAGTCCATGCACCCGGCCTCGCGCGCCATCGCGCAGGCTGGCGCCCATGCCGCGACGCACTGGAAGCTGGACACCATGCAGGAAGTGGCAGGCCTGGGCCTGGACGCCTGGGTGCAGGGCCCGGGCGGACGCCGCCATCTGCGCCTGGGATCGGCCCTGCATGCGGGCGTGGCGGGCGAGCAGCCCGTGCAGGGCGTGTTGCTGGCCGAGCAGACCGAACAGGGCTGGCATACGCTGGCGCGCTTTGTACTCAGCGAGGACGTGCGGCCCGAAGCCGCCGCCGTCGTGCAGGCGCTCGGGAAGCAGGGCATCGCCGTGATGCTGCTGTCCGGCGACCGCGAGGACGCCGCACGCGCCATGGCGGCGCGCGTGGGCATCACCCAGGCCCACGGCGGCTGCAGCCCGCAGGACAAGCTGGAGCGGCTGCAGCAGGCGCAGGCAGCCGGCCACCATGTGGCCATGGTGGGCGACGGCCTCAACGACGGCCCAGTTTTAGCTGGAGCGCATGTCTCTTTTGCTTTTGGTAGAGCAGTGCCGCTGGCACAATCGCGCGCAGATTTCGTTGTTCTGGGCGACAGCCTGGAACTGGTGCTCCAGGCATGTCTGTTGTCGCGCCGCACACTGCAGGTGGTGCGCCAGAACATGGCCTGGGCTGCCGCTTACAACGCGGTGTCGATTCCACTGGCCCTGGCGGGCTTCATGCCTGCCTGGGTGGCCGGCCTGGGAATGGCACTGAGTTCGCTGCTGGTGGTGCTCAACGCCGCGCGCCTTGCGCGCAGCCTTCCACTGGCCTTGACGAATCACACGGGCACGCCTGCTGCGCCCGCAGCGTCCGTCACCATGCCGACGGGCTCCACCGCAACGGTGGGGAGGTTCTGACTATGGACATTCTCTATTTACTGATCCCGCTGTCGGTGGTGCTTGTGCTCGCCATCCTCGCGGCCCTGTGGTGGGCCGTCTATCGCGGGCAATTCGAGAGCGTGGAACAAGAGGGCGAACGCATTCTTCGGGACGATTGACGTGGGTCAACACGCCCGACAGCGAAGAAAGTAACACTTTGATAGCAATCTAAGGGGTGCACGATGGATAGTTCAAATAACAACGCTGTCTATTACGACGATACCGTCGTAAGGCAGTTCTCTATCATGGCCGTCGTCTGGGGAGTGGTGGGCATGGCTGTCGGGGTGTTGATCGCCTCGCAGCTGGCCTGGCCGGAACTCAACTTCGGCATTCCATGGCTGAGCTACGGACGCCTGCGTCCGCTGCACACGAACGCCGTGATCTTTGCCTTTGGCGGATCGGCGCTGTTCGCAACCAGCTACTACGTGGTGCAGCGCACCTGCCAGACGCGGCTGTTCATGCCCAAGCTGGCCAGCCTGACCTTCTGGGGCTGGCAGATCGTCATTCTCGCCGCCGCGATCAGCCTGCCGCTGGGCTACACACAGGGCAAGGAGTACGCCGAGCTGGAGTGGCCGATCGACCTGCTGATCGCCGTGACCTGGGTCTCGTATGCCATCGTGTTCTTCGGAACCATCGGCATCCGCAAGGTCCGTCACATCTATGTGGCCAACTGGTTCTTCGGCGCCTTCATCATCGCCGTGGCGCTGCTGCACATCGTCAACAGCGCGGCCATTCCGGCCGGCTGGATGAAGAGCTACTCGGCTTACGCCGGCGTGCAGGACGCCATGGTGCAGTGGTGGTACGGCCATAACGCCGTGGGCTTCTTCCTGACCGCAGGCTTCCTGGGCATGATGTATTACTTCATTCCCAAGCAGGCTGGCCGTCCGGTCTACAGCTACCGCCTGTCCATCGTCCACTTCTGGGCGCTGATCTTCACCTACATGTGGGCGGGTCCTCACCACCTGCACTACACCGCGCTGCCCGACTGGACGCAGTCCGTGGGCATGGTGTTCTCGCTGATCCTGCTGGCTCCCAGCTGGGGCGGCATGATCAACGGCGTGATGACGCTGTCGGGCGCATGGCACAAGCTGCGCGACGATCCCATCCTGCGCTTCCTGATCGTGTCGCTGTCGTTCTACGGCATGTCCACGTTCGAGGGTCCGATGATGTCCATCAAGACCGTCAACGCGCTGTCGCACTACACGGACTGGACCGTGGGCCACGTTCACTCGGGCGCCCTCGGCTGGGTGGGCCTGATCACCATGGGCTCGCTGTACTACCTGATCCCGCGCCTGTTCGGCAAGACCAAGATGCACTCGGTGGGCGCCATCGAACTGCACTTCTGGATGGCCACCATCGGCATCGTGCTGTACATCGCCGCGATGTGGATCGCCGGTGTGATGCAGGGCCTGATGTGGCGCGCCGTCAATCCCGATGGCACGCTGACCTACACCTTCGTCGAAAGCGTCAAGGCCAGCTATCCGTTCTACGTGATCCGCGTGGCCGGTGGCCTGCTGTACCTGGGCGGCATGCTGGTCATGCTGTGGAACACCTGGAAGACCGCGATCTCCGGCCGTTCCGTGAAGGTGGCCGTGCCTGCCGTCGTGGCCCACGCCTGAGCGTCTAGGAGCATTACTCATGTCCGATCACAACCATAGCGCTCCCAAGAGCTTTTCCCACGAGAAGGTGGAAACCAACAATTTCCTGCTGATCGTGCTGACCCTGCTGGTGGTCGCCGTCGGCGGCCTGGTGGAAATCGTTCCGCTGTTCTTCCAGAAGTCGACCACGGAAGCGGTGGCGGGCCTCAAGCCCTACACGCCGCTGCAGCTGATGGGCCGCGACGTCTATCTGCGCGAGGGCTGCTACAACTGCCACTCGCAGATGATCCGCCCCTTCCGCGCCGAGACCATGCGCTACGGCCACTACTCGGTGGCGGGCGAGTTCGTCTACGACCACCCCTTCCAATGGGGTTCCAAGCGCACGGGTCCCGACCTGCACCGCGTGGGCGGCAAGTACAGCGACGAATGGCACCGCATCCACCTGAACAACCCGCGCGACGTGGTGCCCGAGTCCAATATGCCTGCCTACTCCTGGCTGGAGAAGAACAAGGTGGATGACACCGTGGTCGCCCAGCACATGAGCGCGCTGCGCAAGGTGGGCGTGCCCTACAGCGACGAGGAAATCAGCGGCGCCGCCGAGCAGGTCAAGGGCAAGACGGAAATGGACGCCGTCATCGCCTACCTGCAGGTGCTGGGCCGTTCGGTCAAGTAAAGGAGAGCGACATGGACATCACCACCATGCGCATCGTGGCCACGCTGGCCTCTCTGGCCTGCTTCATCGGTATCTGGTGGTGGGCGTTCGCCCGCCGCAACCAGGCCCGTTTCGAAGAGGCCGCCCAGCTGCCGTTCGAGCAAGACTGAGTCCCTCCACCAGAACGAGAACTTCCCATGAGCGATTTCGTAAACAACTTCTGGTCGATCTATGTCACGGCGATCACGCTGGGCGGCATCATCGGCTGCCTGCTGCTGCTGTATCTCACCGCACGCAAGAAGGTGGTCCCCTCGGCCGACAACACCACGGGCCACGTCTGGGACGAGGACCTGCGCGAGCTGAACAACCCCATGCCCAAGTGGTGGATGTGGCTGTTCATCATCACCTCGGTGTTCGGCTTCGCCTACCTGGCGGCCTATCCGGGCCTGGGCTCGTTCGCGGGCAAGCTGGGCTGGACGCAGCTGGGCGCCTATGAAAACGAGATGGCCAAGGCCCGCGCGGACCTGGAGCCGCTGTACGCCAAGTTCACGAGCATGAGCACCGAAGACATGGCCAAGGACCCCCAGGCCATGGCCATCGGCGAGCGCCTGTTCATGAACAACTGCGCGCAGTGCCACGGCTCGGATGCACGCGGCGGCAAGAGCTTCCCCAACCTGACCGATGGCGACTGGCTGCATGGCGGCACGCCCGACAAGATCAGGGAAACCATCACGGCGGGCCGCATCGGCATCATGCCGCCCATGGCCGCTGCCGTCGGCACGCCCGATGATGTGCGCAACCTCTCGCACTATGTGCTGAGCCTGTCGGGCAGCCCGCACGACTCGCTCAAGGCTTCGCTGGGCAAGTCCAAGTTCACGGCCTGCGCCGCCTGCCATGGCATGGACGGCAAGGGCAACCAGGCCCTGGGCGCGCCCAACCTGACCGATGACATCTGGCTGCACGGCTGGGGCGAGGCCGCCATCACGGCCATGATCAACAACGGCAAGCACAACGAGATGCCTGCCCAGAAGGACAAGCTGACCGAGGCGCAGATCGCGGTGCTTGCCTCCTATGTCTGGGGCATGTCGCACAAAGACGGCGCAGTCCGTCAATAAGGACAGGGGGCGGCGCTGCGGCGCCGCCTTTTTGCCTTTTGAGTTTTCAGATATTCCAAAAAACCAAGGAACCCACCATGAAGCCCGAGAACGGGGATGATGCCGGGAAGCCTCCCCGCAAAGTCATTCCGATCACGCCTGCCGACCCGGACCCGGGCCAGCTGGTGTCGATGTTCGAGTCCGAGAAGAAGGTCTACCCGCGCTCCATCAGCGGTGTCTTCGCACGCTGGCGATGGGCTCTGGTGTTTCTCACCCAACTGGTTTTCTATGGCCTGCCCTGGCTGGAATGGGGGCAGCGCCAGATGGTGCTGTTCGACCTGGGTGCGCGGCGCTTTTACCTGTTCGGGCTGGTGCTGTACCCGCAGGATTTCATCTACCTGGCGGGCCTGCTGATCATCTCGGCGCTGGCGCTGTTCCTGTTCACGGCCGTGGCCGGT
Organism: Delftia sp. PX-1; assembly: GCF_055797465.1. NCBI lineage: Bacteria > Pseudomonadati > Pseudomonadota > Betaproteobacteria > Burkholderiales > Comamonadaceae > Delftia > Delftia sp. PX-1. Next base: position 2,754,969 of record NZ_CP184763.1, read on the forward strand.
CGCCTGTGGTGCGGCTTTTCCTGCCCGCAGACGGTCTACACCGAAATCTTCATGTGGGTGGAGCGCAAGGTCGAGGGCGACCGCAGCGCGCGCATGCGCCTGGACAAGAACGGCTGGACCTTTGAAAAGCTCTGGAAGAAGTCGCTCAAGCAGTTGCTGTGGATTGCCATTGCCCTGTGGACCGGCTTCACCTTCGTGGGCTACTTCGTGCCCATCCGCGAGCTGGGCGGCGAGCTGCTGGCGCTGCAGGGCAGCTGGCAGGTCTTCTGGGTGCTGTTCTACGGCTTCGCCACCTATGGCAACGCCGGCTACATGCGCGAGCAGGTCTGCAAGTACATGTGCCCCTATGCGCGCTTTCAGAGCGCCATGTTCGACCGCGACACCATGATCGTCAGCTACGACACGGGCCGGGGCGAGCCGCGCGCGCCTCGCACCAAGAAGGTGGACTACAAGGCCCAGGGCCTGGGCGACTGTATCGACTGCAAGATGTGCGTGCAGGTCTGCCCCGTGGGCATCGACATCCGCAACGGCCTGCAGTACGAATGCATAGGCTGCGGTCTGTGCATAGACGCCTGCAATTCCATCATGGACAAGATGGAGTATCCGCGCGGCCTCATCCGGCTGACCACGCAGAACGCCATGGCCGGCCTGTGGCGGCGGGCCCAGGTGCTGCGCCGCATCTTCCGTCCGCGCGTGCTGGTCTACTCGGCCGTGCTGATCGGCCTGAGCATGGCCATGATCGTGAGCCTGGCGCTGCGCCAGTCGGTCAAGGTCGACGTGATACGCGACCGGGCGTCGCTGTCGCGCATCGTCGCGGGCGGCAAGCTGGAAAATGTCTACCGCCTGCAGATCATGAATGCCACCGAGCAGGCCCAGCGCTACCGCATCAGCGCCCATGGCCTCGACGGGCTGGAGCTGGCGTCCGAGCAGGAGGTCGAGGTCGGCCCGGCCGAGACGCGCGGCATTGCGGCGCGGCTGCAGATTCCCTACGGTTCCGCCGAGCCGGGCTCGCACACCGTATTCTTCGATATCGATGCCGTGCATTCAGGCGCGGGACGCGCGTCCGAAAAGGCCGTCTTCCTGGTGCCCCGGTGATATGTCTGGCCGGCGCCGCCCAGGCTGCGCCGGCTGTTTGAAAGAAAGAGGTTATCCATGTCTTCCAGTCCCGCAGTCTCCGCGCCCGCCACGGCCCCTTCGCATCCGGACGCCGGCAAGCCCTGGTGGAAGTTCGCCCATGTCTGGCTCGTGGTGGCCGGCCCGGCCGCCGTCGTGGTGGCCGGCGTGGTCACGGCCGTCATTGCGATCAATGGCGCCGATCCCGTGATCGATCCTGACTATTACCGCAATGGCATCACCATCAACGAGCGTGCCGATGGCGTGCGCGAAGTGCCCAAGAGCCTGGCGCCCGCGGTCACCGGCCGCAACCACGCGGCCACGCCCGCGCAGGACCATCCCACGGACCGCTGAACGCAGGAAAATACCGTGCACAAGGCCGCAGTCGCGGCCTTTTTGCATGGTGGATGGCATCTCCAGCATGCGCGAGGGCCAAGGGTTTCCTACAGGCAGTGCAGGGTGCGCAGGGCTTGGCACGGTGCGAGGGCGGCGCGCACAATGAAAGCCACCCCTCGACAGCTCAAGGAGATCGCTGATGTTGGCCCAACGCTGGATGTGGATTGCCTGGCCGGCCTTTCTGGCCGCCGCCGTGATGGAGATGCTGGTATTCGCCTTCGTGGACCCGCTGGAGCTGCACTGGCTCGGCGACCTGGGCTGGTCGCGGCAGGGAATCTACACGCTGGCCTTCTTCGCCTTCTGGGGCGTGACCATGCTGTCCAGCCTCATGACCACCATGCTGGGACGCTCCACGCACGATCTCAACGACGGCGTGGTCTCCGAGCCGGACCCAAATCTGGCCATGCAGGGCCTGGGGCGCGATTGAACCCGCGTGCACTGCAATGGCAATGAACAAGGCCCGCGATCGCGGGCCTTGTTCATTGCCGGGGGGCGGGGCCTTGCGGCCTCACTGGCACTGCTGGCTGTTGACGATGCGCTTGAGCGCGTCCGTGTCCAGGATGCGCAGATGGCGCTGGCGCACCTCGATGATGTTTTCCTCGGCAAACTTCGAGAAGGTGCGGCTCACCGTCTCCAGCTTCAGGCCCAGGTAGCTGCCGATTTCCTCGCGTGTCATGCGCAGCACCAGTTCCGACTTGGAAAAGCCCCGGGCGTGAAGGCGCTGCACCAGGTTGAGCACGAAGGCGGCCAGCCGCTCCTCGGCACGCATGCTGCCCAGCAGCAGCATCACGCCATGCTCGCGCACGATCTCGCGGCTCATGACCTTGTGCACATGGTTTTGCAGGGCCGTGACCTCGCGCGACAGGTCCTCCAGCTTGTCGAAGGGCATGACGCAGACCTCGGCGTCTTCCAGCGCGACCGCATCGCAGGTGTGGTGGTCGTTGACGATGCCATCCAGGCCGATGATCTCGCCGGCCATCTGAAAGCCCGTGACCTGGTCGCGCCCGTCCTCGGTGGCCACGCAGGTCTTGAAGAAGCCCGTGCGGATGGCGTACAGCGAGGTGAAGGACTCACCGTTGCGAAACAGCAGGCCGCCGCGCTTGACCTTGCGGCGCGTGGCCACGATGTCGTCGATGCGCTGCATCTGCTCGGCATCCAGGCCCATGGGCATGCACAGCTCGCGCAGGTTGCAATTGGAACAGGATGCTTTGATGGTCTGAAGGTTCATGGAGTAAACATCAGCGGCGCAGCAGTGCGCCGGCGGTGACCTCGTGGATGGCGATGAGTTGGATCAAATTGTCGCAGCACTGCCGCGAACAACTCTTGATATGAGTCAAGGACGCGGCCAATGGGCTGCGGCACAGTGGACGACATTAGAGGAAAAAACCCATGACCGCTGTCACCCCAGAGCTGCTGCGTCGCTTCGACGTACCGGGGCCCCGATACACCTCGTTCCCCACGGCCGATCGTTTCGTGGAGGCTTTCGGTGCTGAAGACTATATCCTGGCACTTGAGCACCGCAAATCGAGTACCGCAGCGCGGGCCATGCCTTTGTCGCTGTATGTGCATGTGCCGTTCTGCGAGTCGCTGTGCTACTACTGCGCCTGCAACAAGATCGTGACGCGCCACCACGATCGCGCTGCCGTCTACCTGGACTACCTGGCGCGCGAGATGGCCTTGCACACGGCCCATTGCGGCAAGGGCCAGGCCGTCAGCCAGTTGCACCTGGGCGGCGGCACGCCCACCTTCTTCTCGGACGATGAGCTGCGCACGCTGATGGCCCTGCTGCGCGAGCATTTCAAGCTGGAGCCGGGCGGCGAATACTCCATCGAGGTCGATCCGCGCACCGTCAGTGTCGAACGCCTGGCCGTGCTCAAGGAGCTGGGCTTCAACCGCCTGAGCTTCGGCGTGCAGGACTTCGACGAACAGGTGCAGATCGCCGTGCACCGCGTGCAGCCGGCCGAGCAGGTGTTCGCGCTGGTGGCAGCGGCACGGCAGCTGGGCTTTGCCTCCATCAACGTGGACCTGATCTACGGCCTGCCCAAGCAGACGCCCGAGTCCTTCGAGCGCACGCTGGCCCAGGTCAATGCGCTGCGGCCCGACCGCATCGCGCTCTATGCCTATGCCCACCTGCCCGAGCGCTTCAAGCCGCAGCGGCGCATCGCGGCCGAGGACCTGCCCCAGGGCGCCGACAAGCTGGCCATGCTCTCGCGCTCCATCGCGGCCTTCATGGACGGCGGCTATGTCTACGTGGGCATGGACCACTTCGCCTTGCCCGAGGACGCGCTGGCCGTGGCCAAGCGCCAGGGCCGGCTGCATCGCAACTTCCAGGGCTACAGCACCCAGCCCGACTGCGACCTGATTGCGCTGGGCGTGTCGGCCATCGGCAAGGTGGGGGCCAGCTACAGCCAGAACGCCAAGACGCTGGAGGAGTACTACGACGCCATCGACGCCGGCCACCTGCCCGTGGTGCGCGGCCTGGCACTGTCGCGCGATGATCTGGTGCGGCGCGCCGTCATCATGGCCATCATGTGCCAGGGCGCCGTGCTGTTCGAGCCCATGGAGCAGGCCTGGCTGCTGGGCTTTCGCGAGTACTTCGCCCCCGAGCTGGCGGCGCTTCAGGACCTGCAGGCCAAGGGGCTGGTGCAGATCAGCGACGAGGGATTCCAGGTCACACCCATGGGCTGGTACTTCGTGCGTGGCGTGGCCATGCTGTTTGACCGATATCTGCAGGCCGACAAGAACCGGGCGCGGTTTTCGAGGATCATCTAGGCCCCATGCTGTTGTCGCTGCTCTGGACCGCTTTGATCATGGGGCTCGTCGGCGGGCCCCATTGCCTTGCCATGTGCGCCGCGCCCTGCGGCGTGGTCACGGGCGGGGCGGGGCAGGGCACGGTACAGGGTGGTGGGCAGGTGGTCGCCGTCCATGGACTGCAAAGCCGGCTGTGGCTGCGCACGGCGCTGTTCCATAGCGGGCGGCTGGCCGGCTATGCCAGCCTGGGCGCTGCCTCGGCGCTGGCCATGGAAAGCCTGTCCTGGCTCACCAGCCAGACCACGGCGCTGCAGCCGTTCTGGACGCTGACCCATGTCGCCGTGATGGCCTGGGGCCTGGCCATGATGGTGCAGGCCCGCCAGCCCGCCTGGCTGGAGTCTGCGGGCCGCGCCGCCTGGCGGCGCGTGCAGCCCTGGGTGTCCGCCCCTGGCGGCACGCTGGCGGCGGGCTATGCCTGGGCGCTTATGCCCTGCGGACTGCTGTATTCGGCCGTGCTGGTCGCCGCGCTCAGCGGTGGCCCCTTGCAGGGCGCATCGGCCATGGCGGCCTTTGGCGTGGGCAGCGGGCTGTGGCTGGTGGCCGGCCCCTGGCTGTGGCGGCTGGGCCGCCAGCGCCTGAACGGCTTGCGTGCCGAATGGGGCACGCGGCTGGCCGGCCTGATGCTGGTGGGCGTGGCCGTGTGGGCGCTGTGGATGGACCTGATCTACAAGCCCAGTCTCTGGTGCCGATGAACAACAGCGGGGGACAGACTTGGTCCTGAGGGTCGCGGATTGCCTGCAAGGCCCTCAGAACTGGAGATAATGCCCGAATCATCGGCTTACATTTGCCGATTCCTTCAGCCTCGGGGCCGTTGCCGCGCGTGAACCATTCCGTCCTCATCGATATCCGAGACCTCCGTCCGGGCATGTTTGTCCAGCTCGATGTTGGATGGCTAAACCATCCCTTTCCGGTCAGCAGCTTCAAGATCACCTCCAGCGCACAGATCCAGACCCTGAAATCCCTGGGCCTGGAGGCGGTGCGCTGCGTTCCGCACAAAAGCGACGCCTGGCCGGCCGAGGTGCGCACTCCGCCGCCGCAGCCGCTGCCCGCTGTGGCGGCCGCTGCAGCCGAGCCCGCCGAGGAACCCTCACCCGCAGCGCCGCTGCTGCTGTCTGTGCCCAACTGGCGCGGCCGGCTGGAGGACTGCAATGCGCGCTTTCAGAAGGTGGAGCGTGGCTATGTGGCCATCGAAACCACCCTTGCCAGCGCGCCCGAGCAGGCGCGCATGCCCACCGAAGCCCTGGTCGACGGCTGCCTGGCCGAACTGGCCGGCCCGCAGGACGTGGCGATTCACCTCCTGTCCGATGGCGTGGGCAGCAACCAGAGCGTGCATGCCGTCAACGTGACCGTGCTCGGCCTGCTGCTGGGCCGCGCCCTGGGCCTGGAGGCTGCGCTGCTGCGCGACCTGGGCCTGGCGGCGCTGCTGCACGATGCCGGCAAGCCGGTGGCCGGCGCCGAAGGCATGCACGGCCTGGCCCTGGAGTCTTCCGTGCCCGACGCGCTGCGCGACCGCTACGAGCGCCATGTGGGTGAATCGGTGGCCATCGCCATGCGCATGGGCCTGTCGGCCCAGGTCACCACCGCCATCGCACAGCACCATGAGTGGGCCGACGGCACGGGATTCCCGCTGAGCCTGGTGGCCGAGGACATGGAGCTCACGGGCCAGATCCTGGCCCTGGTCAACACCTATGACCGCCTGTGCAATCCCGGCGATGCGCAGACGCCGCACACGCCGCACGAGGCGCTGTCCATGCTGTTCAGCCGGCTGCGCGACAAGTTCGCCGCGCCCGTGCTCAATGGCTTCATCCGCATGATGGGCGTGTTCCCGCCGGGCTCGGTGGTGGAGCTGACCGATGGGCGCCATGCCATGGTCATGTCCGTCAATGCATCACGGCCGCTCAAGCCTTCGGTGATGGTCCATGACGCCAGCGTGCCGGCCGCCCAGGCGCCCGTGCTGGCGCTGGAGCTGTTTCCCGCGCTGGGCATACGCCGGGGCGTGGCTCCTGCGCAGTTGCCGCGCGACGCGCTGGACTATCTGTCGCCGCGCCGGCGTGTCTGCTATTACTTTGAACGGGCGGTGGAATTGGATCCGCCGAAGGTGGCGTCTTGAACAAGCAAGCGCTCAACCGCGCCTGGCCCCGCCTGCTCGATGCACTGCAGGAGGCGCTGTGGCTGATCGATGCCCGCAGCCTGAAGGTGCTGCGCGCCAACGCCGCCAGCGAATCCGTCACCGGCTATGAGACCGATGCCGCCGTGGGACTGCCCGTGCAGGTGCTGGCCGCCACGCCGCAGCAGCAGGCGTTCTGGAGCGACCCCTTCAACTGGCAGGCCGGCGCCCAGTTCATTTCCGAGGTGCGCCGTGCCGACGGCCAGCTGGCGCCCGTGGAGATGCGCGTGCGCGCGCTCGACGGCGAGGTGCTCCTGGTCAGCATGCTGGACCGGCGCGAGCAGGCGCTGCACGAGGCCGAATTCGAAAGCCTGCTGGGCGAGTTGCGCGCCACGCTGGAGTCGGCGGCCGACGCCATCCTGGTGTGCGATCCCGATGGCCGTATCCGCGCCTTCAACCACCGATTCGCCACGCTCTGGGGCATTCCCGAGGCGTTGCTGGTGCGCCGCAACGACGCGGCCATCCTCGATCACCTGGCCGGCCAGGTGCGCGATGCCGAGTCCTACGCGCAGCAGTTGAAGCTGCTGTCGGCCCAGCCCCTGATGGAAGCGTCCGACGTACTGGACCTGCGCGACGGCCGCATCCTGGAGCGCCGCGCCGTGCCCCAGCTGCGCCGGGGCCTGCCCATGGGGCGCATTTTCTCCTTCCGCGACATCACGGCCGAGGCCCAGACCCAGGCGGGCCTGGAACTGGCTGCGCGGGTCTTCGAGTCCAGCCTGGACGGCATCTTCATCGCCGATGACCACATGGACGTGGCACGCACCAACCCGGCCTGCGAACGCTTGCTGGGCGGCATGCCCGTGCAGGGCCGCACGGTGGAATCGCTGTTCGAAGCCACCGAAGACCCATCCGACACGCTGGGCGACCTGGCCCGCATACAGTGGCATCAAGGCGGCTTCTGGGAGGGCGACCTTTGGCTGCGCCAGGCCGGCGGTGCGCGCTGCGCCGTGCGCCTGTCCTGGGTGCCGCTGCGCAATGCGCAGGGCGACGTGGTGCAGAGCATCGGCTTCATGCGCGACCTCACCCAGCAGCGCGTGGCACAGCAGCGCATCGAACAGCTGGCCTACAGCGACGCGCTCACCGGCCTGCCCAACCGGCTCAATCTCACGGAGCGCGTGGATGCGGCCATCGAGGCCGCACGCGCAGGCGGCACGGTGTTCAGCATCCTGTTCATCGACCTGGACCGCTTCAAGATCATCAACGACTCGCTGGGCCACCAGTTCGGCGACCGAGTGCTCAAGCTGGTCGCGCAGCGCCTGAGCGACTGCATGCGGCCGGTAGACATCCTGTGCCGCCTGGGCGGCGACGAGTTCGTGCTCTACCTGCACGGCTGCAACGCCGAGCTGGCTGCCGCGGTGGCCAGGCGCATCCTGCAGGAGATGGAGCGGCCCTTCCTGCTCGACGGCCTGGGTTTTTCCGTGCAGTGCAGCATCGGCGTGGCCCAGTACCCGGCCGACGGCCTCACGCTGGACGAGCTGATCCGCCAGGCCGACACGGCCATGTACCGCGTCAAGGAGCGGGGCCGGGGCCATTTCAGCTTCTACCAGCCGCAAATGAGCGCGGGCCTGCTGTCGCGCATGAAGCTGGAGCATGCCATGCGCCAGGCGCTGGAGCATGGCCGCATGGCCGTGTACTTCCAGCCCCAGGTGCACATCGACAGCGACCGCATCGTCGCGGCCGAGGCGCTGCTGCGCTGGACCGACCCCGAATTCGGCGTGGTCTCGCCCGGTGTCTTCATCCCGCTGGCCGAGGAGTCGGGCTACATCGTCACGCTGGGCGCCTGGGTCATGGAGCAGGCGGTGCAGGAGGCTGCGCGCTGGCAGAAGCAGGGCATGCCGATCAAGGTGTCGGTCAATGTCTCGGCGCTGGAATTTCGCCAGTCGGGCTTTGTCGAGCGCGTGACCGAGCTGCTGCGCCGCTACGGCCTGGAGCCCCATCTGCTGGAGCTGGAGCTGACCGAAAGCATCCTGCTGCAGGATGCACAGGACATGGCGCTGCGCGTATGCCAGATCGCCGATCTGGGTGTGGGCATGGTGATTGATGACTTCGGCACCGGCTACTCCAACCTGGCCTACCTGAAGAAGCTGCCCATCTCCAAGATCAAGATCGACCAGAGCTTCGTGCGCGGCCTGCCCAGCGACGAGGGCGACCAGGCCATCGTCGGCGCCATCATCAGCCTGGGTCTGGCGCTGGGCGTGGAGATCGTGGCCGAGGGCGTGGAAACGCACGAGCAACTGACGGCCATCCACCGCATGCAGGGCCACTACTTCCAGGGCTTTCTGTGCGCGCCGGGCCTGCCGCGCGAGCAATTCGGCGAATGCCTGCAGGCCCAGCGCGCCGGCATCGGCGCCATCGCCTACCGGCAGAGAATGGCCCAGGTGGCAAGCGCTCAGCTGCCCGCGCTCAAGCCCTTCCAGAGCATGTAGGCCGCCAAGCCGAACAGCAGCGTGGCGAAGATCCGCTTGAGCTGGGCCACGGGCAGCCGGTGCGCGGCCCGCGCGCCCAGCGGTGCGGTCAGCACGCTGCAGCAGGCCAGTGCCAGCAGGGCCGGCAGCCACAGGTAGCCCAGCGAGTATTCGGGGCGCCCCGCGTCACCCGCGCCTGTGAAGATCAGGCCTGCCGCATTCACCACGGCAATCGGAAAGCCCAGCGCCGCGCTGGTGCCCACGGCCATGTGCATGGGCACCGAGCAGCGCATCATGAAGGGCACGCTGATGAAGGCCCCGCCTGCCCCCACCAGCCCCGAGATGAAGCCCAGGCCCGTACCCGCGCCGTACAGCCCCAGCGGCCCCGGCAGGGCGCGCGTGGCCGTGGGCTGGCTGTTGCTGCGCAGCATGCGCAGCGCCATGTAGCCGATGAACACGCCAAAGAACAGCGCCAGGTACTTGCCGCGCAGCAGTGCGAAGACTCCCAGGCTGGCCAGCAGCCCGCCCGTGATGATGCCCGGCGCCAGGCTGCGCACGATGTCCCAGCGCACGGCGCCGCGACCGTGGTGGGCGCGCAGGCTGGAGATCGAGGTGAACACGATGGTGGCCATGGCCGTGGCGATCGCCATCTTCACGGACAGGTCCGGGCCGACCCCGCGCTTGTCGAGAAAGTAGGTCAGAAACGGCACAAGCACCATGCCGCCGCCCACTCCCAGCAGGCCGGCCAGGAAACCGGAGCACAGGCCCAGCAGGGCCAGTTCGAGAAACAGCAGATCAGGCATGCGGCGGCAGATCGGTAGTGAAGGGGCGGGCAACAAAAAACCCGGCGCACCGTGGAGGTGCGCCGGGTTGGAATCAGGTGTCTGCAAAGACCACCGGGCCGTCATCCTGAACCGGGGTTCAGGGGGGCAAGGGCAGCCAGACGTTGGGTTCATCTGACGCGAGACGATCACGCTCGAATGGCAATGTACCAAGCCCGGGCTCATAGAGCATTGGTCCAAGGAACTATAAAGCCCGGCGGGTTTGCAGACGCCTCCATTCTAAGGCCGTTGATCAGGCCCGCGATCAAGTTCTTTGAACGGCATGGGCTTTTCATTGACATGGGCGATGCAATGAAAACAGCCTCCGAAGAGGCTGTCGTGCGGGGCAAGGAAAGGCAGCGGCGGCCCAGGCTCAGATCAGCCGCGCATCGCCCTCCAGGGCCTGGTCCAGGCGCAGCACCAGTTGCTCGGCAAGGGCCTGCTGGCGCGCACGCTCGGCCAGTTCCTCGGGGCTGGGCTCGGGCGGCTGGGATGGGGCGTTGTGCTGGGAAGCGGCCTCGTCATGCAGGGACTGCATCTCGGCCTGGGCCGTGGCCATGGCGCTTTCCTGGGCTTCGCGGTCCAGCACGTCGAAGGCCATGTTCAGCGCGGACAGCACGGCCACGCGCTCGCGGGAGCGGACCTTGCCGCTGTCGCGGATGCGGGTCATGGCCGTGTCCACACGGCGCACGGCTTCGAGCAGACGCTCTTCCTGGCCATCGGGGCAGGTCAGCACATAGCTTTGCTGCAGGATTTGCACTTCGATCTGCTTCATGGGCGTTCGGGGCGTCGGCGGTTGCGAAGGGGTCAGGCCCCCTGGTTGGAGGGCAGGCGCTCGATCAGGGCATCGACGCGGGCCCGGGCGGCGTTGAGCCGCGAGCGCAGCGAATCACGCTCCTGGGTCAGGGCCGCCACCTGCTCGGCGAGCAGCGCATTGGTGCGTTGCAGTTCCTCGTGGCGAACCAGCAGGCGCTCCACGCGCTCTGCAATGTGGTCGAGGGAAGTCTGGGAGGTCATAGACGCTGAGATTGTAGGACGTGCGAACGAAGTGAGCACATTCCGTGGAAGTATCCGAGGAAACCTGGTAACAGGCAGGCGTACACGGCTTGACGTCAGCGCCTTGCTCGGGTATTGGAGAGCGAGCGCCAGACTGTCTCACAAAATCGTAGCGCCATCTGTAGGACTCGTCTGCTTCGGCGGGATGTATTGCGTAAGCATTGGTTGCGGCCGCGGTGCGGGCGCGCACTACAATGCGCCGCGCGGAGCGAACACATGAACATTGACCTTGGCCAGGGCGGGGCACGCTGCCCGGCGCTGCTGATCACTTCCACGGCTTCGGGCCAGGGCAAGACCACGCTGACGGCTGCGCTGGCGCGGCTGCATGCGCGCCAGGGCCGGCGCGTGCGCGTGTTCAAGTGCGGCCCCGACTTCCTGGATCCGCACTGGCATGAACTGGCCAGCGGCGCGTCCGTGCACAGCGTAGATCTGTGGATGACGGGCGAGTCCGACATGCGTGCACGCCTGCACGCAGCCGCCTGCGAGGCCGATCTCATCCTGGTGGAAGGCGTCATGGGGCTGTTCGACGGCACGCCCTGCGCGGCCGATGTGGCCGAGCGGCTGGGCCTGGCGGTACTGGCCGTCATCGACGCCTCGGGCATGGCCGGCACCTTTGGCGCGCTGACCCATGGCCTGCAGCACTATCGGCCGGGCCTGCGCTGGGCCGGCCTGCTGGCCAACCGCGTGGGCAGCGCCCACCATGCCGATCTGCTGCGTGCCGGCCTGCGCGATCCCTCGCTGTGGCTGGGCGCGCTGGCGCGCGTGCAGGGCAAAGGCGCCGCCTCGCTGCTGCCCGAAAGACACCTGGGCCTGGTCGCCGCACATGAACTGGACGATGCGCTGGTGCGCCTGGACGTGGCCGCCGATGCGCTGCAGGCTACGCCGCTGGGCCAGTTGCCCTGGCAGGCCGGGCCGGGGCAGGGCGCCAGCTGGCAGGACTGGTCCGTGGATTTTGAGCTGCCTGCCGAACGCACCGAGCAGGTGCAGCCCTGGCTGGCGGGCCGCACCGTGGCCGTGGCGCGCGATGCGGCCTTCAGCTTCATCTATGCGGCCAACCTCGACTGCCTGCGTGCCATGGGCGCGCGGCTGGCGTTTTTCTCGCCGCTGGCCGGCGAGCGCCTGCCGGATTGCGATGCGCTGTGGCTGCCCGGCGGCTATCCCGAGCTGCACCTGGATGCTCTGGCCGCCAATGCCGCGCTGCGCGGGGACGTCGCCGGCCACGTGGCTGGCGGCCGTCCGGTCTGGGCTGAGTGCGGCGGTATGCTGGCGCTGTGCGAGCGACTGACCGACACCGCGGGCCGGACCACGGACCTCTGGGGCCTGTTGCCCGGCCATGCCTGCATGCAGCCGCGCCTGGCCGGACTGGGCATGCTGCAGCTGCCCACGCCCTGGGGCCTGCTGCGCGGGCACACCTTTCACTACAGCCGGCTGGAGACTTCCATGACCGAGGCCGGGCGCAGCAGCCGTCCGGGACAGGACGCCCATCCCGACCGGGGCGAGGCGCTGTACCGCCACGGCAGCGTGCATGCCAGCTATTTCCATGCCTGGTTTGCCTCGCAGCCGCGTGCCGTGGCCGCGCTGCTGGGCGCCGACATTCCCCCGGGGACCGCGTGATGACCGAGCCCATCTCCACCGTTTCGCTTCCCCGCAGCCAGCTCATTGTGGGCGGCCAGAAAAGCGGCAAGTCGCGCCGCGCCGAATTGCTGGCGCGCGCCTGGCTCGATGGCGCACCGGACCGCGAGGCCGCGCTGATCGCCACCGGCCAGCCCTGGGACGACGAAATGCGCGAGCGCATCGCCCGCCACCGGCGCGACCGCGCCGAGCGCGTGCCCGGCATGACCACGCTTGAGGAGCCGCTGGACCTGGCCGCCATGCTTGCGCGGCACAGCACGCCGCAGCGCCTGCTGGTGGTGGACTGCCTGACGCTGTGGCTGACCAACTGGATGATGCCGGCCCAGCCTTCCGAGGAACTGGCGCGTGGATGGTCGGGCCAATGCGCGGCCTTTCTTGACGCCTTGGAGGGCGCGCCCGGCCCGGTGATCCTGGTCGGCAACGAGATCGGCCTGGGCGTGATTCCGCTGGGATCGCAGGTGCGCGCCTTCGTCGATGCGCTGGGCGTGCTCAACCAGCGTGCGGCGCAAAGCTGCGAAACCGTCACGCTGATGTGCGCCGGCCTGCCGTTGGCGCTCAAGGGCCCGCAGCCGTGAGGCCATGGTGTCCCGCCCTGTGGGGCCTGGCGTTGGCACTGGCGCTGTCTGCGGCGCAGGCTGCCATCCGGGTCACGGACGGGCGGGGCGTTCCGGTGGAGCTGCCACAGCCGCCGCAGCGCATCGTCAGCCTGCTGCCCTCGCTGACCGAAAGCGTGTGCGCGCTGGGCGGCTGCCAGCGCCTGGTCGGCGTGGACCGCTATTCGAACTGGCCGGCCCATGTGAAGACCCTGCCCGTGGTGGGCGGCGGAATCGATCCCAACATCGAGGCCATCGTCGCGCTCAAGCCCGATCTGGTGCTGGTGTCCATGGCCTCGCGCTCGGTGGCGCGGCTGCAGGCATTGGGCCTCAAGGTCGTGGCGCTGGAGCCGCGCACCCATGCCGATGCGCAGGCCGTGCTGCGCACCGTGGGCCAGTTGCTGGACCTGCCGCCCGAGCAGGGTGCCGACCGGGTCTGGGCCGCCATCGAGGCGCGCATGCAGGAGGTGGGGCGCAGCATGGCGCCCGCGCTGCGCGGGCAGACCGTGTATTTCGAGGTCAACCGTGGCCCCTTTGCCGCAGGCGAGTCCTCGTTCATCGGCGAGACCCTGGCACGCCTGGGCATGCGCAACATCGTGGGCGCGCAGCTGGGGCCGTTCCCGCGCATCAACCCTGAATTCGTGGTGCGCGCCGACCCGGACTTCATCCTGGGCGGCGACCGCAGCCTGGGCACTTCGGGCGAGCCCTATCCGGGCTGGGGCCGCATGCGCGCCATGCAGGCCGGGCGCGTCTGCCGCTTTGAACCGGCCGAGCTGGACGTGCTGGTGCGCGCCGGACCACGCATGGCCGAGGGCGCCGCGCTGATGGCGCGCTGCCTGAACGGGGCCGCACGGTGAGGCAGGCCCGCAGGCACCACAGCGGCCTGGCTGCGCCGTGGATGGCGCTGGCCCTGCTGGCCGTGAGTGCCCTGCTCATGCTGCTGGGTGCGGGCGTGGGCAGCACGGGCTGGGAAAGCGTGTGGGCCGCGCGCAGCGATCCGCTGTCCTGGCAGATCGTCACCGAGATCCGGCTGCCGCGCACGGCGGGCGCCTGGCTGGCCGGCGGCCTGCTGGGGCTGGCCGGGGCCATTGCCCAGGGCGTGTTCCGCAACCCGCTGGCCGATCCCTATCTGCTGGGCAGCGCCTCGGGCGCCTCGCTGGGCGTTGCATTGAGCATGGCGGCGCTGGGCGCCTCGCCCTTTGCACTGGCGGGCCTGGCGCGCCTGGGTGTCACGGGTGCGGCCTTTGCGGGCGCGGCCCTGGCCGTGCTGCTGACCCTGGTGCTGGCCCAGGGCGTGCACAACACCATGCGCCTGCTGCTGGCCGGTGTGGTGGTGGGGGTGGTGCTGGGCGCGGCCGCATCGCTGGTGCTGCTGATGAACCCGGACATCATGCAGGCCATGCAGGCCTTCATGCTGGGCAGCACCTCCTTCATCGGCTGGGGCGCCTGCGCGCTGATGCTGGCCGTGCTGCTGGCCACCGCCCTGGGCGCCTGGTGCCTGGGCCGCGTGCTCGACGGCCTGTCCCTGGGCGAGGCCACGGCCCACAGCCTGGGCCTGCCGCTGGCGCCGCTGCGCATGGTGCTCATCTTGCTGCTGGCGCTGGCCACGGGCACGGCCGTGGCGCAGACCGGGCTCATCGCCTTCGTCGGCCTGGCCGCGCCGCATCTGGTGCGCTCCATGGTGCGGTCCATGCACCGCTGGCTGCTGGTGCTCAGCGCCGGCATGGGCGCCGTGCTGCTGCTGGCCGCCGACCTGCTGGCGCGCTGGCTCATCGCCCCGCAGGAGCTGCCCGTGGGCGCGCTCACGGCCTTGCTGGGCGGCAGCTACCTGCTGTGGCTCGTGCACCGCCGCCACGCCCTGCGCGGCGGGGAGGGCGCATGACGGCACTGGCCCCCGCCTTGCAAGCGCGCGCCCTGAAGGTTCGCCTGGGCGATCGACAGGTCCTGGGCGGCCTGAGCCTGGCCCTGCCCGCCGGCCGCTGGACCGCCATCGTCGGCCCCAATGGCGCAGGCAAATCCACGCTGCTGCGCGCCCTTGCAGGCATGGAATCCGGCCCTGGCGTGCAAGGCGAGGTGGAGCTCCTGGGCCGCCCGCTGCGGCAATGGAGTGCGCGCGAACGGGCCTGCTCGCTGGCCTGGCTGGGCCAGAACCAGCCCGTGGCCGGCGACATGCGGGTCCAGGACGTGGTCATGCTGGGCCGCCTGCCGCACCAGGGCTGGCTGGCGGCGCCCAGCCAGGCAGACCATGCCGCTGTGGAGCAGGCGCTGCGCCAGACCCAGGGCTGGGACTGGCGCATGCGCAGCGTGGGCAGTCTCTCGGGCGGGGAGCGCCAGCGCGTGCTGCTGGCGCGCGCCCTGGCCGTGCAGGCCCGTGTGCTGCTGATGGACGAACCCCTGGCCAACCTCGACCCGCCGCACCAGGCCGACTGGCTCGAATGCGTGCAGGCCCTGGTCGCCCAGGGCCGCACCGTGGTCAGCGTGCTGCATGAGATATCGATGGCCTTGCAGGCCCAGGACCTGGTCATTCTCGACAAGGGGCAAGTGGTGCACCAGGGGGCCTGCGCCGACGCGCCCACGCATGCGGCGCTGGAGGCCGTGTTCGAGCACCGGCTGCGCATCCGCGCCATCGACGGGCAGTGGCTGGCCCTGCCACGGCTGCGGGGGCAAGCCGCAGCTCCCTGATTGCCTGTTGGAAAAAATGTCTCTCCATGCGCCGTATCTGAGCCGCTGGGCTCTGACCATCGATGGCCAGCCCCTGTCCACGCCGCGCGGTGTGTTGCTGCCCGTGCGCCAGGGCGGCACGCCCGCCATGCTCAAGATTGCGCTGGAGCCCGAAGAGATGGCCGGCGCTCGCTTGATGGCCTGGTGGAATGGCGACGGCGCTGCACCTGTGCTGGCCCAGGAAGGGCCGGCCCTGCTGATGCTGCGCGCCACAGGACCCGAATCGCTGGTGGAGATGGCCCGTGGCGCGCGCGATGAAGAGGCCACGCGCATCCTGTGCACGGCCGCCGCGCGCCTGCACTTGCACCAGCACCTGCCGAGCGCCCGGCCTTTGCCGTCTTTGGTGCCGCTGGCGCAATGGTTCCAGGCACTGCTGGTGAAGACCGATGAACCCGCCAGCCTGCTCGGCCTGTGCGCCACCACGGCGCGTGAGCTGCTGGCCGCACCGCGCGACGTGGCCGTGCTGCATGGCGATCTTCACCACGGCAATGTGCTGGACTTCGGCCCCCTGGGCTGGCTGGCCATCGACCCCAAGGGCCTGCATGGCGAGCGCGGCTTCGACTACGCCAACATCCTGAGCAATCCCGACCCCGCCAGCGCACTGGCGCCGGGGCGCTTTGCGCGCCGCATGGCCACCATTGCCGAAGTCTCGGGCATAGAGCAAAGGCGCCTGTTGCAATGGGTGCTGGCCTGGTCGGGGCTGTCTGCCGTCTGGAGCATGGAAGACGGTGACGATCCTGGCGCTGCGATGGCTGTGGCGCAAATGGCGGCTTCGGCATTGGCATGCTGAATTTTCAGACTGCGATACATCTCTTCTTCTGCCCCAACAGGGTGAAATAGCGCTTCACGGAAAAAGAGGGTGGAGGAATTTTTCGATGCTTGCCGATGCACTGGAGATGTTTGAGCAGCAGGGATTTGTCATCTGGCCAAGACCCATGGAGAAGGGCCTTCTCGACAGCTTGGTGGCATCTGTTGAAGCCATCCAGCGCCATGCGCAGGCCAGAACACTGGATCCGGCGCTGGACGAGCTGTTGGTGTACGAGAAAGATCTGCCGGCCAGCAAGCGCGCCGGCTTGGATGGTGCCCTTACCGGAAACTCGATCTTCATTGTTGGAGATCCCGCCCGCTTTGATGAAGTCTTCGCAGAGACACTTCACGATGCCGCGCTTGTCTCGGCGGCAACGACGCTTCTTGGCGTGGACGAGGCAGTGGTCCATTTCATGAACGTGACCATCAAGAATCCCGGATTCGGACGGTCAATCTCCTGGCACCGCGATTATCCCAATGGGTATTTCTGCACCAGGGATTCCAGCTTTGTCCGTCTGATGATCTGCCTGGATGGCATGTCGGTGGAGAGCGGTGCCACCTGCTTTGATGCGGGCACTCATCGCATCTCCGACCAGGAGGCGCAGCAGCAGAAGGTGAGTGGCACCTGGCCCACTCCCGATCCGGCCGACACCGTCACCGTGCAGTGTGACCCAGGCCAGATCGTGGCGATCCACCCGAAGGTGCTTCATGGCGGAGGCATGAATACCGGCTCTGGAATGCGGCGCAACGTCATCCTGCAGATTGGCACTCTGGGTGCAGAGCCCATGACACACGCCGAAGAATCTCTGACCGGCATCGTCATCGGCGCGAAAGGCTGCAGGGAACACCTGAATCGCTGAAGGCGTATCGGGGACGAGGCCAAGGCCATCGTGGACCGCGTGGTGAGGGGCATGATGCCTTCGCCCATCCTTCGCTCATCCCTCGTCCAAGGGCATCTGAAGGGCGCAGGCCGGCCTGGTTGTCCTGCCAGCGGAATTTTTCTAACATACAGAAATCTGTACGAAAGATCTTTGCAAAGGATCTGTGCGAGAAATCTGTACGAAATTCCTGCTCTGGGGGCCGTCATGAAGACCACGCTTGACCTCAACGATGCATTGCTGACCGAAGCAAAGACCTATGCGGCACAGCAGCACACCAGCCTGACGCGCCTGATCGAGGAGGGCCTGCAATTGCGCTTGCGCAAGGCCCAGGCGCCTGCCCGGCGCGTGCGCCTTCCCGTCTACCACGGCAAGGGCGGACTGGCACCGGGGCTGGACGCACTGAGCAACCGCGCGCTGCTGGATGCCGCCGGTCAGCAGGATCAACCATGACGCCCGATGTCAACCTGCTGATTGCGGCATCGCGCAGCGACCACCCCCATCATTCGGTGGCCCGCGACTGGCTGGAGCAGGCCATGGCCGATGCCAGCCAGGGCGTGCTGCTGAAATTGCAGCCCATGGTGGTGGCGAACTTTCTGCGCCTGGTCACGCATCCGAAGATCTTCGTCAACCCGACTCCTATGGTCGAGGCTTTGCGCTTCGTTGACGCATTGCTGGCATCGCCCGGCGTCGAGCAGGCCGTGCTGGGTGCCGAATGGCCGGCGTTAAGGCAACTGTGCGCCGACAAGGCGCTTTCCGCCAATGACGTACCGGACGCTTGGCTGGCCGCTGCCGCCATCCACCAGGGCGAGCATGTGGTCAGCTTCGATGCCGATTTCAAGCGCCTGCTGCCGCGCTCCCAGTTCACCCGGCTGGCGCCCCAATAATTCCTTTCCTTTTCAGATTCCCCCAATCCATGACCCGCATCGCCCTCATCCACGCCCTCAGCCATTCCGTCGCTCCCATCAACGAAGCCTTTGCGCGCGACTGGCCCGAGGCGGTACGCATGAACCTGCTGGACGACAGCCTCTCGGCCGACCTGGCGCGCAACGGGCGCGGGCTGGACGCCGCCATGCACGAGCGCTTCCAGCGCCTGGCGCAGTACGCCGTGGACACGGGCGCGCAGGGGATCTTGTTCACCTGCTCGGCCTTTGGCCCCTGCATCGAGGCCGTGGCCGCGCGCCATGCGCCGCTGCCCGTGCTCAAGCCCAACGAGGCCATGATCGAGGAGGCCGTGCAGGGCCAGCAGGGGGCCTTGGGTTTGATCTCCAGCTTCGCGCCCACGCTGCAGTCCATGCCGCCGGAGTTTCCGGCCGGCATCGAACTCGTGCCCGCCCTGGCCGATGGCGCCATGGACGCGCTCAACCGCGGCGACACCGCCACGCATGACCGCCTGGTGGTCGAGCAGGCCAGGGCCCTGGCCGCACGCGGCTGCACGCGCATTGCGCTGGCCCAGTTCAGCATGGCGCGTGCCCGCGCCGCCTGCGAGGCCGCCACGGGCCTGCCCGTGCTCACCACGGTGGACAGCGCCGTGCGTGCCCTGCAGCGCCGGCTGGGCGTGCGCCTCGGTTAAAGTGGCGCTCCGCTGCGGCGCATGCCCGCCGCAGCGTGTGCAACTTTTGAGGACGACAGACCCATGCAGATTGAACAGGCCCCGACGGAAAAGCCCTATGAAAAGCCCGAAGGCGAACGCCGTGGCCTGGTGCTGGTGAACACCGGCGACGGCAAGGGCAAGAGCACGGCGGCCTTCGGCCTGGCCCTGCGCGCGCATGGCCGGGGCAAGTCCGTCAAGATCTTCCAGTTCATGAAGGTGCCCACCGCGCGCTTTGGCGAGCACCGCATGTTCGAGCAGCTGGGCATGCCCATCGAGGGACTGGGCGACGGCTTCAGCTGGAAGAGCCAGGACCATGAACGCTCTGCCCAGATCGCACGCGAAGGCTGGGAGCGCGCCCGCACGGCCATTCTCTCGGGCGATCACTTCCTGGTCGTGCTCGACGAAATCACCTATCCGCTGATCTACGGCTGGCTGCCGCTGGAGCCCGTGCTGCAGGCCCTGGCCGACCGCCCGCGCCATGTGCACGTCATGCTCACGGGCCGGCGCTGCCCCGAGGAAATCATTGCCGTGGCCGATACGGTCACGCGCATGGAACTGGTCAAGCACGCCTTCCAGGCCGGCATTCCCGCCCAGCGTGGTATTGAGGACTGATGCCGCCCGCAGGCCCGGCCTGCGGCGGACAATGGCGGCATGAGCAGCGAAACGCATTCCCGGGCGCCAGAGACCATTCCCGCCCAACCCTTTGCCGAGGCCGATCGGGCAGCCGTCTACCGCGCGATCCATGAGCGGCGCGACATGCGCCATTTCTGCGGAGGCGAGGTCGCGCCCGATGTTCTGCTGCGCCTGCTGCGCGCCGCCCACCATGCGCCCAGCGTCGGCTTCATGCAGCCCTGGCGCTTCATCCGCGTGCGCGATGCGCAGTTGCGCCAGGGCATACACGCCGTGGTCGAGCAGGAGCGCCTGCAGACCGCCCGCGCCCTGGGCGAGCGCGAGGAAGACTTCATGCAGCTCAAGGTCCAGGGTGTGCTGGATGCGGCCGAGGTGCTGGTCGTGGCCATGCCGCCCGGGCGCGATGCCCATGTCTTCGGTCGCCGCACCTTGCCCGAGATGGATGTGGCCTCGGCCGCCTGTGCCATCCAGAACCTGTGGCTGGCCGCGCGTGCCGAGGGGCTGGGGCTGGGCTGGGTCTCGCTGTTCGATCCCGAGGTGCTGGCTGCGCTACTGCAAATGCCCGTGGGCAGCCGGCCGCTGGCCGTGCTGTGCCTGGGCCCCGTGTCCGCCTATTACGCAGAGCCCATGCTGCAGCAGCAGAAATGGGCCAGCCGTGCGCCGCTGCAGGACATGCTCTACGACGACCTGTGGGGCCAGCGCGCCGCCGGGGCGCCGCCGCAGGCATGAGCGACAGCCATTTCTGGCAACTGTCGGGCGCCGCGTTCAGTCCGCTGTGGTGGAGCTGGCAGGCGCTGTCGCAGCCTGTGCCCGACCCCTGGGCCCGCCACGCCCTGGCTGCCGCGCTGGCCGTGCCCGTGGCCCTGCTGATCGACCGGCTCTGGGGCGAGCCGCCCGTGTGGATGCACCCCGTGGTCGCCATGGGCCGGCTGCTGGCTGCGGTTGGGCGAAGAATTGCCCCACGCGAAGAACATGTGCGCGACTGGCCACGCTTTGCGCTGGGCGCAGTCGCCTGGTGCCTGCTGGCGCTGCTGTTCTTCGCCATCTACGCGTTCATCCAGTGGCTGCTGCCGCCCATGCCCTGGTGGCTGGAGGCGCTGGTGCTGGGGGTGCTGCTCAAGCCCTTGCTGTCCTGGCGCATGCTGCGCGACGAGGTGCTGGCCGTGGAAGCCGCACTGCAGCAATCCCTGCCTGCAGGCCGCGAGCGCCTGACCTGGCTGGTCAGCCGGGACACGGCGCAGTTGGACGCAGGCCAGGTGCGCGAAAGCGCCATCGAAACCCTGGCCGAGAACCTCAGCGACTCCGTGCTGGCGCCGCTGTTCTGGTTTGCCGTGGCCGGCCTGCCGGGCGCGGCCCTCTACCGCTTTGCCAACACGGCCGATGCCATGTGGGGCTATCCGGGCTGGCGCGGGCAGGGCGATGACCGGCGCCACTGGCAATGGGCCGGTAAATGGACGGCGCGTGCCGATGACCTGCTCAACTGGATACCGGCGCGCCTGACCGCCTTGCTGCTAGCCTTGTCCGGCCTGGCCGCTGGCCGACGTCCGGGCTGGAGTGCGCTGCGCCAGGACGCGTGCATCACCCCGTCGCCCAACGGCGGCTGGCCCATGGGCGCCATGGCAAGGCTGCTGGGTGTGCGCCTGGGCAAGCCCGGCGTCTACGTGCTCAACCCCGCAGGCTGCGTGCCGCAGGCGGCCGAGCTGCAGCAGGCCGTGGCGCATGCGGGCCGCGTGGTCGCCATGCTGGTGGCTGCAGGGCTGGCCGCCGCCCTGGTCATTGCATGGGCGATGGCAGGAAAGACACCATGAAACCGATCCCAGTCACCCACGGCGGCACGGATGCGCTGGGCGTGCCCGCGCACGATTTCTCCACCAACCGCAATGCCTGCGGACCTTGCCCGCAGGCGCTGGATGCGCTGTCCCAGGCACATGCAGCCCAGTACCCGGACCCGCACTACACGGCGTTGCGCGCACGGCTGGCGGACCTTCATGGCGTGCAGGCCGAGCGCATCGTCATCGCGGCCAGTGCCAGCGACTTCATCCACCGAATCACCATGCATGCGGTGCGAGAGGGCGCGGCCGTCGCCAGCCTGCCGGCACACCACTATGGCGACTACGCCCACGCGGCGCAGGTCTGGCGCCTGCCCCTGGCCGCGCGCGACGGCATCACCGAGGCCGGCCCCGGCCTGCACTGGGCCTGCGCGCCATCGAGCCCGCTGGGCCAGCCCGAAGATGTCTGGCCCCTGTGGAGCGAGCCCGCACCGCCCGGCACCTGGCGCGTGATCGACTGCGCCTATGCGCCCCTCAGACTGGAACCGGGCATGGAACCCGCCGTGCCCTCCCTGGTGCACGATGCCTGGCAGATGTGGACTCCCAACAAGGCCCTTGGCATGACCGGCGTGCGCGCGGCCTACGCCATTGCGCCCGAAGCCGTGCCGCACGACGAGATCGATGCCTTGCGTGCCCTGTCACCCTCCTGGCCCGTGGGCGCCCATGGCGAGGCCATGCTCACGGCCTGGACCGCACCGGCCACCCGGCAATGGCTGGCGCAAAGCCTGCAACGGCTGCGCGATTGGAAGGCGCAACAGATCGATCTGGTGCAGCGCCTGGGCTGGCAGGTGCTGCCCGGCTCGCAGGCCAATTACTTTGTGGCGCGCTGGCCGCAGGCACGGCAGGGCGACGCCATGCAGACGCGTCTGGCCCAGCTGCGCGCGCAGGGCATCAAGCTGCGCGACTGCGACAGCTTCGGCTTGCCCGGCTGCGTGCGCATGGGCGTGCTGGCGCCTGCATCCCAGAACGCCTTGCTGGCTGCCTGGCAGCCAATGGAGAAACACCATGCAATCGAGTGAACCCGCCGCCGTGAACCTGCCCTTGCCCGAGCCCGGCCAGCGCCCCGCGCTGTGCGTGATGGTGCTGGGCACCAGCAGCGGTGCCGGCAAGAGCTGGGTGGCCACCGCGCTGTGCGCCTGGTACCGCGCCCAGGGCTACAAGGTGGCGCCCTTCAAGGCGCAGAACATGAGCAACAACGCGCGCGTGGTCTGCGCGCCGGGCGGTGCCTGGGGCGAGATCGGCACGGCACAGTACCTGCAGGCCCTGGCCGCAGGCTGCGCGCCCGATGTGCGCATGAACCCGCTGCTGCTCAAGCCCGAGGCCGACATGCGCAGCCAGGTCGTGCTGCTGGGCCGGGTCAGCGAGGAACTCTCGGCCTTGCCCTGGCGCGGCCGCAGCGCCCGCGTGTGGCCGCAGATCGCCGAGGCGCTGGACAGCCTGCGTGCCGACAACGACGTGGTCGTCATCGAGGGCGCAGGCTCGCCGGCCGAGATCAACCTGCATGCCAGCGACGTCGTCAACATGCGCGTGGCGCGCCACTGCGGCGCGCATTGCCTGCTGGTATCCGACATCGACCGCGGCGGCGCCTTCGCCCACCTCTACGGCACCTGGGCGCTGCTGCCTCCGGAAGAACAGGCGCTGATCCGCGGCTTCGTGCTCAACAAATTCCGGGGCGACGCCAGCCTGTTGGCGCCCGCCCCACAGATGCTGCAGGAGCGCACCGGCGTGCCCACCGTGGCCACCATCCCCATGCAGTTCCAGCATGGCCTGCCGGAGGAGGATGGCGTCTTTGACGACCGTGGCTCTGGAGGCGGGGCGGGGCGCGCCGTGCACACCACCATCGCCATCGTCGCCTACCCGCGCATCAGCAACCTCGACGAATTCCAGCCCCTGCTGCAGGTGCCGGGCCTGCGCGTGGTCTGGGCGCGCACGCCGGCCCAGCTGGCCGGCGCGGACTGGATCATCCTGCCGGGCTCCAAGGCCACGGCTGCCGATCTTGCCTGGATGCGGTCCCAGGGCCTGGATGCTGCCGTCGCCGCCCATGCGGCGGCAGGCCGGCAGGTGCTGGGCATCTGCGGCGGCCTGCAGATGCTGGGCGAGGCGCTGATCGACCTGTACGGCGTGGACGGCAACGCAGCCGGCCTGGGCCTGCTGCCGCTGACGACCCTGTTCGCGCCCGACAAGACCGTGCTGCCCGCCAGCGTGCAGCTGCCGCCGCTGCCAGGGGCTTTGGCGGCGCTGTCCGGCGTGCAGGCCCGGGTCTATGAAATCCACCATGGCCAGACCAGCGTGCGCCCCGACATGGTGGCCGCTGGCAGTGCCGTGGCCGAGCCCGTGCCGGGCCTGCTGTGGCACAGCCCTGACGGCCGCATCGCCGGCTGCTATTGGCACGGCCTGTTCGAGAACGCGGACGTGCTGCGCGCCCTGTGGGGTGCCGAGGTTCCCACGCTGGACAGCGTCTTCGCGCGCATGGCCGACGGCGTTCAGCGCTGGTTTGCCACCCAGGCTTGACCCAGGTCGGCCACCGCTTGCGCGTTGCGCGGCAACATGTAGGCCATGGACTGCATGCGCAGCCGTGCTGTACCGATAAATGGGGAGCTGGAAAACACGCATGCTTGGGCCTTGACTTTTTCACGAGGAATGGAGTGAAGCTATGAAGAATCCATGGATCCGTCCCCTGCAGCTGTGTATTGGCGCTGCCGTCCTGGGCATGGCCGGCCTGGCCACCGCCCAGCCCGGCCCCGGGCCTGATGGCACGCCGCCTCCGCCCCCCGCCGCGGAAAAGGCCAAGCCCCATCACCACCACAAGAAGCACGCCGAGCACAAGGGGCCCGCCAAGCGCGGCTATGACCGCCGCGACCCTGCCCAGCACGAGGCCGCCG
The DNA here is from genome assembly GCF_055797465.1 of Delftia sp. PX-1. Taxonomy (NCBI): domain Bacteria; kingdom Pseudomonadati; phylum Pseudomonadota; class Betaproteobacteria; order Burkholderiales; family Comamonadaceae; genus Delftia; species Delftia sp. PX-1. The sequence continues at coordinate 2,779,304 of NZ_CP184763.1, forward strand.
CCGTCCAGGAGCAATCGCGCCGAGGCGGCGTCCAGTCGGGCGACAACTTCCAGCGCAATGCCGTGGCCCGCTGCGATGTCTTCAAGAACGAAGGCGACCGCCGCTCCTGCGTGGAGCGCGTCAAGGACGGCCAGGTCAGTGGCTCGGTCGAAGGCGGCGGCGTGCTGCGCGAGTACACGGAACAGGTTCCTGTAAGGCAATAACAGCGCTGGCTGTTGTTCACCTGAGAAAACCCGCCGGGCCACGAAGCCGGCGGGTTTTTTTGCGGGCGAATGCAGGCTCCCGCGTCAGCAGCCGGTGGTGTCGTCCGTGCTGCAGGCAGCCGGTATCGAACCTCGACCGCAGAGACCTGGCCCGCCACCACGCCCCTGTCCACCGGATTTGACCTGGGTCATACAAACCCATTCCACCCGCCCCGGACCGGCGCGCACCGGCAAGGCATTTCTATGATGGCGCCGTACTTCCCATATGGAAAAGGATTCAACCCATGCAAGCCTTCCGGATAGTGGTCATTGGTGCGGGGCAGACCGGCACTCCCTTGCTGCAGCAGTTGCTGGACGCGCCCTTCGTGCAGTTGCTCGGGGTGGCCGACCTGGACCTGGACCAGCCCGGCATCGCACTGGCACGCGCGCGCGGCGTGCCGGTCACCACACGGTTCATGGATCTAGTGGATGCAGCGGTGGACATCATGATCGACGTGACCGGCTCCCTGCAGGTGCGCGAATCGCTGCGCAGCAAGATGGTGGAGACCGGCAACACGCACACGCTGATCATGCATGAGGCGATTGCGCTGCTGATGATGTCGCTGTCGGCCGGCCGGCTGGTGACCAGCAAGCACAGCGATCTGGAGTATTCCTGAACGCAGGCGGCCGCGCCTCTACAGAAATCCGATCGACAGCCAGGGCACGGCCGCCACCGCCACCGTACCCAGCAACAGCGCCAGCAGGTAGCCCACGATGGGCCGCAAGCCCTTGTCCGGGTGGATCTGGCCTATGGCGCAGGCTGCGTAGTAGCCCACGCCCAGTGGTGGGGCGAACAGGCCCAGGCCCATGGCGAGCACGACGACGATGGCGTAGTGCACTTCATGGATGCCCAGGTCGCGTGCGATGGGAAACAGCAGCGGGCCGAACAGCACGATGGCGGGTATGCCTTCCAACACCGATCCGAGGATGACGAAGATCAGTAGCGAGACCGCGAGAAACGCGGGTGCCCCGCCGGGCAGGGCGGCCATCGCCTCCGCCAGCGAGCGCGAGAAGCCCGATTGGGTCAGGCCCCAGGCCATGGCCGTGGCAGTGCCGATGATGAGCAGGATGGCGCCCGACAGCGATGCCGTGGCCACGAGCATGGGCCCCAGGCGGCGCCAGTCGAACTGGCGGTAGATCAGCAGACCCGCAATGGCCGCGTAGGCAATGCCCAGGGTCGAGACTTCGGTGGCCGTGGCCACGCCCTCGACCACGGCCGCGCGGATCACGAAGGGCAGCGCCAGTGCCGGCAGGGCGATGAAGCCTAGCCGCGCGATCTGCGACCAGGGCTGGCGCTGTGTCTGCGGCGGCTGGTCATGGCGCGAGCGCCACCAGACGACCACACACAGCGACAGGCCCAGGGCCAGCGCCGGCAGCAGTCCGCCCGTGAACAGCGCTGCAATGGACACGCCCGTGACCGAGCCGATGGTGATCAGCACCAGGCTGGGCGGCACGGTTTCCGTCTGCGCGCCCGTGGCTGACAGCAGGGCCACCAGATCGCCTTCGTCCGCGCCGCGCTTGCGCATTTCGGGGAACAGGGCCGGAGCCACGGCCGCCATGTCGGCCGCCTTGGAGCCCGAGATGCCCGAGACCAGGTACATGGCCCCCACAAGCACATAGGACAGGCCGCCGCGCACATGGCCGAGCAGGCCCGCGAGAAAAGCCACCATGGCGCGCGCCATGCCCGTCATCTCGATCAGCAGCCCCAGGAAGACGAACAGCGGAACGGCCAGCAGGATGAGGTGGGACATGCCTTCGTCCATGCGCCCGACGATCACGGGCAGGGCGGTGTCCGTGGCTAGGGCCAGATAGCCGAGCGTGCCCAGGCCGAAGGCAAAGGCAATGGGCACGCCGCCGAACACGCAGGCCGCGACCACGCCGACGAAGAAGACCAGCAGGTTCAGGCGCCCCAGGTCCTCGAAGAGGCCGAAGATGCCGTTTGCCAGCACGAACGCCGCCATGACGGCGGCCACCACGGCCAGTGCCTTCCAGGCCGCCGCCTTTTCGCCGCTGCGCACCAAGCGCAGCACCGAGAAAACAGCCATCAGCACGATGCCGGCGGGCAGTGCCGCAGCGCGCCAGATGTTGGAGATTTCCAGCGCGGGCGTGGTGATGAAGCGCTCGTCCGCTGCCCATTCCCATGCGGGCCAGGCAACCAAGGCGAGAAAGGCCAGCGTGGCACAGGTGCCGATGGCATCGAACAGGGCTCGGCGCGCAGGCGACAGGCGCGAGAGCAGGGCCGTCATGCGCATGTGCTCGGCGCGCCGCAGTGCGATCACGGCACCCAGCATGGCCAGCCAGATGAAGAGCATGGAGGCCAGTTCATCCGCCCAGACCAGTGGCTGGTGGAAGACAAAGCGTGCCACCACTCCCGCAAACAGCACGCCGATATCGGCCAGCACCAGCAGGCCCGCCGCGCAAGCCACGGCCGCGCCCATCCAGCGGTCGATGCGGTCCCACGCGGTCCAGGCATCGTGCGGGGTATGGGCGGGCTTGTCCTGGGGCGCAGTCATGCCAGCGCCCCGACGCTGCGCTCGAGGATGGCCCAGGCCTGGTCACCGTGCTTGCGCTTCCATTCGGCGTAGAAGCCGGCCTTGCGCAACCGCTCACGGAAGGCGGCGGTGTCGGCAGTGTTGAAGGCCAGGCCCTTGGCGGCCAGCTCCTTTTGCAGGCCGGCGTTGAGCTCGGCGACATCGTCGCGTTCGCGCAGGCCTGCGGCATTGATGTGTCGCGCCACGATGTCGCGCAGGTCTGGGGGCAGTCTTTCCCAGGCGCGGCGGTTGGCCAGGAACCAGAAACCGTCCCACATGTGGTTGGTGAGCGAGCAGTACTTCTGCACCTCGTAGAGCTTGGCCGTGGAGATGATGGCCAGCGGGTTCTCCTGCCCGTCCACGATCTTCGTCTGCAGCGAGGAATAGACCTCGGCAAAGTTGATGGACGCGGGCGCGCTGTCCAGCGCCTTGAACATCGAGGTCCACAGCGGAGAGACGGGCACGCGGATCTTGAAGCCCTGCAGGTCGGCGGGACCCGCGATGGGGCGCGTGGAGGAGGTGATCTGCCGGAAACCGTTGTCCCAGATGCGCTCCATGGCCACCAGGTTGGCCTGGGCGATGCGTGCGCGGATATGGGCGCCCAGCTCGCCGTCCATGGCCTTCCAGACACTGTCATAGCCGTCGAATGCAAAGCCCACGCCGCTGATGGAGGCTGCCGGCACCAGGGTGGACAGGATCAGGCCCGACAGCGTGAAGAACTCCACGCCGCCCGAGCGCAACTGGCCCAGCACATCGGTGTCCGAGCCGAGCTGCCCATTGGAGAAGACCTGGATGTCCACCCGTCCACCGGTCTCGGCCAGGATGGCCTGCGACATCTGCAGGGCCCGGATGTTCATGGGGTGCGTGGCGGGCAGGTTGTTGGCGTACTTGTAGCGGAATTCGGCCTTGCTGGCGAAGGCGCTGCGCTGTGAAAGGGCCAGTGGAAGGGCGCAGGCTGCGGCACCGTGCAGCACGTGGCGTCGGGAAAGGGTCATGGCTTGTCTCCTGAGTGTTGTCTTTGTGTCGTTCGGGCGCAAGCGGCGCGCGGGGGGGCGCATCACGGGGTCGGGGCGGCCTGCTCCTTTCCCTGCGTCATGTTCTGCAGCAGGCGTTCGCGGATTTCCTTCTTGACCACCTTGCCGTAGCCCGAGCGGGGCAGGGCGTCCCAGAAGTGGAACTGGCGCGGCCAGCGGTAGCGCGCGCAGCGGCCCTCCAGGTGCGCCAGCAGCGCCTCGGCCGTGAGGTCTCCAGCGGTGGCATCGGCACCCTCCTGCGCGACCACCACGGCCACGCCGATCTCGCCCCAGGTGGCGTCGGGCATGCCGAGCACGGCGACCTCGGCCACGGCGGGATGGGTCAGCAGCGCCTCCTCGACTTCGCGCGGATAGACGTTGGAGCCGCCCGAGATGTACATGTCCGATTCCCGCCCCGTGATGTAGAGCAGGCCCCGCTCGTCCAGCCGCCCGAGATCGCCCGTGTGGAACCAGCCGCCCCGAAAGGCCTGGGCCGTGGCCTCGGGGTTGTCGTGGTAGCCCGCAAAGACGGCGGGGCCGCGGCAGCATATCTCGCCGATGGCGCCCGTGGGAACGGGCTGCAACCGGTGGTCGAGGATGGCGACCTCCATGCCCGTGCGCGGGCGCCCGCAGGTTCCGATCAATGTGTCGGCGGTGCCGGTGCTGCCGTCGCTGTGCCCGTCGTCCAGTGCGTGCATGGAGGGCGTCAGCACGGTGATGCAGCCCGTCACCTCGCCCAGGCCGAAGTACTGCACCAGCACCGGGCCCAGCTTGTGCAATGCGCGCTGCTGGTCGGCGTGGTACATGGGCGCGCCCGCATAGACCACGTAGCGCAGCGATCCGTGGTCGAAGCGGTCCACCGCGGGGTCTTCCACCAGCAGCTTGACGATGGTGGGCACGGTGAAGAGATTGGTGACCCGGTGCCGCTGCACCAGCTCCCAGACCTCGGCAGGGTCCAGCCGGTCGGCGGTGGGCAGCACTGTGGCCGCACCGCGCGCCACGTTGAGCAGGGCATGTATGCCTGCGCCGTGCGACAGCGGTGCCACGGCAATGGAGCAGTCGCGCTCGTCCGTGCCCGGGATCAGGTCGGCAAGGTGGTTGGTCACCACGAAGGCCATCTGTCCATGGGTGAGCATCGCGGCCTTGGGCCGGCCTGTGGTGCCGGAGGTGTAGAAGAACCACAGCGGCGTATCGGCATGCACATGGGCTGTAGATGCGGGAGCGCCTGCGTTGTCATGCAGCAATTGCTCGTAGTCCTGCTCGCCCTGGCTTTCGCGAGGCCGGCCGATGGTGATCACATGCCGCAGCCGTGGCGAGGCGGCGCGCACGGCGTCCACATGGCCGGCGAAGCCCTCTTCGGCCAGCATGGCGGTGGCGCCGCTGGCGTGGCCCAGCCAAGCCACTTCGGATGGTGTAAGCCGGAAGTTGACCGGCACCCAGACGGCGCCGAGCCGGAAGGCGGCCCAGCAGCTTTCAAACAGGGCAATGCCGTTGCGAGACTGCACCAGCAGGCGGTCACCGGCCTGCATGCCCAGCGCGCGCAGGCCTTGGACCAGCGCATTGACGCGCGCATCGATCTGCACCCAGGTCCAGCGGCGGTCGCCCTGGATCAGGCCGGGCCTGTCGGGAAACAGGGCGGCCGTCTGCGACAGCAGCAGCGACAGGTTGGCTGCCTGGGGCGCGGGGGCTGCAGCGATGTCCGCAGGTGCAAGCCTGTTCATGCGGCCTCCAGCACGCTCAGGTAGTTGGCCACGGCCGCACCACCCATGTTGAAGACGGCGCCCAGCCGGGGCGCGGGCAGTTGCATGGCCCCGGCCGAGCCTGACAGCTGCATGGCCGCCATCACATGCTGGGAAACGCCTGTCGCGCCTATGGGATGGCCGCGCGACTTGAGTCCTCCCGACGGGTTGACCGGCAGCCACCCGTCGCGGCATGTGCTGCCGTCGAGGATGGCGCGCGCGCCTTGGCCATGTGGCGCCAGGCCCATGGCCTCGTATTCCAGCAGTTCGGCCATGGTGAAGCAGTCATGTGTTTCCACGAAGCCCAGGTCGGCCAGCGTGGCGCCTGCGTCGGCCAGCCCGCGCTGCCACGCCAGGGCGGCGCCTTCGAAGCGCGTGGGGTCCCGCCGCGACAGGGGCAGGAGGTCGTTGACCTGGGTGCGCGAGCGCCAGCGCACGGGCGCCACGCTGGCATTGCCGCAGGCCTGGCGCGAGATGACCAGGGCGGCCGCGCCGTCGGAGACCAGCGAGCAGTCCGAGCGCTTGAGCGGGCCTGCGACGAAGGGGTTCCTGTCCGAGGCGTGGCGGCAGAAGTCCAGGCCCAGGTCACGCCGCATGTGGGCGAAGGGGTTGTGCACGCCGTTGGCATGGTTCTTGGCCGCGATGGCTGCCAGTGCATCGCTCTGGTCGCCGAAGCGTTCGAAATAGCGGGTGGCGATCTGCCCGAACACGCCTGCGAAGCCCGCCGGTGTGGCAGCTTCCTCCTTCACGTAGGAGCAGCGCAGCAGGATCTCGGCAATTTTCTGCCCAGGCTGGGCGTTCATGATCTCGAAGCCCACCACCAGCGCGCAACGTATGCGGCCGGACTGCACGGCGTCGAGCGCAGCCCAGATGGCAGCCGAGCCGGTGGCGCAGGCGTTCTCGCTGCGCGTGGCGGGCACATGGCGCAGTTCAGGCACGGCCAGGGCCACCAGGCTGGCGCTGAAATCCTGGGGCAGAAGGCCGCCATTGAAGTGGCCGACGAAGATGCCGTCGATGTCCCGGGGCTCCAGGCCGGCGGTTTGCAGTGCCGGGTCGATGGCGTCACGCAGCAGTTGCTCGGCATCGGCTGCGGCATGCTTTCCGAAGGGCGTGTGGCCCCAGCCGATGATGCGGGGTGGGTTCATGGCGTGGCTCCTGTGGTGCGGGCGGTGTTCAGGACTGCGCGGACTGCACGGTTGCCGGTGCCTCGGCCAGCCGGCGGCGCAGCGTGGGCAGACCCACGCCTGCGGCATCGAAGCCGCCGTCGACGGCCAGCACCTGGCCGTTGATGAAGCTGGCCGTATCGCTGCACAGAAAGCCCACGGCCTCTGCCATTTCCTGTGGTGTGCCATAGCGGCCCAGCGGGATGGCGTCGTGGTAGTCGGAGCGTATGGCGACGCTGTGCACGAGCTTGGCCATCTCGGTCTCCACCGGCCCCGGTGCGATCACGTTGACGCGCACGCCCAGATTGCCCAGTTCCACCGCATGCTGGCGCGTCATGTGGATGAGGGCGGCCTTGCTCGTGCCATAGGCCACGCGCAGCGTGCTGGCCCGCAGGCCCGAGATGGAGGCGATGTTGACGATGGCTCCGCCGCTGCCGCCGTGGCCTTCGTTGCGAGCCATCCGGGCACCGAAGGCCTGCGTGCAGAGAAAGGCGCCGTCGAGGTTGGTGGCCATGACCGTGCGCCATTCCTCGAACGATGTCTCCAGCACGGGCTTGAAGACCGCCACGCCGGCGTTGTTGACCAGCGCATCCACGCGGCCCCAGCGCGCCATGACGGCGGTGGCGGCCTCGTCCACCCGCTGCGGGTCCGAGACGTCGCAATGCTGGCACAGCAGCCGGGCCGGGCAGTCCATATCCTGCGCCGTGCGCTCCAGCGTTTCACTGTCGATGTCCAGCAGCGCTACGCGCCAGCCCCGCTGTAGAAACCATTCGCCGATGGACCGGCCTATGCCGCGCGCCCCTCCAGTGACCACGGCGACGCGTGCGGGGGATGGATGGGAATCTCGTTGGTTCATGGACAGGCTCCTGGATCCGGGGTCAAGGCAGAAGGGGTTTGGGGAAGCCACTCTTCGAGGGTCAGCTCGAAGGTGATGCAGACGGGGTTGGCTCCGGCCACGAAGGGGCCGCCATGCACCTGGCCGGTGGTGTCGGCGACCACGCCGCTCAGGCAGGCACGCAGCGAGCCGTCGTCCTGGCAGCGCACCTCGCCGGCGAGGCTGACCACCTCGATGGCCGGCCCGCGCAGCAACAGGCAACCGCCGTCGGCGCGCGCCAGGCAGGCATCGACCAGGCTGCCCAGGGCGCCGCGCACGAAGGCGTTGCGAAAGCCCTGCAGCGCGCAGAGCTTTTCCACGCTCAGCACCAGATCTTCGTTGGGGGCAATGCGTGCGTAGGCGACGCGGCCCATGCGGCCTGACTCGACCATGCGGGCCTCAGCCATGGCAGACCTGCGCGGCGGCCGGACGCATCAGGGACATGCGCGTTTCAGGGTCGTAGGCGATGCGCAGTCCGAACCCGTCCAGCGAGGTCGCCAGGGCGCTGACGGGCGCATTGACGATGCGGCAGCGCTGCGTGAGCACATGGCCGCCGAGCAGGTGGCCCTGTGCGCTGGAGAAGACGGCATGGCAGTGCACAGCCGGATGCCCTGTTTCGGCGCAGCCGAGCGTGGCGTTGCCGAACAGCAGCCTGGCGGACTGCAGTGTCGCGGGCGGGCCGTAGGTGGCCACGACATGGCCGCTGCGATCGGGTGGCGCCACGCAGAAATCCAGGTCTTCGAGATCGCCTTCCAGCAAGGTCAGCGAGGCACTCTCGACGCTGGCCGATGACAGTGCGCCGACGATGGCGTCGAACAGCGTCAGCCCGGGCGCCAGGGCCAGCCGCATGTGGCGCGCAGCGGGCGCTTGCCGGTGATCCAGTCGCACGGCGCTGCAGGGGCCGGGATGTATGAGGGTGCGTGGCCTGGGCAGGCCCGCGAGGCGCTCTGGCATGTTTGTCTCCTGCTGCTGCTTTGTATTCAGCTTGTGTTGTCCTGGGCGCGGGATGGTGCGTACAGGCCTGCAGCGCAGTCTAGGGATCTGGTTCAATGCAAGGAAATTTGCAATTCATATGTATCGATTTGCGGAGGCTATGAATGGACATGCGACATCTGCGGTGCTTCGTGGCCGTGGTCGAGGAGATGCACTTCGGTCGTGCGGCCGAGCGCCTGCACCTGACCCAGCCCCCCGTGAGCCTGGCCATCAAGGAGCTGGAGGAGGAGCTGGGCGTGACGCTGCTGGAGCGCACGTCGCGGCGCATCGTGCTTACGAAAGCCGGGGAGGATGCGTTGCGCGACGCCCGTGCCGTGCTGGCCGCTGCCGACACCATGCGGCGCCGCGCACGCGAGACCTCGCAGGGGCTCATGGGCTCCATGTCCATCGGGTTCATCAGCCTGCCGGCCTACTCCTTCCTGCCGGAAACGCTGAGGCGCTTTGGCGAGGACTATCCGCAGGTCCGGCTATCGCTGCAGGAGGGCACGACCGACCAGATTGCACATGACATCGAGAGCGGGCGGCTGGATATCGGCCTGGTATTTCGCACGCCGGACCTGCCCGCGTCACTGGACTCTGTGCTGGTGCGCAGCGAGCCGCTGGTGGTGGCCTTGCCCGAGTCCCACCCGCTGGCCCGCAACCGGCGCATCGCGCTGGAGAAACTGGCCCAGGAGCGTTTCCTGGGCTTCGAGCGCCACCAGGGGCCGTTGATGTTCGATGCCATCGTCTCCACCTGCATGCGCCACGGCTTCAGCCCCCGGCTGTTCGCGGCGCGGCAGATGCACACCATCGTCAGCCTGGTCTCTGGCGGTTTGGGCGTGGCGCTGGTGCCCGCCTGTGTGCAGGCCCTGCACCGTGAAGGCGTGGTCTACCGGCCCTTGCTGGGGGAAAGGACGGCCGTGGAGACGGTCGCCGTCTGGCGGCGTGCCGATGATTCGCCGCTGGTGCGTGCGCTGCGGGGGTATCTGCCCGGATCTACAGCCACTCCTTCATCCACCCCAGCCCCTCGCTGGTAGCGTGCGCGGCCGCGCCGCGCGCGGGGCGGTATTCGCAGCCTATCCAGCCGTCGTAGCCCAGCTGGTCCAGCAGGTGGAACAGGTAGGGGTAGTTGACCTCTCCCACGTCGGGTTCGTGGCGTTCGGGCACGCCTGCGATCTGCAGGTGGCCCACGCGGCCCGTGGGCAGGTACTGGCGGATCTTCATGGCGAGGTCTCCCTCGACGATCTGGCAGTGGTAGAGGTCCATCTGGACCTGGACATTGGGTTCGGCAATGTCGGTCAGCAGGGCGTGGGCCTGGTCCTGGCGGCTCAGGAAGAAGCCGGGCATGTCGCGGCCATTGATGGGCTCCAGCAGGATGGCGATGCCGTGGGGCGCGGCCAGCCGTGCGGCGTGGCGCACGTTGGCGATGTAGGTGGCGCGCAGGATGTCATCGCTGGCGCCTGCGGGCTTGAGCCCGGCCATGACGTGGATGCGCGGGCAGCCCAGGGCCCGGGCATAGGCGATGGCGCGTTCCATGCCCTGGGCGAATTCCGTCTCGCGCCCGGGGATGCAGGCAAGACCGCGCTCGCCCGCGTTCCAGTCGCCGGGCGGGGCGTTGAACAGTACCTGCCGCAGGCCGTGGTCCTGCAGGCGGCGGGCCAGTTGCTCGGGCGCGAAGTCGTAGGGGAACAGGTATTCGACGGCCTGGAAGCCGTCGCGCGCGGCGGCCTCGAAGCGGTCAAGAAAATCCAGGTCGTTGTAGAGCATGGACAGGTTGGCGGCGAAGCGGGGCATGAAGGCTTTCCTGAAAACGGATGCTGAGTGTGGCATCAGGCGCGCTGCAACGCGCCGAAGGCCTTGGTGAAGAAGTCCGTGGTGCCGAAGTTGCCGGACTTGAGCGTGAGGTGCAGCCCCTGCGGCGCCAGGGGCGAGGCGGCATGGCACCAGGGCACGCCAGGGTCGATCTGCGGCCCTATGCGCATTTGCTCGATGCCCAGCGCCTGCACGCAGGCGCCCGAGGTTTCGCCACCGGCCACGACGAGCTGGCGCACGCCCATCTCGACCAGCCCCCGGGCGATGGCGGCGATGGTCTGTTCGACCAGTGCGCCGGCCTGCTCCACGCCCAGGCGGCCCTGCACGGCCTTGACGGCCGCGGATTCGGCCGTGGAGTAGATCAGCACCGGGCCGCTGGCGATGTGCTGGCGGGCCCAGGCCAGGGCCTTGCCGGCTTCGTCCTCGCCGGCGGCGATGCGCAGCGGCTCCAGCGCCAGGGCAGGGCGGCCCGAGGCGATGAAGTGCGCCACCTGCGCATTGGTGGCCACCGAGCAACTGCCCGAGACGACCGCCTGCAGGCCGGTGGCGGTTGGCAGGGCAGCGGCCTGGGCCGAGGGCTGTATGCCGAAGTTCGCGGGCAGGCCGATGGCCACGCCCGAGCCGGCCGTGACAAGCGGCATGCCGGCCAGCGCCGGGCCCAGGCGCAGCAGGTCGTCGTTGGAGACGGCATCGACGATGGCCATGCCCACGCCCTCGGCCTGGAGTGCGGCGATACGCGCGCGGATGGCGGCCTCGCCCTGCGCGACGGCCACATGGTCGATCAGGCCCACCTTGCGCCGCGTCTGCGCCTGCAGCACGCGCACCAGGTTGGCATCGGTCATGGGCGTGAGAGGATGGTTGCGCATGCCGCTGTCGCTGAGCAGCACATCGCCCACGAACAGGTGGCCCTTGAAGACGGTGCGCTGGTTGTCGGGGAAGGCCGGCGTGGCAATGGTGAATTCGCAACCCAGCGCGTCCATCAGCGCATCGGCCACGGGGCCGATATTGCCCTGCGGCGTGCTGTCGAAGGTGGAGCAGTATTTGAAGTAGATCTGCGGAGCCCGGCCATCGGGGCCCTGGCCTCGCAGCCACTGCAGTGCCTGCAGCGACTGGGCGACGGCGTCGGCCGGCGCGATGGTGCGCGACTTGAGCGCGACCACGACGGCGTCCACGCCCTCGTCCACCGGGCCGGCGGGTACGCCAATGCTTTGCACCACGCGCATGCCTGCGCGCACCAGGTTGTTCGCCAGATCGGTGGCGCCCGTGAAGTCGTCGGCTATGCAGCCCAGAAGAAGGGTCATGGGGATTCCGATGGAGCCTGGGGCAGGGTGATGCCCGGGAATATCTTGATGACGGCGCTGTCGTCCTCGCGGCCATGGCCGGCGGTGGATGCCTGCATGAACATCTGGTGGGCCGTGGAGGCCAGGGGCAGCGGGAATTTGCTGTGGCGCGCGGTGTCCAGCACCAGGCCCAGGTCCTTGACGAAGATGTCCACGGCCGACAGCGGGGTGTAGTCGCCGTCCAGCACGTGGGCCATGCGGTTCTCGAACATCCAGCTGTTGCCGGCGCTGTGGGTGATGACCTCGTAGAGCGCGGCGGCATCGACGCCTTCGCGCAGGCCCAGGGCCATGGCCTCGGCCGCTGCGGCAATGTGCACGCCGGCCAGCAGCTGGTTGATGATCTTCACCTTGCTGCCCGCGCCCGCGCTGTGGCCCAGGCGGTAGACCTTGGCGGCCATGGCATCGAGCACGCCTTCGCAGGCGGCATAGGCCTCGGGGCGGCCTGCCGTCATCATGGTCATCTGGCCCGACGCGGCCTTGGCCGCGCCGCCGGAGACGGGCGCGTCGATGTAGTGCACGCCCTGCGCCTGCAGCCTGGCCTCCAGCGCTACGGACCAGTTGGGGTCCACGGTGGAGCACATGACGAAGACGGAGCCGGGCTGCAGCGCGGGGGCGATGCCGCCTTCGCCGAACAGCACGGCCTCGGTCTGCCGGGCGTTGACGACCACGCTGACGATGATGCGGCAAGCGGCGGCCATGTCGGCCAGCGTGGCGCAGGCCGTGCCACCTTCGGCAGCGAAGGCGGCTGCGGCCTCGGGGCGGATGTCGTGGACATGCACGTGGTGGCCGGCGCGGCGCAGGCTTTGCGCCATGCCGGCGCCCATGGCGCCCAGGCCGATCACGCCGACGGCGCGGGGTGTGGCGGTGGTGTGGTTCATGGCTGGCGTCGGGGTGTCAGGTCATCGGCGATGTAGGCGCGCACGATGGCCGCAAAGTTCTCGTCGCCGCGCAGGCCCAGCCGGTCGGCGCGCGTGGTATCCCAGCGGCCGGGCCAGCTGCCGACGATGCGCTCGACCTTGTCGTCGGGCTGCCAGCTCACGCGGTTGGCTACTTCGTCGCCAGCCACTTCACGCAGCGCGCGCACCATGTTGCCCGCGCTGACGGACACGCCAGGCAGGTTGATGGGGCGGCGGTCGGCGACGGCGCTGGCATCGAGCTCGCAGCCTGCGACCAGGGCCTCGACGGCGCGGCGCGGCGACAGCAGCCACAGGCGCGTGGTGGCACCCACGGGGCAGTTGGCCGCCTCGCCGTTGAGGGGCTCGCGGATGATGCCGCTGGCAAACGACGAGGCGGCCGCATTGGGCCGCCCCGGGCGCACGCTGATCGTGGGCAGGCGCAGCACGCGGCCATCGACAAAGCCGCGCCGCGTGTAGTCGGCCAGCAGCAGCTCGGCAATGGCTTTTTGCGTGCCGTAGGAGGACTGCGGGTTCAGGGCCGTGCCGTCCAGCACGGTGTCGGGCAGGTCGCCCCCGTAGACGGCCACCGAGCTGGTGAAGACCACGCGCGGCATGTGGCCCACGGCGCGGCAGGTCTCCAGCAGGGCGCGCGAGGCATCGAGGTTGATGCGCATGCCCAGGTCGAAGTCGGCCTCGGCCTGGCCGCTGACCACGGCGGCCAGATGGAAGATCACGGCCGTGTCCTGGTCTATGGCGCCGCGCAGCACCTGCGGGTCGGCAATGTCGCCCACCAGGGAGCGCACGCGCGTGTCGTCAATGGCGTGGGTGGCCACCACGTCGAGCAGGTCGATCTGGTGGATGGGCCAGCGAATGCCGGCCAGCGTCAGCGCACCCTGTTCGAGCAGCTTGCGGGCCAGGCGCTGGCCCAGGAATCCGGCGCCGCCGGTGATCAGTACTTTCATGTGTCTTGGGGCTTGGAGCTTGAAGGATGGGAAGAAGGGCCGGTCAGCGGTTGACCATCTTTGCGGGGGTGAGCCAGACCGCGAGGGCGCCCACCACGAGCACCCCCGCCAGCACGAACATGCCGGCCTGCGTGGACTGGGTCAGGTCCTTGAGGTAGCCGATCATGTAAGGGCTGGCGAAGCCCGCGAGGTTGCCGACCGAGTTGACGATGGCAATGCCCGCCGCCGCTGCCGTGCCCGACAGGAAGGCCGTGGGCAGCGACCAGAACAGCGGCGCGCAGGTCAGCACGCCGGCTGCGGCCAGCGACAGGAAGATCAGGGAAAGAACGGTGTTGTCGGCGAAGAAGGCCGTCATCGCAAAGCCCACGGCGCCCATCAGCGCGGGCACGATCAGGTGCCAGCGGCGCTCGCGGCGCCTGTCGGCGCTGTGGCCCATGAGGTTCATCACCACGATGGCGCACAGGAAGGGGATGGCACTGAGCAGGCCGATGTTCAGCGCGCCCGTGACGCCCGTGGACTTGATCAGCGTGGGCATCCAGAAGGTCAGCCCGTACTGGCCGGCGACGAAGGCGAAGTAGATCAGGCACATCCACCAGACGCGGCGGTCGGCGAAAACGGCCTTGAGCGAATGCTTCTGGGCACCTGAGTGCCGCTGGTCCAGCTCGATCTCGCGCGCCAGCAGCTGCTTTTCGGAGGCCGTCAGCCACTTGGCGCTGGAGATGCCGTTGTCCAGATAGAAGATGGTCACCACGCCGATCACCAGGGCGGGGATGGCCTCGATCAGGAACATCCACTGCCAGCCGTGCAGGCCATGGTCGCCGTGGAAGGCCTGCATGATCCAGCCCGACAGCGGGTTGCCGAAGATGCCGGCCACGGGGATGGCCGACATGAACAGCGCCACGATCTTGGCGCGCCGGTGGGCCGGGTACCAGTAGGTCAGGTACAGGATCACGCCGGGGTAGAAGCCCGCCTCGGCCAGGCCCAGCAGAAAGCGCAGGATGTAGAAGCCCGTGGGCGTTTCCACATACATGAACATGGCCGACAGAATGCCCCAGGTGATCATGATGCGGGCGATCCAGACGCGCGCGCCCAGGCGGTGCATGAGCAGGTTGCTGGGCACCTCGAAGAGGAAGTAGCCGATGAAGAACACGCCTGCGCCCAGGCCGAACACGGTCTCGCTGAAGCCCAGGTCCTGGGACATCTGCAGCTTGGCAAAGCCCACGTTCACGCGGTCCAGGTAGGCGATCACATAGCACAGCATCAGGAACGGCACGAGGCGCCAGAACACCTTGGCGTAGGCGCGCGCCGTCTCTGCAGAGTCGGCCTGGGCAGGGTGGGCCCCGGCCTGGCCGGATGCGATATCCGTTGTCGTCATTTCAAGTCTCCCTTGGGTTCGACGCTTGATTCGCCGCTTGGTGCGCCGCCTGGCGGCTGCGCGGCTGTGGATGGGCTGGGTGGTGGAATGCTGCCGTGGGCGCCGCTGTGCAAATCAGTAGCGCGCCCCGAAGGTGGTGCGCAGCTCGTCGATGGCGGCCGCGTCCAGGGGCTGCGGCCGGGGATGGGTCATGAGCCAGAGCCTTGCGGTTTCCTCCAGCTCTTCCAGCACATGGCTGGCCTGCTCCACCGAGCGTTCCCAGACCACGGGGCCCAGGCGCTCGAACAGGGCGCCGCGCACCTGGCCGGCCAGCGCGGCCACCTCGGCGGCGGCCTGCGGATCGCCGGGCCGGCGGTAGCGGATCAGCGGGATGCGGCCCACCTTCATGACCTGGTAGGGGGTGATGGGCGGCAGTACCTCGTCCTCGCGCCAGACGCCGGACAGCGTCAGCGCCACCAGATGCGTGGAATGCGTGTGGATGACGGCGCGCGCGTCGCCGTCATTGCCGTAGATGCCCCGATGCAGGACCAGGGTCTTGGAAGGCTTGGCGCCGCTGACCCAATGCCCGCCGGCATCGACCTTGGACAGCTCTGCCGGGTCGAGCCGGCCCAGGCAGGCGTCGGTGGGGGTGATCAGCCAGCCGTCATGCAGGCGCGCGCTGATGTTGCCGGCAGCGCCGACGGTGTAGCCGCGCTGGTAGAGGCTGGCGCCGGTCGCGCAGATCTGCTCGCGGATGCGGGATTCGTCGCTCATGGGTGAACGCCCAGGCAAAGGCCGGGTGTGCCTGGTGCAAAAAGAGATGTGACTGATATTGTCATCAGGTCATCATACAAATTTTGCGCAAAAACCCAAACAAGGTGAAAACCCTTGGCCATGCGCCAAGGGGTGGTTTCGGAGGTTCAGGGCTTGGCGGCCAGGATGTCGCGGGCCAGGCGTTCGCCGTCCTGCTCCCAGAAGCTGGCGTCGGCGCGGTGGATGCGGTCTATGGCGTTGCCCATGTGCGTGGCGGCGGCCTTGCGCGCGGCCTTGGGGTCGCCGGCCTCGATGGCCAGCACGATGCTGTGGTGCTCGCGTTCCACGGCCTTGCCGAAGTCCTCGCGCCGCGCCTCGTTGGCGCGCGTGATGCGCATGGCGCCGCGCAGGAACTGCGACAGGTAGTCCAGCGTGCTGATCAGGAAGGGATTGCCCGAAGCCTGGGCGATGGCGCGGTGAAACGCCATGTCTTCCTCCACGCCGTCACGGCCCAGCCGCACGGCCTCGGCCAGGGTGCTCTCCGCATCGTGGATGCGCTGCATATCCTCTTCGCTGCGCCGCCGCGCCGCGAGTTCGGCCACCTCGGTCTCCAGTGCGCGGCGCACCTCGGTGATCTGGATCAGCGCATTCCTGCCAGCCGCCGGCAGGCCTTCGAAGTCCAGTGGCTCTATGCCTGCCGCCTTCACGAACACGCCGCTGCCCTGGCGCGATTCCACCAGGTTGCGCGACTTGAGCTGGGACACCGCCTCGCGCACGACGGTGCGGCTGACCTCGAGCTGCTGCACGAGCTCGGCCTCGGTCGGCAGCTTCTGCCCCGGCTGCAGGTTGCCGGCGCGGATGCGCGCCTCCAGCTGCCGGGCAACCTGGTCCGCAAGCTTGAGACCGGGCTGGATGGCAGAGAAGGAAACCGTCATGGAGGTGGGGGCTGGGGAGACACGTGTGGCAGTGATTGTCTCAGAACGGCCAGGGCTTCAGCGCCGGGGAGTGTGGTGACGCCTGGGCGCTGTCTTTCGGCCAAGCCTTCAGTCCCGGGGAGGAAAGATCCCGTTCAGGACAATGCACCATTGCATGCTCAGGAATGGATCGCGTATGGGAACAGGTTGGTTGTTCCCTGTGACTCCGACCGACGTGGTACTGCTCAGCGAGGTATCGGCTGTACCGCCCTCCCGGTAGATGCCTGCGTTCTGGGCTTGAGCCAGCATCCTGTTTGGGCCCGGCGTGGAATGGGTTGCCCCTTGGGTGCTGGCGGGCATGTTCGAGACGGTATGCGTGTGCGCGGGCAACTGGGACGGTGTGAGTGTCAGCTGTTCTCTGCCGCCGGCCTCTCCCAAGACGAAGGAGGAAAGTCCGGGCGCGCCGCCTGTGCCGATGGGAACGCGTCCGCGCAGGTCGGGAAGCTGGAAGGTGTTGACGCCATTGCCGCCATACGTCGTGCCAAGTATCGAAAACAAGGCGGCGTTCTGGTTGATGGGAAGGGTCTGACCCGCCGCTGGAGCCGTGTTGCTGGGGCAGAAGTTGCCGCTGAACAGAAAGAGCTCTCCTATGTAGGCTTCAGCCGCGGCATGGGCCGTCGGAATGAGGGGGGTGGAAAAGGCGAAGGCCAGCGCGAGGGCGGTTTTGCGCAGGAAGGGAGTGGAAGGCAGGGGCATGGCGAAATCCTGTGGGTCTGTGCACAAAGGCTGTATCAACGGGCGAGCATGAAGCAGATGCGGTCCAGCGTCTCCTGTTCAGGGTCCACCCAGCCGGGGGTCAGAACGATGCCGGCGAACGGGTCCCCCGTTGCCGCGATGGCCACGGCCCGGCCCTTGTTGGTGCGACTGTCCAGCAGCAGGGTGTAGCTGCCCGGGGCTACGGCGGGGTTGAAGGCGATCGTGAAGGGGCCGCTCGCGCCATTGCGTGCTGCTGCATAGCCTGCACCACTGCGGATAACGGCCTTGGTGGCGTCGCCCGGATCGGGTGCAACGCAGCCGTGGCGCACTTCGGCCAGACCTGTGACACCACCCATGCCCGTCGGTCCCATGGGACCCTGCGGGCCCACCGAGCCTTGGAGGCCGTTGCATACATAGCTGGTGCTGGTGATCTCTGCTGCATCCAGTACGCCGTTGCGGTTGGTATCCAGGCCCTGGCTGATGCGCTGACCGCCCGTGGCGCAGGTGGCGCCAGCAGCTTCTACCTGGGTCACCATCAGGGATTCCCGGCCATCGGTGCCCGCCGGGCCGACCGCTCCCGGGCTACCTGGCGCGCCTGCCGCGCCTGTAGTGCCGGCAGGTCCGGTGGCACCGGCAGGGCCGGTAGCGCCCGTGGCTCCCGTAGCGCCGGCAGGTCCGGTGGCACCGACGGAGCCCGTGGCTCCGGCAGCGCCTGCCGGCCCCGTTACTCCGGCAAGCCCTGTGGCGCCGGTGGGCCCCGCAGAGCCTGTGGCACCGGCGGGGCCTGTGGCGCCGGTAGCACCTGCCGGTCCTGTAGCGCCGGTAGGGCCTGCGTCGCCTCTGGGTCCTTGCGCGCCCTGCGTGGAGGCGGGATCGCAACGGCCCAGACTGCCGCTGGCGTCATGGCATACGTGGCTGGTGGATGTGGCGGGTGTGCCTGGCAGCCCGGGCAGTTGCACCTCTCCCGTGGGCTGTACGCGCAGCGCCGGGGTGTTGGGTGTGGAGTAGATGATCACGCCGCCACCCGCGGGGGGCGTGAGGCTGATGTCCGCCGCCCCGGCAGGACCGGTAAGCAGGGCGAGGACGGCGGTGGTGGCAAGGGCCACCGGACCGGCCGAAGTGGGGGGCAGTAGCCGACGGACAAAAAGAGGGGAAGGCATTTGACGGATGGCTCCTGTCGGCTAGGCCTCCGGCAGGGGCGCGGTACTTGGCGGCGCTGCCAGGGCTGTCCGGGTGTGCGAGGTGACCTGGCCTGATGTTGCGCAGGTCCAGGGCAAGGTAATGGGTAAGGTGGCTGGATTGGTACCGATTCTGCGAAATTGTGGATTTTTGCAAAATCACTGAAACTTGGTAAATTGAAATTGACTATTTGCCAGGACTGTGGTTTTCCAGTGCAGCCTGGTAATGGTCCGTTGCTGCTTGCATGGGCGCAATGCAGGTTTGCTGCTGTTGCAAGCCGCGTCTGCAGGATTCTTGCGGGCCTGCGCGGCGCGCGATACTTGCGCTTTTGCCATCTGCCTTACCGGGCCGAGCCCTTTTTCCATGCGAACCCCCACTACCGACTCTGCGGCCGCCGTGCCCGCCATCGCCTCGCTGGCCGATGCCGCCTTCACCCAGCGCGTGCAGCACGCCATAGACCACAAGACCAAGCCTTTGGGCGCGCTGGGGCGGCTGGAGCAGCTGGCGCTGCGCATTGCCTGCATCCTGGGTCAGGACAGGCCGGTGCTGCAGCAGCCGCAGATGCTGGTGTTTGCGGCCGACCATGGGCTGGCTGCGCGCGGCGTGTCGGCCTATCCGGTGGATGTGACCTGGCAGATGGTCGAGAACTTCATGGCCGGCGGCGCCGCCGTCAGCGTGCTGGCACGCCAGCATGGGCTGGCGCTGAACGTGGTGGACTGCGGCGTGGCGCGCGACTTTCCCGCGCGCGAGCAGGACCCCGACGACAAGCTTCCCCAGCCCGGCCAGCCGCGCCTGTGGCGCCGCAAGCTGGGCTACGGCACGCGCGACTGCAGCCAGGGCCCGGCCATGACGGCCACCGAATGTGCCATGGCCCTGCGCAACGGCGCGGCCCTGGTGCGCCAGCTGCCGGGCAATGCGCTGCTGCTGGGCGAGATGGGCATTGGCAATACCTCCAGCGCATCCTTGCTGCTGGCGCGGCTGTGCGGCGAACCGCTGGCCGAGGTCACGGGTGCGGGCACCGGCCTGGATGCAGCCGGGCTGGCCCGCAAGATCGGGGTGCTGCAGGAGGTGCTGCAGCTGCACGCCCAGGCCACGCAACCGCTGGACGCGCTGGCGGCCATGGGCGGCTTCGAGGTCGCCGCCATGGTGGGCGCCGTGCTGCAGGCCGCCGCCGAGCGGCGCGTCATCGTGGTCGATGGCTTCATCACCACGGCCGCCGTGCTGGTGGCCAGCCGCCTGCAGCCGGCCGTGCTGGAGCGCTGCGTTTTCTCGCACCGCTCGGGCGAGCCCGGCCATGTGCGCATGCTGGCCCACCTGGGTGCCGAGCCGCTGCTGGACTGGCAACTGCGCCTGGGCGAAGGCTCGGGCGCGGCCCTGGCCTGGCCGCTGCTGGTGTCGGCCTGCGCCATGCTGGGCGAGATGGCCAGCTTTGCGCAGGCCGGGGTGAGCACGCGCTCGGAACAGGCATAGCCGCTGGAGCCGCGCCGCGGCTAGCGCGATAACGCAGCTGCCGCCAGCTTGCCCAGCCGCCTGACCAGCGCGCCGAAGCGCGCGGCATCGGTGTTGCCATAGCCGATCACCAGGCCGTTGTCCTGGGGCAGCGGTGCCAGGGCGAAGGACGAGAGGGCGCCCGGGTTCATGCCGGCGCGCCGCGCCTGCTCCACGATGGCACTGTCGGACAGGTCCGGCGGCAGCCGCACGGTCAGATGCAGGCCGCCGTGGCCGCCCAGCACCTCATGCTCCACGCCCAGTTGCGTGGCAAGCGCCTCGCGCAGGGCCGCCTGGCGCTCGCGGTACAGGCGCCGCATGCGGCCCAGGTGGCGCGAGAACTGGCCGCTTTCCATGAAGTCCGCCATGGCCAGCTGCTCCAGTCGATGGCCGCCGCGCAGCATCTCCTGCACGGCGGATGCCGCGCTGGTGGCCAGGGCCTGCGGCAGCACCACAAAGCCCAGGCGCAGTGCCGGGAACATGGTCTTGCTGAAGGTGCCCACATAGAGCACGGGCGCGTCCGGCACCTGGCCCTGCATGGCGGCGATGGGCGTGCCCTGGTGGCGGAATTCGCTGTCGTAGTCGTCCTCGATGATCCAGGCCCCCGCGCGGCGCGCGCGCTCCAGCAGGTCCAGCCGGCGCGCCACCGACAGCACGGCGCCCGTGGGATATTGGTGCGACGGCGTGATCTGGATCAGCCGTGGAGGATGGCTGTCCCACAGGCCGGGGGCAATGGCTGCGCCGTCCGCATCCACGCGCAGTGTGCTGACGCACAGGTCTCCCCCCGCAAAGGCCGACTTGGCGCCCCGGTAGCCGGGCTCTTCCAGCCAGGCATGGTCTCCCGGGTTGGTGAGCAGTTGCACGCACAGGTCCAGCGCACCCTGGGCGCCTTCGGTGACGATGATGCGCGAGGCATCGCAGCGCACGCCGCGCGAGATGCGCAGGTGCTGCGCAATGGCCTGGCGCAGTGCGGGCTCGCCTGCAGAATCGCCATAGTCCAGCGTGGCGCTGGCGGGAAGGCGCAATGCGCGGTCCTGCGATCGGCGCCAGGCGGGCAGGGGGAACCTGTCCAGGGCGGGCGTGCCCGGCGTCAGGGGCAGGCTGCGGTCAATGGCATGACGCGTGGGCACGATGCGGTCCAGGCGCCGGGCCGTGCGGGGTGCGCAAGGGGGCGCGGCGGCGGCCTCGGCGGCTGCCGTGGAATGGGTGGATACAGCCGCCACGCGCGTGCCCTGCCGGTCGGCGACCACATAGCCTTCGGCCGCCAGTTGCTCGTAGGCGATGAGCACGGTGTTGCGCGAGACTCCCAGATCCTCCGACAGGGTGCGCGAGGCCGGCAGGCGGTCGCCGGCCGGCAGCCGGCCCGCCAGGATGGCCTGCTTCAGGCGCTGGATCAGCTGGTGCTGGCGGGGAGCCGCTCCAGGGCCGGATTGCAAGGGACTGGTCAGCAGGTCGGAAGCGTGCATGCAATGGACGGCGTGGCACCATGAAATAAGGGGGATATGGTGCTTTCAATGATGCCACGCTGGCGCTATCGTGGCCCTGCCAAATGACCTGACCAGGAATCTCCCATGCCCCCCGCACTCAATGCCCACTCCCAACCCGTAGGCCACGACCTGCCCGGATGGACCCCGCGCCAGCGCCCGCCCCGCACGCCCATGCAAGGCCGCTACTGCCGGCTGGAGCCGCTGTCCGCCGCGCGCCATGCAGCCGATCTGTTCGATGCCTTCAGCCAGGCGCCGGACGCCAGCGACTGGACATACATGTCGGTGGGCCCCTTCGCCGACGCCCAGGCCTATCTGCGCTTTGCCGAGGCCGCCCAGGCCAGCGAAGACCCGCTGCACCACGCCGTCATCGACCTGGCCACGGGCCGTGCCATCGGCTCGCTGGCGCTGATGCGCGTGGACACGGCCAGCGGCGTGATGGAAGTGGGCTTTGTCTGCTACTCGCGCCAGCTCAAGCGCACGCGTGCGGCCACCGAGGCGCAGTTCCTGCTGATGCAGCGCGCCTTCGACGAGCTGGGCTACCGCCGCTACGAGTGGAAGTGCGACAGCCTGAATGCGCCGTCGCGTGCCGCAGCGGCGCGCCTGGGCTTCCGGTTCGAGGGGGTGTTCCGCCAGGCCGTGGTCTACAAGGGCCGCAGCCGCGACACGGCCTGGTTCTCCATCATCGACAGCGAATGGCCGGCGCTGCGCGCGGCCTACCAGCGCTGGCTGGAGCCCGGCAACTTCGATGCGCAGGGCGGGCAGCTGCGTTCGCTGTCCAGCCTGATGGAGCAGGGTGCGCCGCAGGCTCAGGAGACGGCAGGCGCGGCGTAGTAGGCCTGCAGCACCTCGATCAGGGCCTGCGCATGGCGCGGCAGCCGGCCCTGGTCGCGCACGAGGATGCGGCGCTCGCGCACGCTCCAGGCATCGGTCAGCTCGATCAGTGCCAGCCGCATGCTGTCGCTGTTGCGCCGTGCGGCGCTCTCGGGAACGATGCCGATTCCCACGCCCGCGCCGATCATGCGGCACATGGCGTCGAAGCTGGACAGCTGAATGCGCAGCTTCATGGGCTTGCCCAGGCGCTCGGTCACACCCGCCAGAAAGGTCTGCAGCGTGCTGCCCTGCTGCATGCCGATGGCGTCCTCGTCCAGCGTCTCGGCAAACGCAATGCGCTTGCGCCGCGCAAAGCCGTGGCCGCGCGGCGTGGCCAGCACCAGCCGGTCGGTGCTGAAGTGGATGGTCTGCAGGCCCAGCGTATCCACCTGGCCGGCCACGATGCCCAGGTCGGCCCGGCCGTCGAGCACGCCGCGCGCGATCTCGGCGTTGGGCCGCTCCTGCAGGTCCACGTTCACGCGCGGGTGGTCGGCAAGAAAGGCGGGCAGGATCTCGGGAAGAAAGTCGGTCACGGCCGTGGTGTTGGCAAACACCCGCACATGGCCGCGCAGGCCGGCGCCGTACTCCTGCAGGTCGTGGCGCAACTGCTCGGACTGCAGCAGCATGCCGCGCGCGTGGTGCAGGAAGGCTTCGCCGGCCGGCGTGGGCCGCACGCCTCGCGCCTCGCGGTACAGCAGGGGCATGCCCGCCTGCTCCTCCAGCGCCTTGATGCGCAGGCTGGCTGCGGCCAGGGACAGGTGCTGCCTTTGCGAGGCGCGCGTGAGGCTGCCCAGTTCGGCGGCATGCACGAACAGGCGCAGGTCCGTCAGGTCGAAGTGCATGAGGGGCATGAAGGGCGAAGAGGGCATGGGCGGGGTCAAGGCTTTGTCAATTCCGAAGGCCGGGTCAGGAAATGCGCGATTGTGCGCTGGCCCGGCACGGGCAACCATGCGGGCTTGCGACAAGAACAAATGGAGACATGACCATGCCGGATTCTTCCTTTCCCCTGCCGTCGAGCCTTTTGCACCGCCGAAGCCTGGTGGCCGCCGCACTCGCCTTGCCACTGCTGGGCCATGCCCAGGCCTGGCCCGCGCGGCCCATCGTGATGATCGTCCCGCAGGCGCCCGGCGGCACCAATGACATCGTGGGCCGGCTGGTCAGCCAGAAGCTGGCCGAGATGCTGGGCGCCAGCGTGGTGGTCGAGAACCGGCCCGGTGCGGGCGGCAACATCGGCACCCAGGCCGTGGCCAAGGCGCCGCGCGACGGGCATACCCTGCTGATGACCATCAGCAGCAGCCAGGCCATCAACCCCGCGCTGTACCGCAAGCCGGGTTTCGATCCGGTGAAGGACTTCCGGCCCATCGGCCTGATCGGCTCCGTGCCCAATGTGCTGCTGGCCCATCCCGGCTTTGCGGCCAAATCCGTGCCCGAGCTGATCGCCATGTCCCGGGGCCGGCCCGACGAGTTCCGCTATGCCTCGGCCGGCAACGGCACGCTCAACCATCTGCTGGGCGAGATGCTCAACAGCATGGCGGGCATCCAGCTGCAGCACGTGCCCTACAAGGGCGTGGCGCCCGCGCTCAACGATGTGCTGGGCGGGCAGGTGCCGCTGCTGTTCGGCAGCCTGCCGTCAACGCTGCCCCATATCCAGGCCGGCCGGCTGCGCGCGCTGGCCGTGAGCGGCGCGGCGCGATCGCCGCTGCTGCCCGATGTGCCCACCATTGGCGAGACCGTGCCCGGCTACAACGGCACGCTGTGGGTGGGGCTGTTTGCTCCTGAAGGCGTGCCCGCGCCGGTGCTGGCGCAGTTGCAGGACGGCATGGCCCGCGCGCTGGCGGCCGGCGATCTGCGCGGCAAGCTCGAAGCCTCCGGCGTGGAGCTGGCCGGCCCGGCCGACAAGCCCGTGTCACCGGACCGGATGGCGGCCCTGCTGCGCGAGGACATCGCCAAGTGGGCGCGCATTGTGAAGGACTCCGGCGCCTCGCTGGACTGAGCCCCGGCCCCTTCAGCCCTGCGGCTCCATGGCCAGCGCGAACAGCTCGCTGCGAAAGTGGATGCCCAGCCGTGCAAATGCGCGGTTACGGTAGGTCTTGACGGTGGGCAGGCTCAGGCACAGGTCGCAGGCAATGCCCTCGTGCGTCATGCCCTGCAGCAGCCGGGCGCAGACATCGAGTTCGCGCGGCGTAAGGCCGGGCTGTGCCTGCAGCAGGCGCATGCGCAGGGCGGGCAATGTCTGGCGCTGTCTGGGCTGGGGGGCTGGGGACGCCGATGCCGCAGCCACGGCAGGCTGCGCCTGCGTCAGCGCGATGTGCTTGTGCGCCAGGGCCAGCAGCACGGGCGCCATGCTCTCGAAGCAGCCGATCTGCGCATCGCCCAGTGCCCTCTGGTGCTGGTGGCGGTAGAAGTTGACGGCAAACACACCGCCGTCGTCCTGGTGCTCGACGATGGATACGCGCTCGGCCATGCCGTGCGCGTCGTAGACCAGGGCGCGGTGCTCGCCTTCCACCTCCTGGGCCGTGATGTGGCACAGCGCCGTGCTGCGTGCCGGCGCTGTGCCGCCGTGCTTCCACGTGCTGTCGCGCAGATGGGGGCCTGAGAGATAGGCGCGCCAGCACTCGCGTGTGGTGTCGCGCGCCTCGCTGCTGGCCGACAGGAACAGCTGCGGCCGGCTGCGCTGCCCCGTGCGGTAGACCGACCAGGAGGCGACAGGCAGCAGTGCGTTCATGGCCTGCAGCACCTGCAGGGCGAAGCCCGGCCCACCCAGGCTGGACACCATCTGGCCCAGCGCATGGCTGGACGCCTGGCCGGGCAAGGCGCTGGCGTCAAGGGCGGGGGAGGGGCAGGTCCAGTGTCTCAAGGGATGGCAGGGGCGGGCAGGGCGCTGTCATCTTCCGGGATGACGGCCTGCCCGGGCAATGGTGCTTATGCTAGGTCCCGATCCCATTCACCGGAGCCCCAGAACCATGCCAGATGACGTGCCGCAGCTTGCGGCCTTGCCCGATCCGCGCTTTCGCTTCTTCGCCGACCTGAGCGTGCAGGTGGGGCCGCCGCAGGAGGTCGGTGCCACCGTCCACGGGGGACGCCGGCTGATCCCCATCCTGGGCGGCACGGCCCGGGGCGACGGCTGGAGCGCGCGCGTGCTGCCCGGAGGCGCGGACTTCCAGCGCATCGTGCACGGCGGGCTGGCCGAACTCGACGCGCGCTATGTGCTGGAGACCGATGCCGGCGACCTGATCTATGTCTGCAACCAGGCCCTGCGCAGCGGCGACCCGGCGCACATGGCCAAGCTGGCACGTGGCGAGCCCGTGGACCCCGCGCACATCTACTTCCGCTGCGCGCCCCGCATGGAGACGGCCAGCCGTGCGCTGGCCTGGATCAACGAGCGCCTGTTCTTCGGCACCGGCGCGCGCCATCCCGACCGCGTGCAGATGCGCTTTCACGAGCTGCTCTGAGGGGGCCTTCCCCGCTTCGATACCTACAACACAGGAGACACAACACATGAACAACCCTGCATCCAAGGCGCGCCGCGCCGCCGTGGCCTGCACTCTTGCCGCCGTGCTGGCCACCGGCCTGGCTCCCTGGGCCGCGGCCAGCGCCCAGCCTGCTTTTCCGAGCAAGCCCGTGCGCCTGCTCGTCGGCTTTCCTGCGGGAACGGGGCCGGACATCGTGGCACGCCTGCTTGCGCAAAAGCTGTCCGAGCAATGGGGCAACCTGGGCGTGGTCGTGGACAACAAGCCGGGCGCTGGCGGCCTCATCGCCGCCAGCGAGGCGGCACGCGCCGTGCCTGACGGCTACACGCTGATGCTGGGCGAGACCGGCCAGCTCAGCATTGCCCCCAACACCTACCAGCGCCTGCCCTACGATCCGCAAAAGGACTTTGTGCCCGTCAGCCAGGTCGTCACCTCCGACTTCGTGCTGCTGGTCAATCCGCAGAAAGTGCCGGCCCGCAATGTGCCCGACTTCGTGGCCTGGGCGCGCCAGCGCAAGGAGCTGTTCATCGCCACCTTCGGCGCCGGCACGCCAGGCCACTTCGGCGCCTTCATGTTCGGCAATGCCGTGCAGCTCAGGCCCGAGCCCGTGCACTACAAGAACACCAACGATGCCCTGGGCGGCCTGTTCAGCGGCGACGTGCAGGCCGTCTTCGCCACGGCGGCCCTGGCCGCGCCCCAGGTCAAGGCCGGCAAGCTCACGGCCCTGGGCAGCACGGGCGCCACGCGCACCCCGTCCATGCCCGATCTGCCGACCATCGGGGAGCAGGGCTATCCGTCGCTGGAGTTCAATTCCTGGTTCGGCGTGGTCGCGCCCGCCAAGACACCGCCCGAGATCGTGGCCAGGCTGCAGGCCGACATCGTGCGCGCCCTGCAGCAGCCCGACAGCCGCAGCCGGCTGGAAGAGGCCGGTTTCCGCGTGACGGGCACCACGGGCGACGAACTCGCCCGCATCATGCGCGCCGACACGGTCACCTGGGGCAAGGCCGTGGCGGCCACGGGCTTCAAGGCCGATTGAAGCTCAGCGCTTGCCCGCAGCCGGCGCAGGCGTCTTGGGCGAGTAGTCGCAGTACGGCGCCACCACGCACTCCCAGCAGCGTGGCTTGCGGGCCTGGCAGACGTAGCGGCCCAGCAGGATGAGCCAGTGGTGCGAGTCCACGGCATAGGCCGGCGGCACGCGCTTCATGAGCTGCATTTCCACGGCCAGCGGCGTCTTGCCCGGCGCCAGGCCCGTGCGGTTGCCCACGCGGAAGATGTGCGTGTCCACGGCCATGGTGGGCTGGCCAAAGGCGACGTTCAGCACCACGTTGGCCGTCTTGCGGCCCACGCCGGGCAGGGCTTCCAGCTCCTCGCGCGTGCGCGGCACCTGGCCGCCGTGGCGCTCGACCAGGATCTGGCAGGTCTGCATCAGGTGTTTGGCCTTGCTGCGGTACAGGCCGATGGTCTTGATGTATCCCTCCAGCCCTTCAAGTCCCAGGTCCAGGATGGCCTGGGGCGTATTGGCCACGGGAAACAGCTTGCGCGTGGCCTTGTTCACGCCCACGTCCGTGGCCTGGGCCGAGAGCAGCACGGCAGACAGAAGCTCGAACACGTTGGTGTATTCCAGCTCGGTCTGGGGCGAGGGGTTGGCGGCCTTGAGTGTGGCGAAGAAGGGTTCGATGCTGGTGGTTTTCATTGTGGGAAGCGCGTGTCCATCGATGTGGCGAGCATTGTCGTGCAAGTGTGATTTCTAGGACTGTTCTGGTTTTTGATGTCTGCGAGGGCCAGATCGTCTGGTTATGCGGTTGCGGCGTTGACGTGCCGGGGCCGCATGGCAATAGTGGGCCGGATCGATTCCGCCGACACCACACATACAGACAACACGCCACCAGGAGGGGGCGACCGCATGGCCACTCGCAAGATATCCGTTTCTCCCGCGATCGCGGCGGCGCAGACCCTGCTGGGTGATGTCCGCGACCTGATCGAGGCCGCGCGGCTTCGGGTGGCTTCCACCATCAACAGCGAAATGACCCTGCTGTACTGGCATATCGGCCAGCACATCCATGACTGCGAATCCGAGGTGCGGCAGGCCGGCTGCAGCGACAAGGTCCTGCCCTCCCTGGCCGGGCATCTGGTCCAGGGCTATGGCGGCAGTTTCTCGGAAAAGAACCTGTGGCGCATGGTGCAGTTCTCCACCACCTTTCCTGATGAGCCCCTGGTCATCTCGCCCACGCGGCAGTTGAGCTGGGCGCATTTCATCGCGCTGATTCCGCTCAAGGACGCCCTGCAGCGCGAGTACTACGCCAGCATGGCGAGCATTGAGCGCTGGAGCGCCCGCACGCTGCGCAGCCGCATCGATTCCCGGCTGTACGAGCGCACCGTGCTGTCCTTCGATGCGGACACGCTGGTCGCGCAGGAGCCCACGCAGCGAGCCACCGAGCGCATGTCGCCAGCGCTGTTCATGCGAGACCCCTACATCCTCGACTTCCTGGGGCTGCACGATGCCTGGCAGGAGGGCGACCTGCAGGCGGCCGTCATCCGCGAGATGGAGGCCTTTTTCCTGAAGTCGGGCATGGGCTTCAGCCTGGTGGCGCGACAAAGGCACATGCAGATGGATGACCAGGATTTCCAGCTTGACCTGCTGTTCTACCACCGCAGGCTGCGGCGGCTGGTGGCGGTGGAGCTGAAGGTGGGCGAATTCGCGGCCGAGGACAAGGATCGGATGGAGCACTACCTGCGCTGGCTGGATCGGCATGAGCATGAGCCGGGCGAGGATGCGCCGCTGGGCATCATGCTGTGCTCGGGCAACAGCTCGGAGCAGATCGAGCTGCTGGAGCTGGGCCGCGGCGGCGTCCAGATGGCCGAGTATCTGCCCGGCCTGCCTGCTCGCCATGTGCTGGCCCAGCGGCTGCGGGAGGCCACGCGCCGGGCGCAGTGGCACTGGGCACAGTGCCACCTGGAAGTCGGGCAGGGCTGAGCACGGGCCCCGGCCTGCAGTCCATCCCTTCCGTCTTTCTCTGCTTTTTCTACTTCGTCTTCTTACCCGGGAGGCAGCAGCTCCCGCAGATGCTCCACGAAGGCCCGCACTCCCTTGGACAGCGTGCGGCCTGCCAGCGTCTGCAGCTCGATGGCGCGTGCATTCATGCCGCGTTCGCGTATGGGCACCGCATGCAGTTCGCCACGGCGCACACGCTCGCGCATGGTGACCTCACCACCCAATGACAGGCCGCCGCCATGCAGCACGAAGTGCACCAGGGTCTCGAACTGGCCGCTGACCAGGGCAGGCTCGAACACCAGGCGCCGGTGGCTGCAGGCAATGTCGAACAGCTGGCGCGCGGTGTTGGCGTCCTCGGGCAGGGCAATGGCATGGGGATGCATCTGGGCCAGGGTGATGCTGGCATGCCGGGCCAGTGCGTGGTCGGGCCGCATGATGGCGACCACGGGCGAGACCTGGCGGTGCCAGACCTCGATATCGCGTGCCGCCGCACGGCTGTAGGTCAGGCCGACATCGGCCTCGCCGCCCAGCACGGCCTGGGTCACGGCGGCAGGTGCTTCCACGCGCAGGTGGAACTGCATGCCCGGGTACTGTTCACGAAACAGCGCCATGGCGCGCGGCAGGAATTCGATGGCAAAGCCGCCCGAGCTGCACACGCGCACCACGCCCCGGCGCAGGCCCTGCAGGGCCTCGATATCCGAGACCACGCGGTCGGCCTCCAGCGCACCGCGGCGCGCGTGGGCGGCCAGCAGCTCGCCTGCCGGGCTGGGCGCCATGCCGCGCGGGCGGCGCTCGAACAGCGGCACGCCCAGCATCTCTTCCAGACCGGCGACCTGGCGGCTCACGGCCGAGGGCGAGACGTTGAGCCGCGCGGCGGCATCGCTGACCGAGCCGCTGCGCACCACTTCGAGAAAGTAGCGCAGGGCCGTGTCCTGAAGGCGGTTGGAAAGCATATGGCTCCCATTTATGGTTTGCGGAAAACGCAACGATAAGCCGAGAAAATGGCGATTGTCGAAATATTTGCGCCTGCTTATGCTGACTTCGTTCTGTCACAAAAACGAGGAAATCCATGGAGTCAAGCACAAGCGCCGCTGCGCTGCAGCCGGGTCTGGCAACCGGGGGTGGTGCCGTGGTGGAGATGTCGGCCGTCGCGCTGTCCAAGGCCATCCACGGCCGCGAGCTGTCCTGCCTGGAAGTGCTGGATGCCTACTGCGCGCAGATCGACCGGCTCAACCCCGTGGTCAATGCGCTGGTGGCTCCGCTGGACCGGGACTGGCTGCGCGGCCGCTCCCGCGAGCTGGATACGCTGCTGGCGCGCGGCCAGAGCCTGGGGCCGCTGCACGGCTTTCCGCAGGCGCCCAAGGACATCATGCCGGCCGCAGGCATGGTCACTACCAAGGGATCGCCGATCTTCGCGAACCAGCTGTCGCAGGCCGATTGCGTGGTGTTCGAGCGCATGCGCGCAGGCGGTGCGCTCTTCGTGGCACGCAGCAATTCGCCCGAGTTCGGCCTGGGCGGCCATACCTACAACCCGGTCTACGGGACCACGCGCAATGCCTTCGATCCTTCGCGATCGGCAGGCGGCAGCAGCGGCGGGGCGGGCGTGGCCGTGGCGCTGCGCATGCTGCCCGTGGCCGATGGCTCGGACATGATGGGCTCGCTGCGCACGCCGGCCGCCTTCAACCATGTCTATGGACTGCGCACCTCGGTGGGCTGCGTGCCGCATGGCCCCTCGGAAGAGGTGTTCTTCCAGCAGTTCAGCGTCGCCGGCCCCATGGCGCGCGACATCCCCGACCTGGCCCTGCTGCTGTCCGTGCAGGCAGGCTTTGATGCGCGCCTGCCGCTGACCCGCCGCAGCGAGCCGCCCCAGGACTGGACCGCGCAGCTGCAGCGCGACTGCAAGGGCCTGCGCATCGGCTGGCTGGGGGACCTGGGCGGGCACCTGCCCACCGAGCCTGGCCTGCTGCAGACCTGCCGGGCGGCGCTGCAGCATTTCACGGCCGCAGGCTGCACGGTGGAGGAGGCCGTGCCGCAGTTCGATTTCGAGCGGCTGTGGCGCGCCTGGATCGACCTGCGCAGCTTCAGCGTGGCCGGCGCCAACGCCGCCTTGTACAACGATCCGGCCAAACGCGCCCTGCTCAAGCCCGAGGCCGTCTGGGAAATCGAGCGCGGTCTGGCGCTGCCGGCCATGGCCGTCTATGACGCGGCGCGCGTGCGCTCGGCCTGGTATGAAACATTGCGCCGCCTGTTCGACAGCTACGACTTTCTGGTGCTGCCCTCCGCCCAGGTCTTTCCCTTCGACGCAGCGCTGGACTGGCCTCACGCCGTGGACGGCCGCGAGATGGACACCTACCACCGCTGGATGCAGACCGTGGTGCCTGCCACCATGGCCGGCCTTCCGGCACTGGCCGCGCCTGCGGGCTTCGGGCCGCAGGGCTTGCCTGCCGGGCTGCAGATCATCGGCCCGGCGCAGGCCGACCTGGCCGTGCTGCAGATCGGCCATGCCTATGACCAGGCCAGCGGCTTGTCGCGCGTGCGCAGCCCGCTGCTCGACTGAAGACTGACGACTGAATTGCCGCATTGAGCTGTTCCCAGGTTCCCGTTCCCTCGTTCCCCAGGAGATCCGTGCCATGGCCTTGTCCCGTTCCCGTTTTCTGTCGTGCCTGATGGCCGGCGCCGCTGCGCTTGCCTTGCCCTTGGCGCATGCCCAGGCCCAGTCCTACCCGGATCGCCCGATCAAGCTGGTCGTGCCCTTTGCGCCCGGCGGCGCCACCGACATCCTGGGCCGCCTGCTGGCCACATCGCTGGGAGAGCGCCTGGGCCAGCCCGTGGTGGTGGAAAACCGTCCCGGCGCGGGCACCGTGGTGGCGGGCGCGCTGGTGGCCAAGGCGCCGCCCGATGGCTACACGCTGCTGCTGGGCGCCAGCACCACGCTGACGCTGAACCCCGTGATCCGCAACCCGCTGCCCTACGATCCGCTGCGCAGCTTCACGCCGCTGGGCCTGGTGGCCGACATGGGGCTGGTGCTGGTGGCGCACAACGAAACGCCTGCACGCACCCTGCCTGAACTCGTGGCCCTGGCCAAGGCCGATCCGGACAAGCTGTCCTACGGCTCCTTCGGCACGGGGTCGTCGGTGCACTTCGGTGGCGAAATGCTCAAGACCGCCACGGGCATGCGCATGGTGCACGTGCCCTTCAACGGCAGCTCGCCCAGCCTGACCGCGCTGATGGGCGGCCAGGTGCAGGTGGCCGTGGACACGGTGGTGGCCACCACGCCGCTGATCAAGGCCGGCAAGATCCGTCCCATCGCAGCCCTGGGCCCGCAGCGCCTGGCCCTGCTGCCCCAGGTGCCCACCGTGGCCGAAAGCGGCTACCCCGGCTTTGCCATGGACACCTGGTTTGCCTTCCTCGCCCCGGCCGGCCTGCTCGCTCCCATCCAGAAGAAGCTGGAAAAGGCGCTGGCTGACACCATGGCCGAGCCGGCCATGAAGAAGAAGCTGGTGGACATCGGCCTGTCGCCCGCATGGGGTCCGGGCAGCGCGCTGCAGGAGCGCATCGAGCGCGAACTGCCGCAGATGCGCGCCGTGGCCGCCAGGGCCGACATCAAGGTGGATTGAACGCAGCTGCCTTCCGGGAGAGAGGGGGCAGAGATGGCGTCGTCCCCCTTGGGGGGCGCCGTGCAACGGGAAGGCGCGAAGCGACTCAGGGGACTTCTAATCGTGCAGGAAAGCTGCGGCAGGATTGGCGACAATGCAGGCTTCGCCTTTTCATCGCATCGACAACGAGAATCCTGCCCATGCAATTCGCCGACCGTCTGAACAACGTAGAAACCTCCGCCATCCGCGAGCTGTTCAAGCTGCTGGGCAAGCCCGGCATCATCAGCTTCGCGGGTGGTTTTCCGGACAGCGCCATGTTCGACGTGGCCGGCATCAGCGCCGCCTCCCAGGCAGCGCTGCAGCAGGAGCCGGGCGCCGCGCTGCAGTACGGCGCCACCGAGGGCTACCAGCCGCTGCGCGAGCAGATCGCCGCTTTCATGGCCGGCAAGGGCGTGCGTGAGCTGGCCCCCGAGCAACTGGTGGTCACCACGGGCAGCCAGCAGGCGCTGGACCTGCTGGGCAAGACCATGATCAACCCCGGCGACAAGGTCATCGTGGAAGGCCCGACCTTCCTGGCCACCATCCAGTGCTTTCGCCTGTACGGCGCGCAAGTCATCAGCGCGCCCATCGATGCCGAAGGCGCCCAGGTCGATGCGCTGGAAAAGCTCATTGCCGAGCACCGCCCCAAGCTGGTCTACCTGATCCCCACCTTCGGCAATCCCAGCGGCGCCATGCTGAGCCTGGAGCGCCGCAAGAAGGTGCTGGAGCTGGCCGTCAAGTACCAGACCCTGGTGGTGGAAGACGATCCCTACGGCGACCTGTATTTTGGCGAGGCGCCACCTCCCAGCCTGCTGGCCCTGTCCAGCCAGGTGCCCGGCAGCCGCGACTGGCTGGCCCATTGCGGCTCGCTGAGCAAGGTGCTCAGCCCCGGCCTGCGCATCGGCTGGCTGGTGGCCCCGCCCGAGCTGCTGGCCCGCGCCGTGATGTGCAAGCAGTTCAGCGACGCCCACACCAGCACCTTTGCCCAGGCCACGGCCGCGCAGTACCTGAAGTCCGGCGCCATGCCCGCCACGCTGGCCCATGTGCGCGAGGTCTATGCGCGCCGCGCCAAGGCCATGGGCGATGCGTTGCGCGAGCACCTCGGCGATGCCGTGGAATTCCTGCAGCCCCAGGGCGGCCTGTTCCTGTGGGTGCGCCTGACCGGCAAGGGCGGCGCGCTGGCCGATGCCGGCGAGCTGGCCAAGCGGGCCATCGCCCAGGGCGTGGCCTTTGTGCCGGGCGCGCCGTTCTTCGCGCAAAACCCCGATGCCACCAGCTTCCGCCTCTCGTTCGCCACGGCCGACGAGGACAAGATCCGCGAAGGCATCGCCCGCCTGGCCCAGGCGCTCAAGGCGTGAGCGTGGCTGGGGACAACGAGCGCAGGGGCGAACGCGACGAGGCCCAGGCCCTGCAGGCGCGCGTGATGGAGCTGGAGATCAAGGCCAGCTACACCGACGACCTGCTGGAGCAGCTGAACCTGACCATCTACCGCCAGCAGCAGCAGATCGACCGGCTCCTGGACGAGCTGCGCGACCTGCGCCGACGGGTGCCGGAGGGCGGGCCTGCTGGCGGTGCGACCCATCTGCGCGACGAGCTGCCCCCGCACTATTGAGTGCGCAGGGCTGCATGCGAATGCCCAGGCCAGGCCCTGCCTGGGCATCTTTTCATTCAAGCGGCTTGTTGGCCACGTGCTTCATCTTGCCCAGGAACAGGCGCAGGAAAAAGCCCGCCATGATCAGGATGAAGACGATGACGCCCAGGCTCATCAGCCCGTAGTCGGTGGAAAAGAGATCGATCATCAGCTTCACAAGTCCTCCTGTGGTTTGTAGGTATCGGTGGGGTCCCGATCCGACTATCGCCGTGGCATGGCGTGGAGGGCTTGTGATGGGTCAACGCGGCGGCGGGGCGGGTTTGCGGCAGCGCAAAGGGGCAAGCCCCTGCAAGCCCCTGCAAGCCCGGGAACTGGGCATGGGGTAGGAGTCGATCATCCAGGGCGAGCCAAGCCCATCACCCCCGCATGAACGGCAGGGGCACCTCCGCAGGAATCGGGCAGGCATAGGGCCTGCCGCCGCGGCGCTCGAGCAGCTCCGCCTTGGCCTCGGCCATGCGCTCGGGCCGCTGCAGCAGGGCGATGGCGGTGGCGGCCATCACCTGGGCGGCGCGCACCATGCCGGCGTGGGCCAGGCCGGACTGGCCCTGCGAGACCATCTGCCAGGAATGCAGCGGCGTGCCGAAGGCGTAGCAGGCCACCCAGGCCTGGACGGTGGGCGTGATCCAGCTCACATCGGCCACGTCGGTGGAGCCGAACAGGGTACCCTCCACAGCGGGATCGTAGGGCGCCAGGCCCTCGAACACGGCCGGCACCTTGCCGCGCAGCACGCTGGCCAGCGGGCGGCTGACCTGGTCTACGTCATTGCTGTCCAGCGTAGCCTGGAAGTCTCCGGCCAGGCTGTGCAGTCCGGGGTCCACGCGCAGCGGGCCCAGGGCCTGCATCTGTTCGTACATGACCTGGTTCAGCGTGCGGTTCTGCAGCAGGTTGGAGCAGGCCTTGTCGAAGACGATCTCCAGCCGGCAATCCGTCATCAGCGCTGCGCCGCGCGCCACGTTCTGCACGCGCTCGTACAGTGCGGCCGCCTCGTGGTTGCGTGCGGCCCGCACCAGGTACAGCACCTCGGCGCGCGCCTGCACCACGTTGGGCGACAGGCCGCCCGAGTCGGTGATGGCGTAGTGCACGCGCGCATCGGTGGGCATGTGCTCGCGCAGGTAGTTCACGCCCACGTTCATCAGCTCCACGGCGTCGAGCGCGCTGCGGCCCAGGTGGGGGGAGTGCGCGGCATGCGAGGCCTTGCCGTGGAAGACGAACTTCGCCTGGATATTGGCCAGCGTGCTCTGGCTGAACACGCCGGAGAAGCTGGCCGGGTGCCAGGTCAGCGCCGTGTCCACATCGTCGAAGACCCCGGCGCGCGCCATGAAGGTCTTGCCCGATCCGCCTTCTTCGGCCGGGCAGCCGTAGTAGCGCACGCGCGCCTTGGCGCCGCTGCGGCGCAGGTGCTCCTGCAGCGCGATGGCCGCGAAATGCGCCGAGGTGCCCAGCAGGTGGTGGCCGCAGCCGTGGCCGGCCAGGCCCGGGCTGTCGGTGGACGGCGTGCAGACCAGGGCGCCGCTTTGCTGGTTCAGGCCCGACAGTGCGTCGTACTCGCCCAGGAACGCCAGCACCGGGCCCTCGTCGCCCCATTCGGCCAGAAAGGCGGTGGGAATGCCGGCCAGGGCGCGTGTGATGCGAAACCCGGCCTGCTCCAGCGCATCGATGTGCAGCTGGGCCGAAGCCGTCTCGGCATAGCGCAGCTCGGCCAGCGACCAGATGCTGTCGGCCAGGGCCGCCATGCGCGCGGACTGCTGCTGGAAGAAATCCTGGAGATGATCGACCGCGCTCATTCCGGCTTCACTCCTGCCTTGTCCAGCAGCGCCTTGTTGCGCTGCAGTTCGCTGGCGATCTGGGCAGGGAAGCGGCCCTGGTCCATCTCGGTGACCGATGCGCCCAGCAGCTTCAGGTGCTTTTGCACCTCGGGCAGGCGCACGGCCTTCGTGGACGCTTCCTGCAACTGCTGGACGATGGCGGGCGGCGTGCCGGCCGGCACGACCAGGCCGAACCAGCTGATGCCCAGCTCGTTGAGCTGCGCATAGCCCAGCTCCTTGAAGGTGGGTACATCGGGCAGATCGGGCGAGCGGCTGTCGCCCGACAGTGCCACGGGGATGAGCTTGCCGCCCTTGATCTGGGGCATGGCCGAAGGCAACTGATCGGTCATCACCTGCACCATGCCCGCCAGGGCGTCGTTGAGCGCCGGGCCGTTGCCGCGATAGGGCACGATCTGGATCTGGGTCTTCATGGTCTCGTTGAAGGACGCCACCATCAGATGGCCCAGCGTGCCCAGGCCCGGCACGCCCGCACTGTAGGCGCCGGGCTGGGCGCGCAGCCTGGCCAGGAACCCCGCGAAATCCTTGACGCCCATCTTGGGATGGACCATGTAGACCGATGGCATGGTCACCAGGTTGGCCACGGGCAGGAGCCTGCCTTCCAGCCTGGCGGCGCGCGTATACAGCGAGGGGTTGATGGTGGCCGTGCTCACCGTGGCCATGCCGATGGTGTATCCGTCTGGCGCCGCCTGGGCAATGCTTTCGGTACCGATCAGGCCACCCGCGCCGGCTTTGTTGTCCACCACCACGGGCTGGCCTAGCGTGCTGCGCAGGCCTTCGGCGATCACGCGCGCGACGATGTCGGTGGAGCCGCCGGCCGCAAAGGGCACGATGAGCTTGACGGGCTTGCTCGGATAGGCGTCGGCTGCATGGGCCGTGCGGGCCAGGGTGAGGCCGCACAGCGCGGCGCAAAGGCCCGCGCCCAGGGAAAGCAGGGTGCGGCGCGGCAGGTGAGAGAGAGGCTGTAAGAGGGGCTTGGCTTGCATGGCATGGACTCCATCGACGGGGAGGGAGCCGCAGCCTGGGCCGTGCCGGCTCCCGATGCAGGCGACTA
This sequence comes from Delftia sp. PX-1, assembly GCF_055797465.1. Classification (NCBI taxonomy): domain Bacteria; kingdom Pseudomonadati; phylum Pseudomonadota; class Betaproteobacteria; order Burkholderiales; family Comamonadaceae; genus Delftia; species Delftia sp. PX-1. The sequence goes on from NZ_CP184763.1 coordinate 2,816,274, forward strand.
TAGAAATCCTGCCGCCCGCGTGGGCCACGGTATTTGTGCCAAGCTATAAGCCGTTCCGATAGCTTGCCCTTTGCCGCCTGTGGCGCGCCAGGGCCTGCCTGGGGAAAACACCAAGATTCCCATGAGCCACGATTTTGACGACCGCGAAGGCCTGGACGATGCGGCCACGCCCCAGGGCCGGCTGCTGTTCTCGCGCCTGACCAAGCATGTGCGCCTGCGCCAGCTGCAGCTGCTGGTGGCGCTGCAGCAATGCGGCTCGGTGGTGCAGGCCGCCGCCACGCTGCACATGAGCCAGTCGGCAGCCACCCAGGCGCTGGCCGAGATGGAGCGCGTGCTGGACATCCGCCTGTTCGAGCGCCATGCGCGCGGCATACGCCCCACGCTGGCCGGCCAGACCCTGGTGGACACGGTGCGCGGCGTGCTGGCCGCGCTGGAGGAGGTGGCGGAATCGCTGGCCGCCATTCGCCGGGGCGCCGCGGCCGCGCTGCGCCTGGGCGCCATTCCGGCGGCGGCCCTGGCCATTCTTTCGCCCCTGCTGGCGCGGTTCTATGCCGAGCATCCCGAGGTGCATGTCGATGTGCACGAAGACGCCAGCACCCGGCTGCTGTCCCAGCTGCTGGGTGGCGGGCTGGACGCGGTGTTCTGCCGCGAGCCGGCGCTGCTGCCCGGCCCCTTCGTCTTCGAGCCGCTGCTGGCCGACACGGCCGTGGTGGTGGCCGCACGCTCGCATGCACTGGCCGGGCGCCGTGGCGTGCCGCTGCAGGCCTTGACCGGCGCGCGCTGGGTGCTGCCCACGGCCAACATCGCCGTGCGCGGGATTTTCGAGGCCGAGGTGCTCCAGGCGCTGCCCGATGCGCCCTGGTTTCCCGTCTCCACCGTTTCCCTGCCGATACTGGAAGGCCTGTTGAGCCAGCCCGGCGCCGTGGCCCTGGTGCCGTTGAGCATCGCGCCGGGCCTGCAGACCCATGCGCGCGTGTGCCGGCTCGACGTGCAGCTGACGGGCCGGCTGGCGCCGCTGGGCGTGGTCCGCCGCCGCGACCGGGCGCCCGCCCTGCTGGACCAGATGCTTTCGCTGTGCGCGCAGGTTCTGCCGGCACCCCCGGCGCGCTGAAAGCGGGCGACATGGCTTCTTGCGGCCCCCGGTTGCGGCCACAATACTGTCCGCGCGAAAACACGGCAGCACGGCCGGACCAGACAACAGAAAGCACGCAGAGGACCGCATGATCAATTGGTCGCTAGACGCCGATACCGTCACCCACAGCATCCAGCTGGCGCTGGCGCCGGTGTTCTTCCTGACGGCCGTGGCCGGCATGATAGGCGCCGTGGCCGGGCGGCTGGCCCGCATCATCGACCGCGCGCGCAAGCTGGAGGAACTGCTGCGCACGCCGCAGGAGGAGGAATTCATCGCGCGCAGCCTGACCGAGCTGCACTTTCTGCGCAAGCGCGGCCGGCTGGCCAATGTCTGCATAGGGCTGCTGACCGTGTGCGGCTTTTGCATCGGCCTGACCATTGCCCTGCTGTTCCTGGGCGAGGCCTACGGCATCAACGGCCATGGCTATGCGGTGCTGGGCTTTCTGTTCGGCGTGCTGATGTTTCTCTCGGCCCTGGCCTGCTTTCTCTGGGAAACCATCATGGCCACCAGCCTGCTGGACTTCCACACCCTGACCCGCGTGCGCGCGGCCGTGCGCACCATACAGCGGCCGGAACGCAACGACCAGGCCCAGGCTGAGCCGTCCACCCCGGCAGACGACACCGGCCGCCAGCCCTGAGCCGGGCGCGGACGGCGCCGCCGTCGCCCCCTCACTCCATCGGGTCAAGACAGGCGGCTGCCGCCTGGATCACGCAGTCCGTCAGCCGCTGCAGGCTGGCCTGCGCATTGCGCGCATGGGCCCAGTACATGGGAATGTCCAGATCGTTGCCGGGCAGCAGCTCCACCAGGCTGCCTTCGGCCAGTTGCGCGCCGATCATCAGCGGCGGGTGCATGCCCCAGCCCATGCCCAGCTCGCAGGCCCGCGTATAGCCCTGGTTGGACGGCAGAAAGTGGCGCGGCGTGCTGCGCCGGCCTTCCGCGCCCAGGCGCTGCAGCCACTGGTCCTGCAGGCTGTCCTTGCGGCCGTAGCTCATCATGGGCGTGCGTGCCATGGCCTCGGGCGTGATGCCGTCCTTCAGGTAGCGGCGGATGAAATCGGGACTGGCGGCCGCCACGTAGCGCATGCGTCCCAGCGGCCAGGTGTTGCAGCCCGGAATGGCCGAGGACGTGGCCGTGACGGCGGCCAGCACCTCGCCCTCGCGGATGCGCTTGGCCGTGTGGTCCTGGTCGTCGATGCTGATGTCCAGCAGCTCGTTGCCGTCGCGCGTGAAGGCGGACATGGCGTCCATGAACCAGGTGGACAGCGAGTCGGCATTGACGGCCAGCTTGAGCGTGGGCAGGGCCGTCTGGCCCTCGGGCACCAGTTCGGGGTTCTTGCGGCGCAGGTCGTTTTCCAGCAGGGCGACCTGCTCCACATGCAGGCACAGGCGGCGGCCTGCCTCCGTGCCTGAACAGGGCTGGCCGCGCAGCACCAGCACCTGGCCCACGCGCTCTTCCAGCAGCTTGATGCGCTGGGAGACGGCCGAGGGCGTGACGTGCAGCTTGCGCGCCGCGCGTTCGAAGCTGCCTTCGCGCACCACGGCTGCCAGGGCTTCGAGTCCGGCGTAGTCGAGCATTTAGATATTCTTCATTTGATTGAGTAAATGTAATTTTACTTAACCATTTGCGAGCCAGACAATCCCTGCCCATGTGGACTGCAAATGTTTCTTCTTCCTGGCTGGCGGGCTTCACGGTCTGCCTGTCGCTCATCGTCTCCATCGGAGCCCAGAACCTGTATGTGCTGCGCCAGGCCGTGCACGGCCAGCATGTACGCGCCTGCGTGGCATGGTGCGTGGTCAGCGACGTGGTGCTCATCGGCCTGGGCGTGGCGGGCATGGCCCGGCTGCTGGGCGACAACCCCGATCTGGCCCGCTACCTGACCCTGGGCGGCGCCCTGTTCCTGCTGGCCTACGGCCTGATGGCGCTGTGGCGCATGGCCATGGCGCCCGATGCGCAGCTGGCCGCCTCGGGCGGGCAGCTGGCGCCGCGCGGCCTGCTGGGCGTGGTCTCCACGCTGGCCGTTATCACCTTGTTCAACCCCCATGTCTATCTGGACACGGTGCTGCTGATGGGCTCCATCGGCGCGCGCCAGGAAGGCGCGCTCAAATGGGTGTATGTGATTGGCGCCGCTTCGGCCAGCCTGTCATGGTTCGTGCTGCTGGCCTTTGCAGGCCGCCGCCTCAGGCGCCTGTTCGAGAAGCCGCGTGCCTGGCGGATTCTCGATGGCCTGACGGGCGTGATGATGCTGGCGCTGGCCTGGTGGGTGGCCGGCAGCGTCTGGGCGCCGGCCGGGGCCTGAGCCGGCCTGAGCCGGCCAGAGGCGGCAGGCTCAGCCCGCCGCCTGCTCCGGCTCCGGTGCCCAGGTGCCCACGGCCTCGATGAGGTTCCAGCTGTTGCACTCGATGCAGTAGTGGCCGGTGGTGCCGGTCTTCTGGCTCTCGGCCTCGATCACCACGCGGTGACCATGGCGCTGGGCCGGCGACAGCGGACGGATCTTGTCGTACTTGAACTGCTCTGCCAGATCGCCGCGAAAGGCGATGGTGATGCGGTCGCGCTTGGGGAAATAGTCGTTCTCGTACTTGTCGAGGGTGCGGATGGCCACCAGATTGGCCATGCTGTCCGGATGCGGTGCGCTCATTGAAGTCTCCCTGCCTGTGATGGCGTTCTATGTTCAAAACGATCTGATGACGGTGGTCAGGCATCCGTGGCTTGCGGCTGCAGCGGTAGCTGCAGCCCGGTCTTGACGCGTTCCAGCGCTATCGAGGTGGTGTAGCGCCGGATGTTGTCGTCCCCCGCAAACAGCCGAGCCGCCAGCGCCTGGTACTCCTCCATATCGGCAGCCGTGACGATCAATGAATAGTCGGCTTCACCGGTCACGTAATAACACTGCTGTACCGCGTCCTCCCGATCCACGCGTGCGCGAAAGGCCTGCGACAGATCGGGGCGCTCGTTGACCAGCTGCACGTTGATGAGCACGGTCAGCGGCCGGCCTATGCGCGCCGGATCGACCACGGCCACGTTGGCCGCGATCACGCCCAGCTCCTGCAGCCGCTTGATGCGCCGCTGCACGGCCGGCGCGGAAAGGTGCACACGCTCGGCGATGAGGCGCTGTGGCGTGAGGTTGTCGCGCTGCATCACGTCGAGAATGGCGCGGTCGAAGGAGTCCAGGGCGATGGCGGGCATGGGCGGCTGGCGGCGAGAAGAGGAAAAGAGCGAATATTGCGTGAAGCGGCTCAAAAACGAGCTGTTTGCGCGGTGCGCTTGCAATATCGTACGCGCCATGACAACAAACATCACATGGAACCGCGCCTGGCCGCTGCTGGCCGTGCTGGGCTCGGTGACGGCGCTGGGCGTGGGAACGTCACTGGCCAAGCAGCTTTTTCCGGTGCTGGGTGCCCAAGGCACCTCGGCATTGCGCGTGGGCTTTGCCGCGCTGATCCTGGTGGCCATCTGGCGGCCCTGGCGCTGGACGCTGGCGCGGCCTCAGGCCTGGGCGCTGCTGCGTTTCGGCGTGGCGCTGGGCGCCATGAACCTGCTGTTCTACATGGCGCTGCGCACCATTCCCTTCGGCCTGGCCGTGGCCATCGAGTTCTCGGGGCCGCTGGCCGTGGCCATCTACCACTCGCGCCGGCCCGTGGATTTTGTCTGGCTGGCGCTGGCGGTGGCGGGGCTGGCCCTGATCCTGCCCATAGGCGGTGCCAGCGCCGGCGCCCTGGTGCTGGAGCCCGTGGGCATTGCCTGCGCCGTGGGCGCCGCCATCTGCTGGGCGCTGTACATCCTGCTGGGCCAGCGGTTGGGCAGCATTCCCAGCGGCCAGGCCGTGTCGCTGGGCCTGGTGTTCGCCGCCATGGTGGTGGTGCCCTTTGGCGTGGCCGAGGCGGGGGCCAAGCTGCTGCAGCCATCCATACTTCTTTTCGGGTTGATGGTTGCGGCCATCTCCAGCGCCTTGCCCTACACGCTGGAGATGATGGCGCTGCGCCGCCTGCCGCCCGCCACCTTCGGCATCGCGCTGGCAACGGAGCCCGCGATAGCCGCCCTCATGGGCATGCTGCTGCTGCATGAGCAACTGGTGGGAACGCAGTGGCTGGCCATTGCCTGCATCATGGGCGCGGCCATAGGCAGCGCCATCACGCGGCCGGCTGCTGCGGCCAAGGCGCCGGCGGAGGTGGCCTCCGCAGGCTGAGGCAAGGAATGCCAGCCACAAAAAAAGCGCTGCCCCGGCAGCGCTTTTTTTTTCGCAACGGTCGCAGCCGGCAAGGCTGCGGCCACCTCGCATTCAGAACGCGGGAACGACGGCGCCCTTGTACTTCTCGACGATGAACTTCTTCACATCAGGCGTGTGCAGTGCGTTCATCAGCTTGGCGATGTTGGGATCGTTGGCGCGGTCCTGGCGCGACACCACGATGTTGGTGTAGGGCGAGTCGGCACCTTCGATGAACAGCGCATCCTTGGTGGGATTGAGCTTGGCCTCGATGGCGTAGTTGGTGTTGATCAGCGCCAGGTCCACATCGCCCAGTGCGCGCGGCAGCAGCGGGGCTTCGAGTTCCTTGAACTTGAGCTTCTTGGGGTTCTTGGCCACATCCAGCGGCGTGGGCGTCAGGCTCTTGGGGTCCTTGAGCTCGATCAGGCCCTGCTTGGCCAGCAGGATCAGGGCGCGGCCGCCGTTGGAGGGGTCGTTGGGGATGGCAATGGTGGCGCCGTCCTTCAGGTCCTTGACGTTCTTGATCTTCTGCGAGTAGCCGCCGAAGGGCTCCACATGGACCTTGCCATTGGGCACGGCCACCAGCGAGGTCTTGCGGTCCTTGTTGTAGCTGTCCAGGTAGGGCTGGTGCTGGAAGAAGTTCACGTCCAGCTGCTTGTCCTCGACGGCCGCATTGGGCTGCACGTAGTCGCTGAATTCCTTGATCTGCAGATCGATGCCCTGGGCCTTCAGCGCGGGCTTGATGTGATTGAGGATTTCTGCATGCGGCACGGCCGTGGCACCGACCTTGAGCACGTCGGCGGCCTGGGCTGTCAGTGCCAGCGTGGCAATCGCGATTGCGGAGAGGGCTTTCTTCAACATGACCGGAGGACTTTCTTCAACGGGTTGCGATAAAACGCCGCCGGCCCGGGAGAACGGCTCCGCGTCGGGCTTGGCGGCAGGCAGGCGCATAGTCTAGTGCTGCGCCAGGGGCCGCGTTGAACATTTTTGATATTTGGTTATAAGGCTGTGGTTTTTTATGCGGATTCTTGCGATGACGCAGCGCGTACCATCGCCGCCATGGACTCCGAAATGCTGCAAAAGCTGGTGCTGGTGCCAATGCCTTATGGCAAGTACAAGGGCCGGCTGATCGCCGATCTTCCCGGCAACTATCTGAACTGGTTCGCACGCGAGGGCTTTCCCAAGGGAGAGCTGGGCCAACTACTGGCGCTGATGCAGGAGCTGGACCACAACGGCCTGTCGCACCTGCTGCAGCCGCTGCGCGACGGGCGGCGCTGAAGCGCAAGGCCCCTGAACCGGGCCCTGGCCCGGCACAGGCTCAGGGCGGAAAGCCTTCCACGGTATCCCGCAACTGAACGAGTACGGCCTCCAGTTGCGGCAGAGGCACTGAACCCAGTCCCAGGCGCAGCGCATGCGGGGCATGGGGAGTCGTTGCGTAGGCGTGGGCCTGCGATACGGCGATGCCGCACTGTGCCAGCGCCTTGGCCGCCCGGTCCATCCGCAGCTCCCCGGGCAGGCGCAGCCAGAGGAAAAGCGAGCAGGGGTGGGCCAGCATCTGCATTCCTGCCAGCGCCTTGCGCGCAATCGCCTGCCGGCGCCGTGCCTCCTGCCGCATGCGTTGTTCCTGCTGCCGCACGGAGCCGCTGGCCATCCAGCGCGTGGCCATGGCCGTGACCAGGCCCGGCATGCTCCAGTGGCTGGCGCGCACCACGGCCTTGACGCGGCCTGCCCATGCCTGGGGCACCACCATGAAGCCGAAGCGCAACCCGCTGGCCACGCTTTTCGAGAGGCTGGAGACGTGAATGCAGCGCTCTGGCGCCAGCGTTGCGAGGGCTGCGGGCGCCTTGCCTGCCAGAAAGGCATAGGCAGCATCCTCGATCAGCAGGCAATCGTGGCGCCTTGCGATCTCCACCAGGCGCTGGCGCTGCGCCAGCGGCATCACCCATCCCAGGGGGTTGTGCAGCGTGGGCATGGCATGGATGGCGCGTATGCGCCGGCGTGCGCACAGCCGCTCCAATGCATCGAGGTCGGGACCCTCGTCAAGGGCAGGGACCGGCTGTAGGTCCAGGTCCTGGAGCTCGGCCAGCATCCTGAAGCCCGGGTAGGTCAGCGCGTCCACGGCCACCGCATCGCCGGGCCGCAGCAGCGCACGCACGGCAATGTCCAGTCCTTGCTGCGCGCCGTTGACCAGGAAGATGCGTTCCGGCTCGGCAGCCAGGCCGCGTTCGCGGGCAAGGAAGTCGGCCACGATGCGCCGCTCGTGCAGCCGGCCGCCGGGCGGCTGCTGGTGCATGAGCGCAGCCAGGTCGCCCGAAGCAGCCAGCTCGCGCAGCATGGAGCGCAACAGCCCGGCCTGCCCCGGCCAGGTGGGATGGTTGAAGGACAGGTCGGCCGTGTCCGAACTCAGGCGGGATTCGTCGCTGCCATCCCATTCGCGCTGCTGCGGCCGATCCCGCACAAAGGTGCCGCGCCCGGTTTCGCCGATGACCAGGCCGAGGGAGGCCAGCCGCGCATACACCTTGCTGGCGGACGCCACGGCCATGCCATGGCGGGCCGCGAGGTCGCGGTGCGTGGGCATCAGCGTGCCGGGGGCGAGCCGGCCGGCGCGGATGTCTTCGGCCAGCCGTTCAGTCAGCAGAGCAACGCGAGAGGCAGCCATGGAGTGTAGTTAGGACAATTTTTTGATTGTTCCAGTCTAGGTCATCACACTGGCGAGACGGGCATTCCCGGGCCTTGCCCTCCCGCTCCAGACAGGAAATCCATGCATCTTCCCAGCACTTATCTCCCCGTGCTCGACTATCTGCAGCGGCAGATCGAAGGGCGGCTTGCCGCAGACGAGGCCACGCACATGCGCTATCCGACCGCGATCTCGCAGATGCTGGGGTTTCGCATAGTGGCCGTCGGCGAAGCCATGGCCGTCGTGGAGTTCGACGCCGATGCGCAGCGCCATGGCAACCAGCAGGGCACGGTCCATGGCGGGATGCTGTGCGAACTGGCCGATGCTGCCATAGGCACGGCGCATTCCACTTTGATGGAGCCAGGCCAGAGTTTCACCAGCATCGACCTGAAGGCGGCCTTCCTGCGCCCGGTCTGGCGCTCCAGGCTGTGCGCGCGGGCGTGGGCCGAGCACCGTGGACGCACGATCAGCCACTACCGCTGTGAAATCGAGCGTGATGATGGCAAGACCGTTGCGAGCATCGCCAGCGCCGTGATGACGCTGCGTGGAGAGCATGCGCAAGGCCGTTGAAGCAGCCGCTGGACAAAACAGAAAGGCCGCGACAGGCGCGGCCTTTTGCAAGGAGCAGGCGGTTTACTTGGCGGCGGCGCGGGCGGCTTCTGCCTTGGCCTTGGCTTCATCGGCCTTGCGCTGCAGCTCGGCTGCCTCGGTTTCGGCGGCCTTGGCCTTGGCTTCGGCCTCCTTGGCGGCAGCGTCCTTTTCAGGGGTCATGGCGCCGGCCAGCGCATTGCCGGCCATGGAGCCGGCAACGGCGCCCACGGCGGCGGCGCCCAGCGTGCCCATCATGCCCGGGCCTGCGGCACCTGCAGTGGCAGGTGCCGCTGCCGGAGCGGCGGCTGCGGCGGGCGCGGCCGGCGTTGCTGGCGTGGCAGGAGCTGCCGGGCTGGCAGGCGTTGCCGCCTTGCTGGCGGTGGGCGCCGCAGGCGCTGCGGGCTGGGCAGGGGCCTTGCCGATCGACGCCGGGCGCACGGACTTGCCGCCGCTGCCCATGCGCTTGGCCTGGGCCAGCGTGGGCACGGTCAGCGAGGCAATGGCCAGGGCGATCACGGAGGCAGTGGTGCGGAACGAAGTCTTCACGAAGGTTTTTCCAATCATGGTGGTCATGTGCACGGTCGGCGCAGGCGGGCCTGCGCCGGTCGGAGCGCCACAGGCCGCCCGTCTGCGGGCAGGCCTGCGGCCTTGGGTGTCACATGGGGATGGGGCAGGAGATTCCAAGCACCGGCATGCGGATACGCCGGTGTGCAGCCTGCTGTTGTAGGAGAGCCACCGGCGCTGAGGCGGTGGCCTATGGGGCTGCATCAAGCATTGTAGAAAAGACCGGGGCCTGCCGGAAAAGCAAGCCCACAAAACATTCTCAGCTATTGATTGCGGAGCAGTGCAGCGGCCTGCGCCAGCCCCCGCCGCCGGTTTTCAGCGCAGCACTTCCAGCAGGCGGTCCAGGCCGCCTTCGGTGATGGAGACCTTGGCCTCGTTGCGCACGCGCGGCTTGGCGTGGTAGGCCACGGACAGGCCTGCGACCTGCATCATGGGAATGTCGTTGCTGCCGTCGCCCACGGCGATGCACTGGTCGGGGCGAATGCCCAGCAGCGAGGCGACTTCCAGCAGCGTGCGGCGCTTTTCGGCGCCGTCGCAGATGTCGCCCCAGGGCTGCTCGATCAGGCCGCCGGTCAGCGCGCCATCGCGCATCTCCAGCACGTTGGCACGCACGAAGTCGATGCCCAGCATGCCGCGCACGTGCTCGGCAAAGTAGGTGAAGCCGCCCGAGACCAGCAGCACCTTCAGGCCCGCAGCCTGGGCTGCGCGCACCAGGGTTTCGGCGCCCGGGGAGAGCTTCAGGCGCTCGGCCAGCACGCGGGCCATGTCGGCCTCGGTCACGCCGACGAGCTTGCCCACGCGCTGGCGCAGGCTGTCCTTGAAGTCGGTGATCTCGCCGCGCATGGTGGCTTCGGTGATGGCCGCGACCTCGGCCTTCTTGCCGGTGGCGTCGGCGATCTCGTCGATGCATTCGATGGTGATCAGCGTCGAGTCCATGTCGAACGCGATGAGCTTGTAGTCGGCCAGCTTCAGTGGCGGCTGGATGCCGCGGATCAGCAGTCCGGGCGCGAATTCGGTGACATCGGTCATGGGTGGGGCAGCAAAAAGGGACGGGCCGCCGGGCTGGCGGGTATCAGGCGCGAATCATATCCAGAGCCAGGGCCGCGCGGCGCAGTCACTTGCCTTGGCACTGCGGCGCGCCACGGCTTGTGCCTGGATGTGCCCTCAGGGCGCGGGTGGGCGGCGCAGGTAGATGGCATCCGACCAGGTGGCCAGCCATTGGGGGCGGAACACCACGAAGATGGCCGTCACCATGCCGGTGACCACGGCATCGCCCCATGCCATGAGCCAGCGCGCAATGCGCGACAGGTCCTCGTTGACACCGGGAAGCGAGTGGCCTGCGGCCTGCGCCAGCAGGGCCGAGATGAAGACGCACAGCACCGTGCCCGCAAAGCCGCGCGCGAGAATGAAGACAAAGATCTGGTGCGGCAGCCAGCGCCGCAGCGCCGCACCCCAGAGCATGGCCAGCGTGGCGGGCACGATGCCCTGCCAGACCGAGATGCCCAGCGCATCTCCCCAGCCCAGGGCCGGCGACAGCAGGGCCGCCAGCCCGCCCACAACGAGCAGCAGCGGCACGGCCAGAGGCCAGCCCAGCATGAGCACCACCAGCGGCGCCGAGGACCACTGCAATTGCAGCGGCATGCGGTGCAGCGTGGGCAGGGCCCAGATCCAGGGCAGCAGCACGAGCACGCCCAGCAGCGGCGTGACCAGGGGCGAGGCCATGCGGTCCAGCGGCCCGCCCGGGCCCGGGCGGCCGGCCAGCATGCGCCAGGGGCGCAGCCACAGCGCGGCGGCCAGGGCCAGCAGGGCGATGCTCGCTTCGAGGAACATGGCTAGGACAACCCTTCTATGCGGGCTGGGCCGCCTTTGCCTCCACCAGCGGCTGGCCCAGGCTGCGCAGCACGTCGCGCACCATCTGGGCGCGGTCCTTGGGATTGTCCAGGGCGCGCTCTATGCGCAGCTTCTCGTTGCCGGCCAGCTTGATGTGCTTGTTCTTCTGGATGAGGTGGATGATGGCCATCGGGTCCACCGGCGGCTGGGGCTTGAAGGTGATGTTGATGACGCCGGGCGCCGCATCGACCTTGACCACGCCGTAGGGCTGGGACAGCACGCGCAGGCGGTGCACGTCGATCAGCGTCTGCGCCTGGGGCGGCAGCTTGCCGAAGCGGTCCACGATTTCTTCGAGCAGGGTGTCGATCTGGTCGCTGGTGCGGGCCGTGGCCAGTTTCTTGTAGAAGGACAGGCGCAGGTGCACATCTCCGCAGTAGTCGCCCGGCAGCAGGGCCGGCGCGTGCAGGTTGATGTCGGTGGAGGCCGACAGCGGGCTGAGCAGATCGGGCTCCTTGCCGGCCTTGAGGCTGCGCACGGCCTCGGACAGCATCTCGTTGTAGAGCTGGAAGCCCACCTCCATCATGTTGCCGCTCTGGTTCTCGCCCAGCACCTCGCCGGCGCCGCGGATCTCCAGGTCGTGCATGGCCAGGTAGAAGCCCGAGCCCAGTTCCTCCATCTGCTGGATGGCCTCCAGCCGCTGCTGGGCCTGCTTGGTCAGGCTGTCCAGGTCGGGCACCATCAGGTAGGCATAGGCCTGGTGGTGGCTGCGGCCCACGCGGCCGCGCAGCTGGTGCAGCTGGGCCAGGCCGAATTTGTCGGCGCGGCTGATGAGGATGGTGTTGGCGCTGGGCACGTCGATGCCCGTCTCGATGATGGTCGAGCACAGCAATATGTTGTAGCGCTGGGCCACGAAGTCGCGCATCACGCGTTCGAGCTCGCGCTCGGGCATCTGGCCGTGGGCCACGGCAATGCGTGCCTCGGGCAGGATTTCCTCGAGCTTTTGCTTGCGGTTCTCGATGGTCTCGACCTCGTTGTGCAGGAAGTAGCACTGGCCGCCGCGCTTGAGCTCGCGCAGCACGGCCTCGCGGATCACGCCCGTACCCTCGTTGCGCACAAAGGTCTTGATGGCCAGGCGCCGCTGGGGCGCGGTGGCGATGACGGACAGGTCGCGCAGGCCTTCCAGCGCCATGCCCATGGTGCGCGGGATGGGCGTGGCCGTCAGCGTGAGCACGTCCACCTCGGCGCGCATGGCCTTCATGGCTTCCTTGTGGCGCACGCCGAAGCGGTGCTCCTCGTCGATGATCAGCAGGCCCAGGTTCTTGAACTGCGTGGACTCGGACAGCAGCTTGTGCGTGCCCACGACGATGTCCACCGAGCCGTCGGCAATGCCCTTGACGGCCGCCGTGATCTCCTTGCCCGAGCGAAAGCGCGAGACTTCGGCCACCTTGATCGGCCACTTGGAGAAGCGGTCCACCAGGGTCTGGTAGTGCTGCTCGGCCAGCAGCGTGGTGGGCGCGAGGAAGGCCACCTGCTTGCCGCCCGTGATGGCCACGAAGGCCGCGCGCAGGGCCACCTCGGTCTTGCCGAAGCCCACGTCGCCGCAGACCAGGCGGTCCATGGGCTGGGGGCTGATCATGTCCTGGATCACGGCGTGGATGGCGGCGCGCTGGTCCGCCGTTTCCTCGAAGCCGAAGTCGTTGGCGAACTGCTCGTAGTCCTGGGGCGAGTAGCGGAAGGCGTGGCCCTGGCGTGCGGCGCGGCGTGCGTAGATGTTCAGCAGCTCGGCCGCGGAGTCGCGCACCTGCTCGGCCGCCTTGCGCTTGGCCTTTTCCCACTGCGTGCCGCCGAGCTTGTGCAGCGGCGCGTCCTCGGGCGAGACGCCGGTGTAGCGGCTGATCAGCTGCAACTGGCTGACGGGCACGTAGAGCACGGCGTTGCCCGCGTACTCCAGGTGCAGGAATTCCTGCACGGCCGGCGTGCCGTCGGGGTTCTTCTGGCCCATGTCCATGTGGACCAGGCCCTGGTAGCGGCCGATGCCGTGGTCCGAGTGCACCACGGGGTCGCCCACCTTGAGTTCGGACAGGTCCTTGATCAGTGCCTCGACATCGCTGACCTGCTCCTGGCGCCTGCGCCTGCGGCCCGTGGGGCTGGTGGCGAACAGCTCGGTCTCGGTGACGAAGTCCAGGCCTTCCTCCACCCAGGCAAAGCCGTTCATCAGCCCGGCCGTGGCAATGCCCACCTTCTCGCCCGCATCGCCCTGGAACTCGGCCAGCGAGTCGAAGACCGGCGGGTTCACGCCCGAGGCGCGGAAGAAGTCCAGCAGGCTTTCTCGGCGGCCATCGGACTCGGCCAGCAGCAGGACGCGGTGGGCGCTGGCGGCAATGTGCCTTTGCAGGCGCGCCAGAGGGTCTTCCGCGCCGCGCACCACGGACAGGTCCTCCAGCTTCTGGAAGATGGCGCTGTCTGCCACGTCCTCGGTGCCTGGGCGCAGCGCGAGCTGGGCGTGCTCCTTGGCGCGCGTGTAGAACTGGTCGGCGGACAGGAACAGCACCTCGGGCGGCAGGGCCGGGCGCTCGGGGTCGCCCTGCACCAGTCGGAAGCGCTCCTTGGTGTCCTGCCAAAAGCGCTGGAAGGCCGGCTCCAGGTCGCCATGCATGACCACGGTGGCATCGGCGCCCAGGTAGTCGAAGACGGTGGCCGTTTCGTCGAAGAACAGCGGCAGGTAGTACTCGATGCCGGCCGTGGCAATGCCCTGGCCCATGTCCTTGTAGATGCGGCTGCGCGTGGGATCGCCCTCCAGCAGCTCGCGCCAGCGCTGGCGGAACTTGGCGCGCGCGTCCTCGTCCATGGGGAACTCGCGGCCGGGCAGCAGGCGCACCTCGGGCACGGGGTAGAGGCTGCGCTGGGTGTCGGGATCGAAGGTGCGGATGGAGTCGATCTCGTCGTCGAACAGGTCCACCCGGTAGGGCTGCAGCGAGCCCATGGGAAACAGGTCGATCAGGCCGCCCCGCACCGCGTACTCTCCATGGCTGACCACCTGGGAGACATGCTGGTAGCCGGCCAGGGTCAGCTGGGCCTTGAGTTTGGCCTCGTCCAGCTTCTGGCCGCTCTTGAACTCGAAGGTGTAGCCGGCCAGGAAGGAGGGCGGCGCCAGCCGGTACAGCGCGGTTGTGGCAGGCACCAGCACCACGTCGGCGCCATGCTCCTTGTCGCGCTGGTTGATGCGCCACAGCGTGGCCAGGCGCTCGCTGATCAGGTCCTGGTGGGGAGAGAAGCTGTCGTAGGGCAGGGTCTCCCAGTCGGGGAACAGCGCGCAGCGCAGGCCCGGGGCGAAGAAGGCCATCTCGTCGATCAGCCGCTGGGCATCCGAGGCGTCGGCCGTGACGATGGCTGTCACCCGGCCTGCCGCCTTCTCGCGCTCGCCCAGGCGGGCCAGCAGCAGGGCGTCGGCGCTGCCCACGGGGCGGGGCAGGGTGAAGCGTTTTCCGGGAGTGAGCTTGGGCAGTTCCATGGTGCTTGGACGTGGGCGCCGCAGCGCCTGGGCGAAGTAACGACAAAACCCCTCGGCACGCGCAGAGGGGTATCGAAGCATTTTAGCCAGCACGCATGGCGGCCATGCAGGCATGCCCGCATGGCCATGGCGGCACATGGCCGTCACTACAATGCGCCACCATGACAGATCTGCTTGCGGCGGCTGCGCCCGCATCCCTGGAGCCGGCCCGCCTGTGGGCCTTGATCCCCTGCGCTGGCACGGGCTCGCGCGCCATCGCGCCCGATGCGCCTGCGCCTGAACTGCCCAAGCAATACCACCTGGTGGCCGGTGCGCCCATGGTGGCGCACACGCTGGCCGCCTTTGCGGGCACAGCGCGTGTGCACCACACGCTGGTGGTGATCGCGCCTGGCGACGACTTCTGGCGCCAGGGCCTGCCGGGCCCGTCGCCCACGCGCTACTCCACGGCGGCATGCGGAGGCGCCACGCGGGCCGAATCCGTGACCAACGGGCTCAAGGAACTGCTGGCGCGCGGTGCGGGCGCGCACGACTGGGTGCTGGTGCACGATGCCGCACGCTGCCTGGTGACGCCCGCGCTCATCGATGCCCTGATCGACGCCTGCGAGCACGATGCCGTGGGCGGCCTGCTGGCGCACAAGCTGCCCGACACGCTCAAGACGGCCGTGGCCGGGCCCAGCGGGGTGCGCGTGGCGGGCACGGTGGACCGCAGCGACAAATGGCTGGCGCAGACGCCGCAGATGTTCCGCATCGCGCCGCTGCTCGATGCGCTGCAGCACGCCGGCTCGGCCGTGACTGACGAGGCCAGCGCCATGGAGGCCGTGGGCCAGCGCCCGCGCCTGGTGCCCGGCGGCGCGCAGAACTTCAAGGTCACCTATCCGGACGATTTCGCGCTGGCCGCCGCCGTGCTGTCGCAGCGCGAGCGCAGCACCACGCTGGAGCGATACCGGGGCCAGCGCGACCATCCGCAGGCGTCGGGCAATCCATTTTTCTGAACCTGGAATGTTTCACATGAATTTTCGTATTGGCGAGGGCTGGGACGTGCATGCCCTGGTGCCCGGGCGCAAGCTGATCCTGGGCGGCATCGAGGTGCCGCACGAACTGGGGCTGCTGGGCCATTCCGATGCCGACGTGCTGCTGCACGCCATCACCGACGCGCTGCTGGGCGGCGCGGCGCTGGGCGACATCGGCCGGCATTTCCCCGACACCGACCCCGAATTCCGTGGCGCCGATTCGCTGGTGCTGCTGGTGGAAGCGGCGCGCCGCGTGCGCGCCACGGGGCTGGAGATTGGCAACATCGACAGCACCATCATTGCCCAGGCCCCCAAGCTGGCGCCGCACATTCCCGCCATGCGCGAGCGCATCGCCACGGCGCTGGGGCTGGCGCTGGACCAGGTCAACGTCAAGGCCAAGACGGCCGAAAAGCTCGGACCCGTGGGCCAGCAGCAGGCCATGGAGGCGCGCGCCGCCGCCTTGCTGTTCCGCGCCTGACCAGCGGGGTGCCATCCCCATGCAAAAGGCCCCGGCGATCGGTCAACGATCGCCGGGGCCTTTGTATCTGCCGAACGTATCTGCCGAACGCGCGCTGCGGGCTCAGTCCTCGCCGTCCAGGGCGCCGTCCTGCGCACGCGGGGGCAGCTGGCGCTTGATCTGCGGGCGCTGCAGACGCTGCTCGGGCTCGGCACCCTTGGCCACGCCCGAGGCACGCTGCAACTGCACATGGGCAACCAGCCCGCCCGTGGAGGAGTTGGACAGCGCAAACACGCCGCCCATGCGCTGCACCGTCTTGTCCACGATGGACAGGCCCAGGCCCGCGCCCGCTGCGGCCGTGCGCGCGGAGTCGCCACGGAAGAAGGGCTGGGTCAGGCTGGCGAGCTGCTCGGGCGGCACGCCACGGCCATGGTCGCGGATGCGGATCACCACCCAGCTTTCGCGTTCCGATGCCGTCACATCCACGTGGGTGGTTTCGGTCTCGGGCGTCTTGCCGTAGCGGCGTGCGTTCTCGAACAGGTTGGAGATCACGCGGGCCAGTTCCACCTCGTCGGCCAGCACATAGACGCCTTCGGGCACGGCCATGCTGATCTGCAGCTCGCGGTGGTCCTGCACCGCATAGACGCAGGAGGACACCACGGCATGCAGGTTCACCGGGTTGAGGGTGACATGGTCGGGGCGGGCGTAGTCCAGGAATTTGTCGATGGTGGCGTCCAGCTGCACGATGTCGGCCACCATGTGCTCGCGCGCCACGTCGTCCACCACGCTCATCTCGGTCTCCAGCCGCAGGCGGGCCAGCGGCGTGCGCAGGTCGTGGGAGATGCCAGCCAGCATCACCGCACGGTCCTGCTCCAGCTGGGCCAGTTTCTGCGCCATGCGGTTGAAGCCGATGTTGACCTCGCGGATCTCGCTGGTGACGGCTTCCTCGTCCAGCTGGCTGGCGTCGAAGTCGCCATCTCGCACGCGGTTGGCCGCATAGCTCAACTGCTTGAGTGGCCGGTTGATCAGGCGCGCGATGGCCGCCGCCCCCGCCAGGGACAGCAGGCCGGCCGTGATCAGCCAGATCAGCCAGGTGCGCCCGCTGGCCGGCGTGAAGCGCGAGCGGTCCATCAGCAGCCAGGTGCGGTCGCCATTGATGGTGAAGCCCACCCACAGCCCCGGTTCGCCATTGACGCTGCGCGCCACGATGGTGCCGTAGCCCAGGCGGCGCGTGAGCTCCTCGGTCAGGCGCTTGCCCAGCGTGCTCTGGTCCAGCAGCTCGAAGCTGTCGCCAGGCTCGCGCGGCAGAATGCGCACGCCTTCCTGGTCGGCCATGGTCTTGATCAGCGAGACGCGGTTGATGGCATCCGAATGCACCAGGGCCGCGCGGCTGAGGTTGACCAGCGAGGCGATCTGCTGGGCGGTGTGCAGCGTGCGCGGCTCGAATTCGAAGGCGCGCAGCGTCTGCAGCCACGCCAGGATGCTGCCCACCAGCAGCAGGGCCAGCAGGCAGAAGGTACGCCAGAAAAGATTGAGTCCCAGCGGAGAGCGCGCAGTCATGCGCCGCTCGTAGTCGAGCGGCGCAGGGCTGGTGGCGTCATGGGGCGGGACGGTGAAGGAACTCATGGAAGCGGTTCGTCATTCTAGGGGCCGGCTGCGAGATTACGCCTGTGCCGGCCAGCCTGCGTTACCGGTTGTCTCGGTCGACAGGGTGAGGTTTTGGCGCTGCGCATTGTCAACGGCACATAAAACGTTACGGCCCCAACCCAGGGACGCCGAGCAAGAGCCGCCTCGCGGCGAGGGCGTCGTCCCCCTCCCGCGGAGCGAGAGAGGGGGAAGGCGCGCAGCGCCTCAGGGGGTGATGCATTTCAGTTCGCGCCGTCCGGTACGAACACATAGCCGACGCCCCAGACCGTCTGGATATAGCGCGGAGCGGCGGCATCTTCCTCGATCAGCTTGCGCAGGCGCGAGACCTGCACGTCCAGGCTGCGGTCGAAGGGCTCGAATTCGCGGCCGCGCGCCAGCAGGGCCAGCTTCTCGCGCGACAGCGGCTGGCGCGGGTGGCGCACCAGGGCCTTGAGCATGGCGAATTCGCCCGTGGTCAGCGGCAGTTCCTCGCCGTTCTTTTGCAGCACGCGCGTGCCCAGGTCGAAGGTGAAGGGGCCGAAGCTCACCACCTCGTTGTCGCCGGAAGGCGCGCCCGGCGCTTCCTGCGGCGGGCGGCGGCGCAGCACGGCATGGATGCGGGCCAGCAGTTCGCGCGGGTTGAAGGGCTTGCCCAGGTAGTCGTCGGCGCCCACTTCCAGGCCCACGATGCGGTCCACATCCTCGCCCTTGGCGGTCAGCATGATGATGGGCGTGCGGTCGTTGGCCGAGCGCAGGCGGCGGCAGATGGACAGGCCATCTTCGCCGGGCATCATCAGGTCAAGCACGATCAGGTCCACCGTTTCGCGCAGCAGGATGCGGTTCAGCGCCTTGCCATCTTCGGCAATCATGATCTCGAAGCCTTCCTGCGTCAGGTAGCGGCGCAGCAGGTCGCGGATGCGCGCATCGTCATCCACCACCAGGATCTTGTCGGTGCGGTTGGTCGTAGTGGCCATGTTCATCCTCGGTCGGTCATTTGTAACAGCCGCCATTGTTACCAGCTTGCGCCGAAAAGTCTGGACAAACCCCCGAAATATTGCCGTGTGTTACAGATGTTGCGTTTAAATTTAGAACGGAAAATGTGTCTTTAGAATATTTAACTATGGGTTTTCCATGCTGATGCATTTATCGTTGCAATAATGTTGTCAATGAAGGAGCCGGCAGGCCTGCTTGGCTCCACACCTGTCACCATCTGGCGGCATGCCGTAGCGAAAGGGCGGCATGCAGTTGTATCCCTGAACTACCTTTCATTTCAAAGGGTGAACGCATGAGCAAGCTTTCCAAACAGCTGTCCCGCCCCTGGGTCAAGTCCGTGGTCGCGGCCACTGCGCTGGCCTGTGCCAGCGGTGCCTGGGCGCAGAACGCCGCCACGGCGCCGGCACAGCCTGCCAACGTGGTGCAGTTGTCTGCAGAAGGCTCGGTGGACGTGGTGCAGGACCTGCTGACCGCCACCTTGTCGGCCACGCGCGAAGGGCGTGATGCCGCCACGGTCCAGTCCCAGCTGCAGAAGGTGGTCGAGGCCGCCATGGCCGTGACCAAGCGCAGCGCCCAGCCGGGCCAGATGGATGTGAGCACCGGCAGCTTCGGCATCTATCCGCGCTATGGCAAGGACAACAAGGTGGAAGGCTGGCAGGGCCGCGCCGAGATTCTTCTGCAGGGCCGCGACTTCGCGCGCATCACGCAGACGGCGGCCCAGGTGCAGGACATGACGCTGTCGCAAGTGGGCTTCGGCCTGTCGCGCGAGGCCCGTGAAAAGGTCGAAGGCGAGGCCCAGGCCAAGGCCATCGAACAGTTCAAGCAGCGTGCCACCACGCTGTCCAAGAGCTTCGGCTTTGCCAACTACAGCCTGCGCGAGGTCAACGTGAGCAGCAGCGATACCTCGGTGCCCATGCCGCGTCCGCGCATGATGGCCATGTCCGCCAAGGCCGCCGGCGCGGAAATGGATGCCGTGTCCGTGGAAGCGGGCAAGGCGCAGGTGATGGTCCACGTGTCGGGCTCGGTGCAGATGTACTGAGCAGGCGTGGGCCGCCCATGAAAAAAGGAGCGCCGTGGCGCTCCTTTTTTGACGTGAACCGGTGCTGGCGCGCTTACTGCGCCGCCCAGCCGCCATCCATGTTCCAGGCCACGCCGCGCACATTGGCTGCGGCGGGCGAGCAGAAGAACACCGCCAGTTCGCCCAGTTCCTCGGGCGTGGTGAACTGCATGGAGGGCTCTTTCTCGCCCAGCAGCAGCTTCTTGGCTTCTTCGTTGCTGATGCCGTGCTGCTCGGCCTTGGCGTCCACCTGCTTTTGCACCAGTGGCGTCAGCACCCAGCCGGGGCAGATGGCGTTGCAGGTGATGCCGGAGGTGGCGTTCTCCAGCGCCGTGACCTTGGTCAGCCCGACAATGCCGTGCTTGGCCGCCACGTAGGCAGACTTCTGCGCCGAACCCACCAGGCCGTGCACCGAGGCCACGTTGATGATCCGGCCCCAGCCCTTGCCGCCATCGGCCGCCTGCATCATGGGCAGGACCAGGCGCGAGGTGTGGAAGGCGCTGGACAGGTTGATGGCGATGATGGCGTCCCAGCGCTCGGGCGGGAAGTCTTCCACGCGCGCCACGTGCTGGATGCCGGCATTGTTCACGAGGATGTCGATCTGGCCGAAATTGCGCACGCTGTACTGGACCATGTCCTCGATGTCCGCCACGCGGCTCATGTCGGCGCCGTGATAGGCGACCTGGGCGCCGGCGGCCTGGCCTGCGGCCAGCACTTCGGCACGGGGGCCGTCCACATCGCCGAAACCGTTGAGCACGATATTGGCGCCCTGGCGGGCCAGCGCCTTCGCGATCCCGAGGCCGATGCCGCTGGTCGAGCCGGTCACGAGGGCGGTCTTGCCTTTCAACATAGAGAGTCTCCGAATGAATGTACGATGCAACACAGCCATTATCGGCGCCGGCTCCGCGAATGCGTTTCCATGAATCATCCTACGCTGAACTACGTATCCTGCCCGGGGGTTGCCGGGCGTGCCTCACCCTGGAGCCGTACTGCCAGCCCGGCTGCTCAAGAGAATGCTTCGCACCGCATGGCTTATTGGGAATGGAATCGCACCGGCGATCCGCACCATCCCCATGTCGTGGTCTGCGTGCACGGCCTTTCGCGCCAGGGGCGTGACTTCGACGCGTTGGCCGAGCGGCTCAGCGAACGTGCCCGCGTGATCTGCCCCGATGTGGTCGGGCGTGGCGAAAGCGACTGGCTGCAGGATCCGACCGCCTACCAGGTGCCTCTTTACGCAGCCGACATGCTGGCCTTGCTGGCCCAGGTGCATGCGCAGGCGCCTGTCGAACAATTGGATTGGGTGGGCACCAGCATGGGCGGGCTGATCGGCATGGCGCTTGCGGGCCAGCCGGGGCTGCAGCTGCCGGCGCCCATCCGCAGGCTGGTGCTCAACGATGTGGGGCCTGTCATCGAGTGGTCTGCCCTGGAGCGCATAGGGCAGTACCTGGGCAAGGGCGCGCATTTTGAAAATCTTGAGCAGGCAGCCCATGCGCTGCTCTTGATTTCCGAAGGCTTCGGCCCACATAGCGAAGGGCAATGGTTGCGATTGACGCGACCTATGATGCGGCCGGCCGCCGATGGCGGCCTTGTCCTGCACTATGACCCTCAGATTGCGGTGCCCCTGCAGCACATGACGCGCGAGATGGCCCAGGCCGGCGAAGCGCTGCTGTGGCAGCTGTATGACCAGATCAAGGCACGCGTCTTGCTAGTTCGTGGTGCGCAGTCCGATCTGCTGACGGCGGCCACGGCACAGGCCATGGCGCAGCGAGGGCCGAAGGCGCATTGCGTGGAATTTGAAGGGGTGGGGCATGCGCCCACCTTCGTCGCGGCAGGGCAGGTGGCCTTGCTGTGCCGGTTCTTATGGGGAGAAGAGCGCTTGCCAAGCACCATGAATCTTGCCGAGCAGGCCAGGGAGAGTGACGAATGAAGACTGCCAGCAGCGAGGCCGCCGTGCAGGCGCCTTCGCCCGGCGCAGCCGCGCCGGGCCAGGTGCCGTCGGTGCTGCCGCACCTGATCACGGCCACGTCGCAGACCCTGCCCGAACAGGTCAACGCGCTGGCGCGCGCGCGCAGCTTTGCCGAGCCGCTGATCGCCACCGAGACTATGGAGTCCGGTGAGAACACCATGGCCCATGCCGATGCGGTGGCTGCCATCCTCAAGACCATCGGCGGCTCCGAAACCATGCAGGCGGCGATCTATCTGGTGCATGCCAGCGTGCACCTCAATCGCCCGCAGGAAGTGATCGCCAAGGCCTTTGGCGAGAATTTCGCCACCCTGGCCGTGGAAACCAACAAGCTCATGCGCGTGCAGGAGCAGGCGCGCGGCGCCGAGCTGGGCGGCCAGTACCTGGACGATGAGGCCACGCAGACCGAGAACGTGCGCAAGATGCTGCTGGGTTTCTCGCGCGACCTGCGCGTGGTGCTGCTGCGGCTGGCGTCGCGCCTGCAGACGCTGCGCTATTACGCAGCCAGCAAGCGCCCGGTCTCGCCCGGCATTGCGCGCGAGGCGCTGACGGTGTTTGCGCCGCTGGCCAACCGGCTGGGCATCTGGCAGATCAAGTGGGAGCTGGAGGATCTGTCCCTGCGCTTCCTGGAGCCCGAGACCTACCGCGAAGTGGCCCGCCTGCTCGATGAAAAGCGCGTGGAGCGTGAAGCCTATATGGAGCAGATGCGCGCACGGCTGGAGGCCGACCTGCGCGCGCACAGCATCAGCGCCACCGTGCAAGGCAGGCCCAAGCACATCTACAGCATCGTCAAGAAGATGCGAGGCAAGTCGCTGAACTTCGACCAGGTCTTCGACATCCGCGCCATGCGTGTCGTCGTGCCCACGATCAAGGACTGCTACGCCACCCTGTCCTGGGTGCATGAGCAGTTCACGCCCATCGAGGCGGAATTCGACGACTACATCGCCAAGCCCAAGCCCAACGGCTACCAGTCGCTGCACACCGTGGTGCGCGACGAGACGGGCCGCGCCATCGAGATCCAGATCCGCACCCAGGCCATGCACGACCATGCCGAGCACGGCGTGGCCGCCCACTGGGCCTACAAGGAGGCGGGCACCAAGGGATACGCGGGTGTCACGGCCAGCAGCGAGTACGACGCCAAGATCGCCGTGCTGCGCCAGTTGCTGGCCTGGGGCAGCGACCTGGCGGGCGCCCACCATCGGGGCCTGTTCGAGGACCGCATCTACGTGCTCACTCCCGATGCGGCCGTCATCGAGCTGCCGCAGGGCGCGACGCCCGTGGATTTCGCCTATTCGGTGCACACCAGCCTGGGGCACCGCTGCCGCGGCGCGCGCGTGGACGGCGCCATGGTGCCGCTGAACACGCCGCTGCAAAACGGCCAGACCGTGGAGATCACCACGGTCAAGGAGGGGCGCCCCTCGCGCGACTGGCTCAACGCCGACCTCGGCTACCTGACCAGCAACCGTGCCAAGGCCAAGGTGCGTGCCTGGTTCAATGCCCAGGCCACGCACGAGACCGTGGCGCGCGGCCGCGAGGCGGTCGAGAAACTGCTGCAGCGCGAGGGCAAGACGGCCGTCAAGCTGGAGGAGCTGGCCGTTCAGCTCGGCTTCAAATCGGCCGATGCCTTGTTCGAAGTCGTCGGCAAGGATGAATACTCGCTGCGCAACATCGAGACCGTGCTGCGACCGGCCGAGGCGGAGGAGGAAGTCGAGGAATTCTCCCCGGTGCGCAAGGCACGCGGCACGGACTCGCCCAAGGGCGGCGTGCTGGTCGTGGGCGTGGATTCGCTGATGACGCAGCTGGCCAAGTGCTGCAAGCCTGCGCCGCCGGACGACATCCGGGGCTTTGTCACGCGCGGCAAGGGCGTGAGCGTGCACCGCTGCGACTGCTCCAACTTCCGTGAAATGGCAGCGCGCAATTCCGAGCGCGTGATTGACGTGGCCTGGGGCCAGCCCAAGGCGGCGGCCGTGGCCTCGGCCGTCTACCCGGTCGATGTGTCCGTGGAAGCGGCCGACCGGCAGGGCCTGCTGCGCGATATCTCCGAAGTCTTTGCGCGGGAGAAGACCAATGTCATCGGCGTGCAGACCCAATCCGTCAAGGGAACGGCCTGGATGACCTTCACCGTGGAAGTGGCCGATTCCGGTCGCCTCAACAAGGTGCTGGGCATTGTGGCAGCCGTGGCGGGCGTGCGTTCGGCACGGCGGCGCTGAGCCTGTTCGGGCATTTTTCCGGAGCCCTGGAAAACCCGTGCTAGAATCGCTTTCTCGAACAAACACAGGCGCGTAGCTCAGCTGGTTAGAGCACCACCTTGACATGGTGGGGGTCGTTGGTTCGAGTCCAATCGCGCCTACCAATTTTCCATTGCCAGATGGAATGCAAAAAGCCTTCTGATCACTCAGAAGGCTTTTTTGTTTGGTTTTTTTGTTTGTGCGCCCGCCAACGATGGGGAGACTTGCCGGTCAAGGAGGCGGGCAGGGCCCGCGCTCCTCTGTCAGGAGGTCAGGTGCCGACTCCGGCCTGTGCCTGCAGGTAGTCGTTTTGCAGCAGGTACATGCGGATGGCGTTGCGGTACTGGCCGTTGGCGAAGAACTCGTCGATCAGCACGCCTTCCTGCACGAAGCCTATGCGCGCGTAGATGTGGATGGCCTTCTCGTTCTCCTGGTCCACATGGAGAAAGATCTTGTGCAGGTTGAGCGTCTTGAAGCCATAGTCCAGCGCCAGCCGCGTTGCCTGGGCTGCGATGCCCTGGCCCTGCTGCTCGGGGGCGATGATGATCTGGAATTCGGCGCGCCGGTGGATCAGGTCGATCTCCACCAGCTCGACGAGACCGGCGCGATCGCCCTGGTGCTCGACGATGAAGCGGCGCTCGGTCTGGTCGTGCACGTGGGCGTCGTAGAGTGCGGAAAGCTCGTCGAAGGTCTCGTAAGGCTCCTCGAACCAGTAGCGCATGATGGCGGCATTGTTGTTGAGCAGATGCACGGAGCGCAGATCTTCGCGCTCCAGGGGTCTCAGGCGGATGCTGTGATTCATGCGCTCATTGTGCGAGAGCCGCGGTATCCGGCTGCAGGCCACGGATTACCAGCCGGTAGATCAGGTCGGCCGCCGTGTCGTAGTCGTCGGCGGTCAGTTCCGGCCGGCCCAGCAGCAGCGCGAACTGGGCCTGCTGGTCGGCGTAGGCCTGGGTCACGGACCAGAGGATGAACATCAGGTGGGTGAAATCCACGCGGGCAATCTTGCCCTGCGCCACCCAGCGCTCGAAGGCCTGCACGTCGGCTGCCAGCGCCGGGCCTACCTGGCTCGATATGGCCTGCCCGAAGCGGGGCGCGCCGGCCATCACCTCGCGCGTGAAGACACGGGAGCCATGGGGCCGCTCGCGCGAGGACTGCAGCTTGGCCCGGATGTAGATGCGCAGGGCCTCCGCCGGGTCGTCGCCGCGCAGCAGGTCGGACATGCCGGCCAGCCACTGCGTCAGCACATCGCCCAGCACGCGCAGATACAGCTCCTCCTTGCTGGCGAAGTAGTACAGCAGGTTGTGGCGGCTGAGGCCGGCGTCGTGCGCGATCAGTTCCAGCGATGCGCCTTCGAAGCCGTATTGCGCAAAGTGCAGTTCGGCCGTCTGCAGGATGTTCAGCTCCTTGCGCAGCCGTGCAGCGGTGGGCTTGCGCGTGGCCGATCGGGCCTGGGGGGAGGGCGCATTGTCAGAAAGGGTTGCCATTGCGCAGATGGTAAGTGGAGATAAGTGGCGCCATTTTGGTGCGATTGTCTGGCATCTTTCTTGCTGACGACTTTCTGGGTGATTTTACTGATTGGTAAATTTTTTCACCCGCGTAAATTCCGTTCCACCCCCAGTGCGCCCGACAAGAGGCGTCACTTGCACATGCGAGGACCACGATGAAACCTCCGAAGACTGTGTTGCTGGATCCGGGGCCTTGCAGGAGTTCCTCCTGCGGGCCGCCTTGCGTTGTCCGAGATGGCCCGGCATGGCCCTGCATGCCGTGTCCCCCTTCACGCCCTCAATCCTGACTCTGGAGGATGCACCATGGATAGCCCCGCGCAACGCGCCTGCGGCATTGCCGCCGGCCGCCTGAACCTGGCCGACTACGCGGCCAATTTCTCCGACGCCCACCCCCCGCTGAACCGCGCCCAGGCCCTGATCGAGGCCGAGCGCTGCTACTACTGCTATGACGCGCCTTGCACCACGGCCTGCCCCACCAGCATCGATGTGCCGGCCTTCATCGCCCGCATCGCCCAGGACAACGTCCGTGGCGCGGCGCGCGAGATCCTGACGGCCAACCCGCTGGGTGGCATGTGCTCCCGTGTCTGCCCCACGGAGCAACTGTGCGAGCAGGCCTGCGTGCGCAACACCCAGGAAGACAAGCCGGTCGAAATTGGTGCACTGCAACGCTATGCGACCGATGCCTTCATGGCCTCCGGTGGTGCACCGCTGTTCCAGCGTGCCGCCGCCACGGGCAGGAAGGTGGCCGTGGTCGGAGCTGGCCCTGCCGGCCTGACCTGCGCGCACCAATTGGCGCTGCAGGGCCACGAGGTGGTGCTGTTCGATGCCCGGCCCAAGCTGGGCGGGCTCAATGAATACGGCCTGGCCAGCTACAAGACCCCCGGTGATTTTGCGCAAAAGGAAATCGACTGGCTGCTGTCCGTGGGCGGGATCACGCCGCGCAACAACCAGCGGCTGGGGCGAGATTTCACGCTGGATTCGCTGCTGGCAGAGCATGACGCCGTATTCCTCGGCCTGGGCCTGGCGGGCGTCAATGCGTTGGGCGCGGCCGAGCCGCAGGCCGAAGGCTTGCGCAATGCGGTGGACTTCATTGCCGACATCCGCCAGGCGGCCGACAAATCCACGGTGCCGGTGGGCCGGCGCGTGGTGGTGATCGGCGGCGGCATGACGGCGGTGGATGCGTCCGTGCAGGCCCGGCTGCTGGGCGCCGACGAGGTCACCATGTTCTACCGCCGGGGCAAGGATGCGCTGTCCGCCTCCTGGGTGGAGCAGGAATGGGCGCAGACCCATGGCGTCAACATGCGGCTGTGGGCCGCGCCCCAGGAGATCCTGGTGCAGGACGGCAAGGTCTGCGGCGTGCGCATGGCCTGCACCCGCATGGAGGGCGACAGGCTGCAGGTGACGCAGGAGGTGTTCGACGTGCCGGCCGACATGGTGCTCAAGGCCATTGGCCAGACCTATGTCGCCACGCCGGCGGGCGCGGCCATTGCCTTGCGTGACGGCCGCATCGACACCGACGACGAAGGCCGCACCAGCGTGCCGCGCGTGTGGGCCGGCGGCGACTGCCGCGCCGGTGGCCAGGACCTGACCGTGCAGGCGGTGGAGCACGGCAAGGTCGCCGCGCGGGCCATGCACCAGGCGCTGACCAGCGCCGTGGCGGCCGGGGTTTGAGCGGCTGTGCCCGCGCTTTTCAAGGAGCATCGACATGGCAGACATCAGCAGCCGCTTTCTGGGCATTTCCAGCCCCAATCCGTTCTGGCTGGCCTCGGCACCGCCCACGGACAAGGAGATCAACGTCACCCGCGCATTCGAGGCCGGCTGGGGCGGCGTGGTGTGGAAGACGCTGGGCGAGGACCCGCATGTGGTCAACGTGAACGGGCCGCGCTACTCCACCCTCATGGCGCAGGACCGGCGCGTGATGGGCCTGAACAACATCGAGCTGATCACCGACCGGCCGCTGCGCACCAACCTGGAGGAAATGACCCGCGTGAAAAAGGCCTGGCCTGACCGCGCGCTGATCGCCTCGCTGATGGTGCCCTGCGTGGAGGAAAGCTGGAAGCGCATCCTGCCCATGGTGGAGGATACCGGCGCCGACGGGCTGGAGCTGAACTTCGGCTGCCCGCACGGCATGAGCGAGCGCGGCATGGGTGCGGCCGTGGGCCAGGTGCCCGAGTACATCCAGATGGTCACGCAGTGGTGCAAGCAGTACAGCCGGCTGCCGGTGATCGTGAAGCTCACGCCCAACATCACCGACGTGCGCTTTCCCGCGCGGGCGGCCAAGGCTGGCGGGGCGGATGCGGTGTCCCTGATCAACACCATCAACTCGCTGATGGGCGTGAACCTGGACACCCTGGTCATGCACCCCAGCACCGACGGCCAGGGCTCGCACGGCGGCTACTGCGGCCCGGCCGTGAAGCCCATCGCCCAGAACATGGTGGCCGAGATCGCGCGCGATCCGCAGACGGCGGGCCTGCCCATCTCGGGGATCGGCGGCATCACCACCTGGAAGGACGCGGCCGAATACATCGCGCTGGGATGCGGCAATGTCCAGGTGTGCACGGCGGCCATGGTCTACGGCTTTCGCATCGTGCAGGACATGTGCGACGGGCTGTCCAACTACATGGACGCGCACGGCTTTGCTCGCATCGAGGACTTCCAGGGCCGGGCCGTGCCCACGGTCAGGGACTGGAAGGACCTCAACCTCAACCACATCGACAAGGCCGTCATCAACCAGGACAGCTGCATCCAGTGCGGGCGCTGCCACGTGGCCTGCGAGGACACCTCCCACCAGGCCATCACTTTCAGCAAGGAGGGCGGTGTGCGCCGCTTCGAGGTGGATGACACCGAATGCGTGGGCTGCAACCTGTGCGTGTCCATCTGCCCCGTGCCCGAGTGCATCACCATGCGCAGCCTGCAGCCGGGCGAGGTGGACCCTCGCACCGGCCAGACGGTCACCGGGGAGTATGCGAACTGGACCACGCACCCGAACAACCCCATGCGCCAGGCCGTGACGGCGCAGGGCTAGAGGGGGCATTGCGGCAGGTCGGCGCACGGCCCGCATCCGGGCCGACCTGGCACGAAATGCGCTTGATGGAAAAAGTCAGACCCTGGATCAGCAATGGATTGGTGATTTCTCTCTTCGAGAAGGAGCTTCGCAATGTCGCATGCCCCGCATTCCGGTGAGTCCGCAGGCAGCCTGTGGAACCACGACCTCGCACCCACGCTGCCGAGCCAGCGCACCTGGACCTGGTACCACTTCGCCGCCCTGTGGATAGGCATGGTGATGTGCATTCCGGCGTACACGCTGGCCGCCAGCATGATCACGAACGGCATGTCGTGGTCGCAGGCGGTGATGACGGTGTTCCTGGGCAATCTCATCGTGCTGATTCCCATGCTGCTCATCGGCCATGCCGGGGCCAGGTACGGCATTCCTTTCGCTGTGCTGGCCCGTGCCTCGTTCGGCACCCACGGCGCCAAGCTGCCCGCACTGCTGCGGGCCCTGGTGGCCTGTGGCTGGTACGGCATCCAGACCTGGTTCGGCGGCATGATGATCTACACCCTGCTGGGCGTGCTGCTGGGCCATCCGCTGGAAGGCGAGAAGATCGCTGGCCTGGGCATCAATGTGGGGCAGCTGGTGTGCTTTCTGGTGTTCTGGGCGATCCAGTTCTACTTCGTGGTGCATGGCATCGAGTCCATCCGCAAGCTGGAGACCTGGACAGCGCCGCTCAAGATCCTGATCTGCTTCGTGCTGCTGGGATGGGTCTACCAGAAGGCCGGCGGCTTCGGCCCCATCATGGAGCAGCCTTCGCAGTACGCGCCGGGCGGCCCCAAGGCGGGCCAGTTCATGTCGGTGTTCTGGCCGTCGCTGACGGCCATGGTGGGCTTCTGGGCCACGCTGGCCTTGAACATTCCGGACTTCACGCGCTTTGCCAAGTCGCAGAAGGACCAGGTGGTGGGCCAGGCCATCGGCCTGCCCGTGCCCATGGGGCTGCTGGCCATGCTGGCGGTGGTGGTGACATCGGGCACCGTGGTGATCTACGGCAAGGCCCTGTGGGACCCCGTGGATGTCGCCAGCCGCATGACGGGGGCGGCCGTGCTGATCGCGCTCATCGTGCTGCTGATCGACACCGTGAGCGTGAACCTGGCGGCCAACCTGGTGGGGCCGGCCTATGACTTCTCCGCCCTGGCGCCCAGGAAGATCAGCTACCGCGTGGGCGGCTACATGACGGTGGCCATTGCCATCGTGATGATGCCCTGGAAGATCCTGGAATCGACCGAGGGCTACATCTTCACCTGGCTGATCGGCTACTCGGCACTGCTGGGGCCGATCGCGGGCATTCTGATGGTGGACTACTTCCTGGTGCGCAAAAAGCAGCTGGTGGTGGAAGACCTGTACAGGGAAGAGGGCGTCTACCGCTACTCCAACGGCTGGAACTGGGTGGCCGTGGCCGCCTTCGCCCTGGGCGTGGCGCCCAACCTGCCCGGCTTCCTGCACGCGGCGTTCCCCGCTGCATTCCCGAACGTGGGTGATTTCTTCAAGCATGCCTATGACTACGCATGGTTCATCGGCCTGTTCATTGCCGGCGTGGTCTACCGCATCGGCATGGCAAGCCAGGTGACCAAGGGCGCGCCCGCGCTGAGCAAGGCATAGGCCGGACCAACCAACAGGAGGCATGACGCTATGGGTCAATCACAGGGTTCGGTATGGGTGCGTGGCGGCACGGTGGTGAATGCAGACCGGCAGGAGAAGGCCGACGTGCTGTGCGTGGATGGGGCGATTGCGGCCGTGGGGCCGGATGTGGCGGCCCTGGTGCCGGGCGGGGCGCAGGTGATCGATGCCTCGGGGCAGTTCGTCATGCCCGGCGGCATCGATCCGCACACCCACATGCAACTGCCCTTCATGGGCACGGTCACGGCCGATGACTTCTACACCGGCACGGCGGCGGCGCTGGCCGGCGGCACCACCAGCATCATCGACTTCGTCATTCCCGATCCGCAGGAGCCGCTGCTGGACGCCTACCGCAAATGGCGCGGCTGGGCCGAGAAGGCTGCGGCGGACTACTCCTTCCATGTGGCCGTCACCTGGTGGAGCGACAGCGTCCATGCCGACATGGGCACGCTGGTGCGAGAGGAGGGCATCAACAGCTTCAAGCACTTCATGGCCTACAAGAACGCCATCATGTGCGACGACGAAACGCTGGTGAACAGCTTCAAGCGCGCGCTGGAGCTGGGCGCCATGCCCACGGTGCATGCCGAAAACGGCGAGCTGGTCTACCTGCTGCAGCAGGAAGTGGCCAAGATGGGCATCACCGGGCCCGAAGGCCACCCTCTGGCCCGCCCGCCCATGGTGGAGGCCGAGGCGGCCAACCGGGCCATCGCCATCGCCGGCGTGCTGGGCGTGCCCATCTACGTGGTGCATGTCAGCTGCACCGAGGCGGCGCAGGCCATTGCCGCTGCCCGTGCGCGCGGCCAGCGCGTGTATGGCGAGGTGCTGGCCGGCCATCTGGTGATCGACGAAAGCGTGTACCGCGACCCCGACTTCGCCAAGGCGGCCGCCCACGTGATGAGCCCGCCCTTCCGGGCCAAGGGCCACCAGGAGGCCTTGTGGCAGGGCCTGCAGTCGGGCCAGCTGCACACCACGGCCACCGACCATTGCACCTTCTGCGCCGCGCAGAAGGCCATGGGCCGGGACAACTTCGCCAAGATCCCCAACGGCACCGGCGGCGTGGAGGAGCGCCTGGCCGTGATCTGGGATGCGGGCGTGAACACCGGCCGGCTGACGCCCAGCGAATTCGTGGCCATCACCTCGGCCAACACGGCCAAGCTTTTCAACATCTATCCGCGCAAGGGCCTGGTCGGCGTGGGGGCCGATGCCGATCTGGTCGTCTGGGACCCTGCCGCCACCCACACCCTGTCGGTCAGGACCCAGCATTCCAAGGGCGACTACAACATCTTCGAGGGGCGCACCGTACAAGGCATGCCCAGCCACACCATCAGCCAGGGCGTGGTGGCCTATGCGAAGGGCGATCTGCGCGCCGAGATGGGCAAGGGGCGCTACATCAAGCGCCCGGCCTTCGGCCCCAACTTCGATGCGGTGCAGCGCCGTGCCGCCACGCTGCAGCCCACGGCCGTGGCGCGCTGAAGCCCGCATGACAAGGAGACCGCAATGGATACAGATACCCAAGTGAAGCAGGACATCGCGCAGCTGCGCGTCAACGGAAGCCGGCTGTGGGATTCACTCATGGAGCTGGCCCGGATCGGCGCCACGCCCAAGGGCGGCGTCTGCCGCCTGACGCTGACCGACCTGGACCGCCAGGGCCGTGATCTGGTGACCCGCTGGGCGCGCGAGGCGGGCATGACGGTGACCATCGACAAGATCGGCAACGGCTTCATGCGCCGGCCCGGGCGCGACAACAGCCTGCCGCCCATCATGACGGGCAGCCACATCGACACCCAGCCCACGGGCGGCAAGTTCGACGGCAACTACGGCGTGCTGGCGGGGCTGGAGGTGGTGCGCACGCTCAACGAACACGGCATCGAGACCGAAGCGCCCATCGAGGTGGCCTTCTGGACGAACGAGGAAGGCTCGCGCTTCGTGCCGGTAATGATGGGCTCGGGCGTGTTCGCCAAGGCCTTCACGCTGGAGCATGCCTATGCAGCCACCGACTCCGAAGGCAAGACCGTCAAGGGCGAGCTAGAGCGTATCGGCTATGTGGGCAGCCAGGAACCGGGAGACCACCCGATCGGCGCCTACTTCGAATCCCATATCGAGCAGGGCCCGGTGCTGGAGGACAACGCCAGGACCATTGGCGTGGTTACCGGCGTGCTGGGCATCCGCTGGTATGACTGCGTGGTCACGGGCATGGAGGCCCATGCCGGCCCCACGCCCATGGCCCTGCGCAAGGACGCGCTGCAAGTGGCTGCGCAGCTGATGCAGGAAGTGGTGGCCTGCGCCCACCGCCATCCGCCCCACGGGCGCGGCACCGTGGGCATGGTGCAGGTCCATCCCAACAGCCGCAACGTGATCCCGGGCCAGGTCAAATTCAGCATCGACCTGCGCAACGCCACCGATGCCGACTGCGAAGCCATGGACGCCGACATCCGCGCCGTGGCCGACCGCATCAGCCGGGAGACGGGCCTGCCCATAGCGATCAACCTGGTGTCCAGCTACCCCGCCCAACCCTTCCATGCCGACTGCGTGGATGCGGTGGCGCGCGCCGCCAAGGCCCTGGGCTACTCGCACATGCCCGTCGTCTCGGGCGCCGGGCATGACGCGGTCTACATGGCGCGGCTGGCGCCGGCCGGCATGGTCTTCATCCCCTGCAAGGACGGCATCAGCCACAACGAGATCGAGGACGCCACGCCCGCGGACATCACCGCAGGCTGCAATGTGCTGATGCACGCCATGCTGGAACGCGCCAGGGTGGCGGGTTGATCCAAAAAACTGCGCAACTTGCCCGGAAGCCCTGTTTTGCACTGCTATACTTGCGGCTTCAACAAACGACAGGCGCGTAGCTCAGCTGGTTAGAGCACCACCTTGACATGGTGGGGGTCGTTGGTTCGAGTCCAATCGCGCCTACCAAACAAAGCAGTCTCACCAGGGGCTGCAAAAAAGAAATCCCGCTTCAAGCGGGATTTTTTTTGCCCCAACGGTTGCATGGCGGCCATTTGCCGTGTCGCATGCGTTGATCCCCATCAGGGTTACTGCTGCGCCGGGTGCTGCAGGTGCTGCCTAGAATCTGTTGCAGTGCAATAGCCGATTGCCCGCACGAGCCGGTGCAAGCAGGCGCAAACAGGTACAGCAGGTACAAGAGGAGAAGCATTGCAATGCAAGAGACGACAACAGCCGCCGCCCCCAGCGCACAGCGCGTGATCAAGAAATACCCCAACCGCCGTCTCTACGACACCAACACGTCCTCCTACATCACGCTGACGGAAGTCAAGCAGCTCGTGATGGGCAACGAGCCCGTGGTGGTCAAGGACGCCAAGACGGGCGAAGACCTCACGCGCAGCATCCTGCTGCAGATCATTCTGGAAGAAGAGGCGGGCGGCGCGCCCATGTTCTCCGAGACCGTGCTGGCCAACATCATCCGTTTCTACGGCCACGCCATGCAGGGCTACATGGGCTCCTACCTGGAAAAGAACGTGCAGATGTTCACCGACTTCCAGAACAAGCTCGCCGAGCAGGCCCAGGGCACCTCGCCCGAGGCCTGGAGCCAGTTCATGCGCATGCAGCCGCCCGCCATGCAGAACATGATGAGCAGCTACATGGAGCAGTCGCAGAACATGTTCGCCCAGATGCAGGAGCAGATGCAAAAGCAGACCGAGCAGATGCTGGGCGCGCTCGGGATCAAGCGCAATAGCTGAGCTTGCAGGGATAAGTTCGGGGGCGGTTTACCAAGTTCGCGCAGAACTGGGACAATATCGCCCCTATGACCCCCACGAGCGACGCAACAACCATGACAACCCCTGCCGGCGCGGCCGCTCCGCGCGTGGGCTTCGTCTCCCTCGGGTGCCCCAAGGCACTCACGGACTCCGAACTCATCCTTACCCAGCTCAGCGCCGAGGGCTACCAGACCTCCAAGACCTTCGAGGGCGCTGACCTGGTGATCGTCAACACCTGCGGCTTCATCGATGACGCCGTGCGCGAGAGCCTGGACACCATTGGCGAGGCGCTGGCCGAGAACGGCAAGGTCATCGTCACCGGCTGCCTGGGTGCCAAGGCGGGCAAGGACGGCGGCAACCTGATCCAGGAAGTGCATCCCAGCGTGCTGGCCGTGACCGGTCCGCACGCCACGCAGGAGGTGATGAATGCCGTCCACACCCATCTGCCCAAGCCGCACGATCCCTTCATCGACCTGGTGCCGGGCGCCTTTGGCGAGGCGGGTATCAAGCTCACGCCCAGGCACTACGCCTATCTGAAGATTTCCGAGGGCTGCAACCACCGCTGCACCTTCTGCATCATCCCTTCCATGCGCGGCGATCTGGTTTCGCGTCCGGTGGGCGATGTGCTCAAGGAGGCGCGCGCGCTGTTCGAGGGCGGCGTCAAGGAGCTGCTGGTGATCAGCCAGGACACCTCGGCCTATGGCGTGGACGTGAAGTACCGCACGGGCTTCTGGGACGGCAAGCCGGTGAAGACACGCATGCTCGAACTGGTGCAGACGCTGGCCGAGATCGCCGAGCCCTATGGCGCCTGGGTGCGCCTGCACTATGTCTACCCGTACCCCAGCGTGGACGAGATCATTCCGTTCATGGCCACGGGCCGCGTGCTTCCCTATCTGGACGTGCCCTTCCAGCACAGCCATCCTGATGTCTTGAAGCGCATGAAGCGCCCCGCCAACGGCGAGAGGAACCTGGAGCGCCTGCAGCGCTGGCGCGAGATCTGCCCGGATCTGGTGATCCGCTCCACCTTCATCGCCGGCTTCCCCGGCGAGACCGAGCAGGAGTTCGAGCACCTGCTGCAGTTCCTGCGCGAGGCGCAGATCGACCGTGCGGGCTGCTTTGCCTACAGCCCCGTCGAAGGCGCCGCCGCCAATGAGATCCCCGGCATGCTGCCCGAGGAAGTGCGCGAGGAGCGCCGCGCGCGTTTCATGGCCGTGGCCGAGGAGGTTTCCACGGCACGCCTGCAAAAGCGCGTCGGCCAGACCATGCAGGTGCTGGTAGACAAGTCCGTGGGCCTGGGCAAGAAGGGTGGCGTGGGCCGCAGCTATGCCGATGCCCCCGAGATCGACGGCCTGGTGCACCTGCTGCCGCCCGAGAAGGCCAGCAAGACCTACAAGGTGGGCGACTTCGTCAAGGCGCGCATCGTGGGCACGCAGGGCCACGACCTGGTGGGCCAGCCCGTGTAAGGCCTGCATTCGCATCCCTGAAAAGCGGGCAAGGTTTTCCTTGCCCGCTTTTTTTTCCTTGATGGTCCAAGGCCTGATTTTGATCAAGGCGTTCAGGTCGCTTCGCTGAAATGCTGTACCTACTTTGACGCAAAGAAAGGATGGCGCGAATGAACAGGACCATGAAGGCCGCCGTGGTGCGGGAGTTTGGCAAGCCGCTCACCATCGAGGAAGTCCCGGTGCCCAGGCCCGATCCCGGCCATGTGCTGGTGAAGATCGAGGCCTGCGGCGTCTGCCATACCGACCTGCATGCGGCGCAGGGCGACTGGCCCGTCAAGCCCAATCCGCCTTTCATTCCCGGCCACGAAGGCGTGGGCTACGTGGCCGCCGTGGGCGCGGGCGTCACCCACGTGAAGGAGGGCGACCGCGTGGGCATTCCGTGGCTGTACACGGCCTGCGGCCATTGCGAGCATTGCCTGGGCGGGTGGGAGACGCTGTGCGAGCAGCAAAAGAACACCGGCTACTCCGTCAACGGCGGCTTTGCGCAGTACGCGCTGGCCGATGCCAATTTCGTGGGCCTGCTGCCCGGCAGCGTGGACCTGATCGAGATCGCGCCCGTGCTGTGCGCGGGCGTCACGGTCTACAAGGGCCTGAAGGTCACCGACACCAGGCCCGGCAACTGGGTGGTGATCTCGGGCATCGGCGGCCTGGGCCACATGGCCGTGCAATATGCCAAGGCCATGGGCCTGAACGTGGCGGCGGTGGACGTGGATGACGACAAGCTGGCGCTGGCCCGGCGCCTGGGCGCCCAGGTCACGGTCAATGCCATGACCACGGACCCGGCGGCCTATCTGAAAAAGGAGATCGGCGGCGCGCACGGCGCCCTGGTCACGGCGGTCTCGCCCAAGGCCTTCGAGCAGGCGCTGGGCATGGTGCGGCGCGGCGGCACGGTATCGCTCAACGGCCTGCCGCCCGGCAGCTTCCCGCTGCCCATCTTCAACATGGTGCTCAGCGGCGTGACGGTGCGTGGCTCCATCGTGGGCACGCGGCTGGACCTGCAGGAGTCGCTGGATTTCGCGGCCATGGGCAAGGTCAAGGCCACCGTGTCCACCGACCGGCTGGAGAACATCAACGACATCTTCGCGCGCATGCATCAAGGCAAGATCGAAGGGCGCGTGGTGCTGGACCTGAACGCCTGACGCTTTGCCCACCCCCAAAAAAACAGGCTTCCCTCGGGAAGCCTGTTTTGCATGGCGCACGCCTTACACCATGCGGCGGATCGGGCGCTTCTTCCACACCAGCTTGTAGTAGGCGGTCTGCAGGCACAGCGTCAGGGTGTAGGACAGCGGAAAGGCCATCCAGATTCCCATCAGCCCGAAGCTGCGGCTCAGCCACCATGCCATGGGCAGCTCCAGCACGGCGAGCACCGTGATGGTGATGGCCGTGGGAATGACCACATCGCCGCTGGCACGCATGATGGACGACAGGGCAATGAAGCAGCCCAGCAGCAGGCCGCTCCACAGCACGATGTACAGCAGCTCGATGGCCAGCACCAGCACCTGCTCGTCGGTGATGAACATGCCCAGCAGCGGCCGCGCGAACAGGCTGCCGATCAGGGCCAGGGCGGCACCCAGCACCAGGTTCATGCGTATGGCCGTGGCCGTGATGGCGCCCAGGCGCTCGCTGCGGCCAGCGCCGATGGCCTGGGCGCCGAGGATGGAGGCCGTGATGGCCACCGAAATGACCGGGAACTGCGCAAACGAGTTGATCTGGTTGACCGCACCATAGGCTGCCGTGGCGCTGGAGCCGAAGCCGTTGACCAGCGACACGACGACCAGCCCGGCCATGGACGAGGCGATCATCTGCACGCCCGTGGGAATGCCCACGCGCAGGATGCTCTTGAGCAGGGTCCGGTCAATGCGCATGGCTTTCCACAACGCGGCATTGGGCGCCAGCGGGCTGGCTATGCGGCGCAGCCGCCAGCCCAGCCAGGCCAGGGCCAGGGTGAAGCCCAGGATCATGGACACGCCCGCGCTGGCCACGCCCAGGCGCGGCAGGCCGCCCCAGCCCGCAATCAGCGCCGGCGTGCAGACCAGGCCCGTGCCGGTGGAGATCAGCAGGGCCAGCATGGGCGAGACCGTGTCGCCCACGCCGCGCAGCAGCGAGGTGGCCAGCAGGAACACGAACAGCCCCGGCATGCCCAGCAGCACGATGCGCGAATACAGCGTGGCCTGCTCCATGATGTCGGGCGGCGTGCCCAGCAGACGCATCAGCGGCTCGGTGAACAGTCCGCCGAACAGGGCCACGACGGCGCCGAACAGCAGCCCTATGCACATGGCCGTGCCTGCGATGGCGCGCAGCTTGTCGTGCATGCGCGCACCGTAGGCCTGGCCTATCAGCACCGAGGAGCCTGCGCCCAGGCCGATCACGAAGGCGATGAAGAGAAACATCACCGGAAAAAAGGCCGCGACGGCCGCCAGGGCCTGCACGCCCAGCATCTGGCCGATGAAGACGCTGTTGATGGTGCCCGACAGCGACTGCAGGATATTGGCCAGGACCATGGGGCCCAGGAACACCAGGAAGGTGCGCCACAGCGGCTGGGTGCCGTGGGCGATGGGCGGCCCGGCGGGGCTGGATGCGGCAGGCGCAGCAGCCTGGGGCAGAGGTTCGTTAGGTTTCGTCATGTTGTGTCTGTTAATGCGACGAGAAAATGCAATGGAAGGCGGGGGCTTCAGTCCTGCGCTGGCGATGGCGGCGAGGACCAGGCAGCGCTGCTCAGTTGCTGCAGATAGCTTCGCACATCCTCGGGCCAGGTGGCGGTGTGCCTTGCAAAGGCGTCGGCCTGGTGTGCAAAGAGGGCGCGGCTGGCGTCCTCGAAATGGGGCAGGTCGCCCGCCATCTCGCTCATGAATCGGTAGGCGGCCTCGGTGGCGGCGCGCACGGCATCCTGTGCGGCATGCTTGCCACGCGCCTCGTCCACCAGTCTGCGCAGTGCGCCGGAGGCGCCGCCGGGCTGGCGGTTCAGCCATTCCCAGTGCCGTGGCAGCAATGTGACTTCGCGTGCCACCACGCCCAGCTTGGGGCGGCCCACGCTGCGCGGTGCGGCGGCTTGTCCGGGTGCGGGCGATGCGGCCAGTTCGCTGCGCCAGTCCAGGTCCAGTCGCATGCCGCTGTGGTCGTCGAAAACCCACAGCGGCGGCGCCGATCCGCTGCCTTGCAGCTGCTGTTCATGGCTTTGCAGGAACTGCAGGACGGCAGGCCTGTTCCCCTGGAGCAGGCGGCCATGGCCCTGGAAGATGGTGTAGCTGGGTGCGGGCTCGGCGCCCGCCATGCAAGAGTCGGTAGTCATGTGCTGGATATTAGCCGGGTAAAATATGCAAGTCAATTAAACCCGGGTAAATATCTGCATGGATGCCGCGCGCCCAAAGAAAAAGCCCCTGGCAGAGACTGCCAGGGGCTTCGCAGAGGGAACTGCAAGCGTTGTTTAGACGCGCTTGCGGTACTCGCCCGTGCGGGTGTCGATTTCGATCTTGTCGCCCTGACTCACGAACAGGGGCACGGGCACTTCAAAGCCGGTGGCGATCTTGGCGGGCTTGAGCACCTTGCCCGATGTGTCGCCCTTGACGGCGGGTTCGGTCCAGGTGATTTCGCGTTCCACGGACGTGGGCAGTTCGCAGGAGATGGCCTTGCCGTCGTAGAACACGACTTCGGCCTGCATGCCGTCTTCCAGGTAGTTGATGGCGTCGCCCATGTTGGCGGCTTCCACTTCGTACTGGTTGTATTCGGCATCCATCCAGACGTACATCGGATCGGCGAAGTAGGAGTAGGTGCACTCCTTCTTGTCCAGGATCACGTTGTCGATCTTGTCGTCGGCCTTGAACACGACTTCGGTGCCCATGTTCGACAGCAGGGCCTTGAGCTTCATGCGCACGGTGGCGGCGCCGCGGCCACCGCGAGCGTATTCGGTCTTCAGGACGATCATCGGGTCCTTGCCGTGCATGATCACGTTGCCGGCGCGGATTTCTTGAGCGATTTTCATAGCTTGCTTGGCTGAGGTTGAAGCCGCTCAACAGGGCAGGCAAGCGAAGTCGCTGGGACGGTGCGCCTGCCGCAGTTCCGCGGCGGGTGCAACCCTGGTTGGTCGATGGCGGCCGGCTGGCGGTCGCCCGCAACGGCGCCTCCAGGGAGGCAAAACGTGCATTCTAGCTTTTTTCGGTCACGAAAGCTTGCAGCTGCTCAATCAATGGGGTCTGTTGCAGCAGCCGCAGGCGCGCCGCCTGCACGCATTCCTGCCATTGCTGCAGCAGCGCAGCCGTGATTGCGGGCAGGGTGCTTGCCGGTGCCATGCCGTTCCAGGCATGGTGGAAGGCGCGCAGGCTGGCCGGCGCCTGCAGCCAGTCCAGGAAGGCGTCTAGCTTGTCGTGGTGGGCGTCGTCGTGCTGGGGATAGATGTGCCAGACCAGGGGCTGGCCGGCCCACAGCGCGCGTATCAGCGAATCCTCGCCGCGCACCAGGTTCAGGTCGCAGGCCCAGAGCATCTCGTCGAACTGCGGCTGGGGGCAGGGCTGCAGCGCATGCCGGGTCACCGAACCGTGGTCTGCGGCGGTCACGCCGGCCATGGCCTGCTGCACCGCGGCTGCCGCGCGCCCGGGCGTCACCAGCAGATGCGTGGCCTGTGGTGCGGGCGGCGCAGCATGCAGCTGGCACAGCCAGTGCGGCAGGGCAGGGGGCTCGTAGCAGAACAGCGAGATGGCGCAATCACCGGTGCCTATGCCGTGGCGTGTGCGCCAGGCCTGCCGGCCCTCGGAAGCAAAAGCCGCCTGGCGCGCGGCCAGGTCCGGCTCGCGCAGCAGGCCGCCCGTGGCGGCCGTGAAGCCCGGGTAGAAGAACCAGCGCGTCAACCCCGCAGCCGGCCCCGACATCAGCGGCGAGGGCAGGCGGTGGCAGCGCTCCACATAGTCCTCGGCCGACAGGTACTCCAGGTTGATCCACAGCGGTGCCCGGCGCGCGATGGCCGCCAGAAAGGGCGGCGGGATCTCGCAGCCGAAGGCCTCGATGACCACATCACCCATGGACTGCGGGACATCCTGTGCCTGCGTAGGCCAGCCGTGCACGCTGAGCCCGGCCGGGTGGGGCCGGGGCGCCATCCAGGTCAGGGCGCTGGCGTCGTCCATCCACAGCCGCACGCGCTGGCCGCGTGAGGCCAGGTCGGCCGCCGCGCGCCAGCACACGCCGATGTCGCCGAAGTTGTCTATGACCTGGCAGAAGATGTCCCAGGTCCGTGCAGCGGCCTGTTCTGGCAGAGGGGCCGGGGGGATGGGGTTGAAGGCAAGCATGGGAATCAGGGTTCGCACAGGTGTTCGACCAGCAACTGCGCCACGGGCGGCAGGGCCTCCTGCGAGCGCACGCACAGCATCAGCTGGCGCTCGGCCCAGGGCTCGTCCAGCGCAATGCAGCGCAGCGGCAGGGCGCCCAGGTACAGGCGGGCACTGCCTTCGGGCAGGATGCCGACGCCCAGGCCCGAGGCCACCATCAGGCACAGCGCGTCATAGCCCGTGACCTTCATGCGCAGCCGGGGCTGCAGACCCAGGTCGGCCGCGGCGCGCGTGATCTGGTGGTTGAGCGCGCTGCCGGCGTGCATGCCCACCAGGTCATGGTCCAGCACCTGGGCCAGCCGCAGCGAGCGCCTGCGTACCAGCGCATGGCCTTGGGGCACGATGACGATGAGGCGATCGCGCCGGTACGGGCGCAGGCGGATCTTCTCGCCGTAGCTGCCCTGGTTGAGGATGCCGATATCGGCCTCGTTGTCGGCCACGGCGCGCGCGATGTCGCTGCTCACCCGCTCCTGCAAGCGCACGTCCACATGCGGGTGCTGGTCCAGGAAGCGCTGCAGCTGGGAGGGCAGGAACTGGGTGATGGCCGAGATGTTGGCCATCACGCGCACATGGCCGCGCAGGCCGCTGCCGTACTCGCGCATCCGCTCGCCGATGCCGTCCAGGTCATTGAGCACGCCGCGCGCCATGTTCAGCAGTGCATAGGCGGCGGCCGTGGGTACGCTGCCGCGGTTGCTGCGGGTGAACAGCTCCACCTGCAGCTGGCTCTCCAGCTCGGCCAGCCGCCGGCTGGCGGCCGAGGGGGCGATGTGTTCGCGTGCGGCAGCGCGTGCGATGGCGCTTTCCTCCATCACGGCCACGAACAGGCGCAGCGAAATCGGGTCGAGTTTCATGGGGTGGCGATTATCGCCCGGCCCCGCCCGACCGGGTTCTGCCATGCCGGTTTGCGATGGCAGCGTCGCGCTTGAGCGTTTTGCGGCTGGCGCGGACGGCGGCAAGATCGGCGCCGCGGCAATGCCATCGGAGGCCGGCCGCAGGAGACAAAGAGGAAGCGCTTACCCATGACACAACAGACAAGGCAGGCCCCCACACCCGGCGCGCTCAGCGGCGTGCGCGTGGTCGAGATGGGGCAATTGATCGCCGGGCCGTTCTGCGGCAAGACGCTGGGCGAGTTCGGCGCCGACGTGGTCAAGATCGAGGCGCCGGGCGCGGGCGATCCGCTGCGCAACTGGCGCCTGATCAAGAACGGCACCTCGGTCTGGTGGCAGGTGCAGTCGCGCAACAAGCGTTCGGTGGCGCTGGACCTGCGCCAGCAGGAGGGCCAGGACATCGCGCGGCGCCTGATCGCCGAGGCCGATGTGCTGGTGGAGAACTTCCGTCCCGGCACGCTGGAGGGCTGGGGCATGTCGCCCGAAGAGCTCCATGCGCTCAACCCCGGGCTGGTCATCCTGCGCATCTCGGGCTACGGCCAGACCGGCCCCTACCGCGACCTGCCGGGCTTTGGCGTGATCGGCGAGGCCATGGGCGGCCTGCGCCACCTGACGGCAGAGCCAGGCCGGGTGCCGGTGCGCGTGGGCGTCTCGATTGGCGACACGCTGGCCGCGCTGCATGGCGTGATCGGCGTGATGATGGCCCTGTACCACCGCAAGGTGAACGGCGGTGCCGGCCAGGTCATCGACGTAGCGCTGCATGAGGCCGTGTTCAACGTCATGGAAAGCCTGCTGCCCGAATACAGCGCCTTCGGCGCCGTGCGCGAGGCCGCAGGCAGCGCGCTGCCGGGCATTGCGCCGTCCAACGCCTATCCCTGCCAGGACGGCTGGGTGCTGGTGGCCGGCAATGGCGACTCCATCTTCAAGCGCCTGATGGCCACCATCGGCCGCCAGGACCTGGCTGACGATCCGCAACTGGCCGACAACGCGGGCCGCGTGGCGCGCATTGCCGAGATCGATGCCGTCATCGGCGGCTGGACGCGCACGCAGAGCGTGCAGGCCGTGATGGACCAGTTGGCCGCCGCACGCGTGCCGGCCGGCAAGGTCTACACCGCCAAGGACATTGCCGAGGACCCGCACTACCGCGCCCGCGACATGATCCTCAGCCAGCACACGCGCGACGGCGACGACATCGAGGTGCCGGGCATCGTGCCCAAGCTCTCGCTCACGCCGGGCACGGTGCGCACCAGCGCCCCCCATGTGGGCGACGACACCGACGCGGTGCTGGCCGAGGCCGGCCTCACGGCCGAACAGATTGCGCTGCTGCGCAGCAAGGGAGTGATCCAATGAATGCCGTCCACCCCACGGATGTCTGGCAGGGCGCGGGCCGCCGCGTCTTCTTCAACGAGGTCGGCACGCGCGACGGGCTGCAGATGGAGCAGGCCTTTGTCCCCACCGAAGACAAGATCGCCCTGGTCAATGCGCTGTCGCAGGCCGGCCTGTCCAAGATCGAGGTCACGGCCTTTGTCTCGCCCACGGCCATTCCCGCACTGCGCGACGGCGAAATCGTCATGCGCGAGATAGAGCGCCGCCCCGGCACCGTCTACACCGCCCTGGTGCCCAATGCGCGGGGCGCCGAGCGCGCCATCGAGGCGCGCACGGACGAACTCAACCTGGTCATGTCGGTCAGCGAGACCCACAACCTGTGCAACCTGCGCATGCAGCGCAGCCAGTCGTTCGCGGCGCTGGCCCAGGTCGTGGCCACGGCGCAGCAGGCGGGCGTGCCCGTCAATGTCTCGCTGTCGTGCTGCTTTGGCTGCCCTATGGAGGGCGATGTGCCGCAGCAGGAAGTCTTCGGCTGGGTGCAGCGCTTTGCCGATCTGGGCGTGCAGGGCATCACGCTGTGCGACACCACGGGCATGGCCTTCCCGACCCAGGTGCGCGCCATGGTGGCCGCCTTCCGGCAGCGCTGGCCGCAGCTGGGCATGACCCTGCATTTCCACAACACGCGCGGCATGGCGCTGGCCAATGTGCTGGCCTCCATCGAGGCGGGCGGCGACCGCTTCGATGCCTCCATCGGCGGCCTGGGCGGCTGCCCCTATGCGCCGGGCGCCTCGGGCAATGCCTGCACGGAGGACATCGTCCACGCGCTGCAGCTCATGGGCTACGACACCGGCGTGGACCTGGCGCAGATCGTCGCGGCCGCGCGCAGCCTGCCCGCGCTGATCGGCCATGACACGGCCAGCCAGATCGCCAAGGCCGGCGCGCGGCTGGACCTGCACCAGCCACCGGCCGAGTTCGCAGCCATCCGCGAACGGGCTTTGGCCAAGGGCTGAGGCCGGCGCGCATTCTCATTCACAAGAACCGAGCAAACCAAGGAGACAAAGATGAAGAAGATTCAACGCAGACAGATCGCAGCCGTGGCCATGGCCATCGCAGGACTGGGCCTGGGCGGCACGGCCGCGCTGGCCCAGGGCGGCTACCCCGCCAAGACCATCACCATGATCGTGCCGGCCGCAGCCGGCGGCACCACCGACCTGGCCGCGCGCATGGCGGCCCAGGCGCTGGCGCCGGTGATCGGCCAGTCGGTGGTGGTGGACAACAAGGGCGGTGGCAACGGCTCCATCGCGGCCAGCCTGGTCAAGCGTGCCGAGGCCGATGGCTACACCCTGCTCATGCAGTACTCGGGCTACCACGTGATCTCGCCCCACCTGACCAAGACCCGCACCTGGGAGCAGGGCGACTTCCAGCCCGTGGCCAATGTGCTGTCGGCGCCGCAGATCATCGTGGTGCGGTCCGAGCTGCCCGTGAAGACGCTGGCCGAACTCGTGGCCTATGCCAAGGCCAACCCGGGCAAGCTGAACTACGCCTCGTCGGGCAATGGCTCGCTGCAGCACGTGACGGGCGCCATGCTGGAGCAGCAGGCCGGCATCAAGATGGTCCACGTCCCCTACAAGGGCACCGGCCCCGCGCTGCAGGACCTGCTGGGTGGCCAGGTGGACCTGACCTTCGGCACGGCGCCGCCCTTCATGCCCCATGTGCAAAGCGGCAAGCTGCGCGTGCTGGCCGTCAC
Source organism: Delftia sp. PX-1 (assembly GCF_055797465.1). Classification (NCBI taxonomy): domain Bacteria; kingdom Pseudomonadati; phylum Pseudomonadota; class Betaproteobacteria; order Burkholderiales; family Comamonadaceae; genus Delftia; species Delftia sp. PX-1. The sequence goes on from NZ_CP184763.1 coordinate 2,860,781, forward strand.
CGGCACGCAGCGCCTGCCCAGCCTGCCGGATGCGCCCACCACGGCCGAGGCCGGCTACGCAGGCGTCAACGCCACCTCCTGGTTTGCCGTGTTCGCGCCCGCCGCCACGCCCAGGCCCGTGATCGACAAGCTCACGGCCGACCTCAAGAAGGTGGTGGAGAACCCGGCCTTCAAGCAAAAGGCGCAGGAGCAGGGCGCCACGGCCGACTACATGAACCCGCAGCAGCTCGGCGCCATGGTCAAGACCGACTGGGCCAACTGGGCCCAGGTGGTCAAGTCCTCGAAGATCGAGGCCGAGTAAGAGCCCGAGGGCCCGCAGGCCCGCTGCGGCGGGCCCGGGCAGCGGCCACAATAGGCGCATGTCCGAACCCCATTCCGATGAACTGCTGGCCCAGGTGGCAGCGCTGCCGGGCCTGCCCGGCGTCTACCGCTATTTCGACGCGGCAGGCACGCTGCTGTACGTGGGCAAGGCCATCAACCTCAAGCGCCGCGTCTCCAGCTACTTCACCAAGAACCATGGCGGCACGCGCATAGGCCACATGGTGGGCAAGATCGCCTGCATGGAGACCACGGTGGTGCGCTCCGAGGCCGAGGCCCTGCTGCTCGAAAACAATCTGATCAAGACGCAGCAACCCAAGTACAACATCCTGTTCAGGGACGACAAGAGCTATCCCTATCTGAAGATCACCGGCGTCGCCGCGCGCGACGGCCGGGATGGCGAGCCGGCCCACCAGCTCTTTGCCCGCATGGCCTACTACCGCGGCGCCGTTGACAAGCGCCACCGCTACTTCGGCCCCTATCCCAATGCCTGGGCCGTCAAGGAAAGCATCCAGCTGCTGCAAAAGGTCTTCAGGCTGCGCACCTGCGAGGACACGGTCTTCGCCAACCGCTCGCGGCCCTGCCTGCTCTACCAGATCAAGCGCTGCTCCGGCCCCTGCGTGGACCTGATCTCGCCCGAAGCCTATGCGCTGGATGTGCGCAATGCCGAGGCCATGCTGCGCGGCGAGACCCAGGAACTGCTGCGCCAGCTGGAGGCCCGCATGATGGAGCACGCCGGGCGCATGGAATACGAGCAGGCCGCCGAGGTGCGCAACCAGATGACGGCACTGTCGCGCGTGCTGCACCAGCAGGTCATAGAAACCGCCGACGACCGCGACGTGGACATCCTCGCCGTGAAGGTGCAGGGCGGCCGCGCCTGCGTGAACCTGGCCATGGTGCGCGGCGGCCGCCACCTGGGCGACCGGCCGTACTTTCCCGCCAACCTGGGCGATGCCGCCTCGGTCTACGCCGGCGAGGAAGAGGCCAGTCTTGCCGAGTCCGCGCGGCCGGTCGAGGAGATCGTGCTGGAGGCCTTCATCGCCCAGCACTACACCGGCGTGGCCGTGCCGCCCGTGCTCATCGTCAGCCACCCGGTGGACAAGAAACTGCTGGCGCTGCTGAGCGAGCAAGGCGGCGTGCGCATCACCGCCGTGCAGCAGCCGCGCGAGCAGCGGCGCATCTGGCTGGAGATGGCGCAAAAAAACGCCGACATCCAGATGGCCCGCCTGCTGGCCGAAGAAGGCTCGCAGCAGGCGCGCACGCGCGCGCTGGTCGAGGCGCTGGACCTGGCCTGCGAGAACCTGGACGAACTCACCATCGAATGCTTCGACATCTCGCACACGGCAGGCGAGGCCACGCAGGCCTCCTGCGTGGTCTTCCATCACCACAAGATGCAAAGCAGCGAATACCGGCGCTTCAACATCGAAGGCATCACCGGCGGCGACGACTATGCCGCCATGCGCCAGGTGCTGACGCGCCGCTACAGCCGCGTGGCCGAGGCGCAAAGAGAGGCGGGCGGTGCCGAGCTCACCGGCAAGCAGCCGCAACTGCCGGACCTGGTGCTGGTCGACGGTGGCAAGGGCCAGGTCAGCATGGCGCGCGAAGTCTTCGAGCAGCTGGGGCTCGATGTCTCGCGCATCGTGGGCGTGGAAAAGGGCGAGGGGCGCAAGGTCGGCCTGGAAGAACTGGTCTTTGCCGACGGGCGCGAGAAGATCTACCTGGGCTACGACTCGGCCGCGCTGATGCTGGTGGCCCAGATCCGCGACGAGGCCCACCGCTTCGCCATCACCGGCATGCGCGCGGCGCGCGCCAAGGTGCGCGTGGGCGGCGGCAAGCTCGAGGAGATTCCGGGCGTGGGCCCCAAGAAGCGCGCGCGCCTGCTGCAGCGCTTCGGCGGCGTGCGCGGCGTGTCGGAAGCCACGGTGGAAGACCTGTGCAGCGTGGACGGCATCTCGGCCGCGCTGGCTGAAGATATCTACCGTGCATTGCATTGAAACGACTGTCCCGCGGGCTGCACCGCAGGCCCGCAAACAGAACCTCAAACACCAAGGTACGTGACACAATGGCGGCCATGTTTCTCACAATCCCCACCTTGATGACCTGTACGCGGATCGTCGCGATTCCGCTGATCGTCGGGGTGTTCTATGCGCCTTTCGACGTGGCGACCCGCAACCTGGTCGCCACGGTCATGTTCATCGTCTTCGCGGCCACCGACTGGCTCGACGGCTACCTGGCGCGCAAGCTCAACCAGACATCGGCCTTCGGCGCCTTCCTCGATCCCGTGGCCGACAAGTTCCTGGTCTGCGCCTCGCTGCTGGTGCTGGTGCATCTGCAGCGCACCGATGTATTCGTGGCCCTGATCATCATCGGCCGCGAGATCGCCATCTCGGCCCTGCGCGAGTGGATGGCGCACCTGGGCGCGGGCAAGAGCGTGGCCGTGCACATGCTGGGCAAGCTCAAGACCACGGCGCAGATGGTGGCCATCCCCTTCCTGCTGTACGACGGCCGTGTGTTCGGCATGATCGACACCGGCGTCTGGGGCCAGGTGCTGATCTGGGTGGCCGCCGTGCTCACCGTCTGGTCCATGGTGTACTACCTGCAAAAAGCCCTGCCCGAGATCCGCGCGCGGGTCACGCACTGAGGGCGTTGCGGATCGCTCCCCCAGCCCATGCGCCTGACATGCGGGGCGGTCTGGGGTGCTCTTCTTTTGGAAGCATATGAGTGAGGCAGGGCAGCTGCTGCAGCCTTGCCGGCGCGCAGCACCAAGGCGCATTGCAGCACTGGCAAGGCCTGCGGCGGGCAAGTCCATTGTCAACCCTTGTCAATTCGTGAAGCCGCTAGCACCCGCTGCGCGCAAAAAACCGGCCGCAAAGCCAAAGCTGGCGCCAAAACCGCATAGAATCGTGCCCTGTCGTTGCGATGCACAGCGTGCATTGACACCTGGAAGGTCGATGGCTTTAATTCACCGATGCCTGCCCCGAGGCATGCGTCGAACGGCAAGCCAGATTCCGTATCCGTCGCGCCGGGTTTCTGGTCGCGCCAAGTTGGTGGCCGCAGAGACATTCCATTCACTTATTTCTCCAGAGGCATCTTGTGAATAAAACCGAACTGATTGAGCACATCGCTAACAACGCCGACATCTCCAAGGCTGCGGCTGCTCGCGCACTGGATTCCACGATTGAGGCTGTGAAGAAAACCCTCAAAAAGGGTGGTACAGTGTCGCTCGTTGGTTTTGGTACATTCGCCGTTGGCAAGCGCGCCGCCCGCACGGGCCGCAACCCCCGCACCGGCGAGACCATCAAGATCAAGGCCGCCAAGGTTCCCAAGTTCCGTCCGGGCAAGGCATTGAAGGATGCCCTGAACTGACACCAGTCAAGGTGGGGTGCTTAGCTCAGTTGGTAGAGCGGCGCCCTTACAAGGCGTAGGTCGGCGGTTCGACCCCGTCAGCACCCACCAAGAACAAAAGGCGAACGAAAGTTCGCCTTTTCTATTTCTGCCACTGAAAGACAGACCATGTTCGAATCCATCCGCAAGCATTCCAAGTTCGTGATGATCTTGTTGTTCTTGCTGATCATTCCCTCGTTCATCTTCGTGGGGGTCAACCAGAACTACTTCACCGAATCCAGCGTGATCGTCGCGCGTGTGGATGGACATGAGATCAAACAGGCCGACTGGGAGAACGCGCACCGCATGGAAAGCGACCGCCTGCGCGCCGAGAACCCCAACGTCGACCCCAAGCTGCTGGATTCGCCGCAGGCGCGCTACGCCACGCTGGAGAAGATGGTGCGTGACCAGGTGCTGGCCGCTGCCGTGCAGAAGATGCACCTGGCCGCATCGGATGCACAGCTGGTGCGCACGCTGCAGGAGATTCCCGCGATTGCCGCGCTCAAGAAGCCGGATGGCTCCATGGATGCCGAAGCCTACCGCGCCCTGGTCGGATCGCAGGGCCTGACGCCCGAAGGCTTCGAGGCCAATCTGCGCCGCGAACTGTCCATGAACCAAGTGATGGGTGGCGTCACGGGCACGGCCTTTGCGACCGACGCCCAGGTCAAGCAGGCCATCGATGCGCTGTACCAGCGCCGCGAAGTACAGGTGGCACGCTTCGAAGCCAGCGCCTACGCCAGCAAGGTCCAGCCCACCGAGGCCGACCTCAAGGCCTACTACGACGCCCACACCAGCCAGTTCCAGCAACTGGAGCAGGCCAAGGTGGAATACCTGCTGCTGGATGTGCCCAGCATCGAGGCCGGCATCACGCTGAGCGAAGACGATGTGCGTTCCTACTACAACCAGAACGCCGAGCGCCTGGCCGGTCCCGAGGAGCGCCGCGCCAGCCACATCCTGATCAACGCATCCAAGGATGCCCCCGCGGCAGAGCAGGAGAAAGCCAAGGCCAAGGCCGAGGAACTGCTGGCCGAGCTGCGCAAGGACCCCAAGCGCTTCGCCGAGCTGGCCAAGGCCAACTCGCAGGACGGCGGCTCCGCTGCATCGGGCGGCGACCTGGGCTACTTCGGTCGTGGCGCCATGGTCAAGCCGTTCGAGGACGCAGCCTTCGGCATGAAGGTCGGCGACATCAGCGACGTGGTGCACAGCGACTTCGGCTACCACATCATCGCGCTGGTGGACATCAAGAAGCCCAAGGCGCCGAGCTTCGAGCAGATGCGTCCCAAGCTGGAGGCCGAACTCAAGCAGCAGCAGGCCCAGCGCAAGTTCGCCGAACTGGCGGAAGGCTTCTCCAACGCGGTCTACGAGCAGTCGGACAGCCTGCAGCCCGTGGCCGAGAAGTTCAAGCTCACCGTGCAAAAGGCAGACCATGTGACGCGCCAGCCCGGCCCCAACGTCAAGGGCCCCCTGGCCAATCCCCGTTTCCTGGAGGCGCTGTTCTCCAGCGATTCGCTCAACAACAAGCGCAACACCGATGCGGTGGAGCTGGGTTCCAACCAGTTGGTGGCCGGACGCGTGGTGGAGTACACGCCTGCCCGCACGCTGCCCATGGCCGAGGTCGGCGACAAGCTGCGCACCCTGTATGTGGCGCAAAAATCCGCCGAACTGGCCAAGGCCGATGGCGAAGCCAAGCTCGCCGCATGGAAGGCCAAGCCTGACGCGGCGCAATTGCCCGCAGCCAAGGTGATCAGCCGTGACCAGCCCGAAGGCCAGTCGCGCGAAGTGGTGGACGCTGCCCTGCGTGCGCCCACGGCCCAACTGCCTGCGTGGACGGGTGTTGACCTGGGCGCGCAAGGCTATGCCGTGGTCAAGATCAACCGCATCGTCGAGCGTCCGGCCGATGATGCGCAGGCGGCTGCCGCGCAGAAGCAGGACTTCCTGCGAAGCTCGGCCGTGGCGGAAGCTATGGCATACTACGAGCTTCTCAAGAAACAGCTCAAGGTGCAGATCAAGGTCCCGCGCCCCTGATGAGGGAAATTTCTAGAAAAACAGAAATTTCAGAAATCAAGCAGTTTTTTGGAATAGAATAGCGTTCTTCTACGGTGGCTGTAGCTCAGTTGGTAGAGTCCAGGATTGTGATTCCTGTTGTCGTGGGTTCGAGCCCCATCAGCCACCCCAAATAAAAAAATCCCCAGAGCAGAAATGCTCTGGGGATTTTTGCTTTGGGCGGCAGGGGGACTGCTTGTGCCCGGCAGCTTGTCCCCGGCAGCTTCAGGTGCGCCGGACAAGGTCCCTGCCGGCTGCGGCTGCATGGAGGATGGCGCCATCCTGCCCTTTGCCCGCGTCCCCCGATGCGCCGTTGTTCCTGCTGCACCCGATCCGTCACGCAACGCCTGTTCCAAAGCATTTGTCTGCTGGTTTTTGGCATATAATCGAATGCTTCAACGGTGGCTGTAGCTCAGTTGGTAGAGTCCAGGATTGTGATTCCTGTTGTCGTGGGTTCGAGCCCCATCAGCCACCCCAAACAAGAAAATCCCCAGTGCAGAAATGCACTGGGGATTTTTGCTTTGGGCGCAAACTTTATCTTCCTCGGGCTGGAAGCTGACGGGATATTCGCATCGCCAATTGCGCTGCGGCTGGATTGCGACCGCGCATGCTGCGGTGGATTTTCAGGCGCTTGGTGCGAGGCCTGCCTCCTGACTTCGGGACCTGCCGTATCGCCACCGTGGCCATGCCATGCCCGTTGCGCGGGCCGTCCCGCCGAGCTTGCGTGCACGGACGGCGGGCCGGGCTTGCTGGATGGGGTGTTGCGCTTTGCGCAGGTTTTTATAAGACAAGTCCTATATTTGTCCCATAACCTGTGTCAATAGGTGTTCTAAATTGCCTTTGCATTACGATTGCAAACATCAATAAAGAGCAATGGCGCAGGGCTTGCAGGCCTGTCGCATGGTTCCCCAGCAACGAGAAGCACGCTTGCATGAAAAACCCCGGTTACACGCGCAACGGCTGTCCAGGCGGCACATGGCAATGGCCCCGTGGCTTCACCCTCATCGAGATGATGGTGGTGGTGGCGCTGGTCGCGATTCTGGCCGCTCTGGCCGCTCCTTCCTTCATCGCCCAAATAGCCAACCAGCGCGTCAGCTCGGCTGCGCTCGAGTTGCAGTCGTTGCTGCAGCTGGCTCGCTCCGAAGCGGTCTACAAACGGGTGGAAAGCAGCTTCGTGGGCGCGGGGCAGACATGGTCCGCCAAGTCGGGAGGGCAACTGGTGCGCGAGGCCCGGGTGCCTGATGCCGTGACCGTCTCGCCCTCCGGTGATTCTTCCCAGGGTGTCCTGTTCGAAACCACGGGGACCGCCAGGCAGTTCTCCGGCGCCAGCACGCTGTACACGCTGACCGTCACGGCTCGCCATGCCACGCGCATGCAATGCCTGAGAGTGACTCGCGCCGGGCTTGTGCGCCAGCAGCGGCTGCCTGCCGGCGGCAGTTGCTGATGCGCGTGCAACGGGTCTGCCACATGTCCATTCCTTTTCCTTCTCGCAGGCAACGCGGCGCAGGCCTTATCGAGGTACTCGTCGCCGTGCTGCTGGTGGCTGTGGGGCTGCTGGGCGCCGTGCGCATCCATGTGCGTGCCATTGAATACACCGTGGATACCGAGCGTCGCCAGATGGCATCCATGCTGGCTTCCGAGCTGCTGGAGACCCTGCGGGGGGACACGGCCACGGTCCTGGACGCGAAGGGCGCGCCCGTGGCGGAACTGGGCGGCTACCAGAAGCTGGAGGGTGCCGCGATGCCCGCGGCACCCGTGGCCTGCCAGCCTTTGCCGCAGCCGCGGGCGCAGCGCCTGGCCTGCTGGGGCGAGCGGGCCCGCAAGCTGGTGCCCGATCTCACCGCGGACCGCATCGACACCTCCTTCGCCGTGAGCGCCGATGCCGACGGCCTGGTGTCCGTGACGGTGGCCTGGCCGGTCAAGAAAGGCCAATGTCTGGATGGAAGCGACAATGAATTTTGCACATTCACGCTGCGGTCGCGGCTTTGAGCGCGGGCCGGGCGCACGGGCGTGCCGCATGCGCATGCCGTCCCAGGCGGGCCTGTCCCTGGTGGAGATTCTGGTGGCGCTGGCCATCGGCCTGTTCCTCGTGCTGATTGCCACCACCATCTACATGCAGGGGCTGTCGAGCTTCGGTTTTCGCGTGGGGCAGAGCGAGAACCTCGGCAACAGCCGGCTGGCGCTGGCCGTGCTGGACTCCGAGTTCTCCAAGGCAGGCTACAGGAGAGACCCTTCGCAGGCGATGTTCGACGCATTTCCTGCCGATTCCTCGCCCCATCCCAACGGCTGCCAGTTCGCCCAGGGACAGGCGCTCTACGCGGCTGACGCGCAGACCATCTGCCTTCGCTTCCAGCCCCGGGACGCTGCGGAAACCGACTGTGCGGGCACGCCGGCGAACCTGGGGGCCGCCGGCCCCTATGACGCTCCGGCGCCGGCGACCGGCATGTTCGCGGAGAAATACACCGTCGAAAGTGGTGTGCTGGTCTGCCGGGCCGCGCAGGAGGTTGTGCCGCTCGCCGATGGCGTGCGGGCGGTGCATTTCGAGTTCGGCATCGATCGGCAGACAGCGCCCGGCGCGATACGCAGGGTCGATGCCTTCACGGCCACGTTGCCCGGGCAGCAGGAAGCCATCCGTTCCCTGCGCCTTGCCCTCTTGCTGGAAAGCTCCGGCAAGGTGACGCAGGGCATGACCTCCACCGTCTGCGAGCGTTGGGCGCAACTGGGCGGCGCCCGGGCCCGATGCGATGCGAATGCCGGCTCCCTGCTGCAACTGGCCACGGGCACGCTCACCCTGAGGAATCTGATGCCATGACCGCGCTGATCGGAGCCCGGAGCCGCCGCTGCATGTCCTGTGTCCTGCACGGGCGCCAGCGCGGCAATGCCTTGCTGGTGTCCATGATCATGCTGCTGCTGGTGTTGCTGCTGGCGGTGGTCGGCATGCGCGTGGCCACGCTGGAGGCACGCATCGCCGCCAACATGGTGGATAGCCAGCGGCTGTATGAAACCGCGGATGGCACGCTGCGAGAAGGTGAGCGCAAGCTGCTGGAGCATGCCGTCGCACTCAAGCCTTGCAATGGCGCCAGCACTCCGGTGGCCGAGGGCAGCGGCATTCCCTGCTCGGTGTCCGATGTGCGTACGGACTCCATCGGGCTCGGTACGGATTTTCGGACGACCAAGGCCAAGGCGGCCGGGTTTCAGCAGCCCGATGGGTACTGGTATCCCCGATACATCACGACCGCCTGTCCCAAGTCGGGTAGTGCGACGTCCGCGCTGGATGCACCCGCCACCGGCTGCACGGACTTCTATGAGGTCAATGCCCAGGCCACGGAAAAGTCGCAGGCCCAGGCCTGCGGAGCGCATGCGCTGTGCCTGCGGTCCAGCGTCAACATGTTCATAAAGTAAGCAGGGGGAGGGAGCTTCAATGGCTCGCATTGCAAGTTGGAAGACCAGGCATGGCCCGAGGGGGCGCCAGGGCCGGGCACGCGCGTGGCCGGCCCTGGCGCTGTGGACGTGCGCATTGGCACTGGCCAGTACGCCGGCGCATGCCCAGGGGCGCGCGGACACCGTGCTGTCCCAGATGCCGCTGTTCGTGAACCAGGCGCTGGCGCCCTTGAACATGCTGGTGATGGGGCGTGACCACAAGCTGTACTACGAGGCCTACAACGATGCCTCCGACCTCAACGGCGACGGTGTGATCGATGTCGGGTACAAGCCGGACCAGATCGACTACTACGGCTACTTCAACAACAACGTCTGCTACAGCTATTCCAAGGGTGTTTTCGTGCCCTCGCAGGCAGCGACCGGAAGCAACAGGAAAAAGTGCTCGAACCACTGGAGCGGCGACTTCCTGAACTATCTGGGCACATCGCGCATGGACGCCATACGCCGCGTGCTCTATGGCGGCATGCGTGCGGAGGACACGGCTTCGCGCACCGTTTTGCAGACCGCCTACATTCCCAGGGATGCGCACAGCTGGGGCAAGGCCTATGACCCTGCGCGGGATGCCAAGGTCTACAGCATTTCGGACTATGCGCCGCTGCGCCCGCCGGCGGTCGGCACGCGCCATCTGTTTGCCGTCACCACGTTGGGGGAGGCCGCTGGCGTCATCACCCAGTTGCGCGTGCTCAATGACTCCTCGTTCCAGATCTGGGACTGGGTGTCCCAGGAGGGCTTTGCAGGGCAGAGCAACTGTGCAGGCGGCAATTCGTGCGCGCGGGCCAGCAGCAGGATCACCGACTACAACCTGCTTGTGGAGGCCTGCTCCAGCAGCAATGTCCAGTTGCTCGAGGCCAGCTGCAAGGCCTATCCCAACGGTGGCAAGACCATCTACAAGCCCACGGGGCTGCTGCACGACTTCGGGGAGAACGGGAAGATGTACTTCGGCCTGCTCACAGGCTCGTACGAGAAAAACATCGCCGGCGGCGTGCTGCGTCGCAATATCGGCAATTTCGCAGAGGAAGTCGACCCTCAGACGGGCCAGTTCAAGACGGGTGTCAATGGCGTGGTCGCCAACATAGACCGCCAGCGGCTGATCGGCTACACCGGCGGCAAATACGTGGAATGCGGCTGGATCACGTCCGGCCCCATCAGTTCGCTGGACAAGCCTTCGAAGTGCGCCATGTGGGGCAACCCCATCAGCGAAATGATGTTCGAGACCATGCGCTATTTCGGCGGCGCGTCCCAGGCCCTCGGCATCTATGACTACGCAGGCGGCTCCTCCAAGGATGCGTCCCTGGGCCTGTCCAAGCCCGCCTGGGAAACGCCCTACAGGGCCAAGGCCGAAGGCGGGGGCGGCTACCAGTACTGCTCCCGTCCCGTCATGACGGTGCTCAGCGACATCAATCCCTCCTACGACGGCAAGCTGCCCGGCAGCCGCTACGCGAGCGTCGGCGCCAGCGCCCTCAATGGCTTCAATGTCTCAGACGAGGTGGCGGCCATCGGCTCGGCCGAGCGCATAGACGGGAAGAACTTCTTCATCGGCCAGTCAACATCGGCCAATGCCGACCAGGCTCCTTCGGTCAAGACCATTGCAGACCTGTCCTGGGCGCGCGGCCTGTCTCCCGAGGAGCCCAGCAAGGAAGGCACCTACTATGCCGCAGGCGTGGCCCGTTTCGGCGCCAGGAATGCCATCTTCGGCAACAGCCAGGGCAAGAATGCGCTGAGGACCTACTCCGTGGCCATTGCGTCACCGCTGCCGGAAATACGCTTTCCGATCGGCGGCAAGCGCTTTGTGACCATTGCGCCGTTTGCCAAGACCGTCTCCGGCAGTGCCGGTGGCAGCACCGTGAACAATGCGGTCTTCACGCCGACCAACCAGATCGTCGACTACTACGTGGTCAACATTGCCAACACGGGCAAGGCGGACATCGATGCCTCGGTCAATGGCGGGCGGCCCTATGCGGAGTTCCGCATCAACTACGAGGACGTGGAGCAGGGCGCCGACCATGACATGGACGCCATCGCGCGCTACACGATCGCGCTGCAGGCCGATGGCACGGTGAAGATCGACATGGTGTCCGAATACGCCGCTGGCGGCCTGGGGCAGCACATGGGCTATGTGATCTCGGGCACCACCAAGGACGGCATGTACCTGGAGGTGCGTGACAAGGACACCGCCTCGGCCTACTACGCCTACAACACGCCCCCCAATCGCGATCCGGGCTACTGCCGGGGCAGCATCTCGGCCCAACAGCGCACGGAATGCTCGAACCTGGGGCTCACGGCCACCCGCAGCTTCACTCCCGGCAATGCGACCGACGCGGGCAGCTTCCTGAAGGGCCCGCTGTGGTATGCCGCCAAGTACGGCGTGCCGGACCGCGACCCCTCCAAGATCATGGGAGATCCGGACAACTATTTTCTGGTGACCAATGCCGGCACGCTCAAGGACCAATTGACCAAGGCGTTCAACGACATCCTGCAGAACATCAGTTCCGTGACGGCGGTCAGCGTGGACATGCCCACGGCGACACTGGGCGAAGGCGCCGACCTGTACCGGACCACGTTCGAGGTCCAGTACTGGAGCGGCGATGTCATCCGCGAGAAGCTCACCACCAGCGACAGAACGCTGGTGTGGAGCGCGGCGGAACTACTGTCGGAGCGGTCCGCCGATGACCGCAAGATCTACTACCCCAGCAGGACCGGCAGTGCCGTGTCGCTGAGCCCTTTCACGTACTCCAGTCTCAGCGGGCAGCGTTCCGATGCGTCCTGGCTGGCCGTGCTCAACACGGACCCGGCCACGAACTCCGCCGATGGCCAGGCCAAAAAGCGCATCGAGTTCCTGCGTGGCGAGGTGCGCGATGACTTGCGCGTGCGCAAGCCCCTGGCCAGCGGAAAGCCCAATGTGCTGGGCGACATCGTCAATTCCTCGCTGGTGCGGGTCAAGGGCGGCCTGTACCGCGCCTCCGCTGCGGACAAGCTGGAGGGCAGCACCACCTATGCCGCCTTTGCCGCGAAACAGGCTGCCAAGGAGATGCTGTATGTGGGCGCCAACGACGGCATGCTGCACGCCTTCGACGCGGCATCTGGCAAGGAGGAGTTCGCCTTCATTCCATCGGGGGTGAAGAATTCGCTCAATGTCCTGACGTCCCGGTATGGCGCGGGCGGCGCTCCCCACCGCTACTTCGTGGACGGGACGCCCGTGGTCTCCGATGTCTACTTCGGCAACGCCTGGCACAGGGTGCTGGTCGGCAGCCTGGGCGCGGGCGGGCGGCAGGTCTTTGCGCTGGACGTCACGGACCCCACCTCCCCCCGGTTGCTGTGGGAGTTCGGGGTTGAACAGGACGAACGCATGGGTTACTCGATGCCCACGCCCGTCGTGGCGCGGCTCAACGACGCCGGCCGGTCCAAGGGCAGGTGGGTGGTATTCCTGTCCAATGGCTACCAGGCGTCGAACAGCGCCTCCGGCGAGTCCAGCCTGTTTGTGCTGGATGTCTCCAGTGGCGAGGTCATCCGGCGCTTTGATTTCGCGGCAGGCATGACGGCCGCAGAGCTGAGCGCGCTGCCTGCGCCGAAGAACGGCCTGTCGCGCGCCGCCGTGGTGGACAACAACGGCGATGGCAAGGTGGACGTGGCCTATGCCGGTGATCTTGCGGGCAATGTATGGCGCGTGGACCTGGCCAGCGGTGCCAGCGGCTCATGGAATGCGCAACTGTTCTTTGTGGCACGCGAGTCCGAACGCAGCGGCGGCAAGCGGCTGTCCATCACCACCGCCCCCTACGTGGTGCGGCACTCCAGCGGCAAGGGCGATGTGGTGGCCTTCGGCACGGGCCGCTTCATGACGGATGACGACAAGCTGGACATGCGCCGGCAATCGGTGTTCGGTGTCTGGGATCGCTACGGCACACCCGCCACGACTGCGCCGCAGCCGCTGCCTACCGCCGGCAAGGGGCGCGGGGATCTGCAGGCCCAGCAGTTCACCCAGGTGAGCGGCTTTCCGGGCAAGTTCGCCCTGTCGGCCAACCCGGTCACCTGGTACAAGGACGCCACCAGCACCGCCGACTCCAATGTGCACAGCTGGGGCTGGTACGTCGATCTGCCGCGCGACGGCGAAAGACTGGTCTACGACATGAGCCTGTACGGTCGGGGGCTGGTGTTCACTTCCATCCGGCCGCCGCTGGGCGACCCCTGCTCCGCGGGCCTGGCCAGCACGATCTACGCCATCGATCCCGACACCGGGGGCAAGACCGACTATGTCGCCTTCGATGTGAACGGCGACGGCATCTTCAACGCCTCCGACAACCTGGCAGGCCAGCAGGTCAACGGCCGCGAGGTGGGGCCGGGCAGGCCCACCATCAGCGGCGCGAAGATCTTCGACTCCAGCGGAAAGCCAAGCGGGGCGGGAGACCCAGTCAAGACCGGGGGCGACGATATCAACAGCGGAGTGGACCGGGGGCGACAGAGCTGGCGCCGCCAGCCCGCGAACCCGTGACCGCCATGCCATCCACTACACACAGGGGCCTGCCGGCCCCGGCCGTCTGGCTGGCCCTGCGGGCCCCCGAGGAGAAATGCGTGCGCAGCAAGCTACATGGATTCACGCTGATCGAGCTGATGATCACGGTGGCGGTGGTCGCCATTCTTTCGGCGATCGCCTACCCCTCCTACCAGGAATACGTGCTGCGATCGCGGCGCGTGGAAGCGCAAAGCCTGCTGGGCGAGGCCGCCGCCCGGCAGGAGCGCTGGCGGGCGCAGAACGGCGGCTACACAAGCTCCGTCGCCAACCTCAGGCTGCCCTGGGGGGACAAGTCCGAGAACGGCCACTACACCCTGACGATGGCCACGGCCGCCAATGACGGCGGCTACACGCTCAAGGCCACGCGCACAGGCCGCCAGGCATCGGACAGGCGCTGCGGCGACTACACCCTGAACGCCCTGGGCGTGAAAGGCATCTCGCCCCTGGGAACGGTGGAGGACTGCTGGCGCTGAGCGCCACCGGGGCCGGGGTCTCAGTCCTGCGCCTCATCCACGAATTCCACCATGGCCGCCGATACCTTGGGCAAGCGGCCTCGTACCCGTGCCGTGCTACCGCAGTCAGGTGCGTTGCGAATCCAACTGCTCACCGTTCCTGGCCACTTCCTGCGCCTTGGAGTAGCTTTCGATCAGCAACTGGTACGGCGGGAAGACTGCGCTGTAGGCCTGCGCCCACTGCAACGCGTCCTCGCGGTTCCAGGTCTTTTGCACCTCCGAGCACACCGCCGCCGTGTCCATCGGCACGACACCAGCCTGCACGATGCGCGCCAGCGTGATTTCCTGCGCCATTTTCGAGTAGGTCCCCGAGGCGTCGATCACCGCGAAGACCTGGTAGCCCTCGTGCACCGCGGCGATGCTGGGAAAGGCCATGCAGACGCTGGTGATCGTCCCCGCGATGATGAGCTGCCTGCGCCCGGTGGCCTTGACGGCAGCGACGAACTCCGGGTTGTCCCAGGCGTTGATCTCGCCCTTGCGCGCAACGTACCGGGCATGCGGGGCGTACTGGTGGATCTCGGGGATCAAGGGGCCGTTCGGACCCTGCGGCACCGATGCGGTGGTGATGACCGGGATCTTCGCCAGTGTCGCTACCTTGGCGAGTGTGGTGGCATTGGCACGCACCTCGGTGAAGGGCATGTCCTTGATGGTCTGGAACAGGCCGCTTTGATGGTCGATCAGCAGCATCGCCACATTGTCGGGATCGATGACCGGGCGGGCGCCGTTGAAGTTGGCGATGGTTTGGGGTGTGCTCACGGTCTTCTCCTCAATTGCCCTGGCTGAACGTGGTGTGGCTCGTGATCAGGTTGCGGTAGTCGGGGATGTGGTTGGAAAACAGAGTTCCCAGCCCCTGCACGTCGTTGCGCCAGTCGCGGTGCAGTTCGCAGGCAGCGCCGAACCAGCTCATCAGTTGCACGCCGGCCTGCGACATGCGATTCCACGCCGCATCGCGGGTGATGGAGTTGAAGGTGCCGGAGGCGTCAGTGATCACGAAGACGTCGAAGCCTTCCTCGATGGCCGACAGTGCGGGGAAGGCCACGCACACCTCGGTCACCACGCCGGCGATGATCAGTTGCTTCTTGCCCGTGGCCTTCACGGCCTTGACGAAGTCCTCGTTGTCCCAGGCGTTGATGTTGCCGGGCCGGGCGATGTAGGGCGCCTGGGGAAACTGGCTCTTGAGCTCCGGCACCAGCGGTCCGTTGGGGCCGTTCTCGAAGCTGGTCGTCAGGATGGTGGGCAGCTTGAAATAGCTGGCGATGTCGGCCAGCGCCAGCACGTTGTTCTTGAACTTGTCCGGGTCGATGTCGCGTACAAGGGAGAGCAGGCCGGTCTGGTGGTCTACCAGCAGCACGGCGGCGTTGTCCTTGTCCAGGCGGACGTAGGGCTTGGTCATGGTGAATCTCCTTGGGGTTGCAAAGTGCCCGGGATGGGCGGTTCAGGCGCAGCCTTGCACGACCGGGGCAGCAGGCCCCGGCTGAACAAAGCCGCGTCGGGGGAAACATGCAGGGCTCCCGGCGGGAGCCCTGCGGCGCTCAGTGCGCCATCTGGCCGAAGCGTCCGCTGTTGAAGTCGGTCATGGCCTGACGGATCTCGGCCTCGCTGTTCATCACGAACGGGCCATAGCCCACCACCGGCTCATCGATGGGCTCGCCGGACAGCCACAGCACGGTGGCGTCGCTGCTGCCCTCGATCTCCACGCCGCTGCCGGCGCGCTCCAGGTGCACCAGTTGTCCTTCCCGCGCGATGGCGCCGTTGACCAGCACCGAGCCGTGGAGCACCACCAGGGCCAGCGTGTGGCCGTCCTTCGCGTCGAACCGGCCCACGCCGCCATGGCGGATGCGGATGTCCCACACGTCCATCGCCGTGAAGGTCTGCGCCGGGCCGCGGTGGCCGCCGAACTCGCCGGCAATCACCCGCACACGGCCCGCGCCTTCCGCCAGGTCCGCCCAGGGAATCTGCGCATCCAGCAGCGTCTGGTAGCCCGGCGCGGTCATTTTGTCCTTGGCGGGCAAGTTGACCCAGAGCTGCACCATCTCGATGGTTCCGCCGCGTTCGGTGAAGGCGCGCGAGTGGAATTCCTCGTGCAGGATGCCGCCGCCAGCGGTCATCCACTGCACGTCGCCGGGGCCGATCAGGCCGCCGGCGCCGGTGGAGTCGCGGTGCTCCAGCTCGCCCTGGTAGACGATGGTCACGGTCTCGAAACCACGGTGCGGGTGCTGGCCGACGCCGCGCGGCCGGTCGGTCGGCCCAAAGGGCGTCGGCGCCGCGTGGTCAAGCAGCAGGAACGGGCTCAGGTGCTTGCCCAGCCCGTCGTAGCCGAACAGCGAGCGCACCGGAAAACCGTCGCCTACCCAGTGCATGCGGGGGGCGCTGTAGACACCGAGGATTTTCTTCATGCTGATCTCCTTGTGTCGCCGAGACAAAGGTCTTGGCTGACGGATAGAGAATAGGATTTGAACGATGAACGCGGTAGTCGTTAATATTTGCCATCAGAGTCCTATCTGAGGAACGATGAAGGCGGTGTGCAATGAAAGACCTGAACGACCTCTACTACTACGTGCAGGTGGTGGACCACGGCGGCTTTGCGCCCGCGGGCCGCGCGCTGGGGATGCCCAAATCCAAGCTGAGCCGGCGCATCGCGCAGCTTGAGGAGCGTCTCGGCACGCGCCTGATCCAGCGCTCCACGCGGCGATTTGCCGTCACCGAGACCGGCCAGACCTACTACGGCCACTGCAAGGCGATGCTGGTGGAGGCCGACGCCGCCGACGAGGCCATCGCGCTGACCCACGCCGAGCCGCGCGGCATCGTGCGCATGACCTGCCCGGTGGCGCTGCTCGATGCGCGCATCGCCGACATGCTGGCGGCCTTCATGGCCGCGTATCCGCGCGTGGAGATCCACCTCGAGGAAACCAACCGCCGCGTCGACGTGGTGGGCGAGGGAATCGACGTTGCCATCCGCGTGCGCCCGCCGCCGCTGGAGGACAGCGACCTGGTGATGCGCATGCTCGCCGAGCGCGGGCAATGCCTGGTGGCCTGCCCGCAGCTGCTGACAGGCGGCATCCCCCAGGTGCCCGCCGATCTGGCAGGCCTGCCGAGCATGGACCTGGGCCTGCCGCAGCACGAGCATGTGTGGCACCTGATCGGCCCGGACGGCATGCAGGCGGCCATCCGCCACCGGCCGCGTCTGGTCACGCGCGGCATGCTGGCGCTGCGCGCGGCGGCCTTGGCGGGGGTGGGCGTCGTGCAACTGCCCTCGATGATGGTGCGCGAGCAGATCGCGCGCGGTGAACTGGTCCACGTCATCCCGGGCTGGGCGCCACGGCGCGAGATCATCCATGCGGTGTTCGCCTCTCGGCGCGGGCTGCTGCCGGCCGTGCGGGCGCTGCTGGATTTCCTGGCAGAGCGGTTTGAGGCGCTGGACGAAGACTGAGCTGCCGGCAAGCCCCATGGTGGCGGTTGCAGCAGCTCATGGCTGCATCTCGCCTTGTGGGGCACGGCTCTTGCCGCATGTCCGTTCAATGCGGGTGTTGGTGTCTGGATGGCATGCGCTTGGGTTGCTGCACCCAGACCTTGACCTTGTATTCGCCAGCCTTTTCGAACTGCAGCGTCAGATCGAAGCGATCACCCTCGCGCAAGGGCTGCTTGAGATCGATCAGCATGAGGTGGTGTGACTGGCCATGGCGCAACTGCACCTCCTGGCCTGCGGGCAGTTCGATGAAGGGCACTTCGCGCATGCGCATGATGTCGCCCTCCATCTTCATCTCATGCAGTTCCACGCGTGCGGCCGCTGGCGTGCTGGCCCCGATGAGCCGGTCGGCGTTCTTTCCCTTGTTCCTGATCCCCCGCAAATACGCCGCCCCGTTGCTGGAGCCGGCGATGGAGGGCGTGGCGTAGGGGTGGTCTATGACCAGGTCTCCCGCCCGGAAGTCATGGGCCCGTGCCGTCAGCGGCAGTGCCAGGGCACAGCCCATGCCCAGCAGCATTCCAAGCGCCTGGCGGCGAAGCATCGTGGTCATTTCCAGTTCCTTTCCAACAGGGCATCGGGGGTCCAGATCAGCCGCAGGCCTGCCACCGTATGGCCTTTGCCGGCAATGTGCTCGCGCCCGGCTTCAAGCGCGATCAGAACGCTTTTGACGGGGCGCCAGCCGGCCATGGCCGTGAAGCGGCGCGATGGGTTGTTGGGCAGCAGGTTGGCGTCCGTGGCCACCAGCAGGGCGCCCGGCCCGCTGACGCGATTGGTGCTTCTGAGCCATTCCTGGCGGGCACCGAATTCCCAGTGCGCGTGCGGCTGCCAGAGCACCTCCAGCCAGCCGCCCAGGGTGCGGCCCTGGTAGCTGGTGTCGCCGTTCTGGGAATAGAGGCTTCCGCTTTCGCGCCGCCAGATGCCTGCTGCGGTGAGCTTGACGCCCTGCAGCGGCGTGGTCCAGGTGGCGCTGGCCCCGGCCAGGTCCACGGTGCCGTCGAAGCAGGTGATGTCGCGCAGGCTGGCGTTGCACTGTGGCGCCGTGTGGATGTGGCCGCTGTTGGAGCGCTGTACATAGGCGCCGCGGCCCTTGGGCTGCATCCGGCTGTAGAAGGCGTCAGCCTGCACCGATGTCCAGGCGGCGCTGGCATGCAGGACGGGCGCCCAGGCGGCGTTGTCGCTGCCGGGAAAGCGCCGGGCGCGCCAAAGCCCCAGGTCAATGCCCTGCAGCCAGGACATGGCGCCTTGCAGGTGGGGACGCCAGGCGGCGTTGATGCCATCCTCGATCCAGTCGCCGTTGAAGGCCGCCCGCTTGGCCAGCGGCATCTGGCCGTAGCGGTCGAAGTGCCCGGCACGCGTGAGCACCTGCCCCATGGGCACGCGGTTGCGGCCTGCGCCCAGGGTCAGCTCGGCGTCTGAGCCGCTGCGCGCTTCCATCCAGGCGGCCTCCACGTGGGCCGGGTCGCTGCCGTGCCAGCCCATCGCGATGTTGGCCCCCAGTTGGGGAGATAGGCGCAGGCCGGCGCCCAGGGTGCCATGCTCCAGCCGCCAGCCGCGCTGGTCGTCAGGCGTGTCGCCCAGGCCCAGCGTGCCGGCCAGCTTGGGCGCCGGCAAGGTGGAGTCGCCATGGAGATAGGCGGCCACCGCCGCCATGTCGATGCGCAGGCCGTTGGTCTGCGGTATGCCGTCATCCAGGGTGTGCGCGGCGGCGCTGCCTGCCGCCAAGGCGATGGCGATGACGACGGCGATGGCCGCTGCCAGCGGTGTGCGTTGCGCGAGGAAGCTGCGTTGCATGCTATTGGCCTGCCTGCTGTGCAAAGGGATCGGCGAGCCTGGGGTTGGTGAGCAGCTCATGGTCCGTGAGGGTTTTGAGAAAGGCCAGCAGGTCGGCGCGGTCGTCGGCCGTCAGGGCGATCTGGTTGATGAAGTCGTTCTTGTTGGGGTTGGCGCGCCCGTCGCCGGCATGCGGGCCGGAGGTGATGTTGCGGCCACCGGCCGCATAGAACTGCAGCACTTCCTCCAGCGTCGCGATGCTGCCGTCATGCATGTAGGGGCCGGTGACTTCCACATTGCGCAGGCTGGGCGCGCGGAACTTGCCCATGTCCTTGAAGAGCTGGGTCAGTTCGTAGACGCCCCGGTTGGGCTCGGGGAAGGCGCCGGTGCCGCCGATGTTGTAGAGGCCCGTGTTGTGGAACGGGGTCTCGACGATGCGGCTGCCCGCGTGCACGATCTGGTCGTTGAAGTTGAAGCTGCTGTGGCAGTGGAAGCATTCGGCCTTTTCGCCGAAGAACAGGTGCATGCCGCGCTGCTCGGCCGGGTTCAGTGCCGTGCTGCCCTTGAGGTACTGGTCGTATTTGCTGTTGCCCGAAAGAATGGTGCGCTGGAATGCCGAGATGGCGTGGATCACATTGCCCCAGGTGATGGGCGCTGCCTGGCCCGGGTAGGCCCTGGCGAAGCGCGGGCCGTAGCCGGTGTCGGCAGCCAGCCGCGCGAGGATTTCCTCCTTGTTGTTGTCGTTGACGCCCATCTCCACCGGGTCCGTGCCGAACAGCGGCGTCTCCATCTGCTTTTCAAGCGTGACCAGCGAGGGGTTGGCCCAGGTCAGCGTGGCGTTGTAGACCACGTTGGCCAGGCTCTGGGCGTTGCGCGGATGTGCGTGCCCCGTGGAGCCCAGTGAGGTCGTCAGGCCATCGGTGAAGGCCTTGGACTGTATGTGGCAGCTCGCGCAGGCCTGCGTGCCGTTGCCCGACAGGCGCCTGTCATAGAACAGAAAGCGGCCGAGCTCGGCCTTCTCCGCCGTCATGGGATTGGAGTCGGGCACCTTGGGCGTGGGGAAAAAGGAGGGCAGCACCCAGGACCAGCCCGTGCTGCTGCCGGAGTCATCGTGGACGGCGGTGTCGCCGCCCCCGCAGCCCGCCAGGGCGATGGCCCCGGCAAGGCCGCACAGGGCGGCGGTCCATGCCGCCACCCGCCGAAGCGAATGAGGCTTGTGCATTACTTGGCCTCGGTACGGAACACGGTCTGGCCGCTGCCTTCATTGATGGAGCGGCCCGTGGTCAGATCGATCTTGAGCGCGCTGAAGATGGGCACGCATTCCGGATCGGTGGCCCCGGACATGCAGCCGGCGGCGCCGCCCAGGTCTTCCTTGACGTTCGAGCCCTGCAGCAGCTGCGCAATGTCCAGCACCACCTTCTGGGTGCCGGCATTGAAATCGCCGAACCCGAAATCCATGCGGTCCGGACGCGCGCAGCTGACCGTCTCGCCGGTCACGGGGTTGCCCGTGCAGCCGGTGGAGCCCAGGTGCACGTAGAAGGTCTTGCCGGGGGCGGCCGG
This sequence comes from Delftia sp. PX-1, assembly GCF_055797465.1. Lineage (NCBI taxonomy): Bacteria > Pseudomonadati > Pseudomonadota > Betaproteobacteria > Burkholderiales > Comamonadaceae > Delftia > Delftia sp. PX-1. The sequence goes on from NZ_CP184763.1 coordinate 2,881,782, forward strand.
CGCGGGGCGGGCCACGCCGCCCACGGGGTTGACCTCGATCTGGGCGAACTTGCGGCCGGCCTGCCACGACCAGGCCAGGGCCTGCACATCGAGCGGCTTGGGCGCGACGGCATAGTCGGTGTGGTTGACCGAGGAGGGCACGCCCACGGTCATCCTGATGCCCTTGTACGTGCCTGCGGGCACCGTGCCCCGGACCTGCGTGTTCTGCGCCTGCGTGCCTGCGTCGGCGCATGCGCCGGTGCCATCCTCCAGGTCGATCAGCGTCACCTCCTTGGTCTGCCAGTCGTTGACGTCCAGGGTGACGGCCACGGCCTCGCCCTTGTCATTGATCAGCGAGACGCCGCTGACGTAAAAGCGCAGGTCATGCAGGTCCACCGTGGCCTGGCTGGTTCCCATGCCGGGGATGGGCGTGCCGCATTTGGCGGGCAGGTTGCCGGCCTTGGCGGCGAACTCGATGGCCACGGGCTGGGGGCCCGTGGGCGTGGTGGGCGTGGTGGGCTGGCCGTTGTCACCGCCTCCGCCGCCACCGCAGGCGGCCAGCAGCAGCGGCAGCGCGGTGGCGATCAGGGCGAGGGGAAAGCGGGAGTTGTCAAAGTAAGTGGTACGCATGGGTAAACGGTTTCTTGGTGCCTGCGCTGGGGCCATGGCTGCGCGCAGGCGTGGGTAACCCTGCAGGCTGCGACACGGGTCGCGGCTTGGCATGGGAAAGGAATTCGGGAATGGGCGACGGCATGCCGCCCGTGCGGCCCTTTCGGGCTTCAGGGAAGGGGAGGCGCCCTGGGGGGAGTGCTCAGCACCACGCGCAGCACGGTGTCCCGCGGGCGCAGGGCCTGGGGCGGCAGCGGGGTGGGAGGCGGCGGCGCGGCAAAGCGCAGGTCCGCGCGGGACACATCAGGAGGGGCATCGCCCACGACCCGGCACAGCGGGCAATGCGCCTGGCCGGCTGCCGTGGTCTGCTCCTTGGCTTCAGGCTCCCCCGCAGCAGATGCCGGTTGTGCCTGCTGCAGGCCCAGGGGCGTGCAGACTTCCATGGCCAACCGCGCCAGCGGGTCGCCACTGCCCTGGCCCGATGCCAGCACCATCGCCAGGGCAGGGTGCACAAAGGCGAACAGCAGCGCCGCAGCCATCCAGGCGGCAAAGCGCCGTCCCTGGTCGCGCCGCTGTCGTGCGCCCGGCAACGCCCACGGCCAGGCGGGTGGCCCGAAGGCCACCCAGCGCTTGATGGGGAGGCTGCTGCAGCGCATGGGCCCTGTGTCAGTGCTTGTGATCGTGGCCCGAGGGCGCCGCCTTGGTGGCCAGCGGGCGTACGGGCGCCTGCACCTGCACGGATTCACGCTTGCCGTCCTTGCCTTCGATGATGAGGGTCAGGGGCACGGTCTGGCCTTCCTGCACCTGCTGCTTGAGGTCCAGCAGCATCACGTGGTAGCCGCCGGGCTTGAGCTCCACGGTCTTGCCTGCCGGCAGGGCGATGGACGGCACCTGGCGCATCTTCATCACGTTGTCCTGCATGGCCATCTCATGGACTTCGACGACCGGCGTCAGGGGCGAAGTCGCTGCGACGAGCTTGCTGTCCTGGGCGGCCTGCAGTTTCAGGAAGGCGCCGGTGGCCTTTTGCTGCGGCACGGTGGCGCGCACCCAGGCATCACTGACGCTGACCTGGGCATTGGCGAATCCGCTGATCATGGCGGCGGCGAGGGCAAGCAAACGGACGTGGCGTTTCATGGGTTTCTCCTTCGTTGGCAAAAATGTCGTGTGTGTCGGGTGCGTGCCTGGTGCGCGACTGGTACGCGACTGGTGCGGTGGACGGCTGGAAGGTGTCCATCAGAAGCGCAGGTTCATGCTGGCATAGACGCCGCGCCCGTCGGCGGGCGAGTAGCCCGAGGAGCCGCTGTCATACCAGGCGTAGACGTACTTGCGGTTGGTGACGTTCTTGACCTGCAGGCCCAGGTCCATGGTGTCCGAGAGCCGGTAGCTGGCACCCAGGTTCAGCACGGCGAACTTGCCTGCGCGGCCCTGGGTATTGGTGCGCTCCAGGTAGTAGTCGCCCTGGGCATTGCCCCAGGCCGACAGCTTCAGCCGGTCCGTGGCCTGCCAGTCCACGCCGGCCGAGACCAGGTAGTGCGGCACGTTCTCGATTTCCTTGCCCAGGGTGGCGGGTGCGCTGGGGTCGGGCGCGGTGATGCGCGCCAACTGGTGGGAGTAGGCGATCCAGGCGGTGGTACGGGCATGGGGCTTCATGTTGAGCTGTATGTCGTAGCCCTTGCGCAGCGTCTTGCCCACGTTGCCCAGGCCGCCCGGGTCGGGCAGGCCGTCCACGCCCAGCACCCGGGCCACCTCGCCCGAGGCGCGCTGCTCCCAGTAGGCCACGCGGCCGTTGAGCCAGGGCAGGGGAGAGAACTTGACGCCCGCTTCCCAGCCATCATTGATGGAGGGCCTGAGGTTGCGATCCTGCGTGCGGTAGGCGTCGATGCCCGAGCCGATCTGGAAGGTCCGGCCCCAGTTCGCGTAGACGCTGGCCTGCTGGCTCAGGGTGTAGGCGATGCTGATCTTGGGCTGCTTGATCAGGCCGTAGTCATGCACGGGCGCGCGCGTGCCGGCCAGGCGGTCGATGAAGTGGCCATCCACGTCGTCAATGCGCAGCGCCGGGATGATCCGCAGGGCTTCGATGGGGCGGATCACGGCCTGCACGTAGGCGCCCTGCGTATGGAGGTCGAAGTCCCAGTCGCGGAACTGCGAGGTCCGCACGCGCTCCGTGGTGCGGTAGCGCTGGCCCAGGTTGCTTTGCCGCTGGGCGTCCAGACCGCCTTCGAGCGTGAATTCATGCGCCCAGGCCACCTTGGGGCGCCAGGTCAGGGTGGTGATGGCGCCTTGCTGCTGCTCGTCGTTGTAGCGCTCCTGCTGCGATCCCGCTGCCGAGAAGCGCACCCAGCGCTGGTTCTCGTACTGGTTGGCGTAGACCTTGGCAGACAGCGACAGCTCGGGCGTCAGTTCGCCATCCAGGTGGGCGCTGAGCTGGCCGGTTTCCCGCTCGCCACGGTCGGCCGCCGCGTAGGCCGGGGAGCTGCGCGGCGCCTTGATGGCTTCTTCGTAGCTGAGGTAGCCCGACTCCAGCGCCTTGTTGCGGTAGTAGCGCGCGATCACGCCGGTGCGCCAGCGGCCATCGTCCGAGGTGTAGAACCATTTGCCGGACAGGGACAGCTTGCGGGCATCGGCATGGTCCCGGTAGCCGTCCGAATCGCGCCAGGCCAGGAAATAGTTCTGGCTCCAGTTGCCGCTCTCGATGCCCTTGGACACCTGCAACTCCTTGGTCCCGAAGCTGCCCACGGTCACGCTGGCACGGCCCTCGTTGCCGCCCGTGCGGGTGATCACGTTGGCATTGCCGGCGATGTTGTTGAGGCCGTAGCGCGCGTCATTGGTGCCGCGCACGATCTCGATGGCCTCGATGTCCAGCGGGAAGACAGCGTCCAGAAAGGGCATGCCCCCGGCGTTGTCATTGCTGGGGATGCCATCGATCAGCAGCTTGACCGCATTGATGCGGCCTTCGCCGTTGAAGCCCCGGAAGGAGAAGCGCCCGGCATCCGTGCCCTGCTTGAACTGCGTGACCTGCACGCCGGGCGCCTTGGACAGCAGCTCCCAGCTGTAGTCCACATGCTCGTTCTCGAGGATGTCCGCGCCCACGATGTCCACGGAGCTGAACACGCTGCGTGTGGACAGCGGGCCGGAGGCCTTGGAGGTGATGCTGATGGTGCCCAGCGTCAGGGCGGAGTCGTCCTGGCTCAACGGTTGGGGGGCGGCCAGGCCCTGGGCATGGGCCGCCGAGGCCAGTGCCAGGGCGATGGACAGGGCCAGGGGGCTGCGCGAGAAGGAGAGGGAGACAGACATCACGTGAGGCAGACGGTGGATGGTGTGGAGGATGCGATCGGCTCAATGGGCCGGATGTGCGGATGGGGGATGCTGGCCCTGAGCGTCCATATGGACCATGCCGTCGAACAGGGACAGCAGGGCGCGGCGCGGGGCGGGCATGGCGGACTCGGCCTGCACGACCTTGCTGGCCAGACTGCGCGCGGCCGATGCAGACAGGCCAGCCATTGCCAGCATCTTGGGGTCCTTGAGTCCATCGCCGCCACAGACGGCCACCAGCCATTGGCCCTGCGCGTCGCGCCGCAGCAGGGCCCGGCCACCGCGATCGCCTTGTATCCATCCGGCGACCGCATGGCCGCCTTCGATGGAAATGGGCGCTACCTCCAGCCTGGCCTCGGGCTTGTCCCAGGTGGCCATCATGGCGCTGCGGATGGCCGCCGCATCAGCCGATCCGGCCGTGGCGGGGGGCGTCGCGCCCGAGGCCGCCGCCATGGCGGGCAGGCCCAGGACCAGGGCCATCGACAGGGCGATGCTGCTCAAAGAAAGATGTCTCATGCGTGCTCCTTGTGCGGGCTGTGCGGGCGGGGGATCAGAAGCTGGCCGCCACGCCGATCTGTGCCGAGCGGCCGGGCATGGGGTAGCCGGGGCGATAGGCGTAGTTGCGGTCGAACAGGTTCTCCACGGCCAGGAAAACCTCTCCCTTGCTGCCCAGGGCAGGCACCGGATAGGCCACTCGCAGGTTGGCCACGGCAAAGCCGGCCACGCGCTCGGTGTTGGCGGCATCGGCGCCCCGCGCGCGGCTCAGCGCCCAGACTGCCGACTGGTACTGCGCATCGAAGGCGACCCGCACCGGGCCGGCCTTGCCATTGACGCCCAGCGTCAGCGCGCGGCGCGGGCTGTAGGGCAGGTTGTCCATGCTGGGGTCCAGCAGCGTCAGGCCGGCAAAGCCCGACCAGCCGCCGCCCAGCGCCTGGCGCAGCGACAGCTCCATGCCGCGCATGGTGTAGCCGCCCAGGTTGATGAACTGCGGCGGGGGCGGGACATTGGGCGGAAAGCCGAAGACATAGCGGTTCTTGACCTTGTCGTGGAAGATGCTGGCGTCAAGCTGCGTGGCCTGCGACAGCGTCCACTTGAAGCCCAGTTCGGCGTGGTCCATCTCCTCGGCGGACAGCTGCTGCCACGTGGAGCCCAGGGCCGGAATCAGCGATGCCAGCAGCGGCGTCTCCAGTCCGGGGTAGTTGATGCCGCGCGACAGGTTGGCGTAGACGGTGAACTGCTCCGAGGCCAGCGACAGGCCCGCATGGGGGGCCGCCTTGGAGCTGAACTGGCTGTGGTCGTACATGCGCAGGCCGGCAGAGGGCACCAGGCTCCATGTCGCCGACAGCGGGATCTCCTGGCTGAGTCCCGCATAGGGGGAGGTGATCCTGAAGGTGGGCGCCTGGAAAAATCCCTGCGGCGCTGGTGCGACGCGGTTGAAAGCGGCATCGCCCGAAATGCGGTCGTGGTCCAGGCCGGCAGTGACGGTGGCCCCCTTCCAGGGCGAGAACTGTTCCTTCCAGCGCAGGCCGCTCATGCGGAATTTGTTGATGCTGTCGCCGTCCGGCGCGGGCTGGTCCAGCCAGTCGCCACGGCCATGGTTGCTGTACAGCTTGAGCTCGCCCCGCCAGTCACCATGCACGTGGGACACGGAGCTGCTGAACATGCTGGCCTTGGTGTTGTACTGGGGGGCTTGCGCCGCAGCGGCAAGCCGTGCGTCGCCAGGGTCCCTGGCCTTGTTGTCCACCTGCAGGAAGCTGGCCGCCACCGACCAGTTCGCATCCAGCCTGTAGCCAATGCGCCCCATGAGGTTGCTGAGCCGGCCATCCGCATTGGCGCGGTGGCCGTCCGAGCGCGCAAAGCCCTGGGCCAGGCTCCAATCCAGGTTGCCGCTTCTGCCCAGCAGACTGGCCTGTTCGGTGAGGGTGCCGTAGGAGCCCGCCGAGATCCTGGCATCCCCGTGCACGCCGTCCTCGGTGGCGCGGCGCGTGAGCAAGTCGATGGAGGCGAAGTTGTTGCCATTGACCTGGGGCTGCGGGCTCTTGTAGACCGTGATGGACTGCATGCCGTTGACGGGCAGCAGGTCCAGCAGGGGATGGCTCCACAGTCCCATGTAGAACGGCAAGCCGTCCACATAGGTCTTGATCTCGCTGCCGGGCCGGCTCACACCCATGCCGCGGATATAGACGGCGCCGCCCTGATCGCCGCCAAAGGCACCCACGGGGTTGTAGCGCGAGATCTGCACACCGGGCGTGCGGCGCAGGGCCGAGGCCAGGTCCACCGCGTTCTGGTCGCGCAATTGGTCCTGGGCGATCACGGCCGAGTTGGAGGAAAACGCATCCAGCTCCATCTCTTCCACCACGGGGCGGGCATTGACGGTGACGGGGGCCATCTGAGGCTCCTGGGCATGCGCGCCGGCAGCCAGTGTGAGAAGGGCCGAGGCGATGGAGGACCTGTGGAAAACGGCCGGAATGCAGGTGAAGCGTTGGGCAAGCATGGGTGTGCACGCAGTCCGTCTGAACTGCGCAAATCATTGTTGGACGATCTAGGGCAGGCCATTGCCCGTGCGCCGCACCGCCGGCCTGGTCACAGGCGGGCGCAATGGGGGCTTGGGGCAGGCCAGGAAATGACCTCGCAACTGGCGTGGCGCAAGGCCTTGCCATGGTGTCGCGGCCAAGGCAGCCGCGCTATCGATGCGAGGGAATCAGGCCTGTGCGGGAGGCCCGCGGGGCGGAAGCGGCGCGCCGACCAGGGCTGCGATATGGGCCGCTGCAAACGGATGCAGGGCTGCCGCCAGAGGATGGGGTTGTGCCACCGTCAGGCTGACGGGAGGCAGAGGCAATGCAGGGGCCAGGCACATCGAGCAATCGAGCGTGTGCTGACCTGGCGCCTGGGCCTGGCCCTCGTCGTCAAGAACCACCATGGTGATGGCTCCGCCGCTGGAGCAGATGAACTCCATGGTCTTGGGGTTGACGAAGGGCGAAGCCCCTGCAACACCCAGCGTCAGCAGGAACCACGCCAGGGCGAGGCGCTTCCAGAATGACGATGTGCGAAGGGTGTGCATAGCCCGCGATTATGGCGGCGATATCGGACCGACAGCAACCATCTTGCGCAATGCAGGAGCAGGACGGGTGGCAAGACAGTTTTGCAGGGAACTCACAACAGCTTGCCAGGCAGTTGCCTCGCTCAACAGGCGATGGCCCCGCAAACCTTGCGCAATTGCCTGATGCTGCCCTGCCTTGCATGCCGCGCAGTACTTCAGGAGCCGGCCGTTTGCGGCGCTTCCAGCACCATCAACGCATCTCCCGCAGCTACAGCCTTTCCAGCTTTGCAATGCACGGCAGTAATCTTGCCGGCTTGGCTGGCTACCACTTGGAACTCCATCTTCATCGCTTCCAAGACCAAAAGTGGTTGCCCGGCTTCGACCTCTTGGCCTACTTCGACGAGAAACTTCCAAACATTGCCGGACATGTCGGCAGTGACTGTGTTGGCATCCATAGGGCCGGCGACAGACTCAGCCGCGCTTTCGCTCGAATCGGCTTTTACGTCGCTTTCCCAGAGTGCCACCTCGTTTGCGTAGGCCTTATGCTGCTTCTCCCTGAAGGTGTTGATCTCCTGCGCGTTCTGCGCAAGTTCTCTTTCGTACTCAGCCAAGTCAAACACTGCATCTTCTACGCGTGTCTGTGCCCGCCCCGCGCGGAAGTCCACACGGAACTTGTCCAGCTCAGTCTCGCTGACCGGGTAGAAGCGCACCCGGTCGAAGAAGCGCAGAAGCCAGGGGTCAGCGCCGAACTGGCCATTGCTGAGAAATCTGTTCCAGATCGGCACGGTCCGGCCGACGAGCTGGTAGCCGCCGGGCGAGTCCATGCCGTAGATGCACATGTACACGCCACCGATGCCCACCGTGCCCTCGGCCGTGTAGGTGCGCGCGGGGTTGTACTTGGAGGTCAGCAGCCGGTGACGCGGGTCCAGTGGCACCGCGCAGGGGGCGCCCAGGTACACATCCCCCAGTCCCATGACCATGTAGCTGGCGTCGAACACCGTCTTGCGCACATCTTCGCGACTGCCAAGTCCGTTGATGCGTTGAATGAAGTCCACGTTGTTGGGCAGCCAGGGTGCTTCGGATTTCACCGTTTCACGATAGCGTTGCACTGCGCCCAGGGTGGCCGAGTCCTCGAAGGCCATGGGCAGGTGCACGATGCGGCTGGGCACCTTGATGCCTTCCACGTCTGGAAGCTGTTTTTCCAGCGCGATCAGCTTGCCGATCAGTTCGGACTGCGCGATCACCCGGCTGTCGTAGTGGATCTGCACCGAACGCACGCCCGGCGAGAGTTCCTGCACGCCGTCGACCCTGGCGGCCTTGAGCGCCTCCATCAACAGGTGGATACGCAGCCGCAGACGCAAGTCCAGCACGTTCGGGCCGTATTCCAACAGGATGTACTTGTCGCCAGCCTGGCGATAGGCCACGGCGGGGCGGCTGCCCTCGGCGGGCAATTCGGCCAAGACGCATTGCGAAGCCGTGGCCAGTGCAGTGGACAGGCTCTGAGCGGGTCGCTCGGTCTGCGGGCGCAGCAGGCGAATGGCCTCGTCCTGCGCCTTCTCCAGCGCCAGTGCCTCCTCGAAGCCTATGCGCCGGAAGCGAATCGTGTCGCCCGGCTTCACCTGTCCCACTTTCCACAGTTCCGCTTTGACGATGGTCGCTGCGCAGACGAAGCCACCCAGGCTCGGACCGTCGCAGGTCAGGATCACCGGCGTGTCGCCCGTGAAGTTGATGCTGCCGATGGCGTACACGCAGTCATGCACGTTCGACGGGTGCAGTCCCGCCTCACCGCCGTCGCTGCGTGTCCATTCAGGTTTCGGCCCGATCAGGCGCACACCCAGCCGGTTGGAGTTGTAGTGAACCTGATAGTCGGTGGCGAAGAAGGCCGCCATGCTGTCTTCTGTGAAGAAGTCCGGCGCGCCATGCGGGCCGTAGAGCACAGCGATGTCCCAGTGCTTGCCATAGGCTGGCACCAGTTCATGGGGAGGCGTCGCCGGCACATAGGCGGGGGCTGGCGTGCTGCAGGCGGCCAGGTCGGGCCGGCTGACGGGCAGCACGTCGCCCACGCGCAGCGTTCGTCCTGCGTGGCCGCCGAACTGGCCGAGCACGAAGGTGGATTTGCTGCCCAGGTAGTCGGGCACGTCGATGCCGCGCCGGATGGCCACGTAGCTGCGGCACCCGCTGGTGGCCTTGCCGATGCGAAGCACTTGGTTTGCGCGGACGGCGATGGGCTTCCACCAGGGCAGCGGGTCGCCGTTGTCGAGCGTCGCGAGGGCTGGCGCACCGGTGAGTGCAATCACCGCGTTGCCGTGGAACTTGAGCGTCGGACCCTGGAGCGTGCATTCCAGTCCGGCCGCGCTTTCGTGGTTGCCGACGATGCGGTTGGCCAGGCGGAAGGCATAGTCGTCCATCGGCCCGGACGGCGGCACGCCGATGTCCCAGTAGCCGGTGCGTCCCGGGTAGTCCTGGACCGTGGTGTAGGTGCCAGATTCCAGCACCTCGACCACGGGCGAGACGTATTCGTAGCGGTCCAGCAATCGCGTGGACACAGTGCCGGTGACGAACTCCTGGCTCTGCAAAATGCTGCGCAGGTAGTCCAGGTTGGTGGCGCTGCCGTGCAGGCGCGTCAACTCAAGGGCCATCAGCAGCTTGTGGCGCGCTTCCTCTCGGTCAGCGCCGTAGGCGATGACCTTGGCGATCATCGGGTCGTAGTTCGCCGACACCTCGGTGCCGGTCTGCACCCAGGTGTCCACACGCACGCCTTCGGGAAACTGCACGTCGGTCAGCACACCGGGCGCGGGCTGAAAGCCACGCACGGGATTCTCGGCATAGACGCGCACTTCCATGGCGGCACCCTTGGGTTCAGGCAGGTCGTCGAAGGATGGAGGCTCACCAGCGGCGATGCGAACCATCCACTCCACCAGGTCCAGCCCCGTCACCTCCTCGGTGATCGGATGCTCGACCTGCAGCCGGGTGTTCACCTCCAGGAAGTAGAAGGCATCGCGCGCGCCGTCGTAGATGAATTCCACCGTGCCGGCCGAGACGTAGCACACGGCCTCGCCCAGCTTCACGGCAGCGGCCAGCAGCGCCTTGCGCGTGGCTGGCGGCAGGTGCGGTGCCGGGGTTTCCTCGACCACCTTCTGGTTGCGCCGCTGCAGCGAGCAATCGCGCTCTCCCAACGCCACGACGCGGCCTTGGCCGTTGCCGAAAATCTGTACTTCGACATGGCGCGCATCGGCGATGAAGCGCTCGATGAACACACCGCTGTCCTTGAAGAAGTTCTGGCCGAGGCGCTGCACCGAATCGTAGGCCGCGATCAGCTCGGCCTCGTTGTCGCAGCGCGAGAGGCCGATGCCGCCGCCGCCCGCCGTGCTCTTGAGCATCACCGGATAGCCGATGTGCTGTGCAGCTGACTTGGCGTCCTCCAGACTTTGCAGCAGGCCGGTGCCTGGTGTGAGCGGCACGCCCGCCGCCTCGGCGATCTCGCGCGAGGTGTGCTTCAGGCCGAAGCGCCGCACCTGGTCCGGTGTCGGGCCAACGAAGACGATGCCCGCTGCCGCACACTGCTCGGCGAACTCGGTGTTCTCGGACAGGAAGCCATAGCCGGGGATCACCGCCTCGGCCCCCGTTTCTCTGGCGATCTCCAGGATGCGGTCGCCGCGCAGGTAGGTTTCCGCCGGGCTGCTGCCGCCATCGCTGTTCAAGGGCACGGCCACGTCGGCCGCTGCCACGTGCAGGCTGTCGCGGTCGGCGTCCGAATAGATGGCCACCGAGCGCACGCCCATCTTCTTGAGGGTGCGGGCGATGCGTACCGCGATTTCTCCACGGTTGGCAATGAGTACGGTCTTGAACATGGGCGGACTCCAGGCAATGCAGCGGCCTGGCCTGTCGCGCAGGCCGCTCGAAAAGTAGATGGTCAAAGGGGAGGGCGGGGTTACTTGCGAGCCATGTAGGCGCGCCAGCCTCCGAGCGACGTAATGTCTTCGGCCCCTTGTGTGGCCCACGCTTCGCAGACGAAGCCCTGCACTGTGCGGCCGTCGATCAGTTCCAGCGTGCCGATGCCCAATGGCGAAGGGATCAATGCCACGAAGGAGCCGTAGCGCTCCACCGGTATCGCCCACAGTTCCACGGCGATGGGTGCGCCATCGCCCGTGCGCACCAGGCCGGGCTTGGGAGGCACGGTGCCGGGCAGCGCGTAGAAGCGGTACGCGGCCGAGGTGTGGGTGCTTTCCAGTAGCGTGGCGCCGCGCTCGATGAGCTGGCCGTTGAGCGGCATGCCTGACAAATGGGCACCCACCACAGCGACGACGACCTGTCCGTCCAGATTGGTTGATGCAGGTGCGTCGATGGGCGGCAGGTCCTGCTGCGAGGCGCCACGTTTCCAGGGGGCGGCCGCCTGCCAGCGTCGGCCGAACTCGACCAACCGTGCCTCATGCCAGCCGGGCGCGATCAGAGTGATTCCGGCGGGCAGCCCGTCGGCGCGCATGCCAGCGGGCAGTGCGATGGCGCTCCAGTCGAGCAGGTTGACGAAGTTCGTGTAGATGCCCATGCGCGAGTTCAGCGTGACTGGATCGGCCTGCAACTGCTCAATGGTGTAGATACTGGGTGCCGTGGGCACGAGCAGGCCGTCCAGCCCCTGCATCAGCGCCTCTGCCTTGCGTGCCAGCGCCATCCGGCGGTACTCGGCCTTGTAGGTGTCCACGGCGCTGAAGTTCTTCGCCTTGTCCACAATGCTGCGCACGACGGGGTGCACGACCTCGGGCCTGGTGTTCATGAGGTCCTCGATGGCCGCGTAGCGCTCACCGACCCATGGGCCTTCGTACAGCAGCGCCGCGACCTCGAAAAGCGGGGCGAAGTCGATGGGCCGCAGTTCCACGCCGATGGCTTCCAGCCGGCGCAGCGCATCGCTGTACACGCGCTCGGCATTCGCATCGCCGAACCAGTCGGGCGATGCCGGAATGCCCAGCACCGGCTTGGCAGGCCATGCAGCGGGACGAGCAGGGGCGCTGCGCGAGTACGCATCGGTGGCGTCGAAGCCGCCCATGGTGCGCAGCGCCGCATCGGCATCGCCGACGCTCAGTGCCATCACCGTGATGCAGTCCAGCGTGCGGCAGGCCGGCACGAGACCGGTGTTGCTCACCAGGCCACGTGTCGGTTTCAAGCCCACGAGGTTGTTGTGACCAGCAGGCACGCGGCCGGAGCCGGCCGTGTCGGTGCCCAATGCGAATGGCACCAGGCCGCGCGCCACTACCGAAGCAGAGCCCGAGCTGGAGCCCCCGCTGATGAATTCGGGCTTGAATGCGTTGGGCACGGGGCCATAAGGGGAGCGCGTGCCCACCAGGCCGGTAGCGAACTGGTCGAGGTTGGTTTTTCCGATGGCCACGGCGCCTGCCGCCTCCAACCGGTCGACGACCGTTGCATTGTGGGCTGGCAGGAATGCGAACTCGGGGCAGGCGCAGGTCGTTGCCAGCCCTGCCACATTGATGTTGTCCTTGACGGCAAACGGTATGCCGTAAAGCGGGAGTTTGGACAAGTCTCCACCGACCGCTTCCCGTTGCTGTCCAAGTTGTACCAGCCGTGTGTGCAGGCCTTCCGTGGACAAACGGGAAATCCAGGCGGTATCACTGTCCTTCAGACTGGCTAGCAGAGGCACCAGAAGATCTGAGGGCGCTGTGCCACGTTGGTAGGCGGATTGCCAGTCGGCGAGGGTCCAGAACGCTGTGTTGGTCATATTTGATCGGTAGGTTGAGCGATGTGGAAGCCACCAGCTTGATCACAAGCGGAGAAGATTTCCGAAGCTTGTCCGCATTTTTGGCTTCTTATTGCAGCCAGTATTACGAAATAAAAAAACTTCATACATACGTCAAATAACGTATGGGTCGGTGAGCAGGTGTGCCGGTTGCGCTCTAGGCTCACTCTCCCCAGACAGGTAGTCCATGCAGCGATTGAGTATTTCCATCGATAATGAACTGGCCGCAGACTTCGAATCATTGATTGAGTCGCGGCGTTACAGTAATCGCTCCGAGGCATTTCGGGACTTCGTGCGCCGTGAATTGGGGCAGGAAAGATTGGCGGCGAAGCCAGATGCACCTTGTGTGGCGTCACTGAGCTATCTGTACGATCACCACGACCGAACGACCGCTTTACGATTTTTGGACATACAACATAACCACCAGGTGCTGACGCTGGCATCTACCCACGTACACCTCGAGCACGCCCAATGCATGGAGACTGTGATTCTGCGCGGGCCAGCGAACGCTGTTAGTGAATTTGTAAATTCCATCCTGGCGGAGCGAGACGTAAAAATGGGCAAGTTCACTTGATGGCGTAGCGCCTTACTTGCTACTTCGGTCTGTGTTGGCGTATTTCGGTGTGTTCCAATATGGCCGTTGAATTGATATCATTTATTAGTTGGATGGGTCTTTCTTTTTATAGTTGATAAGAGTGGTTGAATTTCTTGGATGGGTGTTAAGACTGAATATTTTGTGTAAATGGAATTATTTTTTTGTTAATGATTTTAGCTTTCGGTGGCTCGGCCTGAATTTCCTGAAGGCTCTCTCGTGCAGCACCCCAAGGGGGATGTCGTGTTTTACTAAATAAGTGAGAACATATGCTTTTAAATGATCTCTTTTTTGTTCGTCTGCGCGATTAATCATTCCTATAGCATCTTTTTTGTATCGGCTTCTGTTTGCATTGCAATTCCAATATATTCCTCTCCCTTGTGTAATATCCTCAGACCAGGATTTGCCCAATTTCTGAGCTATGCTAACATCTTGCTGATGTTTGTGTCCGTTTAAAAGAAGTAGTATGTGAGCGTGGTATCCTTTGGATATGCCATATTCTATTTTCAGAATGTAGGCCAGTCTGCTGTTGACGTATGTCTTGTTCATGACGCCTAAGAAAATACTCAGATGTGTTAAAAATTCTTCTAAATTGATTGGGGTTTCATTTTGATGGTTGCTCCTGCTTTTTATCAAAAATGAAGAAATTCCCTTTGCATATCCTAGATCAATTCGGATGGCCAGCACCTTGGAAGAAGCAGCGAAGGCTTCGTTAACTAGGTTGCAGGCAGTTGTAAAGTTGGCATTGCGAAGTCGGTCGCGGGCAGAATTCTGTTTGGCGAGAATACTCTGAATTTCTACAAGTTCACGCACCAGATCGAAATACGGGGAATATTTTTGCCAGTCTTGGTGGTAGTCGACAGTCTCGATGTCAGGCCAGATCCAGTGATTATCATTCTTTCCACTCCAGAGATGATATGTCGACAGAATCAAGAACAGTAGTTCCAAAAACTTCGCCAATGCCGGTGGAGGTTGGAGGCGTTGCTGAATTACTGCATGGCGCAAATTTTCGTTTTCGACGAATAACTGCTGGATGCGCATTGCCATATCTAGAGCATGACGGACCCAGTCCAAGGCTGTTTGCGATGGTCTAGTAGTGACCCTAGTGTCCGGATCAACAGCTTTCAGTAAATCAAGTGAGTTAACTGATGAACGCATGAACTGCTCCGCTTGTACCAATGCTTTTATCAGCTCAGAAGCCTGGGGGACGAGCAGAGTTTTGTGTATATGATTTTCTTGGTTGTTCTGTATGCTGTTTGCTAAGGGTAGATCCAGAATACAACGTTGCTCCATGAACTCTTGGATAAAGTCTTCATCATCCTTGAAATAGTTTGAGCTGTTTTGCAAGGTGGGGGAATATATTTCCCCTTTTTTTGCCGTAATTTTGATTAAGTAGTCGAATAATAAGTGCGCACATGATGCTTTTGTTTATTTAAACTGGTGCGAAATATTTTGTTGCGTATGTATTAGGTGCTAAATTATTTTCAGCGGATCATGAGCTTTTGCGTTATTGAAACAGTGTCAATGCATGTGTCAGCAATTAGCCGAGTGTGGAAGTGGTAAATTGCAGCCTGCAATAGTTGCTGATCAAGGCTGTCAAACATATGCTGATCACGTGAAATGAAGCGATATTCTCCTTCGAAGAACTGCAGATTAGACTCCAAGCTTTTGCCGTTTACGCATGCGACAGATTCCCAGATTTTTTTAATTTCCATGGTGGCTTCTGCGCGGCTTCTGTCAGAACCTGGAATGAGCGCTGTCAGTGGCAGCTGCCACTGTCGGGACAGGTCCGAATAAGGCGTCAACAGAACCTTCGCATCACGGAATGTCGGATTGCAGCGCATGGCTTCTTGAAAAGCCGCAACGTTTTCCCGGACGATGTTATGAGTTGGAGTACCGAAACCTCTGGCCAACTGGTTAGGTGAACTGTAGATTAGGTCCGCTCTCAGTAAAAAACACTTGTGTTTTTTTGCGTAAGAGGTCCACGATTCTAGAAAATTTTCCGCGCAGGAGAGGTGCCCGTTATTCCATTTTTTTATGGAATTCTTATTGAATGGTAGAGAGTGCCATTCGTTCATTTTTTGCGCTATGAGGTTGCGTTGACTCTGCTCTGTACTCAATACTTGATGTTCCTCCCAACTCTGGTGCTTAGGAAGGAGGTTATTTTTATATATTGCAATCCCTAATTTAATTAGTTCAAGAGTGGCGGGATGTAATACATTGGCGCGTTTCAGCAGGGAGTCGCATGAATGGCTTTCTCTTATGAATAAGCGCAAGGCATCGAAGTGAAATTCGAAATCAATTCGAGGGGTATAGAGGTTGGCGCAACTATAGCTGGACCGAGCTGGCTCGCGCCGGACGCGGTAAGGCATTGTCTTGCGTTTGCAAAGATGGATTGCTAAATAAGTGATTGCAACCAACTGGACTGCAAGGTCGGGATAAAAGTTGTCGGGAATGGAGGCCGAAACCTCGAATTCTGTCGCCCGGTGCTTTGTCAAAGTTGACTTATGACGTCCATAAATTTCAATTTCATTAGGAAAGTATTTATTTTGCTGAGCGTTATATTTTTCTTCGAAGGCTCGCATTGCTGCATCAAAGATGTATTTTGTCATTGTGATTCTTAATAATCGCACTCATATCCACTTATGTTGTTTTATCGATGTAAGTGGGTCGTTGATCGCTCAATCATTGAGATTGCCAATGATTTCTAACGCGAGGGCTGATTGGTGGGTGTGCGCTGACGAGAGTCGAGCCAAGTTAAAACTTCGTCAAGATGCCAGCCAATTGCGCTGCGTGGCGTATTCCCAAGACGTACGGGCCGAGGAAAATCCGAGACATGACGGGGCGAACGAGGGTTCAGAATGTCGTAGACGCTCGAGCGGCTGCGGCCGATGAGGCTAATGAGTTCAGGGAGGCGGATGATGCGGCGCGTGACGGCCATATTTTGGTCCAATGCAAGATAAATCTTCCCGCCTTAGCTCGCGCTAGCAGCGGGGTCTCTTGCAAGGACCGGCGCAACCCTAGATAAAACCGCAATCTCCTGGCTTAGCTTCCGTAAGAGGCCAAGCGAGGCTGTATGCGTGCGCCGAATAGGATGAAGCACCTTGAACGGTGCAGAATTCATCCTCGCGGCCAGTACCGTAGCACAAGTTGGGCAGCGTGTGAAGTGGGTTGACTAGGCACTTGCGAGTCGAAAGACTTCGTCGAAGTCGTAACACTGTGACCGACAAACCAGGTCATGGCCTTTGCCTAGGTGTCGCACTCCTGCCAAACTTGGTGGAGCTTGCTACGGAGCCTCTCATCCTCGGTGCCGGTCAAGACTTTCTTGCCCGCCAAAGGGCTTGCCACTGGAGTCGCCGCGCAACCGGGTCAACCCCGGTGGAGAGTGAGAGGCTGTGACAGTGCTCTTACCGCGATGGTGAGGACTCTCTCTGCTGCCGGAGCTGGTCAAGATAACCTGCCCATGTCTCCATGAGTGAGCGCCTTTGCTCCATGTACTCTGCACGGTCGTACGCTGCACCAAGGGGCCCTGCCTTTCCATGAGCTAGTTGCGCCTCCACTACGTCGGATGCTATCCCTGGAAGACGCTCTGCAAGCAGGGTGCGGGCCATTGCTCTGAATCCATGAGCTGTCATCTCGTCCCCGCTGTAGCCGAGGCGGCGAAGTGCGGTATTGACGGTGTTTTCGCTCATCGGTCGCTCACCGCTGAGCAAGCTGGGGAAGACATACTTCCCATGGCCTGTGAGTGGGCGAATCTCCTCCAGGATTTCGAGGGCTTGGCCAGCTAGGGGTACCAGGTGAGGCCGTCCGTTGAGCTTCTGGGATCTGGTCCTCTTCATGCTCATTGACGGGATAGTAAGCATCGCTTGCTCAGCATCAATCCACGCCCATTCCATGGAGCGGATGTTGCCTGGGCGTTGAAATAGAAGAGCTGACAGCTGCAGAGCTGCCTTGGTAGTGGGCTGCCCCCTGTACTCGTCTATTGAACGTAGAAGCTCTCCAGCTTTGCTTGGCTCGAGGACTGCTGCCATGTGCTTCACCACGATTGGCTCAAGAGCACCTTGCAGGTCATAGACCGGGTTGCGCTCACATCGTCCCGTCTGGATGCCGTAGCGAAACACCTGCCCTGCTGTCTGGCGAAGCGTGTGGGCAGTTTCGCGTGCGCCTCGTTTTTCGACCTTTCGGAGCACGCTTAGGAGCAGGGGAGGGGTAATCTCAGGAAGCAACATGCGGCCCACATGCGGGAACAGATCCTTGGACATGTTGCGCAGCCACTTCTCCGCGTAGGTGTCGCTCCATGCGCCGCACTTGATGCCATGGAATTCACGCGCGACAGCCTCAAAAGTGCTCTCCTGGGCATGGGCGAGGGCGAGCTTCTGGACTTGCTTTGCAAGGCTGGGGTCGATGCTGGATGCGAGCTGTTCTCTGGCTTCATCGCGGCGACGGCGGGCCTGGGCGAGTCCTACAGTGGGATACACCCCTAGTGCAAGCGTCTTCTGCTTGCCTGCAAAGCGGTACGCCATGCGCCAGTACTTGCCAGACTCCTTCACGTGCAGGTACAAGCCGTGCCCATCGGAGTGCTTCGATCCAGCGCTCTTGCTGGGGTCGTGTCTTAGGGCTTTGATGAAGGTGTCTGTCAGGGGCATTCAGGTCGTGTTGGTATCTTGCGTGTCAAGTACACGGGATACCAACAACGATACCAACAAACATCCTGGATGTCACCGGATGCCGTTGGACGGCTTTGAACGCTGGATGTCCTTGAAGCCCAAGGCCAGCGCCTATTCTTGGACTTCTTTGAACTTCTTGGGATGCCAGGATGGCCTGCCCGGAGGGACTCGAACCCCCGACCTATTGCTTAGAAGGCAATTGCTCTATCCGGTTGAGCTACGGGCAGGTATGGCCGCTGACGGGCCAGCGCGGATCATACCCGCAATGGGCGGGCGCTCAGGGCTTGGCGGCGTGCCCTGGCGCCCTTGCCGTCATTCGGCGTCTTCTTCTTCCTCGAACACCACCGAAGGGGGGGCCATCACGCGCGCCATGTCGCTCAGCGTGGGCACCAGGCCGCGTGCGAGGTAGCTGTAGGGCGTGTCGGGCTCCAGCGCCGCAGCGGCAATATTGGCCATGGGCTGGTTCATCGACAGGTAGTAGCTGCCCACGGGTGCTTCGACGGCGCCGCGCGTGAGCGCATAGGCGCCGCTGGCGGGCGTGGCCGAGCGGGCCTCGTTGTACGAGTCGGCCAGCAGCTGGCCGGGCTCGGCCACCTTGAGCACTTGCAGGCCCAGCAGGCGCAGCCTGTCCACGGCGGTCTGGGCGCTGGCGGACAGCCAGTAGCCGCAGGAGCGCGGGCGCGACAGCGTGGTGCGGGCCTGCAGGGAGGCGTTCCAGTCCACGCGCACCTGCTGGTCGGCACCCGTGTCGGGCTGGATCATGGTGAGCGTGCGCTGCTCGGGCGTCTGCTCGGCCTGGACGGCGAGTTGCTGGTGGCAGGCGAGAGAGGCGGTCTCACGCGCCACGAAGGCCTGCACCTGGGTGAGGTCCTTGGCGCGCTCGGCGCTCGAATGCAGCATGCGTGTGGCGGCGGTGACCAGGGTGTGCACGCGCCGCTGGATGTGGGCGCGGCCCAGGTCCGAGCCACGGCTGCTGACCAGATAGCCCACCGAGTTCTTGAGTCCGCTGATGTTGCGCAGCGAATCGGGCGCCAGGCTGCCCATGGAGATGGACTTGTCCTGCAGGTCCTGGCTGGTGGTGTAGTACCAGTCGCTGCTCAGGCCGGCTTGCGACAGCGCGGTGCGCAGCGGTGCCGTGTACCACTCGCGCGCAGCCTTGGTCACGAATTCATTCTGGTTGGCCGTGGCCGAATACTGCAGCAGGGCGTCGTAGCGCTGTATGGCCTGGTACTTCTGCAGGAAGATGCTGGCGGCCGGGAATTCCTGCAGGTCCACCACGGCGACGGGGCGGTAGTCGCGTGCCAGCGTGGCCAGGGCCTTGGCCTCCGGCGTGTTCAGGAGCAGGTGGTCATGGGCGATGTCGGTGCCATCGGCTGCATTGCGCGTGCCGGCTTCCACGGCATCGGGGTTGGCGCGCGGCACGAGGATCACGTTGATCTGCTGCAGCAGCGGCTCCAGCAGGCCGCCGGGAGCGAGTTCGCGGGCAATGATGAGCAATGCCTCGGTCCCTGCAGGCTCGTCGCCATGCTGGCCGGCCACGAGCATGACCGTGGGGCGGCGGCTGTCATACAGCGCCGACGGCTGGATGCCAGGAGCGCGCGTGGCCACCAGGGCCTGGATGGGGCTGCCGCGCTGCGAGCTGCCGGGCTGCACGATTCCCAGGCGCGTGTCGCGGCCCAGGGATTTGCTGGCCTGGCTGTTCAGCCAGGAAGACAGTTCGCTGGCCGTGGTGAACTGGTTGCGCTGCGGCGCCAGGCCGGGCGTGTCATAGCGCGTGGCCGGGTCGGGGAAGCGCGCCGCCACGGCCGCGTTGTAGGGCAGGGGGACGAGGTTGTTGGCCGGTGCGATCGGCTGCGTTGTCGCCTGGGGCACCACGGGTATTTCCGGGGCCGGGCGGGTGGGCGTGGCCACCTGGGGCTTGGAGGACGTGGGCCAGGGCGGCAGCGGCGTGCTGGAGCAGGCGGCCAGCAGTGCGGTGCATGCCAGGGCCGACCACCGCAGCCGGCCCTGTGGCAGCTCCGGATCGGGGCGCTGGCTGGAGGGTATGGCGGGTGGAGTCAGCAGTGTCATGGCGTGGCCTTGAGGAACCAGTCGTGGGGAATCTTGGGGAATCCGGGAAAAGGGGTGCGGCCTTCAGTCGCCGCAGGCCGCAATGCTATCGGGATGATAGCCATGCAGGCTTGCGGCGCGCTGTCGGCTGAAGGCGCAATCTGTGCAATGCAAAAGGGCTGCAGCCCCGGGGAGATGCAGCCCTTTGGGCTGGTGCAATGCCCGGCATGCCGCCTGGCACGCCGGGTATTCAGTGCAGGTCAGCGACCGTAGCCGCCGCGCGAGGAGCCGCCACGGCCACCGCCGCCGAAGCCACCACCGCCGCCGCCGCCACCGCGGTTGAAGCCACCGCCGCCGCGGCGGCCGCGTTCGGCCATGGTGTCCACGCTGGTGCGCATCGGGTCGGGTTGACCGCCACCGGCGCCGCCGCGCGGTCCGCTGCTGCGTGCATGGCCGAGCTGCGTGCCCAGGTGGGCATCAGCGCGCGGGGGCTGGTCGTCGAAGCGACGGCCACCGCCGCCTTCGCCGTCAGGACGCGGGCCGCGACGGGGGGCGTTCTGGGGACCTGCCTTGGGGCGGTGAGCCGCGCCGGAGCCGTTGCCCGGACCGTCGAAGCGGTCACGGCGCGGCTTGTTGTTGGCGCCTGCGCCGGCGTGGTTGCGGCCACGGCCCTGGCCGCCTGCGCTGCCTTCGGAGCGGCCTTCGTCCGAGCCTGCCTTGGGTGCTGCCTGGCCACGGCCGCCTGCACGACCGCCGCGGTCGGGCTGGGCAGCCTTGTTGGTGCGGATGCGGTCCATCATTTCCTGGCGCGCAGCCTTGGCGGCGGCCTGCATGACGTCACGGCTGGGCGGCTTGCCCGCGCCGCCCCAGATGGTCTGGCGGCCCATGGCGATGGGTTCGGCCACTTCGCCTTCTTCCGGGCCGAAGCCTTCGAGCACCTGCACGGGGATTTCCTGCTTGGTGAAGCGCTCGATGTCCATCATGAAGCCTTCTTCGTCCATGCACACGAGGCTGACGGCATGGCCTTCGCGCCCGGCACGGCCCGTGCGGCCGATGCGGTGCACGTAGTCTTCGGAGACGTTGGGGATTTCGTAGTTCACGACGTGCGGCAGCTCATCGATGTCGATGCCGCGTGCAGCGATGTCGGTGGCCACCAGTGCGCGCAGCTCGCCGGTCTTGAAGCCGGCCAGTGCCTGGGTGCGTGCGCTCTGGCTCTTGTTGCCGTGCAGCGCCATGGCGCTGATGTTGTTCTTGGTCAGGAATTCGGCAACGTTGTTGGCGCCGAACTTTGTGCGCGTGAACACCAGAACCTGGCTCCAGTTGTTCTCGTTGATGATGTGCAGCAGCACCTGCTTTTTCTTGCCGCGGCCCACGGGGTGGATCACCTGGGTGATGCGCTGCACGGTGGTGTTGCTGGGCGTGACCTGGATGGACTGCGGATTGCGCAGCAGGCCGTTGGCCAGGTCGCGGATCTCGTCGCTGAAGGTGGCCGAGAACAGCAGGCTTTGCTTTTCCTTGGGCACCAGGGCCAGCACCTTCTTGACGTCGTGGATGAAGCCCATGTCCAGCATGCGGTCGGCTTCGTCGAGCACCAGGACTTCGACGGTGGACAGGTCCATGAAGCCTTGCTGCTGCAGATCCAGCAGGCGGCCCGGCGTGGCGACCAGGATGTCCACGCCCTTCTTGATGCGGTCGATCTGGGGCTTCATGCCCACGCCGCCGAAGATGACGGTGGAGTTGATGTCCAGGTACTTCGCGTAGCTGCGCACCGATTCCTCGACCTGCGCTGCGAGTTCACGCGTGGGCGTCAGCACCAGGGCGCGGATGCCCTTGCCGCCGAACTTGTTGCGCGGCACCTGGCCTTGCGAGAGGCGGTGCAGCATGGGCAGGGTGAAGGCCGCGGTCTTGCCGGTGCCGGTCTGGGCGCCTGCCAGCAGGTCGTGGCCGGCGAGCACCGCCGGAATGGCCTGTGCCTGGATGGGAGTCGGGTTCTCGTAACCCTCCTCAAGCACGGCCTTCAGAATGGCGGGAGCCAGATTCAGTTCTTCAAATGTCATGTGATCAAAGATGCGCCCGTCCGGGGCGCTGGGTATCAGCCTGCCGAGGCAACCAGGGCGGTTGCCGGACCAGTCGTAGGCGGATGAGGTTCAATGTCGGGAGCCTGGAAAACAGCGTCCATCGTCCCCAGCTGGAATGCTGATGTCACGGGCAACTGGAACCCGCAACGCAGGGTATTGTCGCATGCGCCGATAATCACGGCTGGCGTGCAACCGATTTGTTGCCCGGTTTTTGCAGAAATCAACGATTCAAGTACTCGGACCAGAATGGCTCAATACGTTTTTTCGATGAACCACCTCACCAAGACCGTGCCGCCCAAGCGGCAGATCTTGAAGGATATCTCTCTCAGCTTTTTCCCGGGCGCCAAGATCGGCGTGCTGGGTCTGAACGGCTCTGGCAAGTCCTCGCTGCTCAAGATCATGGCCGGGGTGGACAAGGAATTCGAAGGCGAGGCGCTGCCCATGCAGGGCCTGTCCATCGGCTATCTGCCGCAGGAGCCTCAGCTCAATCCAGAGCACACGGTGCGCCAGGCTGTGGAAGAGGCCATGGCCGAAGTCAACGCGGCCCGCGCGCGCCTCGATGAAATCTACGCCGCCTACGCCGAGCCCGACGCCGACTTCGACGCGCTGGCTGCCGAGCAAGGCGAGCTGGAAGCCAAGATCGCCGCTGCCGGCACCGACTCCGAGCACCAGCTGGAGATCGCCGCCGACGCCCTGCGCCTGCCGGCCTGGGACGCCGTGATCGGCAAGCTGTCCGGCGGCGAGAAGCGCCGCGTGGCGCTGTGCAAGCTGCTGCTGTCCAAGCCCGACATGCTGCTGCTGGACGAGCCCACCAACCACTTGGACGCCGAGTCCGTGGAATGGCTGGAGCAGTTCCTGCACCGCTTCACCGGCACCGTGGTGGCCATCACCCACGATCGCTACTTCCTGGACAACGCTGCCGAGTGGATCCTGGAACTGGACCGTGGCCACGGCATTCCCTACAAGGGCAACTACTCCGAGTGGCTGATCCAGAAGCAAAACCGCCTGGAGTCCGAGCAAAAGGGCGAGGAAGCCCGTGCCAAGGCCCTGAAGAAGGAACTGGAGTGGGTTCGCCAGAACGCCAAGGGCCGCCAGGCCAAGTCCAAGGCCCGTATCGCGCGCTTCGAGGAACTGAGCGATTTCGAATACCAAAAGCGCAATGAAACCCAGGAAATCTTCATTCCTGTGGCCGAGCGCCTGGGCACCCAGGTCATCGAGTTCAACAACGTCACCAAGAGCTTTGGCGACCGCGTGCTCATCGACAACCTGACCATGAACATCCCCGCTGGCGCCATCGTCGGCATCATCGGCCCCAACGGCGCCGGCAAGTCCACGCTGTTCAAGCTGATCGCGGGGCGCGAGCAGGCCGATTCCGGCGAAGTCATCGTGGGCCAGACGGTCAAGATGGCCTATGTGGAGCAGACGCGTGACGCGCTGGCCAATGACAAGACGGTGTGGGAAGACATCTCGGGCGGGCTGGACATCATCAACGTCGGCAAGTTCCAGATGGCCTCGCGCGCCTACGCAGGCCGCTTCAACTTCAACGGACAGGACCAGCAAAAGAAGGTCGGCAACCTCTCCGGCGGCGAGCGCGGCCGCCTGCACCTGGCCAAGACGCTGATCCAGGGCGGCAACGTGCTGCTGCTGGACGAGCCCTCCAACGACCTGGACGTGGAAACCCTGCGCGCGCTGGAAGATGCGCTGCTGGAGTACGCGGGCACGGTGCTGGTGATCTCCCACGATCGCTGGTTCCTCGACCGCATCGCCACGCACATCCTGGCCGCCGAAGGCGATTCGCAGTGGGTGTATTTCGACGGCAACTACCAGGAGTACGAAGCCGATAAGAAAAAGCGTCTGGGCGAAGAAGGCGCCAAGCCCAAGCGCATGCGCTACAAGGCACTGAAGTAAGCATCAAAGGCAAGCCTCAAAGCGCCTCCGGCACGGGCTGGAGCCTGTATTCTTCGGGCCATGAATCCTCCACCCGTTTCTGTTGCCGCGTTGCAGGCCTGCCTGGTGCAGGCTGTCCGCGGCTCGGAGGCGCTGATCCTGCGGCTGCTTCAGCGCACGGCTCATGCCATGGAGCAGGCCGAGCTGCCTGGCTCCGGCCTGCCGCGCCGCGCTGAAATCCCCGAGGCGCTGGAATTGCTGGCCCGCCACCGGGCCGCCATGCTCAAGGGTTATGGGCTGGCGCTGCTGGAATGCTTTGGCCAATCCGGTGGCGCTGCCGCCTGGCCGCCGGTGCCGGGCATCTCCGGTGCGTCCGGTGTGCCCGGCACCACCGATTTCGCCTCCCTCTCCCTGCTGGATGACTCCGTGCTGCAGTCGCAGCTGGCCCACCAGCGCCTGCTGCAGCATGTGGCGCCGCAGGTGGAGATCGCACTGGCCGAGCTCGATGCCCTGGTCAGCGCCATCCAGGGCCTGGACCGTGTCCAGCCCGAACGCAACCCGCTCAGGCCCCACAACTATGTGCAGGCGCTGCAGCGCGTGATCGACGACACCGGGGTCGAGCCCGAATGCGCCGCCTGCTGGCTGGGCTTCATGCGCGAGCATCTGGGCGCATTGCTGGTATCCGAGTACGGCCATGTGGCCCAGTCCCTGCGCGACCAGGGCGTGCAGCCTGCCGCCTATGGCGTGGCACCGCCGCCCGAGCCGGGCCGGCGCCAGACCGACATGCCGGGGCCGAACCGCTGGCGTGCGCCTTCACACTATGGCGATGCCGTGGCACAGAGCCGCGCCTACGGCGCCTTCGGCCAGCAGGCGCAGGAAGATGAGTTGACGCGGCGCCTGGTGGCCGCCCTGCTGTCCGACCCCCGCTGGATGGATTCACACCGCGAGGCGCCCGCTGCGGCGCCTTCTTCCATGCTGGCGCTGGCCCAACCATCCGCCTATTCCGTGCCCGGGCAGTTTGCGCCGGCCATGGACGGCGCAAGCCGGCTGCAGACCACCGCCTGGCAGGGCAGCGAGACGGCACCCACCGTGCTGGCGGCGCTGCCCGAAGGCTGGACCTCGCTGAGCTGCATGGCGCTGGAGTCCGTGCAGCACCACTCGGCCCAGCTGGAGCAGCTGATGCAGGCCCTGCAGCCGCAGGAGCCGCAGGAGCCGCAGGAGCCTCCCCCGGGCGCGCGCGCCGACGACGGCGCGGCGCTGCATACGCTGCAGCGCATGATGCGCTTCATGGCCGCCGACACGCGCCTGCTGCCTTCCGTGCAGCGCACGGTGGGCCGGCTGGAGCCGCTGCTGCAGCAGCTGGTGGTCCAGGACACGCGCTTTTTCGAGGACCGCAATCACCCTGCGCGCCAGTTGCTCGACGAGCTGACGGCGCGCAGCCTGTGGTTCGACAGTGAATCCGCACCGGGCTATGGCCAGTTCCTGCAGGTGGCCGATTCCGCTGCCATGCGGCTGGCGGCCCTGCAGCGCGCCGATGCATCGGCCTTTGCCACGGTGCTGCAGCAGCTGCGTGACGGTTGGGGCGGCAGCGGCATGCAGCCCGTGGGCCCGAGCGAAGCACCTGAAGATGGCACGGTGACCGGCCCCGTCTCGGCCGCGCTCCGGCGCGTGGAAGGGCGGCGTGCGGACCCGCGCTGGCCGGAAACCGCCATGCCCCGGGCCGAGCAGATCGCAGCCGCCATCCGGCGCCTGCCCAGTGCCCAGGGCGTACCCGATGACATCCTGGAATTCGCCACGGGGCCGTGGGCCCAGGTGATTGCCAGCGTCCAGGAGCCTGTGGACGGCAGCGAGGCCCGCGACCCCGGCGGCTACCTCGCCCTGGTGCCCAGCCTACTGTGGAGCGTGTCCGCACACGCCGGCCGCGATACCGACCGGCTGGTGGCGCTGGCGCCGCGCCTGCAGGCCCGGCTGCGCGCCGGCCTGCGCAGCGTGGGGCGCACGGAGGAGGAGATCCAGGCCTTTGCCGCGCGCCTGGCCGGCCTGCACCAGGATGCGCTGGATGCCGGTGTGGTCCGCCAGCCCATAGAGAGCGTGGATATTTATCTGGACTCCGTGCCGCCCACCGTCTATGGGTCGGACTCGGTGCTGGCGTCCCTGCCTTCCCGGTTCGATGCTGCCGGGCCAGGCCAGGCCAGGCCCGTCCAGGCAAGGCCCGGCTCCTCGGCAGCGCGCCTGCCACAGTCGTTGTTCGGCGTGGCGGCCTCCATGCCGGTGCCGCTGGATGTGCCGCAGCCCATGGCGAACGATATGGCGCACGAGATGGCCACCCTTACCGAGCAGGATCTGGAGCTGCCCGAGGCGCTGCAGGACGAGCTGCCTGCCCCCCCGGCCGTTGCGGCGTCGCCGACCAGGATGCCTGGCGAGCCTGCCGGGCCCCAGGTGACGCCGCATGCGACATCCGTGGCACCTGCACCTGAACCTGTGGCACCCGTGGCGCCCGTGGTGTCCGAGGACTGGGCGCTGGGCACCTGGGTGGAGCTGTCCAATGCCCGGCAGAGCATCCGCACCCAGCTGACCTGGGTCAGCCCGCAGCAGACGCTGTTCCTGTTCACGGCCACCGATGGCAGCACCCAGTCCATGACGCGCCGCATGCGCGACAAGCTGCTGGCGCAAGGGCAGCTGCGGCGCGTGGACTGAGGCGCCTGCCGGACATGCGCCGGTGCCGATGGGGACGAATCGTGCCCAATTCGGGCGTTGCGGAGGTTGAGGCTTGAGGCGCGTCAAAAAGACAATGTCCTGCATCGATGCGCCCCGGATCATGGGGCGCATCACCACCGAATAGACCCCACCAGCAGGAGACAGGAACCATGGCGCGTTTGAGGATAGGCATCGTCGGAGCAGGCATTGGCGGATTGGCGGCAGCCAATGCGCTGCACCAGGCAGGGCATGAAGTATTGGTGTTCGAGCAAAGCCGGCAGTTCCTGCGCGTGGGCGCGGACATCAACCTCACGCCCAATGCCGTGCGCGCCCTCGATGGCCTGGGCGCCGACATCGCCGCCGCCGTGCGTGCCAGCGCCGCACGGCCCACGCACCGCATCAGCCGCAACTGGGACACGGGCGAGGAAACCTCACGCCTGACCATGGGTGACGAGGCCGAGCGCAAATACGGCGCGCCCCAGCTCACCATCCACCGCGCGGACCTGCTGGCGGCCCTGGCCGATGCCTTTCCGCTGGACCAGGTGCAGTTGGGCAAGCGCGCCAGCCAGATCACGCAGACGGGGCAAGGCGTGGACATCGCCTTCACCGATGGCAGCGAAGTGGCCGAGCTGGACGTACTCATTGGCGCGGACGGCATCCACTCCGTGGTGCGCGCGGCCCTGTTCGGCGCCGAGAGCCCGCGCTTCACGGGCGTGGTGGCCTTCCGCGCGGTGGTGCCTACCGAGCGCGTGCGCCATGTGCCCGACATCCAGGCCTTCACCAAATGGTGGGGCGCCACGCCGCAAAGCCAGATCGTGACCTTTCCGCTGAACCAGGGGCGCGATACCTTCATCTTTGCCACCACGGCCCAGGAATCGTGGCATGAGGAATCCTGGACCACGCCGGGCAGCGTCGAGGAGTTGCGCGGCTTCTATGCCGATTTCCATCCCGACGCGCGGGCGCTGCTCGACGCCTGCGACACGGTGCTCAAGACCGCGCTGTACGAGCGCGATCCCCTGCCGGCCTGGTCGCAGGACCGCATCACGCTGCTGGGCGATGCCTGCCACCCGATGATGCCCTTCATGGCCCAGGGTGCGGGCATGGCCATCGAGGATGCCGTGGTGCTGGCGCGCAACCTGGACGCTGCCCAGGGATCGCAGCAGGTGCCCGCTGCCCTGGCGCGCTACCAGGCCATGCGCATGCAGCGCACCAGCGAGATCCAGATCGGCTCGCGCGGCAACAACTGGCTGCGCGCCGGTGGCAATGCCGATGGCGTCTACGGCTACGACGCCTGGGCGGTGGCACTGCAGGCCTGAACCCGGTCAGGGCCGGCAGGCGGCCAGCTCCCTGGCACAGGGCAGCTCCAGCCCTTCGGCCGTGGTCAGCGACTGCGCGGCCAGCACGGCGCGCACCGTGGCCAGGGCCACGGCCTCGGCGGCCATGGCGGACAGGGTCAGCATGCCCAGCGAGTGCTCGGCCAGGCCCGTGCCCAGGGCGAACAGCGTGTCGCCATCGCTCATGGTGTGCACGGGTCGTATGGCGCGTGCCAGGCCGTCATGGGCCACCACGGCCAGGCGCTGGGCCTGGGCCTTGGTGATGCGTGCATCGGTGGCAACCACGCCGATGGTGGTGTTGGTGCCTGCCAGCAGCGGCCGGGGCTCTTCGCCGCGCAGCAAGGCACGGCAGGTGTCGTGCAGCTGGCGGCCATCGGGGCTGCGCGCGCCGGCCAGCAGCACGCCGCTGTGGGGATCGACCACATCGCCCACGGCATTGCAGGCAATCAGCGCGCCCACGGTGACGCCGTGCACGGTGAGCGAGGCCGTGCCGATGCCACCCTTCATGGCGCGATCCATGCCGAAGACCTTGCCCACGCAGGCGCCCATGCCGGCGCCCACATTGCCCTCGGCAGGCCGCGCGGCGCTGGCGGCCTGGCAGGCCGCATGGCCGGCATCGGCACCCGGGCGGATGCGGCTGTCGCCCACCGCCAGGTCGAACAGCACGGCGGCCGGCACGATGGGCACGCGGCCCACGCCCACATCCAGCCCTATGCCCTGCTCGTCCAGCCAGCGCATGGCGCCGCTGGCCGCGTCCAGCCCCCATGCGCTGCCGCCCGAGAGCATGACGGCATGCACCTGCTGCACCAGGTTGGAGGGATGCAGCAGGTCGGTCTCGCGCGTGCCGGGGGCGGCGCCACGCACATCGCAGCCCCCCACGGCGCCGCCGCGCGCCAGCACGACGGTGCAGCCCGTGGGGCGGCGGGCATCGGTGTGGTGGCCTACCTCGATGCCCTGTACGCGGGTGATGGAGCCGGGGTCTGAGTCGGTGCTTGGCATGCGCTGCTCTGCTCTGTGATGGACAGGCCTTCACCTTAGCCGAAACGGCAGCCCTGCACCCGGTCTTCAGCGCAGCACTTCCAGCTGCGTGACCACGAAGGCGCCCTGGTCCTGCTCGGCGCGAAAGCGCACCTTGTCGCCAGCCTTGAGGGCGGGCTCGGGTGCTGCCACGCGCAGCTGGAAGACCATGGTCATGGGCGGCATGCCCAGGTTCTTGAGTTCGCCGTGGCGCAGCGTGACCTTGCTGGTGCGTGCATCCCAGCGCGTGACCTCGCCTTCGCTGAGGTCCTGGCTGGCGGCGGCGGGTGCGGTTTCGGCAGATTGCGCGCCATGCGCCGCATGGTCGTGGGCCGTGGCCTGGGCACAGGCCCAGGCCGGGATCAGCGCGGCGGCAAGTGCCAGGCGCACGGCAAGGGCGGTACGGGACGTACGGGACGTACGGGAAACAAGGAGGACTGTGTTGTGCATGGTGTGCTCCGGGGGTCAGCGGTAGCTGGTGAAGGTGCGGGTGGAAACGTCGCTGTTCATGAGGTTCTTGGTGATGAGCAGCACCTCGTAGGGGTCCTTGCGGCCGCCGTACTCGGGGCCGTCCATGCCGGGGCTGCCCACGGGCATGCCGGGCACTGCAATGCCCACCGCCTTGGGCTTTTGCCTGAGCAGCTTGTGCACGTCGGCCGCAGGCACATGGCCTTCGAGCGCATAGCCTTCGACCAGGGCCGTGTGGCAGGACCCCAGGCGCGCCGGAATGCCCAGCCTGGCGCGCACTGCGCTGTTGCCGGTGTCGTGCACGGTGACGGCAAAGCCGTTGTGCTCCATGTGCACCACCCAGTCCTGGCAGCAGCCGCAGTTGGGGTCCTTCCAGACCTCCACCGGGATGCGGGCCGTGGGTGCGGCCGCCCACAGCGAAGGGGCGGCGAATGCCGTGCAGGCCAGGGCCATGCGGCGCAGCGCACTGCGGCGCGGGTGGGCGGATGCCATGCGTTCATGTTTCATGGGGTACTCCTGAAGGGGGGAAGAAGTGGCGCGCTCATTGCGTCACCGTGATGGTTCCGCGCATGCCGGCCTGGTAGTGGCCGGGGATGAGGCAGGCAAAGTCGAAGCTGCCTTCGCGGTTGAAATTCCAGACCAGGTCGCCGGATTGGCCGGGCGAGACATGGGCCATGTAGGGCTCGCCGTGCTCCATGGTGGGGAACTTGAGCATCATCTGCGCGTGCTCGTCCAGCGAGGCCGGCGTGCCCAGCACGATCTCGTGCATGACCTGGCCCTTGTTGGCCACGCGCAGGCGCACCGTCTCGCCGCGCCTGACGCTGATGCGCTCTGGTGTGAAGCGCATGTTGTCGCTCATGTCCAGGGTGATGGTGCGCCGGGCGGCCGAGGCATCGCCGGCAATGCCCCAGGGCTTTTGCTCCTTGACCGCGGCGGCCTTGGGAGCGTCATCGTGGGTTTCGCTGCCATGGGCGAAGACGGCAGCGGGGCCGGCGAGCAGTGCCGTGGCGAGGAGGAGGGCAAAGGTGTTCATGAGGTGCTCCTTGGATGGCATCAGTGGTGCTCATGGCCCGCACCGGGCTTGCGCACGCTGGGTGCGCCGGGGGACTGGCCGGGCGTGGTCTGGCGCGGTGCGGAGGCCTCGGCCGCCGGCCCCTTCCATTCATAGGCCACGCGGCCCTTGGGGTGGTTGAACCAGCCCGGGTCGCCGTAGTCGTTGGCGCCCAGCTGCTCGCGCACCTTGAGGGTGGTGAACATGCCGCCCATCTCGAGGGGGCCGAAGGGGCCCGTGCCCGTCATCATCGGGAAGGTGTTGTCGGGCAGCGGCATCTCCATGGCGGCCATGTCGCCCATGCCGCGCTCGCCCATGACCATGTAGTCGGGCACGATCTTCTGGATCTTGCCGACCAGGCCCCGGTGGTCCACGCCGATCATGGTCGGCGTGTCGTGGCCCATGGCGCCCATGGTGTGGTGGCTCTTGTGGCAGTGCAGGGCCCAGTCGCCCAGCTCGTCGGCGATGAACTCCACCTGCCGCATCTGGCCCACGGCCACGTCCGTGGTCACCTCGGGCCAGCGTGCGGACCGGGGCACGGGGCCGCCGTCGGTGCCCGTGACCTCGAATTCGTGGCCATGCACGTGGATGGGGTGGTTGGTCATGGTCAGGTTGCCCACGCGCAGGCGCACGCGGTCGCCGCGCCGGGCGACGACGGGGCTGATGGCGGGGAACACCCGGCTGTTGAAGGTCCAGATGTTGAAGTCCGTCATCTCGGCCACGCGTGGGGTCATGGAGCCGGGCTCCACGTCGTAGGCCGACAGCAGGAAGGCGTAGTCGCGCTGGACCTCGGCGATCTGCGGGTGCGCCGCCTTCGGGTGCGTGATCCACAGGCCCATCATTCCCATGGCCATCTGCACCATCTCGTCGGCATGCGGGTGGTACATGAAGGTGCCGGGACGGCGCGCCGTGAACTCGTAGACAAAGGTCTTGCCGGGCGGGATGTGCGGCTGGGTCAGGCCGCCCACGCCGTCCATGCCGTTGGGCAGGCGCTGGCCGTGCCAGTGCACGGTGGTGTGCTCGGGCAGGCGGTTGGTCACGAAGATGCGGACCTGGTCGCCTTCCACCACCTCGATGGTCGGTCCCGGGCTCTGGCCGTTGTAGCCCCACATGTTGACGAAGAAGCCCGGTGCCACCTCGCGCACCACGGGCTCGGCCACCAGGTGGAATTCCTTGACGCCTGCGTTCATGCGCCAGGGGGTGGTCCAGCCGTTGAGCGTGACCACGGGGCGGTAGGGGCGGCCGTTGGGCGGGGCCAGCGGGGCGGCGGTTTCGGCCGAGGACTGGGTCGCTGCCTCGGGCAGGGCGGCCAGGGCCACGCGGCTGACGGCGGCACTGGAGACGGCGGCCACGGCGGCGCCGGTGAAGAAATTGCGGCGGTTCATGTCAGTGGCTCGCTTCGTTGGTGGGGGTGGGCGCGGCAGCGCTGGCGGCAGCCTGGATGGCTCCCGGCGACGTGCCGGTCAGTGCCAGCTGCAGGTCGGTCTCTGCCAGCCAGAAGTCGCGCTGCGCATCGGTGGCGGTGGCCACGGCCTGGGCGCTGCTGCGGGCCTCGGCCAGCAATTGCCAGACGCTGACGAACATGCCGTTGTAGCGAAGCATGGTTTCATCCTGGATGAAGCGGCGCAGCGGCAGCACCTCAGCCTGCTGCTGGTGGGCCAGGTCCCAGGCCGTGCGGTAGCGCATCCAGCTGCTGCGCGCCTCGGCGCGCGCCTGGATGGCGCCTTGCTGCAGCTGGGCCGCGCTGCGCTGCAGCTCGGCGCGCGCGCGGCCGCTGGCGGCGCCACCCCAGTCGAACAGCGGCAGGGGCAGGTCGATCTCCCAGCCGCGTGTCACATCGCTGTGGCCGGTGGCCCGGTCCGTGGCGGTGTTGCGGTTGTAGCCCAGGCCGATGTCGCCGAACATGGCTCCCAGGCGTGCCCAGCCACGGCGCTCGGCCAACTGGTCCAGGTCGCGACGCAGGGCGCGCAGGTCCAGGCGCTCGCGCAGCGCGGTGGCTTCGGCGTCGTCCCCGGAGCGCAACTGCGTGGCGGCCTGCGGGATGGCGGGCAGCTGGTCGGGCAGCTTGAAATCGATGCGCCGTCCCCACAGGCCCATCAGACGGGCCAGTTGCTCATGCTCGGCCGTGGCGGCCAGGCGCGCACGCGCCAGCTGGGCTGCGGTGTCCTGCTGGATGCTGAGCTCGCGCGCCTGCTGCAGCCGGCTGAAGTTGCCCACGCGGGCCATGCGCCGCGCCAGCTCGGCCCCGGCCTCGGCCGCCTCGTGCATGCGCTCGCTGGCCGCCAGCTGCTGGCGTGCGGCCACGGCGCGCAGCCAGGCGCGGCGCGTGTCGGCGGCCAGCCGCAGCACGTCCTGCGCGGCGGTCAGCGTGGCCTGTTCCATCTGCATGCCCTGCCAGCGACTGCGCCAGGGCAGGGTGATCAGGCTGACCAGGCCAAAGCTCAGCTGGCGCTCGATCTCGCGCTCGTCGCTGTTGACCATGCGGCCCAGGGTCAGCGTGGGGTTGGGCAGCGTCAGGGCCTGCACGCGGTCTGCATCCTGCACGCCCAGTTGCGCCAGGCGCGCCTGCAGGCCGGGGTTGTTGAGCAGTGCGATGCGCACGGACTGGTCCATGTCCAGCGGCTGGCGCAGCCACTCGTCGATGCGCTGCTGCGCCGTGTCGCGGGCCTGCAGATCGGTTGGCGGCAGTTGGGCGCCGTCCGGCAGGCGGCTGGCGGTATGGGATTGGACCGCGCCGCGCAGGCCGTCGGGCGAGATGCTGGCGCAGCCGGCCAGGACCAGCACGGCAGCCATGGCGCCGACCAGCCGGGTGGGGGCGAAGAGGGTGCGCTTCATGGCCGGCCTCCGTGCTGCATGTGAGAGCCGTGCGGGGACGGCGCGGGCGTGGATCGGCCGCCCTGGGCGGCTTCCCAGCGCAGGATGTCCATATGGCCGTTGGGAAACTCGGCCACGGCCGCATTGGCCTGGCGCCAGTCGGTCAGCTCGGTTTCCACGGCGCCACTGGCCGGCAGCGCGGCATGGCGCAGCGGCAGGCTGGCCGCAGCCGGATCGATGGCGCCGGTCAAGCCTGCGGAGGAAGAGGCCGGGGGGAGGCTGCCGTCATGGGCTTGGGCCCAGGCAGCGGGGCTGGAGACGGCAAGGGCTGCCAGCCCGAAATGGATGAGGGGGATGAGGGGGGCGAGAAAATGCGCACGGCGCATGGTGATCTCCTGAATGCGTAACGGGTGACGCATCCGCAGCCAAGCGCCCTGCCATGCCCGAGAACGGGCTGCCCATGGGCAGGCGGCAGGGTGGGCGCGGACGCACTTCGGGCGTCAGGCTTCAGGAAATGGGTGGCTTGATGGCCTGCAGCTTGGCCGCGCTGGCAAAGCGCGTGCTGCCTTGGGGGCGCAGTGCGGCGGACGGCGCAGCGCCGTCCGAGCCGATCTGGCCAGGGGTGAAAAGGGCCGAATGGCAGATGCCGCACAGGGTGCAGCTGGGGCCGTGTTCATGCTCGCCGCAGCCGCCGCCCGCAGGGCTGCCGGCCTGGGGGGAGCAGTCTGCACTGTGCTCGGCGTGCGACGTATGCGAGGGGTGAGAGGGCTGTTCCGTGGCGTGTGCCGGATGCCGTTCATGGCTGTCCGGCGACTGCGCTATCTCCGGCGCATGGTGGTGGAGTGCGGAGTCCGACGCCAATGCGACGGCCGGAGCCGGGACGCCCATCACCGGAGCCGCCCCCATGGCCATGGCATCGCCCAGCAGGCCACGCAGGACCAGCAGCAAGACCAGGACAATGGACAAGGGGCGACGCATAGGCATGGATGATACCGGACGGTGCCACGAAGTTCCTCAGGTGCGGGCCCTCTGCCCGGGCGGGCGGCGCGTGGTGCGCAGTGCCTCGGCGATCAGCGCCGATACGGCGGGCGGCATGTCCATGGGCAGGGTGGCCGGCACCGTGGCGCGGCCGGTGTTGCCGCGCGGCAGCCGGTCCAGCAGATGGCCTGCGGGCACC
Source organism: Delftia sp. PX-1 (assembly GCF_055797465.1). Taxonomy (NCBI): domain Bacteria; kingdom Pseudomonadati; phylum Pseudomonadota; class Betaproteobacteria; order Burkholderiales; family Comamonadaceae; genus Delftia; species Delftia sp. PX-1. The sequence continues at coordinate 2,916,299 of NZ_CP184763.1, forward strand.
AGGGCCAGGCGCAGCAGCTGGCCGGCGACCTCCCAGCCGTCGCGCAACTGCAGCGCGTGGCGCAGCATCCAGCAGTGGGATCGCCAGTGCAGGCCCAGCAGCTGCTGGCCCAGCACATGGCTGGCCTCCAGCAGCAGCCAGCGCTGTGCGGGCGCCTGGTCCTGGCTTGAACGGAAGCTGTGCAGCAGGTGGGTGAAGGCGGCACGGCGCTGGGCGTCGGTCATGCCGTCTCCCGGTCGCTGCCCCAGCGGCGCAGCCGCAGGCCGTTGCCGACCACCAGCAGGCTCACGCCCATGTCGGCGAGCACAGCCAGCCACATGCTGGCGTTGCCGGCCAGGGCCAGCGCGAAGAACACCAGCTTGACGCCCAACGACAGGGCGATGTTCTGCCAGAGCACGGCGTGGGCGCTGCGCGACAGTTCCACCACCTCGGGCAGGCGGCGCAGGTCGTCGTTCATCAGCACCACGTCGGCGGTTTCCATGGCCATGCCCGTGCTGTGCATGCCGCCCATGGCAAAGCCGATGTCGGCCTGGGCCAGGGCCGGCGCGTCGTTGATGCCGTCGCCCGTCATGGCGGTGGGGCCTCGTGTGCGTTGCAGCTCGGCCAGTGCGTCGAGCTTGTCCTGGGGCAGCAGGCCGCCGCGCGCATCCTGGATGCCGGCTTCGGCAGCGATGGAGCGCACGGTGGCCGTGTTGTCGCCGCTGAGCACCACGGGCTGCACGCCCAGGGCCTGCAGGCGTGCCACGGCCTCGCGGGCCTGGGGCCGCAGCGGGTCGGCCACGGCGAACAGGGCCCGCACGCCGCTGCTGTCGGCCAGCAGGGTCACGGTGCGGCCCTGGGCTTCGTGCATGGCCAAGCCGGCGCGCAGCGCGGCGCTGTCCCAGCCTTGCTCCTGCACCCAGCGCAGGTTGGCCAGGGTCCAGAGCTGGCCGTCGATCTCGGCCTGCACGCCACGGCCGGGCAGGGCCAGCAGCTTGCTGACCGAGGCCCGCGCGGCCACGGCGGCCACGGCGGCATCAGCCTGGAGGCCGGAAGCAATGGCGCGCGAGACCGGGTGGTCCGAGCGGCCGGCCAGGGCCAGGGCGCGCGCGGCGGGCAGGGCGGGGCCAGGGGCGGTGTCCCGGGCTGCATCCTCTTCGCTCCAGGACTTCCATTCGACCAGCTTCGGGCTGCCCGTGGTCAGCGTGCCGGTCTTGTCCAGGGCAATGGCGCGCAGCTTGCGCGCCGATTCCAGCGCCTGGCCTCCCTTGATCAGCAGGCCGCGGCGTGCAGCCGCCGTGAGCGCGCTGACCACGGTGACGGGGGTGGACAGCACGAGGGCGCAGGGGCAGGAGATGACCAGCAGGGCCAGGGCCTGGTAGGCCGCGTCATGCCAGCTCCAGTCCATGACCAGCGGCGCCAGCACCGCCAGCGCAATGGCCAGCACCAGCACGATGGGCGTGTAGACGGCGGCAAAGCGATCGACAAAGCGCTGGGTGGGTGCCTTGGAGGCCTGGGCCTGCTCCACGGCATGGACGATGCGCGCAATCAGGCTGTCATTGGCCGCCGAGGTGACGCGCATCTGCAGCTCGCCATCCTGGTTGATGCTGCCGGCATAGAGCTCGTCGCCCGGGGTCTTGTCGGCCAAGGCGCTTTCTCCGGTGATGGGCGCCTGGTTGACCGAGCTTTGGCCGCGCAGGACCACGCCGTCCAGCGGCACGCGCGCGCCAGGGGCCACGCGCACGGTGGCGTCCAGCGCCACGTCGGCGGCCGCCACGCGCTGCACGCTGCCGTCGGGCTGGAGCACGTCGGCCGTCTCGGGCGCCATCTGCAGCAGGCTGCGGATGGCATTGCGCGCGCGGTCCATGGCCTGGTCCTCGATGCGCTCTGCCGCGGCGTACAGGGCCATGACCATGGCGGCCTCGGGCCACTGGCCGATGGCGAAGGCACCCGTGACGGCAATGGCCATCAGCGCATGGATGCCCAGCTTCAGGCGCAGCACGTCGCGGATGCCGGCCTTGTAGACGCCCAGGCCCGACAGGGCAATGGCCAGCACGGCCACGGCCATGCCGCCGTATTGCAGGGCCGGCACGCCGTCCTGGGAACCGCTGAACCAGTGGGCGGCTTCGGCCAGCACGGCTGCAATCAGCGCGGCCGTGATGCGCGGCCAGCCGGGCAGCACGCTGTGGTCGTGGCCGGCATGGGGATCGCTCTCGTCGTGACCGTGGTCATGGTCATGGTCGTGGTCACGGGCGTGGGCGTGATCGTGGCCCTCGCCGTGCGCATGCGAGTGGCCATGGGCCTTCTTGCGGGCCGGCGTGGGCTGGGTGATGGTGAAGGGCGCGCAGCAATCGGTGCCGCAGGCGGAAGACGGCGAAGTCGAGGCGGGCGTGGAATGGGCTGGGAAGGCTTTCAGGGCCTCGTTGCCCTGAGGGCTTGGCAGGCGATTGGAGTTCATGCGAGCATTGGAAACGGTGAAGTCACTTCAAGGTCAAGCATGTCACAGCATGAATCTGCGCGCTGGCGCATCGGCGAGGCGGCCAAGCGTTCCGGCGTGGCCGCCGCCAACATCCGCTACTACGAGAAGGAAAGGCTGCTGAGCGCGGGCGTGCGCGAGGACAACCAGTACCGGCTGTACAGCGACAGCGATGTGCACCGGCTGCGCTTCATCCGCCTGTGCCGCGCCATGGACATGTCGCTGGACGAGGTGCGCACCCTGCTGGCGCTGGACGGCGCCAGCAAGGCCGACTGCGTGGCCGCCAACGAAACCCTGGATGCGCACCTGGGCCATGTGCGCGAGCGCCTGGCCGAGCTGCGCGCGCTGGAGCATGAGCTGATGCAGCTGCGCAGCCAGTGCGACGGGTCGGACAGCTACTGCCATCTGATCGAGGCCCTGCACGCCCAGGCCGACGAACCGCTGGCACCCGCCCTGGGCAGCTCCGGCGCCAAGCGCCATGTGTAGCGCCGTCCGCAGCTGCCTGTCTTGCGCCGGCGTCCGACGGACCGTCCCGGTACGGCTCGCTATCATCGTCCGATGAGCCTCAGCCACGCAGCCCTGTCCCTTCCCGACCGCATCTGGGCGGCGCTGCGCGACCATGCGCTGGCCTGGTGGCGCAGCGTCTACCTGGGCGCCGTGCTGCTGGTGCTGGCCATGTCCCCTTCCAGCTACCGGCGCGGCGCGCGGCGTGCCATGGCGCACCAGATCTATGTGCAGACCGGCCCCATCCTGCTGGGTTTCACGGCGCTTGCGGCCCTGCTGTGCGCGGTCATCACGCGCATCGTCATCGTCACGGCGCTGAGCTATGGGCTGTCGCGCTATGCGCTGGAGATGGTGGTGCGCGTGCTGGTGATCGAGCTGATCCCGCTGACGGCCGCGCTGTTCGTGGCCATGCGCTGCACCATTCCCAACGGCACGCTGATTGCGCAGCTGCGCGCACGGGGCCAGCTCCAGGCCTGGCAGGAGCGCGGCTCCGACCCGCTGCGCATGGCCCTGGTGCCGCGCGCCGCCGGTGGCGTGTTTGCCTCGGTCACGCTGGCCGTGCTCAGCTGCGTAGTGGCCCTGGTCACCGTCTACCTGAGCGTCTATGGCTTCACGCTGGCGGGCCTGCCCGGCTATACGCGCATCTTCGGCCAGATCTTCACGCCGGCCGTGACCCTGGTCTTCGTGCTCAAGACCTGGTTCTTCAGCCTCACCGTGGCCATCATGCCCATGGCCTCGGGCCTGTATGCGCCGCTGCGGCGCCACCGGCTCGGCGGGGCGGCGCTGGGCGGCTTTGCGCGCATGTTTGCCGTGCTGCTGGTGATCGAGGTGATCTCGCTCATGGGCAACTACTACTGAGCACGCCTGCTGAACTCCACGAACCCCACATGCACGGCAAGGCCCGTGCCAGAACAAGGAATGCCATGACCGATACGCGGCGCACGCCGCCAGACCCCTGGGACGGCGAGGAAATCGAGGCCCTCAAGCCCGTGGCGCACCTGCGCGCCAAGGCGGCGGGCCTGCTGCTGTTCACGCTGGTGCTGATTCTTGGATCGGCCCTGTACCTGCTGTACTCGCGCGGCGTGTTCGACGCCACGCAGCGCCTGGTGCTCACGGCCGACGACTCCGAGGGCGTGAGCGTGGGCATGGACATGACCTTCTCGGGCTTTCCGATCGGGCGCGTGCGCCGCATCGAGCTGGCCGAGGACGGCAATGTGCGCATCCTCATCGACGTGCCGCGCAAGGACGCGCACTGGCTGCGCGAGTCCAGCGTCTTCACCCTGGTCAAGGGGCTGGTGGGCGGCACCACCATCAAGGCCTACAGCGGCATCCTCAGCGATCCGCCGCTGCCCGACGAGGCCGTGCGCCCCGTGCTGCGCGGCGATGCCACGGCCGAGCTGCCGCAGATCATGTCCACGGCCAAGGAAGTGCTGGGCAACATCGCCCAACTCACCGCGCCGGATTCGGCCCTGGGCGGGTCGCTGACAGAGCTGCGCGGCCTGGCCGGCCGGGCCCAGGGGCCGGGCGGCGTGCTGGGCGTGGTCATGGGCAGCGAGCAGGAGGCGCGCAAGGTCACGGCCCTGCTGGACCGCGCCAATGCCACGCTGGCCCGCATGGAGCGCATGGTGGCGCGGGCCGACAGCCAGGTGTTCGACGCCGGCGGCGTCATGCCCGAGGTGCGTTCCACCGTGGTGCAGCTCAACGGCCTGCTGGCCGACACGCGCCGCACGCTGGGCAAGGTGGACGCCGTGCTGGCCGAGGCCCAGGCCGTGGGCTCCAATGCGCGCGAGGCCACGGCCGACCTGGGCGCACTGCGCGCCGAGGTGGAGGGCAACCTGCGCCGCCTCGAAGGCGTGCTGGCCGACCTGCAGCGCAAGTGGCCGTTTGCCCATCAACCGGAGTTGAAGCTGCCATGAGTGCTGCCGCCAAGAAACTTTCTGCCGCAACCCTCCTGGCGCGCCATGCCGCCGCCGGCGCCGTGCTGACCCTGGTGCTGGCCGGCTGCAGCAGCCGCCCGCCCGCGCCGGACTGGGCGCTGAATGCCGAATCGGCTTCGCAACGCGCATCCACCGCCTACCTGGAAGGCCGCCAGCGCGTGCAGGCCCTGGAATGGGACAAGGCCCGCGCCGAGGTGGCCGCCACGGGCCGCACCGACCTGGCCGCGCGTCTGGAGCTGATGCGCTGCGCGGCCCAGGTGGCCAGTCTCGAATGGGACGACTGCCCCGGCTACCAGGCGCTGGCGCTTGACGCGGCGCCGGCGGAGGCCGCCTATGCGCGCTATTTGCAAGGCAGGCCCCGGCCCGAAGACATTGCGCTATTGCCGGAACTACAGCGCCCCGTGGCCCAGGCGCTGCTGGGTGCGCCTGCCTCGGCGCTGGCTGCCGTGGGCGCCATCAAGGAACCGCTGCCCCGGCTGGTGGCGGCCGGCGCGGCCTTGCGGGCGGGGGCGGCACAGCCGCAGTTGCTGGAGCTGGGTGCCGAGACCGCCTCCGCCCAGGGCTGGCGCCGGGCGGTGATGGCCTGGCTGCTGCTGCAGGCCAGGGCCCATGATCAGGCGGGCGAGGTGGACAAGGCCCAGGCCGTCAGGCGCAGGCTGGCGCTGCTGGAGAAGACGGCCAGCGGTGGGGGCGCATCGGCAGGTACATCAACCGGCGCATCGGCCGGCAAATGAAAACAGCGCCAGTCCGCAAGGGATGGCGCTGGGCAGGCATTTGCAGGCGCTTGCAGGGCCTACATCGACGACAGCAGGGCGCCCGGGTCTTTTTGCAGCAAGGTGTCTGCGGCCGGGGCGGCGCTGTCCAGCCACAAGGTGGCAACGCTGGCGGCGACGGCAAGCAATACCGTGGCGGTGAAGGCAATGAAGGGATGACGTCCGAAGGGGCTGGGTCTGCGCATGGTGCACCTCCTGTCTGGCAGCGCAGGCAGAGCATGGGGCTGGGCCTGGACTCCATTGCACACCGGATTGCGCAGCGTGGCTGTCGGACAATCGCTTTCTCTCTTGACGTTCGTGAAAAAAGCGGTGGGAGAAATTCCCTATCGATCTTCAGAAGGCCGAAAAAAAGCGAGGCAGGGCCTCGCTGAAAGTTCGGGACGTAAGTCCCCGGCCCGTGCTGGCAGGCCAGGCGTCGCCTTAGAAACGGTGGCGGATACCCGCGATCAGGCTGGTGCCCGACTTCAGGTCCGTGATGCGGTCGTGCATCAGCACGGTGTACACATCGGTGCGCTTGGACAGGTAGTGGTCGTAGCCCAGGCTGGCCGTGGTGCGCGTGGAGTCCACGGCGCCGATCTCGGCCTTGGTGCGGGCCAGGGCTGCCTTGATGGTGCCGGCGCTGCTCACGGGCACGTCCAGGCCCAGCGAGTAGGTGCTGTTCTTGCGGTCCAGGTCCTTGACCTTGGCCTGGCCGTAGGTCGCGTACAGCTTGGCCACTTCGAAGTTGTAGGTGCCGCCCAGCATCCAGTCGGTCTTGGTGGGCATGACGGCCAGGCTCACGGGGTTGCTGATCTGGGCGCGTTCGTAGAAGGCCACCAGGCTCAGCGGGCCGCCGAAGTACATGGCGTTCACGCCTATGTTCTTCTTGCCGGAGTCGCCGCCCTTTTCACCGAACTGGTAGTGGACGTTGGCCTGCAGGCCGCCGAACTTGGGCGTGCTGTAGACGATCTGGTTGCTCCAGCCGGTGTCCGACGGCGTGGTCAGGTTGGCCGAGCCCCAGGCTGCCGTGCCCACGTTGGCGTGCAGCACCAGCGGGGAGATGGTGAAGGAGTCGCCGAAGGGGTTGGTCAGGATGGTGGGCAGGAAGTTGGGCGCCATGCCGCGGCCCAGGCGCACCGTGCCGAAGCCGCCGGACAGGCCGACGTTGGCATCGCGCGAGAAGTACGGGTCGCCGTCGAAGCGGCCGGGGCTGCCGGTGTCCACGCGCATGAAGGCCGTCAGCTGGAAATCGACCTTCAGGCCGCCGCCCAGGTCTTCCTGGCCCTTCATGCCCCACCAGGAGGTAGTCATGCCGCCCGAACCCACGACGCCCTTGCCGCTGGCGTCGCCAGCCATGCGCATGGAGCCGGCATAGGCGTCCACCAGGCCCGTCAGCTGGACCGAGCTTTGGGCGTGTGCTGCGCCGGCGCAGGCCAGTGCAGCGGCCAGTGCGATGAAGGAACGTTTCATGTTGAGGAGTCTTTCATTGTTGGATAGTGGAAACGGTTGGCCAGTGCTGTGACCGGGGCAGACGATGAGGCAAACGCCCTGGGCGGGCTATGTGGCAAACCTGGGACAGTGGCGTTTTCGCATCAGGGTCCGGCCGGTGTCGGCGTGCCTTTGCGGCGCGCGCGCGAGGCAGTCCAGACTGGCTAAGCCGCGTATTACAACGCATCCCAGCCATTGCACCGGCCAGAAAGTGGTGTCTTTGACACAGTTATGACGAAACTTAATTTGTGTTTTGCACTCTCGCGGCTTGAACGCTGCCGTGCACTGGGTTGGGGCCGGGGCACCAGGCCTGTGCAGCAGGTCCTTGCAAGAGGGCTCAAAGGTCAATTCAGGGCTCCTTGTTCGTCGGTTGGAGGAAGATTTCCGCCTGTTGCCAGGCCTGTGGCTGCAACTGATTGCAAACGGCGTGCCAGCCTGCAACCCGGCCACCGGCCTCCACGGGGGGCCATGAGCCGGGCATGTGTTTGCAGACGTGTCAGACTCGCGCCCATGTCCGAATCCACCTTGCTCGTTGCCGATGACCACCCGCTGTTCCGCGCTGCGGTGATCCATGTGCTGCGCGAGGCCCTGCCGCAGTTCGCCGTGCTGGAGGCCGCAAGCGCTGCGACCCTGGGGGCGGCGCTGCAGCAGCACCCCGAGATCGAACTGGTGCTGCTGGACCTGGCCATGCCGGGCGCGCGCGGCTTCTCCGCGCTGCTGCATGTGCGCGGCGAGTACCCCGACATTCCGGTGGTGGTGATCTCATCCAACGACCATCCGCGCGTGATCCGCCGTGCCCAGCAGTTCGGTGCTGCAGGCTTCATTCCGAAGTCGGCGCCGGCCGAGGCCATAGGCACGGCCCTGCAGGAAGTGCTGGACGGCGGCAGCTGGTTCCCGCCCATGGCCGCCGAGCGCTCCGAGGCCGACGCCGCGCTGGCCGCGCGGCTGGCCCAGCTCACGCCCCAGCAGTTCCGCGTGCTGCTGTGCCTGGCCGACGGCCTGCTCAACAAACAGATCGCCCATGAACTGGGGCTGGCCGAGAACACCGTCAAGGTGCATGTGACGGCCATTCTCAAGAAGCTGGAGTGCTACAGCCGCACGCAGGCTGCCGTGCTGGTCAAGAGCCTGGAGAACGACGGCACGGCCTGAACTCCATGCCGCGGCGTGCCGTGCCCCTACCGGTGGCGCAGCAGCATCTGGCTCATGAGCGCGCGCAGCGCGGGCGGGCGCACGGGCTTGGCCAGAAAGCCCCAGCCGCGCTCGGCCGCCTGGCGGCGCAGCATGCCGTCGCGCTCGGCCGTGACCAGGATCACGGGCGGCGACTGGCCCCAGCGCTGGCACAGCTGCGCGTAGACATCGGGGCCGTGCAACTGGCCCAGGCGCACATCGAGCAGCACCAGTTGCGGTGCCTCGCCGGGCGCGGCCAGCGCCAGCGCCTCGGCCGGGCCGCCGGCCAGCGGCACGCTGCAGCCCCAGCGCTGCAGCAGGGCGCGCATGGCGGTGCAGGACTGGGGATCGTCCTCCACATACCAGGCGTTCATGCCCTGCAGCGGTGCATCCTGGTCCGGGTCGCCGGTCTGCGCGCTTGCGGCGATCTGCGGCACGGCGCCCGGGTCGCCCAGCGGCACGCAGACCCAGAACACGCTGCCCCGGCCCAGTTGCGAGCGCAGGCCGATCTCATGGCCCAGCAGCCGGCCCAGGCGCTCGACGATGGCCAGGCCCAGCCCGGCACCACGGTCGTCGCCATGGCCCTCGTCCAGGCGGCGGAATTCCTCGAAGATCTCGTGCTGCAGACTCTCGGGAATGCCCGGTCCCTGGTCGTGCACCTCGATGCGCAACTGCTGGCCCTGGCGCCGGCAGCCGATGACGATGCGGCCCTGGCGCGTGTAGCGTATGGCGTTGGACAGGAAGTTCTGCAGGATTCGGCGCAGCAGCGCCTCGTCGCTGCGCACGACGCAGCGCGTGTCCACCGCGCTCAGGCGCAGGCCCCGGCTTTCGGCCAGGATGCCGAAGTTGTGGCGCATGACCTGCAGCAGCGGGCCCAGCGCGAAGTCGCGCACGCGCACCTCCAGCTGGCCCGATTCCATGCGCGAGATGTCCAGCAGGCTGCCCAGGATGGCGTCCTGCGCGGCCAGGGCGCCGTCGATGCTGTCGGCCACGTGGCGGCCCGCCTCGTCATGCAGATGGCTGCGCAGCAGGGAGCTGAACATGCGCGCGGCGTTCAGAGGCTGCAGCAGGTCGTGCACCGCAGCGGCCACGAAACGGGTCTTGTAGCGGTTGGCCTGCTCGGCCTCGCGCTTGGCCTCGGCCAGGTCGCGCGTGCGCTCGGCAATGCGCTGCTCCAGCGCATCGGCCAGCGAGCGCAGCTCGCGCGCGGCGTTCTTGTAGCTGGTGATGTCGGCATAGCTGGTGACGAAGCCGCCGTCGGGCAGCGGGTTGCCGCGGATCTCCAGCACCGTGCCGTCGTCCTTGGTACTTTCGCGCAGGTGCGGGCTGCCGCTGCGCAGATGCTGCAGCCGCCGGTGGATGGCCTCCTCGATGGGGCCGGGCCCCAGCAGGCCGCGCCGGGCGTTGTACCGAAACAGGTTCTCTATGGGCTGACCCGTGCGCAGCAGTTCGGAGGGAAAGCGGAACAGCTCCACGTAGCGCGAGTTCCAGGCCACCAGGTTGAGGTCGGCATCGATCACCACCACGCCCTGGGGCAGGTGCTCCAGGCTGCGGCTCAGGCCCGTGTCGGCCTGGCGCGCGGCCTGGACGATGCCGTCCTGGGCCGTGCGCAGCTCCTGGGCATGCTGGCGCAGCACGGTCTCCAGCTCCAGGCGGCTGCGCAGGCGCAGCGCGGCCAGCCGCCTGCGCTGGCGCACGAACAGCACCAGCATGCCCAGGGCCAGCCAGCCGCCCGCAGCGGCCGCCGCCGCCCAGCGGCTGGCCACGGTGCTGGCCTGCGTGTCATGCAGCAGGTGCAACTGCCAGTCGCTGCCGGGCAGGGGCAGGGTCTGCCACAGCGTGGTGCCGGGCAGGGCGGGTTCCTGCATCTGCACCAGGCGGCTGCCTTGCTCCAGGCCCTGGCGCACCCGGTAGCGCATGGGGTGCAGTTCCTGGTCGATGTACTGGCGCGTGGCGGCCAGGTCCGCCTCGTCGGCGGGGCTCAGGGGTGACAGCAGGCGGTAGCGCCAGTCGGGCTGGCTGGCCAGGAAGACCACGCCGTGCTCGTCCGAGGCCATGACCACGTCAGGCGTCTGCAGCCATTCGCGCTCCAGCTCCAGCAGCGCGATCTTGATCACCACCAGGCCCGCGACGGCGTTGTGCTCGTCCAGGATGGCCTGCGAGAGGAAGTAGCCCGGCAGGCCCGTGGTCAGGCCGATGCCGTAGAAGCGCCCGCTGCCGCGCGACAGCGCCTGCTGCACATAGGGCCTGAAGCTGTAGTCCACGCCCACGTTGCTGCGCGTCTCGCGCCAGTTGCTGGCGGCCAGGGCCGTGCCGTGGCGGTCGATCAGGGTCAGCGTGGACGACTGGCTGGCGCCGTTGGCCTGCTCCAGCTTGCGGTTCAGGGCATCGACCTCGGCGGGAGACAGCGGGTGGGTGAGGGCGGCACGCAGCTGCGCATCCAGCGCCAGCACCTCGGGCAGGGTTCGGTAGCGGTCTATGCGCTGGCCCAGGGCCTGGGCGTAGAGGCTGAGCTGGCGCTGCACGCTTTCGGCCTCGCCGCGCAGGGCGCGGTGATAGACCAGCTCCCCGGCCAGCAGCATGCAGGCGAGCATGCCGCCGAACAGCAGCAGCAGGGTCCAGAAGGAGCGGCGTGAAGGGCGTCGAACGGGTTGGGGCATGGTGGTCTGGGCCCGATTGGGCGCCAGCTTGGTGCCTTCCAGGGACGGGAAGGGGTTGGGGATTACCCTGATTCTGCGTCCATTCTCCCTGGGAGAGCGCCTGCGCCTAATACCAATAGGTTATCGGCGCCGGAGGATGCCAGCGGTACAACCTGCACCTTCCCGCAACTTGCCGCACCTCGGTGGTGCGTCAACCCCACAGAAATCCTGCCGGAGCCGCACCATGCATGCCGTCCCCACCCACGCCGCCAGCCCCGAGCGGCTGCCCTTCTACCGCCAGCTGTATTTCCAGGTGGTGGTCGCCATCGTGGCGGGCGTGCTGCTCGGCCACTTCGAGCCCCAGTACGCCGAGCAGTTCAAGCCGCTGGGCGACGCCTTCATCAAGCTGGTGAAGATGATCATCGCGCCGGTGATCTTCCTGACCATCGTCACCGGCATTGCGGGCATGACGCACCTGCGCACGGTGGGCCGGGTGTTCCTCAAGGCCATGGCCTACTTCCTGTTCTTCTCCACGCTGGCCCTGGTGGTCGGCATGGTGGTGGCGCACGTGGTGCAGCCTGGCGCCGGCATGAACATCAACCCGGCCGACCTGGACCAGGCCGCCGTCAAGGGCTATGTGGCCAAGTCGCATGAGCTGACGCTCACCGGCTTTGCCATGGACATCATCCCCAAGACGCTGGTCAGCCCCTTCGTGGGCGACAACATCCTGCAGGTGCTGTTCGTGGCCGTGCTGTTCGGCATCTCGCTGGCCATGGTCGGCGACGCCGGCAAGCCCGTGCTCAACTTCCTTGAGGCGCTGACGGCCCCCGTGTTCAAGCTGGTCGGCATCCTGATGAAGGCTGCGCCGCTGGGCGCCTTCGGCGCCATCGCCTTCACCATCGGCAAGTTCGGCCTGGGTTCGCTGGTCAACCTGGCCTGGCTGGTGGGCTCGTTCTACATCACCTCGCTGCTCTTCGTGGTCGTGGTGCTGGGCTTCGTGGCGCGGCTGTGCGGCTTCTCGGTGCTCAAGCTGGCACGCTACCTGAAGGCCGAGCTGCTGCTGGTGCTGGGCACCTCGTCCTCGGAATCGGCCCTGCCTTCGCTGATGCAGAAGATGGAGCGCGCCGGCTGCGGCAAGTCCGTCGTGGGCCTGGTCGTGCCCACGGGCTATTCGTTCAACCTGGACGGCACCAACATCTACATGACGCTGGCCGCGCTGTTCATCGCCCAGGCCACCAACACCCACCTGACCCTGGGCCACGAGATCGCGCTGCTGCTGGTGGCCATGCTCAGCTCCAAGGGAGCTGCCGGCGTGACCGGCGCGGGCTTCATCACGCTGGCCGCCACGCTGGCCGTGGTGCCCGAGGTGCCCGTGGCCGGCATGGCCCTGATCCTGGGCGTGGACCGCTTCATGAGCGAGTGCCGCTCGCTGACGAACTTCATGGGCAACGCCGTGGCCACCGTGGTGGTCTCGCGCTGGGAAAACGAGCTGGACTACAGCAAGCTCAACGCCGCCCTGGACGGAGAGCCTGTGCAGGCCCTGCCTGCTGAGGCCGCCGTGGCCAAGGCCTGAGAACGCCCTGGCCAGGGCAAGGGCCGGCAACGGCCCCTGCCTGCCCCATCGCCGCGCCACCCCAGGGTGGCGCTTTGCTTTGTCTACTCGCCTGCCAAGCTGCCGGGCGCGGCTGACGAGCGCAGCGACAGCTCCAGCCGGTAGGCCAGGGCCACGAAAAGGCTTTGCGCCAGCCCCATGGCCGCCGTCAGCGCGCGAAAGCCGAAGGTGGCGCTGTCCTGTACGATCAGGGCCGCCTCGGCCTCGCGCGCAATGGGGCTCATGCGGCTGTCGGTCATGGCGATCAGGTGGGCGCTGCGCTGCCTGGCCCACTGCGCCACCTGCACGGTTTCGTCCGCATAGGGCATGAAGGAAATGGCGATCATCACGTCGCCGCTGCGCACCGACCGGATCTGCCCCTGCTGCATGCTGCCCAGCGCGCTGAACAGGCCTATGCGCTTGTCGGTGTGTTGCAGCGCATATTCCAGATACACGGCCACGGGAAACGAGCGGCGCGAGCCGGCGATCCAGATCGCCTGCGTGCCGGCCAGCAGCTCCACCGCCCGGTCGAATGCCTGACCGTCCAGGTTCTGGCGCAGCTGCTGCATGCCGGCCATGCCGCCTTTGAGGAATTCGTCGGCAATCTGCACGGGCTCCAGGGCGGCGGGGCCGGCCTCGACCATGTCGCGCACGCGCAGCTCATAGGCGCGGCCCGGCGCGATCTGCTCGGCAAGGCCTTCGCGGAACAGGCGCTGCATCTCGGAAAAACCCGAGAGCCCGAAATGCTTGGCAAACCGTACGACGGCTGAGGGCTGCACACCACATTGCGCGGCAAGGGACTGTATGCCTTGCAGGCCGAGCTGGTCGCGGTGGACCTCGATGTGGCGGGCAATGGCCTTGAGCTGCCGGCTCAGGCCATCGTATTCCTGGGCAATCTGCTGCAGGAGTCGGTCCACGGATGCGGGGGGCGGCGGGGAAGGGCTCATCGCAGGCGGGCCGGTGGGCGATCCCGGGGCAAGGGATCGACTGATTTCTGGATGGGCCATGATGCCATGGCGATCCCCGGGTCCCGGGCCGCTGGCAGCCCAGGCGGGGCATGGCATTCCCTAGCAGTAGTCCACCCAGATCCCGCCGGCATCGGCCGAGCGCACGCAGTTCTCCACCCAGCGCACGCCCTCGATGCCAGCGTGGATGTCCGGATGGTGGATGGTTTGCAGCGCCTCGCGATCGCGCCTGTCCGTGGCCTCCATGGCCAGCGCGAAGCGGTGGTAGAGGTTGGACCATGCCTCGAACAGGCCTTCCGCATGGCCTGCGCTGATGCGGTCTTCCTGCAGCGCGGCGGGGTGCAGATAGCCCATGCCGCGATCGAGCACCTGCGCCGGCTGGCCCTGGACTTCGTGGCGCAGCTGGTTGGGGTGTTCGTCCCACCATTCGAGGCTGGCCCTGGCGCCGATGACGCGCAGCTTGTGCCCATGCATGGAGCCGCTGTTGACCGCGCAGGCCCACAGGTAGCCCATGGCGCCGCCCTGGTACTGCATGAGGGTGAAGGCGTTGTCCTCCAGCGGGGCGCGGCTGCTGACGAAGCTCTGCCGGCTGCACATCAGCCGCTCGATCTTCAGCCCCGGCAGCATCACCTGGGAAAGGTACAGCGGATGCGTGCCAATGTCGCCCAGCACATAGCTGGGGCCGGCAAAGGCCGGGTCCATGCGCCAGCGCGCGGCGGGGCTGGACTGCTCCACCGCCTCGCTGTGAAAGCCGTGCGAGAACTGCATCTGCACGATGCGGATGTCGCCCAGCTCGCCCCGCGCGATCATCTCGCGCGCCTGGGCGATGAGCGGGTGGCCGGCATAGCCGTAGGCCACGCCGACCATGCGGTTCCTGGCAAGGGACAGCTCCAGCAGCTCCTTGGCCTCGGCCGTGGTGAAGCACAGCGGTTTCTCGCAGACCACGTGCAGGCCTGAGAGCAGGGCGGCCTTGCAGATCTCGAAATGGGTGTTGTTGGGCGTGGCGATGGATACCGCGCGAATGCCGTCCGGGCGGCCGGCCTCGGCCTCGAACATCGCCCGGTAGTCGGCGTAGCAGCGCTGCACGTCCACGCCCAGTTGTTCGCCGAACCGGCGCCCGCGCGCGGCATCGATGTCGAACGCCCCGGCCACGAGCCGGAAATTGTGGTCGCGCAGCGCCGCCGACCGGTGCACATGGCCGATCTGGCTGTTGTGTCCGCCGCCGACCATGCCCCAGGCAATCGGGCGGCCGGGCAGAAGGGTTCCGTCGATCATGGTGTCCACCTTTGTGTTGCGTCTTCAGCAAAAGCGTCTTCAGCAAAACCTGTGCGGGCCAGGAAGGCGCGGCTGGCGGCCACGTCGGGCAGGCTGGCACCCGCATTGCGCGGGTCGCGCTCCTGCTCCACCGTGATGCAGCCTGCATAGCCGATCTCCCGTAGCGTGGCGCCTATGGCCGGATAGTCGAGCACGCCTTGGCCGATGGGGCACATCACGCCCCGGGCGCAGGCGTCGAAGAACGCAATGCGCTCGCCCATCACCTGCCCGTACACCTGGGCGTCTATGTCCTTGAAATGCACGTATTCCAGCCGTGCCGCATGCCGGCGCAGCCAGCTTGCCGGGTCCATGCCGCTGTAGTGCAGGTGGCCGGTATCCAGGCACAGTCCGGCGGCCTGCGCCGGCACGTCGGCGGCGATGCGGTCGATCTCGTCGGCAAATTCGATGTAGCCGCCCGCATGCGGATGGATCACCGCGCGCACGCCGAAGCCGCTCCAGGCAAGGTGCGCTATCTGGCGGATGTGATCGACCATGGCGGCCCAGCGTGCATCGGACAGGCGCGGGGCGCGGTCCGGGTGGCCGGCCTCGAAGTCGCGCTCGGGGTGGCCCCAGTCCATCACCACGAGATAGGGCGCCGGGTAGCGTTGCCCGGCTGCAGCGGCCGGCCTGGGAAGCTGGCTGATGAGTCCGCAGATCTCGCGAGTCTGGCGCAGCAGCTGCGGCAGCCGGGCCGGCGAGACGAGATCGTCGAAGATCGTGCCGGCGGTGATGCACAGGCGCCGCTGCGTGAATTCCGTGCGTACCAGGGCCGCGTCGAGCGGGATGTAGCCGCAGGGGCCGAGTTCCATGCCCCGAAAGCCCGCCTCGCAGGCCTCGTCCAGCACCTGGCGCCAGGGCGGCAGGTGCGGGTTGTCCACGTTGTCCACGCCCCAGCAGCAGGGCGCGCAGCCAATGGTCAGGGACGCTGTCATGGTCGCAGTCATGGCGTCAGGGGCTCAGGGCTGGTAGAACGCCGGGCGCGCTGCGCTCGCCATGCGCTCTATCGCGCCGGAGGACTGCGCCAGCAGGCAGGCATCGGCGGCCACTGCGGCGGCGTAGCCGTCCCAGGCCGAGGGACCTGTCAGTTGCCGGTCGCGCACGCCGTCGATGAAGGCCTGCAGCTCCGCGTCGTAGGCGGCGATGAAGCGCTGCTTCCAGTCGGTCAGCAGGGGCGTGCAGCTGCTGGCCGCGCGCTTCATGGGCACGGCCGCAGGCTCCGGCAGGCGCGCGATGCCCGTCTCGCCCACCACTTCGCACTGGATGTCGTAGCCGTACCGGCAGTTGACGAATACCTCCACGTCGATGCGCACACCGCCCACGGTCTCCAGCAGGATGATCTGCGGATCGTTCAGATGCGGCAGTGCGTGGCGCGTCTTCCTGGGGAACACCACCTGGGCGCTGGCGTAGTCGTCGTCCAGCAGCCAGCGCAGGACATCGAGCTCGTGGATCAGCGTGTCGGTGATGGCCATGCTGGTGGTGTAGCCCCCGTCCACCGTGGGATTGCGGTGCGCGCAGTGCACCATCAGGGGCGCGCCAATCTCGCCGGCGGCGATGACATGGCGCAGCGCACGGTAGCCCGCGTCGTACGGGCGCATGAAGCCGACCTGCACCAGGCGCCGGCCCTGCGCCACCTCCGCTTGCACGATGCGCATGCAGCCTGCGGCGGTCACCGCCAGCGGCTTTTCACAGAACACGGGCTTGCCGTGGGCGATGGCCTCCAGCACCAGTTCCTCGTGCGAGGGACCCCAGGAGGTGACCAGCACCGCCTGCACCTGTGGCGCGGCGATCAGCGCCCGGCCGCTGTCCATGATCTCGATGGCCGGATCATGTCCGGCCACCACGTCCCGCGCCTGCTGCGCATCGATGTCTGTCACCGCCACCACCCGGGCGCCCGACAGCACCCGGGAGATCCTGCGGATGTGGTCTTGTCCGATGGCTCCGCAGCCTATTGCTCCGATCTGCAGCGTCATATGGTTCCCTTCTTTCAAAGCAATGAATGGCGGATGAAGTCCATGCTCTGGCGCAGCAGGGCTTCGTTGCTGTCCGCGTCCGTGATCCGGGCCGCGAACGGCTCGAACGAGACCGGGCCGCCATAGCCGCGATCGAGCAGTTCTCGCAACTGGGCGATGTTGCCCAGGCGGTCTCCTTCGCCGACCAGCACGCGGTGGCCGTCGCGCATCTGGCCGTCTTGGAGCCGGTGGTCCTCGACGCCCGAGACATGCACCAGCCCGGTCAGGTCGGGAAAGAAGATGTCTTCGCCGGCCAGGTAGTGGTGGAAGCTGTCGTGCACCAGCCTGAAGTGGCGTTCGCCGGCTGCGCCGTAGATCGCCTCGACGGCATCGGACTTGCGGCGCAGCGCGCACTCGGCAAAGCCCAGGGGCTCGACCAGTCCCTGCACGCCATGGCCATCGAGGAGGGGGCGCAGCTGCCTGAGGGCATGCACCAGGTCGCGCCGCCGCTGGCCGGGCGTGCGCGGGTCGGCCCTGTCGTTCAACGGGCACATGACCAGGGCCCGGGCGCCGCAGTCACGCGCATACGCCGCCAGCGCGCGCCTTGCGCTCCAGGCCGGCGTCGAAAACGTCGAAGGGATACAGCGCGTTGATGGACACGATGGTGATGCCGGCCTGCCGCGCCGCGGCCTGGATGGCGGCGGGCGCCGTGCCGTCGCAGGTCTCGGCATGGGACAGGTCGTTGCGGATCTCGATGGCCGACACGCCCAGGCGCCGGCACATGGCCAGGTAGCCGGCAAACGGCATGCGAGAGGCGCTGATGCGGTTGATGGCGAAATGGATGGGATTCGTCATGGGCCGGGACTCGGGTGGGAAGCGGTGGTCAGGGGCGCAAAGCGGTCCGGGAAATGCCTTTCCAGCTGTTGCTGTATCTGCTGGCGCATGAAGCGGCTGGATTCGGCCGCACGCTCTTCCCAGGCGAACACGCAGGACGACAGAACGCCGTCGAAGCCGGCGCTGCCCAGCGTGCCGAAGAACAGGTCCCAGTCGATCTCGCCCTGGCCCATGTCCAGGTGCTGGTGCACGCGGATGTGGTGCGAGCCCGGCGGGTTGACGATGTAGCGCAGCTGGCTGCTCTTCCTGTGGTCGAAGGTGTCGGCCACGCGCACATGGGCCAGCAGCGGCGCGGCTTCGCGCAGCATGGCGGCCATGTCGCCGCCGTAGTGGAAGGTGTGCGGGGCGATATAGGACAGCCGCAGCGCCTTCGAGCCCATGTTCCTCACGATGTCCATGGCCGGCTGCAGCTGCTCTATCCAGTCCTCCGGATGCGGCTCCACGGACAGCGTGATGCCTTCGCGCTCCAGGATGGGCAGCAGCTCGTCCATGGAGCGGAACCAGGCGGCCTCGCACATCTCCTTCGGATTCGCGCCGGCAGGACCGTTCACCGAGCGCTCGGGCGAGGCTCCACGGCCGAACTCCGAGACCATCAGCGCGCACTCCATCTCGATGGCCACCTCGATGGCCTTCTTCCAGCAGCGCATCGCCCATTGCCGTTCGTCCTCGAACGGGCTGGCCCAGCGGTACATGGGCTGCAGCGATGCCAGTGCCACGCCGCTGGCGCGCATGGCCTGGCGGAATGCGGCCATGCGCTCCTTGGTGGCGCGCGGCATCACCCACCAGTCCAGGAAATCGCTGCGCGGCGACAGCTCGATGTGCGCATAGCCCAGTTCGGCCACGGCCTGCGGCAGCCGGTCCAGCGGCTCGTGCCGGATCATGTAGGGATCGAGGGCGATTTTCATGGTGTCTGCCTGCAGGGCGCGCCGTCAGCGCCGCGCCTTCTTGTTGCGGTACTGGTCGGCGACCACGGCCGCGACGATGATGGCGCCCTTGACCATCTCCTGGTAGTAGGCGTCGATGCGGATGAAGGTGAAGCCCGAGGTCATGACGCCCAGGATCAGCACGCCGATCACCGTGCCGGTGATGCGGCCCATGCCGCCGGCCAGCGAGGTGCCGCCGATCACCACGGCGGCAATTGCATCGAGCTCGTACATGACACCCATGCCCGACTGGCCCGAGATGGCCCGCGCCGCCGTCACCGTGCCGGCGATGCCGCCGAGCAGGCCGGCAATCATGTAGACCCAGACCAGATGCCGCTGCACGTTGATGCCCGAAACCACGGCTGCCTGGCGGTTGGAGCCGATGGCATAGGTGAATTTGCCGAAGCGCGTATGGCGCAGCACCACGTGGAAGACGGCGGCGAGCACCAGAAAGATGATCACCGGATGGGCGCCGGAGCCGATCGCTGCGAAGTCGTCGGTCAGCATGGAGACGGGCGTGCCGTTGGTGAACCACTTGGCAAAGCCGCGTGCGGCCACCATGGTGCCCAGCGTGGCGATGAAGGGCGGAATGCCCGTGAAGGCGATCAGCGAGCCGTTGAGCAGGCCGACCATCAGGCCCACGCACATGCCGGCCGCCACCGGCCAGACCACGGGCAGGTCGGTCAGCTGCGGGAACACGGCACGCGGAAAGTCGGACACCTGTGCCAGGCTGGCGGACACCACGGCGGTGGCGGCCACCACCGAGCCCGACGACAGGTCGATGCCGCCGGTGATGATGACGAGGTTGACGCCCACGGCGATGATGCCGATCACCGCCATCTGCAGCACGATGATCTGCAGCCGCTCGGCGTTGAGCAAAAAGCTCTGGCCCACGGTGAGCCAGCCGGCCGCCTCGAAGAACAGTGCAATGCCCAGCAGCACCAGAAAGATGCTCAGTTCCGGCGGCCGCCTGGCCCGGTGCAGCGGGCCGGTGCCCGGGCCGGGCGGGGAGGGGGCCTGCGAAATCGATGGGGTATTGCTCATCTTGCCTGTCTCCGCTTGGGGTCCCCGGCTCAGCGGGAAGCCAGTTCCATGATCCGTACCTGGTCTGCGTCCCTGCGCTCGACGATGCCCGTCATGCGTCCCTCATGCATGACCAGGATGCGGTCGCTCATGCCCAGCACTTCGGGCATCTCCGAGGAAATCATCAGCACGGCCGCGCCCTCGGCGGCCAGCGTGCCGACAAGGCGGTGGATCTCGGCCTTGGCGCCGACATCGATGCCGCGCGTGGGCTCGTCGAGGATGAGGATGCGGGGCCGCGTCAGCAGCCAGCGGCCGATCAGCAGCTTTTGCTGGTTGCCGCCCGACAGGTTCTGTATCTGTTCATGCAGGCCGGGCGACTTGATGCGCAGCGTGCGCGCCATGTGCTCGCAGTCGCGGCGCAGCGCAGCCCGCTCGACGAAGCCGCACTTCACATGGCGGCTGCTCAGCACCGCCATCTCCATGTTGGCCTGCAGGTCCAGGCCCGTGAAGCAGCCGGTGTCCTTGCGGTCCTCGGTGAGAAAGGCCATGCCGTGCCGCATGGCCTGCGCGGGCGAGTCGATCTTCACCGGCCGGCCGTCGATGCGGATCTCGCCGCTGGTGGCGGGCACCACGCCGAACAGCGCTTCGGCCAGATTGGAGCGCCCGGAGCCCACGAGGCCGGCCACGCCCAGGATTTCCCCGGCGCGCAGCTCGAAGCACAGACCGCTGAACACGCCCTGCACGCCCAGCCCGTCCACGGACAGCACCACGTCGCCCAGGGCCACGTCCTGCTTGGGGAACATCTGTGTGATCTCGCGCCCCACCATCATGCGGATGAGGTCGTCGCGCGTGACGTCGGCGGCCGCATGCGTGCCTATGTAGCGGCCATCACGGAACACCGAGAACTCGTCGGCGATCTCGAACAGCTCGTTCATCTTGTGCGTGATGTAGACGATGCCTTTGCCCTGGCTGCGCAGGTGGCCGATGATGCGAAACAGGTGCTCCACCTCCCTGTCGGTGAGCGCGGAGGTGGGCTCGTCCATGATCAGCACCTCGGAGTCGAAGGACACGGCCTTGGCGATCTCCACCATCTGGCGGCTGGCCACGGTCAGCGTGCGCACCTCGGCCCCGGGATCGATGCCGATGGCCAGCCGGTCGAACAGCGCCTGCGTGCGCTGGCGCAGCTGGCGGTGGTCGACCAGGCCGAGGCGGTTGAGCGGCTCGCGGCCAATCCAGATGTTCTCGGCCACGCTCATGCCGGGCATGAGGTTCAGCTCCTGGTGGATCATGGCAATGCCCTGCTGCAGCGCATCCAGCGGGCCGTGCAGCGTGACGGGCCTGCCCCTGAGGCGGATCTCGCCCTGGTCGGGCGCATGCATGCCGGCAATGATCTTCATCAGCGTGGATTTGCCGGCGCCGTTCTCGCCCATCAGCGCATGCACGCTGGCGCTGCGCACGCGCAGCTGCACATCGGCCAGTGCCACGACGCCGGGAAACGACTTGCCCACGCCACGCACTTCCAGAAGCCAGTCGCCAGCAGGGGATGGGGAAGCTGCAGGCCAGGGGGCGGCCTGCGGCCTGCCCGGCGAGACGGTGGGCATGGGCACTCCTTGGAGGACAGGTTGTGAAGAGGTGGCGGGGGTGACGGGGCGACGCGGACCAGGCGAGGCCGGCTCAAGGCCTGGCGTACTGGTCCATGTTCTCGGGCGTGACCAGTTCGAAGGGCACGTTCACGAAGCGCTCCACGGCCTGCTTGCCGGCCAGGCGCAGGGCGGCATCGACGGCATTGGCGCCCTGGCCCGCCAGGTTCTGGAAGACGGAGACCTTGAGGTCGCCGTTCTTCATGGACGCCAGCCCGTCCGGCGTGGCGTCTATGCCGGCCACGATCATGTCGGGCGTCCATTTCCTGGCCGACTTCAACGCGTTGATGGCGCCTATCGCCATCTCGTCGTTGTTGGCGAGGATGGCGTCGAACTTCATGCCCGAACTCAGCCAGTTCATGGTGATGTCCTGGCCCTGCGTGCGGCTCCATTTGCCTTCGCGCTTGTCCAGGATCTTCATGCCTGCGCACTCGCGGGTCGCCAGCACTTCCTCGATGTCGCGGGTGCGCACGCGCGCCGAGTCGTTGGACAGTTCGCCCATCAGCACCAGCAGGTCGCCCCGGCCGCCCAGCAGCTTGCAGACCTGGCGGGCCTGCAGCGTGCCCGACAGCTTTTCATCGGACGCGACCACGGCAGTGCCTGCGGGCAGCTTGTCGAAATCCACGGGCTGGCGGTTCACGTAGACCAGCGGAATCCGGGCGGCGCTCACCATGCGGGTGATCTTGGGCGTGGCGTCGGTATCGACCGGGTTGACGATGATGGCGTCGGCCCGCTGGGCAATCATGTTCTGGATCTGGCTCAGCTGCTTGCCCACGTCGTTGCCGGCGTCCTCGATCTGCACGCCGGCTCCGTGCTTTTTCGCTGCATCGACGATGCCGTTGCGCAGGATGGTCAGGCCCGTGTCGTCAAACAGCGCCATCGCCACGCCGATCCTGAGGGGCTGCACCGGGGCCTGGGCCTGCGCTGCCCGTGGCTGTGCCTGAGCCTGGCCATGCAACGGCAGGGCGGCCAGAAGGGCTGCGGCAATGGCAGCCAGCAGGTGTCTTTTACTCATCCCTCGTCTCCTTGTTCCTGAGCGGCAGCGGGCGCATGCAGGCCCCGCATGGACTCGCCACACACCGGATTGCACCGGACCGTGAGGGGAACTGTAGTTCCGCGTCGTGAAATTTTGGAAATTAATTTCTAAGTGATTACACCTAAGGAAAATAATTTCCAATAGTTTTAATCTTTCGGCCATGTTCTGAACGGCGGACATCGGAGACAAGGCAAGCCATGACAAGCACTGTGAGATTGACCGTCAGCCAGGCGCTGGTCCGCTACCTGGCGGCCTTGCGGGCCGAGGTCGTGCAGCCGGACGGCAGCACCTCCATCCAGCCCTATTGCGGCGGCGTGTTCGCCATCTTTGGGCATGGCAACGTGGCCGGGCTGGGCGAGGCCCTGCATGCCGAAAGGCACAGGCTGCCCACCTTTCGCGCCCACAGCGAACAGGGCATGGCCCATGCGGCCGTGGCCTTTGCCAAGACCCATTTCCGCCAGCGCATGATGGCCGTGACCTCCAGCATCGGCCCCGGCGCCACCAACCTGGTGACCTCCGCCGCGCTGGCGCATGTGGCGCGCCTGCCGCTGCTGCTGCTGCCCGGGGACATCTTTGCCTCGCGCCTGCCCGATCCCGTCCTGCAGCAGGTGGAGAGCTTCGAGCAGGGTGATCTGAGCGCCAACGACTGCCTGCGCCCGGTCACGCGCTACTTCGACCGCATCATGCAGCCCGGGCAATTGCTGGCGGCCTTGCCGCGCGCCATCCAGGTCATGACCGACCCGGCGCAGTGCGGCCCCGCCTGCCTTGCGCTGCCGCAGGATGTGCAGACCCAGGCCTTCGACTGGCCCATGGATTTCTTCCACCCGCCGCTGATCCTCCAGCGTCGCCCGCCGGCCGATGCCGCCGAGCTGGAGCAGGCCGTGGCCTTGCTGGCCTGCGCCAAAAGGCCGCTGATCGTGGCGGGCGGCGGCGTGCTGTACAGCCAGGCCTGGGAGGCCTTGCGCGTGTTTGCCGAAACGCATGGCGTGCCGGTGGCCGAGTCGCAGGCCGGCAAGGGCAGCCTGGCCTGGGACCATGCCCTCAACCTGGGCGCCATCGGCGTGACCGGCTCGCCGGCTGCCAACCACGCGGCCCGGCACTGCGATGTGCTGCTGGCCATCGGCACGCGGCAGCAGGATTTCACCAGCGGCTCGCAGGCGCTGTACAGCCAGGCCACGGTGCTGGGCCTGAACGTGCAGCCCTTCGATGCCGCCAGAAAGCGTGGCCGCCAGCTGGTGGCCGATGCCCGTACTGGCCTGGCCCAGCTGGGTGCAGGATTGGCCGGCTGGCGGGCCGATCCACGGTGGACCGAAGAGCTGCGCGCCCGGGCTTCAGCCTGGGCACAGCGCGTGGCGGAGCTGACATTGCACGCGCCCCAGGGCGAGCTGCCCTGTGACGCCGAGGTGATCGGGGCCTTGCGCGAGTCTGCCGCCGACGCAGGGCTGGACAGCGCCCGCAATGACGTCGTGGTCTGCGCGGCCGGCACGCTGCCGGCCGAGCTGCACAAGCTGTGGCGCAGCGGCCTGCCGGGCAACTACCACGTGGACTATGCCTATTCCTGCATGGGCTACGAGATCGCGGGCGGCCTGGGCGTGAAGCTGGCGCGGCCCGAGCGCGAGGTCATCGTGCTCGTGGGTGATGGCTCCTACATGATGCTCAACGCCGAGCTGGCCACCTCGGTGCTGCTGGGCCGAAAGATCATCGTCGTGGTGCTGGACAACCGTGGCTACGGCTGCATAGAGCGGCTGCAGATCCGCTGCGGCGGCGCCAGCTTCAACAACATGCTCGACGACTGCGTGCCCGAGGGCGGCGAGCGCTCGTCCATAGATTTCGCCCGCCACGCCGCTGCCATGGGGGCCGAGGCCGTCCACGTGGGCGGTGTGCAGGAACTGCGCCGCGAAATGCTGCGTGCGCGGGCGTCCCGCCGCAGCCAGGTGCTGGTGATAGATACCACCCA
The DNA here is from genome assembly GCF_055797465.1 of Delftia sp. PX-1. Taxonomy (NCBI): domain Bacteria; kingdom Pseudomonadati; phylum Pseudomonadota; class Betaproteobacteria; order Burkholderiales; family Comamonadaceae; genus Delftia; species Delftia sp. PX-1. Next base: position 2,940,533 of record NZ_CP184763.1, read on the forward strand.
CCACCGCACCACGGCCGACGGCGGCGCCTGGTGGGAGGTTGCCGTGCCCGAGGTCTCGGACCGCCCCGAGGTCCAGGGCGCGCGGCGCGAGTACCTGCACCACAAGGCAGGCCAGCGGCGCTGACGCCGCGCCACCGTCGCCCCGCCCGATTTCTGCCCATCTGCCCATCTGCCTAACTGTCTAGGCGCCTATCTGCCCCAAGGAGGACTCGCATGAACTGGAAGGTTCGCATCGGTATCAATCCCCTGTCCTGGATGAACGACGACCTCCCTTCGCTGGGGGGCGATACGCCGCTGGACACGGCACTGAAGGAAGGCGCCGAGATCGGCTACGCGGGTTTCGAGCTGGGCAACAAGTTTCCGAAAACCGGCCCCACGCTCAAGGCCAGGCTCGACGCGTACGGGCTGGCCTGCGTCTCCGGCTGGTACTCGGGCTTTCTGGCGCAGGCCGATGCGGGCAGCGACGACCAGGCCCTTGCCGCCGAGGCCGAGCGCTGCAAGCCCCACATGGACAGGCTGCGCCACAACGGCGTCGACGTGGTGGTCTATGGCGAATGCGCGGGCACGGTCCAGGGGCAGATCGGCACGCCTGTGTCCCGGCGCCCGCGCTTTGCCGACGATGCGGCCTGGCAGCGCTATGCGTGGCGGCTGGATGCCTTTGGCGCGCACCTGCTGGAGTGTTACGGCATCCGGCTGGCCTATCACCACCACATGGGCGCCCAGGTGGAATCCCCGCAGGATGTGGACCGCCTGATGGCGCTGACCGATCCGCGCAAGGTCTTTCTGCTGTTCGATACCGGCCATGCCTACTACGGCGGCGCGGCCGATCCGGCGGCGCTGCTGAAAAAACATGTGGCGCGCGTGGCGCATGTGCATTGCAAGGATGTGCGTCCCCAGGTGATTGCCCAGGCGCGCCAGGGCGACTGGAGCTTTCTGCAGGGCGTGGTCAACGGCATCTTCACGGTGCCGGGTGACGGCGCGCTCGACTTCGAGGCGGTGCTGCGCACGCTCAGGGATGCCGGCTACCAGGGCTGGCTCGTGGTCGAGGCCGAGCAGGACCCCGCCATCGCGCCCGGCTACGCATACGCGAAAAAGGGCTACGAGACGCTGCGCGCGCTCGTGGACCGGCTGGGCGCCTGAGGCCATCCGGCATCGAGGCATGAAAACCAAGGGAGGACAACGTCATGACATCTGCAATCCACCACGCCCTGCGGGGCCCTGCGGCCCGGGCCACCGTACCTTGCCTGTGCGCTGCGGCGCTGGCCGGCGCAGCCAGTCTGGCCGCGGCGCAAGGCAGCGTCACGCTGTATGGGCGCATCGTCAGCGGTGTCGACTATATGAGCCGCATTGCCGAGGGGCCGGGCCGGTCTTCCGATCAACTCCGGCACGCCGGGCAATGGGGCGCGACCTGGTGGGGGCTGCGCGGGGCCGAGGACCTGGGTGGCGGCCTGAGCGCCGTCTTCCATCTCGAAAGCCAGTTCTCGGCCGACGACGGCACGGTGGGCGACAGCTTCTTCAGCCGCTATGCGGTGGTCGGCCTGCGAAGCCAGACGTACGGCACGCTGCTGCTGGGCCGGGCCATGGGCATTCCGGACGGCGAGGTCTGGGCGCTGGACCCCATGGGCCTGCAGGCCATGGGCGCGGGCACGCTGCAGGGCAACCGGACCTGGGGGTCGCGCCCCAATGCCATCAGCTACCAGTCGCCGGCCTGGGGCGGGCTCTCGTTTCGCACCCAGCTGGGGCTGAACGGGGAGGCGGGCCGTTCCCGGGCCGGGCGCCAGGCCGCCGCCAGCGTGGGCTATGAGCAGGGGCCGCTGGTGCTCAAGGCCTTCTACGAAGAAATCCGTGACGGCAACGGCGCGTTCAGTTCGCTCTACACGGCATCGCGCCTGTACACGGTGGGCGCAACCTACCGCGTGGGCGGCCTCAAGCTGTTCACGGGCTACAGCCAGATCCGGTCAGGCCTCCTGACGGTGGCCGACGCCGACAACCCGGCAGGCGCCCGCAGGCAGCAGACCTACTGGATGGGCGCCAACTACCAGGCCACGCCGGCGCTGGTGCTGGTGGGCGGCGCCTACCGCGCCAACCGCAGTGGCGGCGGCGCCAGCCTGCTGAGCCTGGGTGCCAACTACCATCTTTCCCGGCACACCATGCTGTATGGCACGGTGGGCACCCTCTCCAACGGGGGCACAGCCTCGTTCTCGGTGGAGGCCAACAGCGGCAAGCCGCTGCCCGGCTCCGGCCAGCAGGGGCTTTACGCGGGCGTCGTGCACTCGTTCTGAAGCCGCCTTTGCCGCGCATCAACCCTCAGCCCGGCCGGGTCAACGCCCGCTGGGCCGGCCCCCTTGGGGCGGGGCGGTGCCGCTTGGCTGTATTCTTGGCGCTTGCCTTCACGCAGCCTTGCGGCCGTCCCCAACATGCATTTGTCCAGACGCGAATTCCTCGGCGCCGGCGTGGCCGCCGCCTGTGCCTCGCTGGTCGGTTGCGCGGCCTCGGCGCCCGTGTCGGGCAGTTTCCTGCAGCCGTGGCGCAGCCATCTGGAGATGCCGCGCGACCAATGGCGCCAGCGCCTGGCCGCCACCCAGGCGCTGGGCTGCCGCGAGCTGTTCGTGCAATGGAGCGGCCTGCTGGGCGATACCGAGGCGGACAGCTGGATGCTGGCCGACGCGCAGATCGCCGACCTGCTGGACATCTGCACCGAACTGGGCATGGGCGTGCACCTGGGCCTGCCCTATGACGAGCGCTGGTGGAAGCAGATCAGCCTTGACAACGCCGCAGGCCCTGCGCCCTACCTGGCGCATATCGCCGAGCTGGGCGCCAGCCACATGTACGCCAGCACCTGGCCGCGCCATGCGGCCTTTCGCGGCTGGTACCTCCCCTACGAGCTTGAGCAGTACCACTGGGCCGCGCCCGAGCGCATCGAGCTGCTGGTGAGCGCGCTGCAACCGCTGGCCCAGGCGGCAGCGGCCACATCCGGCCAGGTGCCCGGCATCTCCACCTATTTCAGCCAGCTGCAGACCCTGGGCAGCCTGCCCACGCTGTGGAGCATCCTGCTGGACCGCGTGTCCCTGCGCCCCATGGTGCAGGACGGCGTGGGCGTGGCGGGCCTGGGCAATTACGAGGCGCTGGCGCCGCTGCAGCAGATGCTGCTCGAGCGCAGGGCGCCGTTCGATCTCATCGTGGAGCTGTTCGAGCAACTGCCGCCCGCGCGGCCCGATGGCTCGGACTTCCAGGCGCGCACGGCCAGCTTCGAGCGCGTGCGTCGCCAATGGGACGTGGCCCGCGACTACGGCGCCCAGCGCGTCGTTGCCTTCGCCATCGATCCCTGGGTGCTGAACGACACGCCCGAAGCCCGGCAACTGCTGCGCGGGTGGAAATCCGCCGCGCGCTGAGCGGCAGGCGGCCGGGTCAGAAGCGCTTGGCGATGATCTCTCGCAGGATCTCGCTGCTTCCGCCGAAGATGCGCAGTGCCCTTGCATCGGCCCAGGCACGGCCGATGCCGTATTCGGCCATGTAGCCGTAGCCGCCGTGCAGCTGCAGCAGCTCGTCCAGCACCTGGCCCTGCAGCTCGGTGGCGTTGAGCTTGGCCATGGCGGCGGTGACGGAGTCCAGCGAGCCTTCCATGTGCTGGGCCAGGCAGTCGTCCAGGAAGACGCGCAGCATGGTGGTCCTGGCCAGGGCGTCGGCGAACTTGAAGCGGGTGTTCTGGTAGTCGAGCACGCGGCGCCCGAAGACCTTGCGGTTGCGCACGAACTCGGCAGCCTCGTCCAGCATGCCTTCGGTGGAGGCCGCCGCACGCAGCGCGATCGCCAGCCGCTCCTGCGCCAGCTCCTGGGTCACATGCTCGAAGGCTGCGTTCTCGCGCCCCAGCAGGTGGTCGGCCGGCAGGTGCAGCTCGTCGAAGAACAGCTCGCAGGTGTCCTGGCTGTGCTGGCCTATCTTGCGCAGCGCCGGGCCCTTGCCCAGGCCCTTCATGCCTTCTTCCACCACGAACAGCGACAGGCCGCGCGCGCCCAGGTCGGGCTCGGTGCTGGCCAGCACCACCATCAGGCCGGCGTTGACGCCGTTGGTGATGAAGGTCTTCTGGCCGTTGAGCACGTAGCCGCCGCCTTCACTCTCGCTCTTGCGGCGGGCGCGCGTGCGCACGGCCTTGAGGTCGCTGCCCGCGCCGGGCTCGGTCAGCGCGATGGCGCCGATCAGCTCGCCCGTGGCCATGCGCGGCAGCCAGCGGTCCTTCTGCACCTGCGTGCCGAAGTTCCAGAGATAGGGCGCCACCATGTCGGAGTGGATGGAAAAGCCGATGCCCAGGCAGTTGGCACGCGCCAGCGCCTCGATGACCACGGCCGCGTGGCCGAAGTCCCCGCCCTGGCCGTACGGCGGGGGCAGGTCGCAATTGAGCAGGCCGCTGTCGCCAGCCTTGCGCCACAGGGCGCGCGGCGTGATGCCCTCTGCCTCCCAGTCATTGATGTGGGGCAGGATCTCGGTGGCCACGAATCGGTCCACCTGTTCCTTGAACAGCAGGTGGTCTTCACGCAATACGGAGCGGGTGCGCATGTCTGTGTCGGTCTCCTTGGGCAGGGTCAGGGGCGATAGGTGTCGGTGGCGCTGGCCTGGCCGCGCAGCACGGGGGAGGCGGCCGTACCCGTCATGAACAGGCTGTAGTGGTCGCCGGGCTGCAGCTGGGGCAGTGCCAGCGGCGCGCTGACGGCCTTGGCGCAGCTGGCACTGAGCTGGGCGCTGACCGGGTTGATGGAGCGGCTGGCCGATGCAGCCGGCGCCACGCCCGTGAACAGGGGCGTGCCCGCGGGCGCGACCTGCAGGCTGCCCTGGGGGCAGTCCGTGGTGAGGTTGTAGAAACGCAGCTCGGCCTTGAGCGCGTCCTGGCTGCCGCCGGAGTCGTCGATGGCCGTGAAGCGCGTGGCCGCGTTCTTGCCCTGGCGCTGCGGCACCAGGGTGGTGAAGCTGCCCGGCGCCACCTTCATGCTGCCGGCGCTCTTGCCGTCCAGCTGGATGGCAAAGGGCGTGTCGCCCTTGACGATGGCGTAGCTGCTGGCCGGCTTGCTGCCGGACAGCGTCTGCTCGGGGCCGTCGGCGATCTTCACGCGCAGGCTGCCCGCGTCGGGGTGGACCACGCGCACGAAGGACGAGCCTGCGGGGGGGCGCGCGGCGTACAGCTGGGCCAGCGTGCCTTCGGCATGCGCTGCAGGCAGGCAGGACAGGGCCGCCAGCCCGGCCAGGGTGAACAGTGCTTGGCGCCTCACAGCGGAAAAAACGGAAGTCATGCCTGCAGATCCTTGTTTCATTGGGCGGGGCGCATGCGCGAGTCGAGGTACATGCGCTCCAGTTGCTTGCGGTCGGCCTTGTCGGTCTGGGTCAGCGGAAAGCCATGGCAGGCCAGCAGTTCCGACGGAATCATGTAGGGCGGCACGCGCTGGGCCAGCAGTTCGCGCCATCCGGCCAGGTCTTCGGGCAGGGGGTGCATGCCGGGCGGGCCGCTGCGGTCCAGGTCCACGAAGCCGATCATGCGCACGATGAAGCCATCGGGCCGCTTGAGCGCCACCGCCGCGCCTGCGCGCACGCCGGGCAGGGTGGCCAGCACGGCATCGACCTCGGCCAGCTCGATGCGGTAGCCGTGCATCTTGATCTGGTCGTCGCGCCGGCCGTGGAAGGTGACCAGGCCCTCGCCGTCGATCTCGCCCAGGTCGCCCGTGCGGTAGCCGCGCTTGCCGTTGCGCATGAACATGCGTGTGGCGTGCAGGTCGGGGCGGTTGAGGTAGCCGCGCATCACATGGTCGCCGGCTACGCAGATCTCGCCTTCGTCCAGGAAGACGTCGGCATAGGGCTTGGCCCGGCCGATGGGAAATGGCAGCGGCGCGCGCTGGCGCAGCGCGGGGTCGATCTCCACCCAGGAGGTGGAGCAGGTGGCCTCGGTGGGACCGTAGGAGTTGATGATGCGCGCCTGGGGAAAGCGGCTCCACAGCGCCTCGGCCACGGTGGGCGTGAGCGATTCGGCGCCGAAGACGAAGACGCGCAGGTCGGGCAGGTGCTGCTGGTCGAAGTCAGCATCCAGCAGCTGCTGGCGCACGAAGGAGGGCGTGGATGCCCAGACGTTCACATGGGTGCGCGCCAGGTAGGCGGCAAATGCCTGGCGGTCGGCAATGGTCTCGCGCGCGCACAGCACGCAGGCACCGCCCGTGACCAGGGCGCCCATCCAGTTGAACAGCGAAAAGTCGAAGCTGAACAGCATCTGGTCCATGAACACCGGCGCCTCGCCCAGGGCCAGGCAGTCGCGTATCCAGCCGGCGAACAGGCCCATGCTCTCGCGCCCGATCTGCACGCCCTTGGGATCGCCCGTGCTGCCCGAGGTGAACATGATGTAGGCCAGCGATTTTTCCTGCAGCGGCTGCGCGGCGATGCCGGTGTCCACAAAGCTGCGGGCCTGCGCGTCGTAGCGCAGGCCGGCCTGCACCAGCGTGGCGATGCGCGCCATGCGCTCGGCCGGGTTGATCACGTCCACCGGCACGAAGGGCACGCCCAGGCGCAGGCAGCCGAGGATGGCCACGAGAAAGGCCGTCTCCTTGTGCCCCGTGATCAGCAGCGGCTCGTCGCGGCGAGCGCCGCGTGCCAGCGCCTGCTGCTCCCATTGCTCCACGGCCTGGGCCAGTTGCTGCCAGCCCAGCGTGCCGGCGGCATCGATGACGGCCGGCCGCTGCGTGCCGGCGTCGGGCTCGATGAAGTCGAAGCGGTCAAAACTGAATCGCATGCGGGCTCCTTGCGGCGGTGGATGGATGGGGATGGCTGCGCAGGCCGGGCCGACAGTGCCGGCGTCTCATCACGCCTTGCGCTGCTCGGCCACGTACTGCGCCAGCGTTTGCACGGACTCCAGGTGCAGGTCGATCTCCGATGGCGGTATCTTGACGCCGAATTCCTTCTCGATGGCCAGGGCCACGTCCACGGCGGACAGCGAGTCCACCAGGCCCGATTCGAGCAGCAGCGTATCGGGCTCGACCGAGGTCAGGATGATGGCTCCGATGATCTGGGCAATCTTGGTTTCGATGTCATTGTGGGACATGCTTTTTTCTCCAACAGGCGTTTCAGAACTGGAAATACAGGAAGCGGGTTTCCTTGTGCAGGTTGACCAGGCACAGGAAGAGCAGGACCAGGGTCACGGCCGTCCAGCCCGCGCTGGGGCGCCAGCGCATCCAGGCCTGGGGCGCCTCCTGCACCTTGAACATGGCGGGCGAGAAGCGGCCCAGGATCTGGTGGGCATTGGGCGTGAACCAGGCAATGGCCAGCAGCAGCAGCACCAGGGCCAGCTGCATATGGTGGCCTATGGCCAGGCGGATGGCATCGCCCAGTGCCAGGCCCTGGACGTGGGACAGCGACTCCAGCGCCTCCACGCCGCGCAGGCCGGCCATGCCCTTGAGCAGCAGCATGGCGTCGCCCACGCCGTGGGCGCGGAAGAAGGTCTGGGCGATGAGCACGGCGATGAAGGTGATGACAACGCACAGCGCCTGCACGCCCCAGCCCGATTTGCGGGCGGCGGCCGGCTTGCGGCTGACCACGAAGATGCGCCAGGCATGGTTGACTGACAGGTAGAAGGCATGCAGCAGGCCGAAGATCACGTACTGCAGGCCGGCGCCGTGCCAGATGCCCGCCAGCCCCATGGTGAACAGCGTGGGCACGACGATGGTGGCCGCAAAGCCGCCCGGCGTGCGCGCGGCGCTCGATCCCACGGACAGCCCGCGCTTTTCGCGTGCGCGCGAGATGGCCATGGCCACGGGGTAGTACAGGTAGGCCGTGAGGTAACGCGTCAGCGTCATGTGCCAGCGCGCCCAGAAGTCGATGATGCTGCCGGCCTTGTAGGGCGAGTTGAAGTTCAGCGGGAAACGGATGCCGAACATGCGCGCCAGGCCCAGGGCCATGTCCGAATAACCCGAGAAGTCGAAGTACAGCTGCAGCGCGTAGCTGAGGCTGGCGCCCCAGGCGGCCCAGAACTGCAGCTCGCCGGGCGCGGCGAAGCCGGCGTCCGCATAGGGTGCGATCTCGTCGGCCAGCAGCACCTTCTTGGCCAGGCCGATCACGAACAGCGTGCCCCCGATGGACAGGTTGTCCGCGCGGAACCGGTAGTTATCCGGCTGCGCGAACTGCGGCATCATTTCCTTGTGGTGCAGGATGGGCCCGGCAATCAGGTGCGGGAAGAAGGTGACGAACAGCACGTAGCTGAGCAGGCTGCGTTCCTTGACGATGCCCGAGCGGCAGTCCAGCAGGTAGCCGATCTGGGTAAAGGTGAAGAACGAGATGCCCAGGGGCAGGATCAGCTCGTGCATGCCGCCCTGCGTCAGCCCCCATTCGCCCAGGAAGTTGAACAGCGTGGCGAAGTACTTGTAGTGGAACAGTGCCGCCAGGTCCGCGCCCACGCCCAGCGCAGTCACCAGCCCCTGCAGCCGCGCATGGCCGGCAAAGCGCAGGATCAGCCGGCTCACCACGTAGTTGAAGGCAATGGACAGGGCCAGCAGGGCGACGAACTGCGGGTTCCACCAGCCATAGAAGACGAAGGACGTCAGGCACAGCCAGAACGCGGCCAGCCGCAGGCTGATGGTGCCGGCCAGGTAGTGGCCCGCCAGCGCGATGGGCAGGAACAGCAGCAGGAAAAGATAGGAGTTGAACAGCATGTAGCGGGCGGTTTCACGCAGGCGGGGAGGCGGCGTCCAGCTCCTTGAGCGCCGCTTTTTCATCGTCCGTCAGGGGCAGGGACAAGGTGTTTTCCGAGAACTCCCAGATCACCAGCCGCAGGCTGGCCGGCCAGGAGGCGCGGCGCTTGAGGGCGGACACCATGGCGCCGCTGAACTGGCCGCCATCCATGCTGAGGTTCCAGACTTCATGGCCCAGCGCGCGGCCCAGCTGTGGCGCGAAATTGCTGCGCAGGCCGTTGGAGCTGCCGGCCAGCAGCACCTGCACGGGCGGCGTCTCGTCCAGCAGGCCGCCGCCGCGCACGGGGGTGATGGCCTGGGGGCGTATTTCGTCGCGCTGCGGGCGCCAGCCTGCCGGTGCGTCGGCCAGGCCGGCCAGGGCCAGCAGGTCGCCGGGCAAGGGCTGCAGCGGCCCGGGTGCAGACTCCTCGAAGGCTTGGCTGCCGCGCTGCCCGCCCAGCAGCGGCAGCGCGGCCCGGGCCACGGCCAGGGCGGCGGCGCGTGCGCCCTCGGCGTTCATGTGCACGTCGGTGCGAAAGAACACGGGCTGCGTCTGCTCCTGGGCCTGCAGGGCGGGGCGCAGGTCGGCAAAGGCAATGCCGTCGGCCTGCAGGCGCTGCTGCCACAGGTCCAGGCGCTGGAGCATCACGGGTGCCACGGGCAGGCCGCACAGGTGGTCGGCCTCGATGCGCGACTTGTCGGGCACGGCCACCACCAGGGTGGCAATGCCCTTGTCCTGCAACTGCCGTGTCCAGTGGCGCAGCAGGCGTTGGCGCGCCTCGAAGGGCGCGGCGCCTACCCCGGGCTGGGGCCGCAGGCCGTCGCGGTAGAACATCCACTGCGGGCAGCCCAGGGCCACCTGCGCGCCCGTATCGCCCAGCAGGCGATAGCGCAGCGCGGCCTGGCCCGTCTCCAGCGAAGACTGGGCGGGCAGGCGCAGGCCCTTGTTCAGCGCCGTGCCCGCGCGGCCATCGAGCCAGGCCGACAGCTGCAGCTCGCCGGCCTTGGGGCCGTGGCGGGCCAGCGACCAGCCACCCCAGGCCAGGCCCGACAGCAGCAGGGCGCCCCAGATCCAGGCATTGCGCCGGTGGCCCTTGTCGGTTTGCAGGTCTTGCGCGGCTTGGTCCACGGGTCAGCCCTTGAGTGCGGCGCGCAGCCGCTCCAGCCAGGTGGCGCTGGGCATGAGGGAGGCGTTGTCCCACTGGCCGGCCGCGTTGGGGCCGTAGCTGTAGGTGGGCTCGAACATCTGCCACACCAGCACCTGGGGCTTGTGGGCCTTGAAGGCAGGTGACTCCAGATATTCCAGCAGCATGGTCCACTGGCCCACGTTGCCGGGTTTCCAGTTCAGCGAGACCGGGCGGTCCAGCAGGTTGGAGAGCTTTTGCGGAAAGCCGAAGTAGGGCTGGACCATGCTGTGGCCGGTGACATGGACGGGGGCGGGCTCATCGTCGAGCAGGCCCTTGGCCGGAGCCTGGCGGCGCACGGTATAGACCTCGCGGCCGATCTGCTTGCGCTCCTCGGCGGTCAGAAACAGCTCGGCCAGGTCGCCATAGCGGCGCTCGGTGACGGTGTCGCCCAGGGCCAGGCCGCTGCCGGCGCTGCCGGCCAGCTGGGGCACCTCGCCCTGGACCATGCGGGCGGTGGCCTCGGCCGTGGCGTCGGCTGCCGCCTGGGTCCAGTGCTGGTCGGTGCGGTAGAACACGTCCTTGCCGCTGTCGCGCACGGTGCGCAGCACGGCCTCGTCGTCGAAGCTGGGAATGCCTGCGCCCTGCAGCGCCTGCAGCACCTGCTTGTAGCGGCCCTGGACATCGGCGCTCATGGCCTTGCCATCGGGCATTTTGTCAGCGTAGAAGCGCACCTTGTCGGGCAGCAGCAGCACCTGCAGCTTCACGCCGCGCGCGGCCAGCAGGTTGCGCGCCTCGGTGATCAGCCGCGTGGATTCCGTGATGCCGGCGCGGTCCACCTGGGTCAGGCTGCCCCAGCCCGGAAACAGCCACCCGTCCTTGCCCCTGAGAACGATGGAGGAGCTGTCCTGTGCCTGGGCCTGAGCCGTACCCTGCGCTGCCAGCGCGCCCAGCACCAGGGCGCAGCCGGCCAGCCCGCGTGCGGCGCGCGCCATGCCCGAGCGCAGTCCGTGCAGGGCGGGGCGGGGTGCTTGCTTGGTCGAATCCATGGGAGCTTTCTCCTTTTCTCTTGTCTGTGTGGTGGTGGCGGCGGGGCGGGGCTTTCAATAGGACAGCGTCAGCGTCATGAACAGGCCCTTGGCGCGGTCGGCCTGGCCGCCGCCGATGTTGAAGCGGTACTGCATGGACCAGTCCAGATAGGACTGGGCCGTGCTGTAGTGGCTTTCGCGGAACCATTGGCGCAGGCTGATGCCCACGCCGGCGCTGGCCGACCAGCTGCTGCCGTTGCCTTGCAGGGCCAGGGTCTGTCCCTGCTGGGCGGCCAATTGGGCTGCGGTGGGCGTGGCGCCAGGGGCGGCCTGCAGGGAACGCACTTGCACGCGGTTCCTCTGTTTGATCCAGTCGGCCGCGACCACGCCGAACGGGAAGATCACCAGGCCCTGGTTGATGCCGTCGGCGCGGAAGCTGCGCCCGATGCGGGCCTCGGTGGAGAAGAACCATTGCTCGCGCTTGTAGCGCCCCGAGCCGTCGCCCACCACGGCGCCATTGGTCTGGTCTGTCAGCGTGAAGCGCGAGGCCATGCTCTGGTTGGCATAGCCGGCCTGGCTGTAGCCTTCCATGGTGAACCAGCTGGAGCGGTCCGTGCGCCGGCCCGTGCCTTCGTAGAAGCCGTGGGTGACATAGGCCAGCCAGCCGCCCTGGCCCGCGCCCGCGCTGTACTTGGCCGAGATGGGATTGCCCAGTGCCGGGCCCGTGGGGTTGAGCGGATCGCGCCCGCTCATCAGGCAGCGCAGCTGGGGCGATTCAGGCGTGATGAAGCCCGAGCGCGTGGCGGAGCCGATGTTGAACTGGCGCTCTATGCCAAAGGTCAGCGCGTACTTGGTGGACGGCGTGAAGCGCATGCCCAGCGAGCCCGTGGTGGTGGGCAGGCCCGAGATGCCGCGGTTGTCGCCTGCCTGCACATTGATGGGCAGGCCCGTGCAGGGGTCGATGGCGCTTTGGCCCAGCGTGGTGCCGCCCCCGTCATGCAAGGTGCTGCCCAGCCGTCCGTAGACATCGAAGATGCGCGTCGATGAGTTGAGGAAGTTGGACGGGCGCCAGTAGGCCTCGGCCGTGCCGAAGACGGCGTCGCCGGCCTGGGTGAGGATGCCGTCCGAGAATGCACGCCCCGCCGGCCGCGCGCCCCGGTAGCCCAGGGAGACGATGGCGCCCCATTCGCGCGAGTAACCGGAGACGGCGCTGCGCGCGTTCTCGCGCTGGCCCGGCGTCAGCTTGGCGGTGCCGGCATCGTCCAGGTCGATGGCTTGCTTGAAGGTGCGCACGGCGCCCCGGCTGTCGCCGGTGCCGGCCAGGGCATAGCCCTCGTCCAGCATGGCGCCCGCAGGCGCCTCGCCCGTGGCGCGGGCGGCACGAAAATCCTGCAGCGCCTTGGCCGGCTCTTCCTGGCGCGAGTACAGGTAGCCGCGCTGCATCAGCAGCTGGGCGTCGTTGGGGGTGAGGGATAGGGACTTGTCCAGCCGCAGCAGGGCCTGGCCCTGCTGGTCGCGGTTGCCTGCGGCCAGCGTGGTGGTCAGCAGCTTTTGCAGCTGCTCGTTGTCGGGGTCCTGCTCCACGGCCGTTTGCGCATGTTCGATGGCGGCCTTGTAGTCCTGGCGCGCGTAGGCCGCATAGGCCTGGGCGCTGGGGCCGCCTGCGCCCTGGGCATCGGAGGGCTGCAGCTCGCAGACCGTTCCGTAGGGCGTGTCGCGGCAGTCCTGCAGCGGCGGCGGGTAGTCGGCCATGGCCAGGGTCTGCGAGGCACCGCGCGTATCGGCCACCATGGGCGTGTCGCGGCCCGGGCGCAGTCCATCGGCTTGCTTGAGGCGGCGGGCCACGGATTCATCCTGCGCCGGCATGGGCGCCAGCAGCGCGCGGGCGCGTGCCGCGTCGCCCGCAGCCAGGGCTGCGTCGGCCGCGATCAGGCGCAGGTTGGCCGATTGCTTTTCGTCCAGCCAGTCCTGCTTGAGCACGTCGTCGAAGTCCTCGTTGGCCAGCGTGGTCTTGCCCTGGCGCTGGCGTATGTAGCCGCGCATGCCCAGGGCGGCCGTGTCCTCGTTGTCCTGCGCCAGTGCCTCGTCGGCAGCCTTTTCCGCGTCGGGCAGCTGCTCGGCCAGCATGAGCGAGGTGATCAGCAGCAAGCGGTGCGATGCCGTTCCCGGCGCCAGCGCCACGGCCTCGCGTGCAAAGGGCACGGCCTGCGCCGGGTTGTTGGCGATCAGCGCCTGGTAGGCCTTTTGCGCGGGCAGCACGGCCTGGCTGCGGCGCAGGGTCTGGCGCTTGGCCACCAGGTCGCTTTTGTTGGGTGGGTCCAGGGACAGGGCGGCATCTGCGGCCTCGATGGCGGCGCCCAGCTGGTCCTGGGCTTCCAGCGCACCAATCCACAGCAATGCCCATTGGCCTTGCGTGGGGTCCAGGCGAAAGGCCTGCTCGGCCTTGCGCGCGCTGTCTGCGTAGTTCCTGGCGTTGTAGTCGGCGTAGGCCTCGGTGGCGATGGGAAAGGCCTTGTTGTAGGCCTCGGAGGCCGTGGCCGCGCCGCCACCTGCGGCGGCCCCGCCTGCCGCAGCGGCGCGCACATTCGTCTCGGCCTGCTGCAGCGTGGCCTCGTCCAGCCCGGCGGCGCGGGCCGAGGCGATGGCCTTGAGCGCTTCCTCGTTCTTGCCCTGCCTTTGCAGCGAGTAGATCAGCAGCATGCGCAGGCGCAACAGGTCGGGACGCAGCTGTATGGCCGATGCGGCGGCGCTGGCGGCCCGCGCAAAGCGGCCGGCCTGGTAGTGGGCATAGGCCTGGTTGGCCAGCTGCCATGCGCGGCCCCTGAGCGGCGCCTCGGCCTTGACGGCTGCTGCGGCCTGCGGCCAGGCCGGCGGCGCGTTCCAGCCGGCGCCCAGCAGGGCGGCCAGGGTGAGTGGGCGAACGAGGGGTGCGAGACGCTTCATATGCCGGCCCTTGGTGTGCTTGGATTGCCTGTTGCGGCCAAGCCGGGATGTGCCGGGGGATCGGTGGGCTCCCCCTGCTGGAAGCTGATGGCCTCGCGCAGCGTGGCCTCGTCGAGCCAGCCTTGCTCCATGAGGATGGCGCCCAGCGGGCGGCGTTCGCGCCGCTGGATCTCCAGCGCGCTGGCCAGCCGGGTTTCGTCGATGGCCTGCCAGGACAGCAGCAGCTCGCCCAGGCGCTGGCGCTGGTGCACCAACTGGTCTGTGGAGGGGAAGTCGTGCATGGTCTTGTCCCAGGCCAGGCGCTTGCCCGTGACCAGGTGGACGATGAACAGCTTCCAGGCGCGCGCCGCTGCCATGGCATTGATGAAGTTGCCGATCACCATGCGCGGGACGGACAGCAAGGCGTGCTCCCAGCCGTACAGGCGCGAGACGAACCATGCGCGTTGCACCACGCGCAGCAGCAGGGCGACGACGTTGACGCTCATCAGCGTCACCAGCCAGCCATTGGGGGCGAACAGGGAGGGGTAGTAGACCGTCCACCAGCCCATGTGGTCGGCCAGCAGGAAGACCAGGAAGTTCAGCAGCAGCAGATAGGCCAGGATGGCCACGAAGGAGGTCACCAGCCCCTTGCGGTCGCGGAACAGCAGGTACTTGGTGGACAGCGGCCCGGCCCAGCCGACCTGGCTCCAGCCCTGCAGGCCGATGCCCAGCGTCCAGCGCGCCTTTTGCCGGTAGGCGGTCTTGAAGGTGTTGGGAAAGAACTCGCGTATGCCCAGCGGCATGGTGAGGGTGGACACCTTTTCCTTGCCCAGGCCGAACAGCGGCTTGCGCCGTATCACGTAGTCCACGGGGAATTTGCCGAAGATTTGCTTCATGCCCCGGCGCGCCAGCCGCGCGCCGATGTCGTAGTCCTCGGTCAGCGTGTCGGTGTTGAAGGGCTGGTTATGGGTCTCGGCGGCCAGTTCCTCCATCGCCTTGCGCGAAAAGCAGGTGCCCACGCCGGCCGAGGGCACCATGTGCGACATGCTCTCGCGCACCACCAGGTCCTTGGTGTGCCATTCGGCGAATTCGTCCATGTAGGTGCCGGCCACCAGTTCGTACCACTCGCGCTCCAGCGAGGTCACGGGCAGCTGGATGAAGTCCATGCGCGGCAGCAGGTAGTTGTAGTACTTGAGTTCCAGCGGGTGCAGCACGTCTTCGCTGTCGTGCAGGATCAGGCCGGCAAAGGGCTCGGGCTGCAGCGTGTTCTGCTGGAAGATGGCCTGCACGATCCAGTTGAGGCAGTCGGCCTTGCAGGTGGGGCCGTCATGCGGCACCTCCACGCGGACCAGCTGGCGGTAGCGCCGGCGCATGCGCTCCACCTCGTTCTTGGTGCGCTCGTCGTTGCGGTAGGTGCCCACGAAGATCATGTAGTTCTTGTAGTCCAGCGTGCCCACCATGCTCTCGAGCATGGGCGCGATCACGTCGTACTCCAGCCAGGCCGGCACCATGATGGCCAGCGGCTTTTCCTCGACCTCCTGCAACTGCTGTGCCTTGAGCGGCTGGTAGCGGCGCTTGACGGTCAGCGCGCGCCAGGCCTCGCGCACCCAGTACCAGGCATCGATGAACAGGTCATCGATGCTGGACAGCAGGATGATGACGGCCACCACGGCGCTGGTGATCTCCAGCGCGTGGTAGTAGTCGGCCACCAGGTAGGGCCAGTAGAGGGAAGAGATCATGGTGATCGCCTCATGCCGTCGTCATCGTGGCTCGGGCCCGGCTCAGTGCCTGGGCTGCTTGCTGCGCGCCACCGCCCAGGCCAGCAGCACCAGCAGCACCACCACGACCAGCGCAATGGCGATGCCGGGCACGCTCCAGGACAGGAAGTTGCGCCATTCGTGGAAGGCGCCTTCGCGCGGACCGGACGGAATGCCGGCATCGGGGTTGCTGCTGTCGACCCAGGCCAGAGGGCCGTCACCGCCGATCACGGCGATGTTGCCGCGATTGAGCAGGAAGGGCTCGCCCAGGCCGCCAGTCCACTCGCCGATGGCACGCCACAGCACGCCCTGCTGGCCGCCGGCAGTGACCACTTCGGCCGAGGACAGCTGTTTCAGCCCCTTGATGTCCAGCCAGTCCAGCGACTTGCCGCGAATGCGCAGCTGCTGACCGTCCGTGACCGTCACCAGGGGCTTGGCGCCGTCCACCGGCACCTCCATGGCCACGAAGGGCATGGAAGGCTTGGCGGGCGCATCGGCCTGGGCCACGACCAGCTCGGCCTGCGAGGCCGACAGGCCGCTGGCTGCTGCCAGGTTGGCCATGCGCTCCAGCGCGGCCGGCGCGGCCGACAGGTAGCTGGCAGGCACCAGCAGCTGCGACCTGGCGCCCAGCAGGGGCAGCAGGCCGATGAAGCTGCCGTTGGGCTCGGCCTTGCCGGGCGTCACATAGCTGATGGCCGGCAGCACGCTGGCGGGATAGGGCTGGGGAATCTCGTTGCAGTCGGCCGAGTAGGGCTGGCGCTGCACCGACACGCGCAAGGTGTTGTTGATGCCCAGCGCGTAGCCGGGCACGCGGGCGCGCAGGCGCTCGGGCTGGCCGTTGGCGTCCAGCTGGCGGGCCGACAGCAGCATGCCGTTCCAGAACAGCGTGGCCACGGGGCGCGTGGCCGAGGCGCCGGGGGCTGCGGCCACGTACAGCGTGATCTCGCCCGGCATCCGGCCCTGCGAGGCGACGGCGCTCAGCGGGAAGTTCATCGTCCACTCGCCGCGCGACAGCACGTCGAAGCTGTCGGGACTGCCGCCCAGGCTGGACAGGCGGATGCCCTTGGCCTCGTCCCATTGCGGGGGCTGGGCCGCAGCCACCGTCACGTTGTCGCTGACCAGCAGGCGCTGCAGGGCGGCCTCCTGCAGGCCGGCCACGCGCGCACCCGCATCGGAGGCCACGGCCAGCACCATCTGGCGGCCCATGGGCAAGGCACGCAGTTGCTGCGAGGCCAGCGCCTCGCTGGCCAGCGGCGCGCGGCGGGCACGCCATTGCTGCAGCGCCTGGCCCGCATCGGGGTCGGTCGCCAGCTGGGCCTGCAGGGCTGCGAAGGCGGCGGTCAGGCGCTGCTGCAGTGCCTTGTCGGCCACCACGATGTCGCCGCTGACCTGGGCGGCCCCCAGCATGAGCAGCGCGCCCAGTTCGGCGTCACTGGCCAGCTTGTGCTGGGGCTCGGCGCCCCGCAGCGCGGCAAAGGCGGGCACGCCGGCCAGGGCGGCGGGAACCTCCAGGCCGCGCAGGTCGATCACCTCGCCCACGGCAGGAAGGGCCCGTACCTGCATGCGCCTGTTGTTGCGCTGCAGGCTGGCGCCGATGCGCCAGGCGCTGTCGAACGAGGCCTGCTCCAGCTGCCTGCCTGACACCAGCACGGTGGTGCGCACGGGCAGGGTGTTCCAGACATCCTCGATGGTGCGCACATCGCGCGGGTCCACGCGGTAGCTCAGGCGTGTCTGCGGCGAGATGGTCAGCGAGTTGGCGAGGGAGTGGTTTTCGTCGCAGCGCTGCTGGCTGTTGTTGCGGTTGCGCCAGTTCACGCCCAGGCGCACGAAGTCGCTGGCGCGCGCAGGCTGGGCCACGGGCAGGTTGCGCTGCAGCGTGCCTTCGCCGTCCGGCACGGTCTGGGATACGGCCGGCGTACCGTTGAGCGAGATCACCACGGTCGAGGTCCCCGGCTCTCCCTTCAGGTAGCGGCCATCGAAGGCGATGCTGGCATCGCCCAGAGGCAGGCCGCGCGGCACGGGCAGGTAGAAGTCCTGGGTGGCCGTGCCGGCCAGCACGACCGGGTCGACAATGCCCAGCTCCTTGAGCGTGACGCTGCGCTGCAGCCCGTCGCTGGCGCCCAGCTGCCGTATGGCGTCACCCAGCGCCGAGGCGGACGCCGTCTGGGCGAACAGGGCGCCCAGGCCCAGCAGCGAACCCAGCGCCCAGCGGGCCCCGGTGCGGGAAAACGAATGGCGGTGGATGGTCGGTTGCATGGGGGGCCTCTTTTTCACTTCGGTGCTCGGTTCGTGACGCGATTCGTGACACGTTCAGTTGCTGCAGGGCGGCTGCCGTTGCGTTGGGACTGGCGGCCTTCAGGCCGGCGCCAGGCCCTTGCCCATGGTGGCGAGGATGCCTGCCGGTCCGGCGGCAAACTCCTCGAAGGGCTGTCCCAGCAAGGCCCGTACGATGCGCTGCGAGGCCCGTCCGTCGCCATAGGGATTGATGCGGCGCGCGAACGAGGCGCGGTGACCTTCATCGGTCAGCAGGCGGTTCACCTCGGCCACGATGCGCGCGCGCTGCGTGCCCACCAGCAGCACGGTGCCGGCCGATACGGCCTCGGGCCGCTCGGTCACATCGCGCATCACCAGCACGGGCTTGCCCAGGTAGGGTGCTTCCTCCTGCACGCCGCCGGAATCGGTCAGGATGATGCGGGCCCGCTGCATGAACCAGACGAAGTCCACATAGTCCAGCGGATCGATGAGGCGGATGTTGTCCATGCCGCCCAGCGTACGCATGACCACCTCGCGCACGGCAGGATTGAAGTGCACCGGGTAGACGATGAGCAGGTCCGGATGGCGCCGCGCCAGCTCGGCCAGCGCGGCGCAGATGTTCTGGAAGCCTTCGCCGAAGTTCTCGCGCCGGTGGCCCGTGACCAGCAGCAGCGGGCGCTGCGCGTCCACCCAGGGATGGCGCCCGGCAATGTCGCGGGCGAGCTCGGGCCGGGCATCGAGCCGGTCGCACAGCGTGGCCAGCGCATCGATGACGGTATTGCCGGTCACGGCGATGCGGCCCTGCAGGTTCTCGCGCAGCAGGTTGGCACGCGACGTGGGCGTGGGCGCGAACATCCACTGGCTGACCACATCGACCACGCGGCGGTTCATTTCCTCGGGAAAGGGCTGGGCCAGATCCCCCGTGCGCAGGCCGGCTTCCACATGGCCCACGGGAATGCGCCGGTGAAATGCTGCCAGCGCACAGGCCGTGGCCGTGCTGGTGTCGCCGTGCACGAGCACGTAGTCGGGCTTTTCCTGCTCCAGCACGCCGTCGGCGCCCGCCACCACGCGGGAGAACAGGCCGTTGAGTGTCTGGCTGGGTTGCATGACGGCCAGGTCGTGCCGGGCCTGCAGGCCGAACAGCTCCATCACCTGGTCCAGCATCTGGCGATGCTGACCCGTCACGCACACCACGCTTTCGATGCCGCGCGTCTGCGACAGGGCCGTCACCAGCGGCGCCATCTTGATGGCCTCGGGACGGGTCCCGAAAAACGAAAGAATTTTCATGCCAACCCCTTTGCGTCTTCTTGTGCTCTTCGCTCCTGCTTTGTTCTGGTGCTCCGCGCCCGGAGAGCGGGGGCCGTCTCAGCCCGAGGGCGGGCCGGGCAGGCTGCAAGGCGGTGTGGAATATACGTCGGGTTTTTGGCTTTTTCGATCGGCTTGGCGTCTCTGATTGAAAACTATCGTCAATTGAGTGAAATTGACGGAAATTAAGAGGACTTGAAGGGATTTTGTGACATTGCTTTCCATTTGGAACCTCCGTCGGATCTCTCACCCTGCAAGCCTCTTGCGGCTGGGCCTGAATGCTTGTTCGCGCCGCGCTGCGGTTGCACAAAGCTGCGCGCCTGGGTGCTTTGTTGCAGCTAGTACATCACTGAAACAAGGCTGTGCCTGTCGGACACCTGCGTATTGCATGCCCAGGCAGGGGTCTGCGCAAGGCTTGAGGGGCAGGTGCAGCCTGTGACTTTCCCTGATGCGCTGACGGCCTGTCGGGTGGATGCGGCGCGAGGCAGGGCCCGGGCCGAATGCAGGCCCGGAAACGAAAACGGGCCCCGTGTAGGGGCCCGTTTTGCTGGGTGTATGGCGGAGAGGGCGGGATTCGAACCCGCGGTGGGGATTAGCCCACACACGCTTTCCAGGCGTGCGACTTAAACCGCTCATCCACCTCTCCGAAGCCCTCGATTGTAGCAGTGATTTCGGGCGTCCACGGTAAGAAACTGGTGCCGGCTGCGCTGGCCCGTGCGGCGATGGTTGCCCCACTCAGGGCCTGCAGTGCAACCGTGGCAATGCCGGGTGTTGCCTGTCCGGGCGCGGACAGGCGGGTAGTGACGGCAGGCAATACCGTGACATGGGACGGATTTGCGATGGGTTCAATGCATGCGCCTGGTGTCATCCACTGATTTTCAGGGTGGAAAATGTAATGGAGTTCGTGTAAATGGAAGGTGCCGGAATGCGGTGTGAATCTCCGGTGCGGCCCGTCCATCTGTGGCGACATTTTTCATGTGTACAAGATGGTATTTTCATTGCCCATCTGTGTTGGTGCAAGCTATTGATATTGTTGATGTTTCTTGAAAAAACACCGCCAATGAATCGGTATTTGCACGGGGTCCGGGAGGCATTGCGGGGGACGAATTTCCTTCATGCGGCGTTGGATGCATTTTGCAACAGACATCGAATGGGAGCTTGTGGAAAATGCCTGCGCCGATGAAATGCAGCAGTAACGGATTTCCGTCTGGCAAATCATAGGAACTCGCTATCACCATGGCTTTCCACTCAATGCGCGCCGATTCTTCATTTCGCCAGACGCCGGTATTGCCCGCACTGGCCTTCGGGCTTGTGGCGCTGCTGGGTACGACGGCGTTCGCTGCCGGGCTGCAGCGGCAGGTGCTGGAAAGCCTGCCGTCCGGCACGGCCAAGGGGGCGCCTGCCTATGAGTTGTCCCTGCCTGCCTGCACGGCGTCGGCCTGTCCCTTTGAACTGAGGCTGGTGCGTGCCGGTATGGAGCAAGGCAAGCCAGCGGCGCTGGCCTGGCCTGCTTCAAGAGGGCAGGCCCAGCTGGCGCCATCCGATCCGCTGTACGGCGTGGGAGATCCCTTGTCCGAGGCCGCGCAGCGCACGCGCGTCTGGACGACCGGCGAGGAAGAAGGCACGGTCACCGCTGCGGCGCGGACCTTGCGCCTGCCCGGCGTGCAAGGAGGGGCGCGCGCCTTGCTGGTCACGCAGATGGGCGGCTTCGACCATCCCAAGCGCCGCCATGCGCTCTATGTCGCCACGGCCCAGGGACCGCATCTGGCCTGGCAGTACGAAGAGCCTCCAGGCAGCTACCAAAGCTGGGTGCTGGTGCCCACGGGCCGGATCCCGGTACTGCTGGTGCGCTATGACTCACCGCAGGACGACGCCCCCGACCAGATCGAGACCCGCAGCCTGCGCTGGAACGCAGGCCGGCAGGCGTTTGCCGAACAGGCATCGGCGCCGCCGGCTGCTGTGCAGGCCGTGGTGGCTGCGCGCTATGCCGGCGTGGCCGCCGCGCGTGCGGCGCGCGCGCAGCAGGCCGACTGCCTGGGAGGCTATGCCGTGGTGCTCACACGCCCCGCAGGAGCTGCGCCGCATCACGCCCTGGTGCAGGTGGCCGCGGATATGGCACAGGCGCATGCCGAATCGCTGCGGCTGCGTGCCTGCTCGGCCAGGCTGCAGCCGCGCACGGTGCCTTTGGCGCATCTGCTGCCGAAGGCGGAACAGGCGCCCGGCCGGAAACCTGACCGCAAGACCGATCCCGCCCGCTGAGCCCGAGCAGCGCGTGACACCGACAACCGCAAAGAGGGAAGACACATGCCAGACATCAAGGACAGCGTAGGCGAGGGCGGCAGCAACCAGGTCCATGACGTGGCCCTGCTGCAGGCCATGCTGCGCGTGGTGAAGGACGCCAAGAATGCACCCTATCTGGGCGTGGACTACGACGGCAGCTACGGCGCGCAGACGCGCGCCGCGCTGGAGCGTTTCCAGAACGACCACAAGCTGGCGGCGGCCAAGGCCGCGCCCGGCCAGCCGCAGGCCGGTGGCGCGAAGGAGGCACTGGGCCTGGCGGCAGCCGGTGGCGCCACGGTGGCCAAGCTCAGCGCCATGCTGCCCGCATCGCACCAGAACATGCGCTCCGCGAACAACTCCAAGACGGTGTATATCGAGGCCAAGGCCCAGGATGCGGCCACCAGCAAGGCCGCCATTGCCAACGATGCGGAGTACGAGCCCACCTTTCGCGCCAAGCTGGCCAGCCTGGTGCAGCAGATGTACGACACGCACAAGATCGCGCTGTGGATCACGCCCACCGGCCGCCGCCGCACCTTTGCCCGGCAGGCGGCAGAGACCCAGACCAAGGCCGGCCCCGGCGAGAGCAACCACAACTTCGGCCGGGCGGCCGACATCGGCTTCAAGCGCTTCCAGTGGGTCAAGGGCGACGGCAGCATCGTCACCGATGCCGACTGGCTCAACCAGCTGCATACCGCCAAAGCGGCCGATGCCGCGCGCTGGTGGGATGAGCGCGACCGCCTGGCCGCCAAGCAGGGCCTGCTGCCGCTGAAGTTCGAGCGCGTGCACCTGCAGGCCTTCGCCCAGGAAGGCGTGAGCAACCAGCGCTCGCTGGCCAAGCTGCTCAATGCCGTTTCGCAGAACAACATGCGCTGGAAATCCGCCTACCAGGCCGACCTGCAGTCCCAGGGCAAGCACTGGGTCACCGTGGGTTCGGCCAAGTCCATCTGGGCCGGAACGGCCTCCGTGACCAAGGCCGATCTGGCCAAGGCCCGCACCCTGGCCACGGGCAAGCAGGTGAAGGAAACGCAGATCACCCAGGACGAGGTGGCCGCCATGCGCCGCATGCTCAAGGCCGATTTCGAGCAGGCCGACCTGAACTGGTCCAAGTGGGCACACGTGCCCTGAGCCCGGCCGGACGTCTGCCGCCCGCCGCGCGGGCAGGCGCCACTGCCGTGCATCTCCCGGAGAAAGCATCTTGAGAACCGACTATTCGAAGGGCGAGGCCGCGCTGCGCGTGCCCTTGCCCATGCCCGTTTCCCTGTCCCTTTCCGCCTCTGCCGGTGCGCCCACCGGGCCGCCCGCTGCGGTCCGTGCGCCGCAGGACGTGCTGTCCGGTGTGCGCGTCGCCTCGCAACTGCTGCAGGACTTTCGGCCCATCACCGAAAGCATCGAGTGGGAGCTGGGCCATCTGCATTGGGCGCAGGCGGGCCTGTTGACCTTTGCCGAGAACGAGGTGCCCTACGTGGTCAACAACAGCGGCCGTCTCTCCGAAGATGCGGCGGCCCTGCTGTTCCATCACTGCGCGGACACGGCGCCGCAGGGCACGATTGCCGTGCTGGAGCTGGGCGCGGGCTGCGGCCTGTTCGCGCGCATGTTCCTGCAGGCCTTCCGGCACCTGTGCCAGCAGGAAGGGCGTGATTTCGACCAGCGGCTGGTCTGCTACGTGACAGACGGCTCGCCGCGCACCGTTGCGCAGTGGCACGAGCGCGGCCTGTTTGCCGAGTTTGGCGGCCAGGTCGTGGCAGGCTGCTGCGACGCCATGCACCCCGAGGCCGTTCGGCTGCACGACGGCAGCACGGTGCCGCTGCCGCCGCTGCATGCCGTGTTCTGCAACTACGTGCTGGATGTGCTGCCCGCCACCGTCGTGCGGCGCCAGAATGGCGGGCCGGTGCAGGAGCTGCGCATACGCACCCGCCTGACGGACGATGCCCAGCTCGTGCGCCACTACACCGCGCTGTCGCCGCATGAGATCCGCGCCCTGGTGGATCACGCGGATGCGGCCGAGCGCGCGCGCCTGCTGCCCCTGGTGGGCCTGTTCGAGCAGGAGACGGGATTTTTCGACTGCGGCGACGCGGCACTGTCGCCCTGGGTGGATGCCGCCCTGTCCGTCAGCCAGGACGCGACACGCCTGCTGGTCAACCACGGCGCCTTCGGCGCGCTGCAGACGCTGCAGCAGCGGCTGGCGCCCAAGGGCCTGGTGCTCATCAACGACTACGGCGCCTGCACGCCCGAGGCGGCGGCCCAGTCGGGTGCCTCCCAGCGCTTTGGCCGCACCAGCGCCATCGGCCTGAACTTCCCGCTGCTGGCGCAATTGTTTGGGCGCGAGGGCTGGCAGGTGCTGGCGCCTCCGGGCGATGCGCAAAGGGCCATCCATGCGCGGCTGCTGATCGGCGAGGGATGCGAGCGCACGGCGGCCGCCTTTCTCAACCGCTTCAGCGCCGACGCGCAGCAGTTCTTCGAGGCCCCGGCCCATGAGGCCCGCACGCACCTGGAGTCGGGCCGGCAGGACGCCGCGCTGGAAAGCTACCGCCAGGCCATCACCCGCAGCCCGCGCGACTGGCGCCTGCTGGGCGAGGTGGCGGAGTTCGTGGGCCTGCAGCTGCGGGACTTTGCGGCAGGCGTCGAGCTGGCGCGCAGCGCGCTGGAGCTCAACCCCTGGCTCAGCACCTGGCTGTGGAACGTGCTGGGCGACTGCCTGTTCTGCCAGGAGCAGTTTGCTGCCGCGCATGACGCCTACCTGCAGGCCGAGCGCATAGACCCGCGCGATGCCCGCACCCAGCTCAACCTGGCCTACACCTGGCAGCAGTGCGGCGACCCGGGGCGCGCGCTGGCCTGCATCGCCCAGGGCCTGGCGGGAGATGCCCATGGCGTGCACACGCAGCGCCTGATGGAAAAGCAGCAGCAGATCCTGGCGCAGATCGCAGCCCTGCGTGCCTCGCAGCAGCAGCGGCTGGCGCAGCGCGCGGCGCGTCTGCAGGCCGGGGCATAGGCCGGGGCATAGGCTGGCAGGCCCGCCAACGGCCCGGCCTGCCAGCTTCAGTGCTGGCGGCCGGCCAGCCGCACGCCCAGCGCTGCCGCCGATGCCGCGCAGGCCAGGGCTACCACGCCGCCCCAGCCCCATTGCGACAGGGCCAGCGCGCCCAGCGCGGAGCCCGAGGCCATGCCGATGAACACGCCCGTGAACAGCAGCGCATTGAGCCGGCTTCGCGCGGCAGGCTCCAGGCCGTACACCAGGGTCTGGTGCGCCACCAGCGTGGCCTGGATGCCGAAGTCGAAACCGATGGCGCTGGCCACCAGCAGCGGCAGCTGTGCGCCGGCCGGCAGCCAGGGCGACAGTGCCAGCACGGCGAACGATGCCAGGGCCAGGCCCGCACCCAGGCAGGTCACGCGCTGCGGGCCGCTGCGGTCGGCCAGCCGGCCTGCCAGCGGGGCGGCCAGCGCACCGGCCGCACCCGCCAGGCCCAGGGCGCCGGCAGCGGCGCTGCCCATGTGGAACTGCTGATGCAGCATCACGGCCAGCGTGGACCAGAACGCGCTGAAGGCCACCGACAGCAGGCCCTGTGCCAGTGCCGCGCGGCGCAGCGCAGGCTGGCTGCGCCACAGCTGCACCATGGAGCCCAGCAGCGCGCCATAGCCCAGTTGCGTGGTGGGTTTGAAACTGGGCAGCCCGCGCCACAGGGCCATCCCCAGCAGTGCCATGGCAGCGGCGGCCAGCAGGTAGACGCTGCGCCAGCCCCCATGCTCGGCCAGCAGGCCGCTGACCACGCGCGACAGCAAGATGCCCAGCAGCAGCCCCGTCATCACCGTGCCTACCACCTTGCCGCGCTGGTGCTCGGGCGCCAGCGTGGCGGCGGCCGGCACCACGTCCTGCGCCAGGGTGGCGGCCAGGCCCACGGCCAGGCTGGCAGCCAGCAGCGGCGCCAGGCCCGGAGCCAGCCCGCTGGCCAGCAGGGCCAGCATCAGCGCGGCGGTCTTGGCCAGGATGATGCGCCGGCGGTCCATGCGGTCGCCCAGCGGTGCCAGCAGCAAAATGCCCAGCGCATAGCCCAGCTGGGTCAGCGTGGGCACAAAGCCCACGGCGCGTTCGCCTGCGCCCAGGTCGGGGCCGAGCACCCCCAGCATGGGCTGGCTGTAGTAGAGCGAGGCCACGCCCACGCCCGCCGTGGTCGCCATCAGCAGCACCAGCGATGCCGGCACGCCGGCAGCCTGCGCGCCCGCAGCGCTTTGCATATGCGTAGATTGAATAGAAGACATGTTGAGGCGCCTGTCAGGCGCAGTTGAAAAGCGATGGCCGTAGTGTGGTGCGGCGCAGCACACCACGGTAGTGGCTGCGCCTGCAGAATCGATATACGCTTGGCGTATGACCCTTGCCGACCTTCCCCTGCCTTCTGGCGCTGACCGCATCGAACTGCTGCAGACCTTTGTGCGCATCGTCGAAAGCGGCAGTCTTTCGGCCGCTGCGCAGCAGATGTCCACCACCCAGCCCACGGTCAGCCGGCGCCTGCAGACGCTGGAGCGCGCGCTGGGCCTGCGCCTGCTGCGGCGCTCCACCCACGCCATGGCGCTGACCGACGACGGCCAGCGCTGCCTGGAGCATGCGCGCGAGCTGCTGGAGGCATGGCACGCGCTGGAGTCCGACCTGCGCGGCGCCCAGGACACGCCGCGCGGCCTGCTGCGCGTGGTCGCGCCCCACGCCTTTGGCCAAGACCAGCTCATGGCGCCGCTGCTGGCGTTTCTGGACCGCCATCCGGCCGTCAAGGTCGAATGGCTGCTGCATGACCGCCAGCCGAACTTCATTGCCGAAGGCATCGACTGCGCCGTGCAGGTCGGCACCGTGGTCGACCCTTCGGTGATTGCGCTGCGCGTGGCCGAGGTGCCGCGCATTGCCGTGGCCGCGCCTGCCTTGCTGGGGCAGGGCAGCGTGCCCCAGCACCCGCGCGAACTGCAGGGCCTGCCCTGGATTGCGCTGCGCACCTTCTACCAGCGCGAGCTGGAGCTGCACCGCGTGGGCGATGAGCGGGTCTGCAAATCCTGGCGCCTGCAGTTCGAGCCCCGGCTCAGCACCGACAGCCTTTATGCGCTGCGCAACGCCGCCCTGGGCGGACTGGGCGCGGCCCTGGCCTCGGCCTGGATCGTGCGCGAGGATCTGGAGGCCGGGCGCCTGGTGCATCTGGCGCCCGACTGGCAGGCGGCGCCGCTGCCCGTGCATCTGGTCTACCCACCCGCGCGCCACCAGCCGGCGCGGCTGCGCGCCTTCATTGCGGCCATGCGGGAAGTCATGCCGGGCCTGACGGGAATGCGCGCGCCGCTGCCCTGAGTTGCTTGCTTGCTGCATCGTGTCCGCCCACGGCACCAGCCCCGACCTGAACCTGCCCGGTGCGCCGCGCAGTGTGATGTTGGCGCTGCGGCACAGCTTCTGAGGCTGCGCCCGGCATGGCCGGGCTTCTCCAAAAGACAAAGGCCCACGCGAGTGGGCCTTGGTCTATCCGGGCGTTGCCGTCTACTCGGTCGCCTTCTTCAGCGATTCCTTGGCGTTCTCTGCCGACTGCTTGGAGCGCTTGTTGTGGTAGTCCGACTTGACGTTGTTCACGGCCTTGCCGACCGGCCCGCTGTCCTTGGCCTTGGCGTCGGCCTGCTTTTCCTTCACCTTGTGGTCTGCAGCGTCGGCGGCTTCGGAGGCGGCCTTGCCCACCTGGGCATGGACGGGTGACAGGGCAGCGGCAGCTGCGAAGGAAATGGCGGTGGCAAGCAGCAGTTTCTTCATGGAATGAAATGTCCTGTGATGAGATGGCTGCATGGTGCGCCGGACCGCCGAGGCAACCGTGTAGGAGCAGGGCTTTGCACGGCGCGGGCGCTGCGGCCCACTCGCAGAAGGGCCGCCGACGGCAGCTTGCTTCAGTGTCCGACATGGTGCCGCCTGCCGAGCTTCTAGCCTTGAGCCAACCCCGTCACAACAAGGACCCCCCATGATCACAGCCGAACCCACCATGACCAATCTTTTCGACCAGCTGGGTCTGGACTCCAGCCCGGAGGGCATCAAGCAGTTCATCCTCTCGCACCGGCTGGAAAAGGATACGCTGTTGGTGGATGCACCGTTCTGGACCGACGCGCAACGTGCCCTGTTCTCGCAGCAGTGGCATGCCGATGCGACCTGGGCACTGGTGGTGGATCAGCTCAGCGAGGCCTTGCATGCCGAGCCGGACCTCCAGGCTGCGCCTTCGCCCGCAATTGCCGGGCACGAGCAGGAGGCTCGTCCCTGATCCTGTGATGCAACCGCTTGCGATGAACCCGTGGTGCTTACAATTTTTCCGGCTCGTTCAACCCATTTGCCTACGGAGTCGTTCACATGCTGACCTCGACTGGTCTGGCGCCGGCCCCTGCAGGCTCCGACGCACAACTCCCCCTTGATCCGGGCCTTGCTGCTTTGGAGGCCTTTCCGGACGCAGTCTTCGTCGTCGGACTCGATGGGCGACTGGCGCGCTGCAACCGCCATGCGTTGAGCCTGCTGGAGCATTCCGGCGATGCCCTGGAGGGCAGTGTTTTCGAGGACCGCTTCGTCGCCAGCAGCGGGCGCGCAGGCTGGTTCAACAGCCAGTGCGAGCCCGCCGGCGCCGCACGGCAGGCCAGACGCTGGCCCTTGCTGACCTGCACGGGACGCGAGCGGCCCGTGGCCTCATGCAGCTCGCGCGTACGGCTCGGCGATGGCAGCCTGGCCCTGCTGCTGAGTGTGCGCGAGGCGGATGCACCCCCGTCCGGGACATCGCAGGCTTTGGCCGTGCCTTCCCGGTCCAGCCCTCTTTCCAGCGCCGAGCGCAGCTTTGCCTTGCTGGTGCAGAGCGTGACCGACTGTGCGATCTACATGCTGGATCCCGAGGGCCGCATCGTCAGCTGGAACCTGGGTGCCAAGCGCATCAAGGGCTATGAAGAGGACGAGGTCCTCCATACCCATTTCTCGCGCTTTTACACACCAGAGGACCAGCAGGCGGGGCTGCCACAGGCGGGACTGCGCACGGCCGTCAGCACCGGCCGCATGGAGGCCGAAGGCCTGCGCGTGCGCAAGGACGGCTCGCGTTTTTGGGCATCGGTCGTGATCGATGCCATCTACGACGAGGGCCAACTGATCGGTTTTGCCAAGGTCACGCGTGATGTGACGGAGCGCAAGGCTGCCGAGGCCCAGCTGCGCCAGGCCTTGAAGATGGAGGCTATCGGCCGCTTCACGGGCGGGGTGGCCCATGATTTCAACAATCTGCTGATGGCCGTGCTCAGCAGCCTGGAATTGCTGCGCAAGCGCATGCCGCCCGACGATCGCCTGCGTTCGCTGGTGGAGATCGCCACGCGCGGCGCACAGCGCGGTGCCTCGCTGACCCAGCGCATGATGGCCTTTGCGCGGCAGCAGGAATTGAAGACGCAGGCCGTGGACGTCGCTGTGCTGCTGACCGGGATGCAAGGCCTGCTGCAGCAGACGGCTGGCCCGCATATCTTTCTGAAGATGGCCCTGGCCTCAGACCTGCCGCGCATCGCCACCGACCCCAGCCAGTTCGAGAGCAGCATCCTCAGCCTGGTTGCCAATGCGCGCGATGCCATGCCGGGCGGCGGCGTCATCAAGATCACGGCGGCCGTGGAAACCACGCTGCCGCGCCAGCTTGCGGGCCTGGCCTCGGGCTCGTATGTCTGCGTGCGCGTGGTGGACACCGGCGAGGGCATGGACGAACAGACACTCTCGCATGTGGTCGAGCCCTTCTTCACCACCAAGGGCGTGGGCAAGGGCACCGGCCTGGGCCTGGCCATGGTGGACGGGCTGGTGGCCCAGTCCGGCGGCAAGCTCGTGCTGCACAGCGCCCTGGGCAGCGGCACCACGGTGGAGATGTGGATGCCCGTCTCCAAAGACGAAAGCACGGCCTGCCATCTGGGCGGGCAAAGCGTGCAGGACGTGGGGCCCCTGGATGTGCTGCTGGTGGATGACGACCCGCTGGTGAGGGCCAATGCCTCGGCCCTGCTGGAAGACCTGGGCCACCGCGTCACGACCCTGAGCGCCGGGCAGGAGGCCATCGACCTGCTGGCGCGCCAGGCACGCTTTGACGTGGTCATCTCCGACTACGCCATGCCCGGCATGAACGGCGTCGAGCTGGCCGAACACATTGCGCAGCGGTATCCGGGCTTGAATTTCATCCTGGCCAGCGGCTTTGCAGACATCCCGGCGCTGCCGCCTGGAATGACGCGGCTGGCCAAGCCGTATTCGCAGGAGGATCTGAGCCAGTTGCTGCATCAGTTGGTGAGGGCGTGAGCACCCATCGAGATGGCCTGCGAAGCGTTTTCGCAAGCCATCACATCAAGATGGCAGGGTGGAAACAATGGCGCGATTGGCCTGCAGGTGGGCTTCAATCGACGCCAATTGCGCGTCGTAGTCACTGATGACTTGCTGCGCGGAGGTACTCCGCGGCATCCTTGTTTTTAGAAAAACAAGAACGGGTATGACGATCAAGGAAAGCATCCACGCCAACGTGAGCGCAGTGTTGAGGGCAGTCATCTTGATCTGGTTTATCGCCGTAGGACCCGCAAGAAGCAGGACGAGGAAGCTGATGCCGGCCAGCTTCAACCTTCGGCCGCGGGCGTGTGCACGCTTCTTTTGATGGGCTTCCAACGCTTGTGCACGCAGCGCAAGAATCTGCTGCTTTTCTTGCGTCAGCCTTGGAATGGCCAGTTCTGCGGCTGTGCGATCCGTGCCCCGTTGGATGGCGTGAAGGGAGTTTTCCACCTTTTTCAGTGAAATGATTCCGCCTTGACGTTCAAGAATTTGGGCGCTTCCGCAATGCGCGCAGATGAAGCGTTCCGTATCACTTCCAATCTCCAGTGGAGCGGAGCAATTGGCACAAGACAAGCTGTATATCGGCAAGCCACTCTCCCGTTTTTCTGGGGCAATCCAAAGCCAAAGCTGCCCATACATGCCAAGTCACCCGGCCGTATTCATTGCTTCGCCCATGGGCAGCGAGCCGGGCAGTGTAGCGCTGAATGCGGCGGGTTTGACGAGGCTGCATGCGCAGCCGGACCTGCTCCAGTTGTTGCAGCCGTGGGGGGAGGGCTCAGACACCTGCCTTCTCGAACAGCCGGCGCAATACCTGCATGGGCAGGAACCTGACCTTTCGCCGTTTCAGTTCCCGCCGGAACAGGCGCTCGCGTTCAATGAAGTTGATCTTGGGTTTCATCTTTTTTGGGGCTGCAATGGACGAAACGCGCCAATCTACTGGTGAACGCCGCAGCTGCTGTAACACCGTGTCAGCGATGCTTCGGGATTGCCGGTTGCCGCTCGGCCCTATGGCCCGCGCCATTGGGCATGCCGCACGCCCAGCTGCAGCTGCTGGATGCGGCGGTGGATGGTGGAGCGGCTGACGCCGAGCTGGCGCGCGGCCTCTGAGACGTTGCCCTGGCATTGGGCAAGCAGTTGCTCCAGCGCCTGTGCGGCGGGCTCGCTGGTGTTGCTGGCCAGGGCGGCGGTGCAGGGCGGGGCATTGTGCAGCGCGTCGGGCAGGTGGTCGGGCTCGATGCTGCCGTCGCCATCGTTCCCGCACAGGGCTGCGGCGTAGCGCAGCGCGTTGTGCAGCTCGCGCAGGTTGCCGGGCCATGCGTGCGCGGCCAGCAACGCGCGGGCCGCGTCGCCCAGGTGCAGATGGCTGCCCAGCGTGGCCAGCATCTGGTCGGCAATGGCCTGCAGGTCGCTGCGCTGGCGCAGGGCGGGCAGTTGCAGCTCGGCGGCATTGAGGCGGTAAAGCAGGTCTTCGCGGAAGCTGCCGCGCCGCACCAATTCGGCCAGCGGCCGGTGTGAGGCCGAGATGACGCGAACGGACACCGCCCGTGGCGCGCGGGCGCCCAGCGGGGTGATTTCGGATTCGGACAGGACACGCAGCAGCTTGGCTTGCAGGGCCAGTGGCATATCGCCGATCTCGTCGAGGAACAGCGTGCCTTCGTGCGCCGCGGCGATCAGGCCCTCGCGGCCCTTGCTGGCGCCGCCGGTCCAGGTGCCGGGCAGGTAGCCGAACAGCTCGCTTTCCAGCAGTGCCTCGGGAATGGCTGCGCAGTTACCTGCAGCAAGTTCATCACCTGCGGTAAGGCCGAATAGTCGCCATGGGGCGGCTGTGCCGCCCGCCAACCCAGCCTTGCAAAACAGAAAGTTCAATCATGAAAGCAGCACGTTTCCACGACCGGGGCGACATCCGCATCGAGGACATCCCCGAACCCGTGGTGGAGCCCGGCACCGTGGGCATCGAAGTGGCCTGGTGCGGCATCTGCGGCACGGATCTGCATGAGTTCATGGAAGGGCCGATCTTCATCCCGCCCTGCGGCCACCCGCATCCCATCTCGGGCGAGTCCGCATCCATCACCATGGGGCATGAGTTCTCGGACGTGGTGGCGGGCTGTCCGAGCGCATTGCCGTCAAGCGCCGCTGGGTGCATCCCATCTCCGATGCCATTCCACTGGACCAGGCCGCGCTGATCGAGCCGCTGTCCGTGGGCCACCATGCCTACACCCGCAGCGGAGCGAAGGCCGGCGATGTGGCACTGGTGGGCGGCGCCGGCCCCATCGGCCTGCTGCTGTCGGCCATCCTCAAGGCCAAGGGCCTGACCGTCGTCATCACCGAGCTCAGTGCCAAGCGCAAGCAAAAGGCGCGTGAATCGGGCGTGGCCGATCACATCCTGGACCCCTCCGAGGTGGACGTGGTGGCCGAGGTGATGAAGCTCACCGGCGGCAAGGGCGTGGATGTGTCGTTCGAACGTGCACAGCGTGGTCATGAAGCAGCTGGACGTGCGCGGCACCATTGCCTACTGCAACGACCACCAGGAAACCATCAAGCTGGTCGAGGAGGGCAAGATCAACCTCGAGCCCTTCATCACCCAGTGCATCCAGCTCGATGACCTGATGCCTGCCGTGTGGTCACGCTGCGCAAAGAAAAAAGCCCTTGATTGAATCAATCAAGGGCTTAGATCATTTTGGCGGAGAGGGCGGGATTCGAACCCGCGGTGGGGATTAGCCCACACACGCTTTCCAGGCGTGCGACTTAAACCGCTCATCCACCTCTCCGAAGACCGCGATTCTAGCATCGATTTTTTGGGGTGGCCGCGAAGTTTCCTGCATGCGTGATCGATATGCCCTGGACGGCTGGCGCTTCGGGCATGGCCCGTGCCTGCGCCTGCAGCCAGTTGCAGAAGATGTCGAGCCGGGTCTGCGCCGCAGTGCTGCGGCGCAGCGCCAGGTAGCGGTAGCCGGAGGCCGTGAAGCCGAAGGGCGCCAGCAGGCGGCCGGCCTGCACGTCGTCCATCACGAGGTGCCAGGGGGCGACGGCCGCGCCCAGGCCCCGCAGCGCAGCTTCCAGCGTGAAGTAGTAGTGCTCGTAGACGGGGCCGGCCGCTGCGGGCGGGGCCATGTCCATGGAGGCGGCCCACAGGTCCCAGGCGTTGCGCCGGCCGCGTGTGTGCAGCAAGGGGAGGCTGGCCAGTTCTTCAGGCTGCTGGAGGCGTCCTGCCATGGCCGGGGACATCACCGGGCCCAGGTATTCGGCGAAAAGAGGCAGGGACGTCTCGTTGTCTGCAAGGGCCTCGCCGCTGTCGTGCGTAATGGCCGTGATGAGCAGGTCGCAGCCTTCGCGTGCAGCGTCGGTGCCGGTGTCGGTGGTGCGCAGGCGCACCTCGATGCCGGGGTGGTGCGCGTGAAAGTCGAACAGCCGGGGGATCAGCCATTTGACGGTGAAGGTGCTGAAGCAGGCCACGTCCAGAGGGCCTTCGTGGGCGTCGCCCAGGCTGCGCACCGCCTCATGGATCTGCTCGAAGGCCTGGGTCAGCGCCGGCTGCAGGGTGCGCGCTGCCGCGGTGAGCGTGGGGCGGGCCTTGGTGCCTGCGAACAGCGGCAGGCCCAGGTGCTGCTCCAGCTGCCTGACCTGGCGGCTGACGGCGCCGGGCGAGACGCACAGCTCGTCCGCAGCCGCCGTCATGCGGCCCAGGCGTGCGGCGGCTTCAAAGGCGCGCAGGGCGGCCAGCGGGGGCAGGCGGCGGGTCATGGGTCGGGTCATGGGTCGGGTCACGGGGCGGGTGGAGGCTATGTGAGTTCCAGGTACATAGAACCGGCCGAATCATCGCTTTTCAGGCCATGGGCCGGTCGGTAGATTTGCCGCTTCGGCTGGCAATCCTGCGTGGATTCTGGCCGGACTTTCCCTCTCCATTCGATCCCAAAGCACATAGCACCATGCCCTTCGTCCACACCTATCTGCCCCAGTCCACCTCCACTTCCCAGCGCGATGCCGTCGTGCAGGGCATTCACCGCGCCCTGGTGGAGGGCATCGGCATGCCCGAGGACGAACTGTTCAACATGGTGCATCCGTACGCTCCCGGGCAGTTCGCGTTCAGCCGCAGTTTCAACGGGGTAGCGCGTTCGGATGCGGTGGTGGTGGTCGAGATCACCATGCGGCGCGGGCGCAGCGATGCGATGAAGAAGGCCTTGTATTCGGCCATTGCGCGCAATCTGCACGAAGGGGCGGGGGTTGCGCCGGCCGACGTGTTCATCTTCATGCATGAGAACGACTACTCGGACTGGTCCGTGGGCCACGGGCGCTTCGCCATGGGCCTGGTGCAGCAGGTGGGCGCACCCGCCTGATCCGCACAACACCGCTGCAATGAAAAACGGGCCGCGATGGCCCGTTGTTCATGGCGTGGCGGCGGCTCTCAGCTGGTGCGCTGGCCGGTCTGGATCATCTTCATGGCCGAGGTGATCAGGCTGGAGACTTCGGTCATGTTGCTGGGCACGATCAGCGTGGTGGTGGCGTCAGAGGCGACCTGGCCATAGGCCTCGACGGCCTTTTCGGCGACCTTGAGCTGCACGGCCTGCTCGCCACCGGGCTGGCGGATGGCGTTGGCCACGCGTTCGATGGCCTGGGCCGTGGCGTCTGCGACCGCCTTGATGGATTCGGCCTCGCCCTGGGCCTTGTTGATGACGGCCTGCTTCTCGCCTTCGGAGCGGGCGATAAAGGCTTCGCGCTCGCCCGTGGCGATGTTGATCTGTTCCTGGCGGCGGCCTTCGGAGGCTGCGATCAGGGCGCGCTTTTCGCGCTCGGCCGTGATCTGGGCCTGCATGGAGCGCAGGATTTCGGCCGGCGGCGTCAGGTCCTTGATTTCATAGCGCAGCACCTTCACGCCCCAGTTGAGCGCGGCCTCGTCGATGGCGGAGACCACCTGGGCGTTGATCATGTCGCGCTCCTCGAAGGTCTTGTCCAGTTCGAGCTTGCCGATCACGGAACGCAGCGAGGTCTGGGCCAGCTGGGTGACGGCCATGATGTAGTTGGACGAGCCGTAGCTGGCGCGCATGGGATCGGTGACCTGGAAGTAGAGGATGCCATCCACCTGCAGCTGGGTGTTGTCGCGCGTGATGCAGACCTGGCTGGGCACGTCCAGCGGGATTTCCTTGAGGCTGTGCTTGTAGGCCACGCGGTCCACGAAGGGCACGAGGAAGTTCAGGCCGGGCGTGAGCGTGCCGGCGTACTTGCCGAGGCGTTCCTTGACCCAGGCGTGCTGCTGGGGCACTACCTTGATGGACCGTGCGATGAAGATGGCCGCGATGACCAGAATGACGATGGCGATTTCCATGGTGTCTCCAGGCCCCGGAGGGGCGTTCGGTGAAACAAGAGGGCGGCGGGACGGCTGGCGGATGGTGCCTGCCACTATGCCCGATGCAGATGCCCGCGCCGTGAAGCGCGGGCGTGGGGATGGGCAATCAGAGTTTGTCCACCAGCAGCCGGTTGCCGACGACCTCGGCCACGCGGTGCATGCCGGCAGAGGGCAGGTTGCCCGGACGGCTGATCACGGTCCATTGGGCGCCGCGGTAGCGGACCTGGGCCGTGCCGTCGGAGTTCCATTGCTCGACCATGACGGATTCGCCGACATCGAGGTTAACGTCGCGGTTGCTGGAGGCGGGCTGGCGGCTGGGCAGGCGCCGGCGCACCAGGTAGCAGGCCAGTACGAAGGCGCTGCCGAGCACGGCGGCAATGACGAGCTGGGCAATGGGCGCCAGGCCCATGTGGGCGCACAGCGCGCCGACGATGGCGCCCAGTGCCAGCATCAGCAGATAGAAGCTGCCGGTCAGCAATTCGGCGATGACCAATGCGCCGGCGACGAGCCACCAGATGGTGGAATATTCCATTCCCAGACTCCCTGTTTGTGACGGTTGCTTGTGTTTAGTGCACCACATTCTGGGTGAAAAGCCGCACGCTTCAAAGGCGCAATAAGGATATTCCTTACACTTCGCGCCTGTTTCGTTTTTTAGGCCCGCTCAGGTTACGGAGGCTGCCCCCATGAAGTTTCGCTTTCCCATCGTCATCATCGACGAGGACTACCGTTCCGAGAACACCTCGGGCCTGGGCATCCGCGCCCTGGCACAGGCCATCGAGCAAGAAGGTTTCGAGGTGCTGGGGGTGACCAGCTACGGCGACCTGTCACAGTTCGCGCAGCAGCAAAGCCGGGCCAGTGCCTTCATCCTGTCCATCGATGACGAGGAGTTCTCGCTGGGTGGCGAAAGCGATCCCGTGATCCACAGCCTGCGCAGCTTCATCGGCGAAGTGCGCCGCAAGAACGCCGATGTGCCGATCTACATCTACGGCGAGACCAAGACCAGCCGCCACCTGCCCAACGACATCCTGCGCGAGCTGCACGGCTTCATCCACATGTTCGAGGACACGCCGGAGTTCGTGGCCAAGCACATCATCCGCGAGGCCAAGAGCTACCTGGAAGGCGTGCAGCCGCCGTTCTTCAAGGCGCTGCTGGACTATGCGGAAGACGGCTCCTACAGCTGGCACTGCCCCGGACACTCGGGCGGCGTGGCCTTCCTCAAGAGCCCCGTGGGCCAGATGTACCACCAGTTCTACGGCGAGAACATGCTGCGCGCCGACGTGTGCAACGCGGTGGAGGAACTGGGCCAATTGCTGGACCACAACGGCGCCATCGGCGAGAGCGAGCGCAATGCCGCGCGCATCTTCAATGCCGATCACTGCTACTTCGTGACCAACGGCACGTCCACGTCGAACAAGATCGTCTGGCACCACGCCGTGGCGCCCGGCGACGTGGTCGTGGTGGACCGCAACTGCCACAAGTCCATCCTGCACTCCATCATCATGACGGGTGCGATTCCGGTGTTCCTCAAGCCCACGCGCAACCACTTCGGCATCATCGGCCCGATCCCGCAAAGCGAGTTCTCGGTGGAGTCCATCCAGGCCAAGATCGCGGCCAATCCGCTGCTCAAGGGCGTGGATGCCAAGACGGTCAAGCCCCGCGTGCTGACGCTGACGCAGTCCACCTACGACGGCGTGCTCTACAACACCGAGACCATCAAGAGCATGCTGGACGGCTATGTGGCCAACCTGCACTTCGATGAGGCCTGGCTGCCGCACGCTGCCTTCCACCCGTTCTATGGCAGCTACCACGCCATGGGCAAGAAGCGCGCGCGCCCCAAGCACTCGGTGGTGTATGCCACGCAGTCCATCCACAAGCTGCTGGCCGGCATCAGCCAGGCA
This sequence comes from Delftia sp. PX-1, assembly GCF_055797465.1. Lineage (NCBI taxonomy): Bacteria > Pseudomonadati > Pseudomonadota > Betaproteobacteria > Burkholderiales > Comamonadaceae > Delftia > Delftia sp. PX-1. The sequence goes on from NZ_CP184763.1 coordinate 2,977,439, forward strand.
TCGCATGTGCTGGTGCAGGACAGCCAGACCGAAAAGCTGGACCACCACCTGTTCAACGAGGCGTACCTGATGCACACCTCGACCAGCCCCCAGTACAGCATCATCGCCAGCTGCGACGTGGCCGCCGCGATGATGGAGCCGCCCGGCGGCACGGCCCTGGTGGAAGAGTCGATTCTGGAGGCGCTGGACTTCCGCCGTGCCATGCGCAAGGTCGAAGACGAGTTCGGCGACGACGACTGGTGGTTCGAGGTCTGGGGTCCCGAGAAACTGGCCGATGAAGGCGTCGGCTCGGCCCAGGACTGGATCATCCGCGGCCAGGACGCGGCGCCCAAGCGCTCCAAGGCCAAGAACGGCAAGGAGTTCGACAACTGGCACGGCTTTGGCGAACTGGCCGACGGCTTCAACATGCTGGACCCGATCAAGTCCACCATCGTGACGCCGGGCCTGGACCTGGACGGCGATTTCTCGGACACGGGCATCCCGGCCTCCATCGTGACCAAGTACCTGGCCGAGCACGGCGTGGTGGTGGAGAAGACGGGCCTGTACTCGTTCTTCATCATGTTCACCATCGGCATCACCAAGGGCCGCTGGAACACCATGCTGACTGCGCTGCAGCAGTTCAAGGACGACTACGACCGCAACCAGCCGCTGGCACGCATCCTGCCCGAGTTCTGCCAGCAGCACCGCCGCTACGAGCGCATGGGCCTGCGCGACCTGTGCCAGCACGTGCACGAGCTGTACGCCAAGTACGACATCGCCCGCCTGACGACCGAGATGTATCTGTCGGACCTCAAGCCCGCGATGAAGCCCAGCGATGCCTACGCCCACATCGCGCACCGCAAGACCGAGCGCGTGGAAATCGACCACCTGGAAGGCCGCATCACCGTGGGCCTGGTCACGCCGTACCCGCCCGGCATTCCGCTGCTGATCCCCGGCGAGGTGTTCAACCGCAAGATCGTGGATTACCTGCTGTTCGCGCGTGAGTTCGCCAAGGAGTGCCCTGGCTTCGAGACCGACATCCACGGCCTGGTGGAGCTGGAGGACGCGGACGGCGAGGTGCGCTACTACGCCGACTGCGTGGCCCAGGCCGCTCCTGCCCGCAAGGTGCCGGCTGCCGGCAAGTCTGTGGCCGGAAAATCCGCAGCGGCCAAGGCGGCGGCAAAGCCCGCTGCCAAAAAGGCCGTGAAGGCTGCTGCCGTCAAGGCGCCGGCCAAGCGCCCCGCAGCGGCCCGCAAGGCCGGGTCGGCGCCGGAAGTCGGCACGGCTGCCAAGCCGGCGCGTGGCCGCAAGATGGTGCAGGTGGGCGATGATGGCCCCTTCGGCCGCACGATCTGATCGGCTGGCCGGCTGACGACGGCCCGTCAAAAAGGCGCGGTGCCCGCAAGGGGCGCCGCGCCTTTTTTCTTGCCCGCTGTTTGCCACTCACTCCAGGCGGATCCTGGCATCGCGGATCAGCGCGGCCCAGTCCGTCTGCTCCTTGAGCAGGTACCGGGCCGCGTCCTGCATGCTGCCGCCCAGGGCCGTGCTGCCCTCGGCCTGCAGTTGCTGCTGCACGGCGGGCTGCTGCAGGGCCGCGTTCACGGCGGTATTCATCTTCTGCACGACGGCGGCCGGCGTGCCCTTGGGCGCGACGATCAGCTTCCAGTCCACGGCCTCGAAGCCTGCATAGCCCGACTCGGCCACGGTGGGTACCTCCGGCAGGATGGGCAGGCGCCTGGCCGAGGTCACTGCCAGGGCGCGCAGCTTGCCGCCCTTGAGCAGCGGATAGACGGCCTGGGGCGTGCCGAACATGTAGTGCGTCTGCTTGCCCAGCAGGTCGGTCACGGCCGGCGCTGCGCCCTTGTAGGGCACGTTGAGCACCTGGATGCCGGCCTTGAAGGCCAGCATCTCGCCGGCCAGGTGGCCCACCGTGCCCGTCGATGCCAGTCCCTGGCGGATGCCGCCCGGGTCGGCCTTGGCGGCCTTGACCAGGTCCTGCACCGATTTCCATGGCGAGTCCTGCGGCACGACCAGCACCGTGGGCTGGGCGGCGACCAGGGCCACGGGGATCAGGTCGGTGCGGGGGTTGAAGGGCATGCTGGGCAGCAGGGCGGGGTTGATGGCGAGGTTGGCGGTCTGGCCCATGCCGAAGGTATAGCCATCCGGCGCGGACTTGGCCACCGCATCCAGCCCGATGTTGCCGCCCGCGCCGGGCTTGTTGTCCACCACCACGGTCCATTGGTTCAGCGTGCCCACGCGCTCGCTGATCTGGCGCGCGACCGCGTCCGTGCCGCCGCCCGGCGTGTAGGGCACGACCATGCGCACTGCGCGCGAGGGCCAGTTGCCGGGCTGGGCCTGGGCCGCCAGCGGGAGCAGGGCGGCAGCCAATGCGGGCAGGGCGCACAGCAGCAACTGGCGGCGCGGGGCGGAACAAGGGCGGGCCTGTGTCTGTGTCCGGTTTTGGGCGGCCGGGTTGCGGTGGATGGCGGGCATGGTGTTGTCTCCGGGAATTTTTGGGAAAAGGCCTCCCCGCCGGGCGCGCGGCAAGCGTCGTCCGGTGTGGGGTGGATGGGGTGCAAGGTTGCAGGGGCGCCGCGCGTCGGGTGGACGGCGGCGGCTTCAGTGGCTCAGCCTGGCATCAATGGGAGGCCTTGGCATGGCTGTCGGTGGTCTCGCCCCGGGCCAGGGCCAGGGCCTGCTCGCTGCTGTAGCCCAGTGCGGTGAGGATCTCCAGGCTGTGCTCGCCCAGGCGCGGGGGCGACAGGCGCACATCCAGGCGCTTGCCGTCCAGCGTGAAGGGCAGCAGCACGGTCTTGGTCTCGCGGCCATCGGGCAGGGTGATGGGGGCCAGCGCGCCCGTGGCGTTCAGGTGCGGGTCTTGCAGCAGGTCCTGCGGGCGTGCGATGGGGGCGAAGGGCAGGCCGTTCTTCTCGAAGACCTCGGCAATGTGGGCGGCGCTGTGCGGGGCCATCTTCTCGCGCAGCAGCGGCATCAGCCAGCTGCGCGCCAGCACGCGGTCGTTGTTGCTGCCAAGGCGCGGATCGTCGCGCAGCTCGCCCAGGCCGAAGGCATCGCAGAACAGGCGCCAGGCGCCGTCGCTGACCACGGCCAGGAAGATCTGCTCGCCGCCCTGGACCTCGAACACGTCGTAGATGGCCCAGGCCGAGATGCGTGCCGGCATGGGCGCGGCCGGCTTGCCGGTGACGGCGAACTGCATCATGTGCTGGGCGACCAGGAAGATGTTGTTCTCGAACAGTGCGCTTTGCACTTCCTGGCCGCGCCCGGTCTTCTCGCGCTGGGCCAGGGCAGCCATCGCGCCCATGGCGCCGAACATGCCGCCCATGATGTCGTTGACGCTGGCACCGGCGCGCAGCGGGTCGCCGGGGCGGCCCGTCATGTAGGCCAGGCCGCCCATCATCTGCACCACCTCGTCCAGCGCCGTGCGGTGCTCGTAGGGGCCTGGCAGAAAGCCCTTGTGGCTCACGTAGATGAGGCGCTCGAAGCGGTCCTTGAGGCTGTCGTAGTCCAGCCCCAGCCTGCGCATGGTGCCGGGCTTGAAGTTCTCGCAGACCACGTCGGCCGTGGCGATCAGGCGCAGCGCGGCCTGCTTGCCTTCCTCGGTCTGCAGGTCCAGCGTCACGCTCTTCTTGTTGCGGTTGAACAGCGGGAAAAAGCCCGAGCCCGAACCCAGCAGCTTGCGCGTGGCATCGCCGTCGCGGCCGTGGCCCACGGGCTCGATCTTGATGACTTCGGCGCCCAGGTCGGCCAGCATCATGCCGCAGGACGGGCCCATGACCATGTGGGTGAACTCGACCACGCGGATGCCTGCGTAGGGCAGTGGCGTGGCCTGGCCTGCGGCCGTGTCGGGGGAGGTGGGTTGGCTCATGGGAAACGGTGAATGAATGAATGGGTTGTCGCCGCGGCTCAGGCCGGTGCGTAGGGGTGGGGCGCAAAGCCCTTGGGCAGTCCGGCCAGCGGCGTCATGCCGTGCAGCTCCTCGCCGGGCAGGCCAGCGGCCAGCGGCTGGCGGGCGGCGATCAGGCGATCGATGTCCACGCCGGTGCGGATGCCCATGGCCTCGAACATGAAGACCAGGTCTTCGGTGACCACGTTGCCCGAGGCGCCCGGCGCGTACGGGCAGCCACCCAGGCCGGCCAGCGAGGCATCGAAGGTGCGCGCGCCAGCCTCGTAGGCGGCCAGGCAGTTGGCCAGGCCCAGGCCGCGCGTATTGTGCATGTGGGCCGCGCCTGCCTGTTCGCCCAGCTCGGCCCGCAGCCGTGTGAACAGGCGCCGCACCTGGGCCGGGTTGGCCATGCCCGTGGTGTCGGACAGGCCCGATTCGTCGGCGCCCGCCGCCACGCAGGCCAGGGCCAGTGCAATCACTTCGTCCTCGGGCACCAGGCCCTGCAGCGTGCAGCCGAAGGCCGTGGAGATGCCCGCCTCGATCAGGGCCTGCGGCGCGATCTCGTCGCGCAGCGCGGCAATGGCCCGCACCTCGTCCACCATCTGCATGGGGGTCTTGCGCACATTGGCCATGGAGTGCGCGGGGCTGGCCGATACGGGCAGGGTGACCTTGTGGACGCCGGCGCGCAGCGCAGCCTCGGCGCCGCGCAGATTGGGGACCAGGGCCATCACGGTGACGCCGGGCAGCGTGATGGCGTGGGCGACCACCTCGGCCGCGTCGGCCATCTGGGGCAGCAGCTTGGGCGAGACGAAGGAGCCGACCTCGATCTCCTGCAGGCCCGAATGGGCCAGGGCGTCGATCCACGCCAGCTTGTGCGCTGTGGACATGGTGGAGGCCACGGACTGCAGGCCATCGCGCGGGCCGACTTCGCTGATGAGTACGTCAAAACGGTGGGAGGACATGGGCAGGGACATCCGGGGGTGGGTGACGATGACCGCAGGATTCGCCTGTTGACATCGGTTGCTTGAGTCGTTCTAATAGATAGAACTTGATTCTCTCTATTGAAATATTCCCTGCTGCACGCGCCATCGTCAAGCCTGCGTGCCTGGGGTTTTCCCTTGGGTGCCTTCGATATGCCTCGCAAATCAGTGACGGAATCGGTAGCCGACGAGAACGCCGCGCCGGGCGGCGTGGCTGCGGTGGACCGGGCCTTGAGCCTGCTGGCCGCCTTTGGCGACGGAGATGACGGGCTGACGCTGGCCCAGCTGTCGGAACGCACGCGCCTGTACAAGAGCACCGTGCTGCGGCTGCTGGCTTCGCTGGAGCATGGCGGCTGGGTGCTGCGCATGGATGATGGCCGCTATGCCGTGGGCCCGGCCGTGGCACGGCTGAACACCGTGTATGCCCGGCATTTCTCGCTGGACAGCGTGGTCATGCCCGTGCTGCGTACCCTGGTGCAGGCCACGGGCGAGAGTGCGGCCTACCACGTGCGCCAGGGGCAGGACCGGCTGTGCCTGTACCGCGTGGATTCGCCCCACCCCGTGCGCGACCATGCGCGCACCGGCGATCTGCTGCCGCTGGGGCAGGGCGCGGGCGGGCGGGTGCTGTCCGCGTTCGATGCCGAGCTGTACGCCGCATCGCGCGGCGGCAGTCGCACGCAGCTGGCCCGCGTGCGCGCCGATGGCTACTGCGCCATGGTGGGAGACAGGCACCGGGAGATCGCCGGGATTTCTGCCCCGGTCTTCAAGCGCGATGGAGAGTTGGCAGCGGCACTGACACTGACCATGCCAGCCCACCGCTACGAGGAGCGCCACGCCCGCCATGTGCTGGCGGCGGCGCGGGAGCTGGGGCTCTTGCTGCCCTGAGCCAGGCGTGCGCGGTGCGCGGACTCAGCCCAGCGCCGTGTCCAGCACCATCATCAGCACAAAGCCCAGCATGAGGCCGCCCGTGGCAAAGGCCTCGTGGCCCTTGCGGTGCGACTCGGGAATGATCTCGTGGCTGATCACGAAGAGCATGGCGCCTGCCGCAAAGCCCAGGCCCCAGGGAAGCAGCGCGGCCGAGCCGCTGACGATGACTGCGCCCAGCACGGCGCCCAGCGGCTCCACCAGGCCCGATGCCATGCCCAGCGCCACGGCAAAGCTGCGCTTGTAGCCCGCAGCCAGCAGGGCCACGGCGACCACCAGGCCCTCGGGCACATCCTGGATGGCAATGCCTGTGGCCAGCGCATTGGCGCGCAGTCCGTCGTTGCCCGCATAGCCCACGCCGATGGCCAGGCCTTCGGGCAGGTTGTGCAGGGCAATGGCAAAGACGAACAGCCAGGTGCGCTGCAGCTTGCGCGCGCCTTGCGGGTCCAGGCCTTCGCGGCCCTTGATGAAGTGCTCGTGCGGCAGCAGCCGGTCCATGAGCATGAGCGCCGCGCCGCCCAGCAGGATTGCCGTGCCGATGACAGCGCCTGCCGCCCAGCTCCCGCCCCCAAACAGGCCCTGCGTACGCACCGCCTCCAGCCCCGGCAGGATCAGCGAGAAGGCGCAGGCCGCCAGCATGACGCCGGCGCCAAAGCCGAACAAGGTGTCCTGCGTGCGCTCGGACAGGCGCTGGGACAGCATCACGGGCACGGTGCCCAGGGCTGTCGCCAGCGCGGCTGCCGAGCCGCCGGCCAGGGCCTGGAAGACCACCGGATGGTTCTGGGCATAGGCCCAGAACTGGCTGGTGAGCGCCCAGGCGCCGGCCATCATGATGGCCAGGCCGATCCACAGGCGGATGTTGGACCGTACGCTGGTCTTGGAGCGGAAGCGTTGTGGCAGATCCATGCTGGTCGGGAATGGGTTGGGGCGTTGGCGGGCAGGCTTGGCCGATCAGCCGCGGGCTGCGGCGTAGCGGCGGGCCACTTCGGCCCAGCTGACTACGTTGTAGAACGCCGCGATGTATTCGGGGCGGCGATTCTGGTACTTGAGGTAGTAGGCGTGTTCCCACACGTCCAGGCCCAGGATGGGGGTGGCTCCGGAGCCGATGCCGGCCATCAGCGGACTGTCCTGGTTGCCGCTGCTTTCCACGGCCAGCTTGCCGTCCTTGCCCACCACGAGCCACGCCCAGCCGCTGCCAAAGCGCGTGAGCGCGGCCTGGGTGAAGGCGGCCTTGAAGGCATCGAAGCCCCCCAGCTCCCTGTCGATGGCCTGGGCCAGCTCGCCCGAGGGGGCGCCTCCGCCACCCTGGTCTGCCGGGGCCATCACGGTCCAGAACAGGCTGTGGTTGGCATGGCCGCCGCCGTTGTTGCGCACGGCGCCGCGCACGCCTTCGGGCAGCAGGGACAGGTCGGCGATCAGCTGCTCCACGGGCTGGCTGCCGTGCCGCGTGTCCTTGAGTGCGGCATTCAGGTTGTTCACATAGGTCTGATGGTGCTTGGTGTAGTGGATCTCCATGGTCTGCGCATCGATATGGGGCTCCAGCGCGTCGTAGGCGTAGTTCAGGGGAGGCAGGGTGTAGTTGCTCATGTGGTTTCTTTCAGGGACTACGGGGGAAATCGGTGCGTCGTAAGGCGTGTGGGGGCGAGACCTGCAGTCAGTGCGCCAGCCGCGAGGGCGGGGCCGTTGCCGCGATGTCGAAGACCCGGGACGAGGCCGGCTGTGCCGCATCGATGGGGGCTGGAACGGGAGAGGGCAGGCTGAGGTCAGGGGTTGCTTGCATCTCTGCTGGCTCCGAGGGTTTCAGAGATTCCTTGATATTGATCTGAGAATTGTATTATTCATGAGAATCATTCTCATTCAAAACAAAAATGACTTCAGTCAAGCCGATGTGTATTTCCTTGCGCGTGCAGGCAGGACCCGCAGTCGTGGGTTCCGGGCGAAAAAAAGCCCCGCAGGCGGCAATGCCTGCGGGGCCGGTCGGGTGGCGGTGGCCGCTTAGACCTGGTCGGCCGACAGGCCTGCAGTCTGGCTGAAGCCGCCGTCCACGTAGGTGATCTCGGCCGTCACGCCCGAGGCGAGGTCCGACAGCAGGAAGGCGGCCACATTGCCCACATCCTCGATGGTCACGTTGCGGCGCAGCGGCGATGCATCGGCCACGCGGCCCAGCAGCTTGCCGAAGTCCTTGATGCCCGATGCGGCCAGCGTCTTGATGGGACCGGCCGAGATGCCGTTGGCGCGGATGGCGCGGCCGTCTGCCGTGCGGCCCACGGCCTCGGCCAGGTAGCGCACCGAGGCTTCCAGCGATGCCTTGGCCAGGCCCATGGTGTTGTAGTTGGGGATGGAGCGCAGCGCGCCCAGGTACGACAGCGTCAGCAGCGAGGACTTGTCATTGAGGTAAGGCAGGGCCGCCTTGGCCATCGCGGGGAAGCTGTAGGCGCTGATGTCGTGCGCGATCTTGAAGCCCTCGCGCGACAGGCCTTCCAGGAAGTTGCCGGCGATGGCCTCGCGCGGCGCGAAGCCGATGCTGTGCACGAAGCCGTCGAACTTGCCCCAGGTGGCGCCCAGGTCGGCGAACAGCTTGTCGATCTGGGCGTCGTCGGCCACGTCGCAGTCGAAGATCAGCTTGGAGTCGAATTCTGCGGCGAACTCGGTGATGCGGTCCTTGAAGCGCTCGCCCACATAGCTGAACGCCAGCTCCGCGCCCTGTGCGTGGCAGGCCTTGGCGATGCCGTAGGCGATGGAGCGGTTGGACAGAACGCCCGTGATCAGCAGTTTTTTACCGGCGAGAAAGCCCATTGTTGTTCTCCAGAGGAAGTGAGTGGAAGTGCGCAGCAGCTGGCGGCGAAGGCGGGGCTCCGCGTCAGCGTTTGCCAGCGGGCGGCTGGCTGCGTGGTGCAGAATTGTCGCATGCGCCATTGGATGATTTCTTCGCTGCTGCTGGCCTCGGCGTGTGTGCCGGCGTGGGGCTCGCATGCCTATGCCCTGTGGGGAGAGCCCCGCTATGCCGAGGGCTTCAGCCATTTCGACTATGTCAACGCCAAGGCCCCCAAGGGCGGCGAGCTGCGCCTGGTGAGCAACCTGCGCATCTCCACCTTTGACAAGTACAACCCGTTCACCATCAAGGGATCGTCTCCGGCCTATCTGGCCGAACTGATGTTCGACACCCTGCTGTGGCCCTCGCTGGACGAGACCGCCACGGGCTACGGACTGCTGGCAGAGGATGTGCAGGCTGCCCCCGACGGCCTGTCGGCCACGTTCCGGCTGCGGCCGCAAGCGCGCTTTCACAACGGCAAGCCCGTGCTGGCTGCCGATGTCAAGTTCAGCTATGACACGCTGGTGGGGCCGCACGCATTGCCTGGCTACCGATCGCTGTTCTTCGATGTGGCGGGGGTCGACGTGCTGGATGAACGCACGGTGCGCTTTCGCTTCAAGCAGCCGAACCGGGAACTGCCGCTGGTTGTGGGCGCCATTCCCGTCTTCAGCCGCGACTGGGGCATGGAAAACGGCAAGCCCAAGCCCTTCGACCAGGTGGTGACGGATACGCCCATCGGCAGTGGACCCTACAGGATAGGACCTGTGCGCTTCGGCAAGGACATCACCTATGTGCGCGACCCGGACTACTGGGGGCGCGATCTGCCCGCGCGCGTGGGCACGGCCAATTTCGACCGCATCTCCGTCAAGATCTACCGCGACAACACGGCGAAGCTGGAAGCGCTGAAGGCCGGCGAGTTCGACCTGATGCGTTTTTACAGCGCTGGCGACTGGGCGCGGCGCCTGTACGGCAAGCGCTTCGACCGGGGCGAGCTGGTCAAGGGCGAATTCAGCAACAAGCTGCCCTCGGGGTTCCAGAGCTATGTGCTCAATACCCGGCGCCCTTTGCTGCAGGACGTGCGCGTTCGCCGTGCGCTGGACCTGGCCCTGGACTACGAATGGATGAACCGGCAGATGTTCTACGGCTCCTACCAGCGCGTGCGCGGGCTGTTCGGCAACACGGCCTGCGAGACCCATGGCGAGCCCTCGCCAGAGGAGCTGGCGCTCATGGAGCCCCTGCGCAAGAGCATTCCGCCGGAGGCCTTCGGCCCCATGGCCGAGCCGCCGCGCACCGATGGCAACAACTCGCTGCGTGCCAACCTGCGCCAGGCGCGGCAATTGCTGGCCGATGCCGGCTGGACCATTCAGGATGGTGTGCTGCGCAATGCGCGGGGCCAGGCCATGGAGCTGGAGTACCTGGACAGCAGCGAGTCGGGCATACGCCAGGTCTCGCCCTGGATACGCAATCTGGAAAAGCTGGGCATACGGCTGCGCTTTCGTTCGGCGGACTTTGCGCTGTACCAGCAGCGCGTGGAGAAGTTCGACTACGACATCATCTCCATTGCCTACCAGGGCACGAACAACCCGGGCCAGGAATTCGCCGACCTGTTCGGCAGTCGGGCGGCGGACACGGACGGCTCGGGCAATTTTCCCGGAGTCAAGAATCCCGCCGTCGATGCCTTGATCCGGCGCATGACCGAGGCCAAGACCGAGGCGCAGCTGTTGCCCGCGTGCCACGCACTGGAGCGTGTCATCGCGCATGGACACTACCTGATTCCGCAGTGGAGCGCGGGAACGCACCGCATGGTCTACGACTCCTGGCGGCTGGTGCGGCCCGCCGTGGTTCCCGCCTACGCGAAGGGCGAGAGCTGGGCCATGGATACCTGGTGGGCCCGCATGCCGGTGCTGACCGCGCCGCCTCCATGAGCGGGCGCTGCCGCCGCATCGTTGCGATCCGTTGCATGATGGGCACGCTCCCGGGCCGGGGTGCCCCCCGGCAATCGACATAATGCAGGACTTCTTATGTGGGCCTACATACTCAAACGCTTGCTGCTGATGGTGCCGACCCTGCTGGGCGTGCTGCTGCTGACCTTCGTGGTCGTGCAGTTCGTGCCCGGTGGCCCGGTGGAGCAGTACCTTGCCGAAGCCAAGGCCAGCGTGGGCCGTGGCGGCGAAGGCGGTGGCCTGGCCTACCGTGGCAACCAGGGGGTGGACCCCCAGCGCATAGAGCAGATCAAGGCCCTCTACGGGTTTGACAAGCCGGCCCATGAGCGCTTCTTCCAGATGCTCGGGCAGTTCGCGCGGTTCGACCTGGGGCGCAGTTTCTTTCAGAACAAGGATGTCTGGCAGCTGATCAAGGAGAAGCTGCCGGTCTCGGCCAGCCTGGGCCTGTGGACCTTTTTCATCAGCTACCTCGTGGCCGTGCCCCTGGGCATTGCCAAGGCCGTGCGTGCCGGCTCGCGTTTCGACTTCTTCACCACGCTGCTGATCCTGGTGGGCTATGCGATTCCGGGCTTTGTGCTGGGCGTGGCGCTGCTGGTGATCTTCGGCGGGCAGCTGCAATGGTTTCCGCTGCGCGGGCTGACCTCGGCCAACTGGGATGAGCTGTCCTGGGGCGCGCGCATCGTGGACTATCTATGGCATATCGCGCTGCCGGTCACGGCCATGGTGGCGGGCAGCTTCGCCATCACCGCCATGCTCACCAAGAATGCCTTTCTGGAAGAGATCCGCAAGCAATATGTGCTGACAGCCCGCGCCAAGGGCCTGTCGGAGCGGCAGGTGCTTTATCGGCATGTGCTGCGCAATGCGCTGATTCCCATCGTCACCGGCTTTCCGGCCGCCTTCATCGGTGCCTTCTTCACGGGCTCGCTGCTGATAGAAACGCTGTTCTCGCTGGACGGCCTGGGCCTGCTCAGCTATGACAGCGTGATACGGCGCGACTATCCCGTGGTGCTGGGCACGCTGTACCTGTTCACGCTGATCGGCCTGGTGACCAAGCTGGTCAGCGATCTTTGTTATGTGTGGGTGGATCCGCGTGTACGGTTTGACTAGGTACCTTCCGAGCCGCTTCGCGGCTTGCCCGGTATGCACGGCGCCCTGTATCACGGGGGGCGGACGGGCGGCGCGTGGCGCCGGGCTTCGTTTCCTGGAGCGACATGGACACTGAAATGCAATCCGTTGTGGTTTCTGGAACGGGGCTGCCGGGGGCTGGGGCGCCTGCACCGCTGGCGGCGGCGGCGGTTTCGCCGGCGCGGCGGGCCTGGCTGCGGTTCAGGCGCAATCGGCTGGGATATTGGAGCCTGGTCGCTTTTTGCGTGATGGTGGTGCTGAGCCTGGGCGCCGAGCTGATCAGCAACGACCGGCCCCTGGTGGTGCGCTACGAAGGCCAGACCTACTGGCCGCTGTGGAACGATTATTCCGAGAAGACCTTCGGCGGCGACTTCGAGACGGCGGCCGACTATCTGGATCCCTACATCCGAGATCGCCTGAGCCAGGGTGGCAACTGGGCGCTGTACACGCTCAACCCCTACGGGCCGCAGGCGCTCAACTACTTTGCGAGCTTGCCCAATCCGGCGCCGCCCTCGCGCGAGAACCTGCTGGGCACGGACGATCGCGGGCGCGATCTGCTGGCGCAACTGATCTACGGCTTTCGCGTGAGCGTGCTGTTTGCGCTGGCGCTGACGGCCTCCGGCGTGGTGCTGGGCGTGGTGACGGGGGCCATCCAGGGCTTTTTCGGCGGCAGGACCGATCTGGCGTTTCAGCGCTTCATCGAGATCTGGGGCTCCATGCCCGAGCTGTATCTGCTGATCATCTTCAGCGCGGTGCTGGCGCCCAGCGTCTCGCTGCTGCTGGTGCTGCTGTCGCTGTTCGGCTGGATGGGGCTGTCGGACTATGTGCGGGCCGAATTCCTGCGCAACCGCCAGCTCGACTACGTGAAGTCGGCGCGTGCGCTGGGCGTGGGCAATGGCGCGCTGATCTGGCGCCATCTGCTGCCCAACAGCATGACGCCCGTGGTCACCTTTTTGCCGTTTCGCATGAGTGCAGCCATCCTGGCGCTGACTTCGCTTGATTTCCTGGGCCTGGGCGTTCCGCCCGATACGCCCAGCCTGGGCGAGCTGCTGAGCCAGGGCAAGAACAGCATCGATGCCTGGTGGATCTCGCTGTCCACCTTTGCGGTGCTGGTGGTGACGCTGCTGCTGCTGACCTTCATGGGCGATGCGCTGCGCGATGCGCTGGACCCGCGCAAGGCCGCTGCCACCGATGCAGCCCCGGCCGTTGATGCGAAGGACGCCGCATGAACGCAGAGCAGCCGGCAATGGACATGCCTTCCGCCCCCGGTCGCGGCCGGACACTGCTGTCTGTGCGCAACCTGCGCGTGCGCTTTGGCAGCAAGGACGTGGTGCACGGCGTGAGCTTCGATCTGGCGGCCGGTGAGAAGCTGGCGCTGGTGGGTGAGTCCGGTTCGGGCAAGACCATCACGGCGCTGTCCCTGCTGCGGCTGGCCGGTGACGCCCAGCTGGGCGGGCAGGCGCTTTTCGACGGCCGCGACCTCCTGCGCCTGCCCGAGCGCGAGATGCGGGCCGTGCGCGGCGGCGACGTGGCCATGATCTTCCAGGAGCCCATGACGGCGCTCAATCCGCTGATGACCGTGGGCGAACAGGTGGGCGAGGTGCTGCGCCTCAAGCAGGGGCTGACGCAGGCGCAGTCCCTGGCCCAGGCGGCCGAACTGCTGGCGACCACGGGCATTGCCGAGCCCGTGCGCCGTGCCCGCGCCTTTCCGCATCAGCTCAGCGGCGGCCAGCGTCAGCGCGCCATGATCGCCATGGCACTGGCCAGCAGCCCGCGCCTGCTGCTGGCCGATGAGCCGACCACGGCGCTCGACGTCACGCTGCGCGGACAGATCCTGCAATTGCTCGATGACCTGCAACGCCAGACCGGCATGGCCGTGTTGATGATCACCCACGACCTGCACCTGGTGCGGCGCTTTGCCGATCGCGTGGCGGTGATGGAGCGCGGGCAGCTGGTGGAGCAGGGCGAGGTGCCGGCGGTCATGGCAGCTCCGCGCCATGCCTACACGCGCAAGCTGCTGGCCAGTGTGCCGCGCCGCGATCTGGTCGAGGCGCAGGCCGGTACACCGGGGGCGGCTCCCGAGCCGCTGGTCCATGCGCAGGGCCTCAAGGTCAGCTACCCGGTGCCGTTGACGGGCGTGCGCGGCTGGTTTGGCCAGGGGCGTTTTGTTGCCGTGCAGTCCGCCGACCTGGACCTGATGCCCGGGCGCACCGTGGGTGTGGTCGGGGAGTCGGGCTCGGGCAAGTCCACGCTGGCCCAGGCCGTGCTGGGCCTGCTGCCGCATGAAGGCCAGCTGCGCATCGCTGGCCAGGCCTGGAGGCAGCCGGCCACGCGCAACTCGCCGGCCAATCTTGCGCTGCGGCGCAAGGTGCAAGTGGTGTTCCAGGACCCGTATTCATCGCTGTCGCCACGGCTGACGCTGGAGCAGATCGTTGGCGAGGGCCTGCGCGTGCACGCCCCGGCGCTCACGGGGCGGCAGCGCCGTGACCGTGTCGTGGACATGCTGTCTGCCGTCGGGCTGACGGATGAGCAGTTCCCCGGTCTGCTCGATCGCTATCCGCATGAGTTCTCCGGGGGCCAGCGCCAGCGTATCGCCATTGCGCGTGCCCTGGTGCTGGAGCCTGAAGTGCTGGTGCTTGACGAGCCTACCAGTGCGCTGGATGTGACCATTCAGCAGCAGGTGCTGGGCCTGCTGCAGCGGCTGCAGCGCGAACGTGGCCTGGCCTATCTGCTCATCACGCACGATGTGGACGTGATCCGCGCCATGGCCCATGACGTGGTGGTGATGAAGGATGGTGCCATCGTCGAATCCGGCCCCGTGGCCCAGGTGCTGGGCGCGCCGCGTGAGGCCTATACCCAGCGGCTGGTGGAGGCTGCTGGCTTTTCGGGTGACGGCATGCCCGAAGGGTTCTGAGTTCGCCGGCCTGCCGCCGGGCCGCTACCAGCTGCCTGTGGGATTGACCCCGTCCTGAAGAATCCACTGCACCTTGTCCACGGGCACGCCCAGCAGCCGGGCCTGGGCCAGCAGGCGCGCTGCCACGCCATCGGGCAGTTCAGGGGTGCGCGAAAGAATCCAGAAATAGCGCAGGTCCGAGCCGACCACCATGGCCCAGCGGTAGTCGGCATCCAGGGCCACCACGTTGTAGCCGCCGTAGAACGGTCCGAAGAACGAGACCTTGAGCGCCGCAACGCCGGGGCCATGCACCGTGCGGGCCTTGCCTTCAGCGGACTTCCAGCGCCGGCGGCCTGCGTCGTAGCCCCGGTTCAGCACATGCACGCTTCCATCGGGAAGCGGCGTGTATTCGGCCTGGGTGCGCTCCAGGCCTTTTTCGAAGCGGTGGTCTATGCGGGCCACCTCGTACCAGCGGCCCATGTAGCGCTGGATGTCCCAGCCGCGTACGGGCTCCACTGTGGCAGGAATGGGCGGGTTGCGCAGGCCCTTCCAAAGCAAGGCGGCTGCAGCGGCCCCGACGGCAAGCCCAGCCAGGCCTGCCGCGGGCCGAACCCAGGCAGGGCGGGGTGTGGACGGGGTGGTGACTTCTGTGCGTGGTTGGCGGGGTGACATCGTGCGGAACTCCGTGTTCAGGCAGAGCGCATGCCAGGGGCATCATGTGCGCTTGGCAGCGTGCTCCTACTTTAGGACAGAACGCCGGGCCGCGGTGTAGGCCGGCGCTGCCGGAACTGCGGCTGTGCGGGCTGCGCAACGCAGGAACTTTCCCTATGCCGGAGCAGGCCATGTGTTTTTTTATGCGCGGGCCTGCAGGTCTATGGCCTAATTGCGCGTTCTCATTTTTTTGAAGAAGGAAATGCCATGGGCAACAAGATCGTTACCGAAGCCGACCGCAAGTTCACTCCCCAGCCTCCCCTGCCCAACGGCGTCACCCTGCCGACGCCCGGCCGTGGCCAGCGCGTGAGCCGCGCCCGTGGCGCCCACACCCATACCAAGAAGAACCCCGGCAAGCGTCACCGCTGAGCACGGCGGGCCGCGTGCGTGCCTGCTGCGGCCGCGTTCTGAAAGCAAGAGCCCTCGAAAGAGGGCTTTTGCTTTTGGGGCGAATGCGCTCAGTGCTGCAGTGCCTGGAGCTTGCGGCGCAGCATTTGCACTTCCTCGATCAGGTCTGCTGTCAGCGCAGCCAGTTGGGGGTCTGCATCAAAGCTGTGTTCCAGATGGGCAATGCGGCGCGCACGCACCAGCATGTGGCTGCTGAAGCGCCACTGTGCCTGCGCGTCGGCCGCGTCGCCGGCCGGCTCGTTCTCGCAGTACAGCACCCCGGTCTGCACGCGCTCCACCACCCAGGCGGTGTTGCGCTGGCAGTGGCGTGCGAGATCCTGCAGGTCCAGAGCGCCTTCGCCCAGCAGTTCTGCGGGCTCGTAGAAGGGATACAGCGGCGTGCTCATCGCGTGGCTCCTTGGCCCGTGCCGTGCTGGCGGGCATCGAACGAGGGGAAGGCCTGGGCCAGTGCCTCATAGGCCTTTCGCTGGGCGTCGGTCTGCGGCTCCGGCAGGCTGATGCCCAGCACCAGATACAGATCGCCCGGCGTGGCGGCGGGCAAGCCCTTGCCCTTGATCCGCAGCTTGCGGCCTGCGCGGCTGCCGGCAGGGATGCCGACATCGAATTCGCCGGCAATCGTGGCGAGACGGACCGTGCCGCCCAGCGCGGCTTCCCAGGGCGCGAGCGCGATGGGCTGATAGACGTCCTTGCCCTCGGCCCACCAGCGCGGGTCGTGACGCAGATGCACCTGCAGCAGCAGGTCGCCTGCAGGACCCTTGCCCAGGCCCTGGCCGCCCTGGCCGGCCAGACGGATCATCTGGCCTTCGCGCACCCCCTTGGGAATGCTGACCTGCAATTCCTTGTCCCGCGCCACCGGCCGCCCGTCCTCATCCAGCACCGTGCTGCGCAGGTGCAGGCTGCGCTGGGCGCCGTGGTAGCTGTCCAGCAGGTCCAGCTCGATGCTGGCGTGCTGGTCCTGCCCGCGCAGGTCGGGTGGAGGTCGGTGCTGCCCGCCGCCCGCATGGCGCGCGCGGGCGCCCTGGCCGAACATCTGCGAGAAGAATTCGCTGAAATCCGCATCGCCGTCCGGCATGGCGCCATCGCCGCTGCGAAAGTGGAAGTCCTGACCTTCCCAGTCCGGTGGCGGCTGGAATCCGCCGGCGCCTGCGCTGCGGCGGGGCGCATCGGCCAGCGCGTCGTAGGCGGCACGCTTTTCGGGATCGGACAGCACGGCGTTGGCTTCATTGATCTCGGCCATGCGTTGCGAGGCATCCGCTTCCTTGCTGATGTCCGGGTGGTACTTGCGCGCCAGCTTGCGGTAGGCCTTCTTGATCTCGTCAGCACTGGCCTGCCGGTCCACGGCCAGGATGCGGTAGTAGTCCTTGTATTCCATGAATTTCCGTCCTCCAGCCCTTGCGGGCGATGTTCTGGACAAGCCAGAAGCCAGCATAGCCCGGTCATGGCAGGGTCTCAACCGATGGGCCTTTTCCTGCTGGACTGGCATCTTGTGACGGGTTTACTACATTCGCGCGTCGGCAGGACGCAACAGGAGGCGTCGGACATGGCACATGGCAGGCGATGGCGGTACGGGACAGGGCTTTCAGGCGTCAAGGGGGCAAGGAGCTTGCTGGGCGCATGGCTGGCGGCCTGTGCATGCGGCGTGATGGCGCAGTCCGCCCAGCCGGCACCGGGCGTGCCGATGGCGGACCTGCCCCCCGCCGTGGTCAGTGCGCCTCTGCCCGATGTGGGCTCCATGGCGTCCAGGGTGCTGGCCTGCACGGCCTGCCATGGTCCCGAGGGACGGGCCACACCCAGCGGCTACTTTCCTCGCATTGCGGGCAAGCCTGCGGGCTATCTTTACCGCCAGCTCAAGAATTTCCAGCAGGGGCGCCGCAGCTATCCGGCCATGAACCGGCTGATCGAATTCATGTCGGACGACTATCTGCGCCAGATCGCCGTGCATTTCGCAAGCCTTGAGCTGCCCTATGCGCCGCCCGTGCCGGCGCAGCTGCCGCCCGCCGACCTCGCGCGTGGCGAGCAGCTGGTGCTGCAGGGCGACGCGCAGCGGGGCCTGCCCGCCTGTGCTGCCTGCCATGGCCAGCGGCTCATGGGCGCGGGCGACGATATCCCGGGTCTGCTGGGCCTGTCACGCGACTATCTCAACAGCCAGATCGGCGCCTGGCGCTCGGGCCAGCGCCAGGCGGCCGCTCCCGATTGCATGGACCAGGTGGCCAAGGCGCTGACGCCGCAGGAAGTCGTGGCCGTCACGGCATGGCTGTCGTCGCGGCCTGCATCGGCGACGCCGGGAGGACATGAGGCCTTGGCGCGCTCCTTGCCGCTGCGCTGCGGTGCGGTGGCCGCTGTGGGCGGTCAGGAGGGCAGGCCATGAGTGTCCAAGTGGAAAATCCGGCCAGCGCGAGCGTACGCGGGCGGTGGCCCCTGCTGGCTCTTGTGGTCCTGGCCCTGGTCCTGGTGGGGCTGCTGCTGGTCTGGCTCAACCTGCGGGGGGAGCAGGGGGTTCATGCCTATGGCCACGGCGGCTGGTCAGGATCGACCGAAACACGGGCCGCCCTGGTCGAGCGCGGCGCCTACCTTGCGCGGGTAGGCAACTGCGCTGGCTGCCACACGGCGGCGGGCGGTGCCGAATATGCGGGCGGGCGGGGCTTGCCCACCGCGTTCGGCACGCTGTACACCAGCAATCTCACCTCCGACAAGGAGACGGGCTTGGGGCTGTGGTCGGCGCAGGACTTCTGGCGTGCGCTGCACAACGGGCGCTCGCGCGAAGGGCGCCTGCTGTATCCGGCCTTCCCGTATGACAGCTACACCCGCGTGACGCGCGCCGATTCGGACGCCTTGTTCGCCTATCTTCAAAGCCTGCCCGCCGTGCGCGCGCAGACGCCGCCGCATGCGCTGGACTTTCCCTATGGCTGGCAGGGGTCGCTGGCCGTCTGGCGGGCGCTGTTCTTCTCGCCGAAGGATTGGCAGGACCAGCCAGGGAAGGCCCCGGCCTGGAATCGCGGCGCCTATCTTGCCCAGGGGCTGGGCCATTGCGCGGCCTGCCATGCGCCGCGCAATGGCCTGGGTGCCTCCGGCCAGGCCATGTCCGGCGGCTTTGTGGCAGGGCAGTCCTGGTATGCGCCTTCGCTGCTCGATCCCGGCGAGGCGGGTGTGCGCGCCGGCCAGGAATCCGCCTGGGTGCAGTTGCTGCAGACGGGGTCCGGCCCTTCAGGCTCGGCACTGGGCCCCATGGCCGAAGTCGTGGCGCGCAGCACCCAGCACTGGCAGCCACAGGATCTGCAGGCGCTGGCTTCCTATCTGCAGGAGCAGGGCGCTGCTGCCCCATCTGCCGGCACAGACGGGCACGGCGCCATCAAGGCTGTGCAGCCTGGGCAGATGGCCTTGGGGCGGGCCGTGTACGAACGGCAGTGCGCGGTCTGCCATGGTGCGCAGGGCCAGGGAACACCGGGCGCGTTTCCTGCGCTGGCCGGCAATGCCTCCGTGACCATGGCCGAGCCGCGCAACCTGCTGCTGGTGCTGCTGGACGGTGGCTATCCCCCGTCCACGCGGCAACAGCCGCAGCCGCATGGCATGCCGCCCTTTGGCCATGTGCTGTCTGACGCACAGGTGGCCGCCGTGGCCAGCTATGTGCGCAATGCCTGGGGCAACAAGGCGGCGGAAATCGGTACCATGGAGGTTTATCGCGCCCGGGAAGGGCGTGGTTTCTGAGAGGTTTTCCATGGATTCAATGGCCGGCAAGCTGCCGGACGACAGCGCGGCAGCCAGCCCCTGGTGGGTGGTTTGCCTGTGTGCGCAATGGTGCGGCGTTTGCAACCAGTACCGGAGCGCGTTTGCGGAGCTGGCCACCCAGTTCCCGCAGATGCACTTCGTCTGGCTTGATGTCGAGGACCGCGAGGATGTGGCCGGGGACCTGGACATCGAAACCTTTCCCTCTGTGCTGATCGCTGACGGCGAGCGCGCGCGCTTTCTGGGGCCGGTGCTGCCCCAGCCGGGCGTTGTGGCGCGCATGCTGCAGTCATTGGCCCAGGACCCTGGCGCGGCCCCGGCCGACCCCGCCGAAGCGCAGGCCCTTTTGCGGCGGCTTCAGTCGGCGCAGGCGCTTGAGCGCGTGGGCGCCTGAGCATCCGGCGGAGGGGTGTCCGCCCTGGCCTGGGCTGCCTTGCGCAGTGCCTGCCAGCGCCTGTTTTTGTACGGCGCGAACTTGGCCTGGAGGTCGTTTGCGGATACAATGGCATATTCACGACCAAACGGGCGGGTACCAACCGCCCTTTTTTTTGGGCGATCTTCGGGCGACCTTAGGGATTGCCATGGGGCTCGGCGCTGTTGGGACATGGCTGCTGCCAAGGTTCCAGGGGCGTTCCGGGTCTTTTGTGTTTGCAGGATTGAATTTAATTACACGTGGCACTACAGCAAATCGTTGAACAAACCGTGACAGGTCTGGGCTATGACCTGGTGGAAATAGAACGCTCGGCAGGCGGGCTGTTGCGCGTCACAATTGATTTGCCTTGGCAGCCCCCGGTGGAGGGCGAGCCGGTGGTGCCGGAGCAGTTCGTGACAGTCGAGGACTGCGAGAAGATCACGCGCCAGCTGCAGTTCGCGCTGGAGGTCGATGGCACGGATTACACGCGCCTCGAGGTCTCCTCCCCGGGCATCGACCGCCCCCTGCGGCATGAGCAGGACTTCATCCGCTTTGTCGGGGAAGTCATCGACCTGACCCTCAAGGAGCCCATCGGCGCCGCCGCTGAAGGGCAGGTCAGCGCCAATCGCAAGAAATTCCGCGGCACGCTGGAGCGTGCCGAAGGTGGTGGCTGGCAGATCGTCTGGAGCGACGAGCCACCCGTCAAGCCTGGCCAGAGGGTCAGCAAGAAGCGTGTTCCCGCGCCCCTGCAGGCGCTGGGTTTCACGCTGGAGGAGCTGCGCGAGGCGCGTCTGGCTCCCCTTGTGGATTTCAAGGGGCGTTCTGCCAAGCCGGTCTGATCGGAGCGGGCAGGGTACGTCGAATCATTGGGGCAGAAGGGCATTGCCATCCCCTTTCTGCGTGATTGAAATAGGAGAGTCGTCGCATGAATCGCGAATTGTTGATGTTGGTAGAAGCCATTTCGCGCGAAAAGAACGTGGAGCGCGATTTGGTGTTCGGTGCAGTGGAATCGGCCCTGGCCCAAGCCACGAAGAAGCTGTACCAAGGTGAAGTGGACATCCGCGTGGCCATCGATCGCGACAGCGGTAACTACGACACCTTCCGCCGCTGGCTGGTGGTGCCCGATGATGCGGGCCTGCAAAACCCCGATGCCGAAGAAATGCTGATGGACGCACAGGACCGCGTCCCCGGCATCTCCGAAGGCGAGTACATCGAGGAAGAGATCGAGTCGGTGCCCATCGGCCGCATCGGTGCGATGGCGGCCAAGCAGGTCATCCTGCAAAAGATCCGCGATGCCGAGCGCGAAATGCTGCTCAACGAGTTCCTTTCGCGCGGCGACCGGATCTTCACGGGCACGGTCAAGCGCATGGACAAGGGCGACATCATCGTCGAGGCCGGCCGTGTCGAAGGACGCCTGCGCCGCAGCGAAATGATCCCCAAGGAAAACCTGCGCAACGGCGACCGCGTGCGGGCCATGATCATGGAAGTGGACGCCACGCTGCGCGGCGCGCCCATCATCCTGTCGCGTTCGGCGCCGGAGTTCATGGTCGAGCTGTTCCGCAACGAAGTGCCCGAGATCGAGCAGGGCCTGCTGGAGATCAAGAGCTGTGCTCGCGATGCCGGCAGCCGCGCCAAGATCGCCGTGCTCAGCCATGACAAGCGTGTCGATCCCATCGGCACCTGTGTCGGCGTGCGGGGCACCCGCGTCAACGCCGTCACCAATGAATTGGCTGGCGAGCGCGTGGACATCGTGCTGTGGTCCGAGGACCCTGCACAGTTCGTGATCGGTGCGCTGGCTCCGGCCAATGTGTCGTCCATCGTTGTGGACGAGGAAAAGCACGCCATGGACGTGGTGGTTGACGAGGAAAACCTCGCCATCGCCATCGGCCGTGGCGGCCAGAACGTTCGCCTGGCTTCCGAGCTTACCGGCTGGAAGATCAACATCATGGACGCGGCTGAGTCTGCGCAAAAGCAGGCGGACGAGTCTGCTGTTGCGCGCCAGCTGTTCATGGAAAAGCTCGATGTGGACGAGGAAATCGCCAACATCCTCATCGAGGAAGGTTTCGAGACCCTGGAAGAAGTGGCCTACGTGCCGCTGCAGGAAATGCTCGAAATCGAGGCGTTCGACGAAGAGACGGTGAACGAGCTGCGCACCCGTGCGAAGGATGCCCTGCTGACGCAGGAAATCGCGCACGAGGAAAACGTGGGCAAGGTGTCGCAGGATCTGCTGACGCTCGAGGGAATGACTCCGGAGATCGTGGACAAGCTGGCCGAGGCCAATGTGCACACTCGCGACGATCTGGCCGATCTGGCCATCGATGAGTTGACCGAGCTGACCGGGCAGACCGAGGAAGAAGCGAAGGCTTTGATCATGAAGGCGCGTGAGCACTGGTTCACCGAAGGGCAAGAGTAAGGTCAGGGAGGTTCAGAGCATTTATGTCCAGTAATACGGTTGCCGAGTTTGCAAAAGAGCTCAACAAGACCCCTGACACGTTGCTGCAGCAGCTCAAGGCTGCAGGCGTCGCCAAGGACAACGCATCGGATGCGTTGACCGACGGCGACAAGCAGCAACTGCTCAGCCATCTGCAGGCCAGCCACGGAAGTGGCGCCAAGAAGATCACGCTGACCAAACGGTCCACCAGCGAGATCAAGCAGGCCGATTCGTCGGGCCGCGCCCGCACCATCCAGGTGGAAGTGCGCAAGAAGCGCACCTTCGTCAAGCGCGACGAGGCCGCCGAAGGCGCCTCCGACCCCGCTGCCGTTGCGGCTGCCCAGGAGCAGCGCGCGGCGTCGGAGCGCGAATCTCAGGAATTGGTGCGCCGCGAAGGGGAAGCACGTCGCCAGGCCGAAATGATCGGCCGGGAGGAGGAAGAATTGGCACAGCAACGCCGTGAGCGCGAAGAGCGCGAGCTAGTCCAACAGCGCGAGCGCGAAGCCGAAGAGCGCGCAGCCGCCTATGCGGCTGCCGAAGCCGCAAAGATTGTCGAGGCCAACCGCGCTAAGCAGGAAGCCTCGCGCGAGCAGGCTGCCGGCCAGATAGCGCGCGCCGAAGCCCAGCTCGCGGCACGCGCCAAGGCCGAGGAAGAGTCCAAGGCCCGTGCGGCCGAGGAAGCCGAACGCGCCAAGGATCTGGAAGACCGCCGCCGCAAGGCGCTGGCCGAAGCCGAAGCCATTCGCGCCATGATGGCCGCGCCCAAGAAGGTGCTCGTGGCCAAGAAGCCCGAAGAGCCCAAGCCCGTGGCAAAGCCTGCAGCGCCTGCTGCCGCCGATGCCAAGAAGACCACGCTGCACAAGCCCGCTGGCACGACCGCCGGCGGAGCCGGTGCGCGCGCGCCTGCCGGCGCCGGCAAGGAAGTCAAGTCCGCCAAGCTCTCCTCGAGCTGGGCCGGCGATGGCAAGAAGAAGGAAATCAAGACCCGTGGCGACAGCTCCGGTGGCGTGGGCGGCCGTTCCAACTGGCGCGGCGGCCCGCGTGGCGGCCGTCGTGGCAATGACCGCAATGACGGACAGCACCAGAGCGCGGCAACGGAATTCCGCGCCATCGAAGTGCACGTGCCCGAGACCATCACCGTGGCCGAGCTGGCGCACAAGATGTCGGTCAAGGCATCCGAGCTGATCAAGGTGCTGATGAAGATGGGCCAGATGGTCACCATCAACCAGCCCCTGGACCAGGACACGGCCATGATCGTGGTCGAGGAAATGGGCCACACCGCCAAGGTCGCTGCGCTGGACGATCCCGAAGCCTTCACGGCCGAGGAAGTGTCCCAGCAGGAAGCTGCCCAGGAGTCGCGCGCCCCCGTGGTCACCGTCATGGGCCACGTGGACCACGGCAAGACCTCGCTGCTGGACTACATCCGCCGCACCAAGGTTGCGTCAGGCGAAGCCGGCGGCATCACCCAGCACATCGGTGCCTACCATGTGACGACGCCCCGCGGCATCGTCACCTTCCTGGACACCCCGGGCCACGAGGCCTTCACGGCCATGCGTGCCCGTGGTGCACAGGCCACCGACATCGTCATCCTGGTGTGCGCTGCCGACGACGGCGTGATGCCCCAGACCAAGGAAGCCATCAAGCACGCGAAGGCGGCGGGTGTGCCCATCGTGGTTGCCATCACCAAGGCCGACAAGCCCGATGCCAACCTCGACCGCGTCAAGCAAGGCCTGGTGGCCGAGCAGGTGGTGCCTGAAGAGTACGGCGGCGAGTCCCCGTTCATTGCCGTGTCGTCCAAGACCGGCCAGGGCATCGACGAGCTGCTGGAACAGGTCCTGCTGCAGGCCGAAGTGCTGGAGCTGACCGCTCCCGTGGAAGCCGCTGCCAAGGGCCTGGTCATCGAAGCGCAGCTGGACAAGGGCCGCGGCCCCGTGGCCACGGTGCTGGTGCAGTCCGGCACGCTGAAGGTGGGCGACGTGGTGCTGGCAGGCCAGACCTACGGCCGCGTGCGCGCCATGCTGGACGAAGACGGCAAACAGACCAAGTCCGCTGGCCCCTCCATCCCGGTGGAAATCCAGGGTCTGTCCGACGTGCCCCAGGCCGGCGACGACTTCATGGTGCTGCAGGACGAGCGCCGCGCTCGCGAAATCGCGACCTACCGCGCCGGCAAGTTCCGCAACACCAAGCTGGCTCGCCAGCAGGCTGCCAAGCTCGAGAACATGTTCGCCGAAATGGGTGCGGGCGAGGTCCAGACCCTGCCCATCATCGTCAAGGCCGACATGCAGGGCTCGCAGGAAGCACTGGGCGCATCGCTGCTCAAGCTCTCCACCGAAGAGATCCGCGTGCAGCTGGTCTACTCGGGCGTGGGCGGCATCAGCGAGTCCGACGTGAACCTGGCGCTGGCCTCCAAGGCCATCATCATCGGCTTCAACGTCCGGGCCGATGCCCAGGCGCGCAAGACGGCCGAGAGCAACGATGTGGACCTGCGCTACTACAACATCATCTACGACGCCGTCGAAGAGGTGAAGGCAGCGATGTCCGGCATGCTGGCTCCCGAGCGCAAGGAAGAGATCATCGGCATGGCCGAGATCCGTACCGTGTTCGTGGCGTCGAAGATCGGCACCGTGGCTGGCTCGTACATCACGCAAGGCCAGGTTACGCGCAATGCGCATTTCCGCCTGCTGCGCGAGAACGTGGTCATCTACACGGGCGAGATCGAATCGCTCAAGCGCCTGAAGGACGACGTCAAGGAAGTCAAGGAGGGCTTCGAGTGCGGTATCAAGCTCAAGAACTACAACGACATTCGCGAAGGCGACGTGCTCGAAGTGTTCGAGATCAAGGAAATCGCGCGCTCGCTGTAATTCGACATGGCAACACGCAAGTCCGCTGCGCCGAACCGCAGCTTCAAAGTCTCCGACCAGATCCAGCGGGATCTGGCGGAGCTGATCGCACGCGAGTTGAAGGACCCGCGCGTGGGCATGGTGACGCTGCAAAGCGTGGAGGTGACTCCGGACTATGCCCACGCCAAGGTCTACTTCAGCCTGCTGATCGGCGATCCGCAGGAGACGCAGGACGCCCTGAACCAGGCCGCAGGCTTCCTGCGCAACGGCCTGTTCAAGCGCCTGCACATCCATACCGTGCCCACGCTGCACTTCATCTACGACCGCACCACCGAGCGTGCGGCCGACATGAACGCCTTGATCGCCAAGGCCGTCTCCTCGCGCGGGAAGGAAGAGTAGCCCCATGAACGCGCCACGCACAAGGGTGCAGCGGCGCCCTGTGCATGGGGTGTTGCTGCTCGACAAACCGCTGGAGCTGTCCAGCAACGACGCCTTGCAGAAGGTCAAGTGGTTGCTGCGCGCCGAAAAGGCCGGACACACCGGCACGCTGGACCCGTTGGCCACCGGCGTGCTGCCGCTGTGCTTCGGTGCGGCGACCAAGTTCAGCCAGTTGCAGCTCGAAGCTGCCAAGACCTACGAGGCGATTGCGCGCCTGGGCCAGACCACGACCACGGCCGATGCCGAGGGCGAGGTGCTGCGCGAGCGCGCCATCGATCCCGCCGCCCTCACGGCCGAGCGGCTTGCCGCCGTGCAGGCGCAGTTCACGGGCTCCATCCGCCAGGTGCCGCCCATGTACAGCGCGCTCAAGAAGGACGGCAAGGCTCTTTATGAATATGCGCGTGCCGGCATCGAAGTCGAGCGACCGGCGCGCGAAGTGACAATCCACGCACTGAAGCTTTCGCTGACGCAAGACAGCCAAGGCCAGCCGGCGATCCGGATGCTGGTGACCTGCAGCAAGGGCACCTATATTCGCACGCTGGCGGAGGACGTGGGAGAGGCCCTGGGCTGCGGCGCGCACCTGCGCGCGCTGCGCCGTATCGACACCGGCGGGCTGGGTGTCGAGCGCTGTATCTCGCTGGAGGCGCTGGCCGCCATGGGCGAGGACGAGCGTCTGCAGCAGTTGCAGCCTGTCGATGCCTTGCTGGCCAGCCACACGGCTGTCACGCTGGGCGAGCAAGATGCGGCCCGTTTTCTCACGGGCCTGCCCCGCAAGGGCGCTTGGGCCGATGCCGAGGCGGTGGCTGTGTATGGCGAGAAGCCACAGGCTCTGCTGGGAGTGGGGCGCGTGGTGCGTGGGGAACTCATCCCCGCCCGCCTGCTCAGTTCACTGGAAATTCAACAGATTTTGGAAGACACGCCGCGCCCATGACGCAGCGGCAATGGGAAAACACTATGAGCAAACAAATCCGCAATATCGCGATCATCGCCCACGTGGACCACGGCAAAACCACCATGGTGGACCAGCTGCTGCGCCAATCCGGAACCTTCGCCGAACACGAGAAAGTCGTGGACACGGTGATGGACAACAACGCCATCGAACGCGAGCGTGGCATCACCATCCTGGCCAAGAACTGCGCCGTGAGCTGGAACGACACGCACATCAACATCCTCGACACACCCGGCCACGCGGACTTCGGCGGTGAAGTGGAGCGTGCCCTGTCCATGGTGGACGGCGTGGTGCTGCTGATCGACGCGCAGGAAGGCCCCATGCCCCAGACGCGCTTCGTGACCAAGAAGGCGCTGGCCCTGGGCCTGAAGCCCATCCTCGTGGTCAACAAGGTGGACAAGCCCGGCGCGCGTCCCGACTACGTGGTCAACGCCGCGTTCGACCTGTTCGACAAGCTGGGTGCCACCGACGAGCAGCTGGACTTCCCCGTGGTGTACGCCTCGGGCATCAACGGCTGGACCTCGCTGGAAGAAGGCGCTCCGGGCGAGCAGTGGGGCCCCGACATGTCGGCCCTGTTCGACACCATCCTGAAGCACGTGCCTTCGGTCAAGGGCGATCCCGCCGCTCCGCTGCAAATGCAGATCTCGGCGCTGGACTACTCCACCTTCGTGGGCCGCATCGGCGTGGGCCGCATCACCTCCGGCACGCTCAAGCCTTCGACCGACGTGCTGGTCATGGAAGGTCCTGACGGCAAGAGCTACAAGGGCCGCATCAACCAGGTGCTGAAGTTCCAGGGCATCGACCGCGTGCAGGTGACCGAAGCCGGCCCCAGCGACATCGTGCTGGTCAACGGTATCGCCGACCTGGGCATGGGCGTCACGCTGACCGACCCGCTGAACCCCCAGCCGCTGCCGATGCTCAAGATCGACGAGCCCACGCTGACCATGAACTTCTGCGTCAACACCTCGCCGCTGGCGGGCCGTGAAGGCAAGTTCGTGACCAGCCGCCAGATCTGGGACCGCCTGCAAAAGGAACTGCGTTCCAACGTGGCCCTGCGTGTCAAGGAAACCGACGAAGACGGCATCTTCGAAGTGTCGGGCCGCGGCGAACTGCACCTGACCATCCTGCTGGAAGAAATGCGCCGTGAAGGCTACGAGCTGGCCGTGTCCAAGCCCCGCGTGGTCTACCGCGACGTGGACGGCGTGCGCCACGAGCCCATCGAGCTGGTGACGGCCGACATCGAGGAAGGCCACCAGGGTGGCGTGATGCAGGCCCTGGGCGAGCGCAAGGGCGAGCTGGTCAACATGGAACCCGATGGCCGCGGCCGCGTGCGCCTGGAATACCGCATTCCTGCGCGTGGCCTGATCGGCTTCACCAACGAATTCCTGAACCTGACCCGTGGTTCCGGCCTGATCTCCAACATCTTCGACAGCTACGAGCCGCACAAGGGCGAAATCGGCGGCCGCAAGAACGGTGTGCTGATCTCCATGGACGAAGGCGAAATCTTCACCTACGCCCTGGGCAAGCTGGACGACCGTGGCCGCATGTTCGTCAAGGCCAACGATCCCGTGTACGAAGGCATGATCATCGGCATCCACAGCCGTGACAACGACCTGGTGGTCAACGCCACGCGTACCAAGCAGCTGACCAACTTCCGCGTGTCCGGCAAGGAAGATGCCATCAAGATCACGCCCCCGATCGACCTGTCGCTGGAATACGCGGTGGAATTCATCGAGGACGACGAGCTGGTGGAAATCACCCCCAAGAGCATCCGCGTGCGCAAGCGCCACCTGTCCGAGAACGAGCGCAAGCGCGCTTCGCGCGCAGGCGCATAAGCGCCGTGGCGCCGAGGGCGCGCGCAAGCCAGCCGGCTTCGCCGCCCTGATTGTCAAAGGCCGCATCCGCGGCCTTTGTCTTTTCTGCGGCGGCTTCTGCCACGCCGTCCGCCAGGCCGTCCGTCAGGCATTCAGCCGCAGCAGCAATTCGCGCAGGCGCTGGCCGGCCGCTGCGCTCTGGTGCGGGTTGAGCGCCAGGGCCAGGCCGATGGAGGGCAGGTTCTCGGTATCTGCCAGCGCGCGGAACACCACCCCCGGCGTGCTGCCCTTGGCCACGACGGCCGGCACCAGGGCCGCGCCCAGGCCCGCGCCCACCAGGCTGACCAGGGTCTGGGCCTGCACCGCATGCTGCTTGACCTGGGGCATGAAGCCCGCGTTCTGGCAGGCCAGTACCACCAGCGCATGCAGGCCGGGCACTTCGCTGGGGCGGTAATTGATGAATGGCTGGTCGGCCAGATCCCGCAGCCGCAAGGCGGGCCGCTGCAGCAGCGGGTTGCCTTCGGGCAGCACGGCCACCAGTTCGTCCTTTTCCACGGGCGTGATGGACAGCTCGGTGGCCTGCGTCACCGGGTAGCGCAGCAGGCCGGCATCGAAATCGCCGCTGGCCACCTGCGCGCAGATCTCGCGCGTGGTCGATTCGGTCAGCACCAGGTCGATCAGCGGATATTCGCTGCGAAAGGCCTGCACCAGCCGTGGAATCAGCGAGAACGTGGCCGAGCCTATGAAGCCTATGTGCAGCCGGCCGCGCTCGCCACTGGCCGTGGCCTGCGAGACCTCCTGCACCTGGCGCGCATGGTGCAGTGCCAGCTCGGCACTTTCCAGGGCTGCCCGGCCTGCCTCGGTCAGCTCCGTGCCCCGGCGGTCGCGCTGGAACAGCTGCACGCCCAGGCTGTCTTCGAGCCGGCGGATGGATTGGGACAGCGGCGGCTGCGACATGTGCAGCTGCTCGGCCGCCTGCCGGTAGTTGAGCGTGCGGGCCAGGGTGACGAAGTGACGCAGTTGGCGCAGGTCCATTGATATCCACCGTGTATCAGCGATGCTGAATTAAGTCTTAGACGCGACTTCAAAGATATCAAATACTGGCTCCCTGAAGCAACATGGAGACCACAGTGCAGGCTGCGTTGACAGGGATTCGGGTGCTGGATCTGTCCAGCGTGGTGTTCGGGCCGCTGGCCAGCCAGGTGCTGGCCGACTATGGCGCCGAAGTCATCAAGATCGAGCCGCCGGCCGGCGACTCCACGCGCCACACCGGCCCGGCCGTGGAGCCCGGCATGGCAGCCATGTTCATGGGCACCAACCGCAGCAAGAAGAGCGTGGTGCTCGATCTCAAGCAGGACGAGGCGCGCCAGGCCCTGCATGCGCTGCTGGCCACGGCCGATGTGTTCATGCACAGCATGCGCCCGCAGAAGCTGGCCCCGCTGGGCCTGAACCCCGACACGCTGCGCGAGCGCTATCCGCGCCTAGTCTACGCAGGCCTGCATGGCTTTGGCGAGGACGGCCCCTATGCGGGCATGCCCGCCTACGACGACGTCATCCAGGGCATGAGCGGCCTGGCCGACCTGATGGAACGCCAGACGGGCGAGGCGCGCTACCTGCCCACCATCGCGGCCGACAAGACCTGCGCCCTGGTGGCCGCGCATGCCGTGCTGGCGGCGCTGTTCCAGCGCGAGCGCAGCGGCCACGGCTGCTTTGTCGAAGTGCCCATGTACGAGACCATGGTGGGCTTCAACCTGGTCGAGCATTTCTACGGCATGCACTTCAGCCCCGCGCTCAGCGGCGCTGGCTACCCGCGCGTGATGGCGCCCTGGCGCAAGCCCTACCGAACGCTGGACGGCCACGTCTGCATGATGCCGTACACCGATGCGCATTGGCAGCGCTTCTTCGCCGCCGTGGGCCAGCCGCAGCTGGCCCTGGACGCGCGCTTTGCCAGCCAGGCCAGCCGCACGGCCCACATTGCCGAGCTGCTGGAGACCGCTGGCGAGCATGTGGCCCTGCACGGCACCCAGTACTGGCTCGATACCTGCCAGCGCCTGGAGATTCCCGCCGCCCCGGTGGCGCGCATGGATGAGCTTCCCGCCGATCCGCATCTGCAGGCCACGGAGTTCTTCGTGCCGCTGCACGACCCCGCCATGGGCACCGTGCACCTGCCGCGTTCATCCGTGCGCATGGATGGCCGGCAGGCGCCCATGGGCATGCCGCCGCGCCTGGGCGAGCACACAGTGGCGCTGCTGGCCCAGGCGGGCTGGAGCGCCGAGCGCATTGCGGGCCTGAATACCCCGCAACAGGAGATTTGAAATGACTGCAGACATCACTCCCCCGCCCGCCGCCTCCGCACCCGCCTGGAACGCCGTGCCCCGCATGGGCCAGGGCTTTTTCTGGCAGGACCTGCAGGTTGGCCAGCAGCTGCGCACCTTCCGCCGCACCGTGACCGAATCCGACCTGGTCGCCTTCATCAACGCCACCGGCATGCTGGAGGCCATCTTCATCGAGGACGGCTATGACGGCGGCGCCATCGCAGGCCGTCCCGTACCGGGCGCGCTGACCTATACGCTGATCGAAGGCTTCATCCTGCAAAGCATGATCCAGGGCACGGGCCTGGCCATGCTGGAGCTGCACCAGAAGATCCTCGGCCCCGTGCTGGTGGGCGACACCATCGAGGCGCTGGTCGAGGTCACCGCCATCAGTCCCACCTCCAAGGGCAACCGCGCCGTCGTCACCTCGCGCATCGAGGTCTTCAACCAGGGCCACCACAAGGTCATGGAATACACGGCCGTGCGCCTGCTGGCCGGGCGCAGCTAGACGGACAAAAGAATTCCCATAACGACACCAGGAGACAACAGCATGGACAAGAAAGGCAACAAGGCCGCGGGCAGACAAGGGCGGCGCAGGGTGCTGGCCGCCGTGGCGGCCTGCATGGCAGCCGCAGCGGCAGTGCAGGGAGCGGCCCTGGCACAGCAGCCCTGGCCCAGCAAGCCCATCACGCTGGTCGTGCCTTTCCCGCCGGGCGGGCCCACCGACCTGGTGGCGCGCGTGCTGGCCCAGCAGGTCGGCCAGCAACTGGGCCAGACCGTGATCGTGGACAACCGGCCCGGCGCCAACGGCAACATCGGCAACGCCCTGGTGGCCAAGGCCGCGCCCGATGGCTACACCGTGCTCTACAACACCTCGTCCATTGCGCTGAGCCCGTCGCTCTACAAGAAGATGAGCTACGACGTGAACAAGGACCTGATGCCCGTGGCGCTGACGGCCGTGGTGCCGCTGGGCCTGGTGGTCAACCCCAAGCTGCCGGTGAAGAACGTGCAGGAGTTCGTGCGCCATGCCAGGGACAAGGCGGGCCAGCTGTCCTATGGTTCGGCCGGCAACGGCAATGTCACGCACCTGGCGGCCTTCCAGGTCGTGCAGCACTACCAGATCGAGGCCAGCCACGTGCCCTACAAGGGCAGCGCGCCGGCCGACGTGGATCTGGTGGCCGGGCAGATCGACTTCATGACCGACACCATCAACTCCGTCGCACCCTTCATCAAGGAGGGACGGCTCAAGCTGCTGGCCGTGAGTTCCTCCAAGCGCCTGCCCAACTTCCCCGATGCACCCACGCTGGCCGAAAGCGGCATGTCCGGCTTCGAGGCCGGGGCCTGGCAGGGCGTGATGGTGCCCGCGAAGACGCCAGCCGCCATCATCCAGCGGCTCAACCAGGAGCTGATGCGCGCGCTCAAGGACCCGGGCGTGGTCGAGAAGCTGCAGCTGCAGGGCGCCGAAGGCCTGGGCTCCACGCCGGAGGAATACGGCGCCTACATCCGCAGCGAGATCAAGCGCTGGGCCGGCGTGGTCAAGAGCACGGGCGTCTCTCTGGACTGAGTGCGCTGCGGTGCGCGGCGGCTGCCCGCCCTGTCGTGCACTTGCGCAAATTGGCACCTGTTTGTCAGGGGTGGGCGCGGATTTTCAGCTATGGTTGCGGCTCATCGCCCCGGGCTGCCGGGGCAGGGCATGCATAGCAACAAGGAGCAAGATATGACGGGAGCTGCCGGCGAAGTCCTCAGCGAAGTGCGGGGCCGCATGGGCATGATCACCTTGAACCGGGCCAAGGCGCTGAACGCGCTGTCGCTGGGCATGGTGCGCGATCTGCTGGCCACCCTGCTGGCCTGGCAAAAGGATGAGCAGGTGCTGGCCGTGGCCATCCGCGGCATGGGCAAGGAAGGGGCCTTCGGCGCCTTCTGCGCGGGCGGCGACATCCGTTTTCTGCACGGCGCAGGCAGCACGGGCAATCCGCAGCTGGAGGACTTCTTCACCGAGGAGTACGCGCTCAACCACCTGATCCACACCTTCGGCAAGCCCTACATGGCCTTCATGGACGGCATCGTCATGGGCGGCGGCATGGGCATCAGCCAGGGCGGCACGCTGCGCATCGTCACCGAGCGCACCAAGATGGCCATGCCGGAGACGGCCATCGGCCTGTTCCCCGATGTGGGCGGCGGCTACTTCCTATCGCGCTGCCCCGGTCACGCGGGTGAGTGGCTGGCGCTGACGGGCGACGTGATCGGCGCGGCCGACGCGCTGGACTTCGGCCTGGCCGATGGCTATCTGCCCTCGGACCAGCAGCCTGCGCTGTGGGAGGCCCTGGCCGCCGGCAGCTTTGCCGATGCAGCGGCCGTCGAGGCGCTGGTGAAGTCGAAGTTCACGGCCCCGGCCAAGCCAGCGGCCCAGCCCCGCGCCGAGATCGACCGCGTGTTTGCCCTGCCCACGGTGGCTGCCATGGTGCAGGCACTGGAAGCGGCGGATGGCGAGTGGGCGCAGCACACGGCAGCCACGCTGCGCAAGCGCTCGCCGCTGATGCTGCACGTGGTGCTGGAGCAGATTCGCCGCGCACGCGGCATGACGCTGGCCCAGGACCTGCGCATGGAGCGCGACATGGTGCGCCACTGCTTTTACCTGCGCCCCGGCCAGAGCGAGACCATCGAAGGCATTCGCGCCCTGGCCGTGGACAAGGACCACCAACCGCGCTGGAACCCCGCGCGCATCGAAGACGTGCAGGACGCGCAATGGCGTGCCTTCTTCGACAGCCCCTGGCCCGCGCACTCGCACCCGCTGGCGGCGCTGGACTGATCGCGCGGCGGTTGCCCAAACCTCCAAGGGTTCAAAAGGCCATCCGGCACCGCGCCGGATGGCCTTTTTTCGGTTCAGCAATCAGCGGGCTCCATGCGGCAGGAATGGCCTGCCAGCAGCCGTACCGCGTCGTCAATGCGCGGGCCCGGATCCCATTCGGGCACGGGCGGCGTCAGGCCCAGGGCCATCTGCCGCAGCGGCTCGGCAATGGCCATGGACAGCAACAGGTCGCAGATGACATCGGGCTGCTCTGCCCTGAGCAACCCCTTCGCGCACTGGCGCCGCAGCCAGTCCACCAGCATGCCGCGGCCGCGCTCTATGCCGTTGCGCTGGTAGACCTCCAGCAACTCGGGCTTGGCGGGGAAATCGGTGGTGAGCAGGCGGAACATCCCCACCGCCTCGGCCGACAGCACGCGCGCGGCAATCACGCGCAGGATCTCGGCCAGCGCCGGAGCCACCTCTGAGGCCGACTGCGCATCGGCCGACAGGGCGGGGCGGAAACCGTCGGTCCAGCTGCGCACCACCAGGGCCACCAGATCCTCGCGGTTGGCGGCAAAGCGGTAGAGCGTTTTCTTGGCCAGCCCCGCGCGCCTGGCCACGGCTTCCATGGTGGTGGCGGCATAGCCTTCGTTGAGCAAGAGCCAAGTGGCGGCGGCCAGGGCGGCATCGTTGGCCTCGTGCTCGGGCCGGGCCGGCCGCCCGCGCGGCCTGGGGGCCGCAGGAGTGATTTCGGATTCCATTGGATTTCTTGTCGTTCCGTTCGGTGTTGTGCAGGGTCGTGCCTGGTTGTGCAGCATTTTGTTACCCGGCTGGGATTATCCGATTGTTTGGAAACGTTGTTCGTTTCTTTAATATAAGATGGCTTTTCCTCATCAACCCAGGAACGGAAAACACCCATGAACTCCCATGCCTTCGAGCCCGACATTTCCCGCATCGACGAGCTGCTGCACATCACGCCGCTGCGGCTGGAGACGGGAATCCAGCGCCTGCCCAGCGGCTGTCTGGTGGTGGCCTGCCGCACCGACCTGCACGGCTGCAGCGGCCGCATGCTGGACTGGTGGTTCAAGTTCTTCGAGACCACGCAGCACATCAAGTGGTGGCATCCGCATGACCACATCGC
Source organism: Delftia sp. PX-1 (assembly GCF_055797465.1). NCBI lineage: Bacteria > Pseudomonadati > Pseudomonadota > Betaproteobacteria > Burkholderiales > Comamonadaceae > Delftia > Delftia sp. PX-1. The sequence continues at coordinate 3,011,966 of NZ_CP184763.1, forward strand.
ACATCGCGGCTGGGATGCGCAATGGAAGAAGGGCGAGAGCTACATAGGCGCCTCCATCGAGGCCGTGGAGTCCCTGGCCGATATTCCGCCCGTGGCGGCCAGGCTCAAGTTCCATGATCCGCGCGAGCTGTTCGACCCTGCGCAACTGGAGCTGGCCTTTGCCGAAAAACGCGCCTCGGCCGCCGTGTATGCGCGTATCGGCTTCGGCGAGCATGTGCAGCTGGATGCCAGCGGGGACCCGATGGACGGGCAGATGGTGCACCTGGCGCGCGATACGCCCTTTGGCTGCGTGCTGCGCAGCCGCTTCCTGCTGGGGCAGTCCTGCACGGACCCGGCGGCCGAGCTGCCCGACGCTCTGGGCCTGGGCCTGCTGCGCCACTGCTACACGGAGTTCACCTACCTGTCGCGCTTTCTGCCCTCGCTGTACTACGGCGAACATGGCAACGGCGAGGCGGCGCCGCTGCCCTGGTAACTGCGGCCCCAGGGCTTCAAAGCTGCTGGTGCACGGCCGTGGCCAGCTGCAGCAGCCGGTTGCGTGGCAGGGCGCCGCTGAGGGCATAGCCAAAGCCCTGGTCCACCCAGTAGAAGCTGGGCACGGGGCCGTCGCTGCTGAAGCGAAAGGCGGTCTCGCCACGCGTGGCCGGGTCCTCCAGCGCGCCCAGATACAGGGTGATGCGCTCGCCGGCCGCATCCTGGTACATGAACTGGGCGCGTGCGCCGCTGTCGCCGGGCAGCAGCCGGCCGCCCACCAGCTCATAGCCCAGTTCCGTGAGGGCTGGCAGCTTCAGCGGCCGGCCCAGCCGCTTGGAAAGCCATTGCAGCAAATGGGCCTGTTGCGCTGCCTCGACCTCGACCGGGTGGCGCTGCTCGGGCTGGTAGACCGCGTGGGCGACTGCTGCCTGATGGGCGAAGCGGGCAGGTGCGGCAGCGGCCAGCGTGTCCGCCGTTGAGGGTGCCGCAGGCGCTGCCTGCTGCCCGTGCACCAGCCAGCCCAGGCCGAAGGCCAGCAGCCAGCCTGCGGCCATGCCGCCCCAGCGCCACCATTGCTGCTGGCGCTGTTGCAGGCCCTGCAGCTGCTCGGCGGCGGCGCGCATTTCATCGGGCATGGGCGGTTCGCTGCGGGCGCCGTGCAGGGCGCGCAGCAGCTGCCGCTGGCGCTGCCATTGCTCCACGCGTGCTGCGCTGTCTGCATCCAGCTGCTCGCGCAGCGCCTGTGCCTGTGGGGCCGGCAGGCGGTCATCGACCAGGGCATGCAGCTGCTCGTCGGGGATGGCCGTGGCAGCCGAGACACAGGAGGAGGGGGAGGTGGGGGCGGGGGCAGTCATGGCGGCCTCGTCATTTGAGCCGGCGCAGCGACGGGGCTGCGGCTTGGGGTGCAGCAGTCTGGGCGGGCGAAGCTGCGGGCGGTGCCTCCATCAGCTCGCGCAACCGGGAGCGTGCGCGCGACAGGCGCGACATCACGGTGCCCAGGGGCAGCTGCAGCACGCGCGCCGTGTCGGCATAGCTCATGTCCTCCACGCTGACCAGCAGCAGCACGGCCCGCTGCTCGGCGGGCAGGCGCTGCAGGCAGCGCTCCAGGTCCAGGGCAGCGTCGCTGCTGTCCTCGGGCGCTGCCAGGGACTCGGACAGGCTGTCGATGTCCAGCCACTGCCCTCGTGCGGCAGAGCGCCGCTGGTTCAGGTAGAGGTTGTGCATCAGGGTGAACAGCCAGGCGCGCAGATCGCCATCGGAGCGCCACAGCAGCCATTTGCGGCAGGCGCGTTCCAGCGTGTCCTGCACCAGGTCGTCGGCTGCCCAGGCATCGCCTGCCAGCAGCCGCGCGTAGCGGCGCAGGCCGGGCAGGTGCTCCAGGATCTGGCTGCGGTCCATGGGCAGGTCCGATCGCGCAGGGGGCCGGACTCAGGGGCGTGCGGTATGCCAGACGCCCATGACGCCGTCGCCCGTGGTATCGCCGGCCTTGCCGTCCTTCACCCAGTAGTACAGGGGCTTGCCCTTGTAGGCGATCTGGCTGCTGCCATCGTCGCGCTGGATCACGCTGTAGTTGCCGCCAGAGGGCGCCTGCTTGCCCATCAGGGGTGGCCAGTTGGTCGCGCAGGGGCCATTGCAGACGGACTTGCCACTGCCGGCCGTGTCCTTGTCGAAGGTATAGAGCGTCATGCCGTTGGCGCCGACCAGAATGCCGTTTTGCACGCTGACCGCACTGGGCGGCGTCTGGCCAGAGGCGTTGGCCGCAGGCGCGGAATAGCAGCCTGCCAGGGCCAATGTCAGGGCTGCCGTGAAGGCACAGGTACCAAGTTTCATGCCGAGCTTCTTCATCGCTGTCTCCGGTGCTTGCCGGCGCGCGAAATTGCGGCCGGACACTGCAATGAACACTGGGCCGTGCCGGTTTATTCCGCAGCAGTGCAAAAAAAGCTGCGGATGCCCGTCAGCGGTTGAAGCTCTTCATGGCGCGCTCGACCTCGCGCTTGCCTTCGCGGTCCTTGATCACGTCGCGCTTGTCGTGCTCGGCCTTGCCCTTGGCCAGGGCAATGTCGCATTTGACATAGCCGTTCTTCCAGTGAAGGTTGATGGGCACCAGGGTGAAGCCCTTTTGCTCCACCTTGCCGATCAGGCGCAGGATGTCGTCCTTCTTGAGCAGCAGTTTCTTGATGCGCGCCGCGTCGGGGTTGACGTGGGTGGAGGCGGTCTTGAGCGGGTTGATCTGGCAGCCGAGCAGGAACAGCTCGCCGTCCTTGACGATGACGTAGCCGTCCGTCAACTGCACCTTGCCGCTGCGCAGTGCCTTCACTTCCCAGCCGTGCAGCACGATGCCGGCCTCGAAGCGTTCCTCGAAGAAGTAGTTGAATGCGGCTTTTTTGTTGTCGGCGATGCGCGACTGTGTTTCAGGTTTCTTGGCCATGGAGTAATAGATGCGGCGAAAACCTGGAGATGAAAGGTCTCCCTACAATACTGGATTGCCGTCTTCCCGCCGTGCGGGATTTTAGTTTCGCCTTGCCGTCATTGTGACAGCCGGCTGTGCCATGGCGGCGCTGCCGGTGTTTTGCATGCCGTGCAGCCCGCCCCATTCATGAAAAAAGTCAACAAGTCCGTCCTGATCTGGTACAGCCCCCAAGAAATGTTTGCCCTGGTGACGGACGTGGCCCACTATGCCGACTTCCTTCCCTGGTGCGATCAGGCCAGGGTGCTGGAGCAGGACGAGCAGGGCATGACGGCCGAGGTGGGCATTGCATTCGGCGGCATGCGCAAGTCCTTCGTCACGCGCAACACGCACAGCGTGCTCGACGATGGCGGGCGCCAGGTCAGCATCCGCCTGATCAAGGGGCCGTTCTCGCGGCTGGAGGGCCACTGGATGTTCCGCCCCGTGGGCGACGGATCGCAGCGCGCCTGCCGTGTCGAACTGCAACTGGACTACGGTTTCGACAACATGGCCCTGGCCGCCGTGGTCGGCCCGGTGTTCGACCGCATTGCAGGCTCCATGGTCGATGCCTTCATCAAGCGTGCCGAGCAGGTCTATGGCTGAGCCCCAGCCCGCTGTGCGCATCACGCTGGCCTGCAGTGCGCGCGCCGGCGAAGTCGTCGAGCTGTTTCTGCAATTGCCGGCCGGTGCCACGATTGCCGATGCGGTGGCGGCGGCGGGCGGCTGGCAGGCGCTGGGCTTTGCGCAGGCCGGGCCGGCAGGCCTGTGGGGCCGCAGCGCGCCTTTGACGCAAGCCCTGCGCGACGGTGACCGAGTGGAGCTGTACCGGCCCTTGACCGTGGACCCCAAGGTGGCGCGCCGCGAGCGTTTCGCACGCCAGGGCGCTCGGGCCACGGGGCTGTTCCAGCGCCAGAGGCCTGGAGCCAAGGCCGGCTACTGAGCCGGCCCGGATTCGGCGATCAGCGCATTGCGCCGCAATCGGAGGCGATGATGGCGTCGGCGCGCTTGAGTTCCGCATCGCGCGTGGCGTCGTCCATGAAGCCGCGCTCGCCCTGCTCATTCGTGTAGCCCAGCAGGCGGCCCGAAGACAGCGCGGTCTTGGACTGCTTGGCGCGTGCGCAGTTGTCCTGGCGCTGCTTGGCAATCCGTTCCTTTTCCGCCTTGGCCTTGGCGGCCTCCTGGGCTTCGGCCTTGCGCTTTTGTTCTTCCAGGGCCTTGTCGGTGCCTGCGGGCTTGGTGTCCTTGGCGGCTGCGGCAGGTGCTGCCGGTGCCGCGGCGTCCGCCGCAGGCGCCGTGCCTGCATCCGCAGCTGCCGCAGCGGCGGAGGGCGCGGCGGCAGGCGGCGGTGTGCTGCCGCCAGGCTGGCGCAGGATGTTCTTGGCGGGAATGTCAGGAGGCGGTGCGCGGTCGCTGAAGACCTTGCGGCCTGTGGCGTCGACCCATTGCCACTGGGCGGCTGCGGGCAGCGAACAGGCGGCAAGCGTGACTAGCAAAACAAGCTTGATGGCGTGCATGGTGAGTTGGGGATCGGGCCGAATGGCCTACAGCATACATTGTGATCCGGCGCACGGGTACAATCCTTCTTTTGGAGCTCTCACATGCGCCTTCTCGGTAAAGCCCTGACCTTCGACGACGTCCTTCTGGTCCCCGCTTTCTCCCAGGTCCTGCCCAAGGACACTTCGCTCAAGACGCGCTTTTCGCGCAACATCTCCCTGAACATTCCCCTTGTGTCCGCCGCCATGGACACCGTGACCGAGGCGCGTCTGGCCATTGCCATCGCGCAAGAGGGCGGTATCGGCGTCATCCACAAGAACATGACGGCCGAGCAGCAGGCCGCCGAAGTGTCCAAGGTCAAGCGCCACGAATCCGGCGTGGTGCACGACCCCGTGGTCATCACCCCCGAGCACACCGTGCTGCAGGTGCTGCAGCTGTCCGAGAATCTCGGCATCTCGGGCTTTCCCGTCTGCGACGGCGGCAAGGTGGTGGGCATCGTCACCAGCCGCGACCTGCGCTTCGAGACCCGCTACGACGTCAAGGTCAGCCAGATCATGACGCCGCGCGAGCGCCTGATCACCGTCAACGAGAAGGACGGCACCACGCCCGTGGAAGCCAAGGCCCTGCTCAACAAGCACAAGCTCGAACGCATCCTGGTCGTGAACGACGCCTTTGAACTCAAGGGCCTGATCACCGTCAAGGACATCACCAAGCAGACCACCTTCCCCAACGCAGCGCGTGACAGCGCAGGCCGCCTGCGCGTGGCCGCCGCCGTGGGCGTGGGCGAGGGCACCGAGCAGCGCGTGGAGCTGCTGGTCAAGGCCGGCGTCGATGCACTGGTGGTGGACACGGCCCACGGCCACAGCAAGGGCGTGATCGACCGCGTGCGCTGGGTCAAGCAGAACTACCCGCAGGTGGACGTCATCGGCGGCAACATTGCCACTGGCGCCGCTGCGCTGGCACTGGCCGAGGCAGGCGCCGACGCCGTCAAGGTCGGCATCGGCCCTGGCTCCATCTGCACCACGCGCATCGTCGCCGGTGTGGGCGTGCCCCAGATCATGGCCATCGACAGCGTGGCCCAGGCCCTGCAAGGCACGGGCGTGCCGCTGATCGCCGACGGCGGCATCCGCTTCTCGGGCGACATCGCCAAGGCCCTGGCCGCTGGCGCCTCGACCATCATGATGGGCGGCATGTTCGCCGGCACCGAAGAGGCTCCGGGCGAAGTCATCCTGTACCAGGGCCGTTCGTACAAGAGCTATCGCGGCATGGGCTCCATCGGCGCCATGCAGCAGGGCTCGGCCGACCGCTACTTCCAGGAATCGAGCACCGGCAATCCCAACGCCGACAAGCTCGTGCCCGAAGGCATCGAAGGCCGCGTGCCCTACAAGGGCTCCATGGTCTCCATCGTCTACCAGATGGCCGGCGGCGTGCGCGCTGCCATGGGCTACTGCGGCTGCGCCACCATCGAAGAGATGAACAACACGGCCGAGTTCGTGGAGATCACCGCCGCAGGCATCCGTGAATCGCACGTGCATGACGTGCAGATCACCAAGGAAGCGCCGAACTACCGCGCCGACTGATCCAGGTCCAGCGCCTTGGCGCTAGATGGAAAAGAGGTCCGGGCAGCCGCTGCCCGGACCTCTTTTTTTCGTGCGCTCACGAAGCTCAGATGGCGAAGCTCAGATGACGACGCTCAGATGACGACGCTCAAATGGCGAAGTTGTCCAGCACCGCGCCCGAGCTGGCGCTCGATGCGTTGAACGCGAACTTGGCCTGCACGCCCCGCGTGTAGCGGGGCGCGGGGGCCTTCCATGCCGCACGGCGCTGGGCGAGCACGTCTTCGGGCACGTTCAGCTGCAGCTGCAATGCGTGCGCGTCGATGGTGATCGAGTCGCCCTCGTGCACCAGAGCGATGGTGCCGCCCACGGCCGCTTCCGGCGCCACGTGCCCGACCACCATGCCCCAGGTGCCACCGGAGAAGCGGCCATCGGTGATCAGGCCCACGCTCTCGCCCAGGCCGGCACCGATCAGGGCGCCCGTGGGTGCCAGCATTTCCGGCATGCCGGGGCCGCCCTTGGGGCCCAGGTAGCGCAGCACCATCACGTCGCCGGCCTGTATCCTGCCGTCGAGGATGGCCGCCAGTGCCGATTGCTCATCGTCGAACACGCGTGCCGGGCCGGTGATGACCGGGTTCTTCAGGCCCGTGATCTTGGCCACCGCACCTTCCGGGCTCAGGTTGCCCTTGAGGATGGCCAGGTGGCCCTGCGGATAGAGCGCATCCGAGAGGGGGCGGATGACCTGCGGGTTGGGTGGTTCGTCAGGCACGCCGGCCAGGGTCTCGGCGATGGTCTGGCCCGAGATGGTGATGCAGTCGCCGTGCAGCAGGCCCGCATTCAGCAGGATCTTCATGACCTGCGGGATGCCGCCCGCCTGATGCAGGTCCACCGCCAGGTATCTGCCGCTGGGCTTGAGATCGCACAGCACCGGCACCCGCTGCCGGATGCGCTCGAAGTCGTCGATGGACCAGGGCACGCCGGCCGCATGGGCGATCGCAAGAAAGTGCAGCACGGCATTGGTGGAGCCTCCGGTCGCCATGATCACCGAGACCGCGTTCTCGATGGACTTGCGCGTCACGATGTCGCGCGGCTTGAGGTCCATCTTGATGGCCTCGATCAGCACCCTGGCGGATTCCTTGGCCGAGTTTTCCTTTTCATCATGGGGATTGGCCATGGTGGAGGAGTAGGGCAGGCTCATGCCCAGCGCCTCGAACGCGCTGGACATGGTGTTGGCGGTGTACATGCCGCCGCACGAGCCCGTGCCGGGAATGGCGTGCTGCTCTATGTCCTTGAGCTCCTGGTCGCTGATCTTTCCCGCAGCGTTCTCGCCGACGGCCTCGAACACGCTGACGATGTTCAGGTCCCGGCCTTTCCACCTGCCGGGCAGGATGGTGCCGCCGTAGACATAGATGGCCGGCACATTGGCGCGCAGCATGCCCATCATGCCGCCCGGCATGTTCTTGTCGCAGCCGCCGACCACCAGCACGCCATCCATCCACTGGCCGCCCACGCAGGTCTCTATGCAGTCGGCGATCACCTCGCGGCTGACCAGCGAGTACTTCATGCCTTCCGTGCCCATGGACATGCCGTCCGAGATGGTCGGCGTGCCGAACACCTGCGCGTTGCCGCCGGCTTCCTCGATGCCTGCGATGGCCGCGTCCGCCAGCCTTTGCAGGCCGGAGTTGCACGGCGTGATCGTGCTGTGGCCGTTGGCCACGCCGACCATGGGCTTCTTGAAATCCTCTTCCTTGTAGCCCATGCCGTAGAACATGGAGCGGTTGGCTGCGCGCGCCTTGCCTTCGGTGATGTGGGAGCTTCGGCGGTTGATCTGGTTCGGCGGGGTCATGGCATGTCTCTCGTTGTGGGGGTTGGATGAGTATGGGCCGACTGATTCATCTGATCCAATCCTATTCATCGGCATGATTGATATGCTGCGCATATGAATGAGCCCCCCATTGATCTGCGCGTCTGGCGGCAATTCCTAGCCGTGGCGGACGAGCTGCACTTCGGCCGCGCCGCATCGCGCCTGCACATGACGCAGCCGCCGCTCACCCAGGCCATCGCCCAGCTGGAGCGCAGCCTGGACGTGGCGCTGTTCGAGCGCTCAAGCCGCCACGTCGCGCTGACGCCGGCCGGCGAGGCGCTTGTGCCGCAGGTGCGTGAGCTTCTGGCGCGGGCGGCGGCGCTGCCGGGGATTGCGCGGGCTGCGGCAGCGGGAGAAGTGGGGCGCGTGCGGCTGGCCTTTGTCTCCACCATCGGCTTCACCCGGCTGCCGCTGTGGGTGCGGGACTTCGTGGCAGGCACGCCAGGTGTGGCGCTGGAGCTGGTCGAGGCCACCAGCGATGTGCAGATGGAAGCCTTTGAGCGCGGGCAGATCGATGCCGGACTGATGTTGCATGCCCCCGGGCATGCGCCGGCCGGCCTGGAGCGCCTGGCCGTGGGACGGGAAGCCATGGTGCTGGCCCTGCCGCAGCAGCATGCGCTTGCCGGTGCGGACCGGCTGATGCTCGACGAAGTGCTGGAGCAGCCGCTGGTGATCTTTCCGCGCCGCATCATGCCCTCGCTCCATGACGCGGTGACGGATCTGTACCGACGGCACGGACATGTGCCGCGCATCGCGCAGCAGGCGATACAGATGCAGACCATCGTGAACCTGGTCTGGGGCGGCATCGGCCTGGCCTGGGTGCCCGCCAGCGTGATGCAGTTCTGCAGGCCCGGCGTGGTCTACCGCGAGGCGGTTTTCGCCAGCGCCCGACCAGGCAGCAAACCCGTTGCCCTGCCGGTCTGCGATACCAGCCTGGCCTGGCCGGCCGGAGCCATGTCGCCCGCGCTGGCGCGGTTTGTCGGCTTCGTGCGCGAACAGCGCTGAGTGGCGTTCACCGATAGCCCTCCCCGAGGCAAGGCCCGCGAATATCCGCATGGTTCTGGTCTGAATTTTTGGAAATTCTGGCCAGAATGATAGAATTCGGGCCAGGCCGGACACCAGGCCTGCTTTTGTTTTCAGCCCCGCCATGCAATCTGTCGGCATCTACGAAGCCAAGACCCGTTTCTCCGCCCTGATCGAACTTGTCGAGCAGGGCGAGGAAGTGCGCATCACCCGCCACGGCAAGGAAGTGGTGCGCATGCTGCCGGTGCGCCGCCGCCCCGTGATCACCGACGAGCAGATCGCCCGCGAGCTGGAGCAGATGCAGGCGCTGCAGGCCACGGTGCGGCCGGCCCAGCCGGCACAGGCGCCGGACTCCACCACCCGACTGCGCCACGCAGGCCGGAGCCAGGCATGACCTCCTTCGTGCTCGATGCCTCCGTCACCGCCGCCTGGCTGCTGCCCGATGCCGCCAGCGTGCACACCCAGCGCCTGTATACCCGCATCCGCCGCCATGAAGTGGACCCGCAGGCGCCCAACCTCTGGCAGTGGGAATGCGGCAACCTGATCGCCTCGGGCGTGCACGGCGGCCGCATTCCGCACAGCTCGGTCGAGGGCCTGTGGGGCGTGCTCGAGGCCATCCGCCACCGCGTGGAACTGCACGAGCTGGCACCCGCCCAGCACAAGGCCGTGCTCGACGTGGCGCTGGACACCCGCCTGCCGGTCTATGACGCGGCCTACCTGTGGCTGGCGCAGTCGCTGCGCCTGCCGCTGGCCACCTTTGACGCGGCCCAGGCCGCCGCCGCCCGCAAGCGCGGGCTGGCGCTGCTGGCCCCTGAAGATTTCTGATCCCCTCCCATCACCTTTGCCTGAGATGACCATGCAACACGACAAGATCCTCATTCTTGACTTCGGCTCCCAAGTCACCCAGCTGATCGCCCGCCGCGTGCGCGAAGCCCATGTCTACTGCGAAGTCCACCCCTGCGACGTCAGCAGCGACTGGGTGCGCGAATTCGCCGCCGACGGCCGCCTCAAGGGCGTGATCCTGTCGGGCAGCCACGCCAGCGTCTACGAAGTGGACGACCGCGCCCCCGACGCCGTGTTCGAGCTGGGCATTCCCGTGCTGGGCATCTGCTACGGCATGCAGACCATGGCCACCCAGCTGGGCGGCAAGGTCGAAGGCTCGCACACCCGCGAATTCGGCTACGCCGAAGTGCGCGCCCATGGCCACACCGAACTGCTCAAGGGCATCGAGGACTTCGCCACGGCCGAAGGCCACGGCATGCTCAAGGTCTGGATGAGCCACGGCGACAAGGTCACCGAGCTGCCCCCGGGCTTCAAGGTCATGGCCTCCACGCCGTCCTGCCCCATCGCCGGCATGGCCGACGAGGCGCGCCGCTTCTACGCCGTCCAGTTCCACCCCGAAGTCACGCACACCGTGCAGGGCGCGGCCCTGCTCAACCGCTTCGTGCGCGAGATCTGCGCGGCGAATGCCGACTGGATCATGGGCGACTACATCGAGGAAGCCGTCGCCAAAATCCGCGAGCAGGTGGGTGGCGAGGAAGTCATCCTCGGCCTGTCTGGCGGCGTGGATTCGTCCGTGGCCGCGGCCCTGATCCACCGCGCCATCGGCGACCAGCTGACCTGCGTCTTCGTGGACCACGGCCTGCTGCGCCTGAACGAAGGCGACATGGTCATGGAAATGTTCGAAGGCAAGCTGCACGCCAAGGTCATCCGCGTGGACGCCAGCGACCTGTTCCTGGGCAAGCTGGCCGGCGTCAGCGAACCCGAGGCCAAGCGCAAGATCATCGGCGGCCTGTTCGTGGACGTGTTCAAGGCCGAGGCCGCCAAGCTCAAGGCGGGCGACGGTGGCCACAAGGGCGCCACCTTCCTGGCCCAGGGCACCATCTACCCCGACGTCATCGAGTCGGGCGGTGCCAAGAGCAAGAAGGCCGTCACCATCAAGAGCCACCACAATGTCGGCGGCCTGCCCGAACAACTGGGGCTGAAGCTGCTCGAGCCCCTGCGCGACCTGTTCAAGGACGAAGTGCGCGAACTCGGCGTGGCCCTGGGCCTGCCGCGCGAAATGGTCTACCGCCACCCCTTCCCCGGCCCGGGCCTGGGCGTTCGCATCCTGGGTGAAGTCAAGAAGGAATACGCCGACCTGCTGCGCCGCGCCGACGCCATCTTCATCGAGGAACTGCGCAACTGGACCGACGAAGCCACCGGCAAGAACTGGTACGACCTCACCAGCCAGGCCTTCACCGTCTTCCTGCCCGTCAAGAGCGTGGGCGTCATGGGCGATGGCCGCACCTACGACTACGTCGTGGCCCTGCGCGCCGTGCAGACCAGCGACTTCATGACCGCCGACTGGGCCGAGCTGCCCTACGGCCTGCTCAAGAAGGTGTCTGGCCGGATCATCAACGAAGTGCGCGGCATCAACCGCGTGACCTACGACGTGTCGACGAAGCCGCCGGCGACGATTGAGTGGGAGTGAATTGACGTCCTTCGGGGACTATCGCCTAGTATCGAAAAACTGCCGTAACGTGTTGATTTAAAAGGAAATACGTCTCGGCAGCTATCGGAGGCTATCGCCGGCCAGCGGAACAGGTTGGCGGTAAAAGTGGCGGTAAGAACCGGAGGCCGGATTAAGACCCTCCCGTTCACTATTGAGACCAAACCGGTCTTTGACGGTAAAAGTCTCCTCTGGAAAGCTGATTTCATGCGGCTTTCCAGGCATCAGCAGGTCTCCTGACCCCTGACGGTAAAAGCCGTCACCAACAGGAGGAAAACCTCGATGCTTACCGACACCGCACTGCGCAATTTGAAGCCTAAGTCATTGACTTATAAGGCTTCTGACCGGGATGGGATGTACGTGACGGTATCGCCCACCGGTACCGTCACCTTCCGCTACGATTACCGTCTCAACGGGCGCCGTGAGACCCTGACCATTGGCCGCTACGGGCCGGCGGGTATTTCGCTGGCGATGGCTCGCGAAAAGCTGATCGACGCCAAGAAGGCCGTTGCCCAGGGCAAGTCCCCCGCGCTGGAGAAGCAGCGCGAGAAGCGCCGGCTGACCGCCGCCAAGACCTTTGGCGACGTGACCGAGAAGTGGCTGGCCGGCGCTCGGATGGCCGACAGCACCAAGGCAATGCGCAAGAGCATCGTCGATCGGGACATCCTGCCGGCCTTTCAGAACCGGCGGCTCAACGAAATCACCGCCGATGACCTGCGTGCCCTCTGCAACAAGGTGAAGGCGCGCGGGGCACCCGCCACGGCGGTACACGTCCGCGACATCGTGAAGCAGGTCTATGCCTTCGCCATCCTGCACGGCGAGAAGGTGGACAACCCGGCTGAGGATGTGGGCGCCGCGTCGATTGCGACGTTCGTGCCGAAGGATCGCGCCCTGTCGCCGCTGGAAATCCGGCTGATGGCGAGGCAGATGGAATCGGTGGCGACCTATCCGACCATCCGGCTGGCGCTGCGCATGATCCTGCTAACCCTGGTGCGCAAGAGCGAGTTGATCCAGGCCACCTGGAATGAGGTCGATTTCGAGAATGCGACCTGGACGATCCCGAAGCAGCGCATGAAGGGGCGCAACCCGCACGTGGTCTATCTGTCGCGCCAGGCGCTCGACATCTTCATAGCCCTGCACACCTGTGCGGCCGGCTCCAAGTTCGTGCTGCCATCGCGCTACGACGCCGAGCGCTGCATGTCGAACGCGACCCTGAACCGGGTCACGCAGATCGTCGCGGAGCGCGCGAAGGCCGCGGGCCTGCCGTTGGAGCCGTTCACCGTCCACGATCTGCGCCGCACCGGCTCGACGCTGCTGAACGAAATCGGCTTCAACCGGGATTGGATCGAGAAGTGCCTGGCGCACGAGGATGGGCGTTCCTCGCGCTCGATCTACAACAAGGCCGAGTACGCCGAACAGCGGCGCCACATGCTGCAGGAGTGGGCCAGCATGGTCGATGCCTGGATCGATGGGCAGACCTACGTGCCGAAGCTGATGCCGGAGAACGTGGTGGTGCCGGTACTGAGTGCGACCGTGTGACAGGGGGGATCGCATGCAGATCCTCTTGGTACGTGCTGCTGATGGACAGCGGGTGGTTTACAATTGTCGTAAAAAGATCACTATAAGTGATCGAATTTCTCGTTTATCGAACCAGCGAGTCTTGGCAGGAGTTCGAGAAAGCTGTATTTTGAGCACTATGGGTGAGCAAAATGCAGGAAAACTGAACCGCCTCTTGGCTGATATGGGCGACACGCGCTTGGTGTCCAGCCGCTGGCTGCGGGCGCACGGCTACTCGAACAGCCTCGTCGCGCGTTATGTCGGCAGCGGCTGGCTGGTGTCGCCGGCCCGTGGCGTGTACATGCGCCAGGGCGGGCGTCTGCAGTGGGATGGGGTGGTTCATAGCCTGCAGGCCGGGGAGGGGATGCCGCTGCACGTGGGGGGGCGCTTCGCGCTGACCTTGCAAGGGCACGAGCATTACCTGCGCTTGGGTGATGCCGGGACGATCACCCTCTATGGGCCGGAGCGGCCGCCGGGCTGGGTGGGCAAGCTGCCATTGCAGGAGCGCTTCGCGTTCCTGGGCAAGGGGCCATTCGATCTGCCCCCCGTGTCGTTCGCGGTCGAGATGTCCGAGTCCGCGCTGGCCGAGCAGGGGTTGGCGTGGCATCGGGGCAGCGCGGGCGCCGATGCGCTGGCGTGCTCGACGCCGGAGCGCGCCATGCTGGAGTTGTGCGATGGCGTGTCGGATGCGGCGCTGGTCTATGAGGCCGACGCGCTGATGCAGGCCATGACCACGCTGCGGCCGCAGCGCGCTGGCCTGATGCTGCGCCACTGCGGCAGCATCAAGGCGAAGCGGCTGTTCCTGGCCCTGGCCGAGCGCCACCGGCATGCGTGGCTGGCGCATGTGCCGCTAGAGGGTGTCGATTTGGGCCGGGGCAAGCGCGCGCTGGTGCCCGGTGGGCGCCTGCATCCGACCTATCAGATCACCTTGCCGGGAGACCTCGATGAGCACCTGGCTTGACCATTGGGACCGGCGCTACACCGACCGGGTGCGGCTGCTGGTCGAGATCCTGCCGGTGCTCGCGCAGGAGCCGCGTTTCGCGCTTAAGGGCGGCACGGCCATCAACCTATTCGAGCACGACCTGCCGCGTCTGTCGGTGGACATCGACTTGGCTTGGCTGCCGGTGCACGACTATGCCGAGGATGCGAAGCTGATTGCCGAAGCCCTGGGACGGTTGGCCGACGCGATGCGCGCCCGCCCGTTGCAACTGCAGGTTCAGACCTCGGCGGGCGAGGGCGCAGGGACGGTCACTCGGCTGGTGGCCAGCCGCGGCCGTGCGCGCGTGCAGATCGAGACAACGCCGGTCACGCGCGGCACGGTGCATCCGGAGCGAAGCATGGTCGTGCGTCCAAGGGTGGAGGAGGCGTTCGGCTTCGCCGAGGTGCAGGTGCTGGATTTCGCCGACCTGTACGCCGGCAAGCTGGCGGCAGCACTGTCGCGGCAGCATCCGCGTGATCTCTTCGATGTGGGCCTGCTGCTGCAGGACGAGCGGGCGAATGAAGCGCTCTGGCGCACCGTACCTGACATGCAGCCCCAAGCCGGCCTGGGAGATGCTGGCGCCTCGGGTGCCAGCGGATTTCGAGGCCATCTTCGAGGCCCATTTCAAGGGCATGACGACCGAGCCCGTCGAGGTCGGGGCCTTGCTAGAGAGCCGCAAGCGTCTGTTGTCGCGCGTGGCATCGTGGCTGGATGAGCCGTCGCGCGCCTTTCTGCAATCCGTCGAGGATGAGCGGCCGGATTTCAGCTTGATCGGGCTTGCCCACGCGGCCGATCTGCCCGGCGTGCGGCGCAAGCTGCACAACCTGGCGCAGCGCACGGTGGCCAAGCGTGCTGCGGATCGTGCTCAGTTGGTGGACGCACTGGCGCGCATCATGACGCGCTGATGCGATGGGAAAACAAGAAGAGGGAGCAATCGCGATGATTCACGATTTCACATTTGTCTATGCGCTGAATCCTGAGCTGGATTCGCAGGATGAGGTCATGCACCGGCTGGCAGGCAGTGACTGTGCTGATGCCACGGTGGGGTGGGGGCGGCCTGGGCATGTCGCTCTGGCCTTCAGCCGGGAGGCGATGGATCGCAATGCGGCGGTGGCTCTGGCTATCGCTCAGATGGCGCAGGTATTGCCAGGTGCACCGCTGGTCAGGACGGAGGCAGGGTCGCCTTGAGGACGTTTACTTGACGGGCCGGTACAGGCGCTGCCTTACATCCGGCCCGATGGGTGTGCTGGACTTCGCTGCGCGCGAGGCCTGTTTGCGTTCTTCGATCCATGCCTCTACCTCTTCCAAGTCCCAGACGACGCAGCGAGGCGTGAGCCGAAAGCGCCTTGGGAATTCGCCGCGCTGCTCCATCTCGTAGATCGTGGTTTCGGCAAGGGGCACGATCTGGTGCAGTTCATGGCGGCGGATGGTGCGGCGGAAAGGTAAGGGCGCCGTCGTTGGAAACTGAGGAATGTCGTCGTAGCCGGCCCTGCCTGGATGCGGCAAGGGGCTTGAGGTCGACGGCAATGATGTCGGCATGACGATGACCATGAGCGGATACGTTGTCGTTCATGGTGACCTTCACGGGCGATTGGCACAACTTGTCAGGGCGAAGTCTGGAGTAGCGAACGAGAGCGGCGGCACCATGTTGAATAAGATGCTCAGGCCGATGGTGGCATTGCGCACGTGGTGCTTTAGACGCGGAAAGGCCCCGATGAACGACAGACTTGGAACTGAGGATGGACAACCAGCTTTCGACGACCCGCTGGCGCTGACAGACAAACTTCCCTGGCCTAAGGCGACCGATCGCCTCGTTACGCACGGGGATCCGGATTGGCACAACCGGGCCATGCTGATGCACGGGTACGGCGACCGCTGGGTGGTCTATGCAGAAGGGTATCGGGAGGCTGCCGACGTCGTGGTCGAACGCATCAAGGCAGGGCATGGACACCAGGATTTCCTCGTTTATCCCGTCATGTTTCTGTATCGCCAGTTCCTGGAGCTATCGATCAAGGGGCTGATACGCAGTGCGTGGACTCTCTTCGACATAGAGACAAGTGACGACTTGGGTTCGCACGATCTCCGTCGCTATTGGCGTGTGTGCCGTGAGTTGCTCGAACGGGCCTCGCCCGGCGATTCGGTGGCGGAACTCAGCCACATCAGCCGGCTGATCGGGGAGTTCTGCGACCACGATCCGCAGTCGTTCTCGTTCCGCTACCCGGAGAGCAAGCCCGACAGGAATACGGGTGAGCGCCTTCCGACACTGCAGAAGCTCGAATCGATCAATCTGCGCAACGTGCAGGAGGTGATTGCCAATGTGGCGGGATTGCTGGGGGCGGCTGATGCGCACATCGGTCACCAGCTCGAGCTCAAGGCGGACATGCTGGCCTCCTTTGGTCCCGGGCCTGGCGACTATTGACCATGGCACCGCGAATTTCCCTCGACACGCTACGCGAGCAAATCGCCGGTGCGATCCAGGCCAATGTGAAGGCCTACAGCGTGCCCAGCGCTTGTGTCCGGCTTGGCATCCAGTCGGAAGTAGGAGAGTGTGACGGCCAAGAGGCGTTTGGCAGCAAGCGCATGTATGTCAAGAGCCGCATCCTGGAGTTGAACGAGCCCGAGTTGCTCGCGCTGGGGGCCAGAGTCCTGAACGAATACCCGGCGGACGACCTGGCGGATTCGGTCAGCGAGATGTCGGTGCACGCTGAGCATCGGGTCAGCACCTTGGTCCGGAGCGATGTGCTCAAGGCCATCAACTCACTCGAATCGCTATTCGGCGAGTTGCCACTTCTGGAGAACTTGAGCGAGGTCTTTGGTTCGACGGTCATCCAAGACGATCCCCACGGCCTGCAAGGATTGCTGAGCCTGCAGGGGAGGATCGCCAAGCACTACGTTGGCAATCCGAATTGGTCCAATGAGGAGTTGCTGACTGAGTGTGGGGCCCTCCAGTGCAGCCAGACGCGGTTTTTCAAACTGTTGGAAAAGCTGCTGCATCCGATGGTCCGCCGAGATGCGGAGCAGGCCGAACTGGCGTCCAGGATTGGGACGGCGCTGCGTCGCGATGGCTTCACCGTCAGGCCGACAGGCGTCGAGTCCGGTTACGCAATCTATGGTGTGGTTCGGGCACAAGCCGGTGTCACCGGCGAGATGAAGAACCTGATCTTCGCCTCGATCGGCGAGAAGCCGGAGCTGATCTTCCGCGATGCCGTGAACAACGACGTGGAAATCGTCAAGAACGCGGACAAGGTGCTCATCTTCGACCGGCCGCTGCCGAGCTCAGGACTCTTGCTCTGGAAGGACCTGCGCGACTGGTGGGCCGAACTGCAGGGCGTGGAGGATCCAACCGTTGCCAAGGAGGGGCTCTTTCGGCGGCTGCGCCAGGCCGTTCTCGGCGCGCGATCGCCTGGGGAGTTCGCAGTGTTCCAGGGATACTACGAGCGCTATGGCACCTCACTCGGTGATCGGCTGCCGGCGTTGATCCCTCAGGTCTATCTGCACTATGACCCCTATACGCGGCGGCAGCGTGGCGATGAGCAGTTCCTGGCGCGACAGCGCATGGACTTCTTGCTCATGTTCGAGCAAGGCGTTCGGGTCGTGATCGAGATCGACGGCCGGCAGCACTATGCCGTGCCCGATGCGGATAGTCTCGATCGGTACATCGCTCACCCACAGCGCTACGCGGAGATGGTGGCAGAAGACCGTCGGCTGAAGCTGATGGGATATGAGGTCTACCGGTTCGGTGGCTTCGAGTTCCTAGACGTTGACCTCGATCAGCGAACGGTGGGTGCCCGTGCCCAGCAATGTGTCGGTGATTTTTTTGATCGGCTCTTGTCTCGGCACGGCGTCTTGTGATCCGGGCCCATCGCAGAACTCGGCCTGCTGGGCCTGTCTCAGCCCCCTAAACAGGATTCGCAGGCGGCCGCAGCGATCGCAGGATGTTCGGGCCGAGCCGAGGCGAGGTTCCTGCCTTCCCGGCATGAGGTCATTCGTCAGGAGCTGACTCGGGGCCCTCACAGAACCCCGCCTTATACTACAAAGCTATCGAGACTATCGTTCTTGCCCCAGTGGATCTACCTTGAAGCCCCGGTACAACCAGTTCAACCCGAAGCGCAAGCTGAAGGCGTGTGACGCGCCTGAGTTGGCTTGCTTGGCTGCGCTCGCGCAGCGGGTTGGGTACGGAGGCAATCCGGAGCACAAGAAGAATCCTGGGGATTTCGGTCTGACGCCGCCAGCGGATCCGCGCCCGGGCAAGTCGCTGTGCGACGGTATCGGCGTCTTCACGCGGCTTGAGGCACTGGCACTGCTGAAGGCGGGACTGCTCAAGGGAATGATCAGCGATCGCTTCGTGGGTGACTGGCCCAAAAACATCTGGTCAATGACGGCGGGCGGCCGTCCCTTGGAGGCCCAGCTCGAGAACCCGGACCAGGGCATTTATCACGGCTACCCGATGCCAGTCAGTGACCCATTCGCCAGCGTGGTCGCGCAGCGATGGGCAAATGATCATGCCTAGGCTCCAGTTCGCGCCAGAATGGCAGTCGGCCGGCACCGGGCCGGCCGAATTTCGGGACACTTCCGCGTTCCTCACCGTGCGGGTGGGCGACGCGATCGTGACGAGAAACGAAGACATCTGGTCCAAGACCATCCGCGACAGCGTGCTCGTTTCGACCTATCCGTTGGCGCTTTGGCTCGCGGCCTCTTGGTGGAGGCTGAATTGGGAGCCTTTGCCGAAACAGGGGACTCGGCCCGATGCGGATTGGCGCATGGCGCATGAGATGGGCGCGGCGAATCAGGGCTACGTGTGGCCACATGTTGTCTTTGCTTCAGACAACGAAATGATGTAGGTATGGGCGGCTGCTCCAGAGCCGACGCATGAGCAATCGGTCCGTTACCTTGCGTCCTGTTCCGCTGCCATGCCGCTTGATGAGTTTCGTGCCGGTGTGGACGGCTTCATTGATGTCGTAGTAAGGCGACTCGCGGCCGTGGGGCGTGGCGGGAGCGATCTGGCGCAGCTGTGGGACCTTGTACAGGCGGACCGGCAGGACAAAGACGCTGCGCGGTATCGCCGGATTGAAGCCGCACTGGGCTTCGACCCCGACGAAAGCCCTGATGCTCTGATGCGCCAGGCTTTGTCCTTCGACCACGAGATGGGCGGTGCATCGCTGTCTGAACTCGCACCGTTGTACGGCAAGTTTAGTGGGGAGCAATCCCTCTCGGCGCTTGATGAAATGCGCGATCGACCCGGTCTGGTCGAGACTCCGGACCTGCCGAAGATCAAGGTATCGCGCCCGAAGTCCGCTTCGGAGCCACCGTGGATGCGCGCCGTGTCCGCGGCCCGTGTTCTGCGCAAGGAGCTCGGAGTGAGTGGGGGCAGAGTTCCAAGCGAAACCCTGCGCGATCTGCTCGGCTTGAAGGAGTCTGAGGGCGTGGAGGTCGATACCAAGGGACGCTCTGGAGTTGGCATTCCGCAGGCCGGGGGCCAGATCAAGTTCATTCCTCGAAAGCGACACCCCATTGGCAGACGCTTTGAGCTGTCCCGGTTCATCGCGGATCTCGTGCAAGTCCAGGGCGCCTCTCAGTGGCTGGCATCCACCGATCTCTCGACATCGCGCCAGAAATTCCAGCGCGCCTTCGCCGCTGAGTTTCTATGCCCCATCGACGAGTTGGCGGAGTTCCTCAATGGCGATTACACCGAGTCGGCAATCGAGGACGCTGCGGCGCACTTTGATGTCAGTGAACGAACGGTGGAGTCCTTGTTGGCGAACAACGGGGTGATCCCGTCTGCTTGGATGTCCGACTATCTCGAGATTCGGCCGCCATACCAACTGGGCGTGTAAGCGCGCATGCGGACGCCGGAGAGCCGAGAGGCAGGTGATCAGAAGGACTTCCCTGTATCCAGGTCGAACCCTGCTTCGGCAGTCTCCTGAACCGACTGACGGCTCGCCGCGACTCGACTGCGTACGCGCGCGGTTCAGGGATTCGAACCTGCCGCCTGGACCTTGGCCTTCAGCGCCGGGTTGGGCTTGATCTGGATGGCCTGTCGGTAGACATCCACTGCCGCTCGGTCCGCCCCCTCCTGGCGCAGCAGATCGCCCTTGAGAGACAGTCCTTCCGCCCTTAGTGAGGGAACCTCCTGCATGCGCTCCGACAAGCGCTTCCAGTCCTGGGCGTTGGATGCGTCGATCAAGCTCGGCGCAGGTTTGACGCGCAGCATCTCCTGATCGCTGATTGGCATCTTCACTCCGGGCGCCGGCACGCGGTACTCCGACTGTCTAAGGATCACGTTGTCCAGGCGTTTGACGGCTGCGGCATTGGTGGTGCTGCCCACGGGGTCGATTTGTGCATTGCTCAGTGCCTTGCGCGCGTATTGCGACCATCCGGCGGACGCGAGTACGTCGGCCGTCATGAACCACTCCGCATTCGCTGGCAAGCCCGGTAGCTTGGCCGCCAGGCCTTCCTTGGCCGCCTTCGTGATGGCGTCTACCCGCTGATCCTCGCTGGCGTTTTGCAATTGCTGCACGGTTTCGGGCGAGGACAGGTACCGGTTCAACTGCTCGGCGACCGCGCCCGCGACTTCCGCCTGGGCCGCATGGATGGCTTGCCGGTCTCCCAATCGCACCTTGACCAGGCGCGCACCCATCACTGGGGTCGTGATCGTGAACTGGTACTCGTCCTTCAGATCTCCCCCGCGGGCCAGAAGCACCTTGAGATCCTCCTGATTGCGCGGAGGGACCGTGCGTGGCGTCGGATCCGGCAGTACGACCAACGCAGAGTCGGAGACGTTCGAGATTGTGTAGGTCATCCCGCGAGGGCCCTTGTTGACCAGCCGCGCGGGAGTCCTGCCGTTCGGGTCCAGCAGGCGCATGACCCAGGCGCCATCCTCGCTTGCGAAATCCGGCGTCTCGAGAAAGGCCGTGTCGCTCTTGCTCAGCACGTAGTCCCGCAACGCGTTGACCAGCACCACAATGGAGTCGTGCGTAGGCGTGGTCGGCTTCACGATCCCAATGTGATCGGCACCACCAATCGCCGAGGGCGCGCCATTGCAGAAGGCCACGGCACTGGACCATGGAACGATCATCACAGGGCCGGTCTCGGCCTTTTCGTAGGCACAGATCACCGTGGGCTTGTTGTCTGCGGAAATCAATCCCCAGTCGTCGCTCAACTGCTGCAGCAGGGCGTTGCGATCAGCGGGGAACATCTGCGCCAGGGCAGGATTGCGAACAAAGAACTGGGCGATATTGGTGATGTCCGCCCCTCGCGCGGGGGTGGCATAGAGCACCACCAACGGCACGTTCTCGCGGCGTTCGGGATGGGCAATCAACTCACGCAAGGTGACAAGTCCGCCCATGCTATGCGCCACGAAGACGACATTTTCATAGTCCCACACGCCGTGGAACTTCAAGGACTCTTCCAGCTTGTTGGCGGCTTCTCGGATGTCCAGCGAACCTCCGGCCAGCATGTTGGATGTGAAGCCGAACGCGAAGATGTCTACGCGACTGCCCACGCCGGGCTGTTCATGCAGGAACTTGAAGAAGCCCGTGCCATCCTTGTTGTTCCAGGTCGAAGTTGTCGAGCCGAAAAGCCCATGGACGAACACGACAGCAATCCTGGCCTTCGGATTGGCCTGATGGACCCAGTAAGGTTCCGTGGTGTTGGACGCCTCCTCCGCGGCAGCCGAATTCACGACAGGATTGGGCGTGTCCGGGTTTTCCTTTTTTCCGCATCCCTGGCAAAGCACCAGCGCCAACAAACTGAGTGCCAACGCAAGTGTGCTTCTAAGCTTCTTCCCATTCATACAGACCTCCCGCCTGCCGACGTGGAATATCGTTGGAAGAGCATATTGGCCGGAACTTCAAGGCAAGGCAAGTGCACGTAGCGGAGGGGGGCAGTCCTACGATTGGGCTATCCTGGCGCGGCTAGTCCAAGGCCACCGACCAGAGTTCGCAGCTTGGCCGTCAAAAAAACCGCGGCTATGGGCAACTCAGGCGCCGACACGATGGACGCCAGAGTCCTGATGGATGGCGAAACCAAGCCCGACTCGACGCGAGATAGCATCGAGCGGGATATCCCATAGTGCCGGGCGAGTTCGCTGCCGGAGATTTCTGCCGCCATTCGCAATGCCCGCACGCGATACCCGAGGGCCGCGATGGCGCGATCCCGAGGAGGCGGCGGGACTCGACCACGTGGCCGCGCATCTGCGGGAATGGCGGGAGCCTCGGCGGCGGGAAGGGGTGTGCGTCATCACTAACTGCTGCGCAGCGGTCGCTGCCGGTGGTCATCAGCGAGCGAACTATGCTGACTGGCCCCAAAGCCGCCGCCCACGCTCACATGTCGGCTCAGACGCTGCGGACCGAGTACCCCAAGGCTCGAAGTCCTTTCAACGTGCGGTCGTTTCGTGGCGGGAAGTCATCTGGCCTGGCCCAACCGACAATCTCCCCAAGCGTGCTGAACTGGACCCACGGTAGTCGCCACTGATCGGTGCGGGCGGCGGCCCATATGCGCTCTTCCACGGAGCCCGGTCCCCAAATCGCGTACTCGAGTATCTCAAGGACCGTCTTGCCCTGTGGACTTCGGGCCTCCCACAGTTGCTCCGCATGGAGGCGAATCTTCGTATCGGTCTCCTGCTGAACGGATGGAAGCCCTAGCTCGGAGTTCGGGCGCTTGCGTCCATAGTCGATGACCGCGTGGACCATGGACATCGCGTGGCAAAAATCGCTCTTGCTCAAGGCTCGAATTCGAGCTTGCGACAGCATGCGTTTTAGCTGAGGCGCCCAGTCAAGTAGCGAGCGACGTTCCTGGGTGTTGTCGAACTCGGCGCGACGCCACCAATTCAGTGCCTCATCCAGCGCACCTGCTGGATTGAGCCGATGTTCAGCGTACGCGGCATCGACGAGATGTCCCCCCTTATGCCCTCCCACGAACTGGTAGTAATAGGCATGAATGAATTGGTCGGCCTGCGCACCTGCCGGCGTGCCTTTGGGTATCCAGTCGGGACGATTCTCGTCTCGGACGACCTTGTCGCTAATGTCTCTAAGCACCTGAAGGGATTCTCGCCAGCGCCGCGCAAACTCAGCAAAGGCGCGATCCTGTGCCTTGGCCTTGTCGACGCTGACTAGACCTACGCCTTCGGGAAAGTGGCGCTTCACCCGTTGCTTGAATTCGAACTCCGCGCGGTCAAGGGCAGCTCGCTGGCTTTGCAGATTGAGCAGGTGCCGGTAGAACTGGTCGTCAATGACTTCAGCCCTCAAGTCGGTTACTTCGAAGAACGTGCGGAGCTCTTCTAGCATTGGACCGCTCGCTAGCTCGTCTTCGGTCACGAAGGTACCGGCCTCGATGTTAGACACCCATGCGCGATTCGTGAGGTTTGCGGAGCCGATATACACCCCAACCCCGACCCACCAAACAACCTTCGCATGTAGAACGTCCGGGACCATGCGACAGGTGAAGTTCGGGCTGCGCTGGTCAAGGAACCATTTCACAACAGTTGGAGCCACAGGGACAGACTCGTCATAGCGACCGTAGTACGTCAAAGGTTTGGAATGCCGCTTGCAGGCCTCGAAAAGCTCCAGGTTGTCTGCGCTCGCGTAGGCGACCGCCGCCATGACCTCTGTGCATTCGGGAGTGTGGCGTGCAGCAAGGTTGTGCAGCCAGCGTTTGTTCACAGCTCCGGCTATCAACTCCATCTTGAATCCTTTTTTTGGGGGGGCAGCGGTCGAGATGCCTGGGCGAGAAGGCATGGCTTCTTGGGTTACTCAAGCTCGATTTGTGGCCCATAGGCAACTGCGTCGATGAGCTTCATTGCCTTTCGGGCCGGGGACTGCGCCGGAACCAGATCGCTATCTCGGTGAATCTGCACGAGCATGTCACGGTCTTCCAGGTCTGTAGCAGCTTCTGCCAGCAGTCTGGTCCAATACCGTCTCGCCTCAAGATTGCCCATGACGTTGACAGCAGCAAAAGCTTGGCCAGCGACCAACTCACCTTCGGAGACGCGACGAAGGAACGCTTCGGCGTCCTGTGCAGCTTCGCGGTTTGTCCCGCGGTTGCGCTCGATGGCTACAGCGAGCGCATTTCTACGGCGCTCCGCTGCAGCGAATGCTTCGCGGGCAAACAACGCCAGCGGAGCAGGTGGCGTAAGAAGCCGTCGATCACGCAAAGCCTCAATGGCTGCAAGGGTAGGCACCTCTTGTTGCCTCAAATGGCCGCGGTGGCCTATGGCAAATGCCCTGCGCAACTGAGCAATTAACTGTCCAAGGTCGTCGACCATTGAGACCAAGAACCAGAATGGGCGCGTCGTCCCTTGTGTCGATAGCGCTGTCACGATAAACGGCCAAGCTTCGTGAGCACTGAGCCTATCGCGGTTCAATGCTTGACTGAGCTGGACCAGGCCCAAACTCCACATGTCCAACAGGAAGCTTTCCGGTGGTACATCTAGGTGACCATCATCCAGTCGGCCGTTGGCCGCACCGACGTAGGCCTCGAACTGCCCCAACATGTCGCCAAATGCGCGACGCAGGTGGTGTTGTGCAATAGGCAGAGCATTTGGGTCCTGCTGGCGCACGGCGACGCCCAAACCCTGGCCGGCGGCGTTCAGGCGATGGAACCTAACTGGCGCAGCCTGTTGGAGCGTTTGCAAGAGCAAGTTGATGTCCTCGGTGGTTGGAGCGACGGCGGAGCGATCAAAGGCATCCAGCCATTCCGGAGCAACCTCCGGTACTTCGGGAAGAACTAAGAACAATGAGCGAAGCGTGGCGCTGCGCTCGCCAAGAGTCTCGGACTCACGGAACCGTCTTGCGAGCTCGTCAATGATGACGTCACGGTCTACGTTTGACTCCGGTGGCCGCGGCAACTGCTCTAGGTAAGGTCGGATGCGGCTTGAATCGGCCAGAAGGATGTAGAAGTCCAGAACCTTCTGCGCCTGTAGCATGGCAACCGACCGTGACGGCCCATAGCCTGCGTGCAAGCCGGCGGCTCGCTCGCCGATGATAAGAACGAAGCCTTCAGTTGCCTGATACAACGCGCGACGGTGCGCCGCTCCATCAGCGACTCCGACCGTCAGAAACGAAGCCCTCGGAGGCGGAGCTTGCAGGAGAGCTCGCACATCTCTGAGCACCTCTCTGGCGCTCTTGAACTGGTTGGTGCCAGACATCAGGGCCTCTTCGCCCAACACGTGAACCAAGATTGCAGATAGCACCTGCTCAGCCGCAGCGCCGATTAGGCCCGCAGGCGCAGCGAATCTCGCAGCAGTAACCCGAAGTTCGTGACGGGCTGGCATTCCCAGCCCGATGAAGGCCAAATTCAGCGCCTCCTGGCTCGCTTCAATTAGTCGAACACTGCTGGTTCGGAGGTATTGAGGCATCGTCGCGTGTGCTGATGAAACGGATCACATCGTAAGCCCACTTCTCTGCTGTTGGTCGCAAAAGTCATTCACAGGACGGCTGCGACAGCCGTTGCTGCGATGGCGGCTTGTTGACACTGAAAAGGCAAGCGCCCATGTCCACTTTTGCCCCGTTGGAGCCGCAGCGTCCCGGGAGCTCGGGCTTAAACTGCACCCATGACAAGTCCCAGTCCGGCGCTGCTGCACAAGATAAAGAAGGCACGAGCAAGTGCTTCATCCGATCTACCACTCGTGCGGACCTGTGCCCAGGTAGTGCTCACGTGGCTTGCCAATGATGGAGAGCCAGATGCAGCCGTGAAGCAGCTGAAATCCGCTCATGGCGCAAACTGGTCATTGACTACAGCCTTGCAATTGCTGTCGGGGCGACGTGGTCAATTTGCTGCTGAGGCCGGGGGTATTGATGAGCGGGCAACGCTTTACTTTGCCCACCTTGTCGCAAAGTCTGCATGCAGTGAAGCAGGGCTTGGTGCTGTTCGCAAGCCAACAAAAGAGGAGCTGGTGACGCTGCGTCGGCTTTCCACTGAGCAGGCCGCGATTACGTCGTCTGCCATTGGTTACCCGCCTTGAAGCCCACGAGCCTAATACTGAAGCCTTGCAGGCCCGCATCGGAGAGGTGTTCGCTTAGAGCTTCGCTGGTTCCCGTTGAGTACGTTGCCCCGCTCACTGGGCAGGCAGTGCGAATCGAATGGAATGGCTGGGCCGGTTTGATGCGAGAGGAGCGTTTGGATGCTCACCAGGCTTGGCTGCTGGAAGACCTGTCGGGTTCTCGCGTGCGAATCCTCACGCAGGAGACGCAGGTGGGGGAAGCCAGCACAGGCGCTGTCGCAAGCGAAGCCAAATCCGATGATTGACGGTCATCAAGACCGGCTCGATGGCCTAATGACGGCAGCCCGATGAAGGGCCGTGCCGCAAAGCCGTGCGCTGATGGAGGGCCAGGAGGGCCCGAAGTCAGCGCACACCTGATGTATTGCTAGGCCGCCTTACGCTTAGCAAGTATGGAGATGATGACTGGTTCACTCGGCCCGGGTGCCCTGTTGGGGTTGTAGGCGTCTTGGTACCCGAATTGGCTGCCTTCCCGCTCCCACGCCATTATCTGAACGTCGGTCACTTCAAAGCCATTTGGGTGAAAGACGTACTGATCGTAGTCTTCCCGCTGCGAAAGCTTGGCCTCCTCGTCGGTGAACCCTGAAACGCTTCCTCCACGAATGGCAAGGTGAACCCATTCGACAGAGGGTTGGCACAGGGGAAGGGTCACCACTGCGTCTTCGATGTTCTCTCGGTACTTCTTGGCGCGTTCGAGCCACGCTACATCAGATGCGTGTCTTTCCTGGTCATCCGCGTTTGATCCAACAAACCAGGCCACAACCACTTTGGGTACGAAGGCCTGGATGCGGCCGATGGCCTCGGTTGACGGTGTAAGAAAGTCGGTAACCAGGACCTCTGCGTTGGCGCCAGACGACTGAATACGCGCACGCGCCTTTTCAATCAAATCGACGTTGCTGTCGAGGGCCAGAACGGGCCGTGTGGCAGCCAGTGAGATGGTTCCGAAGCCGACCCCGCAGCCGACTTCCAGGACATTCCCATCAGGAGTGATTGAGCTCAGCAGCTTGTAAGCGCCTTGGTCTTCGATTTGCGTCGACTCGTGCTCCCAGTGCGCTGCATAGGTCTTTGGGTCCATACGTTGGTACATCCTTGATCCTGTTCCAAAACATGTCTGCGTGGCAGAGAGCATGACATCGATTTAACGCACTTCTGCGAAAACACCTGTTTTGATCTTGCGCCACATCACTGCCTATGTCGGGCGGCATCGTGTGCTGGCCGCCCATCGCGGGGGTTGAGAGCTTCGGCGGTAGTCAAGGCGAATATCTGCACGATGCACGACACGCCGGCCGGCGGCCTCCACTGATATGGCACGGGGCGTCGCAAGATGCCCTGTTCAAGGTCTGAACAGATCCGGCAAGCAGTCAGCGAAGGCCGGCTGGATCGTGCTTATGGGCTTGGCCACCGTCTCATCGCCGGTGAGGACCGCCATCGTCATGCCCGTCATGGTGGTCAGGCCGTTGGAGCTGCGCAGCACCTGCAGTGCGAGATGGACGGGAAAACCATCAGCGCTGCGCCGCAGCGGATGGATGCCGCCGTGCACGAACGAGTTCATGGCATGCCAGGATACGTCCTTGAAGTGCGACAGCATCTGGTGCGCCGCCGGTGGCACACCTTGTCCGATCCGCTTGCCGATCTGGTCGATCATTTCGCTTGCGCCGGGGAGGTTCTTGGCGGCCTGCTCGCTCGCGAGCGTCAGAGGAGCCATCAGCTTGTCGATCGCCGCATCGTTGGCGGCATAGAGCAGCCACATCGCCCGCGTCAGGGCCTCGAACTGCAGACGCATTAAGCTGACGGCCGAAGTCGGTAGTCGCAATGCCATCAGGGCGCGCAGGGCGATTGCGTGTTCCATGGCGACCAGGCACATACCCAGGGCGGCTTCACCACGGGGCGAGCCGTCGAATTCGGCGTCGCCCAGCAGCGCGTCCAGCTGTTCGTGCAATGCGTCGGAGCGCTGGAGCATTTGCGCCAGCGGATCGTCACTTTGGATGCGGGGTTCTTCCATGCGGGGATGGTCAGAAGATGCCTTTGGGTTCTTTCCAACGCCAGCGGGCGCAGTCACCAGGGCTTCCAGCGTGGCGGCTGTGCCCGTGGCAGTTCGGCCAGGAGGCGCACCTTCGGCAGCGGATGTGGCGCATCGTTCCTGGGCATGCCAAAGCGGCGGCGCACTTCGCGTTCCAGTTCGTGCGCCATGCCGCGCGCGTCCCTTTCTCCACGCAGCGCTCGCTGTCTCCACTCGCGGGCCTGGGCAATCAGTTCCTCGTCCTGTAGCTCTCGTATGTCCATCGTAGATGTCATTGTGCCGGGGGACGCATGGCCTTCGCACAGCTACTCGGACAGCGGGTTACGGCCATAGCCGTTGGCAAGACGTGGTGCCATCTCGGGGAAAAGCACGCCTAGCAACGCGTCATAGCGCCCGGCCCGCAGGTGCGTCTCGTCGCCAGCGTTCACCTTGTCGATGACGCCTTGCCGCCAGGAGGCATAGCGCTCGACTTGCCCTGGGGTGAGCCGAGCGTCCAGACCGTAGGCCTTAACGGCTATGAGATACAGCGTGTGCCAGTGCTGGTAGCCGGGCGTGCTCTGCATGATCGCGTTGAGCACTTGGTAGCCCGTACTGAATGCATAGCCGATGCCCCGGTTGTGCTGGATCGACAGCAGCCGTGAAACGATGCCGGCGCCCCCCACCATCTCGTGGTCGGCACCGCCTGGATAACCATGCGCAGCCAGGGCTTCCGCGGCCTCCATGAGCCGCAGCCAGGGCTCGCTGTCTTCCCCCAATGGCTCGGGTTCTGGGCCCGGCCCCTGATGTGCACGCCGGGCTTTGTTGATGCGGGTGTTGGTGTCGAGGAATTCCGTGGCGGCGGCCAGATAGATCCCGGCCCACTCCGACGCCGGTGTCGCGACCAAGCGGGGGCGTCGCAGCTCGGCCAGGCGCTCCTGAAACCTTACCGTGACTGGATGCTGGTCCAGTTTTGTTTCGAGGATCTGGTGGCGCCACCGCAGGGCAGGGTGATGCACCCAGCGCTTGCCGATGGTTTCGTTCACCACCAGGTGGCGCAGACCTTCCCGGGTCACCCGGCCACCGAGCGAGCCGATGTCGATTTCCAGCGTCGGCATATTGAGTGCCTGGATGCGGCGCAGCTTCTCCTGATCGATGCCGTGGGTCACGGTGACCTCGATCAGCAAGGTCTGGGGCCAGCGCTGGCTGCTGTGGGTGTCCTCTATCAACTCTTCAAAGCCCTCGTCGAGCCAGATTTCCGTGCCCCCAAAGATGAATGGCCGGGGCTCGCGCAGGGTGCAGATGACATCGGGGACGATGCTGCCCTGGTGCCGTTCCAACTGGGTCTTTTGCAGCGGCAGCGTCGTGGATGCTGTCCACCACTCAGCTCGAAGCGTGTTGTCCTCCCATTCGCCGCTGAACTCGTCCGGGGCGTAGCGGATCACTTTGACCTCGAGGCTGGGCGTTGCAATTTGGGAGGCCTGTTCCAGGATCGCCTTGACCTCACTGTGCAACAGCGTCTCGCGGCGCCATTGCAGGGCAATGGATGGCTCCAGGTCCGGGGGCAGATACTGATGGAACTGTGCTTCGTCTGCGGCTTCCCAGGCATCCATAGCCTCGCGCGCGGCCTGCTGGGCCTGCGCGCTCGCGGCCGCTTGCAACGCCTGGTCGCCCCAGTGCGCGCACCAGCGGATATCGGGAAGCAGGCGCAGGCGTCCGCGGATCTCGTCCGGCGACATCATCGCAATGGCGGGATCGGAGAGGAATAGGGTGACGATGGCCCGCCCTTGGCCATCGCTGCCGGCATCGCGCTGCCCCGTAAGGTCGACCAGGAATTCGCGGCCATCATCCAGCGTCAACAGCGCAGTGGCATGGTCGTGGAGCACCGCGCGAGTGATGGAGACGCGCTCTCCGGGTTTTTCCGCCCAGCCTTCGTAGCCCTGGCCACTGAAGCCGATGGCGTTGGCTGACATCCGGCGCCTGGGCAGATCGATGAAGCCACGTTCCTGCAGATGCCGGATCGCGGCCAGCCGCGCGGCAACGAGGGTGCAGTCATCTTTCTGGGCGCCCTTGGGATGGCGGAAGTGCGCTGTGGGGTTTCTCCGCAGGGGTTGCCCAGCCAACACCGGCGTCAGCGACAGGTCGCAGGCCGGGCATTGGCATTCAGCGCTTCCGTCGATGACCTCAGCGTCGTGGATGTAGCGCGGTTCGCAGGTGCGCGAGTCGCGCGCCCATGTCAGCGGAACGGTGTCGGCGTGGGGCGTGGGACGCGCCGGTGCGGTTTCGGTGTCCACCCGCCAGATGCTCGCGTCGTGTGCCATTGCCGCCCTTTCCTTGCTGAAGCACTACTTGGAACCTTCGCGCTCGCGTTGACGCAGACGCTTCACGTAGGGGCCGTCCACCATGCTATCCGCGTCGAGATCCAGCGCGCAGTTCACCAGGATGGCGAACGTGCTGTCGCTGATCTGCAGCCCATGGGGGAGGTGGCCGAAACTCCGGGCGCTGTTCTCTTCGATGCTCGCGAAGAGGGCCTTGAAGAAATCCGCCAGAGAAGCCCGCGGGGCGGCCGTTGCTGCCGCCGTCAAAGGATCGGAGGCCTGTGCAACCGCCGTCGCGGCATCGCGAGCCAGTTCACGGGCGAAGTCGCTCAATGTTGGCCAGTACTTGAGATCGAACTGTCCTTGCAGATTTTCGAGACGCTCCTGCACATAGCTTTTGAATCCGTAGTTCTGCTGGGAGGATGCCTGGATCACATCACAGACGTGGTAGTACGTATCCGTCCGGAAGCCTGACGTGTTGCCGAGATCCGAGCGCTGCTGAAGCAGTTCAGCCAATTCGGCCGCTTGCCTGGCAATCTGCTGGTTCACCTTGGTGAGATCGCTCCGCGCATTGCGCGCCTCCGCGATCTTCTCGGGATTCCAAAGTGCTGCCGCAGTCAGAACCAGTCCCAGAAATGTCTTGAGGGCGTGCGGATGCCGGTGCAGCTTGCTGTGTAGCTCCTCATAGGCCGGGGTCATTTCCAGGCCTCTCGCCAGAAGCCGATCGGCCACGGCGCTTTCGCTGGGCAGGATGTGGTGCTCGGCGTTGTACCGCTTCTCCTCCATGAGGAGCTCTTCACAGGCGTTCTTGGGGGAGGTGGGGGAGTGCAACGTCATAGATGGTCGTGGCTGCTGGACATGCGGGCAGCATATTGAAGCACTCGGGTTCTGTCGGTACCTGAAGCGATCCGGCGAAGTCTTGCTCCAGGTACATCGGCTCTCTAGGGTGTCATGAGCGTCCCCGGCCAATGGCATGTGGCCGGTCGCGCTCTCGTGCTGGCGCATCGAGCCGCCTGCAGCGTCTCGCCCCCTACGGGCTTCGATCGTTCCCTCGCTCCGCTCGGCTGACGCCTCCGGCCCGGCTTCCAGCTCCGGGCCTGCGCGCTTCGCTTGCCGTGCGGTCGGCGGCGGAAGGGGCCGTTGCCATGTCCAGCCGTCTTCCCTGACTCCATCACCTTATCCGCGACCGTAGCCCGCTCCCGTGGGCCATCAAGGCGCGCAGAGCCGTGTCCTCGGCTGCGCCTGCGGGCCGCCCCCACCCTGCGCTGGTTTCCTTGACGGCCCCCGCCCGCGCGCTCCTTTGGCCGCGGGCGATGAACTCAGGAAAGACGGTGGCAACAGGGCCAACCGGGTTCCTCGTGCCGACCGCACCGAACAGCCGAAAGGCTGGGCTCCGAATCTTGGAATCCGGTGTGCGGTTTTCTTCAACAGCCTTTTTGTTCAGGAGAACGACATGCTTGCAACCCGTTTTGCTTCCCACTCCCCCGCGCTGCGCAGCGAAACCCCGCTGTCCGATGACCAGATTCGCAGGGTGGCTCCGTCCATCTTCGCGGATGCCCCGCATGAGAGCCGTTCCGAGCGATACGCCTACATCCCCACGGCTGCCGTGTTGACCGAGCTTCGCAAGGAGGGATTTCAACCCTTCATGGTGTGCCAGACCCGCGTGCGAAACGAGGGCCGGCGCGAGCACACGAAACACATGCTGCGCCTGCGCCATGCCGACCAGATCAACGCCCGCGAGGCCAACGAAATCATCCTGCTGAACTCGCACGACGGCACGAGCAGCTATCAATTGCTGGGCGGCATGTTCCGCTTCGTTTGCAGCAATGGCCTTGTCTGCGGCGACACCGTGGGCGATGTGCGCGTGCCCCACAAGGGCGACGTGGCCGGGCTTGTCATCGAGGGCGCTTATCAGGTGCTGGGTGGCTTCGAGCATGCGCAGGCATCGCGCGAATCCATGCAGGCCATCACGCTGGACGCCGGTGAATCGGAAGTGTTCGCCCGCGCCGCGCTGGCACTCAAGTACGACGACCCGACCAAGCCCGCGCCCATCACGGAATCGCAAATCCTGATGCCGCGCCGGTTCGATGACCGCCGCCGTGACCTGTGGAGCGTGTTCAACCGCACGCAGGAGAACTTGACCAAGGGCGGATTGCAAGGCCGTGCCGCCAATGGCCGCAGGCAGCAAACCCGGCCCGTGCAGGGCATTGATTCCGACATTCGCCTGAACCGTGCCCTGTGGCTGCTGGCCGATGGCATGCGCGCCCTCAAAGCCTGACCCCCTCTGACCTCTTCTTCGCCGGAGGGGCGGTTTCCCCTCCATTCCCTTGTTTCACTCGATTGGAGATTCACCATGAATGCTGTTACCCAAACCGAAGCCCAAGCCCTCGACACCCGCGCTAATGTGCTGCAAGCCGCCGATCCGAGCAAGCACATGATTCTGGTTCCGCTGTCGCGGCTGGTGCTGCGCCCCACGGGCCGCAACGTGCGCAAGACCGTCCCGCGCATGTCTATCCCCGAACTGGCCGCGAGCATTCAGCGCGTGGGCCTGCTGCAAAACCTGATCGTGATTCCCGCCGCTGATGGTGAGCATTACGAGGTGGTGGCCGGTGGCCGTCGCCTTGCTGCCCTCAAGCTGCTGGCGAAGAAGCACCGCATCGCCAAGGGTTGGCAGGTGCCTTGCCTGCAGGTAGCCGATGGCACGGCCCGCACCGCCAGCCTCACCGAGAACGTGCAGCGCGAGGCCATGCACCCCTCAGACCAGTTCGAGGCTTTCGCCGCACTGGTGGCCGAAGGCCGGCCCATCGAGGACATTGCGGCGGATTTCTCCGTCACGCCGCTGGTGGTGCAGCGCCGCTTGAAGCTGGCGAATGTCTCGCCGCGCCTGATGGCGGACTATCGGGCCGATGCCGTGAGCCTTGACCAGCTGATGGCCCTGGCCGGGACGGATGACCACGCGGCACAGGAAGCCGCCTATTACGACGCCCCGCAATGGCAGCGCCAACCGTCCGCGCTGCGCGAACGCCTCACCGAGCGCGAGATTGACGCCTGCCGCCATCCGCTGGTGCGCTTCGTAGGGCTGGATGCTTACGAGGCCGCAGGCGGTGGTATCCGCCGTGACCTGTTCGCGGAGGGTGACGCGGGCGTATACCTGACCGACGTCGCGCTGCTGGAACGGTTGGCGCAAGACAAGCTGGCAGGTATCGCCGCCGAGGTGAAGGCCGAGGGCTGGGCATGGGCCGATGCCACGCCGGTCATGACCCATGCCGACCTGCATGCCTTCCAGCGTGCGCCGAGGGAGCGGCGCGAGCCGAACAAGCTCGAAGCACAGCGCATCGAGAAGCTGCAAGCCAAAATGCAGGAGGTGGCCGAAGCCATTGATGCGGCGACGGACGCCGACGACGAGGACAAGGCCGATGCGCTGCAAGAGGAGGGCGAGCGGCTGGGCGAGCAGTTGCAGGCGCTGGAAGATGGCTTGCAGGGGTACGGCGCGAACGTGAAGGCCGCAGCCGGGGCTATCGTCACCATCGACCACAACGGCGAGGCCGTGATTCATCGCGGGCTGCTGCGCGAAGCCGAGGCCAAGGCGCTGCGCACGTTGGAGAAGCTGCGCCAGGGTTTCAGCGGCGGGGAGGCCGCCAACGATGACGAAGGCGAAGAAGACGAAGCGCCCAAGACCGCAGCGATTTCCGACCGGCTGGCCCAGCGCCTGAGCGCTCACCGCACCGCCGCACTGCAAATCGAGGTGGCGCAGCACCCGCAAATCGCGCTGGCCGCGCTGGTGCATGGCATGGTGCAGACCGTCTTGCGGAGCCGCTACTACGGCCCGAGCAATGGTTCCCTGCCGCTGGGCGTGCGCCTCACGGTGCAAGAACGCCTGGAAGGCATGGCCCCGGACTGGCCGGAATCACCCGCCGCCGTGGCGCTGCGCGATTTGCAGCAGGCATGGGGCGGCAAGCTGCCCGAGGGCAGCGCCGCACTGTTCGCCGCGCTGCGGGCGATGGAGCAAGGCGAGCTGGTCCAACTGCTGGCCGTGTGCGTGGCGGGGGCCGTGGACGTGGTGACGCCGCGCGCCACGGTGCAGCAGCCGGGCGCGGAACTTGCGCAGGCCGTGGGTCTCGACATGGCCGCATGGTGGAAGCCGACCGCAGAAGGCTACTTCAAGCACGTTTCGAAGGCGGTGGTTCTGCAAGCCGTGGGCGAGTTCGCACCCGAGAGCGTCAACCGACTGACGAAGCTCAAGAAGGCCGACATTGCCAGCGAGGCCGAGCGGCTGGTAAAGGGCACGGGCTGGATGCCTACCATCTTCAAAAAGGCAGACGCACCCGAGGAAAGCCCGCAGGTTGCGCAGCAGGACGGCGCGCAAGAAGCAGCCACCGTGATGCATGAACCTGCCGAGGCATTGGCCGCCTGACCCATGCCGAAGGCAAAGCGCCCTGAGCATGGCCGGGGCGCTTTGCCGTAGGGAGCCGAACCATGCCCACCATCAACACCACTAGCCGCCCGCGCATGGCGGCAATTTACGCCCCCGGCACCGTGCGCGCCCACCGCTGGCACGGCAAGGGCGACGTGCGCGGCTACCGTCCGCCCTCGGGTTGGACGGACCGCGCCGACCTCGCGGATATTCACCCCATCACGGGCCGCGCCTTGCAGCGCGCCGTGTGGTGGATCATCGAGACGAAGGAATAACCATCGTCAGCACCGCGCCCAGGCCGTTCCGTCCTGGGCGCGGTGAACTTCAAAATCCGGGCGCGGCGGTGGCCGCACCCGGTGTTGAAGGCCCAACAGCCCAATCAGAACGCCACTGCATATTCCGATGCGACCTGAGCACCAGGTCCAGCGTTTTATGAGCACGGAATCCGGCGCCTGATGAGCACCTTGTCCGAAGGTGTCGCGCAGGCAGCGTTTACGGCGACTTGGTCAATCGGTCCGGCGCCAAGTGCGGAAATGCTGGCTACTTCAGGCTGTGAGCGATCTGTCGCCGGACGGCAGACTTGATGGGACAGCGCGACAAACCGGAGGTACCCATCAGCTGTCGTTCGTGTCGGCCTGCAATCGACCCAAAGCAGACATTGCCATCCCCAGTTTTAGATGAAGGGGTTCAATATTTCCATTATTGTTGAAATATGGAATAATTCTCGCATGGACGAATCTGCAGTCGTTGACTCCCTCGCCGCACTCGCACACCCGCTGCGTCTGCGGATCTTTCGCGCTCTCGTGGTCGTTGGCCCGGAGGGCCTGACGCCAGGTGTCATGGCGGAAGCCCTGGAGACCCCGGGCACAACACTCTCGTTCCACCTCAAGGAGCTGACTCGCTCTGGGTTGGTGACGCAGGAACGATCGAGTCGCCACTTGGTTTATCGCGCCGCGTTCGAGCACATGAATGGCCTGCTGCGGTACCTCACGCAGAACTGCTGTCAGGGGGCGGAGTGCGCCGTGTCGCAAGACAAGACCAGTTGCTGCTGACTAGGGCCGTTCTCCTTCATCCCATCGTTTCTTCCTCCCGCGTCCTGTCTAGTGCGCCAACTTTCCTGCGCCATGCTCCTCGCAGCCCTCATCTTCGTTGTCACCCTGGCATTCGTCATTTGGCAGCCGCGCGGCCTGGGTATCGGATGGAGTGCCACTGCCGGCGCTCTGCTCGCTCTAGCCCTCGGTGTCGTGCACCTCTCGGACATCCCGGTGGTGTGGAACATCGTCTGGAATGCGACGGCCACGTTCGTCGCGGTCATCATCATCAGCCTGCTCCTCGACGAAGCGGGCTTCTTCGAGTGGGCCGCATTGCACGTTGCACGCTTGGGCAAGGGCAGCGGAAAGCGCCTGTTTGCCTTCATCGTGCTGCTGGGTGCCGTTGTATCAGCCGTGTTTGCCAACGATGGCGCCGCGCTCATCCTGACACCCATCGTCATGGCGATGCTGGTGGCCCTGGGTTTCTCGCCGGCCGCTACCCTGGCGTTCGTGATGGCCGCCGGGTTCATTGCGGACACGGCCAGCCTGCCCCTGGTCGTGTCCAACTTGGTCAACATCGTTTCTGCCGACTTTTTCGGCATTGGGTTCAACGAATATGCGTCGGTGATGGTGCTGGTGAACCTGGCTTCTGTAGCGGCCAGCCTAGTTGTTCTGTACTTGTACTTCCGCAAGGACCTGCCGACCACCTATGACCGAGGGTCGCTGAAGCCTCCAGCAGCTGCCATCAAAGACCTAGCCACATTCGGGGCTGGTTGGGTGGTGCTGGTCCTGCTGCTGCTCGGCTTCTTCGTGCTGGAGCCAATGGGCGTCCCAGTCAGCGCTGTGGCAGCCGTCTGCGCTGCGATGCTGCTGGCAGTTGCTGCCCGGGGGCACGTCATCAGCACACGCACGGTCGTGATGGGGGCAC
The DNA here is from genome assembly GCF_055797465.1 of Delftia sp. PX-1. Lineage (NCBI taxonomy): Bacteria > Pseudomonadati > Pseudomonadota > Betaproteobacteria > Burkholderiales > Comamonadaceae > Delftia > Delftia sp. PX-1. Next base: position 3,048,529 of record NZ_CP184763.1, read on the forward strand.
CCTGGCAAATCGTGCTCTTCTCGCTGGGCATGTACTTGGTGGTCTACGGGCTTCGCAACGCCGGGTTGACCAGTGCGCTGGCGGGCTTGTTGGACCGATTGGCTGCGGGTGGTATCTGGAGCGCTGCTCTGGGAACCGGCTTCCTTGCCGCAGGACTGTCCTCCGTGATGAACAACATGCCCACTGTACTCGTTGGTGCGCTGTCTATCGACCAGTCCTCCGCGACAGGGCTGGTGAAGGAAGCCATGGTGTACGCCAACGTCATCGGCTGTGACCTGGGTCCAAAAATCACGCCCATTGGCAGTCTGGCGACCTTGCTATGGCTGCATGTGCTTGCACGCAAGGGCACGACCATCAGCTGGGGGCAGTATTTTCGCGTGGGGGTCGTCCTGACGGTTCCCGTGCTGGTGGTCACCCTGGCCGCACTCGCTTTTCGCCTGTCTTTGGCGTAGCACTCATTCTCAAGGAGTCTCATGAGCAACATCACCATCTTCCACAACCCTGCGTGCGGCACATCGCGCAACACGCTGGCGATGATTCGCAATTCCGGTGAGGAGCCCACGGTCGTTGAGTACCTGAAGACACCACCAGACCGACAGACGCTCCAGGCTCTCATCGCAGCCATGGGGGTTCCAACGCGCCACGTGATACGTCAGAAGGGCACGCCCTACGACGAACTGGGTCTGGACGACCCGAAATGGACTGACGAGCAGCTGGTGGACTTCATGCTTGAGCACCCCATCCTCATCAATCGACCCATCGTTGTCACCCCGCTGGGAACGCGGCTGTGCCGCCCATCCGAGCTGGTCCTGGACATCCTGCCGAATGCTCAAGAGTCGGCCTTTGCCAAAGAAGACGGCGAACAGGTCATTGACGCGGAGGGACGCCGTGTCGCAGAGTGAACTTCCCAGCCTGGATACGGCATCGTTTCAACCGTTAGACCAAGCCCGGCTGTTTCCCACGCAGCGGGCCTCGCATCCTCCGCGCATCCTGCTCCTGTATGGCTCAGTCCGGGACCGCTCGTACAGCCGCCTACTCGCCGAAGAGTCCGCACGGCTGTTGCACGCCCTGGGAGCGGAGACCCGGGTGTTCGACCCACGCGACTTGCCGCTACCGGACGGGGCACCTGATGACCATCACAAGGTGAAGGAGCTGCGGGAGCTGGTGCTGTGGTGCGAGGGCATGGTGTGGAGTTCCCCTGAGCGCCACGGCGCCATGTCCAGCATCCTGAAGGCGCAGATTGACTGGATTCCCCTGGCGCTTGGAGCCGTGCGGCCGACGCAAGGCAAGACGCTGGCTGTCATGCAGGTGTGTGGAGGCTCGCAGTCGTTCAACGCCGTGAACCAGATGCGCGTGCTAGGCCGGTGGATGCGCATGCTCACCATCCCCAACCAGTCTTCTGTGGCCAAGGCGTTCCTGGAGTTTGACGAGGCCGGGCGGATGAAGTCTTCCTCGTACTACGAGCGCGTGGTGGACGTGGTCGAGGAACTGATGAAGTTCACCTGGCTGACACGGGATGCGACACCGTACTTGGTGGACCGCTACAGCGAGCGCAAGGAGAGCGTCGAGGCGCTATCTGCGCGGGTGAATCTTCGGAGCATCTAAGGGGGGACGACGTCCGCTTTTGGTCAACCTACGGCTGTCGCATGCCGACCCATTGCGGTCGTTCATTGAAGCACCAGTGGATGCCTGCTGTACAGCGATTGCCGCCGGCAAGCATAGGTCAACGACTGCTCGGCTACCCCTCACTGCTGCCCAAGAAAGACCTACTTTTGTGCAGGTGACGAGGTCCAGTATTCATTGATGTGACGTCATCGATTGGCGCAAGCCTGCCGCGACATCATCGGTCAAATTCTGGGCGAGGACCTGACCGCATGAACACGGCTAACGCTTGCGCCGCTCCCATCGCCAATTGGCGCCACGATGGAGTGGAAAGCAACTCATCGAGACGAGGGAGGTTTGACGGCGTGGCATTGCACACGTCCTCCCATACCAACTGAAAGCACCTCATAGCCCTAATCTCCTCAGACGTGAAGGCAGGTTTGTACTCGAGCCAATCTCCGCTCGCCCAGTCTTCCCATTGATTTAGGATCTCGTTCGGCACTCGCAAGCCGGGAACAGAAGCTTGATACACGATCTGCGCATCGAACAACGATGCCAGTTCGAGGTACTCGATGATTCTGTTGCGGGTCCGTTGGAGAACGGCGATAGGAGTTGTGGGCATGTTGCCTTGCCGAGAAACGCCAGAAAGCTCAAGACTCATATCTTCCCACAGATCTTGGTGACTGAAGTCTGCTTTTGGCTGACCTGCGGCTGTCGCAGGTTGATCCATCACCGTCGTTTGCAATTTTTTGATTAACGTCTGCTTTGCTATATTTCGCCAGTTTCTCGATGCAACCCAGTAGGATCGAACGAATTATATTGCATGAACCTTGACGTGCGGGGAAGCTCACAACTCTTCAACGTCTGTATCAATACCAAAACCAAGCCGATTGCGAACTTCATCGCTCATATAGAAGTCGTGAAGTGTCCGGTATGTGGTGGCCTCTGTTTTGATGGCCTTGATCTTGTGAAAGCGAAGAGATCCGCTTATGATCGCAAGCTTTTCATTTGATGCAAAAGTAACTGGCAAATTGACATCCAAGGCTATATTCATCTCATGAGGTGGTTCATATTGATGTTTGCTGATGACACCAGCCTCTGGGAATAATACAACGTTAGTGCCTTTGTTTCCTGTCTGCACAGACGGAAAGACAAGGCCGTCTACCTGCTTGCCAAAATGAAGCCGTAGGTACTCAAAGACAACCTGAGTGGATAGATAGCTCAACTCATCGTTTCTACTCTTGGGCTTAGACATCTTTTTCACCAACGACCTCAAGAATGTCTTAAGGTGCAAAGCATCGCGATAGCCAATGTCTAACAAAGTTAGCTTAGGAGCTTCGACATCCTCCAGTTTGGTTAAGTCCAATAATTTCAAGGTTGTAGTCGGGGTCAGTGAAACACTGATCACATCATCGCCAGTAATAGAGCGAATTTCGCTCAAGCACGTGCTCCGTTCCAAGGCGCAGTACAAAGCTGAGATTCCGTTCGGAGTCATCCGTTGGCTGCTGGCTTTATCCTTAGGTGTAGGGCCAAGCTGTGAAGCTGGGCTCGCAGTAATCTCCTTTGCTTTTTCGTAGCTCTCGGCGCTGCGAGCACGAAACAGTTGAGTTCCTTGATTTAGTGTTCGAATAACTTCAGGCTTTAGCTCATCGTTGCTTGATACAAGGAATTTGAAAACTGAATCAAGGAAGCTACGAGCATTTGGATTGAAAAATCGGTGTGAGTGTCTAATTTCGTCAATGAAATTGGCCCACTTTATTTCATAGAAGTTGTGCTCCAAAAGCCCAGTATCTTCGTAGAAATGGGTTTCTTTGCCGTGATTGTTGATTTTGAAATCGTCAGGAACTCTATCACAGAGCTCATCATAGAAAACCTCGTCCTGAAGATTGAACCAATCCTCAAAAATTACGTCGCAGGTGCTGATTGCAATCTCGTCAGAACCACATTCGTAGAGCATTGTATGCTCAAAGTGCGACAGGTCGTCTTCAGCGGCCACGTTCTCCCTTACACGTTCGTAGATGTAGTCAAAAAGAAATTTGGTTTCAACAGTGGTTCCGTTTTTTTTGCAATACCTACATGTACCGATATGCCCATTGCGGTTGACTAAATCTTTGAGAGACGGATGCGTGACACAAGCTGAACAAATCATTTTTACCCTATGCGTTTTTTGACCAGTGTAGACCTGCATCGACAATGCATTGAGCGAGCAACTGGTCTCTGCCGTTGCTAAAAAGTCTAACGCCTATGGGGACCTAAAGCGGCCAGCCAATCTGATTAGGCGTCTGGCAGCTTCTGGCCGAAGCCGGGCCTAGCTACTTGTGAGCGCAGCGCCGCAAAGGTGACCTTCGGGGCTGCACCTTGAGCGTCCGGTTTAGGTTGGACGTCAACGGGTGCGGGCCGGTGTCAGTCGGCCAGGAGAGGGCAGCCGCAGCGAAGCTCCGCACGGCAACTATCTGCTTCTGACTGGTCCGCAACCGTCGCTTGTAGCTCCCCACGAGTCGCCCGAAAGGTCGCCCGCCGGCGCTAACTTTGCAGCGATTGCTGCCATTGCCACTACGCGGCTGAGTGGGCGCTACAGCGCTGAGTTGGAACGCTTGCACTGGCACCACAGCTGAACTCCTCCGTTAAATTAGATGCCACTTGCACGCTATTCCTGCTTATCTTTGGCTGGTTGTGACAATAAGTTGGTGTACATCGCGTGAAGCAAGGGCTCAACCTTGCTGTAGGTAATATCCCATTCTTCCTCGATGAGGACCGAGTACTTCCGCTCGAGGTGTAGTTCGTAATCGAACGGAAATTCTGTGCTCGTCTCGAGACCTACGATAAGCTGGATATCGTCCGGCAAGTCCTTAGCAATGAACTCAAGCACTGCCGGAAGGTTGATGTCATCTTGCGCCTGCTGGTTGGGGGAATCGATGACCACCGGAATATCGTACGTGGCGTTAGAGCCGTGCGCAGTGCGCCAAATCGCCGCGTAGTAGGCTAGTAAGGAGCGTGGACCTCCACTGCCCGAGAGGTCGGGCCGGCCTGCAAGCTTCATCTTGGATACGTCAATGGAAGGAAGCTTGAGTGCAACCCGGCCTGCGGCGTAGAAGTCTCTGAAGTCGGAAAGTATTGCTTTCGTCCGCTTTATCGCTCGCAGTTCCTTCATTGTCTCGTCTAGCTTGTCAACGGCTACGACAGCTTCGTCAATGGCTCGCTGAAGCTGCTGGCGTTCGGCGTGAAAGGCGGCCAAAGCACTCTCGGCACCGATACCTCCGACCACGTCGCGGAACTTGAGCTCGCCCTTTTTGGTGTCCAGCATCCGAGATATCCGAAGATAGCTCTCGTTGAGAGTAGCCAATTCGCTAAACGCCTTTTGGCACCGAATGCGGACAATGGCCGCGTCGTCGCGAAGGCGGGCGGCTAGTTCACGCAGGACGCGCGCATCCTCTGCAAACCGCAACAAATCTAGGAACGGCTTTTTGTGCTCTGCGTGGCATGTGGGACAAACCAGCGGCTCGCCTCCTTCGTTCCGAATCCATGCCGCGTCACTGTTGTAAGCCTTTAGCGCATCGTCGGCCATGCGAATCTGATGGTCTAGGCTGGTCAGCAACTCCTGTTCGCGAACTGCGTCACTTCGGAGCTTCTCTTGGTGTTCGTTGAGCTCAGATACCTCGCGGATCAGGTGTGCGATTTCGGCCTCAAAGTTCTCAGCGCTCAACTTGGGACCATGCACCGGTACAGTGCGACTGAAACGGTCCAGTGTGCGCTGCAACAACTTCAGCTCTCGACGGTGCTCTTCCAGTATACGCGCCTGCTGGCCTTTCTTTGCCCGCGCTTCGTAGTACGCAGGAGGGCAAACGCCGGTGAAGTACTCAAGGATGGCGGACCAGGGCGCCTTGAAGCGCCGGAGGCCTTTGAAAGTGTTCCATTCAGACTGCCAGCTTCCGTCTTGATTCACATAGAAGGGCAAGAAAAAGCACGCAGCGTCTGCCGAAACAATATTCGAGTCGTTTTTGTCTGAGAAGACTAGGTTGAAGTTAGTGATATCGCAGAAGACTCTCGTCCATTCGACGAACTTACCGGTTGTAGCAACCAACTGAAGGTCTGCATTGAACAGTGCTCGGCGGCCATTCTGGTGGAGAACAAAGAAGTGCTTACCGTCGAACGAGAACTCGAGTAGCGAGACGGCGTCTTCATCCCAAGACTCGAGAGTTCCCTCTGGGGTAGCGCCCAAGGTCTCAAACAGACTCCGAATCAGTGTCGTCTTGCCCATGTGATTCCGGCCCCTGATGAGGTTCTTCCTCGGGTGGAATTTCACGTGGCGTGCCTTTTTGTCCCGTAGTGAGAGCAGCCAAATGTTTTGAAATCGGAAGCGATGCATAGGTCTTTGTTCTCAAGCTACGAACGAGAAGTCTCAGTTCGGGTCCATTCATATCGTCACAGCCCTCATGACAAAGCGCGCCAGAAGATCTTCGTCCCGGTACCCCCCGAAATTCGCTTTCATCGCGACCAGAGCAGCATCGACGTATGGCCTCAAATTTGCTCCACACGGGTTTGTCTGCATCCAGTTGTCGCAGAACGCGTCAATCGCTTGGGCTTCAGGTGATGCTCCGGTGAGTCGCTCCACCGCACCTCTAGCTGCAGCGATTCGCATCGTCGTTAGAGCTCTGAAGTCAAAGCCCTCCTGTTGAAGCTTCGTGAGCCAACTCTCGAAGAGCACGTTTCGATCAGGGATGCTTGCAAGTGAGCTTAGTGCCGCTTGTAACTCAGCTCTAGAAAAGCCGCGTTCTTTGATCAAATCAGCGAATGTCGCGCACGTCGCCGTGTGCCGACCTAGCGCAGATATCTTCATGACAAGCGACTCTACAAACGCACGAGCCTGTGCAGCGTGCCCTGGGCTGCGTTGTGTAAGCAGCTCTAAGGCTCTTGTCACCGCTGGCGCGGAAGGGTCATCAGGATGAATTGCCACACGAGCGAGTCGCACCTTCTTGAGATCTGGAGCCGGCGCGCCCGAAGTGCCTAGAGTGTGGAGCGCGTCGGTCAGGAGCTGTGCGTGGTCGGCTGCCAAGTCTGATAGCGAGCACGGCAGCGATGTTGCTGCATTCGCCCCGGAGGCGAGTGGGACGTCACAACCGGCGTTTGAGATGAAGAAACCCTCAACTGGCAATTTTTCGAACGCAGTCAAACTCAGATGGAGCTTGCCGAGGACACTGTCGCCAACTTTATCGAAGCTTGGGGTTGCGGTAGGTACTTGTGCGGCGGGGGCGACGTTCTTTTTCTTCTTGGTGGTCTTCGGCTGCTTTGGCGCGGAGGTACCGGTCAACACTGACCAGGACCAAGTTCCAGTGTCCTTCTTCTTGACTTGGTAAACAACGGCCTTGGTAGGTGCGCTAATGGAATCGAGCTCGGTGACGTCCTGGACTGCCTCGAAAAGAAGCAAGAAGTCAGGGGCATTTGACTGCTCCAGTTCGACCATCCTGAGAACAGCCCACCATCGCTGAAAGTCAACGCCTTTAGCTCCGTGTCCGCCCCCCGTCTCAGTGAGGCCCGGCTTGTTGGCAACCAGCAGAACTTCCGCCGATCCTGTAGCAATGGTCAAAGCATTCCTCCATAAACACCGTTGCTCAATCGAAGGCAATTCGTTGTTGCTCGTAGGCGAGCGATGTGTAACTCGTGGGATTGTACAAGTTGTAACGATAAAGCCAGAAATCGATTAATTTTCAGTGCGCATCGCGGTTACTCACAATGGGGGTTTTTCAGCAATAGCGGGTGCCCGAAGGGCTCGAGGAGACTGACGGTTCAAGCCTGAAGCCGTCGCTCGGAAGTCCGCAGCGTCCGGCAGCTATTGGCCGATAGTGCACGGTCGGCGTCCAAGTCTGGACGACAGCAACCGCTGCGGAGGTGCCACTCGTGCTGGGCAGCTGCCGGGATCGCATGCTCGTAAGCGCACGGCGATCCCATTTTGGCCGCAGCCAGCCGCACAGGTATCCCCACCGCGCAGGCTTGGCGCCCCACGACGCCGCCGAACCGGCATTGCCGGATCGGCCCGGCCAGCGCCCCGACGCATGGGCAGTGCTCGGTGGGTGCGCAGTGGGTTGCTGCGGCAGGTTGTGCGAATGCGTGCCATCCCCAACGCTGGTGGGTCTCACCCATCACGTCACGAAGTACGGTTCACGGACATCGCGCCCGGCATCGCTATGGGGCTTCCACGCTGTGCCTCAAGACTGGCGCCGCAAGGTGTGGCGTGGGCGTTCTCGCTTGTCGTCGCGTGGTTGACCTGGCCCGCGTCAGTGGGCGAGCCGGTGAAGCCTTCGTGCGGGAATGCCGAGTCGGTCCTGTCTCCTTTCGGTGCAGTTCGGCCCAAGGCGTCCTTGTGTTGTTGTGAATCCTGGCGGTGGCGCGGCTGCGCCTCGGGCTTCCTGGCTGCAACCGTCCGGCGAAAACAATTTCCCCTCTGCTGCGCAGATTCCTCGCGGGCCAAATTCTTTTCGCCTTCCGGCTCTCCACTGCGTTGCGACCGCAAGCGGTGCAGCCCGCCCGTCCCCCGCCGGCCGGATCACAACAAGGACGCGATGGGCGTGAACCTTGTTCCACCAAAAGGAGATCCATCATGGCCAACATCGGCAGCTTCACCGCAGACAAAGACGGCTACACCGGCACGCTTCGCACCCTGACGCTCAACGTCAAGGTCAAGCTGGTGCCCAACGACAAGGGGGACAACGAGAAGGCTCCTGACTTCCGCCTGCAGGCCGCCAGTCACGACATCGGCGCGGCGTGGAAGAAGACAAGCGAGGCCGGGCGCGAGTACATCTCCGTGACCCTGGACGATCCTTCGTTCCCGGCCACGGTCTACGCCCGCCTGATCGAGGGTGAGGACGGCACGCACGACCTGATCTGGTCGCGCAGCAAGCCCCAGGCGGCCTGACGGCCGCCAGCGCCCCGCCCACGTGGCGGGGCGCAGTGCTGCCTTCGCGGCACTCAAGGAGGCAACATCAGCAACACCATCGCCAAGGCTGCGCCGTGTCGAGCCGCTTTCGCATGTGTTGAGTTGCCCGCTGCAAGCGGTGGCCGGGCGTGTCGGTGCCTTGCACCGCCGGGCTTTGCGGGTTGCGCCCCGTGCCGCCTTTGCCGTCACGGCCATCCGGCTCCAATCCCTCACGCCTTAGCGCCTGAGGCGCTGCGCGCTTTGCTTGCCTCCAGGGGAAAGCCCTGCGGCCTATCCCCGCCGCGCGATGCTTGGCGCCCCTGCAGTCCCCGAACCGGCTGAGCCGGATCGGCCATGCCAGCGCCGTCGCTCGCTATGGCGTGTCACTCTTCTTCGCCACAGTCTCCAACTCCTGGCGCACCTGCACCAGAAGCTGATCGACCTGCTGCAGATCGTCGCCGGCATAGGCCAGCGTCAGCAGCGTGAGCGGGTGCACCTCCATGACCTCGCACAGCTCGGCCAGCTTGTTCAAGGTGGGGCTTTTTAGGTCGCGCTCCAGCGTGCTCATGTAGGTGCGGCTGGACACGTCGGAGAACGCCTCCTGGCTCAATCCACGCGCTTTCCTGATGGTCTTTAGTGCCTCCGACAATGTATGTTTCGCTGCCAACCCTGGATCTCCCCAAAATCCAAGATGACAGCCGATTGCGTCCTATAGGACTACAATCTATAGTGTTCAACTATGCTTGCCTGCCGCCTTCGTGCTTTTACGGAAAGCCGTATCTGCGGCTTCTCACAGAAGCGCAAAGCCGCATCCGTGCCTTTCCTCAAACCCGCCGATGCGGTTTTGCGCTTTCACGTTTCGGCGGTTTTGTGCGAATGAGGGGACGCCCATGAACCAGCTCATCACCGAGGACGAGCGCAGGCTGTGGCTGGAACACGGCCAGGCCCGCGCCGCTGACCGGGTCATCGACCCGCTGCCCGTGGTGCGGCTGTTCACGCCGGATGCACACGCCGCCTGGCTGTTGGTGTCGCTCGACCCCGCCGACGGCGATGCGGCCCATGGCCTGATCGACTTGGGGATCGGCATGCCCGAGCTGGGCGAGATCAAGCTGTCCGACCTCGCATCCATCGTCGGGCCGTGTCAGCAGCCCGTGATGCGGGATCCGTATTTCCGGGCGGTGCGCCCGTTGTCGGAGTACCTGCGGCTTGCCCAGGAGAATGGTGCCGTTCTCGATTGAGCCATTCGTGCTCTGGCTAAGCCGGGCGCATTGAGACTACTTCTGTCCTGCTCCAGACCCCTTAGGTCTTAGTCCGCACTGTTGCACCAAACCGGTGCCATCTTGACGTAAACGGTCATGATGTCGGCCGTGGCATCGGGCACGGTGGATATCGCAGGAGGCGCGCATGTTCTCGCGCGCGAGCGTCGCATTCAGACGATCCATGCAACCCATCGAATGCATCTCGTCTGGACACAAGTGACCAATCTATCAGCTTGTTCACGATTGGATGTTAAGTTCGATGCGGTGACGTTTGCGTGTGAAACCGGTGACGGTTGTCCTGCTCTACGGGAGCTTGCGTCATGGCCGAGCCACACCACCTTGCGCACTGGTATCCGACCGCCGCCTACCTTTACGTCCTGTGCCTGGACACGCTGGCACTGGCCTGGGAGTATCTGCGCCGCCATCCCGACTACCGGCTCGACTGGCTGCGCCGTCATCGCCGAGCACAAGCAATGCATGAGGCTGCGCATCGCTGGGGCCTGCGTCTGCTGGAAGACCCGGCCTTGGATGCGCGTGACGCGCATCCAGCCTGGCTCCCCGGCCATGAGGCAGTGGTGCAGCTTCACCCCAATGCCGATCCGCCACCGGATGCCGAACCGTTCGCGTTTTGGCGCATTCCCGGCCACAAGCAACTGCTCCACGACGGTAGGGGCCTGGCGCTGATCGCGCGCAGCCCCGGCCTTTGCCAGCGCTATGCGCTGGCGCCTGGCCTGGAGGACGGCATGGCCGTGGCCCATGCCTACCGTCGCCGTGGGGCTATCCACGTGCCTGACACGCCAGCGCCCATGGCTCGCCCCCGACCGCCCCCTGCGGCGCTGCTGGAGCTGCACACCCTGCAGGCGCTCGACGCCACCCTGGCGGGTGCGTCCTTGCGCGACGTGGCCGAGGGCTTGTTCGGCGTGGATGCCGCAGCCGGTTGGTACAGCGATGGCGGTCTGCGCTCCAAGGTGCGCCGCCTGGTGCGGCGTGGCGATGCGCTGATGCGCGGTGGCTATCGCCGGCTAGCACAGCTGTCACCGCTTGAGAAGGGCCGTTCTGAAGGGGACGCAAAGCGACCCTGAGCAGGAGCGCTTCGTTTTCTGAGACTGCCTCCATCCGGTTGCGCTGTGTGGCCGGAGCCCTGCAATCGATGGAGATTCTCACCATGCGTCCCGCTCCCTTGCGGCCTGCCGCCGCACCCGAAGCTACCTCGGCCACTGCCGCGCAGCCGCAGCGCTATCTCACCAACGACGAAGCCGCCGACTACCTGCGGCTGTCGCCGCGCACGCTGGAAAAGCAGCGCGTGCTGGGTGGCGGCCCCAAGTTCCGCAAGTTCGGCCGCCGCGTGATGTACGCCGTGGCCGACCTCGACGCCTGGGCTGCGGATCGCAGCTTCGAGAGCACGTCCGATCCCGAGTACGCCGAGCAGCATTCGGCGGACAGCCGTGCGCGCTGATCGCTGGCGCGCGGGTGGCCTTCGCCATGTCCAGCCCTGCGCTGCCCATGCGGCAGCGACCGATGCAGGAGCGCGAACAGCTCGACCTGTTCCGCGCCTTGCCGGGCGCCATGGCGCCGCGCGACAGCCAGGACTTAATGGCCTTTCCGTTCTTCTCGCTAGCGAAGTCCCGGCGTATCGCGCCGATCGACTTCCGCGCCAGTGGCATCACGATCCGCGTGGAAGGCACGCAGGAGCATGGTATCGCCACGATCTGGGATGCGGACGTGCTGATCTGGGCAGCCTCGCAGATCGTGGAGGCGCGCGACGCGGGCTTGCGCCCGTCGCGGCTGATGCAGGCCACGCCCTACGAGATCCTGCGCTTCATCGGACGCGGTACGTCGCTGCGCGACTATCAGCGCCTCAAGGCCGCCCTGGATCGGCTGCAATCCACGACGGTGGCGACGTCCATCCGCGAGACGACCGGGCGGCGCCTGCATCGCTTCTCGTGGATCAACGAGTGGAAGGAGCTGGCCGATGCCAAGGGCACGCCCTTGGGGCTGGAACTGATCCTGCCGGACTGGTTCTATGCGGGCGTGCTCGATGCTGCCCTCGTGTTGACCATCGACCCGGCGTATTTCCGGCTGACGGGCGGAATCGAGCGGTGGCTATACCGATTGGTGCGCAAGCATGCCGGGCGCCAGCTTGGCGGCTGGCAATTCGACTTCCGACACCTGCACCGCAAGTCGGGCAGCACGGCCAAGCCCTACGACTTTGCCTGCGACCTGCGCGCGCTGGTCGCGCGGCAGTCGCTGCCGGGCTACGTCCTGGGGATCGAGCGGCTGGATGGCGCCGAGCTGCTGACCTTCCGTCCCATGCGTCCCGTGCCGCCCACGGCACGGGGATAACCGGTGCGCGTCCTGTGGACGGGCTCGTGCTATCAGGCGTGCCCGGTATCGTGCTATCAGGCGTGGGACTATCGTGCTATCAGGCGTGCCCATCGGCCGCAAAGCCAATGCTGGCGCGGGTTTCGGCCTCCCTTAACTTCCCTAACTTAAATTCTCTAACTGGTAGTAGCAGCGCCGCGTTTCGGTGGACAACTACCCAATCGGCGAACGAGAGCCACGAAAACCAGCAGCGACAGCCAGGTTCTCCAGCAGGGAGGCCCAGGCCATGATCGTCGCGCTGCTCAACCAAAAAGGCGGCGTGGGCAAGACCACGCTCGCCACCCACATCGCCGGCGAGCTGGCGATGCGCGGGCAGTCGGTCATCCTGCTGGATGCCGATCCGCAGGGCTCCGCGCTGGACTGGACGCAGCGCCGCAGCCAGCAAGGCTTGCCAAGGCTGTTCAGCGCCGTGGGCCTCGCACGCGAAACCCTGCACCAGGAAGCGCCAGAACTCGCCAAGCGGGCCGATCACATCGTCATCGACGGGCCACCACGCATCGCGGCGCTGGCGCGCTCCGCGCTGCTGGCCGCCGAGCGCGTGCTGATTCCCGTGCAGCCCAGTCCCTACGACCTGTGGGCCAGTGCCGAGATGGTGGCGCTGATCCGCGAGGCGCAGGTGTTTCGCCCCGCATTGCGCGCTGCCTTCGTCATCAATCGGCGCGTCAGCACGACGGTGATTGGGCGCGAAGCACGCGGCGCACTGGCCGAGCAGCCGATGCCCGCGCTGCGCGCGGAAGTGCATCAACGCATCGTGTTCGCCGACAGCGTCGCCGCTGGCCGGCTCGCACGCGAGACGGCGCCTGGCAGCGCCGCCGCCCGCGAAATCACCGCGCTGGTGGACGAACTGCTGCGGTGGCCGTCATGAGCAGTCCCTCCAGCAAACGCACGGGCAAGCGCGTGGGCATCGGCGCGCGCCCGCCCGCGAATCCGCACGCCGAGGCGTGGATTCGGCAGGGCAGCGCCGACGAGCTGCACAAGGGCGATCTCTACACGGCTCGCCTCACCCTCGACATCACGCCCGCCATGCGCTCGCGCATCAAGGTATCGGCCTTCACGCAAGGCGTGACGGTGGCCGATCTGTTGCGCGCGCTGCTGGAGCGGGAATTTCCGGAGAAGTCTCCATGACCACACCAGTTTCGACAGCATTGCCGCCTTCATCTGCCCCGCCGATCGGCCGAGCCGACGGCGTGCCGCTGACGCGCGTTGCACTCGCCTACATCGACCAACGCTTCGACCTCTATCTGCGCTTCGGCGATCCTGCGCGCATCATCCGGTTCGACCGCTGGCGTCGCTGCGCGGTGTTCACGCCGAACGCGGTTCTCTGCCGCATTCGCTGGCAGGCCAACGACTACGGCACGATCCGCTGGCAGCTCATGGTGATGCAAGCGTGCATGCCGATGGATGGCGCGCAGCGCATCCCCGGTGTGCAGCCGGGCGCGCGCTTGTTGCTGCACGTCGAAGGTGAACAGTCGGTGCACGCCGTGCTGGAGCGCATCGACGGCATCGAGACGCTGGGCATCGCGCCTGCAGGCGCGTCGCCCGGGTACTGGCGCACGCTGGGCAACCGGCTCGCGGCGCGCTTGCCGCTGCCCGAGTACACCGCCGAGCGGCATGCCGCCTGGCTGGCCGGGAGGGTGCTGTCATGACGGTCACAACAGCATCACTTTCTAGCTCGCCAGCGCACTCACGTTCGCGCGCTCGCCTCATGTTGGCAGGCCTGTCCGCCTGCGGCCTCGCTGCGCTGGCCTGGGCGTCCTTCGTGCACCCGCTGCCGCGCTTGACCTACAACCCGTCCGACAGCGTGGCGGCCGGCTGGTATCGCGTCGATCCACTCGACCGTCGCACCAACTCGCCGCTACGTCCTCTGCAACCTCCATTGCACGTGGGCAGCATCGTGCTGGTGCCGCTGCCCGCCGAGGCCGCCGCGCTCGCTGCGCAGCGCGGCTACCTGCCGACGCGCATCCCGCTGCTCAAGCGCGTGGGCGCGGTGTCGTCTCAAGAGGTGTGCATCGTCGGCGGCAGCGTCCGCATTGATGGTGTGCCTTCGGCCGCCGTACTGGCTGCTGACCGCTGGGGCCGGCCGCTGCCATCCTGGCCGCAGTGCCGCCGCCTTCGGCCTGGCGAGCTGTTCCTGCTCAGCGTCACCAATCCGGCATCGTTCGACAGCCGGTATTTCGGGCCGGTCAGCGCAGCCGCCGTGATCGGCGTTGCGCGCCCGGTCTGGCTGGAGTCTCGCCCATGATGGCCGCCGATTCGCTGCACGTCGCCGTGCATCTCATCGTGCCATCGGGCGTGTCGCGCCGCTGTTCGTCGCCGTGTCGTCGCGCGTGCAGTGCGTGTGCATTCGCACCGCACTTCGCGCTGCCTCCGGCGCAGCCGTCCTACGTGCAGGCGTCTTGCCTCGTATGCGGCTGGCCTGTGGCCATCGCCGTGTCCGCCGGGGCGCTGGCAGCGGGGGCTGCAGCGCCGCCGGGCCGCAAGTGCTGGGAGCGAGAGCCTGGGGTGTCAGGGGAGGCAAATGCGGAAGGCAAGACAAAAGGGGGCGGCACCTGTCGGCCCGCAAAGCCAGTCTGCACATGGAGGAGGCGCGGCACGGAGCGGCTTCGCCGCCGTGCCGCTGGGGGCGCCAGATCCGCGTCAATGCCGGCTTGCCCGAGTGCTGCGCACGATGGCCTACGCCCCAGCTTCCAGGGAGAGATGTCATGACCGACCGCCGCGACGACGATTTCCGTATCAGCCCAAGCGCCCCGAAGAACAGGGGTCAGGGCTTCATCGCCAAGGTGCTCGAGCAGACCGGCAAGGCCAGTGGCGGCAAGTCCTCGCTGCGCCGTCCGGCATCGACCGGCGGCGGCAAGAGCACCGGCCAGCGGCCTGGCTCGCGCCTGGGGCGCGGCCATACGGCGGCGCGGTTTGCGGGCGCGAAGCTCACGTCCATGTCGCGGCGTGTGACTATCAAAACATTGCTGGTCAACCAGCAGCGGGCCAGCCCGCAGTCGCTCGCCAAGCACCTGCGCTACGTGGAGCGCGATGGTGTGGGCCGTGATGGTGAGCAGGGCCGGGCCTATGGACCGCAGAGCGACGATGCCGATCTTGACACCTTCAAGGAACGCTGCGCCGAGGATCGGCACCATTTCCGCTTCATCCTTTCGCCCGAGGATGGCGCGGAGCTGGAAGACTTGCGCACATACACGCGGCACCTGATGGGGCGCATGGAAGCCGACCTGGGCACGCGGTTGGAATGGGTGGCGGTCGATCACTGGAACACCGACAACCCGCACACCCACCTGATCGTGCGCGGGCGCGACGATACCGGTAGAGACCTCATCATTGCGGGCGACTACATCGTCGATGGATTCCGACATCGCGCCGCCGAACTGGCGACCGAATGGTTGGGGCCGCGCACCGAACTGGAGATCCAGCAGACCTTGCGACGCGAAGTGGAACAGGAGCGGTGGACGAGCCTGGATCGCACGTTGAAGCGTGAGGCTGGCGACAATGGCCACGTGCAGATTGAACGCTTTAACGAACCGCGGCTGCAACACCAGCGCCTGCTGCTGATCGGCCGCCTGCAGCGGTTGCAGCGTCTGGGCCTGGCCGACGAAGTTCAGCCCGGCACCTGGACCATTCATGCTGATGCCGAGAAGACCTTGCGCGCCCTGGGCGCGCGTGGCGACATCATCCGCGCGATGCAGCGGGCCATGAGCGGTCAACCGCGCGAACTGGCGGTGTTCGAACCAGGGGAGGATGGCCGCACGATCGTCGGCCGCGTGGCCGCCAGGGGGCTGGCAGACGAACTGCACGACCGGGGCTATCTAGTCATCGACGGGACCGATGGAAAAGCCCACTATGTTGCGCTGAACGCCCGCGACGAGTTGGCCAACTACCCGGTCGGCGCGGTGGTGGAAGTGCGCGGTTCCGCTGACGTGCGCATGGCCGACCGCAACGTCGCTGCGCTGGTGAGCAATGGCCTGTACCGCACCGACCATCACCTCGCTATCGTGCAAGGGCAGGCCGTGTTGGGCCGCGACCCGCATGAGGTGGTGGCGGCCCATGTGCGTCGGCTGGAAGCTCTGCGCCGGGCCGGCATCGTGGAGCGTCTGACCGAGGGGTTGTGGAAAGTGCCTGCTGACCTGCCCGAGCGTGGCCGTCAGTACGACGCCCAACGCCCTGGCGGCGTAGCCGTGGAGCTGAAATCGCGCCTGCCCATTGAGCGGCAGGCCCGTGTCATCGGTGCTACCTGGCTCGACCAGCAACTGATCCGCGGTGGCCGAGGACTGGGTGACATGGGCTTTGGTGGCGAGACGAGGCAGGCCATGCAGCAGCGTGCCGATTTCCTGGCCGAACAGGGACTGGCTGAGCGGCGCGGCCAGCGGGTGATTGTTGCGCGAAACCTGCTGGCGACTCTATGCAACCGGGAACTGACGCAGGCCGCCAAGGACATTGCCGCCGAAACGGGTTTGGTGCATTGCCCCGTAGTTGATGGTCAGCGTGTGGTCGGCATCTACCGACGCAGCCTCATATTGAACAGCGGACGTTATGCACTGGTCGATGACGGAAGGGGTTTCAGCCTGGTGCCGTGGAAGCCGGTGATTGAAAAGTCCCTGGGGCAGCAACTTGCCGCGACGGTGCGCGGCGGTGGAGTGTCATGGGAGATTGGTCGATCACTCGGAAAAAGCATAGGGGGCACCTGACAGATGTGAATAGATCAATTCGCCAGCAGAAATCCAATTTGGCGGACTACTTCAACCTACGTGACGAAGTACGTCGAGTGTTCTGGATCCGACTTGTCGTCGCAACAACAACACGCCTTTGCCATCCCGGCTATCTGCTGCTGGCTTTCAGAAATGGACCTTTTCGCCGCAGTTCCACGGCGTCGATCTGCGACAAAGTGGCTTCACCGCGCTCGAGGCGGAACAGGCGCATTGAGTTGCTCACACCGTGCACTTGACCTCGCAGCGACTGCGCGGCTGCAGCCAGCTCCTCCACCATCGCAGCGTTCTGTTGGGTGATCGAGTCCATATGGGCCACTGCGGCATTCACCTGCGATATCCCGGTTTGCTGCTCCTCGGCCGCGGTGCTGATTTCCCCCAGCAAGGCACTGACGCGTTGCACGGCGGTCAGTGCTTCCGCCATGCGATCACGCGCTTCGCCTGTAGCCTTGGTGCCCGATGTCACGCGTTCAGCCGACTCGGCGATGAGCTGCTTGATATCGCGCGCCGCCTGCGTGGTGCGTGCAGACAGCGTGCGCACCTCCGAAGCCACCACCGCAAAGCCCCGCCCAGCGTCGCCTGCACGTGCCGCCTCTACGGCGGCGTTCAACGCAAGAATGTTGGTCTGGAATGCCACACCTTCGATAAGGTGCACGATGTCGCCGATGTGCCGCGACGATTCAGTAATGCCTTGCATCGTCTGGCTCATGGCCTGCACTGCATCGTTGCTGCGCTGTGTGATGCCAGATGCCTCTTGTGCAAAACGGGCACCACGGCTGGCAGCCTGAGCGCTGTTTTGCACCGTGACGTTGATCTCTTCCATTGCTGCGGCAGTTTGCTGCAGGCTGCCCGCCTGGTTCTCAGTACGGGATGAGAGGTCGTGGTTACCGGCAACGACCTCCCGCACGGCAACCTCCAGGTTTCCTACCTCCTGGCGCACATCGCTCACCACAGTTCGCAGATTCACGCTAAGTTGGAAAAGTGCGCGCTGAAGGTTGCCGACGTTGCCGCTGGCCCCTGTATGCACGGAATGCGACAGGTCTCCTGACGCCAATTGATTGGCATCGTGAACGAGCTCCTGCAGTGGTGCGACGGCCAGCGTGTGGGTCAGAAACGACGATACACCCACGGCTATCACGGCCGCAGTCCCGGTGAGGCGCCAGGGCGCATCTGCCCACGAGAGCAGTAGCGGAACCATCACTGCCAGGGCTATCACCAGCAGCAGGCGCATGGAAACGGAAGGGGCCAGCAGCCGAACCAGTCGGCCGCCCAGGTCCTGCCGCAGTACGGCACCATGGCGTAGCGTATGGACAAGACGGTCTGCCTGAGCCTCGGCGCGCATGGTGGCATAGAGCCTTTCGGCAAACAGCACCTTTCTGCGATCAGGAAGCGTGCGCACCGACAGGTAGCCTGTGATCTGGTCGCCCTCACGCAATGGCGTGACGTTTGCCTGCACCCAGTAAAAGTCTCCGTTCTTGCGTCGGTTCTTTACGAGACCTGTCCAGGGAAGGCCTGCAGATATGGTCTGCCACAGATCGCGGAAAGCTTCGGCGGGCATGTCAGGGTGGCGGATCAGATTGTGGGGATGGCCCAGCAACTCCTCTTGTGTAAAGCCGCTCACGTCAATGAACGCGGGGTTGCAGTATGTGATACGGCCTTTGGTATCGGTGACCGAGACCAAAGTGTCAGACTCTGGAAACTTGTACTCCTGGCTGGTGACAGGCAGATTGACTCTCATAGGGAACTCGCGCTTTTTATTGCCGTGGGGAAAGGCCAGACGGCTGAGCTAACCAGTTGCTCGCCAACTCGCCTGCTGAAACAGCTTTTGAAAAGAAGAAGCCTTGCACCTCGTCGCACTGCAGCTCACGAAGTTTGTCTACCTGGCTTTGTGTTTCCACGCCTTCTGCGATCGTCGACAACTGGAGTGCATGGGCCATGTGAACAATGGCGGTCACGATGGCGAGGCTGCTGGGTTCGCTGAACATGCAGCGCACAAAAGACATGTCGATCTTGAGCCGCGACACGGGAAAGCTCTGAAGCCGCGCCAGCGAGGAGTAGCCCGTGCCGAAATCGTCGATGGAAAGAGTGAAGCCGTATCCCACCAGTTGGGACGCCATCCGCTCTGCCCTCTCAGGGTCGTGCATCAGCGCCGACTCGGTGATCTCCAGTTCGATGAAGCGAGGGTCCACATCGTGCGCGCGCACGATCGCCAAAGCACGCTCATGGAAAGAGTCACTCATCATCTGCGCGACCGATACATTCACGGCAATGGAAGGCGGTTGCGCAATGCCGGCAGAACGCCAATCTCGCCACTGACGAGCCGCTGCATCCAAGATCCAGTCACCGAGCGCGATGATGAGGCCACGCTCTTCAGCGACGGGGATGAACTCACTTGGGCTCACCCAGCCAAATTCGTCGTCCTTCCAACGCGCGAGCGCTTCCACTCCACGCAACTCAAGTGAACCCAAGGCGATCTTCGGTTGGAAGTGCAGTTCCAGGCGTGATTGCGCCATGGCCTCCCTCAGCTTGGCTCCGATGACGATGCGCTTCTGGACCTGTTGGCCCATTCGTGCCTCATAGAGTTGACAAGCACCGCCGCCTTGCATCTTGGCCTGGTACATGGCGATATCAGCCTGCCGTATCAACTCGTCCACGCTGCGCCCGTGCTCGGGGTAGAGAGCGACTCCGACGCTGGCCCCCACTTCCACGCAAAGGTTGTTCAGCATCATGGGACTTCCCAATGTTGAACAGACCTCACGGGCCAAGGCCATCACATCCTCGCCGTCAGGGAGTACACGCACGCACAGAAATTCATCGCCGCCCAAGCGGGCGACAACACCATCGCCGACGACCATGGCCTCGCAGCGCGTTGCCACTTTGGTAAGCAGTTCGTCTCCCACGACATGGCCTTGCGAGTCGTTGATCTCCTTGAATCGATCGAGATCGACAAAGAGCACCGTCGCCCGCTGGCCTCGTTTGCCTGCGACGTCAAGCAGGCGCTGAGCCTGATTAATTCCGTGAACGCGATTGGGTAAGCCTGTGAGTGCGTCGAAGAACGCCAGCTTCTCCATGCGCTGTTCGGTCAGTTTGCGGCTCGTGATGTCCATCAACGTGCCATAGCCTCTGACAGGCTGGCCGGTCTTGCCATGCTCGAAGGTTCCAAGTGCCTCCACCCAGCGGATGCTGGTGCCTTCCTGGATGCGCATTTCGAAACCGAAGTGGCCGGTGGCCATCCCCTTTTTCCACTGCGAATCGGCGTAGGTGCGATCGTCAGGATGCACGCAGCCCAGTACATCGGCATAGGTGAATCGCTGACCCACCGGCCAGCCCATGATGCGTGACGCTTGAGGCGTGACGAAGGGTCTGCCTTCGAAGCTGATGTGCCAGATGCCGATGTTGGCTGCCTCTTGGGCATTGAGCAAACTGCGATTGAGCTGCTCTTGTTCTCGCAGATCCTCAACGGTGATCAGCAAGCGTGGCGGCGCTTTGTCGTCGGTTGGCGGCAACGCGTGGACGGTGATAGAAACCGGTATCGCCGTTGCTTGATCAGGGAATTGCAGACGCGATCGCCCCACGGCATGCTCGCGCTGCAGCGCTATGCTCACCAGCTCCGTCAAGCTCCCTACATCCATGATGGACGGGAGCGCTTTGCCAGCGGTGAACTCTACTCGTGACTGGCCTGCCAGTTGTGCGAAGGCTTCGTTGACAAACACCACCTCCAGCTTGGCCGTGACCACGAGCGCGCCGTAGGGCAAGTGCTCGAACACTGCTCCGTAGTCCCGGAACTCTGCGACCAGCGAATCGCGATGGGTGATGTAGCTATCGATGACCAGTCCAACGTCCAGCAAGACGACCTTGATGAACGCCTGGATCGCATCGGCAGTCTGCTCTGGGGCCAGTCCAGGCAACTGGGCGATATGCGGCAGGAGTTCGGTGAGGTAGTGGCTGTAGGCACCCAAATACCAGCCGGGCGACAGCCCAATGCGAGCATGGGCCAGGCCCACACGTTGGCGCTCATCGGCATACACCTCGTCATAGGCTCCTGCCGTGAGCCTCACAAAGTAGCTTCTGTGGAGCCCCTTGAGCTTTTCCAACGCCAGATCAGTTGGAAGCAGCGCGCGCATCTCCGGAAACGAAAGCAGGTGACGATAAAACCCTTCCAGAAAGACTTTCGCCTGGCTCCCGAGGGTCTCGTGCACACTTGACATCACCTGCTCATCCCGAAGGGTGAGGGAGAGAAAGTCCTTGCGACGTTGGATATCTTGTGAGCTCTCTATCAAGGGCTTGTGTCCTTTCTCTTCAATAGGCAATGTTTGGAAAATCCAAAGTTCTCCATGTTTGGCTGTGCACCGTCGGGATCAGCGCACGTCGAGCCTCCATGCATGGGGCCAGCAACCATCACTGGTTTGCGACGCTTGACTGCAGGCGGCACGTCAAGACCAATTTCAGAAGGTGCCGATGGCACCAGTACCTCGGGCTCCTCTGCGCCGTCTTCCGAGCGCGCGCTGCGTTGGGCAATCGCTCGTGCGAAGGGGTCAGGCAGAGGGTCAGCCAGTAACGTCGGTCAGAAACCGTTCGGCCAGCCGCACCCAATAGGCGCTGCCCACCGCGACGTTCCGGTCTTCGAAGTCGTAGTTGGGGTTGTGCACCATGCAGGCGCCATGGCCTCCGATGGCGGCGTCGCCGTTGCCGATCAGCAGATAGCTGCCGGGCACTTCTTCGAGCATGAAGGCAAAGTCTTCGCTTCCGGTCTGGGGGGCGGCTTGCTCGATGACATGGTCGGGCCCTACGAGTTCGCAGCCGACCTGACGGGCGAGTTCGGTCTCTGCAGGTGTGTTCACCAGCACGGGGTAGCCGCCGAGGAAATCCATTTCAGCGCGGACCCCGTAGCTTTGCGCCTGAGCGTCGACGAGTTCGCGGATACGGCGGTTGAGCAACTCATGCACGCTTCGGTCCAGAGAGCGCACGCTGAGCTTCAGCGTGGCCGTCTGCGGGATGACATTGTTGGCTTCGCCGGCCAGGAACGCTCCCACGGTGATCACGGCCATCTGCAGCGGTGGAACGTTGCGCGCGACGATACTCTGCAGTCCGAGCACGATGGCAGAGCCTGCCACCACGGGGTCCGCCGCGTGGTGTGGCATGGCACCGTGACCGCCCACCCCGTGCAGGGTGATGACAATGTTCTCGCTCGATGCCATGAAAGCACCGGTGCGAAACAGCAGGTGTCCCGGCGGGTGGCCCGGCATGTTGTGCATGGCAAAAATGGCGTCGCACGGAAACCGCTCGAACAGTCCATCGACACATCATCTTGTGGGCGCCACCCAGACCTTCCTCGGCAGGCTGGAAGATCAGGTTCAGTGTCCCGCTGAACTGTCCGTGGTAAGCCAGGTGGTGCGCTGCCGCAAGCAGCATCGCAGTGTGGCCGTCGTGTCCGCAGGCGTGCATCAGTCCAGGGTGGCAACTGGCATGTGGCAGTCCCGTCGCTTCGGTGATGGGCAGGGCGTCCATGTCAGCCCGCAGGCCCAAGTGGCGGATTCCGTTGCCGCGCCGCAGTTGGCCCACCACGCCCGTGCCACCCAGGCCGCGCGTGACTTCGTAGCCCCATTCGGTCAGTTTTTCCGCCACCAGCGCACTGGTGCGTAGCTCTTGAAAGCCCAGTTCGGGGTGGCGGTGCAGGTCGCGCCGCAGTTCAATGAAGGTATCGACGTGCCTGAGCAGAGAGAGGGGAAGAGGGTGGCCCATGGTCTACTGCGCCTGCAGGTTGATCGAGCTGGCAATCGCCCGAAACTGAGCGATGCCGTCGGTGTAGGCCTTGGCCGCATCGGTGATCGATAGTGGCGGCGCAGGCGTCTGACTGGACGCCTCTAGGTTGGCGCGCACCGTCGGGTCGCTCAGCGTTCCGGCAATCGCTTTGTTCAGCACTGCCACCGTCGTCTCAGGTGTGTCGCGGCGCACGAAGTAGCCTGTCCAGATGGTGAAGGTGAAATCCTTGAGTGATTTGCTTTCGGTAATCGCTGGGATGTCCTTGGCCGTGTCCAACCGGGCAGAGCTTAGAAGCGCCAACACCTTAATTCGCTTGGTCTTGCGTAGATCAAGGTGCTTGGTTGCAAAGGGCGACAGGAAGATGTCCACCTGGCCAGACATCAAGTCCTGCTCTGCCGGTCCTCCCCCTTTGTAGGGCACATGAACCATGGGGATCCCAGTGACCTTGGACAGGTGCTCTCCCAGCAGGTGGTAGAACGAACCTGGGCCTACGCTGGCGTAGGTGACTGGACGTCCCTCCTTGGCTTGCTTGCGGGCGTATTCCAAGAATTCATCGACGCTGTTCACCGGCAAGTCGCCACGGGTGAGAAAGCCGATCTGGGCGGTCGCGATCATGTTCACCAAGCGGAACTCTTCGCTCTTGAACTTCACGGCAGATATAGCCAGCGGAGCTAGGACGAGTTCGTTGGGGGAGCCTTGGAACACCACATAGCCATCGGCTGGCTGGTTCAAAGCCCTTTGCGCCGCGATGGATCCACTGGCGCCGCCCAGGTTTTCCACGATGACCGGCTGGCCCAGCTGTTTGCTCAGGGCGTTGTGCACCGTGCGCGCAATCACGTCCGATACACCGCCAGCCGGGTATGGCACCAGGAGCGTCACCGGCTTGGACGGGAAGCTCTGGGCTAACGCGCTGATGCTCAGTAACAGACCGCCGATGAGTACAGCGGTGTGCCCGACAAGGCGGTGTATGGAAACGTGCATGTTTTTTCTCCTCCCCTTTGTTGAAATGGGTATAGGTATTCATGCTAGACAGCACACATCCATGCGTCCAATGTGTTATTTTTCTAAAAATAATTCGTAAAACTCATAGGGATATGAATCTGCGACACCTGGAGCATTTGCTGGCGATCGCCGATACCGGCTCGTTTATCCGAGCCGCTGGACGCCTGTTCATCACGCAGTCGGCCCTGAGCCGCAGCATCCAGGGCCTGGAGATGGAACTGGGTGGTCAGGTGCTAGACCGGCTGGGAAAGCGCAACACGCTTACGCCCTTGGGGATGGAGGTGGTGGCGCGCGCACGGCCCATCCTGAGCGATTTAGAGGCGCTGCGCGACAGCGCGCGTTTGATCCAAGAGGGCAACCTGGGTCGCATCAGCGTCGGGCTGGGTTCGGGTCCCGCCGTGCTGCTCACGGTGCCGCTGTTGACGACCGTGGCGCGTGACTACCAGAGCTTGCGTGTATCGGTGGTCCATGGACCAGCCGAACTGCTCGTTATGCAGCTACGCAATCGCCAGTGTGATGCCTTGGTGGTGGATCTGCGGCGCGTTGTGCCGGCACCCGATTTGCAGATTGAGGCGCTGGCCGAGCAGCGCGCAGGGTTCATCGCGCGGGCAGGGCACCCCCTGGTGGGTGCGGCCCGTTTGACTTTGGCGCAGGTGCTGGCCTACCCAGTGGCCTGCACGCCGCTGTCGGACGAGGTGATCCGCCTGATCGTGGACCAGTTCGGGCTGCAAGCGCACCCCTCGGAGATGGTGCGCTTGGAGTGCGATGACGTCTCTGCCTTGTTGATGGCGGTGGAGCAGTCGGATGCTGTGTTCCTCGGCGTGCACGCTGCGGCGAGGGCGGGATTGAGCTCGGGCCGGCTCGTGCTCCTGCCGCTGTATCCCGACATTCGGGCCAAGGTACGCTACGCAGTCATCACCTTAGCGGGCCGTACCCCCCCACCGGCGATGGCTACCTTCCGCCGGATCCTGCAGACGCACCTGTACGACGACCCGCCGCCAGGCACTGCTCGATGAGCCAGGCGGCCTTTACCAAGCAGTGGGGGACGTGAGTGCAGAAGCGGGGGAGTACTGATGTTGGCGATGCGAAGCATGTAGCCTGTGTCTCGAATGATCGGAGTTTCATAATGACCCCTGCTATCCATACCCGCCACCGAGCCGACTAGGAACATGATCCTGGTCCCCCTCTCGCGTTTGGTGTTTGCCCCAGGCCGGAATGTGCGAAAAGGCCTCGCGTATCCATTTCTGGCTTAGGCCTTCCGTGAGTAGTGCTGGATCCAACCGATGAGTTGGCTTGCCGCGGGCGTCAGGGGCAGGTCGTGGCGGCGCACGACGAAGACAGTCGGGCTGGGTAAGACATCCGCGACACTGATCTCGCTCATTTCCGAACGAAAGCTGTTCACCTCGAACAGCATGCGAGGCATGGTCGCGAGCATGTTTGATCGTGCAACTATGCCTGGCAAGGCCAGGAACGACTCACACACCATTCCCCGCCGTGGCTTTCCCAGCCCGGCGGCTGCAAAAACGTCCTCTATGACTGCGCCTGGTCCGCGAGGTGCGCTTGAGAAGATCCATTGGGCATCCGTGAGGTCGGCGATGGATGTAGCCGACTTCAGTGGATGCGACCGGCTGCACGCGATCACGAACTCGGTGTCGAACAGCGGCTCGGTGATTAAGTCGGCTTCCAGCTTCAGCCTGTGCACGGGAGTGAGGCCAAAGTCCAAGGTGCCGTCTCGAAGCGCTGGGGTGATTCCCGGATAGAGCCCATCCTGCACATGCACCTGCACTTTTGGGTGTCTGTGCGAGAACTGTTGCAGGGCTAGCGGGAGGATCGACAGTGTCACGGCCGGGGAGGCTGAAAACCGCACGCTGCCTTCCCAGCGGCCTCGGAGCTGGTCGACTTTCTCGCGCGCGCGCCGGCTCTCCGCCACGATCAGTCGGGCATGCACCATGAAGGCGTGTCCGAACTCAGTGAGGGTGGCGCCCTGGCGGGTGCGGACCAGCAACGGTGCGTTCAACTCTTCTTCGAGTTGCTGGATGGCGGCTGTGAGCGCGGGCTGAGACAAGGCCAAGACCTCTGCCGCGGCTCTGATGCTGCCTAGCTCTTCGATGTGCATCAGTGCCTGCAGGGTGGTCAGCTTCAAGGTTCGCCTCAGGGTAGACAGGGTGATCAGGATTTTCGATCGGAAACGGAGAAACGCGAATTCACGATTTCACGCACCAGCCATAGAGTCTGGTATGTGAAGACTCATCGAGCGCCCATGACCACAACGCACACTCGGCCACGGTCGGGTTCTTCGGTTCGATGAATTCCCTGACCTACGACTGCACATGCGATGCGCTGTGACGTCTCGAGCGAAGCTGACTTCCACAACCTGGTGGAGGGCACACGGCGCGAACTCGGAGGCCTGCACATCGCGGTCAACAACGCTGGAAAGACACACCGCAATAAGCCCGCCCTGGACGTGACCGAGGAAGAGTTCGATGGCGTGTATCGCGTCAACCTGAAGAGCCTCTTCTGGTCCACGCAAGCCGAGAGTGTCGGGCGCCATGTCACGGTGGTGTTGGTCCTGAAGAGAGCCGCCTACAGCCGGCTTTCCATGCTGTTGCGCATAGCCACCTGCGCCACGGTATCCAGAGCGTTATCCACCACGTTCTGCTGAGTGAGGATGCGCAGCGTGCCTTGCTGGATCATGCGGTCGACGAGCCGCAGCGTCATAGACTGGGAGCGCCCGGTGGCGCTGGTGAACAGGAAGAGCTTGCCGCTGGGGCCGATCCAGGACAGCTTGGTGCGCTCCCATTTGCCGCCTACCAGCAGGATCACCCAGCAGCCCATGACCAGAGCCGACCGTTCGGGTGTGTTGCCCGGGGCTGCGGGGGCCGGCGCCGATGCGGGGCTTTCGGGCTCGGGCAACTGATCGAACTCCATGAAGCCGGAATCCCGCGCTTCCAATGGCGCCACCCAGGGCTCTTCGTCTTCCAGCGCGGCGAGCTGCAAGGTGTTGTTCATCAAGTCCAGGTTCAGGTCCAGGTCCATGGGTGAAGGCGCCTTGGGGCGGCGTTGGTCGCGTGGTGGGCGCGGTGCGGCTGCCGCCTTGGGCGCTGGCTTGAAGGCCTGCTGGTGCAACTGCATCAGCAGGTCGAACACGGCCTTGGTGCGTTCGGGCGGGTAGTCGATGGACTCCAGTCCCTCGCGCAGCTTGGCCAGCAGCTTGGGCAGCAGTTGGGCCAGTTGCCCGGTGTTGGCGCGGGTCAGCTCGGGCTGGGAGCTCCAGATCAAGGTATCCACCAGCTCTTGGTAGCGGCCGGGGTCGGGGCTGTTGCTCTCGTCGGTCAGGCGCGCCTGCGCCAGCACCTTCGCCCAGGGGCCCAGCAGGAAACGCGCAATCTTGTGTGGCACGTTGCCGATCTGCGGCAGCAGCCAGATGTCACGCGAGATCTTGGCCGCCAGCTGATGGCGCTGTTCGGCGTGCTGCAGGGCCTTGATGGCGCGCTGGCGCTCTTTCTCGGCTTCTGCCCAGGTGGCTTGCAGCTGTGCGAGGATGGGGTCGAAGACGTCCGGGCCCTCGATGGTGGCGGTGGCCAGCGGGCCCGCAATGTTCATCAGCGACAGCATGAATGCCTGGAAGCCTGGGGCTTCGTGGCTGTCGAACGCCAGGCTGCGCTCGGTGATCTCTTGCAACAGGCGGCGTGCGGAATGCTGCTTGTTGCTAAAGAAGCGGGGGTCAACCAGTGCCAGCTGCATCAGTGCGGGCTCCAGGGCCCGCACGAACTGCTGCACGGGCCAGGGCAAGCGGGTGTCGCTCGCGATGTTGTCCACCATCAGCGCCACCACTTCCATGCTCAGCGCTCCGCCCAGGCCGCCGGTGTGTTTGCGCAGTAGCTTGGCCGGTGTGCCGCCAGCGCCGCTGCCCAGGCGCTCCATCATGTGGCCGACCTGGCCCATCTCCTGCAAGGCCTCGAAGGCGGCAGGCATGGTCATGATGGCGTCGGTGGCAGGCGGTTCGTTGCTGGGTAACTGGCGGGGCGACTCGAACTCTCGGTCGAAATGTTCGGCAAAACTCTCCGCGCGTGTCTTGGGCTGCGATGGCGTGTCGTCCGGCGCATCGCTCAGCTCGCCCTGCAGCAGGCGGCGCAGGCGGTCGAGCGTGAGCAGCGGGTCGGAGGGGCTTTCACCCGGTCCCGATGATGACCCGGATGTCGAGGCGGATGCAGATGTGGACGCCTCCTCCACGAAGTCGTTGTCGAAGGAGAACCCTAGCGATGCACCGCCGCTGGCGGTACTCAAGTACACATACTGACCATCGGCCTGGCGCACGGCGTAGCCCACAGGCTGTACGCCACTTTGCCTGAGGCGCTGGATCTGCGTGAGGTAGAGAGCGCGCAACTCGCTGCCCAGCGCCGGCGAGATGGATGCCATCCAATCGTGCCGGACCTGATCGGTCACCTGCATCTGCGAAATCACGGTCTGCAATGCCTGCAGGAAAACTTCGGGGCGCAGGGGGTTGTACTGGGGCTCGACCTTGGCGATGCCCTGGGCCGCGCAGAACAGCGCGTCCAGGTTGGCCAGCGGCTCCTCTACGCTGTTGATCAGCACCTGGCGTGCGCGGGCGCGTTCGACGCTTTCGCTGACCTGCTCTTCATCCATCAGCTCCAGCTCATCGAAATGCACGGTGAACAGCGAGCGCGAAGCTGTCTTGGGCTGCTGTCCTCCGAGCGATTGCTGGCTGATGACCTTACGCAGCGCCTCGGGGTAGCGGTCGCTCATCACAAGGGCGAGCTTGATGATCTGCTGCTTGGCCTCCAGCATGGCGTTGTGCTCGCCGGGCGTGCGGGCCACGTCCAGGCGCGCTTGCAGGCCCCTGCGGGTGGCTTCGCACACGCGTTCCATCATGGGCCTGGATACGGAAAGCACCTCGTTCACGATGCGTTCGTACATCGCGGGGTCGCTCTGGAACAGGGCGGGAGCAGACAGTGCAGATTGTTTCAAGGCCATCTTCTCCGGGGGAACCCGTACCTAGCCTGGTACGCGGCGAATAGGGGCACGATGCCCCTTGCAAGCTTTACTGCGCCTGCAGGTTGATCGAACTGGCAATGGCCCGAAATTGAGCGATGCCATCGGTGTTGGCCTTGGCGGCCTCGGTGATCGACAGGGGTAGCGCAGGCGTCTGGCTGGACGCCTCCAGGTTCGCGCGGACTGTAGGGCCGGTCAGCGTCCCGCTTTGTGCAGCACAGCCACTGTCGCCTCAGGTGCGTCGCGGCGCGCGAAGTAGCCAGTCCACATGGTGGAGATGAAGTCCTTGAGCGATTTGCTTTCGGTGATCGCGGGGTTGTCCTTGGCTGTGTCTAACCGGTCAGTGCCTAGAAGCGCCAACACCATGGTGCGTTTGGTCTTGCGCATCTCAAGGTGTTTTGTGGCGAAGGGCGACAGGAAGATGTCAACCTAGCCAGACATCGGGTCCTGCTCTGCCAGCAGGTGCTCGAACGGACCCGGGCCCACGCTGGCGTAGGTGACGGGGCCTCCCTCCTGGGCTTGTTGTCGAGCGTATTCCAAAAACTCATCGACGTTGTTTACCGGCAATTCGCCACGGGTGAGGAACCCGATCTGGGCGGCGGCGAGCATGCCCGATACACCGCCAGCCGGGTATGGCACCAAGAGCGTCACCGGCTTGGACGGGAAGCTCTGGGCGAACGCGCTGATGCTCAGCAGCAGACGGCCGAGGAGTACAGCGGTGTGCCCGACGAGGCGGTGTATGGACACGTGCATGGCTTTTCTCCCCCCCTTTATTGGAATCGGTATGGGTACACATGCTAGATGGCGTGCATCCATGCGTCTAATGTGTTTTTTTCTCAAAATAATTCGTAAAACTCATAGGGATATGAGCCCGCGACACCTCGAGCATTTGCTGGCGGTCGCCGATACCGGCTCGTCGAGAGTGGCTAACACCACGACGTCGTAGCCCCTCGTATTGATGGCTCCTCGGTACCAAGCCCCCGGGGGCCAGTAAGGGGCCCGAATCCTACGGACAGAGGCAAGCTCGGCTCAAACGACCCATCGTCGTCGATGCACAGGCGTGATCTTGGTCAGCGGTGCGAACAGGCTGTCTCCAAGATGTTCGAGAAATGTGTGGACGCGATTCCTGCGACTGCAGACCAGCAGCGGTGCGTTCACGTCTTCTTCAAACTGCTGGATTGCGGCCGTAAACGCGGGCTTCAAGGTTCGTCTCAGGGTAAGTAGGGTGATCAGGATTTTCGATCAGAGCCGCAGAAATGTGATTTCACGTTTTCACACGCCAGCCATAGAGTCAGCCACGTAAAGACGCAGCTCGACCCCATGGCCGCAACGCTCACCAGGCCACGGTTGGGCTTCGGTTCGATGAATTTCCTGATGTACGAAAGACGAGAGATTGCTATGCAGATAACAGACAAGGTGGCTATCGTCACCGGAGGCGCCTCCGGCTTTGGCGCCTCTATCGCCGGCCGCCTCGCCAAAGCTGGCGTGAAGGTGATGATTGCTGACCTCAATCTTGAGGGCGCACGGAATGTGGCCGCGCAACTGAATGCCCAGGGCCAAACCGCGCATGCGATGCGCTGCGACGTTTCGAGCGAAGCTGAATTCCACAACCTGGTAGAAGGCACGCGGCGTGAACTCGGGGGCCTGCACATCGTGGTCAATAACGCTGGAACGACACACCGCAATAAGCCCGCTCTGGACGTGACCGAGGAAGAGTTCGATCGTGTCTATCGCGTCAACCTGAAGAGCCTCTTCTGGTCCACGCAAGCCGTGATGCCGGTGTTCATCGCGCAAGGCGGTGGTTGCTTCGTCAATGTCGCTTCCACCACCGGTGTTCGCCCAGGGCCCGGTCTCGTCTGGTACAGCGGTAGCAAGGCCGCAATGATCAACCTCACCAAGGGGCTGGCTCTGGAATTCGCGCGCCACAACGTGCGGGTGAACGCAGTGAACCCGATGATTGGTGAAACAGCGATGCTGGCGGACTTCTTGGGCATGGAGGACACGCCGGCGAACCGCGAAAAGTTTCTCGCGCGTATCCCGCTGGGACGATTCACCCGTCCGGCAGATGTCGCATCCGCTGTGGCATTTCTGGCGTCCGATGATGCTGAGTTCCTCACCGGCGTCTGCCTGGACGTGGATGGGGGGCGCAACATATGAGCCCTGTTTCCTATCAAGCGCCACAGTTGCTCGTCAACGGGGAGTGGCGCCGCGGTGGCAGCGGGAAGACGATGACCGTGGTGAATCCCGCTGACGGTCAACCTCTGGATACGCTCGGCTTGGCCAGTGAGCAGGACCTCCAAGACGTTTTGGCCGCTGCCGATCGTGGCTTTCATGCCTGGAGGATCGTGCCTGCGCACGAGCGCTGCGCCCGCCTTGAACGAGGCGTGGCCTTGATGCGAGCGCGTAGCGAGCACATCGCGCACTTGCTGACCTTGGAGCAAGGCAAGCCTCTTGCCGAAGCACGGATGGAGTGTGCTTTGGCCGCCGATTTGATCAAGTGGTACGCAGAGGAAGCCAGACGTACCTATGGCCGCATCATCCCTGCACGCGCCGCTGGAAGCCGGATGGACGTGCTCAAAGCGCCGGTGGGGCCCGTGGCTGCGTTTTCGCCGTGGAATTTCCCCTTGGTGCTTTCCGCGCGCAAGCTGGGCGGCGCGCTGGCGGCTGGATGTTCCATCGTGCTGAAGGCAGCGGAGGAGACTCCGGCCAGCGTCGCCGCCATGGTCGAATGCCTCGCGCAGGAGCTTCCAGCTGGCACGCTCCAATTGGTGTACGGCGTACCTTCCGAAGTGTCGAAGGCTTTGATTGCTTCACCGGTCATTCGCAAGATCACCTTCACTGGTTCCGTTCCTGTAGGGCGGCACTTGGCGCAAATGGCAGGCGAACGGTTGAAGCCCATCACACTGGAACTGGGTGGGCATGCACCAGTCATCGTGTGTGGGGACGCGGATCTCGATCGTGCCGTTCCCTTGCTCGTTGGGCACAAATATCGCAATGCTGGCCAGGCCTGCCTGGCACCGACACGCTTCTTCGTCGCGCGGCGCCTTTACGGTGACTTCCTCGATGCTTTCGCTGCGGGTGCGCGCCAGTTGCACGTGGGAAACGGGATGGATGAGGCATCGCAGATGGGTCCTGTAGCCAGCGCGCGTCGGCAGGCAGCGGTGCTCGACTTGGTCGATCGCACAGTTGCCCAAGGAGCTCTGCTGTTGGCGGGCGAGAAGCCGGATTCGGGGTTCTTCTTGCCGCCGATGGTGCTGGCAGGTGTGGACGACCTGGCTCCTGCCATGCAGGAGGAGCCTTTCGGACCTGTCGCCTGTGTCACGCCTTTCGACACACTTGAAGAAGCCATTGGACGCGCCAACGCGAATTCCTATGGCTTGGCCGGCTACCTGTTCACGGACTCTGCAAGCAGCATCCATGCGGTCTCGCAAGGACTCGAGGTCGGCTGTCTGGCCGTGAATGGCATCGGGGTTTCTGTGCCCGAGGCCCCATTCGGAGGCGTCAAGGACAGCGGCTATGGCAGCGAGTCCGGAACGGAAGGGATGGACGCCTTCATCGACAGCAAGTTCTTGCACTACACCACCTGATGGCGAATACGAGGAGACAAAAATGACAATTATCAAGACCAAGCGTCGCGGCCTGCTGGTCAGTCTGGGGGCGCTGGCGCTGGCTGCCCTGGCACCCGGCGGCGCGTCAGCCCAGAACGACAAGCCCCTGCGCGTGATCGTCGGCTGGCCGGCAGGGGTGGCCATCGACGTGGTGTCGCGCATCGTGTCAGATAAGCTGAAGGACGAACTCAAGCGCCCCGTCATCGTCGACAACCGAGGCGGGGCGGGAGGCCGTTTGGCGGCGGAGCTGCTGAAGGCTGCGCCTGCGGACGGGAATACCGTCATGATCACACCGGTTGTCGTGCCTGTGCTGGCGCCGATGGTGTTCAGCAAGCTCAACTACAACGCTGCCACTGATTTCACGCCGATCATCCGCTTGTGCGACTTCGGTTTTGGCCTGGCGGTTGGACCTGCGACGCCTGCGAAGACGCTCAAGGACTACGCTGCATGGCTGAAGGCGAATCCTGAGAAGGCCACCTTTGGATCTCCGGCTGCAGGAAGTTTGGCGCACTTCTTCGGCGTGATGATTGGCGGTGCCCTGGGGGTAGACATGGTCCACGTACCCTTCAATGGCGGTGCGGCTCTGCAGTCCGCCGTGCTTGGCGGCCATGTGCCCGCGGGCATCGATGTAGTGATGGAGTGGCAGCAGAATGCCAAGGCAGGGAGGATTGCCATGCTCGCAACCTCCGCTACCACTCGCAGTACGGTCATGCCGGAGGTGCCCACTTTCAAGGAGCAGGGCTATCCGGCTATCGTGGGACACGGGTGGTTCGCCATGTATGCACCTGCGAAGACGCCGGCCGTCCAGGTAGATGCCCTCAACAGGGCGGTCAACAAGGTGCTGGCGCTACCCGAAGTGCGGGAACGCTTCGCCAGTCTGGGCCTGGATGCCGGAGGCGGCACGCCTGCCGATCTTCAGGCGACCATGCAGAACGATGCGCGGCTTTGGGAGCCAGCGGTAAAGAAGTCAGGCTTCCGCGCGGATTGACCGACTTGAAATGTCGAGCTTTGATATGCGCCCCAAACTGATGTTCATTGTGGCCGATGACAGTCACAGCACTCGCTGAGAGGGCGGAAACGTGAGCGAGTCCGTTTATGCGAGCCCTTGACGCAACAGGTAGGCCTCATCTGTCTGAGCCAATTGATTGACCAAGAGTTTGGGCAACGTCATTTGCAGGCTTCAGCGGCTTCCGATCGGACGAAAGGATTAGTCTGAAACCTAGCAAGTTAGAAGGAACAGAGGAAGATTTGGGAACTGGTTGTATGGAGTTACGTCATCTACGCTGTTTTCTTGTCTTGGCCGAGGAATTGCACTTTGGCCGCGCTGCGGAAAGATTGCATGTTGACCAGTCTCCCTTGTCGCGCACCATCAAGGAGCTGGAAGAAGACCTCGGG
Source organism: Delftia sp. PX-1 (assembly GCF_055797465.1). Taxonomy (NCBI): domain Bacteria; kingdom Pseudomonadati; phylum Pseudomonadota; class Betaproteobacteria; order Burkholderiales; family Comamonadaceae; genus Delftia; species Delftia sp. PX-1. The sequence goes on from NZ_CP184763.1 coordinate 3,082,172, forward strand.
GCGCAGTTGTTCAAGAGAACCACACGAAGCACTTGCTTGACTCCTGCCGGAAAGGCGTTCCTTGAGCGCGTGCCACGTGTCTTTCAGGCATTGGAGCAGGCGCGAGAGGGAGTCAGGTCGGCCGTTGGCGGCTTTCAAGGACAGCTGCGCATTTCATTATCCGATGGCATTACACCCTCAAGAATGCCTATGCTGTTAGCGCGGTGCCGAGAGGAGGAACCCGAGATCGACATTCGACTGTTTGAGGTACCTCTGGACCAACAAATCAAGGGTCTGGACGATGGCATGTATGACGTTGGATTCTCGATGGCAGACGAAGTGGGCGAGGGTATTTTGGTGCGTCGTGCGTGGGAGGACGAGTTAATGGTGGCTGTCCCGGCGCGTCACCCTGTACTGGCCTACAAGCAGGTTCCGCTTGAAGAAGTGTTGCGCTATCCATTGGCACTGTGCGATCCGGAGTTGTGCGAAGGTCATGCTCGCCAGGTGGATCGTGTCTTGCGTCGTTACGAGCAAAGACCACTGATCGCCCAGCATGTGGCTTCCTATGAGGTCATGTTGACTTTGGTCTCCGCTGGATTGGCGCTGGGATTAGCAGGCGCCGCGCACATTGCGTCCGGTCGTGATCCGGGGGTCGTAGCTCGGCGATTGGCAGGCAAGCCACCGATGCTGACTACCTACCTCCTGCGCCCTGACGTGAGGCCTTCCGAAATGCTGGCTAGGTTCATTGATCGAGTAGCGACTCTTGGCTAGACGGGTGCACAAGGTTTTAAGTAGGGCTTCTCATTCAGGCCAGGCAGATAAAGATCGGTAGATCGCTTTCATAGCGCCACCGCGTCGCACTATTGCTACACATTGGGTTCTGTTACCTCGATACGCTGCAGTACCTTCTGGCCGGCAGCGTTTTTACTGTGTTCGCCACAGCAATAAATATGGCTTTTTAAGTCTCGGCCCCTGCGCCTCCCGTCTTTGACGGCACTGCCTGCCGCATCGATCCTGATGCGAGCGGCACTTTTTTTGTGCCGCATTCGGAGGCAGTCCGATGCAAGGGACAAACGTGCTGTTTGGTCAGATCGCCGTGGTGTTCGGCATCGTGATCGCTGGTGTATGGAGCGCCACGCAATGGACAGCAGCTGCTTTGGGTTATCAGCTGCGCCTGGGCTCGCCCTGGTTTGATTTCTTCGGCACACCGATTTACTACCCGTGGCGCTTGTTCGAGTGGTGGTTCTTTTTCGATGCCTACGCGCCACATGTTTTCGACACGGGTGGCTCCATTGCGGCGAGCAGCGGCCTGTTCGCCGTGGTGGTCGCGATTGGTATGTCCATCTGGCGCTCGCGTCAGTCCAAACTGGTCACCACTTACGGCACTGCGCGTTGGGCCAATGCCGATGACATCCATAAGGCTGGCCTCACGCAAGCGGCCGGCGTATTCCTTGGTCAGCACGATCAACAGTACCTTCGCCACGAAGGCCCAGAACATGTTCTGACCTTCGCGCCCACGCGCTCGGGCAAGGGCATCGGCCTGGTGGTGCCGACGCTGCTGTCCTGGCCGGCCTCGGCCGTCATCCATGACATCAAGGGCGAGAACTGGCAGATCACCGCCGGCTGGCGCTCGCGTTTCTCGCATTGCCTGCTATTCAACCCCACCGATGCTCGGTCGGCAGCTTACAACCCGCTGCTGGAGGTTCGGCGGGGCGCGCATGAAGTGCGCGACGTGCAGAACATCGCGGACATCCTGGTCGATCCCGAAGGCGCGCTGGAGCGGCGTAACCACTGGGAGAAGACTTCGCACGCGCTGCTGGTGGGCGCGATCCTGCATGTGCTCTATGCAGGCGAGGACAAGACGCTGCGCGGTGTCGCCAACTTCCTTAGCGACCCTGCTTGCCCATTTGAGTTGACCTTGCACCGGATGATGACCACGCCGCACCTCGGGAACGAGGAAGGTGGTGTGCCGCATCCGGTGGTGGCTTCAGCGGCGCGCGAAGTGCTCAACAAGAGCGACAACGAGCGCTCGGGCGTGCTGTCGACTGCCATGAGTTTCCTCGGCCTGTACCGTGATCCCACGGTGGCCGAAGTCACGTCGCGCTGCGACTGGCGCATCGCTGACCTGATCGCGGCCGAGTATCCGGTCTCGCTGTATCTCGTTGTGCCGCCCTCGGACATCAGCCGCACCAAACCGCTGATCCGCCTGATCCTCAACCAGATCGGCCGACGCCTGACCGAATCGCTCGATGGCTCAGACGGCATCCAGCGCCGCCACAAGCTGCTGTTGATGCTCGATGAGTTCCCCGCGCTCGGACGGCTCGATTTCTTCGAGACAGCCTTGGCCTTCATGGCCGGCTACGGCATCCGTAGCTTCCTCATCGCCCAGTCGCTCAACCAGATCGACAAAGCCTACGGCCAGAACCATTCGATTCTCGACAACTGCCATGTCCGGGTGACGTTCGCCACCAACGACGAGCGCACTGCCAAGCGCATCTCCGAAACGCTGGGCACAGCGACTGAGCTGCGCGCGCAGCGGAACTACGCCGGCCACCGGCTCGCGCCATGGCTCGGGCATCTCATGGTGTCGCGCCAGGAGACGGCACGTCCGCTGCTCACGCCGGGCGAGGTGATGCAGCTTCCGCCCGACGAGGCCGTGGTGATGGTGTCCAGCGTGGCGCCCATCAAGGCCAAGAAGCTGCGCTACTACGCGGACAGCAATTTCAAGCGGCGAGTACTGCCGCCGCCGGTGCTTGCTGTCGGGCGCTATGCCGACGTTCCGCAGGCCCGTCTTGACGACTGGAGGAGTTGGGCGATTCCGTCGGTTCCGCCGGCGCCGGCCGTCGCAGCCGTCGATGGCGTCGATGGCGTCGGCAGTGCCGACGAAGGCGGCCCACGCCGCCAGCCCGAACTCTCCGAAACCGTCACCTACGACCCCGACCTGGCTGCGCCTGCAACCGACCTCGGGCTGCTCGATGACGACGACGACATACCGCTTCCCCTTCCTCGCCAGCTCGATCCGGCTCTGCAGCGCACGGCCCGGCTGGCCTCCCTCGACCCTGACGACGGAATCGACTTATGACCCAACACCGCCTCAATGTGTTTATCCAGCCGGAGCACAGCAAGCGGCTAGATGAACTGGCCACCAAGAAGGGCGTGTCCAAGTCCAGCATCGTCGCGGCGGCCCTGGCCTCCTGGCTTTCGCCCGATGCAGCCGACCAGCGCGAGGCTGCGATTGCCAAGAGGCTGGACCGCCTGTCGCGCCACGCCGAGCGTCTGGAGCGCGACCAGAACATTGCCATCGAAACATTGGCGCTGTTCATCCGCTACTTCCTCACGGTGAGCACGCCCGTGCCCGAGGCCCATCAGGATGCCGCTCGCGCCCAGGGCAAGGCCCGCTTCGAGCAGTTCGTGGAACAACTCGGGCGCCATTTGCTGCGCGGGCGCAGCTTGGTGCGGGATGTGGTGGAGGAACTGCACCCCGATCCGACGCGATCGGAGGGCGCGGCGGCCGTCGCGGATGCCAAGGAGCGTGCCTTGTGAGCGCCGTTCCTTCCTCCTTCACGGCCACCTCGCTGGATCGACGCATCCAGATGCTGCGCACCGCCATGGGGCCGCTGATCGCTGCCGCGCTCGAAGACCCGGACGTGGTGGAAATCATGCTCAACCCGGATCGAACCCTGTGGATCGACCGGCTTTCATCGGGCCGCTCGCCGATGGGCGTAGAGTTGTCCGAGGCCGATGGCGAACGCATCATCCGGCTCGTGGCCGCCCACGTCGGCGCGGAAGTCCATCGCGGCCAGCCGCTTTTGACGGCAGAGCTGCCCGAGACCGGAGAACGCTTCGAGGGCATCCTGCCGCCCGCTGCGCCGGGGCCGGCCTTCGCCCTGCGCAAGCGCGCCTTTGGCGTGATCCCGCTGTCGCGCTACATCGAGGACGGGATGATGACCGCCGCGCAGGCGGGTTTGCTGGTGCGCGCCGTGCGCGAGCGCCAGAACATTCTGATCGCCGGTGGGACGAGTACCGGCAAGACCACCTTGGCCAATGCGCTGTTGGCCGAGATCGCCGCCACGGGCGACCGCGTGCTGGTGCTCGAAGACACGGTGGAGCTGCAATGCGCGGCCCGCGACCACGTACCGCTGCGCACGCGCCAGGGCGTGGTGTCCATGACCGAGCTGGTGCGCTCGTCCATGCGCCTGCGGCCGGATCGCGTCGTCGTCGGCGAGGTGCGCGGCGCCGAGGCGCTGGATCTCATCAAGGTCTGGGGCACTGGCCATCCGGGCGGCATCGCCACGATCCATGCCGGCTCCGCGCTGGGCGCGCTCCTGCGCCTGGAGCAACTGATTCTCGAAGTGGCGGTGAACCCGCCCCGTGCGCTGATCGCGGAAGCGGTCAACGTGGTCATCCACATCGCCGGGCGCGGGCGCAAGCGCCGCATCGAGAGCATCGCCCGCGTCGTCGGCTTCGACGGCGCGGGCTACCGACTGGCGGATGCGCTGGAGGCTCCATTCCCGGAGCTGCTGCCGCAGTCCAACCTTTCTTCCCCGTCCCCTGACCAACCTGGAGAACTGCCATGACGCAGATGATCGTTCCTGCTCTTCGTATTTCTGTAAACCCGCTTTCCCTGCGCTGCCGCCCCGCGCGTCTGGATAGCTTGGCGCGCCCGGCCCTGCAGGGCCTGACGCTCGCGGCGCTGACGCTGCTGCTCGCGGGCACTGCGCAGGCTGCAGGTTCCTCGATGCCCTGGGAGGGGCCGCTGCAATCCATCCTGGAGTCGATCCAGGGTCCGGTGGCCCGGATCATCGCGGTCATCATCATCATCTCCACGGGCCTGGCACTGGCCTTCGGCGATACCTCGGGCGGGTTTCGCAAGCTGATCCAGATCGTCTTCGGTCTGTCGATCGCGTTTGCCGCGTCCTCGTTCTTCCTGTCGTTCTTCAGTTTCTCGGGCGGGGCTGTCGTATGAACGCGGCCCACGATGGGGCGCAGGGGTTTGCTTCGCGCTTCGCCCCTGGTTTCGAGATTCCACTGCACCTCTCGCTGACCGAGCCGATTCTGCTGGGCGGCGCGCCGCGCACGGTGGCGATTGCCAATGGCACCTTGGCCGCCGCCGTGGGCTTAGGCCTGCAACTGTGGATTCCGGGTGTGGTGCTCTGGATCGCCGGCCATGCGCTTGCGGTTTGGGGCGCGCGTGTCGATCCGCAGTTCATGCAGGTCTTCGCGCGCCACATCAAGCACCGGGCGCTGCTGGACGTGTGAGGGGAATGCCATGCTGAACCTTGCCGAATACCGCCAACGGCCCGCGCTGCTGGCCGACTGGCTGCCCTGGGCCGGACTGATCGCACCGGGCGTCGTGCTGAACAAGGATGGCTCTTTCCTGCGCACGGCGCGCTTTCGGGGACCAGACCTCGACAGCGCCACACAGGGCGAGCTGATCTCCACGTCGGCGCGACTAAACAACGCGCTGCGCCGCCTGGGTTCGGGCTGGGCGCTGTTCATCGAAGCCGACCGCCGGCCCGCGGCCAACTACCCGCACTCGGAGTTTCCTGAGTCGCTGTCCTGGCTGGTGGACGAGGAGCGCCGCGCCGCCTTCGAAGACTCGGGCAACCACTTCGAGAGCGGCTACTACCTCACGCTGATGTACCTGCCGGCCGAGGAGTCGCGCGCCCGCGCAGCGGGCCTGCTGTACGAGAACCGTCCGACCGAAGGCGTGGACTGGCGCGAGCGGCTGACTGCCTTCATCGCGGAAACGGATCGCATCTTTGACCTGCTCGACGGCGTGATGCCGGAGATCGCCTGGCTCGACGACAGCCAGACGCTGACCTACCTGCATGCCACCGTGTCAACGCGGCGTTACCGTGTGGGCGTGCCCGAGGTGCCATTCCACCTCGATGCGCTGCTGGCCGACGCGCCGCTGATCGGTGGCCTGGCACCGATGCTGGGCGACCAGCATCTGCGCGTGGCGACGGTGCGGGGATTTCCGACCTCGACCTGGCCGGGGATTCTGGACGACCTCAACCGCCTCGGCTTTGCGTACCGCTGGAGTACGCGCTTTCTCTGCCTTGACAAAGCCGATGCGGAAAAAGAACTTGCCCGCCTGCGCCGCCAGTGGTTCGCCAAGCGCAAGAACGTCATCGCGCTGCTGCGCGAGACGATCTTCCAGCAGGAAAACCCGCTGGTCGATACCGACGCCAGCAACAAGGCCACCGATGCCGATGCCGCCTTGCAGGAGCTGGGCAGCGATCAAGTGGCCTTCGGCTACGTGACGGCAACCGTCACCGTCATGGACGCGGATGCCGCCGTGGCCGACGAGAAGCTGCGCAGGGTGGAGCGCGTCATCCAGGGGCGTGGCTTCGTCACCATCCCCGAAACGCTCAACGCCGTGGATGCGTGGTTGTCGTCCATTCCGGGCCATGCCTACGCCAACGTCCGCCAGCCCATCGTCTCCACGTTGAACCTGGCGCACCTGATGCCAGTGTCGGCGGTATGGGCCGGGCCGGAGAAGAACGCGCACCTCGACGGCCCGCCGCTGATCGTCACACGCACTGAGGGCGCGACGCCGTTCCGACTGGTGACGCACATCGGCGACGTAGGCCACACGCTGGTGGCTGGCCCTACGGGCATGGGCAAGTCGGTGCTGCTCGCCACCTTGGCGATGCAGTTTCGGCGCTATCGCGGCTCGCGCATCTTTGCCTTCGACATGGGGCGCTCGATGCGCACCACCATCCTCGGGCTGGGTGGTGAGCACTACGACCTGGGTATTGATGGAGAGATCGCCTTCCAGCCCTTGGCACGCATCGACCGCGAAGGCTACCGCACCTGGGCGGCCGAATGGATCGAAGGCCGGTTGCGGCATGAGGGCGTGGCCGTCGGCCCCGAAGAGAAGGCCGCTATCTGGTCGGCGCTCGGCAGTCTCGCCGGTGCGCCGATCGAACAGCGCACGATGACGGGCCTGTCGGTACTGCTGCAATCGAATGCGCTGCGCCAGGCGCTCGCGCCGTATGTGCTGGGCGGCGCCCACGGCAAGCTGCTGGATGCGGATTCTGATCGCCTGGGCATGGCCGACGTGCAGGGTTTCGAGATGGAAGAACTGATGCACAGCAAGGCTGCCGTCATGGCCGTGCTGCATTACCTCTTTGCGCGTTTCGACGAACGCTTTGACGGTGCGCCGACGCTGCTGATCCTCGATGAAGCGTGGCTGTTCCTCGATGACGCGGTGTTTGCGGCGCGCATTCGGCAATGGCTCAAGACGCTGCGCAAGAAGAACGTGAGCGTCATCTTCGCCACACAGAGCCTGGCGGACATCAAGGATTCGAGCATCGCTCCCGCAATCATCGAGAGCTGCGCGAGCCGCATCTTTCTGCCGAACCCGCAGGCGACCGAGCCGCAGATTCGCACCATCTATGAGGGCTTCGGCCTCAACAGGCGGCAAATCGAGATCGTCGCCACGGCGCAGCCCAAGCGCGACTACTACTACCAATCCCGTCTCGGCAACCGTCTGTTCGACCTCGACCTGGGGCCGGCAACGCTGGCCTTTGCGGGTGCGTCCACGCCGCAAGACCAGCGCGACATCGACGCGGTGCTCGCCGCCGCTTCATCCGCCTCCACCCCGTTCGCAGCCGCGTGGCTGCGCCACCGAAGCCTCGATTGGGCGGCCGATCTGCTGCGCGATTTCCCCGGCCCCGCGCCGGGTGCAGCCCCCATCCCCAGCCATCCCCAGGAGAACCTGCCATGAAAACCCATATCCACAAGCTCGCCGCGCTGACCACCGCGTGCGTGCTCGCCTTCGGCATCGCGCAGCCCGCGCATGCACTGTTCGGCGTCGGCGACATCGTGTTCGATCCGACCAATCTGGTGCAGAACACTCTCACCGCCGTTCGCACGCTGGAGCAGATCAACAACCAGATCCGCCAGCTCCAAAACGAAGCGCAGATGCTCATCAACCAGGCGCGCAACCTGGCCAGCCTGCCTTCCAGCGTGGTGGGCCAGCTGCGTGCCAACCTGGCGACCACCCAGCGCCTCATCGCCCAGGCCAAGGGCATGGCCTACGACGTGGCGAACATGGACCAGATGTTCCAGCGCCTGTACCCCGAGCAGTATGCCGCCACCGTCAGCGGCAATCAGATGTACCGCGATGCGCAGGAGCGCTGGAAGAACACGCTCACTGGCCTGCAGACCACCATGCAGATGCAGGCCCAGGCGTCGCAGAACCTCAGCGATGACGAGGGCGTGCTGGCCGACCTCGTGGGCAAGAGCCAGTCCGCCGTGGGCGCTCTCCAGGCGATGCAGGCCATGAACCAGCTGCTGGCCCTGCAGGCCAAACAGTCCATACAGACGCAGCGGCTGCAGATCACGCAGGACCGCGCGGCCTCGCTGGAGCTGGCGCGGCAGGCCGCCGCCGTGGAGCGTGGCCGCGAGGTGAATCGGCGCTTCGTGGGCACTGGTACGCCGTACACGCCGCAGCCCGTGAACTTCTACCGCCGCTGACGGAGCCGGACCATGAACGACGTTTCGGTCATTGACCGCTTCCTCGACGTTTTCTCGCGCTACATCGATTCGGGCTTCGGTTTGCTGCAAGGCGAGGTGGCGTTCCTGACCGCAACGTTGATCGTCATCGACATGACGATCGCCGGATTGTTCTGGGCGATGGGGCATGCCACCGGCCAGGGCGAGGACGTGATCGCCAAGCTGGTCCGTAAAGTGCTGTACGTCGGTTCCTTCGCCTACATCATCGGCAACTTCAACAACCTGGCGGGCATCCTGTTCCGGTCTTTTGCCGGGCTGGGCCTGACGGCCAGCGGCTCGACCTTGAGCATGGGCAACTTCCTGCAACCGGGACGGTTGGCCAAGGCCGGTATCGACGCGGCGGCGCCCATCCTCGACCAGATCCGGGAGATGGCGGGCTTTCCCGAGGTGTTCATCCACATCGCACCCATCGTCGTGCTGTTCCTCGCGTGGCTGGTGGTCATCGTCAGCTTCTTCGTGCTGGCGGTGCAGCTCTTCGTCACGTTGATCGAGTTCAAGCTGACCACGCTGGCGGGCTTCGTGCTGGTGCCGTTCGCCCTCTGGAACAAGACAGCGTTCCTCGCCGAGAAGGTCTTGGGCAACGTGGTGTCCTCAGGCATCAAGGTACTGGTGCTCGCTGTCATCGTGGGCATCGGCTCGGGGCTGTTCGCCGAATTCCAGATACCGCCTGGCTCCGAGCCCTCCATCGACCAGGCACTGGTCATCATGCTGGCCTCGCTGTCACTGCTGGCTCTGGGCATTTTCGGGCCGGGGATTGCGACGGGCTTGGTATCGGGCGGCCCGCAGCTCGGCGCGGGCGCGATGGTCGGTGCTGCTGTTGGGGCGACCGGCGCCGCCGTGGCGGTCGGCGCAGCTGCCTCTGGCGTCGGCAGCGCCGTGGCGGCTGGGGCGCGCATGGCACCCGCCGCCGCCAGGATGGCCGGAGATGGTGCCCGCGCGATGGCATCGACCGCCAGCAGCGCCCGGTCGGCGTACCAGGCGGGCTCGGCTTCGGCCGGTGGCGGCCTCAAGGGTGCCGCCGCCGGCGTGGGCAACTTGGCCAAGACCGGCGCGCAGGCCGCCGGACAGAAGGTGGCCGACGGAGCGCGCTCGATGAAGGAGCGCGTCGCCGCCGCCTTCCGACCCGATGACGCCGGATCGACGTCGGGGGCAGTTGCTGGGACGCAGAGCACCAGCGAAGCCGCCGCACCGCCTCCATCCACAGACCAGCCCGCCTGGGCCAAGCGCCTGCATCGCAGGCAGCAGCTTACCCATGCCGCGACCACTGCCGCCCACACGCTGCGCGGCGGCGATGGCGGCAGCTCCAGCCAGGGCCCAAGCCTTCGCGATTCCGATTCATAAGGAGAACTCCTATGCGATTCAAACGACCGCAGGTGCGCTACGCCGACACACCGCAGCCTGCCACTCCGTACCAAGCCGCAGGCCAGGTGTGGGACGAGCGTATTGGCTCGGCCCGCGTACAGGCAAAGAACTGGCGTTTCATGGCACTGGGCTGCCTCACCTTGGCCGTGCTGATGGCCGGTGGCCTGGTCTGGCGTTCCGCGCAGTCCATCGTGACGCCCTTCGTGGTGGAGGTGGACAACGCGGGCCAGGTGCGCGCGGTCGGCGAGGCTGCTACGCCATATCGGCCCAACGAGGCCCAGATGGCCTACCACCTGGGCCGCTTCATCGGGCTGGTGCGTTCGCTGTCCATCGACCCCGTCGTCGTGCGACAGAACTGGCTCGATGCCTACAACTACACCACGGACAAGGGTGCCGTGGCGCTCAACGAGTACGCCCGCGTGAACGATCCGTTCGCGCGCATCGGCAAGGAGTCGGTGACGGTGCAGATCACCAGCGTGACCCGCGCCAGCGACCAGTCGTTCAACGTGCGCTGGACAGAAACCCGCTTTGTGAACGGTGCGCTGGATCGCACCGAGCGCTGGAACGCTGTGGTTTCCATCGTGCAGCAGACCCCTCGCACCGAGCAGCGGCTGCGCAAGAACCCCCTGGGCATCTACGTCAACGGCCTGTCGTGGAGCCGCGAACTGGAAGGAAACGAAGGAGCAAAACCATGAATGATCTTTTCCGTAAATCCGCTTTGCCGGCGATCCTGTTGGCATCCACCGTCCTGTTTGCAGGCTGCGCTTCGCAGGTCAAGCCGCCGCCAGTCATCTCGCTTGACGAGCCGGTGCAGGCCCAGCCGCTACCGGAGCCACCGAAGCCGGTGGAGGTCGTCACGGTGCCACAACCGCTCGCGCTGCCGTCGCAGTTGAAGCCACTGCCCGAAGGCGAAGAAGCCAAGCCTGCGCCAGAGCCTGCCGACGAAAAAGTGCGCGTTTCGCGTGCCAATGCCGAGGCCCGTGTGGCGCCCTCGCGCGAGGGTTACGTCAACGCGATCCAGGTGTGGCCCTTCACCGATGGCGCGCTGTACCAAGTCTATGCGGCCGTGGGCCGCGTGACGGTAGTTTCGCTGCAACCGGGCGAGGAACTGGTGACGGTGGCCGCTGGCGATACCGTGCGCTGGATCGTTGGGGACACATCGAGCGGCAGCGGTGATGCGTTGCGCGTGAACGTGATGGTCAAGCCCATCCGCTCGGGCCTGAAGACCAATCTGGTCATCACCACCAGCCGGCGCACCTACCTGCTGGAACTGACCTCGACCGAGAAGACGTGGATGGCGTCGGTGTCCTGGGAGTACCCCAAGGACCGGATGCTGGCCTTGCAGCGCCAAGCGCACGCGGCGAGCGCCGCCGCACCGGTCGATGCGGGCCTGTCACTGGAGAAGATCCGTTTCCGCTACGTGGTCAGCGGCAGCAATCCGCCGTGGAAGCCGCTGCGCGCCTTCGACGATGGCGAGAAGGTCTACATCCAGTTTCCGCCGGGTATTGCCCAGGGCGAGCTGCCGCCGCTGTTCGTGATCGGTGCGCAGGGCGATGGGCAGTTGGTGAACTACCGCTTCCGCTCGCCGTACTACATCGTCGATCGCCTGTTCGGCGCGGCCGAGCTGCGCCTGGGGGACGGCAAGGGCACTGAAGGCGACGTGGTGCGGCTTGAGCGCACGGATGGCGCTTCGAGTGGCACGGGGAGGAACTGACCATGAGCCGTGATGATTCTCCTGACCTTGCACCGCAGGCGGGCAAGGTGGCACCCGAGGCGGTGGCGCTGCGCGCACAGCCGCGTCCGGTCACGCGCCTGAACCGGCGCTCGCTGGCCATCCTCACCGGCGGCCTGTCGGTCGCCGTGCTCGGGGCCACGATCTGGTCGCTGCAGCCGCATCGGCGCGGTGCAGGCGAGCAGACCGAGCTGTACAACGTCGATCGTGTCTCGAAGTCAGAAGGATTGGATGGCCTGCCTTCGGACTATTCCAAGCTGCCGGCCAAGGTGCCGGAGCTGGGGCCGCCGCTGCCGGGCGATCTGGGCCCGGCCATCGTGAAGTCGCAGCAGCCGGTGACACCGACCTATGCGCCACCAGGCCGCGATCCAGAGGATGCACGGCGCAAGGAGGCCGATGCGGCCGCGGCATCCTCAGTGTTCTTCCGCTCGGGCACGCCCGGCAAGGGCCCAGCGCCAGGCTCGGCGCAAGTCGCCGCCGCCGGTCCGGCATCGGTCTTGGCGGGATTCGATCCAATGGCCGCCGGGCCGGCCTCGACGGCGGCCCAGCCCATCGACCCCACCGCTGCGCAGAACCGACAAGACCAGAAAGAGGCTTTCCTGAAAGGCGGCTCTACAGAAACCCGCAATTACGGCAATCTCCAGATGCCCGCCTCGCCGTACCAGGTCATGGCCGGGACGGTGATCGCCGGTGCGCTGGTGACGGGTATCAAGTCCGATCTTCCGGGCGACGTGATCGCCACGGTGACGGAGCCGGTCTATGACACGGCCACGGGCAAGTTCCTGCTGATCCCGCAGGGCTCGCGCATCCTCGGCAAGTACAACAGCCAGGTGAGCTACGGGCAAAGCCGCGTGCAGGTGGTGTGGAACCGCATCATCCTGCCAGACACGTCGTCGCTGAAGCTCGACAACCTGGCAGGCACCGATCCTACCGGCTATTCCGGCCTGGAGGATGGCGTCGATTGGCATTGGGATCGGATCTTTGCCGGCGCGGCGCTGACCACGCTGCTGGGCGTGGGCGCCGAGCTGGCCGCGCCGCAGAACCGGCAGGACGGCAACCGCGTCGTGATCGCCGGGCGCGACAGCGTGCAGGACAGCATCAATCAGGTTGGGCAGGAGATGACCCGACGCAACATGAACATCCAGCCGACGCTGACCGAGCGGCCGGGCCTGCCGGTGCGGATCATCGTCAACCGCGACCTTGTGCTTCGTCCCTACCAGCCCTTGTTTCTTCAACGTGGAGGCATGCGATGAGCACGACGAGAAAACTCAGGCTTGGGCCGCTCCCCCGGCTGGAGCCCACAAAGCTGACCTTCATCTGTCCGGCCAGCCTGAAAGACGATCTGGAGCGCTATGCAACGCTGCATGCGCAGACGTATGGCGAGGCGGCCGATGCGGTGACGCTGATCCCGCACATGCTCGAAGCCTTCATGGCCGGAGATCGGGGGTTTAGGCAAGTGAGCGTCAAGCGAAGAGTTCCCACCGACTCGGCCAAGCCGCCGTCCGGCGGCGGCGGCATGCCGGAAAGACTTCCCACGCCAACTGTTGATGTCGGGTAATAGCTTGAAGTGCACACCCATCAGCAACTATCCCGCATAGGCTAGTTGCATCAGCAATCAGATTGCCGTACATTTGTACGGTGTATCGGTATTTTTCCGTACATCTGGAGATTTGCACATGGGAAAAACTGAACGGCTGGAACTGCGCTTGGACGAGGAACTGCTGCAGCGTGTTGACGAATGGATGGAGAGAACGGGCCAAGCCAGTTCGCGCTCCGACGCGGTTCGCCAGCTCGTGGACCTGGGGCTGAATACCGTTACGGGTAACAGCATCCACTTGACTGCGGGCGACAAGCTGAACTTCATGCTGCTGCGCGACCTCGTGAAGCACCTGAAGGTGTCTACTGAGACCGATGTCGACTTCGTCGCAGAGTCGATCTACGGGGGGCACTACTGGGCGCCTACTTGGGACATGCAGGGGCTCTTCCACAACCACACGGACCGTCCGGCCGATGTCACCCTGGTGGTCAACGTGCTGGACACCTGGGACTTCATCGAGGGGCGGCTGGAGAAGCTCTCCGCCGAGGATGTGGAGAAGGTCAAGGCGGCCAACCACGGATATTTGCCGAAGTTCGCCGGCTTCGACGGCAACAATGAGAGCGGGCTGATGAGCATCGCGCGGTTCCTCGTGGAGGAGATGGGTCGGTTTTCCCGCTTTAAGGGGCGCGACTTCAACTCCCATGCTCCGACGGCAGCCAAGTATGGCCGCATGGCTGCGGCGTTCGAACCCATCCGGGCGACTCTCGGCTTCGGCCAGGACTTGAGCGTCAGCCAGATCATCGAGATTCTGAATGCAGAGCGCTAAGTCAGATCTGAGCAAACAGCGCGCTCGCTCAGCCTCGGCTTACATCCACGGCGTTGCTGCCGCCAGGACCGCGTCGATGACCTCGGCGACACCTGCTGCCGCTCGCCCCTCCAGCACGACGCCCATTTCCATCGAATGTTCAAGGGAGGCCGCTGTCACGTTGGACGAGCCGAGGTAGGCTGTGCTCCGGTCGCAAAGCACCGCCTTTGCGTGGAAGGTTTCCCGCCCGCCGTCCATGCGCGGAATCGAATAGTTGAAGACCCGCACGCCCTCCACCTTGAGCCACTGCGAGATGGCGTCGAATCCGAACGGATAGTCCTTCCGCGTGTTGTCTTCCAGGCTGCGAAGAATCAGGATGCGCTCGACCCCCGGGGAAACGTTCGACAGCAGCTCCGTCAGCCAGGTTGCGCCGGTGCTGTCAAAGAACGGCGTCATGACGACCATGCGCCTTTTTGCCGCCCGCACCATGCCGTGGAAGGCGTGCTCAGTGGCCTCCAGTTCTGTTGTTCGCCAACCCAGCGCCGATAGCTTTTGCTCCAGCATGCTCGGCCGAGGCGGCTTGGTGAGCACAACCTGCGCCACGGTTGCATCGCGGTGTACGGACGACCGATAGTGCTCAACGGTATGAAGGGCGAAGGCCAGGCGCGGGAAGCGTTCGTGCGCACCGTTGCGCGGTTTGTATCCCGCCGGCGTCAACTCAATGAGCCCCAGGCTCGTTGACCGTTCGAGTAGGCCCTGCGTTGCGCCTTCTTCGGTTACACCCAATTGCGCCGCATCGATGAGCGAGCGGGCTGACTGCGCCGAACTGGCGGGCAGGTCTGCCCACGCCTCCAGCACCGCTGCGGCGAGTCCGGCTTTCTCAGCCAGGCCGGCCAAGACGGTTTGCTCGAACGCGGTCAGCCTCTGGGTTGGCATTGCAGACCTACGGTTTGACCATGTCTAGGTAGCCGCGAATCGGCGTGCCCCGCTTGTCGAGACGAGGCCTGCCCCCAATGGACCGCAGAACCGACCGTGAGAGCAGCTTGTTGCCGGCAATGCACGACGTCTCCGGCATCATCACGCAGTCAGGGCAGGCGCCGCCGCGCTCCGTGCACAGTGAGCCGGTCCCGCATTGCGTCGCCTTGGCGCCGAGCATTGCGGTCAGCATCGCCGGGCCGGCATTACGCCAGAGCGCAGACAGGTTGCCCAGGTCCATCGTTGTGCCGTTGCGGTAGACCACGAAGGCCAGGTCAGCCGGAAAGATGTACTCGCCCAATGAACCCAGGTCCAGGCCGGAGTACTCCGACACGTGTTTCATCAGCAAGTGCGAGTAGCTGTGGAGCAGGGTGTACAGGTAGAAGTAGACCGGCGGCGTCGTGGTCTCAGGCAAGTTGTCCAGGAACGGACTCATCGGCTGTGCCGCGCCCAGCAGGCCTGCGCCAATCTTCTCTCCCGCGTTCAAGGTGAACATGTCCGGGCAGTTCAGGTCGCGGAGCCATTCGAGAACGAGTTCTTCCTTGAGGCGTACATACAAGGCCTCGTTACCCTGTTGCACGACGTAGACCGGATACCGCGTGCTATCGTTCTGCTTCACCGGTGGGAACAGGTTTAGGCGAACGGGCATGTCCATGCCCCGCTTGTCCCGCAGGATGGGCGTCGACTCCATGCGCGAGTAGCCGAAGCTGAAGCGACACAGGTCGAACTCGCGGATAAGGCCCATGTCCTCGAGACCCAGTTTATAGAGCAACGCGCGCGTCGCGGTCTGCACCTGGTCCGTCTTGTCCTTGTCTTCTGGTGCCAGGTCCTCATCCAGCCGAGTAAAGGACACATACGGCTTCTTCCCGTTGGTCCGCGTCTCCACATCCAGGCGCGTGTTCTTGAGGGCCGCGTGCTCGACGGCCAGGCGGAAAGGGTCGAACTTGGATGCGAACGTCGATTGCCTGTTCTGAAGGTTCGAGACAACCGACACCGGAAGGTCCAGCTTCGGCAGCAGAATCTGTCGTCGGCGAAGGTCATCCAGAATGCGCTGGCGACTCGTGTATGCCATTTCGATGACGCCTTTCAGCGTAGTCCGCATCGGCTCCGCAAATCCCTCGAGCGTGCGAATCTGCTCCACAGCAGCAAGGTAGTCCGCCAGGTCCTTGACGCATTCCGGCTTGCCCTCGCAGGCCTTCTGCACGTCCTCATCCGTGATGGGTTGCGCGGCAAAACCATACTCCCTCGCCACGAAGTCCTTGAGCTCTGCTTCCCGTCCAGGACGTAGTCGGGTCAGCAACTGCTGGCTGCCGTCCTTGAAGTCGATGAACAGGTCGGACTTGACGTAATACGCGCTCGACGCGCGGTAGGGCGTCGCCTGCATCCGTACCTCGGTCAGACGGTCCGGCCCCATTGCCGGTCCTAGTATGCGCAAGGTGTCTCGGTCGTTCTGCAGCCACTTCGGTGACAGCGGCTTGTCGCAGGCGGCACACTCGAAGAACCAATCGCCGATGCCGGCAGAGCGCCGATTCAGCTTGAACAGGAAGCTCCCGCAGACGCAGTTGTCGCGGCGCTTGATGACTTTGGCATCCCGGTCGCTCCAGTGCCACTGGCCCGGAAAGGCCGCCTCCCAGTGACCGGACCAGTGCACGAAGACGACATCGAGCTGCTCCCAGTCGCACTGGCCCTTCTTCTTGGGGTTGGGGCAGCGGTCGGGTGTCAAGTTCTCGAGGTTCTTGTCGAGCTCTGAGAGAGTCTCGTAGTCCTGGAACATTCCACAGGTTCGGCACACAAACGTCAGCGGCGCCGGCGTGTACTCCATGTGCGAGGGTCGGCACAGATAGAAGCGATCCTGGCCCGGCAGTTGGAACTCCGACCTGGTCGGGTCAAGCAGGACCTGGTCGACGCACTGCGCCGGCAGGATGCGTGGCTTCGTTGGGTCGCCGTCGCGTGCAGACGAGGCGGTGTTGAACCAGGCCCGACCCAACTCGTTCATGCGCTCGAACACCAAGTCCATCGTGGACTCTGTGAGCTGAATGGACTCGCCGGCCGAAGAGCGGGCAATGCAGGCCCCCATACCGCCTTCGAAGGTAAAGAAGCTCTCTGGGGCGTAGGCCGTTGCGAGCTGGTTGCGCGACCGGTTCATTGTTTTGGCTTTTGCCATCTTGTTTCTCCCTCAGCTCCGTGCTTCTGTTGCGCTATCGGTCGAATCGATATCTGCGCCGGAGCCTCGCCGAATGAAGGTCATCGCCCGCGCCGTCATTCCGTCTGCCACGCGCTTGTACGACGCATCGGCACCCGACTCGTGAATGAGGCCGGGCTGGTCCACGTCGCGCAGCGAAGTCATCGGCCGCAGCAGGCTGTTGCGCGCAGCGAAGAACTGGACCAGACGAGTACTGTTCACCAGTCGGTCCACACCCAGGTCCTGCTGGTAGTGGATGAGCTGGCCCTTGAGCAGCGAGCGGTAGTAGTTCTTCCCTTCAGGCGATGGCGAGAATGACAGCCCGAGTGCTTTCTCCATGAACGCCTCAGTGGCCTTCATGTTGGCCGGAACGGCCAGGAAGTCGCGCACGTCGGGCGCCATGGCAAAGGTGGTGCTATTGCGCTTCTTGTCGTCGTCCGCCGTGCACAGGCGCTCGATGGCGTTCATACCGCACACATACTCCTGGAAGAAGCTCGGCATAACCCGCACCAGCGCCTTCTCGGCCCAGCGATCAACCGCTGCCGGCAGAATCATTCGCTCCAGGAACCGGTGGAAAATGTCGTGAATCTCTAGCACAAACCGGTCGCGATACCGCTGCGGCACGGGCACCAGCAGCGAGAAGCCCACGTGCGTGCGGCCCACGCGTGACGACGCCTGGATGTACTCCGCGATCTCCGACGGGATGCCCGCGAAGAACATCGCGTTGAACTCTTCCACGTCAACGCCGTGCGAAATGGCGGAGGTGGCAATCACCGACCGAAGGGTGTCGTTCAGCTCCGGGAACGGCTTGTTGATACCAACACGGGTCTCGGCCCGCCGGACGATGTCCTGGATGTCGGCGGCGGACACCGCTCCCGAGATGAGTTCCGAGCTTAGAGCTTGGTCAGCGTAACCCTCGGCCTGGTGAAGCTTCTCGAACTGAACCTTTTCGGTATCGATAACCTGGTCGCCACCTTTCTTGTTCGTGACGTAGGTCAGGGCGATGCGGTGCAAGTCCACCAGTGTCAGCAATGTGGCGGCATCCGCGCCCGCCAGGAGCCGGACAAACTGAGCCCGCAGCGGGCCGGGAGACACCCACCGAATCAACTCGTCGCGAGCGGCCTTCTCCTTGGTCGGGTCCTCGCTGCGCAGGCGCTCGTACAGGCCGGTGAGCATCACGTGGTAGTGGCCGAGTACCGAGGCCATGGCAACGGTATGGCGGTGCCCATTGGTCAGGACCGAGGCGTAGACGCGCGCCCAGTGGCTGCGCAACTCCACGTCGCCTGCAGGAAGGGCCGCGCGCTCGGTGTCGTCAGACGTAGCATCTGGCTGGAGGGACGTCGCGTAGAACGAGTCATAGAGCGTGGGACCCGGATAAGGGAACTGGACCGTGTTATCGCGCTGGTAGAGGTTGCGCATCTGGCGCTGCGGCTCACTGACCGTGGCCGACGCGGCAATGACCTTGATTTTTCGACGGACCGTGGACTCGGGCTCGTATGAGAGATGACCTTTCAGCAGCGGCGAGAGTTGGTCGAGCGCTGCCTCCAGCGCTGATTCGAACAGACCCGAGAACGTCCCCAGGGACTCGTCCAGCAGGTGGGCCTCGTCCTGTATCAGCAGGGCCGGAAACGGGTCGAAGAACTTCTTTTCGCCTGCGGCGAAAGAGGGGAACAGGGCGCGCGTGCTGGTGCCAGGGTGACCATCCCAGTCCTTGGGTTTCATCGGCACGTACAGGCGCTCGCTGCCGGTCTCGACAAGCGGCGCAAAGCCGAACATCCCGAAGAACTTGCGAATGGTGCCCTGCGACTGGCCAATGGCAGCGAGCTTGTCGACCGTGCCCAGGAGTACGGACGGAGCCAAGTCGTAGATGTCCTCGTCGACGATGTAGAAGGGTAGCGGCGTGGGTTTGGCGAACCGGGCGTTCCAGGAGCACTTGTCCTTCGGGGCCGTGCAATAGTGCCCCATCGCGTTTGCACCGGTACCCGATTGACGGCGCAGCGCTAAGAGGCTCCCGTCCCTGTTGCCACAGAACGGGCACGAGGATAGCTTCAGCCAGCGCTCACGGGCGCTCTTGTAGGGCTGGACGTCTTTGTACTTGGCCTCCGCACTCGGGGCGAGTTCATCATCGCTGGGGACTTCTGTGTAGCCGTCCTCGGAATGCCAGTTTGGAGTGTTGCTGCCGCCCACCCAGAATCCGAGCGAGAACGGCTCGCCGGGATGCCCGCGCGTGTGTCGGACTTCCTCGGCCGCGCCCATCGTCGCGAAGGTGCGGCGCGCTTGTTGCAAGGTGAGCAGGCGCAACGGGTAGCGCATAAGGGCCGAGACACCTCGGTGCTTGGCCCGCAGGCGGTCGAGAAAGAGAACGAAGGCCAACAGGCCCAAGAACGCCTCGGACTTACCGCCGCCGGTGGAGAAGTACAGCAGCGTCACGGCATTGGCGTGCTTTGCAACCTCGGGGGTGTAGTAGCTGTGGAACTCTGGAATGCGCGTCGCGAAAGCCGGAATGGACGCCAGGATGAAGGCGAGCTGGAACAGGCGCCACTCGTCATAGCCCTTCGACTTCGCCACCTTGGCCATCGCGGAGTTCATCGAGACCCAGGCTTCGAACGGAATGCCGAGCGGCGACTTCTGCACGCCAGGCCCGCTCCAGCTTGCGCGGGACTTCTCGAGGATATCCAAGCCGCAGCGGATAGCGCCCAGCTCACGGCGCCAGGCGGCGACGTCCAGGTGCAGTTTTTCCTTCTCGGCCGACAGTTGCTCGGCGGCATTCGGCCCGTCCAGGCCCCGGTCCACCGGATGCTTCTCGGCCTTGGTCAGCCATTGTTCGTAGACCGTGATAAGTGGCCTCAGGTCGGCTAGGCAGTCGGGTTGCGACAGCTTCTCGATGTTTCGCTCAACGGCGCCATCGGTTGGAATGATGCGAGGCAGCACATAGCGCGGGGCCCACGTCGTGGTCAGGCGGTGCAGCGCGCCGTCGACCGTCAGAGTGATCCCGCCATTGAACCCCAGCGCCGGGTACTTGAGGTACTGGTTGTACCGGTAGGACGGCTTGACGCGGTCCAGGCGTAGGAACTGGTGGTCGGCCGCCGGCACCGCAGTTGTCACCGAGACATGGAATAGTGAGGGTTCCAGCTCCTTGAAGTTCGCCTTCGTGAGCGGAGCGGTCCAGTTTTCCAGCGCCACGTGGACGGTCATGCGAGTCGTATCGACCGGGTCCGGCACCGCCTGGACAACCCAACGCAATTCAATCTGGGGCACGATGACCGCCAGGCCCGAGGCGCGCACCCGTTCCAGGAAGCCCTTCCAGCCACGCACGTCAGACGGACGCACTCGTGTGCGCCGGTATCCCCACAACTTTCCACCTGCTTCGGGGTCGGAGCTGGCGGCCCAGTCGCCGAGCTGCTTGGCGATGGCCTCATTCAGGGCATCTGTCGCCTTCTTCGCATCGGCCTCGGCTGTTCTCGGGGTGAACTCGAAGGAGGGCAGGGCGAGCTCGAGCCGGAGCCACTTCGGCGGGGGAGGAATGTCGTCAGCCAGGCCGTCAGGAGTGGTCAGGCCGGCGGCGACCTCTTGGACTGGCCGAGCCTCGCCTTCCTCGCCACCTTCGCCATTCTCACCTTCGGTGCCCTCAGTTTCGCCATCTTCCTCTGCTGGTGCACGGTCCAGTCGGTTGTCGAACGGCAGGCCCATCGACTCGTAGACGGCCTTGCGAGCGTCGTAGCTCTTCGCAGCCCACTCCGGGTGCGTCTTGCCGCCTGGCAGTGCGGCAACGAGCTTGCCTAGTGCGTCCTTGACCTTGCTCCGAATATCGGCGCGGGCCTCCCGCGTCAGGGGGAACGTTGCCTCCAGTCGTCCGCCGGGCTTCACTTCATCCTCGGCCGGCAAAATGCGGACGTATACGGCGCCAGTTAGCGAGACACCCAGCGTGGTGCTCACAGCAGCCGAGCGAATCTGCAAGTCCATGCCGTGCGCGCTGATGCGGATGGGATCCGCCTCCTCGTC
Organism: Delftia sp. PX-1; assembly: GCF_055797465.1. Taxonomy (NCBI): domain Bacteria; kingdom Pseudomonadati; phylum Pseudomonadota; class Betaproteobacteria; order Burkholderiales; family Comamonadaceae; genus Delftia; species Delftia sp. PX-1. The sequence goes on from NZ_CP184763.1 coordinate 3,103,272, forward strand.
GCCGCCGCGCTCCTCTGGCGGCATCGGCACGATGAACTCCGACATCAACGCGGCGCTCGGTTTGGCCCCGTAAATGACCTTGTAAAAGTCGCCTCGGCCGGAGAGTCGCGCAGACAGTCCGTTGAGCAGGCTGTCGACAACCGCCTCTTTATAGGCCGGATGGATGTTGCGGGGATTCTTACTGAGAATGGGCAAGTGTCTCTCCCTTTGTGATCGTTGTCTCGCGCGCAAGTGGCGGCACAACATGTTCGACTCGATAGACGCAGCGCAACGCCTCCTGCTGTAGTTGCCGTATGACGTCTTCGGACACCTTCCGGTAAGTTGCGGCGCTCTCGGGCTGGAACAGAATCTCGGCGTACCGGGCGACCAGCTCCCGTCCCCGGTACTGGTTCAGACGCCGCGCATTGCGCACGAAGCCCCAGTGCTGCTCTGCAGCTTCTTCGCTGATACCCAAGGCCTTGCAGAAGACCTTGAAGTACTTGGAGTCCTTGGAGGCGTGGGGCCGTGTGTCGTCCTTCGCTTGTAGGGCTAGCCAGTAGTACACACGACCCGGCCGGCAGTCGGCGGCATTCGGGTCCAGTTCAACCATCTTGGCGTGAATCTCGCGAGCCAGCGCTGACCGCTTAGTGGACTTGAACATCAGCGCGCAGCGCCGCTGAACATCGTCGTGGTAAAGCTTGAGCAACATGCGCACTGGGTCCACCACGGAGCTCACGCCCTCGCCGTTCAGCTGCAGTGACGACTCCAGCTTGGCGCGCAGCTCGTCGCTCATGTCGAAGATGAAGTCATCGGGCTGGATAGCGCTTGCGGCCGCGCGGCGAAACGGAGGGTCCTCATCGGGTACGTGACGATAGACCCAGCCAGAAGCATATGCCCGGCCACCACCTTCGAGCTCGAACTTGTAGTACGCCTGCTCGCCGCTCTGGCCGTTGTGACCGTTGTCGTCGAACTTAAACGTGAGGGGCATCTCACGCAGCTTGTTGATGACCAGTGGGTTCGGCACCTCCGCTAGACGCCGCTCCAGCTCCTGGGCCAGCAGACCGATGCGACCGCGGTAGGCCTTGAACGCATCTACCTCCTTCATGCTGATGAGCGTTGTGAGCGTGGACTCGGCCTGACGATAGGCCACCAGCGCCACGGTGCCGTGCGGCACTTCCGGATGCGTCAACAGGATGCGGAGCACGTCGGGGTTGATGCCGATGAAGGTGAGGTGCTTGCCTTTGCGGTCGCCCGTGAGCGTCTTACCCACTGCAGAGAGCGTGTGCCAATCGATACGACCTTCAGCGGCGGCCCAATCCGCGCCCAGCTTTCGCTGTAAGAAGCGATGCGCCATTCGCACGTACCGGTTGCTCGGCAGCACCAGGGAGATGCCTTGCCGGCCAGCGACGGCTTGCTTGCGGACTTCCGAGAGCATGCGGGACGCCATTGGCGTAGCGTCATTCCAGTCGTCGAGGAGCTTCTCAGCACGCTCGATGGCGCGTTCAACCGCGTTGCGTACCGAGTTCAACGTGCCGGAGTCGAGCGCCGAGGCCAGCCGGAGCTTCACGGGTGTCCAGGCGTTCTGCTGGCTGCAGTAGTCGCCTCCGCCGGCCTCCGCCGAAGCAGCTGTCAGGTCGGTGTATCCCGCCGGCATGTTTGACAGCCGCAGAACGTACATGCAGGCTTCAAGAAGTGCTTGATAGGCCGGACTCTCATCTTTGCCTGCCGAAGCGGTCAGACGTTGGAATGCCAGCGCAAGCTGAGATGCGTCGCGGTCAACGATGCTCACGCTGAAGTTGGAGTTGCTACGCTGAGCGGGTTGCCAGTCGATAGCGACTGGGTGAGCCGAGAGCAGCACATCTTCAGATTCGGCGGCCCACACCTGCGTCTTAAGCGTGCTCACGGTATTACGAAGCCGCGCCCGCAAGATGAAGAAGGTCTTGGGGTCGTCGGTCACGACCACGGCACCTGTATCGGAAAGACTACTGTCTTGTGCAGTCGATAGAAAATCGGGAATCCGATCAACGGCAGCGTAGTTCGTACGTCGAGCCGACTCCGTGGCGTCTAGCAGCAAGATTTCTGGGCGTCCGGGGCCCTTCAAAGCTTGGGCAGCCAATGCTGCGCGCCACGACTCCTTCTTCGCGGTATGGTGCATTACCATGAGAGCGCCGGGTGCCTTCTCGGGGATTTTCCATTCCTGGCTGACCCTCTCGCGGAGATCACGCCGGAGCGCCAGACGTCCGACTTTGGCAAGGGTGCGTTCCAGAGGGTTGGAGGCTGTCGTAGCCCAGGCGCGCTTGGTTGGGTCGAAGACAAACGTCGGAACGAGCTCCGCGAGGGATGGATTCGGGGCACCGGGCGTGTGCTGGGTCAAGTCGTTCAGCGCCCACAAAGCTCCGAGGAACGCCGGTGACGTCGTGTACGACTCCGCCTCGAGTGTGCCGTTCGGTTGTTCCACCCATAAGCTGCGATAGAAGGTGCTCAATGCCTTGCGGTCGGCGAGCACGCTATGGAGTGGCGCACGGCAGGCATGCGTGCCCGGATAGAGCAAGGTGCGCATGCCGCGCAGGTCCTTGGCAAAAACGCGCTCGACGCTTGCTAGCAAGTGCAATAGAGGCAGCGCTGTTACCTTTGCCGGCCAGACCAGGCACAGTGTCACCCCGCCCTGATCGGCTACCTCAAGCACGGTGCTTACGAGCTCATTGGTCCAAGGCTGCGCTGCCACGGTCTCCCCGGCAGTCCGTGATTGGTAGGTTAGGCGGGCATTGCCGGAGCGGACCTGCGCCCAAGGCCGTTGTGGACGGACAGGGGCAGGCAGCTGCGGAGGGGGAAGCGGCACCACACGGGGTTTAACCGGTGAGTGCTTCCCTCCCACGGGCTTGGTGGCGTACTTGCGTGCCCGTTCGGCTTGTTTCTCGCGAGCCTTCGCTTGGTCTGCCTGGCGGTCGGCCAGTGATTTAAATTGAGGCATTACAAAGTCCGAACAGTTCTTGCCGTGCAGTCATCCCTCGGAAACGAGTCCGAAAGCCAGGTGCACTGCTTCCTCCATGGACCTGCTATCGGCGAGGGCCTCTCGAAGTGCCTGCGGGTCGGGAAGCGCAAGTTGATTGAGCTCAAACGCTGAGACGTTGATGGCACCCGAGATGCACCGGAAATAGCGGTCGACCGCATGCGCGCTCAGCAGCTTGGCGAGCTTAGTGGGTGGCAACGCTGGCTTGTCGCAGACCGCTTCGATGATGACGACGTGGTTCTCACCGATGAAGCCGCCGTACGTGTCGAAGACGCCCGGTGACACTGCAGCCGCCACAAGGCGCCGCGGCTGGTCGTTCGACGTCACTCGCTGCATGACCACGCATGGCGACGTGACTACGGACGTGTGCCCCTTGTCACCCAGGTCGACGAATCGATGCTCGCCGTCGTAGGCTGAGGTGTCCTCCAGCCGAACGATGCTGCCCGGGACGATGTCCCGCGACCACATAAGCGGCATCGCTGTGTGCGCCTTGGCCTTCCGGGCGTCCCGAAGCGAATCGAACTTGGGCCGTTTGTCGCGGTTCCAGACGTACGCGCCGATGCGCACCCGGTAGCCGTAGTCGGATAGGCGGAACCGGGATAGGGCGGCCGCCTTAAGCAGGGTCACGTCGTCGACGGAACGCGGGATGGGCCACACGGCGCCGGAGTTGGAGAGGGTGCATTCACCGACGCTCGTGTATTTGCCCGCCCCCGAGACGACGGAGACGTTGGCGCGCACCTGCGTGTGGTCTTCTTCGGCGCGGCGCCGTAGAACCGTCAAGGCGGTTTCTTGCTCGACGTCAATGAATACACCCTGGCGGTCGCTGACCATGCCAATGTGCTCGATGTCGGTGTTGCGCATAAGGAATTTGCGCAGTCGACCGAAGTTCTGCCCTGAAAGGAAACTGGTCGGAGTGACCAGTGCGGCATGTCCGCCGATCCGAATCAAGCGGACGCAGAGGGCGATGAAGAGGCAGTACAGATTCGGCTGGGCCTCGATTACGTCTGAGTACGTGTCGCGCAAGGGCTCCAACTCCTCGGCGGTCATCTTCCTGTAGGGCGGATTGCAGACGACGACATCCGCCGTACCGAGACAGGCGGCTAGGGTAGTCAGGGAGTTGGCCGTGTGGACGTTGAAGGATGGGACGTAGTTCGTTTTCTGGATTTCCGCGTGCAGCGCCATGCATAGGAAATGCCTGGACAACTCACACAGTGTCTTGTCCAGATCGCAGCCGCTGAGGTGCCTCTCGATGTGCTTGAGCACCTTCAGCGCCGTGAATCCCTGCGCAAACAGCGCGGTTCGCATTCGCAAGGCAATCGGTGCCAAAAAGGCCGCGCCTCCGCAGGCAGGGTCCATGAAGGACTGACTCCCAAAGTCGACGCCCTGCGCGGTAAGGTCTTCGAGTAAGCCCTCGGTCAGCGACGCCGGCGTAAAGAACATTGCCAGGCTCTTGCGGTAGCCCTCGTCGGCCAATACGGCGTAGGCGGAACTCAGCCAGTATGTCGCCTCAAGGTAGCTCAGCTGACTCAGCAGTGCCGCGAAAGCCGCAATCTGGGGCTCCGCAGCGAGCATCTTCGAATAAGGTAGGGAGGGCTGTGGGAGTGCCGGGAAAGCGGTCTTGCACCAAAGGCGAAGCACTGTCCCGACAAGCGTTGACGCGTCGCATTCGCAACGCTCAGTGACTTGGCCTAGGGCGCGGATGCGCCGGGTAATGGACAGCTTCGACGGGGGCATCATTAGAACCGGCCCCATCCTCCGCCTGCTCTTGTTGGCCTATCCTTTTGTGACTGTATGACCATTCTTTTCCTCCCTGGGCACGTTGTTGCATCTAGGTTCTTCGGCAAGGCTCGCCAGCGAGAAAGTGCGGCGGTAGTCGTCGGGTACCAGCTTCTCCAACATGTTGGTCTGCGATTGCTGTTCGCACTCTGCTGCTGCTTCCAGGCAGTCCTCCACCAGCGGCCACACCCGGAAGCTGATTGACACCGACTTCGTGGCTGGCTCCACCGAGGCCTCCCCAAGTCCATATAGTAAGTCGCAATACGCATCACCGAAACAGGCGGGAGCACGAAGCCGTGATTTTGCCCCCGTAGTTACGGACACCGTCCAGTCGCTAAGTCGTCGGAACTCCCTGGGCGACATCATCTTCAACTCGAATGCGGGTGGATCTCGTTGAAGTGCTCAAACGCACCTGGCAATTGTGCCAACACGGTCGGCGAATCGCGCAGGTCCATACGACTCATGTAGTCGCGCTTGAAGGTGTTCACAAAGCTCTCGGCCACGCTGTTGCTCTGCGGGCTACACACGGGCGTGTTGATCGGCTTCAGGCCCAGCGATCTAGCAATGCCACGCGTCTCGTGCGCGATGTAGGCGCTGCCGTTGTCAGTGAGGAACTCCAATTCACGCTCCAGGGGTACGGCTTCAACCGTGCCAAAGCGCCGCTCCACGGCTTCCACCAGCATGTCGCGCACAGGCTCTCCCGCAAGTCCCTTGCCCTCCCAAGCCCGCCAGGCCAGGATCTCCCGGTCACAGCAGTCCTTGGCGAAGGTAACTGTGACCGTCTCGCCAGAATCGCACTTGATCTCAAAGCCGTCAGAGCACCAGCGCATGCTGCTCATCGGCACACTGACCTGGCCATCGTGAATGCGGCTCGAATGCCGTCGCTTGGGTGCCTTGGGCAACAGCAGTCGATGCCGCGCCATGACCCGGTAGATGTGCTTATGGTTCAGCGCCTGTTGACCTTGCGACGTCGCTCTCGATTGAGCAGCGCATCGGCGCGGCGATAGCCATAGCTGGGCAACTCGACAATGTGGCGCCGCAGGTCAGCCAGCAATAGTCCATCCTGGGCTAGAGTACGGCCTCTGCGGCTGTCCTGCCAGTGGCCAGGGCGGTGAAGCCGCGTATGCAGATTCGAGCGCGCCACGCCCAGCACCGAGCAGACCGACTTCATTGGTCATCCCCAGGCAACAAGGGCGAGCACGCAATCCACTTTTTTGCTGCGGCAAGCTCCACGGCTTCCTCGAGGATCTCGTTCTCCAAGGTCTTTTTGCCCAGCACACGTTGCAGCTTGGCGATCTCGGCACGGACGGCTGCCAGTTTCGATGCCGGCACAACGGCCTCGCCTGCACCGACAGCCACCAGCGCGCCTTCGGGCTTCAGCCGCCGCCAAGTGAACAGCAGGCTGGCAGAGACGCCTTTCTGGCGGGCCACGAGCGAGACGCTTATGCCCGGTTCATACGTCTTGCGAACCAAGGCTGCCTTCTCGGCAGCCGACCAGCGCCGCCTGCGCTGGTCTCGGGTGATAACCTCAATCGTTTCTGTATGCCTAGTCATACGCACAGTCCTATGCCTATCTCGAAGATAAGCGATGGACCGTGTACGGAGATTCAGGGGGCTATCTCAGCCGCGATCCGCATCCACAATGCCGCGTCCGTCGCCCCCTTCGAAAAGGCATCGGGCCGTCGAAGCGGTGTCCAGCGAGAAGTTTGTTTTCTGCGTTATCCTGTGAGGTGATTGATAATGGTCTCGCTAGAGTTGCCGCCCCGCAAATCACTTCATCTCCCGCGGCAGCAAAAGGTCTGCGCTTCTGACGGTAAAAGCGACGGTAGAGACCTATGTCAATTACAGCCAATCCCTTTAACCACGTGGGTTTGGGCGTCTTGTTGATGATTGAGTGGGAATGATTGCGCAATAGGAAACGGCCGGGGTCGTCCGGCCGTATTTCCGAATCAAGCCCGCGGCACTGCGGGCTTTTTTCTGCCCGCCCGCCGTTGTTCAGTGGGATGCTGGAATAGCCGAATGCTCGCGCAGGTATGCCCTCAGCTTCGCGTCCGTGGCATACACATAGCACCCCTTCATGCCACGGGTCATCAAGGTGCGATAGGTGTTCTTGATGATGCTTTCCGCCAGCCGTGCGGCCTCGGCAGGCTGCTCCTTCGTCATCTTCACGAATCCCTTCATGGTCTTGTCATGTCTGTCCCTGGCTCGGGGCACTGCCACCAGCGTGTCGCCCATGATGGTCAGGTCTGGCCCGATGATGACTCCCACATAGTCCACTTCCAGCCCCTGGCAGGTGTGTATGCAGCCGACCTGTGCCACAGAGTTCGGTGCCACGATCCAGAGGCTGCCGTCCTGGTCCAGATTCCATTGGCGCTCGTAGTCTCCGATGACTACGTCCATAAGCTTGGGATTCTTCTTGCTGTTCCATGGCCAGCAGTAACCAGCCACAACGCGTGCCCGGTTGTTGGCGTTCTTCGTCTCGATGGCCTTGTGCAGATCCGAGGGGTCGTCAAACACCTGAAAGTCAAACGGAATATCTGCAAGGCTAGGGTTGGCGGTAGTTCGGATCTGCAACGTATGGTCTACCCAGGCCAGATAGCCGTCGGAGCCGGCGCACCGAAATTGGGAAGTCAGCGAATATTCCTCTACCTCAGCATTCCGCCCGGCTGCAAACTTGCGGATGATCTCCTTGGAACCTACATCCTTGAGAGTCACGCGCTGGTCTTCGTCGATGAAAAAGATGCTGCACTTGGCAGCTTCTATCAGCTCCTTGACCTGATGGGTGCCCAGATTCCCATAGAAGCCGCTTTTTTCGGTTAGGCGATGTGCTTCGTCCACGACCAAGACATCAAAGGCATCCTGCACGGTTTCCGTGAAGGAGCCTGATCCGCCGAAAAGATTGACCAGATGTGCGTTGTCGCGCGTCTGTATCAGCTTGTCGCTATAGACAGCGCGTGGGGCAGCGTTCTTGGAAATGTATTTGACGGTCAAGCCTTCGCGCAGAGCCGCAAGCAGGTTGACGGCGATCACCGACTTGCCGGTTCCAGGACCGCCCTCAATGATCAAGACGCGAGGCCTGCCGCTGGCGCTGGCCTGGCGGCATGCCGCCTTCGCAGCCTCGAACACTTCCTTCTGGTCGTCGATTAGCGCGAACTCGCTGTTGCCCTTCAGCAGCTTGCCGACCACATCCGCCAGCGCTTTGGATGGCCGCATCCTTCCTCGTTCAAGATCGAACAGCACCTGGCTGCCTCGGCCATGCCGGATGTGCTGTTTGATGAACTCGCGGAGTTTCTTGCGGTCTTCATCGCCTTTCAGGAACAAAGGTGCCCGCTCGATATAGGGCTGGTACTGGGGCGAGTCGATGATGCCATCGGCGGCATAGTTGTGCAGGTAGGCGCAAGGCTTCAGCTGCAGCCCGCCGTCATAGATGGCCTCGTTGAACCCCTCCAGAAATGCCGTGTACGACCACGCCTGGTAGCTGGGGTGAATGCGCGCCTGGTCAGGGCGCATTCCACCGCGCAAAAGCACGATGGCATCGCGGTCGGTGGCGCCGACCGATGACCATTGCTTGAGTTCGACCACCACCAGCCGTCGAGAGCCGTCGTCGGCATGTCCGGCAAGAATGACATCGATGCGTTTTGACGATTGCGGCAGGATGAATTCGACAGCGACCCCGATGTCGGGTGCGATTTCCGGGTCACGCAGAAGGCGGGCAATGTAGCCCAGCGACTCGCGCCATGATCGGATCTCCGCCTTGGCTACCTTGCGGTGAGTCGCTGCCTGGTACTTCGCGTAGATGACGTCTTCAATATCGCGTTCGTCGTAGTCGAGCAGGAATTGTGTCTTCTCGGCCTGATAAACGATCATGGCTCGGGCAGCTGGTCGTATTTGGTGCTGACGCCGCGCGACGCCTCGACAGGGTATTTGGCGGCGTTGGAAGCCAGCTTGCTGGCGATGGCTGCGTTGAGGTCCACGTCCAGCACATCCGCCAAGCGGATGAGGTACAGGGCGACATCGGCCAGTTCGTCGCGTACCGCCGAGGCGGTTTTAGGATTCGAGGCGGCCGAATGAGAGTCGGCCTCGGTCATCCATTGGAATATTTCGGTCAACTCACCCACCTCGCCCGAGAGAGCCATGACCAGATTCTTGGGTGAATGGAATTGCTGCCACTCCCGCTCTTGCGCAAACTGCCTCAGCGCGTGTACCGCGCCCGTCACGTCAATCAGACTTTTGTCCACATCCAGACCCTTTCGGAACGGATTGTTACCTATTCTGCAGTTCCTAGGACTCAGAGACCTGAAGTATCGCTGCGCCTAGGAAGATTCTGAGCCCGGGCGAGGCTTGGATGTAAGAACTAGCCGCCTGATTCCCAGGCCAGGTGCAAGCACTTGCGCGCAGACAGACGAGGTCCAGTGTTCCCCATGAAAGACATGGCTGCTACCAGACCAAGCATGCGTTTGTAACGTAAAGTACTATTTCTTTGCAATTTGCTGTGTGCTGCTGCGGACCTAGCCCGTGGGTATTGATTCCGCATGAAGATACTTCTCCCAAACGCTGATGGCTGTTGAAATCTCTCGCCTTCAAAGTCCTGCGGCCGTTCAGGCGGCGTTGGACGAGTTTTCACGTCTTGGTCGGACGGCATTCCTGAAGCGATACGGATTTGGAAAATCGCGCGATTTCTTGGTTCGCAATGCAAGAACCGGGCAGCTATGCGACTCCAAGGCCATCGTCGGAGCTGCGTTCGGCCATCAGTTCCCGCAGGAGGGACCGCTCAAGCCGACTGATTTCTCCGGTGGAGAGGCCACCGTCGTTCCTCGATTGCAGCATCTGGGCTTCGATGTCGTGCGCATTGGTGAAGACTGGACCTTCGATGAGGTGCAGGCCACGGTCGCGTCATATTTCGAGATGCTTTTGCTGGAGGCCGAGCAGCAGCGCTACACCAAGACCGAATTCAATGCGCAGTTGCGCCAGCGGCTGCGTGAGCGCAGCAAGGGATCGGTGGAGCTGAAGTTCCAGAACATCAGCGCCGTCCTGCATGACCTGGAGCTGCCCTTCATCCGCGGCTACAAGCCCCGGAGCAACGCTCAGCTTCTGTTGCGTCAGGCGGTGCAGCAGTTCGTCCTGAATCAGCCGGGCCTGGTTTCCCGTGTGGTGGATGCGATGGAGGAGGTCAAGACGTCTGCTGAGCAGAGCTTTCATGCCTGCCTGGTTGAACCGCCTGCGCTGGAGACAGTGGCGCAGTTAGCGAAAGACGGCGCCAAGGTCAGATTTCCACGCAAGACGAACTGGGCCCAGCGGGATGAAGCCAACCGGCATCTTGGCCGTGCCGGAGAGCAGTGGGTCATCGGATTCGAGCAGCGGCGACTTGTCCATGCCGGGTATCCGGAGCTTTTCCAGCAGCTGGACTGGGTGTCTGACCGGCTCGGCGACGGGAGCGGCTACGACATCCTCTCGCATGAGCGGCCCGGCGAGCATCGCTTCATCGAGGTCAAGACCACCAATGGCGGGCATGCCTCGTCCTTCATCATCAGCCGCAACGAACTGGATTTCGCAGCAGAGGCCGGGGATGCCTTCCATCTCTACCGGGTTTTTCAGTTCCGGGAGGAACCAAGGCTCTACATCCTGAACGGGCCGCTGGCGGACCAGCTGCACCTGGAGCCCATCGATTTTCGGGCGTCGTTCCGGCGCCTGGTGGGGTAACGCGCAGGTCGGCCGGGCCAGAGCTCCCCGCAGCTTTGATCACAGGCACATGAAAGAGGGCTGAAGAGGGCTGCCCTGCGCATCCTCTGGAGCGCGACGACAATAGCCCATGATTCAAGAAAAGCCCCTGGCGGCAACCGAACTGGAGCGGCCTGCCATGGCCTTGCGCACTCTTGCGAATGGGGTCCGGCTGCTGGCGCTGCCCATGCCGCATTTGCAGAGCGTCAGCGTGGGCGTGTTCCTGCGCGTGGGCTCCCGCGACGAGACCTCCACCAGCAACGGCATCAGCCATGTGCTTGAGCACATGGCGTTCAAGGGCACGCACACGCGTTCCGTTCAGGAGATCAACCTGGATGCGGAGCGGCTGGGCGCGGAGGTCAACGCCTTCACCGGCAAGGACATCACCGGCTATTTCATGACCGGCCTGGGCTGGCATGCGCAGGCCTTGCTGGGAATGATTGCGGACATCGTGCTGAACAGCGTGTTTCCCGAGCATGAGCTGCAAAGGGAGCTGCAGGTGATCCGGCAGGAGGCCATCGAGTACGAAGAGGACCCGGAGGACAGCGCCGGCGATCTGCTGGACCGCGCCATCTGGGGCGACGACCCCATGGGCATGCCGGTGATCGGCACGGTGGCCAATATCGAAGGCTTCACGCGGCAGGATCTGGTGCGCCATGTGCAGTCCCATTACGTGGGAGAAAAGACCGTCGTCGTCGCGGCCGGAAACTTCGATGTGCCGGCCTGGCTGGAGCAGGCGGCGCAGCTGTTCGCCGGCATGCCTGCGTCGGCCGATCCCGCTGTGGCACTGCCCCCTCAGCCCGCAAAGTATGTGGGGCAGGCCCTGGCGCAACGCTTCACGCAGGTGTCCCAGGTGTTCGTGAACCTGGCCTATCCCCTGGTGTTCGAGCCGTTGCAGGGCGAGCATCCGCAGCGTGCGCGTCTCGTGGCCTCGCTGGCGGCCCATCTGCTGGGCGAGGGGATGTCGTCGCCCCTGGTCGATACCGTGCGCGAGCGGCTCGGACTGGCCTATACGGCCTATGCGGCGATGGAGGGCGGTGACGTCTGGGCCAATTTCATCGTGCATGCCGTCACGACGCCGGACAAGCTCGAAGCGCTGGTGGCTGCGACAGGCGGCCTGCTGCGCGCCCAGGCTGCCGGCATCGACCCCGTGCATCTGGAGCGGGCCAAGAACCAGCTGGCGGTCTCGCGGGTGCGTGCGGGCGAGCGGACCTACGCCACCATGGAGCGGGCTGTCGAGGACCTCTTTGCCCATGGCAGCGTGACGTCCGTGGCCGAAACGCTGGCGATGATCGATGGCATCGGGGCCGAGGAAGTGCGCAAGGTCTTCGAGCGCATGCTGGCCCACCCCCCAGCGGTGGCCATCACCGGCAAGGGCGCCAGTGCCCGGGCCGTGCGGCAGCTGGCCGCAGGCCTGGCGGGCTGAGCCGGCAGCGCGCGGCCAGCGGCCAGCGGCCAACCGCAACACATGGCGCTTTTCCCGATGTCATGGAGTTGAGGGAACCGGCGGCGGCGTGTTCCATTGCCGCTTGAGGTAGTGCGACTTCGGGTGCTCCTGCAGGAAAACGCAGCACTGCACCCACGCCGCTGACTCCGGGGGCACTTCGAACGGGGCGATCGGGCCGATCGCACCGATCGCGCGCGCGAGATGCTCGAACACGACCTCGGCCATGGCCGAGCACATCTGCGGCGGGCGCGGGTTGGTCAGCGTCAGGGTGGCGATCAGTTGCTGCGCGTGGGGGTCCTCGCCGCACAGTCCGACGGCGATGGGTGCCACGCGCGACTTCAGGTCCGCGAGCCGTGCCCATCCGCGCTCGGCCAGCGCAAGGTGCATGGCGTGCAGGACCGGCACCCACTGGATCGACGGGAGCAAGGATGGCGATACCTCGATGGCGATGTGCGGCATGGGGCGGCGCCTTCAGTCGAGCTTGATGCCGACTTCGCGGATCAGCGTCTGCCAGCGTGCCCGCTCGCTGTCCAGCAGGCGTGCAAATGCCTGGGGCGAGTTGTCGATGGGAACCGAGCCGAGTTCGGCCAGCCTGTCTTGCGTGGCCTTGGCCGCCAGCGCCGCGCCCATGTGCTTGATCAGCCAGGCCTTGCGGTCGGCCGGGGTCGCGGCGGGCGCGAGGAAGCCGTACCAGCCGCTGATCTCGGCGTCCACGCCCGACTCCTTGAGCGTGGGCACGCCGGGCAGCGCAGGAATGCGCCTGGCGGACGTCACGGCCAGCGCCTTCAGGCGCCCGCTTTGCACATGCTGCAGGATGGCCGGCGTGGCTTCGAACACCATCTGCACCGTGCCGCCCAGCACGTCGTTGAGTGCAGGTGCGGAGCCGCGGTAGGGAATGTGCAGGATCGAGGTGCCGGTCTGGCGCTTGACGAGTTCTCCCGCCAGGTGCTGCGGCGTGCCGTTGCCGGCGGATGCGTAGGAGAACTTGCCCGGGTTCTTGCGCAGCCATTCGAGCGCCTCCTTGGCCGTGGTCGCCGGGAAGGAGGGATGCACGGCCCAGATCAACGGCACCGAGGCGGCCCATGCCAGCGGTGTGAAGTCCTTGGCCGGATCGAAGTTGAGCCTGGAGTACAGCGCCGGGTTCGCGGCCATGGGGCCGAGTGCGCCCAGCAGCAGCGTGTAGCCGTCGGCCTCTGCGCGTGCTGCCGCCTCCGTGCCGATGTTGCCGCCCGCACCGCTGCGGTTGTCCACGATCACCGTGCTGCCGCTGTCCGTCTGCAAGGCATTCGCCATCAGGCGGGAGACGGCATCGGTGGTCGCACCTGCCGGATAGGGGCAGATGATGCGGATGGGCTTGGAAGGGAATGCCTGTGCGCGCGCCGAGGGGCTTGCGCCCAAGGCTGAAATGGCCGTCGCCGTGCTGGCGTACTGAAGGAAGTTGCGTCGTTTCATCGGTGCTCTCGTGACCAGAGTTGTCTCGTGGCCGTAGTGTCGGCAGGCCCTTGTTTCTTCGCAATTCGCATTTTCTGGCCGCGCCTATCGGATAATCCGATGGCCATGTCCGCACGCAGCCGCGACCCCCTCGATCTCGTCTCATTGCGCCAGTTGCGCTACTTCGTGTCGGCGATGCGGGCGCACAGCTTCAGTGCGGCATCGCGCGATGCCTCGATCTCGCAGGCGGCGCTGTCGGAGCAGATCGCCTTGCTGGAATCGACCCTGGACGTGCAGCTGTTCGACCGTGCGAGCGGGCGCGCCGTAGCCACGGCCTCCGGACATGAGCTCGACCGCCGGGTGTCGGCCTGCCTCAGTGAGCTGCAGGCGGCGCTGCGCGACGTGCAGGCGCGTGCGAGCACCGTGGCGGGCCTGGTGCGCATCGGCCTGGTGCAGTCCTACGCGGGATGCTGGGTACTGCCCGTCGTGCGCAGGGCCCAGGCGCAGTGGCCGCAGCTGGCGATCGCACTGCGCAGGCGCACCGCACAGGCCTTGGTGGAGGGCGTGTTGCGTGGCGATTTCGATCTCGCCGTCAGCTTCGACCCGGAGCCGCATGCCGATCTGGAGATCCTGGCCTGCTTCGACGAGCCGGTGGTGGCCGTGGGATTGAAGCCCCGCCGGCGGCGACGCCTGCTGGAGCTCAGCGAGGTCGCGAACCACCCCCTGGCCTTGCTGCCAAGCGAATACGCCATGCGGCGCCAGCTCGACAACGCCTTTGCGGCGCAGGGGCTGAAGCCGGGCGTGCATCTGGAGTCCGATACGCTGGAGGACCTGGTGCATGCCGCCCGTGAAAACGGCATGGTCGCGCTGCTCAACGGTGCCGCGGCAATGAGCCTGGACGTGCAGGACGCAGTCCCGTTGGCCGAAAGAAATCTGGGCCGGCAAGCCTGCCTGGTGCGCTCACGCAGCCGTCACCACGGCTTTGCCGCCCAGTACGTATGGGACGAGCTGTCGGCGGCAACCCCCACGCTGCCGCCAGCGTGGGGGCGGCGCGTTGCAGCCGCGCGCTAGTCGTCGGCCGGGTCCGTTCCGCCCAGGCCCGTACCGCCCGTCAGGGCACTTCCTTCAGGCCCACCAGTTGCAGGGGGCGTGCCAGCAGTTCGTCGAAGCGTTTCTCGAACGCCTTGAAGTACGGCATGCTGAAGTGCGCATCCAGCGCTGCCTGGTTCCTGAATGACTCCCGCATGTAGAAGGTGCCGGGTTTGTCCGCCAGCTCGAACAGCGTGTAGTCCAGGCATCCGGCCTCTTGCCGGGTGAATGGCACCAGCGCGCGCAGGGCGTCGCGCAGCTGGTCTTGCTGGCCGGCCTTCGCCTCAAGGATGGCCAGGTTGAAAATGGTCTCTGTCTTCATGGCTCAGCCCCAGTTCTCCAGCACCACCTTGCCGCGCGCCTTGCCCGACTCGATCAGGGCATGGGCGCGCTTGAGGTTGTCGGCGTTGATGCTGCCGAAGCGCTCGGCCAGCGTGGTGCGGATCAGGCCGGCATCGACCAGTGCGGCAACCTCGTTGAGCAGGCGGTGCTGGCCGATCATGTCGTCGGTGCCGAACAGGGCGCGGGTGAACATCAATTCCCAGTGCACCGACACCGACTTGCGCTTGAGCTTGGTGATATCCAGCGACGCGGGATCGTCGATCAGGCCGAATTTTCCCTGGGGCGCGATCGCCTCGACGATCTGTGCGAAGTGCAGGTCGGTCTGCGTGAGGCTCACGATGAGGTCCACCGTGGGAAAGCCGATGCGCTTGAGTTCGTCGGCAATCGGCTGGCTGTGATCGATCACGTGGTGGGCGCCTAGCTCCTTGACCCAGGCCTGCGTCTCGGGCCGCGATGCGGTGCCGATGACGGTAAGGCTGGTCAGCCGCGTGGCCAGCTGCGTGAGGATGGAGCCCACGCCGCCGGAGGCGCCGATGATGAGCAGCGTCTTGTGGCTGGGGTGCTTGCCCGGCGCGATGCCCAGGCGGTCGAACAGCATCTCCCACGCGGTGATGGCGGTCAGGGGCAGGGCCGCCGCCTGTGCAAAGTCCAGCGACCTGGGCGCGTGGCCCACGATGCGCTCGTCCACCAGGTGCAGTTCGCTGTTCGTGCCAGGGCGCGCAATGGAGCCGGCGTACCAGACGCGGTCGCCCGGCTTGAACAGCGTGACTTCGGGGCCCACGGCCTTGACGATGCCGCTGGCATCCCAGCCCAGCACCTTGTGCGTCTGCCCCTCGGCGGGCGCGCCGCTGGCGCGCACCTTGGTGTCCACCGGATTGACGGACACGGCCCTGACTTCGACCAGCAGGTCGCGGCCGGTGGCCACGGGATCGGGCAGGGTGATGTCGATCAGCGATTCGGGTTGGCTGATGGCCTGGGGTTTCTGGTATCCAACGGCTTTCATGGTCGTGCTTTCAAAGGTTGAGGAAGAGGGGATAGCAAGGAGGGTTTCAGGCAGTGGCGAGGGCTGCGTAGTCCGAGTAGCCGCGCTCGTCGCCGCCAAACAGGGCCTTCGGATCGAATGCGGCCAGCGGCGCCTGGGCGGCGTAGCGCGCCGGCAGGTCCGGGTTGGCAATGAAGGGGCGGCCGAAGGCGACGAGGTCTGCCAGGCCCTCGTGCAGGATGGCTTGGGCGCGCTCCGCGTCGTACTTGCCCGCAACGATCACCTTGCCCTGGTAGGCGCGGCGCAGCGCGTGGCGGAAGTCTTGCGGAATCTCGGGCGCATCGTCCCAGTCGGCTTCGGACAGGTGGATGTAGGCCAGGCCGATCTCGTCGAGCCTGCTGGCCAGATGCAGGATGGTCTCGATGATCTGCGGGCAGTTCATGTTGCGCTGCGTGATGAAGGGCGCCAGGCGGATGCCGGTGCGCTCGGCCCCGACCTCGCCCGCCACGGCGGCCGCGACCTCTTCGGCGAAGCGCGTGCGCTGGGCGATGCCGCCGCCGTAGGCGTCGGTGCGGTGGTTGGAGGTGGTGCGCAGGAACTGATCGATCAGGTAGCCGTTGCCGCCGTGGATTTCCACGCCATCGAAACCGGCACGCATCGCATTGGCCGCGCCCCTTCGGAAGTCGCCGATCACGTCCTGGATGTCCTGTGCGCTCAGTGCGCGCGGCACGGGGCAGTCGACCATGCGGCCGACACCGTCGTCGCCGACCACCCAGACCTGCGCTTGGGGCGACAGCGCCGAAGGCGCGACCGGCAGGCCATCGGCGTGAAAACTGGCATGCGACATGCGGCCAACGTGCCACAGCTGCAGCACCATGCGCCCGCCGGCGGCATGCACCGCGTCCGTGACGCGGCGCCAACCGTCCACCTGCGCCTCTGTATAGATGCCGGGGGTGAAGCTGTAGCCTTGGCCCTGGCGGGAGATCTGGGTGGCTTCCGAGACGATCAGGCCGGCGCTGGCGCGTTGTGCGTAGTAGGTGGCCATCAATGCATTGGGCACGTCGCCTGGCTGGCTGGTGCGGCTGCGCGTCATGGGGGCCATCACCATGCGGTTGGGCAGGCTGAGCGGGCCGAGCTGCAGGGGGCGAAACAGGGGCGTGGAGGCGGTGGTCATGCGGTTCCTTGGCGGAGCTGTAGAGGTGTTGGGGCGGTGGCGGAAACCCGGTTCGCAAGTCGTCTGGGCATGGAGCGATGTTGACCTGGGTGTTTCAATTGAAAAAGACCCGCAAGACTGAAGGCGGCTTCAAAAGAAATTTGACGATGGGGTCCAGGCGCGGCCTGCACGACACCCGGGCGGATGGCCGTGCCGCGCCTGCCTGGCTACCATCTCCCCCATGAAGACCCAATACTTCGCCGCCACCTCACTCGACGGATTCCTGGCCACCGAGGACGACTCCCTGGACTGGCTGTTCCCGCTGGGCGACATGCAGGCCACGGGCTACCCGGAGTTCATTGCCGGCGTGGGCGCGCTGGCCATGGGGTCCGCCACCTACGAATGGATGCTGCGCCACGCGGAGACGGTGGCGCAGGAGACCGGGGCGGCGTGGCCCTATACGCAGCCTGCCTGGGTGTTTTCCAGCCGTGCGCTGCCTGGTATCCCGGGTGCCGATGTCCGGTTTGTCAGCGGTGATGTGCGTGCCGTGCATGCGCAGATGCAGGCGGCGGCCGGCGGGCGCAACCTCTGGATCATGGGAGGCGGAGACCTGGCAGGCCAGTTTTATGACGCGGGCCTGCTGGACGAGATGATCCTGAGCGTGGGCTCGGCCACGCTGGGCCGGGGCAAGCCGCTGTTTCCGCGCCGGGTGCTGCATCCGGTGCTGCGTTTGTTATCCGTGCGGCAGATTGGCGAGGGCATGGCGGTGCTGCATTACGAGGTGCGCAAGAGCACGAGCTGACAGGCCCCCTGATTCGGTCTGCGCGCCGCTCAGTTCGCCTCCCCGCGCCCAGGCGCCGTCATGCCCGGAATGTATTCATTGGAGATGAAGCTGCGGCAGCGGTGCATGAAGGCTTCCACCACATGGCGGGGCTTTTGTTCGCGGGCCCAGGCCAGGCCCAGTTTCATGGGGCGGTGGTTGCCGTTCAGGTGCAGGTTGACGATCTTCTTGCCGTCCAGCGCATGGGAGTTGCGCGGGCGCACGTTGACCAGGGAGTAGCCCACGTCGTTGGCGACCAGGGAGCGCACCACGTCGGGGCTGGCGCTGCGGGCCGCGATCAGGGGCGAGACGCCGGCTTCGCGGAACAGCGACATGAAGTATTCACGGCTCAGGGGCAGGTCCAGCAGGACCATGGGCAGCTGGGCCAGCGCCTCCAGCGTGGTGGAGCGGTGGTTGGCCAGCGGATTGAGTTCACTGACGATGACCATGGGCGGCAGCTGGGCCAGGGGCTCGAAGCAGATGTCCGATTCGGCCACCAGCAGGTCGTAGGTGATGGCGACATCGATCTGCGCGGTGCGCAGCTTGTGGATCAGGCCTTCCTGGTGGTCCTCGATCTGCGTGACCGTGGCCTTGGGGTGGGCGCGCGCGAATCCCTGGCACAGCTCGGGGGCGACCATGGCCGCCAGCGTGGTGAAGCAGCCCACGCGCACGGGGCCGCGCACCTGGCTTTGCGCGCTGCTGGCCACGTCGTACAAGGCCATGGCCTGGTCGAGCAGGCTGCGGATCTCCCGCAGGACTTCGGCGCCTGCGGGCGTGACGGACAGGCCCTGCGCATGGTGGCGCACGAACAGCGGCACCTGCAGCTCGGCCTCCACCTGGGTGATGGCCGATGAGATGGACGAGGGTGAGACGTGGATGCGGTTGGCGGCCTCGGCAATGCTGCCGAACTCGCCCGCTGCCACGCAGTATTCCAATTGTCTGAAGGTCAGTCGTGTCAGCACGGTGTGCAAGAGGTGGAGAGGGGGAGGGCGGCCAGGGTGATCCACCGCGTAGTTGACCAAGCGGCGGACCGCGCTGCAAGAGGCCCTTCCCGCAAGGCGCCTGCATTGTGCGGCGGTCGGGCCCCGGCAGCCTTCAGTCGCTGGCGTTGTGATTGCGAAACCATTGCGCCACCGCACCGTCGCCCTGGGCCGGCGCCTGCGTGGCCTTCACGCGGTCCGTCAGACCGGCGGACTTGCCCACGAAGTCCAGCGGCGCATCCCAGTTGAAGTGCCGGTACACGGCCGCCGTCTGGGCGTAGGGCGGGCATTGCGCAAACAGCTGGAAGCTGAGCCGGTGGCCGGCGTGGTCGGAGTCGAGCAGGTCGCGCGCATAGGCCAGCAGCCTGCGGCGGTCGTCGGCCTGCGATTGCGGGCCGAGGGTGTAGAACTTGCGCAGCCAGGGGCCGGTGTCCTCGTTCTCGAAGCTGGCGTGGTCCGGCGTCAGGCAGACCTGGCCGCCGCACAGCTCGCGCACGGTGTTCATCATGTGGTGCAACTGGCCGGTGGCCAGCGACCGTCCCGTGAACAGCAGCGACTGGTTGGGCATCATCAGCCCGGCCGGGCTGCGCTCGGCCAGCGCGATGGCGGCCGTGAGGTGGGCGTTGATGCCTTCGCGGTAGCAGGCCAGGCCGGCCAGCCTGTCCTGCACGGCCTGCAGCCTGTCCACTCCGGTCTGGCGCGCGTTGTGCAGGGCTGTGCCTATCAGCATGTCGGCCAGCTTGAGGCTGCGCTGCAGGAAGGTGAAGGCCGAGTAGCGGTGCAGCGTCTCGCGCAGGAAATGGGCGGCCCGGGTGTGGCGGTAGAACAGCACGTTCTCCCAGGGAACCAGCACGTCGTCGAAGACCACGATGGCGTCCACTTCGTCGAAGCGATGGCTCAACGGATGGTCCTGGGCCGATGCGCGGGCGGCCAGGCCCGGGCGGCAGATGAAGCGCAGGCCGGGCGCGCCCAGGTCGCAGATGAAGCCTATGGCGTATTCGGACTGCGCCGCGTCGCCCCAGTGCGCCAGCCCCGGCTTGGTGAAGGCCTGGTTGGCATAGGCGGCGGCGGTCTCGTACTTGGCGCCGCGCACGATGACGCCTGCATCGGTCTCCTTGACCACATGCAGCAGCACGTCGGGGTCCTGGTCCTGCGGCAGGCGCGAGCGGTCGCCCTTGGGGTCGGTGTTGGCCGATACGTGGAACAGGTCGCCACGCACCACGCGGCGGATGTGGGTGCGGATGTTGGCGGAAAAGCGCGGGTCCAGCTCGTTGAGCACGTCCTGGCCGTCGAACAGCGACCACATCTCGCCCACGCTCTCGTCGCCCACGCGCATGACCACGCCGCCCATGTCCTCCAGCAGCAGATCGGTGGCGCGGCGCTTGTCCCACCAGTCCTGGCGCGTCAGCGGCGGCTTGTGGGCGATGGGGTGGCGCTCGCCGTCGCCTTCGTCGTAGGTGAGCGCGTCGCGCAGCGCGGCCTCGTGCTGCAGGTCGTACATGCGTGCACGGATGTCCACCAGCGGCTTGAACATGGGGTGGGTGGTCACGTCGTTGACGCGCTCGCCGTTCATCCAGACCCGCCGGCCATCGCGGATGGAGTCGCGGTACTGGCTGCCTGTCCTGATCATCAGCGGCTGGCCCACTTGCCGTCTTTGACCTCGTGCAGCTGCAGCTCCACGGGCACCTGCGTCTGGCCGTTGGCATCGAAAGTCACGGTACCGGTCACGCCGTCGTAGCGTATGGCGCGGATGGCCTTGGCCACGGCCTGCCGGTCCTTGGTGCCTGCCGTCTTGAGCGATTGCAAAAGGATGCCGGTGGCGTCGTAGGCGTACTTGGTGTACGGGCTCTCGGAGTCGGCATAGCCCTTGGCGGCATAGGCGCGGCTCATGGCGTCCAGCCGGGGGTTGGTCTGCGATTTGGGCGTGCCGACGATGGTGCCGTCCGCGGCCGGGCCGGCGATCTGGATGAGCTGCGGATCGAAGATGCCGCTGATGCCCAGCATGGGCTGCTTCATGCCCAGCTCGGCCATCTGCTTGCGCACGATGCCGGCCTCGGTGATCACGCCGCCGAAGTAGACCGCGTCGGGGTTCAGGCTCTTGATCTTGGTGAGGATGGAGCGGAAATCCGTGGTGCCCACGGGGTAGCTTTCCTCGGCCACCACGCTGCCTTTTTCTGCCTTGTAGAAGCTGCCGAACGAGGCCAGGTTGGCGCGCCCGTAGTCGCTGGTGTCGGCAATGATGGCGATCTTTCTTGCGCCCAGGCCCGTGGCGGCCCAGGCGGCCAGCGGCTTGTTCTCGTTGACCAGGGTGGGCGTCACGCGCGTGGTGTTGGCGAAGTTCTGGTCGGTGATCTTGGGGCCGATGGCGCCCCAGACGATGAAGGGCATCTGCACGCGGTTGAACACCGGCAGCGTGGCCAGGGCCACGGGGCTGTTCCAGTGGCCTATGGCGCCCACCACGTCGCGGTCGTTGACCAGCTTGAGCGCGGCGGACACGCCGGTCTGCGGGTCGGAGGCATCGTCCAGCACCACGCCCTCCGCCTTGAACGGCACGCCGGCCGTGGCATTCCACTGGTCGATGGCCAGCAGGAAGCCGTTCTTCGCGCCCAGGCCCTGCTGTGCGTTGCCGCCGCTGACGGGGCCGATGAAGCCCAGCTTCACGGTGGACTGGGACCAGGCCGCGCCGCAGGCCAGCGTGGCGGCGGCCAGCGCCAGGGCGGATGCGGCAAGGCGCCGGCGCGATGGCAGGAGGGCGGTGGTTGTCGTGAAGGCTTGCATGGTCGGTCGGTCCTGTTCAGGTGAAGACGAGGGGCAGCCATGGCGGCCCGGGCGGGGCCCGGGGCGCCACGGTGCATGGCGGGCTGGCCGGCGCTGTCTGGCAACGCCGCCGGATCAATGTATCGCCGCACCGGCCCGGGACTGGATCGCGTTTTCCGAAGCAGCGCCTCGGCAAAAGCGACGCAGGTTTTGTGCGGTTTCTTGCTTCAATGGTTGTGTGACATGGAGACAAGCGAAGCCCCGCCAACCCGGCCGAACCCGACACAAGAGGAACCCTATCGATGCATGACGCGCTGTTCCAGCAACTCATCAACTGGCTGACCCTGGGCTGCATCTACAGCCTGCTTGCCCTGGGTTTCAGCCTGTTGTTTGGCGTGCTGCAGGTGATTCACTTTTCCCATGGCGACGTGGCCATGGTCGCCCCCTTCATCGCCCTGGCGGCCGTGCAGGCCCTGGCCACCGCGCTGGGCGGCTCGGCCCCCTGGCTGGTGCTGGGCCTGGCCTGCCTGGTGGCCATTGCGGCGGTGGGAGGGCTGGGCATCGCCCTGGACCGGCTGGTGATCAGCCGCTTTCGCAATGCGCCGGCCATGATGCCGCTGGTGGCCACGGTGGCGCTGGGCATCGTGATCCGCGAGCTGATCCGCCACCTGTACCCGCAGGGCAGCAATCCGCACGCGTTCCCAGCGATTGCGCAGGGGGCCGTTCCCACCCCGTTCGGGCCGCTGCCCCTGATCAGCGTGGTCTCGGTGCTGGTGGCGGTGGCGCTGGTGGGCGTGCTGCTCTATGTGCTGCACCACACGCCCATGGGCATGCGCATACGCGCCGTGTCGCAGGACCGCGAAACCGCGCGGCTGTTCTCCATTGCGCCGGGGCCGGTGTTTCGCAACACCTTCTTCATTGCCTCGGCCACCGGTGCGGTGGGCGGCATCTTCCTGGCCAGCTATGCGGGCGTGGTGCGCTTTGACTTCGGCGTGCAGGCGGGGCTGATCGGCTTTTCCGCCGCGGTGGTCGGCGGCCTGGGGCGGCTGGGGGGCGCCATTGTCGGCAGCCTGCTGATTGCGGCCATCGAGACCATCGTGCAGGGCTATGTGCCCAACGGCACCTCGTACCGGCTGGTGTTCGTGTTCGCCCTGGTGATCCTGGTGCTGATCTTTCGCCCCGCCGGCCTGTTCGGCGTTCAGAAAATGGAGAAGGTGTGATGCAGACAACGACGATACAGGCGCCGCCGCGGGCGGCGCCACGGAGTGCGGGCTCTGCCGCCATCGTGCTGGGCGTGGCCCTGGCGGGCGCCGTGCTGCTGCGCCAATTCCTGCTGGCCGAAAGCTGGATCACGGTGATGGCGCTGCTGGCCTGCTTTGCCGTGGCCCTGGTCGCGGTGCAGAAACGCCCGCTGATGGAAGACCGCATCGTGGCCGCCTTCGGCCAGTGCAGGCCGCTGGCCGTGGGCACGGGCGTGGTGCTGGCCCTGGTGTTTCCGTGGGTGCTGGGCGGTGACAGCTACGCCATGCACCTGATGATCATCGCCTGCCTGTACGCGGTGCTGGCGCTGGCGCTGAACTTCCAGCTGGGCAGCGCCAACATACCGAACTTCGCCACTGGCGCGTCCTACGGCATCGGCGCCTATGCGTCAGCCCTGCTGGCCATCCACTTCGGCGTGAGCTTCTGGATCTGCCTGCTGGTGGCCGCCGCCGTGGCCACGGTCTTCGGCTTTTTGCTGGGCCTGCCGTCCATGCGCACCCGCGACAGCTACCAGGCGCTGGTGACGATCGCCTTCGGCATCGTCGTGCACCAGCTGCTGATGAACCTGGAGTGGACGGGCGGCGCCAACGGCCTGGTGGGCATTCCTTCGCCCACATTGTTCGGGCATTCGTTCAACGACCCCATCACGCTGTGGGGCCACAGCCTGCCGGGCCAGGCCAACTTCTACTACGTGGCCGTCGCCCTGCTGGGGCTGGCCATCGTCTCGGCGCAGCGCCTGCACAGCTCGCGCGTGGGACTGGCCTGGAATGCCCTGCGCGACGACGAGATCGCCGCGCGCGCCTGCGGCATCAACGTCACCTGGTTCAAGGTCAAGGCCTTTGCGGTGGACGCCTTCCTGGCGGGCTTCGCGGGCACGGTGTATGCGTTCTATGTGAGCTTCATCTCGCCGGACAACTTCACCTTCCTGGTGTCGGTGACCATCATGACGCTGGTGATCGCAGGCGGCATGGACAACACGCTGGGCGTGATCGTCGGCGCCTTCCTGCTGACCATGCTGCCGGAGAAGCTGCGGGCGTTTTCCGACTACCGCATCCTGTTCTACGGCCTGGTGGTGATCGCCTTCCTCATCATCCGCCCGCGCGGCATCTTCCCCCAACGGGTGCGCAACCATGAGCATTGATTCCCATCCCACCCACCATGCCGCGACCGCAGGCCCGCTGGTCCTTGAGGGGCGTGGCCTGACCATGCGCTTCGGCGGCCTGACGGCGGTGCAGAGCGTGGACATCCACCTGGCGGCGGGCGAGGTGCTGGGCATCATCGGGCCCAACGGCGCGGGCAAGTCCACCTTGCTGAACCTGCTGACCGGCATCTACCAGCCCACCGAGGGCGAGGTGCTGCTGCAAGGCCGCTCGCTCAAGGGCATGGCCGCGCACGACATCGCGGGCGCCGGCATTGCGCGCACCTTCCAGACCAGCCGGCTGTTCGGCTCGCTGAGCGTGCTGGACAACGTGATCATCGGCATGCACGCGCGCACCCGCTGCGGCGTGCTCACCGCGCTGCTGCGCCCGGCCGTCTCGCGCGCCGAGATGAAGCGCTGCGCCGAGCGCGCCTGCGCGCTGCTGCAAAGCGTGTCCAGCGACTTGCACCAGCGCCGCAACGTGCTGGCCAGCAGCCTGCCGCAGGCCGACCGCCGCCGCCTGGAGATTGCGCGCGCCCTGGCCGCCGAGCCGCGCATCGTGCTGCTGGACGAGCCCTCCAGCGGCATGGACGACCGCGACACCGATGCGCTGATCGCCGACATCCAGCGCCTGCGCGAAGGCAATCCGGCGCTGGGCTTCATCATCATCGAGCACGACATGCGGCTCATCGCCACCTTGCCGCACCGCGTGATGGTGCTGGACTACGGACGCAAGATCGGCGACGACAGCTTCGAGGCGGTGCGCCGGCTGCCGCGCGTGCAGGAAGCCTATCTGGGCAGAAAGGCCAGCCATGCTTGAACTGGACTCCATCAGCACGCGCTATGGCGTGGTGAACATGCTCAACCAGGTCTCGCTGCAGGTGCCCGAGCACAGCATCGTCTGCCTGCTGGGCCCCAACGGCGCGGGCAAGACCACCACCTTCAAGGCGATCGCGGGCCTGCTGCCCGTGCACCACGGCGCCATCCGCGTCATGGGCCAGCCGCTGGCGCGCATGCGCACCGAGGACCTGGCCGGCCTGGGCGTGGGCTTCGTGCCCGAAGGGCGGCGCCTGTTTGCCGAGCTGACCGTGCAGGAGAACCTGAAGATCGGCCACGACGCGCTGCGCCCGCAGCAGGGCTTTGCCCAGGCGCTGGAGCGCGTGGTGGCCCTGTTCCCCCGGGTGGGCGAGCGCCTGTCGCAGGCGGCGGGAACGCTGTCCGGCGGCGAGCAGGCCATGGTGGCGCTGGGCCGCGTGCTCATGGGCGAGCCGCGCCTGGTGGTGATGGACGAGCCCACGCTGGGCCTGTCGCCCAAGCTCATCGAGGAGTACTTCGAGACGGTGCAGCGCATCCACAGCCAAGGCATCACCGTGCTGCTCATCGAGCAGAACGCCGAGGCGGCGCTGTCCATCGCCCACACGGGCTATCTGCTGCTCAAGGGCCAGCTGGTGGCCTCGGGCACGGCCAGCGAGCTGCTGGCCAACGACGTGGTGAAGCACCTGTACCTGTAGCGCCGCACGGGCGGCCTTCACCTCCTTTCCTTTTTTGTTGCGGACCACACCAAGGCAGTCGGCACCGCGCCGATGCGGGACGGCCTGCGCCTTTTTTTCCTGAGAGACCCACACCATGACAGCTGAAATCCAAACCATCAATACGCTCGTGGTCGGCGCCGGGCAGGCCGGCATTGCGGCCAGCGAACACCTGAGCCAGCTTGGCGTAGAGCACCTGGTGCTGGAGCGCCAGCGCATCGCCCAGGCCTGGCGCACGGGGCGCTGGGACTCGCTGGTGGCCAACGGGCCGGCCTGGCATGACCGCTTTCCGGGCCTGCAGTTCAAGGGCGACCGCGACGGCTTTCCCGGCAAGGACGAGGTGGCCGACTACTTCGAGGACTATGTCCGCCAGATCAAGGCGCCCGTGCGCACCGGCGTGGAGGTCAGGCGGGTCACGCGCAACCAGGGCCGGCCGGGCTTCACGGTGCAAACGTCCGAGGGCGTGATCGAGGCCCGCAACGTGATCGCGGCCACGGGACCGTTCCAGGTGCCGGTGATCCCTCCGATAGCGCCGGCTGCGCCCGCCGATGGCGGCCTGCTGCAGATCCATTCCGCGCACTACCACCGCCCCGCGCAGCTGCCCGAAGGCGCCGTGCTGGTGGTGGGCGCAGGCTCCTCGGGCGTGCAGATCGCCGATGAGCTGCAGCGCGCGGGCCGCAAGGTGTTTCTCTCGGTGGGCGCCCATGACCGGCCGCCGCGCGCCTATCGCGGCCGTGATTTCTGCTGGTGGCTGGGCGTGCTGGGCGAATGGGATGCGGCCATTGCCAAGCCCGGCCGCGAGCATGTGACCATTGCCGTCAGCGGCGCGCGCGGGGGCCACACCGTGGACTTTCGCGCGCTGGGCCACCAGGGCATCACCCTGGTGGGGCTGACCGAGTCCTTCGCCGATGGCAGTGTGCGCTTCCGGGACGACCTGGCCGAGAACATCGCCAACGGCGACGCCAACTACCTGGCCATGCTGGATGCGGCCGACGACTACATCCGCCGCAACGGCCTGGACCTGCCCGAGGAGCCCGAGGCGCGCAGGCGCCTGCCCGATCCCGAGTGCGTGCGCCATCCGCTGCGCGAACTCGACCTGGCCGCCGCAGGCATCACCTCCATCATCTGGGCCACGGGCTACAGGGTGGACTTCAGCTGGCTGCAGGTGGACAGCTTCGAGCCCGGCGGCAAGCCGCGCCACCACCGCGGCGTGGGCCATGAGCCCGGCATCTACTTCCTGGGCCTGCCCTGGCTGTCGCGCCGTGGCTCGTCCTTCATCTGGGGCGTGTGGCATGACGCCAAGTTCGTGGCCGACCACATCGCCAAGCAGCGCCGCTACAGCGACTACGACGCCGCCGCCCGCAGCAGGTAGCAGCTAGCGCGCTCTGAGACACCTTCCCATCCACCCCTTGCAGGAGCCAGACCATGCCCACCCATACCCGCATCCGCATGTTCAACACCAAGGACACTTATCCCAACCAGTCGCTGGACAACGACCTGTGCCAGGCCGTGCGCGCCGGCAACACCGTCTATGTGCGCGGCCAGATCGGCACCGATTTCGAGGGCAACCTGGTCGGCCTGGGCGATCCGCAAAAGCAGGCCGAGCAGGCGATGAAGAACGTCAAGCAGCTGCTGGAGGAAGCGGGCAGCGACCTGTCGCACATCGTCAAGACCACCACCTACATCATCGACCCGCGCTACCGCGAGCCCGTCTACCGGGAAGTGGGCAAGTGGCTCAAGGGCGTGTTTCCCATCTCCACGGGGCTGTGCATCTCGGCCCTGGGGCAGCCGCAGTGGCTGATGGAGATCGACGTGATCGCGGTCATCCCCGATGACTGGCAGCCGCCGGCCAGCGCCTGAACGTCGACCACAGCAAGCACCTAATACAGCCGCATCGGCAGGAGGCAGAAACCATGACTTTTTCGATTGTGGGGCGCTGCGAGCGCACCGGGCAGCTGGGCGTGGCCATCAGCTCGTCCAGCATTGCGGTGGGCGCGCGCTGCCCCTGGGTGCGCGCGGGCGTGGGCGTGGTGTCCACGCAGAACATCACGCTGCCCGCCCTGGGCCCGCGCGTGCTGGACCTGCTGGAGCAGGGCGCCGACCCCCAGGCCGCGCTGCGCCAGGCGCTGGACGACGGCAGTTGGCCGCAGTACCGCCAGGTCACCGTGGTGGACGCGCAGGGCCGCACCGGCGTCTTCAGCGGCAGCCAGGCCCTGGGCATCTTCACCAGCGCCGTGGGGCGGCAGTGCGTGGCGGCCGGCAACCTGCTGGCCAGCGAACGCACCATCGAGGCCATGGTGCCGGCCTTCGAGCGCAGCGCGGCGCTGCCGCTGGCCGAGCGCCTGCTGGCCGCCATGCAGGCCGCCATGGCCGCGGGCGGCGAGGCCGGGCCCGTGCATTCGGCCGCGCTCAAGGTGGCGGGCGAGCACAGCTGGCCCATGGCGGACCTGCGCGTGGATTGGTCGGAGCACGATCCCATCGGCGCGCTGCAAGGCCTCTGGGCCGCCTACGCGCCGCAGATGCAGGACTACCAGACGCGCGCCATCGATCCCACGGCCGCGCCCAGCTACGGGGTGCCCGGCGATGAGTGAGGCGGCCGGGTAGCCGGCACATCGCCTTGCCCGGGCGCACGGGCGTGTCGCGGCACTGGCATCGCGTTCACTTGGCGTCTGAAATCACGGGGGTATCGGGCGTCCAGCACGTGGTGCGGTTGCGGCCATTGCGCTTGGAGAAGTACATGGCGGCGTCGGCCCGCTCCAGGCAGCGCTCGACCGATGCCTCGCCCTCGTCCATGAGGCATACGCCCAGGCTCACGGTGAAGCGGATCGGGCTGTCCTGGCCCTGTACGGACACGGCCAGCGCCGCCACGGCCTCACGCAGGTTCTCCGCGCGCCGCAGTGCGGTCGGGGCGTCCACGTCCGTCAGCAAGACGGCGAATTCCTCGCCGCCCAGGCGGCCCAGCATGTCGCCCTGGCGCAGCTGCTTGGACACCGCGATCACCAGATGCCTGAGCACCTCGTCGCCCACGCCATGGCCGAAGCTGTCGTTGACGCGCTTGAAATGGTCGATATCCAGCATGATCAGTGCCGACGGATGGCTCAGTCCCAGGCGCAGATACTCCAGCTCCGACTCCATGCGCGTGATGAAGGCCCGCCGGTTGCTGGCACCCGTGAGCGCATCGGTCAATGCCAGGGCTTCGAGCTGCGTTTCGCGCCTCTTGTAGTCGGTCACGTCGTGGAATACCCAGCAGTAGCCAAGCAGCCGCTCCTGCCTGCGAAGCGGCAGCAGCTCCGTTTCTATATGGCGGCCGTTGGACAGGGCAAAGATCGTTCGTTGCGACAGGGCACCTGCCCCCGGTTGCGGTGCAGGTTGCAAGGCCGTTGCCATGGCCGGGGGCAAATAGGACAGCAAGGTCTGCAGGCTTTTCCCCACAAGGTCCGTGGCGGACAGCGGCAGCTCGAACAGGTCCACCAGCATTGCGTTGCTTGCCCTGATGCACTGCCCCGCATCGTCGGTCACCAGGATGCCCGACGGAAATTTCTCGATGATGGCCTCCAGCCGCTGCTGTACCTGGTGCAATGCGCTTTCCGCCTGATGGCGGGCATCTACGTCGAACAGTGTCCAGATCACATTGCCCTGGGGGTCTTCGGGGTCCAGCAGTGCCCCCTGCATGTCGAACCAGCGCATGTGTCCGCCCTTGACCTTCAGTGCCCACTCGGTACGCACCGTGCCCTTCAGGCTCAGGCGCTCGTACAGCGATGCGAAGCTGTCGAAACTGTCGCTGGACGGATGCAGCTGCTGGAATGAGCACTGCGGCTCGAGCGCGCCCGCGGCAAGGCCGAAGCACTCGGCTGCCCGGGCATTGGCGTAGACGATGCTGCGGCGATGGCTGGCGACAAGCACCAGGGCGCTTCCGCGCTCCAGCAGGGCGCTCACCATATGGGTCTGCTCCACCCGTTCCTGGATATCGGTGTGCATTCCCAGCATGCGCATTGCCTTGTTGTCGGCATCGCGCAGGGTCACTTCCCCGCGCGATTCGATCCATCGCCAGGAGCCATCGGCCTGCCTTATGCGCATCTCGACACGGAATGGGTCGCCGTGTTCGAGGTGGCGCCTGAGCCGTTCCTGGACGCGAGGCTGGTCCAGTGGGTGCAGCAGATGCATGAAGCCGGCCACGGTGAACGAACCGAGTGCCTGGTCCGGCATGCCCAGCATCTGGTAGCAGCGGGCATCCCACAGCACCTGGTCGTGTTCGCGGTCCCACTGCCAAAGTCCGTCACGCACGGCGCCGATGGTCAGCCGCAGCCGCTCCTCGCTTTCGTGAAGCGCCTTGCGCAGGCTTTCGTCCTGGGTGACATCGAGGATGTAGCCATGCCAGAGCACGGTTGCGTCGTCAGTGCGTTGCGGGCGTGCATGGCCCTGCAGCCAGCGCACGGAGCCATCGGCGGACTGTACGCGGTACTTGCAGGCCCAGTCCCCCTGGCTGCGCATCGCTTCGTCGATGGACCGCCTGAGCGCGGAGATATCTTCCGGATGAACCCGCTGTGCCAGGTCCTGCAAGGCAGGGTCTGCCGTATCCGGATCGATGCAGTGCATGGCATAAAAGCCGGGGTTGGCAAACGACAGGGCATAGTGGCCGGCAGGGTCCCAGCTGTACTGGAACAGGCCGCCCGGCACTTCCTGCGACAGGAGATGAAAGCGCTCTTCGGACTGGACCCGCTGGTCCTCCTCCCGCCAGCGCTGGAACGCCAGCCAGGCCGTCAGCATCCCGCCCAGAAAAATCAGCAGCGTGCCTATGCCGTTGCGCCACAGGCTCTGCCGTATGGTCTCGTTGAGCGGGCCGAACACGGCCTCGTGGTCCAGCCCCGTGCTCACCAGTATCGGAAAGCCGCTGACGCGGCTCCAGGCATACATGCGCTGTATTCCGTCGGTGCTCGCCAGCACCTCGTAGGTGCCATGCGTGACATCGGGGGCAAACAGCGCCACCCGCTTCGCGGGCAACTGGCGCCCGAGCACCCGATCCTGGTTCTGCGAGCGTGCAAGATAGGTGCCGTCCTCGCGCAGCAGCAAGATCACGTCGCGCGGGCTGTCGAAGATGGCCTGCAACTGCCGCGACAGGTACTGCGGCGACAGCGACACCACCAGCACGCCCGCAAACGCGCCACGGTGGTGCAGGGCGCGGCTCAGCTGGATACCCCATTGCCCGGAAACCCGTCCCTGTACCGGACGGCCGATGAAGGTTCCCTGCGTCAGGCCCTTCAGATGCGCCTGGAAATGTTCGCGGTCGAAAATGGACACGCCCTGCGCAGGCGGCTCCGAGGCTGCCAGGCTCGAATACACCACCTGGCCCTTCGCATCGGCCACGGCCACCTGGACGATGGTGCCGGGCGGATAGGCCTCCTGGACGCTGGCGACGGCCCGCCCGAACGCCTCGGAGTCACCCGACTCGTAGTCCTGGGCCAGGTCCCGCAGGGAATAGTTCAGGCCCGACAGCATGGTCCCGGCCTGCGCGGAAACCGCCTGGGACATCTGCGAGACGCGCAGCCATGCCTGATCCTGTGTGTAGCGCTGCATGTACTGGTGGCTGGCCAGCAACGCGGCCCAGTACAGCCCCGCTGCGAGCGCCATCAAGCAGACGCCTGCAATGACGGCCAACGATGTTCTTGCGTGCGAGCGCGAGGAAAGGGCGGGACGATGGATAGCGGTGGAACGAGAAGACATGCAACGCAGCGAGACAAGAAAAAAGATCTGCAACGCCAGCTGTCAACCGCAATGGCCCACCGATACAGCGCCCCGCACGCCACAGCGCTCGAGACGCAGGTCCTGCCTGCCGGTGGGCCAGAGCAACCGATATGACTCTGTGAATACGTCGCTCTATAAGCATGCTAACTCAGATGGGGGCCTGCGCGATAGCCAGCAAGTCAGGGCAGCAGCCGGCGCGCAGCCTATCCGCGCGTCCCGGATGTCTGGGGTGTCTTGGGTGTCTTGGGCGCCCCGGTCCTGGCAGCGTCCTGGACCTGCCCGGGCTGCGCCTGTGGAAACACCCGCGCGCACAGGAAGTCCACCAGTGCCCGCAGCTTGGGCGAGGGGTGCCTGCTGGCGGGCCACAGCACGTGGAAGACATTGGTGTGCTCCATCCAGTCCGCCAGCACGGGCTGCAGCCGGCCGTCGGCCAGCGGCTCGCGGATGGAAAAATCCGGCAGGTAGGCGATGCCCAGGCCCTGCAGCGCAAAGCACAGCCGGGTTTCGATGTTGTTGCAGATCATGGAGGTGGGCAGCTGCAGCTCGGGCGCGCCCGCTGCGCGCCGCAGCACCCAGGGCTCCAGCTTGCCGCTGTGGGGGTAGCGGTAGTGCAGGCAGCTGTGTTGCAGCAGATCTTCGGGCACCCGGGGCGTGCCGCGCTGCGCCAGATAGCCGGGCGAGGCCACCAGCAGGTAGCCGAAGGCGCCCAGCCGGCGCGCGGACAGCCGGGAGTCGGCGGGCGCGCCCGTGCGCACCACGGCATCGAAGCCTTCCTCGATCACATCCACCAGCTGGTCCGTGAAGTCCAGGTCCAGCTCGATCTCGGGATAGGCGCGCATGAACTCGCCCAGCACCGGCAGCACCAGCGAGCTGACCAGGGGCAGGCTGACCCGCAGCCGGCCACGCGGCGCGGCGCTGGCCTGCGACAGCTCCAGCTGCGCGGCCTCGATCTCGGCCAGGATACGCCGGCTGCGCTCCAGGAACAGCGTGCCCTCGGCCGTCAGCGTGATGCTGCGCGTGCTGCGGTGGAACAGGCGCACGCCCAGCCGGTCCTCCAGCCGCGCCACGCTCTTGCCGATGGCCGATGCCGAGACTCCCATCAGCCGGCCTGCCGCCACGAAGCTGCGGGTCTCGGCGACCTGCACGAACACCAGGAAACCGTTGAGGCTGTCCAAGGCCACTCCTTCATTGCGGACAGAAAGCTCCGCATAACACGGAAATCTACCCCACTTTTTCTTTAATCGAGGGCTTTCTATCGTCAGGACCCTGTTCATTGATCCCGGGAATTCCCATGACGATTGCTCTTTCTGCGGCATCTGCTGCACCCGCTGCGCTGCCTGCAGCCCCGTTGAACTCGCCCCTGTCCGACCGCATCCAGGCCGTGGTCCGGCAGGCGCTTGAGGCGCAGCGTCTGGTCGGCGCCGTGGTGCTGGTGGCGCGTGGCGGCGCCCTGGTCCACCGCCAGGCGGCCGGCTGGGCTGACCGCGAGCGCGGCCTGCCCATGGCCGTGGACACGGTGTTCCGCCTGGCCTCGGCGAGCAAGCCCATTGTTTCGGCGGCGGCCCTGGTGCTGGTGGCGCAGGGCCGGCTCGGTCTGGATGAGGGCGTGGACCGCTGGCTGCCGCAGTTCCGGCCCCGGCTGGCCGATGGCCGGCCGGCGCGCATCACCGCGCGGCAGCTTCTCAGCCACACGGCGGGGCTGGGCTACCGCTTCTTCGAGGCCGACGCACAGGGCCCTTATGCGCTGGCCGGTGTATCGGACGGCATGGATGGCTCGGGCATCAGCCTGGCGGAGAACCTGCGCCGCATCGCCAGCGTGCCGCTGCGGTACGAGCCCGGCACGGCCTGGGGCTACTCGCTGGCCACCGATGTGCTGGGCGCCCTCATCGAACAGGTGCACGGCAGGCCGCTGGAGCAGGCCGTGCGCGACCTTGTGGCCGGGCCGCTGGGCATGGCCGATACCGGCTTTGCCGTGACAGATGCGCTGGCCGCACGGCGTGTGGCCACGGCCTATGTCAGCGATGTGCCGCAGCCCCATCCGCTGGCCGAGGGCGAGACCGTGTCGCCCTTCGAGGGCGCCATCGGCATCCCGTTCAGCCCGGCCCGCATCTTCAATGCGCGGGCCTTTGCCTCGGGAGGGGCGGGCATGGCCGGCACGGCCGGCGACTTCCTGCGCCTGCTGGAGGCCCTGCGCCAGGGCGGCGGAACGCTCCTGCCCGACGCGCTGGTCGCCGAGATGGCGCGCGACCAGACGGGCGGGCTGGAGCTGCCCGATGCGCCCGGGTTCGGCTTCGGACTGGGCTTTTCCGTGCTGCGCGATCCGGCGCTGGCCGCGTCGCCCGAGTCGGCGGGCACCTGGCGCTGGGGCGGGGCCTACGGGCATTCCTGGTTCGTGGACCGGGCACAGGAACTCAGCGTCGTGGCCTTCACCAACACCTTGTACGAGGGCATGTCGGGGCGCTTCGTCAACGATTTGCGCGACGCGGTCTACGGGGTTTGTGAGGTCCAAGGGGCTTCGGGAGAGCCGCAATGAACGGAACAAGCCAGGACCGCCTGCCCGTTGCCTCCCTGCTGGCGCTGGCCATGGCAGCCTTCATCACCATATTGACGGAGGCGCTGCCGGCCGGCCTGCTGCCGCAGATGGCCCAGGGCCTGGCCGTGACCGAGGCCTGGGTAGGCCAGACCGTCACCCTCTACGCCATAGGTTCCCTGGTGGCCGCCATACCGCTGACGGCCGCCACGCAAGGCATGCGCCGCCGCCCCCTGCTGCTGGCGGCGATCGCCGGCTTTGTCGTCGCCAACACGGTCACGGCGCTGTCCACGCACTTTGCGCTGACCCTGGTGGCGCGCTTTCTGGCGGGGGTCTCGGCCGGGCTGCTTTGGGCGCTGCTGGCCGGCTACGCGGCACGCATGGTGCCCGGCCATCTCAAGGGCCGCGCCATCGCCATTGCCATGGTGGGCACGCCGCTGGCGCTGTCGCTGGGCGTGCCGGCCGGCACCGTGCTGGGCCAGTGGGTGGGCTGGCGGCTGTGCTTCGGCCTCATGAGCGTGCTGGCGCTGGCGCTCATGGTCTGGGTGCGCGCCCGCCTGCCCGACTTTGCGGGGCAGGCGGCAGGCCGCCACCTGCCGCTGCGGCGCGTGTTCACCCTGGCGGGCGTGCGCCCCGTGCTGTTCGTGGTGCTGGCCTTCGTGCTGGCGCACAACATTCTCTACACCTACATCGCGCCCTTCCTGGCGGTGGCGGGCATGGCCGCGCGCACGGACCTGGTGCTGCTGGTGTTCGGCGCCACCTCCGTGCTGGGCATCTGGATCACCGGCGTGCTGATCGACCGCCACCTGCGTGCGCTCACGCTGGCCAGCATTGCGCTGTTCGCCTTGTCCACGCTGGTGCTGGGCGTGGCCGCTGATGCGCCGGCCCTGGTGTATGCGGCGGTGGCCGTCTGGGGCCTGGCCTTTGGCGGCGCCGCCACGCTGCTGCAGACCGCCATTGCCCACACGGCGGGCGAGGCCGCCGACGTGGCGCAGTCCATGCTGGTCACGGCCTGGAACCTGGCGATTGCCGGCGGCGGCATCGTGGGCGGCCTGCTGCTGGCGCGCATGGGCGTGGGCGCCTTCACGCCCGTGCTGCTGGCGCTGCTGGGCGCATCGCTGGCCGTGGTGTGGGCGGCCAGGCGGCATGGGTTTCCTGCGGTTTGCAGGTAGGTAGGGAGGGAGCAGGACGCGGCCTGCCCGCCTCAGGGGAACTCAGAGGTGCCAGGCTGTCGCTGAAGCGCTTCATTGCGCTGGCCCAGCCAGCCCAGCAACTGCGCCTTGTCCATGGGCCGGGCAACGTGATAGCCCTGTCCCTCCTGGCAGCCCATGGCGCGCAGGGCCTGCCAGGCGCTGGCGTCCTCTATGCCTTCGGCCAGGACCTGCAGGCCGAGCTTGCGGCCCAGCTGGGCGATCATTTCGGCGATGCGCGCTTCCTGTGATTCGCCAAGCTGGCGCACGAAGCTGCGGTCGATCTTGATGCGGTCCAGCGGCAGGCGCTCCAGGTAGCTCAGCGAGGAGTAGCCGGTGCCGAAGTCGTCGATGGCAATGGTCACGCCCAGCGTGCGCAGGGCGCTGAGCGTGGCCTGCAGCAGCTGGGTGGGCAGGACCGCGACGGATTCGGTGATCTCCAGCTCCAGCTGCGCGCCCTGCAGGCCGTGCTCGGCCAGGGCATGGCGCACCGTCTGCAGGAAGCCCGGGTCCTGCAGCTGCACGGTGGAGACGTTGACGGCCATGCGCCGGGGCGCGCGGCCGGCGTCCAGCAGTTCGCGCATGGTGCGGCAGGCCGTGGCCAGCACCCATTGGCCCAGCGGCACGATGAGGCCCGAATGCTCGGCCACGGGAATGAAGCGGTCGGGCGGCACGAAGCTGCCGTCCTGCCGTGGCCAGCGCAGCAGGGCCTCCAGGCCGACCAGGGCATGGGTTTCCAGGTCCACCTGGGGCTGGTAGACCAGGAAGAGCTGGGCGCCGTCGATGGCCGCGCGCAGGTCGGACAGCAGCAGGGCGCGGTCGCGTGCCTCCATGCCCATGTGCTCGGAATACTCCAGCAGCTGGCCCCGGTGGTCGCGCTTGGCGCGCTTGAGGGCGATGGTGGCGTCCTTGACCAGGTCGGTGCCGGCCTGGCGTTCACGGGGCAGGTGCACGTAGCCGCAGGTCAGCGAGACCTTGTGCGGCACGCCGTCCACGGCCAGGGGCTGGCGCGCGCAGTCCAGCAACTGGCCCAGGGCCACTTCCCTTGTGGGGCCCAGGATGCCGAAGGTGTCCGAGCCCACGCGCGCCAGCAGCACGCCGGCGGGCAGGGCGCCGGCCAGGCGGCGGGCCATGGCTTCGAGCAGGCGGTCGCCGAAGCGGTGGCCCATCACGTCGTTGGTGGCGCTGAAGTCGTCGATGTCCACCAGGGCCAGCACATGGTCCTGCGTGCCGCGCCACACGCATTCGTCCACTTTTTCCACGAAGTGGGCGCGGTTGGGCAGGCAGACCAGGGGGTCGAAATAGGCGGACTGGTGCAGGCGCTCCAGCAGGCCGCGGTTGTGCAGCAGCGTGCGCAGGTTGGCGCAGAAGACTTCGAGCAGCTGGCGGTCCAGTGCGCTGTGCGAGGCCGGCGCGTCGATGAAGACGGCCATGTCCTGCTCGTCGCCACGGCCTATGTACAGGGCCACGCCGCGCTGCACGCCATAGATGTTGCGGCGGGTCTGCAGCGCCTGGCGCAGCAGGCGCAGCCCGCGCGAGGCCAGCACGGTGGCGATGGGCTGGTCGATGAGCCGGGCGAACGGCCCCGTGGCCGCGAGCACGCGGTAGGGCTCGGCCGGGTGCGTGCCCTCCGAGCAGACCAGGCCTTCGCTGGCCACGCCCAGCAAGGTGGCCAGCTGGGTGATCACGCCGCGTGCGAAGGCGTGCAGGTTGGTTTCCTCCAGCAGCGAGGCGCTGGAGCGCACCATCAGCTCCAGGCTGCGGCGGTTGGCCTCGATGGCGCACAGCTGCTCGTAGGAGCGCACGGCGGTCACCACGATGGCCAGCAGCCGGTCGGGCGTGAGTTCGGTCTTGGTGCGGCAGTCGTTGATGTCGTAGCGCAGCAGGGTTTCCAGATCGGGCGCCTGGCCCGGGCGGCCGGTGCGCAGCACGATGCGGCTGTTGCGCAGGCCGGCCGTGTAGCGGATGAAATCCACCAGATCCAGCCCGGCGCCCGTGCCGTCGGTCACGGCGTCGAGCACCACCACGGCCAGGTCCTGCTCGCTGCGCAGCAGGTTGCGCGCCTGCGTGCCGGAGCGGGCGTAGAGGAACACCAGCGGCCGGCCGAACAGGCTGTGGCCTTCCAGCGCCAGGCGGAAGGCGGCGTGTACGTCGGGGTCGCTGTCCACGATCAGTACCCGCCATTCAGGCCCGGGCACGGGCGATGGCGGGGGCGGCTGCAGAGCCGGCTGCAGGAGGGCGGAAGCAGGGGCGGGCGCCCTGGGCGCCCGTGCGCGCATCACGAAACTCATGCCTCAGCCCTGTCTGTGTCCGCGCCGCTCAGGCCGTGGCATGGTCTGCCGCGCGCACGACCTGGTTGCGCCCGCTGCGCTTGGCGGCGTACAGCGCCTCGTCGGCCAGGCTGTAGGCCTCGTCGAAGCGGCCGCCGCTCGGGCGCCAGCTCACGCCGAAGCTGGCCGTGATGCAGCTGGCGTCGGGCAGGCCGAAGGGATGGGCCTCGATGGCTGCGCGCACCTGCTCGGCCACGCGCACGGCGCCGTCGCTGTCGTGCTGGGGCAGCAGCACGGTGAATTCCTCGCCGCCCACGCGGCCGATGTGGGCCGTGTCCGGCACGGCGGCCTTGAGGCAGCGCACCACGCCCAGGATCACGCTGTCGCCCACGGGGTGGCCGAAGCTGTCGTTCACGCGCTTGAAGTGGTCTATGTCCAGCACGATCAGGGCCAGGCCCTGCTGGGTGAAGTGGCGGTTCACGCGCTCGATGATGGCCGCGCGGTTGAGCACGCCGGTCAGCGGGTCGTGCGTGGCGCGGTATTCCAGCTCGCCGGCCAGCTCCTGCAGGCGCTGGTTGAGCTGGGTCATCTCCAGCTCGGCGCGGTCGCTGCGGCGCACCAGCCGGCGCGTTTCGCGCAGCAGGCGGTCATAGGCGGCCAGCAGCGCGCCCAGGGCCTGGTGGCAGGCCCGGGCGCCGGCCTCCTCACCCAGCTCGTGGGCCGCGCGGGCCGCCAGCAGGGCCCGGTGCTCGGCATCGAAAAGATCTGCAGGAGCGGCGCAGGCGGCGGGTGCTGCCACGGTGTCCATCACGCGGCCTTCACGGGATGGCCGGTGAAGGCAATGGCGGCAAAGTCGTCGCGCAGCTCCTCGCCGAATTCGCAGATGGTGTCGTCTTCCTCGTCGTAGTACCAGTGCAGGGCCACGGTGCGGCCGGCCTCGGCGGCCTCGCTCAGCGCCTCGATGAGGTTGAACAGCATCTTGGTGCTGGAGCTGTTGAAGTAGGCCAGCGCGATGTGCACCTGGATCGGTGCCTGCTGCTGCGCGGGCTGCGCCAGGGCCAGGTAGTCCTGCAGGCGGGTGAGGATGCCGCCATAGAAGGCGGCGGCGTTCTCCGGATAGGACTCGCCACGCAGGTGCAGCGTGTGCGTGTCGAACCGGAAGTCCACTTCCGGGGAGCTGGGGGTCGGAGCGATGTAGAGGTTGTCCATGCGTGATCTCGGTGCGTTGTCCGTGCCTGCGCGCCCGGCCTGTCCAGGTCCGGTGCCGGAGCGTTCCTGGCTGGCCGGTGCGGCTCAGAGCGTGGCTTTCAGGTAGAAGACGGGACGACCGTCCACGGTCTGGGCGGGATCGAAGTCGAACTGCAGCGGCTCGCGCGCATCGCG
This sequence comes from Delftia sp. PX-1, assembly GCF_055797465.1. Lineage (NCBI taxonomy): Bacteria > Pseudomonadati > Pseudomonadota > Betaproteobacteria > Burkholderiales > Comamonadaceae > Delftia > Delftia sp. PX-1. The sequence continues at coordinate 3,141,798 of NZ_CP184763.1, forward strand.
AGCCAGGGTCAGGAAACCCATGCCCGCGCCCTTGCTGCCTTCGGGCGCGTCGTCGCGCAGCGACTGGCGGCAGGCCTTCTTGATCTCGTCCAGGGTCATGCTGCGCAGGGCGTCGAGCTTGGCGCGCAGCGCCTCGCCCATGCCGGGCTCGATGGGGTTGGCGCACAGCAGCACGAAGCTGCCGTCGTCCTCGCGGCGGATGCAGACCGCGCCGTGGCGCAGCTCGCCATCGTCCTGGTGGGGCGGGGTCAGTGCATCGGCCGAGTAATGGATGATGTTCTGCGCCATCTCCACGAAGGACGAGAACAGCTTGCGCCGCGTGGGGCCGGGCACGCCGGCCACTTCCAGCTGCAGCCGCACGGCCTCGGCCATGGCCGCGACGATGTTCTGCGAGAAGTAGCCCACGTAGTAGAAGATCACCTGGTGCTGGCGCGCCAGGTGGAAGAAGCTGCCGTACTTGTTGGCGATCTGTGCTTGGGGCATGGGAGGCATTCAGGTTCTGAAGCAGAAGAAGGTCAGGTCGTCACGGCGGTGGTGCTCGCCTTGCCAGGCCTGCAGGGCGTCCAGCAGGGCGCGGTTGATCTCGGCGGGCGTGCGGCCGGCCTGCTCCAGCAGCAGCTCGCGCAGGCGCTTCTTGCCGAAGGTGATGCCGCGCGGGCCGCCGACCTGGTCGATCAGGCCGTCGGTGGTGGTGAAGACCAGGGTGCCTGCGGGCAGCTCCAGGTCGATGTTGTTCCAGGCGAAGTCGAACTCGCTGTCCACATAGCCCACGCCCTTGCGCTGGCCGTCCACCACCTCCACCGCCTCGGCGCCGGGGCGCAGCAGGAACAGCGACAGGCGCGCGCCTGCAAAGCGCAGGCGCCGGTGCGCGGGCTCGAACCAGAAGCAGGCCGCGTCCAGCCCGTCGTCCGAGCCCGGCGTGCCGTCCTTGCCGTCGAGCTGGCCCAGCATCTGCTTGACGCTGCGGTTCACATGGCCCAGCAGCGCGGCCGGGTCGCGCGGGCCGTGTTCCTTGATGGCCTGGCCCAGGCTGCTGGTGGCGATCAGTGTCATGAAGGCGCCGGGCACGCCGTGGCCCGTGCAATCGGCCACGGTGGCAAACCAGCCATCGCCGTCCTGGCTGAACTGGTAGAAGTCGCCGCCGACCACGTCGCGCGGCTCCCAGACCAGGTCGGCGCCGGGGCAGGCGCGTGCCAGGGCCTCGCGCGAGCTGCGCAGCAGCGACTGCTGGATCACGCTGGCGTATTCGATGCTGTGCATGATCTGGCGGTTGCGCGCCACCTGCATGTCCGCCACCGCACGCATCAGCTGCAGGCCGTGGCCCACGCCCGCGAACAGGCCGCCGCGCGTGATGATGAAGCCGTCGGTCAGCGCCTTTTCGCCGTACTCCACGGTCTTCACGGTCAGGGTGTCGATGTCGGTGGAGGCATCGACCACCAGTGGCTCCTTGTCCATGAAGGCGATGCAGCTCTTCTTGCCGTACAGCTCCATGCGAAACGGCTTGCTGAACTGCGACAGGAAGATGCTGCGGTTGATCAGGCCGATGGGGCGGTCGCCCTCCACCACGGGCAGGCTGGCCAGATCGCGGTGGCGCGTGAAGACCTCGAGCACCTTCTCGTTGGTCTCGTCGGCGGTCATGCAGGGTACGGGGGTGCACAGGTCCGCGGCGCTGGGTGGGCGGAAACGGGGCCGGGAATCGCTCAGGTAGGCGCGGGACTCATCCATGGAATGCACATCGCAAAATTGTTAGGGAATGTTACGATTTCCCTGTTTCAGTTTTGTGACGCGGATGGGCCTGAGGGGCAGGCACCTCTTTGGAGGACTGTGAGCCGACAGCCTTCGTCCTGGCGCGGCATGGCCGTTCGCGGCCTGGGGCTGCCGTCCATGCAAGCCATCGGGGTGGACAGGCAGCCTCGCTTCAGCTCAGGCCTTCGGCGCGCCGCCTGACGGCGTCCTCGTGCAGCGACTCGCTGAGCTGGTCGACCACGATGGACCACGACGCATCGGCCTTGAGCTGCTCGGCCAGGAACTGGCGCTGCGCATCGCTCCAGTAGGGCGCATCCACCACATCCACATCGGCGGCCAGCTGGTGGGCGCGGATGAAGTCGGCAATGGCCTGGTCGCTGGCATCCAGGCCCAGTTGCAGGAAGAGGTTGGACATGCGGACGACGGAGTTGTTCATGGAGGCGTGTTCGGTGCGTGTGGGATCAAAGGGAGCCGGCGGGCCGGCTGCAGGAAGGGGCCAGGGCGCTATCTTCCCCGATTTGCAGGGCGCCGCAGGCCAGTTGCGGCAGCATGGCAGCGCGGGTAGGTGCAGGCTGACAGCCTGCCGCGCTCCGGGCCAGCGCGCGCCCGTCGACTGCCCCACTAGCATGGGGACATGAGCACTGCTTTCCCCGATCCCGCATGGCCGCCGACCTGATCGTGGCCCGTCCCGAAGGCCTGTACTGCGCGGCCGGCGACTTCTACATCGACCCCTGGCGGCCCGTGGAGCGGGCCGTGATCACGCATGGCCACTCCGACCATGCGCGCGCCGGCCACGCCCATTACCTGGCCCATGACGACAGCGCAGGCGTGCTGCGCGCACGGCTGGGCGCGGACATCACGCTGCAGACCCTGCCGTATGGCGAAGCCATCGATCACCACGGCGTGCACATCTCCCTGCACCCGGCCGGCCATGTGCTCGGATCGGCCCAGGTGCGGCTGGAGCACGGCGGCCAGGTCTGGGTGGCCTCGGGCGACTACAAGACCGAGGCCGACGGCACCTGCACCCCCTTCGAGCCCGTGCGCTGCGACACCTTCATCACCGAATCCACCTTCGGCCTGCCTATCTACCGCTGGCCCCGCCAGCCGGAGCTCATGGCCGACATCAACGCCTGGTGGCAGGCCAACGCGGCCCAGGGCCGGCCCTCGGTGCTGCTGTGCTATGCCTTCGGCAAGGCCCAGCGCATCCTGCACGGGGTGGACCGCAGCATCGGCCCCATCGTCGTGCACGGCGCGGTGGAGCCGCTCAATGCCGTGTACCGCGCAGCGGGCGTGGACCTGCCGCCCACGCTGCGCGTGACCGACCCCGGCGTGGATGCACGACTGCTCAAGACCGCACTGGTGCTGGCGCCGCCCTCGGCGCAGGGCACGCCGTGGATGCGCCGCTTTCCCGGCCATGCCGATGCCTTTGCCAGCGGCTGGATGCAGCTGCGCGGCACGCGCCGGCGCCGTGGCGTGGACCGGGGCTTCGTCATGTCCGACCATGCCGACTGGCCTGGCCTGCAGTACGCCATTGGCGCCACGGGCGCCGAGCGGGTCTTCGTCACCCACGGCAGCGTGGCCGTGCTGGTGCGCTGGCTGCGCGAGCAGGGCCTGGACGCCCAGGCCTTCCAGACCGAATACGGCGATGAGGACGAGGCTGCCGCCGCCCAGGCTGCACCGGATGAGGCTCCTGCCCCATGAAGGACTTCGCCGCCCTCTACCGCGCGCTGGACGCCAGCACCGCCAGCCGTGACAAGCAGGCCGCGCTGCAGGCCTATCTGCGCGCCGCCGCGCCTGCCGATGCGGCCTGGGCCGTCTACTTCCTGGCCGGCGGCAAGCCGCGCCAGCTGGTGCCCACCAAGGTCTTGAAGGAGCTGGCGCGCGAGGCGGCCGGCCTGCCCGAATGGCTGTTCGACGAAAGCTACGAGGCCGTGGGCGACCTGGCCGAAACCATTGCGCTGCTGCTGCCGCCACCCGGTGACGCGCACGACCTGGGCCTGGCCGCCTGGGTCACGGACCACCTGCTGCCGCTGCGCGGCATGGCGCCCGAGGCGCTGGCGGACACGCTGCGCATGCAATGGGCGCGGCTGGCGGCCGATGAGCGGCTGGTCTACTTCAAGCTGATCACCGGCGCCTTCCGGGTCGGCGTGTCGCGGCTGCAGGTCACGCAGGCGCTGGCGGCCGTCAGCGGCGTGGATGCCAAGCGCATCGCCCAGCGGCTCATGGGCTACACCCACATCGGCGCGCGGCCCGGGGCGGCCGACTACCTGCGGCTGGTGGCAGGCGAGGAAGAGGGCGATGACGCGCATTCGGGCGAAGCCCGTGGCCACCCCTATCCCTTCTTCCTGGCCCATCCGCTGCAGTTGCCGCTGGAGCAGTTCGACGCCGTGCTCGGCCCGCCGTCCGAATGGGTGGTGGAGTGGAAATGGGACGGCATACGCGCCCAGATCGTGCGGCGCGGCAGCGGTGACGCGCTGGGCACCTGGATCTGGTCGCGCGGCGAGGAACTGGTGAGCGAGCGCTTCCCCGAGCTGCAGGCCATGGGCGATGCCTTGCCTGCGGGCACCGTGATCGACGGCGAGATCGTCGTCTGGGCCGAGCAGCAGGGCGAGGCGCCCGCCCATGTGCGCCCCTTTGCCGACCTGCAAAAGCGCATAGGCCGCAAGACCCTGGGCCCCAAGCTGCTGCGCGAGCTGCCCGTGGTGCTGCTGGCCTATGACCTGCTGGAGGAGGGCGGCCAGGACCTGCGCGCCTTGCCCCAGCACGAACGGCGCGCAAGGCTGGAGCAGATGGTGGCCGCCGTGGCGCATCCGGCACTGCTGGCCAGCCCCGTGCTGCAAGGCGACAGCTGGGCCGCCCTGGCCGAACTGCGCGAGCAGGCCCGCTCCCTGGGTGTGGAGGGCATGATGCTCAAGGCCCGCGACGCCGCCTACGGCGTGGGCCGCACCAAGGACGGCGGCGTGTGGTGGAAGTGGAAGATCGATCCGCTGAGCGTGGACGCCGTGCTCATCTACGCACAGCGCGGCCACGGCCGTCGCGCCAGCCTCTACAGCGACTACACCTTTGCCGTCTGGAACGCGCCGCCCGGCACCGAGGGCCGCGCCCTCGTGCCCTTCGCCAAGGCCTACTCGGGCCTGACCGATGCCGAAATGGCGCGCGTGGACGCCATCATCCGCAAGACCACGGTGGAGAGCTTCGGTCCCGTGCGCAGCGTGCGGCCCACCCTGGTGTTCGAGCTGGGCTTCGAGGGCATTGCACGCAGCGCGCGCCACAAGAGCGGCATCGCCGTGCGCTTTCCGCGCATGCTGCGTTGGCGCGAGGACAAGCCTGTGCAGGAGGCCGACTCCATCGATACGCTGGCGGCCCTGCTGCCGCACTCCGACCCGTGACCCACCCTTGACGCACCGCGCCATGGCCACCCGTTCCCCCCATCCCCTCGCCACCGCCTGGCTTGCCGCACGGGGCTGGAAGCCCTTTGCCTTCCAGCGCGCCGTGTGGAAGGCGCTGGCCCAGGGCCACAGCGGCCTGCTGCATGCCACCACGGGCGCGGGCAAGACCTATGCGGTCTGGCTGGGCGCGCTGCAGGCCCTTGCGGGCCCGCCGCAAACCCCGATGCCGGCGCACACCGGAAAACGAAAACCGGCCTCCGCACCGCTCACCGTGCTGTGGATCACGCCCATGCGCGCCCTGGCGGCCGACACGCTCAAGGCGCTGCAGACGCCCCTGCAGGCGCTGGCCCAGGGCCATCCCGCGCTGGCGCGCTGGACCGTGGGCGCACGCACGGGCGATACGGGAAGCGCCGAGCGCAGCGCGCAGTCGCGCCAGCTGCCCACCGTGCTGGTCACCACGCCCGAGAGCCTGTCCCTGCTGCTGGCGCGCGCCGATGCGCGCGAGCTGCTGGGCTCCGTGCGCCTGGTGGTGGCCGATGAATGGCATGAGCTGCTGGGCAACAAGCGCGGCGTGCAACTGCAGCTGGCCCTGGCACGGTTGCGCGGCTGGAGCCCGCAGCTGTGCGTCTGGGGCATGTCGGCCACGCTGGGCAATCTGGACGAGGCCATGCAGACCCTGCTGGGCCTGGACGAGCATGGCCAGCCGCGGCCCGGCGTACTGGTCCAGGGCCAGGTGGACAAGCGCCTGGTGGTGGACACCCTGCTGCCCGACCGGCCCGAGCGCTTTTCCTGGGCCGGCCACCTGGGCCTGGCCATGCTGCCGGCCGTGGTGCGCGAACTGGAGGCCACGGCCGGCTCCACCCTGGTCTTTGTGAATGTGCGCTCGCAGGCCGAGCTTTGGTACAAGGCGCTGCTGGAGGCCCGGCCCGACTGGGCCGGCCTGCTGGCCATCCACCATGGCTCTCTGGACCGGGGTGTGCGCGAATGGGTGGAGGCCGGGCTCAAGGCCGGCACGCTCAAGGCCGTGGTCTGCACCAGCAGCCTGGACCTGGGCGTGGACTTCCTGCCCGTGGAGCGCGTGCTGCAGATCGGCTCGGCCAAGGGCATCGCGCGGCTGCTGCAGCGCGCGGGCCGCTCGGGCCATGCGCCGGGCCGGCCCTCGCGCATCACCCTGGTGCCCACGCACAGCCTGGAGCTGGTGGAAGCGGCCGCCGCCCGCGCTGCCGTGCGCGCGCAGCAGGTGGAAATGCGCGCCAGCCCCCGCCAGCCCGCCGACGTGCTGGTGCAGCACCTGGCCACCGTGGCCCTGGGCGGCGGCTTCGTGCCCGATGAGCTGTATGCCGAAGTGCGCCGCACCGTCGCCTATGCCGGGCTGGCGCCTGCGGTCTGGCAGTGGTGCCTGGACTTCGTGCACCGCGGCGGCCCCTCGCTGGCCGCCTATCCCGACTACCAGCGCGTGCGGCCCGATGAACAGGGCATCTGGCGCATGCCCGACGCGCGGCTGGCGCGCAGGCACCGCGCCAACATCGGCACCATCGTCAGCGACGCCAGCATGAGCGTGCAGATCCTGCACGGCGCGCGGCTGGGCAGCATGGAGGAGAGCTTCCTGTCGCGCCTGTCGCCCGGCGATGCCTTTGTCTTCGCGGGCCAGGTGCTGGAGCTGGTGCGCATCGAGGACATGACCGCCTACGTGCGCCGCGCCGCCAGAACGCGGCCCACCGTGCCGCGCTGGGCCGGCGCGCGCATGCCGCTGTCCACCGTGCTGGCCGACTTCGTGGTGCAGCAGTTGGCGCTGGCGGCAGCGGGCGACTACCACTCGCCCGAGCTGCGCTGCGTGCGCCCCCTGCTGGAGGTGCAGCAGCGCTGGTCGGCCCTGCCCACGCCCGGCACGCTGCTGGCCGAAACCCTGCGCACGCGCGAAGGCTGGCATCTCTTCCTCTACCCGTTTGCGGGCCGCCATGCCCATACGGGGCTGGCCAGCCTGCTGGCCTGGCGCGCCGCCCAGGGCGAGACGGGCACCTTCTCCATCGCCGTCAACGATTACGGGCTGGAGCTGCTGAGCGCCACCGAGCGTGACTGGGCCGCCATGCTGCCCGAACTGCTGCGCGCCGAGCCTGCCCAGGCCGTGGCAGTGCCCGGGCGCGTGTCCGCCAGCCAGGCGGTCGCCACGCGCAACACCGCCAATGCGGACCGCCACTGGGACCAGGCCGCCGACGATGCCCACCTGGCGGGTGAGGACGCCCATCACGCCCGCCATGCCCTGCTGCACGAAGTGCTGGCCAGCCTCAACGCCACCGAGATGGCGCGGCGGCGCTTCCGCGAGATCGCCCGCGTCTCGGGCCTGATCTTCCAGAGCCACCCGGGCGAGCGCCGCAGTGCGCGCCAGCTGCAGGCCTCGTCACAGCTGTTCTTCGAGGTGTTTCGCAAGTACGACGACAGCAACCTGCTGCTGCGCCAGGCCGACGAGGAAGTGCTGAGCCAGGAACTCGATGTCGCCCAGCTGCTGGCCGCGTTGCGCCGCATGCAGGCGCAGACGCTGGTGGTGAGCGCGCTGCGCCGTCCCAGCCCGTTTGCCTTCCCGCTCATGGTGGAGCGCTTTCGCGAAAAGCTCACCAACGAGCACCTGGCCGACCGCATCGCGCGCATGCTGGCCCAGCTGCACGAGGCGGCAGACGCCGGCGGTGCAGCCAGCGAGCCGCGCACGCAGGACCTGATCCCGCCCGATCCGCCGCTGCGTCCACGGAAAAAGCCCAAGGCAGACCAGCCCTCCGCCGTGGACGAGGACACGGCCGCCGTGCGCCGCACGCTGGATTTCTCGCTGCAGGCCACCGACGGCCCCGAGGCCGATGCCGCCAGCCGCCGCCCGCGCCGCGTGCGCAAGCCCTCGCGGCCCTTGCCGCTGCTGTAGAACCATTGCACCGCTGATGAAAGGCCACGCACCGTTGCCAAGTCCTGTTTCCCCCGACGCCCTGGCCGGCAGCCTGGGCATGTTCCTGGCCGGCGAGCCCGTGCACCTGCTGGCCCAGCATGCGCTGTGGTGGCCCGCCCAGGGCACGCTGTTCATCGCCGACCTGCACCTGGGCAAGGCCGCCACCTTCCGCGCGCGCGGCATTCCCGTGCCGGCGGGCACCACGCAGGGCAACCTGGAGCGGCTATCGGCCCTTCTTCTGGGCCTGCCCGTGCGGCGGCTCGTGGTGCTGGGCGACTTCCTGCACGCGGCCGAGGCACGCAATCCTGCCGTACTGGCTGCACTGGCCCGCTGGCGCAGCCGCCATGCGGCCGTGGAACTGGTGCTGGTGCGCGGCAACCATGACAGCCACGCAGGCGATCCGCCGCCCGCGCTGGGCTTTGCCATCGTGGACGAGCCCTGGCACCTGGGGCCGTTCGCCGCCTGCCATCACCCCCCGCCGCCAACCCAGGACCTGCAGGCGCAGCAGGCCCGGCCCTGGCATGTGCTGGCCGGCCATGTCCATCCCGCCATCGTGCTGCGCGGCACCGGCCGCGACAACCTGCGTCTGCCGTGCTTTGCCGTGCACGCGGGCTTTACCCTGCTGCCCGCCTTCGGCCTGTTCACCGGCATGGCCAGCCTGCCGCCCGAGCCAGGCCGCCAGCTCTTTGCCGTGGGCGCGGACCGGGTCTGGGCCGTGCCTGGGTGAGCCCAGGGATGTAATCGGGCGTAATTCTCCGCAAGGCCGTTGTTCCCTACAGTGACTCCCGCAGCAAGCGTGGCGGGACAGCAGGCAGTGCCCGGGGATGCCGCAGCGCTTTTCGTTCCACCAGGAGGAATGCATGGGCGTTCAACTCAATTTCTTCAACCAATCGAACGACGCGAACCACCCGCAGATCGTCATCTTCCAGAAGAACGTCGCCAGCGACCTCGATGCGCCTGCCGTGGCCTGGCGCGTCATCAAGTACTGCGGACAGGGCGACAACCATCCGTTCACCTTTCCGCTGGGCCTGCAGGTCGGCGCCAGCGACAGCCATGGCAACTGCACGCCGCAGCTGGAGGCGCAGTACGGCCAGCAGTTCCAGATGGCACCGTCCACCGCCGGCGATCGCCTGGCGCCCGCAGGCTACGGCGCCAGCTCCAAGGAAGTGCAGGTGCTCAACGCGCTGCCCCAAGGCGCCATCAACGCCAGCTGCTACAAGGACGGCAGGCTGCTGGCCGTCAAGACCGCGATTGCCCCCCGGCAAAAGGCCGTCTTCGAATTCAAGCCCAGCATCTGGATCGGCGTGGCCTCGCACATCCAGCAGGGCCAGATCATGAACTCGGCCATCGTCTCCCAGATGAACACCGAAATCTCCCTGCTGGGCATCTCCCGTGCCGACATCGTGATGCGCGGCGGCGGCTCGGGGGCGAATTCCCGCCCCTTCTCGTTCTCGCTGGAGAACGTCGTGATGTGCTGATGCAGGGTCGCGGCAAGGGGAGGAGGCGGAGAAAGGGCAGTGAGGGGGCGGAGAGGGGACGCAAGGGCCTGTGCATGACACCCTGATGACGGCTGTCACATCCCTGTCATGGACGCAGCCAAGAATCCCGCACTTGCCCGGCCCGCGCGGGCCACTTCCGCAGGTGCTTCCTCCTCCCCATGACCGATGCAGCCTCCCCCCTGGCACAGGCCCACGAAGACGCAGGCCTGATCTGCGGCTGGCGCTTCTTCAGTGACACACGGCAGTGCGTGCAGGCCGTGACGGCGCCATCCGCCGCGCAGTGGCTGGCCGATGCCGCAGCCCGGTCCGATGCGGGCCGGCGCGATTTCCTGTGGCTGCACTTCAACCTGACCCACACCCAGTCCCTGCGCTGGCTGCAGCGCCATGCGGGCCTGCCCGACGTGTTCTATGCCGCCCTGCGCGAGGGCCTGACCTCCACGCGCATCGAGCGCGCCGACGACAGCCTGGTCGCCGTGCTCAACGATGTGAACTTCGAGTTCAACTTCGATTCGGCCGACATCGCCACGCTGTGGATCTGCCTGGACGAGCGCCTGGTCATCACCGCGCGCACCCAGCCGCTGCGCTCTGTCGATGCCCTGCGCGACGCCGTGCGCCGCGGCGACAGCCCCGCCAGCACGGCCGAGCTGCTGGAGCACCTGATGCGCACCCAGGCCGATGTGCTGGTCAAGGTGGTGCGCGAGACCACGGCGCGCGTGGACGATATCGAGGACGCCATCCTGGCCCAGCGCTACCACCATCCGCGCGCCCACCTGGGCCGGCTGCGCCGCCTGCTGGTGCGCCTTCAGCGCCTGCTGGCGCCCGAGCCCGCCGCGCTGTTCCGCCTGCTGCAGCAGCCCCCCGGCTGGATGGGCGAGGAAGACCGGCGCGGCCTGGCCGCAGCGAGCGAGGAGTTCTCGCTCATGCTGCGCGACATGCAGACCCTGCAGGACCGCATCAAGCTGCTGCAGGAAGAGGTGGCCGCCGCCGTGAACGAGGACAACAGCAACAGCCTCTTCGTGCTGACCGTGGTCACCGTGCTGGCCCTGCCCATCAACATCCTGGCCGGCCTGTTCGGCATGAACGTGGGCGGCATACCGCTGGCCGAGCACGAGCACGGCTTCTGGATCGTGGTGTCCATCGTCGTCGCCTTCACCGTCATCGCCGCCTGGCTGGCGTTTCGCAAGAAGCGGTACAGGGATTAGGGCTCAGGCCGCCACAGCCCTTGCCCTCGCCCCGAACGCCATCGCCCGCAACTTGCCCAGCAGCGGCCACACCAGCATCAGCAGGGCCAGCGTGGTGATGGTGCCGGACAGGTCGTTGTGCCAGAAGATGCCCAGCTCGCCCTGGCTGGAGAGCATGCTCTGGCGGAATGCGTCTTCCATGCGGTCGCCCAGCACGATGGCCAGCACCATGGGCGCCAGCGGATAGTCGAGCTTCTTGAACACGTAGCCGACCACGCCGAAGACCAGCATGAGCCAGATGTCCGTGGCATTGCCGTGCACGGTGAAGGCGCCGATGGCGCAGACCATGAGGATCATGGGCGCGACGATGGAAAACGGCACGCGCAGGATGGCGGCGAACAGCGGCACGGTGGCCATAACGATGACCAGGCCGGCGATGTTGCCCAGGTACATGCTGGCGATCAGGCCCCAGACGAAGTCCTTTTGCTCGGTGAACAGCAGCGGGCCGGGCTGCAGGCCCCAGATCATCAGCCCGCCCAGCAGCACGGCCGCCGTGGCCGAACCCGGAATGCCCAGGGCCAGCATGGGCAGCAGGGCCGAGGTGCCGGCCGCGTGGGCGGCGGTCTCGGGGGCGAGCACGCCTTCGGGGTTGCCCTTGCCGAAGCTGTCGGGGTCGCGCGAGAACTTCTTGGCCAGCCCGTAGCCCATGAAGCTGGCCGCCACGGCGCCGCCCGGCGTCACGCCCATCCAGCAGCCCACCAGGGCCGAGCGCAGCATGGTCAGCCAGTAGCGCGGCAGCCGGGCCCAGGTCCTGAACACCACCTTGAGGTCGATGGAGGCCTTCTTGCCCTTGAAGGCGAGACCTTCCTCGATGGTCATCAGGATCTCGCTGATGCCGAACAGGCCGATCACCACCACCAGGAAATCAAAGCCGCGCAGCAGCTCCGTGGAGCCGAAGGTCATGCGCAGGTCGCCCGAGATGGTGTCCATGCCCACGGCCGCCAGCAGCAGGCCCACGGCCATGGCGGCCACGATCTTGGCCTTGGGCTCCTTGCCCATGCCGATGAAGGAGCAGAACGTCAGGAAGAAGACCGCAAAGAACTCCGGCGGCCCGAACTGCAGCGCGAACGAGGCCACGACCGGCGCCAGGAAGGTGATCAGCATCACGCCCGAGATGGCGCCGATGAACGAGCCCGTGAAGGCCGTGGTCAGCGCCGCTCCCGCGTGCCCCTGCTGGGCCATGGGATAGCCGTCGAAGGTGGTGGCCACCGACCAGGCCTCGCCCGGGATGTTGAACAGCACCGAGGTGATGGCGCCGCCGAACAGCGCCCCCCAGTAGATGCAAGACAGCAGGATGATGGCCGAGGTGGGCGACATGCCGAAGGTCAGCGGCAGCAGGATGGCCACGCCGTTGGGGCCACCCAGGCCCGGCAGCACGCCGACCACGATGCCCAGCAGGATGCCCGTGAGCATCAGCCCCGTGTTCTGCCAGGTGGTGACGGCCGCGAAGCCGTGCGCAAGGTATTGGAGTTCGTCCATGGTGTTGCTCCGTGGCGGCGACAGGGGTCAATAGCCGAGCCAGGCTTCAAGCGGACCCTTGGGCAGGGGCACCTTGAACTGGATCTCGAAGACGTAGAACAGCAGCACGCTGGTGAAGCCCGACAGCGCCACGGCCTTCCACCAGGGATAGCGGCCCGCAAACACCATGAAGCCCGTGATGAACAGCACCGAGGCCGCGTAGATGCCCAGCGGCGCGATCACGGCGATGTAGGCCGTCAGCGGCAGCAGCACCTGGGCCACGCGCCTGAGCTGCAGCCAGCTGGCGAACTGCTCCTGGCTGCGGCTGCGCAGCGCCTGCACGAAGACGGCGATGGCGCAGATGCCCAGCACGGCGCCCACGCGCAGCGGGAAGTAGCCGGCCTGCGGGCCGGTGTCGCTCCAGCCTGCGCCAATGCGCTGGTTGTCCCAGACCACGAGCACGGCCAGCGCCAGCAGCACGGCGGCCACGCCGTACTCCACATGGCGGCGGGACAGGCCGGGGGCCTGGGCTTCGGTGGCGGGGATGGATTCGGTGGCCGCGCTGGAGGGCTGGGCCGGGGCTGCTGCTGCCGCTGCCGCTGCATTGGAGGAGGGCGGGGCAAGGTGGATGGCGGTGTCCATGGCGCGGCTCCTCACTTGGCTGCGGCGGCGGCCACGCTGGCCGACAGGAAACCGGCCTTCTTCATGATGTCGAGGTGGCGCGTCTCGTCCTTGGCCAGGAAGTCCACGAAGGCCTGCCCCGTCATGTACTCGGGCTTGAGCGCGTTTTTCTCCAGGTACTCCTTCCACTCGGGCGTGGCCACCACCTTGTGCATCACGCCCGCATAGAACTGCGCCTGCTCGGGCGTGGTGCCGGGCGGCAGGAAGAAGCCGCGCAGCATGGTGTACTGCACATCCAGGCCCTGCTCCCTGCAGGTGGGGATGTCCGACAGCGCCTGGCTGCCCGTGACCTTGGCCGTGTACTCGATGCGCTGCGTGTCGAACACGCACAGCGCCCGCACCTGGCCCGCGCGCCACTGCGCCATGGACTCGCTGGGGTTGTTGACGTTGGAGTCGATGTGCTTGCCCACCAGCTGGGTGCTGGCCTCGCCGCCGCCCTTGTAGGGGATGTAGGTGAACTTCACGCCGGCGGCCTGTTCCATGTTGGCGGTGATGATCTGGTCCTCGCGCTTGGAACTGGTGCCGCCCATCTTGAACTTGCCGCCGGCCTGCCGCGCGGCGGCCAGGTAGTCGGCGGGCGTCTGGTAGCCGGTCTCGGCATTGACCCAGAGCACGAACTGGTCCTGGGCAATCATGGCCACGGGATTCAGGTCGCGCCACTGGAAGGGCAGGGCCGTGGCCATGGGCAGGGTGAAGATGGCCGTGGAGGCCACCAGCAGCTTGTGCGGGTCGCGCGCCGAGGCCTTGACATCCAGAATGCCCTCGGCGCCGGAGGCACCGGCCTTGTTGAGGATGACCACGGGCTGCTCGATCAGCTTGTGCTTGGTGACGATGGCCTGGATCACGCGCGCCATCTGGTCCGAGGCGCCACCGGCCGAGAACGGCACGACGAGTTCGACGGACTTGGCGGGCTTCCATTGCGCCCAGGCGGCAGGGGCGGCGAGGGTGATGGCGGCGGTGGCGGCGAGGGTGGCGACGGCAGTTGCCGCCAGGCGGTTGCGGGGCGATGTCATGTCTCTTGTCTCCTGTTATTTCCTGGTATTGGTGCAATCCACGATCAAGGGGGCGAGCCATGTGCTCCGGCTCTGCCAAGGGTTTTCGGCGCGCGGCCGATGGGTTCAGGCGGCCTTGCGCAGCGCCCCGGCTGCGGCGTGGGCCGCGAAGTAATCCATGGCCGCCTGCACGCCGCTGCCGGCCAGACGGATGCCGGACAGCTTCAGGCCCATCTCCACGCCCGCCACCATGGCCAGCAGCGTCAGGTCGTTGCTGTCGCCCAGGTGGCCCATGCGGAACATGCGGCCCTTGAGCTTGCCCAGGCCCGCGCCCAGCGACAGGTCGAAGCGCGTGTGGATCAGGCGGCGCAGGGCATCGGCATCCACGCCTTCGGGCGTGATCACGCCGGTGAGCACGGGCGAGTAGACCTGCGGATCGGCGCACTGGATGGGCAGGCCCCAGGCCTGCACGGCGGCACGCACGCCGGCCGCCCAGCGCTGGTGGCGCGCAAACACCGTATCCAGCCCTTCGGCCAGCAGCATGTCCAGCGATTCGGACAGGGCGTACAGCAGGTTGGTGTTGGGCGTGTAGGGCCAGTAGCCGGTCTGGTTCATCTCCACGATCTCGTCCCAGGCCCAGAACGACTTGGGCAGCTTCGCGCTTTTGGCGGCCTCCAGCGCGCGTGGCGACAGCGCGTTGAAGCTGATGCCGGGCGGCAGCATCAGGCCCTTTTGCGAGCCGCTGATGGTCACATCCACGCCCCATTCGTCATGGCGGTAGTCGGCGCTGGCCAGGCCCGAGATGGTGTCCACCAGCAGCAGGGCCGGGTGGCCCGCCGCGTCGATGGCCCGGCGCACGGCGGCGATGTCCGAGGTCACGCCCGTGGAGGTCTCGTTGTGCACCACGCACACGGCGCGGATCCGGCGCTCCGTGTCCTTGCGCAGCCGCGCCTCGATCAGGCCGGCCTGCACGCCATGGCGCCAGCCCGGCGCCTGGGGCAGGTGCTCGTCGGAGCCGCCATAGGACAGGAACTCGGTGGACAGGCCCAGGCGCGTGGCCATCTTCTGCCACAGCGAGGCGAAGTGGCCGGTCTCGAACATCAGCACATGGTCGCCAGGGCTGAGCGTGTTGATCAGGGCCGCCTCCCAGGCGCCCGTGCCGGAAGCCGGATAGATCACCACCGGATGCCGGGTCTTGAAGACCTGCTGGATGCCGGCCAGCACCTTCAGGCCGAGCTGGCCGAACTCCGGCCCCCGGTGGTCGATGGTGGGCAGGCTCATGGCCCGCAGGATGCGGTCGGGAACCGGGCTGGGGCCGGGGATCTGGAGGAAGTGGCGGCCCGTGGGATGGTTGTCGAGCGTGAGCATGGTGCGTCCCTTTCAAGGAAATGCCAGGTCGGTCTGTGGGGGAGGGTGTTTGCGAATTTTTGCATTCAAAATTAATAAATGCCTTGGTGATAACTATGAATGCCTTAAGAAATGCTTGCGTAAAAATGAATGCAAAATTCATTCGACCAGGAGAATCCATGGCGGAGATCATCGAGATTTCGCGGCTTGCCCTGCATGACCAGGTGGCGGCGCGGCTGCGCACCTGGCTGGTGGAGGGGCGCATACCGCCCGGCGCCAAGCTCAACGAGCGCGCGCTGTGCGAGCAGCTGCGCGTCTCGCGCACGCCGCTGCGCGAGGCCATCAAGCTGCTGGCCTCCGAAGGGCTGGTGGACCTGGTGCCCAACCGCGGCGCCGTGGCCGTGCGCCTGGGCGAGGCCGATGTGCTGCAGACCTTCGAGGTGCTGGCGGGGCTGGAGGGCATGTCGGGCGAGCTGGCCGCGCAGCGCATCAGCGAGCAGCAACTGGCCGAGGTGCGGGCCCTGCACTTCGAGATGCTGGCCAGCCATGCGCGCCAGGACCTGTCCGGCTACTACCGGCTCAATGCGCTGATCCACTCGGCCATCAACCGCGCCGCCGCCAACCCCGTGCTGGCCGAGACCTATGGCCGCATCAACGCCCGCGTGCAGTCGCTGCGCTTTCGCACCAACCAGGACGCGGCCAAGTGGAAGCGCGCCGTCCAGGAGCACGAACGCATGCTGGAGGCGCTGCAGGCGCGCGATGCCGCCGCGCTGCGCCAGGTGCTTGTCGCCCACCTGGAGCACAAGCGCGACACCGTCATCGCCCTGCTCAAGGCAGGCCAGATCTACCCACGAACCATGAACGAATGAGAGCCGCCATGCTGATGGAATCCACGCACCGCCTTGCCGCTTCCCCCGACGACACCGTGCCCGCTCCCGGCACCGTGCTGCCGCCCGACGATGTCAGCCAGATGCTGGCGCGCCGCCTGCGCTCGGACACGCGCGGCCAGGTCCTGTTCGACGCCGCCTCGCGCGGGCGCTATGCCACCGATGCCTCCATCTACCAGATCATGCCGGTGGGCGTCTTCGTGCCCACCTGCGAAGAAGACATCGCCACGGCCCTGCAGATCGCCCGCGAGCTGAAGGTGCCCGTGCTGCCGCGCGGCGGCGGCACCAGCCAGTGCGGCCAGACCACGGGCGCGGCCCTGGTGATCGACAACAGCAAGCATTTGCGCAACATCCTCTCGGTGGACCCCGATGCAGGCACGGCCGAGGTCGAGCCCGGCCTGGTGCTGGACCACCTCAACGCCCGGCTCAAGAAGCTCGGCCTGTGGTATCCGGTGGACGTATCGACCAGCGCCCAGGCCACGCTGGGCGGCATGGCGGGCAACAACTCCTGCGGATCGCGCTCCATTGCCTACGGCAACATGGTGCACAACGTGCGCGGCGCCCGCGCCTGGATGGCCGATGGCGAGCTGCTGGACTTCGGCCCCGTCGCCCAGGCCACGGGCCGCACAGCGCGCATTGCGCAGTTCGTGCACGGGCTGGCGCAACAGCACCGCGAGGACATTCATGCCCACTGGCCCAAGGTCATGCGCCGCGTGGCGGGCTACAACCTCGACATCTTCGACAACCAGAGCGAGCGGCCCTACACGGCCGACGGCAGCGTCAACCTGGCCCATCTGCTGATAGGCGCCGAGGGCACGCTGGCCTACACGCGCTCGCTCACCCTGCAGCTCAGCGCGCTGCCGCGCGCCAAGGTGCTGGGCGTGGTGAACTTTCCCACCTTCCACGCGGCCATGGACTCGGCCCAGCACATCGTGAAGCTGGGACCCACGGCCGTGGAGCTGGTGGACCGCACCATGATCGAGCTGGGCCTGGCCAACCCGGCCTTCAAGCCCACCATAGAGACCGCGCTCATCGGCCGCCCGGCTGCCATCTTGCTGGTGGAATTCGCCGGCGACGACCGCGCCGCGCTGCTGGCGCGGCTGCGCCAGCTGGTGGAACTCATGGGCGAGCTGGGCCTGCCCGGCAGCGTGGTGGAAATGCCCGAGGAAGCGGCCCAGAAAAACCTCTGGGAAGTGCGCAAGGCGGGGCTGAACATCATGATGAGCCTCAAGGGCGACGGCAAGCCCGTGAGCTTCATCGAGGACTGCGCCGTGCCGCTGCAGCACCTGGCCGAGTACACCGACGCGCTCACCGAAGTGTTCGCGCGCCATGGCAGCCGGGGCACCTGGTACGCCCATGCCTCCGTGGGCACGCTGCATGTGCGGCCCATCCTGGACATGCGCACCGACGGCGCGGCGCGCATGCGCGCCATTGCCGAGGAAGCGGCCGAACTGGTGCGCAAATACAAGGGCGCCTTCAGCGGCGAGCACGGCGACGGGCTGTGCCGCGGCGAGTGGATTGCCTGGCAGTTCGGGCCCGCCATCACCGAGGCCCTGCGCGCCATCAAGCAGCACTTCGACCCGGACAGCCTCTTCAACCCCGGCAAGATCATCGATACGCCGAAGATGGACGATGGCCGGCTGTTCCGCTTTGCGCCCGCCGATGCGCCCCGGCCCTACCGGCGCATTCCCATCACGCCCGTGCTCGACTGGTCCGCCTGGAACGTGCAGGCCGACCCGGTCACCGAAGTCACCACGGCGCCCGGCACGGGCGGCGACGTCACCGGCGGCTTTGCCAAGGCCGTGGAGATGTGCAACAACAACGGCCACTGCCGCAAGTTCGACGCCGGCACCATGTGCCCCAGCTACCGCGTCACGCGCGACGAGCAGCACCTGACGCGCGGCCGGGCCAACACCCTGCGCCTGGCCATCTCGGGCCAGCTGGGGCCGGACGCCTTCACCAGCGAGGCCATGCACGACACCATGGACCTGTGCGTGGGCTGCAAGGGCTGCAGGCGCGACTGCCCCACGGGCGTGGACATGGCCCGCATGAAGGTGGAATTCCTGGCCCACTACAAGGCCCGCCATGGCCACACGCTCAAGGACCGGCTGGTCGCCCATCTGCCGCGCTACGCCGCCACGGCCAGCCGCATGCCCTGGCTGCTGAACCTGCGCAACCGCCTGCCCGTGCTGCGCCAACTGGGCGAAAAACTGCTGGGCCTGTCCGCCAGGCGCTCGCTGCCGGCCTGGCGCAGCGACACCTTCTGGCGCGCGCCCGAAGCACATACCTTTCTTGACCGCGACCAGGCCCTGGCCCGCGCGGCGGCCGGCGAGCGCGTGGCCGTGCTCTTCGTGGACACCTTCAACGGCACCTTCGAGAGCGAAAACGCCCTGGCCGCCGCGCGCGTGCTGCAGGCGGCCGGCTATGCGCTGCACACCGCCAGCAAGTCCGCCAAAGAGGGCGGCGGCCACCACTGCTGCGGCCGCACCTACCTGGCCACCGGCATGGTCGAGCAGGCCAAGGCCAGCGCCGGTGCGCTGATCAATGCCCTGGCGCCCCTGGCCCGCGCCGGCATCCCCATCGTCGGCCTGGAGCCCTCCTGCCTGCTGACCCTGCGCGACGAAGCCCTGGTCATGGGCCTTGGCGAGCCTGCACAGGCCGTTGCCGCCCAGGCCCTGCTGTTCGAGGAATTCATTGCCCGTGAAGTCAAGGCCGGCCGCTTTGCGCTGCCGCTGCGCGCCGCCGAGGCGCCCATCCTCGTGCACGGCCATTGCCACCAGAAGGCCTTTGGCGCCGTCAGCCCCATCCTCGACGTGCTGCGGCTGATTCCCGGCGCCCAGCCCGAGCTCATCGAAAGCTCCTGCTGCGGCATGGCCGGCAGCTTCGGCTACGAGGCCAGCCACCACCAGGTCTCCATGGACATGGCCGAGGCGGCCCTGCTGCCGGCCATACGCCAGCGCCCCGAGGCCATCGTCGTGGCCGACGGCACCAGCTGCCGCCACCAGATCGCCGACGGCGCGGCGCGCGAAGCCGTGCATGTGGCGCGGCTGCTGGAAAGCCTGCTGGATGCCCGCTGACTGCCCGCTGACCGCCCGCTGACCGCCATCCTCCATCCCGCACAAGACCAAGGTACTCCCATGAAGCACAAGCCCTGCCTGGACCTCCAGGACATCAAGGCCATCGCCCAGGCCGCCGAGGCGCATGCCACGGCGCACGGCTGGGCCGTCAGCATCGCCATCGCCGATGACGGCGGCCACCTGCTGTGGCTGCAGCGCCTGGACGGCGCGGCACCGGCCTCGGCCCACATCGCGCCGGCCAAGGCCCACGCCGCAGCACTGGGCCGCAAGGAAAGCCGGCTCTATGAGGAAATGATCAATGGCGGCCGTACCGCCTACCTGAGCGTGCCCGCGCTGCAGGGCCTGCTGGAAGGCGGCGTGCCCATCGCCAGGGAGGGCCACTGCCTGGGCGCCGTGGGCGTCAGCGGGGTGAAGCCGGCCGAGGATGCGGAGGTGGCGCGGGCGGGGATTGCGGCGCTGGGGGCCGCGCCGCAGCGTTAGCGGCCCTGGGCTTCAGCGCGACTTGCGCGGCTGCAGGGCCTCGGCGCGCAGCATGGCCAGCACGGCATCGCGCTTGTGGTGCAGGTGGGTGACCAGCAGCTCGCGCAGGGCCGTGGCGTCGCGTGCGCCCAGGGCCTCGATCATGGCTTCGTGCTCCTTGACGGCCTGCTTCCACTTGGCCGTGTCCAGGTTGGTGCGAAAGCGCAGCGACTGCACGCGGTTGTTGATGCGCTGGAAGGTTTCCGTCAGCACGGGGTTCTTGGCGGCGCTGTTCAGGGCCGCGTGGATGGCGGCGTTGAGCCGGTAGTAGGCAGACACGTCGGCGCGCGCCACGCTGGCCATCATCTCGTAGTGCAGGGCGCGGATCTCGGCGAATTCCTGGTCGGTGATGCGCTGGGCGGCCAGTTCGCCCGACAGGCCCTCGATGCCGGCCAGCACCTCGAAGGCGTGCATGACATCGGCCTCGCTCAGCTTGACGGCGATGGCGCCGCGGTTGGGCAGCAGGTCGGCCAGGCCTTCGGCGGCCAGCAGCTTGATGGCCTCGCGCAGCGGCGTGCGCGAGACGCCGAGCTGCTCGCACAGCTCGCGCTCGTTGAGCTTGGCGCCCGGGGCGATGCGCCCCTCGATGAGCATGGACCGCAAACGGTCCGCCACCTGCTCGTGCAGCGCCGCCCGCGATATCTCGATGATCTCCGCCATCTAGCGGTCTCCTTGGCTGTTCCTGGCTGGTGGATGCCTCCGCCACAGGCATTGCGCCATGCGGGGCGGCGCCGATGTTAGCCGAGTTTGCATCCCCTGCGGGCCGCCGGGCGGGCGCACGCGCTGTCCATGCCAAGCACTACAGGCTTTTCAGCAGGGGCCTACGGCCGGCGGAGACTCTTGATCCCACCATGGATGCCGATCCGACAGACCAACCAGGGAAAAACAATGGCCCAACCAGGAATCAGGCTGCAGATCCAGGTGGATCTTGCCTATGACATCCGCGATCCGGCCGGGGCCGACTTCGTGTTCAACATCCATGCGGCCCACACCTCGCACCAGACGGTGGAGAACGAGCGGCTGGTGCTCAGCCAGCCGGTGGAGCCCGACATTGCCACCGAGCCCGCCACCTCCACGCGCTTCATGCGCCTGCATGCCAACCCCGGCCCCCTGCACCTGACCTACACGGCCACCGTCTGCATCGCGCACCACCGCGAGGATCCTGCGGCGCTGGGCGAGGTTCCGGTGCGCTGCATCCCGCTGGAGGTCCTGCCCTACATCTACCCCAGCCGCTATTGCCAGTCCGACCGGCTGATGCAGCTGGCCTTCCGCAATTTCGGCCACCTGGCGCCCGGCTATTCGCGCGTGCTGGCCATACAGCAGTGGGTGCAGGAGCTGGTGACCTTCGCTTCGGCCACCAGCAACTCGTCCACCTCGGCCGTCGATACCCTGGTGGAGCAGGTGGGCGTGTGCCGCGACTTCACGCACCTGATGATCGCCCTGTGCCGCGCGCTGAACATTCCCGCCCGCATCGCCACCGGCACGGACTACGGTGCCGACCCTGCGCTGGGCCCGCCCGATTTCCATGCCTACGTGGAAGCCTACCTGGGCGACAGGTGGTACCTGTTCGATGCATCGGGCACGGCCATTCCCATGGGCTTCATGCGCTTTGGCACGGGCCGTGACGCGGCCGACGTGGCCTTTGCCACCATCTTCGGCAACGTGGTGGCCATGGCCCCCATGATCCAGACACAGGCCCTGGAAGACGAGCGCAGCCAGCTGCCCCGGCAGTGCAGCGAGGCGCTGTCGACCACCGCGCCGTCGCCCGCCGTGCTGTCGGGCTGCGCATCGTTTGGCAGCACGGCGGACAGAAGGAGCTTCAGGCAGCTGCCTGCCTGAGCTGCCTGCGCTGCGTGAAATGCCTGGGCTGTGTGAGGCGCACGGCGGCGGCTCTCAGAAGCGGTGCGTTCCCGTCACCGCAAAGGTGCGCCGCTGGCCGTAGAAGCAGTCGCCGCGTGCCAGGCACTGCGTGATCTGCACCTTGTCGGTCAGGTTGACCACGTTGAAGGCCAGGCGCCATGGGCCGGCGTCATAGGACACCATGGCGTCCAGCAGGGTGGCCGAAGGCGTGTCCACCAGGCTGGTGCCCGTCCACTGCGAACCCGTGTAGCGCACGCCCGCGCCCAGACTCCAGCCGCCGCGTCCTTCGCTGGCAAAGCGGTGGGTCAGCCAGGCCGACGCCGTGTGGCGCGGCACGTTGGTCACGCGCTGGCCCTGGTCGCCGCCATTGCTGCGCGAGATGACGGCGTCGGTGTACGCATAGGCCAGGGTGGCGTCCCAGTGGCGCGCCAGGCTGGCGGTGAGCTCGGCCTCGAAGCCGTTGACCTTGACCTCGCCGATCTGCAGGCTGTTGAGCGGGTTGGCGGGGTCGGTGGTCTTGCGGTTCTTCTCGCGCAGCGTATAGACGGCGGCAAAGGCCGACAGGCCCTGGCCCGGTGGCTGCCATTTCACGCCGGCTTCCCATTGCTCGCCGCGCTGCGCCTTGTAGGGCGTGCCGTAGACGTTCACGCCGCCCAGCGGCTGGAAGGACTCGGAGTAGCCCAGGTAGGGCGCCCAGCCACCGTCCATCTGGTAGGTGGCGCCTGCGCGCTTGGTCCAGGCCTTCTCGTCCACGGCGGAGGCGGGACGGCCTTCGGTGTCCGTCTGCGCGCTGTCGTGGCGCAGGCCCAGGGTGGCGGTCCAGCGGCCCCACTTGATCTGGTCCTGGGCGTAGAAGCCCAATTGCTTTTGCGACACGCCCGGCTGGCGCACCAGCTGCGAGGCCGTGGGCGGCGTGAAATTGCCGTAGACGGGGTTGTAGACGTCAAACGGCGCGGTCAGTCCGCGCCAGGTGGACTGGCTGGTGCTGTTGCGCTGTGCGTCCATGCCGGCCAGCACGGTGTGCTCGGCCGTGCCCCAGCGCAGCCGGCCTTCGAGCTGCGTGTCGATCACCAGCATGCGCCCGCCGTTGACCTGCCAGGAGGCATCGCGGTAGACGCTGCGGTTGTCGGGGTTGAAGACCGGGCGCGCAGGGCGGCCCTGGCCGGGGATGGCGGTGAAGCTGGTGTAGATGGAGCGGTAGTCCACGTCGCTGATGGTGCGCCGCAGGTTCTGGCGCACGGTCCAGTCCGCGTTCAGGCGGTGGCTGAACAGGTAGCCCCAGGATTTGTTCTCTGTGTCGAACGAGTCCCAGCCGGGCTCGCCGATGAAGGTGCTGGTGGGAATCTGGCCGTAGGGGCTGGGCAGGCGCGTGCCCTGCCAGGGGAAGAAGCCGATCAGCGAGCCGCTCTTGTCCTTCTGGTAGAGCGCCTGCAGCGTGAGCGAGGTATCGGCGCTGGGCCGCCACGTCAGGCTGGGCGCGATCACCAGGCGGTCGTCGTTCACATGGTCCACCTGGGTGCCGCTTTCCCGGCCCACGGCCACCAGGCGGTACAGCCACTGGCCGTCTTCGGTGACGGCGCCGGTCAGGTCGGTGGCGATCTGCTTGCGCCCGTAGCTGCCCACCTGCACCTGCACCTCGCGCAGCGCCTCGGCCTGCGGGCGCTTGCTGGTCAGGTTGAGCACGCCGCCCACGCTGCCCTGGCCGTAGAGCACGGAAGAGGGGCCGCGCAGGAACTCCACGCGTTCCAGCGTGTAGGGATCGGGCCGGCTGGTGTTGTAGGTGCCGTAGGTGCGCAGCAGCCCGTCCTGGTACTGGCTCACGCTGCCGCCGCGTGCCGAGAAGCTGTCCACCCGGCTGTCGAAATAGTTGGACACCACGCCGGCGCTGTAGGCGGTGGTCTGGCGCAGCGTCTGCACGCCCTGGGCCTCGAACTGGTCGCGCGTGACCACGCTGATGGCCTGGGGCGTCTCTATCAGCGGCGTGTCGGTCTTGGTGGCCGAGATGGCGCGCTTGGCGGTGAAGCCCACCACAGGGCCGGTGGGATTTTCCTTCTCGGTGCCTGCGTTCACGGTGACCGGGGCGAGCGTGGCCTCGGGGACCTTGTCAGGCTGGGCCTGTGCGTGGGCTGCGCCGCACAGGGCAAGCAGGGCGGCATGCGCAACTGCCGTGCGCGAGAGTCTTTGGGTAAGCATGGTCAATGGTCGAGAGCTGGGAAACCTGTGCCGTGGGGCGTGCTCTGGGTGCGTCGGCGCTGCTGCCGGCCCTGGGGCCAGCAGCGCAGCCTGTCATGGCGGGTGCGGATTCTAGAATGACAATGGGAATGATTTCTTTTTCTTTTCATTTGTATGTAGCATGCAACGCATTGTTATCAATTTGATAGCGTAGAAGCTTGTTCTGAAGGTACCTGTGGGTCGATGTGCAGGGCGGTGCGATACGCGTACGGTCTTGCTTGCGGGAAGTCCGCGCAGCGTGATAGTCCTCTTCGCGCCGGGGCGCCAACCGCCCCGGTCGCCTCAGGCCTGGGCGGCCTGCAAGGGGTTGCCTGGGTGTGAAACGGCCTCGGGCCACAGCCGACCGGCCGCCGCCTGCAACGCTTGCACCAACTGCTGCGTATCCCTCTTGCCGGTGGCGTGCAGCGCTTCGGTCACGATCAGCGCGTTGACGGTGGATTCGCGCACTGCCGAGTGGCCGCTTTGGCGGTTGCACCAGCGCCGGGCGTGGGCGCGGCCAGCCGTGTCGGCAAAGATGATTTCGCCGGGCTCGGGATATTCGATCTCGCCCGAGAAGGTCTCGTAGACCTCGCTGCCGGTTGCGGGGCGCACCTGCAGGCAGCCGCTGATGCGGTCCAGGTCGAAGACGGCCACGGGAATGGCAAAGGCCACCGAGGCCGCATTGCACAGGTCCACCAGCGGATGCAGGCCGGGAAGATCACCCTCCTTGCGCAGGCGGCGCAGCAGGGCCTCGGCGGCGCAGCGGTATTGCGTGGGCTTGAGGCCCATCCTGGCAAAGCCGCGCCGCCAGGCCTGAATGGATGGCATCTCGCTTTCCGGGGTGCAGGCCAGGTTCTGCCTGGCCTGTGCCATGAAGGGGGCGATCACGGCGTGTGCGGGCACGTCGGGTGACAGGCCGCGCAGCAGCAAGGTCTGCGTGGCCAGTTCAGGAAAGTCGCGGGGGATGGAGGGTGCGTAGGAGAACGGCAAGATCGGGCCTTGTGATTGGAGAGGGGATGTGATCTCCATCCTCGCCAGGCCGGTTTGCGTGGTCTTGAAGGAAATTGCAGCGCGTCACGCAGCGCAGGCGCTTGCTGCCCTGGCATAGAAGCCGGGCGCCATGCCGAAGCTGCGCACGAACAGGCGCGTCATATGGCTCTGGTCGGCAAAGCCGCTGTGCGCGGCGGCCTCGGCCAGCGGCATGCCGCTGGCGATGAGCCCGCGCGCCTGGTGCAGGCGCCGCTGCAGCAGATAGGCATGGGGCGTCATGCCCGTGGCGCGCGCAAAGGCGCGCAGGAACTGGTAGCGGCTCAGGCCCGCCTCTTGGGCCAGGGCGCCCAGGGTCAGGGGCGCGCCGGGATCGTCGTCCATCCGGGCGCGGGCCAGGGTGATGGGGGCCGGTGCGCGGGGCGCCGGGGCAGGGCGCTGCAGCATGCCGTCCAGCAGCTGCAGCAGGGCTTCGTCCAGGTCCAGGGCGTCCGTTGCCTCGCCGCTGCCGGTCATCCTGCGGTACAGAGCCTGAAAACACGCGGCCAGGCGCGGGTCGCGCACGGCGGGCTGGCGGAACTCGAAGCCGGCCGCCGGCCCCGCGCCATCCATGTCCGCCATGAGCCCGGCCACGACCCAGGGCTCCAGGTAGAGCATGCGCCAGGCGCGACCGCCGTCGCCCAGGGGCATGCCGTCATGCAGCTCGCCGGGGTTGACCATGATGAGGTCGCCAGCCCCGGCCTCGTAGAGACCTCGTCCGCTGGCGGACTTCTGCGCGCCACGCTCGATCAGGCCGATCCCGTACTGCTCGTGGGTATGCCGCCCAAAGTGCCTCGCCGTGTCGGCGGCCACGGCCTCCACGCCTGCGCTGCGGCAGCGCAGCCAGCTGAAATGCCCATCCGTGGTCGATACCATGCCGCAGCCTTTCCTATCCACCCTGGCGCGCCAGCGTGATCGCCAGGCCGGCCAGCCCCGCGCCCACCACCACGGGGATCACGCCCACCTTCCAGCGCAGCAGCGCGGCCGCCGCAGCCAGGCCCAGCAGTGCGGACGGCCAGTCGAAGGGACCCGCCCAGCCCTGTGGCCACAGCACATGCCAGGCAAAGAACACGGCCAGGTTGGCGATGACGCCCACCACGGCGGCCGTGATGCCCGTCAGCGGCGCGGTGAAGCCCAGCCTGCCATGGGTGGACTCGATGAAGGGGCCGCCCAGCAGGATGAAGGCAAAGGACGGCAAAAAGGTGAAGAAGGTCACGACCAGGGCGGCGGCGGCGCCGGCAGGCAGCAGCGCATCGGGGCCGAACACCTGCGTGCTCCAGCCGCCCAGGAAGCCCACGAAGGACACCACCATGATCAGCGGCCCCGGCGTGGTCTCGCCCAGGGCCAGCCCGTCCATCATCTGCGTGGCCGTGAGCCAGTGGTAGTGGTCCACGGCGCCCTGGTAGAGGTAGGGCAGCACGGCATAGGCGCCGCCAAAGGTCAGCAATGCCGCCTTGGTGAAGAACCAGCCCATCTGGGTGAGCGCGCCCTGCCAGCCGAAGGCGGCGGTCAGCAGGCCCAGCGCCAGGGCCCACAGCCCCAGGCTGGCCGCCAGCACCTGGCTGAAAAAACGCCAACTGAACCGTGCATGGGCCGGTACGGGCGTGTCATCGTCGATGACGGCCGGGCCGTGGCTGCCGCCGCTGTGGCCGTGCCCGCCTGCAGGGGCGAAGTGGCGCGGCGCCAGCCTGCCCCCCAGGTAGCCCAGCGCGCCGGCCGCCAGCACGATCAGCGGAAAAGGCAGCTTCAGCGCGAAGATGGCCACGAAGGCCGCCGCGGCAATCCCCCACAGCCAGCCGTTGCGCAGGGTGCGCGAGCCCACGCGCCAGGCCGCCTGCACCACCAGCGCCGTCACGGCCGGCTTGATGCCATAGAAGATGCCGGCAATGGCCGGCACATGGCCGAAGGCCACATAGATCCAGGACAGGGCGATGAGCAGCAGCAGCGAAGGCAGCACGAACAGGCCGCCGGCCACGATGCCGCCCCAGGTGCGGTGCAGCAGCCAGCCGATGTAGGTGGCCAGCTGCTGCGCCTCGGGGCCGGGCAGCAGCATGCAGTAGTTGAGCGCATGCAGGAATCGGCCCTCGGATATCCAGCGCCGCCGCTCCACCAGGTCCTCATGCATGATGGCGATCTGCCCGGCCGGCCCGCCAAAGCTGATGCAGCCCAGCTTCAGCCAGTAGCGCAGGGCTTCGGCGCGGGTGGGGGCCACAGGGGCCACAGGGGCCGCGGGAAGGGGCGCGGGCGGGTTGGGTGCGGTCTGCAGGCTGGAGGGCATGCCGCAAATGTCTCATACGGCAGCCGCCCCCGATGCCTGAAGGCACCCGCGCTGCGCAGGCGCTACATCTGCCGCGCGGCCTGCTTGACCAGCACCGGCTCGGCCCGGTAGCTGTCCGGGAACAGGCGCTTGAGCTGTTGCACCTTGGGCAGGTCGTTGATGACGATGTAGGGATGGCGCGGGTTCTCGGTCATGAAGTCCTGGTGGTAGTTCTCGGCAGGGAAGAAGCTGGGCTTGTCCTCCAGCCGGGTCACGATGGGCTTGCCGAAGACCTTGGCCGCGTCCAGCTGGGCCACATAAGCCTGGGCGGTCCTGAGCTGCGCGGCGTCGGTGGCGAAGATGGCCGAGCGGTACTGCGGGCCCGTGTCCGGCCCCTGGCGGTTGAGCTGGGTCGGGTCATGGGCCACGGAAAAGTAGATCTGCAGCAGTTGCCCGTAGCTGACCTGGGCCGGGTCATAGGTGATCTCGACCGACTCCGCATGCCCGGTGCGGCCGCTGCTCACCGCCGAATACGAAGCCTGGGCCGCCGTGCCGCCGCTGTAGCCCGAGACGGCGCGCTGCACGCCCTTGACATGCTGGAACACGCCCTGCACGCCCCAGAAGCAGCCGCCCGCAAAGATGGCTTTCTGCGGCCCCTGGCCCGTGGCCGGCATGTCCTGCGCGGGTGGCGGAATGCGCACGGCCTGCTCGGCCGCCTGCAGGTCGCTGCCCTGCCACAGCAGGGCGCCGCCCAGCAGCACGGCGCTGCCGGTCAGCAGTTGGAGAAGGCCGCGGCGGCGGGGTGCGGCGGCGAGGGGGGAATCGTTGGTCATGGTGTCTCTCCGGTGAAAGTGAAGCGGCCAGGGATCAGCCAAAGGTGAAGGCATAGGCGGAGATGCCGGGGTCCAGGAATTCGATGCTGAAGGTGCGTTCGGCTGCGCCGCCGTCCTGGCGCACCAGCTGGTACAGGCGCTGCGCGGTCACGCTGCCGCTGCCGTCGGCGGCCACGTCCATGCCGCGCGAGGCGCCGGGCGCCTTGCCGTCGATCAGCACCTTGAAGCGCACGGGCTTGCCATCGCTGCCGGGGCCCAGCACCAGGTGCAGGTCGCGTGCCTGGAAGCGGTAGGTGATGCGGCCGGTGGCGCCGTCCAGCGTGGCGCTTTCCGGGCCCACCGTCCATTGGCCGCTCAGGCCCCAGGCGTTCAGCGGCAGGCGCTCGGGCGTGGCATAGGCGGTGGCCTGGTCGTGTACGGCGGCAGGCGTGGCGGCAAATTGCTCGGCGCGCTCATAGCCCAGGTAGGTCTCGTGCGAGCGCACGGCTGCCATGTCGGCTGCCTGCTGCACGCCCTGGGCCTGCACGTCGATCAGGCCCAGGTCCATCTGCTTCGATCCGGCTTCCTGCAGCAGTTGCTGGATCACGCGCTCGGACTCGGCATAGCCGCCTTCGCCAAAGTGGTGGTGCCGGATGCGGCCCTGGGCATCGATGAAGTAGTGCGCCGGCCAGTACTGGTTGTGGAAGGCGCGCCAGATCTTGTAGCCGTTGTCCACGGCCACGGGGTAGCTGATGCCCAGGTCCTTGATGGCCTTTTCCACGTTGGACAGCTTGCGTTCGAAGGCGAACTCCGGCGCATGCACGCCCACCACCACCAGGCCCTGGTCGCGGTACTTCTCGGCCCAGGCCTTCACATAGGGCAGGGTGCGCAGGCAGTTGATGCAGGAGTAGGTCCAGAAATCCACCAGCACCACCTTGCCGCGCAGTTGTTCGGCCGTCAGCGGGGTGGAGTTGAGCCAGTCGGTGGCGCCGTCCAGCGCAGGGGCCAGCCCTTCGTCCGGCAGGGCGGCGCGGGACGGGCCGCCGGCCATGCGCATGGCGCCGCCTGCGGCCATCATGGCCGGGCCAGCACCGGAGCCCCTGTCCACGGCGGCCATCATTGCGGGACCGGCCTGCATGGCCATGGCACCACCCTCGGGCCTGCCGCTCAGGCGGTCCACCAGCCTTTGCTCCAGGCCGCCGGTGGAGGCCGTGGACACTTGCGCCAGCACGCCCGTGTCCAGCCCCAGCGCAATCGCGCCCACGCCGGCCAGCATGGCTGCACCCAGCCCGCGCCGCACCCATTCGCCCGCGCCCAGCATGCGCTTGAGCGCCGCAAACACCTTGCCGCCCAGCAGCAGGGCCGCCGCCATGGAGGTGGCCGCACCGGCCGCATAGGCCAGCAGCAGCAGGCTGGAGGTGGTGTTGGCACCCTGCAGTGCGGCGCCCGTGAGGATCAGGCCCAGGATGGGGCCCGCGCAGGGCGCCCACAGCAGGCCCGTGGCCACGCCCAGCAGCAGCGAGGCGCCGGGGCGGGCACCGCCGTCCGTGCCCTGGGCACGCTCGGACAGGCGCGAGCCCGCCGCCACCAGCGGCCGCGTCAGCCGCTCGGACAGGCCGGGCCACAGCAGGGTCAGCGCAAACACGGCGACCAGGCCCAGGGCCAGCCAGCGGCCGTATTCATTGGCGGCCACCACCCAGCCGCCGCCCACGGCGGCCAGCGAGGCCACCAGGGCGAAGGTCAGCGCCATGCCCGCCAGCAGCGGCAGGCCGCTTTTGGCGAAGGGCTGGTCGGCGCGTGCAAAGACGAAGGGCAGCACCGGCAGGATGCAGGGGCTGACGATGGTCAGCACCCCGCCCAGATAGGCCAGGACGATCAGCAGCATGGCGTGGCTCCCGGGTTCAGGCAGGCTGGGGCGTGAACGTCAGGGACAGCCCGTTCATGCAGTAGCGCAGGCCCGTGGGCCTGGGGCCGTCGTCGAAGACATGGCCCAGGTGGCCACCGCAGCGGCGGCAATGCACCTCGGTGCGCAGCATGCCGTAGGTGCGGTCCTGGCGCGTGGCCACGGCCTTGTCCAGCGGCTGCCAGAAGCTGGGCCAGCCCGTGCCGCTGTCGAACTTGGTCTTGGAAGAGAACAGGGGCAGCGCGCAGCCCGCGCAGGCAAAGGTGCCCGCGCGGTGCTCCTTGTTCAGGGGGCTGGAGCCTGCACGCTCCGTGCCTTCCTTGCGCAGGATCCGGTACTGCTCGGGCGTGAGGCGGGCGCGCCACTCGGCATCCGTGTAGCTGACCTCGAAGACCTCGCTGGAGGCGGCCGCTGGCGCGCGGCGCGGGAACAGGCTGGCCGCCAGCACGGCGGTGGTGCCGGCGCCTGCAGTCCACAGAAGATGGCGTCTGGTGGTCATGGTGTGCTCCTGAAGGTTGCGTGCGTCTGAAAACGATGCGATGCCAGTCAGGTTAGGGCGGCGGCCTCCCGAAGTCTTCACGCAGAGTTCAAAGATTCGTGATAACTCCCGGCCCCGGTATTGCGCACAATGGCAGCCACTCCCGCCACTTCCAGGAAACCGCATCCGATGACCGCCACGCGCCGCGTACTTCTCGTCGAGGACGACGCCCATATCGCCGACCTGCTCACGCTGCACCTGCGCGACGAAGGCCTGGAAGTCATGCACTGCGCGCGTGGCGACGACGGCCTGCGCCAACTGGAGCGCGGCGGCTGGGACGCGCTGGTGCTGGACATCATGCTGCCCGGCGTGGACGGCCTGGAGATCTGCCGCCGCGCCCGCGCCATGGCGCGCTACACGCCCATCATCATCATCAGCGCGCGCTCCAGCGAGGTGCAGCGCATCCTGGGCCTGGAGATCGGCGCGGACGACTACCTGGCCAAGCCGTTTTCCGTGCTGGAGCTGGTGGCGCGCGTCAAGGCGCTGCTGCGCCGCGTGGAGGCGCTGGCCCAGAACGCGCGGCTGGAGTCCGGCAGCCTGTCCATTGACGGCCTGGCCATGGACCCCGTGGCGCGCGATGCCCGGCTTCATGGTGCCCGGCTGGACCTGACCCCGCGCGAGTTCGACCTGCTGTACTTCTTTGCGCGCCAGCCCGGCAAGGTGTTCTCGCGCATGGACCTGCTCAATGCCGTCTGGGGCTACCAGCACGAGGGCTACGAGCACACCGTCAACACCCACATCAACCGCCTGCGCGCCAAGATCGAAGCCGACCCGGCCCAGCCCGCGCGCATCCTCACCGTCTGGGGGCGCGGCTACAAGTTCGCCGAAGCGGGCGAGGGCGCATGACCATGAAACTGCGCCTGACACTGACCCAGCGCCTTTCCCTGGTCTTTGCCGTGCTGCTGCTGGTGTGCAGCGGCACCTCCGCCTGGATGCAGCTGCGCGCCAGCCGCATGCACGAGCTGGAAGTGGTGCAGGGCCTGTCGCGCGACGTGGCCGAAAGCATTGCGCGCGACGCCCAGCTGACCGACGCCAACGGCCTCATGCCCGGCGCCGTGCGCAGCTTCTTCAACCAGCTCATGCTGGTCAACCCCAGCGTGGAGGTCTACCTGCTGGACGCCGACGGCCGCATTGCCGGCCATGCCGCCCCCGACGGCCGCGTGCGCCGCGAGCGCGTGGACCTGGCCCCCGTGCACCGGCTGCTGGAAGGCGGCACCCTGCCCATCCTGGGTGACGACCCGCGCAGCACCGAAGGGCGCAAGGTCTTCAGCGCGGCGCCGCTGCGCGTCAACGGCAAGGAAGTGGGCTTCATCTACGTGGTGCTGCAGGGCGAGGCGCATGACCAGCTGGTGGCGCAGGGCTCGGCCAACTCGGTGCTCAGCACGGCGCTGTGGTCCATCGGCCTGGTGGCGCTGCTGTGCCTGGTGGCCGGCCTGGTGGCCTTTGCGCTGATCACGCGGCCGCTGCGCCGGCTCACCGAAGAGGTGGCCGGCTTCGACATCCATGGCACCCCCCCGGACCTGCCGGCCCCCCAGCCCGGCGCCGCGCAGGACAGCCGCGACGAGATCGCCGTGCTGGACGCGGCCTACCGCCGCATGGTGGCGCGCATCGGCGAGCAGTGGCGCGCCCTCACGCGCCAGGACCAGGAGCGGCGCGAGCTCATCGCCAACGTCTCGCACGACCTGCGCACGCCGCTATCGTCCCTGCACGGCTACCTGGAAACGCTGCTGCTCAAGGACGCCGTGCTCGACACCACCGAACGCCGCCGCTACCTGGGCATTGCCCTGGCACAGAGCCAGAAGGTGGGCGAGCTGGCGCAAAGCCTGTTCGAGCTGGCGCGCCTGGAATACGGCTTTGTCCAGCCCGAGCCGGAGCCGTTTTCCATGCCCGACCTGGTGCAGGACGTGTTCCAGAAATTCGAGCTGCGTGCCGAGGCGCGACAGGTGGCGCTGCGGGCCGACTTCCCAGCCCGCCTGCCCGTCGTCCAGGCCGACCTGGGGATGATCGAGCGCGTGCTGGGCAACCTGCTGGACAACGCGCTGCGCCACACCCCCGAAGGCGGCAGCATCCTGGTGGCGCTGGCGGCGGCGGGCAACGCCGTCGAAATCACCGTGGCCGACACCGGCCCCGGTATCCCGGCCGATCTGCGCGAAGGCCTGTTCGAGCGGCCCTTCACCGTGGGCGGCGCCCGCCGCGGCGGCGGCCTGGGCCTGCGCATCGTCCACCGCATGCTGGAGCTGCACGGCTGCCGCATCGAACTGGTGGACCCGCCGGGGCAGGGGGCGAGCTTCCGGTTCGTGCTGCCTGCGGCCGCGCAGGCAACGGGCGCCGGCGCCCGGCCGCGCCAGGGCTGACGCGGATCGTGGGTTAACCTTGTGCATAGCGCGCCCTCGACGGCGCGGCATGCACAAGATCGTCAACTCGTTCCGAGGACCCACGCCATGTCAACGTCTGCCTCTCCCGTTCATCGCCTGCCCGCATGGGTGCCGCTGCGCTACACCACGTTCTGCCTGAGCCTGGTCGGCAGCGCGGGGCTGCTGGTGGCGGCGCTGGTGTGGGGAGGGCTGTGGTGGTGGCTGGGCTTCGGCGTGTGCGCCGCGCTGGCGCTGCTGGGCGTGCGCGACATGACCCAGGTGCGCCATTCGGTGCTGCGCAACTACCCCATCATCGGCCACCTGCGGTTTCTGCTGGAGTTCATCCGGCCCGAGATGCGGCAGTACTTCATCGAGTCCGACCATGAGGCGCTGCCGTTCTCGCGCGCCCAGCGCTCCCTGGTCTACCAGCGCGCCAAGGGCGACCCGGACAGCCGCCCGCTGGGCACGCAGCTCAATGTCACGGCCCAGGGCTATGAGTGGGTGAACCATTCCATGCAGCCCACCAGGCTGGCCTCGCATGATTTCCGCATCACCATCGGCTGCGCCGATGAAGGTGCCTCGCCCTGCACCCAGCCCTACAGCGCCAGCATCTTCAACATCTCGGCCATGAGCTTTGGCGCGCTGTCGGCCAATGCCATCCTGGCGCTGAACAAGGGCGCGAAGATGGGCGGATTTGCGCACGACACGGGCGAGGGCTCCATCAGCCAGCACCACCGCGTGCACGGCGGCGACCTGATCTGGGAGGTGGCCTCGGGCTACTTCGGCTGCCGCAACGACGATGGCACGTTCAGCGAGGAGAAATTCATCGCCAATGCCACCGACCCGCAGGTCAAGCTCATCGAGATCAAGCTCAGCCAGGGCGCCAAGCCCGGCCACGGCGGCATGCTGCTGGGCGCCAAGGTCACCCCCGAGATCGCCGCCGCGCGCGGCGTGCCCGTGGGCGTGGACTGCATCAGCCCCTCCAGCCACAGCGCCTTCAGGACGCCGGTGGAGATGATGCATTTCATCGCCCGCCTGCGCGAGAAGTCGGGCGGCAAGCCCACGGGCTTCAAGTTCTGCGTGGGCCATCCCTGGGAGTGGTTCGCCATCGTAAAGGCCATGCAGGAGACGGACATCACGCCGGACTTCATCGTGGTCGATGGCGCCGAGGGCGGCACGGGCGCGGCGCCCGTGGAGTTCACCGACCACGTGGGCGTGCCGCTGCAGGAAGGCCTGCTGCTGGTGCACAACACGCTGATCGGCGTGGGCCTGCGCCACCGCATCAAGATCGGCGCGGCCGGCAAGGTGATCACGGCCTTCGACATCGCGCGCATGATGGCGCTGGGCGCCGACTGGTGCAACGCCGGGCGCGGCTTCATGATGGCCCTGGGCTGCATCCAGGCGCAGAACTGCCACACCGGCCACTGCCCCACGGGCGTGGCCACGCAGGACGCGGCGCGCCAGAAGGCCCTGGTCGTGCCCGACAAGGCCACGCGCGTGGCCAACTTCCATGACAAGACCCTGCATGCGCTGCAGGAGCTGGTGCAGGCGGCGGGCCTGGAGCACCCCTGCGACATCACGGCCCACCACATCGTGCGGCGCATCTCCGACACCGAGGTGCGCCAGCTCGCCAACCTGGTCCTGCGCGTGGAGCCCGGCGCTCTGCTGGGGCCGCTGGACAAGCAGCACAACGTGTTCAAGCTCTACTGGCCAGGGGCGCGCGCGGATACCTTCCAGTTCGTGCCGCCCACGCTCAAGCCTTCGGCACCGCAGGCCAAGGCGCAGGCGGCAGGCCAGCCCGCATAGGGACACCACGGCCGATCACGGGTTTTGACGGCGCTCGGGGATAATGCGCCCCGAGCACTTTGGTCCACGACTGTATTTTTCTTTGTAAATGAAAACTATTTTGGTTCGCATTGCAGCTGCCGTCTTCGGCGGCTATGCCTTCACCTGGGGCTTCATCGCCCTGGGCGTGGCGCTGATGTTTGCCGCCGGAATGGAGTTCCACGATGCCGAGCATCTGGGCTACATCCTCGGCTTCCTGGTGTTTCTGACGGTGTTCCTCTGGGCCTTTGCGGCGCAGAGCCTCCCGCGCGTCTGGGCCGTGCTGGCCGGCGGCGGCATTGTCATGACCGGTTGCGCATCGCTGCTCCAGCAGATGCTGCTGCCCTGAATCCGGAGAACGCCCCATGTTCCAGAACTTCCGCCTCTCCATGGCCTGGCTGCACACCTGGTTCGGGCTTGCGCTCGGCTTCGTGCTCATGGCCGCCTTCTTCTTCGGCGCGCTGTCGGTGTTCGACCGCGAGATCGACCGCTGGGCCATCCCGGCCTCGCGCTTCGAGCCCACGCCCATGCCCTCGTACGACCAGATCCTCAAGCCGGTCTTCGAGTCCATGCAGCCCAACGCCCAGGCGCGCGATGCCATGCGCGGCGAGGTCAACGGCCCGCTGCCCGAGCGCTTCGACACGCCCCAGCGCTGGGGCGCCTACACCACCCACCGCGATCCCGTGCTGGGCCTGTTCGCCGGCTACGAGGTGCCCAACGCCAAGAAGCCCGAGACCCTGATCTGGGCCATGCGCACCATCGACCCGCGCAATGGCGAATCCCTGCCGGACGACCACCTCAAGATCGGCAGCCAGTTCTTCTACCCGCTGCACTACAGCCTGACGCTCAACTGGATGAACCTTGGCTACTGGATCGTGGGCTTTGCCGCGCTCATCATGCTGGTGGCCCTGGTCAGCGGCGTGGTCATGCACCGCAAGATCTTCCGCGAGCTGTTCACCTTCCGTCCGAAGAAGGCCACGCAGCGCAGCGTGCTGGACCTGCACAACCTCACCGGCGTGGTGGCGCTGCCCTTCCACTTCTTCTTCGCCTTCACGGGCCTGGTGATCTTTGCGGGCATCTACTTCCCCATCACCCATACCCAGCTGGAGCCCCTGCACGAGTTGCACGAGAAGATGGAGGCCGAGGAAACCGGCCTGCCGCACGACCGCGCCGGCGTGGCCGCACCCATGGCCTCGGTGGACGCCATGGTGGCCGAGGCGCAGCGCCGCTGGGCCGCCAAGGGCATGGCCGGCGACGTGGGCTTCCTGTCCGTCACCCATGTGGGCGATGCCAACGGCTACGTCAGCGTCTACCGCGCCGGCACCGACCGCATCGCGCTCACGGGCGAGGGCATCCACTTCAAGGCCAGCACGGGCGCCCTGCTGCGCGAAGATCCTCCGCGCACGGCCGTGGACAGCATCAACACCTTCCTCACCGGCCTGCACCTGCAGCACTTCCGCCACTGGCTGCTGCGCTGGCTGTACGTGCTGGGCGGCCTGGCCGGCTGCGTGTGCATTGCCACCGGCTTTGTCTTCTTCGTGGAAAAGCGCAAGAAGCAGCACGCCAGACAGGGCGTGCAGGGCGCGCGCGTGGTCGATGCCCTGGCTGTCACCACGGTCACCGGCATGCTGGTGGCCACGCTGGGCATGCTGATCGCCAACCGCCTGCTGCCCGAGGCCATGCCCCAGGGCTGGCCGGGCCGGGGCGACATGGAACGCTATTTCTTCTGGGCCACCTGGCTGCTGGCCATGGCGCATGCCTTTGTGCGCAGCGCCCCCGTGGCCCGGGGCCTGCCCAACCCCGCCTGGCGCGAGCAGTGCTGGGCCGTGGCCGCCATGGCCGTGGTGGCCGTGCTGCTGAACTGGCTGACCACGGGCGACCACCTGTTCAAGACCCTGGGCGCGGGCTACTGGCCGGTGGCCGGCGTGGACCTGTTCATGCTGGCCAGCGCCGTGCTGGCCGTGGTGGTGGCGCGCAAGCTCAAGACGCGCGCCGCGCCCGCCATGCCCTCGCGCGCCGCGGAGGTGGCCCATGTCTGAGGGACTGATGGACGCACTGCTGCTGGCCGCCGCCTTTGCGGCATCGCTGCTGGGCATGGCCTGGTTTGCGCTGGCCAAGGACGTGCACTGGGAGCAGGTGCACGGCGACATGCCCCAGCCCGATGGCAAGGTCAGGCTGCTGCGCTGGCTGGGCGCCTCAGGCCTGGCCGCCTCGCTGGGCCTGTGCCTGGCGGTGGACCATGCCTCCATGGCCTCCCTGGTCTGGATCATGACGCTGGCAGCCGCCGCCCTGGCCATTGCCTTCACCCTGACCTGGCGGCCGCGCTGGCTGCGCTGGTTGCCGGCCTGACGTTTGCGCGGGACCTGCGCCCGCTGCGGGCTCAGGCCTGCCTTTTCCTCATCCTGCGGCTGGCCAGATAGGCCATGCCGCACAACAGTGCCAGCATGCCACCCTGGCCCAGGCCGGGAACGGCCTGGACATTTCCGGGGCCGGGACCGGGTCCTGGGTCCGTGCCCGGACCGGGGTCGGGATCGGTGCCCGGGCCGGGATCGGGAGGATCGGCAGCGATCACCTCGATGGTCACGGATGCCGGTGCGGCAGCGCTCTGGTGCCCGTCGGATACCGTGAAGGCGAAGGTATCGGGCCCGGAGTAGCCGGCCGCCGGCGTGTAGACCAGCGTACCCGTCTGGGGATCGAAGCCGCTGATGACGCCATGGGCGGGGCCGGCGGTGATCTCGAAGCGCAACGGGTCCGACTCGAAGTCCGTGCCAGCGAGGGTGATGGACAGCGCCGTATCCTGCGGGGTCGTGACGGCTTGCGGCAGGGCCACGGGGGCGGCGTTGGCCGCCATCGCGTTGGAAAAGCGCGAGGTGTCACCGGTGGAAATCCGGGTGGCGGTCGCCGTGACAGCGGCCTGGTCGCCCGGGGGCATGGCGCCCTTGAACACCAAGGGCGCATGGCCGGATGCATCGGTGGTCACGGTCTGCGAGCCGAGCAGAACCTTGCCGGCGGCGCGCTCCACCAGCCCGTCGGGCAGCCTGGGCGTCGAGAAATACTCGATGCGCATGCTCTCGTTGGCAACGCTGTCCAGCGTGCCGGACAGGCCCTCGGGCGTCACCGTGAGCAGCACCGGCTCGGCAGGATCTCCGTTGGCCAGGCTGGTTCGTGCGATGCCTCCCTCGGTATTGCCGTAGATGGCATTGCCGAGCATGGAGACGCCCTTGACTTCGTCCCCCCGCAATCCCACGCCGAACAGCCTGTTGTGCGCAATCACGTTGGCATGTGCCGCGTCGTCACCGCCGACCAGGGTGTCATGGGCCTTCTGGAAAAAGGAAACGCCTTCCCCATTGGGCAGGGCGGTTCCCTGGGGACTGACGCCCACGTAGTTGCCCTGCACGAGGTTGTTCTTGCTGGCGCCCTGGAACTGTATGCCGGACGCCTTGCTGCCACCGACGATGTTTGCGCGCACGGTCACCTCATCCGAATCCTTGATGACGATGCCCCATTGATTGGGCAGCATGGTGCTGGCATCCAGGCTGGTTCCCACGATATTCCCGGCAATCAGGGTATTCGGGTTGCGTGCGCCGTAGTTTCCATTCAATTCAATGGCCGTTTCCTTGTTTCCGGCAATCAGGTTGCCGTCCTCAGGGCCTGTGCCAATGCGATGTCCGCCCTCCGACGAAAAGAATACGGCAATGCCTGGCCCATTGTTGGGAATCATGGCCGTGCCGGCTGCATTGGTTCCGACTCGGTTGCGGGTCACCAGCGTGTGGGCGCCGGAAATGGAAATCGCGGAGGAGCCGCCTGTTTGCCTGACATTGCCGGAGACGAGGTTGCTGTCGATCAGCGTGCCGGTAAAGTCGGATGCCACGCTGATGCCGTTTCCCTGGTTTCCCAGGGCCACATTGCCGGTGATATCGGTGCCTATGTAGTTTCCCTGAATGATGTTTCCTGTACCTGCACCTGGCCAGGAAAGCCATATTCCGGAATTCTCCGCCGCGGAAATGACATTTCGCCCGCCAATATCCAGATTCCCGATGCGGTTGCGGTTGCCGGAGTGGACAAGGATGTTGCTGCGATTGCCCATGGCAACCGTTCCCGATGCGTCAACGCCTATATGGCAGCCCAGCACGGTGTTGCCGTCGCCGGTCACCGCCAGGGCCGTATTGAAGCCGCCTATCGCCAGGCCGCGCACCGTGATGGCGCCTGCCAGCTCGAGCCCTATGCCGAACTCGGGGCTGCCTGACTGCAGCGTGATCAGGGGGCGGCGTGGCAAGTGGTCCTCATAGCCGGGCTGCGTGCTGGCGTCCACGGTGAGCGATGTGGCCTGTGCAATGGGCTGCATGAGCCTGCCATTCCAGTTGCTTTGGGTGACGATGGTCTGCTCTCCCCCCGCACCGATGCGGAACTCGATGCGGTTGTCGCCGCCTTTGTTGCGGTTGGCGTTGGCGTAGGTGATGGCATCGCGCAGCGTGCAGGGTCCCAGGCCGGTGCTGGCGCACGGGCCGGTTGCGTCGGCGGCGCTGTCCACCACGACGGTCCATGCGTGGGCCGTGGCGATGCAGCCTTGCGACAGCAATGCCAGGGCGAGCAGGCGCAGGGGCCTGCGTGCCGCCGTGGGAGTGAATCGTTGCCTGTATATGCTCATTGCCTTTTTACTTTCCCTGAAATGGACTGCCGAAACGCCTTGCGGGTATTGATTGCGCAATTGCTGGAAAGGGCGCTGCGATTTCGCATGTGCGGCGTCTGTGTGGAATATCCCGGGGCCTGACCCAAGAAAATGAAGCAGCCCTTGTTGATGAATCAAGCCTGCAATGATCCCCGGGGCATCCGAGTTTGGGTCTAAGAATTTTCTTAAATCATCAAGACTGCTGAAATCGCTGAAGAGATCGGACAAGGTCTTTGATGACGAAGCGAGGCGGGCGATATTCCCGGGTGAAGCGGCGTGCACGGGTTTGCAGGATTAAGAAAATTCTTAGCCCTGTTTCTTCATCCGATTCCTATGATTTGGCAATGCGCCAGTTTCAAGACCTTCTGTTTTCTTCCCGCTCGACTCGGCACGGGTGGTGCCCGTCCATGGCACTGCGCGATTGGATGGCGTCGCTGCGTGATTGGACGGTATTTGCACTGGCAATCATGGCCATGCTGGCCTGCGCCTTGCACAGCGGCAGGGACGATGCCGCCCAGGCACCGCCATCCCGCAGCCGCGCGCATGTGCCTGTGGGGGACATGCAGCTGTTTTTCATGGACCGGTATTTCCTGCTGCTGGACGCTGCCGTGGGCGCGACCCGCGCGGCCGTCCATTCCCAGGCCGGTCTGGCATGGCCGTGGCGCACCAGCGCACCGCAGGACCACCTCGTGCCGCTGTATTCGCTGATGCATGTGGGCCGGGGCCTTCCC
The DNA here is from genome assembly GCF_055797465.1 of Delftia sp. PX-1. Taxonomy (NCBI): domain Bacteria; kingdom Pseudomonadati; phylum Pseudomonadota; class Betaproteobacteria; order Burkholderiales; family Comamonadaceae; genus Delftia; species Delftia sp. PX-1. The sequence goes on from NZ_CP184763.1 coordinate 3,181,748, forward strand.
GAATCGCTGCTGCTGCGCAAATCCGTGAACAACGCCGCATGGCTTGCAGACCGCTGGGAGCCCGTGCGGCAACTGGTCAGGGCCCACGCCTGGCTGCTGCTGTGGTCCGTGTCGCTGGGACTTGCCCTCATGGCTGCACTTGCATGGTGCGTGGGCCGGCTGCGACGCGGCGTGCCGGCTTCGGCCTGGAGCCGGGCAGGGGCCTGCGCCGCCGGTGATGCACTCTGCCGAAAGCTGCTGGACACGGCACCCGTGGGCCTGGCGCTGGTGCGGTGCAGCGATCGCAGCCTGCTGCTGTCCAATGCGCTGGCCCGGCAGTGGGTGTGCAGTGATGCTTCCTGGTTCGAGCAGGCCGTGGCCGGGGGCACGCAGCAGGGCCCGCGTGAGCTGGCGCTGGGGGACGGGCGATGGGTGGAGGTCCGCACCACGCCCACGACCCACGGGGGCGAACCGGTGGTTTTCTGCCTGGTCAGCGATGTGACGGCGCTCAGGCAGGCGCAGGCAGCGCTGGTCGATGCCAAGCAGCGCGCCGAATCGGCGAGCCAGGCCAAGACGCAGTTTCTGGCGACCATGAGCCACGAAATACGCACACCGCTCTTTGGCATCCTGGGAACGCTGGAGCTGCTGGCCCTGTCCAGGGTTCCTTCCGAACAGACCCGCTACCTGGGGGCCATGCAGCAGGCATCGGCCTCCTTGCTGCGCATCGTCAACGACAGCCTGGACCTGTCGGCCATCGAGGCGGGCCGGCTGCAGCTGGAGGCCCAGGCGTTCTCGGCCACCGAACTGCTCGACAGCGTGGCCGCAGGCCTGCTGTCGCGTGCCGAGCAAAAGGGCCTGCAGCTGTATGCCGTCTCCGATGTGAAAACGCCGCCCCTGCTGGTGGGCGATGCCTTGCGGCTGCGGCAGATCCTGGACAACCTGGTGGGCAATGCCATCAAGTTCACGTTCTCCGGCCACGTGGCCCTGCGCCTGCAGGTCATGGGTGACAGCGAGGAAGGCACCGACCTGCGGTTCCAGGTGCAGGACACGGGCATCGGCATCGACCCGGAGCAGCAGCCCTTCCTGTTCGACCCGTACTTCCGTGCCCATGCGGCCACCCAGCAGCAGGTCCAGGGCGCGGGCCTGGGGCTGTCCATCTGCCTGCGCCTCAGCCAGGAGATGGGCGGGCGGCTGACGGCCGCCAGCCAGCCGGGACTGGGGACCTGCGTGTCATTCGAGCTGCGCCTGCCGCGCGAGAGCGCGGCAGGCTATGAGGCAGTGCCCAGTCTGTTGCCGCACACCGTCTACGTGGATGGCGCCATTCCGGAAGTCGTGCACAACCTGTGCGCCTGGCTGCGGCATTGGGGCGCCATGGCCCAGCCCTACCGGGACCAGGTGCAGGGTCCCAATGAGCAGGCCGTGCTGGTGCAAGCCTGGCCGCGGTCGCTGCGCCGTCCGCAATGGACGGGCAAGTGCGTTCTGGCGCTGGCGCCGGGCGAGAGCCCCCGCGAGACCGTGCAGGCCTGCGTGTGGGAGGCCAGCGCGCCTGGCGTGCCGGCAGTGGGCCATGCGCTGGGCCTGGCCCAGCAGGGCATTGCGCCGGGTGCGCGCCCCGACCTGTATGCCGCCGCCGCCCAGGTCCACGAGCCCCTGGGGCTGAGGGTGCTCATCGTCGAGGACAACCCCATCAACAGGATCATCCTGCGAGAGCAGCTGCAATTGCTGGGCTGCGAGGTCCAGCAGGCCAGCAATGGACAGGACGCGCTGTCCCTGCCCGGCCTGCTCGAATTCGATGCCGTTCTCACCGACCTGCACATGCCGTTGCTGGACGGCCCGGCCCTGGCGCGTGCGCTCAGAAAGCGCGGGTATGTCCGCCCGATCGTCGGGCTGACGGCCAATGCGCAGCCGCAGCCGCAGCCGCAGCCGCAGACCCAGACGCAGGCGCAAGAGCAATCGCAAGGGCAGGGGCAGGGGCAGGGGCAGGGGCAGGGGCAGGGGCAGGGCGACGGACTGCCGGCCGGCTTCGACAGCCTGCTGTGCAAGCCATTCACGTTGGCGGTGCTGCGCACCACCTTGAACAACATCAAGCAAGGCAGGACCTGAACCCATGCTGGCCCCATTCAAAGTACTCATCCTGGACGACCATCCCCTGTGCTGCGAGCACGCGCGCAGCCTGCTCATGGAGGCGGGACTCACGGACACGCACATGGCCTGCAACGCGCGGGAGGCCCTGGAGAAGCTGGGCGACGGCGGATTCCATCTCGTCATCACCGACCTGAAGATGCCTGACATGGACGGCCTGCAGTTCATCGATGAATTGAGCCGGCGCGACCTGCATCCCATGCTCGTGATATCCACCTCCTGCTCGCGCCGGCTGATGAACAGCGTCAGTCTCATGGCCAAGGAGTCCGGCTTTTCCGTCATCGGGATGTTCCAGAAGCCGTTCGGCACGGACCATGTCCAGGCGCTGGTCAGCCAACTCAGGTCCGTCCATGCAAACGAGGGGAAAACCGCTGCCGGCATCAGGGAGCGGCCGATTTTCGCCAAGGCCCACCTGGTGCAGGCTTTGCAGGAGAAAACCATACAGGCCTGGTTCCAGCCCAAGAAATCCCTGCTCACGGGCCACATCGTCGGCGTGGAAGCGCTGGCGCGCTGGAACGATCCGCAGTTCGGCTTCATGATGCCGGGCTCGTTCATGTCCGCCATCCGGTTCCATGGGCTGGACCATGCCTTGCTGGTGCGGATGATGGAAGATGCCATGTCGGCGCACCTGGCCTGGCGCAGTGCCGGACATGTCGTGCCTGTGTCCGTCAACCTGCCGATACCGCTGCTGGACGATATCGGCCTGCCGGACGAGTTGCACGGCATGGCGGCCCGGTGCGGCATTGCTGCGGAGAACATCACGTTCGAGCTTCTGGAGGACCAGGCCGTCGGCATACCCGCCAACTACTACATGAGCGCGAGCCGGTTGCGCCTCAAGGGCTTCGGCCTGGCCCAGGATGACTACGGGCGCGGATACAGCTCGATGTACAGCCTCATCTCCACGCCCTTCACCGAATTGAAGATCGACCGGGCCTTCGTGGCCGGTGCGGCAGGTGACGAGGTGCGGACTGCGGCCTTGACGTCGTCGGTGCAACTGGGGCGGCAGCTGGGCCTGACGGTGACGGCGGAAGGCGTGGAGACCACCCGGGACCTGGAGTTGCTGCGCAGCATCGGATGCGATTGCGTGCAGGGCTATCTGCTGTCCGCCGCGGTGCCTGCGGTTGAATTTGCCCTTATGCTGGCGTCCGAACCCCGGCACCAAGGCAACCCCACCTGACCCAAGCACGCAAGGCGTCCATGCCCGACTCCCCGTTCAGCAAGATCACACGCACCACACGCTGGCAGAACCGGGTACTGTTTGGAGCGCTTCCCCTGGCGATCTTCCTCATCGCCGTGCTGCTGTGGGGTTCGGAGAGGATCTTCGAGCAGGAGCAGGGGCGCCTGGCCTTGAACTTCTCCGCCATCGTCGGCTCGCTGCAGGAGCAGGAAATCTTCCTTCGGCGGCTCAAGGGCCGCAACGAGTCCTGGAAAGCGCTGCCGGACCAGAGGATAGCCACCATCGTCGACGTGCCCGCACCTGCGCAGGCGGACTACCGCATGTTCCGTGGCCGCGAGGCCATCGGCGGCATTCCCTTTTCACTGCAATGCTCTGCGCGCGTGGCCTGCGACACGCTCCCGGACCGGCTTTTCTCGCTGGGCAGCTCCCTGGCCGCAGGCTATTCCTCCTTCTGGGCAGGCTCCTACTTTCCGGCAGCCGCTGCCTTCTTCACCAAGGAGGACGGGGCGATCAGCATCGGCGTGCCGGCCATCGACGTGCCCATCGGCAACGAGAGCGTCACGCAGGAAATGTTCGACAGCACGATTGCCGCCGTCAAGGCGCATCTGCGGGCCAGGGCCGCCGATGCCCGGCCGGGCGCCGGCTCCACGGCGCCGGCGCAGGAAATCGTCTGGTTCCGGTCGCCCCAGTTCCCGGAGAAGATGATCGGCATGGTCGCCGCCGGCTTTTCAAGCCATCTCGAAGCCGGCGACGAAGCCGCCACAAGCCCGATCTACGCCGCCATCCTTTTCAGCCGCCAGCGCATCAGCGCCATAGAAAGAACCATCCATACGCTGCCCAGGCATCTTTTCTGGCTGGAGCACCGGGACTTCGGCGTGCTCATGGGCACCGGCCCCGTCCCGCAGGTGGACAACACGGGGATGCAGTACACGCGCAATGGCCTGATCCTCAAGACCGAGGATGCCTCCGGCCGGTGGACCGGCTACTACCAGGTGGACTACGCCACCTTTTTCCAGGGCAGGCTGTTCGCCCCTTCTGCCGGCCTGGTGCTGGCCCTGCTGCTGAGCCTGCTGGCCGGCGTGGCCTATACCCGGTGGTTCAACCGCAAGGTGATTGCGCCCGCGCAGGAGGCGCAGCGGGTCATCGTCGAGAGCAATGAATTCAACAGGACGCTGATCGAAACCGCTCCCGTGGCCATCTGCCTTGTGGCCTACGGCAGCGGGAAAATCATCTTCAGCAACTCGCTGGTGCAGGAGTGGCTGCACTCGGCCGATGGCTACCTGCGTCCCGGCTCGCCGGAGAACAAGGCGGCGCTGGAGGAGATTGTCCATGCCCGGGCCGCAGGCACCATGGAGCGCCTGGTCACCGAGCAGGGCAGGACGCTTCATGTGGCCTATGCGCCCACGCGCTACCTCGGCCAGGATGTGACGCTGTGCATTTTTGCCGACGTCAGCGCGCGCGCGGAGATCGAGAGCAACCTGGAGCGGGCAAGAATCGCGGCGGACGAGGCCAACGAGGCCAAGTCCACCTTTCTGGCGACCATGAGCCACGAAATCCGCACGCCGCTGTATGGCGCGCTGGGCACGCTGGAGCTGCTGGGCATGACCGAGCTCACCCAGCTGCAGAGCAAATACGTGGACCGTATCGAAGCGTCCTCGTCCATCTTGCTGCAGATCATCAGCGACATCCTGGACACCAGCAAGATCGAGGCCGGCCAGCTGCAGCTGGAAAAGGCCCCGTTCAATCCCCGGGAGCTGGTGCAAAACTGCACCAGTTCCTACGCCGCCATGGCGCAGCAAAACGGCCTGCTGCTGTTTTCCTGCGTGGACGCGCAGGTGCCCGAGTCGGTGCTGGGCGATGCGGTGCGCATCCGCCAGATCCTGGGCAATCTCATCAGCAACGCCATCAAGTTCACGGAGGCCGGCCATGTGATCGTCCGCCTGCGCAGCATGCCGGGCACGGCTTCGCAGGCCCGGCTGGTGTTCGAAGTCTGCGACACGGGCGTGGGCATAGAGAAATCCCTGCATGGCGAGCTTTTCACGCCCTTTTATCTCGTCAAGAACAGCAGCCGCACCGCCCGTGGAGCGGGCCTGGGCCTGTCCATCTGCTGGAGCCTGGCCCGGATGATGTCCAGCTCCATCCAGGTCTGGAGCGAGCCCGGCCTGGGCAGCAGGTTCTGGTTCGAGCTGGGGCTGGAGACCGTCGCGCAGGAGCAGGGGCCGGAGCAGGAGGAGGCTCCCGCGCTGCAGGGCGCCCGGATCGCGGTGCGCACCCCCCACCCGGAACTGACGGACAACATCTGCGCCTGGCTGCGGCGCTGGGGCGGCCAGGCCCGCGCGGCGGCAGCCGCCCCGGTGGCGGCCCATGACGATGAGCTGCTGCTGGACGTCCTGCTGCCGGCGGACAGCCCCGCGCCGCAGTGGAAGGGGCGGCACCTGAACCTGTCCTCGCCGGACAACCGGGGCATCGACGGGCACAACGTCCTGAGCATCGGCCAGGGCATTGCGCAGGTGCTTGGCGGTGCGCAGCGCTCTGCCAGCGCCGGCACCGATCTGCCCCTGTTCGACCTGCGCGTGCTGGTCGCCGAGGACAATCCCGTCAACCAAGTGACGCTGCGCGGCCAGCTCGAGAGCCTGGGCTGCGAAGTCACGGTCGCCGACGACGGGGAGGAGGCGCTGGCGCTGTGGGACATCAGCCCGCACGATCTGGTGCTGACGGATGTGAACATGCCCTACCTCAACGGCTACGAACTCGCCGAGCGGCTGCGTTCGGAGGGGGTTGCCTGCCCCATCGTCGGCGTGACCGCCAATGCCATGCTGGACGAGGAAAACCGCTGCCTGAACGCCGGCATGAATGCCTGGCTGGTCAAGCCCATCCAGTTGCGCACCCTGGTCCGCACCCTGGAGAAGTTCGCGCCGAGAAAGCGCCTGCGTCCGGCGCCTGCCCAGGCCGGCGCTGCGGCGGCGGACATTCCCCCGCCCCCGGCCCTGTCGGAGCCCAACGTTTTGCAGACGCACAGGCAGGTCTTCGTGCAGTGCATGAACGACGACATCGCAATGCTGGCCCGCGGCCTGGATGAGCGCCGGCCCGACCTGGCCGCCCAGGCCCTGCACCGCATGCGCGGCGCCTTGCTGCTGGCCAGGATGCAGGAGCTTGCCGCCCGCACCCAGGCGCTGGAGGAGCGGCTCCTGAACGGCGCCCCGGAGCCCGGCCTGCAGGCCGCGCTGTCAGTCCTGCTGGACGACCTCCTGGCCGACCTTCGCGCCATGATGGCGCAATTGCCCCAGCCCTAACCCTTTGCTTGCGATCCCATGAAACTGAAACTGCGCATTGCTGTCGTGGACGACCACGCCGTGGTCCTGCTTGGCGTCAAGGACTTCCTGGAGCAGGACCCCAATCTCCAGGTCGTGGCCACGTTCGATACCCCGTCGTCCTTGATGGAATACGCCAGATCGAACCCCCTGGACGTGGTTCTGACCGACTACTCCATGCCGGGCGATGACCTCTACGGAGACGGCCTGCGCTACGTGGACTACCTGATACGCCATTTCCCGCACATCAAAGTGCTGGTGCTGACGACCGTCTCCAACCCCATGATCATCTCGGCCCTGTATGACGCGGGCGTCGCCGGCGTGCTGCTCAAGGAAGATCCGCTCAGCCAGATCATGGCGGCGCTGCAATGCGTGCGCCTCAACACGCGCTACTACTCGCCGTCGTTCCAGGCAGGCACGCCCAGGCAGGAGAGGACGGTTTTCCTGAGCGAACGCGCCAACAACCTCTCGCCGCGCGAATTCGAAGTCCTCAGGCATTTCGCCAAGGGGGAATCCATCACGGAAATCGCCGCACGCCTGAGGCGCAGCGTCAAGACCGTCAGCCTCCAGAAGAACTCCGCCATGCGCAAGCTGAACGTGGACAGCAACCAGGACCTGGCCGCCTTCTGCGCCGAGCACCATCTCTTCGACTGACCGGCCTGCGGGCTGCACCAGCCGGTCAACCTTCCAGCGCCTGGCCTTGCGCCTGGCTGCCGCCCTCGGCGTCCACCTCGCCCAGGCGATAGTGCGGTTCGGACGGCATCAGGCGAAACCCCAGAAGTGCCCCGCGCCGGCTTGTCTTCATCGCCAGGGGCGCCTGGCAATGCACGCAGCCATAGTTCACGAAATTGGCATCCTGCTCCAGCGAGTAAAAGCGGAACCTCAGTCCGGGGTGGGGCTTGGACAGGGATGTATTGCTCAGCAATTCGTAGCATGGGTCGCACAGTTTCTCGGTTGTTTTCGGCTGCATTTCTGGAAATAAAACGGATCGATATACCGCTGTCCAGTCTTGCCAGAACCTGCGCAATCCAGGTTAAGACGATTCTTATCGTCGGCTGTCATATCCGTTGCAATGAATGCCGCCGCCGGCGGCAATCCGGCAGTTTCCGCTGCTGTTGCAACACTTGGTTACTTCCTTGACCCATCTCAAATCCCCCAGGCGGCGGCGCCGATACGCTTCGGCCCATGAATCGCCACGGCTTGACTTGGGTCAGCCTGGCCGGGCACGCAGGCATTCCATGCCGATACCGCGTGCGCACACAACAGCGGCGCCCTACGCCGCACAGGAGATGCATCAATGCACATCGGCCAACGTTTCTGGCGCCGCCAAGGGCTGGGCACCAAACTGTCCATCACCAATTTCGTCTGGGTCGCCTCCATCCTGGGCCTGCTGGTCCTGGGCATTGCCTGGGATGTCAGCAAGTCCCTGCAGTCCAGGATGAACAGCGACATGCAGCAGGGCATACGGACGCTGCACAACTTCATCGAGTCCAACGACAAGGAGCTGCGCCAGCGCACCCAGTTCCTGGCCGACAGCCTGGCGCACAGCCTGCAGGGCACGCTCAGCCTGGACACCGGCGGCAGCGAGCCGGTGCTGAGCCTGGACGGCCAGCCGCTCAACGGCAACGATGCGCAGCTGCAGGCCTTCACGCGCAGCACCGGCGCCGTGGCCACCGTGTTCGCGGCCCAGGGGCAGGGCGACTTCGTGCGCATTGCCACTACCCTGAAGAACGACAAGGATGACAAGGGCGCGGCCGTGCTGGGCAGCCGACTGGACCGTGCCCATCCCGCCTACGCCGCCATCCAGGCCGGCCAAAGCTACATGGGCCTGGCCCACCTGTTCGGCCGCCAGTACATGACGCACTACCGCCCGCTCAAGGACGCGGCGGGCGCCACCGTGGGCATTGCCTTCGTGGGCCAGGACTTCTCGCAACTGCTGGAGCACTTCAAGGACTCCATCCGCGCGCTCAAGGTCGGCCAGACCGGCTACTACTTCGTGCTCAACGCCGAAGACGGCCCCCAGCGCGGCCAGCTGGTGGTGCATCCCGCCATGGAGGGCAAGAACATCAGCGAGTCCAGGGACGGCGACGGCCGCTTCTTCATCCGCGACATGCTGGACCGCAAGCAGGGCAGCATCGCCTATCCCTGGACCAACCCGGGCGAGGAGCAGCCCCGCGACAAGCTGGTCGTCTTCAGCCACTACGCGCCCTGGAACTGGGTCATCGCCACCAGCGCCTACGTGGACGAATTCGTCTCCGAGACCCGCAGCCTGATCCTGCAGTTCGCCCTCATGGGCCTGGGCGCCGTGCTGCTGCTGTCGGCCGCGTGGTTCTGGCTCATCCGCCGCATGATCGTGCGCCCCTTGAAGCAGGCCAGCCACATGGCCTACGCCATTGCCGATGGCGACCTGACCGTGCGCATCGCCAGCGACCGCCATGACGAAATCGGCCACCTGCTGGAAGCCATGAACACCACCAGCACGGGCCTGACCCGCGTGGTCGGCAGCGTGAACGAACAGGCCCACAGCGTGGCCCTGGCCAGCGCGGAAATCGCCCAGGGCAACCAGGACCTGGCCGCCCGCACTGAAAGCGAAGCCAGTGCGCTGGAGCAGACGGCCGCCGCCATGGAAGAGCTGGGCTCCACCGTGGCCCACAACGCGGACCACGCGCAATCGGCCGACCGCATCACGCGCGAGGCCCAGCGCGTCGTCACCGAAGGCGGGCAGGCCGTGCGCAAGGTCGTGCAGACCATGCAGGGCATAGACGCCAGCAGCAAGAAGATTGCCGACATCATCGGCGTCATCGACGGCATTGCCTTCCAGACCAATATCCTCGCCCTCAACGCTGCCGTGGAAGCTGCCCGGGCGGGCGAGCATGGCCGCGGCTTTGCCGTGGTGGCCGAGGAAGTGCGCGCCCTGGCAGGCCGCAGCGCCGAGGCCGCCAAGGAAATCAAGCAGCTCATCAGCCACAGCGTCGCCGAAATCCACACCGGCAACCAGGAGGCCGCGTTTGCCGGGGAAACCATGGAACAGGCCATGGAGGAAATCCGCAAGGTCACCCAGCTGATATCGGACATCAGCCACGCCAGCGCCGAGCAGAACAGCGGCGTCGCCCAGGTGGCCGAAGCCATCACCCACATCGACCAGACCACGCAGAAAAACGCCGCCCTGGTCGAGGAAATGGCCGGCGCCGCCGCCGGCCTGCGCCACCAGTCCGATCAACTGGTGCGCGTGGTCTCCATCTTCAGGCTGCCGGGCGGCAGCAATGCCCAGGCGCAGGCGGCGCCCCGTGCACCGTCGCTGGCGCCCGGCGCGGCCAAGGCATCTGTGCCCCAAGCCGCCCCGCCTGCCGTTGCCAAGCCTGCCACCCCGGCCGCGTCGGCTGCCTCGGCAAAACCGGCTGCCGCCAAGCCCATCGCCATGGCCTCCACGGCCGATGACGACTGGGACAGTTTCTAGGCGTCGCGCCCGCCTCAGTCGTGCCGCGCCATCAGGTCACGGCGGCGGCGCTCGTAGTAATGCCGCTGGCACTCGGCCGCCTCCTGCCAGGCCTGCCTGTCGATGGCCTCCTGCACATGGTCCGGCAGCGGCCGGGGCGCAGCCGCAGTCGCCAGCATGGCCTCCATGCCCTCCAGCGGCGCAAAGCCCAGGCAGGGCAGCTCGAACGGCAGCATGGGCTCCTGCGCATTGGCAAGAATGGCCCCCAGCGCCCAACGCGCCATGCGGTCGAAGAAGCCGTCAGGGTGCCCATGGTTCCAGTACCGCGCCATCTCCGGCCCCGCAAACCGCATGGCGTCATAGGCATGCCTGGGGTTGTGGCGGGCCAGCTCCACCACCTCGCTGAACCAGATCTCTCCAATCCCGTAGTGCTCATGCCCGCTGTTCACGCGCGGCGGCACAAACCACTGAATGCGCTCCCCCTTCGCATTGCGCCGTGTGAAAGACAGGTCATCGCAGGTGCGGATGCGGCGCAAGACCTTGGACGCAGGCCCCGGGATCAGGCTCTGGGGCGGGTGCATGGCATCGTGCCCGGGCTTGGTCTTGTACTTGGGTTTGCTGTCTTTGGCCGGGGCATCCACGCCAGTCAACACCTTGCGCTGCACCCAGCGCCTGAAGGGCTTGGCCTCAGGTGATGGGCTGGCTTGAATCAGCGCCTGCAGGCCGTTCGCATTGACAGCTGCCAAGGCTTGGCGCCTGGGCATGCGGCCGGGCTCGCTGGCAAGGCGGACGGTGCAGCGGTGGTCTTCAGCGAGCTTGCCGATGGCCAGCTTGTGGCGGGAGATTCCCAAAGCTGTGCACACATCCTTGGCCATGAACCAGGTCACGCCGTTCCTGCGGAATGTGCGGATCGGGATGTCGCCGAAGTGGAGGGTTTGGGGAGTGGTGTCGTCTGCAGGGATTCCACGGACGGACGGGGTCTGCGTAGCCATGACTGGCGTCCTATGATTCGTTGGACTACCAACTTCGCCTCCTGTTGAGAGAGGCGGCCGAGTGCTTCAACACGGTCATAGGGCCGCCCGCAGATTTCCCCCGAAGGGTCTTGTATAGCTGCGCGCCACCCGGCCATAAGCAAGCCTTGCCCCGGAGCTCGAGGCAAGACGAAACGTATGGACGAAAAAAAGCCACTGGACTTACGGGAGTGACTTCCGCCTATGAGGTGTGTTGAGCACCGGGGAGGATCGTAGCAGGTGTGGGCGTGCGGGAGCTGCCCAAAGCTGTTACGTAGGCGTGCTGAATGGAGTGTGCAGGTACGGGGCTTTGCAGTGAGTTGCGAGGGCAACGTCACAAGGCCTGTGCGTCAGCAGTAGGCCACCGCAGACGTTTGAACGACGGCTTCAGGCAGTGGATTCAACCGGTCAACGCAACACACTCATCAAACATTTCAGCAGGTGTTCTGAACCCCAGCGTCTTCCTGGGACGCTGGTTCAACTGCCTTGCAATCGCATCCAAGCTCTCCTGTGAGTAGCCCGACAGATCCAGGCCTTTGGGAAGGTACTGCCTGAGTAACCCGTTCGTGTTCTCGTTGGTGCCCCGTTGCCATGGATGGTGCGGGTCGCAGAAGTAGACCTGGATGTCGGTCGCCAACGTGAAGCGCTTGTGCCCCGCCATTTCCGAGCCGCGATCCCAGGTCAAGGAGCGGTAGAGCTCATGCGGCAGGCTCCTGGCATGTCTGGCTAGGGCCGCAGCCACGGTGTACGAGTCTTTGTCCACCAGCTTGACCAGCATCACATAGCGCGTGTGTCGCTCCACCAAGGTCGCGATCTGGCTATGAGCATCGCCGAACAGCAAGTCTCCTTCCCAATGCCCTGGCACGGCTCGATCTTCTATACAGGCCGGACGTTCGCTGATGGGGACGGCACCGACGATTCGGCCATGGATACTGGTCTTTTGCGTGTAGTGCCGTGAACGACGCATGCCTCTGGTGCGCCGCAAATGCTCCAGAAGCTCCTTCTTCAAAGCGCCCCGCGTCTGGACAAAGAGCGTGCGATAGATGGCTTCGTGGGACACCTGCATGCTCCTTTGCTCTGGGTAGGTCCGTTTGAGCCAACCGGCGATCTGCTCAGGCGACCATCGATGCTGCAGTTTGCCAGCCACGATCTGCGCCAGGGCTGGATTGCTCGCCAGCTTGCAAGGCTTGGGGCGGTGCGCACGCTCCCAGGCTGCTTCATCGGCGCGCGCAGCCCTGTAGCAACTCTTGCCACCGTTGCGGTGAAGCTCACGGCTGACAGTGGATGCAGCTCGCCCCAAGCGCGCGGCAACGCAGTGGATGGATTCGCCCGCAGCCAATGCCCGCGAGATCTCCTCGCGCTCAGCGAGAGTCAGTGCCAATCGTGATCGATGGCGCGCTGGCGGGCGGATTCCGCCGGTTGCGGCCAGGATGTTCTGAATGGAGGTATGTGGCCGATCGAACAGCTTGCCGATCTGGTGCAGGGTATCGCCCTTGCTCCAGCGATCCCACATCATCGCCTTCTGTGCTTCGGTGTAGTAGATCCGAGGTCGTTGCTTCATGGCCAGCACTCCTTGCGCCAGGTGCAGTCATTGTGTTGCATCGACCGGTTGAATTCACAGCCGGTATCAGCCTATGACCGAGGGCTGCTCACGACCCAAGCGCGACAGCCGCCGTATCGCATGGGACTTCATTTAGCTGGCATCTGCGCCATTGAGCCCTGCTTTGAGGTGGCGATACACACCAGCTGGTTCTGCTTAGCCTCAGGGCGTTTGACGGCGTGTCCTTCTGAGGTGCCGATGCTCTTCAAGCTTCTGCTGAAGCCAGCATGCCAGCTGTTCAGTGTGGTCAATTGCCTCCAACAGCCTCTCTCGGCTGATGTGGATCGTCGGGGAGAGGAAACTGACGGCAGCAGGGCCCATTCCTTCGTCCTCAGGCCGTACGAAAAATGGCTTTGGATACGCCAGCAGCGACTTGTCGTCGTGGGTCAAGTGATCCAGAACTAGATCCGGGTGCTGCGCCCGATTTCGCGCCAGCACAACTTGCTTCAACACATCCAGGTTGGCAGGGCAAGTGGACCAGTCGAGTCCGAAACCTTCGGTGAAGCATTCAATATAGCCGACGATGAAGCCTGACTTGAAGGCTTTCTCAAAGCACTTGGCGCATGGCGGCTCAGACCACATGTGCCGCTCCCAAGTGACGAAGAACTGCTTCAGCGCCTCGGACAGTATAGAGACTGCTGCCCTGCCAACTAACTCATGCTCTACGTCAGCTTGCAGCCACTCGCTTAGGAATGCCGGCTCTCCACTTTCATCGTATGGCGGATCATCGAATGGTGGGAGTGCCTTCTCAATGCACCATTTCGTTTCGACAAATGGTGCTGAGGCAGCTTCGTAGAAGTGACGAATGAGGTCGGTGCGCTGCTTGAGGAAGAAGTATATGTCCATGAATCAAGGTATTTTTGAGGATTTGCACCGCCACGGTTATTTCCGGGCTCGGATGTTAAGGAATGCTACTCGCGGTATGGCAATCTCAACCGAATAAAGTTCAAAGTTCGTTCTGGCGCTGTCCCCTCAAAGCACTCATAGTACGTCTCACTGTCGTAGCCAACTGGGGTGAAGCCCGTTGAGTCCAGCCAGCCACGTACACGGCGAACAGCAGACATGAATGCAGGCATTACATCAACATAGACCTGGTCTTCCGGATAACGACCTTCCACGCCCTCTCTTGCTATTGATGCAAATTGCAGCTCATTATCCCAAAGATTCCTCTGATTTTCGTAATTTTTAAGCACTTTCAGTCGAGTGTAAAAATCGTTAAGTAAGTAATAAAAGCGCACAGTCATTTCATCTTCAGACGGAGTTGTACTGCCCAGTAAAAACTCCGCACCAGCCAATCGCTTTATCCCATCATCCAAATAAATACGAGCATTCCAGCTCCGGAAAAGCTCATGGTCTTCGTGATGATGGATTGCGTTGCGTAGTGCGATTAAAAGGGAAGTATCTCCATGCTCGAAGTAATTAAAGCCAGGCAAATTCTTCGTTACATCGTAGAGTGTGTGGAATTTTTCGAGCTTTGCTTCAATCGCTAAATCTTGATTCTTTACGGCCTCTTCTCGGTCAAGCGCAAATATTTCTTTGAATCGCATCCTGCTCTCAACATAGAGACGCATGCTATTGGATAAGCCCTCCCAGGCTCTTTGTGCTGCTGTAGTCATGTCACGTACTCTACAGCATGCTTGACGACCAGTGCCAGCATCTCATTCATGCGATCCTGGCCCCTTGCAAGTCCGGTTGTTGGTCACGATGCATCTCGTTTGGCCTGTCCTGAATGAACCCTCTCTGCCTGAAATCGTCGGACAAGCGAGCATCGCTACTGCTCATGGCCGAGACCGACATTTCTCGAGCATGGAAGTCAGCCGACGTCGAGAACTCCCGCGTAGCCGCCGTGGAGCACCGGCAACGCGGCGACTTCGGTCCGTTGAGAAGTGCATCCTGTAGTGTTCTTTACTCGATGGGAGACCATCATGGGAACCACAGCCAACTTCATTCATCGCGAGCCATGGAACAAGGGCAAGATCGTCGGCCAAAAGGTGCCCTTCAAACTCGAGGACATTTGGGCGCTACGCGTTCGGCTCCAAATGGACGGCAGGGTTCGTGAACTCGCCTTGTTCAACCTCGGCATCGACAGCAAGCTGCGCGGCTGTGACCTCGTCGCTCTCAAGGTTCGGGACGTGTGCCATGGCGAACAGGTGGCGACGCGCGCCATCATCATGCAGCAGAAGACACGGCGACCGGTCCAGTTCGAAGTCACTCAGGCAACGCGATGTCGGCTGATGGAGACGCCTTTCTCGATGAGCTCGGCCCTCACGCGCGGCATGCCGTAGGACTCGTATGAGTCCTTGTGAATCTGGCGTATTCGTTCGGTCATTACCGCGTTGGTAATGCTGCGCTGGGAAGGCCTGCGCTCTCGCCAAGCGTAGAAGCCGCTGGCGGATACGCCTAGTACACGGCACATGGTGCGCGCAGGGAAGTCGGCCTGGTTTGCCATCACGAGTCCGAAGACTTCATCGAAGTCGCATCGCTGCGACCGGCAAACCAAGCCGTAGCCTTTGCCAAGATGTCGCGCTCCTGCTGAACTTGACGCAGTTGACGGTACGGGCGTACCAACTCCTAGCGCTCGACGCAGGTCAAGCCTTCCTTGCCGGGCAGCGGCTTGCCGCTATTAATGGCGGCTTGACCGACCCAGTTGGTGATGGACTGTGCGATTACGTTGAATTCGCGTGAGAGTTCGGCGGGGGTGCAGCAGGCCCGCACCAACTCGACCATCTGCGGCCTGAACTGCGCAGGATACGGCAACCTGACTTTGGACATTTGCGGCTCCTTGAACACAAAGAATGATGTGTCCAGGGAACCGGGTCAACTCCAACTCCAGTTAGCGCAGTCAAAACTCGTTACTGAGGCCATTCACATAGGTTACCTCCGCTCTTCATCAATGTCTGTCCATTTATAAAAGACTGTTAAAAGTGAATGATCCTAGCCATCGTCATGCTGACGCTTGCTCACCGCCATGTAGAAAGCACGTGCTCATGTGGGCTTCCCTCTGCATCTTGGCAGCCTCTGCCGAGAAATCTGATATTGCTTGCAACCAAAAACTCTGCTCGATAGGATTTTTTGTGTTCATGAGGTGTACATTCATCTCATGGATCCGACCCGCCACTGCGGCGTCCGCACATGCGTAGCCCGCGAAACTAAACAAAAACCTCAGTAGACCACACATTTCTACTGTCGCACGCCCTTTCTCATTAAGAGGCAAATAGAATCCAGCAAGTTCAATGATTTTTATATTCTCCTCATAAATATCAAAATGCGCATGAAAAATTTTGTAGGCTTCCTTGTTTTTTGGAAATGTCTTCCTTTTATTGTATATTAGAACGTTTTTATTCCATTTATCGCCATTGCAATCCTTACATGCAACACAAAGGTTAGCGCATTCAAACATAAATTCCGGTCGAACGTCCTTAGGTATTATGTGTTCGATATCCCAAGCCCCATGGTGTTCAACTACAATTCGCTGCTGGCAATAGACGCATTTGAAGTTTTGAGCTTTCAAATAAAATTCCTTGATGGCCGCCTTCAACTCCGACAGAGGCCCGTCAACGTCAGTTTTCTCCCAATAACCGCGCTGTTTTTCATGCGGCAATATTTTAAATTCGTTGACCAGACGCTGCTCTGCAGCTGTTAAAACGTAGGAGGAGCTGATCATTTTTCCTGCGAAGCCTTCAAAGCTTTTTCACAGATATCCATCAGACGCTTTATAGGATCATCGGGACTAATCACATTTTTGAGATGCAAAATCTGATGAACCTCGTGAGACTTCAGTTGATCGTACTTAACGCCGCCACTTAAAGCCTGAAGTGCATCGATAAGCGTGCGGGACAAGTATTCATTCTTGAAACCAGGTGCTTTGAAAAGACGTGCCAGCTGATAGTCAGCGGAGCGCAAATTGTATTCAGCTGCCTGAGTAGTTACACCATTCTCTAGGTCGAGAACGAAGCAATTATCATCTTTCAATTGAGCAATCACTTGAGGTGAATGTGTTGCAATGATAAAGTGGCAACCCTTGAACTTCGAAAACACGTTCATGAGCAGACTAACATACTGCTCCTGCCAAGCAGGGTGCAAACATATTTCCGGCTCATCTATGCAAATCAATGTGCCATTTTTTATATGACTTGCGATTCCCAGTAGAGACATAACAACACATTGCTCTCCACTGCTTGCATCGGTTATTCTTATCGGATTCGGTAGCCCATTTTTTATAACACCAACGTCCCGAAGCTGGAAGAATCCCATTTGAATCAACAACAAAAAATTCAGGTCTAGACTACTGCCGCGCTGAAGATCAATAAGGCCATCTTTAGTGATTTTTAAGTCCAGACGAGGCTTCACTCCAACTGATGCCCAATGCCGACAAGCAGCCTCAAATCTTGAAACCTCGTATGCTGAGAGTTTTGTCATGTGATACCTCCATCTTTCAGACATCGCATTAACTCTATTGTTATTATTTATCAGGTATTCAATAAAATTATTCGATTCAAGTGCCTTCTCAAGTTTGGCTGGCGAAAGCGAAGCGACCAATCGAATCTCTAAGAATGGATAATAGCCCAAGTGACTGAGTACTTCGTTTATGGTATTGATATGATTAGGGTCATCAACCACAGAAGTTATAAGCGCACCAATAGTTCTCGAAAGAAATGCCAAGCTTAGATTTCTACTGCTCAACCCTCGTAGGCCAAGATATTGGTAATCAGTGCAAATCGGGCCAAACATTTTCTGCAAAGGGAATCTATCAAAAGGACTTGTAGATAAAGCGATCACTGAGCTAGGTGCCCTGTGAGAATCGATATCAAATTTTTCTCTACTGACTTGCGCTCCACGATACGAGATTCGCGCGTCGTCAATTTGCTCGATATCCACATACGCCATGCATATTTCGCGCAGCAACCGACTTTTACCAACGCCATTCCTCCCAACGATCACCGTGAATTTGTTGGGTGCATGCAAGGAATCTGAGTAGTCCCCCGCTTGAAAGCTCAGTTTTCTATTGTTATACGTGCAATTATTAAGCATATATTTGTTTCATTCTCAAACATTTTTACCAATTTGCGAATCCACTTCGCCAGAATTTGACCTGTAGACCGAACGTCATGGATTCGAAAGGATGGATATTAGCAACGCTATGCGTGCGCCATCATCGACGGCGGAAGTTGACCACGCTCAGCACTCAAGCGAAACGACGCTGTTAGATTCATGGGATGTCTAAGGATTTCCCACTTCTTAACCGTCTCAGTTTAGCGTGAGTTCGAGCGCAGCAGGTCAATGACGAAAACCGCACTGCTATCGTTCAGCTTCTCAAAGCTGCAGGCTGCAACCGGCGCGCAGCGCCAATTCGCTCTGGGCGGCAGCGGTCACAGGGCCGCCAGATTCTCAAGAGAGTCGAGCGAAGATTGCCGGGATGATTGCAGGGGACCCCAGTTCGGTCGTTCGAGCCACACAAGCGACACAAACCTCAGCGACCACAAACTAGCTGAGATCGCTCGCTTTTACTTTGCAACGGCGGCAAACGCAGCAAAGCCGACACCTGACGGCAAAGGTCGAACGGCTGCAGCGGTTAGTGGATTCACCCGGCCAACCCAACACATTCGTCAAACCTCAACCGGCTTGAGTCGCTTTACAGCGCCCGCACCGGAATGCAAATGTCGCAGCAGAACTCCCCGGTCTCGGCATCCATGGCGGTGGCCGCAGAAAACATCTCAAAGCAAGGCCGGTCGTCACATTGCATGCCGCTGGACGGCATCCATTCGCGCGTCAGCCACATCCAGGCGTTGGCCAAGCCCTCGGGTTTTCCTTTGAACCTTGCCACGGCGTAACGGCCGCCCGGCAGGGATTGGGTGTCCACCTGGCCGCTGGCGACAAAATGTGCGGGGACTTCCACGCAGGCGTCATAGCGGCATTTGCTGGCGGGTGTGAGAGAGGGGTCGTCATAGCCTATGCCGTAGCACGTTTGATCGCTGAGGCCATTGGAATGCATCCACGGCGCAATGGTGCCTCGCCAGAATTGGCCTATGGCTGGCCCATAGGGGCCGATCAAGCGTTGATAGGCGACATGTGCTTTGGGTAGATCAATGATGCGGACGTCCATGGCGATTTCTTCCTTCAGGTGACAAGAGCCCTGAGGTTCGCCGAACGCGCATGGGTCTGTCTGATGGAGATTGCCGAAGACCTGATCAGGATTGCTCTCCTGGCTGCCTGGCGGCTGCCCGATGGCGGCCGCCTGGGTTTGCAGCCGCTCAAGCGTGGCGGAGCGCCAGGCCGATGGCGTGCAGCCAAACTTGAGCTTGAAGGCGCGCGCAAATGCTTCACCCGATTGGAAGCCGGTGGCCAGCGCGGTTTCAAGCACGGTTTCCTTGCTGCCGCAGGACAGCCGGAATGCCGCTTTCTCGAGCCGTCGGCGCTGCGCATAGCTGCCCAGCGTTTCTCCCATCCATGCCGCGAAAATTCGGTGAAAGTGGAAGCGCGAGAAATTGGCGATGTCGGCCAGATGCGCACCATCCAGAGGCTGATCCAGGTGGGCATCGATGTAGTTGAGCACGCGATTGATCCGTCGCGCGTACTCGGCGCGGGATGCCTGCTCGGAAGGCTTGTTCGTCATGGTCGTTGTTCCGGAAATCACCGTGCATGCGGCGATGGGGCCTGCCTGTCAGCAGGGGGGTGGATGTAGACAACCAGCCGGTGCAGTCCTCGTCAGGCCAGCGCCTTCCCCTTCACCCACAATCCAAACTCCTTCATCACTTCCACCACGGGCTTGAGCCGCTCCCCATCGGGCGTCAGCTCGTACTCCACCTTGATCGGCGCCGTGGGGTAGACGGTGCGCTTGACTAGGCCCGCTTCCTCCAGCGCGCGAAGGTCCAGGGTGAGGGAGCGTTGGGAGATGCCGGGCATGTCGCGGCGCAGGTCGTTGAATCGCCGGGGGCCGTCGATGAGGTAGGAGGCGATGAGCAGCCTCCAGCGGCCGCCCAGCAGGCGCATGGCTTCTTCCACGGAGCAGCCGGAGATGTTGGATTTCATAGCACATTCATCATAGGCAGGCGGCAGGTATATTTTTTTAACCTATGGGCAGTTTTATTGCCTTCTTCCAGATTGTTCCCTGGTGCATGACATTGGCCAGGGGCTGTGCCTGAACGCGCAGGCCCCTTGTTCCATCACCAGAGAAATTCCATGAAGCTGTATTACCTGCCGGGCGCCTGTTCGCTGGCGCCGCACATTGTCCTTAACGAGCTGGAGCTTGATTTTCAACTGGTCCGGGTGGACCACAAGACCCACCAGACGGAAGACGGCAGGGACTTCCGTGCGCTCAGCCCGTTCGGCTATGTCCCCCTGCTGGAATTGGACGACGGCAGCTTGCTGCGGGAAGGGCCTGCCGTCCTGCAGTACCTGGCGGACCTGCGGCCTGCGTCCCATCTGGCGCCGGCCCATGGCAGCCTGGAGCGCTATCGGCTGCTGGAGTGGCTGGCCTTCCTGAATTCGGAGATCCACAAGGGCTTCATCCCGCTGCTGTATGCGGCGGCGGCGGGAAAGTACGGCGTGGAGACGGCCAAGCCCAAGCTGGAGCAGCGGTATGCCTGGGTGAACGCGCAACTGGCCGGCAAGCGCTACCTGATGGGCGATGGCTTCACCGTGGCCGATGCCTATCTGTTCGCGCTTACGCAGTGGGGGCAGGCGCCGTGGCTGGAGTCGGTCTACAAGACGAGCATTCGCTTCGATGGCCTGGAGCATCTTGCCGGCTGGTATGGGCGGATGCGGGAGCGGCCTGCCGTGCGCCAGTCGCTGCAGGCGGAAGGTTTGCGATAGGGCCGGTGGCCGCCACGCATGCGGCCACCACGCACTTTGCTGCGTCATGGCAAGCAGCCCGCGCCTTGCGGCCTTGAGGGTGCCCAATGCAAATTGTCTGACGGGAAGTGACGTGGTGTGGACGTGACGGATCACGCCAAGGTTTCAAGGCTCACGGCCACGATGACGGGGGCAGGATCGGTGTTCACGAGGCGCAAGGCCTGGTTTGGCTGTCCGTCTCCGCGTGCGCGCTGAACCGTCACACCCATGGCCTGCACGGTGTCAGCCTCATCCAGCGTCTGGCGCAGCGAGGCGGGGATCGGCGCTGCGGCAGTGAAGTCGAAGCGGGGTTTCAACGCGACGTAGAAAGTTGACACACGGCACGCCATCAGGCCGCCAGGCCCGAAGAATACGCCTGCATCCGGCACCAGGCCGCGACCCAGCGCCACCATCGAGGCGTCGTACCAGCTGCCGGGGTAGATCGGCACTTGGTCCCAGCATTCAGAGGTGATCGTCACCGTCTCCAGCGAAGCTGCGGGTAGCGCAAGGACGCGGCCGGAAGCGTCCAGGGCCTGCAGGGAAGCCGGAGCCTGCGGCCCTGCGCCGGATGTGTCGTTGAGATTCAAGCGCAAGGTGCCGGGGTTTGCGATCGTGCCGACAGCCACTGCTGCGCTCCACTCCGAAGAACTCTTGGGCAGTGTCCAGATCGGTTTCCACTGGAGGTAGCCGGTCTCGTACACCTTGGTCCATCCCACCGGAGTGGGCGAGTATGCAGGTTCGCCTGGAGGCGTTGCCATCTTCTGCATGGCGCCTGCAAGCATCGACTGATAGGGAAATTTGCAGGCTTCGAGTACCTGCAGAAAGGTCTTGTATCCCTGCGAAAAGCTGCGCCCCGACGCTTGGTACAGCGCGCCATTGGCAGCGGACTGGGGCACCGTGTCTGCAAAGAGAAACTGCGCGTCGGCCATGGTGCCGGTCACTGGATCCGGCCAGTTCCATGCGGTCACCGGCATCAGCATCTGCCCCCGCACCAGCGGCGCCGAAATGGATGCCGAGCGCTTGAACACCATGCCGGTTTTCGGCCCGCTCGATACGCTTGGAGCCCTTGGGGGCGGAGGCACCAGATCAGCCAGGCCGCCGAGGAACTGATGGATCACGTTCATGAACGCTGTCTCCGGTTGACGGGGGTGGGCGGGGTGGGCAGGACCGGCCGCGGCGTCCCGCCCACCCGCTGGTCTTCAGGTCAGTGGATGCCCGGGAAGTCGACGATCACGCCGATGATTTGCGGGTTCACCGAGGTGCTGCTGCCCTTGAAGGTATTGGCCTGTGCGGTGCTCTTGGTGTACTCGGACTGGTGACCGCCCGTGCCACCGAAGGTGAAGGGCCCGATGCGCACACCCGCGCTGGCCTCGAAGGCCTGCTTGTTCTGCTGATAGGTGTTGGCGCTCATCGTGATCTCGAACGAAGGCTTGTAGACGACCAGCAGCTCGGACACCCTTGCCGCGACGATGCCGTTCGGGCCGAACAGGGAGCTCGATCCCGGGCCGCCGTTGGCCACCCACGGGGCGACGATGGTGTAGCCCTGGCCGCCCGGCCCCTGCTGTGCCTTGGCCAATTCGCTCATGAAGCCGCCCGGGTACCAGTCGCCCGGATTCACCTTCACGCGCGTGGAGGACTCGCAGCTGATCTTCACTGCCGAGCTCGAGTCCTGGTTGAACAGGTCGGACTTGCTCCAGCCGCCCGATGCGTTGACGCTCCAGAAGAAGTTGCCAACGCTGGTCGAGCCCTTGGCAAACGAGGACTTGAAGTCGCTGCTCGATTGCGAAGATTTCATCGCGATCGAGAACGCGCCTGCGCTGCCATTGCTGAGCGCTGCGCGCCAGTCCGCGCCCGTCGTGTCGATGTGGAAGTCCGGCTGCCAGCGCAGGATGCCCGAGCCATCCGGCACCTTGGTCCAGCCTGCCGGTGCGTTGTTTGAGGCAGGGTCGCCCGACGGAATCTGCATCATGTCGATGGCGCGCTGCAGATCGCTGGGCATGCTGGCCCGCTCCAGCTCCATCTTCATCTTGACCGCCTGGTTGTAGGCGTTGGTGGCCGCCTGGATGGCGGCAACGTAGGCAGCAGCCTCCGGCGCGTTGTTGAGCCAGGTGTTGATGTCAGGGTAGCGGGCCGCGAATATCAAGCCGCCGTTCTGCTTTGAACTCAGGTAGAACTGGTTCATGTCGCTGTTGGCCTTGGCCATCGCATTGCTTTTCTGGACGCACAGGTTGGCCAGCTCCGTCTGATTGGCCTGCTGCTCGGGGCTGACCTTGAATGTCACGTGACCAAAGATCTGGCGAACGGCGTCGAAGAGCGTCGCATCGAGGCTGCCGTACTGGCCGATCGCGGACCACTGCGGCATGCCGCTGACGATCTGATAGGCGGCCGGGTCCCATTGCCCGGTCGGAGCCGTGCCCCAGCTGAAGTCCTTGGGGGTGCCAAGCAACTGGAAATTCGGGGTGCCGAGATTATCGACAAGGGCGTTGTACAACTGGCTGAACATGGCTTGATCTGACATGGCGTGCAATTCCTGAAATTGAATGGATAGGGAGCGACATGAGGTTTGAAGTCATGAACGCTTTTCTTTGCCAATGAGAATGATTGCCCGGTATTGGGCCTAAGGCATGTGGTGCTTGGGAGAAATCGCAGGGGGTGACCGCGAAGAATGATTCATGGCGGGATACTCCTTTGAGTTGCGTGCAAGGATCCGACACGTGGGTGCCGGGAGGATGCCTCGACGGATGCGGACCGTAGAGGCGGAAAAAATAAAAGGCGAAGAGACCAAAAGGCGAAGAGATATGAGCTTCTGCAGTCGTTCAAGGCTCGCGCGGATATTCCATGTCAACCGCGCAAACCTCAAATGCAATGGTGCCTGCTGAAGCCGCCATAAGGAGATTGCTCACCCTCCGGTTGATCCAAAGTCGCGAAAGTCAATGTCCGAGATTCGTTGTGCTCATCATGCCCAATTGCACCAGAAGGGTGGAATACTTCCAATGTCGTATTCGGTGGGTACGGACAGGCGATGCACGCTGGCCTGGATATCAGGTGTCGCCGCCATTGCGAGTTGCCGTTGGCGCGAATGTCTGCAACTGGGCGGTGCTTGTCAGGCCCAGTTTGCGCAGAATGTTTTCGCGATGCTTGCGCACGGTCAAGTCGCTGAGGTAAAGCGAACGTGCGATCTCCTTGCTGGTGTGTCCCGCCAGCACGTGCGCCAACACCTCCTGCTCGCGCGGAGACAGAGGGAGCGGTGAGCGGGCAGCGCTCAACCAGCCTTGCCGCCTGGCATGCGTGACGAGTTCTACGGCATTGCGCAGGCCCAGCCGTGTACACATATTGCTGCGGTGCTTGCGTACCGTGTGTTCGCTGATGCCCAGCGTGTGCGCAATGTCCTTGCAACCAAGGCCTTTGGCCATCGCTTCGAGTACATCGATTTCGCGCGCAGTGAGTGCAGACGCGATGACTTCATCTGCTGTTGGATGCTCAGCATCGAGATGGCATTCGCTATTTGCCAAAGCTATTTCCGATATGTCCATGGTATGTCTCCCATTTTTTATGTGCCGATGCCATAGGGCCATTCCACGCCGAAGCCTCGGCGAGACTGCTTTGCACAGTGCCGTTTGAAAGATTGAATAACTCGCTAAAGCGCCTGTTTACCGACTGAATAAACTGGCGTCATGCCATTCGTGTAGAAATTGTGCGGTAAAGGATCAGCCGAAAAAAGCCTGAACATTGGACGATTGAAAATCGCGCGCATTCAGCCTGCGGCAGCCTTTTGTATCCAAGGCGGGAGATTAGTAAACCATTATCAAGATGGTATGGTGCGTTGAGGGAGTATCAAAGTCGTTTGAGAATCTGTTATCGCCATTTCACCGGTGGAATGGACATCTTAGTGGAAATCTCTGGCGAAATCATTACATCTAGCTACAAAAGTTCGACACCAAGGTTTTTGCAGCAGATTGTGGGAAAGCCAATGGTCTTCTGTGGGTCGCGCTTGTGTGATCAGGATTTTCTGGCACTGCCCATCCGAGTCCAGGATGCGGGCTGTAGCGCAGGTCTTGAGACATGCGGGTAAGCAATTGCTGCCATGGCGTATCGAGAAGCGGCTGGGTGCCTGCGATGTGCTTCAAGGGAAGCACCTCTTTTGCCAAAAGCGTTCCCGGGTCATGACGAAGGGCGTGAGCACCACGACCGTCGCCAGTTCCAACGACCTGGATAGACGCCATTTCAAGGGGCAGGGCGGGTGCCCTCGTCAGGCCCGCCCTCCAGCACGCGCAGCAGCAGGGAGAGCCTCTCATCCAGCTCGGCCAGTTCGGCGGCAGGCATGGGCGCCAGCATGGCGCGCTCGTTGTCCAGGTGCGCTTCCACCGCGCGGTCTATCAGCTCCAGCCCCTGGTCGGTGAGCTGCACCAGCATGCTGCGCGCGTCCTGCGGGTTGGGCAGGCGCTGTACCAGGCCGCGCGTCTCCAGGCTTTTCATGCGGTGGGTCATGGTGCCCGAGGTGACCATGAGCGTGGAGAACAGGGCCGTGGGCGTGAGGCAGAAGGGCGCGCCCGAGCGGCGCAGCGTGGCCAGCACGTCGAACTCCCACATGGTCATGCCGAAGCGTGCAAAGCATTCCTCCAGCCGCTGCTCCAGCAGGGCGGCGCAGCGCTTGATGCGGCCTATGGGCCCCATGGGGCTGGGGTCCAGGTCCGGGCGTTCGCGGCGCCATTGGGCCAGGATGGTGTCGACATGGTCGGGCAGGCGTTGGGAGGAGGGTTGGGAGGGGGGTTGGGTCATTTTTCTTGATTTTAAGATAAATCGTGCATAATGGGTTTGTCTTGAATTGAAGATAAATCCATGTCCTCCTCCTCATCGTCCTGTGCCTCCACGGCTCCTGCTGCAGCCAGCGCTGCCATGTCATGGCGCGACATCCTGCTGACCGCGCTGGCCCCCGCCATCTGGGGTTCCACCTACATCGTCACTTCCGAACTGCTGCCGCCGGACCGGCCGTTCACGGCCGCGCTGATCCGCGTGCTGCCGGCCGGGTTGCTGCTGGTGCTGTTCACGCGGCGGCTGCCAGCGGGTTCGGGCTGGTGGCGGCTGGCGGTGCTGGGCGGGCTGAACATCGGCGTGTTCCAGGCGCTGCTGTTCGTGGCGGCC
This sequence comes from Delftia sp. PX-1, assembly GCF_055797465.1. NCBI lineage: Bacteria > Pseudomonadati > Pseudomonadota > Betaproteobacteria > Burkholderiales > Comamonadaceae > Delftia > Delftia sp. PX-1. Next base: position 3,207,375 of record NZ_CP184763.1, read on the forward strand.
TACCGTCTGCCGGGCGGGCTGGCGGCCGTGCTGGGCGCCGTGCAGCCGCTGCTGGTGATGGCCCTGGCCTGGGGGGTGGACGGGCGCTCCCCCGCGCGGCTGACGCTGTGGGCCGCCGTGGCGGGCATTGCGGGCATGGCAGTGCTGCTGCTGTCGCCGCAGACGGTGTTCGAGCCCGTGGGCATGGCGGCGGCATTGGCCGGCGCGGTGTGCATGGCGGCCGGCACGTGGCTGACGCGGCGCTGGCGCGTGGACTTGCCGGTGCTGGCGCTGACGGGCTGGCAGCTGCTGTTTGGCGGGCTGATGCTGCTGCCGCTGGCCTGGTGGGTGGATGCGCCGCTGCCCGCGCTGTCTCTCACCCAGCTGGGCGCCTATGCCTACCTGTGCCTTGCCGGCGCGCTGCTGGCCTATGTGCTGTGGTTTCGCGGCATCGGGCGCCTGCCTTCGGTGGCCGTGTCGTCATTGGGCCTGTTGAGCCCGCTCACGGCCGTGGTCCTGGGCTGGGCGCTGCTGTCGCAGTCCATGACGGGCATGTCCTTCCTGGGCCTGCTGGTGGTGCTGGCCAGCGTGCTGGTGGTGCAGTGGTCGGCTTCGCGCGGCGCCTGAGTTTCTGGCATCGAGGTTCCTCTTTTTTCCCACCGAGCGTTTCACATGACTTCTTCCGAACTTTCCTCCATGCCCATCGGGCAGGCCATCGCTTCGCGCATTTCCGCAGACCGTTTCGAGCCGGGCAGCCCGTTGGCCGATGAGACGCTGGCCGCGCTGGTGGCCCAGGCCTCGCTGTCCCCGTCGGCCTACAACCTGCAGAACTGGCGCTTCATTGCCGTGCGCACACCCGAGGCCAAGGCGCGGCTGAAGGCCGCCGCCTATGGGCAGCAGAAGGTGGAGGATGCCTCTGCCGTCTTCATCGTCTGCGGCACGCTGGCCGCCCATGCGCGGCTGGCGGAGTTCTTGCAGCCCAGCGTGGCCAGCGGCGTGATGAGCCAGCGCACGGCCGATGGCTGGGTGGCGCAGGCCCATGCCGCGCATGCGGACAACCTGCAGTTGCAGCGCGACGAGGCCGTGCGCTCGGCCTCGCTGGCGGCCATGACGCTGATGCTGTCCGCCCAGGGCCTGGGGCTGGCCAGCTGCCCCATGGTGGGGTTCGACGCCCAGGCGCTGGCGGCGGGCTTTGGCCTGCAGGCCCACGAACTGCCCGTGATGCTGGTCGCCGTGGGCCACGCGGCAGGCACGCCACGCCCGCAGAAGGCACGCAGGCCGCTGGCCGACATCCTGGCCTACGCCTGAGCGTGGGATGGGTTGGCCGGGTGCAGGCTCAGCTGGCAGGCTGCAGCTGCATGCCCAGGCGCGAGAACAGGATCTGCCGGCCGTCGCCCTGCAGGCGCTGTATCACCATGCCACCATCGCGGTGCAGGTAGATGCGCAGGGCGCTGCCGTTGCCGGGATCGTGGTCCAGGTAGCAGGGGTCCTTGTCCAGGTCCTTCCAGCCATGGGGTTCGACCAGCCGGCGGCCGGCGATGCGGCGCAGCTCGGACTCGGGCGCCGCGAAATAGGTGTGGGTCTGCAGCCACAGCGTGCGCAGCTGTTCGAAGGCCTGGTCGCGAGAAGAACAGGCGGGCGCAGCCTCCAGCAGGGACAGCAGCATGTCCAGAAGCTGATCGAATGAATACTGCATGCCGCGCCCCTTTCAGCGATCGACGGTGCGCACCGCGCATCCTCGATCAGCGTAACCGGATATGGCGCGAATGTGAACAAAGCATGACCGTGGTGGTTTGTCGCTATTGCCAGTCCGTACCGACAGTGATTGGCGCGGCTGTTGCATGTGGGGCATGTGAGGCATGTGGGGCAAGGGCCTGGATGGCCGGACAATGGCCGGCAGATCCGGCGTGATGCCTGTCTTTTGCGCCTGCCCCGCTGTTGCCGCCATCTTCCTGTTTCCCTTCACTTGTGCTGCCCATGGAACGCTTCACCATCTCCATCGACGACGACCTGGCCCGTGATTTCGACGGCTGGATCGCCGCGCGCGGCTACGACAACCGCTCCGAAGCCATACGCGACGTGCTGCGTGCCCACCTGGCCCAGGTGCGCGAGCGCGAGGACGCCGACGGCCTGTGCGTGGCCAACCTGTCCTATGTCTACAACCACCACGAGCGCGATCTGTCCGAGCGCCTGGCCAGTCTGCAGCACGACCACCATGAGCTGCACATGGCCACCACGCACGTGCACCTGGACCACGAGCAATGCATTGAAACCGTCATGCTGCGCGGCCCGGCCAGCGCCGTGCGGCGCTTTGCCGACACCATCACGGCCGAGCGCGGCGTGCACCACGGCCAGCTCAACGTGGTGATGGCGCGCAGGGCAGAGCCTGGCGGGCACGATCACGCGCACCACCATCCGCATTCGCACGACGATTGAGCCAGCCCGGGGCCGGGCGCATTGCGCAGCCCCTGTCATGCAGGTCGGTATGAAGTTTGCTTTTTTCTTCATACAACTCCTGGAAACGCATGACACATCCCCTGAATTCCCCTTCCCGGCGCCTTGCCGTGCACCAGATTGCAGCAGCTGGCCTGCTGGGCCTGGGTTGCATTCCCCATGTCGGTGCACAGCAGGCGGGCAACGCCACGGCCAGCCTGCAGGCTGTCGAGGTCAAGGGCCAGACCGCGCGCGGCGCCTCGGCCGCCTACACCACCAGCGTGATCGAGGCCGAGGACATCGCCAACGCCCATGTCAGCCATCCGCAGGAGCTGCTGCGCCAGGTGCCGGGCATGAATGTGCAGAACTACCAGCTGTCCGGCGTGGGTGACGCCATCGTCATGCGCGGCTTCGGCGGTGGCGGGCACGGCGGCGACGTGGGCGTGGTGCTGGACGGCATTCCACTGAACGAGGCCATGTCGCATGCCGACGGCTATGTGGACCTGGGCGTCATCGTGCCGCTGGAGATGGAGCGCATCAGCATCTACAAGGGGCCGGTGTCGGCGCTGTACGGCAACTTCAACCGCGCAGGGCTGATGGCGATAGAGACGCGCAAGCAGGGCGACTACACCCCCTACCGCGAGGCCGACGTGAGCCTGGCCTCGCACGGCACGCTGGACGCTCAGGCGGCGCTGGGGCTGAAGCCGGGCGATGGCGAGTTCCTGAACCTGGCGGCCCAGCACTACCGCACGGACGGTTTCCGCGCGCAGTCGCAAATGCAGCGCAGCACGGCATCCCTGCGCTGGAGCAAGCGGCTCTCGTCGCAGCTGGAAGTGGCGCTGTCGGCACGGCTGCACCACGGCGAGGGCGACTCGCCTTCGTACCTGACGGCGGGGCAGTTCGCACGCGATCCGCGTGGCATCGATCCGCGCGCCATGAACGATGGCACGCGCAAGAACTTCGCCACGCTGCGCGCCGATGTGCAGTACGCGCTCTCGCCACGGCTGACCTGGCTGGGCTATGCCTACACCACGCAGCAAAGCTTCACGCGCTGGTTCAGCCGGCCCATCGACGCACTGCAGTGGCGCCAGCGCGAGGAAAGCTATGACCGCGCCGTCTACGGCGCAGGCACCAGCCTCAATGGCCGCCATGCCACGGCGCTGACCCCGATCAACTGGGTGGCGGGTCTGGAGGCCGTGCGCGAGTCCACCGACTACCAGTTCTACGACGGCCTGCAGTGGCGCGAGCGCACGGGCGCTGCCCTGGATGACCGCAATTCCAGGCTCAACACCCTCTCGGCCTTTGCCGAGGTGGATGCGCCCGTTCACCGCCTGCTGCAGCTGTCCGCCGGCCTGCGCTGGGATCGCTTCACGGGCGGCTGCCGTCCCAACGGCCCTGAGGCGGGCAGCGACCCCTGCGGCCCGCTGGCGCGCACCTCGCATGCCAGCCCCAAGCTGGGCCTGCGCTCGCAGGTGGCGCCGGGTGTGCTGCTGCGCGCCAGCTGGTCCGAAGGATTTGCGCTGGCCAGCGATTTCGCCAAGTACGCGCTGGGCGCCGCGCAGCTCGATCCCAACATCTTCCGCCAGACTGAAGTGGGCGCGCAGATCAAGCCCATGCCGGGCCTGGTGCTGGATGTGGCCGCCTATAGGCTGCAGTCCTCGGGCGAGATCCGCAGCGTGGCGCCTGGCGTGTACGAGAACTTCGGCGCAACGCGCCGCACGGGCGTGGAGGCCAGCGCGCTGTGGGCCGTGCGCAAGAACCTGGACCTGCAATTGGCCTGGGGCAGCGCCCATTCGCGCGTGACCGAGAACGGCAACCCGGCCCTGGTCGGCAACCAGGTGGCCGGCGTGCCCCGGCAGACGGCCACCGTGGGCCTGGCCTGGCGCCCGCTGGCGCAGTGGGAGGGCACGCTCACCTGGCGCCGCGTAGGCCGCTATGCCGTCACCGCCGACAACAGCGTCTTCTACGGCGGCTACGCCACCTGGGACCTGGGCCTGAGCTGGCGCCTGCCTTCGGCGCGCAGCCGCATTTACGCCGTGGTCTCCAACCTGGGGGACAAGGCCTATGCCACGTCGGCCTCGGTCATCCGCGGCGTGCCGCTGTTCGCGCCCGGCGCGCCGCGCACGCTCAAGGTCGGCGTACAGACGCAGTTTTGAGGAAACCCCAAATGAGAAACAGGTACATGACAGCCCGCCATCCCTTCGCCGCCGCAGCGTTCGCTGCGCTGCTGGCCTGCGCACCGCTGGCCCAGGCCCACAACGTCTGGCTGGAGCCCGATGCCGACGGCGCCTACACCGTGCAGTTCGGCGGCCATGAGGGCAAGCTGGAGAACTTTGCGGCCGGCAAGCTCAAGAGCGTTGAGGCCTATGACACGCGCGGCCGCCGCATCGACGTGGCCGTGCAGCCCGTGCCCGGCGGCGCCCGCGCCACGCCGGCGCGCAAGGCCGCGCTGCTGGCCGCGCATTTCGACAACGGATTTTTCAGCCGCGTGGGCGAGGGGCCGATGATTGAAAAGCCCATGACCGAGAACCCCGGCGCCACCAGCGGTGTGCATGCGCTCAAGTTCCACAAGACCATCCTCGAATGGGGCCCGGTCACCCGCGAGAAGCTGGGCCAGACCCTGGAGATCATCGCCAGGACCCGCCGCTCGCCCCACGCGGGCGAGCCCCAGCAATTCCAGGTGCTGCTGAACGGCCAGCCGCGGGCCGGCGTGCGCGTGTCGCTGGGAGAAAGCGGTCCGCCACTGGCAACCGATGCCGACGGCCTGGTGACCGTCACACCGCGTGCCGGCATGAACCAGCTGCTGGCCATCGTGCGCCTGCCCGTGGCAGGCGATGCGCGCACCACCAGCCTCAGCTACGAGTACCTGCTGGGGTTCTCGGCGCATTGAAAGGGGCTGGCGGCCAGGCCCGGCGTGGCCCGGCCTGGCGCGGCCCGGCGCTGTGGGGTCAGTCCAGCGCCAGGCGCCGGTCTGCAGCCAGCTTCTTCCACTTGGCGTTGTCCTGCGACATGAAGCGCTGGATTTCGGGCAGGGACATGGGCGTGGCCACGGCCCCGGCGGCCTGCAGCGTGGGGCGCAGCTCGGGCGACTGTATGGCCTGGTTGATCCACTGATTGAGCTGGGCCAGCCGCTCGGGGGGCGTGCCGGAGGGCACGGCCACGGCATACCACTGGGTGGCCTCGTAGCCGGGCACGCCGGCCTCGCGCATGGTCGGTACATCAGGCAGGCTGTCTATGCGCGTGGCGCTGGTCACGGCATAGGCCTTCAGCCGGCCCGACTGGATGTGCGGCAGCACGGGCGTCACGCCCAGCATGGCCAGGGGGATCTGCCCGCCCACCACATCGGTCACGGCCTGGCCGCCGCCCTTGTACGGCACATGCACCATGCTGGTGGCCGCCAGGGCGTTGAGCAGTTCGCCGGCCAGATGCTGGGAGGTGCCCGTGCCCGAACTGGCGTAGCTCCATTGGCCAGGTTTGGCTTTCATGGCGGCTACCAGTTCGCCCAGGCTGCCGGCCGCACCCGGGGCAGGGCCCACCAGCACCATGGCGCCCCGGGCCATCACGGCCACGGCGGTCAGCTCGCGGCCCACCTCGGGCTGGCGTGGGCCGGACAGCTGCGGTCCGGGCACGGAGACCAGGGTCAGGCCATCGGCAGGCGCCTTGGCTGCCGCCTGCAGGCTGATCGCGCCCGAGGCGCCCGGCCGGTTCTCCACCACCACGCTGACACCGGCCCTGGCCTCCAGTTGCCGGGCCACATGGCGGGTCAGCACGTCCAGGCTGCCGCCGGGCGCAAAGCCCACGATCCAGGTGATGGGCTTGCCCTGCGGCGCGTGCGCCGCCGGCTCGGCCGCGCGGGCCGTGGGCAGTGCAAGGGCCAGCAGGGCTGCGGCGGCCAGGGGGCGCAGTGCATGGCGGCGGGTGGTCGGCAGGCGGCCGCTGGCCTGCGGGGCGGGTAGGGGTGCGCAGGTCATTGGTCGGGGGCGCCGGGCGCGGTGTTGGGGTGTGCCTTGCAGCTTTCGTTGAAGCGCTGGACCATGGTCAGCATGGGGTTGAGCACCCAGGTGTTGAAGATCAGCACGTCATGCTCCTCCTTGGGATCGCGCACGATGTTGAACAGGTAGGGTGACTCCAGCTTGCCTTTGCTCTCGTTGACCTCGGGCTCCCAGTAGAAATGCAGCTTCCAGTCGCGCCACTTCGCGGCCCGCAGCTGGTCCTTGATGTAGAAGAGAAAGCCCTCGCGCGCGGACCGGGGCTCGCCCAGCAGGAAGGCCGTCTGGTCCAGGCCGTCGATGGGCCGGTCCTGTGGCATGGCGGCGCCCGCCACCGCCGCCAGGGTGGAGAAGATGTCGGTCACGTGCATGATTTCATTGCTGGTGCGCCCGGCCTGGATGCGGCCCGGCCAGCGTGCGATGAAGGGCACGCGCAGGCTGCCCTCCATGGCCGTGTGGTAGGTGCCGCGCCAGGGGCCGGCCGTGCCGCGGTAGGGCTGGCGGAACTCGGGGCCGTTGTCGCTGCAGAAGATGAACAGGGTGTCCTCGCGCAGGCCGAGCCGGTCGATCTCGTCCGAGATCTGGCCCACGCGATGGTCCATCTCCACCATGGAGTCGGCAAAGTCGCCCTGGCCGGTGCGGCCCGCGAAATCCGCATGCGGCAGCGTGGGAAAGTGCAGGTGCACCAGGGGCAGGTACAGAAAGAAGCGGCGGTCCCGGGCGTGGTTGCGGCGCATGAAGTCCAGCGAGCGCTCCACCAGCTCGGCATCGATGTTGCGCCGCGATTCTAGGTCGTAGACCTTGACATCGTCCGAGGGCGCGCCCGCGCGGCCTTCCATGATGTGGGGCAGGGGCGCCACCAGGGGGTCGTAGCCCGTGGTCGCGGTGAACTGGCTTTCGTCCGTGGTGCGGGGAATGCCGTACCACTCGTCGAAACCCCGGTCCGAGGGATAACGCCCCGGAATGTCCCCCAGATGCCATTTGCCGAAATGCGCCGTGGCATATCCCTGGGCCGACAGCAGCTGGGCCAGCGTGGTCTCGCCGCGCGTCAGGCCCTGTGGCAGCCCGGCCGGCACCGATTGCAGGGCACCCGTGCGGATGGGATGGCGCCCCGTCATCAGGGCCGAGCGCGTGGGCACGCAGTCGCTTTCCACGTTGAAGTTCTGCAGCAGCAGTCCCTCGCAGGCCAGCTGGTCGATGCGCGGAGTGGGCGCGCCGCGCAGCGCACCGCCGCCGTAGCAGCCCAGCTCGCCCCAGCCCAGGTTGTCCGCGACGATGAGCACGATATTTGGTGGGTTCATGATGTGGCTCAAAAAGTTTCCATGCCAAAACTCTAGCCACAAGCCCTGTCTTGGTGATAACCAAACCAGCGAAAATCGATGCACATCTGGAATGGCTTTGCTCGGCAAGGTAGCAAGCTTTCTCGTTTTTCTTCGTTGACAAGGAATGGCATGACGGGATTTGCCTATAACGAGCTGGCCTGCTTTCTGGCCGTGGCCGAGCATGGCCATTTCGGGCGTGCGGCCGCTGCCCTGCAACTGACCCAGCCGGCCGTCTCCAAGATCGTGCGCCGCGTGGAGCAGGGGGTGGGAGCGGCCCTGTTCACGCGCGGAACGCATGGCGTGGCGCTGACCAGCAGCGGCCAGCTGTTCATGGAGCCTGCGCGTCAACTGGTGCTGCGGCATGAGGAGACGATGCGCGCCGCCAGCGACATCCAGGCCCAGCATGTGGGCCTGATCCGCCTGGGCTTCACGCAGGCCACCTCGGAAAGCCGCGCCACCCGGGCCGTGGCCGAGTTGCTGCGCCGCCGCCCCGGCCTGCGCGTGCGGCTGACCGTGGGTAAGTCCGACGACTTGGAGCGCGCGCTGCTCGACGGCAGCCTGGACTTGGCCGTGGTGCCGTCCTACCCGGGCCATGCCACGCGCTGCGCCCAGGTGGTCATTGGCGAGGACGAGCTATGGGCCGCCGCACGGCCACGCCACCCGCTGTTCCAGCTGGCGCTGGAGCAGGGCCTGAGGTTCGGGCATTTGCAGGGCTACTCCTGGGCCTTGCCGGCACCGGGCGCCGCCGTGCGCAAGGTGGTGGACGAGGCCTTCGCGGCCCAGGGCCTGGGCGCGCCCACCGTGGCCCTGGAGATCCAGCACAACACCGAGGCCACCATCGACATCGTGGGCCAGACCGATCTGCTGTGCTACGTGCCCAGCCATGTGCTGCGCAGCAATCCCGAGCGCCTGCAGTCCCTGCCCATCCCCGAGCTGCGCACGCGCCGCAGCTGGCTTCTCATCAGCCACCCCAAGGCCCATTGGTCGCCGCTGATGTCCGCGCTGCGGGACCTGACGCTGGGGTAGCGGCCCGTAACGCAGGGCCGGTGCAGGCTGGCCTCAGATGTTCAAGGTGTCTTGCGCTCAGGCAGAGACGGGCGTGGAGCTGCCCCCCAGGTGCCGGGCCGGCCGGTGCGTGTAGCGGTCCAGGGCCAGGCCGTCGGTGCTGATTTCGGGGCTGCGGCCGGTGATCAGGTCGGCGATCAGCCGGCCCGAGCCGCAGGCCATGGTCCAGCCCAGCGTGCCGTGGCCGGTGTTCAGGAACAGGTTGGAGTAGCGCGTGGCACCGATGATGGGCGTGCCGTCCGGCGTCATGGGCCGCAGCCCGGTCCAGAAGCTGGCGCGCGCCACGTCGCCGCCCGGGAACAGGTCGTTGACCACCAGCTCCAGCGTGGCGCGGCGGCGCGGGTCCAGGCGCAGGTCGAAGCCGCCCAGCTCGGCCATGCCGCCCACGCGGATGCGGTCGTCAAAACGGGTGACGGCAATCTTGTAGGTCTCGTCCAGCACCGTGGACTGCGGCGCCAGCGCCGGGTTGCCCAGCGGCACGGTGAGCGAATAGCCCTTGACGGGGTAGACGGGCAGGTCCAGCCCCAGCGGCTCCAGTGCCTGGCGCGAGTAGCTGCCGAAGGCCATCACGTAGCGGTCGGCGGTCAGCAGTTCGCCATTGACGCGCACGCCGGCAATGCGGCCGCCTTCGACCACCAGGCCATCCACGTTCTGGTTGAAGCGCAACTCCACGCCCAGGCCGGTGGCGATGCGGGCCAATTCATTGGTGAAGCGGTGGCAGTCGCCGGTCTCGTCCTTGGGCAGGCGCAGGCCGCCGGTCAGCCGGTCGCGCGCCTGGGCCAGCGCGGGTTCCACCTGGGCCAGCTGGTCGCGGTCCAGCAGTTCGTAGGGCACGGCGCATTCGCGCAGCACGGCCACATCGCGCTCCACGGCGTCCAGCTGTGCCTGGGTGCGGAACAGCTGCAGCGTTCCGCCCGTGCGCTGCTCGTAGGCGATGCCGGTGTCGGCGCGCAGCTGCTGCAGGCAGCTGCGGCTGTACTCGGCCACGCGCATCATGCGTTCCTTGTTGACGGCGTAGCGCTGGGCAGAGCAGTTGCGCAGCATCTGCGCCATCCAGCGCAGCTGGAACAGGCTGCCGTCCAGGCGCACGGCCAGCGGCGCGTGTTCCTGCAGCATCCACTTCAGGGCCTTGAGCGGAATGCCGGGCGCCGCCCAGGGCGTGGAGTAGCCGGGCGAGACCTGGCCTGCGTTGGCAAAGCTGGTTTCGGACGCGGGCGCATCCTGCCGGTCCAGCACCGTGACCTCGGCACCGGCCCGCGCCAGGTAGTACGCACTGGTCACGCCGATGACACCGCCGCCAAGAACAAGGACTTTCATGGGATTCACCGCCAGGTCAACAAGATGAAATCAAAGTCTATTGACGATGAGGCAGTGGAAACCACTGAAATATTGATACTCTCCAGTGATTGATCATCCCCGGGAAGCACCGCCATGGCCGCCAGAAGTGAAAACCGCGTACTCGACCGCACCGACCGCAAGATCCTCGACATCCTGCAGCGCGATGGCCGCATCTCCATGACCGAGCTGGCCGAGCAGGTCAGCCTCTCGGCCACGCCCTGCTCGGAGCGCGTGCGCCGCCTGGAGCGTGATGGCGTGATCACCGGCTACCACGCCCATCTGTCGCCCGAGGCGCTGGGCAAGACGCTGCTGGTGTTCGTGGAGATCAAGCTGTCGTCCAAATCGGGCGAGGTCTTCGACAAGGTGCGCCAGGAACTGCTGCACGTGCCCGACGTGCTGGAGTGCTTCCTGGTCTCGGGCAGCTTCGACTACCTGGTCAAGGCCCGCCTGGGTGGCATGCGCGAGTACCGCCGCCTGCTGGGCGACATCCTCAAGAAACTGCCCGTGCCGGCCGAGTCGCACAGCTATGTGGTGATGGAGGAGGTCAAGGAGACGCTGTCGCTGCCTGTGGACCGGTGAGGGAGCCGTCCTCGGCGTTCCAGGGTCGGATCTACCCCCATTCCTTATTGTTATTTACTGCTTGAAACGTTTGTCACAATAGATTTGATTCAAATGGGGTATTGTGCGATCCAATCAAAATGGATATCAGGCGGCAGATCGGTTGTTATGGAGTTCCGCATTCATCGGCGCTCTCCGTTGAAAAGTAGGCAGGACGGCAACTTGGAGTTCCATTCCAATGGCGGTATTGCAAATATTTGTCATTGAAGGGTGAATTTTTGGGATTGGTGATTTTTAAAGTTCAATACCAGTGATACCTTGATAGTTCAAATCTATATATCACTGGGAGTTCTATGATAAATCACGCCCTCATGGCTGCCTTGATGGCCGGTGCAGCAATCTCGGCCTGCCCCCCCGCCAGCGCGCAAGTGACGCGTTACTTCGGGGAGATGAGAACCTCCTACTCGGATTTCCAGGATCGCACGGCTTGTCCCCTGGGGCCTCACGGCTCATGCCAGGATTATCCGAGGACCGCCCGCCTGGCCGGCTGGTTTGAAACGGCCGCACCCTTGCAGCCCGACCTGGACGAGAGCGAAATAAGGGCGCTGGTCACTTCCTATAGTTTCTCGGACGGATTGAACACCTACAGCAGTGCCGATCCGGATGTGCGCGCATTCATATTCAGGGTTTCCACGGACAGTGGGTCCAATATCGTGAGAAACAGAATCCACCTTCAACGCTGGCTGACGGGAAACAATCCGCACCGCTCCATCAATGGCGTTGGCCCGGGTGGATCTCCCAATGATGTGGATATGCTGAGCCGGTTTGAAATGGCCACGGAACAGGTGGCGGCGGTGAACAACGCGATGTGCGCTTCCCTGTTCTCGGAAACATCCCAGCAGGTCAGCCATTCGGGTGAGAGCGACACCTGTCTGGGGACCTATGAGATGCCCGACAACGGCGTGTCCGTTGCGTGGACCGGGGCGCCCGTGCAAAACCAGAACGTCATGTCCTGGCACAGGGAGGCCGTGCATCCTGCCCTGTCGTTGACCCACAGCATCTCGCCCGCAGGCCAGGTGCAGGCGGGGCAGGAGGTGCGCTACATCATCACCGTCAGGAATACGGGGACCGTGGCCGCCACCCAGGCGCAGATTGCCGACAGCCTGCCTGCCGGCCTGGAGCGCGCCACTGGACCTGTACGCCCGGCGCCAGCACGCCATGTCCCGTGGCGTCAGGCTCCGGATCGCTGGCAGTCACGGTGCCCGTGTTCGCGGCAGGAGACTCGCTGGTGTTCACCGTGATGGCCAGCGTGTCCAACCCGGCGCCCGCAACCATTACCAATGTGGCCACCGTGGATGCCGGGGACCCGTCGGTGCAGTGCATGCAAGCAGGGCAGGTCGTGGGAACGGTGCCGTGCATGGCTTCCGCGTCCATCAATACGGTGGCGGCTTTCCCCGGCGGTGGCCAGGTGACCCCCGTGCCGACGCTGCAGCACACAGCCCTTGCGGTCCTGAGCCTGCTGGCCGCAGCCATCGGATGGATGGGGCTGGGGCGGCGCCAGCGGGTCGGCGCGGGCCGCTGACGCGGCCACAGGGGCGCTGGCGCAGCTAGGTCGCGCTGGCGTCCTGCGCGGCGGCGCCCATTTTCTGGCGCGTGTCCTCGTCGAGCAGGCTGCGCACCTGGGCGAACAGAGGATCGGCGCCCGTGTACTTCCTGCCGTAGCCCAGGTTGAAGCCGTAGTCGAAATCCTGCGGATTGATCCCCTGGTTGTGCTGCAGGATGGTCTCCAGCTTGTCCAGGGCCTTGACGGCGCGGGCCTCGGGGGTGGCGGCGTCTTCGTACTCCTGCCACAGGGCCATGATGGCGTCGCGGTGCCCGGGCTGCAGCGAGCGGGTCAGGTGCAGCAGGTCGGCCTTTTCCTGCGCGCTCTTGTCGGGGTGCTGGTTCTTTTCCACGGCGGGGATGTCGCCGTGGATGGCCTCGCCCAGGTCGTGGATCACGCACAGCTTGAGCAGCTTGAGCATGTCCAGCTGTGCGAACTGGTCCTCGAAGGCGATGGCCATCAGGCACAGGCGCCAGCTGTGCTCGGCCGTGCTTTCGGTGCGGCCGGTGGAGGTGTGGGCGCTGCGCAGCACGCTCTTGAGCTTTTCCGCCTCGCGCAGGAAGTCCAGGCGGCCCTTGATGTTGTTGATATCCATGGCGGATATTCTCGTCGGCTTTCACCAGGGCCGCGCGCGTCCGGGCTCAGTCGATCAGCCGCCCCTGCGTATCCCAGAACGGGTGCGGGCCGTCAAACTGGCCGCTGGCCACGGCATGGCTGACCAGTCGGCCGCCAGGCGGCAGGGCGTGCAGCATGAAGCCGGGCGGCTCCAGCGTCCAGGCCGATGCCGCATCGGGCGCCAGGTCCAGGCATACCTGGTGGGCGGGCGCAGGCGAGGTCATGGCCACCGTGCCGCCAAAGGCGACCTGGATGCTGCGGTGCAGGTGGCCGCAGATGACGCGCTGCACGTTGGGGTGGCGGCGCACCAGGTCTTCCAGCGCCTGGGCACCCTGCAGCAGGCCGATCTTGTCCATGTGGCCTATCAGGGTCTCGAAGGGCGGGTGGTGCATGGCGATGACCACGGGGCGGCCTTCGCTGGCGGCCAGTTGCAGCTCCAGCCATTGCAGGCGCTCCTCACACAGCGCGCCCTCGCTGTGGCCGGGCACCACGGTGTCCAGCGCGATCAGCCGCAGCGCGCCAATGTCCACGGCGTACTGGATGAAGCCTTCGCTGCGCAGCCAGGGATGCTCGGGAAAGGCGGTGCGCAGCGCGTCGCGGTCATCGTGGTTGCCGGGCAGCAGGTAGATGGGAAGCGTGCCCAGCGGCGCCAGCAGGCTGCGCAGGTGGGCGTATTCGGCAGGCCGGCCGAAGTCGGTCAGGTCGCCGGTGATCACCAGGGCGTGCGGCTGCTGGGGCAGGGCCAGCACGCTTTGCACCGTGCGCTCCAGGTATTGGGCGGTATCGATGCGGCGGTAGGTCAGGCGGCCGGGTTCGCGGATGTGCAGGTCGGTGAGCTGGGCCAGGAAGGTGGTCATGGAGGGGCGCAGGGTTTCAGGCGTGGGCATGGTTGGGCATCCATTGGTGGGGGGCGATGCGCAAGGCCACGCGGTCGCCCGATTGCGCGGCGTGGTCGCGGGCCACGTCGGCCATCAGCGGCGTGTGGCCCGCCAGCTCCAGCGTGAGCTGCAGGCGGTCGCCCAGGAAGACTCGGCGCGCCACCGATGCGGGCACGGCGCCCGGCGTGCCGGCGGCGCAGACCTCGATGTCTTCAGGGCGCAGCAGCAGCCGGGCCGCGCCCGTGCATTCGGCCGGGCAGGCCAGTTCCATGCCGGCCAGCGCCAGCCGGTTGCTGCGCGCATCGTCTTCGCTGCGTTCGACCTGGTTCACGCGCCCCAGGAAGGTGGCGACAAAGGGATGGGCCGGTCGGCGGTACAGGCTCTCACCGTCGCCCACCTGCAGGATGCGGCCTGCCTGCATGACGGCCATGCGGTCGGCAATGGCCATGGCCTCCTGCTGGTCGTGCGTGACGTGGACGGCGGTGATGCGCAGCTGGCGCAGCAGCTGCGCGAGTTCGTCACGCAGGGTTTCCTTGAGCTTGGCGTCCAGCGCGGTCAGCGGCTCGTCCAGCAGCAGCACGCGCGGGCGCGATGCCACGGCGCGGGCCAGGGCCACGCGCTGGCGCTGGCCGCCGGACAGTTCGGCCGGGCGCTTGTGCTCCAGGCCGTTCAGGCGCACCAGGTCCACCAGTTCGCCCACCACGCGGCGCTGCTCCTGCTCGGACACGCCGCGTATGCGCAGGCCGTAGGCTATGTTGGCCTGCACGCTCATCTGCGGGAACAGCGCGTAGTGCTGGAACACCATGCCCACCTGGCGCTTTTCTATGGGCACGCGGGTGACGTCGGTGTCGCCGAAGGCGATGCGGCTGCCCGCATCCGGCGTCTCCAGCCCCGCGATGATGCGCAGCAGCGTGGTCTTGCCGCAGCCCGAGGGTCCGAGCAGGGCCAGCACCTCGCCGGGCTCCACGCGCAGGTCGGTGGCCTGCAGGCCGCGCGTTCCGTCGGCATAGGTCTTGGCGCACTGCCGGATGTCGATGGCGACGCTGTTACTTTCCATAATGCTTCTCGATGAAATGCCCCAGCGCCTGCAGCAGCCACATCACGGGCAGGATGACGATGAGGAAGATGAGGGTGTAGGCCGAGCCCACCTCGATGCGCATGGACGCATAGCTGTCGGCCAGGCCCACGGGCAGGGTGCGCGTCAGCGGCGTGTGCAGCATCCAGGTCAGGTTGAACTCGCCCATGGACAGGGTGAACACCATCAGGCAGGCGGCCACGATGGCGGGCAGCACGGCAGGCACCAGCACGCCCAGGAAGCGCTGCGCGAACGAGGCGCCCAGGCTGCGCGCAGCCTCCTCCAGCGCCACCAGCTCCTGGCGGCGCAGCGCCGAGCCCACCATGCGCACCATGAAGGGCAGGGTGAACACCACATGGCCCACCAGGATGAAGGCAAAGCTCTGGCGGAAGGCGGCCACGCTGCCATAGGCCAGCAGCAGGGCCAGGGCGCTGGCCAGGCCCGGAATGGCCACGGGCAGGGTCAGCAGCTCCTCGAAATGCCGGGCCCAGGACGAGCGGCTGCGCGCCAGCGCATAGGCGCAGGGCACGCCCAGCACCAAGGTCATGGCCACGCAGGCGCAGGCCAGCAGCAGCGACATCAGCACGGTATTGCCGTAGCCGGCCCAGACCTCGGCCAGCCAGCGCGTGGTCAATCCGCTGGACAGGCCCTGGCCGTAGTTCTGCACCAGCCCGGCCAGCACGGACAGCAGCATGGGCGCCAGCATGAACAGGGTGACGGTGGCGGTCACCAGCCACATCAGCGGCGGCATTTTTGGCCGCCGGGCCGCCCCAAGGCAAAAAGCGGCCCCTTCGGGGGGCAGCGGACCTTGCGCTGCAAGGGCAGCGTGGGGGCCATTTTCTTGTGTGGTCCGCATGGTCAGACTCCTGTGGCGGCGGGACCCGCCCAGCGCCGCGACAGCCACAGCACCAGCCAGGTGATCAGCCCCAGGCTGATCGACAGGCTGGCGGCCAGGGCGAAGTTGGCGTAGTTGGTGAACTCGTTGTAGATGGTGATGGGCAGCACCTCGAACTTGCTCGACAGGGTGAAGGCCGTGCCGAAGGCGCCGACCGACGTGGCGAACACGATGGCGCCGCAGGCCAGCGTGGTGGGCAGCAGCTGCGGCCACCACACATCGCGCGCCACGCGCCAGCCGTTGCCGCCCAGCGAGCGCGCGGCCTCCTCCAGGTGCGGGTCCAGCGCCTCGGCCGCTGCCGTGTAGGAGGCAATGGCGCGCGGCAGCGAGAAGTACAGGTAGCCCAGGAACAGGCCCAGCAGCCCGTAGGCGAAGGTGATCCGCTCACCGCCCAGGGCCACCGACAGGTCGGCCAGCGCGCCCTGGCGCCCGCCCAGCAGGATGATGAAAAAGCCGATGATCACGCCCGGAAACGACAGCGGCAGCGTCAGCAGCGACAGCAGCAGGCCGCGCCCCGTGAAGCGGTGGCGCGCCAGCGCAATGCCCATCACCGCGCCGATCAGCAGCGTGGCCACGGTCACGGCCAGCGACAGGGCCAGCGTCTGCAGCAGGCTTTGCAGGTACAGCGCGTCGGTCAGGGTGGCGAAATAGGTGCGCCAGCCTTCACGCGCCGGCAGCGCCAGCAGCAGGCCGGCCGGCAGCAGCCAGAACGCCGCGAAGAAGGCCACGGCCGGCGCGCTGCAGGCCAGCAGCAGCGCGCGGGCGCGCCAGTCGCCTGGCGCTTGGGAGGGAATGCCCACGATGCAGTCCGCCCGGCTCAACGCACTTCACGCAGGTAGCGCGTGGAGAAGCCCTTTTGCACATCGGCCATCTTCTGGTAGTCCACCGAGGTGGCGCGTGCGTACTCGCTGGCGGGCAGGAAATGGCCGGCCACCTCCTTGGGCAGGGCCACGTCGCGCACGGGGCGCAGGTAGGCGTTGGCCCAGATGGACTGGCCCTTGTCGGACAGCACATAGTCCAGCACCTTCTTGCCGTTGTCCGTGTGCGGCGCCTTGTTCACCAGGCTCATCACATAGGGCATGACCACGGTGCCTTCCTTGGGGATCACGAAGTCCACGTCGGCCTTGTCCTTGTAGCGGGCGCGGTAGGCGTTGAAGTCGTAGTCCAGCAGGATGCCGATCTCGCCCGACAGCAGGCGCGCATACGAGGTCTGCTTGGGCACGATGGGCTCGTTCTTCTGCAGCTTTTTGAAGTAGTCGATGGCGGGCTGGAAGTTGTCCAGCGTGCCGCCCATGGCCTGGTTCACGGCCACGGCGCCCACATAGCCCACGAAGGCCGAGGCCGGGTCCAGGTAGCCGACCAGGCCCTTGTATTCGGGCTTGAGCAGGTCTGCCCAGGACTGCGGCACGGGCTTGCCGCCCAGCGCCGCCTTGTTGACCATGAAGCCCAGCGTGCCCGAGTGGATGGTCACCCACTCGCCCTTGGGGTCCTTGAGGCCGGCGGGAATCTGGTCCCAGTGCGCGGGCTTGTAGGCGGCGACCACGCCGTCTTTCTGCGCCTGGATGGCGAAGGTCACGCCCAGGTAGGTCACATCGGCCACGGGGCTGGCCTTCTCGGCCACCAGCTGGGCCAGCGACTGGCCGGAGTTCTTGTTGTCGGGCGGCACGGTGATGCCGGTATCGGCCTTGATGGCCTTGATCTGCGTGCCCCAGTCGGCCCATTCGGGCGGGCAGTTGTAGCAGATGGCGCTCTGGGCCAGCGCCGTGCCGCAGACGGCGGTGGTGGCGGCCAGCAGGGCAAGGCGCTTGAAGGAGAGCTTGAAGGGGAGGGCAGTCAGTTTCATGGTGCGTACTCGAAGAGGTGGGGGAGCGTGGGGAAGGGAAGGGCGCGGCCTTGGCTTGCGCGGGCCGCTGTTGTTGGTTTCAGAGCCGGCAGGACTCGCCGCTGCGCCAGCCATGCGGCAGGCACAGGCTGTCCTGCGCGGCCAGGGTTTTCTTGCCCGCCAGCGCATCGCACAGCAGGCGCACGCAGGCCGAGCCGATGTCGTGGTTGGGTTGGGAAATCGAGGCCAGCGAAGGCGTGAGATCGCCGGCCATGGCAATCCCGTCAAAGCCGACCACGCTCAGGTCCGCAGGCACGGAGAACCCGGCCAGCGATGCCGCGCGGATGGTGCGTATCGCCAGCAGATCGTTGCTGCAGACAATGGCCGTGGGCGGGGCCTGCTCGCTCAGGTGCTGCTGCAGCATCTGCACGGCGGTGGCGGCAAAGGGCACCTCCCAGACCGGCAGCGGCGACAGGCCTGCGGCCTGCATGCCCAGCGCATAGCCACGGCAGCGCTGCTGGGCGCGGTCGGACGCGCGCAACTGGCCCGTGACCATGCCGATGCGGCTGTGGCCTGCCGCAGCCAGGCGCAGCACCAGCTCCCTGACGGCGCCCGTGTTGTCCACGCCCACGCAGGCATGCTCATGGGTGTGGTGATAGGCCAGCACATAGGGCTTGCCGGCCTGGCGCACACGCGCCAGCGCCGCCGAATCGCCAGGGTTGGAGACCACCAGCACCAGCGCATCCACCCCGCTGGCCAGCAGCCGCGTGGTGGCCGCGTCTTCACCGGCGTGGTCGTATTCGGTGGTGCAAGGCGAAATCGCATAGCCGCGCAGCGCCGCCTGTGAGGCAATGCCCTGCAGGCACTCGGCAAACACCGGATTGGTGAGCGTGGGCAGCACCACGCCCAGCACCTTGCTGCTGCGCGTGCGCAGCGTGCGGGCGCTGGCATTGGCCACATAGCCCACTTCCTGCGCCACGCGCAGCACCGTGCTGCGCGTTTGCGCATTGACCACCTCCGGCGAATTGAAAACCCGCGAAACAGTGGCGACGGACAGGCCCGCGCGGCGTGCAACCTCGGTGATGCTCATGGATGTAAACGATTTCTTGAAAACGTTTACATTGCACCCGCTGCGCGTGACAGGGAGGTGACGAAGGTTTGAGGCTTTTGTGGCAGTTCAGGCGCTGCCCGGGTAGTCTCTGACGACCTCCATGAACGCCGCCAGGAGGGCAGAGGTATCGTCCCGGCGGTGGACGCAGCTCAACTCGATGTCCTTGAGAAAGCGGGAGCGCAGCGGGCGGAAGACGACGCCCGGCAATCTCAGCATGGTTCCCGATTCGGGCGTGATGCACAGCCCCAGGCCTGCGCTGACCAGGGCGATGCAAGTGGTGACGTCCTCCACCTCCTGCATGACCTCGATCTGCACTTTTTCGCGGCGAAACGCTGCCATCACCTCCTGCGCCAGTCCCGCCAGCGGCGTGTTCGGGTACAGGATCATGGGTTGGCGCTCCAGGTCGCGAATGGAAATCCCGGCGCGTGTGCTGAGCGGATGGCCTTCATGCATGCCCACGTACATGGGCTCGCGCAGCACCAGGCGCACGGCCAGGTCGGGCTCGGTCGGGGGCAGCCGGTGAAAGCCCACCTGGATCCGGTGTTCCCGCAAGGCCTGGATCTGCTCGCCCTTGGTCAGGTTGTGAAGCCGGATGCGGACCTCGGGCCGCTGCGTGTGAAAGCTCCCGATCAGGCGAGGGATGACGTTCAGCACCCCCGAGCCGAAGATGCCGATGTCCAGATCACCCAGCAGCCCCTTTCCTGCCCGAAGCGCACGTTCGCGGGCCAGCCGGGCCAGTTCCAGGATGTTCGGAACATCGCGCAAAAGGGAGTGCGCAGCCTCGGTCAGCTCTATGCCCCGGGATTTGCGCACGAACAGTTCCACACCGAGGTCCTCCTCCATCTGGCGCATCTGCCGCGACAGGGGCGGCTGCGCCATGTGCAGCCGCTCGGCCGCACGGCTGACGCTTTGCTCCTGTGCCAGGGCGAGGAAGTAACGCATATGCCGCAGATCCATGGCCATTCCCTTTTTTGGAGATACCTGAATGGTATGGCCGATCGCTGATTCGGTATTGGACAGTATGGGGAGGGCACTCGAGAATGGTTTGCACAACCCCTGCCATCGCAGCCACGACGCATTCAGGAGGAGACAGGCCATGCATTCACTCATCACGCGGATCGCGCGGATCATCGGCGTCTGGGCCTGCGCGCTGGTGCCGCTGTGCGGCGCGGCGCAGGCCTTTCCGGACAGGCCTGTCACCCTGGTCCTGGCCTACTCCGCAGGGAGCATCTCCGACGTTCTCGCACGCAGCGTGGCCCAGCAGTTGAGCGCCCGGTGGAAGCAGCCGGTGCTGGTCGACAACCGGCCCGGGGGCAACCAGATCATCGCGGCCAGCCTCGTGGCCAAGGCCGCCGCCGATGGCTACACCCTGCTGCTGTGCGATGACGGCGTCTTCACGCTCAACCCGCATCTGTTCCGCAAGCTGCCCTATTCGCTGGAGGACTTCGCGCCGGTCGCGGATCTTGCGCAGTTGCAGATGGTGCTGTCCAGCGCGAGGCAGGTGCCCGCTGCCAGCATCGCTGAACTGGTGGCCCTGGCCAGGGCCAGGCCGGGCACGCTGAACTATGGCTCGTTCGGCACGGGGAACATCGTCCACCTGGCCATGGATGCGTTTTCCCGGATGGCTGCCATCGAGTTGGTGCACGTGCCCTACAAGGGCTATCCCGACGCCATCCGTGATGTTCTGGCCAACCAGGTCCAACTGGTGCTGGGCGGCATTGGCGGGCCGGCGCTTCAGTATTTGAAAAGCGGTGCCATGAGGCCGCTGGCCGTCACGGGTCCATCGCGCAGCCCCTTGCTGCCGGATGTGCCCACCCTGGCCGAAGCAGGCTTTGCGCGGCTCGACCCGCAAGTCAATTTCATCCTCATGGCGCCTGCGGGCACGCCGCCAGCCGTGGTGCGCAAAATCAATGCAGCCGCCGCTGTCATCGTCCGGCAGGAGATTGCGGCCACGGTGCTTGCGCCCAACGGCATGAGACCGCTGGGCGCAAGCCCGGACGCCCTGGCGGCCTCGCTCAGGCAGGGCAGGGCCGCATATGCCGAACTCGTGAAATCGTCTGGCGTCAGGCTGGACTAGAAAATGGAGAAAGTTGCCATGATCATCGAAAAGCAGAGCGACGTGACGGCCGCCGTGCTGGAGCAATTGCAGCAGTCAAGCGATCCCCGCTTCAAGGAGATCATGACCGCCGCAGTCACCCATCTGCACGGCTTCATACGGGACGCCCGCCTGTCGGAGGCGGAGTTCCACCAGGCCTGCGCCCTCATCGCCCGGCTGGGGCAACTGACCACGGCCTCGCACAACGAGGTGGTGCTCATTGCCGGCTCGCTGGGCGTCTCCGCCCTGGTCTGCCTGCTCAACAACGGGGACAACGGCCAGACGGAAACCACGGCCAACCTGATGGGCCCGTTCTGGCGCATGGATTCTCCGCCCACGGAAAACGGCGGCTCCATCGTCCGCTCTCCCACGCCGGGCATGCCCGTGTTCGTGAACGCCTGGGTGTGCGACCGGCAGGGTCGGCCCGTGCCGGATGCCGAAGTCGATGTATGGCATGCGTCGTCCGAGGGCTTCTATGAGAACCAGGACCCGGAGCAGGCCGACATGAACCTGCGCGGCAAGTTCAGGACCGATGCCGCAGGGTGCATCACCTTTCGCACCATCAAGCCCGTGGGCTATCCCATTCCCTTGAGCGGCCCGGTGGGCGCCCTGCTGCGCGCGCAGGGCCGGCACAACATGCGCCCGGCCCACATCCACTTCATGATCTACAAGCCCGGCTTCAAGACGCAGTTTGCCCAGGTGTATTCCAGTGACGATCCGCACCTGGAGACTGATGTGCAGTTCGGCGTGACGCGGGCGCTGATCGGACAGTACGTTCTTCACTCGGGCGAGACCCCTCCGGCAGACGACGTGCATGGCGCCTGGTACACGCTGGACCACCATTTCGTGATCGAGCCAGGGGAGGCTCGGCTGCCCAAGCCCCCGATCACCGGCAAGGCCGGCGGGGAGCGCCCGACGCTCACCGTGCTGGAGCGCTGTACAGACACTCACTGAGGAAAGCCCGGAAATGATCGATGCCACCGAACGCCAGGACGCGGCCCATGCGCTGCTGCAGGCAGAACAGAGCCGCCAGCCCATCGCCCAGGTCAGCCGGACCTGGCCGGCCATGGAGATAGCCGATGCCTACGCCGTGCAGCAACTGTGGGCGCAGGCCAAGGTCAAGGCTGGCGCGCGCATCGTGGGCCACAAGATCGGCCTGACCTCGCGCGCCATGCAGATGGCTTCCGGCATGAATGAGCCGGACTACGGCGTGCTGCTGGATCACATGGTCCATGCGGATGGCGCCCGGATATGCGCTTCGCAATTCCACCGGCCCCGCCTGGAGGTGGAGCTTGCCTTTGTCCTGGGCAAGTCCTTGGGCGGCACCCGGCCGGGCGGCAGGCCGGTGACGGTCTATGACGTGCTGGACGCCACGGCCTATGTGACGCCTGCGCTTGAGATCATCGACTACCGTACCGAGGTGCCGCGCAGCATCTGCGACACCATCGCGGACAACGCCGCAGCCGCCGCCATGGTCACGGGAGGGCGCATCGTGCGCCCCATGGACATCGATCTGCGCTGGGTGGCCGCCACCCTGTCCAAGAACGGCGTGATTGAGGAGTCAGGTGTCTCGGCTGCCGTCATGGGCCATCCCGCCCTGGGCATCGTCTGGCTGGCCAACAAGCTCGCGGGCCATGGCATCGCGCTGGAGGCCGGACACATCCTCCTGGCGGGCTCCTTCACTCGGCCCACGGCTGTCACGGCCGGTGACACCATCCATGCGGACTTTGGACCGCTGGGCTCCATCGGGGTGTCGTTCACGGAATAGGAAATGCCTGCCGTCCGGCCTTCACGGGACCGATGGATCCAGCTCCGATGCCAGCAACTGCTGCTGCCGGTGCAACCATTCCAGAAAGCTGGAAAGCCGGGCACTGAAGAGTGTTTTGGGCATACACGGTGCCCTGGCCTGGATCAGGAAGAAATCGATGGACTCTGCCAATTCCGGGTGGCGCTCTGAAAAACATCCGGCGAACTCCTCCAGCGTGCGCGGCCAGAAACCCCCTGAGCAGGGGCGCAGCACATTGGTGGCCCGGATCAGCTTGCGTGCGGCTTCGCGTTGCAGGCGCAGGGCCTCCATGTCGTCCCGGGTTCCGGCAATGCGCTGCAGGTAGTCGTTCAGCACCTGCACGTAGTCACCATTGACGGCTTGTGCAATCGCCCTGGACGGCTCGAACGCCTCAAACTGCTGCGCCAGGTCTTCTCCATGGATGCAGCGGCACTCATGCTTGAGCCAGTAGCCCCAGCTGTAGAGATGGGCCGGGTCCAGCACCTCTTGCCGAGTGCCCAGGTCGAAATCGATCTTCACGACTTCTGTGTGACGTAGTTGCAGGTCCTGGCGCAGCTGCTCCAGCCGGGCGCTCTCCTGTCCACTAAGGCAGCGCACCAGGACCACCGTCAGGTCCAGGTCCGAGAAGCCCGCCCTTGCGCAGCCGCGCGCCACGCTGCCATACAGGTAGAGGCTGTCCAGCGCCTCGCCGAGGGCGCTGGCGATGGCTGCGCGCGCATCTGCCACCAAATCCACAAATTCCGGCTGGATGGGGGCTCTGACAAAGACTTCGAGAGTGCCAGCGGAGCCGAGGTTGTTCATTGGTCTTGCAGTAGTGGAACGGGAGGCACGGCTCTGAGCCAGTCTCCTGCGAACAAGCCTGGAGCCTACAGGCCCCCTTCAGGGTCAGGCATAGGATTTGTAGCGATTGGAAACCGCATGCATCCCAGCGTGCGGGCGTCCATCATAAAAACACAACTCCAAGCCTCCTATGTCTTCATTCGATACCCAACTGCTGCTCATCGCGCTGGCCAGCGTGCTGGTCCTGGTCGCGCTGATCGTCTCGCGCATTCGTCTTCATCCCCTGCTGGCGCTGCTGGTGGTTTCCATCGGCGTGGGCTTTGCCACCGGCATGGCGCCGGGCGAGATCGTCAAGAACCTCACCAACGGGGCCGGCAA
Organism: Delftia sp. PX-1; assembly: GCF_055797465.1. NCBI lineage: Bacteria > Pseudomonadati > Pseudomonadota > Betaproteobacteria > Burkholderiales > Comamonadaceae > Delftia > Delftia sp. PX-1. The sequence goes on from NZ_CP184763.1 coordinate 3,231,097, forward strand.
GACGCTGGGCGCGGTGGGCGTGGTGATTGCCCTGGGCGCCATGCTGGGCAAGATCCTGGCGGACTCCGGCACCACCGAGCGGCTGGCCAGTGCCATCCTGCAGCGCACGTCCGAGCGCATGATTCCCTGGGCCATGACCCTGGTGGCCTTCGTGATCGGCATTCCCATGTTCTTCGAGGTGGGGCTGGTGGTCATGCTGCCGCTGATCTTCAGCGTGGCGCGCAAGCTGGAAAGCAATGAGCGCTTCAAGGGATCGGCCTATGTCTATGTGGGCGTGCCCGTGATCGCCGCGCTGGCCGCCATGCACGGCATGGTGCCGCCGCACCCGGGCCCGCTCACTGCCATTGCCACGCTGCACACCACGGTCGGCCCGACCATGCTGTACGGCTTTCTGGCCGTGATTCCCGCCATGGTGCTGGGCGGCCCGCTGTACGGCGCCTTCATCACGCCGCGCATGAGTACGCGCCCCGATGCAGCCCTGCTGGAGCAGTTCACATCAGGCAAGAAGGAAGGCGGGGAGGGCAGTGCGCCCAGCATCGGCATGGGCGTGCTGTGCGCCTTGCTGCCCGCGCTGCTGATGCTGGTGCATGCGCTGGCCGAGGTGCTTCTGCCCAAGGATTCGGGCCTGCTGCATGCGGCGGCCTTCCTGGGCAATCCGCTGGTGGCCATGCTGCTGGGCGTGGTGTTTGCCTCCATCACCCTGGGCTATCTGCGCGGCGCCGATGCAGAGAAGCTGCGCGACGCGCTGGGCCAGAGCCTCAAGCCCATCGCCGGCATCATGCTCATCATTGCGGGCGGCGGTGCCTTCCAGCAGATCCTGACCAGCGCCAAGGTGGGCGATGCCATCGTCCACATGACCCAGCAGTTCGCCCTGCCTCCGCTGGTGCTGGGCTGGATGATCGCCATGCTGCTGTCGGTGTCCACCGGCTCGGCCACCGTGGGCATCGTGGGCGCGGCGGGCCTGCTGGCGCCGCTGGCGGCCTCCGATCCTTCGCTGAACGTGCCGCTGCTGGCGCTGGCCATCGGCTGCGGTTCGCTGTTCTTCAACTATGCCAACCACGCGGGCTTCTGGATGGTGAAGGAGTCCTTCGGCATGAGCATGGGCGAGGCCACCAAGACCATTACCGTGGTGCAGTCCATCGTGTCCTTTGTGGGCCTGCTGATGGTGCTGCTGTTCAACCTGCTGCCCAAGCTGGGATAGGTGAAAGGCATGAGGCGGGCCGACGGCGGCCGCTTCGATGCCGCGGCAACCACCAAGAGAGGGCACTTCTTCCGGTTCGACTGCGAGTTGCCCCAGTCGCGGCAGGGAAAATGCCGCCCCGTACAGGTGCGGTACCCGGCGCCGCTTCAACGCGGGTCCGGCAATTGACCTATACTGCTGGAGGTGCTGTCCTTGTTGTTCGCCTCCTCAGTGCCCGTCTGACATTCTTGCAGTCCCCGGACTGCCGTTGGCCGCCCACTGTGACGAAGTCCGCAACTGTCACTCCCATCGGCGAGCACCACGCGGGTCCAACACCCTTCCCCGGGCCCGCACTCTCCCTGCCACCTGCAGGGGCCTCTTTCCCTTTTTTCCGATGATCCGCTGCCTGTGTGCGGCGGTCATCCTGCGCTGGCCCAAGGCCGCAGCATGGTGCTGCACCGGCAACTTGCGGCGACGCACCCCTTTCAACATGTACTCACAGGAGTCCCATTGGCTAAAGAAGAACTGATCGAAATGCAAGGCCGGGTAGACGAAGTGCTGCCTGATTCCCGCTTCCGCGTAACGCTGGAAAACGGCCACCAGCTCATCGCCTATACCGGCGGAAAAATGCGCAAGCACCGCATCCGCGTGCTGGCCGGCGACAAGGTCACGCTCGAGATGTCGCCCTATGACCTGAACAAGGGCCGTCTCACGTTCCGTCATATTGAGCAACGCTCCGGCGGCGCCCCGGGCCAGCGCCCACCCCAGCGCCGCTGAGGTCTGCCAGCCCGCTCTTGCCTCGGAGCGGGCATGGGGGGTGCACAGAAAGGACCCGGCTTTGCGCTTGGTCCCATGGCCGGCAGCCCCGCCAGCCCGGCCGCCCGGGCGGCATCGGCCGGGACAGGCGAGTTCCCCGGCTTACTTGGACATTCCGTCCTTGCCCATGGAGTCCTTCTTCATTGCGTCCTTGGACATGCCATCCTTGTGCATGCCGTCCTTGTGCATGGAGTCCTTCTTCATTCCATCCTTGGACATGGAATCCTTCTTCATCCCGTCCTTGGACATGGAGTCCTTCTTCATCCCATCCTTGGACATGGAATCCTTGGTCATTGCGCCCTTGGACATGCCGTCCTTGGACATCTCATCCGCAGCGAATGCCGAGGTGGCGCCGGCCAGGGCGAGGCAGGCGGCGAGCACGGTGGTGGTGAACTTGGTCATTTGAGTCTTCCTTTGGATTAGCGGTTTGCAGGTTGCACAATCGGCCGGCCTTGCATGGCCCGGCCTCGCACCTTCGTTGGCGGCACAGCGGCTTGTGAGGCCCCTCAGCTGCCTCCGAACCAGTTGTAGCCCTGGTCTTCCCAGTAGCCGCCGGAGTAGGTGTTGGTGACGAAGATGGCCTGGACGTGCTTCGGGTTCTTGTAGCCCAGCTTGGTGGGCATGCGAAGCTTCATCGGGAAGCCATATTTGGGCGGCAGGGGCTGCCCGTCGTAAGTCAATGCCATCAGCGTCTGCGGATGCAGGGCCGTGGCCATGTCGATGCTGGTGAAGTAGTCGTCCACGCACTTGAAGCCGACGTACTTGGCGCTGGTGTCGGCGCCTATATGGCGCAGGAAATCGGCGAAACGCACGCCGCCCCAGCGGCCTATGGCGCTCCAGCCCTCCACGCAGATATGGCGCGTGATCTGTTCTTCCTGCGGCATGGCGCGCAGCTCGGCCAGGCTCCAGGCATGGCGGTCGGCGACCATGCCGGTCACTTCCAGGCGCCAGCTGGCCTCGTCCACCTCGCGCACCTCGTCCTCGCCGTAGTAGGCATTGAAGGGGAAGGGGCGCGTGATCTCGGCTGCTGAATAGGTGGGCGCCAGCCGCGTGGGGCTGAACAGCAGGCCCTGCACGCGGTCGTTGAAGCGCGATACCTGATTGAGCGCGGCCTCGACGTGGCTGTCATCGCTGATGCTGCAGCCCGTGAGCAGGGACAGGCCGCCCAGCGTCAGCGAGCGCTGCAAGAAGGCGCGGCGTGCGGGCTGGTCCAGCTTGCGGGCGATCAGCGAGCGTGCCTCGTGCACCACGGCCGCGCCATCGACGCCGGGCAGGGAAGGGGCTTTGAAGATTTTCATGGTGTCTTGGGCGCACGGCCGTGGATCATGGTCAGGAAGGTCCGGGGCACCAGGGCGACCATTGCCAGGTGCACCACCACAAAGGCGACCAGCGCAGCCATGCCGAAGAAGTGCACGCGCCTTGCGGACTCATAGCCGCCCAGCAGCTCGCGCAGCAGCGGGAACTGCACCGACTTCCACAGCACCAGGCCCGACAGCACGATCACCACCAGGTCCAGCACCACGAACAGGTAGGCCAGCTTTTGCACATGGTTGTAGCGGGCCGGGTCGGCATGCGAGAGCCGGCCCTTGAGGGCGGACACCAGGTCCTGCCGCACGCCCTGCACCGTGATGGGAAAGAACTTGCGCAGCCACCGGCCGCTGGCGATGTTGAGCAGCAGGTACAGCAGTCCGTTGAACACCAGCAGCCACATGGCCGCGAAATGCCATTGCAGCGCCCCGCCCAGCCAGCCGCCCAGCGTGATCGAGCCCGGAAAGCTGAAATCAAAGAACGGCGCCGCGTTGTAGATGCGCCAGCCGCTGGTCACCAGGATGACCACGGCCAGCGCATTGAGCCAATGCGTGAGGCGCAGCCACAGCGGGTGGATGCGCTGGCCATCCTTGGGCTGTGCCGGTTGGGGGGTGATGAGGGCGGTGTTCATGGGTCCCATTGTTGGAGGGACCCTGTAGCGGATGTATCACGCAAACTTCAATTAATCGTGATAACTCCCAAGGCCGGCTCAGCCCGCCTGGGCGCACCCGGCCAGATAGTCCACCAGCGTGCGCGCCGCAGGCGATAGCCGGCTGCCGTCCCTGAAGCAGATGGCGAACTGCCGCCGCGCCCAGGCATCGGTGAGCGGCACCATGTTCACGCCTTGCACACCTTGCCCGCCCTGACCGGAGCCCGCCATGCCCAGGATCTCCCTGGGCATGATGGCCACGCCCAGGCCGGCGCGCACGCAGCGGATCGTGGCGTCGAAGGAGCTGACCACGGCGCGGTAATTGAGGGGCCGGCCGATGATGGCCGCCGCCCGCGCCAGCATGGTGTAGACGGCCGTGGAGGCGGGCAGGCCCACATGCTCGCAATCCAGCGTTTCGCTGAAGCTGCAGCTGTCGCGCAAGGCCAGCGGGTGGCCGGCCGGCACGGCCACGGCCAGGGTGTCGCAGCGGTAGGGCAGGGTCTGCAGGCCCTCCAGATCGGCCGCGTTCCAGCACACGCCCACCAGGGCCAGGCCTTCGCGGATGGATCGGATGATTTCGCTGCTGGTCAGCTCCTCGATGTCCACGCGGATCTGCGCGTGCTCGGGCTTTTGCAGAAAGGCCGCAATGTCATCGGGCAGCGACTCGGCAATCGACGAGACCGAGGCCAGTATCCGCACCTGTCCCTTCACGCCATGCTGGTAGGCCGCCATGTCGCGGGCCGCGCGGTCGGCGCTGGCCAGCATGGCGCGTGCATGCTCCAGCAGCATCAGCCCGGCTGCCGTGGGCACCACGCCCCGGCGGTGGCGCTCCAGCAGCGGGGCCTGCACCTGCTCTTCCAGCAGCGCCATGCGCTTGCTGATGGCCGATGAGCCGATGTGCTGCTGCTCGCCCGCGCGGGCGATATTGCCCAGGTCGCAGGCCGCGACAAAGAGCCGCAGGGTGGTCAGGTCCAGGTCTTTCATGGTGGTTATGGATTTCCATTCGGGAAACTCTGAGGCGAAAAATTATCGCTTCTGCACGCTGGTTGGAATGTCTAAAGTGCCATTCAAGACAAACCACCCCACGCGAACCTTCCCATGCCAGAACCCATCCGTGCCCCGCAGTCCGCCGTCATCCGCGAGGTCGGCCTGCGCGATGGCCTGCAAAGCATCCAGACCGTGCTGTCCACCGAGCGCAAGAAGGAATGGATACGCGACGCCTACGCTGCCGGCCAGCGCGAGATCGAAGTCGGCTCCTTTGTCCCCGCACGCCTGCTGCCGCAACTGGCCGACACGGGCGAGCTGGTGGCCTATGCCCGAACGCTGCCGGGCCTGTTCGTCTCCGTGCTGGTGCCCAATCTGCGCGGAGCCGAAAGCGCCCTTGCCAGCGGGGCCGACCTGATGCTGGTGCCGCTGTCGGCCAGCCATGCCCACAGCCTGGCCAACCTGCGCAAGACGCCCGATGAGGTCGTGGCCGAGGTGGCCCGCATGCGTGCCGCACGCGATGCCGCAGGTTCGACGATGCTGATCGAGGGCGGCATTGGCACGGCCTTCGGGTGCACGCTGCAGGGCAGGGTGGAGCCGGCCGAGGTGCTGCGCTGCATGCAGGCCCTGCTGGACGCGGGGGCCGACCGCGTCAGCATGGCCGACACCGTGGGCCATGGCGGGCCGGGCCAGGTGCAATCGCTGTTCGAGCAGGCGCGGCGCATTGCGGGCGAACGCTTTTGGTGCGGCCACTTCCACGACACGCGTGGCCTGGCGCTGGCCAATGTGCATGCCGCACTGCAAACCGGCGTCACGCGCTTCGACGCCACGCTGGCCGGCATCGGCGGCTGCCCCCATGCGCCCGGCGCCAGCGGCAATGCCTCCACCGAAGACCTGGCCTTCATGCTGGACACCATGGACATCGACACGGGCCTGGACATCGAGGCCCTGCTGCGCCTGCGCGCCAAGGTGGCCGCCTGGCTGGATGGCGAAAGCCTGCATGGCGCACTGTGGCGCGCGGGCCTGCCGCGCAGCGTCACCGCCGACGCAGCCACCGCCGCTGCATGAACCCCTTACCTTCCCACGAGCACACCTGTATGGCCACCGAACCCCTGCTGCCGCTGTCCGGCATCCGCGTCATCGAATTCACCCACATGGTCATGGGCCCCACCTGCGGCATGATCCTGGCCGACCTGGGCGCCGAAGTCATCAAGGTCGAGCCGCCGGGCGGCGACAAAACGCGCACGCTGCCCGGCCTGGGCATCGGCTTTTTCCGCAGCTTCAACCGCAACAAGAAAAGCGTGGTGCTGGACATCACCACCGAAGCGGGCCGCGCCACCGCTGCCGAGCTGGCCGCTGGCAGCGATGTGGTACTGGAGAACTTCCGCCCCGGCCTCATGCAGTCCCTGGGCCTGGACTACGCCACGCTGTCGCAGCGCGCGCCCGGTCTCATCTACGTCAGCCACAAGGGCTTTCTGCCCGGCCCCTACGAGAAGCGCCTGGCGCTGGACGAGGTGGTGCAGATGATGGGCGGCCTGTCGTACATGACCGGCCCTGTGGGCCGGCCGCTGCGCGCGGGCACCAGCGTCAACGACATCATGGGCGGCATGTTCGGCGCCATCGGCGTGCTCGCGGCCCTGCGCGAGCGTGAGCGCACCGGGCGCGGCCAGGAGGTGCAAAGCGCGCTTTTCGAGAACTGCGTCTTCCTGTCCTCCCAGCACATGCAGCAGTACCTGATGACGGGAGAGGCACCGCCGCCCATGCCCTCGCGCGTGTCGGCCTGGAGCGTCTACGACGTGTTCACCCTGGCCGGTGGCGAGCAACTGTTCATCGGCGCCGTCAGCGACAAGCAGTTCGCCACCCTGTGCCGCGTGCTGGACCGCGCCGACCTGCTGCAGCGCCCCGAATACGCCGACAACGCCGCCCGCGTGGCCGTGCGCCCCCAACTGCTGGCCGAGCTGGGCGCCATCCTGGCCGGCCATGAATCGGCCCGGCTTGCGCCGCAGCTGGAGGCCGCAGGCATTCCCTACGCGCCCATCACGCGGCCCGAGCAACTGGTGGACGACCCGCACCTGCGCCAAAGCGGCGGCCTGGCTTCCATGCAGACCGAAGACGGCGGCCAGACCGACGTGGTGCTGCTGCCCCTGCTCATGAACGGCCACCGTCCCGGCGTGCGCATGCCGCTGGCCGGGATTGGCGAGCACACCGAAGAAATCCTCGGAGCCCTTGCATCACGGACCTGACAGCCATCCCCGGGCGCCGAAGGCCGCAGAAAAACCACCCCGGCGCGCATGAGACAACACAAAAAGGAGACAACCCCATGCACTCGTCCCATCCCTTCCGCCGCCGCACCCTGCTGGCCCTGGCCGGCGCATCGCTGGGGGCCGCTGCCCTGGGCGTGCGCGCCCAAAATGGCACGCCGCTGCGCGTCATCCTGCCCGTGGGGGCAGGCTCGGGCGCCGACACCATCGTGCGCTCGGCCCAGACTGCGCTGGTGCGCTCGCTGGGCGGCCAGCCCGTGGTCATGGAGAACCTGCCGGGCGCGGGCGGCATCACGGGAACGCAGGCCCTGGTCAAGGCGCCGGCCGATGGCAACACCATCGCCTTCATCTCCAACAACCACGCCGTCAACCCCAGCGTCTTCAAGAAGCTGCCCTACGACAGCCTGGCCGACATCACGCCGCTGTCCATCGTCGGCGGTTCGCCCTTCGTGCTGGTCGTCCACCCCAAGGTGGCGGCGCGCAATGCGCGCGAACTGCAGGCGCTCATGAAGGCGCGGCCCGGCGACCTCAACTACGCCTCGTCCGGCAACGGCACCATCTTCCACCTCGCGGCCGAAGTCTTTCTGGACGCGGCCGGCACCACGGCACGCCACATTCCCTACAAGGGCGTGGGCCAGATGGTGGTGGACCTGCTCAGCGGGCAGGTGGACTTCGGCGTGATCGCCGTGGGCACGGCGCAGGCGCACCTCAAATCCGGCGCGCTGCGTGCCATCGGCATCATGGGCCGCGAGCGCGTGGCATCGCTGCCCGATGTGCCCACCGTGGCCGAGCAGGGCTTTCCCGGCGTGGACATCGCCGGCTGGGTGGCCGCCATCGGCCCCAAGGGCATGCCGCCCGCCCAGGTGCGGCGCCTGCACGACGGCATCGCCTCTGCCTTTGCCGACCCCGAGGTCAAGGCCGGCTTTGCACGGCGCGACGAATACACCGTGCTCAACAGCCCCGAGGCGGCAGCCCAGTTCCTGCGCTCCGAGCAGGAGCGCTTTGCGCGCCTGGTCAAGAAGGCCAATGTCACGCTGGAGTAAGTCCGGATGGCCCTGATCTGGTCGGCTGTATCCCTGCGGGCGAAGTTTCTGAACGCGCTGCTGCCTTGCGCGCAAGGCCCCACGGCCGCGCAGGCAGTCTTCAGATGGGCGTGAAAAGGTCCGGGTGGTACCGCTTTGCCGACATGCCCGAGGCATGGTCGATTCATGGGCATCGTTGACATGTACTGGCAGGGTGGATATCTTTGATATATCCAAAGGAGTTGAATATGCCGACCCGCACAAACGCCAACCAGATTGCCTTCCGCTACCGCGCAGTGGACAGCGCCACCGGCGTCACGCGAGAAACCGCCAAGCGCCTGGCCGAGCATCTTGGTGTTGATGAAACGCAGGCGATACACCGTGCGCTGCATGAGCTTGCCGTACGCATGCTGCCGCAGTACGAGGCGGATGACGGCCCCTTGACGGCAGCCCAGGTCAGGCAAATCAAGAAAAAAGTGCCGCAAGGAGAGCAACGCTCGGTGAAGTCGAGCTTGTTCGACTTGGAGACGCTGTGACCGCGCCTTGGTGGGATGAGCCCACGGCGGGCGACATCGTCTGGTGCTATTTCCCGCAAGACATCATTTCCGGGCCCAAGCCTCGGCCCGCGCTGATCCTGGTGGTCTTCGATGACGATGCTCCGCAGTTCACGGTGCGAGTCGCCTACGGCACCAGCCAGCGCACTACCACGCTGTACAAGGGCGAGTTCGCCATCCTGCGCGAGCGCAATCCCGTGGCCTATGCGGCTGCCGGGTTGAGCTATGACACGAAATTCAATCTCAAGCAGGCCCTGGATCTGCCGTATACGGCAGAGTGGTTTGCAGTGCCGCCTGCAGCTCCCCATGGACAGACGCCCAAGTTGGGAGTCCTGCATCCTTCCCTTGTGCGCGCGGTGCAGGCCGCTTATCAGGCAGTGTCCAAATAAGCAGGGTCCTGCCACGGCCGCCGGGCCTGTCCTGTGTCGCAGGTGCCTTGCCCGATGGGAATCAACAAGCTGATGGTGGACAACGGCAAGGAGTTCACGTACGCCTTGTCCGCAGGCAATGTAAGCCGGGTGCAGCCATCAGACGATGTTGCAGAACCCACGTCCACTTCTCCCAATTTCCCCCCAGATTGGTCGCAAGAATTCCTGTGCAACTCCAGGAAAAGACCATGATTGATTTCTCGCAAACCAACGCTTCACGCATTCGCCCGGCACTGGTGCTGGCTGTGGCGGCCTTCGCGGCGGCCTGCAGCCATGCGCAGGGCCACGGGGGGCACGGCAATCCGCCGTCGCCGCCGCCCGAGGCCTATACCGCCTGCCAGGGCAAGGCCGAAGGTGACAGCGTGACGCTGACCATGCCCGATGGCAAGACGCTGGCCGGCACCTGCCGCAGCCTGAACGGGCAGCTGGTGGCCATGCCAGCCGGCGGACCCGGCGCAGGCGGGCCGCCGCCCCATCCGCAGCAGTGATCGCGTGGCCCGGCGGGCCACGCCGCCGGGCTGTCTGCAACCCCACGGGCCTGCGCACAGGCCCTCATGAAAAGCCATCCCCATGAACCATTCTCACGATGCCCATGATCTTGCTCACGACCTGGGCCTTCAGCACGATCTGCAAGTCATGGCGCGCCGCCTGTTCGACCGGCGCCGCATGCTGGGCCTGATGGCCTCTGGCGGCGCCGCGGCGCTTCTGTCCGCCTGTGGCGGCGGTGGTGATTCCAGTGATTCGACAGGAACTGGCACGGGCACCGGAACCGGGGCAGGAACGGGCACCGACACGGGTACGGGCACAGGTACGGGCACGGGGACTGGAACCACGACCGGCACCTGCATGGTCGATCCCACGGAAACCGAGGGCCCTTATCCCGCCGACGGCTCCAACGGCTCGCGCGGCAGCCTGATCAACGTGCTGTCGCAAAGCGGCGTGGTGCGCAGCGACCTGCGCAGCAGCTTTGGCGGCATGAGCGGCACGGCTGCAGGCCTGCCGCTGACGCTCAGGATCACCCTGGTCAACGTCAGCACCAACTGCAGCCCGCTGGAAGGCTATGCCATCTACCTGTGGCACTGCACCCGCGAGGGCGAGTATTCGCTGTACTCCACCGACCTGCTCAACCAGAACTTCCTGCGCGGCGTACAGGCGACGGACAGCAATGGCGAATGCACCTTTGTGACCATCTTCCCGGGCTGCTATGACGGGCGTTGGCCGCACATGCACTTCGAGGTGTTCCGCAGCCTCAACACGGCCGGCAGCTACACCAACAAGCTGCTGACCTCGCAGATGGCCATGCCCAAGGACGTGGCCAGCGCCGTCTATGCCGGTGTCAGCGGCTACAGCGCCAGCGTCTCCAACCTGTCGCGGGTCAGCGTGACATCGGACAATGTCTTCGGCGACAACACCAGCGAGCAGATCGCCTGGCAGACGCCCACCTTCACCGGAGACACCACCAATGGCCACACCGCCACGATATCCATCGGCATTGCCGTCTGACGCAGCAACTGAATGAGCCTCCGCCTCCCGCGACTGAAGCTGCAGCACAAGGCCTTCTTCGCCCTGGCCGTGCTGCTGGTGGCCCTGCTGCTGGTGTTTCTCGGCTTCTCGCGCCTGGGCCTGCAACGGGGCCTGGGCCCGTACATGGCCGAGGTGGAGCTGACCGGCATGGACGGGCTGGCCGAGCGGCTGGTCCAGCACCATGAGCAAAACGGCGGCTGGGATGCGGCGCGCGCCAACCCCGGTTTCTGGCGCGACATGGTGCGCCCGGGCGCAGGCATGGGCCGGGGCTTTCCTGCGGGTGAGCCCGGGCCACGGCCCCCCATGCACATGTCCATGCCCATGCCGGAGCCGAGGCCTGGTTTTGAGGGAAGCCACGGTCCGGGGCCAGGTCCGGAGTTTCCACCGCCACCTGGGCCGGAAGGCGGAGAGCCTGCCGATCGCTCAGATCGCTCCGACCGTACAGACCGCCCAGGCCCGCCGCCGGACCGCCCCTTCGGCGGCCCGTGGGCGCGCGTGGGCCTGCTGGATGCCCAGGGCCAACTCATCTCCGGCATGGCGCCGCAGCCAGGCGCGGCGCACCGCGTTCTGCGCGCCGTCAACGGGCAGGCCATTGGCGAGATCGTGCTGTCCCCCGTGCAGACCGGGCAGGGCATGCAGCGCGACCTGGACCGCGCTTTCCTCGCGCAGCAGATGGGTTTTGTGGCCTGGACCGGGCTGGCCGGCCTGCTGCTGGCGCTGCTGCTGTCGGCCTGGCTCACGCGGCGCTGGCTGGAGCCGCTGACCGCCTTCGTCGACGGCCTGCGCGGCATTGCGGCCGGGCGGCTGGACACGCGCGTGGCCATCAAGGGCGATGCGGAGCTGGCCCGCCTTGCGGAAACCTTCAACGACATGGCCGTGCAGCTGGCCACCATGGAGGCCTCGCGCCAGCGCTGGCTGGCCGACGTGGCGCATGAGCTGCGCACGCCCCTGTCCACCATGCGCGCCGAGGTCGAGGCCGTGCAGGACGGCGTGCTGCCCATGGACGACCGCATGGCGCTGCGCCTGCACCGGCAGATCATGCGGCTGATACGGCTGGTCAGCGACCTGCGCGTGAGCCTGGACGACCCGCAGGCCCTGCACGGCTCGGGCCATGTTCCCGTGCATGTGCTGACCCTGCTGGGCGAGGCGCTGGACGGCGCGCGGCCCGGCTTCGAGCAGGTCGGCATCGGCCTGGACCGCTCCACCGTGGACCAGCTGGCCGCGCGCATTCCGCCGCCGCTGGTGCAGGGCGATCCGCACCGGCTGCACCAGGTGTTTGCCAACCTGCTGGAAAACAGCCTTCGCTACACGGCTGCGGGCGGGCGGCTGCAGGTGTCTGCCGAAATCGTCCAGATGCAGGACCGCAGCATGCTGCAGCTGCGCTGGGACGACACGGCTCCCGGCGTGGCCAGCCAGCACCTGCCGCGCCTGTTCGACCGCCTCTATCGCGTGGACGCCTCCCGCGTGCGCGACGGCGACGGCCTGGGCGGCTCCGGCCTGGGGCTGGCCATCTGCCGCACCATCGTGCAGGCCCATGGCGGCAGCATTGAGGCGGCCGCCTCGCCGCTGGGCGGCCTGCGCATCACGCTGTGGCTGCCCTTGCTGGAAAATCCCGCGCCATGAAGCCTGCCCGCATCCTCCTGGTCGAAGACGAAACCGACATGGCCGCCATCGTCATCGACTACCTGCGCCATGCAGGCTACGAAGTCGAGCACATCCGCCACGGGCGCGAGGCGCTGGACCGCATGCTGCGCTCCCCGCCCGACCTCACCGTGCTGGACATCATGCTGCCGGGGCTGGACGGCCTGGACATCCTGCGCCAGTTCCGCCCCCACAGCGCCAGCCCCGTCATCCTGCTCACCGCGCGTGTCGAGGAAATGGACCGCCTGCTTGGCCTGGAGCTCGGTGCCGACGACTACATCTGCAAACCCTTCGCCCCGCGCGAAGTCGTGGCCCGCGTCAAGGCCGTGCTGCGCCGCAGTGCCGGCCCCGGCCCCGCGCAGCAACGCCTGACGCTGCTGCCCGAGCAGGGCCGCGCCATGCTCAACGGCAGCGTGCTGCCGCTGACCAAGCGCGAGCTGACCTTGCTGCAGGCCCTGATGCGCCAGCCCGGCCGCCTGTACTCCCGCGCGCAGCTGCTGGAGCTGGCCTGCGCCGACACGCTGGACGTGAACGAACGCGCCATCGACAGCCACATCAAGAACCTGCGCAAGAAACTCAAGGCGGCGGACGACCGCCATGAGTGGATTCGCTCCGTGTACGGCGTGGGCTTTGCGTTCGAGCCCGATGGCGGGTCCGACACGCGGGTGCAGTGAAGGCCAGGCGAGGGCAGGGCGCAGCCCCTACCTCGACTCGTCGAGGTGCTCCATGAACGTGGTGCCCGTGTAGCGGGAGCGGAACAGGCCGGCCTCCACCAGGCGCGGCACCAGCTGCTCCAGCACGCAATGCAGGGACTCGACGGAGCCGCCGGGCGCGGCCAGAAAGCCGTCGATGGCGCCGGCAGCGCTCCACTCGGTGATCTGCGCCACGGCATCGTCCACCGTGCCGACCACCTGCCAGTGCGCGGCGGAGAGGATTTCCGGCCGCTGCAGCAGCTCGTCAATGCGTAATGACTCGCGCTCCATCAGGCGCCTGAGCAGGCCCGCATGCGTGCGGCTGGACGGGGTTGCCACGGGCGGCGGAAGGTCGGCTGCGGTGATCGGCCGGTCTGCGGGCCAGTCCGTCAGGTCCAGGCCGACCATGGCCTTGATCGATGCCAGCTTGCGGCCCCTGTCCACCCGGCCGTGCGTCTGCTGGAACATCTCCCGGGCCTGCTCGCGGGTGTCGGCCAGGTACAGGCTCAGGCCGGGCAGCAGGCGCACATCCTGCGCTTGGCGGCCATGGCGCTGGGCGCGCCGAGACAGGTCCCGGCGCAGCTCCAGCGCCGCGTCCAGGTCCGGCGTGGGCGCGAAGACAATGTCTGCCACCGATGCGGCAAAGTCGCGCCCGGTGCTGGACGCGCCCGCCTGCACCAGCGGAATGCGCGGGCCGCCGAACTCCGGCAGGTTCAGCGGGCCGCGCACCTTCAGGTGCGGTCCCTCGTGGTCTATGGGGTGGACCAGCGAGGCATCGGCGTAGCGGCCGCTGTGCCGGTCGATCTTCAAGGCCTCGTTGGGGAAGCTGGCCCACAGCCGGCGCACCACGTCGGTGAATTCTGCGGCCCGCGCATAGCGTTCATCGGCATCGGGCATGGCCTGCAGCCCGAAGTTCTCGTGGCCCTGCAGGGCCGTGACGATGTTCCATCCGGCGCGGCCGTTGCTGATCCAGTGCAGCGACTGCAGCTGGCGCGCCACCGCATAGGGCGGAAAAAACGTGGTCGATACCGTGGACACCAGGCCGATGCGCGAGGTCTCGCGCGCCAGCGCGGCCATCAGCACCGTGGGGTCCAGGCTGGCGAAGCCCGCGCCCGTCTCCAGCGCTTCCATGGGCAGAAAGCTCACGTCCGGGCGGAAGACGAAGTCCAGGTGCGCAGCCTCGGCGCGCCGGGCCAGGTCCAGGGCGAAGTCGCTGGAGTACAGCCCTTCGATATGGCTGCCGGGCCGCCGCCAGGCGTCGCCGCTCAGCCAGGTGGGGGCCAGCGAAAGGCCGATGTGCAGGGGTTTGCGGGGTGTCATGTCTGCTGTCATTCCCATCTCAGAACGTTCCGCGCACGCCCACGCCGATCATGCGCGGCGCGGTCATGCTGGCCTCGATGCCGCCGATGCCGCGGTTTTGCTGCAGGTACGTCGGTGCGCGCCTGTCGAACACGTTCTTGATGTAGCCGTACAGCTGCACGCGCGCGCTGTAGGCATAGGTCATGCGCAGGTCGGCGATGGTGTTGGAGCCGACCGCATAGGCGCGCGTGTTGGCGGTATCGGAGTAGTAGCCGTCCAGGTGGCGCACCTGGCCGGAGACATTGAACCGGGGGCTGGCGTCCCAGCTCACGCCCAGGCTCAGGTTGTAGCCGGGCGAGCGGGCGAAGCGGTTGTGCTCGTAGCCGGGGTTGCTGCCCATCTCCTCGATGCGGGTGCGCAGCACGCCCACGCCGGCCTTGATCCGCAGGTTGTCCAGCGCGCGGTAGTCGGCGCCCAGCTCGAAGCCGTAGGCATGGGCCTTCTCCGCGTTGATGGTGTAGGACTGGGCCACGCCCGGGGAGATGACCACGGGGATGTTGTACTGCGCATCCCGCATGTCCATGTAGAACAGGTTGGTGTTGAGCATCAGCCGGTCATCGAGCAGGCTGACGCGGCTGAACAGCTCGTAGTTCCAGATCGACTCCTTCTTGAAGTACGCCCATTGCCGGCTGGTGAGGTTCAGCGACACACCGCCCGGGTTGTAGCCCCGGCTGACCAGCGCGCCCACGGTCCAGCGCGGTGTGGCGGCATAGGCCAGGGACAGCTTGGGCAGCAGGGCCGAGAAGGTTTTCGTGTAGTCGAGGGCGGTGGGTGCCAGCACCGAAGTGCCGGTGCGCACCACCTCGTCCTGCTGGTAGCGCAGGCCGCTGGTCAGGGTCCAGCGGTCGGCCAGGCGCCAGTTCAGCTCGCCGAAGACGCCCAGGTTCTTCTTCGTGTCGTCGAAGGCGGACAGGCCGCGCAGCAGCAGGCTTTCGTCCGTGCCGGTGCGCGCGTAGTAGACGCCGCCGAAGCCGCTCAGGCGGTCCTTGTCGCTGCCCACCAGGGCGCGGAACTCATTGGAGACATTGTTCTGGCGGATATCGGCATCGCCCTCGCCGGGAATGCCGGTATAGCGCTGCACGGACGAGCGCGAATACTGGGACTGGTTGACCAGCCGCACGCCGTTGCCCAGCTCGTAGCTGAGGTCGAGGATGCCGGTGTCGGTCTTCTGCTTCCAGCTGGGCATGGTCGTCGTCCAGTGCTCCAGCGCGCTGAACGGAGCGGACGCTGCCTCCTGGCTGGGGCGGTTGCTGTCGTTGTGGGAATAGGTGAACTTGGCCTCCAGGCCGGGAACGCTGCTGGGCAGCCACAGGAACTTCATGCGTGCGTTCAGCGCGCGGAAATCCTGATCGGCCTGGCCCCGCTGGAACTGCGGATTGGTGTAGTCGATGAAGGTATCGCGCCCCGAGTAGTCCACGGCCAGTCGCGCGGCCAGCTCCTCGCCCACGGGGCCGGAGACGGCGATGGACGCACGCCGCGATTGGTAGTCGCCCGCCTCCAGCTGGTAGGCCCCTTCGCGCTTGAAGCTGGGGTCCTTGGTGTTCACGACGATGGCGCCCGCGATGGCATTGGCACCCTGCGAGGTGGTCTGCGGGCCGCGGAACACCTCGATGCTCTCCACATCCCAGACCGAGGTCGCGCCGAAGAACATCTCGTTGTAGTTGAGGTAGTGCCCGTCCAGGTTGATGGTGGCGCGCGGCACCGTGCCGCCCCAGAAGACGTTCTGGCCGTTGTTGGGGCCCTGCGTGTCCTGCCCGCGGATGATGGGCGCGCCCACCGTGTCGGTGTAGACCACGTTGGGCACATCGTGCAGCACCTCGTGGACCGAGGCATTGCCGGACTCCTGCCGGGCCAGGTCCTTGCCGGCCTTGACCGACACGGAGGAGGCCGTGTCCTTGAGCTCGCGCCTGACCTTTTCTCCGCTGACCACGACCGCTTCAAGCGCGTTGGATTCCCCCCCGGAACCCGACGCGCCCTGAGCGAAGGCGCCGGCCGGCGCCATCAGGGTAGAGAGTGCGATGGCGCCCGCCCGGGACGGGAGCCTGCGATGGAAACACAGCTTCACAGCATCTTCCTTTGATGAGAATGATTCGTATTTTTCAAAGGTCGCCATCATGCATTGAAATTCCGCAGTAGGGAATGCATTCCCACATGCGGAAGAGAAAAACAGCGGCGAAATGGTGTGCGCGCACCCGTGCAGAGCCTTCGGCAGAGCCGGTATCATCGACACCGGCGGCGCCTGCGCCCCCACCTGCGATGCGCCTGGTACAGGCAAGAAAGCCCAGCCCTTGAAAACAACAACACCTCAGACGACAGCCGGCGAGAAGCGCTCCGGCACCATCCAGTCCGTCTCCATCGCCACCCGGTTTCTCATGGTCCTGGCCAATGCCGAAAGCGAGCTGGCGCTGGGCGAGGTGGCCCGGCGAACGGGAACGGGGGGCTCCACGGCCCACCGCTACCTGCAAAGCCTCGTCAAGGAAGGCCTGGCCAAGCAGGACCCGGCCAGCGGCCTGTACGACCTGGGCAGCGCGGCGCTGAGCATCGGCATTGGCGCGCTCAAGCGTGTGGATGCGGTGGAGATTGCGGCGCAGCGCATGAAGGCGCTGACGCACAGCCATGCGCTCAGCGGCGGCGTGGCCATCTGGACTGACCGCGGGCCGACCCTGGTGCGCTGGTACCGCAGCGCCTACTTCTCGATCAACCCGCTGGCGCTGGGCGACATCCTGCCCATAGACAACACCGCCTGCGGCCTGGTGTTCCAGGCCTTCCTGCCCAAGGCCACCATCGACGCTGCACGGCGCCAGCAGCCCGCCCATTTCCGTGGCAAGCCGCCAGCCAAGGCCGTGCTCGACGAAGTGCGCGAGCGCTGCTGGTCCGAGATGACCAGCCACCTGCTGTCCAACGTCACGGGCCAGGCGGCGCCGGTGTTCGATGCGCAGCATGAAATCGTCTGCGCGGTCACCACCGTCTCGGACCTGGGCCAGCTCAAGTCGCCGGAAGACCGGGTCGCGCTGTTCCGCGAGGCCAGCCTGATCAACCAGTCCACGGGCGGGCGGGCCTTCAGCGCAGATTCGCCTTGAAAGCCGAGCCGGGAAGAATGGCCGGGCGCCTCAGTTCCCTGCGGCGCGCTCCATGGCATTCACGGCCCTGCGCCCCCTGGGCACCACCAGGGGCGTCCCCGACACGGGGTCTGCCATGATCACGGCCGGCAGGCCGAACACCTCCTGCACCAACTGCTCCGTGAAGATCTCCCCGGGCGCGCCTTGCGCGGCAATGCGCCCGTCGCGCATGGCGATCAGGTGCGAGGCATAGCGGCAGGCCTGGTTGAGGTCGTGCAGCACCGCAACCACCGTGCGGCCGGCGTCGTTGAGATCCGCCAGCAGCTCCATCAGCTCGATCTGGTGGGCGATGTCCAGGAACGTCGTGGGCTCGTCCAGCAACAGGATCGGCGTCTGCTGCGCCAGCACCATCGCAATCCACACCCGCTGGCGCTGGCCGCCTGACAGCTCGTCCAGCAGTCGGTCGGACAGCGCTGCCACATCGGTGGCCTGCATGGCCTCGGCCACGGCCTGCTCATCCGCGTCCGTCCACTGCCTCAGGAAGGATTGATGGGGGTAGCGCCCCCGCGCCACCAGGTCCGCCACCGTGATGCCCTCGGGCGCCACCGCGCTTTGCGGCAGCAGGCCCAGGCGCCGTGCCACTTCCTTGGCGGGAAATTGCGAGATGTGCCGGCCATCCAGGATGACCTGCCCGGCAGCCGGCACCAGCAGCCGCGACAGCGCGCGCAGCAGGGTTGACTTGCCGCAGGCATTCGGCCCCACGATGACGGTGAAGGAGCCATCGGGAATGGCAAGGGACAGGCCCTGCGAAATCGTGCGCTCGCCGTAGCGCAGCGTCACCGCATCAGCACTCAGGCGCTGCGTCATGGCCGGTCATTTCCCACAATCGATAGGTCCTTCGGTGTTTGCAATGTGGAATGAATTCTACAATACGGAATACGCTGAAGACGCCGCCCTGGCGCCCGGCCCCGTCGCTTCGGATCGAGATGAACAGACTCCAACTTGCCGCCCTGGGCGCGGCCGCCGCACTGGCCGTGCTGGCCTGTTTCGCATGGTTTCCACGCGCCGCCGTTCCCGTGACGGGCGCCGCACCGCATACATCGCATGCGTCGGATGCATCGGGTACGCCGGCTGCAGCACACGCAGACCATGCACCGCTGCCCCGGCGCATCGTCTCCACCTCGCCCAGCGTGACCGGCATCCTGCTGGCCATCGATGCGCCGGTCGTTGCGACCGCCGCGACCACGCCCAGCCGCATGACCGACGACAAGGGCTTTTTCTCGCAATGGGCCGCCGTTGCCGACAAGCGCGGCGTGCAGGTGCTCTACCGCAACCTGCAATTCGACATCGAGGCCGCCATCGGCGCCAGCCCCGACCTGCTGGTGGCCTCCGCCACCGGGGCCGACAGCGTGGCCCAGCACCGCACCGAACTGCAGGCGCAGGGCGTGCCCATGGTCGTGGTCGACTACTCCAGCCAGTCCTGGCAGGACATCGCCACCGAGCTGGGCCGCATCACGGGCCATGCCAAGCAGGCCGCCGCAGCCATTGCCCGCTTCGATGCCCATGTGGCGCAGACCGCCGCCTCCATCACGCCCCCGGTCCGGCCCGTCAGCATCGTCGCCTACAACCTGGCCGGCAGCTACTCCATAGGACGCGCCGCCAGCCCCCATGCGCGGCTGCTGGCCGCACTGGGCTTCAAGGTGGAGGGCCTGCCGCCCGCGCTGGCCGCCCAGGTCACACGCGCCTCGGACTTCGAATTCATCTCCCGCGAGAATCTCTCGGCCGCCATCACCGGCGACTCCGTCTTCCTGCTCGGCGCCTCGCAGGGCGATGTGCAGGCCTTCCTGGACGATCCGCTGCTGGCCAACCTGCCCGCCGTTGCCGGCCGGCGCGTCTATCCGCTGGGCCCGACCTCGTTTCGCATCGACTACTACTCGGGGCAGCAGATGGTCGACGCCGTGGCAAGCCATTTCCGCTGAGCCATGCGTGCACGGCTCCAAGGCGCGGTGGCGCGGCCTGCCCAGCGCTCCTGTTTGCGCTCCTCCTCGCGGTCCTCGCCGCGGTCCTCCCTGCACTGCAGGCGTTGGCTGGGCCTTGCAGGCGGGCTGCTGGCGCTGGCCATCATCGCCGTGCTCGGCATCACCGTCGGCTCGCGCGACATAGCACTGGCCGACATCCTCGGCGCGCTGCGGGCTCCGGACCTGCGTGATGACCAGCACCTGATCGTCAGCCTGCTGCGCATGCCCCGCACCGTGGTGGCCATCCTGGCCGGCATGGCGCTGGGTGTGGCTGGTGCGCTCATGCAGGCCGTCACCCGCAATCCCCTGGCGGAGCCGGGCCTGCTGGGCGTCAACGCGGGTGCGGCGCTGGCCGTGCTCATCGGCATGACGGCCTTCGGCCTGACGTCCGTGCTCCAGTACGTCTGGTGCGCCTTTGCCGGCGCGGGGCTGGCGGGCGCCGCCGTCTTCGCGTTCGGCCAATCCCGGGGCGCGGGCGCGCACCCGGTGCGCCTGGTCCTGGCCGGGGCCGGCCTGTCGGTCATGCTCACCTCCAGCGCCGGCATCATCCTGCTCAACGCGCCCCCGGAAGTCTTCGACGGCTTCCGCCACTGGGCGGCCGGCTCGCTGGAGGGCAGCGGCTATGCCAGCGCCGCCGTGCTGGCGGCCGCCGTGGCGGCGGGGCTGGCGGCGGCCTGGGCCATCGTCGGCCAGCTCAACGCCATGGCGCTGGGGCATGACGTGGGCTTGGCGCTGGGTGTCAATGTGCGCGCCACCGCGCAACTGGCCTGCCTTGCGGTCATGCTGCTGGCCGGGGCGGCCACGGCGGCCGTGGGGCCCATCGCCTTCGTCGGCCTGGTGGCGCCGCATCTTGCACGCCTCTCGTGCGGGCCGGACTACCGCTGGATACTGCCGCTGTCCGCGCTCTACGCGGCGGTGCTGCTGCTGGGTGCCGATGTGCTGGGCCGCGTCGTCGCGGCGCCTGCCGAAGTGGCTGCGGGCATCGTCGCCTGCCTGATCGGCGGGCCGTTCTTTGTCTGGGTGGCGTGCAGATACCGGTTGAGCAGGCTATGAAGACCTCCGTGAACACATCGGTTGTGCGCTGGGGAGCCTGTTCGTTTCTCTGGCGGCCCAGGCCGCTGGCCGTGGGCATGGCGCTGGTCGTGCTGGCCCTGGTGCTGGGGGTGCTGCTGCTGGGCACGGGAACCCTGTCCCTCAGCTCCGCCGAAGTGCTCGACAGCCTGCTGGGCACGGGCTCCAACCCCGCAGCTGAGCGCATCGTGCAGCGGGTGCGGCTGCCGCGTGTCCTCACGGCCGTCTTCGTTGGCGCGTCGCTTGGCATGGCGGGCGCCATCTTCCAGTCCATCTCCCGCAACGCGCTGGGCTCGCCTGACGTGATCGGCTTCACCACCGGCGCGGCCAGCGGGGCGATTGCGCTCATCGTGCTCGGTGACGCCGGGCCGCTGTGGACATCGCTGGCCGCCGTGCTGTCGGGCATGGCCACGGCGGCGGTCGTGCTTGCGCTGTCCGGAGGCCGGCGTGCTGCCGGCGGCTACCGGCTGGTGCTGGTGGGCATAGGCGTGGGGGCCACGCTCTCGGGCCTGAACACCATCTTGCTGGTCATGGGGGACCTGGACCGGGCCGTCGCCGCGCAGCGCTGGCTGGCCGGCTCGCTCAGCGCGCGGACCTGGGCGCATGTCGTGCCCGCCGCGCTGGGCTTCATCGCCATCGTGCCCGTCGTGCTGTGGTGCGCCCGCCGCATCAACCTGCTGGAGCTGGGCGACGATGCCGCCACCCAGCTCGGCGTCAACGTGCCGCGCACGCGGCTCACCATGGTGATGGCTGCCGTGGCCCTGACCGCCATCGCCACCGCAGCGGCTGGGCCCATCGCCTTCATCGCGCTGGCCGCGCCCCAGGTGGCCAGGCGCCTGGGCCTGTCGCCCGACGTGCCCCTGTTCACGGCGGCAGCCATGGGCGCCGTTCTGCTGCTGGCGGCCGACATGCTCAGCCAGTGGGCGCCCGTGCGCCTGCATCTGCCCATCGGGCTGGTGACAGGGCTGCTGGGCGGGGTGTATCTGCTGTGGCTGCTGTTTCGCACACGCAAGGGGTAGACGGCCATGCAGGGTGCAGCGGCGCGCAGACCCGTTGCCTCCGGGACTACCTGCCGCCGCGCGCCACCGCAGGCCCCGCCACGGTGTACACATGCCCGGCCTCTTCGGCAGCCACCTTGGCCGCCTCGCTGCGGCGCACCTCTGCCTGGTCCTCATACTCGCAGTTCATCACCCGGGCTTCACTGCCCGCGAACTCCGCCAGCGATTCAGCGCTGTTGCGAATGGTCACCAGCGCCTGCGCCACCACGTCCAGCCGCTGATGGCCTTCGGGGATCTCCAGCCAGGCCAGCGCCAGCTGGGCCAGGGCGGAAACCTCGGCACAGCCTTGCTGCACGAAGCGGTCCATTTCGTGCAGCGCTGTTGCGAGCTTCTGGGCGTGGGTGTTTTCGGGGGGAGGGGATGGGGGGATGTGCTTCATGGGTTCGACTCTCCACGAAGCATTCCATTGGCATCTGACATTGCATCTCCTTCAAAAAGGGATGATGCTTGCCGGTTTTTCGTGACGCAGATACTACGAGTTGCGTAGCTGATTGACAGGGTGTTCAAGAAGATGGGGGCTGCCGGATGGACTTGAGGCAGGTGCCTACCAGTTTGTGGTTGGCCACGGGTCAATCGCTATGAGCTGGGGAAACACAGACCGGACCTCCTGACCGTGCGCAAGGTTCCGATGGCGTTCTTATATTCGGATACGGATAATAAGGCGGCGCAGTTGTCGCTCAAGAATATGCGATAAAAATTCAGTCATTGTGGAGAGAATATTTATATATTTTATTGAACGTTGTTATTTTGTGTAATATTTTTGAAAATTCAATAAATTTGATTAAAGAAAATAAGTTATTTAATTAAATTCTTCCTGTTTGTGGTGATGAATATTAGTTTGTTTTAAATTTTTGATTCTTGCTCAAGTGCAAATCGGCTCAAAAAATCAAAGCATTCTTGTTTAATTACTTCGGCGCCTGTTTGACTTTTTAGCGTTAGCTTCTTGGACACATCAATACGTTCAATAAAGCTCTGGCGTTGATCAAAACACATATTTGCAACGTCACCCAAGAACAATGAGTTATCGCGGCTGGCTAAAAGCAGGAGCTCAAACTCTTGAATTCCAATAAAAAATATATCTTTATCTTGAATATGAGTATCGTCAATTTTGTGCTCATCCCCTGCTAAAGCTGTGAAATGAACACCATGACCAATTTTATAGCTACGCTCTGTGATGACGAATCCTATTCTTCGCTTATTTAATGGTTTTCTTTTGAATTTAAAAATTTTATAATCATCAATATTTTGGGCTGTAGCCTTTATTTGTTTATATCCTTTTACGACTTGATTAAATAAATGACTAGATAAACGCTTGGAATTTTCAAGGCTGAATATATTTTTATCATATTTCTTATGTTTTATTTCTATGATATAAAAATAATTTTCATCTTCTGCTATAAAATCAGCATTAACAGAAGATTTAGGAAGATCTATTTTTACTTTATCATTTCCGAAATTGCTTAGTATTATATTTTTACAGTAATCTTCAAAATTTTTTCCAAAAACTTCGGAGAAATTATCCAGTTCAATTGACAGTTTTTCGTAGAAATAATTGGATATTTTTCTTTGCCATAATAATGAATCGACAGAAAAAATGAATTTCTCATTGATTTCTATTATTGGATAATTTTCAAGCCACGGAGATTCAGTTGATTCAAAAGTATTTTCCTCTAAGTTTATACTTGCTAAATATTTTATCAAGGCCTCATCGTAAGGTAGATTGGCGTCCAATCCATTTCCTGCTAATTCTTTCCATGTAAAAGTCAAATCTTCAATAATTGAAATTAATACTGCATGCAGATCTGTACTTATCGCTTTGGCAACTGTTATGGAGTTTTGGTGATTTATTCTGAATTGATAAAGAAGCGTAAAAAGCAGCTTTAACTCGGTGATTGATATTTTGTAGCGTGATAATATATGCTTTCTTATTAAATTATCTTCGCTAAGTGAATTGATAAAGCTTGGGAAAAAGAAAACGTCTGGTTGATAATTTTTCTGCCAAATTATCTGGGTATCAAACATATTTCTTAGAAAGTGGTGGATGTTATCTAGGTTGGACTCACTTTTCCATATAATCTGACTCCATTGGTCTATTTTGTTTTTGTTGCAATATATGCCTCTGTAAAAATCTTGTTTCTTATCGGTAGAAATAAATTTCCATTTTATTATCAGATAAATAACCCATTTTGCTTTGCAATCTTTTGAATTAATCATCTCAATGCATTCTTGCAATACACTATTTAGTGAATATCTTTTCATTTCTCTTATTATTTGGCGTTTATTGAAATTTAATGTATTTTGAAAATGCATTTATATATTCCTTAATATGTGATTTGATGCTTGAGTTCTCTGTATATACTTGGATTTTTCAAATAAAATCGGTGTAGTAATAGGTCTCACCCAAACAACCCCCCCTCATCCAACAACTCAAACGCCACCCCCGGCGTCCTCTCCATCCCCCGCCGAATCGCCGCAGGAATCGCCTGCCGCGTCTTGCTGCACAGCCCGCGCATGGGCAGGACCTCGATCTGTATGCCGCGCACGGTGCGCACTTCGCTGGCGCCGGGCTCGATGCGCACGCGGATGCCAAGCTGCTCATACATGCGCTGCTCCACATGGCGCAGGTCCTGCAGGCTGGTGATCTGCTCCAGCCGGTGTAGCAGGCGTTTTTCCTCTTCCCTGGTGAGTCGCAGGATGCGCTGGTCGGCCATGGAGTCGGCGAGCAGGGCATCGTGCTCACAGATGCAGGCGCCCGGAGGGCAGGGGACTCGGATCGGAATCTGAACGGGAAAGCTCATCGATGCCCAAGGAAGATCCGCCCCGGCCGGGGCGGTGCAGGCCATGCTAGTTCAAGGCTGCAGTGGGGCCAAGGGGAAAGTCCTGGGCGCGCCTGCTGCCTGCGCCTGCTGTCTCGTCCCCCTCCCGTATGTCCGCGCCTGCGTCGTGGCGGTTGCGGGGTTGCAAGCCTGCCGAAGGACAGGCTTGCTTCGTCATCTGACTCGCCGTGATGTTTGAGTGAAGCGCGCAGCGCGCAACGAGTTTCACGGCGAACCCCGCAGCCGTCACGACGCAGGTGGCCCCGCAGCGAAGCGAAGGGGTCGCGGACATCCGGGTCGCCTTCTTTGATCTGACCTTTCTTGGCGAATCAAGAAAGGGCAGTCGGCTGCCGGGCCGAGACCCGGCCTCTAAAAGAAACCGCCCGGCAGGGGCAAGAAGAGCGCGCGGCGCTCAAATTTACAGACGGTCAACAACGCAAGGCCGCAGCCGCCAAGTCACACAAACTGACCCACCCGCCTCACGACTTCTGACTCCTCCCATAAAGATTCTCCAACCCCGCCCACACCCTGCGCGTGAGCGGCTTGCTCTGCGCTGCAGGCCGGCGGTACAGCCGCACGTTGATGGGCACGTCCTTGTCGGGCCCGGCCGCGCGGGCCAGGCGGCCATCGGTCAGGTCGGTCTTGACCAGGGTGAGCGGCAGCCAGGCCAGGCCCAGGCCCTGGTGGACCATGGCGTGCAGGGAGTCGGCGAGGTCGGCCTCGTAGACAGTGCGCAGGCGCGTGGTGTCGCACAGCTCGTGCAGGTGGCTGCGCAGGATCTTGCCCAGGGACATGCTTTGCGCGTAGTCCAGGTAGGGCACCAGCGGGCCGCCGCCGTGGGCGGGCAGAGCGTACTTGGGCAATTGGGGGACCAGGGGGATGCTGACGGGGATCAGCGTGTCCTGGCCCACGGGCAGCCAGGCCAGGTGGTGGCCCTGCAGGCTGCCTTCGATGGCGGGCTGGGCGTGGCACATGAGCAGGTCAACCTTGCCCTGCAGCAGCATTTCCACGCCGTAGTCCAGGCTGGTGGTGACCACTTTCCAGCACAGCTGGGGCATGGCCTGGTTGAGGGCGGTGATGATGCCCGGCAGGACGGTGTGCGACAGCGTGCGGCCGGCCGCGATGGTGATGGTTTCATCACGCGTGCGGTGGGGGCGCTGCAGCAGGCCGTGGGTTTGCTCCAGGATGCCCAGCACTTCATGGGCCGAGGCCAGCAGCGTCTTGCCGGCTGCCGTGAGCGTGGTGGACTGGTGGCCGCGCTCGACCAGGGGCGTGCCCGCCCATTCCTCCAGCGCGCGGATGCGGCGGCCGAAGGCGGGGTGGGTGATGTGGCGGCGCTCGGCGGCCTTGTAGAGGCTGCCGGTGTCGGCCAGGGCCTGCAGGTCCTGCAGCAGTTTGAGGTTGAGTTCGTGCATGGGTAGGGTGGGCGCAGGGCTGTGCTGATCCGGCACAGCGCCGCCGCAATCGGCACAGCACCAAGGCGGGGCATGCCTAGCATGGCGGCATGCGAGAGAAGCCCTGTTATGCCTGAAGTTTGCCTCAGGAAGATGCAAAGCCATTTCATTGGCGGTGCGCAGCGCACGGTGCGGGATCTGCCGATCCAGCACAGGGAGGTGGTGCGCAATGGCGGCGAGCGGCCGCTGGACATGAATGGCAGCTATGCCGTGGGCCAGATGTACGCCATGGAGTACCGGCTGGCGCGTCCGCGCAGTCCTCTGCCCGTGCTGCTGTGGCATGGCGGCGGCATGACCGGGGCGCAGTGGGAGTCCACGCCCGATGGCCGCCAGGGCTGGCTGTGGCGCCTGCTGGAGGCCGGCCACGACGTGGTGGTCTGCGATGCCGTGGAGCGCGGCCGCGCGGGCTGGGCGATGTTCCCCGAGATCTATGCCGAGGCGCCCGTGTTCCGCAGTGCCGAGGAGGCATGGACGCTGTTTCGCATAGGCCATGGCGCGCCTTCGGGCGGCGGTGTGGGCGAGCCATTCGTTGGCCAGCGGTTTCCACATGAGAATTTTGGCGCCCTGGTGCGGCAGATGGTGCCGCGCTGGCTGGGGCACGAGGCCATGGCCATGGCGGCCTATGACGCCTTGCTGGAGCAGTTCGGCCCCTGCGTGGTGATGGGCCACAGCCAGGGCGGTGGCTTTGCCGCGCATGCGGCCATCCGCAAGCCGCACCTGGTGCGCGCCGTGGTGGGGGTGGAGCCTACGGGCATGCCGGTGCTGCAAGAAGGGCAGCAAGGTCAGCAGGGGGCGGATGCCTTCGCGCCTGCCTCGGCCATCCCGCACCTGGCGGTGTGGGGCGACCATTTCGCGCACAGCCCGCAGTGGCAGAAGTACCGCGCGCAGACCGATGTGTATTGGCAGCTGCTGCGCCGCCTGGGCGGCCGTGCCGAGGTGCTGGACCTGCCGGCCGCAGGCATTACCGGCAATTCGCATTTCTGCATGCTGGACACCAATGGCGACGAGGTGCTGGGCCGGGTGCTGGCCTGGCTGGAGCGCCTGGGCCGGTGACTGGAGAGTGCTGGTCCCGAAGAATTTCAACGAGGAGAAAAATCCTATGCAACGCCGCAATTTCATGATCCGCAGCCTGTCTGCAACCACGGCGGCCCTGGCCCTGGGCGCCCTGGCGCCCGCGCAGTCGGCCCTGGCGGCCGATGCCGGCTGGCCCACGGCCGAGCCCATCCGCCTGATCGTGCCGTTTCCGCCCGGCGGCACGGCCGATGTGGTGAACCGCCTGTTCGCGCAGCAGCTGGGCAAGGTGCTGGGCGCCTCGGTGATCGTGGAGAACAAGGCCGGTGCCGGTGGCTCGCTGGGCACGCGCTTCGTGGCCGATGCCAAGCCGGATGGCTATACGCTGCTGGGCGCCACGTCCAGCACGCACGGCACGAATCCGGCCGTCTACACCAAGCTGCCCTATGACGCGGTGAAGGATTTCACGCCCATCACCCAGGTGATCACGGTGCCGGGCGTGCTCAGCGTGCATCCCTCGGTCAAGGCGGCGAATCTGAAGGAGCTGATCGCGCTGGCCAAGGCGCAGCCGGGCCATCTGTCGTATGCGTCCTCGGGCGCGGGCGGTCTGGGCCATCTGGCCATGGAGCTGTTCAAGGTCAAGGCGGGCGTGCAGATCATGCATGTGCCCTACCGTGGCGCTGGCCCGGCCTTCACCGATCTGATCGGCGGCCAGGTGTCCATGCTGTGGGAGCCGCTGCCGGCCTCGCTGCCGCACATCAAGTCCGGCAAGATCCGCCCGCTGGCCGTGGCCACGGCCCAGCGCAGCAGCGAGCTGCCCGATGTGCCGACCTTTGCAGAGTCCGGCGTGCCCGGCTACGCCGTGCAGGCCTGGAACGGCCTGCTGGCGCCCAAGGACCTGCCCAAGGACATCCGCGACAAGCTGCACAAGGCCAGCGTGCAGGCCCTGGCCGATCCGCAGCTGCGCCAGCGCCTGGCAGAGCTGGGCGGCACGGTGGTGGCCAATACGCCGGAGCAGTTCGGCGCGGTGATCCTCAAGGATGTGACGACCTGGAAGCAGGTGGCCTCTTCGTCGCAGATCAGCCTGGACTGATGCAGCGGGCACCGGGGAAAGCCCTGTGTCCCGGCGCCCACGGGTGGCGGGGCCAGGCGTCGTGACGGTGCCATAGTCCGGGGGTGGCGGTCCGGGCGCGTTGCCTGCGGCCGCGCACAAGGCCGACCGCCTGACCTGCCGCTCTCAAGCCATGGACATCAACCTCATCCGCAATTTCGTAGAGATCGTGGACGCGCGCAGCCTCAGCGCTGCGGCGCGCAAGCGCGATATCACGCGCTCCAAGGTGAGCAAGGAGCTCAAGGCGCTGGAGACGGCGCTGGGCGTGACCCTGCTGCACCGCACGACGCGCAGCTTTTTGCTGACGGCGGCGGGCGAGGTGCTGTACGAGCACGGGCGCAGCATCATCCAGGAGGTGGAGGCCGCGCAGGGCGCCATCGACGCGCTGCAGCATGTGGTGACGGGCTCGGTGCGGCTGAGCATTCCCACGGGCCTGGGCGAGCTGTATCTGGCCGACATGCTGCTGGCGTTCCAGAAGCGGCACCCGCAGGTGCGCATCCGCGTGCTGTTCTCCAACCGGGTGAGCGATCCCATGAGCGCCCAGGTGGATGTGGCCGTGCGCGTGGCGCGCGACGTGCAGGAGCACCTGGTGGCGCGCGATCTGGGGCCGGTGGGCTTTGGCCTGTATGCCAGCAGCGCCTATGCCAAGGCGCGGCCGTTCCACGACCCCTCCGAGATTCCCCACGGCGTGCTGCTGACGCCGCCCGGCGACGGCAAGACCTATGCCGTCTCGGTGAAAAAGGGGCAGCAGGAGATTGCGCTCAAGTGCGAGCCCTGCATCACCAGCGAGCATTTCCCCTTTCTCAAGCAGTCCATGCTCCGGGGAAGCGGCGTGGCCACCTTGCCCAACTACATGGTGATGGACGAGCTGCGATCGGGCGCCGTGCAGCGCGTGTGCCCGGACTGGACGGTGTCCGGCCTGGGCGACCGGCTGTACATCATCACGGCCGAGGACCGGCGGCCCTCGCATGCCGTCAAGGTGATGACCGAGTTCCTCAGGGCCAGCCTGCTGCGCTTCGTGGAGCAGGCCGAGGTGTCCGGCCCTTAGGTCCTTAGTTCATCACCTTTTCGGTCTTCAGTTCTCCAGCGCAATCGCGTTGTCCGCGATCACCTTGCGCCACATCTGGCCGTCTGCGGCCAGGAAGTCGTCGAGCTGGGCCTGGGTCTGGGGCTTCCTGGCGGCCAGGGTCTGGTTGCCCAGGGCGCTGGCGAATTCGGGGTTGAGCATGACCTTGTTGACGGCGGCCTGCAGGGTGTTGCGCGCGTCCGCTGGCGTGCCTGCGGGCACGGCAATGCCGAACCAGGTGGAGGCCCTGAAGCCCGGCACGCCCGATTCGGCAATGGTGGGCGTCTGCGGCAGGAACTGCGAGCGCTCCGGCCCGGTGGTGGCAATGGCCACCAGCTTGCCGGCCTTGATGTGGGGCAGGGAGGTGCCGGCCACGTCCACCATGAGCTGGGTGTCGTTGGCCATGAGGGCGGTGAGGGCCGGCGCGCTGCCGTTGAAGGGAATGTGGGTGGCGGCCACGTCCAGGCGGGACTTGATCAGCTCGGTGGTCAGCTGCAGCGGGTTGCCCAGGCCGACCGAGCTGTAGTTGAGCTTGCCCGCGTGCGCCTTGGAGTAGGCCTTGAGGTCGGCCACGTTTTTGATGCCGGTCTGGCTGTTGGTGACCAGCACCAGCGGGGCCTCGGCCAGGATGTTGGTGAGCTTCAGCTCCCGGTCGGGGTTGTAGCTGAGCTTCTTGTAGAGCAGGGGGTTGAGGACCATGCTGGCATTGCTGGCCAGCAGCAGGGTGTAGCCGTCGGCCGGCGAGCGCGCCACGGCCGAGGCGGCAATCATGGTGTTGGCGCCCGGCCGGTTCTCCACGACCACGGACTGCTTGAGCTCCGTGGACAGGTGCGTGGCCAGGGTGCGGGCCAGCACATCGACCGAGCCGCCCGGCGCATACGGGGCGATGAGCTTGATGGGCTTGCTGGGGTAGTCGGACTGGGCGAACCCGGGGGCTGCGGCTGCGGTGGCCGCAGCGGCAAGCAGCAATGCGATGGCCTTGTTCATGCGTTGTCTCCTTCTCTTTCGGTGTTGGCGGGTTCAGATCTTGCGCTGCGTCGCGCCCCAGTGGGCGTCGCGCAGCTTTCTTTTGGCGATCTTTCCGTTGTCGTCGCGGGGCAGGCGCTGGAAGACGAAGCTGCGCGGCAGCTTGTAGGCCGCCAGCCGGCCGCGCAGCCATTCTTTCAGTTCCGCTTCGGGCAGTGTGCCTGACTGGCCGGGCTCGACCAGGGCCAGCAGCCGTTCGCCGTACTCGGCATCGGGCACGCCGATGACGGCGCAGTCTGCTATGCCGGGGTGCCTGAGCAGCTCGTTCTCAATCTCGGCCGGGTAGATGTTCACGCCGCCGGAGATCACCATGTCCGAGTCGCGGTCGCAGACGTAGAGAAAGCCTTCCTCGTCCAGGTAGCCCATGTCGCCCAGGGTGATGAGGCCGCCCTGGTCCATCTTGCGGCGGGCCTCTTCGTTGCCCTTGTAGGTGAAGTCGGCATAGGCGGGCTGGCGCACGTAGATCAGGCCGACCTCGCCCGTGGGCAGGGCCTGGCCCTGCCTGTCGAGGATGCGGACTTCGGCATCCTGCAGCGGCAGGCCCGCGCTGCCCGGGTGGGTGAGGGCGTCGGCCGAGCCGATGAAGGTGACCAGGCCCGACTCGCTGGAGGCATAGGTCTCATTGATGATGGGCCCCATCCACTCGATCATGGCCTTCTTGACCTCGGGCGCGCAGGGCGAGCCGGTGGAGGCGATGAAGCGCAGCGAGGAGATGTCGTAGCGCTCGCGCACCTCGCGCGGCAGCCGGAGCAGGCGCACGTACATGATGGGCACCATGTAGGCGGTGTCGATGCGGTGCTCCTGCACCAGCTGCAGGAAGCGCTCGGGGTCGAAGCGCTGCTCCAGCACCACCAGCTCGCTGAGCATGAGCGCGTTCTGGAAATACAGGCTGGGCGCGCTGTGGTAGATGGGCGCGGTCAGCAGGGTGCGCGCGCCGGGCTGCAGGCCGTAGGCGGTGGCGATCAGCGCCTGGTTCACGGCCAGGCGCCGGGGCAGTTCTTCCACGGGAAACGCCTTGCGCAGCACGCCCTTGGGGCGGCCCGTGGTGCCCGATGTATAGGCCATGTGGCCGCGCGGCGCGACCAGCGGGCCGTCGTAGGGTGCCTGGGCGGCCAGCCAGGTTTCGTAGTCCTGCTCCGGCTCGCGTGCGTGGGCGACGCGCCGGGGCAGGTCCGCATAGAGCTCGCCCTTGAGGCCGTCGAGCAGGTCCTGGCTGGTGATGAGGCCGCGGGCGCCGCTGTCGGCCAGGATGTAGTCGATCTCCGTGGCCGTGAAATGCCAGTTGATGGGACAGTAGTAGATGCCCGCAATGCGGCAGGCATGGACCACATCGGCGTATTCGATGCCGTTGCGCAGGAAGACGGCCAGCACGTCGCCTTCGGCCAGGCCCAGGCTGCGCAGGCCCTGGGCCAGCTGGCGGCCGCGCTGCTGCTGGGCGGCGCCGGTCAGCGTGCGCTGTTCGAAGACCAGGGTGGAATGGGGCGTGGCGGCGGTGCTCATGTGGGCGTGGCCTCCTGCTCCCCATCGTTGACGTTGGGCTGGTTGGCGGCCTTGGCCATCTGCCGGGCGCGCGCCCAGTCGGCATCGTCCCAGGCCTGGTATTCGGTGAAGTAGGCGCCGTTGGCCAGGGCGTCGCCGCCGTCCAGCGTGATGGTCTGGCCGTTGAGCCAGGTGTTGCCCGGGGCCAGGATGAAGGCGGCCATGTTGCCGATGTCCTCGCCCGTGCCCAGGCGGCGCGTGGGGTTGTCCAGGCGGCGGCGGTCGGCCGAGTCCTCGTTGCCGTCGATCCTGGGGCGCAGGCGCTGGCTGGCGCCCTGGGTGGGAATCACGCCCGGTGCAATCGCGTTGAACCGTATGCGCTTGGGACCCCATTCCACGGCCAGCGATTTGGTCATGGCGTCCAGCCCGGCCTTGGACATGGCCGAGGGCACGACAAAGGGCGAACCCGTGTCCACCCAGGTGACGACGATGGACAGCACCGAGCCCGGCAGCCCTTCGGCGATCCAGCGGCGGCCCACGGCCTGGGTGACGTAGAAGGTGCCCCGGAAGACGATGTCCGATATGGCATGGAAGCCGTTGATGCTCAGGTCCTCGGTGCGGCTGACGAAGTTGCCGGCCGCGTTGTTGACCAGGCTCGTCAGCGGGCCGTGTTCGGCCCAGATGCGGTCGATGACGGTGTGCACGGCCTCGGGCTGGCGAATGTCGAGTTCATGCGCAAAGGCCTGCGCGCCCGTGTCGTTGTTCAGCATCTCGCAGGCCTGCTGCACCACGGAATGCCGCCGGCCGCACAGGTGCAGCTCGGCGCCCAGTTCCGCCAGCTTGGCCGCCATGGCCAGGCCCAGCCCCGTGCCGCCCCCGGTGATCAGGACGCGCTGGCCCTGGAATAGATTGGCTTCGAACATGCTTGTCTCCTTTTGCTTTCACTCTAGGGAGACAGGGGCGGCTGGGAAAGGAGGGTGGTGGAACGCGGTTGGTTCCGTGGTGGAAACAATGGGCTTGTGATTTGGGGCTGTGGCCGCGGCTTGTCAGCGAGTGCAGGGGGCTCATCTCCCCCTGCCGGGCGATTGCTTTTCGAGGCCGGGTTTCGGCCCGGCAGCCGACTGCCCTTTCTTGATTCGCCAAGAAAGGTCAGATCAAAGAAGGCGACGGTACGACTCACACTCATAGGTGACACATCAGTACAAGGACATGGGTAACAGATCCAAGCTTGGCAGCTGGAGCCAACAGCAGCCAAGGAGCGATCACCATGCCCTGGAAGGAGTGCGCACCCATGGACGAGAAACTGCTCTTCATAGCCGACCATCTGCGCAGTGGCGTGCCGCTGAGCGAGCTGTGCAGGCGCTACGGCATCAGCCGCAAGACGGCCTACAAGTGGGTTGAGCGTTACCGCCAACTGGGCATGGATGGATTGCAAGAACGCAGTCGCAGGCCCCACGGGAACAATCAGGCGATCAGCTATGCACAGCGCCGGGCCATCATTGAGCTGCGCACGCAGCAAAGGTCACAGATGGGGCCCAAGAAGCTGCACGCTTTGCTCCTGCAGCGCTGGGGCCCACAGGAGACACCCAGCAAAACCACCATCTACAACGTGCTGAAGGCTGAGGGGCTTGTTTGCAGCAGGCGTGTACGCAGACGCTCGGTGCCTACGGCCCAGCCCTTGCGAACGAGCAAGCAGCCCAATGGGGTGTGGAGTGCAGACTACAAAGGCCAGTTCAAGACAGCCGATGGTCACTGGTGCTATCCATTGACCATCATGGACCACGCCAGCCGTTATTTGCTGGCCGTGCATGTCTACGACAGCCCCAACTACGAGGATGCCAAACGCAGCTTCGAACAGGTGTTTCGGCAATACGGACTGCCCGAGCGCATACGCAGTGACAACGGTCCGCCGTTCGCGACTACTGGCGTGGCGGGCCTGTCACGCCTGGCGATATGGTGGATAAGGCTGGGCATCAGGCCGGAGCGCATCGAGAGGGGCAAGCCACAGCAAAACGGTCGCCACGAGCGGATGCACCGCACGCTCAAGCATGCCCTGGGCAAAGAGCCTGCGGCGGACAAAGCGGCATTGCAGATGCAGCTCGATGCCTTTGTGGAGCACTACAACCAGCAGCGCCCGCATGAGGCCTTGCAGCAAAGCATGCCGGCCCAGCACTACAGCGACTCGGTCAGGCCATACCCCTCAAAGCTACCGGAGCTGGAGTATCCGAAGCATTGGGAAAGGGTTCGGGTCAGCCACAACGGCTTGATTTACTGGCGAGCGCTGCGGATCTACATAGGCTACCTGCTGGCGGGGCAGTGGATCGGGATGCAGGAGGTGGCCGCTGGCCAGTGGGATGTGTATCTGGGGCCGGTGCGACTGGGCTGCTTCAACGAAGAGGATGTGCGAGGACCCCAGAAGGACTATGTGAGCTTGAAGTGTTACCCATGTCTGTGAGCTGAGTTGTTACCCATGTCCTTGACACGTACAACCCGAATGCCCGCGACCCTCCGCTTCGCTGCGGGCAACCTGCGTCGTGGCGGTTGCGGGGTTCGCCGTGAAACTCACTTCGCGCTGCACGCTACGTTCAGACATCACGGCGAGTCAGATGACGAAGCAAGCCTGTCCTTCGGCAGGCTTGCAACCCCGCAACCGCCACGCCGCAGGCGCGGGCATACGGGTTGGGCTCCGTAGAACAGCCGGTGTTTCACGGCGCAGCCTTGTGCCCTGACTTTCCGGCTGCGCTGCGCAGGTCGGCCACCTGGGCGGCGGTCACATCGGCAGGCTGGCCGCCCAGGGCCGTGCGGGTGTAGTTGGCCAGGGCGGCGACTTCTCCATCGGTCAGCTCCTGCATGAAGCCGGGCATGCCGGGCAGGGGCGTGGGGCCCTGCTGGGTGGCCGGGTGCTTGGGCAGGCCGACGAGGATGGCCAGCACCAGGTTGCGGGCGTCGGCCTGGCGCACGGTGCTGTTGCCCTTGAGCGGGGGCATGGTGAGGCTGCGGCCCAGGCCCTCGCTGCCGTGGCAGCTGGCGCACAGCGCCATGTAGTGGCCCCGGCCCGCGTCCAGCGTGCCCGCACCGTTGCCGGCGCCATTGCCCGCGCTGTTGCCGGTGCCGGAATCCGGGGGCGCGGCGGCCGGCAGGGGCTGGGGCGCTGGCGGGTTGTCGCCCAGCAGGAAGGTGGACAGCGCCGTCATGTCCTCGGCCGTGAGGTACCGGGTGCTGTTGGCGATGACCTCGTGCATTTCATCGAAGGCGCTGCCGTGGGCCGAGAAGCCCGTCTGCAGGAACTGGGCCATGCCCTCGCGCGTCCAGCCGCGTGCGGCCAGGGCTTCGGCGGTGATGCCGGGGGCCGTGAACAGCGACAGCGTGCCGCCCTGCAGCCAGCGGTCCTTCTGCATCTGGCCGAACATGCCGCGCGGCGTGTGGCATTCGGCGCAGTGGCCCATGACATTGCCCAGGTACTGCCCGCGCAGCCAGGCTGGGCTCTGGCCCTGCGAGCCCACGGGCAGGGGCGCGCTGGACAGGAACAGCGTCTTCCAGCCGAACATCAGCACGCGAAGGTTGAAGGGGAAGGGCAGGGCGGGCTTGGTGTTGGGCTGGGCCACGGGCCGGATGTTCATCAGGTAGCCGTAGATCAGGTCCGAGTCTTCGCGGCTCATCAGGTGGTAGGAGGCATAGGGCATGGCCGGGTAGAGCTGGCGCCCGCCCGGCGCCGTGCCGCGGGTGACGGCGGCGTGGAATTCCTCGGCCGTCCAGCGGCCTATGCCGTGGTCGGGGTCGGGAGTGATGTTGGTGCCGTAGAGGGTGCCGAAGGGCGTGGGCAGGGGCTTGCCGCCCGCAAAGGGCTGGCCTTCCCGGGCGCCACCCATGCCACCCACCCCGTCATGGCAGGCCATGCAGTCGGCGGCGCGCGCCAGGTACAGGCCCTGGGCCAGCTGCTGGGGGCTGCGGTGCACGGCCTGCGGCTCGCGCTGTGGCACATGGGGCCGGTTGCCCCAGACGGCGGCAATGGCAAACAGCACGGCCAGCAGCAGGAGGATGAGCAGCAGCCCGCGCCAGCGGCGCCTGGGCCTGCGCGGTGGCGGGGGGCGGGCACCGCTGTAGTCGGCAGGTGGCGCGGCGGTGGCTGCGCTGGGGTCGGCGGCGGACATGGCGCTCATCCTTTCAAGGTCAGCCCGGGCGTGTTCAGGACCAGGTCCTTCACGGCCGCGTAGTAGCGCACATAGCCGGTGCAGCGGCACAGGTGGGGCTGCAGCGCCTCGCCCACGACCTGTTCCACATCGGCCGCGCGGATGGGCGCCTTGGCCAGGCGCTCGACCAGCACCGTGGCCGCGATGACGAAGCCCGGCGTGCAGTAGCCGCACTGGAAGCTGAAATGCTCCAGGTACTTCTGCTGCACGGGGCTGATGGCGATGACCTTGCGCGGCTGGCCCGAGGTACCCGAGGCGCCCGGGGCTGATGGGGGCGCGGTGTCCGCGCCGGCCGGGTCGGCAATGCCTTCGATGGTGCGGACCTTGCGGCCCTGGAAGTAGTGGGCGCCGGTGATGCAGGTGCGCATTTCGCGGCTGCCCTCGGGACCGTCCACGATGATGGTGCAGGCCCGGCATTCGCCGATGCCGCAGCCCAGGCGCGAGCCGGTGAGGTTCAGGTATTCGTGCAGGAAGTCGATCATGGGCATGCCTTCGGGCACGTCCATGGGGCCGACGGTCTGGCCGTTGACGGTCAGCGACAAGGGGCGCGGGACAAGGCTCATGGTGCGAGTGCCTCCCTGATCTTTTGCGGGGTCACGGGCAGGTCGTGGAAGCGCTTGCCTATGGCGTGGTGCAGTCCGTTGACGATGGCGGCGACGATGGGAATCATCACCACCTCGGCAATGCCCTTGGGTGGATCGGTGTCGGACAGCGGGGGCAGCAGCTCGGCCGTCTGCTTCCAGACCGCCACCTCGCTGCCGCGCGGCAGGTGGTAGCGGTGGAAGTTCCAGTTGCCGTCGCCGGGGCCGCCCTCGTACAGCGGCATGGTTTCGTACAGCGCATGGCCTATGCCCATGGCGATGCCGCCTTCGAGCTGGCCATGTACCAGCTCGGGCACGATGGGCCGCCCGCACTCCATGATGGAGTGGTGGGCCAGCAGCTCGACCGCGCCCGTGCCCGTGTCCACCGCCAGCTCGACCAGGGCCGCATTGGCGCTGTAGTAGGTGACGCCCGCGTTGTTGCGCTGCATGGGCGGATAGAACAGGTTGCGCCGCGCAATCATGCGGTAGCCGGCGGCGCTGCGCCGCGCGGTGACAGAGGCCTCGACGGGCGTGGCCGCCTGCGGCGTGTCGGTGGTGTCAGGGGCCGGCGTGACGGCGGAAGCATCGGGCGCGCTGCCCAGGCGCACGGCCAGCGCGTCCAGCGGCCGGCGCGCGCTGGTGCCCAGGATGTCGAAGTCCGCCTCGGCCCATTGCCAGCGGTTGAAGGTATGGCCCACGGCGCCCGTGACCAGCTGCATGGCATGGGCCTTCTGGGCCAGGGCCTGCAGGGACAGCGGCTGCATGCCGTTGGCCGTGAGCATGCCGTTGACCCAGCGCGCGTCCTCGCGGCGCACCACGTAGGGCGCCTTCTGGCCGCCGCCCGTGCCCTGGCTCCAGATGGCGACGGCGGCCGGCCACAGGCCGTGCTCGAAGACCACGCGCGCCGTCTCGCTGGTGGCGTGGCTGTAGTAGTAGGCCGAGTTGCTGGCGCTGGCCGGCGAGGCGTAGACCGGCGTCCACAGCGGCCGGGTGGCGAAGCGGTCCTGGTCGGCCTGGGGCATGGTGTAGTTGTCGCCCTCGGCCTTGAGCGGCAGCTCCGGCCAGTCCAGGCAGGCGGTCTGCAGCTCGTCGGCGGGCTTGCCGAACCATTGCACGCACAGCTGGGCCTGCGAGGTGCCCATGCCCGTGCCGATCTCGGTGCCCGAGTGGTGCAGCAGCACGCGGCCCTGGGGCGATATCTCGATGCGGGCGAAGGCCGCCTCGCCGCCCGTGCCGAAGTCCTTTTGCACGCAGGCAAAGCCCACGCCGTAGCGCTGGCCCGGGTGGCTGGCCTCGTAGGCGGTCTTGCGCTTGGCGCGCTCGGTCCACAGCGGATGGCGGCGGGCGCGCTCCAGCACCTCGTCGGCGCGCAGGGCGCCAGCGGCAATGGCGCCCTGGGTGTTCTTGGCGCCCGAGGTCAGCACGTTGCGCAGGCGCAGCTCGATGGGGTCGATCTGCAGCAGTTCGGCGATTTCGTCCACCATCATTTCGGTGGCCGCCATGCTCTGCAGCGTGCCGTAGCCGCGTGCCGAGCCCGCGTCCAGCGCGCGGCTGGCCAGGGCCACGGCGGTAATGTCGTTCTTGGGAAAGTAGTAGATGGACTGCGCCGCCGTGCCGCCCACCATGGCGACCGAGGGCGAGAAGTTGGCCCGGCCGCCGCCATTGGCCGTCATGTTGGCCACCAGGCTCTGGAAGAGGCCGGTCTTCCTGTCGATGGCCATGGTGTAGTCGATCTCGAAGGCATGGCGCTTGAGCGAGGACTGGAACTGCTCGAACCGGTCATTGGCCAGGCGCACGGGCTTGCCGTCCGCATACAGCGCGCAGACCAGGCCGTAGTAGGGCATGGGCGCGTGGTCCTTGGAGCCGTAGCCCACCGTGTAGCACGGGTGCACGAAAAGGCGCTTGAGCGGGAACCTGCTGGCCTGCACCATCTGCGCTGCCCATTCGGCCACTTCGTGCGGCGATTGCGTGGCCAGCACCATGTGCAGGCTTTGCGTGGCCGCGTCATACCAGCAGTTGGCGTTGTCGGGCTCCAGCGCGGCCGTGTCCACCGATTGCGTGGCGTAGTGGCGCTGCAGCACCAGCCAGTCGGCCGGCGGCGTGGCCAGTTCCTGGGCGATCTGCTCGGCCGCGCGCAGGCCGCGTGCCGTGACCGCGTCGGCCTTGGAGATCTGCGGCCAGACCAGCGGCTTGCGCTCGGCGGGGAACAGCGGGGCATCGCGCAGGCTGGAGAACACGTCGTCGTCAAAGGCCGTGGCGCCGCCCTGGCGCACATAGCGGAACACGCCCCAGGGTGGACGGTCCAGCGCGCCTGTGATGCGGCCGTAGCGGATGACGCCGGCCGTGGCCTGCAGCCTTTCCTTGGCAAAGCGAAAGCGCGCGAAGTCGTGGTAGATGAGGATGGCCACGGCCTGGCCCAGGTAGGCGGGGGTCTTGCCTGCGGGCAGCAGCATGTCTTCGCCATAGAACTCGGGAAAGGCCAGGCCGTCGCGCGCCAGGTCTTCGGCGGTGACCACGCGGTCGGGCGCCAGTTCGCCGTCCAGGGAAGACAGGTCCATGCCGTCGAACAGCCGGTCGGCCAGCGTGGTGCGCACGATGAAGGCATGGGATTGCTGCTGGGGCCAGTGCGGCATGTCGCGGGCGCGGATGTCGCGGGCGAAGACCTTGGCGCCCATGACCTTGGAGCGGCCATCGAGCCGCATGCGCGGCAGCTGGGTGGCCGGCTCGCGGGCCACGCTGCCCAGGACGCGGTCTTCAAAGAGGGCTGCATAGGCCTGGCTGGCCAGCGGCGCCACCCAGACGCTGACGCCTGCGATGCTGGCGGCCTGCAGAAAGCCGCGCCGCGACAAGGGAGCCGAGCCGGCCTGGCTGCCGGCGCCGGAGTGTTGTTCTGGGCGCATGGCGCTCTTCTCCTGTGGGGTTGAGCCCACTGTAGGAGGGCGCGTGCCGCGCGGCCTGTCAGCAAAGGCTGCTTCTGGCGTCAGCGCGGCGGCAGCGGCGGGTGCCTGCCATCGTCAAAAGCAGGAGCGGGCCAGGGCCGCCAGGCCGCGACGGCAGCGTGCCGGCCGCACTGTCAATCAGACGCCGCCGCAAGAAGGGCCTTGCCGCAGTGCTCCGTGGCGCCGCGCATAGCCCGGCAGGGCCAGGGCGTGTCCACATTCAGGCATAGTTGAGGGTTGTGCAGAAAGTAGTGAAGTCCTGGGCATAACCGGAGCTTCTTATTACTTTATTTTTTTATAGTTTGCGTTTTTATACGCACAACCTATATTTGCTCCCACTTCCCAACAATGCGCAGCGGCGTCCCCAGGCCGTCCTGCGCCGCGGCGTTTTTTCATGATCGAGATTCGGGATCTTTCCCTGACCTACAAGGGCCCCACCGGGCCCGTCCATGCCTTGCGGGGCATCAACCTGCAGATCGAGTCGGGCGAGGTGTTCGGCATCATCGGCCGCAGCGGCGCGGGCAAAAGCTCGCTGGTGCGCTGCCTGAACCTGCTCAACCGCCCGACCTCGGGCCAGGTGCTGGTGGGCGGCCGTGACCTGATGCAGCTCAGCGATGCCGAGCTGCGCACGGCGCGCCGCGACATCGGCATGGTGTTCCAGCATTTCAACCTGCTGTCCTCGCGCACGGTGTTCGACAACGCCGCGCTGCCGCTGGAGTTGGCGGGCATGTCGGCCGACGACATCAAGAAGCGCGTGGACCCGCTGCTGGACCTGGTGGGCCTGAGCGCGCTGCGCGACCGCTATCCGGCGCAGATCTCGGGCGGGCAAAAGCAGCGCGTGGGCATTGCGCGCGCGCTGGCCAGCCACCCCAAGGTGCTGCTGTCGGACGAAGCCACCTCGGCCCTGGACCCCGAGACCACGCGCTCCATCCTGGACCTGCTGCGCAAGGTCAACCGCGAACTGGGCCTGACCGTGGTGCTGATCACGCACCAGATGCAGGTGATCAAGCAGATCGCCGACCGCGTGGCCGTGATCGACGGCGGCGAGATTGCCGAGCTGGGCCCCGTGATCGACGTGTTCACGCGCCCGCAGCAGGCCATCACGCGCAGCCTGATCGACGAGATCGTTCCCCAGCAACTGCCCGAGTCGGTGGCCGTGCGCGTGAACGCGCTGGCCGCCCAGCTGGCGCCCGGCCAGCAAGGCCGGCTGCTGCGCCTGTCGTATGCGGGCGAGAGCGCCTACCAGCCCATCCTGTCGCACCTGATCCGCGAGCTGGGGCTGGACCTGTCCATCCTGCATGGCCAGATCGACGAGATCCAGGAGCAGACCTTCGGCTCGCTGGCCGTCTTCGCCAGCGGCGATGCGGCAAAGATCGATGCCGCCGTGGACCATCTGCGCGCCACCGGCGTGCAGGTGCAGATCGTTTCCACCAGGGATTGAGCGATGTTTGAGAATTTTTCGGAAATGATGCTGGAGCTGTTCGTCAGCTCGCTGTGGGAGACCATCATCATGGTCGGCGTCTCGGGCCTGGTGGGCGGCCTGATCGGCATTCCCCTGGGTGTGTTCCTGCGCCTGACCGACCACGGCGGCGTGCTGCAGAACGGCCCGGCCAACAAGATCGTGGGCTGGATCGTCAATGCCCTGCGCTCCACCCCCTTCATCATCCTTTTGGTCGCCATCATCCCGCTGACACGTCTGATCACGGGCTCGTCCATCGGCACCTGGGCGGCCGTGGTGCCGCTGACCATTGCGGCAGCGCCTTTCGTGGCGCGCCTGGTGGAGACCGCGCTGCGCGAGGTGGACAACGGCCTGGTGGAAGCGGCCCAGTCCATGGGCGCCACCACGGGCCAGATCGTCTGGAAGATCCTGCTGCCCGAGGCGCTGCCCGGCATCGTGGCGGGCCTGACCATCAGCTTCGTGAGCCTGACCGGCTACTCGGCCATGGCCGGCGCCATTGGCGGCGGCGGCCTGGGCGACCTGGGCATCCGCTACGGCTACCAGCGCTTTTTGCCCGATGTGATGCTGGCCGTGGTCATCATCCTGATCTTCTTCGTGCAGGCCATCCAGAGCCTGGGCGACTGGGCGGTGCGCAGGTTGAGCCACCGCTGATCCACACACCCCGGCGGCCGGGGCAGCCGGGGCGGCAAGCTGCCGCGAGATTGTCTGAAAGAGGGATTCCATGAAAAAGCGCGCATTGCTTCAATCGCTGGCCCTGGCTGCCGTCCTGCCCCTGGCGGGAATGGCCGCGCTGCCGGCCCATGCGGCCGACGGCTCGGTCACCATCGGCGTGACCTCGGGCCCGCATGCCCAGATTGCTGAGGTGGCCAGGAAGGTGGCCGAGAAGAACGGCCTGAAGGTGAAGCTGGTCGAGTTCGGCGACTTCATCCAGCCCAATGCGGCCCTGTCGCAGGGTGAGCTGGATGCCAACATCTACCAGCACCAGCCCTTCATGGACGCCCAGAACAAGGACCGGGGCTACAAGCTCGTGCCCGTGGCCCGTGCGGTCAACCAGCAGATGGGCGTGTACTCCAAGAAGATCAAAAGCCTGGCCGACCTCAAGAGCGGTGCGCGCGTGGGCATCCCCAACGACCCCACCAACGGCTCGCGCGCACTGATGGTGCTGGCCGCGCAAAAGCTGATCGAACTGAAGACCGGCGCGGGCGCGCGTGCCTCGGTGCTGGACATCACGGCCAATCCGAAGAAGCTGCGCTTCGTCGAGCTGGAGGCCGCCCAGCTGGCGCGCTCGCTGGACGATCTGGACGCCGCCGCCGTCAACAGCAGCTATGCCGTGGCCGCAGGCCTGTCGCCGCAAAAGGACTCGCTGGCGCTGGAAGCCACGGACACGCCGTACGTGACCGTGCTGATCGCCACGCGCGCCGGCCATGAAAAGGACGCGGGCCTGCAGGCCTTCGTCAAGGCCTACCAATCGCCCGAGGTGCGCCAGTTCATCGACACGCAGTTCAAGGGCGCCTACACGGCGGCCTGGTAAGACCATGGGCGCCCTCGCATCCCACCGGGTTTCCGACGCGGACTTCGTGGCCGCCATCGGCGTGCAATGGCAGCACCGCCCGCTGGCGCCCGAGCCCGGCCTGGCCGCGCTGCTGGCGCAGGCCCAGCTGGATGACGGCGGCAAGGCCACCGTGGTCCAGGCCGTGGGCATGCTGGTGGTCGACGAATGCGTGGCCCATGGCTACCACAGCATGGACCTGGTCGTGCTGCACCCAGGCACCCCGGGCCTGGACGAGGCGCTGGAGCGCTTCGACAAGCCCCACACCCATGCCGATGACGAGGTGCGCTACATCCTCGAAGGCGAAGGCCTGTTCGGCTTTTTTGATGCCCACGGCCAAGAGCGCGTGCTGCGCGTGCAGCCCGGCGACTACCTGCGCATACCGGCGGGCGTGGAGCACCGCTTCACGCTGACCGCCACGCGGCGCATCAAGGCGCTGCGCCTGTTCGCCGATACGGCGGGCTGGGTGGCGCAATATACCCAGCGGCCCGCCGCTGCCATGGAGGTGCCTGCATGAGCCTGCCTGTCCCGACACTGTTCCAGACACTTGACGAGGCGCTGTTCACGCGCGCCCAGGACCTGCTGGACGAGGAATGGCTGGCCAAGGATGCCGACCTCGCCCCCGTGCTGCCCGTGGTGCTGGCGCGCGGCGTGGGCCAGGACTGGCACAAGGCCGGCACCTTCCGCCACCACCTGGCGGGCGTGGCGCGTTCGCTGGCGCTGTGGCGCCAGCCGCGCGACGTGCGCCTGCTGGGCCTGCTGCACAGCGTCTACGGCAACGCCTTCGTGGACCTGGTCAAGTTCGACGCGGGCAGCGAGCGCGGCCGCCTGCGCGAGCTGGTGGGCGAGGGCGCCGAGCACCTGGTCTACCTGTTCTGCACCATGAGCCGCACGCAGTTCATGC
Organism: Delftia sp. PX-1; assembly: GCF_055797465.1. Lineage (NCBI taxonomy): Bacteria > Pseudomonadati > Pseudomonadota > Betaproteobacteria > Burkholderiales > Comamonadaceae > Delftia > Delftia sp. PX-1. The sequence continues at coordinate 3,274,306 of NZ_CP184763.1, forward strand.
AGAAGATCCTGGCCGGCGACCTGGCCGAAGACGGCTCCATGGCGCTGGAATCCGCCGGCCGCAGCCAGCGCCTGAGCGCCTATGAGGTGGCGGCCTTCACCATCGTGAGCATGGCCGATGCCATGGAGCAGTGGTTCAGCTGGCAGGAAGACATCTACTCGCAGTTTCCGCAGGTGCAGAACCAGCGGCAGCAGGGCGTGCACTGGGCGGCCTCGCTGTGGCCCGGTCCCATGCGGCCTGCCAGCCGCATGCTCAGCCAGATCAGCGACCTGGGCCGTGCGCTGCAGCACCCGGCGCTGCGCGCCCAGCTGCCGCTGCCGCCGGTGTTCGACCATTGCAGCCGGCAGCTGTCGCCCGGCGACGAGGCCGCTGCCGTGTCGCTGTACTGGTCGGTGATCCAGCTGGACCAGCCGCTGGTGGACCTGGACGCCGCCACGGCCGTGCTGGAAAGCGCCGTGCGCCTGAACCCCTGGGTGGGCGAGCCGCAGATGGTACTGGCCCAGCTCTACCTGTCTGCCGGCCGCGCCGACGACGCCGCGCGCGCAGCCACCAGCGCGCTGCAGTGCTTCAGCGGCTGGGGCAATGCCTGGGACAAGCGCGTGCAGTGGGACGCCTGGATCGCCTGGACGCGCATCCTGCTGCAGTCGGCGCAGCAGGGAAGCTGGCCTGAACGGCTGGACAAGCTCAACAACCTGGCCCTGAAGGGCTGAGATGCAAAAAAGCCTGGCGCGAGAGCCAGGCTTTTTCGTTGTGGGAGCGCGCCCGTGCCTTATTTGGCCGGCGCCGTTCCGGCCTTGGCGGCCGGCGCAGCGCTGGCGGGCACGGCGCCATCCTCGATCGCCTCGGGGTGCATGGGCCGGCGTGCATAGCGCTGGGCCAGCACGGCGCAGACCATGAGCTGCAGCTGGTGGAAGATCATCAGCGGCAGCACGATGGCGCCCACGGCGCTGGACTCGAACAGCACCTTGGCCATGGGCACGCCGCTGACCAGGCTCTTCTTGGAGCCGCAGAACACCAGGGTGATCTCGTCCTCCTTGGAAAAGCCCAGGCGGCGCGCCGTCCATGACGTGATGACCAGCACCAGGGCCAGCAGGATGGACGACAGCAGCAGCAGGCCCAGCAGCGCAGGCAGGGGCGTCTGCTGCCACAGGCCGCTGATGACGGCGGCGCTGAAGGCCGTGTACACCACCAGCAGGATGGAGCCCTGGTCCACGAACTTCACGCGCTTGGCATGGCGCGAGATGAAGCCGCCGATCACGGGCCGCAGCAGATGGCCCAGCACAAAGGGCAGCAGCAGCTGCAGCGCGATCTTGCCGATGGCCTGCAGCGCGTCGCCCCCTTCGGCGCTCTTGTGCAGCAGCATGCTGACCAGGATGGGCGTGATCACGATGCCCATCAGCGTGGAGGCCGATGCGCTGCACACGGCAGCGGGCATGTTGCCGCGCGCCATGGCCGTGAAGGCGATGGCCGACTGCACCGTGGCCGGCAGCGTGCACAGGAAGAGCACGCCCATGTACATCTCGGGCGTGACCAGGGGCTCCAGCACGGGGCGCAGCGCCCAACCCAGCAGGGGAAAGAGCACGAAGGTGGCCGCGAAGATGGTCAGGTGCAGGCGCCAGTGGCCTATGCCGGCAAAGATGGCCTCGCGCGAGAGCTTGGCGCCGTGCAGGAAGAACAGCAGGCTGACCATGAGCGTGGTCGCCACCTCCAGCCATTGCGAGACGGTGCCCGAGGCGGGCAGGAAGCTGGCCAGTGCCACGGTGGACAGCAGCATCAGCGTGAAATTGTCAGGGGCGAAGCGGGGGCGTGCCATGGGAAAACTCTCTCCAACTAACTATCGGTTCGTGCAGCCAGGCTGCAAGGCCCCGATTGGACGCCACGGCCATTGAAAAGAGAAATGGATTTATCTGATGGTTTTATAATTTTTCCGTATGAATATCAGCCTGCGCCAGCTGCGCGCCTTCCTGGCCGTGGCGGAAAGCCGCAACTTCAGCCGCGCCGGCGAGCTGATGGCGCTGACCCAGCCCGCCGTCAGCCGCAATGTCACCGAGCTGGAACAGGCCCTGGGCGTGCAGCTTTTGCACCGTACCACGCGCGAGGTGGAGCTGACCGACGCCGGCCGCCTGCTGCAGGGCCATGCCACGCGCGTGCTGGACGCGCTGGATGAATGCCTGCTCGAAGTCAGCGGCTTGGCCACCCAGCGCCTGGGCAAGGTGCGCGTGGCCAGCAGTCCCACGCTGTCGGCCCACCTGATGCCGCGCTGCATTGCGCGCTGCCGCGAGCAGGCGCCGGGCATCGAACTGCTGCTGCTGGACCGCATCCAGAGCGATGTGCTGCAAAGCGTGCGCAGCGGCGAGGTGGACTTCGGCGTGGTCATCGACCCGCAGGGCCGCGACGACCTGCACTGCGAAACCATACTCAGCGAGCCCTTTTGCCTGGTCTGCCCGGCCACGCACCGGCTGGCCCGCAAGCGCCAGGTGGCCTGGAGCGACCTGGCCGGCCAGCCGCTGGTACTGCTGGACCACGCCTCGGGCAGCCGCCGCCTGATCGACGCCGCGCTGCAGGCCCACGACGCCGAGGCCGCCGTCGTGCAGGAAGTCGGCCACACCACCACCATCTTCTGCATGCTCCAGGCGGGCCTGGGCCTGAGCGTGGTGCCGGAACTGGCCGTGCCGCAGGAATGGCGAACTCCCGCGAGTGGCGCCACCCCCGACGCCCTTGCCAGCCGCCCCCTGCTGCCGCGCGTGCAGCGCGACATCATGCTGGTGCGCCGCCGCCAGCGCGAACTGTCGCCCGTGGCGCAAAGCGTGTGGGATTTGATCAGGGTGGAGGCGGGGCAGCTGTGAGGCTCGCGTTGCAGGCTGCCGCATACGGCCGTATCGCCTCGCGCACGCGGTCCAGCACCAGCGCGTGGGGCGAGGGTGCCAGCCGCCCGGCGCGCACGGCCTGGTATTGGGCGGGGAGGAACTGGCTGAGCATGTTCTCGGGCAGGGTGCAGGCGGACAGGTTGTCCAGCAGCCGCGCCACGGCGGCGTTCACCGTGGGGTCGGCCCAGTAGTAGCGGATACGGTCGCTGTAGCTGTAGATGCGCAGCAGCCTTTGCGCGCCGGGATCGGGCTGCTCGCCGCGGTAGTAGCGCTCCCAGCTGGCCGGGCGGCCCAGCATGGCGGACTCCAGCACGGCGGGCAGGTGGGAGCGCTGGGGTGCGTCCACAAGCTGCTCCTCGATGGCGGCCAGCGCGAACAGCGCCTCGCGCAGCGCAAAAGTGGCGCCGGGCCCGACCTTGAGGATGGCAAAGCCGTCCTGCACCAGCTGGCGCAGGGCCTCGGGCCGCTGGTAGTCGGTGGAGTGGGCCTCGAAGACCAGTTGCGGATGCTGGCGCAGCAACTGCCGGAGGTCGGCTGCCCCGGCTGGCGCGTAGTCCACCACGCGCGTGTGATCGAACTCCACGCCCGGCTGCACCACCAGCGCGATGATGCGCGGCCAGACAGCGTCCAGCCCCTGCTGCGCGAAGACGTCGCGGTGCACCTGCAGCGTGCGCTGGGCGTCGGCGCGCGCGGTGACTTCCACATGCTCCAGCGCATGCGCGGCGCCACCGGGCACGGGGACTTCGGTGCCGATCACGTAGGCCGGGCCGGGCGCGGGGCAGGTGCTGGCCTGCTCGGCCGCCTGGCAGAGCAGGGCGGCGCGGCGGGCCACGGTGGCGTCGTCCAGTGCCTGGGGGTCGCCCGCGCAGGCCATGCTGGCGTCCAGGTGCAGCTTCACGAAGCCGGCCGCCGCATAGGCGTGTACCAGGTCCTGCGCCAGGTCCATGGCCTCGGCGGCAGGCAGGTGTGTCCACGCCGTGGGGCCCAGGTGGTCGCCGCCCAGCAGCACGCGGTCCTGCGGCAGGCCGCAGCGGTCGGCAATGGCCAGCACGAAACGGCGAAAGTCGGCGGGCTGCATGCCGGTGTAGCCGCCGAACTGGTTGACCTGGTTGGCGGTGGCTTCCACGAGCAGCGGCGTGCCGTCGTCCAGCGCCTGGTGCATGGCGGCCTCGATGACCAGGGGATGGGCCGAGCAGATGGAGTAGATGCCGAGTGCGCCGTTCGCGCCGCCAGCGGCTGCTGGCGCCTGCCCGCAGCGTGACTGTGCCAGACGGGTGAGGTGGGTGAGCATGGTTTCAGCCCTCCATCACCGCATGCCGCAGGTGCTGCGGCTGTTGTGCCAGCAGCGCGTCGAGCCCGGCAAAGCCGGAGGTCCCCTCCATCGGCCCCTTGCTGGAGACGGCGAGCGCGCCGGCCGCATTGGCGTAGCGCAGCGATTGCAGCGCGGTCTTGCCCAGGCGCCGGCAGGCGATGAAGGTGGCACCGAAGCAGTCGCCCGCGCCCGTGGGGTCGGCCACGTCCACGGGGAGGGCGTCGAGGTCGATGCGCTCGTCGGCACTGAAGTAGCTGCAGCCGTCGGCGCCGCGCTTGACCACGATTTCGCGCACGCCGCGCGCAAAGATCTCGGCGATGGCGCCGGCCTCGTCTGCCGAGCGGGCCAGCTGGGTGACCTCGTGGCCGCTGGGCAGGAAGATGTCGGTGAACTCCAGGATGTAGGCCAGGGCTTCGCGCATTTCGGGAATGCGCAGCATCTCCTTGCGCACGTTCGGGTCGAAGGACACGGTGCCGCCCTGGGCCTTGACGATTTCGATGGCCTTCTTCATGGCATCGATGATGCGAAACGAGAACAGCGACGAGCCCATGACGTGGAAATGCGCGCAGTCCTTGAGCACGGCCTGGTTGACCTGCTCGGGCTGCAGCTGGGCCGAGGCGCTGTTGGTGATGTTGAAGATGAAGTCGCGCTCGCCGCTGTCGCGGTAGGTGACGAAGGCGCTGCCCGTGACGGCGTTCTGGCACACGGCGATGGCGCTGGTGTCCACGCCGTCGCGGCGCAGCCGGTCGATGTTGAGCCAGCCAAAATCATCATCGCCCACGCAGCCGATGATGGCAGCCGGATGCCCCAGCCGGGCGACCTGGTCGATGAAGATGGCGGGCGCCCCGCTGGCATAGGGCCCGGCCAGCGGCCCCGGCGCGCGAAAGCTCTGGCCTTTTCGGCCGGCCATGATTTCGACGAGGATCTCGCCCATGGTCATGATGGATTGCATGCTCTCCCTCCCTTTGGAAGCAAACCCCGTGCGCCGTTCGCTGCACCACCGGCCCATGCGTCAGCGCCTGCGCCTGCTGTGCACATCGATGCACACGGCCACCAGAATCACGCTGCCCTTGACGATGAGCTGGTAGAAGTAGGGCACGCTCATCAGGTTCATGCCGTTGTTGATGACGCCGATCATCAGTGCGCCGATGAGCGTGCCGACGATGGAGCCGTGGCCTCCGGCCAGGCGCGTGCCGCCCAGCACGGCGGCGGCGATGGCGTCCAGCTCCCAGCCCATGGCCGCGTTGGGCTGGGCCGAGTACAGGCGGGAGGTGAGCAGCAGGCCGCCTACGGCCGCCATCAGCCCCGACAGCATGAAGATGGCGATCTTCAGCCGCCCCACGCGTATGCCTGCATAGATGGCCGCCTCGGCATTGCCGCCTGCCAGATAGGTCTTGCGGCCGAACACGGTGCGCGACAGCACGAAGTGGTTGGCAGCCAGCAGCGCGGCCAGTATCCAGATGGGCACGGGCATGCCCAGCAGCTCGCCATTGCCGATCCACAAAAAGGCTTCGCTGTCCACCGGCTGCGGCATGCCGCCCGAGACGATATAGGCCAGCCCCCGGAAGATACCCATGGTCGCCACCGTCACGATGAAGGACGGCAGATGCAGCAGCGCCGACAGCGAGCCGTTGAACGCGCCCAGCAGCAGGCCGCACAGCAGCACGGCGGGCAGCACCAGGGCAGGCGCCAGGCCCTGGCCCAGCATCAGGCCGGCCGCGCTGCCGGCCAGGGCGACCACCGATCCCACCGAGAGATCGATCTCGCCCAGCAGCAGCACATAGGTCATGCCGAAGGCCACGATGGCGATGATGGACACCTGCAGCAGCACGTTGAGCAGGTTGCCGGCCGTGAGAAAGGCGGGCGACAGCAGGGAAAACAGCGCCACCAGGCCGGCCAGGCCCATGAGCGTGCCGGCATGGCGCCGCAGCGGCTTGCAGGCATGCCGCCAGCCATGCCTGCCGTCATACCGCCGGTCGCCGGGAAGGCGTTCTTCGGGCGCGCCCGTGGCGGGGAGGCCCAGGTCGGAATGGTTCATGGCAGTCCTGCTCCGGTGGCGTGCGCCATCACGGTCTCCTGGCGCAGATGAAGGGTGTCCAGGCTCTGGACCAGGCGCTTGTTGCGCATGACCAGCAGCCGGTCGCTCATGGCCAGTGCCTCGGGCAGTTCCGACGACACCAGGATGACGGCGGTGCCGGCCGCTGCCAGCTCGCGGATCAGGGCGTAGATCTCGAACTTCGCGCCCACGTCGATGCCGCGCGTGGGCTCGTCCAGCACCAGCAGCCGGGGCCGCATGGCCAGCCATTTGGCGAACACGATCTTTTGCTGGTTGCCGCCCGACAGCTGGCGCACGGGCTGGTGCAGGCCGGCAACGCGTATCTTCAGCCGCTGCACGCAGGCGCGGGCCAGCGATTGCTCGGCGGCCTCGTCGGTGAGCAGTGCGCCGCCGCGCCCGCTGTGCACCTGCACCATGCAGATGTTGTGCTGCACGGACTGGTCCAGCACCAGGCCTTGTTCCTTGCGGTTCTCGGTCACGAAGGCCATGCCCTGGCCGATGGCGTCGGCCGGCGAGCGTAGGCGCAGCGGCCGGCCGTGCAGGAGGATGCTGCCCGTGCAGCGGTGCATGCCGAACAGCGCATCCATGACATCGGACCGGCCCGAGCCCACCAGCCCGAAGAAGCCCACGATCTCGCCCGCGTGGACCTCGAAGTCGATGCATTCGAAGCGCCCGGCCAGGCCCAGCCCGCGGACCTGTAGCAGGGCGCGCGTGCTGCGGTCAGGGGCGGGGCCGCGCGGCGGATAGATGTCCTGCATCTGGCGTCCGACCATGAGCGCGATCAGCGCCCCGATGTCGGTCTCGTCCCGCGCCAGGGTGCAGATGGAGCTGCCATCGCGCATGACGGTGATCTCGTCGGAGATGCGCATGATCTCGTCCATGCGGTGCGAGACATAGATGATGGCGCGCCCCTCGGCCTTGAGGCGGGCGATGAGGGTGAAGAGAATCTGCGCCTCGCTGTCGCTGAGCGAGGACGTGGGCTCGTCCATGATGACGATGCGCGCGGGCTGGCACAGCGCCTTGGCGATCTCCACCAGCTGGCGCCGGGCCAGGGACAGGTCGGCCACCTGCGCGTCGGGGTCCAGGTCCATGCCCAGTCGGGCCAGTAGCGCGGCGGCGTCGCGGCGCAGTGCGCGGCGGTCCACGCAGCCGGCCCGCTGCGGGAGGCGCGCGGCAAACAGGTTGTCCGCCACGCTGAGGTTGGGCGCCAGGCTCAGCTCCTGGTGAACGATGGCGATGCCGTGGCGCTGCGCATCGCCGGGGCTGCCGAGCCGGGCCTGGGCGCCGGCCACCAGCAGCTGTCCGCCATCGGGCCGGTGTACGCCGGCCAGGATCTTGAGCAGGGTGGATTTGCCGGCCCCGTTCTCGCCCAGCAGCGTGTGCACCGTGCCTGCGCGCAGGCGGAAGGAAACGCCTTTGAGCGCCTGCACGGCGCCAAAGGATTTGGCCAGCGCCCGGGCTTCGAGCATGGGGGGCGGCGCAACGGCGTCGAGCATGGCACGGCCTGGGCGGCTGTGTGCAGTGGGGCCTGGCATGGCGGGCTCCGCAGGTTCATTTACCTGGCGGCAGCCGTGTACACGCCGGGCAGCACGGGGTGGAGTTTTTCCACCGGCTTGCCCGACAGCAATTGCGCGGCAAGGGCCACGGATTGCAGTCCCAGCTGGTCGGGGTACTGGCGGATCACGCCCACGAAGGCCGGTTCGCGGTCCACGGCTGCGCGGGCCTCGGCCATGCCGTCAAAGCCCACGATCTTCACCTGCTCCAGCTTTCTGGCGGCCTTGACGCTGGCCAGCGCGGCCAGGGCCGCATCGTCGCCAAAACCGAAGATGCCTGCCAGGTCGGGGTGGGCCTGCAGCATGTTCTGCGATGCGGACAGGGCCTCGGCGCGTGTGATGCCGGGTTGTACCGAGACGATCTTCATGCCGGGGAAGGCCGCGATGGCCGACTTGAAGCCCTCCACGCGATCGACCACGGACTGTATGGACGGGTAGTGCAGCACCCCGATCTGGCCCTTGCCACCCGTGGCGCGGGCCATGAGCTGGCCGGCGAGCACGCCGCCGGCGCGGTTGTCGGTGGCTACGTGCGAGGCCACTTCCACCCCGCTGGCCGCAATGTCCACGGTGATCACGGGAATGCGGGCGGCGGCAGCCTTGAGCACGGCGGCCTTGACGCCGCGTGAATCCACGGGCGACAGGATGATGGCATCGACCTTCTTGCTGACGAAGTCCTCCACATCGGAGATCTGCTTGCCCAGGTCCTGGTTGGCAATGCTCAGGTCCAGCTTCAGCCCCTGCCGCGCGGCTTCCTGCTGCATGGCCTGGGCCAGCTCCAGGTAGAACGGGTGCTGCTGCGTGAGCAGGGACACGCCGAGGGTGCGCGCGGGGCCGGGGCCCGGCTGTGCAAGCACCGGGCTGGCCGGCAGGCCGAATGTGAATGCGCCGGCCAGCATGCGCCGGAGAAACGTGTTGCGGTCCATGGCGGTCTCCCTCCCTCTGTCGTTGTGGAAAAACTCAGCTTCTGGCGAACTCGATGCGGCCCTCTGCCTTGTGGGTGGCCTGCAGCCGGTGGCGTGCCAGCAGATCGAAGGCGCCGGGCTCCATGTCCTGGTGCGCGCACAGGCCGTCGAGTTGAGCGATGTCGCAGACCGGGTGTCCGCCCGAGGTGCTGTCCAGATCCAGTGCCAGCGCCACGGCCTTGGCGCTGTGCTCCACGGCTGCCGCGTACAGCCGCGCGGCGCCCGGGTCGCGGCACAGCAGGCGGTTGCGCTCGTCGATGCCGCAGATCTCGAAAAGGCAGATGTCCAGCGGCCGGCCGCGCAGGCCCGTTTCAGCGCCGGGGCCGATGAGGCAGGGCTCGTCGCCGGCCAGCGAGCCGCCCGTGACGTGGATGGCGCAATCGAGAAACTGCCGTGCCGTCGCCACCATGGACAGGTCGTGCAGCGTCAGCGCAATGCCCTGGCGGCTGGCCAGCAGCGGCAGCACGCGGTGGGTGATGCGGCCACCGCCAAGAAAGACGGACGCATCGTCTTCAATCCAGCCCAGGGCGCCCTGGGCCACCTGGGCCTGTGCCGGGCCTTGTGCGGCGGCGTGGGCGCCGGGCAGCTCGGCCGCCGTCTTGAGCAGGGCCGGGTTGTAGCGCGCTTTGCCGAAGGCGCGCACCACATAGCCCTGCTGCTCCAGGTAGTGCAGGTCGTTGCGGATGGTGACGGTGGAGACGCCGAAGAGCACGCTCAGCGCCTCGACCCGCACCTCGTCGGTCTTGCGCGCCAGCTCCACGATCTGCAGCCTGCGCTTGAGTGAACTGTTGCCTTGTTCCTGCATGGATTCTTTCGATTCGAAAGTTTTATATTTCGTATCGAAAGTTTCCCTGCACGCAAAAGCTGCGTCAAGCGCACCCAGGGTATTCACCAGGGATTGCCTGGCCTGGAAGGTTTACCGGCTGGCCGCGCTCAGGGGCACGACCACGGGCCGCTGCAGCTGAGACGTCCAGGCCCGGTAGGTGCGGTGGGCCAGGGCGTGCAGCACGGGAATGCGCAGGTCCAGGTGGCGCAGGATCTCGCTCTCGGTCTGCGCCGCGGGGCCGCGTGCGCGCAGCAGCTCGTCATGGCCTTCGGCGCACCAGGCAGCCACGCTGGCGGCAGTCACCTCCATGTGGCCCTGGAAGGCCCAGTGCCGACCATGTCGAAAACCCTTGTTCAGGCAATGGCTGCCGTACATGGTGCGCACGGCGCCGCGCGGGATCTCGAAGGTGTCGTAGTGCCAATGGAAGATCGTGGCCTCGCGCGGCAGGTCCATGAGCTGCTGGGCGGCAGCCGTCACCCAGATGCGGCTCCAGCCAATGTTGGGGCAGGGGTTGCGCCAGACCCTGGCGCCCATGGCGCGCGCCAGCATCTGCGCGCCGAAGCAGTGGCCGAGCACGGGAACGTCATGCCGCAGCGCGTCGGCCAGCAGGGACTGTTCATCCTCCATCCAGGGCAGGCCCTCGTTGACGCAATGGTTGCTGCCCAGCACCACGATGCCGCTGTAGTCGGCGGCATGCACAGGGGCTCTGCCATCGAGGGCGGGCTGCAACATTCGGTAGGGAATGCACTGCTGCTCCAGGTGTTCACGCAGAACGCCGGGGCCCTGGGTGGATTCGTGCTGGAGGATGGCGACAGGTCTCATGGCGGCGCGGCTTCATCGGGAAGCCATTTGTTGTGAGGCCTTGACTCTAGGGACGGCTGCCTCAAGGGCGGATTGTGTTTGCGCACAACGCCATCAAGGCCGCATCAAGGCCGCCCCATGCCTTGCGCAGGCCCAATGCAAAAAGGCGCCACGGCCGTGGCGCCTTTGATGGTGGCAACTACGTCAATCGTGGTGCCGCCCGGAGCACTGCGGGCCCGGCTGCCTGCCACGGCGGCGCAGTCCCAGCGCCGCCGCGCCCAGCAGGAGCAGGGAGGCCCAGGCCCCGCCCACGGGGATGGCTGCGACGGAGTCGCTGCCTGGGGCATCGCCCGCGCCAGGCGTGGTCTTGATGGTGGTCGCAGTGCTTGAGTCGACATCGCCCGTCGCCTGGGTTTGGGTGACCGTGATGGTCACCGATCCCTTGGGCAGGCCGCTCACGTCCGTGGCAGGAGTGGTCCAGTGGCCATTGCCATCGCAGGGCACGGTCACCACTACGGCCTTGGGTGCCGTGCCGATGGTCACCGTCACGCTGCCACCGCCGGCCGTGCAGGTGCCAGAGAGGATGTAGCCGCCCTGGTTGCCCGCGTCTATCGGGGGAGGATTCACTACCGTGACCGAGGGCGTGGTGGGCGGCGTGGTATCGACCTTGGTGACCGTGGCATCGGCCGTGCCCGAATTGCCGGCGGCATTGGTCTGAGCCACATGGATGCCCACCGTGCCCGCAGGAAGTGCGCTCACGTCGGTGGCGGGGGTGGTCCAATCGCCATTGCTGTCGCAGGGCGCAGTGGCCACCACCGCGTCGGGCGCCGTGCCTATGGTCACCGTGACGTTGCCTGCGCCGACTGTACAGGTGCCAGAGAGGATGTAGGCGCCCTGGTTGCCGGCATTGATCTGGGGCGCGGTGCCCACTGTGACCACAGGCAGCGTGGTGTCTGCCTTGGTGACGGAGACATTGGCGGTCCCTGTATTGCCAGCCGCATCGGTCTGGCTGGCCTGGATGGGCACCGTGCCCGCAGGCAGCCCGCCCAGGTCGGTGGCGGCAGTGGTCCATTGGCCGTTGCTGCCGCACGCTGCGATGGCTTCCACGGAGTTGGGCGCCGTGCCGATGCTCACCCTGACATCGCCATCGCCGGCCGTGCAGGTGCCCGAGACGGTGTAGCCGTGCTCATTGCCGGCATTGATCGCGGCTGCGTTGACTACCGCGACCACGGGTGCCGTCGTGTCCGTGGCTGCGGCTGTGGTCTCGGTGGTGATGACACTTCGCGTGCCGGTGTTGCCGGCCGCATCGGTCTGGATGGCCGTGATGTCCACCGGACCCTGGGGCAGGCTGGCCACATTGGCAGCCGGTGCCGTCCAGGCTCCGGCTGCATTGCAGGCCGTCGTCATGGCCACGAACTTTGGGGCCGTGCCGATGGTCACCTTCACATTGCCATCGCCCGCGGTGCAACTGCCTGCGACGATGTAGGCGTCCTGGTTGCCTGCATTGATCACCGGGGACGTGGTGATGTCTACCGCAGGTGGCGTGGTATCCCCTTCCACTGCGGTGCAGTCGGCAAGCGAGGCTTGCGAATGGCCGAAGACGAGGTTGACGTCGGCGAAGGTGGGTATTTTTGCGCCAATGCGCAGGGCATTGACTTCCATTCCCCCATCCACGGGAGTTTGCTCATTGAAAACGATTTCCAGGATTCCGGCATTCAGTCCGGTATTGGGGGATGGATTCAGTGGAATTGAGATGGGGACGCCGAGCACGGAGATGCCCAGATTCTCGATGGTCGCGGCCCCGGTGGGCTGGACGGCGCCATTGACGCAGGTTGCCTGCACTTGGGACTGCAGCACATCGGCCTTGATGGCCACGACGCCAGCGATTGACAGGTTGACGTCGCTGATGCCTGCGGTTGTTTCAACGCGGTTTTGCGCCAGCGAGCTCCCGGTGCTTGCCGAAAGCACCCCCGCCTTCAATGAAATCAAGCTGTCGGTGGCGGTCCCGATGTCTGCAGCAAGCATTTTCCCGGAGACATTGAACGCCGGCGGCGCACTTTGCAGTCCGGTATCTACCAGCGGGATATCCAGCCCGAGGTCTACCAATGAAACGCCGGCCTTCGCTTCCAGCGCATAGCCGCGACCTTGCCCTGCCGAGGCGGCCCATGCGGTGCCACCCGTCCCCAAAACGATTGTGCAGCTGGCTGCCATTGCCGCCGTAAAGCCGGCCAATTTCCGTCGATTCCCCGTGCCATGCTTTTGCATTCCATCGCCCTTTCATGAGTTCCTGAATTGAATGACCATCAAGCCGATGAATGGCTTGCCTGTTTTCAAAATCGGAATCTAAAGGGTTGATTGGGTTCTGTATCGATTTTTTTGATGGGAATCGGATTTTCAGAGTCGTCTTAGGATTATTGAATAAATGGGATTTATCCTAGGAATGGGTTATTTGAGATCGGATGTTTCTGATTGATTATGAAAATACCGTTTTTCAAGAGCTTCTGAGAAGTGTCCTGACCTGGCTTTCAAGGCGGTTGGCATGCCCCCGCTGTTTGTCCTGCGCAGCAATTCGCCTGTGGCCTTGCGGCAGGGTTGGACAGGTGCGGCCCAGCACGCCGGGGGCGCAGCCGGGGTGCGTTACGGCTTGGGTGATTGCCTGCCCAGGCGCAGCTCGCTGACCAGCACTCCGCCCACGATCAGCACTGCCCCCAGGATGGCCAGCCCCGGCAGCCGGTCGCCGGCCATGCGTCCCACGATGCCGGCCCAGACCGGCTCGCTGGCATAGATCACGGTCGCACGCGTGGGCGACAGGGACTTTTGGGCCCAGTTCATGGTCAGCTGGATCAGGATGCTGGCGCAGGCCATGGCCACGGCGGCCGTCAGCCAGATCCACGAGAAATCCGGCACCGACTCGCCAGCCACGGGCATGGCCAGCAGCGCCATGGTGCCGGCCGCCAGCAACTGCACCGTGGTCACGCGCCGCGCATCGACCTTGCCCGCGAAATGCCCGATCAGGAGCACCTCGGCCGCAATCGCCAGCGTGCTCAGCATGGTCGCCATCTCGCCCACGTTCAACTCCATTCCCCCGGACTCGGGCCCCGCCACCAGCACCAGGCCCGTGAAGGCCAGGCCGATGCCTATCCAGCTCATCAATCGCGGCGGCTTGCCCATCACCAGCCATTGCAGCAGAGGCACGATGGGCACATACAAGGCGGTCAGAAACGCCGACTTGCTGCTGCTGATGGTCTGCAGGCCGAAGGTCTGCAGGCCATAGCCCAGAAAGATGCTGGCGCCGATGGCCGTGCCTGCGACCAGCTCGGTGCGCGTGAGCCCGGCCATGACCTTGCGGAACACCAGCAGCCCGATCAGACCCGCCGTGACGAAGCGCAGGCCCACAAAGAACAGCGGCCCGCTGTGCTGCATGGCCAGGTGGACCACGAGAAAGGTGCCGCCCCAGACCATGGTGACGGCAATGAGGGCAAGCTCCTGCCGGCTGAGCAGCGGCGTGCGCGAACTGTGAGAAGATGACGTGTGCAACATATTGCGCAGATCATATGAGAAATATATTGCACAGCGCTGGCGGGCGCTCCGATGTCCTGGCTTTCGTCAGCGAAAACCTGCGCCGCCTTCGCCAGCGTGCAGGACTGAGCCAGGCGGCCCTGGCCGAGGCCGCAGGCCTGAGCCGGCGCATGGTCGTGCAGCTGGAAGGCGGCGACACCAATATCAGCCTGTCCAGCCTGGATCGGCTGGCCGATGCGCTGGGCGCCAGCTTCATAGAAATCGTCAGCGACCCGGCCGCGCAGCGCCTGCGCATGAACGCCATGGCCTGGCGCGGCACCCGGCCCGAAAGCCAGGCCATGCTGCTGGGCAGCGTGCCTGCCACGCGCGAGGCTCAGCTGTGGTCCTGGTCCCTGGGCCCCGGCGAACGCTACCAGGCCCAACCCGACCCGGAAGGCTGGCATGAAATGATCGTCGTGGTCGAAGGCCGCCTGCTGGTGGACCTGAGCGAAGGCCCCATGACCATCGAGGCCGGCGACTACGCCATCTACGGCAGCGCCCAGGACTACGCCTACATGAACCTGCACGAAGGCGTGACGCGGTTCATTCGGAATGTGATTTCCTGAGGGCGCTGCAGCGGTCTGTGCCGTGCTTTGAGCAAGGTACCGTCGTCAGTGAAATGCGGTGGCCTGCGGTGCCACTTCAGACTGGCCGTTGAAGAAATACACAAGATCGGATGCAGTCATGACGCGGCCGTAGTAGGGGTTGGACTGCGTGCCTTCCAGTGACCTGCCCGAGCGACGTGCAATGGCTGTCGCAACGCTCATGTCCAGATCATCACCGTCCAGGCCGAGCTCTTCCTCAAGCCGGTCGGATCCGCGGACAGGAAAGCTCTTTTGGTAGCTGAGCAGTTCTTCCTGAAGCTGTTCATACACAGCGCGGATTACCAAAGGATCTGTGCTGCGCAAATCGAAGGAACGGGCGAAGCCGCAGATCGACTCGCCGTTGCGGGTGGCGGCAAGCGCCTGCAATCTGGTTTTCTCGCGGTTGTTCGACCATGCTCCGCAACTGACCAATGCAGTGACTGTGAGAGCTGTGGCAGCCGGATGAGCCACGGAAAGAGTGCCTAGGGCGCACGCCAAGATTGCAATGAGGCTCCAGAAAGCCAAGCGCTGCAAAACGCCGGGCACGGTGCCCGGTACCGTGCGGGCGGGCGAGGGAAGCTGTCGGCGAGAAGATCTGCGCATGGAGAGAATGCAGCCCGTGAACGGATGCAGGAAGAAAACGATTCTTCGTGGCGATCATAGATGCTCAGCGGCTGGGCGCAAGGAGGCATGGATTGCCACAGGCGATGGCCCCAGCCCATGCACCCTTGCTGCCGTCCCTCTGAACAACGCCTTGTCTCCCATACACCGGCTATGGAATGCTGCCGACCTTGCAGGTGCGCCGTCCTTGCAATTTCGCTCTTTGCTCTGTATTCCTGGGGTTGATACCTAATGTCTAAGCATGTATAGACAACTAAAGTCATCCCATACCAAGGAGATGCAAATGAGGCGAGGCAGACTTTTCCGGGGCTGGTACATCGTGGGCGCCGTCCATGTGCTGCTGGCGCTGATCTTTGGCGCGGCCTATTCGTTCGGGGCGTTTTTTGCCAGCATTCAGACCCAGTTTGGCGCCAGTAGTTTTTCCACGGCCTCCATCTTTTCCCTGACTGCCCTGATCTACTACGGCGTGGGCGTGTTCTCGGGGGCCTGGAGCGACAGGACCTCGGTACGCACCGTCACCTCGGCCGGCATCGTGCTGCTGGCGCTGGGCTTTGTGGCCAGCAGCCTGCTGTCCTCATCGCCGGTGCTGTTCCTGGGCGCCTTCTGCATTCTGGTCGGCCTGGGCGTGGGCCTGGTGTATGTGCCCGCCGTCTCCACCATTGCGCGCT
This sequence comes from Delftia sp. PX-1, assembly GCF_055797465.1. Lineage (NCBI taxonomy): Bacteria > Pseudomonadati > Pseudomonadota > Betaproteobacteria > Burkholderiales > Comamonadaceae > Delftia > Delftia sp. PX-1. The sequence goes on from NZ_CP184763.1 coordinate 3,290,114, forward strand.
GGTTCGTGCTGTGGCGCAGTTCTGCCTCCGGCATCGCGCTGGCGGGCACCGGGCTGGGCACGCTGCTCGGCCCCGTGGTGGCGGGCGCACTCATGGAGCACCTGTCCTGGCAACTGACCATGCAGGTATATGCCGCAGCCATCGCACTTACTGGCCTGGCGGCGGCGGCGGTCCTGCGCGGCCGGCCTGAGGAGCTGGGGCTGCATCCCGACGGCGTGCCGCCTTCGGGTGACCCTGCCGCCGGGCAGTCCGCCCAGGGCATGGACCTGGCCCAGGCGGCGCGGCAGGCCCGTTTCTGGTGGTATTTCGCGGCCATCTTTCTGGGCTCCATCGGCCTGTTCCTGGCGCTGATCCACATCAACCCGCTGGCACGCCAGCAGGGGTTGTCTGTCGCTCAGGCCAATGGGCTGATCGGGCTGATCGGCGTGGGCAATGTGCTGGGGCGCCTTGCGCTGGGCCGGCTGGGCGACAGGATGGGGGCGCTGCGTTTTCTGCTGGTGCTCACCGTGTCCCTGGCAGTGCTGTGCGGGCTGTGGGCCATGGCGCGAGGCTTCGTGGCACTGGCCGGTTTCGCGCTGGTGTTCGGCGCGGCCAACGGCGGCTGCATCGCGCTGTATCCGGCTGTCGCCGCGACCTGGTTCGGCACGCGGAACCTGGGTGCCATCCTGGGGGCGCTCTATGTGGCGGTCGGCATTGCTGCCGTGGCTGGGGGCAGCCTGGCAGGCTGGCTGTTCGATGTCTGGGGTGGCTATACGCCATCCATCCTGCTGGCGGGTGGCAGTGCCGCGCTGTCGGCTCTTGCGGTGTGGCGTGCCGAATGCGCCGGGCGTGATGGCAGGGGCTGACAGGCAGGCCCGCGAACCAGATGGCTGCGGGCCCGGGTATGGAAAAGCCGATGCCCTGGGGGCGTGCCTGAGAAGTATTGAGAGGGAGGGAGGAGAAAGACCTCAGGCTCGGCGGAAAGCGGATGCCGTCAGTATGCCCATCAAAGCTCGAAAAAGCTCTATGGCGAGCGGCTCGCACGGATGGCCGCAGCGTGATCGATTTTGAGGACGCAGTGGGCCTGGCCACGCTATGTCGAAGGCTGCCGGTCACGCCAATCTTGCGCCTGTGAGAAGCTTCTCTGTGTGATGTCGATGTGGGCTGGTGCGTGGAAAGGCGATTGCCTCCAGATCAAGACATCTTCGTTGTCGCAGGGGCGCTGCGGCGTAAATCGCAGATCATCGGGTAAAGAGCTATCGGGAGCAGGAAGTAGGTCAATAGATATCTGTATTCCCCGGCGCTGGAGAAGAGAAAAATCGCGAACAACTGCAGAATTAGAGAAGCATAGATAACCAGATGGTCGGCCTTCAAGCGTTTCCATGCCATTATGGTGGCAACAGCCAGCATGGCCATGCCGAAAAAAGGTGACCAGAGAATAAACCTGTATTTCCATGAAATGGAATTGAGAAGGGTGATCCATTTGCTAAGAAATGGAGGGGGCGACAGCTCTGAATAATAATCCTGGAAATTCTTCAGAACATAGCTCTTTGTCTCTGCCGTGGGAAAGTGGCCATCAGCCAAGGCGGAAACCATAAAGACATTGACCCGGCTTGACAGGAATGCGGGAATATTGTGCCAGAGATTGTATCTGGAAAACTCCTTGATCAGGATCTCCTTGTCCTCTGGGAGTATTGTAAGAACGTTCGGTGAGTTCGGTTGGTGTACAAGAGAATCCCAGTAGTCTCGATCGTACCAATCGTTGAATTTCTGAATGCCACCGTATTTTTCAAGTACTTCGACGGTGGTCTTGGAGACATTGTATGCAGGCAGGCCGAAGGCCACGGAAAACGGGCGTGGTTGAACAAAGTTGGCTGTCTCGAAAATAACCAATGGATAAGTGGCCTCTTGTGGCTTTCCTGCTTGATGCAGAGTCAGGAACGTGGATGTCAGAGTCCAGAAAATGCCGATTGTGGCGATAATGATGCGGCCGAATCGATCTGTTTTGAATAAAAGATATATAAAAGGTATCAATAATACTATCCCATTCGACCTTGCGAAGATGGCGAAAGGCATGCATAGAAAAATAACGAAAGCGGAGAAGGATGTGACTTTAGAACGCCTCAGGCATATCCATATTTCGAAGATAAATCCAATTCCGCAAATGGCAAATGGTCCGTCCGGGTAGAGCATCCCGGAAAAGTTCAGGATGTGAGGTGTTGCAACAAAGAAAGCAAAAAATATGGCAGATCGCAGTATTCCGTGGTTATTGTAAATGTAGTGGATTATTCTGGAGAAAACGAATGCAGAAACCATCATCTGCAGTGTTGTGATCGTGCCAATACTGCTGTTCAGTGCCAGTGCCAGCTTGATAAAGCCTATCCATATCGCTGTTTTTCCAACCGATATATTTCCTGTTTTATCTGTTGCCTCCATCAAGGCGGCCATGCTGTCATTGCCCAGATTTCCTGGCCAATTGCCATATATCCAGATCCCATAGATAAGAGATATCAATGAGAATATCGTAAGGAAACCTTTGTATTCTCTATGGGTGGTTGTTTTTTCTCTCAAGATAGTGCAAGGTTATCGAGTGATGCTCACGGCATCTTACACCCGCTCTGCATCTGTGGATCTCTATGCACCTGATTTCCGTATTTTCATCAGCATCGACTTTGATGTTCGGGTAATCCATCAGATCCAAGTGCTCTTTCTGTGGTTGACGCAAAGCAATTGGCCGTGTCAATGGTCTTGAACAGTCCATGCGAATTGCTTCACTGTTGGAGACGAACAAGCCCAATCCCGGCCGGTTGGTCTTGGTTCAAGACGTATCGTCGAAAGTCTGTGGGCCTTGTGCCAATACGCCGTGGTCGTGTTCTCGGCAGTAAGGCTTGCCTGCAGTGCAGTGCAACCGGCTGATCGGCATGGGCAATGTCATTGGGATCCTGCTGCTGGGCCGAGTGGGCGACAGGATGGGGCGCTGCGCTTTCTGATGGTGCTTTCCGTGTGCTTGGCCTGGCCTTGCTGTGCGGGCTGTGGGCCCTGACACGGGCTTCATCGCCCTGGCCAGTTCGGCACTGCCAACGGCAGCTGCATCGCGCTGTATCCCTGTATGGCCGCGACTTGGTTAGGCTCGCGGAACCTGAGGGCCATCCTGGGGGTGCTCTATGTGGCGGTCGGCATTGCTGCACCGACCGTGGCCGGTGGGCACAGGAGTAGGCCCGCGAGCCGGGTGATTGCGGGCCTGGGTATGGAAAAGCCGATGCCCTGGGGGCGTGCCTGAGAAGTATTGAGAGGGAGGGAGGAGAAAGACCTCAGGCTCGGCGGAAAGCGGATGCCGTCAGTATGCCCATCAAAGCTTAAGAAAAAGCTTTATGGCGGCGCTGTTTTCGGGAATCGCCGCCTTGCTGCAGCCTCTGCGCTGAGGGGGCTCGGGCTCTGGACGGCAGGCCCTGGCTCTTGCGAGCCAGGGCCTGCCGTGCTCCCGGGCGGCCCGCGTGTCAGCGCCGGGCCGTGAACACCTTCCTGCTGCGCAGGGCCAGGCCTCCCAGCAGCCCGGACAGCATTGCGAGCGCCCATCCACCCAGCGAGGGAATGGCCTGCGCGCCTCCGGGTGCCACGGCAGCCACCACGGGAACGAACGGATCGCTGACGGAGCCCGTGGCCGGGTTGGTATCGCCCAGACCGTTGTCGGTGATGGTGTAGCTGACCGTGGTGCGGGCAGCGTTCAGGACCACGTTCAGCGAGGTGGCTGCATTTGTGGGGTCGAACCAGCCTCCTGCTCCGTCGGGCTTGCGGAACTGCACGTCCACGGGCAGCGGGCTGGGGTAGACCAGGGTCATCGTCACGGCGCCCGTGCACTGCTCGGCCGTGAAGGCGAATTGGCCGTTGGGCGCCTGCAGGCCTGGCGGTGTGGACGCTGCAGGGCCGAAGCCGCCGGTGGCCTGCAGCGTGCAGGTGGCACCGCCGCCGGACAGCGTCGCTGTTGGCGTGCCGGACATGCCGGGCACGCTGCCTGGTGCGCCCACCAGCTCCAGCTTGCGCGGCGTGGCTTGTACCGCTGCGGAGTCCGCGCTGGTCTGTGCGCCGTTGGTGGCCTTGACGGTGAAGTTGTAGACAAATCCATTTGTCAGACCCGTCACGACGATGGGCGATGCCGTGCCCGTCTGCGTTGTCACGGCGGGTGCACCGGGTGCCGCCACTGGCGTGGCGGTCACGGTGTAGCCGGAGATGGGTGCACCGCCGCTGCCCACGGAGGCCGTGAAGTTCACCGTGGCCTGGGCGTCTGCGGCAGTGACGGTGCCGATGACGGGGATATCAGGCGCGATGGCGTTCACGGCAAAGCTCTGCGTGACCTGGGGTGCGGCGCCGATGGCGGCATCGCCGGCCTGGTCGGCTGCAATGGTGCAGGTGCCTGCGGTCACGAAGGTCAGCGCGCCTGTAGGAGTGACGGTACACACGCCCATGGTGGACGAGGCGAAGGTCACCGGATAGCTGGCCCCTGCGCTGGAGCTGGCCGCCAGTGTCGGCGTGGTGCCGAAGTTCTGGGCGCCGGGGTTGGCAAAGCTGATGGTTTGCGTGGCCTTGGGCGTTACCTGGTTGGATGTGGCCGAGGGCGTGCCGGTACCTGCGGAGTTGGCGCCGGTCACTGTGAAGGTATAGGCCGTGCCGTTGGTCAGGCCGGGCACGGTGATCGGGCTGCTGCCCGTCGCCATGATGCCCCCCGGGTTGGATGTGGCGGTGTAGGTGACGGCTGCACCCCCCGTGAAGGCGGGCGCGGTAAAGCTCACCGTGGCCTGGGCATTGCCGGCCGTGGCCGTGCCGATGGTGGGCGCACCGGGGGCGACGGCGTTCACGGCAAAGCTCTGCGTGACCTGGGGTGCGGCGCCGATGGCGGCATCGCCGGCCTGGTCGGCTGCAACGGTGCAGGTGCCTGCGGTCACGAAGGTCAGCGCGCCTGTCGGAGTGACGGTACACACGCCCATGGTGGACGAGGCGAAGGTCACCGGATAGCTGGCCCCTGCGCTGGAGCTGGCCGCCAGTGTCGGCGTGGTGCCGAAGTTCTGGGCGCCGGGGTTGGCAAAGCTGATGGTTTGCGTGGCCTTGGGCGTTACCTGGTTGGATGTGGCCGAGGGCGTGCCGGTACCTGCGGAGTTGGTGCCGGTCACTGTGAAGGTATAGGCCGTGCCGTTGGTCAGGCCGGGCACGGTGATCGGGCTGCTGCCCGTCGCCGTGATGCCTCCCGGGTTGGACGTGGCGGTGTAGGTGACGGCTGCACCCCCCGTGAAGGCGGGCGCGGTAAAGCTCACCGTGGCCTGGGCATTGCCGGCCGTGGCCGTGCCGATGGTGGGCGTACCGGGCGCGACGGCGTTCACGACAAAGCTCTGCGCGACCTGGGGGGCGGAGCCGATGGCGGCATCGCCGGCCTGGTCGGCTGCAACGGTGCAGGTGCCTGCGGTCACGAAGGTCAGCGCGCCTGTCGGAGTGACGGTACACACGCCCATGGTGGACGAGGCGAAGGTCACCGGATAGCTAGCCCCTGCGCTGGAGCTGGCCGCCAGTGTCGGCGTGGTGCCGAAGTTCTGGGCGCCGGGATTGGCGAAGGTAATGGTCTGCGTTCCCTTGGGGACGACGGTATTGGTCGTGGCTGCTGCGCTGGTCAGGCCGGCGCCGCTGGTGGCCGTGACGTTGAAGCTGTAGCTGATGCCATTGGTCAGACCGGGCACGGTGATGGTGCAGGCTGTCGGCCCCGTGCAGTATCCGGTCTGGCCTCCGCCCCCGCTGGCCACTGCATTATAGGTGGAGATGGCCGAACCGCCGTTGCTGGCCGGGGCAGCGAATGTGATGGAAGCCTGGGCATTGCCGGCCGTGGCCGTGGCACCCGTGGGAGCACCGGGGGCCACCGGCACGGCGACCGTGTGAGTCCCGCCGCTGCTGAAGGTCGCAGGCGGCCCGTTGCCCACGCTGTCGGCGATGTTGGTGCTGCCGTTCAGGTTGGTCTTGAGGGTGCCGGTGCCCGTGATGCCCGAAACGTTGACGTTGACGGTGCTGCCCGTGCTGGCCGAGACACTGGATATGGTGCCTGAGGCCGTGCCCGTGCCGATCAGGGTGAAGTCGTCGGTGGAGATGTTGGTGACTGGCTTATTGAAGGTTACCGTGAACGCCACGCTGGCATCGCCCGGGGCTGGCGAGCCGCTGACGGCAATGCTGCTGACGACGGGGATCAGGGTGTCCACGGTGGCGTTGGAGCTGCCTGTCGTGGTGGTGATGTTGCCGGCGTTGTCCACGGCGCTGATGCTCGCATTGAGGTTGTTTCCTGCAACCCCAGCCGGCAGCGGGTGGGTGGCTGTCCAGATCCCGGCGGCGTTGGTGGCCGGTATGGCCACCGGGCCGTTGAAGGCGGACAGGTTGATGGACACCGCACTGATGGTGTCAGTGTTGTTGTCGCCCGCAGCAGTGTTGTTCCACTGGGCGATCACGGTGTCACCGGCCTTGAAGACGCCACCCACGCCCGACGCTCCCGACAGGGCGATGTTGCCAGGGGTGACGACAGGGGCGATGGTGTCTACCGTGGCATTGGTGGTATCGGCCGTGGTCGTGCTGCCGCCGGCATTGGTGGCCGTGACGCTGACGTTGCGGTTGGTGGCGTCGATTGAGCCGGCGACGATGGTATAGGCCGCTGTCCAGACGCCGCCGGAATTGGTGGCCGTGACCGCTGAAGGCCCGCCGAACTGGCTGAAGTCCACCGTGACGCCGGTGATGCCGCTATTGTTGTCGCCGCCGGCGCTGTTGTTCCAGCTGGCGGTGACGGTGTCATTGATCTTGTAGGCGCCACCGGTGCCGGATGCGCCTGAGATCGAGATGCGTGCATCGGTCACCGTGGGCGCCAGGGGGGTGTCGATGGCGTTGGCGATGGTGAAGTTTCTGAACTCCAGGAAGGCCGTCTCATTGGCAGCGCAGGAACCGTCGCAGTCAAAGTACAGCTTGAAGCCCTGCAGCTTCACCCCGGCGAAGGCCGCCAATTGTGCGGGGCCGAACATGAACGCCTCACTGCTGGCTCCAGCGGAGTTGACGGTGGCCGATTGGATGGTTCCGCCGCCGTGGACCGTTCCCACGATACGCAGGTTGGTGAATTCGCCCGAACCAAACTCACCGGCGTTCAGCCCCGTCAACTCGAAGGCCGTGGTATTGGAGCCGTCGGCTTTGACATACAGGTAGTGGTTGAGGTTGTCGTTTGCCGCATTGGTCAGCATGTAGGAGATCCCTCCTAAATAGATTCCGACCTTGGGAGTGGATCCGTCGCCGTTCCCTGCGGTCAGGCGGAAGTCGGTGGTACTCAGTTGTGGCGACAGTGCTCCCGACCATCCTGCGAAATTCCGGGTTCCATCGGCTGCGACCAGCACCTCGGAGAAGTCCGCCCTGGCCTTGTCCGAGAAAGCCACCGGGGTGTCGATGTGGCCGCGCTGGATCTCCAGGGTCCAGTCCGCTCCCAGGGCCGGGCTGCCGGTCGGATTGCTGGAGGCAGCGACATCAAGCCCCGTCTGCCGATGGACGATGTCCAGCAGGGCAGCCCCCTTGTCGCCGGCCGCCAGATCGCAGCCGTAGAACAGCAGGTCGCCGCCTGCGCGCACTGCCTGGCGCAACGCGGCCAGCGCCGACGGCTGCTGCAGGACGCTGTCGGAGGTGACACGGCTGCTGCCCAGCTGCAGTTCGCCATCCCAGGCGTGCGAGACCACATGGACCGCGGCCAGTTCGCGGTAGTTGCTCAGGGCGGCGGCCAGCTGAGGGATGCCGGGCCGCGATGGATCGATCTCCACGGCCGCCACGCCGGGCCTGAGCCCGCTGTACAGGGTGGCCTTGTCGGCCACCGACCCGTCGATCACCACCAGTTCGGAGATGGCCGCAGGATGAACGATGTCCAGGCCTGCCGCATCCGTGGCCGCCGGGGGGCGATGGGGCTTTGCATGGTGGGGCCTGTCGAAGGCGCGGCTGGAGGCATCGAGCTGCAGGCGCGCATGGCGCCCCGGCTGGTAGCCGCCACGCATCAGGTATCCGCCGGCCGGTGTGGCCGCCGCATGGGCGGCAAAGGGAAACAGCAGCGAGGAAAGGCCGCTGAGCAGGGCACGGTTCATGGGGTCTCCTCCGGTATGAGTCGTTTCTGGGTGTCTGCCCTGCGCGGGGCGATGATGCCTGCCTCGGTTCCCGCCTGGTCCTGCCAGAAATCCATGTCCTGGTACTTGGCGAACAGGTCGGGAGGAAGAATGCTGCGGCGTGCCTTGAAGGCCACTTTCCTTTGGACGTCGTGCAGGCCCTTGACGCCAAGGTTCAGGTCGAACTCGTTTTCGGAGTACTCGACATTGTCGAAATCGTGTGCGAAGGCGGGTTCGCCGAGGAAACGGTAAATGAGTTCCAGCGTGCGCCCGGGATGCTGCGTGAGCAGGTCATAGTCCACCAGCAGCAGGCGCTCGGACAAGGGGCCGTAGTAGGCTTCCTTGAGCGCCGTCCAGGCGCCACCCACCGCGCCGGCCGCGGACATCATGGTCTCGCAGCGCGAATACACCGTCTGCCGGCTGGCGGCGTTGAACATGCGGCTGTAGTCGAAGGGGTTCTTGCGATGGATGAGCTCGAAGCTGTCCATGACCCAGGCGGGATTGCGCACGCAGCAGACCACCTTGAAACCCTCCACCAGTTCGGCCAGCTGGTGCAGGCGTGCCGTCCACTGGCGGTTGGTGTCGAAGATCACCGGCTGCGGGATGTCGGCGTAGTAGGCGTCGATCAAGGCCCGGCACATGGTCTTGCGCCGGGCCTCGTTGAAGAAGGGGTAGGACTCGCTGCCGGCGCCCATCTGCTCCAGGACACTGTTGAGCAGCCCCGCCACGGGACTGCTCATCGCGGCATGCATGCGGGGGTTCTGACGCAGGATGCCCGCGAGCAGAGTGGAGCCCGAGCGCGGCAGGCCGGAGATGAAGTGCAGTGTGCGGGGCATGGCGCCGGCTGTACTCAATTGCGTGGCGGGAAAATCCCGTCCGAGATCGCGATGCAGTAGCTCAGTGCGAGAAACGGTTGCCGGTTTTCGTGGGCCGTGGAGCCGCCGCTGGGACCCAGTGTGGTGGGCGCCAGGGTGGTTGAAGGGGCCGCCACATTGGCCTGCATGTAGCGGACCACGCCGGAGCCGCCGCGCGCGTCGAAGCCCAGATAGCAGCCGGTTTCCGGGGATGCCTTGGTTCCCGCATTGTTCAGGCCGATCACCGCATGGTTGTGCGTGGGCATTTCGTCCTGTATCAGCGTCACGGAGTTCGATCCCGCTTGGGTACCTATGGGCCAGTTGGCGTTGGGATCCATCCCCAAGGGCACGCCGCCCTGCAGGTTGGGCAGGCCAAAGGTAGTCTTGCCATCGCCGCCATAGTAGGTACCCAGCAGGGCGAACAGCGCCGAATACCGCTGGATGGGCATCAGTTGGCCGTTGCACAGTGCCCAGCCACGCGGGGCAAAGTAAAAGGCGAATTGGCGGATTTCTCCGAGGTAGTAGTCCATGTGCCTGGCCTTCAGTTGCTGCTTGGGAAAACGCCGTAGAGCGCGATGATGTAGTTGACTGCCGTGCTGCGCATGATGTTGCTGTGCGGCAGGGTGGAGCCGGACAGGGTCACGCTGTTCGGCTTCATGCTCTGGGGGAGGGCGCCGCTGCTGGGCTTGGGCAGATAGAAATTGTCGGTGCCGTTTTGCGCAGGAACCAGGTCCGGCGCCGGCTGCGAGGCCGTGGCGGCCGAGGTGCTGGCACGCAGGTCGTGGGTATGGGCGGGCATATTGTTCTGGAGCAGCGTCACCTCCGCGACGCCGAATTGCTCGCCCATCACCCGGTTGGTCAGGCCCGGGCCCTGCCCCTGGCCCACGGGTATGCGGGCACGCAGGTCGGGCAGGGCGAAGGTGTTCTGGCCGTCGCCCCCGTAGGTGGTGCCAATCAGCGCGAACAAGGTGTCGTATTGACTGATGCTCAGGATGGCGCCATTGCACAGCGCCCAGCCTGCGGGTGCGAAATTGCCCCCGAAAAGACGTATTTCACCGACAAAGTTGTCCATGGTCTTGCTCTCTTGTATGGCCTTCAGTTGCGCGAGGGGTAGACGCCCTGTACCGCGATGCAGGGGTTAAGCACCAGGGAGGGCTGGCAGTTCTCGTGGGGCAGGTTGCCGCCGGTGGGCGAGACCGAGCCCGGATCCAGGGCCACCAGATTGCCGGGCGGTGCGTAGAAATTCGTGGCCGCCGGTAGCGTTGAAGTGACCATGGCCGTGGCCATGTAGTTGTCTGTGAAGGTGGCCGAGTCGCCGCCGCCCGTGCTGGCTGCCAGCATGTGGGTGTGCCCGGGCAGGTTGGAGACCGTCAGGGTGACGTGTTCGCTGCCTGCGCTTGTACCCAGCGCAACGGGGGGACTGTCGGTGCTGGACCAGTGCATGGAGACCCGGCCACGCAGGTCTGGCAACTTGAAGGTGGTGACGCCATCGCCGCCGTACGTGACGCCCAGCAGGCTGAAGAGGGCCTGGTTCTGGGTGATGCCCAGGGTCTGCCCTGAGCAAGCCATCCAGCCCTTGGGAATCCTGTTCCAGGCGAACAGGCGGATTTCTCCGAGATACGGTGTCGTCATGGGGTGTGTTGCCTTTCTGGGGAGGTCATGGAGGGTGGGGTGCGCGCATGGCCGGCCTGCTGCGGTGCCTGCCATTGCATGTCGAACTGGATGGCATCCGCACTCAAGGTGGAGAAGCCCAGGCGCAGGTAGAGCCGCTGCGCAGCCGGGTTGGTGGCATCGACACTGAGCGTCACCCGGCGGCCCAGCACGGCGGCACTGCCTTGTACCCAGCGCAGCAGCGCCGTGCCATGTCCCTGGCCGCGCGCGGCCAGTGCCAGCACGATGTCCACGATGTGCAGGTCTGCCGCGCTGTCATGCAGTGTCAAGGCGCCAATGGGTGTGTCGCCGGCCTGGACTACGAGGTGGCTGGCGTGGGGAAAACGGCGCTGGTGGCCTGCCTGCTGGAAGCCGTATTGCTGGTCTATCAGTGCCGCCAGCGCGGCCTGCGGCAGCGGCAGCGATTGGAGGTGCGGGCGTGCGCAAAGGAACAGATCCCGCAGCAGGCCCTGGTCCTCGGGTTGCGCGGGCCGTACGCTCAGGCCCCGCGGGCGCAATGCTTCAAGTAGCATGCAGGACCTCCAGGCTATCGAAGGAGCCGGCCCGTCGCAGCAGGTGCGCATAGGGCTCGGCCAGCCGGCTTTCGATGAGATGACGGTCACGGGCGTCGAACGCGGCCGCCTTGCTACAGCCGTCGGGTACGAACCGCTGGTCCAGCGCCTTCGCATGCTGGCGCAGGCGCGCCGCCATGCGGGCAAGGGCGGCGTTGCTGTTGGCGAGTCCGAAGCCGTGGGCGATCCGTTCCAGGGTCTCGGGTCCGAGACGGCCGTAGTCCAGCACGGGCAGGCCATGCCCGTCGTGCAGCTCGCGCATGCGCTGCATCAATGTCTGCAGCACCCGGATGCGGTGGTCCAGCACGGAGACGAACGGCTGTCGGTCCGACTGGAGATCGAAGACCGGGGCCAGCCGCGCCAGCGACGGATCGCCCGACATGTGCCGGCCGCATTGCCGGTGGTGGGAGGCCAGGATCTCGACGGGATCGCGCACCAGCAGCAGGCAGGGGACCTGCGGGTACAGGTCGCGCAGCAGCTCCCATTGCAGGAGGTCCCATGCATTCCACTTGATGACCAGGTCCTGGCGACCGCGTACGGCGGTGCCGATCACGGCCAGCAGGCCGCTGATGGCCTGGCGCTTTTCCTCGGCGCGGAGCGTGGGGTCCAGCAGAAGCTCGGTGAGCACCGGCGGCTCCGACAGCACCATCGTGCTGTCCAGTTCCGACAGGCAGCCCGAGACCAGGGTAGAGCCACAGCGCGAGAGATGGAAGATGAAACCAGCGGGCCGGCGCACCGGGCGTTTCGGTCCCAGGTCTGTGCCCAACCGTGCCAGGGTGGCCAGCGGCGTGCGCGGTCGCAGAAACTGGTTCAGCGGCTGGCGCTGGAGGCAGCGGCCGATGTATTCGTCGTGGAAGGGTTCGGTGGCGGGCCCGTCCGGCAGGCACCACTGGATGCTGCGCGTGCGTGCCTCGTACCTGTGGGGCAGCCAGCCGCCGGCCACCAATGCGGCGGCCGGCACGGCGGCCGCCTGGTTCACCTGCTCCAGCGCCTGCATGAGCTGGGCATCGTTCCAGGCGGGAAGACACCACAGCCGGCGCAACTGGGTGAGCAGCGACTCCACGCTCCTGGCCTGCTGGAGCAAGGCCTGTTGCTGGGGGCTTGCAATCAGTTCTGCAAAGGCTGCCTGCAGCTCATGCATGGGCCTGCCCCTTGCCGATGCGGTCGGCCAGCCAGGCGTTGGCAATGCAGTCGATGACCAGATGGGTGCGGTCCTGCGTGCTCTGGTTCAGCACTTCATGCGTGGCGTCGGCATTGAAGTACCAGAGCTCTCCTGGGGCCATGGGGATCTCCAGGCCTTCCACGATGAATCGCACATCGGGGTGTGTGTAGACGGGCACGTGCAGTCGCGCCTGGCCATGCTCCAGGCTCAAGCCATGGTCGCGATGCGGCTTGATGGATGAGCAGGCCTTCAGCTGCATCAGGCGCACGGAGCGCAGCGGGCATTGCAACTGGTCCAGCACCTCGCGCATCGCCGGGCTGTGCTGCAGCGAGGGCAGATCGTCCCATTCTTCGTCAGGCGCCTCGATGGAGAAGCTCTGAAGAAGGGGGTGGGCCGCCACATGCTGGCGCTGGCAGCGCAGCGGCACCACGCGCCATGCACCTTCGTAGCCGCGGTGGTTCACATGGTCACACCAGTGTGAGGACAGCAGCGCATCGACCTCGTCCCGCAGTCCCTGCAGCCGTACCTCGGCCTCCAGCCGGGCAAACAAGGGTGCGTCGGCGCATGCGTCGGCAGGTGTGCAAGACGGAATGGCCCTGGCATTCATTGCAGTGCCTTGGCCAGCGGCAGGGGTGAGTTCACCAGCGGCACCACGCCACATGCTGCCGGGCCTGGTTCGGCCGCCTGCTCCATCTGCAGCAGCGCCTGTATGCGCGAGACGCAGGCAGCGATGCTGAGCTGGTGCGTGGCCAAGGCCAGGTCCGGAGCCGGGGGGGCCTCGTAAGGAGAGTCGATGCCGGTGAACTGGCGCAGCTCGCCGCGGCGCGCTTTCCTGTACAGGCCCTTGGGGTCGCGCTGCTCGGCGACGGACAGGGGGACATCCACGAAGATCTCGAAGAAGTCGCCCTTGTCGAACAAGGCCCGTGCAGCATCGCGCTCGGCCCGGAAAGGGGAGATGAAGGCGGCGATCACGATGGTTCCCGCATCCACGAACAGCCGTGCGACCTCTGAAACCCTGCGGATGTTCTCTGCACGGTCTTCGTTGGAGAAGCCCAGATCGCGGTTCAGGCCCTGGCGGATGTTGTCGCCATCAAGCACATAGGTGCGTCTGCCGGCGGCATGCAGGCGGGCCTGCAGCGCATTCGCGATTGTCGATTTGCCAGATCCGGAAAGACCGGTGAGCCATATGGCGCATGCCCTGTGTCCATGCAGATTTTCCCTGTCTTGCCTTGTAATGCAAAACGGTTGTGCATGTACGTCGGGCGGTGGGGTATGGCCGGAAAATGGCATGGCTTGGGTGGGAAAGCGGGAAAACGAAAGACGGGTCAATCGGACAGGGCGAATATCTACGAATTGTTAAGAAATTTCAAGAAAAATTACTGACGGCACCATTCGCTACTTCGCAATGCGAACGCATCCGTCTCCCCTGGGAAATACGTGTCGTAGCGTCCTGTCAGGGGAGTGGGGAGTGTCAATAGCCATTGGCGATGGTTGTTGGCTATTTATTTGTCTCAAGAAGGTGTTTTCAATAGCTTTTCCTGAAAACGTTTATCGACTATTCTCGCAAATGAGATTCTTGTTGAAATGATTTTTCATTTTCATTAATACCATTTGCTCCAATGAATATCGCTGAAATGAGAGGAAGCCGCGATCATAGGAGACGCACGGAAAGTGGTATATCACTGGAAATAGGTATTTGTATGGGACGCTCCGTTGCCGGCATCAAGTTCATATCGGCTGCCGAGCGTTCCTGCGCGTGCACGGGCCCGCAGCCCTTTTTCCGTCCGGCGCCGGCAGGTCACGTGTGATGGAGGTTGGAAGCAGGACCGCTGCGTGTATTTCGCCCGAACGGGCTGCAGGCGGCGCAGGCGGCAAATGACGGGTCCCGGCTGCGACCCGAAGCAATGGCAGAGGCCGGCCCTGCCTGCGAGCCGTTGCGCGACAGAGGGCTGGCAGCGCTCCTACCGGCAGGACGCAGGGGGGTATGCCCGCGGCAGCATGAAAAAAGCCCCTGGCTCTTGCGAACCAGGGGCTTCCTGTTTGGTGCCGGAGAAAGGAATCGAACCCTCGACCTTCTCATTACGAATGAGCTGCTCTACCAACTGAGCTACACCGGCGACAGACAAAAATTATAACGGCAAATTCATGCCTCGGAATGGTATTGCGTCACTTTTTCGACTTCGTTCTTCGAGCCGAGGATGACGCTCACACGTTCGTGCAGCTGCGTGGGCTGGATGTCGAGGATGCGCTGCTTGCCGTTGGTGGCGGCGCCGCCGGCCTGTTCGACCAGCCAGGCCATGGGGTTGGCTTCATACATCAGGCGCAGCTTGCCGGGCTTGTTGGGCTCGCGGCGGTCCCAGGGGTACATGAAGATGCCGCCGCGGGTCATGATGCGGTGCACGTCGGCCACCATGGAGGCGATCCAGCGCATGTTGAAGTCCTTGCCGCGCGGGCCTTCCACGCCGGCCAGGCATTCGTCCACGTAGCGCTTGACGGGGGTGTCCCAGTGGCGCATGTTGGACATGTTGATGGCGAATTCCTTGGTGTCCTCTGGGATGCGGATGTTTTCCTGCACCAGCACGAAGGAGCCTTGCTCGCGGTCCAGCGTGAACATGGAGACGCCGTCGCCCACGGTCAGCACCAGGGTGGTCTGCGGGCCGTAGATGCAGTAGCCGGCCGCGACCTGCTGGGTGCCGGGCTGCATGAAGTCTTCCTCGGTCACGCCGGGGTGGCCTTCGGGCTTCTTGAGCACGCTGAAGATGGTGCCGATGGAGACGTTGACGTCGATGTTGGACGAGCCGTCCAGCGGGTCGAACATCAGCAGGTACTCGCCGTGCGGGTAGCGGTTGGGCACCAGGTAGATGCCTTCCATTTCCTCGGAGGCCATGGCCGCCAGGTGGCCGCCCCATTCGTTGGCCTCGATCAGCACCTCGTTGGCGATGATGTCCAGCTTCTTCTGGACTTCGCCCTGCACGTTCTCGCTGCCGGCCGTGCCCAGCACGTCGCCGATGGCGCCCTTGTTGACGGATTGGCTGATGCGCTTGCAGGCGCGTGCCACGACTTCCAGCAGCAGGCGCAGTTGGCCGGGGATGAGGCCGTCCACGCGTTGCTGCTCGACCAGGTAGCGGGTCAGGCTGACGTTTTTCTTCATGGGTTCAACTCCTAAAAATCCGGGAGCAGATGCGGCATGGCGTATGCATCTGCTGATGAACAGCATTTCAGTGATTCCTGGCTTGCAGCATAAAACCGGCGCTGCTCAAGCCAGGGACACCGAGGAAGAGCCGCCTCGCACCGAGGGTGTCGTCCCCCTGCAAGGGGGAAGGCGCGAAGCGACTCAGGGGGTGGCTCGTCAATCCGCGAGGGCGCGGGTGACGACTTCACGCACGTCGTTGCTGAGTTCGGCGCGGGCCGCCACGCGGGCGATGGCTTCACGTGCAGCGGTGCGGTAGGGCTCGGCCAGCTTGCTCCAGCGGTCCAGGGCACGCGCCAGGCGGGCGGCGACCTGGGGGTTGATGGCGTCCAGCTCGATGACGCGCTCGCTCCAGAACACGTAGCCCGCCGCGTCGGCGCGGTGGAAGGCGCCGGGATTGGCGCTGCAGTAGCTGAAGATCAGGCTGCGCGCGCGGTTGGGGTTCTTGATCTGGAAGTCGGGGTGCTTCATCAGCTGCTTGACGGCCGGCAGCACGTTGCCGCCACGGTCGCAGGCGCCGCCCTGCAGCGCGAACCACTTGTCCAGGACCAGTGCATCGTGCTGGAACAGCTTGTGGAAACGTGCCAGGGCCTGGGCGGCCAGCGGGTGGCCGCTTTGCACCAGTGCCGTCAGGGCGCTCATGCGGTCGGTCATGTTGCCTGCGTCCTTGAAGCGCTGCAGCGCCTTGCCGGGCCAGACCGTGTCGCCCGAGGCGCGCGCGGCCAGGCACAGCATGGACAGTGCCATGCCGGACAGGGCGCGGCGGCCGGAGCTGACGGGGTCGGGGCGGTAGGCGCCGGTGTCGCTGTGCTCCTGCCATGCCTGCTGCCAGTCGGCCTGCAGCTCGGTGGCCAGTTGCTGGCGCATGGCTTCGCGCACGGCGTGCACGCGCTGAGGATCGACCACGGCCAGTTGCTCGGCAATGTAGCTTTCGCCGGGCAGGGTCAGCATCAGTTCCTTGAAGGCTGCATCCAGCTGCGGATGGCGCAGCACGCCGCGCATGGCCTCGACGAAGGAGGAGGGCAACAGGGCAGCGGCGATCTGGCCGCTGGCGTCTGCCGTGATGGAGGTGTCGCCAATGGCCTGCAGCGCGATGCGCAGGCCCAGGCGCTGGCCGGCTTCCCAGCGGTTGAAGGCATCGCTGTCATGGGCCAGCAGGGTCAGCAAGGCGGCATCGCTGTCGCTGTGCTGCAGCACCACGGGGGCGCTGAAGCCGCGCAGCAGCGAGGGCACGGGCTCCTGGTCCACGTCGGTGAAGACGAAGCTGTGGCTGGGTTCAGACAGCACCAACAGGCGGCTGTCGCCGGCTGCCTGCGCATCTTCGCCCTGCAGGCGCAGGGTCAGCGCGCGGCCGTCCTGGCCCAGCAGGCCCATCTGCACGGGGATGACGAAGGGCAGCTTCTCTGCCTGGCCGGGCGTGGGCGCGCAGCTTTGGCTCAGGGTCAGCGTGTAGGTGCGGGCGGCCGCGTCATAGCTGCCTTCGGCGCGCAGCTGTGGCGTGCCGGCCTGGCTGTACCAGCGCTTGAACTGGTCCAGGCGCCGGGCCAGCTCGCTGTCGGGGTTGGCGTCGGCCATGGCCTGGGCGAAGTCGTCGCAGGTCACTGCGTGGCCGTCATGGCGCTCGAAATACAGCTTCATGCCCTTGGCGAAGCCTTCGCGGCCCACCAGGTTGTGCTGCATGCGCACGACCTCGGCACCTTTTTCGTAGATGGTGACGGTGTAGAAGTTGTTGATCTCGATGTAGCTGTCGGGCCGCACCGGGTGGGCCATGGGGCCTGCATCCTCGGGGAACTGGGCGGTGCGCAGCACGCGCACGTCCTCGATGCGCTTGACGGCGCGCGCCGAGGGGCTGCCCGCCATGTCCATGCTGAATTCCTGGTCGCGGAAGACGGTCAGGCCTTCCTTGAGCGACAGCTGGAACCAGTCGCGGCAGGTGACGCGGTTGCCGGTCCAGTTGTGGAAGTACTCGTGGCCGACGACGGACTCGATGTTGGCGTAGTCGGTGTCGGTGGCCGTGGACTGGCTGGCCAGGACGTACTTGGTATTGAAGACGTTCAGGCCCTTGTTCTCCATGGCGCCCATGTTGAAGTCGCTGGTGGCGACGATCATGAAGCGGTCCAGGTCCAGGGACAGGCCGAAGCGGGCCTCGTCCCAGGCCACGCTGGCCATGAGGGAGTTCATGGCGTGCTCGGTCTTCTCCAGGTCGCCGGGGCGCACGAAGACCTGCAGCAGGTGGTCGCGGCCTGCGCGGCTCTTGATCTTTTGCTCGCGCGCAACCAGGTTGCCGGCGACCAGGGCGAACAGGTAGCTGGGCTTGCGGTGCGGATCGGCCCACTTGGCGAAGTGGCGGCCGTCTTCCAGCGCGCCTTGCTCGACCAGGTTGCCGTTGGACAGCAGCACCGGGTACGCGGTCTTGTCGGCGCGCAGCGTCACGGTATACATGGCCATCACGTCGGGACGGTCCAGGAAATAGGTGATGCGGCGGAAACCCTCGGCCTCGCACTGGGTGAAGAACGTGCCCTGGCTCACATACAGGCCCATGAGCTTGGTGTTCTTGGCGGGCGCGCAGGTGGTGAAGATTTCCAGATCGACGGGGTCGCCGCCCTCGGGCAGGTTCTCCAGCACGAGCTGGTCGCCGTCCATCTTGAACGAGGTGCCGCCGCCGTTGACCAGCACGCGCGCAAGGTTCAGTTCATCGCCGTCCAGGCGCAGCGGCTGGGCCGGCACCTCGGTGTTGCGGCGCACGCGCATCTTGTTGAGCACGCGGGTCTTGGCCGGATCGAGATCGAAGGTCAGGTCCACGGTGTCGATCCACCAGGCAGGAGCCTGGTAGTCGGCGCGGTGGATGGCGGTGGCAGGGGCCTGCCCGTCACGCAGTTGCAGCATACAGATTCCTTCCTATGCCAATATCAGGGGACAGAGTCCAAGCCCCTGTGCGGCCGGTGCCGCCCAGGGGCTTGAAACTCAGAGGCCTTGCTTGAGCGAGGCTTCGATGAAAGCGTCGAGGTCGCCGTCCAGCACCTTCTGGGTGGCCGAGATTTCGACGTTGGTGCGCAAATCCTTGATGCGGCTGTTGTCCAGCACGTACGAGCGGATCTGGTGGCCCCAGCCCACATCGGTCTTGGTGTCCTCCAGCTTTTGCTGCTCCACCATGCGCTTTTGCATCTCGTGCTCGTAGAGCTTGGAGCGCAGGCGCTGCCATGCGACGTCGCGGTTGCTGTGCTGGCTGCGGCCATCCTGGCATTGCACGACGATGCCGGTCGGGATGTGCGTCAGGCGCACGGCCGAGTCGGTCTTGTTGATGTGCTGGCCGCCGGCGCCCGATGCGCGGTAGGTGTCGGTGCGCACGTCCGAGGGGTTGATCTCGATCTGGATCGAGTCGTCGATCTCGGGATAGACGAACAGCGAGGCAAAGCTGGTGTGGCGGCCGCCCGAACTGTCGAAGGGCGACTTGCGCACCAGGCGGTGCACGCCGGTTTCTGTGCGCAGCAGGCCGTAGGCGTACTCGCCCTCGATGTGGATGGTCGCGCTCTTGATGCCGGCGATGTCGCCCGGCGTCTCTTCCTCGACCGTGGCCTTGAAGCCCTTGCGCTCGGCGTACTTCAGGTACTGGCGCAGCAGCATGCCGGCCCAGTCGCAGGCTTCGGTGCCGCCGGCGCCGGCCTGGATGTCCACGAAGCAGTTCAGCGGATCGGCTTCCTTGCCGAACATGCGGCGGAACTCCAGTTCCTCGATCAGGGGCTGCAGCTTGGCGGTCTCGCCCTCGATGGTGAGCAGGCCGGTCTCATCGCCTTCTTCCTTGCTCATCTCGAACAGCTCGGCGTTGTCGGCCAGCTCGGTGGTGAGCTTTTGCAGCGTCAGCACGACGCCGTCGAGCAGCTTCTTTTCCTTGCCCAGTTCCTGGGCCTTCTTGGGGTCGTTCCAGACGCTGGGATCTTCCAGCGAGGCATTTACCGTGCGCAGTCGTTCGTACTTTGCATCGTAGTCAAAGATACCTCCGTAGATCTGCCGTCCGCTGCGACAGATCTTCGAGGGTGTTGCCGATGAGGTTGATGCGTTCTGCTTCCATGATGTGTTCCGTCTTCTGATGAATGTGTTCTTGGCTGAATCGCCGATTTTCTCATGCTGGGGCACCGTGCCGGGCCAAGCGCCTGTCGCACGGGGCTGCGGGAGGGCCGCAGACTGGCGAGGGCTTTCAAAACAAGGGCTTGCAGCGGTCGATCATGGCAGATTTGAAGGGCTTGGCCATGGCAGGGGCGTGATCCGCCTGCGAGGCGCCCGGAAAAAAGGCCCGGCCAGCAGGAGCTGGTCGGGCCTTGGCCGGTGTGTCCGCCCCCGGGCGGGGCGGGCGAAAACCTGGTTCAGAAGGTTTCCCAATCGTCGTCGGAGGCCGTGCTGGCCGCCTTGGCCTTGGCCCTGGCAGGTGCGGTCACGGCAGGCCGGGCCGGCTGCGCCGGCTGGGCCGGGCGCGCGGCGCCTGCCGGAGCAGGGGGTGCACCGGCCGCACCAGTTGCAGAAGGCAGGGCGGCCGATGCGCGTGCGGGCACAGCGCCTTTGGGAGCGGCAGGCGCCAGATGCGGACGGGGCGCCGCCGGTGTTTGGCGGGGCGCTGCCACGGCGGCGGCGTGGCTGACACCGCGGCTGCTGCCCAGCATGCCGGTGGACGGCGAGAGCTTGAACACGCTCACCACCTCGGCCAGCGCCTTGGCCTGGGCCTGCAGGGCGCCGGTGGCCGCCGCCGATTCCTCGACCAGGGCCGCGTTCTGCTGGGTCATCTGGTCCATCTGCGTGACGGCCTGGTTGACCTGCTCGATACCGGCCGTCTGCTCATGGCTGGCGGCCGAGATCTCGCCCATGATGTCGGTCACGCGGCGCACGCTGGCCACGATCTCCTCCATGGTCTTGCCGGCCGAATCGACCTGGGCGCTGCCTTCCTCGACCTTGCCCACCGAGTCGTCGATGAGCTGCTTGATCTCCTTGGCGGCGGCGGCCGAGCGCTGGGCCAGGGTGCGCACTTCCGAGGCGACGACGGCAAAGCCCCGGCCCTGGTCGCCGGCGCGGGCCGCTTCCACGGCGGCATTCAGCGCCAGGATGTTGGTCTGGAAGGCGATGGAGTCGATGACGCCGATGATGTCCACGATCTTGCGCGAGGCATCGTTGATGGCGGACATGGTCTGCACCACCTGGGCCACGGCCGTTCCGCCGCGCACGGCGACCTGGGACGCGGCGGCGGCCAGCTGGTTGGCCTGCTGGGCGTTGGCGCCGTTTTGCTTGACGGTGGAGGTCAGCTCCTCCATGGAGGCGGCGGTCTGCTCCAGCGAGCTGGCCTGCTCCTCGGTGCGGGCCGACAGGTCCTGGTTGCCCGATGCGATCTGGCCGCTGGCCGTGGCGATGGAGTCCGTGCCCTGGCGCACCTGGCCCACGATGCGTTGCAGGCTTTCGTTCATGTGCTGCAGGGCCAGCAGCAGCTGGCCGGTCTCGTCCTTGCCATGCACCTCGATGCGGCTGCCCAGGTCGCCTGCGGCCACGGCCTGCGCCAGGCTCACGGCCTGCTGCAGGGGGCGCGCCACGCTGCGGGCGATCAGCAGGGCCATGGCCAGGCCGAAGACCACGGCGCCCACCAGCAGGGCGATCACCCACCAGCGCGCAGCCGTGAAGATGTCGTCACCGGCCTGGTTGGCATCTTCGATGCCCTGGGCGTTGAGCTTGATCAGTTCATCGAGCTTGCTGTTGATGGCGCGGCTGGTCTTGACCGAATCGCCGCGCAGCAGCTCGGAGGCCTCGTCGGTGCGCAGGGCGTGGGACAGGTCCACGATCTTTGCCGTGTGCTGCGCGTACTGGCCCAGGTCGTCCTTGATGCCGGCCATCAGCTCGCGCTCGCGAGCCGTATTGGCATAGCGCTCGAAGGCCTGATGGTTCTTCAGCAGCTCGGACCACAGCGCGGGCATGTTCTTGTCGTAGACGGCCATCTCTTCCATGGAGGTGGCCAGCACATGCTGCATGGTCTGCGAGCGGTAGCGCTGCAGCTGGTAGCGCATCTCCAGGAGCACGCGCTCGGCAGGCATCCAGTGGTGGGCCAGGTCGGTGGCGGTCTGGTTGACGCGGTCCAGCTGGACCACGGAGAACAGGCCCAGGCCTGCGGTCAGCAGCAGCAGGGCGATGAAGGAGGCCAGCAGCTTGGGGGCCAGCTTCAGATTGCGGAAAAACATCATGGTGGGGGAGTGCCGTATGGCGAAGAGCGGAAGCGGATGAGCGGCTGGGGCTGGGAGTCGGCGGAAACGGTGGCGATCTGTGGCGATCAGCGGGGCCGACACTCAGCCGCCGCCATGCCGCAGATATCGGTCACTTGCCGGCGAGGCTTAGGGAAAAATAGGTCCAGTCCGAATATTTATTGCGGATTGTTACTTTTGCCGGCCAAGGTCTCCGCGCGCATGGCTTGGTCCGCTCACATGCCCGTTCACATGTCCGCTCACACGTCCGCTCACACGTCCGCTCACACGTCCGTCGCCAGGCCAGCCTGCGCGCTCGATGCCTGCAGCCACCGTTCCAGATCAGCGGCCGGCAGCGGGCGAGAAAACAGATAGCCCTGTGCCACCGGATAGCCCTGTTCGCGCAGGATGGTGTTCTGCGCTGCCGTCTCCACGCCCTCTGCCACCACGGTCAGGTGCAGGCTGCGGCCTATGCCCAGGATGGCGTTGCTCAGCGCCTGCGCGGCCTCGTCGTGCTCCAGGTCGGCGACGAAGCTGCGGTCCAGCTTGAGTTCGCTGACCGGCAGGCGCCGCAGGTAGCTGAGGCTGGAGTAGCCCGTGCCGAAGTCGTCCATGGACAGGCGCACGCCCTGGGAATGCACGGCCTGCAGCGTGCGCATGGTGCCCGGGTTGGTGTCCAGCAGCAGGCTTTCGGTGATCTCCAGCGTGAGGTCCTGCGGCTTGAGCGCGTTGTGCTCCAGCGTGTCGGCAATCATGCGCGGCAGGTCCAGGTTGTGAAAGCTGGTGGGCGAGAGGTTGACCGACATGGCCGGCACGTCGATGCCCCGGCTGCGCCACTCGCCCAGCTGGCGGCAGGCCTCGCGCAGTGCCCAGGTGCCCAGCTCGCCGATCAGGCCGCATTCCTCGGCCAGCGGAATGAAGCGTGCGGGCGAGATCTCGCCGAATTCCGCATGGCTCCAGCGCGCCAGGGCCTCCACGCCGTAGAGGCGCCCGTCCTTCAGGTCGAGCTGGGGCTGGTAGTGCAGGCGCAGGCCGCCGCTGCGCAGGGCGTCGCGCAGCGCCGTCTCCAGCACCAGCCGCTCCTGCGCCAGGCGGTTCATCTCGGGGCTGAAGAAGCTGTAGAGCCCGCGTCCGCCGGATTTGGCCTGGTACATGGCCATGTCGGCGCGGTGCAGCAGGGTCTCCATGTCGCGCCCGTCGGCGGGAAACACGGCAATGCCGCAACTGGCCGTGCTGGCCAGGGATACGTCGTCGATCATGCAGGGCTCGCCAAGTGCCGACTGCAGCCGCTCTATCACCTCGGCCGCCTGCGCACCGCCGCAGTGTGGCAGCACGATGACGAACTCGTCGCCCGACAGCCGTCCGGCAATGTCGCCCGTGCGCAGCTCCGCCTGAATGCGCTGGGCCACGCTGCACAGCAGCCGGTCGCCGGCCGGGTGGCCCAGCGAATCGTTGACCTGCTTGAAACGGTCCAGGTCGATGAAGACCACGGCCAGCTCGTGGCCCTCGTGCGAAGCCACGGACAGCGCCTGCTCGGCCTGGGCCAGCAGCAGGCTGCGGTTGGGCAGGGTGGTCAGCCCGTCGTAGAAGGCCAGCTGCCGGATGCGGCGGCGTGCCTGCTCGCGCTCCAGCGCCAGCGCGCACAGGTCGGTGCAGGCCTCCACCAGCCGCTGGTGGAAGGGATCGGGGCCGGGCCGGTTGAAATGGCGGTAGTAGAAGGCAAAGGTGCCGGCCACGCCGCCCTGCAGCCCGCAGATGGGCGTGGACCAGCAGGCCGTATACCCCAGCGGCAGGATGAGGTGCTTGTAGTCGGCCCACAGCGGGTCGGTGGCGATGTCGCCCACCAGCACGGGCCGGTTGTGAAAGGCCGCCGCGCCGCAGGAGCCGACATTGGGGCCGATGGGCACGCCGTCCAGCGCCGCCGAATAGGAGGCCGGCAGGCTGGGCGCGGCCAGCGGATGCAGGCGGTTCTGGTCATCGACTTCCAGCACCGAGACCGCGATATCGGGCGCAATGCGCTCGACCTCGCGGCACACCAGGTCCAGCACCTCGGTCAGCGGCTGGTCGCGGGCCATGGCCTCCAGGGCGCGCCGCTGCAGCACCTCATGCATCTTGGCTTCGGTAATGTCGGTGATCACCGTCACCGTGGTCTGCAGCCGCCCGTCCGGCCCCATCACGGGATTGGCCTGGGCGCTGACCCAGTAGCGCTCGCCGTCCTTGCCCACCAGGATCTCCTCGCGGTACACGGGCTTGCCCGCGTCCAGCTCGGCACGGTAGGCGGCCGTGAACTCGGGCGAGGCATGGGGCACCAGCAGGGCGATGGGCGCACGGCCCACCACTTCCTCGCTGGTCCAGCCGAACATGCGGCTGAAGCCCGCATTCACATAGCTGATGGTCCAGTTGCCATCGGCGATCACCACGGCAGCATCGGTGGCATCGGCCACCAGGGACAGGCGCCGCATGTGCTCCTGCCGCCGGCGGTCGGCCAGCATGCGGGCCGAGACATCGGTGGCAATGCACAGCACATGGCTGAGGGCGCCGGCCGCATCGAGCACGGGCGCATAGGTGGCCTCCAGCCAGCAGGTGCTTCCGTCGCGGCGCCGGTGCTCTCCCACGCGCGAAACCGTCTCGCCCGCGCCCCAGCGCTGGCGCCACTGACCGTAGGCGGCCGGGTCGGCCTGGGCCTGCGTGCACAGATCGCTGTGAAGCAGACCTTCAGCGCCCGTGGCCGGATAGCCGAGGATGGCCTCGTAGTTGGCATTGGCGCGCATCAGCCGGCCTTCGGGCGTGAATTCCGCCAGCGCCATGGCCTTGTCCAGCGTGCTCCACAGCGCCTGTTGTCCTGCCGTGCCTGCTACCCGCGTTTCGAACATGGTTCGCTCTCCTGATGGATGCTGAGCTGATGATTGATTGTTTCTAAATGATACCGATCCGGCGCAGCAGCTGGATGTCAGCCACTCTGGTCGCACTTGCTCCCACTGTTCGCCTTTGGATGGTCCGCCTGATGGCACTCTTAGGCAAGTGATTCCGCTGGTTACAATGATTTGAGAATGATTCTTGTTTGATGGTGACTCCCGCCTTCAAGCCATCGGGTCCTACCATGCCATCCGCCCCAGCCTCCACCCCCCAGCACCGAGAAGCCGCCTCCCTGTACGCCGCCCACCATGGCTGGCTGCAGGGCTGGCTGCGCCGCAGGTTGGGCAACGGGGCGGATGCGGCCGACCTGGCGCAGGACACCTTTGTGCGCATCCTTGGCGTGCGCGACTTGGACGGTGTGCAGGAGCCGCGTGCCTACCTGACCACGGTGGCCAAGGGCGTGCTCGTCAACTGGTACAAGCGCCAGGCGCTGGAGCGCGCCTACCTCGAAGCCCTGGCCGCCTTGCCCGAGCCCGTGGCGCCGTCGCCCGAGCAACGCGCCCTGGTACTGGAGACCCTGCACGAGATAGACGCCATGCTGGACGCGCTGCCGCCCATCGTGCGGCGCACGTTTTTGCTGTCCCAGCTGGACGGCGTGAAGTACGAGGACATCGCGCAGCAGCTGGAGATCTCGCTCACCAGCGTCAAGCGCTACATGGCCCAGGCGTTTCGCCAATGCCTGGTGGCAATGGCGTGATGGAGACGCCCCTGCAAGCGCGCGTGCTCGACGAGGCCGCCGAATGGCTGATGCGCCTGCACGACAGCGGCGCCACCGACGCCGACCGCGCCGCCTGCGAGCGCTGGCGCCAGGCCGACCCACAGCATGCCCTGGCCTGGGAACGCGCCGAGCGGCTGCTGGGCAAGTTGGGCGGCCTGCCTGCAGCGCTGGCCATGCCGGCGCTGGACCGGCCCCGAAGCCACCGCGCCCAGCGCCGCGCCACCGTGGCCCGGCTGGCCGCGCTGCTGGCCGTGGCGCCTGCAGGCTGGCTGGCCTGGCAAGCCTGGTATGCGGCGGACCAGCGCGGCTGGGGCGCCGACCTGCGCACCGCCACCGGCGAGCGCCGCACCGAGCATCTGGCCGATGGCAGCCGCCTCCTGCTGGACACGGCCAGCGCGGTGGACATCCGGTTTGATGGCGCACTGCGCCTGCTCACCCTGCGCCAGGGCGCGATTTCCATAGAAACGGCGGCCGATACCGCCACGCCGCACCGTCCCTTTGTCGTGGACACCGCCCATGGCCGGCTGCGCGCCCTGGGCACCCGCTTCACCGTGCGGCAAGAGGGGGGCAGGGCGGACGGCGGCCCCGTGCGCCTGGCCGTGACCGAGGGCGCCGTGGAGGTCACGCTGCGCGGCGCCGCCAGCCCGGCGCTGGTCGTTCAAGCCGGTCAGCAAACGGTATTGCGAGCGGGGGAGGTGACCGCGCCCCAGCCCCTGCAGCCCGAGGCCACGGCCTGGACCCACGGCATGCTGATGGCCGACGCCATGCCGCTGGCCGCGTTCTGCGCAGAACTGTCGCGCTACCGGCCCGGCCTGCTGCAGTGCGCGCCCGAGGTGCGCGCGCTGCGCGTGTCCGGCTCCTTTCCGCTGGGCGATACGGACCGGACGCTGACCATGCTGGCCTCCACCTATCCCGTCGACGTGCAGACGCGCATGCGCGGCTACTGGATCACCGTGGTCGCCAGGAACTAGAAAAATCGAGGCAGGGTGACACTTTTTCGGATCTCGGCTGGCAACGGGGAAAGAGCTTTTTTCTTCACCGCCTCCAAGGACCGATTTCCATGCCTGCCGTACCCATGCCGCATCCCGTCTTCCATCCCCTGGCGCATGCCGCCCGCCTGGCCCTGCTGGGCATGGCATTGGCCGCAGGCGCCGGGCAGGCGGCCGAACCGGCACCTGCTCCCACGCCCGCTCCCGCAGCCCAGACCTACCAGATTGCGCCCGGGCCGCTGGGCCGCACGCTGGCTGGCGTGGCCACGGCGGCGGGCATTTCGCTGTCCTTCGATCCTGCGCTGACCGAAGGGCTCACCAGCCCGGCCCTGTCCGGCCACTACGCGCCGCAGCAGGCGCTGCAGCGCCTGCTGGCCGGCAGCGGGCTGGACATGGTGGCGCGCAGCGATGGCAGCTACACGCTGCGCAGGCAGGCCGCACCGGCCGGCGCTGGTGCCGGTTCCACCACGGTCCTGAACGAAGTGCAGGTGACGGCCCGCGCCGAGCGCAGCGCCACTAGCGAAGGCACGGGCAGCTACGCGGCCCGCGCGGTCACGGTGGGCAAGGGCGAGCAGGCGATCAAGGACATCCCCCAGTCCATCAGCGTGATCACGCGCCAGCGCATGGACGACCAGAACCTCCACACCGTGGACGACGTGCTGGCCAGCACCACGGGCATCACCATGTACGACAGCCCCATGGGCGGGCGCTATGTCTACTCGCGCGGCTTCCGCGTCGATACCTACCAGTTCGATGGTGTGAACCGCGCCTTCTACTACCCGCAGGCCGACAACTTCACCAGCAACGCCGCCACGCTGGACCGCGTGGAAGTGGTGCGCGGTGCCACGGGGCTGCTGCAGGGGGCGGGCTCGCCCAGCGCCGCCATCAACATGGTGCGCAAGCGCCCCCTGGCAGAGCGCCAGCTGGAGGTCTCGGCCGGTGTGGGTTCCTGGAACAACCTGCGCAGCGAGATCGATGCCACGGGCCCGCTCAACGAGGCCGGCACGCTGCGCGGGCGCGTGGTCGCCAGCCTCAACAGCCGCGACTATTTCTACGACGTGGCCAGCAGCCGCACCGGCGTGCTCTACGGCGTGCTGGAGTACGACCTCAGCTCCCAGACCCGGCTGACGGTGGGCGCCACCCACGAGCGGCTGCGCTCCACGCCGTTCTTCCAGGGCCTGCCGCGCTATGCCGACGGGGCAGACCTGCGGCTGCCGCGCTCCACCTTCCTGGGCGCGGACTGGAACCGCTGGGACAGCGAGCAGACATCGCTGTTTGCCGAGTTGCAGCACCGCTTCAACGCGGACTGGACCGTCAAGGCCACGGCGGGCTACACCCGGGAAAAGCACGACATGAAGTACGCCTTCGCCTTGGGGGCCATCCATCCCGCCACGCTGGCGGGCAACGAGATGTATGCCGGCCTGTTCGATGTCACCACCGACAACAAGACCCTGGACGTGGCGGTGGACGGCAAATTCGACGCCTTCGGCCGCCGGCATTCGCTGAGCTTTGGCGCCAACACGGGCCGCATGGTCAACGACAGCGACTATTCGCTGATCCGCATGGGCCTGCCCAACAACGTGTTCGACCCGAGCGCCGCCATCCGCGAGCCATCCCGCGCGGAATTCCTGGCCAACCGCTATCGCGGCGATGAAAGCCGCACCCGCATGACCCAGTCCGGCGCCTACGGCGTGGCGCGGCTGAGCCTCACCGATGCGCTGACCCTGATCGGCGGCGCCCGCGTCACCCGCTTCACGGGCAGCAGCAACTACCGCAACACGGGCGAGGCCTACAACGACCCGTACAAGGAAAGCGGCGTCATCACGCCCTATGGCGGCCTGGTCTATGCGCTCAATGACCAGTGGTCGGCCTATGCCAGCTACTCCGACATCTTCCAGGCCCAGAACGCCGTGACGGCGGCCGGCGACCTGCTGGCTCCCATCAAGGGGCGCAATCTGGAAGTGGGCATGAAGGGCGAATTGCTGGACGGCAGGGTGAACGCAGCCGTGGCCCTGTTCCGCATCGACCAGAAGAACCGCGCCGAAGAGGACCTGGTCAACCCCTGCTCGGCCAGCACCTACTGCTATGTCTCCGTGGGCAAGGTCCGCAGCCAGGGGCTGGATGCCGAGATCAGCGGCGAGGTGGCGCGCGGCTGGCAGCTGTTTGCCGGCTACACCTTCAGCCATTTCAAGTACCTGGACAACACCTCCAATGCCGGCGTGGAGTTCGCCAGCACCTACACGCCCAAGCACATGCTGCGGGTCTGGAGCGACTACCGCCTGCCGGGCGAATGGAGCGCCTGGAACGTGGGCGGCGGCGTCAACTTCCAGACCGCCAGCTCGCGCGCGGTGGGCGCCATCACCGACGTGCAGCCAGCCTATGCCGTGTGGTCTGCCCGCCTGGGCTACCGCATCGACCGCAACTGGTCCGTGGCACTGAGCGTGGCCAACCTGTTCGACAAGACCTACTACCAGACCATAGGCGCGCCGGCCTGGGGCAATGTCTACGGCGCACCGCGCAGCGCGACGCTCACCCTGCGCGGCAAGTTCTGAAACACGGCCAGGAGGAACGGACTGCAGCAGCATGCGGGAGAGCTGGGCCGCAAGAGGGGCGCAGTTGCCTATAATTGAGAATTATTCTCAATCTCGGGTCGCCGCGTGTCCAGCCCATCGCCTTCCTTGTCCGCCCATGTCGAATCCCTGTACCTGGCCCACCACGGCTGGCTGCAGGGCTGGCTGCGCAAGAAGGTGGGCAATGCCTTCGACGCGGCCGATCTGGCGCAGAGCACCTTCCTCAAGGTGCTGGGCGCCAAGGGGCTGGACCAGCTCCAGGAGCCGCGCGCCTACCTGACCACCATTGCGCGCAACCTGCTGATCAACCAGGTGCGGCGCCGCGCCATCGAGCAGGCCTATCTCGATGCCCTGGCCGCCATGCCCGAGCCCGTGGCGCCGCCGCCCGAGGTCCGGCTCATGGTGCTGGAGACCCTGGTGGAGATAGACCGGCGCCTGGGCCGCCTGCCCGCGCTGGCCAAGCAGGCCTTCCTGCTGGCCCAGCTCGAAGGGCTCGGCCATGGCGAGATCGCGGCCGAGCTGGGCATCTCCATCTCCACCGTCAAGCGGCATCTGGCCAAGGCGGCCATGCGCTGCTTCTTCCCGGAGTAGGCGGCATGCAGGCGTTCCCTTCCGCTTCTTCCCCCATTTCTGCCGAAGTGGCCCGCCAGGCCGTGCAATGGTGGCTGCAGCTGAACTCCGGCCAGGCCCAGGCCCGGCAGCACGATGGCCTGCAGCGCTGGCGTGCGGCCAGCCCCGAGCATGAGGCCGCCTGGCAGCGCATCGAATCCATGGGCAGCCAGATGGCCGGCATCCCCATGCCGCTGGCGCGGGCCGCATTGGCCGCACCCGGCTCGGCCGGCAGGCGTCGTGCGGTGCAGGCGCTGGCCGTGCTGCTGGTCTCGGGCGCAGGCTCCGCGGCCGTCGTGCGCTCGCAGGCCTGGCGCGGCTGGACGGCCGACCAGGTGGCTGCCGTAGGCGAGCAGCGCCGGCTGCCGCTGCCCGATGGCGGCAGCGTGGTGCTCAACACCGGCAGCGCCCTCAACCTGCGCTACGGCGCGGCCGAGCGCGTGCTGGAGCTGGTGCGTGGCGAAATCCTCGTGCAGACCGCGCCGGACAGCCTGCACCGGCCCTTCATCGTGCAGACCGCCATGGGCGCCGTCCAGGCCCTGGGCACGCGCTTCACGGTGCGCGAGCGCGAGCCCGGCATCGAAGTGGGCGTGCTGCAAGGCGCCGTGCAACTGCGGCCCGCGCATGCCCCGCATGCCGCGCAGCGCATAGCTGCGGGAGAGCAGGGCACGTTCACGGCCCAGCAGGCCGCGCACTCCGGCGCGCTGGACACGGCGGCCAGCGCCTGGGCCGAAGGCATGCTGGTGGCCTCGCGCATGCGGCTGGAGGATTTCCTGGCCGAGCTGGGCCGCTACCGGCGCGGGCGCCTGGGCTGCGACCCGGCCGTGGCCGGCCTGCACGTCTCCGGCGCCTATCCGCTGGCCGACACCGACCGCGTGCTGGCCGCGCTGACTTCCTCGCTGCCCGTGGAAATCCACTCCTTCTCGCGCTACTGGGTGATGGTGCGGCCTGCCGGGGCGGGCAAGGCATGAGCGGCACGGGCTGCATGAAGGCCTTCGCCTCTCTTTTGAAAAAAATTTGAGCTGATTTGCCGGCGATGGCTGTCAACAGAGACAGGAGCGCACCGCAGCGTGCGCCAACGCTTCTCTACAACCATTGCAACAAGGCCTTTCCATGCGCCCTCAGACCATGCGCCAGAACTCCATGCGGCAGGCTGCCGCCCCCACTGTCCGCCCATCCCAGGCGGCCCCGGCGTTACGTCCGGTGGCGCTGGCGCTGCAGGTGCTGTGCGCGGGCACGCTGGCGGGGCTGGCTGCCGCAGGCGCCCTGGCTCCGGCACAGGCCTGGGCGCAGCCGGCTGCCGGTGCTTCGCAGCAACGCCAGTACGACATTGCCGCCGGCCCGCTGGAAAGCGTGCTCAACCAGCTCGGGCGCGAGGCCGGCGTGCTGGTCACCTTCGGCTCGGCCGTCACCGAAGGCTTGCGCAGCGGCGGCGTGAGCGGGCGCTTCACCGTGGAGCAGGCGCTGGACCGCGCCTTGCTGGGCACGCCGCTGGCGGCCGTGCGCTCGGCCGGCGGCGGCTACACCCTGCGCGAGATGCCCGTGGTGCCTGCCACCTCCGGCGCGGCGGGTGCTGCGGGTGCGGCAGGCGCGCCGTCCTCCCAGACGCTCAGGACCGTGCTGGTCACGGCCTCTGCCCAGGCCAGCCCCACCACCGAAGGCTCGGGCTCCTACACCACGCCGGCCACGGCGGCGGCCACGGGCCTGAGCCTGTCGCTGCGCGACACGCCGCAGTCCGTCAGCGTGCTCACGCGCCAGCAGATCGAGGACCAGGGCCTGCTATCGCTCAACGACGCCATGCGCAGCGTCACCGGCATCCATGTCGTCAGCTCGGACAGCGACCGCTCGGACTTCTACTCGCGCGGCTTCTACGTGGACAACCTGCAGTACGACGGCGTGCCCACCTCCATCGGCCTGTCGTTCTACGGCGAATCGGGCAACGACACCACCATCTATGACCGCGTCGAAGTGGTGCGCGGCGCCACGGGCCTGCTCACGGGCGCGGGCAATCCGTCGGCCTCCATCAACATGGTGCGCAAGCACGCCAACAGCAAGGTGTTCACGGGCTCGGCCTCGGCCAGCGTGGGCTCGTGGAACCACCATCGCGGCACGGTGGACCTGTCCATGCCGCTGACGCAGGACGGCCGCATCCGCGCACGCGTCGCCGGCATGGCCGAAGAGCGCGACTCCCATGTGGACCTCTACCACGCGCGCAAGCAGGTCTTCTACGGCGTGATCGATGCCGACCTCACGCCCGACACCACGCTCAGCGTGGGCGCCGACTACCAGGCCAACCGGCCCACCGGCTCGACCTGGGGCGGCCTGCCGCTGGTCTTCACGAACGGCATGCCGGCCGACTGGAGCACCTCCAAGACCACGGCTGCGAACTGGACGCGCTGGAACAGCACCAACAAAAGCATCTTCGCCAACCTGCAGCACCGCTTCGGCAACGACTGGAAGCTCAAGGCCAACTTCGTGCACCGCGACAGCGCCTACGACGCCAAGCTGCTGTACCTCATGCGCCAGCCCGACATCACCACCGGCCTGGGCATGGCAGCCCTGCCCAACTACTCCGAATACAGCTTCCAGCAAAACAGCGCCGACCTGCAGGTGACGGGCGGCTGGGAACTGGGCGGGCGCCGCCATGAGGCCGTGGTCGGCCTGACCAGCAGCCGTGCCCGCGAACACAAGGCCGGCCATGCGCGCACCAGCCCCCTGCAGGACGTGGGCAACTACTACCAATGGGACGGCTCCTATGCCGAGCCCACCTGGGGGCCGCTGACCACCAGCAGCCTGGACCACAGGCGCCAGGACGCGCTGTACGGCGCGCTGCGCCTGTCGCTGGCCGATCCGGTCAAGCTCATCGTGGGCGGGCGCCAGAGCAGCTGGAAGGTGCGCAGCCTGAGCGAGAACCGCTCGCACGATGTCTTCATCCCCTATGCCGGCGTCGTCCTGGACCTGAGCGAAGGCTTCTCGGCCTATGCCAGCTACACCGACATCTTCCAGCCCCAGAACTACCG
Organism: Delftia sp. PX-1; assembly: GCF_055797465.1. Lineage (NCBI taxonomy): Bacteria > Pseudomonadati > Pseudomonadota > Betaproteobacteria > Burkholderiales > Comamonadaceae > Delftia > Delftia sp. PX-1. The sequence goes on from NZ_CP184763.1 coordinate 3,322,699, forward strand.
CGACCGCGGCGGCAGCTACCTGGACCCCGTGGCGGGCAAGAGCTTCGAGATCGGCATCAAGGGCGAGCACCTCAACGGCAGGCTCAACAGCTCCCTGTCCGTCTTCCGCATCCAGCAGGACAACGTGGCCCAGCTGGACGAAGGCCAGGTCGTGCCCGGCACCACCGACTTCGCCTACTACGGCGCCAAGGGCGTGACCAGCAAGGGCTTCGAGGCCCAGGTCTCGGGCGAGCTGGCCACGGGCTGGAACCTGTCGGCCGGCATTGCCCACACCGTCGCGCGTGACGCCCAGGGCCTGTCCATCAACGCCTGGGCGCCCAAGACCCAGGCCCAGCTGTTCACTTCCTACCGCCTGCCCGGTGGATGGAATCAGCTCACCGTGGGCGGCGGCCTGCAATGGCAAAGCCGCACCCGCGCCAGCGTCTTCGTGGCGGGCAATGACCTGGTCTTCGAGCAGAAATCCTTCGCCACCGCCAGCCTCATGGCGCGCTATGCCTTCAGCCCCAGGCTTTCGCTGCAGCTGAACCTGAACAACCTCTTCAACAAGAAGTACTACGTCAACATCGACGGCCAGGGCCAGTTCGGCACGCCGCGCCAGGCCATGGCGGTGCTGAATTACAAGTGGTGAAGCTTTCCCTGTGAGGATGGGGTGGAGTTGGCGCGGCAGCAGCCGAGGACGGCGGTGCAGGCCGCTGGCGCCCATTGCGGAGCCAGCAGCCCTTGCAGAGCCATTGCGGGGTAGGCGGCGGATGGGGGCTACACCACGCGCCGGGCCTCCACCTTCACATGGCCGGCCAGCAGGTCGGCGCTGTCGCGGATGGCGCGCAGCGCATGGGCCAGGGCCTGCTGGCTGTGGTGCTCCTGCGGTGCATGCACTGCCGCCAGGGCCAGTTGCGCCAGGGCCGAGATCTCGGTGCAGTTTTCCTGCACGCTGCTGTGGATCTCGGTGATGGCGCTGGTCAACTGGTGCAGGCTGGGGGGTTGTGTCCTGGGGGTGTCCTTGTCCATGGCCATGCCTCAGCCCTGCGGGCGCACCGGCTCATGGGTGCGGCATTCGAGCAGTTGCGCCATGGCTTTGGCGGCTGCCTCGGCCGCTTCGGCGCGGCGCATCTCGGCAGCGTCTTCGAACCCGCAGCCCATGGCCTGGGCCTCGGTGCCGGCGTAGTCGGCCAGTGTCTCGGCGCTGTCGCGGATGCTTTGCAGGGCGCGAGCCACCACGTCCATGTGGCGATGGCCCTTGGGCGTCTCCAGCCATGCCAGGGCGAGTTGGGCGATGGAGGAGATTTCTGCACAGCCTTGCTGCACGAGATGGTCCACCTGGGTGAGGGCATTGGACAGCTGCCGGGTGCTGTGGCTGTCCGTGGCGGATTTGGGCTGGGCGGGGTTCATGCCTGGGCCCTCCGTGTGGAAAGGGCGGCGCCAAAAGAGGGCGCGCAGGCGAGTGCCAGAGAAACGGCAGTCATGTTTCCGTGCTCCTTACTGAGACTGAAACCACCGACTCCGCGTTTTGAAGCACGAAACAGGTGGACGGGATGTTCAAAACACACAGCAAGATGTGCGGACGCCCTTACGGGTAGCCCCATCCCGCCCGAAATCGCAGGGGCGTGGACGAGCGTCCACAGCCCGGAATCCAGACGTGACAAGGCCTCGCTTTCGGGGAGGCAGCACCGCTTACTAAATGGGTGTTTTGAAGCACCGGCCCCGGAACAGGGGGCTGGTGCGGATGATAGCGCGTGCGGCGTGCGCAAAGTCGCTTGGCGGCCCGTTGCACCTTGCGATCGCGGCCTTTCAGGGATGGCCCAGGAACCGCTGAAAGAGCCCGGCATGCATTGCTTTTATTGAGAATGATTCTTCTTTGCGCGGTTATGATCCAGCCCCATGGATTTGTCCGCCTCCTTCACCGCACTCCGCGTGCAGGGTGAGCGCCAGCCCCATGCCGGCCTGCGGGCGGGCACAGCAACACCGGGCGTAGGCCGGCAACCACCCAGGCCGCTGTCCATTGCGGCTGGCCTTTTTTTCAATCTCGTTTGTCATGTATCAGGAGGGCCGTCACGGCCATTGCTTTCGGCATTTGCATTGCCGCTTTTCTGAACAACCCACTACATGTCCCTCTCCCATTCCGGCCAATCCTGCCAATCCGGCCATTCCGCCAAACCCACCCATCCGGGCCTGCTTGTCCTGTCCCGCCTGCTGGCCGCCGTCTTCGGCGGCTATGCGCTGGCCAGTGCGCTGGCGGCCTTCCTGGCCGCTGCGCTGCCCGGCGCGCGTGTCGATGCCGTGATCGCCGGCATGCAGTGGAGCTTTGCGCTGCACGCGCTGGCGGTGATCTGGGCGTTCTCGCCGGTTTCGGCGGGCCGGGTCTGGCTGGGGTTGCTGGTGCCTGCGGCGCTGATGGGCGGCGCCGCGCTGCTGTTGGCGCACAATGGCGCGGGAGGCTGAGATGGCAAAGGCGCAGATCAGCAAGGTCCCCGGCAGCGGCGCTGCCACGGGCGGTTTCCGTCAGGCCCAGGCCTGGCTGCATACCTGGTGCGGGCTGTGGTTTTCGTGGCTGCTGTTCGCGGTGTTCCTCACCGGTTCGCTGGCCGTGTTCCAGGAAGCCATCACGCACTGGATGACGCCCGAGCACCATGCCGAGGAGGCGGCCGAGGCGGCCGAGGCGGCAGCGCGCGCCGCCGCGCCGGCCGGGCAGGGTGCGGACCTGGGCCAGCGCCTGGCCTGGGGCGCGGCCTACATGCAAAAGCACCACCAGGGCGCGCAGATGTGGGAGATCTGGCCGTCCGACGACAAGGGCGGCGGCGACCTGCGTGTCTACTGGTTCGACGCCAACCGCCAGTACGCCGATGCCGAGCTGGACACGGCCACGGGCGAGGAAATGGGGGCCGGCCACGGCCACGGCGCCGCGCGCGCCACCATGGGCGGCAACCATTTCGTGGACTTCCACTATGAACTGCATGCCGGGCAGGTGGGGCTGTGGGTGATCGGCATTGCCGCCATGGCCATGCTGGTGGCCCTGGTCAGCGGCGTGGTCACGCACAAGCGCATCTTCAAGGACTTCTTCACCTTTCGCGCACGCAAGGGCCAGCGCAGCTGGCTGGACGCGCACAACGCCGTGGCGGTGCTCACGCTGCCCTTCCAGTTCATGATTGCCTATACCGGCATCGCCATCTCCAGCCTGAGCTTCATGCCCGTTGGCGTCTGGACGGTCTATGGCACTGACCAGGCCGCCCGCACGGCCTTCATCGCCGACATGAACGAGGCCGGGCCGCCCGCGCTGTCCGGCAAGCCCCTGGCGGTGCCCGATCTGGAGCCGTTTGCACGGCGCGGCCAGGAGCTGATGGGCCAGGCGGTGCGCGCGGTGGTCATCGACCATCCCGGCGATGCATCGGCACGCATCGGCGTCTACGGCTGGAACAGCGATGACCGTGCGCATCAGCGCCTGAGCCCCAATTCGGGCATGGCCATGTTCTCGGCCGCCACGGGCGAGGTGCTGCAGGTGCGCCTGCCCGGCGGCGCCGACGGCGGCACCCCCTCGCTGGCCCAGGCGGTCATGGGCGGGCTGCACATGGTCAAGTTCGGCGGGCTGGCCATGAAGTGGCTGTACTTCCTGTGCGGCCTGGCGGGCGCGGCCATGATGGCCACGGGCGCCATCCTCTTCATGGTCAAGCGCCGCAGCCGCCACCAGGGCGAGTTCGGCAGCGCCACGGCGCGCGTGTACCGGCTGATCGAGGGCCTGAACGTGGCGGCCATCGCCGGGCTGGGCCTGGGCTGCATCGGCTACCTGTGGGCCAACCGCCTGGTGCCCGTGGGCCTGGCGCACCGCGATGACTGGGAGCTGGCCGTGTTCTTCGGGCTGTGGGGCCTGGCGCTGGTGCATGCGCTGGCCTGCGCGCCGGCCACGGCCTGGCGCCAGCAGATGGGCCTGCTGGCCATGCTGTGCCTGCTGCTGCCTCTGCTCAACTGGATCACCGTGGGCGAGCCGCTGTCGGCCCACATGCTGGAGGGCGACTGGGAAAGCGCCGGGGTGGAGCTGTTCTGCCTGGCCACGGGGCTGGCGGCCGCCTGGGCCTGGCGCTGGCTGGCGCGGCGCGGCGCGGGTGCCGCCGCCAAGGCAAGGACGGCCAAGGGGCAGGCCGCCGTGGCCGGCCCCTCGGAGGTGCAGGCATGAGCACGTTGCACGCATCCCTGGCCGCACTGGCCCTGGCCTTTGCAGGCATGGCGGCCCTGGCCTTTGCCATGGACCGCCACTACGAACAATTGACCGGCGCGCGCGAGCTGCCGGCCCGCCGTGGCCCGCAGTTGCGCGGCCTGGGCACGGCGCTGCTGGCGCTGGCCCTTGTGCCCGTTGTCTCGGGCTGGGGCGGCACGGTGGGCACGGTGGCCTGGCTGGGCTTTGTGTCCGCCGGCGCGCTGATGGCCGTGGCCCTGATCAGCGCCCATGCGCGCTGGGCGGCGCGGCTGGCCTGGTTGGCTGGCGTGCTTGCCGTGGCGGATTTGGCGTGGATTGTTTTCAGTTTCGGCATTACGGGGTTTTTCAGATGAGTTTCCTGCTTTCGTTCCAGTTCGGGGTGTGTGTGGTCGGGAGGCAAGCATGACGCGCACGCAGCAACGCTGGAAAGCCATCGCCGTGGCGGTGGTCCTGTTGGCGGCGGCCGGGGGCGCGGCCGCCTGGTGGTCCAGCCGGCCTGCCGTGGCCTACCAGACCGAGACCGTGGCGCGCACCGATATCGAGTCCACCGTCACGGCCATCGGCACGCTGCAGCCGCGCCGCTATGTGGACGTGGGCGCCCAGGTGTCGGGCCAGGTCACCCGGCTGCGCGTGGAGCCCGGCGCCCAGGTGGAGAAGGGCGCGCTGCTGGTGGAGATCGACCCCAGCGTGCAGCGCGCCACGGTGGATGCGGGGCGTGCCTCGCTGGCGGGCCTGCGCGCACAGCTGGCCGAGCAGCAGGCGCTGCGCAAGCTGGCCGAGCAGCAGCTCACGCGCCAGCGCCAGCTGGCCCGCGACGGGGCCACGCGCGAGGAAGACCTGCAGACCGCAGAAGCCAACCTGGCCGCCGCCGGTGCCCGCATGGAGCATCTGAAGGCCCAGATCGACCAGACCCAGGCCACGCTCAAGGCCGACGAGGCGCGCCTGGGCTATACGCGCATCTACGCGCCCATGGCGGGCACCGTGGTGTCGGTGGAGGCGCGCGAGGGCCAGACGCTGAACGCCACCTACCAGACGCCCAACATCCTGCGCATTGCCGACCTGTCGGCCATGACGGTGTGGACCGAAGTGTCCGAGGCCGACGTGCGCCGCGTGCGCGACGACATGCCGGTGTACTTCACCACGCTGGGCGGCGCCGACCAGGCCAGGCCCCGGCGCTGGTCCAGCAAGGTGCGCCAGGTGCTGCCCTCGCCCTCTACCAGCCAGACGCCGGCCGGCGGCAATGCGGGCCAGGCGCCTGCGCCCGCCACCAAGGCCGTGGCCTATACCGTGCTGTTCGATGTGGACAACGAGGACGCCGAGCTGATGCCCCAGATGACGGCCCAGGTGGTCTTCGTCACCGGCCAGGCCGCGCAGGCACTCACCGTGCCGCTGATGGCCGTGGCCGACAAGGCGGGAACGACTGGCAAGGCGGAAAAGGCAGAGAAGGCAGAGACGGCCGAGAAGGCAGGCAGCACGCAGACCGTGCGCGTGCTGGACGCCAAGGGTCAGCCCGAGCAGCGCACCGTGCGCCTGGGCGTGCGCAGCCGCCACCAGGCCGAGGTGCTGGAGGGCCTGCAGGAAGGCGAGCGCGTCATCGTCGGCGAGACGCCTCTGGACCGTGGCCCGCGGTGGCTGCAATGGTGATGGCGCAGGGCATGCAGGCCGGCGCGCCGCTGGCCGCACCGCTGATCCAGCTGCGCGGCATCACCAAGCACTACGGCGGCGGCGACAGCGGCCAGCCCGCCGTCACCGTGCTGCACGGCATCGACCTGGAGATACGCGCGGGCGAGTTCGTGGCCGTGGTGGGCAGCTCGGGCTCGGGCAAGTCCACGCTGATGAACATCCTGGGCTGCCTGGACCGGCCCAGCGAGGGCAGCTACCACTTCCAGGGCCAGGACGTGGCCACGCTGGACTCGGATGCGCTGGCCTGGCTGCGGCGCGAGGCCTTCGGCTTCGTCTTCCAGGGCTACCACCTGATAGCCAGCGAAAGCGCCAGCGAGAACGTGGAAATGCCCGCCATCTACGCCGGCCTGCCCAAGGAAGAGCGCGTGCGGCGCGCCCGTGCGCTGCTGGAGCGCCTGGGCCTGGGCTCGCGCCTGGGCAACCGGCCCAACCAGCTGTCGGGCGGGCAGCAGCAGCGCGTGTCGATTGCGCGCGCGCTGATGAACGGCGGCCAGATCATCCTGGCCGACGAACCCACGGGCGCGCTGGACTCGCACAGCGGCGCCGAGGTCATGGTCCTGCTGCGCGAGCTGGCCGATGCGGGCCACACCATCATCCTCATCACCCACGACCGCGCGGTGGCCGCCCAGGCGCGCCGCGTGATCGAGATCAGCGACGGCCGCATCACCAGCGACAGCCGGCGCGACGATGCAGCCAACGCGGTGAATGCGGCAAATGCGGCGAATGCGGGCGCCGCTGCCCTGCCGCTCACGCCGCAGCGCGGCAGCGCCGGTGCGCCCTGGCTGGCCGAACTGTTCGAGGCCGCGCGCAGCGCCTGGCGCGGCATGCGAATGAACCGCGTGCGCACCAGCCTGACCTTGCTGGGCATCGTCATCGGCGTGGCCTCGGTGATTGTGATGCTGGCCATTGGCGAGGGCGCGCGGCGCAAGGTGGTCGAGCAGATGGGGACCATGGGCACGGCCATCCTCTACATGGGCAGCAAGCCGCCGGCCACGGGCGGGCCGGCCGGGCAGATGACCGAGGAAGACCTGGCCGCCGTGCGCGAACTGCCCGAGATACGGCGCGTCATGCCCGTGATCGGCGACCCCATCACCGTGCGCTACGGCAAGGCCGACAAGCAGATCTACGTGTTCGCGGCCAGCGAGGAGATGCCCCTGGTGCACCACTGGAAGGTGGCCCAGGGCCGCTACTACACCGAGGCCGAGGACCGCGACCTGGCGCCCCTGGTGGTCCTGGGCCACAAGGCGCACCAGCATTTCTTCCCCGACACGCCCAACCCGCTGGGGCGCCAGCTGATCATCGGAACATCGGCCTTCGAGGTCATCGGCGTGATGAGCGAGCGCGGCGCGGACTCGGGCGCGCAGAACTATGACGACATGGTCTTCATTCCCTACCGCTCGGGCCGGGCGCGCGTCTACCAGTCGCAGACCCAGCCCGACTATGTGGTGATCGAGGCCATGTCCTCCGACGTGGTGCACGAGGCGGAGGAGGCCATGCGCAAGCTGCTGCTGGCGCGCCACGGCGGGCGCGAGGACTTCGGCATCGGCAACGCGGCCGCGCGCATCCAGGCCGAGGCGGCCACGCGCCAGAGCATGGCGGTGATGCTGGGCCTGATTGCCGCCGTCTCCCTGGTGGTGGGCGGCATCGGCGTGATGAACGTGATGCTGATGACGGTGCGCGAGCGCACGCGCGAGATCGGCATCCGCATGGCCACGGGCGCGCGCCAGCGCGACATCCTGCGCCAGTTCCTGACCGAGGCCAGCCTGGTCACCTTCGTGGGCGGCACGGTGGGCCTGCTGGCCGGCCTGGCCGTGGGCGTGGTGCTCATCGTGGCGGGCGTGCCCGTGGTGTTTTCGGTGCGCGCCATGCTGGGCGCCTTTGCCTGCGCCGTGGTGACGGGCCTGGTGTTCGGCTACATGCCTGCCAAGACGGCGGCGCGGCTGGACCCGGTGCGTGCGCTGGCGGGAGAGTGAGATGAAAGACATGAACGACAAGACGCTGGGAAATGCGAGCCTGGGCTGCATCGCTCTCGCGCTGCTTGCCCTGGGCGGCTGCGCCGTGCAGCAGACGGTGCCGGACAGGACAGCGCCTGCGCTGGCCGCTTCGTGGAAGCAGCAGGGCGAAGCCGTCCCTGCCTCCGTCTCACCCCAGTGGTGGCAGGCCTTTGGCAGCGCGGAGCTGGGCGGCGTGGTGCAGGCTGCCCAGGACCAGAGCCTGGACATGGCTGCCGCCATGGCCCGCGTGCGCCAGGCCGAGGCGGCCACGCGCCAGGCAGGCGCGGCGCTGCTGCCGTCGCTCAGCGGCGAGCTGCGCGCCCAGCGCATGAACCATGCACAGGTGGCGGGCGGGCAGGCCAGCGTCTACGGCGCTGCGCTGACGGCCTCGTATGAGGTGGACTTCTGGGGCCGCAACCGCGCCACGCGCGATGCGGCGGCGGCGGCCTGGCAGGCCAGCCGGTTTGACCAGGACACGGTGCGCCTCACGGTCACCGCCCAGGTGGCCCATGGCTGGCTGCAGGCCGTGGCGCTGCGCGAGCGCCAGGCCATTGCGGCGCGCAACGTGGCCAATGCCGAGCGGCTGCTGGGCCTGGTGGAGTCCCGCGCGCGCGCAGGCGCCGCCACCCAGCTGGAGTTGGCCCAGCAGCGCGGCCTGGTGGCCAGCCAGCGCCAGGCCCTGGCCACGCTGCGCCGCCAGGGCGAGGATGCCAATGCCACGCTGGCCGTGCTGCTGGGCCAGGCCCGCCGCCCCGCGCTGGCCACGGATTCGCTGCAGGCCCTGCAGCTGCCCGAGATCGGCGCAGGCCTGCCCACGCAGCTGCTGCAGCGCCGGCCTGACATTGCCAGTGCTGAGGCGCAACTGACCGCCGCCAGCGCCAACCTGCAGGCCGCCCGCGCAGCGCTGTGGCCCCGGCTGACCCTTACGGGCAGTGCAGGCACCAGCGCTGGGCGCGCCAGCGACTGGCTGCGCGAGCCCGTGTATTCGCTGCTGGCCGGACTGGCCGGTCCCATCTTCGACGGCGGCCGGCTGGCGGCCGAGCGCGATGGCGCCCAGGCCCGGCGCGAAGAACTGCTGGCCGGCTATTACAAGTCCATCGTCGCGGCCTATGGCGATGTGGACCTGGCGCTCAACGCCGTCCACGGCCTGAAGGCCCAGGCCGAGGCCCAGGCCGAGGTGCTGGCCCAGGCCCGCCAGGCCGTGTCGCTGGCCGAGCTGCGCTACAAGGCCGGGGCGGAAAGCCTGCTGTCCCTGCTGCAGGCCCAGACCACGCTGTACGCGGCCCAGGACGATGCCGTGCTGCAGCGCCTGCTGCAGCTGCAGGCGCGCGTGGCGCTGTACCGCGCGCTGGGCGGGGGGTGGGAGGCGCCTGCCATGGGCGCTGAAATGCCGGAAAGGCAGGCACAAAAAAGCCAGGGGGCATTGCCACCTGGCTGAGAGGGAAGGGCCAGGGCTGCCACCCGGTCCTGCCGGGTGTGCGGCCTGAGACCTCAGGCTTGAAGCCTGCTCAGCTGCCGCGCGTGATTGGCACGCCGGCATCCTTGCCGTAGGCGCCGTACTTGCCCAGCTCCCACTTGGCGATGGCGTTGCGGTGCACTTCGTCCGGGCCGTCGGCAAAGCGCAGCGTGCGCGCGTGGGCGTAGGCGCTGGCCAGCGGGAAGTCGTCGCTCATGCCGCCGCCGCCGTGCACCTGCATGGCCCAGTCGATGACCTGGCAGGCCATGCTGGGGGCCACGACCTTGATCATGGCGATCTCGCTGCGTGCTACCTTGTTGCCGGCGATGTCCATCAGCCAGGCGGCCTTGAGCGTGAGCAGGCGCGCCATGTCGATGCGGCAGCGTGCCTCGGCGATGCGTTCCTGCGTCACGGTCTGCTGGGCCACGCTCTTGCCGAAGGCGATGCGCGAGCTGGCGCGCTTGCACATCAGCTCCAGCGCGCGCTCGGCCAGGCCGATCAGGCGCATGCAGTGGTGGATGCGGCCGGGGCCAAGGCGGCCCTGGGCGATCTCGAAGCCACGGCCCTCGCCCAGCAGGATGTTGCCCACGGGCACGCGCACGTTCTCGAAGTACATCTCCATGTGGCCGTGCGGCGCGTCGTCATAGCCCATGACGTTGAGCGGGCGCACGATGCGGATGCCGGGCGCGTCGCCGGGCACGATGATCATGCTTTGCTGCGAGTGCTTGGGCGCATCAGGGTCGGTCTTGCCCATGGTGATGAAGACCTGGCAGCGCGGATCGCCGGCACCCGAGATCCACCACTTGTGGCCGTTGATCACGTACTCGTCGCCCTGGCGCTCGATGCGGGTGCAGATGTTGGTGGCGTCGGAGGAGGCCACCTCGGGCTCGGTCATGGCGAAGGCCGAGCGGATCTTGCCGTCCAGCAGCGGCTTGAGCCAGCGCTCCTTGAGTTCGGTGCTGCCGTAGCGCGCAATGGTCTCCATGTTGCCGGTGTCGGGCGCAGAGCAGTTGAACACCTCGCTGGACCATGGCACGCGGCCCATGATCTCGGCCAGCGGCGCGTATTCCTGGTTGGTCAGGCCGCCGCCCTTGTAGCCAGCGGCCTCGGCGCTGTCCACGGGCAGGAACAGGTTCCACAGGCCTTGCTCCCGGGCCTTGACCTTGAGCTTCTCGATGGTCTGCAGCGGCGTCCAGCGCTTGCCTGCGGCGGTGTTGGCTTCCATCTCGGCGGCATAGTCCTTTTCGCCGGGATAGATGTGCTCGTCCATGAACTTCAGCAGGCGTTCCTGCAGGTCCTTGGTCTTGGGCGAATATTCAAAGTCCATGGATGCGCTCCTTCTCTTGGCTTGTCGCTTGTGGTGGAAACGGGGTGATCGGTGAGTGTTGGGGGCTGGTCTGGATGGCTCAGCTGCGCTGGGCGAAGGACCAGGCCAGCTCGGCCATGGGCCGGGCCGTGTCGCCGGAGGCCTTGGCCTGGGCGCTGGAGGCCGTGCCGGCCTCCACGCGCTTGGCAATGCCCTGCAGGATGGCCGCGATGCGGAACATGTTGTAGGCCATGTAGAAGTTCCAGTCGGCGCGCAGCGTGTCCACGTCCTTGAGGCCCGTGCGCTCGCAGTAGCGGCGGATGTATTCCTCTTCGCCCGGAATGCCCAGGGCCGCCAGGTCCTTGCCTGCGATGCCCCGGCCCAGCGTGGCGGGGATGTGCCAGCTCATGCAGTGGTAGCTGAAGTCGGCCAGCGGGTGGCCCAAGGTGGACAGCTCCCAGTCCAGCACGGCGATGACGCGCGGCTCGGTGGGGTGGAACATCAGGTTGTCCAGGCGGAAGTCGCCGTGCACGATGGACACGCGCGAGGCATCCAGCGCGCTGGCCGGCATGTGGGCGGGCAGCCACTGCATGAGCTGGTCCATCTCGGGGATGGGCTGGGTGACCGAGGCCACGTACTGCTTGCTCCAGCGGCCGATCTGGCGCTCGAAGTAGTTGCCGCTCTTGCCGTAGTCGGCCAGGCCCTGGGCAGCGAAGTCCACGGTGTGCAGGGCCGAGATCACGCGGTTCATCTCGTCGTAGATGGCGGCGCGCTGGGCCGGCTCCATGCCGGGCAGGGACTGGTCCCAGAGCACGCGGCCTTCCATGCACTCCATGATGTAGAAGGCACGGCCGATGATGGACTCGTCCTCGCACAGCGCATACATGTGGGGCACGGGCACGTCGGTGCCGGCCAGGCCCTTCATCACGCGGAACTCGCGCTCGATGGCATGGGCCGAGGGCAGCAGCTTGGCCACGGGGCCGGGCTTGGAGCGCATCACGTAGCTGCGTCCCGGGGTGATCAGCTTGTAGGTGGGGTTGGACTGGCCGCCCTTGAACATCTCCACCTGCAGCGGGCCGGCAAAGCCCTGCACATGGCCCTGCATCCAGGCGGTGAGCGCGGGCACGTCGAATGCGTGCTGGTCGGAGACGGCGCGTGTGCCTACGAAATGGTCGAAAGTGCTCATGGGGCAGTCAGTCCTGTGATCGGTTCGAGAATCGGTTCAACAAACGGGAACAGCCGCGCAGCACGGGCGCGGCAAGGCACCGGCCGGCGCGAACGTCCGGTCGGTGCAAGAAAAGGGGAGGGGGCGCGGCGCGGGCCGCGCAGGTTCAGGCGTCGGGCGCGGCGATGCGCAGCAGTGTGTCGCGGTCGCAGACCACCAGGCCGCCCGGCTCGATGCGGATGGCGTTCTCGCGTTCCATGGCCTTGAGTTCCTGGTTCACGCGCTGGCGCGAGGCGCCCAGCAACTGGGCCAGTTCCTCCTGCGCCAGGTGCAGGCCGATGCGGATCTCGCTGCCATCCGACAGGCTGGTCACGCCATAGCTGCGCACCAGGTGCAGCAGCTGCTTGGCCAGGCGCGCGCGCAGCGGCAGGGTGTTGAGGTCCTCGACCAGGCCGTAGAGCTGGCGGATGCGCCGTGCATGCAGGCGCAGCATGGCTTCCGAGAACTCCACATGCATGGACAGGATTTTCTTGAAGTCGGTCTTGGACACGCACAGCAGCGTGGTCTCGCCATGCGCATAGGCATCGTGCGTGCGCTTGTCCCCGTCCAGGATGGCCACGTCGCCGAACCAGATGCCCGGCTCCACGTAGTCCAGCGTGATCTGCTTGCCCGTGATCGAGGTCGAGCTTACGCGCACCGCACCCCGGGCGCAGGCGATCCATTCCTCGGGCGGTTCTCCGCGTGCGCAGATGAGCGTGCCATCTTTGAACCGTTTGACGTAAGCGCATCGAAGAATGTCGTGCCGAAGCGATGGAGAAAGTGATGAAAACCAGCGACCGGAATTGATCGCTTCACGTTCTTCGATGGTAAGAATCGGGTCGTCCATGGCCTGTCTTTTGCGTGACTGATGACGGTCACATTGTCGCGTGTGGGACCGCCGCGGCGCAGCATGCCGCCGGCGGGCCTGTCACTTCGGTGTCTGGGCCTGCCGAAAACGGGGCAGGGCGGCGAAAAAAAAGGCGACCCGTCGTGCATCGGGTCGCCGGCTTTGCAGGGCTTATGGCTCCTCGTGCGTGAGGCTCAGCCCCAGCGCGCCACGGCGGCGCAGCCAGGGGCTGGGGCGGTAGCGCGGATCGCCGTAGACGGTCTGCAGGTTGAACAGGATCTCCAGCATGTTGGTGGGCCCCCAGCGGTCGCCCATGGCCAGCGGGCCCATGGGATAGCCCAGGCCCAGGGTCACGGCCTTTTCCAGGTCGGCCGGGCTGCCGATGCCCTGCTGGCAGATGTCGCTGGCGATGTTGACGATGGAGCCCACCACGCGCTGCGTGACGAAGCCGCCGCTGTCGCGGATCACGCTCACGGCCTTGCCGTCGCTCGCAAAAAGCGCATGGGCGGCGTCGCACATGTCGGTGCGCGTGGCCGGCGTGGTGGCCAGCACGCGGCGGCGCGTGTCGGCGTCGGCGATCAGCATGTCGATGCCCATGGTGCGCGTGCAGTCCAGCCGCTCCACGGCAGCCACCGTGGTCACGTCCAGGCCCAGCGGCGCCACCAGGATCAAGGCCTGCTCGGTCGGTGCCTGCGCGGTTTCAATGCGCGCGCCCAGGCTCTTGAGCAACTGGTAGATCTCGTTGCGCCGGGCCGCGCGTGCCGACACCCAGACCGGTGGCAGCGTCTGCACCTGCGGCACGGCAGGCTCGGCAGGCTGCTCGGCGCGGCCTTCGGCATAGCGGTAAAAGCCCTGGCCGGTCTTGCGCCCCAGCAGGCCGGCCGCCACGCGCTGCGCGGCAATGGGGCTGGGGCGGTAGCGCGGCTCCTGGTAGTACTGGTGGTAGATGTGCTCCATCACGGCATGGGTGACATCCAGGCCGGTGAGATCCATCAGCTCGAACGGGCCGAGCTTGAATCCCACCTGCTCGCGCAGGATGCGGTCGATGGTGGCGAAGTCGGCAATGCCTTCCTGCACGATGCGCAGCGCCTCGGTCACATAGCCGCGGCCCAGGTGGTTGACCAGGAAGCCCGGCGTGTCCTGCGCACGCACGGGCGTGTGGCCGAAGCTGCGCGCGAACTGCGCCAGCGTGGCGCAGGTGGCCTCGTCCGTGGCCAGGCCGCGCACGATCTCCACCACCTTCATCAGCGGCGCCGGGTTGAAGAAGTGAAAGCCGGCAAAGCGCTGCGGGTGCTCGAGCGCCGTGGCCAGCGTGGTGATGGACAGGGCCGAGGTATTGCTGGCGATGAGGGTCCCGGGCGCAACGATGGCCTCCAGCTCGCGCAGCAGCGCCTGCTTGGCATCCATGCGCTCGACGATGGCCTCGATCACCAGGTCGCAGTTCCTGAACGCATCGAGACCGTCCGCCACCGTCACCCGGGCCTTGCAATCTGCGGCCTGCTCACTTGTTATTTTTTGTTTCTTCTCAAGCAGGTCCCACAGCGCAAACAGCTGTTGCTGCGCTTGCGCGGCAGCGCCCGGGCGAGCGTCCTGCAGCAGCACGCCGGCGCCTGCCTGGGCGGCCAGCTGGGCAATGCCTTGCCCCATGATGCCTGCGCCTATCAATCCGACGTTCCTGATAGGAGAAATGTTGTTTTGGATCATGTACATAGAGGAGGTGTCCTACAGGTGTCTATGCAAAAATGCAAGCGTTCAAAGAAAGGCTGATGTGAGAATTTGTAGCACCATTCTCGGCGTCGCCCTGTCCTCCATGGCCTGGAACGCGTCCGCATTGTCGTTGGGCAGTCCCCGGGGCAACGTGGTGCTGGGCGCTCCGTTCGACCTGGTGGTGGGCTTGCAGCCCGATAGCGGAAATGACGCCGGCAGCTCCTGCGTGCGCGCCGAGCTGCTGGCCGGTGACAGGCCCATCGAATCCTCGCGTGTGCGCGTCAGCCCGACCACATCGGGCAAGGCCGTTCGTGTGCAGGCCAGCTACACGGTGGACGAGCCCGTGGTGACGCTCAAGCTCTGGGCCGGCTGCGAAGGCGGCGGCATCAGCCGCAGCTACACGCTGCTGGCGCAGCTGCCCGAGTCGGTGGATGCCACGGGCAATCAGCCCATCAATGTGCGAGAGCTGGCGGCAGCCCAGCCGGCGCTGGCGGCCGCGGGCTCCGGTGCTGCAGGTGCAGCGGGGGCAGCGGGTGCCGGCTCCGACCCATCTTCGACTTCCTCCCGCCCGGCCGCTGGCCGCAGCGCCCGGGCCGATTCCAGGCCCGCAGCGGTGCCCGTTGCCAAGGAACCGAAACCCCAGTCCAAGCCAAAGACACAGCCAAGGCCCCAGGCCAAACCCAAGGCGGCGGCCGAGAAATCCAGGCCGCCCGTGGGCGTGACCGCCCAGGCCCAGGCCGGGCAGTTGCAGGCGGGCCTGCGCATAGAACCGCGCCTGCGCATGGAGCCGGTGGAGGAATGGCTGGGCACGGGCGGCACCCCGGGCGCCGCTGGCGCAGCCGGAACACCCGGGACACCCGAGGGCGGCGCCGCATCTGCGGCTCCCATGTTCGATGCGGGCAGCGAGCAGCTGGCCGAGGCCAACAAGCGCGTGCAGGCGCTGGAGGCCGAAATGGCGGCCTTCAAGAAGCGCGACACCGCCGACCGTGGGCAACTGGCCCAGCTACGGGCCGAACTGGAGGCCATGCGCCAGGAGTCGGGCGGCTCGTCGTGGCTGTTCAATGCGCTGCTGCTGGCGCTGATCGCCGCCGTGGCCGTGATCGCATGGATGGCCTGGAAAATGCGCTCGGGCGCCTCGCTGTTCTCGCGCGAGCCGGATGCCTGGCGGGAATCGGTGGAGCGTTCGTCGCAGGACCCCGTGCCGTCGAGCCCGCCGCATTCGCACGATGACGGGATCAACACCCTGCCGCATTCCCTGGACCCCCATCGGCCCACGCGGCCCATGGCACCCAGCCTGCGTGAACACCGGCCTGCGCCGTCGCCGGATGATCGCCGAGGCCCGGATACCCTGGCCTCGCCCTATGTGCAGCGCGGCGCGCAGATGCGCCCTGGCGTGACCTACGAGCTGCATGAGGACGTGGACCCCGGCGACTTCGGCCCGGCCACCATTCCCGTGCCTGTGTCCGTGCAGGCCGAGCTGCCCGAGCCGGAGGGCGAGAAGACCGCAGCGCGCTCGCCTGCGCCCGAGGCCATCAAGGCCCGGCGCATGGTGCAGCCCGGCGAAATGTTCGACGTGCAGCAGCAGGCGGAATTCTTCATCTCGGTGGGCGAGCACCAGCAGGCCATCGAGCTGCTGCGCTCGCACATCGCCACGCATGAGGATTCCTCGCCGCTGGCCTATCTGGAGCTGCTGCACCTGTACTACACGCTGAGCCGCCGAGACGACTTCGACCAGCTGCGCGCCCGCTTTGCCAAGCATTTCAACGCCCGCGTGCCGGCCATGCCGGGCTTCACCGACAAGGGCAGCAGCCTGCTGCAGGGCTATCCCGAGCAACTGGCACGCATCGAGGCGCTGTGGCCTGTGGACGAGGTCGAGGACTGCCTGGCGCACTACCTGTTCAAGCAGGACGGTGCACCCGACCCCGATGCGCCAGCCCCCTTCGACCTGGCCGCTTTCGATGACCTGCTGCTGCTGCTGTCCATCGCGCGCACCTCGCCCGCCGGAACGCGCGGCGAGCCCGGCCCGCGCGAGCGCACCACGCCGCGCATGGTGGCGGGCACGGCCGCAGCCGGCGCAGCCACGGCCGGCGCAGCCGTCCTCGCATCGGCCGCGGAACCCGCTCCCGCACCGGCCGCCGCTGCCGCCTTCATGGATGTGGATTGGATGGCCGAGCTGCAACCGCCTCCGGTAGAGGCCGCACCGCAGCAGGCTGCCTCTTCCCTGTCGCCGCAGGATCCGGGCCTGGAGTTCACGCCCATGGACACGCAGGCGCTGTCCGTGGTCTCCGGTACAGCCGGTGAGAAGGCTGCAGACAGCCGCGCGCCGGACTCCCTGTCCGCGCCGCTGCAGTTTGAAATGCAGCCGCTGGACTTCGACCTGGATCAGGCAGGCCAGCTGCCTGCCGGCCAGGTGCGTGCCGTTCCGCTGAGCGAGACGCCGTCCTTCATCCACGATGCGGCGGCACCGCTGCTGGACATAGACCTCACCGCGCTGGGCGAGGATGAACTGCCCACGGTGGACGTGCCTTCGCGCTTTCCGCCCGTGGTGCTGTCGGCGCCCGGCTCAGGCCCCGTGGGCTTCAGCGAGCACAATCTCAAGGCGCCGCTGAGCATGGATCTGGCGCTGGAGAACTGGGAACTGCAACCGCCCGAAACCCTTCGCGATCACCGCGGCCTGGACGAGCCCTTGAGCCGCTCGGTGGACATGCTGCTGTCGCGCGAGACCGACCCGGCCTTTCGGACCACGCCACAGGCTCCGTCGCCGCAGGGGGACGGCAAGGAGCCGTCCAAGGACTGAGCGGTGTGCATCGAAAAGAGAGCACGTCAGGCTGTGTAAATAGTCTGCCTGCTCGGGCTAGAAAGTGAATCGCCCCGGCATTCGTGGAGGTTAGTTGGTGTGATTCAGGCAGGTATGGCCTGACTGGCGCGCCACCGCAACGCGTTTGCCGTCAGACCTTGCGAGATAGCCGTAGACGTGAAAATTGCTGGTTCAGACGCGCCCGATCTGCGGTGCCAGGCTGGCATAGCGCTGCGTTCTGGTTGGCAAGAGTGCCGGATTGCGCAGACGCGCCGCACGGCGGCAGTAGCCCGAGGGGGCAATCTGCGAGGCCTTGCAGATCGGCTTGAACCCGAAGCGCTTGCACTGCTCGTCGATGAAGGTCCTCACTTTCAAGGACCATGCGCACGGGGCGCTCAACAACCTCGGTGGAGCATTTGAAGGAGCCTCCTCGATTCCTGGGGCGATTCAAGCCGGTTCACTTGCGAATGCTCCTATGCGTAGCGCTGGAAGATACCTTTTTGCGCCGCCATTGCGTAAGCGCTATCCCATCGCGCATGCTCAGGCCCAGCAAGGTGATATTCAACGCGCCAGCCGCCAGTTCTAGTGCCTGCACCGCATAGAACGCAATATCGAACTCGCCAGCCTTTGCCTTGGACGCAAGGAAAAATGCCGCCGGTATCAGTAACAGCACACCATTTGCAGCGATGAAGGGCATGCGTTTGAGTTTGGTATTGACCAACCCTTGTCGTCGCCCTTTCGATAGGAGGAAGCCGGAGCAGCCCGTGGCGGCAAGGGCTGGCACCAGCAGGATGAAGCCCCAGGGAATAGCCGTCTTGATGAAAATCATCGTGGCCTGGGAGGCGAATAATTCGGAAATGGCTGTTGAGAGCCAGAACGTTGCTATTGTGAGGATGGCGACCAGACCGGCAATCGGGTGAATAATTCTGAGCATCGTGTTTCTCTTTAGTGCTTGATAGCCAAGATTCCCAGCACCGATGCGGCCAATGCGAGGGCAATGCGGATATTGTGGAGTAGAAGCCAGGATTCGAGCATCGCGGCTACCTGATCAATCGCAACCACCTTGCTGGCGAAGGCGGTATTGATCTGCATGAAATAGGTAATTGTGAAGCCTAGGACAACGACGATGCAGGCGAGGGACGCAAGCCAAAGCCAGCGCGCAGCAGGTTTTTTCGAGTCGTACCAGAATGCGCCGACCAAGCCGATCAAGGTCGGGGCGACGACCAATGGAATTGCCCGCATGACTAGGCCGCTGTGCTGCGCAAACCAATCTAAGAACTCAGCGGGCGGCAAATTTTTCCAGTAGCCACCGAGGATGACGCCGATAGCGAGCATGACGCCCGCGAACATAGCCGGTCCAATAATCGCCAGAATTCTGAATAAGAGCTGCATTAATTTCTCCTGCCGTGATCCGGTATCGGGGGTTAAAAATGCCAGCCACGCCAGACATTCTGGAGCAGATGCGGGGTGGCGCGAAGGCGGACAATGGATAGGCCGAGAGCTTGCCGAGCTGGTGCAGGGTGTGGCCCTAGCTCCAGCGAGCTTTCCTCATCGCCTTCCGTGTTTCGGTGATGTAAATCCGTGATCGTTGCTTCCTGCCAGCATTACTTGCTCCAGGTGTAGTCATTGCGTTGTATTAACCGGTTGAGTTCACAATTGATGACGGATGCTGCCGTGAACCGGCCGACATCCAATAGTGATGGTTTCTAGTGTCGCGGCGTCAGACAATGACATAGCAAAGCGAGCCGCTCGGACAATATCCTCCGATTCAATCATTTGTTCTGGCGTCATGCCGCTGCCGGAGGCCATTTCGGTGTTCACTACGTCAGGGCAGATCACGGTCGTTCGAATGCCGTTCAATATCTCTTGTCGGGCAATTGAGCGGGTGTAGCCAACCAGTGCATGTTTACTCGCCGCATATCCGCCTACCGGTGCGAATGGCTCCATGCCTGCGATTGAGGCGACGGCGAAAATATGAGCCTTCTTTGCCTGCCGAAGATAAGGGAGACTGATTTTTGTGATATTATGGGCTGCCATTGTGTTGGTTCTGTACATGAGATCAAAATCGGCCAAGCTCAGATCTCCAGTGCCAAATCGGAAGATCCCAGCACAATGGATCAGTACGTCCAATCTCATTTCTTTTGAGAGCACCGCTTCAATCTGAGTTGCGGTGACTATATTGTCAGTTATATCGACTGTGATCGGAATGACTTTGGTTCCGTGCTCGTGCTTCAACTTTTCCGCAAGCTGCTCAAGCTTCTCCCCATCTCGCGCAACCGCGACAATATTGAAGCCATCTTCAGCAAATGCGCATGCTAGCGAATTTCCAATGCCACGGCTGGCCCCTGTTATTAGAGCTAAGGATTTCGCCATTTTCATTTCCTGTGTGGATGTGTGCTGGTTGAATGGTGGCCAAGATCCCCCGCTAAGTCGAGAATCTGGCTTCAAATTTGCAAAGCGACGGATGCAACTTGTAGCTCAGGGATCGTTCACGATGGCTGTCATATGCCTGATCGGTGAGCGCATCCTTAAACAACTTTGACGACTGCCAATGTGCCACGTTGACGAGGCCGTATTTGGCCGATGGATCACTAGATCGGAACAGCCTGGCATTTATAAAGCCCTCATGGGCAATCATGTGTTCCTTTGCTTTGTGCCACATGTCGAGCACAGCCGGGATATCTTCCTGCTGGATCTCGAATGGATTGATCAAGAAAACGTGTCCGCTGGCGGCGTCACTAAGTAATCCGATCTCGATATCGATATCGCACTCGACTCTGTCAGTCTCGAATTTCTGTTCCAACAGACGTGTCGGATGAAGCAGAAAATTTGCTCTCTGCTCGGGTGAATCGAACTTCAATATCGACAAATGGCTATAGTCCGCGTCTCGGATATCTTCGTTGAAAGAGTAAAGCTCCATAACAATGCCGGCGCTCATGGCATTAAGCTTGTTAGCTCGTGCGAGCCAGTAGTCCTTAAATTGCGCATTGCTTCGCACAATTTCAATAAGATAATTCATGCGCCGCTCTCCCCGAGAAGGTGCTTAGGTCCGATGCTCAAACGATGAGAAAAATAGAGGGCGAAATCATCTTTGAAGTCAGCGACAATTTCGCTGAATCGATTTGTGTGCGTTGCGTCGATAAGGTCGTTGGTTCGATTCCACTCTGCAATATTGATGAATTTCACTTCATCAGTGTCGGATTGATTTTGGTAGAGTGATGCCTTGACGTAGCCGGGCTGTGTCCGCATGTACGCGTTGCACTGGTTCCACATTTCTTTGTAGTTATTGACGCGCGCGTTCGTAATATAAATTACATCGAGCAATATGCATCGTTTTGTATCCGAGGAGAAAACATAGTCGTCCCCATCGATGAGTCTCATGGTATGGCCAAAGAAACTGACCTTTCCAGAGTGCAGAACCTCGATGATGGCGAGATCCTGCCGCGCTCGATCACGCGCTGCGATCCATGCGGACGCGGATGACCATTTGCAAAGGCTGGCAAACGCATACCGCGAACGTGTTTGATACTCCTGATCGACCTTGACCAGCTGAGCCCTGTCGAAACCATCACATCCCGAAAAATACGTCGCAATAAGGTTCCAGATGGCAACCGCTTCGGCAGGGTGGTCGCTTTGGATGAAGTCAAGTGCCATGATCATAAAGATTTCCCTGTTCTCACCGCATGCGGAGAATAAGTGTCGTCCTCGCCGGCATAGGTCGTGCGAGCGAAGCAAATTTGAAATTTTTCTTGATAGGGGGCGACGATGGCGTGGTAGTCTTCGCCGCCAAATATCGAGAGAAAAGCATCCTCCGATACCCATTCGGCCATGCTGATAAAGTGATACTCGCCCTGACCAGGCGCAATAGTCTGGAAGAGGGTTGCCGACATAAAGCCAAGCTTATCTTTCATCATCGTGGCCGTCTCAAGCCACATTTCGGCATTAGCGGGTGCTTCCTCGACGGAGATGCGATACGGGTTCACAATTATTATTCGCTCAGAGACGTCGCCGACAAAGCAAGGTCCGTGGCAGCGATCGACGGGCCTGAACAGATTTGCCGCTCCTAGCCCCTGGGCAACAGAATTGAATGCTATATCGTCAGGCGGTTCGTTAATAATTGCGATGCTGACTGCGGCGTACCCCGGAAGATTGACGCGTCTAAACACTTTCAGAAGGCAAGCGGCATCTATGCTTCTGGTTTTCAGAGCCTCATTGGTCTGCTCAAGCCAGCGCGAGGAGCATTCCTCGATCTGAGCTGATGTCAGTATCTCTATACGTGCAAGCGTCATTGGAGTTTTTGTTTCGAAGTCGAGGGAATTTCCGCCAACATCAATTCGCTGGTCGGACGAAAGGTAGTACTCACGATCTTGTGGAATGCAGGATTACGGAAAACGCATTGAAAGCTATTCAGGTCGGCCCAATGAGCTATGTTGACGAACCTAATCAGGTCGACGGCGTCGCATTCGCGGAAAAGGCGTGATGTGAAAAATCCTGGTTTTTCCTTAATGAATGACAAAGCGCGGTCGAACTGGTCCAGGAATTGGCTCTGATCGGCCGCTCGCATCAAGCACAAAGTCACCAGCAAGATGCTGGGCGCATCCGCCATGGGCCGCCCGCCATATCCACGCCTGATGATCTGGGTCCGAAAGTTGAGCGCTGCAGGCTGAGCAATGCTATTTCGACGGCTGCTGATCACCATCGCCTCATAGGTAGGCTGGGCGTAGCCCTGCAGCTCCAATCTCGCACTTGAGGCGATAACGATCAGTTGTCCTGCCCGATATGTGGATTCAGTCAAGCCAACCTCTGAGACGGATGCATAGAAGTCAAACGTACAAGGCACTGGTCAGAGCTCCCTTCTGCAACAGCTGTAATCGAGAAACCGCAGGGCCTAGCCAGGTTGCTGGCCAAACCTATACACCGGCAGCCTCTTGGGCTGCATCAATCAGATCGCCAACGGTGCTGATCCGGCCGTAGTCAATGTCTTTCAGCGCTTGAGCTGTTTGATTTTCGATTTCGAGGAGAATGAAAACCAACTCTGTAGAGTCAACCCCAAGGTCATCTGCCATAATACTTGCCCGCGTGATATCGACTTTCAACCCCTCGCTTTCGACAAGGGCCTTCAAGGCATTAATCACGATTGCTTCAATGGATACATGATCTTTCATGATGCGCTCCCATGCTCAATGATTAGGCTTGCGACTCCCCCACCCATGGCAGAGGCATTTATTACAATACGTTCAATCGAGACTGGTTGACCGATGAAATGCGGAGATTGCTGCTGCTTTTCAAGCATAAGGCAGCCAAACGCGATGTCGACTGCGCTTTCCGCACCGAAGGTGTGACCGATACGTTCTTTGGGGCGAGCCATAATCGACTTCGAGGCGATGTCGGCGATGGCCTCACGTTCAGCGTTCTCGACGCAATCGAGACCGCTTGCGTCCGAGATCACGATCTCCGGCTGACGGTTACCGATCACGGAACGCATCGTGCGGCGGAATGCATGAGCATCCGTGGGGTATCGGTCCGCCTTGCTCGGGCTGTTGGCCTGTGAGAAAGCGCCTATGCGGGCATAGATTCGGGCACCGCGCCGTCGCGCTGCCTCCTCCTCTTCGAGTACGAGGAATGTCGAGCCCTCAGAAATTCGAAACCCGTGTTTGCTGCCATCCACCCCGTGCGCTGATGGAACGAAGTCGAGGCCGGCATAGATAAAACCGGTGTTGGTGCTTTCAGTCCCACCAGCAATTGCCACATCAATGATACCTGAGCGGATCTTTGCTGCTGCTGCCGCTACAGATACGAGGCTACTCATTCGATCAGCCATATAGGTCTTACTGAAGCCCTTTAGACCGTGAAGGATGGTGATTTGTCCCTGAGGTGCAGTGGGAAACCAGCTGGTGGCTTGGAATGGGCTGACAGCTCGTGGACCCTGGAGATATAGTTTCCGCAACTCGCGTTCCGTGAATTGCCAGCCGCCAAAGCAGTTTCCGACAAACACGCCAGTTCTTTGCCTGTCGATTATCTCTTTATCTATCCCAGCATCTGCAATTGCTGACTGAGTTGCGATTAGAGCATAGCTTGTGAAAACGTCGATTTTTATGGCCGTTCGGCCTGAAATCTCTCCCTTGAATTCGGACGGGTCGATGCTGGCTCCGCTGATATTTTTTGAGACCTGCCTGAAAAGGCAGCTGGAATTTGATTGGGATGCCCAGAGATCTTCCTTGGTTCGTATGCCAGGTAAGATGACACCGATGCCCGTGATGACAGCACTACGCTCCATGGTTATGCAATCCTCTGCGTTAGGGGGTGATTTGCGAGATGATCAAGGCGCTATGAATTCCGGAGAAGCCACTTGCGTCCTTGAGAATATGTCCCAGCACCGCCGGCCGCCCCTTGCCGGGAACATAGTCGAGGTCACAGGCTGGGTCGGGCTGGTGCAGGTTGAGCGTCGGTGGAACCTCTTGGTGAACAATCGACTGTATAGATGCGACCAGCTCAATTGCATTGGCCGCCGCCAGAGCATGCCCTACGATCGACTTTATGGAGGTAACAGGTATGCGATATGCGTAGTCTCCGAATGTTCGCTTGATCGCATTGGTCTCGTTGATGTCATTCTGTGGCGTCGAACTTCCGTGAGCATTGACATGCGAAATCTCTGCGAAAGCAAACCCTGCATCGGCAAGACTCAAAACCATGGCCCGATGTAAATCCTCGCCATCAGGCTTGAGGTCTGTCATATGATGGGCGTTGCATGTCGACCCAAAACCAGAAATTTCCGCGAAAATATGCGCATCGCGAGCAATCGCGTGTTCCATATCTTCCAGAATGAATATTCCAGCGCCCTCGGCGAGTACAAAGCCGCTACGCGATGCATCATATGGCCGGGAGGCGGATTCGGGCTTGTCGTTCCGATCACTGGTAACGGCGCCGATGATATCGAAAGCACCGAGCGCGATAGGAGTTATCGGTGCATCTGATGCACCCGCGATGACAATGTCCGCATTGCCGGACCGGATCATATCCAACGCCTCGCCGACAGCATCAATACCGCCCGTGCAGCCCGTTGCCAATGTCGAGACCGGTCCGGATGCGCCGTAGCGACGGGCGATCTCCGTCGATGCGACGTGAAAGCCAAGGCCCGACAGCAGTACTGGTGACGCCTTTTCCGCATCGACGTCACCATGCCCGCCATCCGTGAGGTGCAGAAATTCTTCTTCCAGATACTTCGTCGCACCGATTGCGGTTGCAACGCAAACTCCGATACGATGAGGATCAAGCTTGTCGAAATCGAGCTTGGCCATATTGACTGCTTCCGAGGCAGCGGCCAGAGCGAACAGGACATAACGATCATATCCCGCTTGAGAAGCGGCAGAGACCTCGCAGTCTTCCTCGTCGAAGTACTCGACGATCCCGGCCACCTTGGCCTTGAACGGTGAAGTATCGAAAGTCGTGATGGGCCTCACACCACTTCTGCCATTGCACGTTTCGGTCCAGAAATCTTTAACATTGCATCCGTTGGGTGCAATGACACCCAGGCCCGTGACGGCCACACGCTTCTTTTTCATAAGCCCTCTTGAATTAGTAATTTCCAAGACCGCCGCAGACATTCATTGCCTGGGCCGTGATCCCGCGCGCCTGATCGGATGCCAAGTAGATAACCATACTGGCGACCTCGCCGGGTTCGATGTACCGTCCGAGCGGCACACGTTCCTCAATCTGTCGCTTGGCTTCCTCGGGGGTGATGCTCCAGAGCTTCGCGTAGTTTTGACGGACAGTCGCGGCCATCTCGGTTTCGACAAAGCCCGGGCACACTGCATTGACGGTGATGTCCGCCCTTTTGCGCGCGAGCTCCAATCCAAGTGCTTTGGTGAACCCAATAACACCATGCTTCGAAGCACTATAGGGGGCACCATGCACAACTCCTTGCTTGCCCCCTGTTGAAGCAATATTGATGATGGCACCGCCAGCGCCCATTGCCTTGGACCTGAGGATTTCTTTCGTTACGAAGAAAACAGAATTCAGATTTGTATTGATAACAGATAACCATAACTCATTATCGATATTCTCCGTCACACCGCCGCCGCTGCGACCCGCGCAGTTCACGAGAACCTTGATAGGACCAAATTTTTCGACAGCGGACGATGTCATTTGGGTAATTTCATCGGAATCTGTTACATCGCATCGTATTCCGATTACCTCCCGACCATTCCCAGAGAGCTGTTTCACGGCGGCATCGAGATTGGACTGACTACGCCCGACGATTGCAACGTTGTAGCCTGCGTTTACGAGGCTATGCGCTATCGATAAGCCAATGCCGCGGCTTCCGCCAGTCACGATTGCATTACGCATTTAATCTGCCTTCCAACCTTGCTTTGATGGCCTTCATAGTGCCGAAACTATTAAGATTGATCGCGGTTTCGATCTTTTGCTTGGCCTCGTTCCGCGATCCTTTCGCGGCCCAGAGTAAAGGATTGAGTAGTACCTCATGGTACGAGGTGACCGCTATCCCAGAGCCTTCGTTCACGGACGAAAATGTCCACGAACCACGATGTTCCAGGAGAGCCTCTGGGGGAGAGGGTTGGAAGTATGAAATCGCGTCGGCATCTTTCCTGCGAATGCTCCGAATCTCTTCAGTCCCATTGGCAACATTTAAGCTCATAACAAATTCTTGGTTCACGCTATCGGAATAAATCATTCTTATATTCGAACAGTGCGGTAGCAAGGTCGGCCATTCTTCTGCGTCCCAGATCAGGTCTAGAATGAGGTTTTTGGGGGCATGGAGAATCATGGTCTCCGAGAAACTGTGATGCCAGGCTTTCTGATCCAAGTGCTTTGCAATTGCAGATAGCTCGCGGTTGCTGTTTACCTCGATACTCCGTTCCATGAATTGCATGGCTTGTTCTTTGGTCTCGACTTCAGGAACGAATCCTTTCACCTGATCTGCGATTTCGAATTCATGCATCAGGCTAATCTTGCAGCCTTTGGGGAGCGGATCGAAGGTCCAGGAGCCCACCATCGACTTGACCAATGGTGAAGGTTTATTTTGGCGGAATTTGATTAAGCGACGCTTGCGATCAATCTGCCGGATCGACTGCCAGGATAGGATTTGACCGTTGGCCCGAGCTGTTAGTGTGATAGCCTGCTCCGTCTCCGTTTCCGAAAGGACGTCGGCTTCCAGACAGGGAGGGAAAATTTCGGGCCATTTAGCAACGTTGAGGCCTACCTGAAACGCTTCCTCAGGCGAATGGCAGATGGAAATACTATGTTCCGTTTTCATTAAACTTGACCTCTCCCTACAGGTAGTATGTGGTTTGGAGTTGCTTGTTACTCCGACGCTTCTGAAGAATCGATAACCCGCTGACGGCGATTACGAAAGAAGGAGGCGCCGTCTTTGGCGCCCAAAATGATGAGGGGCAGATTTGTTGCGCCGGTAAGAATCTATATTCTCGGGATGATAGTGAGCGTCGGACCGAAATCCTCAATCCCCGGGGATTTGCAACTGAGATTATTTTTTTCCACATGCCTATCACTTGGCAAGTCCTTTTTGGAAAATCAGAGTTATCCTAGGAATTGTAGGTATACGCTCAGATGCCGTCTTTCAGGATTATTGGGCATCGTCCTGATTTGGCGAATGCGAGGTAGCTCGCACGCTAAAGAAGGTCTGCACGAATCCATGCGAGACGTGCTTGCGTTGAGCGACGACGACCATACTCACCCCCATGAAGAAAATCAGCCTGACCCAGCCGCAGTCCAACAAACGCACACACAAGCGTGAGTGCTTGGAATCGATGGATCAAGTGGTGCCATGAGCAGGCCTGGTCGCTCTCATCGAGCCGTACTCCAAGGAGGCAGGCCGCTGCGGCGCCCTCCAGTTTGGTTGTTGATCGTGCGCTTGGCCGGCACATAACACCGTATGCCCTGGGCTTGCAGTGCGGTGATCTGTGCTCCATTGGCATAGCCCGCATCAGAGGTGCAGGGTGCTAGCAGTACATCGCTTGCGGCTTGGGCCATTGGCTGGATCTGCCTCTGATCGTTGGCATCGGCACAGCCCTCGTGGGCCACTATCAGGTAGCTCTCGGCCTCCACAGCGGTCGGCAGGATGTAGCCCGGCGCACTGTTGAGGCTTTGCATGACCCGGGCATCGGACTCGATGGTGATGTACATGGTCTTGCCACTGGCGGCCAGGGCCTTTGCCTAGCCTGCAGTTGCCTCGCTGTTGGCCTGCAGTTGTGCCAAAGCCTTGCACACACGAATGCCCAGGCGTTGACGTCTCCTGCCGGTCCGATTCTTCGAGTAAGGCGAGGTATCTGTCCATCTGCTGGGCATTGCACTGGGCTTTTTGTGCCAGGCCCGGCGCGGGCCGACGATGGCTTTGCTTGAGGCGACGGCCTGTACCTTGCAGCCGTCGATGGCCACAGTCGTCGGGGCGATCAAGCACTGCGTGCGGGCGAGCTGCACGAAGGCAGCACTGGTGGAAACCAATGCCTGCAGATTGCCTCGGCGGAATTCGGCGAGGGTCTTGTAGTCTGGAGCCAGGCGAGCGAGCGGCCACATGCACTGGGCGTTGTGGTGGCACTCGCGCTTCAAAGAGCGAAAGGGACGTGTCGCGTTGAGATAGCCCTGGAGATAGAGCCGCAGCAGATCGGCAGGGTCGTATGGGGCGCGCCCATGCGCTGGGGGATGGACTTTGCAAAGCCCAGATAAGCCATAGGTAAAGCGGCAATCCAGCCGTCGATGACGCGGACAAGGGCATCTGGCGCGACAAACTCATCGAGCTTTACTGGTAACAGGGCGGCTTGTAGCGGCTCTCTCCACTGCGGCGGCGGTAGAGCTGCTCCACAAACAACGATGCCCTCCAGGCTAACTCCTGGAGGGCATCGCGACTAGGACAGCTGAAGACTTTTTACACAGCCTGACATGCTCCCTTTTTGCCTTGGCACTTGGCCAGTACCTCAGTCCGCAGCCTGCATGCTTGCGAGCAACTGCTGCGCCGCCGCTTCCGGGTCCTCGGCATTGACCAGTGCCCGCACCACGGCCACCGAGCCCACGCCAGTGGCGCGTACGGCCGGGAACTGGTCGGCCGAGATGCCGCCGATGGCCACCAGCGGATAGCGCTGCATCAGGCGCACATAGGCGCCCAGGCGCGCCAGGCCCTGCGGAGCCGTGGCCATTTTCTTGAGCGTGGTGGGAAAGACGGCGCCCAGCGCGATGTAGCTGGGCTGCACGGCATGGGCGCGCACCATTTCGGCGTAGCCATGCGTGCTCACGCCCAGGCGCAGGCCCGAGGCGTGGATGGCCTGCAGGTCGGCGCCGGCCAGCGCGTCCAGGTCCTCCTGGCCCACATGCACGCCATAGGCGCCGGCATCGATGGCCTCGCGCCAGTGGTCGTTGATGAAGAGCAGGGCGCCCGTGCCTTCCACGGCGGCCACGGCGGCGCGCACTTCGCGCGCGATGGCGTCGCGGTCCTCGGACTTGAAGCGCAGCTGCACGGTGGGCACACCGGCGCGGGCCATGCGGCCCACCCATTGCGCATCGGGCAGCACGCCGTAAAGGCCCAGGGACCTTGGGCACCCCGGGAAGGCCAGTGCGGGATCGGCGCCCTCCAGGCCGAAGTCGCGCGGATCGTCGGGCCATAGCGTGGCCTCGAAGCGGCCCCTGCGCAGCGTCTGCGCTTGCCAGGCGCAGGCCAGCGTCTCGGCGTCGATGGCGATGAAACCCAGGGCGCTGCAGGCCTGCAGCGCCGCAAGATAGGCCGGCTCCTGGCGCTGTGCCTGCGGCACGGGCTGCGAGGGCAGGGCGGAGCCTTCAGGGGCAAAGGTGGCGCCGTGCAGGCGCACGATGGCATCTGCCCAGGATTGGATGGAGTCGTTGCTCATGGCCGGTCTCCTCAGCCGTGGTGCCAGAACGGCGTGCCCAGCACGGGCGTGCTGGGCTGGGCGGCCGATTGCTCGGCCATGGCGCCGGCGCGGTGGGCGGCGTGGCCGGCGTTCACGGCGTCGGCAAAGGCGCCGGCCATGGCGACGGGATCTTCGGACAAGGCCACGGCCGTGTTCAGCAGCACGGCGTCATAGCCCCACTCCATGACCTGGCAGGCGTGCGAGGGGCGGCCCAGGCCCGCATCCACGATCAGAGGCACCTTCAGGCGCTCGCGCAGTGTCTGCATGGCATAGGGGTTGACGGGGCCGCGGCCCGTGCCGATGGGCGCCGCCCAGGGCATGACGGCCTGGCAGCCCACATCCACCAGGCGCTGGCACAGCACCAGGTCCTCGGTGGTGTAGGGCAGGACCTGGAAGCCGTCCTTGATGAGGATGGAGGCGGCCTCGACCAGGTTCAGCGTGTCGGGCTGCAGGGTGTAGTCGTCGCCGATCAGCTCCAGCTTGATCCAGGGGGTCTCGAAGACTTCGCGTGCCATCTGGGCCGTGGTCACGGCTTCCTGCACGGTCATGCAGCCGGCCGTGTTGGGCAGCACGGGCACGGCCAGCTTCTTGAGCAATTCCCAGAAGCTGGCACCGGTCTCGGCGGCATTGCTGCCCTGGCGGCGCAGCGAGGCCGTGACCATGGCGGGGCGGGCACGCTGCACGGCAGCTTCCAGCACGGCGGGCGAGGGGTAGCGGGAGGTGCCCAGCAGCAGGCGGCTGTCAAAGCGCTGGCCGTACAGGACCAGGCTGTCGTCGGAGGAAGGGGCGGAAGTCGTCATGGCGTGAGGCAATGGGAGAGTCGGATGGGGCATCAGCCGCCGGTCACCGGCGAGATCACTTCGAGGCGGTCGCCGTCGTTCAGCGCCTGTTCGGCATAGCGGGCCTTGGGCACGAAGACGGTGTTGATGGCCACGGCAAAGGGCGGGCGCGGCGCAAGCTGGGCCAGCGCGTCGGCCACGGTGGCTCCGTCGCTTAGTTCGGTCGCTTGCTGGTTGATGGTGATGTTCATGGCGGCTGAGGGGAAACGAAAGGCGGGTACGGGGGCTTGTTCGATCTTAGGCAGGGCCGGTCTTGTCGGCTCTGCATGCATGTCCGGTCTGTTGTGCGTGAAAGTGCCGTGCGTGCCGTTCAGGC
Organism: Delftia sp. PX-1; assembly: GCF_055797465.1. Classification (NCBI taxonomy): domain Bacteria; kingdom Pseudomonadati; phylum Pseudomonadota; class Betaproteobacteria; order Burkholderiales; family Comamonadaceae; genus Delftia; species Delftia sp. PX-1. The sequence goes on from NZ_CP184763.1 coordinate 3,352,928, forward strand.
GGCTGCCTTGTGCTGCGATGGCGCATGCTCGACGGCAACATCGAAGCGGCGGGCCAGTTCGGAATCACCGCTGTCGAGCAGCTCCAGCACCACGTCAAGCATGGCCGGCGCGATCATGAAGCCATGACGGTACAGGCCGTTGACCTCCATCACGCGCGGCGCGCTCCAGCGCACGGCCGGCAGATTGTCGGGCAGGGTGGGGCGGCACTGGGTGGCGATCTCGACGATGCGGCCCTCGGCAAAACCCGGATGCACGGTGTAGGCGGCACTCAGCAGCTCCAGCGTGGAGCGCACGCTGGCCGGCGACATGTCGTCGGACTCGATCTCGGTGGCGCCGATGACGAAGAGGTGGTCCTCCTTGGGCGCAATGTAGATCGGGTAGCGCGGATGGATCAGGCGCGTGGGCCGCTGCAGCGTGACCTCGGGCGCATGGATGCGAACCACCTCGCCGCGCACGCCGCGCAGCGCAGGCCACTGGCCGCGTGCGCCCAGGCCCCGGCAGTCCAGCACCCAGTCGGGCTGGCCCGGCGTGCCGGGACGGAAGTCGGCCAGCTCGCGCGGCTGGTTCCAGTGCTGCTCCACGCCCAGGCGGGTCAGCGTGGCGTGGAGCGCGGCCAGCAGCTGGCGGTTGTCCAGCTGGCCTTCGCCCTGCAGGTACATGGCCTGGGCGAAGCGCCGCTCAAGCGCGGGCTCGCAGTCGTGCAGGGCCTGGTCGGCCAGCGGCTGCAGCGCGGGAAGGCTGGGGTTGATGCGGCGGTTTTTCTCCAGCAGGCCGAAAAAGCGCTGGGCATCGCCCGCGTCCTGGCGGTGCCAGAGGATGAGGGTGCCGTTTTGCTGGAAGAACACGGGCGCATCGAGCTGGGCCAGCAGTTCGGGCCAGCGCGTCAGGCCGTGCTGGCCCATGCGCACCACGCCGGGCTCGGTGATGGCCGATTCGGCCAGGGGCGCGAGCATGGCGGCGGCCACGCGGGCCGCTGCGCCATCGCCTTCGGGGCCGTGGGCGTCGTATACGGCAATGCCGTGGCCGCGACGGGCCAGCGCCAATGCCAGCAGCCGGCCCATGAGGCCGCCGCCCAGAATGGCGATGCGGGAAGAAGCTTGTAGAACGGACATGTGCATCTGGTGGTCAAGTGCGCCCATGCCCGTGGGACTGCCGGCCGGCTGTCCGCGCACAGGGCATGTGCTGGACAAAACGCGGCGTACCACCCCGATTGATTGAAACTCCCCACGCCAGCATGACCTGGATCGGGTGCAGGGGCGCTGCGCGGCAAGGTGCCTGTGGTGCAGGCTTGTGCGGCAGGGGGCTGGTCGCCCCGGGGCCCCAGGGTGTTTCTCAGTCACGCATCGGTGAGGCGGGCCAGGCCCTGTTTCACCGACGGGACACCCCTGTTTCGTCCGTCAGCAGGCATTACAGCACATCCCGCAGCTGCCGGTATTGACCATGCGCATGGGTGATAATTTTCGCCCATGACTGCCGACCACTCCCCTTCGACCGCCGCATCCACCGAACCGGCTCCCGCCGCGCGCAAGCGCTATGCACGCGTGCTCATCATCGCGGGCTCCGACAGCGGCGGCGGCGCCGGCATACAGGCCGACCTCAAGACCTGCAGCGCCCTGGGCTGCTACGGCATGACGGCCATCACGGCCATCACCGTGCAGAACACGCTGGGCGTCAGCGGCATCCACGGCATTCCCGTGGACATACTGCGCGGCCAGATCGATGCGGTGGTCGAGGACATCGGCGCCGACGCCGTCAAGATCGGCATGCTGGCCACGCCCGAGGTGGTGCAGGTGGTGGCCGATGCCATCCGCCGCCACCAGCTGCGCAACGTGGTGCTGGACCCCGTGATGGTGGCCACCAGCGGCGACCGGCTGATCGCGCCGGAAACCGCCTCCGTGCTGGTGCGCGAACTGTTCCCCCTGGCCACCGTGGTCACGCCCAATCTGGACGAGGCGGCGCTGCTGCTGGGCCACTCCATTGATGGCATAGACGCACTGGACGGCGCCGTGCAGGAACTCCTGGCGCTGGGCGCGCCGGCCGCATTGCTCAAGGGCGGGCATCTGTCCGGCGATCTGGTGGTAGACCTGCTGGGCCATGGCAACGGCCAGCGGCTGCGCCTGCAGTCGCAGCGCATTGCCACGCACAACGGCCATGGCACGGGCTGCACGCTGTCTTCGGCGATTGCCTCGCACCTGGCGCTGGGCCTGCCGCTGGAGGCGGCCGTGGCCCAGGCGCGCGAGTACATCCTGGGCGCGATTGCGGCCGGTGCCGATGTGTTCACGGGCGCCGGCCACGGTCCGCTGAACCACGGCTATGCGCCGCGCACGCAGGTCGTGGTCAACGGCTGAACGTCCAGCCAGACGTCCAGGTAATCAGCCCAGGTCACCAGCCCCAGGTCAGGCTGCGCGCCACCCAGCCCTTTTGGCCGTTGTCGCGCTGGACATGGGCCCAGGAGCCCTGCTTCTTGAGCGTGCGCACCACCTCCAGCTCAGCCAGCTTGCCCACCACGCGGTGTTTCTGGCCCGGGCCTGCGCGCAGATTGGCGGTGCGCCCGGTCACCACCATGTGCGGGGTCTTGCCGGTCAGCGGCGCATGCACCCAGCCCAGCGTGCTCTCGTTGTCCCTGACGCGCAGCCACTGGCCCTTGCGCTGCACCACCTGCAGCGGATAGCCCTTGCCCAGTTCCCACAGCGTGGCCGAGCGCGTGGTGGGCTGCTGCCGCACATTGACGCTGGCGCCCTTGACGCTGACGAACTCGCGCGCATGGGTGGCGGCCGGGGCCAGGGTGGTGGTGAGGACGGCGAGGGCGGTGGCGGCTGCGGCCATCCAGCGGGCGGCACGGCTTTTGTTGCAAGACACGGGAACAGGTCTCCTTTCGTTTGAGAAAGGCTGGCGCGCGAAGACTTTCCGGCGCAAGCCCGGGGAAAGCGCGTGGGATCAGGCGATGTAGCTATAGTTCCTGAATGAAACTGACGTGCGACGCCCCGGCTTCATGCGCAACCGGGCAAGCTTGCCTTACGCTTGCCGCACAACCGTGTTTTCCAGGAGGGCTTGTATGCACCATGCTGTTTCCCGATCCGGCGCCCATGTCCGGCACGCTGCAATCCTGACGGCCTGTCTTGCCGCGGGACTGGCGGATGCGCAGGGACAAGAGACGCAGGCGCAGGAGGCGCAGGCTGTGGCCACAGCCGCCGAGGGCCGCGATGCGGCCAGGGCGCAGGGTGCGGTGAATCGCCCGGAATTCGGTCCCGCGCTGCTGGCGGCCGCCCAGGCCGGCGAAGCGCTGCAGGTACGCGACTGGCTCAAGCGCGGCGCACCTGTCGATGTGCGTGACCGGCAGGGCAATACGCCGCTGCTGCTGGCCGTGCGCGGCAACCATGTCGAGGTCGCGCGCTCGCTGCTGGTCCATGGGGCCAACCCCAATCTCAAGAATGACCTGCAGGACAGTGCCTATCTGCTGGCCGGTGCCCTGGGCCGCCTGGAGATACTGCGCATGACGCTGTCGTACGGCGCCGATCTGCAAAGCACCAACCGCTACGGCGGCACGGCGCTGATCCCGGCCTGCGAGCGCGGCCATGTCGATACCGTGCAGGCCCTGCTGGCCGCCGGTGTACGGGCCGACCATGTGAACCGGCTGGGCTGGACCTGCCTGCTCGAAGCCGTTTTGCTGGGCGACGGAGGCCCGCGCTACCAGGACATCGTCCGCCAGCTGATCGCGGCCAGGGCCGATCTCAATCTGCCCGACAAGGATGGCGTGACCGCCGTCGTCCACGCCCGCCAGCGCAGCCAGCATGAGGTGGAGCGTCTGCTGCAGGAGGCGGGAGCGCGCTGATCGGCGCAAGTGAAAACAAGTGAAAACAAGTGAAAACGCCTGAAACCAGGGGTGATGCGCCAGATTCAGACGGGTCTGATTGCTTTGGAAAGGCTGCGTTGCAAATGATTCCCATTTTCAACGTGGATCTTTGCCATGCGCACAGCACATTTGCTATCTCGACCCTTCGTCTCCGGCCCCCAGTCGTGCCTTTTTTCGGTGTTCGCTGCGGCGCTGGTCACGCCCGCTTATGCGCAGGACGCCACTGCCGATGAGCGTCAGGTGCAGTTGGCGCCCTTGACCGTCTCCGGGCAGCGCTCCACCGGCTCGCGCACCGAGGCATCCGAATCGGCCAAATACGCCAAGCCGCTGCTGGATGTGCCGCAGACCATCACCGTGGTGCCCGGGCAGGTGCTGCAGGAGCAAAACGCCCTGAGCCTGCAGCAGGCGCTGTCCAATGTATCCGGCATCACCTTCAATGCGGGCGAGGGCGGTGCAGGCTCGGGCGACAGCATCAACATCCGCGGCTTCAGCGCCAACGCCAACCTGCAGATCGACGGGCTGCGCGACAGCGGGCAGAAGAGCCGAAGCGATCTCTTCAACACGCAATCCGTCGAGGTCATCAAGGGACCCAACTCGGTCTTCGGCGGCGCGGGCACCTCGGGCGGCAGCATCAACATGATCAGCAAGCAGCCCAAGGCCCATGACTTCACCGAGGCCGACGCTGGCCTGGGCACGGCCAGCTACCGGCGCCTCACGCTCGACACCAACAGGGTGCTGGCTGGCGGCAAGGCTGCCATGCGCCTGAACCTCATGGGCCATGACAGCGACGTGGCCGGGCGCGACACCATCTTCAAGCGGCGCTGGGGCGTGGCGCCCTCGCTGGCCCTGGGGCTGAATTCGCCCACGCGCCTGACCCTCGGCTTCTTCCATCAGAGCGATGACAATCTTCCCGACTATGGCGTGCCGGCCTTTCGCGGCAAGATGCTCGAAGGCGTCTCGCGCAATGCCTATTTCGGCTGGCGCAACCTTGACCGCGAAAAGATCGGCCAGGATGCCCTGACCGCGAAGATCGAGCATGACTTCGCCTCGGGCGCCAAGCTGCAGAACCTCTCGCGCTACTCGCGGCTGAGCCGCGATACCGTGATCTCGGCCTCGCATGTCGATCTCCGGGGCATGCAGCCTGGCTACTACCGGCCCGCAGGGCCCCAGGCCTATGGCCGCGATGCGGCCACCACCCTGTGGATCAACCAGACCAACCTGACCCAGCGCTTCGACACAGGCGTGCTGGGGCATACGCTGGTCACGGGCTTCGAGATCGCACGCGAGACCTATGACCGCACCACCTCTTCCTACAGCATCAACCGGCAGTTCCCGGCCGGCGGCTATCCGCTGGCCCGTCCGCCCGGATACTGGACGGGCACCACGGATCTGCAAAACAGCGGAAGGAACGAAACCCGCCTGGACACCCGCGCGCTGTATGCCACCGACTCCATTGCGCTGGGGCCGCGCTGGGATCTGAACCTGGGCCTGCGCTATGACTGGATCGACGGGCGCTCCAACGCCACAACGGCCGCTGGCGTGCGCACCGCGGTGGACAGCTCCGACGGCCGGCTCAGCGGCCGCACGGCCCTGAGCTTCAAGCCCGCCGACAACGGCCGCATCTACCTGGCCTACGGCACGGCCTTCAACCCTTCCGCCGAATTCCTGGTCTCCACGGGCTCGGGCCTGGATGCGGCCACGGCCTCGCTGGCACCCGAGAAGAACACCAGCCTGGAGCTGGGAACCAAGTGGGATGTGCGGGACCGCCAGCTGGCGCTGACAGCCGCGCTGTTCCAGGTGGACAAGACCAATGCCCGAGAGCAGATGGCCGATGGCAGCTATCTGCTGGCTGGTGAGCAGCGCGTGCGGGGGCTGGAACTCGGGGCTGCAGGCAAGGTGACTCCGCAATGGGACCTCTTCGCCAACTACACCTTCATGGCCAGCAAGACCCTCAAGTCATTGAACGAGCCTGCGCGTGTGGGCCAGGCGCTGGGCAATACGCCGCGCCATTCGCTGAACCTGTGGACCACCTATGCATTGCCGCAGGGCTGGACGGTGGGCTATGGCGCGCGCTTCGTGGGCACGCGCAATGTCACCTCGGCCGGCGACGGCAAGCTGTCCGCTTACTGGGTGCACAGCGCCATGGTCGGCTATGAACTCAACCGGCAATGGAAGCTCCGGCTCAATCTCGACAACATCGGCAACAAGGCCTATGTGGCCGGCGTGCGCCAGCGCCTGGGCGAGCAGTCGCGTTCCTCGGCCGTGGAGTACGGAGAGGGTCGCACGGTCAGATTGACCGCGCTCTACCAGTTCTGAGAAGCACGATGGCCTGGTCTCCGGTGCCGTGGGCGCCGGGACAGGATGAATCAGGCTTGAATCGGGCTGCTCCCAGGGGCAGCTCTTTTCTTTGGCGGCCACCTTGCCTGGGGCAAAAAAAGAGCCCGCACAAGGCGGGCTGGTGATGGTCAGGCCGACGGCAAAAACCGCCGACACGCAAGCATCTTACTGGATCTTGGCCTTTTCGCGCAGCGATTCCTGGAATTGCGCCAGCTTTTGCTGTTGCAGCTGCTGCACGATCTGGGGCTTGACTTCCTCGAACTTGGGCAGTTCTGCCTGGCGCACGTCGTCCTGGCGGATGATGTGGTAGCCGAACTGGCTCTTGACCGGCTCCTGGGTCATGCCGCCCTTTTCGAGCTTGATCAGGGCTTCGGAGAACTCGGGCACGTAGTTGCCGGGGTTGGCCCAGTCGAGGTCACCGCCACGGGCGCCGGATCCGGGGTCCTTGGACTCCTTCTTGGCGATGTCTTCGAACTTCTTGCCGGCCTTGATCTCGGCAATGATGGCCTTGGCGCGGTCTTCCGACTCGACCAGGATGTGGCTGGCCTTGTATTCCTTGCCGCTGTTGGCAGCGACGGCCTTGTCGTACTCGGCCTTGGCTTCGGCGTCGGTCACGGGGTTCTTCTTCTGGAAGTCTTCGAACAGCGAGCGGATCAGGATGGTCTGGCGGGCCAGTTCCATCTGCTGCTTGTAGGCTTCGCTGTTGGCCAGGCCGCGCTTGTTGGCTTCCTGCATGAAGATCTCGCGGGCGATGACTTCTTCCTTGATCTGCCCTTCCATCTCGGGCGTGACGGGGCGGCCGCTTTGCTCGATCTGCTGCTTGAGCACTTCGGCGCGTGCCTTGGGCACAGCCTTGCCGTTGACGACGGCGATGTTCTGGGCCGAGGCGGACAGGGCTGCGGTGCTCAGCACGGCGGCAGTCACCAGGCTGGTCAGAAGCTGTTTTTTCATGCGAATTCCAGAGATGAAGGAAAAATTGATTCTATAGCGTGGATACGCAACAGGCTCCGAATCTTCGGAGCCTGTAAAAGTTCAAAGAACCTCGATGGCGATGGCGTGAGCGCCCTGGTCAATGAATTCTTGCAGCGCATCATACACAAGGCGGTGGCGTGCCACGCGCGGCTTGCCTTGAAACAAAGGTGACGCAATGCGCACGCGGAAATGCGTGCCGAAGCCGGTGCCGTTGGCTCCCACATGGCCGGCGTGCTGGTGGCTTTCGTCGATCACTTCCAGGTGATCGGGGGCGAGGCGCTCGCGCAGCACGGCCTGCATGGCTTCGGCGGTGATGGGCAGCGGATGGGCGGGTGCGCTCATGGCTGCTTGTCCTGTTGCACGCCGGACGGGGGCAGGGCGTCGGGCGTGGCGGCGGCTGCCTCGCCCTTGTCTTCCTGCATGAAGCGGCTCATGTAGATGGCCTGTCCGATCACGAAGACCAGCATCAGCCCCATGCCGCCGAACAGCTTGAAGTTGACCCAGGTGTCGGTGTCGAAGCGGTAGGCGATGACCAGGTTGAGCGCGCCCATCACCGCGAAGAAGGCTGCCCAGCTCCAGTTCATGGTGCGCCAGGCGTTGTCCGGCAGTTGCAGTTGCGCGCCCATGACGGAGCGCAGCAGGTTCTTGCGAAATACCAGCTGGCCAATCGCCAGGGCGCCGCCCATGAGCCAGTACAGCACCGTGGGCTTCCACTTGATGAAGGTGTCGTTGTGGGCGAGCAAGGTGGCGCCGCCGAACAGCACGATCACGCCCAGGCTGACCCATTGCATGGGCTCGACCTTGCCATGGCGCACGCGCAGGTAGGCGATCTGCGCGATGGTGGCGACGATGGCCACGGCCGTGGCCGTGTAGATGCCCCAGACCTTGAAGGCGACGAAGAACAGGATGATGGGGAAAAAGTCGATCAGTAACTTCATTGGAAGATTTCGATGGGCTTGGAGTCAGGCATGGTGCCTGAGCGCTTGGCAGGCGCATTGTGGCGCAGCCGGCGCGGCCCGGCATCGGTGCAGGGCCGCGCCGGCTGGGGTTTTTGCGGGCCTGGGGCCTAGGCCTTGGGCGGCTCGAATTCCAGCGACGCGGAATTCATGCAGTAGCGCAGCCCTGTGTCGGAGGGACCATCGGGGAACACATGGCCGAGGTGGGCGCCGCACTGGCTGCAGACAGTCTCGGTGCGCACCATGCCATGGCTGCGGTCCACGATTTCGGTGATGGCGCCTGGGATGGCGCGGTCGAAGCTGGGCCAGCCACAGCCGGCGTCGAACTTGGTATCGGAGTCGAACAGCTTGGCGCCGCAGCAGATGCAGTGGTAGCTGCCATCGGCCCAGAACTGCTCATAGCGGCCTGTGAAGGGGCGCTCGGTGGCCGCGTGGCGCGTCACCTGGAAGGCGGCGGGCTCGGCGCCCTTGGCCTGCAGCTCGGCCTGCCATTCCTGCTCGGTCTTGTGGATGGGAAAGCTCATGATGAACAGCTGATCTCGATGGAGGAAGCCCAGTCGGGCGGGAAGCCTGCCCATTCGGCATGCTCGGCGTGGGGTGCGAACGGGGTCTGCAGCACGGCCAGCAGCTGGCGCACCGCGGTGAAGTCGCCCGCCTTGGCTGCGCGGATGGTGATTTCTCCCAGGTGGTTGCGCAGCACGAAGCGCGGATTCGATTCTTGCATCAGCGCGGCCGCTGCCGTGCCATCCACGGTCGCAAGCTGCCGTACGTAGCCTGCCGCCCAGGCGTCGAAGGCGGGCCGGTCCAGCACCAGGTCGCGCACGGGCTCCAGGTCGGGCTCGGTGCCGCCGGCTGTGGCCACGGCATCGGTCAGGCGGCTGAAGAAGATGGTGTAGTCCACGGCGTTGTCGGCCATGAGCTGCAGCAGCGGGTTCACCAGGGCGGCAAAGCGCGCCTCGGCAGGCGGCGTGCCGGGAGCATCTTCGGGCAGGCCCAGCTTGCGCAGCATGAGAGAGCCATAGGCCTGCGGAAACACCTGCTTGTACGACTCCAGCGCCGCAATGGTCAGCTCCTCTTCGCCGATCAGCGGCAGCAGGGCCTGGCCCAGGCAGTACAGGTTCCAGTACGCGACCTGGGGCTGGCGGTTGAAGGCGTAGCGGCCCTGGGTGTCGCTGTGGTTGCAGATATGGCCGGGGTCGAAGGCATCGAGGAACTGGAAGGGACCGTAGTCGATGGTCAGGCCCAGGATGCTCATGTTGTCCGTGTTCATCACGCCATGGCAAAAGCCCACCGCCTGCCAGTGCGCCAGCAGCCGCGCCGTGCGCTCGCTCACGGCCTGCAGGAAGTTGGCGTAGGCGTTGCCGGCCAGTGCCTCGGCCGTGCGGCATTCGGGGTAGTAGCGGTCGATCACGTAGTCGGCCAGCTGGCGCAGCGGCGCCATCTGGTCGCGCGCCGCAAAGTGCTCGAAGTGGCCAAAGCGTATGAAGCTGGGCGCCACGCGCGCCACCACGGCGGCGGTCTCGATCTCTTCGCGGCGAATGGGGGCGGGCGATCCGGTCACGCTCAGCGCGCGCGTGGTGGGAATGCCCAGGGCGTGCATGGCCTCGCTGCACAGGAACTCGCGGATGGAAGAGCGCAGCACGGCGCGCCCGTCGCCCATGCGCGAGTAGGGCGTGCGGCCCGCGCCCTTGAGCTGGATTTCCTGGCCCGAGGCGGTCTCGCCCAGCAAGATGGCACGGCCGTCGCCGAGCTGGCCGGCCCAGACACCGAACTGGTGGCCGCTGTAGACGCTGGCCAGCGGATGGCTGCCGGGCAGCACGGCATTGCCGGTGAGCGCCTGCAGGGCCTCATCGCAGGCCAGCCATTGCGGGTCCAGGCCCAGCAGCTCGGCGGTGCCGGTGCTGGTGGCGATCCAGTGCGGCTCGGGCAGCGGCGTGGGGCGCAGATGGGTGAAGAAGTCGGGGCCCAGGGCGGCAAAGCCATCCTGCCAGGAGATGGGAAGGCGCGGGGAGGTCGCCGGAGCCCGGCCTTCGGCGGCAGCGTGCAGGTTCATGCGGGAATTGTCCCCCAGCGCCTATGCCCCGTGGGACGCAAGGTTCATGCGCGCATTCACCGCATGCATTCACGCACGCAGTTGCTGCCGGTACTGGCCCGGCGGCATGCCGAACCATCGGCGGCAGGCGCGAAAGAGGTTGCTCTGGTCCACGAAGCCCAGCAGGTCGGCCACCTCGGCCAGGCTGTGGCGCGGCTCGCCCAGGTACTGCCGGGCCAGCTCGCGGCGGGTGTCATCCAGCAATTGCTGGTAGCTGGTGCTCTCGGCCTGCAGGCGGCGCTGCAAGGTACGGTCGGTCAGGCCCAGCACTGCGGCCACTTCCTCGCGGCGCGGCTCGCCCTGGGGCAGCAGGCGCGCAATCTCATGGCGCACGCGGGCGCCCACGCCGGCCTGGCCCAGCTGGTCCAGCTCGGACTCGACCAGTTTTTCGTGCAGGGCCAGCAGTTCGGGGTTGTGCGTCGGGATGGGCGCGAGCAGGTCGTCTTGCGACAGCAGGAAGCGGTTGGCGCGCTCGCCAAAGCGCGGCAGCAGGCCGAAGGCCTGTCGGTAGCGGGCCTCGTGCAGGGGCAAGGGCGCCTGGGCCATGAATTCCACGGCCAGCGGCTGGACATCGCGCCGCGTCAGCCAGCTGCACAGCACCAGCAGCGTGAGCACGGCGAACTCCACGCGCTGGCGTGGCACGGCGCGCGTGGCGCCGATGTGGTGTATGGACAGCCAGTGGCCGCGCGCATCGCGCTCCAGCGTGAAGGCGGTGGCGTCCGAGATCACGGCCATGTGGCGCTCCAGGTCACGAAAGCCCGCCAGCAGGTGCGGGCTCGAAGCCAGCGAGTAGCCCACCAGGTCGATGTTGCCGTGGCGCGCGGCCAGCTGCCGGTCCAGGCCCAGCGTGGGATTGGCCGACTGCGCCACTGCCAGCTCCCACAGCCGGCTCACGCGGTCCACATCGATGCGGGTCTGCGAATGCTGCAGTGCGGCAAGGTCGATGTTGGCCTCCTCACTCAGCCTTTCCACGGCCAGCCCCTCGGCGGCCATCATGTCCAGGATGCCCCGCACCCATGCGGCGGAGCTGCTGCGCTGCGTTGTCATGGCCGGGTTTTCCTGGGCCGTCCGGGGCGCCTTTTGCGTTCTGAAGTCACTTTTTTGGCTTGGTTGCGATAGCGGCGTGCGGGCGCGCTGTTCCTAGAATTTTTGCAGCGCGGCGAACGACTGCGCAGTGTGGCCCAAGGGCCGGGCACGGCCCATACGGGAAACCCCAAAATCATAGGAGACAAGCATGCGCACAGGACAGCGGTGGATGGCTGGCGGCATACGCCTGGCCGTGGCTTCAATGGCCTTGTGGCTCGCGGCCTGCGGCGGCTCGGGCGGCGGCGGCCCCGAGCTGCGCGAGACGGCCTACGGCCCCTTGCGCGGCGTGGACGACGGCGCCGCCACGGGCACCTATTACTGGAAGGGCGTGCCCTTTGCCCAGGCGCCCGTGGGCGCGCTGCGCTGGCAGCCGCCGGCCGAGCCCAAGGCCTGGGAGGGCGTGCGCGAGGCGCGCCAGTTCGGCAATGCCTGCCTGCAGATCGGGCGCATGTACGGCCCGGGCGCCAACAACCGCTTCGATGACACCATCGCCTCCACCCTGGGCCAGCCCGTGGGCAGCGAGGACTGCCTGACGCTCAACATCTGGCGCCCGGCCAGCGGCGCCGAGAAGCTGCCGGTGCTGGTGTTCATCCATGGCGGCAGCGCCATCTCGGGCTATACGGCCGATCCGCTGTATGACGGCGCGGCCCTGGCGCGCGCCGCCAATGCCGTGGTGGTCACGGCCAACTACCGGCTGGACATCCTGGGCTACATGCACATGCCGCAGATGCAGGCTGGCGCGCCGGCCACGGGCAACTTCGCGCTGCTGGACAACCTGCAGGCGCTGCGCTTTGTGCAGCGCAATATCGCGGGCTTTGGCGGCGATCCGGGCAATGTCACGCTCATGGGCCAGTCGGCGGGGGCCACCAATGTGCTGGCGCTGCTGGCGGCCGAGTCGGCGCGCGGCCTGTTCCACAGGCTGGTGCCCATCAGCGGCGGGCTGTCGCTGCCGTCCAACCTGCCGGCCGGCGTGCTGGCCACGCTCAAGCCGGCTTCGGCCTACGCCACCCAGTCCGCGCTGCTGCTGGCCCATCTGATGGTGGCCGATGGGCTGGCTGCCGATGTGGCGGCTGCGGCCACGGTGGCTGCCGGCTGGACACCGGCGCAGATTGCGGCCTACCTGCGCGGCAAGGATGCGCGCGTGCTGCTGCAGACCCTGGTGGCCAAGGGCCTGACGGGCGCGGGACCGATTCCCGACGGCCTGCTGCTGCCCACCGACCCCATGGCCGCGCTGGCTGCGGGCCAATACAACCGCATGCCTGTGATGGCCGGCTACACGGCCGAGGAGGGCAAGCTGTTCGCACCCCTGCTGGCTGCGCTGGGCGGCAAGCCGGGCTTCAGGATCGACGATGCGGCGCGCTTTCGCATGATGCAGTCCTTCGATGCGCAGTCGCCCAACGCGCCGGGCCTGGCCGACATCATCGATGCTGCCTACCTGCCCGTCGACACGCCGGTCACCGGCTACAACGCCCGCATGGCGCAATTGACCCATCTGTTCGCCGATCCCAGCCGCGACCAGTTGCTCAATACGCTGCGCACCCGGCAGGCCGAGGTCTGGAGCTACCGCTTCGACTGGGCGCGCCAGCCCGCGCCCTGGAACACGGTCTACGGTGCGGCCCATGCGTTCGATCTGCCGTTTCTCTTCGGCAACTTCGGGCCATCCGTGTTCTCCCGCGTGACCAACAGCACGGCCAATGCACCGGGGCGGCTGGCGCTGTCGAACGCCATGATGGCCAGCCTCAAGGCCTTCATGCAGAAGGGCGACCCGCAGAACGCGGCCCTGGGCCAGACATGGAAGCCCTGGCCGTCCAGCCTGGTCTTCGACGCCGAGCTGGGCGCGACCAGCATCCGGCTGCAGTGAGCGAGCAGATGAGCGAGTAGATGAGCGAGCAGGGGCTTGCCGCGGCAAGCCCCGAGAGATAGCCAACAACAACGAAGGAGACAGGTACCCATGACAGCCAAGACCGTTTTCACACAGGCCTGGCGCTGGCCGCTGGCGGGGGCCATTGCCGCCGCCGCCGTGGGCCTTGCCGCCTGCGGAGGGGGATCGTCCGGCATGCCCGCGCCCATGGGGCCGGGCCAGCAATCGGGCTACATCACCCTGCCGGACGGCAGCAGGATGCGCTACTCGCTGCTGCTGCCCGAGGGACAGGGTCCGTTCCCGCTGCTGGTCGAGTACGACGGCTATATCTCGGGCTCGTACCCCAACATCAGCAGTCCCTGGACCAAGGAAGGCTATGCGGTCATGGGGCTGAACGTGCCGGGCACGGGCTGCTCCACGGGGGAAGACCGGGTGTTTGACGCCAGCGTAGGTGCGGCCGGGGCCTTCGCCATCGAGTGGGCCGGGCGGCAGGCCTGGTCCAACGGCCGCATCGGCATGATCGGCTACTCGTACTCGGGCTACAACCAGCTGTGGGTGGCGGCGCACCGGCCCAAGGGGCTGATGGCCATCACGCCCAGCAAGAATGTGGGCGATCCCTACCGCGACGTGGGCTATCCGGGCGGCATTGCCAACATCGGCTTTCCGGCGCAGTGGTGGAACGGCTTCCCGCGCATCTGGCGCACGGCCGCCGACCTGGCCGTGAAGAACGGCGGCGACACGGAATGCGCCAAGACGGTGGCCGACAACATCGAGAAGATCAAGCGGCCCGAGCTGGATCTGATCAAGTGGCTGGACAACCCCTATGCCGATGGCCTGTACCTGGAGCGCAGCGCCATGCTGCAAAGCGGCAAGATCAATATCCCCACGCTGGGCACGCAGTCCTGGCAGGACGAGCAGATCGGCCCGCGCTCGGGCTACTACGAGGACACCATTGCGCCTGACAGGATGTGGCTGGTCAGCTCCAACGGCGACCACCACACGAACATCACCTCGGACCATATCGACCAGACGCTGAAGCGCTTCCTGGCGCGCTTCGTCAAGGGCGAGGACAACGGCTTCGACAAGGAGCCGCGCGTGCGCCTGCTGCAGGAGATGCAGACCACGGACGCCAAGGCCCCCAATGGCGGCGCCAAGCTCATGCCCACGGGCGAGGCACGGTTTGACCGGCTGCCTGTCCAGGTCAAGCCCCTGCGCCTGTGGATGCAGCCCGGCCAGGCGCTGGGCGACAGCGCACCCGCCTCAGGCACGGCTTCGTCCAGCTACCGCTATCCGGCCCTGAGTCCGCAGGTGAACAACCCGGCGGCCGAAGGCTGGCCCGCCGTGCCCGCGTCGGAAAAGGATGGCCAACTGGTCTTCACCACGGCAGCCCTGCCGCAGGACCTGAGCTTCTATGGCGAAGGCTCGGCCGACCTGTGGCTCAGCGCCACGGCCGCCAACACCGACATCCAGGTCACCGTGTCCGAGGTGAGGCCGGACGGGCAGGAGATGTTCGTGCAGCGTGGCTGGCTGCGTGCGTCCAAGCGTGCTCTGGACACGGCGCGCTCCACGACGCTGAGGCCGTGGGGCGCGTTCACGCGGGACAAGGACGTGCCCATGGTGTCGGGCAAGCCCGAACTGCTGCGCGTAGAGATCCAGAAATTCGCGCATGTGTTCCGCGCCGGTTCAAGCATTCGCGTGACAGTGGATTCGCCATCGCAGACCGGATACTGGATCTTCGGCAACGACAAGACGCCGTCCACGAACACGCTGTGGCATGACGCAGCGCATGCCTCCAGCATCGTCCTAGGGTATATCCCATACGAGCATGCGAAGACGCTGCCGAGTTGCGACAAGACAATGCGTCAACCATGCCGGAAAAACGATGCGCCTGTCCCTGCGGGGATCGGACCCAGGGCGCCGGCCTGAGCCACCCTCCATGCGGGCAGCGGCATCGCGCACCAGGGCCTTGGCCTTGCGCGAATCCGCGGTCCGCAGTTCACGACGTTCACGAAGTTCAATCACCTTAGGAGCCTATAGATGCTGGGTCTGATGCAAAGCCAACCACTGTTGATCTCGTCGCTGATCGATTTCGCCGACCGCCACCATGGCGATGCGCAGATCGTCTCGCGCAGGGTGGAGGGCGATATCCATCGCTATACGTACCGCGACCTGGCACGGCGCTCGCGCCAGCTGGCGAACACGCTGGACGGCCTGGGCCTGCAGCCTGGCGACCGCGTGGCGTCGCTGGCCTGGAACGGCTACCGCCACATGGAGATGTACTTCGGCGTCAGCGGCTCGGGCCGCGTGCTGCACACGGTCAATCCTCGCCTGCACCCCGACCAGGTGGCGTGGATCATCAATCACGCGGAAGACCGCGTCATGTGCTTTGACCTGACCTTCCTGCCCATCATCCAGGCCGTGCATGCCAAGTGCCCCACGGTGCGCCAGTGGGTGGCGCTGTGCGATGCGGACCGCCTGCCTGCCGACAGCGGCGTTCCGGGCCTGGTCAGCTACGAGGCCTGGATTGCCGGCCAGTCCGACCAGTACCAGTGGCCCGAATTCGACGAGAACACGGCCTCCAGCATGTGCTACACCAGCGGCACCACGGGCAACCCGAAGGCGGTGCTCTACAGCCACCGTTCCACCACGCTGCACGCCTACGCGGCCGCGCTGCCCGATGTGATGTGCATATCGGCGCGTGACTCGGTGCTGCCCGTAGTGCCCATGTTCCACGTCAACGCCTGGGGCATTCCCTACTCGGCCGCGCTCACGGGCTGCAAGCTGGTGTTCCCCGGCCCGGCGCTGGACGGCAAGTCGCTGTACGAGCTGATCGAGGCCGAGGGCGTCACCTACGCGGCCGGCGTGCCCACGGTCTGGCAGATGCTGTTGGGCCACATCAGGCCGGGCGGCCTGCGGTTTTCCACGCTCAAGCGCACGGTCATCGGCGGCTCCGCCTGCCCGCCGGCCATGATCACGGCCTTCCAGGACGAATTCGGCGTGGAGGTGCTGCATGCCTGGGGCATGACCGAGATGAGCCCGCTGGGCACGCTGTGCACGCTCAAGAACAAGCAGCTGCAGCTGCCCAAGGACGAGCAGATGAAGATCCTGCAAAAGCAGGGCCGCGCCATCTACGGCGTGGACATGCGCATCGTGGGCAGCGATGGAACGGACCAGCCCTGGGACGGCAAGAGCTACGGCGACCTGCTGGTGCGCGGCCCCTGGATCGTGGACAGCTACTTCAAGGGCGAAAGCCCGCTCATCAAGGACGCGCAGGGCCGCGGCTGGTTCCCCACGGGCGACGTGGCCACCATCGACCCGGACGGCTTCATGCAGATCACCGACCGCAGCAAGGACGTGATCAAGTCCGGCGGCGAATGGATCAGCTCCATCGACATCGAGAACATCGCCATGGCCCATCCGGCCGTGGCCATGGCCGCCTGCATCGGCATGCCGCATCCCAAGTGGGACGAGCGCCCCATCGTCGCCGTGGCGAAGAGGCCCGGTGCCGAGGTCACGCGCGAGGAACTGCTCAAGTTCTACGAGGGCAAGACCGCCAAGTGGCAGATCCCCGACGACGTGGTCTTCGTCGATGCCATTCCGCTGGGCGCCACCGGAAAAATGCTCAAGACCCGGTTGCGCGAGCAACTGGCCGGCTACCGGCTGCCGGGGCTGTGAGCCGCTGCGGGCCAGCCGCCGTGCCAGGGCATGCGGGGGCATGTGCTGATAGGGGCGGCCGGTCCGAGTCTCGTCGGCGATAGCCGCTAGGGGCAATCACCGATCGGTGCGGGGCAAGGGGACCATTACCCTGAGCCTCGCCCAGAAACCACCACAAGAGGAGACGCTTCATGAAGTTTGCGATCAAGGCATTGACGGCATCCCTGGCCCTGGCTTGCGCCACGGGCGCCATGGCCCAGAAGGGCGAGACGGTGAAGGTTGCGTGGATCGACCCGCTGTCCGGCCTCATGGCCGCGCTGGGTTCCAACCAGCTCAAGAGCCTGCAGTACATCGCCGAGGAGCTCAACAAGGGCACGGCCTCGGGCGTGAAGTTCGAGATCATCGGCATCGACAACAAGCTCAGCCCGCAGGAAACCACGGCGGCCCTGCGCTCGGCCATGGACCAGGGCGTGCGCTACGTCTTCCAGGGCAATGGCTCGGGCCCGGCCCTGGCCATCATGGATGCGCTGGAAAAGCACAACGCGCGCAACAAGGGCAAGGAAGTCGTCTACCTGAACTATGCGGCGGTGGACCCGGACCTGACCAACAGCAAGTGCAGCTACTGGCACTTCCGCCTGGATGCCGACACCTCCATGAAGATGGAGGCCCTGACCACGTACATGAAGGACGTGCCGGAGGTCAAGAAGGTCTACCTGATCAACCAGAACTACTCGCATGGCCAGCAGGTCTCCAAATACGCCAAGGAGATGCTCAAGCGCAAGCGCCCCGATGTGGAGATCGTGGGCGACGACTTCTCGCCTCTGGCCCAGGTGCGCGACTTCGCCCCCTACATCGCCAAGATCAAGCAATCGGGCGCCGACTCGGTGATCACGGGCAACTGGGGCTCGGACCTGGCGCTGCTGATCAAGGCCGCCAGCGACGCGGGCCTGAACAACGTCAAGTTCTATACCTACTACGCCATTGCCACGGGCGCGCCCACGGCCATGGGCGCGGCCGCCGCCGACAAGGTCTACATGGTGGGCTACGGCCACCTGAACCTGCCCGGCCCGCTGGACCGCATCACCAAGGGCTACAAGGCCAAGTTCAACGACGACATGTACACCGGCTCGCTGTACTCGGGCCTGACCATGCTGGACCAGGCCTTCCTGCGCGCCAAGACCACGGACCCGGCCAAGGTGGCGGCCACCATGGAGGGCATGAAGTTCAACAGCCTCAACGGCGAAGTGGAGATGCGCAAGACCGACCACCAGCTGCAGCAGGGCCTGTTCATCTCGCGCTGGGAAAAGGCCGGCGGCAAGTACCCGATGGACTCGGAGAACACCGGCTACACCTTTGTGCCCGTGAAATATTACGAGCCCTATGTGGCCAGTACCCCCACCTCATGCCAGATGAAGCGTCCTTCATGACGCCCAGGCAGGCAGGCTGACTTCGCAAGGGGCGCGAGGCGCCCCTTTCTTTTGCCTGAAATCGGTCAAAACACGGGTTCATGGGCTGATCGATGACGATCTGTCGCCAATGTGTCCCGGACTGCGGCGAAGTCGCATGCGCGATAGTTTCTAAGGCATTCCCCGAAGGGAAATTGTCATTCAGGCGTTAGTCTGGCGCCAATACAGATATCCGAATCAACCGGAAAAAGGAGACAGAAAAATGAAGTGGATCGTGCATTCGGTGGCCGCCTCGGCCATGCTGGCCTGTGCCTCGGGCGCCTGGGCGCAAAAGGGCGAGACGGTGAAGATCGGCTGGATCGACCCGCTGTCGGGCCTGATGGCCGCCGTGGGCACGAACCAGCTCAAGACCTTCCAGCTGATGGCCGAGGAGTTCAACAAGAAAAATGCCTCGGGCGTGAAGTTCGAGATCATCCCGCTGGACAACAAGCTCAGCCCGCAGGAGACCACGGCCGTACTGCGCTCGGCCATGGACCAGGGCGCACGCTACGTGGCGCAGGGCAACGGCTCGGGCCCGGCCCTGGCCATCATGGATGCGCTGGAAAAGCACAACGCGCGCAACAAGGGCAAGGAAGTCGTCTACCTCAACTACGCGGCCGTGGACCCGGACCTGACCAACAGCAAGTGCAGCTACTGGCACTTCCGCCTGGATGCGGACACCTCCATGAAGATGGAAGCGCTGACGACCTATATGAAGGACGTGCCCGAGGTCAAGAAGGTCTACCTGATCAACCAGAACTACTCGCACGGCCAGCAGGTCTCCAAGTACGCCAAGGAAATGCTCAAGGCCAAGCGGCCCGACGTGCAGGTGGTGGGCGATGACTTCGCGCCGCTGGCCCAGGTGCGCGACTTCGCGCCCTACATCGCCAAGATCAAGCAATCGGGCGCCGATACGGTGATCACGGGCAACTGGGGCTCTGACCTGTCGCTGCTGCTCAAGGCGGCCAATGACGCGGGCCTGAACAACGTCAAGTTCTACACCTACTACGCCTTCGGCTCGGGCTCGCCCACGGCCATGGGCGCGGCGTCCGACGGCAAGGTCTACACCGTGGGCTACGGCCACTACAACATGGGGGGGGCCATCCAGCCGCTGATGGCCGAGTTCAAGAAGAAGATGAACGACGACCTCACGCAAAGCTCGATCTACCACGTGTTCGCGCTGCTGGATGCGGCCTTTGCCAAGACCGGCGGCACCGACCCCGTCAAGGTGGCGGCCGCGCTGGAGGGCATGAAGCTCAAGAGCTTCAACGGCGAAGTGGAGATGCGCAAGACCGACCACCAGCTGCAGCAGGGCCTGTACATCACGCGCTGGGAAAAGGCCGGCGGCAAGAACCCGTATGACGCAGAGAACACGGGCTACACCTTCGCCCCGGTGAAGTACTACGAGCCCTACGTGGCCAGCACGCCCACGTCCTGCCAGATGAAGCGCCCGTCCTGAGACCGGCACGCACCGCCTCCTGTCCCCAACGCACCGAAACCAAGGCCTTTCGATGACGCTTGAGTTCTTCACCATATCGCTGCTCAACGGCGTGAGCTATGGACTGCTGCTGTTCATGCTCAGCTCGGGGCTGACGCTGATCTTCAGCATGATGGGCGTGCTCAACTTCGCCCACACCAGCTTCTACATGCTGGGCGCGTACTTCGGATACACGCTCAGCGGCATCATCGGCTTCTGGGGCGCGCTGTTCGTCGCGCCCCTGCTGGTGGGCGTGCTGGGCGCCATGTTCGAGCGCTACAGCCTGCGCCGCGTGCACAAGTACGGCCATGTGCCAGAACTGCTCGTGACCTTCGGCCTGTCCTACCTCATCCTCGAGGTGGTGCAGCTGGTCTGGGGCCGGGGCACCGTGCCCTACGGCCTGCCGCCCGCGCTGCAGGGCCCGCTGTTCACGCTGTACGGCACGCAGTTCCCGCGCTCGCGCTCCTTCGTGATGCTGGTGGCAATGCTGATGCTGGTGGCCGTCTGGCTGCTGCTGACGCGCACGCGCATCGGCCTGGTCATCCAGGCCGCGCTCAAGAACCCCGAGATGGTGGAGGCGCTGGGCCACAACGTGCCGCGCGTGTTCATGATGGTGTTCGGCGGCGGCTGCGCGCTGGCGGGGCTGGCCGGCGTCATCGGCGGCAACACGTATGTGACCGAGCCGGCCATGGCCATGTCGGTCGGCTCCATCATCTTCGTGGTGGTGGTGGTCGGCGGCATGGGCTCGCTGGCGGGGGCCTTCGTGGCCTCGCTGCTGATCGGCGTCGTGCAGACCTTTGCCGTGGCCATCGACTGGTCGCTGGCCAGCCTGCTGACCTCGCTGGGCAGCCCGGTCGGCGAGCAGACCTTCGGCTGGCCGCTGCTCAAGCTCACCATTTCCCAGGTCGCGCCCATCCTGCCCTACCTGTTCCTGGTGCTGATCCTCATCTTCCGGCCCAAGGGCCTCCTGGGCACGCGGGGAGATTGACACCATGTCCTCGATCACCAAAACGACCATGACATCCACTGCCGCAAAAGGCGCTTCGGGCGCTTCAGGGGCTGCGGGCGCGGGGCGCCACTACAGCTTCCAGCCGCTCAACATCGGCCGCATCCTGATCTGGGGCGCCTTCGCCCTGGCGCTGATCGTCGCGCCGCTGGTGTTCACCAGCAGCCTGGCGCTGACCATGCTCAGCCAGATCGGCTATCTCATCATCATCTGCCTGTCCTACAACATCCTGCTGGGGCAGGGCGGCATGCTGAGCTTCGGCCATGCGGTCTACACGGGGCTGGGCTCGTTCATCGCCATCCATGCGATGAACCGGGCCAGCTCCGGCGACTGGGGCATTCCGCTGGTGCTGATTCCCGTCATCGGCGGCCTGGGCGGCATGTTCTTCGCGGCCCTGCTGGGCTATGTGACCACCAAGAAGTCGGGCACCACCTTCGCCATGATCACCATGGGCATCGGCGAGCTGGTGGCGTCCATGGCGCTGATGTTCCCCGAGTTCTTCGGGGGCGAGGGCGGCATCACCACCGACCGCGTCTACGGCAAGCCCTTCTTCGGGCTGACCTTCGGCTCGGGCATGGAGGTGTACTACCTGATCGCCGCCTACTGCTTCGTCTGCACGGCCGCCATGTTCGCCTTCACGGGCACGCCGCTGGGCCGCATGCTCAACGCCGTGCGCGACAACCCCGAGCGCGTGGAGTTCGTGGGCTACAACACGCAGCGCGTGCGCTACTTCGCCTTCATCATCGCGGGCTTCTTCGCGGGCGTGGGCGGAGGGCTTGCGGCCATCAACTTCGAGATCATCACGGCCATGGACAGCGTGAGCGTCATGCGCTCGGGCTCGTACCTGCTGTTCACCTTCCTGGGCGGCGCCACCTTCTTCTTCGGACCCATCATCGGCGCCGTGCTGCTGGTGCTGGCCTCGGTGCTGCTGTCGGAGCTGACCAAGGCCTGGCTGCTGTACCTGGGTCTGGTGTTCCTGCTGATGGTGATGTATGCGCCCGGTGGCGTTGCCAGCCTGATCATGATGAACCTGCGCGTGGCGCGCTTCGGCAAGTGGCGCCGGCTGGCCCAGCCCTACCTGGCCATCGCCGCCAGCGCCCTGGTCATGATCGTGGGCGGCGCCGCCATCGTCGAGATGATCTACCACCTGCAGCTCAACGCGGCCCTGGGTTCCCAGGTCTCGTTCATGGGCGTGCAGCTCGATACCAGCTCGGCCTCCACCTGGACTCTGGCCGTTGCCGTCTTCGTCGTGGGCCTGGGTCTGCTGGAAGTGGCCCGGCGCTGGTGCCTGCGGCGCTGGGAGCGTATCCAGGAAGAGATCGAAGAAGCCATCAAGCGCGGGGAGGGCTGAACCATGTCCAGCATTGCAATCGAACGACCAGGCACTGCCGCCGCTGCCGCGACCGGCGAGGCCACCTACGCGCTGGAGCTGCGCGACCTGTACAAGCGCTTCGGCAAGGCCGAGATCATCCGCGGCGCCCAACTGGCCGTGAAGCCCGGCGAGCGCGTGGCCATCATCGGCCCCAACGGCGCGGGCAAGAGCACGCTGTTCAACCTGATCAGCGGCCGCTTCGAGCCCACCAGCGGCCAGGTGCTGCTCAACGGCCAGCGCATCGACGGCAAGAAACCCTATGAAATCAACCGCATGGGGCTGTCGCGCAGTTTCCAGATCACCAACATCTTTCCCAAGCTCAGCGTGTTCGAGAACCTGCGCTGCAGCGTGCTGTGGAGCCTGGGCTACCGCTACAGCTGCTGGCGCTTCCTGTCCAAGCTGCGCGATGCCAACGCCCGCGCCGATGAGCTGATGGAGATGATCGGCCTGCACAGAAAGCGCGACACGCTGGCGGTGAACCTGACCTATGCCGAACAGCGCGCGCTGGAGATCGGCATCACCATCGGCGGCGGCGCCGGCGTCATCCTGCTGGACGAACCCACGGCCGGCATGAGCAACAGCGAAACGGCCCACTTCATCCAGCTGATCAAGAAGGTCACCGAAGGCAAGACGCTGCTGA
Organism: Delftia sp. PX-1; assembly: GCF_055797465.1. Classification (NCBI taxonomy): domain Bacteria; kingdom Pseudomonadati; phylum Pseudomonadota; class Betaproteobacteria; order Burkholderiales; family Comamonadaceae; genus Delftia; species Delftia sp. PX-1. The sequence continues at coordinate 3,375,680 of NZ_CP184763.1, forward strand.
CCGTGGAGCACGACATGGGCGTGGTCTTCGGCCTGGCCGACAAGATCGCCGTCGTGGTCTACGGCGAAGTCATCGCCTACGACACGCCCGAGGCCGTGCGTGCCAATCCACGCGTGCAGGAGGCCTATCTGGGCTCGTCCGTGGCGGATCAACAAGCTGGTGCACATTGAGGGAGCGCGGATGCTGAACATCAACAACCTGCATGCCTACTACGGCAAAAGCCATGTGCTGCATGGCGTGGAATTTTCCGTACAGCCCGGCGAGATCGTCGCGCTGCTGGGGCGCAATGGCTCGGGCCGCTCCACCACGGCCAAGGCCATCATGGGACTGGTGCACTGGGAGGGCGCGCTGGAGTGGAAGGGCCAGAGCCTGACTGGCAGAAAGGCCTACGAGATCGCTCACCTGGGCCTGGGCTACGTGCCCGAGAGCCGCGACGTGTTCCCCAATCTCACCGTGCACCAGAACCTGCTGCTGGGACAGAAGGGAAAGGGCCGGGACAGCCGCTGGGGCTTCGACGACATGTACGCCATGTTCCCGCGCCTGAAGGAGCGCCAGCACACCGAGGCCGGCGTGATGTCGGGCGGCGAGCAGCAGATGCTGACCCTGTGCCGCACGCTGATGGGCGACCCCGACCTGATCATCATCGACGAGCCCACCGAGGGCCTGGCTCCCAAGATCGTCGAGCTGGTGGGCGAGTACCTGCAAAAGATCAAGCAGCGCGGCGTGTCCGTGCTGCTGATCGAGCAAAAGCTCACCATTGCCATGAGCATCTCGGACCGGGCCCTGGTCATGGGTCATGGGCGCATCGTCTTCGACGGCACGCCCGACGGGCTGCGCGCCGATCAGAAGGTGCGCAAGGAGTGGCTGGAGGTCTGATGCCGTACAAGGCTGGGCCTGCTGCCCGGCAGGCGGCCCGGGCCACGGCGCTTGTCCCGCTTGGGACAAACCGCAGTGGCGCCGGCCCGCGTTTTTTTTACAATCAAAATCGCACGATCGTTCTTTTTCTATCGCATAGGGGACAACAGCATGACTGCTGAATACAAAGTGGACGGTGCCATCGCCGTCATCACCTTGAACAATCCGCCGGTCAACGGCCTGGGACTATCCACGCGGCGGGGCATCGTCGAGGGGCTGGACAAGGCCTATTCCGACCCGGCCGTCAAGGCCATCGTCATCACGGGTGCCGGCAAGGCTTTTTCGGGCGGTGCCGATATCAACGAGTTCGGCAAGGAAGAGGCGTATCGCGAGCCGCACCTGGTCTCGCTGATCAACTCCCTGGACCAGGGCAGCAAGCCCGTGGTGGCCGCCATCCATACCGTCTGCATGGGCGGCGGGCTGGAGCTGGCGCTGGGCTGCAACTACCGCGTGGCCGCTCCCGGCACCCTGGTGGCCCTGCCTGAAGTCAAGCTGGGCCTGCTGCCCGGTGCAGGCGGCACGCAGCGCCTGCCGCGCGTGCTGGGCGTGGAGACCGCGCTGAACATGATCGTCAGCGGCGAGCCGGTCAAGAGCGAGCTGCTGGCCTCCATCCCCGGCCAGAAGCTGTTCGACAAGATGGCCGCCTCGCCCGAGTCCCTGCTGGACGAGGCCAAGGCCTTTGCGCTGGAAGTGGCCGACAAGCACGTGGCGGGTGGTCCGCTGCCGCGCGTGCGCGACCTGCCTTGCAAGCATCCTCAGGGCGACGCCTACTTCCAGTTCGCACGCAACATGGTCAAGGGCATGGCCAAGAACTACCCGGCCCCGGCCCGCTGCGTGGACACGGTGGAGAACGCCGCGCGCAAGAAGTTCGACGAGGGCATGGCCCTGGAGCGCGAAGCCTTCATGCAACTGATGTGGTCGCCCGAGTCGCGCGCACTGCGCCACCTGTTCATGGCCGAGCGCGCGGCCTCCAAGATCGCCGACGTGCCCTCGGACACGCCAGTGCGCGAGATCAAGACCGTGGGCGTCATCGGTGCGGGCACCATGGGCGGCGGCATCTCCATGAACTTCCTGAACGCGGGCATCCCCGTGACCATCCTGGAGACCAAGCAGGAAGCGCTGGACCGTGGCGTGGCCACCATCCGCAAGAACTACGAAGCCCAGGTCAAGAAGGGCAAGCTCACCCAGGAAAAGTACGACCAGCGCATGGCCCTGCTGAGCACCACGCTGTCGTATGACGCGCTCAAGAACGCTGACCTCATCATCGAGGCGGTGTTCGAGGAACTGGGCGTCAAGGAAACCGTGTTCAAGCAACTGGACGAGGTGGCCAAGCCTGGTGCCATCCTGGCCTCCAACACCTCCACGCTGGACGTGGACAAGATCGCCGCCTTCACCAAGCGCCCGCAGGACGTGGTGGGCATGCACTTCTTCAGCCCCGCCAACGTGATGAAACTGCTGGAAGTGGTGCGCGGCAAGCACACCGCCAAGGACGTGCTGGCCACCGTGATGAAGCTGGCCAAGAAGATCAAGAAGACCGCCGTGGTCTCGGGCGTGTGCGACGGCTTCATCGGCAACCGCATGATCGAGCAGTACTCGCGCCAGGCCGGCTTCCTGCTGGACGAAGGCGCCACGCCCGCCCAGGTGGACAAGGCCATCGAGAAGTTCGGCTTCGCCATGGGCCCGTTCCGCATGGGCGATCTGGCCGGCAACGACATCGGCTGGGCCATCCGCAAGCGCCGCGCTGTCGAGCGCGCCGACATGAAGTACAGCCGCACGGCCGACAAGCTGTGCGAGCTGGGCCGCTTCGGCCAGAAGACCGGTGCGGGCTGGTACGACTACCAGGCGGGCAAGCGCGACGCCATCCCGTCCGAGCTGGTCAACCAGATGATCGAGTCGCATCGCAAGGAGCTGGGCATCACCCCGCGCAAGATCTCCGATGAGGAAATCGTCCAGCGCCTGGTCTTCGCCCTGGTCAACGAAGGCGCCCACATCCTGGAAGACGGCATCGCCGGCAAGTCGGGCGATATCGACATGGTCTACCTGACCGGCTATGGCTTCCCCATCTGGCGCGGCGGCCCCATGCACTACGCGGGCGAGGTCGGGCTGTTCAACGTGGTCCAGGCCATGAACCGCTTTGCCAAGAACCCCAACGACGACGCCGATTTCTGGCAGCCGGCCCCGCTGCTGGCGAAGCTGGCGGCCGAAGGCAAGCAATTCAGCTGAGACGTGCGGCGCACGAACTCCTTGCGAACCACCGCAAACCCGCCATACAAGGAATATCCATGACATCCGCCGTGATCGTTTCCACCGCCCGCACCCCCCTGGCCAAGAGCTGGAAGGGGGCCTTCAACATGACCCATGGCGCCACGCTGGGCGGCCATGCCGTGCAGCACGCCGTGCAGCGCGCAGGCGTTGACCCCGCCGCCGTCGATGACGTGATCATGGGCTGCGCCAACCCCGAAGGCGCCACCGGCATGAACATCGCGCGCCAGATCGCGCTCAAGGCCGGCCTGCCCATCACCGCATCGGGCATGACCATCAACCGCTTCTGCTCCTCGGGCCTGCAGACCATTGCCACCGCATCGCAGCGCATCATCGCGGGCGAGGGCGATGTTTACGTGGCCGGCGGCGTGGAGTCCATCTCCTGCGTGCAGCAGGAAATGAACCTGCACATGATCCAGGACCTGGCCCTGGCCAAGCAAAAGCCCGAGATCTACTGGAGCATGCTGCAGACCGCCGAACAGGTCGCCAAGCGCTACGGCATCGGCCGTGACGCCATGGACGAATACGGCGCCGCCAGCCAGCAAAAGGCCTGCGCGGCCCAGGCCGCCGGCCTGCTGGATGCCGAGATCGCCCCCATCACCGTGACCATGGGCGTGGCCGACAAGGTGCGCGGCCTGATCACCAAGGAAGTGACCTGCAGCAAGGACGAGGGCGTGCGCGAGGGCACGACCAAGGAAGGCATCTCGGGCATCCGCCCCGCGCTGCCCGGCGGTGTGATCTCGGCCGGCAATGCCAGCCAGTTCTCCGACGGCGCAGGCGCCTGCGTGGTGGTGAGCGAGGACTATGCATCGCGCAACAATCTCAAGCCCATCGGCCGCTTCCTGGGCTTTGCCGTCGCCGGCTGCGAGCCTGACGAAATGGGCATCGGCCCCGTCTTCGCCGTGCCCAAGGTGCTCAAGAAGCTGGGCCTGACGGTGCAGGACATCGACCTGTGGGAGCTCAATGAAGCCTTTGCCGTGCAGGTGCTGTACTGCCGGGACAAGCTGGGCATCCCCAACGATCGCCTCAATGTCAACGGCGGCGCCATTGCCCTGGGCCATCCCTATGGCGTGTCGGGCCAGCGCCTGACGGGCCATGCCCTGATCGAAGGCAAGCGCCGCGGTGCCAAGCGTGTCTGCGTGACCATGTGCATCGGCGGCGGCATGGGTGCCGCCGGCGTGTTCGAAGTGCTGTAAGTGCAGGTGGCGGCTGCGGCCGCCACCGCCTGTTCCCGTTACTCCTGTTGGCCGCACGCGCTCCCTCTGGCGGCGCCTGCGGCTTCTTTTTTGATTCCGGACCCCACCATGCGCCTGCGTTCCACCATCGATTTCCTGCTCTATGAATGGCTGCGCGCCGATGCGCTGGGCGAGCGCGAGCGCTTTGCCGACCATTCGCGCGACACCTTCGATGCCGTGCTCGACACCTGCGAGCGCATCGCCCGCGAGAAATACGCCCCCTTCAACCGCACCGTGGACACGCAGGAGCCGCAGTTCGACGGCGAGAAAGTCATCCTGCCCCGGTGCACCCACGATGCGCGCCAGGCCTATGCCGACTCGGGCATGCTCAGCGCCGCCCAGGACTACGACATCGGCGGCATGCAGCTGCCCTACACCGTGGAGGCGGCGGCCAACAGCTTCTTCGCGGCGGCCTCCATCAGCATCGGCTCCAACATGCTGACCTCGGGCAATGCCAACGCCATCATGGCCCACGGCACGGACATGCAAAAACAGGTCTTCGCCGCCAACGAATTCAACGGCCGCTGGGCCGGCACCATGTGCCTGTCCGAGCCCCAGGCCGGTTCCTCGCTGAGCGATATCGCCACCCGCGCCGAGCCCGATGGCGCCGACTTCGAGAGCGATGCGCTGGGCCCGCGCTACCGCCTCAAGGGCAACAAGATGTGGATCAGCGCGGGCGACCATGAGCTGACCGAGAACATCGTTCACCTCGTGCTGGCCAAGATCCCGGGGCCGGACGGCAAGCCCGTGCCCGGCGTCAAGGGCATCTCGCTGTTCATCGTGCCCAAGAAGCTCGTGGACACCGAAGGCCAACTCACCGGCGAGCGCAACGACGTGGCCCTGGCCGGCCTCAACCACAAGCTGGGTTGGCGCGGCACCACCAACACGCTGCTGAACTTCGGGGAAGGGCGCTTTCCCGTGCGCGGCGGCGCCGGGGCCGTGGGCTACCTGGTCGGCAAGCCCGGCGAGGGCCTCAAATGCATGTTCCACATGATGAACGAGGCCCGCATCTCCATCGGCATGGCCGCCACCATGCTGGGCATGGCGGGCTACCACGCCAGCCTGGACTACGCGCAGAACCGCCCGCAGGGCCGGCCGATCAAGGGGGCGCCGGGTGCAGCCGGCAAGGATGCCACGCGGCCCCAGTCGCGCATCATCGAGCACGCCGACGTCAAGCGCATGCTGCTGGCGCAGAAGTCCTATTGCGAAGGCGCGCTGGCGCTGAACCTGTTCTGCGCGCGCCTGGTCGATGAGCAGCACACCGGCACGCCCGAATCCGTGGCCGAGGCCCGGCTGCTGCTGGAAGTGCTGACCCCCATCTCCAAGAGCTGGCCCAGCGAGTTCTGCCTGGAGGCCAACTCCCTGGCCATCCAGATCCACGGCGGCTACGGCTATACGCGCGACTTCCCCGTGGAGCAATACTGGCGCGACAACCGCCTGAACATGATCCACGAAGGCACGCACGGCATCCAGGCCATGGACCTGCTGGGCCGCAAGGTGCTCATGGAAGGCGGCAAGGGCCTGCAGCTGCTGGCCACGCGCATCAACGACACCATCCAGCGCGCCATGGCCCGGCCCGAACTGGCCGGCCATGCCAATGAACTGGCCAAGGCGCTGCAGGAAGTCGGCGCCACCACCAAGGCCGCATGGGCCACCGACGACCCGCAACAGGCCCTGGCCAATGCCGTGCCCTACATGCAGGCCTTCGGCCACACGGTACTGGCCTGGACCTGGCTGGACGTGTCCCTGGCCGTGCTGGACAAAGACCCGGGCCTGACCGCCCCCGCCAACGCTGGCCGCATGGCCGCCATGCGCTACTTCTTCGGCTACGAGCTGCCGAAGATCGGCGCCTGGCTCAAGGTCGTGCGTGAGCGCGACATGACTTGCGCGCAGATGAGTGAAGAGGCGTTCTGAGGGAGTTGGCAGCACGGCTGCCGGAGGATGCAAAAAAAGCGCGGACCATGTGGTCTGCGCTTTTTTATTTCAGGGATTTTCAAGGTTGCGGGAGAGCCTGGCCTGCTCCTTGACCCATTCCCTGGTTTTTCCGCGAACGCACCATTCGGGGTTTTTGACCCAGTCCGTGAAATATATGGTGGGGTGCCCTTCCAGGATATTACAGCGTGTATAGCCAAGTTTGGGCATTGCATAGTATTGCAAGGGAGCTATGAGGGCAAGGCAAGAAGCCATGATTATTAATCCTGCCAGCATGGTTGCGTTAAAGCTGCGTTCAGTTACCTTTAAAATTGATGTTTTGCATGGTATTGCCTTGGATAATGAAGAAATTAGACCAACTGCCAATATTACGGGAAAATATGCTACGACTGGTGCTCCGGGTGTTATTCTTATTGATGCTGATAGTTCAATGAGATCTTTGATATCATTAAATATTGCATGCTTAATGTACCAAATGCAGAGAATAAAAATGAAAACATTTAATGGAATGCCCCATATCAAGGTTTTCCTTATTTTTTTTGCGTCCAACATTTTCTTAATTAGTTTTTACGATTTGTGCGGCACATAAATTCATTTTTGAAAATTTCTGTGGAACAGTTGTTAAATTTATACTCTATCTGCTGATAAGTTTTCTGATTATCAAAATTGAGTTTGTCGATATTTATCCGATATATGCCTTGAGGTATGCTGCTGGTGGAAATGCGCAGCATATGGATCACACGTTGTTTGATTTTTAAATCATCGTCTATTTGATTCAAGATGATTCCTGTGACAAGTACGGCCACTGCCACAGCAGCCAAAGGAAGAATTGCAAGGGACGTTGCCGTTGCAAGCTTTATTCCCAAGCCAAGGCCCACCATCGTCGCCAATCCCGCCTTGACCGCCTCCACTCCAATTCCCCCCACCAGATCATGCATGGTCTTCTCATCATTGAAGATGAAGTCCAGTGTCTCTATGCCGGTGCCCACCACCAGGCTCAGGAGAAACCCGCCCTTGGCCACATTCTGCAGACCGCGAATACCCAGGCCCATCTGGACCATGCGTGGATTGGCGGCAAGGAATCGCGTACCTTGCAGCAACTGGCGGCGAAGTCCCGCGTAGCCCGTGATGATGATATAGGTGCCTGTGGCGGTTGTCTTGATATAGGAGCGGGCACCGGCCAGGCCCAATGCAATCAGCGTTTTGGTGATCAGGTACGCGTCGCTGACCATCAGGGAGGCGGGAGCGACCCAGGGTTTGCCTGCATTCGGGCTGGCGGTGTGTGTCCAGTATCGCCCAAGCGCACTGTGGGCCAGCATGGCATGCAGCGTGGCCGCCAGGCGAGGATTGTTACGCGCCTTGTCGCTCAGTATGTCTGCGTATTCCTGTGGCGTGAGCACAATGGCATCGATCTGTTTTTGCTCCATTTGGCGAGCAAGCATGTCGGCATAGCCGATCTGATAGAAGGTGGCGGCAATGGAGGCTGGCATGGTGTATGGAGACGCTGGCTCAGAAGCGGAATCGAGGTTTCCAGCCAATGCGCCTTGATCAATAAAGGCAATTTGACGGAAATGAGTGGTTGCAAGCATGAGAATAATCCGCTGTCAGTGCCCAAGCGGGTTTCTGATGTTTGCTGTGCGAAGAGTCCTCATTTGATTTCATGGCCTGCACGAGGTCAATCAAAGAAGTCGCCCGCAGATCATTTTCAGAATTATCCTTAGGACAATTCCTAAAATCAGGTTTGAAATTCCAGGTGAATAGAGATGCTGCCAATAAGCGTTGGGTCCCAGGCAGCGCCATTCGCCATGGGTGGTATTCACGGGGCACAAGCGCAGGCTGCCCGGCTCGGCCACGGGCATTTGCGGATGAAGGATGCGGGGAGAGGTGGTCCGTACCGCCGCTGCGCTTGCGGGCAGGCTGTTGGACCGGGGTATGGGCTACGGTCTCACCGTGCTGAATGCTTGCAGACGAGGACTCAGGGACCGGGTGTCAGCGCATCGGAAGCCGTGCAGGCGCTGAAGGCCGCCTGCCGGAGGGTGCATGCCTCAAAGATCCAGTCCGAGATAACGCGTGCCCGGCACGGGATTGAAGCTCACCGGTTCCGCATCCACAAAACCCAGGTTTTCATACAGCCGCTGCGCAGCCTGGAACTCGGGCAGCACGTCCAGGCAGATGCGGCTGTAGCCTGCGTGGCGCGCAGCGTCCAGGATGCCTTCCACCAGTCGCCGCCCCAGGTTCTCGCCGCGTACCGTGGGGCGCACGTAGACACGCTTCATTTCGCCTGTCTGCGCATCCACCTGGCGCAGGGCGGCGCAGCCCACGGGCTGGCCGTCTTTCCAGGCCAGCAGTACGCAGCCTTCGGGTGCGGCGTACTTGCCGGGCAGGGCGGCGAACTCGGTCTCGAAGTCCTGGAAGTCCAGGCTCACGGTGGGGCTGGCCACGTATTCCCGGAAGATGCGGACCACGGCGTCGAGGTCTTCGGGAAAGTGGGCGGGGCGGATATCGGTCATGGGGGCAAGGGGTCAAGCCCTGTTCAAGGGCGCTGCTCAGTTGGAATGAAAGCGCACAAGGATAGGGCAAGACGCCCGGGCCGCCGCCGATCCGCTACAGCATGGGCACCACGCCCAAGCACAGGGCATCGTCGTGCGCCAGGCTGGCAACGGTATAGCCCGCAAGTCACTCCTTCAGGGGCGCCTGTTCAGTGCTTTCGCACCTGCCGGTTTGCCTGGAGATCTGTGCTCCAGCTTTCAGGCATTTGTCTTTCTCCACATGGTTCAGGATCAGCGGCGCCAGCCACGCTGCCAGCAAGGCAAGCGCCGAGGGCAGCACGCCAAGCACCCACAGCATCCACTTCGCCTCACGCCGGAAATGCCCGGAGACTCCTGCGTTGGGCGATGCGGGATCTTTCATGGCGATGGCTCCGCTCAACTGCACAAGCGCAGATTGGTGCGCGCAGCCTTGAGCATGGGCAGCACCACATCGGCATCGGTGGGCGGATAGACCTCGCGCAGTTCCTGATCCGTCTTGCCGGCTTCCTCGGCCAGCGGGGCCAGGGTCTGGCGGCAGGCGGCTGCGTCGCCCGAGCGAAGCTGCGCCAGCGCCAGGTCGTTGCGCAGCCAGCCCTTGGTAACGCCGGTCAGCACCTCATCGCAGTCCTGCAGCACCGGCGCCAGCGTGGTCAGCGCCAGGCGGTAGTCCTTGGCGTCGTACGCGCGCTTGAAGTTTCTGCGCGATGCGGCAATGGCCTTGTCCGTGCAGCCGGGTGTGGGCCGAAGGTAATCGCCGCCAAACCAGGCCCGCATGCCGCAGAAGTCCCGGCATGCATCGCCGGTGGCCGTGTCGACCCCGACGCGCTGGCCTGCAGGCGTGAAGTCCACGGCGCAGGCCGAATTCGCCATCCTGGCCCGGCCGTTGGTGATGGTGCCTTCCAGCTCACAGGTATGGCCGTTGGCTCCCACGGTCTGGATGTGGAACTTGCCGCCAGCCTGCACCACCAGATCGCCGCCCCCGCCTTTGCGGACATAGGTGCCCGGTGATGGTGTGGTTTGCTGTGCACTGGCTACGCCGATGTGGCAGGCAAGAACCAAGGACGGCAGGCGTAGCAGGTGGACAGCGAGTTTCATGGGCAGGGGCTTGGGAGTTGCGGTGTAGATGGCCAGCGCCGGAATTGCAGCGAGTGTATCGATGAAGACCATTGGTCTTGGCAACGCCGTTTGTCTGGTGTCCGTGTGGTGCGGCGCACAGTTACATTGCTCCTCCATAAAGCCTTGGTCATTCATGGAAACCACAAAGCACATCAATCCAGACCACTATTTGGAAACCGAACAAGGTCGCCTGTTCACCCCGGAACGCAGTGCTGCCGCATGGGAGTTGGCGTACCGGGACTTGGACAAAGCACTGTCTGCCGGCTCGCCCGCGACCAAGCTCTATGTGGTGGTGGGGGTGCAAGCTGCAGGCAAGAGCAGCTGGATTCAACAGAACGCCGCAGCGTTGGGTGGTGATGCGGTGTTCTTTGATGCCGCCCTTCCGAAGACGGTGCATCGTGAGCGTGCCATTCAGATCGCCAGATCACATGGCGTGCCCGTAGTCTGTATTTGGCTCAAAGCCGATTTGCAGACGTCCTTGCAGAGAAACGCGCAGCGGCGGGCCGATCACCAAGTGCCGGAGCAGGCCATTCGCAGCGTGTTTGCCATGTTCGAGCCGCCGAGTGAGCAGGAAGGGTTCGCGGTAGTCCATATCGACGACACCGAGCCGGCCCCCGGGAGCTCCATCCAGCCCATGGGGCAGCGCCAGTTCCCGTCCCTTCAGGATCTCGACCAGCAGATGATTGTGGGCTGGCGAGCTTGCGAGATGGCGTTGGCCGAAGGCGGCCGCTGGGATATGGATGAATCAGGTCGGCAGCGCTGGGTACCTGGCGAAGCAGTCTGGAGCCATCCGCAGGTGCCCTATCTCCAGTTCATCGAGATTTGGATTCAACTGGTGGACGGACGTGTCTGGTCAATGCTTTCCCGTATCGACGATGGCAGCGGGTTTCACGGCCTGTACCTTGTGACTCCAGAGGCGTCTGAGTCGGGTCCCGGCGTGCCTGCATCCATTGGTTACCGTGACCGACTGCTGGCTGAGTTGCCCTTGGGCCTTGTGCGGATAAAAGACATGCGCCGGGATGCAGATGGCTTTGTCGTGGAGATGTGCATGCACATCGGCCAGAAAGTGGTTCGGTTCCTGTCAGGGGAGGTCTATGAGCGGGGTCAGGGCCTGTTTGAAGTCATAGAGCTTGATGAATCGATACTCGTCCAGATAGAAAGCTAGATGCAGCGAGGCATTGGGCAGCAATCGCTGATGTGCCTTTTGCCGTCGGTATGTCCTGATGTGGAAAGCGCGCAGAGACAGGCTCCTCACAACGCCAGATGCAAAGCCTCCCCCGTCCCCTGCGCAGGCACGGCGCAGCAGATCAGGGCCTCGCCTGCTGGCACGGCGAAGGAGGGTGGCGAGGCATAGGTCACCCCGCCCTGCAGCACACGCGTGCGGCAGTCGCCGCAGCTGCCGCCCCGGCAGCCGAAGGCGGGCTCCAGCCCCCGGGCCTCGGCCACTTCGAGCAGGCTGCCGTCGCCGGGCTTCCAGCGCGCTTCCTTGGCCGAGTCGGCAAAGATGATGCGGACAGGCTGTGTGGCGGGTGCCGGCAGTTCGGCGGCGGGGGGTGCACCGGCCATGGAGCGCTTCAGGGCCGAGGGACCGAAGGCTTCTGCGTGGATGCGCTCGTCGGGCACGTTGCGTTCGCGCAGGCCGTCATAGGTGGCCTGCATGAAGGCGTCCGGGCCGCAGAGGTAGAAGTCGTAGTCGTCCCAGGGCAGGGTGGCTTTCAGCAGGGCCATGTCGATGTGGCCCTCATGGTCGTAGTCGCGGCCGGCCTTTGCCGTGCCGGGCTGGCTGAGCGTTCGCACCCAGTGCACCTCGGCATTGCCGGCCTTCACCAGTTCGGCAATCTCCGTGTCAAAGGCCCGTTCGCTGCGCGTGCGAGCCGCCTGGAACAGCCAGGTGGGCCGCAGGCTGCGGGTGCGCCGGCCTTCGTGGACGATGTGGCGCAGCATGGCCAGCAAGGGCGTGATGCCTATGCCCGCGGCCAGCAGCACGGCGGGGCGGCGCAGGGCCGCATCGGCGGTGAAGCTTCCAGCGGGCGGGCGGGCCTCGACCAGATCACCGGGCTTCAGGCCATGCAGATGGCTGGATGCGCGGCCTTGCCTCTTGACGCTGATGCGCAAGCGCCCGTCCGAAGGCGCCAGCGACAGCGTATAGGTGCGCTGCAGATGGCTGCCGTCCGCCAGCGTGAGGCGCAGCGGCAGGTGCTGGCCCACCGTGGCCATGCCATCGGCCGGCTCCAGGTAGAGCGAGCGGATGGTGGAACTCTCATCCACGGCCTGCGCCACCCGGAACGGTCGCCACTGCCGCCCCAGCCGCGCGGCGGCCAGGCGCTGGCTGGCATCGGCCCAGCTTCCGGTCATCTGCAGGTGGGGCGACCAGCCGTCGGCCGCCATGCTCCAGCGCAGCGGCAGGGCGTCGGGCCGGCGCACGATGCGGCGGGGCTTGAAGGTCCACAGGCGCTCGGCGCCCTCGAAGGCGGCGATTTCCGGGGAGTCAAGGATGACGCTGGCCTCGCCCGTCATCTGCAGCATTTCCCCGGTTTCGGAGTCGATGAACAGCAGGCCCGCCTTGGGATTGACCAGGAAGTTGCCCAGGGTCATGAAGAACAGGTTGCCCGAGAAGTCGGGGATGGTCAGCGTTCCATCGGCGTCGATCCGCACAAAGCCCGGCTTGCCGCCACGGTGGGAGACATCGACCTGGCGCAGGCCATCCTCCCCATCAACGTAGGACGCCACGTAGAACGTATCCGCCTGCGTAATCAGGGCCTGTGCGCGCGGGTCCAGCGATGCCAGTTCGACCGCCGGCACCTGCGTAGGCTCCCCGGCAGGCCGGACAAACCGGACGCTGCGGTTCTGGATATAGCGCGGGCAGTTGCCGAAACTCTGGACCACGCTGATGTCGAAGACGCCCGCCCCATCAACGCCTGTCTTGCGCCGCACGGTGCCGTTGAGCCGGTTGCGCCGGCGCGTCATGGGGTCCATGCCCAGCAGGCCCACGGCATGGCCATCGGCCAGGCCCGGCTCGGCCGGGTCGGCCGCATCACGGCCCGCCGCCACATGCAGGGTCGATGGATCGGGAGAGTGCAGGAAGCCCGGCTCGCCGGCCCGTACCGTGGCCCAGGCGTCGCCTTGCGCATCCACGCTGCCCAGCACCACGAAATGCAGCAGCGGGTAGAACTCGCGGTGCTGGTCCAGCAGGAAGGGGCGCAGGAACTTGCGGCCCGGCATGTCCATGCGGCCCACGACGCCAACGCTTTGCTGGATCGCCAGTTCGCCCGCATGCCAGGGCGAGGCGGGGTTTTGCAGGGGTTGCGGGTGCATGGTGCGCTCCTTTGCCGCGGTTTCAGGGGAGGTGTGGCTCAGGCACTCAGGCCCTCAGGCCGGCCGGTGTCTGGGCGAATGCCACGAAGCCCGGCAGCGCCTCGATGCGGCCCAGCCAGGCGCGCACCTCGCGGTAGGGTTGCAGGTCCACATTGCCCTCGGGCGCGCTGGCGATGTAGCTGTACAGGGCCACGTCGGCAATCGTGGGCGCGCTGCCGGTGAGAAAGGGGCGAGTGGTCAATTGCGCCTCGATCTTGCCGAGGATGGCGTGGGCGCGGGCTATCACTTCCTCGGCCTGGAAGGAGGCCTTGAACACCGTGACCAGCCGGGCCGCCGCCGGGCCGAAGGCAATGGGGCCGGCGGCGATGCTCAGCCATTTCTGGATCTCGGCCTCGGCCCGGGCGCCCAGGGGCATCCAGTCCTGGCGGTCCAGCTTGCGCGCCAGGTAGACCAGGATGGCGTTGGAGTCGGCAATCACCGTACCGTTGTCATCCAGCACCGGCACCTGGCCCAGCGGGTTCAGCGCCAGGAACTCGGGCTTCTTCTGCGCGCCGTTGGCCAGATCCACGTGGACCAACTCATGCTCCACGCCCAGCAGGCCGAGGAAGAGGCGGGCGCGATGGGCGTGGCCGGACAGGGGAAAGTGGTAGAGCTTCATTGCGGTTCCTTGGGGGTGGTGAAGGCGCCGGTTGTCGGCGCCACGGGACGTATCCTCCTTCTCCGTCCGCATCTTTAGAATCCCCGGCGACGGCAAGTCACTCTTGCGGGAACGCGAACAAAGCGCCGGCACAAACCTGGGCAGTCCTGCGCGGGCCGCTCGCAGCCGGGCAGACATACGACACAGACAAGGCAGGCACAGATGGATCGCTTCCAGTCCATGACGGCATTTCTCGCGGTGGTGGACACGGGCGGCTTCGCCTCGGCCGCACGTCGGCTCAAGGTCTCGCCCTCGGTGGTGACGCGCGCGGTTTCCGACCTGGAGGAGCGCCTGGGCGTGCGCTTGCTCACGCGCACCACGCGCTTCGTGCGCGTGACCGAGGCCGGCACCGCCTACGCCGACAGCTGCCGCCGCATCCTGGCCGAGCTGGAGGAGGCCGACGAGCATGTCGCCAGCGCCCACGCCGCACCGCGCGGCCGGCTCACGCTCACGGCGCCGGTCAACTTCGGGCGCATGCACGTGCTGCCCGTGGTGCACGACTACCTGGGCCGGTTTCCCGAGGTGGACGTCAACTGCTGGTTTGTGGACCGCGTGGTCAGCCTGGTGGACGAGGGCGTGGACGTGGCCGTGCGCATCGGCGATCTGCCCGATTCCTCGCTGCAGGCCATCCGCGTGGGCAGCGTGCGACAGGTGCTATGCGCCTCGCCCGCATACCTGGCCAGCCACGGCGTGCCCCAGCGGCCCGAGGAGCTTGCGCAGCACACCACCATCACCGCATCCGGCCTCACCTCCACGCCCGAATGGCGGTTTCTCGAAGGCGACAAGGCCCTGGCCGTGCGCCTGCAGCCGCGCCTCATGTCCATGACCAACGAGGCTGCGGCAGACTGCGCCCTGGCCGGGCAAGGCATCACGCGCCTGCCGCTCTACCAGATCGCCAAACCCGTGCAGGACGGCGCACTGCGCCTGGTGCTGGAGCCCTTCGAGCGGCCGCCGCTACCGATTCATGTAGTGCACAGGGAAGGACGGCACGCCGCACACCGCGTGCGGGCGTTCATCGATATGGCGGTGGATGCGCTGCGGGTGGCGGCGTTGAAGTGGTAGCGGGGCCGAGACTTCGCTACCGCACGGCCGTGGCCTCGACCCAGATCGTCTGCCCCGGATGGTGCTCCTCAATGGTGGACACGGCATCGTCGATCAAAACGCGGTCCTCCAGCGAGTAGGCAAAGCGGCTGAGGTTGGGCCATTGTCGGGCGGCGTAGTCGGCCTCGGAAATCGCATCGCTGCCGCACCAGACGGAGTCATTTTCGGTGGCGGCGAGAAGTGCCTGTGCCAAGCCGGTAGATGTGATCGCCAGGAAGATCATGGGCATGTGGTCCGGATGTTGATGGGTGGACAGTTTGCCTTCGATGGCCAGTCCGCCGGGCCTGCCTGGATCAAACAAAACTAGAATGATAGTCATTCTCGTTATCGATTCATCACCTCCCCCCGGCCATGCCCACCCCTTCCGCTTCCTGGACCGCTGCGCGCTGGCACCAGCTTTTCTGTGCCTGCCAGCAGCAATTGGTGTCCTATCTGGCCGGCAAGACCGGCAGCCGTGATGAGGCGCAGGAGCTGGCCCAGGAAACCTGGCTGCGCCTGGCCGATGCGCCGCCGCAGCTGCCCGATGGCAGCTCGCCCACGCTCGAAGCCGCGCGGGCCTACCTGTTTGCCACGGCCAAGCATCTGGCGATAGACAGGCTGCGCCAGCGCGGTGCGCAGCAGCGCTGCATGGACGACTGGGCGCAATTGCAGCCCGAGGCCGAAGGCGATGTGGCCGACCGAGCCATGTACCGGCAGGCACTGGCTGTGGTGGAGCGCACGATTGCAGACCTGCCCGAGCGCATGCAGGCCGCCTTGCTGGCCCACCGCCTGCATGGCGAGCGGCAGGCCGACATCGCCCGGCGCCTGCAGGTCTCCCTGAACACCGTGGAGCGTGACCTGATGCAGGCCGATGCCTGCCTGGAAGCCGCCTTGCTGCGCTGGCGCGGCGGGGTGGATGCGGGCTTGCAGGCCTCTTCCAGAAAGCGGCGGCGGCGTGCCCTTGGCGCACTGCTGGGCGTGGCCGGCATGGCCTGCGCGGCCTGGCCCGCCTGGCAGATGTGGAGCCGCCGCGTGCTGTGGCAAGGTGAACTGGCCAGCGCCACGGGCGTGCAGCGCAGCCTGGAGCTGCCCGATGGCAGCGTGCTGCGCGTGGATGCCGCCAGCCGCGTGGCGCTGACCTACCGTGCCGACCTGCGACAGGCACAGCTGCTGGAAGGCGCTGCCTTCTTTGCCGTGGCCCGCGATGCGGCACGGCCCTTTGTGGTGGAGGCCGGCCCCCTGCGCGTGACCGTGCTGGGCACGCGCTTTGGTGTGGAACTGGAGCCCGATGCGGTGCGCGTGCAGGTGGAGTCGGGCCAGGTGCGGGTGGAGCATGCGGCCACCGGGCGCAGCCAGTTGCTGCAGGACAGCCAGTCGCTGCGCATTCCCCTGGACGGCGGTGCGGGAGATGCCGATGGCGCTGCCTGGCAGCCGCAGCTCCAGCAACGGCCCGCGGCCTGGCGCGAGGGCGAGCTGGTCTTCGAGCAGGAACCGCTGGGCCGCGTCGTGCACCGTCTGGGCCGCTACACGCGGCGCCGCCTGGTGGTGGAGGAGGGCGCGGCGCAACTGGCCATCAGCGGCCATGTGCGCATTGCCCAGACCGAGCGCTGGCTGCGCGGGCTGCCGCAGTTCGCGCCGGTGCAGGTCAGCGTGCTGGACGACGGCGGGCTGCGGATTGCGCGGCGCGGCGGGCGCGCGGAGCCGTGAAGTTTTTTTCAGGGTTTTTGGGAGTGACTCGTATTTGCATATGAAAGGCCGGGCGTCCTGCCTGTGCCGGCGATTCGCAATGAGCCTGTCTTCCAGAAAGTCCTTATGTCCGCTCCCAAGTCCTCCCGATTCCGATTCCGCCTCCGCCTCCGCCTCCGCCGCACAGCGGTTTTTCATGCATGTGCAGGCCTGGTGCTGGGCCTGCAACTGCAGTTGGCCGCCGCGCAATCGGTGTCCTTCGACGTGCCGGCCCAGCCGCTGGCCCAGGCGCTGAGCCAGTTTGCGCGCCAGGCGGGGCTGCAGCTCACCTACTCCTCCGAACTGGTGCAGGGCCGGCAGGCCCCGGCGCTCAACGGCAGCCACGATGTGCGCCAGGGCCTGGCGGCATTGCTGCAGGGCAGCGGCCTGCAGGGCCGCATCGAGGGCGGCACGCTGACGCTGCTTCCCGCTGCGGCCAACGCGCCTGAGAATGCGCACCGCCTGTCCGAGATCACCGTGACGGCCGGTGACCAGTATGTGAGCCTGCTGCCCGCACCCTACGCCGGCGGGCAGGTGGCCAAGGGCGTGCGCCTGGGCGTGCTGGGCAATACCGGCAACATGCAGGCGCCGTTCAGCACCACCAGCTACACGTCCGAGGCCGTGCGCAACCAGCAGGCCGGCACCATTGCCGAGGCGGTGAACCGCGACCCTTCCGTGCGCTACACCGTGCTGCCGGGCGGCAACGTGGACAACCTCTATATCCGGGGCTTTCCGATCTGGGAGGGCAACTCGGGCGAGATCGCCTTTGACGGCATCTACGGCATTGCCCCCAACTACCGCGTGCGCACCGAATACGTGGACCGCATCGAGGTGGTCAAGGGGCCGGGCGCGCTGCTGTTCGGCATGTCGCCCAACGGCTCGGTGGGCGGCGTGATCAACATCGCTCCCAAGCGCGCCAATGAAGATGTGGCGCGGCTGGCCACGGGCTGGACTTCGGACAGCCTATGGCGTGCCCATGCCGACGTGGGCCGGCGCTTTGGCGACGAGGCCCAGTACGGCATCCGTGTGAACGCCAGCAAGTACGGCGGCGATACGTCCATGGACCATCAAAGCACCGACGGCCATGTGCTGGCCGTGGCGCTGGACTACGAGGTGGAGCGCTTCCGCGCCACGTTGGACCTGCTCTCGCAGGACGAGCGCATCGACGGCGTGGGCCGGCCCATCATGCCCACGGGGCTCTCCTCCATGCCTGCTGCGCCCGACGGCACACTCAACGTGACCCAGCCCTGGGAATGGTCCAGGAATCGCGAGCGCGCCGTGCTGCTGCGCACCGAGCTGGACCTCACGCAGCAGCTCACGCTGTTCGCCAACATCGGCCAGTCGCGCGCCAATGTGGACCGCATCTATGACTCCGCCCCGCGCCTGACCAGTGCGGCGGGTGCCACCAGCATCACGCCCACCTATGCGGTGTTCGACGTGGACCGCAGCACCATCGACGCGGGCCTGCGCTCGCGCTTTGCGCTGGCCGGTGTCAAGCATTCGGTCACGCTGCAGCTGGCCAGCTACCGCGAGGATTTCCACCGTGCGCTGCAGGCGGGCTCGGCGGTGGCGTCCAACATCTATGCGCCTGTTGCCCATGCGCCGCAAAGCATTGCGCGGCCTTCGGCCATTCCGCGCATTCATGACAACCGCAACACCAGCCTGGCCCTGGTGGACACGCTCTCGCTGCTGCAGGACAGGCTGCAACTGTCGCTGGGCCTGCGCCACCAGGCCATCAAGTCCACCAACTACAACGTGCTCACAGGCGGCACCGCCAATGTCTACGACGAGAGCGTGACCACGCCCGCCGTGGGCGTGGTCTGGCGCCAGGCGCCCAACTGGAGCCTCTACGCCAACTACATCGAAGGCCTGAGCAAGGGCGACATCGCCCCGCCCGCCGCCAGCAACTACGGCGAGGTGCTGCGCCCCTACAAGAGCCGCCAGTACGAAGTGGGCAGCAAGTACGACTTCGGCAGCTTCATGGCCACGGCCGCCCTGTTCAGCATTGAAAAACCCAGCGGTGGCCTGGACCAGGGCGTCTACAAGACCAACGGCGAGCAGCGCAACCTGGGCATGGAGCTGTATGCCTACGGCGAGGCCGCACGCGGCCTGCGCCTGCTCGGTGGCGTGACGTGGCTCAAGCCCGAGATCACGCGCTCGGCCACGCCTGCGCTGGTGGGCAACCGGCCCATCGGCACTTCGCGCCTGCTGGCCAACCTGGGCGTGGAATGGGATGTGCCCGCCGCGGAAGGCTTGACCCTGGTCGGCGACCTGGCCTACACCGGCGCCCAGTTCGTGGACCAGGCCAACCGCCTGCGCATCCCGGGTTGGACACGCACCGACCTGGGCCTGCGCTATGCCACCCGCATCGCGGGCCGCAAGACCACGCTGCGCGCCACAGTGCAGAACGTGGCCGACCGCAAGGCCTGGGCCGGCGTCACGTCCTGGGGCGCCGTCTCGCCGATGATTCCGCGCACCTTCGTGGTGTCGGCATCGATGGATTTCTGAGGTCGGCGCGGTGGCTGGGCGGGCCGCGCTCTATGCTTGAGGCATGAACGCAAGCAAGACCCTGCTGATCGTCTACCACTCCATGACCGGCGGCACCCGCCAGATGGCCGAGGCCGCGCGCGACGGCGCAGCGGCCGAAGGCCAGGGCGTGCAGGTGTGCCTGCTGCACGCCTGCGAGGCCGGCCCGGACGATGTGCTGTCCGCCGACGGCTACTTCTTCGCCACCCCGGAAAACCTGGCCGCCATCAGCGGCCAGCTCAAGGACTTCTTCGACCGCAGCTACTACGCGGCGCTGGACCGCATCAATGGCCGGCCCTATGCCAGCCTCATCTGCGCCGGCAGCGACGGCCAGAATGCGGCCCGCCAGATCGCCCGCATCGCCACCGGCTGGCGCCTCAAGCCCGTGGCCGAGCCCCTGATCATCTGCACCCACGCCCAGACCACCGAAGCCATCCTGGCGCCCAAGCAGATTGCCGCAGCTGAGCTGGAGCAGTGCCGGGCGTTGGGGGAGGCGATGGGGGCCGGGCTGGCGCTGGGGGTCTTTTGAGGGTTGCCAGCATCTTGGGTGCCCTACATTTCTTGGTGGCCCGGTCGCCCGGTGTGGCTCAGCCGAACAGGCGCGACCAGAATCTGCCTTTTCCACCCACCTGCTGCCGGGCTCCCTGCATGTGGGCGCGTATGCCGAGCAATTGGGCATCGTCCGGATCGTGGCGCAGGGCGATCTCGACCAGTTCAGGCTGAAGGTGCGAGGCCTTGAGCTGGCCCAGGGCCCTGAGGGCGGTGACCTTGTGCGCATGAACGAAGCTCATGCTGCGAACTTCCCATGGCGCTTGCTGTTGCTGCGGCGAAAGCTGCGCATAGCGGCGCTCGGCTTCGGCCACGATGTCGAGGACGTCCTGGTGGTGGCTGGTCTCGTTGAGATAGGCGCATGCGGTCTGCGCGCAGTCCAGATACAGGCCGGTATCAAGCGCGTAGTCCTCCATCAGCAGCAGGGACAGGTCGGTGGCTTGCTTGCGGTTCCCCAGTTGCCGATAGGCATGGCGCAGGTTTTCCAGCAGGGCCCGGAAACAGGTCTGCTGCAGCCCGGCTTCGAGGACGGCGGCCGCCTGCTCGTACTGTTCCTGCGCGTTGTACAGCACGCCCAGGTTGTTGCAGCACATGGCATAGGTGTGGATGTCCAGCGCGGCGGGCGCGGCCTCCTGGCCGTTTGCCGGCGTGCCGGCGCTGGCGAAGCGCTCCAGACAGCGTTCGTAGAGTGTGGTCTGCAGGCGCTCGATTTCCTGCAGGGCTGCTGCATCCGTGTCGGGGCGCTTCCACTTGCCCACGGTCACGCCGGCCGTGTAGTAGTCGGGTGCCGCCGGGCTATCAGCCAACTCGGGATAGGAAAAGATGCTGCGCCAGGGCACGGCATGCTCCATCTCGAAAATGCGGGCTTGCAAGTCCGCCTGGGGCTGCAAGGCATGAGACTTGCGGTAGGCGGCCAGCGCGGGCTCGGGTTCGTCCAGCCAATAGTGGGCACTGCCCAAATAGCGGTGTCCATAGGCATTGCCTGGTGACATTGCCAGTGCGCGCTGCGCCCATTCGCCGACCTGGCGCAATGCCGCACTGCGGTCCTCGGTGAATTGGTCACTGGAATCGAGATACACCAGGCACAGCATCAGCCATGACCATTCGCTACCCTGGCCTGATTCGGCAGTGGCCCGAATGCTGGCCAAGAGGCTGGCAATCGCTTCATTGTCCAGATGGCTGAAAACCGTGGTGCCAGACCATAGCGCATGCATTCGCGCGTGGTCGCCCTGGCTGAGGGCATGCATTCCTTGGGAAATCAGTCGTTCCATGGTCTGTTGGGAATATTGTGGGAGGCGCCATCGTATCCGCTGTGTTTGACAGGAGGATGGGGCACCACTCAATGGGAGCGATAAGACGCCCGTGCAGACAATGTCTGAACAACAGGTCAAAGCCCCGTCAACTGCGGCAATGCCTTCTCGCAGGCCTTGCGGCACAGGTAGCGCAGGTCCTGTTCACCATCTTCACTGCGCAGGTAGCCGGCGCCGGCGGCGTTGATGTTCCATTCATAGACCTTGCCCGAGCGCAGCAGCCGTCCGCTGAAACTGCAGGGCAGGATGATGGATTCCTCGTGGAAGCTGCCAGCCGAGACTTGCTTTGCCGTCGCGAAATAGCGGGCCACGTCGGTGGCGTCCAGGCTGACTTTCTCGCAGCCCATGGTCTCGCCCGTGCCTACGGAACGGGTGACCGGGCCGATGACGGAAATGGGCGCCGCCTTGGCCGCGTGTTTGTGCGTGGGCGTGGATGTGGATGTAGATGAGGCCTGCAGCGGCGCATGCAGGCACAGCATCACGGCAGCCCAGGCGGCAATGCGCAGGCTGCGAGAGGGATTGTTGAAAAGCTGGCTGGATGGCATGGCTCAGGCTCCCGTGAAGATGTAGCGCAGCAATTGGGCGCCTTCGGTCGCTTCCTTGCGGGCAATGGCGCCGTGGGAGTAGACATCGGACAGCAGCTTGAGCTTGTAGTGGTCCACCAATTGCTGGGTCAGCCATTTGGTCTGGAACAGCTGCGATTGGGTGGGCGCCTCGTAATCCTTGGTCGATGGCAGGAAGCGGCCCACCACCTCGATGCCCACGGAGTCGCTGTTGGCCGGATAACGCAACGGATAGGCCTTTGTGTTCTCGTGCGATGACACATTCTTGGCCCGCTTGCTGAAGCTCAGGCCCTTTTGGTGCAGCAGGGCATTGATGTTCTTGAGTTCCGTGGGATCGCAGGTGCTCTCGTTGACGCAGCGCGGCTGAAGAATTCCCACATGCCAGCAGATCTTTTCCAGACTGGCGGTTTGGTAGATCTTCCCGTCCTTCTCGATCAGGAAGTGCGCCCCTGTCTTCTGGCCGCTCTTGTAGGCATTGAGCACGCTGGCTGCCGTGGACGAGTCTGTGCGGTGCAGCACGATGGAGGTGACGGACAGCAAGGCGCCGTGCTCTATGGACGGATAGGTCTTGACTTCGACGCTTTTGTCTACCATCAATCCTTTTTCGATAGTGGCCAATTATTTCTCCCTCTTTATTCCGACTGGTTGGTTGCGGCTGGCTGGAAAACCGGCACAGCATACAGGTTTATTAGATAGAAATAATTCGAAATGTACGACAGACTTTGTTGATTGAAATATGTTGAAACAATTGACTTGGGTTCATGAAGGATTGATGAATCGCAGAAATGTCCTGCATTCCGTCACGCCCAGCGGCAGCGAAGTGCACCGGCCTGCGCGGTGACCCATGAAAGCGCCGCAATTGGATGCGCCGGCAGCAGACCAATGGCAAGGTCGAGAAGTTCATTCAGTGGATGCTTCGCGAATGAGACTATGGCTGGGCGTACCTGAACTCAGCCGAGTGGACTAATGCCTTTTCTATCTGGCAGCACCTACAACAGGCAGAGATTGCACAGCGACATCGGAGGCGTCGTCCTGATGTCCAGGCTCAAATCTGCAAACAACCTATTGTCGGTTCACGTCTAGTTGTATTAGATAAATTTCGCCTTGCAAGCCGCAGGTGCAGTCCTGGATATGGTGCCGGTACCTGATATCCAGTCTGTCAAGGACGCTTTCGCAGGCCGGGAAGTTGCATCCGGGCCTGAGCTTTTGCAGTCGTCTTGCTAACAGGTTTGAAGAAGACCCATCAGCCAGCGCGCAGAACGTCCGGACAGCAGCCATTGGGCGCCATTAAAGCAGCGATCCTGGGCAGAAGGGGCAGCTTGTCCAGCATCATGGCGGCGAGCAAGAGGCAAGGGCGGCGGCGCCGCGCAGCACGCGGCCTCAGACGGGGGATTTCGCTTCAGGCAGAACATGGACGGGCCTTTATAAGTATTGGCTTTTGCCTGGAACCCGGTGGTCACCAAGAAGGTTCAGAGATTTCAACGGTTTCTATGGCTGGCTCAGATTGTCCTGGTGTTCCCGCAACGCAGTCTTGGGGTGTCGGCTTTCAGTTATTTCCACCAGCCGGCCGCCAGCACTGCTGCCATGGTGCTGGCCATGCCGGCCCATTGCGTGGCCCATGGCCCGACGGTGAAGCGGGTCAGGTCTACCAGCAATATCATGGCCGGATAGATAAAGGAAAGTGCGGCAGGCTGGATCGGGCACGCACCGGATCCGGCACGCGAAGTATCCGTGCCGCCCCTCTGCGTAGAGATCGTGCGTAGAGCCACATTCAGCGGGAGAGCAAGATGAAGAGATGCACGTGGGAGGGCATGGTGAAATGTGCATACGGTACAAGGCGCTTGCCATAACCTCGTCGCCCCGGGAAATCAGTTGTCCTATTGTTGTGCCCGGCGAACTGAGGCAGTGCACCACCATATTTGCGGCAGATGCCCATGTCATTGGCTGGCCTGAAAGTGAGATGTTGTATCTCTTCGTCGATCGCACCGATCGTATTCATAGAGAATCTCTTTCGTCAACATGACCTCAACATGACCATCTCCATGAGGGACGTGAGATGCATGGTCGTGCCATTCGCCCTCGATACCCCCACTTCGCCTTTGGTAAGGAAACGATGAGTGAATGGGGCTTGCATTGCATTCGTGCTTGTGGCACCCACAGTCAAGGCTATAGATTGTATTGTGGTGAGTGAGTGCTTATTTTGCATGTTGGATAATTATTGGCTTGCTAACTGTTTGTCCAGGGAAAAAATGGGGGTTTGCAAAAATCTTCATACCGAGTTAGGCTTGTCGCCTCGACGCAGTTGAGAAAAATACGACAGAGCAATGATGCTTGTTCGGTGTCTTAAGTGAGTGTGCCAAATAATTTTTGAAACTCAGTGGGAATGGTATATGGGAAAATATACTGAGCGCATGAAATGAAAGGAGTTGAAAAAATAAAATTAAGTCGGTGTGGTTTTAAAATTATTGTACTTGAGGAGATTTCCGTAATGAAGATTGCATATGTTGGTTGTGCGGTAGTTTTTGCTTCTTTCTTGTCGTCGAATGCATTGGCGGAAGGGTGGATCGGTTCCACGTCCAATACCTATACCGATGGCGCTCACATAGAAGGATGGGCGTGTAATCCGGCAACGCCTGGCGTTTCCGGATGGGTTCACTTCTGGAGCGGTAGTGCAGATAATAAATTCCTAGGTGCTTTGCATGCAAATATCCCACGCGAGCAGGCGGTAGGAAATATATGCGGAGACTCCGGTGTGCACGGTTTCAGTGGAACTCTGGATGTGCCATATGCCGAACGTGATGGGAAAAGGCATAAAATCGTAGCCTACTTCATCAACGAAAATGGACAGCCACCGTTGTTGCTGCAAAACCATGCCTATATGTGGCTGGATGGCGGATATACGTTGCAGACAAGAACTGAGTGTAATGGAGCCAATCCTGCGCCGGGGCATTGGGTCAAGAAAGCTGTTGGCGGAAAGTGCACACTGCACAGTAGTGTAGGCGGTATCACGTGGGCTCTGAACACGACACATGCCTTCATCAGCAATGCGCCCTCGGGTTACCAGCTTGAGGCCTGTGAGCCAGGTCCTGCCGGATGGACGACTCTGAGCACAAACCCCTCATCCTCCAATTGCATGAGGATTGATCCTTATGCGAACATTGTTACCAGCCCCAGCTACATCATCAAGAAAAATTGATGATTGACAGTTTCCGGTTGATCTGGTTTCCTTAAAATCCGTGGTAACTTCAGGGTCTTGGGGTAAAGACCTTTGTCTCTGATCCTGCAGTTACTCTATTGCACGAATTTCGCAGGGTGCATGCTATTCCGCACGGTAAATTTGAACTCTCTCGTCTATTTTGAGAATCCGCTATTGGGGTAGTGGATTTCTCTTGACGAGGATGATGGTTTTGGGGTTTTGATGTCGATCATGTTTTTCCGATCAGGCCGAAAACGATTCTGATCCTGCTCCGGAAAACCTGGGCGTTCGCACCAGATTACGTTCGGCTTGTTTGCGCTGGACCGTTAGGACTGGCCCGTGAGCCGGTGCCCCAGCACCGCCACCACAATGCAGCCCATCCCGACCCACTGCGCCGCCGACGGCACGGCGCCAAACCAGACCAGATCCACCAGCAAGGCCATGGCGGGGTAGACGAAGGACAGTGCCGCAATGGCCGGCGCCGGCAGCCGCTGGAATGCGGCATACATCACCGTGTACATGAAGGCCGTATGGACCAGTCCCAGGGTCAGCACCATGGAGGCGGCGCGCGCTGACAGCAATTGAGGGCTGGTTGCGGCGATATGGGTGAGCAGCGGCAGGGCCCACAGGCTCAGCACCAGTCCGCCCGCCAGCATCTGCAGCATGGCGATCTGGGCCGAGGGCATGTGGCCCAGGCGGCGCGTGGCGACCGTGGTGCCTGCGTAGAGAGCGGCGGCCAGCAGGGCCAGGGCGACGCCTATCCAGGCGCCTGTTCCAGCATGCGATGCATCCATGCCATCCAGCCCGACCAGGCCGCTGCTCAGCGCCACCCCCAGCAGGGCCAGCAGCAGCCAGGGCAGCTTGCGGCGTTCAACGGGCTCGCCCTGCAGCGCCGAAAGAGCCAGCAACATGAAGGGCTGCACGTGGTAGACCACGGTGGCCACGGCGATGGAGCTGTAGTGGTAGGCGCTGAAGAGGGCGACCCAGTTGAGCACCAGGGCGATGCCGCCGCCAGCCAGCCACAGCCATTCACGGCCTTGAGGGGCGACCCATTCGCGCCGCCAGGCCAGCCACAGGCCCAGGCCCAGTGCGCCCAGCACGCACCGGGCGAATACGACCAGCAGCGGCGGCAGCGCGCTTTCCACGACCAGCAGGCCGATGGTGCCCGACAGCGCCATGGCCAGCAGCATGCGCCAGGTGCCGCCCTGGCTGGCTCGGGGCCGTGTGGTTGAGGTTGCAGAGGTGAGGCTGGGGTTGTGGGACATGGTGTCGATTCCTGGGCGCGCTTCGGTATGGAGCGCATGGCCGTATCTTGCGGACCTTGCAATCAATCAACAATCCATCAGTCATTCAAATTAATATTGCCTACCATGCAACAAAGACCGGAGTAGCGCCTTGCCCGATACCGCCATGCCCCTGGATGAAATGCTGGTCTTCGCCCGTGTGGTGGAGCACCAGAGCTTTGCGGGCGCGGCCCGGCAGTTGGGGCTGACGACCTCGGCCGTGAGCCGCAGCGTGGGGCGGCTGGAGGCGCATTTCGGGCTGCGGCTGCTGCAGCGCACCACGCGCTCGCTGTCGCTGACCGAGGTGGGGGCCGAGATCCATCAGGCCTGCCTGCGGCTGGTGGAGGATGCCCAGGCCGTGCAGGCGCTGGCCGGCCAGTTGCGCCAGCAGCCGCGCGGGCTGCTGAAGATCAGCGCGCCGGCCGTGCTGGGCGATCTCTGGCTGTCGCCACTGCTGCCGGGTTTTTGCGCGCGCTGGCCCGAGGTACAGGTGCAGGTGGACATGACGGACCGCATGGTGGACCTGGTGGCCGAGGGGCTGGACCTGGGCCTGCGCATCAGCATGCCGGGCCAGATCGCGCCGGGGCTGGTTGCGCGGCCGCTCAAGACCATCCGCTATGTGCTGGTGGCCACGCCCGGCTATCTGGCGCAGCATGCGCAGATCACGGAGCCCGGGCAACTGCTGGCGCATCCCTTCATCAGCCTGGGCTACGGCCAGTTCCAGAACGAGGTCGAATTGCGTCCGCAGCGCGCTGGGCATCAGCCGACCGCGCCCGCTACGCGTCTGCTGGTGAATACGCCCATCACCATTGCCAGCAGCCTGGGCATCATCCAGGCGCTGCAGCAGGGGCAGGGCATCGGCGTGGTAGCGGACTTTGCGGCGCAGGCGGCGCTGCAGGCCGGGCAGCTGGCGCCCGTGCTGCCGGGCTGGGCGCTGTGCGGCAAGTACGCGCCGCGCGTGGTGCATGCGGTCTATGCGCCCACGCGCCATGTGCCGCTGAAGCTGCGGGCGCTGATCGACTACCTGGTCGAGGTGGAGGGTGACGGCGCCGCGGCCCCCACCACCTAACCCATGCGCCTTCGCAGCGCCGCGCTGGCCCAGTCCACGGCCACGGACAGCGCCAGCATGGCGATGATGACGGTGCTGGCCTGGGCATAGTGGAACAGCGACAGCTCGAAGTACAGCAGCTGCCCCAGCCCGCCCGCGCCCACGAAGCCCAGGATGGCGGCCATGCGGATGTTCATCTCCCAGCGGTACAGCGTATAGGCCAGCAACTGCGGCGCGGCGCCGGGCAGCGTCGCGTAGAGGAAGGCCATGGCGCGGCCGCTGCCGGACAGGCGCAGCGCTTGGGTGGGGGCGGCGGGCTGGTTCTGCAGGGCCTCGGCATACAGGCGCCCCAGCACGCCGGCCGTGTGCAGCGCCAGCGCCAGCGCGCCTGCGAACGGGCCCAGGCCCACGGCCAGGGCGGTGATGGTGGCCCAGACCAGCTCGGGCACGGAGCGCAGCACGTTGAGCACCAGGCTCCAGGGGGCGCGCCAGCGCGGCAGCGCCAGCAGCAGGCCCAGCACGGCCGCCAGCAGGGTGCCGACCACGGAAATGGCCAGCGTCTCCCACACGCCCACGGCCACCTTGCGCAGCCATTCGGCGCTGGTGTCGGGCGGGAAGAAGCTGATGACGAATTCCAGCATCGACCGGCCCGCCGCGCCGGTGAACAGCGAGGGCAGGTCCATCTCCAGCATGGCAAAGCTGGCGGCCACGCCCAGCGCCAGGGCGGCGCAGGCGAGGGCGCTGCGCCAGCCCCAGGCGCTGGCACGCGCGGCGGGTGGCGTGTCCAGCGCGCGGCGCAGGCCGCGCGAGAGCAGGTCGGCGCCCCAGACCAGCAGCATGAAGGTCAGCAAGATGGTGGAGGCCTCGCCGCCGTTGAGCATCTTCATGGCCTGGTCCATGAGCTGGCCCAGGCCGCCCGCGCCCACAAAGCCCATGACCACCGAGGCGCGTATGGCGCACTCCCAGCGGTAGACGGTGTACGAGGTCAGCTCGCGCGCGGCCTGGGGCAGCAGGCCGTACAGCATGGCCAGCGGCCGGCGCGCGCCGGCCTGCGCCAGGGCACGCGCGGGTGCGGGGTCGGCCGATTCCAGGATTTCCGCATAGACCTTGGCCAGCATGCCGCCATAGGTCAGGCCCAGGGCCAGCACGCCAGCGGCCGGCCCCAGGCCGAAGACGCGCACGAAGACCAGGGCCCAGACCAGTTCGGGCACGCCGCGCAGGATGGTGAGCAGGCCGCGCGTGACGGGATTGAGCGCCCGCCGCTCGCGCGCGGCGCCCGTGACCAGGTAGGCCAGCGGCACGGCCAGCACAAAGGCCAGGGCCATGCCGGCCGTGGCAATGGCCAGGGTCTCCAGCGTGGCGCGGCCCAGGTAGCCCAGGAAGTCGCGCCCGGTTTCGGGTGGAAGAAACGTGGCCAGAAAGCGGCCGATGACCTGCAGGTTGCCGGGATCGAACAGCGCGCCCAGGCTGAAGCCCGCGCCCTGGAACAGCGGCCACAGCACGACGGCGGCCAGCACCAGGGCGCCGAGGCGGCGGGGCGCGGCGGGATCACGCAGCGCGTGCAGATCGGAACTCAACGGCATGCGGATGCGGACAGCGGTGCGGCAAAGGCGGCGGGCGCGGGTGTCCACGCGGGGCGGGAGGGATCATCACCAGCATGCTCGGACCCATACAGCGCACGCAGGTGCTCCTGCGTGACTTCAGCCGCCGGCAGGTCGAAGGCGATGGCGCCATCGCGGATGCCCACGATGCGCGCAAAGCAGGCCAGCGCCAGGTCCACGGCATGCAGGCTGGCGACCAGGGTGGCGCCGCGCGCGGCGGCTTCGTGCACCAGCAGTTGCACGGTTGACAGGGCCAGGGCCGGGTCCAGCGCGGCCACGGGCTCGTCGGCCAGGATCAGCTCGGCCTGCTGGTAGAGCACGCGGGCAATGCCCACGCGCTGCAGCTGCCCCCCAGAGAGCTGGTCGCAGCGCGCGAACAGCTTGTCTGCCAGCTGCACGCGGGCCAGGGCCTCGTGCGCGCCAGCGGTGTCCTGTGGGTACAGCAGCGAGGCCAGCGCCTTCCAGGCCGGCCACCGGCCCAGCCGCCCGGCCAGCACGGCCGTGACCACGCGCTGGCGCGGCGGTATGGGCGGCGCCTGGTGCACCGTGCCGATGCGCGCGCGCAGCAGCCGGGGTGCGCCCGCGCTGGACGCAGGCACCTCGTTGCCCAGCACGCTGCGCCGGCCCTGGCTGGGCGCCAGCGCCGTGCCAATGACGGACAGCAACGTGGTCTTGCCCGCGCCTGAGGGGCCGATCAGCGCAATGGCTTCGCCCTGGCGTGCGGCCAGCGTCACGCCGCGCAGCGCAATGCCGCCGCCGGCGTGGGTCAGGCCCACGCCTTGCAGTTCAAAGCTCATGGATTACGCCTGCCGCGGCTTACTTGAGCAGGCCGGCCGACTTGGCGGCGGCCTCGATGCCTTCGTAGTTCGAGGCCTGGGTGGGAATGAAGCGCGCGGCACGCTGCAGCTCCAGGATGGCCTTGTGCTCTGGCTTGGCCGGGTCCAGCGCCAGGAAGGCGTCGGTCAGCTTCTTGACCAGGGCCGGGTCCAGGTCGCCGCGCACGGTCCAGTTGTAGTCGAAGTAGGGCGGCGTGGTGGCGAACACGCGCACCTTGCTGGTATCGACCTTCTTGGTCTCCACCAGCTTGTCCCAGACCGATGCGTTGAGCACGCCGGCCTCGGCCTTGCCTGCGGCCACGAAGGCCACGGTGGCGTCATGCGCGCCGGAGAAGGCCACGGTCTTGAAGTCCTTCTCGGGGTTGATGCCGTCCTGCTGCAGGAAAAAGCGCGGCATCAGGCTGCCCGAGGTGGACGAGGGCGCGCCAAAGGCAAAGCTCTTGCCCTTGAGGTCGGCCAGGGTCTTGATGGCGGGGTTGGCCGTGATGAACTTGGAGGTGAACCTGGCGTCTTCCTCGCGCTGCACGATGGGGATGGCCGTGCCGTTGGTGCGGATCTTGGCCTGCACGAAGGTAAATCCGCCCAGCCAGGCCAGGTCCAGCTTGCGCGTGGCCAGCGACTCGACCACGGCGGCGTAGTCGGTCACCGGCGTGAACACCACCTTCATGCCGGTCTGGGCCGAGAGGTACTTGCCCAGCGGCTCGAACTTGCGCTGCAGCTCGGTGGGAGCTTCATCCGGGATGGCCGAGACGCGCAGCACGGCGGGTTCGGCGGCCAGCGCAGGCAGGCTGGACAGGGTGGAGGCGGCCAGCACGCAGGCAGCCGCCTGGCGCAGCGCCGAGCGGCGCGCAGGAATGTGGTTCATGGATGGGCTCCGTTCAATCAGCCACCGCCGTCCGGATACACGGCGGTTTAATAAGGCGCCCGGGGTTGACCCGGGCGCCGAAGGTACAAGGGCGGTACACCGACCGCTGAGGCTGCATTGTAGGGAGCGGGCTTTTCCGTTGGGGAGCGTCAGGCTTGAGCGGCGGACCTGCCGGCACAGCGCGGCCGCCGATCTTTTTCCCGCGTGCGCTGCGTTTGTGCACCGCCTGGGACCTTGCTTGGCCGGGGACTTGAACATGCGTTGCACCAAAATATCCATTATTGGTATGACCAATAAATATCCTGGTGCGTTATCTGCGCTATTTTAGGTGTTTACCCTGTTCATCTGCCCACTTGAAAGCTCTGAGAATCGCACCACTTCGCGCAATGGTCTGAATTTTGGCTTGATTGGTTGGACCAATTTGCCAATGGCCCACAAGGCGCCAGCGCGGGGAACACTCCCGGTCACCGTTGCAGCCAGCCAGCAGACATCCAGTGCGGATCGCACCGCATGCCAACGCTGCAACGAGAGGGAGTGGCCGACAAGGGGCGCTTACCGCGCCCTCCCCATCATCTAGAGACACGGTCATGCAAACCATCTGGCAGCAGAACTACGATCCCGCCGGGAACATCTGGATCTCGGCGCTGATCGCGCTGATTCCCATCATCTTTTTCTTCCTGGCGCTGACCAGGTTCCGTCTCAAGGGCTACCAGGCTGGCACCGTCACCGTGGCGCTGGCGCTGGGCGTGGCGCTGCTGTTCTACAAGATGCCCGTGAGCGCGGCACTGGCCTCGGCCGTGTACGGCTTTTTCTACGGCCTGTGGCCCATCGCCTGGATCATCGTGGCGGCCGTGTTCCTCTACAAGATTTCGGTCAAGACGGGGCAGTTCGACGTGATCCGCTCGTCCATCCTGTCGGTCACTCCCGACCAGCGGCTGCAGCTCATCCTGGTGGGCTTTTGCTTCGGCGCCTTCCTGGAGGGCGCGGCCGGCTTCGGCGCGCCCGTGGCCATCACGGCCGCGCTGCTGGTGGGCCTGGGCTTCAAGCCGCTGTATGCGGCGGGCCTGTGCCTGATCGCCAACACGGCGCCCGTGGCCTTCGGCGCCATGGGCATTCCCATCATCGTGGCGGGGCAGGTCTCGGGCGTGGATGCATTCGCCATCGGCCAGATGGCCGGACGCCAACTGCCCTTCATGACGGTGCTGGTGCTGTTCTGGCTGATGGCCATCATGGACGGCTGGCGCGGCGTCAAGGAAACCTGGCCGGCCGTGCTGGTGGGCGGCGGCTCCTTCGCCGTGGTGCAGTTCCTCACGGCCAACTACATCGGCCCCGAGCTGCCGGACATCACCTCGGCCATCGTCTCGCTGGTGGCGCTGACGCTGTTCCTCAAGGTCTGGCAGCCCAAGCGCATCTTCCGTTTCGACACGGAAGGCGAGGGCGGCAAGGCTGCTGCCATTGCGAAGACAGCCAAGGCGGTCAAGGCTCCCGCCGCCGCTTCCGGTGCACCGCTGACGGCCGGTGCCGTCATCAAGGCCTGGTCGCCCTTCATCATCCTCACGGCCATGGTGACGGTCTGGAGCATCAAGCCCTTCAAGGCGCTGTTCGCCGCAGGCGGCCCGCTGGCCTCCACCGTCATCAACATCCCCGTGCCCTTCCTGCACAACCTGGTGGAGAAGACGCCCCCCGTCGTGGCCGCCGCTGCGCCCTACGGCGCGGTCTACACCTTCAACTGGCTGCTGGCCACCGGCACGGCCATCCTGATCGCGGCGCTGATCACCATCACCTTCACGCGCCTGTCTCCCGCCAAGGCCGTGGCCACGCTGGGCGAGACCTTCAGGGAACTGGCTGTGCCGATCTACTCCATCGGCATGGTGCTGGCCTTCGCCTTCGTGGCCAACTACTCGGGCCTGTCGGCCACGCTGGCCCTGGCGCTGGCACACACGGGCCAGGCGTTCACGTTCTTCTCGCCCTTCCTGGGCTGGATCGGCGTGTTCCTCACGGGCTCGGACACTTCGGCCAACGCGCTGTTCGCCGCGCTGCAGGCCACCACGGCGCAGCAGCTGGGCCTGCCCCAGGTGCTCACGGTGGCGGCCAACACCACGGGCGGCGTGACGGGCAAGATGATCTCGCCCCAGTCCATCGCCATTGCCTGCGCGGCCGTGGGCCTGGCAGGGCGCGAGTCGGACCTGTTCCGCTTCACGGTCAAGCACAGCCTGATGTTCGCCGTGATCATCGGGGTGATCACGACGCTGCAAGCCTATGTGTTTACGTGGATGATTCCGGGTCATTGAAAACACCCGAGAGTTCCCCCATGCGCGTTGCCGATCAAGTTGTCGAGAAATTGCTTGCCCTGGTGCAGGCCAGCGGAGTGCAGCCCGGACAGCGGCTGCCCGCGGAGCGGCAACTGGCGGCCGAGCTGGGCGTCTCGCGCACCTCGGTGCGCGAGGCCATACAGAAACTCACCAGCCAGGGCGTGCTGGTGGCGCGGCGCGGCGATGGCACCTACCTGCAGGAGCCGGCGCCGGCTGCCGAGCCTGCGGACTGGCTCAAGGACGCCATGCGGCCGCTGGCCGGCCTGATGGAGTCCGATTCCCACTACCGCTACGACGTGCTGGAAACCCGCCACGCGCTGGAGACCAGCACGGCCTGGCTGGCCGCCCAGCGCGCCACGCCGCAGGACAAGGACCATATCCAGCGCTGCTTCGAGGTGATGATCCAGCACCAGCAAAGCGGCCACGCCGAGCTGGCGGCGCGCGCCGACGCGCAGTTCCACCTGGCCATTGCCGAGGCTTCGCACAACCTGGTGCTGGTGCAGGTCATGCACAGCCTGTTCACCGTGGTGCTGTCCACGGTGGAACGCAACCGCCACGACATGTTCCGCCTGAGCGCGCCCCAGACCCTGCAGGAGCTGACCGTGCAGCACCAGAGCCTCATGCAGGCCATCCTGGACGGCGACCCGCAGCGCGCCCGCGAATGCATCGGCGAGCACCTGGAGCATGTGCGCACCACCATCCAGCGCCTGGACGAGGACCGCGCGCGGCGCGAGCGCTCCATGCGGCTGCCTCTGGACGCCGCGCCTGCGCTGCTGCCCACTTCAGACCTGATACGAAAGACATGAGACACCCATCATGATCATCTCCTCCACCTCCGACTACCGTGCGGCGGCGCAAAAGCGCCTGCCGCCTTTCCTGTTCCATTACATCGACGGCGGCGCCTATGCCGAGCAGACGCTGCGCCGCAATGTCGAGGACATGGCCGCCGTGGCGCTGCGCCAGCGCGTGCTCAAGGACATGAGCCGGCTGGACACCAGCATCGAGCTGTTCGGCGAGAAACTGTCCATCCCCGTGGCGCTGTCGCCCGTGGGCCTGACGGGCATGTACCGCCGCCGCGGCGAAGTGCAGGCCGCGCGCGCGGCCGACGCCCATGGCATTCCGTTCACCATGTCCACGGTCTCGGTCTGCCCCATCGAAGAGGTGGCGCCCAAGATCAAGCGCCCCATGTGGTTCCAGCTCTATGTGCTCAAGGACCGGGGCTTCATGCAGAACGCGCTGGAGCGTGCCCAGGCGGCCGGCTGCTCCACCCTGGTCTTCACCGTGGACATGCCCGTGCCCGGCGCGCGCTACCGCGATGCGCATTCGGGCATGAGCGGCCCGAATGCCGCCATGCGCCGCTACTGGCAGTCGGTCACGCATCCGGCCTGGTCCATGGACGTGGGCCTGCTGGGCCGCCCGCATGACCTGGGCAACATCTCGGCCTACCGGGGCAGCCCCACGGGCCTGGCCGACTACATCGGCTGGCTGGGCGCCAACTTCGATCCCTCCATTTCCTGGAAGGACCTCGAATGGATACGCGCCTTCTGGAAGGGGCCCATGGTCATCAAGGGCATCCTGGACCCCGAGGACGCCAAGGACGCGGTGCGCTTTGGCGCCGACGGCATCATCGTCTCCAACCATGGCGGCCGCCAGCTCGACGGCGTGCTGTCCTCGGCCCGCGCGCTGCCGGCCATTGCCGATGCGGTCAAGGGCCAGATCAAGATCCTGGCCGACTCCGGCATCCGCAACGGCCTGGACGTGGTGCGCGCCATCGCCCTGGGCGCCGACTGCGCCATGATCGGCCGCGCTTTCATCTACGCGCTGGCCGCTGCCGGCGAGGCCGGCGTCAAGCACCTGCTGGAGCTGCTGGAAAAGGAGATGCGCGTGGCCATGACGCTGACCAGCGTCAGCAAGGTGGCAGACATCACCGGTGACCTGCTGGTGCGCGAAGCATGAGCGCGCCGGCCATCTCCGCCATGCCCCAGGTGTCCCGCGAAACCCTGCTGCAGCAGCTGCGCCAGGCCGTGGGCGCGGCCCATGTGCTCACCGACGACCAGGCCACGCGCCGCTTCCGCAAAGGCCACCGCACGGGCGAGGGCCCGGTGCTGGCCGTGGTGCGGCCCGCGACGCTGCTGGAGCAGTGGAAGGTGGTGCAGGCCGCCGTGGCGACCGGGCGTATCGTCATCATGCAGGCCGCCAACACGGGCCTGACGGGCGGCTCCACGCCCGACGGCGCGGACTACGACCGCGAGATCGTGCTCATCAACACCTTGCGCATCACCGGCGTGCAGGTCATTGGCGGCGGCGCCCAGGTGGTCTGCCTGCCCGGCGCCACGCTGGACCGGCTGGAGCAGGCGCTGGCGCCGCTGGGGCGCGAGCCGCATTCGGTGATCGGCTCGTCGTGCATCGGCGCCTCGGTGCTGGGCGGCATCTGCAACAACTCGGGCGGCGCCCTGGTGCGGCGCGGCCCGGCCTATACCGAACTGGCGCTGTACGCGCGCGTCTGCGGCGACGGCTCGCTGGAACTCGTCAACCACCTGGGCATCGCCCTGGGCCGCACGCCCGAGGAAATCCTCACGCGGCTGCAAAACGGCGACTACACCGAGTCCGACATCGCCCACGATGCGCAGCGCGCCGCCTCCGACCCGCGCTATGCCGATGCCGTGCGCGCCGTGGACGAGGACACGCCCGCGCGCTTCAATGCCGACCCCTCGCGCCTGTTCGAGGCCTCGGGCTCGGCCGGCAAGCTGTGCCTGTTCGCCGTGCGGCTGGACACCTTCCCCAAGGAGCCCAGCACCGTCTTCTATATAGGCAGCAATTCGCCCGACGACCTCACGGCCGTGCGCCGCGAGCTGCTGACCGCGCTGCCGCGCCTGCCGATCGCCGGCGAGTACATCCACCGCACGGCCTACGACATCGGCGAGAAATACGGCAAGGACACCTTCCTGCTGATCGACCGCTTCGGCACGGCCAGGGTGCCGGCCGCCTTCGCCCTCAAGAGCCGCATGGACGGCTTCTTCGAACGCTTCGGCCTGCGCGGCGTCACCGACCGCGTGATCCAGGCGCTGACCAACCTGCTGCCCAGCCACCTGCCCGCGCGCATGCGCCAGTGGCGCGACCGCTATGAGCACCACCTGCTGGTGCGCGTGTCCAACGACACGGCCGAGGCCACGCGTGAATTCCTCACGCGGCACTTCAGCGGCAGCACCACGGGCGGCTGGTTCGAGTGCGATGCCGACGAGGGGCGCAAGGCCTTCCTGCACCGCTTCGCCATCGCGGGCGCGGCCATCCGCTACCGCGAGGTGCACCGCGCCCAGGTGGAGGACATCGTGGCCCTGGACGTGGCCCTGCGCCGCAACGACCGCGAATGGGTGGAGCAACTGCCCGCCCAGGTCGAGCGCGACATGGTCCACAAGCTCTACTACGGCCACTTCTTCTGCCATGTCTTCCACCAGGACTACATCGTCAAGAAGGGCGTGGACCCGCTGGCCATGGAGCACCGCATGTGGGAACTGCTGGACGCGCGCCGCGCCGAGTACCCGGCCGAGCACAACGTGGGCCACTTGTACGTGGCCAAGCCCGCGCTGGCAGGCTTCTACCGCGAACTGGACCCCACCAACACCTTCAACCCCGGCATAGGCCACACCTCGCGCAAGCTGGGCTGGGAGGAGTGTTGTGACCGGCCGGGGGGATGGCCCAAGGGGTATTCGGAGGCCTCCTGAAGCCAGGTGCAGGCGGGCCAGGGAGCGGCCCGCCGTATCCGACTCACAGATTGATGAACACTGACTTGGTCTCCAGATAGGCATCCAGCGCCGTGCGGCCCATGTCGCGGCCCATGCCGGACTGCTTGTAGCCGCCGAAGGGCATGCCCGGGTCCAGGGTGCTGTGGCAGTTGACCCAGACCGTGCCGGACTGGATCTTGGGGATCAGCCGGTGGACCTTGGACAGGTTGTTGGACCAGATGCTGGCGCCCAGGCCGTAGGGCGTGTCGTTGGCCCAGGCGGCGACTTCGTCGAGGTCGTCATAGGGCATGGCCACGAGCACGGGGCCGAAGATTTCCTCGCGGGCCACGCGGTGGTCGTGCTGCACGCCGGTCATCACCGTGGGCTGCACGAAGTAGCCGCGCTGGCCTGCGCGGGCGCCGCCCGTCACCACCTCGGCGCCCTGGCTGCGGCCTATGTCGATGTAGCTGCAGACGCGCTCCATCTGCTCCTGCGAGACCAGCGGGCCCATCTGCGCGCGGGGGTCCAGGCCATGGCCCAGGGTGAGCCGGGCGGCCTGGTCGGCCACGTCGGCCACCACGCGGTCGAACATGCTCTTGTGCACGTACAGGCGCGAGCCCGCGCAGCAGACCTGGCCGTGGTTGAAGAAGATGGCATTGGCCGCACCCGCCGCAGCCGTGGCGGGGGCGCAGTCGTCGAGCACGATGACGGGGGACTTGCCGCCCAGCTCCAGCGTGATGCGCGTCATGTTGTCCATGCAGGCATGGCCGATGAGCTTGCCCACCTCGGTCGAGCCCGTGAAGCTGACCTTGTTGACCAGCGGGTGCGAGACCAGGGGCGCACCCGTGCCGGGGCCGTCGCCCGTGACCACGTTGAACACGCCGGGCGGAAAGCCCGCTTCCTGGATCAGCTCGGCCAGCATCAGCGCGGTCAGCGGCGTCTGCTCGGCGGGCTTGAGCACCAGGGTGCAGCCTGCGGCCAGCGCGGGCGCCAGCTTCCAGCTGGCCATGAGCAGGGGGAAGTTCCAGGGCACGACGGCGGCGACCACGCCCACGGGCTCGCGCCGGGTGTAGGTGAACATCTGCGCCTCGGGCGCGAAGGGCACGGAGTGCTCGTGCGTCATGCCCTCGATCTTGGTGGCCCAGCCGGCCATGTAGCGGATGGAGTCTATGGCCATGGCGATGTCCACGGCGCGCGCAATGGCGGCGGACTTGCCGTTGTCCAGCGATTCGACCTCGGCCAGGGCCTGGGCATGGGTCTCCATGAGGTCGGCCAGGCGCAGCATCAGGCGCTCGCGCTCCACGGGGCGCATGCGGCCCCAGGGGCCCAGGTGCAGCGCGCGGTGGGCGGCGCGCACGGCCAGGTCCACGTCCGCCGGGCCGGCGCTGGCGACTTCGGCGAGCACGGCCTCGGTGGCCGGGTTGACGGTGGACAGGCGCTGGCCGGTCCGGGCCGCCACCCATTGGCCGTCGATGAAGAGGTCATGCGTGCCCCGGTTGAGGAAGGCGCTGGCGCGCTCGGTGATCTGGTGCTGGATGTCGCTGAGGTTCATGGTGTGCTCCTTGGGGGTGAACGGGAGAAAGGGGGGTGTGGGATCAGAAAACCTGCAGCAGGCGCAGGTTGATGCGGGCGTTCTCCTTGAAGCCCTGGCGCACATGCAGGTCGCGGCCCACGGTGGCCAGCAACTGCGTCTTCGGCGCGACAAAGACCGCGCCGCCGAAAGAGACCTTGGTGGTGGACTGGCGGTCGCCTTGCGACACGCCGTTGACCTGGGTCTCGCCGCCCGTCAGGTGCGACAGGCCCAGGCGCAGGTCCGAGGTCTCCGACAGGTGGTAGCGCAGCAGGCCCTGGAACTGGAACTGCGCCTTTTGCTTGAGCGTGGCGCTTTGGGCGCCGAAGTCGTCGTTCTTGCCGAAGACGGTGACATCGGCCGCCAGGTCCATGGTCACGCGCTTGCCCAGCGGCTTGATCCAGCCGGCCTGCAGGGCGGCCTTCCAGCGGTTCTCGCCCAGGCTCAGCGGATCGTTGCGGCTGTACTGGCCCGTGGGCAGCCAGACAAAGGGGGTGATGCCGAAGTGCTCCTTGTCGCCGGGCTTGGTCAGCCACAGGGTGGCGGCCAGCATCAGGTCGCCCACGCCGGTGTTGCTGCCCATGGCCGCGATATCGCGCGATGCCGACAGGCGCCCGAAGGGCAGCAGGAACTGCGGGTCGATCACGTAGTCGCCCAGCTTCATGAAGTGCACGCCGCGCGCTATGCCGATGTCCGAGGTCAGCCTCGGCCGTATCGGCGCCTGCTCGCCATTGGCATAGAGGCGGTCGCGCGTGGCGTGCTGGTAATAGACCATGCCCAGCGTGGTGCCGGGCGGCAAGGCGGTGTAGTCGCCCGCGTCGATATCGACGGCGTGGGCGTTGAAGCTGGCGCATGCGGCCATGGCTGCCAGGGCCAGGGATGCGCGGGTGAAGGGCTTGGATGGCATGGCGAAGAGTCCGGTCCGGTGTTTTCAGGCAAAGCCCTGCCCAGGCCTGCTGCAGGACAGCAGGGCCGGGGAGGGGAATGGGAGGTTGGGGGAGGGGAGGAGGGCGGCTCGCGTTGGCTACTTGGGCCGCACCGCGTCAGCCGTGCCCTGGATGAAGGCCTTGATCTTTTCCACGTCTTCCATGCTCAGCTTGCCCGTGAAGTCCGGCATGCCGCGCGACATGGCCGGGCCCTTGAAGATGAACTTGTCCAGGTGCTCGATATAGGCCGGGTCCAGGTAGCCCAGGTTGGGCAGGTTGCCGCCGCGATCCACGCCGGGCACGCCGTGGCAGAAGGCGCAGTTGCTGACATACAGGGCCGTGCCTTCGGCCACCAGGCTCTTGTCGTAGGGCACGCCCTGCAGCAGCTTGCCCTGCTGGTAGGCGACGAAGGCAGGCGCCTCGGCCTTGCCGTCCAGCGCGAAGGTGTAGACCGTGCCCGGGCCCTTGCGCTCGGTGTGGCGCGCGGCCAGGCCGTAGACGCCACCCCAGCCCACGGCGATGGAGACGTACTGCCGGCCATCGACCTCATAGGTGATGGGTGCGGCCACCACGCCCGTGCCCGTGGGCTTCTCCCAGAGCTTCTTGCCGTTGCGCGCGTCATAGGCCACGAAGCGGCCGTCGGCCGTGCCCTGGAACACCAGGTTGCCCGCCGTGGCCAGCGTGCCGCCGTTCCAGGGCGAGGCATGCTCCACGCGCCAGCGCTCCTTCTGTGCCACCGGGTCCCAGGCGATCAGGCGGCCGAAGGGCGTGCTCTTGGGCGGCTCCATGTTGACCAGCGTGGCCGTATTCCAGCCGATATTGCTGTGCGGCTCGGGCAGGGAGCCGCCGTTGAACTTCCAGTTCTTGTTGTCCTGCAGGGTCAGCGGCACATGCTGGGCCGGCAGGTAGGCCAGGCCCGTGTCGGGGCTGTAGGACATGGAATGCCAGTTGTGCGCGCCGAAGGGGCTGGGGATCACGTCGCGCGCGCGGTCGCCGCTGCGCGCAATCGGCGTCTCGATGGGCCGGCCCTTGGCGTCGTAGCCGCTGGCCCAGTTCACATCGACGAAGTTCTTGGCCGAGATGAACTGGCCGTTGGTGCGGTCGATCACGAAGAAGAAGCCGTTCTTGGGCGCATGCAGGATGACCTTGCGCGGCTTGCCGCCCACCTTGATGTCGGCCAGCACCATGGGCTGGGTGGAGGTGAAGTCCCAGCTGTCGCCCGGCGTCTCCTGGTAATGCCAGACGTACTCGCCCGTATCGGGGTTCAGCGCCACGATGCTGGCCAGGTACAGGTTGTCGCCACCGGCCGGGCTGCGCTTGGCTTGCGCCCAGGGCGAGCCGTTGCCCGTGCCGATGTACATGAGGTTGAGCTCGGGGTCATAGGCCATGGTGTCCCAGGCCGTGCCGCCGCCACCGGCCTCCCACCACTTGCCGGCCGGGTCCCAGGTCTTGGCGGCGCGGGCCATGGCCTCGTTCTCGAAGGGCTTGGACGGGTCGCCTGGCACGGTGAACCAGCGCCACTGCTGGGCACCGGTCTCGGCGTCATAGGCCGTGACATAGCCGCGCACGCCGTACTCGGCGCCGCCGTTGCCGATCAGCACCTTGCCCTTGATGACGCGCGGTGCGCCCGTGATGGTGTACGAGAAGGCGCGGTCGATGATGGTGTCCTGCTCCCAGACCTTCTGGCCCGTGGCCGCGTCCAGCGCCACCAGGCGGCCATCGAAGGCGCCCACATACACCTTGCCCTTGTAGACCGCCACGCCCCGGTTGACCACGTCGCAGCAGCCCTTGAAGCCGTTGGCACGGTCCACGCCGGGGTCGTAGCTCCACAGGCGCTTGCCGGTGCGCACGTCCACCGCATGCACCACGCTCCAGCTGGCCGTGACGTACATGATTCCATCGACCACCACGGGCGTGGACTCCACGCCGCGCGTGGATTCCAGGTCATACGACCAGACCAGGCCCAGCCGCTTCACATTGGCCGTGTCCAGCTGCCTGAGTTTGGAAAAGCGCGTCTCGCTGTAGTCCATGCCGTAGCTGGGCCAGTCCTTGGAGCTGCGCGCGTTGTCGCGGATGCTCTGCGAGTCGATGCGCGAGGTGACGGCGCGTATGTGCTCGGGCGAGCCTTTGCTTGGCAGGCCGGCCTGTGCCAGCGTGGCGCCGGGAAGGGCCAGTGCCAGGCCGGCGGCCAGCAGCGTGGAGGAAAGCACGTGGGTCTTCATGTTGTCTCGTCTCCTGTGTGGTTTGTTTTTGCGTGCATGGCGCTGGGGGCAAGGGCACCATGGGGGAGACGATAAAAAAAGCGGCCTTCGGTCACAACATTCGGACTTTCCCGGGGGCGGATGTGTACCGCCGTGGAACAGCTCAGAACGTCCGGCTGACCGTCACCCCGGCCGATAGCCCGCGTCCGGCACCCGGCTCGAAGTACCGCTGGTTGCCCTCGTTGACGATGACCGACCCTGCAAAGCGCCGGTCGAACAGGTTGTCCAGCCGCACAAAGGTCTGGGCGCTCCACTGCTGCCATTGCCGTGACCAGCGCAGGCTGGAGCCCCAGACGGTGTAGCCGGCCGCGCGGTCGGTGTTGCGGTCGTTCACGGCCACGGGGCCGCTGTGCAGCATGTCCACGGTCCAGGTCCATTGCGGCGACAGCTGCCAGGCCAGCTCGCTCCACAGGCGGCGCGGCGCGGTGCCGGCCAGGCGCGCGCCGGCATCCACCGGGGCGGTGGGCGTGGTGCAGGGCGTGGCCTCGCAGGTCAGGAAGCTGTCGCGGTAGCGGGCCTGCAGCAGGGTCAGGGCGGTGCTGGCCGTGAGCGGCTCCCATTGGGCATTGCCCGAGAATTCCAGCCCCCGGCGCAGCGTGCGGCCTGCGTTCTGGTAGGTGGCGCGCCCGCCCGTGTTGGACAGCACGGTGAGTTCGCGCTGGGTATGGGTCTCGAACAGCGTGAGGTTCCAGCCCGCGTTGCCGTGGCGTCCGCGCAGGCCGACCTCGACGGTGTTGTGGGCGCTGGCGGCCAGGCCGGTGTTCAGGCCGCTGTTCATGCCATTTTGGCCGCCGGGCCGGTAGGCCACTTCGTTGAGCGTGGGCGTTTCCATGCCCCGACCCACCGATGCGTGCGCCACCAGCTCCGGCAGCAGGTTCACGCGCAGGCCCAGCGAGGGCAGCCAGCCGCGCCAGGCCATGCTGCCGCTGTCGTCGCCATTGCCGGCTGTGATGTAGTGGTCCTCGGAGCGGTAGCGCACGCGCGCCTGGCGCAGGCCGGCGCTCAGGGCCAGGCTCTGCGTGCTCCATTCAGCCTGCAGATAGGGGTCGGCGGAGCGCGCCTGGTTGCGTTCGTCGCGGCGCAGCCGGCCCTGCACGCCGAGCTGGCTGCCGATGAAGTTCTCGTAGCCGCGCCGGGTCTCGCCCTGCCAGTCGTAGGCCAGGCCCGCCGACCAGTCCAGCCGGCCGCCGGCCACGTCCTCATGGGTGCTGCGCCAGCGCAGGTTCATGCCCGCGTAGTCGCGGTCCAGGTCGATCACGCCGCCTGAATGCGAGGGCGGTGCCTGCGTGGCCACGGGAATGGACTGGTACTGCAGCACGGAACGCGTACCCGCATAGGCCATGAGTTCCAGGCGCTGGCCCGCGCCGAACTGGTGCTGCCAGGCGGCGCCCAGCTGGCGCTGGCGCACGCTTTTGCGCGTATTGAAGCGCAGCGCGCTGGCCGTGGTCTGGCCGGGGTCGGCCTCGAACTCGGCGCGCGTCAGGCCCAGCGGGTCCTGGGCGCTGGCGCGCTGCTCCTGGTACTGCAGCAGCCATTGGTCATCTCCTTGCTGGCGCGACAGTTTCATGTGGGCCGTACTGCGGTCTGCGGCCGATTGGGGGCGCATGCCGTCAGTGGCGAAGCGCTCGATGTGGATGGTATAGCGCCATGGGGCGGAGCCGCCATCCGCCTGGTCCGGCTTTCCGCCCCCGATCGTGCCGCGCAGCTGGGTGGACAGGCGCCACAGCCCGTCCGGCCCCACGGCCATGCCGCTGCGCCACAGGCCCGGTTCCTCGCCGTCTTCGGTGTACAGCAGCAGTGCGCCGCCTGCGCTGTTGCCATAGAGCACGGCGGCCGGGCCGCGCACCACGTCCAGGCGCGCGGCGTTGCCCAGCGTGAAGTTGGCGGCCTGGCCCTGGCCGTCGGGCGCGCCTGCCGGAATGCCGTCCACGTAAAGGCGCAGGCCGCGCACGCCAAAGGTGGAGCGCGCACCGAAGCCGCGCACCGAGATCTGCAGGTCCTGTGCGAAGTTCTGGCGGTTCAGCACCACCAGGCCCGGCACGCGCGCCAGGCTTTCGGACAGGTTGACCTGCATCTGCCCCTCGCGCAGCACCGTGCCGTCCACGCTATCGATGGCGGCCGTTGCGCGCCACAGGTCGGGGCCGGCGCCGGGCTGGCTGGCCGTGATGACCACGGGGGCGAGCAGGGCCTCGCTGGAGTCCTGCGCTGCGTCCGCCGCGTGGGCGGGTAGCGCGTGCAGGGCGTGCAGCGTGCAGGCCAGTGCGGCGCCCAGGGTGGGCAGGGCGGGCCGGGGGTGTCTTGTGCTGTGTGGGGAGCGTGTCATTGCGGGCGGGCCTGTGGCGATGCCCGAGGTTACCGAGCCCGGCAAGCCGTTCCAACACGGGTGATTTCCCTAGTGCTGTCCTGTGCCGTGGCGGAACAACAATCGCGGCAGTTTTGATGTCCGTCATGCAACAGCCGCCTCCCGCCCCACTGCCCTCCAATCCCTTCTATGCCTCGCGCCAGGACCGGGTGGCCCTGGCGCGCGAGCGCTATTTCGAGCGTGGCGAGCGCCCCTCGGGCCTGGTGTCCGAGCCCGTGCTGCAGTCCTGGACGCGCTGCCTGGGCGCCAGCCGCAGCCCCGACGAGAAGATCAGCTTCGACCCGGTCAGCAAGATCCGCACGGCCACCTTGCTGACCCACAACCGCGCGCTGATCGAGGCGGCGCGCGACCCCATCGCCGAACTCGAAACCGTGATCGCGGGCAGCCAGGCGCGCGCCATGCTCACCTGCAGCGAGGGCGTGGTGCTGATCGCCTCGCGCCCCACGCCGGGCGACGGCCCGCTGCTGCTGACGGCCGCGCGCGTGGGCGTGAACATTGCCGAGGATGCCGTGGGCACGGGCGCACCCGGCGTGGCCGTGCGCACGGGCGAGGTCTGCCATGTGCGTGGCGGCGAGCATTTCTTTCGCTGCCTGGCCTCGCTGCACTGCGCGGCCGCGCCCGTGCGCGACGCCAGCGGGCGCACCGTGGCCATGCTGGACCTGAGCAGCGAGGCGGGCCCCTTTCGCTTCGATGCGGGCGCCATGGCCCACATGTACGCCACCTGCATCGAGAACCGGCTGCTGGTGGGCGCCGCCCGCATGCACCTGCTGCTGCGCTTCCAGTCCAGCCGCAGCATGTTCGGCACGCCGCTGGAAGGGCTGGCCGCCGTGGATGGCGGCGGCATGGTGCGCTGGTTCAACGGCGTGGGCGCCCAACTGTTCGACTGCCCGCGCAGGCCCGCCGAAGGGGTTGCGGCCGAAGAGGTCTTCGGCCTGGGCCTGAACCAGTTGCTGGAGCTGGCCCACCACGGCCAGGCGCGCCCGCAGATGCTGCCCACGGGGCTGACGCTGTGGATGGAGGCGAGGCTGGATGAGGCATCTTCC
This sequence comes from Delftia sp. PX-1, assembly GCF_055797465.1. Lineage (NCBI taxonomy): Bacteria > Pseudomonadati > Pseudomonadota > Betaproteobacteria > Burkholderiales > Comamonadaceae > Delftia > Delftia sp. PX-1. Next base: position 3,420,458 of record NZ_CP184763.1, read on the forward strand.
CAGGTCGAGGAGATGCTGCCGGCCATCGAGGCCCTGCCGCCGCCCGCCGAGGCGCCGTCCGAGGCACCGTCCTCCCTGGGCGAGGCCAGCCGCGAGCTGATCGAGCAGGCCCTGGCCCGCTGCCAGGGCAATATCTCGCAGGCCGCCCGCATGCTGGGCGTCTCGCGCGGGCTGCTGTACCGGCGCCTGCGCGAATGGGGCAGGGCCTAGGCCGTCTGGCCTATGCCGGAACGGCGGCCAGCGCGCCGCGCATCCATTCGATGAAGACCCCCGCCTGGGCCGGCAGCGCACGCCCTGCAGCGGGCACGGCGCGCAGGCCGCCCTCGAAGGGCACGAAGCCATGGGGCGCCACCAGCAGCCCCTCCTGGAGCTCGCGTGCGATCAGCCGCTGCTCCACGAGGGCAACGCCCAGGCCCGACAGTGCTGCCTCTATGCACAGGTGGGTGTGGGGGAACGCCAGCGTCTCGCCCAGGGCCACGGGCTGGCCCGTCAGGGCTTCCCACTGGTTCCATGCGCTGGCCGTGTACTCATGTGCAATGCGCGCGCGATTGGCGGGCCGGCGCCGGGCATAGGCCGGCGTGCAGACGGCGCCGAAGTGCACGGGCGCCAGTTCGATGGCGCGGCGGCGGTCGGCCTCGGCGTAGGTGGACAGGTCCCAGGCAATGATCAGGTCGGCGCCCTCGTGGCGCATCTCGCGCGCCGAGGTCATGGACAGGCGGATGCGGATATGCGGGTGGCTGCGGTAGAACACCGCCAGCTGCGGCACCAGCCAGCGCATGGCAAAGGTGGCGCTGCAGGCCACATGCAGCCCCGGCGCCTGGGCGTCGCGCGCCAGCTGGGCATAGGCGGCCTCCAGCTGGTCGAAGGCCGTGCGCACCGAGGCATGGAAGGCGGCGCCGGCCTCGGTCAGGCGCAGGCCCGTGCCTTCTTTCTCGAACAGCGCCGCGCCCGCGTGCTCCTGCAGCAGGCGCAGGTGGCGGCTGATGGCGCCGTGGCTGCGGCACAGTTCCTCGGCCGCGCGGGTCACCGAGCCGGTGCGGGCAATGGCCTCGAAGGCGCGCAGGGCGGCCAGCGGCGGCAGTTGTCTCATGGCAATCAATTCGTCAGAAAAGCTGACGCATGGGCAGAAAAACTGCATTGTCCCGTATCGTCGTGATTTCTAGCATGGGTGCCTGTGCATTGGAGTTTTGCAGGCTTGCCAGCTCCTTTGCACAGTTCAATTTCTTGACGAAAAGGAGTTTCCATGCAGATCACCGATATCGCGGCCCATGAGGCGCTGGACAGCCGGGGCCATCCCACCGTGGAGGTCGAGGTCGAGCTGGAGGACGGCGCACGCGGCCTGGCCCTGGTGCCCTCGGGCGCCTCCACGGGGCGGCATGAGGCGCTGGAGCGGCGCGACGGCGATGCCTCGCGCCACCTGGGCAAGGGCGTGCTGGGGGCGGTGCAGGCCGTCAACACCGAGCTGCGCGATCTGCTGCGCGGCATGCAGGCCGACGCCCAGGGCCGTATCGACACGGCCATGATGGCGCTGGACGGCACGCCCGGCAAAAGCCGGCTGGGCGCCAACGCGCTGCTGGGCGTGTCGCTGGCCGTGGCCCGCGCGGCGGCGGCCAGCCAGCGCATGCCGCTGTGGCGGCACATGGGCGGTGCCCAGGCGCGCGTGCTGCCCGTGCCCATGATCAATGTCATCAACGGTGGCGCCCATGCCGACAATCCGCTGGACTTCCAGGAGTTCATGCTGCTGCCGGTGGGGGCGGACAGCTTCGGTGAGGCGCTGCGCATGGGCGCCGAGGTCTTCCACACGCTGCGCCATGCCCTCAAGGCCGCAGGCCACAGCGTCAACGTGGGCGACGAGGGCGGCTTTGCGCCCGCCCTGCGCAGCGCGCCCGAGGCGCTGGACCACCTGATGGCCGCCATCGAGCGCGCCGGCCTGCGCCCCGGCAGGGACATCGCCCTGGCCCTGGACCCTGCGGCCAGTGAATTCCATGGCGAGGACGGCTACCGCTACGCGGGCGAGGGCCTGGTGCGCAGCCGCCAGCAGCAGGTGGACTACCTGGCGCAACTGGTGGAGCACTACCCCATCGTCTCCATCGAGGACGGCATGGCCGAGGACGATATCGAGGGCTGGCAGGCCCTGGGCCGGCGCCTGGGCGGACGCTGCCAGCTGGTGGGCGACGATGTGTTCTGCACGAACCCCGGCCTGTTCGAGGGCGGCATTGGCCGGGGCGTGGGCAACGCCATCCTGGTCAAGATCAACCAGATCGGCACGCTGACCGAAACCTGGGACGTGCTGCGCCTGGCGCATGGCGCGGGCTATGGCGTGGTGATGTCGCACCGCTCGGGCGAGACCGAGGACACCAGCATTGCCGACCTGGCCGTGGCCGCCCAGTGCGCCATGATCAAGACCGGCTCGCTGTCGCGCGCCGACCGCACGGCCAAGTACAACCGGCTGCTGCGCATCGAGCGCGAACTGGGCCCGGCCGCCGTCTATGCGGGGCGCCGTGCGCTCAAGGGCCGGGCGGGTCAGGAAGCCGTGTCGGCCGCTGCGGGTGTTGCGGGGGTTGCGGGCGCCCTGTAGACCAGCACCTTGAGGCTGCGCTCGGCGTCGATGTCGGCGAAGGTGGCCGGATTGGCCAGGCGCTCGACGAACTCCAGCTCGGGGGCCACTTCCTGCATCTGCGATGTCAGGAACTGCGTGCCCATCTCGGGCGCGTTCAGGCACAGCAGCACATGGCCGCCGGGGCGCAGCAGGTCGGGCAGGCGGCGCATCAGGCGGGCATAGTCCTTGGTGGCGACGAAGCTGCCCTTCTGGTAGCTGGGCGGGTCCACCACGATCAGGTGGTACGGCCCGCCGCGCGTGATCTTGCCCCAGCTGCTGAAGATGTCGTGGGCCAGGAAGCTGGCGCCCGACAGATCGTTGAGCCGGTGGTTCTGCTGGCCCGTGGCCAGCGCGCCCTGGGCCATGTCCATGTTCATCACATGGCGCGCGCCGGCCTGCAGGGCCACCACCGAAAAGGCGCAGGTGTAGGCGAACAGGTTGAGCACCTTGATGCCATGGCGGTGCTCGGGATGGTTGGCCACATGCGCGTGCACCCAGCGCCGGCCTTCGGCCATGTCCAGGAACAGGCCGTGGTTCTGGCCGCGCAGCACCTGCACGCGGTAGCGCGTGCCGGCCTCGGTGACGATGTGCGGGTCTGGCACTTCGCCGGCCATGAGCCGGGTTTCGGCGGGCGCGGCGGGCTGGCGCAGCTGGTAGACCCAGTTCAGGGGCTGGCCCGGTGCCAGTTCGCTCCAGCGCAGTGACAGCGCCGTGCCGATGGCGGCCAGGGCGTCTTCGTCCAGCGGCTGGAAGCTGGTGAGCACCAGCACGGGCGGAAAGGCATCGAGCACCAGATGCTCGCAGCCCGGGTACAGGCCGCCACGGCCGTGGAAGATGCGTTGGGCGTCGGAGGGCAGGGCCATCCGGGCGATGGCGTCGAGCAGGGCTTGCATGGGAAGGGCTGTGTCTGGCAGGGGTGCCGGGCATGCCCGGTGGAACCGCTTGGAACCAGGCAGGGGCCGACGAAAAGGTCTGCCAGTGTATGCAGTTTGGGGCCCAGCCCAGGCAAACCCGGGCTCAGGCCCCATTCAGCGGTGCCGCGGGCAGGTTCAATGCCGCCAGCCGCGGCGCACCTCGAAGAAGCTGCACTCGCCATCGCCCAGGCCCTGCATGCCGGCCTCGGTGGCGGCGCGGGCGGCTTTCATCCAGCGGGTGAAGGCGAGCTTGGCGTCTTCGCTGATTTCCTCTGGAGGCATGTCCTCCAGCCCCTGTACAAGCGACAGGGTTTCGCTGACCTGCTCGGCACTGCCGAGCTGGCGTTCGAGCACGCGGGCATAGCGTGCCTCGGCCTTGTTGCGTTCCTGCTCGGGCAGGTTGGGGTAGTCACACAAGGTGACGGTGAAGGCGGCTTCTTGCATGTCCATGGTTCATGAGATGAGGATGATGACTGGCGAAATATACAGTAATAACTGGCTGCACATCCAGTATTTATCCAGTGTTTTTTTACAGTGTCGTGCCGGTGGGGTCGCTGCGGGCAGCGGTGGCAGCCATGCGGCCACAATCGCCTGCAAGGAGAAAACCACCGCCATGACGAACGAATCGACCACGGGCAGCCCGGCCTGGGACCCCGAAGCCACGGGCCATGCGCTGTTTGCCACGCGCTTGGGGCCCTGCGGCGTGGCCTGGGGCGACTGCGGCCTTGCGGCCTTTCAGTTGCCCGAGGTGGACGGCCCGGCTGCCACGCGCACGCGCATGCTGCGCGGCGTGCAATCGCGCAGGCCCGGCAGCTATGCGGCAGCGGTGCGCGCCGAGGACCTGCCGGCCAGCGTGGCACAGGCCATCGCCGGCGTGCAGGTGCTCATGGCGGGCCATGGCGAATGGACCGTGGAGCCTTCCGCGCCCAGCGCGCAGCAGTTGCGTGACGGCCCGGTGCTGCCCGACCTGCGGGCACGGCGCATGCTGCCCGCAGGCCAGGCATTGCCGGATCTGGCCGAGCTGGCGCTGGACTGGCACGGCGTGTCGGAATTTCACCGCCGCGTCTACGAGCTGACGCGTGCCATCGCTCCCGGCCATACGCGCACCTATGGCGAGATCGCGCGCGAGCTGGGCGAGGTGGGCCTGTCGCGCGCCGTGGGACAGGCGCTGGGCCTCAACCCCTTCGCGCCCGTGATTCCCTGCCACCGCGTGCTGGCCGCCGGCGCCCAGCCGGGCGGTTTTTCGGGCGGCGCAGGTGCGCTGACCAAGCTGCGCATGCTGGAGATCGAGGGTGCGGCCTGGGGCGGCACGCGCTCGCTGTTCGGGGATTGACGGGCCGGACACGCATGTGACATGCGGCACGGCGGGGCGGCTTGCACAATCGCCGCTGCAGGCCGTCCCGGCAAGGGAGGGCCGCCCTCCATTCCACCCATGACCGGCACACAAGACCCGGACCAGGAGACAGACGAATGACTCGCAATGTGCAGCAACTTTTCGACCTCACCGGCAAGACCGCTCTGGTGACCGGCGGCTCGCGCGGCCTGGGCCTGCAGATGGCCCATGCGTTGGGCGAGGCGGGCGCCAGGATCATGCTGAGTTCGCGCAAGGCCGCCGACCTGGAGGAAGCCGCCGCCGAGCTGCAGGCCGCCGGCATCGACGCCCGCTGGATTGCCGCCGACTGCGCCAACGAGGCCGATATCGAGCGCCTGGCCGCCGAGACGCTGGAGCGCCTGGGCCAGGTGGACATCCTCATCAACAACGCGGGCGCCAGCTGGGGCGCGCCGGCCGAGGAGCACCCCGTGGCCGCCTGGGACAAGGTGATGAACCTCAACGTGCGCGGCTACTTCCTGCTGAGCCAGCAGATCGCGCGGCGCAGCATGATCCCGCGCAAGACCGGGCGCATCATCAACCTGGCCTCCATCGCAGGCCTGGGCGGCAACCCTCTGGGCATGAAGACCATTGCCTACAACACCTCCAAGGGAGCCGTCATCAACTTCACGCGCGCGCTGGCCGGCGAGTGGGGCGTGCATGGCATCACCGTCAACGCCATCTGCCCGGGCTTTTTCAAGACCAAGATGGCCAGCGTGCTGATCGAGACCCTGGGCGAGGACGAGATGAAATCCCATGCCCCGCTGCGCCGCCTGGGCGACGACGAGGACCTCAAGGGCCTGACCCTGCTGTACGCCAGCGACGCGGGCAAGCACATCACCGGCCAGTGGATGGCCGTGGACGGCGGCGTCAGCGCCCTGGTGGGTGGCTGAACGCGGTGGCGCTGCTGCCGAGGTGACAGTTTTTCCCGCAGATCGTGCCGCCGCGCGCCATGGTGCCTTCGGGCGCCCTTATGCTCGCCTGCATTGCGATCTGAACTGGAGAATTTCGTGCTGGATTTTGGCCACCCCATCCCCTTCGTCGACCACCTGGGTTTCACCCTGCACCGCATGGAGGACGGGGAGTCCGAACTGCGCTTCGAGGCGCGTCCCGAGCACCTGAACACCTTTGACGTGACCCACGGCGGCGCCACCATGACCCTGCTGGACGTGACCATGGCCGTGGCCGCACGCAGCCTGCAGCGCGACATGGGCTGCGTGACCATAGAGATGAAGACCAGCTTCATGCAGCCGGCGCGCGGCCCCCTGGTGGCCAAGGGCGTGGTGCTGCACCGCACGCGTTCCATGGCCTATACCGAGGCGCGCGTGTTCGATGCCTCGGGCCGGCTGTGCAGCCATGCGACCGGAACGTTCAAGTACATGCCGCGCGTGGCCAAGCCGGCCGCCGCCGAGACAACCCTCGCCACGGACTGATCCGCACGGCGAATTTGCCAGATACCCAATGCCACACGCCAGCCCCGGCAGCACCGGGAACTGGTTCCATTGTTTGTGATGCCACCGGAGGTTTTCCCATGCCCGTGAACCAGCAGATCCTGCTCGACAACCGCCCCGAGGGCGAAGCCGTGGAAAGCAATTTCCGCCTTGTCAGTACCGAGACCCCGGCGCTGGCCGAAGGCCAGGTGCTGGTGCGCCACCACTACCTGAGCCTGGACCCCTACATGCGCGGCCGCATGAATGACAGCAAGAGCTATGCCCAGCCCCAGCCGCTGGGCGAGGTCATGATCGGCGGCACCGTGGGCGAGGTGGTGGAAAGCCGCCATCCCAAGTTTGCCGTTGGCGACAAGGTCGTGGGCATGGGCGGCTGGCAGGAATACAGCGTGGTCGATGGCGATGCGCCCGGCATGCTGCGCAAGGTGGACACCACCCATGTGCCGCTGTCGCACTACCTGGGCGCCGTGGGCATGCCCGGCGTGACGGCCTGGTACGGCCTGGTCAAGATCATCGCCCCCAAGGCCGGCGAGACCGTTGTGGTCAGCGCCGCCACGGGCGCCGTGGGCAGCGCGTTCGCGGCCCTGGCCAAGGCACGCGGCTGCCGCGTGGTGGGCATTGCGGGCGGCCCCGAGAAGTGCCGCTACGCCACCGAGGAGCTGGGCTTCGACGCCTGCATCGACTACCGCGAGCACCCCGACACCAAGACCATGGCCAAGGCGCTCAAGGACGCCTGCCCGCAGGGCATCGACGGCTACTTCGAGAACGTGGGCGGCTACATCCTCGACGCCGTGCTGCTGCGCACCAACGCCTTTGCGCGGATCGCGCTGTGCGGAATGATCGCGGGCTACGACGGCAAGCCGCTGCCCATGACCAATCCCGCGCTCATCCTCGTCAACCGCATCCGCATCGAAGGCTTCATCGTCAGCGAGCACATGGAAGTCTGGCCCGAGGCGCTGCAGGAACTGGGCCGCCTGGTGGGCACCGGCAAGCTGCGCCCGCGCGAGAGCATTGCCGAAGGCATTGCCTCCGCACCCTCGGCCTTCCTGGGCTTGCTCAAGGGCAAGAACTTCGGAAAGCAGCTTGTGAAGCTCACCCCCTGAGTCGCTTCGCGCCTTCCCCCTCTCTACTCGCTTCGCGAGGGAGGGGGACGACACCCTCGGTGCGGGGCGGCCCTTCCTCGGTGTCCCTGAGGCGGGCTCTGCCAGTGCCAGGAGGGAGGGCTGTGTACGGGCCAGGGTTAATTGCCAAATCCTTCCACAAGAACATCAGGACAAGACAAGGAGACAAGGGAATGATCAAGAACTTCAAGGGCAAGACGGCCGTGCTGACGGGCGCGGGCTCGGGTTTCGGCCTGGAGTGCGCGCGCATTGGCGCGAAGCTGGGCATGAACCTGGTGCTGGTCGATGTGCAGCAGGAGGCGCTGGACAAGGCTGCCGCCGAGTTCGAAGGGCAGGGCGTGCGTGTGCTGGCACGCCGCGTGGATGTGTCCGACGCAGCCCAGATGCAGGCCCTGGCCGACGAGGTGCGCCAGCAGTTCGGCGCGCCGCACTTCGTGTTCAACAACGCAGGCGTGGGCGCGGGCGGGCTGGTCTGGGAGAACACGCTGGAAGATTGGCAGTGGGTGCTGGGCGTCAACCTCTGGGGCGTGATCCACGGCGTGCGGCTGTTCACGCCCATGATGCTGGAGGCCGCCAAGGCCGATCCGTCCTTCGAGGGCCACATCGTCAACACGGCCAGCATGGCCGGGCTGCTGGCGCCTCCCAACATGGGCATCTACAACGTCAGCAAGCATGCCGTGGTCAGCCTGACCGAGACGCTGTACCAGGACCTGGCCCTGGTCTCCGACCAGATCAGCGCCAGCGTGCTGTGCCCCTTCTTCGTGCCTACGGGCATCAGCCACAGCGAGCGCAACCGGCCCAGCCATCTGGCCGCCCAGCCGCTGACGGCCAGCCAGAAGATCGGCCAGGCCATGAGCGAGAAGGCCGTGGGCTCGGGCAAGGTCACGGCCACCGATGTGGCGCAGAAGGTCTTCGACGCCATTGCGGCCAACCATTTCTACATCTACAGCCATCCGCAGGCCCTGGGTTCGGTCCAGACCCGCATGGAGGATGTGGTGCAGGGCCGCAACCCCACCGACCCGTTCGCGCACAAGCCCGAACTGGGCGCCAGCCTCAAGGCCTCGCTGCGCGCGGCCTGAGCGTCAGTCCTCTTCGTCCGGGTCCGGCCTGTGGGGGGCTGGCCTGGCGGGAGCCTCGGCCTTTTCATCGGGCGGCGCGGAGGGCAGGGGCCGCACCAGCCGGACCATGAGCTGGTTGCCGCGCCCCATGTCGGGCCGCGTCTCCAGGCTGTCGAGGTCAATCGCCCAGGCCTGCTGGGCAGACAGCTGCGTACCGGCGCTGCCCGAGATGTTGCTGTAGTTGTAGGGATTGACGGGCCGTGCGTTCACCGCTGCCGTGCCCGTCCAGTGCCAGCCGCGCGGCGCGCCCGGGAACAGCTCGGGCGACAGGCCTTGCGGCCGTATATCGCGCGAGATCAGCCGGCGCATCTCGTTGACGCGCGGCAGGCGCCAGCGCACGCCGTCCTGCTTGGCCCGCTCGGCGGCCAGGGCCTGCGCCTGCTTGTGCGTGAACAGCTCCGGCAGGCCCGCGCAGGTCTTGCCATTCCAGTGCATGCCTTCCACGCAGCGCGGCCACAGCAGGCGGGCGCGGCGGTCGATCACGTCGCGGCCGTCTTCGGACACTTCCAGCATGGCAGTGGCGCCGGCCTTGGCGTCACCGCGGGCCTGCGGCGGCGCCGCATGGGCCGGGCCCTGCATGCACGCGCCCAGCAGCAGGGCGGCAAGCAGGGGCCTTGGCAATGCGTTGAGGGTCGGCAGGAAGAGGGGCGTGGATGAGTGCATGGGGTGTCTATGCTGCTGTGTTGGCAATCTCGTATCCGAGCGTAACAGGGTTGCGGCCCCGCAAACTTGTGCCACGGCAAGCCGGCAGCGCCGCACGCGCCGGCCTGCCTGCCCAGGAAATGTGAGCACCGCCCTGCAGCCCGCAGCGCTTGCCGCCACAATGGCGCGTCTATGTCTGCGTCTATGCCTTCTCCCTCTTCGTCTCCCGCTTCCCCTGATTCCCACACGCTGCGCCTGGTGCTGATCCTGGGCCTGCTCTCGGCCATCGGCCCGTTTGCCATCGACATGTACCTGCCCGCGCTGCCCCAGATCGGCAGCAGCCTGGGTGCCCAGGTGGGCGCGGTGCAGGCCAGCCTGACGGCCTTCTTTCTTTCGCTGGGCGTGGGCCAGCTGCTGTACGGGCCGGTCTCGGACATGGTGGGGCGCAAGCCGCCGCTGTACTTCGGCCTGACCGTGTTCGCGCTGGCCAGCGTGGGCTGCGCCATGGCCACCAGCATCGAGACGCTGGTGGTGCTGCGCTTCATCCAGGGCCTGGGCGCGGCCGCCGGCATGGCCGTGCCGCGCGCCGTGGTGCGCGACCTGCACACCGGCCATGCGGCGGCCCGCATGATGTCGCTGCTGATGCTGGTGTTCAGCGTCTCTCCCATCCTGGCGCCGCTGGCCGGCAGCGGCGTGATCGCCGTGAGCAGCTGGCGCGGCGTGTTCTGGGCCGTGGCCGTGGCGGCCGTGATCGGCCTGGCGGCCGTGTTCATGGGCCTGAAGGAAACGCGCGGGGCCGCCGCACGGCTGGACAGCAGCGTGGCCGGCGCACTGCGCGCCTACGGCGTGCTGCTGCGCGACTGGCATTACCTGGGCCTGGTCTTCATCGGCGGCTGCGCCATGGCGGGCTTTTTCGTCTACCTGGCTGGCTCGCCCTTTGTGCTGATCAACTACTACGGGCTCAGCTCCACCCAGTACAGCCTGGCCTTCGGGCTCAACGCCATCGCCTTCATCGGCGCGGCGCAGTTCACGGGCTGGCTGGGCCAGCGTTTCGGCCTGGTGCGCGTGGTCAAGGTGGCGGCCACCGGCTCGGGCCTGGTGATGCTGTCGCTGCTGTCGTACTACCTGCTGGGCGGTGAGCGGCTGGCCGTGCTGATCGGCCTGTACTTCGTGGCCAGTGCGCTGATGGGGCTGGTGATTCCGACGACCTCGGTGCTGGCGCTGGAGGAGCATGGCGCCATCGCCGGCACGGCCTCGGCGCTGCTGGGCACGCTGCAGATGCTGTCGGGTGCGGCGGCCATGCAGATCGTGGGCCTGTTCTCCACGGGCAAGCCCCTGCCCATGGTGGTGGGCATGGCCACGGGCGCGCTGATCGGCGTGGCGCTGGCCTGGATCACGCTGGGCGGCGCACGTGCCCACCGCGTGGGTGCAAAGGGCCATTCATGAGCGTGGCTCCCGCAGCAGAGGCTGGTGGGCCTGTACCCGACGGACTTGCGTCCGGCCCCCGTGGCCAGGCCATGCTGGTCATCATCCTGGGGCTGACGCTGTCGGTGCTGGACAGCACCCTCGTCAATCTGGCACTGCCAGCCATGGCGCGCGAGCTGCAGGCCAGCTCGGCCCATACGCTGTGGGTGGTCAATTCCTACCAGCTTGCCAGCCTGGTGCTGCTGCTGCCGCTGGCGGCCCTGGGCGAACGCCTGGGCTACCGCCGCGTGTATCTGGTGGGCATGCTGGTGTTCTCCCTGGCCTCGCTGGCAGCCATGCTGGCCACATCGCTGCCCACGCTGGTGGCTGCGCGGGCGCTGCAGGGCCTGGGCGCTGCGGGCGTGATGAGCGTCAATGCCGCCCTGGTGCGGCTGATCTATCCGCGTGCCTTGCTGGGCCGGGGCATGGCCGTCAATTCGCTGGTGGTGGCCACGGCATCCATGGCCGGGCCTTCGGTGGCGGCGGCCATTTTGTCGGTGGCCAGCTGGCCCTGGCTGTTTGCGGCCAACCTGCCGCTGGGCCTGTTCACGCTGTGGCTGGGACGCCGGGCGCTGCCGGCCAATGCGGTGCCGGCACACGCGGGCGCGCGGCTGTCGCCGCTGGATGTGCTGCTCAACATCCTCATGTTCAGCCTGATCTTCCTGGGCGGCGAGCAGCTGGGCATGCGCGCCGGCGATGCCCAGTCGTCCCTGCCTTCGGGCTGGTGGCTGCTGGGCGCGGGCCTGCTGGTGGGGCTGTGGTATGTGCGCCGCCAGTGGCGCCTGCCTGCGCCGCTGCTGCCGGTGGACCTGCTGCGCATTCCGGTGTTCGCGCTGTCCATGTGCGGATCGGTCAGCGCCTTTTGCGCGCAGATGCTGGCCTACCTGGCCCTGCCTTTCCTGCTGCTGGAGTCGCACGGCATGTCGCCCATCGAGGCCGGGCTGCTGATCACGGCCTGGCCGCTGGCCACGGTGATGACGGCTCCCATTGCGGGCCGGCTCATCGGCCGCTATGCGGACGGGCTGCTGGGCGGCATCGGCATGGCCATGTTCGCCTGCGGCCTGTGGGCGCTGGCGGCCATGCCCGATGCGCCCTCGACCCTGGACATGGTCTGGCGCATGCTGCTGGCGGGCAGCGGCTTTGCGCTGTACCAGTCGCCCAACAACCACACCATCGTGACCTCGGCGCCGCTGGCACGCAGCGGCGCGGCCGGCGGCATGCTGAGCTCGGCGCGGCTCACGGGGCAGACGCTGGGGGCCGTGGTGCTGGCCACCATCTTCACCGTCTCGGGCGGGCATGGCGGCCATGCCGAAATCGTGGCCCTGGCCGTGGCGGGCTGCTTTGCGGCCATGGCGGGCGTGTTCAGCATGCTGCGCGTGCGCACGGCGCCCGCCGCCAGGCACTGAACAGACCGGCAAATGGCATTGAACTTGCATGTGTCGGCGCGCTCCGACACCTGCATCATCCTGGATGGTCTTGCCACGAGACTGCGGTGGCATGCCATCCACTTTACAAACAAGAAATATGGGCACTGCACAATCGTGCGATGCCCCCAACGACTTCGCTGTTCCTATGAATTTTGACGTGCCTCTTTCGCCGAGTACGCGCCTTGCGGCGCCTTCCGATTCCCAGCCCGGCGCAGGGCACGCACAACCTTCTGCCTCGCTTGCACGCAGCAAGCGCCCCGGTGCTGCCGTGCTGTGCGCGCTGGCACTGGCCGCCAGCCTGGCCGCCTGCTCCAGGCAGGATGCAGCGCCCGCCGCCGCAGCCAAGGCTGCGCCCGAGGTGGGCGTGGTCACGCTGCAAAAGCAGAGCCAGCAGCTGGAGGCCACGCTGCCGGGCCGCACACGCGCCTCGCTGACCGCTGAGGTGAGGCCCCAGGTCTCGGGCATCGTGCAAAAGCGCCTGTTCACCGAAGGCGCCCTGGTGCGCCAGGGCCAGCAGCTCTACCAGATCGACGCGGCCTCGCTGCGCGCCACCGAGGCCAGCGCCCAGGCGGCCCTGGCCAAGGCCGAGGCCAGCGCCCGCACGCTGGAGGCCACGGCGCGGCGCAACGCCGAACTGGTCAAGATCGATGCCATCAGCCAGCAGGCGTTTGAAGAAAGCCAGGCCGCCGCAGCCCAGTCGCGCTCGGACGTGGCCGTGGCCAAGGCCAATCTGGAGACCGCGCGCATCAACCTCAAGTACAGCCGCATCGAGGCGCCCATCAGCGGGCGCATCAGCCTGTCCACGGTGACGCCGGGCGCGCTGGTGACGGCCAACCAGACGGAGGCGCTGACCTCCATCGTGCAGCTGGACCCCATGTATGTGGACTTCACCCAGTCCACCAGCGAGCTGCTGCAGCTCAAGCGCGACTGGGATGCCGGGCGCTTCCAGAAGGTGGAGGGCGACAAGGTCGCCGTGCGTATCCGCCTGGACGATGGCACGGAATACGGCCACCAGGGCAAGCTGCAGTTTGCCGGCGTGATCGTCAATGCCACCACGGGCAGCGTCACGCTGCGCGCCGTGGTGCCCAATCCGCAGGGCCTGCTCATGCCCGGCATGTATGTGCAGGCGCTGCTGCCCACGGGCCTGGCGCCCGAGGCGTTGCTGGTGCCCCAGCAGTCGGTGACGCGCGACCTGACCGGCAAGGCCAGCGTGCTGGTGGCCAAGGCCGACGACGTGATCGAGCGCAGGCCCGTGAACATCGACCGCGCCGTGGGCAATATGTGGCTGCTGCAGGACGGCCTGTCGGCCGGCGAGCGCGTGGTGGTCGATGGCTTCCAGCGCATCAAGCCCGGCGACAAGGTGCGTGCCGTGGAGGTGGACCTGCGCGCCAAGGCCCAGGCCCGCAAGGGCAAGCCCGCTGATGGCCCGGCAGCGGCGGCCGCGCCTGGCGCTGCCGACAAGGCTTCCGCGGCCGCTGAACCTGCTCCTGCACCCGCAGCGGCTCCGGCCCCTGCGGCCCGGTAAGCCGCAGGAACCCGTCACATGGCTCAGTTCTTCATCAACCGGCCCATCTTCGCGTGGGTCATCGCCATCGTCATCATGCTGGGCGGCGCGCTGTCCATCTTCACGCTGCCGCTGGAGCAATACCCCGACATCGCGCCGCCGCGCGTGACCATCGGCGCGCAGTACACGGGCGCCTCGGCCGAGACGGTCGAGAACTCGGTGACCCAGATCATCGAGCAGCAGCTCAAGGGCATCGACAACATGCTCTACATGAGCTCCACGTCCGACGCCTCGGGCCGCGCGCGCACCACGCTGACCTTTGCGCCGGGCACCAACATCGACGTGGCCCAGGTGCAGGTGCAAAACAAGCTGCAGTCCGCCGTGAACCGCCTGCCCGACGCCGTCAAGAGCCGGGGCGTGTTCGTGAACAAGGGCGGCCAGGACTTCCTGGTCACCTACAGCTTCTTCTCCAAGGACCCGGCCATGACCGCGGTCGATATCGGCGACTACCTGACCAGCAACCTGGTCGACGTGATCGGCCGGCTGGACGGCGTGGGCGATGTCAACGTCTTCGGCACCAACTATGCGATGCGCATCTGGATGGACCCGGCCAAGATGGAGAAGTACGCGCTGATGCCGTCGGACCTGGTCAATGCGCTGAACTCGCAGAACGCCCAGGTCTCGGCCGGCCAGCTGGGCGCGCTGCCTGCCGTGGCGGACCAGCAGCTGAACGCCACCATCACGGCGCGCACCAAGCTCAAGACGGTGGAGCAGTTCGAGGACATCGTCCTGAAGTCGTCCGTGGACGGCTCGGTGGTGCTCATGAAGGACGTGGCCCGTGTGGAGCTGGGCGCCGACAACCTGACCATCAAGGCCAAGCTCAACGGCCTGCCGGGCGCGGGCATGGGCATCGTGCTGGCCGATGGCGCCAACGCCATGAACGTGGCCGACACCATCGCTGCCAAGCTGGCCGAGCTCAAGCCCTTCTTTCCCAACGAGATCGACTACTTCGTCAGCTCGGACTCCACGCCCTTCGTGCGCGCCTCCATCAAGGAAGTGGTCAGCGCGCTGGGCGAGGCCATGATCCTCGTGGTCATCGTGATGTTCATCTTCCTGCAGAACTTCCGCGCCACGATGATCCCCGCCATCGCCGTGCCCGTGGTGCTGCTGGGCACCTTCGGCGTGCTGTCGCTGGCCGGGTACTCGATCAATACGCTGACCATGTTCGCCATGGTGCTGGCCATCGGCCTGCTGGTGGACGATGCCATCGTCGTGGTGGAGAACGTCGAGCGCGTGATGCACGAGACGGGCATGTCGCCCAAGCAGGCCACGCGCCAGTCCATGCGCGAGATCACGCCGGCCCTGGTGGGCATCGGCGTGACGCTGTCGGCCGTGTTCGTGCCCATGGCCTTCTTCGGCGGCTCCACGGGCGTGATCTACCGGCAGTTCTCCATCACCATCGTCGCGGCCATGGCGCTGTCGGTGTTCGTGGCGCTGACGCTCACGCCGGCGCTGTGCGCCACGCTGCTCAAGCCGCCCGCAGCGGGCGGGGCAGGGCATGACCGCCCGATCCGCAGCGGCATCCTGGGGGTGAACGACCGGTTCTTCCGCTGGTTCAACCACCATTTCGACGCCACGGCCGCGCGCTACCAGGGCACGGTGGCGTACTCGCTGCGCCGCGCCAAGCGCATGATGCTGATCTTCCTGGCCGTCTGCGGCGTGGTCTGGCTGCTGATGGCGCGCCTGCCCACGTCCTTCCTGCCCGACGAGGACCAGGGCTTTGTCTTCGTCAACATCAACCTGCCCTCGGGCGCGGCCGACACGCGGCTGCAGGGCGTGCTCGACGAGGTGCGCGACTACTTTGCCAAGCAGCCCGACGTGCTGAGCTTCTACCAGGTCTCTGGCCTGAACGGCGACCAGGCCTCGGCACGCGCCTTCGTGCGGCTGAAGACCTGGGAGGAGCGCCCGCTGCCGGGCCAGTCGGCCTCCGAGATCGCGCACCGGGCGACCCGGGAGCTGGCCTCCATCCGCGATGCGCGCGTGCTGGTCATGCTGCCGCCGGCCGTGCGCGGCCTGGGCTCCAGCTCGGGCTTCAACTTCATGATCAAGGACATGAACGGCCTGGGCCACCAGGCGCTGCTGCAGGCCAAGGAAAAATTCCTGACCGAGGCCCGCAAGCGCCCCGAGCTCACCAATCTGCGCATGACCAACCTGGAGGACGCCAGCGAGCTGCGCCTGGACATCGACGACCGCAAGGCCGCCGCGCTCGGCCTGTCGTACACCGACATCAACAGCGTGCTGTCCAGCGCCATGGGCGGCACCTATGTCAACGACTTCCTGAACAACGAGCGCGTCAAGCGCGTCTACATCCAGGGCGATGCGCCGCACCGCATGCTGCCCCAGGACATCGCCAAATGGACGGTGCGCAACGGCAAGGGCGAGATGGTGCCGTTCAGCGCCTTCTCCAGCAGCTATTGGGCCTACGGTTCGCCCCAGCTCATGCGCTACAACGGCAACCCGGCCTACGAAATGGAAGGCCGCGCCGCGCCGGGCGTCAGCTCGGGCACGGCCATGCAGATCGTCGAGGACATCCTGCGCACGCTGCCGGCCGGCATAGGCTACGAGTGGACGGGGGCCTCGCTGCAGGAGCGCCAGTCGGGCGCGCAGGCGCCGCTGCTGTACGCCATCTCCATCCTCTTCGTGTTCCTGTGCCTGGCGGCGCTGTACGAGAGCTGGACCGTGCCGCTGTCCGTGATGCTGGCCGTGCCGCTGGGCGTGGTGGGCGCGCTGGCCGCCACCTATACGCGCGGGCTGACCAATGACGTGTACTTCCAGGTGGGCCTGCTGACCACGGTGGGCCTGGCATCCAAGAACGCCATCCTGATCGTGGAATTTGCCGTGCAACTGCAGGAGCAGGGCAAGAGCATCTTCGACGCCGTGGTCTCGGCCGTGCGCCTGCGCCTGCGGCCCATTTTGATGACCTCGCTGGCCTTCGGCTTCGGCGTCATTCCGCTGGCCATCGGTACGGGTGCCGGCGCGGGCGGGCGCAATGCCATCGGCACGGCCGTGCTCGGCGGCATGCTGGCCTCCACGGTGCTGGGCATCTTCCTGGTGCCGGTGTTCTTCCTGCTGATCCGCAGCTGGTTCAAGAGCCACTCGCGCACGGATGAAGAAAGCCCGCAGCAGGCATCCGACTCACCCCATACCACCAAGGAGAGCGCAGCATGAGGCGCCGAATGCACCGCTCCACCCTCGCCGCTGCGGCCGCGCTGGCGGCCCTGCTGTCCGGCTGCAATCTTGCGCCGCAGCACCGCACGCCGGACATGCCCGTGCCCGACACGGTGGGCAGCACCGCAGACAATCCGGCACAGGCCGACGAGGCCAGCCTGCAGGCGGCCGCCGCGCTGGACTGGGTGCAGTCCCGGCAGCTGCGCGAGGTCATTGCGCTGGCCCTGGCCAACAACCGCGACCTGCGCGTGGCCGTGGAGAACATCGAGCGCGCGCGTGCCCAGTACGGCATCACGCGCGCCGACCTGCTGCCCAGCGTCAACGCCCAGGCCCAGGCCAGCCGTGCGCGCACGGCCGCCGGCATGACCAGCGCCACGCAGGCGGCATCGGTCAGCACCCAGTACACGGCCCAGCTGGGCTTTGCCAGCTACGAGATCGACCTCTGGGGCCGCGTGCGCAACCTCAGCGAGGCCGCGCTGCAGCAGTTCCTGCAAAGCGAGCAGAACCGGCGCAATGTGCAGATCGGCCTGGTGGCCGACGTGGCCAACGCCTGGCTCACGCTGGCCGCCGACCAGGCCCGCCTGCAGCTGGCACGCGACACCCTGGCCAGCCGCGAGAAGGCCTACGAACTGACGCGGCGCATGCATGAGATAGGTTCGACCTCGGGCCTGGTGCTGGCCCAGAACCAGACCACGGTGGACACGGCGCGCGGCGACGTGGCCAGCTTCACCTCCCAGGTGGAGCGTGACCGCAACGCCCTGCAGTTGCTGGTGGGCGGTCCGCTGCCCGACAGCCTGCTGCCCGGCGCCGCCACGCTGCGCGCCGGCGCCCAGCCTGCGGCGGCGCTGCAGCCCGTGCCTGCACCGCTGCCCTCCAGCGTGCTGCTGGTGCGCCCCGATATCCAAGCCGCCGAGAACAACCTGCGCGCCATGGAGGCCAACATTGGCGCCGCCCGCGCAGCCATGTTCCCCACCATCAGCCTCACGGCCAGCGTGGGATCGGGCAGCCGCGAGCTCGATGGCCTCTTTGGCGGCAGCAGCAGCACCTGGAGCTTCATCCCCCTGGTGCGCCTGCCCATCTTCGACGGTGGCCGCAACCGTGCGGGCGTGCAGGTGGCCGAGGCCAACCAGCGCATCGCCATCGCCCAGTACGAGAAGGCCGTGCAGACGGCCTTCCGCGAGACCGCCGACGTGCTAGCCGACCGCGCGCAGTGGGACGAGCGCCTGGCCGCCCAGACCAGCATGGTCGCGGCCACGCAAAAGGCCTTCGACCTGTCGGAGGCACGCTTCAAGGCCGGCGTGGACAACTACCTCACCGTGCTGGATGCGCAGCGCAGCCTCTACACGGCCCAGCAGACCCTGATCGGCCTGCGCCTGTCCGAGCAGCTCAACCGCGTCACGCTGTGGAAGGTGCTGGGCGGCGAGCAGGTGCAGGCGCCGTCCGCCTCTGAGCCGGCGAATTCCTGAGCGCGGGCGGTGTATTCTGCGGGCCCGCAGAACTTGCCGCCCGACCACGATGAGCCCCTTTGCCAACACCCCCGAGCCGCCTTACTACGCCGTCATCTTCTCGTCGCGCAGAACGCCGGACGACGATGATGGCTACGGCCTCATGGCCCAGCGCATGGTGGACCTGGCCGCGCAGCAGCAGGGTTTCCTGGGTGCGGAAAGCACGCGCGGCGAGGACGGTTTCGGCATCACCGTGTCCTACTGGTCCACGGCCGAATCCATCGCGCGCTGGAAGCAGGATGCCGAGCACCTGGTCGCCCAGCAACTGGGCAAGGACGCCTGGTACGAGCACTATGAATTGCGCGTGGCCCGCGTGGAGCGCGCCTACGGCAAGCGCTGAACCCGGGCCGCCTCCGCCTGGACCACGGCCTCGGCCAGCAACGCGATGGAGCGCGGCGCGCAGCCTTCGGCATCGTTGCTCACCGTCACGAAGGCGGGCAGCCCGCGGCTGGTGATGCCATCGATGGTCTTGGCGAGGATGGCGCGCGTGTGCGCATCGGGCGTGCGGATCTCGTCGAAGGGGTCGTGCTTCTTTTGCGCATCGGGATAGCCGTAGGCACCGAACTCGCGGTTCAGGTTCCAGCGGCAGACCAGCGGGGTGGGCCACAGCCCGCGCAGAAAAACCAGTTGCTCCTCGATGGGGGGCATCTTGCCGTGCAGTCCCAGGCAGAAGGTGGCGCCACTGGCGCGCAGGGTGTCGGCCAACTGCGGCGTCAGCAGATCCGGGTCGCGCACCTCCACCGCCACGATGATCTGCACGCCCAGCGGATGGGCGGCCAGCGCCGCGCGCACCGCCTCCAGCATGGCCTGCAGCCGCGCCAGCAGTTCGGTGGGGCGGCTGAGCAGGCCCCAGGTCATCGGGCTGAGCTGGAACACCAGCACGCCCAGCCGCTCGCCCAGCCCTTCGAGCGTGGGCTCGACGAAGCTGGTGACGGCCAGATCGGGTTGAAGGAACACCGGGTTCAGCGACATGCCCTTGCCGTCCTCGTCACGCACCTGCGCGTCGGTAACCACGGATGGGCACTTGACCACGAAGCGGAACTCGGCCGGCACCTGGCCCGCGAAGGCCAGGTACTGGCTGGCCGTCAACGGCCTCCAGAAGCTGCGGTCCACGCAGACCGTTCGCATCAGCGGATGCCGGCCATAGGCCTCCAGTCCCTTCTTGGCCAGCACGCTTTTGTCATAGGCGCCATCCCAGATCAAGCCTTCCCAGCCCGGGTAGGACCAGGTGGAGACCCCCATGCGCAGGCCCTGCGCAAGCTGGTCCGCCAGCGCCTGCCATTGCAGGGCCTGGGGCGCCAGCTGCACGGCGCCGGCGGCCTTGCGCGGTGCCGGTGTGCGGCCGGCAGGCGCGGGCGGCGGGGCAGGGGCCGATGGTGGGGGAGAACCGAACAGATCGTCTTGCATTCGAAGTTGGTGATTGTGGCAGAGGGCGCCTGCCTGCCGCAGGGCCCCGGCAAAAGCAGGCAGTGGATTGATTTTGCAAGCCCTTGAATTCATTGGCCTGCAAGAAATGCTTGCATTTGCGGGTCGGCCGCTAGCGGCCCGGCCCGAATCGCGTGTGGCACACTTGGCCGCTTTTCCGGATTCCACGCCACGGGGCGCCTCTCGAATGCAAAAAATCATTGCCCAAATCGCCGCAGAACTGAATGTCAAGCCGCAGCAGGTGGGTGCCGCGGTCGAATTGCTTGATGGCGGAGCCACGGTTCCGTTCGTCGCGCGCTACCGCAAGGAAGTCACGGGCGGACTGGACGACGCGCAGCTGCGCCAGCTCGACGAACGCCTGGGCTACCTGCGCGAGCTGGAGGACCGCCGGGGCGCGGTGCTCAAGGCCATCGACGAGCAGGGCAAGCTGACCGACGCGCTGCGCCTGGCCATTGCCAATGCGCCCACCAAGCAGGAGCTGGAGGACATCTACCTGCCTTTCAAGCAAAAGCGCCGCACCAAGGGACAGATCGCCAAGGAATTCGGCATCGAGCCGCTGGCCGACAAGCTGTTTGCCGACCCCACGCTGGACCCGCACAAGGAGGCCGAGGCCTTCTGCAAGCCGGCCACCACCCTGGACGACGGCAAGCCGGGCCCCGATTTCTCGACCACGTTGGCCGTGCTCGATGGTGTGCGCGACATCCTGTCGGAGCGCTGGGCCGAAGACCCGGCCCTGGTGCAGAAGCTGCGCGAATGGCTGTGGGAAGACGGCCTGCTGCGCTCCAAGAAGGTCGAGTCCAAGAACGAGAACGACCCCGAGGTCGCCAAGTTCCGCGACTATTTCGAATACGACGAGCCCATTGGCCGCGTGCCTTCGCACCGCGCGCTGGCGGTGTTCCGCGGCCGCGCGCTGGAAATCCTCGAGGCCAAGCTGGTCCAGCCCGTGGAGCCCGAGCCCGGCCAGCCCAGCCTGGCCGAAGGCAAGATTGCCCTGCACCTGGGCTGGAGCCACGCCAAGCGCGCCAGCGATGACCTGATCCGCAAGTGCGTGGCCTGGACCTGGCGCGTCAAGCTCAGCCTGTCCACCGAGCGCGACCTGTTCTCGCGCCTGCGCGAAGACGCCGAGAAGGTGGCCATCAAGGTCTTTGGCGACAACCTGCGCGACCTGCTGCTGGCCGCCCCTGCGGGGCAGCGCGCCGTCATCGGCCTGGACCCGGGCATCCGCACGGGCGTCAAGGTGGCCGTGGTGGACAGCACGGGCAAGCTGGTGGACACCACCACCATCTACCCGCACGAGCCGCGCCGCGACTGGGACGGCTCGCTGGCCGTGCTGGCCCGCCTGGTCGAAAAGCACCAGATCAACCTGATCGCCATCGGCAACGGCACTGCCAGCCGCGAGACCGACAAGCTGGCCGCCGACCTGATCAAGATCGCCAGCAAGGCCGACCGCCAGATCGAGAAGGTCGTGGTCAGCGAGGCTGGCGCTTCTGTGTATTCCGCCAGCGAGTTCGCCTCGCAGGAAATGCCCGACGTGGACGTGAGCCTGCGCGGGGCCGCCAGCATTGCGCGCCGCCTGCAGGACCCGCTGGCCGAGCTGGTCAAGATCGACCCCAAGAGCATTGGCGTGGGCCAGTACCAGCACGACGTGAACCAGAGCGAGCTGGCGCGCCAGCTCGACGCCGTGGTCGAGGACTGCGTGAACTCCGTGGGCGTGGACCTGAACACGGCCTCGGCGCCGCTGCTGTCGCGCGTCTCGGGCCTGTCGGGCAGCGTGGCCAAGTCCGTGGTGCGCTGGCGCGATGCCAACGGCTCCTTCAGGAGCCGCAAGCAGCTGATGGACGTGGCCGGCCTGGGCGCCAAGACCTTCGAGCAGGCGGCGGGCTTTCTGCGCATCCGCGGCGGCGACAATCCGCTGGACATGACGGGCGTGCACCCGGAAACCTACCCGGTGGTCGAACGCATCATTGCCACCACGGGCAAGAGCGTGGACCAGCTCATGGGCCGCTCCGAAGTGCTCAAGGGCCTGAAGGCCGAGCAGTTCGTGAGCGAGCAGTTCGGTGCCATCACCGTCAAGGACATCCTGGGCGAGTTGGAAAAGCCCGGCCGCGATCCGCGTCCGGACTTCGTCGTGGCCCGTTTCAATGACGGGGTGGAGGACATCAAGGACCTCAAGGAAGGCATGACGCTGGAGGGCACGGTCAGCAACGTGGCCCAGTTCGGCGCCTTCGTGGACCTGGGCGTGCACCAGGACGGCCTGGTCCACGTCAGCCAGATGAGCCACAAGTTCGTCGAGGACGCGCGCGAGGTGGTCAAGACCGGCCAGATCGTCAAGGTCAAGGTGCTGGAGGTCGATGTGGCGCGCAAGCGCATCAGCCTGACCATGAAGCTCGATGCGGCACCGGCGCGGCGCGACGGCCCCCGTGACAACCGCTTCGAGAGCGCAGGCCGCGGCAGCCAGGGCGGGCAGCGCCGTGCGCCCGAGCCGGTGCAGCAATCGGCCATGGCCTCGGCCTTCGCCAAGCTGCAGACCCGCAAGTAGTCCCGCGCACGGCAAGGCAGGAAACGCGATGGCTGCGCATGCACTGGACCTGCAGACGCTGTTGGCACAGGCCCTGGCCCTGCCGGCGCAGCCGCGCATCGTGGCCTTGCTGCTGCGCGAGCTGGTGCCCGAGCAGCCCAGCCTGCGCCGGCTGAGCCAGCTCTTCGCAGCCGATCCTGCGCTGGCCGCCGGGCTGCTGGCCCAGGCCAACGGCCCGGTGTTCGGCATGGCGGGACGTGTCACCGGCATTCCCGAGGCGCTGGCCCTGCTGGCGCCCGCGCAGCTGCGCCAGATCGTGCGGGGCATACCGCTGGGCGTGGGCGCCCATGCCGTGCCGGGCATGGCCATGCCGGCCTTCTGGCGCTACAGCGTGGAAGCCGCCCGCGTGGCGCGAGCGCTGGCCGGCACCGTGCAGGCCAGCCCCACGGCGGCCTATGCCGCAGGGCTGATGCATGGCCTGGGGGAGCTGGCCATGCACATGATCGACCCCGGCCGCGCCGCCACCATCACCGAACTGGTCGGCCCGCTGGACCCGCGTCGCGCCGAGCTGGAAATGCGGCTGTGCGGCTACACATACAGCCATGTCAGTGCGGGCCTGGCCCGCCGCTGGAACCTTCCGCCGCTGCTGGCCGATGCGCTGCAGCACCTGTACGCGCCGCTGGCCCAGCCGGGCTTCGATCCGCTGGCCTGCGTGCTGCACATCGCTGCCTGGCGCGCCCGCTCGCGCGAGGCGCAGTGGGACGAGCGTGCCCTGGCCGTGAGCTTTCCCGGCGAAGTGGGCGTGGCCCTGGGCCTGGACATCGACATGGTCCTGCGCCAGGACCCGGTGGACTGGATGGCCGACACCGGCCTGGACGTGGTGCTGTAGCGCCTCGCTCCTGCCTCAGTGCCTGTGCCAGGGCGCCGGCACCATGTCGAACAGCGGCGTGGGATCGCGCCGGTAGGGCGCGGGGCTGACGGGCGCCATGGGCTGCATGGTCATGGGGTCTATGCGCGCCAGCTGCTGCATCCATCCGATGTCCACGCCGCCGCCCGGTGCGGGGCGCGAGTAGATCAGCTCCAGCATGCGACGCGATGCCACATGGCCGTGGGAAGCGGCCTGCTGGTACAGGCGCAGCGCCTCGGTGTAGTTGGCCGGCACCCCGTCGCCGCGGTGGTAGCGCTGCGCCTGCTCCCATTGCTGCTGGGCCGTGACGGGCTGGCGCACCTGGATGTCCTGCTCGCTGGGCGCTCCACTCAGCTGCGGCGTGCGCTGCATGGCCTGCGGCCCCTGCGCTGCAGGCGTGGAGCTGCCCTGCGCCGACACCAGCTGGCCTGCGGGCCGCAGGCGCTCGCCCAGCATCTGTGCATTGGTCGCGGCGCTGGATGAGCGCGCCGCTGCCGCGCGGAACTGGCGCAGCGCTGCCTCGGGCTCGTCCTGCGCGAGCAGGGCCAGGCCCCATTCCAATTGGGCGCCGGGGCTGCCGGAGCGCGCTGCGCGCTGCAGCAGTTCCTGGTCGGGCGTGCCTGCCACGGCCAAGGCCTCGCCCACGGGTTCGGCCGTGGACAGCGGCGCCAGGCGCCGCGCCAGCAGCCATTCCAGGTATTGCGCACGGGCCGGGTCGGTCTTGGCCAGCTGGGCGATCCAGGGCCTTGCAGCCGGTGGATCGGGGGGCTGGCCGCAGCCGTCCATGGCGCACCAGGCCAGTCCCGCACTGGCCAGCGGATGGCCGGCGCGCTGCGCGCGCTCGAACCATTGCCTGGCCTGCGGCCCGTCCTGGGCCATGGCAATGCCATGCAATGCCAGCAGGCCCATCACCCATTGCGCCTCGCGCTGCGTGGCCAGGCTCACGCCCTTGCCTTCGGCGCGGCTGCGCAGCTGGGACAGGGCCCGTTGCTGGGCGGTGTCGGAGGTGGATGAGATATTGCTGGTGCCGGGCTGTGCGCTGAACAGGCCGGTGGTTGCCACCCGGATGGGGGCCACCGGCGTGAAGCGTGCGGCAGCCTGCACATGCGCCGGCATGGCGGGCGTCACGCCGGGCGGCAGGACCAGCAGGCCCGCCAGCACGAGCCTGACGGACAACCGCAGCGCAGTTGCGAGCCGCTGCGCACGGGCGGCGCACAGCGGTTCGTGGGCGTGGGACGGCATGGCGTGTGCCTCCGGTGGGTTCGTGGACGGGGCGGTTGTCAGGCGCATCAGCGCTTGGCCTGGGCCGGAACCACTTGCCAGAAGCGGGCCATGCCTGTGTACTGGTCGGCGCCCAGTCCGCTAGCCATGGCCTGGTTGACATCCTCCAGTGTGCGCATGCCCGGGATGGCGATGAAGGCCTTGTTCTGCAGCAGTTGGGGCAGCTTGTCGCTCATGTTCTGCTCGGTGGCAAAGCAGGCCACGCCTTCCTTGCCTGCCGGGCCGGCATTGATCACATAGCCGGGGTTGGGGCTCATCCAGTCGGGCAGGCGCACGGACTGGGCGGCCGTGATCCAGCCCGAGCGGTTCACATCGTTGGGCAAGAGCCTTACCACCTCGCCGTCGGCACCCGCCATGAAGCACGACAGATAAGAGGCGCGCGACACGGTGGCGGACAGGAACAGTTGCTCACCCGTCTCGAAGGAGGTGCGCGTGGGCGTGATGTTCTCCAGCCACAGGTCCAGCTTGCGGTCGGGCGCGGGGGCGCCGTAGCGGTAGTCGCCCGTGGCCACGGCCACGTTCTCGGCGGCGGTGGTGACCGGTGCCGCGCTCTTGGTGTTCCAGCCGATGCGCGTCATGTGTCCATCGGCGCTGACGGCCACGAAGTCTCGCAGTGCGCGCTCGTAGGTGCTGAAGTCCACCACGCCATTGACCACCATGCCGCTGTCGGCCTGGAAGCGCCCTATGGCCTCGCGCCACTGCGGGTTGCCTGCGGTGAAGGCCGGTGCGTCGGGAGGCAGATAGCCCTTGCTGATCAGCGACTGGCGCACCAGCTCCTGGTGGATGCCGGCCCCGCCCTCCTCATACCAATCGCGCAGCTGGCGCTGGAAGTCGGGATGGGTCTGGTCCAACGTCAGGCACTGCCAGTAGGGCAGGCGTGACCATTTGCCCAGCAGTTCGATCATGCCCAGCTCGACCAGCGTGCGCACGGCCGGGCCCGAGCCCTGGGCATAGTCGCGGCCCACGCTGAACTGCACGCCGTAGGAGCCGATGCGGCCGGCCAGATCCAGACCCTGGCTGCCGTTGCCGATGACGACTTCGTTGGCCGAATCCAGGCCCGGAATGATGGTGCGCGTGCGGAAGTCGCCCAGGTGCAGCTCCATGCCCAGCACGGCGCCGCTGCGGTTGGCGCTGTAGCCGGTTTCCAGGCGCGAGGCGCTGGTGCCTATGTCCACGTTGTTGCGCAGCACGTTCTGGTCCATGAAGGACACGGCGCCCGACACATACAGGGCCGGGCGCTGCAGCTGGATCTGGTTGTTGTTGAGCAAGATGGTGGTGAGGTTCTGCACCGTGTCCTGGCGGGCGATGTCCACCTCATAGTCCACGTAGCGGAAGGCGCTGCTGACGCGCGACATCTGGGACAGGGCGGTGACCACCATCTCCTTGGCGGCCACGGCCACGCGGCCCGTGTAGTCGGGCAACTGCTTGCTGGTGATCAGCACCGTGGGCATGTGGCTGTTGCGGAACATCCTGTCCATGCACATCAGCGAATCGGAGAAGCTCGATATGGAGCGCACCGGCCGCACCACCGGGCGGTCGGCCGCATAGACTTTTTCCAGGTATTTGGAATCCTTGCGCGCATCCAGCGGCGCGCAACCCGACAGCAGCACGATGGAGGCTGAAACGGCGCTGGCGACAACCCGCATGCAGCCCTGTCTGCCAGACCATCGCTGGCGCCAAGCCCCTCGGTAGTCCGCGTGGCCGCTGTCTGCCGGCCGGGGCGCGGCATCGTGGCGGGGAAGTCCTGGCGATGGGAGGCTGTTGCGCATGATGGACCTCTGCTGGAAAACGGCGAGCCAGGGCACAGGCGCGCACAGGCGCCGGCGCCGGAAATATGGGACGAGAGTGGCGGGGCGGCCCACAGCCCGATGGCTGGCCGCCGGCCGCGCTATCGGCAGACGTTGACCAGATCACCCTTGAGAACCACGATCTGGTCCTTGGTGGTCTGTGGCCCGTAGCGATTGAATGCGCTTGCGTTGGTATTGCTGGCAATGTCCTGCGTGCAGGTGCGCTTCATGCCGGCACTGCTCATCGTGGTGGTGGTCACCACGTCGGCATCTGTGGCGACGCCCGGAGCATTGTTCATCGACATGGCTTCATAGCGCGCTATCTTGGCCTTGATGTTGATGGGTATGTCGGTCACGGTTTCCAGCCCCGTCGATGTCGTGGGCTTGGCCGTCGGCAGCCTCAGATAGTCCACGGGCTTGTTCAGTACCACCGGGTCTTCGCCCGGAGCGGCTGCGTGGATGGAGGACGCTCCGAGGGCGAGCCAGGCCAACAGGGCAGCCGAGCAGAGAATGGCGGCGTTATGCATGGTGGGCTCTCCTGGTGCGGAGGGCTGGGTCGGTGCCGGGAAGGCTATGCCGGTTGGCCGGGGGCCGTCCGGCAGTTGCCTTCACCCGGCAGCCAGGCTCAGCGATTGTTGTAGCAGGTCACGCAGCCGTTGTTGCTGGAGATGTTCTGCACTGCGGTGGAGCCGTTGCCGGCATAGTTGACGATGCCAGAGTTCTTGGCCGCCACGACCTGAATCGACAGGTCATTCACGTCGACTTCGCCGTAGTTGGAGGCGAGGTTGTTGACGGCCACGGCGCCCCAGCCATTGGCGACGTTCATGATGCCGGTTCCCGAGGCTGCCACGATCTGCAGAGAGCTGCCGCCGTTGTCGATGGACACATTGCCCGCATTGCTGGCCAGATTCTGGGAGGCCTTGCCGCCACCCGTTGCCATGTTCAGCACCCCGCTTCTGTTCAGCACCGTGACCTGGACGCTGGGTCCGTCGATTTCGATCTTGGAGCTGCTGCTGTAGCGGTTGTCTTGATCTGCCATGGCGGCGGTTGCGATCAGGCACAGGGAAAGAATTGCAAGCGATTTCATGATGGCTCCTTGGAAGGATCGGACTATCAGGAAGAGGTGTGTAAGCACCCGTTTTTCAGACACTTTGCGGAGGTTTCCGGCCTTGTCTCCCTGGACCCCAGCTCGTTGTCTGGACTCCAATGTGCTTGGGGCGCCCCTGCCGTTCCATCTCTTGTACGGGGTAGCCGTGAGCGCTGAGCCACGTGGCGGGTACTTACCCGTCCAAACCTTTGGCTGGCGGGCTGCATCGCGTTAAAGCAGCGGCATTGGGAGGTGAATGGAGTTGGGTAGTTTCAAGGTGTAACGACAGAAAATTTGCAGTTGCAGCTTCGCTTCAGGCCGTTGATCCGGCGGGCATGGGGCCATCCAGACAACCCGGTGTATCGAATTGCATACGCTCGGTGCAGGCGCAGGAGGAAGGCGTTGAACCGGGGGCTGTCATGAGGCTGGATCAAGGGGAGGATGGCGGGCATCGGCAAGGGCATGGCCTGCCAGGCCCGACAGGCCTGCCGGTCAGGTGATCAAGAAAGTACGGACCCGGCTTCTCACACAAATGTGTTAATTTGCAAGCTACGCAATCTTTCACAAACTTCGTCAAAGATTGTGGATATCGGTGGCGATTTCTCTTAATGTGAAAGGCGCGTATGTGATCGGTTGCGTCATATACATGACGTGACATTTGAGGAGAACAGCATGAATCCATCCGACGTTCCCGCCGATGCCCGTCCCCTGATCGCCGATTCCTCGCGCGCCCAGGCCATGCTGGGCACGGGCCTGAGTTCCGCCATGTGGCCAGACTATCTGGCCGGCCAGCCCGACAAGCCCGTGCGCGTGCTGCTGGTCGATGACGATGCCCACATCCGCATGGTCATTGCCCAGGAAATCATGAACGACCCGCGCACCCTGGTCGTGGCCCAGGCCGGAAGTGTCCGAGAGGGTCGCAAGGCCATTCGCCAGCACGAGTTCGACGTGATGCTGGTCGACCTGAACCTGGGCGACGGCGAGGGCTTCGAGCTGCTGGACATGATGAAGACCGTGCGGCCCACGGCCGAGGCCGTCATCATCTCCGTGATGGAAAACGACGAGCAGGTGCTGCGCGCCTTCGAGCTGGGTGCCACGGGCTACCTCGTCAAGAACTCCTGGTTCGGCAACTACCCGCAGGCCGTGCTGCAGGTGGCCAATGGCGGCGCATCCGTCACTCCCAGCCTGGCGCGCAGGTTGCTGCAGCGCTTCGACAAGACCCAGGGCGCCGAGCCCAAGCGCCGCTCGCCCGACGAGGCAGACCGCCTGTCCACCCGCGAGCGCGAGGTGCTGCGCATGGTGGCCAGCGGCTACACCAGCGCCGAGATCGGCTCGCGCCTGATGATCAGCGCCATGACGGTCAACACGCACATCAAGAACATCTACCGCAAGCTGCAGGTGCGCACACGCGCCCAGGCGGTGCGCTTTGCATCGCTGCGCGGCCTGTTCTGATTGGCTGGCGGCGCAGGGGCCCGTGCGGACCGCCCCGCCGCCGCTTCCCACCGCATGGCCATGAAGGACTCCCTTCGCGCATTGGCAGTCTGCCTGGCACTGGGCCTGCTGCAGATGCTGGCGCTTTGCGCCTGGCTTTGGCAGCAGGGCGACCAGGCTCCGCTGTGGCTTCGCCTGTGCAGCCTGGCCCTGCTGGTCTTGACGGCCTTGCTGTGTGCGATGGGTGCCTCGCGCCTGCGCAGGCTGCTGCTGTGGCGGCGCAGGCGCAGCCCCCGGCCTTCGCGCGAGGTGCAGGCCGAGCGCCGGCGCATTGCCGCCGATCTGCACGACGGCGTGGGCGGCCTTCTGGTGAATGCCATGGCCTTGCTGGAGCCGAGCGAAACCCGGCAGCGCCAGGCGCAGGAGTTGCTGGAGCAGGCCTTGCTGGACCTGCGCCTGCTGGTGGACGCCATGGACGCCGTGGAGGACGCCTTGCCCGTGCGCCTGGCGCGCCTGCGCCACCGGCTGCAGCCCGTGCTGGACCGCCGTGGCATGCAGATCCGCTGGAGCGTGGCCGATCCGCAGTCCGAGCCGGGCTTGCCCGATCTGCCCGATCTTCCTCGAGGCCAGTCGTCCCAGCACCTGCTTGCCATCACCCAGGAGGCCGTGAGCAATGTGCTGCAGCACGCACAGGCCAGCACGCTGTGGCTGGTGCTGCAGCCCCTGGAGCCGGGTATTGCGCGAGCGAGCGGCGCCCATCCCGGCGCGCGCCGCGAGCTGCGCTGGGAGTTGCGCGTGGAAGACGACGGCCGCGGCCTGCCGCCCCGTACACCCGATGAGGCGCAGGGCATGGGCCTGGCAGGCATGCACCGCCGTGCCCACGCCATAGGGGCTACGCTGGACCTGGCGCCGCGTGCTGGCGGCGGCACGGTGGTGCGTGTGCGCTGGTGAGCTGGCGCGCTGTGGCAGCGACGGCGGCGGAGTTCCAGCGATTGCGGTGCCCGCTGACAGGGCCGGCCCGCAGCGCGCTGTGCAATCCCACGATGGGCGCAAGTGCGGCAGCATCCACGCACGTATCCAAGCCCTGATGCCTGTCCCCCCATGAATCCACATCCCGACCTCACACCAGCGCCTTCCAGAAAACCAGGCGCTGAGAACGCCGCAGCCGATGCGGCCGGCAACGCGGCCGCTGCCGACGCGGCTTTCGCACGCAGCGTGCGTTCGGCCCTGCCGGGCCTGGCACAGCTGGCCGACATGGTGCCTGCGCTGCGCCTGCTGACCGGCCTGCTGGTGGCCAGCATCATCATCGCGGGTCTGTATTTCGGGCAGGGACTGCTGATTCCGCTGGCCCTGGCGCTGCTGTTCGGCTTTTTGCTCGATCCTGCGGTCTCCCGGCTCAGGCGCTGGGGCCTGCCGCGCATGGCGGCGACGCTGCTGGTGGTGGTCATGGCACTGGCAACGCTGGCCGGAATGGGTACCTATCTGGGCAGCCAGGTGCAGCAGCTCAGCGCCGACCTGCCCACCTACCAGAGCACCATCCGCGACAAGCTGCGCAGCCTGCGCAGGAATGCCAACATGCCCAGCGCCTGGGACGGCGCCCTGCGCACCTATGACACGGTGGAGCGTGAGATCTCCCGCGGCGCCACCACGCCCCGCGTGCAGAAGGTGGAGATCCAGTCGCCCGAGCAAAAGCCCACGGCGCGCATGCTGCAGTGGCTGGGCCGAGTGGCCGAGCCCGTGACCACGGCCGGCATCGTGCTGCTGTTCGTGATCCTCATCCTGCTGGACCGCGATGACCTGCGCGACCGGCTGCTGCGCCTGATGGGCGGCAACCTGCATGTGGCCACCGATGCGCTGGACGAGGCCTCGCAGCGCATAGGCAAGTACCTGCGCATGCAGTTCGTGGTCAACATCACCTATGGACTGCCCATGGCGGCGGGGCTGTGGTTCATCGGCGTGCCGGGCGCCATTCTCTGGGGGGTGCTGGCGGCCATCATGCGGTTCGTTCCCTATGTGGGCGCCATGATCTCTGCCGCCTTCCCGCTGGCGCTGGCCTTTGCGGTGGATCCGGGCTGGCAGATGCTGCTGATGACGCTGGGGCTGATCATGGCGCTGGAGCTGATCAGCAACAACCTCATCGAGCCCTGGCTGTATGGCAGCAGCACGGGCCTGTCCACGCTGTCCATCATTGCGGCCGCGACCTTCTGGACGGCGCTGTGGGGGCCGATAGGGCTGATCCTGTCCACGCCGCTCACGGTCTGCCTGCTGGTGTTGGGCCGCTACATACCGGCGCTGCAGTTCATGGAGGTGCTGCTGGGCAGCTCCCCCGTGCTGGGTCCGGCCCAGCGGCTGTACCAGCGCCTGCTGGCCGACGATGTGGAAGATGCGGTCACGCTGGCGCATGAACTGGTGGACGCAAGGCTGCCGGCGCGGGCCTCGGCGGACGAACGCTCGGCCGCAGTGGCCGGCTTCTATGACGAGGTGGCGATCCCCGCGCTGCGCCTGGCCACCCAGCAGCACCTGGAGTCGGCCACGGCCGAGCACCGGCTGCGCCTGTCCAGCGGCATGGATGCCTTGGTCGAGGAGCTGCGGGAAAGCCATCCCGCGCCCGCAGCCCTGTCCTCGCGGGCCCTGCGCATCCATTGCGTGGGCGCGCGCTGGGAGGTCGATGCCCTGGCAGCGGCCATGGTGGCGCACAGCGAGGCGCTGCGCGGCCACGTGGTCAGCTGCTCGGACTGGGCGCTGGCGGCCGATCCGCAATGGCGCCAGCTGGGGCAGGGCGAGGGCGGCGGCCTGCCGCAGGGCCATGCAGGCGCACAGGCCCTTGGCGAGGCGCAATTGCTGGTGCTCTCGGTCTTCAGCGCCCAGCCCCAGACCGTGGCGCGCCAGATCATGCGGCGGGTGCGCCGCCACTGGCCGCATCTGCGCGTGGTGCTGGCGCTGTGGAATGCGCCGGCCGTGGTGTCCGACCCCGAGTTCGCGCGCCGCTGCGGCGCCGCCGCCTGCGTGTCCAGCCTGCGCGAGCTGCAGTTGTGGGTGGACGCCTTGCGCCTGCCCGACGCGGCAGGCCAGGGCCTGGCCGCGCCCATTCCCGATGACGATGAGCAGCGCGTGCGCCAGCTGCGCGACAGCGGCGTGCTCGGGCCCGGCCTGCCGCCGCTGTACCACGAGGCAGCCCAGCAGGCCGCCAATGCCTTCGACGTGAAATGGGCCCAGGTCTCATGGGTCGATGCCGACCGCGTGCACACGCCCGGCAGCCTGCTGGTGGCGGACCAGGGCGACCCCGCATCGGCCGGGATGCCGCGCGGTCAGTCCATCTGCTCGTATGTGGTGCACGGCGGCGAGCCCCTGGTGGTGCACGACGCAGCGCGCGACCCCCGGTTTGCCGGCAACCCCGCACTGCAGGCCATGCGGCTGCGCTTTTACGCAGGCGTGCCGCTCAGGAACCGCCACGGCGCTGTGCTGGGCAGCTTCTGCATCATGGACGACGCACCGCGCGAGGTCTCGCCGGCAGATCTGGAGCTGCTGGCCGTCATGGCCGAGCAGCTGATGCAGACCGTGGAAGTGCGCCGCATGATGGAAAGCGGCGCAGCGCCGGCGCCGGCTCCCGCTCCCGCTCCCGCGTCTGTACCGGCGCCGCCACCGGCCCAGTCACCGGAGCAGTCACCGCCCGGCCACTGAGCCCGCTCACAGCAGCTACGGCGGCTCACAGCGAGGTGGCCAGCATCTGCTCGTAGTCGTCGGCGCTGGCCAGGCGCGGGTTGGTGCCGTGGCAATGGTCCTTGAGCGCCCCGCCGATCACGGCCGCGAACTGGGCGCGCTCCACGCCCATGGCGGCCAGGCCCGTGGGCAGGCCCAGGCGGGCGTTCATGTCGCGTATGGCTTCGGGAATGTCGCTGCCCGAGGCCAGGCCCATAGCGTGGGCCATTCGCTGCAGGCGCTGTTCGGCGCGCACGCTCTCGGCCTCGGCATTGAAGCGCACCACGGCGGGCAGGAACATGGCGTTGAGCGTGCCGTGGTGCAGGCGCGGGTTCACGCCGCCCAGGCTGTGGCTGAGGCTGTGCACGCAGCCCAGGCCCTTCTGGAAGGCCATGGCGCCCTGCATGCTGGCGCTCATCAGCTGGCGGCGTGCCTCGGCGTCCTGGCCATTGCGGGTGGCGCGTTCTATGTGCGCCCAGCCGCGCGTGAGGCCGTCCAGCGCAATGCCGTCGGCAGGCGGATTGAAGGCGGCTGCCATGAAGGTTTCCATGCAGTGGGCGATGGCGTCCATGCCCGTGGCGGCCGTCAGCATGGCGGGCAGGCCGTAGGTCAGTTCCGGATCGCAGATGGCGGCGCGCGGCACCAGGTGCCAGCTGTGAAAGCCCAGCTTGCGGTGGTCGTCCACGATGATGATGGCGCCGCGCGCCACCTCGCTGCCCGTGCCGCTGGTGGTGGGCACGGCAATCAGCGGTGCCACGCGCTCGGTGATGCGCGGCGAGCCGCCCTCGATGGTGGCGTAGTGCGACAGCGGCCCTTCGTGCGTGGCCGCAATCGCCACGCCCTTGGCGCAGTCGATGGCGCTGCCGCCGCCCACGGCGATCAGGCCGTCGCAGCGCTGCTCCTGGTAGATCGCAGCGGCCGCACGCACGGCGGCCTCGGTGGGGTTGGAGGGCGTCTGGTCGAACACTGCGTGCGGCATGTCGCCCAGCCCATCCAGCGCCTTTTGCAGCACGCCGGCCGCCTTGACGCCCTGGTCGGTGACGATCAGCGGCCGCGTGATGCCCACGCGCTCGCACTCCTGGCGCAACAGGCGCACGGCGCCGAAGTCAAACTGGATCTGGGTGACGTAGTTGATGAAAGCCATGGTCGGTGACTCGTTGCGGGCCGCTGCGGCCCGTGGTGGGGATCAGGGGGAGTGCGCCGAATCTAGACCGCGCGTGCTGCACTGCAAACAAAGCAAACCCTGAGAGGGCGCCTGCGCGGTCACGGGGGCGACAGCACGGGCGTGCACTGCCATCGCATGGCTGCCAGGGCCTTGTGCTCGCGGCACAATGCCTGCTGCGCGGCGCCTGCCGTGCCTTGCCAGATGGCTCCGATCGAACCTGTCCCTGAACTTGCTCCTGAACGTGCCCCAGCCCGAATCCCGCCCCCACGCCACGCCGCTGCCGGCGTCCCTGACCCACCAGATGCGCGATGTGCTGCGCCGCATGGAGCGCGCCGCACGCACGCCCATGCACCAGCTGGGCGCCGAGGGTGCGCGCGCCGCCTATGAGGCGGGCGCCGGCGTGCTCGAAATTCCCAAGCCCGTCCTGCCGCGTGTCGAGGACCTGCAGATTCCCGCGCGCGATGGCGCCTTGCTGCCCGCTCGGCTCTATGCGCCTGAGGAGCGTGCCCAGGCACCGGCCTCTGGCCTGCCCATGCTGCTGTACCTGCATGGCGGCGGCTTCACCGTGGGCAGCGTGGCCACGCACGACGTGCTGTGCCGCCAGTTGGCCCACCTCTCGGGCGCCATGGTGGTCTCGCTGGACTACCGGCGTGCGCCCGAGCACAAATTCCCCACGGCCCACAACGACGCCTGGGATGCGCTGCAATGGCTGGCTTCGCAGGCCGCCTTGCTGGGCGCCGACCCTGCACGCCTGGCCGTGGGCGGCGACAGCGCGGGCGGTACGCTGGCCGCAGCCTGCGCCATCCATGCGCGCGATGCAGGCCTGAAGCTGGCCCTGCAACTGCTGATCTACCCGGGCACGACGGCCCACCAGGACACTGACTCGCACCGCCGTTTCGCCCACGGGCTGGTCATTGACGAGCCGGCCATCACCTGGTTCTTTGCCCAGTACCTCAACAGCCCTGCCGACCGCGAGGACTGGCGCTTCGCCCCGCTGCTGGCGCCTGACGTGGACGGCGTGGCCCCAGCCTGGATAGGCCTGGCCGAATGCGACCCGCTGGTGGACGAGGGCGTGGAATACGCCGACAAGCTGCGCATGTCGGGCGTGCCCGTGGATCTGGAGATCTACCGGGGCGTGACCCATGAATTCGTCAAGATGGGCCGCGCCATTGCCGAAGCGCGCCGTGCACATGCCGACATGGCGCGCGCCTTGGCCGACGCCTTCGCGGCCTGAGAGCCAGGGCACCCAAGACACCCAAGACAACAGGAGAGAAAAACCCATGCAACGCCAAGATTTCCGCACGCTGCAACGCATCGAAGTGCGCTGGTCCGAAGTGGACGCCCAGAAGATCGTCTTCAACGCCCACTACCTGATGTACGCCGACGTGGCCGTCACCGACTACTGGCGCCAGCTGGGCATGCCCTATGAGTCATCCTTCGCGGCCCTGGGCGGCGAGCTGTTCGTCAAGAAGGCCACCACCACCTACCACGCATCGGCCACGCTGGGCGACGTGCTGCATGTGGGCATACGCTGTGCCAGGCAGGGCAATACCTCGCTGTTGTTCGAGGCCGGCATCTTCCGGGGCATGGAACTGCTCAACACCGTGGAACTGGTCTATGTGTTCGCCGATGCCACCACGCGCCAGCCGCTGCCCGTGCCGCAGCAGCTGCGCGACGTGCTCACCGCCTATGAGGCCGGCCAGAGCGTGGTGCGCGTGGCATCGGGCAGCTGGAACGACCTGGGCCGCGACGCCGAGCGCCTGCGCCTGGCCGTGTTCGTGCACGAGCAGGGCGTGCCGCGCGAGATCGAGATCGACGAGTTCGACCCCGTGGCCCGCCACGCCGTGGTCTACAACGGCCTGGGCCAGCCCATTGCCACCGGCCGCCTGGTCAGCGACAGCCCCGGCGCCGGCAGGATCGGCCGCATGGCCGTGGACCGCAGCGTGCGCGGCGGCCGCTGGGGCCGCATCGTGCTGGACAGCCTGGTGGAGGCCTCCCGCCAGCGCGGCGACCGCGAAATCGTGCTGCACGCGCAGCGCCATGCCGAGTCGTTCTACCTGCGCGCGGGCTTCACGCCCGAGGGCGAGCCCTATGAAGAGGCCGGCATTCCCCACATCACCATGAGGAAAGTACTCACCGCCTGAGCTGCAGGCAGCTCAGGCGGTGCAAGGCCCAAATCTCAAATGTCCTCGCGCAGCGCGTAGGGCAGGGGCTGGAGTTGCAGCGCCACGGCCTGCGCGGCATCGGCGCGCTGGCCCTCGCCCAGGGCGGCGTGGGCCAGCAGGCGCTGCTCAGCCGAGCTGATCTGCATGGAGACAATGGCGTCCCAGCCCCCGCCGGGCGCCGGGGCGGCCTGGACCACGGTGCCGGTGGCCTGCTCCAGATCCTCGGGCGTGAAGACTTCCATGCCGGCTGCCAGCGGCTGCTGGGCATGGGCGATGTAGGCGCGGCGCTTGAGCGTGCCCCGGAACTGGCTGCGGGCCACCACCTCCTGGCCCGGGTAGCAGCCCTTCTTGAAGTTCACGCCTTCCACCGATTCGTAGTTGAGCATCTGCGGCACGAAGGCATCGACCACGGGTGCCGACAGCGTGGCGATGCCGCTGGCGACTTCGCTCCAGAGCCAATCGGCCTCACTGAGTGCGGGGCCTTCGGGCAGGGGCGCACCGACAGGGGCCACGCGCAGGGCGCGCGGCTGGCCGGCGGCCGGGTACAGGGCGATCAGGCTGGCGGCCCCGTCGTCCGACTTGGTCCAGGGTGCGGCGCCCGCGCCCAGGGCCTGCACGGCGGAGTCGCCGGCCAGGCCGAGCAGGGTGAAGTCGGCCGTGGCATCGCTAAGCTTGCACTTGGCGCGCAGCACGAACATGGACAGGCGCTTGAGCGTGGGTGCCAGCAGGCTGCGGTCGCACAGCAGCAGGATCTCGTCCTTGCTGCGCTTGAAGCCGATGAAGCTGGCCAGCATGCGGCCCTTGGCCGTGCAGAACGCCGCCAGACGCGCATGCTGCAGATCGAGCAGCGCGAAGTCGTTGGTCAGCTGGCCATGCAGGAATGGGGCGGCGTCTTCGCCGAGGGCGCGTATCACGCCGAGATGGGAAACGGGGGCGATGCCGTTCAGTAAAGGCTGGGTCATGGCTGAATTATGATCAGCCGCTCTATTGCTTGCTTGGACCGAGGTTGTGCGCTTTATCTTTCGCGCTTTGATGATGCTGCTGGTGCTGGCAGCCGTGCTGGCCGGTGCCGGCTGGTGGTGGCTGAACCAGCCCCTGCCGCTGTCCCAGCCCACGCTGGAGCTGGAGGTCGAACCCGGCACCACGCCGCGCGGCGTCGCCCGCGAAGTGGTCAAGGCCGGGGTGCAGACCGATGCGCGGCTGCTGTATGCCTGGTTCCGCGTCTCGGGGCAGGACCGGCAGATCAAGGCCGGCAACTATGAACTGACCACGGGCCTGACCCCCTATGTGCTGCTGCAAAAGCTCGCGCGTGGCGAGGAATCGCTCAAGGCGCTGACCCTGGTCGAGGGCTGGAACTGGCGCCAGGTGCGCGCAGCCCTGGCCCGCGAGGAATTCCTGCGCCAGGAAAGCGCGGGCATGGACGATGCGGCCCTGATGCAGGCCCTGGGCCGTCCCGGGGTGGCGCCGGAGGGCCGGTTCTTCCCCGATACCTATACCTATGCCAAGGGCAGCTCCGACCTGGCCGTGCTGCGCCGGGCCCTGCATGCCATGGACCGGCGCCTGGCCGATGTCTGGGCGCTGCGCTCGGCCGACACGCCACTCAAGAGCCCCGACGAGGCCCTGACCCTGGCCAGCATCGTCGAGAAGGAAAC
This sequence comes from Delftia sp. PX-1, assembly GCF_055797465.1. Taxonomy (NCBI): domain Bacteria; kingdom Pseudomonadati; phylum Pseudomonadota; class Betaproteobacteria; order Burkholderiales; family Comamonadaceae; genus Delftia; species Delftia sp. PX-1. Next base: position 3,457,914 of record NZ_CP184763.1, read on the forward strand.
CGGCCGCGCGGCCGACCGTGCCCAGATCGCAGGCGTGTTCACCAACCGCCTGCGCATCGGCATGCTGCTGCAGACCGATCCCACCGTGATCTACGGCCTGGGTGAGAAATTCGACGGCAACCTGCGCCGCCGCGACCTGCAGACCGACACGCCCTGGAACACCTACACCCGCGCGGGCCTGCCGCCCACGCCCATCGCCATGCCCGGCAAGGCCGCCCTCATGGCCGCCGTGCAGCCCAGCCAGACCAAGGCGCTGTATTTCGTGGCGCGCGGAGACGGCACCAGCCATTTCAGTGCCTCGCTGGACGAGCACAACCGCGCCGTCAACCGCTACCAGCGCGGCCAGCAAAAGCCCTGAGCAAAAGCCCTGAGATATTCCCCAGGGCTGCTGCGGTTCCCGCGGCGCTTGCGTATCCTCTCTTTCCATATGACCAATGCAACCCCCGCCGGCCTGTTCATCAGCTTCGAAGGCATCGATGGCGCCGGCAAGTCCTCGCACATCGCGTCGCTGGCCCAGGCTTTCCGTGACCAGGGCCGCACGGTGACGCTCACGCGCGAGCCCGGCGGCACGCCGCTGGCCGAAAAGCTGCGCGCGCTGATGCTGCACGACGCCATGGACCCGCTGACCGAGGCGCTGATCGCCTTTGCCGCGCGACGCGACCACCTGGTGCAGGTGATCGAGCCCGCGTTGGCGCGCGGCGAGGTCGTGCTCTGCGACCGCTTCACTGATGCCACCTTTGCCTACCAGGGCGCAGGCCGTGGCTTCGACCTGCAGCCGCTGGCCACGCTGGAGCGCATGGTGCAGACGGGCACCGCCCCCCAGCCCGATCTGCTGCGCGAGCCCCACCTGACGCTCTGGTTCGACCTGCCCGCCGAGGTGGCCGCCGAGCGCCTGGCCTCGGCCCGCGTGCCGGACCGCTTCGAGTCCGAACCCGGCAGCTTCTTCGCCCGCGTGGCCCAGGGCTATGCGTCGCGCGCTGCAGCAGCGCCCCAGCGCTTTGCCCGCATCGACTCCAACGCCAGCCGGCATGCGGTCTGGCAGCAGATCACGCAGGTCATGGTGCGCCGGGGCTGGCTGGCCATCATGGTCGGCGGCCAGGGAGGTGCGGCATGAACGAAGCCCTGCCACAGCCGGCCGAGATCGACACCTCCTGGATTGCCGAACAGCGCACACGCCTGCTCGCACAGCGCGGCCATGCCTGGCTGCTGCAGGGGCCTTCGGGCCTGGGGCAGTACGCGCTGTCGCTGTCACTGGTGCGTGCCTGGCTCTGCGAGTCGCCGTCGCCGCAGGGCGCCTGCGGCCACTGCGGCAGCTGCCATGCCATCGACGTGCGCGCCCATGCCGACCTGTGCGTGCTCATGCCCGAGGTGCAGATGATGGCGCTGGGCTGGCCCCTGCCCGAGAAGGCCCAGGCCGACATCGACGACAAGAAGCGCAAGCCCAGCAAGGAAATCCGTGTCGAGGCCATGCGCGACGCCGTGGAGTTCTGCCAGCGCACCAGCGCGCGCGGGCGCGGCAAGGCCGTGCTGGTCTATCCGGCCGAGCAGATGAATGCCATCACGGCCAATGCGCTGCTCAAGACGCTGGAGGAGCCGCCCGGCGATGCGCGTTTCGTGCTCGCCAGCGAGGCATCGCACCAGCTGCTGCCCACCATTCGCAGCCGCTGCCTGATCCACACCATGGCCTGGCCGGATCAGCAAGAGGCCCTTTCCTGGCTGGACACGCAGGGCGTGCCCCCTGAAGCGGCCGCCGTGGCGCTGCGCGCAGCAGGCGGGCGGCCCGGCGATGCACTGGCATTGGCGCAAAGCGGTGGCGGCAGCGACATGGCGTCGTGGTCACAGCTGCCGCGTGCGCTGGCCAAGGGCGATGTGGCGGCCCTGGCCGCCTACGCGCCGCCCCATGCCGTGGAGGCCTTGCAAAAGATCTGCCACGACCTGATGGCGCTGGCCGCAGGCGCCGCGCCGCGCTACTTCACGCCGGCCGACCTGCCTTCGCGGCCGCTGGACATGGGCCTGCTGGCCGAATGGTCGCGAACCCTGGCCCAGGCCGCGCGCACGGCCGACCATCCCTTCAACGCAGGCCTCATGGCAGAAGCCCTGGCCGCAGAGGCGCGGCGCGTGCTCATGTCCGGCCAGCCTGCCCGCCAGCGCCGGGCATGAAGGGCGGGGCACGGGAGAACATGGCCAGGCGCTTTTCGCCACATGAAAGCCCGGCCTGTTAACCTACGGCCCTGGGCCCGGTGCCGATTGCGCCGGCCGCTCACCGAACCAATGTCTGCAAACCATCCATGAGCACCGCACCCTCCACACCCCGTCCCAGCGTGATGCAACTGGCGATCAAGGAAAAGGCCGCGCTGTACGCCGCCTACATTCCCATGTTCGCAGAAGGGGGCGTTTTCGTGCCCACTCAGCGCGAGTACCGTCTTGGCGATGATGTCTACGTGCTGCTGACCCTGCCCGACGAGCCCCAGCGCTATCCCGTGGCCGGCCGCGTGGCGTGGATCACGCCCGCACGCGCCTCGGGCAACCGCACGCAGGGCATAGGCATACAGTTTCCCAAGGACGAGAAATCCGCCGAGCTCAAGGCCAAGATCGAGAACATCCTGGGTGCGGCGCTGAGCTCGGACAAGGCCACGCAGACGGTCTGATGGCTGCACCTGTTTCAGGTGCACCTGCCTGCCATGCATGCCGACAGGGAGGACAGCTCCCGGGTCGGCATGGCTGTTTCTGAACCACGAGATTCCATGTTTACCGATTCCCACTGCCATCTGAACTTCCCCGAGCTGCAAAGCCGCCTGCCCGAGATCCGCGAGGCCATGGCGGCCGCGCGTGTCACGCGTGCGCTGTGCATCTGCACCACGATGGAGGAGTTCGGCGATGTGCACCAGCTGGCGCTGGACCACGACAACTTCTGGGCCACCGTGGGCGTGCACCCCGACACCGAACACATGACCGAGCCCAGCGTGGGCGACCTGGTGGAGCGCGCCGCGCTGGCGCGCGTGGTCGCCATCGGCGAGACGGGCCTGGACTACTACGGCATGGAAGACCGCAAGGGCGGCCGCACCATTGCCGACCTGGAGTGGCAGCGCGAGCGCTTTCGCGTGCACATCCGCGCGGCGCGCCAGACGCAAAAGCCCCTGGTCATCCACACCCGCAGTGCCTCGGACGACACGCTGGCCATCCTGCGCGAAGAAGGCGAGGACGGCTCGGCAGGCCAGGCCGGCGGTGTCTTCCACTGCTTCACCGAGACCATGGAGGTCGCGCGCGCGGCGCTGGACCTGGGCTACTACATCTCGATGTCGGGCATCGTCACCTTCAAGAACGCCCAGCACCTGCGCGACGTGGCCGCCTTCGTGCCGGCCGACCGCCTGCTGATCGAGACCGACAGCCCTTATCTGGCGCCCGTTCCCTATCGCGGCAAGACCAACAATCCGTCGTATGTGCCGTACGTGGCCCAGCAGATTGCACAGGTGCGCGGCATTCCGGTCGAGGAGGTGGCGGCCCTGACCAGTGCCAACTTCGATCAGCTTTTCAAGGGGGTTGTCGCATGAGACTGAATGCTGCGGCCGTCGGCCGCGTGGACCGTCGCCGCTGGCTGGCCCGGGCCGGCCGCGCCCTGACGGCCGTGGCTGCAGCCGGTGCCGGGCTGGCGCACGCCAGCCAGTACGACGACTACGTGCGTGCCATCGTCAGCGACAACGAGCGCGCCATGGTCAACCTGATCTTTCGCGGCTTCGATCCCAACACGCGCGACACGCGCGGCCGCCCGGGCCTGGTTGCGGCCCTGCACCAGGGCTCCCTGGGCGTCTTCGACGTGCTGCTCAAGTCCCCCGGCATCAAGGTCAACGAAGCCTCGCAGCAGGGCGAAACGCCGCTGATGATGGCCTGCATCAAGGGCCACCTGGACCTGGCCAAGGAACTCATCCGCCGGGGCGCCGATGTCAACCGCCCCGGCTGGACACCGCTGCACTACGCCACCTCGGCCGACCTGCCCCAAACGCTGGACATCATCAAGCTGCTGCTGGACAAAAGCGCCTACATCGACGCCGAATCGCCCAACGGCACCACGCCGCTGATGCTGGCTGCCCAGTACAGCAGCGAAGCCGTGGTGGACCAGCTCATCGCCGAAGGCGCCGACGTCATCCTGCGCAACCAGCGCGGCTTCACCGCCGCCGACTTCGCCAGGCAGGTGGACCGCCAATACATGGTCGACAAACTCACCAAGGCCATCAAGGCCGAACGCAAGACCCAGCCCTCGCGCGGGAGCTGGTAGCCGCCAGCTGCAAGCCGCAAGCGAAAGCGGCATGGCCGCCCCCAATCCTGTCCGCTCAGGTGGCGTGGTTCCTGCTCAACCTGGCATACAGCCCGTCGCGCGCCAGCAGTTCGGCATGCGTGCCTTGCTCGGCGATGCGGCCGCGCTCCATCACCACCACACGGTCGGCATGCTCGATGGTGGACAGCCGGTGGGCGATGACCAGGGTCGTGCGGCCCTGCATCAGCCGTGTCAGCGCCTCCTGCACCAGGCGCTCGGATTCGTTGTCCAGTGCCGAGGTGGCCTCGTCCAGAATCAGGACCGGCGCATCCTTGTACAGCGCCCGCGCAATCGCCAGCCGCTGGCGCTGGCCGCCGGACAGCTGGCTGGCGTTGTGGCCCACCACCGTCTGCAGGCCCTGGGGCAGGCCGCGCACGTGCGAGCCCAGGTTGGCGGCGTCCAGCGCCGCCCACAGCAGTGCCTCGTCTTCCACGCCACCCAGCGCCACATTGGCGGCAATGGTGTCATTGAACATCACCACGTCCTGGCTGACCATGGCGAACTGCTGGCGCAGGGCGGCCAGATCCCATTCGGGCAGGGGGGTGCCGTCCAGCAGCAACTGCCCATCCGTGGGCTGCAGAAAGCGCGGCAGCAGGTTCACCAGCGTGGTCTTGCCCGCGCCGGAGGGGCCCACCAGGGCCACTACCTCGCCCGGGCGCACGCGCAGGTCCACATGGCTCAGGGCGGGGGCCTTGTCCTCGCCAAACTGAACGGACACGTCGCGCAGCTCGATCTCGCCACGCGCCTTGCCGGGCACCTGGGTGCCGCCGGTCTCGTCGCCCGAGCCCTCCAGCAGATGCAGGCCCCGCTCCAGCGCCGCCACGCCGCGCGTGATGGGGTTGGCCACATCGGCCAGGCGGCGGATGGGGGCAATCAGCATCAGCATGGCCGTGATGAAGGCCGCGAAACTGCCCACCGTCACATCCTGCACATTGGCCGCGGCGGCTCCCGTGCCCCGGCTTTGCCACAGCGCGATGCAGATCACGGCTGACAGGGCAGCAGCGGCCAGCAGTTGGGTCAGCGGCGTCATCGCGGCAGAGGCGATGGTGGCCTTGATGGCCAGCTTGCGCAGTTGCCCGCTCAGGCCGCCAAAGCGCTTTTGCTGGCCCTGCTGCGCGCCATGCAGGCGCACCATGCGGTGGGCCAGCACGTTCTCCTCCACCACATAGGCCAGGGAGTCCGTGGCTTCCTGGCTGATCTTGGTGATGCGGTACAGGCGGCGCGACAGCGTCTTCATGATCCAGGCCACGCCCGGCACCACGGCGGCCACCACCAGCGTCAGCTGCCAGTTCAGATACAGCAGGTAGCCCAGCAGCGCCACCAGGGTGAAGCCATCGCGCGAGATGCCCAGCATGGCCTGCACCAGCAGGGTGGAGCCGGTCTGCACCTCATAGACCACGGTGTTGGACAGCGACGAGGCCGACTGGCGCGAGAACAAGGCCATGTCGGCCGCCAGCAGCCGCTCGAACAGGCGCCTGCGCAGCGCCAGCATGCCCTCGTTGGCAATGCGCGCCAGCGCGTACTGGCCCACGAACTGCGACAGGCCCCGCACCAGGAACACGCCGATGATGGCCAGCGGCACCGACCACAGGGGCAGCGTGCCGTCGGTGAAGCCGCTGTCCAGCAGCGGCTGCAGCAATGCCGGTATCAACGGCTCGGTGACCGCACCCACCAGCGTGGCGGCCACGGCCATCGTCCAGGCCAGGCGCTGACCACCAAAATAGGGGGACAGGCGCTTCAGGCGCTGCGACAGGGTCAGGGTGCTGGCGAGATCATGGGCCGCCGGTGCGGCGGACGGCGCAGGGGCCGGCGGCGGTGAGGATGGTGCGTGCATGAAGCGCGGATTTTACGGCGGGCTTGCCTGGGGCTGCCCCATGGGGAACCGATGCGGCTGGCGGGGATCGACAAAGCCTGGGCCGACAGACCCTACAGTGCACGTTCTTACATCGTGACGCATCCAGTGTGTGTAACATTCGCACCTGTGCAAGTACCGGGGTCTTCCCGTAGATATTGATGAATGCCAATGACTATTGACCGACTCCTTTCTCCTTCCTCCCTGGCGGCCGTGCCGCGCCCTTCGCGCCGAACCCTGCTGGCCGCTCTTGCCTCCACTCCTGCAATTCCCGCGCTGGCCCAGTTCCGCGTCGAAGTGACGGGCGTGGGCCTGACCCAGTTGCCCATCGCCATTGCAGCATTCAAGGGAGAAGGGCAGGCGCCCCAGAAGATCTCGGCCATCATCCAGGCCGACCTGGAGCGCAGCGGTCAGTTCCGCGCCGTGGACACGGCCGGCGTGCAACTCGATGAAACCTCGCGCCCCGATGTCGCCATGTGGCGCCAGAAAAGCGCAGATTCCCTGGCCGTGGGCAGCATCACGCGCCTGGCCGATGGCCGCTACGACGTGCGCTTTCGCCTCTGGGACGTGGTCAAGGGCCAGGACCTGGGCGGCCAGGGCTTTGCCGTCACCACCGGCGACCTGCGCCTGGTGGCCCACCGCATCTCCGACTACATCTACGAGAAACTCACGGGCGAGAAAGGCGTGTTCTCCACACGCATCGCCTACGTGACCAAGGCAGGAAGCAACTACCGCCTGTGGGTGGCCGATGCCGATGGCGAGAACGCGCAGTCCGCCCTGTCCAGCCCGGAACCCATCATCTCGCCCGCCTGGTCGCCCACCGGCACCCAGCTGGCCTATGTGTCCTTCGAGTCGCGCAAGCCCGTGGTCTATGTGCACGATGTGGCCAGCGGCCGCCGTCGCCTGGTCGCCAACTTCCGGGGCTCCAACAGCGCGCCGGCCTGGGCGCCCGATGGCAACTCGCTGGCCGTCACGCTCAGCCGTGATGGTGGTTCGCAGCTGTACCTGATCAGCGCCCAGGGCGGCGAGCCCCGCCGCCTGATGCAAAGCAGCGGCATCGACACCGAGCCGAACTTCTCCAGCGATGGCCGCTCCATCTACTTCGTCAGCGACCGTGGCGGCGCCCCGCAGATCTACAAGGTGCCGGCTTCCGGCGGCAGCGCGGAGCGCGTCACCTTCACCGGCAACTACAACATCTCGCCCAGTGTCAGCCCCGATGGAAAGTGGCTTGCCTACATCTCGCGCGTGGGCGGCGGCTTCAAGCTCCACGTCATGGACCTGGGCACCGGCACCGTGAATGCCATCACCGACACCACGGCGGACGAAAGCCCCAGCTTCGCTCCCAACAGCCGCCTGATCGTCTACGCCACGCTGCAGCAGGGCCGCGAGTCCCTGATGACCACCACGCTGGACGGCAAGATCAAGGCGCGGCTGGCAGGGCAGGGCGGAGACATCCGCGAGCCCGACTGGGGTCCGTTCCAGCGCCAGTGATAGCCCGGCTTCCTCGATTTCTTTTCAGTCAACAAGTCAACTCAGCACGAAGTCCATCCGGACATACGGAGATTTTTCATGATCACCATCAAACGACTTTCCCTGGCACTTGCAGTCACCGCACTCATGGCAGGTTGCAGCTCGGGCGTCAAGCTCGACGAAACCCCGGTCACCGACGCGGGCGCCTCCAGCACGGGCCAGGGCAGCGGTGCCGGCACCGGCAGCACCTCGCAAAGCGGCATCTCGGGCGTGGACCTGACCGGCTCGGCTGCCGACAAGGCAGGTCCCCAGGGCGTCAGCCGCATCGTCTACTTCGACTTCGACAGCTACGTCGTCAAGGCCGATGCCCAGCCCCAGATCGAAGCCCATGCACGCTTCCTGAAGGCGTCTTCTGCACGCAAGGTCCAGATCGAAGGCCACACCGACGAGCGCGGCGGCCGCGAATACAACCTGGCCCTGGGCCAAAAGCGCGCCGAAGCCGTGCGCCGCTCGCTGGGCCTGCTGGGCGTGAGCGACGCGCAGATGGAAGCCGTGAGCTACGGCAAGGAAAAGCCTGCCTCCGAAGGCCATTCCGAAGACGCCTACGCGCAAAACCGCCGCGCTGAACTGTCCTACCGTTGATGAACATGCAGCGCTCCCCGATCCTGCATCGCACCGCGCTGCGCACGCTGCTGGCTGCCGGCCTGATGGTCGGCTACGCCGCCAGCGGCCATGCCGCGCTGTTCGGCGATGACGAGGCGCGCCGCGCCATCCTCGAAATGCGCCAGCGTGTCGACAGCATGCAGCAGTCGCAGCAGCGCATGACCGAGGAAAGCGCGCAAACGCGCCGTGGCCTGCTCGAACTGCAGTCGCAGATCGAGCAGCTCAAGTCCGAGCAAGCCAAGCTGCGCGGCCAGAACGAGCAGCTGCTGCGCGATGTGGCCGAGCTGCAGCGCGGCCAGCGCGACATCGCCAAGGGCGTGGACGAGCGCCTGCGCCAGTTCGAGCCGGTCACGGTGACGGTGGACGGCCAGGAATTCGCGGCCGACCCGGCAGAGAAGCGCGACTTCGAAGCCGCGCTGGCGCAGTTCCGCGCAGGCAGCTTTGCCGAATCCGGCACGGCATTCTCGTCCTTCCTGAACCAGTGGCCCAAGAGCGGCTACGTGCCCTCGGCACGCTTTTGGCTGGGCAACGCGCAGTACGCCAATCGCAACTACAAGGACGCGATCTCCAACTTCCGCGCGCTGCTGGCGGCAGCCCCCATGCATGGCCGGGCGCCGGAGGCGGCGCTGTCCATCGCCAACTGCCAGATCGAGATGAAGGACACCAAGGGCGCGCGCAAGACGCTGGAAGACCTGATCAAGGCCTATCCCAACGCCGAAGCCGCAGCCGCGGCCAAGAACCGTCTCGCCAGTCTCAAGTGATGAACGACACGGTCTCTTCATCCCTTCCGGGAGAAGACAAGACAGCGCCTGAAGCAGGCGCTGTTTTTTCTGATGCCGACCTGCAGCGCCGCTTCGGCGGCCTGGAGCGCTTGTATGGCGTGCCGGGCGCCGCGCGCATCCGCGCCGCACACGTCGTCGTGGTGGGCATCGGCGGCGTGGGTTCGTGGACCGCCGAGGCGCTGGCGCGCAGCGGTGTGGGCGAGCTCACACTCATCGACATGGACCATGTCGCCGAGTCCAACATCAACCGCCAGATTCACGCGCTCTCCACCACCGTGGGCCAGGCCAAGATCGAAGCCATGCGCGAGCGCATTGCCCAGATCAACCCGGCCTGCCGCGTGCACTGCATCGACGACTTCGTGGATCCGGACAACTGGCTGCGCCTGCTGCCCCAGAACGCGGACGCCGTCATCGACGCCTGTGACCAGGTCAAGGCCAAGACTGCCATGGCCGCCCATGCGCGCGCCACGCGCCAGTGCTTCATTTCGGTCGGAGCGGCCGGCGGCAAGCGCCTGGCGCACAAGGTGGACATCGAAGACCTCAGCGCCACCACGCACGACCCTTTGCTGGCCCAACTGCGCTACCGCCTGCGCCGCGAGCATGGCGCACCCAAGGAAGGCAAGCGCATCGGCATCGCCTGCGTCTTCAGCCGCGAGGCCGTCGCCCCGCCCGATGCCTCTTGCGCCATCGAAGGCGACGGCACGCTCAACTGCCACGGCTACGGCTCGGTGGTAACCGTCACCGCCACCTTCGGCCAATGCGCCGCAGGCTGGATCATCGATCAACTGAGCCGCATCAAGAATTGAGGCGTAAAATTTGGTGCTAGAATCTATGTCTTCGCTGAGCAGCATCTGATGCATGCAAAGCGTGGTTCGGGTCTTTAGCTCAGTCGGTAGAGCAGCGGACTTTTAATCCGTTGGTCGCGAGTTCGAATCTCGCAGGACCCACCAAATAAACATCAATGAAATCAAGCCCTTACGCCACAAGCGTAGGGGCTTTTTTCTTGTCTTCGGGGGTCTGCTCTGACCAAAACATGACCGCGTTTGCGTACTGGGCCAGATGCTCCGGCGCCAGGTGGGCATATTTCTTCACCATCTCCAGCGTCTTCCAGCCTCCCAGCTCCTTCAGCACGAACAGGGGGGTGCCGGATTGGACATGCCAGCTCGCCCAGGTGTGCCGCAAGTCATGGAAGCGGAAATTTTCGACACCGGCAGCGGCGAAGGCCCGGGCAAGAATGCGCGCATCGACCTGCTTCACAGGTGCCCCGGTAGGCCGCGTGAAGACATTGACGCCTTTGGGGCGCGCGTTCAGCACGTCCAGCGCTTCGCTGTTGAGCGGAACCACTCGCGCGGAACCCGACTTGGAGGCGTCGGCGCTGACCCAAGCCGTCGAGCGCTTGAGGTCCACCTTATCCCAGGTCAGCGTGAGGATCTCTGCGCTCCGCATGCCCGTGGAAAGGGCGAAGCGGCAGATGTCCCGCATCCAGTCCTGAGACAAAGCTGTGATGAAGGCGCGGGCCTGCTCGCGAGTCAGGAATCGAATGCGAACCGCCGGTTCCCGGTAGTTGCTGAGAATGGGAGCACGGCCAAGCCACTGCATCTTCTCGCACATGTTGAGCAAGGTCCGCAGGGTGGCGATGTACCGATTCTTGGTGCTCTGCGACGTGGGCCGCTGAACAGTGGAGCCGTGGCGTACGAAGTGCGTGGGCAGGTTGTCAAGGATGACGTCGCTTGTCAAAGAGCTGATGGGCCTGCCGCCGAAGACGGTGCGCCAATACGCGACGTGCCGAACCTTGGTGTCGTAGTCGCTCTGTCCGGCAGAGGCACGGAGGAATTGAACGGCAGCTTCCTCAAAAAGCCGCTGCGGCTGTTCCCCCAGCTTGTCCTGCCGCCACATCTCCGCCTTCAGGCGGTCGTGGTATTCCTGAGCTGCCTTGCGCTCGGTCGTTTTAGAAGATCGTCTAACTCTTTCGCCGCTTGGCGTGCGTAGATCGATCCACCAGATTCCGGAAGTTTGATCTTTGCGGATGGGCATTCACTATCCTGGTTCCGCAACGATAGCCGGGTGACATTGTTGCGAGGTTTGTTGAGGGCGGCAAGGGCGGATGGCCAGATGCGCCATATGCGCGATCCGGGTAGGCGAAAGGCGATCTCGTGCCGCCTTTCGAAGACGGTTCCGTAGGAAACCTGCAGCCGCTCGGCTGCCTGTTTGAGGGTGAGTGCGGTTTCACTCATTCGGCATCGCGGCCAGTTCCGGTGCCTGGGCTTGGTGGGCGTTGGGCGACGCAGCTGCTTTCGAGCGCAGCTGCTCCGCCAGTGTTTCCAACTGCTCGAAGGTGAAGCACATGCCGCGAATGGCGCGCGTCGGCCCGGGCGTGTGAAAGGTGCCGCCGCACTGCTGTGCCAGCAGCACCAGAGGTGTGTTGATCATCGTCATCGGAGGCTCCAGATCAGGCAGGGAAGGGTTCGACGCGGCGCGAGGGGGCTGGGTAGTACAGCTGTCCGCCGACGCGGCTGGGCAGCGTGAAGGCGTACATGCGCGCTGCGGGCAGGCCTGGGTGAGGTTTGAGCTCGATGCCCTGATAGCAGTTGCTGGGAGGGGTGTAGGGCTTCTGGGGTGTGGTCTTGGACATGTGGATGCAGAAATGAAGCGGCCCGCGCTGGGCGGGCCGGGTCAGAGTGGGGCAGGTCGATCAACCGGCCAGGGTGTGGCGGGCTGACGTAGGGAAGGGGTTGTGCGCCGTTGGCGTGCTGCTGGGGGCCGGCAGCTGCGGTGCCGCAGGCGGGGTTTCGAGGAAGTCGCTCCGTTCCGAGTGCGTGACCTTCAAGTACTCCACTTCGACCTTGGCTGTGTCCACCAGCACAGAGGCCACCTGAGCCACTGCCCGGGCGCGGTCTACGTCCATGGGCTGATCGCGGTTGCGAAGATCTGTCAGCGTGTCCAGCAACTGCTGGCGAACGTGCGTGATGTGCGGTGTGCTCATTTTGGTTGGCTCTCTTTGGCAATGCGGTTGACCTGGCGGGTGATGGCGCCCTTGAGCTGAACCAGCTTGGCCAGCTCGGGAGACTTGCGGGCGGGATGGTTGCGGCGCGCGTTCTCGGCGCGGCTGATGCATTCGAGGCGATCAGCTGTGATTTCGGCCTCCTGCGTCGTGCGTTGGCCCGGCCGAAACACGATGATGTGACCCTCTGGCACAGGGCCGTTCGCGGCCTCCCAGACGAGCCGGTGCACCGCTGTCCAGCGCCGGGCGGGGACGATGCTCCTGTCATCGGTCATCTTGCGTTCTAGAAGCCCGTCGCGCGTGACGCGCAGGCTGCCGATGGGCAGGTAGTTCCGGGACTCTTCGGGCCGGCGCGTCTTGAACTGCGTTGCCCGGGTGTTTTCATGGTGCCCCGTCGATCCCGGCACGCCTTTGTTCCATGGCGTGAGGCCTGGCTGGAACTGCGTGGCCACCATCCGAGGGTCATCCCTGCCGCGCCGGATTCGGCCGCTGTGCTCACTGTCATTGAAGGCCTGGGATTTCTTGATCCCCAGGGCCGCGGCCTGGCGGTAGATCGTTGACGTGCTGTAGCCCAGGACCTGGGCGACTTGGTTGGTGGGCGTGTCGGGGTATAGGGCGCGCAATTTGGCAATATGCTGCGCAGTCCAACTTGCCTGAGGGCGCAATGCGGGGGGAGTGACTTGGCTCATGCTGGTCCAGAACGCAAAAAGCCAGCTTTGTGGCTGGCTTTTTGAAGAGGGAGAGATCAGGACAGCGCATTTCACGCGCTGTGCTCACGCACGGAAAAAAAGCCACTGTTGAGTGGCTTTCATTTGGTTAACGAAGGTTTGCCTAGCTAAGCATCTCGATTAATTTGCTTTTCTTCTTCATAAATCCTTCGTTCCTCTCTGGATAAAGGGTCATTCTTTTTTTTGCTATCAAGTGCTTCTATCTGAACTCCTGGAGAAAAGATACTTTTGATGGAATCCCAGAAGACTTCCCAGGGGGTGCGAGGTTGTGAAAGCATATTGAACTCCAATTATCTTCCGTTGAGGTAGGGAGAAGGTGCGTTCCGCAACTCAGCAGAATCCAAATTTATAGTAGATTCTGTCTCCCAATCGCTAACTTTTTTCTTGCGTGGTGGGTCAGGCGTGCGGAAATAGTCATCGTTAGATACAGCATGGCTATCAATATCTGGAAGAGAATATTTATTTGGCCGTCTAAATGAACCTTTTGTGTCTTTGACTTTCATGTGGACCTCCGGTCCTGTGTGTTGACCGAAAATGACCAACTTTTTTCACACTACTCTGATTTCCAGCGGAAAACCGTTTGGGTAACAACAATTACCTGTATGTAGACGCGTATCAGGGCAGCGAAGCCCATCGCGAGAGGGCGCTTCTCGCGCCCTGTACCCATGCCCTCAGGAAATGTCAGGAACTGCTCGCGGTCTTTGCAAACGATCCGTCTCGGGGGCTGTCATGAACGAAAAAGCCCCTGGCAGTCTCGCATCCAGGGGCTTGGGGAGTCGCCTAGACTTGGCGCGCACCCCCTTGCGTGGTGTATCGGCCGGTCGTTGCTTAACTGTTGGCCGTTCTTATAAGACGCTGCTTCCGGACCTTGCGGTATCTCCAGGCCGCAGGCTGGCTTGGCTGCGGGAGAAGGTATCAGGACAGCGCGCTGTACGCGCTGTGCTCATGCCTCTGGGGTCAGACGGTGTGCGCGATTAGGAAATGTTCCCTGTCCTTGCCCACAATCCAGTTCGGCGGCTTGCCCCGGCCCGTCCAGGTTGCGCCAGTCTCAGGGTCACGGAACTTGGGTTCGCCCATAGAACCCTTCGACTTGGGGCCGCGGGTAGGGAAAACATCTTGCTCGGTCAACTGGTACTGCTGAACCATGGTGCGGACCTCTGCCACCGCACCAGCCTTTTCGGCTTTCATTACTTCCGCGATGCGTGCATCCAGCTCGGCCTTTTGCTGCAGCAGGGTCTTGTAGTCGCTCATTGTTTTTTCTCCGGTAGGGTTTCGAAAAAGGGGGCCTTCATTTGGTAGGGCCATGGACGAAAAGTTCTGGTCATGCCGCAATTGCGGCCGCCAGGAGGAATGCACCGGCAAAGCCAATGCTGTCGGCCAGCAAGCTCATGCCTGCAAGGCCAAGGAAAACGCTGCGAAGGTTCATGGCTGGGCCTGGAAGCTGTCACGAACGTCGGTGATGTGCGCAATCAAGCCATTGCAGAACGCTGCGAAGCTGGTGGCTGGCATGTGCACTGCTCCTCGGTCCTTGACGGTCTGGACTCCCACCGCGTTGGCGGTCGTGGCGCTTATCTCGAAGATGCCCAGGCGCGCATTGATCTGGCCCAGCTTCAACGTCTGTCCGCAGGCCACCAGTTCCTGCAGCTGCTGCTGGTCCAGTGCCGCCGGCTGGGGTGCGGCCGGTGGTGTGGGCTGCAGCGCAGGGATGGGTGCAATCTCCACCTCGACATGCAAATCAGGTTGCGTGGCCAGGTCGAAGCCGATCAACTCGGGCGGCGGCAGCGCTTCACCGCTGGCGGCAGGCGCTGGCTCCGGGTGCGTGGCCGCGAATTCCGCGATGCACTGCGCGTAGTACGCCCGGGCCAGTTCCAGCTTCACGTCCATCTGCGCCTCCAGCGCACGGTCGCGCTCGATGGCCCAGGTGGTCAGGCGCATGTGCTCGGGGATGTGCTCGACCAGGTGCAGCTGCTGCGGCTCATACTGGCCCAGCAGTTCCTCGGGCGTGTTGACCATGGTGTAGTTGACCTCCCAGCGGTCCACGTCCCAAAGTCGCATGTAGCCGCGCATCTGCCATTCATAGAGCGAGTCCTGGCAGTCGCGCACGAATGCGGGGAAGGTCTGCAGGCTCCACGAGCATTTCAGGTCGTGGCCGCAGCGGCGCGGCCCCAGGTCCACGGTGTCGGCTTCGCCCGTGATCTGGCCATCGCTGCGCCGCTCGGTGTTCTTGACCAGGGTCAGTCCGCGCACGCGGTTCAGCAGGGTCAGGCCTTCCGCTTCCACAGCCTTGCCCTTCTCGGTGTACTTGCTCGAAAAGTTGAAGTCCACGCCCCATATTTCCTGCCGCACCAGCTCGCGGATATAGGTCTTGGCGCCTTCGCTGAGCGTGCGCAGCTTGAGGTCTTCGAGCAGGGCCTTTTCCTGGTCTGTGCGCTCCTTCTTGGCCTGGATGGCCTCGACCTCGGGCGTGATCAGCGCGGGGTCGATGCTCGCGGGCGCGGTCATCAACTTGCCGATGCTCGAGCAGCGAAACAGGATGGGCCTCATGGCGCGCCTCTTGTGGCGGCAGCGTTGAAGGCGATGAGGCCGACGCGGTCTTCTGTGAGGGCGGAACGGCCTTCGCGGCAGGCCTCGGCGAACTTGTCGGTACCGCGCACGCTGATGATGTAGTCCACCCAGTCTTGAGCCAGTTCGGAGAGAGGTGCAGCCGCGCCGCCCTGGCCGTCGTCATCCTCGCCGGCCTCGGCCACGCCCGTGATCTGCTTGAGCGTGTGCCGCTGCAAGTAGGTCGTGGTGGAAATGATCGCCTGGATGGCGTTCTTGCCGCCCGTCTCGTCGGGCTGGGCCGTGAGCGATATCTTCTCGCTGTGCCCCAGACGATGCCGCAGCTTGCAGGTCACGGTGATGTCGCGGCCCGCCTGGCTGGTTTCCCAGGACCGTGAGAAGCCGTGGGCGGACAGCTCTGGGCCCACGGCTTGCACCACGTCGTCCAGTTCGGCGTGCATGTAGCTGGTGCGGCCCTTCATGGTGGTGAAGTCCACCGCCTTGCGCTTCACGATCCTGATCCCCTTGGACTGGAAAGCCGCCAGCGCATCGTTGTAGGCCTTTTCGGCTTCTCGGCGCTCACCCCGTTCCCACAGATCCATCAATTTTTCGATCTGCTCGGGGTGCACGCCGCGCTCTTGGAGCGTCAGCAGGAAGTGCGCAGCAGGGGACATGACCAGGGCAGCGGGCGCGGCGTTTGCCGTCGGCATCAGGTCAATGGCTGCCGCTTCGGTCTTTGAAACAGCGTTCATGGGAACCTCGGAGGTTGCGGAAAAAGTAACGCCCGCAGTAGCGGGCGATGGTCGGCGCCGGCGTGGCGCTTGGTGGATAGGGCGGTCATTCCGGGTCTTCCGGATCGCCGCGCATTTCGCGGACGGCAGACAGGTAGCGGCGCCCGCCAGCGGGCCACGCACGGTCCAGTTGTTCCCCTGCCTCCTCAAGCATTTCGAGCAGCAGAGGCACCTTCTCGGCGTCGGTCAGGTCAGCCAGATTCATGGCTTCTCGCGGTGGCATTCCACCTGCCTCTCGTCCAGCCATTCCGCATGCATGCCGGGGCACGCCAGCGCGCTGACGGTGGCGGGCGGGGCCTTGGCGGGCTCATCGTCAAGCGTTGCCTGCAGGCACAGCAGGCTGATGCCCAGCAGCATGGCAATCAGCCATGCCAGCGGCGGCGGGTCCGGGATTTCGTCACGTTGGTGCATGGTGGCTCCTCGATCAGTGGCGGTTTCGTTGAAGGTCCGCGATGTCTTCGCGGGCACGTTGGCGGGCATAGGCCCGCAGCCACTCGTCCATGGAAATGCCCATGACGGTCAGCTGCGGGTGTTCGGGGTTCAGGCTCTGGCCCATGCGCTCGCTGGCGGCGGCGATCTGTTTGGCCAGCTCGTACTGCGCGGCCTGCAGGGCCTCCTGCACAAACTCGGCAGTGAAGGGCGGGCCGTAGTACTCGCGGACGTAGGTGTCCAGTTCGGCGTCTTCTGCCTCGGCGCGGTCGTAGCGCGCCGCGTTCTCTGCAGCGGCCACTGAGGCCCAGCAGATAGAGGGGAGTCGTGCGTTCATAGGCTGGGCCTCCAGAAATGAAAAAGGGCCTGCGTGTGCAGGCCCTTGTGAGTGGGTCGATGGAGCCGGGTCAGAACCCACTCCAAAGGTTGAGATTGCCGGATGGCTCCGGCTCCATCGCGGCGGCGTCCTGGGGAAGGGCGCCAGCGTGATGGTTTGATGAAGGCGAGTGCCTGGCAGCGGCTCTAGTCGAGACATGAGCCACAATGTGCGGCGTTCAAATGGAGGGAATATGTCTACAGGTCATTTCAATAGGCTGCACTTACAAGATTGCACCGTGCTAGGTTCCAATGGGTTTCCCTTCTCGGTCGGAGGGAAGGTCAACCTGGCCTTTGATGAAAATAATTTGCACTGCCTCGGGGCAAGCCGCACTGTGTCCTTCGGTTATGTTGAGCTCGCCGAGTTGCAAATTTCCGGGCCTGGGAGCGTGACCAGCGGTGGCGGTTTCATTGGTGGTGGCTTCGGCGTTGATGGTGCGCTTCAAGGTATCGCTATCGCTGGCGTACTAAATCTCCTGACCACGCGCTCAAAGATCCACACGTTTCTTAACATCGTCACGAACTTCGGCGAGTTACATCTGCACTATGGGGAGATGGAGCCAGGAGCTCTTCGCATGGCACTCGCTGCCGTATATGTGAAGCTGCGCCGACTTGATCCAGCCTGGATTGACACGCGCTTGAGAGTGCTCGAAGCTCAGAAAAATGCCAGCGTGTTAACGGAAGAACAGTTTTCTGCAGCCAAACACAGGCTGTTGGTAGCTTCCGATTGGAAAGATCCTGTAGCGGAGGCCAAAGACCTCCAGCTGCTGCGTGACGCGAGCGAAAAAACCGCGCTGCAGAACGGCCCAAAGGGTACCTGCCCGAACTGCGATAACCTGATTTCGATGCAAGCAGAGTCCTGCCCTCGCTGCAAAGCCGCATTTGGAGTCGGCTCTGCTTGGCAGGTGATTCCTGCATCAAGCTGAAGATTACGGTGCCCGTGCAATTTCGATCTGTGGTGGCATTCTGAGATGCGTCTACCACCTACTTTTTCAGCCACTCAATCAGTGAGTCCAGCCGCTCGTAGAACCCCCTGGATATCTCATCGATTAGACCTGTATGCAGTGCAAAAAGTCCAATGAATGCACCAAGCAACAGCCAGAAAACATCTAGAGTATTTTTATGGTCATTGATGTTCTTGCGAGCCTGCGCGACGTGCTGCTCGTGGTCCTGGGCGGATGCCTTACCGCCGTCTTCGGGCATGTCCAGGCGCGGCACATGCTCTACAGCCAAGCGCGCATGAAATTTTGCGGAGCCTTCTTGCCGGAGCTCACCGAGCTGTTGGGACAAGATGTCAGAGCCGACGAATGCGCCACACTCCAACTCCTCGAGGGCAGCTTCTCCCGTCACCACAGCGCATACGTAGAGTTGTGGGCCAGTGCTGGCCGATGGAAGCGGCGCGGCCTGGAGCGCCGTTGGCAACGCTACTGCTATGGCGACGAGCCCGAGTCCCTCGATCAGCCGTTCACGTACCTGGCCGGCAACGCCTATGAAGAGCCTGACATGCGCAGGCTTGCCGTCAAACACATCCAACATCTGATCTCCTGACATCAGTGAACCGGAAACAGAAACGGCCTCTCTTCGAGGCCGCTTTTGTTTCGCCCGTACTTTCCGAGCTGTCAGCGCTTGCGCGCAGGGCTTTTCTGTTCTTGGCAACCCTGTTTGCCTCAACCCCGTATTCAGCCCCAGGGTGTGGACTTCGCGGGGCCTGTCCCAGTCTCCCGGCAGCTCTTACCTGCGTGTGCAGTGGCTGGTTCAGTGAGGCAGTGCGCCGATGGTCTTTTGTAGGCCGCTGATCTGATCCCAACTGCGGCGGGGCTGGTCCGATCACCGTTCCCCAGAACGACCCTGCGGTATGCCGGAGCTGCCCGGCTTGCGTTGTCGCTGGGATGAAATGTACCTTTGGGTATTGTATAGATGCAATACCTTTGGGAAAGACCTTGAGGTATTGTTGGGTATTGTTCTGCCTGCTCGTTGCCATTCGTTTGTGCCGATGTCGGGCGATGGACGAAAAAAAAGCCACCGCATGGGTGGCTCAGCTAGAGGGGAGGAAAGATCAGTAGATTTTGCTTTCCCAGGCGCGCAACACCTTGGCCAGGATCTGGAAGTTCATACCTGGCTTGATGTACCACTCTCGGTACTTCTTGTTCTCACTAATCACCAAGATTCCTTCCCCGGGTATGCGCTGAAGGCGTTTGATGAAACCCTCGCCATCAACTGAGAAAAAGTACACGCCATCGAACTCACATTCCCGTACGCCTGTGTCCACCAACAAAGGATCGCCAGGATTGAACATCCCCAACATGGAATCTCCGAACCCGGTCACGATCGAGAGATTTTCATAGGCTGTCACATAGGGAAGGTTCTTTTGCGCCCACTCGCTACTGACGCTCCAACTCCTGATCACACCTGGCTGATCGCGCAAAACCAAGCCGCCGCCCATGGCGCCGCCGGTTGAATACTGTCGAATCACTATCTCGTCTCGTGCTGGTTTCTGGTCGGCATTTCCAGTCATGGACGGCGTGGACTCCAGAGTGGCCATAGCCTCTTCGGGAGTCATCTCCCAGAAGCCGCGAGGCAGGTCAAAAGTAGCGCGCGTTGCATCCATCAACTCCTGGCCGATGCCCTTGGCGCCCTTCTTGTCCTGGGGATAGAAAAGCCGGTTGATATAGCTCGCGTCCTTGCCGATCGCCCGTGCCATGGCAGCACGGTTTCCTCCGGCAAAGCGAGAGCAGACGATTGTAAGAAGCTGTTGCAGCCGCGCATGGTTGTCCATGGGCCCATTGTCCAAACATATACCCACAGGTACAAGGTTCCTGAGGTATCTTCTTTGTGTACCTTGGGGTATCATGTGAGGCATGAATTCGTTCAAACTGTTCTTCTCCGAGCTGGATCGGGCTGGGCGTGCTGAGTTCGCCGCGCTTTGCGGTACCACGCCGGGTCTGCTCAACAAACTCATTTATGGCGGCGGTCGCGTCGAACTGGGCCTCGCTGATGTGATGGTTGCCGTTGGGTGCGGGCGCTTTGTTCTGGCAGATCTTCCGCTTACAGAACGAGCTAAGGCGCAGCATGAGGCGCGTACCAAGGCATATGGCGGGGAGGCCAGCAATGGCTGAGAAATCTCCAGACACCGCTACTCCCATGCGTCAAGCCATGCGTCGCTTGGTCGCCTTCGCACGCGGCGCGGGCCGCACCAGCTGCTCCGACACCATGGAGCTGCGGCAGCAGTGCGATGCCAACACCCTGCGCGTGCTGGACGCGCTGGCCAGGGCCAGGGGCATGGAGCGCCCGGCCTACATCGAGGCGGTATTGGAAGAACATGCGAAAGAAGCGTTGCATGAGGCAAGTCTGATCGTGCGTCAGCTGCGGGGCAATCCGCTGCTGGTGGAAGCGCTTGGAGCCCCGCCGGAGACCTTTGGTCTGCCTGCGGCCGAGGAAGAGGTGGGGAATGCACGAGCAACAACTGCCTGAGCCCCTGGTTCCCGAGGATTGCGACCTCGCTGATTTCGCCTTCATGCCTCTCGATGTCGCGCGCTTGCGTGACTCGGACCTTGCTGCCAATGAAACGCCGGATGCCTGTTGGGCTGCCGTGCTCCTGTGGTCAGCGGCTTGGCACCAAGTGCCAGCGGGCTCCATGCCTGACAACGATGCCTGGATTGCGAAGCAGGCCGGCTATGCCCTGCGCGGGCGCATCGATCCGAAGTGGAAGCGTGTGCGCGAGGGCGCCATGCATGGCTGGGTGCTGTGCAGTGATGGCCGCTATCACCATCCCGTGGTGGCAGAAAAGGCCCGGGATGCCTGGGCCTCAAAGCTGATGCAGCGCTGGCGGACAGAGTGCGCGCGCATCAAAAAGCACAACGACAGGCACGGGACAAGCGTGGGACGTCCCTCGTACGAGGAGTGGATTTCCTCGGGACGTCCTGCGGGACAGCCTTTGCCACTCCCTGGCGACAAGGGCTCTTGTCCCGAGGGACAAGGCGGCGTTGTCCCTGGGGACAGCCAACCCGGTCCCGATGGACAAGGGCCATATGTCCCTGGCGAAACCCACTCCAAGAGACAGGGAGAGGGACAGGGACAGGGACAGGGACAACCTATTTATTCCGTACCTGACGGTACGGGCGGTCCCGCCCCCAACACGCCAGGCGACATGACCAAAGACGAGCTGTGGCGCGCCGGTAAGTCGCTGCTCGCAGAGGCTGGGATGCCGAGGGCTCAGTGCGGTTCGTTCGTCGGAAAGCTGGTCAAGGACTACGGCGATGCCGTGGTCGTTGAAGCCGTTCGTGCCGCCGTAGTGGCTCGTCCTGCGGACCCGGTTGCCTACCTCAAGGCGACGTGCCAGGGCGCAACCGGAGAGCGCCGCCAACCAAACCGCCAGGAGGCCCAGGAGGCCCGCAATCGCAGCGTTGCCAGCGCGTGGGCAGCGCAAGGAGAGACCCATGAAGCAAATTGACCGGGCGGCCTTTGGGCAGCTCGTGACCGATGTGTTGGCGTACTACCGCCAGGACGCCAGCAACTTCGTGCTGGACCTGTGGTGGAACGCCTGCCACGGCTTCGAGTTGGAGCAGATAAGCGCCGCGATGCAGCGGCACTGCATCGACCCTGAGCGCGGCCAGTTCGCCCCCAAGGTCGCCGACTTGGCGCGCATCCTGCAGGGCACCGCTACCGATCGGGCTGCCATCGCATGGGGCAAGGTCCACGAGGCGATGAGTGCTGTCGGCGGCTACTCGGACGTGGTGTTTGACGATCCAGCAATTCACGCGGTCATTGAGGACCTGGGGGGATGGCCGAAGGTCTGTCGCACCGACCTGGAGGAGCTGTCCTACCTGCAGCATCGCTTCTGCGAAGCGCACCGCGCGTACACCGGGCGGGGCCACTTCGAGTATCAGCGCCGCTTGGCTGGTGATCGTTCGCCCGACTTCGAATACACGAGTCGCGGGCTCCCGCTGCCGCGCCCGGCGTTGGTGGGCGAGCAGAAGCGTGCCATCGCGGTGTTGTCCAACGGAAATGCCGCTGGCAAGACGCTGATTTCTTCGCTACCTGCCAAAGCAATGCAGTTGCTGGAGCGTGCTGCCCCAAACAGGAGCGACGCATGACGCTGCTGCAGCTGCTCAAGTCCGGCGCCGTGCTGCGCTACCGGCCCGGGTTCCGCTTCTACGCGGTCCAGCAGGGCCGCGAAATCTCCGTCAACCAAGTGGAGGCCGAGGCAGCCGTGCGCGCCGGCCGCGTCCGACCCGAAAGCACCGGCCCCGATGGGTTCGGCGTGTACCACTTCTCGCTCAGGAATTCCCAATGACCCGCAGGTTTGAATTTGCCCGCGACCAGGTGCTGGCCACCATCGAGGCCGGTCCCGTGCAGTACGCCGCTCTGGCCGGCACGATGTCTGATTCAGCCCGCGCCCAACTGCGCGCCATCATCGATGAGCTGACGGGGCAGGGCCTTATACGGCTGATCCAGCTGGACCGCTTCCCGCACTACGTGACCACCGACTGGGTGATGCCCGACGAGCTGCGCCTGCAGCTGATCGAAGGCAAATGCCGGCGCACCCTGGATGGCTGCTTGATCTGGACGGGCTACATCGACCCGCGCCGCGGCCCTATGGTCCGTTTCGGACCTGACGGCCCGCCCACGGCAGCTCGCCGCGTGGTGTGGACGATCAAACGCGGCCCGCTGGGCCTGCAGCAGACCGTGCGCGCGGGCTGTGACGACCCCGCATGCGTGGCCTACGAGCACATGAAGCTGGGAACTCGCGCGGACAAGTCACGAGGCCGCAGCCTCACACCCCTGACCAAGCTGCGCATTGCCCGGGCACAACAGGCAGCGCGCGGCAAGCTGACCATCGAGAAGGTGCGGGCCATCCGTGCGAGCGCTGAATCGGAGACAGTGCTGTCAGAGCGCTACAGCGTGTCGAAGCCCACCATCGGCCAGATCCGCAGGAACGAGACGTGGCGGGAAGAGGGTGGCATGTTCACCGCGCTGATCCCGGGGAGGGCGCGGGCATGACTGTGATCCTTGGAATGGACCCCGGAGCCAACACGGGCGTGGCCGTTTTCGTGGACGGCCAGCTGGTGGAGCTGCTGACGATCCCGCCGCACCACATCGAGCGCACGCTGGCCGCGCGCATGCCGTCGCGCGTGGTCTTCGAAGACAGCCGGCTGCAGTCGCACACCTGGACGCGCGGCAAGACCGGCGCTGCCAGCGCCAAGATGGCGCGCAACGTCGGCCAGGTGGACGCGCGCTGTGCGGACATCACGGCGCACTGCGCAGACCTGGGCATCCCGGCCCACGGCATCAGCCCGGCAGGGAAGGGCGGCAAGCTGGATGCGAAGCGCTTCGCGGCCGTCACGGGCTGGGCGGGACCGAGCAACGAGCACAGCCGCGATGCGGCCATGGTGGCCTGGCCATATCGCCGCGCTGCGGATCTGCGAGGAGGCCGCCATGGCTGAGATTGCCCTGCACGCCCGCTGGGATGGCCCCGAGCAGGCCCGGGCCAACTTCCTGCAGCGCGTGGCGCCCTGGTGCATGCAGCAGTGGGAGGCCGGCCGCCGGCTGGAGGTGTTCGTGCGTCTGCACGAGGACGCCAAGACCGATAGGCAGCGCGTTTTCTATCACGACTTCGTGCTGGCCGAGATCGCGCGCCAGGTGGTCATCGACGGCCGCCGGCACTCGAAGGCCACCTGGAAGGAGCACTTCCGCGCCGAGTACTTGGGCAGCCGTGCGGTGACGCACCATGACCCGATCAGCGGCGCCACGACCACGACGCAGGAGCGCATCAGCACGGAGAGCCTGGGCGTGCGCGAGTACGGCGACCTGATCGACCGCGTGATGGCCCACGCCATCAGCGACCTGGACGTGGAGTTCCCGGCGACCTTCGAGGAGTGGGAGCGCGAGCAGACCCACCCGGACACGGGCGAGGTGATTGGCGGGGTGTGCCCATGACCGCGCGCAAATGCCTGTTCTGCGGCGGGAAGGCCGAGCTGCTGTGCGATACCTGGCTGGGCTGGGAGCGCAAGCGGGGCGAGCTGGAGCAGAAGGCGCCGCACCTTTTGGCTGCGCCGTCGCACGCGATCCCCATCCGGTACCGGGCAGTCCATACCTGCGATGCGCCGTTGTGCCGGGCCTGTGTCCACAGCGCTGGAACGATGTTCTTCCGGATGCGCGGCCATGGCTCTTGGGCAGAGAGCATCGACTACTGCCCAGGCCACGACAGCGGCGACCGCAGGACCGAAATCACCGGACTCCAGGCCGAGGCCATGCGCGCCCGCTGGCGTGCCGGTGCGCTGGCCCGCCGTGGGCTGGTGGAGCAGGGAGGCCAGCAACTGGGCCTATTCATGGAGCAGCCGTCCTGATGCGCCGCACTGCCATCAAGTCCGGCGGGGCAGGGTTCCGCCGGCGGGTCGCTCCTGTCTCCCATGCTGCCCACGAGCTGGCGCGCGAGCAGCGCCTGGAGGCCCGTGCTGCCCGCACCATGGCCGAGGCCCGGCCGCGCGCCGCCACTGTGGCCGTCATCGATCAGTACCAGGCCCTGCCCGCGCCGAAGACCGTGCCCCAGCGCAACCCGCGCCTGCGTGCCTTGGCCAAGGGTCAGCAGTGCCTGCTGCTGGTCCCCGGGATCTGCACGAACGACACCACCACCGTGGTCTGCTGCCACAGCAATCTGTCCATCCACGGGAAGGGCGAGCGCAGGAAGGCCGACGACCACTACAGCGCCTGGGGCTGTGCGGCGTGCCATACCTGGCTGGACCAGGGGCCTGCGCCTGCTGCGCGCAAGGAAGCCGCGTTCATGGCCGCGCACCTGCGCCAAGTCCTGGCATGGCGTGCGCTGGCCTGCGCCCCAAACATCGATGCCCGCGACCGCGCCGCTGTGCTGTGGGCGCTGGGCCTGCTCAACGCCACGCCTATTCTGGATTTTTGAAAGAGGACCACCTTGGAAACCAAGGCCGCGAAGATGAACCGCGACGACACGCAAAAACAAGAAGGTGGCCCCACTTGAGCTGCATGGACTGGATGGCTGGCCAGCTGGAGGGCCGGCAGGAGGAGGGCACGCGGCGCAACAACCCGCGCCCTCAAGGCGTCATCCGCCCGGGCAGTGGCACCGACGTGCTACTGCGGTTTCTACGCCAGGCCCCCGGGCGCTGGTTCTTCCATTCCGAACTGATCCTAGCCCTGGGCTGCAGCAAGGGAGAGATCGATTGGGCACTGCTGTATCTGGTGCGCGAGGGCTTGGTGGAAAGCAGGTTCACCGATTTGCCAGCGCGCAAGCCAGTCTCGCGGTACCGTCTTCGAAGAGATGCGGTCAATGATGCATAGATCAATGAGGTTTGAAAACGCGTGGTCTAACTATGTAATTAATGATATGAATCTGCTAGACTGATTGCAAAATTTTCTTCGTTGCGTTCGAGTAATTTCAAGTTATGTATATTTTCTAAAAATATTCTTATACTTTGAGGTTCATTGGGCTAATTAATTTTCTTTGATTAGGTGGATTTATGCGATCTAGCTTTTATGACTACTACTCGCCAAGCGATGATCAATATAAGCAGCTCTGGGAAGAGGCGCTAATAGTTTTAGATACTAATGTCTTGCTTAATTTGTATCGATTGCCTACAGCGGCTAGGGATGATTTGTTCGGTGTTTTGGAGAGTCTTAAGGCACGTCTTTGGATACCTCATCAAGTAGCTCTGGAGTTTCAGCGCAGGCGCTTGTCTGTAATCGCGAAAGAGCGCAAATCGGTTGAAGAGGTTCTGAAATTGGCTAGTTCACTAGTTGATGGCATAAAGTCAAAGGTTGAGAAGTTAGAAATCGATAAAAGGGGGTTAGGGATTAGCTCGGGACCTTTGCTTGATGAACTTGAGCAGGCTAATCAGAAGTTACTGGAGGCTATTAAGGCCACACATTCGGCACAGCAGGATATATCTGGTGATGATAATGTCCGCAGTCGTCTTGATGATTTGTTTGAAGGCCGTGTTGGGGAAAAACCGAATGATCAAGCTGCCCTAGATGCGATGATAAGCGACGGCGAAGAGCGTTATAAGGAGAAAATACCTCCCGGGTTTGCTGATGTCGAGAAAGAGAAAAATCCCAATGAAGCAGTTTTTATTTTTGATCGTATAAAATTTCAGAGAAAATTCGGTGATCTTATTTTGTGGAAACAATTACTGGAAAAACTAAAAACAGAGAAATCTGAAGCAGTGCTATTTATTACGGGAGATAGAAAAGAAGACTGGTGGAGGCGGGAAGAAGGACAAACTGTTGGACCTCATCCAGAGCTAGTGCGTGAAATTGAAAGAGAAGGCGGAGTAAAGCTCTTTTGGATGTATACATCTCATCAGTTCGTAGAACATGCTAATTTATATTTTAGAGCAAGAGTTTCTTCTGAATCCGTTAACGAAATAAAACAAATCGCGAGTGTTGGCCCTGTGTTTTCTGAATCGATTGACGCATTTACAGTGAAGTCATTTGATTCTATGAATCAATCGATCGTTGAAATACATGATTTTGGCGGTCTCAATGAAATTGAGAGAGGGGTAGGACGTTGGTTGCAAAAGATGGGAAGACCGGTTCGCCGAGCTGTCAAAGGTTCGCCTGATTTTGTGGTAATAGAAGAAACTGGCCTTCACGGATATGAGGTTAGATATTCGGCAGATATCGCAGGATATCTTAAGGGTAGAAGGATTAGAAGTGGTTTGTCTGTCGCTAATCGTATTTTAAACAATGTGGAGATTTCAAAATTGACTCTCGTCATTGTTACTGATGAAGATAGAGTTCAGTCTATTTATAAATTGGATGATCTTGTGATGAAGGTGGCTGCAGAATTTTCTCAAAAATATGAAGTGGATGCAATTTTAATTGGGTATTTGGATGATGGGGTTTTTTCGCCGGTAATGGAGTATGAATATAACTTCAATGGAGATAATGATGAGGGGGATTTCTATTAGTAGTGAATTTAATTTGTTGAAGATAAATGTATATTTCTAATAAATCAACTATTGGTGGAGCTATTATTTTGAATGTATTTGGTGATTGGATAAATTAATTTTCCTTATGAAGGTGCATATCATTTCAAGTCTGCCCACTTCGAAATATAAGGAAAAAAGGGCTGCCAGTAGGAGTTCGGAGCCAATGCATAGATACCGGATCGATCATATGATTTCTCCTGAAACATGGGCCCATGCGCTGATGTCTACGCGTACCGGGAGGACGGCGCCGTGATGTTCCTCGCGGATGTAGGATTCACGCTACCGGAAATTTGTTTAGGCACCGACAGCCTTCAGGCCGCTGCTGGCCCACCATGAAAGCTCTGAAGAAACAGGAGCAATGAATGGCGATGTCAGAAAAGATCCAGGATCTGCGCAAGTGGGATGACTCTCGCAAGGGGTTTACGGGCGAGCACTGGTTGGTGCTCGGTGCTGGCCTCTTGGCGCTGCGGCACGCCCGGCGGACGGAAAGTGGCGTGGGCCGCTTGGTGAGCGGTGCGCTGGGTACGGCCCTGATTGCGCGGGCGGCAACGGGCCGTGACGGTGTGTTGGGCACGGCCGAGCGATTGGCTGCAAAGCCCACGCTAGCCGAGCGCCTGCAGATCGCTGCGCGCCGCCTGTAGATGCCCAGATAGAGGAAGCTCGTCTTGCTGCCATGAGGCCAGGGCGCTGCGCTCGCACACTTTGGTCAAACAAGCCCTGTGCCAAACCGGCCAGGGCTTTTTTCATTGGCAACAGACGCGCTTCAGTTGGGTAGCACGCTAATTGTTAATAGCTTTCAATAAATGAAACGAGGCTATCAATTGTTAATTTTTGTTAACTAAATGCTATTTTGTATCTGATGATCGTGCCGCTCGGGCGTGCACCAGGGAGGTTGCATGCCCGCTTGAAAATTAGGGGGCATGACGCCCCGTCGCGGAGATCATCAAATGGTAGGACTTGGTAAGCGGGGCGTTGCTTCGCTGGTTCTGAGCGCAGCGGTGTGTGGATCGGCTTGGGGGCAGATGGTCGTGCCGCCGGGGAGCAGCATTGATCTTGCTGGGGGCTCTTTCCAGCTTCCTTGCACGGCGGTCCTCATGCAAGGCGAGTTGACTTTGGGTACGGGAAGTTTTGACACAGGTTCGTTCGCTTTCGACTCAGGGGCTACCGTCACTGGGACGGGGGGGCAACTGAACGTCAGTGGGGACCTCACAAGCACCGTGCCGTTGAATCTGGGAGCCAGCAGCGTAGTCCTGTCGGACAGCTGTGCGCCCGGTTCTGTTCTTCAACTGAGTGGAAATATCGTCGTGAAAGATCTCACGCTGATCAGCACCACCGCGACCCCTCCCACCATCGTCCTGCCGGCGGGCACCAACCTGACGGTTCTTGGAACGCTGACCCTGGGCACTCCTGGTCGGCCGGTCGTGCTGACTTCTTCTGGCCCGGGCACTGCCGTTGTCACGATGGGGCCTGGCGCCACGTTGTCGAATCCCAGTGGTAGCACCGTACCTGGAAATGTGCAGATCGGGGCACCGGTGGTGACTTCTCCGGCAAGCATTCCCACGCTCAGTACCTATGGGCTGATGTTGATGAGCTTGATGCTTGGTGGTCTGGCCCTGGCTCGCCAACGTCGTAGCCGTACAACACTCTGAGCTGTTCATTCTCTCTCTTCATCCTGGGCTCGTAGGTCTGGCGCAGGGTGCCCAAGTGCTTTATCTCAACGGCAGCTGAACTATGTCCCGTAAAGAAATCAACGTACCTTCTCGCCTGATTTTTGCTTTGTGCCTGAGCGCTGGCTTCCTCGCGCCTGTCGCGCACGCTGCTGATGTCAGCATCACCATGCCTCCAGGCGGAAATTTCATTATCAAAAATTCGGCAGGGGCCGAGCGTCTGCGTGTACAGAACACAGGTGAAGTCGTGGTTCCGGCTTTGCCGGCCGATACAGCCACTGGCAGCCAGCTGCTGTGTGTCGATGGCGTGACGGGACAACTGGTGCATTGCGCTCCAGGCATTGGCGCAGGAGCCACGGGTGCGACGGGGGCAACAGGACCCACGGGCGCCACAGGGGCTATCGGTCCCGTGGGTCCTACAGGCGCAGGGGCGACGGGAGCCACGGGCTCGACAGGTGTTACTGGAGCGACAGGCGTAACGGGGCCGACAGGCGCCACGGGCGTGACGGGAGCCACGGGTCAGACGGGCGCTACTGGTGAGACAGGAGCGACAGGCCCAACAGGTGCGACGGGCGCCACGGGTGCCACCGGCCCCACGGGCAATACCGGTGCCATAGGTCCGCAGGGTCCTCAGGGCTTGCAGGGTATACAAGGCGTCCAGGGTGTCCCCGGCACCACAGGAGCTTCGGGCAATGTGGGTGCGACGGGTCCCCAGGGTATTCAAGGCGAGACCGGTGCCACGGGCGCGACAGGGCCTGCTGGTCCTGCCGGCGGTGGCGTGACTTTGGTTGACGCCAACAATGTGACCCTGGGTAAGGTGGTGAGCGCGGCGCGGAATAACATCACTCTCGTGACCAGCACGGGCCACCTGATGGTGATGTCCTGGGATGGGACGCTTCCCAACGCTCAGATCTATTACAAAGGCACGGGCCCTGGCAACTGCTCAGGTGAAGGTTACTTGAATTCAGGCAGTCCCACGACGGCAAGCTCCATCTACGCCAAGACGGTTGTATGGTCGCTTTCGCTGGGCTCATTCATGGTGACCTCGGCGACACCTCAGTCCAACGGAACGGTCCTGGCCGTTATGCCGACAGGTATCACAGGGTTTGACAACTCGAGTTGCGGAACCTCTACCGGGGGCCAGTACGGCTGGCTGCTGCAGCCCGTTACGGCAGCTCAGATTGGCCTTCCCTCGCCGATCGTTGCGCCCTTGAGGCTGCAGTAGGCGCAAAAGCTAGTCTGTGATGGAAGCAGGGCCCGCAATTGCGGGCCTTGTTTTATGTTACGTGTCATCAGGACTCCGCGCCAGGATCGGCACACGACTCGTGTTCAGCGCAGTACGCCTGTATGCCCTGCGACAGAGCTGCTTCCTCAGGGTTGTTTTGCGGAATGCCGTCCCAAGCCTGCCAGCTTCGGGAGGATGAGCAAGGAACAAAAGCAGGCCCCGCAGTGGGAGCGCATCGAGCTGGACTACAGGGCTGGCATCAAGAGCCTGAGGCAGATCGCAGCGGAGCAGGGCATCAGCGAGGGGGCGATCCGCAAGCGGGCCAAGCGTGACGACTGGAGCCGTGACCTGTCGGAGCGCATCCAGGAGAAGGCAGAGCAGCTGGTACGCAAAGAGGCGGTACGCAGCGAGGTACGCGCGGAGCGTACTGCGTCCGAACGTGAGGTGGTGGACGCGAATGCGCAGGCTGTGGCCACCATCCGGCTGGCGCACAGGCGGGACATCCAGCGGGCACGCAAGATCACCAACGCGCTGCTGGATGAGTTGGAGCAGATGGCGGACGCGGACACGGTGGCCTACCTGCAGGAACTGGGCGAGATGCTGCGCGCGCCCGACGACAACGGCATGGACAAGCTGAACGACCTCTACCAGAAGGTCATCAGCCTGCCGGAGCGCTCCAAGACCATGAAGGTGCTGGCAGAGAGCCTGCGCATCGTGGTGGACATGGAGCGCCAGGCCTTCGGCATGAACGACAAGGACGCGGGCAAGGGGCCAAACGGCGGCGGCAACGTGGGCCACTTCGAGCTGCACTTCGTGGATGCGCCGGCACGGGAGAACGATCCGCGCGACGGGGAGGGGGCATGAGTCTGCTGTCCGCAAGCCTGCAGGCCGCGCACTTGGCCGATGAGGAGCCGGACTTCGCAGAGGACTACGAGGTAGACCGCTCGCGCGTCCGGGTCGAGTTCCCCTCGAAGCTGCGCGGCCTGTTCCAGCCCAAGCGCTTCAAGGTCATGTACGGCGGGCGCGGCGGGGCCAAGTCCTGGTCCGTGGCCATGGCCCTGCTGGTGATGGGCAGCAACCGCCCCCTGCGTATCCTGTGCGCGCGCGAGATCCAGAAGTCCATGCGCGACTCGGTGCACCGCCTGCTGTCCGACCAGATTGCGGCCCTGGGCCTGGGCGGCTTCTACGAGGTGCTGGACACGGAGATCCGCGGCGCCAACGGCACGCTGATCCTGTTTGCGGGCCTGCAGAGCCACACAGTGGACTCGATCAAGTCCTATGAGGCCATTGACATCGTATGGGTGGAAGAGGCCCAGAGCGTCAGCGCGCGGTCTTGGGAGGTGCTGGTGCCGACCATCCGCCGGCCTGGCTCGGAAATCTGGCTCACGCTCAACCCAGACCTGGCCACGGACGCCACCTATGCGCGGTTCATCGAGGCCGCAGACAGCGACACCTGGCTGTGCGAAATCAACTGGCGCGACAACCCCTGGTTCCCCGAGGTGCTGGAGAAGGAGCGCCGCCGGCACTTCAAGCGCGACCCGGACACCTACTGGAACGTCTGGGAGGGCCGCCCCAAGCGCACGCTGGCCGGCGCGATCTACGCCAAGGAGGTGGAGCGCCTGTACAACGAAGAGCGCGTGTGCCTGGTGCCCTACAACCCCAAGCTGCCCGTGCACACGGTCTGGGACCTGGGCTGGGCCGACAACATGGCCATCGCCTTCGTGCAGCGCACGGCCATGGATTTCCGCGTCATCAACTTCATGCAGGACAACCAGAAGACGCTGGAATGGTACGTGGAGCAGATGGAGAAGCTGCCGTACCGCTGGGGCACGGACTTCCTGCCGCACGATGGCGCCCATGGGGACTTTAAGACCGGCCAGACGGCCCAGCAGATCCTGGAGGACATGGGCCGCGAGGTGGAGGTGCTGGAGCGCGCGGGCCTGGAGTCGGGGATCCGTCTGGCGCGCGGCATCTTCTCCTCGGCCTACATCGATGCCCAGCGCTGCGCCAAGCTGCTGGACTGCCTGAGCCGGTACAAGCGCCAGATCGACCCGCGCACGGGCGAGCCCGGGCCACCGCTGCACGATGACGCCAGCCACGGCGCGGACGTGTGGCGCTACATCAACATGGCCCTGCCGCTGATGGACAACGACACTGCGGGCGCTGTGCCTCTCAGGCGACGCGCGGGCGGCATGGCACGCTGATCCCGTACCAAGCCTGCCACTTTCGCGGGCATGCCTGCATGTATCGACCTGCGCAAAGCGCACCTTCACCGCCAGCATGGGGACTTGCTGGCCGTCTACACCTGGATCAACGGCGAGCGCGCGCTGGTCCTGATCCCCGCCTATCGCCCCAAAGCCCCGTGGTACGTGGTGATGGAGAGCGCAGCCTATCTCTACGATGACCCCGCCTACCTGGCCCGCGCCTGCGTCAAGGCCTGCGAGGTGCTGGGCATCGAGCCCAACCGGCCGAACTGGGTGCGCGTGGCCACCATCGTCAACGAGGGCCTGCCCGACCTGGTGAGCATGCCCAGCGAACCCACATGGCAGCGCGCGGGCCAGGAGTTCGGCACCCTGGTGGTCAAGTCCGATGGCAAAGAGATCGCGGCCGAGGCCCTGACCATCCCGGACCTGGGGGCGGAATATGTCCCAGCTTGAGGCCCGCTTCAACCGCCGCACGGGCGTGGGCGAGCGCATCCTGAACGACGTGCCGCTGGAGTTCGACGCCGACGAGGAGACGCCGCCGCACCCGCTGGACCAGCCCGAGGCCCGCAAGACCCTGCGCAAGCTCCTGAGCTGGTACTACCGCGAGCGCGAGATTCAGGCCGAGAACCGCCTGCAGATGTCCATCGACGCCGACTACTACGACGGCGACCAGTGGGACCCGGCCGACGCGGCCACGCTGGAGGAGCGCGGCCAGGTGCCCCTCGTGTTCAACGAGGTGGCCGTGATGTGCGACTGGCTCATTGGCACGGAGCGCCGCGCACGCGTGGACTGGAGCGTGCTGCCGCGCGCCGAGGACGACGTGCAGCTGGCCGACGTGAAAACCAAGGTGCTCAAGTACGTCAGCGACGTGAACCGCACCACCTTCAACCGCTCGCGCGCCTTCGAGGACGCCGTGAAGGTGGGCGTGGGCTGGGTGGACTCCGGGGTGCGCAACGATCCCACCAAGGACATCATCTACGACAAGTACGAGGACTGGCGCAATGTGCTCCCGGACTCGATGGCCATGGAGCCGGACCTGAGCGATGCGCGCTACATCTTCCGCACGCGCTGGGTGGATGACGACGTGGCCATCACCATGTACCCGCAGCGCCGCGACGTGCTGGAGCGGGCCGTGTTGCGCGAGGAGGAGTTCAGCGCCCAGCAGTGGGCCGAGGATGAATTCTTCTTCCAGGGCCACACCAGCGAGCGCCACGTCAGCGGCACCAGCGGCAGCTACCTGGCCGGCGGGCGCGGCAACATCGACAGCGAGGCGCGGCGCCGCGTGCGTCTGATCGAGTGCCAGTTCCGCATGCCGGCGTCCGTCCAGGTGGTGACCACCGGCCCCTTCAAGGGCTCGTTCGTGGAGCCCTGGGACCATGCGCTGCGCGCCGTGGTGGGTGCGCACGGCGGCTCCATCGTGGAGCGTGTCGCCATGCGCATGCACGTCGCGGTCTTCACCGAGGGCCATCTGCTGGCCCTGGGCCCAACGCCCATGCGCCACAACAGTTTCAGCCTGACGCCCATCTGGTGCTACCGGCGCGGCCGCGACCGCATGCCCTACGGAGTGGTGCGCCGCGTGCGCGATCTGCAGATGGACCTGAACAAGCGGGCCAGCAAGGCGCTGTTCCTGTTGTCCACGAATCAGATCTTTGCGGAGAAGGGCGCCTTCGATGACATCAACGAGGCGCGCGAGGAGGTCAACCAGCCTGACGGCGTGGTGATCTACAAGGCCGGAAAGAAGTTCGAGGTCCACCGCGACAGCGAGATGGCCGCCGGCCAGGTGCAGATGATGACGCTGGACGGCCAGGCCATCCAGAAGTCCGCAGGCATCAGCGACGAGAACCTGGGCCGGCGCACCAATGCCGTCAGCGGCCGCGCGATCGAGGCCCGCCAGCTGCAGGGCTCGGTCGTGACCACGCAGCCCTTCGACAACCTGCGCTTCGCTGTGCAGATCCAGGGCGAGAAGCTGCTGAGCCTGGTGGAGCAGTGGTACACGGAGGAGAAGGTCATTCGCCTCTCGGGCCACAAGGGCCGCCTGGACTGGGTGAAGGTCAACCAGCCCGAGATCCAGCCAGACGGCAGCGTGCGCTATCTGAACGACATCACGTCCAGCATGGCCGACTTCGTGGTGGCCGAGCAGGACTATTCGGGCACGCTGCGCCAGGTCATGTTCGAAAGCCTGAACCAGCTGGCGGGCCGGCTGCCACCCGAGGTGGCCATCCGCATCATGACGCTGGCCATGGAGTATTCGGACCTGCCGAACAACGACCTGGTGGCCGACGAGCTGCGCAAGCTCACCGGCGAGCGCGACCCCAACAAGCCCCTCACGCCCGAGGAGCAGCAGCAGGTCCAGCAGCAGATGCAGGCCCAGGCCGAGGCCCTGCAGATGCAGCAGGAGAGCGCGCGCCAGGCGCTGGCCGAGCAGCAGGCCAAGGTCCGGGAAATCAACGCCCGCGCCGAGAAGCTGGAAGCCGAGGCCGAGCAGCTGCGCGCCGCCGGCGGCAACCCGGCGCTGGCCCAGCAGATGGAGGGCGTGGCGGCCACCGTGCGCCGCGATGCCGACATGGAGCTGGACGAGCTGCGCCGCAAGCTGGCCAAGACCCAGGCCGACCTGGCCAACAAGACGCTGCAGATCAAGGGCGACCAGGACGTGCGCCTGCAGGTGGCCCACATCGAGGCCGACTCGCGCGAGCGCGTGGCCCAGATCCAAGCCCAGAGCCGCCAAACACTCGACGCCATGTCGGGCCGGCTGAACCAATTCGACAACAAGGACTGATATGGATCGAGAAACCATCGTGCGCACGGCGGCCGTGGAGGGCGCCAAAGCCGCGCCGCCCGTCACCGTGGTGGCCACCAATGTGGCCAACGGCTGGACCATGACCCACACGGCTACGGCCCTGACCATCCTCTACGTGGTGCTGCAGGTCATCTACCTGCTGTGGCGCTGGAGCAATGAGCGTGAGGACCGCCGCGCGCGTCAGGCGCAGGAGCTGGCCGCAGCATGCGAGGCGCGGTCGTGAGCGGGGGCCGAGTGTCGGCCGTAGGCCTGGGCATCGGCGCCGCCATCCTGGCGTCCTGGATCGC
Source organism: Delftia sp. PX-1 (assembly GCF_055797465.1). Taxonomy (NCBI): domain Bacteria; kingdom Pseudomonadati; phylum Pseudomonadota; class Betaproteobacteria; order Burkholderiales; family Comamonadaceae; genus Delftia; species Delftia sp. PX-1. The sequence continues at coordinate 3,492,994 of NZ_CP184763.1, forward strand.
GGCCGAAGGGTTCAGCGCCGCGCCCATCATCCCGGTGCGCGGCGATGTGCCCACCATCGGCCACGGCGCCACGCGCTACGAGGACGGCACGCGCGTGACCCTGGCCGACCCGCCTATCACCCGCGAACGGGCGCGCGAGCTGGCCATCAACCTGCTGGAGCAGCAGTACGGCGCCTGCGTGCGCGATTCGCTGGGCGACACGCTGATGCATCCGGTCGAATTCGCCCAGGCCGTGGACTTCGCGGGCCAGTACGGCTGCGGGGCCTGGCGCGGCTCCTCGATGCTGTCGCGCACGCGGGCCGGTGACTATGCCGGCGCCTGCAAAGGCTACCTGGCTTACCGCTTCATGACCAGCGCCCAGCCGCTGCAGGGCTACAGCGCATACCAGTGGGGCGAGGGCGGCCGGCCGACGCGGTGGCGCTTCGACTGCAGCACGCCCGGCAACAAGGTTTGCCGCGGTGTCTGGACCCGCCAGCAGGCGCGGCACGCGGCATGTATGGACGCGCAGCAATGAGCGTGCGCGTCGTCACCCATCTGGCCGCCGCCGGCCTCGCCGCGTTCCTGGTCTGGAACTACCAGGGCGCGCGCCTGGGCGCCGACCTAGCGGAGGCACGCGCTGCAGCTGTGGGCGAAAAGCTGGCTGTCAGCACAGCCCAGCGCGCGGCCGACGCCCGAGTGCGTCGCGCAGAGCAGTCCATCAACACCAACTACCAGGAGTCTCTGAATGCTGCCCGAACCCGCGAGGCGCTGCTGCGCCGTGATCTTGACCAGCTGCGCAGTGTCTCTGACAGCCTGCGCGAGCAATCCGCAGATGCCGCCCGCCGACTTGCCAGCGCTCCCCCCGCTGCCGTCCTTGAGTACGCCGCTGCCGTCAACGCCGTATACGGCGACTGCCGCGCAGCGTATGGTGACATGGCAGCAAAAGCTGCAGGGCACGCGTCTGATGTCCAAGCCCTCAGCGCGGCCTGGCCCGTAATACATAGCCAACTTCAGCGAAATCGTTGATTGCTTGCAGCCAGAAGCAGGCAGCCATTGCTCCTACGATCGACCGCTTATAGGCGGTTTTATCAGCCGCGTAGGCGGTCCTTCATGGTGATCTATGCGTTTGATTCAGAGCAAACTTGCCTGTTGAGTTGAGTCGTTTCGACGAGTGCCAGCTTCAACGGCAAAGGGCGAAGGCGAATCAAAGAAAAAGCCCGCATCCGCGGGCTTTACTGAAGGCTGAAACTCTCAGCAATTGCCTTTCTTGGCTTGACCTGGTGGACAGAAATTCCCGCCTCCACGAGCACCACCAGCACCTGGGTCCACCACCACCGCTCCGGTAGGCGTGTAGACCGCGCATCCGCTAAGCAAGGTACCGACGACCGCCAGAATTCCTAAAAGTTGTTTCATCGCTGTTCCTCTTTTTTCGTTGTCTTTATCTGGTATCTCGCCAGCCAAGTCAATATGAGATGTCCGTGCTGACTTGGCCTCTTGGTCGCCTCAGGGCGCCAGGACCAGATCCTTTGTGGTGACGGTATTGGCAGTCGTCAGGGTCACGGCCGGCGGTGTGTTCTGCACGGTGTAGCCGGCGGCACTGCCAAAGATGTTGTACTTCCCAGAAACAGCAGCATCTGAATTGAACACCAGCGGACCATTCGCCGCATACGTGGCCTTGCGAGGCGCGACCAGCGGCAAGGACTGACTGTAGGTGGCGTTGACAGGATCAACAAGTGTCCAGGCCACATCCAGCTTCTGGCCCGTGCTCAGAACCTGCTGGGCATTCACGGAAGCGTCGGTCAAGGCAGTGTTGGAAGTGTTGGTTACCGTGCCCGCCACCGAGGCGGACGCGGAAGCGGCCATGACGATGGGACTTGTTGGGCCATTAAGCGTCGTAGTGCCAGCAGCGATCGACACGGGCACCGAGGTAACGGCCGCAGTGGTCAGGTCCCGACCTGCGACCACCACGGTGTAGTTGGTGTTCTCCGGCAGATAGGCCAGCACGAATTTGCCGGTTGCCGCCTCAGGCACGGTAGCACGCAAATTGTTGTCCGGGTCGCGCGTGGAAACCACAACATTGGAAGCATGCGCCGGATCCACATAGCCCACGATTTGCGTGGTCAGGCGCTTGATTACAGCGACAACAGGCTTGAGGTTGTAGTTGCCCGAATTCCCGGCCTTGACGATGGATTTGCAGGCGTCGAAGTCCAGCACCATGTCAGCCACTTGGCCGCCCGTCACGTCGAAGTTGGCCTTGAGCTTGAAGCCGCTTTGCTGGCCACTGGGAGTGGTCAGGGCAATCTCGTCGCCTGAGCCAGACAGCACCAGTGCATTGGCCAGCGGCTTGGCGGGCGTGGGGTTAGAAGGATTGTCGGCCAGCACCAGACGGATCTGCTGATAGTTGCCTGCGGGCAGCGGCAGCGACCCCAGTTCCTGCAGCACTCCATTGGTAAGACTCAGCAAATCGATGCGCTGGGGAGCGATGGCCAACTCGCTCCAGCCAGCATCGCTGGCACCCGCCGTGGCGCTTTGATGCACACGGATCTTGGTGACCGTCACATACACGTGGTCATAGCCGCAGGCCGGTGCGTCGGTCATGGCGAGCTTAAGCGTGCCCTGTTGGGGCGAACTGTCACCGCCTCCACCACCGCAAGCGGCCAGACCGGCCGCAATCAGGCCCAGAGCGGCCCAGCCCAGGGCTTTGAACGTCCGAAATTCGCTGGATTTATTCATACAACACCTTCTCGTGGGTAAACAGCGCGATGCTAGGAGTTCCCTGGAGCGGTGTGTTACGGCGCGTAGCTTGGCGCTGCGCATACGATCTATGAGAAGTTTCTGGGTTCCGAACTTTTGGTAACCAAACTTTTGCGTGTCGCTCTAAAGCAACATCAAAGATTTGGCGCCTCCTTCACACCAAGTTCCGGCTTCTGGGCCGCTGCCTGTGTCCATGCGTCCGCGTGGAGCCGCTCCCGTACCAAGCCTGCCACCCTGCCGTGATCCAAACCACGAAAGGACGCACACATGAGCTTGAACGACGACCACCTGCGCCTGCTGTCCGACGCCGAGCGCGAGGCCATGGAAGCAGACGACAACGACTACGATCCCGAGGAAGACAACGCTGCAGCGCTGGCTGCCCTGGGGCGCGGCCCCCTGGATGTGGAAGAGGAAGAGGAGGGTGACGACGCCGACGCGGGCAAGGGCAAGCCCGAGCCCAGCACGCCCACCGAGCCCACTGAAACCACCGCTGCGCCCGCTGCAGCGCCTGCAGCCGCTCCTGCTGCAGCGCCCGCAGAACCCACCGATGCCACGCAGCCGACCGAAGCACCGGCACCGAATCCGCAGACTGCGCAGCAGGCCACCGGCTACCGTGCAGAGCTGCCCGCCGACTACGACGCCCAGGTGAAGGCCAACAAGGACGCCGTGGCAGCCGCGCGCGCCAAGTTCAACGAGGGCGAGCTGGAGCAGACCGAGCTGGACGCGGAGCTGGATCGCCTGCAGGACGAGCGCGACCAGCTGCGCGACATCAAGACGCGGGCCACGGTGTCGGCCGAGATGCAGCAGCAGTCCACGCACCAGGCCTGGACTGCCACCATCAACGGCTTCTTCGAGGAAGCGGCCAAGAGCGCAGAGCTGGGCATCGTGGACTACCGCAAGGACGCGGCCAAGCAGGCGGACCTGGACGCCATGGTGCGCGCGCTGGGAGCAGCGCCGGGCAACGAGAACAAGCCCATGCGCTGGTTCCTGGAGGAGGGGCACCGCCGCGTGGTGGCCCTGCATGGCATTGCCACGACCAAAAAGCCGGCGGATGTGCAGCGCAAGCCTGACGCCTCGGCCGTGGTCACCAACCTGGCCGACGTGCCCGGAGGCGCGGGCGATGCCGATCCCGTGAGCGATGAGTTCGCCGAGCTGGACAAGCTCACCGGCCTGGACTACGAGCGCGCGCTGGGCCGCCTGTCTGAAGACAAGCGCGCGCAGTACCTGCGTTCGCTGTGAAGGAGCCCATGGCACAGACAACTGCATCGGCGCCCGACATGCGCCGCATCTTCATGGAGCTGCGCACGGGCGATGTGCTGGAGGTGGGCGGTGTGCGCATCCAGCTGGAATACAAGAAGGGGCAGGCCGCACGCATGGTGATCGCGGCGGCGCCGGATACCTGCGTTCGCAAGATCGCGGCGTCCTCGCGGCCCGTACCAAGCCTGCCATCTTGAGGGCTGAACCATTTTTCAACCGGGGCGCTGGAGTGCTCGCTACCACACAGGAGCACTCCTATGGGCAAAACAGTGGTGGGCGTGAACAGCCCCCGCGCGGTCAAGCGCTTTTCCGGCGACCTGGCTCTCGATGTCTCTCAAGCCTCGTACTTCGGCAAGCGCTTCGCGGCCGTGGGCCAGGGCGCCAAGACGCCAATCCAACTGCTGACGGATCTGGAATCCGAAGCCGGTGACCTGGTCAGCTATGACCTGCTGGCCGAGCTGCGCATGGCGCCCGTCGAGGGCGACGATGTGCTGGAGGGCAAGGAAGAAGGGCAGCGTTTCTACACCGATGAGCTGTACATCGACCAGGCGCGCGGCGGCGTCAACACGGGCGGCCGCATGTCGCGCAAGCGCACGCTGCACGATCTGCGCATGCGCGCCAAGCAGCAGCAGGCCAACTGGTGGGGCCGCTTCCAGGACGAACTGACTTTCACCTACCTGTCGGGCTCGCGCGGCATCAATGCCAACTTCATCCTGCCGCTGGGCTACCAGGGCCGTGCCAAGAACCCGCTGACGGCGCCTACGCCCAACCAGCACCTGTTCGGCGGCGATGCCACGGCGGTGGCCAACCTGGATGCCACCGACAAGATGTCGCTGGCCGTGGTGGACCGTGCCCGCGTTCGGGCGGACAGCCAGGGTGGCGGCGCCACCAACATCCCCGTCATGCAGCCCTGCGTGGTCGATGGCGAGGAAGTGTTCGTCATGGTCATGCACACCTTCCAGGAAGACGACCTGCGCAAGGAAACCGGCACGGGCGGCTGGCTGGAACTGCAAAAGGCCGCGGCCGCTGCTGTGGGCTTCAAGTCGCCGCTGTTCAAGAGCGCGCTGGGCATGTACCGCAACGTGGTGCTGCACTCGCACCGCAACGTGATTCGCCACAACACCCACGGTGCCACGGGCGACCTGGAGACGGCGCGTGCGCTGTTCATGGGTGCGCAGGCCGGCGTGATGGCGTTTGGCTCGCCGGGCACGGGCATGCGCTACGGCTGGCATGAGGAAACCCGCGACAACGGCAACCAGGTCGTGATCACCACGTCGTCCATCTTCGGCGTCAAGAAGTCGGTCTTCGAGATCGAGGGCGAGAAGCAGGACCACGGCGTCTACGGCATCGACACGGCCGCTGCTTCGCGCTGATCCCCACCGAACGAAAGGAGTCATTCATGGCTTTCAAGCAACTCAGTGCCGTGGCCGCAGGCCATCAGGCACCCATCACCCCCGGCGGCTCCGAGCTGGTGCGCTCGCGCTTCGGCCAGCCCATGGCCGTGGCCGACCACGCAGTCGGCGTCCGTGGCGTCATCGGCATCCTGCCCGCCGGCACGCTGCCCGTGTCCCTGTTCATCCGCGTGCCTGCCGCCCTGGGCGCGGGCTTCAAGGCCTCCATTGGCCTGGCGGATGCAGCCGGCGACATCAGCACAGCGGCCGACGACGGCGGCGGCGCCTGGGTGACGGACAACGACGCGGGCGCTGCCGGCGGTTATGTGCACCTGGTGCCCGCAGCCTTTGCCAAGCTGGTGCCCAAGGACGAAGACCGCCGCATCGTCCTCAAGGTCACAGGCGCGGGCACGGCCGCAGGCCTCTTCGCCCTGGACCTGATCTACACGAACGCCTGACAACGCGCGAATGTGTGGGTGCCCCGCAAGGGGCTTTCCCCCGGTGGCGTCCGCTGCCGGGGCTTTTTGAATCACGGAGAACCACAACCATGAAGCTGTTCACTTCGCTGCCCGCACGCAAGGACGGAACCCTGATCGTGCGCCTCAAGGGCGCCACCTATGTCTTCAATGGCAAGCCACTGGCCTGCGACGTTGAGGACGAGGCAGATGCCAAGCACCTGCTGGCCCGCAACTTCCAGACCGAGGAGGAGTTCGAGGCCGAGCAGAAATTCCTGCGCCTGTCTGCCGAGCGCGAAGCCCGCCGCGCAGCCCAGGACGGCAAGGCTCCATCCTCGCGCGGCACCTTCTCGCCCGGCGTGGGCCCGGACGATGACGAAGACCTGGACGGCGGTACGGGCATGCCCCAGGAATCCGACTCGGCCCCCACCGGCCGCGTGCGCAAGGCTTCGCGCGCTTCCAACGTGACCGGCTGATCGCACCATGGCCTCCTGGGAGAACTGGATGCCGGAGCTGGTCCTGGCCGCCCCCAAGGCGCCGGTCCCGCTCATCCACCTGGCGCTGAACCGCGCCGCGCGCACCTTCCTCAAGGCCACGCGCGCCTGGCAGGAGTGGCTGGAGCCTACGGACGTGACCGGCGAGGCCTTCGCTGAATACACCTTCGAGCTGCCCCAGGGCGCCGAGCTGCTGCGCCTGGAGCGCGCCACGCTGGCCGGGCGCCCGCTGGAGGTGGCCAAGGCGCGCGATCTGCCGGCCGATCCCTGGCAGCAGGAGCTGCGCGGCAAGCTCTACCTGGTCACGACGAATCTGCGCGAATTCACTGTGCGCACGGGCAGTGCCGGCCGGCTGCAGGTCTACGCCTCGCTGATGCCGTCCCTGCGCGGCAACAGCGTGCCCGACGAGGTGGGCTCGCTCTACCATGAAGCCATCCGCGAGGGCGCCAAGGCCGAGCTGCTGGCCACCGAGGGCACGGACTACTACAAGCCAGACCAGGCGGGCGTGGCCCTGGCGTTCTTCCAGCGCGCCATGGATGACGCCACGGCCGACGTGTGGCGCTCCAACACCAGCCGCGGCTCGCGGGGGAGGGCATCATGGCTTTGACCGTGGCCCAGCTGCTGGACGATGCAGCGCGCGACCTGCAGGACAAAGGGCACATCCGCTGGACGCGGCAGGACCTGCTGGACTGGTTCAACGCCGCGCAGCGTGCCTTTGCCGAGCAGCGGCCCGACCAGATGGCCCAGCCGCGCGACCTGGTGCTGGCCGCCGGCTGGCGGCAGGAGTTGCCGGCCGACGTGCTCACCCTGATCGACATCACCAACAACGCCAACGCCACGCAGCGGCGCATCACCAAGACCGACCTGTGGGTGCTGGACGCCGTGGCCGGCGCCTGGCGCTCGGGCTCTCCGGGCCGCGAGGTCCAGCACTACATGCACGACCTGGGCACGCCGCAGGAATTCCTGGTCTATCCGCCCGTGGCCGCCGGCACCAAGGTGCGCGCCATGGTGGGTGTCGCGGCCGTGGACCTGGCCGACGAGAACGGGACGCCCTCGGTTCCTGAGCGCTGGATGGACGCGCTGCGGCACTTTGTGCTGTTCCGGGCCTGGTCCATCGATGCCGAGTTCGGCGGCAACGCGACCATCGCGGCGGCGCACCGTGCCCTCTACAACGAGGCGCTGGGCATTCAGGCCCAGGCTGCGGCCACCACGGCCGTGGCCCAGAAGTGAACCAAGCCTGCCATCCTGGCGGGCATCTTCAATCGGGGCGCTGGAGTGCTCGAAGCCATAGGAGCCGTCATGGCTGGTTTCAGCACATCCCTCGCCAACGCGATCATCAGCGCCACGCTGCGCAAGCAGGCCTTCCCGGCCATCCGCAACACCTTCTTCGCCCTGTTCACGGCGGACCCCACCGACGCTTTCACTGCCGGCACCGAGGTGGCTGCACCGTGGTACCAGCGCGTGCCCACGGGCGCCTTTGCCGCGCCCAACAACGGCGCAACCTACAACGCTGTGCGTGCGGAGTTTCCGCCCGTCACGGGCGCCCAGGTCACGGTCACGCACATCGGAATCATGGAAGGTGACTCGGCCACCGATGGAACGGCCACGCTCATGTATTCCGAGCCGCTGCCCAACCCGCGCACGCTGCAGATCAACGACGTGTTCCTGGTGGACAGCCAGGCCCTGACAGGCGACTTCACGCTGCAGCTGCTGTAAGCCATGAACCGGGGAGCACTCAATGGCTTCGCGCTGAACGGGCGGGCCTCAGATCCCGTGGTGCGCATCCGCGTGGACGCCAAGGGCTATGCCCGTGTGCGTGCCGGCGGGAGAGTGCTCGCCTATGCGGTGGTCCACTCGGCACCAGCTGCTGCGCTGACCGGCCCTCTGGGCCGCGTGCATGCCAAGCTCTCGGCCGATTCCGTGGCGCGCGCAGCCGTCGAGGGCGTGCTGGGCCGGGTCCATGTGCGCAGCCTGCTGGCAGCCACGGGCCGCGCCGTCGTCAAGGTCACGCTGCCGCACGTGCGCGGGCGAGTGGCAGCCCAGGCCCGGGCCAGCGCCACGGTCACGGCGCACGTGCAGGCCCGCATTGGGGTGGACGCGACCGCGCGTGCCAACTTCAAGCCCCAGGCGCGTTTGCTGCGCCGTGGCCCCGTGCAATCCACGCCCACCGCCCGTGGCACAGCCGATGGCCGCATCTACGTGCGCCGCTGGCTGCGTTCGCCTGTGGACGGCAAGGGCCAGGCCTTTGTCGTCACGCAGGGGCGGGTCGAGGCGCGCCTGGCTGCGCTGGTCCAGGCCAAGGCTGCGATCACGGCCCGTGGGCAGCGCCTGGTGCGCGCGCCGCTGCAGGCCCAGGGCGTGGCCTTCATCGACATCGATCCGGCCGTCCACAAGCGCCTGCCCTTCGATGAGCAGGCGCCCGAATCCCGCACCTTCCTCGTCCCCGCAGGAATGACCACCTTCTACGTTACCGACCAGGGGCAAAGCATGTTCCGCACTTCCCCCATGCAGCCTGCAGACACGCAGGACTACGACATCGAGTTCGCCGACTGGTTTCCGCCCGGCGACGAGATTGTTTCCGTGCAGCTCAAGGTGCAGCCGGCCATGCCCATGCCGCCGTCCTTTGCCTTCGTGGGCCAGCGCGTGAAGGTCTGGATCTACGCGGGCGGCCTGAGCGGCCAGAAGTACCAGATCAGCGTGGCCGCCACGACGAACGACGGCCGCACCAAGGAGGTGGAGCTGATCGTGCCCATCAAGGAAAAATAGAAATGCCGCAGCTGTTCCTGAACAACTTCCAAACCCAGTTCATCGCCGACGTGCGCGCGGCGCCGCAGACAGGTGCCCCGGCCAGCGAGCTGGACTACGGCGTGCTGCGCGTGTCCGATGGCGCGGCCGGCACGCTGCTGAATCCTCCCGCCGGCGGCTGGTACGTGCTCACGGCCTACAAGCGCAGCGGATCGCTCGAAACCGATTACGAGATCCTGCGCGTTACCGCCGTGGACAACTCGGTGATCGGCGAGTGCCGCCTGACGGTGCTGCGCGGCCAGGAAGGCACGGCGCCCCGGGCCTACAACTCGGGCGACCTGCTGGAGATGCGCATGACGGCCGGGGGTATGCGCGAGGTGGTGCAGACCACGGATGAGCGCATGTCGAATCCGCGTGCACCGACCGGCGCGGCCGGTGGCGTGCTGGCCGGCCAGTACCCGAACCCCACGTTTGCCCAGCCCATGGCCTTGGTGTCGGACCTGCAGGGCAAGGTGGACAAAGTGCCAGGCAAGGGCCTGAGCGCCAACGATTTCAGCGACGAGGCAGCGGCAAAGCTCAACGGCGTGGCGACGGGTGCCACCAAGAACGCGACCGACGCGCAACTGCGGGACCGGGGCACGCACACGGGTACGCAGGCCATGGAAACCGTGGCCGGGCTGCAGGCAGCGCTCGACGCTGCCAAGCAGTTCGCCAACCTCACCGGCAAGCCCACCACCACCACGGGCTACGGCATCACTGATGCGCTGAACTCGAAGCCCGTCTTGCTTCCTGCCGGCTCAGACTTGAATCTTCTGCCTGATGAGAACCGGATCTATGACGGGTTCAATTTCAAGAACAGCCCGTGGGGTCCGGATATGTGGTGCTATGTGGAAACGAGGGCGCATACCTCGCCTAACTACCAGTATCAAATTACCCGGCTACTGACGGAAGAAAGTCCGGTGATGGAGCGCCGGAAAATGGGCGTTTTGGGATTCGGCCCATGGCGACTGCAGAGCGCTTTTGGGGTGCAACCCATTTCCAGTGGAGGAACTGGTGCGGCAACAGCAGCGGCGGCTAGGCAAAGTCTGTCTGTCAGGCAGTACGCTTATACAGGACTAACTTTCTATGTCCGTTCAGATGGCAGTGATGCGAACAGTGGCTTGACAGATAGTCCAGGAGGCGCGTTCAGAACCATTGCACAAGCAGTGTATGCTGCCAATCTGTATGACAGGGCCAACGTTTCTACCGTAGTCAAGATTGGTCCAGGTAATTTTTCTGGAGTCTATGTTGGTGCATCCTCTGCCTTTGGTGGAAATTTTATTTTTGAGGGCTCCGGACAAGGTGTTACGAACGTTGAGGCAGTAACAGGCACCTCTGCATTTTCGATTGCAGCTTGCCGAGTGACTATTAAGAATCTTTCATTGGTTACTGCACAAGGGAATATTAATACATATTTGATATTGGCAGATCACAATTGTTTATTGGATATATACGACATCACCTTTGGCGGTAATGGAGTGGCTTCATATGTTTTAATTTACTCTGCCAATGGTGCTAATATTCTTGTTGGAAACATCACGATTAGCGGATCTTTCAGTTATGCCTTGAATCCTACATATGCAGGAAGAATATATGTCTCTGGTCAGAGAACTATATTTTTAAATGCCTCCTGCAGTGGCTATTTCATTAATGCTACTTCTAATTCGGTGGTGGCTTGGGCAAATACGACTGTTACTGGGACTCTTGGTGGGGCTGGAGCAAAGTTCTTTGCCGGAAGTAATTCAACGATCAACACGGGCGGTGCGGGAGCAAACGCAGTACCTGGAGTGAACGCTGGAACTTTGACAACGGGCGGCCAAATCTCATGAAAACACCGATCTACCAACTCTCCCACGAAAAGCTGGTGTTTCGCAAAAATGTGGATGGCACTACGTCCACCATCGCCATTACCGACACGCCCGAGTTTCCGAACCGCAATCCCGACTATCTGGCCTACCTGGCCTGGTGTGCGGCCGGCAACGTACCATCACCTGCGGACCCGCTGCCGGTTCCCGTGCCCTCTACCATCACCCGAGCCCAGGGCAAGGCGGCGCTGATCCAGGCGGGTCTGTGGCCGCAGGTGCAGGCCTTCATGGCCGGCATCGAAGATCCCAACGAGCAGCTGCTGGCCGAGGTCGCTTTGAACGACACCGTGACCTGGGAGCGCAGCAGCCCGTTCCTCGCGCGTGTGGCCGTGGCGCTGGGCCTGAGCCAGCAGCAGCTCGATGAGCTGTTCATCGCGGCGGCGGCCGTCGTGCTGTAGCGGCCTGTCCGCGCTGGTGCCAAGCCTGCCAGGGTAGCGGGCATGACCACCTACAAGCTGTCCGCATTCCCGGGCGAGGCGCCCAGCGTGTCCGATCGCGCGCTGGGCGCGAACTTCGCCCGGGAGCATTTCAATCTCTTCCTGCCCAGCTCCGAGTTCTGGCCGCTGGCCACCGACCGGCGCCACTCGGCATGCCTGGCCGGCACCCGCACGCTGCACCGCTTTGCGCGAGACGCCAGCGGAGCCGTGGTGCAGAACCCGGCCGCGCCCATCCGCTCCTGGGCGCAGGAGCTGTCCCTGGTCAAGGGCCAGATCAACGACGAGGCCACCGAGCGCACCTACCAGACCACCAACGACGGCAGCGCGGCGCCGCGTGCGCTGGACGTGCGCGGCAACGACCGGCCGCTGGGCGTGGTGCGCCCGGTCAAGCCCACGGTCACGCTGCAGGTGGTGGACGAGTTCACGACCGAAGAGGCCAAGACCTGGCTGTATGGCGACTTCGCCGAGCTGGTGCGGGCCGACCTGCTGGCCACGGTGATCCAGCACGAGGGCCACCAGGAGGCGATCCGCTGGGATGCCAACGGCAAGGCCTATGCCGGCGCCACATCCAACTACGGGCTGTCCCTGTCTACCGCCGTGGGGGCCGGCGCCTGGGCTGGGAATCTCTATGCCGTGGTCTCGGCCGCCCGCGCCAAGGCCTGCGAGATGGACACCACGCGGCTCGGGGCCATCAGCACGGCCAGCGGCTGGGCCGTGCCGGTGGCCGCCATGCCGTACAGCTATCCCTTCCGCAGGCCCGCGCTGGTGGAGGCGCTGCAGCGGCACGAGTTTCCGGACACGGCCGGCGAGCGCTCTGGCGAAACCGTGCTCACGGCCGACCAGGCAGCCAAGCTGGCCGACCTGGTGGAGGGCTCGGTGGCGCCCGGCAGCAAATGCACGAACTGGCGCAGCGAGCTGGACAAGCTGCTCAAGGAATTCGCGGACCTGGCCCTGTCCAAGTCCTGGGCCGGCGCGGGCACGGCGCCCACCAAGCCGACCGAGCCCAGCGTGGCCCAGTACCACTTTGACGCGGACAACAACGCCATCGAGCACCCCGACTGGGTGCAGTACCGGCTCAAGCTGGAAAACTTCTTCAAGGCACAGGATGCCTACACCGACAGCAAGTCGGATGCCTCGGCCCAGGCCAGCAGCTTCAACGCGCGCTTGGTGGAGATCCAGCAGCGCTGCGCCACTCTGGTGTCCAGCATCCAGACCCAGCTGGCCAGCCAGTACATCGCAGCCACGGGCGACACGGCCGTGATCGGCACCTGGCTGGACCAGCTGGGCGGCGTGGCCGACCTGGCCGGCAAGACCGTGGAGCGCGTGGTGGACTCGCGCTTCTATGTCGTGGCCTTTGTGACCGACTGGGGTGAGGAGTCAGAGCCATCGCCCATCTCCGACATGCTGGAGGTGGACCAGAACGACACCGTGACCATCCAGCGACCCCAGGCCATGACGGGTGAGCAGCATGCCGCGCGCCACGTCGTGAAGTGGCGCATCTACCGCAGCAACGCCTCGGCCGCAGCGGCGGCCTGGCAGCTGGTGCAGGAGCTGCAGATCTCCGTGGCCAGCTTCCTCGATGACAAGAAGGGCGAGGAGCTGGACAGCCTGCAGCCCCAGTTCACCTGGGCCGCGCCGCCGTACCGCATGGATGGCCAGTACGAGGGCGACAACAAGCCCAGCGTGGGCGCCAACCCCTACCTGCGCGGGCTCACTGGCATGCCCAACGGCATCATGGCCGGCTTCATCGACAACACCGTGGCCTTCTGCGAGCCCTACATTCCCTACGCCTGGCCCGTGGACTACCAGGTCACGACCGAATGGCCCATCGTGGGCATGGCCGTGTTCGACCAGACCCTGTTCGTGGGCACGGCCGGCAATCCGTACTTCGTGACGGGCGCGCACTCGGCGCAGATGTCGGCCATCAAGCTGGACAGCAACCAGTCCTGCAGCGCGCGCCGCTCCATCGTGCCCGTGCAGGGCGGCGTGCTCTATGCCTCGCCCGATGGCCTGTGCCTGGCCAGCCCGGGCGGCGTGCAGGTCGTCACGCGGCAGCTGATCGCGCGCCAGGACTGGCAACGCATGCAGCCCTCCAGCATGTTCGCGGCCGAGCACGAGGGCGTCTACTACCTGTTCTACGCCGGCGCGGGCGGCGGCTGCCTGGCGTTCAGCGCGCAGGACGGGGCCAAGCTCGGCCATACCGACCTGGGCAGCGCGGGTGTGACGGCGGTTTGGGTGGACCGCTTCAACGACCTCATGTACGTGGCGCGCGGCCAGGACATCCTGGAATGCTTCACGGGCGATGCCCTGCGCACGGCGCGCTGGCGCACAGGCCTGGCCACCCAGGGCCAGCAGCTGCCGCTGGCCTGGGCCAAGGTCTACGGCCTGCAGGACGCCCAGCACCCGATCACCCTGCGCCTGTGGGGCGACGGCCAGCTGCAGCACACGGCCCAGTTCACCGACCTGCAGCCGCAGCGCCTGCCGCCCGGGCGCTGGCTGGAGCACCAGGTGGAGATCGAGGGCGCGGCCCGCGTCACCAGCGTGGTGCTGTGCTCGACCACAGAGGAGCTGCGCAGCGTATGACCAACCGCAAGAAGATCGACACGGGCGCTGCCCGCCTGCCGGCCCTGGCCAGGGTCAACGTCCAGGACAAGGCCCTGTCCAACTGGATGCAGGCCGTGACCGAGCACCTGGAAGTGCGCTCCGGCGCCCGGGGCAACGAGTTCGAGCGCGGCGTCACCCTGCGCGAGCTGATGGCCCTGCAGGGCTCGGTGCAGGGCGTCACCCAGCTGCTGGCCACCGACAAGACGCCCGGCGAGGGCGAAACGGTCATCGACCTGGGCGGCGGCCTGTCCGCCATCGTGGCGGTGGACCGCTTTGCCAAGGAGATCATCGAGTCGCGCCTGTTCAAGAGCCTGGCCAAGACCCTGGACGACCCCAGCCGCTTCGACCACCTGGCGCAGGAGATCCGCGACGAGCTGCTGCGCTCCATCGCCGACGAGGCGGCCAAGCGCGGCGCCGAGGTGCGCGAGCTGCAGACCGTGGTGCAGACCAACGAGCGCAGCCTGGCCATGGCCGTGCGCGAGGTCACTGCCAGCCTGCGCAACGCGAGCGCAGGCCTGCGCGCCACACAGGCGGCGTTCGCGGACGGCCAGCGGGCCATGGCCACCAACGTGCTGCAGCTGCAGGCCTCCCTGGGCAACTACTACCAGGACGGCAAGCCGGGCCGCGCCATGCTGGAGCAGGAGATGACGGTGCTGGCCGGCTACAGCGAGGGGCTGCGCGCGCAGTACACGCTTAAAGTGCAAGCGGGCGGGGCCCTTGCCGGCTACGGCATCGCGGCCGAGGAGGTCAACGGCAAGACTTCCAGCGCATTCATCATCATGGCGGACAAGTTCGCCATCGTCTCCCCCAGCTACAACGCCGGCCAGATGCGCACTCCGCGGCCCGAGGACGTGGTGTTCGGCGTCGATGGCGATGGCATCTACCTGCAGCGCAACGTCTACCTCAAGGGAAACATGCGCATCGACGGCCTGGGCAAGAAGCTCGTGGACGGCCTGCGCGGCTCGGTGCTGCTGTCCGCCAGCGGCAGCTTCTGGAGCGATGCCACCGCGCGCCAGGCCGTCTGGCAGGCCCTGGGCAACAGCGGCAGCGCGCCCAACACCAACCACCTGGTCGTGGGCGATGCCGTGACCATCAGCAACGGCGCCGGCTTCACGCAGACGCGCCACTGGATGGGAACGGCCTGGCTGATCCCGGCCGCCGTGCTCAACGGCGACCTGCTGGTGGACGGCACGGTGGCGGCGCGCAAGGTGGATACGCGCGGCCTTACCGTGCGCGACAACTACGGCAACGTCATCCTGGACGCCAACGGCCTCGATGCGCAATGGCTGCGCAATCTCAAGGCCGCCCAGGTCAATGGCCTGGGGCCACTGGCCACCAAGGACAAGGCCCGCATCGGCGACACCGTGGCGTTCCCGGACGGCACAACGATGAACACCAGCGACTTCATCAACCGGCTGCAGCGCATCACGTCCAACAACATCGGCGTGTTCATGGACACGGCGGCCATTGGTACGGCCTATATCGGGCAGGCGGCCGTGGGCACGCTGCAGATCGCGGGCGGCTCGGTCACGTCCATGGCCAGCGGCTCGGGCGGCCAGGTCACGTTGTCAGGCGGGCAGTCTGTGGAGCTGTGCTCTGCATGGGTGAACAACGCAGACGGTGGCTCCGGCGTCGTGGTCATCGCCCTGGTCAACGCCATGCCAGTGAACAGCAATGGCAGCCTGAGCCTGACGCTGTACCGGGGCGGAATCGGCCTGCAGTACACGGGCACGTCGATGCCCAACGGCTACCGGACCTCGGCCCATAACAGCTGTTTCGACGCCAACCCGCCCGCAGGCTGGACGCAGTACCGCCTAGTGGCCACGGCCGGGCCCGGCGAGACGGTCACGGTCTTCCTTTCCAACATCGTTGCCACGGGAGGCCGCCGATGATCCACTTTATACAGATCGATGGCACCGGCCGCATCCTGCGCTCGGGCAGCGCGCCGTTTCGCCACCTCAAGGATCTGCCAGGGGCGAACAGCAGCTTTCGCCGTGTGCCGCATCCCGTGCCCGACCCGAATGCCTTCTATTGGGACGGGGGCCTGATGGCTGTGCCGGCGGCGCCCAGCGCGTTCCATCGCTTCGACGTGGCCAGCCGGAGCTGGACCCTTGACCTTGACCAGGCCTGGTCCGCAGTGCGTGCAGAGCGCGACAGGCGGCTGGCCGCCTGTGACTGGGTGACGCTGCGCGCCCAGGAGACGGGCGAGCCCATGCCGGCGCCCTGGCTTGCCTACCGGCAGGCCCTTCGCGACATCACCGACCAGTTGGACCCCGTGGCCATTGTCTGGCCCACGCCGCCGGTCTGATGCGTGCCAAGCCTGCCACTGTGCTCGGCATGCCCCATTCCCTCGAATATGACCTCGACGCGGTGCTGCCCTTCATGCAGGGCCTGGTGCCGGGCTTGGCCCGCTCCCAGGACATGCGCGCCATCGGCCTGCGCCGTGACGGCCAGCTGGTGGCTGGCGTGCTCTACGAAGGGTTCAACGGCCGCAACCTCTGGATGCACGTCGCGGCAGAGTCCGGCGCGCGCTGGCTCGTGCGCGACTACCTGCGCGCCTGCTTTGCCTATCCGTTTCTGGTGTGCGGCGTGGAGCGCGTGAGCGGCTACGTGAATGAGAGCAACACCCTTGCG
Organism: Delftia sp. PX-1; assembly: GCF_055797465.1. NCBI lineage: Bacteria > Pseudomonadati > Pseudomonadota > Betaproteobacteria > Burkholderiales > Comamonadaceae > Delftia > Delftia sp. PX-1. Next base: position 3,509,648 of record NZ_CP184763.1, read on the forward strand.
CGCCGCTTCAACGAGCACCTGGGGTTTCGTGAAGAGGCCCGACTACGTGGCGCAGCCCCGGATGGCGGGGATGTGCTGATTTTTGTGATGTGGAAAAAGGAGTGCAGGCATGCGCTGGCACACGACTGAATTTGATTTTCTGCCCGAGCGCGCGTTCTCTCCGCGCCCAGGCGGCTCGATGACCATGGAGGGCGGCAAGGGCAGCAGCACGCCCGCCCCGGATCCGCGTCTGGTCGAAGCCCAGGTGAAAAACCTGGGCATCCAGGACGACATGATCCAGCAGATCATCGGCAACGCGAACGACATGGCGCCGTTGCAGAAGGAGCAAACGCAGTTCGCGCTCGACACCTCGCGCACGGCCTGGGAGCAGTCTCAGGCCGACCGCGAGTATGCGCTGGGCCGCCGTGACCAGCTGACGGGCCTGCAGGACAAGATGGTCGAGGATGCGCGCACCTTCGACACTGAGGCCAAGCGCGAGGAACTGGCCGGCCAGGCGGCTGCCGATGTCTCCAACGCCTACGAAAGCGCCAAGCGCACGCAGGGCGCAGAGATGGCCCGCATGGGCATCAACCCCGCTGATGGAAAGTATGGTGCCGCGTCCAATGCGCTGGCCGCCGGTGAAGCGCTGGCCACAGCGACAGGCAAGAACTCGGCCCGAACCGCCGCACGCGCGGAAGGGCGGGCGCTGACGGACCGGGCCTCGAATGCCTTGGCCGGCTATCCTGCCATGGGCATGCAGACGACGGCGGCCACGGCCGGCTACGGCGCCTCGGGCCAGAACATCGCCAACACCGGCCTGGCCGGCCTGAACTCCGGCTACGGGCAGGCGGCGGGCATGGCGGGGAGCGCCGGCAACAGCGCGGCCAACATGTGGGGCCAGCAGTCCCAGGCCTACCAACAGTCGCAGGCCACCCAGGGGGCCGGGACGGGTGCCATCGTGGGCGCGGGCTTGTCTGCTGCGGCCATGTTCTTCTGATGCGGGCCGCAGACATTGCCGACAGCGTGGGCCAGGCGATTGCCGGCCGGCGCGCTGCATTGCATTTCAGTGGGGGCAAAGACTCGCTGGCATGCCTGTATCTGCTGCGTCCTCTGGTGGAGCAGGGCCTGCCGGTCTACTGGCTTTCCACGGGCGACACCATCCCGGAAACACGCGCGGTCGTGGACCAGGTGCGCGCGTGGATTCCAGATCTGCGCACCGTGCAGACGGACGTGCTCGCCTGGAAAGCAGCCCATGGCATCCCGAGCGACGTGACCACGGCGCAATCGAGCTGGATCGGCCGCGCCTACGGCATGAGCGACACGCCGCTGGTGGGCCGCATGGACTGCTGCGTGGCCAACCTGATGCAGCCCATGCACCAGCGCATGCTGGCCGATGGCATCGAGGTGGTAATTCGCGGCACCAAGCTGGCCGACACCGGCCAGGTGCCGGCGCGCGGCCCAGGCGATACCTACGAGGTATTGCTGCCGCTGCTGCACTGGAGCCATGACCAGGTGTTCCAGTTCTTGCAGGAGGTGGGCGCCCCGCGCAATGTCGTCTACGACACCTTCCGCGCCATCAGCGCGCCCGAGTGCCTGCACTGCAGCGCATGGTGGGACGACGGCAAGGCCGCCTATCTCAAGCAGCTGCACCCCGACAAGGTGGGGCAGTACCGAGTGAATCTGCAGACCATTCGCGCCGAACTGGCGCGCCGGGTGCAGGAGTTGGACAGCGAATTGAAGGAGTGCGAACAATGAATTTGGGAAATGGCTTCGCTGCGGGCCTGGCACAGGGGCAGCAATTCACCCGGGGCATATTCGATGCGTACCGCGCCGGTCAGCAAATGAACGATGCGCGCGACCAGGCCGCGCAGAAAGAGGCGCTGAAAGGCATTGCCAGTGCCACGGCCGTGGAGTCCACGGGCTACACCGCCGACCAGGGCAAGGAGCTGGAAGGCCTGGCCGCCAACGGCTACAAGATCGACTATGACGACGCCCAGAAGGCCTATGTCGCGCGCAACGATGCGGGCGACACCAAGACCATCGCCATGCAGGGCGTGACCGACTTCATGGGCGAGCGCTCGGCGGGGTCGATGAGCCGCGAGCAGCAGGACAGCGCGCGCATGCTGGCCATGGCCGACGTGATCGGCCGCACGGACCCCGAGCGCGGCCTGCAGATGCGTCAGCAGTTCCGCCAGGGCCAGCACGCTGAAAAGCGCCAGGCCCGCGAGGAAAAGCAGTGGGCCAGAGAGGATGGCATCGAGGCGCTGAACAAGGAAATCGGACAGTCGTTCAAGGATTCCCTGCGTGGTGAGGATGGGAAAGAACGTGCCGCCACGGCCGATGACTATCTGGCCAACATGCAGCAAAAAATCGCGCGCTACTCCGGCGCCGGCTTTGCCAAAGAGGCAGAGAGCGCCATGAAAGAGCACTACGCCATGGCCAACATCAAGCTGCAGACGGAAAGCAAGGAACGTGAGGCAGCCATTACCAAGACCATTGCCCGTCTGGATGCCGGCGACGCCTCGGGCGTTGTGGACTACTACAACAAGTTTCTGCCCACAGGGGACAAGCTCACCGGGGTGGAGCTTGGCAAGGATGGCAAGGTCGTGGCGCAGCGCGTGCGGCCGGACGGCAGTGAACTGCCGCCAATGACCATGGGTTCCATTGATGAACTTCGCACTGGGTTGCTCAAGAGTGCTGACTACAAATTCGCATACCAGATCAGCCAGGACCAGTTCACCAACAATTTGAAGCTCCGTAGCGAACGACGCGCCGACAACGCCGACCGCCGCGCAGCCGGGGCCGATGCCCGCGCTGCGGCAACCCACGGCATTGCCATGGAGGATCGCCGCGAGCGGCTGAACGACAAGCGCGAACTGCGGGATGTACGCGAGGCCATGGCGCGCGAGTCAAACCCCAGCATTTCGGACACCCAGATCCGGGCGGTGCGCGCCGGCATCCTGCAGACACCGGGCGCGGACAACGCTAAGGCCAAGTACGACTATGACCCTGTGAAGGTGCAGAAGGCATTTGGGGAAACTATCCCCGCCCGATATGCGGGAGAGAAGGACACCGTGAAGCGCGATATGGACAAGGAGCGGCGCTTCCAGGAGTTCATGGCCGACAACCCGAGTATCCGGGACGTGGACGAGGGGCTGGTGAAGTTCAATGCGGCTGACGTGAAACGCACGCGACGCGAGAAAGTCGGCCGCGCCTCGGCCGTGCAGGGCGCCATGTCGCCGGAGGCTATTGCCGCCACTGCCAAAAAGTACGGTATGACTGAGGGCGAGGTGCTTGAACGACTGCGTGTTAATGGATTAGTCAAAGTGCAGTAGTGAGAAATCGCCCATCAGCTAGGCAAGCTATTGACGCTTGCCTAGTCTAAATTGGCTAATTGGCCATGATTTGTACGTTGTTGTACTTGGTCAGATAAGGTCCTAGAGGTTGATAAACCGATTTCGCAGCTGAACCGCCTCCAAAAACTGGGCCGCACGTGCCATTTTGATTATTGTTCCCAACAGCACCTACATAAATGCCAAGCGCATTAAATTGCTGAGAAACGACTGGTCCACCTGAATCACCGGGTCCGCCGCATGCAGAGAATTCATTGAAGTAGAAGTCGCGTGAATTGATTTGATGAATACTATTTATTCTGCTTATTGTACCGCAGCGCCATCCATTGCTTCCTCCGGAAGTACAAACGACAGAGGCGGCTGAGGCGGTTGCCAATGGCTTGACATTCGCCACATTTGTGCCTGTGGTTATGACTTGTCGTTGCAAGGTATGTACGAAGTTCGTGTTCCCAAAAATTGCAGCATCCATTGCATCTGGCCATCCGTCCGCGAAGTACTCTCCAATTAAAGGGCCTTTGATAGAACCAGTAGGGCTGCTGCCTAAATTAAAGTGCACGAAATTCCGAGCCTTATCGTAATTGTAGCAATGTGCAGCAGTAATTGAGCCTGGGTATATATTATCTATAATTACGTTGAAGCCTGTGGTGCAGAGGTACATGCTTTGTGTGGAGTTATTGGTGGAGCCTATTTTCGTTCCCCCGTAAATGGTTCCCATGAGTGTAATGGGGCCATCTTGCTCTTCGAGGAAAATAATCCCTGTGTCAAAACCTGTACGTTGGAGGATTTCAATGATGTAAGGAAAGTTGGATTTTCGTCCTCTGGCAAGTATTCTGTTGTTTTGCTCATCGATGCCAATGCTTAAGAGAACTTGCTCATTTCCCTGTGTTATGTCTCTAAAGGTATCTGCTAACTTTTTTTGTATCGAAACGAGATAATCTAGTCCATAGGTGACGGGTCTAAATGCTATTCTTTCATTGGAATTAATATTGTACTTCTTGGGTTGAGCTAATATTCGATTGCCAGCGATTCCAATAACTAACGTTGCTTGGTTATTGGTGTCATATTCAATCCAAGATCCACCGAAATCGTCGCCTAGTTCTTTTTTAATTTCATCCAGCCTTTTGCTGGATTCTTGTATTATGTTGTTATTGCTTTTTGTTGCATAGAGATCTAGTCCCTCTGCTTTCAGCGCGGACTCCATCGTCTCATGCTTAAAATATTGGAAGTTATTATCTTGGGCGAACGAATTTGTTGCAGCAAGAATACCCAGGGTGACGAACAATTTATACATGCTAGAGGAGACTGATGATTGATGTCGAAGCTATTTGTCATCATACGGCATATGTCCTCGGATGTGACATTTTTCATGGAATTTTAATCATTATGGTTGGTGTGCTTCCAATAATTGATTAGCTAAATAACGATGTTGCGGGTAGGTTGGGCGCACTGTCTTGGTGTACGTTAATTTGTGTTGGCTGTACAAATTTTTATCGCAATAAAAAGGCTATGTGGTTCGCCGTACCAAGCCTGACAGCCTCAGCGGGTTCCATCCGCGAGGTAATGCATGCCCCAGACCACCCAAAGCGCCGCCGATGGCGGCGTTGACCTGTTCGAGATTGCCGGTATCGATCCCACAGGGAAGACGGCAACCCAGGCCCCGACCGGCGACGTTGACCTGTTCGAGCTGGGCGGTATCTCCATCAATGTGCCAAAGCCCAAGCCACAGGGGATTGGCGGCTATGTGGCCGATGCCATCACCGACGTGTTCAAGCGCGCGGGCGGCGCCGCTCTCTCTGGCGTGGCTGCCGTGCCCGAGGCTGCGCAGTCGGGCATTCGCGCTACGGTGCGCAGCGGCGCCGGCGGCGACCCCGCCACAGTCATGCCCGGCGGTGCCTTCATCCCAGGCATTGACACAGACGACGCCATCAACGGCCCGATGACGCAGCAGCAGCGCGACCGCCGCGAGCTGCAGGCCGAGCGCGCGGCCGTGGGCGTGCGCCTGCCGGGCGCCGAGACGCTGGCCCGCGCCGGCCGCGATGCGCAGAAGGCCATCAACGACACGACCAGCCAGGCCACGCAGGACGCGGTGGCCAATTCCCAGATCACGGGCAACCTGCTCAAGGGCGAGATCGACTTCGGCAAGGACCCGTCCGTGCGCGGCTTCCTGATGCAGGGCGCAGACGTGTTCGGTTCGATGTTCCCGGTGGTGGCCACGGCGCTGGCCACGCGCAGCCCGGGCGCAGCCGGCGCGGTGGGCGGCGCCATGGCAGCGGGCGAGGGCGTGGAGAACGCGCGGGAGTTCATCGCCAAGCAGTCGCACGAGCAGCTGCTGGACACCAGCCCGCTGTACCGCCGCATGATCGATGCTGGTGCAGCGCCCGACGAGGCGCGGCGCATCACCAGCGCCAAGGCCGAGGACGCCTCGGCGCTGCTGCAGGGCGCGTTGGCCACGTTCGGCGACCGCTTCACCGGCAAGCTGGTGACGGGCGGGCTCGACCCGCTGCTGGCCCGCGTGGCCGGCCGCTCGGTGCTGGGCAAGACGGCGGCAGGTGCGGGCATCTCGGCGCTGGAGGAGGGCACGCAGGAGCTGACGGAAGGCGTGGCCTCGGACCTGGGCACCAAGAGCGTGGCCCACGGCAAGGAAATCGGCGAGGACTCGGCCGCCAACTTCGTGCTGGGCGCGCTGGGCGGATCTGCACCAGGTGCTGCCCGTGGCGTGGTTGCCGGCGTGAAGGATCGTAGGGGCGGCCAGGCGGATGCTGGCGGGCGCAACACGGTCATCGACGTGACCTACAAGGATGCCGAAGGCACCACGGTCACGGACGTGGCCACGACCGCAGACGCTGGCCAAGGCGACGGCGCTGCAGCTGCGCCTGCCCCGGCACCGGCACCGGCACAGACGGAGCAGCAGGCCGAGCAGCAGCGCGTGCAGCAGCCCGATGGCACGCCCGAATCCATGGACAGCACCACGGCTGCCACGCGCCTGGCCGAGCTGGAGGTGATCGACAGCACCACGGGCCTGAACCCTGTGCAGCAGGAGGAGCGTGCAGCGTTGGCCCAGCGCCTGGAGCAGGATGCTGCGCGCGAGGCCGAGCTGGAAGCCCTGGGCGATGAGCCCCAGGCCGTTGCCGCCGAAGCTGCTGCGGCCGAACAGGCCCCGGCGTTTGATCCTGGTGCAGTGCGGTCCAAGACCTGGCCGCAGTTCGTGCACGAGCGCGGCGAGAAGGTGGCCACCCTGCGCCGGGGCACCCCCATGTGGGACCAGCTGCAGCACGAATGGGCCGCCGTGAAGACGCGCCGCGCTGGCACGAACCCCGAGGGCACGGGCGCCGCCGGCACGCCCGTGCAGGAGATCCAGAACCGCGACCGCAGCCGGCCTGCCAGCGTGGTGCAGATGCAGGGCATGGCCCAGAACCCCGACTACCTGCGGCTGGGCGTCTCGCGCAGCCCCGAGTCTGGCGCGCCCATGGTGTTCGCCGTAGGCGACCAGGGCACGGCCGCGCAGGCGCTGGGCCGTGCCGACGTGGCCGTGATGAGCGACGGCCAGCGCGTGCCGTTCCGGTATGCGGTGATGGAGGCAGCCGACGTGCAGCCGTCCAACTTTGCGGACGGCGCCGTCAATCCGCTGTTCGACGCAGGGCACCCGGGCACCGTGAAGGCCCTGAACAACGGCCGCACGGCGGGCCTGCGCGCTGCCTACGAGCGCGGCACGGCCGACGCCTACCGGCAGGAGCTGGCTGCCGACAGCGACATGCACGGCATTGATCCCGCTGTCATCGAGGGCATGCAGGCCCCTGTGCTAGTGCGCCTGTATTCCGAGAAGGACAACCAGGTCAACATGGGCGCCAAGAGCCAGAGCCAGGCCCTGGGCCTATCCGCCACGGAGCAAGCCGCCACGGACGCGCCCCTGGTGGACGGCGGCGTGCTGGAGGTGTTCGACAGCGGCGCCCTGGACAGTGCTGCGAACCGGGACTTTGCCCGCGCCTTCATCGGCAAGCTGCAGGAGCATGGCCAGGACGTGGCCGGCATGATGGACGCCAACGGCGCGCTCTCGCCGGCCGGCGTCACCCGCCTGCAGGCGGCGCTGGTGCACAAGGCCTACGGCGACGGCGACCTGGTGGAATCGCTGTTCGGCAGCACGGACAACGATATACGCGCGATTGGCGAATCCCTCAAGGCCGTGGCCGGCGAGTGGGCCAACCTGCGCCTGGCGGCCGAGCGCGGCGCCATCAATGCCGAGGTGGACGTGACCGAGAACCTGCTGCAGGCCATCCGCCTGGTGCAGAAGGCCCGGCGCGAGCGCGCGGCCCTGCACGATGCCGTCCAGCAGGTAGACATGCTGACGGGCGACGTGCCCGATGCCCTGACCGTGGGCATGCTGCGCCTGCTCTACAGCGGCCACTACCTGACCCGGCCCGTAGGCCGCGACCGCCTGGTGGAGTCCCTGCGCGCATACATGGCCGCAGCGTTGGCGACCTCGGCCAGCGGTGATATGTTCGGCGAGCAGGTTGGTCCTGCCGCAATCCTTGCCGCCCTGAGCGGCCAACCCGTCCCACAGCGACCACAGACCAATGACACAAGCACCGACTCCCAGCAAGCCCCAGCCCCGCAAGGCAGCCGAGAACCCCCTGGCAGCGATGCTGCTGGGGAGCGTGCTCATGCAGCAGGGCCAGAAACACGGCGACAAGAGCCAGACGGAGCAGGGCGAGCAGTTGCTGGAGATCGCGCAAGCCGCACAAGGCAAGAAGCCGACGCCGCCGGCGGCGCCGTAGCGCCCGAGCTGGAGCTTTCCAGCTACACCCCCGAGGAAGTCCAAGCCCAGCAGGCCCAGCAGCAGGAGGCCGAGCAGCGCCGTGCGCGTGACGATGCCAAGGCCGAAGCCCAGGCACGGGCAGAACGCGAGCGCAAGGAGGTGGCCGAGCGCCAGGCGGCCAGCGCCGAGCACTTCCAGCTGGGCCAAGACGCGAAGGATGCGTTGAGCGGCCAGCAGGGAGTTTTCGACAAACCGGATGCCGCTGAGCCAGCGCGGCCAGACACTGCTGCAGCACCTGCAGCGAGCCAGCGGCCCAAGCTGCGTGACACGCGCGGTACGGGCGTGCGCCTGCATGGCACCAGCCGTCCGCTGCCCGCAGGCGGCCCCACGAATGATGGCGTCTACCGCGGCAACGTCCTCAACATTTACGGCCAGGGCTTCTACACCACAGACGCCGCCGACATCGCCGCCGGCTACACCCGCAAAGGGCAGGGCGGCGAGCCCACGCTGTATGAGATTGCCGAGCACTCCCCTGTCCGCCTGTATGACATGGATGCTCCGATGGAGCCAGAAGTGCAGTCCATGGCCAAGCGCGTTCTGGACGGCCTGGCCCGCGATGAGAACACGGAGACGGGCGAGCGCATCACCACGCTGGCCCAGCTGTTCGACGAGGCGCGCGCCGAGTCTCGCTACGAAGGCGTGAGTGCGGACGAGCTGCAGGAGCGGTTCGACGGCATTCGCTACAACTTGGAGGACATGGGCTATCGCGGGTTTGCGCATGTGGGCGGAGGAAAAACCGGCAGCCAGGCCCACAAGGTGAACATCTATTGGTATCCCGAGGATGATCTGTCCGTCACGCGCAGCGAGCTGTCCCGCTTTGAGGAAGGGGCTCAGCAGCCGGCGGGCGTGCCGTTCAAGCGCGCGGAGAGTTCCGTGGCGCCCACCATGACGGCCGACCTGGCCCAGGAACTGCTGCGCATCGCTGGTGGCTCGGTGCCGGCGGGCGCGCGCCGTGCGCCCCAGGCGCCCATGGCGCGCGTGCAGAAGGTCGTGGACGAAGTGCGCCAGGCCTGGGCCAATGCGCCGCGCATCAACGTGGTGTTCGACCTGCAGGATCCGCACGTGCCCCAGGAGGCGCGCGACACGGAGCGACTGCAGGCGGCCGAGGGCGCGGAGGGCGTGCCCAAGGGCTTCTACTTCGATGGCGAGGTCTACCTGGTTGCGAGCCAGCTGGCCACGCCGGAGGAAGCGGCTCGCGTGCTGTACCACGAGGCGCTGGGCCACCACGGCCTGCGCGGCGCCTTCGGCGAGAAGCTGGATGCGGTGCTGGACCAGCTCATCGTGGCCCGCCCCCGCGAGGTGCGCGCCAAACTGCAGGAGTATGGCGAGCTGGACGACCTGGTGGGCCGGCGCTACGCGGCCGAGGAGGTGCTGGCCGAGATGGCCGAGACACAGCCGCAGCTCGGCTTTGTCCGCCGCGCCGTCGCCGCCATCCGCGCCTGGCTGCGCACCCATGTGCCCGCGCTGCGCGACCTGGCCATGACGGACGCGGAGATCATCCGCGACTTCATCCTGCCTGCGCGCCGCTGGGTGGAGCGTGGTGCGGCGGCCGCTGCATCGGCGGTGTCGGCACGGCCCAAGTACAGCCTGGACAGCGGCGCTGGCCGGCGGGCGCTGCAGGAGCTGTCCCAGCTGGACGACTTGTTCACCTTGCCAAAGTCGAAGCAAACGGATCTGAAGGCCATCGCCAAGGAGCACGCTCCGGACATCGAGGTGAGCAGGCCGGTGAGCATTGCCGGTCGGCAGGAATACACGTTGAAGATGCCCGACGGCAAGAAGGCCACGCTGTCCGTGCGCCAGCCCAATCCCTACGGAGAGCAGGTCTACGACATGCTCTACACGGCGGAGGGCATGGAGGCCGTGGCCGGCCGGCCTGGCGAGAACCCGGAGGATGTGCCTCCCACCACGGACGTGTGGCTGGACGTCTCGAAGTTGTCCCGGGGGGACTCGGGCGCCATGGCATACAGCATCGCTTCTACCTTCGCGCACAACACCAACAGCATCTTCATCGGCGATCCTCACGGGCTGAGCAAGACCGCGCTGCGTCGCCGGCTGGAGCAGATGCTGTCCAGCGCCTTGAAGTTCGGCACCACGCGCCACCTGGCGCCACACCCTGACCAGGTGCGCGGTGGTCACGGAGTGCCGGGCCTGCGCTGGATCTACGGGGATGACGTCGGCAATGTGGAGCGCATGATTGCGGCGAGCGTGGCTGCCACGGATAATGCGTTCCCAACCTCCAACCAGATTGAATATGACGCAGACAGTGGATCGTTCCGACTTTCCAATTCCGGGAAGCAACTATCAAGACAGCAACTGGCTGGCTTGGTTGGACAATCCATCCGAGCAAGACGTGCAGTGGCTGGAAGCGGACCGGCAGAAGCGGAAGCTGGCTGGCGAACAGTTGCGCGAGCGGCTGTCTGGCGTGCCCTTCTACGCGGAGAGGGCAGCGCGGGTGAAGGCAATCGACGGGGACGAGGCGCTGTACTGGGAAGGTTTGCTGAGCGGCACGCACAAGTTCTAGGCGACCCCAGCCCCAAGCTGCGCGTTTTCTACAGCCGCCGCCCCGCTGCCGGCGCGGCCACGCCGGAACCCTCCAAGGGCAGGCTGGGCCGTCTGCAGGACAAGGTGGCGGACCTCACCGGCTACCGCTCGGTGGATGACTTCCTGTATTCCTGGCAGGACAAGTTCATCGATCTCAAGCGCATCCAGGAACACATCAAGGCCCTGAACGGTACCGTCACCGAGACGAACGACGCCTACCGGGGCGAGGAGCTGTACCACAAGCGCGTGGCCAAGCGCGCCGGCAACTTCTTGCGCGATGAGGTGCGACCACTGCTCAAGCGCATGAATGAGGCCAAGGTGGCCATCGAGGAGCTGGAGCGCTTTCTGCACGCCAGGCACGCGCCCGAGGCCAACCGCGTCATGGCCGAGCGCAACCCCGGCTCCCAGCAGTTGCAGGCCCACCGCGATGCCGCTGGCAAGACGGTGGAAGATCTACGCCGCCAGCTGCAGCGCGCCCAGGCCCGGGGCATGGCCACCGGCCCGGTGCAGAAGGCGCTGGGCCAGGCCCTCATTGACCAAGACCGCTGGAACAGCGCCGAGGCCTTCGATGGCACCGAGGAGGAACGCCTGTCCTTGTCAGGCATGAGCGACGCCGAGGCGGCGGCGGTGATGGCCGGCTACAGCCCGGAGCAGCGCCGGGTACTGGACGAGTTAGCCGCGCGCGTGGACAGGATGAACGAGGGCACCCTGAAGACTCTGGAGAGCTACGGGCTCATGGACCAGGACACGCTGTCGGCCTGGCGCAAGACCTACCAGCACTATGTGCCTCTGCACCGCGACGAAGCCCACCCGGACAGTAAGGCCCATCCCATCGGCCAGGGTTTCAGCACCAAGGGAGATGCATCGAAGAGGCGCACGGGCTCGAACGAGCGCGTGACCAACATCCTGAGCCACATCGTCATGCAGCGCGAGGCGGCGCTGACGCGCGGCGAAAAGAACAACGTGGTCAAGCGCATGTACCTGCTGGCAGCGCAGAACCCTGACAAAGAGCTTTGGAGTCTGGAACTGCCCAAGAAGAAGGCGCTGGACCCGGATACGGGCCTGGTCAAGACCATGGTGGATCAGGGCGCCAAGGCGCGCGACAACGTGGTGACGGTGCGCATTGGCGGCAAGGATCGGTACATCGTCTTCAACGAGCGCAACGAGAAGGCCGTGCGGTTGGCCGTGGCCATGAAGAACCTGGACGCCATGGAACTGGACCGCTTCACTCGGATTGCAGCCTGGATCACGCGCTGGTTCGCATCTGTGAATACCCAGTACAACCCTGTGTTCGGTGTCATGAACCTGGCGCGCGATCTACAGGGCGCCATGCTGCAGTTGTCCACTACGCCACTGGCCGGCAAGCAGGCCGAGGTGTTTCGCAACATCCGCCGGAACACGCGCGCCATCTACAAGGAACTGCGCCGCGAGCGCAAGGAAGAGGGCGCACCCACTGGCCAATGGGCGCAGCTGTGGGAGCAACTGCAGCTCGATGGCGGCACGACAGGCTACCGCGACCTGTATGCCGATCCCAAAGACCGCGCCAAGGCACTGCAAAAGGCGCTGGACCAAGCTGGCCAGAGCACGTCAGCTGCCGCCGGCGGCCGGGCCCTGCTGGGCTGGCTGTCCGACTTCAACGAAACGCTGGAGGCGACCACGCGCCTCGGTGTCTACAAGGCCGCGCTGGACCAGGGCATCAGCCGCCAAGAAGCTGCCAGCATCGCCAAGAACATCACGGTGAACTTCAACCGCAAGGGCCGCAACACCTCGGTGGTGGGGGCGCACTTTGCGTTCCTCAACGCGGCAATCCAGGGCAACAAGCGCATGCTGGAGACGCTGGCGGGGCCTGCCGGGCGCAAGATCATGATGGGTGGCGTGGCCCTGGGCATGGCGTCGGCCATGGCGGGGTACTTGATGATGGGCGGCGGCGATGGTGCCGACGACGAATGGAAGAAGATCCCCGAGTTTGTGAAGGAGCGGGCGATCATCATCCCGCTGGGCAGGCAGGACTATGTAGCAATCCCGCTGCCGCTGGGGTTCCATGTGTTCCCCAACATCGGCCGCACCATTGTGGAGATGGCTGTGCATGACGACCCGACCAAGAGCCGAATGGGGCACGTCCTGGACATGGCCGTGCTGGCCCTCGATGCCTACAACCCGCTGGGCGGGTCTGCTGATCTGGGGCAGATGGCGTCGCCCACCTGGTTTGATCCCGCGCTGGCCCTGGCTCGCAACAAGGACTGGACAGGACGGGAGATCTACCGAGAGGACCGGAATTCAAACGACCCGACGCCGGGCGCGAGCCGGGTGAAGGATTCGACTGCGGAGCCTTACCGCTGGATGGCCACCTTTGCCAATGCCGTGACGGGCGGCAACGAATGGCGGCCCGGCGCTGCCAGCCCGACGCCAGAGGCCATCGAGTACTTGGTGGAACAGATCACTGGCGGCGTGGGCCGCGAGTTGAACAAGGCCGTGGCCATGGCCACGTCCGCCTTCACTGGCGAGGAACTGGCGCCGCACCAGGTTGTTCTGGCAGGCCGGCTCTATGGGAACACGCGCGGCGCCAACGGCCAGAGCAACGCCTATTACGAGAACCTCAAGCGAATCAATGTCAGCGAGAACGAGTTCAAGGCCCGCGTTCAGCGCGGCGAGGATGCAGATGCGGTGCTGGCTGACGTTCCTCTGGCCAGGGCCCATGACGCAGCCAAGGCACTGGACAAGAAGATTTCGGATCTCCGCAAGTTCCGCCGCAGCGTACAGGCGAGCGAGGTTGCGGACAAGCGCGATCAGGTCAGGGCTATCAATCAGGAGATTGAGCTGTCCATGCGTCTGCTGAATCACGAAGTACACCGAACGCTAGGGTCAGCGAAAGTCTCTCAATCGTGGGAAGGCAAACGCGAATGACTTCTTGATTAAAGAGTTCAATGTTTTGCATATTGTTTCAGTTGACAATGCTTGACACTTTTAACGCATAACTGTGACCGTGCCCTGCGGTCCTGATGCCCAGCGGAGCTTGCTTGATGACGTTTTCTCTTTCGCGATGGCTGGCAGGGGTCGGCTTTGCTTTCCTACTCTCCTCCAATGCCGCGGCCCAGTGGTCCTACCCACCGGGCAGCTCTCTGGTTGTCCCGCCCGGCGGGGCGGTGGACCTGTCCTGCTCTTCTCTGGACATGCAGGGAACCTTGGATCTGGGCGGCGCGCTGACCGTCGATTCGTCGGCTACGTTCTCCAATACCGCTGCCATCACGAACAGTGGCGGAACGCTGTCGGTGGGCGGGGACCTGCAGATCAACGGATCACTGAATGCCGGCAACAACACGATCGAGCTGCGCGACGGCTGCGATCCGGGCAACACCAGCCAGCTCAGCGGCACCCTGGTCGTGCAGAACCTGACCATCAAGAGCAGCACGGGCCGCACCTTTGTGCTGCCTGTCGGGGCAAATATCACCGTGCTCGGGACGCTGACCGTCGAGGGAGTGCCTGGTCAGCCTGTGGTGCTGCAGGCTGCCAGCGGCACTGCGGTCATCAACCTGGGTCCCGGTGCGACGGTGGTACGCACCAATGCGACGGTTCCGCCCACTGTGCAGATCGGTGCAGGTCCCGGCCCATCGGCTGCGGCCATTCCCACATTGAGCGAATACGGGTTGGTACTTCTTTCTCTGCTGATGGGACTGACGCTCTGGCGTCAGCGCCGCACTGCACAACGTTGATTACACCACTTCCAGACCATGAAAAACATGAAATTCACGCTGCGCTCTGTCTCTTTCGCCGCGGCCATCGCCTTGAGCGGCGCTGCAATGGCGGCTCCTGGCGGTGCCGACATCACCATCACACCACCGGCCAATGGTGGATTCGTCATCAAGAACAATGCAGGCAATGCAGAGCGGCTCCGGGTGATGGAAACAGGCGATGTATATCTGCCCAACCTGTCCAATACAACGGAGGCTGGCAGCGTGGCCTGCTATGACGACGCGTCGGGACGACTGGGTAAGTGCGCGGCAGGCGCGATTGTGGGGAACCCGGGCCCGACAGGAGCCACCGGAGCGACCGGGGCCACAGGACCGGCAGGCGCGACTGGCGCCACTGGCCAGGCAGGCCCGGCGGGACCCACAGGTCCGATTGGCCTTCAAGGTCCAGCGGGCCAGACAGGCGCTCAAGGCCCCATTGGTGCCACGGGCCTTCAAGGTCCCACGGGGGCGCAGGGTGATATTGGCTTGCCTGGCCCAACGGGCCCCACCGGACCAGCAGGGGCTGGAGGAACTACTGCCACCTCAATGGCTGCTCACAACACTAGCGGTTCTGTAATAGCTGTGGTTCTCGGTGGGACCGATATTCCATTACCTAACTCGCAGAATCTTTCTGGTTTTGTGGCCAATGGTTCAAATACGATATTTACGGTTGCTTCGAGCGGCAGGTATAGAGTTAAATATTCTATTAAAATTACTAACAATATGCTTGTTTCGGCAAGGGTTCTGTTGAATGGTGCAACAGTTGATGCGCTTACAGAGAATACAGCGACCAGCGTCTCAAGATTCGATGGTGAATCAATTATCACTTTGAGTGCCGGCGATATACTGAATGTTCAATTCTTTGGAATGCTTGGGGCGGTGACTTTGCAGTCAGGTAGCGGCGCTGCTCTAATCGTGGAAAAGTTAAGCGATTAGTATATTTAAATTATCATAAAAGCGAGCGTCAGGCTCGCTTTTTTTGTTACGTGACTGTAGCCTAAAGAATCGTATTTTTGATAAAGGAGAGTCTCGAGGTCTTCAAATGGTCTGCGTGTGTCTGAGGGAAGATGGAGGGGTGAAGTCGATGTGGCTGGGGTTCGGGCCTACACATGATTAACCCTTTGGAAGGGTGTTGTGTAAGTTGATCCGAAGGCTGGGATGTTGTCCTGCGGAGGGGAAGACGTAGGAAAGATGTAGCCACCTTCATAGGCCCACGATGCTCCTTACAGCACGGAAGGTGCTTAGGCTGATCAGCGCGGAGCTGGAAGCCTCCACACATCGTTGCTACGAGGCAACGGCGGGATTACTGGCCGAGCCCAGAGCAAACAGCTGACTAGCCATACAGCTCTTTGCTATGACCAAAACCTGCCCAAAGTAGGCTGAAATAGTGTGAAAAAGGCATAACTTTGAAAAAACCAGAAGCGTGGCCATCGCTGCAAGTTGTTGATAAAAAAGGGCTTTTCTATTATTCCTATTTCGGCGGATCGGACTTTTAATCCGTTGGTCGCGAGTTCGAATCTCGCAGGACCCACCAAAGAACACAAGGCCTCGTAGCAATACGAGGCCTTTTTTCTTCGCTATCGAAGAAGTAGCAAGATGGGGCCGAAATTTCCAGGCCGCGTTCCGCAACTCTGGGCGTGTTCCGCAATTCACCGAACGGGCTTCACCTTCTTGCCCACCTTGTGGCGGATGTACTGGGCGGTCATGCGCTCCGTCGTGTGCTCCAGCCGTATCCCGCCGTCGTCATCCAACGTGTTGGCGGCCGTGGCGCGCAGGCCCCGAGGCTGGAACTGCGCCTTGGGAATGCCGGCGGCATCCCGAGCGGCGTCGAAGCGGTCGCGGAGCATGTTCTTGGTCAGGGGCTGCCGGCTTCGTTGAGCTGGCCGAGCAGGATTCAAACAAGCCGAGCATGTGTTGCGCGTGTCTGCGGGACGAGCAGGTTGTGGATCGTCTTGACGCCGCGCTACGTCAATCCACTACGGAAATCTTGAGCGCGTACGCCGATGACTTGCCCTGGCGGGCGGCTGCGCGGTTGAGGAAGACACGCACACGGTAGTCACCGCTGGCGGGCAATGCACCGGTCCATGTGGGGCCGTCTGCCACCTCGCCCCGGTACAGCGCTTCCTCGCTGCCGGGCGGCAGCACGTTGAAGTAGGTGGAGGTGGATTTCGTCTCCATGTGCACGGTCATCTTCTGCCCGGCAACCGCACGCACTATGTAGTCGTGCGCCTGCTCCTTGTTGCCTTGGAGCTTGCCTTGGACAGTCGCGCCCGACGTGCCTTTCTTGAAGGTCACCGCAATGGACGGAACGTCCGCCTGGGCGATCGCCGGCATTTGTACAAGCGTGATGGCAGCGAAAAATGCAGCTGCGCAAATTCTGGAAAGCATGCTGATCCTTTCTAAGAGGCACTGATCGCCTCGCTTGCATGCAGGCTACCAGATGATTTTCCGCTTGGGCGCACCCGACGGGCGTGGTTTGCAGGAAGAACTCCGATCAGTGCCGAGGCCTGCCCTGACGGGCCCTCCCGTCGCGCCGCCCCCGCCGATGACGGTAACGGTCATGGTTGTGATGCCTGCAGGCACCGTGCAAAGTTGGGGGCCGCCAGCGGCCGTTGTTGATTTGGTGTTTCTGGTCGCATTTTTCCTCTTCCCTAGATGCCTAGAAATTGAAACGGTAATGATTCCTGAAACTGCCGCGTGGCATCGCCCGAGAAGGTGTGGTTCTGGTCTGGGCCCAGATCCAGCTTGAGAACCTTGCCGGTTTTCTGGCTGAAGTCGAGTGCCTTGAGGTCTATCCAGAAGGTATTTGGCGTCAACGCTGATTCGAAGAAGTAGAGCTTGCGCTGGTGGTCGAAAACGGTTCTCCAGCGGGTTGACGAGATATTGGGCTCCTCCGGCGTATTCAGGCCGTAGGGCACCGAGGCGTTGCGGATCACGCTGAAGACGCTGGCCAGCGCCTTGTTGGGGTCCTGACTTTTGGGGATGGCGTTAACGTAGAAGGATGCGCGGGCAAATCGATCGGCGGCGCGATTGGTGCCGGGCAGCATGGTGGTGCCGCCCACTTGCTGCCAATAGGTGTTGAGAGCCAACTGCTGATCAAACGTCGGTGAATTGGTCATGACCTGGTATTGCCGGCCGTGATGTATCACCTGCCGGCCATTGATGTACTCGACGATGGCGCTGTCGCCGCTGGCGTCGGACATCGAGAGATGCAGCGTCGTCAGCCGGTTCTCTCCGGGAACGTTGTCGGAGACGATGGTGAAAGGTTCTTTCTCCAGCGCCGCAACGGCTTCCTGGACGGTGGCGAAGTTGTCCAGCACGTATTGCGCCCAGGCTGCAATGGTCAGGCCAGGCTTGCTGCCCGCACCGAAGGCCTGGTATTGGGACTCCACCAGCCAGAGCAGGTTGGCGTTGAGGCCGGCTTCATTGACTCCATCGGTGGTGGAGACGTCATAGCCCGAGGTGATGACGCTTCCGTATTTGGACGTCCAGCGCAACGAGTTGGGGCCTGCCTTGCCTGAGCGCTCCATTCCACGCGGGAGCACCCAGAGATTGCTGACGATGTCGCTTTTCCAATCCATGGAGCGCGCGGTGACGACCTGGCCATTCGCACCAAGAAAGACAAGGCGGGTGCAGGCCCAGGTGCTGGGCAGGGCCGTAAGGCCGGCAATTCCCATCAGCAATGCGCCCACTACGGGGTGAATCTGCAGTCTGCGTTTCTTCATGGCAACTCCTTTGCAGGCATTTGGACTGGCGCAGTGTAGTGCGTCATTCGTACCCAGGTCAGAAATGGCCGCCTTGTGAAAAGGCGGGCCGGCAAACTGGCGGTCATTGGAGATGCCGCGCATGGGCCTGCGCGCATGCGGGTGCAGAGGGCACCGCTGTCAGATGGCGTGGCTGAACATGGGGCTGGCCAGCATCGCCACCGCAAAGGAGATGGCGCAGATTGCAGACCACAGGAATACGAGGAAGAGGTGGCGCATCGTGCAGCTCTCGGGAGTGTTTGGTGGTTCTTGCCAGTTCAATTGCGGATGCGGTTCAGAATGCGCAGCCCGAGCATTGAAAGGCGTTGCAGCAGAGGCCGTGGCTCCATGCGCAGCAGCAACAGCTGCTGGCCGCCGCGCACGGGAAAGGCTTCCAGCAGGCTGCGGTGGTAGCGGGCATCCGGGTCCGGGTTGAAGCTTTCTGTGGGAACGACTCGATGCATCTTGTATCTCCGTCATGTGATTTCGGAAGCCTTTGGGGAGCGCGGCCTCTGACGGGATCTATTTCAATTGGTTTCGCGGCGTTTCCGTGCGGGTCAAGTTTGTGGCCGCATGTAGGCCGGGTCTGTACGCTGCGTATGTGTTTTGCGCACGTGCTGTGCGGCCTGTCCGCAGGTCTTCACAGGTGTGAGCAGCGCGTCTGCAACCGCTTTGCGGCGGCTGGCAGTCCCTAGAATTCGGGATCCCCATCTCATTTGCCAGGAGTTCCATGTCCTCCGTTCCCACGCTTCAGATCCGGCCCGTTGCACAGGCGGACCATCAGCAATGGCTTCCTCTTTGGCAGGGCTACAACGCCTTTTACGGGCGCGCTGGCGAGACGGCGCTGCCCGATGACATCACGCAGGCGACCTGGGAGCGCTTTCTCAATCCGCTGGAGCCGGTGTTTGCGCTGGTGGCAGAGCGCGAGGGTGAGCTGGTGGGCCTGGCGCACTACCTGTTCCACCGCAGCACCACGCGGCTGGAGCCCGTGTGCTATTTGCAGGATCTGTTTGCCGATGCACGCCGGCGCAAGCAGGGCATAGGCAAGTCGCTCATCCGCGCGGTCTACGAGCAGGCATCCCTGGCGGGAGCGCGCCGTGTCTACTGGCAGACGCAGTCTTCCAACGAAGCGGGCCGTGCGCTGTATGACCAGGTGGCCGAGCATCGTGGCTTCATCGTCTACGGACACGAACTCCAGGGCAGAGCCTGACGCTTTGTTGTCGGGTTGGCGATCCAGAGAAGAAACCTGTTGAAACAGCGGGTGCGCGCAGCCGATGCAGGTCCGCCGGGGGGGCTTGGCAACCCTAGAATCACGCGTTGTCCTTTCGCTGCTTGCGCTGCACCCCCATGTCCAATCTCATCGTCCACGGCGGCACGCCCTTGCGCGGCCGCGTCGTTCCTTCCGCCAACAAGAATGCCGTGTTGCCGATCCTGTGCGCCACGCTATTGACCGATCAGCCGCTGCGGCTGCATGGCGTGCCGGACATCACCGATGTGCGCAAGATCCTGGACATCTTCCGCACGCTGGGCAGCGAGGTGCAGCTGGACGAAACCACACGCACGCTGCAGTTGCATCATCGCGATACGCGCTTTGATGCATCGTCGCATCGCCTGCCGGAGGAGATGCGCTCTTCCATCATGCTGGTGCCGCCGCTGCTGGCGCGCTTTGGCGTAGCGCGGCTGGAGGACAACGTCAAGGGCTGCACGCTGGGCGTGCGCGAGATCGATCCGCACGTGGACATCTTCCGCTCCTTCGGAGGTGAGGTGGAGCGCGCCAGCGGCTCGCTGCTGATCCACAGCGCACAGCCGCTCAAGGCCGTGCGCCACTGGCTGGACTACGCCTCCGTCACGGCGACAGAGAATTTCGTGCTGTGCGCCGTGGCCGCGCAGGGCGAGTCCATGCTGACCAATGCGGCCTGCGAGCCGCATGTGCAGGAGTTCTGCCGCTTCATGGTGATGATGGGCGCCGACATCGACGGCATCGGCACCTCGCGGCTGACGGTGCGTGGCGGCGCGCCGCTGAGCGGCGGCGAGTTCAGCTTCGAGGAAGACTTCCACGAGATCACCACCTTTCTCGCGCTGGGCGCGATCACGGGCGGCGATGTGGAGGTGCGCAACAGCACGCCGGACAACTTTCCGCTGATCGACCGCACCTTCGCCAAGTTTGGCGTGCAGGTGGAGCACAAGAACGGCTGGTCACGCGCGCTGCGCTCGGGGCCGCTGAAGGTGCAGACGCCGTTCACCAGCAATGTGCTCACCAAGGTCGAGGCTGCGCCGTGGCCGTACTTTCCGGTGGATCTGCTGCCCATCTTCATTGCGCTGGGCGTGCATGCGCAGGGCAATGCGCTGTTCTGGAACAAGATCTACGATGGCGCGCTGGGCTGGACGGGAGAGCTGTCCAAGTTCGGCGCCCATGTGTTTTCTTCGGACCCGCATCGTGTGGTCACCTTCGGCGGCAATCCGCTGACGCCGGCCGTGGTGGAGAGCCCCTACATCATCCGCGTGGCGATTGCGCTGTTCATGGTTGCCAGCAGCATCGAGGGCCGCTCGGAGATCCGCAACGCCACGCCGATCCGCCGGGCGCATCCGCACTTCGTGGAGAACCTGCGCAGTCTGGGCGCTCGGGTGGAGTGGACCAACGAGGAGTGATGGAAAGCGGCGATGCGCAGGCTGCTAGGCCTGCGCCGCCGCATCCGAGAATCTCTTGGCCGCCCTGAGCAGGTAGCTCACGGCATAGAGGATGGGGTCGTCCGTCTCGTCGTCGTTCACGCGGTCAATGATTTCCAGCAGGCCCTGAAGGTCGGCGGACATTTGTGGCAGCACGCTGCTGGCCAGGGCCTCCACCGGCTGCTCGGCAGCGGCGCGGTCCGCCTTGAGGTGATAGCCGCGCAGCAGGTCGCGGACACCGATCACCATGGCGCGGCTGGATCTTTCCACATGCATTTCCAGCACGCTCAGCGCTGCGCTGATGTGGCATAGCGCGTCTGTTGCCAGGGTCTCCGGGTCGTGCGGGCTGGCGACGGCCTGCGCAGGATGCACGGAGGCTGGCATGTCTGTGTCCGGCATGGTTCTGTCCTTGCGCAATGTGTCCTGGATTCAGGGCTGGTGGTTCGAGGGCGTGGATGTGGGCTTGCACAGCCCCCGGGCGGGTCGTTTCGAGTTTTATGCCAACTTGGAATCATGTCAACTAGGCATGAATCTGAATTTGCATCCGGCAGGTACCATCGCGCAATGCAACGCAAACCCTTTCCCAGCGAAACCCAGGAGCGCTTCATCGTCCGTTTTCCGGATGGCATGCGTGATCGCATCTCGGAAGCGGCAAAGGCCGGCCACCGTTCCATGAATGCAGAAATCGTTGCGCGCATACGGCGCAGCTTCGAATTGGACGAAGCCGGCGATGCCGACCAGGCCGGTGTCGAGCAGGGTGCGGCGGGATTGAGAGAGGAAATTTCGCGCCTGTGCCAGTTGCTGCAAGAGCACAAGGACGCTGCGGCAGGCCTGTTCGAGGCGCACAAGGAAGCGGTGGTGGACGAGGCACTGAAACGCCTGCGCTCCGAAACAGGCATGGCGGCAGGCCGCGCTCCGGGGAAGAGATGAGGCTGTAGGCCTGAGACCACGCTCATCGTTGCCGAGCGCTGGCGCTTGTCCTTGCGGGGCGCGCTTATCGTTGCGTCGGGTCTGCAAGGATCCATCCCTTTTTTAGAAGCTCTTGCAGCAAAGGACGCAGCTATGAACACGGATCAGATCAAGGGCACGCTCAAGGATGCCGCAGGCAAGGTGCAGCAAAAGGCTGGCGAGTTGATCGACAGCCCCGAACAGCAGGCCAAGGGCATTGCCAAGCAGGTCGAAGGCACGGCTCAGAAAAAGCTGGGCGATGTGAAGGAAGCCCTGAAGGATGCGAAAAAGTAAGGCGCCCACGCTGCCTTGATGGACGAACAAGCCCGCCACTCCCTGGCGGGCTTTTCTTTTCAGCGAGTTTTGACGGGCGCAAGCCCGAGCAAGGCGTTCCTTGCTTCCTTTATCAGGCGATCTGGGGCAGCTTGCTGCCGGGGTCCGCGGCCACGTGCACACGGTCACGGCCTGCCTGCTTGGCGGAGTAGAGCAGGGCGTCGGCGCGCGTCAGCGCATCGGTCAGGGCGGTGTTGGCGGCCACGGGGGCGATGCCGAAGCTGATGGTGATCCGCTGGCCGGCTGCCAGCACATAGCCGTCCGCGCTGAGCTGAGCGCGTATGCGCTCGGCCACGCGCTCGGCCTCCTCGGGCGTGGTGCGCATCAGCAGCAGCACGAATTCCTCGCCGCCAAAGCGTGAGACCAGATCGTCGCTGCGCACATGCTGCTGCAAGGTCCTGGCCACGGCCTGCAGAACGCGGTCGCCACAGTCATGGCCCCAGCTGTCGTTGATGCGCTTGAAGTGGTCTATGTCGCCGATCAGCACGGAAACCGGCGCCATGTGCGAATCGGCCAGGCGCAGCTCGGCGGCCTCCTGGAAGGCGCGACGGTTGAGCAGGTTGGTCAGCGAGTCGTGGTTGCGCTCCTGGCGCAGCGCGGTGAAGACATCGCGCACCGTGCAGGCCAGCAGCATCAGGGTGAACAGCAGAGCAAACGACAGCGTGCTGACCAGAGTCACCAGCCAGTAGGTGGAGCGAGCAATCTCATTGAGGTCGGTGCTGCCCAGGGCCAGCACCAGCAGCGGCCGGGCGGCGGTGTAGCCGGCAAACACCACGTAGGACCAGTAGAGCATTCTCTCCAGCCAATCCTGCGGTGGCCGGCGCCGCAGCATGGCGGGCGCCGGCAGCAACTGCAGCAGGCCCAGGCCTGTGTTGAGCCAATGCACGCGTACCCACAGATCGACCTGGATCCGGCTGTAGTAGTACAGCGCGGCCAGAACCACCGCACCTATGAGCAAACCCAGCACGGGATGGGCCGAGACCCCGTAACGCCCCGCCATGCAGCGCGCAAAGCACCAGGTGCCAAACAGGTACATGGCGCCTGTGTACACGGCCCAATGGTGGAGTTGTTCGCGGGGGGCAATGCTCTGCCATGCAAGCGCCAGGGAAACCAGGGCATAGCCGCCGGCAATCCACAGCAGATAGCGCTGGCGACGCTGCACCAGCCAGCACACGGCCAGCGTGCAACTGAGCAGCAAAATGCTCAGCGGCGCAATCAGTACATAGAGGCGATCGGTATCGAGTGACACATCCACAGCGTGTTATGCACTTGCAGGTGCGAAAGACGGCGGCTGGCAGCTTCCAAGCCCAGGCATTCAATGGCGCGGCAGCCGCAAGCGTCATTGCATTTTGCATCCGATGTCACCGGCGCTTGCCACTGCATATGCACTGTTCCGCGTTGTGCACAGCGGGTGATATCGGGTCTGCCCGCGCGCAGCCTCAAGTTCCCGGTATTTCTGACGAAAAAGCAAGTCATCTTTTCCGGATTGATGGGCCATGTCGATATGGCGGGGCTTTTCACCGGAAGACGGCCGGCGCTAGTGCGCGTGGCCTGTTGTTTCACCTTTCCTCTGTTCAGTTTTTCCGACGAGAGTTCTACGAATGAAATTTGATCAATGGAGCGTGTCCGCCAAGCTTTGGGGCACGCTGGGCGGCTTGTTGGCGATGATGCTTGCGGTATCGCTGTGGGCACAGTTTGCGGCGGCCCGCGCCATGGACCAGGGCATGCAGACGCTGTCCGAATATGAGAACCGCATCGGTCTGGCCATACAATGGAAGGGCGCAACGGAAACCACGGGCGAGCGGGTGCTGGCCAGCAATGCCTCCACCGATGAGGAATTGACGCGCCTGCTCGACGGCCGGGTCAAGGAGGGCTCTGGCCTGATCACCAAGCTGCAGGCCGAGATCGTCAAGGGTGCCAGCGAGGCCGACAAGGCTGCGCTGGAGCGCATCGCCAGCATCCGTGCCGAGGTGCTGGCGCTGAACAAGCGGGCCCGCGAGATCAAGTTGACGGGCGATGCCGCGGCGTTCCGCGAGTTCGTCCAGCAACAGTACCTGGGTGCCATCGGCCGCTATGTGGACTCGCTGGAAGTCTTTGTGCAGCTGCAGCGCAGCCAGCGCGATGCGGCCATGGAGCAGGCCCAGGCCGCGCGCCAACAGGCAAGTGTGCTGGCCTGGATTGTCCAGGGCGTGGTGCTCCTGGCCGGACTGGCGCTGGCCTTCGTGCTGACGCGTGCCATCACGCGTCCGCTGGAGCGAGCCGTGCAACTGACCGATGCCATTGCGCAGGGCGACCTTACCGTGTCGGCCGAGGACAGCCGCAAGGACGAATTCGGTCATCTGCTGCGCTCGGTCTCGGGCATGGCGGCACGGCTGCGTGGCTTGGTGACGGAGGTGCGTGACAGCGTGCACTCGATCTCCACTGCATCCACCGAGATTGCCGCCGGGAATCACAACCTGTCTTCGCGCACCGAGCAGACGGCGTCGAACCTGGAGGAAACGGCCGCCAGCATGGAGCAACTGACCGCGACCGTGGGCCAGGCCGCCGACACCGCGCGCCAGGCCAATCACCTGGCCGGCAGCGCCGCCCAGGCGGCCGAGCGCGGGGGCGCCGTGGTGGGCCATGTGGTGGCCAGCATGGACCGCATCAGCGACAGCGCACGCCGCATCTCCGACATCATCGGCGTGATCGACTCCATTGCTTTCCAGACCAACATCCTCGCGCTCAATGCCGCCGTGGAAGCGGCCCGCGCGGGTGAGCAGGGCCGTGGCTTCGCTGTCGTGGCTGGCGAAGTGCGGGCCCTGGCCCATCGCAGCGCAGAGGCCGCCAAGGAGATCAAGGGGCTGATCAGCACCTCGGTCGATGCCGCGCAGGAAGGCTCTGCCCAGGTCGCCCAGGCCGGCCAGGTGATGGATGACATCGTGGGCAGCGTGCGCAAGGTCTCGGACATGATTGGCGAGATCACGGCGTCTTCCACCGAGCAGCGCGACGGTATTGGCCAGGTCAACCAGGCCGTCAGCCATCTGGACCAGATGACGCAGCAAAACGCTGCCCTGGTGGAGGAGTCCGCAGCGGCAGCGGCCGCACTGAGCGACCAGGCGCAGCGCCTGTCGGGTATGGTGGCCGTATTCAAGGTTGGCAACGCTGTGCCAGCCCTGCGATAGCGCGTGCAGAAAAAAAGGACCGCCGGGGGCGGTCCTGTTGCAGAGAAAAGCCGTGGCCCTTGCGGGCCTGCCAGGGTAAGTCAGTGAGAGGGGAGGGAGGAGATAGTCTCCCTGGCTCGGCTGGAAAATGGTTCGTGGTGGTGGCGGATTGCTCCAGTGGCCGTTGAGGCCTTGCCGTTGCGTGACGGGATGCCCATGGCTTGCGGGTGCTGCACTGAAGTGGGCATCATGATTTTGGAGAGTGCAGGTGTAGGACAGTTCCCTGTGCGATACCTGCTGTTTCCCTTGTTGTGATTGCTTGGGTACCGAAACATGCAGGCACCTCTCGGCTCACACATCAGCACTACATTGAAGAATTTGTAACTTCTGGGCAATAGGGTTAACCCCTTGCTTCTGGCAACAAAAAGCCCGCACTTGGCGGGCTCTGTCGCAGCTTCGTGGCTGCCGGAAGGCGTGGCAGGCCGCATCTCATATGGCGAAGGGAGTGCGGTCCTTGCCTTCAATCCAGCGGGGCTGCTTGCCGCGGCCGGTCCAGGTCGCACCGGTGGCGGGATCGCGGTACTTGGGAACGCCGACCACGCGGAAACCAGCGCCAGTCTTGGCTTTGGACGAGGGAAAGACATCGGCCTCGGTCAATCCGTATTGGTCGATGATGGTGCGCACCTGGGCAATGGCTCCGGACTTTTCGGTCTTGAGCACTTCGGCGATCTGGGCTTCGAGCTGGGCTTTCTGCTGCAGCAGTGTCTTGTAGTCTGTGGTCATGTATATCAATGAATGTTGATCTGCCAATATAAAGGAATCCGGGAGAGCTTTTGGCAAAGTGAGCCTACACTGCCGCGCAACACCCGGATGACGACAGGCGTATTGTCAGAGAGCCTGTTTGAGAACAGGTTCCCATGTTGCCTGAGTCTAGGCGAGTCTGACGCTGATTTTTGTGGCGTATGGAAACCGGGTCATCGCATCTGCCACCGCTGCGCAGGTGCTGGGAAACAGGGCCGTGTAGCAGGCGCCGGCCACTTTGATGATGCATCGCTTCATGTTTCTCTCCCCTTGAATGACAGGTCTGCCTGCTTATCGGCATCTTTGCATCAAGATGAAACATTTTGTATCCTGCTCCCTGCCGATCCTGGTCAGGGGCCTTCATGGATCCATGGCAGTCCAGGAAGGGTAAGAAAAGGCCGCATGGTGCACCCCAAAAATATGAGGGAGGGAAAAACACAGGGTGCGCGGCGCAAACGGCAGGACCCTGGTGCAAGGCACTGGCGTTTGCGACAAAAAGATCCCGCCTGCAGGGCGGGAAATGTCTGTGTTACAAATTGACACTATAGCATGCATCCGTCCAGGATGTGACGATAACTTGCAAAAACCTGACGACTCAGACCCCGGTGGCGTTGCAAGCAAAGCGCTGCTTGCTCGAAGGGGTGGTGCAGCGGATCACCTGCAGCCAGGAAGCGTGCAATTGCAAGGGCAAGTACGCACTCTTTGAGCTCTGGCGGCCGGTGTGTCTCGGATAGGCTCGGTGGGCATCCACAGCCCTCGTTTTTGCCTTTACTACGCATCATGTTTCAAACACTTCGTGCCCGCCTGATCCTCATCTGCGTGGCAATCACAGTGGCCGCGCTGTTCGCGCTGTCCATGGCCACCTTCTGGACGGCGCGCGGCAGCACGCTGTCCGGCATCGACGAAAACATCGGCCAGCTCACGCAGGCCCATGCAGCCGCATTGACCGACTGGGTCCAGGACAAGCAGCGCATCACCGGCTCGCTGAAAACGGCGGTGCAACAGCCGGACCCGATTCCTTTCCTGCTGGCAGGCCAGCAGGCCGGCGGCTTCGATGACGCCTACTTCGTGCATGCGGACAAGCGTGCCGTGTTCACCCATCCCATGCCGGAGAACTACGACGGCACCCAGCGCGACTGGTTCAAGCAGGCCGTGCGGGAAGGCCGTCCGGGCGTCACGCCGGCCTACGTGGATGCCAGCACGGGCGAGCTGACGATCAGCTTTGTCGATCCGGTCGGGGCCTCGGGCGCGATCACGGCCGTCGTCGGCACCGATGTGCGGCTGGCGGCCATGTCCAGGAAAGTGGCGGCCATACGCCCCCAGGAAAAGAGCTTCGCCTTTCTGATGGACGGCGAAGGCCGTCTGCTGGCCTACGCCAGGCCCGAGCTGGCGCTCAAGCCCGCTTCGGCGATTGCACCGGAGCTCGATGCGGCCCTGATCAAGCGCCTGGCCGAGCAGGGCGGACGTGCCGACCTGGTGCTCGATGGAGAGCCGCAGATGGTCTATGCCGCCAAGGTGGAGGGCACGCCCTGGACGCTGGCCGTGGTGATCGACCGCGCACAGGCCACGCATTCCGTAAGCGCGCTGCTGCAGGTGGCCGCCTTCATCACCGCGCTTTCCGTGCTGGGTACGGCCGTGCTGTTGACCGTGGTGCTGCGCCGGATGCTCATGCGCCTGGCCGTGGCGCGCGATGCCTTGCAGGACATTGCTTCCGGCGAGGGCGATCTGACCCGCCGCCTCACGGCGGCAGGCCGGGACGAACTGGCGCAGATCGGCCAGTCCTTCAATCAGTTCGTGGACAAGATCGCCACGGTGCTGCTGCGCATTCGCGAATCGTCGGAATCGGTGCGTATGGCGTCGGCCGAGATCGCGGGCGGCAACCAGGACCTGTCGTCACGCACCGAGCAGCAGGCCAGCTCGCTGGAGCAGACGGCAGCCGCCATGGAGCAGATCACGGCAACCGTGCAGCAAAACGCGGCCAATGCCCGCCAGGCCAGCGAGCTGGCCACCAGCGCCTCGCAGATCGCCACGCAGGGCGGTGAGGCCGTGGGCCAGGTGGTGCAGACCATGGGTGGCATCGAGGCGTCGGCACGCAGGATCGAAAGCATCATCGGCGTGATCGACTCCATCGCCTTCCAGACCAACATCCTCGCGCTCAATGCTGCCGTCGAAGCGGCCCGTGCCGGCGAGCAGGGCCGTGGCTTTGCGGTGGTCGCCAGCGAGGTGCGCACGCTGGCCCAGCGCAGCGCCACGGCGGCGCGGGAGATCAAGGCGCTGATCGACGATTCCGTGGGCCAGATCGACACGGGCAGCCGGCTGGTGCGCAATGCGGGCACCACCATCGACCAGGCCGTGGACGGCGTGCGCAAGCTCAGTACGCTGGTGGCCGAGATCAGCAATGCCAGCCAGGAGCAAAGCCGTGGCATTGCCGAGGTGGGTAGCGCCATTGGACAGATGGACCAGGTCACGCAGCAGAACGCCGCCCTGGTGGAAGAGGTCACGGCGGCTGCGCAATCGCTGCAGCAACAGGCCGTGCAGCTGGCCCAGGCCGTGGCGGGCTTCAAGCTCGACGAAGGAAACGGCGCCCGCCGCCTGCGCTGAGCGCGGGCAAAACGCCGAGGCGGCGCCTGGTGTCAGGCCGCCTTGGCGCCCCCGGAATGCTCGCAGGCAAAGGCCGGTGTACCGGCCTCGTCCGGCCGCTCGCCCGCCACGAAATACCGGTCCCGGCCGCTGGCCTTGGCCTGGTACAGCGCCGTGTCGGCCGTGCGCAGCAAGGCGCTCAAACCCAGCGGAGGCTGGGCCATGTTCGTGCAGGCGATGCCAATGCTCAGCGTGGGGCAGATGGTTGCGCCATCGCTTGTCTCGATGCGGATTTCGCGCGTGGCTTCGCACAGCCGCTGGGCCACGGCGCTGGCCGTGGCGCAGTCGGCGCCAGGCAGCAGCACGGCGAATTCCTCGCCGCCCAGGCGGCCTATGAGTTCATGCGGGCGCAGCGCCTGCGACAGGCGGGCCGAGACTTCCTGCAGCACCCGGTCGCCAGCGGCATGGCCGTGGCGGTCGTTGGTGTGCTTGAAGTGGTCCAGGTCCAGCATCAGCATGGCGCCCGACTGGTGCTCGCGCTGCAGGCGCTCCAGCGTGCGCTGAGCGCGCTCCAGAAAGCTGGTGCGTGCCAGCAGGCCGGTCAGCGCATCGTGGTTCACTGCATGGCGCAGTTTGCTGAGCATGTCCTTGAAGGCCATGAGCGTGCAGGCCACGGCCAGCGGGCCTATGGACAGCATGGCCAGGCCCAGGCGGAACGAGAACGTGGTCTCCAGTTCGGAACTGGGCGAGGTGAGCAGTACATCTGAAAACGTGGCCAGCTTGATGGCACAGCTGGCGAGGTTGAGCAGGGCGACCACGAACAGCCGGTAGCGCATGGCACACAGCAGCATGGCCGGCATGCTCAGGGACAGCGCGCCCGGCCCGCCCAGGTAGATGGCAATGGCCTCGGAGATCACCAGGGCCAACAGCGGCAGCAGGGCCTGCACGATCTGCCTGAACGGCTGGCCACGCCAGGACAGCGGCTCCAGGCTTGCGGGAAAGCTCAACAGAACGGGCAGCAACAGGGTCATGTGCATCAGCTCGCTGCTGAACCACATGGCCATCATGGGCTGCCAGGGCCAATGCATCAGCTGGTGCATGCCCACCGAGCCCAGCACGGCGCCGACCACGCTCACAAGCAGGCTGCACATCACCAGGTGCAGCACCGATGAGGGGGAGCGCATCTGCCGCACCCGCAGCGGCAGGCGCCGCATCATCACCCAGCCGCAGGCCACGGCTGCCAGATCGGCGAAAGTCAGCCACAGGGTCTGGTCAAGCGGGCTGCCCGACAACCATTCGGCCAACGCCATGGCCACGGCGGCCGCCGTCCAGCAGTGTCTATGGCTGTAGGCGGGGCTGCGCAGCATCCAGCCCAGGAGCAGGGCGTTGGACAGCCACAGAGATGACAGATGCCCCGGAGAGCGCAGGCCCAGCGCCACGGCCGAGCACAGAAATAGCACCCCGCCCAGCACAAAGCTGTCCCGCCAGGGCGTTGCAGCTTGTGAAATCCACGGATCTCCAGATACGGCGCGATATGACATATGTCTCCCCTGTGGAGACTGAATGGAGGCACCGGACACTGCGCGCGTTCGTCGGGCATGCCGGGCATGCCCTTGTCATGGGGAACGAGCGGTCCGGCGGGCAGCGGAAAATCGGAAAACCCTCCTTTGGCGTGCTGCGGCAAGCCGCGTAACTGCGGGCAGGCCATGCGTCGGAAGCCGACGGATGCGGGGTAACTTGAGTTCACAAAATTTACGCCTGCGGGGCCAATCTAGCGGAAATGCATGTATTTGCAAGTACTGATCCATCATGCGTGCTGCGCCTTCCCAAGCGGTTTGCCGTGTTCCGTCGAGCCCGGCCAATACGGCCGCGGGCGGCAGCCCTGCCCGCGGAGCAGCGTCGCCAAAGGAAGGATGGGATGCATGCTAAGTATTTATGCGATGTCCCAGCCGGGTGACATGCAGCGGCGGAGCATCGGGGTGTGTCGGGAGATTTGTAATTAGTTACTTTTGTTTCTGATAGCCATTACTCTTGCCTGGTGGTACCCATGTGCCGTCGCTGCTGGGCGATGCGGGATGGGGATGCACTCCAGATGCGGCGGTTTCGGATGAAACGAGGATCTTGTTGATGAAAGCGACGATTTGCAGCGCATAGAATTGCCGGATTGGTGGATATATCTGCCGAAATGTTGAACACGTCCGAGCCGCCGCCATAGGCTCTTGCCGTTGACGTCCAGGGAGCTGCATGGAATACCGTCTTGATGAAACCGACCGCCAACTGCTGCGCCTGCTGCAGACCAATGCGCGGGCTTCCACCGCGCATCTGGCCCGGCAGATGAATCTGGCGCGCACGACGGTGGTGGCCCGCATTGCCCGGCTGGAGCAGGAAGGCGTGATCGCCGGATACGGCGTTCGCCTGGGTGCGCGCGTGGAGCAGTCTGCGGTGCGCGCGTACTGCGGCATTCGCGTGCAGCCCAAGACGGCCACTTCAGTAATGCAGGCACTCAACCGTTTCACCGAGGTCGAGGAGGTCTCCGCCGTCAGCGGCCAGTACGACTACATGGTGTTCGTGCGCTGCGAGAGCAACGAAAAGCTCGACGCGCTGCTGGACCGCATAGGCCTGATCGACGGCATACAGCAGACCTATACCTCGGTGGTGCTCAGCCGCAAGATCGACCGGCGCATGACAGCGGCGCTGAGCCAGCTGGCTGAATCTGCCGCCTGAGTCTTCTGCCCGTGCCGGCCGATGGAGAGCCGGGCGGCTGTCCGCATCGACTGTCGGGCATCAGACATTTCCTAGTGAAACTGCCGGGTAGGCAGTGCCTTGCCTCGCTCCTATGCTGATGCGGGCCCCGTGGCAGACCGGGGCCTTTGTGTACGCATAACACCAGGAGACAAAGCATGCACCCAGCGCTTCGCAGTGGATGGAAACCCTTGTCATTGATAGCCCTGGCCGCCTTGGCGGCCTGCGGCGGTTCGGGAGACGGCTCCGGCAGCAAGTACAGCGCGGAGATCCGCCGCACGGAGATGGGCATTCCGCACATCAAGGCCAAGGACTGGACGGGCCTGGGCTATGGTGCGGGCTATGCCCAGGCGCAGGACAACCTGTGCACCATGGCCGACTCCTTCCTGACCTACCGCGGGGAGCGTTCGCGCCACTTCGGCGGCGATGCCCAGGCCGTCTATGACAGCACCATCGACCGGCCGCGCAACATCGATTCGGACTTCTTCTTCCGCCATGTCGTCTCCGATGACGCCGTGGCCGCCATGATCCAGGCCCAGCCCGACAAGCTCAAGCAACTGGTCGATGGCTTCGTGGCAGGCTACAACCGCGTGGTGCGCGAGACCCCGGCCGGGGCCAAGACCAATGCGGCCTGCGCGGGCCAGCCTTGGGTGCAGGCCATCACGGCCCAGGACATCTGGCGGCGCATGTATACGGCCAATCTTGCCGGCGGCTACAGCAATTTCGTGGCCCAGATCGCCAATGCCGTGCCACCTGCAGCGGCTGCGGCGGCAACGGCCTCGGCCAAGCCGGCGAAGGGCCGGTCGGCCGCGACGCAGCTGGCCGCGCTCAAGCCGGGCCAGGTGGTGGCGCCATCATTGCAGGTGGGCGGCACCACGGGCATAGGCAGCAACATGTACGGCTTCGGCCAGCAGGCCACGGGCGGCAGCAGCGTGCTGTTCGGCAATCCGCACTGGTACTGGAAGGGGCCGGACCGCTTCTACCAATCGCAGCTCACGATTCCGGGCGAGATCGACGTCAGTGGCGCCAGCTTCCTGGGTATCCCGATGGTGCTGATCGGCTTCAACAACGACGTGGCCTGGAGCCACACCGTGTCCACGGCGCGGCGCTTCGGCCTGTTCATGTACCAGCTGGCCCCCAATGATCCGACCCGCTATGTGCGCGACGGCAAGACCGAGGCCATGCAGGCCAGCAGGATCACCGTGAGCGTGCGCAATGCCTCCGGCGGGCAGGACCAGGTCACGCGCACGCTGTACAAGACCGTGCACGGCCCCGTGGTCAACCTGGGCGCCATGGACCCGGCGCTGGGCTGGACCACGCAGAGCGTGTTCGCCATCCGCGACATCAACGCCTACAACTACCGCACCTTCCGCAACTGGCTGCGCTGGAACCAGGCCAAGTCGCTGGACGAGTTCATCCGCATCCAGAAGGAGGAGTCGGCCATTCCCTGGGTCAACACCGTCGCTGCGGGACGCGGCAACGCCCAGGTCTGGTATGCCGACATAGGCGCCGTGCCCAACGTGCCGCCCGCGCAGCTGCAGGCCTGCGCCACGCCGGCCTCGGCGGCCATCAACGCGGCGCTGCCCCAGGTGCCGGTGCTGGCCGGCGGCAGCAGCCAGTGCGACTGGGGCTCGGATGCGGATTCGGTGCAGGCCGGCGCCATCGGCCCGGCACGCATGCCCAGCCTGCTGCGTGGCGACTACGTGGGCAACATGAACGACAGCTACTGGCTGTCCAATGCCTCGGCACCGCTGACCGGCTATCCGGCCATCTTCGGCTCCACCTCTTCTGCCCAGAGCCTGCGCACGCGCCTGGGCCACACCATGGCGCTGCAGCGGCTGGCGGGCACGGACGGCTATCCGGGCAAGCTGGCCACCAGCGACATCGTTCGCCAGATGGTGCTGGACAGCCGTGTGTACAGCGCGCGTTTCAAGGACGAGGCATTGGCCCAGGTCTGTCCAGGCCCCGTGTCCTCGGCGGGTGAAACGGTGGACGTATCGGCTGCCTGCACGGCGCTGCAGGCCTGGGACGGCACGGGCACGGCGGCATCCAGGGGCTCCCATGTCTGGGACGAGTTCTGGAAGCGCGTGGCCAGCCAGATCAAATCGGCCGACCTGTATGCCGTGCCCTTCGATGCGGCCGACCCCGTCAACACGCCGCGCGGCATCAAGCCCACGGCCAAGGCGGCGCTGCAAAAGGCGTTCGCCGAAGCAGTGAAGGCCGTGCAGGCCAGCGGCTTTGCCATGGATGCGGCGCGTGGCACCGTGCTGTTCTCGCAGCGTGGCGGAGAGAAGACGGCGCTGTATGGCGGATGCGGCGAGGTGGGCTACTTCACCATCACCTGCTCGGAAAACAAGATAGAGCAGGGCGGCTACAGCATGGACGGGCAGCCGCACGGCAACAGCTACATGCAGGTGGTGAGCTTCCCGGCGGCCGGAGTGGAGGCCCATACCTTCCTGACCTTCTCGCTGTCGGACGATCCTGCCTCGGCCCACTATGCGGACTACACCAAGGCCTACGGTGCGCGCCAGTGGCTCAAGCTGCCGTTCACCGACAGCGCCATCCAGGCCAGCCCGGCCTACAAGACGCAGACCGTGAGCGAGTGACATCCGCTGTCCGGCGTGATGCAGTGCCCGCCTGAAGGGGCTGCATCAGGCATGCAATGCAAACGGGGGCCCAGGTCCCCGTTTCGCTTGACTGGTTGCCTGACTCAGTCCACCACGACGCGGGCCTGGCCCGCTTCCATGCGGCCGACGATGGCTGCATCGCCAAAGCCCTGTTCGGCAAACAGCGCAAGCACCTGGTCCGCCACATCGGGCGTGCACGATACGAGCAGGCCGCCCGAGGTCTGCGGATCGGTCAGCAGCGCGCGCTGGGCATCGGTGATGCCGGCGCCCAGCACCACCTGCGTGCCATATGAGGCCCAGTTGCGGCCCGAGGCGCCCGTAATGACGCCCTGCTCGGCAAAGCCCTGCACCGTGGGCAGCACGGGCAGGCTGCGGCTGTCGATGCGCGCCGTCAGGCCCGCGCCGCGTGCCAGTTCCAGGCCGTGGCCCAGCAGGCCGAAGCCCGTCACATCGGTCAGCGCGTGCACGCCGTCCATCTTGCCCAGCGCCGTGCCGGGGCGGTTGAGCAAGGTGGTTGCCTCCACCATGGCGCGGTAGCCGGCTTCGTCCAGCAGGTTCTTCTTGAGCGCGGCCGACAGAATGCCCACGCCCAGCGGCTTGCCCAGGATCAGCACGTCGCCGGCCCGGGCGTCGGCATTGCGCTTCATCTGGCGGGGGTTGACGATGCCGATGCCGACCAGGCCGTAGATGGGCTCGACCGAGTCGATGGAGTGGCCGCCGGCCAGCGGAATGCCGGCATCGCGGCAGACCGATTCGCCGCCTTCCAGGATCTTGGCAATGGTGTCGTGCGGCAGCACATTGATGGGCATGCCCACGATGGCCAGGGCCATCAGCGGCTGGCCGCCCATGGCGTAGATGTCGGACAGCGCATTCGTTGCGGCGATGCGGCCGAAGTCATACGGATCGTCCACGATGGGCATGAAGAAATCCGTGGTCGCCACGATGGCCTGCTCGTCGTTGATGCGGTAGACGGCGGCGTCGTCAGCGGTCTCCGTGCCCACCAGCAGGTCCGGGAAGAACTGCTTGGGCAGCGCGCTCTTGCCGATCAGCTCCGCCAGCAGGCCCGGCGCGATCTTGCAGCCGCAGCCGCCGCCATGGGACAGCGAGGTGAGTCGGGGAGCTTGGGCGGTGTCTGTGGTCATGGAGCAATCCGGCGAACGGGGGCGATCGCAGTAGTGGAAAAGTGTGCCTGCCGCCAGCGCGGCGGCGCGCCATATTATGGGCGGGCACGGCGGGCGGCCATGGTACAAGCGGGCATGTCCAAGTCTTTCGCTCATGACTGCGCATCCGTGGACTGCGATCCCGAGACGGTGGTCGGCGTGGAGCAGCGCGGCTTCAACGCCTGGCCGGCCCAGCGCACCGTGCTCTGCGGAGACTGGCTGCTGCGCGCCGCGCAGGGCCATACCAAGCGGGCCAACTCGGCCAATGCCCATCAGCCCGGCGCCCGCCTTGGCGCCTTGCTGGCGCAGATCGAAGCCTTCTACCAACGCCAGGGCCTGCCGCCCGTCTTCCGCCTCTCGCCCCTGGCCAGCCCCGAGGCCGATGCCCAGCTGGCGCAGGCCGGCTACCTGCTGGCCGATCCTTCGCTCGTGATGCGCGCAGCCTTGGCGGACATGGCGCAGCCGGCGGGCGAAAAAGGCTGGACCCTCGCCATGGATGCCCGGCCCCGTGCGGCCTGGCTGCAAGGCTTTGCCGAGGCCAGCGCCGTGCCGCCCCGGCACAGGCAGGCGCATCACCACATGCTGCAGTCCATTGCCTGGCCCGCCGCCTTTGCCACGCTGCGCGTCGGGGGCGAGGTGGCCGGGTTCGGCCTGGCCGTGCTGGAGCGCGGCTGCGTGGGCCTGTATGACATCGTCATCGCACCTGCAATGCGCGGGCGGGGGCTGGGCCGTGCGCTGGTGTGCGGCCTGCTGCACTGGGGACGGACGCAGGGGGCGCAATGGGCCGAGCTGCAGGTGCGGGCTCCCAACCGGGTGGCGCGCGGGCTGTATGAAAGCCTGGGCTTTCATCCGCTCTACGCCTATCACTACCGCCTGCCTGCCGCGGCACCTTGATGTGCCGCAGCGACTAAGAAAGGATGATGACCTAGCGCGACACTCCGGGTGCTCCGAGGCGGGCGATATGTGAAAAAATGCTTCGATGCGCCGTCGTTGTGCAATGCATGGATTTCCCGTTCAAGGAGCCTTGGTTGGCTGTTCGCATAAATCGCTCACAGCGCTCGCAGCGCTCACTTCTCCCATCCCGCAGGTGGTGCATGGGTGGCAGGATCAAGGGCCTGCCGCCCGCCTGGGCCTGGGTGGCCGTGTGCCTGCTGGCGCTGCAAACGGGTTGGGTGGGGCTGGTGGGGCAGGCGCATGCCGAACCATCGGCCGACGAGCATGAGCTGGGCGTGACACGCACAGTCTTAGGCATCCTGGGCTACACGCGCTGGCCCACGGAAAGCGCGGTGCTGCGGCTGTGCGTGGTGGGCTCTACCGAATATGCCGATGACCTGCTCAATGGTGCCCCGCAGACCGTGGGCAGCCAGCGGCTGGAAGTCCGGCGCGTCGTGCTTTCCGATGCGCGCATCCTGGCCGAATGCGAAGGCATCTATGCCGGCCAGCTCGATGAAGCGGCCTGGCGCAAGCTCATGGAGCAACTGGCCGGACGGCCGCTGCTGACCATCAGCGAGCGGGGCGAGCTGTGCCGCATCGGCGCCATGTTCTGCCTGCGCCGCCGTGGCGAGGGCGCGGGCTTCGAGGTCAGCCTCGACTCCGTGGCACGCAGCGGCCTGCGCGTCAATCCCAAGGTGCTGCAGCTTGCGCGCCACAGGACGTTGCCATGAAGTTGTTCCTGTCCGGCAGCGCCTCCCTGCGCAACGTGATCCGCCGCGCGCACATGCGCATGGCGGCGGTGGCCATTGCGCTGGCGGGCGCGCTGCTGCTCATCGTCGGCGTGGCCACCCTGCGTCTTTACCTGTCCAACAACCTGCATCTGGTGGCACGTTCGCTGGCCTATACGGTCGAGGCATCGCTGGTCTTCGGTGACCGTGACGAGGCTGCCCGCGTGCTGGACCAATTGCTGCGCGGCGAAGGCGTGGCCCATGCCGAGGTTTTCGATGCCGAGCAGCGCCCGTTCGTGCAGTGGTCGGGCCATGGCGGCTCGGCGCTGTCCAGCGTGGGTGAACTGCTGGCCATAGGCATAGGCCTGCCGCGCGCCGAGGCCGATGTGCGCCAGGATGGCCGCCTGGTCGGGAGCGTGCAGCTGTCCAGCGATGGCGTGGGCCTGGTCCGCTTTCTGGGCGCAGGCTTCATCGTGCTGGTGCTGTGCGTGGGCGTGAGCGGCTATGTGGGGCTGCGCCAATCGCGCCGCATGCTGCGCGACATTGCCGAACCGCTGCAGCAGTTGGCGCGCGTGGCGCACGCCGTGCGCCATGACCGGTCCATGGACCAGCGCGTGCCGCTGGCGCGCATTGCCGAACTGCGCGAGTTGGGAGACAACTTCAATGCCCTGCTGGCCGAGCTGCAGACACGCCACGAGCGGCTGCAGCAGCAAAATTCGGCCCTGGAGCGCCAGGCTTCGCGAGACAGCCTCACGGGGCTGGCCAACCGCCTGCATTTCGAGCAGCGCCTGCAGCAGGCGCTGGACAATGCGGCCGAAACCGGGCAAAAGCTGGCCGTGCTGTTTCTGGACAACGACCGCTTCAAGCAGGTCAACGACGCGTACGGCCATGCTGTGGGCGATGTGCTGCTCAAGGCCGTAGGCGCAAGACTGCGCTCGCAGGTGCGCGAGAGCGATCTGGTCGCGCGGCTGGGCGGCGATGAGTTCGCCATCCTGCTCTATCCCGTGGGCGGGGGCGGCGATGCGCAGATGGTGCGGGACAAGATAGAGGCCGCCATGCATGAGCCTTTGGTGGTCAGCGAAGGCGTGGTGCTGCAGCCTTCGGTCAGTGCGGGCGTGGCCCTTTTTCCCAAGCATGGCCAGAGCATGGAGACGCTGATGCGCCATGCCGACCAGGCCATGTACCAGGCCAAGGCCATGCGCCAGGCCGAACGAGTCACAGGAGGATGACATGTTGAAACGACGGAGCTGGACCCGGATGTGCGGCGCAGGTGCGGCCGCTGTGCTGGCCCTTGCGCTGGCGGGCTGCAAGGCGGCGCCCGAGGCGCCGCCTACGCCGCAGGGCCTGACCGAGCAGCAGCAGCAAGTGCTGCGCAGCCAGGGCTTTGCACAGGCGGAGCAGGGCTGGGAGCTGCAGATGTCGGGCAAGCTGCTGTTCGGCTTTGACTCGGCCGAAGTCGGTGCCCAGGCGCGCACCAAGGTGCTGGAACTGGGGCGGGCGCTCAAGGGCGTGGGCATAGAGCGGCTGCGCGTGGAAGGCCATACGGACGATCGCGGCAGCGATGCCTACAACATGCGCCTGTCGCTGCGCCGCGCCGAAGCCGTGGCCGATGTGCTGGCCGAAGCCGGCCTGGCGCGCCAGGATATCGAGGTCAAGGGCCTGGGCCGCGCCATGCCCGTGGTGCCCAGCGATGCGGCGGAGAACCGCCGCGTGGCCATCGTCGTGCCCTTGCAATAGCCGGAACCTGGCTGGGATCAGAGCCGGGGGATTGGCGGAAAGCAGCAGGAGTCGAACCTACCCAGGAGCGGCTGACGCCCCTGACCGGGTTTGAAGCCCGGGCGCACCACCGGGTGCGTATGCTTTCCTTCTGGATTGAAGCTCCCCCTGAGCGGCTTACGCCGCTTCCCCCCGTTGCACGGCGCATCTCTACCCGCTTCGCGGGGGAGGGGGACGACACCCTTGCTGCGGGGCGGCCCTTGCTCGGTGTCTCTCGCCCTGGGCCGCGCCGGTTGCTGGCGCCGTGGCGAAGCAAAGCTGGCCATTGTAGCGGCCCCTTGCCTCAAATTCTTGCTGTGGCGCCAGTGGTCCACTGCACATCGGGGCGCAGCAGGTGGGCGTCGCGCAGGCGGCGGGTGTAGCCGATGCGGTCGAAGAATTCGAGGATCTGGATGGCGCGCTTGCGGCCCAGGCCTGTGGCATCGCGAAAGGCGTGGGCCTGGATTTCGCCGTTGGGGGTGGCGGCGGCCAGTTCGCGCACCAGGGCGGCGAGTTCGTCCGTGCGGGCGGCGGAGTAGAACAGGTCCTTGGTCACCTGAAACAGCAGTCCCTGGCGCGCGAGCTTGCGCAGCAGCTGGCGCACGGTTTCCTCGCCGATGGCGTTGTCGCGTGCCAGGTCGCGCACCCAGGGCGGGTCGTAGCGGCCGGCTTCGATGGCCGGCAGCAGTTTCTGGGCGATCTGTGTTTCGCTGTCCGACAGTTGCACGCTGTGGCCGGGCAGGTGCAGCCAGGCGCCGCTGGCGGCCAGGCTGCCATCCTGCAGCAGCGTTTGCAGCAGGCCTTTCCACAGCGCGTCATGTCCTGCATGGACCAGGCCGGACAGTGCCATGCGGCGCAGGCGTGCCGCGTTCACACCGGGCTCGTCGGGGTTTTTTTCGTGAAAGCGCGCCATGCTGTCCAGCACCTGGCCGCGCAGCTGCGTCCAGCGTGCGTCACCCAGCAACAGCGTGTCGCCCTCGGCCAGTGGAAGTCGGTGCAGCCGGTGCCCGCCGTTGTCCGTGGCCACGGATGCGCGGCCTGTCAGGCGCATGAGCTGCGACGTGGCAATGCCGTGCGCCGCGCCTTGCACCAGCGCGCTGGCGTCCCCGGTGGCAATCAGCGATTCCAGCGCCTGCAGATAGGCCGTGCGCTCGGGGCTGCGGCGCTTGCGTGCGGGAGCAAAGGGGTCGATGACGCTGCCGCCCGCAATCGTGCGGCTGGCCTGGGCATTGCGCACGATGAGCCGGTCGCCGGGTTGGGCATGTACGGGCATGTCCAGCACCAGTTGGACGATGGCCTGCTCGCCGGGACCCAGCGGCTGGTCCTGCAGCAGGGCCACGTGGGCCGTGCAGCGCGCCGTACCGATGTGCACATGCACAGGCGTCCATTGGGCCAGTGATGGCGCATCGGCCAGCAGTTGCAGGCGCACGTCGATCCGGTCGCTGGCCTGCAGCAGCCGTGCGTCGGCGATCCAGTCGCCGCGCGTGATGGCTTCCTTGGCAATGCCCGACAGGTTGAGCGCGCAGCGCTGTCCGGCCAGGCCCTGTTCGCTGGCCTGGTTCTGGGCATGCAGGCTGCGCACGCGCACCTCGGTGCCCGAGGCCGAGTGCACCAGCGTGTCGCCGACTTTCACCTGCCCGCCGAACACGGTGCCTGTGACCACGGTGCCCTGGCCCGGCAGCGTGAAGCTGCGGTCCACGGCCAGGCGGAACAGTCCGTCGCTGGCCCGCGCGGGAATGGACTGGGCACGCGCCATGAGGTGCTCGCGCAGCTGCGCCACGCCCGCGTCACCGGGCTGGGCGGCGGCGGTGGGAAAGACCGGGGCGCCGGCCAGCGCCGTGGGCGCCAGCAGGGACTCGATCTCGGCACGCACCTGCTGCAGGCGCTCGGGCGTGGCGCGGTCGGCCTTGGTCAGGGCCACGGTGGCTTCGCGCACGCCCAGCAGCTGCAGGATGTCCAGGTGCTCGCGCGTCTGCGGCATGACGCCGTCGTCGGCCGCCACCACCAGCAGGGCGTGGTCTATGCCCACGGCGCCTGCGGCCATGGTGTGCACGAATTTTTCGTGGCCGGGCACGTCGATGATGCCCAGTACCTCGCCATTGGGCAGCGGCGTGTAGGCATAGCCCAGCTCGATGGAGATGCCGCGCGCCTTCTCTTCCTTGAGGCGATCGGTGTCCACGCCCGTGAGCGCGCGCACCAGGGTGGTCTTGCCGTGGTCGATGTGGCCGGCGGTGCCGATGATCATGCGTTCGTCCTCAGTCGATGTGCAGCAGCGGCAGCTGTTCGGTGAAGGCCGGCTCGTCGGCTGCCTCCAGGCAGCGCAGGTCCAGCCACAGCGCGTCGTCATGCAGCCGGCCGATGACGGGGCGGGGCAGGCCGCGCAGGCCCGCTTCAAGCCGGGTGAGCTGGCGGCCGGCCTGGCGACCGTCGGCCGGATGCAGTCGCAGGCCCCAGCTGGGCAGGTTCTCCACGGGCAGGGCGCCGCTGCCGATCTGACTGTTCATCTCGGCGGTTTCCACCACATAGCGGCTGCCCAGCGCCTGCTGCACCAGCGGCTGCAGCGCCTGCGCGCGGGCCTGCATGTCGGCCTGGGGGCGCGTGAACAGGCGCAGCGTGGTCAGGCGCTCGGCCAGCTTTTCGGGGTGCAGGTACAGGCGCAGCGTGGGCTCCAGCGCGGCCAGGGTGAGCTTGCTCACGCGCAGCGCGCGCTTGAGCGGGTGTTTCTTGATGCGGGCGATCAGGTCCTTGCGGCCCACGATCAGGCCGGCCTGCGGACCGCCCAGCAGCTTGTCGCCACTGAAGGTGACGATGTCGGCGCCCGACTCGATGGTCTCGCGCACCGTGACCTCGTAGGGCAGGCCCCATTCGCGCAGATCGACCAGGGTGCCGCTGCCCAGGTCCACCACCATCTGCAGGCCGTGCGCGTGGGCAATGGATGCCACCTCGGCGTCGCTCACGGCCTTGGTGAAGCCGGTGATGGCGTAGTTGCTGCAATGCACCTTCATGAGCAGGCCGGTGTGTTCGCCGACAGCGCCTTCGTAGTCGCGCGCATGGGTACGGTTGGTGGTGCCCACCTCGACCAGGGTGGCGCCCGCGCGCGTCATCACGTCGGGGATGCGGAAGGCCCCGCCGATCTCCACCAGCTCGCCGCGCGAGACGATGACCTCGCGCCCGGCCGCCAGCGTGGCCAGGGTCAGCAGCACGGCGGCGGCGTTGTTGTTGACCACGGTGCAGGCCTCGGCGCCCGTGAGTTCGCAGACCAGGGATTCGATCAGGTCGTCGCGGTCGCCACGGCCGCCGTCCTCCAGGTCGTACTCCAGGTTGGCCGGCGCCGTCATGGCGGCCACCACGGCGTCCACGGCCTCCTGCGGCAGCAGGGCGCGGCCCAGGTTGGTGTGCAGCACCGTGCCCGTGAGGTTGAAGACCGTGCGCAGGCGGGGCGCAAAGCGCCGCGCCAGGCGAAGGCCTGCCGCCTGGATCACCTCAGTGATGCCGGGCGCGCCTGCATCGGGCTCGCCGGACCGCAGCCGCTCCTGCGCATCGGCCCGCATCTGTGCCAGTGTCTCGCGCACGGCCTGGGTGCAGGCATCGAGGCCGTGGCGCTCGCGCAGCGCGAGCATGTCGGCGCTCAGCAGCACCTTGTCCACGGCAGGCAGGCGCAGCGCGGGCGGGGTGGAGGAAGCGGCAGAGGTGGCGGCGGTATCGGTCATGGTGTGCGAAAGGGTCAGGCAGCAGGCTTGGCGGGGTCGATCAGCGCGTCGCCGGCCTCGTCCTGCTCCTCGGCAAAGGCCACGTAGAGCAGGGGATTGGCGCTGGCGCGCTCAAAGCGCGTCTCCTCGCCCATCAGCAGGTCCAGCATCAGCGAGGCCAGGTCGTCGGCCAGGGGCTCGGCCATGGGGTCCTTTTCCTGGTTGACCACCTTGCGGTAGCTGCCGCATTCCTCGCAGGTCTCGGCCAGCACGGTATCGCCGGCGCCATCGATGCCCTGGTACTCGACGCCCTTGGTCGACTCGCAGTGGGAGCACTTGACGCGCACCATGTGCCACTCCGTGCAGCAGGTGCCGCAGTGCAGGTAGCGATGGCCTGCGGCCTTGCCGCCAATGCGCAACACGCTGGCCACGGGCTCGCTGGCGCAGACGGGACAGATCGAGGCGGGATCGGTATAGGGCACGTCGCGTGCGTTCAGGCCGCTGGCGCGGGTGGCAAACACCACCTGTAGCGCAGCCATCACAAAGGGCGCCATGCCCACGTGGCGGGCCGCCACTTCCTTTTGCAGCAGCCGCTGCGCGATCTCGTCACGCCCGGCCGTGTCCAGCGCGCGCAGCTCCTGCAGCAGCGGCTGCAGCGGCGCTGGCAGGCCGTCGGCGCCCGACAGGGCATCGAGCATGCGGTCCAGCACGCCATGCCAGGCGGCATCGATATGGTCGGCGGCAGGCAGCAGCGGCATCGAATGCTCCTGCGCCCGCGCGATCAGCGCCGCATCGGGCTCGGCCAGCGTCAGCTGCCCGGCCGCCTTGGCTTGCGCGTCCACGATCTGCGCCACGAACCGCAGGTAGTCGGCAATCGGATTGCCCTCGGCCAGCTGCCGCAGCCGCGCCGCCCGCTCGACGAACAGCCCCGGCAACTGCGGCAGCAGCACGCGCGGAAAACTGGTGTGGTCCAGCGACTCGATATCGCCGGGTTGAAGAATGCGTTGCATTGGAATGAATCCCAAAAAAACAGCCGCCCGGATCGCTGGGCGGCTGGGTGCTCAGGCTGATGCCTAGTATGACGCCATGTCTGTGAAAACTGGCGCGGCCCAAGGCGAGGGGCACCGAGGAAGGGCCGTCCCGCACCGAGGGTGCCGTCCCCCTCCCTCGCGCAGCGAGTAGAGAGGGGGAAGCGGCGTAAGCCGCTCAGGGGGTGTCAGTCATTATCACCGGTCATCTTGCGATACCACCCCCGGTGGTGCTGCTTGGCCCAGGCCCGTGTCACCGTGCCGTACAGCATGGCGCGGATGGTGCCCCGGGTCCAGATGGCCGCGTACACGTGCATGATGATCAGGCCGATCATCCACACGCCCGCAATGGCGTGCACCACCGAGGCGGCGCGCACCACGTTGACGGGCAGCGTCCACCAGGCGCGCCACATGAGCGCGCCGGTCACGGTGATCGCCAGCATGCCGATGACCAGGCCCCAGAACAGCAGCTTCTGGCCGCCGTTGTACTTGCCCTGCTCGGGCATGTCGTGGTCGTCGCCGTCGATCATCTTGTTGACGTTCTTGAGCCACTCGATGTCGCGCGGCTCGACCACGTTCAGGCGCCAGAAGCGCAGCGCCATGATGATGAAGAACAGCGCCATCACCACCCCGATGTAGGGGTGCAGGATGCGTGTCCACGGCCCGCCGCCGAACAGCTGCGTGAGCGGGAAGAAGGCCGGGTGGAAGAACGCCAGGCCCGACAGCGCCAGCAGGATGAAGCAGATGCCGACCACCCAGTGGTTGGCACGCTCCGATGCGTTGTAGCGCACCAGGTCACGTGGGTTGCGTTTCATCGGCGGGCCTCCTTTTCAGCGGCTTCCTGGTCCTTGCGGTCCATTTCGTCTTCCAGTTCCTTGGACACGTCGTTCGGGCCCTTGGTGATGTAGTGGAACAGGCTGCCGACGGCAGCTGCGCCCAGCGCGGCCATGGCCAATGGCTTGGCCACGCCCTTCCACAGGGACACCATGGGGCTGA
The DNA here is from genome assembly GCF_055797465.1 of Delftia sp. PX-1. Taxonomy (NCBI): domain Bacteria; kingdom Pseudomonadati; phylum Pseudomonadota; class Betaproteobacteria; order Burkholderiales; family Comamonadaceae; genus Delftia; species Delftia sp. PX-1. The sequence goes on from NZ_CP184763.1 coordinate 3,553,935, forward strand.
TCTTCGGGTCGTCGGGCAGGCCCTTGTACAGCGAAGGCTTGTCCGCGTGATGCAGCACGTACATCACATGGGTGCCGCCCACGCCCTGCGGGTCATACAGGCCCGCCTCGGCATAGCCGCGCCGCCTGAGGTCGCCGATGCGGTGCTCGGCCTGGTCCTTCATCGCCTCCTTGGTGCCGAACATGATGGCGCCGGTGGGGCAGGTCTTGACACAGGCAGGCTCGCGGCCGACGGCCACGCGGTCCGAGCAGAGCGTGCACTTGTAGGCCTTGTGGTCCTTCTTGGAGATGCGCGGAATGTTGAACGGGCAGCCCGTGACGCAGTAGCCGCAGCCCACGCACTGGTCCTGCTGGAAGTCCACGATGCCGTTGCTGTACTGCACGATGGCGCCCGGCGAGGGGCAGGCCTTCAGGCAGCCCGGGTCCTCGCAGTGCATGCAGCCGTCCTTGCGGATCAGCCACTCCAGGTTGCCGGTCGCTTCGTTCTCGTACTCGGTAAAGCGCATGACGGTCCACGACTGATCCGTCAGATCGGTCGGGTTGTCATAGACGCCGGCCGCGCAGGTGCCGATTTCGTCGCGCAGGTCGTTCCACTCCATGCAGGCGGTCTGGCAGGCCTTGCACCCGATGCACTTGGAGACATCGATGAGCTTGGCCACCTCGCCGCTGTGCGTTTCGCGCGCACTGGGAGCAGGCGTCGTCGTGGCCGAGCGACGCTTGATATCGAGAGACATGGTTGATGACATCAGCTGCTCCTTAAACCTTTTCCACCTTCACAAGGAAGGTCTTGGATTCCGGGGTAAGGCTGTTGCCATCGCCCACCGATGCCGTCAGGTTGTTGGCCATGTAGCCCTTGCGGCCCGTCGACGAGAAGCCCCAGTGAATGGGCACGCCCACGTGGTGGATGGTCTTGCCATCGATCTTCATGGGCTTGATGCGCTTGGTCACCACGGCGGCGGCCTTGACGAAGCCGCGCTTGGAGCTGACCTTCACATGCTGGCCCGTCTCGATGCCCAGTTCCTTGGCCAGCGCCTCGCCGATTTCCACGAACTGCTCGGGCTGAACGATGTTGTTCAACTGAACGTGCTTGGTCCAATAGTGGAAGTGCTCGGTCAGGCGGTACGTCGTGCCCACATGCGGGAACTCGCTGGGCGAGCCTGCCGAATCCTTGGCGGAGTCGAAGATGCGGGCGGCCGGGTTGATGACAGCCAGCTTGTTGTCGGGATACATGGGGTTGTATCCCAGCGGGTTGTCGAAGGCCTCGTAGTGGGTGGGGAACGGTCCCTCGTTCATGCCCTTGCGGGCGAAGAAGCGCGCCACGCCCTCGGGGTTCATGATGAACGGATCGGTGGTCTCCGGCGGCATGGTCGGACCCATGTCGGGCACGTCGGCGCCGCCCCAGGCCTTGCCGTTCCAGCGGATCAGCGTGCGCTGGGGATTGAACGGCTGGCCGTTGCGGTCGCACGAGGCACGGTTGTAGAGCACGCGGCGGTTGGCCGGCCAGGCCCAGGCCCAGTTCAGCGTATTGCCTATGCCCGTAGGGTCGCTGTTGTCGCGTCGGGCCATCTGGTTGCCGGACGAGGTCCAGCAGCCAGCCCAGATCCAGCAGCCGCCCATCGTCGTGCCGTCGTCGCGCATCTCGCCGAAGCCGGCGAGCTGCTCGCCTGCCTTGCGGATGAGCTTGGTCGGGTCCTTGGGGTCGAACAGGTCCACCAGCGCGCGGCCGTTGTACTCCTTGGCGATCTCTTCCGAAGTCGGATGATCGGCATGGGCATACGGCCACCACAGCTTGGTGATCGGCTCGGGGAACTTGCCGCCGTCCTTCTCATAGGCCTGCTTCAGGCGCAGGTGCAGGGCCGACATGATGGCGATGTCGGTCTTGGCTTCGCCCGGGGGCTCGGCCGCCTTCCAGTGCCACTGCAGCACGCGCGAGGAACTGACGACGGCGCCGTCTTCCTCGGCAAAGCAGGTCGTGGGCAGGCGGAACACCTCGGTCTGGATGGATGCCGAATCCACGTCGTTGAACTCGCCGTGGTTCTTCCAGAACTCCGACGTTTCGGTGACCAGCGGGTCCATGATCACCAGGAACTTCAGCTTCTTGAGGCCTTCGCGCACATTGTTGCTGTTCGCAAGAGCCGCCAGCGGGTTGAAGCCCTGGGCGATGTAGCCGTTGATCTTGCCCTGCGCCATCATGTCGAACACCTGCAGCATGTCGTACTGCTTGTCCAGCTTGGGCAGGTAGTTGAAGGCCCAGTTGTTCTCGGCCGTGGCCGCCGGTCCCCACCAGGCCTTCATCAGGCTCACGTGGAACTTGGGCGTGTTCGACCAGTAGTTCATCTGGCCCGGGCGCATGGCCTTGGGCGTGCGCGCGTCGATGTACTTCTGGTAGTCCTGCTCGCCTTCGTTGGGCAGCGTCAGATAGCCTGGCAGCGAAGCCGACAGAATCCCCAGGTCCGTCAGGCCCTGGATGTTGGAGTGCCCGCGCAGCGCATTCATGCCGCCGCCGGCCACGCCGATGTTGCCCAGCAGAAGCTGCACCATGGCGCCCGTGCGCAGGATCTGCGCACCCGTGGTGTGCTGTGTCCAGCCCAGTGCGTACAGGATGGTTGCGGCGCGGCCCGGCACTGCCGTCGAGGCCAGCTTCTCGCACACATGCAGGAATTTTTCCTTGGGCGTGCCGCAGGCGCTCTCCACCTTCTCGGGCGTATAGCTGGCGTAGTGGCGCTTGAGCCATTGGTACACGCAGCGCGGATGCTGCAGGCTGGCGTCCACCTTCACGTAGCCGTCGGCGTCGAGTTCATAGTCCCAGCTGGACTTGTCGTACTTGCGGGTCTGCGGGTCGTAGCCCGAGAAGATGCCCTCGTCGAACGCAAACTCCTCCTTCACGATGTACGAGAAGTCGGTGTAGTTCCTCACGTACTCGTGATGGATCTTGTCGTTCGTCAGCAGATAGTTGATCACGCCACCCAGGAACACGATGTCCGAGCCCGACCGGATGGGGGCGTAGAAATCGGCCACGGAGGCGGAGCGGTTGAAGCGCGGATCGACCACCATGAAGTGCGCACCGTTGTGCTCCTTCGCTTCGGTCACCCACTTGAAACCGCAGGGATGTGCTTCAGCGGCATTGCCGCCCATGATCAGGATAACGTCCGCGTTCTTGATGTCGACCCAATGGTTCGTCATCGCTCCACGGCCAAACGTCGGGGCAAGACCTGCCACCGTCGGGCCGTGTCAGACACGTGCTTGGTTATCGAGTGCGAGCAGGCCCCAGGAGCGGGCCACCTTGTGTGTGACGTAGCCGGCTTCGTTGCTGGAGGCCGAGGCGGCCAGCATGCCGGTGGTCAGCCAGCGGTTCACCGTCTGGCCCTTGTCGTTTTGCTCGACGAAGTTCGCGTCGCGGTCGTCCTTGAGCAGCTTGGTGATGCGGGTCAGCGCCTCATCCCAGGACATGCGCTTCCACTCGGTGGAGCCGGGCGCGCGGTACTCGGGATACTTCAGGCGGTGCGGGCTGTGGACGAAGTCCAGCAGCGATGCGCCCTTGGGGCACAGCGTTCCGCGGTTGACGGGGTGGTCGGGATCTCCCTCGACGTGGATCACCGACAGCTTGGCGTTCTTGACGCCATCGCTCAGCGAATACATCAGGATACCGCAGCCTACCGAACAGTAGGTGCAGGTCTGGCGGGTGACCGTGGTGGCGGCCAGCTTGAACTGGCGCACTTCAGCCAGGGCGGCCGTGGGCGAGAAGCCCATCAACGCCAGGCTGGATCCGGCCAGAGTCGAACCAGTCACTTTCATGAACTGGCGTCTGGAGAATTGGACCATGTGGGGTACCTTCTAATAGAAATTGACGCTTGTAAGCAAATTCTACGAGTGCACCCCGAAAACAATCCGGGAAATAACCCTTAATCCCGAGTCGGCCTGTGCGGCATTCATGCGCGGCCTCCCCGCTGCGCCTTGCTGCGCGGGGCTTGCCGGCCCGGTGTCCGGCTGATTCATCAGTTGAATTGATTATCTGGTTTGAAGGCTTCGGATATTTTGTTTTATATCAATCCGGTATTCATTGGCTGGCTGAATGGCGTCGATCAATCCAGTCTATTGGGTGAATGCGAACCATTTGCGTCGATTGAATTGCCGAATGGGGTTTTTGGCCTCCCCCGGGAGCGGAGGCCGGGGTGGATCAGCGTGCCGGCGGGCCCGGATCGCGCGGGGCATGCTTGAGGCCCAGATCATCCGACGTCTGATATTCAGCATGCGCCAAACCCGTCTTGTTCACCGATGGGTTCACCGTTTGGGCCATTTGGCGGCGCCTTTCCTCATCCTGCAGCTGCATGCGCGTGAACATGTCCCAGATTGCCATGAACAGCGCCGCGATCACGGGTCCTATCACAAAACCCGTCAGTCCGAAGAGAGCCATGCCGCCCAGTGTCGAGATCAGCACGATGTAGTCGGGCATCTTGGTGTCCTTGCCCACCAGCAGCGGGCGCAGCACGTTGTCCACCAGTCCGATCACCAGCACGCCGTAGGCGATCAGGATCAGGCCCTTGCCCATGTCACCGGTGGCCAGGAAGTAGATGGCCACCGGTGCCCAGATCAGGCCGGCGCCCACAGCGGGCAGCAGCGACAGGAACGCCATCACCACGCCCCACAGCACGGGCCCCTGGATGCCCAGAATCCAGAAGATCAGCCCGCCCAGCGCGCCCTGGGCGGCCGCCACGGCCAGGTTGCCCTTGACGGTGGCGCGGATCACGGTGGTGAACTTGCTCGACAGCTCGGCCTTGTGATCGGACTGCAGCGGGATGGCCATGCGGATGCGCTGTGTCAGGTCGCGTCCGTCACGCAGCAGGAAGAACAGCAGGTACAGCATCACGCAGAAGCCGACCAGAAACCCGAAGGTGTTCTGGCCTATGCCCAGCGCCTTGGTGGCGGCCAGCTTGGAGGCCTGCATGGCGATGCTGGACAGCTTGTCCTGCAGCTCGGCCAGCGAACCCAGGTGCAACCGCTCCAGCCAGGGTGTGACCCAGGAGGGCAGGGCGTCCATGATCTGTTGCACATAGGTGCCTGCATCCAGGTTGCCGCTGTTGACGCGCTCATAGATCAACGAGGCCTCGCGCACCAGCGAGGCGCCGATCAGCGCCAGCGGCAGGATGGCCACCACCAGGCACAGCAGCAGGGTGGACAGGGCGGCGAGATTGGTGCGCCGTGGCATGCGCGCCAGCAGGCGCCGGTGCAGCGGCGAAAACAGGATGGCCAGGGCGACGCCCCAGAAGATGGCCCCCATGAACTCCCAGAGCACGGCACCGAAGCCTATGGTTGCCGCAATCAGCAGCAGCATGAAAGTGCGTTTGTGTAGGGGCAGCAGGTTCATCTGGCGGTCCGTTCGGAAGATGCGCCAATGTACGCGACTGCGGGAACTCCCGGAGAGTTCAGGTAATCACTTGGTAACTGCCCTGCTGCGATGTTTGAACGGTGGCACAATGGCGGTCGCAACCAGGCCCTTCCCCAGCCACAGTCGCATCCGCCAATCGGTACAGCCGTGTCGCGGAAGGTTCCACAAACCAGCTAATGCCTCCCTCAGGGAGGCTGAGGTCAGCGCAATATGAGCGATCAGACGTCGGTCTACCAAGCCTACCAAGGCAATACCTACCTCTTCGGCGGCAATGCCCCCTACGTCGAAGAAATGTACGAAAACTACCTGGCCAATCCCGGTAGCGTGCCGGATTCCTGGCGCGAGTACTTTGATGCACTGCAACATGTGCCCGCAGTCGATGGCACCGACGCCAAGGACGTTCCGCACCAGCCCGTCATCAACGCTTTCGCCGAGCGCGCCAAGCAAGGCGGCACCAAGGTGGTCGTGGCCTCCGGCGCCGACTCCGAGCTGGGCCGCAAGCGCACCGCCGTCCAGCAACTGATCGCCGCCTACCGCAATGTCGGCGCACGCTGGGCCGATCTGGACCCCCTCAAGCGCACCGAGCGCCCCGAAATTCCCGAGCTGGAGCCGTCGTTCTACGGCTTCACCGATGCCGACCAGGAAACGGTGTTCAACACGAGCAACACCTTCTTCGGCAAGGAAAGCATGTCCCTGCGCGAGCTGATGAACGCTCTGCGCGAAACCTACTGCGGCACCATCGGCTCCGAGTACATGTATGCCACGGACCAGACGCAAAAGCGCTGGTGGCAGCAAAAGCTGGAAACCAGCCGTACCAAGCCCAGCTTTGATGCCAGCCGGAAAAAGCGCATCCTCGACCGCCTGACGGCTGCCGAAGGCCTGGAACGCTACCTGCACACCAAGTACGTCGGCCAAAAGCGCTTCTCGCTGGAAGGTGGCGAGAGCTTCATCGTCGCCATGGACGAGCTGATCAACGCTGCCGGCCAGAAGGGCGTGCAGGAAGTCGTGATCGGCATGGCCCACCGCGGCCGCCTGAACGTGCTGGTCAACACCCTGGGCAAGATGCCCAAGGACCTGTTCGCCGAGTTCGACCACACTGCCCCCGAGGACCTGCCCGCCGGTGACGTGAAGTACCACCAGGGCTTCAGCTCCGACGTGTCCACCGCAGGCGGCCCCGTCCACCTGTCGCTGGCCTTCAACCCCTCGCACCTGGAAATCGTCAACCCCGTGGTCGAAGGTTCGGTGCGCTCGCGCATGGACCGCCGCGACGACCCGCACGGCAAGCAGGTGCTGCCCGTGCTGGTGCACGGCGATGCAGCCTTCGCCGGCCAGGGCGTGAACCAGGAAACCCTGGCGCTGGCCCAGACCCGTGGCTACACCACGGGCGGCACGGTGCACATCATCATCAACAACCAGATCGGCTTCACCACCTCCGATCCGCGCGACACCCGCTCCACGCTGTACTGCACCGACATCGTCAAGATGATCGAGTCGCCCGTGCTGCACGTCAACGGCGATGATCCGGAAGCCGTGGCGCTGGCCGTGCAGCTGGCCCTGGAGTTCCGCATGGAATTCTCCAAGGACGTGGTCGTGGACATCGTCTGCTTCCGCAAGCTGGGCCACAACGAGCAGGACACCCCCGCGCTGACCCAGCCGCTGATGTACAAGAAGATCGGCGCCCACCCTGGCACGCGCAAGCTGTACGCCGACAAGCTGGCCGCACAGGGCCTGGGCGAATCGCTGGGCGACGACATGGCCAAGGCCTACCGCGCCGCCATGGACGAAGGCCGCCACACCGTGGACCCGGTGCTGACCAACTTCAAGAGCAAGTACGCCGTGGACTGGAGCCCGTTCCTGGGCAAGACCTGGACGGACGCCGGCGATACCGCCATCCCGCTGACGGAATGGAAGCGCCTGGCCGAACGCATCACCACCATCCCCGAGACCGTGACGCCGCACGCGCTGGTCAAGAAGGTCTATGACGACCGCGCAGCCATGGGCCGCGGCGAAGTCAACGTGGACTGGGGCATGGGCGAGCACATGGCCTTCGCATCGCTGGTCGCATCGGGCTATCCCGTGCGCCTGTCGGGCGAGGACTGCGGCCGCGGCACCTTCACGCACCGCCACTCGGTCATCCATGACCAAAAGCGCGAGAAGTGGAGCGAAGGCACCTACATCCCGCTGCAGAACGTGGCCGACAGCCAGGCTCCGTTCACCGTCATCGACTCCATCCTGTCCGAAGAAGCCGTGCTGGGCTTCGAGTACGGCTATGCGTCGAACGACCCCAACACCCTGGTGATCTGGGAAGCCCAGTTCGGCGACTTCGCCAACGGCGCCCAGGTCGTGATCGACCAGTTCATCGCCTCCGGTGAAGTCAAGTGGGGCCGCATCAACGGCCTGACGCTGATGCTGCCGCACGGCTACGAAGGCCAGGGCCCCGAGCACAGCTCGGCCCGCCTGGAGCGCTTCATGCAGCTGGCCGCCGACGCCAACATGCAGATCGTGCAGCCGACCACGGCCAGCCAGATCTTCCACGTTCTGCGCCGCCAGATGGTGCGCCCGCTGCGCAAGCCGCTGGTCATCATGACCCCCAAGTCGCTGCTGCGCAACAAGGACGCCACCTCGCCGCTGTCCGAGTTCACCAGCGGCGGTTTCCAGACCGTGATCCCTGAGCAGGACGAAGCCGTCGTGAAGAACGCGGCCAAGGTCAAGCGCGTGATCGCATGCTCCGGCAAGGTCTACTACGACCTGGTCAAGAAGCGCACCGAGAAGGAAAGCAAGGACGTCGCCATCATCCGCGTCGAGCAGCTGTACCCCTTCCCGCACAAGGCTTTCGCCGCTGAACTGAAGAAGTTCGGCAACGCCACCGACATCGTCTGGTGCCAGGACGAGCCGCAGAACCAGGGCGCCTGGTTCTTCGTGCAGCACTACATCCACGAGAACATGCTCGATGGCCAGAAGCTGGGCTACTCCGGCCGCGCTGCCTCGGCATCGCCCGCCGTGGGTTACGCCCACCTGCACCAGGAGCAGCAAAAGGCCCTGGTGGAAGGCGCGTTCTCCAAGCTCAAGGGTTTTGTCCTGAACAAGTAAGGCAGCCCCCACCCGCTACGTATCAGTACAGAACACTTTTGGAAAGAATCACAAATGGCTATCGTTGAAGTCAAAGTTCCCCAGCTGTCCGAGTCCATCGCTGAGGCCACCATGCTGACCTGGAAGAAAAAGGCCGGCGAAGCGGTTGCAGTCGATGAGATCCTCATCGAGATCGAAACCGACAAGGTCGTGCTCGAAGTACCCGCGCCCGCCGCTGGCGTGCTGGCCGAGATCGTGCAAGGTGACGGCGCCACCGTGGTGGCCGAGCAGCTGATCGCCAAGATCGACACCGAAGGCGTGGCCGGTGTGGCCGCTGCCGCTCCTGCAGCCGCCCCCGCCGCTGCAGCCGCTCCCGCTGCAGCGCCCGCAGCTGCGGCCGCCACCGGTGGCAGCAAGGGTGATGTCGCCATGCCCGCCGCTGCCAAGCTGCTGGCCGAAAACAACCTGTCGGCCGCCGGCGTGGCTGGCTCCGGCAAGGATGGCCGCGTGACCAAGGGTGACGCGCTGGCCGCCATCAAGGGCGGCGTGCAGTCCACCGCTGCCGTCATTCCCACCGGCGTGCCCACCAAGGCGCTGCCCCAGGTGTCGGCTCCGTCCGCCAAGGAAGACCTCAGCGGCCGTCCCGAGCAGCGCGTGCCCATGAGCCGCCTGCGTGCCCGCGTGGCCGAGCGTCTGCTGCAGTCGCAGTCCACCAACGCCATCCTGACCACGTTCAATGAAGTGAACATGGCCCCGGTGATGGATCTGCGCAAGAAGTTCCAGGACGCCTTCACCAAGGAACATGGCACCAAGCTGGGCTTCATGTCCTTCTTCGTCAAGGCGGCCGTGCACGCCCTGAAGAAGTACCCGGTGCTCAACGCATCCGTGGACGGCAACGACATCGTCTACCACGGCTACTTCGACATCGGTATCGCCGTGGGTTCGCCCCGTGGCCTGGTGGTGCCCATCCTGCGCAATGCAGACCAGATGAGCTTCGCCGACATCGAAAAGAAGATTGCCGAATTCGGCAAGAAGGCTGCCGAAGGCAAGCTGGGCATTGAAGAAATGACCGGCGGCACCTTCTCCATCTCCAATGGCGGCACCTTCGGCTCGATGATGTCCACCCCCATCATCAACCCGCCCCAGTCGGCCATCCTGGGCGTGCACGCCACCAAGGACCGTGCCATGGTCGAGAACGGCCAGGTCGTGGTGCGCCCGATGAACTATCTGGCCATGTCCTATGACCACCGCATCATCGACGGCCGCGAAGCCGTGCTGGGCCTGGTGGCCATGAAGGACGCGCTGGAAGATCCTTCGCGCCTGCTGTTCGACCTGTAATTCCACAGGGTTCGACACGACGAAAACCCACCCTTGGCCGCGCGCCCTGCGGTGGGTTTTTTCATGCATCACAGACAAGAGATTCCTGAAATGAGCAAGCAATTCGACGTCATCGTCATCGGCGCGGGCCCTGGCGGCTACATCGCCGCCATCCGTGCCGCGCAACTGGGCTTCAACGTGGCCTGTATCGACGAGTGGAAGAACGCCGCCGGCGGCGCCGCTCCGGGCGGCACCTGCACCAACGTGGGCTGCATTCCCTCCAAGGCCCTGCTGCAGTCGTCCGAGCACTTCGAGCACGCCAACCTGCACTTTGCCGACCATGGCATCTCCACCGGCAAGGTCGAGATGGACGTGGCCAAGATGATCGCCCGCAAGGATGCGGTCGTGAAGCAGAACAACGACGGCATCCTGTACCTGTTCAAGAAGAACAAGGTCACGTTCTTCCACGGCCGTGGTTCCTTCGTCAAGGCCGTCGAAGGCGGCTACGAGATCAAGGTCGCCGGCAAGGAAGAGGAAGTGCTGACGGGCAAGCAGATCGTGGTGGCCACCGGCTCCAACGCCCGCGCTCTGCCCGGCGTGCCCTTCGATGAAGAGAACATCCTGTCCAACGACGGCGCCCTGCGCCTGGGCAAGGCCCCCAAGAAGCTGGCCCTGATCGGCGCCGGCGTGATCGGCCTGGAAATGGGCTCGGTATGGCGCCGTCTTGGCACCGAAGTCATCGTGCTCGAAGGCATGGACAAGTTCCTGCCCGCCGTGGACGAGCAGATCGCCAAGGAAGCCAAGAAGGCCTTCGACAAGCAGGGCCTGAAGATCGAGCTGGGCGTGAAGATCGGCGAAGTCAAGTCCGGCAAGAAGGGCGTGTCCATCGCCTACACCAACGCCAAGGGTGAAGCCCAGGCGCTGGAGGCTGACAAGCTCATCATCTCCATTGGCCGCACGGCCAACACCGCCGGCCTCAATGCCGAGGCGGTGGGCCTGGCCCTGGACGAGCGCGGCTGCATCGTGGTCGATGACGACTGCAAGACCAGCCTGCCCGGCGTCTGGGCCGTGGGCGACGTGGTGCGCGGCCCGATGCTGGCGCACAAGGCCGAGGAAGAGGCCGTGGCCGTGGCCGAGCGCATCGCCGGCCAGCATGGCCATGTGAACTTCGGCACCATCCCCTGGGTGATCTACACCAGCCCCGAAATCGCCTGGGTGGGCCGCACCGAGCAGCAACTGAAGGAGCAGGGCGTCAAGTACAAGGCCGGCACCTTCCCCTTCCTGGCCAACGGCCGTGCGCGCGCCCTGGGCGACACCACGGGCATGGTCAAGTTCCTGGCCGATGCCGAAACCGACGAGATCCTGGGCGTGCACATGGTCGGCCCCATGGTCTCGGAGCTGATCTCCGAAGCCGTTGTTGCCATGGAGTTCAAGGCATCGAGCGAAGACATCGCCCGCATCTGCCATGCCCACCCCTCGCTGTCCGAAGCTACCAAGGAGGCTGCCCTGGCAGTCGACAAGCGTACTCTGAACTTCTGAGTGCCAGGCTAGCCATCTAGCCAATCCGAGACCTGAAAGCGCTTGCTCTGCAAGCGCTTTCAGCTTCTGAATACATAGCAAATGGTTGATGCTGCATGAGCGTTTCAGTGCGAGAGGCCTACGAGGCCGAACTGGTAGCCAAGGGCTTTCACAGTGATCCTGCGCAACTGCGCGCCGTCGAGGCGCTGCAGCGCTGTGCCGACGACTGGACGGTCTACCGCCAGCGCCGCTCCAACGCCTTCAAGAAGCTCATCAACCATCCCGAGATCCCCCGTGGCGTCTACATGTACGGCGGGGTGGGGCGCGGCAAGAGCTTTCTCATGGACTGCTTCTTCAACGCCGTGCCGCTCAGGCGCAAGGTGCGCCTGCATTTCCATGAATTCATGCGCGAGGTCCACCGTGAACTCGCCGTGCTGCAGGGCACCCAGAACCCGCTGGACGTGCTGGGTGCGCGCATCTCCAAGAAGTACAAGCTGATCTGCTTCGATGAATTCCACGTGGCCGACATCACGGACGCGATGATCCTGCACCGGCTGCTGGTGTCGCTGTTCGCCAACGGCGTGGGCTTTGTCACCACCTCCAACTTCAAGCCCGACGAGCTGTACCCGGGCGGCCTGCACCGCGACCGCATCCTGCCGGCCATCGACCTGCTCAACGAGCGCATGGAAGTCGTCAACGTGGACAACGGCACGGACTACCGCCGCCGCACGCTGGAAAACGCCAGGCTCTACCACACGCCGCTGGGTGCCGAGGCCGATGCGGCCATGACCGAGACCTTCGACAAGCTGGCCGAGGTCAAGGACGAGGACCCGGTGCTGCACATCGAGGCGCGCGAGATCCGTGCGCGCCGCCGCGCCGGTGGCGTGGTCTGGTTCGACTTCCGCGAGCTGTGCGGCGGCCCGCGCTCGCAGAACGACTACCTGGAGATCGCAAGCCAGTTCCACACCGTGCTGCTGTCCGACGTGCCCTATATGCCGGTCAACATGGCGTCGCCCGCGCGGCGCTTCACCTGGCTGGTGGACGTGCTGTACGACCGCAGGGTCAAGCTGGTCATCTCGGCCGCCGTGCCGCCCGAGCAGCTTTACACTGAGGGCCCGCTGGCCCATGAGTTCCCCCGCACCGTCTCGCGCCTGAACGAGATGCAGTCCAAGGAATTCCTGGCGCTGGAGCGCCGCGTGGTGGATACCAGCCTGACCTGAGGCAGGTGGCCGCGCCTGGCGTCGTTTGCCGGACCTGTACATGCTGAAACTGCCCACCTCTGCTTTTGCCCTTGTGAAGAAACTGCCCGTTCCTTTGGGCGCCGCGCTGGCCTGCCTGGCCTTGGCGGGCCCGGCCGTGGCGGCCGATGCCGCGCGGGAGCCTGGCCAGGCGGCCAGGCAGGCCCAGGCCGAACGCAAGGCCGCGCGTGCCGACATCGCAGCCCAGCGCGCCGTCATCGAGCGCCGGCGCACGGCCCTGGAGTCCGAGTGCTACCAGCGCTTTGCCGTGGAAGACTGCCTCAAGCAGGCGCGCGAAGAGGCCCGTGAGCAGGATCGTCCGCTGCGCGAACGCGAGCTTCAGATCAACGACGAGGAGCGCAAGGAGCGCGCCGTCCAGCGCCTGGAAGACATCGAGGCCAAGAAGGCGCAGAAGGCAGCCTCCACCATGGAGGCCAAGGAACGGCCGCCGGCCGTGCAGCGCGATACCCAGGCCCTGCGCGCGCAGCGCGCCCAGGAGGCGCAGCAGCGCGCCGCCCAGCAGGCCAGCCACCAGCGCGAACGGCAGGCCCAGATGGAGCAGCGCCAGTCCGCCCAGGAGCAGGAGCGGCGCGCGGCATCGCGTGCGCAGTTCGAAGCCAAGCAGAAGGAAGCGGCCGAGCGCAAGGCCCGTGCCGCCGAAGCGGCCCGCGAGCGCGGTCCCCAGGCTGCGCCGCTGCCGGCGCCGCCTGCTCCCTGATCCTTTTTTTCTCTGCCACGCGCCAACAGGCCAACCGGGTGGGGGCTGGCGTGAGGGCCTGGATGCTCCAACCCCGGTTCAAGCCGTCTGGGCCGACTCCAGCGCCTCGAGCTTGAGCACCACCAAGGACAGGTTGTCGCCCCCGCCCTGGGCGCGCACGCGGGCCTTGTCGATGAGGAACTCCGTGGCCTCGCGCGGGGTGAGCGCGTTGAGCACGGTGCCCAGTTCCTCGGCCGTGTAGTAGTGCCAGACGCCATCGCTGCAGGCCATGAGGGTGGTGCCCGGATACACGCGCTCGATCACATGGTGGCTCATGGGCGGTTCGGCCTCGGTGCCCAGGCAGCCCAGCAGGATGTTGGACTTGGGGTGCACATGGGCCTCGAATTCGGTGAGCTCTCCCCGGTCCACCAGCGACTGCACATAGGAATGGTCCTTGGTGCGGTGGACCATGGTCGCGTCCTGGTAGTGGTAGATGCGCGAATCGCCCGAATGCACCCAGTGGCAGCGGCCCTGGGGCAGCAGGACGAAGGCAGCGATGGTGCTGTGCGGCTCCTGCTCGGCCGAAATGGCGGTCAGACGGATCACCGTGTGCGACTCGCGCACGATGCTCTCCAGCAGCGCTGTGCAGTCCTCCTTGCCCGGCTCGAAGCGCTCGAACAGCTGGCGCGCCGTGAGCATGACCTGGTCGGAGGCCTTGCGCCCGCCGCTGCGCCCGCCCATGCCGTCGGCCAGAACGCCCAGCAGGCAGCCGTGGACATACGGGTGGGCCATGAGCATCACCTGGTCTTGCTGGTATTGCCTGTCACCGCGATGGATGCCTGTGGCGGCTTGGAGTCGGTACGCTGGCTGCATGGTCTCTGGTTTGGTGGGCTCTTGGGGCGGCGGATGGGCACACCAGTGGCATGGCGCATATTATCGGAGCGCTGCCCCCGGTGCCGGCTCGCCCGGCTCCCGTGGCGCTGTCTTTTTCAACAACCGGACCTGTCCTGTGCATTCCCTGACCGCCGCCGTGCAGGCGGCCTTCGCCCCGCAAGGCCTGCTGTCGCGCGCCGAGGCGCAGTTCCTGCCGCGTGAAGGCCAGACCCGCATGGCCCTGGCCGTGGCCCAGGCCATCGAAGAGCGCCAGACCCTGGTCGTGGAGGCCGGCACGGGCGTGGGCAAGACCTATGCCTATCTGGTGCCGGCCCTGCTCAGCGGCCAGCGCGTGCTGGTGTCCACGGCCACGCGTGCGCTGCAGGATCAATTGTTCGCACGGGATCTGCCGCGTCTGGTGGCCGCCCTGGGCATGCCGCTGCGCATGGCGCGCCTCAAGGGGCGCAGCGCCTACCTGTGCCTGGAGCGGCTGGAGCGCGTGCGCCAGGGCCGCACGGCGCCGCAGGACCCGCAGGTGCTGCGCAGCGTGGCCCTGGTCGAGCGCTGGGCGCGCACCACGCGCACAGGTGACCTGGGCGAGCTGCCCGCGCTGGACGAGCGCTCGCCCGCGCTGCCCCTGGTCACCTCCACGCGCGACAACTGCCTGGGCTCGGACTGCCCGCACTGGCAGGACTGCCATGTCAACGTGGCCCGCCGCACCGCGCTGGACGCCGACGTGGTGGTCATCAACCACCATCTGATGTTTGCCGACCTCGACGTGCGCGATTCGGGTGTGGCCCAACTGCTGCCCAGCGCGGGCGTGGTGGTGGTGGACGAGGCCCACCAGCTCAACGACACCGGCGTGCAGTTCGCTGGCCTGAGCCTGTCGGGCCAGCAATTGACGGGCTATGCCCGCGATGTGCTGCGCGCCGGCCAGGAACTGGCACGCGGCATGGCCGACTGGATGATGCTCTCGGCGCGTGTGGAGCAGGCACTGCGCGAGCTGCGCCTGGCCGCAGGCAAGCCCCCTGTGGGCGGACGTCTGTCCTGGCAGGGCGTGACGCCGCAGGGATTGGACGCCCAGAGCTGGCGCACGGCCCTGGTCACGCTGGGGCGCAGCCTGCGGGCGCTGGTGGAGCCGCTGGTGCAATTGCAGGTCAGCGATCCCGAACTGCGCAGGCTGCTCGAGCGCGGCAGTGAACTGCTGCGGCGCCTGGCCACCTTCGCGGCGGCGGCCGTGCAAGACACGGTGCGCTGGCTGGAGCTGGGCAGCCAGCAGATGCGCATGCTGGAGTCTCCGCTGACCATTGCACACATCATGCGCACGCGGCTGCTGGGTCCGACGCAAGCGCAAGAGCAAGAGCATCAGGAAGGAAGCGGGCAAGACGCCGAGCCGCAGGAAAACGCACCCACCGCCTGGATCTTCACCTCTGCCACGCTGGGCGACGACGAGCGGCTGAGCTGGTTCACCGAGCCCTGCGGACTGCGAGAGGCCCAGGTGCTGCGCGTGGACAGCCCCTTCGACTATGCGCGGCAGGCGGCGCTTTATGTGCCGCGGCCTTTTGCCGAGGCAGGAAGCCCGGCCCACAGCGCCGAGGTGGCACGCCTGGCGCTGGACGCGGCCCAGCGCCTGGGCGGCCGCACTCTTGTGCTGACCACCACGCTGCGTGCCCTGCACGCCATAGGCGACACGCTGCAGCAGTCGCTGGGGCTGTTCGGTGAACTCGATGTGCTGGTCCAGGGGCAGGCGCCCAAGCTGACCTTGATCGAGCGCTTTGTTGCAGCGGGCGAAGGCAAGGGCGCCAGCGCGGGGCGCGGCTGCATTCTCGTGGCATCGGCCACTTTCTGGGAAGGGGTGGATTTGCCTGGCGATGCGCTGCAGCTGGTGGTCATCGACAAGCTGCCGTTTCCGCCGCCCGACGATCCGCTGGTCGAGGCGCGTTCGCGCAGTCTGGAATCCGTGGGCCGGCAGGCCTTTGCCGACTACATGCTGCCCGAGGCCGCGATGGCGCTCAAGCAGGGCGCCGGGCGCCTCATCCGGCGCGAGACGGATCGCGGCGTGCTTGTGGTCTGCGATCCCAGATTGACCGCCAAGGGTTATGGGCGGCGGCTGCGCGCTGCGCTGCCGCCCATGCGGACCCTGGAGGACGAGGCGGCCTTTGTTCAGGCCCTGCAGGCGCTGGCGCAGCCTGCGCCGCAGGTCACCACAGTTTCCACCACGACTTCTGCTTTGCCGTGACGTCCTTGTCGGCGTCCTGGCCGTACGAGGCGGTCAGCACGCGCTGCGCATCGTCACGCAGCTGGGTCATGCCCAGTGCATCGTATGAGTTCACCAGGATCTGCATGGCCTCGCGCACGGCGGGCACGCCCTGGTAGTCCTTGACGGCGGTCTGCGCACGTGCGATGGCGGCCACGTAGGCGCCGCGTCCGTAGTAGTAGCGGGCCACATGGACTTCGTACTGCGCCAGCGAGTTGACGATGTACTGCATGCGCAGCCGCGAGTCTTCGGCGTAGCGCGACTCGGGGAAGCGCGTCACCAGCTCGCGGAATGACTCGAAGGAGTCCTTGGCGGCCTTCTGGTCGCGCTCGGACAGATCCTGGCGCGACAGCCAGGAGAACATGCCCAGGTTGTCATTGAAGTTGACCAGGCCCTTGAGGTACAGGGCGTAGTCGGTGGCGGGGCTGGCCGGGTGCAGCTTCAGGAAGCGGTCCAGCGTGGCCGTGGCCTGGACCTTGTCGCCGCTCTTGTACTGGGCATAGGCCTTGTCGAGCTGGGCCTGCTGGGCCAGGGGCGTGCCGGCGGCACGGCCTTCGAGCTTCTCGAACAGCGGAACGGCCTTGTCGAACGCACCGGACGCGGCTTCGTCGCGCGCCTCGGTATAGATGCGGTCCGGGGTCCACTTGGCAGTAGGGTCTTGTTGCGTACTGGAGCAGGCTGTCAGGACGCCTGCGACCAGCACGGCGGGAACGATGGACAGGGGAATACGCTGCATGGTGGACGTTTCTCGGGCAATCGAAGGGCGGTGAGAGGGTGGGCGGGCAGGGATGCGGGCCGCGCTGAGGGGCCGCATGAAGCCTGATTTTCCCGCAACCGGGCCGAGGCATTGTAACGGCCTGCGATGCCCGCCCCGCAGGCGGGGGCGGCGGCAAAGGCATGGCCGCGAACGGGTCCCGGCCTTGCGGAGCTTTCTACAATGGCGCCCATATGTTTGTCCATTTGCGCCTGCACACCGAATTTTCCGTCGTGGACGGAACCAACCGCATCAACGCCATCGTCAAGGCCGCCGCCGAGGATGGGCAGGTCGCACTGGCCGTCACAGACTTCAACAACCTGTTTGGCGGCGTCAAGTTCTATCGCGAAGGCCGGGCCAAGGGCGTCAAGCCCGTGCTGGGCGCGGAAATCCAGATCGAGGGCGAAAACGGCGCCGCGATCTCGCGCATCATCGTGCTGGTGCAAAGCCCGCTGGGCTACCACAACCTGTCCGAGTTGCTGGCCCGGGGCTGGACCCGCAATGTGGTCAAGGGCCAGGCCGTGCACACATGGGCCTGGCTGCAGGAGCTGGGCGAAGGCCTGATCGTGCTGGCCGGCGCCCAGGCCGGCCCGGTGGGCCAGGCACTGATGCGCGGTGACGAGGCCGGCGCAGCAGCCGTCGCCCAGCGGCTGGCGAGCATGTTCCCGCACCGCTTCTTCATCGAGCTGCAGCGCGCAGGCCGGCCTGACGACGAAGCCCATGTGCTGGCCGCCGTGCAACTGGCCGATCGCCTGAACCTGCCCGTGGTCGCCACGCACCCCATACAGTTCTTCGGCCCCGACGACTACGAAGCGCACGAGGCGCGCGTGTGCATCGCCGAGGGCGAGATCCTGGCCAACCCCAAGCGTGTGCGCCGCTTCACGCGCGACCAGCATTTCAAGACCGTCGCGCAGATGCAGGCGCTGTTCGCCGACATTCCCAGCGCCATCGCCAACACCGTGGAAATCGCGCGTCGCTGCAGCCTGACGCTGGTGCTGGGCAAGCCGCAGCTGCCCAACTTCCCCGTGCCCGAAGGCATGACCATGGACGAGTTCTTCCGCCAGGAGTCCTTTGCGGGACTGGAGGAACGCCTGATCCATCTCTATCCCGACCCCGCCAAGCGCGAGGCCCAGCGCGAGCGCTATGTCGAGCGACTGGAGTTCGAGATCGGCACCATCCTCAAGATGGGCTTTCCGGGCTACTTCCTCATCGTGGGCGACTTCATCAAGTGGGCCAAGCTCAACGGCTGTCCCGTGGGTCCGGGCCGCGGATCGGGCGCCGGCTCGCTGGTGGCCTACGTGCTCAAGATCACGGACCTGGACCCGCTGGAATACAACCTGCTGTTCGAGCGTTTCCTCAACCCCGAGCGTGTGTCCATGCCCGACTTCGACGTGGACTTCTGCCAGGCCAACCGCGACCGCGTCATCGACTATGTGAAGCAGCTGTACGGCCGCGACGCCGTCAGCCAGATCGCCACCTTCGGCACTATGGCCGCGCGCGCGGCCATCCGCGACGTGGGCCGCGTGCTGGACATGAGCTACACCTTCTGCGATGGCATCTCCAAGCTCATTCCCAACAAGCCTGGCCTGCACGTCACGCTCAAGTACCCGCCCAATCCCAAGAAGGAGGGCGACAAGTACACCTACGCTATCGAGGCCGAGCCCATGCTGGCCGAGCGCATCGACAAAGAAGAAGACGTCAAGACACTGATTGAAATGGCTCAGAAGCTCGAAGGCATGACACGCAACATCGGCATGCACGCGGGCGGCGTGGTGATTGCCCCGGGCAAGCTGGCCGATTTCTGCCCGCTGTACCAGCAGCCGGGCAGCGACTCGGCCGTGGCCATGTACGACAAGGACGATGTGGAGGCCGTGGGCCTGGTGAAGTTCGACTTTCTGGGCCTGGCCACGCTGACCATCCTGGAGATCGCGCGCGAGTTCATCATCAAGCGCCACAAGGGCCAGGAGAACTTCGCATTCGAGAACATCCCCCTGGACGATGCGCGCACCTACCAGCTGTTTTCCGAGGGCAAGACCGAGGCCGTGTTCCAGTTTGAATCGCGCGGCATGCAGGGCATGCTGCGCGACGCCAAGCCCAGCCGGCTGGAAGACCTGATCGCCCTGAACGCCCTGTACCGCCCGGGACCCATGGACCTGATTCCCAGCTTCGTGGCGCGCAAGCACGGCAAGGAAGTGGTGGAGTATCCGCATCCGCTGGTCGAAAAGGTGCTGGCCGAAACCTACGGGATCATGGTCTACCAGGAGCAGGTGATGCAGACGGCCCAGGTGCTGGGCGGCTACTCGCTGGGCGGCGCCGACCTCTTGCGCCGTGCCATGGGCAAAAAGAAGGTCGAGGAAATGGTCATGCACCGCGGGATCTTCCGCGAGGGCGCGGCCAAGCAGGGCATCAGCGAGGAAAAGGCCGACGAGGTCTTCGACCTGATGGAGAAGTTCGCGGGCTACGGCTTCAACAAGTCGCACGCCGCCGCCTACTCGCTGCTGGCCTATCACACGGCCTGGCTGAAGGTGCACTACACGGCCGAGTTCTACTGCGGGAACATGACCGTGGAAATGGACAACACCGACAAGCTCAAGGTGCTGTACGAAGACGCGCTCAAGATGGGCATCAGCTTCGAGCCGCCGGATGTCAACCGCGGCATGTACCGCTTCGAGCCCGTCACCGACAAGGTCATACGCTATGGCCTGGGTGCCATCAAGGGCACGGGCCAGCAGGCCATCGAGGCCATCATCGCGGCCCGTGAAGGCCGCGGCGTGGGCCCGCGCGGCGCCGACAAGGGGCCGTTCAAGAGCCTGGCCGACTTCTGCGTGCGCGTGGACCGCACGCGCCTGAACAAGCGCACGCTGGAAGCCCTGATCAAGGGCGGTGCCTTCGATGCCATCGAACTGAACCGCGCGGCCCTGGTGGCCTCCATCGACCATGCCTTCGAGTTCGCCAACAAGACGCTGGCCAATGCCAACCAGGGCGGGCTGTTCGACATGATGGGCGAGGACGCCGTGGGCTCCAGCACCCAGGAGCCGCCCCTGGCCGATGCCTTGCCCTGGGGCGTGAAGGAGAGGCTGACCCAGGAAAAGACCGCTGTGGGCTTTTACCTGTCGGGCCATCTGTTCGACGAGGTCGAAAAGGAGGTGCGCCGCTTCGTGCGCACGCCGCTGGCCGAGCTGCGCGACAGCCGCGAGCCCCAGACCCTGGCCGGCATCATCAGCGACTTCCGCGCCATCAACGGCCAGCGCGGGCGGCTGGGCCTGTTCAAGATCGATGACGGCTCGGGCGTGATCGAGGCCTCGGTGGACGAGAACACGCTCAATACCTATCCCGATCTGCTCAAGGACGACGAATTCGTCGTCATCACCGGGCGCCTGCAGCTGGACCACTTCAGCGGTGGCCTGCGCATGAAGGCACAGCAGCTGTTCAACCTGGCCGATGCGCGCTGCCGTTTCGCGCGCTACCTGCAGGTCAGCGTGGGCGAGAAGATGCCCGACGTGGTCGGCCTGCTGCGCCAGTTCCCCGCCGTGGTGGAGCAGGGCGAGCATGGCGAGCTGCAGCGCGGCATGAAGGTGCGCCTGGGACTGGTCTGCGAGGACGAGCGCGGCTCGGCCAGCTGCGAGCTGGCCCTGGGCGACGGCAGCCGCTTCTATCCCAGCGACGCAGCCCTGGCCGCCTGGTATGCCCAGGCGGGCAGCGCCCAGGTCAAGGTGGTCTACGAATGACGCGCAAGGTGGTGCAGCGTCCGGTGGCGGTAGGCAGGCACTGTTTTGGTGCGTGCTGGGCAGCCCGGGCAGGCGCCGCGCTTGAATTCTTCAGGCACGCCTCGCATATCCCTTCCGGAAAACAGTGGCTCCGATGGCTAGAATGATTTTCATGGCAACCCAACCCCCTTCGACCCCTCCTGCCATTCCCACAGTGCGGCCCGTGTCCGATGACGACGGCGCCGTGGTGCTGGAGCGGCGGCGCCAGCGCGTGCAGCCGCCGCAGATGTACCAGGTCGTGATGCTCAACGATGACTTCACGCCCATGGAATTCGTCATCATCGTCCTGCAGGAACTCTTCGGCAAGGACCGCGAAACGGCCACCCAGATCATGCTCAAGATCCATCTCGACGGCCGCGGCGTCTGCGGCGTGTACTCGCGCGATGTGGCGGCCACCAAGGTCGAGCAGGTGCTGCAGGCCGCCCAGAAAGCGGGCCATCCGTTGCAGGCCATGTTCGAGCCTGTTGAATAAACCCGGGCCGCCCTGATTTATGGTTGCAGTCAATAATCCCCAGCAAGCGAAAAGGAGTCATCAATGATCGCCCAGGAACTGGAAGTCAGCTTGCACATGGCCTTTGTCGAAGCACGCCAGCAGCGCCACGAGTTCATCACCGTGGAACACCTGCTGCTGGCCCTGCTGGACAACCCCAGTGCAGCGGAAGTGCTGCGCGCCTGCTCAGCCAACATCGATGACCTGCGCTCGGCCCTGTCCAACTTCATCAAGGACAACACGCCCCAGGTCGCGGGCACCGACGAAGTGGACACGCAGCCCACGCTGGGTTTCCAGCGTGTGATTCAGCGCGCCATCATGCATGTGCAATCGACCGGCAACGGCAAGAAGGAAGTCACGGGCGCCAACGTGCTCGTGGCCATCTTCGGTGAAAAGGACTCGCATGCCGTCTACTACCTGCACCAGCAGGGCGTGACGCGCCTGGACGTTGTCAATTTCATCGCCCACGGCATCAAGAAGGGCGAGCCGCCCGAGCCTGCGAAGGCGGAGAACCCTGCGGAATCCGAAGAGGGTGCCGGTGGCGAACGCAACGAAAAGGCCTCGCCCCTGGAGCAGTTCACGCTGAACCTCAACCAGGCGGCCAAGGACGGCAAGATCGATCCGCTGATCGGGCGCGACTACGAGGTCGAGCGCACCATCCAGATCCTGTGCCGCCGCCGCAAGAACAACCCGCTGCTGGTCGGCGAGGCCGGCGTGGGCAAGACCGCGATCGCCGAGGGCCTGGCCTGGCGCATCACCGAAGGCAAGGTGCCCGAGGTGCTGACCGAGGCCGTGGTCTATTCGCTGGACATGGGCGCGCTGCTGGCAGGCACCAAGTACCGTGGCGATTTCGAGCAGCGCCTCAAGGGCGTGCTCAAGTCGCTGAAGGACAAGCCCAACGCCATCCTGTTCATCGACGAGATCCACACGCTGATCGGCGCGGGCGCCGCTTCGGGCGGCACGCTGGACGCGTCCAACCTGCTCAAGCCGGCGCTGTCCAGCGGCCAGCTCAAGTGCATCGGCGCCACCACGTTCACCGAGTACCGCGGCATCTTCGAGAAGGACGCGGCCCTGTCGCGGCGCTTCCAGAAGGTGGATGTGGTCGAGCCCACGGTGGCCGAGACCGTTGACATCCTCAAGGGCCTGAAGTCGCGCTTCGAGGAGCACCACAGCGTGCAGTACGCCGCCGCCGCCCTGCAGGCTGCGGCCGAGCTGTCGGCCAAGTACATCAATGACCGCCACCTGCCCGACAAGGCCATCGACGTGATCGACGAGGCCGGCGCCGCGCAGCGCATCATTCCGGTGGAGCAGCGCAAGCAGACCATCGACAAGGCCGAGATCGAGGCCATCGTGGCCAAGATCGCGCGCATTCCGCCTGCCAACGTGTCCAACGACGACCGCAGCAAGCTGCAGACGCTGGAGCGCGACCTCAAGAGCGTGGTCTTCGGCCAGGACAAGGCGCTTGAAGCGCTGGCCTCCTCGGTCAAGATGGCGCGCTCGGGCCTGGGCAAGCCGGACAAGCCGATCGGCTCCTTCCTGTTCTCGGGCCCCACCGGCGTGGGCAAGACGGAAGCGGCCAAGCAGCTGGCCTACATTTTGGGCGTGGACCTGATCCGCTTCGACATGTCGGAGTACATGGAGCGCCATGCCGTCAGCCGCCTGATCGGCGCGCCTCCGGGCTATGTGGGCTTTGACCAGGGCGGCCTGCTGACCGAGGCCGTGACCAAGAAGCCGCATTCGGTGCTGCTGCTCGACGAAATCGAGAAGGCGCATCCGGACATCTTCAACGTGCTGCTGCAGGTCATGGACCACGGCACGCTGACGGACAACAACGGGCGCAAGGCCGACTTCCGCAACGTGATCCTCATCATGACCACGAACGCGGGTGCAGAGACCATCAACAAGGCCTCGATCGGCTTCACCAACCCGCGCCAGGCCGGCGACGAAATGGGCGACATCAAGCGCCTGTTCACGCCGGAGTTCCGCAACCGTCTGGACGCCATCGTCAGCTTCAAGCCGCTGGACGAGCAGGTCATCCTGCGCGTGGTCGACAAGTTCCTGCTGCAACTGGAGCAGCAGCTTGCCGAAAAGCGCGTGGAGGTCACCTTTACCGACGCGCTGCGCAAGCACCTGGCCAGGAAGGGCTTCGATCCGCTCATGGGCGCCCGTCCCATGCAGCGCCTGATCCAGGACACCATCCGGCGCTCGCTGGCCGACGAGCTGCTGTTCGGGCAGCTGGTCGACGGTGGCCGCCTGGAAGTGGACTGGGTGGCCGACGCCGACGATGCCGACAAGGGCGAAGTCAAGCTCGACATCACGCCCCAGCCCAAGCAGGACCCGGCTTCCGAGCCGGCCGAGCCCAAAGAGGCCACCGCCGACTGATGTGCATCGCCTGATGCCCATCGCGCAAGCCGACAGCCCCCCGGGGCTGCCGGCTTTTTCTTTGATCCGCCCGAAGGAGTCTTTGTGGAGTGGCTTCGTCAGTACCTGACCCATGAGAATGCGCTGCTGCTGCTGTCGGTGACCTGGTCGGTCTATGTGGTGATCGTCGCGGTGTGGATCCTTCTGCAGCGCAGCGCACCCGTGGCCACACTGAGCTGGCTGCTGTCCATGGCGGCGATTCCCGTGGGCGGGCTGGCCATCTACTATTTCTTCGGCCCGCAACGGCTCAAGCGCCAGCGCATCAAGCGGCTGCGCGCGCGCAAGACATCGCGCGTGCGCTCGGGCGTGCAGCGGCTGCGCGAGCGCATGCCCGGCAGTCCCGAGCGCCTGCACCAGGTCGCGCGACTGGTGGCCGCCACCAGCGACTTTCCGGTGAGCACGGCCACCGACCTGCGGCTGCTGGTCGGTGGCGCGGCCACCTTCGACGCCATCATCGACGCGGTGAATGCCGCGCGCCACCACATCCACCTCGAGTACTACATCTTCGAGCCCGACCAGACCGGCACGGCCCTGCGCGACCTGCTGATACAGCGGGCCCGCGCAGGCATACAGGTGCGCCTGCTGGTGGATGCCCTGGGCTCCAAGAAGCTGGGGCGGCGCTTTCTGCAGCCGCTGGAGGATGCGGGCGCCGAGGTCGCGCTGTTCCATGGCACCAAGATCGGCCGGCGGCTGCGCCCGGTCATCAACTTCCGCACCCACCGCAAGATCCTGGTGTGCGACGGCAAGGTGGGCTTCACGGGCGGCGTCAACGTGACCGACGAAGAGAACGCGCGTGTCATGCCCGATGCCTACCACGACGTGCACCTGCGCCTGGAGGGCGCCATCGTCAACTGGCTGCAGACCGTGTTCCTCGAGGACTGGGCCTACGCCCTCGAAAAGGACCCCAAGAGCGAGCCCGCCGACATCGACCTGCTGCTGCCGGACGCGCCCGAGGGCCCGCTGCCCGTGCAGGTCATCACCTCCGGCCCCGACAACGGCCTGCAGGCCATCTACCGCGCCCATCTTGCGGCCATCAACGCGGCCGAGGAGCGTGTCTGGCTGACCACGCCGTACTTCGTTCCCACGGAGGCCGCGCTGGCCGCGCTCACCAATGCCTCGCTGCGCGGCGTGGATGTGCAGCTGCTGGTGCCGCGCCGCTCCGATTCGGCCCTGGTCACGGCGGCCGCGCGCTCCTACTACGACGAACTGATCCGCTGCGGCGTGCGCGTCTACGAATACAAGGCGCGCATGCTGCACTCCAAGACGCTGGTGGTGGACGGCAGCATCTCCATCATCGGCACGGCCAACTTCGACTACCGCAGCTTCTTCCTGAACTACGAAGTCTGCGCCATCGCCTACGGGCCCCAGCTCAATGGCGACCTGGCGCGCCAGTTCGAGCTGGACCTGGAGCAGGCGCAGCGCGTGCATTTCAAGCGCGACCTGGGCTTCGCACTGCGCCTGTTCGACTCCGGCGCGCGCCTTTGCTCACCCTTGCTGTGATGTCCGGACGCACTTTTTTCGCAGGCATACTCGCCCGATGGCCCATACCTTCTTCTGGCACGACTACGAGACCTTCGGCGCCCAGCCGCGCTATGACCGGCCCGCGCAATTCGCGGGCATCCGCACGGATGCGGAACTCAATGAAATCGGCGAGCCCGTCATGTGGTATTGCCAGCCGGCAGGCGACTACCTGCCCGATCCGCAGTCCTGCCTGATCACCGGCATCACGCCCCAGCAATGCCTGGAGCAGGGCATGCCCGAGGCCCAGTTCGCCGCCCGCATCGAGGCGGAACTGGCCCAGGCCGGCACCGTGGGCGTGGGCTACAACACCATCCGTTTTGACGACGAGATCACGCGCTTCATGTTCTGGCGCAACCTCATCGACCCCTATGCGCGCGAATGGCAAAACGGCTGCGGGCGCTGGGACCTGCTCGACGTGGTGCGCATGGTCTATGCGCTGCGGCCCGAAGGCATTGTCTGGCCGAAAAAGGAGGATGGATCTCCAAGCTTCAAGCTCGAGGACCTGGCCCGCGCCAACGGCCTGCTGCACGAGAAGGCGCACGATGCCCTGTCCGACGTGCGTGCCACCATCGGGCTGGCCCGGCTGATCCGCAAGGTCCAGCCCAGATTGTTCGACTTCGCCTTCTCGCTGCACAAGAAGGACCGTGTGCTGCAGGAAATGGGCCTGCCGGCCGAGCCGGCGCATGCCAGGCCCTTCCTGCACGTCAGCGGCATGATCCGGCCCGAGCGCGGCTGCATCGCCGTCATGTGGCCGCTGGCCACGCACCCCACCAACAAGAACGAGATCATCTGCTGGGATCTGGCGCAGGACCCGTCCGAGCTGGCCTCCATCGACGTGGACACGCTGCGCCTGCGCCTGTTCTCGCGCGCGGCCGACCTGCCCGAAGGCATGCAGCGCCTGCCCATCAAGAGCATCCATGTCAACAAGTCGCCCATGGTGGTCGGCAGCCTCAAGACGCTGAGCCCGGCCATGGCCGCGCAATGGGGCATCGATGTGGAGCAGTGCATGGGCCATGCGGCCATTGCACGGGACCTGCCCGACATGAGCGCGCTGTGGCGTGCCGTTCACCAGCGCCCTGCACAGGAAGGGCTGGATGCCGACCAGGACCTGTACGGCGGTTTCGTGGGCAATGAGGACCGGCGCCGCCTGAACCACCTGCGCAGCCTGTCCGCGCAGGAGCTGGCGCTGGACCGCACGGGCTTCGACGATGCACGCCTGACCGAGCTGCTGTTCCGCTACCGCGCCCGCAATTTCCCCGCCAGCCTGAACCCGGCCGAGCGCCAGCGCTGGCTGCAGCACTGCGCGGCCTGCCTGATCGAAGGCAAGGGCGGCGCACGCACGGCCGAGCAGATGTTTGCCATGGTCGATCAGCTATCGGAAACTGCCGACGAGCGCGGCGAGGAGATCCTGGGGGCGCTGTATGACTATGCCGAGGCGATCATGCCGGAGCTTTAGTTCCCCCTGAGCCGCTGCGCGGCTTCTCCCGAGAGGTGCGACACTCTCGCGGCGGGGCGGCCGGCGTAGGCACTTGCTCGGTCTTCCTCGCCTTGGACCGCGTCGGCTTCAGGCGCAGCGCCCATTTGTGCCTTCAGCCAAAGAACTTGTAGCAGACCACGATGGCCGCCACCACGCCGGCCAGTTCGGCGATGAGGGCGCAGGGCACGGCGTGGCGGGCACGCTGTATGCCCACGGCGCCGAAGTAGACGGCCAGGACGTAGAAGGTGGTTTCGGTGCTGCCCTGGATGGTGGCGGCCACCAGGGCGGCGAAGCTGTCCACGCCCTGGGTCTGCATGGTCTCGATCAGCATGGCGCGCGCCGCGCTGCCCGAGAAGGGTTTGACCAGGGCCGTGGGCAGGGCGTCCACGAAGCGGGCGTCCATGCCCATGGCATCGACCACCCAGCGTATGCCCGACAGCGCATACTCCAGCGCGCCCGATGCGCGGAACACGCCCACGGCGCAGAGCATGGCCACCAGGTAGGGCAGCAGGCCCTTGGCCACGTCAAAGCCTTCCTTGGCGCCTTCGATGAAGCTGTCGTAGACCGCGACCTTGCGCCAGGCGCCCAGGGTGACGAACAGCACGATCAGGGCAAACAGCGTCAGGTTGCCCAGCAGCGATGACAGCTGGGCCAGTGCGGCCGCCGACAGCGTGGCCAGAAAGGCCATGAAGCCCGCCAGCGCCAGGCCCAGCGGCAGCAGATAGCCCAGAACCACGGGGCTCCACAGCGGCAGCCTCTGCACGGCGGCCACGGCCAGCAGGCCGACCAGGGTCGAGGCCGAGGTGGCCAGCAAGATCGGCAGAAAGACCAGGGTGGGATCGGGCGCACCCTGCTGCATGCGGTACATGAAGATGGTGACGGGCAGCAAGGTCAGCGACGACGCATTGAGCACCAGGAACAGGATCTGCGCATTGGTGGCGGTGTCGGGCCGGGGATTGAGCTCCTGCAGCGAGCGCATGGCCTTCAGGCCCATGGGCGTGGCCGCGTTGTCCAGTCCCAGCCCGTTGGCCGCGAAGTTCAGCGTGATCAGGCCCAGGGCCGGATGGCCGCGCGGCACCTCGGGCATGAGCCTGGCGAACAACGGGCCCAGCACGCGCGCCAGCCACTCCACCACGCCGGCCTTCTCTGCGATGCGCAGAAAGCCCAGCCACAGCGTCAGCGTGCCGAACAGCAGCACCATGACCTCGACCGACAGCCTGGCCATGGCAAACAGCGCCTGCACCATGGCCGAGAAAATCCCGGCCTGGCCGCCGACCAGCCATTGGGCCAGCGCAGCCACGGCCGCCACCAGAAAAAAGCCCAGCCACAAGGCATTCAGCATGGATTCCCGTCCCTCACGAGGCAATTGCAAGCCGCCATTGTGGGGCCAGCCGCAGGGCTTACGGGCCAGGGCGGCAGGGCATTGACAGGGCTCCGTTATCCTCGCGGCCCCGTGGTCCGAGGACCGCACCATTGCTGCAAAGGATTCCATGCCCCAGGTGATAGGACAGGTGAGCGTCGCCGTGCGCGACTATGACGAGGCGCTGCGCTTTTATGTGGGCGCGCTGGGCTTCGTGCTGATCGAGGACACCGCCCTGTCCGAGGGCAAGCGCTGGGTCACCGTGGCTCCCGGTGGCGGCGGTGTGCGCCTGCTGCTGGCCCGCGCCACGAATGAGGAACAGGCCGCGCGCGTGGGCAACCAGACGGGCGGGCGCGTGTTCCTGTTCCTGCAGACCGACGACTGCCTGCGCGACTTCGAGGCCTACCGCTCGCGCGGCGTGCGCTTTGTGCAGGAGCCCCAGCGCAAGCCCCACGGCACCGTGGCCGTGTTCGAAGATCTCTACGGCAATCTGTGGGATCTCATCGAGCCGCATCCGGCGCGTTGAGGGCCGAAGGCGCGCTGCTTCAGCGGCTGGCCACGATGAACAGCCGGGGGAAGGGCAGCAGCACCGTGCCATCGTCCAGCGCGGGGTAGGCCTGGGAGATGGCCTGCAGATACGCTGCGTAGAAGCCGGCCTTTTGCTCCTCGTCCAGCGGCGCGACGAAGGGGCGCAGCGCCGAACCCTTGAACCACTCAACCACCGCGGCATGGCCGCCCGCCAGCGGGTGGAAGTAGGTGGTGCGCCAGACATCGACGTTGCTGCAGTGCGGGCGAAGCAGGGCGTAGTAGAAGTCCGCGCTGTGACGTGCGGGGTGGCGCACATCGCCAATCGTGGCAGCCCATGGGCCGCTGGCGGCCACTTCGCGCGCCAGCCGGTGGGCCGGTTCTTCCAGGTTGTCCGGCGTCTGCACGGCCAGGCTGCCACCGGGGGCCAGGTGGCTGACAAGGCGCGGGTAAAGCTGCTGGTGGTCGGGCAGCCACTGCAGCGAGGCATTGGCCAGGATCACGTCCTGCGGCTGGTCGGGCTGCCAGGTGGCGATGTCGGCCAGGCAGAAGGCCGTGCCCGGCAGCCGCTTGCGTGCGGCATCCAGCATGTCCTCGGAGTTGTCCAGTCCCGTCACGGTGGCCCCGGGGAAGCGCTGGGCCAGGACCTCGGTGGAGTTGCCCGGGCCGCAGCCCAGGTCCACGGCCAGCCGCACGGCGCGGCCAGGCAGATCGGGAATGGCGGCCACCAGGTCGCGCACGGGGCGGGTGCGTTCCTGCTCGAACGTTGTGTACTGCTTTGCGGACCAGGTCATCGTGTTGCCTTTCAGGTAGGTGTGTTTGTGGGGCGCGAGCGTAAATCCGTCCATTCATGATTGCAAATGCCACAATCGAAGCCTTCCCATACCTTGAAAGTATTGATGTGCCCGAGCTTCGCCAACTACGCGCCTTTGTCGCCATCGCCGAGGAAGGCCACATCACGCGCGCGGCCGAGCGCCTGGGCATGCAGCAGCCGCCGCTGACGCGGTTGCTGCAGGGCCTGGAGCACGAATTGGGCGTGGAGTTGGTGCAGCGCCTGCCGCGCGGCGTGCGGCCCACGGCGGCGGGGCTGGCGCTGCTGG
Source organism: Delftia sp. PX-1 (assembly GCF_055797465.1). Classification (NCBI taxonomy): domain Bacteria; kingdom Pseudomonadati; phylum Pseudomonadota; class Betaproteobacteria; order Burkholderiales; family Comamonadaceae; genus Delftia; species Delftia sp. PX-1. Next base: position 3,583,704 of record NZ_CP184763.1, read on the forward strand.
AAGAGGCCAGGGCGCTGCTGGCCCGCTCCGATGGGCTGGCCGAAGTGGTGGGCCGTGCCGCCCGCGGCGAGACGGGCCGGCTGGCCGTGGGTTTCACCAGCTCTGCCGCACTGCATCCCTTTGTGCCCGGCGTGCTGCGCATGTTCCGCCAGCAGGTGCCCGGCGTGGCCGTGGCGCTGGAGGAGGCGGGCACGGGCGAGCTCATGGATGCATTGCTGCAAGAGCGGCTGGACGCGGCCTTTGTGCGCTCGCCCCTGCACGGCAGCCAGGGGCTGCAGGCCGTGCCGATTCTGGAGGAGCCCATGCTGCTGGCCCTGCCGGCAGGGCATGCGCTGGCACGCCCATTGCGCCGGCCCGTGCCTTTGCCGCAGCTCGCCTCGGAGGATTTCGTGCTGTACCGGCGCAGGGTGGGGCAGGGCCTGTACGACGCCATTCTCAAGGCCTGCCTGGAGGCCGGTTTCAGCCCGCGCGTGGTGCAGGAGGCGCCGCGCATGACGGCGACGCTGAGCCTGGTCTCGGCAGGGCTGGGGCTGTCCATCGTGCCGGCCTCCATGCAGCGCCTGCGCAGCGACGGCATTGCCTACCGCACGCTGTCGCAATGCCCGGGGCTGGCCGCTCCGCTGCATCTGGCCACGCGCGTGGGCGATGCGTCTGCGGTGCTGCGAAGGTTCCAGGACCTGGTTGCCATGGCGGCCGTGGCGGAGTCCTGAAGGTGCGGACTATGGTGACCTGGTTGCTGCGCGTGCGGCAGCGCGAGGACCGCCGCGCTGCCTGACCACGGTGCGCGCGCATTCCACCAGCTTGTGGATCAGCGGCAGGCGTGCCGAAGAGCGCAGCCACATCACACCGAAGCGCCGCGACTGCGATTCCTCGGGCAGGGCCAGCCGCACCACGCCCTGGCCATCGGGCAGGTTCAGGGCCGTGTCGGGCACCAGGGAGACGCCCAGGCCCCTGTCCACCATCATGGCAATCGCCACCAGCGAGCTCAGTTCAAAGCGCTCCTGTGGAGCGATCTGCGCGGCGCGCAGGTAGCGCTCCACCATCTGGCCGCCGCCCAGGCTGCGGTCATAGCGGATCAGCGGCTGGGTGCGCAGCAGCGTGTGCGGGTCCAGGTGCGCCAGCTGGCGCGGCACCAGCAGCACCAGCGGCTCCTCGCGCAGCAGTGTCCAGTCGAAGGTCTTGGCCAGGGCGAACGAGGGGTGCAGGCAGACCGCCGCATCCAGCTCGCCCTGCCGCACGGCCTCGTACAGCTCGCGCGTGGTGGCCGACCGCAGGAACACCTTGGCGTCGGGGCACTTCTTCACGAAGCCGGCCAGGATGTCGGGCAGCAGGCTGTGCAGCGCCGTGTTGATGGTGCCTATGACCAGTTCCCCGGCCGTGCCTTCCTGGCTGACATGGGTCTTGGCATTGGCCAGTTCGCGCAGCAACTGCGGCGCGGATTGGGCCAGGCGGTGCCCGGCCGGGGTGGGCAGCACGGTGCGGCCTGCGCGGGCCAGCAGGGGTGCGTCGAACTCGCGCTCCAGGATGCGGATCTGCTGGGCCACGGCGGCGGCCGTGATGTCCAGGCGCCGCGCGGCCTCGGCCATGGAGCCGGTCTCCACCACGAGCAGGAAGCTGTGCAGGTAGCTGGTTTCCATAAACAAAGAATTTGTGTGGTTTGAACAAATATTACCTGTGTTTCTCTTGGCTTTCTGCCGCCCACAATGCGGGCCATGAGAAGCAAACTGTTTGTTCCCGCATCGCGTCCCGAGCTGTTCGCCAAGGCACTGGCCGGCGAGGCCGACGCGCTGTCCTTCGACCTGGAGGACGCGGTGGCCGAAGCCCGCAAGGACGAGGCGCGCGGCCTGCTGCGCAGCTTCCTGCTCAGCCCTGAAAGCCGGGGCCACGGCAAGACGCTCATCGTGCGCGTCAACGCCATGGACACGCCGCATTTCGGAGCCGACATCGCCGAGATGGTGCGCGACGGCGTGCACCTCATCAACCTGCCCAAGCCCGAGACCGTGCAGCAGGTGCGTGAGGCCGCACAGCGCATTGCCGATGCGGCAGATGCCAACGGCGTGCCCCAGGCGCCTGGCCTGCTGCTCAACATCGAAACACCCCGCGCCCTGCGCTGCGCTGCCGAACTGGCCGGCGCCCACGCCAGCGTGGCCGGCCTGCAGATGGGGCTGGGCGACCTGTTCGAGCCCTTTGGCGTGAACCGGCGCGAGCCCGCCGCCATTGCCCAGGTGCTGCTTGCCGTGCGCATGGCCGCTGCCGAGGCAGGCATCTATGCCTATGACGGCGCCTTTGCCGACATCCGCGACAGCGACGGCTTCAGCGCCGAGGCGCGGCTGTCGCGCGGCCTGGGCTTTCTGGGCAAGACGTGCATACACCCCAGCCAGGTCGCGCTGGCCAATGCGGTCTACCAGCCGACCGAGCAGGAGATTTCCCACTCGCTGAAGGTGGTCCAGGCGGCCCGCGAGGCTGACGCCAATGCGCTGGGCGCCTATGTGGTGGACGGAAAGATGGTGGACAAGCCCTTTGTGCTGCGTGCCCAGGCCATCGTGGCTGCGGCGCATGCACAGGGGCTGCTGGTGGCCTGAATAGGGTTCTGGCATTCCGGTGTACCGGCGTCCTGCATGCCGTGCACCACAACGACAAGAAACAGGACAGGAGACAAAGACATGAGCATTTCGCATTGCCGCACGCGGCGCAGGCTGGTGGCGCTGGCGGCCACGGCAACGGTGGCCACGCTGACCGGGCTGGCTTCGCCGGGATTGATGGCGCAGGGCGCTTTCCCGTCCAAGGCCATCACCATGGTGGTTCCCTATCCGCCGGGAGGCTCCAACGATGTGTTCGCACGCCAGGTGGCCAAGGAAATGGGCGATCTGCTCAAGCAGACCGTGATCGTGGACAACCGGCCCGGTGCCAGCGGCAACACCGGCACGTCCTCGGTGGCCAAGGCGGCGGCAGACGGCTACACGCTGGTGGCGGTGTCGTCGAGCATGACCACGAATGCCGCGGTGCAGGCCAAGATGCCCTTCGATCCCGTCAAGGACCTGGCGCCCGTGGCCATGTTTGCCAAGGGCCCGCTGGTGGTGGCCGTGAACAACGAATTCCCGGCCAGGACGCCGCAGGATCTGGTGCGCGCCATCAAGGCCAGCCCGGGCCAGTTCAACTACGCCACCTCGGGCACCGGCAGCATCAACCACTTCGCGACCGAGATGATGCGCTCCATGGTGCCGGGCATGGACATCATGCATGTGCCCTACAAGGGCCAGGGTCCGGCCGTGACCGACGTGATCGGCAACCAGGTGCAGATGCTGGTCTCCAGCGGCCCGTCCATCCTGCCCATGGTGCGCAACGGCAAGCTGCGCGCCATCGGCATCACCAGCCTCAAGCCCAGCCCCATTGCGCCGGACCTGACGCCCATGGCAACGGCCATCCCGGGCTACGAATTCGATCTGTGGTGGGGGCTGCTGGCGCCTGCGGGCACGCCCGCCGACATCGTGGACCGCCTCAACCAGGCCGTGAACCAGGTGCTGGCCAAGCCGACCATCCAGGCCAGCTTCCTGCGCGAAGGCGCCATTGCCAACCCCGTGACGCCGCAGCAGTTCGCACAGGTGATCCGCAGCGACGTGGCGCGCTGGAAGCAGCTCGCCAAGGACCGCAATATCCAGGCCGATTGAACCCGGCCTTTGGCGGGAGGTGCCCCAGGCCTTCCCGCTTCCCTATCAGGAGAAACGAATGAGTTTTGTGCCCGGTGAACGCCAGGGGCCGAAAGGCCCGCTCAGCGGCGTGCGCGTGCTGGACCTGAGCGCCTATATCGCGGGGCCTTACGGCTGCTCGCTGCTGGCGGACCAGGGCGCCGAGGTGATCAAGGTCGAGCCGCCCGTGGGCGACAACCTGCGCAAGTACCCGTCCACGCTGGAGGCCGAAAGCCGCGCCTTCCTGGGCGTGAACCGCAGCAAATGGGGCATGGTGCTGGACCTGAAGGACGAGGCCGACCACGCCGTGCTGCTGCGCCTGGTGCGCGAGGCCGATGTGCTGGTCCACAACTTCCGGCCCGGCGTGCCCGAGCGGCTGGGCATCGGTTTTGCGCAACTGGCCGCCATCAACCCACGCCTCATCTATTGCAGCGTCACCGGCTATGGCAGCCGCGGGCCGCTCAAGGCCAAGGCGGGCTACGACCAGGTGCTGCAGACCATGACCGGCATGTGCGCCATGCAGGGCAAGGCTGGCGGGCCGCCCGAGATTCTCTACGGCTCCGTGGTGGACTACTACGCCTCGGCCCTGGTGGCGGGCGGCGTGTCTTCGGCGCTGTACGAGCGCGAGAAAAGCGGGCTGGGCCAGCATGTGGGCGTGTCGCTGCTGCGCGCGGCACTGACCATGCAGTCCGCACGCATGGTCTGGGCCGAGGGCGAGCCGCGCGAGGTGGGGCGCGACATGCGCTCCGGCGGCATCACGGGCATCCACCCGACGCGCGAAGGTTATCTCTACATCTCGGCCAATACCGCGCATTTCTGGGAGGCGCTGTGCCGCAAGCTGGGGCTGCCCGAGCTGGCCGGCGACGAGCGCTACGACTCCGTGCGCAAGCGCGCCCAGCACCGCGACGTGCTGGTGCCGCTGCTGCGCCAGGCATTGGCAGGGCGCAGCGCGCTGGAATGGGAGGCCTTGTTCGGTGAGGAGGTGCCCTGCGCGGCGGCCCGCACGGTGGAAGACATGTTCGACGACCCGCAGGTGCAGGCCGAGGGCATGGTCACCCGTTTCGAGCACCCGACCCTGGGCAGCTACCGGGGCTTTGCCGGCGCCGTGGAGTTCGACCGCACGCCCGGCCCGCCGGCCTTTGCCGCGCCCACGCTGGGCCAGCATACCGAGGCCCTGAAGGCCGCCGCGCAAGAGAGCCGCTGATGCAGGCACTGCCCGCAGGCGCCTGCGACGCCCATCTGCACGTCTTCGATCCGCGCTTTGGTACGCGTTTTTGGGCCGAGGCTCCGCAGGCCATGCGCGCCCATGCCACGGCGGCCGACTATGCGCAGCTGCGCGGCGCCATGGGGCTGGAGCGCGCCGTCATCGTCCAGCCGCGTGCGCATGGCACGGACAACCGGGCCACGCTGCACGCCATCCAGTCGCTGGGCGCAGCAAGCACGCGTGGCATTGCCGTAGTGCACCCCGAGATCACCGACGCCCAGTTGCAGGCGCTGCATGACGGCGGCATTCGCGGCATCCGCTTTTCGCTGCACACCGAGCACGATGCAGCCGTGCGGCTGGACATGCTGGAGCCGTTGGCCGAGCGCATTGCCGCGCTGGGCTGGCATGTGCAGCTGCACTGGCTGGCCAGCCAGATCGAGGCCCATGCGGCGCTGCTGCAGCGGCTGCCATGCACCCTGGTGTTCGACCACATGGCGCGGCTGGCTGACAGCACTGACGGCGCAGGCGTGCACCAGCCCGCCTTCGGTGTGGTCCGTGGGCTGGTGCAGCAGGGCAGGGCCTGGGTCAAGCTCTCGGGCCCGTATCTGAACAGCCGGGCGGGCCTGGCCGCAGGCTATGCCGATTGCGACGCGCTGGCGCAGGCCTGGGTGGCCGAGGCCCCGCAGCGCCTGGTCTGGGGCAGCGACTGGCCCCATGTCACCGAAGCTGCCCATCCGCCGCAGACCCCCATGATGCTGGCCCTGTTGTCACGCTGGATTCCCGATGCGGCGCTGCGCGCCCGCGTGCTGGTGGACAACGCCGCCGAGCTGTACGGATTCGATTGAGGGCGCGGGGCACGCAAGCCTCGCAGCCCAGGTTTTCACCATGGAGCAACAGGAGACAGAAACGTGAAGAAGATCAAGACATTGCGGCCCGCCATGACGGTGCTGGCCTTGGGGTTGGGCCTGGGACTGGGACTTTTCCAGGGCACGCTGTATGCGGCTGACTATCCGGCCGCGCAGGCCATCACGGTCGTCGTGCCGTTCTCGGCCGGCGGCGGTGCGGACAATGCGGCGCGCATCATCGCCAAGGCGCTGGGCGAGGTCTCGGGCCAGACCGTGGTGGTGGACAACAAGGCCGGCGCCAGCGGCGCCATTGGTGCAGCCCTCGTGGCGCGTGCCAAGGCCGATGGCTATACGGTGCTGTATGACGCATCGTCCTTCGCCATCAACCCCGCGTTGCGCAAGCTGCCCTATGACCCGGCCAAGGACTTCATTGCCGTGTCCCAGGCCATCAGCGTGCCCAACATCCTCGTGGCGGCGCCGTCCTCGCCCTACAACAGCCTGGCCGACTTCATGAATGCCGCGCGGCAAAAGCCCGGCAGGCTCACCTATGCCTCCTACGGCCCGGGCAGCCTGGCCCAGATGGCGACGGAACTGCTCAAGGCAGACGCCAAGTTCGATGCCGTCCACGTTCCCTACAAGGGCGGGGCGCCCGCCATCGTCGATGTCATGGGCGGCCAGGTCGATGTGTACTTTGCCAACGCCGCCTCCAGCATCAACTATGTCAAGGGCGGCAAGCTCAAGGCGCTGGCCGTGTCCTCGGCCAAGCGCATGCCGGACCTGCCCGACGTGCCCACGGTGGCGGAAAGCGGCATCAAGGGCTTCGAGGTGACGGAGTGGAACGGCTTCTTCCTGCCCGCAGGCACCGCGCCCGAGACCGTGCAGAAGCTGCAGGACCTGGTGCAAAAGGCCCTGGCCCTGCCGGCCACGCGCGCCAGCCTGGAGAAACTGGGCCTGACGCCCGTGGGCAGCTCCTCCGCCGCCTTCACGGGCTTCGTGGCCGCCGAGCGCAAGCGCTGGGATGCCGTGGTCAAGGCCAACGGCATCACCGTGCAGTGAGGCGCCGCGCGTGACGGGACTCAGGGCGTGGCGGTGACGCGCAGCAACTGCCCGCCCTGGGCGTCCGTCAGCAGGTAAAGCCATCCGTCCGTTCCCTGGCGCACATCGCGCACGCGCTGGCCCAGGCGCGGCAGCACCTGCTCGCTGGCCGTCACCTTGCCGGACCTGATCGTCAGGCGCTCCAGCCGCTGGAACTTGAGCGAGCCCACGACCAGCGATCCCTTCCATTGCGCCCCATACCGGTCACTGGTCACAAAGGCCATGCCTGAGGGGGCGATCGACGGCACCCAGTAGTGCAGCGGCTGCTCCATGCCCTCCTTGCGCGTGATGCCGGCGCCGATCTTGCCGCCGCCATAGTTCTCGCCGTAGGTGATCACGGGCCAGCCGTAGTTCTTGCCGGGCTCGGGCCGGTTGACCTCGTCGCCGCCCTGCGGGCCGTGCTCATGCATCCACAGGCTGCCATCGGGCGCCAGCGCCGCGCCCTGGGCGTTGCGGTGGCCGTAGCTCCAGATCTCGGGCCAGGCATCCGCGCGGCCGACAAAGGGGTTGTCCCTGGGCACGCTGCCGTCCTTGGCAATGCGCACGATCTTGCCCAGGTGGCTTTGCAGGTTCTGGGCCTCTTCCTTGTAGCGCGAGCGCTCGCCCAGCGCCAGGAACAGCGTGCCATCGCTCTTGCCGTCCACCCTGCGCTCCACGATGCGGCAGCCGAAATGCAATGCGCTCGCGTACCTGGGGCGCTGCGAGAACAGCACTTTCACCTGCTCCAGCCGGCTGGCATCGTCGGACAGCCGGGCGCTGGCCAGCGCCGTGCTGTTCTTGCCGCTGTCGGCGCCGCTGCCGGGCTCGGAGTAGCAGAAGTACAGCTGGCGGTTGCGCGCGAAGTCGCTGTCCAGCACCACGTCCAGCAGGCCGCCCTGGCCTGCGGCCTCCACGGCCGGAAGGCCCGCCAGGGGAGCGCCCAGCCTTCCGTCGCCCTGCACGATGCGCATGCGGCCCGGCCGCTCGGTCACCAGGTAGCGCCCATCCGGCAGGAAAGCCATGGCCCAGGGGTGCTCCAGGCCTTCGGCGACGATTTCTGTGGAGAGGTTGGGGCTGGCGGCCCACAGTGCGCCGGACAGGCCCAGGGTGCTGATGGCGAGGGCGGCGGATAGGGATGGCGGCATGCCGATGCTCCTGTGATGAGGGGACAAGACGGGAAGCCGGATGCACCGCCGTTGACGTCGGCGGCGGTGCAGCGCAGGCAGGGGGCTTCGCACAAGCCAGCATCATGCACGACGCCACCAGAGCCTGCGGCGACCTGTCAACCACTGCGCAAAAAGCCCGCGCAGCCACTTGCGCGGGTGTATAAACAGCGCTCTTTCGGCGCCGGGCCGGGTCCCTGCGGGGGCGGGCGGCGGCGCCTCCTACCCACCAGAGAATCCGCAAGGGAAAAGCAGCCATGGGCGCGCAATGGAAAGCAAAGGGCAAGGCGCTGGTCGCCGACGCCAAGGGAAAGCTGTTTGGCAAGCTTGTCAAGGAAATCATCGTCGCGGCGCGCGCCGGCGCCGATCCGGCAGGCAACTCGCGCCTGCGCATGGCGGTGGAAGCCGCACGCAAGGCCTCCATGCCCAAGGACACGCTCGAGCGTGCCATCAAGAAGGGCTCGGGCGTGGGTGCCGATGCCGTCAACTACGAGCGCGTGGTCTATGAAGGCTACGGCCCCAACCGCGTGCCGGTGATGATCGAGTGCCTGACCGACAACGTGAACCGCACGGCGCCCAACATGCGCGTGTGCTTTCGCAAGGGCCAGATGACGGCCGTGGCCTGGGACTTCGACCATGTGGGCATGATCGAAGGCGAGCCCGAAGGCGGCGCCGATGCCGAACTGGCCGCCATCGAGGCCGGTGCACAGGATTTCGAGCCCGGCGAGGAAGAGGGCACGACGCTGTTCATCACCGACCCCACCGACCTCGATACCGTGAGCAAGGCGCTGCCGGCCCAGGGCTTCAAGGTGCTGTCGGCCAAGCTGGGCTACAAGGCCAAGACGCCGGTCAGCATGGCCAGCCTGTCGGCTGAGCAGCAGGAGGAAGTGCAGGACTTCCTGGCCGGCATCGAGAACGACGATGACGTGCAGAACGTCTACGCGGGCCTGGTGGATTGATGACGCTGTCCCCGCTGCCAAGCAAAAAAGCCGCACATCGTGCGGCTTTTTTGTGGGTGCAGGCGCCCAGCGCCCGGCGGCTCACTTGGTGCCGAAGATTCGGTCGCCCGCGTCGCCCAGGCCCGGCAGGATGTAGCCGTGGGCGTCCAGCTGGCGGTCCACGGCGGCCGTGTAGATGTCCACGTCGGGATGGGCCTTCTGCATGGTGGCCACGCCTTCGGGCGCGGCCAGCAGGCACATGAACTTGATGGACTTCGGGTTCAGCTGCTTCAGGCGCGCCACGGCGGCGGCGGCCGAATTGCCCGTGGCCAGCATGGGATCGACGACCAGCACGTCGCGCTCTTCCATCTCGGAGGGCATCTTGAAGTAGTACTCGACGGGCTGCAGCGTCTCGGGGTCGCGGTACAGGCCGATGTGGCCGATGCGCGCGCCGGGCACGACGTTGAGCATGCCGTCGAGGAAACCGTTGCCGGCGCGCAGGATGGACACCAGCACCAGCTTCTTGCCGTCGATGACCTTGCCGGTCATGGTCTCCAGCGGGGTCTCAATCTCGATGTCCTGCAGCGGCATGTCACGCGTGATCTCGTAGGCCATCAGCGTGGACAGCTCGCCCAGCATGCGGCGGAAGCTGTTGGTGCTGGCTTCCTTGCGGCGCATCAGCGTGAGCTTGTGTTGGACCAGCGGGTGGTCGATCAGGTGCAGAGTACTCATGGTTTTCTTCTGGAAAAAAGGGCGCCGGTATTTTGGGTCCGGCGCCAGGGGTCGGTTCAGTCGTGCAGAAAGCGCGCGTAGCGCGCCAGGTCCACATTGCCGCCGCTGATGAGAATGCCCACGCGTGCGCCCGACAGCGCAACCCCGCCATGCAGGGCGCCCGCCAGCGAGAGCGCACCCGTGGGTTCGACCACGATTTTCTTGCGTTCCGCGTAAAAGCGCATGGCCTGCACCAGATGCTCGTCCGCCACGGCCAGGATATCTTCGACATGCTCGCGGATGATGGCGAATGTGATATCGCCGATGGACTGGGTCTGCGCGCCGTCGGCAATGGTGTGGGGCGTGGGGATCTGCACGATCCGGCCTGCGCGCAGCGACTGGCGGGCATCGTCGCCGGCCTGGGGCTCGACGCCGTAGACCTTGCAGCGCGGGGCGAGCTGTCCGGCTGCCAGCAGGCTGCCCGACAGCAGGCCGCCGCCGCCCAGGCAGACGAACAGGTAGTCCAGATCGGGCACCTCCTCGAACAATTCCTTGGCCGCCGTGCCCTGGCCGGCAATCACGTCGCGGTGGTTGAACGGCGGGATCAGCGTCATGCCGCGCTCGTCGGCCAGGCGGCGGGAGATGGCTTCGCGGTCCTCGGTGAAGCGGTCATAGGTCACGACCTGGGCGCCGTAGGAACGCGTGGCCGCCATCTTGGAGGCGGGCGCATCCTCGGGCATGACGATGAGCGCGGGCATGTCCAGCATCTGCGCGGCCAGGGCCACGGCCTGCGCATGGTTGCCCGAAGAGAAGGCCAGGGCGCCGCGCTTGCGCTGCTCGGGGGTGAACTGCGACAGCGCGTTGTAGGCGCCGCGTATCTTGAAGGCACCCGTGCGCTGCAGGTTCTCGCACTTGAAGAACAGCTGGGCGCCCAGCAGCTCGTCGGCGGTGCGGCTGCGCAGTATGGGGGTGCGGTGGGCCACGCCCTCCAGCCGGCCGGCTGCGGCGGCAACGTCGTCATAGGTGGGCAGCGAGGGAGGGCTGTTCGTCGTCATGGCGTGCGGTTCCGCAAAGTGGATGGAGGCGGTTTCGATCATAGCCGCATGCGCAGGCTTTCAGCGCCCTGAAATGCGCCAGCCGTTGCATGGCAACGGCTGGGTGCTATGGTGTTTGATGCGGCGCAGTGCCGGTGCGCCAGCGCTTCAGCGCTTCTTGTTGCCCAGGATGCCGCCGAGCACGCCGCGCAGGATTTCCTTGCCCAGCGAATTGCCCATGGTGCGCATGGTGGACTTGGCCATGGTCTGAACCAGGCCGTCGTGCTTGCCTCCGCGCGGGCCTGTGGTGCCGAACAGAAGGTCCTTGAGCCCGTCCATCATGGCGCCGCCGCCTTCGCTGGCGGCGGGTGCGGCTCCGGCAGGGCCTGCCGGCGAGGCCCCGTCGCCGGATGCTGCCGTGCGTCCGCGCAGCACTTCGTAGGCCGATTCGCGGTCCACCGCCTTTTCATAGACACCTGCCACCAGCGATTGCGCCAGCAAGACCTTGCGCTGCTCCTCGCTGATCGGACCGATCTGGCTGCCCGGTGGAATGACATAGGCGCGTTCGGTGATGCCGGGGCGGCCCTTTTCATCGAGGAAGCTCACCAGGGCCTCGCCCACGGCCAGCTCCGTGATGGCGGCCTCGATGTCCAGCCCCGGCTTGGGCCGCATCGTGGTGGCCGTGGCCTTGACGGCCTTCTGGTCGCGCGGCGTGAAGGCGCGCAGTGCATGCTGCACGCGATTGCCCAGCTGGGCCAGCACGGTGTCGGGCACGTCCATCGGGTTTTGCGTGACGAAATACACGCCCACGCCCTTGGAGCGCACCAGGCGCACCACCAGCTCGATGCGTTCGAGCAGCACCTTGGGCGCATCGTTGAACAGCAGGTGGGCCTCGTCGAAGAAGAAGACCAGCTTGGGCTTGTCGGGGTCGCCGATCTCGGGCAGGCGCTCGAACAGCTCGGACAGCATCCACAGCAGGAAGGTGGAGTACAGGCGCGGCGAATTCATCAGCTTCTCGGCCGCCAGGATGTTGACCACGCCCTTGCCGCCTGCATCGGTCTGCATCAGGTCGTTGATGTCGAGCATGGGCTCGCCAAAGAATTTGTCGCCGCCCTGCGACTCGATGGCCACCAGCCCGCGCTGTATGGCCCCCACGCTGGCGGCACTGATGTTGCCGTACTCGGTGGTGAACTGCTTGGCGTTGTCGCCCACGTGCTGGAGCATGGACCGCAGGTCCTTGAGGTCCAGCAGCAGCAGTCCGTTGTCGTCGGCAATCTTGAAGACCAGGTTGAGCACGCCCATCTGCGTGTCGTTCAGGGCCAGCATGCGCCCGATCAGCAGCGGCCCCATGTCCGAAACCGTGGCGCGCACCGGATGGCCCAGCTCGCCGAACACGTCCCACAGCGTGGTGGGGCAGGCCAGGGGCTGGGGAATCTCGATGCCGCGCTCCTGCAGCGAAGCCGCCATCTTGGCGCCCGTGCTGCCGCTTTGGCTGATGCCCGACAGGTCGCCCTTGATGTCGGCCATGAACACCGGCACGCCGATTTCGGAGAAGCCTTCCGCCATTTTCTGCAGCGTCACGGTCTTTCCGGTGCCCGTGGCGCCGGTGATCAGGCCATGTCGATTGGCCAGTGCGGGCAGCAGCAGGCATTCTGTGGCAGAGTGGCGGGCGATCAGAAGTGGAGCGGCCATTTCGGGTTTCCTCGGGGGAGCATGCGGTCAAAAGTAAAATCCCAGCCGCAAGGTTAAATCAATATCAAAGGACAGCCTGTGGCAGGACACAGTAAATGGGCCAATATCCAGCACCGCAAAGGCCGCCAGGACGAAAAGCGCGGCAAGGTCTGGACTCGCATCATCCGTGAAATCATGGTGGCGGCACGCACGGGAGGGGGCGATCTCAGCGCCAACCCGCGCCTGCGCCTGGCGGTGGAAAAGGCCAAGGCGGCCAACATGCCGGCCGACAACATCAAGCGCAACATCGACAAGGCCACGGGCAACCTCGAAGGCGTGACCTACGAGGAAATCCGCTACGAAGGCTACGGCATTGGCGGCGCGGCCATCATCGTGGACACCATGACCGACAATCGCGTGCGCACTGTGGCGGATGTGCGTCATGCCTTCAGCAAGTACGGTGGCAACATGGGCACGGAGGGTTCCGTGTCCTTCCAGTTCAAGCATGTCGGACAACTGATCTTTGCTCCCGGAAGCGACGAGGACCAGATCATGGAAGTGGCGCTGGAGGCCGGTGCAGAGGACGTGATCACCGATGATGAGGGGGCCATCGAGGTGCTGACCGCACCCGCCGAGTTCGAAACCGTGCGCGACGCGCTGCAGGCCAAGGGCCTGACGCCGGAGGTGGCTGAAGTCACCATGCGCCCGGAAAACACCATCGCCCTGCAAGGCGATGACGCAGCCCGCATGCAAAAGCTGCTGGACATGATCGAAGACCTGGATGACGTACAGGACGTCTACCACAACGCTGAACTATGAAAATTCTTGTGATTGGTGGCGGAGGCCGCGAGCACGCCCTGGCGTGGAAACTGGCTGAATCGCCGAAATCGACCAAGGTCTATGTGGCCCCCGGCAACGGTGGCACGGGCCTGGCCGGCGGCAAGGTGGAGAACCTCAACATCACCGACCCGCAGGCGCTGCGCGAGTGGGCGCAGGCCGAGAAGGTCGCGCTGACCGTGGTCGGCCCCGAGGCGCCTTTGGCGGCCGGCGTGGTCGATGAGTTCCGTGCCCATGGCCTGCGCATCTTCGGCCCCTCCAAGGCGGCCGCCCAGCTGGAAAGCTCCAAGGCGTTTTCCAAGGACTTCATGGCGCGCCACGGCATCCCCACGGCGCTCTACGAGACTTTCACCGACCCGGTTGCTGCCCACGCCTATGTGGACCGCCTGGGTGCGCCCATCGTGGTCAAGGCCGACGGCCTGGCCGCAGGCAAGGGCGTGGTCGTTGCGACCACGCTGCAGGAAGCCCACGACGCCGTGGACTTCATGCTCGTGGACAACAAGTACGGCGTGGCCCACAACGACGGCGGCGCCCGCGTGGTGATCGAGGAATTCCTCGCCGGCGAGGAAGCCAGCTTCATCGTGCTGTGCGACGGCAAGAACGTCCTGGCCCTGGCGACCAGCCAGGACCACAAGCGCCTGAAGGACGGCGACCAGGGCCCGAACACGGGCGGCATGGGCGCCTACTCGCCCGCGCCCGTGGTCACGGCCGACGTGCATGCCCGCGCCATGCGCGAGATCATCCTGCCGACCATCCGTGGCATGGAAAAGGACGGAATTCCCTACACCGGCTTCCTGTATGCGGGCCTGATGATCGATGCATCCGGCCATCCCAAGACGCTGGAGTTCAACTGCCGCATGGGCGACCCCGAGACCCAGCCCATCATGATGCGCCTCAAGAGCGATCTGGTGGACGTCATGCTGGCGGCCACCGATGCCAAGCTCGACCAGGTCGAGCTGCAATGGGACCGCCGCACGGCGCTGGGCGTGGTCATGGCTGCGGCCGGCTACCCCGAGGACCCGCGCAAGGGCGATGCCATCAGCGGGCTGCCGCAGGACGCCGCCGATGCCATGGTCTTCCATGCCGGCACCCAGCTCAAGGATGGCGTTCCCGTCACCAGCGGTGGCCGCGTACTGTGCGTCACCGTGCTGGCCGACAGCGTCAAGCAGGCCCAGCAAAAGGTCTATGACGTGGCGCGTGGCATCCATTTCGATGGTGCCCAGTACCGCCGCGACATCGGCTTCCGTGCCGTGAAGAACTGAGTCCATGGCAGAGCAATCGACCGGGCAGGCGCTGCCCGTGGCCCAGGTGCGCGAGTACCTGACGGGCCTGCAGGCCCGCATCACGCAGGCGCTGGAACAGGTGGAAGGCGAGGGCGGTGCACGCTTTCTGTCCGACGCCTGGAGCAAGGGCCCCGGCGAGCGCCTGCAGGGCGATGGCATCACCCGCATCATGGAAGGCGGCCGCGTGTTCGAGCGCGCGGGCTGCGGCTTCTCGCATGTGCGCGGGCCGCAGCTGCCGCCCTCGGCCACGCAGCACCGGCCTGAGCTGGCCGGTGCGCCGTTCGAGGCCATGGGCGTGTCCCTGGTCTTCCATCCGCGCAATCCTTTTGTGCCTACGGTGCACATGAATGTGCGAATGATTGCAGCCGGCTCAGGTGCGGCCGGCTCAGGTGCGGCAGGGCAGCCGGGCAACGAACCCACCTGCTGGTTCGGCGGCGGCATGGACCTGACGCCGGTCTACGGCTTCGAGGAAGATGCACAGCACTTTCACCGCGTCTGCCGCGATGCGCTGGCGCCTTTTGGCGACACGCTCTACCCGCGCTTCAAGACCTGGTGCGACGAGTACTTCCGCCTGAAGCACCGCAACGAGCAGCGCGGCATCGGCGGCATCTTCTTCGACGACTTCTCGGAACTGGGCCAGGCGCGCAGTTTCGACATGCTGCGTTCGGTGGGCGATGCCTTTCTGGAGTCCTACCTTCCCATCGTCGAGCGCCGCCAGGCCATGGACTACGGGCAGCAGCAGGTCGATTTCCAGCGCTACCGCCGCGGCCGCTATGTGGAGTTCAACCTGGTCTGGGACCGGGGCACGCACTTCGGCCTGCAGTCCGGCGGGCGTACGGAGTCCATCTTGCTGTCCATGCCACCACATGCGAGCTGGAGCTACCAGCGCGAGGACGCGCCCGGCACCCCCGAGCGCGCTTTGCTGGAGCAATTCCTGGTGCCCCGCGACTGGCTTTGAGCCCGAGAGCCGCCCTCCCGAGCGGCGTGGCGAAATCCGCGCGTGCAAGGGAATAGGCGGCAAAACTATAATTTCAATAGCTTGAGGCGCAGCGTTGGCTGCGTTCTCCACTTTCTTCGGCGCGAAATCTTCCGGCGATCTGTGGGCGAACTCCATGCATTTTGGAGCGCCGCTACAGCCCAGCCCTCTACGGGCCGCACGGCGCTCGCGCTATATTGATCCCATTCCTATTCCATTGATCACCGCCTGATGACCACTTCCACCAAATCGGATTCCGCAGCCAAGCGCGACGTGACCAAGCTGCAACGCGCCATTGTTGACGGCCTCGAAAACGTCAAGGCCCAAGACATCCAGGTCTTCAATACCGAAAAGCTCTCGCCGCTGTTCGAGCGCGTGATCGTGGCTGCGGGCACCTCCAACCGCCAGACCAAGGCGCTGGCCTCCAGCGTGCGCGACGCCGTCAAGCAGGCCGGGTTCCCCGTGCCGCGCCAGGAAGGCGAAGAAAACGGCGAGTGGATCATCGTGGACTGCGGCCAGGCCGTGGTCCATGTCATGCAGCCGGCCATCCGCCAGTACTACCGCCTGGAAGAGATCTGGGGCGAGACGCCTGTGCGCCTGAAGCTGGGCGCTCCCAAGCCCACGCGCTCGGCTGCCACCGACAAGGCGGAAGAAAAGGCCAAGAAGGCTGCAACCAAGAAGGCCGCGGCAACCGCTGCCAAGCCTGCAGCCAAGAAGGCCGCTTCTGGCGCAGCCTCCGCCGCCGCCAAGAAGCCCGCTGCCAAGAAGGCGGCCCCTGCCAAGGCCGCTGCACCCCGTTCCGCAGCGGCAAAGCCGGCTGCTGTGAAGTCGGCCGCAGCCAAGTCGCCGGCCGGCAAGACGGCGGCGCCCAAGGCCATCAAGACCGTGGTGGTCAACCGCGCCCCCGCCAAGGCCAAGGCCGGCGCCGCTGCCAAGCCTGCCGCCAAGCCGGCAGCCAAGCGCGCCCCCCGCGCCAAGGCCTGAGCGGTTCAGGGCTGACGCTGCATGAAGCTGTTGATCGTGGCCGTGGGCCAGCATGTGCCCGACTGGGCGCAGACAGCCTACGACGACTACGCCAAGCGTTTTCCTCCGGAACTCAAGGTGGAGCTCAAGGCCGTCAAGACGGAGCCACGCGGCTCCAAGACGGTCGAGACCCTGTACGCGGCCGAGCGCAAGCGCATCGAGGCCGCCATTCCGCGCGGCACGCGCATCGTGGTGCTCGATGAGCGCGGCACCAATCTGACCACCAAGGCCCTGGCCCAGCGCCTGCAGGGCTGGCAGCTGGAGGGCGATGACGTGGCCCTCATCATCGGAGGCCCGGACGGTCTGGACCCCGCCTTCAGGCAGGCCGCACACGAGCGCATCCGCCTGTCGGACCTGACCCTGCCGCATGCCATGGTGCGGGTGCTCCTTATCGAGCAGCTGTACCGTGCCTGGTCGGTCAACGCCGGCCATCCCTACCACCGGGAATAGCGGCAGCGGCGGTGTCATGCGGATCGGAAGATCTCGTGATACTATGATTTTGATAGCCTTCGGCGCTTTGATACAAAGGGCTGAAGGCATTTCTCATTTTCATCATGCCGCCCTTCATCTACCTAGCCTCCCAAAGCCCCCGCCGCCGCCAACTGCTGGAGCAGCTGGGCGTGGCCCATGAGCTTTTGCTGCCCAATGCGGATGGCGACATCGCCGAAGATGCCGAGGCCATGGAAGCCGAGCTGGCCGGCGAGGCAGCGCGCGACTACGTGCAGCGCGTGACCGCACTCAAGCTCGACGCTGCCGTGGCCCGCCACGCGCGCCGTGCGCTGGCTGCCGCTCCCGTGCTCTGCTCGGACACCACGGTGGCGCTCGACGGCCGTATTCTGGGCAAGCCCGCCGATGCCGACGATGCACGCCGCATGCTGACGGGGCTTGCCGGCCGAGAGCATGAGGTGCTGACGGCCGTGGCCATACAGCATGGCGCGCGGCGCCTGGCTGCGCTGTCGGTCTCCCGGGTTCGCTTTGCGGCCATGAGCGCTCAGCAGATCGATGCCTACGTGGCCTCGGGCGAGCCCATGGGCAAGGCCGGTGCCTATGGCATACAGGGCCGTGCGGCGGCCCATGTGCAGTGGCTGCAAGGCAGCTACTCGGGCATCATGGGCCTGCCGCTGTTCGAGACGGCGGCGCTGTTGCGCGAGCTGGGCTGGGCGCTGTAGGCCAGCTCCCCGACCTGGGCCCCGAGGGGCGTGCAGGCAGGCGCGCACGGCCGATGGCAGCGCGCGGCACGGCAAGATGTCTGCCGGCCCGCTCCGGCCGAGAAATACAAACGACAAAGCACACCACAGGCACAGCATGCAGCAAGACATTCTGATCAATTGGTCGCCACAGGAAACGCGCGTGGCCATCATCGAGAACGGCGCCGTCCAGGAACTGCACATGGAGCGCCCGCTGGAGCGCGGCCTGGTCGGCAACGTGTACCTGGGCAAGGTCTCGCGCGTGCTGCCGGGCATGCAGTCGGCCTTCATCGACATCGGCCTGGAGCGCGCGGCCTTCCTGCACGTGGCCGATGTCTGGCAGCGGCAGGAAGGGGGCGAGGCCCCCATGTTTGCGCGCAAGGACATGCCTGTCGTGCCCATCGAAAAGCAGGTTTTCGAGGGCCAGACCATCATGGTGCAGGTCATCAAGGATCCGATCGGCACCAAGGGCGCGCGCTTGTCCACGCAGATCAGCATTGCGGGACGCCTGCTGGTGCTGCTGCCGCAGGACGACCACATCGGCATCTCGCAGAAAATCCCGCAGGGCGAGCGCGATGCCCTGCGCGCCCGGCTGCAGGGCCTGGTCGGCACCAAGGAGACCGGCGGCGGCGGCGGCTTCATCCTGCGCACCAATGGGGAGGACTCCAGCGACGCCGAGCTGGCCGACGACATCCGCTACCTGCGCAAGACCTGGAGCCGCATCAAGGAGGCCTCGGTGCGCCTGCCGCCCATGTCGCTGCTGCACCAGGATCTGAACCTGCTGCAGCGCGTGCTGCGCGATCTGGTGGGCGAAGGCACCCAGAGCATCCGCATCGACTCCAAGGAGCAGTTCGCCCTGCTCATGACCTTCGGGCAGGAGTACATGCCGGCGGCCGTGCCCAAGCTGCAGCATTACCGCGGCGAGCGGCCCATCTTCGATCTGTTCGCCATCGACGAGGAAATCGCCCGCGCGCTGGGCCGGCGGGTGGACCTCAAGTCGGGCGGCTACCTGATCGTGGACCAGACCGAGGCGCTGACCACGGTGGACGTCAATACCGGCGGCTACGTGGGCGCGCGCAACTTCGACGACACCATCTTCAAGACCAACCTGGAAGCCGCCCACCAGATCGCGCGCCAGCTGCGCCTGCGCAACCTGGGCGGCATCATCATCGTGGATTTCATCGACATGGTGCGCGACGACCACCAGGCCGAGGTGCTGTCCGAATTCAAGCGCCAGCTCGGGCGCGACCGCGTCAAGACCATGGCGGGCGGTTTCTCGCAGCTGGGCCTGGTGGAGATGACGCGCAAGCGCACGCGCGAATCGCTGGCCCACATGCTGTGCGAATCCTGCCCTGTCTGCCAGGGCAAGGGCCATGTGAAGACCGTGCGCAGCGTCTGCTACGAGGTGCTGCGCGAAATCCTGCGCGAGGCGCGCCAGTTCAACCCGCGCGAGTTCCGCATCGTAGCCTCGCCCAAGGTGGTCGAGATGTTCCTGGACGAGGAAAGCCAGCACCTGGCCGGCCTGTCCGACTTCATCAAGAAACCCATCTCGCTGCAGGCCGAGACCGCCATGGCACAGGAGCAGTACGACATCGTGCTGCTGTGAACCGGTATTTATCTTGCTAATTCATTATCAATAGCGATTCGGCATCTTTTGCGCAAATGGGTTCATATGAATCGATTTGCGCGTTGCTATGGATTGTCGATTCCCGATAATTAACTTTGTCTCGGCATTTTTGATACCGTTTGTTGCAATCAGTGCATCAGCAACTGAAAGGGTGACAAATGGGAATCGACTCCACCATTGTGCGTGCTGCCATACACCCGGGAATTGGTGTGGCGCGTATTGGCAATAGTCCGGATGGGTACTATGTCGGCCCCGAGCTGATGCATGTGCCGCCCATGGCGCCGGGCAGCCTGCGTGATGCGCAGGGCGCGCTCAAGCGCCAGGCTGCGCGCTTTCGCATCTACGGCTACAACGCCGCAGGCGAAGTGGTGCGTGAACTCACGGCCGACCAGGACGAAATCGAATGGGAAGTCGAACTGGCCAATACCAAAGCCGCCTGGTATCAATTCCAATTGGCGCTGGACGTGCCTGAAGCCGCAACGGCCGATCCCACGATTTTGCGCAATGTCACGGTGAAGGACCGGAAAAGCCTGGCCATTCGACCGGGAGCCCGCCGAATTGCCAAAGGCTCGGCCCCGGTGGCATTCGATAGCGATAGTTTCTGCGGCAAGCCGGTTTATCTGGGCGAATTGCGCATTGAAAAGACGGGCCAGCTTCTCGTGCTGGGAGGCCGGGGCGTCTCTGCCTCCGTGGATGGCTCCAAGGCCACCACGTTTGCGAACAACGAGGGCTGGCATGACGATGTGGCCGACGGCCCGGTGCGCGCGAAGGTCGTCGTGGACGGCGTTTCCGTGCCGGTGGATGCGGCATGGGTCACGGTTGCGCCGCCCAACTACGGCCCGCAGATGAAGTCGGTGCGCACCATGAAGGACCTGATGGAGGATGTTTTCATCCGCTCGGGCATGGCTTCGTTTCCGCTGCAGGTCTCCTTCAGCCGGCACATTCTGCCCATACTCCAGCGCCAGAGCAGCCTGCAGTGGGCGAACAAGGGCTTTGCCGCCCAGTTCGGCTGGGGTGCCGCCGCCAGTGCGGATGACGAGGCGTGGATCGCCAGGCTCAACAGCCCGGGCACGACCTGGGCCGAGCTGCGCCAGCAGGTGGCCAATGCCTTCCGGCGCTTTGACCGGGACGGCGCATCCCCCCAGCCCTGGCCCTGGCTGTATGGCGACGCCATGGCCGTGCCGCCGGCCGACACGCCGCGCCAGCATGCAGCGCTGACGGCCACGCAGCTGAGGATGCTGGACCTGTGGGCCGCAGGCCACTTTCTCTCCGACTGGACGCCCGGCCAGAAGTACCCGGCCCAGCTGTCCGATGTGCCGCTGCAGGAGCAGCCCACCATGCTCGACCATGCCGCCATGGACGACTGCCTGGCCGATGCCTTTCACCCGGGTTGCGAGATCACCTGGCCCATGCGCCACGCCAGCATGTACCGGGCGCCATTTCGCATCCGCGAGGCGGCCGAGAACCCGCCCGAGCTGCAGCTCTACGGCTCGCGGCTCACCCCCGCCGTGGCGCTGTCCGAGAGCGGGCCGCTGTATGCACAGGTGGCCGGCGACCTCACGCGCTGGATGGCCGTTCCCTGGCAGACCGACACCGCCAGCTGCCGCAGCGGCTACTACGCCGGCTACGGCCCGCGCTACGACCCCTACCTGCCCACGTTCTGGCCGGCCCGCGTGCCCAACCAGGTGCTGACGCAGGAGGCCTATGAAAAGGTCATCGATACCGAACTGCCGCGCGAGCAGCGTGTCGCCGCCTTCAACCGGCGCGAGTCGTGGTTCCGCACCCTGGGCGAGGGAGGCTATGAGAGCGAGATCAACCGCATGATCAGCCACTTCGGTGACATGGGCGTCATCGAGAATCGGCCGGGCCCGCGTGGCGACAAGGACTTCCCGCCGTTGATGCAGGTGGAAAACCGCATCGCCCCGGCGCCGTCGCACATGCTCAAGACTGCCGTGCAACCGGCCGGGCAGGAAGCGCCTCCCCGCATCGAGCCCTTCGACGCAGACAACGAAGAGCAGCTGCGCGCCCTGACGCAGCGCGGCCCGGTGCTGCCGCGCTGAATGGCGGCCATGTCTATGTCTGCGCATGCCATGGCCACCGCGCCGCTGCCGGATGAACTGGATGTGCTCGTCGTGGGCGCGGGACCGGCGGGCGCGGCCGTTGCCGCGCAACTGGCAGGGCATTGCCGCGTGGCGCTGGTAGGACGCGCCGTGCAGGCAGGGCGGGCCATTGGCGAAACCCTGCCCGCTGCGGCCCGGGTGATTCTGTCCGACCTGGGCGTGTGGGATGCGTTCGCGGCACAAGGCCATCGTCCTGCCTGGTCGCGGCGGTCACTGTGGGGAAGCTCCGAGGTCATCTTTCAGGACGCACTGTTCGACCCGCATGGCGCGGGCTGGCACCTGGACCGCAAGCGCTTCGACGCCATGCTGCTGGAGGCTGCGCGCAGCCGTGGCGTGCCCTGCCTGGTGCCCGCCACGCTGCGCAGCCTGCAGCGCCAGCCACCGGGCGCACCCATGCGCTGGCGCTGCCTGATCGATAGGGCGCAGGGCGACCCGGCGCACGGCCCGTTGGAGCTGTCCTGCCGCATCGTGGTCGATGCCACGGGCCGCGCGGCCCGGGTGGCCCGGCAGGCGGGTGCCGAGGTCCGCCGCGACGGCCGCCTGGTCTGTTTTCACGCCTGGGTGGAGCCGCCATCGCATGAGCATGCAGGCACCACCATGATCGAGTCGGATGCCGAAGGCTGGTGGTACAGCGCCGATCTGCCCGATGGCAGTTGCGTGATTGCCTGGCAGACCGATATCGACCTGCCCGAAGCCCGCCGCCTGCGCAGCACGGCGGATCTGCTGGACATGGCCGATCGCACGGCCCTGGTGGGCGCGCGCAGCGTGGGCAGCCAGGTGCTGGAGCCGTTGCGGGTGGCCGCCGCCCACGAGCAATGGCTGGATGCAGCCAGCGGGCCGGATTGGCTGGCCGTGGGCGATGCCTGCCTGTCCTTCGATCCGCTGGCATCGCAGGGCCTGCTCAATAGCCTGGTCACCGGCAGCGAGGCCGCCCTGGCCGTGCGCCGCAGCCTGGCGGGCGACGCCGGTGCGTTGCCTGCCTGGGATGCGTGGATCCGGCCGATACGCGCCGCGTACCGCAGCCATCACGAGCACTACTATGCGCTGGAGCCGCGCTGGGCGAACGAGACGTTCTGGGCCCGCCGCCAGCGGGCGCCGGAGGCGGGGACCGGAGCCGGCGTTATTGCCGCTCCAGCTTCGCCGTCTGAACGATGGCATTCCAGCGCTGGTACTCGGCCCGCGTGAATTCGCGGAAGGCCTTGGAGTCCAGCAGGCGCACTTCGCCGCCCAGCGCCGTCACCTTGGACTTGAAGTCGGCATGGCCCGCCACCTTGAGCGTGGCATCCTCCAGCCGCTTGACGATGGCTGCCGGCGTGCCCTTGGGCGCCAGCACGCCGTTCCAGGTGCCGGTCACGAAGGCGGGGTAGCCGCTTTCCTTCATGGTCGGCACATCGGGCAGGGCGGGCAGGCGCTGCTCCGAGGTCACGGCCAGGGCCTTGAGCTTGCCCGACTGCACAAAGGGCAGGGCGGGCGTCACGTTCTCGAAGATGAAATCGATCTGGCCGCCCAGCAGGTCGGTCAGGGCCGGCGCGCTACCCTTGTAGGGCACATGCACCATGTCCAGCTGGGTGGCGCTCTTGAACAGCTCGCCCGACAGGTGGACCGTGGAGCCGCTGCCCGGCGAGCCGTAGCTCATGCCGGTCTTTTGCGCGGCGGCGCGTGCCACCAGGTCCTTCACCGTCCTGGCCGGCGTGCGCGCCTCGTTGACCACCAGCACGTTGGGGATGGTGGTGACCAGGGCCACGTATTCGAAATCGCCCAGGTTCTTCTCGCTCAGGTTCTTGTACAGGCTCTGGTTGATGGCCTGGGTGCCGGCCGTGCCGAACAGCAGCGTATAGCCATCATTGGCCGCCGAAGCCACGCGGCTGGCGCCGATGGAGCCGTTGGCGCCGGAGATGTTTTCCACGATCACGGGCTGGCCCAGCGACTCGGACAGGCCCTGTGCCACCATGCGCGCCAGCACATCGGTATTGCCGCCAGGGGCGAAGGGCACGACCAGCTTGACCGGCCGGGTGGGATAGGCATCCGCCCAGGCCTGGGGCAGGGGCAGCAGCGTGGCGCCGAGCAGCGCGGCCGCGCGCAGGAATTGCTTGCGTGAAAGGGTACTGGGCATGGGGGATGTCTCCTTGTCGGTGTTTTTGGTGGCGCAGCGGCTGGGGCTGGCGGCGGATTTTTCAGGCGGGCCAATGCTGGGCGGTGGCTGTCTTGACGTCAATCAATGTTTTGGCAGGACGTCATGCGGCGGGCGAATGACCTGTCCGGCCTTGCTCGGCAAATGAGAAGGATTGCGTTGACATGCGCCCTTCATTGCGCCTGCCATCAGGGCGCAAGGCTCCTGGACTCGCCTGTGGCATGGACCGCACCGCTGCTGAATCCGTCTCCGGCGCTGCCGTGCAACTGCCCGCGAACATGCGGCTTTGCGGCGCCTGCGTGGACTTGCGTGGATCTGCGTGGACGTGCACGATGCGCCCCATGGCATGGGCCGGCGCCCGTTACGGCGCCGGGGTTGGGGCGGGCATTGCCGATGTCCATGCCGACGCCAATGCCGATGCAGCTCAGAAATCCGCCCTCAGGCTCACCGTCATGTTGCGCGGCTCGCCCCACCAGCCCTGGTTGTAGAAGCCGATCTGGCTGTAGTACTGCCGGTCCAGCAGGTTGTTGAGCTGCACGCTGGCCGACCAGGTGGGGTCGATGCGGTAGTGGGCCGAGAGGTTGACCACCAGGTAGCTGCCCTGGCCTACCTGCACGCTCTGGCGCAGCGGGTTGGTCACGTTCTGCCAGATGCGGCTTTGCCAGCGCAGGTTGCCGCCCAGGCTCAGGCCTTGCAGCGCACCCTCGAAGCTGCGCATGGCCATGAGCTTGACCAGGCTGCGCGGGTGCGTGGTGTTGAAGGCGGCGCCGCTGGCGCTGCGTGCCGTGTAGTGCGTGTAGCTGGCGCCCAGGCGCCAGCCCCGGGCCGGCTCGCCGCTGAGTTCCAGATCGATGCCGCGCACCTGGGCGCCCTTGACTCCCCGGTAGGCCTTCTGGTCCGTGGTGCCGTCGATGAATTCGCCCGTGTCCTGTGCCAGGTTGTCCTGGCGGGTCTGGAACAGCGCGGCAGAACCCTGCAGCCGGTCCTGCAGCCAGGAGCCCTTGAGGCCCAGCTCGAAGGCCTGGCCGGTGACGGGGTCCAGGATGCTGCCTTGCTTGTCGCGGTAGTTCTGGGGCGTGAAGATTTCCGTGTAGCTCAGGTAGGCCGTGTGCCGGGCATCGATGTCCCACAGCAGGCCGGCGTAGGGCGTGATTTCGTTGCTGTAGCGGTAGTCGCGCAGGCTGCCGAAGTAGTTCTGGCGCGTGGACCAGCGGCTCAGGCGGGCGCCGGCCACGGCCGTCCAGCCATCGGCCAGCGAGAAACGCCCCACGGCATAGCCGCCGCTTTGGCGCATGCGGCTGTCGTCGCCGCCGTTGGAGACGTCGGACCAGCCCGGCTCGGCCAGGCTGCCGTTGCGCCAGTCGAGGAAGTTGTCCGTGGCGGGCGGCGTGCCCAGCGGTGCGTAGCGGCGGATGTCGATGTCGTCGCGCACATGGTTTCAGCCCACGGCAATCTCGTGCTGGCGCCCGAACAGCGCGACCGGGCCGCTGGCCGTGAGGTGCAGGCTGTCGCGCGAGCGGTCGCCCCGGTATTTGATGAAGGAGTTGGCCATGCCCAGGCCGGTGCTGGCGTCCGGCGCGCCGCCCCGGTAGACGTAGCGCATGTCGTAGTTGCCGTCGTTGCGGCTGTAGGCGGCGCGCAGCAGCCAGCGGTTGTCCAGCCGGTGCGTCAGGTCCAGCGTGGCCGTGGTGTTCTCCGTGCCGAAATGCGACCAGCGCGTGTTGTTGGACACCGAGCGGTCGAAGGCCGTGCGGCTGCCGTCCGCATGGAACAGCGGAAAGCCGGCGCCCATGCCGGGACTGGTGTTCTTCTGGTATTCGAGGCTGGTGACGAGCCGGGTGGCGGGCGTCAGGGCCGCGCTGACCACGGCGTACAGGCCCTGCCTGCGCTGGCCGAAGTGGCTGACGTAGCTGTCGCTGTCCGATTGCACGGCCACGACGCGGCCATGCACGCGGCCTTCGCGGTCCAGCGGCAGGGACAGATCGGCCTCGGCGCGGCGCAGGTTCCAGCGGCCCAGCGTCAGCGAGGCATGGCCGCCCGCCGTCTCGCGCGGCTGCTTGCGCACGAAGTTCACCGTGGCCGACGGATCGCCCGAGCCATTGAGCAGGCCCGTGGCGCCGCGCACGATTTCCACGCGGTCGTAGAAGGCCGTGTCCATGTCGGTGGCGCCGAAGTTCCACAGGCTGTTGATGGGCGAGGCCAGCCCGTCGAACTGGAAGTTGCTGACGCCGAAGCCGCGCGAGGAAAACTGGTAGCGGTTGCTGTCGCTGCGGCTGACCGACAGGCCGGGCGCGGAGGCCTCCAGCGTCTGCGAGACCGTGAGCTGGCCTGCATCGTCCATGAGCTGGCGCGTGATCACGCTGACCGACTGCGGAGTTTCGCGTGCCGACAGTTGCAGGCCCGTGGCCGTGCCTGTGTAGCCGCTGGTATAGCGGGCCGTGCCTTCGGTGGTGCCGGCATCGGCGGCGGCGCGCACGGTGACGGTGCCCAGTTCGGTGTCGCCTTTCCTGGCAGCGGGCCTGTCCTCGTCGGCGGCCCAGACTGCTGGCGCAGGGGCGGCACAAAGGGCACAGATCAGCAGGGACAGGGGGGGCCGCGCGCCTTGTGGGTGTCGCGGGGCGGGGTTTTGGATGCGAATGCTCATCATTTCCATGGTCCTGGGCGTGAGCCCGGATTGTGGGAAATGTGCGCCGCCGCCGCCTGTTCCCGGCGACGCCAGTCCTATGGCTTGTGACGCAGGCTGCCTTGGCTGGGCGCGTGGCCGAAGCGCTGGCGAAAGGCCGTGGCGAAATTGCTGGCGTGCTGAAAGCCCACGCAGTCGGCCGCTTCCTGCACGCTCCAGCCCTGTGCCAGCCGCTCGCGCGCCAACTGCATGCGGCGCTCGCGCAGCCAGCCGAACACGGTCTGGCCGTAGGCGGCCTGGAATTTCTCACGCAGCGTGGTCGGGCTCATGCAGGCCAGGCGCGCCAGGTCCTGCAGGCTGTGCGCCCGGCCCGGCGCTGCATCCATGCACTCGCGCACGCGCTCCAGGCCGCGCCTGTCCCGGGGATGGATGCGCGGCAAGGGCGCAGGCCGCGGCTGCGCATGTGCCTGCAGTGCGCAGGCCAGCACCTGCAGCGCAATGCCTTCGCGGTGCAGCCGGGCCAGGCTGCCGCTCCAGACGCCATCGAGCAGCTGGCGCAGCGAGACGGCCAGGTGCTCGGGCAGCGACCAGGCATGCAGTGGCGGGCCGGGTTGCCGCATGGCCTGGTGCAGCAGCTCGGCCAGTTCGGCATCGGCGCAGGCCTCGGGCGCCTCGATGGACAGGTTGAAGCCGCGCACCGTCTGGCCTGCGGCATGTGTGGCCTTGAGAATCTCGGTGTCGCCGCACGAGAATGCCGCCGCCGCATGGCGCGTCACGCTCAGTGCACGGCGGGCGCCCGGCAACTGCAGCTCGGCCTGGCCGTCGAGCAGGACCACGGCGGTGAAGCGCCGCGGGTGCTCGGATGTGGATTCATAGCCGTGGTCGATGCGGATGTCGGAGCTGACCAGTTGCAGGCCCGAGGGCAGCTGGTGCTCCTGCACCTGCCCCTCGAAGATGCAATCGCTTTCGGAGACGGCAGAGAGAAAGCGCACGCTGAAACCGTGGCGCTGGCGCATGGCGTCGAGCTGCGCCGTGGTGTAGCGCTGGGAGGAGGAGGGCATGGGTGAGCGGAACAAATGGCCCGCAGCTGGATTCGAGAATGCTTCTCATTATCCGGGGCTGCAGGCCCGCTCGCCCACAAACCTCAGAGTTTGCGCAGCCGATCCAGTGCCGCGCGCAGCGTGCTGTCCTGCTTGGCAAAGCAAAAGCGCACCACGCGCTGGTCGAAGCCGTCGCCATAGAAGGCCGACAGCGGGATGGCGGCCACGCCGTGTTCCTTGACCAGCCACTGGCAGAACGCGGCTTCGTCCAGGTCCGACACGGCCGAGATGTCGGCGCAGACGAAGTAGGTTCCCGCCGTGGGCAGCAGGCGCAGGCGCGAGCCTTCCAGGCCCTGGCGGAACAGGTCGCGCTTGGCCTGGTAGAAGGCGGGCAGCTGAAGATAGGGCGCGGGGTCGGCCATGTAGCTGGCCAAGCCCGCCTGCATGGGCGTGTTGACGGTGAAGACGTTGAACTGGTGGACCTTGCGGAACTCGGCCGTGAGTGCGGCCGGCGCGGCGACGGTGCCCACCTTCCAGCCCGTGACATGGTAGGTCTTGCCGAAGCTGGAGACGATGAAGGCGCGCGCCGCCAGGCCGGCAAAGCGCGCGGCGCTCTGGTGCTGGCGGCCGTCGTAGACCATGTGCTCGTAGACCTCGTCACTGATCAGCAGCACGTCGGTGGGCGCCAGCAGCTCCTGCAGCTGCAGCATCTCGGCATCGCTCCAGATGGTGGCGCTGGGGTTGTGCGGGCTGTTGATGATCAAAAGCCGGGTGCGCGGCGTGATGGCGGCGGCAATTTTGGCGAAGTCGGGCTTGAAGCTGCCCGGCGTCAACGGTACGCGCACGGGCACGCCGCCGGCCAGCTCGATGTTGGGCACGTAGCTGTCGTAGCAGGGGTCGAGCACGATGACCTCGTCGCCAGCATGCACGGTGGCCAGGATGGCGGTGAGGATGGCCTGCGTGGCGCCGGCCGTGACCGTGATCTCGGTGCCTGCATCGTAGCTGCGGCCGTACAGCGCCTGCATCTTGTCGGCCATGGCCTGGCGCAGCTGGGGCAGGCCGGGCATGGGCGGGTACTGGTTGTGGCCGGCCTGCATGGCGGCCGTGACGGCATCGACCAGCCTGGGGTCGCAGCCGAAATCGGGAAAGCCCTGGCCCAGGTTCACCGCCTGGTGCTCGGCGGCCAGGGCCGACATGGTGGTGAAGATGGTCGTGCCCACATGGGGCAGGCGGCTGGGGAAGGCGGGCGTGCGGGGCGTGGCAGAAGTCATGGCGGAAACAGCGGACAGCGGGAGCGGACCCGCACTGCAGGTCCGGTGGGGCGGAGGATCAGAGTTCGTAGTCGTGCACGTGGCCGTTCATGGCGCGCATGATGAGATCGCGCGTCAGGCGGTCGCTGAGCAGTTCGGCGAATCGGTAGACGAAATTGCGCAGGTAGGCGCCGCGCTTGATGGCCACGCGTGCCACGCTCTGGCCGAATAGGTGGCCCATGGGGCGCACGACCAGGTCATTGACCGGGTCGTCGCGCATGGCCATTTCGGCCACGATGCCGATGCCCAGGCCCAGGCGCACATAGGTCTTGATCACGTCGGAGTCAATGGCCTCCAGCACGATGCGCGGACGCAGGCGGCGCGTGGCAAAGGCCTGGTCGATCTTGCCGCGACCCGTGAACGAAGGGTGGTAGGTGATCAGCGATTCGTGGGCGATGTCGTCCAGCGTGATGCGCTCTTTCTGCGCCAGCGGGTGGCCTGTGGGCATGACCAGCACGTGCTGCCATTCGTAGCAGGGCAGGGTGACGAGATCGGGGTAGTCGGCCAGGGATTCGGTGGCCATGCCGATGTCGGCCACCTCGTCGATGACCATGCGCGCCACCTCTGCCGGAGTGGCCTGGTGCAGGCTGATCGTGACCTTGGGATACAGGTCGCGCAGCCGTGCCACGGCAGGCGGAAGCACGTAACGGGCCTGTGTGTGGGTGGTGGCAATCGACAGCGTGCCGCTGTCCTGGGCGCTGTACTGCTCGCCGATGCGCTTGAGATTTCCGATCTCGCGCATGATGAGCTCGATGCTCTTGAGCACCTCCAGCCCGGGTTCGGTGATGCGCTTGAGGCGCTTGCCGTGGCGCGCAAAGATGTCGATGCCCAGCTCCTCCTCCAGCTCGATGATGGCCTTGGAGACGCCGGGCTGCGAGGTATGCAGGGCCTTGGCCGCCTCGGTGAGGTTGAGGTTGCGGCGCGCCGCTTCTTGGACGAATCGGAATTGGTGCAGGTTCATGGCGGTGACAGCAGGGTGCTGCGCGCCATTATGCTGCATTTATATAAAGAAGCGATTCGTTATTTCAGCTTCCCGGTGCGCCACGGGGCTCCGTGGCCACCAGTGCCAGTTCTGCCAGCAGGGCCGTGACACGCGGATGCTCGCCCACGGCCGGCTGCAGGTCCACGGCCACCTGCGGATGGGTATCGCTTATCTCCTGCACCAGCTTCGGGATGTCCTCGCGCGCATGCTTGCCCGTGCCAAGGAACAGGGGCAGCACGGTGATGTGCGTGGCGCCGGCCTCGACCAGCCCGCGCGCGGCGGTGGGCAGGTCGGGCGCGCAGGCCTCCAGGTAGGCGCAGGCGGCCAGGGATTGGGGATGCGTCTGCTGAACGGCCTTCAGCACGGCCTCGATGGGTTGGCGCCACAAGGCGTCGCGCGAGCCGTGTGCCAGCAGGATCAGTCCGGTCCTGCCGGCAGATGTTGTCTCGTTTTGCATGGCAACGGTCCTAGCGGCGCAGCACCAGCCAGGTGAAGGCCGTCAATGAAAGAAGGCTGTAGAGCAGGCCCGGCGCCGCAGCGGTCAGCCAGGGCGACCAGGTCTGCAGCGTGCCGATGTAGCCGAACACGTTGTTCAGCAGGAAGAAGCTGATGCCGGCCATGACGCCGCCGAACACATAGGCCGCGATGCCGCCCGAGCGGAAATGCAGGTAGGCGAAAGGCAGGGCCAGCACCACCATCACCAGGCAGCTCATCGGATAGAAGACCTTGCGCCAGAACTCGATCTCGTACTTCTGTGCAGCCTGGCCGTTGGCTTCCAGGTGGCGCACATACTGGAACAGCGAGATGGTGGACATGCGATCGGGCTTGAGCAAAGCGGCCGAGACCATCTCGGCGCTGATGCCCGTCTTCCAGTTCATGCTGTCTTCTTTCTCGCGCTGCAGCACCATGCCGCCGTCGGGCTTGGCCGTCAGGCGGCTGGCCTGCACGCCCTGGAGCATCCAGGATTCTCCGTCTTCGCTCACCTGCGCCGATTCCGCATGGATCTGGGCAGAGATGCGGCCCTGGCCGTCAAAGTCGAAGATGCGCACATTCGAGAAATCGCCGGGCCCGCGAATGGCACGCACGTTGATGGCAATGGAATGATCGCCCTGGCGCTCCTTGAGCCAGGCACCCGTGGCCCCGCGTGACAGCTGGGCCAGGTGGATGGCGCGTATGTTCTGGCCCGCGTTCTCGGCCGCAGGTGCCAGGTAGTCGCCGGTGCCGAAGGTGACCAGCACAAAGCCCAGGCCCAGCACCATCAGCGTGCGCAGCGCCAGCCAGGGGCCCATGCCGCTGGTGCGCATGATGGTGAATTCCGAACTCTGGGCAAAGCGCGCCATCACGTAGATGGTGCCGATCAGCACGGTGATGGGCATCAGCTCGTACAGGTGGCTGGGAATGCGCAGCACCACGAAAAGCAGCGCGTGCGTGATCTTGTAGCCGTTGTCGCCGCCGCGCCCGACCCATCGCAGCTCATCGACCAGATCGAAGAAGAAGAACAGCGCCAGGAAGGCCAGCGTCACATAGCCGACGGCCGCGATGATGTCGCGGTACAGCAGGTTTCTCAGAACTCTCATCATGGCACCGCCTTCGCGTCGTCCAGGGCAGTCGGCTTGCAGGGCCTGCGCCACAGATCGCGCGGCGACCAGCGCCTGTGCCGCACCAGTAGCACCAGCAGCGCCAGCAGCAACGTGCCGCCGTGCAGCAAGGCCGTCATGGCGGGCATGCTCAGCTTGCCCGAGGCCACCCAGTTCTCGCCCAGCGTCATGAGGTTGTAGTACACGATGAAGGCGAACAGCGCGAGCATGAGGCTGCCGCTGCCACCGGCACGCGGGTTCACGCTGGCCACGGCCAGGCCCAGGATCACGAAGTTCAGCGCCGCCAGAGGCAGGCCTATGCGCCAGCCCAGTTCGGCGCGGTAGATGGGTTCGGTGCGCGGCAGCAGCTCATGCGTGTACGTGCTGCGCGCGGCCATTTCCTCGGCGGCGGCCAGATTGTTGCCGCTGCCGAGCTGCGTGCCGTATTCCTTGAACTCGCTGATCTTCACCGAGCCGTCGCTGGTCTGCGTCTCCATGCGCTGGCCGTCGGTCAGCACGGCCATGCGTTCGCCCTTGACCACTTCCAGCCGCGCCCCGCGCGCCGAGGTCACGGACTCGCGCCCGCGCTCATTGGCCACGATGAACACATTGTTGGCAGCGGTGGCGCTGGGCACGTCCTTGTCGATGAAGAACACGCGCGAGCCGCCGGCAGACTCCTGGAACTCACCGGGAGCGATGCGGTCGATGTCGCTGCGCTGCTCGAACTGGGTCTTGATCTGCTCGATCTGCTGATTGGCCCAGGGCAGGATGCCCAGGCCCAGCACGGCGATCACGGCCAGCACCGGCCAGGCAAAGCGCAGCAGCGGGCGCAGCAGGCTGGCCAGTCCCTGGCCTGCGGCGAACCAGATCACCATCTCGCTGTCGCGGTACATGCGCGACAGCGAGCCGACCACGGCCACGAAAAGTCCCAGGCCCAGGATGGTGGGCAACTGGCCAAGCACCGTATATCCCATGACCAGCAGAACGTCGGAAGGGCTGACATTGCCCTTGTAAGCCTGACCCAGCGTGCGGATCAGCATCATGGTCATGACGACCGTGATCAGCACCACGACCGTGGCACCGAAGCTGCGGGCCAGCTCTTTGCGTATGGATGAATCGAATAACATTGGCTGAAAGGAAAACGCCGATTATGAACTTTGAACTGAAGCCGTTGACGACTGCCGCTGCAGTACGTGAAAAGTGTGACCTGTTGTTGGTGCTGGTGACCGAAGCCACGGCCACGGGCAGCGACGCGCTGTCCACCCTGGTCGCTCACGCGGTCAAGGCCGGAGATTTCGAAACGGCAGCCGGCAAGCAGTTGGCACTGTACGGCCTGCCGGCCGTGGCCGCCCGCCGCGTCGTGCTGCTGGGCGCGGGCAGCGGCTCGGCCCGCGACGTGCGCCAGGCCGTGGCAGGCGCAGGCTCGGCCCTCAAGGCAAGCGGCGTTGGCAAGGCCGTGCTGTGCTTCGGCTTCGAGGCCACGGGTGGCGCTGTTGCAGCAGCGGTGGTGGCCGCGGCCGATGCCTGCTACAGCTATACCCACACCAAGCCCCAGGCCAAGCCTGTGGCGCTCAAGAAGCTGGTGATCGCGGCGACGGGCGCCAGTGCCGCGTCCGGCAAGTCCGGCGACAAGAGCGGGGACAAGGGCGGCATCGCCGCCGCTTTCAAGATCGCCGTGGCCCAGGCCGAAGGCATGGCCCTGGCGCGCGAATGGGCCAATCGCCCGGCCAACCACGCCACTCCCATGCTGCTGGCCGACGCAGCCCGTGCCCTGGCCAAGCTGCCCGGCATCAGCTGCAAGATCCACGGCCCCGCCGAAGTCGCCAAGCTCGGCATGGGCGCCTTCATGGCCGTGGCCCAGGGGTCGGAGCAGCCGCTGCGCTTCATCGAGCTGCACTACAACGGCGGCGCCAAGGGCGCCGCGCCCGTGGTGCTGGTGGGCAAGGGCATTACCTTCGATACCGGCGGCATCTCGCTCAAGCCTGCCGCCGAAATGGACGAGATGAAGTTCGACATGGGCGGTGCCGCCAGCGTGCTGGGCGTGTTCCAGGCGCTGGCCCAGCTGCAGCCGGCCATCAACGTGGTCGGGCTCATTCCGGCCTCCGAGAACATGCCCGGAGGCGCAGCCGTCAAGCCGGGCGACGTGGTCACCAGCATGAGTGGCCAGACCATAGAAATCCTCAACACCGATGCCGAAGGCCGCCTCGTGCTCTGCGATGCGCTGACCTACGCCGCCCGCTTCAAGCCCCGCGCCATGGTGGACATCGCCACGCTGACCGGTGCCTGCGTCATCGCCCTGGGCGGGCTGCGCAGCGGCATGTTCTCGCCCAGCGACGAGCTGGCCCGTGCGCTGGAGCAGGCGGGCGATGCCGCGCTCGACCCGTGCTGGCGCATGCCGCTGGACGAGGAGTATGGCGAAGGCCTCAAGAGCAATTTCGCCGACATGGGCAATGTGGCAGGCCGCGCAGGTGGTGCGGTCACGGCGGCCAAGTTCCTGCAGCGCTTCGTGGGAGACATTCCCTGGGCTCATCTGGACATCGCCGGCACGGCCTGGAAGAGCGGCGCCGCCAAGGGCGGCACGGGCCGCCCCGTGGGCCTGCTGCTGCACTACCTGCTGGCCAGCGTCGATGCCGGCAAGGCGCCATCCAGGGCCGGCGCGCCCAAGTCGGTTGCGGCGCCCAAGGCCGGCTCTCCCAGCCGCCGCAAGGCAGCCGCTGCAGTCCAGCCGGAGCAGGCCTGATGGCATCGTCCCCATCCGCACGGGCCTGCGCGAAAGGAGCATCGCTTGACTGAAGTGGCGTTCCATTTCAACGCGCCTGACAAGCTGGCCTATGTGTGCCGTCTTGCGCGCAAGGCACTGCGGCATCGCACGCAACTGGTGGTGCTGGGATCTTCCGCGTCGCTCAAGGCCTTGTCGCCCAGGCTCTGGAGTGTCTCGCCCACCGATTTTCTTGCCCACGCCGTCGAAGGCGATGGGGCCGGCATTGTGGCCTTCTCGCCCATCGTGCTGCTGGAGCGGCTGGACAGCGCGCCGCACCACGACATGCTGGTGAATCTGGGCGGCGATGTGCCAGAAGGATTCGAGCGCTTTGCGCGTGTCGTTGAAGTGGTGTCTGCCACCGATGAGGAAGACCGGCATCTGGCCCGGCAGCGCTGGAAGCATTACGTGGCGCAGGGGATTTCCATCAAGCGCCATGACCTGGTCCTCAAGGAGTAAGCCATGAGCGCTCCCTCCAAAACCCCGCCACGCTTTGTTCCCACGCTCACCGATGTCGTGCCGGTCGATGCAGTGCAGTCGCCGGTGGCAGAACCGCCCGCTGTCGCTGCGTCCGAACTGCCGCACAGCGGCGAGACCGATTCCTGGGCGAGCGAAGGCATGCTTGCGCCACGCCGCGGCCTGGTTTCCATGCCCGCGTCCCTGCCGCCGCTGCCCCTGGATCTGCAACCCCAGCGGTCCATGGTCGCCGAGCCTGCGCCGCCTGGACAGGGCCCGCGGCCTGCAGTGCAGCCAGTGCATTCCGACTATCTGCCGCCCAGTGCGCCGTCCGTGGAAATGCAGCTGGCCCAGGAGAGCCGTCTGCTCGAAGTGGCCGAAGTTGCCGAACCGGCCGATGTGCCAGAGGTGGCCCCGGCCGCACCGATCGAAGACGACATTCCTGCCGCGCCGGTGGTGCAGGCCGACGCTGCCACGCAAGGGGTCGAGCCGGATCCGGCATCTGCGGCACCTGGAGCACCTGGGGCATCACCCGCCTGTGTATTGCCCACCATGGAGTCCATCTGGGACAGCCACGCGCAGCAGGTCACCGAGGAGTATCTGGTCCATCGCCTCATGCAGCGCGTGGACCTGGTGCTGGACCAGCGCCTGCGCGATGCCATCGCCACGGTGGTGCAGCAGCAGACGCGATCCATCGTCGTGCGCCTGCGCGAAGAGGTGGAGTCGGTGGTGCGCCAAGCCGTCTACGAGGCCGTGGCCGACGAACTGGCCCACCGGGCGAGTGCCGCACGCGGCGATGCTGTACAGGGCGGGGGGCGTTGATCCGTGATCGGGTAGGCGGGTGAAGGGCGAGGTGCCCGCCTGACCCGGCCTTCAGCCTGCGCGTGCCGGGCCTGAGAACACCTCGGGATTGAGGATGTTGCTGGGCTGGCCTGCAGCGAAGTTCACCACATTGTCGAAGGCGGCGCGGAAATACAGCTCATAGCTGTCTTGCTCCACATAGCCGATGTGCGGCGTGCAGATGCAGTTCTCCAGCCGCAGCAGTGCGTGGCCCTGGAGAATGGGCTCGCTCTCGAAGACATCCACGGCCGCCAGGCCGGGGCGGCCACGGTTGAGCGCGCCCAGCAGCGCATCGGCCTCCACCAGTTCGGCGCGCGAGGTGTTCACGAACAGGGCTGTGGGTCTCATGCGCGCCAGATCCTGCGCCGTGACGATGCCGCGTGTGGCCTCATGCAGGCGAAGATGCATGGACAGCACATCGGATTCGGCAAAGAAATCCTCGCGCGAAGCGGCGGCCGAAAAGCCGTCGGCCTGTGCCTTCTGGCGCGAGGACTCGCTGCCCCAGACCAGAACCTTCATGCCGAAGGCATGGCCATAGTGGGCCACCAGCCTGCCAATGCGGCCATACCCCCAGATGCCCAGCGTGCGCCCGTGCAGCACGCTGCCCAGCCCGAAATTGGCGGGCATGGACGCCGCCTTGAACCCCGATTGCTGCCATGCGCCGTGCTTGAGGTTGGCGATGTACTGCGGCAGCCGCCGCGTGGCCGCCATGATCAGCGACCAGGTCAGCTCGGCCGGTGCGATGGGCGAGCCCACGCCCTCGGCAATCGCAACGCCCTGGTCGGTGCAGGCCTGCACATCGATATGGGCGCCGGCCTTGCCGGTCTGCGCGATCAGCTTCAGGCGCGGGAGTTTTTCCAGCAACTGCCGGCTGATCTGCGTGCGTTCGCGGATCAGCACGATGATGTCCGCATCGCGCAACCGCACCGACAACTGGCCCACACCCTTGACGGTATTGGTGAAGACCTTGGCGTTGAACGGCTCCAGCAGCCGCGCACAGTCCAGCTTGCGTACGGCGTCCTGGTAGTCGTCAAGAATGATGATGTTCATTGCCTGTGAATCTCTCATAAGCCTTTGATTTATCTCCGGGTTGCCGCGCAAGAGGTTGTCGGCAAATGTTCTGATCCGCTTTTGCGCTTTGCCCTGGGCATCATCAACGCCTACCTGAACCGGCCTGCCTGACTATTGTGTGACGCTTGCGCAGCCAGGGCCCCGAGGCCCGACGGTCACATTGTCGTTCAAGCAGCCCCGGGCTTGAGGCTGAAGGCTTCGGCCCGCGCCAGATCGCGCAGCCGTGGTTACACAAGCCGCGCAGATGCCGGCAAGCCCTGGCAGGTGAAACCGGTCACTGGCACGCTCTGTCGCCCGCGCAGCTGTATCAGCGAATTACACCCTGCAACGCCTTGCGGACCCCTGGTCGGACGGGACTTGGGGGTTGCCACCTGCCGGCGAAGCCGGTGAAGGCCGAGAGTGTGATGGACCGCGCTCAGTCGCACTCAATCATGGTTCCACCCAGTATTCGGCAGCTCCGCCCTTGACTGTCACTGATGAATTGGCCGTTGCGGTTGTAGATTCCGCCATTGCTGTCGTAGCAAAGTGCACCATTGCAACTGGATAGAGGAACAGGCTGGGCCGCCCGCGGTGTGAAAACCGGCTTCGGTGGTTCCTGCATCAGCGGCGTATTGGAGCCGCATGCAGCATTGACGCTGGTGATTGCTGCATTGGTGCGTATCCGTTTTTCATCCAGGGAAAGGGTGCGAATGCTGGATACGAATTCCAGCTCCTTGCGCGCCTCCTTGCACTGGGAGGATGCGCCGAGCTGCTCCGGTGCAGGAGCATTCGCCTTGCGGGCCTGCTGTTCGATGACGCGCTGCTGGCTCTCGATCTGGCGCTGCTGCATTTCGTTCATCTGGCGCTGCTGCTTTCGCTCATTAGCCTCCGCGGCCTCGGCCCGTTCGCGGTAGATTTCATCGTCCGATTTTTGCGCTGTATCAGTGCGCCGGATTGGTCGCTGCTGCAGGGGCTGTCTGAAAAAATCAGT
This sequence comes from Delftia sp. PX-1, assembly GCF_055797465.1. Lineage (NCBI taxonomy): Bacteria > Pseudomonadati > Pseudomonadota > Betaproteobacteria > Burkholderiales > Comamonadaceae > Delftia > Delftia sp. PX-1. Next base: position 3,620,841 of record NZ_CP184763.1, read on the forward strand.
TTTCCAGAAACATCCTTGCATTGATAGACCTGGGCGGCGGCAGGTAAAGCCAGAAATGTCGCAACGATTGTCAGAGTCAATAGGCGCATATTCATCTCGTTGAATGAATGGGAGTGATGGTATCCCTGTGCGGTGAATCGGTTGAGATTAAGTTATTCCAATAGGCCGCTGCAAGGGATGCAGGGTCGGTATTGCCGCCACGGGATGGCTGCCTGTGCTCGCTTGCCCGGAGTAAACTCGACCACCGCAGCAATGGCTGCACGATGGGAATGGAGCTTCCCGAAACCGCCCTGCAAGGGGCTGATGGCTCCTGCCTTGGTGGGGCGTGTCCTGCCGGTGGCAGGGCCGTGTCTTGATCCTGCCCGGCGCGCCCGTCCCGGTTGTTTGATGAAAGGACGGTCATGGGTATCTACGGTTTCATTTTGGTGTTCGTGGGCGGCGGCCTCGGCTCCGCGCTACGGCATGGTTCGAACCTGCTTGCACTGCGGCTGGTGGGCAGTGCCTATCCGCTGGGCACCTTGGCGATCAATGTGCTGGGCGCTTTCGTGATGGGGGTGGTGGTGGAGTGGTTTGCGCTCAAGACTTCGCTGCCGCAGAGTGCGAGGCTGTTCATCACCACGGGCATTCTGGGCGGCTTCACCACGTTTTCGACCTACGCGCTGGAGATCGGCATGCTGTACGAGCGCGGCGACTGGCTCGCTTCCGTGCTGTATGCGCTGGGTTCGCTGGTGCTGGGCGTTGCCGCGCTGTTTGCGGGGCTGGGGCTGGTTCGGATGGTGGCCCATTGAGGCACCCTGATTGCGCTATGCTGTGCGCCATGGCCCGCCTGAACGCAACGCAGATTATTCGCACCATCCATTGGATGGTGGGTTAGCCAGCGGCCTTCGGCGCCATGCAACCCGCCCAGAGGAGGCGGGTTTTTTCATTCCGCCTCCAGGGTTTTCACAAGCCTTTCAGGAGATGGATATGCAGGTTCTTGAACCGTCCCGCCATGCGGACGACGCCCAGGCCGATTCCCGCGCTGCGCGGCCGGCCACGCTGCACATGGTCTGCGGCAAGATCGGCTCGGGCAAGTCGACGCTGGCACGGCAACTGGCGGCGCAGCCCGGCACGGTGCTGGTCAGCGAGGATTCCTGGCTGGCCGGTTTGTATCCCGGCGAGATGCAGTCGGTGGCCGACTACGTGCGCTGCAGCGCGCGACTCAAGGGATTGATGGGGGCGCATGTGCAGGCGCTGCTGGATGCCGGCGTTTCAGTGGTGCTGGACTTTCCTGCCAACACGCTGGAAGGCAGAGGTTGGGCGCGCAGCGTGTTCGAGAGGGTGGGTGCCTCCCACCGCCTGCATTTCCTGGATGTGCCCGATGAGGTCTGCAAGCAGCGCCTGCGTGCGCGCAATGCGGCGGGGGATCATCCCTTTCAGGCCAGCGATGAGCAGTTCGACCTGATCACCAGCTACTTTGTCGCGCCTTGCGCACAGGAGGGCTTCGACGTTGTGCATCACCCGTATGTGCGGGCCTGACCGCAAAGGCCGTGCGGCCGCCGGCTCGCCCACTGGAACGCCTCCTCGATCGCCTACTCAATCCCCGCCAGACCGTGCCTGCACTTGCACCCAATAGCGTGTACGGGTGCTCAACTGCAAGGGGAAGCGGCGGACGAGCGCAGCCAGGGCGCGATCGGTGTCGTCCACGGGAAAGGCGCCCGAGACACGCAGGCCTGCCACCTCGGGCGTGCAGCCCAGGTAGCCGGGCCGGTAGCGGGCGAGGGCGTCGATCAGCTGGCCCAGCGGCATGTCCAGCGCGATCAGTCCGCCTTCGTGCCAGCTGGCGGCAAAGGGATCGGCAGACGCGGGTGGCTGGGTGGCGCTGGCCGAGAAGGCGGCGTGTTGCCCGGCCTGCAGCTCGGTGGGGGTGGCTTCGCTGTCCAGGGGCTGCAGGCGCACGGTCTTTTCCTGCACGTTGACATGGCACAGGCCGTCGTCCGCGACATGGACCGTGAAGCGCGTTCCCAGGGCCAGTACATGGCCTTGCGGGGTTTGCACACTGAAGGGGCGGCCCAGTGCGTCTGGCCCGGTGGCGACGAGGATGCGGCCGCGGTAAAGGCGCAGCAGGCGCTGGCGGTCGTCGAAAGCCACGTCCACGGAGGTGGCTGTATCCAGGGCCACCAGGGAGCCGTCGGGCAGCGTCAGGTCGCGGCGCTCGCCAGTGGCGGTGCGATGAGCTGCCTGCCAGTGCTCGAGCGGCGCGCCTTTCCAGGCGAGCCAGGCCGTGGCACCGCTGCCCAGGCCAAGGGCCACAGCACGCACCGCAGAACGGCGATTGGGGTCGGAGCGGCGGCCCAGCGCCTGGCGCGCCAAGGGTGCGGGCAGATGCGACAGCTGTGCGGTGACGGATTGCACGCGCAGCCAGGCGCGCTGGTGGGCGGGGTCGGCCTCGTGCCAGTCCGTCCATGCCTGCTGCAGGCTTGGCGTCACCGCGGTGCCGCGCAGTTTCACGTGCCAGGCAGCGGCCTCATGCAAGGCCCGTCGGTCGTTGCTTTCCAAAGATCCCTCGCCCATGTGGCTATGCCAGGACCAGGCAGCAATGCTCCATCGCCCGGGTCAGGTAGTTGCTGACGGTGCGCAGCGACACGCCCAGGCGCTCGGCGATCTCGGGGTAGCTCAGTTCCTCGAAATGGGATAGGACGAAGGCTTCGCGCACCTTGGGTGCAAGGCCCTGGAGCATGCGGTCCACGTCGAGCAGGGTCTGCTGGACGATGGCCTGCTCCTCGGGCGAAGGCGCCAGCGACTGCGGCAGCTGTGCAAGATAGTCCAGATAGGACTGCTCCAGCGTGCGGCGGCGAAACAGGTCGGTGACCAGGCCGCGGGCGATGGTGGCCAGGTAGCGCCTGGGCTCGCGGATGTCCTGCTGCGGCACTGGCGAGCGCAGCAGGCGCACGAAGGTGTCCTGGGCCAGGTCGGCCGCATCGTCACGGTTGCCCAGGCGCTTGCGCAGCAGGCTTTCCAGCCAGGGATGGTGATTCTGGTAAAGGCTGTGCACGGAGAGGGCGGCTTGTGCGAAAGAAGCGGGGAGGCCGGGCGTAGAAGCCGAGATGGGCAACGTGGCGGTCTCGGTTGCAAAAGATAATAAGAATGCTTATCAATTATCTTTCACGCGAGCTTTACTCCTGAGGACTGGGTATCTTTCTGTTGCATGTGCGCTACAGGGAGATGCTGGCGGAACTTCCACGCCGGCCCTGCGCCGGGCGATTGCGCTGGTAGGCGCTGGGCGGAGCGCCAAAGCTGCGCCGGAAGACGGCGGTGAAGGCGCTGGGACTGTCGTATCCATGGGAGAGCGCCACTTCCAGGACCGAGGCGCCAGCGGCCAGCCGGGGCAGGCTGAGCAGAAGACGGGCCTGGCGGCACCATGCGCCGAAGTTCATGCCGGTCTCGCGCAGGAACAGGCGTGCCAGCGTGCGGGGATGCATGTGCAGCCGCTGTGCCCAATTGGCCAGGCCGGCGTCCTGCGATGGGTCGTCCACAAAGCTGCGGCAGCAGGCGGCCAGGGCGCCATGCCGGGGCATGGGCACGTGCAAGGACAGGGCGCGGGCGCGCTCCATTTCGTCGAGGATCAACTGCATGACACGCTCCTCCCTGCCGCCCAGCGGGTAGTCCATGGGCAGCTCGATGGCCTCCAGCACGAGTTCGCGCAGCAGGGGCGTGACCTGCATCACTCGGCAGTCATGCCACAGGCCGGGCCGCAGCCCCGGCTCCACGAACACGGTGCGCATGGCCACGGGGCCGGCGGCCATGTGGATGGCGTGCAGGGACTGTGGTGGAACCCAGACGGCGCATCCCGGGGGGACGACCCAACTGCCCGAATCCGCGCGGATCAGCATCACTCCCTCGGTGGCATGCAGCAGCTGGCCGCGGCGGTGGGCATGCGGTGCGATGGCAGCGCCGGCCGCCATGTCTGTGGCAAAGGCCACGACCGGGCGGGCCGTGTGCTCGCCGTGCGGGGGCAATGGAGCGGCCGCAGGCACGTCATCCAGGCAAGCGCGTGTGCGGGCATGGGAAAGTGGGCCACTTTGCCGGGTTGTCATTTTCTCGACGATTGTTGTTGCTTCGTAGCAGGAATGCAGATCATGCACTTTCTACGATGACCCACTTTCAATCCGCAGGAAAGTGGCAGGTATGGAGATGATTTCCCTTTCGAGAATGACGGACGTGACAGGAGGCAGGGCATGAACCGCGCACGTCTGGGGCTGCTTACGGGCACGCATGCCATCAACGACCTCTACCAGGGACTGGTTCCTGCGCTGTTGCCCTTCATGGTGCTGGAGCGCGGCTACAGCTATACGGAAGCCAGCGGCCTGATGCTGGCGGCCACGGGCCTGTCGAGCATGGTCCAGCCGCTGTTCGGCCTGTATGCCGACCGGTCGCCACGGCCCTGGATGGTGCCGGCCGGCTTTGTGGTGGCCGCCCTGGGCCTGGCCCTGGTGGGCATGAGCCCGGACTACTGGGTCAGCTGGTTGGCTGCCGTGCTGTGCGGCCTGGGGATCGCGGCCTACCATCCGTCCGCAACGGTGGCGGCCCGCATGGCGGGCGGCGGCTCGCAGAAGGCGATGAGCGTGTTTTCGGTGGGCGGAACGGCGGGGGCATCGTTCGCTCCCATGCTGGCTGCGGCCGTGGTGGGCGCAGGCGCCTTGCACCGCAGCTGGATGCTGGCCCTGCCTGCAGCGGCCATGCTGGTGCTCTGGTATGCCTGTACTTGGCGGGATGGAGCCAAGGACCATTGCGCCACCCGGCGCCTGGCCGTGGCTCAGGGCGAATTGCCCGCCAACCACTGGCGCGCCTTCTTCCTGCTGTGCGGGGTCATCGTCTGCTGGTCGATTCCCTATGTGACGGTGCTGTCCACCCTGCCCATGTTCGTGACGCGCGAGCTGGGCGGCTCGGACTTCATGGGAGCGGCCACGCTGACCTCATTCACAGCCGCTGCGGCGGTGGGCACTTTGCTGGGGGGCACGCTTGCAGATCGCCGGGGGCGCATGCAGGCCATCCGCGCCGGCTACCTGTTGGCATTGCCTGCTCTGGCGGCCCTGGCCCTGGCCTCCACGCCATGGATGGCGCTGGCCTGCACCATGGCCCTGGGCGTGTGCATGTTTCTTCCGTTTGCCGCCCAGGTCACGCTGGCCCAGGACTATCTGCCGCGCAACCAGGCCACGGCCAGCGGGCTGACCCTGGGGCTGGCCATGTCGATAGGCGGCATGGTGGCGCCGTTGTTCGGCATGCTGTCCGATGCGCGCGGACTGCGTTTTTCGTTGAGCGTCGTGCTGTGCATTCTGTGCGTTGCCGCGGCGCAGGCGTGGTGCATGCGCAATCGGCGCAGCGAGGGGAGTGCTGCACCGGCGGCTGTCAGGGCCTGATGCGCAGCCCCTGCCGCTGGGCAAAGCAAGAGACAGGCCCGGGCTCTCGCAGACCGGGTGGACGGGTTGGTCTCAGGGCGACCTCAGGCCGGTGTCTGCGCGCCGTGCGCTTCCATGCGTTCCAGGGCGGCACAGACATCGGCCATGCGGCCCGAGATGAACAGGCATTCGGGCTGCTCCTGCGGCGAGCGCTGGATGATGCGCAGACCCGAAGGCAGGGCCTGATCTGCCGGAAGTGAGGGCAGTTCGGGTTGCAGGGGCAGCAGCAGCTGCGCATCCCTGTGTTCTGGCAGCCGTGCTGACTTGCTGCGCCGCTGCTGGCTGCGGCGGCGTGCCTTGCTGAAGGACAGGATGGTCGCCTGCTCGGATTGCACAGGCGATTCGGGCTGGATGGTGCGCATGGCGGGCTCCATGGCGGCGGCGGGCAGGCGAATGCCCTGTGCCAGGCGCAGGAAGGACAGAGAAGACAGTGTTGGCAGAGCGAATCCCATGTGACGACTCCTGTTGGCGTATTTCAAAGAGGCATGGACACAGGCAGGATTGCGGTTTGCGGGCAAAGCTCCGCCCAGGGCGAAGCTGCAAGGCTTCGCGCCTACCACCTGGGCGGTGCATGAAATAGGGGGTGGCAACCCGTGCAGGGCTGCCCGTCCGGCTTACATGGACATGCTATTGCGGATCAGCCCCACGGCCAGGCCTTCAATGGCAAAGGCCTCTTCGGGAGCGACGCGGATCACCGGGTAATCGGGGTTTTCCGGCAGGAGCTCCACGCCCTGCGTGGTGCGGCGCAGACGCTTGACGGTGACTTCATCTCCCAGGCGTGCCACGACGATCTGCCCGTTGCGGGCTTCATGCGCGGACTGCACGGCCAGCAGATCGCCGTCCATGATGCCCGCGTCGCGCATGGACATGCCGCGCACGCGCAGCAGATAGTCCGGGCGGACCTGGAACAGGCTGGGTTCGACGGAATAGGTCTGGTCGATATGTTCCTGGGCGAGAATGGGCGAGCCCGCCGCAACGCGGCCCACCAGCGGCAGCATCAGCGGCGCCAGGGCCGACAGCGGCAGCCCGAAGCTGGTGCCGCGTGCGGCATTGATGTTGCGCACGGTGTCGGTACGCAGGCGAATGCCGCGGGAGGTGCCGCTGACCAGTTCGATCACGCCTTTGCGGGCCAGGGCCTGCAGATGTTCCTCTGCTGCGTTGGCGGACTTGAAGCCCAGCGTGTTGGCGATTTCCGCGCGGGTGGGGGGCGCGCCCGTGCGGGAGATGGCGGCCTGGATCAGGTCCAGGATCTGTTGCTGGCGGGCGGTGAGCTTGGGATGGTCGAGCATGGCGTGCGTCCGGTCCTTGAATTCAGATGGCAGGCAGAGAAGTCATCTGATGATTTATACAGTATCTGTATTTTTAACCAGTTTTCCAAGAGGTGCAAGTGGGGCAGTCAAAGTTGGTGATTCTTGGCACGGGTGGCACCATCGCCGGCCGGGCGGATTCGCAGTCGCAGGCAGTGGGATACAAGGCCGGACAGATCACGGTGCAGTCGCTGCTCGATGCCGTGCCGGATCTGGAGCAGCAGGCGCTGGGGCCTGTGCAGACGCAGCAGATCGCGCAGGTGGACAGCAAGGATATGGACTGGCCCGTGTGGCGCGCGTTGCTGCGTGCCTGCACGCAGGCGCTGGAGGATGCGGACACACGCGCCGTGGTGATCACGCATGGAACGGACACGCTGGAAGAGACGGCCTGGCTGCTGCACAGCCTGCTGCCTGCCACCAAGCCCATCGTGCTCACTTGCGCCATGCGCCCGGCCACGGCCCTGCTGGCCGACGGACCGCAGAATCTGCGCGATGCCGTGACCGTGGCCGCCAGCGGCGGGCGCAGCGGTGTGTGGGTGGTGGCCGGCGGCGAAGTGCATGCGGCGGCCCAGGTGCAAAAAGTCCACCCTTACCGACTGCAGGCCATGCGCTCCATGGAAGGTGGCCCGCAGGCCGTGGTGGAGGAAGGACGCGTGCGCTGGCTGGTGCCTGATGCGCCGGTCACGCCAGTCGCCCCCGTTGCGCGGATGGTGACTTCCGCTCCCGCTCTGTCTGACCTGCTGGCGCTGGATGAGCTGCCCTGGGTCGAGGTGGTGTTCAGCGGTGCTCTGGCGCGTGCCTGCGGCGTGGATGCGCTGGTGGCCGCAGGCGTGCGCGGCATCGTGGTGGCCGGCACGGGCAATGCGACCATTCACGAAAGCATGGAAGCGGCCTTGCTGCGTGCGCGCGACAAAGGCGTCTGGATCTGGCGGGGCACGCGCTGCGCCGAAGGCCTGCCCGTTGCCTCGGGGCTTGGCACGGACCCCGCAGAGGCCGATCTGGTCCAACTGCCCGTGGCCAAGGCGCGGATTGCCATGATGCTGGCGCTGGCCGCGCAGCCGCGCGACTGATCCTCCGGGCGTCGCCGGCGCTTCAGATGCAGGCGGGCAACAAAAAAGCACCCGGCGGGTGCTTTTCTGGGGTCTGGCGCATGGCCTGCGTCATTCAGCCAGTGCTGCGAGGGCGCGCTGGGTGATGTCTTCCACCGAGCCCAGGCCGCTGATGGCGCGGTACTTGGGGGCTGCTGCGGCTTCCTTCTCGGCCCAGGCGCGGTAGTAGTCCACCAGCGGGCGGGTCTGGCTGCTGTAGACGTCCAGGCGCTTCTTGACCGTTTCTTCCTTGTCGTCCTCGCGCTGCACCAGCGGCTCGCCGGTCACGTCGTCCAGGCCTTCTACCTTGGGCGGGTTGAACGTGACGTGGTAGGTGCGGCCCGAAGCGGGGTGGGAGCGGCGGCCGCTCATGCGCTCGATGATGGCATCGAAGGGCACATCGATCTCGAGCACGTAGTCCAGCTTCACGCCGGCGGCCTTCATGGCGTCGGCCTGGGGAATGGTGCGGGGAAATCCGTCGAACAGGAAGCCGTTGGCGCAATCGGGCTGGGCAATGCGCTCCTTGACCAGATTGATGATCAGGTCGTCGCTGACCAGTTGGCCGGCGTCCATCACGGCCTTGGCCTGCTGGCCCAGGGGCGTGCCGGCCTTGACGGCGGCACGCAGCATGTCACCGGTGGAGATCTGGGGAATGCCGTACTTCTGGCAGATGAAAGCGGCTTGCGTGCCTTTGCCGGCGCCGGGTGCGCCCAACAAAATCAGTTTCATGGAAGTCCTTGAGGAGAGTAGAAATTCTTGTCTGCCGGATCGGCCCACCGGGGCGGACAGTCCATGCGTCATATTTTTGTCGCGGGCAAGGATAGCACGCACAGGGCCAACACTGGCTTACACGCACGGGGCAAAACTGTCGCCTGTGCAATCGCCAAAACCTGCGTTTTGCTGTCCGACAAAACCGCATGGGCGGCGTTGCTGCAAATGGCGATGCCCGGCATCGCCATTTGTGCGTTTTCAGCGGCCGGCCGATTCAGGCCGGCGGGTTGGACAGCTGGGCGCGCACCCGCTCCAGATCCTCGCGCGTGTCCACGCCAGGGCCGGGTGCATGGGGTGTGACATGGACGGCGATGCGGTGGCCGTGCCACAGCGCACGCAACTGCTCCAGGGCCTCCAGTGCCTCGGTGGGTGCCTGGGAAAGCTGGGGGAAGCTGCGCAGGAAGCCGGCGCGATAGCTGTAGATGCCGATGTGGCGCAGCGGTGCGAAGCCGGGGTGGCCCAACGCTGCCGATGCCGTCTCCCACCATGCCTGGTCCGCATGCTCGCGCGCGAAGGGAATGGGCGCACGGCTGAAATAGTGGGCCATGCCCTGGGCATCGCAGACGACCTTGACCACGTTCGGGTTGACGAAGTCGGCAAGGCTGTCAATGGCATGCGCCGCTGTTCCCATGCTGGCCGAAGGTTGCCGGGGCAGCAGGGCGGCCACGGCGTCGATGAGTTCGGGGGCGATCAGCGGCTCGTCGCCCTGGACATTGACCACGATGTCATCGCCATCGAGACCCAGCAGCGCGCAGGCCTCGGCCAGTCGGTCGCTGCCGCTGGCATGGTCGTTGCGCGTGAGCACGGCCGCCACGCCATGCGCGGCACAGGCGGCGAGGATGCTTTCGTCATCGGCTGCGACCACGCACCGTGCGGCGCCGCTGCGGCTGGCGCGCTGTGCCACGCGCACGACCATGGGAAGCCCTGCAATGTCGGCCAGGGGCTTGCCCGGCAGGCGGCTGGAAGACAGGCGGGCGGGAATCAGAACCGTGAAGGGCGCGGAGGACATGGTGCGTGCAGGAGTGAGGCGAAGGCGTGGGGCGGCGCAGGTGATGGGAAAAATCAGTCCTCGATCTCGTCGTCGTCCAGCGTGCGGGCCTCGGTTTCCAGCAGCACGGGAATGCCGTCGCGCACCGGGTAGGCCAGGCGCGCGCTGCGCGAGACCAGTTCTTGGTGCTCGCGGTCAAAGCGCAGCGGGCCTTTGGTGACGGGGCAGACCAGCAGTTCGAGAAGTTTGGCGTCCATGGCGGATCCTGTGTTTTGAAGGGAAAGGGCGGGCCGTGGCAGCCAGCCGAGACGGAGATGATAGTCAGGCGGGGCAGGGGCGCAGTGCCTGCAGCCGCTCATCCAGCAGAGCCCAGAAATCCGCCGGCAGCTGCAATTGCAGCGCAACCGCCCAGGCCTGGGGATGGGTGCGCCACAGCTTGACGGCATCTTTTTCGGTGCAGACCAGCGGGTCTTCGTTGCGCCCCAGGCGCTGGAAGCTCTCAAAATTATAGTGATCCGGAAGCGCCTGGACATGCTCCAGCGTCAGGCCTTGCTCGCGGGTCAGCATGGAGAAAAAGCCCTCGGGCCGGGCCACGGCGGCCACGGCCTCCACGGGCTGCGCACGCAGGGAGGACAGTGCGATGCGCTCGCCTTGGGCATTGACGGCTTCGCTGGACAGCTGGCGCTGCATGGCAAACGCGGGGGCGTCGGTGTCGGGGGCTGCGCCTGCATGCAGCACGGCGGTGACGGGGCGCGGCCAGGGCTCGCGCAGCGGGCCGGCCGGCAGCAGCCAGCCGTTGCCGATACCGTCGTCATTGAAGACGCACAGCTCGATGTCGCGGGCCAGGGCCAGGTGCTGCAGGCCGTCGTCGCTGATGACCACATCCACCTGCGGGTGGCGGGCGCGCAGGGCCTGGACGGCCTCGATGCGCTTGCGGGCCACGAAGACCGGCACGCCGCTGGCACGCGCCAGCAGCGCGGGCTCGTCACCCACGTCGGCGGGGGCGCTGTCAGGACGGGCTTCGCGGCAGTCGTCCGTGCTGCGACCATAGCCGCGCGAGACGATGCCGGGACTCCAGCCGCCATCGCGCAGATGGCGGGCCAGGGCGAGCGTGACGGGGGTCTTTCCGGCGCCGCCCGCAATCACGTTGCCGACGACGATGACCGGAATGCCGGCCTGACCCCCACGCCTGAAGCCCAGTGCATAAGGCAGCCGATGCAGGCCCAGCAGGGCGCGGTACAGCAGGGACAGGGGAAGGAGCGCGCAGGCCAGCGGACCGCGGCGGCGCCAGGCCGCGCGAAGCCCCCGGGCTGAGGGCGCAGGACCAGTCCGGGGCATGGCGGCTTGCCTTCAGCGCCCGGCGCTGGCCGAGGTCTGCGTGGCGAAGGTGATCTGGGACAGTCCGGCGCGGCGCGAGGCTTCCATCACCGATACCACGGACTGGTGCGGCGCAGTGGCATCGGCGCTGATGATGACCACACTGTCCTTGCCGGCGACGGCCGCTGCGGCCAGCGCCTGGGTCAGGCCGGTGACGCTGCGGTCTTCCACGGCGGTCTTGTTGATGGCATAGCGGCCATCGGCTGCGATGGCGACGATGATTTCGCGGGGCCGGTCGCGCTGCTGCTCGACGTCGGCCACCGGAAGGGTCAGCTGCAGCTCGGTGAACTTGCTGTAGGTGGTGGACAGCATCAGAAAGATCAGCACCACCAGCAGCACGTCGATGAACGGGATCAGGTTGATCTCGGGTTCGTCACGGCGGCGGGGACGGAAGTTCATGTCAGGTCTCTCGCGTGCTGGTTCACTTGCCGCCGACGCGGGTGAGGTGGCGCACGAACTGTTCGGAAGCCAGCTCCATGCCCAGCAGGTAGCCGTCGACGCGGGCGCGGAAGTAGCGCCAGAAGATCAGGGCCGGAATGGCGACGATCAGGCCGAAGGCCGTGTTGTACAGGGCGATGGAGATGCCGGCCGCCAGTTGGGCGGGGTTGCTGCCGCCGGTGGCCGATGCGCCGCCTTGCGAGCCGAAGATCTCGATCATGCCGATCACCGTGCCCAGCAGGCCCAGCAAAGGGGCGGCAGAGGCGATGGTGGCCAGCGCGCTCAGGTGTTTTTCCAGCGTGTGGGCGGCGGCGCGGCCGGCGCCTTCCATGGACGCGCGCAGCTCTTCCTCGCTGCTGTCCGGATGGGCCTGCAGTGCGCGCAGCCCGCTGGCCAGGACCTCGCCCAGCGTGGAGTTCTGTGCCAGTTGCTGCACGACTTCCTGACTGGGCAGGCCGCGCGAGGACACGGAAATCGCCTCGCCCAACAGGGCAGGCGGCGCAACACGGGCTGTTTTCAGCGCCACGAAGCGTTCAAAGACCAGGGCCAGAGCCAGGATGGAGCAGGCAATCAGTGGCCAGATCGGCCAGCCTGCGGCTTGTATGATCGACAGCAAGTTGTTTTCCCCCCGCGTTTAACTGCAGCCGACGATTATGGCCCAGCCATGTGGCCGGTCCAGGCGTCCCGGCTGCGCGATCGGCCTAAAACTGTGACCGGGCGCAGCATCCAGGCAACTGGCGGTGTCCCGGTTTCCTGCCTCGGGCTTGCTCATATAGCACAATTTTCTGTGGATAACTTTGTTATCAAGCTGCCTGCGCAGATGCGGCGGCGACGGCGAATGACCACTGTGACAAATGTGAATTCTTTGTTTCAGTAAAAAATCTCTTATTAATCAAATGCTTGCGAGGTATTCTTGAGATTGCTTGTGCAAATCATCGCCAAAGTGCCTCTTCAAGGCTGCATCTGTCGGCCTGTGGAGAATGTTGCAGTGCATGCTGACCGGGAGCCCGCATGAGCGGTGCATTTGGCGCAATGAATCCAGCAGCGGCGCCGCTGGTCTGGGAAGTCGGCGCGCTGTGCCGCGCCGTGAGCGATGCCTTGCAGGCGCGCTTCAATCCGGTGGCGGTGCGCGGCGAGATCAGCGGCTTCTCGCGCGCGGCCAGCGGCCATTGCTACTTCAGCATCAAGGACGCCGGCGGGCAGATCCGCTGCGCCATGTTCCGGCGCGCGGCCCAGCTCATGGACTTTTCGCCGCGCGATGGCGAGCTGGTCGAGTTGCGGGGCCGGCTGGGTGTCTACGAGCAGCGCGGTGATCTGCAACTGGTCGTCGAAAGCATGCAGCGTGCAGGCCAGGGCGCACTGTTCGAGCAGTTCCTGCGGCTGAAGGCGCAGCTGGAGGCCGAAGGCCTCTTCGATGCGGCGCGCAAGCGCAGCCTGCCGCCGCTGCCGCGCGGCATTGGCGTGGTGACTTCGCCGGGGGCTGCCGCGCTGCACGACGTGATCACCGCGCTGCGCCGCCGCGTGCCCCACATCCCCGTGGTGCTGGTGCCGGCCCTGGTGCAGGGCGCGCAGGCACCGGCCTCGCTGATCGACGCGCTGCAAAGGCTTTATGGGCTGGCGCAGGAAGGCGCGGGATCGGTGGCCGGCGCGCCGCACATCGACACCATCTTGCTGGTGCGCGGCGGCGGCTCCATCGAAGACCTCTGGGCCTTCAATGACGAGCGCCTGGCCCGCACCATCGTGCAAAGCCCGGTGCCGCTGATCAGCGGCGTGGGGCACGAGACCGACTTCACCATTGCCGACTTCTGCGCCGACCTGCGCGCGCCCACGCCCACGGCGGCAGCAGAGTTGGTGAGCCAGCCGCGCGAAGTCTGGCTGGGTGCGCTGCAGCTCATGCAGGGCCGGCTGGAGGACGGGGTGCAACGGCTGCTGGACCGCCAGCAGCAGCGCCTTGACCTGGCGTCGCAGCGCCTGGGCCGGCCCAGCGAACAGCTGGCGCGCAGCCGGCTGCAGCTCAGCCGCCAGGCGCAGCGCCTGCGCCATGCCATGCAGTTGAGGCTGCAGCGCATGGACCATGCGGGGCAGGGCCTGCAGGCGCAGCTGCCTGCCGGCATGCGCCGCGGCCTGGACAGGCGCGCGGATCACCTGGCGCGCATGGAGCTTCGCCTGCAACTGCTGGACCCGCGCCTGGTGCTGCAGCGAGGCTATGCCCTGCTCACCGATGCCGAGGGCCATCCCGTGACCGAGGCGCGCCGTGCGCCACCGGGCACGGCGCTGCAGGCGCAACTGGCGGACGGCAGCCTGGACCTGGTGGTGACGCAGCCGCGCCTGCTCTGAACTGCGGCCCGCTGTGTGCAGCGTTCGGCGTGCAGGGAGTGGCGGGCGGCAGGCGGTATCCGTGTAGGCCGATTGGCCGGATTGCGGTCAATTCACATCCACCCTCGCGGCAGCGGGCCAAGATGGCCGATTTGGAGCGCGCTTTCGCCGCAGGGTCACGAACTTGTTCCTACAATGCCCGTTCGGGTGCGTGAGGGCCAGGGCTCGCAGCAATGCGCGCAGTGCAGGCCCCGCGCGACGGTCACGGCAGGCGCTGCATGCGCTCTGCGCAACAGGTGCTGGCCCGTCCTAAAAGATTTCAACCACGAAGGAAACACCATGGAACATACCTTGCCCCCTCTGCCCTATGCGATTGACGCGCTGGCACCCCACTACAGCCAGGAAACGCTGGAGTACCACCATGGCAAGCACCACAACGCCTATGTGGTGAACCTGAACAATCTGCAAAAGGGCACCGAATTCGAAAGCATGACCCTGGAAGAGATCGTCAAGAAGTCTTCCGGCGGCATCTACAACAACGCAGCCCAGATCTGGAACCACACCTTCTTCTGGAACTGCATGGCCCCCAACGGTGGCGGCGAGCCCACCGGCGCCCTGGCTGACGCCATCAACAAGAAGTGGGGCAGCTATGCCGCCTTCAAGGAAGCCTTCGTGAAGTCGGCCGTGGGCAACTTCGGCTCCGGCTGGACCTGGCTGGTGAAGAAGGCCGATGGCTCGGTGGACATCGTCAACACCGGCGCCGCCGGCACGCCCCTGACCACGCAAGACAAGGCCCTGCTGACCGTGGACGTCTGGGAACACGCCTACTACATCGACTACCGCAACCTGCGTCCCAAGTTCGTCGAGACCTTCCTCGACAAGCTGGTGAACTGGAAGTTTGCCGAGCAGAACTTCGCCTGATCGAAGCAGCTGCCAGCAATGTGCACGCGCAACGTGCACGCAGCGCCCAAAAAGCCCCGAAAGGGGCTTTTTGGCTTTCTGGCTGAGGCCGGGCGGCCGCCGTTCAGCGGCGCTGACCGCGCAGCCGCCACCCCGTCCACAGCGCCGTGCACACCAGCAGCAGCGTGGCGCCGGCGATCACGGCGCTGAAACCCTGGCCGAAGGCCGTGCGTGCCAGCTCGGTCAACTGGTGCGCGGCCTGAGGCCTCAGCTGTTCGGCGGCCAGCAGGGCTTCGTCCAGGCTGTCGCGCACGGAATCGGGCAGGGCCAGGCCCAGCCCCTCAGGCAGGCGCAAAGAGCCTGCGTACACGGCCGACAGCAGGCTGCCCATCAGCGTCACGCCCAGGGCGCCGCCCAGCTCGTATGACACCTCCTCGACCGAAGCCGCCATGCCTGCACGGTCTGCGGGAGCGCTTTGCATGATGGTGCTCGACGCCGTGGTCATGGCCGCGCCTATGCCCAGGCCCAGCAGGGCCAGCGCCCCCGCCTGCGGCCACCAGCCCATGTCATGGACCAGCAGGTAGCCGCCCATGCCCAGGCCCGACAGCAACAGGGAGGCCGGCAGCATGCGGGCCCCACCCAGTCGCGGCAGCCAGTGGCCTGCGACGGGGCCGGCAACAAAGGCGGCCAGCGGCAGCGGCAGCACGGCCAGGCCCGCCTGCAGCGGAGGCAGGCCCTGCACCAACTGCAGGCGCTGGCTGAAGACCAGTTCCATGCCGATCAGCGCTGCCGCTGCCACCAGGGCCGAGGCCACGGCCGTGGCAAAGGCCGGGTTGCGGAACAGGGCGAAGTCCAGCAGCGGGTCGCTGCTGCGCCGCTGGCGCCGCACGAACAGGGCAAGAAAGCCCAGGCCCAGCACCAGGACCACGGCGGCCAGGGCCCAGTCGGGCGATTGCTTGCCAGCCTCCTTGATCGCGTAGGTGCTTGCCACCAGGCCTGCCATGACCTGCAGCGAGCCCACAAAGTCCCAGGGCCGCTGCGAGGTGGCGCCGCCTGCGGGAATCAGCCACCAGGCCAGGGGCAGGGCCAGCAGCACGATGGGCACGTTGATCAGGAACACCGAGCCCCACCAGAAATACTCCAGCAGCAGCCCGCCCACCACCGGCCCGAAGGCCGCACCGCCCGAGGCCACCGAGGCCCAGATGCCGATGGCCAGCGCGCGCTCGCGCTCATCGGCAAAGCTCAGGCGGATCAGGGACAGCGTGGCCGGCATCATCATGGCCGCGCCCACGCCCAGCAGCGCGCGCGCCGCAATCAGCAGGGCGGGCGAGGGCGCAAAGGCCGCGCACAGCGATGCCAGGCCGAACACGCACAGCCCGGCCATGAACAGCCGCTTGTGGCCGAGCCTGTCGCCCAGCGTGCCCATGCCCAGCAGCAGGCCGGAAACCACCAGGGCATAGATATTGACGATCCACAGCTTGGCGGAGGCCGTGGCCGCCAGGTCATGCGTGAGGCGCGGCAGTGCCGTGTAGAGCACCGTCATGTCGATGACGATGAGCAGCAGCGCCACCGAGACGATGGCCAGCACCAGCCAGCGGCGCGGGTCGGCCGCCAGAGATTTGGAGGGATGCCCCGCAGCGGGGACTCGGGTTTGCGTCGTGAACGCCATAAAGCACCTGTTTGCTCCTGGCCTTGTGGGCCGGAGCTTCCTTTGGATGAAAGCGGCAGTTTCCATCAATAAAATGCTTTATCAAAGTTTGATTCAATCCATAAAATTGATAGATGGAATGGACACTGGACAGACTGAGGCATTTCGTGGCGGTGGCCGAGGCCGGCACCATGACCGAGGCTGCGCGCCGCCTGGGCCGTGCGCAATCGGCCGTGAGCACGGCCACCGGCCTGCTGGAGGCCGATCTGGGGCTGGAGCTGTTCGACCGTGTGGGACGCCATGTGCGGCTCACGGCCGCAGGCGAGGTCATGCTGCTGGAGGCCCGGTCCCTGCTGCACCAGGCCCAGGCCATGGACCACCGCGCACGCGCCCTGGCCGCAGGCGGGCAGGCGCGCCTGGCCGTTGCGCTGGACGAGGCATTGCCCTATGTGCCGCTGGCCCAGCTGTTCAAGGAGCTGGCGGCACGCTTTCCGGCCATGGAGCTGACCGTGCTGAACGGCACGGCCTCCGAAGTGGCCGAGCATGTGGCGGCGCAGCGTGCCCAGGTCGCCTTCCAGTTCGACCGAGCGCCTGCGCCGGCCACCTGTGCCCAGCGCCATATCGGCAGCGTGCCGCAGACCATTTGCGTGGCCAAGGGCCATGTGCTCGATGGCGCAGAGCCCTTGACGCGCAGGCAACTGGCCGCGCACCGCCAGTTGCTGATGCACATCGAGGGCGTGGAGGACACCGTGCTCAGTCCCGCCGTCTGGCGCTCCAACAGCTTCTATGTGATTGCCGACATGGTGGCCGACGGCCTGGGCTGGGCCATCCTGCCGGTCAATATTGCCGAGTTCGGCGATCTGCGCCCGCATCTGCGGCAACGCGCCTGCGAGGGGCTGGCGCTGCCGCCGCTGACCGTGCGCATGCTCTGGCTGGAAGGGCTGGCGCCCGGGGTCGAAGCGCTGTGGATGCGCCAGCGCCTGGCCGAGCTGCTGGCCTTGATGGCCACGGCCTGAGCGGTCTGGGCTGGCGCGGGCGTTGGGGCCGTGTTCAGGTGCAGGCAGCGGCTGCGTCTTCGGCAGGCGGGCTCTCTTTCGCTCGTGCCTGGCGTGCGGCCAGCACGCCCAGGGCCCACATGACAGCACCGGCCAGCAGCGCCACCACGAAGGAGATGCGCGCGCCCCACAGGTCGGTGGCCCAGCCGGCGGCGGCCGCGCCCAGGGCCACGCCCATGGCAATGCCGGTCAGCAGCCAGGTCATGCCTTCGGTCAGGCGCTGGGGCGGCACCTGCTGCTCCACCAGGCCCATGGCCACGGTGATGGTCGGGCCGAAGGTGATGCCGGCCAGCAGCACGGCCAGGGTCAGCGTGAATACATTGGTGGCCAGCAGCAGGGGCACGGCCGTGATGCAGACCGAGGCGCCCACCCAGGCGATCTGGCGGTGCAGCGGCGCCTTCAGGCGCAGCGTGCCGAACACCAGTCCCATAACGCAGGAGCCCAGCGCATAGAACGACAGCACGATGCTGGCCGCCGCCGGCTGGCCCTGCTGCGTGGCAAAGGCCACGCTGGCCACGTCGATGGTGCCCACGATGATGCCCTGGGCCAGCATGAACAGCGCCAGCGTGCGCACCACGGGATGGCGGGCCAGCGACTGCTGGCGCGTGCGCTGCTGCGATGTGTCCACGGGTGGCTCTGTACGGCGCTGGGCTACGAACAGCGCCACGCCCACCAGCAGCAGCAAGGAGGCGGCCAGCGGCCCGGCCTCGGGGAACAGCACCATGCTCAGGCCGACCGACAGGGGCGGGCCGACGATGAAGCAGACATCGTCCAGCACGGCCTCCAGCGCATAGGCCGTCTGCAGTTGTGGCGTGCCGCGCAGCAGCACGGTCCAGCGCGCACGCACCATGGCCGGCATGCTGGGCAGGGCACCCACCAGCGCTGCCAGCACCAGCAGCAGCCACTCCGGTCCCTGCCAATGCGCGCAGGCCAGCAGCGCAAACATGGCGGCAGCACTCACGGCCGCTGCCCAGGGCAGGACCTTGCGCTGGCCATGGCGGTCCACCAGGGCCGAGATGCGGGGCGCCAGCACCGCGATGGACAGCGCAAAGCAGGCAGCGACCGCGCCGGCCAGCGTGTAGGCGCCGCGCTGCTGGGACAGCATGGTGATCAGGCCGATACCCGTCATGGAAAGGGGCAGGCGGGCCAGGAGACCGGCCAGCACAAAGGCGGCCGTGCCGGGCCGGGAGAACAGCTGGCGGTAGGCGTGGAACATGGAAACCTCGGAAGACGGACAGGCCGCTGCAATCACATACGCGGCGTATGTCAGCGATTCTACGGGTTGCCCATGACGCGCCGTATCATTGGCATACGTTTTGTATGTGAATGGAGTGCGCCATGCGCAAAAGCCGGGCCAGCATGATCGAGGAGACACGCGCCAAGCTCATCGAGGCTGCGCGCGAGGCCTTTGGCAGCCAGGGCTATGCCCAGGCCTCCATGGACGAACTGACGGCCAAGGCCGGCCTGACGCGCGGCGCGCTGTACCACCATTTCGGCGGCAAGCCGGGCCTGCTGGCCGCCGTGGTGGCGCAGATGGATGCCGAGATGGACGCGCGCCTTGAGCAGGTGCTGGCCGACCATGTCGACCCCTGGGAGGGGTTCCTGGCCTACTGCCGTGCCTACTTGGCCATGGCGCAGGAGGGCGAGATACGCCGCATCGTGCTGCAGGATGCGCGCGCCGTGCTGACGGGCACGGACCAGGGCGAGCAGCACCGTGCCTGCATCGCCTTCGTGGCCGGCTACCTGGAGCAGCTCATGGAGCGCGGCGTGATCGTGCGGGCCAATCCGCTGGCCATGTCGCGCCTGCTCAATGGCTGCCTGGTGGAGTCGGCATTCTGGATTGCCGAGGAAGGGGCGCCCCCCGAACGCCTGCAGCAGGCGCTGCAGGCGCTGGAGCTGACGCTCAAGGGGTGGAAGGCGCCTGCGAGGGGCTGAGCGGCTGAGCGGCGCTGCGCCAGCCCGCCCTCGCTCGAACTTCACTCGCGCTTCACTCGTACTTCTTTTCCAGCGCATCCCAGAACGGCTTGTTGACCAGGCGCTGGCGCTCGGCAAAGGGGGCGACCACGGCGGGGTTCTCGTCCACCCTGCGCTCGTTGCGCAGCTGGCCCAGCGCCTTTTGCATGCCGGCCACGGCGCCTTGCAGGGCCGCGTTGGCATACAGCACCAGGCCATAGCCCAGGTCTGCCAGCTCGCCCGCGTCGGTGATGGGCGTCTTGCCTCCGATCACCATGTTCATCAGCTGCGGCGTGGACAGGCGCCGGGGCAGGGCGCGGATTTCTTCGGCCTGGGTCACGGCCTCCACGAAGAGGATGTCGGCTCCCGCCTCGGCAAAGCGCTGGGCGCGCTCGACGGCAGCCTCGAAGCCCTGCGTGGCGCAGGCATCGGTGCGCGCCATGATCAGCGTGCCCTGGTCGCGGCGTGCGTCCACGGCGGCCTTGATCTTGCCCAGCATTTCCTCGGTGGAAATCACTTCCTTGCCATTGAAATGGCCGCAGCGCTTGGGGCTGATCTGGTCCTCGATCTGGATGCAGTCGGCGCCCGCGCGCTCCAGCGTGCGCACCGCATGGTAGGTGTTGAGCGCGTTGCCGAAGCCGGTGTCGGCATCGACGATCAGCGGCAGATCCACGGCGTCGCGGATGCGGGCCGTGTGGTCGGCGATGTCGGTCAGGCCCATGAAGGCCTGGTCGGGCAGGCCGAACCACATATTGGTCACGCCGGCGCCGGTCACATAGATGGCCTCGAAGCCGAGATCGGCCACGACGCGCGCGGACAGTGCGTTGAATGCGCCGGGCACGAGCACTCCGCGGCGCGCTTCGGCCAGGGCCTTGAGTTGTTGCTTGGTGTTCATGGAGGGTTCTGTTGGATGAGGAAAAGTGCTGCGCGGGCTGGCGCTCAGTCCAGCGTGATGTTGGCGTTCTTGATCACCGGGCCCCACTTGGCGCGCTCGGCCTCGATGAACTTTCCGTAGGCCTGGGGCGTGCCGCCCATGACCATGCCGCCCGTGTTCTCGATCATGGCGCGCACCTCCGCGTCCTTGAGGGCCTCGTTCACGGCCTTGTTCAGGCGCTCGATCACGGCCGGCGGCGTGCTGGCCGGCGCGATCATGCCCAGCCAGTTGTACGACTCGAAGCCCTTGATGCCCGCCTCATCCAGCGTGGGCACGCTGGGCAGCACTTTCAGGCGCTGCTTGCTGGACACGGCCAGGGCCTTGACCTTGTCGCCCTGGATGGCGGGCAGGGCCGCATAGCCCATCTCGAACATGAAGGCCAGGTGGCCGCCCATCAGGTCGGTGGCTGCCAGCGCGCCGCCCTTGTAGGGCACATGGACCATGTCCGTGCGCGTCTGGAAGGCCAGCAGCTCGCCCGACAGGTGGTGGGCACCGCCCACGCCCGACGATCCATAGGTCAGCGTGCCGGGCTTGGCCTTGGCTGCCGCGACCAGTTCGGC
The DNA here is from genome assembly GCF_055797465.1 of Delftia sp. PX-1. NCBI lineage: Bacteria > Pseudomonadati > Pseudomonadota > Betaproteobacteria > Burkholderiales > Comamonadaceae > Delftia > Delftia sp. PX-1. Next base: position 3,641,614 of record NZ_CP184763.1, read on the forward strand.
CACGGTCTTGAACGGCTGGTTGGGAGCCGTGGTCAGGATCAGCGGCGCCTCTTCGATCAGGATGATGGGCTGCAGGTCGCGTGCGGCGTTGTAGGGCAGCTTTTTCATCAGCATGGGATTGGTCACCAGAGGGCCTGGCGAGCCGAAGCCGAAGGTATGGCCGTCCGTGGCCTTGGCGATGGCATCCGTGCCCGTCACGCCGCCCGCGCCGCCGCGGTTGTCGATCACGATGGGCTGGCCCAGGCTCTGGCCTATCTTGTCGGCGATCTTGCGGGCCCGCGTATCGGCAAAGCCGCCGGCCGCATAGGGCACGATGAGCTTGATGGGGCGCGAGGGCCAGGCATCTGCGCCTTGGGCCACGGCGGTGGCGGGGGCAGCGAGCAGGGCGGCAGCGGCGGCGATGGCGCTGAGGGCCAGGCCCATGCCCAGGCGGAGGGTGTTGCGGCGGGTATTCATGGTGTCTTGTCTCGGTTGGGATCGGTGGTGATGGCGCAAGCGGTTCACTTTTCCTGCATGTTCGCGGCCTTGACGATCTCGCCCAGGCGCTTGCGTTCGGCATCGGTGAATTTCACGAACTCGGCGCGCGTGCCGCCGATGGGTTCGATGCCCAGGCCCTTGAGCTTTTCCACCGTGGCCGGCTCCTTCATGGCCTTGTCCACGGCGGCGGCCAGCTTGTCCAGGATGGCGGGCGGCGTCCCCTTGGGCGCATGGATGCCGGCCCAGTGCGCGATCTGCAGCTCGGCAAAGCCCTGCTCCACGGCGGTGGATAGCTGCGGATAGGCCGAGATGCGCTGCGTCCAGGTGGTGGCCAGGGCCTTGAACTTGCCTTCGTTGAGGATGTGGGGCAGGGCGATGATGCTGGCCTCCGACGTGCCCTCCACCTGCCCGCCCAGCACGGCCGTCGTGCTCTCCGACCCGCTCTTGTAGGGCACGGGCTGCAGCTGGGCGCCGTACTTCACGTTCAGCATCTCGGCCACGAAATGCGGCGTGCTGCCCGTGCCGGCAGTGGCGAAATTGAAGCCCTGGCCCTTCTTCGATGCCTCGACGAAATCGCGCAGGTTCTGGTAGGGCGCGTTCTTGGGAACCACGATCACGGACGGCGCCAGGCCGATCATGGCCACCGGAACCAGCGCATCGTCCTTGAACGGCATGGTCTTCTTGATCATGCTGTTGGAGATCACGCCAGCCGCGCTCACCAGCAGGGTGTAGCCGTCGGGCTGGGCCTTGGCCACGATGTCGGCGCCCACCGTGCCTCCCGCACCCGCGCGGTTGTCGACCACCACGGGCTGGCCCAGGATCCTGGACGCGCCTTCGGCAGCCGATCGTGCCATCAGGTCATTGGCGCCGCCTGCCGAGAACGGCACCACCAGGCGAATGGGGCGGGTGGGCCAGGCATCGGCGGCGCCGGCAGCCCGTGCAGCGACGGAGCAGGTCACGCCGGCCAGCGGCAGCGCGGCGGCAAGCAGGGTGGCCAGGGCGGTGCGGCGGGGCAGGCGGGATGGCTGGTTCATGGGGTCTCCTGGAAATGCTTGAAATGATTGAAACGCCTGCCCTGTTTGCAAGTGGCATGCCACCGGATAAAAGGGTAAACCCTTGATATCGCAAGTTGTTGATGTGAATGGGTTTTGTGATTCTTGAAAAGTCTGCTCTGCAGGCATTCACCGATTCGCCCGGTGCGGTGTTGCATGAATGAAATAATCGGTTGCATGAATGAATCAGTCGTGCCCCCTGTCCCTGGAACCCCGTCCGGCCCCCGCGCGGCATGGCCCCGTGTCGTCACCATAGGCCGCCATCGCATCGGCCGCGTGCTGGAGCGCATGTCCCTGGCGGTGGGCGACCAGGTGCGTGTGGAGCATGTCAGCGCGGCCTTTGACGACGCTGTGCAGGCCGTGCGCGCGCTGCAGGCGGTCGAGCCCATAGACGCCCTGGTGGCCGCCGGCGCCAGTGGTGCCTGGGTGCGCGAGCATGTCGACATTCCCGTGGTCATGATCGAGGTGCGCGGCTTCGATCTGCTGCAGGCGCTGGCCAGCGCGCGGGAATTGGCGCAGGCGGGCGGCACGCCGCGCATCGGGCTGGTGTCGTTCGACCATCCCTCGCCGCACCTGGCCCAGTTCGACGCGCTGTTCGGCGCCGGCATTGCCCAGTTCAGCTATCACGGGCCCTACGATGCCCAGGCCTGCGTGCGTGCGCTGCAGGCCGCCGGCGTGGGCGCCGTCGTCGCGCCCGGTCTGGTGGCCGACCTGGCCGAGCAGGCTGGCATTCCCAGCGTGCTGCTGTACTCCGACGGTGCCGTGCTGCAGGCCCTGCGCGACGCCGTGCTGCTGGCCCGCCACCGCCATGCCGAGCGCGCCCGCCACCAGCGGCTGGAAACCGTGCTCGGCCAGTTGCAGGACGGCGTGGTTGCCGTGGACACGCAAGGCTGCATCCAGGCACTGAACCCCACCATGGCAGCCCTGCTGGGAGCGCCCGCCAGGGCGCTGCATGGCCGGCTGCTGGACGAGGTGGCGCCCGCGCTGGCGCTGGCACAGGCGCTGCAGTCGCAGTCCCTGGAGCCCGAAGGCAGTGAAGACGTGGTCCAGCTGGCCATGCGCACCCTGGTGGTACGGCGCGCGCCCATCGTGGAAAACGGCCAGCTCACGGGCGCCTTGCTGGTCTGCCGCGATCCCGCCACCATCCAGCGCGCCGACCGCCACCTGCGCGCCAACCGCAGCCTGCGCGGAGCGGGCGTGCGCTGGCGCATCGAAGACTACGCGGGCGACAGCGAGCCCGCCCAGCGCGTGCGCCGCCTGGCGCGCCAGTTCGCGGCCAGCGATGCCACCGTGCTCATCCAGGGCGACAGCGGCACGGGCAAGGAGTTGCTGGCCCAGGGCATGCACCGCGCCAGCCGGCGCGCCGCCCAGCCCTTTCTGGCGGTGAACTGCGCGGCCCTGGGGGAAAGCCTGCTGGAGAGCGAACTCTTCGGCTACGACGAAGGCGCTTTCACCGGCGCGCGGCGCGGCGGCAAGACCGGGCTGATCGAGGCGGCCCATACGGGCACCTTGTTCCTGGACGAGATCGGCGATATGCCGCTGGCCCTGCAGTCCCGCCTGCTGCGCGTGCTGCAGGAGCGCGAAGTGCTGCGCGTGGGCTCCACCACGCCCGTGCCGGTGGACCTGCGCGTCATCGCCGCCACGCATGCCGATCTGGCGGCCCTGGTCGAGCGCGGTGAATTCCGGCGTGACCTGTTCTACCGCCTGGCCGTGCTGCGCCTGTACATGCCCGGACTGCACGAACGCGGCCCGGCCGATGTCCATGCCCTGGCCCGCGCCATGCTGGCGCGGCGCCTGCGCACGCAGTCGCTGCAGGCGGAAGGGCCATCGCTGGAGCCCTTGCTGGCGGCCTTGCTGGAGCTGGCATCCGGCCACCGCTGGCCCGGCAATGCGCGAGAGCTGGACAACTGGGTGGAACGCCTGCTGGCCTGCCGCCACGACCTGCGCGACAGCGCGGGCCGCGTGGACATGGGCCGCTTGCGGGAGCTGTTTCCTGAATGCGACGGGGCTGGGCAGGGTACCGTTCAGGCCCTGCCAGCGCAGCAGCGGCAACTGCAACTGCGCGAGGCCCGGCGCGATGCCGAGCGCCAGCGCATGCGCGAAGTGCTGGAGCAGGTACAGGGCGACCAGCGCCGCGCTTGCGAGATCCTGGGCATCAGCCGGGCCACGTTGTGGCGCAGGCTCAGGGCGCCGGACTGATCAGGGTGCATGGCCACCCAGCCGCTCGGCCAGGAAATCCATCAGCACGCGCAGCTTCAGTGGCAGATGTCTGGTGGGCGGGTGAAGAATCCACAGCTGGCCGCTGTAGTTGGGCAGGAAGCTCCAGTCCGGCAGCACCTGCACGATGCGCCCGTCCGCCAGGGCCTGCCGTGCCGTGAAGCGGGGCAGGCTGGCGATGCCGATGTGCTGCAGCACGGCGTCCAGCCGCACACCGGTGTGGTTGGCCGCATAGCGCCCGCGCACGGCCACGGTGACGGTCTTGCCGCGGCCGCGCAGCTTCCAGTGCGCGTCGCCGGGCTCCTCTCCCAGGTAGATGCAGCTGTGGGCCTTGAGGTCCAGCGGATGCGCGGGCGTGCCGTGCCGGGCCAGGTACTGGGGCGAGGCGCACAGCAGATGGTCGATGTCCATCAGGTGGCGGCCCATGAGGCCTGGCGGCGGGTGGTTGGTGATGCGTATGGCCAGGTCCACGGGGTCATCGATCAGGTCCATGTAGCGGTCTTCCAGCCGCATTTGCACGTCGACCTCGGGATACAGGGCCAGGAAGTCGGGCATGTGGGGATGGACCACGGTATGGCCCACGGCCTTGGGCACGCTGATGCGCACCAGGCCGCGCGGCTGCGCGTCCTGAAGCAGGGATGCAGCCATGACGGCCTGCGCGGCGCCCACCATGTCCAGGCAGCGCGCATGCACTTCGCGGCCGGCCTCGCTCAGGCGCAGCTTGCGCGTGGTGCGTTCCAGCAGGCGCAGGCCCAGCGCCTTTTCCAGCCGCGCCACGCCCCGGCTGGTGGCCGATGGCGTGCTGCCCAGCTGGCGCGCGGCCTCGGAGAAGCTGCCCGTGTCCACCACCTTGACGAAGATGGCCATTTCCCCGAACAGGGGCAGGGCTTGATTTGTGCTCATAGCGCAAAGAATATTTGGAATACCGGGGGATTATCGCGATGGCAGCCCGGTTCTACACTGCCGCTCCATGCCTTTGCACACCTCCACTCCCCTCATCGAATCCCATGCCCTGGGCCAGGCCAGCGGCCAGAACATCTGGCTCAAGCTGGACGCGCTGCAGCCTTGCGGATCATTCAAGCTGCGCGGCATAGGCCATGCCTGCGAGACCCTGGCGGGCCAGGGCAAGAAGCGCTTTGTGGCCTCGTCGGGCGGCAATGCCGGCATTGCCGTGGCCTATGCGGGACGGCAGCTGTCGATGCCCGTCACCGTGGTCGTTCCCCAGACCACGACCGAGCATGCACGGGCATTGATCCGCGCCCAGGGCGCCGAGCTGATCGTGCATGGCTCCGTCTGGGACGAGGCCAATGCGCTGGCCCAGTCCCTGCTGGGTGCCGACGATGCCTTTGTCCACCCGTTTGACGATCCGCTGCTGTGGGCCGGGCATTCCACCCTCGTCGACGAACTGGCCGCTGCCGGCTTCAAGCCCGACGCCGTGGTGCTGGCCGTGGGCGGCGGCGGCCTGCTGGCCGGCGTGGTGCAGGGCCTGGAGCGCCATGGCTGGACCGATGTGCCCGTGATCGCGGCGGAGACGGCCGGCGCCGATTCTCTGGCGCAGTCCCTGGCCCAGGGCCGCCGCGTACTGCTGGACCGCATCACCAGCGTGGCTACTTCGCTGGGCGCGCGCCAGGTCTGCCAGCGGGCCTTCGATCTGGCGCAGGTGCACCCCGTGCGCAGCGCCGTGGTGACGGATGCGCAGGCGCTGCAGGCCTGCCTGCGCTTCATTGACGACCATCGCCTGCATGTGGAGCCGGCCTGTGGCGCCGCGCTGGCCCTGGCCTACGGGCGCGCTCCTGCGTTGCAAGGCTTCCAGCGCGTGCTGGTGGTGGCCTGCGGCGGCACGACGAACACGCTGGAGCAGCTCCAGGCGTGGCGTGGGGCGGCGCTGGCAGCCGAGGCGTGAGCACGGCTGCGGCCTGAAGTCCCGGCCCGCGCATTCATGCGGCGTTCAACACCTCGCCGGGGACCCTGATCCAGCCTTCCATCAGGATGCGTGCGCTGCGGCTCATCAGGGCCTTGGTCACCTGCCACTGGCCGTTCACCAAACGGGCCTCGGCGCCCACGCGCAGCGTTCCGGAGGGGTGGCCAAAGCGCACGGCGCTGCGCTCGCCGCCGCCTGCCGCCAGATTCACCAGCGTGCCCGGCACGGCCGCTGCGGTGCCGATGGCCACGGCAGCCGTGCCCATCATGGCGTGGTGCAGTTTGCCCATGGACAGGGCGCGCACCAGCAGGTCCACGTCACCCGATTCAATGCGCTTGCCGCTGGATGCCGTGTAGGCGGCCGGTGGCGCCACAAAGGCGATCTTTGGCGTGTGCTGCCGTCTGGCGGCCTCGGCCAGATCCTTGATCAGCCCCATCTGCAGCGCGCCGTGGGCGCGTATGGCCTCGAAGCGGGCCAGGGCCTCGTCGTCCGTATTGATGGCGTCCTGCAGCTCGCAGCCCGTGTAGCCCAGGTCCTGGGCGTTCAGGAAGATGGTCGGAATGCCCGCGTTGATCAGCGTGGCCGCCAGACTGCCCACGCCGGGCACGTCCAGCCGGTCCACGAGGTGGCCTGTCGGGAACATGGCTCCGCCATCGTCTCCTTCATCGGCGGGATCCAGGAACTCCAGCGCCACTTCGGCGGCCGGGAAGGTCACGCCATCGAGCTCGAAGGAGCCGGTCTCCTGGACCTGGCCTTGCGTGATGGGCACATGGGCCACGATGGTCTTGGCGATGTTGGCCTGCCAGATGCGAATGGTGACCGTGCCGTTGCGAGGAATGCGCGCGGGATCTATCAGTCCCATGTGGATGGCGCAGGGCCCCACGGCGGCCGAGAGGTTGCCGCAGTTGCCGCTCCAGTCCACAAACGGCTGGTCGATGGCGACCTGGCCAAACAGATAGTCCACGTCATGGCCTTCCCGCGTACTGGGAGCCAGGATCACGGCCTTGCTGGTGCTGGACGATGCATTGCCCATGCCGTCGATCTGCTTGCCATAGGGGTCGGGGCTGCCCAGGGCGCGCAACAGGATGGCGTCGCGCACGGGTCCGGGGCGCTGGGCCGCCTCGGGCAGATCCTGCAGGCGAAAGAACACGCCCTTGCTGGTGCCGCCGCGCAGGTAGGTGGCAGGGATGCGCAACTGGGGAAGAAAGGTTTCGGGGATCGCGCCCATCTCAGGCCTCCTGTGCTGTTGTTCGTATCTGTGTCTGTTCTTGCGGTCTGCCGATCGCCGGAGCGCGCAGCCTCTGGCGGCGGTTGATGCCCATGGACGGTGTCCCCTGCGGTGTCAGGCGATGGCAGTAGGCCAGGTTTGTTGCAAGCGCCATGCCATCCGCATCAAGGGAAAACCCGTGCAAGCCTTGCAGCGCGCCAGCACAGGGCGTGTGCACTGCGGTGCTGGCTGCCGCCGCAACATTCGTTTCACTGTCGTTTCAAAATTGCTGCTTTTGATTTCATGGATGAGGGAGCGTGCAACGGTTAGGTCCCCCAGTCCCACGCCGGCCTGCGGAGCTCTCTAGGGTTTGCCCGGGCCAGCCTTCAGCAAGTGTGCTTGCAGACGATAGAGGAAGGGTGTTTGTAGGATTTGTCTTATCCATGGTTCGCCTGCCGCGTGCCGAAATCCATTTATCCTCGCGCTCTGCTCCACATGGCCTGTACTGCCCTTTCCGGTGACCCTGCCATGGGGCTGGCAACGAGCGGTTCCGTGCTCCTGGACCGATTTCCCGTGACCGCCTATTCCGCCTTAGCCGCTCCATGTCAGTTTTTGCCCAGCGCACGCTTGTAGCCATCCGGGCCGCCTGGCCAGCCGCAACCGTCATGGCGGTGGGCATGTGCCTGAGCGCTGTGCTTGCCTTGCAGCAGCAGCGGGCGCTGGAGCGTATCGACCTGCAGCGCCATACCCAGCAGGCCCAGTCGGCCCGCCAGGCGCTGGAGATGCGCCTGGATGCCTACGCGGTCATGGTCCAGCATGTGGCCAACCAGCTGGCCGCCTCTCCCGAGATGGGGCAATCGGCCTTCGCGCGCATGGCGCAGGCGCTGCGCATACAGGCGCAGCCGGGCATGCAGGCGCTGTCCTTTACACGGGCCGCAACGCAGCGCGGTCTGCCCGGCCAGGATCAGGCCTTCACCGCCCGGCCCGGGCCCCACTATTTCTTCATCGACTATCTCTGGCCGCTGGAGGGCAACGAGTCCATTGCCGGCCTGGACATGCACGACCGCCCCAGCCTCATGGCCAGCATGGTGCGCAGCCGCGACAGCGCGGCCGCCGTGGTCTCGGCACCGTTTGCGCTGAAGCAGCCCGGCGAGCATGCCACCGCCGTGCTGGTGCGCGCGCCTGTCTTTGCGCTTGTGGACCACCAGTCCCCGGACGGGGAGGCCGCGCAGCCGCTGTTTCTGGGGACTGCCGACGTCAGCGTGCGCGTGCACGACCTGGTGCAGGACCTGCATGAACGCGGCTTTCTGCGCCGGCTTGCGCTGGCCATGCATGACGCAGGCCCGACCTCGCCCCTGCCGCCGGCCGGCATATCGCCGCTGCCGCTGTACCTGGGCGCGGCCTGGCCGGAGCGCGGGCAGGAGGCGGCCGGCATGGGCGACACCGGCCAGGTGGTGCTGGAGCAGACGCTGCAGGCCCAGGACCGGCTGTGGCGGTTGAACTTCATTCCCATGGGGACGGCCCTGTCCTGGACCGAGCGTGTCCAGCCCCTGGTTCTTTTCGCGCTGGGCATGCTCGTGTCGGCCCTGCTGGCGTCGCTGGCGGCGGCCTGGTGGCGGCGCCATCCTTCCAGCTGGGCGCAGCTGCGCGCCTCCTCCCGCAGCATGCGCGAGAGCGATGCCCGCTTTCAGGCCCTGTTCGAGCAGGCTGCCGTGGGCGTGGTGCAGGTCGATGCGGCCAGCGGCAACGTCCTGCATGTGAACCGCAGGTACTGCGACATTACGGGCCATGAGGCGCAGCAGCTGTGCCAGCGGCCCCTGCTGGCCCTGTTGACGGCCGAAACCCTGGAGGGCGACCGGGTGCTGCTGCAGGAGCTGACGGCGGGCCAGCGCGGGGCCCTGCAGATCGAGCGGCAGCTGCGGCGCCGCGACGGCACCCTGGTCTGGGTGGAGCTGCATATCTCCGCGCTGGGCCATGGCCCGTCCCGGCGGCTGATGGCGCTGGTGCAGGACATCAGCGCGCGGCGCCACCTGCAGCAGATGCAGCGCGATGGATCGCGCCATCTGCGCATGGTCATCCAGCGCCTGCCTCTGGGCCTGGCCATGCTTCAGGACGACGGCCGCTTCGCCTACTGGAACGAGGAATTCATGCGCCTGGCGGGCCACGGTGCCACGGCCGGCATGGATGGTGATGGCTGGTGGTGCAACATGTGTCCCGATGAAGCCCGCCGCCTGCGCATGCAGCGCCGCTTCGAGGCCGCGCAGGCGAGGGCGCGCGTGGCACAGAGCCTGCACAGCGGCGAGTCCGACAGCTGCGGCACCCTCAACTGCGAGGAATACCAGCTCATGGGCAGCGATGGCCGCACGCGTTCCGTATCGATAGGCGGCATGCTGCTGGACGAAGGCTGCCTGCTGATCCTGCAGGACCAGAGCCAGCGCAAGACCGCCGAAGAGGAAATCCGCCGCCTGGCCTTCCACGACGCGCTCACCGGCCTGCCCAACCGCCGCCTGCTGGTGGACCGGTTGCAGCAGGCGCTGGCCTCCAGCCGCCGGCGCGGGCGCTGCGGCGCCGTCATGCTGCTGGACGTGGACAACTTCAAGGCCTTCAACGACAGCCTGGGGCTGGAGCTTGGCGATGTGCTGCTGCGCATGATTGCCGAGCGCCTGGCGCAGTCCCTGGGGCCCGAGGCCACGCTGGCCCGCCACAGCGGCGATGACTTCGTCGTGCTGCTGGAGGACCTGGGCAAGGACTCCATGCATGCGGCCTCGCAGCTGGAAGGCGAGGTCCAGCGCATGCGTTCGCTGCTGCAGCAGCCGCTGCAGTTGGCAGGCCAGTCCTGCCACATCACGATGAGCATTGGCGCCAGCCTGTTCGGCGAGCAGGAACTGAGCGCCGACGAGGTGCTGCGCCGCGCCGAAATGGCCATGTACCAGGCCAAGGGCATGGGGCGCAACACGCTGCAATTCTTCGATCCGCAGTTGCAGGCCGTGCTGCGCTCGCGCACGGCCATGGAGCAGGAAATGCGCGAGGGCCTGGTGCGCAGCCAGTTCGTCCTGTACTACCAGCCGCAGATGGCGCACGGACGCATCGTGGGCGCCGAAGGCCTGCTGCGCTGGAACCACCCGCGCGAAGGGCTGGTGCCGCCCTCGCTCTTCGTCTCGCTGGCCGAGGAGACCGGCCTGATCCAGCAACTGGGCGAATGGGTGCTGGGCGAGGCCTGCAGGCAGCTGGCGCAATGGGCGGCGGACCCCGAAATGGCCTGCATGGTGCTGGCCGTCAACGTCAGCCCGCGCCAGTTCCACCAGGCGCGCTTCGTGGAGCAGGTGCTGCAGGCGCTCAAGGAGCACGGCGCCAACCCGCGCCTGCTCAAGCTGGAGCTGACCGAAAGCCTGCTGCTGGCCGACGTGGACGACACGGCCGCCAAGATGGCCACGCTCAAGGCCCACGGTGTGGGCTTCTCGCTGGATGACTTCGGCACAGGCTATTCCTCGCTGGCCTATCTCAAGCGCCTGCCGCTGGACCAGCTCAAGATCGACCGCAGCTTCGTGCGCGACGTGCTCAGCGACCCCAACGACGCGGCCATTGCGCGCACCATCGTCGCCCTGGGCACCAGCCTGGGACTGCAGGTCATCGCCGAAGGCGTGGAAACCGAGGCGCAGCGCCAATTCCTCGAAGACCAGAGCTGCCACGTCTGGCAGGGCTACCTGCTCAGCCCGCCCGTGCCCGTGCGCAGCTTCGAGGCCCTGGTGCGCGAGGCCGCCCCCGCGCAGCGCCCCCCGGCCTTGAGCCCCGCATGCCTGACCCAGCCGGCGCAACACCGGCCCGAAGTGGTGGAATGCACCGACGCCAGCACGGGGCCAGAGGTCCCTTCAAACCATTCTTGACATTCGGAGCGGCCCCGCCCGGGCCGCTTTCCATTCTTGAGAGGGGGTGGCGCGCGGTATCATCCCGAGCTGCCTTGTTCTTTCCCCACCTCCTTGTTTGTCCGTTCGCCGCGGACCGCTTTGTGCCTGCATCGTGCGCCTGAATTCCATCAAGCTGTCCGGCTTCAAGTCCTTCGCCGAGCCCACCAACTTCATGCTGCCGGGTCAACTGGTGGGCGTGGTGGGCCCCAACGGCTGCGGCAAGTCCAACATCATGGATGCGGTGCGCTGGGTGCTGGGCGAGAGCAAGGCCAGCGAGCTGCGCGGCGAGTCCATGCAGGACGTGATCTTCAACGGCACCACGCACCGCAAGCCGGCCAGCCGCTCCAGCGTGGAACTGGTGTTCGACAACAGCGACCACCGTGCGGGCGGCCAGTGGGGCCAGTTCGGTGAGATCGCCGTCAAGCGCGTGCTCACGCGCGAGGGCAACAGCAGCTACTTCATCAACAACCAGGCCGTGCGCCGCCGTGACGTGCAGGACGTGTTCCTGGGCACGGGCCTGGGCCCGCGCGCCTACGCCATCATCGGCCAGGGCACGATCAGCCGCATCATCGAGTCGCGCCCCGAGGAGTTGCGCCTGTTCCTGGAAGAGGCCGCAGGCGTGTCCAAGTACAAGGAGCGCCGGCGCGAGACCGAGAACCGACTCTCGGCCACCACCGAGAACCTCACGCGCGTGGAGGACATCCTGCGCGAACTCAACAACAACCTCGACCGGCTGGAGAAGCAGGCCGAGGTGGCGGCGCAGTACAACGCGCTGCAGTCCCAGGTCACGCTCAAGCAGCAGCAGCTGTGGTTTCTCAAGCGCGCCGAGGCCGAGGCCGAGCAGGACCGCGTGCGCGTGGAGGGCCTGAAGGCCGTCAACGAGCTGGAAGAGCGCATGGCCGACATCCGCAACAACGAAAGCGGACTCGAAACCCTGCGCCAGGCCCACTACGACGCCAGCGACCAGGTCAACCAGGCCCAGGCCAAGCTCTACGAGTCCACGGCCGAGGTCGGCAAGCTGGAGGCCGAGATCCGCTACGTGCTCGAAGGCCGCCAGCGCGTGCAGCAGCGGCTGCAGCAGCTGTCCGAGCAGGTGCTGCTGTGGAACAGCCGCCGCGAGGAGGCCGAAGCCGAAATCGAAAATCTCGACGGCGCCGGCATGGACGCCGAGGAACAGGCCGAGATGCTGGCCGCCCAGGTCGAGGAGCAGAGCATGCGCCTGCCCGACCTGGAAGAGGCGCTGCGCAATGCCCAGAAGGCCGATGCCGACCAGCGCGCCAGCGTGGTGCAGGTGCAGCAGCAGATCCAGGTGCTGGCCGCCGAGCAGCGCAGCCTGGACGAGCAGCGCCGCCAGTTCGAGACCCGCTTCGAGCGACTGCGCGCCGACCGCAATGCGCTGGAGACACCCGACGAGGCCCGCCTCAACAATCTGCAGTCCCAGCTGGACGAGGCCCGCGAACTGGCTGAAATGGCCGATGCCGTGCTCAACGAGCTGCAGGACTCCGTGCCCCAGCTCGATGAGGACCGTCGCACGCGCCAGCAGGCCGTCAATGCCGAGGCCGCGCGCCATGCCGACCTGTCGGCGCGGCTGGAAGCCCTCAAGGCCCTGCAGGAAAAGGTCAAGACCGACGGCAAGCTCCAGCCCTGGCTGGCCAAGCACGGCCTGGACGGCATGCAGGGCCTGTGGAGCCGCATTGCCATCGAGCCCGGCTGGGAAAACGCGCTGGAGGCCGCGCTGCGCGAACGCCTGGGCGCGCTGGAAGTGGGCCGGCTCGACATGGTGCGCGGCTTCCTGGGCGCAGGCGGGCACGATGCGCCCCCCGCGCGCCTGGCCTTCTTCAGCCCGCCGCAGGGTGCCCCCGCGCCCGCGCCGGGGCGCTGGCAGCACCTGTCCGATCTGCTGCGCGTGAACGATGCCGGCCTGCGCGCCGTGCTCGGCGACTGGTTGCAGGACTGCTACACGGCGCCCACGCTGGAAGAGGCGCTGTCGCGCCGCGGCGAGCTGCGGCCCGGCGAGACGGTCTATGTGCCCACGGGCCATGCCGTCAGCAGCCACAGCGTGAGCTTCTATGCGCAGGACTCGGAGCAATCCGGCCTGCTGGCACGCGCCCAGGAAATCGAGCACCTCGAAAAGGAAGTGCGCGCCCAGGCGCTGATCTCCGACGAATCGCGCACGGCCCTGGTGCGTGCCGAAAGCGCCTATGCCGAGGCCTCGCAGCGCCTGGTCAGCGCCCGGCGCGAGGCCAGCGAATCGCAAGGCCGCGCCCATGAGCTGCAGGTCGAGACCCTGCGCCTGTCGCAGCTGGCCGAGCAGGCCCGCGCGCGCAATGCCCAGATCAGTGCCGACCTGGCCGAGGTCGAGGCCCAGCTGTCCGACATCGAGGAGCGCCGCGTGGCGGCCGAAGCCCGCTTCGAGGAACTGGACATGCAGCTGGCCGACAGCCAGGAGCGCCATGCCCAGCTGGGCGACAAGGTGCTGGAGTCCGAGCGGCGCCTGAACGAATCGCGCGAGCAGCTGCGCACGCTGGAGCGCCAGGCCCAGGAGGCCACTTTCTCGCGGCGCAGCCTGGAGGCGCGCCGGGGCGAACTCAGCCGCACCATAGAGACGGCCAGCCAGCAGGCCCGCTCGCTGGCCGACGAGCAGCAGCGCGCGCAGGACGAACTCACGCGCCTGACCGATGCCGCCGCCCAGGGCGGTCTGCAGGACGCGCTGGATCTGAAGATGCAGCGCGAGCAGGCCGTGGCCGCGCGCCGCAGCGAATATGACGACCTGACCAACAAGCTGCGCGCCAGCGACGAACGCCGCCAGCAGCTGGAGAAGGCGCTGGACCCGCTGCGCCAGCGCATCACCGAATTCCAGCTCAAGGAGCAGGCCGCGCGCCTGGGCCTGGAGCAGTACTCCACCCTGCTGGAGGAGGCCGGTGCCGACCTGGCCGCCGTCTCCCAGTCCATTGCCGAGGCCAATGTGCGCATGCACGGCCTGCAGGGCGAAATCGACCGGCTGCACCGCGAGATCGCCGCCCTGGGCGCGGTCAACCTGGCGGCGCTGGACGAGCTGAAGCTGGCGCGCGAGCGCAAGACCTTCCTTGACGCGCAGACCGAGGACCTGACCCAGGCCATGAACACGCTGGAAGATGCCATCCGCAAGATCGACGCCGAGACGCGCGAGCTGCTGTCGGGCACCTTCGAGACCGTGAACGGGCATTTCGGGCGCATGTTCCCCGAGCTGTTCGGCGGTGGCCAGGCCAAGCTGGTGATCACCGGCGATGAAATCCTGGACTCGGGCGTGCAGGTGATCGCGCAGCCGCCCGGCAAGAAGAACCAGACCATCCACCTGCTGTCCGGTGGCGAGAAGGCGCTGACGGCGATTGCCCTGGTCTTCGCCATCTTCCAGCTCAACCCGGCGCCGTTCTGTCTGCTGGACGAGGTGGACGCGCCGCTGGACGACGCCAACACCGAGCGCTATGCCAAGCTGGTGGCCAGCATGAGCAAGGGCACGCAGTTCCTGTTCATCAGCCACAACAAGATCGCCATGGAAATGGCGCAGCAGCTCATCGGCGTGACCATGCAGGAGCAGGGCGTGTCCCGCATCGTGGCCGTGGACATGGAGTCCGCGCTGTCCATGGCTGAGCTATCCTGAGCATGTCCGCAACCTTCCGAACCCATTTGCTGGAACGACGTTTCATTCCTTCATTCCATGAGTAACCTGCAAATCAGTCTGGCCGTCCTGGGCTTTGTGGTGCTGGCCCTGATCATTGCCTACAACAGCTGGTCCGCACGCCGCAACGCACCCAAGCGCGCCGACCCCGTCGAAGAGGCGCAGCGCGATCCCTCGCGCCATGAACCCGGCATGGACACCGTGGGCCACGGCCCGGACCTGACGCACAGCCTGCGCGAGCCCGTGCTGGGCGACTTCGGCACGGCAGCCCCGGGCCAGAGCCCTACCGCCGTGGACCGCTTTGCCGAAACCGATGCCGAACTGGCCCATCTGGTCCAGCTCGAAGAGCAGCAGCGCCAGGCCGAGGCCCAGGCCGCTTTGGCGGCCAAGGCAGCCCAGGCGGTGCAGAACGCGCAGGCGGCCCATGCCCTGCAGGCGGCTGAAGACGCCAGCGCATCGGCACCCGCATCTGCGTCAGTGCCTGCGCCATCCCCGTTGGCACCGCAGTCCATCGAGCCTTCCCTCAACGACGCGGCCCTGACCAGCGCTGCGGCCAGCCGGCCGGGCCTGGATGCGCTGATCGATGCCATTGCCCCCGTGCAGGTCGGCCAGGCCGTGCCTGGCGAGCTGGCGCTGCAGGCCCAGCCGGCCACGCGGCGCGCGGGCAACAAGCCGTTTGCCATCGAAGGCATGAACCAGTCCACCCACCAGTGGGAGCCGCTGCAGCCCGGCCAGCGCTACCTGGGTTTCCAGGCCGGCGTGCAGCTGGCCAACCGCACGGGTGCGCTCAACGAGATCGAGTTCTCCGAGTTCGTTGCCAAGGTGCAGCGCTTTGCCGACGCGCTGGGCGCCACGCCCGACGTGCCCGACATGCTGCAGGAAGTGGCGCGTGCGCGCGAGCTCGACCAGTTCGCCAGCGAGCACGATGCCCAGCTCACCTTCATGCTGCGCGCACGCCAGGCCTCCTGGAGCGCGGGCTATGTGCAGCAGAACGCATCGCGCCAGGGCTTTCTGCCGGGCTCCATGCCCGGGCGCATGGCCCTGCCTTCGCCCACGCCCGGCATGCCGCCGGTACTGGTGCTCAACTACGACCCGCAGGCGGCCATGGCCGACGACCTGGACACCTCGGTGGTGCGCGAGTTCCTGCTGAGCCTGGACGTGCCCCAGGTGCCGCGCGGCGAGCAGGCCTTCGTGCAGCTGCGCCAGGTGGCCGAGCGCCTGTGCCAGACCATGGATGGAGTGCTCTGCGACCAGAACGGCTACCTGCTTCCGGCCATGGCGCTGGACCCCATCCAGCACGACCTGGAACAACTCTATGACAAGCTCGACAGCCGCGAGCTGTCGGCGGGCTCCATGCTGGCGCGGCGACTGTTCAGCTGACGCGGCGCGGTGCCCCTGGTGCACAACAGGCTCCTGGCCTCAACCCCATGAACGACAATCTGGATCTCTTCTCCGGCGCAGCCCCCGCGGCGCCGGAGTCCGGGGCCGCCCCCGACAAGGTGCTGGCCAAGGTGCAGGCGCTGCGCGCCCAGCTCAACCAATGGGCACATGAGTACTACGTGCTGGACACGCCCACCGTGCCCGACGGCGAGTACGACCGCGTCTTCCAGCAATTGCAGGCCTTGGAAGGTGCCTACCCCGAACTGGTCACCCCGGACTCGCCCACGCAGCGCGTGATCGGCGCCGTGCTAGACGGCCTGATGCCTGTGCGCCATGCCGTGCCCATGCTCAGCATCCGCACCGAGACCGACAACGAGGCCACGGGTGCCGAGGCCTTCGACGCACGCATCCGCAAGGAGCTGGAACTGGCCGAAGGCGCACCGCCCGTGGAATACGTGGCCGAGCCCAAGTTCGATGGCCTGGCCATGAACCTGCGCTACGAGAACGGCCGCCTGGTGCAGGCCACCACGCGCGGCGACGGCGAGGTGGGCGAGGACGTCACACACAACATCCGCACCATCCGCAAGATTCCGCTGTCCCTTCCCGAAGGCAAGGGCGTGCCGCCCGTGGTCGAGGTGCGCGGCGAGGTCTACATGGGCCGCGCCGACTTCGTCCGGCTCAACGAACGCCAGCAGGCCGCCGGCGGCAAGAGCTTTGCCAATCCGCGCAATGCGGCGGCGGGCTCGGTGCGCCAGCTGGACTCGGGCATTGCTGCGCAGCGACCGCTGTCCTTCTTCGCCTATGGCCTGGGAGAGATCACGCCGGCCGCGCAGGGCGGCCCCGACTTCGGCACCCACTACGCCATGCTGCAGACGCTGCGCGACTGGGGCTTCCCGGTGGCGCCCCAGGTCTGCATTGCCAAGGGTGCGGCCGAGCTGGTGGCCTTCCACCAGCGCATGGGCGCCGAGCGCGCCACGCTGCCCTACGAGATCGACGGCGTGGTCTACAAGGTCAACAGCCTGGCCCAGCAGCGCCAGCTGGGCTTTGTCTCGCGCGAGCCGCGCTGGGCCGTGGCCCACAAGTACCCGGCCGAGGAAATGCCCACGCGCATGGAAGGCATCGACATACAGGTCGGCCGCACGGGCAAGCTCACCCCCGTGGCGCGCCTGGCGCCCGTGGCCGTGGGCGGCGTCATCGTCACCAATGCCACGCTGCACAACCTGTTCGAGATCCGCAAGAAGCGCGTGCGCACCGGCGACACCGTGGTCGTGCGCCGCGCCGGCGATGTGATTCCCGAAGTCGTGGGCCGCGTGCCCGGCGACCGGCCGGCCTATGTGCCCAACTTCCGCATGCCCGCTGCATGCCCCATCTGCGGCAGCGCGGTGTCGCGCCCCAAGGGCGAGGCCAACCACCGCTGCACGGGCGGCCTGTTCTGCCCGGCGCAGCGCAAGGAGGCCATCCTGCACTTCGCCGCGCGGCGCGCCATGGACATCGAGGGCCTGGGCGACAAGCTGGTGGACCAGTTGGTGGACGGCCATGTGGTGCGCACGCTGCCCGACCTCTACCGCCTGGGCCTGGTGGCCCTGGCATCGCTGGACCGCATGGCCGAGAAGTCGGCCCAGAACGTGCTGGATGCGCTGGAGAAATCCAAGAAGACCACGCTGGCGCGATTCCTCTTCGGCCTGGGCATCCGCCAGGTCGGCGAGTCCACGGCCAAGGACCTGGCCCGCCATTTCGGCCAGCTGGACGCCATCATGGACGCCAGCGTCGAGCAACTGCTGCAGGTGCGCGACGTCGGGCCCATCGTGGCCGAGAGCATCCACACCTTCTTCGCCCAGCCCCACAACCGCGAGGTGGTCGAGCAGTTGCGTGCCTGCGGCGTGCACTGGGAAGAGGGCGCGGCGCGCGAGCAGACCGCCCAGCCCCTGGCCGGCATGACCGTGGTGCTCACCGGCACGCTGCCCACGCTGGGCCGCGACCAGGCCAAGGAGATGCTGGAGGCCGCTGGCGCCAAGGTCTCCGGATCGGTCAGCAAAAAGACCAGCTACGTGGTGGCGGGCGCCGAGGCCGGCAGCAAGCTGGCCAAGGCCGAGGAACTGGGTGTGCCCGTGCTGGACGAGGCCGGCATGCTGGCCCTGCTGGCGGGTGACCCCCCTGCTGCAGCCGCAGCGGAGCAGGGCTGATGGCGCTGAGTCCGCGCAAACCCGTGGTCGGCCTGGCGCTGGGCAGCGGGTCGGCGCGCGGCTGGGCGCATTTCGGCGTGCTGCGCGCGCTCGAGGATGCGGGCCTGCGGCCCGACATCATCTGCGGCTCGTCCATCGGCGCCCTGGTGGGCGCCTCCTATGCGGCCGGTGAAATGCAGCGCTTCGAGGAATGGGTGCTGGGCCTGGGCATGCGCAAGGTCTTCGGCTTCATGGACTTCAACATCGCGGGCGGCATGCTCAAGGGCGAGAAGCTGATCTCGTTCTGGCGCGAGCATTTCGTGGACTCGGCCATCGAGGATCTGAGGATTCCCTTCGGCGCCGTGGCCACCGACCTGCATTCGGGTGCCGAGGTCTGGCTGCGCAAGGGCTCCATCGCCGATGCCGTGCGCGCCTCCATCGCGCTGCCCGGCCTGTTCACGCCCGTGCAGCGCGAAGGGCGGCTGCTGGTCGATGGCGGCATCGTCAACCCCGTGCCCGCCTCGCTGGCGCGCGCCATGGGCGCGGACATCGTGATCGCGGTCGATCTCAATGCCGACATCATGCGGCGCCACATGCGGCCGCTGGCGCCCGCTGCCGCCATGGCCGCTGCGCCGCCGCTGGAGGAGGCCCCGCCCGCCGTGGAGCAGGGCGTGGCGCCCGAGGACCTGTCGGGCCAGGCCAGCGCCGTGGCCGGCTCGGCCTGGATGCGCCGGCTGCAGCGCGGCGTGATGGGGTGGATGCCCGGCCACCACCGCGATGAGGCAGGCCGCGAGACCGAGCCCCCGCCCCGGCCGCCCTCGCTGCTGGACGTGGTGATGACCAGCGTCAACATCATGCAGATGCGCATCACGCGCAGCCGCATGGCGGGCGACCCGCCCGAGCTGGTGATCGCCCCGCGCCTGTCCCACCTGGGCCTGCTGGACTTCCACCGCGCCCGCGAGGCCATCGACGAAGGCTACGAGGCGGCGCAGGCCGCGCTTCCGGGCCTGCGCCACTGGGGTCTGTGAGGCCCCGGGGGAACGCGCCCTATGCCGCCTGGGCATCCCAGGCCGCCTCGCGCTCCACTGCTGCCGCGCTGCGGTCTGCGTTGGCCGCCGCGCCGCGCGAAGGCTGCAGCCGTTGCATCAATGCAGCCGGATCCAGGCACTGGATCAGCGGCAGGCCCGCGCCGGCATGCACCAGCTCCCGCACCAGGGCCGGCGTCGTGGAGGCCACGCTGAGCATGGGCGATTCCACCAGCGCGCTGGCCGGCAGCCGGTGCACGCCTTGCAGCGCGCTGACCAGCAGCCCCACGCGCAGGCCGCCGTGCTGGACCACGATGACCTGCGACTGCTCGGTGACCACGCCGGGCCGGCCCTGCAGCAGCGCGGCCAGGTCGAACACCCAGACATAGCCGCTGACGCTGCCCTGGCTGCGCCGCGCCAGCGCACCCACGCAAAACGGCAGCCGCCCTGCCGCCACGGGCGAGATGGCGCTGGCGGGCAGGGCCTCGCAGACATCGGCCGCGCGCAGGGCCAGCAGGCTGGCGCCCACGTAGAAGCTGGCCAGTTCCACCGGCGCATCGCCACCGCCGTGCGCGGCGAGCGCACGCGCGACAGGACGCGAGCCATCCAGCCGCGTGGCCGGCGCCAGGCGCAGGGCGCGGTTGCGCGCATCGGCATGCACAGGCCCCAGCCGCTGCAGGCTCAGGCTGACGAGGCCGGCCAGTGTGTCCTCCGTTGCGCTTTCCTTTGCATCGCGTGCCGCGCCCTGGTCCAGCCGGAACTCGCGGTAGCCTCGCCCGGCGGCCATGCCGACGATGCAGTAGTGGCCTTCGATTTCCTCGATGCTGCTGCGTACCTCTCCATCGGCCAGCGTTGCCAGCCCGGCCACGCCTTCTATGCAACTGCCCAGCGGCCGACCGCCGTGGCTGGCGGCGATGATGCGGCCGTCGCGTGCCACGTAGAAAGCCTCCATCGGCAAACGGGGCAGGCCGTGGTCTTCGGGGCCGGCGTCTTCGGACTGCTCCGGTGCAGCGGCCTGCAGCATGGCCTGCAGTTCTCGGCGCGTGTGGAACAGCAGGGCAATGCCGCCGATGGCGGGGCCCTGATCTGCGCCCTGCCCATGCCCATGTCCATTGGTGGTTGAGGGGGCGCGCAATGCGGCGTGGTAGACGTGGACGGGCAGGCCCCCATCGTCCAGCTCCTGCACGTGATAGGCCTGGGCATCGCGCAGCGCCATGGTGGCCTGCAGTGCCGAGGCCTGCACGCGCACGCCGGGTGACAGCGGCAGACCGGGTTCGTCCTCATGGCTGCAGGCCAGCACCAGGCCCTGGGCGTCATACAGCGCAATGCGCGCATAGACGGTGTACAGCGCATTGAGCTGCTCCAGCAGACGCTGCGCGGCGTCGTGTGCCTGTACCGACAGGGCCAGGCAGCCGCTGTTGTCTTGCAGCACTTTCTGCAGGCCTGGCGTCAGGGCCCACCAGCGGCAATCGTTGGCGCGTTCGTAGAGATTGCGCTCCAGCAGGTCCATCAGCAGCCGGTTCAGCGTGGTGTGCTCCTGCAGCCGCGTGGACAGCGCCGTCTCGTGCAGGCCGTGGATGGCGCGCGTGAACACGGCATGGGTCAGGTCGCCGGTCTCGCTCATCTGCTCCAGCACGGCCTGCAGCGGGTCCGGGTGGGCCGTGCCCTGCACGGGGGACTCCGGCGCCTGGCTGGCAGCCAGCACCTGGCCGTTCCAGACCACGCGGCGTATGTCGTCGGCCGCGCGTGCCATGGCGTGCAGGGGCGGGCAAAAGCCGCGCGCCTGGGCCATCAGCCCCTCGGCAATGGCCGGCTCCAGCGCCTGCAGCACCTGCGGTCTTTGCTGCGCGGCGAAGGCCAGGTCCAGCGGTGCCATTACTTGGGTCTGCCAGCCCTGCGGCCCCGCGTAGCCCTGGTAGGGCAGGGCGCGCGCCGTGCGCACCAGGTAGGTGCGGCCTGCATGGATCAGCGGCTGCACGGCATCACCATGGTGCATGGGCACGCGGCTGCCGGGGGCTATCCAGTGGGCATCGCTGCTGGCGATGACCAGTCCGCCGTCGTCCAACAGCAGCCCCACCTGGGCGCGCGGCCCGCCCGAGGCAAAGATGGCCTGCATCTCGGCGGCGAAGTCGAAGCTCAGGCACAGCACGCCGAGCACCGCCATGGTGCGTGGGTGCAGCAGGCGCTGCGCGTAGATCAGGCGGTCTGCGCCGGGCAGCACGCAGCTGGCGCCGAAATGGCTGACATGGCCGGCCTGCTGCAGGCACTGCTGGAACCAGCCCTCGGCGCAGGGCGGCAGCGGCTTGTCGCCTGCCTGGGCGCGTGCACAGACCTGGCCCTGGGTGTCCAGCAGCAGGATGTCGTCGTAGACCGTGTACTTGGCACGGTAGGCCTGCAGGTGCAGCTGCAGCGGAGCCTGCCAGGCGTGCAGGCCGCCCGCGGCCATGTCCAGCAGGATGTCGCCATCGCCGAGCTGGGCCATGGCCTCGCACAGCACGGAATCGGCGGCCAGGAAGCCGACATCGGCCGTGCGCTCGTAGAGGCTGCGCACCAGCAGGTCGATGGCATGGCTGGACTGCATGCCCAGCTGGGCCATGGCTTCCTGCGCGGACTGGGCCAGCTGCGACTGCAGCAGGCCTTGCTCCAGCTGCTCCAACCCCTGGCGCGTGTCGGTCAGCATGGACACCAGGGCCTGTCCCTGCTGCGAGGCCTGCATGCGGGCCGAAGCCTCGATGAGACGCCACATGAGCCGGATCTCGCGCAGGTCGGCGGCGTTGCGGTTGAGTTCCCGCAGGTGGGGAAGAATCAGGTCGGTGGGCAGGGATGTGGCCATGGGGCGCTCCGCAGTCAGGTTCAGGTTCGGTAAACCAACTTTTCCGCTCAGGGAAAAGCCCTATGCAAAGAGCAAGAAGGAGGCCAGTTTGTGACTAAATGTGTCTGCAAGGTGACATAGGGATGACGGACCGCCGCCTGCTCCCCGCACGCAGCCCGTCCGGTGCCACACCGGGGCATGGCCCGGCATCACCGCAGTGCGTACGCCGGCGCCCCGTGCAGCACGGTGGTGCCTGGCGGCCGTGCAGGCCTACAGGCTCAGGTCGATGGAGTGCACCCGGTGCGCGTCCAGCAGGCCGGCAGCCCGGTCGGCGAAGTAGCGCTCCAGCGTCACGCGCACGGTGCGGAAGGCCAGTTCTTCCCAGGGAACATCGGCCTGCGCAAACAGGCGGGCCTCCATGGTCTCGGGGCCGGGGTAGAACTGCTCGCTGCGCAGACGGGCGCGGTAGAACAGATGGACCTGGCTGACCTTGGGCACGTCCACGATGGAAAACAGCGGCCCCATCTCGATGTCGGCGCCGGCTTCCTCGTCGGTCTCGCGCTGGGCGCCGCGTGCCGTGGTCTCGGCCAGTTCCATGAAGCCTGCGGGCAGGGTCCACAGGCCCCGGCGTGGCTCGATGTTGCGCTTGCACAGCAGCACGCGGCCGTCGTCGGTCACGGGGATGGTGCCCACCACGTTCAGCGGGTTCTCGTAGTGGATGGTGTGGCAGTGCGGGCACACGGCGCGCTCGCGCGTGTCGCCATCGTCAGGAAGGCGGTAGACCACCGCCGTGCCGCAGGCTCGGCAGAACTTGATGGGGCTGCGAAAAATCATGCCGACACCATGAAAGTGAAAGCGCCGCCAGACGGAAGGCAGTAAGGCATTCCGTGCGGCGGACCGTGGGTTCAAACACAAAGGCCGGCAGGCCGGGGAGCGTGCTCCCTGCTGCCTTGCCGGCCTGTCGCCAGGCTCAGAGAAAACTCAGGCGATCTTGACGCTCAAGGGGCTCAGCCCGTCGATGCGGCCTTCCAGCAGGTCACCGCGCACCACGGCGGCCACGCCTTCGGGCGTGCCCGTCATGATCAGGTCGCCGGGCTGCAGTTCCCAGGCCGCCGACAGGTGCTCGATGGTCTCGGCAATGTTCCAGATCAGCTTGCCGATGTCGCTGCGCTGGCGGTCGGCGCCATTGACCTGCAGCGAGATCGCGGCCTTGGCGATGTCGCCGGCCTCGGCTGCCGGGGTGATGGGGCCGATGGGTGCGGCATGCTCGAAGGCCTTGCCGATGCACCAGGGTCGGCCCTGCTTCTTCATGTCGTTTTGCAGGTCGCGGCGCGTCATGTCCAGGCCCACGGCGTAGCCCCAGATGTAGTCCAGCGCATCGGCTGCCAGGATGTTCTTGCCCGCCTTGCCGATGGCCACGACGAGCTCGATCTCGTGGTGCAGGTTGGAGGTCAGCGTGGGGTAGGGCATGGTGCCCGTGGTGCCGGCCTCGACGGGCACGATGGCGTCGGCAGGCTTGAGGAAGAAGAAGGGCGGCTCGCGGCCGGTGAAGCCCATCTCCTTGGCGTGTTCTTCGTAGTTGCGGCCCACGCAGTAGATGCGGTGCACGGGGAAGCGCTCGGGGCGGCCCAGGACGGGTACGCTGGCCACGGCGGGCGGGTTGAAAACGTAGCTCATGTCGGTGTTCCTCTGGCGCCTTGTCTCTTGGGCGCCGCCGCAAGTGTGCCATGCATCGGCGCTGCTGCACGGTATGCTTTGCGGTCTATGAAGCTCCACACCTACTTCCGCTCGTCGGCCTCCTACCGCGTGCGCATTGCGCTGCAGATCAAGGGCCTGGACTATGAATCCGTACCCGTGCACCTGCTGCGCGGCGACCACAAGGCGCCGGCCTATGCCCAGCATGTCGGCGATGCGCTGGTGCCGGCGCTGGAGACCGAGGACGGCCACTGGCTGACCCAGTCCATGGCCATCATCGAATATCTCGATGAGACCCATGCCGAAATACCGCTGCTGCCGCGTGACGCCCTGGGCCGTGCCCATGTGCGCGCACTGGCCCAGATGGTGGCCTGCGAGATCCATCCGCTCAACAACCTGCGCGTGCTCAAGTACCTGGTGCGCAACCTGGGTGTCTCCGACGAGGCCAAGAGCGGCTGGTACGTGCATTGGGTGCGATCGGGCCTGGAGGCCTTCGAGCGCCAGCTGGACCTGCTGGCCGCCGAGCGCGAGGCCGCCGGCCTGCCGCCTTCGCTGTTTTGCTGGGGCGACACGCCCACGCTGGCCGATTGCTGCCTGGTGCCGCAGATCTTCAACGGCCGCCGCTTCAACGTGAGCCTGGACGGCCTGCCGCGCCTGGCGGCCATCGTCGATCGCTGCGAGGCGCTGCCGGCCTTCCAGAAGGCCCATCCCTCGGCCTGCCCCGACGCGGAATGAGCGCGGCCCGGCCTGACTCCATCCCCGGCAACCTCCCCGGCACCATCCCCGTATCCTGGCTGGTGCCCGACTGGCCCGCGCCGCCCGGCGTGCACGCGCTGTGCACCTCGCGCGAAGGCGGCGTCAGCACGGCGCCCTGGGGCAGCCTGAACCTGGGCGACCATGTGGGCGACGACCCGCAGGCCGTGCGCGCCAACCGCCAGCGCCTGCAGGAGATCGTGCGTGCGGATACGCCGGATGCCTGCGCGGTGTTCCTGCAGCAGGTGCATGGCGTGGATGTCATCGCACTGGATGCTGGCAGCGCGCAGGACCAGGCCTTCGATGCCTGCGTGACCAGCGCCTCGGGCGTGGTCTGCACCATCATGGTGGCCGACTGCCTGCCCGTGCTGCTGGCCCATCGCAGCGGCGCCGTGGTGGGCGCGGCCCATGCGGGCTGGCGCGGTCTGGCCGGAATGCCGCCTGGCCATGCGGGTCAGCCGTTGGCAGGCGGTGTGCTGGAGTCTCTGTTCAAGCGCTTTGCCGATCAGCTCCGGACCGCGCTCGAGCAGGTGGCGCCGCAGACCCTGGCATGGCTGGGCCCTTGCATCGGTCCGCGTTCCTTTGAGGTCGGTGCCGAGGTGCGTGCTGCCTTCATCGCGCATGACGCCGCCGCCGCCGCGCATTTCACCGCCATACCTCAGGCGGGCGAGGGCACCCCCAAGTACCTGGCCAGCCTGGCCGGGCTTGCGCGCCAGCGCCTGGCGGCGCTGGGCATCACTGCCATCCATGGCAATGACGGCAGCGACGCATGGTGCACGGTGCTCAACGACTCACGGTTCTTTTCGCACCGGCGCGACGCTGCCCGCCTGGGCAGCAGCGGCCGATTCGCCGCCTGCATCTGGAAGGACTGAGGGCGCGGGCGCGTCCGGTGCGTCCGCCGTGCCCTGCGAGGCCTGCTGCTGCGCCAGCCAGGCCTGGCGCTCGGCCAGTTCGCGCGCATGGCGCTTTCGGTTGCGCGCGGGCGTACCCATGATGTAGATCACGATGGACAGCGGCAGCAGTCCATACAGTGCGAAAGTGACCAGGGCGCCGAGTATGCTGCCCGTGGGGCTGGCGGCTTCGGCCACGGCCATCATCAGCGTGACATACAACCAGGCGATAACAACGAGATACATGGTCGATTCGAAAAAGGCGCACCGGGCACGGGTTTTTGTGGAGGGCTGTGCCGGGCAACGGGGGGCTCGCCTGGGTCACAATCAAAACGGATGCCCCGCAAGCCCCAGGCTATTGCGAACGGCATCCGCGAACAAGGATGCAGCATGAATTTTGACCCACTCGCAGGCCTGCCAGGCCAACCCATCCAGCAATTCTGGAACGAGCAATGGAGCCGGACGCTGCAGATACTGCAGCAGATGGGATCACCGGGAATGCCGGGGGCACAGGGCGCGGGCATGCCGGACATGGCCCAGGCCTGGAAGGCTGCAGTCCCCGAACCCGGCGCCTTGCCCGAGAACGCGCTGTCGCTGGACCCCGAAAAGCTGCTGGAGCTGCAGCGCCAGTACCTGGACGGCGCCAAGGCCATGTGCGAGCAGGGCGGCGCCCAGGCGCTGCTGGCCAAGGACAAGCGCTTCAACACCCAATCCTGGGCCGACAACCCGCTGACGGCGGCCACCGCAGCCACCTATCTGCTCAACAGCCGCATGCTCATGGGCCTGGCCGAGGCCGTGCAGGCCGACGAGAAGACCCGCAACCGCGTGCGCTTCGCTGTGGAACAGTGGCTGGCTGCCATGTCGCCCAGCAACTTCCTGGCACTCAATGCAGAGGCGCAGAAGAAGGCCATCGAAACCCAGGGCGAGAGCCTGGCCCTGGGCGTGGCCAACCTGCTGGCCGACATGCGCCAGGGCCATGTCTCCATGACCGACGAGAGCCTGTTCACCGTGGGCAAGAACGTTGCCACCACCGAAGGCGCCGTGGTGTTCGAGAACGAGCTGTTCCAGCTCATCGAGTACAAGCCGCTGACGGACAAGGTGCACGAGCGTCCCTTCCTCATGGTGCCGCCGTGCATCAACAAGTTCTACATCCTGGACCTGCAGCCCGACAACTCGCTGATCCGCTATGCCGTCAGCCAGGGCCACCGCACCTTCGTGATGAGCTGGCGCAATCCCGACGACAGCCTGGCGCACAAGACCTGGGACAACTACATCGAAGACGGCGTGCTCACCGGCATCCGCGTGGCACGCGAGATCGCGGGGGCCGAGCAGATCAACGTGCTGGGCTTTTGCGTGGGCGGCACCATGCTGTCCACCGCGCTGGCCGTGCTGCAGGCACGCCACGACCGCGAGCATGGCGCAGCTGCTGCTCCGGCGGCCAAGGCGGCTCCAGCCAAGCGCGCGGCTGGCAGCCGCAGCGCCGCCCGCACATCCACAGCCCGCGCCACGGCGCCGGCCGGCGTGCCATTTCCCGTGGCCAGCGTCACGCTGCTGACCACTTTCATCGACTTCAGCGACACCGGCATCCTCGATGTCTTCATCGATGAGTCCGTGGTGCGCTTCCGCGAAATGCAGATGGGCGAGGGCGGCCTCATGAAGGGCCAGGACCTGGCATCGACCTTCAGCTTTCTGCGTCCCAACGATCTGGTCTGGAACTACGTGGTGGGCAACTACCTCAAGGGCGAAACACCGCCGCCGTTCGACCTGCTGTACTGGAACAGCGACTGCACCAACCTGCCCGGCCCGTACTACGCCTGGTACCTGCGCAACCTCTACCTGGAAAACAAGCTGGTCGAGCCCGGTGCGCTGACCGTCTGCGGCGAGCGCATCGACATGCACCAGCTGCGCCTGCCGGCCTATATCTACGGCTCGCGCGAGGACCACATCGTGCCCGTGGGCGGCTCCTATGCATCGACCCAGGTGCTGGGTGGCGACAAGCGTTTCGTCATGGGCGCATCCGGCCACATCGCGGGCGTGATCAATCCGCCGGCCAAGAAAAAGCGCAGCTACTGGCTGCGCGAGGACGGCCAGCTGCCGCCCACGCTCAAGGAGTGGCAGGCCGGCGCCGACGAGTACCCGGGCAGCTGGTGGGCCGACTGGAGCCCCTGGCTGGCCGAGCACGGCGGCAAGCTGGTCGCGGCGCCAAAGCAGTACGGCAAGGGCAGGGAATACACGGCCATCGAGCCGGCCCCGGGCCGCTACGTGCTGGCCAAGGCCTGAGGCACAATCGTTTCGATGCTGCAGCGCAATAACGCTGCGGCTTGAATGCAGGGTGCCGCTGCCGCAGCTTCGGCAGTGCGTGCCCGGGCATCCCTTCAAGAGTCCAAAGAAAGGTCCGTCATCATGGAAGACATCGTCATCGTTTCCGCTGTCCGCACTGCCGTTGGCAAGTTCGGCGGCACCCTTGCCAAGATCCCCGCCACCGAACTGGGCTCCATCGTGATCCGCGAGGCTCTGAGCCGCGCCAAGGTCGGCACCGACCAGGTCGGTGAAGTCATCATGGGCCAGGTGCTGGCCGCTGGCGCAGGCCAGAACCCTGCACGCCAGGCCATGATGAAGGCCGGCATCGCCAAGGAAACCCCGGCCCTGACCATCAACGCGGTCTGCGGCTCGGGCCTGAAGGCCGTGATGCTGGCGGCCCAGGCCGTGGCTACGGGCGACAGCGAGATCGTCGTGGCCGGCGGCCAGGAGAACATGAGCCTGTCCCCCCACGTGCTGCCGGGCTCGCGCGACGGCCAGCGCATGGGCGAGTGGAAGATGGCTGACACCATGATCGTGGACGGCCTGTGGGACGTCTACAACCAGTACCACATGGGCATCACGGCCGAGAACGTGGCCAAGGAAAAGAGCGTCAGCCGCGAACAGCAGGACGCCCTGGCCCTGGCCAGCCAGCAAAAGGCCACGGCCGCGCAGGACGCCGGCAAGTTCGTGGATGAGATCGTTCCCGTCAGCATTCCCCAGCGCAAGGGCGATCCCGTGGTCTTTGCGGCCGACGAGTACATCAACCGCAAGACCAACGCCGAGGCGCTGGCAGGCCTGCGTCCGGCCTTCGACAAGGCCGGCTCGGTGACGGCCGGCAATGCTTCGGGCCTGAACGACGGCGCCGCCGCCGTGGTGGTGATGAGCGCCTCCAAGGCCAAGGCCCTGGGCCTGACGCCGCTGGCGCGCATCGTCTCCTATGCCACCAGCGGTCTGGACCCCGCCACCATGGGCCTGGGCCCGGTGTTCGCCTCGCGCAAGGCGCTGCAGCGCGCCGGCTGGTCTGCGCAGGACGTTGACCTGTTCGAGCTGAACGAAGCCTTCGCGGCACAGGCCTGTGCGGTGAACCAGGAGCTGGGCATCGATCCGGCCAAGGTCAACGTCAACGGCGGGGCCATTGCCATCGGCCACCCCATCGGCGCATCGGGCGCCCGCATCCTGGTGACCCTGCTGCACGAGATGCAGCGCAGCGGCGCCAGGAAGGGTCTGGCCGGCCTGTGCATCGGCGGCGGCATGGGCGTGGCCATGGCGGTGGAGCGCGTCTGAGAGGCTCCGGGAAAACGTTAGCAAGCTTTCAGGGTAGATCCTAGGCTTGACTAGGGCCTGCCCGAAGAGGGGCGCAGCGCACGCGCTGCATACTAGCCATGCGAGGGGGCCGGGCCCAGAGGCTCAGGCACCCTTGGCGATAACCGGCGTCAATGTTCCGGTTGTCATGGATAGATTGATCTGAAGCAACCATTGATTGACAGGAGAGAAGAATGGCTCAAAAAGTAGCGTATGTCACAGGGGGAATGGGAGGCATCGGAACGGCCATCTGCCAGCGTCTGCACAAGGAAGGCTTCAAGGTCATCGCAGGTTGTGGTCCGTCGCGCGACTTCCAGAAGTGGCTTGACGAGCAAAAGGCGCTGGGTTTCACCTTCCATGCATCGGTGGGCAATGTGGGCGACTGGGCTTCCACCGTCGAAGCCTTCAGCAAGACCAAGGCCGAGCACGGCAGCATCGATGTGCTGGTCAACAATGCCGGCATCACGCGTGACCGCATGTTCATCAAGATGACGCCCGAAGACTGGCAGGCCGTCATCGAGACCAACCTCAACTCCATGTTCAACGTGACCAAGCAGGTCGTGGGCGACATGGTGGAAAAGGGCTGGGGCCGCATCATCAACATCAGCTCGGTCAATGGCGCCAAGGGCCAGGCCGGGCAGACCAATTACTCGGCCGCCAAGGCGGGCATGCACGGCTTCACCATGGCGCTGGCGCAGGAGATGGCCACCAAGGGCGTGACCGTGAACACCGTGAGCCCCGGCTACATCGGCACCGACATGGTCAAGGCCATCCGTCCCGACGTGCTGGAGAAGATCGTGGGCACCATCCCCGTCAAGCGCCTGGGCGAGCCCAGCGAGATCGCATCGATCATCGCCTGGCTGGCTTCGGAGGAAGGCGGCTATTCCACCGGCGCCGATTTTTCGGTCAACGGTGGCCTGCACATGCATTGAACCTGCAAGGGTTCGCACTGCAAAGGAGCCTCCGGGCTCCTTTTTTGTGGGGCAGCCCCGCGGCAAATGTCCCAGAAATGACAAAACCCGCTGAAGCGGGTTCTGTGGAAGAGGGGGTCTGCACGGAAGGCCGTCAGACCGGTGGTGTCAGAGACTGGGGCACCGTGTGCGCCAGCCAGCGCCTCAGCGCTTGCGATCGCGTTCGTCTTCGGGCCAGATGGACATGATGGCGTTCGTTTGCATGGAAACTTCTCCTGTATTGCTCTCTTAACGCGGGCTGGATTCAGCTGGTTGACAGGTTTTTAAAAAATTTTCGAAGGAAGTCGAAACTTTTTCGTGACCCGGTTTTCAAGCGCTGCGGGGGCCGCGCTTGCGGTCACGGTCATCCCATGGCCAGACAGCTTGGGCCAGCGCAGCGGCTGCAAAGCGGGTCTGCAGGGCGGTGTGGGAAAAGATGTCGGTCATTGCAGTCACTCCTTTGCGTGTTCAACGCGGGGCAGTGGCGGCAGGTTGACTCAGGGATTGCCCGAGGACGCAAGCAATTGCAAGCCCGGAGGTGGTGATCTGTCAGTTTGAAGACAGATTTCTGGCGCGGTGAGAAAAAATCCGTTTCCTGACAGAGGCTTACGGGCGTGGCGGGCCAATGTCGATGCTGTTACGCCTCGTTGCCCGCAATGCGTGGGCACAGGTCAACCCGGGGTGAAAACGTCCATCAGGCAAAAATCAGGGTCACGGCAGGCGCGTCGTCCACGATGTAGCCGCGGTACATGCCGGCGCTGTTGAAGGGGCAGTGCACGCGTCCGTCGCTGTCCACGGCCACCACGCCGCCCTGGCCACCGATGTGTGTCAGCGTGCCCCGCACTGCGGCGTCGGCTGCGAGTTCCAGGCTTTGCCCCAGGTAGCGCATGCGCGCATGGATGTCGTGCGCGAGGGCTGCGCGCAGGAAATGCTCGCCGGTTCCGGTGGCCGCCACGGCGCAGGTGGTGCTGTCGGCGTAGAAACCTGCGCCCACCACGGGCGTGTCGCCCACGCGCCCGGGGCGCTTGTTGGTCAGCCCGCCGGTGGATGCGGCAGCGGCCAGGTTGCCATGCACATCGCGCGCCACGGCGCCGACCGTGCCCATCTTGCCGTTCTCGTTCAGCGGAGCAGGGTGCGCCGCCAGTCCGCTGGCGTCGTGGTCCAGCAGCGCGGTCTGGCCGGATTGCGCCTGCACCCGGCGCAGCTGTGCCAGGCGCTCGGCAGAGTCGAAGTAGCCTGCATCCATCCGCGCCAGCCCGCGCTCATCGGCAAACCGCTGCGCCCCTTCGCCGACCAGGAGCACGCACTGGCCATCGTCAAGAACATGCCGCGCCAGCGCAATCGGATTGCGCACCTGGCTGACGGAGGCGACTGCGCCGGCCCGCAGGTTGCTGCCGTCCATCAGGCCGGCGTCCATCTCGTGGCGCGCGTCGCGCGTGTAGACGGAGCCGCGCCCGGCATTGAACAGCGGGCAGTCTTCCAGGGACTGGCACGCGGCCTGGACGGCGTCCAGCGCGCTGGCGCCGCGCCGCAGCAGGGCGGCGCCCGCCTCCAGCGCCTGGGCCAGCGCGGCGTGGTAGGGGGCCTCGTCGGCCTGGCCCTGGATGACGGTGCCTGCTCCGCCGTGCACGGCAATGGAAAAATTTCGGGAGTTCTGGGACATGTTCATTGGAGTGCGTAGCGCGATTCCAGGAAGCGGCCATAGCGGGCGATGCCCAGGCCGATGAGCAGGTAGACGGCACAGACCACCATGTACATCTCCACGAAGTACGCAATCCAGTGGGGGTCGCTCATGGCCATCTTCAGGGAGCCAGTGATGTCGTAGATGTTCACGATCGCCACCAGGGAGGTGTCCTTCACCGCGCCGATGAAGTTGCTCACCGTGGGCGCGATGGTCACGCGCAGCGCCTGCGGCAGGACCACGTGGCGCAGCACCTGCACTCTGGTGAAGCCCATGGCCTGGGCCGCCATGACCTGGCCTTGGGGCACGGCCTGCAGCCCGCCGCGAAACACCTCGGCAAGATAGGCCGCGCTGAAGGCCGCCAGGCAGACGGCGATGCGGACCATGGGGTCCACCCGCCATTGCGCGGGCACCAGCATGGGCAGCACGAAGGCCCCGAAGAACAGCAGCGTGATCAGGGGTACGCCGCGCACGGCCTCGATGAAGCCCGTGCACAGGATGCGGATCAAGGGCAGGCTGGAGCGCCGGCCCAGTGCCAGCAGGATGCCCAGCGGGACACCGGCCAGGCAGGCGATCACGGCAAGGAACAGGGTCAGCGGCAGGCCGCCCCACAGATCGCTGGGCACGGGTGCCAGGCCGGCCACACCGCCGGCCATCAGCACGCCAAAGCCGGTCAACCCGGCCAGCAGCATTGCCATGCCGGCGCGGCCGAAGAAGCGCGGCAGCGCCGCCACGCCCACGCTGCCCAGCAGCCAAAGGCTGGCGGCGACGGGGCGCCACTGTTCGGCCACGGGATAGCGGCCCAGGAATACCAGGCGGTATTTCTCGCGCACCACGCCCCAGCAGGCGCCGGCCGCAGCGCGGCATGTGTCGGGGTCGGCTGCGGTTTCGGCGTGGAGCATGCCCCAGGCCAGCAGCTTCCAGCCCGCCCACAGCGCGGCCAGCAGCAGCGTGGCGGTGATGAGCCCGGAGAGCGCATCCGGAAACAGGCTGGCGCGCAGGCGCTGCGCCAGCGGAACCCGGGGCGGGGCCACCGGCAGGGCCGGTGCGCGGAGTACGGCACTCATGGGCAGGTCTTTCCCGGCTAGCGTGTGATGAAGGCACTGCGCTGGTTGAAGGCATTCAATGCCAGCGAGGTCAGCAGGTTGATGGCCAGGTAGACCACCGCGATGATGGTCACGCATTCGATGGCCTGGCCGGTCTGGCTCATGGCGGTGTTGGCGACCATCACCACGTCGGGGTAGCCGATGGCCACGGCCAGCGAGGAGTTCTTGATGGTGCTGAGCGCCAGGTTGGTATAGGGGGGAATGATCACCCGCAGGGCCTGCGGCAGCACGACCAGGCGCAGCTGCTGGCCGCGGCGCATGCCCAGGGCCGAGGCAGCATTCCATTGCCCGCGCGGCACGGCCTGCAGACCGGCGCGCACGATTTCAGCGCAATAGGCGGCGGCATACAGGCCCAGGGCTCCCACCAGGGCCAGGAATTCAGGCGTCAGCGCCAGTCCTCCGTCGATGCCGAACATGCCCGGTTGCGGAGAACTCCAGTGCCAGCCCACCGCGCTGTCGTACACCGGGCCGGGCAGGGCCAGCCCCGCCTTGCTCAGAAAGCCCAGGGGGCCGATGGCCAGAGGGTGGTCCACATCGGGCAGCAGCGAAGTCAGCGCGAAATACCACAGCAGCACCTGCACCAGCAGCGGGATGTTGCGCGCCACATCGACATAGAGGCGCACGGCGCCGCGCAGCAGCGGATGCCTTGCCACGGCGGCCACGCCCAGCAGCAGGCCCAGCACGGTGGCCAGCACGAGCGCGGGCACGGCGGCGCGAACCGTGTTGGCCACGCCGGCCGCGACCGCACGCAGGTAGCTGTCGCCGGGCTCGTAGGGCAGCAGCCCTTCGGAGATGGAAAAGCCGGCCGTCTGCTCCAGAAAGCCGAAGCCCCCGGCAATGCCGCGCGCGGCCATGTTGCTGCTGGCGTTGTGCGCCAGCCAGCCCAGCAGCAATATCAGCAGCCAGCCGATGGCGAGCTGCAAGGTCAGCCGGCCCCAGCGTGGCCGGGTGGGGGCCGGCGGCTGTCGTGCCCCGGCGTCGATGGCATTCACGGCTTTCGCAGCATCCACAGCGTTCGCGGCATTCATGGCAGGGTGCCTTCGGCGCGTCAGTTCATCGGCGGCGACATCATCAGGCCGCCCTTGGTGAACAGCGCGTTCTTGCCGCGCGGCACGTTCAATCCGGACCTGGCGCCCAGGTTGCGTTCATAGCTCTCGCCATAGTTGCCCACGGCCTTGACGATGCGCAGCGCCCATTCCCTGTCCAGCCCCAGCTGCTTGCCCAGGTCGTCGCTCTGGCCCAGGAAACGCTTGACCTGGATACTGTCGGAGCGGGTCTTGAGCTCGTCGGCATTGGCCTGGGTGATGCCCAGCTCCTCGGCCTCGATCATGGCGTTGAGTGTCCAGCGCACGACGGCGAACCATTCGTCGTCACCGCGGCGCACGGCCGGGCCGGCCGGCTCCTTGGAGATGACTTCGGGCAGGATCACGTAGTCGTCGGGGTTGGCCAGTTCCTTGCCGCGCAGCACGGCCAGGGCGCCGAGGTCGCCGGTATAGGCCTGGCAGCGCCCGCTGCTGAAGGCCTGCAGGGCCGCTTCGGGGTTGTCGAACACCACCGCCTTGTAGTTGAGCTTGTGGGCGCGAAAGTACTCCGACAGGGTCTTTTCCGTGGTGGATCCGCTGATCACGCAGATGGTGGCGCCAGAGAGCTGCTTGACGCTGTTCAGGCCGGGTTTCTTCCTGGCCATGAAGCCCTGGCCGTCGTGGAAATTGATGCCCGCCCACATCAGGCCCAGGCCGTTGTCGCGCGTGAAGGTCCAGGTGGTGTTGCGTGCCAGCAGATCGATCTCGCCGGACTGCAGCGCCGTGATGCGTGTCTGGCCGCTGGTGGGAATGAACTTGACCTTGCCGGCGTCGCCCAGGGTGGCGGCCGCCACGGCGCGGCAGAAATCCACGTCCAGCCCGGACCAGTTGCCGCTGCCGTCGGCCAGCGCAAAGCCTGCGCGCCCCGTGTGCACACCGCAGGCCACGGCGCCGCGCTGCTTGATGCCATCCAGTGTCTTGCCTGCGTAGGCCGGCGCGGCAGCGAGCGTGGCCGCGGCGGCCATCGAGGCGAAAAGAAAGCGGAAACGGGCAGGGGCATTCATGCGGAGTCCTTTGCGGCGGGATGGGGGGCCTGGGGTTGCGGCTTGCTCGCCGCAGGTGAAGCGGGGCTGCTGTCCGGTATCAGGTAGGGAAGCACCGACTCGGACAGTTCGACCAGGCTGCGCACGGCCTGGGGCGTGGCGCGGATGACCTGGGTGGCCAGCGCTTCGACCATGGCCATGGCCGCCAGCACCGACGATGGCAGCAGAGGGTGGGCGGCGGGTGCCAGCAGCACGTAGTCGGCCTGGCCGGCCAGCGGGCTGGTGGCCTCGTCGGTGATGGCGATGGTCAGGGCGCCCCGCTGGCGCGCATGCGCCGTCAGCTCCACCGCTTCGCGTGAGTAGCGCGGCAGCGAGATCGCGATCAGCACGTCCTGCTCCGTCAGCCCCGTCATGCGCCTGACGGCTTGCTCCGTGCCGCCTGCGCAGGCCACTTCCAGCACCTGGGGCAGATAAGGCTGCAGCGCGTCGGCGCCAAAGGCTGCCACATGGTGGGAGCTGCCAAAGCCCATGAACAGGACGCGCCGCGCGCGGCAGATGCGCTGGGCCAGTTGATCGAGCAGGCCGGGGTCGCAGGCCTGTGCGGCCGCCTGCAGATTGCGCTGCGTGTGCTCGAAGGCCTGCGCTCCCACGGCGCTTGCGGCAGGCTCGTGCGCCGCGCGCAGCTTGTTCACGGGCTCCAGGGCCTGTTGCAGCTGGCGGCCCAGGTGCAGGCGCAGATCGGCAAAGCCTTCGTAGCCGGCGTGCTTGGCGAAGCGGTTGACGGCAGCCAGGGAGCCTCCGCAGGCATTGGCCACTTCCTCGGCGCTCAGCGTGACGGCCAGGACCGGATGCGCGGCCATCCAGCGGCCGACCCGGGCGACGGCGGGCGAGCCATCGACGCTGGCGCGCAGCAGTTCCTGTACGGCGGGATGGGGGTGGAATTCCATGAATGAATGAAAGTGAATGGTCTATTTCATTCATTATTTTTTAGGAATGAAATCTTTCATTCAGGGGAAACCCTGAACCGAACGATCCATGCGTTCCGCTGGCTGCGGGGGAGTGCGGGGGCGTGAGGGGAGTGGGGGGGAGGGCGGGGCCTCGGGGGCGCAATTGGGTGGAGCCGAAGTGGAGCGCCGTCTTCACGCGGGACGACGCTGGTGGCAGACGGTCATGGGTGCGAGCAAGGGCCTCGCACCCATGGGGCCGCCTGATTTTCGGGAACGACTGGAATCAGTCGGACATCGCGGCCGACAGCTGCTCGATCTGCTCGCTCAGTTCCAGCCAGCGTTCCTCCAGGCTGTCGATCTCGTCGTTGCAGGCCTTGAGGCTGCGGCCTGCTTCGGCCATCTCGGCGGGCGAGATGGGCTGGCTCAGCAGGCCCTCCAGCCGCGTGCGTTCGGCCTGCAGCTGGGGCAGGCGCTTGTCCAGCTGTTCCAGTTCCTTCTTGAACGGCCGGGTCTTCTCGGCCATCTGCTGGCGGGCCAGGGCGGCCAGGCGCCGTTGCTCGCGCTGGTCTCCGGCGCTGGCGGCCGGCGGCGTGGATGGGGCAGCGGGGGCCGGGGCCAGCGCAGCAGCCACGGGGGCCTGCACTGCAGGTGCTGCAGCTGCTGCACCTGCTGCGGGCTCCACCTGCGCTGCCGCCTTGCTGGTGGCCGCAGCCGCCTGTTCGGCCTTGCGGGCTTCCTCGCGCAGGCGGCGGGATTCTTCCAGCAGGTAGCGCTGGTAGTCGTCCAGATCGCCGTCGAAGGGGCCGACCACGCCACGGCCGACCAGCCAGAAGTCCTCGCAGACCGAGCGCAGCAGGGCGCGGTCGTGGCTGACCAGCATGACGGTGCCGTCGAAGTCGTTGATGGCCATGGCCAGGGCCTCGCGCGTGGCCAGGTCCAGGTGGTTGGTGGGCTCGTCCAGCAGCAGCAGGTTGGGGCGCTGCCAGACGATCATGGCCAGCACCAGGCGCGCCTTCTCGCCGCCGCTCATGCTGCCCACGGCCTGCTTGACCATGTCGCCGCTGAAGTTGAACGTACCCAGGTAGCTGCGCAGGTCCTGCTCGCGCGCCTGCGGGCCGGTGGCGCCGGTGTCCCGTGCCAGGCGGATCATGTGCTCCATCGGGTTTTCGCCGGGGCGCAGCACGTCCAGTTCCTGCTGGGCGAAGTAGCCGATGTTCAGGCCCTTGCCTTCGGTCACGGTGCCGGCCAGGGCCTTCATCTCGCGCGCGATGGTCTTGACCAGGGTGGACTTGCCCTGGCCGTTGGCACCCAGGATGCCGATGCGCTGGCCCGCCAGCACCGAGCGGTTGACGCCGCGCAGGATGGTGGTCGCCTGGCCTTCGTCGTCCAGGTAGCCGAATGCGGCGTCCGTGATCGCCAGCATGGGGTTGGGCAGGTTGGCGGGCGGCTTGAACTCGAAGGTGAAATCGGCGCTGGCCAGCATGGGCGCGACCTTTTCCATGCGCTCGATCTGCTTGACGCGGCTTTGCGCCTGCTTGGCCTTGGAGGCCTTGGCCTTGAAGCGGTCGATGAATTTTTGCAGGTGGGCGATCTTTTCCTGCTGGCGCTCGAACGAAGCCTGCTGCAGCAGCATCTGCTGGGCGCGCAGTTCCTCGAACTTGCTGTAGTTGCCGCCATAGCGCGTGACCTGCGCGTTTTCGATGTGCAGCGTGGTGTTGGTGATGGCGTCCAGGAATTCGCGGTCATGGCTGATCACGACCAGGGTGCCGGGGTAGCGCTTGAGCCAGGCTTCCAGCCAGACCAGGGCGTCCAGGTCCAAGTGGTTGGTGGGCTCGTCCAGCAGCAGCAGGTCGGAGGGGCACATCAGCGCGCGCGCC
This sequence comes from Delftia sp. PX-1, assembly GCF_055797465.1. Classification (NCBI taxonomy): domain Bacteria; kingdom Pseudomonadati; phylum Pseudomonadota; class Betaproteobacteria; order Burkholderiales; family Comamonadaceae; genus Delftia; species Delftia sp. PX-1. Next base: position 3,678,997 of record NZ_CP184763.1, read on the forward strand.
AGCTGCAGGCGCATGCGCCAGCCGCCCGAGAAGCTGTTGACGGGGTGCTCCAGCTCGGAGACCTTGAAGCCCAGGCCCAGGATCAGGGCCTGTGCGCGCGGCACGGCGTCGTGCGCGCCGGCATCGGCCAGGTCCACGTGGGCGTGGGCGATGGCCATGCCGTCCTCGCTGGCCTCGGCGGCCGCGAGCTGGGCGTTGAGCTCGCTCAGGCGGGTGTCGCCGTCCAGCACGAATTGGGTGGCCGTCTCCGAGGTCTCGGGCATGTTCTGCGCGACCTGGCCCAGGCGCCATTGCGAGGGGATGGAGAACTCTCCGCCATCCTCGGCCAGGCTGCCGTTGAGCAGGGCGAACAGGCTGGACTTGCCGGCGCCATTGCGTCCGACAAGGCCGACTTTTTCACCGGGGTTGATGGAGACGGAGGTGCTGTCCAGCAGCACGCGGGTACCGCGGCGCAGGGTAATGTTGCGAAGGCTGATCATGAATGGGCAGGATTATCCCAGCGATTGCGCCAGGGCAGGATTGCCGCCCGCCATGCCCGTGCCCGGCCACGGTGCAAAGCCCTGGTACCAGGCCCTAGATGGGCTGTATGCCCACGCGCTGCATCATGGACTGGGTGAACTGGATCTCGCGCTCGAAGCCCTTGGCATAGGCTTCGGCGCTGGTGATGGCGACCTTGCCGCCTTCCTGCTCCAGCAAGGCGATGACCTTGGGCTGCCTGAGCACCTCCTCCAGCGCCGTGCGCAGCCGCTGGACGATGGCATCGGGCGTGGCGGCCGGCACGGACACACCGCCCCAGGACGTGAGGTTGACGTCGGGCACGCCCAGCTCGGCCAGGGTCTGCACCTGGGGCAACTTGGCGTTGCGCTGGGGGCCGGCAATGGCCAGCGGCACCAGCCTGCCCGCCAGCACCTGGGGATAGGCCACGGAAAACAGCGGGGCGCCGAAGGCCACCTGCTGGCCCAGCACGGCATTGACCAGCTCGGACGCGCCCTTGTAGGGCACATGGTTGACCTGCAGGCCCATGCTGGAGGCCAGCATCTCCACGCCCAGGTGCGATGGCGTGCCCACGCCGCCCGAGGCATAGTCCAGCGCGCCCGGCCTGGCCTTGGCGCGGGCGGCCAGGTCATCCAGCGTGCGCATGCCGGAGTCGGCATGCACGACGACCAGGATGTCCGAGCGCGACATGCCCAGCACATGGCGGAAGTCCTTGAACACGTCGTAGCCCGGGCTTTTGTACATGCGCATGGCGGCGGCCATGGGCGAGCCCGAGTACAGCAGGGTGTAGCCGTCCGCCGGCGCCTTGGCCACCTGGCGGGCGCCGATGTTGCCGCCCGCGCCGGCGCGGTTGTCTATCACCACGGGCTGGCCCAGCTGGGCCGACAGCGCCTCGGCCACGATGCGCGCGGCCGTGTCGGGGCTGGTGCCGGCCAGGTAGGGCACCACCCATTTGATGGGGCGCGTGGGCCAGGCGCTGTCGTGCGCTGAGGCTGTGGCGGCCCAGGGCAGGCCTGCCGCAAGCGATGCGGCGCCTGCAGCCCGCAGGAATTGGCGGCGGTCCTGGCCGCTGCTGGTGATGTGTGGCATGGCTTTGTCTCCTGGTCTTTTGTCTTTTCTGTTTGCTGGGGGAGTGCTGGGGCTGCCGGCCAGCCTCAGGCGCCGGCCCGCTCCAGCAGCTCCTTGGCGATGGTGTTGCGCTGTATCTCGCTGGTGCCCGTGAGCACGCGGTACATGCGCAGCATGCGGAACAGGAATTCCACGCGCCGGCCCTGGACGATGCCTTCGCCGCCATGGATCTGCACGGCGCGGTCGGCGATGCGAAACGCCGTCTCCGAGCAGAACAGCTTGCTCATCGAGGCCTGGGCGCGCGCGTCGATGCTGGCGTCTATGGCGCGGGCCGTCTGCACCATCAGCGCGCGCGCGGCCATCCATTCGGTGGCCATGTCGGCCAGCATGTGCTGTATGGACTGGAACTGGGCAATGCTGCGGCCGAATTGCTGGCGCCCCAGCGCATAGTCACGCGCATCGCGCAGCGCCACCTGCGCCAGCCCCATCATGGCCGGGCAGTGCAGCAGGCGGTTGACGGTGATGCGGCCCAGCGCCAGGGCCAGGCCCCGGCCCGGCTCGCCGATCAACTGGGCAGCGGGCACGCGGCAGCCGTCGAGCACGATGTCTCCCGTGCTCGATTGACCGGCCATGGTCTTGTAGCCGCTGACCACCTGCACACCCGGTGCATGCAGGTCCACGAAGAAGGCGCTGATCTCGCGCTGCGGGCTGCCCTCGGGCGCGGTCGAGGCCATGAGCACGGCGAAGTCGGCAAACGGCGAGCCCGAGATGAAGCGCTTGCGGCCGTGGAGCATGTAATGGTCGCCTTCCAGCACGGCGCGCGTCTCCAGCGCGCCCGCGTCCGAGCCGGCCGCCGCCTCGGTCAGCGCAAAGCAGATGGACTTTTCGGCGCGTGCCACGGGCAGGATGAACTGCTCCATCTGCAAGGGCGTGGCCTTGCGGATCAGCGCGCCTATGCGCGGCGGGCCGCTGAGTTCGCCCAGCACATGGGGCGCGAAGGGCGATCCCGTGGCGTAGATGGCCTCCTTGACCAGCACCTGGTCGAGCACGGACAGGCCGGCGCCGCCCATGGCCTCGGGCAGGGTCATGCCGTAGAAGCCGCGCGCATGCGACAGCTTCCAGACCTGGCGCAGCAAATCGGTGGAGGCGCTGTTTTCATGGTCCACACCATGCGCGCGGGCGAGGTCGGCCAGTTCGCCGTGGATGAAGGCGTTGAGCGCGTCGATCAGGCCGGCTGCGCGCTCGGAGCCTTCAAAGGGCATTTCCAGCAGGGCAGCGTTGGCGGTGGGGAGTGTGTCTTTGGCGTTCATCTCAGTTCACCTTGCGGGCGTGGTTGGCCCAGTAGGGCGCCTGCACGGCGCGGCGCATGACCTTGCCGTTGGGGTTCTTGGGCAGTTGCTGCACGAATTCGATGTGGCGCGGGCGCTTGAAGCCGCCCAGGCGCTCGGCGCAGAAGCGGTCCAGCGCGGCACTGTCGCCGGCCAGGCCGGGCTTGAGCACGATGTGGGCGGCCACGGCCTCGCCCCATTTGTCGTCGGGGATGGCGAACACGCAGGCATCGGCCACCGAGGCGTGTTCGTAGAGCACGGACTCCACCTCGGACGGATAGACGTTGAAGCCGCCGCTGATGACCATGTCCTTCTTGCGGTCCACGATGTAGACAAAGCCCTGCTCGTCCATGCGGGCCAGGTCGCCCGTGTGGTAGCGGCCGTTTTTGAGCACCTCGGCCGTCAGCTCGGGCGCGCGCCAGTAGCCTGCGAAGACATCGGCGCCGCTGACCACGATCTCGCCGATCTCGCCCTCGGGCACGCGGCGGCCTTCGTCGTCCACCACCTCCACCAGGGATTCCAGGAAGGGCCGGCCGCAGGATGCCAGCCGCTCGGGCCGCGACGCGCGCGCCTGCAGGTGGTCCTGCACCGTCAGGCCGCAGACGCCGGAGGTGGTCTCGCCCGCGCCGTAGCCCTGGGACAGGATGGGGCCGAACACGTCCATGGCCTGCAGGATGCGCGCGGGCGCCATGGGCGCTGCGCCGTAGCCCAGGCGTTGCAGGTCGGGCAGCGGGCGGTAGCGGCCGCCGATCTCGGCCAGCAGCATGTTGATCATGGTGGGCACCATGAAGGTATGGGTGACGCGCCGCGCCTGCATCTCGGCCATGAAGGCGCCCGGCTCGAAGCCCGAGAACAGGTGGATGGTGGCGCCCGTGCACAGCGCCGGCACCATCTGCATGCCCGAGGCGTGGGTGACCGGCCCCACCAGTCCCAGCACATGGCCGGCCTGCATGCCCTCGCCGCGCATCAGGAATTTGCGCAGCTGGGCCAGGCGGTTGCCGAAGGTCTGCATGGCGGCCTTGAGCACGCCCGACGAGCCCGAGGTGTAGTGCAGCACGGCCACCTCGTGCTCGTGCACGTCCACGGGCTGGAAGCGGTCGCTGGCGCGGGCGAGCAGCGCTTCGTAGTTGCTGTCGGCAGGGCCGTCCAGCAGCAGCAGGCGCACGTCGGCAGACTGCAGGTGCGGCTTGAAGGCCTCGGCGCGCGCGGCCGTGGTCACGATGATGGAAGCATCGCTGTTGGCCGCGATATCGCCTACTTCGCGTGGAGACAGGCGTGCGTTGAAGGGCGCCTTGATGAGCCCGGCCTTGTAGCAGGCGATCTCGATCTCCACGATTTCCACGCAATTGGGCAGGTAGATGCCCACGCGGTCGCCGCGGGCCAGCCCCTGGGCAAGCAGGGCGTTCGCCAGGCGGTTGGAGCGCTGCTCAAGCTCTGCGTAGCTGATGCTGCGCGTGGCGCTGGTCACCGCAGGTTGCTCGGCATGGGCCCTGCAGCTGCGTGCGACGAGTTCGCCGACATTGGGTATGGGGAGGGAATGGGGGTGGCCTGCGGTGGGCCGGGATGTCTCGTGCATGGCATTCCTTGGCTGAAGCCGCGCGTTTTGCGCGGCGTGCCATGCACTGTTGCAGAAGAGGACCGGGCCGGGGAAATACCGATTAGTGATTCAGTTGCATCAGAAAAATTGATGTCCAGACCAACCCTTGCCGTTTTTGCTGATGACCATCGGGCTGCTGCGCTGGGCTGCTGCATCACATCTGCTGCGGATGCTGCCAGCGCGCCTGCCAGAGGCCCGCCGTGATCAGTTGCCGGGCCTGGTCCAGCAGTGCCTGCCGGACCACCTGCAGTGCCGGGTCACCGCCGCGGTTGGCCTGCACGGCCAGGAAGTAGCGGCGCAGCAGCGCGGGCGCCGCGACCTGGGCCACGATCCAGCCAGGCTGGAGGCCCGTGGGCGCCGCCTTGGCGCCCTCGCGCAGCCAGGCGGGCGCATCGCTCAGCGAGCAGGCGGGCGTGAAGGTGAAGCCCGCGCCGCAGTGGTAGAGCGAGCGGATGACGCGCGCGGAATCGTGTTCGTGGACGATGTTCAACCGCAGCTCCCGCGCATCGGCGGCGGCCTCCACGGTCTGGCGGATGGAAAAGCGGCGCGATTGCAGCACCAGCGGCAGCTGGCAGGCATGGGCAAAGTCCATGTGCGGCAGGCCGCCGTCCGGCGCCGGGCGCAGCAGCGGGGCCACGCTGCCATCGCCATCCTGGCCGCAGACGTAGATGGATTCCTCGGCCATGGGCTGCACCTGCAGGTCATGCAGGCTGGCCGTGTCCACAAGAATGGCCAAGTCGGCGCGCCGGTCCAGCATGGCCTTTTGCACCATCAGGCTCAGGTCGTCGAGCACGAAGATGCGTATGCGCGGGTGGCTGTGGCGCAGGCTGGCAATCAGGGGGCCTGCCAGCAGGCTGGTCAGCAAAAAAGGCAGGGCGATGGTGACCGAGCCTTCGGGGCCCTGGGGCAGGCGCTGTATGCGCTCGCGCATGGCATCGGCGTCGGACAGCAGGCGGCGGGCGTCCTCGTATAGCTGGGCGCCGGCCGGGGTGGGGGTCACGCCGGCGTGGCTGCGCTCCAGCAGTTGCGCACCCAGCTCGCCTTCCAGCTTCTTGATCTGCGCCGTGAGCGCGGGCTGGGCCACGTACAGCGAGTGCGCGGCGCGCGAGAGGCTGCCAGCCTCCAGCACGGCGATGAAGTAGCGCAGCGCCCGCAGGTCCATCTCAGCCCAGGGGGCGGTAGGTGGGGCGCAGGGCCTCGATATCGCCTTCGGTCCAGGCGCGCAGTGCCTCCTGGGTGATCAGCAGCACCTGCTCGTCGCCCGAGCTGGTGTCCAGCCAGAACACGGGCAGGTCGGGGAAGGCGGCTTCGAAGAAGTCCTTTTCATTGCCGATTTCCAGCACGACCACGCCTTCCTTGGCCAGGCGCGAGGGCAGGTCCTGCAGCAGGCGGCGGATGAAGTCCATGCCGTCGGCACCACCGGCCAGCGCCAGCTCGGGCTCGGCCTGGTATTCGGCAGGCAGACGCGACATGCTGTCGGCATTCACATAGGGCGGGTTGCACAGCACCAGGTCCCAGGGGCCGGGCAGGGCGGCCAGGCCGTCGCTCTCCAGCAGTTGCACGCGCTCGGCGAGCTCATGGCGGTCCACGTTGATGCGGGCCACGGCCAGCGCGTCGGCCGAGATGTCGGCGCCCGTGACCTCGACCTCGGGCCAGGCCATGGCCGCCAGGCAGGCCAGGCTGCCGTTGCCCGTGCACAGGTCCAGCACGCGGCGCGTGCGGTCGGACAGCCAGCCGTCGATGCTGCCGTCGGCCAGCAGTTCGGCAATGAAGCTGCGCGGCACGATGGCGCGCTCGTCCACGTAGAAGGGCACGCCCTGCAGCCAGGCCTCGCGCGTGAGGTAGGCGGCGGGCTTGCGTGTGCGGATGCGCTCTGCGAACAGCTCGGCCACTTCGGCCTGCTGCTCGGCGCTCACCGGCTGGCTGGCCAGGGACTCGGGCGCGCCCGGCGCCAGTTCGCTGTCCAGTGGCAGGCCCAGCTTCCAGAGCGTGAGCCAGGCCGATTCGTCTTCGGCCGTGGCCGTGCCGTGGCCAAAGGCCACGCCGGCCGCCGTGAGCGCTGCGGCGCCCGAGGCCACGAGGTCGGCGATGGTGCTGCCCGAGATGGCGGGAAATTTGGCAGGGGTGGGGGCGGATGTCATCGTCGGCTCCTTGGGCGCGCGTTCAGGCGGCCTGCTGGCGCTGCAGCTCCTGGAGCGTGCGGCGGTAAATGTTCTTGAGGGGCTCGATGTCGGCCACCACGATGTGCTCGTCGATCTTGTGGATGCTGGCGTTGGGCGGGCCCACTTCCACGACCTGGCTGCAGATCTGGGCGATGAAGCGGCCGTCGCTGGTGCCGCCCGTGGTGGACAGCTCGGTCTCCAGGCCGGTCTCGGCGCGGATGGCCGCCTGCACGGCATTCACCAGCGTGCCCGGCGTGGTCAGGAAGGGCTGGCCGCCGATGGTCCAGGCCAGCTCGTACTCCAGTCCATGGCGGTCCAGCACGGCGTGCACGCGCTGCTGCAGCGATTCGGCCGTGGACTCGGTGCAGAAACGGAAGTTGAAGTCGATGGTCACATGGCCGGGGATGACGTTGGATGCGCCCGTGCCGCCATGCATGTTGCTGATCTGCCAGCTGGTGGGCGGGAAGAAGGCGTTGCCCTCGTCCCATCGCGTGGCGGCCAGTTCGGCCAGGGCCGGCAGGGCCTGGTGGATGGGGTTGCGCGCCAGCTGCGGGTAGGCGATGTGGCCCTGGATGCCCTTGACGGTGAGGCGTCCGCTCATGGTGCCCCGGCGGCCGTTCTTGATCATGTCGCCCGTGCGGTCCACGGAGGTGGGCTCGCCCACGATGCACCAGTCCAGGCGCTCGCCGCGCTCGCGCAGCAGCTCGACCACGACCTTGGTGCCGTCCACCGAAGGGCCTTCCTCGTCGCTGGTCAGCAGCAGGGCAATGTCGAAGGAGGGAGTTGGCGTCTCGGCCAGGAACTCCTCCAGTGCCACGACAAAGGCGGCGATGGAGGTCTTCATGTCGCTGGCGCCGCGGCCGTACAGCTTGCCGTCGCGGTGCGTGGGCACGAAGGGCGGGCTGCTCCACTGCTCCAGCGGGCCGGTGGGCACCACGTCGGTATGGCCGGCAAAGACCAGCACGGGCCGGTCGGTGCCTGCGCCGGAGCGCCTGGCCCAGAGATTGCGCACGCGAAAGCTGTCTGGGCCGCTATCGATGCGCTCGCAGGCAAAGCCCATGGGCAGCAGGGCATCGGCCAGGAGTTCAAGGCAGCCGGCGTCTTCGGGAGTGACGGAGGGCAGGCTGATCAGCTGCTCGGTCAGTTGCAAGGTGCGGGACATGGTGGGAAGGTCAAAAAACAAAAAAGTCGGAGGGCTGGCTGGCGCCAGCGTGCTCCGACATTGTGAACGCTGCAGGCCCGGCCGTTCAGTTCGGCTTGACTTCCAGCATGATTTCGGTGAACGAGGGCATGTCGTCCTCGCCGGGCGTGGCCAGTTCGGCGAACTGGCTGGACGGCGCGGCATGGCCGGCCTTGACCACGTCGTTTTCCAGGCGCCACATCAGGTTGGTGGGCGAGTCGGCAAAGGCCAGTCCCTCGGCGCGGTCGATGCGGCCCGAGCGGATCAGCTGGGCCAGCGCCTCTTCAAAGGTCTGCGAGCCTTCGGCCATGGATTTCTCCATGGCCTCCTTGACGCCCGAGAAGTTGCCGCGCTCGATCAGGTCGGCGATCAGCTTGGTGTTGAGCATCACCTCGACGGCCGGCATGCGGCCGCCATCCACGGTGCGCACCAGGCGCTGGGAGATCACGCCCTTGAGCGCTGCCGACAGCTCGCCCAGCATGGTCGGCCGGATTTCCTCGGGGAAGAAGGACAGGATGCGGTTGAGCGCGTGGTAGCTGTTGTTGGCGTGCAGCGTGGCAAGGCACAAATGGCCCGACTGCGCAAAGCCCATGGCCGAGGACATGGTCTCGCGGTCGCGGATCTCGCCGATCAGGATCACGTCGGGCGCCTGGCGCAGCGCATTCTTGAGCGCAACCTGCAGCGATGCCGTGTCGGATCCCACTTCGCGCTGGTTGACGATGGAGCGCTTGTTGCGGAACTGGTATTCGATGGGGTCCTCGATGGTGAGGATGTGGCCCGTGAGCTTTTCATTGCGCGCGTCGATCATCGAGGCCAGCGTCGTGCTCTTGCCCGAGCCCGTGGAGCCCACGACCAGCAGCAGGCCGCGCTTTTGCATGATCAGCTCGCCCAGCACGGGCGGCAGGTTCAGCGTGTCCATGGGCGGGATGTGCTGGGCGATGAAGCGGATCACCACGGCGCAGCTGCCGCGCTGGTGCATGGCGCTGACGCGGAAACGCCCCACGCCGCGCAGCGGCACGCCCATGTTGAGCTCGCCCGTCTCGTCCAGCTCCTGCAGGCGCTCGGCCGGCACGATCTCGGCCAGCAGGCTGCGCGGCGCATCGGGCGGCAGCAGCTGGTTGTTGATGGGGACGCATTCGCCGTTGATCTTGATCAGCGCCGGCGCGTTGACCGCCAGGTAGACGTCGGACGCCTGCTTCTCGCCCATCAGGCGCAAAATCCTCTCCATCGTGCCCATGTGTTCCCCCAAATTCGTGTGCTGTCGCTGTTCTTGGATCGTTGTCACGCGCTTTTGACGTGAAACGGGCGTCCGCTGCCTGGTGGCCGGGGACGCCCTCGAGAGTATGCCTTGGTCCATCCCCTGAACAGGGGATGTTTTGGCGCCGCAACCACGCCTTTGGCGCGGTCCGGATGCAGGTCAATCGCGCAGCAGGTCGTTCAGGCTCGTGGTGGAGCGTGTCTTGGCATCGACCTTCTTGACGATGATGGCGGCGTACATGCTGTAGCGGCCGTTGTCCTTGGGCAGGTTCCCCGACACCACCACCGAGCCGGCGGGCACGCGGCCGTAGCTGGTCTCGCCGGTCGCACGGTCATAGATGGGGGTGGACTGGCCGATGTACACGCCCATGGAGATCACCGAGTTCTCTTCCACGATCACGCCTTCGACGATTTCGGAACGCGCGCCGATGAAGCAGTTGTCCTCGATGATGGTCGGGTTGGCCTGCAGCGGCTCCAGCACGCCGCCCAGGCCCACGCCGCCGGACAGGTGCACGTTCTTGCCGACCTGGGCGCAGGAGCCCACGGTGGCCCAGGTGTCAACCATGGTGCCTTCGTCCACATAGGCGCCGATGTTCACGTAGGAAGGCATCAGGATCGCGCCCTTGGCCACGAAGCTGCCACGGCGGGCCACGGCCGGAGGCACGACGCGCACCCCGGTGGCGGCGATCTCGGCTTCGGTCATGCCGGCGAACTTGGTGGGCACCTTGTCGAAGAAGTTCAGGTCGCCGGACTGCATCAGCACGTTGTCCTTGAGGCGGAAGGACAGCAGCACGGCCTTCTTGATCCACTGGTGCACGGTCCACTGGCCCACGCCTTCGCGCGTGGCCACGCGCAGCTGGCCGTTGTTCAGGGCTTCGATCACGTGGTCCACGGCCTCGGTCACTTCCTTGGGCGCGGCAGCGGGGGAGAGGCTGGCACGGTTGTCCCAGGCGGTGTCGATGATGGATTGCAGCTGTTGCGTCATATGGCTTTGGTGATCAAAGGGTTTGTGAGGAAAGGGGTGGCCAGGCGTGGCTCAGCGCTGGCGTGATTCTATGAATTGTGCAATGCGCTGGGCCGCCTCCAGGCATTCGGCGGTCTCGGCCACCAGGGCCATGCGCACGCGCCCGGCGCCGGGGTTGCGGCCATTGGCCTCGCGCGCCAGGTAGCTGCCGGGCAGCACGGTCACGCTGGTGGCGGCATACAGCTCGCGTGCAAAGTCGGCGTCGTCCAGGCCCAGCGATTCGGGAATGCCGGCCCACAGGTAGAAGCTGGCATCGGGCAGGCGCACATCCATCACGCGCGCCAGCACGGGGGTGACCTGGTTGAACTTTTCGCGGTACAGGCGGCGGTTCTCCTCGACATGGGCCTCGTCGGCCCAGGCCGCGATGCTGGCCGTCTGCACCACGGGGCTCATGGCGCCGCCGTGGTAGGTGCGGTACAGCAAAAAGGCCTTGATCAGGGCCGCATCGCCCGCCACGAAACCGCTGCGCAGGCCAGGCACGTTGCTGCGCTTGGACAGGCTGGTGAACATCAGCAGGTTCTTGTAGTCCGTGCGGCCCAGGCGCTGCGCGGCTTCCAGTCCGCCCAGCGGAGGCGTGCCGTCGAAGTAGATCTCGCTATAGCACTCGTCGCTGGCAATCACGAAGCCATGGCGGTCGGACAGCGCAAACAGCTTTTCCCATTCGGCCAGCGGCATCACCGCGCCTGTGGGGTTGCCGGGAGAGCACACGAAGATCAGCTGGGTCTTTTCCCACACGTCGGCGCGAACGCTGTCCCAGTCCACCGCGAAATTGCGCGCAGCATCGCTGGGGGCGTAGTACGGCTGGGCGCCGGCCAGCAGGGTGGCGCCTTCGTAGATTTGATAGAACGGGTTGGGGCAGATCACGCGCGCGCCGTCCTGGCTGGCGTCCACCACGACCTGGGTGAAGGAGAACAGGGCCTCGCGCGAGCCGTTGACCGGCAGCACCTGGGCGGCGGCGTCCAGCGCAATGCCGTAGCGCTGGCGCGCCCACTGGGCGCAGGCTTCGCGCAGCGCGGGCTCGCCGGCGGTGGCCGGGTACTTGGCCAGGCCGCCCAGGTCGGCGCTCAGCGCCTGTTCGATGAAGGACGGCGTGGCATGGCGGGGCTCTCCGATGCCAAGGCTGATGGGGCGCACGCCCGCCGGTGGCTGGACCCCGGCGAACAGTTTGCGAAGACGCTCAAACGGGTAGGGCTGGAGTCGGGAGAGCAGGGGATTCATGGGCTCGCATTATGGATTGATGCGCTTTCGGCATGCCGTTGTCACAGGGGACTGCGGGTCTGCACGCTGGCTTTTTTGCATTCTGTTACCTATTCTGGCATGGTCTCGACTGGGGCCATGCCAACTCGTGTGGCGGGGCCTCGCAAACGGTGAGTTCCAGATACCAATGACAAGAGAGGCAGACAGCTATGCAGGCAGGCGCTGGCATGGAAAAAGATGGAAGCAGGCATCGTAAGCATACATCCGGCCCAGGTGCCGGCTTCCTCGTATGCACGGTGTGGGCATTGGCGGGACCGGCGCTGGCGTTGGTGGCCGATTCGCTGGGCCTGGGGCCCTGGGTTTGGGCAGCCTTGCTGCTGTGGGCCGGGTTGCTGCTGGGCGGCATGCACAGGCTCTGGTCGCGGGTGATCGGCGAGCGCGAATTGCTGCAGCAGGCCATGCAGGGCATCGCCCAGGGAGACCTGAGCCAGCGCGTGGCCGTGGAGGCTGCGGCCTCCCAGGAGTGCGCAGGCGACGTCCAGACGCCCAAGGCCTTGCTGGGCGGCATGGTGACCTCGCTGTCGGGCATGGTGGCCGATGTGCGCAGCAATGCGGCCCTGGTGGCGCAGGCCGGGCAACAACTGGTGAACGAGCACCAGGCACTGTCCGATCGCACCGAACTGCAGGCCACCAACCTGGCCCAGACCGTGGTCAGCGTGGAGCAGCTCAGCAGCGCCGTGCAGCACAACGCCGACGTGGTGGGCGTGGTCCATCACCAGGCCAGCGCCGTGCGCGGCGCCGCCGATGAAGGCGTGGTGGCCATGGGCCGCGCCGTGGAGTCGGTGGAGACCATTGAAAGCAGCGCCGGCCGCATGCGCGAGATCATCGGTGTGATCGACGGCATTGCGTTTCAGACCAACATCCTGGCGCTGAACGCTGCCGTGGAGGCGGCGCGTGCGGGCGAGCAGGGCCGCGGCTTTGCCGTGGTGGCCAGCGAGGTGCGCTCCCTGGCCGGCCGCTCGGCCGAGGCGGCGCGCGAGATCCGCCACCTGATCGGCGATGCGCTGGCCCAGGTGGAGCACAGCACCGAACTGATCCGCACGGCCGGGCGAGGCATGGAGCGCGTGACCGAAGGCATCCGCCAGGTGGCCGAGCACATGGGAGAGCTGTCGCAGTCCACCGGCAGCCAGAGCACGGGCCTGGCCGAGATCAGCCGCGCCGTGCACCAGATCGACGAGATCACCCAGCACAACGCGCAGATGGTGGGCCACGCGCTGGACCAGGCACGCGCGCTGCAGCAGCGCGCGCAGATGCTGTCAGGGGCGGTGTCGCGCTTTCGGCTGCAGCAGGGCACGGCGGAGGAGGCCGTGGCCCTGGTCGAGTCGGCCCTGGGCCTGGCGCGGCGCGGAGTGGCCACCGAGGCACTGCTGGCCGCCGTAAACGACCCCGGCCAGCCCTTCCATGACCGCGATATGTACGTTTTCGCCCTGGCCGCCGACGGCAGCTACCGCGCCTTTGGCGGCAACCCTGCGCGTGTGGGCGTGCGCGTGCAGGAGCTGCCAGGCGTGCGGGGTGAGCAGCTGCTGGCCGACATCATTGCCCAGGCCGAGCGCGGCCCAGGCTGGGTGGAGTACGACTTCAGAAACCCGGCCACGCAACAGGTGCAGACCAAGATTTCCTTCGTCTGCAAGCATGGCGGGCTGTACTGGGGATGCGGCGTCTACAAGAGTCTGGCGCTGGCGGCATAGCCTTGGCGTGGAAGGCAGACTGCCGCCTGGCGGGCTTCACTGGCACGCGTTCGGCGATGAACCGCCGCCCGCGCGCTGGGCACGTGCGCGGGCCAGGATGGCGGCGATGGTGGCCTGCTTGCTCTCGGCCACGGGAGGTGCGGGGCAGGGTGCTTGAGGGCTGGCGTCGTCGGCTGCTGCCTGCTCTGCCTGCGCAAGAGGCGTCGCTGCCCGGCTTGCACTCAAACGCTCGCGCTCCACTTTACGCTCGCGGTGCAGCACATAGCGCTGGCGCGCATGCTCGGCCTGCTGGGGGCTCCAGGCAGACCAGCCTGTGGCCGGGCCGCTGGCATTGTGCAGTTCGATGCAATCGACCGGACACACGGGAATGCACAGTTCGCATCCCGTGCAGTGGGCTGCGATCACCGTGTGCATGAACTTGTTGGCCCCCAGGATGGCATCCGTGGGGCAGGCCTTGATGCACAGGGTGCAACCGATGCACCAGGCCTCGTCGATCACGGCCACGGTGCGCGGGGCTTCCATGCCGTGCTCGGCGCTCAGCGCAACAACGGGCCGGCCCGTCAATGCGGCCAGCCGCTCCACGCCCGCAGCGCCGCCCGGTGGGCACTGGTTGATGCCAGCCTCGCCCGAGGCCACGGCCTGGGCGTAGCTGGCGCAGTCGGGGTAGCCGCAACGCGTGCACTGCGTCTGCGGCAGCGCGGCGTCTATGCGCGCTGCCAGATCGTCGCGGGCGAGCATGGCGGTGAAGGACATGGCGTGGCGGGCTTGCTCGGGAATCAGCCTGCCTGCACCTTGGCGCCACGCTTGCGTGGCTGCTCGGCGGCCGTCGGTGCGTCATCGCTCAGGCTGCTGGCATGGCCTGCAGCGCTGGCGGCGGTGGCGCTCTCGGGCTGGTGAGTGCTGATGAATTCGCGCACCTGCGGATAGACGATCTCTCGCCAGCGGCGGCCGCTGAAAATCCCATAGTGTCCCGCGCCCGGCACTTCAAGGTGCCTGCGCTGATCCGCGGCAATGCCCGTGCACAGATCGTGCGCAGCCCGCGTCTGGCCGGAGCCGGAGATGTCGTCCAGCTCGCCTTCGATGGTCAGCAGGGCGCTGCCCTTGATGTCCTGCGGGCGCACCAGTTCAACCTTGTCCTCGGGCGAACGCACTTCCCAGGTGCCATGGACCAGCTTGTAGTCCTGGAACACCGTGGCGATGGTCTCGAGGTAGTAGTCGGCATCCATGTCGAGCACGGCGTTGTACTCGTCATAGAACTTGCGGTGGTGCTCGGCGCTGGCGTCGTCACCCTTGATCAGGTCCTTGAAGTAGTCGTAGTGGCTCTTGGCGTGGCGATCCGGGTTCATGGCCACGAAGCCCGAGTACTGCAGGAAGCCGGGGTAGACGCGGCGACCCACGCCCGGATAGCCTTCGGGCACGCGGTAGATCACATTGTTCTCGAACCACTCGAAGCTGCGGTTCTGCGCCAGGTTGTTCACCGAGGTCGGCGAGCGGCGCGCATCGATGGGGCCGCCCATCATGGTCATGGACAGCGGAGGCGTTTCGCCACGGCTGGCCATCAGCGACACGGCAGCCAGCACCGGCACCGTTGGCTGGCAGACGCTGACCACATGGCACTGGCCGTACTTGCCCTGCAGGTAGCGGATGAACTCCTGCACATAGTTCACGTAGTCGTCGAGGTGGAACTCGCCATCGGCCAGCGGCACCAGGCGGGCGTTCTTCCAGTCGGTGATGTAGACCTTGTGGTCGCCCAGCATGCTTTGCACCGTATCGCGCAGCAGCGTGGCGTAGTGGCCCGACAGCGGCGCCACGATCAGCACCACGGGCTGGCTCAGCATGGTCTGCAGTGTCTCGGTGTCGTCGGAGAAGCGCTTGAAGCGGCGCAGCTCGCAAAACGGCTTGTCCACTTCGACCCGCTCGCGGATCGTCACGTCCACGCCGCCGACATCGACGCTGCGCAGGTTGAACTCGGGCTTTTCGTAATCCTTGCCCAGGCGGTAGAACAGGTCGAACCCGGCGGCCATGCGCTGGGACATCGGACCCTGGCTCAGCAGCGAGTGGGGGTTGCTGTAGAGCTTGGCTGCAGCCTGCGCGAAATCGGCAAAGGGCTCGACCATGGCGCGCTGGATTTCGTAGAGCTGATAGAGCATGGATACAAGGGGTTGTTTGGATTTGTTGCAGTGCAATATATCAGCAGCACGCTAAGAAAATTGGTAGTAAAACCCCTCTAATGCTGTCGCTTAAGTGATAGCTTGACTGATGGTTGTAAGCTGGCGGCCGCCCAGCCCCCGGCATTCCTGCAATGCAGTGCGGCGCGCTAGGCGGCAAGCGCCGCTTCGGCCGGTTTGGTGCGCGCAAGCCGCATCACCTCTGAAGGCGGCAATTGCTTGAACTGGTGGTTGCTCCACACCTGGCGCCAGCGCCGCGCACCTGCCAGCCCGTTGCGCAACCCCAACATATGGCGGGCTATCGAATACCAGTGCGTGCCGTGCGTGCGCGCCTCTCGCTCCATGTAGGCCACCATCTGCTCCTCGATGGACTCGCGCGTGTGCTCCACGCCAGCATCGCCGTAGTACAGCGCATCCCACGAGGCCAGCCACCAGGGGTTGTGATAGGCCTCACGCCCCACCATCACGCCATCGACCTGCTGCAGCAGCTCCTGCACGGTGGCGTCGGCCTTGATGCCGCCATTGATGGCAATGGTCAGCTGCGGAAAATCCTGCTTGAGCCGGGCCACGATCTCGTAGCGCAGCGGCGGGATCTCGCGGTTTTCCTTGGGCGACAGACCCTTGAGCCAGGCATTGCGGGCATGCACGATGAACACGCGGCAGC
Organism: Delftia sp. PX-1; assembly: GCF_055797465.1. Taxonomy (NCBI): domain Bacteria; kingdom Pseudomonadati; phylum Pseudomonadota; class Betaproteobacteria; order Burkholderiales; family Comamonadaceae; genus Delftia; species Delftia sp. PX-1. Next base: position 3,694,885 of record NZ_CP184763.1, read on the forward strand.
CCGCATCGGCCACCGTGCCCACGAAGTCGCGCACGAATTCGTAGCTCTCGTCCTTGTCGATGCCGATGCGGTGCTTCACCGTGACAGGCACGTCCACCACATCCACCATGGCCTTCACGCAATCGGCCACCAGCGGCGCCTCATTCATCAGGCAGGCGCCAAATGCACCGCGCTGCACCCGCTCGCTGGGGCAGCCGCAGTTCAGATTGATCTCGTCATATCCCCACTGCGCTCCCAACCGCGCAGCCTGCGCCAGATCCGACGGCTCGCTGCCGCCGAGCTGCAACGCCACCGGATGCTCCTCGGCCTCGAACCGCAGATGCCGTGGCACATCACCGTGCAGCAGTGCGCCCGTGGTCACCATCTCGGTATACAGCAGGGTATGGCGGCTCAGCAGTCGGTGCAGGTAGCGGCAGTGCTTGTCAGTCCAGTCCATCATGGGCGCAACGGACATGCGCCACATGCTGGCAGGTGCTTGGTTTTCTACGTTTGTCATTGATCTGATTGGGTTTTTTGCTCTGGCGTCGTTGTCTGGTTCTTCGCCATCCAACCCCGTTTTTGCTGATTTTCTCGCTGGCTTTGCCACATCCTTCACCTGTCGCAAAACAGATGGGGCCATCACTTCACGCAAGCGCACGGATGGCTTGCCCGCTTGCCTGCACCGCACAGATCCGGCTGATGGAGAACGGCACGTTTGTCCACCGCGAAAGCCAGGCCTACCGTCGGAAAGTGCTGGCCAATGGGTGGCTGCGCAGGCGCGAGCACGAGATGGACCAGGAGCACGCTTTTGGCCAGGCGCCAGGCCGTGCACAAGAAAATTTCAGTGGGGGAGCCACTGCGGGATTATGTCAGTGCGGTCAAAAACGTGACTGAGTGGGGCCGTTGCAAAAAGGCCGGCATCGCGCGACTGCAGGCCTCTGGTCGGGCCGACCTCCAGGCCGCCAAGCTCACGGTGCAGGATCTGATGGGCTACACCAAGAAGCAGCGCACGGAAGACGAGGCCGGCCCGCCGCCGTGCTCAATGACATGGTGTGGCTGCGCCAGGTCTTCCTGCATGCTTCGGCCGCGCGCGGCATTGATGCGCCGCTGCAGGTGCTGGACCGCGCCAGGCTCAAGCGTGCTGCGCACGCAGGTGCCCGCCTACGCGGCCGGGCTTCAAGCGTGGCCGACAAGACTGCCTTGAATCCAAGTGAGAGCTCTGCCTGGAGCAAATTTCATCCATTGCGCGAAACTGGGGTAATGGTAGCTAGATGTAAGTGAGTGGCGAGAAGCGGATAAATTTGATCTTCATTCATTTGGTGTTGGTAAAGAATTTCTATCTGCACATTGCCTTTCGATGGCATATTGGCGAGGCCATGCATCGAATAAGACAAATGGAGGCACGCCAAATGAATGTTAGAGAGAGGCAAGAATCATTCGCGCCGCAATCGCGGTTGCAAGCATTGATGGTTGATTGCGAGGTGGAAGATTTTTCAGGGTTGGGCCTGTTGCTCGGTCAGGCTGGATATGATACGCGAATGGCGGCAAGTGCGCCGGAAGCGTTGACTGAGTTTGCTGGTGGACGAATTGACTTGTTGATATGCAATACGCGTGTAATTGACAAGGATGGTGGGCAGTGGCTGGAAAATCTCGTTGGGCAGTCCCCTGATCTGTTCGTGATTTTTCTTTCGGAATGCAGTCCCATGGCAATTACGAAAGGCCTTGGTCGGTTGCTGGGCTTGCACCGTCACATAGTCAAACCTTGGAATAGTGAGCAATTTTTGGCTGTCATTGAGCAACTGAATGATCAAAAAATTACACGCTATGAGAATATTCGGCTAGAGCAAAAAAATAGAGCGCTGACGAAGGAGTTGGCAGAACTAAATGCAACTGTTGAGCTGACTGCCCATGAGCATGACGACGAATTGTTGGAGGCACATAGGAAACTTAAAAAAAGCTTCGTCGCATCGATCCGAATGTTTTCAAATCTGCTTGAGTGGCGAGGGGGGATACTTGCCGGACATTCAAGACGCGTTGCGGATCTAACCCGCCGAACCGCAAGTATTATGCAGCTAAGTGAAGCAGAGCAGCAGAATGCTTTTGTCGCTGCGCTCATTCATGATATCGCTCATATTACTCTTCCCGATGGGATGTTAAGCAAGCCCGTCCCAAGTTTAAGTCATGAGGAACTGGATAAGTATAGAAACCATAGCAGTTTGGGGGAGCAGCTGCTTCTGTCGATAGATGATGCGCATCTTGTCGCTACTCTCGTCAGGTCTCACCATGAGCGATTCGATGGAGCAGGTTAACCTGATGGCCTAAAGGGGAAGGATATTCCAATAGGTGCTCGCATAATTGCGGTTGCTGATTTTTACGATGACCTGATGGTGGGGCATTTGAGCAGTAAGCCGCTAACTTGCGCAGAGGCAAGAACGCTCATTTCGCATAGTAGAGGAGCACAATTTGATCCAGAGGTTGTGGATGCTTTCTTGCAAATTGTGATTCAGGCGGCCCCTGCTCCCGACCCGGCTCCAATTAATGTCCCCTGTTCGGAACTGAGGCCAGGGATGATTTTGGCTCAAGACTTCGTATCGAGGGAAGGCTTGGTCTTGCTTACAGCAGGTCGAGTTTTGACGCCAGAGTTGATACGCAGAATGCAATTGCGTGTTGATCTTGGTCGAAAGTTTCCAATTCGTGCTGTAGCGACGGCTGTTTGATTGGATTGAGTAATTATTTTGGTCTGGACTTGGTCCAGTTTTTTATAGCCTTCGCTCTCTGGTTGTTTTTGAGAATTTGAGTAGAATTTCTCCATTGGTTGTAATTGCTTGTTTTTCTGATATGTCAGCTATAAGTGAAGGCGGTACTTCTGTTGAATACAGCTTGTTTTTGCTTATTCTGTATAAAATCCTCGTTTTTCCGACTATGAATTCATCTCCTTCGATTATTCCTATATACCGGCCATTTTTTGTATAGGCTTTCCACCATCCGCCTTCGATCATTTTATGCCTCGCTGTGCTGTGATTTATTATTGGCGCCACCATGCCAATTCTTGAGCATGAAATGCTATTATGAAAGCCGCTCGATATTTCAATTGATGCAAAATTTGACAAAGTAATTGATTTTGATAATTTATTATCAAAATCACGCTTGGCAAGAGTAATATCTGGATATACGTGGAAACACGGATGGTCACTTGGCGTAAATCTCGACGTCGTGCCTACCAAGGCTGCCACCTTCGGCAGGATGAGCAAGGAACACATGCAGGCGCCGCAGTGGGAGCGCATCAAGCGGGATTGCTGGAGCCGGTCCTCGCTGCGCGTCCGTAGGACTCTCGCCACCGGAATCTTGCCCAGGGACCGACAGCCTGCAGCCTGTTGCTGGCACACCATGACAGCTCTGAAGCAACAGGAGCAATGAATGGCGATTTCAGAAAAGATCCAGGACCTGCGCAAGTGGGATGACTCTCGCAAGGGATTCACGGGAGAGCATTGGCTTGTGCTCGGTGCCGGCCTCTTGGCGCTGCGCCATGCCCGGCGCGCGGAAAGTGGCATGGGCCGCCTTGTGAGTGGTGCGCTGGGCACGGCACTGATAGCGCGCGCAGCCACGGGCCGCGACGGTGTATTGGGAACGGCAGGACGATTGGCTGCAAAGCCCATCCTGGCCGAGCGCCTGCTGATCGCCGCGCGCCGCCTGTAGACGCCCGGACAAAGGAAAGGCCCGCAGTTGCGGGCCTTGCTTTTTCAGGTCAGGCCTGCATCAGCGCTGGCGGCGCATGCGGCGCAGGCCGAATATTGCCAGCAGGGCAGACATCAGGATGGCGCCCCATTCGCTGAGCGTGGGAACGGCTGCTGCGCCGCCTGCTGGGGCTGCTGCCAGCACGGGCACGAGCGGATCGGCGATCACGCCCACGGCAGGGTTGGTGTCACCAGGGCCGTTGTCCGTGATGGTGTAGGTCACCGTGGTGCGCGCGCTGTCCACGATCACGTTCAGCGCGGTCGCAGGGTCAAACCAGCCGCCGACACCATCGGGCTTGCGGAACTGCACGCCTTCGGGGAGAGCGCTGGGATAGGTGAGAGTCATCGTCACAGATCCGGTGCAGTTTTCGGCGCTGAAAGCGAACTGTCCGCTGGGCGCTTGCAGGTTCGGTGGGGTGGAGGTCACAGGTCCGAAGCCGCCGCCAGGTTGCAGCGTGCAAGTGGTGCCGCCGCCGGACATCGTGGCAGACGGTATGCCGGTCATGCCAGGCACGCTGCCGGGCGCGCTCACCAGTTGCAGTTTGCGTGGCGTGGCTTGTGTGCTTGCAGAGGCTGCACCGGTTGTCCCGTTGGAGGCTGCGACCGTGAAGTTATAGGTGAAGCCATTGCTCAGGCCAGCCACGACAATGGGGGATGTCGTTCCTTGCTGAGTGATCACACCAGGCGCACCGGGCACGGCCACGGGGGTCGCGATCACGGTATAGCCTGTGATGGGCGCGCCGCCATTGGAAGCAGGTGCAGTGAAGGTTACCGTAGCCTGCCCGTCGTCTGCAGCGATGTTGCCGATGGTGGGGGCTCCGGGTGCCGCTGCATTCACCATGAAGGTTTGAGACACCTGTGATGCAGGCAGGTAGCTTGCGTTACCACTTTGGTTCGCATCAACGGTGCAAGAGCCTGTGTTCACAAAAGTCAGCGTGCCGCCCGTGGTGACCGTGCATACCGCAGTTGTGTTTGCGCTGAAGGCCACCGGCAGGCTGGAGCTGGCCGTCGCGGTCAGTGTTGGCGTTGTGCCGAAAGTTTGGTCGCCGGGGTTTGGGAACGTGATGTTCTGGTTTTGCTGTCCATTCACCAGTACGCCGGTCGTGGCGCCTACGTTCGCCAAATTCAGCACAACGTTGGTGCCTCCGCTCGTCATCGTGCTCCCGTTGAGATCGATAGCGGTTCCTAACGACACTCCATTTGCGTCAACATCACCTGGCTGCACGGTATATATGAAGGTCAGGGCGGAGCTGTTGCTGCCACCGACGAAGTTCGCTTGCCGCAGAGTTGAACCAATCGTCAAAGGAATTGAGGGCGTGCCGCCAGCTGTGACGGTCACGGGAGCGCTGTAGGTCACAGTGAACTGCAGGTTCTGTCCAGCACTATAGGTTCCGTCGGGGGGGACGCTTACTGATTGCACTGAGGCGGCAGGAGCTACAAGCGTGTAGCTCAGCGTGGTTTCGCAGGCTTTGGAGTCTGTGATGGTCACCGAATATTGACCGGGAGCCAGTCCTGTCGCGGTTGCCGCTGCGCCACCGGAGGGGGTCCATGAGTAAGCGTAGCCAGGAGTCCCCCCTGTCGCGACAACTGTTGCGCTACCGTTGTTGCCTCCAACGGGATTGATATGCGACTGTGTGCCTGACAATGTTTCAGGCTGTCCAACGGTCGTAGAAGCTGTTCCTTGCAGGCCGTTATTGTCAGTAACCGTAACTGTATAGGTGCCTGCTGTGAGCCCTGTTGCGGTAGCGTTTGTGCCTCCAGAGGGGCTCCATGAGTAGCTGAAGGGCGCAACACCGTTCTGGGTGATTTGGGCAGTGGCCGTGCCGTTGTTTGCCCCGTTACAAGAGGCATCGGTGTGGGACACGGACAAGGTCAGCTGTGCGCTTGCAGAGCCGGTGTAGGTGACAAGAGCAAAGATGCCGCCTAGCACCCATGTGCGGAAAACCCCAGAAGACATGTTGTTCCCTTACTTTGGAGATCGGCGCAATCTCTCTAGCTCTGTTTGCTGAACTTTTGTTTGATGACCAAACGCGCTGCAAATTGTATGAATTTGTGTATATTGTGTCTATCACTGAAACTTGGTAGTTACTCCGGCTAGGCGGCCTGGCCCTGCGGTGGTCGTCCCAAGCCTGCCAGCTTCGAGGGATGAGCACGGAATACAGGCAGTTTCCGCAGTGGGAACGCATCAAGCTGGACTACAGGGCCGGCATCAAGGGCCTGAGGCAGATCGCAGCAGAGCAGAACATCAGCCAGGGGGGCGATCCGCAAGGCGCTGAGCGTGATGACTGGAGCTGGGTGCTGTCGGAGCGCATCCAGGACAAGGCCGAGCAGTCGGTACGCAAGGAGGCGGTACGCAGCGAGGTCTGCGCGGAACGCAGGGCGTCCGAGCGGCCCACGGCCCTTGTGCGCTCACTGCGACTGCCAAGAAATACGGCAGGACTGAGAGCCATTATTCGAACTCTTCGGTGCCCGAGGAATGATCGTTTCTGAATGGCAGGCTTCGCTTGAGAATAGATCCGCAGGTGGTGATGACTGGACAAAGCGTCAACTTCCGGAGGGTGCTCTGAGGCTATATTCCGTCTGCGGGAAGCTGCGTTCGTAACTTGAACGCATGCGCCTGGGAGGGCGTTTCATGCGTGCGCCTGAAGCTGTGTCAAGGCTTGCGATAAATATTCAGAGGAAATTGGCAATGGGTATCGCTTTTCGTCAGACTGAAATCAACATCAAGATTGCCAAGAAGCAAGGCAAGGAGATTTCCAAGCTTCTGCAGGACAAGGGATGGATTGCCGAGGATATGCCGTTGGATGCCGCAATGGCAGCTATTGGCTGGCATGGAAAATATCAAAAAACTCTGCTGATAATTGATGAGATTGATGTTGATAAAATAACCAAACAGGTATCCGAACAGTTCGAGGCTCTGGCTTCTTTTGTGCGAGATGGAAGCTTCGTCCGATTTGAGTCAGAGGAGAGCAGTAAAGACTACGCTCTATGTGTTTTCGAAGGGGGCAAGGCTCATGGCTATGGATGGTTGGGAACCCATGAAAAGACCGCAGTGGTTGCCGCCATCGGAACTGTGCCCAGCGGCCCATGGAATGAGTATATTCATGACGAATCGCCTTCCCGAGAGAAGCTGACAGATCACCGCTATTGGGCAGTGGTGGCTTGGGAAATGGCAGAAAATATTCAGTTCATTGCCCGGAGTTCCACGAGCTTCAGTGCCAAAGACAAGGATCAATCTTACTGGATCATCCGGGCTTGTGAGGAGGCAAAAACCTCCCTGATAGGGAAACGCCCTCTCCTTGTTCAGGATATCCAGATGTATGAGAAAGGTGTGAGCCAGGTTCCGCAGCGCATTACGAGCGATGTACATGAAATGAAGCTGCGCTGGCTAAAAGTGCCGCGCAAGAAGTTGGCAGCGCTGGATTTTGATATCAATGCTGATGAGCTACAGGAGCTTCTCCGTTATCGTGATACTTTTGCGCCTGGGAAAGAGTTTTTGGTTGATGGGCAGGAGGGTGTATATCAACCTGAAGTACTTGAATTCCTAGAATACCTGCGTCGAGCATCTTGGTTTCAGCAGCTTTGCAAGCTGGCGAAGGATGGCGAGAAACGTATGGAGATCATTACGGAATTTCACGGGCTGATGTCTGATGTAATGGAGTCTGCCGATATGAAGGAGCTTTTGTTTAATCTGCATTGGAGCGCTTCCGCTGAGAAGGGAAGCGCTGCCCTCGTTCCTGGCGTGAGCAGTCAAGTGATTTCTTCGTATATGGCTGGCGAAATCTACAACGCAATGCAGAGAATCAGCCAACTGGCCGCGACAAAGTAAGGTTGCTGAGAGGCTTCTCTTGTAGGCGAAAGCACTCTGCTATCAACCGACCATGTAAAGCCTCAGTTAGCGGGCATCAGCACGTCGTGCCGAGCCCGACAGCCTCGGCGTCGGGGGCACTTTTCTTGACACGTTGCATGCGTTCAAAAGAAAGAGGGCCCTGGTTCCCCGGGGTCAAGCCATGGCTGCTGGCGGCAGGAGTCCTGCGTGATTTACCCGCCCACGCGCTTGCCCAGCGACAGTATTTCGCTCGCATGGACGATGGCCTGGGCAATCTCCTCCACCGAGCTGCGCCGGCTCATGGCCTGGGCGCGGATCATGTCGTAGGCCTGGTCTTCGTTGATCTGGTGGGTTTGCATGAGGATGGCCTTGGCTTCGGCCACGCGGCGCTGGCCCAGCAGCTTGGCCTGGAGCTTGGCGATGCGCTGCTGCTGCTGGCGTGATTCCTTGTGGTTTCTGCGCGCCAGCACCAGGGTGGACAGCAGGCCGAAGGAGCGGATGGGCGAGGGCAGGATGGCCTGCACCTGCAGCTCCAGCACGGCGGAGACGATGGTGGGGTTCTCGTAGTTGACCACGGCGATGGCGGTGGGCGGGCTCTCTCCCTCGCCCTGGGTCCAGGTGTAGTTCAACTGCAGGTGATCGGGGCGCACGGCCAGGAGGACCACGTCCGTGCCTTCGGGCAGGCTGGGCTGGGGCGGCCAGATGGCCTGGACCTGGCAGCCTATGCGCTGCAGCTGCTGGGCCAGCAGTCGGCCGTCCGCGTCGTCGGGGTGGACGACGGCAATGCGCAGCTGGCGCAGTTCCTTGAGCTGGGGCGAGGTGGCGCGCAGCAGCGGCTTTCTTTCCAGCAGCGGCCGGCCTGTGGCAGCGCTGCCGGTTTCCTTGTTCGGTGCGGCATCCACGCTCAGTTCTCCAGGGCACCGAGGCTGGCAGTCCAGTCGCCCAGTGAATGGGTCACCAAATAGGGGTCGGGCGAGACGGCCCGGGTGGCCTGGCGCACGATGGTGAAGCCGCCTTGGGCATTGGCGCGGCCCACGCGCGGGTACAGCCAGGTGTGGTGGTTGCCGGGATCGAGCCGGATGCGGCCCTGGGGCGCGTCGAACTCGCTGCCCAGCAGATGGGGCAGCAGCTCGCCGATGCGGTCGCTGCCGGCCTGGCGGAAGGCGTTGGCGAACAGGTGCATCTGAAAGTAGGCGGCTTCCCAGCACAGGTTGGGCCGGCAGTCGTCGCCCAGGCGCTGGCGCAGCCGGGCCAGGCAGCGCGCATTGGCCGGTGAATCGATGGACTGGAAGTAGGGCGCGGCCGTGAAGTGGCCGGCCGCCACGTCGGCACCCATCTGGGCGATCTCGGCCTCGGAGGTGGTGAGGCTGGCAATCGGCATGGTCTGCGGATTGAAGCCTGCCTCTGCATAGGCGCGGTAGAGGCTGGCCGTGGAGTCGCCGACCACGGTGGAGAAGATGAAGTCCGGCTGCCTTGCGCGGATGTCTTGCATGATGGCCGCGTAGTCGCGCTCGGTGGCGTCCAGCGGCAGGTAGTGTTCGCCCAGCTTGTCGCTGCCCGGGTGCTGCATGACCAGCTCGCCCATGATGCGGTTGGACTCGTAGGGATAGATGTAGTCCGAGCCGATGAGGTAGACCCGCGCGCCGAAGCTGCTGGTCATGTAGTCGGCCAGCTGCACGCTGTTCTGGTTGGGCGCGGCGCCGGTGTAGATGACATTGCCCGAGAACTCGAAGCCTTCGTAGAGCGTCGGATAGAACAGCAGCCGGTTCCACTTCTCGACGATGGGGATGACGGCCTTGCGGCTGCTGGACATGTAGCAGCCGAAGATGACGTTGATGCCGTCGCGCACGATGAGCTGCTCGGCCAGCGCCGCATAGCGGGCCGGCGTGGAGGCCGGGTCGTAGCGCACGGCGACCAGTTCACGCCCCAGCAGGCCGCCCGACTCGTTGATTTCGTCGATGGCCAGCTGCGCGCCCTGCAGCTGGGACTGGCCGATGGTCGATGTGGTGCCGGTGGCCGAGTAAAGAATGCCGACTCTGACGGGGTCGTTCATGGGTTCCTTGTATGCCAGGTGCTGGCGTGCGTTCTTTGCAGGCTTCAGGTTAATCGAGATTTCCGTGGCGCTTGCCGTGGTCAGCGGCCGGCTGCGAGCCTTGCGCCCATCTGGGACAGCCGCCTTGGCAGATGCCGCGCGTCGTCGGCAATGCCGTAGTTGCGCCCGCCAAAGATGTGGCGCACATAGCCGTCGGCCTGGCTGTCCACGGCCAGGCAACTGATGCGTATGCCTGCGGCGCGGGCCTGCTGCACGGCGCAGCGCGCGTCTTCGATCAGGTAGCGGTCGTCATGCACGTCGATGTCGGCGGGTGCTCCATCGGTGATCACCAGCAGATGGCGCTGGCCGGCAGGCTCGGCCGCCAGCAGGCTGCTGGCGTGGCGCAGGGCGGCGCCCAGGCGTGTGGAATGGCGCCCCTGCAGTGCCTGCAACCGGGTGGCCGCTGCTGCGGCAAAGGGTTGGCCGAAGTCCAGCAGGCGCAGGTAGCGGACTTCGGCGCGCGTGTTGGACGAGAAGGCGTGGATGGCCAGGCGGTCCACGCCGGTCCTGCGGCCTGCGCGCGACTCGGCCAGCATGAGGGCAGCCTGTTTCTCCAGCTCCAGCAGGCTGGCGCCGTGGAGGCCGGGCGTGTTGACCGATTCGGAAGCGTCCATCAGCACCAGCACGCTGGTGGGGCGCGGGCCTTTGCCGGCCCGCATGAAAAGGCGTGGTTCCGGGCGCAGGTTCAGGCGGCGGTCCACCTGGACCTCGATGGCGGCGTTGAAGTCCAGGTCGTCGCCTTCCCACTGGCGGCGCAGGCGCTGGCGCCGGTCCAGCTGGCGTGCGGGCGGCAGCGGCAGGGGCGGCAGTGTCTGTCTGCCGGCCTGGGAGCCTTTGCCGGCCAGAGCCTCGGCCTGCCATGCGGGCAGGGTGTCGATGACGGTGCACCAGTCCGTCTTCAGGCGCTCCAGCCTGCGATCCCATTCGGGGTAGCTGTGGCGGGACAGTTCCAGGCCTGGGTCCAGGTCCAGCGACTGGCCTTCCTGTGCATCGGACTGCTGTCCTGCGCCGGCCGATGGAGGAGGGGCCGCACGCGCAGCGGACTGCTGCAGCGCGAGTGTGTCTTCCTCGCCCTGGGGCGACTCCGGATGCTGCCAGAGATAGCTGTTGTCATCACGGTAGATGCTGGGCACGGCATGGTGCTGCGGGTCCATGCGCACGCGCATCTGGCCCAGGTCGTTGGCCAGGATGGAGGCAATGGCCCGGAATGCGGCGTAGTCCTCCAGGCCATGGCGCGTGGCGGTGTCCTCGAACAGGTCACGGGCCTTGTGGATCCAGTGGTTGCCGTCCATACGGCCTGGCCACAGCAGCATGCGGTCCAGTCGGGCCATGAAGGCGGCAAAGCCCAGGTCGGATGGGTCGGGCTCGGGCGCGATGCAGGCCTCGAACCAGTGGCGCACGCCGGGGTGCTGCAGGCACAGCAGCCGCTCCACGCGCGCATCTTCCAGTGCGCCCACCACGGCCTGGCCCATGGGCTTGAGGGCGCTGCTGTCTTGGCGGGCGGGTGAAAAGCGCAGATGGGCTGCGGCATGGGCCATCGTTGCTGCGTGCAGGTTTGCCTGAATGGGCAAGTTGGCGGGAATCAGCAGCCGGGCAGGCTGGCTGATCAGCACGGCGCGCGGCGGCAGGGCGTGGGCCTGGCCCGGCGCCGGCGCCCTGGCCAGCGCCTGCACGGCGACAGGCTGGCGCGCGAGGCCGCTGGCCAGCAGGCCCAGCGTGTGCAGCAGACGGGACTCTTCGGGCAAGACAGCGGAGACGATGGCCATGGCGCGCGGCCCTCAGGCGCCGAACTCGGCTTCGACCAGCTGGCGCAGCGCGGCGGCGGTGTCGGGGTCGTCGGTCAGGGCGCTGGTGATGGTCATGTCGCAGCTGTCATGCACCGGCATGCCGTCGCGCATCAGCAGGCCTGCGTAGATCAGCATGCGGGTGGAGGCGCCTTCGTCCAGGCCCCGGTGGCGCAGTTCGCGCGTGCTGCGTGCCAGGCTGACCAGGCTGCGAGCGGTGGCCGGGGCAATGCCGGTCTCGTGGGCCACGATGTCCGCCTCGATCTCGGGCGCCGGGTAGTCGAAGTCCAGGGCCGCGAAGCGCTGGCGGGTCGATGGCTTCATGTCCTTGGCGCTGCTCTGGTAGCCGGGGTTGTAGGAGACCACCAGCTGGAAGTCGGGATGGGCATGCACCACCTCGCCCTTCTTGTCCAGCGGCAGGACACGGCGCGCATCGGTCAGCGGGTGAATGACGACAGTGGTGTCCTGGCGGGCCTCCACCACCTCGTCCAGGTAGCAGATGCCGCCGTGGCGCACGGCCAGGGTCAGCGGGCCGTCGTGCCAGGCCGTGCCGTCGGCATCCAGCAGGTAGCGGCCCACCAGGTCGGAGGCCGTCATGTCCTCGTTGCAGGCCAGCGTGACCAGGGGGCGCTTGAGCGCCCAGGCCATGTACTCCACAAAGCGCGTCTTGCCGCAGCCCGTGGGGCCCTTGAGGATGAGCGGCATGCGGTGCTGGTAGGCCTGGCGGTACAGCTGCACCTCGCGGCCCGAGGGGCGGTAGAAGGGCTCTTCCTCGATGCGGTAGGCCGCCAGCGGGTCGGCGGCCTGGTTGGCAGGAGCGTGCAGCGGGCCTGTGGTTGTTGTCGTGCTCATCTTCACTCTTCACCTTTCCGTGTTCATATGCGGGCCTGCCCCCAGGCCTGCAGGCTCGGAGGCAGGACGCTGTCAGCGGTGTTTGGGCGCCTCGTGCGGAATGCCTTCGATGGGGCATTCGGGCGTGCCTACGGTGGTGCGTGTGAAGGACTCCACCATCTCGCGTGTGCCCTCGGGATCGTTGACCCACTGGCTGTAGAAGTTGTAGGGGCAGGCGGCCACGCCCTTGTCCCCGTCGCCGGAGTTGATGGTGCCGGTGTAGCCCCGGTGCACCAGCTTGAACAGATGGTTCTGCGACTGGCCGTTTTTGCGCGCATCGCGGATCAGGTGCTTGGACAGTTCGGCGTACTGGATGCCCATTTCCTCCTCGCCGGTCTCGCCCAGGGTGCGGCCGTCGAAGCCGATGATGGCCGAGTGCCCGAAGTACGAGTACACGCCGTCGAAGCCCGCCGCATTGGCCACGGCCACGTAGCAGTTGTTCATGAAGGCCATGGCCTTGGAGACCATGATCTGCTGCTCCTTGGCCGGGTACATGTAGCCCTGGCAGCGCACGACGAGCTCGGCGCCGCGCATGGCGCAGTCGCGCCAGATCTCGGGGTAGTTGCCGTCGTCGCAGATGATGAGGCTGATCTTCAGGCCCTTGGGGCCCTCGCTCACATAGGTGCAGTCGCCCGGGTACCAGCCCTCGATGGGCACCCAGGGCATGATCTTGCGGTACTTCTGCACGATCTCGCCCTGGTTGTTCATGAGGATCAGGGTGTTGTAGGGCGCCTTGTTGGGGTGCTCCTCATGGCGCTCGCCGGTCAGCGAGAACACGCCCCAGACATTGGCCCTGCGGCAGGCGTCGGCAAAGATTTCGGTCTCTTCGCCCGGGATGGCGCTGGCCGTGTCGTACATCTCCTTGGCGTCGTACATGATGCCGTGCGTGGAGTACTCGGGAAAGATCACCAGGTCCATGCCCGGCAGGCCGCGCTTCATGCCCACCAGCATGTCCGCGATCTTGCGGCAGTTGTCCAGCACCTCGGCCTTGGTGTGCAGGCGCGGCATCTTGTAGTTGACCACTGCCACGCCGACGCAATCGTTGCTGCTGGAAATATCTCCGTGTCTCATGCTGCTGCTCCTGAAGGGGTTGAGGGGGCGGCGTGCGGCATCGCTGCCCCTTCGATTCCCGGCCAACAAAAAAAGGCCCGAACCGCTCCAGGTCAGGGAGCGGTTCGGGCCTTGTTGCCCGACATCGGCGCTGGCAGCTTTGGCAGCGGATGTCGTCTTGTCGGTGATGCGGGAATGAACCGGGGCGATGCCTTATCGCCGTGCATGCATTGTTGCCATGCACCCGCCCCGCGCATATACGTCATATGCCGGTTGTGGTGGGCGCGATGCCGTGGTATTTCCCGCGCGCGCTCTGCGCCCTGGTCCCTCAGAAAGACCCGAACATGGTACCGAGCGTGATCACCAGCACCAGGGCCAGCAGGGGCGCGCCAATGGTCATGATGGCGATGTTGCCGTACGACTGGCGGTGCGTGAGGCCGCAGATGGACAGCAGCGTGATGATGGCGCCGCTGTGCGGCAGGGTGTCGAAGCAGCCGGCCGCCATCACGGCCACGCGGTGCAGCAGCTCGGGGCTGATGCCCAGCTGGGCGGCCATGGCCAGGTAGTCCTTGCCCAGCGTGGACAGCGCAATCGACAGGCCGCCGGACGACGACCCCGTGATGCCCGCCAGCACGTTCATGGCCACGGCCTCGGAGATCAGCGGGTTGTGGGGCGCCACGTTGAGCACGGCCTCGCGGATGATGGCAAAGCCGGCCAGGCTCGCGATGACGGCGCCGTAGCCCACTTCCGAGGCGGTGTTGAAGATGGGCAGCATGGAGCCCAGCACGCCCTTGTTCACCGACTCCTTGAGATTGCGCCAGCGGCCCAGGCCCAGCAGCACCAGTGCGGCGCAGGCCACGGCCAGGGACAGGATCAGCGCCCACAGGCCCGTCTGCTTGGCCGGGTTCACGGCAGGAAAACGGTCCTTGAGGAAGCCGAAATCCATTTGCGGGAACACGCCGTAGGTCAGCAGCGCGTTGACCGCGATCACCAGCACCAGCGGCAGCAGGGCCAGCAGCAGCGGCAGGTCCCGGCGGCTGTGCAGGGCGGGGTCGCTTTCGTCATGCAGGCCCTGCTCGACGGCATCGTCATGGTCGCCGTAGCCTTCGCCCGCCACGCGCGCCTTGGCCGCGCGCGACTGCAGCCACCACAGGCCCAGGGCCAGCATGGTCATGCCGCCGATGATGCCCAGGCCCGGCGCCGCGAACACGTTCGTGCCGTAGTAGGGAATGGGAATGGCGTTCTGGATGGACGGCGTGCCCGGCAGCGCCGTCATGGTGAAGGTGAACGAGCCCAGCGCGATGGTGGGCGGTATCAGCCGCTTGGGCACATGGGCCGCGCGGAACAGCGACTTGGCAATCGGATAGATGGCAAAGGCCACCACGAACAGCGACACGCCGCCATAGGTGAGCACGGCGCAGGCCAGCACCACGGTGAGGATGGCGTGCTTCTCGCCCAGCACGCGCATGATCCAGTGCGATATCGCGGTGGCCGCGCCCGAGTCGGCCATCAACTGGCCGAACAGCGCGCCCAGCAGGAACACGGGGAAGAACTGCAGCATGTAGTTGCCCAGTGCGCCCATGAAGGTGCTGGTGTACAGCGGCAGCATATGGCCCAGGTCGCCGGACAGCAGCACGGCCACGGCGGCCATCAGGGGGGCCAGCAGCAGCACGGAGATGCCTCGGTAGGCCAGGAACATCAGTCCCGCCAGTGAAATCACGATTGCCAGGGTACTCAAATCGTCTCCAGTCCAGTAGTTCTAGTCAAAAAGACAGAATAAAGGCGGATGGATGACAATTTGGCGTAATTGGCGTGCTTTGTAGATGACTTGGCGCAATATGTCGCCACGTTTACCCGTGTTTCCGGGCATTGGCGTGCGATTGCTGACCCAGCCGCCGGTGCTGGCCGGGGGCGTTTCCGACCCGGCCTGTGTTTGCCGTGAACAGCGCTTGATCAGCGCCTGATCACGGGGTTTTCGCCGGGGGTGTTTGCCCGCCGCTTCGCGCACGATGAATCGTTGTGGATGTATCGGCTCTGGGTGTGGCCCGGTGCTCTGCCATGCTTGCGTGTCCGTCACGCCACAGCATTTTTTGCATGGCAGAAAACGCAGGGGCTCCAAGCCGTTTCCCTGTGAAAACAGGGCCTGAATGCCGCTGTAAAACCCTAAGTCTTCTACAAGACTTAAAAAATCCGGCAGGTTCCGCTTAGAATTTTGTATTGTGGGATCGCATTGCAGAAAACGCCGGGGCAGCATGCTGGCGCGACGGGGCATTGCGTGACGGTCCTACAGCGTCAGGCTGCACCGGCCCGTTTCCCCTAGCGGATGCCCGGTTCGACGGCCTGCGGCGCGACCCCTACCTTTTTCACTACCTGAGACAAGAGATGAGCACGCAGCAACCCACCATCATCTACACCCTGACCGATGAGGCCCCGCGCCTGGCCACCAGTGCCTTCCTGCCTGTGGTGCGCGCCTTTGCAGCACCCGCCGGCGTGAATGTCGAGACCGCCGACATCTCCGTGGCCCACCGCATCCTGGGTGAGTTCTCCGAATTCCTGGCCGAAGACCAGCGCGTGGCCCACACCCTGTCCGAGCTCGGCAAGAAGACGCTGGAGCCCGATGTCAACATCATCAAGCTGCCCAACATCAGCGCCTCCGTGGCCCAGCTGACGGCTGCCATCAAGGAGCTGCAGGGCAAGGGCTACGCACTGCCCGACTACCCCGAGAACCCGTCCAACGACCAGGAAAAGGACATCAAGGCGCGCTACGGCAAGTGCCTGGGCTCGGCCGTGAACCCCGTGCTGCGTGAAGGCAACTCCGACCGCCGCGCTCCCGCCGCCGTCAAGAACTACGCCAAGAAGCACCCGCACTCCATGGGCGAGTGGAAGCAGTGGTCGCAAACCCATGTCTCGCACATGGAGCACGGCGACTTCTACCACGGCGAAAAGTCCATGACCCTGGACAAGGCCCGCGACGTCAAGATGGAGCTGACCACCAAGAGCGGCAAGACCGTGGTGCTCAAGCCCAAGGTCGCGCTGCAGGCCGGCGAGATCATCGACTCCATGTTCATGAGCAAGAAGGCGCTGTGCGACTTCTACGAAAAGGAACTGGACGACTGCCGCGACGCCGGCATCCTGTTCTCGCTGCACGTCAAGGCCACGATGATGAAGGTCTCGCACCCCATCGTGTTCGGCCACTGCGTGAAGATCTACTACAAGGAAGCCTTCGAGAAGCACGGCAAGCTGTTCGACGAGCTGGGCGTCAACGTCAACAACGGCATGTCCACGCTGTACGAGAAGATCGAGACGCTGCCCGCCTCGCTGCGCGAAGAGATCATCCGTGACCTGCACGCCTGCCAGGAACACCGTCCCGCGCTGGCCATGGTGGACTCCGCCAAGGGCATCACCAACTTCCACTCGCCCAACGACGTGATCGTCGATGCCTCCATGCCCGCCATGATCCGCCAGGGCGGCAAGATGTGGGGCGCCGACGGCAAGCCCTACGACTGCAAGGCCGTGATGCCCGAGTCCACCTTTGCCCGCATCTACCAGGAGATGATCAACTTCTGCAAGTGGCACGGCAACTTCGACCCCAAGACCATGGGCACCGTGCCCAACGTGGGCCTGATGGCGCAAAAGGCCGAAGAGTACGGCTCGCACGACAAGACCTTCGAGATCGAGGAAGACGGCGTTGCCAACATCGTCGACCTGGCCACCGGTGAAGTGCTGATGAGCCAGAACGTGGAGCAGGGCGACATCTGGCGCATGTGCCAGGTCAAGGATGCGCCCATCCGCGACTGGGTCAAGCTGGCCGTCACGCGTGCCCGCAACTCCGGCATGCCTGCCGTGTTCTGGCTGGACCCCTACCGTCCGCACGAGGCCGAGCTGATCAAGAAGGTCAACACCTACCTCAAGGACTACGACACCACGGGCCTGGAAATCCACATCCTGTCGCAGGTCCGCGCCATGCGCTACACGCTGGAGCGCGTGGCCCGCGGCCTGGACACCATCTCGGTGACCGGCAACATCCTGCGCGACTACCTGACCGACCTGTTCCCCATCATGGAACTGGGCACCTCCGCCAAGATGCTGTCCATCGTGCCGCTGATGGCCGGTGGCGGCATGTACGAAACCGGTGCCGGCGGCTCCGCTCCCAAGCACGTGCAGCAGCTGGTGGAAGAAAACCACCTGCGCTGGGATTCGCTGGGCGAGTTCCTGGCACTGGCCGTGTCGCTGGAAGACCTGGGCATCAAGAACGGCAACGACAGCGCAAAGCTGCTGGCCAAGACCCTGGACGAAGCCACCGGCAGGCTGCTGGACGAGGACAAGTCGCCTTCGCGCCGCACCGGCGAGCTGGACAACCGCGGCAGCCAGTTCTACATCGCCCTGTACTGGGCGCAGGCCCTGGCTGCCCAGACCGAGAACGCCGAGCTGGCCGCCAAGTTCGCTCCCCTGGCCAAGCAGCTGGCGGACAACGAGTCCAAGATCATCGAAGAGCTGCGCGCCGTGCAGGGCAAGGCCGTGGACATCGGTGGCTACTACCAGCCCGACGTGGCCAAAATGGACGCCGTGATGCGCCCCAGCGCCACCTTCAACGCCGCCATCGACGCGCTGCGGTAAGCCACTTCGCCTTTGCCGGGGCCAGACCCCGGCAGGCTTGAAGCATGACCGGCCGGCCCGCAAGGGCGGCCGGTTTTTTCATGCCGACATCGGCGGAAAACCGCAGGCGAAAAAAAACCGGCCCAAAGAGCCGGTTTTCTTGGAATTGGACGCTATCAGTAGCGACCGCCGCCGTGGCCGCCATTGCCATAGCCGACGTCGGCACGCTTGCCTGCATAGCCTTGCGGGCTGTAGCCACCCGAGCTGCGGCCTTCTTCGCGAGGACGCGCCAGGTTCACGACAATCGAGCGTCCGTCCACGGACATGCCGTGCAGGCCGGTGATGGCGGCCTGGGCGACTTCGGCAGAAGCCATCTCCACAAAACCGAAGCCCTTGGAGCGGCCGGTTTCGCGGTCCATCATGACCTTGGCGGAAGCCACGCTGCCGAATTCGGCGAAGTTGCTTTCCAGGCTGGAGTCGGTCACGGAGTAGGGCAGATTGCCCACGTAGATTTTGGTGGTCATAGGAAAACCTCTTTGCTTAGATGTGCGCAAACGGGCGCACCGTTGGAATGCAGGCGGAGGACTGTGCAATCCGCCGCAGGAAATGGATAGGGGTTCGCAGCAAGCGGGCCATCAGCACGCAGGCGGGTGCTGCATGCAGGTCTGAAGCCAGCCTTGGGTGACGGCAAACAGCCGTGCCGCTTCGCTGGAGGCGAATGCCTTGTCGAAACGGAATACGCGGCAGTAGCTGCCGTTGCCCTGGGAGCGATGGACCGAGAAGGAGGCGCGGAAGCGGCCGCAGTCGGTCGGGTGTGTCGAGGGCGAGACGACGTACTTGCCCATGGGAATGCCGGTGTTTGAAATGTGGTTCAGTCAGGTTCGCAGCCTTGAAAAGGCCTGCGTGAGCATCTAGGAACTCGGTTGGCTGCAGCTCTACAGACCAACTGGGCGACAAAGGTCGCGAAACACATCCTGCAGGAAGCGGCTGGCAAGCCGTTGCTCGGGAGATGTGGTTGCCGACTCAGGTACTGGGTACGGGTCTCGACAACGGTGCTGACTATATCCTGTTGAATATTTAAACGCAACTTAATATTCTTTTTAATTGTAAAAACCTGCCTGACAGCTGTTGTTTTGTTATGTTATAACGTCACAATTCTGATGTGGCGCAACATCGCCAACCGTTTTCTGGAACAGGAAATCACCATGCCCACCCCTTTGACCGCCAACCAGCAACGGGTGCTCGACGCCCTGCGCCAGGCCGGTGCACCGCGCACGGCCTATGCACTGCTCGACCAGCTGCGTGACCACGGGCTGAGCGCCCCCACGCAGGTCTACCGCGCGCTGGACAAGCTGGCCGAGCAGGGCGTGGTCCACCGCCTGGAGTCGTTGAACGCCTATGTGTGCTGCTCGCACCCGGATGAGGGCAGCCATGACTTCTCGGCCTTTGCGATCTGCGACAGCTGCGGGCAGGTGGACGAGTTTGTCGACGACGCGCTCAACCGCTGCCTGGGCAGCTGGGCGCACGGCCATGCGTTCGCGCTGGCCCATTCGAACATCGAACTGCATGGCAAGTGCTCTGCCTGCACTGCGGTGCACGCCTGAGGCCCTGCCTGCCGCACGCGGCTGCAGTGCCAGCAGCGTGCTCCCTTTCCCTGCTTGAGAGATTCCATGATGCATACCGTAGCGCCGGTTCAGCCGCCGCATGCCCGATTGCCGGTGACCGTACTGTCGGGCTTTCTGGGCGCGGGCAAGACCACCTTGCTCAACCACATCCTGCACAACCGCGAAGGTCGGCGCGTGGCCGTCATCGTCAACGACATGTCCGAGGTCAACATCGACGCTGCCCTGGTGCGTGATGGCGGGGCCGACCTGTCGCGCACCGACGAAAAACTGGTGGAGATGAGCAACGGCTGCATCTGCTGCACGCTGCGCGAGGACCTGCTGGTGGAGGTGGCGCGGCTGGCGGGCGAGGGCCGCTTCGACCAGCTGGTCATCGAGTCCACGGGCATCTCCGAGCCGCTGCCGGTGGCCGAGACCTTCACCTTCGCGGGCGAGGACGGACGCAGCCTGGGCGATGTGGCGCGGCTGGACACCATGGTGACCGTGGTCGATGCCTTCAACTTCCTGCACGACTATGGCTCGCGTGACAGCCTGCGCTCGCGCGGCGAATCGCTGGGCGAGGAGGACCGCCGCACCGTGGTCGATCTGCTGATCGAGCAGGTGGAGTTCTGCGATGTGATCGTGCTCAACAAGATCGACCTGGTCACCGACGAGGACTGCAGCCGGCTCATGGCCATCCTGCGCGGGCTCAACCCGCGTGCCATGCTGGAGATCGCGTCCTTCGGCCAGCTGCCGCTGGATCGCGTGCTCGATACGGGGCTGTTCGATTTCGAGGAGGCTTCCAGGGCGCCGGGCTGGCTGCAGCAGTTGCGTGGCACGCACCAGCCCGAGACCGAGGCCTATGGCGTTGCCAGCTTTGTCTACCGCGCCCGCCGCCCCTTTCATCCCCGGCGCTTCTTCGGCCTGGTGCAAAGCGAATGGCCCGGAGTGGTGCGCTCCAAGGGATTTTTCTGGCTGGCCAGCCATCCGGCGCTGGCCGGCTCCTGGTCGCAGGCCGGCGCCGTGGCCCGCCATGGGCCTGCCGGCCACTGGTGGGCCGCCGTGGAGGCCGAGCGCTGGCCGCGCGACCCCGAAAGCGTGCAGCGCATCCTGGACAAATGGGTCGATGGCGTGGGCGACGCGCGCCAGGAACTGGTGCTGATCGGCATGGGCATGGACGAGGACGCGCTGCGCGCCCGCCTGGACGAGTGCCTGCTGACCGATGCAGAAATGGCCCTGGGCCCGCAGGCCTGGGTGCAATGGGACAACCCGTTTCCCGACTGGAATTGAACGAATACCGCGCCGCCCTCGCGGGCGTGGCCCCTGGAGCCCCGAATGCTTGCACCTCTTCCCGATGTTTCCCTGACCGATCCCGCGCCCAGCCTCAGCCCGCTGCAATGGGTGGGCATGCAGGGCATAGACCTGCCCGTGACCGTGGCCGAGCCCGGCTACTGGCGCGAGCTGCATGCGCGCGCCGATGTGCAGGTCGATCTTCCTGCGGCCCATGTCAAGGGCATACACATGTCCCGGCTGTACCGGCAACTGGACAGCCTGGCCGAGGAATCCGCGCTGTCTGCCCTGGCGCTGCGCCATGCGCTGCAGGCCATGATCGACAGCCACCTGGACTGCCAAAGCCGCAGCGCCCGGCTGCGCCTGTCGCTGGACCTGCTGACCCAGCGGCCCGCCCTGGTCACCCACGATCTGTCGGGCTGGAAGTCCTATCCCGTGCGCCTGGACGCCACGCTGGCGCAGGGCGTGTTCCAGCTGCGGCTGCAGGTGGGCGTGGGCTATTCCTCGACCTGCCCCTGCTCGGCGGCACTGTCGCGCCAGTTGCTGGAGCAGGGATTTTTGCAGGCCTTTGCGGGCGAGCCGCTGGTGGAGCCGGACCAGGTGGCTTCCTGGCTGCGCCGGCACGGCACGCTGGCCACGGCACACAGCCAGCGCAGCGAGGCCCAGGTCAGCGTGGACCTGGCCTGTGATGCGCCCGACCTGGGCATCCTGCCCCTGATCGCCCGCGTGGAGCAGGCGCTGGGCACGCCCGTGCAGACCGCCGTCAAGCGCGCCGACGAGCAGGCCTTTGCCGCGCTCAACGGCCGCAACCTGATGTTTGTCGAGGATGCGGCGCGCCGCATACAGGCCGCGCTGGAAGGCAGCTACGCCCAGCCGCGCGTGCATGTGCGCCACATGGAGAGCCTGCATCCGCACGATGCCGTGTCCTGGGCATGACCGGCGAGCCGGCCCCCGTTTGTCTACAACCCAAGGAGTTTTCCATGCAAGTGCTCTCGTCCCTCAAGGAAGCCAAGCTGCGCCATCGAGACTGCCAGGTGGTGCGCCGCCGCGGCCGCATCTACGTCATCTGCAAGAGCAACCCGCGCTTCAAGGCCCGCCAGGGCGGCGCAAAGAACAGGCGCAAGGGATGATCCGCAAGAACCCGCGCGGCGACCTGCCGCGCATCCATGCCAGCGCCTTCGTGGACCCCACGGCCATCCTGTGCGGACTGGTGATCGTGGAGGAGAACGTCTTCATCGGCCCCTATGCGGTGATCCGTGCCGACGAGATGGATGCGGACGGCCACATCGACCCCATCGTGATCGGTGCCCACTCCAACATCCAGGACGGGGTGGTGATCCACTCCAAGTCGGGCGCGCGCGTCAGCGTGGGGCAGCACACCTCGATCGCCCATCGCGCCATCGTCCACGGACCCTGCACCGTGGGCAATGGCGTGTTCATCGGCTTCAACAGCGTGCTGTTCAACTGCGTGGTCGATGACGGCTGCGTGGTGCGCTACAACGCCGTGGTCGATGGATGCCACCTGCCGCCAGGCTTTTATGTGCCGTCCACCGCGCGCATAGGCCCGGAGACCGACCTGTCCACGCTGGCCCAGGTGCCCGCCGACGCCAGCGATTTCTCCGAGGACGTGGTCCGCACCAACAACGAACTGGTGCGCGGCTACAAGGCCATCCACAATGAGTTCTGACCGGCCGGGAGGGCTGCATGTCCGATTCCGCTGACCTCAAGAACCTGGGGCTGAAGGCCACGCTGGCGCGACTGTGGGTGCTGGACATCTTTCGCCACGGGGACCAGCGGCATCTGGCGGCGGAGGAGGTCTATCGCCAGCTGCATGACCAGGGCCGGGGCACCAGCCTGGCCACGGTCTACCGCGTGCTGGCGCAGCTGGAGCAGGCCGGGCTGCTGCGGCACCAGCGCTTTGCGGCGGGCAAGGCGGTCTATGAACTCGATGACGGCGAGCACCATGACCACCTGATCTGCACACGCTGCGGCCTGGTGCAGGAGTTCCACGATGCGGTGATCGAGCAGCGCCAGAAGCTGCTGGCGCGCTCGCATGGCTTTGCCATCGTGGAGCACTCCCACATCCTCTACGGGCGCTGCGTCAAGCCCGACTGCGAGCGGCTGGCGGGCCGGCAGGCACCTACCGCTCCTTGAGGCTGCGCTGCGCACGCTCGCAGATGCGGCGCGTGGCGGGCACGGGCGATTCCTGGAGCCATTGCGCACACAGGGCGCGCACCCAGTCAGGCCGGCTCTTGGCCGCGTCGTTGAGCCAGTTGGCCACCGAGTCCTGCACATAGGGCGAGGCATCGGCGCGCAGCCGCTGCAAAAGGGGCAGGGCGATCTCCGGCTGCTGCTTGAGCGCCGCGATATGGCTGCACCAGACGCCGCGCGGCCGCAGGGCCTCGCTGGCGAAGCGGCGCAGGCGGTCGGAGGGCCGCCTTGTCCACCGGGACAACTCGGCCACAGCCTGCGGCAGATCGCTGGCCAGATGCGGGCGCACGCCCATCCACGACCATTCGCGCACGCCGAAATGCGGGTCATCGGCCAGCGGCTGCACCAGCTCCAGGCGTTGGCTCAGGGTCAGGCCCGGCTGCGCACCGGCCATGAAGCAGGCCCAGCCGCGCACCGTGTCAGAGCGGTGCGTGAGGCAGCGCTGCCAGCCGGCCTGGCCCAGCGCCTGCCACAGCAGGCCGCCAATGCACTCCATGCGCTTGAGAATGCCAAGCTGGCCCAGCGCCTGCGCCGTGTCCTCCAGTTGCGGCCACGCGTCGGGAAAGACGGCCTGCAGCAGCCGGGCCTGGTCCACGGCCAGGCTTTCGGTCAGCGTGGCGGTCTCGATCTCGCCCAGGGACAGGGCCTGCAGCAGTTCGGGAGTGATATCGACCTTGCGGTTGGCGCCCTTGCGCCGGGGGGCGGGCGCCTTCATGCGCTGGCCTCCAAGCCTGCGGCGGCCTTGGCCAGCAGCTTTCCCAACTGGCCGCGTTCGGCGGGCGACAGGTTGGAAAACAGGCCGGCGATCCATTGGCTGTGCCGGGCAAACAGCTTGCGCGCCAGCTGGCGGCCCTTGGCGGTGAGCTGCACGCGCAGCGCGCGGCGGTCGGCCGGGTCGGGCAGGCGCTCGGCCAGGGCCTCGCGTTCCAGGCCGTCCAGCAGGCCGGTCACGGTGGCGCGGGTGATGCCGGCCTGCTCGGCCAGGTGGTTGGGGGCCAGCCCTTCGCTGGCGGATTCCAGCAGGAACAGCAGCACGAAGCGCCCTTCGGACAGGCCATGGGGCGCCAGCAGCGCGGCGCAGTCACGGTCGATGCGCGCAGCCAGGGACAGGGTCTGGAAGCACAGCCGCATGCTGTCCACGTCGTCCAGCTTGCGGCGCTCGGCCTCGGCCAGCAGGGCCTGGTATTTCTGTTCGAGTTGCATGTGGCAAGCATACAGTATGGTGGCTAACCATGTGCGCCCGCCTTGGCCGTTGCCGGCATCCGGGCTCCGTGGCTGCGCTTTTTGCGCAGCCGGCGCAGGCCGATGACCACGCCCGTGGCGCTCATCAGCAGGCCGCCCAGGCTGAAGGCCAGCAGCAGCGCATCCCACAGCGGCCGGCGCTGCAGCAGCGGCAGCCAGTCCCAGCTGTGCAGCATGGCGAACAGCCAGCGCTTGAGGCGCTGGATGCCGTCCAGCCGGCCCAGCACCTGGCCCGTGTGCGGGTCGATGTGCACCCAGCTGGCCGCGGCATCGCCAAAGACCACGCGCAGAACGGGCAGGGGCTTGTCATGGCCGCCCATCATGGTGTGCTCGGCGCGCTCGTACCAGTACAGGTCGTGCGCGGTCAGCCATTCACTGCGCAGCACGGGTGCGTCGATCAGCACGGCCGCGCGGTCCAGCAGGGCCTCGCGCGAATGGGCTGCGGGCGCGGCGCTGGCGCTGTCCAGCACCAGGGGCGTGCCGGCTGCGGGCTGGGCCAGCACCTCGGTGCGGCCTGCGGTGCGCAGCCAGCGCAGTTCGCGCACGGGACCGCCCGCCGCGGCGATCAGCGACTGCGGCGTGGCGTCGTCCCCGGTCAGGCGCAGCGGGCCCTGTTGCCACCGGGCCATGTGCAGTGGCGGCGTGCCCGTGTCGAACAGGCGCCAGGGGTTCATGGACATCAGGCCGCTGAAGATCCAGGCCAGCGTGGTCAGCGCGAACAGCAGGCCCGCCACATGGTGCCAGCGCATGGCGCGGCCCGGGTAGGGCGTGCGCAGGCCGCTGCGGTAGGGCTGCCTGAACCGCCAGCGCATCACCCCGACCACGGTGCCGGTGATGGCCACGGCAATGCCGACCAGCGACAGCACGTTGACGATGTCGGCCCAGGCGCCATCAAAGGCATTGCCCCGGAACATGTACAGCCAGTGCAGCCAGGCGCCCAGGTAGTTCCAGCCGCGCTCGGTGCGCGTGGCATCGCGCACCACCTCGGCCGTCGTGCCGGAGATGTACAGCAGCGTGCCATCTGCATCGTCAAGCTGCACGCGGTGCAGGGGGCGGTGGATGTCCAGCGCGCGCGAGTGGCTGAAGGCATCCTCATCCACCGTGCCCAGGTAGTGCAGGCCCGTGCCGTCCCCCGCGAAGGCGCGGGCACTGGCCAGGGCCTGCGCCTGGCTGGTGGCGGGCAGCACCTGGCCGCTGGCCGCATCGATGGCCACGGGCTGGCGCCGCCCCTCGGGCGTGACCAGGTAGCTGGCACGGCCGGCGCTGCCGGCATGCAGGCGCAGGTCCTTGAGCGGGCCGTCGATGCCGGCCGCGCGCAGCGCCTCGGCGGGCGCGAGCAGGGCGGCGTTGCCATTGAGCGCCGGCAGGTGGCGCAGCCGCTCGGCCTGCGTGAGCTTGGGGTAGCCCACGTACATCATCACCATGCCCGAGACAAACCACAGCGCAAAGAACAGGCACAGGGCAATGCCCAGCCAGCGGTGCAGCAGGAACAGCCAGCGTTTGAGGTGAAGGCGCATGGTGCGTCTCCTGCTCAGAAGGCCACGCGCAGCGAAATGTCTGCCGTGCGCGGCGCGCCCAGGTAGGCCATGGTGCTGGTCAGGCTGGCGGCGTAGACGCGGTCCGTGGCATTGCGCAGCCGTGCAACCACGGTCATGCGCGGGTCGATGCGGTAGCTCAGGCCCAGGTCCAGCAGGGTGTAGGCGGGCCAGGACAGCGTGTTGGCCGCATCGGCATAGATGCCTCCCACGCGGCGCAGCCCGGCGTTGACCTCCAGCGCCGGCGTGATGCGGTAGCTGGTCCAGAGGTTGAGCACGCTGGCGGGCGTGTTCGTGGGTCGCTTGCCCGCCAGGGATACGCCGCCTTGCTGGTAGTTGTCATAGCGTGCGTCCACATGGCTCCAGTTGCCCTGGATGGACCATCGCGGCGTGGGCGCCAGGCCCATGGACAGCTCCACCCCGCGCGAGGACTGCTGGCCCACCAGCACCGTGCGCGTGCTGTCCTGCGGGTCCTGGGTGGAGATGTTGCGGCGCGTGATGCGATAGACCGCCAGCGCCGCCGTTCCCTTGCCCTGCCAGAACGACAGCTTGCTGCCCGCCTCCACCTGGCGGCCCGTGGTCAGCCCGGTGTTGTTGATGGCGTCGGCAAACGAGGCGCCCATCAGCATGCCCGACGGCGGATCGGCCGCCGTGGAGAACTGCGCGTAGAGATTGGCCTCGGGCGTGGCATCCCAGACCAGGCCCATGCGCCCGGTCGTCGGGCTATAGCTGCGGCTGTAGCTTGCGGGCAGCGCGGGCGTCACATCGCGCCGGTTGGTCAGGTCCACCTCGATGCGTTCATGGCGCAGCGCCGTCAGCAGGTGCAGGGCAGGAGTGAGGGCCGTGCGGTTTTCCAGGTAGAGCGCGGTGGTGGTGACCTTGTTGTCGCGGTCGGGCCTGAAGCCGGGCGCCATGCCGGGAATGTCGTAGAAGTTCTCTGTCGTGAAATCGTAGGGATTGACCGTGCTCACCGTGCCCGACAGGCTGTTCGGAAAGCGTGTCTGCCGGTTCACGCTCACATCCAGCCCAAAAGCCCATTCGCTGCGCCGGCCGGCCAGCTCGCCCAGGTAGCTGCCTTCGATGCGGTCACCCACCATGCGCTGGTCATGGCGCTGGAGCAGCGCCGCCGAGCGCACCACCGCGGTGTTGTCGGGCGTGAAGCGGTAGGTCTCCACGTTGCGGTAGTCGCGCAGCGCGTCATAGGCGTAGAAGGTGTTGCTCAGCTTGAGCCGGTCGCTGGCCCGCCATTCGGTGATGGAGCGCAGCCACTGCACGCGCTGGGCATACAGGCCGTCGGCGCTGTTGTAGTTCTTGCCTAGGGTCGCCTCGTCAATGCGCGCCTGGCCGCGCAGCGGGTTGAGCAGCGGCGTGCCCCAGTAGGGGCGGTCCACGCGCTCATGCTGGGCCTCGTAGGCCAGGGTGTGCGTCAGGCCGCCACCCAGGTCGGACAGCAGCGAGGTCGCCAGCTGCGTGGAGCGCGACTGCGTGCCGCCCACCCAGCTGCCGGCGTCGCGGTGGTTGAGGTCCAGGCGCAGGTAATGGGTCGTGCCCTGGCTGTCAGTGGCATCGCCCAGGCGGCGGTTCAGCCCGACGGAGGCTTCCTTCAGCCCGTAGCTGCCCAGGCGCAGCTGGCCTTCGGTGAAGCTGTCGCGCTGGGCCAGCTTGGTGATGTAGTTCAGCGTGCCGCCCACGCCGCCTGCGCCATAGAGAAAGCCGGAGGCGCCGCCCACGGCCTCCACCCGGTCGTAGATCCAGCTGTCCACGGGCCGGGCCGCAATGGAGTACTGCAGGTTGATGCCGTTGAACAGCTGGCTGACCGACCCCGTGCCGAAGCCCCGGTAGCTGATGCCGATGTTGCCGGGCGGGCTGTAGGCCGTGACGCCCGGAATGGAGCGCAGGATCTCCTGCGTGTCCTGGGCGCCACGCGCCTCGATGGCTGTGCGGTCCACGATGTGCACCGAGGCCGGCGTCTCGCGCGCCGTCAGGCCCAGGCGGCTGGCCGTGCCCACGGTCTTGTTCAGCGGCAGCAGGCCGTTGGCGTCGGCCGTGGCCTGGTCAGAGACCTCGACGGGAGCCAGCGGGATATCGGCCTGTGCCTGCGCTTGCGCTTGCACGCCAGGCGTCCAGGCCGTGCCCAGCGCGCAGCACAGCGCTACGGCCAGGGGATGGGGGCGAAAAAAGGTTGCAGGCAGGCGCAGCGGCGCTGCCATCGCGGGGAAGGGGAGGGAATTCACGAACTGACTCCGGGTCTTGCGCCGCGCATGCGGCGCAGGCGGGCCGGGCGCGCATCAGCAGGCCCGGCGGCGATTCAAGAGAACACGGCAGTCAGCGGAGGAGGGCCGCGCGCCGGCAGCGGCGCGCGTGTGACGGAGGCAATGTGCGCCGCCACCAGCGGCAGCAGCGCGTGGGCCAGCGGCTGCTGGTGGGGCACGGCCATCTGCGGCAGGGCCGGCGGCGGTGCGCCAGCGGGCAGGCACATGGGGCAGTCAAGCTGGTGGTGGCCCATGCCCGGGGCTGCGCTGTCGCCCAGCGCCACCAGCTTGACGTCGCCGCTGGCCGTGCAGACCAGCTCGAAACCCTGGGGATGGACCAGGGGCGAAGCCACGGCAACGCCCAGCGTCACGGCAAACCAGGCCAATATCAGCCGGGTGAGCCAGAACGAGGAGCGAAGCGCTTGCATGGGCCGTGATTATGGCTTGGCGGGCGCGGGCGTGAACAGGCTGCCGCCCAGCTTGACGCCGGCCTTCAGGCCGCGCTTGGCGAACCAGCCCTGGTTCATCTCCAGCACATAGCGCACGGGCTTGGCCGAGCAGTGCGAGTCCTCGGTCATGGGCTTCATGTCTGCCAGGTTCACGATGGTGCCGTCATCGGCCACGAAGGCGGCGGTCAGCGGCAGCAGGGTGTTGCGCATCCAGAAGCACTGCACGGCAGGCACCTCGAAGACGAAGATCATGCCCTCCTGCTGGGGCATGTCCTGGCGGAACATCAGGCCGATGGCGCGCTCGCGGTCCGAGGCGGCCACCTGGACATCGATGCGGTGGATTCCGGCCGTCAACTCCACGCGGCGCAGGTTCATCTGGGGGCTGCCCTGGGGCTGTGCGCCTGCCGATACGGCGGCGCCGGCCAGGCAGGCGGCCATGAGCAACCGCTGCAGCGCGCGGCGGGAAAGGGATGTGTGGAGGGGTGTCGAAGGCTTCGTCATCTTGCACATTCTGTCGCAGGGGGCGCGTGGCCGGACGCAAAAATCGGCCTGGCCGGGCCATCATGGCCGGGCGGGCGGCAAAAAGCCCGCAGTGCATTGCTGACTTGCGGGCTTTTTTTGAGGGGATGCCAGCGGGCATCCCGGCGCCTGGATCAGGCCACGGCCTTGTGTGCCTTCTTGGTGGAACGCTTGGCGTGCTTCTTGCCGGAATGCTTGCCGCTCTTGGCGACCTTGGCCTTCTTGGCTGTGTGAGCGGGAGCAGCTGCGGAAGCGGCCGTGGGAGCCGACATCGGCGTTTCGGGTGCTGCGGCGGCCTGTGCGAAGGCGCCTGCGGCAAACGAACCGGCGACCAGGACAGCGAGGAGTTTTTTCATATATGCCATTTCCTAGAAAAGCGGTAGAAGCCAAGTTGAACCAGACAGCGGTGCGAAATTGTTGATGCACCGCAGATGTTCAACGCACTGACTGTATCGCCGTTGACAGGAAGGCGGCCCGATTGTCGTTAGAATTTTCTGCACCAAATTTGTGCCCATTCCGGGCATTCACTCTTGCCTCGTGCACCAGCCAACGGAGACCCGTCCCCATGAACCGCTTCCAGCACATCCAGGTGCCGGCCGAGGGCCAGAAGATCACTGTCAACGCCGACATGTCGTTGAACGTGCCAGACCAGCCCATCATTCCTTTCATCGAAGGCGACGGCACCGGCGTGGACATCACGCCCGTGATGATCAAGGTGGTGGATGCCGCCGTGGCCAGGGCCTATGGCGGCAAGCGCAAGATCCAGTGGATGGAGGTCTTCGCGGGCGAGAAATCCACGCGCATCTACGGCCCCGATGTCTGGCTGCCCGAGGAAACCATGCAGGCCCTGCGCGAGTACGTGGTCTCCATCAAGGGCCCGCTGACCACGCCCGTGGGCGGCGGCATCCGCTCGCTGAACGTGGCGCTGCGCCAGGAGCTGGACCTCTACGTCTGCCTGCGCCCCGTGCAGTATTTCAAGGGCGTGCCCTCGCCGCTGAAGGAGCCCGAGAAGACCAACATGGTCATCTTCCGCGAGAACTCCGAGGACATCTACGCGGGCATCGAGTACGAGGCCCGCAGCGACAACGCCAAGAAGCTCATCGACTTCCTGGTCAAGGAAATGGGTGTCAAGAAGATCCGCTTCCCCGAGACCTCGGGCATCGGCGTCAAGCCCGTGTCCATCGAGGGCACGGAGCGCCTGGTGCGCAAGGCCATCCAGTACGCCATCGACAATGACAAGCCCAGCGTGACCCTGGTCCACAAGGGCAACATCATGAAGTTCACCGAAGGGGGCTTCCGCGACTGGGGCTACGCGCTGGCCGCGCGCGAGTTCGGCGCCCAGCCCATCGACGGCGGACCCTGGCTCAAGTTCAAGAACCCGCGCACGGGCCGCGACATCGTCATCAAGGACTCGATTGCCGACGCCTTCCTGCAGCAGATCCTGCTGCGCCCGGCCGAGTACTCGGTGGTGGCCACGCTCAACCTCAACGGCGACTACATCTCGGACGCGCTGGCGGCCCAGGTCGGCGGCATCGGCATTGCGCCCGGCGCCAACATGTCCGACTCCGTGGCCTGCTTCGAGGCCACGCACGGCACGGCCCCCAAGTACGCGGGCAAGGACTATGTGAACCCGGGCTCCGAAATCCTCTCGGCCGAGATGATGCTGCGCCACATGGGCTGGCGCGAGGCGGCCGACCTGGTCATCAGCGCGCTGGAAAAGGCCATCCAGAGCAAGCAGGTGACCTACGACTTCGCCCGCCTGATGGACGGCGCCACCCAGGTGTCATGCTCCGGCTTTGGCGAGGTGATGATCTCCAAGATGGATTGACGGGAGCCCGCGCTCCATGAAAAAACCGCGCCAGGGCGCGGTTTTTCTTTGACGGGCGTTGACGGGTCAGCTCTTGGGCAGCGCACAGCCATCGGGCCCGCAATCCTCGCCTCGGGGCGCGGTCTGCTCGCCGGCGGTGATGGCCGCCACCTGCTGCACCCACTCGCCCAGCTGCGTTGCCCATCCCTGTGCATCTCCCAGCCAGGGACCGATGTCGATGCGCTGGATGGCGCGCTGGCCCGGCTGCTCGGCCTCGGGGTGGTCGAACTCCAGCGCGAAGGTCGGGAAACCCTGGCCCTGTGCCAGGTTCAGCCATTCGCGCGCCTGGGTGATATGCGCCTGGGTGGCAGCGCCGGACAAGCGCTGGAAGGCCTGGGCAAAGGCCTCGCCGTCCAGTCCCAGGTCACGGGCCAGTTCCTGCAGCACGGCGGGGTCGCTGATGCGGCGGCCTTCCACGTAGTGGGCCTGCTGCTGGCGCGCCAGCATGTCCAGGCCCCGGCCCGCCAGTTCCTCCGCGGCCAGCAGGGCCGTGGTGGGCGGCTCGGAGTCCAGCACGGCGCCCAGGTCGTTGAGCAGGCCGTCGAAGTAGGCAGGGCCGAACGGCTGGCCCGTCATCTCGGCAATGCGCTGGTCGTGCGGCATCACATGGCCGCGCCAGTCG
Organism: Delftia sp. PX-1; assembly: GCF_055797465.1. Taxonomy (NCBI): domain Bacteria; kingdom Pseudomonadati; phylum Pseudomonadota; class Betaproteobacteria; order Burkholderiales; family Comamonadaceae; genus Delftia; species Delftia sp. PX-1. Next base: position 3,726,428 of record NZ_CP184763.1, read on the forward strand.
GCCGTGATGGTGCGGGTGTGGGCGCCCGTGAGCATGCCGCCGCCATGCCATTGCAGCGTGACGCCGGGCACGCTGCGCGCGGCCTTGACCAGGGGCGCGGCGGCATAGCACCAGCCGCACAGCGGGTCAAAGATGTAGTGAAGGACAAAGGGCGGCTGCGCGGTCGTGGTCATGGCAGGAGCGGGCTGTGATGAAGGCGCCCACTGTAGCGGCTATTGGCTTGCCCGTGACGGGACAGGGCCGCAGGCAGAATGGGCGACTGCCGCCGTGCAGCCACCGTGCTGCCATCGTCGATCCCGTCTGCATTGCCATGCGCCTCAAGTCCACGCCGCCTCCGTCCGATCCGTCCGACCCGTCCGCTTCCTCTGCACCGGCCGCCGAGCCCAGCGTCCAGTCCGTCGCCCGGCGCGGCATGCTGGGTTTTCTGCTGTTCTGGCTGCTGGTCATGGGAGTGCTGTACTGGGCCATGCAGATGTACCTGAAGCCGGCCGGCGTCAAGGTCCAGGCCGATGGCACGGTGGCCATTGCGCGTGACCGTGACGGGCATTTCCGCGTGGAAGGGGCCGTCAACGGGCAGCCCGTGCTGTTCCTGGTGGACACGGGCGCCAGCATGGTCGGCGTGACCGAGCCGCTGGCCGAGCGCGCAGGCCTGGACGGCGGCGAGCCGGTTCGCTTTCGCACCGCCAATGGCGAGCGCGACGGCCGCATGGTGGTGGCCGATCAGGTGCGCGTGGCCTCCCTGGTGGTCAGCGGCCTGCGCGTGGGTACGGGCTATACGGGCAGCACGGACAGGGATGCGCTGCTGGGCCAGAACTTCCTGCGCCAGTTCGATGTGGAAATACGCGGCGACCGCATGCTGATCCATCCGCGCGGCAGCGGGTCTTCGCCCAAGCAGTAAGCAACCAACTAACTAAGTAAGTAAGGGAGAGGGACATGACAAACAACGGCTTTCGCACCGACAGGCGCAGATGGCTGCAGACGGGCGCAGGCCTGGCGGCGCTGGGCTGCACGGCCTGCGCCAGCGTGGGGCAGGGCGGTGCCTTTTCCACCGGCACTGGCACCGGCCTGGCCGAGGACCTGGGCGAACGCCTGGACCAGGGCGTGCAGAGCGGAGAACTGGCGAACCTGCACGCCGTCGTCGTGATGCGCCACGGCCGGCTGGCGCTGGAGCGCTATTTCGAGGGTGAGGACGAACGCTGGGGCGAGCCGCTGGGCAAGGTGGCCTTCAACGCCGACTCCCTGCACGATGTGCGCTCGGTCAGCAAGAGCATCGTCGGCCTGCTGTACGGCATGGCCTTGGCCGAGGGCAAGGTGCCCGCGCTGGACACGCCCCTTGTCCAGGCTTTTCCCGCCTACGGCGATCTGGCGGCCGATGGGCGCCGGCGCGCCATCCTCATCTCCCATGCCCTGGGCATGACCATGGGCCTGCAATGGGACGAGGACCTTCCGTATTCCGACCCGCGCAACAGCGAAATCGCCATGGAGCGCAGCAGCGACCGCTACCGCTACGTGCTGGAACAGCCCATCGTCGCCCCGCCCGGCGAACGCTGGTGCTACAGCGGCGGGGCGACGGCCCTGCTGGGCCACCTGATCGCGCAGGGCAGCGGCATGCCCCTGTTGGACTATGCGCGGCACAAGCTGTTTGCTCCGCTGGGCATCGACAAGGCCGAGTGGACGCCTGGCACCAACGGCGAGGCGGCCGCCGCCTCCGGCCTGCGCCTGCGGGCGCGCGATCTGGCCCGCATCGGCCAGCTGGTGCTGCAGCAGGGTGAATGGCAGGGACGGGCGCTGGTGCCCCGGCATTGGATTGTGCAATCCATTCAGCCGCGCGTGGACGCCTGGCCCGGCCTGCGCTACGGCCACCACTGGTACGTGGGGCAGACCCGCGCCGGCCTGGCGTACTACATGGCCATCGGCCTGGGCGGGCAGCGGCTGGTGGTCGTGCCCCAGCATTCGCTGGTGTATGCCGTCTTCATGGGCAACTACGACAGCCCCCAGCAGGTGCAGCGCGTGGCGGCCGTGCAGGGCCTGGTCGCCGCTGCCTTGCGGTGACTGCCTTGCCCTGACAGCCGTGCGCGGGCACGGCGGGCGTGCGAGAATCCCCGCTTCCAAGGTCGGCCGCATGCCCGGCTCGCGCAAGCAGGGCGCGAAGCGGGGCGGGCCGGTGCGTGTCGAGGCTCGATCCACTTTCCTGGTTCCGGTGCCGGCCCATGAGCCCCAGAGGCCATGGCGCCGGTTGTTTCTGCCTCCCGCATGATCGCCAGATCACCGTTTGCCCGTGTCCCACCGCCAGCCCATCCGCATCGCCGACCGTCACCAGTTCGACACCCTGATCGACGCCCGTTCGCCTGCCGAATTCGCGCAGGACCACATTCCCGGTGCCATCAACTGCCCCGTGCTCGACAACGAGGAGCGCGCCCGGATCGGCACCATCTACAAGCAGGTCAGCCCCTTCGAGGCCAAACGCCTGGGCGCGGCCATGGTCTCGGCCAATCTGGCGCGCCATCTGCATGAAACCTTCGCCGACAAACCCGCCAACTGGAAGCCGCTGGTCTACTGCTGGCGCGGTGGCCTGCGCAGCGGCTCCATGGTCACCTGGCTGCGCCTGGTCGGCTGGGATGCCCAGCAACTGGCCAACGGCTACAAGTCCTATCGCGGCCATGTGATCGAGTTGATCGACCGCCTGGTGCCCCAGCTGCGCCTGCAGGTGCTGTGCGGCGCCACCGGCAGCGCCAAGACCCGCGTGCTGCATGCCCTGGCCGAGGCCGGCGAGCAGGTGCTGGACCTGGAGGGCTATGCCAGCCACAAGGGCTCCTTGCTGGGCAACCTGCCCGGCGTGGAGCAGCCCAGCCAGAAATACTTCGAGACGCTGCTGGCCCAGCAGCTGGAGAGTTTCGACACCGCACGCACCGTGTACGTGGAAGGCGAGAGCGCCAAGATCGGTCGCGTGTCCCTGCCGCTGGTGCTGGTCGAGCACATGCGCCAGTCGCCCGTGATTGCGCTCGATGCCACGCCCGAGGCACGCCTGGCCTACCTGCTGCGCGACTACGCCTACCTGGGCGACGATCCGCAGATGCTGGCCGACAAGCTGGGCTGGCTCAAGGAACTGCAGGGCAAGGAGACCATCTCGCGCTGGCAGGCCTGGGCGCATGAGCGCAGCCTCTCGCCGCTGTTCTCCGAGCTCATGGCCCAGCACTACGACCCGCACTACGAGCGCTCGCAGGAGCGGCATTTCACGCAGTGGCGCACGCGCCGCAGGGTGCAGGCCGACGACCTCAGCGAGGCCGGCATCACCGCGCTGGCGCGCCAGATACTGGCGCTGGATGGGGCATCGGCCGCATGAAGCAGCCGCGTGAATCAGGCGTTTGAATCAGCCGTGTGAGTCGGCCAGCACCGGATACAGCGACAGCAGCAGCAGGGCCGCCATGCACCAGTTGAAGCGGCGCAGTGCCTGCGGCGAGCGCAGCGCGCGCCCCACGGCGCTGCCGAACAGCGTCCAGACGCTGACGCTGGGATAGTTCACGATGCCCAGCACCAGGGCGGCCAGCACCAGGTTGATGAAGAAATCCTCGCGCGGCGTGTAGGTGGCAATCACGCCGATGGCCATGATCCAGGCCTTGGGGTTGACCCACTGGAACGCCGCCGCCTGCCAGAACCCGAAGGGCCGGGCACCCGCGTTGCCGCCGTCGATGCCGCCGCTGCCCGCGATCTTCCAGGCCAGCCAGACCAGATAGGCCGCGCCCAGGTACTTGAGCGCGGTGTAGATCACCGGCAGGCGCTCGAAAACCGCGCCCAGGCCCGCGCCCACCAGCAGCACCATGACCACCACGCCCACGGTGATGCCCAGCATGTGGGGCACCGTGCGGCGGTAGCCGAAGGTGGCGCCCGAGGCCGTCAACATCACATTGTTGGGGCCGGGCGTGACGGAGCTGACGAAGGAGAACATGGCCAGTGGCAGCAGGAACGAGGTGTGGGCGGTATCGAAGGGCATGGTGGCAACAGGCATGACAGGGAATCCGGCGCCCTGTCTGCGCATGCCGCAGGCCGCGGCGCCGTCAGGCCATGCTAATGGCAGTGTTCGGTACAGTAGCAGTACACTTTGCCAGAACAATTTGCCAACTGGCCTGCCCACATGACCCTGACACTTGATCCCGCAGCCACGCCGAAGCAAGCGCAGGCACAGCAGACACCGCAGACATCGAGTGCATCCTCCGCTACGGCTTTCCAGGCCGCTGCGCCCTGGCGTCCGCTGCGCTCCTCCGATCTCTCGCTGGTCGAGCAGCTCGTGGACCACTACGGCAGCCTCATCCGCCACCATGGCCTGCGCGCGGGCTCGCGGCTGCCCTCGGTGCGCGCGCTGGCGCAGCAGGCCGGCGTCAGCCGCGATACCGTGGTCCAGGCCTACGACCGGCTGGCCGCCCAGGGCCTGGTGCATTCGCGGCGCGGCTCGGGCGTCTTCGTCAGCGCCCGGCGCGCGGCCCAGGCCGTGCCGCGCGCCAGCCAGGGCCTGCCCACGCTGGAGCAGGGCGCAGCCTTCGATACCGCCTTTCTGTTGCGCAGCATGTTCCGCGAAGGCACGGAGCATTCGGGCGACGCCGGCATGCTGCCGCCGGAATGGCTGGACCAGGAGATGCTGGCCTCGGCCCTGCGCGCCGTCGGCCGCAGCACGGGCACTAGCCTGCTGACCTATGGCGTGCCCCAGGGCTATCTGCCGCTGCGCCAGCAGATCGCCTCGGTGCTGCAGGCCCAGGACGTGCCAGCCCACCCCGAGGCCCACCTGATGACCGTGGCCGGTGTCACGCAGGGGCTGGACCTCATCGTGCGCAGCCTGGTGCGCCCTGGCGATACCGTGCTGGTGGAAGACCCCGGCTGGTTTCTCATCTTCGGCCGGCTCAACGCCCTGGGGGTGAATGTGGTCGGCGTGCCCCGCCTGCCCGGCGGCCCCGACGTGGAGGCGCTGGAGCGGCTGGCCCGCCAGCACCAGCCCCGGCTTTTCATCCTGAACACGGCCGTGCACAACCCCACGGGCCAGACCCTGTCGGCCGGCGTGGCCCATGAGGTGCTGCGCATTGCCGAGCGCCACGACTTCTACCTGGCCGAGGACGACACCTACTCCGACTTCCTGCCCGGCGTGCCCGTGCGCCTGGCCGCCATGGACCGGCTGCAGCGCGTGCTCCTGGTGGGCGGCTACTCCAAGACCCTGGCCGGCAGCCTGCGCGTGGGTTATGTCGCGGCACACACCGACCTGATACGGCGGCTGACCGACCTCAAGCTGCTGGGCGGCCTGACCACGGCGCTGCCGGGCGAGCAGGTGGTGCACCGCGTGCTGGCCGACGGCCAGTACCGCAAGCATGTGGACCGCCTGCGCGAGCGCGTGGACCGCGCGCGCAACCGCTGCCTGCGCATGCTCGAAGCCCTGGACTGCCGCGCCCCGCACGAGCCGCAGGCCGGCATGTTCGCCTGGGTGGACTGCGGCGTGGACTCGGAGGTGCTGGCCCGCCATGCCGCGCCGCAGGGCCTGCTGCTGGCGCCGGGCCTGCTGTTTTCGCCCAGGCAGGCCGCGGGCAGCATGCTGCGCATTCCCGTGCCCATGGTGGAGCAGCCCCAGACCTGGAAGATCCTTGGCCACCTGCTGGCGCAGCACCGGGGCGGTGGTGGATGAGTGGACGGTGCAGCAACACTGCCTGACGGGAGGTTGACGCTGCCGGCGCCAGGGCATGTAAGACAGGGCATCGGGCCTCGGCGCCCCGGTAGTGCGCTGCTATCGTTCCGGGATGACTATTGAGCTTGTCTTGCCAGGGGAGGCCGGCCGAAGAGCCGGGGTGAACGACAGCCAGCCCCGGCCGGGAGGTGGCGCTGCGCGCCGCCTGGCGCCCGTGCTGGCGCTGCTGCTGACGGCGGGCTGCGCCGACACGCCCGCGCCGCGCGGCAAGGTGGAGGGCGCCTCGTTCGAGCCCAGCGAAATCGTGCAGTCCGACAGCAACCGCATGGCCACACTGGCCATGAAGGAGAACCTGGACAGCCTGATGCGCATCATGGACAAGCTGTACCTGCGCAACCCCGCCGAGTGGAAGAAAACCGCCGAAAGCCGCGAGGCCGCATCCGCCTACGTGCGCATCGCCATCACCGAGCGCCAGCCCTGGGCCGACCTGCGCGGCGCCCAGGACGTGGCCGCGCTCTCGCTGGCGCTGCAGCCCGACTTCAAGGGCGACCGCGTGGCCGCCTTCGTCCATGCGCTGGCCGACACCATCATCACGGCCCACGGCGGGCGCACCAGCTTCACCCTGGTCCATGGGCTGGACCCGCAGCTGATCTACAACGCCGCGCGCAACGTGGAAGTGGCCAACTGGATACTCAACTCACGGCGCAATGCCGCTGGCGGGCCGCTGCTGTTGTCCAACCACCTGGGCGACGACGCGCGCAACCTGAGCTTCGAGCGCGAGATGGGCAAGATCATCGGCCGGCTGGACCTGATCGCCAACTACACCACCGAGCGCTACAGGCGCTCCTTCATCGGCTACGGGCAGGGACTGGTGGCGGGACCCTTCATGCAGTTCCTGCCCGTGCGCTGAGGCGGCAGGCGTCAGGACTCGTCACACAGAACGATGGTAACCAGAGCGGAGGTGTCTTCGATGGCGCGTACCGCATGTGCCATGTTGGCCGGCAGGTGCATCAGCTGGCCGGCCTGCAGGGACTGGCGGCTTTCGCCGAGCATCACCTCCAGCTCGCCTTCCAGGCAATGCAGGCTGACGCTGCCAGGCACCTTGTGCGGCGGCAGCGACTGGCTGGCGCGCAGGACCACGCGGATGACCTCCATGTCCTGGGACTTGAACAGGGCACAGGTCCGGGCGCCCGCCAGCCGCGCACCAAACGGCAGGACATCGATGGCTTGAGCGGTCAGTGCAAAGGGGGTGGCCATGGCGGACCTCCAGGCGTTGGCGGGCAATACTGCCATTGTCCTCCGAAGCACCGCAATCCATCAACCGCAGCTGTGTGACAGCAGGGGCTTGTGCAGGGTCTCAGCCCGGCACGCTGGCCTCCACCAGCAGGGTCAGCAACTGCAGCGACTCCTGCCAGCCCAGGTGACAGGCCTCGGCGGGAATGACGGCGGGCACGCCTTCCTGGGTCACATCCATTTCAGTGCCGCAGAACACCTCGCGCAGCGTGATGGTGGTGATCATCTCGCCAGGCAGTTGCGGGTCGTCGAAGCGGTCGGTATGGCGTACCAGCCGGCCAGGCTCCAGGTCCAGGAACTCCCCGCCGAAGCCGCTGCGCCCGCCCGTGGACAGATTGACGAAGGCCATGCGGTAGCGCCCGCCGACCCGGGCGTCGAACTCGGGCACCTCGCAGATGTAGCCGTGGGGCGGCAGCCATTTGGCCAGGGCAGCGGCCGTGGTGAAGGCCTGGTACACGCGCTGCGGCGGCGCCTTGAAGACGCGGTGCAGCCGGATGGTGTGGACGGTGTGTGACATGCGGAACTCCTTGGCGTGGTGTCGTGCAGGGCTGCCAGCCTCGCACCGATGCAGTCCTTGCGCAAGAGGCGACACATGGAGCCTGATGCAGGATTCAATGATTCATAAATCGAATCCTTGCTTGGTTTTAAAGAATTGGACTTGAATCATTGACGCCCGCACCATGGCGGCGAGCGCTGGATACACAGCGCCGCTTTCCATAGGAAACAGGAGACAAGCAAATGAAGCATTCCCCGTTGCGCAGGGCCCTGGCCCTTGGCGCTCTCAGTGCCATGGCCGTCGTTGCAGCGCCCGCTGCGCAGGCCCAGGGCAGCTATCCCTCCAACCCCATCACCCTGGTCGTGCCGTTCGCGGCCGGCAGTGGAACCGATGCCGTGGCGCGCGTGGTGGCTACCCGGCTGGGCGAGCGGCTCAAGCAGCCCGTGATCGTGGACAACAAGGCCGGCGCCAATGCCCAGATTGCCGCCAACCATGTGGCCAAGGCCAAGCCGGACGGCTACACGCTGTTCATGACCACCAACACCTCGCACTCGGCCAACCCCTGGCTGGTCAAGGGCCTGAAGTACGACCCGGTAAAAGACTTCACGCCCGTGGCGCGCGTGGGCGAGCTGCCGTTTGCGCTGCTGGTCCACCCCTCCGTTCCTGCCAAGACCGTGCAGGAACTGATCGACTACGCCAAGGCGAATCCCGACCGCCTGTCCTACGGCACGCCCAACAGCACCTCGCTGGTGGCCTCGGAAACCTTCAAGTACGTCACGCACGCCCAGATCACCTCGGTGCCCTACAAGTCCAGCCCGCAGGCGTTGACCGACCTCATGGGCAACCAGATCCAGGTCTACGTGGCCGACCTGGGCTCGGCCTGGGGCACGATCAAGACCGACCGCGTGCGAACCCTGGCCGTGACGGCGGCCAAGGGTTCCACCCTGCTGCCCAATGTGCCGGCCATCGGCAAGACGCTGCCGGGCTTCGACATTACGTCGTGGAACGGCATCTTCGGCCCGGCCGGGATGCCGGTCGAGATCACCGAGCGGCTGAACACCGAGCTGCAGGCCATCCTCAAGGACAAGGCCGTGCAGGAGCAATTGGCCCAGGTCGGCTTCGAGGTCTGGCCCACGGCCACGCCTGCCGAGTTCGCCACCTATGTGAAGGACCAGATGGCCCGCTGGGGGCAACTGGTCAAGCAGGCGGGCATCGAGGCGCAGTGAAGGAGAGCCGCATGGAACAAGCGCAGCAAGGGCAGCAAGGCCCTCTTGCAGGGGTGAAGGTGCTGGACATGACCTCGGTGGTCATGGGCCCCTTTGCCACCCAGATCCTTGCGGGCCTGGGGGCCGAGGTGATCAAGGTCGAATCGCCCGAGGGCGACAACATGCGTCACGTCGGCCCCATGCGCAACCCCGCCATGGGCCACATCTTCCTGCAGGCCAACCAGGGCAAGCGCTCCGTGGTGCTGGACCTCAAGCAGGGCGCCGCGCGCGAGGCCCTGCTGCGCCTGGCCGAAGGCTGCGACGTGCTGGTCAGCAACGTGCGGCCCCAGGCCATGGCGCGCCTGGGCCTGGCCTACGAGGACGTGGCGGCGCGCAACCCGCGCATCATCCACGTGAGCTGCTGCGGCTTCGACCAGCGCGGCCCCTACGCGGCCCGGCCCGCCTATGACGACCTCATCCAGGGCGCCACCGGCGTGCCCTGGCTGGCGCAGCAATACGGCGGCGGCGAGCCGGCCTATGCCCCCATGACCCTGGGCGACCGCGTCACCGGCCTGCACGCCGTCTACGCCGTCACGGCTGCCCTCTATGCGCGCGAGAAAACCGGCAAGGGCCAGGCCGTGGTCGTGCCCATGTTCGAGGCCATGACCCAGTTCATCCTGGGCGACCATATGGCAGGCCTGTCGTTCGAGCCGCAACTGGGCGGTCCCGGCTATGCGCGCCTGCTCACGGCCCACCGCAGGCCCTATCGCACCAGCGACGGCCACCTGTGCGTTCTCATCTACAACGACAAGCACTGGCACAGCTTCTTCAACGCCATAGGCCAGCCCGAGCGCATGGCCGAGCCCATCTTCGCCACCCACAGCCAGCGCGCGCTGCACATCGATGCCGTCTATGCCGAAGTCTCGCGGCTGATGGCAGGGCGCACCACCGCCGAATGGCGCACGCTACTGGACGCGGCCGACGTGCCCAACATGCCCATGGCCTCGCCCGAGGACCTGATCGCCGACCCCCAGCACCAGGCCACCGGCTTCGTGCACGAGATAGACCACCCCAGCGAAGGCCGGCTGCGCACCACGGCCAGCCCCACGCGCTGGAGCGCCACGCCGCCCGCAGAACGCGCCGCCCCCGCGCCGCGCCTGGGCGAACACACCCTGCAGGTGCTGCGCGACGCGGGCCTGACCGAGGCCGAACTGGCCGCCCTGCAGGCCAGCCGCGCCTGCAGCCAGGCTGCCGCGCTGCAAGACGCCCCACCACAAACACAAGCACAAACACAAACAGAAGGAAACCGCCCATGCCCCGCTACCTGATCCGTGAACAAGACGTGCCCGGCTACAGCCCCGCCAACCACCACGGCACCGTCAACCGGCGCCTGGTCAGTGCCGCCAACGTGGGCGCGCGCCACATGGAGCTGGTGCTGGGCACGCTGGAGCAGGGCGGCGGTGCGCTGCCCCATGCCCACCCCGGCATGGAGCAGGCCTGCTACCTGCTGGCCGGAACGGCCGAAGTGGAAATCGACACCCCGGACGGCAAGGAACGCTTTGCCATGCAGCCCGGCGACACCTGCTTCTTCCCCGAGGACTGCATGCACATCTTCCGCGTGACCAGCGCCGAGCCCGTGCGCCTGCTGGTCTTCTACAGCCCGCCGTACGGCGAGAACCCGGAGCGCGTGCGCCGGCCGGCAGCCTGAGCGCCGTCACCCCACAGACACAACAAGCGAACAGCTACAAGCAACGGAGAACACACCATGGACTTTCTGTGGAACGAAGAACAGGAACAGATACGCGACGCCGTCGAGCGCGCCTGCGCACCCTTCGATGCCGACTACTGGCTGCGCAAGGACCATGAAGGCGGCTTCCCGCACGACTTCCACAAGGCCCTGGCCGACGCGGGCTGGCTGGGCATTGCCATGCCTGAAGAGTTCGGCGGCGCAGGCCTGGGCATCAGCGAGGCAGCGCTCATGATGCACACCATCTCGGCCACGGGCGCGGGCCTGTCGGGCGCCTCGGCCGTGCACATGAACATCTTCGGCCTGCACCCCGTCGTCGTCTTCGGCACGGACGAGCAAAAGCGCCGCTGGCTGCCCCCGCTGATCGCGGGCACGGACAAGGCCTGCTTCGGCGTCACCGAGCCCAATGCGGGCCTCAACACCCTCAAGCTGCAGACCCGCGCCGTGCGCGATGGCGACGTCTACGTGGTTCATGGCCAGAAAGTCTTCATCTCCACCGCCCAGGTCGCCAACAAGATCCTGCTGCTGGTGCGCACCAAGCCCGTGGAAGAGTGCAAGGGCACGGAAGGCCTGAGCCTGTTCTACACCGACCTGGACCGCGAACGCATCGAGGTGCGCGAGATCGACAAGCTCGGCCGCAAATGCGTGGACACCAACCAGCTGTTCATCGACGGCCTGCGCATCCCCGCCGAGGACCGCATCGGCGAAGAGGGCAAGGGCTTTTCGTACATCCTGCACGGCCTCAACCCCGAGCGCATCCTCATCGCCGCCGAGGCCGTGGGCCTGGGCCGCGCCGCCCTGGCGCGTGCCACCCAGTACGCCAAGGAGCGCGTGGTCTTCGACCGCCCCATCGGCCAGAACCAGGGCATACAGCACCCGCTGGCCCAGGCCTGGATGGGGCTTGAGGCGGCCGACCTCATGGTGCAAAAGGCCGCCTTCCTCTACGACAGGGGCCTGCCCTGCGGCGCCGAGGCCAACGCCGCCAAGTACCTGGCAGCCGAAGCCTGCGCCAAGGCCTGCGAAACCGCCATCTTCACGCACGGCGGCATGGGCTACGCCAAGGAATACCACGTGGAGCGCTACATGCGCGAATCCTGGATCCCCCGCCTGGCGCCCGTCAGCCCGCAACTCATCATGTGCTTCATCGCCGAAAAGGTATTGGGCTTGCCTAAATCGTATTGACCCCCTGAGTCGTTTCGCGCCTTCCCCCTTCTCGCTGCGCGGAGGGGGACGACACCCTCGGTGCGGGGCGGCCCTTCCTCGGTGTCTCAAAGTTGAAGTGCGCGGGTTTTGTGGCTGCGAACCATCTGAAGTCCCATGATTTATCAATCTGTATTTCAGAGGTAGCCATGGTGCAAGATGCCATCTCGCTAGCTCCCCATCCGCCGCCTCTCATGAAGACCCACCTGCTGCGCTATTTCGTCGCCCTGGCCGAGGAACGCCACTTCGGCCGCGCGGCCCAGCGCCTGTGCATCACCCAGCCGCCGCTGAGCATGGCGCTCAAGACCCTCGAGCAGGACCTGGGCGCCAGCCTCATGGATCGCGACGCCAAGAACGTGCGCCTCACCCCTGCGGGCGAGGCTTTCCTGGTCGAGGCACGCAAGGTGCTCGCCCAGCTGCAGCATGCGGCCGACGTGGTGCGCGGCGTGGCCGAAGGCATGCAGGGCCGGCTGGACGTGGGCATCACCGGCTCCATGGTCTACCGCCAGGTGCCCGACTTCTGCCGCGCCTTCCGCGCAGAACGCCCCCTGGTCGAAGTCTGCCTGCATGAAATGTCCACGCGCGAGCAACTGCAGGCCATTGCCAGCGGCCAGATCGACTGCGGCTTTCTCAACATAGCCACCCCGCCAGACGGCCTGCAGACCCTGTCGATCGGCGAGGAACCCTTTGTCTGCTGCCTGCCCGCCACGCATGCGCTGGCGCAGCAGCCCGACATCGACCTGCGCGAACTGGCCCGCGACACCTTCGTCATGTTCGCCCGCGAAGTGGCCCCGGCCAACTACGACAACGTCATCGCCTGCCTGCAGCAGGCCGGCATCCACCCCCACACACGCCACGCCGCGCGCCAGTGGCTCACCGTCATGGCCCTGGTCTCGGCAGAGCAGGGCGTGGCCCTGGTGCCCAGCTGCATGCAGCGCGTGGGCATGAACGGCGTGGTGTTCGTGCCCCTGCGCGGTCCGCAGCAGGCCATGACGCCCGCCGTCATGGCCTGGCGGGCGGACCAGCCTGCGGCGTTGCTGCAGGCTTTCATTGAGAGGGTGAGGGCGATGGCATCCACCGCCGTCAAGGGTGGTAGGGGTTGAGGGCTGTCACCTCTACAGACCCTTCGCAGTAGTGCATGGCGAAAACCACCAGCGCCTTACCATTCGATTGGGTGATGGCCTCCACGTGCCAAAAAGGCACTTTTTCTCCCGGAGAAAACGTCACCTTGGTGATATCGAATGCGTACTGAGGAAACTTCTCTTTCAGTTTTTTCAGTACATTCTTTCGAACCAGATTAAGGTCATGGTTTTCGCAAGCGGTTGCGTTTTTTGCGTCCCCGCATGCGGTGGTCAACAAGACTGCGCCAGCCAACAAACTGCGCAAAAAGCTGGATCTTGTCAGAGCTTTTTTCATATCAACGGCCTGTGAAGTAATTGACCAAGGCCGTTGATGGACGAATGCCGGCTGAAATTATGCGCGGATGTGCGGCGTTGTGCGGGCACCATCATCCAAGACGGGTTGCCATGGTACTTTCTTCTGTTTTAGGCTGAAGAAGGCACTATGGCTTCCTGGGGTCATAAACCTGGTTTACTATTGCTTCAATAGATTTTCATTATCCCATTCTCACTGGCCGAGTATTTGCTTTCCGAAACTGCTCGAGCAGAAACGGCCTTTCCCCCTGTGCCGGCCAAATGTGGGTACATGTAGCATAGAACTGCAACTTGCAGATTTGCGACTGGAATGCTACCAGCCATGGTGAAACCATTGTTATAGCAATTTGAAATCCCTCGAACTCCACCGGCAAGTGAAAGATCGCCGCCTTTTGGTACAGAAAAGTCAACGCCTGCACTTGCAGATACTCTTGTGTATGAGCCAGCAAGCGGGTAAGGGTCATAGCTTAGAGATAGAACAGGTCTGTAGTTCCATTGGCCACCAGGCATGTAATAGTAGTCAGATTGTTGTTTGAATGACATTTCCTTTTGAGGGGACGCTGGTTCACAGTGAAGAGGTATATTCCTTTCATCGCTACCAATTACCATTTTTCCGGGAGATTCTGGATGCTTGTCTCCGTATATCTCGCACAGCCTCTTGTTGAATTCAATCGCTTCATCATTTTGATTGGTGGTTTCGTAGAGATATGATCCATTTGATAGCTTGACTAGATTGATGGTCACGGTACCACTCATTCCAGCCATGCTGCCAGCAATACTTCTGGCGACCATTGGCATGCCGTTCTTTTCAATTTCCTCATTCCCTATCAGAAAATCTTGAGCCATTGCAGAGATTGATACGAGAAAAAGTATAGATCCGGTCAGAATTTTACTTGGCATAGTTCCCTCTGTGCTGAAATGTTAATAGGCCTTTGCTGCCACATGGCAGTGAGTGACGCTATCAGTCTAAGTTCTTTCGAATTTTCAGATCAAGTGGAGACTGCTGTCGTTTTCTATTTTTTCTGAAAAATAAGATACTTCCTAGGAATTTGCGTGAATTGACGATCAGCGGTCTAAACACGAGCATTCGGATCCAAGATGAGCAAGGCTTTTGCTGGTTCGCAGGCTTGATGAATCCGTAAGTTTCTGGGGCCGTACATCCGAGTGCTCTTGCCGCTTTGGCAGTACCCCTGCGTCGTCGCCGATCGAGTCTGCCCACATTGCCACTACGCGGGCCGAGGGAGATGCGATGTGACGGGGTTTGAACTGCGAGACAGGCGCCCGGAATCTGCCGGTCACCACGGCCCCAGCCACACGACTCAGTCCGATGGCACAGCGTCGGTACTGCCCAGAATCTCCGCCACCTTGAGCGCCAGCGCCTCCAATGTGAACGGCTTGGTCAGAAGCTGCGTCCCGGGGTGCAGGTTTTCCTGGCTGAGGGGCGATGCCTCGGTGAACCCGGTGATGAAGAGCACCGGCAGGTCGGACCGGGCCAGGCGTGCCTCGTCGGCAAGCTGCTTGCCGTTCATTCCGCCGCGCAGCCGCATGTCCGTGATCAGCATGTCCACCCGGGTTCCGGCACGCAGTACCTGCAGCGCGGCGGCTGCATCGGCCACGGCAAGCACCGTGTAGCCCAGGTCGACAAGCGCCTCGTCGATGAGATGGCGGATCGGGGCTTCGTCATCCACGACCAGCAAGGTCCTTTGGGCAGGAACCACCACCTGCCTTGCCGCATCGACCGCGCGTTCGGCAACGGGCGCGGCGTCGCATCTGGGCAGATACAGGCAGACCGTGGTGCCCTGGCCCGGCTGGGAGAAGATCCTGACCGCTCCTCCCGATTGCCGCGCAAAGCCGTAGATCATCGACAGCCCCAACCCCGTTCCATGGCCCACCGGCTTGGTGGTGTAGAACGGCTCGAAGGCGCGCGCAATGGTCTGCTCCGACATGCCGGTGCCCGTATCGGTGACGCACAGCGACACATAGCCGCCCGGCGGAAGATCCCACTCCCGGGCTGCCGCCTCTTCAAGCTCGATATTGGCTGTCCTGATGGTCAGCCGGCCGCCTTCGGGCATGGCATCGCGGGCGTTGATGCACAGGTTCAGGATGGCGTTCTCCAGCTGCGTTCCATCGATTTGCGCGTGCCAGAGATGGGCTGCCGGCACGATGTCGATGTCCACGCTGGCGCCCACGGTCCTGCGCAGCAGGTCCTCCCAATCGGCCAGGAGCGCGGCCATATCGGTGGGCTTGGAGTCCAGGATCTGCCGGCGCGAGAACGCAAGCAGCCGCTGCGTGAGCGTGGCGGCGCGCCGCACCGCCCCCTGCGCTCCATGGATGAAGCGCGTGAGGTTGTCCACCTGGCCGCGCGCCAGCATCCGCTGCAGCAGCTCCAGATTGCCCATGACGGCCGCCAGCAGGTTGTTGAAGTCGTGCGCAAGGCCGCCCGTCAACTGGCCCACCGCCTCCATCTTCTGCGACTGGCGCAGTTGCTCCTGCACCTTGGCCAGCGCTTCGGCCTTGGCCATTTCGGAGGTGATGTCGCGGCCCACCGCATTGATGCGGCCTGCCGCCGAACGCGTGGACCAGGAGATCCAGCGGTAGCTCCCGTCCCGATGGCGGTACCGGTTGTCGAACCGGGCATGCGCCATGCCTGTGGCCAGCTCCTGCGTGTCCTGGATGGTGCGCGCCAGATCCTCCGGATGGATGAGATGAAAAAGCGTGGTGCCGAGCAGCTCGTCTTCACGCCAGCCCAATACCTCGGTCCAGGCCGGGTTGACCGCAGTGATGATGCCCTCGAACGTGCAGCGCATCATGATGTCGGATGACAGCTGCCACAGCGCGTTGCGGTCGGCCGTGCGCTCTGCCACCTGTTCCTCCAGCGTGGCATTCAAGCGCTCCAGCGCGGCCTGGGCCTGCTTGCGCTCGGTGATGTCGGAGGCCGCTCCCAGCCAGCCGGTGATGGCGCCTGCGGCATCGAACAGCGGCACGGCGCGCGAGAACGCCCAGCCCACGCTGCCATCGACGCGGTTCACCCGGTGCTCGATCACGTAGTCCGTCTTCGTGCGGATGGCCCGCGCGATCTCCGCGCGCACCAGGTCGCGGTCCTCCGGGGGGATGTAGTCTTCCAGCCAGTTCGTGTTGGACGCCTGCGTGTCAGGGATGAACCCGCCGCCTGCCAGCTGGTGCAGCTCGCTCCAGTCCGCACTGATGGAGTAGCGCACTTCCGAGGAGGAGCGCACCAGCGCATCCAGCCGCTCCTCGCTCTGGCGCAACATGTCCAGCGCGCGTCGTTCCGCATCGATGTCCAAAATGGCGATGGCCGTGGCCACGACTTCCTTGTCCGCATTGCGCAGCGGCACCCCGAACACGCGCGTCCATACCTCAAGCCCCTGGGGCGTGTCATAGACACAGTCAACGCCCGGCACCACCAGCTCACCGCGGAACGCGCGGGCGGCCACAAACTGGTCGCGGGGAACGGGCTTGCCGTCCTTGTCCCAACTGCGCCAGCGCCCCCGGTCTTCCTCGGCCGACAGCAGCGAAGGGATGGGGGTGTCTGGCAGGAAATGGCGGTAGGCCGGGTTGGACATCAGCACCTTGCCACCCTTGCCCACCAGGCACAGGCCTATCGGCAGATGCTCGATGAAATCCGAGAACAGCGTCTTCTGGTCCGCCACCTGTGCATCGAACGGGTCCTGATCGCTGGCGCCCGCGCCCTGCACGGCGCTGGCATGGCCCGCCGTGGCAATCGCCAGTTGCGCCCGCAGCCGGGCGTTTTCCTCGCGAAGCAGGGCAATCTCTTCGGACTCTTGGATCATGGGGGGGGGAGCGGGGCGTTGGGTGGAGGAGAGGGGGCAGCTCGCCGCTGGCGGGGACGGCGATGCTGCCTGGGGATCATAGCTGTGACTGCTGGTGCGACCGATGTTGAGGCTGCAGTCCTCGGTGCGGCAATTCTTGTGGGACTTCGCCCTCCCAGGGACTATGGGGTTGAACTGGCCGTGCAATGGGCTGAATTTGGGTCCCCAATGACCGATGAATCGGTCGACGAACGCTCGAAATGTGCCATTGAAAATATGGAAGTCGAGAACCTTATTGAGAAAATGGCAAAAGGATGCATATTTCCGCCAATTTCTCGAATATGAATCAAACAAATCGGCAATGAATGCTCTGCCCCGTCGTGCGGGCCATGGCTGAAGGGTGGCGGCGATGGGGCTTCCCTGCAGGAAACGTGCCGCAGGCACCGCCGCTGCTGTGACTTTCATGTCACAAAGCACAGCTGTCACGAAGAATACTTATGTGTTGCTTAGAGTTCCCGCAGCGGTGGCAGGAGGCTACCGTCATTCTCATTAATAAGTTCGGTTCGTATCTCGCCAATGAAAAATCAAAAAACGTGCTCGCGTATTCTGGGACTCGCGATGGGCACATTCTTCGCCTCTTCTTCCAGCCTGGCCTTGGCACAATCTTCCGTCACCATTTTTGGTGTGGTGGACGTCGGTGTCACCATTGCCAAGTCCGGCAGCAACAGGCTCAATGCACTGAACTCCAGCCAAGGCAAGACCAGCTTGCTTGGATTGCGCGGCACGGAGGACCTCGGCGGCGGCAACCGAGCTCAGCTCTGGCTTGAAGGCGGCCTCAACCCCGATGTCGGCTCTGGCGGCAGCAGCGGCTCCCTTGGCTTCGAGCGCCGCTCCACGATCGGGCTGAGCAACAATTCCTGGGGTGAAATCCGGCTGGGTCGCGACTACACCCCCAGCTACAACATCTTCACCGCTTTCGCGGGCCCCGACACCACTACCGGTGTGCAGGCCAATCTGTTCCAGACGATCCGCCAGACTGCCTATAACGCCGCCAGCCAAAGCGGCGTGGTCGACCGCACGCGCATCAGCAACGCCGTGGGCTACTTCCTGCCGAGCGACCTGGGCGGTATCTATGGCCAGTTCTCGGTTTCCTTTGGCGACGAGAACGCCTCCGGCTCTGGCGCAAGCAAGGCCCGCAGGTACATAGGCGGCAACCTGGGCTATCGCTCTGGCCCGCTGAACGTGGGTATCGGCTACGGCCGGATCGACGGTACCGCGGCCGTGGCTTCGCCCAGCGCCATCGCTGCAACCAGCGATCTGGAAGACCTGGTGCTGGGCGCCTCGTACAACTTCGGCAGTTTCCTGCTCAATGGCGGATACAACAGCCTGAAGTGGGAGCCCGTCAACGGCGCAACCTCCGGGAAGGTGGACGGTTTCTACCTGGGCGCGACCATCCCCATGGGGCAAGGCAGCTTGCGCATCAAGTACGCCAGCGCCAAGTTCAGCGGCAACGCCTCTGCCCTCACGCGCAGCGGCGGCAAGGCCGACAAGTATTCGATCGGATATGTCTATGACTTCTCCAAGCGCACCTCTCTGTACGCAGGGCTGGCGCGTGTCAACAACAAGAACGGTGCCAGCGTCGGCCTGATCGGCGGCCCTGCGGGTGTGGCCAACGCCGGCTCGACCGGTGTGGATCTGGGCATCAGCCACTCGTTCTGAGCGGCGCAGCGCCTTTTTCCATAGACAAAGCCTTCAAGCTTGGGCAGGCCCTTGCCACGCAGGGCCTGCCGATCTGCCTATCTACCTGTCAGGCTTGCCTCTTCTTCTCAAGATCTACTCGCCATGCGACCCCCCACTTCTTCTTCCTGCCTGGTGGCAGTGATCGCCGCCGCGGCTGCCTTGCTGAGCGCCTGCGCCGACACCCGCCCGCTCCAGGCCGCCGGCTCCGAGACGGTGGCGCAGACCACCGGCGTCGGCAGCATCCGCGCCATCGTCACGCGCCAGGACGTCCAGTTCGACGACAGGTTCTATTTCCCCTACGAAGGCCAACACCCCGCCACCAAGGCCGATTTCCCCAAGGGCTTTCTGCCAGCCTACGGTTCGGGCCTGGCCTTGAAGGGCAGGCGTGCCGACGGCACGCTGGAGTTCTACGCCATCACCGATCGCGGCCCGAACGCGACCACCGGCCCGGTCACGCAGATCACCGACGGCTCCAATCCCGCGGGCTTTGCCAGTTCCACGGTGTTTCCTTCGCCCAACTTCACTCCGTCCATCGGCGTGATCGCCCTCGGAAAGGACGGAGCCAGGCTCGTCTCCACCCTGCCGCTCAGATTCAGCGCCACACAGAACGCCAACGGCCGCGTGCAGCCACGGGGCCTCACAGGCAACACGGGCGAGCAAGTCCTGGACGACTCCTTCACCTATCCCGGCAAGGCCAAGGGCTACAGCGAATTCGGCCTGGACACGGAATCCGTGGTGGTGGATGCCGCACGCAATGCGCTGTGGGTGTCCGACGAATACGGACCCTTCATCGTGAAGATCGACCCGGCGACCGGCATCATCCAGAAGAAATACGGGCCCGGCACCGGCGCGGCCGATCTGCCGGCCATTCTCGCCAAGCGCCGCGCCAACCGTGGCATGGAGGGGCTGAGCATCGATGCGGCCAGCGGCAAGCTGCACGGTTTCCTGCAAAGCCCCCTGGACGACGGCAAGGCCGACTACACCACCGCTGCCGTTGCCGACGCCCCTGGCAAATCGGAGAACGTGCGCGACTACGCTCGCTTTGTGCGCTGGGTGGAGTTTGACCCGACCACCGAGAAAACCCGCCTGTTTGCCTTGCCCGTGGACAGTCGCTGGTACAACCAAGGCAAGACCGGCAATGCCAAGCTGGGTGATGTGGTCTCACTGGGCAAGGGGAAATTCATCGCCATCGAGCAAGGCACGGGCAAGGACAAGAAAGTCTTCAACGACCTGGTTCTGATCGAGTTTCCGGCCAACGCCACCGACATCACCGCGCTGGGCTCCGACCTGGAAAAGAGCAGCCTGACTGGCAAGCCGGTCAATGGCTCGGACTATTCCAAGGTCGTGACGCTCAAGAAGACCCGGCTCTTCAACCTGAACGCCACCGGCTGGGTGGCCGAGAAGGCCGAAGGCCTGGCACTGGTCGATGACTACACGCTGGCGCTGACCAACGACACCGACTTCGGTGTTTCGCTGGCCGTGCTGGACGCCAGCGGCAAGGAAATCGAAGGCTCGAACGTCACCAAATGCATGGTGGACGCCGACGGCAAGATCGTGAACGACGGCCAATGCGCCAAGGGCGCGGCGAGCCTGCGCTTTACCACCAATGACGTCAACGATCGCACGCAGCGACTGTGGACCTTTAGGTTCAGCAAGAAACTGAGCGAATACGGCGCTCCCTGAACGACTGCGACTGGGATTGGGACTGTATGGCATAGGCAAGACAACGGGGCCAAGGCGATCCAGGGCGGTTCGTCCAGCGCGAAGGCGCTGAGACGGGCCGCAACGCTGATGTCGCCCCCTCTGGCATCTGCACGGAGCAGCGCCGCCGTTGCGGCGCAAGTGTGGGCTTGCCGCAATGACTGGTCCTTTCTACCTTCGGCAGTGTTCCGGCATTGCCCAAAGCGGTAGTCTTCGAGTGCGTAGATGGCAGGCATACGTCCGAGCCAAGCACTTTCACAATCAAATCCTCCTCTGCTTCGTCATTTCAGAAGCGCCTTCAAATTCCATGCTGGTTTCCGCGTGAGTCGAGGAAATTCAACAGAGAGCCGTTCAGAATTCAATTCCGGATTTTCGATGGCTTGGGATTGGCCAGTCATCGAATTCCTGAAGAGATAGTGCGTGCGGTATCCTCAGCCGCTCTGTAGAGGAGAAGAAAGTGGCGGTACTGATTCCTGCGATGGGGGCGTGCGTTGGGCGCATGACGCCTGGCGAGCGACGGCTGGCCGAGCGGTTGGAGCAAAAGCTCGAAGACGACTACATGCTTTGGTATGACGTGCCCATCGGCCCCAAGCAGACGCATCCTGACTTTGTCGTCATTCATCCACGCAGGGGCGTTCTGATTCTTGAGACCAAGGATTGGCGGCTCGAGACGGTTCAAGAGGCGACCAAACAGGCCTGGACGCTCATCGTGGATGGAAGACCCAAGGTCGTCATCAATCCGGCAGCCCAGGCGCGACACTGCGCCATTCAAGTGGTCAATGCACTGGAGCGGGATCAGCAACTCATTCACGGCGAAGGCCCTCATCAGGGAAAGCTGGCATTTCCCTGGGGCAGCGGCGTGGTGTTCACCAACATCACGCGCAAGCAGTTTGAAGAATCTGCACTGGACCAGACGATTGATGCGCATCTGGTCATCTGCAAGGATGAGATGCTGGAATCCGTTGATGCGGAGGCTTTTCAGCAGCGCCTGTGGAACATGTTCCCCCACGCTTTCGGCAAAGCCATGTCGGTGCCGCAGCTCGAGCGCACGCGGTGGATCATGTTCCCGCAGGTGCGTGTTCCGGTGCAAGGCAGCCTTCTGCCGGAAGACGCGGACGAGCTGCCGGACATCATGCGCGTCATGGACTTGCAGCAGGAGCAACTCGCGCGCAGCCTGGGCGATGGGCATCGCGTGATCCACGGAGTTGCCGGCTCAGGCAAGACCATGATTCTTGGCTATCGTGCGGAACACCTGGCCAAGACCGCTTCGACCAAGCCCATCCTCGTGCTCTGCTACAACGAGCCCTTGGCCGTGAAGCTCAATGCCTGGTTTGCGGCCAAGGGCCTGGCCGACCGGGTGCATGCCCGCAACTTCCACAAGTGGTGCCGCCAGCAGTTGGTGGCCTATGGCCAGACGCTACCCGCTCAGGGCCCAGGCATGTTTGATCAGATGGTGGAGTTTGTGATTCGCGGCGTGGATCGGCAACAGATTCCGTCCGGGCAATACCAGGCCGTGATGGTCGACGAGGGGCACGACTTTCAGCCTGAATGGCTCAAGCTCGTCACCCAGATGGTGGACCCCGAGACCAACAGCCTTTTGATCCTGTACGACAGCGCCCAGAACATCTATGGCAAGAGCAAGGCGCGTGGGTTCAGCTTCAAGAGCGTGGGAATCCAGGCCTCTGGGCGCACGACCATTCTCAAGATCAACTACCGCAACACCAGGCAGATTCTGCAAATTGCCAACCGCGTCGCCGCCGAGTTCCTGCAACCCAATGCCCAGGATGATGACGGTGTTCCGCTGGTGCAACCCATCAGCTGCGGCCGCGAAGGGCAGGAGCCGCTGATCGTGCGCCTGCCGAGCTTGCGGGACGAGCCCGCCAAGATCGCCGAGCTGCTGGCTGCGGCGCATCAGGAAGGCCACGCCTGGGGTGACATGGCCATCCTGTGCCGCGATCACGACTCCATGAACCAGTGCGCCATGGCACTTGGCCGCCGAAAACTTCCGCATCGCGTGCGTCATCGGTCAGGTGACTTCGATCCACTGGCCAACACCATCAAAGTGATGACAATGCACGCCAGCAAGGGATTGGAGTTCCCAGTCGTGGCCGTTGCAGGAGTGGGGCAGATGCCGCGCGAAGGCGAAGATGCGGCGGACGAGGCCAAACTGTTCTATGTGGCTGCGACGCGGGCGACACAAAAACTGGTATTGACTGTGGCGGGTGAAGGGGCGTTTGCGAAGGCGCTGGTGAATGCTGGGTGAGGGCGGGGTGAATGCGGGTTGAGGGCAGGGCGAGGACGGGCACAAGTCCGTGGTGCGGTGGTCAGGGCTCCAGGCGTGGTCCCAGTAGCGTTGCACCCGCAGCGCATTCTTGAGGATGGCGCTGCGATCCGAAAAGGATGTTGTGCCTATCACCCTTCCCACTCGAATGTGCACGCCATCTTGCCACTCGGCGCATTGCGCAGGCGGTTCAGGAAATCCAACTGGCTTTTGGCCGTTTGATTTCCTTTTGCCACGGCTTGCCGCAGCCAGTGCACTGCTTCGCAGCGATCCGCTTTCACCGCGGTGCCATACAGGGTTGGGCCTGCCAGAAGAATCCATGCCAGTGTTTCCTGGGCTTGTGGCTCGCCATCCCGGGCCGCCTGGCGCAGCAACGCGAGCATGGAGGCGTAGTCACCCGCAGTCTGCGCCTCCAGGGCCAGTTGAAACCGCTGCTCGGAAGTCGTGGCCATGTCCAACGGCAGCGGTGCCGCCTGCGCCAGCGCGCCGGACAGGGCCGCTGCGATGAACAAGCCGTGCCGTGCATGCCGGGCCAGCGTGGCAATTGGTGTGGCAATTGGGCGGAATTCGAATCGCATTTTTGTCTCCACTTGAACTGAGTGGCCCCATCGTCTTCGCAATCCCGGTCCCTGAAAATTCGGAATTGTCAAAGGCGCCCTCAGGGCCACCCAGAGGCTGACTCGAATCGGCCGTGCAGGCCCGGCGCGCACGGCTTCAGCCCATGAACCCCAGATCGATGGGATACGCCGAGCCGCCGAAGTTGCCGATGTGCGGCAGCACCCCCGCCAGCTCGGTATTCGCCACGCCGAACCAGCGCGCCAGGGTGGCGGCGTACTGGTCCACGGCAGTGCTGGGCAACAGGCGCCCCTGGCCGACATGCCACTGGTCCTCGCTGCCGCTGCCGTTTCCCACGCTGATGGGCGGCGGCGCGCCATAGAAGGACGCGCCACGCACCGCGCCGCCCACCACGAAGTGGTGGCCGCCCCAGCCATGGTCCGAGCCGTCGCCGTTGGACGTCAGCGTGCGGCCGAAGTCCGACGCGGTGAAGGCCGTGACCTTGTCGGCCACGCCGAGTTCGGCCGTGGCGTTGTAGAAGGCCGTCATGGCGCTGCTCACCTTGTCGAGCAGCTGCGGCTGGTTGGCGATCAGGTTGTCGTGCAGGTCGAACCCGCCCAGCGAGACGAAGAACACCTGCCGGCGCGTGCCCAGCGCGTTGCGTCCGGCGATGAGCCGGGCCACCACCTTGAGCTGGTCGGCCAGCGGGTTGTTGGCAGGGAAGGCGGTGGACAGGCTGGCGCTGGAGAGGGCTGAAGAGATCTGCCCCTCGGCACTGATGGAGCGCTGCGTGACGCGGGCGTACTCGGCCTCCATCGCGTGGCTGCCGGCCGTCTGCACCAGCTCGCTCAACAGGCCGCGCACGGCGGTCGATCCATAGACGCTGGTGCCCTTGACGGCGTTGATGGGCACGGCGCCGCCCGGGCTGATCTGGTACTGCAGCGCCTGGTCGCCCGAGAGAAACACGGCGTTGCCCGTGGCCGAGATACAGGTGAAGAGCGACGTGGCGTTGGACGACAGCGCCAGGTCGCCCAGGTTGCCGCCCCAGCCCAGGGTGGAGCCTTCTGCGCCCTGCGACTGCCACACCGACTGCTGGTCGTTGTGCGAGAAAAGCTTGGGCGGCAGCGGGTAGCTGCGCCGGTCGCCGGTGGCATATTGGGCCCGCGTGAGCGGCACCAGCAGCGGGCCGACGTTCAGTTGCACCGCAGCGCGGCCCGCGTTGAAGAGGCCGGCCAGGCCCGTCATGGATGGGTGCAGCGCGTACTGCATGCCACCGGCCAGCGCCGTGCGGGGCTGCAGCAGCGTATTGCCCAGCGCGGCGCGGGCCAGGGCAATGCCACCGGCCGTGCCATCGCTGTTGCCGCCGCGGATGGCGGAGTACTGCCCGTAGCGGGTGCTGTCGTAGGGCACGACGGTGTTGGCGTAGTCGCAGCCGCCATAGAGGAAGACGCAGACCAGCGCCTTGTAGTCGCTTGCCTCGAAGGCGGCGGCCTCGCCCAGCGCGGCAAGATTCAGGGCGAAGGGCAGGGCGGTACCGGCGGCGGCCAGTTGCGTGCTGCGGCGCAGGAATGCGCGGCGCGTGTGGCGGGCGGGGTCGATGAAATTCATGGAGATGTCGCTTTGCTTTGCAGCCGTTCGGTCACTTGTTCGGTCACTTCTGCACCAGATATTCGGGGCTGGCCATCACCAGCAGCACGGCGGCTGCCACGCGGTTGAG
This sequence comes from Delftia sp. PX-1, assembly GCF_055797465.1. Classification (NCBI taxonomy): domain Bacteria; kingdom Pseudomonadati; phylum Pseudomonadota; class Betaproteobacteria; order Burkholderiales; family Comamonadaceae; genus Delftia; species Delftia sp. PX-1. Next base: position 3,751,249 of record NZ_CP184763.1, read on the forward strand.
CTGGGTGGCGGTGTTGCTGGTGGCCGTCACCGGCGTGGCATTGAGCGCTGCCACGATGCGCGCCTGCGTGGCGGCCGATACCTGCCCTGCCGACAGCAGCAGCGCCACCTTGCGCACCAGCGCGGCGGCGTCGGCCACCAGGGGCAGCAGGTTGGCGTAGCTGCAGGTGATGTCGAAGCCGTTGGCTGCGCTGCTGCCGCCCTGGGGCAGGTCTGGCGCGTTCACGTAGTAGCCGAAGCGGATCACGTTCTGCATGAAGTTCAGGTAGCCGCTCACGCTGGTCTCGGTGACGATCTGGAACTCCGGCGCCACCTGGCCCGTCGTGGCCAGGGGCGTGGAGGGCGGCACGTAGCCCGGGCGGAAGAAGTTGAACACCGAGCCCGAGCGCATCGGGCTCTGGCCCAGGCGGGTGGCCGGGTCGCTCAGGTTGTCGATCTTCCAGGTGCCGCGTGCCGACCGCAGCCCGAAGGTGCGGCCCCACTGCACGAAGCGCACCATGGGCTCGCGCAGGCGGCCGTACTGGGGGCTGGCAAGCCCTGCCGCGCCGCGCGCCTCCGGGTCCAGCAGCACGGTGGCAATCACGGCGCGCAGGTCGCCACGCGTGCCGCTGCCGTTGTCGGCGAAGGCGGCGGCCACGCGCCCCACATAGGCGGGGCTGGGGTTGCTGGTGACCAGGCGCTGGATCAGCTGGCGCCCGATGAAGGGCCCCACGTTGGGGTGGTTGAACAGCGTGTCCAGCGCTGCCTTCAGCGCCGCTGGCCCTGACGTGCCCGCAGCCACGGTGGTGCCCAGGAAAGTGGCGGCCAGCGTGGAATGGCGCGCGGCGTTGAAGGCCATGGGCAGCAGCGCCTGCTGCAGCCCCGTCACCGTGCTGCCGCTCAGGTTGGTGGGCTGGTTCTTGCTGGTGTCGTAGTCGTAGCCGGTGAAGACGCGCGCCAGGTTGCTCACATCGGCTGCCGAATAGGTGTCGATGCGGTTGCCGTTGCCGTCGCGCTGCTCGGTGCCGTCGGGGTTGAGGCGGTAGAGGCCGATGGTGAACAGCTGCATCACCTCGCGGGCGTAGTTCTCGTCGGGCTGGCGGCCGCTGCGGGCGTCTTCCTTCTGGTTGCCGCGCGTGCTCAGGTAGATGCCCATGGCCGGGCTGAGCGTAACGGCCTCCAGCAGCGTGCGGAAGTTGCCGAAGGCATGCTGGTTCAGCAGATCCCAGTAGCCGGAAGCCAGGAAGATGCTCCAGGGCTGCTCCAGCCCCGTGGTGGAGACCACCATGATCTCCGACAGCGCCAATGCCACACGCTTGCGCACGGCGTCGCGCTCCGTGAAAAGCTGGCTCCAGAGCATGAAGTCGGAGGGATACGAGACGTTGTCGTAGCGCGTGCCGGCCTCTGCCACGCCGTAGCCGCGCTGCATCAGCCAGGCCGTGCCCGTGGTGTCCACGGGCAGCGCGAACTGCTCGGCCAGCCAGGGGCCGTAGCCCTTGGCGCGCAGCGCTGCGATCTCCTCGTCGGTGGCCGAGAACTGCGCCTGCAGCAGGAAACGCGCGGCTTCTTCATCGCTGGCGGGGGTGGCCGTGGTGCCCGTACCGGTTCCGCCACCAGGGCCGGCGCCCGTGCCGCCAGTGCCGGTGCCGGGGGCTGAATCGCCCCCACCGCCCCCGCAGGCCACCAGCAGCGCGGCCGCAAGGGAGGAGGCCAGGGCGGGAGGGATCAGGGAGCTCTTCGGTTCGTGGCCGAGGTGGCCGGGCTCTGCGCAGGCAGGCAAGGAATCCGCGGGCGCGCGGTCGGGCGGCTGCAGCGTGGAGGCTGCAGCCTGTGGTGTGGGGTGCATTGTGGGCTTTCAGGCAGAGGCCGGGGCGTGGCAACGAACTGCCTCGCTCTTCGGCGCGTGGCGCAGAGTGTTCCAAGGATTTCGGAGGTGCGCAGCCACCTTGCAGCCCAAAAGCGTGTCAAGACGTTATACGGCGCAGGGGCGTCAGGGGGCTGTATGCAGGGTTGACGCTGTGGAGCCTGGGCAAAGCCCGATGTGGGCCGCTCGCCTGCCGGTGTTCTGAGGGATGCGCAGCGTTGTGCGGGTGCAACCATGCGGGCGGATTGTCATAGGGCTTTCTCCTGCTTCAGGCTGAAGAATGCTGCTTGACGTCTTGGGGCCGTACACCTGAGTGCGGTGCGTCTGCACGGAGCAGCGTTGCCGAGCGGTATCTGTCGCCTGGTGTTCGCATGGCAAGGCTCCTGAACGCTGCACGCAGGCTCAGCCACTTCCGGGATGCCAAGGTCAGGCAATCTTCAGGTTGCTAGTGCGTGTAGGGTGAAGTCATCCGTGCAAGTTACCTGGATCTCAGATGTTGCACTTCACATTTGACACCACCGTAAATCAACTGTGCAAAGACAATGACAAGAATCTTCTTTATGTTGGTGGGGATCATGATTTCTGGCACCACGTCTGCTGGTGAGAAAAATTCACCACCAATCCAAGATTTAAAAGAAGTAAAGAGATCTGCAGATGAATTCTTGATTGGGGAAAGCAGGCAGAAGAGAACGCAATTCACTGCTGTTCGAATCAATCCAAAAATAATAGTCGAACAGTGCGCTGTTCCACTTGAATCGGACTGGGCATCTTCAGACAGTGGAGTTCTAGGAAAAAGAGTTCAAGTTGTCTGCAGATCGACATTGCACGACAAAAAGGGTTGGCGTGTTCTGGTGCCAATTGCAGCGTCAGCCACACACAAGAATTAGAGTGAAATTCTATGCGTCAAGATGATTGGCTACCGCGCAAACGAAGGACGATTCCAAGAGGCGCTGATGCCGCTCAGCAGCGCTGTCGTTGTGGCGCAGTGCCACTGGATAAGCCCTAGGTTGTGGCAAGGGCTGGTACGGACCACCTCGCTCGTCGGAGGTTCAATGTCGGGACTTCGCGCGGCTTTGGAGGCGTTTTCTGGGAAGTTGAGGTGGATGGAGCGAGTGATATGGGCCTGAGCGATCCATGACCACCGGACTTTGCCCATTGCTAGCTGTCGGAAGTCGACCCAAAGCGGAATTTCGCTTCGAATGGTTTTGAGAAACCGCACATTATGGTTCATAACTCAGTATTGCACGGGCAACCGCTCTGTTACATTCTGGGTCTCCAGCAAATTCACTGAGCGCACGGGCAAACGGGGCGTTATCAACCCTCTTTATTTCTTGCAATTCCGCTGGTGAAAGTTGGTCATTTCTCCCTGTTCGAATTTCACGGTTCATCTTATCTCTCAGGCGTTGAGTTCTAGGGGATGCATAGTAAGCGATGACGTCCCGTGCCTCGGAGCCAGACACATACCTTCGCGCGAATGGCAGAGCAGCATCATTAATCAATTTGTTCGAAATAAATGACAACTTGGGGCAGAGGGCAATGTAGGCTGCTGTCCTAGATAAATTATTTTCAGGAAGACACCCTCTGGCTAGACTCGCTTTCGCGATTTCCGCATATCCCATAACTTCAAGCATCTGCGCCCAAGGTTGCTGTTGCTCATTGTCCGCTGCGCTTAAGCTGCCTGTAATGGTTGTAATAACGAAAAATGCAATGATTCGCAATTTTTTCATGAGTGGCTCTCGATAGGAATTTTGATCACTGCGGAAAACAATGCCCCCATGCATGCAATGGTGGAAAAAATAGACAGCAGGTTTTGTGGTTACAGGCGTTGGATTTTAAACCAAAGGCATTTGGGCACGACCTTCGATGCTCAACTCCAATTCAGCAAGATATTTCAACATGTGTCTGCTCCTGGCCGGCAACAGTCCTTCACTAGATACCGCTTTCACTTCTTTCTACTCGTCTACCAACCTCACCCACCACATCCCCCGGCGCAACCCCCAACACCTTGCATAGCTTGAAAACAGACCGAAGGCTCGGACATTTGCTACCAAGCTCCAACTGGCTGATGTAGTTGCGCGCCAGCCCGGCTTCCGCGGCAAGGGCTTCCTGGGACAGTGCACGCTCATTGCGTAGCTCACGCAACAGGCTTCCAAAGGCTTTATCAAGTTCTGTCATATCTGCTCACTAAAGTGAGCAAAGCTTCCGGGTTTGCGTGCAGACAGTCTTCCACCTATAGTTGGAGTTTTGTAAAGCAGCGATGGCGCTTCCAGCAGATGGGCGTCGCATTTGCCCATTGATCTTGGGCGCTGAGCAACTCTCGACTGGAGCGCAGATGGAGCAGCAAGTCTTGGCCACCACACCCCCACCCAAACTCGAAGACCTCGCCATAGACGCCGTCCTGCACATGGGCGCCGCGCTGGATGTGCTGGACCTGCACGCTCGCCACAAGGTCACGGCCATCAATTGCGTGTGCCGCGATCTGCTGCGCATCTACTACGTGAAGGCCGATGAGGCGCAGTCGCTGGAGCCGGAAGACAGGGAACTGGTGGGACTGCTGCACGACACGGCGGTGAACCTGGGCTATGCCATTGAGGTGGTGGAGCATCTCAATGGCGATGAGGCCGACGACCCCATTCTTTATGCCGTGAGCTATCTGCTCAGGGCGGCGAAGCGGTTTGCGGATGAGGGGGTGTCGGTGGCGTTGGCCTGAAGAGCGCAACAGGCGTGGATGGCCTGCGGGCATGGCGGGAACGACGCAAAAAATGGGCGAAAAAAAAGCGCGCCCCATGCTGAAGCGCGCTGTCGGGTTGGGGTCGAGACTCAGTCCTTCTTGGCCCGGATGACTTCGCCGCCCACGGCGTCGATCTTGACTTCCATGAGCGTGCCGTTGGCCTGCAGCACTTCTACCTGGTAGCTGGTCTGGCCCCAGTGGGAGTCCAGTTCCGCGCTGACGGGCGTGCCCGGGGTGTGGCGGGTGGCAGCCTGGATGGCTTGCTCTATGGTGGACTTGGCCTTTTCCAGGCGCTGGCGGTCCTTGCGCTTGGCGGCGCCGTCGTTCTTGTGCTGGGCGGCCTGGCCGGTGATGGCGTTGACCCAGACTTCCACGCTGTCGCCGGCCGGGGTGATGACTTCGATTTCGTAGCGCGGGCCCATGCCGTCGCCGTCGTCCAGCTGGGCTTCGATGGCCTTGCCGGGCACGGCCTGGGTGGCGCGGGTGATGGCCTGCTCCAGCGGGATCTTGGCCTGGCTGGTGATGGTCTGCCATTCGGCCACCGATTTGGCTGCGGCGGGCAGGGCGACGGTGGCGCAGGTCAGGGCCAGGGCGATGGAGAGGGCGGCGGTGCGTGCGAACGGGGCAGGCTTCATGGGTGTGGCTCCTTCCAGGAATGGGGTTGGGCAAGACAACGGTCGGGGCCATTGTCTCCACCGTCCCGGAGAGCGGTTGTCGGAGAGGGCGCCCTTTGCCCCCTCCGGCGTGCTGCGGTTTGATCCAGCACAACCTCTGCGTTCAGAGGCCCAGCACTTTGGCCACGTAGTCGGCGTCCTTGTCGCCCCGGCCCGAGAGGTTGATGAGGATGTGCTGGTCCTTGGGCAGGCCGGGCGCCACGCGCATGGCCCAGGCCACGGCGTGGGCGCTTTCCAGCGCGGGGATGATGCCTTCCACGCGCGACAGCTGCATGAAGGCGTCCAGGCATTCCTTGTCGGTGACGGATTCGTACTGCACGCGGCCCAGGTCCTTGAGGTAGCTGTGCTGCGGGCCCACGCCCGGATAGTCCAGGCCCGAGGCAATGCTGTGCACGGCAGCCGGCGTGCCGTCTGCGTTTTCCAGCACGTAGCACTTCATGCCGTGGATTTCGCCGGGCTTGCCCATGCTGAGGGTGGCTGCGTGGCGGCCGGGCTTGTCCGTGCCTTCGCCCGAGGGCTCCACGCCGACGAGCTTGACCGAGGCATCGCCCAGGAAAGCCGTGAAGATGCCCATGGCGTTGGAGCCGCCGCCCACGCAGGCGGCCACATGGTCGGGCAGCTTGCCGTGTTTGGCCTGGAATTGCTCGCGCGCCTCGCGGCCGATGATGCTCTGGAAGTCGCGCACCATCATCGGGAACGGGTGGGGGCCGACTACGGAGCCGATGGCGTAGATGTAGTCGGTGGGGTTGGTGAGGTATTCCTCGAAGGCGCTGTCCACGGCCTCCTTGAGGGTGGCCGCGCCGCGCGTGACGGGCACGAGCTTGCAGCCCAGGATGCGCATCTTGGTGACGTTGGGATGTTCCTTCTCGATGTCCACCTGGCCCATGTGGATCTCGCAGGGAATGCCCACCAGCGCGCAGGCCGTGGCCAGGGCCACGCCGTGCTGGCCGGCGCCGGTTTCTGCGATGACCTTCTTCTTGCCCATGAACTTGGCCAGCAGGGCCTCGCCCAGGCAGTGGTTGATCTTGTGGGCGCCGGTGTGGTTGAGGTCTTCGCGCTTGAGGTGGATCTGTGCGCCGCCGAGCTGCTCCGACAGGCGCCGCGCGTGGAAGATGGGGCTGGGGCGGCCCACGTAGTCGGCGAAGAGCTGGGCCAGTTCCTGCTGGAAGTCTTGGCGTTTGGTGATTTCGGCGTAGGCGGTGTTGATGTCGTCCATGGCCTGCTTGAGGTGGGGCGGGACCAACTGGCCGCCGTAGGGGCCGAAGTAGCCTTCTGCTGTGGGCATGGGGGAGAAGGTGGGGGGTGTAGTGGTCATGGTTGCTTGTGTTCGTTGTGATGGATGACGCTCTGGCGATTCAGGGTAGCCGTGGCAGCTTACGCAGGGCTGTTGGGGGTGGCCGAGAGAGAAAACCCCGGTTGGATTGACCGGGGTTTCTGGTTTTTGGCCCTGCCGGGTGGTTGTTTTTCGAGGCCGGGTTTCGGCCCGGCAGCCGACTGCCCTTTCTTGATTCGCCAAGAAAGGTCAGATCAAAGAAGGCGACCGGTACGACTCACACTCATAGGTGACACATCAGTACAAGGACATGGGTAACAGATCCAAGCTTGGCAGCTGGAGCCAACAGCAGCCAAGGAGCGATCACCATGCCCTGGAAGGAGTGCGCACCCATGGACGAGAAACTGCTCTTCATAGCCGACCATCTGCGCAGTGGCGTGCCGCTGAGCGAGCTGTGCAGGCGCTACGGCATCAGCCGCAAGACGGCCTACAAGTGGGTTGAGCGTTACCGCCAACTGGGCATGGATGGATTGCAAGAACGCAGTCGCAGGCCCCACGGGAACAATCAGGCGATCAGCTATGCACAGCGCCGGGCCATCATTGAGCTGCGCACGCAGCAAAGGTCACAGATGGGGCCCAAGAAGCTGCACGCTTTGCTCCTGCAGCGCTGGGGCCCACAGGAGACACCCAGCAAAACCACCATCTACAACGTGCTGAAGGCTGAGGGGCTTGTTTGCAGCAGGCGTGTACGCAGACGCTCGGTGCCTACGGCCCAGCCCTTGCGAACGAGCAAGCAGCCCAATGGGGTGTGGAGTGCAGACTACAAAGGCCAGTTCAAGACAGCCGATGGTCACTGGTGCTATCCATTGACCATCATGGACCACGCCAGCCGTTATTTGCTGGCCGTGCATGTCTACGACAGCCCCAACTACGAGGTGAAATAGCCCCCTGATTCCCCGGCCCCGTCCTATCGCTTATCTTTGAAGATAGGAACAGGACTGTGCATATGACTAGGCATACGGAGTCAATCGAGGTAGTCGTGAAGGACCAGCGCCGCAGGCGCTGGTCTCTCGCAGAGAAGGCGGCGCTGGTGCGCCGAACCTACGAACCAGGCATGAGCGTGTCATTGGTCGCTCGGCAGGAAGGCGTTTCGGCTGGACTGCTGTTCCAGTGGCGCAAGCTCGAACGCCAGGGGGCTTTGACCGCCGTCTCCGCTGGCGAGGCAGTCGTGCCCGCATCCGAACTGGCGGCTGCCCGCGCGGAAATCGCCAAGCTGCAGCGCGTGCTCGGCAAGAAAACCTTGGAGAACGAAATCCTCAAGGAAGCCGTGGAGTACGCCGCAGAAAAAAAGTGGATTGCGCGCTCGCCCTTGTTGCCCGGGGACGACCAGTGAAGACGGTCTGCAGGACGATGGGGCTGGCGCGCTCGCATGTGCGCGAGCTGCTTGGGCGCGGTGAAGACTGGACCGATGGCCGCAGCCATCGCACACCCAGCGACGATGCCGGGCTGCTCGCCGAACTGCGCCAGGAAATTGCCGACTTGCCCAGCTATGGCTACCGACGTGCCTGTGCCTTGGTGAACCGCCAGCGTGCGGCACGGGGCGCCCCGAGGGTCAACGCCAAACGCGTCTATCGCGTCATGGCACAAGCCGCTTTGCTGCTGCCCAAGGCGCCTCGCCGCCGCCAGTCCGCACGCACGCATGAGGGCCGTGTTGCGGTCTCGCGCAGCGACCTTCGATGGTGCTCCGATGGTCTGGAAATCAAGTGCGATTCAGGGCAGACCGTGACAGCCGCCTTCGCCAAGGACTGCTGCGACCGTGAGGTGCTGGCTTGGCGTGCATGGGAGGGCAAGGGACTGCCAGGCGAGCCGGTTCGCGAGATGCTCATCGAGGCCGTCGAACGCCGATTCGGCTCGGTCGAAGCGGTCCCGCAGGGCCAGGAGTTGGAGTTCCTCAGTGACAACGGCGGTGCCTACATCGCCTCCGAAACGAGGGCACTGGCACGCGCGCTGGGCCTGAAGCCCATCAACACGCCCGTCTGCAGCCCGCAGAGCAACGGCATGGCCGAGAGCTTCGTCAACACCTTCAAGCGCGACTATGTGGCGCGCATGGACCTAAGTGACGCGCAGACGGTACTGGCACAACTGCCAGCGGCCTTCGAGCACTTCAACGAGGTGCATCCGCATTCTTCGTTGAAAATGCGTTCGCCTCGGGAGTTCAGGCGGCAACAGGCTGCAGGGGCTGACCAAGTGCTTTATTGCGAATAGGGCGGGGTCGGGAATACGGGGGCAACATCAGAGGATGCCAAACGCAGCTTCGAACAGGTGTTTCGGCAATACGGACTGCCCGAGCGCATACGCAGTGACAACGGTCCGCCGTTCGCGACTACTGGCGTGGCGGGCCTGTCACGCCTGGCGATATGGTGGATAAGGCTGGGCATCAGGCCGGAGCGCATCGAGAGGGGCAAGCCACAGCAAAACGGTCGCCACGAGCGGATGCACCGCACGCTCAAGCATGCCCTGGGCAAAGAGCCTGCGGCGGACAAAGCGGCATTGCAGATGCAGCTCGATGCCTTTGTGGAGCACTACAACCAGCAGCGCCCGCATGAGGCCTTGCAGCAAAGCATGCCGGCCCAGCACTACAGCGACTCGGTCAGGCCATACCCCTCAAAGCTACCGGAGCTGGAGTATCCGAAGCATTGGGAAAGGGTTCGGGTCAGCCACAACGGCTTGATTTACTGGCGAGCGCTGCGGATCTACATAGGCTACCTGCTGGCGGGGCAGTGGATCGGGATGCAGGAGGTGGCCGCTGGCCAGTGGGATGTGTATCTGGGGCCGGTGCGACTGGGCTGCTTCAACGAAGAGGATGTGCGAGGACCCCAGAAGGACTATGTGAGCTTGAAGTGTTACCCATGTCTGTGAGCTGAGTTGTTACCCATGTCCTTGACACGTACAACCCGAATGCCCGCGACCCCTTCGCTGCGCTGCGGGGCAACCTGCGTCGGGCCGCCTGCGGGGTTCGCCGTGAAACTCGTTGCGCGCTGCGCGCTTCACTCAAACATCACGGCGAGTCAGTTGACGAAGCAGTCCTGTCCTGCGGCAGGACTGCAACCCCGCAGGCGGCCCGACGCAGGCGCGGGCATACGGGATTGGGGGCGGGGAGATGGGGCGGGGCCGGGGGCGTCAGCCGTTCTTTTGCAGGGAGCGGATGACGCTGGAGAAGTCCAGGGCGCCGTTGCCTGCGATGGAGTGCATGGCGTACATGGCGCGGGCCATGCCGCCCAGGGGCGTGGAGGCCTTGACGGCCATGGCGTTTTCCTGGGCCAGGCCCAGGTCCTTGAGCATGAGGTCGGTGCCGAAGCCGCCTGCGTAGTTCTTGGAGGCGGGGGCGTTTTCGTGGACGCCGGGGAAGGGGTTGTATTTTTCCAGGGCCCAGTTGCCGCCCGAGCTGCGGCGCATGATTTCGCTGAGGACCTTGGGGTCCAGGCCGTTGGCCACGCCCAGGGCGATGGCTTCGCTGGTGCCGATCATGAGGATGCCCAGCAGCATGTTGTTGCAGATCTTGGCGGTCTGGCCCGCGCCCACGGCGCCGGCGTGGAAGATGTTGGCGCCCATTTTTTCGAGCAGGGGGCGGGCGCGCTCCAGGTCGGCGTCGCTGCCGCCCACCATGAAGGTGAGGGTGCCTGCAATGGCACCGCCCGTGCCGCCGGAGACGGGGGCGTCGATGAAGGCAATGCCTGCGGCTTCGGCGGCCTTGGCGACCTTTTGGCTGGTGGCGGCGGCGATGGTGGAGCTGTCGATGATGAGCGCGCCCTTGGCAACGCGCTGCAGCAGGCCGGCCGCGCCGTCACGGCCGAGGAAGAGGCCTTCCACATGCTGGCTGGCGGGCAGCATGGAGACCACGGCTTCGGCGCCCTGCACGGCGTCCTCGGCGCTGGCGGCAATGCTCACGCCCTCTGCAGCGACCTTGGCGCAGGCGTCTTTGGAGAGGTCGAAGGCCTTGACCGTGTGGCCGGCCTTGTGCAGGTTGATGGCCATGGGGCCGCCCATGTTGCCGAGTCCGATGAATGCGATCTGCATGTGCTTGTCTCCTGTGTTGTGAAGCTTGTGGTGTGTCTCAGTGGACCGTGTCGTCGGTGTAGTTTTCGCCGGTGTCCATGTCGCCGGTGTCCTTGTCACCGTTCGCAATGTCGGCGCCGCGTTCCTTGAGCAGGGAGCGCAGGATGCCGCGGTGGCAGCGCGCCTCCTGCTCGCAGTAGCAGCCGATGGCGAAGGCGCTGTGCTGCGAGAGGGCGGCCAGCAGGTCCAGGGTGCGGCTGGCGGCGGGCGCGGCCATTTCCTTGCGGAATTTGCGCACGAATTGCTGCCAGAGCTTGTCGGCCTCGGCCTGCTGGCCGTGGTCCTGCAGGCGGTGCGATTCGAGCGCGGTGTGCATGGTGTCGGGCTGGGGCGAGAGTTCGGGGTACCAGACGTCGTAGTAGTCGCGGCTGGCGAATTCGGCCTTGGGCACGCCGCGCGGCGGGCGGCGCACAGTGCCTATGCGCAGGCCTTCATCGGCGTGGCGGGGGCTGCCTAGCTGGACGATGCGGATGGGCATGGGGCTCTCCTGCAAAGGGGGCTTATTCGTCGCCGAAGATGGGGTGCTTGCGTGTGCGGCGCCCGGCCGGGGCGGGCGCCGCTGGCGGGGTCTTTGCGTCGGCGGGCGCGGGTTCGCTGGCCTGGGCCTTGCGCTTTTTCGGGGGCGTGGCCTTGGCGTGGGGGTTGAAGGCCAGGGCCTGGGCAATCCAGTACTGCCACTGCTGGCGCGTGGCGTAGGCGGCGGGGCCGATGAAGAAGTAGCCGTCCATCTGGCCCTTGGATGAGAGCGGGCGCAGGCCCGGCGTCTCGGCCACGGCCGCGTGCTGCGAAGGCGGCAGGCGCACCAGCAGTTCGTCGTCTTCCACGCCCAGGCACAGCTTGCCGTTGACCATGAAGACATGGCAGCCGAACATGCGCTTTTCCTGCACGTCGTCGCAGCCGGCCAGGGCTTCGCGCACGGCGTCTATGAGGTGCAGCGTGGTGTCGGAGAGCGGGCGGGCGGGCATGGCGCGGGCTGGATGTGGATGGATCAGCGGATCATGTCCGGCGCATCGCCTTCCAGCATGCGCCGCGCGATGATGACGCGCATGATTTCGTTCGTGCCTTCGAGGATCTGGTGCACGCGGGCATCGCGCATGAGTCGCTCCAGCGGGTATTCGCGGATGTAGCCGTATCCACCGTGCAGTTGCAGGGCTTCGTTGCAGACCATGAAGCCGGCATCGGTGGCAAAGCGCTTGGCCATGGCGCAGTAGGTGGAGGCGTCGCGCGCGCCGGCATCGAGCTTGGAGGCGGCCAGGCGCACCATCTGGCGCGCGGCCACGAGTTCGGTGGCCATGTCGGCCAGCTTGAACTGCAGGGCCTGGAAGCTGGCAATGGGCTTGCCGAACTGCTTGCGCTCGTGCATGTACTGCTGGGCCTGGGTGAGCGCGCCCTGGGCGGCGCCCACGGAGCAGGTGGCGATGTTGATGCGCCCTCCGTCCAGGCCCTTCATGGCGATCTTGAAGCCTTCGCCCTCGCGGCCCAGCAGGTTCTGGGCGGGAATGCGCACGTTGTCGAAGCTGATGACGCGCGTGGGCTGGCTGTTCCAGCCCATTTTTTCTTCCTTCTTGCCGTAGCTGATGCCGGGCAGGTCGGCGGGCACGGCAAAGGCGGAGATGCCGCTGGCGCCCGAGCCTGCGTCGCCCGTTCTGGCCATCAGCACCAGCATGTCGGTGCTGCCCGCGCCGCTGATGAAGGCCTTGGCGCCGTTGATGATGTATTCATGGCCCGCCAGTTCAGCCCGGGTCTTGAGCGAGCCGGCGTCCGAGCCCGCGCCGGGCTCGGTCAGGCAGTAGCTGGCCAGCTTGCGGCCGCTGGTCAGGGCCTCGCCCCATTCGGCGCGCACGGCGTCGGTGGCCCAGGTGCCCAGCATCCAGGTGGCCATGTTATGGATGGTGATGAAGGCGGTGGTGGAGGGATCGACGGCGGCCAGTTCCTCGAAGACCATGGTGGCGTCCAGGCGCGGCAGCTGCAGGCCGCCTGCGTTCTCGGGCGCGTACAGGCCGCAAAAGCCCAGTTCGCCCGCCTTGGCGATGGCCTCGCGCGGGAAGATGGATTCACGGTCCCAGTGCGCGGCATGGGGCGCGAGTTCGGCCTGGGCAAAGGCGCGGGCCGATTCGGCAAAGGCGCGCTGGTCGTCGTTGAGTTCGAAGTCCATGGCTGGCTTGTCTCCTGCGTTGGGCTCTGGGGCCCTTGTTGTTCTGGGGGTGGCTTTCGGGGCCTGCGGGGGCCTGTCGATACCTGTCGGTGCGTGCGGCGGTCAGTGCTGCAGCCAACGCTCCAGCACCTGCATGCGCTCCTGTGTCGCGGCCGTGAGGCATTCGTGGTACAGGCGCGGGCCTTCAGGCTGGGTTTCGCTGTCGCGCGTGGCGGCCTTGCAGCGTGCCGTGCGGCCCTTGATCCAGCCGTTCTGGTCGTGGCGCAGGCCCGTTCGCTTGCCCTGGGGCAGTTGCTGCATGACGTCCAGGTAGCGGATGTTGAGCGCGGTGTCGGCCTCCTGGAAGGCCTGGACCGCGCAGGCATTGCGGCTGGCGGCGGCGGTGGAGGCCGGGTCGCAGGCTGCACCGGCCTGCGCGTGTAGGGTCAGGGGCAGGGGGGCGGCCAGGATGGTCAGCAAGGCGGCACCCAGGCCCCGGGAGAGGGGGGCGGTCATTGGAAAACGCATGCCGCCATCATCCCAGAGCCAGGGCCTGCCCCGGATCAATCCAGGCCCGCCCACCCATGCATCAGCGCAGGCTGATGGTGGTGTTCACGCCCTGGCTGGTGGTGCTGTCGTCGAACCAGCGCGCCGTGACGGTCTTGGTCTGCGTGTAGAACAGCACGACCTGCTTGCCGTAGGGGCCCAGGTCGCCCAGCTTGGAGGCGCGGCTGCCCGTGAAGGAGAACAGCGGAACCGGCACGGGAATCGGCACGTTGATGCCGACCTGGCCCACGTCGATGTCTTCCTGGAACTTGCGCGCCGCGGCGCCCGATTGCGTGAAGATGGCCGTGCCGTTGCCGTTGGGGTTGGCGTTGATGAACTCGATGGCCTCGTCCAGGCTGTCGGCAGCCGCCAGGCACAGCACAGGGCCGAAGATTTCCTGGTCATACACGCTCATGCCGGGCTTGACGCCGCTGAACACGGTGGGGCCGACGAAGTTGCCCTTGTCGTAGCCGGCCACCTGGGGCTTGCGGCCGTCCAGCTCCAGCTTGGCGCCGTCGGCCAGGCCGCGTTCGATCAGGCTTTCCACACGCGACAGCGCCGCGCAGGACACCAGCGGGCCCACGTCGGTGCCGGGCTCGGTGCCGCCGCTGACCTTCAGGGTCTTGGACTTTTCCACCAGCTCGGGAATCCACTTCTGCGCATCGCCCACCAGCACGGCCACCGACAGCGCCATGCAGCGCTGGCCTGCCGCGCCGAAGGCTGCGCCCAGCAGGGCGTTGAGCGTTTGCTCCTTGTTGGCGTCAGGCATGACGATGGCGTGGTTCTTGGCGCCCATCATGCATTGCACGCGCTTGCCGGCCAGGCTGGCACGGTTGTAGACATGGGTGCCGACCTTGGTGGAGCCCACGAAGCTGATGGCCTTGATATCGGGGTGGTCGCAGATGGCGTTGACCACGTCCTCGCCGCCGTGCACCACGTTGAGCACGCCGGGCGGAATGCCGGCTTCCAGGGCCAGCTCGCACAGGCGCATGGTGACCATGGGGTCCTGCTCGGAGGGCTTGAGCACGAAGGTGTTGCCCGTGGCAATGGCCATGGGGAACATCCACAGCGGAATCATGGCCGGGAAGTTGAAGGGGGTGATGCCCGCGCACACGCCCAGGGGCTGCAGCACGGAATAGGTGTCCACGCCGTTGGCCACGTTGTTGGCCAGCTCGCCCAGCTGCAGCGAGCCGATGTTGGCCGCATGCTCCACCACTTCCAGGCCGCGGAAGACATCGCCCTCCGCGTCAGGCAGGGTCTTGCCCTGTTCGGCGGTCAGCAGCGCGGCCAGCTCCTTCATGTTCTCGCGGATCAGCTGCTGCAGCTTCAGGAAGATGCGGGCGCGCTGGCCAATGGGGGTCTTGCGCCAGGTCTTGAAGGCTTCCTTGGCGTTGGCGACGGCGGCGTTGACCTCGTCGGGCGTGGCAAAGGGCACGCGGGCCAGCACTTCCTGCGTGGCCGGGTTGACCACATCGCGCCATTGGGTGCTTTGGGATTCGACCAGCTTGCCGTTGATCAGCAGCTTGACCGTGGGCGCCAAAACCTTGGCGGACGTGGATGCATTCATGGCTTGTCTCCTGTTGCGGTGGTGTCGGCCCGGCATGCCGTGCGCCGGGCGTTCATCGCATGGTAGCTGTGCGGTTTTTCGCAAGCAATGGAGATGTTTGCAGTATGCATGTGCGTTTTTGCACATCGGCATGCCAACTCGGCCACGCCAAAAAACATGGCCTGCGGTGTTCGCAGGCCATTCGGGTTCAGGGCTTGAAGGCTCAGTCCGTACCGGTGGCTGGCAGGCGGTCGTCTGCAGCGGGGCTGGAGTGGTGTACGGCGCGGGCGGCGGGCTTGAGAAGCGGCTCCAGCTTCACGCGGGCGCTGGCACCCAGGCCGGACTCCAGCTTGGTCAGCAGGCGCAAAAGCTCCTGCAGTTCCTCGTCTTCCAGCGGAGAGACCAGGCGGTGGTAGGCCTGGTCCACCAGCGGCACGCTGGCGGCCAGCAGGGCCCGGCCCTTTTCGGTGAGCGTGAGCTGGTGCTGGCGGCGGTCACGCGTGCTCAGCGCGCGGTGCACGTACTCGCGCTCTTCCAGCCCGCGCACCAGGCGCAGCGTGGTCACCTTGTCGAAGCCCATGGCGCGCGCCAGGGAGCTTTGGTCGGAGCCGGGGGAGGCGTCGATCAGCACCAGGGCGCCGTACTGGGGCGGCGTCAGTCCCAGGGGGCGGCATTGCTCTTCAAAAATGCCGACCGAAATCTGGTGGGCGCGCCGCAGCAAAAAGCCAGGGCGCTGATATAGCGGCAGTGGTGCAGGCGTCATCGTGTCCATATGCGTCTAGTATTCTTGCAGAGATGTCCAGTATTCATTCGATTTCCACCAATTGTGCCCATTCTGGTGCATGATTACCATGCGTTTGCATGCTAACTACAAAAGAGGTCTACATGCGAAATTTTGTTGGCAGACGGCAATTTTTGAAGACAAGCGGATTGGGAGTATTGGGTTTACCCGTAGCAGGCGCCATCGCCAGCACCGAGAGTGTGCCTCTGAAATTGATTGTGCCTTTCACTCCGGGGACTGGAATCGACACGATTGCGCGAACGATCGGGCCTTTGCTGGCCAAGCGCCAGGGCCGGCCCGTGGTGGTGGAGAACAAGCCGGGCGCCTCTGGAAATATCGGAACCGAGGCCGTTGTGCGCTCGCCCGCCAATGGCCAGACGCTTTTGGTGACAGTGAATACCCTGGTGATGAACGCATCGCTGTATCCCAAATTGCCATTCAATCCGCTGACGGACCTCGAGCCTGTAACGCTGACCAGCTGGGGACAGCTGATTTTGGTGACGCCCACGGCCTCCGCCTATCAGACGGCGGCCGATCTGGTGAAGGCCGCCAAGGCCTCGCCGGGCCGCATCAATTACGCATCGCCGGGAGTGGGCACTCCGCACCATATGGCGATGGAGCTTTTCAAGAGCACGGCGGGCGTATCGATCACGCACATCCCTTATCGCGGAACAGGCCCGGCGCTGACGGACCTGCTGGGCGGCCAGGTGGAATGCATGTTCCTGCCCATTCATGTGGCATTGACGCATTTGAAGGCCGGCAAGCTGCGCGCGCTGGGCATTGGCAGCCAGCGGCGCCACCCGCTGCTGCCCGATGTGCCCACGCTCAAGGAGGCCAAGGCGGGCGATGTGAACGTGGATATGTGGTACGGCGTGTTTGCGCCGGCCGGCATGCCGGCGGACCAGGTCGATGCCCTCAATCGCGAGATCCGCGCGATTTTGGCGTCGGAGGAAGTCCGGCATGCCTTTGCGCCCCAGGGCATGGATCCGGCCGGCAGCACGCCGGCCGAGTTCAAGGCCCTGGTGCAAAAGGACGCCCGGCGCTGGGCCGATCTGGTCAAGGCGCGGGGGATTACCGCCGAGTAGGCGGGGCGGGCGCCAACAGCGCCCCTGGAGAAAGCATGGAGAGTCAGCGGATGAAAGTAGCGATCGTGGGGGGCGGCATCGCAGGCCTGTGCCTGGCATTGGCCCTGCATCAAAGAGGCATTGCCTGCGAAGTCTTCGAGGCCGTGCCCGAGGTCCGCGAGATCGGCGCGGGCATTACCCTGCTGCCGCATGCCATGCGTGAACTCAGCGACCTGGGCCTGCAGCCGCAGCTGGAGGCCCTGGCGATCGAGAACCTGGAGAGCGTGTTCTTCAACCGCTATGGCCAGTTCGTCTACCGCGAGCCGCGCGGCCGCCATGCCGGCTATGAGCTGCCCGAGCTGGGCATCCACCGTGGCCGCCTGCACCGCGTTCTCTTCGAGGCCGCCGTGCAGCGCCTGGGCCCGGGGGCAGTGCACACGGGCCACCGCTGCGTGCGTGTGGACCAGTCGGCCCATGGCGCCACCGTGCATTTCGCGCCGGATGCCCAGGGCCATGTGCCGCCGTCGGCCACGGCCGACATCGTCGTGGCCTGCGATGGCGTCAACTCCGCCGTGCGGCGCCAGTTCTATCCGCAGGAGGAGCTGGCCTTCGGCGGCATCAACACCTGGCGCGGCGTCTCGCGCTTCAAGCCCATCCTCACGGGCAAGAGCTATCTGCGCATCGGCTCGGTCGATACCGGCAAGATGGTGATCTATCCCATCGAGGACAACGTCGATGGCCAGGGCATGCAGCGCATCAACTGGGTGGCCGAGATCCGCGACCCGCAGATGCGCATGAACGACTGGAATCGCGCCGGGCGCATGGAGGATGTGCTGGAGATTTTCGGCGGCTGGACCTTCGACTGGCTGGATGTGCCGGCCCTGATCCGCTCGGCCGAGACCATCTTCGAGTACCCCATGGTGGACAAGGACCCCGTGGACCAGTGGAGCTTCGGCCGCGTGACCCTGCTGGGCGATGCGGCCCACCCCATGTATCCGCGCGGCTCCAACGGCTCTGCCCAGGCCATGCGCGATGCGCGCGTGCTGGCCGACCTGCTGGCCGCCGACCCGCAAGGCGACCCGCTGGCGCTGCTGGCCGCCTATGAGGCCAGCCGCCTGCCCGCCACCAGCCAGGTGGTGCTGACCAACCGCTCCACGCCGCCCGACTTCATCATCATGAAGGCGGACGAACTCAGCGGCGGCCAGCCCTTCGGCCATATCGACGAGCTGATCAGCCAGGACGAGCTGCGCGCCATTGCCCGCCATTACGAGCAGGTGGCGGGGTTTGCGAATCCGCAGTCGCAGGGCTGAGGCAGGCGGCGGTCTCAATCCAGGCTGATATTCGCCTTCTGGATCAGCAGCTTGTACTGGTCCGCTTTGGTCCTTGCGAATTTCTCCATCTCCGGCACTTCCCAGGTGATGGGCTGGAAGGCGAAGGTGGCGAATTTCTCGCGCACCTGCGGGTCCTGCAGCACGGCGACCACGTCGGCGTGGATCTTGTCGCGCAGGGTGGCGTCCACGCCCTTGGGCGCCAGCAGGGAGACGAAGGAGTTCACGATCAGGTCGGCGGGGCCGCCCGATTCGGCCACGGTGGGCACGTCGGGCATCTGGGCGATGCGCTGGGGCGCGGCCACGGCCAGGTAGCGGATCTTGCCGGATTTGTAGATGCCCTGGCTGGAGGGTAGGCTGGCAAAGCTCCAGGCCGGATCGCCATTGGCCACCGAGGTGTAGAGCTGGCTGACCTCGCGGTAGGGCACATGGGTCATCTTGCTGCCGGTCAGGAAGTCCAGCCATTCGCCGCCCAGGTGGCCGGGGCTGCCCACGCCCCAGGAGCCGTAGCTGACCTTGCCGGGCTCGGACTTGGCCGCCTTGATCAGGTCGCCCATGCTCTTCCACGGCGAGTTCGTGGGCACAGCCACGAAGAAGGGCGTGAGGAACAGCGGCGCCACCGGGTCGAAGTGCTGCAGCGGATGGAAGTTGCGCTGCTTGTAGAGGTAGGGCAGGGCGGAGACATGTTCGCTGTCGAGCTGCAGCAGGGTGTAGCCGTCGGGCTTGGCGCGGCGTGCGGCTTCGATGGCGACAAAGCCGCCGCCGCCTGGGCGGTTGTCCACGGTCACGCCCTGCTTCCAGCGCGCGGCCAGTTTTTCGCCCACGATGCGCAGCACGGCGTCCGGGCCGCTGCCCACGGCAAAGGCCGTGATCACGGTGACGGGGCGCGTGGGAAAGCTGGCGGTGCTGCTGGAGCCTGCCTGTGCCCAGGCGCAATGCAGCGGGGCGATGGAGGCCAGCAGCAGGGCGGCGCCTGCGAGGGCCTTGCGGCGGGAGGGGACGGTGCCGAGGCGGCTGGATGGGGATGCTTTCACAGTCTGTCTCCTGTTGGATCTGCTTTTTTCACTGCTTGCAATGCCCCGGTCCTTCTGGCGAGGACTCGGGGCGGGTTAGGGCTGCCGGCAAAGGCGCGGCGGGGTTCAGGCGAGGTTCAGCCGGCGTCAGGCTGAGCCAGGGGCGCAGCCTGTGCAAAGGCGGGCAGGGCCGCGCAGGCCCTGTCCACTGCGCTGATCAGCGGCCAGCGGTCCAGGTCCACGCCAAAGCGGCGTGCGCTTTCGATCTGGGGCACCAGGTAGACATCGGCCAGCGTGGGTGCGTGGCCGAAGCAGAAGTCGCCGCGCCGCGTGTCTTGCGCCAGCAGGGCCTCGATGGCGTCGAAGCCGTCGGCAATCCAGGTGGCGCACCAGGCGTTGATGGCAGCTTCGTCCGCACCGAACTGGCGGCGCAGGGTCTGCAGGATGCGGCGGTTGTTGATGGGATGCACGTCGCAGCCCACGATGGCGGCCAGCGCGCGCACCTGGGCGCGGTCCTCGGGGTCGGCGGGCAGCAGCGGCGGCTCGGGGTGGCGCTCCTCCAGCCATTCGATGATGGCCGGCGACTGGATCAGCGTGCGGCCATCGTCCAGCGTCAGCGCCGGCACCAGGCCCTGCGGGTTGACCTGCTTGAACGGCGCCTGGGCCTGCTCGTCCACGCGCAGGTCCACGGGGAAATAGTCAGGGCGCAGGCCTTTGAGGTTGAGCGCGATGCGCAGGCGGTGCGAGGTGCCGCTGCGGAAAAAGCTGTAGAGCTTCATGGTGGTGGTCTCCCTGGCCTTATTCGGGCTGGCCCACGGTGAGCGCGATCTCGCCCACGCCCTGCACATGGCCGGTGATGCGGTCGCCCGGCAGCACGGCGCCCACGCCTTCGGGCGTGCCCGTGTAGATGAGGTCGCCGGGTTGCAGGTGATAGAACAGCGAGAGGTCGGCAATGATTTCGCGGATGTTCCAGATCAGCTTGTCCACGTCGGACTGCTGCCTGGTCTCGCCATTGACGGCCAGCGCAATGGCGCCGGATTCGATCACCTGGCCCGGCATGGGCACGATCTCGCTGGCTACCGAGGACTGCTCCACATCCTTGCCCAGGTCCCAGGGCCGGCCCTTGTCGCGCGCCACCAGCTGCAGGTCGCGGCGCGTCATGTCCAGGCCGCAGGCGTAGCCGTAGATGTGTTCATGCGCCTGGTCCGCCGCAATGCGAAAGCCCGCCTTGCCGATGGCCACCACCAGTTCCATCTCGAAGTGGTAGTTGTTCGTCTCGGGCGGGTAGGCCACGGTGGCACCCGATTCGGTCAGGGTGGAGGGAGCCTTGGTGAAGTAGAAGGGGCGCTCCACGCGCTTGTCCACCGGGCGGCCCATCTCGACGGCATGGGCGTGGTAGTTGCGGCCCACGAAGAACAGGCGGTTCACGGGCAGGCGCTGCGTGCTGCCGCGCACGGGCAGGGATTGGACGGGGGGCGGGGTCCAGAGGTATTGGGGGGCGGTCATGGTATTGGCGATGGGGGAGTAAAGAGACATCGGAGGATTCAAGGCCGGACTTCGTAGAGGCCCAGCTTTCGGTGCAAAGGCGCCTCGTCGGCCAGGAAGAGGAAGGCGGGCTCGCTGGCGCTGGCATTGGTCAGCGTGGCGGGCGCCCAGCCGGGCACGCAGCAGGTGTCGGCCGGGGCCAGGTCGAAATGGCGGTCCACGGCGGCCACGCTGGCGCCGCCCTCGATGACATGGAACACGCAGGCCGGCGAGCGCGCGGGCAGCTGCAGCGTCTGGCCCGGGCGCAGCATCAGCGCGTAAAAGCCCAGGATGTTTTCGCAGTCGGCCCCGGTCTCGGGGTTGGTGTAGGCCAGCTGCACGCAGTCCAGATCGGGGCGGTCGGCGGCCAGCTCCAGCAGGGCGGCGCGCGCGTCCTTCCAGGGGTAGCGCAGCATGGGGTAGGCCTTGGCGCTGCGGGCGAACACCTGCGTGGGCGCCAGGCCGCCGCGCGCATATGCCCGGTCGCCACGGCCGGGCAGGGCGGGCTGGCGCGGGCCGTCCACGTGGTAGGTGACTTCCAGGTAGTAGGCCAGGGGCAGGTCCAGCACATCGAGCCAGACCACGGGCTCGTCGCCGTCATGGCCATGCTCGTGCCACAGGCCCGTGGGCGTGAGGATCAGGTCGCCGCGCTCCATGGGACATTTCTCGCCGTCGACCAGGCTCCACGCGCCCTGGCCTTCCACCACCATGCGCACGGCATTGGGCGTGTGGCGGTGCGAGGGCGCCCACTCGCCGGGCAGCAGCAGCTGCATGCCCAGGTAGATGGAGGAGCTGGCCTGCATCTTCTCCAGCCCATGGCCGGGGTTGGCCAGCACCAGCACGCGGCGCTCGGCCTTTTCGATGGGCGTCAGCTCGCCGGCCTGCATCAGCAGCGGGCGGATGGCCTGGTAGGGCCAGGCAATGGGCTGGGTGCGCGGGCGCGGCGTGTGCGGCGGCATCACGTTGCGCAGGCTGGGCCACAGCGGCACCAGGTTGTTGCGCGCGAGTTCGTCGCGGTAGTCCTGGGGCAGGTCTTCCAGGCGGCCAAGTTCTTGCATGGCGGTCTCCTTGTGTTCAGTCTTCGGCGAGGCAGGTTTCGGCCTTCCAGCCGTACAGCCATTCCATGGCGTCGTAGAAACGCTGGGGCGTGCGGCCCTTCCAGAGGTCGTTGCGCACCAGGCGCTCCACGCCGCCGGCGTGGAAGATGCGGCCCATCTCGCGCGCGGACAGCACCACGCGCGCCGTGCGGGCAATGCGCGAGCGCTCGTACAGCCGCAGCGCCTGCGGCCAGTCGTTGCCGCAGTGCTTGAGCGCCTGGCCCAGCGTCACCGCGTCTTCCAGTGCCATGCAGGCGCCCTGGGCGATGTATTGCAGCGTGGGGTGTGCGGCATCGCCCAGCAGCGTGGCGCGGCCGAAGCTCCACTGGCCAATGGGCTCGCGGTCGGCCGTGGCCCAGCGCTTCCAGCTTTTGGGCAGGTCTATGAGCTGGCGCGCGCGCGGGCAGCAGTCGCGGTAGTAGCTTTGCACCTCTTGGCGGCTGCCTTCGCGCACGCCCCATTCCTCCTGCTCGCGGCTGTGGAAGGTGACGACCACGTTGTACTGCTCGCCGCCACGCAGCGGGTAGTGCACCAGGTGGTAGTTGGGGCCGACCCAGATGCTGGCCGCGTTCCAGCGCAGGTCTTCGGGGAAGTCGTTCTTCTCCACCACGGCGCGGTACACCACATGGCCGGAGACACGCGCCGCATCGCCCACGTACTGCTGGCGTACCACGGACTTCACGCCATCGGCGCCGATCAGGGCCTGGCCCACATGGACCTGGCCGTGCTGGTCGCGCACGGTGACGGTGTCACCCTCCTGCTGCACGGCTTCGATGCGGGTGCCCGTCAGCGTCTCGATTTGGCCGTGGGTGCGCGCGCCTTCGAGCAGCGAGGTGTGGATGTCGGCGCGGTGGATCACCGCATACGGGTTGCCGAAGCGGGCGCGAAACGCCTCGCCCGTGGGAATGCGGCCGACCAGCCGCTCATCGAGCGCGTCGTGCATCACCATCTCGTCGGTATAGACCGCGCGGCCACGGGCCAGCTCGCCAATGCCCAGCGCGTCGAAGGCCGCGAATGCGTTGGGGCCCAGCTGTATGCCGGCGCCGATCTCGCCCAGCTGCGGCGCCTGCTCCAGCACCTTGACGGCGAATCCCTGGCGCGCCAGGGCCAGCGCGGCCGCCACGCCACCAATGCCGCCGCCTGCCACAAGAACGGGCAGCGCCCGGGAAGAAATGCTGGTGCTCATGGATGTCCTGTGCTTCGTGGTGCGTGTCGCTCGCCTGGGGGTCAGATGCGTCGCGACTAATTAAACAGTATGCTGACGATGAGTGTAGTGTTGATTTGCATCAGGCCAGCCTGGGGTTTCCCTGGATGCAGGCAAAACGGTGGTGGACAGCGTGTCCGGGTGAATCACCTGTCCGCCAGCCAACGCCAACGGAGGGCGCGGTTCATGCGAACATCTGCGCTTGCCCGCAGGGACCCGGAAAAGAGCGCAATGGCCATGGACTACCAACCCGCAGAACTAGAAAACTACCCCGGCTACCACATCCGCCGCCTGCAGCAGATCGCGGTAGCCGTCTTCATGGAAGAGACCCAGGAATTCGGCGTGACCCCCGTGCAGTACGCGGCGCTGTCTGCCGTGCTGCGCCAGCCCGGCGTGGACCAGCGCACGCTGGCGCGGATGATCGGTTTCGACACCTCCACCATTGGCAGCGTCATCGACCGGCTGGAGGCGCGCGGCCTCATGGTGCGCAACACCAGCCCGGCCGACCGGCGCGTGCGCCTGCTGTCGGTCACCGCAGAAGGCGCCGCGCTGCTGGCCGCTGCCGAGCCCTCGGTGCTGCGGGCCCAGCAGCGCATGCTGGAGCCGCTGCCGCAGGAGCAGCGGGGCCTGTTCATGGACATGATGGCCGTCCTGGTGCGGCAAAACGACGAGCTGGCGCGTGCGCCCAGCACGCTGGCCGCGCGCCGCGCCGCAGCCGACTGAGGCGGCCTCGACCCATGGACTGGGACCACCTGAGATTCTTTGGCGAGCTGGCGCGCAGCGGCAGCATGGCCGCCGCCGCGCGGCAACTGGGCGTGGAGCACACCACGGTGTCGCGCCGCATCCAGGCCCTGGAAAAGCAGCTGGGGGCCGTGCTCTTCGAGCGCGAAGCGGGCCAATGGCGGCCCACGGAGGCCGGCCGACAGCTGCTGGGCGTGGCAGACGCCATGCAGCGCGCCGCCGCCGGGCTGGAGCGCATGCCGCTGGCGGCCGAATCCGCCAGCCAGGGCCCGTCCGGCCTGGTGCGCGTGGGCGCCACCGAGGGTTTCGGCACCCAGCTGCTGGCCCCGCAGCTGGCCGCGCTGACGCAGCGCCATCCGCTGCTGAGCATCGACCTGCTGGCCCTGCCGCGCCTGCTGCACCTGTCGCGGCGCGAGGCGGACATCGTCATCTCGCTGGAGCGCCCCACGCGCGGCTCGGCCGTGGTCACCAAGCTCACGGACTACCGGCTGTTCCTCTACGGCCAGCGCGAATACCTTGCGCGCCGTCCGCTGGTGGCGCGCACCGAGGACCTGCGCCACCACAGCTTCATCCACTATGTGGACGACCTGCTGTTCACGCGCGAGCTGCAGCTGCTGTCCACCCTGTTCCAGCCCGAGCGTTTTGCCTTTCGCAGCACCAGCATCACCGCCCAGTACGAAGCCGTGCGCGCCGGCGCCGGCCTGGCCGTGCTGCCCGCCTTCATCGCCGACCGCGACCCCGTGCTCAGTCGCGTGCTGCCCGCCGAGGCCTGCTTCACCCGCACCTTCTGGATGAGCATGCCCTCGGATGCCCGGCAGGTTCAGCGCATCGAGGCGGTCTGGGGGTTTTTGAGGGAGGCTGTGCAGGGCATGGGCGGCTTGCTGAAGCCCAGAGCCTGAGGGCCTGCGGCGGTCAGGCCCCTGCCGCTATACTGCCCGCCCCGAATCTCGTCATCCGACAGCAGGATCTTCCGGCATGCGCCTCCAAGCCCTTTTGCGTCCACTGGTGTACCTGAGCCTGGCGGGGCTGGCCGCTTGCGGCAGCAACCCGCCCAGCCCCTCGGCGGCCACGCCCGAGTCCACGCCCACCGCGCCGGGCACACCCGTGGCGCCCATCAGGATCGGTCTGGCCCTGGGCGGCGGGGCCGTGAAGGGCTTTGCCCACATCGGCGTCATCAAGATGCTGGAAGCCAATGGCCTTGCGCCCGCTGTGGTGTCCGGCACCAGCGCGGGCAGCGTGGTGGGTGCGCTGTATGCGGGCGGCATGAACGCCTTCGATCTGCAGGAAAAGGCCGTGGCGCTGGATGAGACCAGGATCCGCGACCTGCAGCTGTCCTCGGGCGGCCTGCTGGTGGGCCAGAAGCTGGAAGACTATGTGAACGAACAGGTGGGCCGCAAGCCGCTGGAGCAGCTGGCCAAGCCCTTCGTGGCGGTGTCCACGCGGCTGGAGGACGGCGAGCGCACCGTGTTCGCGCGCGG
Source organism: Delftia sp. PX-1 (assembly GCF_055797465.1). Classification (NCBI taxonomy): domain Bacteria; kingdom Pseudomonadati; phylum Pseudomonadota; class Betaproteobacteria; order Burkholderiales; family Comamonadaceae; genus Delftia; species Delftia sp. PX-1. The sequence continues at coordinate 3,776,341 of NZ_CP184763.1, forward strand.
CAATACGGGGCAGGCGGTGCGTGCCTCCAGCAGCATTCCGGGTGTGTTCCAGCCCGTGGCCATCGGAAAGTTCCACTTCGTCGATGGCGGCATCACCAGCCCCGTGCCCGTGGACGCCGCGCGCCAGCTGGGCGCCGATCTGGTGATCGCCGTGGACATCTCCAACAAGGCCCGTGGCAAGGCGCCCGAGAACATGCTGGGCGCACTGGGCCAGTCCATTGCGATCATGGGCCAGAAGCTGGGCCAGGCCGAGCTGGCCCGCGCCGACATCACCATCCGCCCCAAGGTGCTGGACATCGGCCCGGCCGACTTCACCCAGCGCGCCAGCGCCATTCTTGAAGGCGAAAAGGCCGCCGTGGCCGCCATGCCCCAGATCCGCGAGCGCATCGCCCAGCTGCAGGCCGAGCGCGCCAAGGCCGCGAAGCTGGCGCAGCAAAAGGCGGCCGAAGCCCAGCACCAGGCCTGCCTGGACCAGCGCTCGCGCATGCAGAAGCTGGCGGAGATGGCGGGGATGGACGGCGCCTGCGCCAGTCCTTGACGGGGTTCAAGGCAGGGCGAATCATGCCGGTGTCATAACGAATGAAAAGAACGGGCTTCGACTGGTGAAGCCATGCGGATCGCGGGCATGTGTAACGACATAATGCAGGCTTCCGTTCCGTGTCCTTTCTTCACTGATACAAGCCGCCGCCATGGAAATAGTGCCGCAAGCGAGCCAGTCGAACAGCGAGCCTGATGATCACGACAAGGGTTCAATACCCAATGAGGCGAAATTCTTTCAGAACACCAAACGTACTGAACGCGCCTTGCTTCAAAAAATCGAGGGTTTGAATGTTTCCGCTGATGCGAAGGCCATCCTGGCCAATCTGCTGCGCTTGTCATCGCAGGTCGGACGCCGACTGGTGCGTATCGGGCGGAAGATTCTTGATCTCATCTTTCTTACGCTAGACCAGTTCCCCACCTTGGCATTCGCCACAGCGGTTGCCTTGGTGGTCGGTGCATTGTTGAGCGCAGTACCGCTGATAGGAACATTGCTTGGAGCGTTGTTGAGCCCGCTGGCGATTGCATTGGGCATTGCCTACGGAGCCAAGAAAGAGATGGATTTTCCAGATCTGCAAGACAGGATCCGCCTGTTTGTTGCGCAATTCAAAGCGGCGCTGGCATGAAGCAAATCCATGAAATTTCCAGCGAAAATTTCACTCTGGACGGTGTGGAGCAGGTTGTTGCCGAGCCGCTGCGGTTCAAGGCAAAGTTGGCGATTGGAGAGAACGCCTATCGCTCTTTGCGAATGGTCAACCGGGGCCGTGAGCTGTGGGATGTTCTGGGGGCTGCTGGAACTGGCGCGTCAGTCGCCAAGTCGAGTCTGGTGGCTTCAACATTCTTTGCGCCATCTGGGCTATTGGGCGCAATCGGTATTGGAACCGCTGCCACACCGCTTGGGTGGGTCGCTTTTGCTGCATTGGCCTCGGGAGGCGCTTGCTATGGGCTCTATCGCATGTTTTCCAACAGCCGTGGATCTCGGGTCATTGAGATCCCCAAATTCCTGAATACGCCTCTCGATGTGCTTGCCTTGTCGTTGTTCGACCTGATTGCACCGCTTGCCCTACGAATTGCCGCTATGGGCGGAAAAATCGACCAAGAACAGCGCAGCGTGCTGGTGGAGCATTTGGTGGAAGAGTGGGGGTTTGACCCGAATTTCGTCGGTCAGGCGGTCCCGCTGCTGGAAAGCCAACTTGGACAGGGTCAGCCGCAGGACGTTGCCCAAGAGCTTGCCACCTTCCTCCACGCCAACCCGGACTGCAATCATTTGGCGATCGCTGCCGATCTGGGTGACTTTCTAAGGTCTCTGCTGGAGACGGGCAAACCACTTTCAGAGTCTGAACACACGTTGCTGAATGCCTGCATTGCCACGCTTTCGCAAGTTCCGGAGGGGGGGATGTCCAAGGCTTGGGCTCAGGCCCACCTCCGGGCCGGACAAGTTGCCGACGGCGTCGGCGGTACGCTGAGGGAAGCCAGCAAGAATTTGCCCAGCATGGAAGAGTTGCGCGATGCTGCCGACTCGACAGTTAACCAGGTCCGGCAATCTGCCCTGCGAGTGGGTACGTTGGCGAGCCAGGTTTTGCCAGAGCCCGCGCAACTGAAGGAGGCGGCAAGACGATCACTTGCGCTGGGTAAAGCAGGCGTGGACAGAATCAAAAACCGCCTTTCCCGGTAGTTGCTGTCCTTGCTGCGGTTCTACCTCTTGCCTGGACGTAGCTTGGAGGCCCTGCGCTGTTGTCAGTGCCGAGAGCGATTCATGTCCGTGGTTCATTCATACACCGGATACCGACGGCACAGCTCCGTCACCTGATCGCGCACCTGCGCCGCTACCTTGGCAAAGCGGTCGCCCTCCAACGCATCGAGTACATCGCACAGCCAGTCGGCCAACTGCTTGCACTGCGCCTCGCCGAAGCCGCGTGTGGTGACGGCGGGCGTGCCTATGCGCAGGCCCGAGGTCACGAAGGGCGAGCGCGGGTCGTTGGGCACGGTGTTCTTGTTGGTGGTGATGTGCGCCTCGCTGAGCGCGGCGTCGGCATCCTTGCCGGTGTAGCTGCGGTCGGACAGGTCGATCAGCATCAGGTGGTTGTCCGTGCCGCCCGAGACGATGCGGTAGCCGCGCTGCTGGATCACGGCGGCCATGGCGCGGGCGTTGGCCAGCACCTGGCGCTGGTAGGCCTTGAAGCCGGGCTGCAGCGCCTCCTTGAAGGCGACGGCCTTGGCGGCGATCACATGCATCAGCGGCCCACCCTGCACGCCGGGGAACACGGCCGAGCTCAGGCGGCGGTTGAAGGTTTCGTCCTGTCCCTTGGACAGGATCAGGCCGCCGCGCGGGCCGCGCAGCGTCTTGTGCGTGGTGCTGGTGACCACATGCGCGTGGGGCAGGGGGCTGGGGTATTCGCCCGCAGCCACCAGGCCTGCGACATGGGCCATGTCCACCCAGAACACGGCGCCCACCTTGTCGGCAATGGCGCGCATGCGGGCCCAGTCCTTGTGGCGCGAGTAGGCAGAGAAGCCGCCGATGAGCATGCGGGGCCGGTGCTCCAGGGCGATGCGCTCCATCTCGTCGTAGTCGATCAGGCCCGTGGCGGGGTCCAGGCCGTAGGGGACGATGCGGTAGTGGCGGCCCGAGAAGTTGGACGGGTTGCCATGCGTCAGGTGGCCGCCCTGGGCCAGGTTCATGCCCATGACGGTGTCGCCGGGCTGGGCCAGCGCCAGGAACACGGCGGCATTGGCCTGGGCGCCGGCATGGGGCTGCACGTTGGCGTAGTCGCAGTCGAACAGCGCCATGGCGCGTTCCACGGCCAGGCGCTCGGCCACGTCCACGTTCTCGCAGCCGCTGTAGTAGCGCTTGCCGGGGTAGCCCTCGGCGTACTTGTTGGTGAAGACCGAGTTCTGCACCGCCATCACCAGCGGGCTGGCGTAGTTTTCGGAGGCGATGAGTTCCACATGGTCTTCCTGGCGGCGTTTCTCGCTCTGGATGGCCTTGGCCAGCTGCAGGTCGAAGTCGGCCAGGGTCAGGGATGCGTCGTACATGGGTGAGTGGTTCCTGTGTCGTGGCAAGGGCTGGGGGAATCGATGGTCATGCAGCTGCCAGCTGGCCTGCGGCGGGCGCGCCTGCCTGCGCGGCGCTGGCCGACTCCAGCAGGCAGGCCAGGCGGGCGACGATGTCGTCGATCTGGCGCTCGTCGCATATCAGCGGCGGCAGCAGGCGGATGGTGGATTCGCGCGTCACCGTGATCAGCAGGCGCTGCTGGGCCAGCGCGCGACCCACCAGGTCCTGGCAGTTGCGGTTCAGCTCGATGCCCACCATCAGGCCCTGGCCGCGCACGGCCAGCACGTCGGGGTGGCCGTGCAGCGCCTGCTGCAGGCCGTTGAGCAGGCGCCGGCCCAGTTGCCTGGCGCGGCCGGGGATGTCCTCGCTCTCCATGATGTCCAGCACCGTGCAACCCACGCGGCAGGCCAGCGGGTTGCCGCCAAAGGTGGAGCCATGCTGGCCGGGCGAGATCAGGTCGGCCGCAGGCCCGCGCGCCAGGCAGGCACCGATCGGAATGCCGTTGCCCAGGGCCTTGGCCAGGGTCATCACATCGGGGGCGATGCCCGCATGCTGGTGGCCGAACCAGGCGCCGGTGCGCCCCAGGCCGGTCTGGATTTCGTCCAGCATCAGCAGCCAGCCGTGCCGGTCGCACAGGCTGCGCAGCTGGCGCAGGTAGTCGGGGCTTGCCAGGCGGATGCCGCCTTCGCCCTGCACGGGCTCGATCAGCACGGCCACGATGTCGCCATGCTGGGCGGCGGCGTGGTGCACGGCCGCAATGTCGTCATAGGGCACGCGCACGAAGCCCGGCATCAGCGGCTCGAAGCCGCGCTGCTTGGCCGGGTTGCCCGTGGCCGACAGCGTGGCCAGCGTGCGGCCATGAAAGCCGTTGTCCATCACCAGGATCTGCGGCCGCGCCACCTGCCTGCGGTGGCCGTGCAGGCGCGCCAGCTTGAGCGCGGCCTCGTTGGCCTCGGCGCCGGAGTTGCAGAAGAAGGCCGTCTCCATGCCGGCCAGGGCGCACAGGCGCTGGCCCAGGCGTTCCTGCCAGTCGATGCGGAACACGTTGGAGGTGTGCAGCAGCAGGCCGGCCTGCTCGGCGATCACGGCGGCGATCTCCGGGTGCGCGTGGCCCAGGGCGGTCACGGCCACGCCCGCAATGGCGTCCAGGTATTCGGTGCCGTGCTCGTCCCAGAGCCGGGCCCCACGGCCACGGACGAAGGACACGGGCTGGCGGGCATAGGCCTTCATCAGGCGGGAATCAAGGGGTTGCATGGCTTTTTGCATGTCAAGGTCCTCAAGCGGGGTCAGGGTTGAATCGAAAAGGGTGGCGAGGGGGCGCGTTCAGGGCAGCGCCAGGGCGGTGGGATCAGGGCCGCCGACGGGCCAGTAGAAGCTGTCCGGCTGGGCGCGGGCGCCGAAGATGGCCTGGCCCACGCGCACCACGGTGGCGCCTTCCTCGATGGCGATCTCGAAGTCGCCGGACATGCCCATGGACAGTTCATCCAGCGAGATGCCCGCCGGCGCGCCCTGGCGCAGCTGGTCGCGCAGGCTGCGCAGCAGCACGAAGCACTGGCGCACGCGCTCGGCCTCGCTGGAGAACAGGGCCAGCGTCATCAGGCCGCGCACGCGCAGCGCACTGAAGGCGGGCAGGGCCTGGAGGAATCCCTGCACCTCGTCGGGCGGCAGGCCGTACTTGCTGGCCTCGCCCGAGGTGTTGACCTGCACGAACACGTCCAGCGCCCGGCCTTCGGCCTGCAGGCGGCGGTCCAGCGCCTCGGCCACGCGCAGGTTGTCCAGCGCCTGGAACTCGCTGGCAAAGCGTGCCACGAGCTTTGCCTTGTTGGTCTGCAGGTGGCCGATGACGGACCACTGCAGATCGGCCAGGTCCTGCATGGCCTCCCATTTGCCGAAGGCTTCCTGCACCTTGTTCTCGCCCAGCATGCGGCAGCCCGCCGCGTGGGCCAGGCGCAGGCTGGATTCGGGCTTGGTCTTGCTCACGGGCAGCAGGCGCACGCTGGCCGGGTCGCGCCCCGCGCGGCGGCAGGCAGCGGCCATGCGCGCCTGCACGGTGGCCAGGTTGTGCCGGAAATCGTCCACCGTCTCGGCCTGGGGGTAGCGGCCGTGCTGGTCGTGGCGCGTCAGGGTGTCGGCGGCTCGGGCGGTGCCGCCGGTGGTGTCTTGTGTCGCAAGCATGGTTTCAGCTCCTTTTGATGGCGGCATCGGCGGCGGGCACGTTGCCGGTGCCCGCCTCGCTGCGGGCGGCCCGGCGCGGCCACTGGCCGTTGAGCACGGCATGGGCCACCAGGCCGATGACCAGGCCCCAGAAGGCGCCGCCTATGCCCAGCATGGAAATGTTGGCCGCGGCGGCCAGGAAGGTGATCAGCGAGGCCTCGCGGGTTTTGGCATCGGCCAGCGCATTGGCCAGGCTGCCGCCGATGGTGCCCAGCAGCGCCAGGCCCGCCAGCGTGGTGATGAAGGTGGCCGGGAACGCCATGAACACGGCCGCCAGCGTGACGCCGAACACACCCACCAGGATGTAGAACACGCCCGCAGCGATGCCTGCGATCCAGCGCCTGGACGGCTCTTCATGCGCCTCCTTGCCCGTGCAGATGGCGGCCGTGATGGCGGCGATGTTGAAGGCGTGCGAGCCGAACGGCGCCATCAGCAGCGAGCCCAGGCCCGTCAGCGTGACGATGGGGTTGGCGCTGGTCTTGAAGCCATCGTTGCGCAGCACCAGCATGCCGGGCATGTACTGGCCGGTCAGCGTGATCAGGAACAGCGGCAGGGCCACGCTCAGCAGGGCGTTGAGCGTGAACTCGGGCCGCGTGAACACGGGCGCCGCGAATTGCAGCTGCAGCCCGGACAGGTCCACACGGTCCTGCGCCAGCAGGAACGCCAGGCCCAGCGCCAGGATGCCGACCACCGCATAGCGCGCCGTGAGCCGCTTGAGCAGAACGTAGGCCACGATCAGCAGGCCGGCCAGCACCGGGTCCACGCTCATGCCGCCAAAGGCCTTGATGCCGAATTGCAGCAGGATGCCCGCCAGCAGGCCCGAGGCCACGCCGGGCGGAATCAGCCGGATCACGCGCTCGAACCAGCCCGACAGTCCCAGCACCACGAAGGCCGCGGCCGACACCACATAGGCGCCCACGGCCTCGGCATACGGCGTGGTGGCCAGGGCCGTCACCAGGAAGGCGGCGGCCGGCGTGGACCAGGCCGTGATGATGGGCTCGCGCGAGAGCCAGCTGAGCACCAGCCCGGTGACGCCCACGCCAATCGAAATCGACCACACCCACGAAGCCGTGAGCTCCGGGCTCAGGCCGGCCACCTTGGCGGCCTGGAACACCAGGATGAAGGTGCCGCCGTAGTTGACGATAACCGAGATCAGCCCGGCCACCACGGGGTGGATGAGGTCGCTGAAGCGAAGGGGTGAGTGTGTGTCTGATGAAGGCATGGTCTTCTCGTTTTCCTTGGGGGTTGGATTCCTGGCTGTCTGGTGAAAGGGGTATTTGAGCGCCGAAGTGGACTGAATGATCCATACACTTCGCTCTCTTGTTGCAGACCACTTTGCAATGGGCGCGCAGCATTTGCGTCAGTACAATGGCCTGCCAAAGAGGTGCAATGAGATGAAAGGCGGCAGACCGCATGAGCAAGACCTTCGAGCTTGAGACCCTGAAGATCCGCATGGGAGATGCCGACCTGCGCCAGCTGGACCTGCACCAGCGGGTGCAGCGCGCCATGCGTGCGCTGATCCTGGATGGGGCGCTGCTGCCGGGCCTGAAGCTGCCGGCCACGCGCTCGCTGGCCGACTCGCTGGGCATTGCCCGCGACACGGTGGAGAACGCCTACACCCAGCTGCACCGAGACGGCTTCATCGTGCGGCGCCAGGGATCGGGCAGCTATGTCTCCGAGACCATCGGCACCGAGCTGCGGGGCCGGGCGGCGCGGCGCGGCCGCTTGCCCGAGCACGAGCGCAGCGCCCATGCGGCCGGTGCGGCTGGTGCTGCCGGTGCTGTCGGTGCCATAAGGGCCGGTGCCGGCCTGAGCCGGCGCGGCCAGGCCATTGTTGACGGCGGCGGCATCGCCGACCAGCAGACCATTCGGGCCTTTGCCACCGGCCTGCCCGAGACGCGCACTTTTCCCACCGATGTCTGGGAGCGGCTGCAGCGGCAGGCGCTCAAGGACTACCGGGCCAGCGTCCTGCTGCACGGCGACCCGCAGGGCGCCGAGCCGCTGCGCAAGGCCATTGCCACCTACCTCAACCTGGAGCGCGGCGCCAAGGTGGACGCCGGGCAGATCGTGGTGCTCAGCAGCACGCGGCAGGCGCTGTTCCTGTGCGCGCAGCTGCTGGTGGATGCGGGCCGGCCCATCCTGCTGGAGAACCCGGGCTACTTCGGCGCCCGCAAGGCCTTCGAGTCGGCCGAGGCCAAGGTCCTGCCCATCGACGTGGACGCGCAAGGCATTCGCACCGACCTGCTGCACGCCGACCGCAGCGGCGCCACCTGCGTCTATGTCACGCCATCGCACCAGTACCCCACAGGCGTCACCATGCAGCTGGAGCGGCGGCTGGACCTGATCCGCTGGGCATTCGAGCGCGGGCGCTGGATCATCGAGGACGACTACGACAGCGAATTCCACTACGACGGCATGCCCACCGCCTGCGTGCAAGGCCTGGACAAGCACGCGCGCACCATCTACATCGGCACCTTCGGCAAGACCCTGTACCCGGGCTTGCGCATGGGCTACATGGCCTTGCCGCAGGAGCTGGTGCGCGCCTTTGTCCAGGCGCGCAGCATCATGGACGGGCACACGCCCCAGATCCAGCAGCTGACGCTGGCGCGCTTCATGGAGGACGGCCACTACAACTCCCATGTGCGGGCCATGCGCAAGCTGTATGCGGGGCGGCGCGAGGTCATCCTCGAATCCATAGGCAGGCACCTGGCCGGCATCGTCACCGCGCCACGGCCCCAGGGCGGCATGCAGGTGCCCTGTCTGCTGGAGCCCGGCTGGTCCGAGGAAGACACCATCCGCCGCGCCGCCGCGGCCGGCGTGCTGCTGCAGGGGCTCAGCCGCCTGTACGCGGGCGAGCAGCGGCAGCCGGGCTGGCTGCTGGGCTATGCCTCGCTCACGGCCTACGAGATCGAGGCCGCCGTGCTGCGCCTGGCCAACGCGCTGCGAAAACCCTGACAGGTTGGGAGAAGCCGGACGCTGCATGCCTCAGTAGGGCAGGGGAAAGCGCGCGGTCAGGTCGGACACGCCTTCGTGGATGGACTTGAGCGTGCGCGCGTTCATGGTGCCGCTGCGTATGCCGCCCAGCGTGGCAAGAATCATGTCGCCGATCTCGCGGAACTCGTCGGCGCCCATGCCGCGCGTGGTGCAGGCCGCGCTGCCCACGCGGATGCCCGAGGTCACCAGCGGCCGCGCGCCATCGCCGGGCACGGCGTTCTTGTTGACCGTGATGCCGATCTGCTCCAGCGCCGTTTCGGCGGCCTTGCCCGTCAGCTCCCAGGGGCGCAGGTCGATCACGCCCAGATGGCAGTCCGTGCCTGCGGACACCACGGACAGCCCGCCCTGCGACAGCCGGTCGCACAGCACGCGGGCGTTGTCCACCACGGCCCGCGCATAGGTACGGAAGGCGGGCTTGAGCGCCTCGCCCAGCGCCACCGCCTTGGCCGCCACCACATGCATCAGCGGCCCGGACTGCAGGCCCGGAAACACGGCGGCGTCTATGCGCCTGGCGATCTCGGCGTCGGCCGAGAGGATCATGCCGCCGCGCGGCCCGCGCAGCGTCTTGTGCGTGGTGGTCGTGGTCACATGGGCGTGCTCCACGGGCGAGGGGAACACGCCCGCGGCCACCAGCCCCGCCACGTGCGCGATGTCGGCCATGAAGATGGCGCCCACCCGGTCGGCAATGCGCCGGAACTCGGCCCAGTCCATCTGCCGTGAATAGGCCGAGCCTCCGGCAATGATGAGCCTGGGCCGCTCCTTCAGCGCAATGCGCCGCACCTGGTCCATGTCGATGAGTTGGGAGCGGGCGTCCACCTCGTAGCTGATGGACTGGAACCACTTGCCCGACACGCTCACGCTGGAGCCGTGCGTCAGGTGCCCGCCCGAGCGCAGGTCCAGCCCCATGATCTTGTCGCCGGGCTCCAGGAACGCCAGGTACACGCCCTGGTTGGCCTGGCTGCCCGAGTGCGGCTGCACGTTGGCGTGCGCGCAGCCGAACAGCGCCTTGGCACGCGCAATGGCCAGGTTCTCCACGGCATCGGCATTGGCGCAGCCGCCGTAGTAGCGCACGCCGGGATAGCCCTCGGCGTATTTGTTGGTCAGCACCGAGCCCTGCGCCTCCATCACCGCGCGGCTCACGAAGTTTTCAGAGGCAATCAATTCAATCGAACGCGCCTGCCGTGTCCGCTCGGCCGCTATGGCGTCCCAGGCCTCGCTGTCCGCGTGTTGGAGTTCCAGGGAATTGATTCTGGGGAGCGATAAATCGTCCATGTCGCATTGGCTGTCTTGGAGGCGCTGAAGCACGGGAATCGGCAGCGCCCGGGTTATGGAAGGTTTTGGAAACCAGGGCGCATCGGTAATGGGCAGTCTACAAAGTGCAGCGGCCTTGATTCCGACCATGTTTCAGCGGGTGAGCAGACCAATTAAGGTGGCATGCCAATGTAAACGGTTGAAAAAAGCGGTCTGGTTCATTGCCGAAAATAGGTCTGTTTGAATCCACGCTCTCTCCATAGAATTCGCCGCCAGACGTTGAAAGTCATGAGATCCAATACCGCCAGGAATCATCCGCAATCTGCAGTCGGGGAGATTGATTCAAGGTGGAATATGACAGAGTGAAGAAATCCATGACAACGTATCTGCCATCTGCAGCGTCAATTGCAGTGCCATTTGCGGCGCCATTGGTGATTGCGGCAGATGGAGAAAGCGGGGGGAGGGAATAGGCGATTTGACTCAGATCAATCAAGTTCAATCACACGGAGTTGAAAAATGAATCTCGATATCTCTCGGACAGATGACGCCGTGCGCGATGCGCTCAAAAAGCTGTCCCTGCTCTGGAAGTCAAGAGCGGCCGTGAATCAGGACCTGCCTGATTACTGCGGCTTGGCGTTCGACCCCGCCCGGCAGGACTTCACCGCCTCGCTGCTGCCGTTTCGCGATCACCAGGCATGGGTGGAGGCGCCACAGCACCTGCGCGACCAATGCCTGTCCTACGCCTGGGGCATCTACAACCTCAAGACCATCTACATCGAGTGCAACGTGGTCACGCCGGCCTGCGAGGACATCATCAAGACCCCGCCGCCCAGCGCCAACCGGGCGCTGCTGCAGGACGTCATGTCCCAGGCCCTGCTGGACGAGGCCCTGCACACCCGCATGTCCATCATGGCCTGCAACTACATCTACGAGATGCGCGGCCTGGCGCCGCTGGACTACGCGGACTTCAACCTCGTCGGCTGGCGCAACGGCGTGCTGGCGCAGTGCGGCGCGGAATGGGAGCGCCGCCTGGCCCGCTTCGCCATTGCCTGCGCCAGCGAGACCCTGATCACCGACTACCTCAAGACCATGGCCGAGGACCGCAGCATCCAGCCCATCTGCCACGAGGTCACGCGCACCCACGCCGTGGACGAATGGAGCCACTCCAGCGTCTTCAGCTCGGTGGCCACCGACATCGTCCAGGGCCTGAGCAACCGCGAGCGCAGCTACCTGCGCTCCATCATCCTCAAGACCGTGCAGATGTTCGCCAACAACGAACTGGGCGCCTGGTCCACCGTCTTCACCATGGTCGGCATGCCGCATGCGCGCGACATCCTGCACGACGTGGGCGACAGCAACGAGATCGGCGTCTACACCGACTCGGTGCAAAGCCTGATCGACCGCATCGGCCTGGCGGGCCGCAACCTGGGCGGCAGCGTGGCGCTGGTGTCCTCGGTCCTCGAGGAGATGCAGGCATGAGCGCCGCCCTCCAGGCAGGCAGCATGCTCGCGCGCTGCGCCGCTGCACGGGCAGAGGCGGGCGGCGTCATGGTCTACACCCTGCGCGTGCAGGGCGCCTCGGCGCAATTCCTCGGCGGCCTGCGGCCCGGCCGGCATGTGGCCATCGAGCATGCCGACGCCCGTGGCACCATGCAGCAGCGGCTGTACTCCATCACCCGCTACGAGCCCTGCAGCGAGCACGACGGCGCCGGCCAGTTCGACATTGCCGTCAAAAGCTCGGGCCGGGGCAGCGTCTCCGACCACATGCATGCGGTGCTGCGCGCAGGCTCCACGCTGCCGCTGGGCGGCGTGGCCGGCGACATCACGGCCGACCTGGTGCTGGGCCTGGACTACCTGGTCATGCTGGCCGGCGGCATCGGCCTGACCCTGCCGCTGGCGCTGCTGCGCGAACTGGACCGGCTGCGCCAGCAGGGCCAGCGCGTGCCCCGCACCACGCTGCTGCTGTGCTTTGCGCGCATGGCCGACATTCCGTTCCTGCAGGAGCTGCAGCAGCTGTGCGAAACGGCCCCCTGGTTCGACCTGCGTATCCACATCACGCGCGAAGACATTGCCGCCCACGGGCCCTTCGTGCCGGGCCGCCCCTCGCAGCAGTCCCTGCTGGCGCTGGGCCAGCCCCAGGCCGTCGTCATCTGTGGCGGCCACGCCTTTGCGCAGACCTTTCGCAAGCATGCGCGGGCCTGCTTTCCCGGTGCCATACAGCACATCGAGGCCTTCACGCCGCCTGCCGCATCCACCGCCCAGCCAGGCGAGACCGCGCAGGCATGCCAGCTGCAGATCGCGCACAGCGGGCAGATTGTCCAAGCCGCGTCCGGCAAAAGCCTGCTGGAGATCCTGGAAGGCGTGGGCATTGCCATCCGCAGCCAGTGCCGGGCCGGCATCTGCGGCAGCTGCCGCATCCGCATCACGGGAGGCAGTTCACGGCTGGAGGCGGACTTTTGCCTCAGCGACAGGGAAAAGGAAGCCGGCTATGCCTTGGCCTGCTGCACCTTCCCCTCGGCAGGCCATATCCACGTCGATCTCAAGCCCGGCGCCTGACGGGCTCCGCACGTTCCAAGCCAACCTCCTGTATCCACCTGAGTTCCTCCCATGAAAAAAGCCATCGCGCTGCGCCACATCCACTTCGAAGACCTGGGCACCCTGCATGCCGAGTTCGCCAGCCGCGGCTACGAAGTGCAGTACGTCGATCCCAGCATCGGCGAGCTTGACACCCTGGACCTGGGCCGTGCCGACCTTCTCGTCGTGCTGGGCGGCCCCATAGGTGCCTATGACGAGGCGCTTTATCCCTTCGTTGCCCAGGAGCTGGCGGCCGTGCGCCGCTGGCTGGACAGCGGCAAGCCGCTGCTGGGCATCTGCCTGGGCGCGCAGCTCATTGCGCGCGCGCTGGGCGCCAGGGTCTACCCGCTGGGCGTCAAGGAAATCGGCTTCTCGCCGCTCACGCTCACCGACGCCGGCCTGGCCTCGCCCCTGTCCAGGCTGGACGGCGTGCCCGTGCTCCATTGGCATGGCGACCAGTTCGACATTCCCGAAGGCGCCGTGCACCTGGCCGGCACCGCCATCGGCGCCAACCAGGCCTTCGCAGTCGGACCGCAGGTGCTGGGCCTGCAATTCCATCTGGAGGCCGACGCGGCCCGGCTGGAGCGCTGGCTGGTCGGCCATGCCTGTGAGCTCGGCATGGCCAAGGTGGACCCGCGCACCCTGCGTGCCGATGCCCAGAAATACGGCGGCCTGCTGGCGCTGGCCGCGCGCGATGTGCTGGCCGCCTGGCTGACCAACCTGGAGCGCAGCCGCTGAACCTGCGGCGCCGCCCATTCACCCATTTCCCCCACGCCGGAGCCGCCGCTGCGCGGCGCCGGAATCTCTGTTCCCGAAAAAAGGAGAGTTGAAGATGGTTGTCGTACTGTTCGAACTGCAGGCCTTGCCCGGCCAGAACCAGACCTATGTGGACCTGGTCAACAAGCTCACCCCTATGCTCAAGCCCATGGAGGGGTTCATCTCCGTGGAATGCTTCCAGAGCACGCTCAACCCCGAGAAAGTCATGTCCGTCACCACCTGGCGCGACGAGGAAGCCGTCGTCCAGTGGCGCAACGTGGAAGCCCACCTCAGCGCCCAGCGCGCCGGCCGCGACAAGATCTTCAAGGACTACCGCGTGCGCGTCACCCAGGTGCTGCGCGACTATGGTCTGAATGACCGCGCGCAGGCGCCTGCGGACAGCATCATGGGCAAGGCCGGTAGTTGCCCCGTCAGCCACGCCTGAGCGCTGGCGGTGCCGCAAAGGCCCGGCTGGTCCCCCTGCCGGAGCGCGATGCACGCCATCGAAAGATGCCGGCAGTGACTACGCTGCCGGCGCCAGGCCGGAAAAAAAGCCCGCTGAATGCTCAGAGGGCTTTTTTTCGGACGGCACAGATTCCTTCGCATCGGAACCCCACCGCACCGCACCGCATCCTGCGTGCCGCCGTGTGCAGCGCCTTCAGTTGCGAGCTGCCGCTGCCGCCATTTCTGCGAGGAACGGGCCTTGGGCCGCCTCGGGTTTGCGTTCGATGAGGAAGTCGTCGCGATCCTGGTCCTTGATCCAGTTCGGAGGCTTGCCGCGACCTGTCCACGTTGCTCCTGTAGACGGATCGCGATACTTCGCCGGTGCGCTGGTTTTTGCTGGGATGTAGGGGAACACTTGCTGCTGGGTGAATCCGAAATCGGTCACCAGCTTCTGGACCTTGGACAGGGCTGCGTCGGCCGCCGAGGTGCGGGCCTTGGCAATTTCCATGTCCAGCGCGGCCTTGGCCGCAAGGAGTTCTTTGAGGGACTGTGTCATAGGGGGTGCGAAATTTTTGAAGCCAGATTATGGGGCTGTTCGGGCGAGACATGCCTGTCTTCAGGGTCATGCCGGGCGACAAAAGGCAGGCGAGGAAGGCATGGGGCACTGCTGCCGTCATGTGGAAGCTGCGCCAGGCATGAAAAGGACGGCCCTATCCTCGGTGGCTCGCGCCCGCACCACCCGGCACGGCACGGCCGCAGCGATCACGCCAGATGGAATATCCCGCGTTGTACCGGCCTGGCAAGGCAGCCCTAAGCTTCCAAGCTGCGGACGAATTCACTCCCCGCTTCGACTCCTAGAAGCGAGTCCACGGCCGCCACCCGCTTCAGCGCTTCGTCGGCGCTGAAGCCATTTCCCTCCAGCACGGCCAATGCATCGTTGTGCAGGGCATAGGCCAGGTGCGCTGCGATCCGTACGCTCGGATCCGCATCCACGTTGCTCCCCAGATATCCGCTCAGGAGAAGACGGATCTCGTATATGGCTTTCGCCAGGATTTTTGACTCATTGGTGCGCATGGGATGGTCCTGCCATGAATACTGGCGACTGTGTGCCGGAACCGTGAATGTAAGTACTTGGGCCATCTACGGCCCGGCGTGATGGCGGGCACCAAGGCAAATCGCGCCGTACTTTGCGACACAATCCGCCTCTTGAATACCTCTGAAGGAGACGGCCTGTGCCAGCGCCCCGCCATTGGATCGAATTCGTTGAGGACTGGCGTGCCGAACCCATGGCCTACTGGGTGCATGTCGAGCAAGAGGTTGGGCTCTGGTGCCGCGCCAGCCGTTACCTGCCCTCGGCACCTGCTCACATTCCCCACAAGGGCTTTGCCGTTCTCTGTGTGGAGTTCGGGGCGCATGTACTGCGTTTTTCCTCTGCGGCTCAGCTCGATGAGTGCATTCGTGTACTTTCCATGAAACCCTTGCCCACATCGCGCCAGTTGTCCAACCTGCGCGTCACGTCGCTGGGGCCAAACGGGCATTGGTTGAGCCGGCTGCCGGTGGCGATCAAATCCGGAAAGGCAAGAGGGCGGGTGGTGATGGGGCTTGAACAGACGCGGGCAGCGATAGTAGGCAAGTCCGATGGATGGACGTGCCAGAACTCGGCTGAGCGGACCAATGCCCTGGCGAGCTGACAGCATCATTACAACTGGCACAGACTGCACCGCAGCAGCGGCCAAGTCGCTCCGTGTCTAGGATCAAATCTCCAAACAATCGCTTGACGGTTCACAGCTAGTCCGGCCGAGTGGCGAAAGCTCGACACTCCCATCACCAACACCCAGGAGCTTCAATGATCATCACCACCACCCCCCAGATCGAAGGCCGCCGCATCACCCGCTACTGCGGCGTGGTCGCGGGCGAGGCGATTTTGGGCGCCAATGTGTTCAAGGACTTGTTTGCCGGGCTGCGCGACATCGTGGGCGGGCGGTCGGCCACCTATGAGCGCGAGCTGCAGCGGGCGCGCGAGATTGCGCTCAAGGAGCTGGAGGAACGCGCCCAGGAACTGGGCGCGAATGCCGTGGTGGGGGTGGACCTGGATTACGAAGTGCTGGGCCAGGGCAATGGCATGTTGATGGTGTCTGCCAGCGGCACGGCCGTGGTGCTGGAGTAGGCAGGGCCATCGGCCAAGCAGACCAAGCGGGCCAAGCAGACCAGAGAAGTCAACGCGGCGCTGTGCCCGGCAACTGCAGGCAGCGGGCCAGCGCTCGCGCTGCCTCGCCCAGGCGCGGGCCGGGGCGGGAGACCACGTCCGTCTCGACCAGGTCCAGCGCGCAGATGCGGCCCGAGCGCACGGCGGGCATGCGGCTCCAGCCGGGGCGGGTGGCAAAGCTGGCCGATGGCGTCTGCGGCGTGTGGATGATGAGTTCGGGCTGCTGGCGCAGCACGTATTCGGGCGTGATGCGGGGGAAGGGCCCCAGGTTGGGCGGCAGCACATTGCGCGCGCCCAGGCGCTGCAGCAGCTGGCCTATGAAGGAGTCCGGCCCCGCCGCATAAGGCGTGGCGTCCACCTCGAAATACACCTTCTGCCCGGCGGGCGTGAGCGCCGCCAGCGCCTTGGCCTGCTGGTCCACCTCGGCCTGCATGCGCGCCAGCAGGGCGTTGGCGCGCTGCACCTGCAGCAGCTGGTCGAGCTTGTGCAGCACCTGCTCCAGCTGCGCCATGTCGTTGGCGTCCAGCGCCAGCACGGGAATGCCGAAGCGCTCCAGCTGTGCGATGACGGGTGCGGAATACGCCATCAGCACCACGTCGGGCCTGAGCCGCACGGTGGCCTCGACCAGCGGGGCAAAAGTGTGGCCCAGCTTGGGCAGGGCGGCCACGCGCGCCGGGTGGTTGGAGAACTCGTCCACGCCCACGATGCGCTCACAGGCCTCCAGCGCGCACAGCGATTCGGTCAGCGAGGGCAGCAGCGAGACGATGCGCTGCGGCACGCGCTCCAGGCGCACCTGACGGCCGCGCATGTCGGTGACGGTGTAGGTGGTGGTTGCCCCGCCCGTTCCCGCATCCGCCGCCTTTTGCGCAAAGGCGTTGCCCGCGCCGCCTGCGCAGGCCAGGGCGGCAGTCAGCAGCAGGATACGGGGCAGGCGCGAAAGCAGGCGCAGAAGCAGATGCATGGGGTCAGGGCAGAGGTGTCCAGCGCACGCTGACGAACACGGTGCGGCCTGCGTTCGCATAGCCGCGCGTGGGGGCGTAGTCGCGGTCAGCGATGTTGTTGACACGGGCCAGCAGCGTCCATTGCCTGGTCAGCTGGCGCTGGGCGTAGAGGTTGACCACGCCGTATCCGCCCAGCTTGAAGGTGTTGGCCTCGTCGGCATAGCGGCCGCTGTACAGCTGCGCTTCGCCGCCCAGCGTCCAGCCGGCAGCCTGGGTGTCGGCATTGAGCTTGAGCATGCGCTTGGAGCGGTAGGGCAGCAGCTTGCCGGTCTCCAGGTTCTCGGGGTTCATGAAGTCCAGCGAGGCGCCCAGGTTGGCGCTGCCCAGGCGCGTGCCGCCAGACAGCGTCAGGCCGGTGATCTCCACGCTCTGCCAGTTGCGGTAGCAGTTGCAGGGAACGGCGCTGTTCCAGTCGTAGGTGATCAGGTTCTTGAACCTGTTGCGGTAGACCACGGCCGAGAGGCGGTTGGCACCGGCCGCATAGTGCAGGCCCGTTTCCACGTTGGTGCTGCTTTCGGGCTTGAGGTCGGCCGCCGCCTGGCCCGTGAAGCGTTCGTACAGCGTGGGCGTTCTGAAGGCCGTGCCGGCCGATGCCACCCAGCGCCAGCGCTCGTCGATCTGCAGGCCGTAGCCCAGGCCGCCCGTGGTCTTGTTCTGCTGGTCGCGCACCTGGTCGTGACGCAGGTTGGCGTCGAACTGGTGGCGGCCCTCGGTCAGGCGCCAGCCGGCCGACAGGGAGTTCTGCACGCGCCGGCTGTCGGTGTTCTGCGTCCAGGCGTATTGCGTGTCCAGCTTGTCCTCGCGGCGCTCCAGGTCGATGTTGAAACGGTGCTGGCCCAGCGTGAACAGGTTCTGCAGCAGGTAGTTGGTGGAGCTGCCGTCGGCGCGTTCGGGCGACTGGGTGTGGCGGTCGCTTTGGCTGTCGGTATGGGAGATCTGGACCACGCTCTTGTACATGGCGTTCCAGCCGGCCTGCCAGCGCAGGCTGCCGGTGGTGTTCTTGACCACGTCGTAGTCGTCGAAAGGCGGCGGGCTCTGGTCGTAGTGCGTGCGCAGGCGGCTGTGCAGCAGGCTGGCATCGATCTGGTGGATGCCCGTTTTGTAGCCCGCGTTCAGGCCCAGCGAGGTGTTGCTGTAGCCATCCTTGTCCGGGTTGGGCGAGAAGGTGTTGCCGGGGTAGACGTCGAAGCCGTCGCTGCGCTCGTCCGCCAGGTTCAGGCCATAGGTGAAGCCGTTGGCACCGCCCTGAAATCCCGTGGCCAGCTTGCTGGTGCCCTGGTTGCCTATGCCGGCCTCGGCATAGGCGCGGGTCTGGCCGTCCGCCCGCTTGGTGAAGATCTGGATCACGCCGCCCATGGCGTCTGAGCCATAGATGGCGGCGGCCGGGCCGCGCAGCACTTCGATGCGCTCGATCTGCGCCAGCGGCAGGGTGGACCAGACCGCGCCGCCCTGCAGCTCCTGCGAGCTGTAGCGCACGCCGTCGATGAACACGGCAGTGTGCTGGTTGCTGGTGCCGCGCAGGTAGACCGAGGTGACCTGGCCCGGCCCGCCGTTGCGGTTGATCTGCACGCCCGGCACCTGCACCAGCAGGTCGGCCACGCCCGTGGCGCCGCTGCGGGCAATGGTCTCGGCGTCGATCACGGTCATGTCGGCCGTGACGGTGCGCAGGGGCTGCTCGCTGCGCGAGGCGGTGACGACCACGGTATCGAGCTGGGAGGCCTGTGCGCGCTGCGCCTGTTGTGCCTGTTGTACCTGTGCTTGGGCCTGGCAGGCCAGCAGCGAGGCCGCAGCCAGGGCGGACAACGTGCGCAGTACGGGGAACGCCGAGGGCGAGCGAAGAGCGGCGCCAGGGGCGCGCGCGAGGGCGAGGGTGTGCATGGATGCGAGCCAGTTGCGCGCCAGCGACCCCGCCGGCACGGAAACCACAAAGACCGGCTGCGCTGCATGCGCGGCCGGCCGCCTGTTGGCCGGTATCCAGACTGGTGACGCACTCGCCAAGGCCTTCCCGGGCTGTACGCCCAGTGGCACGGGTTTGGCGGGGGCCGGTGCCATGCACGCGGCGTTTCACTCACTGTTGCGGGGGCAGTACATGCGGGCGGCTTTATCTGGCCGCCCCATGTTTCCCGTTTAACCGCAGCCCCTGGGGCTGCTGGCACCAACGGCGGCGATTGTACGGCGGGGCGTTCAGTGCCGATGTAAAGCTTGCTTGACATGCCCGCGGGTGGCATCGCACAATGTCAAGCATCCTTTACACATTGCGAGAAACTTCCATGAATCAAACAACGGTCACCAACCGCCGCTACCAGAAGGAGCTGGGATTTGCGCTGCTGCTCTACATGGCGCTGTTGGTGGGGGCGCTTTTGCTCAGCGCCGACATGCAGGCCGGGGCCCCGCGCACGGCCGTGCTGCTCAGCCCCATGCTGGCGTTTGCGCTGGCCGTGCGGGCCATCGTGCGCCTGGTGCGGGATACCGACGAGTTCCTGCGCAAGTCCATGCTGGAGCAGCTGGCGATTGCGGCGGCGGGCACGGCCGGCATCACCTTCACCTACGGATTCCTGGAAATGGCAGGTTTTCCCAAGCTCAGCATGTTCATGGTGTGGCCCTTGATGGGTGCGCTCTGGGTGGCGGCTTCGGTGGCCCACTGGCTGCGCAGCCGATGAGCCGCGCTGCAGAGGCGGCCCTGCGATGAAAAACACCATCCGTGAACTGCGCGCCGAGCGCGGCTGGAGCCAGGCTGCGCTGGCGGACCTGCTGGGCGTGTCGCGCCAGACCGTCAATGCCATAGAGACGGGCCGCTACGACCCCAGCCTGCCGCTGGCATTCGCCATTGCCCGGGTGTTCGAGACCCGGATCGAGGCGATCTTCCAGGAGGGTTGAGCGCAGCGCTCAGGCCACGATCATGACCAGCAGCACCAGGCCCAGCAGGGCCAGGTAGGCCTTGGCATGCAGGGCATCGGGAATGCGGCCGATCAGCGGGGCTGCCAGCCTGATGCCCGTCCACGATCCGGCCGTCAGCAACGCAAAGGCCTGCAGGTCCACATAGCCCACATGCCAGGGGCCCAGCCCCGCGCCCCGCGATGCCAGCATGTAGGCAGCGGTGCCCGCCACGGCCATGGGCAGGGACAGCGGGCTGGCCATGGCCGTGGCCGCCGCCATGCTGGCGCCGCGCCGGCGCATCAGCGGCACGGTCATCACGCTGCCGCCCACGCCCAGGAAGGCCGCGATCGCACCAATGGCCAGGCCCGCCGTGGCCGCCGCCCGCCGGCCCATTGGTTGCATGCCGGCGGTGGTGCCGTGCACGAAGCCCGGGCGCAGCAGCGCGTCGGCGATGGTCAGGGCCAGGTAGGCGATGAAGGCCCAGCGCACCCATTCCCCGCTGATCCAGGTGGCGGCCGCCGCGCCTGCCACGGCGCCGGCCGCGATGAAGCCGGCCAGCGGCCGCACCTGATCCCAGGGCAGGGCGCCCGCGCGGTGCTGGCGCAGCGTGGCCATGGAGGCGCCAAAAATCATCACGCAGGTGGAGGTGGCCACGGCAATGTGCATGGCAGCCTGGCCAACGGCGGAGTCCGCGCCGTGGATGGAGGTCAGCAGCGCATAAAGCAGCGGAACGGCCACGAAGCCGCCGCCAAAGCCGAAGAG
This sequence comes from Delftia sp. PX-1, assembly GCF_055797465.1. Classification (NCBI taxonomy): domain Bacteria; kingdom Pseudomonadati; phylum Pseudomonadota; class Betaproteobacteria; order Burkholderiales; family Comamonadaceae; genus Delftia; species Delftia sp. PX-1. The sequence goes on from NZ_CP184763.1 coordinate 3,797,008, forward strand.
CACGGTGGTCACGCCGGCAAGCACACCGAAAGCCAGCAGCAGGAGAGGGAACACAGACAGTCCTTTGGAAAAAACGAGCAAGGACTGAACCTTAGGATGCTGCGGTTTGGCCTGCTTTCGCGGATAGGTCAATAATCCTTGAATTCCTGCCAAAGCCTGTTGGCTGTTTTCCGGACATTCCCATGCTCAACATCCCGCTGCATTCCGTGGACGCCGTGGCGCGCGATGTGCTGGCCATCGGCACCGACTACACGCCTGGCACGCTGCTGCCCACGCACAGCCACCGGCGTGCCCAGTTTCTCTACGGGATGAGCGGGCTGATGGAAGTGGAAACCGACGACGGCGCCTGGACCATCCCGCCCTACAGCGGCGTGTGGATTCCGGCCAGCAAGCCGCACAGCGTGCGCATGCAGGGCGTGAGCACGCGCAGCCTGTACATCGAACCGGCTGCTGCGCCCCGCCCGGGTGTGCATTGCGAGGCCCTGGTCGTCACCCCGCTGCTGCACCAGTTGCTGCTGTCCTGCGCCGACCTGCCGGCGCTGTACGACGAAGCGGGCCGCGACGGCGCCCTGGTCACGCTGGTGCTGCACGAGCTGGCCTCGGCCCGCAGCCTGCCGCTGTTCGCGCCCATTCCCCGCGACGAAAAGCTGGCCGCCCTGTGCAAGCAGTTCCTGGCCCAGCCCAGCATCCGCGCCACGCCGCAGGACTGGGCACAGGCGCTGAACAAGAGCCTGCGCACCTTCAGCCGGTTTTTCCAGCAGCACACAGGCATGGCCTTTGGCGCCTGGCGCCAGCAGGCCTGCCTGCTGGCAGCGGTGTCGCGGCTGTCTGCGGGCGCATCGGTCACCCAGGTGGCGCTGGAGCTGGGATATGACAGCCCCAGCGCGTTTTCCACCATGTTCCGCAAGGCATTGGGGCGGGTGCCTTCGGAGCTGGTGAGCCGGGTCTAGGCGGGAACGCTGGCCTGGGCAGCCGTCTCCCGCGTCATGGCCCAGAACACCAGGGCCGCCAGGCTGAACGCCGCCCCCGCCACGCAGACGCCGTGCCAGCCAAACCGCGCGTAGGCGTTGGTGGAAATCAGCGCGCCCAGCCCGCTGCCCACGGCATAGAACAGCATGTACAGCCCCACCAGCCGGCTGTGGGCCTGCGGGTTGCTGCGAAAGATCAGGCTCTGGTTGGTCACATGCAGGGCCTGGCCGCCCAGGTCCAGCAGCACGATGCCGGCGACCAGCGCCCACAGCGATTGTTCCAGCAGCGCAATCGGCGCCCAGGCCAGCAGCAGGATCACCAGCGCGCCCAGGCTGGTGCGCTGCGCGAAACCCTGGTCGGCCCAGTGGCCGGCACGGGCCGCGGCCAGTGCGCCCACCACGCCGGCCAGGCCAAAGGCGCCGATGGCCGTGAGCGACAGGCTGTAGGGCGGTGCGCTCAGCGGCAGGACCAGGGCGCTCCAGAAGATATTGAAGGTGGCAAACATCAGCAGGGCCAGCATGCCCCGCGTGCGCAGCATGCGGTCCTGGCGCAGCAACTGGAGCATGGATGACAGCAATTGCGTGTAGCCGGGCACGGGGGAGGGCACCGCCAGCCGGGGCAGTTGCCGCCACAGGGGCCAGGCCAGGGCCAGCATCAGCAGGGCCGAGCAGGCATAGACGCCACGCCAGCCAGCCACGTCACCCACGGCACCGGCAAACACGCGCGCCAAAAGCAGGCCGATGAAAACCCCGCCCTGGGCTGCGCCCACCACGCGCCCGCGCTCATGCGCCTGGCTGGCGCTGGCCGCATAGGCGATCAGCCCCTGCGTCATGGCCGTGCCCAGCAGGCCCACGGCCAGCATGCCCGCCAGCAGCAGAACGGCCGAACGCGCGGTGCTGACGGCCGCCAGGGCCAGCACCAGGCCCAGCAACTGCAAAAGCATGAGTCGCCGCCGTTCCAGCCGGTCGCCCAGCGGCACCAGCAGCAGCAGTGCCAGCGCGCAGCCGGCCTGCGTGGCCGTGACCACCCCGCCCACGGCTGCATGGCTGATGCCGAAGTCGGCCGCCAGCGCCTCCAGCAGCGGCTGGGCGTAGTAGACATTGGCCACGCTCAGGCCGCTGGCAGCGGCGAACAGCAGCACCAGGCTGCGCGGCATGCGGACCGTGTCCGGGGCAGGGAAGGCGTTCATGGGTTGAATCCAGTTGCAAAATAAAACTGGTTGGATGCTAGTTGAACCAGTTTTGAAATGCAACCAAAATAGCGCCATGAAAGAAGACATCCGTCCTGACACACCGCAGCCCTGTCCGGTGGCCCGCTCCCTGGATGTGATCGGCGACCGCTGGTCGCTGCTCATCGTGCGCGATGCCTTCGATGGCATCAGCCGCTTTGGCGATTTCCAGCGCAGCCTGGGCGTGGCCCGCAATATCCTGGCCGACCGGCTGCGCCGGCTGGTGGAGGCCGGCATCCTCGAAACCCGCCCGGCCGCCGAAGGCTCGGCCTACCTGGAATATGTGCTGACGGCCCGGGGGCTGGACCTGTTCCCCGTCATCGTGGCCTTGCGGCAATGGGGCGAAGGCCATCTGTTCGCGCCGGGCGAGGCGCATTCGCTGCTGCTGGACCGCCAGACAGGCCAGCCTGTCTCGCCCATGCTGCCGCGCAGCGGGGATGGCCGGGCCTTGCTGCCGGGCCAGACCGTGGTTCAGAAAATCGATTGATGGATGTCCATGCTCTCTGCCTTCCTACCACTCATCTACGTACAGATTTCTCCCGAGCGCCTGACGCTGACAAATCCGAAAACGGGCCAGACCCTGTCGGAGGTTCCCGAGCTGGCCCTGAGTCCGCCGCCCCGGCGCCGGATTCTCGCGGCCGGCCCGCAGGCCAGGCTCGCGGCCGCATCGGAGCCTGCCGAAGTCGTCAATCCCTTCGCCCACCCGCGTTCGCTGATATCGGACTTCATCCTGGCCGAGCAGCTTCTGAAGTACCAGCTCAGGCGCATGCATCGGCATGCCTGGCTGGCGGCCTCACCGCACATCGTCATCCATCCGCTGGGCGACCCCGAGGGCGGGTTCACCCAGGTGGAACTGAGGGCCTTGCGCGAGCTGGGCAGCGCGGCCGGGGCCTCGAAGGTGAATGTCTGGACCGGCCGGCCCTTGACAGACGAGGAATTGCTGGCGCGCAAGCCCCCTGCGCAGGGCGGCATCTGGGAGTGAGGCCCTGTTCCTCGCCATGAAAAAAGCGCCCGTCACAACGGGCGCTTTGTCTGGGTCAGCGCAAGGGCCGATAACGCGCTATCAGAACCGCGCCATCAGAACCTGGCCGTCATCCCCACGAAGTAGGTACGGCCGCCGTTGTCGTAGTTGGCGCCGATGGTGCGGGTTTCCTTGTCGGTCAGGTTGATGATGCCGGCGCGCAGGGTCATCGAGTCGGTGACGTTGTAGTTCATGGACACGTCGAACGTCGTGTAGGCCTTGGCGAAGGTGGTGGCCGTGCCCGTGGTCACGACTTCCTTGCCCACGTGGCGGGCGCTGAACATGGCCGACCAGCCCTGGCGGATCTGCCACTGCAGCGACGAGTAGATGGACAGCTCGGGCACGGCCAGCAGCGAGGCGCCCGTGCTCAGGTTCTTGGACTCGAACATCTTGGTGATGTTGGTGTTCCAGGTCAGGCCCTTGGCCAGGGGAACGTTCACGAAGCCTTCCAGGCCGCGCGTGCGGGCACGCTGGGCGTTGGCCATGCGGGTCCACCAGAAGCCGTTGTAGAAGCCCAGCGGCTGGTAGTCGATCTTGTTCTTGAAGTTGGTGTGGAAGTAGGTGGCACCCAGGGCCCAGCCATTGCGGTCCCAGCTCGTGCCCAGCTCGAAGTTGGTGCTGGTCTCGGGCTGCAGGTCGGGGTTGCCGGCCATGTAGCAGCCGCGCGTGCCGTCGGCATTCACGCTGGTGCTGGTCCAGCCCATGCCGGCCAGGCTGCGGCAGCCGTTGCCCCCGGATTGCGTGGCGGCGCTGGCCGAGTTTTCCTTCAGGTTGGGCGCACGGAAGCCGCGCGAGACGCCGCCGCGCACCGTCCACTCCGAGGCCGGGTGGTAGACCAGGTAGGCGCGCGGGCTCCAGTTGTTGCCGTATTTCTGGTGGTGGTCCATGCGCAGGCCCAGCGTCAGCGCCAGGTTGTCGCGCAGGAAGATCTGGTCCTCGCCAAACAGCGCCCAGGTGGTGGCGCTCAGGCCCGAGCCCGAGACCGGGCGCCCCGCGTAGTCGATGGGCGCCAGGCCGATGGTGTCGCGGTTGTCCAGCGACTCGCGGCGCCACTGCATGCCCAGCGTCATGGCCTGGTCCAGTCCCCACAGCTTCAACGGCTTGTCGATGCGGCCGTCCAGCGTGGTTTCCTTGGAGTTGTTGCCGATGGTGTCGCCCTTGTCCTCGTACTTGTTGTGCACGAGGTTGAGCTTGGAGGTCATGTCGCCCCAGCGGCCATCGTGGCTGAGGCCGAACTTGGTCTGCTCCAGCTTGCTCAGGCCCCATTGCGATACCACGGGGCGTCCATTCACCAACCGATCGGAGCCCGTGGCGCGCTGGATGCCTTGCGCGGCCTCGATGCCGATCACCTGGTCGGGCGTGAGCTGCCAGTTGAGCAGAGCGTTGAGGTTTTGCTTGCGCGAGCCGGCCGTGGACTGGTAGGTGCCCGGGAAGCCGCCCGTGCCCTCGTCGGCAGCGCGGTCCGTGTAGTTGCCGCCCAGGCGCAGGCCGAACTTGTCGGACAGCGGGCCGCTGATGTTGAAGCCCAGCTGACGCGTGTCGCCGCGGTCGCCGTCGGAGGGCTTGCTGTAGTTCAGCGTGGTCGAGCCGCTCCAGCGCTTGCCGATCTTGCGCGTGATGATGTTGATCACGCCGCCCATGGCGTCGGAGCCGTACAGCGAGGACATGGGGCCGCGCACTACCTCGATGCGCTCGATCATCTCGGGCGAGATCCAGTCCAGATCCTGCGAGCCCAGGTCGTCGCGGTAGTTGATGCCGGCCGAGTTGCCCTGGCGCTTGCCGTCCACCAGGATCAGCGTGTACTTCTCGGGCAGGCCGCGCAGCTTGATCTTGGACTGGGCACCCGTGCCCGACAGACCGCCGGTCACGCCGGGAATGGTGGACAGCAGCTCGCCGATGCTGGTGACGGGCTTGCGCTCGATGTCTTCCCGCGTGATCACGCTGATGCTGGCCGGCGCCTCCTTGATGTCCACGGCCGTGCCCGAGGCGGTCACCACCACCGTGGACAAGGACGTGTCGGCCTTGCTGTCGGCCGTCTGGGCATGGGCCATGGCTGTGCATGCCAGGGCAGCGCAAAGTGGAAGAGGGCGGAGCACCGAGATTCTGACCATCTTTGTAAAGTTCCGTATGGGTTAAAAATCAAGGTGCGAATGATAACGATTTGTATCTACATCTTTCTCTTCACGTAAAGACAGTTGTTTTTTGTTCACGCGTTATCTAATCGCTGGACACGCCTGAGGCGTTGTGCACAAGTCTGGTGCACAAAAATGAAGGGGGTCGGCAGGGCGCTGAGAGGGAGCACGGGGTGCGGCGCCTCCGTGCAAAGGCCGCCCCGGAGCGCAGGGGGCGGCCAGAAACCAGGTCAGCGCGGCTTGGGCACGGCGCCCGGCAGGGCGCTGGAAGGCTCAGCGCAGCTGCCCGAGGGTTGGCTCGATGCCCGGCGGCGCAGGAACTGGTAGGCAATGGCCAGCAGGGCAAACCAGGCCGGCGTCACCACCAGTGCCTGGCGCGTGTCGGCCTGCAGGGTGAGCAGGCCCAGGATGGCCGCAAAGAACACCAGGCAGGCCCCGCACATGGCCACGCCGCCCGGCATCTTGTAGCGCGAAGCCTCATGAAGGGCCGCGCGCTGGCGCCGGTAGGCCATGTACGACAGCAGGATCAGCGACCACACGAACATGAACAGGATGGCCGATACCGTGGTCACCAGCGTGAAGGCTTCCACCAGATCGGGCACCACCCACATCAGAAACGCGCCGGCCAGCAGGCAGGTGCAGGAAAACAGCAGCCCGCGCGAGGGCACGCTGCTGCGCGACAGCCGGTGGAAGGACTTGGGCGCATCGCCCTTGAGCGCCAGGCCGTAGAGCATGCGGCTGGTGGAGAACACGCCGCTGTTGGCCGACGAGGCGGCCGAGGTCAGCACCACGAAATTGATCACGCCCGCAGCGGCCGGCAGGCCTGCGAGCACGAACAGCTCCACGAACGGGCTCTTGCCCGGCACCACGTCGCGCCAGGGGGTGACGGCCATGATGGCGATCAGGGCCAGCACGTAGAACACGATGATGCGCACGGGAATCGAATTGATGGCGCGCGGCAGCGTGCGCTCGGGGTCCTTGGCCTCGGCCGCCGTGGTGCCCACCAGCTCGATGCCCACGAAGGCGAACACGGCGATCTGGAAGCCCGCGAAAAAGCCCATCATCCCGTTGGGGAACATGCCGCCGTCGTTCCAGAGGTTGGACAGGCTGGCCGCACGCCCCGCAGGCGAGACGAAGGCGGCACCCACCATGTACAGCCCCGTTGCCACCAGGGCCACGATGGCCACGATCTTGATCATGGCGAACCAGAACTCGATCTCGCCGAACAGCTTCACCGTCAGCAGGTTCAGGCCCAGCAGCAGGCCCACGCAGGCAATGGCCGGGGCCCACTGGGGCAGGTCCGGGAACCAGAACTGCGAGTAGGCCGAGATGGCGATCACGTCGGCAATGCCCGTGACGATCCAGCAGAACCAGTACGTCCAGCCCGTGAAGAAGCCCGCCCAGGGCCCCAGCAGATCGGCCGAGAAATCGATGAAGGATCGGTACTGCAGGTTGGACAGCAGCAGCTCGCCCATGGCCCGCATCACGAAGAACAGCATCACGCCGATGATGGCGTAGACGAAGACGATGGACGGACCCGCCAGGCTGATGGTCTTGCCCGAGCCCATGAACAGGCCCGTGCCGATGGCACCGCCGATGGCGATGAGCTGGATATGGCGGTTGGTGAGATTGCGCTGCAGGTCGTCTTGACCGTGCAGGCCCTGGCCGGTTGGCGGGGCCTTGTGTGTCATCAGAGAACTCCGGGGAAGACTGGCAAAGCGATGGCAGAAAGGGGGAAATCCGCCTGCCGCGGCCGTGTTTTCAGTCTCTGCATGGAGTCCATGCCTGGAAATGCGGCAGCGCAGCAAAACGGAACGAAGGCCGCGAGGATACCTGAACCTCGCCCCCGCATCAGCCCTGCCGCGCCGTGCCGCTCCAGTCAATGAAGCGGGTTTGATATGGGTGGATCAGCCGCGCGCCAGGCGCCGGGCGTTGGCCACTGCGGTGCGGTGCACGGGCGCGATGCCCTTGCCCACCACGCCCCACATGGCGTTGCTCCATTGCGAGGCCTGCGATGCCAGTGCGCCCCCATTCCAGGTGGAGGCGCTCCAGGGCATCCACCAGATGCGCATCCAGGCCTGCATCAGGGCCTGGCTGGCGACCATGGACTGCAGGCCCATGGCGGCCCAGGATTGGTGGAAGGCTGTCTGTTTCTCGGACACCATGCGCGTGAATTCGCGCCGGTCCCGTGCGGAGGGATTGGCCCCGGCCAGCGCCATGCGGGTGAGCCTGTGCGCCACCACCTGCGGCGCGGCAATGGCCAGATCGGTGGCCTGACGGGCCACCGAAGCAGCCTTGGAAGATTTGCGGTTTGCCATGTGCGCTCCTGAAGCTCTGGATCCATTTGCCGGATCTACCTGCCAGATCCACTTGCCGGTTCCACTTTAGCCAGATGCATGCCGGTCCGCGTAGGCCGATGACGCAATGCAGCAAAAACGCGTTTATCGCGGCTGGGGCCGGGGTGCCGGCGCGGCTCCGTCCTGCGTGACCTCAGATACCAGGGCGCGCCACCAGCGCTCGCCTGCATGGGGGGCGGCCAGGTCCACGCGCTCGCCCATCATGGGCGTGGCCACGGCAATGCCGTGCTCGGCGCCCAGGGCCAGCACGCGCTCGAAGGGGTCCCACCAGGCATGCATGGCCAGGCTGAAGGTGCCGTTGTGAATGGGCAGCAGCCAGCGTCCGCCCAGGTCGCGGTGGGCCTGCACGGTCTGGGCCGGGTGCATGTGGACGTAGGGCCAGTGCGGGTCGTAGGCGCCGGTCTCCATCAGCGTGAGGTCGAAGGGGCCGAAGCGCCGGCCGATTTCCGCAAAGCCGTCGAAATAGCCGCCGTCGCCGCTGAAGAAGACACGCAGCGTGTCGGCGCTTGCCAGGTCCTCGATGACCCAGGACGCCCACAGCGTGCGGTTGCCGTCGCGCAGGCCCCGGCCCGAGAAATGCTGGGCCGGCGTGGCCGTGAAGCGCAGGCCGTCCACCTGCACGTCCTGCCACCAGTCGAACTGGCGCACCTTCTCGGGGGCCACGCCCCAGGCCATGAGCCGGTCGCCCACGCCCAGCGTGCACAGGAAGAAGTCGACCCGGGGCGCCAGGGCGCGGATGGTGGCACGGTCCAGATGGTCGTAGTGGTCGTGCGAGAGCACCACGCCGCGCAGCGCGGGCAGTTCATGCAGGGCGATGGGCGGCGCATGAAAGCGCTTGGGGCCGATGAAGGAAAAGGGCGAGGCGCGCTCGGCAAACACCGGGTCGGTGATCCACCAGCCGCCGCGCAGTTTCATCAGCAGCGTGGAGTGGCCCAGGCGGTACAGGCTGCGCTCGGGCGCGGCGGCCAGGTCGGCCGGGGTGAGCCGCTGCACGGGCAGGGGCGCCGCAGGCTCGGTGTCCTTGGGCTTGTTGAAGAAGAAGTCCCACATCACCTTGGCGTCGGGCTGGGGGGCATTGGCCGGGCGGGGATGGATGTTGCGAAAGCGCCCGGCCGACGATTGGGGCGATTGGGAGTAGTCGGCAATCGGGGCGCGGAAGATGCGGGTTGTTTTCACGGTGCTCCGTCGGTGTTCAGGCCGCCGCCATCATGGAACCGATGGCGCAGCCCTGTCGAGATGGTGGTCTTGGCGGCCCCGTTCAAGGCGCCTTGCGTGTCGTCATGTAAACAAAAAAGGAGCTGCCCCTGCAGGCAGCTCCTTGTGGTGATGGCCCGGAGGCTGGTCATCAATGGGCGCCGGCTGCCTCGGCACCGCCGGCATGGCCCGCGGGGCGCCTGGTCATCCAGATCAGCACGATCAGCACCAGGAACAGCACGGACGACGCCAGGAAGATGTCGTCGGCGGCGCGCGTGTAGGCCTGCTGGTCCACCAGCCGGTTGATCTGGGCCAGCGCCTGCGCCTGGCTCAGGCCTGCGGCCTGCAGCCCCTGCAGGGTGACGCCGAACACGCCCTGGCCCTGGACCAGCCCTTCTGTCAGATGGGCGTGGTGCAGCGCGGCGCGGTTTTCCCACAGCGTGGTGGCGATGGAGGTGCCCATGGCGCCCGCCGTGATCCGCACGAAGTTGCTCAGGCCGGCGGCGGCCGGGATACGGTCCGGCGAGATGCCCGACAACGTGATCGTGGTCAGCGGAATGAAGAAGAAGGCCATGGCCGCGCCCTGGATCAGCGTGGGCACCAGGATGTGCATGAAGTCGGTCTCCACCGTGAAGCGCGAGCGCATCCACAGCACCAGGGCGAACACGATGAAGGCGCCCGTGGCCATCCTGCGCGGGTCCCACTGCGTGACCTTGCGGCCCACCAGTGGTGTCAGGATGATGGCGAAGATGCCCACCGGCGCCAGTGCCATGCCGGCCGTGGTGGAGGTGTAGCCCATCCACTGCTGCAGCCACAGGGGCAGCAGCACCACGTTGCCGAAGAACAGGCCGTAGGCAATCGACAGCGCCACCGTGCCGGCCGCGAAATTGCGGCGCATGAACAGGCGCAGGTCCACCACGGGGTGGGCATCGGTCAGTTCCCAGACCAGGAAGACCACGAAGCTCACGATGGCCAGCACGCACAGCGTGATGATCTCGCCCGAGGCGAACCAGTCCAGCTCCTTGCCCTTGTCCAGCATCAGCTGCAGCGCGCCCACCCACAGCACCAGCAGGGCCAGGCCCACGGAGTCGATGGGCAGCTTGCGCGTGGGGGTCTCGCGGCTGCGGTAGATGCTCCAGGTCATCAGGGCCGACAGCAGGCCCACCGGCACGTTGATATAGAAGATCCAGGGCCAGGAGATGTTGTCCGTGATCCAGCCGCCCAGCAGCGGGCCGACCACGGGGGCCACCAGGGTGGTCATCCCCCACAGCGCCAGGGCCACCCCGGCCTTGGCCGGGGGATAGCTGGACAGCAGCAGCGTCTGCGACAGCGGGATCATGGGGCCGGCAACCAGGCCCTGGAGCACGCGGAACAGCACCAGCGTCTCCAGCGACGAGGCAAAGCCGCACAGCCAGGACGTCAGCACGAACAGCAGCACGCTCATGGTGAACAGGCGCACGGCGCCGAAGCGCTGGGTGAGCCAGCCCGTGAGCGGCACCGAGATGGCGTTGGCCACGCCAAAGCTGGTGATCACCCAGGTGCCCTGGCTGGGGCTGACGCCCACGTCGCCGGAAATCGCCGGAATGGCGACGTTGGCGATGGACGAGTCCAGCACGTTCATGAAGGTGGCCAGCGACAGGGCCAGCGTACCCAGGGCCAGCTGGGCGCCCTTGAGCGGGACCGGCCGTGCAGGCATGGCCGGCGGCGCCGAGGGGGCGACCGGCGGCGCCGGCTCCGGCACGGCGGTGGTAGAGGAAGTCATAGGCAGTCCGCGTAGGTTCTGGGAAGGCGGGGGAGCGATGCCTGCTTACCTGGACTGCATGGCCTGCGCGTCAACCGGCGCGGAGGCCACGGCGGCTGGCGCCTTGCCCTGGGCCCTGTCCTGCACCTCGGCCATGGCCACGGGCGGCAGCTCGGGCAACTGCTTGAGCGGTGCCACGTTCTGGCCCGCCACGATGTGGGCAATGCGCTCCTCGGCCTGCGGCAGCGCCATGTCGTAGACGGAGGTCTGGGCCACGGGTGCGTTGCGCGTGGTCGTTGCCAGCACCTCGCCCTGCTGGTCTCGCACGTCCACCTTGACTTCCATGGACAGGCCCACGCGCAGCGGGTGCTGTGCCAGGTCTTCCGGCGCCAGCGCAATGCGCACGGGCACGCGCTGCACCACCTTGATCCAGTTGCCGGTGGCGTTCTGCGCGGGCAGCAGCGAGAAGGCCGCGCCGGTTCCTGCGCCCATGCCCACCACGGTGCCGTGGTAGCTGATCTTGTCGCCGTAGACATCGGCCGTCAGCTCGGTCTTCTGGCCTATGCGCAGCTGGGCCAGCTGGCTTTCCTTGAAGTTGGCATCCACCCAGAGGTTGTGCAGGCCCACCACCGTCATCAGCGGCGCGCCCGAGGCCACGCGCTGGCCCAGCTGCACGCCGCGCTTGGCCACATAGCCTTCCACGGGCGAGACCAGGCGCGTGCGCTGCAGCGCCAGATAGGCTTCGCGCACCTTGGCGGAGGCGGCGATCACGCTGGGGTGCTCTTCGGCGCTGCTGCCCTTGGTCTGGGCTTCGGCAGCCGTCAGCTGCGCCTTGGCGGCGCGCACGGCGGCTTCGGCTGCCGAGGCGGCATTGCCGGCCGTGCGGGCCAGGGACTGGGCGTGGTCGAACTCCTCCTTGCCCACGGCGCCCGTGGCCAGCAGCGGGCGGCGGCGCTCCACATCCTCGCGGGCGCGGGCGGCATCGGCCTGCAGGCGGGCCAGATCGGCCTCGCGCTGGGCCACCTGGGCGACCAGGGGGGCATTGTTGGCGTACAGCGTGCGCACCTGGCGCACGGTCTGGGCCAGCTGCGACTCGGCCTGGGACAGGGCGACCAGGGCATCGGCCGAGTCCAGCTGCACCAGCAGCTGGCCGGGCTTGACGTAGTCGGTGTCGTCGGCGCCGATGCTGATCACCGTGCCGCCGACCTGCGGCGTGATCTGCACCACGTTGCCCGCCACATAGGCGTTGTCCGTGGTCTGGTAGTTGCGGGCCACCATCCAGTGCCAGCCGCCCCAGGCGACGGCGGCCACCGCGACGGCGGCGGCCACGATGGTCAGGCCCTTGCGGCGGCCCTGCGGGTTGGCCACGGGCGAGGCTGCGGCAGCGGGTGCATTGGATGCTTGCTTGTTGGTATCGGTCATGGTGTTCGGCGCTTTGTTATCTGTGAATGTGGTTGTGCGGCCGGGGCAGGGGGCTGGCGGTCTGTCACGCTGGCTGGCGGTCTGCCCGGTGGAATGTCAAGAGTGAGGTGGGTTCCTGTGCGGGTTGCGATCTCAGTGCTGGCTGACCTGCACGGCATCCGTGCCATCGGTCCAGCCGCCGCCCAGGGCCTTCATCAGCGACACGCGCGTGTCCAGCGCGCGGGCGCGCAGGTCCACGTCCAGGCGGCGCTGGGTGATCACCTGGGTCTCGGTGTTCAGCACCGTCACCTGGCTGGCCAGGCCGGCCTTGTAGCGCTGCACGGCAAAGTCGTAGGCGCGTTCGGCCTTCTCCAGCGACTCGGCCTGCAGCTGCTGTTGGCGCGCCAGCGATTGCACGGACGTGATGGCATCGCCCGCTTCCTTGACCGCATCGAGCACCACGCCGTTGTACTGGGCAATGGCGGTGTCCAGATCGGCCTGCGTGCCGCGCAACTGGGCGCGCAGGCGCTTGCCGTCGAACAGGGGCAGGCGCAGCGCGGGCGTCACGCCCATCTGGCGCGAGCTGCCCTTGAACAGGTTGTCCAGCCCGACGGCGTTGAGGCCGATGAAGGCCGTCAGGTTGATATCGGGATAGAAATCCGCCCGCGCGCTCTCTATGCCCTGCGTTGCCGACTCCACGCGCCAGCGTGCGGCCACCACGTCGGGGCGGCGGCCCAGCAGGTCTGCGCCCAACTGGCCGGGCATGGCCTGGATCTGCAGCGCGGCCAGACGGGGCGCCAGCTGCAGCTGCGCCTCGGGCGCCTGGCCGCAGAGCACGGCGATGGTGCGGCGCGCCAGCGTGATCTGCTCGTCCAGCATCTCGATCTGCGTGCCGGCATCGGGCAGGCCGGCCTGGGCCTGGGTCAGCTCCACCTGGCTGTCCAGCCCGGCGCGCGTGCGCTGCTGGCTCAGCTCCAGCAGAGACTGGCGCTGGGTCAGCGTGCGGCCGGCCACCTCCTTCTGGGCAATCAGCCGGGCCAGCGCCACATAGCTGCGCGCCACCTGGGCGGCCAGCTGGTTGGCGGCCGCGGCGCTGTCGGCCTGGGCGGCACGGGCCTGACCCAGGGCGGCCTGCAGGTCGGCCGCATGGCGGCCAAAGAAATCCGGTGTCCAGCTCAGGCCGGCCTGCAGGTTGCCGGTGTTGTAGGTATGGCCTGCAATGGGTGCGGGCACCAGGCCGTTGGCGCTGTAGTGCTGGCGCGTGGCGTCGATGCCGAGCGTGCCGCGCACATCGGTGGCCGTGCTGGTGGCCGTGGCCAGGGCGGCAGCCTTGTCGAAGCGGGCGCGGCTCATGGCCAGGCTGGGGCTGCCCTGCAGCGCCTGGGCGATCAGGCCGTCCAGCTGGGCATCGCCCAGGGACTTCCACCAATCGGCGGCGGGCAGGCTGGTATTGGCGCCTGTCTCGGACTGGGCCGTTAGACCCAGGTCGGAGGCGCCCAGCCGGGCCAGCGGCTCATGGGCCGGGCCCTGGGAAGCACAACCGGCCAGGGCCAGCGCGGCGCACAGGGTGGCCGCTGCGGCGGCCACGCGGCGGGGCGCAGCGGACACGGAAACAAAGGAATTGGGCATGGTGGTCTGCCTGTTGGGTGTCAAGAATCAGGAAATCGGAAACCGGGGCGGAAAAAGGGGGCTGGCGCTGTCAGCCGACGGGCCTGGCAGGCGCAGGGGCCGGCGGCGCAGCTTCCGGCGCGCGCATCGCATCGCCATTGGCCAGCAGGCGGCGCAGCATGTCCAGCAGCTGGCGGGACTCGTCATGGCTGAAGCCGGCCATATGGGCATTCATCACGCTGGACAGCACCTGCGGCACCTTGGCCGCCATGGCGCGGCCTTCATCGGTCAGCACCAGCTTGACCACGCGCCGGTCCACCGTGGAGCGCTCGCGCCGCAGCATGCCCTTGGATTCGAGCCGGTCCAGCGCCCGCGTGATGGAGGCCGGATCCAGCCCCAGGTCACGTGCCATGCCGGCATTCGTGGCGTCGCTGCACAGCAGCAGCTTGTACAGCGGCAGCCACTGCACATAGGTCAGCTCATGCTCGGCCAACTGCGCATCGGCCTGCTGGAGGATGGAACTGAGCACCTTGCGCATGAGGAACCCCACGCTCTCGAAGGGCGTGTAGCTGCCAGGGCTGTAGAAGTCCGAGGGCTGCAGGCCGTTGGGCAGGGGTGGCTGGGTCATGGTGTCTGCGGGTGAAATGATTGACTGCGCAATGATTGTTGCGGCAATTATTGCAGAAACACCGGTTGACCGTGTGACGCGAGGGTGCCGGGGACAAGGGAAGGGTTATCGGGGGCATGCAGTCGTTATAGCGGTGGAGACCTTGTTGCGGAGCACGGGGGACAGGCTCTCTCATTGCGGAGCGTGGCTATCGGAGCGATGCACTCCTTCCACGGGAAGACGGCAGTAGTTCTCTTTAAAGTGAAGTTTCGGGAACTCTGTCGCTGTTGGTGTGGTGATGGAGTGCAGATGCTCTGTAAGATGAGCGCGAACCAGAGCATTCGCTCAACTTCCGGCTGGCGCGGCATAGGAAAATCACAGTGCTTGATTGGATCGCGTTGATCCCGATTTATTGACTTTGTTTATTGTTTTTGGGGGATTAGTGAAAATTTCGTCGTTCGTCAAGATTTCCGTGTTTTTTCTGTGTTTTCTGACATTTATTCACTCGGTGTCTGCAGCAGTTCCTCGTAGCTTCTTTTATAGAGGATGGTTGAATAATCTGGGCGCTGCAAAAGACTATTCGACCCCTGAGGGTTACTGCGCCGACTATGCGGCAATGCGAGCCGGAGATCCACTGGATGACTACAACTTCATAAATCATAAAGTGATCGAGGTTGGTGATACGGCTGAGTGCTGGGGCTGGGTTCGTTCAAAAAGGGGGAGTGATATATATAATCAATATACTTATGTGGGAATGAGTATTATTAGATTTTGTCCTGAAAATTCCAAAAAGTAATATTTATGGAACCTGCGATTGTAACTACGGAAGCATTGAGCTGAATAACCGTTGTGAAGCTGCTTCGGTTGATATGGGGCGCATGTGTCGCATCAGTGGATAAAGAACCCCGTATCCTGTTATTTTGCCGATTGCTCAAAAGTACATGAACGAGGTTGATTACTTTGATGCAGGGGTGAATCCGCTATCCATCGAGAGGACCTACCTGCATCGCCGGCGGCAGAATGAATCGCTGATGGGGGCGGGATGGTCTCATTCCTACGCGGTAAGACTTGAGCATGTAAAGAATTCGCAAGGCATTTCGAAAAAGGCCCAAATTAACTTTGGTGATGGCAGCTATCTTTGGTTTGATTGGGTCAATGGGGCGTGGGTGGCAAGAAATGGATCAAGTAGTCTGACGCAGGTGGGTTATGGCTGGATTTTGAATGATTTGCAGAATGGAGATATAAGAAATTTTGATGAATCAGGAAAGCTTCTAAGGCATGAGCGGCGAAATGGCTGGTTTATTGAGTATGAGTATGATGCAGGCGATAGAATCGCCGAAGTACGCAATGGCTTTGGTAGAAGGCTCAACTTTGTTTATGGCTCACAGGGCAAGCTCCAGGATATCGACGTCGATGGCGTGCGCGAAGTTGGATTTGAGTATGATGCCATGGGTAATTTGCAGAAGGTAATTTACAAAGATGGATCAACGATAGGCTATAAATATGAGGACCTTAGATATCCTCATTTTTTGACCGGTGTTACTGACGAAAATAATAATAGATTGTCCACATTTAAATACAATGCAGATGGGCAAGTGATAGACACTGAGCGTGCGAATGGGGTGGCTAAATATCAAATTGGATATCCTTCGCAAGATTATGGGGAAACTCAGGTGATAGATCCGTTGGGGCGTCAACGTTTCTATAGGTATAAAAATGCTTTTGGTGTTCTGGAAGTCACTTCCAGTAGTGCGCCGGGTGTGAGTGGGGAACTAGATGCTGCCAGTCGTATTCAAGGCTCTTCTGGATTGCGTGAATCGGAGACTGATTTCAAGGGTGCCAAGAAAACATTTGGCTGGGATCATGGGCGACGCCTGCTCACGAGTGTGACAGAGGCGGTAGGAACGCCTCAGGAACGTACTGCCAACATGGAATGGCATCCTCAATGGAGCTTGCCTTCGAGGATAGTTGAGTCGGGGCGCCAGGCCAGCTACACCTACGACGCGAAGGGACGTCTATTGAGTTTGGCCGTCGGAGATGTGGGTGCAGCCGACAACTCTGCTCCAGGCTGGCAGTGGTCTTATGCTGCGTCTGGCCTGGTGGCCTCGGAAACCGCCCCTAACGGTGCCACCTCCAGCTTTGCCTACGATGGTTTTGGGAATCTTTCGAGCACGAAAAATGCTTTAGGGCATTTGGATCATTTTATTCATGGGGCTGGAGGTCGACTGCAATCGCATACTGCCACTACGGGGCTGACTAGCAGTTTTGAGTATGATTTGCGCGGGCGCCTCATTCGTCTGCAACGTGATGGTGAAGTATCGCTGTATAGGTATCTTCCGTCCGGACAAATGCAAGGTTTGACCGCTTCCAATGGGCATCAGGTCAGCTATATATATGACAATGCCCAACGCTTAATTGGCTGGAATGATAATCGCGGTAACTCTGCTTCATACATCCTGGATAATATGGGAAATCGCTTGGATGAAATTGTTCGAGATGCCGGAAATCAACCAGCGTGGGTGGTGAAACGCACCATCAATAGTCTCAACCGTATTCAACGCCTCACTATCGGCGAAGTGGCGACAGAATTTGGCTATGACGCCAATGGCGACCTGATCAGCAGTGTACGGCCGGCCAACGGGTCAAGCCGTGGCACCAGCATAGGTCTTGACCCCTTGCGGCGAGTCGGCGCTATCACCAACGAAGACAACGCCAGCGCATCGCTGTCATACAACGCCCTGGACGCAGTCACATCCGCCCAGGACTTCAAAGGCGTCACCACCACCTACACCCGAGACGCCCTGGGCAACGCCAAGGCCGAAGCCACCCCCGACGCCGGCAACATCACCGCTACCTATGACGCCCTGGGCCTGATCGCGACCGCCAAGGACGCCTCAGGTCGCACCCTCGCCGTGCAGCGTGACGCCCTGGGCCGTCCCACCCAACTCCAGTACGGCAGCACCGCAACCTCCACGCTGCGCTACGACCTGCCCGGCACCACCTACAACGGCCCCGGTGCCCCCAAGGCCAGCACGGGCCACCTCAGCGAGATCCAGGACCCCGGCGTCACCACCCAGTACCAGCGCGACATCCTGGGCCGGGTGCTGCGCAAGAGCCAGATCCTTGCCAATGGCGACACCAAGTCGCTGATCCACTCCTATGTACCTGCCGGGCAGGGCGGTGGTGGAGAACTGCAAAGCATCACCTACCCCAGCGGCAAGCAGGCCACCTACCTGTATGACAGCACAGGCCAGATCACGGGCCTGCAGTGGAACGGCCAGCCCCTGGTCACCGGCCTGACCTGGAGCCCGCTGGGCCAGCCCACGGCCTGGCAATGGACGGGCTTTGCGCAGCAGCCCGGCGCCACGGCAGCCCTGGCCGAGCAGCGCAGCTACAACACCGCAGGCCAACTGGCCAGCAGCACGCTGCTGAACCTGACCTGGGATGCCGCAGGCCGCATCAGCCTTATCCAGCAGCAGCACATGCTGCCGGGCACAGCGTCGGCCCAGCAGGCAAAACTGTCCAGCGCCTTCAGCTATGACTTTGCAGGCCGCCTGACGGCCAGCGCCCACAGCGCGCCTGCGGGCCTCACGCTGCCCACGGGCTGGAGCTTGGCCGACACCATCGAGCTCAGCGCCTCCGGCTATGCCTGGGATGGCAATGGCAATCGCACGGAGGTGCACTACACCAACGCCTTGGCATCGGGCACCTCCACGCTCAAGCGCAGCTACCAGACGGCTGCGGGCACCAATCGCCTGCAAAGCTATGCCCAGACGCTGCAGCGCCCGGGCAGCGCGGCGCAGAACAGCAACGTGACCTTCAGCTACGACGCTGCGGGCGCCCTGGTCAAGAAGGGAGACAACCACCTGCACTACGGCGCAGACGGCCGCATCGCCAAGGCCGGCGAATACGCGGACGCGGCCGACGCACGAGCGGTCAGCTACGTCTACAACGCCCTGGGCCAGCGCGTGCTCAAGAGCGATGCCCGGGGCGCAGGTCAACCGGCCACGCTGCATACCCTGTATGCCGAAGACGGCATAGGCAGCACCGTGCTGGGCCAGTACGCCAACCAGCGCAGCGCCAACAGCGCAGCGCCCGCAAGCCAGAGCGACAGCACGGAAATCATCTACCTGCCCACGGCCAGCGGCCCCATGCCCATTGCGGCAGAAATCAACGGCCGGCTGTACGCCATCCACACGGACCATCTGAACACCCCCAGGCGCCTGACCAGCCAGCAGGGGCAGGTGGCCTGGCAATGGCTGATCTCAGGGTTTGGAGAAGTGCGGCCTACCACGGGCGACCGGGGCTACGGCCAGACGGTCAGCGGGCCAAGCTATGCGCAGGCGGTGAAGTTCGATCTGCGGTATCCGGGGCAGGTGTTTGATGAAGAGACGGGGCTGTCGTACAACCTGCACAGGTACTACGATGCGGCGACGGGGCGGTATATGCAGGCGGACCCGATTGGGCTGGAGGGTGGGTGGAATCGGTTTGGGTATGTAGGTGGTGATCCTCTGTCTTTTGTCGATCCCGAAGGACTGCAGTTTCTTGACCTGACGACGTTTGCGGGAGCAAGGCGTAATACGACGCTGGACGATGCAGTAAGAGCGGGTGCGTGGACTAGAGCCGTGACGCTTCCCGCCGTCACTACTGGTCTTACACCTTCGGCAATTGGTTTGGTTGGTTCTACATCTGCACCATTGTTTTGTCCGGCAACCACTACGGTGACATCTTGGGCGCCAGCGGGGATCGTGCCAGATTTGGCGGCAGGCAGATGGGTAATGCAGGGTGGCCCCACGTCGTGGAACTACATCCGAACTGGAGTTTGGGGACCCAGGTTTACGCCAGGGCAAGGACTGTCTTGGCCTTCCTATCCGCTAACCAATTCCGTCACGGGAACTGCGACGGTTTCATGGCCAACAGGATTGGCTAATTTTTGGAGAGGTATTTTTGGACAAAGGCAGATAGTTCCGTGAAAACAAATCTTCTCGACAACATATTAATTATTTGTTTCACTGCAAAGCTCCTGTGGAACGTGATAGTTCCTGCGGTCACTGAGTGGAGGTATCGACTGTGGCGCCAGGGAGCCTTGAAGCAAGAGCCGCAATCGTTCCACATGGTCATTGGTTTCGAGATTGCCACGCTGATTATTTGGTCTACTTGGCACGGCTACAAGCAGGGGTCTTTCCTTCAATGTCTCATCTCGTTGCTAGTGGGTGCAGGGCTAATAACGGCTTCATATGCTTTATGTGCGTTGATAACAAGATTTATAAGGAGCAAACCCTAATAGGTAGTTTCGCAAGAGATAACCAGCAAGATTGAGTTGGAGGGATAGTGGAATCGGTTTGGGTATGGAGCCAACAACCCGCTCAACGATGTGGACCCTCAAGGCCTGCACCCCGTGCTGGCAAGAATGCAAGGTCTGTACTACCGGTACGGTCCGGCTATCACGGAGTTCATTGCCGGGGCGTCTGGAGTCAACGGGGCGGTGGCATCGCCTGCGGTGATCAGCCCGCTGGTGGCGCAGATTCCGACGGGTGTTTCGAGGATGCTGCCGATTGCGCGGGGGATCTCTGAGGGGGTGGAGTCGGGGGCGTTTTGCGCTACAAACTCCGTAAGAAAGATAAGTTTCTCTAACGGATTTTATGAAGCCACTGGCTTGCCATTTAAATTTTCGGAATATTATTATCATAAATTATGGAGTACTGGACGAGGGGCTCCTTTCTTGCAAGCTGAAGAAGTTCTGAGTACGGCTACTTCCATTTCTCCAGATCGAATGAATGGATTCTATAAGTATCTTAATGGGAATCTGGAAATGGTTTACAATCCGAATTCAAAGGAGGTTTGGCATTTGATGCCGGTAAGGTAAATTATGAATAATACTGGAATTACTAGATTGTATCTTGAGTACTCATTGGGTTCTGGAAAGAAATCCGTATTCGTAGAGGAGTCGTTGGCAGATTTTTGTTCTAATGCTTCAGGCATTGATCAGTTGTTGCAGGAATTTTTTGATTGGGAGGGGGTAAGGGATTTATTCATTGAGGCATGCGGAAGAATATCCATTTGTGATTTTGGTGAGAGTGCAGATGTTATAAATGGATTGATGTTTATCCAAGAGCTTGGCGCAAAAGCTCTGTGGAAGTATCATATTGAGCTTGATGAAAATATAGAGAATTTCGTTAGATCATTTGACCGCTTGGATCTTGAGTCAGAGAGAAAAAGATTGCACCAAGAGATAAGAATTAACAAGCTTGGATTTTGATGAAAATACTTACGTCTATCGCGACGGAGAACAAAGTCACCAATCTGTTATCCACACTAACCACCTGAACACCCCAGGCGCCTGACCAACCAGCAGGGTCAGGTGGCCTGGCAATGGCTGGTCTCGGGATTTGACGAAGTGCGTCCCACCACGGGCGACCGTGGCTACGGCCAGACGGTCAGCGGCCCCAGCTATGCGCAGGCGACTAAGTTCGACCTGCGATATCCGGGCTTCGACCGTTACAACAACTATCGTGCCTTGCCAAAAACGACCAGCACAACCGCTGCCCTCGTTTCGACTTGGGCAATGGTGTTCTTCATGATGCGGATGGCAGTGTCTTCATTGAAGCCTCCAGATCCGCAACCGATGAGGGGAAAGGCTACGGATTTGAAGCCGTGATCGTTGACAAGTTGCAGGGCCGAGTGGATGGACCTCTCAATGGAGAGTTCTGACGCCCTCCAAAGAAGATTGATGCCCGCCACGTGGATGATGCCTTTGAAAGGCAGTCTGCCGGCAGATGTCAGTACGGCATCGCCCAGAGGAATGGGGCCGGCCCGCGCAACCTCCAGGAATGGCTGCAGTCCCCCTTGCGCTTGATTGCGCCGGACACGCCTTGGGGGATCAACAGCCACCAGGGAATGATGTTTCTATTCCATGAGTTGACGATGACTTCAACGTCCTGGTCCAGAAGGTCGCCGTTGACTATGCGGATATTCATGGAGTGAGGGGCGATGCTCGCAGTTGCGGAAACTGCACAGTATCTCGCGCCTCGCGTCACTCTAACGCTCACTTGTCTTGAGCCACCGCATGCCCTTTCTCCAGTCTGGTCACGGCCTCACGGTAGGCGGGGCTGGCGCGCAGCTGCTGGTAGCGCTCCAGGCCGCGCTGGTATTCGGTGGAGCGGACATCGATCTCGCGGTCCGAGACATAGGTGAGTCCGGCGCGGTGCCACATTTCCAGGTCGGCCAGCACCTGGGCTCGGCTGAGGTCGGTAGGGGCAGCAGTGGAGGAGGGCGTGGCGTCCTGGGCGAGGGCGGTGCCGGCCAGGCCCAGGCTGAGGGCGGCCAGGGCGATCAAGCGGGTGAAGTGGGAAGTGCGCATGGGGAACCTTTCAGGTGAAGCGAAGTGATGAGGGCTTCATGGTCCCGCCGCCGCCCTGGCCGGCACAGCCGTTTGCGACGCACTGCAGCATGGCGGGAGCCAATGGCTGTTGGGTTTCGTGAAATGTCAGGAGGGCAGGCGCGGCCATCCGAGGAGCGCCGCCAGCCATGGAAATGCTTTGATCAGCCTGTGTGCGGCAGATTATTTCCAGGTGCTCCAATAAATCGGCATAAACATCTGTAAAATGGCTGGTGGAAGCATGAATCGGCAGTAAATTCCAGCGGCACAGGCCGACAATCGCCGCTCTCCATGTCTTCATCCATTCCACTTTCCCCCGCTGCCGTTTCGGCAGATTCCGTCTCCCGCAGTTCCGAGGCCTTTCGCGGCTTCAGGGATGCGATTCCCGTGATGCTGGGCTTCGTGCCCTTTGCCCTGGTGCTGGGCGCGCAGGCCGTGCAAAAGGGGCTGGCACCGCTGGAAGTTCCTCTCATGACCGGGATGAACTTCGGCGGCGGCTCGGAGTTCACGGCCATACGGCTGTGGACGTCGCCGCCGCATGTGCTGCTGATCGTCGCCATGTCCTTCCTGGTCAATTGCCGGCACATCCTGATGGGTGCGGCACTGGCGCCCTATCTGCGCCATCTGCCCAGGCGCCGTGCGCTGCCGGCCCTGTTCTTCATGTGCGACGAAAGCTGGGCGCTGGCCCTGGCCGACGCGCAGCGCAGTGCTGCCCGGCGCGTGAGCCTGCCTTACTACATGGGCGTGTCGGCAGGCCTGTACATGGCCTGGGTGTCGTGCACGGCGGCCGGTGCCTTTCTGGGGCCGCGCATTGGCGACCTGGAGCAGTACGGCTTCGACATGGCGTTCACCGCCGTGTTTCTGGTGCTGCTGCGCGGCATGTGGAAGGGCGTCAGGCCTTGCCGGCCCTGGCTGGTGAGCCTGCTGACGGCGGCCCTGGTCTACAAGCTGGTGCCTGGCGCCTGGTATGTGGCGGCCGGCGCTGTTTCGGGCCTGATCTGCGCGGCCTTGCTGGCGCCCAGGAGCTGAGCGATGGAAGCCACAACCTTGCTGACGCTGGTGCTCATGGCGTGCAGCACGTATTTCACGCGGGTGATCGGCTACCTGCTGCTGCGCGGGCGCACGCTGAGCCCGCGCATGCAGTACGTGATGGAAAGCCTGCCGGGCTGCGTGCTGATCTCGGTGATTGGCCCGGCGTTTGTGTCCGAGCGGCCGGCCGATCTGCTGGCCCTGGTGGTGACGCTGGTGGCGGCCAGCCGGCTGCCCATTCTGCCGACGGTGCTGATCGGCATTGCGTCGGCGGGTGCGCTGCGGCACTGGCTGGGGTGATGGCGGCCGGGGGTGGGGCGTTTTGGGCCTTCAGTTCGCCCGCCAGTGGTCGATATATGGGGCATGCAAGTCTCATCCTCCACCTCGGCTTCCGCCTCGGGAGCCGCTTCATCTTCCGGCGGCAATGACATCGCTGCGTTGCAGCGCAAGCTCAAGGAGCTGCAGCAGGCGCTCAAGGAAGTGGCCTCCGAGAACATCGACGCCAAGGCCAAGCAACAGAAGTCCAAGCTGCTGCAGACGCAGATCATGATGGTGCAAAACCAGATCGAGGCGCTGATGCGCGCCAGGCAGCAGGCCCAGCTCGACAAGCAGCGCGAGCAGCAGCAGGCCGCCGAGGCGCCATCGCAATCCCCATCGAAGGGCGGCAAGGCACCCGGGCTGGGCGGGGTGGTCGACGTCTACGTCTGATCCAGTGAGATGGCCCGTGTTTTCACGGGCCGTTTTTCAAGACATTCAATGTAACTTACATGAAAATGCTGTTCGGACTTTGAGAGGGTTGGCTCTGCAACACGGATGGGGAAGGGGGCTTGCCTGCGGGGCGGTAGCCGCGAGCGTCGCAACTCCTATGGAACTTATTGATTTTTGACTCTCAAGAAACCGGCGGTTGCTACCGATAAGGCAAGCAATGTGACTGCCGGGATGCGATAGCGATGGCCTATACCGATGGCGTCACGGGGACAGAGGGATCTGCGATGAAAAAACTCGGCGATGTGCGTATCGGTACCCGGCTTACCGGTGTTTTTCTTGTTCTGCTGATCTGCCTGATGGCCGTGGGCGCCGTCGGCGCAAGGGCGCTGGGCCATGTGTTCTCGGGCACGCAGACCATGTACCAGGACCGCGTGGTTCCGCTCAAGCAGCTCAAGCAGATTGCGGACGCCTACGCCGTCAACGTCATAGATACGGTCAACAAGGCGAATGCCGGCCTGATCACGGCGCAGGAGGCAGCGGCGAGCATTTCCGGCACGCTGCCCGCGATCGATGCGGCCTGGCGCAGCTATTCGTCCACACAGCTGACCTCGCAGGAGGCCGTGCTGGCCAGCCAGGCGCAGGCGATGTTCGCACCTGCCAACCAGAGCATCGACCGGCTGCTGCAGCGGCTCAAGACGCTGGATGGAAAAAGGGCCGGCAGCCTGGACGAGTTCGATGGCGCGCTGTATGCCAGCGTAGACCCCATCAGCGCCAAGATCGGCGAACTGGTGGAGCTGCAGCTCAAGGCATCCGAGGATGTGTATGCGGACTCCCGCCAGGTTCTGGCGCAGTCGCAGATGCTGATCTACGGCTTTGTCGCGGCCGCTGTCATCCTCGCCGTGGCGCTGGGCTATGTGGTCACGCGCTCCATCACCGTTCCCCTGAAGTCCGCCGTGGAGGTGGCCCGGCACATCGAGCAGGGCGATCTGGCTTCCGAGATCCAGGCCACGGGGCGCGACGAAGTCGGCGACCTGCTGCGCTCCATGAGTGCCATGCGCGAATCGCTGGCCAGCATCGTTGGCGATGTGCGGCGCGGGGTGGAGTCGGTGACCACGGCATCCAGCCAGATCGCGGCAGGCAACCAGGACCTGAGCAGCCGCACCGAACACCAGGCCTCCAGCCTGCAGGAGACGGCGGCCTCCATGGAGCAGCTGGCAGGCAATGTGGGCCAGAGTTCGGAGAATGCGCGGCAGGCCAGCGCCCTGGCCGTGCGCGCCAAGGAGGTGGCGGGCGTGGGCGGCGGCGCTGTCGCCAGGGTCGTGGGCACCATGGACGAAATCTCGGCCAGCAGCGGAAAGATTGCCGAGATCACGGGCGTCATCGATTCCATCGCCTTCCAGACGAATATCCTGGCGCTCAACGCAGCGGTGGAGGCCGCGCGGGCGGGCGAGCAGGGCAGGGGGTTTGCCGTGGTGGCCGGAGAAGTGCGCTCCCTGGCCCAACGCAGCGCCGCAGCGGCGCGTGAAATCAAGGCGCTGATCACGGCCTCCACCGAGACGGTGCGAATGGGCGGCAACCAGGTCCGGGAAGCCGGCAAGGCCATGGACGCCATCGAATCCCAAGTGCGCGAAGTGGCGTCGTTGATCGAGGCCATCTCGGCCGCCAGCGTGGAGCAAAGCGGCGGCCTGGGACAGATCAGCGAGGCGGTCTCCCAGATGGACCAGGTCACGCAGCAAAACGCTGCCCTGGTGGAAGAGTCTGCCGCTGCAGCTGCCAGCCTGGAGCGACAGGCCCGCGTGTTGGCCCAGGCGGTGGCCACGTTCAGGATCAGCGAGTTCAAGGAGATCGGCATGGCGCCCGCCGGCAGGGCATTGGCCGCTGCCTGAAGCGGGCAAGGCAAGAGCGCGGACAGGGCGTTCTTGCCTTCTTTTTGATCAAGTCAATGTAACTTACATAATTTAATTTTCAGATCAGAAATATGGAAAGCCGCCGTTTTCCGGCGGCGGCTTGTCAAGGGCTGGGGGTCACCCCGCGCTGTTGCGGCCTTGCCAGCGCTCGGCGGGCTTGGTGTACATGGCGGCAATCTGCGATTCAAACCGCGCCATGAGGTTGTTGCGCTTGAGCTTGAGGGTGGGCGTCATCAGCCCGTTCTCAATGGTCCAGGGCTCCAGTTCCAGGTGCACGGCACGGGGGACCGCATAGCGGGCAAAGCTGGCCACCTGTTTCTCGATGCGGGCCAGCGCTTCACGCTCGGCGGCGGCGTGGTTCAGGCTCTTGGGATCTTCGGGATCCAGGCCCAGGCGCTGGGCCATGGCCTGCCATTCACCACGCTCGATGACGGCCACGGCGGCGATGAAGGGGCGGTCTTCGCCCACGACAAAGACCTGGGTGAAGAACGGGTCGCCGGTGATGGCCAGCTCCAGGTCGGCCGGTGGAATCTTCTCGCCGGTGGAGGTGACGATGATTTCCTTGATGCGGCCCTGGATGCGCACGCGCCCATCCTCGATCACGGCCTGGTCGCCGGTGCGCAGCCAGCCGTCGTCTGTGAAGGTCTTGGCGGTGTCTTCGGGGCGTTGCCAGTAGCCCCGCATCACGCAGGGCCCGCGCACCTGCAGTTCCCGATTCTCGCCAATGCGCACTTCCACGCCCGGCAGGGCGCGACCCACGGTGGCCGGGTGGTTGTCCTCCAGCGTGTTGGCGCAGACCACGGGCGAGGTCTCGGTCATTCCGTAGCCCTGGATCAGCGGCAGGCCCAGGCCGAGAAAACAGCGCGCAATCGTGGGCGACAGCGGCGCGCCACCGCTCACGGCCACGCGCACACGCCCGCCAAACTGGGCCAGCAGCGGCTTGGCCACCAGATGGTTGAGCACGGGCCAGGGCAGCCATTGCATCCAGCCCGGCACGTCGGGCTGGGGCGCCTGCGCATCGGCAATGCCTTGTATTTCACAAAAGCGTTGCCAGCCCCTGGCCTGGGCCAGTTCGAACAGCTGGGCCTTGAGCGGGGCACGGGCCAGCGCCTCCATGACCTTGGCGTGCACGCGCTCGTAGATGCGCGGCACGGAGACCAGCACCGTGGGACGCTGGGTCTTGAGATCCTCGGCCAGCTGAGCCACGGAGCGCGCATAGGCCACGCAGGCGCCCACGGCCATCGCCAGGTAGTAGCCTGCCGTGCGCTCGAAGGTGTGCGACAGCGGCAGGAAGGACAGGAAAACATCATCGCTGCGCGGCTGCAGCCGCTGCATCACGGCCTGTACGTTGGAGACCACGTTGCGGTGCGTGAGCATCACGCCCTTGGGCTTGCCCGTGGTGCCCGAGGTGTAGACGACGGCGGCCAGGTCCTCGGCAGAGGGAGGCGGGGGCAGGGGGACTGCGCCGCCTTCAGCCAGCCATTGGGCCAGCGGTTGCACGGGGATCTGGCGCAGGGCCTCCAGTGCAGCGGCATCGCCTTCGGTGTCAGGCTCTGCGGCCCGGGAAGCCGGCTTGGCCGATGCCACGACCACCTTGCGCAGCTCCGGCAAGGCCTGGCCGGTGGCGCAGATCCTGTCCCAGATCGATGCCTGGGCCACGAAGAGCATGGACACCTGGGCATTGGCCAGGATGTAGGCAATGCTGCCTGCGTTGTCTATGGAATGCAGGGGCACCGGCACATGGCCGCAGCGCAGGCTGGCCAGGTCGATGGACATGGCATCCAGCCCGTTGGGCAAAAGAATGGCAATGCGCGAGCCCGGTGCCAGCTCCTGCGCAGCCAGGGCCTGCGCCCACAGGGCCACGCGCTCGCCGGTCTGCGCCCAGTTCAGGGACTTCCAGCTGCGCGCATCCTCGTCATAGGCCCGGTAGGCCTCGCCTGCGGGCGTCTGCTGCACGCGAAGGGCCAGCATTTCCACCAGGGTGGCGGCCGTGGCCATGCTGGCATCGGCAGGCAGGCTCATGGCCAGGGAAGGGGCGCGGGCTGGATCTTGGATGCTCATGCGAAGAGGTGCGGACCGAAGTGGATGGTGCCGCTGATGATAGCTGCCGGTTACCGCAGGCCCCGGCGTCAGCTTCGGACATGTGCGGAGTTGGCGGCGAGGTTTATGCTGCACTGCAGCGTTCTCGGGCGATGCGCCTGAAGCGAACCAGGAGCCGCATGCCCGCCTACGTCGCCACTGTTGCCCAGCCAGCCAGGGTTCAGATGAACCCGAGTTCAGGACGCTGCAGCCAGACCGTTCCTGAAGTGCTGACGCATGGCCTGCGCGGCGGCCGCGCCATCGCGGCGCAGCAGGGCCTGCATGACGGTCTCGTGCTCGGCCAGCGAGTCCTCGATGCGGCCCTGCTTGAACAGCGACTTGTGGCGGTTGAGCTTCATGACCTTGCGCAGGTCGGCCACCAGCTGGTTGCGCCAGCGGTTGTCGGCGATCTGCAGCAGCTGCATGTGAAAGCTCTCGTTGAGCTCGAAGAAGCGGTCTGCATCGCGCATCTGCGCCTTGAGTTCCTCATGGGTCTGCTGCAGGGCGGCAAGTTCCTCATCGCTGCCCGATTCGGCCACGACCTGCACGGCATCGGATTCCAGCAGGCTCAGCAGGTGATAGACATCGGCAATGTCCTTGGACGACACCTCTGTCACATAGGCGCCACGGCGCACCTTCATGGTCACCAGGCCCTCGGCGGCCAGCACCTTCAGGGCCTCGCGCAGCGGGGTGCGGCTGATGCCGTATTCCTCGGCAATCTTCAGTTCGTCGATCCAGTCACCAGGCGCCAGTTCGTGCGCGAAGATGCGCAGGCGCAGCTTCTCTGCCACCTGTTCGTAGAGCGCGCGGGGAGTGAGGGTGTTTGTCGACATGTGGCCCGGATTGTATCGGCAAAGATATTTTGAATGAATAATTATGAATGATGTAAACTGCGGCAGCTCTGGGGCATGCCCTCAAGGGCACCTGTCATTCACGAGCCTGAGAACATGAGACAAGACCATCCGACAGCGCAGAACGGCCAGGAATTCGCAACTGCCGACCTGCAGAAATGGGCCCAGGCGGCCGCCAAGGCCGCTCCAGGGGGCGACATCCAGGCACTGCACTGGACCACGCCCGACGGCATCGACGTCAAGCCGCTGTACACGGCGGCCGACACGGCGGATCTGCCCCATACGGATAGCCTGCCAGGCTTCGAGCCCTATATTCGCGGCCCGCAGGCCACCATGTACGCGGGCCGGCCCTGGACCATTCGCCAGTACGCGGGCTTTTCCACGGCCGAGGAGTCCAACGCCTTCTACCGCAAGGCGCTGGCTGCCGGCGGGCAGGGCGTGTCGGTGGCGTTCGACCTGGCCACGCACCGGGGCTACGACAGCGACCATCCGCGTGTGACGGGCGACGTGGGCAAGGCCGGCGTGGCCATCGATTCGGTCGAGGACATGAAGGTGCTGTTCGACCAGATCCCGCTGGACAAGATCAGCGTGTCCATGACCATGAACGGCGCCGTGCTGCCCGTGCTGGCCGGCTACGTGGTGGCGGCCGAGGAGCAGGGCGTGGCCCAGGACCAGCTGTCGGGGACCATACAGAACGACATCCTCAAGGAGTTCATGGTCCGCAACACCTATATCTACCCGCCCCAGCCGTCGATGCGCATCATCGGCGACATCATCGAGTACACGAGCAAGAACATGCCCAAGTTCAACTCGATCTCGATCTCGGGCTATCACATGCAGGAGGCGGGCGCCAACCAGGCGCTGGAACTGGCCTTCACGCTGGCCGACGGCAAGGAGTACGTCAAGACCGCCACGGCCAAGGGCATGGATGTGGACGATTTCGCGGGCCGGCTGTCCTTCTTCTGGGCCATCGGCATGAATTTCTACCTGGAAATCGCCAAGATGCGCGCGGCCCGCCTGCTGTGGTGCCGCATCATGAAGGGTTTCGGCGCCAAGAAGGCCAAGAGCCTGATGCTGCGCACGCACTGCCAGACTTCGGGCTGGTCGCTGACAGAGCAGGACCCCTACAACAACGTGGTGCGCACGACCATCGAGGCCATGGCTGCCGTCTTCGGCGGCACGCAGAGCCTGCACACCAACAGCTTTGACGAAGCCATTGCGCTGCCCACCGAGTTCTCGGCCCGCATTGCGCGCAACACGCAGCTGATCATCCAGGAAGAGACCCACATCACCAATGTGATCGACCCCTGGGCCGGCAGCTACATGATGGAAAAGCTGACCCAGGACATGGCCGACGCCGCCTGGAAGATCATCGAGGAGGTCGAGGCCATGGGCGGCATGACCGCCGCCGTGGATTCGGGCTGGGCCAAGCTCAAGATCGAGGCCGCCGCCGCCGAGAAGCAGGCGCGCATCGACTCGGGCAAGGACGTCATCGTCGGCGTCAACAAGTACAAGCTGGCCAAGGAAGACGCCATCGACATCCTCGAGGTGGACAACGTCAAGGTGCGCGACAGCCAGATCGCGCGCCTGAACCAGATCAAGGCCAGCCGCGATGCCGCCAAGGTCGAGGCCGCCCTTCAGGCCCTGACTCAGGCCGCCGAAAGCGGCGAGGGCAACCTGCTGGACCTGTCCATCCAGGCCGTGCGCCTGCGCGCCACGGTGGGCGAGGTCTCGGATGCGCTGGAGAAGGTTTTCGGGCGCCACCGCGCCGATACGCAAAAGGTGACCGGCGTGTATGCAGCAGCCTACGACTCGGCCGAGGGCTGGGAAAAGCTCAAGGGCGAAATCGACGCATCGTCCGAGCAATTGGGCCGCCGCCCGCGCGTGATGATCGCCAAGCTGGGCCAGGACGGCCATGACCGCGGCGCCAAGGTGGTGGCCACGGCCTTTGCCGACCTGGGCTTCGACGTGGACATGGGCCCGCTGTTCCAGACGCCCGAGGAATGCGCGCGCCAGGCCATCGAGAACGACGTGCACGCCGTGGGCGTGTCCACGCTGGCGGCAGGCCACAAGACCCTGGTGCCGGCCATCATCGAGGAACTGCGCCGCCAGGGCGCGGACGACATCATCGTCTTCGTGGGCGGCGTGATTCCCGCGCAGGACTACGACTTCCTCTACAACGCCGGCGTCAAGGGCGTCTATGGCCCGGGCACACCCATCCCGGCCAGCGCCAAGGACGTGCTCGAGCAGATCCGCCAGGCCAACAGCCTCTGAGCCCGCCGCAGTGACTCCCGAGCAAATGCAAGACGGCATCCTGAACGGCAACCCTGCCGTTCAGCGCCGGGCGATGGCCAAGGCCATCACCCTTTTGGAATCCACGCGCACGGATCACCGCGCTGCGGCCGATGGGCTGCTCACGGCCCTGCTGCCGCATACGGGCGGATCTTTCCGCCTGGGCATCAGCGGCGTGCCGGGCGTGGGCAAGAGCACCTTCATCGAGACGCTGGGCCTGTTCCTGATTGGGCGCGGCCTACGGGTGGCGGTGCTGGCCATCGACCCATCGTCCACCGTGTCGGGCGGCTCCATCCTGGGCGACAAGACGCGCATGGAGCAGTTGTCCGTTCATCCGGATGCCTACATCCGCCCCAGCCCCAGCAGCGGCACACTGGGCGGCGTGGCCGAGAAGACCCGCGAGGCCATGCTGGTCTGCGAGGCGGCTGGCTACGATGTGGTCATCGTCGAGACCGTGGGCGTGGGCCAGAGCGAGATCGCCGTGCAGGGCATGTGCGACATGTTCTGCCTGCTGCAACTGCCCAATGCGGGCGACGACCTGCAGGCCATCAAGAAGGGCGTGATGGAGCTGGCCGACCTGGTGGTCATCAACAAGGCCGACATCGACCCGCATGCCGCCACGCGCGCCCAGGCCCAGATCACCTCCAGCCTGCGCCTGCTGGGCATGCACGGCAACCCCGAGCATGCCCACCACGACGAGCGCCTTTGGCAGCCCCAGGTCATCACCATCAGCGCGCTCAAGAAGGAGGGCGTTGAAGGTTTCTGGGGTGCGGTGGAGGAATTCCGCCGCCTGCAGCAGGCCAACGGGCGCCTGGCGCTGCGCCGCGAACGCCAGGCGCTGTCCTGGATGTGGGAGCGTATCGACTCCGGCCTGAAGCAGGCCTTCCGGCAGCATCCGCAGGTGCGGGCGCTGCTGCCCCAGCTGCAGGCCGACGTGGCAGCAGGGCGCATCGCGGCCAGCACGGCCGCCAGAAATCTGCTGCAGGCGCAGGCCGGCCCCGTGGCGGCGCCGCAGTGACGGCCGACAAGACAAGACCAGACAAACCTTACCGTTAGACGTTAGAGGAATCGCAGCATGCAAGACATCCTGGATCAACTGGAGACAAAGCGCGAACAGGCCCGCCTGGGTGGCGGCCAAAAGCGCATAGATGCACAGCACAAGAAGGGCAAGCTCACGGCGCGCGAGCGCATCGAGCTGCTGCTGGACGACGGCACCTTCGAGGAATGGGACATGTTCGTCGAGCACCGCTGCACCGACTTCGGCATGGAAGACAGCAAGATCCCCGGCGACGGCGTGGTCACCGGCTACGGCATGATCAACGGCCGCCTGGTCTTCGTCTTCAGCCAGGACTTCACCGTCTTCGGCGGTGCGCTGTCCGAGACCCATGCCGAGAAGATCTGCAAGGTCATGGACCAGGCCATGAAGGTCGGCGCCCCCGTGATCGGCCTCAACGACTCGGGCGGCGCCCGCATCCAGGAAGGCGTGGCCTCGCTGGGCGGCTATGCCGACGTGTTCCAGAAGAACGTGCTGGCCAGCGGCGTGGTGCCGCAGATCTCCATGATCATGGGCCCCTGCGCGGGCGGCGCCGTGTACTCGCCGGCCATGACCGACTTCATCTTCATGGTCAAGGACAGCAGCTACATGTTCGTCACCGGCCCCGAAGTGGTGAAGACCGTGACGCACGAGGAGGTCACGGCCGAGGAGCTGGGCGGCGCCATCACCCACACCACGCGCAGCGGCGTGGCCGACATGGCCTTCGACAACGACGTGGAGGCGCTGATGATGCTGCGCCGCCTCTACAACTACCTGCCGCTGAACAACCGCGAGAAGGCGCCCGTGCGCTACACCTCGGACCCCGTGGACCGCGCCGACAAGTCGCTGGACACCCTGGTGCCCGACAACGCCAACAAGCCCTACGACATGAAGGAGCTGATCCTCAAGACCGTGGACGACGGCGACTTCTTCGAGCTGCAGCCCGACTACGCCAAGAACATCCTCACGGGCTTTGCACGCATGGACGGGCAGACCGTGGGCATCGTCGCCAACCAGCCTCTGGTGCTGGCCGGCTGCCTGGACATCAAGAGCTCCATCAAGGCCGCGCGCTTCGTGCGTTTCTGCGATGCCTTCAACATCCCCGTGGTCACCTTCGTGGACGTGCCCGGCTTCATGCCCGGCACCAGCCAGGAGTACGGCGGCATCATCAAGCACGGCGCCAAGCTGCTGTACGCCTATGCCGAGGCCACGGTGCCCAAGATCACCGTCATCACGCGCAAGGCCTACGGCGGCGCCTATGACGTGATGGCCTCCAAGCACCTGCGCGGCGACGTCAACCTGGCCTGGCCCCATGCCGAGATCGCCGTGATGGGCGCCAAGGGCGCCGTGGAGATCATCTTCCGCGAGGACAAGAACGACCCCGCCAAGCTGGCAGCGCGCGAGGCCGAGTACAAGGCCCGCTTCGCCAACCCCTTCGTGGCAGGAGCGCGCGGCTTCATCGACGATGTGATCCAGCCGCATGAGACGCGCAAGCGCATCTGCCGCTCGCTGCAGATGCTCAAGAACAAGCAGCTGGAAAATCCGTGGCGCAAGCATGGAAACATCCCTCTGTGACCAAGCCCTGATATCAAAGATCGAATCCAGAAAAAACAGGCTGCGAAGATGTTCAAGAAGATCCTGATTGCCAACCGCGGCGAGATTGCCTGCCGCGTCATCGCCACCGCCCGCAAGATGGGCATACAGACCGTGGCGGTGTACTCCGATGCGGACCGCGAGGCACGCCACGTCAAGCTGGCCGACGAGGCCGTGCACATCGGTGCCGCTCCCAGCCGCGAGTCCTACCTGCAGGCCGACCGCATCATTGCCGCCTGCAAGCAGACCGGCGCGCAGGCCGTGCACCCGGGCTATGGCTTCCTGTCCGAGAACGAGGCCTTCGCCCGGCGCGTGGAGGAAGAGGGCATCGCCTTCATCGGCCCCAAGCACGCGGCCATCGCGGCCATGGGCGACAAGATCGCCTCCAAGAAGCTGGCCGACAAGGCGGGCGTGAGCACCATCCCCGGCTACAACGATCCCATCGCCGGCCCCGAGGCCGCCGTGGAAATCGCCAAGGGCATTGGCTACCCCGTGATGATCAAGGCCAGCGCCGGCGGTGGCGGCAAGGGCCTGCGCGTGGCCTACAACGACAAGGAAGCCTTCGAGGGCTTTGCCAGCTGCCAGAACGAGGCACGCAACAGCTTTGGCGACGACCGCATCTTCATCGAGAAGTTCGTGCAGGAGCCGCGCCACATCGAGATCCAGGTGCTGGGCGACGGCCACGGCAACGTGATCTACCTGAACGAGCGCGAATGCTCCATCCAGCGCCGGCACCAGAAGGTGATCGAAGAGGCGCCGTCCCCCTTCATCAGCGATGCCACGCGCCGCGCCATGGGAGAGCAGGCCGTGGCCCTGGCCAAGGCCGTGGGCTACCAGAGCGCGGGCACGGTGGAGTTCGTGGTCGGCAAGGACCAGGA
Organism: Delftia sp. PX-1; assembly: GCF_055797465.1. Taxonomy (NCBI): domain Bacteria; kingdom Pseudomonadati; phylum Pseudomonadota; class Betaproteobacteria; order Burkholderiales; family Comamonadaceae; genus Delftia; species Delftia sp. PX-1. Next base: position 3,831,014 of record NZ_CP184763.1, read on the forward strand.
TTTCTACTTCCTGGAAATGAACACCCGCCTGCAGGTGGAGCATCCGGTGACCGAGTGCATCACCGGCCTGGATCTGGTCGAGCAGATGATCCGCGTGGCCGCTGGCGAGAAGCTGGCCATCGCGCAGGAAGACGTCAAGCGCGATGGCTGGGCCATCGAGTGCCGCATCAACGCCGAGGACCCGTTCCGCAACTTCCTGCCGTCCACCGGCCGCCTGGTGCGCTTTTCGCCGCCCGAGCAGACCATGTGGCAGGCCGACACCGGCCACCTGCACGGCGTGCGCGTGGATACGGGCGTGTATGAAGGCGGCGAAATCCCGATGTTCTACGACTCGATGATCGCCAAGCTCATCGTGCACGGCAGCGACCGCAACGACGCCATCGCCAAGATGCGCGAGGCGCTCAACGCCTTCGTGATCCGGGGCATCAGCTCCAACATCCCGTTCCAGGCCGCGCTGCTGGCCCATCCCAAGTTCAAGAGCGGCGAGTTCAACACCGGCTTCATCGCCGAGCACTACGCCCACGGCTTCCACGCCGAGGATGTGCCGCACGGCGACCCCGACTTCCTGGTCGCCCTGGCAGGCCACATGAACCGCCGCTACCGCGCGCGCGCCGCCACCATCAGCGGCCAGATGCGCGGTCATGAGCTCAAGGTCTCGGCCGACTACTGCGTGGTCGTGCTGGGGGCCGATGGCAAGCACCAGTACCGCGAGGTGCAGGTTTCCGACTTCGACGCGGAAAGCCGCGCCAGCACCGTCACCGTGGACGGCAAGCCCTACACCTTCCGCAGCGAGACGCCGATGCGCGCCATGTGCGTGCAGGGCAGCTGCAACGGCAAGCCTTTCACGGCGCAGGTCGAGCGCGGCACGGCCAGGAACCCACTGGCCCTGCGCGTCATCCACAACGGCACGCAGATCGACGCCCTGGTGCTGTCGCCGCGCGGCGGCGAACTGCACCGGCTCATGCCCTACAAGGCACCGCCGGACCTGTCCAGGTTCCTGCTGTCGCCCATGCCGGGTCTGCTGGTGGACGTGGCCGTGCAGCCGGGCCAGAAGGTGCAGGCCGGCGAAAAGCTGGCCGTGATCGAGGCCATGAAGATGGAAAACATCCTGTTCGCGTCGCAGGACGGTGTGGTCAGCAAGATCAGCGCCGGCAAGGGCGACTCGCTGGCCGTGGATGATGTGATCCTGGAATTCGAGTGATGTCCGCGTGATTCCTGCGCCGCAGGCGTCGACCAGATAAAAGGCCGGGCAGCAGACCCGGCCTTTTCATTTCCACTGTCGCTTCAACTGCTTTGCCGCACCACCAGCTCATATCCCAGATCCAGGCTGTGCAATGGCAAGGCCTCGCCGCGCATCAATTGCAGCAGCATGCGCGCGCCTTCGGTTCCGATATGGCCGCGCGGCGTGCGGATGGTGGTCAGTGGCGGCACCATCTGGTCGCTGCCGGGCAGGTCGTTGAAGCCGGCGATGGCGATCTGCTGCGGCACGCGGATGCCGCGGCGCAGGGCTTCGAGCAGGGCGCCCTGGGCAATGTCATCGTTGCAGAAGAAGAGGGCATCGACGGATGGATCCAGCCGCAGGGCGGCGTCCAGCAGCTCGGCGCCCAGCGCCATCGAAGTGGGGCGGGGCCACAGCAGTTCCAGGGCCGGGTCGTGCAGGCCCGCGTCCTGCAGGGCCTGGCGGTAGCCAGAGGCGCGCTGCATCACGCGGGCATCGAGCTGGCCTGCGCAAAAGGCAATGCGCTTGTGCCCGCGCTCCATCAGATGCCGGGTGATGGCGGCTCCGGCTTCGGCCTGCGAAAACCCCACGCTGGGCGTGCCCGGCTCGCCGCCCAGCTCCATCAGGTGCACGCAGGGCACCTTGCTGGCCTGCACGAGTTCGCGCGCAGCGGGGCTGCGGTCAAAGCCGGTGAGCAGCAGGCCGGCAGGGCGCATGGGCAGGTAGGTGCGCAGCAGTTGCTCCTCTTCGGCCCGGTCATAGTGGGTCACGCCGATCAGCGCGTGGTAGCCGGCGGCGAACAGCACCTTGTGCACAGACTCGATCAGGTCCACGAACAAGGTGTTGGACAGCATGGGCACCAGCACCAGCACCTGGGCACTTTTCTGGGAGGCCAAAGCGCGCGCGGCAGGGTCGGGCACGTAGCCCATGCGCGCGGCGGCGGCGCGGATTTTCTCGACCAGGGCGGGGTCCACGCGCCGCTCGCCGCGCAGGGCGCGTGAGACCGTCATGGGGCTGACGCCGGCCGCCTGTGCCACATCGCTGAGCGTTATGCGTCCGCTGGCCCGCGACGAACGGGCGCGGCCCGTGGCGGGCAGGGCCGGGTCGCAAGGATCGGCGCAGGACGATTCTGGAGATGCAGGCGGAATCTGGCGGGCCAAGGGAATGTCCTAGGTCGGTGGCGAGAGGGTTGGAGATTATGATAGCGCTATCCCAATCATTCGAAGGCCCGCAGTCCTGCGTGTAAACCCGGACGAAGGCCTCTGAAGCACACCGAAATCCAAGGCAGACCCTGGTCTGCCAATTTTTGCAAGAACATGGATAGCGCTATCCCAACAACAACCGACGCCACCGCCGCAGGCAGCCGCCCACGGGCGCTGGTCGTCATGGGCGTTTCCGGCTGCGGCAAGTCGAGCGTGGGGCAGGCCCTGGCCGATGCCCTGGGCTGGACCCTGCACGAGGGCGATGCCCACCATGCCGAGGAAAGCATCCGCAAGATGCAGGCTGGCATCCCCCTGACCGACGACGACCGCAGCGGCTGGCTGGACCGGCTGGCACGGCTGCTGGCCCAGGCCATGCCGGGGCAGGGCGTGGTGCTGACCTGCTCGGCCCTCAAGCGCAAGTACCGTGACCGCCTGCGTGCCGCCGGCCCGGCCGGCGCCGTGGGCTTCGTTTTTCTGGACCTGGACTACGGCACGGCGCTGCAGCGCGTGCAGGAGCGCGCCGGCCACTTCTTCTCGCCCGAGCTGGTGGCCAACCAGTTCGCCACGCTGGAAAGCCCGGCAGGCGAGCGCGCCGTGCTGTCCGTGGACGCCACGCTGCCGCTGGCCGACATCGTGCACCGCGCACAGGACTGGCTGGTCCATCCGGCGCCGCAGGCCGCCCCTCTCTCCCAGAACCCATAACGCCAGGAGACAAAAACCATGCAATCCGATTCCCCCGCAGTCCGGCCCAAGCCGCGCCTGCAGCACTTTGCCGAGGTGCTGATGGTGCTGGCCCTGGCCGGCATGGTCATTGCCGTGTTCGTCAACGTGGTGCTGCGCTATGTGTTTCACACCAGCATCGTTTCCTATGAGGAAATCTCGCGCCTGCTCTTCGTCTGGCTGGTGGCCATTGGGGCCATCGTGGCCGCTTTCGAGGGCAGCCACCTGGGCTTCGACCTTGTGACATCCCGCGTGGGCCCTGGCGCGCGCAAGGTGTTGTTCTGGGTGTCGCAGGCGCTGGTTCTGGTCTGCATGGGCCTGCTGCTGTGGGGCTCATGGGCCCAGGTGCAGGCCGGGCTGAACAGCTACAGCACGGTGCTGGGCTACCCGCTGGCCCTGGGCGCTGCGGCCACCCTGGTGCTGGCCGTGGGCCTGCTGTTGGTGTCGCTGCGCGACCTGCGCCGCGGCGCGCCGGCAGAAAACCATGGCGAGACTTCGGTCGAGTAAGGAGCAGGCACCATGGTTGTGACCCTGATCTTTCTGGCCGTGCTGATCGGCGGCATGGTGATCGGCATGCCCATTGCCCAGGCGCTGGTGTTGACCGGCGTGGCGCTGATGTGGCATCTGGACTTCTTCGACTCGCAGCTGCTTGCGCAGAACCTGCAGGCCGGCTTCGACAACTTCCCGCTGCTGGCCGTGCCCTTCTTCATCCTGGCGGGTGAGCTGATGAACGCGGGTGGCCTGTCGCGCCGCATCATCGACCTGGCGCGCGCCTATGTGGGCCATATCCGTGGCGGCCTGGGCTACGTGGCCATTGGCGCCGCCGTGCTGCTGGCCTCGATGAGCGGCTCGGCCATTGCCGACACCGCTGCCCTGGCCACCATCTTGCTGCCCATGATGCGCGAGCAAAAGTACCCCGACAGCTACAGCGCGGGCCTGCTCGCCTCGGGCGGCATCATTGCGCCCATCATTCCGCCGTCCATGCCCTTCGTGATCTACGGCGTGACGACCAACACCTCGATCAGCAAGCTGTTCCTGTCGGGCGTGGTGCCGGGCCTGATCATGGGCGTCTTCCTGATCTTTGCCTGGTGGTCCATCGCCCGCAAGTTCGACCTGTCGCGCGGCGAACGCATGGCCTGGGGCCCGCGTCTGAAGGCACTGGCCAAGAGCTTCTGGGCGATGATGATGCCGGTCATCATCCTGGGCGGCCTCAAGGGCGGCGTGTTCACACCCACCGAGGCGGCCGTGGTCGCAGCCGTCTACGCGCTGTTCGTGTCCATGGTGATCTACCGCGAGATGACATGGAGCCGTCTGTACGCCGTGTTCCTGGCCGCCGCCAAGACCACGGCCGTGGTCATGCTGCTGTGTGGCGCCGCCACGGTGACGGCCTACATGATCACCCTGGCCGACCTGCCCAACATGCTGGCCGACAGCTTCTCCGGCCTGCTGGGCAACCCCATGCTGTTCATGGCCACGATGATGCTGTTCCTGCTGGTGGTGGGCACGGCCATGGACCTGACGCCGACCATCCTGATCTTCGGCCCCGTGTGCGCGCCGCTGGCCGTCAAGGCGGGCATCGACCCCATCTACTTCGGCTTCATGTTCATCTACGTGGGCTGCATCGGCCTGATCACGCCGCCCGTGGGAACGGTGCAGAACGTGATTGCCGGCGTGGGCCGGCTGCGCATGGAGACCGTGATCAAGGGCACGAACCCGTTCCTGATGGTCTATGTGCTGCTTGCCGTGCTTTTCGTGATTTTTCCGCAAATCATCCTGGCCCCTCTGCGCTGGATGCACTGACCCCCCACTACAACCCAAGGAGATGAACATGCGTATTCCCTTTGCACTCGCCGGCCTGATGGCCGCCATCACCACGCTGGCCGCCACGGGCCAGGCCATGGCCCAGGACTTCAAGCCGCGCATCGTGCGCTTCGGCTACGGCCTGGTCGATGACTCCAACCAGGGCCGCGCGGCGCGCTTCTTTGCCAAGGAGGTCGAAAAGGCCACGGGCGGCAAGATGAAGGTGCGCGCCATCGGCAATGCCTCGCTGGGATCGGACACGCAGATGCAGCAGGCGCTGATCGGCGGTGCCCAGGAGATGATGGTCGGCTCCACCGCCACCCTGGTCGGCCTGTCGCCCGAGATGGCGGTCTGGGACACGCCGTTCCTGTTCAGCAGCACCAAGGAGGCCGACGCCGTGCTCGACGGCCCCGTGGGCGAGAAGGTCAAGGCCACGCTGGAGCCCAAGGGCATGGTGGGCCTGGTCTACTGGGAGAACGGTTTCCGCAACCTCACCAACAACAAGCGCCCCATCGCCAAGCTGGAAGACCTGGCCGACGTGAAGCTGCGCGTGATGCAGAACAACGTCTTCCTCGACAGCTTCAAGGCCCTGGGCGCCAACGCCGTGCCGCTGCCGTTCTCCGAACTGTTCACCGCGCTGGAAACCCGCGCCGTCGATGGCCAGGAAAACCCGTTCAACACCGTGCTGTCCAGCAAGTTCTACGAGGTGCAGAAGTACCTGACCATCTCCAACCACGTCTACAGCCCCTGGATCGTCACCGTCAGCAAGAAGTGGTGGGACACGCTGACACCGGCCGAGAAGAAGGTGCTGCAGGACGCCGCCGTCAAGAGCCGCGAGTTCGAGCGCAAGGACACGCGCGAGGAAGCGGCCAAGGCCCTGGCCGATATCAAGACCAAGGGCATGCAGGTCAACGAGCTGCCCGCCGCCGAGGTGGGACGCATGCGCGACAAGCTCGCCACGGTCAATGCCGGCATTGCCAAGACCGTGGGCCAGGGTACCTGGGATGAGGTACAGGCCGCCGTCAAGCAGGCGCGCGCAGTGAAGTAAGCTTCGATTCAGGGCCGGACGCACCTGGGAGGGATGCCCCGGCCGACATCCACCAAAAAGACAACGCGACACAGAGAAAACGCGCATCAGCGCATCCGCAGGACACCCCATGAGCACCATCCACCCCATCGTCGACCAGGTCACGCGCCGCATCCGCGAGCGCAGTGCCGAATCACGTGCCGCCTACCTGGAACAGGTGGACGCCATGGCCGCGCGCCCGCCCGGCGCGCAGTCCATGGGCTGTGCCAACGTGGCGCATGCCTTTGCGGGCATTCCAGGCGGCGACAGGATACGCATCGTCGAGGAGAAGGCGCCCAACGTCGCCATCGTCACCGCATACAACGACGTGCTGTCGGCCCACGCACCGCTGGCCCGCTATCCCGATATCCTCAAGGACGAGGCACGCAGGCTGGGCGCCACGGCGCAGGTCGCCGGCGGCGTACCCGCCATGTGCGACGGCGTGACCCAGGGCGCGCCCGGCATGGAGCTGAGCCTGTTCAGCCGCGATGCCATTGCCATGGGCACGGCCATCGCGCTCTCGCACGACGTATTCGACGCTGCGCTGATGCTGGGCATCTGCGACAAGATCGTGCCGGGCCTCTTGATCGGCGCCCTGCATTTCGGGCACCTGCCCACGGTCTTCGTGCCGGCCGGACCCATGACCTCGGGCCTGTCCAACGGCGACAAGGCCAAGGTGCGCGAACAGGCCGCGCAGGGCCTGGTGGGCCGCAAGGAGCTGCTGGCCGCCGAATCGGCTGCCTACCATGGCGAAGGCACCTGCACCTTCTACGGCACGGCCAACAGCAACCAGATGCTGCTGGAGGCCATGGGCCTGCACGTGCCGGGCACGGCCTTCATCAACCCGGCCGACGGCGAGCGCGAACTGCTCACGCGCGAGGCCATGCGCAGCGTGCTGGCCATCACCAGGAACAAGCGCTTCGCCCCCATCGGCCGCGTGGTGGACGAGCGCTGCATCGTCAACGCCATGGTGGCCCTGCTGGCCACGGGCGGCTCCACCAACCATCTGATCCACTGGGTGGCGGTGGCGCGCGCTGCGGGCATCACCATCGACTGGAACGATTTTTCCGAGCTCTCGGGCGTGGTGCCGCTGCTGGCCCGCGTCTATCCCAACGGCAGCGCCGACGTGAACCAGTTCCAGGCCGCAGGCGGTCCGGGCTATGTGATCGGCCAGTTGCTCAAGGCCGGCCTCATGCATGGCGATGTGCTCACCGTGCGGCCCGATGGCCTGCAGGAGTTCGCGCGCATTCCGGCCGTGGACAACGGCCAGTTGGCCTGGCACGCGGCCGAAGTCTCCGGCGACCTGTCCGTGCTGCGCCCGGCCGATGCGCCCTTCAGCGCCACGGGCGGGCTCAAGCTGCTGTCCGGCAACCTGGGGCGCAGCGTGATCAAGGTCAGCGCCGTGCCCGAGGACCGCCATGTGGTCGAGGCGCCCGCACGCGTCTTCGACTCTCAGGAAGCGCTGCAGCAGGCCTTCAAGGCCGGCGAACTGGACCGCGATGTCATCTGCGTAGTGCGCTGGCAGGGGCCGCGCGCCAATGGCATGCCCGAGCTGCACAAGCTCACTCCGCCCCTGGCCGTGCTGCAGGGCAAGGGCTACAAGGTGGCCCTGGTCACGGACGGCCGCATGAGCGGCGCCTCGGGCAAGGTGCCTGCGGCCATCCACGTCTCGCCCGAGGCCTGCGTGGGCGGGCCGCTGGCGCGCCTGCGCGATGGCGACCTGGTGCGCCTGGACGCCGTGGCCGGCACCCTGGCCGTGCTGGTCGATGAATCCGAATGGCAGCAACGCCTGGTGGCCACCATGCCCCGGACGCTGCGCCAAGCCAATGGCCGGGGTTTCGGCCGCGAACTGTTTGCCGGATTCCGGCGCCACGCGCTCAGCGCAGAAGAGGGAGCTTGCACATGGATCAACGACTGACGGCCTTGGAGCTCATGCAGGACGCGCCGGTCATCCCGGTCATCGTTCTCAACGACCTCGCGCATGCCGTTCCCATGGCCCAGGCCCTGGTCGCGGGCGGCATCCGCGTGCTGGAAGTCACGCTGCGCACGCCCCAGGGCCTGGCCAGCATCGAGGCCATTGCGCGCGCCGTGCCCGAGGCCATCGTAGGCGCCGGCACCGTGCGCAGCGCAGCCGATGCGCGCGCCTGTGCCCATGCTGGCGCGCGCTTTGCCGTGAGCCCCGGCTACACCAGCGCACTGGGCCAGGCCTGCCAGGACCTGCAGCTGCCGCTGCTGCCCGGCGTGGCCACCAGCGGCGAGATCATGGCCGCCCAGGCCGACGGCTTCAACGAGTTGAAATTCTTCCCCGCCGTGCAGGCGGGCGGCACGGCCATGCTCAAGGCCTGGCAGGGTCCGTTCGGCGATGTGCGCTTTTGCCCCACGGGCGGCGTGTCGCCGGCCAATGCCCAGGAGTTCCTGGCCCTGAAGAATGTGGTCTGCGTGGGCGGCTCCTGGCTGGTGCCTACGGATGCGCTGGAGCAGGGCGACTGGAGCCGCATCACGGCGCTGGCCCGCCAGGCCAAGGCTCTGCGCAAAGCCTGACGAAAGGGCCGGTGGGACGCAGCGGGGCGCTGCGGCACAATCGTCGCCCTCCAGCCAGACGAGAAGCCAGACGAGAGGGCCGCCGCCATGATGAAGATCGACTCCACCACCGTGCAGCTCGTGCTGGCCATTGCCGAGGAGGGCAGCATCTCGCGCGCTGCCGACCGGCTGCAGCTGGCGGTGGCGGCGGCCTCGCGGCGGCTCAGTGATCTGGAGGCCCAGCTCGGCACGCGCCTGTTCAAGCGACAGCCCCATGGCGTGCAGGCCACCGAGCCCGGCCTCAAGCTGCTGGCCCATATCCGCCAGATCGGCAACCTGGTCGATCGCCTGGAGGGCGATGCCCAGGCCCTGGGCCGCGGCCGTGACGGCCGCATCATCATCGGCGCGCCCAAGTCGGTCATCCTGCAGTTCCTGGCCGCCGACATCGCGGCCACCCAGCGCCGCTATCCCCACATCACGCTGCAGGTGATGGAAGAAAACAGCCGCATCGTCCAGCAACTGCTGCGCGACAAGGTCATCGACATCGGCATCTTCGAGAAAACCAGCGGATTCGTGGACCTGCCGCGCGCCGACTACCGGCGCGACAGCCTGGTGCTGGTCTACAGCCGCAGGCATTTCAGCTTCGGCGACCAGCCCGTGGAGCTGGACCGGCTGCTGGAGTGCCGCATCGTCAGCCTGGGCCGGGGCTCGGCCATCCTGAATGCCCTGCGCCGTGCCCATCACAGCCGGGGCAGGGTGTTCCGCAATGATTTCACGGTCAGTGGCTTCGACACCATGCTGGCCCTGGTGCGCGAAGGCCTGGGCGTGGGCCTGATGCCGCCAGGCGTGCTGTGCAGCTTCCACCCCGGGCCGGAGCTGGGCTGGGCCGCGCTGGAAGGCGACTGGCACGAGCGCAGCTATGTGCTGTCCTTCATCGAAGGGCAGGCCCAGCAACAGGCGTTGCACAACGTGGTGGCGGCGCTGCTGCATCCCGCCTCCGAGGCGAACTGAGAGCGTCACGGTTTCGCATATGGCGAAACCAGGCATGCGTTCCACAGGCTTGCGGCGAATCCGGCGCGCGGCGACAGTGGCTGCACAACAACGATGTGCAGGAGACAGACATGAGACGCCGCGACTTCATCGCGGCCGGCGCCGCCGCGCTGGCCGCTCCCTGGGCAGGGGCCTCGCCCCCGGGCTCCGACCTGCCCAAGGGCCCCGTCAAGATCCTGGTGGGCTGGGCGCCCGGTGGCGGCACCGATGTGTTCGCGCGCATCGTGGGCCAGAAATTGTCCGAGGTCTGGGGCCGGCCCGTGGTCGTGGAGAACAAGCCCGGCGCCACCGGCTCGCTGGCGGCCGAGTACTTCGCCAGGACGCGCTTCACCGAAGGCATCAACCTGCTGATGGCCCATGTGAACACCCATGCCATCTCGCCGCAGATCTTCAAATCCATCACCTATGACCCGCTCAAGGACTACGCGCCCATCGCCCTCATCGGCGCCACGCCCCACATCCTGGTGACCAGCAGCAGGAACAGCCATGGCTCGGTGCAGGAGGTGGTGGAGCTGTGCCGCAAAAGCCCCGGCAAGATCAGCTTCGGCTCGTCGGGCACGGGCTCGGTACAGCACCTGGCGGCCGAAATGTTCAACATGGCGGCAGGTGTCAAGAGCATCCACGTTCCCTACAAAGGGTCCGGCCCCATGCAGACCGACCTCATCGGCGGCCAGATCGACTTCAGCTTCGACACCATGACGGCCGCCACCGCCCAGGTGCGCGCCGGAAAAATGCACGGCATCGCCCAGACCCGCGTGAACCGTGCCAAGGGATTCCCGGCCATGCCCACCATGGACGAGCAGGGCTTCAAGGGCTTTGACGCATCGAGCTGGTACGGCGTCGTCGGCCCGCGCGACATGTCCAGGGAACTGGCCCAGCGCATCAATGCCGACATCAACCGCGTGCTGGCCATGCCCGACGTGGTCAGCCGCTTCGACGGATACGGCGTGGAGGACGGCGGCGGCTCCGTGGACAAGTTCGCGGCCTTCATGGCTGCCGAATACAAGAAGTGGGGCGACGTCGTTCGCGCCGCAAAAGTGACCGAAGAAAGCTGAGGACCCGGCATGAGCAATTCCCCATCCAACCCGCAACAACTGCCCCTGCAAGGCATACGCGTGCTTGACGTCAGCCAGGTCATGGCCGGGCCCTTTGCCTGCATGCTGCTGGCCGACCTGGGCGCCGATGTCATCAAGGTCGAGCCTCCGGGCACCGGCGACCAGACGCGCGGCGCCATGGGCTTCAAGATGAAGGGCCCGGACAGCATGGGCTTTCTGAACATGAACCGCAACAAGCGGTCGCTGACGCTGGACCTCAAGAGCGAGGAGGGGCGTGAGGCCTTCTACCAGCTGGCCGCGACGGCCGACGTCATCGTCGAGAACTACCGCCCCGGCGTGGTCCAGCGCCTGAAGATCGACTATGAAAGCATTCGCCGCATCAATCCGCGCATCGTCTATGTCAGCATCTCGGGCTTCGGCCAGAGCGGGCCCTGGGCCCAGCGGCCGGGGTTCGACCTCATGGCCCAGGCCATGTCGGGCGTGATGAGCGTCACCGGCTACAAGGGAGAGAAACCCGTCAAGGCCGGCGTGCCCGTGGCCGACATCGGTTGCGCACTGTTCGCCACCTACGGACTGCTGGCCGCCTACATCGGCGCGCAGAAGACAGGGCAGGGCCAGCACATAGACGCCTCGCTGTTCGACTCGGCCATGGCTTTCTCGATCTGGGACATGTCCGAATACTGGGGCACCGGCGTGCCGCCCGCGCCGCTGGGCACCAGCAACAAGATGAGCGCCCCCTACCAGGCCGTGAAGGCGCGCGACGGCTACTTCGTCATGGGCGCCACCAACCAGAAACTCTGGGCCAGGCTGTGCGCGCTGATCGAGCGCCCCGATCTGCTCGAGCACCCCGACTACGCCACCGTGGCGCTGCGCCTGAAGCACCGCGAGGCACTGATAGGGGAGCTGGAAGCGGAATTGGCCCACCACGACAGCGCCGACTGGGTGGACCGCATGCTGGAGGCCGGAATTCCCGCCGGCCCGCTGCTCACCTATCCGCAAGCCTTCGAGGGCGAGCATGGCCGGCACCGCGGCATGTGCATGGAGATCGACCACCCCATCGAGGGCAAGGTCAAGAACATCGGCTTTCCCGTCAAGATGCTGGGCACCCCCCAGCAGGTGCGCCGCCATCCGCCCCTGCTGGGCGAGCACAACGCGGAAATCATGGCCGAACTCCGTGCCCTGAAGGCCGCCGCATGAGCACCGCCCTGCATGAATCCGTGGCGCTGACCGTTCACGCCGGGGGCGCGGCCGAGATCCTCATCGACCGCCCCGAACGCCACAACGCCATGAGCATGCCCATGTACGAGGCATTGCTCACGGCCCTGGAGCGCTGCCAGGCCGACTCGGCCATCCGCTGCGTGATGCTGCGCGGTGCGGGCGGCAAATCCTTCATCTCGGGCACGGACATCGCCTACTTCAAGGACTTCCATGACGGCCAGCAAGGCATTGCCTATGAAGCCTTCGTGGAGCGCGTGATCGACGCCGTGGAGCGCATCGCCGTGCCCACTATCGCCGTCATCGACGGCTGGGCCGTGGGCGGCGGCCTGGCCCTGGCCACGGCATGCGACTTTCGCATCTGCAGCACCGGCTCGCGCTTCGGTGCGCCGATTGCCAAGACGCTGTCCAACACGCTGTCGTCACGCAACATCGCCCGCCTGGTGGCCAGCCTGGGCGTGCCACGCGTCAAGCGCATGCTGCTGCTGGCGGACTACCTGTCAGCCGAGCAGGCCGAGGCCTGCGGGTTCGTGCATACGGTGGTGCCGGCAGATCAATTGCAAGCCCAGGCACAGGCACAGGCGCTGGCCGAGCAGCTCATGGCCTTGTCGGCAACCACCCAGTCAGCAGTCAAGGAAAGCCTGCGGCGCATCGTCGTGGAGCAGCGGCTGGATGATGAGGATCTGGTTTCTGCGGTGTATGGGAGTGGGGAGTTTCGGGCGGGGGTGGCGGGATTCAACAGGCAATGATTTGAGCCAGCCTTGCCAGAATCTGGCGCAATCCTACAAATTGCTTGGCTAAACTCCACAGCCTGGAAAGAGGCGGTGGCTGCATTCTTGGCCTGAAAGAAAAGGCCGGTTGCTGCGCGTAGCCGCCCCTCAGATCAACGCAGCCCGAGAAATCCCATGCAAATCAATAAATGCATTTCCGTCCTGCTGGCCAGCAGCTTCATCCTGCCGGTTTTGCCTGCGCATGCAGGCGAAGAGACGGTGCAGCTCATGTCCAACGGTCGTTATCAGACCTACAGCCTGCCCGACGACGCGCAGCAGGTCCAACTGGTCGAGACCTTGGCGGGCAACTGCAGCTACAACCAGAACTGGGGCTATGACCTGGGCCGCCGGGAGATGTGGGTCAAGGGTGGCTGCGGCGGGCGTTTCCGCATCCTGACCGGCCTGCCCCAGGGCGCGCAGGGCCAGGAAGGCGGAAGCGACAACACGGGCGCATGGATCGCCGGTGCCGCCGTGGCAGCCATTGCCGGCGCCGCCATTTTGGCGAACAAGCGCGACAAGGACCGCGAACGTGAACGCGACGAGCAATGGAACGATGACCACTATCCGGGCTACCCGGGCCAGCAGCCCGGCTACCCGTCGTGGGGAGGACGGGAGGTGCGGGGCCAGAACGGCCTGTGCCTGGATGTGTCGGGTGGCCTGCGCCCGGGCAACGGCCTTATCGTGTACCACTGCAGCGGCGGTGAAAACCAGCGCTTCACGCTGACGCGTGATGGCGAGATGCGCGTGGGCGACCTGTGCCTGGACGTCGCCGACGGAAGCACGCGCAATGGCGCGCGCGTGATCGCCTGGCAATGCCGCAACCAGCCCAACCAGAAATGGGACTGGAGCCGTGGACAGATCCGCAGCCGCTTTGCCAACAAGTGCCTGGACATCGAAGGCGGCAATGCCCGGCCGGGCCAGCCCGTCATCGTGTGGTCCTGCGCCGGCGGCCCCAACCAGCGCTGGAACTGAGGACGCTTGTTGCACAAGCTCTCTGCCGCGCCCGGGCCAGTGCCCGGACGCAACGCCGTCGCGGGCATTCGGCGGCTGGGGTCCTTGCAGTGGCTGGGCCTGATCACTGGCGCCGTGCTGCTGGGCGATGCCGTGGTGCTGATGGCACGCGGCATGTTCAATCTGGGCGTGACGCTGCCAGCGGTGCTGGGCCTGCTGTTCATGGCGTGCAGCTTCTGGCGCGCGGCCATTGCGCGCAGGCTGCGTGCCAGTGCCTGGCTGCGGCGCGCCTGGTGGCTGGGCTGGGCGGCGTTGGCGATGTGGCTGGTCAGCCTGCTGGTGTTCTGGGCGCACCTGCTGTCCGCCTCGTCCGGGTTGCCACCGGACCAGCCGGTGCAGGCCATCGTGGTGCTGGGCAGCGCCACGCGTGAGGGACAACCGTCGCTGACGCTGGCCCAGCGGCTGGACCGCGCCGCCGAACTGGCTGCAAGCCAGCCCAAGGCGCTGGTGATCACCAGCGGCGGCGTGGACTTTGGGGAAAGCGAGAGCGAGGGCGCCGTCATGGCGCGCTATCTGCAGCAACGCCACGGCATTGCGCCAGAACGCCTGCTGATGGAGCAGCGCAGTACCAGCACGGCGCTGAACCTGGCGTGGAGCCTGCCCCTGCTGCAGGAGCGCGGCGTGGCCCCGGACGCGGCGATTGCCATCGTCACCAGCGATTTCCACACGCTGCGCGCGGGCTGGATCGCCGAGCGCAGCGGCTACGGCCAGGCCTTCACCGTGGGCGCGCCCACGCCCGTGACGATCCGCGCCAACGCCTGGCTGCGCGAGTACTTTGCGGTGATCAGCGGCTGGGTGCTGGGGGAATTCTGAGCCGCCTGTGCGATGGGCTGCGGCCTTGCGGATTGGCTCCACAATGTGATTCTTCATACATCAACAGGAGTGAGACAGTGGCAAGCGAACAGCGTCCTTTCCGGGTTCTGGGCATACAGCAGGTGGCCATCGGCGGCACCGACAAGCAGCGCATGAAGCGCCTGTGGGTGGACATGCTGGGCCTGACCCAGACCGGCACATTCCAGAGCGAGCGCGAGAACGTGGACGAAGACATCCTGGCCATGGGCCAGGGCGCGCACAAGGTCGAGGTGGACATCATGCAGCCGCTGGACATCGACAAGAAGCCCGCCGTCCACACCACGCCGCTGAACCATATCGGCCTGTGGATCGACGACCTGCCGCTGGCCGTGCAGTGGCTGACGGCGCAGGGAGTGCGCTTTGCGCCCGGCGGCATTCGCAAGGGCGCGGCCGGCTACGACATCTGTTTTCTGCACCCCAAGAGCAATGACGAGTTCCCGATTGCCGGCGAGGGCGTGCTGATCGAGCTGGTGCAGGCGCCGGCCGAGGTGATCGCCGCGCTGGGCTGAGGCGCCTCAGGCAAAAGGCTGTACGCGCCGCTGGACATGTTCCAGCAGCCACAGCTTTTTTCTGGCGCGCGTCATGGCCACGTACAGGCGGTTGCGCTCCAGAAAGGCCAGCGCGTGCGGGGCCGTCGCCGGAAAGCGGCCGGGCTCCATGAAGGGCAGGGCGACGTGGTCGTACTCCTTGCCCTTGGCTTCCTCGATAGTGCTCAGATGGAAGTCGAATCCGCGCTCGGTCCGCACGGCACGCTCGAAGCGCGTGGCCATGGCCGCAACCTGGGCCAGCATGTCGGGCACGGTCATGCCGGCCACGCAATCCATGAAAGCCTCCACGCGCTGACGCAAGGCCGCCGTCTGGGCCTGCGACAGGGCCACGCCGGCAAACAGCCCCCAGACATCGGCCTGCTCCAGCAGGCTGCGCGCGTCTGACTGAAGCGCCAGAGGCAGCTGCAAGAAGCTGCCAAAGGCCTGGAAGTTGCGTTGTCCGCCCTGCAGGCTCGATTGGTCGCTCAGGAAGCGCCAGATGATCTGCGGGTTGTGCAGCATCTCGCCTGCCATGCGCTGGGCCAGCGTGTGGCGGCTGGATGGATCGGCCATGTCACCGCCTGCCACGCTGCCCTTGCCGTAGAACAGCGCACCTTCCACGAAGGCCGCCAGGATCTCGCTGCCCAGCACGCTGGTCTCGGCCTTCCAGGACAGCGCCTGCATGCCATGTGCATAGCAAAGGCCCAGCAGCAGGGCAATCTCGCGCTGCAGGTAAAAACGCTTGAAGCCGTAGAAGCTGGCGGACTTGCCGGCGCGGTGGATGGCCCATTCCAGCGCGCAGGCGTCCTGCTCGTGGCGCAGGATCACGGTCAGCGAGGGATTGCGCGCGCTGCCAGAAGGCGGCTCGCCCGGCGCAGCGGGTTCGGTGGCACGTGCCAGGCTGGCCTGGATCTGCAGCAGCTGGTCAATGCACTCGCTGTCATCGGTGTGCTGCAGTTGCTGCACGGTGCTGAAGCGCGTGGGCGCCGCTGTCAGGCCCACATTGAACAGCGCATTGACGGCCTTGGCCACTTGCGGGCCGAAGCGGCGCGACTGCGTCAGCGCCAGCGTGGCCGTGGCCTGGGGCAGGAAATCATCGAGCTGGTGGAGCTTGTCGCGGAACACGGACCAGGCCTGTGCCTCGATGTGCTGGTTGAAGTCGCCTGCTCCCAGAAAGGCGCAGCCGCTGGTTCCGACCAGGGCTCGCAGCACCTGCAGCGAGGCCGGGTCCAGGTCATGCATCTCGTCGAACACCACCAGGTCGTAGCGCGGCAGGTCCAGCGCCTGGCCCTGCAGGGCGTCGCTGGCCAGTGCATGGCTGCAGTCGCCTTCGGCGTAGTACAGCGGGTCGCCGCAGTGGTCGATGCGGCGGCGCTCGTACTCGAAGAACAGGCAGGCCAGGCGGTAGTCGAGCAAATACTCCTCGCAGAAACTCGCCAGTCCCATGCCTTCCTCGGCCAGGCGCTGGGGCAGCAAAGACTTCTTGGCACTGAGGTTGAAGTCCCAAAAGGCGTCCAGATCCAGATCGCCGGGCTGCTCGAACAAAGGGTCGGGCTGCCAGGCCAGTCGCTCGCGCAGCGCATCATGGGCCTCGCGCACACGGGCCTGCAGCGCCACGCGGTCGGCCAGAAAGCGGGCCGCCGGGTCGCGGCGGCGGATCTGCTGGGCCGCCCAGCGCTCCACCGTGGTGATCTGCACCTGGGGCGGCACCTCGCGCACCAGTTGCTGCAGCCGGTGATGGAAGGCCGC
The DNA here is from genome assembly GCF_055797465.1 of Delftia sp. PX-1. Lineage (NCBI taxonomy): Bacteria > Pseudomonadati > Pseudomonadota > Betaproteobacteria > Burkholderiales > Comamonadaceae > Delftia > Delftia sp. PX-1. Next base: position 3,847,770 of record NZ_CP184763.1, read on the forward strand.
CACGCCGGAGCGCGAATACGCCAGCACCAGAATGCGCTGCGCCTGGCCGCTGCGGCAGGCCTGGACCACCTTGCAGGCCAGCGTCGTGGTCTTGCCCACTCCCGCCAGCGCAGCCACGATGGCCGAACGCCCCTCATGCGCCAGGATGGCCTGCTGCTCGCGCGAGAGCAGCAGCGGCTTGCCGTGATCGGTAGGAAATTCCAGGGAGCGCAGGGACATGTGAGGGAAATCTGAGCAAAAGCGGCGAAAGCAGAGGGAAGCGGGTTCAGCCGCAGGCCGGCAGGGCTGAAAGCCGCCGTGGCGACAACGGCGGGCACCCATTGTGGTCGTTTTGGAGAGGCATCTGGCAGGTATTGGGAATCCGTTGCCGCGCCTGTCCACGCATCTTTTGAAGCGCTCATCGGACAATTGAGCGATGTTGACCGCCAATGGCCGCGTGCTTGCGGCAAGAAGAAGTCACCGAGAAGAACTTCTGCCAAAACATGCCCAACATCGCTCAAAAATAAGCGAAGTTCGCTTTTTTTGCAGGCCATGAAAATGGGGCAACTATTTTTGCCAAGGAGCCGGCTTTTTCATTCCCAAGGCTTTTTTTGCTCATCAGAATGAAAAAAGCAGACCCACAGAGGAGTTTTTGATGACCGCCTGCAGCACCACCCCGACGACTTCCGCCACCTCCGCACAGCCTGTGGCTGGCAGCCCCCTGCAATGGCATGCACGCCCCTCCAAAAGCGACACGCTGCCTTTTGAAGGCGCCTGGAGCGTGCAGGCCATCCAGGAACTGCTGGACAAGCCCTTCATGGACCTGATGTTCCAGGCCCAGAGCGTGCACCGCGAGCACTGGCCTGCGGGCGATATCGAACTGGCCACGCTGTTGTCAGTCAAGACCGGAGGCTGCCCCGAGAACTGCGGCTACTGCCCGCAGGCGGCCGATTTCGACACCGGCGTCAAGGCAGAAAAGCTCATGAGCGTGGACGAAGTCACGCGGGCCGCCCAGGCCGCCAAGGATGCCGGCGCCACGCGCTTTTGCATGGGCGCGGCCTGGCGCGCGCCCAAGGACCGCGACATCGAGAAGATGAACGAGCTGATCGGCGCCGTGAAGGGTCTGGGCATGCAGACCTGCGCCACGCTGGGCATGCTCCAGCCGCACCAGGCGCAGTCGCTGCGCGAAGCGGGCCTGGACTACTACAACCACAACCTGGACACGGCGCCCGAGTACTACCAGGACGTGGTCAGCACGCGCCAGTACCAGGACCGCCTGGACACGCTCAAGGCCGTGCGCGGCGCAGGCATCAGCGTGTGCTGCGGCGGCATCATCGGCATGGGCGAGGCGCCCGTGCACCGCGCGGGCCTGATCGCCCAGCTGGCCAATCTCAATCCGCATCCCGAGTCGGTGCCCATCAACAGCCTGGTGCGCGTGCCAGGCACGCCGCTGGCGGACAGCGAGCCGGTCGATCCGCTGGACTTCGTGCGCGTGATCGCGGTGGCCCGCATCACCATGCCCACGGCGCGCGTGCGCCTGTCGGCGGGCCGGCAGCAACTGGGCGACGCCGTGCAGGCCCTGTGCTTCATGGCCGGCGCCAATTCCATCTTCTACGGGGACAAGCTGCTGGTGACCGGCAACCCCGATGTGGAGGCCGACACCACGCTGCTGCGCAAGCTGGGCCTGAGCGGCACGCGGACCTCGGTACAGGAGTGAGCCTTGGGGCTTTTTGGGGCTTTTGAGCTCTTTTGAGCCGGCAGCTCAGCGCTGCGGTCCGCCGCTGCCTTGTGCGGCGGCGGCCGCATCGTCGTCGCCGGCATCGAGCAGCCGGGCCGCACGGTTGCTCAACGCGGAATCCGCACGGAAATAGCCCAGCACCGTATTGACGCTGCTGTGCCCCGTCAGCGCCATGGTGTCGGGCAGGGGCACGTTCTGGCGCCCGGCCTCGGTCACAAAGCCCGAGCGCAGGGAATGCGCCGAGAAATCTCCCTCCACGCCTGCCAGCGCACAGCGCTGCTTCACGATGTCGCGCACGGCCGCCGGCGACAGGGGCTCGCCCACATGGCCGCCCTTGCGGATGCGCCGGAAGATCGGCCCTTCCTGTATGGCGGCGGCACGCAGCCAATCGGCCAGCGCCTGGGCCGCGCGCCCGGTCACGGGCTTGTGGTTCTCGGGCACATCCCGCCCGGACTGATTGGTCTTGGAGTGGGCCAGCGTGTAGATGAATTCCTGCGGCCCCACGGCCCGCAGGTGGCGCATGTCGGCCCCGGCCACCTCCGAGCGGCGGCGCCCGCCGCTGGACCAGGCGAACAGCAGCAGGGCGCGGTCGCGGCGGCCGCGCAGGCTGTCATCGCAGGTCTGCAGCAATTGCTCCAGCAAGTCGCGCGTCAGCGCATCCTTCTTGGCGGGGCCTTCACCGCGCCGCGCATAGGCCTTTCGCGTGCGCGACATCAGCTCGCGCACGGCACCGTCCTGGCAGGGGTTGGCCAGTCCATGCACCTGATGGGCCTTGGACAGCACCGCCATGCGGTGCACCAGCGTGTTGTGCGACAGGGGGCCTTCGCGGGCCTTGTATCCGGCCTCGACCAGAGCGCGGTCGATGTGCATCGGCATTTCACTGGCCAGGCCCGCGCCGGTCTGCCGCTGGGCATGGTCAATGATGAATTGCAGCACGCAGGGCACATCCAGCGGCAGCTGCATCTGCCGGTCAAACCGCAGCGCATGCCAGGCGGACCAGTAGCGCATGGCGCTTTGGTAGCTGTTTCTGGTGTTGGCGGATTCGCCCTCGTGCATCAGCTCGCGCACGGCCTGCCGGGCGGCAGGCTCCAGGCCGGCGGACGGCAGGGCGTTGCCTTCCTGGATGTCGTCCAGGGGCTGAGGTCGGGAGGTCAGCGAAAAAGGGCCGGTGCGCATCCATGGATTGTCGCCCGACGCCGCCCGGGCAATACCTTGCGGGCCTGCAGCGATCGGCACGACGCAAAGTTCACTTTCCAGCGACCAGGAGCGGCCTATTTGCGCCACAAATCCGTGTAATGTGTGCATCCATACTGTATGAAAATTTCATATGTAATATTTCATACATCTAACATATGATGTATTACATGGAGTTAAAATAACTCACGATAACAACCTCTTATCGTTGGTAATCTTGGAAATAGTTCACGATATGCAGAAAACATCCACCCGTGGCGTGCAGGAAGCCGATGTCTGGGCCGCGGCAGACGCCCTGATCGCCCAGGGCCTGCGGCCGACCATCGAGCGCGTGCGCCAGCACATTGGCCGGGGCTCGCCGAATACCGTCAGCCCCATGCTGGAGACCTGGTTTGCCACGCTGGGCCAGCGCCTGGGCGTGGCGGCAGGGCAGGGCGAGCTGCTGCCGTCGTCGGTGCCCGATCCCGTTCAGCGCCTGGCGCAGCAGCTGTGGGACGCTGCCCAGGAAGAGGCCATGGAGGCCGCCCGCGCCGCCCTGCAATCCCGGGAGGAAGCGGCACAGGCCACGCAGGCCGAGCTGCAGGAGCAGCAGGAGCAAATGGCGCGGCGCGAGGCGTCCATGCAAGCGCAGAAAGAGGCCATGGACCAGGCCCTGCAAGTGGCCCAGGCCCAGTCGCAGGACTTGTCGCGCCGGCTGGATGAAATGCAGCAGCAGCTGCAGGACCGCGACGAACGCCTGGAAGAAATGCGCGATGCGCTGGCCGAAGCCGCCCGCCAGCGCGAGGCGTTGCAGCAAAAGCATGGCGAGGAAATGCAGTCCGCCGCGCTCGAGCGCCAGCGCATGGCCGAGCAGTACGCGGGCAATGAGCGCCACATGCTCAATGAGGTGGACCGCGCACGCCAGGAACTGGCGGCCGCGCGCAAGGCCGCCACCGAGCAGGAGCGCAAGGCAGCGACCCGCCTTGCAGAGCTGCAAAGCCGCTATGAAAAGAGCGAGGAGGAGCAGCTGAGCCTGCATTCCCAGCTGCAGACCGCCCAGAATGCGGCCGCCCTGGCGCAGGAGCGGGCAGCGGACCTTCGCAGCCTGCTGCAGGCGCAGCAGCGATTGGCCGGTGCGGCCGTGCCCGAGGCGGGTGCTGGACTGCCCATGGGCCGGCGCGCAAGCCTGTCTGCGGCGCGCCGCTCCATGACGCGCCTCAAGGACAGGCGGGGCTAGCAGTCAGGGCCTGCGCCCCTGGCTGGGCCCGGTCAGGACTGGAGCCGAAACCCCGCCACCACATCCGCCAGCTGCGCGGCCTGCTGCTGCAGCGACTGGGCGGCGGCCGTGGCCTCTTCGACCAGGGCCGCGTTCTGCTGGGTGGACTGGTCCATCTGGCTGACGGCCGTGCCGATCTCGGCAATGCCCGTGCTCTGTTCCTGGCTGGCATTGCTGATCTCGGTGACGATGGCGGTCACGCGCTGCACGCTTTCCACCACCTTGCCCATGGTGGCGCCTGCGTCCTGCACCAGCCGGCTGCCGGCATCGACCTGGCCCACGGAGTCATCGATCAGCGCCTTGATTTCCTTGGCGGCCGTGGCGCTGCGCTGGGCCAACGTGCGCACTTCAGAGGCCACCACGGCAAAGCCGCGGCCCTGCTCACCGGCACGGGCTGCTTCCACAGCGGCGTTCAGCGCCAGGATATTGGTCTGGAACGCGATGGAGTCGATCACGCCAATGATGTCGGCAATGCGGTGCGAGGATTGTTCGATGCCGCCCATGGTACGCACCACCTGGTCCACGACCGTGCCGCCATGCGTGGCGATGTCGGAGGCGCTGCTGGCCAGTTGCCGCGCCTGGCGCGCATTCTCGGCGTTGTGCTGCACGGTGGCCGTGAGCTGCTCCATGGCGGCAGCCGTTTCCTCCAGCGAGCTGGCCTGCTGCTCGGTGCGTGCCGACAGGTCCTGGTTGCCGCTGGCGATTTCGGTGGAGGCATGGCGCACGGTCTCGGACGATTCCCGGATGCGCACCAGCACCGAGGCGATCTTGTCGGTGAAGTGGTTGAACGCGCGTGCGATCTGCGTCAGTTCGTCATTGCCTTGCACCGACAGGCGGCGCGTGAGATCGCCGTCACCCGAGGCGATGTCTTCCAGCGCATCGCGCACCACGGCCAGCCGGCGCGTGACGCGGGCAATGACGGCGCCCAGCAGCGCAATCGCCAGGATCAGCGAAATGGCAACGATGGCGCCCGACACCTTGAGCAGCGAACCCAGCGCGGACAGCGCCTCGTCGCGCTGCACGGCCACCACCAGTTGCCAGTTCGTGCCGGGCACGCCCTGGCCGTAGAACAGGAAGTCCTTGCCGCCGATGGCCGTGCGCATGCCGGAGTCCGCCTTGGGCAGGGCCTGGATGGCGTCGGCACCCAACTGGGGCGAGAGTGCGGAGACGGGCTTGAGCGTGAGTGCCGGATCAGGATGGGTGACGATGGCACCGGCCTCATCCACCAAGAAGGCAAAGCTGCCCGGCGTGGGCCGGATGGCGCCCACGGTGCGCACCACCGTGGTCAGCAGCACGTCGGTGCCGACAACGGCGACGGGATTGCCGGCCGGGCCCACGGGCTCGGCAAAGGTCACGCCCACTTCGGGTGGAGAGACAAACAGATAAGGCGCCGTCACGATGGGCCTGCCTTCCTTGAGGGCCTGCCTGAACCAGGGGCGGGCCGTCACGTCGTAGTCGGCAGCCATCTCGTTGAGGAAGAACATGCGCTTGTCGGTGTAGCCGAAGTAGGCATCCGAGAAGCCGCCGCCGTCGCGCAGCGCCTGGACCACGGCACGCGGCTCCGGCGTATCGACGGCCTGCGCCAGGGTATGGGTCAGCAGGCGCTTGGTCGCCACCCATTCGCCCAGCACCTGGGCCTGGGCGTTCACCAGTTGGCGGCTCTGGTCGTCGAGGGTGGACAGCACATGGCGCTGCACCGTGAGGAAGTTGGCAATGGCCAGGGCCAGCATGGCCACGGTGACGATGGCCACGCTGAGCGCGATGAGTCGCGCACGCAGGGACTGGAACATAGAAGAATTACTTATTGCAAGAAGATGCTACATACGTTAGCAAATTTTCTTGACAATACGCGTTCTTGCAGGCGGTGCCCCCTGGCCGCCGAAGCCTATGCGGGAAATTCGCTCCCCTTCAGCGCCTCAGCGCTCCCCCGCCAGCAGCCTGCCCAGGGCCTCATAGGCCGGCAGCGAGGTCGGGTCATTGGCCGCATTGCCAGCCACCGGATGGGAGGCAAAGCGCGCAATCACCATCTGTGCCTTGGGATCGATGTAGACGGTCTGGCCATGCACGCCGCGCGCCGCGAAGGCGCCATGGGCGTTGTGCGTGACCCACCACATGTTGCGGTAGGTCCAGCCCGGCAGCAGCTTGTAGCCGGCCTTGGCAAAGGCCGCCGCATCGCCGCCCCGGCGGATATCGTCCACGGCGGCTGCGGGAACGATCTGCTGGCCGTTGAACTGGCCCCGGTTGCGCAGCATCTCGCCAAAGCGCGCCAGGTCCCGCAGGCCCAGGTTCAGGCCGCCGCCTGCAAAGGGCGTGCCCGTGGAGTCCACCGACATGTAGGCATCCTGCTCGGCGCCCAGGCGGCTCCAGATGCGCTCGGACAGCAGATCGGCCACCGATTGGCCGCTCACGCGCGCCAGCACCCAGCCCAGCGCATCGGTGTTGGCCGTGCGGTAGCCGAAGGCCTTGCCGTGCACGCCTTCGGGCTTCACGGTCTGCAGGAATTCGTAGTAGCTGCGCGGCCCGGTGTAGTCCTTGGCCTTGGGCAGCGGGTTGCCCGCTGCCGCGTGCGCCCAGACCTCGGCCTGGGGGTCCGCATAGTCTTCGCTGAAGCGTATGCCCGTGGTCATGTCCATGAGTTGGCGCACCGTGGCGTTGCCGAAGGCCGAGGCCGCCAGCTCGGGCACGTATTCCGACACGCGGCGCGAGGGGTCGAGCTGCCCCTCGGCAGCCAGCATGGCCGCCAGCGTGCCGACGAAGGACTTGGTCACCGACATGGCGCCGTGCTGGCCTTCGGGCTTGAGCACGCCGAAGTAGCGCTCATAGACCACGCGGCCCTTGTGCAGCACCACGATGCCGTCGGTGTAGTTGGCCTTGAGCGAATCGCGCCAGGTCATGGGCTGGCTGGCACCCAATGGCGTGAAGCGCAACTCGTCGATGTCGTCGCGCAACGCCTGGGCCAGCGGCGCTGCAGGCGCCAGGCCGCGTGACACATTCACCGTGGGCATGAGCTGGCGAAAGTGCGAGACGCTCCAGCGCATGGCGGGAAACTGGAAATAGGAGCCGTCGTCGAAGCGCAGCATCCGGTCCGGCGGTGGCGGCGAGCCCACCATCCAGCCCAGCTTTGCGGGGTCGCTGGCATCGGCATCGGGATAGGAGGGGGTCTTGGCTGCGGTGACCCCTGCCGTGGCTGTGGCGAACACAAGGCTGCCAGCCAGGGCACCGGCGAAATGTTTGAGCTGCATGGCGGCAACCATACTACGGTTGCCGCGGCGCCAAGATCCCCTGCCAAAGGATGGAAGCCGGCTTCCATCCCAGGCCGTGCGCCCAGTTGGCGCAAGCGCGACAAATGGCCTTCTCGTTGGACTAAGCTTCAAATAGTTTTTGAAAATCAAAGCCTGGCGAACGCCCATGAAAAGCCTGCAAGACCTGGATATCTTCGTGCGCACCGCAGACAGCGGCAGCCTTTCGGCCACGGCGCGCGCCCTGGACCTGACCCCGGCTGCGGCCAGCGCAGCGCTCAAGCGGCTGGAGGCAGAGCTGGGCGTGACCCTGTTCGTGCGCTCCACGCGCAGCCTGCGGCTCACGCAGGAGGGCGAGCTGTTTCTGGAGCACTGCCGCCCCGCGCTGGCCGGCCTGCGCCAGGTGCGCGACCAGTTGGCTGGCGGCCAGGCCGCTTTGCGCGGCACGCTGCAACTGGCCGCCCCCTCCGACCTGGGCCGCAATGTGCTCATGCCCTGGCTGGACGAGTTCCAGAGCCAGCACGCAGGCGTGGATCTGCGCCTGCACCTGTCCGACCGCGCGGCCAATGTCTACAGCGAGCCTGTGGACGCGGCATTTCGCTATGGCAGGCCGCAGGATTCCAGCCTGGTGGCCTTGCCGCTGTCGGACACGCACCGCCGCGTGCTCTGCGCCGCGCCCTCCTATCTGCAGCAGCGTGGCGCCCCCGCCACCCCCCACGACCTGGCCGGACATGACTGCCTGTGCTTCATGCTGGGCGAGGAAGTGCACGACCGCTGGAGCTTCTGGCCGGCAGGGCAGGGGGCTGCCGTACCTGAGCCCGTCCATGTGCGGGTGCGCGGCCGCAATGTGGCCAATGACGGAGATGCCGTGCGGCGCTGGGCCGTGGCCGGGCGGGGGATTGCCTACAAGTCGTATTTCGACGTGGCCGAGGACCTGGCCCGGGGCCGCCTTCTTGCGCTGTGCACCGACTGGACGACCGAGTGCGTGCCGCTGTTCCTGGTCGCACCCAGTCGCAGGCAGTTCACGCCGCTGGTGCGTGCGTTGCGGGATTTTGTGGCGGTGAGGCTGGCCGAGCTGGAGGCGGCCCAGCCCTGAGACATCACGAAGCCTGCGTCCCCAGCTCCACTGGCCCGTGCACGTGGTGCTCCGCGCAGACCTGCCGCGAGAGCACATGGGTTTCGATCACTTCGGCGGCATTCTCGGCCGTGAGCCGCCCGTACCAGACGCCGTCCGGATAGACGATGGCCAGCGGGCCATGGTTGCAGGGGTACTGGCAGCTGGTCTGCAGCAGGCGCAGCCTGGCACGCAGTTCGCTGCTGGCCTGCACGGCATCGCCCAGGCTTTGCCAGACGGCCACGGCGCCCAGGGCCGTGCAGCGCGGTCCCGTGCAGACCAGGGCATGGTGCTGGTGGTCCGGCACCTGGGACCAGGCCTGGGGATCGTGCTGCCATTGGTCGCCTGCGGTCTCGGCAATGTCTGGTGCCTGAAGGGCCTGGGCCATCTGCGACAGCAGCAGCGCGGGCATGGCGGCAGCGCCCAGCAGATGGTCGGCAAACCGCACCTGCACGCCCTGGTTCGGCAACTGCGAGCGCCAGCGCATGGCCAGCTTGTGCAGCCAGCGCAGCAGGGCAGGCTCGTCGGGCGAGAACAGGGGCAGCACGACGATGGAGCGCGCCGGCAGGCATTGCTGCAGCGCCTCGGGCAGCGAGGGTGCGGCCTTGTCCACGAAGGATGTGACGACCTTGCAGGCCGGCTCCAGCGTCTGGCGCAAGGCATCGGCCAGTTCGATCAGGCTTTGGCGCGATGCTGCGCCCGTGCCGCCGCGGCCCAGCACGATCACGGCGTCGGGCCTGGGCGGGATGGAAGTTTCAGAGGAGTTCATCGGGAATGAAGCTGATGCGCAGCCGGCCGGTGGCGGCATGGATGTCCACCTCGGCAGCCACGCCGTAGACCTGGCCGATGGTGGCCGGCGTCAGTACCTGGGCCGGTGTGCCATGGGCAACGATGCGGCCTTGTTCCATGAGATAGAGACGGTCGCAGTAGTGGGCGGCGATGTTGAGGTCGTGCAGGGCGACGATGCTGCTGATCTGCAGCCTGCGCACCAGGCCCATCAACTCCAGCTGATGGCGTATGTCCAGGTGGTTGGTGGGCTCGTCCAGCAGCATCAGCCGTGGCTGCTGGGCCAGCGCGCGGGCCACGAGCACGCGTTGTTTCTCGCCGCCGGACAGGCTGGAGAAACGCCGCTCCTCCAGCGCCAGGGCATTCACCTGGGCCAGCGCCTGCCGCATGCAGGCGAGGTCCTCGGCGCTGTCGCCCGCCCAGGGGGACTGGTGGGGAATGCGGCCCATCATCACCGCCTCGCGCACGGTGAAATCAAAGCTCTGCGGCGCCTCCTGCGCGAGGACCGAGACCTGGGCCGCGAACTCGCGCGCCGTCATGTCCCGGATGTCGCGCTGGTCCAGCAGCACACAGCCCGCGTCGGGCCGCAACACGCGGTAGAGCATGCGCAGCAGGGTGGATTTGCCGCTGCCGTTGGGGCCGATGAGCCCCACGCATTCGCCGCTGTGCAGGGCAAGGCTGACCTGGTCCACGATGCGCCGGGCGTCGGCACGCCGGGCGTCGGCACTCCAGCACAGGTCCTGGGCTTGCAGCTTCATGGGCCGCGCCCTCCCTGCACCGGCTGGCGCACCAGCATCCAGACGAAGAAGGGCCCGCCGATCAGCGAGGTGATCACGCCCACGGGCAGTTCCATGGGCGCAAAGGCCGTGCGCGCGACAAGATCCACCAGCACCAGCAGCAGGGCGCCGGCCAGGGCGGCCACGGGCAGCACGCGCCGGTGGTCCGTACCCACCAGCATGCGCGCGGCGTGCGGCACGATCAGCCCCACAAAGCCGATGGCGCCGCTGACCGCCACCATGGTTCCCGTCAGCAGCGACACCGCCAGGAACAGTGCGCGCCGCAGCCATGCCGTGTCCACGCCCAGCGTGGCGGCGGCCTCGTCACCGGCCAGCAGGGCGTTGAGCGGGCGCGTCTGCAGCCCCAGCCAGAGCATTCCCGCAGCCAGCACGGCAGCGGGAATGCCCAGTTCCTCCCACTGCGTGCCGGCCAGGCTGCCCAGCGTCCAGGTCAGCAGGGCATTGGCCAGGTCGCGCTGGCCCGATGACAGGGTGATCAGGCTGGTCACGCCTGCCAGCACATAGCCGATGGCCACACCACCCAGGATCAGCCGCGTGGCATGGATGCGGCCCTGGGAGCGCGCCAGCAGGTAGACGGCGACGGTGGCCGCCAGCGCCCCGGCAAAGGCCCCGGCCGTGAGGGCGTACATGCCGGCCGAGGCCAGCGCACCGAAGGCCAGCACGGCCACAGCGCCCACCGACGCACCAGAGGACACGCCCAGCAGATAGGGATCGGCCAGCGGATTGCGCACCATGGCCTGCATGATGGTGCCCACCACGGCAAGCCCCGCGCCCACCAGGGCCGCCAGCAGCACGCGCGGCATGCGGATCAGCCAGACGATCTGCTGGTGCTGCGGCGTGATGCCCTCCAGTGGCGGCGGCTGCATGCCCAGCACCTGCAGCAGCCGGCTCCAGGCAATGCGCCAGACCGTGCCCGCCGGCATGTCCACGGGCCCCCAAGTGATGGCCAGCGTCATCACCAACAACAGGGCCGCGAACAGCAGCAGGCACCAGAGGCGGGCGGCGCCCGAGCGCCTGGGCCAGCGGGAATCAGTTGGCCGCATGGCTGGGCGCCGGCATGCGGTCGGGGTGCAGGGCCTGCGCCAGGGCACGGGTCCGCGCAATATTGCGCGGGCCGGGCGTGGCCTCGGCATAGGTCATGACGAAAAACCGCTTTTCGCGGATGGCATCGACGCCCGCCAGCTCGGGCTTGGCCAGCAGGAAGTCGATCTTGCCCTGTGCATGGGGCTGGCCGTAGTCGATGATGACGATCCACTGCGGGTTGCGCTGCACCACGTCCTCCCAGTTGCCTGCAGGCCAGTTGCTGGGAATGTCGTCGAAGATGTTGCGCCCGCCCGCTTCCTCGATCATGGCCTGCGGCATGCCGTAGCGGCCCACGGTCACGGGGATGTCCTGGCCGCTGTCGTAGACAAAGACCGAAGGCCGCTGCCGCACGCCCTGCATGCGCTCGCGCAGGTCCTTCAGGTCGCGCTCCAGCCCCCGCGCCAGTTGCTCGGCATGGGCCTCGATGCGGAAGATGCGGCCCAGGTTGCGCAGGTCGGTCAGGCCGTCTTCCAGCGCAACCTGGCTGCGCGGCCCCACGCGGATGCACGATTCGGACAGCACGTACGAGGCAATGCCGTGGCGCTGCAGCACCTCGGGCGTGATCTGGCCCTGGCGAAAACCGTAGCTCCAGCCTCCGAAGACGAAATCTGCCGAGGCGCCCAGGATGGCCTCCAGGTTCATCTCGCGCTCCGCAAGCCGCGGCACGCGGGCCAGCTGGGCCTGGAAGGCCGGGTCGATCTGCTTGGCCTGCGTGATACCGCTGTAGCCCACCAGCCGGTCGCCCAGGCCCAGAAAGAGAAACATCTCGGTGATGTTCACGTCATGGGTCACGGCGCGCAGCGGTGCGCTGGCGTAGGTCACGGGGCTGCCGCAGACATTGACGGTCACAGGCGCCTGCGGTACGGCAGCCGGTGCCGGCAGTTCACTGGTGGTGCCGGAATCGCTGCGCGAGCAGCCGGCCAGCAGAAGGGTGGCCGCCAGGGCGCCAGCGCACAGGCCGTGGAGACCGTGGAGGCTTTTGGAGCGCGCCATGGCCATCAGAACCGGATATGGGCCGCGATCTCGAAGCGGCGGCCTTGCCCGACCAGGAACTGGCTGCCGTAGCTCGATCCCACATAGACCCTGTCGGCCAGGTTGCGGCCGATCAGGCTCAGGGTGGTGCGCGGGTCCACCTGCCAGCTCAGCGCGGCGTCGGCCACGGTGTAGGCGGGCAGGTTCACGGTATTGGCGTTGTTGCCAAAGCGGTCACCCACGTAGCGCAGGCCCAGCGAGGCCTGCCAGGCGCCCACGCGGTAGTGGCCCCAGAGGTTGGCCGTGGTCTTGGCCACGTTCTGCGGACGGTTGCCTGCGCGGTTGCCGCCAGCCTCGATGAGCTTGTCGAACTGGGCATCCACGTACGACAGATTGCCCTCCACGCGCAGGGCGGGCGTGGCCTGGAAGGTGGCGGTGACCTCGGCCCCGCGCGAGGACTGGCTGCCGCCCTGGATGGAGATGGCCGGCCGGTCGGGGTCGCGCGTGATGATGTCGTCCTTCTTAATGTCGAACACGGCCAGCGTCCATTCGCCGCGCCCGCCAGCCACCTGCTGCTTGATGCCGATCTCGGCCTGGCGGCCCTTGCTCAGCTTGTAAGCCGTGTTGGCCAGGTTCAGCGAGACCAGGCTGTTGACGGGATCATGGCCCGAGCTGATCTGCCCATAAACATGGGTGTTGCGGGCCAGCTCATAGGTCAGGCCCAGGCGCCAGGAGGTGGCGGCCAGCGTCTTGTCGAAGTCCGTGCCGCCCACCAGGGAATGGCTGGCAAAGTCATAGACATCGCGGCGCAAGCCGGCCATGGCCAGCCAGCGGTTGCTGATGCGCCAGGCATCCTCCAGGTACAGCGCATGCTGGGTCACGCCGGTTTCGGTCTTGGCCTTGGTGACATCGGGGCTGGCCCAGCTGCCATGCACGGGGTCCCAGGCCGAGACCGTGGACGAGCCGCCATAGGGCGAATTGTTGGACAGCCGCAGGTTGATGCGCGCGGCCTCCCAGCCCATGGCGATCTTGTGCGCGCCCCGGTCCACGTTCAGGCCCAGGCGGTTGCCGGTCTGCTCCAGGTCGTGCAGGATTTCCAGGTAGTCGGAGCGGCCCACGGTCCAGGTGGCGGGGTTGAGCGCGTAGGCCTCGATGTTGCGCCAGTGGCGGTCCGACTGCACGTGGTACAGCTCGTTGCGCACCGTCAGCCAGTCATTGGCCTTCCATTGCACCTTGGCGCGCAGGCGCTCGTCGGCATAGCGCAGCACGCTGTCTTCGGCGTTGTAGTTGCGGTCGCGCAGGGACTCCACCACCTTGCCGTCCAGGCCAGGCGTGCCCCAGTAGCGGCTGGGCTTTTGCACGCTGCGATCGGCGATCAGGTCGATCTGCAGGTCGCTCGTGGGCTCCAAGCGCAGCGTGCTCATGAACTTGCCGTTGCGCGACTGGTCCAGATCGCGCTCGCCTGCGCTGCGCGCGGTGTAGCTGTCGATGCGGTAGCTGGCATAGGCGCCCAGGGCGCCGGTCACGCCCAGACCCAGGCGCAGCGTGTCGTCCGTGCCCGCGCCCACCAGCACCTCGGCCGAGCTGGTGCGGCTGGGCTGCTTGCGGATGGCGTTGACGGTGGCGCCCATGGTGCCGCTGCCATACATCAGCGAGGCCGGGCCGCGCAGCACGTCGATGCGCTCGTAGCCCCAGCTGTCACCCGGATAGGCCGTGGTGCCGGCGGCCACGCCCAGCACCATGCCGTCTTCGGCCACGCCCACGGAGTTCACGCCCGCAAAGCCACGGCTGCTGAAGGACAGGCCGCCGTTGCCCGGCGTGCTGCTGGAGGTCAGGCCCACGGTGCGCGTGACGGCGTCCACCAGGGCGTAGTCGCCGCGCTCCTGCATCTGCTCGGCAGAAACACCATCCACGCTGGCCGGCACTTCCTGGTTGGAGACGCCGGTATGGCTGGCAGAGCGCCCAGGCTGGGCCAGTTGCTGGCCGATGCGTTCGGCCTGGCCGGTGACCTGGACCTCGGGCAGGACAGTCTGTGCCTGCACAGGAGCGGACAGGAAGGCGCAGGCAAGGGCCAGCGGGCTCAGCCGAAGGCAAAGGGAATCGGCAGCACGGGTGCTGGGAACGCAGGAAAGGGAGGAATGCATTTCGAACATCGGTCTTCGACCGCCTGATGCGAAAGCAAGGCACTGCCGCCTCTCCAGCCAGCGTGCAAGGATAGGGTGCAGGACATTGCCATCCGCACCCCGCAGACAGTCAAGAAAGCGCCCGCTCAGCGGGCGCGAAACGCAGCAGGCCGGTCTCCGGGCTCACAAGCGGCGCAAGGACATGCCTTGCGCCCAGCGCCCCGTCTTCCCAATCCACCCGCGAAAAGCTGCATGTTGCAGACCACGCCATGAACCAGTGACAGCCTGTCATCGCCCCTCCGCAGGGTTGCGGAGACTGGCGGGACAGGCATGGAGCGCCTTGACTTGTTTACCGTTGCGGGGGCAGCCAAGGCCTGTGCCGGCAGCGCAAAAAGCATTTGCTGGCAGTCACCTTGTTCCCGTTTCATCCCCATGGCTGGCATGTGGACACCTGTTGCACGGATGCCTTTGCAGGCGCGGCATTATAGCCAGCGGTCTGTTTGCAGAGCCTTTGGCGCCTGGGGCACGTCGTGCAAAAGCAGCTCCAGACCCAGCCACTCGCCACGGTGAACGCGGCTGATGGCATGGCGCAGGTGCACGCGGTAAAAGCCTGCCGCACCGCGCACCGGGCGCGGCCCCGTGGCGATGATGGCCGCATCCCCCAGGCCCAGCGGCAGCACCATGGGGCGCGATTGCATGCGCGGTCGCTGCTCGGTCATCACGAACTCGCCGCCCTCGAAATCCTGGCCCGGCCGGGACAGCAGCAGCACCAGCTGCAGCGGGAACACCGCCGCTCCCTCGCTGTATGAGCGCAGCGGGGCATGGCCCGCCTGCGCCACATGCAGCAGGTGCGACTGCGGATGCATCTGGCCGCACTGGCGGCCCAGCTGCCCGAAGGCCTCGAACGAGGCGGGCAGGGCAGGCTGCATGTCCATTTGGGCACGCCAGCGATTGGCAATGGCAAGCAGGTGCCGGTACAGCACCGGGCGCCATGTGTCGAGGGAGGGCGGCAGGCCATTGCGCATGGCCGCCTCGCTAGCCAGGGCGCGGCTTTCATCCGCATTCAGCAGCCGTGGCAGCAGGCAATGGCCCTCTGCATCGAGCTGGGTGGCAATGCGGCCCCAGTCCAGGCCGGCGAAGCGATCACTGCTGTTCAGCCCATCCATGTCGACCCCGCCATTCAACCCGCCTTGCGAAAAGTAAGATTGATGCGCCGCCCGCCCAGCAGCGGGTGAGGCTGGTCCTTGAGCGGCAACACGCCGTGGTGGCGCAGCCGATCCACGCCGCCCCAGACCACCACGTCGCCATGCCGCAACAACACCCTGGCCGTCCTGTCCGCGCGCGCAAGCCCTCCAAACAGAAATGTGGCCGGCATGCCCAGTGACACCGAGACGATGGGCGCGTCCAGGTCACGCTCGTCGCGGTCCTGGTGCAGGGACAGGCGGCTGCCGGGCAGGTACTGGTTGATCAGGCAGGCGTCGGGCGCGAAGCCCTCGAAACCCGCAGCGGCGGCCGCTTCGCCCGCCAGCTGCGCAAACACGGCCGGCATGGCGGGCCAGGGCTGGCCGCTGACCGGGTCGATGGCGCTGTAGCGGTAGCCGCGCCGGTCGCTGGTCCAGCCCAGCGCGCCGCAGTTGGTCATGGCCACCGACATGGTGAAGCCGCCCGGCGTGACCAGATGGCGCAGCGGCGCCTGGGCCATGACGCTGTCCACCGCAGCCAGCAGTGGAGCCGCATGGGGCAGGGCATGGCCGCGCAGCACCACGGACTGGGGACCAATGGGTTCGATGCCCATGGGAGGTTCATCGGCAAAAAGATCCAGCGTGCTCATACCGGCCGTCCATCAAAGTGCGTCATATCAGAGTGCGTCATGAAAGATCAGCCCCACGGTATGGCGATGGCCGCTTCGGACGCGGCTGACGCCATGGCGCATGGCCGCGCGGCGGTAGCCTGAGCGCCGCCCCGGCACGGGCCGGTGGCGCACGGCCAGGACCAGCGCATCGCCCTGGTCCAACGCCATCACATCGGCCCGTTGCCTGTCGCCATCGGCCTGGCTGATGACGAATTCCCCGCCCGCAAAGTCCTGCCCCGGCCGAGACAGCAGCAACACCACCTGCAGCGGAAACACATGCTCTCCATAGACATCCTGGTGCAGGCAGTTGTAGTCGCCCTCGCCGTATTGGAGGATCAGCGGCGTGGGCCGCACCTGGCCGTGCGCGTGGCAGCGCGCCAGGAAGTCCTGCAGCCGGTCCGGATAGCGCACATCCAGCCCCATGCGCTGGTTCCAGCGGTTGGCCACCAGCACCAGGCGGGAATACAGCTGTTCGCGCAGCCGCTGCAGCAGAGGTGGCAAGGGGTAGTCGAAATACCGGTATTCGCCACGCCCGAAACCGTGGCGGGCCATGACGATGCGGGAGCGAAAACCGTCTTCCCTGGTGTAGAGGGCCGCCAGGTCACGGCATTGCTGCGCGTCCAGCAGGCCGGGCAGCCGGGCACTGCCGTGCTCGTCGAGCTGGTGCTCCATCTGCGTCCATTGGCAGGGCGGGGCGGATTCGCAAGCTTCGTTGTCGAAAAGACGGAGGTTGTGCATGGCGGGCGCGGTTGGCGGCATGGGCGCTGTGGGCAATTGCCGCAGTCTAGGGCGCCGCCGCAGCGCCTGCATCCCGCTTCTTGCAGTGGACAGAATGTCAACCGGCGGCAGCGCCTGCCAGCCGCGTGCTGGACAGGCCTGGGAGGGCCGGCTGGCAGCTGCAATTGAACAATCGCGGCATTCCTGCAAACGCCTCAGGCCCGCCATGTCCAGCAACGTCCATCACCTCTATCTTTTCTTCGATACGCCCCTGCAGCTGCGCCGCGTGCAACTGATCTGCCAGTACCTGGCCCGGCAGTCCTGGGAGCAGGCCGAGCGCTGGATCCATGAGCTGG
This sequence comes from Delftia sp. PX-1, assembly GCF_055797465.1. NCBI lineage: Bacteria > Pseudomonadati > Pseudomonadota > Betaproteobacteria > Burkholderiales > Comamonadaceae > Delftia > Delftia sp. PX-1. The sequence goes on from NZ_CP184763.1 coordinate 3,864,975, forward strand.
ACCCCGCCCTGGACCGGTCCGCGCTGTGGGATGACGACTGGGCCAATGCCAGCGCCCTGGGCCACCCCCAGCACCTGGAGCTGGGCTTTGACACCCGCACCACAGCCGGCATGCCCTGGCGGCTGCTGGAGACCTTGTTCCAGCACGGCCTGCAGGCGGCGGTGCTGCATGTCTTCTACGACCAGGTGGGAGAGAGCGAGCGCTATCACTTCGATGCCGGCCAATGGGTCAGCCACCATGCCTGGCTGGCCCGCTACCCGGAGCGCCAGGTGCTGGTCGATCCCGACGCAGAGGTCTATCCGCGCCCGGGGCAGGAAGAGGGCAACGATGGCACCTCACTCAGCAATCCCGCCCAGCCCATGGCCATCAGGCAACTGCGCGAGCGTGACCAGGAACGCGATCGCCAGGCCCAGGAGTCCGTGCAGGCCCTGCTGGAGACCATGGCCAGCCTGCGCAAGAGCGGCGTGTCGCCGGTGGACGGCATCGCGGGCCTGTTCATGCTGCGGGCAGGCTTTCGCGGACTGTGCGAGGCCGTCGCCTTCACCGTGGTTGCCGCCCTGGCCTTCAGAGGCAAGGGCCTGTGGCTCTGGCTGGCCCTGGGATTGGTACTGGCGGTCGTGCTGCCGCTGTACCGGATGGCCAGTGCGCGGCGGGAGTTCGCGGGGCAGGGCGGCAGCGACCCGGCATCCTGAGACAATCCGCGCTCGGCAGAATGAAACAAATTGCACAAGATCCGGCAAAGTCCCAGGAGAGGGTGAACAGGATGTGGATACCGACCGTCGTCACGGCAGGATGGACATGCGCCATCAGGCGCCGTCTTTTTGAGCAGGGCCAACGCTGATGCAGCCCACCGCAATCGAGCAGGGCCCCGCCGTGGCAGCAGGCGTTCACGAGGATTTCGGCCATCTTCTGGGTCTGTACATGCGCCGCATCCGTGCCAGCGCTTCGGGGGTGGCCACCGAGATCGGGCTGAGCCGGGAAGCCGTCAACAACTGGAGGAATGGGGTTTCCCTGCCCAATCCGCGCTCGCGCGACCGGCTGGCCGCCTGCGCCCAGTATCTGCGGCTGACGGAGGCGGAGACCAATCGACTGTTCTCCGCCGCCGGCTTTGCCACGCAGTTCCCGCTGCAGGCGCCAGCCGCTGGCGCCCAGCCTTTTGCCGGCTTCATGGACCGGCTTTTTGCCCAGCTGGCCCAGGCCTCGCCCTATGCCATCACCATGCTGCTGTCTCCCGCGCACTGGGGGCAGCCCCCGTTCCGCCAGGAATTGCTGCTGCGTGCCCGCGCCCAGTACGGCGCCGAGGCGGTACTGCACATCCAGCCGCCGTACAGCGTGAGCACGGCCCCGGCCGACTACTTTGCGGCCCTGGGCCGGCAGTGCGGGCTGGGCGAGGTGGGCTCGGACTATGAATTCGAGGCCCTGCTGGAAAAGCGCCTGCTGGCAGGCGGCCGCCTGTTCTGCCTGGTCAGCCGTTTCGAGCAAGGCACGGCCGCACTGCGCGAGACGCTGGCCGGCATCCTGCGCAGCCTCAGCGAAATGCACAGCGGCCGCCTGCACCTGCTGCTGTGCGGCAGCGAGGCGCTGGCCGACCTCAAGTACCGCAGCGGCGACCTGTCCCTGCTCAACATCGGCCAGGTGGCGCACTGGCCCGACCCCACGCTGGAAGACCTGGCCCTGATGGCGCGCCAGCGCTGGCCGGCAACAGCCTGGCCGGCCGAGGTCATCGAGGCGCTGCAGGCCCTGACGGGCGGGCATCCCGCGCTCTTCGAGGAAGCGCTGCAATGGCTGGTGGAGCAGGGTGTGGGCATCGCTGCCGTGCACTCGCCACTGCTGCGCGCCCATCTGGTGGCCAGTGCGCGCCTGTGGCATACCCTGCTGCCCCTGGCGCAGGAGCCGGCCGCACGCGATCAATTGCGAAGCCTGGTGGATGCGGCATCGCTGGGCCGTGCGCGGCCCTATCTGCAGGATGCCGTGCTGCGGCGCCTGTTCTGGGGCAATCTGCTACAGGTGCGCGGAGCGGGCGAGGGCGCCCACCTGCACTGGCGCTGCGACATCGCCCGCGAAGCCGCAATGGCAGTGCTGCAGGCATGAGCGGCCCGGCCCGCCTTCTGCAGCTGCCCCGATCCTATTGGCGCGCCGCGCTGCTGGCCTTGTTCACGCTGTTCATAGGCACAGCCATCCTTCTGCCCCGCTACAACCCCGTTACCCGCGGCAGCCTGCAGGGCGCGGAAAGTTCAGGGCGGGTCTGGAACGAAATCATCCTGTGGCGCCTGGCCCTGATGGAGCATGTGCGCCAGCATGAAAGCTGGCCGCAGGACATCGCCAGCGTGGCACCGGAGATTGCCGAGCCCCGCGTGCGCATGAGTTCGCCCAGGCCCTTCGTGCTGCAGGCGGACATCGTGCGCGACAGCCAGATGGGCGTGCTCTCAGGAACCCAGGTCCTGCTGCAGCTGAACATGCCCAGCCAGGACTGGAGCTGCCAGGGCGGCCAGCCACCCACCCCGCCACGCTATCTGCCGCTGAACTGCAGCCCCTCGCCAGGGCAGCCAGAGCACGAACCCTTTGGCTGGCTGCGCAACATCATCTGGACCTGCGCCCTGGTCTTTGGCGGCCTGGCCCTGCTGTGGCTGGTCCGCCATCCGCTGATAGGCCCGGCGCAGCTCAAGCCCGGGCGCCTGCGCCGCAAGCCGTATCAGCATCTTCCCCAGCTGGACCGGCTGCTGCGGCTCACCGGCCGGCGGTCCGCCGTGCTGCGCGCCGCAGGCATACGCCCGCCCGACTGGCAGCGTGCCCTGCGCCTTGCCAGCGCCAGCCCCGCCGCCCGCGTGCGCGCCCTGGCCGAACGACTGTCGGCCACCTGCAAAACCGCCGAGGGCGAATGGCCCGTGCCCGGTGGCATGTTCGAATGGACGCTGCCGCCGGACCTGCCCATCGCCCTGGGCCGCTGCCTGGTCTATGCGCTGCCAGAGCAGCTGGAAGAACTGGAAGAGGGCGAACTCGTGCGCCAGCTGCGCCTGCTGCAGACCGGCGGCGACGTGGTGCTCATCGTGAGCCCCCAGCATCCCCAGTCGCCCATGCCGCTGCTGCAGCGCCATGCCGAGGACCGCGCCAATCTGCACGCAGTGCTGGACAGCCCCGGTCAGACCGAATGGCTGATGGGCGGCGAGCCCGCGCAGGTGCTGCTGCGGCTGCTGGCCGCGCAACTGCAGGTCACGCGCATCTCGCCCTACCAGACGCGCGGCGGCGTGACGCGCGAGGACGTGTTCTTCGGCCGCGAACGCCTGCTGGCGCGCGTACTCAACCGCGAACCGGCCAACTACCTGGTCGTGGGAGGGCGCCAGCTCGGCAAAAGCAGCCTGCTCAAGGCCGTGCAACGGCGCCTGCAGGAGCATCCGTCCATTGCCTGCCACTACCTCTCGCTGCGCGACCACCGCCTTACGCCGCGCCTGGCCACCCAGTTCGGCCTGCCCGTGGAGACACCGCTGGAGGCCATCATCGAACACCTGCAGTCGCAATCGCAGGGCAGGCGGCTGTACCTGCTGATCGACGAGGCCGACCGGTTCTTCCGCGACGAAGCCCGCAATGGCTACCCCCAGCTCAGCGCCTTGCGTGCGCTGAGCGAGGAGGGCCGTTGCTGGTTCATGCTGGCGGGATTCTGGGATCTGTACGCGGCAGCGCTGCTCGACTACCAGTCGCCGCTGCGCAACTTCGGCGAAATCCTGGCCATTGGGGGATTGGAGCCAGCGGCATGCCACGCCCTGGCCACCGAACCGCTGCGCAGGCTGCGCCTGGGCTTTGCCAACGACACTCTGGCCGAGCGGCTGATAGAGGCCAGCGGCAGGCGCGCCAACCTGGTCGCCATCCTCTGCCAGGAATGCCTGGAAGCCCTGGGACCCGACGAACGCGTCATCGAAGAACGCCACCTGCGCCAGGCCATGGCATCCCAGCCCGTGCAGGACGCGCTGGTGGGATGGGGCCGCTTGAGCACCGACGAACACGCCTGCCGCCTGGACCGCATCGCCGTCTATCACACGGCCCAGCAAGGACAGACCAGCCTGACCGCACTCGACGCCCTGGTCCAGTCCCACGGCGCCACCGGCCAGGCCCAGGCCTTGCGCCGGTCCCTGGCCCGCCTGCAACTGGCCTACGTCCTGCGCCGCGATGAAACCCACGGCGTGCACGACGCACGCTACGTCTTCACCATCCCGCTGCTGCAACGCCAATTCGAACCGCAGGAGACGGAGTTGTTGTTGAGGCAGGAACTGGAGAGCCAGGGAAGAGGGTTGAACAGCTGAAAAAAGAGGCGGAAGACAGGCAGGCCTGGTGCAGGAAGAGTGCCTTACCTGGGTTTGGACAGTGCTAATCGCAACTGTGATTTAACATAATATACATCGTATCAATCAAAGCATCGCGGCCTCCATCAACCCCATCTCGGCGCTGCTCATGAGCGCTTCGATGTCGGTCAAAATCAGCATGCGTTCGACATCGCCGCTCTTGAAGCATCCCATACCCATGATGTAGCCGGCATCCACCGAGGCACTCATCTGGGGCGCCGGCTTGATGTTGTCCGCGCCCAGCGCCAGAACGTCCGACACCGAATCGACCACCACGCCGATGACCCGTCCGCGCACGTTCAGCACGATGACGACGGTGAAATCGGTGTACTCGGCCGACTCGCAACCGAGCTTCAGGCGCAGGTCGACGATGGGCACGATCACGCCACGCAGGTTGATCACTCCCTTGATGAAATGCGGTGCGTTCGCAATGCGGGTGGGAGCCTCGTAGCTGCGGATCTCCTGTACCCGCAGGATGTCGATGCCGTATTCCTCGCCACCCAGGCGGAAGCTGAGGAACTCGTTGGGCATGGCGGCCACTGCATTGGCAGCCCGGGTTGATGAGGCGGCTGTCGTCTGCGCTGTAACCGGTGCTACCGTTGGGCGCTCTTCAATCATGGCGGTCATCTTCGACTCCTTGGAGATTGGGGGCGGGTTCTGGCGCGGCGAGCCGCGCTCAGAACGACGTCCAGTCGTCAGTGCCGGTCTTGGCAGGTGCGATAGCGAGCCGGCTCGACTCAGAGGTCGATGCTGGGGCTGCAGCAGCCTTCGCCTTGAATGCCGGCCGGGCGATGTTCTTGGCACGGTCCGGGCCGCGACGCTCGACGGCAGCAGCGTTGGCCGCTGGGGCCGCAGCGTGGGTCGAGCCTCCAAGTCCTTCATGCGACAGCTTGAACACCGCCACGGCCTGCACCAGTTTCTGGGCCTGGCCCTTCAGGCTCTCTGCGGCGGCAGCGCTCTCTTCCACAAGCGCCGCGTTCTGCTGCGTCACCTGGTCCATCTGGCTGACGGCCTCGCCGACCTGCCCGATGCCGGAGCTCTGCTCGACGCTGGCCGAGGTAATCTCGGCCACGATGTCACTCACGCGTTGGATCGAGGCGACGATCTCGCCCATGGTCTTGCCGGCCTCGTCCACCAGCACGGTGCCTTGCTCCACCTGCTCGACGCTACGGCCGATCAGGGCCTTGATTTCCTTGGCAGCCTCAGCGCTGCGCTGCGCGAGGCTGCGCACTTCAGACGCCACGACAGCGAAGCCGCGGCCCAGCTCACCTGCGCGGGCCGCCTCGACGGCTGCGTTGAGCGCCAGGATGTTGGTCTGGAAGGCGATGCCGTCGATCACGCCGATGATGTCGCCGATCTTGCGGCTGCTGTCGCTGATGCCTTGCATCGTGGTGACGACCTTGCCGACCACCTCGCCACCTTGCGCAGCGACGGCCGAGGCGCCCTGAGCGAGTTGATTGGCCTGCTTGGCGTTGTCGGCGTTGTTGCGGGTGGTGGTGCCCAGCTCCTCCATCGTGGCGGCCGTTTGTTGCAGGGCACTGGCTTGCTCTTCGGTGCGCTGGCTCAGGTCCTGGTTGCCCTGTGCAATCTCGGAGCTGGCTGTCGCCACGCTGTCGGCACCACTGCGAATGGCGCCCACCACGCTAGACAATTGCTGCTGCATGCTGCCCATAGTGCGCAGCAGGTCACCTTCTTCACCCCTCACTCCGAGATCGATCGACTGATCAAGCTCCCCTGCCGCAATGCCCGATGCCACACGACTGACGTCGCCAAGCACGGCGCTGGTGCGACGACGCAGATAAAGGAGCCCGGCGAGCAGGCTCACGATGAGCAATGCCGTCGAGGCCATGGCAAGTTTCGACCATTGCTGCCGCGCCGCCACGGCTGCGGCCAGCTGTGCTGACGTGCGCTCATCGAGAAGAATCAGGAACTCGTCCACGGGTTTCATGATCTTGGCTTTGTACTGGTGGTACGCCAAGTCGTGCATCATCCCCAGAGCCTTGGCCTTGTCGGGTTCAGCTTGGCGCGTGAACCCACCTTTGCCGTCGTCATAGAGGCCCTTCACCATGTTCATGGCGATGGTTTCAGTGCGCACCAGATCATCTGAGTTGGCCTTGGCTTCGGCCAGCTTGGCGAGTTCGTTGTCTGCAAAGCCGGCCCGCTTCATCAGATCAAGCAGCGGCACCGTTTCGCCTGCGGGACGCACGTTTTGCGCATCGGCTGCCCGGAAGTCCCAATAGATCCGCTCGTAGGCCTGAGGCCGTGGCAGCTTGCCATTGCGAATATCCAGAATCTCGATGTATTGCTTCTCCCACTTGGCGTCACCGGTGGCCACGTAGGTGCGCGCCAGTCGGGTGAGGTCGTCAGAGCTTTGCCGCAACTCATCGGCCAACAGGTACGACTGGTATCGCCTGGCGGCGGTTTCGTCGGCAAGAGCGCTGCTGCGGTTGCTCATGATGGCTGCGCCAATGGTGGCCGCGCCAAGAACCAACAGGAGAGCGGCACCAAAACTGTAGGCTTGTTTGATCTGGAGTCTCATTGTTGTTCCTTCCACTGTGCTCTCGCCCTCGACCAGGACGATGGAGTTGAGTTCGCCATGCAGGCCGATCTGGCTTGGCGCAGAGCATGGGGCTTGCGACTTTTCAGCCCCCTGCCCTGCGCTGTCCCGCGTCACCCTGAACTGGCCGGATCGGCGCAGCCGCATGCTGCCATTGAATGCCAAAATTGATCCGATGGCTGCATCATAGATATCAATTTGATCAAATATGAATTAAATTTTTCTATCAATTTGATGAAATTGCTACTTATGCGCGTGAGCACATCTCCGGTCCACCACTCGGCATGTACGGATATCAAGGAGTCCGCTGTCGGTGTCTGCGCGGAAATAGCCAAGCTGCAGCGCGTGCTCGGCAAGACAACCTTGGAGAACGAAATCCTCAAGGAAGCCGTGCGGTACGCCGCAGAAAAAAGTGGATTGCGCTCGCCTGTGCGCGACCTGCCTGGGCGCGGTGAGGCTGGGCCGATGGCCGCAGCCATCGCACACCCGGCGACGATGCCGGGCTGCTCGCCGAACTGCGCCAGGAAATTGCCGACTTGCCCAGCTGGCCTGTTGTATTTGCCCTCGGTTTCAGAACGAGTGGCGCAGGCCCAGCATCAGGCCGGTCTGCGATGCGCCCGCCAGCGGGCTGCCGCCGGCTGCGGCCGAGCTGACCGAGATGGCCAGGCGCTGTCCGTTGTCAATGCGTGCGGCCTGGGCATAGACCGCCGTGCGCTTGGAGAACTTGTAGGTGGCCCGCAGGGCCAGCAAAGTGGAGCGGTCGCCGCCGTGGGCATAGCGCAGTTGCTGCAGCTGGCCATCGACCACGACGGCGGCGCTGGGGGACCAGGACAGGCCGCCCCAGGCCAGGGTGCTGCGCGGCGTGGCGCCGTTGCTGGCCGAGGCCGCCTGGGCCGCGTCGTTGTCGCGGCGCATGAGGCCGGCGCCCAGCTTGATGGTGGGTGACAGCGCGGCATAGCCGTTGAGCATGATGCGGCGGTCCTTCAGGTCCGAGCGCGTGAGCCCTGCAAATGCGCCGACGCCGCCGCGCATCTCGTCCACGGCCAGGGCAAAGCCCCAGGGCGCGGTGTCGTACTTCAGCATGGCCGACCACTGGCGGCAGGCCTGCCTGTCCGTGGCCGATTCGCCGGCGCAGTTGGTGCCGGCCGGGCTGGGGCCGGCGTTGACGGCATCGCGTCCCAGGCTGTAGGCGGCGCCCAGGCTCCAGGCGCCGAAGCGTCCCCGGTAGGCCAGGGAGTTGTCGGTGCGCGTGTTGGGGATGTAGCTGTCCAGACTGCTCAGGCCGAAGGCGTTGGGGCCGAGCAGGTCGGCATCGAACAATGCCCAGTACAGCATGGTGTAGTTGCGCCCCAGCGAGACACTGCCCCAGCCTCCGGACAGCCCCACCCAGGCCTGGCGCCCGAAGCCCCGCCCGCCCTGGTTGAAGGTGCCGGCATCCGGGCCAAAGCCTGACTCCAGCGCAAAGACGGCGCTCAGGCCGCCGCCCAGATCCTCGCTGCCGCGCAGCCCCCAGCGCGACGGTGCCGTTCCCGTGAGGCCAGGCATGCGCGTCAGCGATCCGCCGCCTTGCACATTCGTCAGGTGCTCGATGCCGGTGTCCAGATGGCCGTACAGCGTCACCGATGAGGCGGTCTGGGCCTGGGCGCCGCCTGCTGCTGCTGCCAGCATGGCGAGCGGGGCGAGGCGGCCCAGACAAACCCGCAGTGGGCGCCTGGCTGGGGGTTGGGGAATGCTTTTGAGAGTGCGGTTCATGCTTGTGTCTCCTGTCGTTGTCGTTGCGGAATCGGCACGCCGCAACGCTGCGCCTTGGGAAAGGCGAGAGTGGCGGGCACGGGGAAATGGGAGAAAGCGGCTGGGCGCCCTGCTCTTCAGGCGCCCGGGAGGTCCCGGTACATGACGAAGCGCGCCACGCGGCGCGTGATCAGCCAACGGCCTTCAGGACTGCGGCCGAAGGTGTCATCGAACTCGCCTACGAGCTGGCGCGGTTGCGCCGGGCGGCCGTGCGGCGTGATGGCATCGGCCTCGTCGCAGGACCACAGCAGCACCTGGCTGCGCGCGCTGGCGCGGTCCGGGCCTTGCAGTTCCACCAGCGTGTTGGTGACCAGATGCCGGGTCATGCGGCCCGCGGGACGCCGGGAGTACGCAGCGGCGATGGCCGTGCGCCCGCCCAGCACCTCGCCGCCGGGCCGTTGCAGCTGGCCGTCTTCGGCAAACAGCTGCGCCAGGGCCCGGGCATCACCGGCATCCGCAAAGGCAGCAGCGCGCAGCACCAGGTCCAGGCAGGCCTGGCGGGCCAGCAGCCGGTCGATTTCATGGTTCATGTTTCTTGTCTCCCCGGAATTCGCAGCCTGCGATGGGCTGTCTTGATCCAGGCCCCAAGCATTCCATGCCGGCACCGATCAGGCCAATGCCGGAGCCCCGGCCATCAATGCGTTTTTCTTATGGGACAATCAAAACACGTTCTTCCAACGTACCGCGAAGCACCTTTCAATGAACCTTTCTCTTGCCCCCTGGGCCAGCAGCAATCCTTCGCGTTTTCCCGAGTTGGCAGGCCATTTGCGAGCCATGCGCGCCATGCTGGGCGTGGTGCGCCACGGCAGCACCACGCGGGCCGCCCAGGCTATGCATCTTTCTCAGCCGGCCGTGGCGCGTTCGGTACTGCAACTGGAAGAGGCCTGCGGCGTGCCGCTGTTCATGCGCGGTGCGCGCGGCATGATGCCGACCCCGCTGGGCAGCCAACTGGCCGCCCGCATCGAGGCCATGCTCCAGCATCTGGGCAGCGGCGCTGCCGACGCCCAGGCCGCCGCCACGCTGGCGGCCAGGCGCCCTCCCCTGCCCGAGCGTTTTGCCGAGACCGTGCCTGCGGGCCAGCTGCGCGCCCTCATGGCCATTGCCGACTGCGGCAGCGAATCCCTGGCCGCGCAGTGGCTGGGCCTGACGCAGCCCGCCGTGCATGCGGCGCTGCAGGGGCTGGAAACCAGTCTGGGCATGCAGCTGTTCTACAAGCTGGCCTTCGGCACGCGGCTGACGCCGTCCGGCGAAGCGCTGCTGCGCCGTGTCAAGCTGGCCCTGGCCGAGGTGCGCGGCATGGACAGCGATATTTCCGCCTGGCGCGGCGAGATCCGGGGGCGCGTGGTGGTCGGCGTGCTGCCGCTGTCGGTGGGAATCTTCCTGCCGCGCGCGGTCGACAGCCTGGCCGCCAGCCACCCGGACATCGAGGTCAGCATCGTGGACGGCACCTACGAGAGCCTGGTGCAGCACCTGCTGAGCGCCGACATCGACGCCATCGCCGGCGCCCTGCGCGCCGACATGCCCTCCGATGAGGTACGCCAGCTGCACCTGTTCGACGATGACCTGGTCGTGGTGGCTCCGGCCGGCCATGCCTGCCTGGGCTGCGGCCAGCTGGTTCTGGAGGACTTGCTGCAATGGCTCTGGGTGTCGCCCCTGCCCGGCACGCCGGCCGACCGCGCCATGGTCCAGCTGTTCCGCAGCCAGGGCCTGGAGCCGCCGCGCGCCAGCCTGCGCGCCAGCAGCCCGACCATGACGCTGGCCTTTGTGCTGCAGACGGGCCGGCTGGCCCTGGCCTCGCGCGGACAGGCCCTGCAGGATGACCACGGCGGGCAGTTGTCCATCGTGCCTGTGGACCTGCCTTCCACACGCAGGCGCATCGGGCTGGCCACGCGTGCGCTGAGCACGGCATCGCAGGACCTGGAGCTGTTCATGCAGGCCTGCCGGCGGGCCGTGGGCGATCCGCCGGCCTAGTCTGAGTGCAGCGCTCGCTCAGCGCCCCATCCAGTCGAGCAGTGCCCGCGACACCTGCTGCGGCTGCTCCATGGTGCTCATGTGGCCGCTGTCCTCGATCACCACCAGCTCGGCGCCCGGGCACAGGGCCTGCATGCGCTCATGGCGTGACAGCGGGCTCCAGGCATCCTGGCGACCGCAGGCCAGCAGGGTCGGGCAGCGCAGCTGCCTGAGCACATCGCCCGCATCGGGGCGGTTCAGCAAGGCATTGATCTGCGCGGCGAACACCTCGGGCGTGAAGCGCGCCACCATGTCGAGCACCTCACTGAACAGCGGCGTATCGAGCCGGTCCGGATGCACCATGCCGCGCGCCCATTGCAGGCCCATCTCGCGCATGCCGCTGTGCCGGGCGATCTGCAAGAGCGCCATGCGCTTGGCGCGTTCGCTCTCGCCGGCCTCGCCCGGGGCGATGGGGTCCATGCCGGTGTCCAGCAAGGCCAGCCGCTCCACACGCTGGGGCGCCATGCCGGCAATGGCCAGGGCCACGCGCCCGCCCATGGAATGGCCCGCCAGCGAAAACCGCTCGGCCGCCACGCCATCCAGCACCAGGCGCGCCATGTCTTCGATGGTGGCCGCCGCGCCATAGGACGGAACAATGCACTCGGCAACACCGGCAAAGGACAGGGCCGCATGCTGCTCGTGCCAGACCGTCTCGTCGCACAGCAGGCCCGGCAGAAGTACCACGCAAGGCCGGCTCATGCTGCGTTCTCCAGGATGAGGTGGCCGACGGCCGTGTTCGATGCCGGCACATGGTAGAAGCGGTGGTTGACCCTGGGCAGCGGCGCGGGGCCGTCCACATCGGCCATGGCACCGCGCGCGATCAGCCACATCACCAGCTCGATGCCTTCGGAGCCGGCCTCGCGCACGTAGTCGATATGCGGCATCTTGGCCAGGCCGGCAGGGTTCTCGATCAGCAGGTCCAGGAAGCGGTTGTCCCACTCCTTGTTGATCAGGCCCGCACGCGCGCTCTGCAGCTGGTGGCTCATGCCGCCCGTGCCCCAGATCTGCACGTTCAGGTCTTCGTCGAAGCTTTCCACGGCGCGGCGGATGGCGCGGCCCAGGTTGAAGCAGCGCTGGCCCGACGGCACGGGGTACTGCACCACGTTGACGGCAAACGGAATCACCGGGCTGGGCCAGGCGCCCGTGCGCGCGTCCTGCTCGCCGCACATCAGCGACAGCGGCACGGTCAGGCCGTGGTCCACGTCCATCTTGTTGACGATGGTCAGGTCGAAGTCCTGCTGGATCACCGATTGCGCAATGTGGCTGGCCAGCTCCGGATGGCCGACGACCTTGGGCACGGGGCGCGGGCCCCAACCTTCGTCGGCGGGCTGGTATTCAGCGGCCGTGCCGATGGCAAACGTCGGGATGAAATCCAGGCTGAACGCGGTCGCGTGGTCGTTGTAGACCAGGAAGATCACGTCGGGCTTGTTGTCCTTGAGCCATTGGCGCGAGTGCTCGAAGCCCTTGAACAAAGGCTGCCAATAGGGGTCGCCCACCTTGCCCAGGTCCATGGCCGCGCCGATGGCGGGCACATGCGAGGTGTAGACGGATGCGGTGATGCGTGCCATCAGATGCCTTTTTCCTGTCTTTCCTGCTCATGCAGGTAGCGGTTTCCATTGATGCTGCGTCCGCCGCCCAGCATCATCTGGCGGTAGTCCTCCTCGTTCATGCCGCTCATGGTCGAGACCATGTTCTGCACGCTGACGCCGTCGGTGGCGCCGATCTTCACGAGGAAGTAGATGTTTCCGCCCAGCGCAATGCAGCGGTTCAGGTCGCGGTCCAGCACGGCCTGTCTTTGCTCGGCCGTCATGGCCCATTCGCCCAGATAGGCGCGCTCGTCAGCCCGAAAGCGCTCGCGGTTCTCGGCCTTCATCAGCGACATGCAGAACTGGTTGAGCCAGTAGCCCTGGCGGGATTGCTCGGCGTCGAAGACCGTGGTTCCCGGTACGTCGAGATAGGGTTTGTCCAATGCCATGGAAGTGTTTCTCCTGCGCTTGAGCGCTTGGGCGCTTGGGCGCTCGGGCGCGTGCTCACGGATAGGGGTTCAAGGATCAAGCACCAGGCGCTCGCAGCGCGCCACCCATCGGCGCCAGGGTGCGGCCGGCGCCAGTGGCCCACACGGCCAGCCCCGCGGCAATCAGCGGCAAGGCAAAGACGTAGTACAGCGAGGCAGGCTGCCAGCCACCGTCCAGCAGCAGGCCGGCCATGGTGGGCGCCACGATGGCGCCTATGCGCCCAATGCCTATGGCCCAGCCCATGCCGGTGGCGCGCACCTGGGCCGGATAGGTGGCCGGCACCAGCCCGTACAGCCCGGCCATGGAGGCGAACAGGAACACGCCCACGCCTACCGCTGCGGCGAACGCCCAGCCCAGGCTGGCCGAGGCCAGGCCGAACAGCGCAGTGAACAAGGCATTCAGCAGCAGGCTGCCCATGGCCAGATGCCGCAGCTTGGCCTTCACCGCCAGCAGGCCGAACAGGCTGCCCCCGGCAATGCCTCCCAGGTTGAGCAGCACGCCGCCCGTCACGCCCTGCTGTGCCGACAGGCCGGCCTGCACCAGCAGCTTGGGCGTCCAGCTCAGCGAAAAATAGACGCTGAACATCAGCAGGAAGAAGCCGGCCCAGAGCATCAGCGTGGGGCGCGCCAGGCCGTTCCTGAACAATGCGGCCACGGTATTGCCCTGCTGGACGTCACGGCCGGCTTGCGCGGGCAGCTGCAGCATGGCGGGGTGCCCCATGAGTGCCATCAGGCGGTTGAGCTTTTCCAGCGCACGCGCCGGGCGACGGCCCAACAGAAAGTCCACCGACTCCGGCAGCCGCCACAGCACGATGGGCACCATCAGCGCCGTGGCCAGGCCGCCGAACACAAAGACCGAGCGCCAGCCATGGTGTGCCAGCAGCCAGGCGGCCATGAGCCCGCCCAGCGTGGCGCCAATCGGATAACCCGTGGCCTGCAGCGCAATCGCCGTGCTGCGCCATTTGTTCGATGAATACTCCGAGGTGATCACCCCCACGCTGGCCAGCATGCCGCCAATGCCCACGCCCGTCATGGCGCGCAGGGCTGCCAGTTCCACATAGCTGCGCGCTGCGGCAGACAGCAGCATGCCCACGGACACCACGACCAGGCACAGCACGATGACGGGTTGCCGGCCACGACGGTCGGCCACGGGCGCCAGGAACAGCGAGCCTATGGCCATGCCGATCAGCCCGGCACTGAACAGCACGCCCAGCTGCGCCCCGTTGAGCTTCCACTCGGCAGCGACGGCCGAGGCGGTGAAGGCCATCACCAGCACATCGAAGCCGTCCAGCATGATGAGCAGGATGCAGATGGCCACGGCCAGCCACTGGAACGGCGCCATGGCGCCCTCGTCCATCGTCTTGCGGATATCTTTCATACAAGTCCTTGTCGGAGCAGGTTGTCTCTTTGCCCTGGCAGGCGCTTTGCACCCAGGCCAGGTTCTGTTGTAGGGAAACCGGGGCGGCCTGTGTTCGGAGTGCACAGCGCCGACATTTCCCAGTGCAAAAAGTATCTCCACGCTAGCCTCTCCAGGCCAATGCCGACGGACGCGCAAGCTATGCGTTCTATTGATGGCTACATGCAAAAAGGCCGGCCACCCAGAGGTGACCGGCCTTCGTTCATCAAGAATCCAGGGCCTGAGCGGGCTGCCTCAGGTGCACTCCCCTGTCATGCCAGCCTCCCCAGCCCCGCCAGCAGCTTGTCGAGCGTGACCGGATAGTCACGCACGCGTACGCCGGTGGCGTTGTAGATGGCGTTGGCAATGGCCGCGCTCACGCCGCAGATGCCCAGCTCGCCCACACCCTTGGCTTTCATGGGCGAGGCCATGGGATCGACCTCGTCCAGAAAGATCACTTCCTGGTGCGGGATGTCGGCATGCACGGGCACCTCATAGCCCGCCAGGTCGTGGTTGACGAACAAGCCCAGGCGCGTGTCCACGGCCAGCTCTTCCATCAGGGCCGCTCCCACGCCCATGGTCATGGCGCCGATGACCTGGCTGCGGGCCGTCTTGGGATTGAGGATGCGGCCGGCCGCGCAAACGGCCAGCATGCGCCGCACGCGGACCTCTGCAGTGAAGGCGTCCACGGCGACCTCCACGAAGTGCGCGCCAAAGGTGGACTGCTGCATCTTCTTGTCGAGCACGCCGAATTCGATGGCATCCTCGGCCGTCAGGTCGCCGTCGCCGGCAGCGCTGGCCAGGGCCCGGCGCTTGCCGCCCGCCTGCACATGCCCATCCGCGAATTCGGCCGTCCCCGGGTCCATGCCCAGCTTGCGCGCCACGGCCTCGCGCAGCTTCACGCAGGCGGCATAGACGCCGGAGGTGGCACTGGCCGCACCCCATTGCCCGCCCGAACCGGCAGACACGGGAAAGCCGGAATCGCCCAGCCGCACGCGCACCTGCTGCAGCGGCAGGCCCAGCATCTCGGCCGCCGTTTGGGCAATGATGGTGTAGCTGCCCGTGCCGATGTCGGTCATGTCGGTTTCCACGGTGACCATGCCCTGCCTGTCCAGGCGCACGCGGGCGGCGGACTTCATGACAGGGGCGCCACGGTAGGCGCCGGCCATGCCCAGGCCGATCAGCCAGCGCCCTTCGCGTCGTTGGGCCGGCTGGGGATTGCGCTGGCTCCATCCGAAGCGCTCGGCGCCCGTGCGCAGGCACTGCACGAACTCACGGCGGGAAAACGGCTTGTGCTCCTGGGCAGGGGTGCCCTCCTTCGCCTCGGGTTGCGGCTTCTTGCCGCTGTCCGGCACCACCTGGGTGTCGTTGCGGATGCGCAGCTCCACGGGATCGATGCCGAGCTTTTCCGCCAGCTCGTCCATGGCAACCTCCAGCGCCATGTGGCCCGTGGCTTCGCCGGGGGCGCGCATGGCATTGGCCTCGGGCAGGTCCAGCACGGCCAGGCGGGTGGCAGTCATGCGATGGGTGCCGGCATACATGCGGCGGGTCTGGTCCACGGCACCGTCCGCCGATCCTCCGGGCTGGTCGCCCGACCAGCTTTCGTGGCCGATGGCGGTGATCCTGCCGTCCTGCCCTGCCGCGATGCGCACACGCTGGATGGTGGCCGGGCGGTGCGTGGTGTTGTTGGCCATCAGCGGGCGCTGCAGTGCGACCTTGACGGGCCGGCCTGCCGCGCGGGCGCCCAATGCGGCCAGCAGTGCATCGGCCCGCAGGAACAGCTTGCCGCCAAAACCGCCGCCAATGAATGGCGAGACCAGGCGCACCTTGTCCTTGGGAATGCCCAGCGTCTTTGCCAGCTCGCCCTGCCCCCAGGCAATCATCTGGTTCGAGGTCCATACCGTGAGCTGGTCGCCCTTCCATGCGGCCAGCGTGGCATGGGGCTCCATCATGGCGTGCGACTGGTCTGGCGTGGTGTATGTGGCGTCCACCTTCACGGGGGCCGAAGCGAAGGCGCCGTCGAAATCGCCAATGGCCGTGTCCGGCGCATCGCCATTGATGCTGTCGGGTGGCACGGCGGAGTCCCTGGCCTTGGCCAAGTCATAGGCGCCAGCCACGGGCTCGTAGTCCACACGGACCAATTGCGCGGCAGCGCGCGCCTGCTCGAAGGTTTCCGCCACCACCAGGGCCACGGCCTGGTGGTAGTGGGTCACCTGGGGGCCTGCCAGCAGCGGCGCGGTGTTCATCTTGCCCTGGCCCAGCTTGCCAGCGGTCTGTGCCGTGACGATGGCGAGCACGCCGGGCGCGCGGCTTGCCTGCGCCAGCCCGATGCTGCGGATGCGGCCCTTGGCGATGGCCGAGCCCACCACATAGCCATAGGCCGGGTGCTGGACCACGTCATGCCGTTCATAGGCATACGGCGCCGTGCCGGTGGTCTTGAGCAGGCCGTCGATGCGGTTCATCGGCTGGCCGATGATCTTGAGCTGGTCAATTGGGTTGACCGTTGCGGGAGTGTCGAATTTCATGGCGTCAGTTCCTTGCCTGATGCAGCACGGCGGCGAGCGTGCGTTCGGCCAGCGTGAGTTTGAAGGCGTTCTCCTGCGTGGGCCGGGCGCCCGCCAGCAGGCGGTCGGCAACGGCCTTGGCGCCCTGCGGCATCAACGCTTCGGCCGCCTCCACTCGCCAGGGCTTGTGCGCCACGCCGCCCAGGGCCACGCGCCCGCTGCCGTCGCGCTGCACGATGGCGGCCACCGACACCAGCGCAAAGGCATAGGAGGCGCGGTCACGCACCTTGTGATAGATGTGCGTGCCGCCTGGCGGCGGCGGCAGGGTGACGGAGGTGATCAGTTCGCCGGCCTGCAAGGCCGTCTCTACATGCGGCGTGCTGCCGGGCAGCCGGTGGAAGTCGGCAATGGGGATAACGCGGGCCTTGCCGTCGGCCTGGATGGTTTCCACCGTGGCGTCCAGCGCGCGCAGCGCCACGGCCATGTCGCTGGGGTGGGTGGCAATGCAGGCCTCGCTGCCGCCGATCACCGCATGCTGGCGGCTCACGCCGGCAATGGCCGAACAGCCGCTGCCCGGCACGCGCTTGTTGCACGGCATATTGGTGTCGTAGAAATACGGGCAGCGCGTGCGCTGCAGCAGATTGCCGCCCGTGGTCGCCATGTTGCGCAGTTGGCCCGAGGCACCGGCCACCAGGGCGCGGGTCAGCACGCCGTAGTCGCGCCGCACGCGCGCATGGGCAGCCAGGTCGCTGTTGCGCACCAGCGCGCCTATGCGCAAGCCGCCTTGCGCGGTGGGCTCCACGGTGTCCATGCCGGTGCCGTTGACATCGACCAGATGCACGGGGGTTTCTATCTGCAGCTTCATCAGGTCCAGCAGATTCGTGCCCCCGGCGATGAAGCGGGCGCCCGGCCGGGCCGCCACGGCGGCGGCAGCCTGCGCGGGGGATTGGACGCGTTCGTAGGTGAAGGCAATCATGTCCGCCCCTCCCCCGCCACTTCGGTGATGGCATCGACGATGTTGGAATACGCCCCGCAGCGGCACAGGTTGCCGCTCATGCGTTCACGCAGTTCATGGGCCGACACCAGGGGCTGGGCCACGATGTCTTCGCTGGCATGGCTGGGCATGCCTTGCCGGATCTCGTCGAGCATGCCCACGGCAGAGCAGATCTGCCCCGGCGTGCAGTAGCCGCACTGGAAACCGTCGTGCCGCACGAAGGCGGCCTGCATGGCGTGCGGGGATTGCGGCGTGCCCAGGCCTTCGATAGTGGTCACGGCGGCGCCCTGGTTCATCACGGCCAGGCTCAGGCAGGACACCACGCGCCGGCCATTCACCAGCACCGTGCAGGCCCCGCACTGGCCATGGTCGCAGCCTTTCTTGGTGCCGGTCAGGTGCAGATGCTCGCGCAGGGCGTCGAGCAGCGTGGTGCGGGTGTCCAGGTCCAGGCGGTGTTCCTGGCCGTTCACCTGCAGGGTGACGGGCAGCTGGACCCCTTCGGGGATGGAGGGAGGCTGCACTTGCGCGCCGGCCGATCGGGGCACGGCCGTTGCCGCAGCCGTGGAGGCACCTGCAATCAGCAGTTCCCTGCGCGAAACGGAAAGCTGGGGGTTGTGTTCCATGGGGCGTCCATCGTGTTGGCTCGTTCGTGGGGCGTGCACACTGCTGCGAACACGCCACTCCAAGCATCGGTTCGGGACGCGCCCCGGGTTGTAGGTGATGGTCCAACGTCCGGGACATCGGGTTGTCCGATGACGGATCAGCGCATGCAGACGTGCGAGGGCCCCCGGCCCCGGCCCCGGCGCTGCGCCTAGGCCGCAGGCGGCATGTCGCCGCGCTGCATGCGCTCGAAGGCCTTGTCGATTTCCTCGGAGCGTATGGCGCCCGCAGCCGGCACGGGACGGCCCGCGCGCTGGGCGTCGATCTGCTCCTGCATGCGCGTGGCCACCTGCATCAGCACGCGGTGCAGGCCCAGCTGCTGTCGGCGGGCCTGGTCCAGGTGCGTGACCACGGGTTCCAGGGACTGGGCCAGCGACCGGGTCAGCAGTTGGCCCAGCATGTGAACCAGGGCCTGACGGTCCTGGGCGGCCTGCACCTCTGACGGGGTGCCGGCCTGGGTGCTGGCGGGCTCGCTGGCCGCCCTTTGCGCCATCAGCTCGCGTATGCCGTGCAGCGAGTCGCCTGCGGCGCTTTGCGTCTGCAGCAGCCGGGCCAGCAGTGCCTGCAGCGCTTGCAGGAGCTGGGACTGTTCGGCGGCGCCTTCCTGCATCGCCTGCTGCTGGGGCTGGGCCACCGACTGGGCCACCTCGCGCGTGGCGGCGACCAGGTCGACCAGCTGCGCCGTCACGCGCGTGGCGGCGTCGGCATTGGCGCCGCCTGCGGCCTGGCGGCGCAGGAACTGCTGGCGTATCTGCTGCCAGCGGGCGCTGTCCTCGTCGCTCATCTGCCCGCGCAGCTCGGCGAGCTTGAGCAGGTTCTCCTCGGCGCCCGTGGTCAGCATCTGCGCTTCGCCCTGGTAGTGGTCGGCCAGCATCTGCTGCATTTCCTGGTCGTTCATCACCGGGGTGATTTTTTCGGCCAGCTTGTTCATGTTGCGGTAGCTGCCCTGCAGCCTGAAGGCCGGCTCGGTGCGGTAGCCGTCGTCCTGCGCGGCGCTCTGGATGTACTGCTGGTTGACCTTGAACACCAGCTCGCGCACCTGCACCATGCGGGCCAGCACGGCCTCGATCTCGCGCAACTCGGCCGATGAATAGTCGTGCGACAGCGCGTTGCCCGAGACATCCCTGCCCTGCGCCTTGTCCAGCAGCAGGTACAGGTCCTGCAGGCTGCGCGTGGCCATCGGCGCCAGCACGGCGTTCGAGGTCATGCTGTTTTCGATATAGCTGAGCTTGAACACCTCCTGCATGCCGCCCAGCACATCGCCCAGGTTGTAGATGTCGGCACGGTTGGCCAGCATGTCGGGGATCTTGAAGACCTCGCCCGACTCGGTGTACGGATTGCCCGACATGACCACGCAAAAGCGCTTGCCGCGCATGTCGTGGGTGCGGGTCTGGCCCTTCCACACGCCCTCGATGCGGCGCGTGCCGTCCGACAGCGAGATGAATTTCTGCAGGAACTCGGGGTGCGTGTGCTGTATGTCGTCGATGTACAGCATCACGTTGTTAGCCATCTCCAGCGCCAGGTTGAGCTTTTCCAGCTCCTTGGCCGCCGTGGCGTCCGGCGCCTGGGCCGGGTCCAGCGAGCGCACGGAGTGGCCCAGCGCCGGGCCGTTGATCTTCATGAAGATCAGGCCCAGGCGGTTGGCCACGTACTCCATCAGCGTGGTCTTGCCGTAGCCGGGCGGCGAGATCATCATCAGCAGCCCCATCTGGTCGGTGCGCTTGTTCTCGCCAGCCACGCCGATCTGCTTGGCCAGGTTGTCGCCGATCACGGGCAGGTAGATCTCGTTGATGAGCCGGTTGCGCACAAAGGACGACAGCGGCCGGGCCTTGAATTCGTCCACCCGCACGCGCGAGCGCCAGTCCTGCAGCAGCTGCTGGCGCAGCGCCTGGTAGCGGCCGAATTCGGGGACAAAGCTGCGGAAATGGCGCGCGGCGCGCTGGCCCAGGTCGTCGATCTGCAGCCACATGCGGCCGTCCGCAATGCGCGGATGCTGGCCCAGCAGGCCCGGCACTTCATGGCGCAGGTCCACATTGCTGACCTTGCAGGGCAGTGGGCCGGCGCAGCACAGCCAGGCGGCGGCTTCGCCGCAATAGGCCAGCCAGGCCTGCCCTTGCCCGTCGTCCAGCGCGCGGCAGGCGGTCTGCAGCCAGTGCAGCGCGCTGCGCCAGCGCTGGTCCAGCGGCGCCAAAGGCTTGTCGTGCCGATCCTCGCCCTGCCAGTAGGCCTGCATTTCCTCCCAGCGCTGCAGCGGCTGGGCCTGCTGCTGCACGGCGGCCTGCAGTGCGGCAATGGCCGACTGGCTGTAGCTGGAGAAGGAAAAGCGCACGGCCTTTTGCGCCAGCTCGGCCTGCAGGTAGTCGGCGGCGCCGTGGATGAGGCTGTCGATATCGCTGTCTGCGGGCGCCGCCTGTCCTGGCAGCAGGTCGCGCAGCAGGCCCCGCTCGTCGGCATAGGCGCGCAGGCGCTCGGCAATGTCGGCGCGCAGGCTCAGCTGCTCGGCCTCGCTGCCGAACATCTGCTGCATGGCCTGGGCCTGCTGGGCGCGCAGCGGCCACTGCGCCATGGCGGCAGCCAGCTGCGGCTGCTGCACCTGGGCCTGTGCGCTCCAGAACAGCAGGGCCAGCGCACGGGCGTCGGGCGCAAAGCGCAGCACGCCGGCGGCATCGCGCAGGGGCAGCAGCACCTGCAGGATGCGGGCCGCATCATGGTCGTGGATACCGCGCTCATAGCCTTCGCGGTAGCGCGGCGCGGAGAATTCGCGGATGGCCTGGGTCAGCGCCGCCTCGTCGGGCAGCAACTGGGCCAGCCGGGCCTCGCTCCAGCCGTCGCGGCGCTGGCGTGCGGCCTGCACCACTTCCAGGGCCAGGTATTCACCGCGATAGAAGTCTGCCGATTCGGCCGGCGTGGAGGCATCCCAGTAGGCCTGCAAAGCGGCCAGCTCGGGGTTGTCCACGGGCTCGAAATACTCGGTGCCGACCAGGTGCAGGAACAAAGCGCCGTTGCGCGGCAGCAGGGTCAGATCCAGTTCCTGGTTGCCCACGCTGAAGCGGTGGCGGCCCAGGCGGATGATGGCGCCGCCGCCTTCGTACAGCTCGCTGCGGTCCTGCAGCGCGCGAAACGCCTGGTCGCGCAGGTTCTTGACGCGGCCGTCGATATCGTCGGCCTTGACCGGGTCGTGCAGCTGCTCTCGCAGGCGCTGGGACAGCTCCTTGAGCTTGCCGATCAGCGGATCGCCTGCAAAGAACGCATGCAGCGCGTCGGCACTGGCCAGTTTCTCGGTGCGCTTGGGCAGGCTCTGCACGATGCGCAGGGCCGCGTCCAGCACGCCCTGCGCCTTGCGCTGGCGCTCGTCCTGCAGCGACTGGCGGCGCGCCTCGAAGCTCTCCAGCACCTCCTCGCGCTTGGCCATGATGTCGCCAAGGAACTGCTCGTGCTCGCCGAAGCGGCTTTCGATTTCCTCCAGCTGCACCAGCAGCCGCGCCAGCTGCTCGTCGCATTTCTCGGGCGTCTGCGCCAGGCCCAGGGCGCTGACGATGCTTTGCGAGAACAGCGCCAGCTGGGCCGCGAACTGGGCCACGTTCTCGGCGCCGCCCAGGCCAGACCTGCGCTGCTCGGCGCGTGCACGCACCTGGTTCAGGCGCGCATAGACGGCCGAGATGCGGTCCACCACCTGGGTGCGCTGCGTGGCGTCGTCGATGGACAGGCTGCCCATCAGCTCGGACAGCATGTCCAGCGCGGCCGCCATGTCGGCCATGCGCGCCAGCGGCTCGTTGATCTGGGCCACCGTGGCTGCCGCCTGCGCAGCCTGGTCCAGCGCCTGCAGCTGCTCGGCATAGGGCTGCATGGCCTCGTCGGTGGCAATGAAGGCGGCCGTGCGCTGGGAGACATCGGCCTGGGCCTCGTTGACGCCCTGCACCATGGTGTCGATGGCGGCCTGGTCCACATAGCGCAGGTCGCGCGTGGCCATGAGCTGGCCGCGCAGCTGGCCCAGCTGGGTGATCGCATCCACGTATTCGCCAATGCCCTTCCAGTCCGCCAGGCGCAATTGCTTGAGCAACCGGCCATGGCGGCCGGACACCTCGCCCATGGCCTTGGCCGAGGCATTGCGGATGCTCTCGACCTTTTCGTACTCGTCGATGACCGCATCACCCGTGGCGACGATGCCCAGCAGGGTTTCGTGCACCCCCTTGAGCTGCGGCGCGCCCAGCCAGTGGTAGCGCTCGAACAGGCGGCGCGCGGCGTCGATCAGGCGCTCGTAGCGCGGCAGCGAGACCTCGGTGGCCGCGATTTCCTTGCGCACGCTGTACAGGTCCGAGATGCCGCTGACCAGCTCGGCATTGCCTATGCGGCCCAGGAAGCTGTCGCGCTGCGGCTGGCGCGCCGCGTAGTCGTCCGAGGCGAAGGGCGTGCGCCAGACCTGCATGGGGTGCACGCGCGAGGCTTCGTTGCTCTCGGCCGCGAAGATGACGATGCGCCCGTCGTCCATGCGCGCATGGCCGTGGCCGATGATGGGCGGCTGCAGGGCGCGCTCGATCAGGTTGTACTTGAACAGCGCCATGCGCCCGCTCTCGGGCTCGTAGAACACGTAGAGCACGTCCTCGCCGTTGGGCGATCGGATGCTGCGCCGGTAGCGCATGCCCTGCATGTTCTGCTCGAACGAGCGGTTCTCCCCGCTTTGCAGGTAGTAGCCGCCCGGGAAGATGATGCCGTGGTCCTGCGGCAGCTGGATGCAGGCCGCGCCGATGGCATCCATGCGCAGCACCTGGCGGGAGACGGTGTTGAAGATCAGGTAGCGCCACTGCTCTTCGCGGTAGGGCAGGATCTTCAGCAGGATCAGGCTGCCGACGGCCGCGTACTCGAACACGGCGTCGTCCAGCGACTGGTTCTTCTCCTGCACGGGCTCGCTGTAGATGCCCAGTCCGTCGTTGGTGTTGTTCTCGACCTTGATGGTCAGCGTGCCGCCCAGGGTCTCGACGAAGACCTTGTCCAGCACGTTGATGTGCGGGTGGCGCCCCTGCACGAGTTGCTCGCGCCCGGCGCGCTGCCATTCGAAGTCATGGGGCGCAGGCAGTTCGATGTCGCGCTCGCCGCGGTTGTCTATGTAGCGTATGGGCTGGCCGTCCACGGGCACGGACCAGCGGAACACGCGCACATCGGACAGGCGCTCGCCGATCTGGAAGCTCGCCAGCAGCTTGCCGTCGCGCACGGCCAGCTGCATCAGCCGCGTGTTCTTGTAGTAGGCGTACAGCTCCTGGAAGTCCTGCACGAAGCTCTGTATGCCCAGGAAACTGTCCTTGAGGTCCACGGGAGTGACCTCGTAGCCCTGCTCTCCCTCGTGCAGGCGATACAGGCCGAACACGTCTTCCACGCGCGTGGACTGCTTCAGGCCCATGAAGACGTTGTAGCCGAACAGCAGGTAGCCGCCGACCTGGGCGATGTCGCGGCCCAGGCAGTTGTTCTCGGTGCGCACGCGCATGCGCCCGATGACTTCCATCTGGCTGCGGCCGAATTCCTCCAGCCGCTCCTCGTTGAGCTGGCGCACCAGCGCCTCCAGCGCCTGCCCCTGGCCGTCCAGGCGCTTGGCCAGCACTTCGTAGGAGCCGCCGCTGGCGACTGCCTGGTCCACGGCGGAGGCGGCAGTGTCGGGGGAGAGGGGCGGTGAGGACGGTGTGGACGATGGGGACGGTTGGGACATGGGCGTCACGGGCTTTCGCGTGTCAGGGACCATTCACGCCTTTCCCCGCCGGCCGGCAGACGGGCGGGCAGGCAGGCGAAGACGAAGGCGGATGCGGGAGGCTGGGCAGCCGGCGGAGGGAGCGGCCGGGCGGCCGCCCCGTTCAGTCGGCCGTTGAATCGACCGTTCAGTCGACCCTCTGCGTGGGCGGCAGGCCCTTGCCGTCGCCCAGCGCGTTGAGCAGCGATGCGCCGCCCTTGCCGCTGAGGAACTTGCCGATCAGGTCCTGCACGATGGGGCTCTTGCCCGCCACGCCTTCCACGGCCTTGCCCACGGACAGCGCCTTGGCGAAGTTGTCGAAGAAGGCGCCCTCGCCCCCCACGATGTCGATGTTGGCCTTGCTGAGCGCGGCCGACAGCACCTCGGACTGGTCCTTGGCCACGCTCTTGTTGGCTTCGATGGCGGCCAGCGCCTGCTCGAAGTTCTTCTCCAGCTGCATGCGGAACTCCTCATGCGAGCGCGCCTGGTCGGACAGCGAGGCCAGCGCGGTGAACTTCTCGGTCAGGCCCTTGGCCTCGGCGAAGAGCTTGTCGCGCAGCACATCGGCCTCGGACGTGCCCACGTCGCGGGTGACCAAGGCCTTGGTCGCGCCCACCTGGGCCTCGCCGCGCGCCTGGGCCAGCAGGCGTTCTTCCAGCACCTTGGCATCGGCCAGGCCCTGCTTTTCGTTGGCGTCGGCCGTGGCCTCGATGACGCGTGCCTCGGCCAGGCCCTTTTCCTGCTGGCCCTTGGCCTCGGCCATCATCTTCTCGGCGATCACCCTGGCCTGCGCCAGGCCTTCTTTTTCCAGGGCGGCGGCCGTGACTTCGCGCACCTTGGCATCGGCCAGGCCGGGCGCGGCGCGCTCGACCTCGATGGCCTCGGCCAGCTTCTTCTTGGCCTCGGCGGTCTTGCTGGCCGCCTCCAGCTCGGCCTGGGCCATGGTCGTGACTTCCACGGCCTTGTGGCGCGAGGCGGCCTCTTCGGCCTCCGCCTTCTTGACCTGGCGCACCAGGTCTTCCTCGGCCTGGGCCTGGGCAGTCAGCACGGTGACCTGCTTCATGCGCTCGGCCTCGGAGACCACGCGCACTTCCTTGATGCGTTCCTCTTCCTGGGCCACGGACTTTTCCACCACCACGCGCTCGCGCACCACGTTGGCGATGTTGGCCTTCTCGACCTCGATGGCCTTTTCCTTCTCGATGCGCTGCAGCTCCACCTCGCGCTGGCGGGCCACGATCTCCAGCTCCTTGGCGCGCGTGACCTTCTCGACCTCGATCACCACCGCACGCTCACGGTTTTGCTGGGCCACGGCCACTTCGCGCTGGCGATTTTCCTCGCGGATGTCCAGCTGCTCCTGGGTCTGGATGCGGGCCTGCTCGGCCTTCAGGCGCTCTTCTTCCTGCACCTTCTGGGTCTCGGCCTGCTCGCGCGCCTGGATGGTGGCGATCTCGCGCTTTTGGCGGGCCTCGGCGTCGGCCTGCTGGCGCTCCAGCGCCAGCATGGCTTCCTTGGTCTCCACGTTCTTCTTGGTGATGGCCAGGTCGGAGTTGCGCTCGAGCTCGTTGGTGACGATGTTCTGGTTGGCCGTCAGCTCGGTGATCTTGCGGATGCCTTCGGCATCCAGGATGTTGTTGGGGTCCAGCGAGGACTTGGGAGTCTGTTCCAGATAGTCGATGGCCACGTCCTCCAGCACATAGCCGTTGAGGTCGTTGCCGATGACATGGATGATCTGGTCGCGGAAATCCTGGCGGTTCTCGAACAGCTTCACGAACTCGATCTGCTTGCCCACGGTCTTGAGCGCCTCGGAGAACTTGGCGTTGAACAGGTCGTTGACGGCCGTCTTGTCCGAGGCCCGGTCCACGCCGATGGCCTTGGCCACCTTGAGCACGTCCTCGGCCGTTTCATTGACCCGCAGGTAGAAGGCCACGGTGATGTCGGCGCGCATGTTGTCGCGGCAGATCAGGCCTTCCTTGCCGCGCCGGTCGATCTCCAGCGTCAGCAGCGAGATCTGCATGAATTCCTTCTTGTGGATCACCGGCAGCACCAGGCCGCCCGTGAACTTGACCTTGGGCTGCGAGGTGGTGTCGTTGATGATCAGCGCCGTGCCCTGCGGGACCTTGATGTAGAAGGCCTTGACCAGGGCGAACAGCCCGAGGATGACGACGAAGACGGAACCGATCACCACCCCGGCGACGATGTACCACTCCATATTGCTCATGTTCATGCGAATCTCCCCTGTGAATTGCTATCTGTGAAAACGCTGAAAACGCAAAGGCCGCGCCCGCCGCACGGGCGCCCGGGCCAATGGGAATCAATGGGAACGAATAGAAAGGAATTCCTGGAAATTCCTGAAGCTAGCGCGGCAGCTCGGTGCCGTCGAACTCGGCCTTGCTGACCACGCGCCAGGCGTTGTGCTCGGGCAGGTGCTCGATGAGCACGATCTCGGTGCCCCGGCCCAGTGCGCGCTCGGGCGAGCGCATCTGCACGTTCAGGCCGGCGCCGCCGTCCTCCACGCTGCCGTAGCCCTGCGTGCCGTCCACTACGGCGCTGCGCACCAGGCCGGTGCGGCCCAGCAGCACCTTGGGCTCCTCTGCAGGCGCCACCTTGTTGACGATGCCCCGCAGCGGGCGCAGCACCAGCACCGTGGCGGCAAAGCCCAGCACGGCAGCCGCCACGGCCACCAAGGTGCCGGTCAGCAGGTTCACCAGGGTCCAGCCCTGGGGCATGGGCACGAAATGGCACAGCACATAGGAAGCCAGCCAGGACAGCAGGAACAGCGCGGTGAGGATGACCGTGAGCGGAATGCCGCCCAGGCCCACCTTGAGCAGCAGCCCGGCCAGCGCGCTGGCCGAGTGCTCCACGCCGTGCGCATGGTCGCTGCCGTCGAACAGCACCCAGTGGTCCAGCGAGTCCACCTCCAGCAGGCCCAGCATGGCGATCAGCCAGTACAGCAGCATGAACAGCAGCAAGGCGCCGAAGATGAAGGTCGGAAAGCCGAACGCGTATTGCAGGAATGCAGACATGTTTTATCTCCTCCCTTCAAACCCGGCAGCCAGGACGGCGGGCACGAAGCGGCCTGCCCGGACCACGGCCGCGCATCAAGCGCTTTTTCCGCCAGCGGCTGCGCGCTGCGCCTTCAGGCGTTCCAGCACCGATTGCGCATTGCCCGCCTGGGGCGTGATGCCGGCGGCACGCAGCTTGGCATCCAGCGCGTCTTCGCTGCTGTCGCGCGCCAGCTCGGCCGCGCTTTCCATGCGCGCACCGCGCTCGGCCTGCTTTTGCTTGATGCGCTCCAGAGAATCCAGCGCGCTTTGCACGCGCGTCTGCGAGCCTGCGTAGCGGCCGGCCACCGTGGCCTGGGCGCGCTGCACGCTTTCCGTGGCCTTGACGGTGTCGGCCTGCTGCTTGAGGCGCTTGATATGCGTTTGCGCCGTCTGTATGGCCACGCGCAGCTGCTCCACGCTTTGCGTGTAGGCATCCAGTTGGGATTGCTCCTCGTCGCGCTGCGTCTCCAGCACGGAGACCTTGCCGGCCACTTCCAGCGCCAGCGCCTCGTCACTGGTGTCCAGCGCCTTGACGGCATAGCCCTCGTACTCGGCAATGCGTTCCTGGGTCTGCTTGAGCTTGCCGGCCGCCAGCTTTTGCTTGGCCATGATGTCGGCCAGCGCTTCCTTGGACTTGTTCAGGTCGCTGTCGGCATCGCGGATTTCCTGGTCCAGGATGCGCAGGGCCTGGCTGTCTGTCACCGCCTCGCCGGCCTCGTGCGCTGCGCCGCGCAACGCGGTCACCAGCTTGTTCCAGATGGTCATGATGATCTCCTTGGGGCTCAGTGTCTTCAACGGGCAGGCTTCAGGCCTGCACTGGCGCGGGCACCGGCGCAGGGGTCAGATAGTGGGCCAGCGCCTCGGTGGCCTGGATGACGCTGTCGGCCAGGGTGAGGATTTCGGCAATGATGTCGCCCTCGCTGCTGCTGGCATGCAGGGCGGCGAACATCACATAGCCCTCGCCGCCATGGGCCTGGGGTTCCAGCGCCATGGTGGTGAAGGGAAACAGCTTTTGCAGGCGCAGCATCTGCTCGTTGAGGCCGGCGCGGTCGTGCACCTGGTCGGCGGGCCAGAGAAAGGCCTCCACCACGAGCTGGTCGCCCGACAGGGCCACGTGGACCGGCAGATCGCCGAATTCGGGCAGGCTGATGAGCAGACTGGCGTCCGCGCCTTCAAGCACCTCGATATGGAGCCGGCCGCCCTGCACCAGCGTTGATTGCTGCAGATCGCCCGCCAAGGCGTGAATATCCCGATATGCCTGTCTGCTGTTGTCCATGCTGCCCTCCTTGTGGATGAGAACCATTGAATCCGGTTGCAAGCCGGACACGCGCATTTGCTTTTCCAATTGCTGCAATGCAGCACCGTACTCTGGAAGAATCCAGACCTCCTTTTTCACCAGCCCCTGCTCGCGCAGCCGTTGCCGGTGCAGACGCTGGTAGTGGGCTGATGTCTTTTGTTCCATGCGGATACCATAGCGACCATTACATGTGATGTCTACATGTAATGAAGATCAATTTGTAAACGGATATGTAAAAGGAGTGCCGCAATGGAAGGCATTGCAGACGCACTGACCATGCCTTTGCGTTGCTGCAAATGACCGTTCATTATTCATTTTTTCTACTGAAAATCATTTATCGACAATTTTTCCTATCACACACGGGAGAGCTCCTGCACAGGGGGCGACCGCTGCCGCGAAAGTCTGCCGAGGCACTGCACAATGGCCGCTGTCGCAGGCAGACCCGGCCCTTGGCTGCCCGGCGCACGCTACGGAAACCTCTGCATGCCCGCCTTTCGGCTCTCACTTCGCACGGCAGTCACGGCCCCCTTCATTGCGGTGTTTGTGGTCACGGCCGGGCTATTGGCGGCTTGGCAGCAGCGCCAGGTGGACCAGCTCATCAATCGCGAAAGTCTGCGGCTGCTCGACTCCCTGTCCACCACCACGCGCCACCAATTGGCCGACTATCTGGAGACTCCGCTGCGCGTGCAGCAGGCCCTGGCCGAGACCGTGGCTCGGCAGGCGCTTTACACCCCCGGAGACCTGCGGCCCATCTATGGCTATCTGACACGCTCATTCACCGAGCTCTATGCCCAGCACCACCAGATCAGCCTGTTGAGCTTTGGAGGCGTGCAAGGCGAATACACGGGGGTGCGGCTGGAGCCCGATGGCCACTACCGCCTGATTCTTCAGGACCGCAGCACTCAGGGAACCTTGCAGATTTTCGAGGGACTGCAGCCGGGCCCGCCCATGTCCAGCCTTGCCGGCTACGACCCCCGCGTGCGTCCCTGGTACCAGCCCGCCATTCGCGAAGACGGCCCGCACTGGTCGCCCATCTACACGGTGACGGGGGACCGGGGTGATGCCACGATTTCCGCAGCCACTGCGGTGCGTGTGTCCGGCCAGTTGGCCGGCGTGCTGGCCGCCGATGTGCGGCTGAGCAGCATGAACCGCTTTCTGCGCGACGAGCCCCTGCGCGGCAATGGCCATATCGCCGTGGTCGATGCGCAGGGCTACATGGTGGCGCACTCCTCCGAGCTGTCGGTGCTGAAACGCCGCGAAGGCCCCTATGACCCGCCCGTGCGCCTGCGCCTGTCCGAAAGCCCCGACCTGGCGCTGCGCTCGCTGGCAGCCCGGCTTCCCGAGCATCTGCCCGGGCATGCGCGCGAGGGCTCGACGCCAGCCGGGACAGGCCCTGACCGTGTCATCAACCTGAGCTTCACGGAGCAGGGCCAGATCTACCACGGGCAGGTCACCCCCTTCCACGATGTGCGCGGCATCGACTGGCGGATCCTGGTGCTGCAGCCCGAGTCCGATCTGGTCAGCAGCATGCGGGAGGACAGCCGCCAGACCCTTTTCCTGGCTTTCGGCCTGGCCTTGCTGGGGCTGGCGCTGGGCCTGTGGTGCCTGCGCAGGGCGCTGCGCCCCCTGGCCGTGACGGCCGACGCGGCCAACCGCCTGGCCCAGGGTGACTGGAGCGCGGTGAAGGCGCTGCCGGACACGTCCGTGGTGGAAACCTCGTCCCTGGTCTCGGCATTCCACAACATGGCGCAGCGGCTGCAGGAATCCTTCGAGCACATGCGCACCCTGCTGCAGTACGACAGCCTGACGCAGCTGCTCACGCGCGCCGGCCTGATCGAGCAGGCCGACGCGGCCGCCAACGCCGGCGCGCCCGTCCCTGCCGCGCTGTGCCTGCTGGAGCTGCAGAACTTCCGCAGCGTGCGCGACGATGTGGGCCATGGCACGGGCGAGCAGTTGCTGCGGGCCGTGGCCGAGCGGCTGCTCAACCACCATCTGCAATTTCCGGCCCTGCTGGCGCGCACGGCCAGCAATGAATTCGCCGTGCTGTGGCTGCACGACTGCACGCCGCTGCAGGTACAGGACAAATGCCGCCATCTGCTGGAGATCTTCGACCAGCCATTTTCCGTGGGCAAGGACGACATCGTGCTGCGCGCCTGCGCGGGCGCCGTCAGCGGCGAGCTGCTGCCGGGCGCGCTGCCCGAGTGGCTGCGCAACGCCAGCATTGCGCTGGGTGAGGCGCAGCGCGGCTCGCACCCCTTCCTGCTGTTCGAGCCCAGCCTGGCGCAGAAAATGCTGGGCCGCACCCAATTGGCCATGGAATTGCGCCAGGCGCTGGAGCGCAACGAACTGCGCGTTTTCTACCAGCCCGTGGTGGATCTGGCCACGGGCCGCATGGTGGGTGCCGAGGCCCTGGTGCGCTGGGAAAGCCCGACGCGCGGCAGGGTGCCGCCGGGCGTGTTCATCCCGGTGGCCGAGGAGTCGGACCTGATCCTGAGCGTCGGCGAATGGGTGCTGCGCACGGCGGCGCACGATATTGCCCTGCACCTTGCACACCTGCCGGCCGACTTCGAGCTGCACGTCAACATGTCGGCACGCGAGCTGATTCAGTCCGACTTCGCCTGCACGCTGGAGCAGGCGCTGGCCACCAGCGGCCTGCCCGCCCGGGTGCTGACCCTGGAGCTGACGGAGTCCATGCTGCTGGACGACAGCGACGCCACGCTGCAGCGCATTGCCGCCATCCGCGCGCTGGGCGTGAAGATCGCCATCGACGACTTCGGCACCGGCTACTCGTCCCTGGCCTACCTGAGCCGCCTGCGCTTTGACTGCATCAAGATCGACCAGAGCTTTGTGGGCCAGCTGCCGGTTTCCGAGTCCGACAAGGCCATCGTGACCGCCGTGCTGCGCATTGCCCAGGGCTTTGGCGTCAAGGTGGTCGCCGAAGGTGTGGAAGAACAGGCCCAGGCGCAGCTGCTGCACGAGCTCGGCTGCGAGCATGCGCAGGGCTATCTGTTCGAGCGGCCCGTGCCGCTGGCGCAGATGCTGGACTACCGCGCCCCCTGGCGCGAGTGAGCCGGTACAGTCAGCAGCCCGCAGACTGTCGGCTTTGGCTGACGCGCACCGCTTGCATGATCCGGTGCACCGGCAGGTGCCATCCACGGAACAATCGGCGCCTGTTCCAGCCCGCTTCCTTCCATGACGCCCTCATCTTGCGACAACCAGCCGCCCAGGCTTGATCCCGCCGGCCCCATCCACCTGATCGTGCCGCTGCGCCCCGGCGCCGACCTGGAGCAGCTGCGCGCCCGCCTGACCGGCGTGCCGGCGCTGCAGCAGCGCAGCGTGCATTGGCATGTGCCGGGCGCAAGGGCCGACATCGTGCAGTTGGCCGCCAGCGCCGTGGACAGTGCACGCAGGGACGGCGGCCTGGTCGTGGCCGCCGGCGGTGACGGCACCATCAATGCCGTGGCCTCGGCTGCCTGGTCACGTGGCGTGCCCATGGGCGTGGTGCCGCTGGGCACCTTCAACTACTTCGCCCGCGAGCAGGCGCTGTCACTGGAGCCCGCCCAGGCCGTGCAGGACATTCTCCAGGCGCTGCAGGCCGGCCAGATGCGGGCCGTGAACGTGGGCCTGGTCAACGAACGGCTTTTCCTGGTGAACGCCAGCCTGGGCCTGTACCCCCGCCTGCTCGACGAACGCGAACGCGCGTCCACCCGCTTCGGCCGCACCCGGCTGGTGGCCATTGCCGCCTCCATCTGGAGCATCCTGCGCGGCGGCAGCGTGCGCCGCTGGCGCGTGGCCCTGCGCCCCGACCGGGATGCGCCGTTGCAGCAGCAGGAGCACCTGGCCACCACCCTGTTCGTCGGCAACAACCCACTGCAGCTGGAGCGCGTGGGGATTGACGAGGCCCGCGCCGTGGCCGATGGCCGGCATCTGGCCGCCGTGCTGCTGCTGCCCCAGGCCAGCGAGGCCCCGGCGCGCTTGGTCTGGAATGCGGTAATGGGACGGCTGGCCCAGGACGATGCCGTCGCCAGCCTGGCCTGTACCGAGCTGGTGGCGGAGCCTGCAGGACGACGTCCTCGCCGCATGAAGGTGGCCTTCGATGGCGAACGCGAATGGATGGCGCCGCCCATCCGCTTTCGCCTGGGCGAGAAGCCGCTGTGGCTGGTGGTGCCTGCCCCGGCAGAGCCCGCCTCCTCCTGACCGCCGAGTGAGGAACAAGGAGCGCCCATGGCCTTGCTCATGCATTTGTCGGACCTGCATTTCGGCGCCCACGATCAGGCCGTGTGCGCCGCCGTGGCCAGACTGGCGGCCCGGCTGCCGGTAACGCTGCTGGTGGTCTCCGGCGACCTGACCCAGCGCGCCACGGCCGCGCAATTTGCCCAGGCGCGGGAGTTTCTCGACAGCCTTTCCGTGCCCCGGCGACTGGTGGTGCCCGGCAACCACGACCTGCCGCTGCTCGCCTGGTGGGAACGGCTGGGTGGCCACGCCCACGACCGCTATGTGCGCTGGATCGATTCCGAACTGCAGCCCTGGTGCGCCGTGCCAGGCTTTTGCGTGATCGGCGTGGACACCACACGCTGGTGGCGCCACCAGCGCGGCAGCCTGTCGGCCGGGCAGATCCTGCACGTGGCGCAGCGCCTGGAGCAGGCCAGCCCCGCCGACTGGCGCATCGTCGTCAGCCACCACCCGCTGGCTGCGGCCCACGAAGAGGACCGCAGCCACCGTCCTCACCGCGCCGCGCAGGCCCTGGCCCGCTGGCG
Organism: Delftia sp. PX-1; assembly: GCF_055797465.1. Lineage (NCBI taxonomy): Bacteria > Pseudomonadati > Pseudomonadota > Betaproteobacteria > Burkholderiales > Comamonadaceae > Delftia > Delftia sp. PX-1. The sequence goes on from NZ_CP184763.1 coordinate 3,898,049, forward strand.
CGATGCCGGAGCGCAACTGGTGCTCTCGGGCCATGGGCATGACCCCGGCCTGGTCCAGCCCCTGCCCGGGCTGTGGGCAGCGCAGGCGGGCACCGCGGTCTCGGTGCGGCTGCGCGCCCATGCGCCCAACAGCCTGTTCACCCTGGAGCATCGGGATGGCGCCACAGGCCAGGACTGGCGCCGGCAGCTCACGCGCTGGGACTATTCGCGGCAGGCCGGTGAATTCCTGCCCGTGCAAAGGCATGTGCTGGATCCCCTGCCCACTGCCCAGACTTGAGATCGCACAGGCCGTTCGTGGGACTTGCCTTTGTATTGCACAATCCATCGCCTGGCACGCACAGAAGGCAACCGTCGACCAAGTTTGCATGCTGTCCTACGTGATGGAGGGCGGCGGGTGTGGATGATCAGCCCTCGTCCATGCTGCCTTTTTGATAGCAGCATGACGCACTGCAACAAAGAGATATGCGAATCCTGTACGTTGAAGACAATGCCGACCTGCGAGAAACCATTGGCCTGCTGATGGAGAGCGAATCCCGTTTCGTGACCAGTTGCGCCACTGCCGAGCAGGCCCTGGAACTGGATGCGGGCCAGCCTTTCGACGTGGTGGTCTCCGATGTCAGTCTGCCGGGCCTGTCCGGCACCGATCTGGCGCGGCAGCTGCTGCAGGCCGATGCGCAGCGCTGGATCATCCTGTGCTCCGGCTACGATCTGGGGCCCTACCCGGCCGCCTGGGGTCCCCAGGTGCGGACCTTGCTCAAGCCCTTCGAGATCGAGGACCTGGAAACGCTGCTGGACTCCATACAGGAAGCGCTGCACACCAGGCCCGTCCACTGAGCCCATTTTCCCGAGACCGGCCTGCCGGCCCATCGGCTCCCGCCGTCACAGCACGGCCTTGGAGCCTCCCGCTGCCATCTCGCGCGGCAACTCCACCCTGAAGCTGGTCACGCCATCGGCGGAGTGCACATCGATGCGCCCGTTGTGCGAACGCACGATCTGGTGCGCGATGAAAAGCCCCAGGCCCAGGCCCTGGTGCTGGCCCGGCTTGCGCTCTCCTCCGCGAAACGGGTTGAACAGAGTGGGCATCAGCTCCGCAGGAATGGTGCCGCCGTTGCGCACCGTGATGACCACGCAATGGTCCTGCCTGCCATCGGCCGTCACCTGCACAGGCTGCGCCGGATCGCCATGGTGCATGGCGTTGCCCACCAGATTGGTGAGCACCTGGCACAGGCGTTCGCCATCCCAGGTGCCATCGAGATTGCCCAGCATCTCGCTGTCCAGGCGCCGCTGCGGAAAACCCGTCTCCACTTCCTGCAGCGTGCGCTGCAGCAGCGCTTGCAAGCTGGTAGGCCGCGGTGACAGCGGCAGGCCTTCCGCCTGGCGGATGCGGGTGACGTCCAGCAGGTCCTCGATCATGCGCGACATGCGCTGGCTGCTGCTGAGCATGCGCTCGGCCATGCTGGCCACCTTGCCTGTATCGGGCTGGCGCGTGAGCAACGTGGCGGCGGCCTTGATGGATTGCAGCGGCGTGCGCAGGTCGTGGCTGAGCACGGCCATGAACATCTCGTTGATGCGCAGCGCCTCGGTGCGTTCCTGCAGCTGATGGGCCAGTGCCTGCTTGCGCTGGTGCAGCTCGAAGAACACATTGGCCTTGGTGGTCAGCATGTGGGGATCGATGGGCTTGTACAGGAAGTCCACGGCGCCGCTCTCATAGCCACGGAACTGCCAGTTGTGCTCGCGCGAGCCGGCCGTCATGAAGATGAGCGGGATATGGCGCGTGCGCTCGCTGCCGCGGATCAGCTCGGCCAGCTCGAAACCGTTCATCTCGGGCATCTGCACATCCAGCAGGGCCAGGGCCACGTCGCTGTGGTTGAGCAGCAGCTCCAGCGCCTCGGGGCCGGACTGGGCCTTGAGGAATTCGATGCCGTCGCGTTGCAGCAGCGCCTCGATGGCGATCAGGTTCTCGGCGATGTCATCGACGATCAAGCATTTGACGCGATCTGTATGGGGCATGGATTCTCTCTCGGTATTTAGTCTTGTGGGGGCGTGCCGGCTGGACATTCAAAGCCTTCCCTGGCGGTGCAGCGATGCAATGAGGGAGGCAATGCCTTCGGGCGCCAGCGCCTGGGCCTGCGGCACGCGGGCCAGCGCCGCCAGCGGCATGGTGGGCATGCGGGCGCCTTCGGGCGCCTGCACCACGGCCAGGCCACCGGCGGCGTGCACGCTGGCCATGCCCTGCGCGCCGTCGTCATTGGCGCCGGACAGCAGCACCGCCAGCAGCCGCTCGCCATAGCAATCCGCAGCGGACTCGAACAGCACGTCGATGGAGGGCCGCGAAAAATGCCAGGGCGCATCCAGCGACAGCGCCAGCCGGGGGCCGCTGTCCACCAGCAGGTGATAGTCGGCCGGGGCGAAGTACAGGCACCCAGGCTCGATCCATTGCTGGTCCTGCACCTCGCGCACCGGCACGGCGCAGCGCGGGCCGAAGAGCTGGCCCAGCAGGCTGCGGCGATCGCGCGGCAGGTGCAGCACCACCAGCACCGAGGCGCGCAGGCTGGCCGGCAGCGCGGGCAGCACCACCGATAGCGCATCGAGCGCGCCGGCCGAGCCGCCGATCACGATGGCCTCGTAGGCTGTGGCGGCGTCGGAGGCGGGTGTGTTCGTGGTCACGGGCATCACAGCCCGGCCTTCTTGCGGTAGATGCGGTCCTCGAGCACGAAGTCCTCGAAGGCCTCCGAATGCCCTGAAAACCGCAGCGACTCCTTGGAGCCCAGCCCCAGGAATCCGCGATGGCACAGCGCATCGCGGAACAGGCCCAGCGCCCGGTCCTGCAGCTCGCGCTCGAAATAGATCAGCACGTTGCGGCAAGACACCAGGTGCATTTCGGCGAACACGCTGTCGGTGGCCAGGCTGTGGTCGGAGAACACCATGTGCTCGCGCAGCCCCTTGTCGAAGACCACGCGGCCGTAGCGCGCCGTGTAGTAGTGCGACAGCGAGCTGTGCCCGCCCGAGCGCGCATGGTTGTCGGTGAAGGCCGCCACGCGCGACATGTCGAACACGCCCTGCTCGGCCGCGCGCAGCGCATGCGGATTGATGTCGGTGGCATAGATCAGGGTGCGGTCCAGCAGGCCCTCCTCCTCCAGCAGGATGGCCAGCGAATACACCTCCTCGCCCGCGCTGCAGCCGGCCACCCAGACCTTGAGCGAGGGATAGGTGCGCAGCAGCGGCACCACCTCGGTGCGCAGCGCCCGGAAATAGCTCGGGTCGCGGAACATGTCGCTGACCTGGACCGTGAGGTATTCCAGCAGCGCCGGGAACACGCTTGCATCATGCAATACGCGGTCCTGCAGCTGCGACAGCGTCTGGCAGCCGAACTGCACCAGGGCCGTCTGCAGGCGCCGCTTGAGCGAGGCCTGGGCATAGCCCCGGAAGTCGTAGTGGTAGCGGTGGTAGATGGCGTCGATCAGCAGGCGCTGCTCGATGTCGGCGGTGCGGGCTTTTTTCATCGCCGGGCCGCCCCAAGATGAAAAGCGGCCCCCTCGGGGGGCAGCGGACCTTGCGCAGCAAGGGGAGCGTGGGGGCTATTTTTCAGCTGAGGCATCGCGTCCTCCTTGCTACTTGGGCATCCACACCCGCACCAGCGACAGCAGCTTTTCCACGTCCAGCGGTTTGGCGATGTAGTCGTTGGCACCGGCGGCCAGGCATTTCTCCTGGTCGTCCTTCATGGCCTTGGCGGTCAGGGCGATGATGGGCAGGCGGCGCCATTGCGGCCGGTTGCGGATCTCGCGCATGGCGGTGTAGCCATCCATCTCGGGCATCATGATGTCCATCAGCACCAGGTCGATACCGGCCTGCGCCGCGCCGCGAGACTCCAGCGCCTCCAGCGCCTCGCGCCCGTTGCGCGCGATCTCCACGCGGATGCCCGTGGGCTCCAGGATGCTGGACAGCGCAAACACGTTGCGCACATCGTCTTCCACCACCAGCACCGTGCGCCCTTCCAGCGCAGACTCGCGGCTGCGCGCGACCTGCAGCATCTGGCGGTGCTCGGCCGACAGCTCCGACTCCACCTGGTGCAGGAACAGCGTGACCTCGTCGAGCAGGCGCTCGGGCGAGCGCGCGTCCTTGATGATGATGGACTTGGAAAAGCGCCGCAGCTGCTGCTCTTCATCGCGCGACAGCGCCCGGCCCGTGTAGACGATGACAGGCGGGAAGGAAACATCGTCCTGGTCCGTCATGCGCTGCAGCAGCTCGTAGCCGCTGATGTCAGGCAGGTTCAGGTCCATCACCATGCAGTCGAATGTGGAGCCGCGCAGATGATCCAGCGCGGCCGCCGCCGTGCCCGCGCAGACGATGTCCACATCGCTGCGGCTGAGCAGGTGGCGCACGCTCTCGCGCTGGCGCTCGTCATCCTCCACCACCAGCACGCGGCGCAGGTCCTGGGTGAACTTGGCCTCCAGCCGCTGCAGGGCGTGGACCAGTTCCTCGCGCTTGACGGGCTTGAGCGCGTAGCCGACGGCACCCCGCCCCATGGCTTCCTGCGAATAGTCCGCGACCGAGACCACGTGCACGGGAATGTGACGCGTGGCCGGGTTGCGCTTGAGCTGGTCCAGCACGCCCAGGCCCGAGAAATCGGGCAGGTTGATATCGAGCACGATGGCGTTGGGCTGACTGTCGGCCGCCATGGACAGGCCGTCGGACGCCGTATTGGCCACGTCGCACTCGAAATCCATCTCGCGTGCCAGCTCCGACAGGATGTCCGCGAAGCGCAGGTCATCCTCGATCACGAGGATGCGGCGCCCGCTCTGACCCCTCTTGCGCAGGGCGTCCGTTGCCGCCGACGCGGCAGGTGCCATGGCAGGCGACATGGGCGGCGCGAACGCAGGTGCGGCGGGCGCAACGTTGGCCGTTGCGAGCACGGGCACGGACGACGCTGCCAAGGCCTCTCGCAGCCCCTGCGGCTGAGGCTGCGGTGCGGCAGTCGTGGCCGTGGCCGGGCCGGACTCGGCCGACTCCAGGCTCACGGGCACGGTCAGTGTGAAAACGCTGCCCTGGCCAGGCGTGCTGGAGACGGTCAGCGTGCCGCCCAGCAGCCCCGCCAGATCACGCGATATCGACAGGCCCAGGCCCGTGCCGCCGAACTTGCGGTGCGTGCTGCCATCGGCCTGGCGGAAGGCATCGAAGATGAATTGCTGCTGCTGCTCGGCAATGCCGATGCCGGTATCGCGCACCGCGAAAGACAGCATGCCCTGGGGCGCGCAGGACACCTGCAGGCCCACCGAGCCCTTGGCCGTGAACTTGAGCGCGTTGGACAACAGGTTCTTGAGCACCTGGGCCAGCCGCATGGGATCGGTCTGCATGGTGGCGGGCACGCCCGGGTCCACGGTCCAGGACAGCTCCAGGCCCTTTTCGCGGGCAATCGGGCGCAGCGGCTCCATCAGCGTCTGCAGCGCCGTGGCAATGGTCACGGGCTCGGCGACCACGGTGACCTGGCCGGCCTCGATCTTGGACAGGTCCAGGATGTCGTTGATCAGCGCCAGCAGGTCGCTGCCTGCGGCGTGGATGGTCTGCGCGTACTTGATCTGCTCGGCCTGCAGATTGCCCGGCCTGTTGTCGGCCAGCAGCTTGGCCAGGATCAGGGTGGAGTTCAGCGGCGTGCGCAGTTCGTGGCTCATATTGGCCAGGAACTCGCTCTTGTACTGGCTGGCCAGCTCCAGCTCGCGGGCCTTGTCGGTCAGCGCGCCCTGGGCGCGCAGCAACTGCTCGCGCTGGTACTCCAGCTGCTGGGTCTGCTCTTCCAGGTGGGCATTGGTCTGCTCCAGCTCGGTCTGCTGGTGCTCCATCTGGGTCTGCGACTCCTGCAGGATGCGGCTTTGCTGCTCCAGCTCCTCGTTGCTCACGCGCAGCTCTTCCTGCTGGGCTTGCAGCTCTTCCGACTGGCGGCGCGTTTCCTCCAGCAAGGTCTCCAGGCGCGAACGGTCCAGGCCCGAGCGAATGGCCACGGCCAGCGATTCGGAGGCGCGCTCCAGCAGGCTGCGCTCGGCTTCGCCCACGGGGCGCAGAAAGCCCAGTTCGATCACGGCGAACACTTCGCCGTTTTCCATGGCGGGCACCAGCATCAGCTGCAAGGGGCTGGACTGGCCGGTGCCCGAGGAAATCTGCAAATGCTGGGCAGGCACATCGCTGACATGCAGCAGCTTGCGCGACGCGGCCGCCTGGCCCGCCAGCCCCTCGCCGGGCAGCAGCTTTTGCTGCAGTCGCTCGCGCGGCAGGGCATAGCCGCCGAACAGGCGCAACCCGCCATCGGCGCAGTCCACCACATAGCCGGCGCCCACATCGGCACGCAAATAGTTGGCCAGGTACTCCAGCGCCTTCTGGCCCAGGTCTTCCAGCCGGTGGTCTCCCTGCAACTGCTGCCCCAGGCCGGAAAGACCGGACGTCACCCACGACTGGCGCGCCTTGACGCGGTACTCGCGCACCGTCAGCGCGGCCGATGCCAGGATCAGGCCCAGCAGGATGAGGGAGCCGCCCCAGGAATAGTAGGTCGAGGTGGTGGATGCCTCCACCCACAGCTGGCGACGCTGGGCCAGCTCCCTTGTCTGGTGCGTGTAGAGGTCGTCGATCAGCTCGCGCAGCCGGTCCATGGCGTTCTTGCCCACGTCCAGGCGCACCAGGGCCATGGCGGCGTCCAGATCGCCGGACTTGCGCAGGTCTATGGTCTCCTGCAGCTCGCGCAGCTTCTGGGCCGATATCTCCTCGATCTGCGCCAGCAGCCGGTGCTGGTCGGAGTCATTGGAAGTGCGCGCCTTGAGCGCCTCCAGCTGCTGCATCAGCACATCGCGTGCCTGCTGGTAGGGCTGCAGGTAGGCCGGGTCGCCCGTGAGCAGAAAACCGCGCTGCCCGGTCTCAGCGTCCTTGAGCGAAGCATTGAGCTGGCTGAGCTGGCGCATGGCCAGTGTCGTGCGGTCCATGGCCACCACGGCCTGGCCTCGCGTCTCAGACGCCCTGAAATTGACGAAGGCAATGACCAGGGTGGCCAGTGCCGCCGCGCCAAAGCCGGCAACAAGTGTCCATGGAATGGCAAAGCGCTGGGTGCTCTGATTGCGGGAGGATCGTGGCATGCAGTGGAGTTTCTGGCAGGAAGGGACGGGGAAATCCGCCAAGGACTGTAAACGTTTTGCGCAGCCCTCGGCAGCACTGTGGCGCAGCTTGCGCTGGTTTCGGCGGCGCGCGACGCCCGCAGGCGCCATTGCAGCCGTTAACATGGCCCGATACTCTCCTTCCGGCACCCCGCTGCGGGCGTCGGCCCACTTTCCAGGACCCATTGCATGAAAACCTTTGCCATCACCGTCGCATCGCTGGCCGCTGCCGCTTCGCTGGTGTCCACCAGCGCCAGCGCTGCGGCTTCGATCTTCCTCAACGACACCATCGCCGCGCGCATTCCCGCCAGGGACCTGCCCGATGCCAAGGCCGCCGTGGCCAAGGTGCTCAACGAGGCCGCCGACGGCTCCGTGACCGAATGGACCAGCGGCCCGAACCGAACCAACCAGCGCGTGACGTTGGCCTTGCAGCCGCAGCAGACCGTGCAGACCGGGACGGCCGGAAGCTGCCGCCTGCTGTCGGCCGATGTGCGCCTGAAAAAGACCTCGGAAAACTGGCGCTTCTGGTTCTGCAAGCAGCCCGACGGATCGTGGAAGGCCAGCGGCAGCCAGCCCTGAGCAAGGATTGCGGTGGTCGGCGACCGGGAATCCGGCATGGACCTACGCCACCAGCCCTGGGCGCGTGGGAGCATGTCGGCCGGAAGATAGACCACCGGAGAACAACCATGCCCCATGAATTTGTGCATACCACGACACTTGCCAGACGGCTGGCCCTGGGCGTCGCCGCAAGCTCTTTGCTGACGCTGGCCGCCTGCTCGGGCGAGACCTCGTCGCAGCGCGCGGGATTTCCCATGGCCGAAGTGCCGCGCTTCAACCAGCCGCCACCGGACAAGCCCCTGCTGGGCCAGCCCGTGATCACGGCCGAGCAGGTCATGCCCCATGCCAAGGGCGACCCGCATGAGCCGTTGCCGGCTGCCGCGCCGCTGCCCGCCCGGGCGTCTGAACCGGCAAGCGGGTCAGGCGCCACCAACAAGGAAGATGCAGGCGGCGTGAACCCGGCCGCCGGCCAGGCCGCCGCCATCACCGACGGCCAGGGAGAGGGCTCCAAGTACGAGCTGGGCGCCCCCAAGTAACCTGGCCGGGCTCAGAACGAGGCCCAGTCCCCATCGTCCTTGCCAGTGGCGGGCACGGACTGCCGGGAGGCCGGCAGCTTGGCGGCTGCAGGCTTGGCGGCGGGTGCGCCCGGGGACGCCGCAGGCGCGGCCAGCGGCCTGGCAGGAGCGCGCATCTGCGCTGCCGCAGGCTGTGCACGCCCGGCAGGGGCCGGGGCTGGCACCGCCGGACGAGCGGACGCCACGCCCTCGATACGGAATACGCTCACTGCAGCGGCCAGTTGGTGCACCTGGGATTTGAGCGAGCCGGTTGCAGCGGCCGCTTCCTCGACCAGCGCCGCATTCTGCTGTGTCACCGTGTCCATCTGCGAAATCGCCTGGTGCACCTGGTTGATGCCGCTGCTCTGCTCCTGGCTGGCGGCGGTGATCTCGGCGACCAGGTCGCTGACCTGCTGCACGCTTTGCACGATGCCGTCCATGGTGCGTCCGGCCTCGGCCACCTGGCGCGTGCCCGCCTCCACCTTGGAGACCGAGTCGGCAATCAGATCCTTGATGTCCTTGGCCGCCGAGGCGCTGCGCTGCGCCAGCGCGCGCACCTCACCGGCCACCACGGCAAAGCCGCGGCCCTGCTCGCCGGCGCGCGCCGCTTCCACGGCGGCGTTCAGCGCCAGGATGTTGGTCTGGAAGGCAATGGAGTCGATCACGCCGATGATGTCGGCAATCTTGCGGCTGGACTCGCTGATGCCGCCCATGGTGTCCACCACGCCCGCCACCACCTTGCCGCCCTGCACGGCTGTCTGCGACGCCGAAGCGGCCAGCTGATTGGCCTGGCGCGCGTTCTCTGCGTTCTGCTTGACCGTGCTGGTCAGCTCCTCCATGGCAGCGGCCGTCTGCTCCAGCGAGCTGGCCTGCTGCTCGGTGCGCGAGGACAGGTCCTGGTTGCCCGCGTCGATCTCGCCCGAAGCCGTGGCAATGCTGTCGGCACCCGAGCGCACCTGCCCCACGACCTGGGCCAGGTTGTCGTTCATCTGGCGCAGCGCCTGCAGCAACTGGCCCGTTTCATCGCGCGAATCGACGGTGATGCGGCTGGTCAGGTCGTTGTTGGCCACGGTGCGCGCCACGCGCAGGGCCTCGGCCAGCGGCCTGGTGATGCCGCGCGTGATCCACCAGGCGGCCAGCGCGCCCAGCACAAAGGCCAGCGAGACCACCGTGATGATGGCGGCTCGACTGGCCGAGAAGCGCACCAGCACATCGGCGGCGGAGCTGTCGATGGCCGCGCGCTGCATGTCCAGCAGGCGCTGGACCATGTCGATATAGCGCTGCGTGGCGGGCTGGTATTGCTGGGTGAACAGGCGCTCGGCGTCTTCGGCGCGGCCCTCGGCCTTGGCCTTGGTCACCACGTCGCGGCCCGCCAGATAGCCGGCGCGCGCCTTCTTGATCTCGACCCAGATGTCCTTTTCCTCCTGGGTCTGCAGCAGCGGCTCGATGCGGTCCTGCAGCTTGCTGGACTGGCGCGAGGACTCGGCTGCGTCTTCGGCGAAGAAGGTGGCCAGCGAGGGATCGCTGCTCTTGGCAATGGCCGTGGTGCGGCGCGAACCCGAGTGGATGTTGCGGAACCAGTCGCTGATCATCCGCTCCTTGGCCAAGGCCACCTCGGTGATTTCCGTGGTCGAGCGGGCCATGTGCCCCATGCTGACGATGCTGGTGACACTGATGAGCAGCATGATCAGCAAAAGAATGGTGAAACCGCCTCCGAGACGAAGGCCTATGCGCAGATTTTTCATGATGGGGAAACAGGATGCGGGACGGAAACGCGGCAAAAACTAGTTCTTGAGGTAGGCGTCCAGCACCATGCGATTCCAGTTGGCCGAGCCGACCAGGGAATCGCCGAGCTTCTCGGCCGTCGCCACCACGGCGCTTTGCTGCTGCTGCAGCGCCTTGACCCGGTCGCCCAGGCTTGCCATGGACGAACTCAGGCGGCTGCCCGTGGACAGTGCATCGTTGGCGCTGTTTTCCACCGCCTTGCCAATGCCGGCCAGGGCCGAGGTCACGCCTGCGGGATCTGTGGCCATGGACTTTTCCAGGGCCTTGGCGTCCACCGCCAGCGTGCCGTCCTGCCGCTGGACGATGCCGATCCTGGCCAGGCTGGGCGAAGTCGCGCTGCCCGTGACACTCATGATGGCCGCACGCAGCTCGCGCAGCGCGCGGGTGGCACCCACATCGGTGGTGGAGCCGGCGGCCGCGCTGGCATTGCCCTTGGCCGCGCTGGCGTTGTAGCGCGCCACCAGCTTTTCCAGCGCACCTTGGACCGACTGGGGGGTGCTGGTCGCCGTGAGGGCCGCCATCTCCTTGCCCGCCGTGGCCAGATCCACCAGGGACGACTTGAACTGCCCCAGCGCCGACAGCGAGGTCGAGCCCGCCTGGGCCTGGGCCGCAATGCGCTCGTGCGCCTTGGACAGCGAAGGCGCCAGCTTGCGGACTTTCTCCGCTTCGGTGGTCTCCGTCTTGGTGCTGTCCGTCTTCGTGGCGCCGGCCTGCGCATCGCTCTTCTTGATGACCGAGTCCGAAGCCGTCTGCGCCGTGGTGCTGCTGTTGAGCCTGGACTGGGCTCGGGCCAACAGGCTTTGCACATTCAGGTTGTCGGTTCTGATGCTCATGTTCTCTTCCCTGTAAGTTTGCGGATGGTGCGGGCGCAGGGCCCGTCCACGGTTTGGCAGGGAGACTACCGGGACGCCGCCGCCGCAATGCAGGGATAAGCGGGCCGCTTACCCGCGACTTGAAGCCTTTGCCGGGCCGGATGCACGCGCGCCTTCCCCCAGCGAGCCGTGCGCCCATGAAAAAGGGCCTCCGAAGAGGCCCGTTCCACACATCCCGACCATCAGGCCGTCTGCTGCAGGGCTCCGTAGCGCTCGCGCGCCGTCTGCAGCATGTAGAAGGTGATGCGCTTGACCTCGGCACGGCTGTCGGCGATGTGCTGCTTCAGGCAGGACTGGGCCAGCGCGGCATCGCCGGCCTCGATGGCGGCAAGAATGGCGGCATGGTCGTCATAGGTTGCCGAGACGCGCGGCAGCTTGATCACATCCAGGCGGCGGATGATGCGGATGCGCTCTGTAATGTCCAGGTGGATGCGCGCCATCTCCTGGTTGCCGGTCGCGGCCACCAGGCCGGTATGGAAGGCCTCGTCCAGCGAGGCCACGACGGCGGGGTCGGTCTCGCGCTGCTCCTCGGGCACGCACCAGACTTCGCGCAGCGGCTGCAATGACTGCAGCGATTCGCCCACCAGGCTGGCCACGGCGCTGGTCTCCATCAGGGTGCGCACCTCGTACAGATCCTCGAAGTACTTGAAGTCGAAGGCCTTGATCTGCCATCCGCTCTTGAAGTGCACATCCACATAGCCATCGCGCTGCAACCAGAACAGCGCCTGGCGCACGGGCGTGCGGCTGACCTGCATGCGCGTGGCGATCTCGCCTTCGCTGAAACGGTCGCCAGGCAGCAGGCGGAAATCGAAGATGTCGTTCTTCAGGCAGGCGTAGATCTGCGCAGCCAGCGAATGCGCGCTGCTCGCAGGCCCCTGGCGCGTCTCGCACACCGGCGAGGAAACAACCGCGATGCTCATGCGACTGCCACGCCTGCTGGAGCACGCAGGCCTTGCCGCTGGCCGCCGCCAGGGGCTGGCAACGACATGCCCGGAGCCCTGAAGAAGGGCCAGGCCTTGCCTTCGACACCGGACTCGCGCATGGCCGAAGACAGGGTATACGCCGACCGCAGCAGCAATACCATTGCCTGATTTGCTATCAGGCAATGGGCAATGGTCCATTCACGCATTTAGTACTCTTTCTTGTACACAAGTTGGCAGTGGGATTTATTAAAGAAACGAATTGCGTTTTAATAATTGGACCTACAAGAATATCCTCGACAACGGCCGATCTTCGTGTATGCTCCGCGACTTGCCGCCGCAAAGGCCACCATAGCGTTTGGCAACCCCCGGCACCAGACATTCAAAGTGACTGGACCAACACCAACAGGAACCCACTCGCGGTAATCCTGCGCATATTTGCGCCAATCCATTTTTTCCAGAGAGTTTCTGCACACACATGGTGCAACGAGCACATCAATTTCCCCATGCCTGCGGCCATGGGTTTGTGTATTTGTTAAATATTGCAAGATATTGAGGCATTCAGCCTCTGACAGGAATGGAAGGCGGCTTTCTGTCAAGGAACTGACATGTGAATCTGCTAGCAGCGGCCTTGCGCGTGCAGAGACAAGGCACGTCCTGCCCGATATTCCATCCACCGCTCGATTCCAGCTTTCCATACTGGAAAGCCTCCATCGATGGATGGAGGCCATATTCCCGCGCATCCACGGCAAACCCACGCCGGATGCATCCGACGCGGGTTTGCCGCAGCAGCAAGCCTGCGCAAGAAGACTCAGGCTTCGCGGTTTTCCTTGATGTTGAAGCCCATCTGGCTCTCGGCGCCCTTGCCGCCCTGGTTGGTCTGTTCCCAGTACTGGGTCTTGACCTTGGCAGCCTGGAACGAGTAGTTGACAGTCACGGTGTCAGAGGAGTTGGCGCCGCTGACGGTCACGTTCGTCACCATGACGTCGGTCAGGGTGATCTTGGTGAACTCGATCTGCGAGCCACCGGCCTTGCACAGCGAGATGTCGACCTGGCCCAGGTGCTTGCCCGTGGCGCAGTGCTTGAGCACGGCGGGGTAGCACTTGTCCACCTTGGCGATGACGTTCAGGTCATGGAAGCTCACCTTGCCGGCGCCGGCACCACCGCCGCTGGCCATGGTGTTGGGCTGGGTCGCGCCCCAGGTGAAGGAGTCGATGTCGGTCCAGCCCTTGTGGTTGGAATCCTGGGATTCGCCACTGGCGCCCTCGACCTTCATGAACATATCAACGGACATTGCACACCTCTCGAATTAATGGATTAAACGTTCGCATGCAACCCAATAGACCGACTGCATCGGATGGTTCACACGCGAACAAAGGGGAAAACCACTCCCGGGCAGAGCGCACGAAACCGATTCACTGAACATGTGATTCAGATCAGTGCGGCGCATACCCTGGATGGTCAAGGAATGTATTGACAATCGCCTGCAATCCTCACTGTCGTGAACCGCCCTCCTTTGTTGGAGCCGCGATGATAGTGGATAAGATCGGAAAAATACAAACAATTGGCCCGACTGAATTGTTACGGCCGATACATCTGAAAAAAAATGTATCCATCGCTTATCCATTCGATACGTGTCATGGCTTTTTGCAGAACTCAAGCTACACTCACGCCGCATTCGGAGTCCGATTGAAATACGATCTTGTATTCATGACGAGTCCATGACGTTCGTCTTTGGCCCCCGGCTTCAGACAATTGGCTGATCGAGGAAAACCAGCGGTTGCATAGACAGATTGCCGGTGCGATGCCGGCTTTGTGCTTGTCCAATGGCCTCGAACAGATTCGGCACCCTGGCACTGCGACAGACCTCGCCCGCCAGCGTGTGAAACAACATCTTGGGTGGGATTGCATGGATAGCGAAGCAGCATGTTCGACCAACTGCCTTCCGGCAGGTGTCCAGATTGGCGAATACCGCGTGCTCGATGTCATCGGCGAAGGCGGTTTCGGCATCGTCTACAAGGCCCGTGACCTCTCGCTGGACCGCGAGGTCGCGATCAAGGAGTACATGCCTTCGGCACTGGCCGGTCGGCAAAGCTCCCATCAGGTGCATGTGCGCTCGCAGCACCGTGGCGCCTTCGACGCCGGGCTGCGCAGCTTCATCAACGAGGCCCGCCTGCTGGCGCGCTTCTCCCACCCCACCCTGGTGCATGTCTACCGATTCTTCGAAGCCGGCGGCACGGCCTACATGGTGATGCGCCACTACGAGGGCCAGACGCTGGGCCAGGTGCTGAAGGCATCGTCCGGCCGCATGGATCAGGCCGGGCTCAGCGCGCTGCTGATCCCCTTGCTGGACGTGCTGGAAGTGCTGCATGCGCAAGACTGCTTCCACCGCGACATCGCGCCGGACAACATCTTCGTGCAGCGCGATGGCAGCCCCGTGCTGCTGGATTTCGGCGCCGCGCGCCGCATCATCGGCGACATGACCCAGGCGCTGACCATGGTGCTCAAGCCCGGTTTTGCGCCCATCGAGCAATACGTGGACGACGGCGCCATGCCCCAGGGCGCGTGGACGGACATCTACCAGGTCGGCGCACTGATCCACCAGGCCGCCACGGGCCGCATCCCGGCCACCTCGGTCGCGCGCATGGTCACCGATCCCATGCAGCCGCTGACCTCCGAACAGGTCCCGGGCTACTCCGACGCTTTCCTGCAGGGCATGCAACGGGCGCTGGCCGTGCGCCCCCAGGACCGCCCCCAATCCATTGCCGAACTGCGCAGCCTGCTGGGCCTGTCCACCGACGCCCGGGCAGCGCCTGCGCCGGGGGAGCCCAGCCCCATCTACATCCCGATCACGCCGCCTGCGTCCGTACAGGCCGCCATGGCCACCCAGTCGGCAGCCGTGCAGGCGCCGCGCTTCGTGCCGATCACGGAAATCTTCGTTCCTGCAGCAGCGCCGCAGGCAGCGCCCGCGGCCACGGTCATGCCCTTGCCTGCGGTCCCGCCTGTTGCATCTGTTGCACCGGTCCCTCCTGTCGCCACGGTCGCACCGGTGCCGCCCGCTCCCACCGCGCCTGGGGGTTTGGCAACAGGCGGCCCTGTCCAGCCATCTGCAGCCGCAGCCGCGCCCCAGATGACGCCTCAGGCATCTGCCGCCGATCCCATGGGCCTGGACAACGGTCCGTACATCGACATCGACCAGGCACTGCCCCCCGCTCAGCCTGCGCAGCCCCCGGTTCAGGCGCAGGCGCCTGCATCCCAACAGCCCGCCTCCGCACCCGCCGTTCAGGGCGCGCCCGCAGGGGTGCAGCCTCCGGCCGCTGCCGTCCAGGCAGTGCCCAAGGCCAGGCGCAGCGGCATGGCCGTGCCGATGGCCATCGGCGCCCTGGTGCTGGCGGCCATCGCGGGCGGCGGCGTGCTGTGGTACGACCATTCCCAGGACCAGGCCCGTGCCAAGACCCTGGCAGCCCGCGACAGCCTGGCATGGCAGCAGGCGCAAAGCCAGTCCAGCCTGGCCCGCCTGCAGGACTACCTGGACAGCTTCCCCGAAGGACAGCACCGCACCGAGGCCCAGGCGCTGCTCAAGCAGTTGCTCAACGAGGCCTCGCTGGCCTCCACGGAGCAGGTGCAGCCGATGACCCCGCCGGAGCAGGCCGCGCTGGCTGAACTCCCCCCTTCCCAGCCCGAGCAAGGGGCGCCCGTCGCCCCCGTCACGGTGGCCGCGGTGCCCGAGCCGTTGCCCACCGAGCCGCCCAAGACCGAAGCCCGCCCCGCCAAGCCCGCAGCGGCCACAGGCAAGGTGGTGTTCAGGGTCGTGCCCTGGGGCTATGTCTCCGTGAACCGCGCCCCGGCACGGACCAGCCCGCCGCTGACCCAGATGGAGTTGCCGGAGGGCGAGTACCGCATCGACATCAGCAACCCGGGTGCGGCCTCTACGGTGACCAAGACCATCACGGTCACCAAGGGCGAGTCGGTGACCGTGAACCATCTTTTCGAATGAGCGCGGCGCATGGCTCGACTGATGAACCACTGCTGGCGATGGATGCTGTGCACTGCAGTGCTCGGCCTGCCCTGCCTGGCGCATTCCCAGGCGGCATGCGAGGAGGCCGCGCCGGCCCAAACCGGCTCGGCAGGACGCCCGCAGCTGGCGCAGGGCATTGCGCTGTTCGAGGCGCGCGACCTGGCCCAGGCCGAGCGTGCGCTGCAGGCTGCGCTGTTTGGCGGGCTGGCGGATCCCATGGAGCGGGCCTCCGCCCACAAGTACCTGGCCTACACCTATTGCACGCACAAGGAATGGGCGCGCTGCGAGGCCGCCTTCGACGCCGCGTTCGCCGCCCACCCCGGCTTTGCGCTGCAGGCCTACGAGACCACGGGTACGCCGTGGCGGGACGCCTACAGCCGCGCCCAGGAACGCTGGACCCAGCGCTGCCCTGCCGCCCAACGGCTGCGCGTGGCACCCGCAGCGCCCACGGCCGGCGGCTTTGCACTGAACAGCCGCGTGATCACATCGATCACCGCACTGACATCGGGCTCGGCCCCGGTGCGCTCCGCCGCACTGGCCGCACGGCCTGAGACGCCACGGACAGATCACAACCTGCGCCTGAGGGTCAGCCCCTGGGCCAACGTGCTGATCAACGGCAAGCCGTCCGGCGTCACCCCTCCCGTCGTGCTGCTCAAGCTGGCGCCAGGCTCCCACACAGTGGAACTGCGCAACCCCGGCTTCGAGAGCTATCGGCAGGTGATCCGCATCACCGACGGCCAGTCGGTGACCCTTTCCCATGACTTTGATGCCCGATGACCATGTCCATGCATATCCCTCACTCCCTCCAGCGCCTGACCCTTGCCCTTGCCGTTGCCTTCGGGCTGGCCGCCTGCGAAACCGCACCCAAGCCGGCGGAGCCCGAGCCAGCACCGCCCGTGGTGCAGGCGCCTGTCGAGCCCGTCAAGCCCGTGGACCCGGTGGTGATCAAGGAGCAGGAGCTGGTCGAGGCCATCCAGCTCTACGTGGATGGCCGCTACGAGGATGCCATCACGGCCCTGACGCCCCTGTCCACCGCGCAGGAGCTGCCGATGAGCAGCCAGGTCAAGGCGCTCAAGTACATCGCCTTCAGCCACTGCGTGGAAGGCCGCCGCAAGCCCTGCCGGCAGCACTTCGACATGGCCCTGGCCCTGGACCCCACCTTCCAGCTGACCGAGGCCGAAAAGGGCCATCCCACCTGGGGCCGGGAATTCAACAATGCCCGCGCCGCGCTGCGCAACAAGCGCCCGGCGCCCGCGCGCAAGGCCTCCTGAGGCCTGCCGAGGCCCCCGACGCTTCCTGAAAACTGCCTAGCCTAAGACTCCATGGACAAAATCGAACTCAGGGTCGTGGACCACGATGGCGTTGCGGTCGACCGCCACTGGCATGCCGTATTCGGCATGGCAGGCGGCACGATCGGACGCAGTGGCCAGAACAAGCTCATCATCTCGGATCCGGACGCTTCCGTGGCGCGCGTGCACGCCATGGTCAGGCTCGATTCCGAGGGAGCCTTTGTTGCGAACCTGAGCGAGCGTGATCCCATCTGGGTGGCAGACCAGCCCGTGCGCTCGGGCCAGGAAGTGGCCCTGACACTGGGCGCGCGCATCCGCATCGGCGCCTACACCCTGGCCGCCGTGGCGCCGGGCACCCCTTTCGAGGCACCGGCCTTGCCCGGTGCAGCCGTGCCGGCGCCTGCCAGCGCAGCATTTGCAGCGGCTGTGACGCCCTCAGCACCTTCTGCGTCCTCAGCACCCTCAACGCCATCGGTTCCCTCGCCGGTCACGGCAATCCCGCAGCCACCGATCCAGCAGCCCCCCGCAGTTGACAACCCCCTGCAGCCTCAATCAACGGGGCCGGCAGAAGCTGCGCCACTGGCAGACGTTCTGCCTCCAGCCGCCGCCGGCATCGCCGATCCCTGGGAAGGCCTGACGGCGCTGAGCCTGGATGACATCCAGACCCCGCCTGCGCCTTCTGCCGAGAGTGCAATCCCCCCCGAGCAAGCGGCCATGGCGATGCCGCAGCCGGCCAGGCCGCAGCACCGCCCGCTGCTGATTCCCAATGATTTCGACCCCTTTGCACCGCCGCCCGAGCAGGCTCGGCAGCAGGAAGAAGGCTGGGCCGGCCTGCCCTCGCACGGCAAGGGCGAGCTGATTCAGCAGCGCCATGACGGCATGGTCCAAACGCTTCCCCTCAAGGGCCTGAGCACCGAGGCACTGCATGACGCCTCCCATACCGGCCTGCCTTCGTGCTTCGAGGCATCGCAAAAGTTCGATCCGCTCGCGCTGTTCGACCAGGGCGGCCTGCCCGGCGACGCAGCGCCGCTGCAACAGGCATCGGGCCGGGGCTCCGAGCTGGGCCAGGCCTTCAACCTGCCGCGCATGCAGCCGCCTGCGCAGCCTGCTGCACAGGGTGCAGCGGCGCCGGCCCAGCCGGCCGGCCTGGAGCAGTCATTGGCGCCTGCGGCGCAGACACAGCAACCTGTACAGGTTCAGGCCGCACCAGCTGCCGTACCAGTTGCCGTACCAGCTCCCTTACCTGCCGCTGCACCAGTTGCTGCACCGATGGCCACGGCCCCCGAAATCCCCGCCGAGCCCGTCGTGCTCGACGGACTGCTGCCCACCAACGGGCTGGACCTGGACATCTTCCAGTCCGGCGCAGGCCAAGCTGCGCCAGCCATCGTTTCTGCCGCAAGCGCTGCCGCCGCTCCCGCCAACACCAGCTCCAGCGTCCACTTCAACGCAGCCTCCAGCATCCTCGGCCAGGGCGCCGCCGCCATTCCCGTCGGCACCCTGCCCTGCACCGCCGCGCCTGTCGATGCTCCGGTGCAGCCCCAGCCGGCCGCCAACGCCGCCAGCGCCGCCCACGCCGACCTGCAGGCCCTGGCCACGGCCTTCATGGAAGGCGCGGGCCTGAACCCGGCCAAGACCCATTTCGAGGTCACGCCTGAATTCATGCGCACCTTCGGCGAAGCCCTGCGCATTGCCGTGCAGGGCACCATCGACCTGCTGGCGGCGCGCTCCGAGATCAAGCGCGAGTTCCGTGCCGGCGTCACCATCATTGCCACGGGCGCCAACAACCCGCTCAAGTTCCTGCCCAATTCCGAGGGCGTGCTCATGCAGATGGTCCACCAGACCTTCCCGGGCTTCATGAAGCCGCTGCCCGCCATGCAGGACGCCTTCCAGGATCTGCACGTGCACCAGCTGGCCCTGATGGCCGGCATCCGCGCCGCCTATGCCGAGGCCCTGACCCGGTTCGATCCGACCGAGCTGGAGCGCCGCACCGAAACCAACCCCGGCCTGCTGGACAAGCTGCTGACCAATGGCCGCAAGGCTGCGCTGTGGGACGACTACAAGCACAACTTCGACGTGCTGCGCCGCCATGCCGAGGACGATCTGATGGCCTTCTCGGGCCGCACCTTCGTCGAGGCCTACGAAAACGCCGAGCAGTCCGTGAAAGGCCAGCCGTGATCGCCTACCTCGACGGAGACGGCCACCGCTACAGCATCCAGGTGGCCAGCGCATCCCACAGCGGCAGGCGTTCCAGCAACGAAGACGCCATGGGCCTGATGGACCTGGGCGCCGCCGGCCTGTGCTGCACCCTGGCCGATGGGGCTGGCGGGCACGGGCATGGCGAACTTGCCGCCCAGCTCACGGTCCAGGCCGTGCTGGAGGGCTTCCGGGAGAACCCGCTGTTCGCCCCTGCCAGCCTGGCCTCCCTGATTTCCCAGGCGGAGCACCGCGTCAGCGGCCAGCAGTCCACCTCGGCCTCGCGCATGCACATGAGCGCCACCGTGGTGGTGCTGTGCATCGACCCAGGGCAGGGCCGCGCCCTGTGGGCGCACTGGGGCGACTCGCGCCTGTACTGGTTCCGCGCGGGCCGCATGCACCTGCGCACCGAAGACCACAGCCTGGTGCAGCAGCTGCTGCACGCCGGCCTGTACGAAGAGAACGACCCGCGCCGCCTGCCCAACCGCAACGTCCTGGCCGGCGCCATCGGTGCCGAAGGCCAGGTGCCGCCCAGCATCCGCTCCGCCGCCGTGGCCCTGGAGCCCGGCGATGTCTTCCTGCTGTGCTCGGACGGCCTTTGGGAGGGCATGCACGAGTCGGAAATGGAGCAGCTGCTGGCCGCGAGCCAGCGCCCCGACGAATGGATACAGCGCATGGTCGGCCGCGTCGTATCCAGCGGCAATCCGCACCAGGACAACCTCAGCGCGCTGACGGTGTGGATCTGCCCGCGTGACACCAATGACTGATATCGAGACAGGAGAAGCCATGTGGAAATCGCATGCACCGCATGTACCGCAAGCGCGCCGGCAGGCGCTGCAAACGCTGGGCGCCTTGGGCCTGGGCACGGCAATGGCGACCGGCCTGGCCGGCTGCGGCTCCCTCAATCCCCTGAGCCGCGCGCCTGAAGTGGCGCCCACGGCCGTGCCCGCCGCCGTGTTCGAGGTGGTGGCCGACATGGACATCAACCCCGACCGCGAAGGCATCCCCAAGCCCGTGCTGCTGCGCATCTACGAGCTGCGCGCCTCCGCCGCATTCGACCGCGCCGGCTTCTTCGACCTGCAGGACAAGGACGACGGCCAGCTGGGCAGCGACTTCGTGCGGCGCGAGGAATTCCTGATCGCGCCCGGCCAACGCCAGGTGATTGAGCGCAAGGGCAACCCCGATGTGCGCGCCTTCGGCCTGTTCGCCGCCTACCGCGATCTGGAGCGCAGCACCTGGCGCGCCTCGGCCGCCGCGCCCAACTCCGTGGAGCTGCGCAGGCGGTGGTGGGGCATGGGCTCCACCGAAAAGCTGCAGCCCGTGCGCTACCAGGTGCACCTGACCCGCGAGGAGGTCACCGTGCGCATCCAACCCGCATCCCAATAAACGCACATCTATCCACCATGGTCTGGCAACGCAAAGTCATCTGGGCCGAAGGCATGTTCCTTCGGCCCCAGCACTTCCAGCAGCAGGAGCGCTTCCTGTTCCGGCAACTGCAGTCGCGCAGCCTGCCGGGACAGCCCTTTTTCTGGGGCTTCTCGGAACTGGAGCTGGACACCGATCTGCTGCGCATGGGCAAGCTGGGCATACGCTCGGCACACGGCGTGCTGCCCGACGGCACGCCGTTCCAGCTGCCGGGCGACGACGAGGCGCCCACCCCGCTGGACATCGGCAAGGACCTCAAGGACGTGGTGGTGCACCTGGCCCTGCCGCTGCGCCGCCTGTCGGGCAGCGAGGTCACCTTTGGCGAAGGCACGCAAAGCCCCGCGCGCTATCTCAGTGACGTGACCGAAGTGGCGGACAGCAACGACGTGGGCGCCCAGCCCGCCGAGGTGCAGCTGGGCCGGCTGCGCCTGAGCCTGCGCCCCGCCCACGAGCTGACCGAAGGCTGGGTCAGCCTGCCCGTGGCCCATGTGGTCGAGCGCCAGGCCAGCGGAGGCGTGCTGCTGGAGCCCGGCTTCATTCCCACCGTGGTCAACAACGGGCCCAGCTCGGTGCTCAATACCTTCTGCAAGGAAATCCACGGCCTGCTGCGCCAGCGCGGCGAGGTTCTGGCCCAGCGCATGATCCAGCCCGAGCGCGGCGGCATCGGCGAGGTCGGCGACTTCCTGCTGCTGCAACTCATCAACCACTGGACGGGCGCCGCCCAGCACTGGGTGCGCACCGGCAGCATCCATCCCGAGCGCCTGTTCGAGGAACTGCTGCGCCTGGCCGCCGAGCTGACCACCTTCGACCACGAGCGCCGCCGCCCCGAGGTGCTGCCCGTCTATGACCACGACGACCTGCGGCGCAGCTTTCCGCCGCTGATGCTGGAGCTGCGGCGCAGCCTGTCCTCGGTGCTGGAGCAAAACGCCATCCAGATCCCGCTGCACGACCGCCAGTACGGCGTGCGCGTGGCGCTGATCCCGTCCACCGAGCTGCTGACCACCTGCGACTTCGTGCTGGCCGCCCATGCCCAGACCACGCCGGAATTCCTGCGCACCCACTTCCCCACCCAGACCAAGCTGGGCCCGGTGGAGCGCATACGCGACCTGGTGAACCTGCACCTGCCCGGCGTCACGCTGCGGCCGCTGCCCATCGCCCCGCGCGAGATCCCCTACCACGCGGGCTACAACTATTTCGAGGTGGACACCACGCACGACCTGTGGAACCAGCTGCAAAGCTCCGGCGGCCTTGCCATGCACGTCTCCGGTGAATTCCCCGACCTGCAGCTGGAGTTCTGGGCCATCCGCCGCTGACGGCGCGACGCATCTTCCGACATGAACAGTTCCAACATCAGCCACCAAATGCCCTGGGGGAGAGACGGCGACGCGGGCCGTGCCGAAGGCGCAGCCAGCGCCTCGCCCGCGCCTGCCGGCCAGGAGCCGCTGCGCTCCAACCTGCCCGACGTGGTCAGCGGCGGCAACCCGCTGGTGGCCGCCGCCAACCAGCTGCTGAACCTCATCCCCCAGATCCGCGCCATGGTCACCAACGAAGACCCGCGCGCGCTGCAGCAGCTGCTGCTCGAACACATACGCGAGTTCGAGCAGCGTGCCGGCGCCAGCGGCGTGCCCATGGAAACCATCATCGGCGCGCGCTACTGCATCTGCACCGTGCTCGACGAAACCGCCGCCCAGACGCCCTGGGGAAGCGCAGGTATCTGGCCTCACTACAGCCTGCTCGTGGCCCTGCATAACGAAACCTGGGGCGGCGAGAAGTTCTTCCAGCTGCTGGCCCGGCTGGTGCAGACGCCGCACCAGCACATCGACCTCATCGAGCTGCTGTACTACTGCGTGATGCTGGGCTTCGAAGGCCGCTACCGCGTGATCGACAACGGCCGCGCCCAGCTGGAGACGCTCAAGGCGCGCCTGCTGCAGCTCATCGAATCGACGCGCGGCGACCGCAGCAGCCTGCTGTCCGTGCACTGGCGCGGCGTGCAGCGCCTGGCCTCGCCGCCCTGGGCCATGGTGCCGCTGTGGGTGGCGGCAGCCATCACGCTGCTGCTGGCGTTCTTCATCTACCTGTGGTTCAGCTACCGGCTGTCCAACAGCTCGGATGATCTGTTCGCCGCCATCAACGAGATCCGGTTCCCGCGCACCTCGGCGGCTGCCACCGTGGCCACCATCAAGCCGCGGCTGCGGCAGTTCCTGGAGCCCGAAATCCGCGAAGGCCTGGTCAGCGTGCGCGACGAAGCCGACCGCAGCACCGTCATCCTGCGCGGCGACGGCCTGTTCGACCCGGCTGCCACCGTCGTCAAGCCCCGCTACGTGCAGGTCATCCACCGCGTGGCCGCGGCGCTGGACGAAGTGCCGGGCAAGGTCATCGTCAATGGCTACACCGACAACCTGCCCATCCGCACGGCGCGCTTCCCGTCCAACTGGAACCTGTCGCAGGAGCGCGCCCAGGCCGTGTCCCAGATGCTGGGCGGCTCGCTGCGCGACCGCCAGCGCCTGCATGCCGAGGGCCGTGCCGACAGCGACCCCGTCGCCCCCAACAACACGGCCGAAGGCCGGGCGCTGAACCGGCGGGTGGAAATCGTCCTGCTGGTCGCGCCCCAGCAGCGTGACCAGCAACTGCAGGCCCTGCCTGCCGCACCCGAGACCAGGAACTGACCCCCATGATCCGTCGCATCGCCTCATGGCTGTTCAACCGCTACATGCTGGAGCTTCTGGGCCTGGTGGCCCTGAGCCTGCTCATCTGGTTCGTCGGCCCCCTCGTCTTCATCCAGCCCTACCAGCCACTGGGCAGCCCCACCGTGCGCTGGTGGTTGATCGCCGGCCTGTTCATCCTCTGGTTCCTGCGCCTGCTGCTGAAATGGTGGCGCGCACAGCGCATGAACGAGCACCTCATGACCGGCCTGTCCCGCCTGACCTCGCCGCGCGAGGCGGACGGCACGCCCGCTGCCGGCTCCGAGGAAGTGGCAGAGCTGGAGTCCCGCTTCAAGGAAGCCCTGGACACGCTGAGCAAGACCCGCTTCGGCCAGACCGAAGGCGGCCTGTTCGGGCGCTGGAACAAGCGCTACATCTACCAGCTGCCCTGGTACCTGATCATCGGCTCGCCGGGTTCGGGCAAGACCACGGCCCTGATCAACTCGGGGCTGGACTTCCCGCTGGCGGCCCAGTTCGGCAAGCGCGCCATCCCCGGCATGGGCGGCACGCGCAACTGCGACTGGTGGTTCACCGACCAAGCCGTGCTGCTGGACACGGCCGGCCGCTACACCACCCAGGAAAGCGATGCGGAGCAGGACAAGGCTGCCTGGAAGGGCTTCATGCAGCTGCTCAGGCGCTTTCGCGGACGCCAGCCGGTCAACGGCGTCATCGTCACGCTCAGCGTGCAGGAGCTGCTCAGCAGCAGCGATACCGAGCGTGCCCAGCTGGCCCAGCTGATCGGCCTGCGCCTGAGCGAGCTGTGCGAGGAGCTGACCATCCGCTTTCCCGTCTACGTGCTGGTCACCAAGAGCGACCTGCTGGCGGGCTTCAACGAGTTCTTCGGCGCCATGAGCCGCGAGGAGCGCGCCCAGGTCTGGGGCTTCACCTACCCCTATGACGAAAAGACCCAGCGCTCGCCCGCCAGCGACCCGCAGGCCGCCAGCGCCCTGTACATGGAGGAATTCGACGCCCTGGTCGCCCAGATCAACCGCCTGTTGCCCCAGCGGCTGATGACCGAGCCCGATCTTGCGCGCCGCAGCCTGCTCTACGCCCTGCCCCAGCAGTTTGCCGGCCTCAAGGACGTGGTGCGCGACACGCTGGATGCGGCGTTCTCCGCCTCGCGCTTCAAGGAAAAGCCGCTGCTGCGCGGCGTCTACTTCACCAGCGGAACGCAGGAGGGCATGCCCTTCGACCGCGTGATGTCGGCCCTGTCGCGCCGCTTTGCGCTGCGCGGCCGCCTGCCGGCCGATGCCGTGCCCCAGCAGGGCCGCAGCTACTTCCTGGAGTCGCTGTTCAAGGACGTGATGTTCAACGAGTCCGGCCTGACCGGGCGCAACGCCAAGAAAGAGCGCCAGCTGCGCCTGATGCAGGCCGCCGGCCTGTGCGCCCTGCTGCTGGCCCTGGGCGGCGCGGCCCTGGCCTGGACGCTGAGCTACGAGAACAACCAGCGCTACCTGAACGAAGTGGCCGACAACGCCGGCACGCTGCGCCAGGCCGTGGAGGAATCCAAGGCCACCGATCCCGACAACGTGGTCGCCCTGGTGCCCATGCTCAACCACGCGGCGCGCGTGGCGCAGAGCAGCCGCTTCGAGGAATCGGCCCCGCTGGGCTGGCGCTGGGGCCTGCTGCAGGTGCCCAAGGTGCAGACGGCCGCCCACGCCACCTACCTGCGCCTGCTGGAAGACGCCTGGCTGCCGCGCCTGAGCAGCCATGTCGCGCGCTCGCTGCGCCAGGTCAGCACCGGCAGCCCCGAGGCCAGCTACGAAACGCTCAAGGCCTATCTCATGCTCTACGAGCCCGACCACTTCGACGCCACCTTCGTCAAGGCCTGGCTGCGCAGCGATTGGGAAAACACCCTGCCCCAGCATCTGGTGCAGGCCGGCCTGGTGGACCAGCTGTCCGAGCACCTGGACCGCCTCATCGACGGCCGCGTGGTGGTCTCCGCCCAGCCCATCGACGCCAACCTGGTCGCCGAAGTGCGCCAGCGCCTGGCCCAGATGTCGCCCGCCCAGCGTGCCTACAGCCGCCTCAAGCAGCTGCTGAACACCGGCGACAAGCTGCCGCCCGACTTCAGCGTGGTGCGTGCCAGCGGACCCGAGGCGCCCCAGGTCTTTGCGCGTGCCAGCGGCAAGCCGCTCACCCAGGGCATCAGCGGCCTGTTCACCTATGACGGCTACCACGGCCTCTTCCTGCACGAGCTGCCCAAGGTCACCACCTTGCTGGCCAAGGAGGAAACCTGGGTGCTGGGCCAGGCCGAAGGCCGGCGCAGCGTGGCCCAGGAAGTGCTCACGGGCCAGCTGGCCAACGAGGTCAAGCGCCTGTACCTGATGGAGTACGCGCGCCTGTGGGAAACCTTCCTGGCCGACATCCGCCCCATACGCACGGCCTCGCTGGAGCAGGCCGGCGAGCAGGCCCGCCTGTACTCGTCCGCCAACTCCAGCCTGGAGCAGTTCATCCGCGCCGTGGCCCGCGAGACCACGCTGGCCCGCCGCCCGGACCAGCAGGAAGGCGGCAGCTCGGGCAGCACCAGCAGCTGGCTGGGCGAGAAACTGCAGCGCATCCGCGAGGAACAGCACCAGCTCAGCCGCCTGACCGGCAAGCCGCTGAACGTGGGCGGCATGCTGGCCACCGGCACGCTGGAGGCCGACATCGTGGACTTCCGCTTCCGCGAATACCGGCGCCTTGCCACCAGCAACGGCTCGGGCCCGGCGCCCATCACCGCCAGCCTGCAGGTGCTCAACGAGGCGGCGGCCGTCATCGCCTCGGCGCGCCAGCAGGTGATCCAGGGCGGCGGCGTGCCTCCCTCGCTGAGCGGCACGCTGGAGAAGGTGCGCTCGGAGGCCAAGCGCGTGCCGCCTCCGCTCAACAGCATGTACGAGGCCCTGGCCACCTCCACCTCGTCCTTCGTGGGAAGCAGCGTGCGCAGCACGCTGGGCGGCAACCTCAACGCCACCATCGGCGACTTCTGCCGCCGTGCCATCCTGGGCCGCTACCCCTTCACGCGCAGCGCCACGCGCGACGTGACCACGGACGACTTCGCCCGCCTGTTCGCCACCGGCGGCACCATGGACGAGTTCTTCCGCACCCAACTGCAGACCATGGTGGACATCTCCACCGTGCCCTGGACCTTCAAGCAGGGTGTGGACGGCACGCCGGTGGGGGGCTCTGCCTCGCTGGCCGCCTTCCAGCGCGCGGCCTCCATCCGCGACGTGTTCTTCCGCGCAGGCGGCAACACGCCCGGCATCCGGCTGGAGATCAAGCCGCTGGACATGGACGCCTCCATCTCCCAGATGGTGCTGGACGTGGACGGCGAGATCGTGCGCTACCAGCACGGCCCGCAAATCCCCAAGGCTGTCTCCTGGCCCGGCACGCGCGGCACCGGCCAGGCCCGGCTGCAGATCACGGCGGCCGGCGCGCAGAACACCGGCATCGTGACCGAAGGCCCCTGGGCCCTGCACCGCCTGTTCGACCGCGCCCAGATCCTGCCGGGCAACTCGCCCGAGCGCTTCACGGCCATCTTCACCATCGACGGGCGCAAGCTGCGCATGGAAGTCACCACCAGCAGCGTTCTCAACCCATTCCGGCTCAAGGCCATGGAGGAATTCGAATGTCCGGACCGGCTGTGAACGCCATGACTGTCCAGCGGCCATGCGCCGCCTGGTGGGGCAAGCTGCCCAGCCAGGGCGATTTCGTGGGCCGGCGCATGCCCCACGCACTGACCATGCGCTGGGACGAATGGCTGCGCAACGGCATGGACCAGTTGCGCAGCGATGCGGCCGACGGCTGGTCCACGCGCTTCGTGCACTCGCCGCTGTGGTTCTTCCTGTGCCCTGCCTCCATCCTGGGCCAGTCCATGGTGGGCGTGATCGGCCCCAGCTCCGACCGCATCGGCCGGCTCTTTCCGCTGGCCATCATGGCCACGGTGGACGGCAGCTCCGGCATACCGGCGTCGGACCAGGACATCGAACGCTTTCTGAGCGGCGCACGCGATGCGCTCATCGACGCGCGGCGCCTGCCCCTGTCGGCCCAGCAGCTCGACGAGCGGCTGGCCACCCTGCAATGGCCGTTCCAGCAGGAGCGCAGCGCGCCGGACAGCACCTCCATCCACAGCCTGCTGGCCGACCTCGACATGGGCGCCTCGCAGGGCAACGCCGCGCGCCTGCCCCGCATGGACTGGCGCGCCTGCATGCGCCCGGGCTCCACCACCTCCGTCTGGTGGATCTCGGCCACGCCGCGCCACGCACCTGACGAAGTGGTCCAGCACGAAGTGCTGCACCGCCGCCTGTTCACCCGCCTGTTCAAGGGCGCCTGAACCCGCATAGAGCGCACTGCCCCTGCACACCAAACCCCAAGCCACATCGAATCCCGCCCATGGCCAATATCCAGGACCTGCTGACCGAGACCTCCGCCGAGCCCCCCTGCGGCCCGGACCTCACCTATGACAACGACTTCCAGTCCATGGAAAGCGCTGCGCAGGGCAAGGTCGAACAGCAGTTCGGCGACACCGTCATCCCCGCCGAGCCACCGGACTGGCGCGACGTGGAGCGCCAGGCCTCGGCCCTGATGCAGCGCACCAAGGACCTGCGCGTGGCCGTGCTGCTGTGCCGTGCCTGGACCATCCTGCACGGCCTGCCCGGCACGCTGCAGGGCCTGCAGCTGTGCGCCGCCCTGCTGGAGCGCCACTGGGAGCATGTCCACCCCCTGCCCGAGGACGGCGACGACTACTTCATGCGCATGAACGCCCTGGGCACCCTGTCGGACGTGACGGGCTTTGTGCGCGACCTGCGCAACGCCGACTTCCTGCGCGGCGCCCTGGGCCAGATCAGCGTGCGCGACGCCGAACTGATGGCCAGGGGCAACGTGCCCGAGGACCTGCCGCACCTGACCGCCGACGAATTGCGCATGGCATCGGCCCGCGCACATGCCGAGGGCCACGAGACCCTGCTGGCCGTCACCCCTGCGCTGCAGGAACTCGACCGGATCCGCGCCTGCTGCGAACAGCACCTGCCCAGCCACCAGCAGCCCGAGCTCGACGGCCTGCGCCAGCTGCTGCTGGCCCTCGGTCAATGGCTGCCCCAGACCACAGGCGACGCCGACACGACCGCTGAAACCGATCCGGCCACACAGGTCGGCACCGGGGACGGCCTGGCATCCCAGCCCGCGCCCGGCACCCCCCACACCCCGGCACGCAACCGCGAACAGGCGATTGCCCAGTTGCTGGAGATCGCCGCCTTCGTGGAGCGCACCGAGCCCTCCAACCCCGCCCCCCTGCTCATCCGCCGCGCCGCCCGCTTCATGCGCATGGGCTTCATGGACATCCTGCGCGAACTGTCGCCCGACAGCCTGGCCCAGGTGGAAGTGATCACGGGCGCCCACCTGCAGGAGCAGCAGACATGAAGGCCAAATGCTGTTTCATGGCCCTGGGCGTGGGTCTCTCGACGCCAGCCTTCGCAGATGCCGGTGCACGGCATGCAAACGCCATCGAGCGCATCACGACCCGCGGCGGCACCGCCAAAAGCGAAGACCCCCGCATCCATTGCGATTCACTGCGCATTGACGAAAAGCGTGTGCGCTATTTCCTGCGCCACGCCAGGTCCAGCAGCCAGTTCAATTACGCGCGTGCCTATGAAACCGGTAGCTGCAGCGCCAGTGCCGTCGTGCGCTTCAAGGGTGGCCGCGAATTCCGGCTGGCCATCGATGACGGCACCGGCTGGGGAACCACAGAGAGCAAACGCTCTGTGTCCTACCTCTATTGCGAAGCCTGCACTGATCTGCTGGAGCCGGACTTCGACTTCAAGGAGCCAGCGTCCCCATGACATCTGCGCCTTTCCACGGCTTTGACCGTTTCCAAACGGCCTCTTGCGCCCTCAGCCCTTCGGTCCGCCGCAAGGCGGGACTCCAGGCTTTTTACTTCTGCGACCTATTTTTTTCTTGAAAGGAACACCCGCATGTCGCTCACCAAAACCGGCAAGAGTGGTCAGAAATTCATTGCGCGCAACCGTGCGCCGCGCGTGCAGATCGAGTACGACGTCGAGATCTACGGTTCGGAAAAGAAGGTGCAGATCCCCTTCGTGATGGGCGTGCTGGCCGATCTGTCGGGCAAGCCCGTCGATCCGCTGCCCGAGATCGCCGACCGCAAGTTCCTGGAAATCGACATCGACAACTTCGATGCGCGCATGAAGTCCATCAAGCCCCGCGTCGCCTTCCAGGTGGACAACACGCTGACGGGCGAGGGCAAGCTCAACATCGACCTGAGCTTCGAGAGCATGGAGGACTTCTCCCCCGCCGCCATCGCGCGGCGCGTGGGCGCGCTCAACTCGCTGCTGGAGGCACGCACCCAGCTGCACAACCTGCTGTCCTACATGGACGGCAAGCAGGGCGCCGAGGAGCTGATCGGCAAGGTGCTCAAGGACCCTGCGCTGCTCAAGTCGCTGGCCGCCGCGCCCAATATCACTGCCCCGCAGGCCTTGGGCCCTGCATCCGAGGCTTGAGGCAGCACATCAGGAAGGCAAGCACGTCATGAATACCGCAACCCAACTCGAACAATCGACCCAGGCGCTGGCCGGCAGCGAATTCGGCAGCCTGCTGCAAAAGGAATTCAAGCCCAAGACCGAGCAGGCCCGCGAAGCCGTGGAAGCGGCCGTGCAGACGCTGGCCCAGCAGGCCCTGGGCTCGGCGATCACGCTGTCCAACGATGCCTACCAGACGGTGCAGGCCATCATTGCCGAGATCGACCGCAAGCTGTCCGAGCAGATCAACCGCATCATCCACCACGACGACTACCAGAAGCTCGAAGGCGCCTGGCGCGGCCTGCACCACCTGGTGACCAACACCGAGGTGGACGAGATGCTCAAGATCCGCGTCATGAACATCTCCAAGAAGGAGCTGCACCGCAACATGCGCCGCTTCAAGGGCGTGGGCTGGGACCAGAGCCCCGTCTTCAAGAAGGTGTACGAAGAGGAGTACGGCCAGTTCGGCGGCGAGCCCTTCGGCTGCCTGGTGGGCGACTATCACTTCGACCACAGCCCGCCGGACGTGGAGCTGCTCGGTGAAATGGCCAAGGTGGCCGCCGCGGCCCACTGCCCCTTCATCTCGGGCGCGGCGCCCGCCATCATGCAGATGGAATCCTGGCAGGAGCTGGCCAACCCGCGCGACCTGACCAAGATCTTCACCAACACCGAGTACGCCGCCTGGCGCAGCCTGCGCGAGTCCGACGACGCCAAGTACATCGGCCTGGCCATGCCCCGCTTCCTGGCACGCCTGCCCTACGGCGCGCGCACCAACCCGGTCGATGAATTCGATTTCGAGGAAGAAACCGACAGCGGCGACCACGGCAAGTACTGCTGGGCCAACTCGGCCTACGCCATGGCGGTCAACATCAACCGCTCGTTCAAGTACTACGGCTGGTGCACCTCCATCCGCGGCGTGGAATCGGGCGGCGCGGTGGACAACCTGCCGGCCCACACCTTCCCCACCGACGATGGCGGCGTGGACATGAAGTGCCCCACGGAAATCGCCATCAGCGACCGCCGCGAGGCCGAGCTCGCCAAGAACGGCTTCATGCCCCTGGTGCACCGCAAGAACTCGGACGTGGCCGCCTTCATCGGCGCCCAGTCGCTGGCCAAGCCCGCCGAGTACTACGACTCCGACGCCACGGCCAATGCCAACCTGTCGGCGCGCCTGCCCTACATGTTCGCCTGCTGCCGCTTCGCGCACTACCTCAAGTGCATCGTGCGCGACAAGATCGGCTCCTTCCGCGAGCGCACCGACATGGAGCGCTGGCTCAACGACTGGATCATGAACTACGTGGACGGCGACCCGGCCAACTCCTCGCAGGAGACCAAGGCCCGCAAGCCTCTGGCCGCCGCCGAGGTGCAGGTGCAGGAAGTCGAGGGCAACCCCGGCTACTACACCTCCAAGTTCTTCCTGCGCCCCCACTACCAGCTGGAAGGCCTGACGGTGTCGCTGCGCCTGGTGTCCAAGCTGCCTTCCGTGAAGCAGGGCGCGAAGTAAGACTGTCCGCCCACCTGGCTCCTGGTGCCGACACGCTCGCACCAGGGCCAGGCCCCATAACAAGAAACAGGCCTGGAGAAGCTTTCCCCTCCAGGACCCAACTCAGAGAGGCTTTTCATGCCCTGGAATGTAGACAACGCCGTCGCCACCCTGCAGACCAATGCCCGCGCCAGTTCTGCCGGCTACTGCGCGCGCTATGTGCGCGATGCGATCGGCGCTGGCGGCATCGCACTGCAGCGCACGCGTGATGCCAAGGACTACGGCACCAGCCTGGTGGCCGCCGGCTTCACACGCTACGACGCCATGCCCGAAGGTGGCTACAAGAAAGGCGATGTGGCGGTGATGCAGGGCTTCACCTCATCGCCCGCCGGCCACATGCAGATGTTCGACGGAAGCGTCTGGATCTCGGACTTCAAGCAGAACGGCTTCTGGGCAGGCCCCGGCTACCGCACCCACAAGCCCGCTTTCAAGATCTACCGCCATCCCTGATGCGCCTGATGCGCCCATTGAGCCACGCCATGAACGCCTGTTCCAAAACCTTCTTCACCCTGCTGCTGGCCGGCACGGCCTGCGCCACGGTGCAAGCCGCCCCCGCCACGACAACGACGGCGGCAGCGGCAGCGGACATCACCACCCTGTTCACCGACGCACTGCATTGCCGCATCGAGTTTCCCGATGGCCGCGACGAAGCGCTGGCCCAGCGCCTGCGCGCGCAGGGCGTGACCGTGGTGGACCGCGCGCCCGGCGAAAGCCTGGACCTGCTCTACCTGTTTGCCACGCCGCTGGAGATCGATGGCACGCAGGTGTCCTCCATCACCGTGCGCGGCGGCAGCGGCAGCATTGTCGCGGCGCGCGCCACGGGCAGCCTGCAGGCGCTGGTCCAGCGCACCAAGGCCCGGCCGCAGGCGCGCAGCAGCTGGGATCTTGAAGGCTTTGGCGAGCTGCCCGCCCAGTACGCACGCGCCATGCCGCTCAGAAAGGGCCTGGACGAGACGCCACCGCGCATCGTCATCGGCCATGTGGCCGGCGAGGCGCCCGACGCCGTGCGCTGGGGCTGCCGCTCCTACGACGACTGACCGGGGCGCAGCCGCACCCCGCCCCTCTCTTTTTCCTGCGTTTTCACCATGCCCCTGCCCAGCTTCACCTCACAGCTTTCCCTGGACGAGCAACTCAAGGCCCTGAAGGACCAGATCCGCCAGGCCCCGGCCTCGGCGCCCCTGCGCGTCTACTACTTCCAGCTGCTGTGCGTGCTGGGCGAATGGCAAAAGGCGCTGGAGCAGTTGCAGCTGTGCGCGCAGCTCGACCCTTCGTGCGAGCCCATGGCGCGCGCCTACCGCGAGGCCATCCGCTGCGAAGTGCTGCGCGCCGAGGTCTTCGCCGGCAAGAAAAAGCCCTTTCTCATGGGCGAGCCCGCGCAATGGCTGGCCTGCCTGATCGACGCCCTGGCCCATGAAGGAGCAGCTGCCCAGGACCTGCGCGCCCGCGCCCTGGACGAGGCGCCCGCCACCGCAGGCCACATGGGCGAGCACCGCTTCGAATGGCTGGCCGACAGCGATACCCGCCTCGGCCCTGTCTGCGAGCTGCTGGCCCACGGCAGCTACTACTGGCTGCCCTTCGACGCCATTGCACAGATCGGCTTCGAGCCCGTGCAGGACCTGCGCGACCTGATCTGGCTGCCCTGCGAGGTCACGCTGCGCGAGGGCGGCGCGCTGCAGGGCTTCATGCCCGCGCGCTATCCGCTGGCGCCCGGCGATGACGACGCCGTCCGCATGTCGCGCCGCACGCAGTGGAGCCCGCTGGACACAGATGCCTCCGATCCTGACGAATCCGCAGGCCACGTCGCCGGCCACGGCCAGCGCACCTGGGTCACCGACTCCGAGGACTTTCCCATGCTGCAGGTGCGCCAGCTGGCGCTGGAGACCGTCGGCTGATCTGGCCTGCCCCAATGACTGCCTATCCATATCGACACGCATGACCAACAAGACTACACCCAGCTTCCAATACGCAGGCACTTACGACCGCGCGGTGTTCCAGCGCGAATTCATGCAGCAGTTCGGCAAGGACGCGCGGTTCGATGCCGCTGCCATTCCTGCCGCCGCCCAACTGCTGGGCATGATCGAAAAGGACCCCGGCATCAACGACATCCGCTACGCGGCCTACATGCTGGCTACCGTGATGTGGGAGACGACATCTCCGACCAGTGTGGAACGGATCGCAGTCAACAAGAAGGGTCAGCCGCTTCTGGACAAGCACAAGCGCCCCATCGTCGTGCGCGAGCGCAAATGGCTGATGACCATGGCGCCTGTCAACGAGGCGGGTAAGGGCAAGGGGCGGCGCTATCACGAGCCCGTGAAGATCAAGATGCAGCCTGACGGCAGGATACGCATCACCGAACAGGATGGAGACCAGTTTTACGTCTCTCCCAATGGCTCCGTGACGCCCCGCCAGGCCAAGGCGGTCATGGGCACCAAGGATGGCGGCGCCGCCGTCAAGGCCTACGAAACGGACGACGGTGCCGAGCAGGCGTTCTACGGGCGCGGCTACGTCCAGCTCACCTGGTGGTCCAACTATGCAGCCGCTGGCGTGGCCGTGGGCCGAGGCATGGGCCTGTTGCTGGACCCCGAACTGGTCAAGACACCCGAGGTGGCCTACGCCCTCATGTCACATGGCATGCGCACCGGGGAAGGTTTTGCCAACGGGCGACGCTTCAGTCAGTTCTTCCTGGGCAGTGCCACGGACTACGTCGGTGCGCGGCGCATGGTCAACGGCAGCGACCATGCCACCGACATCGCAGCCATCGCCACCAAGTTCCAGGCCATCCTCCTGGAGGCCCGCGTCCTCAAACCGGCAGCCACCGCCACGCCATGAAGGACAAGACAATGCCAAAAGCAAGTGCCACCCCGTTCCCGGCCACTCTTCGCTGCCCGCGCATTCTGCTGGCCGCCGTAATGTGCGTGGGCCCATGGCTTGCATCAGCTGCCGGCCCCGGCCCGTCCAATGCCATGCGCTGTGGCTGGTTCGACAACCCCACCCCGGGCAATGCATCGCTGACCGACAGCCAGGCCGAATGGACCATCGGCCAGCAGGGCGGCCACCAGGCGCGCGGCGAATGGCCGCATTTCACGGACCGTGACTGGGTGCGCACAAGTCATGGCAGTGCCGGTTATGGCTGCGCCTGCCTGAAGGTGTCCACTGACAATGGCAAAGAGCAGATCGTGCAGATCTTCTCTGCACGTGCACGGCCTCTCTCAGCCTGTCGCAAGGACCCTGCACTGAAAGGTAAGGAGCCCGAGAACCCACTGGCCGATTCGGGCCGCACTGGCCCTTGAGGACCCTGCATGCGCCCCAGTCCCCTCAACCCCATGCCCACGCTGCGCACGCGCCAGAACCAGGCGACCGCAGCCAAGGACCGGCTGCAGCCCGCCCTGCTGGACCGGCTGACCGACCATGAGCCCCATCTGCGCACCGAGCGGCCCGATGCGGTCTTCGTGAACGAATCCCGCCTGCGCGAGGCCCTGCTGCGCGACCTGGGCTGGCTGCTCAATGCGCGTGATGCCTGGGACCACGTGGAGATGGAGGGGCTGGAGCATGTGCAGCGCTCGGTCATCAACTACGGCATGCCGCCGCTGGCCGGCCAGCTGCTGTCCGAGCTGGACTGGGGCCATGTGGAGCGCAGCATCCGCGAAAGCATCCTGGCCTTCGAGCCGCGCATCCTGCCCAAGACGCTGGCCGTGACGCTGCTGGCCTCCACCGAGCAGCTCAACCACCACAACACGCTGCAGTTCGAGATCCGCTGCCAGTTCTGGTCCATGCCCTATCCGCTGGAGCTGTTGCTCAAGACCAGCCTGGACCTGGAGACCGGCCAGGTCTCGCTGCAAAACCTCAGGGCCTGAGCCCGGACGCCGCCACACACACCATGAATCCCCGCCTCGTCGAGTACTACAACCGCGAACTGGCCTATCTGCGCGAGCTGGGCGCCGAGTTCGCTGCCGCCTTTCCCAAGGTCGCGGGCCGTCTTTCGCTGCACGACACCGATGTGGCCGACCCCTATGTGGAGCGCCTGCTGGAGGGCTTCAGCTTTCTGAGCGCACGCATCCAGCTGAAGATGGACGCGGAGTTCCCGCGCCTGTCCCAGCGCATGCTGGAAATGGTCTGCCCCCATTACCTGGCGCCCACGCCATCCATGGTGGTGGTCCAGCTCAAGCCCAGTGCCAAGGAAGGCAA
Source organism: Delftia sp. PX-1 (assembly GCF_055797465.1). Taxonomy (NCBI): domain Bacteria; kingdom Pseudomonadati; phylum Pseudomonadota; class Betaproteobacteria; order Burkholderiales; family Comamonadaceae; genus Delftia; species Delftia sp. PX-1. The sequence continues at coordinate 3,933,735 of NZ_CP184763.1, forward strand.
CCTGGTCGATGGATTCACCCTGCCCTCGGGCAGCGTGCTGCGCACCCACAAGGTGCAGGAAGAGCAGACCATCTGCGATTTCCGCACCGGCGGGCCGCTGACGCTGTGGCCGCTGGAGATACGCCAGGCCCGCCTGGGCGGCCCGGCGCTGGACCTGCCCCATGCGCTGGTGCCCCAGCTGGGCGAGGCCGGCGGCCACCTGCGGCTGCAGCTGGCCACGCTGGATGCCTCGCAGTGCATGCAGGTGGCGCTGGACCAGCTGTGGGTGTACATCCATGCGGGCGACGTCGTCGCTTCCCATCTGCAGGAGCTCATCCACACGCAGACGCTGGCCATCGTGGTCCACCACCCGCAGGACCCGCGCCAGGTCTGGGACGTGCTCCCGCCCGATGCGCTGCGCGCCGAGGGCCATGACAGCGAACAGGCCCTGATTCCCTATTCGCACCGCGCCTTCCAGGGCCACCGGCTGCTGCACGAGTACTTCGCGTTTCCCGCGCGGCAGCGGTTCTTCTCGATCAACGGTCTGTCGCGCAGCATGCGCCGCATTGCCCACGACGGCGTGGGCATCACGCTGCTGCTGCGCCGCGCCGCGCCCACGCTGGAGCCGCAGATCGACGCGGCCAAGCTGCTGATGCACTGCATTCCGGCCATCAACCTGTTCGAGTACACGGCGGACCGCCTGCACGTGGCCTCCAACGTGCACGAATACCACGTCGTTGCCGACCGCATGCGGCCGCTGGACTTCGAGGTCTACGGCGTGCAGGCCGTCACCGGCCACCACGAAGGCAAGACGCAGGACCGTGAATTTGCGCCGCTGTACGCCTCCACTCACGGCCTGCACTCCACCGAGCAGGCCTACTTCACCACGCGGCGCGAGCCCCGGCTGTTTTCCGAACGCAGCCTGCGCAGCGGCCCGCGCACGCAGTACCTGGGCTCGGAAGTCTTCATCTCGCTGGTGGACCAGCGCGAGGCGCCGTTCTCCGACGAGCTCAAGCAGCTGTCCATGCATACCCTGTGCACCAACCGCGACCTGCCCCTGCTCATGCGCGTCAACCAGCCGGGCGGCGACTTTGCCCTTCAGGAGTCGGCACCGGTGGACTGGGCCCGCGTCATCGCCGGCCCCAGCGCCCCGATACCGGCCGTGGCCGATGGCGGCCTCACCTGGCGGCTGATCTCCCACCTGAGCCTGAACTACCTGGCCATGACCGACCTGTCCGACGAGGAAGGCGCCGCCACGCTGCAGGAGCTGCTGCGCCTGTACCTGGACCTGGGCAACCACCAGCTGGCCGGACAGATCGCCGCCATCCAGGGCATGCGCATCGAGCCCATCACGCGCCGCCTGCCCCAGCACCGCCAGCTCGTCTACGGGCGCGGCGTGGGCGTGCACCTGAGCGTGGACGAGCCGGCCATGGCCGGTGTCAGCCCCTGGCCCCTGGCCAACATGCTGGAGCGGTTCTTTGCCCGCCACGTGGGCGTCAACAGCTTCACCGAGCTGCAGCTGCACTCTCGCCAGCGCGGCCCCGTCGCGCACTGGGCGCCACGCCCCGGACAACGGCCCGGCATATGAGCAACGCCGCGCACGCTCCCCTTGCCCAGCCGGTGCCCGATCAGGACCCGGAGCTGCCCACCGTGCAGGCGAACGCGTCCGAGGACGCTCGGGCGCGCCTGTTCTGGCAGCGCCTGAGCGCCAGGCCCTACCAGTTCGACCTGATGCACAGCCTGCGCTACCTGCAGGCGCGCCACCCCGGCCTGCCGCGCCTGGGCCAGGCCACGCGCCCCAAGGACGAACCGCTGCGCCTGGGCCAGGACCCGTCGCTGGCCTTCGCGCCCGCCACCATCGCCGAGATCCTGCCCTCGCGCGCCGGCGAGCCCGAGCGCATGACGGTCTGGAACTTCGGCCTCTACGGCCCCAACGGACCGCTGCCCACGCACATCACCGAATACGTGCGCGAGCGCCTGCGCCAGCATGACGACGCCACGCTGGCGCGTTTTTCCGACATCTTTCACCACCGCATGCTGCTGCTGCTGTTCCGCGCCTGGTCGGACGCCCAGCCCACGGCATCGCTGGACCGCCCCGGCGAGGACCCCTTCGGCCGCTACATAGACAGCTTCATCGGCACCGGCCTGCCCAGCCAGCGCGCACGCGACGACGTGCCCGACCACGCCAAGCGCTTCATGGCCGGCCACCTGACCCGCTGGACACGCAATCCCGAAGGCCTGTGCCAAGCCCTGTCGCACTACTTCCAGATCCCCGTGCGGCTGGAAGAAAACTGCCTGCACCACCTGGAGCTGGAACCCGGGCAGCAGACCCGGCTGCAAAGCCGCCCCTGCAACTCGCGCCTGGGAGTGGATGCCGTCGTGGGCTCGCGCGTGCCCGATGCGCAAAGCAAGTTCCGCCTGGTGCTCGGCCCGCTGGGCCTGGAGCAGTACCAGCAGTTGCTGCCCCAGGCCGCACTGTTCCAGACCCTGGTGGACTGGGTGCGCAACTACCTGGGCATCGAATACGCCTGGGACTATGTGCTGGTGCTGCGCCGCCAGGAAGTGCCTGCCGCCCGGCTGGGCAGCAGCACCCAGCTGGGCTGGACCACCTGGCTCACGCATGCCGAGCCCGCACAGGACGCGCGCGACTTCCGCATGGACCCCGAAGCCTGGCTGCGCCAGCGCCGCCAGCCCGTGCGGGGCCGGCGCCCCGGCCCCGGCCCCAGTCCTCGAGCCACTGAATCACCGAACCACTGAATCACCACTTCCCTGCTCGCACACATGCCCACCGTACAGATCAAGTTCCCGCACAACGCACCGGTTCCTTCCACGCTGACGCTGGTCGAAGGCAACCGCCTGCGCGTCAAGATCGAGGCCGTCGCAAAGGCCTACAAGCTGGGTGCCAGGATCGATGCGCCCAGCATTCTTGCGGCCCAGCCCCCCGTACACAACGCCCGCGCCGACAGCTGGCAATTCGACTTCGTGGCGCAGCAGCCCGGGCTCACCAAGCTCAGCATCGTGGCGGTGCAGGGAAGCGGGCTCAGCGTCATGCCCGCAGCCATCACCGTGCAGGTGGAGAAAAGCATTTCGCTGCCTGCGGAGAGCACGACGGAGGGGATGCTGGCAAGGCTGTTCCTGGCGGAGAACACCTCGCCCGCACTCGGTGGCTCAAGCTGGCGAATTGAAGACATTCGGACTTCCATGCAATGGATGCGGCGCGTGATCGAAAACCGCCTCAAGAGCCCGAATCCCGGGGATTTCATGGCACGTGGCGCCACCAGCGAAAAAGACATCGTCATGGCAAACGACCGTGGATCGGTCCAGTTCCACGGGTTCAACCTGTATCCCACGCTGCCATCCGAAATGGCAGGAAACCTTCAAAAGTATCTCCAGAACGCCAACAACGGCCTTCACCCGCAGCGCAAGGCCTATCTGGATTTTGTGCAGGCCGCCATCGACATCGCCCAGGCGCCAGTGCCCCCGGACCCCACATCCACAGGGCTCTTCGGTTGGAAAACCACTGAAGCCCCCCAGCCAGGCCCCGAATTCCGCGAACACAAGACCCTGTCCGGCAACACGTTCTACACCCATACCCGCTTGCGCAAGAAGGACTGAAGCCCATGCCTGAACTTCAACAAGCCCTCCAGCGACTGGGCTCCCCCAGCCACCACGGCCATTGCGCAATGCCTGCCCTTGCCAAGCCGGCCAGCGTCTCGGTCGGTCTCGCACGGGCAGCGTGCCTGACCCTCCTCGCAGTCGCAAGTTGGCACGCTGTCGCTGCAGCACCGGCAGACACAGCCGATGCCGCACCAAAACACGCCGCGGCCGCCGACTTCTCGCGCCCGGCCTCTCACTACGTGGCATCGGTTGCGGCCCTTCGCAACTATCTGCAAGCCAAGGACGAAGCCAACAACACCCAGAAAGCCCAGAGCAGGCAGCACTTTTGCTTCGTGCAGCAGCACAACCGCACCGTAACCCCTGCGCGCTCATCGGTCTGGATGGTCTGGCTGGAAGGCGGCCAGATCGCCAATCTGGGGCAGCGCCGCTTCACCGCCAAACCATCGCCGGATGAAGCGCAATGGGACGGAGATGCCTTGGCCGAAGCCAAGGCCATCCACCTCGCGACCGACGTTCGTGAAACGGCGCAGGAAACGACCGGCAGCAGCATCCTCGTCGAGCGTGCCTGGGTGGACCTGCTGCTGGCGCAGTGCAAGGCCAAGGGCCGCACCATCAAAGTGGCTCCTGCCCGATAGCCGAATGCCGCATCTCCACCAATCCTGGTTGCCGCCCAGCCGGATGTGCCGGATGGCCTGTCTGGTGGCTGCGCTGGCCCTGCCCGCAACAGTCCTGGCTCAGGCCAATGCTGCGGCAGACAACGGCAGCCCTGCGCCAGCAACCTCCCAGGGTCTCCCTCCTGACGACTTCTCACGTCCCGTCAAGGCCAGCATCCCTTCGCCTGCCGTACTGCGCGCCTACCTTCGACTCAAGCTGCAGTACGCAGACACCTCCTTGGCGGGAAGGCGTCAGCACTTTTGCTTTGTCCAGCAGCGCTCCGCGCCGCCCGAAGATCCAAGCCCCTTCGTCTGGATGATCTGGCAAGACGGCGGCGAGATTCTCAGCCTGGGCTCGCTGTTGGCCCCGGCACATGCAACGCCGCAGGAGGCCGAGGAGCACGGCGAAGGCATGGCGCGCAACAAATCCATCCGCCTGGCCACTGGCGTCCGTGAAACGGCGCAGGAAATCACCGGCAGCAGCTTCCTCGTCGAACGCGCCTGGGTCGACCGGCTGCTGGCGCAGTGCCAGGCCAAGGGCCACAAGGTCGAAGTCCGCCCCCGCCGCTAGCCGGCATGCCCGGCCCCCATTCATCCACTCTTTTTCCGCACCCAAGACCCATGACAGAAATCAGCCGCCAATCCCTCTTCGGCAAGCTCAACCCGCTGCTGTTCAAGTCGCTGGAAGGCGCCACCGTGTTCTGCAAGCTGCGCGGCAATCCCTATGTGGAGCTGGTGCACTGGCTGCACCAGCTGCTGCAGGAAAACGATTGCGACCTGATCCGCATCCTGCGCCACTTCGACATCGCCTCCGACCGCCTGGCCGCCGATGTGCTGCGCCGCCTGGACCAGCTGCCGCGCGGCGCCACCTCGATCAGCGACTTCTCCGAGCACATAGAGACCGCCATCGAGCGCGGCTGGGTCTATGCCACGCTGATGTTCAACGACAGCCAGATCCGCAGCGCCTATCTGCTGTCGGGCATGGTGCGCACGCGCTCGCTGGCCAATGAGCTGCGCTCCATCTCGCGCGAATTCGACAAGATCTCCGAGCCCGCGCTCAGCGACGCCTTCGCCCGCCTGCTGCCCGACTCGCCCGAGGCACGCATGCGCGCGGCCGATGGCAGCGGGCTGGAAGGCACGCCGGGCGAAGCCAGCCAGGCCACGGGCACCGCACCCGGCCAGGGCGGTGCGCTGCAGCAGTACACGGTGGACCTGACGGCCCGCGCCAAGGCGGGCGAACTGGACCCCGTCACCGGCCGCGACGACGAAGTGCGCCAGATGGTGGACATCCTGCTGCGCCGCCGCCAGAACAACCCCATCCTGGTGGGCGAGGCCGGCGTGGGCAAGACCGCCGTGGTCGAAGGCCTGGCCCTGCGCATCGCCCAGGGCGATGTGCCGCCGCCGCTGCAGGGCGTGGAGCTGCGCGTGCTGGACGTCGGCCTGCTGCAGGCCGGCGCCAGCATGAAGGGCGAGTTCGAGAACCGCCTGCGCGGCCTGCTGGACGCCGTGCAGTCCAGCACCACGCCCATCGTGCTCTTCATCGACGAAGTCCACACCCTGGTGGGCGCGGGCGGCCAGGCCGGCACCGGCGATGCCGCCAACCTGCTCAAGCCCGCCCTGGCGCGCGGCACGCTGCGCACCATCGGCGCCACCACCTGGGCCGAGTACAAGAAATACATCGAAAAAGACCCGGCCCTGACCCGCCGCTTCCAGCTGGTGCAGGTGCACGAGCCCGACGAGCCCCGCGCCGTGGACATGCTGCGCGGCGTGGCCGCCAAGCTGGAAAACCACCACCAGGTGCGCATTGCCGCAGACGCCGTGGCCGCGGCCGTCAGCCTGTCGCACCGCTACATTCCCTCGCGCCAGCTGCCCGACAAGGCCGTCAGCCTGCTGGACACGGCCTGCTCGCGCGTGGCCATGGCCCTGCATGCCACGCCCGCCCAGCTGGAAGCCGTGCAGCGCCGCATCGAGGCCCTGGGCGTGGAGCAGGAAGTGCTGCTGCGCGAGGCCGCCCTCGGCCTGCCCACGGCCGAGCGCCTGCAGGCGCTGGAAACCGACCTGGCCAGCCTGCGCGAGCGCCAGGCCACGCTGGCCGAGCGCTTTGGCCAGGAAAGCGCGCTGGCCCGCCGCATCCTGGAAACCGAGGCCGCCCTCATGGGCCTGAAGCCGCCCGTCTTCTCCACCGGCGCCGCCGCAGACCCGTCCGCTGCGGCACCGGAAACGGCCGCCGAAGCCACCTCAACCGAACCTGCCGAGCCCCCCAGCGTGGCCTCGCTGGAAGCGCTGCGCCGCCAGCTCGCCGAGCTGCAGGGCGATTCCCCGCTGCTGCAGCCCGTGGTCGATGCCGGCGTGGTCGCAGCCGTCGTGGCCGAGTGGACCGGCATTCCCGTGGGCCGCATGGTGCGTGACGAGGTGCAGTCCGTGCTCTCGCTGGCAGACACGCTGGAGAAGCGCGTCATCGGCCAGCGCCACGGCCTGGAGGCCATCACGCGCCGCATCCAGACCTCCCGCGCGCGGCTGGACGATCCGGGCAAGCCCATCGGCGTCTTCCTGCTCGCCGGCCCCTCGGGCGTGGGCAAGACGGAAACCGCCCTCTCCCTGGCCGAAGCCCTGTATGGCGGCGAGCAAAACCTCATCACCATCAACATGAGCGAGTTCCAGGAGGCGCACACCGTCTCCACCCTCAAGGGCGCGCCGCCCGGCTACGTGGGCTACGGCGAAGGCGGCGTGCTCACCGAGGCCGTGCGCCGCCGCCCCTACAGCGTGGTCCTGCTCGACGAAATCGAGAAGGCCCACTCCGACGTGCACGAGATGTTCTTTCAGGTCTTCGACAAGGGCTGGATGGAGGACGGCGAGGGCCGCTACATCGACTTCAAGAACACCGTCATCATCCTGACCTCCAACGTGGGCTCGGACCTGATCGCCAACATGTGCCGCGACCCGGACCTGGCTCCCACGCCGGAAGGCCTGGCACAGGCCGTGCGCCAGCCGCTGCTGCAGACCTTCCCTGCCGCGCTGCTGGGCCGCCTGACGGTGGTGCCCTACTACCCCATCTCCGACGCCATGCTGGAGCAGATCATCCGGCTGCAGATGCTGCGCATCCAGCGGCGCATCGAGGAACGCCACGGTGCGCAGTTCAGCTTCGACGAAGCCGCCGTGGAGTTGGTGCGCCGCCGCTGCAGCGAGGTCGAATCGGGCGCGCGCATGGTGGACGGCATCCTCACCCAGAACCTGCTGCCGCGCATGGCTACCCACTTCCTGCAGGCCACCGTGCAAGGCCAGGAACTGCAAAGCCTGCATGCCGGCGCCAGCGGCGACGACTTCACGCTGGACGTGCGCACCCGCGCTGCGGAGCCGGCATGAGAAGGCACCGCCTGCCACGCGCCGCCACGGCAGTGATCGCAGCAGCTCTGCTGGCCGCCCCGGCTGCGCAGGCGCTGGACCTGGGCGCCATCGGCCAGGCCGCCGACACCGTGCAGCGGGCCTCGGGCGCCGCCACAGCCGGCCAGCAGGCGCTGGAGGCCGGCCGCAGCGCGGCCAGCACGGCCACCAACGCGGCCACCGGCGCCGCCAGCGAGGCCCGTGCCTGGTGGGACCGCAACCAGGCCCAGCCCGAGGCGGCACAGTCGGCGCCCTCCGGCGCCGCCCCCGTGCAGGACGACCAGGGCGGCCCACGCCGCGTCATGGCCGTGCTGGGCGACGCCTGGACGGACAGCGCTCGGCACGGCCAGGCCGTGGTCGCGCTCATGGACCAGGGGCCGTACCTCGTGCAGCGCCAGGCCGCCCATGTGGCGCCGGCCAAGTCGCAATGGCTGGCCCTGCCGCGCGGCGACAGCACCGGCGTGGCCATCGAACTGCCCGGCGACCCCGACGGCACGACCTATGACCTGTCCACGGGCCGTGCCCGCCCCGGGGGCCGGGGCGTGCGCATCTTCGCCCTGTCCGTCCATGCCGACGTGCCCCAGCGCGCGGGCCGGCGCAGCCTGGACGCCATAGAGCAGCACGCCATGCTGCGCGCCAGCTCGGTGCGCACCGAATGGCCGCGCCAAAGCGGCGACATCCTGGAGCCCACGGGCGGCAAGCTGCTGGTCTGGGCCAGCGATGCCACGCAGCGCTTCCCTTCCGGCTTTGGCGCCGACGGACGCCTGTTCACCGCCGACGACCCCATGGTCACCCTGCCGCGCGGCTACACCGTGGTCACGCTGGAGCCGCAGGGCCTGCGCTTCGACCGCGCCCGGGAAATCGCCCTGGCCTTCCATGCCGTCCAGCCCGCGCAGGACATCGACCTGTCCCGCCTGGGCGCGGGCGATGCGGCCCAGGCCCTCATCGGCCTCATTGCCGAGCGCCACCCGCTGGCCGCTGCCAGCGGCTTTGATGCAGGCAAGCTGCGTGCCGACTACGGCCAGCGCCTGCAGACCGCCGCCGAGCGCGGCGACAGCGCCGCACAGGCCCAGGCCCTGGCAGAAATGGGGCAGCGCCTGGGCGATGGCCAGTACCGCGTTCTGCTGCCCGGCGGCCAGGCTTGGCCTGCCCGCACAGACCGGGGCCTGTCCCCGCAGCTGCTGGCACGCGGCAGCGTCAACCTGCCCATGCCGCGCACCTGGCTGCGCGAGGACGGCCGCATCGCCATCACCGGCGTGGCGCCAGGCTCTGCCGCCGCCAAGGCGGGCCTGCAGCCCGGCAGCGACATCCTCGCCATCGAAGGGGAAAGCCCCACCCGCTACCTGGACCGCATTGCCCCCGCCTCGCTGCGCGCCGGTGCCGAAGCCCGCCGCGCCGACCTGCTGGCGCTGGACCTGGGCACGCCCGCCACGCTGAGCCTGCGCACCGCAGCCGGAGCGCCCCCGGCCAGCCAGGAGCAGACCCTGCGCCTGGACTCCGCCCCCGCCGCAACCACGGCCCTGCCTGCGGCCGAGCCCGCCCTCGCCTCCTTCCTGCTGCGCAGCGCCCAGGGCGGCAACCTGGCCTACATCGCCCTCGACAGCTTTGCCGACGGCGCCACCGGCCAGCTCAGCCGCTGGGAGGGCGCCCTGGCCGCAGCCACCCAGGCCAGGGTCACGGGCCTGGTCATCGACCTGCGCGCCCACCGGGGCGACGACGCCTACCAGCTGCTGCCCCACATGCTGGCCTCGCTCTACACACGCGACAAGCCGCTGCGCATGCAGGACGCCGCCCAGCGCCTGTTCGACCCCGCCGCCCGCGTCTGGCGCAGCCGTGGCGGCCTGGGCCTGCCGGCCCAGCTGCCGCTGGCCGCCACGGGCGCGCCCTTCACGGCCCCCGTCGCCGTGCTCACCGGCCCCGGCTGCGCCGGCCCCTGCGAACTGTTCGCCGCCTGGCTGCAGCACAGCCAACGTGCCGACATCGTCGCCACCAGCACCACGGCCGGCGCCACCGGCCCCGCCACACGCGTGCACCTGCCAGCTGGCTTCATCGTGCAAGTCCCCCTGCTCGCAGAAACCGGCCCCACTGCCGGCAACAACACCGCCGCACAAGCCCAAGGCGTGACCCCGCGCCTGCGCGTGCCCGTGGACGCGGCCTTCACCGCCTCCATCCAGGCCGGCGGCGACCCGCTGCTGGACGCTGCCGTGCTCCACCTGGAGCGCGCCCGCGCTGTGCAGGCATCGCGCTAGGACCAGCCATCCATCGTCTTACGGAGACCCCTGAACATGCCACTTGCCATTACCAGCCAGCCCGCAGGACCGCAGTTCGCCATCACGGCCGATGCCCAAATGCCCACCATCACGGTGACTGCCGTCCTGCAGAACGAAGCGCTGCCTGCAGGGAGCACGCCCATCTTCGAATGGTCGGCCACGCTGACGTTCGAAGGCGGCACACCGCCTACCAACACCGCGTATGGAAGTGGCCGAAGCACTGCACACAGCCCTCTGCCACCGCAGACCAGCGCCAGCCCGAGCTGGCGCATCCCGTTCACCGAAGTCCGTGGAGGCCTGCTGACCGTGCAGGTCACGATGCGGGCGGCCGGTGTGGAGCGCCGGGCGCGCGCCACCTGGACCATCGTCGGCACCAATCCCACGAGCACCGCCATCCGTGCCTTTGCCAACAGCATTGGCGCCGACAGGATCGTGTTTCGAAAAAAAATGCGGCAGGAAAGCTCGCTGCAACAATTCCGCACTCCCGGCAATTGGCCGAAATACAGCAGCGATGGCCTGGGTGGCGTGGGCCTGTGCCAACTCACCCGACCGGCACCGACCGCCAATCAGACCTGGAACTGGAAGGACAACGTGCGCGGCGGCTGGAAGCTCTTCCTGGAAAAGGAGGCCTTCGCAAGGGCATATCCTGGCAAGCAGCGCAAGGGCGAGCGGTTCAAAGGTCTGGTCAGAGCCTGGAACCAGGCCCGAACCGCACAAGGATTGCCAGCCATTCCCGTGGAACTGCCGGACTACACGGCCGAGCAGCTCGAACTCGACACCCTGCGCGGCTTCAACGGCTATGCCAACAATCTGCATGAGTACCGCATACGCATGCAAGGCGATCAACTGTGGGTGACGGTCAGCGCCGACGGCAATACGGCCCGCGCCGAATGGGAAAGGATTCCCGCCGCCGAGCGCGGCGCCGTGGGCGATCGCAACTATGTCGACAACGTGCTTGCCCGCGAGGACTTCTAGCCATGCCCTGGAGTGCTACTTCCCGCCGCTTCGCGACCATTGGCGTAATGCTGGCCAGCGCTTTGCTGTCGGTCGCATGCACGCGCAATGCGGATGACAGCCCTGCCGTCTCGTCCGTGCAGGCGAAGCCGGCCAGCTTCGCCTCGTCGAACGACCAGGACCCGTACCGCTATCTCTATACCGTTTACTGCAACGGCACCGTTGATCGCCTGGACCTCGTCCAACGATCCAAAGTGGGCAGTTTCCAGCTGTCCGAGCGCAGCGGCAGCCCCCCTGCCGTTGCGGCGCTTGCACAGCCGGGAGTGCGCCCCGGCGGTTGCCTGGCCCGCTCCGTGGCCACGGACGATGCGCAGGATCGCACTGCCGCAATGGTCCACATCGTTGCCAGCAGCCATGTGGATCCCGATGCCGATGGCCGCAAGCCGTATCAGTTGCTGACATTCGAGCTGCCCCAATGGACACTGCAGCAGACCCGCAACCTGGGCAGCCTGGATGCACCGCCCCGTCTGGCCATCTCCGCCAACGCAAGCCTGACCGTGCAGCCCCGGGACGAGGACCCGGCTGCAGCCATGGCCGCGCAGGTTCAGTCCTGGGCGGGAGCCGATGCGATGACCTGGGCCAATGCCATCGAATGGTCAGCAGGCAATGTGCTGCTGACCTATGCCTTGCCCGATCAGCGCGGCACGGGCGCAGCGCTGGCGCTGCGCACGGATGCGCGCATCGTGCGCCTGGCCGAATTCCGCCATGGCTCCGGCGACATCCCCCCGGACCTGCGTTTGGCGCCGGGCGGCCAGTTCGTGCTGGCCACCATGAAGCGATCCGTCCCCCTTGGCGAGGGCCTCAGCAAGGTCGAAGCCACCGGAGAGCTACGGCTGTATGGCGCTGACGGCCGCCAGCTCAGCGTTCTGAACCTGGAAAGCCTGGCAGGCAGCGTGCTTGCACTGAGCCAGTCCGGCAAGCTGGACCTGGACCAACCGCGCACCGACAACGACTGGTTCAACGTGGCCTTGACGCCTGGCGGCCTGGCTGTTTTCACCGACCGGCGCGGCAACTACCAGTTCATCGCGCTGGGGCACACCTTTCGCCCCGATCCCGTCATCGATCCAGCCCTGGATGACGCAGACGGCGCCCGTCCAGGGCTGGTGTACGCAGCCCGATAGCAGCAAAGGCACCTCTCCACCCGATCCACCGCCGGCGCACGCAGGTCCGCCCACCCGGACCTGACGCCCCCGCCCCTTGTCTACATTCAAGCACCGCGAGATCCGACACCATGACACGCAGAGTCACCATCAACACCCCCCTGGCAGACCAGCTGCAGCTGCGCCGGCTGCAGGGGCGCGAGGAAATCAGCCATCTGTTCGCCCTGGAGATCGACCTGCTCAGCGAGGACGACAGCATCGACCCCAAGGCCCTGCTGGGCAAGGGCGCCACCGTGGTGGTGGAGACCCAGGACGGCGGCAAGCGCTACATCGACGGCCTGGTCACTGCCTTTGGCATGCGCGGCCAGGACGAGCACCGCAACTTCCTGTACCGCGCACGCCTGTCGCCCTGGCTGTGGCTGGCCACGCGCCGCAGCGACTTCCGCATCTTCCAGAACAAGACGGTGCCGGATATCATCAACGAGGTCCTGGGCATCTACGGCCACCCCATGCAGCAGCGCCTGACGCGCTCCTACCGCACCTGGGAGTACTGCGTGCAGTACAACGAGACGGACTTCCAGTTCGTCTCGCGCCTCATGGAGCACGAGGGCATCTGCTACTACCACCAGCACAGCGCGGGCCAGCATGTGCTGACATTGGGCGACGATGTCATCGCCTCGCACGACCCGCTGCAGGGCGGCGCCGTCATCCCCTTCCACCCGCCGGGCAAGGCCGCCGTGGCGCGCGAGGAATGCATACACGCCTGGGAACTGCACCAGCGCGTCAAGCCTGGCCGGCACTACAACGACGACTACGACTTCAAGAAGCCCCGCGCCGAGCTGTCCAACATGCGCCGCAACCCGCCCGGCCACGCGCACGACGCCTACGAGATCTACGAATGGCCGGGCGGCTACACCGAGACCGGCGACGGCGAGGACTACATCCGCGTGCGCCTGCAGCAAAGCCTCACGCGCCAGAGCACGGTGCAGGGCCGCTCCAACCACCGCGCCATGGCGCCGGGCTACACCTTCACGCTGGACAACTATCCGCGCGGCGACCAGAACCAGACCTACCTGGTCACGGCGGTCGACTATGCCTTCGAGGAGAACCCGCGCGTCAGCGACGGCGGCAGCGGCGAAGGCTCGGTGCAGAAATTCGTGCTCCAGGCCCAGCCCACCAGCCTTCCCTTCAAGCCCCAGCGCATCACCGCCAAACCACGTACCACGGGCCCGCAGACCGCCGTCGTCGTGGGCCCCGCAGGCGAAGAGATCTGGTGCGACCAGTACGGCCGCGTCAAGGTGCAGTTCCACTGGGATCGCATCGGCGGCATGAACGAGAACTCCAGCTGCTGGATGCGCGTGGCCACCAGCTGGGCCGGGCCGGGCTTTGGCGCCGTGCACATCCCGCGCATCGGCATGGAAGTCATCGTGGACTTCCTCAACGGGGATCCTGACCACCCCATCGTCATGGGCTGCGTCTACAACGCCTCCAACATGCCGCCCTGGGCACTGCCGGCCAACGCCACGCAATCGGGCATCAAGACCCGGTCGAGCAAGGGCGGCGCCCCAGGCGCGGGCATGAAGAACGGCCAGGGCGACGCCAACGCCATCCGCTTCGAGGACAAGGCTGGGCAAGAGCAGCTTTGGCTGCACGCGCAGAAGGACCAGCTCACCGAAGTCGAGAACGACGAGGACAAATGGGTGGGCAACGACCGGCGCAAGACCATCGACCGGGACGAGACCAACGTCATCCACCGCGACCGCACCGAGACCGTGGACCGTGACGAGACCATCACCGTGCACAACAACCGCACGGAGCGGGTGGACCACAACGAGAAGATCAGCATCGGCGACAACCGCAATGAAGACGTTGGCATCGACGAGAACATCTCCATCGGCAAGAACCGCAGCAAGACCATAGGCCGCAACGAGAAGGACAAGATCGGCAACAACTGGTCGATCAAGGTGGGCAAGATGAAGACCGAGACCATCGGCATCGCCTACATGCAGAACGTGGGCGTGGGGCGCATGGAAAACGTCGGCGTCGCCTACAACCTGAACGTGGGCGCCATCATGGCCACCATCGTCGGCAGCACCCAGACCACCAGCGTGGGCAGCAGCCAGTCCACCACGGTTGGCAGCACCAAGACAACCACGGTCGGCACCACGTATTCGCTGACCGTTGGGGGCGGCGGTGGCGGCGGATCTTCCGCAGGCGGCGGTCTCGCAAGCAATGTGGTTGCGCCGTCCGAAAGCGGCTCGGGTGGTGGCGGCGGCGGCTCCAACATCACCATGGACGCGCAAAGCGTCGCCATCACCGTGGGCAGCAGCAGCCTTGTGCTCAAGGCAGACGGAACCATCACCGTCAATGGCAACAGCATCCAGCTCATCGGTGCCAACGATGTCACCACCAGTTCCGGCGGCATCCATGAAAACTGATCCACGCCACGGCCCCGGCCACACCCAACAGCACCCCAGTCTTCAAGGAGCACACCCATGACCGCACTCCAACGCCCGGCCCAGGCACAGGCCATCCCCACGGCATCTGGCCTGCAGCCCGCACAGGTTCTGCAACCCCAGCAAGACGATGGAAGCATCACCATCGAGTGCCTTGGCCAGCAGTGGCAGGCGGTCGCGTCCACCCACCTGCCCAGACTGGTGAGCGGACAGCACGTACTGGTCGCAATGCCCAGTCCCGAGGAGGGGCAGCACGACCTCGCCCCCTTGATCGTCGCCGCCTGGCCCGCAGCGCAGGCACCGGCCTGCCCGCCCTGGGAATTCGACCGCGCCAGCGGTGCCCTGAGCCTGCGCGTGGCCAGCCTGGAGCTGCAAGCCGTGCAAAGCGTGCTCATCCATTGCGCCGACACGCGACTGCAGTTCACCCGTGATGGGCAAGTACAGATCCGGGGCCAGACCATCACGGCTGCCGCCGTCGAAACCCACCGTCTCGAAGGTGGCTCCATCGAACTCAACTGACCAGGCCGCCGAAGGCAACGCCCCTGCGAACGCGGCATGCGCCGCACGCCCTTCCCTTCGCTTCGACCGAATGAACACGTCAACTCCCCTTTTTCGCGCTCCTGCCGCTCCGCCGCTACCCGCAATGCTGTCACGCCAGTTGGCGACAGCCATCCGTGCCTATGGCCGCCGCGCCGCATTGCTGCGGACCGAACACACACTCAGGGCATTGAAGGCCACCGACCAGCGGCTGGACATGCTGATGGCGGCATGCCGCTACTACGGCGGCACAGTGGCCCAGGAAGAAGCTGCCGCGTCCCACGCACAGGCACTGCCGGTTGACCGGGCAGGCTCGGCGCATGTCCGCATCGCCCTTTCAGAAGCGCATGAGGCCGATGCCGCAGCACGGCTTGCCTTGATTGCGCAATTGCTCCCGGAGCATCCCGTTGCCGTGCGCGATGGCCTGTGGTTTCACGCCGCTGAAGACACCTGCGTCCACCTGCTGGCATCGGGCGACGACCGCCTGCAGGCCCTGGGCGTGGAGCTGGCCGGCCTGCTGGCCCTGCCAAGCCACCTTGACGCGGTACACGCAGCGGCCAGGCGGGGTGCGGACACTGAAGCCTGCCTGCTGGCCTGCGCCCGCATGGGCCAGTTGCCCGATCAGGCCGCGCCCCGGCTGGCCGCCGTACTGCAAGGCCATGACCTGGCGCTGCAGCGCCGTGCGCTGGAGATCCTGTGCGTAGCCGGTGGGAGCCTGCTGCAGCGGGAGCTTGCGCGCTACATCGAGCGACTCACCGCCAACGATGGCCCCACGGAGGAATCCCACCCAGGACTCTGGGCCTCGGCAACGGACACCGCCATGGCGCTGTGGACCGCGCGCCAGCCTGAGCAGGCGCTTTCGGCCGTCACCCAGGGCCTGCGTCTGCCCCCCGACACCGTACTGCGCACGGTGGCCCTTGCCGGCCGTCTTCAAGGCCTGCTGCCGACACTGCGCTTCATCGAGCAACAGGACAGGCCGGTCACACCCGCAGAGCGCGATCTGCTGCGGCTGGTGTTTGGCAAAGTGCCAGGCGAGCTCACCCATACACACGGGCAGGCTCCCGCCCGCACCGCCGCGCTGCGCACCCTGGCCTGCGAGGTCTTTGCCGCCAATGGTTGCCAAGCGCTGGAGCCCGGGCAGATCGGCGATTGGACAGATCCCGCGCTCAAGGAGCTTCTCTGGCCGCTGGACGGCATCCGCCTGCGTGCGGGTCGGCCACTGCACACCGTGCTGCCGCTCGAGGAAGCCTTTGACGTAGGCCACGGCCTGCGCCGCTGGCTGTATGTGGAGCATGCGGCCCGCACCGGCCGGCCGTTCCCGTTGTCCCACGAAGACCATGCCCGGCGGCAGATGACTGCCGTAGAGACGATCCAGCTCATCAGCAGCCTGGAAGACGACGGGACGGCGCAATGAACTGCAGCATCCTCAACAACACCCCGTTCGCTGCCCAGGCCTTTCCCCATACGGACGCGCAGGGCGTGCACTCGCTGGCCCTCGTCGCCAAGGGAACCTGGGAGCTGGCCGCCGGCGCCACGAACCTGCCCAGGCTGCGGCCGGCCGAGCGCCAGCGCCCCATCCACCGCGCCGGCCTGCTGCGCCCCCTGGGCAGTCTTGCCAGGGACGAGTTCCAGGCCCAGGTGCTTCAGCCGCGTGCACAGCAACCCTGGCCGATCTGCGAACCGGAGCATGTGCCTCCCAAACCCTGGTTCGACCTGCTGCTCGACGCCTGCGCCGTATCGCCGAACGGGCGCCCGGCCTCCAGCATCGACGTCGCCGTGGACTATGAGCGCCAGGGCCGCCAGCACCGCCTGGCCGCACTGAGGGCATTCAGCCCACGGATATGGATCAAGGACTTTGGCCAGTTGAAGGCCAGTGAGCTGGGGCCGTCATTGCGCATCCCGCTGCTGCGGCCGTTTGCCTTTGGAGGACAAACGCTGGACGCCAGGGGCAACAGCCTGGTGGACGAGCACAACCCGGACGGCATGGGTTTCTACGGCACGGCGGCGCAGGCCGCCTCGGCGCCCCTGCCATGGATGCAGGCGCTGGACAAACCGCTCAGGTACTGGGATGACACCGTGGCGGAACAGGCCCTTGGCCTGGGCCTGGTGCCTGCCCACCACCAGCCGCGCCGCGCGCTGCAGGGCAGCTTCGACGACGCCTGGCGCCAGAGCCGCGCACCGCTGTTGCCCCTGGACCATGATCCACGCCACCGCAACGCCGCACCGCAATCGCTGCAGCTGGCCGAGTCGCCGCGGCCCGGAGACGTACTGGCACTGCACCACATGGGCACCGAGCCGCTGATGCGTTTCGTCTGGCCACGGGTGGCCCTTGTGGCACAGGCTGAGACTGCGGGCGGCACGCTTTTGCCGCCCCAGGAGCTGCGTTGGGACACGCTGGCCGTGGACACGGAGCAAGCCGATGCCTCGCTGGTCTGGCGCGCCCTGCTGCCCCTTGCCGCGCAGGAACGCATCGCCGTGGTCCATCTCTGGGCCCATGAAAACGCCCCCGCGGTCCCCGCCGCCCCGCAATGAGCTCCCGCATGGCCTCCTCGAACACACCACCCTCATCCCCCTGCCTGTGGCGCATCCAGCATGCCGGGGCAGTCACCTGCATCGGCACCAGCGCCTGGCAGTCGGCCGCCTCCTGGGTCGGCATGCAAAAGCGCATGCGCAAACTCGTCGTTGCAGCCGTCAGCCCCCATCCCGTCACCATCGCCCCCTGTCCTGAGATCACCGAAGGCGAGCAGCAGACGGCACGCCTGGCCAAGCTGCTGGGCGCGGCACTGGCCGACCTCATTGCGGACGTGCAAAGCCGGCCCGCCGACGCCCCGGTCGCACTGCCACGCCGCATCGTGCTGGCATTGCCCATGCGCGTGTCCGGTGACGAGGCCGCTGCACTGTGGCGCCAGACACTTGCCGCGCTGGAACGCTGGGCAGGCCCCAAAGCGTCGGCCCCCCTGATCAGCACTCCCCTGACCCCCGTCTTCGGAGGACATGGCGCCGGCTATGACGCCCTGCAGACCCTGGGCCGGCCCACCGCAGCCGATGACCATGCCTTGCTGCTGGCGGTAGACAGCCTGCTGGACGAAGCCACCCTGGTGCAAGCCCATGCCCAGGCAGGCCTGTTGACCGACAGCCGCCCACAGGGCTGCATTGCCGGAGAGGCCGCTGCCGCCCTGCTGCTGCAGGCCGCGCCAGACACGACTTACCGGGATGACCGCCATCTGGTGCTGCATGTCCCCTCCCTGGCACGCGGCGCCGGCCCCCATCGCCTGCCACACCAGCGGGCCGATGCAGCGCCTTTGGCCGAGGTGCTGCGCGGCGCCCTCGACGGCGCGGGCTGGAAGGAGGAACACGTGGGCTGCGCCGTTTCCGATTTCGACGGATCGGACTGGCGCGCGGCCATCCAGGTCATGGCACGGGCTCGGCTGGACGGCAGCTTCCAGCCAGATACCTGGGAGCCTGCAGCCATGACCGGCCAGGTCGGCGCCGCCACCGGCCCCTTGCACTGGGCCCTGGCCGCCCAGCGCCTTCGCCACGATGCGCGCCCGCCCAACTCCATCCTCAGCTGGGTGCTGGATGAAGGCGAGGAAGTGGCCGCCGTGGCCCTGGAACGCACCATTCGCCCTCTCCGTACCGGACCCACGGGCAAAGCGCACACCCTCAACAGCGGCAACGGCGCGGCAACGCTGACCTACTCGGCCCGCTTTCTGCAAAGCAAGGAGTCCTGAACACCATGGGCACGCACATCTTCAGCGGCGGCGATGGCGCCATCACCCAGACCGCCAATGCCTGGACCTTCGACCCGGCCACCCCGGTCCACCTCAAGCCCAAGGGCGACCCCGGTGTCGCCTGGCACTCCAACAACAGCAGCGCCATCAAGGTCCCGCTGGGCACCGTCAAGGAATACGGCACCGACATGGCCAACCGCTACGGCGCCATGGACACCGGCAAGCACGATCCGCTCACCGTCCTCGCAGGCCTGTTCACCAAGGTCAAGGACCACGCCAACCAGCACGTCACCTACGTCAAGTCCGTCGTCCATGAAGCGGGGGAGATGGTGGTCAACGGCGTCACCACGCTGACCAATGCCATCCTGATCAGGCTGGCGCCTGAAACCGCCAAGATGATCGAGAACGGCAAAAACGTGCTGACCGGCATGGAATTTCGGCATTTCAGCGCGGCCGGTCAGGCCCAGGCCGAGGAATTGCTGGCAATGCTCAAGGACACAGACACCTACACGGGCCTGGCCGTCTCCATCGCCGCCACTGCCGTGCAGGGCGTTCCTGTCCTGGGCCAGGTCCTGGGTGGCTCCGTCATGGTGGACCGTGCCGTGGGCACCGGCCAGGCGGCCATACAGGCAGCCGAGGAAATCCGCAATATCACGGCCAACTGGGGCTTGGAGATGACGCCGGCCCAAATGGAACATGCCCGTACGCAACTGGCGCTGTGGCTCATGGGCAGCGGCGTGGCCGTGCTGGCTGCCCTGACAGGCAAATTCAAGCGCAAAACCAAAAGCCAGGGCAACAGCGACCAACACCCCACCACCGAGCACAGCGACACCAAGAAGCCCGATGGCAAGGGCCCCTGCTCGCAGTGCGCCACACCCTTTCCCGTCATCCTTTCCACTGGCCAGAAGCACCTCGATGAAACCGACTTCACCCTGGCAGGCCCCATTCCCATCGTCTGGCGGCGCCGCTACATCTCAGGCCTTGCGGAAGCGAGCCCCTGGGGCCGGGGCTGGAGCCATGAATTCACGCAGGAGCTGCGCGTTTCCGCCGATGGCTGTGTACTCCTGGACGACGCAGGCCTGTACGTCACATTGCCCTCCCTGGCCGTGGGAGCCGAGCATTTCGACATCTATGAAAAGTTCACGCTCAGCCACCCGGAGCCCGACCTCTGGGCCATCACCTACAAGGAAGGCCTGTCCCGCCTATTCCGCCGCGAAGCACCCGAGCAATGGCGCCTGCCGCTGGCCACGCTCCAGGACCGCGACGGCAACACCGTGCAATTGCATTGGAAATACGCCCTGGGCTCGGACGAACCCGCCACAACGCAGACCTGGAGCGCACGCTACGCCGCAGGGCAAGGCACGGCCCCGGCCACGCAGGTCAAGCCCCCTGCACCCTTCGCCCGCCCCCTGCTCGCCGGCCTGAGCGACACCGCAGGCCGCCGCCTGCACCTGCACTGGAGCGCGCCAGGCACACTGCCGCTGGACGCCTTTGCCGGCGCACGCCTGACTGCCGTGGTCCTACATGCCCCGGAGCACGCCCCGCAGACCCTGGCCCAGTACGCCTACGACGCCCAGGGCCAGCTCATCTCCACCCTGCACGGCAGCCAGCCCTACCGCCAATACGCCTGGCGCTCCGGCGTGCTGGTGGGCTACCGCAAATCCAGCGGGCATCGCTACTTCGCCCAGTACGACATCGAAGGCCCCCAGGGCCGCGTGCTGCGCTCCTGGTGCGCCGACACACCGGTACCCGGCCAGGACGACGACCGCTTCACCTACCTGCCCCATGAGCGTGTCACGCGCCACACCGACGGCCTGGGCCGCACCACCGCCTACCACTGGGATGCGCGCTTCAACATCATCGCCACCGTCATCGCGGAAGGCACACCCGAACAGATCATCGAGCAGACTCCCACCGATGCCACCGGCGCCTCCACAGGCCGCATAGACCCCCTGGGCCGCCGCACCACCCTGCGCCGCGATGCACGCGGCAACCTGGTCCAGATCATCGACGCCATGGGCCATGCCACCACGCTGGAATACAACCCGCTGGACCTGGTCACCACGCTGCGCGACGCCCTCGGCCATGAATGGCATCAGGAATACGACGGCCGCGGCCACCTTGTGCAAGCCACCGACCCGCTGGGCCGCACCACGCGCTACCGCCATGACGCCCGGGGCCGCACCGTGGAAGTCATTGACGCCAAGGGAGGCTCCAAGCGCCTGGCCTGGGATGAGGCCGACCGCCTTGTGGCCTACACCGACTGCTCGGGCCAGACCACGCGCTTCGCCTACGACGCCCTGGGCCAGCCCGTGCTGCGCACCGATGCGCTGGGCCAGCAGACCCGCTACGAATACAACGATGCGGGCCAGCTGATACGTGTCATCGAGCCATCCAGCCCCGCAGGCCCCAGCAGCCAGCCCGCCAGCCCCACCCACCTCTACGTCTGGAACGGCGAAGGCCACCTGCTGGCCTACACCGACCCCATGGGCCAGAGCACCCGCTACACCTACGACGGCATGGGCCGCCCGCTCACCAGGATTGACGCCGCAGGCCGCAGCCTCGCCTACCACTACGACCGCGCCGGCCGCCTTATTGCCCTGGACAACGAGAACCACGCCCGCACCCACTTCCGCTACGACCTACGCGACCAGCTCACCGACGAAGTCGGCTTCGACGGCCGCTGGCAGCGCTACATCTACAACGCCGCCGGTGAACTGACCCACGTCATCGAGGCCGGCGGCAGCGACGCCGGGCCCGGCAAGGTCACCTGCTTCGAGCGCGATGCCCTGGGCCGTCTGCTGGCCAAGCGCGCCCTGGGCCACACCGGCCCCGTGGAAGAAACCACCTACCGCTACGACGCCCTGGGCCGCCTGACCCAGGCCAGCAACGCCGCCTCACACCTGGCCTTTGCCTATGACCCCATGGGCCAGTTGCTCAGCGAGACCCAGACCCTGCAGGCTCTCGGCAATGCCACAGGCCAGGCCCGCCAGAAACTGCAGCGCAGCCTCTCGCACGGCTATGACGAACTGGGCAACCGCACCCACACCCGCATGCCGGATGGCCGCACCCTGCACTGGCTGTTCTATGGCTCGGGCCACCTGCACCAGATCAACATCGCTCCAGCGCAAGGCCCTGACCAGCCTCCGGCGGCGCACCAGGTCATCGCCGACATGGAACGCGACGCCCTGCACCGCGAAGTGCGCCGCAGCCAGGGCGCCCTGTCCAGCCGCTACGACTGGGACCCTGCCGGGCGCCTGCTGCGCCACCGCGCCGCGCTGCAAGGCAGCGGCCACGTGGCCAGGCCCGGCAACTCCAACGCCACGCTAGAGCGCGGCTACGCCTACGACGCAGCAGGCCAGCTCATCGCCCGTGCCGACTCCCTGCGCGGCCGCCAGGACTTCCGCTACGACCCCACGGGCCGCATCCTCGCCAGCCTCCCGGCACAAGGCAGCCCGCTGGCCCGCGAACTGTTTGCCTTCGACCCCGCCGGCAACCTGCTGGACTCCATGCCAGGCAAAGACGGCCAACCCGTGGACACCACTCTTGGCGTGGTGGGCGACAACCGCCTGCGCTTCTACCAGGACCTGCACTTTGAATACGACGTCCACGGCAACGTCATCCGCCGCACCCGGGGCAACCAGAAGGCCGGTACCCAGGAAGTGCTGGACCTGACCTGGAACGCAGACCACCAGCTCATCGAATCGAACACCACGCGCCATGGCGTCACCCAGGCCACGCGCTATGCCTACGACCCCCTAGGCCGACGTGTCGCCAAAAGCGATGCCTTCGGCAGCACCCACTACCTGTGGGATGGCGACCTCATGGTGCACAGCCAGCGGGGTGGACGGCAGGCGCTCTATATCTACGAGCCGGGGAGCTTTGTGCCGCTGGCCACCATCCAGGGAGCGGGCGAGGAACACAGCACCTACTGGTACCAATGCGACCAGATCGGCGCCCCGCTGGAGCTGACCGACGAACAAGGCCAGGTAGCCTGGGCGGCGGACTACAAGGTCTGGGGTGAGGCGGTCATGCGCAGCGTGTTGAGGACCGGCACCGATGATCGGCCCGTCAGCGCACGGGCTTGGGGCTCAAAGCCTGTTGCACCACCTTCACCGCCGCCCATTGAGCAACCCTTCCGGTTACAGGGGCAGCAGTTTGATGAGGAGACGGGGCTGCATTACAACCGGTTTCGGTATTACGATCCGGTGGTGGGGAGGTTTGTTAGTCAGGATCCGATTGGGTTGGTCGGCGGGTTGAATATCTACGAATTTGGTCCCAATCCGATCGAGTATCTCGATCCGCTGGGACTGACTGCAGACAAGCTTAGGAAGAACCTTGCGTTAGCGGGCCGTCCAGTTCCGGATGGGAAAACCCCGCACCATATCGTTCAGGAAAATTGCAGAAATAGCAATCCACGTAGTCACGTACAAAAATCCCGTGATATTCTTGCCAGGAACAAAATTGGAATAGACAGTGCTTCAAATGGAGCTCGAGTATGGGGAACCAATAATGTACAAATATCGGAGCCGAATCATCCCGGTAGAGTAGCCGCAGCCAACACTGGCAACTATCACGCCGGGCGTCATATTCACAGCAAGGCAAATGACAAGCTTATCTATCAAGTGCTCAAAGGTGTTGAAAAGCGTGGTGGTAATTTGGAAAACGCATTGGAAGACATAGGACGGCGTATGGAGTCGGGCGCCTGGAAGACGACATTTTCTTGTTGCTGCAACTAGGATCTTAATATATTTAATGGAGATTCATTATTAAACAATTTTGCACCTATTGTTCAAGAAAAATTTCCACCAGCTCCATTCATCGATGAATTACTAAGTGCGTATAAAATATGATTTTAGAAAATCCTGAAATAAAGTCTTATCTTGCAGAGCTTAGGCAAGAGTTTGAAACACTACCCAAGCTGGATTGGTACGATGAATATCTGAAAATATCCTCAAATGTTGATGAGTGGAAGTTCTCGTCTGGAGACTATTTCTTTCCCATCCCCTACTCAGAAGAGAGCAATGGTTCTCCTTCGGCACGTCTTATGAAGAGGTCATACAAAAATGTTGATCAAGCTCGATGGCTAGGGAAATACTGCGCTGGATTTCTGGCAGGTAAACATCTTGTGACTGTCATGCCCAGCGAGCCAAATATGGAGGCACTTGATGCATGCTTATTCAGTGCGAAAAATCCGGGGGTAATTGAATTTAAATATATAAATTGCAAATTCATCGATACCCCAAGCAAGAGAAAATCTAAAGTAGCCGGCATGCATCGCTGGATTGATCTGAAAGATAATAACAAATTACATCTTGGTGTTGGTGAGCGTGGAGCATGTTTTATTTTTCTTTACAAATACTCTTCGGACCAGCCAATTATGGCGCAAGGATATACCAGCTTGGAATTATCTGGAGGCATACCTGACTTTTTCAGATATTTCCACTACGATAATGAAGGAAATCTCAATAAAGTCACATCTAGCGCTAGCTTAATATGGTCTAAAGCTTCTTAGATGTACGGTCCCAGGAAGTCATGGTGCATTCTTCAGCCTGGAACAGGAGAAAGCACTATAGCAATCCGCCCGCATGGCAGCGCCCGCACGACGCCGCGTATCCGCGCAGAACTCCAGCTAGCGACCGGCTGCCATCGGGCCTTGGCCAAGCTCTACGGCATCAACCCCAAGACCGTGGCCAAGTGGCGTGCGCGCACCTCGGTGCTCGATGAGCCTATGGGTCCTCGGGACAGAGCAAGCCAGCATCCTTCCAAAGAGCAAGAACACTTGGCGATTGCGTTGCGCAAGCAAGGGCATTGTCGATGGACGATCTCATGGGGCAATTCGTGGAGACAGCACCCAAGCTCAGCCATAGCGCCTTGCATCGATGCCTGCAGCGTCACGGAATCAGCCGACAACCCACAACGCACCTGCCACGAAGGCACGGAAAGTTTGAAGAAACGACGCTGGGTTTCGTGCACATCGGCAGCGCCGTAATGAAGATCTCCAGCGGCAAACAGCACATGTTTGTTGCCATAGACCGCGTCACAAAATTCACACATGTCGCGTTCTTTGACAGGGCCACGAAAGCCAACGCAGCGCAGTTCCTTCGGCAGGTGCTTGTAGCCTTTTCGTACCGCATTCATACCGTCCTGACGGACAACGGCATGGCCTTTACAGGGCAAGAGCGCTTCAGAGGCGGCGTCACCGATACATGCATCGGTCACATCTTTGAACGCATCTGCAAGTTCAATGGCGTCGATAAAAGGCACACCAAGCCATATCACCCCTGGACGAACGGCATGGTCGAGCGCATGAACCGGACCATCAAAGAATCCACGATCAAGGCCTACGAGTACGAAGGACTGGAGCAGCTACGGGAACATGTCCAGGCCTTCGTTCAAAGCTACAACTTCGGCAAGCACTTGAAGGCGCTCAGGTGGAACACACCATTCCGGGCGATTTGCGAGGCATGGGAAAAAGATCCAAGCCGCTTTAGACTTCATCCGCACCATCTCACTGTGGGACTGAACATCTTAGGTACTTCGATCCGGTGGTTGGGCGGTTTGTTAATCAGGATCCGATTGGATTGGCTGGCGGCACAAATATTTATCGTTTAGGTCCGAATTCTCTTGCATTAATTGATCCACTGGGATTAGCATCTTATATTGTCCTAGGTGAAGGCCAGTCGGGAGTTGAGGCGTATGCCAAACAGCTAGGAATTGAAAGATCGGGAGATAGTTTTAAAACAATTTCTAATGAGTGGCAAGATATAACAAAAGGAATGGATTCAAATCTAAAACCCGGCACCGTTGAATGGACATGTGCTGCAGCTAAGGCAAACGGTGATTGGATTAGGCAAAAAGCCAAAGAAGGATACAAATTCATTATTATTGGCACAGATGATCAATCCGTCAGAAGTCCATTTTATAAGGAAGAACTAAAGGCATTAAGAGATTCCGGAATAAAACCATATGATCACTCCATGAAGCCCAATGTATCAGTAGCCAGAGCTGGCTGCCATTGCCCAGGCAAACCAAAGCCTAAACCCAGGCCCAATCATCAATGCGATTAGATTTATGATCCGTGTACCAATTTTCGTGAAAGATATAAATATCGCACTAGATTTCTATTGCAAAAAACTCCCGTTTAAGCTTTCACATGAAATCAATGAAAATTCGAAATATTTCTCTATTGAAGGTATATCAAGCAATTACTCAATACAAGTATCAGAAAGAAATGAAGAGAAATGGGATGCTATTTTAGCAGATCGATCTTATTGGGTTCAATTTTATAAAGCAGACGTATGGGATCTATATAAAAAGATCTCAGGCAAAATTCCTGAGCATGATGGTCCTGCAGAAAAAACTCCAAACGGCCATATATACGGCATACATGAATGCCCCGGAGGGGCATATGCGTCAATCTATGATCCATTTGGCACACGTCTAGATTTTTTCGAATGGTAAGTGGAATATATTTATCCCATAATATTAAGCGTCGCTATTTTTTCATATTTCATTCAGAAACAGCTGTGTCTTAATCGTTTCCGTAAATATGACCTATTAACACAAGACTGCGGATACAGCCGCGTCGTTACTTTCCAGTTTTCGCTCATTCATCTAAATTTCGTGAATGCATGCTAGAGCAAGTGCAGCAGGCAACTGGCCACACTGTAGAACTTGCCTGGGCAGACCAAGGCTACGCAGGTAGACAAGCTCACCAGTCTGCCCTCCCTGGGCAGCCCGCTGGCCCACGAACTGTTTGCCTTCGACCCCGCCGGCAACCTGCTGGACTCCTTACCCGGCAAAGACGGCCAGCCCGTGGACACCACCCTGGGCGTCGTCGGCGACAACCGCCTGCGCTTCTACCAGGATCTGCACTTTGAATACGACGTGCACGGCAACGTCACAAAGCGCACCCGGGGCAACCAGAAGGCCGGCACCCAGGAAGTGCTGGACCTGACCTGGAACGCAGACCACCAGCTCATCGAATCGAACACCACGCGCCATGGCGTCACCCAGGCCACGCGCTATGCCTACGACCCCCTAGGCCGACGTGTCGCCAAAAGCGATGCCTTCGGCAGCACCCACTACCTGTGGGATGGCGACCTCATGGTGCACAGCCAGCGGGGTGGACGGCAGGCGCTCTATATCTACGAGCCGGGGAGCTTTGTGCCGCTGGCCACCATCCAGGGAGCGGGCGAGGAACACAGCACCTACTGGTACCAATGCGACCAGATCGGCGCCCCGCTGGAGCTGACCGACGAACAAGGCCAGGTAGCCTGGGCGGCGGACTACAAGGTCTGGGGTGAGGCGGTCATGCGCAGCGTGTTGAGGACCGGCACCGATGATCGGCCGATCAGCGCGCGGGCTTGGGGTTCAAAGCCCGTTGCACCGCCTCCACCACCGCCCATTGAGCAACCCTTCCGGTTTCAGGGGCAGCAGTTTGATGAAGAGACGGGGCTGCATTACAACCGGTTTCGGTATTACGATCCTGTGGTGGGGAGGTTTATCAATCAAGATCCAATAGGACTAGAAGGTGGATTTAATTTATACATATACGCGTCCAACTCAAATAATAGCATCGACCCATTTGGGCTATGCAGTACAAAATTGAATAAAAAATTGGCTGGTGTTGCGTATGATGGAAAGCAAGCTCATCATATTATTCCAGAAGAAATTTGGAAGAAAAATCTAAGCTTCTTCGATAAAATTGGCATGGGAAATATGATGGATCACCGATCAAATGGTGTACTAATGCCGTCAACTGTAAAAAAGGCTAAGCAGATGAGGCGGCGATATTATCACTGCGGATCACATGACAACTACTCAAGTCAGACAGAATATGGTGTTGATGATATTAAGAATAGATTCAACAACGGCAAAATATCTGCCGCAGATGCTCGCATGGAAATAGCAAGACTACAAGAGGCGAGAAGAATTACCCTTACTGCACCACTCATGCCAGGGCAAAGCCCAGTCAGGATATATTGATATGAGCAAGAAATATTTCATAATGGCCATTAACCAGGAGGCCGGGTGCCCGGCTGGATTTTATCAATCTGTTCTTGCTAAAGATTTTGAAGGAATAAATGGCGATTATGGTTACCACCCTTGGTATGCGGGACCCAAAAGATATGGAGGGACATTGCCGCCGCTTCCAGAGAAACTAGTTTTGATGGAGAAGAAAGAATATCAATATGACATCCGCAAGGGCGCGGAATACTTTTATGTTTTAAGCTCAAAGTTTAAAGAATGTTTAGCAGAAATTAAACATAATTTCTCTGACATCAAGCATGTTGATTGCGTCGATAGCAAAGGAAAATCAAGAAATAACAGGGTTGTATTTGCTGCAATTCCCAGAAAATTCAAGGCCGAGAATTGCTTAGACCTTTCAAGGAGCAAATTAATTTCCCCAAGAGGCATTGAATATGACAGTTTACATTTCAGAGAAGACTGGGATTTTGATCTTTTCGATATCTTAAATATTTCCTCCAGTCAAGCAAGCTTAATTTGCTCAGAAAAAGCCAAAAATATATTTGAAAATCATGGTGTCCGATGTGTTAAATACATACCGCTAAGCGACATAAATGCCAGCATGCTGCCGCATATGAATGAGCTATATAGGCCCGTTGAATTTTATGATCCCGTATAGAAGATAAAAGATTTCGCCAGTGACGCGAATTTAGACTGGCTAACACCACCGATCCACGAAGCGCGCACAGATAATCGCTACCGCCAATTTCAGCAGCGCTTCGTGGATATCCAGCCGTCGTTCAAAGCGGATTCGCAACTTGCCAAAGCCTGCAAACCAGCTGTGCGTCCTCTCCACCACCCACCGGTGCTTGCCCAGCCGCTCGCTGCTCTCAATGCCTCGTCTGGCAATCCGCCCAATGATGCCCCGCTGCCTCAGGTGGGCTCGGCATCAATAGACTTCTCAAAAATTGGACCAGGAAAAACCACTCAAGGAGGTCCGCAGAGATAGCGTAACACATATGAAATCCACACCCATAACCTTTGGTAAATGTCTGGCGATCGAGGATGATTACTATATGTTTTCATCAAGGCCGGATGGCATCGATGATTCTGCAGAGTTCAGTAGGATTTTCTTTTATGATGCTCAATCTTCGGGAGACCCTTGGAGACACCTAGATTTGCCGAATTTCACAACAGTTAGCATCTGCTCTTCAATCAAGGCGATAGGAGATAGGAGAAAATATGTAATTCTATCGAAGAATGGGGAAATATCCGTTTATTGGCCTGATGGCGCGAGCACCGAGAATATCGCAGAAGCAGGAGTGGACAAAGAACTTCCAATATATGGATATTTGAATTCTTTAAAAGAAATAAATGGTGTATTATACGCATGTGGAGGTGGAGGCCAAATATATAAACGCGGCAAAAATGGATGGCACGATTTTGCAGAAAATCTTAGAAAACAGAGCCCTACCCCAAAGGCCAATTTAGCACTAAATACTCTTGAAATAGGTGATGATATTTCTGATATAGATGGTTATTCAGAAGATGATCTATACGCTGCTGGACGAGATGGGATATATCACTTTGATGGAAGATTGTGGAGTAAAGTTGATATTTCAACTGACGAAATACTTATGAGTATTTTCTGTGCCCCAGATGGAGTTATCTGGGCATGCGGACTCAACGGAGCCATACTTCGAGGTGATTTCAAGAATGGCTTCAAAGACATAAGTCATTATGATGACAACATGATTCTGACCAAGATGGTTTTTTTCCAGAACAGAATATATTTCTCTTCCAATGAAGGGCTTTTTCCTTGGACTATAAAAAAGAAAAGTCTAAATTGTATAAAATCAAAGAAATAAAGGAATGCGATGATATTTTGGTTCACAAAGAAACCTTGCTATACATAGGTCCCAAAAAGATAACTATTTTCAATAACAACGGTCATCGCGAATTAAAGCATCCCGATTTAAAATAATTGGCTATCACTAGTTCTCATAAAAACAAAAACAACTCATTGAGCAAACGACACAGGTGCCACCACAGGCCGCATCGGCCTGCGAGACCTAGTCGCCACACTTCGCGAAGCCCTGGGCCACGAGTGGCAGCAGGAATACGACAGCCGGGGCCACCTTGTGCAGGCCACCGGCCCGCTGGGCCGCACCACGCGCTACCGCCATGACGCCCGGGGGCGCACCGTGGAAGTCATTGACGCCAAGGGCGGCTCCAAGCGCCTAGCCTGGGATGAAGCCGACCGCCTTATGGCCTACACCGACTGCTCGGGCCAGACCACCCGCTACACCTACGACGGCATGGGCCGCCCACTCACCCGGATTGACGCCGCAGGCCGCAGCCTCGCCTACCACTACGACCGCGCCGGCCGCCTCATTGCCCTGGACAACGAGAACCACGCCCGCACCCACTTCCGCTACGACCTGCGCGACCAGCTCACCGACGAAGTCGGCTTCGACGGCCGCTGGCAGCGCTACATCTACAACGCCGCCGGTGAACTGACCCACGTCATCGAAGCCGGCGGCAGCGACGCCGGGCCCGGCAAGGTCACCTGCTTCGAGCGCGACGCCCGGGGCCGCCTGCTGGCCAAGCGCGCCCTGGGCCACACTGGCCCCGTGGAAGAAGCCACCTACCGCTACGACGCCCTGGGCCGCCTGACCCAGGCCGGCAACGCCGCCTCCCACCTGGCCTTTGCCTATGACCCCGTGGGCCAGTTGCTCAGCGAAACCCAAACTCTCCAGACTTTGGGCAATGCCACAGGCCCGGCCCGCCACAAGCTGCAACGCAGTCTCTTGCACGGCTACGACGAACTGGGCAACCGCCCCCACACCCGCATGCCTGACGGCCGCACCCTTCACTGGCTGTTCTATGG
Organism: Delftia sp. PX-1; assembly: GCF_055797465.1. NCBI lineage: Bacteria > Pseudomonadati > Pseudomonadota > Betaproteobacteria > Burkholderiales > Comamonadaceae > Delftia > Delftia sp. PX-1. Next base: position 3,964,337 of record NZ_CP184763.1, read on the forward strand.
CTCGGGCCACCTGCACCAGATCAACATCGCTCACCCTCAGCTATCGGACAAGATCAATGAACTAAAGGTTTCTGGTGTAAAAATTAGCGATGCTCAAGGTTTAGAAATCAGAAAATCTGTCTGAAACAATGCACCCACAATTGCTGCTCCTCCAGATATTCATGCTGAAGGACAAACTTGGCGATATAAAACACTACTGAAATAATATCTCAGGACGCGGGAAACCTCAATGAAGCTGCAAAAAGAAATACAGATGCCATCTCCAAGGCTATGAAAAACAAAGATCTTGAATGCAAGGATGCTTATGACAAAATTGCGCAAGAGTGAGAAACATGGATTGGGATCAATATATTCAGGACACCATCACCAACGAAACAAAGGCAAAGAAATGAATGCAATAGAACTGATGATTTTTTTAGGCCATAGTAGCACGCATGAACCATTCGACGAGTTTTTAACCAAAAATGGCATTAAGAGTCGACCGAAAACAGGCCGGTCATTGGAAACGCTCATCCTTATAAAAAGACAAGGTCTTTCAATGTCATTTGAAATCGATGCAAAAGGAAATGGGATAGCACCCAAAAGCGAAGGTGCATTCATATTTAGTCAACTTGAAATTCGAATATCTGGAGATGACGGAAGGAATGGAATTTACACCGGACATTTACCTTATGGTTTAAGTGCAAATGACAGCAGGGATGCGGTAGAAAAAAAACTGGGACAACTTAAACGCAGAATGCCGGAGATTGATAATTATTTTCTTGACGGAGTTGTATGGACAGTCGCTTTCGAAGAGGATAAATTGGAGTTCTTTCAGCTTAGCGTTCCTACAAATGGCAAAAGAAAACATGGACTTTGCCTCTAATTAAGCAGAATATTTATGCATCCATATCCAGTCATCTGGCTCGCTAAAAATCAGATAAACCGCTTCAGATCACGAACCCCCCATCTTCCATATTTTCTTCAGCGCTAATTAATTCCCTCGGTTGTTCTTCAAAAGATCAGCGTTTGGAAGATTTTCTTGAAGAATACAACATCCATGACCGACCGATAAATAATATTATGTCATCCTTCTTATTGTATTTCGAAGAAATAAATCAAGAATCTAAAAATTACAAAGGATTTGCTGAAGTTGGTTTATTTCAGACACCTGAAACTATATTTTCCGGCAGTATCCGCGCAACCATTAACGGCCGCAATTTTAATGCGGCAATTATTTCAGATAAGACGCATCAAAGTTGCAACGGATTTTTTCAGGAAAACAGTGAGCACGCAGATAATATAAAAATATTATTCAATTTTATTGAAAATAGATTAACCAATGATTGCATTATTCCAAACATTGCAAAATTCATATTTAACAACCAATCTACCGTTAATTTAAGCGCTAAATGGATTTCAATAAATATTGAAGATGCAAGAAACAATTTTAATCGGAATTTTTTCGATGAAGGATATTTTCTTAGACTTAGGTGAATGTGTAAATTCGTTAGGCCTGCTCCAATAATCAAATTAATCCTTACAAACTCGGACCGGCAGCGGCAGGCCAGCTTGTGGCCCGTGGCGACTACCTGTGCAGCCGCTACGAGCACCACACGCCACGGAGTCACCCAGGCCACGCGCTATGCCTACGCCCCTCTGGGCCGACTTGTCGCCAAAAGTGATGCCGTCTGCAGCACCCACTACCTGTGGGATGGCGACCTCATGGTGCACAGCCAGCGAGGTACAAGACAGGCGCTCTATATTTACGAGCCGGGGAGCTTTGTGCCGCTGGCCACCATTCAGGGAGCGGGCGAGGAACACAGCACCTACTGGTACCAGTGCGACCAGATCGGCGCGCCACTGGATCACCGACGAACAGGGCCAAGGGTCTGGGCCACACCACGGCCTACTCTTGGAATACTGGTCGTGGCATCTCACTGTGGGACTGAACCTCTTAAGAATCAGAGCCGACTGCCTGACTTTCTTTGCCGCCACACGATACTCTTTGCAAAAGGCAAATTTATTATTGAAGCCCATGCAGTTGGATACATACCCCTTCCATTATGACAATCGATTACCCAAAGATAAGAATTATTTTAAACAAATATTTATTTGGAGAAATATGTCTGAATGTTGAAACATCAGCAACGGTGCCAGAAAGCATAGAAGACCTGGCATCCACGGAGTTTTCCAGAGAGGGAGATCCGAATGACCATGAATTATTCGAGAAATATTATTCCATAGTGAATAAAAACCAGGGAATCAACTTCAAGATATACACGTTCAAAGGGAAAATATGGAGCAGCGGCCTTGATTTCCATGGATTCAGGTTATCCACTATCCTTAAGATGATCAATAAGCCAGCTAACATGAGATTGTTCCTTGACAGCAAAAACTCCGATGGCGCACTCATCATTAATGATCTATGCGTTTGTAGATTTTCATACCACAAGGAAAACCCTCTAGCCCTTACATTTGAAACCAATGCCGCAATGATCGATGATATGAAAAACAGAAAAATCTCCACCAAGACTGTTGAAAATGACTTCACTGAAATATCTGAAGTACTGGCAAGAAGGAATAACAGGAAGCTTAGAAAAATAAAGCAAATATTGGTAGCCACGGGGCATATATTGAAATAATTTCCACCAATGGCTCTACAATCTTTATTTAAGATCCAGACATGGCAGCTGCCCATTCATATGAATAAAACCCCAAATCTTCACACACTCAACCTGGAGACCGCAGAGAAATCCATCCGCTTGCTGGCGACCGCATTCTTTCACCAAGATCTGAAAACCCTTGAAGCCCACTTCGGGATCAGCCCACTGCAAGTGGATGAGGCTTTTGAAGCATTGGAAAATTATCTCGGCAAAGACGATTTCACCTCGCTTGCACCTCCTCCAATAGGTAGCCAGATCATTCTGGAAAAAGATGAAATTTGTGCCAACAATGAAAACTCTTCAATCAGGGTCTATCGATTGAATTACGGAGGCTGGGGCTACGAGATGGATGTTTTCATGCAAGACAAGAGGTGCGATCTGACCATGCGTGGCGAGCTGTCTGGAGATTTCGGCAAGAATCCGCACGGCGTCAAATTTCATCTGTTTGAAGTCATGTGATTTTTGTCCCGACCATGCACACCATCCCCGAACTCGCCAGCCCCCAATCCTGGAAATCCACCCTGCCCTCCCGCCGCGCGGAGATTGCCCAAGCCATTCTGGAGGGGCTGCCGCGCGGCTTCGAGTTCGCCAAACCATTCGTCTCTACAGAACCTGCTGAGGGCGCGGCACGGGAGGTTCCCTGCTTTTACGACGCGCAGCATGAGTCAACGCTGAAACTCGTGCTGGGCGGCGATTTCACCTACGGGGCAACGGCGCCGCGGCTTGCGACGTTGCGCGGTTTGATTCCTGCGGAGGACTGGTCCTTGATTGCGCCAGTGATCCATGCAGCGCATGAGGCGGGTCCCGTGCATGTGACCGCGTTTCTGATGGGCCTCTTTCCCACGTTCGAGTGGTTGATTGAAGAGCATGTGGATTTGTGCGATGGGCTGGAGCGGCCTGATTTCTCCAGCGAGGACGGGCCGTTTCCCGCCTATGTCACGCAAGAGGAAGCGCAGCGCTTTTTGGCCGCCACGGGCTATCGCCTGCCTTGGGACCATGAGTGGGAGTACGTTGCGAAGGCAGGCACGGAGCGGCTGTATGTGTGTGGGGACGCAGTTCCCCAGCGCGATCTGTCCGGGGATGTGTGCCTGACGCAGTTTGGCGATGGGCAGCTCAACCGCGCGGCCTCCAATCCCTGGGGAATGGCGGCGTTGGCGGTGGCCACCTTCACCCGGCTGCAGGCCAGTCCGCACGAGTGGCGCATCCGTGGCGGTGCGGCGGCGTTCTATCCGTTTCAGCATCCCATGCAGCAGGCCATGCTGCTGACGGAGCTTCAGCTGCCGCTGGCCAACATGCCCGGGCAGATGGCGGGTCTGCGTCTGTGCCTAGATGTGCCAGCCATATAAGGGCACATAGGGCCATATGGGCCATATGGGGCCAATCCGTGCACAGCCGTTGTTGTGGCGCTCCTGGCACAACAATGTTCTGGTGGCGTCATTTTTCGGCTTTAGGATGGCGGGCCATGCGCAATTCCCACTCCCTTTGGACGGCGGCAGCCCTGGGCCTGGCAGCCTGTCTCGGCACCAGCCCGGCCCATGCAGCCCGGCCCATGATCACGGATGATGCCCGCATCGTCGATGCCAAGTCCTGCCAGCTGGAAAGCTGGGTCAAGTCCAAAAAGGACAGCACGGAGTTCTGGGCCCAGCCGGCCTGCAATTTCACGGGCAATCTGGAGCTGACGCTGGGCGCGGCACACACGCGAGAGGACGGCAGCAGCCGGACCACGGATGTGGTGATCCAGGGCAAGACCCTGTTCAAGGAACTGCAGCCCAATGGCTGGGGCTGGGGCCTGGCCGTGGGCAATGCCCGGCATCCGAATGACGAGGGCCAGGGCCGGGGGGATCTGTACGCCTATGTGCCCGTCACGTTCTCGCTGCGCGATGACCGGCTGTTCTTCCACACCAACGTGGGCTGGCTGCGCACGGCGCAGGCGCATCGCAACCTCATGACCTGGGGCCTGGCCACCGAGGCCCAATTGAGCCAGAGCACCTGGCTGATTGCCGAGACATTCGGCCAGAACCAGGGCAAGCCCTTCTACCAGATGGGCCTGCGCTACTGGCTGGTTCCCAATCATGTGCAGGTCGATGCCACCTACGGCAACCGCGCGGGCAGCAGCACGCAGGAGCGGTGGTTTTCCATCGGCTTGCGGCTGCTGTCGTCACCGTTCCTGCCCTGAGCCCTGCCTGGTGGCTGGCGTCGCGCCCGTATGCCTGCAGGCCCGGACGCCATGGAAACCGGTGCCCCGCACCGGCCGGTGCGGGGTGGTGCGGACCGTGCAGGACCGCAGTGCCTGCCGCAGTGCCTATTTGTTGGGCTTGGCTGCAGGGCCGGCCGGGATGGCGGCGACGCCATCAGGCTTGACGTAGGTGACCGAGGTCACGTAGTGCACGCCGTCGTATTTTTCTGCACCGTTCGGGCCGGTGCGCTCGCCGCCGCTGCGCTCGTCGTGCGTGGCTTCGGCCACGTAGGTGCCCTTCCAGGGCATGTCGAACTGCACCAAGCCCTGCTCGTCGGCATGGGCTTCCTTGCTCCAGCCCGATTGCACGGTCAGCACGACCTTGGCCTTGGGCAGGGGCTGGCCCTTGTAGATGACCTTGAATTCGCCGGCCTTGCCCGAGGGCACCACATCCAGCGTCAGGCGCGGGGCCTGGGCGGCAAAGCCGGTGATCAGGCGCGCGGCCGGGTGGTACCAGTTGCGCAGTTCCTGCTCGCCCTTCTTGCTGGTGTACAGCGGATAGCCGGCATCCTCGGCCACGATGCTTTCGCCCTGGCCGGCCTTGAAGGGCAGCGCAAAGCCGGTGCCGGTCTTGCGGCCGTCGGCGGCCTTCTCGCCCTGGGCAGACACCAGGGTGGCCACGGGCTTGCCGAACTTGTCGAGCAGGCCCGGCGATGTCTCGCGCAGGTTGTCGCCAAACTCGCCAAAGCGGATCACGGCGGTTTCGCCGGCCGGCTGTTCCAGCCAGATCTGGTGGGCCTGGCTGGCGCCGCTGGCGGCCAGGAGTGCGGAGACAAGAATCCAGTGTTTCTTCATTGCAGCTTCCTCAATGGACAAAAAAAACAGCCATCGGCGCCACAACGGGCCGACGGCATGAACGTGCTTGGGCAGTGGGGTGCGGCCGCATGTCGCCGCATTGATTATTGAATGCGAATGGTTTGCATTCTATGCGCATTGCGCACCGCTCCGGCGCAGTTCACCAAGTGGCTGCAATGGGGTCCGGCCCAGCGTTCAGGCGGCATCCTCGATGCGCACCGGCTCGCCCGTGAAGGCCAGCGCCTCGGCGGCCTGCTCCCAGGGGCGCCTGTCGTGCGCCTTGGCCGGGCGCAGCACAAAGCCCTCGCCTTCCGCATGCGTGGTGCTGGCCGCGGGCGGCAGCGGCAGGCCCATGCGCTCATGCGCCTGGGCCACCAGGGTGCGGGCGTAGATTTCAGCAGCCATGCTGCGCAGGCGCGGCTTGTAGACCTTGCCCACGTTGGTGGTGGGCAGCGCATCGATGATGCGCACATAGCGCGGGCGCGCAGGCGCTTCGTCCACGCCGGCTGCGGCAAAGGCCAGCAGTTCGGTCTCATCGGCCTGGGCGCCGGGCTGGAGCGCGACAAAGGCCACAGGCACCTCGCCCGCATAGGCATCGGGCGCGCCCACGGCGGCGCAGGCCTTGACGGCGGGATGGCGCTCCAGCGCCTGCTCTATCACCTGCGGATCGATGTTGTGGCCGCTGCGGATGATGACGTCCTTGGAGCGCCCGCGCAGCCGCAGCAGGCCATCGGCACCGACCGAGCCCAGGTCCCCCGTGATCAGCCAGCCGTCATCGGTGAGGTAGCTCGAAGGTGCGATGCCGCCCAGGTACCCGGCAAACAGGTTGGGCGACTGGAACACCACCATGCCGGTTTCGCCGGCCGCCGCTTCCTGGTCCGATGGCCTGCCGTCCGGCCCCATGCGGCGCACGGCCAGGCGCGCAAACGGCAGGCGCAGGCCCACATGTCCGGCCGCCGCGTGCAGGCCGGGCGGCGTGATGGTGGAGATGCCCGTCATCTCAGTCATGCCCAGGCTCTCGTGCACATGAAAACCGCTGTGCGCCTTGAAGCGCGCCGCCACCTCGGGCGACAGCGGCGCGGCGCCCGTGCGGAAGTAGCGGATGGAGGACACATCGGCCCCCTGCAGCGGCACCTCCACCAGCGCGGCCAGCACCGTGGGCACGGCCGACATCAGCGTGGGCTCCCACTGTGCCGCCATGCGCCAGAAGCCGGCAATCACGGCCTTGTTGCGAAACAGACCGGTGGTCGGAATGATGACGTGGGCTCCGGCCGAAAAGCAGGCCAGCGAGCCCGGCAGCACGCCCGCCACATGGAACAGCGGGTAGCCGTTGATGGTGCGGTCGGCCGTGTTCAGGCCCTGCATCTGCACGCTGGCCCAGGCGGTGTAGACCTGGGCGCCATGCGTTTGCACGGCGATCTTGGGCGCACCCGTGGTGCCCCCGGTATGAAAGTAGGCCGCCACGTCGCCGGCCTGGGGCTGGCGCCCGCTCACCAACCGGTCGGAGGGCTGGGCGGCCAGGCCGGCGTTCAGATCGCTGGCGGGCCAGCGCTGTCCATCCCCCTGGAGAGCCCGGCCTTCATGCGAGACCCAGAGCACATGCGCCAGATCCGCATCCAGCGCCGTGACTTTCTCGCGGATGCCGGCATCGTCCTCGTCCGCCCAGGCGATCAGAAAGCGCGCGCCCGTTGTCCGCATCAGGGCAGAGATCTTCTCGGCACTCAGCAAAGGATTGATGGGCTGCACGATGCCCGCCGCCTCGCCGCCCCACAGCGCAAAGTGGTACTCCATGCAGCCGGGCAGCAGGATGGCCACCGTGTCGCTGGCGCCCATGCCCAGCGCATGCAGGGCGTTGGCCGTCTGGTGGATCTTGCCCAGCAGTTCGGCATAGCTCAGGTGCCGGGCATCATCCACGCTGCCGGCCTGGGGCAGAAAGCTCAGCGCCCTGCCCTGGCCGTGCTCACGCGCGGAGTTGCAAAACAGGTCGTAGACCGTTTGCGCCGTGATCAGCCCGGCCATGGGCTGGCTTTCGATGGCCTCCACATCGGCCAGGGAACGCACGGCCCGCAGGGGCCGGAACATGGATTGCGCAGGAATAGGACTCATGGCCATGGGCTCACTCCGCGCCCAGGCCGTTGGTACGCACCACCTCGCCCCAGCGCGTGTAGTCGCTGCGGATCAGGCCCTCGGTGTCCTGGGGGTTGAGGTAGGCGGCCGTCACGCCGATCTTCTCGAAACGGTCGCGCACCTCGTCGGTGGCCAGCAGCTGGCGCGAGGTGGCGCTGAGTTTGTCGATGATGGCGCGCGGCGTGTCCCTGGGTGCCACCAGGCCGCCCCAGGACGACGCCTCATAGTCGCCAAAGCCCTGCTCGGCCATGGTCTGCACGCCGTCCAGCGCCTTCACGCGCTGCGGCGTGCCCACCGCCAGTGCCCTCAGCCGCCCGCTGCGGATATGGGGCAGCGCAGACACCATGTCCGCATAGATCACCGGCACCACGCCGCCCAGCGTGTCGTTCATGGCGGGCGCGCTGCCCTTGTAGGCCACGTGTTGCATGGTGTGCAGCCTGGCGGATTTCATCAGTTCCATGCTCAGGTGGCCCGAGCTGCCCGCCCCGGAGCTGGTGTAGTCCAGCGTGGAGGGCTGCGCCTTGGCGTACTGGAACAGCGATTTGAGGTCCGTCACCTTGGGCAGCGACTGCGCATTGACCGCAATCACATTGGGCAGGTCGTAGATCTTGGTGACCGGGGCGAAATCCGTGGCCGGGTGGAACTTGACGTTCTTGAAGAAATGCGGCGCCATGATGGTGGGCGTGACCATCATCATCAGCGTATAGCCGTCAGGCGCTGCCGTGCGGAACTGGCCCGCCGCCACCGCGCCCGATGCGCCGGGCTTGTTCTCTATCACCACCGGCTGGCCCAGCTGGCGCGCCAGCGCCTCGGCGTAGACGCGCGCTGCGCCATCGGTGGGCCCACCCGGCGGGAAGGGAACGACCAGGCGAATCGGCCTGTCGGGCCAGGCGCCGGTATCGGTATTGGCCTGCGCCGCGCTGCACAGCGATGCGAACGCAGCCACGCCGATGGCGCCCAGCGCCATGCCCTTGGCCAACGCCTGTCTTTTTGTGATGCCTGCCATCTTGTCTCCTTGAATGTTTATGTGTTCTGGCTGGCCCATTCTGCCCAGCGCACCCTCTTTGACAATGGCGGCGGCGGTTGACATCATGTCAAATAATATTGACACCCCCTTGGACTTCAGCGCATGGATCTCCTGGCATTCAACATCCTTGTCCAGATCATCGAGCACGGAAACCTGAGCCAGGCGGCAAAGTTCTTGAACATGTCGCGGGCCAACGTGAGCTACCACCTGGCCCGGCTGGAGAAGTCCCTGGGCGCATCGCTGCTGCGCAGAACGCCCCAGGGCGTGGAGGCCACCGAGGTCGGCCAGCGCATCTACCGCCATGCACGCAACATCCTCAACGAGACCGAACTGGTGCGCGAGCTGGCCCAAAGCAGCACGGACGACATCTCGGGAAAGATCGGGCTGAGCGTGCCCACCGGCTACGGCCACCTGGTCATGGCGCCGTGGCTGATCGAGTTCAAGCGCGCCCATCCGCAGGTGGTGCTGGACATCCGCCTGGAAAACTTCATAGACAACCTGCTCAAGGACAGCGTGGACATCGCCATCCGCGTCATGTCCGACCCGCCGCCCATGCTGGTGGCGCGCGACATGGGGCCGGTGCGCTACAGCCTGTGCGCCTCCAGCGACTGGCTGCGCAGCCACCGCCTGCCGGAGACACCGTCCGAGCTGTCGCGCACGCCGCTCATCACATCGGGCGGAGAAAGCGGCAAGGTGCGCCTGCAGATTGCGCGGAACGGCCAGCCACTGGAGGAGCTGGACATCACGCCCACGCTGATGTCGCGCAGCTACCCTTTCCTGTGCGACTGCATCACTGACGGCCTGGGCGTGGGGCTGGTGCCCGACTACATGGTGCGCCGCCAGGTGGAAGATGGCCGCGTCGTGCTGGCCATGCAGGACTACGAATTCAGCATCAACCAGGGCCGCATGTTCATGCTGTACATGCCCAACCGCTTCCAGTCCGGCGCCGCCCGGGCCTTGATCGACTTTCTGAGCGACAGGATGGGCCTTGCGCGCATCATCCGGCCGGGTGACTTGCCCGACGGCACAGGCGTTGCGACCGCCGGAATGACGCTGGAACAAAGTTTGTAGACGACTGGTCGGTTTTTGCGTTAGACTTCGATCCCATGAAGAAACCCGCACAGGAAACACGCCAGCACATCCTTGATGTGGCCAAGGCGTTGATGACCCAGAAAGGCTATACGGCCGTCGGCCTGGCCGAAGTCGTCGCGGCCGCGGGCGTGCCCAAGGGCTCCTTCTACTACTACTTCAAGTCCAAGGAAGAGTTCGGCCAGGCCCTGCTGCAGGAGTACTTCGACGAGTACCTGGCCAAGATCGATGCGCTCATGGAGACGCCCGACCCGGCCATCTCCCGGCTGATGACCTACTTCCGCCATTGGACACGGAAACAATGCTCGGCCCATGCAGGAGGCCAGTGCCTGGTGGTCAAGCTGGGCCCCGAGGTCTGCGACCTGTCCGACGACATGCGCTCGGTGCTGCGCACCGGCACCGACGCCATCATCACCCGCCTGACCGACTGCGTGCGCGCAGGCCAGGCCGACGGCTCCATCACCTCCACCATGGATGCCCCCACGCTGGCCGAATCGCTGTACCAGCTGTGGCTGGGTGCCTCCCTGCTGTCCAAGCTGGGCCGGCATGAGGAGCCCTTTGCCGCAGCCCTTGTTTCCACGAAGCGGCTGCTGGGCTGAGCAGGCCTGGCCGCCGCTTTTTATTTGTCTTGTTTGTAGACGACTGGTCAACTTGAAACCTCTCACCCTTCGCCCATCCCTCCTCCTTTTTGTTCAACCACCACCACTGCACACCATGACCGACCACAGCCTTCACACCGATCTGTTCTCTCCCACCCAACTGGGCGGCCTGTCGCTCGCCAACCGCTTCGTCATGGCCCCGCTGACCCGCAGCCGCGCCGGTGACGACGGCGTGCCCACCGAACTGCACGCCACCTACTACGCCCAGCGTGCCAGCGCAGGCCTGTTGATCAGCGAAGCCGTCAACATCTCGGCCCAGGGCCGCGGCTACAACCTGACCCCCGGCATCTGGACCGAGGAGCAGGTCGCCGGCTGGAAGAAGGTCACCGACGCCGTACATGCGGCCGGCGGCAAGATCGTGGCCCAGCTGTGGCACGTGGGCCGCTACTCGCACGTGGACCTGCAGCCCGGTGGCGTGGCCCCTGTCGCCCCCTCTGCCATCAAGGCCGAAGGCGTCACCTTCACGCCCAACGGCGTGGCCGAGGTGTCCATGCCCCGCGCCCTGGAAACCAGCGAAATCCCCGGCATCGTCGAGCAATACCGCCATGCGGCCGAATGCGCCAAGCGTGCAGGCTTTGACGGCGTGGAAGTGCACTCGGCCAACGGCTACCTGCTCGACCAGTTCCTGCGCGACTCCACCAACCACCGCACCGACGCCTATGGCGGCAGCATCGAAAACCGCGCCCGCCTGACGCTGGAAGTCACCGACACCGTGGCCAAGGTCTGGGGCGCCGACCGCGTGGGCATCCGCCTGTCGCCCGTCACGCCCAACGCCGGCAACACGCCGCTGGACAGCGACGTGATGGCCCTCTACAGCTACCTCATCCCCCAGCTCAACCGCTTCGGCCTGGCCTACCTGCACGTCGTGGAAGGCGCCACCGGCGGCTCGCGCGAACTGCCGCCCGGCGTGGACCTGGACGCGCTGCGCAAGCTCTTTGACGGCGCCTACATGGGCAACAACGGCTATGACCTGGAACTGGCCATGGACCGCCGCGCCAAGGGCTTGGTCGATACCGTGGCCATCGGCCGCCCCTTCATCGCCAACCCCGATCTGGTGGCCCGCCTGCGCCACGGCAAGGAGCTGGCCGTGGCCCCGCACGAGGCCTACTACGGCGGCGGCGCCCAGGGCTACATCGACTGGCCTGCATTGGCGTAACTCCCCCTGAGCGGCTTACGCCGCTTCCCCCGTTGCACGGCGCCCTCTCTCGCTTCGCGGGAGGGGGCGTCCGGGCAGCCGGCGACACCCTCGGTACGGGGCGGCGCGGCCGGCGTAGGCCCTTCCTCGGTGTCCCTTGCCTTGGGCTGCACCAGTTTTATGCGCCACGCCATCTACGGCACACTGGCTGATCCGTGTCCCCATCGAAAGACCAAGCCATGCAACTGCTGATCGTAGGCGCCACGGGGCTGGTGGGCAGCCAGGTGCTGCAACAGGCCCTGGCCGACAGCCGCATCACCCGCGTCGTGGCCCCGGTACGCCGGGCGCTGCCGGCGCATCCCAGGCTGCTCGCCCCCATCGTCGATTTCGAGCACCTGCCCGAAGGCGCCGACTGGTGGCGGGCCGATGCCCTGGTCTGCACCCTGGGCACCACCATCAAGACAGCCGGCAGCCAGCCGGCTTTTCGGCGCGTGGACCATGACTACCCGCTGCTGGCCGCCCGCCTGGCCCATCGGCACGGCACGCCCACCTATGTGCTGAACTCGGCCATGGGCGCCGACGCCGGCTCGCGCATCTTCTACAACCGCGTCAAGGGCGAGCTGGAGCGCGACCTGCAAAGCCAAGGCTTCGCATCGCTCACCTTCGTGCGCCCCGGCCTGATCAGCGGCCCGCGCACCGAGCACCGGGCGGGCGAGCGCTTCATGGTCAGCCTTCTTGGCGCCCTGGGCCCGCTGCTGCCCCGGCGCTGGCGGCTCAACCCCGCACACCGCATCGCCCATGCCTTGATAGAGGCAGCTGTCAACGCCAGGCCCGGTGTCCATATCGTGGGTTCCGAGGCGCTGGCCGAATGAGCCCGGCGCCTGCACGCGCAAAAACAGAACCCTTCAGGAACCCTTGCATGAACCCGCATATCGCCCCGGTCGATCTCGCCAAGTCCTACCGACTGATCAACCACGGCCCCACCGTCCTGGTCTCGGCACGCCACGGCGGCGTGGACAACGTCATGGCCGCAGCCTGGTGCTGCGCGCTGGACTTTGCGCCCCCGAAGCTCACCGTGGTGCTTGACAAGGCCACGGCCACGCGCGCCCTGGTCGAGCACAGCGGCATGTTCGTGATCCAGGTGCCTACGGCCGCCCAGTTGCAGCTCACGCACCAGGTCGGCACGCTTAGCCTGTCCACCGATGCCGGCAAGCTCGCCACCAGCGGCGTTCAGCTGTTCGGCATGGACGGGTTCGACCTGCCCTTCGTGGACGGCTGCGCCGGCTGGCTGGCCTGCAGGCTGATCCCCGAGCCCCACAACCAGCAGGCCTACGACCTGTTCATCGGCGAGATCGTGGGCGCGTGGTCCGACACCCGCGTATTCCGCAACGGCCACTGGCACTTCGAGGACGCCGACCCCGCGCTGCGCAGCCTGCACTACGTGGCGGGTGGGCAGTTCTATGCGATTGGGCAGGCGTTGAGGGTGCAGGAAAGCAAAGAATAGTTTCTTTTTCCATTTCAGAAATCTGGCAGTACTTCTACTGCAATGCTTGCTGCGTCCTGAAGATCAATACCGCATCTGCGGTATATTTTCACTGGGACAAACAATTCATTATTCCTTCCCGTGGGTGTTATTTTTCACATCAACTGAAGGGAATCAAAATGGAATGGAACTCAACAAGAAACCAGTGGACGCGTCAGCTTGTCTTTTCCTTGATCGCGTGTCCCATCGCGGTCTTGATGACAGGGTGCAGTGGTGCAGAGGAAGTCTTGGATGCCATCGCAGTCGCCACAGGAGATGGTGGCAAGCGTGTCAAGCTCACCGGTCCTATCATGGGCGATCAGCGCATGATCTGCATTGATAGTCCACCACGCGTGGCACCGGCCGAATTGCAAAGAGAAATTGACAAATACCTGTTCAAGTCCATCCGTTGGGATAGTGGCACACCCGACAAGAAAACGACTGTCAACAAGGAAATCGAGGACAACCGGTCATGCAGCTATCGGATATCACCTTACGAAACCATTTCCTGGGACCAGTTCGTTTCTGACGCCATCAATCAGCAATTGGCAGATTGGGGGAATTTCAGCGCAAATACAAATATGGCAGGCCAAAAATATATCGATGTCTGCATGAAAGACAATGAATGCGAGGATGGAGATATTCTAGCCATCACATTGAATGAAAGGGAAGTTGCTCGTTCCGAACTTTTCAACCAGCCAAGTTGTTTTGAGGTGCCCGTCAGCTCAGGAGTCAGCTATCTTGGCATACGGGCCATCAATGGCAGCGGCAACAAGGGAGCGTGCTCCTATGCGGATCGAAATACAGGGGAAGTGACGGTAAGCGGGGCCACAGGCGCGGGACGCACGCAGCTCTATAGCGTGCGTGGCGGCCAGGGCTCCTATGGATCACTCACCATCGTCAATTAGTTTTCGCATCCTGGAAGAGGATATGACCGCATATTGACCAGCTCAATAAAAAATTCGTTCGATAAACTCCTGGGTGCTGCAACAGTCCTGCGAGCTTTGATGTTTACAAAGGGCCAATCGCAAAATAAAGCGAATAGTGCCTGCAGCTCCTGAAAACTCCGCTCAAAAAATATTTCATCCCAGAGCCGGTGCCGAAGCCATCCCGCAAATGCGGTATGGCCTTGCGCACCATGGCTGGGAAGACTGCTGTCTAGGCGGATGAGGGAAACCATCGAATCCTTGCGCCGCCCATTCCCAATCGTTTGAAAGGCAGATACCCAATGACCAAGCAGACCCCCAAATTGCGCCCCACCCTCATCGCCGGTGCCGTGCTCGCGCTTACGGCTTGCGGAGGTGGCAGTGGCGGTGGCGGAGACAACGAAGTGACGCCCCCGGTTGCACCACCAACACAAACGACCCAGGAGTTGGTGCAGAAGTACATGGATACCAGACAGGCTCTGACCGCCACCCAGTTGCCCGCCAAAGGCACCGAGCGCTTTGCGCATCTCGACGACTGCTACCTGGGCAACGGCAGCAGCAAGGAGCGCCTGATCACCCATTGGGATGAAAACCAGACCCAGGTCCAGGCCTCCAATGCCTACCAGATTGGGCGGAGCTTCGAAAATCTGCAAATCCTGGCAGAGCGCAAAGCCACCAATGCCGACGGATCCGCACGGCATGAGGTGGATATCAGCTACGACGAAAAATTCACGGACGGGACCAGCACAAGGGACCAGCGTGAAACGCTGATCGCAGGAAGCAGCAGCGGCACCTGCGCCACTCCCCGCAATGCAGCCGAGATGCGCAGCCTGGGCAATCAGCGCGTGGTAAGCGTGGGACTGGTGTCGCGCAACCGCGCCAATGTGATACGCCAGCTGTCCGACGGCGAACCGTCCTCCAGTCCGTTCCACTTGCGGCGCGAGGTGCAGTTTGGCATTTCCGATCCTGCTCGGCTGGCAACTTACGCCATTGTCAGTTGGCCGTCGGCGAAAGCAGGCGGCGCGCGCAACTCGCTCAAGCTGCTGTCGCCACGCATCATGCGCGATGCACCCGAAATGCAAGGCGTGCGGGGCAACGCCAGCTATGCGGACACCAACAACTTCCGGCAGTGTCGATCGAACGCCAGCAACGACGTGGCCAACGCCGGCACGGCAGATTGCACCAACGCGCAACTGGGTGTGGCCAACGACTCGTGGGGCTCCACCGTGCGCAGCGGGTTCGATGCTGCCGCCATGGCAGACGGTGACAACCGTTTCGCAGCGCTGGGCCTGGCAGCGGGAACCGAGGTGCGCTTCGATATCCATGCCGACGATGGCTGGAAAGCCGTCAACGGACAGCAAGGCAAAACACCCATCGCCACCTATCAGGTCACGCTGAAGAGCGGGTCTTATCCGTTTGCGCAGATACCTGTCAATGCCTATCCCCAGTTCAACACCATCTCGCCCTCAGAGGGCGAGATCGTGGCCGGCTTCAAGGCCGGCGGCGGCAGCGCGCAGGTTGTCTGGTCGGCTGCGCAACCGCCAGCGGGCAGCATGCCCATGGCACTTTCAGTACTCAGTTCCTACCGGCAGGGCGCTGCGGCGGGGTCTGCCTCCGGCCTGCCCACGGTACGCACGCCCAACCTGACCGTGCCTGTTCCCAAAGGAGCCACCTCGGCCACCATACCTTTTGGAGGCAAGCCGGACGGTGCATCGGCCACGAACTATGCCGAGTTCCTCCTCATCTACGCCGACCGCAACGGCAGGGAGATGTACTACAACCTGCAATACGCCCCCTGAAGCAAGGGCTGCGTGACCAGCGCCCAATCCATCGCCCAGCCCGCAAGGCGCTGCGCGATGGGCAGGGACTGTTCACACCATTCCCCACCCCTGCAGCAGTTGCACCAATTCCACCTGCCGATGGCAGCCCGTCTTGCGCATCAGGTTCTTCATGTGGGTGCGCGCCGTATGCCAACTGCATCCTTCCATCAAGGCATAGTCCTTCACGGTCTTTCCGCCTGCCAGAAGCAACAGAAGGCGGGTCTCGCTGGGTGACAGGCCCAGCATCTCGCCCACCAGGCCTTGATTCTGCAAAACCATGGAGCCGGGCAACGTCAGAAAGATCAGGGCCAGGGGCTGTTGCCACGGCGCGGCAAACGCATGGTTGGCCGCCAGAGGCAACGCGGTCAGCCTGAGCAGGGACTGGCTGGACCGGCTGCCTTGGAGCACCAAGGCAGCCGCCTTTGCGGGATTGGCGCAAGCGGCGGAGACCAAGCTCTGCAAGCGTGCATGCGCCTCGCCCGATGTGCATCGCAGCCCGCCGTGCACACATTGCAACGTGCCGAATGTTGCGAGCAGGCGCTCTGCCGCCGGATTGGAATGCTGCAGCCGGCACCGAGCATCCACGACGAGCAGTGCCTGCGCCAGCGCATCCAGTGCCGCGAGTCCCCATGCTGCCTGGCCGCATAGCTGGCCCATGCGCGCGCGCAAGCGGCCGGCCCGCTCGATGTGCGGCATCAAATGCTCTAGGAATGCCTTGTCCTGTGCACCATAGACGCCGGCATCCCTGGGGCGCATGAAACTGATGAAATCACGCGCATTGCCTTCCACGCGAACGGCGGCAGCGGCGGTATGCCGCAGTCCCAGCGGAACCAGCCAATCCGTATAGACGCTGTTCTGTGACGCCTGCCTGGCACTGATGTGCTCATGGTCCAGCATGACCTGGGCCACGGGCAGCCGCTGCACGGTTGCCATCCGCAGGTCGTTGTGCGCGTGGTGTGTCTCGTACTCCTGCATCAAGCCGTGATGCAGACCGAAGCTTTCCAGATTGCTTGCGCTTTGCGGAACGGCTGCCTCGCCAGCATTCAGCGTGAAATAGTGAAAGACGCCCGCCTGCAATTGCGCGCACATTCCCGCGAGCGCCTCGCTCCAGGCCTGGGGAGCGAGCACCCCCTCATACAGCTGACCGGCGATGGCATCGATGCGTTGTTGCACGGACTCACCTCGGCTGCAGGGATTGCAGCAGCCCCACCAATTCCACCTGCCGGTGGCAACCTGTCTTGCGCATCAGGTTCTTCATGTGGGTGCGCGCCGTATGCCAGCTGCACCCCTCTATCCGGGCGTAGTCCTTGACGGTCCTGCCCGTGGCAAGCAGCACCGCCAGACGCGCTTCCGAGGGCGACAAACCCAGCGCTTCCTGCACGAGTCCGGGACTCGGGCCAGAAAATGGCGTACCGGCATCCGCCATTACCAGCAAAGCCATGGGCCGCTGGCGGAACGCAGCGGCATGGCTGGGCTTGAGCGGCAGGACCGTCACCATCAACCGCAACGCAGAGCCTGCCGTCAGGCACAGCGCCCCGGCCAGGCCCTGTGCATGATGGCCGCAAGCCTGGGCCACAAGACGCAGCAGTTGCGCCTGGGCCTGCCCGTCAACGCAGCGCAGCAGGCCGTGGCGCACAGACAAGGCTTCGCAAAAAGCTGCCAGCAGGCAGTCGGCCGAGGGGTTGCAGTAGTGGATGCGGCAATTTGAATCCACAAGTGCAATGCCTTGCGGCAAGTTGTCCAGGGCTGTGAATCCCAAAGCCGCCTGCCGCGCCAGTCCGCCCATGTGCATGCGCAGGCGGGCGGCACGCGCCAGATCCGGCATCCACTGCTGCATGAAGACGCGCTCCTGTGCGCCATAGATTCCACGATCCGTGGGACGCATGAAACCCAGGAAGTCCTGCGTCCCCCCCTCGTCGCGCACCTTGACACCCAGCGTGTTGCGAAGTCCGTGGGGCGCCAGCACATCGACGTAGACCGCATTGCGCGACATCTCCCATGCGCTGAAGTGCTCATGGTCGAGCATGAACTGGCCCTGGGGCAGGCTCGCCACGACGGACATGCGCAGGTCCTCGCCAACGTAGTGGGTTTCGTATTCACGCAATTTATCGGCATCGATGCCCGCCAGGTCGTGGTTGTGCACGCTCTCGACCACCCCGCCACCAGTGCTGCCCAGCGTGAAGAAATGGAAAACGGACGCGCCCAGCGCCTGCCGCATGGCGTCCAGCGCAGACTGCCAGTCCTCAGCGGAAAGTACTCCGTCGTACAGCAGTCCCGGTATATAGCAACTGGCACCCTGTCGATCAATAAATTTCATGAAAATGAATTATTGATTCTTTATGGCTATTTTCAATCAGACAGCTCTGAATTTCGATACCGGTCTTGCCAAGTCGATTTGGGGCAATGTTCACATGGTTGTATTGCACAATCCATCAATGCCCGCCGCCCCCGTCCGCTCCGCACCCACGCGCGAAACCTATTCCGAACTGCAGCAGGCCTACGAGCACTTCAACCAGCGCCTTTTTGACGATGCCCTGCCCCATTGCCTGATCACGCTGCAGCGCGAGAAACGCACCTGCGGTTACTTCTCTGCCGCGCGCTTTGCCTCGCTGGACGGCAGCACCACCGACGAGATTGCGCTCAACCCCGCCTACTTCGCGGCGGTGCCCATCATCGAGACGCTGCAGACCCTGGTGCATGAGATGACGCACCTGTGGCAGCACCACTTCGGCAAGCCGGGCCGTGCGCGCTATCACAACGAGGAATGGGCGGACAAGCTGGAATCGCTGGGCCTCATGCCCTCGTCCACGGGCCGGCCCGGCGGGCGGCGCACGGGCGACATGATGGCCGACTACGCCGTGGCGGGCGGCCCCTTCCTGGCGGCCTGCGATGCCTTGCTGACCACGCGCTTCCAGCTGAGCTGGTACGACCGCTTCCCGGCCATCGAGCATGTGGTCACGGGCCAGTGGAGCATGGCCACGCAGCTCCAGGGCATGCAGGGCACCCAGCCGCCCATGTCATCCGTGCCCGCCCTGGCCGAAGCCGTGCGGCCCGTGGGCACCTCGGTGGCTGTGCCGGGCTCCACCACCGGCGAGACCACCGTGCAGCCGGCCAACAAGTCCCTGCGCGTCAAGTACCGCTGCGGCGGTTGCGCAGCGCCCGTCAATGTCTGGGGCAAGCCGGGGCTGAACCTGATCTGCGGCGATTGCGGCAAAGGCTTCACAGCCCAGGATTGAGCACTCGGCAAGCCAGAGTGCTTCACCTGCCCCGCCCCACCTCCCGGCACAAGCGCCTGTGCGGACTCAATGCAGCAGCGTGGCCACCAGGGTCACCTCGGGCACGCCTGCCAGTGCCTTGGACAGCGGGCACTGGGACTTGGCCTCCTGCGCGATCTTCTGGAACTGCGCATCGTCGATACCAGGCACCTTGGCCTGCAGCGTGAGCGCGATGCGGTCGATCTTGAAGCCCTCGCCATCCTTGGCAAGCCGGACCTTGGCCGTGGTGTCCAGCATCTCGGTGGCGATGCCCGCCTTCTCACAGGCAAAGGCAAAGGCCATCGTGAAACACGCCGCATGCGCGGCGCCCACGATCTCCTCGGGATTCGTTCCCTTGCGGTCATCCCCGAAGCGGCTGCCGAACCCGTAGGGATGGTCCTTGAGCGCGCCGGTCTCCGTGCTGATGCGGCCCTGGCCGGTCTTGCCTGCACCTTCCCAATGGACGGAAGCGGTTTTCTCGGACATGTGTTTCTCCTGTGCGTTGGTTGGACAAGCCGCCATCACAGCACATGCGCCACAGGGCAAGGCGTGGTCCCGGGGCGCGCCAGCCCCTGCGCGCACGTCCTACAGAGCCAGGCTTAAACACTCATCCAGCGATCTTTGTGATGGCAAAGCCGGCCTCCTCATCCCACAAACACCTGCCGCGTATCCGTTCGCCCCACGATCACCGCCGCCAGCACCGCCGCCCCCGCCGCAACCCCAAAATTCGCCAGATAGGCCGCCTGGGCCGAAGTCTCCAGCAAGGCCGCGAACAGCGATCCGCCAATGGCCAGGGTGGCCGCCACGGCAATGGCCTCGCACAGCTGCAGGGCCGAGCTGTTGGCGCCCTGCTCGCCGGGCGCGGACATGGACAGCGTGAGCACCGACAGGCTTGCCGACAGCAGGCCCATGCCCAGCCCCGACACGATCCAGCCCACCACCGCCACCCACACGGGCACGGCCGGCCAGGCCACGGATGCCGTCAGCAGCACGCCCGCCAGCACCGCGCTGGTGCCCACGCGCAGGAAGCGGTGACGGCTCCAGCCGTTGCGGCTGTGTCCCTGGTACCAGGAGGCCGAACACCAGCCCAGCGCACCCGCGCTCAGCACCAGCCCCGCCATGGGCGCTGACAGCCCGTGCTCGCGCGCCAGCACCAGCGGCAGGAACGCCTCGGCCCCGAAGAACGCCGCAAACACCAGCCCGCGCAAGGCGATCACGCTGGGCAGCCCGCGCCCGGCGCGCAGCGTGCCGGCCGGCAAGAGCTTCCAGGTGCAGACCAGCGACAAGGCCGCGGCCACCGCCACCGCGCCCAAGGCGCCCGCCGATTGCCTTTGCCCGCCCACATACAGAAGGCAGATGCCCGTGGCCGCGCCCAGGGCCCACAGCCCGCGCCGCACACCGCCCTGCATGCCCTGGCCATGGCCGCCCAGGCCCTGGAGCGCCGGGCGCAGCATCGCCCCGGCCGGCAAGGCCAGCAGGGGCACGCCCAGGAACACCCAGCGCCAGCCCAGGTGCTCCACCACCAGGCCGCTCAACGCCGGCCCCACCAGTGCGGGCACCACCCAGGCCGTGGCAAACGCCGCAAAAATGCGCCGCCGCAGTGCCTCGGGATACCGCCGGCCCACCAGCACGTACAGCGCCACCGACATGCCACCCGCCCCCAGCCCCTGAACCAGCCGCCCCGCCAGAAACACCGGCATGGAAGGCGCAAAGCCCGCCAGCAGCAACCCCGCCACAAAACACGCCATGCCAGACCACAGCGGCGCCGCCGGCCCGCGCGCGTCGCACCAGCCGCCCGCCACCGTCATGCCCACCACGCTGGTGGCCAGGGTCACGCCAAACGCAACCGCGTACAGCGGCACCCCATCGAGCGCGCGGGCCACGGCCGGCATGGCGGTGGCCACGGCCAGGGCCTCAAAGGCAATCAAGGCCACCAGCGAGACGATGCCGATCGTCGTCAGGCGGTAGGGGGAGGACAGGATGGACCAGCTCTCGGTGGTCGTCGGCCGGACCTGATCGTCCAGCGTGAGGGAATCTTGATGGGGCATGGATGCTTCTTGGTTGCAGGGTCTGCGACGGCCATGGCGCAGTGCCATGGCGACGAGAAGCCTGGAGCATGCAACCTCAAGTGCGGTTGAGATCAAGGGGGTCCTGCCCCCTGGCACCTCTTACCGCTCGATCACACGCCAATACTGGCCGGAGGAGCGGCTGGTGGCCGGCAGCATGACGGCAATGCCATTGTTATTGGCCGTATCCAGCACGACAGCATCCGACAGGAAGCGGTTGTAGAGATGGAACTGGCCCGGCAGGTCGCTGGGCGCACAGCGCCACTGCTGGCCGCTGAAGCGTGGGGCGCCTCCCGCTGACGCCGTCATCTTCAGTTCATGGTGCGATTTCCCGGCCACGCTGGTGACATCGAGCGCCATGGTGCCCGGTCCGAACGCCGCATTCTGGACAAGCCAGTAGCCCTTGCCGGTGCGCATGAACCTCCATCTGTCGGCGCCCACAATCATGGCCGGGAAGGAAATCTGCCATGGCTTGACGTTGTACAGCCCCGGGGGCGACACAAGCCCCGTGCCCTGCAGCAGCGCTACCGCATTGCGCCTTTCGCTCCAATACAGGTTCTGCAGCCCGACCCATTGGCGGTCCTTGAGCATGGGGCACTGGTCGTACAGGTAGTCGCCCGTCTCGTAGCGCCGAAAATCCGCATCGCTTAGCCGCTGGGCCGAGAGTGCGTGCGCCTCGGCGGAGATCCGTTCCAGTTCCCGCATGGCGGCCGTCATGGCGATCAAGGGCGCGGATGAACCACGCACCGGCCTCACCGGCAAGATGCGGCGAGCATTTGCAAGGTCGGAGGCCACGGCCCGCCAGCGCAACGCCAGGGTGCTGAATTCCGTTGCCATCGCCTGCGGCGCGGGCCCAAGGCGGACCACCGCGTTTGCCGGTGGCGGCTGCCTGGCATGGTGCGCGGCGGCCACGCGAAGCAGCGAGGCATGACTTTCCAGCTGCGCCACGACGGGTGCAGCCGCCGCAATGGCCGTATCCATCTCCGTCTCGACGGCTGCGACACCCGCATTCCATCGGGCCTCGTCCAGCGGCGCGTCGGGGGTCAGCGAAACGGCATCCAGCTGGTCACAAAGCTGCTGCAAACGCCCCACGGCCTGCCCCAGCTTTTGCACCGTATCGGCCAGCCCGTTGATACGGGCACGCAGCGTGCCCCAAGCGGCCGATGCCGCCTTCAGCGAAGGGAACGACTGCATGCTCTCCAGGCTCCTTACCAGCGTCATGCGGCCGCTGGCATCGTCCAGATCAAGCCCGGTCAGGAACGAGAACTCGGCGATATCGGTCCATACCTGCCGTGCGACTGGCTCACGCGCGGGCTCGGCTTCGACGCGGCAGCTCGCTGCCATGGCGCCACCGCAGCACAGCGCCGTGGCAGCGGCGGGCAGCCACAGAAGCCGGCTCATTTGGCGGCAGTGCCGGCCATCAACAGGCGCAGGGCCCGAGGCGCTTCCGGCATCTGTCGGGGCTCCAGCACTTCGATCAGCCACGTCGTGAACGGCGTCGGGCAGACGTCTCCCAGATGCTGCGAGAACTCGATCTGGTCGCCGGCGTAGGTGAAGTTGATCTTCAGGGGCGAGCAGAAAAGCCTCTCGTCCCCGTTGCCCGTGCTGTCGTGAAAGTCGCTGCCGGTCACCATGTCGATATCGATGCGCTGGGCCGAGGCATCGGCAAACTCCAGCCAGGCCTGCACCGACGAAAGGCGGATGCGGCGGTAGCTGGCCAGTGCCGGATGGCTGGTGGCAATGGACAGGCTGATGGGCTGCCCATGCGCCAGCTGCTGCAGCAGCGCGGCGTCAGTGACCCGCAATTCCCGCCGCAGATCCCCTTGGGTCCTCGCATTGGCCGCCTGCGCGCTGGCGTGGTCTGCCAGCAGGGTGGCGTGTGCATCTGCCATGGCAGCGGCCGTGCCCGGCATCGAAAGACGGTGGCCGGGCTGCTTGCCGGTCTCGTAGGCCTGTGCGGCGCGGACCCCAAAGCAGTCCACGAAGAAACCGCGGCGCGCACTTTCTGCCCTGAGGGTGATTTCGCCCTGCAGCCGCGCGCTGCGCTCCAGCTCTGTCAGCGCCTGCTGCTCCAGCGCCTGCAGGCGCTTGCGCTTGCCGATCACCGCAACGTACTCCAGCTTGAGCGTGGCAAGCTCACGGGCAATGGCATTCTTGGATGCGCTTTGCTCTGCCAGCAGGCGGCCATAGACGGCCACCTTCTGCACCTGTGTCTTGAGGGTGTTGGCAGCGTTGCGCACGGCCGCCTCGGTGCCTTCCGTGGCAAGCACCAGATCCAGCCGGTTGACTGCATCGTTCTCCAGCACCGTCCAGGCGGCCTTGGCTTCATTGGCATCCGGCATGAGCGCAAGCGCACGCATGGTGTCGCCCAGCTCCCGGGAAATCCCCTCGACATCCAGCCCGCCCAGCGGCCCACGGATCACCGGCAGCACCGCATTCAATGCGCCCTTGGCGGGATCCACCAGATTCTTGAGCGTGCTGGAGTTGTGCCTGGCCCATTGCAGCGGAATGGCAAACGACTGGCCCAGGGCCTTCAGCGCCTTGAGCGGGCCGTCTATGCTGCCGCCAAGCGTCTTGGCCTGCCCGTACAAATCCTTCAGGCCGAGCACGCCTTTCTGACCGGTCTCGGTCAACGCCTTCGGGTCGGGCGGCACGCCCACGCACAGGGCGGCCACGCTGCCCGCGACCGCAATGACGCCAAAGGCGATTTCCAGGCTCATCTTCACGGTGCGCACGATCTGGGCAACGTCGCTTTCAAGCTTGAGCCGCATGGCGGAAAGTTCCGCTTCAAGCTCCTCCTGGCGCACCGTGCGTGCGGCGCGGTCAAGGGCCTCGATCTGCTGATTCAACCGCTGCTCCAGCTCGGTGCAACGTGCCTCCAGCGTCTTGAGGTCCAAGGTGTCCCGGTCGGCAAACGCCTGCGCGACGCTGCCCACGGCACCTGCCAGCTCGCCGCTGGCGCGCAGGCTGCGCAGGTGGGCCTCCATGGCCGCCATCACCTCCTGCCGGGCCTTGGCCAGCGACAGATAGCTGCCGGCGCTCAGATCAGGAATCGGCCTGGCCAGCCCGTCAACACCCATGACCGGCAGCAGACGCTGCAGCGAACCCGCCGCCTGGATCAACTCGCCAAACCCGGACTCGACCCCTGACCAGCGCGTGATCCAGGCCAGCGCCTCATGGCACAACGCCAGCTCGGCCGCGCTGTGGCCGGGCCTGCCCGCCATGCCGGCGCTCAGGGCAAACAGCGCGGCCAGCACCCTGTGCATCGGCTCGCCATGCTCCAGCAGGCCGGGCGGCACGGGGGTGTGCTTCACCACAGCCCGGTTGTCCTGCCACAGGAAATTGCTGAACTGCGGCCGCGCCACCGTGTCCCAGGCCCCCTCCAGCGCATAAGGGGTGTCGCGCGTGGGGCCGCCGTACAGCGTGAACCGGCCCTCCACGGCTTCCACAAAAATGCGCACCCTGCTGAGCTCGTTGTCCGCGTCATGCAGCATGCGCAGAACCGTCGTGCCTTCGGAAACAATGCGGCGGGCAACCACCGTCAGCCGCCGCACCGAACCGTCAAGCCGCCTGTCGAACCCCTCGGGCACCACCACGGTATCGGCATGGATGTCCAGCGCCTGCAGGCCAGCCGCGTCGGCCGCGTCCAGCAACACCTTCAGGTCCACCACCAGATCGGCCACGGTGCCGAAGGGATTGAAGCTGCCGTCCGGCGCCCGGCCACCGCTGCAGACCAGCGGCCCTGGCGGCACCAGGCCCTCGGCACGGTAGCGATCGATCAGGGTGCGCAATTCAATGGGAGTCATCGCGGCAGTGAGCGCGGGAGTCATTGCTGAAGTCATGGCGGGTGATTCCAGTTAAGGCACTGCACCTGTGCAGCGGTGGGACAAAGGCCGGAGCAGACCGCTCAGGCTGCCTTCTTGCTGGCAAGCTCCACCAGTTGGTCCACGCTCTGCGCCTTCTTCGGCGTGCCGCCGAAACGGCGGAAATGGTCTGCCTGTCCGGCGACACGCGCCCAGCCCTTCTTGGCCGTGCCCAGCACCACCGTCAGGCTGAACCAGTTTTCCCCTTGCAGGGACTTGCGGCCGGTGGTGCTCAAGACCTTGTGTATGTTGCCCAGATCGGCAGAAATCGCGCGCCATGCCTCGCCCAGCGTCTTGAGCTTGGGGCCCAGGTCTTCGATGCTCTTGCTGATGCTGTCAAAGCGATCATTGCTTCGGTTGTAGTAGCCGATGAAGCGCTCGTTCGTAGCCATCGTGGCCTGGATGGTTCTCACCTCATCCACCTTCTCGGCAATCTTCCTGCGCGTGACCGCAAGGTCCGCACCCACACCGATATCCACCCCCGCCAGAATCAGCGGCCCGAAAAGCGGAATCGCCAGATAGGCCGGAGACGTGGACAGCACGATGACTTCATCCTTTTCCTTGCGGCGCAGGGCCTTCAAGTCGTTCTCCAGCTTCTCCACGGCGGCCTTCAGCTTCTGGTTGGCAGCACCCTCGGCGCCCAGCGTGGTCGTGAACTTCTGCTTTTGTCCATTGAATGCGGTCTTGCAGGCATTCAGGCGCATCAGTATTCCGTTGCCGTTGTCAAGAATGGAGTTCTGCAGCGCGAAGGCACGCACCGATCGCGCATTGGCGTCTTCAATCAACTGCTCCAGCGCGCTGCTGAAATTGCGCTTGATCTGCTCCGAACGCCCGCTGGGCGTATCGCTTTCCCAAACCTTGACCAGGGCCTTCCATTTCGCTTCCACGGCCGGCTCCGCCGATGGGGTGGGAGCCCCCTCCAGATCGAAACGGTCCACCAGCTCGATCAGCCGCTCATAGGTGGTTGCCGCCACATCGTTGTACTGAACGATATCGTCGGCCAGCGTCAGCATCTTGTCCTGCACATCGGCCTTGAACTTCTGGCCGACACCCTTGAGCGTGACGAACAGCTCCACCGCTTCGGAAAACTCCGGCCGAAACGCATCCTGCTTCTGCATGCCCAGCATGGCGCGCATCAGCTCCGTGGTGGTCGGGTTGTCGGTGACTGCAGACTCGAAGAACGTCGTCAGCCCGATCCAGTCCTCTGAACTGAGAACGGAGATTCCCTTGTAGATATCGGCAGACGGTGTGAATGCATTCGTTGAATTTGCAGGGTCGGACATGGCGAAGGCTCCTGATGGTGAAAGGCCGGATTCGGCCTCGAATCGCTGTGCAAACAAGCGGCGGCGTTGAAGAAATGACCGCACCGCAGTCATCGCCCACCCTCCTTTTGCGCTCCAGTCAACCGGATGCTAGGTAGCCGCCATGGCCCTGTATGTCCCCCAAACAAGTGACACAAATTCATACAGCACTGGGGATAAGGACAGCAGCCGGACAGCTCTCTCACGCTCCAAGGAGCCTGTCCCCTGCGCGACCCATGGCAATGAGCACGATCAATCCATTGCCCCAAATGACAAGGCAAGGAATTTCGCAGACCAGGCATACACCACCCGCTACGTAATCAATAGCGCATTGCACACATTCATCGCCAGCCAGAAGACATCGTGAATGTCAATTTCTCTTGATTTCACCGCACCCATTGGCACAGGAATTCGCCTCGCCCATAAATGTTGCAAAATGTTTGGCAATTTGATCGATGGAGGAGCGGGAGTGGCAAGAAAACGAAAGACCAGCACGGCAGAAGACCTCATGGATCTGATCGCCACGCTGCCCTGGTGGGCCGGCATCGCATTGGCGCTCACCAGCTACATGGTGCTGCACTCCATTGCCATCCGTCCCCTGCCTGCAGCGCAAAGCCCGCAGCAAATAGGCCAATTGGCCACCACGGCCATATGGCAGGGCCTGGCTACCGGTGGCCAGTACATCCTGCCCCTCATCTGCCTGGCCGGCGCGGCCATTTCCGCCGTGCGCAAGCGGCGCCGCAGCCGGTTGTTCGAAACCACCTCGGCCAGTTCCAGCGCGGACGCGCTGCAGAACATGTCATGGCGGGAGTTTGAAACGCTGGTGGGTGAGGGATTTCGGCGGCGCGGCTACGGCGTCAGGGAAACCGGTGGGGGCGGGCCTGATGGTGGTGTGGACCTGGTCCTCTCGAAGGATGGCGAAAAGACACTGGTGCAATGCAAGCAGTGGAAAGCCTTCAAGGTAGGCGTTTCCACTGTGCGCGAGCTTTATGGCGTCATGGCGGCTGATGGGGCCGCTGCCGGCTTTGTGGTGACTTCTGGCAGGTTTACTCAGGAGGCTGTGGCGTTTGCTGCGGGGAGGAATATCCACCTCATGGACGGCGCCGCGCTCATGAAATTGCTGAAGGAAGCAAAGGCCCAGACAGGAGCGGCTTCAACAACCAAGGCCCGGACTTCTGCACCTTTGGCGAGCCCTGTGCCTGTGGTCGAGCCCGTCAAGACGGAGCCTGCTTTGGACACAGTGCAACCGGCTGCTGCCCCAATACCCGGCTGTCCTCAATGCGGGAAAGCCATGGTTCAGCGGGTTGCGAAGCGTGGGCCTGCTGCGGGGAAGTCGTTTTGGGGATGCTCGGCGTTTGGTGCGGGGTGTCGAGGGACCCGGGAAATGGTTGGGAATGGGAGTTGATCTTGTAGATGATTTTTTTAACCTTGAGCGGTCCTCCGGTTGAACGCTCAAAAGCCGTCATTCAGCCGAGTTGTAAGCGCCAGGGCAACATGCCCAGAAACGCTCGAGTTTCACTTGCCCTATGTCTCGCGGATGCCGCAAGCCGTGCCATTTCACAAACACGCGTCACTACCTGCACGTAGGCCTGTTCGGTGTGCAGGCTATTGTGTTTGTAACCAACTCGCTCACGGATCTGGTCCAGCAACCGTGTGGCGCACAACACAGGAGGGGCGGCGGGTTTTATGGCTGAATCTAGTGCTATATTTTATACAGAATACGTACCGTCAGGCGACGGCCACAATCCCCTTTCCGCGTTTTTTGCCAATTTAGACCGCACGCGCCAGATATGGTCTGCGGCTTGGCGATGTCTACATTACTTTAGCCTGATACAGGAAATAGCCCTATGAACGACACAGAGCAGAAAAGCTGGGACATATTTATCTCGCACGCATCAGAGGACAAGAACTCATTCGTGGCGCCATTAGCGAACGCGCTTTCTGCTTTTGGCGTAAACGTCTGGTATGACGAATTTGAGCTCAAACTCGGGGATAGCTTGAGCAGGAGTATTGATGCAGGACTTGCTCGATCGAACTACGGCTTGGTGGTTCTGTCGCCGGCGTTCATGTCTAAGAAGTGGCCGGACTACGAACTGCGTGGGTTGACGAGTCGTGAAATTGCGGGAGGAAAGGTTATCTTGCCTGTATGGCAGAACGTAAGCTTCGATCAGGTGGTCGCGTTCAGCCCCACTCTAGCGGACAAACTTGCGATCAAGTCCGACTCGCTGACGCCGGTGGAGGCCGCAGTCAAGATCATCGAGACTATCCGCCCAGAGGTGTTCACGCAAATCCAGCGTCGACTCGCATACAAGCTTGCTATCCGCGACGCTAAATTCCAACAAATTGAGATTGAGAAGGTTCACCCCGGGCCCATTCGGCATCCCGAATTGAGTGATGAGTTAGTAGGACGCATAAGGCTACTCCGTGCATCTTTGCTTGGCGTCTATACCCACTCTATGGAATTTTGGATAGACGGTTTCAAGAGAGATGCGCATCCATCGCAAGAAGTTTCATGGTGGGAGCACGTAGCGGCTGTGCATCGCGAATATGCCGCCATGACCCGTCTCACCAAAGATCAGCATCAAGCCGCTTATGAGGCAGTTTTCTCAATTGCGATGGGTGACGAAGCCTCCTTCAAGAAGCACTCTACGGCGCTTCCTGAAGGCGCGCCTGAGGTTATATTGAGTCTATTCAATCACAAGTTGCCGACATACGATATAGATGAAAAATCACCGGATGCGTCCGTCGCGCATTCTGAGGAAGTTATCCGTTCCGCGCAAAACTACGACAAGGAACAGTTTCCCAAAGACTTGCCAGAAGACTTGATTCGGGAACTGCTTGATTTGACCGAGCGAAAGCAATAAGCGGCTCGAGTAACGCGCTAGCACGGGTTAACAAGTCGATCGACACTGACATCCTCTCAGCGAGCTTCGCCCGCCTACTGTCCGCCGGTCATCTCCAACGCTAGAGCCCATGAACATCGAGTGTCCTGAGTGTCGCACTGAGGTCCCGTTCAGCGATGCCTTTGTCAGAGCATTTTGCTGGGCCGGCTCCGCTGTTGCATACCGCTGCCCCGCATGCGGCGTTCTTTGTCATTTCTCGCCGCATCTAAACACAGTGGAGATCGGATTTTTGGGTGCCAGCCCTGTCCTAGATCCCATTCCAGGTACTTACTATCCGATCGAAGTTCAAGTTCATCGTCGGGGCGAAAACCTTTTGCTGTCCTATGGTCGCCAGGAGGTGGAGCTGCCAAGTTTGCGAAACTACATTGAGCGCCTGCATGGCAAGTCGCCCGACCCTAACTCATCCTTGCAGCGGACCGCATTCGGCGGCTGCTGAAGTTATACGTTGGGCTGCAAAGGAACTGTCATGGAACGGCTAACGCCGTTGAATCCCGCAGAAGCAGTTGGCGAGCGCCTGACGCAGAGCTTATTACGGCAACTAGAAGTGGCGCTTGCCCCAGGACATGTTCTTTACGGTGTTCCCGTAAAGGTCCTCGCTCGGGGGAATGGAAATGACGCTCTCTTCAAACTGTTGGATGGCAGCGGAAGGGGAGCCGATGTGCATCTCACGTGGTCAAATAACGCGAGCGTTTGCCTTGGCTTGGCACGGACTTTTATGCGTCTCTGCAAGACTGAGCGGAGAAAGTCATGAGGCCTGAGCACCAAGAGCGGGCGAGTTAAATTGCTAGGTTTGTTGCCCAACCCTGCGCTCCGGCGGACGGCTTCGCCACCAGCTGAGCTTGAACGTTGAATGTCTGCTTCTTGATTCCATCAGCGACGGCTCATGGTCGAGAGCAGCCCCCAATAGTCACGCTCTCCACCTGTTCCACCAACCCCTGCTGGCAGCCCCAACCCACCAGAAAGGCCATGCATATCATGCGTGGCCTCCCAGCGCAGCACCCAGTCAATCCATCCCCCGCACCACCCCACGCTCCCTAACTCCCCCCATCACCCCCTCAAGCACCTCTTCCTGCGCCTGAATAAACGCAAGCAATTGCCCCGGGGTCACCGGTTCCAAGGCATGCCCCGGATAAGCACCAATGATCAAACTGGAAATCAGCCCCAACTGATCCTGCACGCGTCGCAGGCTGTTGTACTCGGGCTCGGAAAGTTGAAAGTACAGCATGGCAACTCCTCAATGAGCGCGCTTGGCGGCTGAAACAAAGGAATGCCCATGCGCCAGAAGCACGGGGCCATGCAATGGATTGAGAGAGGGTTCGGGCATTGATACGCCCGCAAGGAAAGCAGCCATAAGGCCTCCTGTGAGTACGTCCAACTGCTTTCGGGAGTGTGGCGGGACCGCCTGTGAAGGTGTGTTCAGCACCTGGGCGAGATGATACAGCGCTCTGGCGCAGCGCCCGCCCCCGCCTGTTGTCCGCCCGCCGCCGCGAAGCCCGGCAAGGCTCCGCGCTCAAAGACCCCAGCGCCCTCGGAACACAAGGAAGGCACCCACGCAAACGCATAGCCAGACGCCCACCACCAGGGCGACTCCGGCACGGCTTCGGGGCTTGCGGCCCTGGGCCTGCATCCAGGCCTCGGCCTGCTGGCGGCTGTCGGCCAACACGGCCGGGGGAAGCAGCCGCACGGTGTGCCAGATCAGCGCGGGCAGCAGCAGAACATCATCCACATAGCCCAGCACGGGGATGAAGTCGGGGATCAGGTCGATGGGGCTCAGGGCGTAGGCGACTACGAAGGCGGCCAAGGTCTTGGCATACCAGGGCGTCTGGGGGCTCTTGCAGGCAAACCACAGGGTGACGCCATCGCGCTTGATGCGTCGTGCCCAGGCCTTCAATCTTTCACCGGCTGTCATGGAGATACGAGGTTGTGACCGGGCTGGATGATGGTGGCCGGCTGTTGCCGTTGGGGCTGCGCCGCCAGGCCCGCGCAGCACTCGATGATATGGAACGCCAGCCCGCTGCGCGCGGTGTCCTTGTATCGGGGTCTTCATGTCCGTATCGCCACGGCGCCGTGCCTGTGGCCGCAAAGGCCCGCAGCACGGCGGTGCCGGCTGGCCTGCGTCCACTGGGGCAAATGGCTGCACTGACGGCAAAGCCTTGTCACCGCCCTCTTCCTCATTCCAAGTCCATATCGACTGCACTCAAGGCATGCATCTCGTATATGCATCTAGGAATAATCTGAAAATAATCAGCCACAAGCCTTTCTGCTTGACTTCCAGATACCCAAGAAATCAAATAGCCGGACTCCCACAACGGAATTCCCAGGCCATTGATTGACATTGGCCTTGGGAATGATTGCGAACGCGCAATCCCCACTCTCACACCTTGATATGACCTGATTTCCCACAGGCCTGATGGGAGGCCTGCGTTTGTGATTTTTCTGGCATTTGGCAAATCACCATTTTCTTATTCATTCCATTAACCATTCGCATGCAGGCCATGGCAACATCCACCGATCTCACCCGCCCGTATATCAACTATGAAAAGGCCTTCAACAGGCAGATCACCCGCGCCATGGACAGCCAGCAGGTGGACGTGGTGGTGCTCACGCCACAAGAGTTCCTAGGCGTCCTGCAAGACAGGTCGCGCAATGACCCACGCCTGGAGGCCAGCCTGCGCGCCATCCTGGCCCAAAGCGCCCTGGGCCGGTATTGGACGCAGACGGCCAGCCCCAATGCCGGCAAACCCTGGACCATCCCCGCCTCCATGTTGGCCAATGACGCGTACCTGTTCACCAGAACGCTGATTGCATTGCGCCTTGCCGGTGCGCGCACCTATGTCAAGGCGACGCCCAAAGGCACCTATATCATCATCACGGGCCGAGCCGGGTTTCGCGGCAATCTGCTGCAGGGCACGCGCTTTCTCACCACCAATCCCCGCATGGTCCAGATGGGTCTGGGCATGCGCGGCCTTCAAGGCGTGGCCAGAGGGGGCTTCATCTTGAGCTTGGTTGTGGGTATCGGCGTGGAGACATTGGACTTCATCTTCAACGACGAGAAGACCATGCATGACCTGGTGGGAGGGATTGGGGTGGAGGCGGTCAAGGCTGGGTTGGCGACGATGGTGGGTATAGGGGCGGGAATTTTTGTCGCAAGCGTAACCACTATTGCTGTTTTTTCTTTAGGTGCCATGGCCTTAATGGTACTTTTTACCGGGATAACTTTAAATGGAATCGATAAAAGTTGGGAAATAAAGAAAAATGTTATTACTTCATTAAAAATTTTGACAAACAGCACACCTTCTGGCATATATCGCGTTAATACTGACGCTCTCGTCACAGAACAGTTGAGTGGCAATCATGAAACAACAGAGATCAAAGAAATACCCCAGGACCATCCTAAAAACTTACTATCTCCTATCAATCGCAAAAATTGATTAGTCTTGAAATGGAAAAAAGAAATTTAACCGAAATCAGAAAATCAATAATATGGAGTATTCCACTTTTTCTGCTGCTTCTAGCAATGTCAATTTGGAGTATTTTCTATTCTCTATGCGAAACCGTAAATGATTTGAATAAACTCGCACCATCAGTAAGAATCACACCATTTGAACCGATTGCGTTGTGTGTGCCAATAATTTCAATCACAGGAATTATCATTGCAATACAAAAAGCAATCCCTTGCATGGAAGACGCCATAAAAATCACAACGCGTATTTTTTTATCCGCCATAGCCGCAGGAGTTTTTATTATGTTTTTTTGTATTTTTGCAATTACACCTTTTCAATACTATGCCATGCCAAAACTTGGCTATACCCGCTGCAACATTCTGGAAGATCATCCCACCATATATTTCACGGACTGGGTAAAGAATCCGGATTGGTGCGTGCGCGGCAAAAGCCGGGAATGGGTCAATGAGCAAGCTCGGCTGCCCAATGATTCAGACCATGGATCTCGGTGAAATGTCGTCCAAGGCGTATCCACCTGAGTGGTGGTATGACAAAGGGAAATCAGAGATAGCGCCATCAACCTGAGAGAGTTAAGCAACAGAAGTAAAAGAAGAAAAACAAAGACAAACGCTCGGTACAGCCCAGCAATCTGCTGGCACCTATTAATCGAAAAATATGGATATTTAAGTGGAAGAAAATAATCTGACCGAGTTCAGAAAATCTTTAATCCATGGAATTCCTTCCCTTCTATTGGTCTCAGCACTATCAATATGGAGTACAAAATATTCATTCCTAAACACAATAATTGATCTGAAAAATTCCGCTCCATCCGCAAGAATTACACCATCCAGTTTGCTAGTGGCGTATTTCCCTATAATGTCAATCACAGGAATTATTTTTCTTGTACAAAAATCAATTCCTTGCAGATCAAGTATCCTGAAAATCTCAGAGCGCATTTTCACGATTACCACAATCACGGGAGTAGTGATCATGATTACTTGTATTCTTGTAATAACTCCTTTGCAATACTATGCCATGCCAAAATTAGGCTATACACGCTGCAATATTCTGGAAGACCACCCCACCATTTATTTCACAGACTGGGTAAAGAATCCCGCCTGGTGTGTGCGTGGCAAAAGCCGGGAATGGGTCAAAGAGCAAGCCCGTCTTGCCCAATGACCAGATGATTTTCCCCGGGTAAGCAAAGAGGGGTCGAATGGCCTACCGGCCCAGGAACAGGCGGGTAGCGCGCAGGCCCAGGGGCGTCCAGTGCAGGCCCGGTGACATGGCCTGTACCAGCAACTCATGCTGGGCCGCTGGATCGAGCGTGGGGTAGCGCTGCTCGAAGAGCATCAGATCGGTGTCCAGTTCCTGCGCGCTGCGGCCCGGGTCCGGTCGCGCGCCAAGGGATGTGCGCAGGCGCTCGGCCACGCGAAAGCTCATGCGCCGCGCCGGTTTGCCGGGCTCGGCCACGGATTCGAAGGAGGCGCCATCCGCACTGGCCGGCCCACGCAGCCAGTCATGAATGACTTGCAGCTCATAGGGGGAGAAAACACCAAACATCTCTGCCCGCTCGCCCTGCAGCAGCTGCCAGAAGCGGCTTTCCTCCGCAGGCCGGTTGCGTTGTATCCAGCGTGCCTGCTCCAGCGCGGCCAGGAAGGCAGGCATGTCCTGCGGACGGGACAGCCAGTCATTGACGCTGCGGCCGGCCACCTTGCAGAAGTCCGAGTGCGCGCCATGCCCGGAAGGCGATTTGCGCGCCAGGATGCGCACCACCTCAGCTTCGATGTCGAACGACCGGATCACGTCCAGCGTGCTGGTGCCCGTGTCTGCCAGCCGGGCGCCCGCGCGTACGCGGCGCCAGTATTCGCCGCCATCGTCAATGCGCGGCGCGTTCTCCCAGGCGGCAATGCAGGCGCGCCGGGCATGGCCGGTGTCGGCGTTGTCCACGGTGACATGCAGCGTGAAGTAGTAGGGATCTATCCCCAGTTCATTGAGTTCGTAGGCGGTGATGAGCAGGTGCAGCGGCAATTGCTCATAGCCCAGGTTGAATCCCACGATCTCGGGCAGGAACTGCTGCGCATTCCAGCCCAGCGCCAGCTGTACCAGCCCCTGCCGGTACAGCTCGTCGGGCAGGTCCTCAACGGGATCAAGGCCATACCTAGCCAGGAGTTCCCGGTAGAGCTTGACGTGGTTCTTGTCGGCCATGCCGTCGCCCAGTTCTTCCACATAGGTGGTGACCAGGTCCGACATGCGTGAGTTGCCCGCATGCGCGCACAGGCCGTAGAGCCAGGAACCGTCCACCAGCTTGGTAGGTGCCACATTGCGCAGGAAGTACAGGGCATGGGCGCGGTTGCCGAAGTAGCGGCGTGCCGCACCCGCCTTGCGCTCTGCAAGGTAGGCCTGGTACTGGGCGTGCACTTTTTCGACATTGGCACGCATCCAGTCGGTCAGGTGCTCCGGGTTGTCCGGCAGGCCATCGGCATCGGCAGAGGTCTCGGCGATCACGCCGTGCAGGAAGTCCGCAGCAGCCTCGCGCTCCTGTTCGGTGGGCAGATGGTTGGCCAGGCGCTCGTAGAGCGGCACATGCAGGAAAGAAGGCTCAAGCGTGCCTGCGCCAGCGGCCAGTTCGGTACGTGGGGGGTCCAGCAGTTCTGTGTTCATGGTGGGGCTTTGGTCCGTAACGCCTTCAGGATGCGGTGTGGCCCTCGGTACAGCCATCGGGCCAACGCCTTCCTGTGCGTCGTAATACGCCTACCCTTGGCGCAGGCGCCCGGGCCGGACCGCCGTCGCCCTGGCGCCCGCGCTCATGGCAGGGGAACAGGAACCGGCCCGGCCTTGCCGGCGAGCATTGGCTGATACTGGGCGCCGGCCTGTTGGCCCTGCGCTGGGCCCGGTTATGGATAAGCGCGGCGCCTTGCTGATACTGAGATAAAGCCGGTCTTCCTGCCGCTGCCCGGCCATCGCCTCACGCTGGCGCTCAGCGCGCAGCCTGGTGCCCCCGCGTACTCCCCCTCCCCACCACCTCAAACCCCATATCCTGCGCTGCCGCCGCCACGCCACCGGCCATGCGCGCAATCAGTGCCTCTGCGCCCAGGCGGCCGATGGCGGCGCCGTCCACGCGCACGGTGGACAGGGCGGGCCAGGCGTCCAGCGCCAGGGCCTGGTCGCCAAAGCCCAGCACGCCGAATTCCTCGGGCATGCGCAGGCCCAGTGCGTGGGCGTGGGAGAGCACGCCTTGCGCCAGCGCATCGGAGCTGCAGAAGACGGCATCGGCCTCCGGTACCTGGGCGCGCAGGGCGTTCAGGGCATCGCGGCCACGGCCGGATTGGGGGATGGCTTCCGAGAAGACGATTTGCGCAGGAACCGGGGCACCGGCTTCCGCGGCAGCGCGGGTGAAGCCCAGGGCACGGCGGGCGGCGCGGCTGTCGTCGGCGCGCAGGATGGCCGGGCGCCGGTAGCCGCAGGCGGCCAGGTGGCGGAAGGCAGCGCGGCCCGCGTCTTCCTGCGAGAAGCCGACCGCCATATCCAGCGGATGGGGCTGGTAGTCCCAGAGTTCGACCACGGGCACGTCGGCATTGACCAGCAGGCGCCGCGTGCGGGCCGTGTGCTCGGTGCCGGTGAGCACGATGCCGTCCGGGCGGCGGCTGAGCATGGCGGCCAGCCAGGTTTCCTCATGCTCCGGGTCATAGCTGGAGATGCCCAGCGTGGTTTCATAGCGCTGCGCGGCCAGGGTGTGGATGAGCGCATCGAGCATGTCGGAAAACAGCGAGTGCCCCACCGAAGGCACGATGGCCGCCACCAGCCGCGTCTGGCGCGAGGTCAGCCCGCCCGCCAGGGAGTTGGGCACGTAGCCCGATTGCTCCACGGCCTGCGCCACGCGCAGCCGCGTGGCCTCGGCCACCAGTTCAGGCCGGTGCAGCGCGCGCGACGCGGTGATGGGCGACACGCCGGCAATGCGGGCCAGGTCCTTGAGCGTGGGCGCATTGGCGTTGCGCGGGGTGCGGAGGGTCATGCGAGGCCTTTGCCTGGAATGGCGATGGAGAGGCGGCTTGAGGATGATTGCGTGGTCATGTTAACGATGATGTCCATCAGCACGGTCTGATTGTTTCCTCTCGTAGGTCCGAATGGAGAGCGCTGCCTTTGCTTGAAATGATTGCGCAATCATTCAAGAGGAGACCACCATGCGCCCTTCGCTCTCCAACCGCCGCAGCGCCATGGCGCGCCTGCTGGCTGCGGCCCTGGCTGCGGCCTCGATGCTGGCCCCGGCACACGCCCAGGCCCAGGCTGCCTGGCCGGTCAGGCCGATCACGCTGGTGATTCCCTTCCCTCCCGGTGGCCAGACCGATGTGGTGGGCCGGCTGGTGGGAGAGCGCCTGTCGCAGCGCCTGGGCCAGCCCGTGGTGGTGGAGAACCGGCCCGGCGTGAATGGCTCGCTGGCCTCCGAGGCCGTGGCGCGGGCGCGGGCCGATGGCTACACGCTGGTGATTGGCGGGCCGGGCACGCATGCCATCAACCAGCTGGTCAATTCCAACGTGAAGTACGACGCGCGGCGGGATTTCACGCACATTGCCATGCTGGGGCGCGTGCCCATGCTGCTGCTGGCCTCGCCCAGGCTGAAGGTCGCTTCGGTGGCCGATGTGGTGGCCCTGGCCCGGGCCAGCCCCGGCACGGTGAATGTGGCGCTGACGGGCATTGGCTCGTCCAGCCATGTGACGACGGAGCTGCTGCGCCAGGCGGCCGGCGTGAGCTTCAACAACGTTCCCTACAAGGGCGATGTGCCCGCCATGACCGATGTGATGGGCGGCCAGGCAGACCTGCTGTTCGTGCCCGCCACCTCGGCCGTGGGCTTTGCGCAGGCGGGCAAGCTGCGTGCGCTGGCCGTGGCAGGCGAGCGGCGCCTGGCGGCCCTGCCCGATGTGCCCACCATGGCCGAGGCCGGCCAGCCGCAGGTCGTCAACTATTCATGGACCAGCCTGGCTGGGCCGCCGGGCATGCCGGCCGATGTGGTGGAGCGGCTCAACCAGGCCTGCCAGTCCCTCCTGGCCGAGCCCGAGGTGGTGGCCCGGCTGGCCGCCATGAGCAACGAGCCCACGCCGGGCACGCCCGCCCAGGCCGCCAGCTTCATCGCCGCCGAGGTGGCGCGCTGGAGCGAGGTGGTGCGCAAGGGAAACATCCAGGTCCAGTGAACAGCTTCAGGAGAGTCCCCATGAGCATGCTGCCCGCCAATACGTTCAAGCGCGCGCTGCGCGAAGGCCGCCCGCAGATCGGCCTGTGGTCCACCATTCCCTCCCCCTTTGTCTGCGAGATGATCGGCGGCGCGGGCTACGACTGGGTGCTGCTCGATACCGAGCACACGCCCACCGACGTGCCGCTGATGCTGGGCCAGCTGCAGGCCGTGGCCGCCGCCCTGCCCGCACCGGGCGCCCTGCCCGCGCATGCCGTGGTGCGGCCCGCCTGCAACGATGCGGTGCTGATCAAGCGCTACCTGGACCTGGGCGCCCAGTCCCTGCTGCTGCCCTTTGTGCAGAACGCGCAGCAAGCGCGGGACGCCGTGCGCGCCATGCGCTATGCCCCCCAGGGCATGCGCGGCATGGGCGGTTCCACTCGCGCGGCCAACTTCGGGCGCACGGCCGACTATGTGGCACGTGCGGCCGACGAGTTGTGCCTGCTGGTGCAGGTGGAGACGGCCGAGGCGCTGGAGCAGATAGAGGCGATTGCGGCCGTCGATGGCGTGGACGGCATCTTCATCGGCCCCGCCGACCTGTCGGCCAGCCTGGGCTATCCGGGCCAGGCGCGCCACCCTGTGGTGAACCGGGCCATCGACCAGGCCATTGCCCGCATCCGCACCTGCGGCAAGGCACCGGGGATCCTGATGGTGGACGAGGCACGGGCGCGCGAATGCCTGGAGCTGGGCGCGCAGTTCGTGGCCGTGGCGCTGGACACGCTCTTGCTGCGCGACGGGCTGGATGCGGCGGCGGCGCGCTTCAGGAAAGGGCCGCTGGCCGCGAACACGCCAGGGCCCGCATCCACCGCCGGCAGCTACTGAGGAGCCCCACAACCATGACACGTTCCCCCGAATCCCTGCGCAGCGCACGCTGGTTTGCTCCCGATGATTTCCGCTCCTTCGGCCACCGCTCGCGCGTGCTGCAGATGGGCTATGGCTACGAGGACTGGATGGGCAAGCCCGTGATCGCCATCGTCAACACCTGGAGCGATGCCAACCAGTGCCATGCCCACTTTCGGCAGCGCGTGGAAGACGTCAAGCGCGGCGTGCTGCAGGCGGGCGGCTTTCCGCTGGAGCTGCCGGCCATCTCGCTGTCGGAAAGCATGGTCAAGCCCACCACCATGGTCTATCGCAACTTCCTGGCCATGGAGACGGAGGAGCTGCTGCGCAGCCACCCGGTGGACGGCGCCGTGCTCATGGGCGGCTGCGACAAGACCACGCCGGGGCTGGCCATGGGGGCGATCTCCATGGGCCTTCCCTTCATCTACCTGCCGGCCGGCCCCATGCTGCGCGGCAACTGGAAGGGGCAGGTGCTGGGCTCGGGCTCGGACGCCTTCAAGTTCTGGGACGAACGCCGCGCCGGCCGCCTGGACGAGCAGGCCTGGCGCGAGATGGAAGCCGGCATTGCCCGCAGCCACGGCACCTGCATGACCATGGGCACGGCGGCCACCATGATGGGCATTGCCGAGGCCGTGGGCCTGGCGCTGCCGGGCGCTTCGTCCATCCCGGCCGCCGACGCCAACCACATCCGCATGAGCGCCGACTGCGGCCGCCGCATCGTGCAGATGGTGTGGGAAGACCTCACGCCCGCCCGCATGCTCACGCGCGCGCATTTCGAGAACGGCATTGCCTGCGCCATGGCCATGGGCTGCTCCACCAACGCCATCATTCACCTGATCGCCATGTCGCGGCGCGCGGGCCATCCGGTCAGCCTCGATGACTTCGACGCCTTCAGCCGCCGCGTGCCCGTGATCGCCAACATCCGGCCCAGCGGCGACCACTATCTGATGGAGGATTTCTTCTATGCAGGCGGCCTGCGCGCCCTGCTGGAACGTATCCGCCCGCATCTGGACACCGGGGCCATGACGGTCAACGGCAAGACCCTGGGCGAGAACATTGCGGGCAGCCAGGTCCACGAGGACGACGTGATCCGCGCCCTGTCCAGCCCCATCTACGCCGAAGGTGCGCTGGCCGTGCTGCGCGGCAACCTGGCGCCGGACGGCGTGGTCATCAAGCCCAGCGCCTGCGCCCCGCACCTGCTGCGCCATACGGGGCGCGCCCTGGTGTTCGACGACTACCCCAGCCTCAAGCAAGCCGTGGACGACCCCCATCTCGATGTGAACGGCGAAGACATCCTGGTGCTGCGCAACGCCGGCCCCAAGGGCGCGGGCATGCCCGAATGGGGCATGCTGCCCATTCCCACCAGGCTTCTCAAGCAAGGCGTGAAAGACATGCTGCGCCTGTCCGACGCCCGCATGAGCGGCACCAGCTACGGCGGCTGCCTGCTGC
Source organism: Delftia sp. PX-1 (assembly GCF_055797465.1). Lineage (NCBI taxonomy): Bacteria > Pseudomonadati > Pseudomonadota > Betaproteobacteria > Burkholderiales > Comamonadaceae > Delftia > Delftia sp. PX-1. The sequence goes on from NZ_CP184763.1 coordinate 4,004,664, forward strand.
ACTGCTCACCCGAGTCCGCCGTTGGCGGGCCGCTGGCCCTGGTCAAGACGGGCGACCGCATCACGGTGGACGTGCCCGCCCGCCGCATCCACCTGGAAGTCAGCGACTCAGAACTCGCCACCCGCCGCGCCGCATGGACGCCCCCGCCCGCGCGCTACGAGCGCGGCTATGGCTGGCTGTTCGGCCGCCATATCCTGCAGGCCAATGAGGGATGCGATTTTGATTTTCTGGAGACGGGCTTTGGGCGGGCTGTGCCGGAGCCGGATATTTTTTGAAGCATGCAAATCAATTCTTTCTTTCAGACTTCCCTATATGATGGAAAGAATTTTTTGATCCACATTGCATCAGAATATTGAAACCATGAAAGCAATTGAAAAGCAATTTTCCCAATGGGTCGACGAAACACTGTCCGGCGATCTGCCAGAAGGAATCGCAGCATTCCACTTCAATCTGTATGACTCGCCCACATCGCACGAGCTCCAGATTGTGGGCTGTCCGACCTACGACCCGCAGGACCCGGACTGGGCGTGCGATGACATATTCATGTCCGACGACCCTCACTTCGAGTTGCCGCACGAAGTCGTGGGAAGCGATTGGGAGAAAGGACTTGCTGCTGCCAGGAAACTGCTTGGCTCCTACGTGGCCTCGGAAGCGGCAGGAGCCCTTCGGCTGCGCCAGTCGCAAGCGGTGAGCGCCGGTTTTGTGGATGGAGAGCTCCACCTCATCTGGTCGCGAGATGCGTAATTGATGAATTCAGCTGGCGGGCAATAGATTTCATCCAAAAACTGGAATCCTGGGCCTGCAAGCAAGGCAGGCTTGTATATGTATCCGCTTTTGCTGACGGCGCAGTCCTACATTGCCGTTGGTCTTTGTCGTGAATAGTGGCTCTGTTCTCAACAAGGATTGACCCAAAGAAGCCAATGAAATAGCCATATTCGATTGAATATTTCTTGGTCACAATCATTTGTGCAGAAGTATTTTCGATAGCTATTTCCAATAGCGACTCGCCGTTTCCCAGTCCACGCGCACGCAATGCCCCCTGCCCTCCCGGGGCAGCCGCTTCCGTTGCCTTGCACCGCCGTGGACCTCAACCCAGAAGCAGAGGTGGCTGTGGACTTTCTCAGAAGCATCTTTCATCAGGCTCCGGAAATCGCGCTGTTCGCTGCCTTGGCGCTCGGTTACTGGGTGGGCAAGTTCAGGTTCGGGTCGTTCCAGCTGGGGGGCGTGGCGGGGTCGCTGCTGGCGGCGGTGCTGATCAGCCAGGTGGGGGTGACCATCGATTCGGGCATCAAGGCGGTGCTGTTCGCGCTGTTCATCTATGCCGTGGGTTTCGAGAGCGGGCCGCAGTTCTTCCGTTCACTGGGGCGGCAGTCGGTCAAGGAGATCCTGATGGCCCTGGTGGTGGCCGTGTCGGGGCTGGTCACGGTGGTGGTGATTGCCCGGGTGTTCCATCTGGACAAGGGGCTGGCGGCGGGGCTGGCGGCGGGCGGGCTGACGCAGTCGGCCATCATCGGCACGGCGGGCTCGGCCATCGAGAAGCTGGGGCTGGCGCCCGACGAGGTGCAGCGCATGCAGGCCAATGTGGCCATCGGCTATGCGGTGACCTATATCTTCGGCTCCTTCGGCGCCATCATCATGTGCGTGAACGTGCTGCAGTGGCTGACGGGCCGCAAGATCCGCGAGGACGCGATCCAGGCCGAGCAGGAGCTGCTCAAGGGCGTGCGCGTGTACGGAACTGGCGAGTCACCGGCCGTGCCGGATCTGGTGGGCCGCATTTTCCGCGTGGGCCAGGCGGGCCGCACCGTGGCGGAGCTGGAGGCCAGCGCCACCGCCAGCGGCGGCACGGTGACGGTGGAGCGCATACAGCGCAGGAACGCGATGGTGGGCGTGGACGGCAGCCTGGCGCTGGAGGCGGGCGACATCATCTTGCTGGTGGGCCGGCGCGCGGCCGTGGTGGCGCTGGGCGCCTCGGTGGGCGAGGAGCTGCAGGGCGCCGAGGGCATGGACGTGGTGATGGTGCGGCGCGATGTGGCCATCTCCAACAGGCAATACCTGAACCGCAGCGTGAAGGACATCCTGGACAGCCTGTCGCAGGAGTTCAAGCACGGTGTGTATGCGGTGGCGCTGATGCGCGCGGGCACGCCGGTGCCGATTGCGCCGGCCACCATGGTCATGCCGGGCGATGTGGTGACGCTGTTCGGCACGCCGCAGGATGTGCAGAAGGCTGCGCAGTCGGTGGGCCCCATCATCGTGCCCAGCGACAAGACGGACTTTGTCTTCCACGGCCTGGGCATCACGGTGGGCCTGCTGATCGGGCTGCTGGTGCTGCGCCTGGGCTCCATTCCCATCACGCTGGGCAGCGGCGGCGGCGCCCTGCTGGCGGGCCTGCTGTTCGGCTGGTGGCGCAGCCGCAAGCACACTTTCGGCAACATGCCCACGGCCGCCTCCACGCTGCTGCGCGACCTGGGCCTGGCCGGCTTCGTGGCCATGGTGGGCCTGCAGTCGGGCCAGCAGGCCGTGACCACGGTGATGCAGCAGGGCCTGACGCTGTTCCTGCTGGGCGTGGTGGTGACCATCGTGCCGCTGTTGATCGCCATGCTGTTCGGCAAGTACGTGCTGCGCTATGACAACGTGGCCGTGTTCGCGGGCTCGCTGTCGGGGGCGCGCAGCGCCAACCCGGCGTTTGGCGAGATTCTGGACAAGGCCGGCAACTCGATTCCCACGGCACCGTTCGCGATCACCTATGCGCTGGCCAATGTGTTCCTCACATTGCTGGGGCCGCTGGTCATCGCCTTTGCCTGATCACCCCTGATCACCCCTGACCGATCCCCAAGGACCACCAAGGACCATCACAAGGAGCTGCGCAATGAGCAAGGATTATCGGAGTCTGGCGAATTTGAGCCCGTTCGAACTCAAGGACGAACTGATCAAGGTGGCCTCGGGCAAGGCCAACCGCCTCATGCTCAATGCGGGGCGCGGCAATCCCAACTTCCTGGCGACCACGCCGCGCCGGGCCTTCTTCCGGTTGGGGCTGTTCGCGGCGGCGGAGTCGGAGCTGTCGTATTCCTACATGACGGTGGGCGTGGGCGGGCTGGCCAAGCTCGACGGCATCGAGGGCCGCTTCGAGCGCTTCATCGCCGAGCACCGCGACCAGGAGGGCGTGAAGTTCCTGGGCAAGTCGCTCAGCTATGTGCGCGACCAGCTGGGGCTGGACCCCGCCGCCTTCCTGCATGAGATGGTGGACGGCATCCTGGGCTGCAACTACCCCGTGCCGCCGCGCATGCTCACCGTGAGCGAGCAGATCGTGCGCCAGTACATCGTGCGCGAGATGGCAGGCGGCGCCGTGCCGCCCGAGTCGGTGGACCTGTTCGCGGTCGAGGGCGGCACGGCGGCCATGGCCTATATCTTCGAGAGCCTGCGCATCAGCGGCCTGCTCAAGGCCGGCGACAAGGTGGCCATCGGCATGCCGGTGTTCACGCCGTATATCGAGATTCCCGAACTGGCCCAGTACGACCTCAAGGAAGTGCCCATCCACGCCGACCCCGACAACGGCTGGCAGTACTCCGACGCCGAGCTGGACAAGCTCAAGGACCCGGACGTCAAGATCTTCTTCTGCGTGAACCCCAGCAACCCGCCGTCCGTGAAGATGGACCAGCGCAGCCTGGACCGCGTGCGCGCCATCGTGGCCGAGCAGCGGCCCGACTTGCTGATCCTGACCGACGATGTCTACGGCACCTTTGCCGATGAATTCCAGTCGCTGTTCTCGGTCTGCCCCCAGAACACGCTGCTGGTGTATTCGTTCTCCAAGTATTTCGGGGCCACGGGCTGGCGCCTGGGCGTGATCGCGGCGCACAAGGACAACGTGTTCGACCATGCGCTGGCGCAGTTGCCCGAGTCCACCAAGAAGGCGCTGGACCACCGCTACCGCTCGCTGCTGCCCGATGTGCGCTCGCTCAAGTTCATCGACCGTCTGGTGGCCGACAGCCGCGTGGTGGCGCTGAACCACACGGCCGGCCTGTCCACGCCGCAGCAGGTGCAGATGGTGCTGTTCTCGCTGTTTGCGCTCATGGATGAAGCGGACGCCTACAAGCAGGCCCTCAAGCAGCTGATCCGCCGCCGCGAGGCCACGCTGTACCGCGAGCTGGGCATGCCCCCGCTGGAAAATCCCAACTCGGTCAACTACTACACGCTGATCGACCTGCAGAACGTGACCTGCCGGCTCTACGGCGAGGCCTTCTCGCAATGGGCCGTGCAGCAGTCGTCCACGGGCGACATGCTGTTCCGCGTGGCCGATGAGACCGGCATCGTGCTGCTGCCAGGCCGTGGCTTCGGGTCCGACCGGCCTTCCGGCCGTGCCTCGCTGGCCAACCTCAACGAGTACGAGTACGCCGCCATAGGCCGCGCCCTGCGCCGGCTGGCCGACGAGCTGTACGAGCAGTACAAGGCGCTGGGCAAGGAGTAGGCCCTGCGCACAAGGCCCGCACGGCTCATCGCCCGCACGGCTCACCGCAGCTGTCGGGCCTTGACCACCAGCAGCGCCCCGGCCATCAGGCCCACGCCGGCCAGTTGCACGGCGCCCAGCGCACGCCCGTAGACGGCCCAGTCCAGCACGATGGCCGTCAACGGATAGACGTACTGCAGCACGGCGATGCGGCCCAGCGTGAGGCGCGCCATGCCCGCAAAAAGGATGGCGTAGGCCAGGCCGGTGTGCAGCACGCCCAGCCCGGCCAGCCACGCCCAGGATGACGGCGCCTGCGGCCAGCCATGAACCAGCGGCACCCACAGCAGCAGCACGGTGCCGACCGCGCATTGCCACCAGGCCAGCGCAAACGGCGTGACCACTTTCTCGGTCTTGGCCAGGATGGTCACGGCTGCATAGCACAGCGAGCCGGCCAGGCACATGAGCAGTCCGGACACATGGTCCGGTCCCCAGGCCGCCGCATCGCCACCCAGCAGCCCCGTGGTCAACACCAGTCCCAGCAACGCCGCCAGCATGGCCACCGCCTGCCGTGGCGCCACGGCCTCGCGCAGCACCAGGGTGCCGAACAGCATGATCCACACCGGCTGGATGTGGAACACGATGGTGGCCACGCCAATGGAGGTGCGCGGTATGGCGGCAAAGAACAGCGCCCAGTTCAGCACCATGAGGACGCCGGTGGCCGCCACCACCGGCCAGCTCCTGCCGCGCACGCGCAACTCGCCCATGCGGCCCGTGGCCAGCCCCCAGGCCAGCAGCGCCAGGGCACCGAAGGCGCAGCGAAACAGCACAGTGACCAGCGGATGCTGTCCGGCCTCCTGCACGAACACGCCCACGGTGCCCAGCAGCACGCCGCCCGCGATCATCAGCCACTGGCCGCGTGTCTCCTGCGCTGTGGGAGCGGCTTGTGCGGTCGCGGCGGAGGCTACGGATGCGGCCTGTAACGAATGGGTTCTGTCTTGCATGGCCACGATCGTCTCGTGGCAGGAAATTCTCGTAAAGCAAATAGTTTGCAGGTTTAGTATTCGATATTCGAATCCATGGAGCATGCCGTGAACCACCCCGACCTGCAGATCGACTGGCTGCGTGCCCTGGTGGCCGTGGTGGATGCGGGCTCGCTCTCGGCTGCCGCGCCGCTGCTGCACCGATCACAGGCCGCCGTGAGCATGCAGATCAAGAAGCTGGAGACCGCCCTGGGCCGGCCCGTGCTGCTGCGCGGCCCGCGCCATCTGCAACTGACGCCCGCCGGCGCGGAGCTGCTGGGCTATGCCCGGCGCATGCTGGAGCTGCAGGCCCAGGCGCAGCAGGCGCTGTTCGGCCCCGACCTGTCCGGGCGCGTGCGGCTGGGCGTGCCGGACGACTACGCATCCACCTATCTGACGCCCGTGCTGCGCAGCTTTGCAGGCCGCTACCAGGGCGTGGAGATCGAGCTGACCTGCGAGCAGTCCACTGCACTCATCCCGCAAGTGGTGCGCGGCACGCTGGACCTGGCCCTGGTCTCACGCGACAGGCCCCAGCGCGGGCGCCTGCTGTTCCACGAGCCCCTGGTCTGGGTGGGCGCGCCGCAGCACGAGGTGTGGAGGAAGAATCCCCTGCCGATTGCCGTCTACGAGGCCGCCAGCCTGGCGCGCACGGCCGCGCTGTCCAGCCTGGCGGCCCAGCGGCGCGCGCACCGCGTGGTCTATCACAGCTCCAGCCTTGCCGGCCAGCTGGCAGCCGTGGAAAGCGGCCTGGCCGTGGCCGTGTTCACGCGCTGCAGCGTGCCCCCGCACTTGCAGGTGCTGCAGAACCTGCCGGCCGGCTTCGAGCTGCCGCCGCTGGTGTCCATGGAAGTTTCAGCCCTGCGCAGCAAGGCCTCGCAGGGCTCGGCGGCCGTGGATGCCATGTATGGGCAGTTGATTGCGACACTGGGCCAGGCACCTCAGGAACTGACCAAGGCCTGACGCCTGGCGAGGTTCGGCAAGCATTCTGCGCACGCATTTCGCTGTATAGCTGCGCTCGCGCGTTCCCATGCGCGAGCAATGGCTGGCCGCAGGGGCTGCGCTGGGCAACTTCCTCAATGCTGCGCACCAGTTGGGCTTTGGTGCCATCGTGCTCAGTGGCGAGCGCTGTTTTGACCCGGCCCTGCATTCAGCGCTGGGTTTGCGCGAGGGCGAGCATCTGGCCGGCTTCATCAGCCTGGGCTCCATCACCAGCCAGCCATCCCCGCGCGCAACGGTGGCGCCCTCTTCCATGCGCACGGCATGGCAGGCGGAGCAGGCAGCAGCGGTCACGGCGCAGGCCCTTCTCCAGCCAGACGGCAACCACGACAGCCACGGCAGCGATCTTTGAAGCCGCAGCCAGCGCGTGCAGGGTGGTGCACAAGTGGCGCTCAGGTGGCGCACAGGTGGCGCACTGACTGCGCGGGGCGGTTAGAGTTGCGGGGCTGCTGCGCCCTCTTTTCCATCACGGAACAAGCTTTCATGATCATCCGGCCCCGCCCCCACTGGCTGCGCATGCTCTTCGTGCTGCGCGGCTCGGTGCTGCCCGACATCCTGCCCCAGCTGATGGCCGCCACCCTGTTCGCCGTGCTGGTCACGGCACTGCACGGCCAGCTGTTCGCATGGAAGGTGCCGCTGAACTTCGTGCCGTTTTCGCTGATCGGGCTGACGCTGGCCATCTTCCTGGGCTTTCGCAACAGCACCAGCTATGCGCGCTATTGGGAGGCGCGCACGCTGTGGGGCACCCTGCTCAACGAGACACGCACCCTGGTGCGCCAGGCCCGGACCTTGACCGATGCACCGCCGCAGCACGCCCCGGCCCTGGCCATGGTGCTGGCGGCCTTCGTACATGCGCTACGCCACCAGTTGCGCGGCACCGATGCCGCGGCCGACATGCGCCGCCTGCTGCCCGCCGCCGACTGCGAGCGCCTGGCCACGGCGCGCTTCAAGCCTGCCGTGCTGCTGCTCATGGCCGGCGAATGGCTGCAGGCACGCCGCCAAGACGGCAGCCTGCAGCCGGTGCTGGTGCCCGCCATGGAGGCGCCGCTGTGCAAGCTGGGCGAGGCGCTGGGCGGCTGCGAACGCATTGCGGGAACGCCGATTCCCTTCACCTATGCGGTGATCATCCACCGCACCATCTACCTGTACTGCCTGCTGCTGCCCTTCGGCCTGGTGGATTCCATCGGCTTCATGACGCCGGTGATCGTGGCCTTCATCGCCTACACCTTCTTCGCGCTGGAGGCGCTGGGCGCCGAGCTGGAGGAGCCCTTCGGCACGGCACCCAACGACCTGGCGCTGGACGCCATGTCGCAGATGATCGAGGCCACGCTGCGCGAGCTGACCGGCGAGGTGCTGCCCCCTGCCCCGCAGCACAAGGATGTGCTGTTCCTGACCTGACCCTGCCTGCCGGCCCGGACAGCACCAGCGGCACAATCTGCCACCCGCATCACAGAAAAAGGACAAGCGCCATGACGGAGACAAGCAAGGTCAAGGGACCGGCCTCGTATTTCCCTTCCATCGAGAAGACCTACGGCCAGCCGATTGCGCACTGGATGCACCTGCTGCAACAGCAGGACACCCGCAAGCACATGGAACTGGTGGGCTGGCTCAAGGCCCAGCACCAGATGGGGCACGGCCATGCGAATGCGCTGGTGGCCGTGTTCCTGGCACAGGCCTGACCTGCACCCGGCAACCCTCAGCCGATGGCCGTGCCGAAAGCCTGGCGCACGGCGGCACCCGCTTCGTCAAACAGGCGGCGTGATGCCGGCGCCAACCCCAGCATGTGCATGCAGGCGTGCACCATGCCGGGCAAGCGCACTAACTTCACCGCAACACCTGCCTGGGCCAGCCGCTGCGCATAGGCTTCGGCCTCGTCGCGCAGCGGGTCGTATTCGCAGCTGATCACCGTGGCAGGCGGCAGGCCTGCCAGATGGTCCGCGCGCAGCGGAGAGACAAGTTCTTGCCGCCCCGGTGCCGCATCGCCCAGGTACGCGCCATAGCAGTACTCCATGGCCGCACGCGTGAGGTAGTGGCCCTCGCCGAACTGCTGGAACGACTGCGAATCCATGGCCGCGTCCAGTGCCGGGTACAGCAGCAGCTGGTGGGCGATGGCCGGTGCGTCCGCCGCTCCCCAGCCTTGCTTTTCCTGCGCCAGCAGGCAGGCAGCGGCCGCGAGGTTGCCGCCCGCGCTGTCTCCGGCCACGCCGATGCGCCTGCGGTCCAGGCCCAGCGCATCGGCCTGCTCAAAGGTCCAGGCAATGGCATCGCAGAAGTCATGCAGCGGCCCGGGAAAGCGGTGCTCGGGCGCCAGCCGGTAGTCCACCGAGACCACGACGGCGCCCGTTGCCGCGGCCAATGCGCGGCAGGGGTTGTCGTAGACCTCCAGCGAACCCAGGCACCAGCCGCCGCCGTGGGCGAAGACCAGGGCGGGCTGGGGCGTGGGTGTGACCGAGGCCAGCGGCCGGTAGATGCGCACGCGCAGCGGCGCACCGTCGCGCGCGGGCAGCGTGAAGTCTTCGGTGCGGGCCACGGCCTCGGCCGGGCCGTGCAGGGCGCGCAGCCCGGCGTCGGTGGCCTCGCGCAGCGCCGCCAGCGTGGGCGGCGTGGGCGGGGCCACGGCCTGGGTCGCCTGCGCCAGCTCGGCGAGATAGCGCGCAATGTCAGCGTCCAGGCCCATGGTCACAGCGTCCTTTGCAGGAAGGGCAGCAGTTCGGCGATGAAGGGCTCGGCGGCTTCCTCCATGATGAAGTGGCCGCAGCCCGGCACGATCACGCCCGACAGGTCATCGGCATGGCCGCGCAGCGTGGCCAGCGGCGCATCGGCCGTGGCGTGCTCGGCGCCAATGGCCAGCACGGGCATGGCCAGCGAGCGCAGCGCACGCTCGCGGTTCTGGCGGATGGTTTCGGGAATGGCGCGGTAGTAGGCAAAGCCGCCGCGCAGGCCACCGGGCGCCGCATAGGCATCGACATAGACGTCCACGGCCACGCGGTCGCGCCGCAACGACCAGCGGTTGAACATGAATTCCAGGTAGGCACGCTCGCGCCCCGCGATCAGGGTCTCGGGCAGGTCGGCCAGCTGGTTGAACATGAAGTGCCACAGGAAGATGTTCTGCTCGGGCGGCGCAAAGATGCTGGGCTCGGGCGCCAGGCCGGGGATCACGGCCTCGGTCAGCGCCAGGGACTGCACGGCCTGCGGCTGGTCGCTGGCCAGCGCATAGGCCACCCACATGCCCACGTCGTGGCCGGCGACCTGGTAACGCTCATGGCCCAGCGCCAGCATGGTGCGGTGCAGGGTCAGCGCGATGGAGCCCGTGTCGTAGCCGGTGTCGGGCCGGTCCGAAAAGCCCGTGCCCGGCGGATCGACGGCAATGGCCTGGAAGCCCTGCGCCGCCAGCGCCTGCATGACGTGGCGCCAGGCATACCAGGTCTGGGGCCAGCCCGGGATCAGCAGCACGGACGCGCCCTGCCCGGCGGTGATGCAGTGGATGCGGCGGCCGTCGATGCGCACGTAGTCGTGCGAGAACCCGCAGGCCTGGTCTTCCTGCTTGCGCAGGGCGTTCGATGTGAAAGCGTTCATTGTTGGATTCTTTTTGAGGTTCTTTGGCTGCGGGCGTGCTCAGGCGATGCCGAGCATGGCGTTGATCTGGCGCTGGTCCACGGGGGCGCCGGCGAAGTCGTCAAAGATCTTGTCGGTGACGCGGATGATGTGGCGGTTGATGAAGTCCACGCCCTCGCGTGCCCCGTCTTCCTGGTCCTTGAGGCAGCACTCCCATTCCAGCGAGGCCCAGCCCTGGTAGTCGTACTGGGCGAACTTGGAGAAGATGGCCTTGAAGTCCACCTGCCCGTCGCCCAGCGAACGGAAGCGCCCTGCCCGCTCCAGCCACGAGGAATAGCCGCCGTAGATGCCCTGGCGCCCGCTGGGCAGGAACTCCGCATCCTTCACATGGAACATGCGGATGTGCTCGCGGTAGATGTCGATGTAGTCGAGGTAGTTGAGCTGCTGCAGCACGAAATGGCTGGGATCGAACAGGATCTTGCAGCGCGCGTGCTGGCCCACCAGTTCATGGAAGCGCTCGAAGCTGGTGCCGTCGTGCAGGTCTTCGCTGGGGTGGATTTCGTAGCACAGGTTCACGCCCTGCTCGTCGCAGGCGTCGAGGATGGGGCGCCAGCGGCGCGCCAGCTCCTCGAAGGCGGTTTCGATCAGGCCGGCCGGGCGCTGCGGGAACGGGAACAGATAGGGCCAGGCGAACGAGCCCGAGAACGTGCCCATGTCGCTCAGCCCCATGCGGCGCGATGCACGGGCCGACAGCTTGAGCTGCTCCAGCGCCCACGCCGTGCGTGCGGCCGGATTGCCGCGCAGCGCCTCGGGCGCAAAGCTGTCGCACATGGCGTCGTAGGCCGGGTGTACGGCCACGAGCTGGCCAAAGATGTGCGTGGTCAGCTCGCTGGCCACCAGGCCGTGCGAGGCCAGCATGCCGTTGACATCGTCGCAATAGGTCTGGCTGCTGGCGGCCGTGGCCACGTCGAACAGGCGCTGGTCCCAGGCGGGAATCTGCAGGCCCTTGAAGCCCACGCCGGCTGCCCAGCGTGCGATGTCTTCCAGGGAATTGAACGGTGCCTTGTTGTCGGCAAATTGCGCCAGATGAAGGCTGGGGCCCTTGATGGTCTGCATGTGATTTCCTTGCGTTGAGCTATTGTTTGTTGATCGACAAAGAATAGTATCACGCCAATGCGGCTGCTTTTGCGAAGCCGATGCAAGACAGCATCAAGGCGCCGCTAAGATGCCGCCCTGACTGTTGAGAAGGATGAGGAAGATGGCCGGAAGACCCAGGGAATTTGACCGAGACCAGGCGCTGGAGCGCGCCATGCTGGCGTTCTGGCGGCGAGGCTACGAGGGCACGTCCATGGCCGACCTGGTGCAGGCGCTGGGCATTGCGTCAGCGCGCATCTATGCGGCCTTCGGCAGCAAGCAGGACCTGTTCCGCGAGGCCGTGCAGCGCTACGAGGCCGGTGATGGCGGCTTTGCCGACCGCGCCATGGCCCAGGAGCCGCGCGTGCGCGACGCCCTGGCCCGCGTGCTGCGCGATGCCGTGGCCACCTATACGGACGATGCCCATCCGCTGGGCTGCATGGTGGTCACCGCCGCCACCAATTGCGCCGAGGAAAACGAGGCAGTCGCCGCCTGGCTGACCGAACACCGCCGCCAGCGCACGCAGTCCCTTATCGACCGCCTTCAGCGCGCGCTGGATGAAGGCGAGCTGCGCGCCGGCACCGATGTGCAGGCGCTGGGCGATTTCTATGCCACGCAACTGCACGGCATCTCCGTGCAGGCCCGCGATGGCGTGCCGCGCCAGCGGCTGCTGGCTGCAGTGCAAACCGCCTTGCTGCTGCTGGACACGGCGCTGACGTCCGCAGGCAAGGCGGACTGAACCGTCAGGCGCCGAGCTTTTGCAGTTTTTGCAGCTCGGCGCGCAACTGGATCACGCTGGGCGTGACGATGGGGATGAAGGCCGATTCACGCCAGCGGCGGGCAAAGCCATCGTCCGCATCCAGGCTGTAGGCATGGCCACCGGCCGTCTGCAGTTCCAGCTGCATGGCCTGCTGCACGCAGTCGTGCAGGGCCAGGCGCAGCGCGAAAAGCCGCTCGGGCGCCTCCACGAAATCGCCGGCCTCGACACCGGCCTTGAGCGCGGCCACCGCCTGCTCCAGATGGCTGCGGGTATCGTCCAGCGGCTGCTGCAGCACATGCCCGCCCTGCCCCATGCGCGAGGCGGCCTGCGCACAGGCCGCGCGCGCCAGGCCGATGGACAGGCCGCATTGCATGCCCAGGAAGGCCGGCCGCACACGCGGCAGGAATCCGCCGGCGCGCTCGGCCAGCAGATCGCCTTCGGTGATGGCCACGTCCTTGAGTTGCAAGGCGGCGGTGTTGGTGCCGCGCAGGGCAATCAACTCCAGATCCGGCGAGCGCTCCAGGCCGGGGCGATCGGACGGCAGGGCCACGATCATGGGCGGCGCGCCGTCGTCACGCGCCACGGCAATGGCGGCCAGAAAGCGCGGCCCGCGCAGGTTGGTGCACCAGGGCACGCTGCCGTTGAGCAGCCAGCCGCCGCCTTCCCGGGCCGTGGCGCGGATATTGAGTGCCTCCAGCCCGCTGAGGAATTTCATGATGTTGGACAGCCCCGAGGCACCGGCCGCCTCGCCCGCCAGCAGCGCGGGCAGCCAGCGCTCGCGCAGGGCCGCATTGCCGGTGTTCGCCAGCATCTCGATCAGCACACGCTGGCCCCAGAAGGCAAAGGCGGCGGACATGGAGTGCGTGGCCACCTGGGCAATCGCCTCGATGGCATCGCCGGCGCTGCCGCCCTGCCCGCCCAAGGCGTCAGCCAAGCCGTGGCCCAGCAGCCCGGCTTCGGCCAGATAGGGCACGACGGCGGCAGTGGCCTCGCCGTTGCCGGCATCCAGCGCCTGGGCACGTGCATCCAGCCATTGGCGGTTGGCGCCGGTCAGCAGGGGGAAATTGGGCATGGGCTCAGGCATGGGATCGGGCATGGGGCTTGTCATCTTGCGGGTCACCATAAAAAAAGGGACCGCTGTGGGAACAGCGGTCCCTTGCCATCCTAGCGCAGCACACAGGCTGCGCAGATGACGCGGCGCAAGCTCAGTGCGCCGCCACCTTGCCGGGGCGTGTTTCCTCGCGCAGGGCCTTGACCTTGTCGCTCAGGCCGGGCCATGGCTGCAGGCCGTACTGGCTGCGCATGGTGTTGAGCAGCGTGGCGATCTGATCGTCGCTGAGGTTGTGGCGGAAGGCGGGCATGGTGCCCAGCTGCGGGCGTGCCGGTTGCGTGATGCCGTTGAGCACCACATGGATGGCGTTGGTCGGCGAATCGCTGTACAGGTTGGTGTTCAGCGACAGCTGGGGACGCACGCCGAAGCTACTGCCGGCCAGCACGCCGCTGGGATCGGCACGGTGGCAGGCCATGCAGGCGCCCTGGTACAGGCGGTAGCCCTGGGCGTCGACCGGCAGCTTGGCAACCTCGGTCTTTTCCTTCACCAGCGCCTCGGCGTCACCCGTGCCAGCGGCATCGGCCACAGGCTTGCGGTACGACATCAGGTAGGTGGCCATGGCGTTGATGTCCTCGGCCGACTGGTGGGACAGGCCTTCGATCACGGGCGCCATGGGGCCGGCGGCCACGCCGTGGCGCTCCGAGAAGCCGGTCTGCATGTAGCGGACCAGGTCTTCTCGCGTCCAGGGCAGCGGGGCCACGGCCTTGTCGTTGAGCGCGGGCGCATCCCAGCCGTCGATGAAGGCGCCGGCCAGGTGGTCGGCACCCTTTTTCTCGGCGCCGAACTGGTTGCGCGGCGAGTGGCAGGCGGCGCAGTGGCCCAGGCCTTCGACCAGGTAGGCGCCGCGAATCCACTCGCCCGACTGGTTGGCGGGCGCGGGCTGCTCGCCCGGCTCCAGGTACAGCGCATTCCACAGGGCCAGGCCACGGCGCACGTTGAACGGGAAGTTCAGCGCGGTCTTGGGTGCCTCGTTGGAGACAGCCGGCTCGGTCATCAGGAAGGCGTACAGCGCCTTCATGTCCTCGTCGGTCACGCGGGTGAATGCCGTGTACGGGAAGGCCGGGTACAGGTAGTTGCCCTCGCGGTCCACGCCATGGCGCATGGCGCGCTCGAAGGCCTCGTACGACCAGCGGCCGATGCCGGTTTCGGCATCGGGCGTGATGTTGGTTGAGTAGATGGTGCCGAAGGGACTGGGCATGGCCAGGCCGCCTGCGTTGCGCTGGCCGCCCGGTGCCGTGTGGCAGACCGCGCAGTCGCCCATGTGCGCCAGGCGGCGCCCCTGGTCGATCTGCTGCTGGCTGAATTCCTGCACCGGGATCTGCTGCAGGGGCGCGATCTCGCTGCGGCCCGTGGCCAGCCAGAAGGCGGCGCCGGCCACGGCGGCCAGGCCGACCACGCCGAGGGTGATTTTCTTGAGTGTGTGCATGTTCCGGTCCTCCGCTCTCAGTTCTGTGCCTTGTCGGCCGGGGCTGCATCGGCAGCCTTTGCCTTGAGTGCGGCCAGCACGCGTGCCGGGGTGAACGGCACTTCGCGCAGGCGCACGCCGGTGGCGTCGAACACGGCGTTGGAGACAGCGGCGGCGCTGGGCACGGAGGCCGATTCGCCCGCGCCCATGGGGTCTTCGCCGGGGCGCTCGACCAGTTGCACGTCGATCTCGGGCAGCTCGTCAAAGCGCAGGATGGGGTAGCCGCCCCAATCCAGCGAGGTCACGCCCTTGCTGTCGAAGGTCACGTACTCCTTGAGCACGCGGCTGGTGGACTGGATGATGTTGCCGTGCACCTGGTGGCGCACGCCGGCCGGGTTGACCATCTCGCCGCAGTCATGGGCCACGAAGACCTTGTCCACCTTGATCACGCCGGTCTCGCGGTCCACGGTCACGTCGCAGATCCAGGTGGCCCAGGCCGCGCCGTAGCCGGGGAACTTGCTGTGGTAGTAGCGGGCATAGGCAAAGCCGCGGCCCTTGACCAGGCGCTGGTCGGCCGGCGCGGGGTTGCGGTGGGCCGGGCCGTCCTGCCAGCCGGCCTGCTTGTGCGCAGCGTGCGTCAGCGCCACGGCGCGCGGGTCCTTCAGGTAGCGCAGGCGGTAGGCCAGCGGGTCTTCGCCGGCCAGGTAGGCGCATTCGTCGATCCAGCATTCATGGGCAAAGACGTTGGGCAGGGCCGAGACGCCGCGCATCCACGAAGCGCGCACGATGGGCGCCGCATCCTGCGAGACCACGCGCATCTTGGGGTACTCGTACTGCGGGATGGCCGTACGGTCGCCCATCTGCAGCACCTTGGGCTTGTTGGGCACCTTGCCCGTCAGGATCAGGGCCAGGGCAGCCGCGTCGTTGGACGGGTAGCAGGTCTTGAGCTCGTAGCCCAGCACGGCATGGTTCTCGTCCAGGCCGCCGCGCACGCGGATCAATTGGCCCGTGCCCTTGGGCTCCCAGGCGGCTTCCTGCTCGCGCATCAGCTGCACTCGTACCGGGCGGCCCACGGCCTGAGACAGCAGCACGGCGTCGGATGCCACGTCGTCCGCGCAATTGCGGCCGTAGCAGCCCGAGGCTTCCAGGCGCGTCACATTGATCTGGTCGGCCGCCATGCCGGTCAGCGTGGCGATGTCCTTGCGCACGTCGTGCGGGTTCTGCGATCCGGTCCAGACCTGGATCTGGCTGGCGGACACCTCGGCCACGGCGCAGGACGGGCCGATGGAGGCATGCAGGTGGTAAGGCCAGACGTAGTCGGCCTCGATCACCTTCTTGGCGCCCGAGAAGGCCTCGTCAATGCCCGCGTCCTCGCGCAGCATGCGGTCGGTCTTCTCGTGCTTGACCAGGGTGTCGTGCATGGCGTTCAGCGACAGGTCGGGCACGCCGGCCCAGTCCTTCCACTTCACCTCCAGCTGGCGCATGGCGGCAATGGCCTGCTCTTCGCGCTCGGCCACGATGCCCACGAAATCGCCCTGCACCACTACCTTGACGATGCCCGGCAGATGCGCCACGGACTGTTCGTTCACCGAAATCAGGCTGCTGCCCAGCGGCGCCGACGCATCGGCACCGCCGTAGGGCGGGCGCACCACGCGGCCGTGCAGCATGCCCGGCACGCGCACATCGTGCACATAGGCCAGCGCGCCCAGCACCTTGGCCGGAATGTCCACGCGCTGCACGGACTTGCCGATGTAGTTGAAACCGCCGGTGCGCAGCGGCACTTCCTTGTCCAGCGCAATGTTCAGGTCCTGGCCCTGGGCCAGTTCGCCGTAGCCGATGCGCCGGCCGCCCTTGGCCACCACCGCGCCCTTGGACGTGGTCAGTGCGGACACGGGCTGCTGCAGCTTCTCGGCAGCCAGGCCCAGCAGCAGCTGGCGCACCTGCGCGGCGGCCTTGCGCATGGGGATGGCATCCACCTGAATGGTGTTGCTGGCAATGGTCGGGCCCTGGTTGGGCGTGCGGCCCGTGTGGCCCAGCACCATGGTGATGCGTTCGAACTCCACATCGAGCTCATCGGCCACCAGTTGCGCCAGCGAGGTACGGATGCCCGTGCCCAGGTCCACGTGGCCGTGGTAGGCCGTGACGCTGCCGTCCGCGCCAATGGCGATGAAGCTGCTCACCCGGTCAATGGGGGGAATGGGGAAGGCGCCGGCCACGGCGGGCGCCGTACCCGTGCTTTCAGCCACCAGGCCAGCGGCCGCCACCGAGCTGACCATGACCATGCCGCCCAGCTTGAGCAGGTTGCGGCGCGTCAGTTGAAGGGGGTTGGATGCACTCATGCTGCACCTCCCTGAGCGATCAGCACGCGGGCGCGGGCGGCGGCCCGCATGATTTCCACATGCGTGCCGCAGCGGCACAGGTGGCCGGACAGGGCCTGGGTGACTTCCTCGTCGGTGGCCGTGGGCTTGTGGTCGAACAAGGCCACCAGGGCCATGACCATGCCGTTGGTGCAGTAGCCGCACTGGGCAGCCTGCTCGTCGATGAACGCCTGCTGCACGGGGTGCAGTGTGTGGACGGTCTTGCCATGCGTGTCAGCCGACGGCTTGCCGGCAGGCATCCCCGGCACGGCGGCCGGATGGGCGGCTTCCCAGTCACGCGCCACGCGGGCGTGCTCGGCCTGGGTCGCGTCCTGGGACAGGCCTTCCAGCGTCGTGACCTTCATGCCCTGGACCACGCTCACGGGAACGGAGCAGGAACGTGCCACCTTGCCGTCGATCAGCACGGCGCATGCGCCGCATTCGCCCAGGCCGCAGCCGAACTTGGGGCCATTGAGCTGCATGTCGTTGCGCAGCACATAAAGCAGCGGCGTCTCCGGGCTGACGCCCTGGATCTCGACCTCTTGTTGGTTGAGAGTGAATTTCATCGTATGCAAACCTTGTGGTTGACAACAGGTGCAAACCATAGGTGCGCACTGAAAAATCAGGCGTCAGGCACGCCGCAGCAGGGCCCGAAAAAGAAAGCCCACCGCCGGCGGGGTGGGCTATTTCACGTGGTTTTTAGAGGCAAGTCGGATGGCTGGCTGCCTGTTGTATGCAAACGATTCTATGCCTCGCACTTGCTCGCCGCTGCCAGTGGGCCGCCATCCCGGCACCCGCACAGACTGCGGATTTCCGTGGCTTTTTATGCACAAGACCAAACTCATCCATCGGAAATATCCACAAAAGCACAGCGCAGCAGGCTGATCAGTGAGCCTGCACCAAGAGCGAAAAGGAGTGCACCACCGCAGTGCACAGGACGGCAGAACACGCTGCAGCAATTCCCGTCCGGATCTTTCAGCCATGCACGGCCGGGCATAGAGATCGCAGCCCGTCCAGGCGTTCAACGCGTCGGCTCGAAAATCACACCAACCCAGCAAAACACTCGGCTTTTACCTGCATCAAATTCCAGTGAGAACGCTTGAAATTCACGAATGCATCATGCGCAACGCCTGCAAAACACATGCTCGTCTGCAGGATCGGCACCACGCAAGGCTGCTGGCTGCCACCCCAAGCATCAGCGGGTGCCCGGCGTGATCTGGATCGTGCCAAGGCCCGAATCCATGGCCACACGCCGCCGGGGAGTCAGCCAATGAACCCACAGTCCCCAAAGCCACCCCAGCGCAAACACGCAGGCCAAGGCCAACATGCCCCAGCGCCCGGCAGACAGCGCGCTGTAAATCCAGTACGGCATGCCCCCCAGGCCGAAGAGGCAGGCCCATCGCCGAAGCGCGGCGGAACGGGATTGGGACAGCCAGACGGCAAGGGCTGCGGGAAGTGCGAAGGCGATCTGATCGATGCTCATGACTGCATCATACTGTACAAATAAACAGCATTGCACAGAAAAATCCAGACGCTTGCACAAGGCACGTCGACGGGACGGCCACACCCTCTGATTTGTTCGCATCTCATCTGGCAAGCAGCGTACAGACTGGACTTGAAGGATTCCGAATCCGCACCGGAGTTTGGGTAAAGCGCGGCCCTTGCATCGCTCAATCCCAACACCGCCGGCCAAGAACCCGGAGTCACGGCTTATCCAGTTCCACCCAGTCCGAAAGCGAGGGTGCACAGGATTTTGAAAACCCGCAGAACATACAGCGCCATACTGCGCAACGGCTCTTTACCCAAGGTTTACCTGACAGTTTGAACGCATTCGGGACGGGCAATGCTGGTCATAGGGGGAAATAATCGAAAGCATGCAAACCGGTTCTTAAAAAACAGTTAATATTCGCGCTTCAATCCATGAAAGGCAAACTACCGTGAGCAACACATACAAAGAACTTCTGGCGCAGCGCGAAGCACTTGAGGCCCAGATCCAGACAGCACGCAAGCAAGAAGTCAGTGATGTGATCGCCAAGATTCGCGGTCTGGTTCAGGATTACGGCCTGACAGCCGACGACATTTTCACGGCACGCCGCGCCTCCTCCACCGTGGCTCCCAAGTTCCGCAATCCAGAGACAGGTGACACCTGGACCGGACGCGGCAAGCCGCCCGCCTGGATAAAGGACAAGGATCGCGCCCAGTTCGCCATCTGAAGCCCTGGATAAACGCCTCCATGAAAACAGCCTGCAGTCACTTGCAGGCTTTTTTCATTCTGGCCCCACCTGGAGCGTACACCTGAATTGGCGTGCCTGCACTTCTGCAGGGCGGCATTGCCCTGGCCTGGCCCCGTGCAATCGCGGCAAGCACGCGCACATGCCCTTAGACATGCACTGTGGATGGATGCCGTGGTTCAATCAGTCGGCCTGATCTGCATCTTGAAATTTCTCGCTGCAGAGACCGGCCCCCGACGTTCGGCCTTCCATGACAAAACAGATCTCCGCCCCGGACAGTGCCCCCACCGCACGCCGTCCTGACAAGCTACCGACCGCCTTTGGAACGACACCTGTCGCAGATGCACTCTTGCGGCCCCATCTGCCATTTTCAGGACAGCAGATTCTGTTCATCTCGTCATGCGACGATCAGCACGCCCATCTGCTCCCTTTGCTCAAGGAGTGGGGTTTGGTGACCACGGCATGCCGCCATCCCACCGCGATTCGCCAGGATCGGCTACAGAAGTTCCACGTTGTCGTGCTGTGCGGGCCGAAGACCTCATGGAATCCCAAGGACGAAAACCGCCTGGTGGCAGGAGCGGCACGCATCATCGAATGTGAAGCCAGCCATCCCATGCAGCCCAGAGTGATCAATGCCCGCATCATCGCGGTATCCTGGCATTCACCGCAGGGGATTTTTGATGCGCTGACGATGGCGATCCATTCAACGCATGCCAACCCCGACAGTCTCCTGCCGGCTGACGAAGTCGTCCATTTCGAGAAAATTGCGCCACCCATCAGAAATGCCTTCCTGGAATCTGCGCGCTCTTCTCTGGCAACCATCAAATCCAGCCCAAACTGCAAAGATGTGCAAAGAGAGCTTCACAACCTGTCTGGCTCACTGAGATTCTTTGATCTGGTCGAGTTGTCAATACGGTGCGCCGACCTGGAAAGCCGCATGGGCCATGATGGGCTGGCATATCACAGACATTCGCTCTCGCTGCTGGAGCTCCAGCTTGAAGCAGTCATCCAGGACATACAGGCACTGAAGGCGGAATGAACATGCATCATTGAGATCTCGATGATGTCACCCACCCACATTCCAAGGCATATTTCATAAGGTCTATGTCTCGCTCTATGCCGAGCTTTTGCATGGCCTTGACTTTTTGCGTGCTGATGGTCTTCTTGCTCCTGTTGAGCTTGGCTGCAATTTCATCAATGCGCAGGCCAGCAGCGTACAACCGGACTACCTCGGACTCCTTGGGGCTCAGCTCGGCAGGCACTCTTCTCTCCCCCTGCACTCCGCCCAACCCGCCTGCACCACCTCTTTCCAGCCGCTCGGCGATGGCTGGCGAAAAATAAACTCCGCCAGTGAATGCCGCGTGGATCGCGGGAACAAGATGCAGCACCGGATCGGCCTTGCTGACAATACTGATGTTCGAGACACGACCCAGAGCCTGGAGTATTGCCGAGTTATCCAGCATGGTCAGGACCACCAGACCCAATTTTGGGAATCTTCTCGATATATAACCGAATAGATGCAGTCCATCTCCATATTGCCCGGTCGGCATGGAGTAATCGGATACAAGCACATCAAAACCTCCCTCTTCCAGCTTTTGAATCAGATCGGTTGAATTTGAAACACTCCCATTCAATGCAATTTCTGACTCACCAGACAATTCATGCCTGACACCTGATATTATCCCAGGATGATCGTCCGCCAACAATACGGATATTTTCAGGTATTTTTTATAGTCCATGGTGCGTAAATATGAATAACCTGACACCAGCCGGCTTTCAGCCTTTCTCACAAATCTTTCAGAACGTCCATGAAATTCACGAGCTCCCCATCGACCGCTCGAAAATCTCGCGCATTGACAAGAGAAGAAATCCTATCAAGCGCCTGGACTATGTCATTGAACCCTGCCACTGCAAATGCCCCCTTCATGGCATGAATTTCCCTATGCACAGCCACGAGATCTCTTTTTTCCAAGGATTTCTTCAAGGAGATCAAGGATGCTTGTGTTGTTGAGACAAGAATGTCACGGTAGCCAGAAATCTTGCTTGTTCTTGCCGGCAATGCATCCACTTGGCAAACCCCGGACTTGCCGATATTTCTATCAATGAATTCCTTGATGCTTTTCAGGGAGGCTGGTTTGACGATGATGTCAGATATGCCGAATTTGGCACATTTATCCCTTTCATGCTTGCCTGCGTTTGCCGTTATTGCCCCCACTCTAATCCCGGGGTAATCCTTACGGATGTGCTGTGCAAGCACATAACCGTTCATGCCGGGCATCTGCAGGTCGGTTAGAACCAGGTCATAGGCCAGCTGTGCCAGCATGCTCAAGGCAGATTCCCCTCCTTCTGCAGAATCGGCCTCATACCCAATGATCCTCAGCTGATCCAGCAACAGCATTCTGTTAACAGGGTGGTCATCCACCACCAGAATCCTTGCCGAGAAATCCTCTCGTTCGTCCTCCGAAAGCAGGACATCGCCATCCTCCCAAGCGACAGCGGATGATGCGGGCTGCGCATGGTATGCGGGCAGCACCAGCTCGAAAATGCTGCCTTTTCCAAGGACACTTGAAAACCGGATCTCCCCTCCCATGAGGTGGGCCATCCGCTGGCACAGCGTCAGCCCAAGTCCGGTTCCTCCAAACTTCGTGGCGATTTCCGAGCCGGCCTGCTTGAACGCATCGAAGATGAACGCATGCTGCGAATGATGAATACCTATTCCAGTATCGGATACCTTGATGTTCAGCTCGCCGGATCTGTCGGATGCATATACCTCTATTTTTCCACTCTTGGTGAACTTCAAAGCATTGCTGAGAAGATTGTTGAGTATTTGCTTGATGCGCTCAGCATCGCCAAGATATCCAGACTTCAGCGAATCATCGATGGTCAGGGAAAATTCAATTTTTGCCTCTGTCACCAAGGGTTTATAGATGGATGCCACCTGCCTGATCACGGACTTGAGATCGAATCCGGCCATCTCGACACTCATCTGACCAGACTCGACCTTCGAGAAATCGAGGACATCATTCAACAGAGACAAAAGAGAATGTGAGGAATTCGAAATGATGTCCAGCCGTGTTTTCTGCTCCATGGACAGAATGCTTCTTCCCAGTATTTCCAGATTCCCCAGTATCGCATTGAGTGGAGTGCGTATCTCGTGGCTCATTACGGCGAGAAAAGATGATTTTTCATGGTTTGCCTCTTCCGCAGCCTTCTTTGCATCCTCCAGGCTTCTTTGGACCTGCTTGTGAGCCGTGATATCGGCAAACCCGCACAACAGCACGTTCCGACCTTGGTATTTTGCCTTCACCATGATCATGGACAGCTCTGCAATGGTTCCATCGTTGGAAATCACCACCTCGCTGGACACGGGCACATAGTCACTTTTCCCGCCACCAAGATATTTCTCCACATAAACTCTGTGGAAATAGCCGATCAATAGCTCTCCAGGGACCGGGCCACGCAGTACTGCACTCTCCTTGTATTTGAACATCATGCTGTTCTCCAACAGCATCTTTTTCTCCTTGAAATCAAGAAGACCCAATCCGTAAGGAGCCATGGCAATGATGGTTCGACTCAGCTGCTCGGTATCGAAAACATTCTTTGCCTTTTCATAGATTGGAATAAATACCTTTTCGTAGAAATATATCAAAAAGCACCAGAACAAGACAATGAATATCAACGAAAGAATCAAATATACGAACGATTTTCCCTTTAGAAAAACCGCATCCTTCCACGAAAACACGTGGAGCAGAATCATGTTTGTATTCGATATTCTCGAGTAGTAATGAAAAAAACCATCCTTGTATACAGCACCATACTTGAACAGAAGATAGCGACTCACCAGGTTGCCTTGGAATTTCGATGTTTCAATATCAAAGAAATCCGCTTTGCTGTAGCCCTCTGGTTCAACACCCAGGGCAACGCTTCCCCGGGAGTCCATGATCAGAAAGGAACTTCTATCCTCACCTTGCTGCATCAGATTCTCAATATGCTGGGTAGGCATGTCACTCACCACGGTGAGAAATGGCTTACCCCTGTGGAATGCAGAAACAACAACCTGGAACGACATTTCACCCGTCAGAATACTTTTGGTCGGGGGAAGCCAAATGGGGTGGCGCACTTGTCCGGAATGAAGTGGAACGCCTTTGTCTTTCGGCAGCCCGGCAATCTGTTGCTGAAGCTCCAAGAGCATCCGTTCCCGCTCAGGCTCATCTGGAATCTGAGGCAGGAGAGCACCGATGAACCCGCCATCCGGACTGAAGGCATATACAGATATGGCTCTTCCATCCTGAAGAAAACTGGAGTTTGCCAGGTATGCAAGCTCCTCCAGCATATCCCTGTATCGCCTGCATGCAGGCTTGTCGCCCTTATCCTCGAGCAAAACCACCGGACTCACACCCGTGATCATAGCGCCCGGCCTGCCAACTCCCGCCGGTTGCGATATATGCGCTTGCCCCCAAAGCAATTCTGATGCGATTATTCCACGCATCATGATGACCTGCTTTGTTTCTATCTCCACCAGAATTCTAGTTCTCTTGTTCTGAAAAATTGACCTTCTTTCCTCCATGAAATCATTGAACTCGAACGATGCCGCAAATAACGCGACAATGATCACAAGGAAAGAAAAGATCAGCCCCCACCAAAAAGCAGTCTCTTGTTATATCTGGCCAGAAGCAGAAGATCTTCCTTTTCTGCAATTTCTTTTTTATGGATTTCCATCTGGACATCGATATACAGCCATTGCTCAGGCCAATGATCGCCTCATGTAGTCGATAAAATCTTTGCAGGAAAGTGCTCTGGAATACAAGAATCCCTGGGCGACATCAGCATCCATCCTCCTGATCATTCCCAGATCATCAACGTCCTCCACTCCCTCAACAACCACCTGTGCCCGAACATCTTTCGCAAGCGACACCGCTTTGCTCAGCACTCTCTTTGCATGGGCCTGGTTTCTTGCAGCATGCAGCAAAGCCTTGTCAATCTTGATCTGGTTGAAAGGAACGCTAAGCAGGCGCCCTAGGGTTGAGCCGCCCACGCCAAAGTCATCCATTGCGCACTGAAAGCCGCTCATTCGTAAATTCGCAATGACACCGCCCAGGGACTTGTCGAGATCATCCGCCCCATCTTCCGTCACCTCAAAACCGATATTTTCAGGGGAGACCCCTGCATCCCTGATTACGCGCAATGCCGAATCCATCCACTCCCAGGATGCCGCCAGGGAGGCGGATACATTGATGCTGCAGATGAACTGCCCTGAAGGTGCTGCCGATTTGATGAAAGAGATGGACTGCAGGAGCATTTGGAGAGTGAGCTCATGCATCAATCCATGGTCTCCGATAGCCTTCATGAACGCAGCAGGTGGCAACAGTTCCGTGGCCGAAATAGGCCACCGGGCCAAGGCTTCCGCCCCGATGATCCTGCCCGAGCCTGCATGATGCAAGGGTTGAAAATGGGCAACGATTTCGCCGCTGTGCAAAGCGTTCATCAACCTTGCTCTCGGGATCGGCAAGATCGTCCTGGGCTGACCCTTCGTCTTGGTCCGCCCCAGGATACGCAGCAGGAAATCCCCGTTGACCGGCACCTCTCTTGCCATTCTGGAGCGAGATATTGCACAGACGATGTTGAGTGCCAGGCTCCGGGCATAGTCAGCGACCGCATGGAATATTCTTGGTTCGCAGCTGCTGACAAGGATGATGGGGACATCCACTTCACACACTGCCAGATCATTGAGGAATCTCATCAGCTTTTCGCCGATGAAATCCATATCCACAAAGGCCGCATCCGCATTGAATTTCTTCAGTTCCGCCAGAAGCTCATCCGTATTGCTGATCCATTGAATGCCGTGAAAAATTCCTTGCTGTTTGCAACATTGCTGTATCCAATATGGGGCCATCGGATCGTTTGTGGCAACGAGCATTCTTTTGCCATGACCGGGACTATTTTCTGGCATCAATCCATCCCATCTCTATTCCATAGCGAATGAGGTCAATGTCCTTGCGGATGCCCAGTTTATTCATGACCGCCACCTTGTGCGTACTGACCGTCTTGATGCTGCGATAGAGTTTTTTCGCTATTTCAGACACTGTCATTCCAGAAATGAAAAGGAGCAGAACTTCCTCTTCACGCTTTGACAGTTCTATCGATGTTCGTACCGCCCCGAGCCATTCGCCGCCAAGCAGTTTGCTTGCGCTCGGCGAAATGAATTGACCATCTGTGTATGCCGCATAGATCGCCGGCACCAGGCTCCCCAAAGAATCTGTTTTATGGACTATCCTGTAGATCCCCTGATTGGCAAGCGACTTGATGATCCCAATATTCTCAATCATGGTCAGCATCACGATCTTGACGCCGGGAAATCGTCGCCGGATGACATTCAGCATGACCAGGCCGTCGCCATAGGTTCCGCCGGGCATTGAATAATCAGTCACCAGCACATCGCATTCGTTCTGCCTGAGAAAATTGATGATTTCCGTGGAGTTTTTCGCTCGACCCACAATCTCTATCTCATTTTTTTCCTCCAAAACACTTTCTATGCCTGCCAGAACTGCCGGATGGTCATCGGCAATCAGTATCCGCAAGACGAAATTTTTCATGACTCAAAAAATTAGCAAGAAGAACATTCCTATTCTAGGCAGTGGCGCACTAGGATTTAATTGGATTAATCTGATTTTTCCACTTCAAAATCTAAGATTTGTCTGATTTTTTGGCCCAATTGCTGCGAATTCGGGCGTCAGTCCTAGGTAGCACTCCTAGAATTCAACAGATAGTTGAATCGGTGGTTGAATGCGTTGCAGGCCAAGCATCCGGACCACGCGGGAGTCTGTGGATGAGATGCACGCGCCCGGGCAGGAGCCCGCGACCGATGCCGCGGTGGGGCTGAAGCGACCTCACCCCATGGCCGAGCGCGTGAAGAGACCGCCAAATCCCGGCACAATCCGTGGATGCGAATCCTTCACACCATGCTGCGCGTTGGCAATTTCCAGCGTTCCATCGATTTCTACACACAGGTTCTTGGCATGCAGCTGCTGCGAACCTCAGAGAACCCCGAGTACAAGTACTCGCTGGCCTTCCTGGGCTTCGAGGGCGGCAACCCTGGCCAGGCCGAGATCGAGCTGACCTACAACTGGGGTACGGAGTCCTACGACATGGGCACGGCCTACGGCCATATCGCCATTGGCGTGCCTGATGCTTATGCCGCCTGCGAGAAGATCAAGGCGTCCGGCGGCAACGTGACGCGCGAGGCCGGCCCCGTCAAGGGCGGCACCACGGTGATTGCCTTTGTGACGGATCCGGACGGCTACAAGATAGAACTCATACAGGAGAACTCACGCGCCCATGCCGGCGTGCAGCCAGCTGGCGGCGAGAAGTTCGATCCCCTGCGCAATTCCTGATCCACGCAGCCCCAAAAACAAAGGCCCGGAGCGTTCATCGCTCCGGGCCTTTGTTTTTAGCTGCGGCTGCTGCCAGCCGCACTGCTGATCCGGTTCAATCCACCAGGATCACTTCCACCCGGCGGGCCTGGGCATTGCTGCCATCGGCCTGCAGTTGTTCGGGCTTCTTGAGTTCGACCTTTTCCTCGGCCACGCCCAGTGCCGACAGGGCAGCCTGGACTGCCAGGGCGCGCTTCTTGGCCAGTTCGGCGTTGAGTTCGGCGCTGCCGGTGGCGTCGTGGTATCCAGAGATCACGGCGCGCTTGCCGCCCTGCACACCAGCCACCACATCGGCCAGCGCTTCATTGGCGCCAGCAGCCAGCTCGGCCTTGGCCGATGCGAAGTAGAACTTGACCACGCCGTTTTCGACAACGACACGCGCCACGTCTTCCTCCAGGACCACAGGCGCCATCGCCGGCACAGGTGTGGCGCCGGTTGTCGTCTTTGCAGGGCCATGCGCAATACCGCGCTGGTAGACCACGACACCCACGACCGTGGAGACGACGAGCGCAATCAGCGCAAACAAAAAGCCCAGGGCAAAACGTTGTTGGCTGTCGTCGTCGGATTGACTGAAGGACATGAAGCACTCTCCGTGAATGAACTGTTGAAGGAAACCAGAAAGACTGCGAAAAACCGGCCGATTGTAGAGGGCCGCCGCCAACGGCCCTGCGCACCGCCCAAGCCCCGTGATGCCACCCGGCACGAACTGTGGCGCCGCAGAGACAAAAGGCCGGCCGTGCAAGGGCAACGCAGGCGCTTGTGCACCGTTTGGGCCGACAGGCGTTAAAACGTCATTGTTCCTTCACGCCACAGCGCCCATGTCCGCCCTGCCAGAATTCTCATTTGCCCGCCGAGAGTCCCAGCCCATGCTGGACGAGGCGCTGCACCGATGGGGCGGAAGCGACGACCTCTGGATCTTTGGCTACGGCTCGCTGATCTGGCGGCCGGATTTCGATTTCTGCGAATGCCGCACGGCCCGTGTCTTTGGCTGGCACCGGGCATTGAAGATGTGGAGCACCATCAACCGCGGCACGCCCCAGAATCCTGGATTGGTCTTTGGCATGCTGTCCGGCGGCAGTTGCCAGGGCATGGTGTTCCGCATTCCCCGGCACCACGGCCATGACGTCATGAGAAAGCTGTGGCAGCGCGAGATGGCCAATGCCGTCTATGACCCCCGCTGGCTGCCCTGCCGCACCGGCCAGGGCACGGTGCAGGCGCTGGCGTTCACGCTGTCCCGTCAAAGCCCCAATCACACGGGCGAGCTGGCGCCCGAAGACTATCGCCGCATCTTCAGCGAGGCCAAGGGCATCTATGGCAGCACGCATGACTATGCGCGCGCAACCTTCGATGAGCTCAAGCGCCTCGGCATCCGGGACCGTGCCTTGCAGCGCCTGCTCAGCTACGCGGGCCAGCCTGAAGCGGGTGCGCAAGCCGCGCGCTGACGCTTTGATGCGATTGATACGCTGATGCGCGCAGGCGCATAACGCTGCCCTCTCCGACATATCCACCGTATTGCACGCTGCAAGATGGCGGCTGCGCGCAATGCGCCTCACAACTTTTCCAGCACGGATATCAACCAGGAGATTGCCACCATGCGTTTGAACGCTTCCCCCTCCACCCCGTCCACCGCCGTGAAGCTGCTGATGGCAGCCGGGATGGTGCTGGCCCTTGGGGCCTGCGGCAGCCAGGCCAAGCCTCCTGCCACAGCCGCGGCGTCCACCCCGGCAGCCGTCACCGCAGCCCCTGCCGCCCGCAACGTGGCCATGGCCCAGCTGCAGCCCACGCAAGGCAGCAAGGTCAGCGGCAGCCTGCAGTTCACTGCCCAGGCCGATGGGAGCGTGCGCGTTCAGGGCTCGGTTCAGGGGCTGGCGCCCAACAGCGAGCATGGCTTTCATGTCCATGAGAAAGGCGATTGCTCCAGCCCTGATGGCCTGAGCGCGGGCGGCCATTTCAACCCCACAGGCCACGCCCATGGCCGCTTCGATTCCGCTGTCCACCACGCAGGGGATCTGCCCAGTCTGCGGTCAGACGCGCAAGGCATGGCCAGCATAGATTTCGTTTCGCGCGGCCTGGCACTGGATCAGAGTCCCAACAGCGTGGTGGGCCGCGGCCTGATCGTGCACAAGGACCCTGACGACTACACCACGCAGCCCACCGGCAATTCGGGGGCGCGCCTGGCCTGTGCGGTGATCACGCGCGGATGATGTGCTCGGCCGGGTCTGCGTTCAGCGCAGGCAGTCGCGCAGCCACGCCGCGCACTGCTCGGCGCGCGCGCCCGGCCATTGGACGCTGACCGTGGTATCGCCACGGCGCAGCTCGACATGAATGGTGTCGGCAGCGCCCGCGCTGCCCTCACCGCTCAAGCTGCCGATTAGCCGTCCCCACCAGCCACGGCCCCGCAGGTCTTGGGCCGTGGAGGAGAGCTCCGAAGCTGGCGCTGGGGCTGGGGCTGGCGAATTCCGGGCTTGCACCACCGTTTCCCTGGCTGGCTCGGAGGCCGTCGCGGGCGCGACAGGTGCAGGCGCCTGCATGGTCGCCTTGCCCGCAGCGGGCTCCCCTCCCCCGCCTTCGAGCCGCGCGGCCAGATTGTTACCGAACTCCTCCCATATTCGGTCGGCCTTGGTCTTCATCACGCTCAGGCCGAAGGCGCCCAGACGGCCCAGCAGGTCCACGTCGATCTTGATGCGCAGTTCGGTGCCTCCATCCGGCGTGGCGCTCAGGAAGATTTCACTGCGCTGCTTGAGCGAGCTGGCCACCGAGGTGTCTTCTCCCGTTCCTTCCACGCGCAGATACTCGGGAGCGCGTTGCTCGACGATGCGTGTGCGCAGCTTGAATCTGGCGCTGATGAAGGAGATCTTCTGGTGCATCACCGCCACGTATTCGGTGGGGCTGACCACTTCGATGGACTGCATGCCCGGCACGGCACCTCCCATGACCTGGGGATCGAGTAACAAGGCCCACACCCGCTCTCGCGAGGCCGAAACAGTCAGGGTTTTCTCAATTTCCATGCATTTTCTCCGCGGCCACAAGGACCGATTCCACGATCTGGGTGTAGCCCGTGCAACGGCACAGGTTGCCGTTGAGGCCATGGCGAACTTCGTCCGCGCCGGGACGGGGGTTGCGCCCCAGCAGATTGCAGGCGGCCATGATGAAGCCCGGTGTGCAGTAGCCGCACTGCAGGCCGCCGCATTGCATGAAGCTTTGCTGCAGCGGGTGCAGCCGTTGTGACGGGTCTGCGCCCGCACCCCCAGCAATACGGTCGGCCAGGCCTTCGATGGTGGTGAGCGCGCGGCCCTGGACCTGCACGGCCAGCAGCAGGCAGGACTTCACCACTTCGCCATCCAGCAGCACCGAGCAGGCGCCGCACACGCCCGTCTCGCAGCCGCGCTTGGTGCCCGTCAGGTGCAGGTCATCACGCAGAAAATCCGACAGCAGCCGGCGCGCAGGCACGTCCACGCTGCAGGGCTCACCGTTGACGGTGCATTCGATGCGATGTCGGCTCATGCCAGCTCTCCTTGTTCCAGTGCCAGGTCCAGGCCAAACAGTTCGGCCACGGTGCGCCGCACGTTGACGCGCACCATTTCTCGGCGGAAATCCGCCGAGCCGCGCAGGTCCGAAACCGGTGTGATGTCGGCCGCGACGATGTCACCCGCCTCAGCCGCCAAGGCCCAGGTGAGGGCACGGCCTTCAAGAAAGCCCTCGGCGCGCCGCTGGCGCACGGGTATGCGGGTAGAGGCGCCCACGACGAGACGCGCGTCGCGGCAGATGCCCCCGGCGGTGTGCGCCACCAGGGCCACGCTGGCCAGCGGCCGGTGTTCGGCCGCTGTGCGCAGAAAGCGCGTGTACACACCGCTGCGCCGGTCGTCTCCTTGCCCCATGGGCGGCACGCGGATCTCGCTGACGATCTCGTCGCCTTCCAGCGCCGTGGCGTAGTAGTCGACCAGGAAGTCCTCGATGTCCAACAGGCGCTCGCCTCTTGCGCTGGCCAGCACGATCTGGGCGCCCAATGCCATCAGGCAGCCGGGCGGGTCGGTGGAGGGGTCGGCATAGCAGAGATTGCCGCCCACCGTGCCCTGATTGCGCACCTGCGGGTTGGCCATGCGCTGCGCCATGCCGGCCAGGACAGGATAGTGATGCGACACCAGCGGCGAGGCCGCCAGTTCGGCATGGCGCACCAGGGCGCCGATACGCAGGCCACGCACCGGGTCGAAGTCCAGGCCGCGCAACGCATCGATGCCAGCCAGCGAGACCAGGTGCGTGGGCGCGAGCATGCGCTGGCGCATGCCCAGCATCAAGGCCGTGCCGCCGGCGATCACGCGGCAGTCCTCGCCCAGTTCGGCCAGCAACCGGCTGGCCTCCGCCACCGAGGTGGGCTCCAGGAAGTCGAAGTCATGCATGACGGCCCTCCTCGGCGCGTGCGCGCAGCGCCGCCAGGATTTTTTCGGGCGTGATCGGCAGATCGCATATGCGCACGCCGATGGCGTCGTACACGGCGTTGGCGATGGCAGGCGCTCCCGGCAGGATGGCGGTTTCGCTGGCCCCTTTGGCGCCATAGGGGCCGTTGGGGTCGTTGGACTCGACAAAGCCGCCGCGCAGCAAGGGCACGGCGTCGACCGTTGGCATGGTGTAGTCGGCGAAGTTGCCGTTGGCCAGGCGCCCGCCTTCCAGGTGCAGTTGCTCGTAAAGGGCCCAGCCCATGGCCTGGACGGTGGCCCCGTTGGTCTGCCCATGGATGGCGACGGGGTTCAGCGCCTTGCCGCAGTCGTCGGCCACATAGCTGTCAAGCACCCGGACCTGGCCGGTTTCCGTATCGACCTCGACCTCCACTGCCTGGGCCGCGAAGGAATAGGCCGGCGCGATGTTGCCGTGCAGCTGGGCGTCGTGCATCTGCGTCTGGGCATCCCAGGTGTGGCTGACCTGTATGCCCTCGCCGCCATGGCGCCAGATGTGCTGGCGTGCGAGCTCGGCCATGCCTGCCGCACGGTCGGTGCCGCGCACGCGCACCTGACCATCGGCCAGCTCCAGGTCGTCGACCTGCGCCTCCAGCACGACGGCGGCCAGGGCCAGCAGCTTGCTGCGGGCCGCCTGCGCGGCACCTATGGCGGCATTGCCTGCAGCCATGGTCACGCGCGAGGCCAGCGAGCCTATGGCGAAGGGCGTGCTGTCCGTGTCGGGTGCGGCCACGCGGACCTGCGACAACGGCAGCGTGAGTTCATGGGCGACGATCTGGCTGAGCATGGTGGCCGCGCCCTGGCCCATGTCGCACTCGCCACTGAGCACAAGCACCTGGCCATCCTCATGGATGCGCACCACCACGGTGGAGCCGTCCCAGTTGCCCATGGTGCGGTTGCCGCTGACATGCATGGCCGCGGCCATGCCCACGCCCCTGCGGCGGGCGCCAAGGGCCTGGCGGGGGCGGGCGCGCTTGCCGCGCCAGTCGATGGCATCGGTGGCCTGGTCTATGCACTCCTTGAGGCCGGCGCTGCCGATCTTCCAGCCATGCACTGTCACGTCGCCGGCTTGCACTGCATTGAGCTTGTGGACTTCGGCCGGATCCAGCCCCAGCTGCTCGGCCATGATGTGGATGTGGCTGTTGAGCGCGAACAGCATCTGCGTACCGCCAAAGCCGCGGAACGCGCCGTGCGGCGGGTTGTTGGTATAGACCAGGGTGGCGTGCGATCGGACGTTGCCCTGCCTGTGCATGTTGTCGCTGCGCATGGCACTGACGTGCATGACCTCGGCCGACAGACCCGCATAGGCACCGCACTCGGCAACGATGTGCATCTGCTTGGCGAGGATGCGGCCATCACGCGCCATGCCCAGCTTGAGCGTGATGCGCTCGGGGACGCTGGAGCAGCAGGCCAGGAAGTCCTCCAGCCGGTTGTTGACCAGGCGCACGGGCCGCCCGGTGCGCAGGGCCAGCAGGCCCGCCACGAGCTGGTTGTCGTCCTCGACGATCTTGCCGCCAAAGCCGCCGCCCGTGGTGGCCTGCACCACGCGGATGGCGGACACCGGCAGCTCCAGCGCCGCCGCCAGCCGGGCACGCGCCAGGAAAACCGACTGCGTGGAGGTCTGTACCAACAGGCGGCCATCGGCGTCGATGGAGGCCAGGGTTGCCATGGGTTCCAGGTAGCCCGGGTACTGCGCATGCGTGGTGTACGTGGCTTCGTGAACCAGATCAGCTGCGGCGAATCCGGCATCGGCATCGCCGCGCTCGAAGCGGATCTCGTGGGCGATGTTGCCCCGGCCCGGATGAACGCCGGGCGCTTCTTCATCCAGGGCTTCCTCGGGCGACAGGATGGCGGGCAGTTCTTCGTACTCGACCTCGATCAGGTCCAGCGCATCGCGGGCGATCTCTTCTGTGGCGGCAGCCACGGCTGCCACCTCTTCCCCCGCAAAGCGCACCAGGCCGTCGGCCAGGATGCGCCGCTCCTTGTGGCTCACGCCCCAGGGCGTGCGCGGTGCATCTGCCCCGGTCAGCACGGCTTTCACACCGGGCAGCGCGCGCGCTGCAGCAATGTCGATGCGCACGATGCGCGCATGCGGATAGGGGCTGCGCAACAGCTTGGCATGCAGCATGCCCGGCAGCTTGAGGTCGCCCGCGTACTGGGCACGACCTAGTACCTTGGACAGCGCCGTGACCTGGGCCGTCTCGCGGCCCAGCGTGGAATTCGAGGTATTCATGTCATTCAGCGGTGATGCCGAGTTCGCGGATCACCTTGCCCAGGCGCTCGTAGTCGGCAGCGTTGACATCGGCCAGCACCTGCGGCGACCCGCCCACGGGCACGGCACCGAAGGTGGCCATCTTTGCCGCCACCTCCGGCATCCTGAGGATCTCGTTGAGATGGGTGTTCAAGGTCTGCACCACGGCGGCCGGCGTGCCCTTGGGCGCGAAGAAGCCATTCCAGGCACCCGCGGCGATGTCCCTGTAGCCCAGTTCCGCCAGCGAAGGCACATCGGGCAGCAGGGGCGAACGCTTCGGGTCGGTCACGGCCAGCGCGCGCAGCTTGCCCGCCTGGATGTACTGGGCCACCGGCCCCAGCGTGACGTAGGCCAGTCCTACATGGCCCGCTGCCACATCGTTGACGGCCGGTGCCACGCCGCGATAGGGCACATGCTGAATGCTCACTCCGGCAGCGCGGTTCAGCCACTCGGCACCTATGTGCATGGGCGAGCCTGCGCCGGGACTGGCGTAGCTGAGCGTCTTGCCGGCCTTGGCCGCAGCCACCATGTCGGCCACGCTTTTGAATCCCGTGGAGGGATGGGCCACGAGCAGCACGGCCTGGCTGGCGGTCTGCACCACGGGGGTGAAACCTCTCAAGGGGTCATAGGTCGCGGCAGTAGGGAGCCTCATCACCATGGGGGCGATGGTGAAGGGGTTGGGCGTGAACAGTAGCGTGTAGCCATCGGGCACGGCCCGCGCAACCAGGTTGTTGCCCACGGTGCCGCCCGCCCCGGGCCGGTTGTCCACCACCACGGGCTGGCGCAGACGCACCGTGAGCTTTTCGGCGAACAGGCGCGCCATGGCGTCCGTGTCACCACCTGCGGGATAGGCGACCACCACGGTGATCGGCCTGGCGGGGTAGTCCTGTGCAAATGCCGGACCACAGACAGCGGTGGCAAAAGCCAATGCTGCAATGGTCAGGCCTTGCCGACGATGGGGGGTCATCACTGGCTCCTTTGAAAGCGCGGACATGCATCGGTCAGATACGGGCATGGCAGCTGGGGCTGGCTATGGGGTGAATTCATAAAATTCACCCATGAAACATTGATCCTCAAAAGAATCAATGACGATTTTCTCCGGCAAGTTGATGAATCAACTTACTGAAAACACCGATTGACCTCTATTGATTTCTCTAAAGAAATTCCACAAGACAAACGTCAGGCAGCCTGTGAAACAATTGATGGGAACATGTCCATCCCACCTTCTCCTCTCCCTGTGCCCAGCACGCCCGCAGGCAATCCCTGGACCCACCTTGACGAGGCAGGCAGCAGCCTGACCGTCGATGCCTTTCTGACCACGCTGATGAGCCAGGTGGGCAATGCGCTGCGGCGCACCATCACCGTGCCCTATGCCGATACGGCGGGCTTGACGGTTTCGGAGTGGCGGCTGTTGGCCCTTGTCGCGCATGCAGGCGAGTTGCCGTTCAGCGCGCTGGTGGTGCAATCCACTTCGGACAAGGCCCTGGTGAGCCGGGCGCTGCGGCTGCTCGAGGAACGCGGCCTGGTGGCCCTGCTGGCGCAAGGCTCCACTCCACGCAAGAAGATCCTGTGCTCCATCACGCCTGCGGGCCGGCAATTGCATGACGAGGTGATGCCCGTGGCCCGACAACACCAGGCCGCTGCTCTGCTAGCGCTGACGCAGGAGGAACGGGAGGTGATGTATCGGGCCTTGCTCAAACTGCGCGGTTATTGCCAAGGCAGCCAAGCCGACCCAGCGACCGAAGGCGGCCCCGCTACGGCAGACGGCGAAGCCTGAATTCAGCCCACTTCAGGCCGGTTCTGCAGCAACACCTCAGCGCGCGCCAGATCGTCCAGCGTATCGATGTCGGTGAGCACACCAGCATCGTCCACATCGACCTGAACCACATGTCCGGCTTCGCGCAGCGCCTTCAGCACAGGCGCCCCGCCCTTCTCTCCGCTCAACGCCATGAGCGCCGCGCCGCATGCGGCGCCGAAACCCACGGGATGTCCACGCTCGCCTTGATGGACAGGCTGGGCGGCTCGGGCCCCCGCATGCAATGCATCGGCCACTTTCAGCAAGGTCTGTGGACTCACCAGCGGCAGATCGGCCGGCAAGACCAGCCAGCCTGGCGCATCGGCTGTGGCACGCACGGCCGCAGACAGCGAATCGCCCATTCCGGGGTGGCCCGCATCTTCCAGATGCCAGGGCAGGCCGCTGGCGCGGACGGCGGCCAGTGTGTGTTCCAGCACGGTGCTGCCGCCCAGCGGCGCGGCGAGCTTGTGCATGGCGCCGCCCGACGCGCGGAAACGCTCGCCACGGCCCGAGGCGAGGATGAGCACGCAAGGCCGGCCTTTGAAGTCTCTGAGCATGCGCAACTCTAGCGCAGCAAATGGGAGGTCGGGCGCAGGCACAATGCAGGCCATGAGCAGCATTTCCACCTCGATCGCCGATCTGCGCAAAAGCTACGAGCGCGCGGAACTCAGCGAATCGGCCTCCCTGGCCGATCCGCTGCAGCAGTTTGACCAATGGCTGCAGGAAGCCCTGAGCGCCCAGGTGCCCGAGCCCAATGCCATGACGCTGGCCACCGTGGGCGGCGACCTGCGGCCCAGCACACGCATCGTGCTCATCAAGGGCTATGACGAGCGCGGCCTGGTCTGGTACACGAACTACGACAGCCGCAAGGGCCAGCAACTGGCGGGCAACCCCTTTGCCGCGCTGCAGTTCCACTGGGTGGAGCTTGAGCGCGTGGTGCGCATCGAGGGCCGCGTGGAAAAAGTCAGCGAGGCCGAAAGCGACGCCTACTTCAACAGCCGCCCGCTGGACTCTCGCATTGGCGCCTGGGCCAGCCCGCAAAGCCAGGTCATCAGCGGGCGCAGCGTACTGGTGGCCAATGCGGCCAAGTACGGCGCGCAGTTCCTGCTGAACCCGCCACGCCCGCCACATTGGGGCGGATTCAGGCTGGTACCCGAGCGCTGGGAATTCTGGCAAGGCCGCAAGAGCCGGTTGCACGACCGCCTTTGCTACCAGCTTGAAGCTGGAACCTGGCTGCGCCAGCGCCTGGCGCCCTGATCCCCCGGATTGCTGGCGCTGCTGAAACCCATCAGCCCGGCAGGCGCTGGGCCAGCCACAGCATCAGCGGCACGGTAAGCAAGGCCAGCGCAGTGGACACCGCGATGCTGGCGGACACCTCCTCCTGCATCACGCCATAGCGCTGCGTGAACAGGAACACGTTGGCCCCCACGGGCAATGCAGCCGCCGTGAACATCACGACCACCGGCAGGCCGCCCAGACCGAAGGCCCAGGCCAGCGCAAGCAGCAGCAGCGGATGCACCAGGTTCTTGACCAGCGCGATGCCAGCAGCCTCTCGCAAGTTCTGGCCCACCCTGGTGTAGGCCAGGGTCACGCCGACCAACAGCAGCGCCATGGGGCCCAGCGCCTGGCCCAGGACCTGCAGGGACCGGTCCACCACTTCGGGCAGCACCAGCCCAGTCTGAGCGAACAGCAAGCCAGCGAGTATGGGCAGCGGCACAGGATGCACGATGCCGTTGCGCACGGCCTGCAGCACCGTGCGCCACATGGGGCGCGGTGCGCTTTGGCCGCAGCGCTGGCGCTCGTGGGCCTCGGCCAGCTCGAACACGATGGTGGCTGCGGTCAGCAGGATCAGCGCATGCAGCGAGACCAGGGTGAACAACGTGACAAGCCCTTCCTCCCCGTAGACCAGCCCCACCAGCGGCACGCCGATCATGACGGTGTTGCTGAACATATTGGCCAGCCCCCGCGCGGCCGAGCGCGTGGAAAAGCCGCCCAGCACCATGGACACCACGAAGATCAGCGCAGTCGCCAGGAAATACAGGGCCACGGGCTGAAAGTCCAGCTCCTGTACCCGCACCGCACCCATGGTGCGAAACAGCAGCGCTGGCGTAAGCACCAGAAACACAAGGTTGGACAAATCCTTGATGGCGGTGGCACGCACCCAGGCCAGCCGGGCGGCAAGAAAGCCCGCGCCTATGCAAAGAATGACAGGGATGAGGGAGGCAAAGACGGGAGAGTTCACTGAAGCAGGACCGGGAAGCTGCGCCTGCGCAGGCTTGCGGCGCGCGCAGATTATGCGCCGCAGACCCGGCCCTGCCTCGTTCAGGCATCGTCCCGGGCCTCGAAGGCCCGGCCAGCCTCCACGGACGTGCCAAGGCTCAGATTCATGCCGAACAGCCCTCTTTTCTGGCGACTTGTAGCCACTGACATTCATCAGTCGATAACAAGGTTGCCACTCAATTTCATGTAAGTTACATTGAACATCCCTATTGGTTGATTCGTTTTGCTCTCGACGCCCATGACTTCATCACCATCCCAGGCACCCGCTGCCGGCAAGCCGCCGTCCACTGTCCCCGACGGACTGGCCCTGTTCCGGCATTGGCTGGAAACCGAGGGCACCAAGGGCTGGGATGCCCTGGACACGGCGCCCGACAGCGGCTACGAAAAGGTATGGCGTGCCTGGCTGCGCAGCCTGGGCGATGCGGGCATCCCAGCCAAAGAAAGTTCCCCCTCCCCCACCACGCCGAAAGGCAAAGTCAATGCAAAGGCCCGCGCCTGGCAACAGGCCACCGCCGTGGATGTCCAGAATTTCCTGCGCCCGCGCGAAGGCCAGTTGTCGGGCCACCAGCCCGGCCGCCGCATCAGCGAGGTCACGCGCAGGCGCTACTGGCGCCTGCTGGAGCGCATCTACGACCATGCGCTGGACCACGGCTGGGTCAGCGCCAATCCCGCCGCAGGGTTGGCTCCGCAGGAGCGTCCCCCAGCCGAAGACGGCCAGGGCCATTGCCTTCCCGCTCCGCTGTGGAATGCCCTGCCCCGCCACATTCCGGTGGCAGATGGCTTTCAGTCAGCGCGCGACCGCGCCATCTTGCTGCTGCTGTACGAACTGGCGCTGGCGCCCGAGGAGGTGCGCGGCCTGTGCTGGCGCGATGTGCAATGCGCCGGACCAGGCAATGGCCTTCCTTGTCAATTGCATATCGATGGCGCACGCGCCGCGCAGCAGCGCACGCTGGATCTGTCGGAAACGGTGATGAAGGCGCTGCAGGACTGGAAAGGCTTCAGCGCCGGCCAGCGCGGACCCGAGGCCGTTCAGCCCGACGCCCCGGTCTTTTACTCGCGCGAGGGGCAGCCGCTGTCGGTGCGCGTGCTGTTCCATGTGGCCTCGCAGCTGATACAGCGTGCCCATGCGGCCCAACCCGCTTCTGCCCAGAAGGCGCCGCTGCACCGAGTCGGGCCGCAGGTGCTGCGCAACACGGCCATCGTGCAGTGGTTGCGCGCGGGCCGTGCCGAGACCGAAGTGGTGCAGTGGATAGGCGTCGACAGCGCACGCGCCCTGCGCCATCTGCAGCATTACCTGTAGCAGACGGCGCGGGAGCGCAGCGCGGGCAACCCGCCTTAGAACGACACCTTGACGCCCACGGTGATATTGCGCCCCATCAGCGGCGCAGCGTTCTTGATGAACGAGGTGTGGGCGAAGGCCAGGCGGTTGGTCAGGTTGTTGCCCTTGATGAAGAACTGCCAGGGCGTGCCACCCGAGGTGCGCAGCGTGTAGCTGGCCGAGAGGTTGAGCATGCCGTAGCCGTCCGTCTCGGTCTCGTAGGCGGTGACACGGTTCTGGCGCAGCACCTGCACCCACTCGGCCTGGGCATCCCAGCCCTTGTAGAAGGTGTCCACGCGCAGGCCTACGCGCGCCGCGGGAATGCGCGGCAAGGCGGAGCCGTCTTCCAGCCGCGCACGCACGGCGTCACCGAACAGGGTCACGCCCCACTGGCGCGACAGCTTCTGGCGCACCTGGCCCTCCACGCCGGTGAAGCGTGCGTCGGCCTGGGTGTACTGCAGCAGTTGCAGGCCGTCATGCTCGTCCAGCGTGGCGCCATAGATATAGCCCTTGACGCGATGGTGGAAGGCATTGACGCTGAACGTGGTGTCCCCCGAGGTCTTGCGCAGGCCTATGTCCAGTGCCTGGGAGCGTTCACGCTTGAGGTCGGGATTGCCGCGCTCATAGGTGGATGTGGCCATGTGCAGGCCATTGGCATACAGCTCCTCGGCCGTGGGCAGGCGGTTGCCCTGCGTCAGCGAGGCCGACAGGCTGTAGCCCGGGGTGAACTTCCACACCGAGCCCAGCGAGAACGATGTGCCGCTGTGGCTGCGCGAGATGCCGCTTTGCTGGGCATCCACGGTCTGGCGCTCATGGCGCAGCGCAGCCTGCCAGCGCCAGTCCTGCCAGCGGTATTCCTCCAGCAGGTAGATGCTGTTGCGGCGGGTTTCGGTGGGCTGCACATAGGCCTCCTCCCCCTCGGCACTGAATTTGCGCTGCACGGTCTGCAGGCCGATGACGCCGCGCCAGCCGGCGATGGGCTCCAGCTCGGCCTCCACGCGCAGGTCATGGGCGCGGTTCTTGAAGGTGGTCGAGACCTGGCCGTCCTCGATCTCGTCATGGCGGTAGTCGGTCCAGCCGCCGCGCACGCGCAACGCCGCAATGCCTGCCGTCGGATTGCGCCATTCGCCGCGCAGATCCCAGCGCTCGCTGTTGAGGTCGACCACCGGCACGCTGCCATGGTCGTGATCGTGTTCTTCGTCGCCATGGTCATGTCCGTCCTCGTCGCCGTGGTCATGGCCGCCGCAGTGCAGATGGTCGCCATGGGTGTGGCAGCCCTCGAAGCTGTGGTTGTGGCCCGGCAGGCCATAGCGCGCGGTCTGGCGCGTGTAGGCCAGGCCCAGGTAGCCTTGCGTGCCGATCCAGGACAGGCCCAGGCTGCCCGTATCCGTGCGGTTGAAGCTGCCGCCCACGCGCCCCTGCGACTGGCCGTTGGGCGCCCAGCCGCTGCCCACGCGGTAGTCGCCGGCATCGCGCGCCATGCCCTCGGCATGGATGGCCAACTGGCCCGCGCCGCCCGTCAGCGAGAACGCGCCGGCCGTCTCGCCCGCGCCCGTGCTGCCGCGCAGCTGGGCCGAGCCCGTGATGCCGTTCTTGGGAATGGACGTGGGGATCTTGTCGTCCAGGATGTTGACC
Organism: Delftia sp. PX-1; assembly: GCF_055797465.1. NCBI lineage: Bacteria > Pseudomonadati > Pseudomonadota > Betaproteobacteria > Burkholderiales > Comamonadaceae > Delftia > Delftia sp. PX-1. The sequence continues at coordinate 4,044,833 of NZ_CP184763.1, forward strand.
ACGCCGCCCATGGCACCGCCGCCGCCGTAGATCAGCGCCGAAGGGCCGCGCAGCACTTCGATCTGCGTGGCCAGCATGGGCTCGCTGGCCACGGCATGGTCGGGGCTGATGGTGGAGGCGTCATGCAGCTCCGAGCCATCGCTGAGGATCTGCACGCGCGGGCCGTCCATGCCGCGGATGATGGGGCGGCTTGCGCCCGCACCGAAATGGCTGGCGTGGATGCCGGGCTCGCCGTCCAGCGTCTCGCCCAGCGTGGCGGCCTGGCGCAGCGTCAGCACATCGCCTTCCAGCACCGTGGCTGGCGTGGACATATCGGCCGAGGTCAGGCCCAGGCCGCTGGCCTTGACCGTCACCTCATTGAGCACAGGCGTGTCGCTGCGCGGGGCATCCGCCTGGGCGCCGGTGGCAGTTCCGGGCGCGGTGGCGACTCCAGCCTCCGCAGGCTCTGCTGCCATGGCCAGCCCTGCCATCGCGGGGCCGAGCACGCCCGCCAGCAGCAGTTGCTGCAGCAGCGGGCGCAGCTTCATCCTCTCCCCCTGCACCTTGGCGTCCTGGTGGTATTGCTTTGTTGTCACTCTCATCACTGGTCTTCCCGGCAGCGGCCGGCCACGGCCCCGGGGACGTGGGAATGCGGGCGCTGCAAAAAATGGCGTCGGAAACGGACAACCGGGGTGCGCCATGCAGGCGCACGCAGCCATCCGATCGGATATGCATTCAGGATCTGTCCAACCTGGGCACAGCGCCTCTTGCGTGCAATGCAGGAAGGCGCGCGCAAACAGCTTCAATGGGCGGGCGCATGCAGCGCCGCCGCCCAAGGTTCAAGCCGCCAGGCGGGCAGTGATGGGATGCGGGGGACCACGCGCATCGAAGAAAGCCGCCAGCACGCGGCCATCGCGCACGATGGGCGGCTGGGCGGGCTCGGCCTGTTCGCCCCAGAAAGGCGGCAGCGCCACGGCGGGCGGTGGCCCCGCCATGCCTTCGTGCAACTGGTCCAGCAGTTGGCAGTCCGCCGGGCCGTGGCCCGAGAACAGCGCGTGCACCCAGTCGACGGGTGCAGCGCAGGAGGTGGCCACCACCTCGACCGGGCCATGGGCCGTGGCCGAGGCCAGGCCGCCAGCATGCACCACACGGTGCATCTGGCCCAGCAACGGCGCCAGTGCGATGGACCAGACCAGCAACCAGGCCAAAAGCCAACCCCGATTCGGCACGGCACCGCGCAACGCAAGCCGTGAGGCGGGCGCAGGCGAGTGGCGACTCGGGAGTTTGAAGGGCATGGATGAATCAGGAGCGGGTCAGGCAGCGCAGAGTGTATGCGCCAATTGGCGGGGCAGGTTCCAGCATCCCGTCACAAAGACGGGCGACTGCTCACAGCAGTGCACGGCGGGCAATGCCGCGCTCAATGCGCATGGCGCATGCCGCAGAACTTGCCCAGCGCCAGGCCCTTGCAGTCGGCCTGCAGCTGCTTGTGGCATTGCGCATGGTCACGCCCTGCCGCCAGACACTGTGCGGCGGCCTCGTGGGCCTTGGCCATCGAGCGGTGGCGCTCCATGTCGGCACGGGCATGGGCATCCAGTTGCACCGGGCCACCCTGTGCCTTGGCGTCCGCCGGGGTCTTGGCATGGTCATGGTCTTGGCCGTGATCGTGCGCCTGGGCCGCAGCGGCCAGAAAGACAGCGGCCAGGATCAGGGAAACGGAACGGAAGGGGGAAAAAGTCATGCGAGATCCTGAAGGGCTATGCAAGAGAAAAAGGGAAAGGCGGCCACCTCACACGGACGGATCATTCCGGGAGTGCCCGGTGCCGCTGCAGACCTGGCACCGCCCCGTCACCGACACATCGATGGCCTGGCCCTGCAGGCCGCTGGCTGCCAGCGCCTGCCGCAATTGCAGCAAGGCGGCCTGCAGTTGCTCACCGCCCCCGCCTGCCTCGCCGCCCAGACGAAAGGCGCTGTGGCAATCCGCACACTCGAAGTGCGCAGCGGCGTCGCCTTCGCAGGCCGCGCCCTGAAGGGGCCTGCCGTACCGGGCCACGCGTGCCGCATCCACGCTGCGGCGCAACACGCCGGCTGCGGCCAGCCGGTCCAGCAGCCGGTAGACGGTGACGCGGTTGACCTGCACGCCCTGGGCATGCAGGGCGGCTTCCACATCCGCCTCGCTCAACAGCGCATCGGCGCGCGCCTCCCACAGCGCCAGCACGGCCCGCGTGGCGCGGGTCGAACGCATGCCGCAAGGCAAGAGCAAGGGGGAGGGAGTCGGCGATGACATGGGCAATGCAAGAGCGGGCTGCAGAGCGCGACAGGACACCGTTATCGCAACCAAGTTGCATTATGCCCGCAAATCACAACCGCTTACACAACCCGCCCACCTGGGCTCATTGCTTGACCCAGCGCGCAAAGGCACCCCGGAATTTCTGCACCTTGGGCCCCACCACGAAGGCGCAGTAGCCCTGGCTGGGATGGTTCAGGAAGTAGTCCTGGTGATAGTCCTCTGCGGGCCAGTAGCTGGCCAGGGGCTGGACCTCGGTCACGATGGGAGCGTCATACGCGCCCGCCTGGGCCAGCTCGGAGATCAGCGTACGTGCGACCTCCGCCTGATGGTCATTCGTGGTGTAGATCGCGCTGCGGTACTGCGTGCCCACGTCGTTGCCCTGGCGGTTGAGCGTGGTCGGATCGTGCGTGCCGAAGAACACGGTCAACAGGTCGCGCAGCGGAATCACAGCAGGGTCGAACTGCACGCGGATGACCTCGGCATGGCCGGTCTGCCCGGTGCAGATGTCTTCGTAGCTGGGATCGTCCAGATCGCCATTGGCGTAGCCGCTTTGCACGTCGCTCACGCCGCGCACGCGGTCGAAAACGGCTTCGGTGCACCAGAAACAGCCGCCGCCCAGATAAATGGTTTCAGTCGTCATATGCGCCTTTTCTGTGAGAAATCGAAAAAATGACCACACGCAATGCATGCAGGCCGTTGCGCCTACAGGTTAGCCCATGCACAAGCCAGGTGACGACGAACGGTTCTGCGGTTACGATAACTAACCCATCAGTCATTAATTTTCCGTGACCGACTCCCCCGCCTCTTCACCCGCCCCCGCCGAGCCTTCCGGAAAGCGCAGCCGCCGCAAGCACGAGCGTCCGGGCGAGCTGCTGGAAGCCGCGCTCGACCTCTTCGTGGAAAAGGGCTACGCCGCCACCCGCGTCGAAGAGGTCGCCGCCCGGGCCGGGGTTTCCAAGGGCACGCTGTTCCTCTATTTCGCGAGCAAGCAGGAGCTTTTCAAGGCCGTGGTGCGCCACAGCATCGCGGGCCGCTTCGGCGAGTGGAGCGAGGAACTCGACAACTACTGCGCACCGTCCACCGATCTGCTGCGCTACTGCTTCAAGTCCTGGTGGGAGCGCATCGGCAGCACCAAGGCGTCGGGCATCACCAAGCTCATGCTCAGCGAGGCGGGTAATTTTCCCGAGCTTTCGCAGTTCTATCACCAGGAGGTGGTTCTTCCAGGCCATGAGCTGATCCGGCGCATCCTGCAGCGCGGCGTGGAGCGCGGCGAGTTCCGGCCCATGGATCTGGACCTGTCCGTGCACTGCGTGGTCGCCCCGATGATGTTCCTGATGATCTGGAAGCATTCGCTGGGCGGCTGCCTGCCGCACGGCGACTTCGATCCCGAGCGGTTTCTGGAATCCCAGATCGACTACCTGCTGCATGGCATGTGCCAGCCCCTTGCAGCCACCACACCACCCACCTCCCCGCCCACACCATGAAGCGTCGCACCGGCTGGCTGATCGGCCTGGCCTTACTGATCGCCATCGGCGCCAGCGCATGGCGCGCCGCATCCACCCGGCATAGCAAGCAGGCCGCCATTGCCGCGGCCACCCAGCCGCGCGAGATGCCGGTGCGCGTGGGCCCGCAGGAGGTGGTGCAGCTGCAGCCGCGCCAGTTGCAATTGACCGTGCCCGTCAGCGGCGTGGTGCAGGCCGTGCGCAGCGCCGTGGTCAAGGCCTATGTGGCCGGCGAGCTGCGCGGCCTGCAGGTGCGCGAGGGCGACAGCGTGCGCAAGGGCCAGGAACTGGCCCGCGTGGACGCCACCGAGGTCGAGGCCCGCTGGCGGCAGGCCCGCCAGCAGGCCGACGCGGCCCAGGCGCAGCTGCAGCTGGCCCAGCGCCAGCACGACAACAACCAGGCCCTGGTCACCCAGGGCTTCATCTCGACCACGGCACTGGCCACGTCCCAATCCAATCTTGACGCCGCCCGCGCCAACCTGGCCGCCGCCCAGGCAGCCGCCGATGTGGCACGCAAGAGCGTGACCGACAGCGTGCTGCGCAGCCCCATGGACGGGCAGGTCGCCCAGCGTCTGGTGCAGGACGGCGAGCGCGTGGGCGTGGAAACGCGGGTGCTGGAGATCGTCGATCCCTCCGAGCTCGAGGTGGTGGCCCAGCTGGCGCCCGCCGATTCGGTGCGTGTGCAGGTCGGCCAGCAGGCCCTGTTGCAGGTCCAGGGCGCGGGCGACGATGTGGCCGCCGTGCCCGCGCGCGTGGTACGCATCAACCCCAGCGCCCAGCCAGGTTCGCGCAGCGTGGCCGTCTATCTGCGTGTGCAGGCTGCACCGGTCAACGCAGGCGCCGCCGGTAGATCCATCCCCATCGTGCGCCCGGGCCTGTACCTGCAGGGCAGCATCGTCACGGGGCAGACCGAACAGCTGGCCGTGCCCCTGACCGCCGTGCGCACCGACCAGCCCCAACCCTATGTGCAGCTGCTGCAGCCGGCGGGCGAGTCCGAACCGGACAAAACCCTGCTGCGCGTGCAGCACCGCCCGGTCACGCTGGGCAGCCAGAGCGCGCAGGATGGGGCCACCTGGATTGCCGTGTCCACCGGCCTGCAGGCCGGTGACAGGGTGCTGGCCGGCAGTGTGGGCGGCCTGCGCGCAGGCACGGCGGTGCAGATGCAGCAAATGCAGCAGGCCCCGCAGCCCCAGGCTGCGCCAGCCCCCGGAGCCCGCTGACCATGTGGTTCACGCGCGTCAGCCTGGCCAACCCTGTGTTCGCCACCATGCTCATGCTGGCCCTCATGGTGCTGGGTGTGTTTTCCTACCAGCGACTCAAGGTGGACCAGTTCCCGAATGTGGACTTCCCCGTGGTCGTGGTCACGGTGGACTATCCGGGCGCCTCGCCCGAGATCGTGGAGTCCGAGGTCACCAAGAAGATCGAGGAAGGCGTCAACTCCATTGCCGGCATCAACGCGCTGACCTCGCGCAGCTATGAAAGCACCAGCGTCGTCATCATCGAATTCCAGCTGCATGTCGACGGCCGGCGCGCTGCCGAGGATGTGCGCGAGAAAGTCGCCTCGGTGCGCCCCACCCTGCGCGACGAGGTCAAGGAGCCGCGCGTGCTGCGCTTCGATCCGGCCAGCTCGCCCATCTGGTCCGTGGCCGTGCTGCCCCAGGCCGATGCCGGCGCCAAGGCGCCCGATGCCGTCGCGCTGACCAGCTGGGCCGACCAGGTCCTCAAGAAGCGGCTGGAGAACGTGCGCGGCGTGGGCGCCGTCAACCTGGTGGGCGCCACGCCGCGCGAAATCAACATCTACCTGCAGCCCGAGGCGCTGGAAGCCTATGCCATCACGCCCGACCAGATCGTGAACGCCGTGCGCAGCGAGAACCAGGACCTGCCGCTGGGCGCCATCCGCTCGCGCGAGCAGGAGCGCGTGGTGCAGATCGACGCACGCATGAAGCGCCCGCAGGACTTCGAGCGCATCATCGTCGCCCAGCGCGGCGGCGCGCCCGTGCGGCTGGGCCAGCTGGCCCGCGTGCAGGACGGCGCGGGCGAGCTGGAGACCGTGGCCCTGTACAACAGCAGCCGCACCCTGCTGCTGTCCGTGCAGAAGGCCCAGGACGAGAACACCATCGAAGTCGTGGACGGCCTGAACGCCACGCTGCGCGAGATCGCCGCCGAAGTGCCGGCCGGCGTGCGGCTGGAGCCGATTGCCGACAGCGCCCGCCCCATCCGCGTGGCCGTCAACAACGTGCGCCAGACGCTGATCGAGGGCGCGGCACTGACGGTGCTCATCGTCTTCCTGTTCCTGAACTCCTGGCGCTCCACGGTGATCACGGGGCTGACGCTGCCCATTGCGCTGATCGGCACCTTTTTGTTCATGTACTGGTTCGGCTTCTCCATCAACATGATCACGCTGATGGCGCTGTCGCTGTGCGTGGGCCTGCTGATCGACGACGCCATCGTGGTGCGCGAGAACATCGTGCGCCATGTGCAGATGGGCAAGGACGCGCATGCCGCCGCGCTCGACGGCACGCAGGAGATCGGCCTGGCCGTGCTGGCCACCACGCTGTCCATCGTGGCGGTGTTCCTGCCCATCGGCTTCATGGGCGGCATCATCGGCAAGTTCTTCCACGAATTCGGCATCACGATCGTGGCGGCCGTGATGATCTCCATGTTCGTGAGCTTCACGCTGGACCCCATGCTGTCCAGCGTCTGGCACGACCCGACCATCCACGCCCATGGCGAGCAGCACGGCCGCAGCCTCTACGACCGCACGCTGGGCCGGGTCACGGCTTGGTTCGAGCGCGCCACCGACTCGCTGTCCCACTTCTACCAGGATGTGCTGGGCTGGGCGCTGCGCCACAAGATCGCCACGCTGGCGGCGGCGCTGGCCATCTTCGTGGCCAGCATCTTCCTGGTGCCGCTGCTGGGCACGGAATTCGTGCCCAAGGCCGATTTCTCCGAGACCACGGTGAGCTTCAACACGCCCGTGGGCTCGTCCATCGAGGCCACCGAGGCCAAGGCACGCCAGGTCGATGCCATCATCCGCGCCCTGCCCGAGGTCCGCTACACGCTGGCCACCATCAACACCGGCACGGCCCAGGGCAAGATATACGCCAGCATCTACATACGCCTGCTGGACCGCCATTTGCGCCAGCGCAGCGGTGACGAACTGTCGGGCGTGCTGCGCGAGCAGCTGCAAAGCGTGCCCGGCATCACCGTCACCCATGTGGGCCAGCGCGAGCCCGTGGGCGGGCAAAAACAGGTCGAATTCTCGCTGCAGGGCCCGGACCTGGGCGAGCTGGAGCGCCTGAACCGCGTGGTGATGGAACGCCTGCGCGGCATTCCCGGACTGGTGGACCTGGACAGCAGCCTCAAGCCCGACAAGCCCGTGATCGACATCACCGTGCGGCGCGATGCGGCCGCCGACCTGGGCCTGTCGGTAGGCTCCATGGCCTCCGCGCTGCGCACCTGGGTGGCCGGCCAGACCGTGGGCAACTGGCGCGCCAGCGACGACCAGACCTATGACGTCAAGGTACGCCTGGCGCCCGAATCGCGCAGCACGCCCCAGGACCTGGAGCGCCTGCCCTTCGCCCTGCCCTCCACCTCCGGCGACGGCAACATGCGCATCGTGCGGCTGAACCAGGTGGCCACCGTCACGCCCGGCACCGGCCCCAGCCAGATCAACCGCCGCGACATGACGCGCGAGGTCGCCTTCAGCGGCAACGTCTACCTGCGCTCCAGCGGCGAGGTCTCGGCCGACATCCGCAAGGCCTTGGCCGACATCGCCCTGCCGCCCGGCTACCGCACGCAGTTCAGCGGCGCCACCAAGAGCATGAACGAATCGTTCGGCTATGCCGTGTCCGCCCTGGCGCTGGCCATCATCTTCATCTACATGATCCTGGCCAGCCAGTTCAAGAGCTTCCTGCAGCCGCTGGCGCTGATGACCTCGCTGCCGCTGACGCTGATCGGCGTGGTGCTGGCACTGATGATGTTCGGCTCGGCCCTGTCCATGTTCTCCATCATCGGCGTGGTCATGCTCATGGGACTGGTCACCAAGAACGCCATCTTGCTGGTGGACTTCGCCATCCGTGCGCGCGGGCCGCACAGCGACCCGGACACCGGCCAGATCCGCGACGGCCTGCCGCGCGAGCAGGCCCTGCTGCTGGCGGCGCGCGTGCGGCTGCGCCCCATCCTGATGACCACGCTGGCCATGATCTTCGGCATGGTGCCCCTGGCCTTCGCGCTCAGCGAGGGCTCCGAGCAGCGTGCGCCCATGGGCCAGTCGGTGATCGGCGGCGTGGTGACTTCCTCCCTGCTGACCCTGGTGGTCGTGCCCGTGGTCTATTGCTACCTCGATGACTTCTCCCAGTGGCTGCGGCGCCTGTGGAACGGCAACCAGCACGATGCGGCCCCCGGCCAGGGCGCCGCCAGCGCCCCCACCCTGCCGCGAGACTCGTAGAATCAAAGGTTTGTCCTGACAAGTCTTTCTCCGGAGATACCCCATGAGCCTGCCCCTGAACAGCCTGCCCGAACACCACAGCGCCCAAGCGCACGCGCGCTACAACATGATCGAGCAACAGATCCGCCCCTGGAACGTGCTTGATGAAGAAGTGCTGGCGCTGCTGGGCAAGGTGCACCGCGAGAATTTCGTGCCGCCCGAGCATGCCGGCCTGGCCTTCATGGACCTGGAAATCCCCCTGGTCGCCCCGGCCGAGGAAGCCGCCGCCAAGGGCTGGTGCATGCTGGCCCCGCGCATCGAGGCGCGCATGCTGCAGGACCTGAAGATCAAGCCCACCGACCGCGTGCTGGAAATCGGCGCCGGCTCGGGCTACATGGCCGCCCTGCTGGCCGCCCAGGCCAAGGAAGTCGTGACGCTGGAAATCGTGCCCGAGCTGGCCGAGATGGCCCGCGAAAACCTGCTGGGCGCCGGCATCACCAATGCCGAGGTCAAGCTGGCCGATGGCGCCACGGCAGCGGCTGCCCTGGGCCAGTTCGACGCCATCGTGCTCAGCGGCTCGGTCGCCCAGGTGCCGCAGGCCCTGCTGGCCCAGCTCAACGACGGCGGCCGCCTGGCGGCCATCGTCGGCCAGCTGCCCATGATGCGTTTCACGCTGGTGCGCAAGAACGGCCACCAGTTCGAGACGAGCCAGCCCTGGGACGTGGTGACCGCCCGCCTGGCCAATTTCGAAGAGCCTTCGCGCTTCACGTTCTGAAACCCGCTGCAGCGGCCGATGCCCGCAGGACCATGGCCGCTGCCGCAACCCCATTCCATTCCGCAAGGATCTTTCCGATGCTTCCCCAAGTGCCTCCCGCGCAACTCAACGATTGGCTGACCCAGCACTCCAGCGGCTCCGATGCCCTGCCCCTGGTGCTGGACGTGCGCGAGCCCTGGGAAGTGGCCCAGGCCAGCGTACGCCCCGAGGGCTTCGAGCTGCGCTGCATCCCCATGGGCGAGATTCCCTCGCGCCTGCAGGAACTCGATCCGGATCACCCCACAGCCTGCCTGTGCCATCACGGCGCACGCAGCATGCATGTCGCTGCCTTCCTGATGAACAACGGCTTCGAGACCGTGGCCAATATCAGCGGAGGCATCGATGCCTGGTCGCGCGAGCGCGACCCAGGCGTGCCGCGCTACTGAGCGGCAAGACGCAAAAGAAACCCGGGACACGGCCAACCCGCCGTCCCCGGTGCTTCGTGACGACTGTGTTTTGATTCGAGGACCTCTATGCCCCTGCTTCGGCCCCTTGCCCCTGTCGCTTACGCCCCGCCCCGCCCACACGCCTGGCCCCTTCGCCAGATTGCCTTGCTGCTGTGTGCCTGCGGCATGGGGACCGCTCTGGCCCAGTCCACCGTCCCTGCCGCCCCGGCATCGGGCTTGCCCGCCGTGACAGCCTCATCGGCCACGGGCCAGAGCCTGTCGGAGTTGGTCGCCAAGGCACGCGGCTACGACGCCCAGTGGCAGGCCCAGCAAGCCGACGCCCAGGCCGCCGCCAGCCGTGCCGAGCAGGCGCGCTCGGGCCTTCTGCCCAGCGTGGGCCTGCAGGCGGGCGCCAACACATCGCATGTGGAAGTCAGCGTGCTGCCGGGGAGCTTTCGCTCGCCCCAGCAGAACCTGCAGCTCAGCGCCCAGCAGCCGCTGTACCGCCCGGCCAACAAGATCGCCTACGACCAGGGCCAGCGCGGCGTGGACGTGGCGCGCGCCCAGTTGGACAGCGGCGAGCAGAACCTGCTGGTTCGCGTGGCCCAGGCCTACTTCGATGTCCTCGGTGCCCAGGACAGCCTGGCCGTGGTCAAGGCACAGAAGGCAGCCATTGCACAGCAGCTGGAATTCGCCAAGCGCAACTTCGAGGTCGGCACGGCCACCATCACCGACTCGCGCGAAGCCCAGGCCCGGTTCGACCTGGCCGGTGCCCAGGAAATCGCCGCCGAGAACGACCTGCGCGTCAAGCGCCTGGTGCTGGACCAGATCGTCGGCGCCGTGGGCACCGTGCCCCGCCCGCTGGCCCAGCCGCTGCAGTTGCCGGCCCTGATGCCCGCCGATGCCCAGGCCTGGGTGGACACCGCACTGCAAGGCCAGCCCCAGCTGCGCCAGGCCCGCCTGGCGCTGGACATCGCCCAGCTGGAAACGAAGAAAGCCGAGGCCGGCCACAAGCCCACCGTGGACCTGCAGGCCGGCTACGTGGTCAACCGCTATCCCAACGGTTCGGTCACCCCGCAGATCGGCACCAGCTACCGCACCAATGCCGCCAGCGTGGGCGTGGTCATGAACCTGCCGCTGTTCGCCGGCTTTGCCGTGCAAAACCGCATCAAGGAAACCCTGGCGCTGGAAGACAAGGCGCGCGCACAGCTGGACGACGCCCAGCGCAACGTGGAGCAGAGCACGCGCACGGCCTTCTTCGGCGTGCAGTCGGGCCAGGCCCAGGTCAAGGCGCTGGAGGCCGCGCTGGCGTCCAGCCAGAGCGCGCTGGACGCCAACAAGCTTGGCTACGAGGTCGGCGTGCGCATCAACATCGACGTGCTCAACGCACAGAGCCAGCTCTACCAGACCCAGCGCGACCTGGCCCTGGCGCGCTACCAGGTGCTGCTGGGCCAGCTCAAGCTGCGCCAGGCCGCCGGCACGCTCAGCGACGACGACCTGCGCGCCATCGATGCGCTGTCGCTCCGCGCGCCAGCCCCTTGAATCCCTGAAGCGCCCGCACGGCCGGCAGTGCCCCAGGCTGATGCCCGGCCGCCGCGGGCCGCGCGCCTGGCGCCGCAGCCCTGTGCTCTGGCAAAGCCGAGGCACGCAAACCCGCCACGACCAGCATCCAGGCAGCCAGCGCGCACAGCGCCGCCAGGCGGCTCAGCAAGGAACAGCGGGAGAGTCTTGGCATGCGCGCCTTGCCTTCTTCGGAGTTGTCGAGCGGGCCACTGTGGCAAACCCGCCTGAAGACCTGCCCTGGCTTTCCTGAAGGGATGCTGAAGCGCATCGTCCCCGCCTTGACCGATACTCGCGGCAGCCCTCCCGCAGGCGCCGGTCCGCGGCATGGGAGCGGCACAGGGAACACACGATGAGACTGCTGCTGGTGGAGGACGATCTGGATCTGGGCAATGGCGTGCGCATCGCATTGGGCGATCACGCCATGGACGTGGTCTGGGTGCGCCGCCTGTCCGATGCGCTGCGCACGCTGGAGCAGCAAAGCTTCGAGATGGTGCTGCTGGACCTGGGCCTGCCCGATGGCGACGGCATCAGCCTGCTGGCGCGCCTGCGCCGCGAATGGCGCCGCCTGCCCGTGCTGATCCTGAGCGCACGCGACAGCCTGCATGACCGGCTGCACGGCCTGGACAGCGGCGCCGATGACTATCTGGTCAAACCCTTTGCCCTTGCCGAACTGGTGTCACGCGTGCGCGCCCTGGCGCGCCGCAGCTATGGGCAGGGCGACGGAACGCTGCATCTGCGCGGCCTGTCGCTGCACGAGCCCACGCGCCGTGTCAGCGTTGCAGGCCAGAACGTCGAGCTGTCCCGCTGCGAATTCGACCTGCTGGCCCTGCTGCTGCGGCGCATGGACCGCGTGGTCACGCGCAGCGGCATCGAGGAGGAAGTCATCCCGGGCGGCAGCGCCAACGGCAGCAATGCGCTGGAGGTCCATGTCTCCAACCTGCGCCGCAAGATCGGGCCGGGCTTCATACGCACGGTGCGCGGCATTGGCTATGTCATCGACTCGCAGCCGATGGCTCCCCTGTCCTGACCATGACATCGCAGACCGTGCAGGGGCAACAGGCCAGCCCGAGATGGCGCCGCTGGCTGCGGCCCACACTGGGCCGGCGGATGCTGCTGGCCCAGATGGGCGTGCTCACCGCGATCTGGACCGCGTTGCTGGTGGCAGCCATCTACATGGCCCACTTCCACAATGAATTGCTGGTCAGCAAGCCTGTCTACGAACTTGTCATGGCAGTGGCCGAGGACCTGGCCGACCTTCCGGACCGCCAGCAGCACAGCCTGGCCGCGCTGGACACGGCCCTGCGCCATGAATACAGCGATGGAGACGACGACATCCGCTTCACGCCCACGCTGCTGGTCTGGCAGCGCGGCCAGCTCCTGTACCGCTCGCCCACGCCGGCACCCACCCTGCGCAACCGCGTGCTGGACACGGTCGAGGACATAGATTTCGAAGGGCAGACCTGGCGCATGAGCACGCTGCTCTCGGCCTCGGGCCAGACCGAAGTCACGCTGATGCTGCCGTCCTTCAAGGAGCTGCTGATCACCCTCAACACCCGCAGCTATTACCTGCTGCCGCTGCTGATCAGCCTGCCCTTCCTGGCCTTTCCGGCCTGGTGGTCGGTGCGCGCGGCGCTGCGCCCGCTGCGCCGCGTGGGCGACGAGCTGGCCACACGCGGCCCCGACGACCTCAGCGCGCTCACCTATGCGCCGCCACACGCCGAGCTGCGGCCGCTGGTGCAGGACATCAACGCCCTGCTGGCCCGCGTGCGCTCCAGCAGCGAGCGCGAGCGCAACCTCATCGCCGATGCAGCCCACGAACTGCGCACGCCGCTGGCCGCCATGCACGTCAACGTCGAGGCCCTGCTGCGCCTTGGCAGCGAACCGCGCCAGCAGGAACTCATGGACAGCCTGCTGCGCAGCAACCAGCGCGCCAGCCGCATGGTGGCCCAGCTGCTGCAGCTCATGCGCAGCGAGACCGAAGCGCCCGGCATGGCCATGCAGCCGCTGCGCCTGGACCTGCTGCTGGAAGACCGGCTCGCCGCACTCGACGCCCTGGCCTGCCGCCGCCCGGTGGAACTGGCCCTGGAAGCCAGCGAGCCACTGAGCGTGATGGGCGAACGCGAAGGCCTGGTCTCGCTGATCGACAACCTCGTGGACAACGCCATCAAATACAGCCCCGCGCACGCCACCATCAGCGTGCGCCTGCAGCGCCAGGGCGACCAGGCCGTGCTCCAGGTGCGCGACCGTGGCCCGGGCATCGCCGAGGCCTGGCGCCAGCGTGTCTTCGACCGCTTCTTCCGCGTGCCCGACCAGAGCCAGAGCGGCAGCGGCCTGGGCCTGGCCATCGCCAGGACCGTGACCGAGCGGCACGGCGGCAGCATCGAGCTGCTCAGTGCGGAGGATGGAGGGCTGCTGGCGAGTGTCAGCCTGCCCGTGCTGCAGGACGCCGGCTGATCCGGCCTGCGGATACCGCCAGCCGAAAACCTAGTGCTCAGCGCAACGGTTGGGACTGCACCAGCCCGGCCACCGCCTGCGCCGTGGCCCGTGCGGCCCCACGGTGCTGGTCCAGAAAGCCGCGCGCCTGGGCCACGGCATGGGCGTGGGACTGGCGGTCCCCGGCCAGGTCCACGGCAAGGCGCAGCCCGTGCTCCAGGTCGGGTGCGCGCAGCGCGGCGCCGGCCTCGCAGGCCAGGTCCGAGGCCTCGCTGAAGTTGAAGGTGTGCGGCCCCAGCACCACGGGGCAGTCGCAGGCCAGGGCCTCGATGAGGTTCTGGCCGCCCAGCGGCGCAAAGCTGCCGCCCATGAGCGTGGCGTCGGCCAGGCCGTAGTACAGGGCCATCTCGCCCAGCGAATCACCCAGCCAGATGTCGATGTCATCCGCCGCAGCTCCGCAGGGCGGGCCACCCACCCACTGGCTGCGGCGCGAGACATGCAGGCCGCCGCCAGCCAGCAGCGCCGCCACTTCGTCAAAGCGCTGCGGATGGCGCGGCACGACCAGCCATTGCACGGCCCGGCCTGCCGGCCCCAGCGTGCGCAGGGCGGACAGCAGCATGGCCTCCTCGCCCTCCCGGCTGCTGGCCAGCAGCACCACAGGGCGGGATAGGCCGGACTTCCATTGCCGGGCGCGCTCCAGCAGCGCCGCGTCCGGACGCGCATCGAATTTCAGGTTGCCGAGCACGCCGCGCACGGGCGCACCCAGCAGGCGCAGGCGCTGCGCATCGTCCTCGGTCTGTGCCCAGGCGGCGGCCAGGGCGGCATAGGTAGGGCGCGCCAGCGGTGCCACGCGCAGCGCCTGGCCCAGCGATTTGTCGCTGAGTCGCGCATTGGCCAGCGCCAGCGGCACGCCCTCTTCGCGGCAGATGGCGACCAGGTTGGGCCAGACCTCGGTTTCCATGAGCACGCCGACTGCGGGCCTGAACTGCTGCACGAAGCGGCGCACGGCCGCCGGCGTATCCCAGGGCTGCCAGACCTGCAGGTCGCCGCGCTGCAGCAGCCGGCGGCCTTCGGTGCGGCCTGTGGCCGTGCCATGGGTCAGCAGCAGGCGCATGCCCGGCAGGCGCTCGCGCAGCGCGGTCAGCAAGATGGCGGCAGCGCGCGTCTCACCCAGCGATACGGCATGAATCCAGATCCACCGGCCGCGTCCGTCCTGCCCCAGCGTGGCCGGCTGGTAGCGGCCAAAGCGCTCGGGAATGTGCTCGGCATAGACGGGCTCGGCCTCGGCGCGGCGCAGCAGCTTGCGTCGCAGCAGCGGCTGCGCCGCCCAGGTCACAGCGCTGTACAGCGCGCGCGCCCAGGACGTGGGAGAGCGGGAAGTCATCGCCTGGCGCGCAAATCAGTGCGCGGCACCGCCAACCTGCGCGCCGGGCTTGACGCGCTCAAGCAGCGCCAGCATCTGCGCCTCGATGCGCGACAGCGCCTCCTGGGTCTGGCCCTCGAAGCGCAGAACCAGCACGGGCGTGGTGTTGCTGGCGCGGATCAGACCGAAGCCGTCGGCCCAGTCCACGCGCAGGCCGTCGATGGTGCTGACCTGGGCCGGTGCGGCAAAGGTCTCGGCGGCCAGGGCCTGCAGTTCGGAGGCCAGGCGATGGGGCTCGCCCTCGGCGCAGGCCACATTCAGTTCAGGGGTGGAAAAGCTGGTGGGCAGCGCGTTGAGCAAGGCGCTGGGGTCGGCCTCGCGGCTGACGATCTCCAGCAGGCGGCAGCCCGCGTAGGTGCCGTCATCGAAGCCATACCAGCGCTCCTTGAAGAAGATGTGGCCGCTCATCTCGCCGCCCAGCGGCGCGTCTAGCTCCTTCATGCGGGCCTTGACCAGGGAGTGCCCGGTCTTGAACATCACGGGCTCGCCCCCGGCCTCGCGGATGGCGGGCGCCAGGCGCTGCGTGCATTTGACGTCGTAGACGATGCTGCCGCCCGGCACGCGCGAGAGCACGTCCTTGGCGAACAGCATCATCTGGCGGTCGGGGAAGATGTTTTGGCCGTCCTTGGTGACGATGCCCAGGCGGTCGCCGTCACCGTCGAAGGCCAGGCCCAGTTCGGCGTCCGAGGTGCGCAGCGCCTCGATCACGTCGCGCAGGTTCTCGGGCTTGCTGGGATCGGGATGGTGGTTGGGGAATTCACCGTCCACTTCGGAGAACAGCTCGATCACCTCGCAGCCCAGGGCGCGGAAGATGCCGGGCGCCGAGGCCCCGGCCACGCCGTTGCCGCAGTCCACCACGATCTTGATGGGGCGCGCCAGCTTCACATCACCCACGATGCGCGCCTGGTAGTCGGCCTGCACATCGGCGCGGCGCACGCTGCCGGTGCCCGTGATCGTCCAGTCATCGCTTTCGACGCGGCGGCGCAGCGCCTGGATTTCCTCGCCGTAGATGGCTCGGCCGGCCAGCACCATCTTGAAACCGTTGTAATCCTTGGGATTGTGGCTGCCCGTGACCTGGATGCCCGAGCGCGCCAGCGTGCTGGCTGCGTAGTACAGCATGGGCGTGGTGGCCAGGCCGATGTCGATCACCTCGATGCCGACCTCGGTCAGCCCGGCGATCAGCGCCGCGGACAACGAGGGTCCCGACAGGCGGCCATCGCGTCCCACGGCCACCACGGTCTCGCCGGCCGCCAGGGCCGCCATGCCGAAGGCGCGGCCCACGCCGAGCGCGACCTCCTCGTTGAGCGTGGACGGCACGAGGCCGCGGATGTCATAGGCTTTGAAGATGGAAGATGCGACCTGCACGTCGAAAACGCTTTCTCGTCGGTTGAAAACAGGGCGCCGCAGCCTGGGGACCTGGCCCGGCTGCGGCCCAAGGCGCGATTGTAGGCGCGGCAGGCTTGTAGGCGCGGCAGGCAGGGGCGCCGGCGCACATCACCCCGGCTGCAAGCGGTTGCGGCGCGTGCCCTGCCTCACAGCTGCTGCTGCACCTGGGCCAGCGCAGCCGGGTCTTCCATGGTGCTGAGGTCGCCCGGGTCGCGCCCCTCAGCCACGGCCTGCATGGCACGGCGCAGCAGCTTGCCGCTGCGCGTCTTGGGCAACGCACTGACGAAGACCACGCGCGAGGGCCGGGCCACGGCTCCCAGGCGCGCATCGACCAGCTTCATCACGTCGGCCTCCAGCGCCGCGCGCTCGGCCTCGCCTTCCAGCGCCGTGCGCGGCACGGCAAAGGCCAGCGCCGCCTGGCCCTTGAGCGCATCGGCCACGCCGACCACGGCGACTTCGGCCACCTGGGGGTGGGCGGAGATGCATTCCTCGATCTCGCGCGTGCCCAGGCGGTGGCCGGCCACGTTGATCACGTCGTCGGTACGGCCCAGGATGAAGAAGTAGCCGTCCTCGTCGCGTATGCCCCAGTCGAAGGTGCTGTAGATCATGCGGCCCGGAATGCTCTTCCAGTAGGTGTTGACGAAGCGCTGGTCGTCACGCCAGACGGTCTGCATGCAGCCCGGCGGCAGCGGTCCCTCGATGGCCAGCACGCCCTTTTGCCCGGCGCCGCGCAGCTCCTCGCCCGTGGCCTCGTCGATCAGCTTGACGTCATAGCCATAGACGGCCTTGCCCGGGCTGCCGAAGCGCGTGGTCTGCTGCTCCACGCCGTTGCACAGCGTGAGGATGGGCCAGCCGGTCTCGGTCTGCCAGTAGTTGTCGATGATGGGCTTGCCCAGGGCCTGGCTGATCCACTGCGCCGTGGGCTCGTCCAGCGGCTCGCCGGCCAGCCACAGCGCCTTGAGGCTGGAGATATCGTGGCGGTGCAGGTACTCGGCATCGTGCTTCTTGAGCACGCGGATGGCCGTAGGCGCCGAGAACATGTGGGTGACCCGGTACTTCTCCACGATGCTCCACCAGATGCCCGCGTCGGGGCGTATGGGCAGGCCCTCGTAGAGCACGGTGGCCATGCCCGCGATCAGGGGCCCATAGATGATGTAGCTGTGCCCCACGACCCAGCCGATGTCGCTGGTGCAGAAAAAGGTCTGGCCCGCCTCGGCCCCGAAGATCATCGGCATGCTGGCGGCCAGCGCCACCGTGTAGCCGCCCGTGTCGCGCTGCACGCCCTTGGGGCGCCCCGTGGTGCCGCTGGTGTAGAGCGTGTAGCTGGGGTCGGTGGATTCCACCCAGGTGCAGGCGACCTGGGCGTCGGCGTGCAGCGCACGCAGGCTGGTCCAGTCGTGGTCGCGGCCGGCGCGCATGGGCGCAGGCGCCAGGCCACGGTCCACGATGAGCACGCCCGCTGGCTTGTGGCTGGCCAGTTGCAGGGCCTCGTCCAGCAAAGGCTTGTAGGCCACGACGCGCCCGCCGCGCGAGCCCGCGTCGGCACTGATGATGACCTTGGGCTCGGCATCGTCGATGCGCGAGGCCAACGCCGCCGACGCAAAGCCGCCGAACACCACCGAATGGATGGCACCCAGCCGCGCACAGGCCAGCATGGCAAAGGCCGCCTCGGCAATCATGGGCATGTAGATCTGGACGCGGTCGCCCTTTTGCACGCCCAGCGACTGCAGCACGGCGGCCATGCGCTGCACCTCGGCATGCAGTTCGCGGTAGGTATAGACCTTCTCGGTGCCGGTCTCGGTGGAGATGGCGATCAGCGCATTCTGGTCGGCGCGCTCGGCCAGGTGCCGGTCCACGGCGTTGTGGCAAAGATTGGTCTGGCCGCCCACGAACCACTTGGCGAACGGCGGGTTGTCATAGTCGCAGATGTGCTGGGGCGGCACATGCCAGTCGATGCGGCCGGCCTGCTCGGCCCAGAAGGCATCGCGCTCCTGGATGGAGCGGCGGTGGAAATCGTCGAAACGCGGGGCCATTGTCTGTCTCCTGTCGTTGTCATGGATTGGCGGCTTCTGAATTCATAATTATTCATAATGCGCTTGCCCAAAGCTGACAAATCCTGCACAGCGACCCGGGCCGGCCACCTCCGTCCCATTCGTCTTTCATGGCCCCGCCTTGCGACGGGCGTAAAAAAAAGGCGCCGTGCAGGCGCCTCGACGAAAACCATCGCTTCAGCCGCTTACTTGACCAGGGCCAGCAGATCCTTGAAGGCCGGGTGCTCGCAGCTGCGCAGCCACTCGAAGGCCACCATCTCCGTGGTCACCAGTTCGGCACCCGCGCCGGCCAGGCGATCGAAGGCAGCATCGCGGTTGCGCTCGGTGCGCGAGCTGCAGGCATCGGTGACGACCCAGACGTCGAACTCGTCTTCCAGCAGTTCCAGCGCCGTCTGCAGCAGGCAGACATGGGCTTCGCAGCCGGCAATCACCACCATGCTGCGCTCGGGCGCCTGCTGCTGGGGCTTTTGCAGGTGCTTGGGCAGGCTGCGCGCATTGCCGCCCTGGGGACGTGCAGGCGGACGCAGCCACTCGCCCAGTCCTTCGGACACGGCGCTGAAATGCATCTTGGACAGTGTCCTGTCGCACAGCGCGCGCAGTTGGGCATCGTTGGCACCCAGGCGCGAGGGGTTCTGTTCGGTGCCGAACACCGGCACTTCCACCAGATGCGCCAGACGAGCCAGTTTCACGGCATTGGCCAGGACTGCCGGGCCCTCGAAGATGGCCGGCATCAGGCGCTCCTGGTAATCGACGAGTACAAGCTGGGAGTCGGAGGCTTCAAGCAGCATGGCGGATCTTTCTTGGAATACGAGGCGGCGCGGGCCGCCCTTCTTATCGGAAAACAGGACAGCCCGCTATTGTCGCAGCTTGGGGGCCATCACCGCCGGGCGCCGGCGATTCCTGAGGTGGCTCAAAAACCCGGGCCTTCGGGGGTCTTATCGAGTTTGTCCTACGTTTTTGCGTGGTAATCTCGCGCCCCATGTCCCGATGGCTTATCGCACTCCTGTTCGTCAGCGCCACTGCACACGCGGCTCCGCCCGAGCTGCGTGACGACGATATGAACCAGCTGCTGGTCAACCGCAGCCTCATCTCGCAGCTGCGCGAAGCCCGCCACCACATGGCGGAGCGCACTTCCGACTTCGTCAAGGAAGCACGACAAAGCGTCGCCGAAAAGACCTCCGACCTGGTCGTGACCGCCATGGGCTTCATCGGCGTTCCCTACCGTCGCGGCGGCAACAGTGCCGAGACCGGCTTCGACTGCAGCGGCTTTGTCCGTGCCATCTACTCCGAGACCCTGGGCAAGGTCCTGCCGCGTCGCGCTGACCAGCAGGCACAGGCCACGGAAAAAATCGACAAGAACGAACTCAAGCCCGGCGATCTGGTGTTCTTCAACACCATGCGCCGCGCTTTCAGCCACGTCGGCATCTATGTCGGCGACGGCAACTTCATTCATGCCCCCCGCACCGGTGCACAGGTGCGCGTGGAAAGCATGCAAAGCGCCTACTGGGCCCGCCGCTTCGATGGCGCCCGTCGCGTGCAGGACTCCGACGGCCTGGGCCTGGATGCCAGCAAGGCTGCCTTGGCCATGCAGATGCAGGCAAGCCAGCTGCAGTAACCACGGCGGGCTGTCTGCCCTCCTCCAATCCAGGCGCCTGCAGATGCAGGCGTTTTGTTTTTCAGGGCACTGCACTGCCTTCGTCCCAGGTTGAGACGCTGTCCGACAGGGCCGGCATGCGCCGGGCCCTAGAGTCGCGGCATGGAAGCTTCAGTTCGGAGAAAAGCATGATGTCCTTGATTGGCACCCTCATCGTTGGCCTGGTCGTTGGCCTGCTGGCGCGCGCACTCAAACCCGGCGACGACAGCCTTGGCTGGATCATGACCATCCTGCTTGGTGTGGCAGGATCGTTTCTTGCCAGCTATGTCGGTGTCGCCATGGGCTGGTATGAAGCCGGGCAGCCCGCTGGCTGGATCGCCTCCATCGTTGGCGCCATCGTCATCCTCTTCATCTACAGCCTGGTGCGCAGCAAGAGCGCACGCTGACCGCACCGGCGCCAGCCGCCTCCTCCGGCTGGCGCATTCTCCTGATCGACATCTGCCCCGGACCCACTGGCACGCATGATCTTTCGCACATCGGACAAGACCCCTCCCCCTCCACCACCGCGCCACGATGTGGCGCAGGCCGCAGAGAGCGCGCGCAAGCTGCTGCACCGGCGTGCGCTGGTGGGAGCCGCAGCCAGCAGCCTGCCGATCCCGGGGCTGGACTGGCTGGTTGACGCAGCCCTGCTGGCGCGCCTGCTGCCGCGCATCAACCGTGAGTTCGGCCTCACGCCCGAACAGCTGGACAGGCTGGACCCCGGCAAGCGCGAGCAGGTGCAAAAGGCCGTGGCCATGGTCGGCTCGGTACTGATCGGCAAGCTGATCACGCGCGACATGGTGGTGCGCCTGGCACGCGCTGCCGGCATGCGCATGACGGCAACCCAAGCGGCAAAGTACGTGCCGCTGGCCGGCCAGGCTGCAGCGGCCGCCCTGGGCTACGCCACGCTGCGCTACCTGGGAGAGCGCCACATCCAGGACTGCATTCGCGTGGTCGAGCAGGCGGAGCTCGACATTCCCTCGCATCTGCCCACGCAGCTGGAACGCACGGCCCGCAAGGTCGAGCAGACCGGCAAGCAATTGCATGAGCACGGCAAGGGCAAAGGCAAGGGCGAGGGCGAGGGCGAGCCCGGGGCCCAGCCATCCGGCAAGCGCCCGCGCTTTTGGCGCCAGCCGGACCGCGGCCCCTGGGGCCGCTCCCAGTAAATGGCGATCAGCCCAGGTCCGAGGCGCGGTGGCGCTCCGGCACCTGGGTGGCCTCGTCTCCCCAGGTGCGATTGACGCGGCGGCCGCGCACCACCGCCGGCCGTTGGGCAATCTCGCGGGCCCAGCGCATCACATGCGTGTACTCATGGGCCGCCAGGAACTCGGCCGCGCCGTACACCTCGTTGAGCACCAGTGCGCCATACCAGGGCCAGATGGCGATGTCGGCAATGCTGTAGTGCTCTCCCGCAATGAAGGCGTGCTCGGCCAGCTGGCGA
Source organism: Delftia sp. PX-1 (assembly GCF_055797465.1). Taxonomy (NCBI): domain Bacteria; kingdom Pseudomonadati; phylum Pseudomonadota; class Betaproteobacteria; order Burkholderiales; family Comamonadaceae; genus Delftia; species Delftia sp. PX-1. The sequence continues at coordinate 4,066,160 of NZ_CP184763.1, forward strand.
TTGAGCACGTCCAGCTGGCGCTTGGTTTCCATGGTGAACCGGTTGATCGGGTACTCGAACTTTTCGGGAGCATAGGCATAGAAATGACCGAAGCCGCCGCCCAGGTAAGGCGCCGATCCCATCTGCCAGAACAGCCAGTTCAGCGTCTCGGTGCGTGCAGCGGGCTCGGCAGGCAGCAGCGCGCCAAACTTCTCGGCCAGGTACAGCAGGATGGAGCCCGACTCGAACACGCGCACCGGCGGCTCCACGCTGCGGTCCACCAGCGCGGGAATCTTGGAATTGGGGTTGACCTCGACAAAGCCGCTGGAGAACTGGTCGCCATCGCTGATGCGGATCAGCCAGGCGTCGTACTCGGCGCCGCCATGGCCCAGCGCCAGCAGCTCCTCCAGCATGATGGTGACCTTCACGCCGTTGGGCGTGGCCAGCGAATACAGCTGCAGAGGCTGCTGCCCCACCGGCAGTGTCTTGTCGTGGGTCGGCCCGGCGACCGGGCGGTTGATGTTGGCGAAGGTGCCGCCCGAGGGCGCAGGCTGCCATACGGCGGGCGGGACATAGGTGGAGCGGTCGGACATGCAGGATTCCTGTGGTTCGCGGGCATGGGAAAGGCGCCCGGCTGAAGGCCATTGTCCAGCCCCTGACACACTCCTGCCGCCGCGCGCAGAACGCCGCCACGGCGTCCGGGGATTTGCCACAATCGTTGCATGACTGCAGCCCCCACACCCTCCGCCCGCCAGTTCTGGCTCATGAAGAACGAGCCCGACGAATACTCCATAGACCATGCGCTGGCCGCGCCGCAGGCCACCATTGCCTGGGACGGGGTGCGCAACTACCAGGCGCGCAACTTCATGCGTGATGCCATGCAGGTCGGCGACGGGGTGCTGTACTGGCATTCCAGCTGCGCCGAGCCCGGCATCTACGGCATCGCCCGCATTGCCGGCAATCTGCGCACCGACGCCTCGCAGTTCGACCCGGCCAGCCCGTACTACGACCCCAAGTCTTCTCCCGACAAGCCGCGCTGGCTCACGCTGGACGTGCAGGCGCTGCGCAAGACACGCACGCTGCAGATTGCCGAGCTGCGCGCGCATCCTGAACTGGCGCAGATGCGTGTGCTGCAAAAGGGCAATCGGTTGTCGATCACGCCGGTCACGCCCGAGGAATGGAGCTTCATCGAAGGCCTGCTCAGGCACGGCTGAACACGCCTCGCACGGGCTGCTTTCTTACAAGCAAGAAGCCTCTTTCCTGCACTCCTGCCCTGCATCGGCCGCTATGCTTTTGGGCATTTGCGAACCTGGATTTCGCAAGCTGGAGGGACCATCTTCGTGCGCTGGCGAAAATCAAAAGCAAAAACAACCACTGGACCACTCAAGAGCGGCATGGCCGCGGCGCCAGGCCGCCTGCGGCTGGCGCTGCGCGATGCCATCGCCGCCTCGCTGGGCGCCATGCTGGCCTGGGAACTGTCCCACTACCTGCTGGGCCACCCCAGACCCGTCTTTGCCGCCGTCACCGCCCTGGTCTGCCTGGCGCCCGGCCTGCCCAGCCATCTCAAGCAAACCTGGGGCCTGGTGCTGGGCTGCGCCATCGGCATCATCGTCGGCGAACTGGCCTGGCTGCTGCCCGACACCATTCCCCTGCTGCGGCTGAGCCTGGCCTCGCTGGTCGCGCTGTCGCTGGCCGCCATGCTGGGGCAGCCGCCTGTGGTTCCGATACAGGCCGGCGTTTCCGTGGTGCTGGTCCTCAGCATGGGGCCCAGCGCGGCGGGCGAAACCCGGCTGGTCGACGTGCTGGTCGGCGCAGGCGTGGGCCTGATGTTCAGCCAGGTCATCTTCACGGCCAATCCGCTGCGTGCCGTATCACGTTCGGCAAGCGCGTTGCTGGGCCAGCTGGCCGACGGGCTGGACGCCACGCTGCGTGCCACCGCCACCCACGACACACCCGACGCCACCGTGGCACTGGGCCAGCTCACGCGCAGCAGCGATGCGCTGAGCGCGCTGCGCACCGCCATGGCGGAGGCGCAAAGCGCCAGCCGCTGGTCCGTGCGCGGACGCCTGGGTGGCGCGGCACTGCAGACCGTCACGGCGCGCTACGACCGCCATGCCGTGCGCCTGTACGCCAGCGCGCTGCTGCTGGGCGAAAGCCTGGTGCGCGGAATGTCGCATGACAGCGGCCTCATGCCGCGCGCCATCGTCCTGCACTGTGAATGGCTGATCGAAGCCTGCCGGCAACTGGCCGCCAATGGCAACGTGGTGGCCCTGCAGCCAGACGACGCCCTGGCCAGGTTGGCCGCCTCGGCCCCCCAGGCGCCCACCCAACCGCTGCCTGAGGCCTGGCTGCCCGCGCTGGACCACGCACGACAGATGGAAGAGGCCCTGAAGGCGCTCACAGGTTCGCGCGACGCGTGATCAGGCGGCAGCGCGTTCGCGCTGCCTTGCAGGCGCCGCGCTGATGCGGGCAATGGCGCCGGCCAGCCACCAGCCGATGGCGCACATGGCCGCCGTCACCACCCAGGTCCACTGCCATCCGCCCGCCTGCACTGCCACGGCCGCCACCAGAGGCGGCCCTGCAAACTGGCCCACGCTGGACCATTGCTGCATGAAGCCCACCGTGGTCGAAACAGTGGACTCATCGGGGGCAAGCCGCACGGCCATGGAAAACAGCGTGCCCGGAATCAGTCCCCCCGCTGCCGAGAACACAACTACCGCAGCAAAGCGCAGCCACAAAGGTGCCAACGGCTGGCCTTGCCATTGCACATAGGCCAGCAGCGCGCACAAAGCCATGCAGCCGAAGCCCAGGCGCAGCGCCCGCGATGCGCTCCAGCCGCCTTGCAGCAGACGGCCCGATGCCACATTGCCCACCATGTTGGCCAGCGCCACCACGGCCGTCAGCGTGCCCGACAACGCCGCTCCCAGGCCCGCCTCGGCATAGACCGTGGGAAGAAAGCCGATGACGGCCATCCACTGTCCCGAATACACGGCAAAGCCCAGCGCCACGCACCAGGGGCCAGGGCTGCGCAAAGTCAGCGCCAGGCGCGGACGCCACCCCCCGCCAGCCGCCGACGTGCCAACGGGTGCCTTCGGGCCGTCTGCCGGCACGCCGTACCACACGGCGGCGCAAGCCAGGGCAGAGACCAGCCCCAGAAGCAGCCACCACAGCGGCCAGGAAGCCCAGGCCATCACCCAGGGACCCAGCAGTAAGCCGATGGCACTGCCCAGCGGCATGTAGGTGCCCCACCAGCCCATGCGCGCGCTCAGATCGTGCGGCGCCACGCAGCGGCGAATCAGGCCTGGCCCCGGCATGGCGACCAGCAGAAAGCCCAGTCCTTCCACGGCGCGCAGGGCCAGCAACGGTGCAAAACCCGTGGCGATGGCGCCCAGTGCGCTGGCACCCGCCATCAACAGCAGGCCCGCCAGCATGCTGCGCCGCAGTCCCCAGCGGTCAGCCCCCAGGCCCACCACCAGGCCAGCAGCATGCCGGCCACCTGCACGGTGGAAAGCAGAAAGCCGGCCTGCAGCAGGGACACGCCCAGCTGCTGCTGCAGCACCGGCACGGCCGGCGGCAGCTTGCCTACATGCAGGGCCGCGCTGACGCCGGCCATCACGACGATCCATGAGGGATGCACCCCCTGCCTTGTTGTTTCCATTGGATGCGGTTTCCTGGGGGCACATGCCGTGCGCCCTGTGGGTGATGTGTGAAGTATCGAAAGCATAGGCCAAGCGGCGCCCGCAAGCAGCGCCCCTGGCATCTGCCCACCAACCGGCTTGCGGCAGCGGGCATCGGCAGCGCATTCGACATAGCCCGTGGCACTGGAACGCCCAGGTGAGGCGCTCCAGCTGCGCGGCCAGGCATTTCCGCTGCCCCAGAAACAGCTTGGCCTGCGAGGCACCCCATGGCACCTCGCAGGCCTTGCATGCCGGGCAGAGGCCGCATGCGCTGCGGCCTTTCGCCCGTCCTCCCCCACCGATTCCTGTCAGGCCTTCATAGCATCACAGCCTCAGCTTGGCACTGGCCAGCAACACACCGAAGCCCACCAACATGCCGCCAAAGGCCCGGTCTATCCAGTGCCGTACGGCCAGCAGCCGGGCACGAACCCGCTGCGCGGAAAAGCACAGCGCCACGATGCAAAACCAACCCACATGGGCCAGCGAGATGAACCCGCCGTACGCCAGTTGCGTGGCCAGCGATGTGTCCTGCCCCACGATCTGCAGGAACAGGCTCACCACAAACACCGTGGTCTTGGGATTGAGCGCATTCGTCAGAAAGCCCGTGCGCAGCGCCGCCATGTCGGACAGTACGGCAGCTGGGTGGCTGGCCATTTCTCCGTCCGGCCGGCTGCGCAGCATGGTCACGCCCAGATAGATCAGATAGGCTGCACCCAGCAGCTTGACCACATCGAACAGCCAGGTGGCCTGCTGCATCAGCAACCCCACCCCAAGCAAGGTATAGCTGACATGGACCAGCACGCCCAGACCTATGCCCAGCGCCGTGAGCATGCCCTCGCGGCGCGAGCGCAGCAGGCTGTTGCGCGTGACCATGGCGAAATCCGCCCCGGGGCTGATCACGGCCAGCAAGGTAATGGTGACTACAGCTATCCATTCGGTCATGCATTCTCCGTTCGACTCAGTGCAACGCGGGATAGTATTGGCCTTCCATGAAAATACATAACGATGTTTTCTGACACAGTTAGTGAACTCAATTCACAGACTCCCAGCAAGCGGCTGCCGTCGTTGCAGGCCCTGCGCTGCTTCGAAGCAGCCGCCCGACGGGAGAACTTCAGCAAGGCGGCTGAAGAGTTGCATCTGACCCACGGCGCCATCAGCCGGGCCGTGCGCCTGCTGGAAGACGATCTGGGCGTGACCCTGTTTGACCGCCGCAGCCGCCGCGTCTTCCTGACCGACGCTGGGCGCCATCTCGCACAGGCCGTGCATGAAGGCCTGGAGCGCATGCGCCAGGCGACGCAGGAGTTGCGCGCACGCGCGCGGCATGCGCGCCGCTGGGTGCTGTCCTGCGAACCCACCTTGCTGATGCGCTGGCTGATTCCACGCTGGCCACAGTTCCAGCAAATGCATCCCGAGCTGCAACTGCACCTGGTGGCCGGCGGCGGCCCGTTCTCGTTTGCGGACGGGATCGACCTGGCCATACGGCGCGACGATTTCGCCCTGCCCGCAGGCTGCCATGCCGAAACGCTGTTCGCAGAGCGCATAGGCCCGGTCTGCCGGCCAGATCGCCTGGCGCAATGGTGCGACCGCCCCGCGCAAGAGCACACGCCCAGGCTGCGCGCCGATGCGCCCTTGCTGCAAAGCCGCACGCGCCCTGGCGCCTGGGCCACCTGGGCCGAGTGCAGCGGCCAGCCCCAGCCCTCGGGACCGCAGCTGCAGTTCGAACATTTCTATTTCACGCTCCAGGCTGCCGTGGCCGGAATGGGCGTGGCCATAGGCCCCTGGCAACTGGTGCGCGACGACATTGCCAGCGGCGTGCTGGCGGCGCCCATGGGCTTTGTGGAGGATGGATCGCGCTATTGCCTGCTGTCCCCTGCCCCGCCTGCACCGAATGGCGTGCACGCGCAGTTACTGCAGTGGCTGCGCTCCCAGGCCTGAGCCGGCCTGCGAACCGTACTACCCCCCAAAGCACAAAGGCAGCCGAAGCTGCCTTTGTGTCCTTGCCCGTTCCGAAGGCCGGGCGTTGCGCTTACTTGCGCTGCGGCGGCAGGTCCGTGCAGGAGCCGTGCGCCACCTCGGCCGCCATGCCCAGGCTCTCGCCCAGCGTGGGGTGAGGATGGATGGTCTTGCCGATGTCCACGGCGTCGGCACCCATTTCAATGGCCAGCGCGATCTCGCCGATCATGTCGCCCGCATGCGTGCCGACGATGCCACCGCCCAGGATGCGGCCATGGCCATGCGCCTCGGGGCTGTCGTCGAACAGCAGCTTGGTGACGCCTTCGTCGCGGCCATTGGCAATGGCGCGGCCCGATGCCGTCCAGGGGAAGACCCCCTTCTTGACCTTGATGCCCTGGGCCTTGGCCTGGTCCTCGGTCAGGCCCACCCACGCCACTTCCGGGTCGGTGTAGGCCACGCTGGGGATCACGCGGGCATTGAAGGCGCTGGCGGCCAGCTCCTTGTTGCCCTGCAGTTCACCGGCGATGACTTCGGCGGCCACATGGGCCTCGTGCACGGCCTTGTGCGCCAGCATGGGCTGGCCCACCACGTCGCCGATGGCGAAGATGTGGGGCACGTTGGTGCGCATCTGGATGTCGACTTCGATGAAACCGCGGTCCGTGACGGCCACGCCGGCCTTCTCGGCGGCGATCTTCTTGCCGTTGGGCGTGCGGCCCACGGCCTGCAGCACCAGGTCGTAGACCTGAGGCTCGGGCACGGTGATGCCGTCCTTGGCGGGCGCGAAGCTGACCTTGATGCCTTCGGGCGTGGCTTCGGCACCCACGGTCTTGGTGTTGACCATGATGTTGTCGAAGCGCGGCGCGTTCATCTTCTGCCAGACCTTGACCAGGTCGCGGTCGGCGCCCTGCATGAGGCCGTCCATCATCTCCACCACGTCCAGGCGTGCGCCCAGCGTGGAGTAGACGGTGCCCATTTCCAGGCCGATGATGCCGCCACCCAGGATCAGCATGCGTTTGGGCACGCTGGCCAGGTCCAGCGCGCCGGTGGAGTCCACCACACGCGGGTCCTTGGGCATGAAGGGCAGGTGCACGGCCTGGCTGCCGGCGGCAATGATGGCGCGCTTGAACTGCACGATCTTCTTGCTGCCGGTCTTTTCCTGGCCGTCGCCCGTGGTCTCTTCCACCTCAAGGTGATTGGCACCGACGAAGTTGCCGTAGCCGCGCACCACGGTGACCTTGCGCATCTTGGCCATCTGGCCCAGGCCGCCGGTCAGCTTGCCGATGACCTTGTCCTTGTGTCCGCGCAACTGGTCGATGTTGACCTCGGGCGCGCCGAACTTGACGCCTGCCACTTCCAGGTGCTTGACCTCGTCCACGACGGCCGCCACGTGCAGCAGCGCCTTCGAGGGAATGCAGCCCACGTTCAGGCAGACGCCGCCGAGGGTCTTGTAGCGCTCGACGATGACCACGTTCAGGCCCAGGTCGGCTGCGCGGAAGGCGGCAGAGTAGCCGCCAGGGCCACCGCCGAGCACGACCACGTCGCAGTCATAGTCGGCCGCGCCACCAGCGTAGCTTGCTGCCGCAGGAGCGGGGACCGGGGCCGCTGGAGCCGGCACGGCAGGTGCCGCGGCGCTGGCGGCTGCAGGAGCCGCAGCGGCAGCCTGGGGCGCAGTGGCCGCCTCGCCGGCAGCCTCCAGCGTCAGGACCACGGAGCCCTCGGCGACCTTGTCGCCGAGCTGCACCTTGAGTTCCTTGACCACGCCGGCATGGCTGGAAGGAATCTCCATGGAGGCCTTGTCGGACTCCACGGTGATCAGAGACTGATCCTTGGCGACGGTGTCACCGGGCTGGACCAGCAGTTCGATCACGCCCACTTCGGCGAAGTCGCCGATGTCGGGCACCTTGATGTCGATGATTGCCATGTGTCGGGCCTCCGTTTACAGCAGGATGCGGCGGTAGTCCGCCAGCACCTGACCCAGGTAGGCGTTGAAGCGCGCGGCCGAGGCACCGTCGATGACGCGGTGGTCATAGGACAGCGACAGCGGCAGCGTCAGGCGCGGCACGAACTGCTTGCCGTCCCACACGGGCTTCATCTGGCCCTTGGACAGGCCGAGGATGGCCACTTCCGGGGCGTTGATGATGGGGGTGAAGTTCGTGCCGCCGATGCCGCCCAGCGACGAGATCGAGAAGCAGCCGCCCTGCATGTCGGCAGCGCCGAGCTTGCCGTCGCGGGCCTTCTTGGCCAGCTCGCCCATTTCCTGGCTGATCTGCAGGATGCCCTTCTTGTCGGCATCGCGCAGCACGGGCACCACCAGGCCATTGGGCGTGTCTGCCGCGAAGCCGATGTGGAAGTACTGCTTGTAGACCAGGGTGTCGCCGTCCAGCGAGGCGTTGAACTCCGGGAACTTCTTGAGCGCCGCGACCACCGCCTTGATCACGAAGGCCAGCATGGTCACCTTGACGCCGCTCTTCTCGTTCTCCTTGTTGGTGGAGACGCGGAAAGCTTCCAGGTCGGTGATGTCGGCCTCGTCGTTGTTGGTGACGTGGGGGATCATGACCCAGTTGCGCGACAGGTTGGCGCCGCTGATCTTCTTGATGCGCGACAGGTCCTTGCGCTCGACCGGGCCGAACTTGGCGAAGTCCACCTTGGGCCAGGGCAGCAGGTCCAGGCCGGCGCCGCCGCCGGAGCCGCCCTTGGGAGCCGCCGCAGCCTGGGCCTTGGTCTGCACGGCACCGGCCATGACGGACTTGGTGAAAGCCTGGATGTCGTCGGCCGTGATGCGGCCCTTGTTGCCCGAGCCCTTGACCTCGTCCAGCGGCACACCCAGTTCGCGGGCGAACTTGCGCACGGAGGGCGATGCATGGGGCAGCTTGCCGGTGGGCGCCACGGTGGGGTTGTGTGCAGGTGCAGCGGCAGGAGCCGATGCTGCAGCGGCAGCCACCGGAGCTGCAGCGGCCGGGGCAGCAGTTGCCGGTGCAGGGGCTGCAGCAGCAGGTGCCGGGGCCGCAGCCTGGGCTGCAGGCGCGGCAGCGCCCTGCACGCTCATCTGGCCGACCACGTCGCCCACATTGACCGTGTCGCCGATCTTGAGCGTCAGCGCCGTGATGGTGCCCGCTGCGGGCGAGGGGATCTCCATCGAGGCCTTGTCGGATTCGACAGTGAACAGCGATTGCTCTGCCGTCACGGTGTCGCCGACCTTGACCAGCATCTCGATCACGGCCACGTCCTTGAAGTCGCCGATGTCGGGAATCTTGATATCGATCTGCGTGGCGGCGCCCGAGGCCGCAGGCGCGGCAGCGGGAGCAGCGGCCGGCGCAGGCGCAGATGCAGGCGCAGCAGATGCAGGCGCAGCCACGGGAGCCGGGGCAGCAGCTGCCGGTGCCGGTGCCGCAGCGTCTGCGGTCTCGATCACGGCAATGATGCTGCCTTGCTTGACCTTGTCGCCCAGGTTCACGCGCAGCTCCTTGAGCACGCCGGCGTGGCTGGACGGAATCTCCATCGATGCCTTGTCGGACTCGACGGTGATCAGCGATTGCTCGGCCTTGATCTGGTCGCCGGCCTTGACCAGCACTTCGATCACACCGACTTCATCGAAATCGCCGATGTCCGGAACTTGAATGTCTACCAATGCCATAGGTGTCTCCCGTTCTTACTCAGGCGTGCAGCGGGTTGATCTTGTCGGCCTTGATGCCGTACTTGGCGATCGCCTCGGCCACGGTGGTGGCGTTGATCTTGCCTTCTTCGGCCAGCGCGCGCAGTGCGGCGACCACGATGTAGTGGCGGTCCACCTCGAAGTGCTCGCGCAGCTTGCGGCGGAAGTCCGAACGGCCGAAGCCGTCGGTGCCCAGCACCTTGTAGGTGCGGCCCTTGGGCATGTAGGGGCGGATCTGCTCGGCGTAGGCCTTCATGTAGTCGGTGGATGCGATCACCGGACCATTGTGCGACTGCAGCTGCTGCGTGACGAAGGGCACCTTCTGCGTTTCCAGCGGATGCAGCAGGTTCCAGCGGTCGGCTTCCTGGCCGTCGCGGGTGAGTTCGTTGAAGCTGGGGCAGCTCCACACGTCGGCGGCAATGCCCCAGTCGGCCAGCAGCAGTTCCTGGGCGAAGAAGGATTCGCGCAGGATGGTGCCCGATCCCAGCAGCTGCACGCGCAGGCCGCTTTCCGGCACCTTCTGGCCGGGCTTGCACAGGTACATGCCCTTGATGATCTGCTGCTCGGTGCCGGGCGTGAGGCCGGGCATGGCGTAGTTCTCGTTGAGCAGCGTGATGTAGTAGAAGACGTTTTCCTGCTCCTGCACCATGCGGCGCAGGCCGTCCTGCATGATCACGGCGACTTCGTGGGCGAAGGTCGGGTCGTAGCTCACGCAGTTGGGAATGGTGTTGGCCAGGATGTGGCTGTGGCCGTCTTCGTGCTGCAGGCCTTCGCCGTTCAGCGTGGTGCGGCCCGAGGTGCCGCCCAGCAGGAAGCCGCGCGCCTGCATGTCGCCGGCCGCCCAGGCCAGGTCACCGATGCGCTGGAAGCCGAACATCGAGTAGTACACATAGAACGGGATCATGATCCGGTTGCTCGTGCTGTAGCTCGTGGCTGCCGCGATCCAGCTGCTCATGCCGCCGGCTTCGTTGATGCCTTCCTGCAGGATCTGGCCGGCCTTGTCCTCGCGGTAGTACATCACCTGGTCCTTGTCGACCGGGGTGTACTGCTGTCCAGCGGGGTTGTAGATGCCGATCTGGCGGAACAGGCCTTCCATGCCGAAGGTACGCGCCTCGTCCACCAGGATGGGCACGACACGCGGGCCGATTTCCTTGTCGCGCAGCAGCTGCGTCAGGAAACGCACATAGGCCTGCGTGGTCGAGATCTCACGGCCTTCGGGCGTGGCTTCGAGGATGGCCTTGAAGGTGTCCAGCGCAGGCGCCGTGAACTGCTCGCTGGCCTTGACGCGGCGGTGCGGCAGGTAGCCGCCCAGGGCCTTGCGGCGCTCGTGCAGGTAGCGCATTTCCGGCGTGTCGTCAGCCGGCTTGTAGAAAGGCAGGTCGGCGATCTGGCTGTCGGGAATCGGGATGTTGAAGCGGTCGCGGAAGGCCTTGATGTCCTCGTCGCCCAGCTTCTTGGTCTGGTGAACGGTGTTCTTGCCTTCACCGATCTTGCCCATGCCGAAGCCCTTGACGGTCTTGACCAGCAGCACGGTGGGCTGGCCCTTGTGCGAATTGGCCGCATGGAAGGCCGCATAGACCTTCTGCGAATCGTGGCCGCCGCGGCGCAGGTTCCAGATCTCGTCGTCGCTCATGTGCTCGACCATCTTCAGCGCGCGCGGATCGCGGCCGAAGAAGTTCTTGCGCACGTAGGCGCCGTCATTGGCCTTGAACGACTGGTAGTCGCCGTCGTTGCACTCGGCCATGATCTTCTTGAGCACGCCGTCCTTGTCCTTGGCCAGCAGCTCGTCCCAGCCCTTGCCCCACAGCAGCTTGATGACGTTCCAGCCGGAGCCGCGGAACTCGCCCTCGAGTTCCTGGATGATCTTGCCGTTGCCGCGCACCGGACCGTCCAGGCGCTGCAGGTTGCAGTTGATCACGAAGATCAGGTTGTCCAGCTTTTCGCGGGCGGCCAGGGAGATCGCACCCAGCGACTCGACCTCGTCCATTTCCCCGTCGCCGCAGAAGACCCAGACCTTGCGGTTTTCGGTGTCGGCAATGCCGCGGGCGTGCAGGTACTTGAGGAAGCGCGCCTGGTAGATGGCCATCAGCGGGCCCAGGCCCATGGACACCGTGGGGAACTGCCAGAACTCGGGCATCAGCTTGGGGTGCGGGTAGCTGGACAGGCCCTTGCCGTCCACTTCCTGGCGGAAGTTCAGCAGCTGCTCTTCGGAGATGCGGCCTTCCAGATAGGCGCGGGCATAGATGCCGGGCGAGACGTGGCCCTGGATGTACAGGCAGTCGCCACCGTGGTTTTCGTTTTCGGCGTGCCAGAAGTGGTTGAAGCCGGCCGCAAACATGTTGGCCAGCGAAGCGAAGGAGCCGATGTGGCCACCCAGGTCACCGCCTTCGGGTGGGTGCAGGCGGTTGGCCTTGACCACCATGGCCATGGCGTTCCAGCGCATGTAGGCGCGCAGGCGGCCTTCGATTTCCAGGTTGCCGGGACAGCGCGCTTCCTGCGAGGCCTCGATGGTGTTCACGTAGCCGGTGTTGGCCGAGAAGGGCATGTCCACGCTGTTCTGGCGTGCATGTTCGAGCAGGTCCTCGATCAGCTTGTGCGCATATTCGGCGCCTTCACGGTCGATGACGGCCGACAGTGCGTCCATCCATTCGCGCGATTCTTGTTGGTCCAGGCCGGCGGGAACGCCTGCATTGCCTTGCGGGTCAGTCTGAGCTGTCATGGGAATGTCTCCTTGCAGAAGGTAGCGTCTTGGGGTCGAACCAGTGAGCGGCGCAGCGCGCCATCGCAGGCGGGTAGTTCACCACGCCTTGCGCGGCACAGACCCTGTCTGGCGAACTTGAAGATACCGATTCACTGCCTCAATGCTCGGCGAGTGTCGCATACTTTTTTCGAATTTCAAATGGTGCTTTTTGATTTCATAATTTGAAATTTTGCTGCAAACGCACATACAGTGAAGACCCCAAAGAACGTCGCCGAAGCGCCTGCGTGGCGACTCCAATACTCCTTAAAAACAGTCAGACTCTCCCCTACACTGGGCGCATGCAATCCTCCCCTTCCGAGCACGGCACGCACAGCCCTGCCCCCATGGCAGGCGTGGCCGCGCCAGTGCGCTGGTGGCGCAGCTGGTGGCGCAGTCTTTCCCCCACGCGCCAGGACCGCTTTGCGGCACTCGCCCCGCTGGCCGCCGTACTGATGTTCATGGCCGCCATCGTCGCGTCGTTCTGGTATCTGCGCATGGAGGAGATCGACCGCGAGAAGGAAGCGTTGCACCGCGACGTGGAATATGCCCAGCAGCGCGTGCGCCTGCGCCTGCTGGAGCGCCAGGAGCAACTGATGCGCATGGCGCGCGACATCAGCAACCACGATCTGGCCGAGTCCGATTTCGCCAGCCGCGCCGAAGCGCTCATCAGCCAGTATCCCGAACTGCAGTCCATCACCTGGATCGACTCCCAACGCCGCATTCTGGCCAGCCAGTCCGCCCCCACCGTGAGCAGCGACCAGTTGCGCATCCCCCGCGAGGTCCTGCGCGCCGGTGACGCCCTGGAGGCCTACCAGCTCGCGCGCGAGATGCAGCAGCCCATCTATGTGCAAGGCCTGGCCCACAAGGGCGAGGCCGCGCCGCTGCTGCAGCTGCATGTGCCGCTGGCGCAGGACGGCCGCTACATCGGCGAGCTGCTGGGCGAGTATTCCGTGGACAGCCTGCTGCGCTACGGCACGCCCACCGAAATCATGGCCCGCTATGCCATGACCATGCTCGACAGCCGGGGCCAGGTTCTGGCCGGCACACCGCTGACGCCGCGCAAGCAAAATGCCACCGACCTGCTGCGCTGGCGCACGGTGGCCAATGAGGACGAGGCTCCGGTCGCCCCCGTGGGCAACAGTCTGGTGCTGCGCGCACAGGCCTACCGCACCTCGCTGGGCGTGGTGGGCAGCGGCCTGTTCTGGCTGGTGGGCACGCTCAGCGCGATGACGGCATGGCTGCTGCTGGCCACCTGGCGCCACACGCGACGCCGCCAGCGCGCGCAGGAAGCCCTGGTTGCCGAAACCAATTTCCGCCGCGCCATGGAGAACTCGGTGCTCACCGGCATGCGCGCGCTGGACCTGCAAGGCCGCATCACCTACGTGAACGCCGCCTTCTGCCAGATGACGGGATGGAGCGAATCCGAACTCGTCGGCCAGATGCCGCCCTATTCCTACTGGCCCGACAACGACTACGACAACCTGCACTCCAAGCTGCGCGAGGAGCTGTCGGGCAAGACCATCGTCGGGGGCTTTCAGGTGCGCGTGCAGCGCAAGAACGGCACGCAGTTCGACGCGCGCCTGTATGTCTCGCCGCTGATCGACGCCCACGGCCAGCACACGGGCTGGATGTCGTCCATGACCGACATCACCGAGCCCAACCGCATCCGCGAGCAGTTGTCGGCCTCCTACGAGCGCTTCACCATCGTGCTGGAGGCGCTGGACGCCTCGGTGTCCGTCGCCCCGCTTGGCAGCGCCGAGCTGCTGTTCGCCAACAAGCTGTACCGGCAATGGTTCGGCTCGCAGACCGATGGCCATCTGCAGCTCGTCGCCCAGGCCGGCGTGCTGCCCGTGCGCTCTCAGCCGCAGGGCATGGACGATGAGGATGGCCTGATGGGCCTGCCCACCGACTCGCTGACCAGCGCACGCAGCGAGAACGCCGAGATCTATCTGCCCGAACTGGGCAAGTGGCTGGAAGTGCGCTCGCGCTACCTGAGCTGGGTGGACGGACGCCTGGCGCAGATGGTGATCGCCACCGACATCACGCCGCGCCGCCTGGCCGAGGAGCAGGCCGATCGCCAGGCCGAGCACGCCCAGTCCGTCAGCCGCCTGATCACCATGGGCGAGATGGCCTCCAGCGTGGCCCACGAACTCAACCAGCCGCTGACCGCCATCAGCAACTACTGCAGCGGCATGCTCACGCGCCTCGAAAAAGGCACGCTGACCGAGGAGCAGATGAAGTTCGCGCTGGAGAAGACCGCCCACCAGGCGCAGCGCGCGGGCCAGATCATTTTGCGCATACGCTCCTTCGTCAAGCGCAGCGAACCCAACCGCACCCTGGCCCAGGTCACCGACATGGTCAGCGAGGCGGTGGAGCTGGCCGGCATCGAGCTGCGCCGCCGCAACGTACAGCTGACCTACCACGTGGCCGAGCGCATGCCGGCCATCATGGCCGACACCATCCTCATCGAGCAGGTGCTGGTCAACCTCATGAAGAACGGCGCCGAATCCATCGAGCAATCGGGCCGACCCAGCCACCAGCGCAACGTGGAACTGCGCGTGGTGCCGCGCACCATCGAGGACCAGCGCGTCATCGAATTCAACGTGCAGGACACCGGCAAGGGCTTGCCGCCCGAGGTGCTGGAGCGCCTCTTCGAGGCCTTCTTCACCACCAAGAGCGAAGGCATGGGCATGGGCCTGAATCTGTGCCGCAGCATTGTCGAGTCCCACCAGGGCCGTATGCGTGCCGAGAACCTCTACAATGGTTCCGAGGTTGTCGGCTGCCGATTTTCATTCTGGCTGCCGCTGGCCCCGCCGGGCGACGCGACAACGCCGGCAGCGACCATTGAACCCACAACAAGGACGATTGCATGAGCTTGATCCCCAAAAAAGGCACTGTGTACGTAGTTGATGACGACGAAGCGGTTCGTGATTCGCTGCAATGGTTGTTGGAGGGCAAGGACTATCGTGTGCGCTGCTTCGACTCGGCCGAGACCTTCCTCTCGCGCTACGACCCACGCGAAATCGCCTGCCTCATCGTCGACATCCGCATGGGCGGCATGACCGGCCTGGAACTGCAGGACCGACTGATCGAACGCAAGTCTCCCCTGCCCATCGTCTTCATCACCGGCCACGGCGACGTGCCCATGGCGGTGAACACCATGAAGAAGGGCGCACTGGACTTCATCCAGAAGCCGTTCAACGAGGAAGAACTACTGAACCTGGTCGAGCGCATGCTGGACCATGCCCGCGAAGCCTTTGCCGGCCACCAGCAGGCCGCCAGCCGCGACGCCCTGCTGGCCAAGCTGACCAGCCGCGAAGCCCAGGTGCTCGAGCGCATCGTCGCCGGCCGCCTGAACAAGCAGATCGCCGACGATCTGGGCATCAGCATCAAGACCGTGGAGGCGCACCGCGCCAACATCATGGAAAAGCTCAACGCCAACACCGTGGCCGACCTGCTCAAGATCGCCCTGGGCCAGGGCCAGACCGCTGCGGCGGCCAAGGCGGCCGTCGCAGGATAAGCACCGACGCCATCCCCTGCTTTTTTCAAAGGGCTGCTAGCGCTTGACCAACAAGCCCTAGCAGCATTTTTATTTTGGTATCCACTGCAATGACAGCCCAACTCATCGACGGCAACGCCCTCTCCCGCCAACTGCGTGCCGAAGTCGCACAGCGCGCCACTGCCCTGAAGGCCCGAGGGACCACGCCCGGCCTGGCCGTGGTCCTGGTCGGCGACAACCCGGCCTCCCAGGTCTATGTGCGCAACAAGGTCAAGGCCTGCGAGGACGCAGGCTTTCATTCCGTGCTGGAGAAGTACGACGCCTCGATGACAGAAGCCGAACTGCTGGCCCGCGTCGAGGCGCTGAACAACGACCCCGACATCCACGGCATCCTGGTCCAGCTGCCGCTGCCCGCCCACATCGACGACCACAAGGTCATCGAGACCATCTCGCCGCTCAAGGATGTGGATGGCTTTCACGTGGCCAGCGCCGGCGCGCTGATGGTGGGCGAAGTCGGCTTCAAGGCGTGCACGCCCTATGGCTGCATGAAGATGCTCGAATCCATCGGCATGAAGGACCTGCGCGGCAAGCACGCCGTGGTCATCGGCCGCTCCAACATCGTCGGCAAGCCCATGGCCATGATGCTGCTGGCCGCCAATGCCACCGTCACCATCTGCCACAGCGGCACGGCGGACCTGGCCGCCATGACGCGCCAGGCCGACATCGTGGTCGCCGCCGTGGGCAAGCGCAATGTGCTGACCGCAGACATGTGCAAGCCTGGCGCCGTGGTCATCGACGTGGGCATGAACCGCAACGACGAAGGCAAGCTCTGCGGCGACGTGGACTTTGACGGCGTCAAGGAAGTAGCCGGCTTCATCACCCCCGTGCCGGGCGGCGTCGGCCCCATGACGATTACCATGCTGCTGGTCAACACCATGGAGGCGGCCGAGCGCGCCGCCGGCTGACCAGGAGCTGACAAGCATCGGGCGGCTCCCCGGGGAGCCGCTTGATTTCAATGCACCCGACGGCATCTGACACGCATGAGCAATCCCCTCCTCGAATCCTCCGACCTGCCCCTGTTCGATCGCATCCGCCCCGCCGACGTCGGCCCGGCCATCGACCATCTTCTGACCGGGGCCTGCGAGGCCCTGGAGACCGTCACGGCACCTGACTTCCCCGCGCGCTGGGATTCGATCTCCGCCGTGCTCGATGTCGCCACCGAGAAGCTGGGAACCGCCTGGGGCGCCGTCAGCCACCTCAACAGCGTGGCCGACACACCCGAGCTGCGCGCTGCCTACAACGAATCCCTGCCCAAGGTCACCGAGTTCTGGACGCGCCTGGGCGCCGACGAGCGGCTGTACGCCAAGTACAAGGCCATCGACCCTGCCACGCTCAACGTGGAGCAGCGCGCCGCATGGGACCATGCCATGCGCAATTTCGTGCTGTCTGGCGCGGAGCTGCAGGGTGAAGCCAAGCTGCGCTTTGCCAAGATTCAGGAACGCTCGGCCGAACTCACGCAGAAGTTCAGCGAGAACGCGCTGGATGCCACCGATGCCTTTGCCTACTACGCCACGGCCGATGAGTTGGACGGTGTGCCCCAGGACGTGTGCCAGGCCGCCCGTGCCGCCGCCGAAGCCGAAGGCAAGCAAGGTTTCAAGCTCACGCTGAAGATGCCCTGCTACCTGCCCGTGATGCAGTTCGCCACCAGCAGCGCGCTGCGCGAGAAGCTCTACCGCGCCTATGTGACACGCGCCTCCGACCAGGCAGAGGGCGATGCCCGCCGCTTCGACAACACGGCCAACATTTCCGAAATACTTGCCCTGCGCAAGGAAGAGGCGCAGCTGCTGGGCTACCGCAACTTCGGCGAGATCTCGCTGGTTCCCAAGATGGCGCATTCTCCGCAGCAGGTGATCGACTTCCTGCGTGACCTCGCGCACCGCGCCCGCCCCTATGCCGAAAAGGATGTCGCCGACCTGCGCAGCTTTGCACGCAAGGAACTTGGCCTGGCCGATCCCCAGCCCTGGGACTGGGCCTATATCTCGGAAAAGCTCAAGGAAGCGCGCTATGCCTTCAGCGAGCAAGAGGTCAAGCAATACTTCCCCGCCCCCAAGGTGCTGGCCGGCCTGTTCAAGATCGTGGAGACGCTGTTCGACGTGGCCATCCGCCGCGACGTGGCGCCGGTGTGGCATCCCGCTGTCGAGTTCTATCGCATCGAGCGCAGCACGCCGCAAGGCCCCCAACTGGTCGGCCAGTTCTACCTGGACCAGCCCGCACGTTCGGGCAAGCGCGGCGGCGCCTGGATGGACGATGTACGCACCCGCTGGCTGCGCCCCGACAGCCACAAGCTGCAGACGCCGGTCGCGCACCTGGTCTGCAACTTTGCCACCGGCGTTGACGGCAAGCCGGCCCTGCTCACGCACGATGACGTGATCACGCTGTTCCATGAGACAGGCCATGGCCTGCACCACATGCTGACCCAGGTCAACGAGCGCGATGTCTCGGGCATCGCGGGCGTGGAATGGGACGCGGTGGAACTGCCGAGCCAGTTCATGGAAAACTTCTGCTGGGAGTGGGAAGTGCTTAAGCACATGACCGCCCACGTGGACACGGGCGAGCCACTGCCGCGCGCACTGTACGACAAGATGATCGCGGCCAAGAACTTCCAGTCGGGCATGCAGACGCTGCGCCAGATCGAGTTCTCGCTGTTCGACATGCTGC
Source organism: Delftia sp. PX-1 (assembly GCF_055797465.1). NCBI lineage: Bacteria > Pseudomonadati > Pseudomonadota > Betaproteobacteria > Burkholderiales > Comamonadaceae > Delftia > Delftia sp. PX-1. Next base: position 4,084,378 of record NZ_CP184763.1, read on the forward strand.
TGCACACCGGGCACGATCCGAAGGCCGACATCATGCCGCTGCTGGCCCAGGTTCGCGCCGAAGTGGCCGTGCTGCCCTCGCCCGCCTACAGCCGCTCGGCCCATACCTTCAGCCACATCTTTGCAGGCGGCTACGCAGCGGGCTACTACAGCTACAAGTGGGCCGAAGTCCTCTCGGCGGATGCCTATGCGGCCTTCGAGGAAACCATGCTGGCCGATGGAACCCCCAACCCCGAGACAGGCCGCCGCTACCGCGAGGCCATTCTTGAAGCCGGCGGATCCCGCCCGGCGATGGAGTCGTTCAAGGCCTTCCGTGGCCGCGAACCCCAGCTGGACGCGCTATTGCGCCACCAGGGCATGGCCGAGGCCTGAGCCTGGCAACCCGGTCTGCAGCGCCCCGATGGGGCGCTTTTTCCTGGCCCGGCAACTCCACCGGATGCGCGCAGCCACATCCTGCGACTCCAGAAGATGGCCCAGGATGAATGGCACGCTATGCTTGCAGGCACTCCTGTGCGGGCATCCATCCGGCGAGTGGTCGCCGCCCCGGCACGAAACCCTTCTTCCGAAACCGAGATCGTCCATGCAGTCTTCTCCCAGCCTTGGCCACGGCGCCCTGCGCCACCTGATGCCATGCCTCGCCCTCGCCTGCCTTGCCGCCGCGCTGCCAGCCGCCGCGCAGCAGGTCTACCGTATCGTCGGGCCGGACGGAAAAGTCACCTTCTCGGACCGCCCCGCCCAAAGCGCACAGCAGCAGGCAGCGCCCGCCGCCCAGGCAGTGGCGGGCGCCCCGGACAGCAACGCAGGCCTGCCCTATGCGCTGCGCCAGATTGCGAGCCGCTTTCCAGTGACGCTGTACTCCTCGTCCGATTGCACGCCCTGCGATAGCGCTCGTCAGTTGCTGCAGTCCCGGGGCATCCCCTATGCCGAGCGCCTGGTGCAGACCGAGGCGGACGCGGCAGCCCTGAACAAGCTCAGCGGGCAGACCGGACTGCCGTTTGCCACCATCGGCAAGCAGTTTCTGACCGGCTTCTCCTCCAGCGAATGGACGCAGTACCTGGATGCCGCAGGCTACCCCGCAAGCTCCCAGCTGCCTGCCCAGTACAAGCGGCCACCCGCGCAGCCCCTGACCACACCCAAGCCTGCCGCACCGACCGCATCAGCGCCCGCCGCAGCACCCACCGCCGAGGAGCAGGCAAACAGGCGCGCCCCCATACCCGCCCCCGCGCCTGGTGCACGCACCAGCGACAACCCCGCAGGCCTGAGCTTCTAGGCAGACACTGCCGCCGCCCTCAGGAGCCCGGCCGTGGATTCCATGCTGTCCGACGTGGCCTGGACCTTGGCCAGGCTGGGCATTCTTGTGGGCCTGCCTGCGCTCATCGGGTGGGTACTGGTGGCAAGGCCTTCGTGGCGAGAGCCGTTGCGGCTAACCTGCCTGGTGCTGGTGCCCTGCCTGATCACGCTGTGGTTCATGCATGACGGAGGCCTGGGCAACGGTCTCAACCGCCTGGCCTACTACATGACGACGGCTGGCTTCTTTGCCATCTACGCCGGGCTGGCGGCCGTCACCTGGCTCATTCAGCGCATCAAAAAACAGCGCACGCAAGCTTCATTGCGCGCGCTGTGTCTCGGTGGCATGGCCCTGCTCGTCTGGACCGCAGGCGCTGCGGTGTTCGAGAGCATCGGCTAGCAGCCGAGAGGCCAGGACCGGCTTCCTGCCTCAGTAGTCGAGCGTCTGCACGCCTTCAGGCGTGCCCAGCAGGCAGACCGATGCCTTCTGGTGCGCAAAAACGCCCACGGTGACCACGCCGGGCCACTGGTTGACCTCGGACTCAAAGGCCAGCGGCTCAGCAATCTTCAGGCCGCGCACATCAAGAATGTGCTGGCCGTTGTCCGTCACCAAAGGAGCGCCGTCCTTCATGCGGATCTCGGCCCGGCCACCCCTGGCCTCGAAACGCCGGGCAATCTGGGCAGCAGCCATGGGAATCACCTCCACCGGCAGCGGAAAGTCTCCCAGCACCTCGACGCGCTTGGAGGCATCGGCGATGCAGACAAAGCGCTCGGCCAGCGCCGCAACGATTTTCTCGCGCGTCAGTGCCGCGCCCCCTCCCTTGACCATGTAGCCCCGACCGTCGATCTCGTCGGCGCCATCGATGTATACCGACAGGCGGTCCACCTCGTTGGCATCCAGCACCTTGATGCCCAGCGCCTTCAGGCGCTCGGTGCTGGCCACGGAGCTGGACACGGCCCCAGGGATCTGGTCCTTGATGGTGGCCAGCGCATCGATGAACTTGTTGACCGTCGAGCCCGTGCCGACGCCGACGATTTCGCCGGGCGCTACGTAGGCCAGAGCGGCTTGCCCGACCAGGGCTTTGAGTTCATCTTGGGAAAAAGAGGCAGCAGATGTCGTCATGAGGGAAAATCCAGGTAATCCTTCGATTATCCCCATGTCTTTGATCCCCTACGCCCTGACCCGTCCCTTTCTCTTCGGCATGGACCCCGAATCCGCCCACGATCTCACGATGAACCTGATGGCAAAGGGGCAGAACACGCTCCTGCAGCAGGCCTGGGCCCAACCCATGGTGAGTGATCCCGTCGAGCTTGCCGGGCTCAGGTTCCCCAATCGCGTCGGCATGGCTGCAGGTCTGGACAAGAACGCACGCTGTATCGATGCGCTGGCCGCCATGGGCTTCGGCTTCGTCGAGGTAGGCACCGTGACTCCGCGCGCGCAGCCCGGCAACCCCAAGCCGCGCATGTTCCGCATCCCCGAACGCAATGCACTGATCAACCGACTGGGCTTCAACAACGAAGGCCTCGATGCCTTCCTGAGCAACGTCAAGCGCTCACAGGCCCGCGCCATGGGCAAGCCCATGCTGCTGGGGCTGAACATCGGCAAGAACGCCAGCACGCCCATCGAAGAAGCCACCAGCGACTACCTCAAGGCGCTCGATGGCGTCTACCCGCATGCCGACTACGTGACGGTGAACATCAGCTCGCCCAACACCAAGAATCTGCGTGCCCTGCAAAGCGACGAAGCGCTGGATGCCTTGCTGGGAGCGATTGCCGAGCGGCGCGAGCGACTGGCCACGCAGCACGGCAAGCGGGCGCCGGTGTTCGTGAAGATCGCACCCGACCTGGATGAGGAGCAGGTCGGCGTCATCGCCACCACGCTGCAGCGCCACGGCATGGACGGCGTGATTGCCACCAACACCACGATCAGCCGGGATGCCGTCAAGGGCCTGCTCCACGCCGAAGAAACGGGCGGCCTTTCCGGCGCGCCGGTGCTGGAGGCCAGCAACCAGGTCATCCGCCAACTGCGCTCTGCGCTGGGAAGCCGCTACCCCATCATCGGCGTGGGAGGCATTCTCAGCGGCGAAGATGCGGTCAGCAAGATCCGGGCGGGCGCCGATGTGGTCCAGATCTACAGCGGCCTGATCTATCGGGGCCCCTGCCTGGTACCAGAGGCCGCACGGGCCATCGCGCAACTGCGTTGACTGCCGCGTTATCCGCGTGCTGACCAAAGAAAACGCCCGGCATGCCGGGCGTTTTTTGTGCAAGAAGCCTTGCAAGGCCTTATCTCAGCCCCTGCGCTGCTGAAGGCGTGCCAGCAAAGGCATGAGTGTGGTGCCGATGCGGATCAGTTTGCGCGGCCCCATGACCAAGGCAGCGGCAGCCGCCACGCCCACGGCCACGGGGTGCAGACGCGCAAACGTTGCGACGCGCTCGATCAGCGGTGCATCCGGGCGCACGTGTGTGGCGGCACGGCTCAGCGCCCGGGCCTGGGCCACGGCCGCCGAGCGCGCCCTGAGGCGCTCGCGCTGCTGGGCAATGCGCTGCATCACCTGCTGCTGCTCCACGGTGGAAGTGGGCCACAGCGCCGCATTGGGGCCCGTGGGCCTAGGCGGCGCAACCTCGTCGCGGGATTGGGAAGCGTTGGAAGCATTGACCATGGTTACAGCCTCTTCTTCAGCGCCTGCCAGTCCTGGCTCAGCTCGTTGCGGGTGAGGATGAAAGGGCGTGCCAGGCGTCGTACGGCCGCAAGCAACTGCCACAAGGCAATTGCAAGGATAGCCAGCCAGCCGCCAAACAGCAGCCAGGCCACCATCACGCGGTGCTCGGTGTCCCAGAACTGCACCAGCACCGCCACGGACAGCATGAGCATGACCACGACGCTGAGTCCGGCCAGCGCAATCAGCAGCACGACCACGGTCTGCATGCTGCGCTTGTGCTGGACCCATTCAAGCCGAGCCAGGTCGGTACGGTCCTCGGCGGCAATGGCCAGCTCGATCACGGCAGCACGCCAGCGCGCCACCCAGGCATCCAAACCCAGAAGGGAAATCCAGTTCACAGGCATCCTTTTCTGGTCAGGCATGCCGTTGATCAGCGACGGCCCAGCATGAAGCCCAGCAAGGCGCCCACAGCCAGGGCTGCGCCAGCCACACGCCACGGCTCGTCGTGGGCATAGCGATCCGCCGCATAGGCGGCATCCTTGGCTTGGCGGGCCGCTTCCTGCGCGGCGCGCACAGCCGAGTCACGCACATTGGACATGCCGTCATCGATGCGCTGGCGCAGCATGTGGATTTCCGGCACGGCATCCAGCTCCTTGGCAGACAGCAGGCCACGCAGGTCGCTGACCAGTTTTTCAAGATCGGCTTGCGCGGTGGAGACGGTTTCAGTGATCGACTTCGTCATGATGAGCCTTTCTATTGAGGTGAAAACAAATACAGCGGGGAGCAGGCAATCATGTCGCCCGATACCTGTCACGCAACATGGGCAGGCCCTTGTTACATGCAAGCATCTTATCCAATTGTTCCCTGGCTTCCGGGAAGCGAGGGGGCCTGAGCCTTGTCAGACAAGGCCTGCCGTGGCCGTGTGTCGTGGACCGGCAGACCATCAGGCCAGCAACTTCGCCACATGTGCGCCGATGGCCAGGCAGCTGGTCAGACCCGGCGATTCGATGCCCAGCAACTGCACCACGCCCGCAACGCCATGGACCTGCGGTCCCTGGATCGTGAAGTCTGCCGCCGCCTCGCCAGGACCGCTGATCTTGGGACGGATGCCAGCGTAGCCGGGCACCAGCGCGCCATCGGCCAGGGCCGGCCAGTACCGGCGGATCTCTGCATAGAAGGCGTCGGCGCGCGCTGGATCGACCTGCAGATCGCTTGCGCTTTCCACCCACTGCACATCGGGGCCGAACTTGGCCTGTCCACCCATGTCCAGCGTGAGATGAACGCCCAGACCTGCAGCCTCGGGCACGGGATAGATGAGGCGCGAGAACGGCGCGCGCCCGGACAGTGTGAAATAGTTGCCCTTGGCATAGAAGGCGCGTGGAACCAACTGCTGCGGAAAGCCTTGCAGGCGCGCCGCCAGCAACGGGGCATTCAGGCCTGCCGCATTGACCAGGCTACGCGCCTGCAGCTGCGTGCCGTCGGCGGTGCGCAGCCACACGCCGCCAGACGTGGCGGCGGCCTCCTGCACCTCGGCATGGCAGACCACCATGCCGCCTGCGTTTTCGAGATCGCCCTGCAGAGCCAGCATCAGGCCGTGGCTGTCGATGATGCCGGTGCTGGGCGAATGCATTGCCGCCACACACTGCAGCGCAGGCTCCAAGGCCCGTGCTTCGGGGCCATCCAGCCAGCGCAGGTCATTGACGCCATTGGCCTCGGCCTTGCGCGCAATGGCCTGGAGCTGGCCGCGCTGCGCCTCATCCGTTGCCACGATGAGCTTGCCGCAGCGCTGGTGGGCAACGCCGCGTTCCTCGCAATAGGCATAGAGACGCTGGCGGCCTTCGACGCAAAACCGGGCCTTCAGCGAACCCTGGGGATAGTAGATGCCGGCATGGATGACCTCGCTGTTGCGCGAACTGGTACCCGTACCAATGGCTTCAGCTGCCTCCAGCACCATGACTTCCCTGCCCTGCAACGCCAGGGCCCTGGCCACGGCCAACCCCACGACGCCCGCCCCCACCACCACGCAATCGACCTGCTCGCTCATCCTGCCTGCCCTTTCGTCGTTCAGCCACTGATTATCAGACCGCGCCAGATACGAATACGCCGCAGATCACCGGGCTGCACTGGAATATCCAGGACCTGGAACAAATGGGAGCAACCAAAACGGAAAAGCTCTCCTGAACAAGTTTCAGGAGGGCTTGAATGGTGGGTGATACATGGATCGAACATGTGACCCCTGCCGTGTGAAGGCAGTGCTCTACCGCTGAGCTAATCACCCGTGAAGCACGGCTGCGAGGCCGTGCTTCCTTGGAAAAAATTGGTGGGTGATACATGGATCGAACATGTGACCCCTGCCGTGTGAAGGCAGTGCTCTACCGCTGAGCTAATCACCCGTGAAGCATGGCTGCGAGGCCATGCTTCCTTGGAAAAAACTGGTGGGTGATACATGGATCGAACATGTGACCCCTGCCGTGTGAAGGCAGTGCTCTACCGCTGAGCTAATCACCCATGAAGCCGGCTGTGAGGCCCGCTTCCCTGGAAAAAATGGTGGGTGATACATGGATCGAACATGTGACCCCTGCCGTGTGAAGGCAGTGCTCTACCGCTGAGCTAATCACCCATATGTCGTTACTGCGACAAGACTTAGATTATGTCATAACTTCTAGGACTGATTTTCGAAGCTGCGCCAAATTGTCTTGCCGCCGCTCGATTTATCCATCTGCACCATCACGTCCTCGTGCGCGGCCAGCTCCTGATCATTGGCGCTCACCACGCGCAGCCTGAAGCTGCGCAGATCGACCTGCGCGACCACCAGGCCGCCCTCGGACTGGGCCGGCTCCTCCACCATCAGCAGGGCCTCCTGGCCTCGCGTGAGGTTGATGTAGACATCGGCCAGCAGTTCCGCATCCAGCAAGGCGCCGTGCAGCGTGCGCCCGGAGTTGTCCACTTCCAGACGGTCGCACAGCGAGTCCAGCGAGTTGCGCTTGCCTGGGAACATTTCCTTGGCCATGACCAGGGTGTCGATGACGCCGCTCACGCACTGCCTGATCGGCGGGCGGTTGGCAAGCTCCAGCTCCTTGTTCAGGAATCCCAGATCGAAAGGCGCGTTGTGAATGATGAGTTCAGCGCCTTGCAGATACTCCCAGATCTCATCGACCTTTTGCTCGAAGCGAGGCTTGTCCTTGAGGAACTCGGTGGTGATGCCGTGCACGCGCAGCGCGTCCGGATGGCTGTCGCGCCCCGCATTGAAGTACAGATGCAGGTTGTTGCCGGTCAGCTTGCGGTTGACCATCTCCACGCACCCCAGCTCGATGAGCCGGTCGCCGTTGTCGGCGGACAGGCCCGTGGTTTCCGTGTCGAGAATGATTTGACGCGACATGTGCTGGGTCCTCAGTGGTTTTCCTTGGCGTGGTTGAGCGAGTACTTGGGAATCTCGATGGTCACGTCCTCGCGCGCCAGGATGGCCTGGCAGGACAGGCGGGACTGCGGCTGCAGGCCCCATGCGCGGTCCAGCAGGTCTTCTTCCTCTTCCTCGGCCTCGTTCAACGAGTTGTAGCCTGCCTTGACCACCACGTGGCAGGTGGTGCATGCACAGCTCATGTCGCAGGCGTGCTCGATCTTGATGTTGTTGTCCAGCAGTGCCTCGCAGATGGAGGTGCCGGCAGGCGCCTCGATTTCGGCACCCTGAGGACAGTATTCGGCGTGGGGAAGTATTTTGATAACGGGCATGGCGGATCTGCGTTCGGATCAGAAATCAGGAAAGGGATTGCACGCTCTTGCCGGCCAGGGCCTGCTGGATGCTGCGGTTCATGCGCTCGGCGGCAAAGGACTCCGTGCCCTTGGCCAGCGCCTGTGTTGCGGCCTCGATGACGGCGGCATCCTCGGAGCCCACGCTGGCGCGCAGGGCATCGACCAGAGCGTCGATGGCTGCGCGCTGGTCTGCAGCCAGCACATCGCCATCGGCCTGCAGCGCGCTCTCCGTGGCCATGAGCATGCGGTCGGCATCGACACGCGCCTCCACCAGCGCGCGCGCCTGAATGTCCTGCTGGGCCGTGGCAAAGCCGTCCTGCAGCATGCGGGCAACCTCGTCGTCCGAGAGGCCGTACGAGGGCTTGACATGGATATGCGCCTCGACGCCGCTGATCTGCTCCTTGGCACCCACCGACAGCAGGCCGTCGGCATCCACGGTGAAGGTCACGCGGATGCGCGCCGCGCCGGCTGCCATGGGCGGGATGCCGCGCAGTTCGAAACGCGCCAGGCTGCGGCAGTCCGCCACAAGATCGCGCTCACCCTGCACCACATGAATGGCCAGGGCCGTCTGCCCATCCTTGTAGGTGGTGAAGTCCTGAGCGCGGGCCGTGGGAATGGTCTCGTTGCGCGTGATGATGCGCTCCACCAGACCGCCCATGGTCTCCACACCCAGCGACAGGGGAATCACATCCAGCAGCAGCATGTCGCCGCTGGAACTGTTGCCCGCGAGTTGATTGGCCTGAATGGCAGCGCCCAACGCCACGACTTCATCGGGATTGAGGTTGACGAGAGGATCGCGGCCAAAGAACTGGGCCACTGCCTCACGCACCTGGGGCATGCGGGTGGAACCACCGACCAGGACCACGCCCTGCACCTCGTCGCGCGTCAGGCCAGCGTCCTTGAGTGCGCGGCGCACCGCCGCCAGCGAGCGAGCCGTCAGATGGGCCGTGCTCGCATCGAAGTCGCCACGCTTGACATCGAAATGCACAGTGCCGGTGGACAGCTCTGCCGTGAACGTGGCGGCCTGAGCATCCGTCAATGCCTGCTTGCAAAGGCGTGCCGCCATGCGCCAGCGGGCCTTGTCCTCGGCGGTCTGCGGAACCACGCCGGTCTGCTGAGCCACCCACTCAGCCAGTGCCGCATCGTAGTCATCGCCACCCAAGGCCGAGTCCCCCCCCGTGGAGACGACCTCGAACACACCCTGGGACAGGCGCAGGACCGAAATATCGAAAGTGCCGCCACCCAGATCGTAGACGGCGTAAACACCTTCGGAGCCGTTGTCCAGGCCATAGGCAATGGCGGCAGCCGTGGGCTCGTTGATCAGGCGCAGCAGGTTGATGCCGGCGAGCTTGGCCGCATCCTTGGTGGCCTGGCGCTGCGCGTCGTCAAAGTAGGCTGGCACGGTGATGACCGCGCCATGGATGTCGTCGTTGAAGGTGTCCTCGGCGCGAAAGCGCAGCGTGGCCAGGATCTCGGCGCTGACTTCCACGGGGGTCTTCGTGCCATCGATGGTCTCGATCCCGATCACGCCACGACCGGCTTCTTGCTCAGCAAAGCGGTAAGGCAGCTTCTCCGGCGCGTCGATGTCCGCCAGCGTGCGGCCCATGAAGCGCTTGGCCGAGGCGATGGTGTTGCCCGCATCGGTGGACAGCGCCGCCTGCGCGGCGTAGCCGATCTCGCGGCGTCCCTGGGGCAGATAGCGCACGACGGAAGGCAGCAGTACCTGGCCCTGATCATCCGGCAGGCATTCGGCCACGCCATTGCGGACTGCGGCGACCAGCGAATGGGTGGTGCCCAGGTCGATACCCACGGCAATGCGTCGCTGGTGGGGATCGGGGGACTGACCGGGTTCGGAAATCTGCAAAAGCGCCATGGAAATACTCGGGGAAATTGCAGGTCCGGGCCGGCCGGCCTGCCTTGTGAATGAGGGACTCTCGTGGGAGGTTCGGGTCGCGGACTATTGTCCCAGTTGATCGCGGCGACGCTCTATGTCCTGCGCAAATCGCGCAACAAACATGAGGGCTCTGACCTGCTGCACGGCCGCCTGGGCATCGTGCAGTTCATCGAGCTGGCGGCCGCATTCGGCCAGCATGCTCTTTCTGGCCTGCGACACTTCGCCGTCCAGCGCGTCCAAGGCGGCCTCGTCCTGCGCATCGTCCAGCGCCTCGCGCCATTCCATCTGCTGCATCAAAAAGGCGGTGGGCATGGAGGTGTTGTCCTCGGCACGCACGGGTGCACCCAGCAATTCGCAAAGATAGGCTGCTCGCCTGAGCGGCTCTTTCAGCCGTTGATAGGCCTCGTTGATGCGTACCGACCATTGCATGGCCACACGCTGCGCAGCTGCGCCCTGGGAGGCAAAGCGGTCAGGATGGGCCTCGCGCTGCAACTCCTTCCAGCGCGCGTCAATGGTGCTGCGCTCCTGCGCAAATTGGCGCGGTAGCGCAAACAGCTCGAAATCGTCCGATTGCAGGTTCATGTCGATAAAAAGCCGCCAGCACCGAAGCGATGGCGGCCTCTTGAGGGAGTAGAAAAGTCAGGGCCTGCCGGGCATGCCGCCAGGCCACCAGAGCCTGGCCCCCCCGGCAAATGCCGGTCAGATGCGAAAGCTCTCGCCGCAGCCGCAGCGATCGCGCTCGTTGGGGTTGTGGAACTTGAAGCCTTCGTTCAAGCCTTCACGCACGAAGTCCAGTTCCGTGCCATCGATATAGGCCAGGCTCTTGGGGTCGACCAGCACCTTGATGCCGTGGTCCTCGAAGATCACATCCTCGGGCAACTGTTCGTCCACATACTCCAGCTTGTAGGCCAGGCCGGAGCAGCCCGTGGTCTTGACCCCAAGGCGCACGCCGATGCCCTTGCCGCGGCGCGACAGGTAGCGGCTCACATGGCGGGCCGCGGACTCGGTCAGCGAGATCGCCATATCAGGCGGCCACCACCGCAGTGCGCTTGGCACGGTAGTCGTCCACTGCGGCCTTGATGGCGTCTTCGGCCAGGATGGAGCAGTGCACCTTGACGGGAGGCAGGGCCAGTTCTTCGGCGATCTGGCTGTTCTTCAGCGCAGCCGCTTCATCCAGCGTCTTTCCCTTGACCCACTCGGTCACCAGCGAAGACGAGGCGATTGCCGAACCACAGCCATAGGTCTTGAAACGGGCATCTTCAATGACGCCGGTTTCGGGGTTGACCTTGATCTGCAGCTTCATCACGTCGCCACAGGCAGGCGCGCCGACCATGCCGGTGCCCACCGATTCGTCGCTCTTGTCGAACGAACCCACGTTGCGGGGGTTTTCATAGTGGTCTACCACTTTGTCGGAATAAGCCATGATGTCTACCTCTTCAATACTTGATTCGCGTGCCGGCCGACGCTCAGTGCGCCGCCCACTGGATGGTGCTGAGGTCGATGCCGTCCTTGTACATCTCCCACAGCGGGCTGAGTTCGCGCAGCTTGACCACATTGGTGCGGATGGTGCTGATCGCGTAGTCGATTTCTTCCTCGGTCGTGAAACGGCCGATGGTCATGCGCAGGCTGCTGTGCGCCAGCTCGTCACTGCGGCCGAGGGCACGCAGCACATAGCTGGGCTCCAGGCTGGCCGAAGTGCAAGCGGAGCCCGACGACACTGCCAGCCCCTTGATACCCATGATGAGCGACTCGCCTTCGACGAAGTTGAAGCTCATGTTCAGGTTCTGAGGCACACGGTGCTCCATGCTGCCGTTGATGAAGACCTGTTCCAGATCCTTCAAACCGTTGAGCAGGCGCTGTTGCAGCGCATAGGCCTTGGCATTGCTCTCGACCATCTCTTCCTTGGCGATGCGGAAGGCCTCGCCCATGCCGACAATCTGGTGCGTAGGCAGCGTGCCCGAGCGCATGCCGCGCTCATGGCCGCCACCGTGGATCTGAGCTTCCAGACGCACACGTGGCTTGCGGCGCACATACAGGGCACCCACGCCCTTGGGGCCATAGGTCTTGTGCGCGGTCATGCTCATCAGGTCCACCGGCAGCTTGGACATGTCGATCTCCACGCGGCCCGTTGCCTGCGCGGCATCCACATGGAACAGGATGCCCTTCTCGCGGCACAGCGCGCCAATCGTGGGAATGTCCTGGATGACGCCGATTTCGTTGTTCACGAAGAGCACGCTCACCAAGATGGTATCGGGACGCAGCGCGGCCTTGAAGGCCTCAATGTCGAGCAGACCATCAGGCTGCACGTCCATATAGGTCACTTCAAACCCCTGGCGCTCGAGTTCACGCATGGTGTCGAGCACGGCCTTGTGCTCGGTCTTGAGCGTGATCAGATGCTTGCCCTTGCCTTGATAGAAGTGCGCCGCACCCTTGATGGCAAGATTGATGGACTCGGTCGCGCCACTGGTCCACACAATTTCACGGGGATCCGCGCCAATCAGATCCGCCACCTGGCCGCGGGCCTTCTCGATGGCCTCTTCGGCCTCCCAACCCCAGGCATGGCTGCGCGATGCAGCGTTGCCGAAGTGCTCACGCAACCATGGAATCATGGCGTCCACCACGCGAGGGTCCACGGGAGTGGTCGCGCCATAGTCGAGATAGATGGGGAAATGCGGGGTCATGTCCATGACTGGCTCTTATCAAAGTTCCGGCTGGCAAAAATCGGGAAGGCGATGAACTCCGGTGAATCCATCCGGGCGGGCAGCACCGCGCCACACAGCCATGCGCAGCGGCGCCCTGCCCTCAGGGTGTCAAAAGTCGATCAGGACTTGGCGAAGGCGTTGCCCAGCGCGAATACCGAGTTCGGTGCATTCACGCGGATGGGCTTGACCACGGGAGCCGTGGAAATCGCACGACGCACTACGGGCTTGTCCTCGATCTGGATGCCCTTGGCCAATTGTTCGTCGACGAGCTTTTGCAGCGTCACGGAATCGAGGAACTCGACCATGCGCTGATTCAATGCTGCCCACAGTTCATGCGTCATGCAGCGGCCAGCTTCGCCCAGACAATTTTCCTTGCCGCCGCATTGAGTGGCGTCAATGGGCTCGTCAACGGAAACGATGATGTCGGCCACGGTGATGTCGCCAGCCTTGCGGGCCAGCGTGTAGCCGCCGCCGGGTCCACGGGTGGACTCGACGAGTTCATGGCGGCGCAGCTTGCCGAACAGCTGTTCGAGATACGACAGGGAAATCTGCTGTCGCTGGCTGATGGCAGCCAGCGTAACAGGCCCATTGTTCTGGCGCAGGGCCAGATCGATCATGGCAGTGACCGCAAAACGGCCTTTGGTGGTGAGACGCATTACGAGCTCCTTCAGTCAGGCTTGTACGTTACAGAAACACCCGCTCCAGCGATTTGACTGGAGTTGGGCACAGTCTCCGCCCTTACTCCGTCCTGTTCAAAAGGTTCAGAGCCCTTCTTTTCATCGAAGTTTTTGTTGTTGTTGAGTGTTGACCCTGAGTGTACCACATTCCCCATCAATTTTGTCGGGTAACAAGAGCCAACAGGCTTCAGACAAGGCACCGCCTCAGGAAACCTGCGCGGAAGAGCCTCCGAACAGTTGCTCCTTGAGCAGTGCCAGCTGATCGCGCACCCGCGCCGCCTGCTCGAACTCCAGGCTGCGCGCATGTTCGAGCATCTGCTTCTCCAGACGCTTGATTTCCTTGGCCACATCTTTTTCGGACATGTCCTCGACACGCGCTCTTTCGAGCTGATTGGCCTCCAGACGTTCCGCTTCCTTGCCGCTTTTTTCGCTGTAGACACCATCAATCAGGTCTTTCACCCGCTTGACAATCTGCTTGGGTTCAATGCCGTTTTCCTCGTTGAACGCCATTTGCTTGGCGCGGCGGCGCTCGGTCTCGCCGATGGCCTTCTTCATCGACTCCGTGATCCTGTCCGCGTAGAGGATGGCCTTGCCGTGCAGGTTGCGTGCTGCGCGGCCGATGGTCTGGATGAGACTTCGCTCGGCGCGAAGAAAGCCTTCCTTGTCGGCATCGAGGATGGCGACCAGCGAGACTTCAGGGATGTCCAAGCCCTCTCGCAGCAGGTTGATGCCCACGAGAACGTCGAAGACGCCCAGACGCAGGTCACGAATGATCTCCACGCGCTCCACCGTCTCCACGTCGGAGTGCAGATAGCGCACCTTGACCCCGTTTTCGCTCAGGTAGTCGGTGAGCTGCTCGGCCATGCGCTTGGTGAGCGTGGTGATGAGAACACGCTCCCCGCGCTCGACGCGCAGGCGGATTTCCTGCAGCACGTCATCCACCTGGTTGGTGGCCGGGCGCACTTCGATTTCGGGGTCGATCAGCCCCGTCGGGCGCACAACCTGGTCCACGATCTGACCTGAGTGGGTTTTTTCGTAGTCTGCCGGCGTGGCCGAGACAAAGATGACCTGGCGCATGCGCCGCTCGAATTCCTCGAATTTCAGCGGCCGGTTGTCCAGCGCCGACGGCAGCCGAAAGCCGTATTCCACGAGCGTGGTCTTGCGCGAGCGATCGCCGCTGTACATGGCGTTGAGCTGACCGATCATCTGGTGGCTCTCGTCCAGGAACATGAGCGCGTCGCTGGGCAGGTAGTCGGTCAATGTGCTGGGGGGCTCGCCCGGGGCTGCGCCGGAGAGGTGGCGCGTGTAGTTCTCGATGCCCTTGCAGTGGCCGACCTCGGTGAGCATTTCAAGGTCGAAGCGCGTGCGCTGCTCCAGGCGCTGGGCCTCGACCAGCTTGCCGTCACCCACCAGTTGCTTGAGCCGCTCGGCCAGTTCCAGCTTGATGGTTTCCACGGCGGCCAGCACCTTGTCGCGCGGCGTGACGTAGTGGCTGCTGGGGTAGACAGTGAAGCGCGGAATGCTCTGGCGCACGCGGCCCGTGAGCGGGTCGAACAGCTGCAGGCTTTCAACCTCGTCGTCGAAAAGTTCGATGCGGATGGCCAGCTCGGAATGCTCGGCGGGGAAGACATCGATGGTGTCGCCGCGCACGCGGAACTTGCCGCGGCTGAAGTCCTGGTCGTTGCGCTGGTACTGCATGCGGATCAGCTGCGCGATGACGTCGCGCTGGTTGATTCGGTCGCCAGTACGCAGCGTCATGATCATGCGGTGGTAGCTTTCGGGTTCGCCGATGCCGTAGATGGCCGAGACCGTGGCCACGATGACCACGTCGCGCCGCTCCATGAGACTTTTGGTGCACGAAAGCCGCATCTGCTCGATGTGCTCGTTGATGGCGCTGTCTTTTTCGATGAAAAGGTCGCGCTGGGGCACGTAGGCCTCGGGCTGGTAGTAGTCGTAGTAGCTGACGAAGTACTCGACGGAGTTCTTGGGAAAGAACTCGCGGAACTCGCTGTACAGCTGTGCGGCCAGTGTCTTGTTGGGTGCGAAGACGATGGCCGGACGACCCAGGCGGGCGATCACGTTGGCCATGGTGAAGGTCTTGCCCGAGCCCGTCACGCCCAGCAGGGTCTGGAAGGATTCGCCGTCCTGGATGCCTTCGACCAGCTTTTCAATGGCGGCGGGCTGATCGCCGGCCGGCGGATAGGGCTGGAACAGCTCGAAGGGGGAGTCCGCGAAATGCACGAACTGGCCGGAGGCCTCGGGTGCTGGAGAGGAATCAGAGACTTCGTGCATGACGTGGGTTCGCAAAAGTGGGTATCGGCCGGCGAGATCGCTAGAATTCATGGGTTAACCCGAAAGCCTACCGCAGCTTGGGGCTAGCCGCGTTTTTTCCACCTCCCAAGACATCCCAAGGACGCTTCATGTCTCTGTTTACCGCCGTCGAAATGGCCCCCCGCGACCCCATCCTGGGTCTGAACGAGCAGTTCGCTGCCGACACCAACCCCAGCAAGGTGAATCTGGGCGTGGGCGTGTACTTCGACGACAACGGCAAGTTGCCCCTGCTCGAATGCGTGCAGGCCGCCGAGAAGGCGATGATGGACAAGCCCACGGCCCGCGGCTACCTGCCCATCGACGGCATCGCTGCCTATGATGCCGCAGTCAAGGGCCTGGTGTTCGGCGCCGAGTCCGACGTCGTCAAGTCCGGCCGCGTGTCCACGGTGCAGGCCATCGGCGGCACCGGCGGCCTGAAGATCGGCGCCGACTTCCTCAAGAAGATCAGCCCCGCTGCCAAGGTGCTGATCTCCGACCCTAGCTGGGAAAACCACAAGGCCATCTTCACGAACGCCGGTTTCGAGGTGGGCACCTATGCCTACTACGATTCCGTCAACCGCAAGGTGAACTTCGAAGGCATGCTGGCCGACCTGAACGCAGCGGCCCCTGGCACCATCGTGGTGCTGCACGCCTGCTGCCACAACCCGACCGGCTACGACATCACGGCCGAGCAGTGGGACCAGGTGATTGCCGCTGTCAAGGCCAAGGGCCTGGTGGCCTTCCTTGACATGGCCTACCAGGGCTTTGGCCACGGCATTGCCGAAGACGGCGCCGTGATCGGCAAGTTCGTGGCCGCCGGCCTGAACATCTTCGTCTCGACCTCGTTCTCCAAGAGCTTCAGCCTGTACGGCGAGCGCGTGGGCGCACTGTCGGTGGTCGCCAACGACAAGGAAGAGGCGGCCCGCGTGCTGAGCCAGCTCAAGATCGTGATCCGCACCAACTATTCCAACCCACCCACCCATGGTGGCGCCGTGGTGGCGGCCGTGCTGAACAACCCCGAGCTGCGCGCACTGTGGGAAAAGGAACTGGGCGAGATGCGCGTGCGCATCAAGGCCATGCGCCAGAAGCTGGTGGATGGCCTGAAGGCTGCCGGCGTCCAGCAGGACATGAGCTTCATCACCACGCAGATCGGCATGTTCAGCTACTCCGGCCTGAGCAAGGACCAGATGGTGCGCCTGCGCACCGAGTTCGGCGTCTACGGCACGGACACGGGCCGCATGTGCGTGGCCGCGCTCAACAGCAAGAATATCGACTACGTCTGCCAGTCGATCGCCAAGGTGGTCTGACCGCCACCCCAGCCACCTGGCCCTGCGCTGGGTGACAAGGCATGCCGCCAGCGCTCCCTGCCCTGGCGGCATTTTCTTTGTGCGGGCGGTTTTTGCATCCTGGCAGTCCGGTATGCGCCAGGTCTGCGCGGGTACCGGTGCGATCATGCGGGCAGCCGAAACATCGAATGAAGAACGAGACGCTCCATTCCCATGCCAGATCACGCCTGCCTCACTCCCTTCACCTCCTCGCCTGCAGACGGGCTGCCCCTGTCCGGCGTACGCATTCTGAGCCTGGCACTGAACCTGCCGGGTCCCGCCGCCCTGATGCGCTGCGCGGCCATGGGCGCGCAGTGCAGCAAGCTGGAGCCGCCCTCTGCGCAGCCAGGGCCTGCCGGCGCGGACCCGATGGCGCTCTACAGCCCGCAGGCCTATTCCGACATGCACCAGGGCATCGCGGTCTGGCAGGCACAGCTCAAGACCGAGGACGGACAGGCCGCGCTGCACAAGGCGCTGGACAGCGCCGATATCCTGCTGACCTCGTTCCGCCCCGCCGCGCTGGCCAAGCTGGGGCTGGACTGGGCTTCATTGCAGCAACGCCATCCGCAGCTGTCGCTGGTGCGCATCGTCGGCAGTGCGGGTGCGCTGGCCGATGTGCCCGGCCACGACCTGACCTATCAGGCGGAGGCCGGCCTGGTGCAGGGCGGCGCCATGCCACCCAGCCTGTTTGCCGACATGGCTGGCGCGCTGATGGCCAGCGAGGCCGTGCTCAAGGCCTGGCTGCTGCGCCAGCGCAGCGGCCACGGCAACCTGCAGGAAACAGGACTGGCACAGGCCGCGCAATGGCTGGCCCTGCCCTGGCACTGGGGCCTGACCCGGCCCGACGGAGATGTGGGCGGAGCACACGCAGGCTATCGCGTCTATGCCTGCGCCGACGGTTCGGTGGCCGTGGCGGCACTGGAGCCGCATTTCGCGGCACGCCTGTGCGCAGCAGCATCGGTGCCGGGCGATGGCAGCATCGCCTGCATGCGCAACCCGGCCACGCATGCGGCCCTGGAAGCCTTCCTGGCTGCCCTGTCCTGCGCCGAACTGGCAGACCTGGCCGAGCGCCACGACCTGCCCCTGCATCCGCTCGCCGCTCAGCCAGCGGCCTCGCGCCGCTTGTAGGCGAATGCCGAAAGGCAGCATCTGCGCACGACCTACAAGCCGCCTGGGTCGCGGCTGCCCGCTGAGTATGAACATGCTGCTGCCGACGACCCTCTTTACCGCGATAGCCTGCTCCTCTTAAATCAGAGCTGCGCATACAACCAGACAACCCGAACACATCTGGAAACACCCATAATCGGCTCATCTGGAGGCAGCCCCATGGTTCGAGAACATCCATCGACCGCCCCGCTATCCGGGATGCGTCAGCCACCTAGCCACTCAGCGCCTGGCCTGCAGCGCATCGGCGCCAGCGCCTAAGGCCGCCGCTGGGTCCCCCTTCCGTCCACCGCCTATGCAAAGCCAGCCCCCAGCCCATGTGCCGGTACTGCAGCTGGTGCAGCGCATCTGGCCCCTGGTGCTGGTGGTCGTGGTGCTGGTGGTCATGGCCAGCGGCAGCCTCTACCTTGTGTCTGCGGTGCGCGCCTTCGTGGCCGGAGAAAGCCTGTGGTCCAAGGCACAGAAGGATGCCATCTACGCCCTGAGCCGCTATGTGGACAGCGGCTCGGCGCGCGACCTGGCGCGCTTCGAGCAGGCCATGATCGTTCCTGCAGGCGACTGGCAGGCCCGCATGGCGCTGGACGATGTGCCGGCCAGGGTCAAGGACGCGCGCGCCGGCATTCTGCTGGGAGGCAACCACCCGGACGATGCCGACGCGCTGATCTGGCTGATGCAGACTTTTCGCCATGTCGAACTGCTGGAGGAGCCCTATCGTTACTGGAAGCAGGGCGACCAGTACCTGCAGCAGCTCGACCGGCTGGCGCAGGAGATAGAGCAGCGCCACACCGTGGGAAGCGTGAGGGCCGAGGACGTCATCACCTGGAAGCGCGAGATCGAGCAGATCAACGCCGGCGTCACACCCGCCACCCAGCAGTTCAGCGCCTCGCTGGGTCGCAGCTCCCGGCAGATGGTGATGTGGCTGCAGTGCATTCACCTGATGCTGGGCGTGGCGCTGATCCTGGTGGCGCTCTGGCATACGCGGCGCATGCTGCAGCAGCGCCAGCAGGTGCAAAACGACCTGCTGACCGAAAAGGAAAGGGCCCAGACCACGCTGGCATCGCTGGGCGATGCCGTGATCACCACGGACGCCCAGGGCGTGGTGGACTATGCCAACCCTGCCGCGCTGGGCCTGCTGGGCAGCAGCGAGCAGCAACTCAAGGGACGGCACCTGGCCAAGGGCCTGCATTTCAACAGCATCGACACCACCCAGACGGCGGAAAGCCTGCTGACCCATCTGCTGTCGGGTCGGCAATTGCGCGAAGAGCACACGCGGTGGCTGCGGCGCCATGACCGCAGCATCGTGCCGGTCAAGCTCATGGGCTCGGCCATCAGCGGCGGCGGGGAGCGCCCGGCAGGTGCGGTGATCGTGCTCAGGGATGTCTCGCGTGAGCAGCAGTATCTGGACCAGCTTTCCTGGCATGCCAGCCATGACGGCCTGACCGGGCTGGAGAACCGCGTGGAATTCGAGCGCCGCCTGCAGCGCCTGCTCAACCAGGGCCAGCACAGGCTGCGGCCCGCAGCCCTGCTGTACATGGATCTGGACCAGTTCAAGCTCATCAACGAGACCTGCGGCCATCCGGCGGGCGATGAAATGCTGTGCGAGGTCAGCCGTCTGCTGCTGCACAACCTGCGTGAGACAGACACCCTGGCCCGCCTGGGCGGCGACGAATTCGGCGTTCTTCTGGAGAACTGTCCGCCCGAGCCCGCGCTGCGCATTGCCGAAAAGCTGCGCCAGGCTGCCGAAGCCCTGCACGTGCACTGGGGCAAGCAGGTGCTGCGCACAGGACTGAGCATTGGACTGGTCCACATCGGCGGCGAGGTCCAGTCGGCCCAGGACCTGCTGCGCATGGCCGACATGGCCTGCTACCGCGCCAAGGAGCGCGGCCGCAACCGCATCTATGTCTACCGCAGCGACGACGGCGAATACACCCGCCACGTCAGCGAGATGGAATGGGTCACGCGCATACGCACGGCGCTGGAGCAGGAGCGCTTTTGCCTGTACGCACAAAGCATTGCACCGCTGCAGCCCGATGGCCAGCGCGGCCTGCATTTCGAGGTGCTGCTGCGGTTGCGCGACGAGCAGGGCCAGATCATCTCGCCAGCCGCGTTCATACCCGCAGCAGAGCGCTACGGCATCATGCCCACCGTCGACCGCTGGGTGATCGCCAGAACGCTGGCCACGCTGGCCGAGCATCCGGCCGCGCTGCGCCATATCGACACCTGCGCCATCAATCTGTCAGGCCCCAGCCTCGACGACGACGGGCTGCTGGACTTTGTGCAGGCGCAGCTGAGCGCGCACGGCATCGCGCCGCAGCTGCTGTGCTTCGAGATCACCGAGACCAGCGCCATCGCCAGTCTGTCCAGCGCCACCCGGCTGATCCAAGCCCTGCGCACGCTGGGCTGCCGTTTTGCGCTGGACGACTTCGGCGTGGGCATGTCCTCGCTGACCTATCTGAAGCAGTTGCCCGTGGACTATCTGAAGATCGACGGCGGCTTTGTGCGCGACATGCTCCAGGACCCCAGCAACCACGCCATGGTGGAGATGATCAACCGCATAGGCCATATCCTGGGCAAGCGTACGGTGGCCGAGTATGTGGAAAGCCGGGAGATCGCCCAGGCCCTGCAGGCCGTGGGCGTGGACTACGCGCAGGGCTTTGCCCTGGCGCGGCCCGTGCCGCTGGACACGCAGTACTTCGAAAGCGGTGCCCAGGCCGCCCGCCGCGAATGGCAAGGCACGCTGGCGCCGGCAGTCGGCTGAGGCGCCTCAGCGCGGCTTGCGCCCGCCCGGCGCGGCCTTGCGGCTGGCCCCGGCAGCGCCTGCGGAGCCGCCCACGCCAGGGCGCGGTGGCAGGCCCGTGTGCTGGGTCAGCATGCGGCCGGGCTTGGGCTGGCTGGAGCGCAAGCGCACGTCGCCTCCGGGGTCGCGGGCCTGTGCCTGCGCCTTGGCCGGCCCCGCACTCTTGCCACCGGCCTTGTTGAGGGCATAGGCCTTGCCCTGCTGGGAGACCACGGCACGCGCGGCCACGCCCGTTCCCTGGGTGCTGTTCTTGCGGCGCGCGCTCTGGTAGCCGCCATCGACCAAGGGCTGGAAGGTGGGGATCAGGTGCTGCTTGCCGTTGCCGATGAGGTCGGCACGGCCCATGGCCTTCAAGGCCTCGCGCAGCAGCGGCCAGTTGTTGGGGTCGTGGTAGCGCAGGAAGGCCTTGTGCAGGCGGCGGCGCTTTTCACCGCGCACGATGTCCACCGACTCCTCGTTCACGTCGCGCATCTGGCGACGCACCTTGGTGAGGGTGTTGCGACCCGAGTGGTACATGGCCGTGGCCGTGGCCATGGGGCTGGGGTAGAAGGTCTGCACCTGGTCGGCGCGAAATCCGTTCTTCTTCAGCCAGATGGCGAGGTTCATCATGTCCTCGTCGCTGGTGCCCGGGTGAGCGGCGATGAAGTAGGGAATCAGGTACTGCTTCTTGCCCGCTTCCTCGCTGAACTGCTCGAACATCTGCTTGAAGCGGTCATAGCTGCCTATGCCCGGCTTCATCATCTTGGTCAGCGGCCCGGATTCGGTGTGCTCGGGCGCGATCTTCAGGTAGCCGCCCACATGGTGCTGCACCAGTTCCTTGACGTACTCGGGCGACTTCACGGCCAGGTCGTAGCGCAGGCCCGAGCCGATCAGGATCTTCTTGATGCCCGGCAGATTGCGCGCGCGGCGGTAGATCTTGACCAGCGGGGCA
The DNA here is from genome assembly GCF_055797465.1 of Delftia sp. PX-1. Classification (NCBI taxonomy): domain Bacteria; kingdom Pseudomonadati; phylum Pseudomonadota; class Betaproteobacteria; order Burkholderiales; family Comamonadaceae; genus Delftia; species Delftia sp. PX-1. The sequence continues at coordinate 4,105,874 of NZ_CP184763.1, forward strand.
TGGTCGGTGTGCAGGTTCTGGCAGATGCCGGGGAACACGCAGCTGGGCTTGCGGCAGGCGGCCTCGATCTCGGGGCTCTTGCAGCCCAGGCGGTACATGTTGGCCGTGGGGCCGCCCAGGTCGGAGATGGTGCCGGTGAAGCCCTTGACCTTGTCGCGGATGTCCTCGACCTCCTGGATGATGGACTCCTCGGAGCGGCTCTGGATGATGCGGCCTTCATGCTCGGTGATGGAGCAGAAGGTGCAGCCGCCGAAGCAGCCACGCATGATGTTGACCGAGGTGCGGATCATCTCCCAGGCCGGGATCTTGGTCTCGCCCTCATGGCTGCCGTTGGCGTCGGCATAGCTGGGATGGGGGCTTCGCGCATACGGCAGGCCAAAGACCCAGTCCATCTCGGCCGTGGTCAGCGGGATGGGGGGCGGGTTCAGCCACACATCGCGCGCGGTCAAGCCTTCGCCGTGGGCCTGGACCAGAGCGCGGGCGTTGCCGGGATTGGTCTCCAGGTGCAGCACGCGGTTGGCGTGGGCGTAGAGGATGGGATCGGCCTTGACCTGCTCGTAGCTGGGCAGGCGCAGCACGGTCTTGTCGCGCGGCGGCTGCTTGCCCTTGCCGCGCAGCGACGGGTTGGGCACGAACTGGATGGTCTGAACGGCGGCGACCGAGGCGCCGTCCGGCTTCGCGTCGGCATCACCCTCTTCCTTGGAGCAGGTCTGACCCTGGGCCTCGGCCTGCTCGCTGGTGGTCATGTAGGGGTTGATGTGGGGCTCGACCACGCCGGGCTCGTCCACCACGGAGGAATCCAGCTCGAACCAGCCCGCTTCCGACTCGCGGCGGAAGAAGGCCGTGCCGCGCACATCGGTAATGCTTTCCACGGGCTCACGCGCAGCCAAGCGGTGGGCCACCTCGACCAGTGCGCGTTCGGCGTTGCCGTACAGCAGGATGTCGCACTTGCTGTCCACGACGATGGAGCGGCGCACCTTGTCGCTCCAGTAGTCGTAGTGGGCGATGCGGCGCAGGCTGCCCTCGATGCCGCCCAGCACGATGGGCACGTCCTTGTAGGCCTCGCGGCAGCGCTGGCTGTAGACGATGGCCGCGCGGTCAGGGCGCTTGCCGCCCACGTCGCCCGGCGTATAGGCATCGTCGGAGCGGATCTTGCGATCGGCCGTGTAGCGGTTGATCATGGAATCCATGTTGCCCGCCGTCACGCCCCAGAACAGGTTGGGCCGGCCCAGGGCCTTGAAGGCCTCGGCGCTTTGCCAGTCAGGCTGGGCAATGATGCCCACGCGAAAGCCCTGTGCCTCCAGCACCCGGCCGATCACCGACATGCCGAAGCTGGGGTGATCCACATAGGCGTCGCCCGTCACCAGGATCACGTCGCAGCTGTCCCAGCCAAGCTGTTCCATCTCAGCCCGGCTCATCGGCAGGAACGGGGCCGTGCCAAAGCGCTTGGCCCAGTAAGGACGATAGCTGGTCAGCGGCTTGGCGGCGCGATGGAAGAAGGAAACGTCAACGGGGGCGTTCATGATGGGCGGTTCGGCTTCTGGGAGCCTGTGCGGAAGGAACCGGCCAGTGTACGTTTCGGCACTCAACCCTGCTGGTCAAGGGTCTTGCTCCAGCCCCCTGATACGGCCTTCCTGCTGCTGCCAGCCCGACCTCTTTGCGGCCTCCTGCGCCAGCCAGGCCTTGGGCGTGTGCCCGGACCAGCGGCGAAATGCCCGTGCAAACACCTTCGGCGAGTCGTAGCCCGCGTTCTCGGCGATGCGGGCCGATGACAGCCCGCCGGCCTCCATCTGCTGGGCGGCCAGCGCCATGCGGTGCGCCGTCAGATAGCCGATGGGCGTGGCACCCACCAGCTCCTTGAAACGCATGCTGAAGCGGGTGCGCGACATGCCGGCCTCGATGGCCAGCGTCTCCACGCTCCAGGCCCGCTGCGGTTCGCGGTGCATGCACACCAGAGCACGCGCAACACAGGCATCGCCCAGGCCCCGCAGCCAGCCTTCACCCACGGCGGCCTCGCGCGCCAGGTGCTCGCGCAGGATGTTGACCAGCAGCAGCTCGCCCATGCGCGCGGCCGACAGGCGCCAGCCCGGGCGCCGCGCCAGCGTCTCCAGCGTGAGCGACTCCATGGTGGTGGCCAGGCAGTCGGCCAGCGGCAGGTCGCTTGCCCGGATGTGGATCAGCGGCGGCAGGATGCGGAATACCGAATGACGGCAGTAGGCGGAAAACCACAACAAGGCCGAAAACATGTCCGTGGCCTCGCCGCCGCCGCCATGGCTGAAGACCAGGGGATTTTCGTCCCGCGGTCCTTCGGCGTGGCGGGCGATCATGCGCGAGAACAGCTCGCTGGCAACGTCCATGTCGGACGCCACCACATGCGCGGCGCCCATGGGCAGCATGACCAGATCGCCGGGCTCGACCCGCAGCGCCGGCATGCCCTCCACCTGGATCCAGTAAGGCGCGCCGCGCGCCATGCGGATCATGGCGCCGGTGACGCCCGTGGACTTCAGGCTCCACGGCGCCGTCAGCGCAAAGCGCGCCGTGACGGCGCGCTCCGAGCGGCAAATATCGAGAACTTCACTGAGTACATCCATGGCTCGCGGGGCCCTTGTTTTCGGGCCGATGTTAGCCAGTGCCGGCCATGCCACGGCCCGTCGGCGCCCCGACAGCGATAGCGGTTTTCCCTGGAGCGCGACTACGCACTAGAGATCCTGCTGCGCCGCCTGCACCAGCTCCGAGAACACGGACGCGCTGCCCAGCCGTTCGGCCGCCAGCAGCGCCAGCTTGACCAGGAACAGCTCGGACCGCTGCGGGCCCGCCGTGTCGATGGCTGTGGCCAGCTGGTCGTAGACAGTTTCCAGGCCGGCGATATCAAGGGTGTGGGGTGATGTCTGTTCTTGGCTCATGCCGGAACTCCTTGCGTGCAGGTGGCGTTGTCGATGGCCGATTGCAGGCGCCGGGCATCCAGCGCCAGCCAGCGCGCGCAGACATGCTGATCGGGCCGCAGCAGATAGGCGGCACCAGGCGGGTGCCCTGCCGGCACGCCATGGCGTGCACGGCAGCGGCCATCTGCATCGGCCAGGGTCAGATCGGCACCCTGGACCGGCTGCGCGGCCGCCTGGCTGGAGATGGCCACGATGCGCAGGCCCACGCCACGGCCGCGCGCCATCCTGGCAACTTCGCACCACTGGGCAGGCACGGGCGTGCCATCGGTGAAATACAGCAGGTCGAATCCACCGCCCAGGTGGTCCAGCAGATAGTCATCGGGCCCCAGGCGCAGGTTCAGCGGCGGTGCGCCATGGCCAGGGCCGGCTTCAAACAGGTGGTTGTCGTCATCCGCGCTGTTGAGCGGCGAGTGCGCGTATTCGTGCGGCCGGGAGGTGCGCCAGTGGTACAGCGGCCGCACGAATTCCTGGGTGAGCGACAGCGACAGCACGGCATCGCGCAGCAGCCGGAAGCCGCGCGAGGGCGGCGCCATGAAGCGCGTGCTCTTGCCGGCCTCTTCGACAATCTCGCGCGCCGCGCCCACGCGCTCGCCGCTGTAGCTGTCCAGCAGCCTCACCGGCGCCACGCCGCGCGCCACCAGGGCCAGCCGCCAGGCCAGGGCCTGGGCATCCTGAAAACCCGTGTTGGCACCGCGCACGCCGAAGATGGGCAGCATGTGGGCCGCATCGCCCGCGAAGATCACGCGGCCGTGCACATAGTCCGGCAAGGTCAGCGCGCGGGCGGAGTAGACCGAACTCCAGTCCATTTCCCAGGGCGTGCCGCCGAAGCCGATCATCTCCAGCTGCGCGTCGATGCGCGCCTTGAGCGATTCGGGCTGCAGCGCCTGCTGCGCGTCCTCGCCCGCAGGCAGTTGGTAGTCCACGCGCCAGATGCCATGCGGCTCGCGGTGCATGAGGATGGTGTTGCCGGGGTTCCAGACCGGGTCGAAGAAGGCCAGGCGCTCCGTGGGCAGTGGCAGGTCGATGCGAATGTCGGCGATCACGAAGCGGCCCTCGTACGACGCCCCCTCCATCACCAGGCCCATGGCCGTGCGTATGCCGGAGCGGGCGCCATCGGCGGCGACCAGCCAGTCGGCCTCCATCGCATACGGGCCTTGCGGCGTGTCCACTTGCAGCCGCGCCTTTGCGGCGGCGCCGCTGCCGACCTGCTCCACCCGGTCCACGCGGTTGCCCCAGCGCAGCTCGATCAGCGGATGGGCCAGCACCGCATCGACCAGGTATTCCTCCAGGTACTGCTGCTGCAGATTGGTCATGGGATGGAAGCGATCGTCCTCGCTGTGCGGCGCCTCCATGCGGAACACGCGCTGCCCCCGGTAGAACGAGTTGCCACAGCGCCAGGGCAAGGCGTTCGCCATGACCCGCTCGGCCACGCCCACCTGCTGCAGGATCTCCATGGAGCGGCGCGTGAAGACGATGGCGCGGCTGCCTTCGGACACCTGCAGTTCGGACTCCAGCAGCACGCAGCGCTGGCCGTGGCGCGCCAGCTCCAGCGCCGTGGTCAGCCCCACAGGGCCCGTGCCGACGATGACGACAGGATGGCGCTGCACCCCTGGATGCTGCGAAGGCAGCCAGGGCTGGTGCACCCGGTACCGGTAGTAGATGGAATGCCGCGGCTGGGCATGGGGCTGGTGCATGGATGTCTCCGTCTTGCGTCTTGCGTCTTGCGTCTTTGTGAGGCCGCAGTGTAGGCAGCCCCCGCTCCGGCAATGTCCCCGGATGGGGACAGACAGGACCCTTCAGCCCCCAGGCTCAGGACAGCGCCTCGGGCTCCATCAGCAAGGCAAACAGCTCGCGCTGCCCCTGCACGCCCAGCTTGCCGCAGACGCGCTTGAGATAGGTCCGGGCACTGGCCACCGTGATGCCCAGGCGCTGCGCCAGCCGCTCGGTGTCCAGCCCCTCGACCACGCAGCGCACCACGTCCATATCGCGTTGCGTGAGATGCGCAAAGCGCCGCGCCAGGCGCGCCAGCACCAGGCCCGCCAGATCGTCCTGCAGGGCCTGGCCCGCGTAATGCAGGCGCATGGCCTGCATGACCAGCGGAGCAAAAGCCTCGATGCGTGCAATGGACTGCGGGTCAAAGCCGCCGTGCTCCTCACCCCGGTACAGATTCACCGCCAGCCAGCGTGCGCCGGTCTGCAGGGTCAGCAGCGAAAGCCGCTCCACCAGGCGGGGCAGGTCATAGCAGACACGGCGGTACTCGGGATGGCTCACGTCCGAAGGCTTCTGGCGATGGAGCCAGACGCGCGCTGGCGCCTGGGGATTGCGCTGCTGCCGCGCCAGCTCGGCCTGCATCACGCGCTGCGCGCCGTCCAGTGGATAGAAGCGCTCGCTGTAATCCAGGGAAATCAAAGGCAGTGCGCCTGTGCGTGCCCGGTCCCCGAACCCCACGATGCGCGGCCGAGATCGCCCCTGGAACGAAAAGATCGTGCACTGCGCCAACGGCACATGCCGGCCCAGCAGGTGCAGCAGCTGCCCAGCCACCTCGTCGCTGCTGCCGCTGGAACGGCCCACCTGCTCCAGCAGCGCCGTCACATCGCCCAGCGGCACAGGCAGGCTGGCATCGCTGGCGCAGGCAGGTGCCAGCAGCCAATGGCTGCGGACGGTGTCATTGCTCATGGGTGCGGGAACAGGCTGTGGCAGGAATGCAAAAAGGCCGGTGCATTGCGCAGCCGGCCTGGGTGAAGATGTTGGAATGATAAATCCAGCGCAGCGAGGCCATTGCCTGCTGCGTTCCTGTCGGCGGTCGTTGGAGCCGCTCAGCCTGGCCGGATGGCCCTTGGCTGCACGGCTGCAGCCATCACCATTCGCCTACGTTGCGAATGCGCTGGTCCAGGTCCAGAGGAAGGCCGCCACCGGCGGCTTCATGGTCCTGGCCTGCCTGCTCCAACGCCATGGGCGGAGGACTGAAATGATCGCGGCCAAAGGTGTGTTCGGTGAGAACGGGATCGCGGGAAGGTGGGGTGTTCATGGTTGCGCCTCCTTGACAGAAAGCTTACTGCGAATCTTTCACGATTTCTGTAGGACAAACCTGGATGCAACCCTCTGAAGCTGAAATAACACAAGGTACGCATGCTCACAAATGTGTAGCGCTTCGTAATAAAGGCGTAATGAATCCATGAGCCAAATCCCGGGCCAGGGGCGATCGGGTAAGCTTGCCGCCCTCCATGCCACAGACACTCCGCGCACCCGCGCACAGCGAACTCATCATCAAGAAAAGCCGTTTCATCGGCTGCGTGCAGCCCATGGCCGACCGCGCCAGCGCCCAGGCCGTGGTCGATGCGCTATGGCGCGAGCACCCCGGCGCCGCCCATGTCTGCTGGGCGCTGCTGGCAGGCGGCCAGTCGGCAGCCGTCGATGACGGCGAGCCCAGCGGCACGGCAGGCCGCCCCATGCTGGACGTGCTGCGCCACCAGGACCTGGAAGGCGTGCTGGCCACCGTGGTGCGCTACTTCGGCGGCGTCAAGCTGGGCGCCGGCGGCCTGGTCCGTGCCTACACCGATGCCGTGGCCCAGGCCTTGCTGACCGCCGAAAAGGTGACGCTGCAGCGCATGCAATTGCTGCGCTGCAGTGTCCCGTATGCGCTCGAAGGCCTGGTGCGGCGCGAGATCGAGGCGGCAGGCGCCGAATTGCTCCAGGTCGAGCATGGATCGCTGGTGCAGTTCGATCTGCGCCTGCCGCAGTCGCAGGCTGAAGGCTTTGTGGGCCGCCTCAACGAGAGCGGTCAAGGACGCGTGGGCTGGCTGGAAGTCCACCCCGGCGAATGAGATGCGCCGGGCTCAAGCAGTTCAACCGGCCACCAGAAACCGCTGCGCCAGCAGAACCCAGTACGCCGCTCCCACGGCGATGTTGTCGTCGTTGAAGTCATAGCCCGGGTTGTGCACCATGCAGGCGCCCTGCTCGCTTGCATGGCCATTGCCGATCAGCAGGTAGCTGCCGGGCACGCGTTGCAGCATGAAGGCAAAGTCCTCGCTGCCGGGCAGGGGCGGCGCCTGCAGCGTCACGTGATCGGGCCCCAGAAGCTCCAGGGCCACGCGCCGCGCAAACTCGGTTTCCTGTGGCGTGTTGACCAGCACGGCATAGCCCGGCCGCCAGTCAAGCCGGGCCTGCACGCCCAAGCTGGCAGCCTGCGCATCCACCAGTTCTCGAATGCGCCGCTGCAGCTGGCTGCGCACTTCGGGGTCCAGCGCACGCACGCTCAACTCCAGCACCGCGCTGTGGGCGATCACGTTGTTGGCCTTGCCCGCATGGATGGCGCCCACGGTCACCACCGCCATCTGCAGCGGATCGATGTTGCGCGAGACGATGGTCTGCAAGGCCATGACGATGCTGGCGGCCGCAACGATGGGGTCGGCCGCGCGGTGCGGCATGGCACCATGCCCGCCCACCCCGGTGAGCGTGAGCGTGGCGTAGTCGGAGGACGCCATGGCTGCGCCCTCGCGCAAGGCCAGCCTTCCCTGGGGCAGGCCCGGCATGTTGTGCATGGCAAAGATGGCGTCGCAGGGATGTCGCTCGAAGAGGCCGTCCTCCATCATGCGCAGGGCGCCGCCGCCGCCCTCCTCCGCAGGCTGGAAGATCAGCGTGAGCGTTCCGTCGAAGCCGCCGTGCTCGGCCAGATGCCGGGCCGCCGCCAGCAGCATGGCGGTATGGCCGTCATGCCCGCAGGCATGCATCACGCCGTCATGCGTGCTGGCGTGGGCGAAGGCATTGGCCTCGGTGATGGGCAGCGCATCCATGTCGGCGCGCAGGCCCAGACGCCGGTGGCCGCTGCCGCGCACCAGCCGCCCCACCACGCCCGTGCCGCCCAGGCCGCGTTCCACCTCGTATCCCCATTGCTCCAGCTGCTGCGCGACCAGGGCGCTGGTGCGGTGTTCCTCGAAGCCGAGCTCGGGGTGCCTGTGGATGTCGCGGCGCACCTCGACGAAGGCTGCGGCCGAGCCGCGCAAAGTGTCCAGAAGGGTGTTCATGTGCGGCGTCTCACTGGGGTTGCAGGCGGATGGAGCGGGCAATGCTGCGGTAGCGGGCCGTCTCGGCCTCATAGAACTGCGCGGCTTCGGCCAGCGACATGGGCGCCGCGGCCAGTTGGGTCTGCAGGGCCAGTTGCTCGCGCACGCCCGGGTCCTTGAGCATGGCGCCTATCGCCTGGTGCAGCCTTTGCACCACCTCCTGCGGCGTGTCCTTGCGCACCAGGAAGCTGGTCCAAGTCTTGTAGGCGAAGTTTTTCAGCTCCCGGCCCTCCCGCACCGTGGGCACATTCTTGAGCAGCTCCGATCGCTGCTCCCCCAGCTGGCCCAGGATCTTGAGCCGGCCCTGCTCGGCCAGCGCGACCATGGCTGCGCTGTAGACGAGCACAGCGAAATCGACTTGCCCGCTGCCTATGTCCTGCAGCAGCGGCGCATTGCCCTTGTAGGGCGCATGCATGAGTTGTATGCCGGCGTCCTGCTGCACCTTCTCCAGGATCAGGTGGTAGAGCGAGCCAATCCCGACACTGCCGTACGACAGCGGCCGGCTGGCGCTTTTGCGGGCCAGCGCGATCAGCTCATCCACATTGCCGGCCTCCAGGTCCTTGCGAGCGACGAAGACCATCACGGCCTCGGCCACGGGATGGACCAGGCGGAAATCCTCGGCCTTGAGCCGCACGGCGGCATTGGCCAGCGGCGACAGGATCACCTCGTTGGGCGAGCCCTGGAAGACGTAGTGCCCGTCAGGCGGAGCGGCCAGCACTTTCTGCGCGGCCATGGCGCCGCTGACGCCGCCCAGGTTCTCCACGATGACCTGCTGGCCCAGGGTCTTGGACAGCGGCACGCTGAAGATGCGGGCAATGGCGTCCGAAGGGCCGCCGGCCGGATAGGGAACCATCAGGCTCACGGGCCTGGAGGACGGGCTCTGCGCACAGGCCAGGCCCGCGCTCAGCAACAGGCCGGCGCCCGTCAGCCAAACGCGCTGGAACAAAAATCTCATCATGTCTCCTTGGTGGATGGCTCCGGCTCGGTCGGCCGGATACGCGGCATCCTAGGAGCCGGGTCATCGAACGTCCAATGCATTGTTGGCTGCATTAGCATGAGTTTCATGCAGACTTCAGGGCGCGAAAAATCATGACGCTGGTGCAGCTCAGACATCTCATATCGGTGGCGCAGACCGGCTCCTTCAGCCGCTCGGCCGAGGCCATGCATCTGACACAGCCGGCCCTCAGCCGCAGCGTGCGCGCGCTGGAGCAGGAGCTGGGCATACCCTTGTTCGACCGCATCGGCCGCCACAGCGAACTCACAGCATTCGGCCGCGAGATGCTGGGACGGGCACGCGCCCTGGTGACTGAAGCCGACGAGCTGCGTGACAGGGGGCGCCAATTGCGCGAGGGTGCGGCCGGCACTGTGCGTGTGGGCCTGGGATCGGGCCCCGGCGCAATATTGATGACGCCGTTCCTGCAGCACATGACCGTTCACCATCCCGGCGTGCGAACCGAGGTGGCGCGCGGCAGCACCGATCTGCTGGTGCACTCGCTACGCGAGCGCCTGCTCGACGCCCTGGTCGTGGACCTGCGCGCGCTGCGGCCCGCACCCGACCTTGCGCTGGACGTCGTGCACGAAATGCGCGCCGCCTTCATGTGCCGCACCGACCATCCACTGGCCCGCCTGCAGCGGGATCTGCGCTTCGAGGATGTGCAGCGCTACCCCGTCGCCTCCACCCCATTGAGCGACCAGGTGGCCTGGCTGCTGGTGGAGACCTATGGCGCCATGGCCCACCCGGCGCGGTTCGTCACACTGCAGTGCGAGGAGTTGCCCAGCCTTGTGGACGTTGCGCGCAACAGCGACACCGTGCTGCTGGCCGTGCGCGCCGTCGCCCCGGACCTGGCCGAATTGCCCATGGACCCGCCCATGCGCAGCACCGCCCGCTTCGGGCTGGTCACGCTGCGTCAGCGCAGCGAGGCGCCGACGCTGGCAATCCTGCGAGGCCTGATGGGGAAGTTGATGGCCGACGATGCCCCTGCGCCGGAACAGGCGCCCAGCCATGGCGGAAGGCCGGGCCGCATGGCATTGCCAGACTGATTTGATGCTGGTAATTACTCATCAAATGGCCAAAAAGCAAATCGCAAGCAGGCAAAACAAGCCATGTGAAATTAGACAGTTAGCTTTCAAGCCCTGATCAATGTAGTTCCCTAAAGGAATACCCAAGGCAATAAGCAGCTGTCACCAACTTATTTCCCGATATCAAAACACTGCCACAAGTATGATAAAAGCCAGCTCCAACTGAACTACCATTTGCATACAGGCTGCTATTTTCCAAATTTATTAGACCATCTTCCGAAAAATAAATATTATTTGCATGCGCCGCAGATGAGGACATTAAAACACCAAATACCACCATAGTGGACAATGATTTTTCATATCGAAATCTCATTTCAACCCCTTTATCTCATCGTTTTTAAATTGATACTGACGAGCAGGAGTCCACAGATTCTGCACACAGCACGCGTTGTCTGTGGACGCCCAGATGATGGCGCGAAAGCTTTCATCGCCCAGTTCGCTGTAGCAAGCCACCATTGCGGTATCGCCTATATTCACCACAGGCGCATTCATACCGCAAACATGCTCATATTCATTTCGCCATCATCTGAAGTGGCATTAGTTCGGTTTTACCTGTATTCGCAGTCATCATTTCCATCAATTTCGACAACTCGCTCGTTCGCGCCATCATCAGGGGCAACATACTATATGAGCCCAAAAAAGCCTGTGCCGCATTGGAGGAGGAAAAATTCTCGAATGAAATGCCGTTCGCTTGCACTGCAGGGGCCCAGAGCCCGCACACAGCGATTGCCAGTGTGGTTGCAAGTCTTGGATATCGCATCTTCATGGTATTTCCTTTATGCACGGTGTGAGACGAGGCTGCGCCTTCATGGCGTGCACAGGTTCTGCACGAAGGCATGCGTGGCCAATTGCGCGACTTCGCTCCTTCCTGTCATGTAGCAGCCATCCTGGCTCAGTGCCGAGGCCGCACTGTTCTCGCCGCCTGCGAGGGTTCCCTGGTCCACGGTGCCGCCCAAGGGGGTCCAGGTGATGGCGTGCGAACTTCCGTCGGCCAGTTCGCTGTGGCCTGCCACCGTTCCGTTGTCACCGATATCCACCACACGTGCATTCATGCCGCCAGGCAGCGGAGGAATATCGCGGATGACACCGGTCTGGCTGTTCCAGTAATAGGGCATGCTGCGCCCGTCTGCCAACTGGTAGTGCCCAATCACCTCGCCGAGGATGTTGAGATCGACGCCGCTGTTTCGCGCGGGCGGGGACGATATGGACAGCACCTGCGGACTGGAGGACGAGTTGAGCCAGACGACGGTGCGTCCACCCTGGGCACCAAAATCGCAGTAGCCCATGATGCGGGTATTGACGACGGTCTTTGCGCGGCAGAAGACGGCATTGAGAGGCAGGTTCAGGGCCGTGGCCATATAGCCGCCCAGGACTGCGGCAGACCAATAGACAGGACGCGGATGCCCGCTGTTGTCGGGACAGTTGCCCACGATGCCCGGCATGTTGCCGCCCACCACGAAATTGTCCACATCGGACGGCACGCAGTTGGTGCTGTTCAGGCCCAGCAGGCCCGCCGGCAGCGCGCGTGCCGTGGTTTCATTGTTGCGCCACATGACAGGGCGGGCCGTGTTGCTGCCGCTCAGGCTGACGCCTGCCACATAGCCGCCCTGGTTGAATGCCGTGGGCATGCTGCGCACATCGAGCGTCAGCGGCTGCAGTGTCTGCACCGTGGCCGGCGTGGCCGCATTCCAGAACACGCCGACGGACACCGAATTGCCGTCCAGGCAGGTGCCCACCACCTGGCCGCTGTTGGTGATGGCCGCCGCGTTGCAGTTGCGGCCCGGCGACAGGCGCACAAGGTCTGCCGCACTGCCCGGCGCCAGCGACACGAAGCCTGCGGACGAGCCGTCGCTCTCTGCACAGGCGCCCACGACATGGCCGCTGTTGTTGATGTCCAGGCCCACGCATTGCGGACCTGCCGACGTGCCCACGTCCTGCATGGGCAGGGCCTGCGCGGCCGGCAGTGCCAGCAACGCAAGGCACGCAACGGAAAAATTCAAATGCTTTGGCTGAAGGCGCATGAAGGGTTCTCCTGAAAAAGCAAAGAAGTCGTTCATGGAAATCGGGCGCCGAACAGGAAATCCGCATGGGGCTTGGCATATGCGCGCCGGTGCAGACGCTATTTCCGTGATCCGCATCCCGGCCCCACGATAGGCATCGCGGTATGGAGCCGTCCATCCGAGCAGCAATCAAAACAACAAAAACAATCAACAAAATCAAAAGCTTGCAAAAGAATCCCCCATCAATAATTGTCTCATCGGCATCCGGGATTCAGGCCATGCCACAGCGCAGCGCCATATGAATGGGAGCTTTCCATGGCAATCGCACACTGCCTGACATCCGACAGCGCACGGCCGAATGGCGCAATTCGCCGCCGCTGGAGTCCGGCAGAACTGCTGGCACTCGAACGCTGGGCCGGCGTCCTGCCCGTGCAGGTGATCTGCCGCCGGCTGGACCGCAGCGAACGCTCCGTTCGCTGCCAGATGCACAGGCGCGGCCTGAGCACCCGGGTCCGCGAGGGCGTCGGGCTTCGGCAGGTCTGCGAGGACCTGCAGATGTCTGCACGGTCGGTGAGGGCCTTCATCCTCGATGGCCGCCTGCGCCTGCACAGCGCACAGGTGCATGGCGAGATGGTGGCGCAGCTTCATTGGTCCCTGCGCCGCTGGCTGCAAACAGCGCAAAGCCGCTTGTGCCGTGTCAGCCATTTGAGGGTTACCGAGACATCCCTCAGGCGCTTTGCGCGGGAAGCGGATTTCGGCGCATCAGGCAGCCGCACGGGCGCGGCATGGCAACACTGGGCATCCGGCTAGCCCCTGCGCGGCACGGGCCGGGCCCTGGATGTCCAGCAGCGGTTTCGGCCCTTCGCCTACGACTGCCGCGAGTGCCAGCATGCAGACTGGCACGCATGTCCCATGGCAGGCGAGGCAGTCATCTCGACCATCTGTCGGCACTTCAGTCAGCACTCCCGTCGGCACACCTTTCGGCACATCCACCGGCAGCGGAGACCTCCACGGGACCTGGTGCCACAGTCAAAGGAATCAGACAGCATGAAAAACCCACCCACCACCGCCCTCGACGTGATCATCGTCGGTGCCGGATCGGCCGGACTGTCGGCATTGCGCGAGGTGCGCAAGCACACGGAGCATTTCGCCATCGTCAACGACGGGCCCTGGGGGACGACCTGTGCGCGGGTGGGATGCATGCCGTCCAAGTTGCTGATCGAGGCGGCCAACGCCTTCCATGCACGCCATCACTTCGATGCCTTCGGCATACGCGGCGCGAGCGGGCTGCAGCTGGACCTGCCCGCCGTTTTGAGCCGCGTGCGCAAGCTGCGCGACGAGTTCGTGGCAAGCACGATCAAGGCCACGGAGGGCCTGGGCTGGCGGGCCATCGACGGGCGTGCCAGGCTGCTGGCGGCCAATCGGATCGAGGTCAATGGCAAGGTGCTGGCTGCGCGCAAGCTCATCCTCGCTCCAGGCTCCAGCCCCGTGGTGCCGGAGGAATGGAAGCGCTTTGGCAAGCGCATCCTGACCACCGACACCTTGTTCGAACGCAAGACGCTGGGCCCGCGCGTAGCCGTCGTCGGCCTGGGTCCGCTGGGCGTGGAGATTGCACAGGCGCTGGCGCGGCTGGGACTGGAGGTCACCGCATTGGGACGCGGCCCGAAGCTTGCCGGCCTGTCCGACCCGAATGTCACCGACGCATTGCGGCATCTGCTTGAGAAAGAGATGACGGTGATCACCGACCACGCGGCGCAATTGAGCAAAGGTCCTGACAACACCATCGTCGTGCGTGCAGGCGACACCCGCATCGTCGTGGACCACGTGGTGGCCGCCATGGGCCGACGCCCGCAGCTGGAAGGCCTGGGGCTGGAGACGCTGGGACTTGAGCTGGACGAGCACGGGCAGCCGCCCGTGAGCCGCGAGACACTGCAGGTCGGCGAGCTGCCGCTGTTCCTCGCGGGCGATGCCAATGGCGACCGCCCCTTGCTGCATGAGGCCGTGGACGAAGGCCATATCGCGGGCACCAACGCCATGGCAGAGAATGTGGCCTGCTTCGAGCGGCGCACGCCGCTGTCCATTGTCTTCAGCTCGCCCAACGCGGCCGTCGTGGGCCAGCCCATGAAGGCGCTGCTGGGCCAGGACTTCGTGGTGGGCCGCGTGGATTTCGCGCACCAGGGGCGTGCACGGGCTGCGCAGCGCAACGCGGGCCTGCTTCATGTCTATGCGGACCCGGCCAGCGGCCGGCTGCTGGGCGCGGAAATGTGCGCACCGGGCGGCGAGCATCTGGCCCATCTGCTGGCCCTGGCCGTGCAGCAGCAACTGACCGTGCAGGAGCTGCTGCGCACGCCCATCTATCACCCCGTGCTGGAAGAGGGCCTGCGCACCGCCTTGCGCGACGCGGTGCGCCAGCTGCCCCAGCAGCCGCCGTCCGACCTGGGCAACTGCGATTCTTTGCCCATGGACGATTGATCGCGCGCGGCCCAGGGCCGCACGCGGATCAATCCTGGGGCGCGCTCTGCGGTGCGCTTACTTCCGACAGCGTCCACCCGCCATTGCCATTGACCGCCAGCGCGTGGGTATGGAAACCCGCCAGCGTGCTGCGGTGGCCCACGCTCACCAGCATGGTCGAGCGCATCTGCTCGCGCAGCAGCGTGTACAGCGCATGCTCCAGGCCCTCGTCCATGGCCGAGGTGGATTCATCGAGAAAGACGATGGCGGGCCGGTTGAACAGCACGCGCGCAAAGGCCAGGCGCTGCTGCTCGCCAATCGACAGGATGCGGGACCAATCCTGGTTGACATCCAGCTTGTCGGCCAGATGGGCCAGGCTGACCTGGCGCAGCGCCTGTTGAAGGCGCTCGTCGTCCTGCGGTGAAGCATCCATCGGATAGGCAATGGCCGTGCGCAGGTCCCCCAGCGGCAGATACGGGCGCTGCGACAGGAACAGCGCCTGGTGGCCGCCCGGGCGGCCCACCGTGCCCTGGGCATGCGGCCACAGGCCGGCAATGGACCGCAGCAAGGTGGTCTTGCCGCTGCCCGAAGGCCCCTTGATCAGCAGCGCCTGGCCGGGAATGAGCTTGAGTTGCAGGCCGCTGAGCAGGTGGTGGCCGTCCGGGCGGCTGACCTGCAGACCCTCGATGTCCAGGGCGCCGGGTTGATCTTTGTGGACGACCTGGGGCAGTTCGCGGGTCTGGGCATTGGCATCCAGAAAGCCGCACAGGCGGTCCAGCGCGGCGCGGTACTGGGCGAAGGTGTCGTAGGAGGTTCGGAAGAAGGACAGCGCATCCTGCACCTGCCCGAAGGCCTGCGAGGTCTGCATCACATCACCGAGCTTGATGGCACCGCTGAAAAAGCGCGGCGCCTGCAGCAGAAAGGGAAAGACCACGGCCACCTGGTTGACGGTGAGGTTGAAGCCGTCGAACTTCAGGCTGCGGTAGACCAGCGCCCAGACATTGGCGATCAACGCCGAAAAGCGCGTCAAAAGCGTGTTGCGCTCGATGGCCGCGCCCTGGTAGAAGGCGATGTTCTCCGCATATTCGCGCACGCGCACCAGGGCGTAGCGGAAGTTGGCGGTCAGCCTCTCGTTCAGGAAGTTCAGCCGGATCAGCGGCTGGCCCAGGCGAAAGGCGATCAGCGTGGCGACGATCACATAGAGGTAGACCGCGAACACCATGGCCCGCGGAACCTCCACGCCCGCCACCGCGATGGGCGCGGACAGCCCCCAGAGAATGCCCGTGAACGCCACCAGCGAGACCACCGCGCTGACGGCACCCAGCGCCAGGGTCAGCGAGTTCGAGACAAAGGTGTTCACATCCAGCTCGATGCGCTGGTCGGGGTTGTCCACCGGCTCGTCCAGGAAGTGGCTGCGATAGTAGGCATCGCCGCGCATCCAGTCGGTGGTCACGCGCTCGTTGAGCCAGACCCGCCAGCGGATGCGAAACGCCTGGTTCACATAGAAATTGAACAGCTCGCGCAGGATGTGGACCGTGGCCAGCACCGCAAAGATACCCAGGAAGCGCCAAAAGCCCTTCTGGTCCAGTTCCTGCAGCGCGCTGTAGAAGCCGTTGTACCAGTAGGAAAACAGCACGTTCATGCGCACCGAGACCAGGGCCAGCACCAGCAGCAGCGTGAACACCAGCAGCGGCCACCAGCTGTTTCTGGGGTGCAGGAACGGGCCGGCCAGCTGCCAGAACTGCCGACCCCAGCGGGTGAATCGAACCACCAGCAGCGCCACGGCCGCGAAAGCCACGACGGTGATCACTGAGGCCGCCGCCAGCCAGACCAGGCTTTCCTGCAGCGCCTTGCTCCAATCCATGTCCATGTCGGAGATCCTCGGGTTGTGTGGGTGGAGAGAATCTACTCCTGTTCAGACATGCCGGCGGGCAGGCCTGGGCGCATGCCGGCAGCAAGCCATCTGCGCTTGCAATGCCCCCATCGCCTTTGCCGATGGGGCCGCTGCCGACAAGGCCGCTGCGCAGGATTAACATTCCGTGCGTGCCGCCCCGGCGGCACGCACGAAGACAGGACCGGCTCGCGCGGTTCCCCCACGACAACAGCGATGCCCTCCCGGGGCCCTGCCCGGGCGGCTCAGACACAAGCCAGAACATGCCCGCATCGCCGCCCCAGGCCCTCCCGCCACACGACCCCGCCGATGTGCCGGCCCGGCGTCCCGCCCCCGTCAATCTGCGCGATCTGTTCTGGTCCTTCACCTGGCTGGCCCTGCAGGGCTTTGGCGGTGTGCTGGCCGTGGTACAGCGCGAGCTGGTCGAGAAAAAGCGCTGGCTGACCAATGAAGAGTTTGTGGAGGACTGGGCCGTGGCCCAGATCATGCCCGGCCCCAATGTGGTCAACCTGTCCATCACCATTGGCGAGCGCTACTTCGGCTGGCGCGGTGCCGTGGTGGCCGTGTGCGGCATGCTGTGCTTTCCCATGCTGCTGGTGCTGACGCTGACCGTGATCTATTCCCAGCTGGCCGAGCACCCCGCCGTGGCCGGCGCGCTGCGCGGCATGGGCGCCGTCGCAGCCGGCCTGGTGGCGGGCATGGGCCTGAAGCTGGCCAGCACGCTGAGCCGCCACCCGCTGGGGCGCTGGTGCAGCGCGGGCCTGGCGCTGGCCTCGTTCATTGCCATGGCGGTGATGCGCATTCCGCTGGCCTGGGTGCTGCTGGTGGTCGGCGGCGCGGGCTGCGTGCTGACCTGGAGAAAGCTCACGCCATGAATGCTGCCCACCAGATTGCACTGAGCCTGCAGCCCGCCGACTGGTTGCAGTTGCTGCTGTATTTCCTGACGCTGTCGCTGATGGCCGTGGGCGGGGCCATTGCCACGGCGCCCGACATGCACCGTTTTCTGGTCGATGGCCATGGCTGGCTCAGTGAGGCGCAGTTCAGCTCCTCCATCGCCATTGCCCAGGCGGCGCCCGGGCCCAATGTGCTGTTCATCGCCCTGCTGGGATGGAACCTGGGCCTGAACGCAGGCGGAGGCACGGGCCTGCTGGCCTGGGCCTTTGGAGCACTGGGCGTGACCATCTGCATGATCGGCATCCTCTTGCCCAGTTCGCTGCTGGCCTGGCAGGCATCGCGCTGGGGCCAGCGCAACAGGAACCGGCGCGGCGTGCGGGCCTTCAAGCAGGGCATGGGCCCTCTGGTCATCGGCCTGCTGCTGGCCACGGGCTGGCTGCTGGGCACGGGCAGCGGCCGCCCCGCCCAGGATTGGCGCCTGTGGCTGCTGACCCTGGTCTGCGCCCTGCTGGTCTGGCGCACGCGCATTCACCTGCTGTGGCTGCTGGGCGCCGGCGCGGCGCTGGGAGCGCTGGGCTGGATCTGAGCGGATGCGCGAGAGGGAGGGGACTGCCCCGGTTGTGCGTCAAAAGGAGCCGCCATGGCGCAAGCCCCTTCCCTCCCCCTGGGCCGCGTCGGGCGGCCTGCCCCTCCGCCTTCAGTCGCCCAGCAGCAGCGGCAGCACCTGTGCCGACGGGCCGCGCAGGCATTGGTGGGCCGCGTCATCCAGCTCGGACGGTGCGGGATTGATGACGGCCACATGTGCGCCCGCCCTGCGTGCGATTCGCGCCAGCCCTGCAGCCGGGTACACGGCGCCCGATGTGCCCACCACCAGCAGCACATCGCAGTGCTGCACCGCCGCCTCCGCGGCCTGCCACACGCCCATGGGCAGGGACTCGCCGAACCAGACCACGCCCGGGCGCACCAGGTTGCCGCAGACGGCGCACTGCGGCGGATCGCCCGGCTTCACCTGGGCCAGATCGCAGCATGCGCGCGGCCTTTCCAGCCATCGGTCCCGCATCAGCTCACCATGCAGGCACAGCACGCCGGGGCTGCCTGCGCGCTGGTGCAGGCCATCGACGTTCTGCGTGACCAGCGTCATGCGGCCCGGGTGGCGCAAGGCCCATTGCGCCAGCGCATGGTGGCCGGCGTTGGGCTGCACCGCGGCCACGGCTTCGCGCCGGTGCGCATACCACTGCCAGACGCGCTGCGGATGCGCGCGAAAGCCTGCCTCGCTGGCCATGTCCTGCGGGTTGAACTGTGCCCAGTAGCTGTTCTTGTCGTCGCGAAAGGTGGGTACGCCGGATTCGGCGCTGACGCCTGCGCCCGTGAGCACCGCGATATGTGCTGCACGCGCGATGCGGTCGCGCAGCTCGCCCTGGCCGGCCAGTTCAGGCTCGGCGGGGGAAGGCGAGGAAAGGGAATGTTCGTCGGGCATCGGGGCGGCGATGGAAAAAAATGGCAGGCCATTGTGAGGCAGTGTCGCCCCGCCACGCATCAAATGCCTTTTTCCACCATCTCCAGCAGGCGCAGCGCCAGCGCGCGCCGCTGCTCGGCGGTGGCGTGGCGCAGCGGCCCGTCTATCACCAGCAAGGCCATGCCGTGCACCGCGGACCAGGCCAGGAACTCGGCCTGGGGCCGGCGCTCGGCAGGCAGCACGCCGGCCTCGGCCATGCTGTCCAGCGCATAGCCCAGCAGCTCGAACGGGTTCAGTCCCATGGCCGCTGCACGCGTGGTGTCGGGTGGCAGGTCCACGTCGTACTCGACCGAAGCAAAGGCCGTGCGAAACCAGCCGGTCTCCGTCTGGGCAAAGCCCAGATAGCCGCGCCCCACAGCGGCCAGCAGCGCGCGTGAGCGCTGCAGCACATCGGGCAGGGTGCGCGCCTGGGCCATTTCGGCCTCGATGGCTGCGGCCAGTGCGCCCAGGGCCGCAGCGCGCACGGCATCAAACAGCGCCTGGCGGTTGGCAAAGTGACGATAGGCTGCATTGGGCGCCACGCCCGCCCGGCGCGTGGCCTCGCGCAGCACGATCGCCTGGGGACCGCCTTCACGCGCCAGCGCCAGGCCAGCCTCGACCAGGGCCTGGCGCAGGTCGCCATGGTGATATGACTCACGCCTGACACGTCGCTGCGTCACTGTTTTGCTTCCTTTTTTCTGCGTGGCCACATCACCCGAGAGGGAAGACAGCCCTGCCCCGCCGATTTACAGCTTGACACCGAAGCTGACAGCGCTTGATGTGGACAGCGTCCATTTTAGTCCCTAGCATATGTGAACGGCGTACACACGCCGGGCAGAAATCGATAAAAAGCCGGCATCGAACGGCATAAAACGGTTATCACCGTCACCAAGGAGACAAGCATGGCTTTGCACACCGGCCGCATACAGCCCTGCCTCTGGTTCGACAACCAGGGCGAGCAGGCGGCGCGCTTCTATACGGAAGTCTTTCCCGATTCCCGCATCACGGCCATTGCGCGCTACGGCGAAGCAGGCCACGACATCCACGGCAGGCCGGCGGGCAGCGTGATGACGGTGCAATTCGAGCTGGAAGGCCAGCCCTTTCTGGCGCTCAACGGCGGCCCCATGTTCCGCTTCAACGAGGCCGTCTCGCTGATGGTCAGTTGCGATACACAGGACGAGATAGACCACTACTGGGGCGCCCTGTCCGAGGGCGGCGACCCGGCGGCGCGTCAATGCGGCTGGCTCAAGGACCGCCATGGCCTGTCGTGGCAAATCGTTCCGTCCCAGATGGCGAACTGGATGGGAGGCCCCGACATGGCCGCCGCCCAGCGCGTGATGCAGGCCCTGCTGGGCATGCAAAAGCTGGACATCGCCGCTCTTGAGCGCGCGCATGACGGCGGCTGAAGCCTCCTGGTCCCCTCCTCCCGTCGTCCCGTCCTCCCGTTCCTCCACTCCCCTCGCCACCGTCCCTCCCAGGAGCGTTCCATGCAATTCATCCCCTATCTGAACTTCAACGGCAACTGCGCCGAGGCCTTCGCCTTCTACGCCAGGCTGTTCGGCGGCACCATCGTGCACCAGAGCACCTTTGGCGAGACGCCGGGCATGGAGCAGATGCCCGAGGCCGACAAGCGCCTGATCATGCATGCCCACCTGCAGGTCAAGGACCAGGCGCTGATGGCCTCGGACGCCACCGACAACTGCGGTGGCGGCGGCTACCAGCAGGCCCAGGGCATGTGGATCTCGATCGGCGTGGACGACGCCACCGAAGGCGGCCGCATCTTCAACGCGCTGGCCGAGGGCGGCAAGGTGACCATGCCCTTCCAGGCCACGTTCTGGTCGCCGGGCTTTGGCATGGTGACGGACCGCTTCAACACACCCTGGATGGTCAACGTCAAGGGCGAGGCCTGAACAAGGCCGGCCGACACATTGCCTCTGTCACCCACGAAGGAGTCCTCATGAACGCCAATCCCGTCGTCTGGTTCGAGATCCATGTGCAGGACATGGCGCGTGCGCGCCGGTTCTATGAAACCGTCTTCCAGGGCAAGCTGGAGCACCTGCCCGCGCCCGATGGCTCCGACAGCCAGGAGATGCTGTCCTTTCCGATGGACATGACAGGCCCCGGCGCGAGCGGAATGCTGGTGCGGATGGACGGCGCACCTTCCGGCGGCGGCGGCACGCTGGTCTATTTCGGCTGCGAGGACTGCGCCATAGAACAGGGCCGCGTCGAGGCCGCAGGCGGGCGCATCGAGCAGGCCAAATTCTCCATCGGCCCCCACGGCCACTGCGCCGTCGTGGTGGACACCGAGGGCAACCGCATCGGCCTGCACTCCATGCAATGAGGAGCACCATGACAGCACAAGACCTTCCCGAACACGCCAACGACCTGGTGCTCACGCGCCTGTTCGACATCCCCGCCGACAGGCTCTACCGCTGCTGGACCGAGCCGGCGCTGATCCAGCAATGGTTTGCACCCAGCCCCTGGAGCGTGGCCCGGGTGGACAACGACGTGCGGCCCGGCGGCCACAGCCTCATCGTCATGCGCAGCCCCGAAGGCCAGGAGATGCCCGGCAGCGGTGTCTACCTGGAAGTCATTCCCAACCGGCGCCTGGTCTTCACCGACGCCTTCACCCAAGGCTGGGTGCCAGCCGACAAGCCCTTCATGACGGGCATCGTCACCTTCGACCCCGAAGGCAGCCAGACCCGCTATACCGCCCGGGTGCGCCATTGGAATGCCGCCGACCGCGCCCAGCACGAGGCCATGGGCTTTCACAGCGGCTGGGGCCAGTGCGCAGACCAGTTGGCGGAACTCGCAGCCCGGCTCTGACGCCGGTTTTCACCAGGAGAGCACCATGCACTACATCGACGGATTCGTACTGCCCGTTCCCCGGGCCAACCTGCAGGCCTACCGCGAGGTGGCCGAGGCCGCAGGCAAGGTCTGGATGGAATACGGCGCGCTGCAGTACTGGGAATGCGCGGGCGACGACGTGCCCATGGGCAAGCTGACCTCGTTTCCCCAGGCCGTGCAGCTCAAGGAAGGCGAGATCGTGTTCTTTTCATGGATCGTCTATGCCTCGCGCGCGGAGCGCGACCGCATCAATGCCGCCGTCATGAAGGACCCGCGCATTGCCTCCATGGACCCGGCCACCATGCCCTTCGACGCCAAGCGCATGTTCTGGGGCGGCTTCGAGAGCGTGGTGGAGCTGGGCGCCGACGGCGCGCCAGCCTAGATCTGGTCGGCCGGGGTGGCGGATACGGCAGGCGTGGTGCCCAGGCCGCGCTGGCGCAGCGCCTCGTACAGGCACACGCCGCTGGCCACGGACACATTGAGGCTGGAGACGGCACCCATCATGGGAATGCCGATCAGCTCGTCGCAGGTCTTGCGCGTGAGCTGGCGCATGCCGTCGCCTTCTGCGCCCAGCACCAGGGCCGTGGGGCCCTTGAGGTCCACCTCGTACAGGGTCTTGGGCGCATCGTCGCTGGTGCCGATGATCCAGATGTCGCGCTCCTTGAGCTCGTTGAGCGTGCGCGCCAGATTGGTGACCATGAAATAGGGCACGGTCTCGGCCGCGCCGCTGGCCACCTTGGCCACGGTGGCGTTCACGCCCACCGCATGGTCCTTGGGGGCAATCACCGCATGGGCGCCTGCGCCATCGGCCACGCGCAGGCAGGCGCCGAGGTTGTGCGGATCGGTCACGCCGTCCAGCACCAGCAGCAGCGGGTTGCTGACGCCATCGGCCTCCAGCTGCTCCAGCAGTTCATCCAGCGAATGCACCTGTGCCACCGCCTCCACGCGCGCGGCCACGCCCTGGTGGCCGTGGCTGCCGGCGAGCTTGGCCAGGCGTTCACCGTCGGCCTCGATCAGCCGGACGCCGGCCGACTTGGCGCGGTCGAGGAACTGGCGCATGCGCGCATCACGGCGCGTGGCCTCGTAGTAGACCTCGATGATGGATTGGGGCGCGGTCTTCATGCGCACGCCGACGGCGTGGAAGCCGAAGAGAACTTTGGGGGACGACATGGGGCGCGATTATCCCGCCAATTGGGCGCAGCCCCGGCACCCGCCGGACGAAGCCCGTCTGCACGCAACGGCTCCTGTGGTTTTTACGTAGCCGCTACACTGCGCGGGTTGGCCGCTTTCCAGCGGGCCCCTCTCATTGCGGCATGCACCGAAGCCACGGGCATGCCGCTTTGCATTTTTCATCGCCCTGTTTTTCCATTTCTTTCTCAACCATCATGCTCAAAGCCTTTCTTGCCTGGCTTGCCCGCACCAGCCTGGTGGGCCAGATCGCCATCAGTCTGGTCGCCGGCGGCCTGTTGGCCTGGCTCTGGCCCGAGGCCGCCCAGTCCGTATCCCTGCTGGGGACGCTGTTCATCTCCGCCCTCAAGGCCGTTGCCCCTGTCCTGGTGCTGCTGCTGGTGGTCTCGGCCACCAGCAACCACCGGCCCGGCCACGCCACGCAGATACGGCCCATCCTGTGGCTGTATGTGCTGGGCACCTTTGCCGCGGCCGTGGTGGCCGTGGTGGCCAGCATGGCCTTCCCGTCCACCATCCAGTTCAAGGACGCCGCCCCCGCCCAGGGCGCGCCTGGGCGCATTGGTGAAGTGCTGATGGCCCTGGTGCAAAGCGCCTTCGACAACCCGGTACGCGCGCTGATGAATGCCAACTACATCGGCATCCTTGCCTGGGCAGTGGCCATGGGCCTGGCCCTGCGCCACGCCTCTGAGACCACGCGCGCCGTGATGCATGACCTGGGCCAGGCCATCACCCGCGTGATCCAGGGCGTGATCCGCCTGGCGCCGCTGGGCATCTTCGGCCTGGTGGCGGGCACCTTTGCCCAGTCGGGCCTGGAAAAGCTGCTGGACTATGCCCACCTGCTGGCCGTGCTGCTGGGCTGCATGCTCTTCGTGGCCCTGGTGGTCAATCCGTTCATCGTCTGGACGCAGACGCGCCGCAATCCCTATCCCCTGGTGCTGACCTGCCTGCGCGAGAGCGCGGTCACGGCCTTCTTCACGCGCAGCTCGGCCGCCAACATCCCGGTGAACCTGGCGCTGGCCAAGCGCCTGGGCCTAGATGAGGACACCTACAGCGTCTCCATCCCGCTGGGCGCCACCATCAACATGGCCGGCGCCGCCGTCACCATCAGCGTGCTCTCCCTGGCTGCGGCCCATACCCTGGGCATCCAGGTCGATCTGCTGACCGCCATCTTGCTGTGCGTGGTGTCCGCGGTGTGCGCCTGCGGCGCCTCGGGCGTGGCCGGTGGCTCGCTGCTGCTGATTCCGCTGGCCTGCAGCCTGTTCGGCATCTCCAACGATCTGGCCATGCAGGTGGTGGGCGTGGGCTTTGTGATCGGCGTGATCCAGGACTCGGCCGAAACCGCACTCAACTCCTCCACGGACGTGATCTTCACGGCCGCGGCCTGCGAGGCGGCCGGGCGGCGCGAAGCTGTCGCCGCCTGAGATCAAGCCGCCAGCGCCTGCCCCTCTTCGATGCTGGCGACGCGGCCGGCCTCGATGGTCACGCGCCGCTCGCAGCGCGCGGCGATGGCTCGGTCATGCGTGACCATGACCAACGTGGTGCCGCGCTCACGGTTGAGCGCGAACATCAGCTCCATGATGGTTTCGCCGGTCGCAAAGTCCAGGCTGCCCGTGGGCTCGTCGGCCAGCAGCACGGCGGGCTCGACCACAAAGGCGCGGGCCAGCGCCACGCGCTGCTGCTCACCGCCCGACAGCAGCTTGGGATAGTGGCCCAGGCGCTGGCCCAGCCCCACGCGCTCCAGCATTTCGGTGGCGCGGCGGCGGGCGTCGCGGCTGCCGGCCAGCTCCAGCGGCAGCATCACGTTCTCCAGCGCCGTCAGATTGCCCAGCAGCTGGAAGCTCTGGAAGACAAAGCCCAGCTTCTGCGCACGCACGGCAGCGCGCGCATCCTCGTCCAGCGCAAACATGTCCTGGCCCTGCAGCCGCACCGTGCCGCGCGTGGGCGTATCCAGGCCTGCGAGTATGGACAGCAGCGTGCTCTTGCCCGAGCCCGAGGCACCGACAATGGCCACGGTTTCCCTTGCCGCGAAGCGCAGATCGATATCCCTCAGAATATCCAGTGTTCCGGTCGAATCGCTGACCGACTTGAAGACATGCTCGACTTCGATCAGGGGCTGGGCAGTGCTTTGTGACATGGAGGATGGGAAGACGATGCAAGACAAGCTGCGCGCAATGCGCCGACGCCGCCACTTTATCTCGGCCGGCTTGGCCTTCGGTCTGCTGGGTACTTGGACGGCCATGCCCGCCCGGGCTGCAGACGCCGGCCCGTTGCTGGTACTGGGCGATTCGCTGAGTGCCGAGTACGGTCTGGCCCGCGGAACGGGCTGGGTGGCGCTGCTGCAAAAGCGCCTGCAGGAGAGCCAGAAAAATGTGCCGCTGGTCAACGCCAGCGTGAGCGGCGAGACCACCTCGGGCGGCCGCTCGCGCCTGCCGGCCCTGCTCAAGCAGCACAAGCCGTCGGTGGTGGTGATCGAATTGGGAGGCAACGATGCGCTGCGCGGCTTGCCGCTGCAAAGCACGCAGGGCAATCTGGACGCCATGGTACGCGCGGCCCGTGATGCCGGGGCCAAGGTGCTGCTGGTGGGCATGCAGGTGCCTCCCAACTACGGCAGCGGCTACACGCGCCAGTTCGAGCAATTGTTCTCCAAGGTGGCGCAGGAGCAGAAGGTACCGCTCGTGCCCTTCCTGCTGGCCGGTATAGGCGATGCGGCCGACTCGGCCCAGTGGTTCCAGGCTGACCGCATCCACCCCACGGCCAAGGCCCAGCCGCGCATGCTGGACAACGTCTGGCCACAGCTCAGCAAACTGCTGCCCTGAGCACAGGGCAGCCAGGCTGTCAGCTGCTGCGGCCTTCCTCGCCGGAATGCGCCGCTGCGGGGGATGCCTGGTCTTCACCCGCCATACCGCCGCCCTCATGGTCGTCGGGTTTTCTTTCGGCCTTGGCCTTCTCCTTTTCAAGCTTCTTCTGCTTCTTGGCCAGTTCGCGCTGGCGTTTTTCATAGGCGTAGTTGGGTGTCGCCACAGGTGGACTCCTCTGTTGTTGCAAGCCCCACTGTAGCCGCAAGACGGGGCCCGGCCGTAAAACCTCAGGATAGGGGGGACGCAGGGTCGGCAGATTCACCCACGCTGCAGCGGTAAGCATGCCAACTGGCGCAGCCCAGCAAAGGCCCCACCAGCAGCAGGCCCACGCCGTGCCACCACAGCGCAGCAGCCACCAGCACGGTGATGATCGCGGCCCATTGCAGCATGACGGCCAGGTTGAGGCCGACCACGCGCATGCTGGTGATGCAGGCCGTCAGCGCATCGCTGCCCCGGTCCAGCATGGCCGGCAGCGCCACCACCATGCTGGCGAACACCAGGGCCGCGAAGGCGCCGCCGACCAGCACGTAGATCGCCAGGAACTCCCAATTCTCCGGCCGTGTCACGGCCTGCAGCATGCCGGCCGTGGTGGGCATGCCGGTATCGAAGAACACGGCAAACACCACCATGGAGGCGCGCGCCCAGAGCATCTCCAGCACCAGCAGCACCATGACCAGCATGCCCATGCTGCCCATCTGCGTGTCCCAGCAGGTCAGCGAGCTGCTCAGTTGGGTCGGCAAGCCCCGCTCCAGCCTGCGGCTGGTGTCGTACAGGCCCATGGCCAGGAAGGGGCCGATGAGCAGACAGCCGCTGGCCATGGCCATGCTGTATTCAGGGCTGGCACGGAACACCCAGCCGATGAGCAGGGCCATGGCCCAGAAGCACAGGCCATAGAACAGCGCAACGCCCGGCGCCCGCCGCAGATCGCGCCAGCCCAGCGCCAGCCAGCGCCAGGGATCGGCCATGCGCAGCGATTGCACCTGCAGCGCGCCAGCCGGGTGGTCGGAAGCTTTCTCGGGAGCGGGGGATGCCTGCATGCCTGGACCTCCTGGATCAGCGAGCCCCAAGTTAGCGCAGCCATGGCCGCGCTGCCATGGCGGAAACTACCGAGGGCCCCCGCCCAGACCGCGCAGACCCGCACCCCGGTCCGCCCTCAGGCCTGCACCAGCTTGCCCGGCTGGCCGGGCAGCACCTTCCAGGCCGCGTCCCGCACGGTCTGGTACTGGCGGCTGAACACCGTATCCACATAGATCCATTCGGCCTGGCAGGCCTGGGGGGTTGCCGTGACGATCATGTAGCCGCGGCGGGAGGTATCGCAGTACTTGAGCGTGTTGATGAACTGCAGCAGCGCGCCACGCAACTGGGCCGGATCCTGGCCGGGCAGGTAGTCCTCGAAGCCGGGCGAGCTGACGGACGAGGTGGCGAACTCCACGCCCACGCCCTGCCCGCTGCGGTCGCGCAGCTCGCTGGCCCAGGCGTTGTGGGTGTCACCGGCCAGCACGACCAGGTTCTTGCCCAGGCTGCGCGCCGTGGCCAGCACGGTCTCGCGAGCCACGGCGTAGCCGTCCCAGGCATCGAGGTTGTAGGGAATGCTGGGCTGGGCCAGGATGGCCTTTTCCGCTGCCGTCAGGCTGGCCGGGTTGGCCTGGGCCTTGGCCAGCAGCGCCGCGTAGGCCGGCAGCGAGACACCGCTGCCGGGGCTGAGGATGTCCATCAGCAAGGGCGCCGGCAGCTCCATGCGCCCCATCAGCACCTGCTGGCCCAGCACCTGCCAGGTGGCCTGCGAGGCCGCCATCTGCTGGCCAAGCCACTGGGTCTGCGTGGCGCCCATGAGCTGGCGTGCGGGATTGGCCATGTCGGAGGAAAAGCGCGCCGCGTCCAGCCCCTGTGCCGTGAAATAGTCGGCGTAGTCCAGCTGTTCGTCACGGCCGATGACGCGCGTGTCCAGCATGTGCAGCGCCAGCAGGTCGCCGAAGGCGAAGCTGCGGTAGATGATCTCGGGCTGCGCGTTGCGCGTGGGCATCCACTCGTGATAGGCCTTGAGCGCGGCCACCTTGCGCAGCTCGAAGTCGCCTTCGGTGGCCGGCTGGTGGTTCTCGGCGCCGTGCATCCAGGTGTCATTGGAGACTTCGTGGTCGTCCCAGACCGCAATCATGGGCGCTGCCGCATGCAGGGCCTGCAGGTCGGCATCGCTCTTGTACTGGGCATGGCGCTGGCGGTAGTCGGCCAGGCTGACGATTTCGTTGGCCGGCAGGCTCTGGCGCTGCATGGCTTCGGCCTTGCCGTTGGCATAGCCGCCGCGCGCATATTCGTAGATGTAGTCGCCCAGATGCACGGTGGCGTCCAGGTCGCCCTGGCGCGCCGCATGCGCGTAGACATTGAAGTAGCCGGCCGGGTAGTTGGCGCAGGAAAACACGGCCAGCTTGACCTGCTGCACGGCGCCCACGGGCAGGGTTCGCGTGCGGCCCGTGGCGCTGGTCATGCCCTGGCAGCGAAAGCGGTAGTGGTAGCGCGTGGCGGGCCTGAGGCCCGTGGCATCGGCCTTGAAGGTGAAATCCTGGGTGGCGCGCGCCATGGCCTTGCCCGAAGTCACGAGGGTCTTGAAGTCGGCGTCCGATGCCACTTCCCACTCCACCTCGATGTCGCTGGAATGGCCCTGCGGCGGCGTCACGCGGGTCCAGAGGATGACGCGGTCACTCAACGGGTCGCCGCTGGCCACGCCGTGGCGGAACTCGACGGGAATGCGGCTGTCGCCATCCGACCCGCCGCAGCCAGCCAGTGGCAGCGCCAGGGCCGAGGCGCCCATGCCGCGCACGAAATGGCGGCGGCTGGCCACGAGGCCGGATTCGCGGGAGCCGGCTTTCGCCTGCTGCAGGATGTTGGTGATGCTCTCTTTGTGCTTCATGCTGGACCGGGGCCCGAAGGCCTCCGTGGGGTGGTATGAAGCCAGCGAGCATCGGCGGCGCAGGTGACAGGCAGATGTCACCTGCGCCTGGCGCTCAACTATGCAAACGCGGCGGCCAGGGCCTGCTCCAGGTCGGCACGCAGGTCCTGCACCGCTTCCAGGCCGATGGCAAAGCGCACCACGGTGCCGCTGCGCAGCTGGGGCGTGGGGCAGCTGCGCATGGACGACAGCTCATAGGGCACGACCAGGCTGATGGGACCGCCCCAGCTGTAGCCGATCTTGAACAGGCGCAGGCTGTCGCAGAAGCGGTCCACGGCCTGCTGGCCGTGGCGCGGATCGATGACCACGCTGAACAGGCCGGCGGCCACGCCCTCGCCGCCTGCGGCTGCGCCACACAGCGCCTTCCAGTTCTCGTGGCCCGGAGCGCCTTCCAGCGCCGGGTGCAGCACCTGGGCCACGGCCGGCTGCTGCTGCAGCCAGCGCGCCAGCTCGCGCGCGGCGCGGTCCTGGGCGTGGTAGCGCAGCGCGATGCTGGGCAGGGAGCGCAGCACGGCCTCGGTGTCGTTGCCGCCCACGCCCAGGCCCAGGCGCATGTGCGCCAGCTTGATGCGCATGTGCAGCGCCTGGTCGCGCGTGATGATGCTGCCCATGAGCACGTCGCCACCGCCGCTGGGGTACTTGGTCAGCGCATGCACGGTGGCATCCACGCCCAGGCTGTGCGTTCCATCGGCCAGCAGATCGAAGGGATTGAAGGCCAGGCCCGCGCCCCAGGTGTTGTCCAGCACGGTGGTGATGCCCCGCTCGCGGCACAGGCTCACCATGGCGATGAGGTCGGGGAACTCCATGGTCACCGAGCCCGGCGCCTCCAGCCAGACCAGCCGCGTCTTGGGCGTGATTTTGGCTTCGAGGTCGGCAACATCCATGGCGTCATAGCACTGGTGGCGCACGCCGAAATGGGCCAGCTCGCCCTCGCTCAGGGTCTTGTTGGGACCGTAGGCGTTGTCGGGCAGCAGCATCTCGTCGCCGGTGCGCAGCAGGGCCAGGGAGGTGGTGGCGATGGCCGCCAGGCCGCTGGGTACCAGCAGGCACTGCAGGCCGCCTTCCAGCGCGCTCAGGCGCTCTTCCAGCAAGAAGGTGGTGGGCGTGCCGTGCAGGCCGTAGGTATAGCTGCTCTTGTCCAGCCACTGGCGGCGGCGCATGGCCGCCACGTTCTCGAAGATCACCGTCGAGGCCTTGTGCACGGGCGGCTGCGGCGCAACAAAGCCCTCGGGCGGCTGGTAGGGATGGTGGATGAGATGGGTGCTGATCTGCAGGTCGGGTGTGCTCATGCAGCGCATCTTATGCGCTGGGCTGCAGCGTTCAGGCATAAAAAAACCAGGCGGGGAATCCGCCTGGTTTTCACAAGGGCAACGGAGCCGGTGGCTGCGATCAGCTGGCCTTGATCTCCAGCATGTTGCTCACGTTGTTCACGCCCTTGACGGACTTGGCAATGTCGCCTGCGCGCATCTTGAGTGCTTCGCTGGGGACCGAGCCGGTCAGCGTCACGGCGCCTGCCTTGGTGTCCACGTCGATCTTGAGGGCGGAGATATCAGGCTCCTTGATCAGGTCGGCCTTGATCTGGGCCGTGATGCCGGCGTCGTCGAGTGCGGCGCCTGCCTGGCTCATGGCGTTGTTGGTGGCCACTTCGGCCTTGGCAGCACCTTCCTCTATCTTGGTGCCGGCGCTGCTCATGGCGTTGTCGATCTTCTGGCCGGCGCTTTGCGCGGCCTGCTGGGACTGCTGAACCGCAGAGTCGAGCTTCTGGCCCGCAGTGTCTTCGGTCTTGCCGCAGGCGGCAAGGCCGAAGGCCAGGGCAGACACGGCGAGGATCTGGCAGCAGCGTTGGGTGATGAAAGTCATGCGGTTACTCCTTGAATAGTTGTGAGGCGGTCAACACAGGCCTCGACTTTATTGAGGGCCCTGGGACAAACCCATACGACGCCGACGCAAGCGCCTGTAGGACAAGCCCGAACATCCCGGCACCATCCAGTTAGCATGACAATAGCGGCCATGCATTCCCTGGCGCGCTGGTTTCCCTTCCTGGCATGGCCCAAACCTTCGGCAGCCGTGCTGCGCGGGGAGTTCTGGGCAGGTCTCACCGTTGGTCTGATGCTTCTGCCCCAGGGCGTGGCCTATGCTGCCCTTGCGGGCATGCCGCTGATCACGGGCATTTACGCATCCATCGTTCCAGCCCTGGTGGCCGTGCTGTTCAGCGGCTCGCCCCGTCTGGGCGTGGGACCCACGGCCCTGAGCGCGCTGCTGATCGGCGCCTCGCTCACAGGCCTGGCCGAGCCAGGCTCCGCGCACTGGGTGGCGCTGGCCGCATGGATGGCGATTCTGTCGGGCCTGGTGCAGTGGTCGCTGGGGCTGATGCGCGCCGGCTGGCTGCTCAACCTGGTGACCTCGCCCGTGCTCACCGGCTTCACGCAGGCTGCGGCGCTGCTGATCCTGGCCTCGCAGCTGCCCACGCTGCTGGGCCTGCGCTCGACCTGGGGTGCCGTCTGGAACACGCCGTCGCTGCAGCTTTTCGACTGGCAGTCCATCGTCTACGGCATGGCCAGCATTGCCTTGCTCGTGCTCGCCAAGCGCTGGCGTGCGGCCTTTCCCTCGGCCATCTTCATCATCGCGCTGACCGGCGTGATCAGTTGGGCCACGGACTTTGCCGACGACGGCGGCGCCGTGGTCGGCCATCTGCCCGCGGGCCTGCCCAGCTTCCAGCTGCCGGGGCTGCTGAGCTGGGACGAGTTCGGCGCCCTGGTGATGCCGGTGCTGGTGATCTCGCTGGTGAGCTTTCTGGAGACGGCCTCCAGCGCCCAGGTGGAGCACCAGCAGGCCGGCACGCGCTGGAACGAGAACCAGGACCTGGTCGCCCAGGGCCTGTCCAAGATCAGTGCGGGCCTGTTCGGCAGCTTTGCCACCAGCGCCTCGTTCTCGCGCTCGGCCGTGAACCTGCTGGCCGGCGCCAAGACCGGATGGTCCAACGTGTTCTCCATCCTGCTGGTGGTCATCGTGGTGATGTGGTTCATCCCGGCGCTGTACCACGTGCCCAAGGCGGCGCTGGCGGCCATCGTGATCACGGCCGTGGTCAACCTCGTCAAGCCGCGTGTGCTGCTGCAGCTGTTCAAGGTGTCGCGCGTGGAGGGCAGCATTGCCCTGGCCACGCTGCTGCTGACCATCGTCACGGCGCCGCGCATGTACTGGGGCGTGTTCGCGGGCATCGTGCTGAGCCTGAGCTACTTCCTCTACCAGCGCCTGCACCCGCGCATCATCGAGGTGGGCCAGCATCCTGATGGCAGCCTGCGCGACCGCAACCTCTGGCAGTTGCCTCCGCTGGCGCCAGGCCTGCTGGCCCTGCGCATGGATGCCGAGCTGGACTTCGGCTCGGCCTCGGCCCTGGAGCGACGCATCGGCGACGAATGGGCGCTGCGCCCCGAGACGCACCACCTGTGCCTGCTGGCCCAGCCCATCAACCGCATCGACGTGACGGGCGTGGAGACCTTCGTGCGCCTGCAGCTGCTGGTGGCCAAGCGCAGCGGCGTGCTGCACGTGGTGGGCCTGAAGTTGCCGGCCGAGCAGGTGCTGCTGCGCGCCGGCGCCCTGCACCGCGGGCCGCACCTGCGGCTGTACCGCACCGATGCGGAATTCCTCGCCGCGCTGGCCCTGCCGCCCTTCATATCTCGGCCGGGATCAACATCTGTTACCAGCGATGGTGCAAAAGTCGACGCCGGCGCGGCGACAATTGAGCCTACACACTGATACACTTCACCGGCTTTTGATTCAGCCCTCTGTGACTGCCCCCGCCTCCCACCAATCCGTATACCTGCGCGACCTGCGCCTGGCCACAGCCCACGCGCTGGTTACCCACGCTGGCGGGGCGGTCCATTTGCCCACGGATTCGCCGACGCGATACCTGCAGGCGCTGATCGACGAACTGTGTTCGCTGTCGCTGCGCGACCCGCTCACGGGGCTGGCCAACCGCCGCCATTTCCGCACCATTGCCGAGCGCGAGATCGACCGTGTGGCGCGCTCGGGCGAAGCGGCGCTGATGCTGATGCTGGACATCGACCATTTCAAGCAGATCAACGACCAGCACGGCCATATCGTCGGCGACCGGGTTCTGCAGTCGGTGGCCCGGACCCTGACCAGTTGCGTGCGCCCCATGGACACGCTGGCCCGCTACGGAGGCGAGGAGTTCGCCATCGTGCTACCGGCCTGCCCTGCGACGTTCGGCCTGTCCGTGGCCGAGCGCATACGCAGCGCCATCGAGCGTATGCCGGTGGTCATCTCACCCACGTTGACACTGCAGATCACCATCAGCATCGGCGGCGCCTATGCGCTGCAGTGGATACGCAGCACCACGACCTTGTGGACCGAGCGTGCCGACAAACAGTTGTACCTGGCCAAGTCTGCCGGCCGCAACCGCGTGCACATTGAAGAACAACCAGACAGTACGGTAAGCGCGGAGGAAAAAAGCCTGCTTTTCGGACCTTTGTATGCCCCCTCCCCGTTTGACAATGGGCTGAATCCAGATATTGCAACCGATGTGGACCCCGAAGATGGACTCCGCTGATAGCCCGGTGGTAAGCGACAACGCCATTCCCCACCCCTCCCTGCCCGCTGCCGTTTCGATGAGCGATGCCGTGCGCGCCAAGCCGCGCGGACACATCATCGCCGTGACCAGCGGCAAGGGCGGCGTGGGCAAGACCTTCGTTTCGGCCAACCTGGCCGCAGCGCTGACACGCCATGGCCTCAAGGTCCTGGTGCTCGATGCCGACCTGGGCCTGGCCAACCTGGACGTGGTGCTCAACCTCTACCCCAAGGTCACGCTGCACGATGTGTTCACCGGCCGTTCCACGCTGGAGGAAGCCATCCTGCCCGCCCCCGGCGGCTACTCGGTGCTGCTGGCCGGCTCGGGGATGATCGAGTACTCGCGGCTCACGCCCGAGATCCGCCAGCAGTTCACGCACACCATCGAGACGCTGGCCCCTCGCTACGACATCGTGCTGCTGGACACGGGCGCGGGCATCTCCGACGTGGTGCTGTTCTCGGTGTCCATGGCCACCGAAGTGCTGGTCATCGCCACGCCCGAGCCCACCTCGCTGACCGATGCCTATGCGGCCATCAAGGTGCTTGCCATTCAGCAAAAGCGCCAGCAGATCCGCCTGGCCATCAACCAGGCCGCGCGTCCCGGCGATGGCCGCGCCATCACGGGTCAGCTCCAGCAGGTGCTCAACCGCTTTGTCAGCACGGCCTCCGGCGAGCCATTGCGGCTCACGCACCTGGGCGACATTCCCTCCGACCCGGCCGTGCGCGAGGCCGTGATGCGACGCCAGTTGCTGCTGCAATCCATGCCCGGTGCACCGGCTTCGCTGGCCGTGGCCCAGCTGGCCAATAAAATCAAGGCCCTGCTGGTGTCGGGCGGCTGATCGGGCCGCCCCTCGCCGGCGACCCGATCCAACCTGCGGCCCTTGCCGCCCCCGCCTGCCTGCCTGTGCCCGATATCCTCAATATTTCCTGCTACAAGTTCACGCCGCTGCCCGACGCAGCGGCGCTGCGCGACACCCTGGCCGAACGCGCCCAGGCCCTGGCGCTTAAGGGCACCATCCTGCTGGCCGAGGAAGGCATCAACTTCTTCCTGGCAGGCCCCGCCCAGGCGGTGCACAGCTTCGTCGATCAGTTGCGCAGCGATGAGCGCTTTGCCGACCTGGCCCCCAAGGAAAGCTGGTCCGACACCGTGCCTTTCCGCAAGATGCTGGTCAAAGTCAAGCGCGAGATCATCCGCATGGACCACCCCACCATCCGCCCGGCAGAGGGTCGCGCGCCTTCTGTCAGCCCCGCCACGCTGCGCCGCTGGCTGCAGCAGGGCCACGATGACGAGGGCCGCGAGGTGGTGACGCTGGATACGCGCAACGACTTCGAGGTCGATGCCGGCGCCTTCAAGGGCACCATCGACTGGCGCATCACCAAGTTCACCGAATTCCCGCCCGCGCTGCGTGCCCACAAGGCCGAACTGGCCGGCAAGACCGTGGTCAGCTACTGCACGGGCGGCATACGCTGCGAGAAGGCCGCCATCCTCATGCAGGACGAAGGCCTGGACCATGTCTATCAGCTCGAGGGCGGCATCCTCAAGTACTTCGAGGAGACCGACGGCGCCTTCTATGACGGCGGCTGCTTCGTCTTCGACGAGCGCCGCGCCGTGGGTGTGGACCTGGCCATCACGCCCTTGGCTCTGGCAGAGCCGCTGGAGCCGATACAGCCGACAAGCCCGCCAGGCAAGGCTTAGGCCTTCAACCGCAGCGCCTGCTGCGCCACGCGCTCGCCGAACAGGCGCGCGGTCTCCAGGTCGCCCGGCAGCATCTCGGCGGCCGAGGCATCCGAGGCCGATTGCGCCATGGCGCCGCTGAAGGCGCCTATCCAGTTGAGGTCGTTGCGCTGCGCGGCGCGCGCGTTGGACGGCAGCATGCCGCTGCCCACCCACAGCCCGCCGTGCTGCATGGCCAGCTGGAACAGATAGTCCAGCGTGGTCTGCTTGTTGCCGTTGACGCTGGCACTGTTGGTGAAGCCGGCGAACAGCTTGTCCTTCCAGGCCTGCACGAACCACGGCTTGGACGAGGCATCGGCAAAGCGCTTGAACTGCCAGCTGGGCCCGCCCATGTAGGTGGGCGAGCCGAAGATGATGGCATCTGCCGCCGCCAGCAGCTCCCAGCCGCCGGCAGGCAGCTGGCCGTCGCTGTCTATGGCCAGCATGCGCGCACCCGCGCCATCGGCCACGGCCTGGGCCATGCGCTGGGTGTGCCCGTAACCCGAGTGGTAGACCACCACGATATCTGCCATACAAGAAATCCTCGGGCGCCGGCCACGGCTCCAGGCCGGCAGGCGCCACATTCATCGATCATCCACGCCAAAAGGCCCCACAGCGCTGCTGCGGGGCCCACTCAGGCCGGTAGCCTAACAAAAATAAAGGAGCCGGCGGCAGTGCGCGGGCCACTCAATGGAGCCGTGCATCCACACTCCAGCCACCGGCGCCATGGGCGGCAAAGCCCAGCAGGCCGCCCGTGACGGCGATGTTCTTCCAGAACAGCAGCTGCTGCATCATGGCCGCGTCAGCCGGCACGCTCCAGTAGGCATGGAAGAAGAAGCTGGCCACCAACGTGAAGAAGGCCAGCGCCAGGGCCGCCCAGCGCGTGCACCAGCCCAGCAGCAGGGCCAGCCCGCCGACGATCTCCACCACCAGGGCCACGGCCACGCCGATCTGCGGCATGGGCATGCCCACCGAGGCCGCATAGCCCACCGTGCCGGCGAAGCCTCCGATTTTCTGAAAGCCCGCAGGCACGAACATCAGCGCGATCAGGATGCGGCCGGCCAGCGCCAGCGGGTTGCTCAGACGGTTCAGCATGATGGTTACTCCTCGTGAATGCTCAGGCTTGCAGATCGAACACCAGGACCTCGGACTGTTCCCCGTCGTGCAGGCGCAGTCGCGGTTCATTCTCCACAAGGGCCGCATCGCCCGTTGTCAGCCGTTGCCCATTGACGCTCAGCGCGCCGCGCACAAGATGCACATAGGTTTTGCGGCCGGGGGGCTGCTCCATTTCGGCGTGCTCATCGCCGTCGAACAGGCCGGCATAGAGCCGGGCATCGGCATGGACGGTGACCGAGCCATCCGCGCCATCGGGCGAGGCCACCAGGCGCAGGCGGCCGCGCTTTTCCTCGTCGGCAAAGGCTTTCTGCGCATAGCCGGGCGCAATGCCCGTCTCGCTGGGCAACAGCCAGATCTGCAGGAAATGCGTGGTCTGGCCCGGTGCGTGGTTGTGCTCGCTGTGCACCACGCCCGAGCCGGCGCTCATGCGCTGCACCTCTCCCGGCGAGATGGTCTGCTCATTGCCCATGCTGTCCTTGTGCGAGAGCCGGCCTTCGAGCACGTAGCTGATGATCTCCATGTCCTTGTGGCCATGGGCGCCAAAGCCCGTGCCCGGGGCGATATGGTCTTCATTGATCACGCGCAGGTTGCCAAAGCCCATGTGGCGCGGATCGTGATAGCCCGCAAACGAGAAGCTGTGGTGCGAGCGCAGCCAGCCGTGGTCGGCATGGCCGCGTTCGCGGGATTTGCGCAGGGCGATCATGTGTATGTCCCTTTCAACTGGTCAGATCTTCAAAACTCTTGCGTCGGTGGCTCCACTGTAGAAGCCGCTGTAGCAGGCCAGGCACAGCGGGATTGATGGCATCATTCAAAGCTTTTGAATCCATAACGCCCCATGCCCAGCCCCCGCGACGTGCTCACTCCCGACAGCCTGGCCATGCTCCAGGCCATTGCCGAGGCCGGCAGCTTTGCCGCCGCCGCACGCCAGCTGGGCCTGGTGCCAAGTGCCCTGACCTACCGCGTGCGCCAGATCGAGGATGCGCTGGACGTGCTGCTGTTCGACCGCCGCTCGCGCCACGCCCAGCCCACCGAGGCCGGCCGGGAACTGCTGCGCGAAGGCACCCGGCTGCTGCATGAGATCGACACCGTGGCCCACCGCGTGCGCCGTGTGGCCACGGGCTGGGAGCCGCACCTGACCATCGTGGTGGACGGCGCCGTGGCGCGCACGCCCATGCTGGAACTGGTCGAGGCCTTCTACGCCATGCAGCCGCCCACGCGGCTGAAGCTGCGCGACGGCATCCTCACCGGCACGCTGGAGACGCTGACCTCGGGCCGCGCCGACCTGGCCATCGGCGTGGCCGTCAACTCCAGCAACGTGGCAGGCCTGCAGGCCTGCGAGCTGGGCGAGCTGGACTTCGTCTTTGCCGTGGCGCCACACCATCCGCTGGCCACGGCGCCCGAGCCCATCACCGACGCGACGCTGCTGCAGCACCGCATCATCGCCGTGGCCGATTCAGGCCTGCGCGACAGCGCCAGCATGGGCCTGCTCAGCGGCCAGGACATCTTCACCGTGGACTCCATGCAGGCCAAGATCGAGGCCCAGGTGCGCGGCATAGGCTGCGGCTTCCTGCCCCATTTCATGGCCGACGTCTATGTGCAGGCCGGCCTGCTGGTAACGCGCCAGGTCGCCCGGCCCTCGCGCAATGTGCGCATGCACTACGCATGGTCCTGCCCGCCGCAGCAGGACCCGCCGCGCGCGCTGCAGTGGTGGCTGCAGCAGCTGGAAAGCCCCGCCACGCGCCGCGCTCTCATGGAAAATCATCACCGACATTGAGCTGGCGCACGCCGCCGGGCGGTCTGTGCGGGTGTAGAGTGGTTACAGGTCCCGGCCTGCTCCGCCGCTGCGGCGAAGCAGGCCGGCAAGGACATGCTTCCCGGAATCTGCCACTGCCCGCAAAGGTCTGCTCCATGAACGCTTCCCGCGCCGCCTCCAAGTCCACGGTCAAGAAAAAGGCCACCAAGCCCCCCGAAGCCTCCAAGGCGCGCCCCAAGGCCGGCGCGCGCCGCATCGCCGTGATCGGTGCCGGCATGGCGGGCCTGGCCTGCGCCCGCACGCTGATGCAGGCCGGCCACGATGTCCATGTCTACGAACGGCTGCCCCAGGTGGGCGGGCGCATGCGCTCCGTCAACGCCGCGCATGGCGCCTTCGACATCGGCGCGCAGTATTTCACCGTGCGCGACAAGCGCTTCGAGCTGGCCCTGCAGACCGTGCCCGGCCTGTGCCGCCCCTGGAGCGTGAGCACGCTGCGCGTGCTGGATGCGCAGGGTCGCCAGTCCAGCGCCGCACCCGCACCCACCGAGGCCCATTGGGTGGCCACGCCCGACATGCAGGCCCTGCCCATGGCCTGGGCCGCGCCGCTGTGGGACGCCGACCGCCTGCATCTGGGCCAGCGCGTGACCAAGCTCGAACGCCAGCCCGGCTCGCGCGGCTGGAGCCTGCATGTGGAGACGACCGAGCCGACCACGCAGATCCGCACGGGATTCGATGAAGTGATACTCGCCCTGCCCGCGCCCCAGGCGCGCCAGCTGCTGCAGACCACGCCCCTGGCCCTGTCGCTGGTGCAGGGCATGGCGGCCGTGGAGATGGCACCCTGCTGGGCGCTGACGCTGTCCTATCCCATGGCCACCGAGGCCGGCCTGTCCACCCTGGGCCCACAGTGGAATGCAGCCCGTACCACCCATGAGCGTGCAGTCTGGGTGGCGCGCGAATCGTCCAAGCCGGGACGCTCCCAGAGCGAGCGATGGACCGTGCTGGCCAGCCCCCAATGGTCCCAGGAGCACCGCTCCGACGACGCGCCCCGCGTGCTGGCCAAGATGCAGAAGGCCTTTGGCGAGATCACGCGCATCCGCATCCCCCCCCGCCATGCCAGCGTCTATCTCTGGCCCCATGCCCAGACCCTGTCGCCGCTGGGCAGCAGCCATTTGCGCAACAAGGACGCCGGCCTGGGCCTGTGCGGCGACTGGTGCATTGGCCGCCGTGTCGAGGATGCCTTTGTCTCGGGGCTGGAGATGGCGCTGGCCATGGTTGCGGACTGAGCCGAGGCAGTGTCCGGCTCCCAGGTCATGGCAAGGGGCGGCGCGAGGCTTTAACATCCGGCCCCGATGATTTGCGCCGTCCCTCAGTCCCCCGATCCCGGCATTGCCACCGCGGCCTCCCCCTATGTGGGCCGCTTTGCGCCCTCGCCCACGGGCCTGCTGCACGCAGGCTCCCTGGTGGCAGCGCTGGCCAGCTGGCTGGATGCCCGGGCCCACGGCGGGCGCTGGCTGGTGCGCATCGAGGACATAGACCCCCCGCGCTGCCAGCCCGGTGCCGACATGGCCATCCTGGGCCAGCTCGCCGCCTGCGGCCTGCTGCCCGACGAGGAGCCGGTCTGGCAATCCCGCCGCGGCGCCCTCTACGAGGCCGCTGTGGAGCAGCTCAAGGCCAGCGGCCTGGCCTATCCCTGCGGCTGCACACGCAAGGACATCGAGGCCGCCTGGGACCGCCTGGGCTGGATCCATGAACGCCATGTGGAGCGCCCCTACCCCGGCACCTGCCGCGACGGCCTGCATGGCAAGAGCCCCCGCGCATGGCGCTTTGCGCTGGACCACTTTGCCGGCCGCCACCCCGTGCTGCACTGGCAGGACCGCCGCATGGGCGCCCAGCAGCAGGACGTGACCCACAGCGTCGGCGACTTCGTGCTGCGCCGGGCCGATGGCCTGTGGGCCTATCAGCTGGCCGTGGTCGTCGATGACGGCCTGCAGGGCGTCACCCATGTGGTGCGCGGCGCCGACCTTGCCGACAATACGCCCCGCCAGATGCTGCTGCAGCGCGCCCTGGGCCTGCCCGCCCCGCAGTACCTGCATACGCCGCTGGTGCTCATGCCTGACGGCGAGAAACTTTCCAAGCAGCACGGCGCCCCCGCCCTGGACCTGAGCGTCCCCCTGGCCACGCTTCGCACCGCCGCCACCCACCTGGGCCTGCCCCAGCCTTCTCCACAGACCGCATTGGGCGAAGCGCTGCAGTTCTGGGTACGGAGCTGGCGCCATACATACAATTGAGCCCGTGAACCCAATTCCTTCCCCCCACGCCGAGCAGTCCCTGGACGGCGACATCCCGAACACCATGCCCGCTGCCTCCGGCACGCCGCATGATTGCCCTTCACCCTCCACGCCTGCGGCCGCGCGTACCGGCCAGCCGCCCGAGGGCGTGGCCCATCCCAAGACCATCAAGAGCTATGTGCGCCGCGCCGGCCGCACCACGACCGGCCAGGCCAAGGCCTTCGAGGAACTGGGCCCGCGCTTCGTGCTCAACTACCAGGCCGCGCCGCTGGACGCAGCAGCCACCTATGGCCGCCAGGGCCGGCTGATCCTGGAGATCGGCTTCGGCATGGGCGAGGCCACGGCACACATTGCGCGCGTGCGCCCCGACGACAACTTCCTTTGCTGCGAGGTGCACGAGCCTGGCGTGGGCGCCCTGCTCAAGCGCATTGGCGAGCAGGACATCACCAACATCCGCATCCTGCAGCACGACGCCGTCGAAGTCATAGACAACATGCTGCCCGAGGCCAGCCTCGACGGCGTGCACATCTTCTTTCCCGATCCCTGGCACAAGAAGAAGCACAACAAGCGCCGCCTGATCCAGGAGCCGCTGGTGGCCAAGCTGGCGCGCCGGCTGCGCCCCGGTGGCTACATCCACTGCGCCACCGACTGGGAACCCTACGCAGTGCAGATGCTGGAAGTGCTGGGCGCCGAGCCCCTGCTGGCCAACACGGCACAAGGCTATGCCGCCAAGCCCGACTACCGGCCGCTGACCAAGTTCGAGAACCGCGGCATCCGCCTGGGCCACGGCGTATGGGATCTGGTGTTTGAGCGCCGCTGAGCCGGTCGCGCCCTCCTCCAAGACAAGGCCTCGCATGCAGCCATTGCTACAGAATCTGGTCGAGATGACGGCCCACCGGGACCATCTGCGATTGGAAATCTCGGTGCTGTCCACCTTGTTCAAGCTCAACGGCGTGGTGCAGGTGCGGGCGCTGGAGCTGTTCGCCATGCCTGACGGCAGGCACTGCGTGCGTGCGCGCACCTGGAGCCAGGGCGATGAGGTCATGTCCACCGATGCCGAGGCCCTGTACGACCCGCAGAGCGTGGAGCTGTCCTCCATGCCCTCGCTGCAGCAGGCCCTGCAGCAGCGCGCCCTGGTCGCCTCGGCCGTGCAGCCCGATGGCCGCCATGTGCTGTGGCTGCCGCTGTGGCGCCAGGAGACGGCCTACCACTGCCTGGAGATTGCCCAGTCCACGGCCTTCTCGCCCAGCCGGCTGGATGTGATCCAGGGCATCTTCGGTGTCTATCACAACTACCAGAGCCTGCTGGACTACAGCGAGCGCGACGCGCTGACCGGCCTGCTCAACCGCAAGACCTTCGACGAGCAGTTCCTGCGCCTGTCTCTGCAGGAGCCGCCGGCAGCCATGCCTGGCGTGGCCACGCAAGATGTTCCGGGCCAGTGGCTGGCCGCCATCGACATCGACCATTTCAAGCGCATCAACGACCGCTTCGGCCATCTGTATGGCGACGAGGTGCTGATCCTGGTGGCCAACATCCTGCGCAGCTGCTTCGATGCCAAGGACCGCGTATTCCGCTTCGGCGGAGAGGAGTTCGTGGTGCTGCTGCGCTCGGTCAGCCTGGCCAATGCGCGCAAGGCGCTGGAGCGCCTGCGCCACGATGTGGAGAGCTACGAGTTTCCCCAGGTCGGCCGCATCACCGTGAGCGCGGGATTTGCCGCCATGGGCACCGGCGCGCCCGTGGAGGTTCTGGGGCATGCCGACCAGGCGCTCTACCACGCCAAGGAACATGGCCGCAACCAGACCTGGTACTACGGCGACCTGATCACCCAGGGATTGCTGGCACCTCAGGTGAACAGCAACGACATCGAACTGTTCTGAGCCCGACCTGAGGCCAGGCCGGTCAGGCCGGGTCGGTCAGGCCGTGTCGGCCACGCGCACGCAGTCGCGCCCGGCGTGCTTAGCCTCGTAGAGCATGGCATCGGCACGCTGCAGCAGTTGCTGCACGCCCTCGCCGCCACGCAATTGGGCCACGCCAAAGCTGGCCGTCAGCATCAGATCCAGCCCGTGGACATGCACGGGCGTGGTGCGCACGGTCTCGCGCAGTTGACCGGCCAGTGCCCCGGCCCGGGCCGCAGCGACACCAGGGATCACGATCAGGAACTCCTCCCCGCCGTAGCGCGCCATCCAGTGCGCCGACGAATCCAGCTCCAGCGCACGCTGGCAGCGCAGCGCCACCTCGCGCAGCGCGGCGTCGCCAGCGGCATGGCCGTGCCTGTCGTTCACCCGCTTGAAGTGGTCCACGTCCACGAACATCACGCTCAGCGCCGCGCCCCGGTCCCGGCTCTGGACGACCTCGGCCGCCAGGCGCTCGTCCATGGCGCGCCGGTTGAGGCAGCCGGTCAGCGCGTCGGTCAGCGACATGCGCTTGACCTCTTCCACCAGCTCCTGCAGTTGCCCGGTGCGCTGGGCCACCAGCAGGTCCAGATGCTCGATGTGGCCGCGCAGGTCATGCTGCAGCTGGGCAAAGCCCTGCACCACCAGATCGATCTCGTCGTGCTGGCCGCGCCGGGTCCGCTCCAGCACCAGTGGCCGCGACAGCTCGTTGGGCTTGAGGCTGGCCGCAAAGCTTGCAATCTGCTGCAGCGGCTGGCGAAGTTCGCGGCGCATCACCCAGGCCACCATCAGGCAGACCAGGGCCGTGAACAGCGCATAGCCCAGCAGCACACGCAGCGTGGAGTCGCGCAGCACCTCCAGGTAGTGGCCCCGGTTTTCCCAGACCTGCAACTCACCCAGCGGCAGGCTGGACTGGCTGTGCCTGGGCGCCGCAATGGCCATGGACACGGCGGGAGCCTGGCCATCCCTGGGCTCGCCGGCCTCGTACATCTCGCCCGTGGAGGTGACGCGCAGCTGCACATGGCCGACCAGGGGCAGCCGGCCCAGCCACTGCACCTGCTCGTGCACCAGGGCAGGCTCT
This sequence comes from Delftia sp. PX-1, assembly GCF_055797465.1. Lineage (NCBI taxonomy): Bacteria > Pseudomonadati > Pseudomonadota > Betaproteobacteria > Burkholderiales > Comamonadaceae > Delftia > Delftia sp. PX-1. The sequence goes on from NZ_CP184763.1 coordinate 4,148,957, forward strand.
ATATCCCACAGCGCTGCCGACAGCGAGATCATGCTGTTGGTCACCACCGTCTCCATGGAACGGCGAAACTCCTGCTGCCCCTTGCGGTACTCCCACCAGGCGTGGGCACCGCCGAACACCAGCATGCAGGCCACGGCCAGCAGCATGATGCGCACAATCAGCAAGGAGGCGATCGAACGGAAGCGGGGCATGGAAGGCGCTCAGCGCAGCAGGTGCTTCAACTCGAATCCGTAGCGCCGCAGCCGGGGATTGAGGTGCTTGCTGTAGCTGCGAAAGTCCAGCGGAGCCAGGGGCGCGCTGATCCTGTGCTCGTAGCGGTCGATCTGGGACTTGTCCAGCAAGGCGAACATGGGCCGCACCTGCTCCAGCCCTTCGGTGGCGAAATCGCTGCCGTGCGCATGGTCGTACAGCATGACCAGGGCCCAGGCGCCCGTGAGGAAATGGCCGCCCGCCAATGCGCTCAGCTCGCCCGTGCGCAGCGCCGTCATGGCGGCGGCCGATGAATTGATGGCACTGAAGAAGGCATCGTGCCCGGGCGCTCCCCCGCGCGCGCGCCAGGCCTGCATGGCGCCAAAGGCCATCTCGTCGTTGCCGGCCCACACCAGGCGCACTTCGGGATAGCGCTGGAACAGCACGGCCGCCTGCTGCTCGGCGCGTTCGCGGCGCCATTCGCCAAAGACTTCCTGCTGCAGCACCACGTCGCCGGCCTCGGCCGCTGCGCGGCGCATGCCGGCATTGCGCTCCACCGACGAGGGCGTGGAGCGGTCGCCGGCAATGGCCACCATGTGCAGCCGGCCATCGGCCGCACGCGCGTGGCCCGACGCCCGCGCGGCGGCGAACAGGGCCTTGGCCGTGAGGTAGCCGGCCTCTTCGGCGCCCGGCTCCAGGCTGCCCAGCCAGTGGCGATAGCGCTCTCGCGCCACGCCGGTCTGGCCGCGCAATGTCTCGGGCACGCCACTGAAGGCCATGAAGCTGTCTATGCCTGCCGCCTCCAGCGTGCGCAGGATTTCGGGCGCCACGCTGTAGTCGTTGGTGAACATCACGTAGCGGGGCCGCTGCGCCTTGGGCAGGGCCGCGATCTGCCGCGCGATCTCGATGGGGCGCAGGTGGTCGCGCTGCGCATAGCGCACCTGCAGCTGCATGCCCAGGCTGCTGGCCGCGTCCTGCATGGCCTCGCTGACCGTGGTCCAGTAGCGCTCGTCGGATCGGCCGGGGTTGATGAAGACCACGCTTTGCGCGGCGGCAGCGGCCGATTGCGCCACCACGCCCATCACGCACGCCATGCGCAGCGCCCACGGCAAGACGCCCCGGTGGAGGAATCCACCGGGGCGTCCCGAAGCGGGAGCAGCAGCAATCATCTGCCGCGCAGCTGGATCAGGCGCGCTCTGCCACCCAGGCCTGCACGGCGGCCAGCGCGGCCGGCAGGCCCGCTGCATCCGTGCCACCGGCCATGGCCATGTCGGGCTTGCCGCCGCCCTTGCCGCCGACCTGGCTGGCCACGAAGTTCACCAGCTCGCCAGCCTTGATGCGCGAGGTCTCGGCCTTGGTCACGCCGGCAGCCAGCTGCACCTTGTCGCCATCGACCGCCGCCAGCACGATGGCGGCGGCGCCCAGCTTGTCCTTGAGCTTGTCCATGGTCTCGCGCAGGGTCTTGGCATCGGCGCCTTCCAGCCTGGCGGCCAGCACCTTGATGCCCTTGACGTCGACGGCCTGACCGGCCAGTTCGTCGCCCTGGCTGGAAGCGAGCTTGCCCTTGAGCGCAGCCACTTCCTTCTCCAGCGCACGGATCTGCTCCAGCGCGCCGCCGATGCGGGTGTTCAGCTCGGCCGTCGGCGCCTTCAGCGCAGCGGCCGCCTGGTCCACCATGGATTCCAGCGATTGCAGGTAGGCCAGCGCGTTCTCGCCGGTCACCGCCTCGATGCGGCGCACGCCAGCGGCCACGCCGCCTTCGCCCACCACCTTGAACAGGCCGATGTCGCCTGTGCGCTGCACGTGGGTGCCGCCGCACAGCTCGCGGCTGGTGCCGATGTCCAGCACGCGCACGGAGTCGCCGTACTTCTCGCCGAACAGCATCATGGCGCCCGAGGCCTTGGCCGATTCGATGTCCATCACCCGCGCGTCGGTGGGCGTGTTGGCCAGGATCTCGGCGTTCACGCGGCGCTCGATCTCGCGGATCTCGGCAGCGGTCACGGCCTGGTTGTGGGCAAAGTCGAAGCGCGTGCGCTCGGCGTTGACCAGCGAGCCCTTTTGCTGCACGTGGTCGCCCAGCACTTCGCGCAGGGCCTTGTGCATGATGTGCGTGACCGAGTGGTTGCGCATGGTGGCGGCACGCAGCTGCGTGTCCACCTCGGCCTGCACGGCATCGCCCACCTTCAGGCTGCCGGACTCCAGCACGCCATGGTGGCCGAACACATCGGCCTTGATCTTGAGCGTGTCCTCGACCGCGAAGCGCGCGCCTGCGGTGCTGATCACGCCCTGGTCGCCCACCTGGCCACCGGACTCGGCGTAGAAGGGTGTGGTGTCGAGCACGACCACGCCGCTCTGGCCGGCCTTGAGTTCCTGCACGGCGCTGCCTTCGGCATACAGTGCCACCACCTTGGCGGCCTCGGCCAGCTTCTGGTAGCCGGTGAAGGCATTGGCCTGGCCCGTGTACTCGAGGGCGCGGTCCATCTTGAACTTGCCAGCCGCGCGGGCCTTGTTCTTCTGTTCTTCCATGGCGGCCTGAAAGCCTGCCTCGTCCACGCCCAGGCCACGCTCGCGGCAGACGTCGTTGGTCAGGTCCAGCGGGAAGCCGTAGGTGTCGTGCAGCTTGAAGGCCACGTCGCCGGGCAGCACCTTGGCGCCACCGGCCAGCGCCGCATCCAGGATTTCCATGCCGTTGGCCAGGGTCTCGAAGAAGCGTTCTTCCTCGACCTTGAGCACTTCGGTGATGCGCGCTTCCTGCTCGCGGATCTTGGGATAGGCGTCGCCCATCACGGCCACGAGGTCCTTGACCAGCTTGTGGAAGAACGGCGTCTTCTGGCCCAGCTTGTAGCCGTGGCGGATGGCGCGGCGCACGATGCGGCGCTGCACGTAGCCGCGGCCTTCGTTGGACGGGATCACGCCGTCGGCCACCAGGAAGGAGGTGGCGCGGATGTGGTCGGCAATGACCTTGAGCGACGGGGTCTCGAGGTCGGCAATATGCGTCTCGCGCGCAGCCGCCTTGATCAGTGCCTGGAACAGGTCGATCTCGTAGTTGCTGTGCACATGCTGCAGGATGGCGGCCAGGCGCTCCAGGCCCATGCCGGTATCCACGCAGGGGGCGGGCAGCGGCTTGACGTTGCCCTGCTCGTCCATGTCGAACTGCATGAACACGTTGTTCCAGATCTCGATGAAGCGGTCGCCGTCTTCGTCAGGGCTGCCCGGAGGGCCGCCGGCCACGTGCGCGCCGTGGTCGTAGAAGATTTCCGAGCAGGGGCCGCAGGGGCCGGTGTCGGCCATCATCCAGAAGTTGTCGCTCTTGTAGCGGCCGCCCTTGTTGTCGCCGATGCGGATCACGCGCTCGGGCGGCAGGCCGATTTCCTTGGTCCAGATGTCGTAGGCCTCGTCGTCCTCGGCGTAGACCGTGGCCAGCAGGCGCTCCTTGGGCAGCTTGTAGACCTCGGTCAGCAGTTCCCAGGCCCACTTGAGCGACTCGCGCTTGAAGTAGTCGCCAAAGGACCAGTTGCCCAGCATCTCGAAGAAGGTGTGGTGGCGGGCGGTGTAGCCCACGTTTTCCAGGTCGTTGTGCTTGCCGCCTGCGCGCAGGCAGGTCTGCACCGAGGTGGCACGCGTGTAGGGGCGCTTGTCGGTACCCAGGAACACGTCCTTGAACTGGACCATGCCCGAGTTGGTGAACATCAGCGTCGGGTCGTTGCCGGGCACCAGGGGGCTCGACTCCACGATGGTGTGGCCCTTGGATGCGAAAAAGTCCAGAAAGCTCTTGCGAATGTCGGCAACGGTGAAAGTGGGTGTGCTCATGGTGTCTAGGAGTTCGGAGCGCGCACGCGGGGCGCTGTCCCTGGCGGGAGGGTGTCCCGTCGGGACCAACGCGCATTATAGGTTTGCCCCATCGTCGCGGCAGCGAGCCCTGCCTAGCCTCCATCACGCACGTGGCCAAAGAAGGCCTCTCCTCCCATCTGCCCGCCCTTGAGCACGATCTCCAGCCCGTCACTGGCCGGATCGCTGACATGCGCGCGCAACAGCGGCGCGCGACTGGCCGGACCTCGGCGCCTGCAGCTGTGGGTGGCGCCCCATCCGGGCCGCAGGGCCGACATTCTTGCGCTGGAGAAATGGCTGGTGCAGGAGATGGGGGAGATGGCTAGCACAGGCGATCTCGCCGTTCCCTGATTCCGCTCAGACTGCGCGCGATGGGCGCCCTGGATAATCGCCAGCCGGAACCACAGCAAGCACACCATGGCGCAACCACAGACACCCGAGCCTCATTCCAGCGAACCGGCCCCCGCTGCCAGCGCCAACGGATCCGATCCGGCCAAACAGCCAACACCGCCGAAATCGCCCAAGCCGCCAAAAAGCCGCATCGTGCCCTGGCTCATCGGCCTGCCCGTGGCCTTCTTCGCTGTGCTCATGCTGGCTGGCCAGTTGCTGTCCACGCCCGAAGGCGAGGCGCGCTGGGTGGAGCGCGAAACCATCAAGATCTGCCGCAAGGAAACCGCGCGGCCAGAGGCCGAGCGCAAGACGCAGCAGTTTGAATCGGTGCAGGACTGCGACAGGCTCGAATTCGACTTCAAGCAGCGCTACGGTGAAAACCCCTGAGGCGGAGCCGCAACGGACAATGCCCCCACGCTCCCCTGCTTCGCAAGGTCCGCTGCCCCCCAGGGGGCCAGCTTTTTGCCTTGGGGCGGCCCGGCGACAAAAAAGGCCGGCAGAGCCGGCCTTTGGCTTGCAAGGGCCCGTTCAGTCGCGCGTCTCGATGGCCCGGTTGATGCCCAGCGCCGCCAGCGTGCACAGCGCGCCCGACAGCAGATAGATGCCCAGCGCCACCAGTCCGAAGCGCGAGGACACGCCCAGCGCCACCAGCGGGGCAAAGGCCGCGCCGACCAGCCAGGCCATGTCCGAGGACAGGGCCGCGCCCGTATAGCGATAGCGCGAGGGGAAGTTGGCCGTCACCGTGCCTGCCGCCTGCCCGTAGGACAGGCCCAGCAGGATGAAGCCGACGATGATGAACACGTTGTTGCCCGTGGTGCCGCTGCCCAGCAGCCAGGGAGCCACAAAGCTGAAGATGCCGATCAGGCAGGCCATGGTGCCCAGCGTGTTGCGCCGCCCCACTCGGTCAGCCAGCCAGCCCGAAACCATGATGGCGCCGGCCGCACAGAAGGCGCCAACGATCTGCACGCCCAGCACATGGTTCACCGACTGGTCCGAATACAGCGAGATCCAGGACAGCGGGAAGATGGTCACCAGGTGGAAGAGCGCAAAGCTGGCAAGGGCTGCAAAGGCGCCGATGACCACGTTGCGGCCCTCGTCGCGCATCAGCGGCACCACGCCCATGGGCTCCAGCTCGCGCTGCGCCAGCAGCTCGGTGTAGGACTGGCCCACCACCAGGCGCAACCGGGCAAACAGTGCCACCACGTTGATGGCAAAGGCCACGCAGAAGGGATAGCGCCAGCCCCAGCTGAGGAACTCGTCGGCATCCACATGGGCATAGATGAAGGCAAACAGGCCTGCCGCCAGCACAAAGCCCAGCGGCGCACCCAACTGCCCGATCATCGAATACCAGCCCCGCCGGTTCTGGGGCGCCGACATGGCCAGCAGCGACGGCAGTCCATCCCAGGAGCCGCCCAGTGCAATGCCCTGGCCGATGCGCAGCAGCGCCAGCACGATGATGGCGTTCACGCCCGCCTGCTGGTAGCTGGGCAGGAAAGCCATGCCCACCGTACACACGCCCAGCAGGAAGAGCGCCAGCGTCAGCTTGGTCGCCCGGCCCCAGCGCCGCTGCACGGCCATGGACAGCGCCGTGCCCAACGGCCGCGCCACGAAGGCCAGCGCGAAGATGCCGAACGACATCAACGTGCCGTCAAGCTTGGAAAGATAGGGGAACAGCAGTGCCGGGAAGACCAGCACGCAGGCGATGCCGAACACGAAGAAGTCGAAGTACTCCGAGGATCGCCCCAGGATCACGCCGACGGCGATCTCGTTGGGCGTGACATCTTCGTGGGTGTCGGCGCGGGACAGAGATTCCTTGCTTTCGTAGCTTCCGTTGGGGAAGCTTGCAGTTGTGTCGAGGCCGCTCATAGATGGATGCTCCTTGTCTCGTCTCACTGACAGCTCCGTTCTACGCCCTCGCTTGATCTGGCGCAAGGCGGTTTCACCTCGACCGGACTTGGTGTTTTTCCTGCTGCGCGCGGCCGAAAAATGCGGCCTCCGGGCCGCCGGGACCCCGCTGCCTGCCCCGCCAGGTAGCAGAAAGTTCCCGGCTTCTCCTTGACGTTGGACAAAATGTCCAATGGACAAATTTATACTTCGTAATACATTTGCCCGGATCTTGTAATCCGCGTTTCTATGTAAACGCGCTCTTGTTGCGCCCCTAGCATGCTAAAAATCAAGGAACTCCGTGGGCCTGCGTGGCTCACCGCGGCCGCTTTGACAGCCAGTCTCACTGGCTGCAGCAAAGCCGTCGTGCTCAACCCGGCCGGCGATATCGCCGCGCAGCAAGGCAACCTGGTGGTCACGGCCACCTTGCTGATGCTGATCATCATCATCCCGGTGATCATCCTCACGCTGCTGTTCGCCTGGAAATACCGCCAGTCGAACACCGAGGCCCACTACGACCCCGAATGGCACCACTCCACCACGCTGGAGCTGGTGATCTGGTCCGTGCCGCTGATGATCATCATCGCGCTGGGCGCCATCACCTGGATCAGCACCCACAAGCTCGACCCCTACCGCCCGCTGGACCGCGTCTCGGCCTCCAAGCCCTTGAGCACCGATGTCAAGCCGCTGGAAGTGCAGGTCGTGGCCATGGACTGGAAGTGGCTGTTCTTCATCCCTGAAAAGGGCATCGCCACCGTCAACGAGCTGGCCGCTCCCGTGGATCGTCCCATCCACTTCAAGCTGACCGCCACCTCGACGATGAACGCCTTCTACGTGCCTGACCTGGCCGGCATGATCTATGCCATGCCCGGCATGCAGACCGAGCTGAACGCAGTGATCAACAAGACCGGTGTGTTCCACGGCCTGGCATCGCACTACAGCGGCGCCGGCTTCTCGGGCATGACGTTCAAGTTCCACGGCCTCAGCGACGAGGAATTCGAGCAGTGGGTTGCCAAGGCCAAGTCCGAAGGCAAGGCCCTGAACCGCGACACCTACCTGAATCTGGTCAAGCCCAGCGAGCGCAACCCGGTCGAGCGCTTCGCCACCGTGGACGAAGGCCTGTACGACAAGGTGCTCAACCGCTGCGTCGAGGAAGGCAAGATGTGCATGCACCACATGATGGCCATCGATGCCGCAGGCGGTGAAGCCTATCTCAAGGCCGTGGGCATGAACCTGCCCCAGGATGTGTGCACGGTGCAAAACGCCGACCGCGTCGTGGCCTTCCTGGACCAGCGCGACGGCTCGGCCGCCAGCGCACAGCAATAAGCAGATAGCGGAAGCGGACGACGGCCAGCCCGCCGCCCGTTCCAAAACGACCTAAGAGACTCGATATGTCTGAACATACCTCCCCGGCACAGGCCCACTGGCTGCTGGGACGCATCACCTGGGACTCCATCCCGATGGCGCATGAGCCCATCGTGCTGGTGACCTTCATCGCCGTGGTGCTCGGCGGCCTCGGCGTGCTGGGCCTTCTCACTAAGTTCCGCCTGTGGGGCCCGCTGTGGCGCGACTGGCTGTGCAGCATCGACCACAAGAAGATCGGCATCATGTACATGATCCTCGGTCTGGTCATGCTGCTGCGCGGCTTCGCAGATGCGCTGATGATGCGCCTGCAGCAGGCCATGGCCTTCGGCGACAACCTGGGCTACCTGCCTCCGCACCACTACGACCAGATCTTCACGGCCCACGGCGTGATCATGATCTTCTTCGTGGCCATGCCCTTCGTGACCGGCCTGATGAACTACCTGGTGCCGCTGCAGATCGGCGCCCGCGACGTGTCCTTCCCGTTCCTGAACAACTTCAGCTTCTGGATGACCACGGGCGGCGCCGTGCTGGTGATGATCTCGCTGTTCCTGGGCGAGTTCTCCACCTCCGGCTGGCTGGCCCTGTCCAACCTGGGGGCGCAGAACCCGGGGGTGGGGCTTGACTACTACATCTGGGGGTTGCAGGTGGCCGGTGTCGGCACCACGCTGTCGGGCATCAACCTGATCGTGACCATCATCAAGATGCGCGCACCCGGCATGAACCTGATGAAGATGCCCGTCTTCACCTGGACTGCCCTGTGCACCAACGCGCTGATCGTGGCCTCGTTCCCCATCCTGACCGCAGCCCTGGTGCTGATGTCGCTGGACCGCTACGTCGGCACGAACTTCTTCACGAACGACCTGGGCGGCAACCCCATGCTGTACGTGAACCTGATCTGGATCTGGGGCCACCCCGAGGTCTACATCCTGATCCTGCCGTGCTTCGGCATCTTCTCCGAGATCGTCTCGACCTTCAGCCGCAAGCGCCTGTTCGGCTACACCTCCATGGTGTACGCGACGGTGTGTATCACCATCCTGTCCTACCTGGTGTGGCTGCACCACTTCTTCACCATGGGCTCGGGCGCCAGCGTGAACACGTTCTTCGGCATCACGACGATGATCATTTCGATCCCGACGGGCGCCAAGATCTTCAACTGGCTGTTCACCATGTACCGCGGCCGCATCCGCTTCACCGTGCCGATGCTGTGGACCGTGGGCTTCATGTGCACCTTCGCCATCGGCGGCATGACCGGCGTGCTGCTGGCCGTTCCCCCGGCCGACTTCGTGCTGCACAACAGCCTGTTCCTGATCGCCCACTTCCACAACGTGATCATCGGCGGCGTGGTGTTCGGCGTGTTCGCCGGCATCAACTTCTGGTTCCCCAAGGCCTTCGGCTACAAGCTCGACGAGTTCTGGGGCAAGTGCTCGTTCTGGTTCTGGCTGGTCGGCTTCTGGGTGGCCTTCACGCCGCTGTACGTGCTGGGCCTGATGGGTGTGACGCGCCGCGCCAACCACTTCGAGGACCCCTCGCTGCAGATCTGGTTCATCATCGCCGCCTGCGGCGCAGGCCTGGTGGCCCTGGGCATCGGCAGCTTCCTGATGCAGCTCGTGGTCAGCTACTTCAAGCGCGACCAGCTGCGTGACGAAACCGGCGATCCATGGGAAGGCCGCACGCTGGAGTGGGCCACATCCTCGCCCCCGCCCCAGTACAACTTCGCCTTCACGCCCGTGGTGCATGAGATCGATGCCTGGTGGGATATGAAGAAGCACGGCTACCAGCGTCCGCTGACCGGCTTCAAGCCCGTGCACATGCCCGCCAACACCGGCGCCGGTGTCGTGATCGCTGCGCTGTCCACGGTCTTCGGCTTCGCGATGATCTGGCACATGTGGCCCCTGGCCATCGTGTCCTTCGCCGCCACCGTGCTGGCGTCGATCATCCACACGTTCAACTACAAGCGCGACTACTACATCCCCGCCGCGGAAGTCGCGGCCACGGAAGAACTGCGCACACAACAGCTGGCACGTCATGTCTGATATCCGTTACACCGCAGGCGGCGCTGCCGCCCTGGCCCCGCGTGAGTACCACCTCGCCGAGGAGCCCCATCCCGAAAACGGCACCGCTCTGGGCTTCTGGCTCTACCTGATGAGCGACTGCCTGATCTTTGCAGCGCTGTTCGCCACCTATGGCGTGCTGGGCCGCAACTACGCTGCAGGCCCCACGGGCGCCCAGCTGTTCGACCTGCCCCTGGTGGCGATGAACACGGCCTTCCTGCTGCTGTCGTCCATCACCTTCGGCTTCGCCATGCTGCAAAAGCAGCAGGGCAAGCTGGGCGGCACGCAGATGTGGCTGGCCATCACCGGCCTGTTCGGCCTGTGCTTCCTGGGCCTGGAACTCTATGAGTTCTCCCACCTGCTGCACGAGGGCGCTGGCCCTCAGCGCAGCGCCTTCCTGTCCTCGTTCTTCACGCTGGTGGGCACCCACGGCCTGCACGTGACCTTCGGCCTGATCTGGCTGGTCACGCTGATGATCCAGATCAACAAGCACGGCCTGACGCACGAGAACAACCGCCGCCTGATGTGCCTGTCGATGTTCTGGCACTTCTTGGACGTGGTCTGGATCGGCGTCTTCACTTTTGTTTATCTGATGGGGGTGCTGTAAATGGCTGCACACGACATCCACGCCGGCCACGGTCACCACGACCATCACGGCCATGACGACCACCACCACGATGCCGGCCCGCACAGCACGTTCTCGGGCTACATGTGGGGCTTCGTGCTCTCGATCATCCTGACGGCCATTCCGTTCTGGCTGGTGATGGGCAACATCATCTCGGACCGCTCGACGGCCGTGATGGTGCTCGGCGGCTTCGCCGTGGTGCAGATCCTGGTCCACATGGTCTTCTTCCTGCACATGAACGGCAAGATCGAAGGCGGCTGGACCCTGCTGTCCACCATCTTCACCGTGGTCTTCGTGGCCATCGGCATCGCAGGCACGCTGTGGGTCATGTTCCACATGAACACCAACATGATGCCCCAGCACACCATGCCGGCCGATCCTGCGGCGCAGACGGCACCGGCCGTGGTCACGCCTTGACCGCATCCGGAAACTCCGGGCCCTCCAGCCGCGCAGGCGCATCGCGCCGGCGCGGCCCACTCGCTCAGGCGATGCTCATCTCGGTGGGCATCGCCTTGTTTTTGGGCTTCATCTTCCTGGGCAGCTGGCAGGTGCAGCGCCGCGCCTGGAAGCTGGATCTCATAGAGCGCGTGGAGCAGCGCGTGCACGCCGCGCCCGCTGCCCTGCCCCCGCCCGCCGAATGGCCGCAGATCACGGCCGCCGACCATGAATACCGCGCTGTGCAGGCCAGCGGCCAATGGCTGACAGGCAAGACCGTGCTGACCCAGGCCGTGACCGAGCTGGGAGCAGGCTTCTGGGTGCTGATGCCGCTGCAGCTGGACGATGGCAGCCAGGTGCTGGTCAACCGGGGCTTCATCCCCACGGAGCAGCGCGCACGCTGGCAGGCGCAGCCCGGGCAGGCATCCCAGGACCAAGTGACGGTGTCCGGCCTGCTGCGCATCAGCGAGCCGCGCGGCGGTTTTCTGCGCGAGAACGATCCTGCTCAGCAGCGCTGGTTCTCGCGCGATGTGGCGGCCATTGCACAGGCCCAGGGCCTTGGCAAGGCAGCGCCCTATTTCATCGACGCCGGCCTGCCCGGCCAGCCCGTGGCGGACGGCACCTGGCCGCGCCCGGGCATGACCGTGATCCGCTTTCCCAACAGCCACCTGGTCTACGCACTGACCTGGTACGGATTGGCGCTGATGGTGGTCGGTGCCGCCTGGCTGGTCAGGCGCAATGACCGGCAGCCGGCCGACAAGCCATAGAACCGCCTTGCGCAGGCAATGGGGCCATCGATGACATCGGTGGCCCTTTTTCTTCAGTCCTCTACAAGACCCTGCCGCGCCACGGCTGCCTGCGGTAGCGCACAATCGCCCGCGTGAATTCGCCTTCAGAGTCCCTGTTCCGCGTCGAGCGCACCACCGAACGCCAGAACATGCAGCTGCTGATACAGCTGCGCTGGTTTGCCGTGGTCGGGCAGGTGATCACCATCTCCCTGGTGCATTACGGCTTCGGCATCAACCTGCCGCTGCCGGCCATGGCCCTGGTGCTGATGGCCAGTGTGTTCACCAACCTCGGCTACATCTACTGGTACCGCAGCCACCGCCGCCAGATCTCAGCGCGCAACCTGTTCCTGGCCCTGCTGGCCGACGTGCTCGCCCTGGCCATACAGCTGTATCTGAGCGGCGGCGCCAGCAATCCCTTCATCTACCTGTTCCTGCTGCAGGGCATTCTGGGCGCCGTGCTGCTCAGGCCCGTGCACGCCTGGATCATCGTCGCCAGCACATCGCTGTGCACCCTGGTGCTGGCCATCGTGCACTGGCCCTTGCCCATTGGCGCGGCGGGGCCGGACGGGCTGCCCGGCCTGTACGTGAGCGGCATCCTGATCAGCTTCGGGCTGACCACGGTGCTGCTGGTGGTCTTCCTGCGCCGCATCGTCTCCAACCTGCGACGGCGCGACGCGCGGCTGGCCAACATGCGCCAGCGCGCCAGCGAGGAAGAGCACATCGTGCGCATGGGCCTGCTGGCCACGGGCGCGGCGCACGAGCTGGGCACGCCGCTGTCGACCATGTCCGTCATCCTGGGCGACTGGCAGCGCATGCCCGTCATCACGCAAGATCCCGATCTGCTCGCCGACCTGCAGGAGATGCAGCAGCAGCTGCTGCGCTGCAAATCCATCGTCTCCAGCGTGCTCATGTCCGCCGGCGAAACCCGCGCCGACGCGCCCCAGGCCACGACCTTGCATGCCTTCATGGATGGAGTGGTCGCCCAATGGCAGTCACGCCATGCGGTGGAGCGTTTCGACTATGTCCAGGCCGAAGAGGACTTCCCCATTCTTTCGGATACCGCGTTGCAGCAAATGGTTTGCAATGTGCTCGACAATGCCGCCGAGGCATCTCCCGGCCATGTGGCGCTGCACCTGTCCGTGCGCACCGGCATGCTGTGCATAACCGTGCGCGACAAGGGTCCCGGCTTTGCACCTGCCGTGCTGGAGCAGCTGGGCCAGCGCCATATCTCCACCAAGACGGAGCGCCCGGGCCGCGGACTGGGCCTGTTCCTGGTGCTCAACGTGGCGCGCTCGCTGGGCGGACGCGTTCAGGTGAGGAACACCCCGCCCAGGGGCAGCGAGGTGGAGATCCGCCTGCCCCTGTCATCGATTGCCATTGAACCCGGCGCCTGAAGCGGCGCCCACAGGAACCCGAATCGCCCATGGACAGCTCCCGCCTCCTGCTGCTGGTTGAAGACGATGCAACGTTTGCACGCACGCTGACGCGATCGTTCGAGCGGCGCGGCTACCGCGTGCTGCAGGCCGCCAGCGCCGAGGAAGTGCGCGAGCTGCTGCAGACGCATTCGCCGCAATACGCCGTCATGGACCTCAAGCTGGCCGGCAATGCCTCGGGCCTGAGCTGCGTGCAGATGCTGCACCAGCACAACCCCGAGGCGCTGATCGTCGTGCTCACCGGCTATGCCAGCATTGCCACGGCCGTGGAGGCCGTCAAGCTCGGCGCCTGCCACTACCTGGCCAAGCCGTCCAACACCGACGACATCGAGGCCGCCTTCGGCCGCCTCGAAGGCCGCACCGACGTGGAGCTGTCGCGCAACCCCACTTCCATTAAGACACTGGAGTGGGAACACATCCACGAAACCCTGGCCGAGAGCGACTTCAACATCTCCGAGGCCGCACGCCGCCTGGGCATGCACCGGCGCACGCTGGCGCGCAAGCTGGAAAAGCGGCAGATCAAGTAAGACGGCAGGCACCAAGACAAACCGGGCCTCAAGGGCCCGGTTTGTCATTGCGCGGCCATGGCCCTCAGGCCATCAGCCCAGCCAGAGGTAGTGATCGATCAGCAGTGCCAGGAACAGCACACTCAGATGCACCAGCGAGAAGCGGAAAGTCCTGCGCGACAGCTCGTCCGAGTAATTGCGCCACAGCGCGAAGGCATAGCCGCAAAAGCCCACGCTCAGCACCACGGCCACCACCAGGTACAGCCAGGAGCTCATGCCGTACATGAAGGGCAGCATGCAGGCTGCGAACAGGATCACCGTGTACAGCAGGATCTGCAGCCGCGTGTACTCGCTGCCATGCGTGACGGGCAGCATCGGCAGGCCCGACTGGCGGTAGTCCTCCACGCGGTACAGCGCCAGCGCCCAGAAATGCGGAGGCGTCCACAGGAAGATGATGAGAAACAGGATCAGCGCCTCGGGTCCGACCTGGCCCGTCATCGCGGCCCAGCCCAGCACGGGCGGCATGGCGCCGGAGGCGCCGCCGATCACGATGTTCTGCGGCGTGGCGGGCTTGAGGATCACCGTGTAGATCACGGCATAGCCCACGAAGGTGGCCAGCGTCAGCCACATGGTCAGCGGATTGGTGCACAGCAGCAGCACCAGCGCACCCAGCGTGCACAGGATGGCCGAGAAGGCCAGGGCCTGCTGGCTGGTCAGCTCCCCGCGCGCCGTGGGCCGCCAGGAGGTGCGCTTCATGCGCGCATCGATATGGCGCTCCACCAGGCAGTTGAAGGCCGCTGCGGCGCCCGCCACCAGCCAGATGCCCAGGCAGGCCAGCGCCATGTGCAGCCACTGGTCGGCGTTGGGCCAGCCCGGCACGGCCAGCACCATGCCGATCAGCGCGCAGAACACGATCAACTGCACCACGCGGGGCTTGGTCAGGGCATAGAACTGCGTCCAGCGTGAGGACTCGACACTCAGGGAAGCTTGTTTACTCATGCAATCTCTCCACGGGCAACCGGCAACCCGGCCCGCAGCGTGCCCGGGCGACTGGCCGCCAGGCACCAAACAATCACGGTCACCAGCGCGGCTGCGCCACCCGTATGCAGCACTGCAGCCACCAGCGGCCAGTCCAGCACCACGTTCGACAGGCCTGTCAGCACCTGCAACACCAAAAACCCAGCCAGCACGCGGCGCTGCGGCGCCAGGGCAGGCGCCTCGCCCAACCGCCACCACAGCCCGGCAAGCGCGGCCACCACCACATAGGCCGCAAGGCGGTGCAGATAGTGGATGGCCGTGAGGCCCGCAAGGCTGATGTTGCTGCCGTCCTGCAGCAGGCCCAGCGGACGCCAGATCTGCAGCGCCTGCGAAAAATCCATGGCCGGCCACCAACTGCCCTGGCAGGTCGGAAAACTGCTGCAGGCCAGCACCGCATAGTTGGTGCTGACCCAGCCACCCAGTGCCACCTGCAGCACCAGCAAGCCCAGGCCCAGCCACAGCAGAGCACGCAGGCCCGGGGAAATCACCGTTGCCTGCTGCTGGCGAGCCGCCCGGCTCAGCCCCACGGCGGGCACGCACAGCAAGGCCAGCAGGCCCGTGCCGCCCAGCAGGTGCAGGGTCACGATGGCCGGAAACAGCTTCATGGTCACGGTCCAGGCGCCAAAGGCACCCTGCAGGCAGACCCAGAACAGCGCCAGCGTGGGCCACCAGGGGCTCATGGCCCCCCGCCGTGCGCCTTCCACGCCTTGGGCGCCACCCGCCCTGCCCTGGCGGCGCGCACGCCGCCAGGCCATGATGGTCATGGCGATGATGAGCACGCCCACGGTGGTGGCCAGATAGCGGTGGACCATCTCTATCCATGCCTTGCCATGCGTCACCGGCCCGGTGGGCATGGCGGCCTGCGCCTCGGCAATCTGCGCGCGGGCGCCCATGGGGCTGGCGCTGCCATAGCAGCCCGGCCAGTCAGGGCAGCCCAGGCCGGAATCGGTCAAACGCGTAAAGGCGCCGAACAGCACCAGGTCGAAAGTCAGGAACAGCGTCAGCACCGACAGTGCCTGCAGCCGCTTGAGCGAGCCACCGTTGCGGTTGCGCAGCCACACCCAGGCCAAGGGTCCCAGCGCCAGCAACAGGCCCAGCAGCATCAGCTCCAGAACGGGGGCCAGATCGTACAGCGCCTGCTCGTTCACCTCCGCCCTCCGCAGCGCAGCGTCCACCGGACGGAACTGACCCCAGGCAAGCCGCAAGGCAATGCCACAGGCGCATCCGGTTGGCGACAGCAGAACTTCATAAATGAGAGCAATTTGACGAGAAGGCTCAGCCCCATGCGCGAGATTGGATCGCAGGCCGGGCCCACAGAGAATCAGGACATGCACCCAGATACAGGCTGCGGGACGGCGCCCCATGCACAAGGCCCGCCAAGCGGGCCCGGTCGCTGCAACTTTCAGAGCAGCATGTCTTTGATATGAAACAATTCTACTTGCCTGCGCACCACTCAAGCGCCCAAGCGCGCAGTGCCCCTAGACCGCAGCCAGCTTCTTTTGGCCGGCGTGATGCGGCTTGGGCCGGGCGCACACGAATTTGCGCAGGGTGCCACCCGAGGCATCGGTGGCCCGGCTTTGCACAACTGCTCAGATTCGCTCAGACTCAGACGCCCAGCGTTCCTTAGATTGACGCTTTCACTTGGGGACCGGCAACCGCCGGGTGAGGCCATGATTGCAGGACGCTCGTGGACTGTGCTTGATGGGCGCGGACACGAAATCGGGCGTGTCGAAGGCGATGAATTCGTCCGGTGCGGGACCAGGCTCATCTACCGCATCGATGGGCCGGCGCTGTACTCCATGGACGGCTCGGCCAGACTGATGGGCTTTATCGAAGGGACCGAGGTCAGAACCCGGCAGGGGCGGATCTTTCTCAAATTCCTCGCGCATTGAACTGCGCTGCTCTGATCTGCGCAGCACCGTGCGCATGCAGCGGCAAGCTTTCGGCCCCCTTCTGCGCCAGCCGATGACAATCTATATCAATTCATTCATAGCCAGTCGCTAAGACGCACAGATAATTGCCGGCATTCGTGTGAATTGTGAGAAGGGACCGGGCCACGTGCCCCGCCCTTCGCATGCTGGAGGATTGGCAGATGAGCGCCCCGGAAATGGAGGCCATACAGGAGCGGCTGAAGAAGCTGCGGGCCGACGAGGCGCAGGTAGCCGAGCAGCTGGAACGGCTGCAGACCCAGAAGGCTGCGCTGGAGCACAGGCAAGCCATGATTCAGGGTGCCTTGGAGGTGCTGGAAGAGATGCGGCAGGAGCTGGAGCCATGAACCGCGGCAAGCCCGGTTCGTCCCCGTCCTCGTTACCGCCCGCCACTGCCCTGCCAACAACCCAGGACTGGTTGGAAAGAATTGCAGCCCTGGATGCCACGGAGCCGCCGCCTACCCCACCTCGTCCGCGCAACACCCGCAAAGCAGCGCGCCGCAAGGCGGTCACCATCGTGGCAAGGCTGGTGCTGCTGGTGCTGCTGGCCATCGCCCTGGCCGTGGCGGCGCAATTGATGTGGGTCAAGTAGCTGCCTGCGGTATACCCTCGCATCCTGGCGAAGTTCCCATATTGTTTGCATGCTCACTTGCGCCTAGCATGGAGGCACACTCAACGCAGTGGAGGTGTCATGGCCGATCCCGAAGAACCGCTGGAAATACGCTCAGAACGCTGGCAGTCGCTGAAGGGGCTGGACATCGCCTCCGTGGATCTGGGCCCCATCTGCGTGGTGCTCTTGCTGACGTTGATCTGCATGGCCGTGATGCTGCTGCTGGCCAAGTCCGGCGCCGAGCAGGTGCGGCAGGCCCAGCCATCGCCCCAGGCCAAAGGCCCTGCTCCCCGACCGCAACCGGCGCAGCCCGTGGCAGAACCCGCCCAGCAACAGACCTGGATACCGGCCTTGCGCACCTGAGCGCGGCAAGGCCGGTCCAGGCCGTAGGTAGCGCGTTCAGACCTTCATCGAACGTGTCGCAATGAAGGTCGGCACGAACTTCTCGATCACAAAACGGGCGTGGGGCTGCCAGTCCTCGTGGAAGCCCGTCAGCACAAGCCCCGCATCCAACTGCCCCCCGATCTGATCGGCCAGCGTATGGCCGAACACCAGGGCCTCGTTGCGCTCGCGCTTGGCCGCAATCGCCTCGGGCGGCAAATCTGCCACATCGGAATACGGCAGGCGCCATGCGGGCCGCACGAGTCCTTGCTCGCGCAATGCAGGATCACGGTCCTCCACGAAGACCACCGGATTCCAGAAGCTGGACAGAAGACGCCCGCCCGTCGTCAGCACCCGCGCGCATTCACGCCATACGGGCCGCACATCGGGCACGTAGAGGTTGGAGATGGGGTGAAAGATCACATCAAAGCTGGCGTCTGCAAAGACCCCCAGATCGCGCATATCGCCCTGCACGCAGGTCAGCGCAAGGCCTTCGCGCTCGGCCACGTGCCGGTCCTGCGCAAGCTGGCCGGCTGAGGCGTCGAAGACGGTGACCTGGGCGCCCGCCGCAGCAAGAATGGGCGCCTGCTGGCCGCCGCCGCTGGCAAGGCAGAGGATGCGCAGGCCGCGTACATCATCCAGCCAGCCGGCAGGCAAGGGGCCTGGCGTGAGCCGCGCCTGCCAGCTTCCGGCGCGGGCCCGTGCTATTTCGGCGCTGTCGACCGGGCGCGACCAGTCGCAGGACTTGGCAGCCTGCTGGTTCCAGGCGGCCGTGTTTGGGTAAGGATATCGATGGATTCCGTCATGGGCACTCTTTCAAAAATTCCGAAAGGAGGCCGCACGGCGACGCCGGGTTGCGTTCAGGAAACGCAGAGCAATCAACGAACAGGCAGGAGGTGACGCAGGCGTCCGCCGTCGGCCGGCAAAGGGCTTCGGGGGATTGGTCGGACGAAGGTCCGAAGGCGTCACAGGTTCATGTCAGGCTCGCAATGGTCGCAGGGATGGGAGCAAAAATTCTAGGGCTGCCCGAAGCACGCTGTCAAACAGCTGCGGCGCCTTCCCCACACGGTCATGCAAAAGTCACAACCGTGAGACGGCCTGGCTGTAAGTTGAACACGCACCCTCGATGGCGCCGGCTTCTGCTGCGCCTTGGCGCGCCCGCTGACGACCGCCTTTTCCAACCCGGCGCCCAATGGATACCGAGGAGCAACACTTTGAAGGAGAGCTATGCGTAGTCCCAAGAAAGGCAGAGAGCCGATCCGGCTCCTGGACCTGGCCCCCGCCGTCTTCTGCATGCAGTGCGAACAGGAAAAGCCCGCCACAGGCGCCCGCCAATTCCATGCGTGGCACGTGTGCAGCGATTGCTCGCAGAAGCTGGCCCGACTCCCCACGGCGCAAGCACCGACGGCGCACCCTGCGCACTGAGGCAAGCGATTCCCCAAAACGACAGCCCGCCAAATGGCGGGCTTTCTCATGCCCTTTCGGGCATGGGCGGGACCATGACAGTGGATCGCGCCTACCAGGGCGCAAACACCATCATCAGCGCCACGGCCACGACGGCTGCGGCGATGTACATGGTCCGCTTGGTGGCGAACCGGTTGCGGGACGACGACGTGGGCACTTGGCCAGGGGTGTTGGGAGGAGGTGTGTTCATGGCCTCAAGCATGGGTGCCGCCCAGGCACGCCCTTGTCGGACAAGCACAGGTCAGGGAATCAGCGCAAGGCAGGACCAGGCCGTCGGCATTGGCCCATGGCCCGGTGGTCTGAAAGACAAATGGCGCTGCAATCGCTAGCGTGTGCCTCAATATGGGCGGACTCCGCAGATCAGGTGTGAACCGGTGCCGAGAAATCCCAGGCGTTTGCGGGCATGACCGCGCAAAACGCCCCTGCCAGCGTCGCGTTGTGGTGTTCCACAATCTTCTGCGCTGCAAGCTGGGGGGTGTCGGCACAAGTATGTCCATCCGCAATAAGGACGGCATCAAGGCCCAGATCGCGAGCGACCCGGCAATTGGTGTCCACGCAGTACTGAGTCTTCATGCCGGTGATGACCAGGCCGGTCACGTTGCGTGCTTGAAGCTGCTGCAACAGATCGGTGCCTGCAAAGGCGCTTGGGCGGTGTTTTTCGAACACAACCTCACTGCCGTCCAGTTGCAGTTCGGGTGCGAGTTGGGTCAGTGGGCTGCCTGGGCCAATGGGCGTTCCCACGGGACCGATGTGACGAGCCAGAAAAACTGGCGCTCCCGCACGGCGGGCCTGTGCCATCAAGGTGTTGATGGTGTCCAGCACCTCGGTGCAGCGCCACATGGGTTCAGGGCCTCGGACCAGGCCGACCTGAACATCGAGGACTAACAGAGCAAACATGAGAACAACTCCTTGCGTGGTGCCGGCGACGCAAGGGCAAAAAAAAGGGCCCTGTCCATCGCTGGCGGGCCTGGGAAGTGGTTCAACTGGGACTCACGGCACTTCACACGGTCCGCAGGAAGCGGTCGTGGAGATGGTAGTGGTGAGAGTGCAGTGAACCATGGAGTTCCATTGTAACGAGCGCCTTCGCCTGTCATCTCAGCACCTATGCGGCTTTTTTGCGTTTGTCGCGCCGCAGATCTCGCCCCTGTAGTTCCGGACGCTGTCCAGCTGTTTTCGGGGGATACGTCAGGCAAGAACAAGCCCACTGTTAGGCCTTGTCTGCACCTCGGTGTGCTTCACCTTCTTCGACGTCTCGTCACTTCCCAGGATGACAAGGTGCTGCGTCCTTTGCGAGACCAGTTCATGGAGAACCCTCAGGCGCTGACGGATCCGGGCAGCGACTACGCGGACAACAGCGCCCAGCGTTCGTGATCTCGCCAGCGACCACCGACTTTCATGAATGCGGGCGACAACCCCTCCAACTTGAAACCACAGGACTTCACCAGTGCTATGGCTGCCTTGTTCTCAGGCTGAATGTTGGCTTCCAGCCGATGCAGCTTCGAAGTCCTGAAGACCTGCTTCACGACATGCGCGAGGCCCTCCTTCATCAGGCCCTTCCCTTCGAAGCCCGAGAATGCAAAGAAGTCGATATGGGCAGAGCGGAACGGGTCCATCAGGATGTTCGTGATCTGCACGACCCCGGCAAAACCATCGCTGCGCCACTCCCAGATCACAAATGCCGCACCCGACGGCTCCTGCACGCGAGCCAGGTAGCCCTGGAACTCCTGTGCCGTGCTGGGCGGCGAAACCCATGGAGCGTGCAGTTTGCGGCTCTGTCCGACCGCGTCGATGAACTGCTGCTCCAGATCGGCGGTCAGCGTCGAAACGTAGATATCTGTGCCCATGACTTCCCTTCTCTGTGGAAAGAAAAGTGTAGCCAGCCCAGGAATCCGTCGGAAGCCTGGCAGCGCGCTTGCACCCTACAGCTTTGTCAAGTGCACCATTGAAACGACGAAGCCCGCTTTGAACTGACCCCATGAAGTTGGACGGTTGGAAGTTAGCGGCTCAAGGCCTGATTTCGGTACTGCACCGGACTCAGGCCTTCTAGCATGAGCTTGATGCATTGGTAGTTGCCCAAAGACCACCACCGCGACGATGCCCTGCCCTTCGGCGACTGCCCCTCTCAGAAAGGAAACCTCGAAATGACCGGTCACAAGCCCTTGCGGCAGCAGAAAGGACCGGCATCGTGACCACGAAACCCGAACCCATCGCCACTAACGTCTATGACAAACAGCCGGGCGGAACCTATAGGGCCACCATGCACGTCAGTGGGCTGGCCATCCAGCGCGCTCTGCGACATATCCGTCCGGGGACACGACAGGAGCTTGCGCGGTTCCGCCTGGGACAGCACCCGGCGCCGAAACCCCACATGCTTCCCCCCGGCGGTTTTCCCCTTGGAACACAGCTGGCGTTTGAGAAGGCTACGCCAACAGTTCGGCGCCTCCCTACCGATCTTTCCTGCATCGAGCCCCAGTCCCACGCCTGCCCCAGCTGTGCCCGCAGCTGCTTGGCCGCCGAGGGTCTCATCGCTTATCGAGTACGTCGTAAGCTTGGCCACAGGTCACGTCACGCGGCACTGTCCAGGCAAGCTCTGGTACCTCGCCCAGCATTCGCGCCAGAGCGCTCCGCGCAAGGTGATCGCGGAAACCCTCCAGCAGCGCACGCACCTTAGACGATACGGCAGGACCATGTTTGGCCAGTGCTGCCTTGCGACGGGCAGTGACCGGATCAACTCCTGCGCTACCCCCGCGCTTGTCTCCCTGAACTGAGACAGCCTCTGCAAAGCGCTATCTCGGGCCAGTGCCCGAGCCTCACCTACTTCATCAGGCCAGCAGAGCTGTTTGTAGCGGTAGGCCCGTGTTTTGTGCGATTGGGAGGTGACCTATCGCAATTCATCGCACCCCTTCACGAGCAGGTGCGAGCCTGGCTGAAGCTGCTTTGCAGACCGCGAATCGAATAGCACTAGAATCTCACCCAGAGTCATGGCGCAGGTTCTATTGCCAGCGACGTAGGAGGCAAAAACCTACGCCCGAACCTACGCCAAGGTTGCAGGTGCAGATAGATTTCGCTGGGTGCCAAGTTGAGGTTTTGCGGCAAACGCGCCGTGAAGCTCTCAAGAAAACAAGCATCTAGCGAAGAAATGCATGATTCGACAATGGCTCAACCAAGGCGGGCGTCGTTCAATGGCAGGACCTGAGCTTCCCAAGCTCATGACGTGGGTTCGATTCCCATCGCCCGCTCCAGCTTTCCTCGCGCACTCTTCATTTGCGCGCGCGGGCCAATCTCTGGACTGAGGAGCAGGCGCCGCCGCAGCGGCGCCGGGGCTCTATCGCACGCCAGGCGATGAACTGCCCATCTCGACTTTCAGGTCCGGGAAGGAGTTGACCATCTGGACCTTGAAGTCAGGGAAAGAGGTGACGATCTGCCACTCTCCGCAACGGTCTGCGGAGGAGTTCACCACCTTGACCTTGAGGTCCGGGAAAGAACTGGTTGCCTGGACCTTGATGTCGGGGAAGGACTGCACGAGCTGGACCTTGCCGTAGAGGCGGATGCCTTTGTAGGTGCAGTTTTTCTTGTCGAAGTCTGCGGCGTGAACGAATGCCGGCAGGGCAAGACAGGCAAAGACAAAGCTACAACGCTGCAGAAGATGCATATGCGAAAAGGGAGTGGGTCTTCGGAAACAAGCCAGGCCGTGGCTTGCGGCCGCCCTATTAGAGCATCCTGCATGCAGAAGCCCCTGACGTTTTCGACCGAGCGTCAGCCTGGGGCAAGACCATCCATCCGGCACTCAGGCCATGAGCCCAAGCAGCCAGTCCGCATACTCCACGGTGGCGGGAGTGGTCCCGGAAGGAGGCTTGATGCATGCCGCGCGTGTGGAATTCGCCATGGCGCGTATGTCGCTGGGTGTGTGGCCGAATTTGGCCCGGAATGCGCGGCTGAAGTGGGCCTCACTGGCAAAGCCCAGGCGCGCGGCCACCTCGGCGACACGCAGGCGTCGGTAGGCAGGGTTTGACAGGGCATGGAAGGCCTCTTGCAACCGTCGCTGCTGCACATAGCGCATCACACCCCCCAAAGGTTCGAAAAGGTGGTAGAGCCGGTGACGTGAGATGCCGAAGCACCGGCAAAGCAGCTCGGGCGAGAGGGGAGCAGCCAGGTTTCGCGCGATATGGCGCTTGATACGGTCCAGCATTGCTGCCTGCAATTCAGTCCGAGCCTCGGCCACCGTCCGTAGACTGGGGCGCAGGCAGGCTGCCAGCATCTGGGTAGTGGCATGCACTATGTCGTCAGCCTGCTCCAGGCCGATGGAAGGCAGGCGTCGCTGCAGAGCGCAAAGATGATCTGCCAATAGCCCGGCGAAGATGCTGCTGCGGGTCAACACGGTTCCGTGCAAGCCTGAACTCGATGCACCCATTGCCTGGTCACCAAGGCTGCGGGGCACGATCAACGAGAGCACATGGGAGTCGTCCGCAACGGTATGCTGGCAGCGAGCCATGTCGAAGAAGACCACATCACCTGCTTGCACCGTCAGCTCGTGACCATCGTCACAGCGCCCTGTGAAGCCGCCTCCCCGGTACCACTGCACCAGATAGTGGTCCAGCCCGTCATGGGCCGCGCGTGCATGTCCGCGCGAGAAGCGCTGTGCACCGAAGCGCAGGTCTCCCAAAAGCAATTGTCCCAAGTGGACTGCATCTACCGAGGCGTGGAAGCCACCGCGCACCGTACCGCGTTCCAGCGGGGTCACATCGAACAGTACAGAGATGCCGCTGCGCCAAGCGTCGAACCTGTCCGCCTCCAGGCACTGCTCGGTGGTGAAGGTGGTGCTCGGCAGGGCTGAGGTCGGAGTCTGCATGTCGAATGATCTGGGCAAAAGAATGCCGTGGTGAAGCCGTCCCTCCGATAGCAGCCAAGGCGTTGTGACACACTCGCCCAGGACGGCTTTCATTTGAGAGCCGCGGCATCGTAACGCAATGTGTGCTGGGGCGAATCAAACTGACGAACGGTAGCCCGTCAAGATGCAACCCAGGCAGTGATGCAGGAAGATGCGCAGAAGTTGGTGCCTCGGCAGGTCCAGCAGCCATTCAGCCTGTGGCGGTGGATAGCGTTCACAGACCTTGGAGAATCGATGCTTGAGTTTCTCAAGAGTCAAAACGGAGTGTTCCATGACCCCTACCACCGAACAAAAACGTGCCAGCTTCCGGGCCCTGCACCGCCAGGGCTGCTTTGTACTACCCAATCCATGGGACGCCGGCAGCGCCCGCATGCTGCAGGGCCTGGGCTTCAAGGCGCTGGCCAGCACCAGCTCGGGCCATGCATGGTCGCTGGGCCGGCCCGATGGCACCATCTCGCGCGACATGACCCTGGCGCATCTGCGCACCCTGGTCGCGGCCACCGACCTGCCCGTGAACGCGGACTTTGAAAGCGGCTTCGGCCTGGGTCCGCAGGAGGTGGCAGAGAGCGTTCGCATGGCCTTGGACACCGGCGTGGCAGGGCTGTCCATCGAGGATTCGACAGGCGATGCGGCCAACCCCTTGCGCAGCATCGAGGACGCCGTGGCCCGGCTGCGCGCCGCCCGCGCTGCCATCGACGAGGCAGGCGGCAGCACCTTGCTGGTCGGGCGTGCGGAGAATTTCTTCGTGGGCCGGCCCGATCTGGACGACACCATTGCCCGGCTCAAGGCCTATGCCGAGGCCGGCGCGGACTGCCTGTACGCACCCGGCATCCGCAGCGCCGAGCAGATCCGTGCCGTGGTGGCGGCCGTGGCACCCAAGCCGGTGAATCTGCTGATCGGAGGGGCCAGCGAATGGAGCCTGCAGGATGCCGAGGCCATGGGCGTGCGCCGCATCAGCGTGGGCGGCGCACTGGCGCGCGCAGCCTGGGGCGGCTTTCTGCATGCGGCGCGCTCCATTGCCGAGACGGGGCGCTTCGACGCGTTCGCCCAGGCCACGCCTGGCGCCGAGCTCAATGGCTTTTTTCAGGGCAAGGACTGATCCGCACCGGCCTGCAGCCGCTGCGCGGTCATGACCCAGACCGCGATATCGAGCAGGGCGGCTGCGCGCTCCACCGGCGCAAGCTGCGGGTCCAGCACGCCGTCCATCTGCCGTGCCAGGGCGGACCAGCCCAGCAGTGCGGCCTGATCGGCCCAGGCCCGGCCTGCAGCCAGCAGCGGTGCGCCGGCACCCACCAGGCCTGCGGCCTGCATATCGGCCAGCCAGACCTGGCCCTGTGCCAGCCAATGGCGCAGCGGCGCCTCGGCGTTTTCGTTCGGTGCCGTGCTCATGGCTGCTTCTCCCTGCTGCCCTGCGCTGGCGGCGGCTTCCAGGCCGTGCTGGGATGGTGCCAGTCCGTACTGTCCCGCCAGCGCACCGATGCCACGGCCATCTGCAATCGCCCGGCCACGAATTCCACGCGGCCAAAGACCTCCTGCAGCACCCGGCCGCACGCCAGCTCCCGGCGCAGGGCCTCGCCCGCCCTGCCCTGCATGCCGTGCAGATCACCGGCCAGGCATATGACGGGGCCGGAGGTTGGCAGCTGCGGTTGCAGCTCCATCGTCCAGCGCTGCAGCAGCAGGTCAGTCTGCGGCAGGCCGCTGCCGCTCACCTGCCATCGCGCCCAAAGGGGCGGCTGCTGGCGCCAGGGGTCTGCATGCAGCTCCTGCAGATGGCGGCGCAGCAGGACCTGGGGGTCGTCGGCCCCCGGCAAGGGGCCGGCCGCCTGGGCCGCCACCATCCGGGTGGCATCCCGCGCCGAAAGGCGGCCGTCGTCGCTGACCCAGCCGTCCACCAGCACATGAGGACCTTGCAGCAGCTGCCTTGCCGTGAGGCCGCCCAGGGTTTCCGATTCCAGCGCCTGGGCAGGCTCCCATTGCGGATCAAAGCCCTCAGCGCGCGATGCCGACCAGGTCAGGAACCGGCCGCTGGCCGCATCCTGCAAGTGCACCGAAAAACCGCGCTGCCCTCCGCGCGCCAGCCACAGCTCGGCCGCCACGGCATGCAGACACAAACCTTGCACGCGCCGGTAGCTGCGCCTATGCACGCCAGCCAGCTCCTGCAGGGGCCGAGGCAGGGGTTGCTGGGCCAGGCCGCGCAGCAGCATCCACAGCGCGGCCAGCAGGGGCGCCACGCGCTCGGCCGCGCCGGCGCGGCCCGCGCGCTCGTCGCGCAATGCGCGCACCAGCAGGTTGAGCACGCTGGCGGGGCGCGGCAGGTCGGCCTGGCGCAGTTCGGTGGACAGTGCCTCGCCCTGGTCGAGGAAGGCCGGGCTCATGCCGGCACGGCCCTGCAGCACCCAGCCGGTCAGCCAGAGCCTCACCTGCGCCAGACGCTGCAGTGCGCCGGCTTCCAGCGCATGCGCAGGCAGCTCGGGCATGGGTGCGCCCGCTGCGCGCCGGGCCTGCAATGCCACCAGGGCGCGGTGCGCGCAGGTGGCGGCCTTGCAGCTGCAACTGGCCGCCGCCAGGCCGCCAGCACGCGGCAGGCGCACGGTCACTTCGTCGGGATTGGAGAGTTCACCGACCAGCGCGGCCGGCGTCTCTTCCAGCACGGCCTCGAAACCCTGTGCCATCCAGCGCAGGGCCTTGCGCTGGGCAGCGCTGCCGAAGGCCCGCGCCACGGCCTCGGCATCGCCCTCCAGCCATGGCGCGATAGGGGCCTGTGCTGCCTCATCGGCCGCCCCTCCGCTGGCCAGGCGCGCGCGCAGGCCCAGCAGCAAGGCGCACAGATGGTGGCAGGGTCCATAGGCGGGGCAGCTGCATTGCAGCGTGGCAAAGCCCGCGCCCGCCAGGGTCTGGACATGGCCTTCGATATCGGCCCGGGCATGGCTGGCATCCAGCTCCCAGGCCGCCGCATCCAATGTCGCCAGGGCCTTTGCGCCGCGCTTGAGCAGGCCCTTGTTGGCCCAGTCGGCAATGGCGTCATCGTCCAGGGTGCGCAGCCATTCCTGCATCATGAGGATCGCCCTCCCTGCATGGCACAGGCCAGCCAGTCCACCAGATGGTCGGGTGTCATGGCGCCGATCTGCGCACCGCGTTCTACCAGTTGCGCAGCCAGGTCCCGGTCGTAGTCGGGATGGGCGCGGCGATCCAGGGCGGCCAGCACCAGCACGCGCGCACCGCTGGCGATCAGCCGCTCGGTCTCGGCGATGACGCGGGCCTCGTCATGGCCTTCGTAGAGATCGGTGATCAGCACGACCACGCTGCGGCGCGGCGCGCCCAGCTGCCCGGCCGCATGCGCCAGGGCGGCACCGATATTCGTGCCTCCGCCCAGTTGCGCGCCCAGCAGCAGTTCTTCGGGCGCATGCAGCTGGCCGGTGACATCGGCCACCTCGTCGGCGAACAGCAGCACATGGGTGCGCAAGGCGCGCACGCGCGCGAAGATGCTGCCCATCACGGCGCTGTGGATGACGGATTCGTACATGGAGCCGCTCTGGTCCACCAGCAGCCACAGGTCCCAGGTCAGGCGCTGCGCCTCGTTCTCCCTGAAGAACAGGCGCTCCAGCACCAGCACCTGCTCCTCGCTCTGGTAGTGGCGCAGGTTGTGGCGCAGGGTGCGCGGCCAGTCCAGATCGCTCATCTGCCCCTGGCCCCGGCTACTGCGGCGCCTGCGCCGCCGCCCGAAGGCCGAGCGCACGCGCGAGGACAGCCGTGCCTGCAGATCCGCCACCACGCGTGCCACCAGCCGCCGGGCCTCGTCCAGCACCTGCACGGGCAGGCTGGCGCGCACGGCCATCAGCGCGGCCACCAATTCAATGCTGGGCGTGGCCTGGGCCAGTACCTGGGGGTCGCCGAGCAGGCCGTGCAGCCCGTAGCGCGACAGCGCATCACGCTGCAGCGTTTCCACGGCGCTGCGCGGAAACAGGTCGCGCACCTCGCCCAGCCAGTGCACTGCCTGGGGCTCGGGCACGCCGCTGCCGCCCTGGCGCGCGGACTGCCCGCCCGTGCCCTGCCAGGCGTCGGTGCCTGCACCGTCGGGCTGCTCGCGCAGGCGGTGCTCGCGCTGGTAGAGATAGTCCAGTGCCGCGTCGCGGCGCGCATCGGCGCCATCGAGCGGCTGCGCCGCAGCCAGGGGCTGGGCCGCCTCGGGCCCGAGGATGAGGCGCCAGCGCCGCAGGGTGGCGGCATCGATTGCCTGTTCCTGCATTGGCGGCTCGTGCATTGGCAGTTCGTGCATTGGCGGATCTTCCCGGCTCATGACAGTCCCCAGGGATGCAGCAGCCGGCCCACCTGGGCCGCCAAGGCGCGGCTGTGCGCCAGGGCCTCGTCCGATGGCAGGTGCACGCAGGCCAGCGTGGTTGCGCCGGGTGGCGTGGCCGCGCCCGACAAACCGGCCAGCCGCCCGGCCAGCTGCCGCAGTTCGGCACGGGTCAGCTGGGCAAAGGCCAGCCGCAAGGCCGGCAGGCCGGCCAGGAAGGCGTCTTCCGGCCAGTGCGCAATGCCGTCGCTGAGCAGGCGCAGCAGCGGCGGATGACTGAGCAGCCAGCCCTTGGCCACGCGCACAAAGCCCTGCAGGTACTCGCCCATGGCGGCAGCATCGACCTGCGCCAGGCCCAGCATGGCGCGCAGGGCGGCATCGGTCTGCGCAATCTGCCAGCGGCCGGCCATGCTCAGGATGCCGGCGGTGGCGCCGCGCACGCGCGCAGGCGTGCTGCCGGCTCCTGCCTCATGCAAGGCGGCACAGGCATCGTGGAACAGGCCGGCGTCGGCCCAGGGCACGGCGCGGCAGACCATGCCGTGCAGATCGGCCAGGGCATCCAGGGCCTGTGCCTGCTGGGATGCAACGCCCTCGCCCAGCCAGGGCAGGCGCAGGCAGGCCTGCGCAAAGCAGCGCCGCAGCAGCGGCAGCAGGCGCGCCAGGCCCACGCCGCCCAGCGCATGGCGGGCCTCGTAGGCCAGGGCCAGGCAGCCGGTGGCGCGGGCCAGGGCCAGGGCGTCGTGGCTGCGCTCCATCCAGGCCTGCACGGTGTCCAGCACCTGCTGGGCAATGCCGTCCAGGCCCATGACCAGCACTTCCAGCACGCGCTGCGCCGGCTCGGTGTCGGCGGTCTGCGACAGCCGCTCCAGCACGCGGTGGACAGCGGCCTCTTGCAGGCTGGAGCCGTGGCGCATGGCCTCGGTGAGTGCCACCGTGGTCTCGACCTGCCAGCCCAGCGTCCAGACCTCGCGCACGCGCGCCAGGCCGGTGCCCGCCACAAAGTCCGGTCCCGCCAGGCATTGCGCATAGGGCACGCCCAGGTAGCGCAGCCGGTGCAGTCCCTGCG
The DNA here is from genome assembly GCF_055797465.1 of Delftia sp. PX-1. Lineage (NCBI taxonomy): Bacteria > Pseudomonadati > Pseudomonadota > Betaproteobacteria > Burkholderiales > Comamonadaceae > Delftia > Delftia sp. PX-1. Next base: position 4,178,123 of record NZ_CP184763.1, read on the forward strand.
ACAGGCGGCGGTGACGGGCGCTGCGGTAGATGTCCAGCTCCTTGCGCACGGGTGCGGCAGGCCGCACGGGCAGGCGGTGGCGCAGGCAGAAGGCCTGTACATCGACCAGCAGCGGGGCGGCCGGCGCATTGGGTGGCAGCTGGCCGTAGTCGTCGGCGTCCAGCAGCCATTGACCAGTCTGCTGCCCGGCCTGCGGCTCCATAGGCTGCGGACGCAGGGCCTGGGCATGCTCCTTGAACACGGCGCTGTCCAGCGCTTCCAGCAGCTCGGCCCGGCCGCCGTGGCAGGCGCGCAGTGCAGCCAGGCCATGGGCCAGGCGCACGGCCTCTGCCGCGTCGGGCAGGCTGGCGGGCAGGCCCCGGGCACGCAGGCCGTTCACGGTGCGTGCCGCCATCTCGGGCCAGGCCTGGGCATCGGGTTGCGAGGCGCCCTGCTCCAGCGCCTGCCAAACGCCCTGGTAGTAGCCGGGCATGGGCATGCCGGCCGCGTAGCCGCTGGCACGCTCCAGCCGCTGCAGCGTGTAGGGGATGAGATGCACGCCCACATCGATGGGCTGACCGGCCGCAGCCGGACGCTCGGGCGCCGACAGGCCAGCGGTGATGCCAGCCACGATGCCCGCCACATGAAAGCCGCCGCAGACCACCAGGCAGCGCCCGCCTTCGGCCAGGGCCTCGCGGACCTGGGCGGCCATGTGGGCCTCGCGGGCCCTGTCTTCGGCATCAGGGCCCGCGCCGCCCGCTGCCTCGTCCCGCTCGCGCAGCAGCTGGCTGAAGGCCAGCACGCCGGCAAAGTACGCCTGGGGCGAGGCGTCCTCATTGCCCGATTCGTAATGCCGGTCCCACCATTCGTCGAAGTCTCGGCAGCCGCCGGCCTGGATGAGGCCGGCCAGCACGTCGGGCGCGCGCCGCGAGGGCTCGTCGGCCAGCAGGGGTTCGGGCGCGCAGGCGAAGTAGTCCAGCTGCGCGGCCTGGGCCAGCCGCGCCGCATAGGGCAGGTCGATGAAGCGCACATGGCTGCGCAGCCGCACCGCCTCGCGCAGGGCCACCCATTCAGGAGAGAAGGCCGCAAAGGGCACATAGCAGCGGCAGCGCCAGTCGTCCTCCAAAGCGCCATTCGCGCCATTCGAGCCATTCGTTTCATGTGCGCCATCGCCGCCTGCCACGGTCGCATGCAGGTAGGCCGCCAGCGGCGGACGCGCCTGGGCGTGCTGCAGCGCAGGCAGCAGGGCATCGAGTTCGCCCGGGCCTTCGATCAGCACGTGGCTGGGCTTGAACTCGCGCATCAGCGCGCGCAGGTGGTGGGCGCAGCGCGGGCTGTGGTGGCGCACGGGCACCAGGCGCAGCTGCGGCAGCGGCGCCAGCCAGGCGATGGCCTCTGCGGCCTCAGTGCTCACGGCCGCCTGCGACAAAGTCCTGCCAAGCCGGCTGCCCTGCACGCTGGCGTGCCACCACGCGCAGGTATTCGGCGAAGCGGCGGCGGTCCTCGTCGTCGTCCTTGATCACCGTGCCCAGCAGGTGGCGCGCCAGGTGGGCCGGACCCACGCGCTCCTGCCCGAAGTACCAGCACTGGCAGGCGGCGTTGAAGGCCACGTCGATGGCCTCGGCCGTGGACAGCACGGTGCCCGGCCGCTCCACGGCCGTGCCCTCCACGCTGCCGCTGCGCAGCTCCTGGAAGGCCGTGGCCAGCAGGGCCAGCACATCGGGCGCGACGGTGGTGCCGATGCGCTGCTGCGCCAGTGCGCGGCCCACCTCCTGCCCTATCAATGCGGCCTGCGCGGCCACGCCTTCGAGCGGGCGCATGGTCTCGAAGTTGAAGCGGCGCTTGAGCGCGGCCGACATCTCGTTGACGCCGCGATCGCGCAGGTTGGCCGTGGCAATCACATTGAAGCCCGGCCGTGCCAGCAGCCAGGGCTGCTCGTGCTTGAGTTCGGGAATCTGCAGCAGCCGGTCGGAGAGCACGGGCACCATGCAGTCCTGCACTTCGGTGGAGCAGCGCGTGATCTCCTCGAAGCGCAGCAGCCGCCCTTCGCCCATGGCGCGGTGCAGCGGGCCGGGCACCAGGGCCTCGGGGCCGGGGCCGTCACGCAGCAGCAGGGCGTAGTTCCAGCCATAGCGGATCTGCTCCTCCACCACGCCGGCACCGCCCTGCACGGTGAGCTTGCTGTCGCCGCTGATGGCGGCGGCCAGCAGCTCGGACAGCAGGGATTTGGCCGTGCCCGGCTCGCCCACCAGCATCAGGCCGCGCTGGCCGGCCAGGGTGACGATGGCGCGCTCGACCAGGGCATCGTTGCCGTGGATCTTGCGGGCGATTTCGGGGCCGCCGCCATCCGGGGCCGGGCCGCCCAGGATGAAGCGCCGAACGGAGCGCGGGCTCAGGCGCCAGCCGTCGGGGCGCGGGCCCTGGTCGGCGGCCTGCAGGGCCGCAAGTTCCTGGGCGTGGGCCATCTCGGCCGGCAGCCGCTGGGCGGCAGGTTCCGGGGTGGGCGCCGCAATGCGTTTGGTGGCCATCAGTCGCTCTCTTTGGTGCTGGCCGATTTGGCGGCGATGGCCGCGAACTGCGCCATCAGCGTGGCCTGCAGCGCGCGCGGCCACTGCTGCGGCTGCAGCCGGGGCCAGCGGCCATCCTCGCCGCGGTGGCTGCTGTCATAGACCACGGCGTGGGCGATGTCCACGCGGTGGTCCAGTTCCATGAACGGCATGTAGCGCCCGTGGTGAAGCTCGATGTACAGCTGCGGGCCCGCCAGGTCCAGCCTGTGCTCGTAGATGCCGGGGCCGTCTTCCACGGGGCCAGGGCGGTAGTTCCACTTGGCCAACAGGCCGGACAGCGCGCCCTGGCGTATCTGCAGCGGGCCGGCAGGGTGCAGGGCATGGTTCTTCCACTGGCTGGCGTCGGGCAGTTGCGCACCCGCGCCCAATTGGTCGATCAGCGGCTGCAACTCGTAGTCGGCCAGGCAGGTGCGCCAGGCCTCAACCTCGCCCGCTGCGGCATCGACCGGATGCCAGAGCAGCACCTGCGCATCGTCGGGCAGCTCCACGGCATCGTCTGCGGCATCGAGCAGGGAAAAGTCCTCGGCAATGCGAAAGCTGGCGCCCTGCTCCAGCCGCCAGATCAGGGTGCGGCCCATGATGCGCAGCAGGGGATGCTGCAGGAACAGGCGGCGCCAGCGCGGGACGGACCAGCGCTGTCCCGTCATGAAGGCGGTACCCATGCGCGGCGCCTGCTGCCTGGCGATGGCCTTGACGCCGGCGGCAACGGTCTTGAATTCGGCCTGTGCCGCATTCCACTGAAGGCGCAGCGATTCGTCCTTGAGCGCAGGCAGGGTCTTGGAGGCCTTGCCCTTGTCACCCACCACGCGCAGGCTCAGGTCGCCCTGCAGCTGCAGGCGGTAGCGCTGCGGGCCCACCTCCAGCACCAGACCTTCGCCGCCCAGGCCGAAATCGGGCGTCAGTTCGTCATACAGCTCGATCAGGCTCAGGCCGCGCCGCTGGGCGGCTGCCTCCAGCGCGTCATGCGCTGCCGCAATCACCAGGTCCTTGAGCTTGCGCGAGGTGGACAGGGTCTGGACCTGGGACAGCGCGTACAGCGTGTCCAGCGCACCGAGCTGCTCCACGGCGATGATGGCGCGCAGCTTCTTGCTCCAGCCCCAGGCCTTCACGGCGGCCACCAGGGTCTGCACCAGGCGGTCGTCGACATGGCCGTTGGCCAGTCGCAGCGCCCAGCGCGCCTTGGGCTCGCCCTCCAGGGCCACCCAGGCATTGACCAGGTGCAGGGACAGCTGGGCGCGGCTTTCGGCCGGCACATGGGCCAGCAGCTGCTCCACCAGCGGCGGCAGCTCTTCCTCGGCCGTGGCCACCAGATGCAGCACGATGCGGGCCGCATGCTCGGACAGCGGCGCGAACAGGGCCAGGGTCTCTGGCTGGTCATAGGCCTTGATGCTGCTGGAAAATCGCTTGAAGCGCGCCACGCGGGCCTCCAGTGCGTCAAGCGGCACCCGGCCCCCCTCCCCCTGCGCCACGGTCAAAGCACCCGGCACTGGCACACCCAGGGCCAGCAGCCGGCCCTCGACCATGCTTTCGGAGCCCAGGTCCAGGCCCGTGCGCAGCAGCGCCTGCAGCAGCGGCGCGACCCCGGGATCGGGGTGGACCAGCAGGATGTCGCGGCAGGCCAGTTGCATCGCCTTCTCGCGCCGCTGTAGCCAGGCGTTGGACTCGAAGACAGCGCCTACGGCCTGCGCATCCAGTCCCTGCATGAAGCGCGCCACCGCTTCGCGCAGCGCCCGCGAGCTGCTGGCAGCCAGCAGTTCGCCCAGCAGGGGCAGCCGGGCATGCAGCATGGCCGGGTCCAGCTGCGCCAGCAGCGGGGCCAGGCGCACGGTGGGAATCTCGCGCAGGTAGTCGGGCTGCTCGGCCAGCATCTGGTTGAGCAGGCCAATGAAGGGCTCGATCCGCGATTTCTGCAATATGCAGCGCAGCAGATGGGGCAAAAGCTCCGGGTAGCGTGCCTTCCAGATCTGCTGGGCGACCACCGCATCGAAGTGGTACTTGGGCTGCCATCCTTCGATCCAGGCGACGAAGGGCGCGGCATCCTCCCGCACCAGGCGGTCGAAAATGGGGATGAAGTAGTCGGCCGGCTCATGGTCCGCCCTGCCCAGCAGCAGGTTGACCAGTTCCAGGCGCCGCTGGGCATCGGCGCCCAGGTCCCAGCGCAGCGCGATCAGGCCCGGGTCTTCGTTGATGGGCTTGTCGTCGAACCAGTCGGGATGGCGGCGGTAGAAGTCGTACCAGGGCGCGCAGCGCTGCGGGTGCGGAACGTCGCTGTGCCGCTTCATGTAGACATCGCGGATGTCGGCATAGAGCGCGCCGCCGCGCTCGGCCAGCTCCATCAGGTCCTGGTCGTCCAGGCTGCCCAGCAGCAGCTTCCAGTCGGCTCTGTCATACCCGCCACCGGACTGGACGTTCAGCTCTGCGGCCCAGTCCAACAGCTGCATCACCCGTTCACGGCTGATGCCCGGGTACCAGAGCCAGCCGAACATGTCCAGGATGCGGATTTCACGGTAGTCGTTGTCGCCGTCCGGCGCAGGTGGACGGGCCAGGCTGGCGCGCGCCATCTGCTCGAACTCGGCCGCAAGCTCGGGGCTGTGGCGTGGAATGTCGCCGTCCAGGCTGCCGTCGATCCTGCGCCCGAAGGGGATGGTCTGCCGCGCGAAGGCCAGCCACAGGTCATGGTCATGGGTCCAGGGCAGATCGAAGTTGCCCAGGGCGCGGATGGGGTTGGAATAGTCGTCGAAGGCCTTGCGCGTGAAGGCGCCCACTTCGTCATGCCGGCCCGCGCGCATGCGGCTGGCCAGCACCTGGACCAGTTCGGCGGGTGGCAGCGAGGCGCTCAGTTCCTCCAGCGTGGCCTGGTCGGTGTGTTCTAGGGTCGAAGAGTTCATGGATTCAGGGGTTCTGGAGGGAGTCAAACCTGGGCTGCAGCCGCGCCCGCAGCGCGCGAGGCCAGGGCCTGGAGCATGGCGCACAGCGATGCCTGCAGCGGCAGCGGCCATTCGGCCGGGGGCAGCAGGCGGTCGGCGGCCATGTCGCGCAGGGCAAAGCCTTCGATGTCGATCTCATGGCCGGGCTCGTAGTACGGCATGGCCGCGCTGTGCAGCAGTTCCACGCGCCAGTGCTGCACGGCAAAGTCCCGCAGGTGCAGGTAGATGCCGGGGCCATCGCACACGGAGCCGGCATGAAAGCGCCATGGCCCTGCCAGGCCGTCCAGCGCCTGCTGCGTGAGCCGTATCGGTGCCAGGGGCTGCAGCAGTTCCTGCTGCCACTGGCTGGACAGCGGCAGGTCGGCGGGCGCATCGACCTGCTCGACCAGGGCCTTGAGGCCGTAGTCGGCCAGGCATTCGCGCCACTGCGCACGCTCCTGCTCGGTGGCCTGCGCGGGGTGCCACAGGGCGATGCGGCCCTCGGCCGGCAGTTGCACCGCGTCGCTCTCGGCATCGACCAGGGACAGGTCCTCGGCAATGCGCAGGCTGAACGGCTGGCCGGCTGCGGGCTCCACCCGCCAGACCAGGCCCTGTGCTACCACGCGCAGCAGCGGGTGCTCCAGGAAGAGGCGGCGCCAGGTGTCCAGCGGCCAGTGCCGGCCCAGCATCAGGCAGGACTGCAGGCGCGGCGCCTGCTGCTGCAGCACGGCCTTGATGCCCTTGGACAGCGTCTTGAGCCGCGCGGCGGCCGCCTCCCACTCCGTGCGCAGGCCCTCGTCGGCCAGGGCCGGCAGGCTGCGCACCAGCTTGCCGGCCGGCGTGCGCAGGCGCAGCGACAGGTCGCCCCGCAGCAGCACGTCATAGGTCTGCGCGCCCACCTGCAATTGCACGCCCCGGCCCAGGTCGAAGTCCGGGGTCAGCTCGTCGCCGAGGTCGGCCAGCGCCATGCCGCGCCGCGTGGCGGCCTCGGCCAGCACGGCCTGCGCGGCGGCCAGCACGCTGGGCTTGAGGGTCTTGCCGGTGGCCAGGGCCTGCACGCAGGACAGGGCATAGACCGTGTCGAGCCGGCCCAACTGCTGCAGCGCGACCACGGCGCGCTCCTTGCGCGTCTTGTGCCAGGCCAGGGCGGCCGAGGACAGCACATCGACGATGCGGTCGTCCGCCGCGCCGGGCAGCAGCTTGAGCACCCAGCGCGATTCGGGCGCTCCATCGGCAGCCACCCAGTGCTGGACCAGGGCCAGCGCCAGCCGCGCACGGTTCTCCGCGCCGGCCTGGGCCAGCAGCTGGTGGGCCAGCGCAGGCAGCTCCTGCGGGCTGGAGGCCGCCAGGTGCAGCAGCGCACGCGCGGCCTGGGCCGACAGGGGCGCGAGCAGGTCCAGCAGCGCCGGCTGGTCCAGCGCGGCAATGGCGGGCGACAGGCGCTGCAGGCTGGCGGCCTGGGCTTCAAGCGCTGCCAGGGAGCCGGCATCGCTGCCCGCAGGCACGGCCTCGCCGCCAGGTGACCCGGCTGCGTCCGCAACCGGGGCTGCGGCACCCAGATCCTTCAGTCGCGCCTGCACCGGGCCTTGCTCGGCCACGTCCAGCAATCCACCGGACAGCAGTGCCGACAGCAGGCTGCCAGACGCCGGATCAGGATGGGCCAACAGCACATCGCGGTAGGCCAGCACCAGGTTCTTGTTGGGCTTGGCCAGCCAGCCGGCGGCCTGGGGCGCATCCACGGGCAAGGCAGACAGCGCCTGTGCCAGCGCCGCACGCAAACCCTTGGAGGCACTGCCGGAGGCGGCCTTGCCCAGTTGCGGCAGCAGCCGCTGCAGCGTGTCCACGCGCAGCGCGGGCAGCAGGTGCGTGAGCGGGCCGGCGGCCAGCCGGGCCAGGTCGCCAGGGCGATCGGCCAGCAAGGTTTCGGCCACCGAGGCGTAGCCGGCGCGGTCGGATTCGTGCTTGCAGCCGTCTGCGCAGGCCGGCAATAGCAGCGGCAGCAGGGCCGGCCACCGGGCTTCCCACAGCCGCTGCGCCACGGCGGGATTGATCGCCAGGTGGCCCAGTTGCTTGAACCAGGCGGCCAGGGGCGCAGCGTCGGTCTGCAGCATGCGCTCCACCAGGGCATGGTCATGCGGCCAGTCATCGTCCGAGGCAAAGCACAAGGCCTTGAACAGGTCCTGGGCCAGCAGGTCGCGGCGCGCGGCATCGGCCGTCTCCCAGCGCGATGCGATCAGCACGGGCTCGGGCAGGCGCAGCTGGTCAAGCACGGCGGGGAATTGCGCAAAAAAATCCCGCCACAGCGCCCAGCGCTGCGCTGCAGGCCGCGTGCGCTGCAGCGGCAGCTGGCGTTGGACGATGTCGCGGCTGAGCTGGCCGCCGCCGTCCTCGATGGCCATGGCCAGCAGTTCGGGCTCGGGCAGCTGGTGCAGCAGGTGCTGCCACTGGCAGTAGTACTGCGCGCCGGGCGCAATGCCGGCCTTTGCGCTCAGTTCCCGCGCCCAGCGCAGCAGGCCGGTGATATCGGCACTGGACATGCCTTCATGGCCCAGCACGCCAAACACCTGCCTGAGCACGAGGTCGTAGCCATCGCGCAGTCTCCAGGGCTGGTGGGTGCGGCTGCCCCAGTCATCCAGCCAGGCGCGGGCCAGTGCCGTCAGCTCTGCGGTCAGCTCGGCACTGCGCCGGGGCACGCCCGGGTTGCCCCCATAGAACTGTCCCAGCGGAAGGCTGATGCGCGCCAGCGCCAGCCACAGCGCGTGGTCACGCTGCCAGGGCGCATGCTCGCCGGGCAGCTGGCGCAACCGCTCCTGGCACAGGCTGCTGCTGTCGCGCAGGAAGTCCGCCACCTCGGCATCGCGCCCCTGGGCCAGGCGCTTTGCCAGTTCGGCGGCAAAGGCCGGCATGCCCTCGCGCCCGGCCGGCGCGGCCGTGTGCAGTTCGTACAAAGCCTGCAGGGGAAGCGCTGCTGTCTCGTTGTTGCTCATGGTCTGTGGAGTCTTCGGTGATGGGCGATCAGCCGGCCAACGTTTCAAGGGAGCAAAGGTTCACAAAGACAAGGGCTCAGGCAGCCGCCTTGGCCGCCAGGGCCAGCCACTGGCCTTGCAGCGTGGCCAGCAGCGGCTTGGGCAGCCGCGCCGGGTCGGCGCTGGCCCCGTAACCCTTGCTCAGGTCGTGCACGCGCAGGCCTTCCACGGCCACGGGCAGGCCCAGGTCCAGGTAGGGCGGGAAATAGCCGTGCGACAGCTCCAGGCTCAGCTCCAGCGCGGGCAGGCGCCACACATGCTCGTTGATGCTGGGGCCATCGCCCACGGGGCCGGGCCGGTAGCCGAACTTCTTGAGCATGGCGCCGAGCTGCTCCTGCGCCAGCGTGATCGGCGCGGGCGGCAGCAGCATGCCGTTCTTGAACTGGCCGGGCGCTGGCTGCTCGGCGCAGGCGCCCAGCTGGTCGACCAGGGGCTCCAGCTCATAGTCGGCCATGTAGGCCTGCCAGGCCTCGCGCTCGCCGGGCTGGGCCGTGGCCGGGTGCCAGAGGCTGATGCTGCAGCCAGCGGGCAGGGTCACGGTTTCATCCTCCACATCGACCAGCGAGAAATCCTCGGCCAGGCGGAAGCTGGTGCGCGCCAGGCCCGGCGCATCCTCTGCGCGCCAGATCAGGCTGCGCCCCACGATGCGCAGCAGCGGGTGGGCCACGAACAGCCGCTGCCAGCGATCCAGCGGCCAGCGCTTGCCGCTGACCAGGGCCGCCAGCATGCGCGGCGCCTGTTGCTTGACCACGGTCTTGAGGCTGGTGGACAGGGTCTTGAGCTGCGCAGTGGCGGCCTCCCATTCGGGCTTGAGCGCCTCGTCCTTGACCGCAGGAATGGTCTTGCTGGCCTTGTTCCTGTCGTTGATGACGCGCAGGCTCAGATCGCCCTGCAGCTCCACGCGGTAGCTGTGCGGCCCGACCGTGACCGTCAGGCCCTGGCCCAGGCCGAAGTCGGGGGTCAGCTCGTCGAAGAGCTCGGGCACGCTCATCTTGCGGCGGGCAGCGGCAGCGCGCAGGGCGCTGCGCGCCGTGCGCTGCACCTGGTCCTTGAGCGAGCGCGATTCGGAGATCTCCTGCACGCGCAGCAGAGCGTAGAGGCTGTCCACCTCGCCCAGATGCTCGACAGCGGCGGCCGCGCGCTGCAGGCGCGGGCGGTTCCAGGCCTGGACGGCGGCCACCAGCGCATCGACCACGCGGTCATCGGCATGGCCGGGCAGCAGCCTGAGCGCCCAGCGCTGCTTGGGCTCGCCCTCGGAAGCAATCCATTGCTGCACCAGGGCCAGCGCCAGGCGGGCACGGTTGTCGGCCGGAATGCGCGCCAGCAGCTCGTGGGCCAGCGGCGGCAGGCCGCCTTCGGCAATGGCGGACACATGCAGCAGCACGCGGGCCGCGTGCTCGGACAGCGGCGCGCACAGCGCCAGCAGCTCGGGCGTGTCGAAGGGCTTGATGGCCGCGCTCAGGCGCTTGATGGAGGCGATCTGGGCTTCCAAGTCCACGCCGCCAGCGGCAGACGCTGGCGATGCGGCATCCGCCTGGCTTTCTTCCGATGCCGAGGCGCCCTGCCCGGTCAGGCCCAATTGGTTCAGCCGCTGCTGCACGCTGCTGGCCGAGGCCGCATCCAGCTTGCCGCCGGCCAGCAACTGCGCCAGCAAGGGACCGACGGCGGGGTCGGGGTGGGCCAGCAGCACGTCGCGGCAGGTCAGCAGCAGGTTCTTGGGCGGCTTGTTCAGCCAGCCGGCATCCACCAAGCTGGCCAGCGGAATATGGGCGGCCAGGCCGGCCATGGCGGCGCGCAGGCCCTTGGCGCTGCTGCCTGCGATGAGCGGGGTCAGGGTGGGCAGCGTGGCCTTCAGGCTGGCGGTGTCGAACGCGGGCAGCACATTGACCAGGTCCTTGACAGGCACCTCGGCCAGATCGGCCGGGCGGCGGGTCACCAGTTCGCGGATCGCGCTGCGGTAGCGGCGCAGCTCGTCCTCGCGGTCGCAGTGCTGGGCAATGGCCGGCAGCAGCAGGGGCAGCAAGGCGGCATCGTCCTGCTTCATGATATGCATGGCCAGCGCCAGGCTGATCCGATAGCCGCCGTTCTCACGCAGCTGCCTGGCAAAGGGCGCGGGATCCTCGGCCACCAGGCGGTCCAGCAGCTGCAGCGCACGGGTACGCTCCCCGCCCTGGGCATGGCCCAATTGGCCCATCAGGGTGCCCGCCAGTTCCTCACGCCGTGGGGCATCTGCGCTGGCCCAGCGCTGCTCCATCAGGTCCGGATCGCCTATGTAGGTCTGGTCATACAGCTCGGGATGCGCGGCAAAGAAGCCCATCCAGGACTTCCAGCCCTGCCCCTTGGGCTGCTTGGGTTGGCGCTCTTCGCGGTAGTGCACTATCACATCGGCGAACAGCTTGCCGCCCACGGCGGCGTAGCGCTGCAGGTCGGCATCGTTCAGCTGGGCGATCAGCCGCTTCCAGGGCGCGTGGTACTCGGTGTCGGGCTTGTACTCACCTTCCTTGCGCAGGGCCAGCGTCCAGTCCAGCGTGGCCGTCACTTCCTCGTAGGGCATGCCTGGATAGCAGAGCCAGGGCACCAGGTTGCCCAGCACCATGCCTATGCCTTTGAAGACCGGCAGATCCGCGCTGCGGGCATGGGCCAGCCATTGCTCGGCCATCACGCGCACTTCGGCGGCCACCTTGGCATTGGTCAGCTTCTCGCTGAGCCCTGCCGGCGCATGGCCGCGCGGCACCGTGAGCCGTGCCAGGGCCAGCCAGCGCTCACCGTCATGTGTCCAGGGCGATTCGCTGCTGTTCAGGCGCCCCAGCATGTAAAGGCAGCGCTCCTCGCAATCACGCAGGAAAACCTGCACCTCATCGGCCCGCCCGTCATGAAGCCGGGCATCAAGTTCGGCGGCAAAGGCCTCTTCGCTGAGGCCTTCGTCCAGCCGGTCATAGAGATCGCTCAGGGAAGCTGCGTGAAGATCGGTAGTGCTCATAAAGATGAGGAGATGAACAATGTGGGCAGCCGCAAACCGGGGCCTGCCGGGATGGAGACGGGGGTGGAGCCTGCACGGGATGGACGCAAAGGTTCTTGATCCATTCGGACAGTTCCTCGGAAAACTCACAGATTTATGCCCTGCGTATGTCGTCAGCTTCGGAAAAAACTGTAGCGCCGTCGGCAAGGAATGCGCCATTGTTCAGCGGCACGCGCGCGGCGCGGGCGCCGATCTTGTCAGGTCGCGGACCCGGGCACTTGACAGGCTGTCAAGCAGCCGACTGCCACCGCTGCCGGCCATGGACTGTACTGGGGACTTTTCGCCCAGGCGTACTGCCCGGCCCCGCCATGCCGCCGATACCATGGACCGCGACATGACCCCGGAGACACCCCATGCCCATGCCCCTGTCCCAGACGCACAAGCTCTTTGACGACGACGCCTACCTGGACCGCTGCGAAGCCACCGTGATCGCGGTCAGCCCCGAAGGCATCGAGCTGGATGCCACGGTCTGCTATGCCCGCAGCGGCGGCCAGGCCGGAGACACCGGCACGCTGATCCTGGCCGACGGACGCAGCCTGGCGGTCATCGACACCGTCTATGCCGATGACCGCCAGCGCATCCTGCATGTGCTGCAGACCGATGCGCCGCCCCAGGTCGGCGAGCGCGTGCAGGTAGCCATCGACTGGGACAGGCGCCACCGTCTGATGCGCCTGCACACCTGCCTGCACCTGCTGGGCGTGCTGGTGCCCGTGCCCGTGACGGGCTGCAGCATCTCGCCGGACTCGGCACGCCTGGATTTCGACCTGCCTGAATCCACGCTGGACAAGGCCGATCTGACGGAGCGCCTGAACGCCCTGATCGCCGCCAGCCATGCCGTAAACGTGGACCGCATCACGCCCGAGCAATTGGCCGCCCAGCCCGATCTGGTACGCACCGCAGGCGCGGCGCCCCCCGGCGGCACGGCGACGATCCGCATCATCGACATCCCCGGCCTGGACCGCCAGCCCTGCGGCGGCACGCATGTGCGCAGCACGGCCGAGATCGGCACGGTGGCCGTCACCAAGATCGAGAAGAAAAGCCGCACGAACCGGCGCGTGGTCGTGCAGTTCGCCTGAGGCCTGCCGGACCTGCCTGGCCTGCCTGGCCTGCCTTGGCTGCCGCCCCGTGCCTCAGGACATCCAGGACCTGGGCGCCGAGGGGCCACCCGGCTCACGGGACCCCTCGCCGCCCGGAGCCACCCCTTCGGGCTGGCTGCCGGACTTTCGCATCAGCTGCAGGATCTGATCGAGCTTGTCCTGCTCGACGGCGATCGAGTGCAGCCTGAACAGCACGTACGGAATGAGGACGCTGGCACAGGCCATGCCCGCCAGCGCCGTCTGTTGCTGGGAGCTGTCGACGAAGAACGCCGTCAGCAGAAAGATGGCGCCAATGACAGCGCCTATGAAAACCATCACTCTCATAAACCCTCTCTATGTGCCGCAATCGTACCCAAATGTGACTGGGGTGAGTAGAGGCATGCGAGCTGTGGGGTTGCCCGTCGCCAAAAGACGACGGACGGCAAGTGATTCCCGGCGACAGCCACCGCGCATACCCTGCCGGCGTGACGCCATCCCGCATGCTTGGAGCGCAGGTCTTCGAACTGTTTTGACTTGATTCAAATCAACCCGCCCTCCCCCATCCTGTCTATGCTGGAGGCAGCCATACAAAGCATCCATGGCGACAGACCGCCTGCCGGTCCATGGCCACCGGATGCCAGCCACCTCACCCGCTTTTCAAGGAGAAAACAATGGCAATGCAATGGAAACCCGTCCTCTTGGCCCTCGCAATGACTGCCGTCGCCGCGCCTGTGCTGGCCGCCGACTGCGCCGTCGAGATCGAAGGCAATGACGCCATGCAGTTCAACAAGCCCACCATCAGCGTGCCCGCCAGCTGCAAGCAGTTCACGGTCAAGCTCAAGCACGTGGGCAAGCTGCCCAAGACGGCCATGGGCCACAACTGGGTACTGAGCAAGACGGCCGACCTGCAGCCCGTGGCCAATGACGGCATCGCCGCCGGCGCCGCCAAGGACTTCGTGAAGGACAAGGACGCCCGCGTGATCGCCCACACCAAGGTGATCGGCGGCGGCGAGACCGACTCCGTGACCTTCTCCACCGCTGCCCTGAAGGCGGGCGAGGCCTACAGCTACTTTTGCTCCTTCCCCGGCCATTCCGCGCTGATGAAGGGCACGCTGACGCTGGCCAAGTAAGCCGGCGATCTGCCCTGGCCCGGGACCCTGCGCCCCGCGCCCTACCCGGCGGCACTTCGGTGCCGCTTGTCGTTTCCGCCCCTCACATTTGCGGGACCGGGCAAGCCGCGCTTGCCTGGCCTGCCGGTCCCTGCCGATGCATGCCGATCCGTGCCGTTGTGCGTCGCCTCTCAGTGCCGGCTGGCGGTCCTGCCGTGCGGGCGGCCCTGCATTTCCATGCAACCCTTTTGCATCAGGCGCAGCAGCAGCTGGGTCCAGCTGGCGTCGGCCCATTTGGTGCTTTCCAGCACCAGGGACCGTGCCGACTGCAGGCCGTCGCCGGGCTGCAGCTCCACGCGGAAACTGCCGCGTTCACGCTGGGACGTGACGGCCACCACGCTGCCCAGCAGGGCGATATCGAGGGAAGGGCGCGGGCCTTGCGGGCCGTCCAGGTCCACGCGCAGCACGCAGCCGGGGCGCAGTTCGTAGGTCCAGCGGTGGTCGGCATGGCCGGCCGCGCCCATGGCGTTCATTTCGGCAAGCCGCTGCTCCTGCGTCATGTCGTAGGGGCTGATGATGGGCGCCTGCTGCTGCGGGTAGCCCTGCACGCCGTCCAGGCAGGCGGCCATGAAGACCACGGCCGCCGCGCATGCCAGCAGTTTCCAGGCGCAGCGCGGGGCCCGTCGTTCAACGCGGTGCATGGGCTGCTCCTGCGTCTTCATCGCCGGGCACCTGCAGCGACACGTCCACGCGCATGGCCAGCACCTTGTCGATGGCCTTGCCGTCCATGTCCACCACCTCGAAGCGCCAGCCTTCCCATTGCACGGTGTCGGTGACACGCGGCAGCCGGCCCGTGAGCAGCATGACCATGCCGGCCAGCGTGTGGTAGCGGCCGCGCTCTTCCTCGGGCACGGTGGCCAGCTCCAGCCGGTCCTTGAGCTCGGGCACGGGGATGTGGCCGTCCAGCAGCCAGCTGCCGTCCTCGCGCTGCAGCGCCCAGGAGTTGCGCGGATCGCGGGGCTGGAATTCGCCCGTGATGGCCTCCACCAGGTCCTGCAGGGTGACGATGCCCTGGACCTCGCCGTACTCGTCGATCACGAAGGCCATGTGCACGTCGGACAGCCGAAAGCTCTCCAGCAACTCCATGCCGGTGATGGTCTCGGGCACATAGAGCGCGGTCTGCATGGGCTGGTCGGTCAGGCCCTGATCCTTGCCCTGCAGCGCGCGCGACAGCCACTGGCGCGCGTTGAGCACGCCGATGATGGAGTCCATGCCGCCGCGCACCACGGGAAAGCGCGCGTGGTCGGACTGCTCGATCACGCGCAGGTTGTCCTCGAACGGCGCATCGGCATCCAGGCAGACCACGTCGCTGCGCGGCACCATCAGCGAGCCGATCTGGCGGTCGTCAAGGCGGAACACGTTGCGCACCATGGTGTGCTCGTGCGATTCGATGACGCCGGCCGTCGTGCCTTCGGCCAGCATGGCGTGGATCTCCTCCTCCGTGACGGCGCTGCCGCTGTTTTCCTTGACGCCCAGCAGGCGCAGCAGCGCATGGGTGGACACGGACAGCAGCACCACGAAGGGCTTGGTCAGATGGGCCAGCCAGTTGACTGGGCGTGCGATCAGGCGCGCAAAGGTCTCTGGGTAGGTCTGGCCGATGCGCTTGGGCACCAGCTCGCCGACGACGATGGAGAAATAGGTGATCAGCACCACCACCAGCGCCGTGGCCGTGTAGCCGCCATAGGGCGCGGGCACGCCCAGGCGCTGCAGCCACTCGGCCAGGGGAGCGGCCAGCGCGGCCTCGCCGACGATACCGTTGAGCACGCCGATGGAGGTGATGCCGATCTGGATGGTGGACAGGAAACGCGTGGGGTCGGCCCCCAGCTGGGCGGCTGCGGCGGCGCCGGCGTCCCCCTCGTCTATGAGTTTTTGCAGGCGAGCCTTGCGCGCCGTCACCAGCGCGATCTCGGACATGGCGAAGACGCCATTGAGCAGGATCAGCGCAAAAAGAATGGCAATTTCCATGATGCTTGTTCTGGGAACCGGGAGCCGCCGCTGCGGCAAAAAGGGCCCATGCTGCGCTGGGTCCGGAGAGATTGGAAGCGATAGGCCAGCCCCGCAGACGGGGCATGCCGGACAGGACCGGCGAACGGCGTGGATGCCGCATGAGCCGACCCGACGGAGCCAACGGCCCCGGCAGGTCGCAAAGGGGATCAGGCCGCCCGGGGAGGCCGGTCGGGCGGGGCCAGGCTGCGCCACGGTCCTTCGCGAAGGCTGCTGGCGACATGGCGATCGGCCTGCAGCCGGGGGGCATCCACGCCATCGACGGCATGCATGACATCGGGGAGGTCCTGCTGATCGTCCATCAGCGCATGGTCGAAGTCATCGAGCAGGGAGGCCGTGTCCACCAGCGGCGCTGCCGTGCGCTGCACGCTGGCGCAGGCGGCGCCGGCCGGCTCGCAAGCGGCCCCCGGCAGGGCCCGCCATGGCACAAGCCCCAGCGTGGACAAGGCCACGCTGACGACGAAGTGCAGGGAAAAAGCCACGATGAACCATCTGGACATGGTCCGGGGATTTTATCCATGCGCCGCACCCGCGGGCAGGCACCGCGCCTGCCCACCGCTGCCTGCCACTGTCCACGGCTGTTCGCCGTTTCCTACAAGCGGCGCGCCGGCGCCGTGGAAACATGCGCCACAGCCCACTCTCCGCCCTTTGCCATGAAAGCACTCCATACCCTTTTCACCGTCGTGCACGCGCTCATCGCCCTGCTGTTTTCGCTGGCGGCCATAGCCCTGCTGTGGATTGCAGGCCTCAAGGGCTGGAACGCCATGGCGCATGGCGTGGATGGCGATTCGGGCCTGCGCATCGTCGAAGCGCTGGGCATTCTGGCCTCGGGCGTGGTCGCGCTGCAGATCGCCCAGACCATCACCGAAGAGGAGGTCATACGCGAGGCCCATATCAGCGGCCCCACGCGCGTGCGCCGGTTTCTCTCGCGCTTTCTGGTGGTGCTGGTCGTGGCCCTGGCCGTCGAAGCCCTGGTCGCTGCCTTCAAGACGCAGGAAGAGCCGGCCCACCTGCTCTATCCCGCCGCCCTGGTCAGCGCCGTGGGTGTCCTGCTGCTGGGCTGGGGTGCCTTCATCCACCTCAACCGCTCCGCCGAGGAGCTGGAGCCAGAGGCCATGGAACAGGCCAAGGGCGAGGACCACAAGGTGAACAAGGATTGATGGCAGGCAGCTTCCCTTCGGGTTGCCTGCATTCGTGCGAACAGGCCCTAATATGGGTATCAGCCCTTGAAGCAATTCATGGAAGGTGGATGCCGCCCGCCCCGGCCGGCAACGCACAGGAGCCCGCCATGCCCGAATCTCTTGCCCCGACGGCCGCAACGGCCTTGCCCGACGCGCAGCCCTCCTCGCCACGCCAGGAAAAACTGTCCGATGTCAGCGAGACCTTGCGCATTCCACTGGCCGCCCGCGCCCTGGGCGAGCGGCTGTTTCCCGGCATGGCCGTCAGTGACGCCCACGCCTTGGACACCCTGACCCAGCTCGGCGACGACGGCAGCCGGTGGCTGCAGGACCGGCAGAGCATCTACGGCGTGCTGGCGCGCACGCACTGCTTTCGCGCGCTGGCGCAGGACTTCTTGCAGCGCCAGCCGCAGGGCCATGTGGTGAACCTGGGCTGCGGCCTCAGCGACTATTTCCAATGGCTGGACAACGGGCAGATGCACATGACGGATGCGGACCTGGGACCGGTGACCGCGCTGCGCAGGCAGCTGCTGCCCCGGCAATCGGAGCGCCAGGAGATCCGCGAATTCGACCTGGCCGATGCCGACTGGTGGCAGCGGCTGGGACTGCCGGCCGACAGGTCCGGGCCTGCGGTGTTCATGATGGCCGAGGGCGTTTCCATGTACCTGCAGCCAGAGCAGATGCAGGCGCTGTGGACCACGTTTGCGCAACGCAGCCCGCCGGGCTCGGAGCTGGTGTTCGACGCCATGTGCTGGCTGGCGGCCGGGCGCGCAAGCCAGCACCCTTCGGTCCGGCTCACCCAGGCCCAGTTCCATTGGGGCCTGCGCCGCGAGGCCGATCTGGCGCAAGCCCATCCCCGCCTGCAGCTGGTGGCCGCGCACCAGGTGATGGAAGGCTACGGCCCGCCCTACTCGCTGGTGGGGCCGGCATTCCGCTGGACCTTTGGCGTGCACTTCTATGCCATCTACCAGCTGAAGTCGGTCGAGACGGCGGCTTAGGCCGATTGCGCAGCCGCAACGAAAGATGCCCGGTCAAGCCGGGCATCTTTGCTTCAAGGAACCAGGATCAGCCTTCGTCGGCCGCGCTGGCGGACAGGGCCAGGGCCAGGCCTTGCACCAGGTCTTGCCCGGGCTGCCATTCGCGCACAAAGCGGTTGCGCGGCGGCCGCAGGGCTTCGCGGCCGGCCGAGACGGGCGTGCCCACATACAGCAGGCCGACGAGCCGGTCATGGGGCTCGAATCCCAGGGCCTCGCGCACGCGCGCATCGTGGCTGTTGGCGCCGCTGGCCCAGAAGCCGCCAAAGCCCAGGATGTGCAGGGCGTTGAGCATGTTCATGGCGGCAGCGCCACCAGCCAGCAGTTGCTCGCTCTCTGGCACCTTGTGCTCGGGCTGCAGGTGCACGCCCAGCGCAATGATCAGCGGGGCGGCCAAGGCCTTGGCGCGGAAGCGCTCGGCGTCGGCCTGCGGGTCGCGCGCCCTGGCGGCCTGCACGAACACCTCGCCCAGCGCATGGCGCGCATCGCCCTGCACCAGCACGAAGCGCCAGGGCCGCAGCTGCCCGTGGTCGGGGGCGCGCAGTGCAGCATCGATGACGGTGTCGATCACGTCTGCGCCCGGCGCCGGGTCCTGCAGCGGCCAGCGCGACTGGCGCGACATCAGCAGGTCCAGGGCGGCGCGCTGCTCGGGGGTCAGGGATCTGTCGTTGGTGCTCATTCGTTGTCCTGCAGCGCAGGCTGTCTTGCCTGCTCGGGCTGTGCCGGTGATTCGGGTGGCAGCTGCGAGCACGCGCCGCAATGGCCGTACAGGGCCAGGCGGTGGTCGGCCAGGCGGTAGCCGTGGGCCTGGGCCACCTGGTGCTGCAGTGCCTCGATGTGGTCGTTGCTGAATTCATCCACGCGTCCGCACTGCAGGCAGATCAGGTGGTCATGGTGCGGGCCCTCGTTGAGCTCGAAGACGGCCTTGCCGCTTTCAAAGGTCTGGCGCAGCAGCAGGCCCGCCGCCTCCAGCTGCGACAGCACGCGGTAGATGGTGGCCAGGCCCACTTCGGCACGCCGCTCGGCCAGCAGGCGGAACACGTCCTCGGCATGCAGGTGGCGCGATGCGCTCTGCCTGAAGATTTCCAGCACCTGCATGCGCGGCAGCGTGGCCTTCAGGCCCACGCTGCGCAGTTCGGGTTCGCCACCCGGGCTCAGGGGCATCTTGCTGCGTGTCATGCGGTCGTGTCTCCGTGGCTCAGCGTCATGGCGGGGTTGTCGCCGCCGTCGGCGCCCCGGTGTATGCGGACGATGCGCAGCGCATCGGGCTGCTCCACCAGCACGCAGGTCTTGCCCGTGCGCTGGCAATGGTCCTGCACGCGCCAGTACTCGCCGTGGCTCAGGCAGCCGGTCTGGCAGATCACCAGGTCGGCCTCGCGCAGGCTGGCCTCGAAGGCCTCGGCGTCCTGTTCGGGCTCCCGCGCATGCGCGCCCGCTGCAGGCACGGCGGGCTGCGCCAGGGGCGCGGCCGATTGGCGCTGCCAGCGTGCGCGCTCGCGCAACAGGTCCTGCACGCGCACCAGCAGCGACTCCACGCGCCGCGCCAGCGTGACGCGGCGCGAGAGGCCGGGAATGGCCTTCTCCAGCGCCTCGCGCTCCTCGCGCGCCCACAGCAGCTGGGTTTCCTTGGCCATCAAGGCCGCGCGCTGGCGGATCACCAGCCTTTGCAGCCTCTCTATTTCCTGGGCTTGAAGGCACAGCAGCTCGCTGCTGCGCAATTGGGCGTGGCCGTAGCCACGCAGCAGCACCTGGTGCTCGTGCGCCAGCTGCTGAATGTCGTCCAAGGTCTGGGTCATGGTTTCCTCGGCAAACCTGAGCATCGCGCGGCGGTCGCGCGAAGGCCTGTGCGCATGGCCGCGTGCGGCACGGGCCGGGCTTGCCGGCAAGGCGGTGTGCTGCGGTGCAAGCCGGATGCGCCGGCAAATCAGTGAGAATGATTCTTATTAAATCATGAAATGCCGGCCGTCAAACCGATGACCGTACGCCGTCTGGTGCAAAGGCCGCACCGGCGCAGATGCGCTTGCAGGGCGGCCGTCAGCGCCCTGTCCCTTGCAGCAACGCAGGCCTGCGCCCGGCCTGCCGTTGCCTGTCCGATCCGCTCAAAGACCCTTGAGCAGCCGCCCGTTGACCTCGGTGCCGTACAGCGAGTACGGGTTGTCGTGGAACTGCTTGCGCGTGTCGGCCACGTTGCCGGTGAAGCGCGGGTCCTGGGGGCGCTCCATGCTGTTGATGTAGGTGGCCACGTCCCAGGCCTCCTGGTCATCCAGCGTGGGGTTGCCGTAGGGCATGTTGCCCTTGATGAAGCTGGCGGCCTTGTCCACTTCGTGCGTGCCCGCGCCCCAGTTGTAGGACTGCTTGCCCCACAGCGGCGGGAACACGGTCACGCCGCCTACTTCCTGGCCCTGGCCCTGAGGGCCGTGGCACAGCGCGCACTTGGCCTCGTAGACCTTGGCGCCGCGCTCGAAGCTGGGCTCCTGCACGGCCTTGCCCACCTTGGTGAAGCCCGCGCCGGGCAGCTTCTCGCCCGTGGGCGCCTTCTGCGCCATCCAGTAGGCATAGGCCTCCAGCGCCACAAGGATGTCATGGCCGTCGTCGGGCGCCTTGCCGTTCATGCTGTACATGAAGCAGCCGCGCACGCGCTCGGCGAAGGTGTCCACGTGGTTGGTCTTCTTGCGGTAGGCCGGATACAGCGGGTAGGCACCCCACATGGGTGCGGCGCCCTTGAGCCGGCCTGCGTCCAGGTGGCAGTTCACGCAGTTGAGGGTGTTGCCCGAAAAGCCCACGGCGTTGGCCGGCGTGCGCAGGAAGATGGCCTCGCCACGGCGGATCCACTCGCCCATGGGCGTGTCCGGAATGTCGCGGGCACCGGGCGGCGTGAAGGCTGCGCCGTCGGCAGCCCCCTGAACGGGCTGGGCATCGGGCTTTGCGGGGACAGCAGCGGGTGCGGCGGGTGCGGCGGCCACGTTGACCGGCACGTCGGGCCGGGCAGGACGGCTGACGTACATGCCATAGGCGAGTGTGCCCGCCAGACCGGCGAACAGGCAGGCAACGACGATGTATTCGGCGGTGTTGGAACTGCCGGGGGCGGGATTGCGTGGTGTGTCGGACATGATCGGCTCCCGGTCCATCAGGGTTTGGCCGGCGCGGAGGCCGTGGCTGCGGTGGCTGTGCCCGCGCCATGCAGGCGGGCGTAGTAGGACGCCACCGCCTGGATGTCTTCGGGCGTGAGCTTGCGGGCGATCTTGCCCATCAGGCCCAGGGGGCCGGCCTCGCGCTGGCCCTTGTTCCAGGCGGCGACCTGGCTTTGCATGTAGTCGGCCGTCAGGTGGCCGATGGCGGGGAAGTCCGCTCCCACGCCCACGCCGCCAGGGCCATGGCACTGGGCGCAGGCAGGAATGCCGTCGGCCCAGCGGCCACGCTCGACCAGCCAGGCGCCGTCATCGTCCTTGCCCTTGGGCAGCGGGCCGCGCACGGGCTGGATGGGCAGCGGCAGGCTGGCGTAGTAGGCCGAGACGTCGGCACGGTCCTGGGCCGACAGGGCCTTGGCCATGGGCGCCATCACGGGCGCCTGCCGGCTGCCGTCGGCCAGGTGCTGCAGCTGGCGCGCCAGATAGCCGGCGTGCTGGCCGGCCAGTGCCGGAAAGCCCGCCATGCCCTCGCCCTTGGCGCCGTGGCAGGTGGCACATGCCGCCGCACCCTGGGGCGTGCCCGACTGGGCGATTTTCTGGCCGGCTGCTGCACTGCCTTGCACCGCAGCTGTGGGCGCTGCTGCGGGCGCTGGTGCCTTGGGCGCGGCGTCTTGCGCCCAGGCGCTGCCCATCAGCATGCAGATGCCGATGGCGATGCACGACCGGGACAGGGTCTGTTTGTTCATGCGGATCATCGTGGGAAGAGGCATTTGCCCTGCCATGCGTCCGCGCCACGCACCGAGGAGCGCACGGCTGCGGCGGACAGGATCGAATAGGGATACCGGCCGCCGCCCCGCAAGGCGCAATGCCCGCAGGGCTGGCCAGCCAGGCCCGCACGATACGGAGCCGAGATTAAGCCGGCGTTAATGGGCCGGCGCTAATGGGCCGGCGGCCGGGGCCTGCGGGCCCGGACCGTCCGCCAGCGGCAGGTACAGGCGCGCGACCAGGCCGCTGGCCTGGCCTTCCTCGGGCCGCCACAGGCTGCGCGGCTGCAGCAGCAGGCAGCCGCCTGCGCATTCGGCGATGCGCTGCACGATGGGCAGTCCCAGGCCGCTGCCATGCTCCTGGGGACGCTTGCGCCAGAAGCGGCGCGTGGCCTCTTCGCATTCCTCGGCGCTGAGCCCCGGGCCATGGTCGGCCACAGTGAACTCCACATAGCCTGATCCCGGCTGCTGCGTCTTGCCCGGCATGGCGCCAATGGGCCGCACCGCCAGTTCCACGGGATGCTGCGGCGCATGGCGCAGGGCGTTTTCCAGCAGATTGCGCAGAGCCGAGACCAGCAGGGGCTCGGAGATGGCCAGAGGCCAGTCCTGCACGGGCTGGCCGTTGTCCAGCCATGTACGAAGCGCGGGCGCTGGGGTCTGGGCGCTCACGGCATTCACCGCCAATTGCCAGGCCTTGTCCAGCGCCTGCAGCGCATCGGCTGGCGCATCGCCGCAGGCCAGCGCATTGGCGGCACCCGGTTCATGCTGCTCCAGCCGCGCCAGCAGCAGCAACTGCTCCAGCGTGTGCTGCAGGTGCTCCACGCCCTCGCCCGCCTGGGCCAGCGAATCGCGGGCCATGGAGCCGGGCGGCGCGGCCAGAAGGCCAGCAGGCATGCCGGGCGCCGCCAGCGCCATCTGCGCCACCTGCACATGGGTCTTGATGGCGGTCAGCGGCGTGCGCAGCTCATGGGCGGCGTCGTCGCTCCAGCGGCGCTCGCGGTCGATGGCCGCGCGCACGCGGTGCAGCAACTGGTTGAGCGTGCCCACCAGCGGCGCCAGCTCGCGCGTCTGCAGGCCCTGGGCCACGGGCGAATCGTCGCCGGGCGGGCGGTGCGCCAGCTCGCGCCGCAGGGCCTCCAGCGGCCTGAGGCCCTGGGTCACGGCCCACCACATCAGCCCCATGCTGGCCAGCAGGGCCAGCACGAAGGGCAGGACGATGGTGTAGGCAAAGCCGTGGACCAGGCCCTCGCGCACATCGATGCGGTCGGCCGTGGCGATGCGCACGCCGTGGTCCTCCAGCACATAGGTGCGCCAGGGCTTGCCCCCCTTGATGATGGTCGAGAAGCCCAGCGGCATGCTCTGCGGGAACACGGGGCTGCCCTCGGTCTTGGCCAGCACCTGCGGCAGGGCCGATTCGGGCCGCACGGGCTGGACCTCGCCGCGCACCAGGCTGACCTCGCAGGCCACGCCGTCGCGCGCGATCACGTTGAGCATGGGGCTCCAGTCCTGCGGCAGCTCCCGGGCAGGCCGGAACTGGTGGACGATGCCGGCCACCATGCGCGCCGAGGCGATCAGCCGGTCATCCAGCACGGTGCGCAGCTCGTTGCGCATGTCCGAGAACATCCAGGCCGCCACCCCGCCCCACAGCGTGCACAGCGCCAGGCACAGACATGCCAGCAGGCGCACGCGCAGGCTGCGCATCATGGGTGCAGGCCCAGGCGGTAGCCCTCGCCGCGCACCGTCTCCACCAGTTCATGGCCCAGCTTGCGGCGCAGGTGGTGCACATGCACGTTGACGGCATTGCTCTCCACGTCCTGGCTGTAGCCGTAGAGGCTGTCGCGCAGTTGCTCGGTACTCAGGATGCGGCCCGGCGACTGCAGCAGCGCGCGCAGCAGCGACCACTCGCGGCGCGACAGCTCCACGGTGCGGCCCTGGCGCTGGATATGGCCGGCAGCGGGGTTGATGCGCACCTCGCCCAGCTCGATCCAGTCCACGCTGCGGCCGGCCGCGCGGCGCAGCAGCGCATGCAGGCGCGCCGCCAGTTCGTGCAGGTCAAAGGGCTTGACCAGGTAATCGTCGGCGCCGGTCTGCAGGCCTTCGATGCGCTGTGACACGGCATCGCGCGCCGTCAGCACCAGCACGGGCACCTGCAGGCCCTGGCCGCGCCAGCGCGCCAGCAGCGAGAGGCCATCCTCGTCGGGCAGGCCCAGGTCCAGCACGCAGGCATCGAAATGCGAGGAACGGATGGCCGCATCCGCCTGCCCGGCCGAGGCCACGGTATCCACGCCAAAGCCCTGCAGCTGCAGGCCGGCCCGCACGCCGCTGGCCACCAGCGCGTTGTCTTCCACCAAGAGAACATGCATGTTGTTGTCCGCAGGGCCTGGCGCCAGGCCCCGCCGTCTGTATCCAAGTCGGGAACGAAAAGCGACTGAGCATCGCAGATTTGCCGCGCTGGCGCGGCGGTGCGCCGAATTTCGCAGGCACGCGCACAAGAATGCGGCCAGGCGGCCCGCTCAGGGCCGGGCCAGCAGCCCGCCCAGCAGCAGGTCCAGCGCCGCCGCGCCGCGCTCCAGCCGCAGGTCGGCGTCATCGCCCTCGGCAATCCAGAAAGCCGCTTCGGCCAGGCTGCCGTAGATCAGCGATGCCAGCGCCTGCGGATCGGCCCGGGCCACGATGCCCTGCGCCATGAGGTCCGCAATCAGTGCCTGCATGGACGCAATGCAGTGGCGCTGCGATTGCGGCAGCGCTCCGCCCAAAGCCGCGCGCGCATCGCGCAGCACGATGCGCTGGATTTCAGGCTCCAGCGCCATTTCCAGGTAGGCCCGGCAGCGGCTGCGAAAGCCCTGCCAGGGATCCCGGGCATGGGCGGTGATGGCCTGCAGGCGTTCATCCACCTCGGCATCGATCTGCTCGACCACGGCCGCCAGCAGGCCCTGCTTGTCGCCGAAATGGTGGTACAGCGCGCCCCGCGTCAGGCCCGCCTGCGCGGTGAGATCGTCCATGGAGGCATCGGCGTAGCCCTGCTCTCCAAAGGCCTTGCGGGCCGTGGCCAGCAGCGTGGCGCGGGTTTCTTCCATCTCGGCGCGGGTGCGGCGGACCATGGCCAATCTCCTTACATACGGCGTGCATGATTATTTACATACGATGCGTATGTATATAGGATTCTATTCATACGCAGCGTATGTATTTTCTCTGTCCCGCGACGGCGGTGCAACACCCCCCACCTGTTTGAAGGGATCTGGACCATGAATTCGTCTTCCTCCACGCGGCCCGAACGCGCCGCGCGCCGCCCGTGGCTGGCCGTGTCCGCCGTGGGCCTGGCCACCTTTTCCGTGGTGACCACGGAAATGCTGCCGGTCGGCCTGCTCACATCCATTGCTGGCAGCCTGGGCACCTCCATGGGCAGGGCCGGCCTGATGATCTCGCTGCCGGCGCTGCTGGCCGCGCTGTTCGCGCCGCTGGTGGTGATGGCGGCGGGCGGCATGGACCGGCGCCGCATCCTGTGCGGACTGCTGGCCCTGCTCGTGCTGGCCAACCTGGCCTCGGCGCTGGCGCCGTCGCTGATCTGGCTGCTGGCCGCGCGCGTCCTGGTGGGCTTTTGCATGGGCGGCATCTGGGCAATCGCGGGCGGGCTGGCGGCACGGCTGGTACCCCAGGCGTCGATGGGCCTGGCAACCTCCATCATCTTTGGCGGCGTGGCGGCGGCCTCGGTGCTGGGCGTGCCGCTGGGCGCGCTGATCGGCGATTTCGCGGGATGGCGCTGGGCATTCGGTGGCATGGCAGGCTTCAGCGCACTGGTGCTGGCGCTGCACATGGCCGTTCTCCCCGCCCTGCCTGCCACAGGCTCGGCCAGCCTGCGCCAATTCAGTCATCAGCTGGCCAACCGCAGGCTGCAGGCCGGGCTGGCACTGACGCTGCTGCTGGTGGCCGGGCATTTCATGTCCTTCACCTTCGTGCGCCCGCTGCTGCTGACGGTGTCGGGGTTCGATGCGCAATGGATGAGCGCGCTGCTGCTGGCTTACGGCATCGCGGGCATTGCGGGCAACTTCCTGGCGGGCATCATCGCGGCGCGCCGCACGGTGCCGAGTCTGGCGGCGATCGCCATGGGCCTGCTGCTGGCGCCTATGCTGTTCCTGTCCGTGGGCGACTCGCCAACCGGTGGGGGCGCCGTGCTGCTGGTCTGGGGCCTGGCCTACGGCGGCGTATCGGTGGGCCTGATGACCTGGATGATGCAGGCTGCGCCACGCGCCGTGGAAATTGCCACGGCGCTGTACGTTGGCGTCTTCAACATCGGTATTGCGCTGGGCTCATGGGCAGGCGGCCAACTGGTCGATGGCTGGGGGCTGCACGCCACGCTCTGGCTGTCAGGCGGCTTGGCCGCTGCGGCCTTGCTGCTGTCTGCGGCCATGGGATTGGTTGGGCGAAATGGACCGGTCGCAGCCTGATGGCCATGAGGCCGTTAACCCCCCGTTAATTCCCCGCTGCCAGCATCCACGGCCTGTCAGCCCGCATGGCTGAAACTCCCTTCCATGCACCTCCGGTCATCCCCTCTTCTTTCGTCATTCCTGCCCTTGCTTGCCGGCCTGCTGATGGCGCCTTCGCCTGCCCTTGCCGGACCGGCAGAGCCTGGCGGGCCGTCAGCGCTATCGGCGCTGGGCGCCTGGCTGCACCTGCCCGCCAGCCTGGCGCTGGGGCCGCTGGTCCTGCCGATGGGCGTGGTGGTGGCCATGCTGGCCTGGCTGCTGGCGCAGTGGCTGGCGCGCAGGAATGAAAGGCGCACGGGCCAGGCCGTGGATGCGCTGCTGTGGCAAAGCACCCTGGCCGGCCTGCTGGCGGCGCGCCTGGCCTATGTCGCGCAGTGGTGGGCAGAGTACGCGCCTGCTCCCTGGGATTGGAGCGGAATGCCGGCCTTCGCAGGCCGCATCATCGATATCCGCGACGGGGGATGGAGCCTGTGGGCCGGCCTGCTGGCCGCGCTGCTGTACATGCTGTGGCGCAGCCGCCGCTCCCCGGTGCTGCGCCGCGCCACAGGGCTGGCGCTGGGCGCGGGGGCGGCCCTGCTGGTGCTGGGCAGCCTGCTGCAGGCGCTGCCCTTCGCAGATGCACCGGCCCTACCGGCCTTCACCCTGGTCAACGGACAGGCGCAGCCGGTCTCTCTGCAGCAGTTGCAGCAGGCCGATGGCAAGCCCATGGTGATCAACCTCTGGGCCACCTGGTGCCCGCCCTGCCGGCGCGAGATGCCGGTGCTGGCCCAGGCCCAGCAGCAGCGGCCCGATGTGCGTTTCATCTGGATCAACCAGGGCGAGACGGCAGAGGCCGTGATGGGCTATTTGCGGCGCGAGCAGGCGACGGCCCCGCTGCCGCTGGCCCAGGTGCTGTTCGACCCGCAGCAGCAGGCCGGCCGGCACTGGCGCCAGCGGGGCCTGCCTTCCACCTATTTCTATGGCGCCGACGGCCGGCTGTGCGGCATGCGCATGGGCGAGCTGTCGCGCGCCAGCCTGGCCCAGCATCTGAAGGAATGTTCATGAGCGCTTCCCCCCTGTTCCCCCTGCCTGCACTGGCAGGAGCCCTGGCCCTATCGGCAGCCTTGGCCCTGCCGGCTGCGGCGTCCGAGCTGCCATCGGAGGATTTCCTGGCCCAGCAGGGACTGACCCTGGTGGGACCGCTGCCGGCCGTGGGCGGACTCAAGGCCTGGGCCGCCTACCGCGACCGCCAGCCCGTGCCCATCTACCGCATGCCTGACGGCAAGCACTGGGTGCTGGGCACGGTGATCGACGCCCAGGGCCGCGACGTGAACGCCCAGGCCCTGCAGGCCGCCGTGCAAAAGCCCATGGGCGAGCAACTGTGGAGCGATGTGCAGCGCGCCCAGTCCATACCGGATGGCCGCGCCGACGCGCCGCGCACGGTCTATGTGTTCACCGACCCCAACTGCCCCTATTGCAACCAGCTGTGGAACGATGCCCGGCCCTGGGTGGAGAGCGGCCAGGTGCAGTTGCGCCACATTCTGGTGGGCATCCTCAAGCCCAGCAGCGAGGGCAAGGCCGCCGCCATGCTGACCGCGCGCCAGCCAGAGCAGGCCCTGGCCGAGCACGCACGTGCCTATGCCAAGGCCGGCCGCGCCAGCGCAGAAGGCGCGGGCGCCACGCCGCTGGCCCCGGTGCCGCAGGCCACGCGGCAGGTGCTGGCCAACCATGCCTCGCTGATGTCCACCTGGGGGCTGCGTGCCACGCCGGCCCTGGTCTGGAAGGATGACAAGGGGCTGGTGCAGGTACGCACCGGCCTGCCGCCGGGCCTGCTGGAAGAGGTCATGGGGCCGCGTGGCAGGAAATGACGAGGACGACCATGAGCACAAGCCGTTGTCCCGCCGCTTCCACCGCCTCCAGCGACTGGAGCGACCTGTTCCCCGCCCGGCCGGATGCGTCGCCGCTGCGCATCGTGCTGCATGCGCCCACACCCGGCGCCCTGGCCCGTGCACGCAGCAATCTGGCCAATCTGCGCCAGGACCGGCCCGGTGCCGAAGTCCGCATCGTCATCAACGGCCCGGCCGTCGAGGCGCTGCTGGACGCTGCGCCGGGCACGCCGCAGCATCTGGATGCGGCCGCCCTGGCCCATGCGCTGGTCTGCCCGAACACGCTCAGGAAGCTGGGCCGCGAGGCGCCTGCCGGCATGCGCGTGCTGCCGCAGGGCGGGATCGAGTCACTGGCCCTGCTGCAGCAGTCGGCCTGGTGCTACGTGCGCTGCTGAGCGGCCTGCGCCAGCGAGGCCAGGCAGCGCGCCTGCCATTGGTACTCGGGCTCGAACGATTCCCGGTCCGTGACGGCGCCGTGGCCGCCCTCGCCATAGACCATGGCGTAGGCCGCATAGTCGGCCGCCTGCAGCGCCCGGCCCGCCAGCCCATGGGCCGTGGCATAGGTGGCGGACACGGCGGCATGGCCGCAGCCGTCGAGGGAGCGTGATCCCTGGTGGTGGTTGGCCAGGCTGGCCGCCTCGCGGGCCAGGCGGTCCAGCTCCTGCCTGTCGATCTGGCCGTCCAGGTAGCGGCGAAGGCCTTGTGCGCAGCGGATGACGTCCGGGTCTTCCAGCAGGTGCGCGATGCGGTCCACGCAGGCCTGCGTGAATTGCAGCCTCAGGTGCTCGCCGGCTTCGGCGGCAAGGTCTAGTTCCGAAGCAAGGCTGTTCAGGGCGTGGTTCATGGAGAACTCCTTGGCAGTGGCGACACAAGCAGCGTAGACCGGGGCCGCGCGCGGAAACAAGAGGGTGATTTCCGATACGCGCCCCGCATTCCCGAGGAATGCAGTCACCCTGTTAACCCCGTCTTAATCCCCGCACCACACGCTACGGACTGCCTTGGGCGCCTGTCCATGGCAGGCAGTCGGTGGCGCTTTGCAAGCCCATTGCTTGACTCACATCAAGCCACTCAGGCCCTGAATTTCATATATTAAATTCAATATAAAAAGCATATTTTTAATGCTTTATTGAGTTTGAGCGACCACCCTCCGTGGCCGCAGGACGATGAAAGACAGGCCATGCCAAAAACATCCCGCGCCGGCAGCGGCTGCAACGACTGCAGCTGCAAGCCCTCCTCCCAGGACATCCCCGCCCCTACCCTCTCCCATGCGCAGCCCGCCGCCGGCAAGCGCGGCTTCCTGCAGGACCTGCTGGCCGCTGCCATGGCGGCCGTGGCCCTGCCCGTGGCGGCGGCCGCGCCCGGCACCCCGGGTTTTCAACCGCCGCGCCGCCCCGGCGAGGCCGGCAGGCGCTACGGCATGCTGGTGGACCTGCGCCGCTGCATAGGCTGCCAGGCCTGCACCGTGAGCTGCTCCATGGAGAACCTGCCGCCGCTGGGCCAGTTCCGCACCACGGTGCTGCAGTACGAGGTGCAGCACGCGGGCAACGAGGACCTGCCGCCGGCCATGCTCAACCTGCCGCGCCTGTGCAACCACTGCGACAACCCGCCCTGCGTGCCGGTCTGCCCGGTGCAGGCCACCTTCCAGCGCAGCGACGGCATCGTGCTGGTGGACAACGAGCGCTGCGTGGGCTGCGGCTACTGCGTGCAGGCCTGCCCCTATGACGCGCGCTTCATCAACCACGAGACGCAGACCGCCGACAAGTGCACCTTCTGCGAGCACCGCCTGGAAGCCGGCCTGCTGCCGGCCTGCGTGGAAAGCTGCGTGGGCGGCGCCCGCGTGATCGGCGACCTCAACGACGAGGGCAGCGAGATCCGCCAGCGCATGCGCGAGCACGCCAAGGACCTCAAGGTGCTCAAGCCCGCCATGGGCACGGACCCGCATGTGTACTACCTGGGATTGCCCGACGCCTTCGTCGACGGCGTGGACGGGCAGGCCAGCGTGCGGCTGGTCACTTCCCACTGAACGCAAGGAGCACCCCATGCACATCGTCGAACTCCTGACCCCCGCCTACGAATCGGCCTGGCTGCCCTGGGCCGTGCAGTACTTCTTCCTGGCCGGCATTGCCACGGGCGCCGCCCTGCTGGCCGCCGCCTGCGCCTGGGCGCCGCGCGCCAGCGCCATGGCGCGCCTGCTGCCGGCCGCCGTGCTGGTGCTGGCCGTCAGCGCCATCGCGGCGCCCGTGTCGCTGCTGGCCGACCTGCACCAGCCTGCGCGCTTCTGGCATTTCTATGCGCACTTCACGCCGTGGTCGTGGATGTCGGTGGGCGCGCTGCTGCTGCCTGTCTTCGTGGGACTGGCGCTGGCCTTCGTGCTGGCCTGGTGGCTGGGCCGGCCGCAGTGGCTGCGCTGGCTGGCGCCGCTGCTGGCCGTGTCGGCGCTGACCATCACCGCCTATACCGGCGCCGAGCTGATGGCCGTGCGCTCGCGCCCGCTGTGGAACACGCTGTGGGTGCCGCTGAACCTGGCACTCACGGGCTGGCTGGCCACGGTGGGCTGCATGCTGGTGACGGCGCGCTTTCTGCCCGCCCGCCACCGCCCCGATGCCGGCGCCCTGCAGGCGCTGCGCATGCTGGGCCTGGCGCTGGCGCTGTGCCTGCTGGCCATGGTGGTGGTCTGGGCCGTTGCCGGCTGGCTGGGCCAGGGCCGCTCCTTCCAGGCGGCGCTGCAGCTGTGGCAGCAGTTTCCGGTCTGGCGCCTGAGCATGCTGGGCTCGGCCGTGGCCGGTGCCGCCCTGCTGTGGGCCCTGGTGCGGGGTGGTCAGCGCATGGCCTGCCCGCGCTACACGCTGGCCCTGGGGCTGGGGCTGGCCGCCGCGGCCTGGGCCTTCCGCTGGGCGCTGTTCATGGGCGTGCAAGGCGTGCCCAAGTACGGCGCGGGCCTGTACATCTACCACATGCCGCTGGGCGGCGACGGCCTGCTGGGCATGCTGGGCGTGGCCGGCCTGTGCATTGCACTGGTGACGCTGGCCACCTGGGCGCTGGAGCTGTTTCCCGCGCGCTCGGCCGCGGCCCGCGCCCTCTGACACCGCCGCCCTGACGACCCCTCACCCATTCACGGAGCGCGGCCCGCCACCGGCCGGCCGCGCCACAGAAAGCCTTTCATGACCGACAAGAAGAAGCTCCCCCAAGCCCCCGAAGATTCCCTGGATGCCGAGGCCGCCCGCCGCCGCCTGCTGCTGCGCGGCGGACTCACCGCCGGTGGGCTGGCCGCCTTTGCGGCCGGCTACGGCGAGACGCTGGCACGTGGCGCCAAGGGCCTGGTGACAGGCAGCTCGGGCACGCCCACGGCCAGCGCCACGCGCGGCAATTCGCTGACGCCCGAGTTCCGCATCGACCCGGCCACGGGCGCGCTCGCCACCCAGCCCGGCCAGGTGGTCAGCCCGTCCAGCTGCCTGGGCTGCTGGACGCAGTGCGGCGTGCGCGTGCGTGTCGATACCGCCAGCAACCGCATCCTGCGCGTGGCAGGCAACCCCTACCACCCGCTGGCCACCACGCGCCCGGCCGCCATGGAAGAACCCGTGCGCGAGGTCTACGCCAAACTGGGCAAGGAGCTGGGCCTGGAGGGCCGGGCCACGTCCTGCGCGCGCGGCTCGTCCATGCTGGAGCACCAGAGTGCGCCGCACCGCGTGCTCACCCCGCTCAAGCGCGTGGGCCCGCGCGGCAGCGGCCGCTGGCAGAGCATTTCCTTCGAGCAGCTGGTGCAGGAAGTCTGCGAGGGCGGCAATCTGTTCGGCGAAGGCCAGGTCGATGGCCTGCGCGCCATCTGGGACCCCAAGACGCCGCTGGACGCCGACAACCCCGAGTTCGGCCCGCGCTCCAACCAGTTGCTGGTGACCGACGCCTCCAACGAAGGCCGCGCCCAGCTGCTGCGCCGCTTTGCGGGGCCGTCCTTCGGCACCGTGAACGTCAGCAACCACGGCGCCTACTGCGGCCAGAGTTTTCGCGTGGGTGCGGCAGCGGCCCTGGGCGACCTGCCCGGCATGCCGCACGGCAAGCCGGACTGGAGCCATGCCAGCTTCGGCCTGTTCATCGGCGCGGCACCCGCGCAGTCCGGCAACCCCTTCCAGCGCCAGGGCCGCGAACTGGCCGAGGCCCGCTCGCGCGAGGACAACCGGTTCCGCTACGTGGTGGTCTCGCCCGTGCTGCCCACCTCGTCCAGCCTGGCTGCGGGCAGCGGCAACCGCTGGCTGGCCGTCAAGCCGGCCAGCGACCTGGCCCTGGCCATGGCGCTGATCCGCGTCATCCTGGACGAGGCGCGCCATGACACGGGCTTTCTCGCCCAGCCCGGCCCGGCCGCCATGCAGGCGGCGGGCGAGGCGTCCTGGAGCAATGCCACGCACCTGCTGGTCAACGAGCCCGGCCACCCGCGCCATGGCAGCTTTCTGCGCGGCGCCGACCTGGGCTGGGCCCTGCCCGCGCCAGCCGAAGACGGCAAGCCGGCCCAGGATGTGTTCGTGGTGCAGCGTGCCGATGGCCACCTGGCGCCGCACACCCAGGCCGAGCCTGCACAGCTGATGGTGCGCACCCGCGTGGCCGTGCCCGGCCTGAAGGCCGAAGGCGCGGACCAGGCCCCCGAGCTGTCGGTCTGCTCCTCGCTGGCCAAGCTGCACGAGCAGGCCAGCCTCAAGACACTGGACGAATACGCAGCGCTGTGCGGCGTGGCGCGCGGCGAGATCGAGGCGCTGGCGCGCGAGTTCACCAGCCATGGCAAGCGCGCCGTGGCCGATGCGCATGGCGGCACCATGAGCGGCGCGGGGTTCTACACCGCCTACGCCATCAGCATGCTCAACACCCTGGTGGGCAACCTCAACGTGCAGGGCGGCCTGGTGCTGGATGCCGGCCCGTTCGGCCCCTTCGGCCCCGGCCCGCGCTACGACTTCGCCAACTTCGACGGCAAGGTCAAGCCGCGCGGCCTGGCGCTGTCACGCCACCGACAGCCCTACGAGAAAAGCGCGGAATTCCAGCGCAAGCGCGAGGGCCAGCCAGATGGCGCGAAGGACTACCCCGCCGCCCAGGCCCCGTGGTACCCGGCCGTGGGCGGCCTGTCCAGCGAGATGCTGGCCAGTGCGCTGGCCGGCTACCCCTATCGCGCCAAGGCCTGGATCAACCACATGAGCAACCCCGTCTACGGCATTGCGGGCTTTCGCAACGCGCTGGTGGACGATCTCAAGGACCCGAAGAAGCTGCCGCTGATCGTCTCCATCGATCCCTTCATCAACGAGACCAGCGCGCTGGCCGATTTCATCGTGCCCGATACCGTGACCTACGAGAGCTGGGGTATCTCGGCGCCCTGGGCCGACGTGGTGGCCAAAAGCTCCACCGTGCGCTGGCCCGTGGTGCAGCCCGCCGTGGCGCGCACGGCCGGCGGCCAGCCCGTGAACGTGGAGAGCTTTCTCTTCGCCGTGGCAGAACGGCTGGGCCTGCCCGGCTTTGGCGAGGCCGCCATCAAGGACGCCCAGGGCCAGCCCCATGCGCTGCGCTCGGCCGAGGACTTCTTCATCCATGCCCTGGCCAACGTGGCCTGGGCAGGCGGCAAGCCCGTGCCGGCGGCCAGCGATGACGACATCGCCATCACCGGCGTGGACAGGCTGGTGCCCGCGCTGCGCCAGCGCCTGAAGGACGATGAATGGCGCCAGGTGGCCATGCTGCTGACGCGCGGCGGGCGCTTCGACCGCATCGAGGACGCCTGGAAGGACGGCCACACCCGCAAGGCCCACGCGCCTGCCCTGCAGGTCTGGAGCGAGGAGCTGGCCCGCATGCGCCACGCCATGACGGGCGAGCGCTACAGCGGCTGCCCCACCTGGTATCCGGCGCGGCTGGCCGACGGCAGCGCCATGCGCACGCATTTCGGCGAGCAGCAATGGCCGCTGCTGCTGACCTCGTACAAGTCCAACCTGATGAGTTCCATGTCGATTGCCGTCTCGCGGCTGCGCCAGGTGCATCCGCACAACCCGGTGTCCCTGCACCGCGATGACGCCGAGCGGCTGGGCATCGCCAACGGGGACACGGTGCGCATCCGCACGCCGGGCGGCGCGGTGACGGCCGTGGCCATGGTGCGCGACGGCGTGATGCCGGGGACCGTGGCCATCGAGCACGGCTACGGCCACCGCGAGCTGGGCGCGGGCCGCCACAGCATTGACGGCCAGCCCATGCCGGTGAACGCCGAGCATGCCAATGGCGTGAACCTCAACGACCTGGGCTTTGCCGATCCCACGCGGCCCGGCTGCAAAAACGTGTGGGTGGACTGGGTGTCGGGCGCCGCGGTGCGCCAGGGGCTGCCTGCGCGCATCGAGAAGGTCTGATCAGCGGGCGGGGCTGGCGACAGGTGCAGCGACGGGTGCGGCCACTGGTGTGGTGGCGGCCTGCCAGCCGCCGCCCAGCGCCTGGTACAGCGCAATGGCGTTTTCCAGCTGGCTCTGGCGCAGGCGTATGACTTCCTGCTGGGCCTGGTAGAGATTGCGCTGTGCGTCCAGCTCTTCCAGGTAGCTGGCGTAGCCGGCCTCGTAGCGGTCCTTGGCAAAGCCCAGGGAGCGCTGCAGCACCGCCTCGCGCTCGCTGGCGTGCTGCCACTGCGACTGCAGGCGCCGGGTGCCGACCAGGGCGTTTTCCACATCGGCCAGGGCCTTGATCACCACGCCACGGTAGGCATAGGCGGCCTGGTCGCGCTGGGCGGTCACGGCGTCGAACTGCCCTTGCAGCCGGCCGCCCGTGAACAGCGGCGCCAGCACGCTGCCGCCCAGGGCCCAGACCGTGGCCGGGTGGTATTGCAGGGCGTTGACCAGCAGGCTGCCGGCGCTGGCCGTCAGCGAGACCTGGGGCAGGAAGGCGGTGCGCTGCACGGCCAGGCTTTCGTCAGCGGCCGCCAGTTGCAGCTGCGCCCGTGCAATGTCGGGGCGGCGCTGCAGCAAGGCAGAAGGCAGGCCGGCGGCCGGCGCAGGCGGCGGTGCGCCCAGCGCAGCGGACTGGCTGTCGGTTGTTGCCATGAGCGCGGCTGCCTGCTCGTCACCCTCGCCACCGGCCAGCAGCAGGAGCGCCGTGCGCTGGCGCGCCAGCGACAGCTCCAGCTGCTCCACGGCCTGCTGCACGCCCTGCAGCTCGGCCTGGGCCTGGGTGAGCTGCAATTGCGAGGTGTAGCCGACGCGCGCCTGCTCATCGGCCAGGCGCAGGGCCTGTTCGCGCGAGCGGGCCGTGGCCTGGGCCACTTGCAGCTGCGATTGCAGCGAGCGCAGGCCCACATAGGCCTGGGCCGTGGTGGCGGCCACGGCCAGGGCCACGGCGTCGCGGTCGGCCTCGCTGGCCTGCAGGCGCAGGGCAGCGGCCTTTTCCAGGTGGGCGATGCGGCCCCACAGATCAGGCTCCCAGCTGGCCTGCAGGCCGGGCTGAACCGAGCGCGTGTGCGCCAAGCCCCGCGCGCCCAGACTGCGGCCCGTGGAGGCGCCGGCCGTGGCAGAGAGCTGGGGCAGGCCCGCGGCGCCTGCCACATCCAGGTTGGCCCGCGCCTCATCCACGCGCGACAGGGCCAGCAGCACATCGTTGTTGCGGGACTGGGCCAGCTCCACCCAGCGCGTGAGCAGCGGATCGCCAAAGGCCTGCCACCACGATGCCTGGACGGCGGCGGCCGGCTCCTGCCCTGCCCCGCTCCACTGGGCGGGCACGGCGGGCCGGGCCGCTTCAGGCGCGGTGCTCAGCGGCGGCACGCTGCAGCCGGCCAGCGCGGCAGCGCAGGCCATGGCCATGGCCAGTGCGCGGGCGGTCATGGGCGAGCCTCCGGTTGGGGTGCGGGCTGCTGTGCGGGTTGCCGTGCGGGTTGGGGCTCAGGCTGCGCCGTATCCAGCCGCACCACCACCGACATGCCCGCGCGCAGCCGCGCGGCCAGCTCCTGGTCGGGATCGATTGCAATCTTGACCGGCAGGCGCTGCACGACCTTGGTGAAGTTGCCCGTGGCGTTGTCGGCCTTGAGCACGCTGAATTCCGAGCCCGTGGCCGGCGCGATCTCCAGCACGCGGCCCGTGAGGTGGGCGCCGCCCAGCGCATCGACGCTGAAGCGCACTGCCTGGCCTATGCGCACCCGGGCGGTCTGGGTTTCCTTGAAGTTGGCCACCACCCACAGCGTGTGCGGCACCACGTACATGAGCTGGGAGCCGGCCGTGACGTACTGGCCCCGGCGCACGCCGACCTCGCTGACCTGGCCATCGCCGGGCGCATGCACCACGGTGTTGTCCAGGTTGA
The DNA here is from genome assembly GCF_055797465.1 of Delftia sp. PX-1. Taxonomy (NCBI): domain Bacteria; kingdom Pseudomonadati; phylum Pseudomonadota; class Betaproteobacteria; order Burkholderiales; family Comamonadaceae; genus Delftia; species Delftia sp. PX-1. The sequence goes on from NZ_CP184763.1 coordinate 4,214,611, forward strand.
TCTGGGCCTGGCGCAGCTGGGCCTCGGCCATCTGGACCTGGGCTTCGAGCGAGGCGCGGTTCACCGTCGTCGCCTTGATCTTCTGGGCGTTGATCTCGATGTCGGCCTGGGCCTTGGCCACGTTGGTGGCCGCCAGGCGCGCGGTGGCACGCACCTTGTCGCGCTCGTTGAGCGAGACGGAGCCGCGCTCGGACAGCGCCTGCACGCGCTGCAGCTCGGCTGCGGCGCGGTCGGATTCGGCCTGCGCCGCCGCCAGGCCGGCGCGGCTGGCGCCCAGCGTGGCGCGGTTCTGGGCCTGGGTCTGGTCGGCATTGGCCAGCTGTGCGCGGGCATTGGCCAGCTGGGCCTGGGCCTGGGCCTGGGCGGCTTCGTAGGTGCGTGCGTCGATGCGCACCAGGGGCTGGCCGGCCTTGACGTTCTCGTAGTCCTGCACCAGCACCTCGGTCACATAGCCGCTGACCTGGGGAGCGAGCACGGTGACGGCGCCGCGCACATAGGCGTTGTCGGTGCTGACCACGGTGCCCGCGAAGGGGAACAGGTTCCAGGCACGCAGCACCAGCAGCACGCCGGCCAGTGCGACCACCAGCATCACCAGCACGCTGCGCAGCGAGGGCTTGATGAGCTTGGGCGAAGGCGAAGGCGAAGGCGAGGGCGAAGGCGCCGCAGCGGGAGCCGGCGCAGGCGAGGCAGAGGCGGCCGTGCCGCCATTGGAATTTTCGGAGTCACTCATGTTGTTGTCTTTTCTCTGGGCGAACGGTTTCAGGCGCGGGCGACGGGTTGGGTGGGCGGCTGGCCCGGCGCGTCCTGCGGCGCGGCGGCATCGGTGCCGCGCATGGCCGAGGCATCGGCAGCGGCGGCGCGCATGCGCTCCACGAAGGCGCGCTGGCGTGCGCGGCCGGCCAGGGCCAGCGTCCACAGCAGGTAGAGCACGGCCACGCCGGCCGTGAGGGCGAACACGTCGTTGTAGGCGCGCACATTGGCCTCGCGGCGTGCCGCCTGCGCCAGCTGGGCCGTGCCCTGGGCCGCGCGCAGGGCCGGGTCGGCAATGACGCGGGCCAGGCTTTGCTGCTGCAGGCGCAGGCGGTCGGCCACGATGGGGTCGGTGGGATCGACATCGGCCACGATGGCGGCCGAATACACCTGCTCGCGGTGCATCTGGTAGGTGCTCAGCAGGGCCGAGCCCATGAGCGCGCCCATGGCCTGCGTCATGGAGATGGTGACGATGGCCGTCAGCATGTAGTGCGCGCCGAACTTCAGGCCCTGCACCACGCCGATCAGCATCAGCGGCCCCATGAACAGGCCCGCGCCCACGGCCATGAGGAACTGGCTGCCGAAGAAGTCCTCGGGCCGGGCCAGGCTGGTGCGGCTGTGGTCCAGCCAGGCCGCCAGCGCGAACAGCACGATGGAGCCCACGATCTGCTTGCCCATGTTCTCCAGCCCGAAGGTCAGCGCCGACACGGCAATGCCCGCGATGGTGCCCAGCAGGATGACGATGAACAGCGGCTGCATCTGGTCCACCGTCATGCCCAGCATGCGCTGCATGCCGATCACGCCATAGGTCTGCTCGGTGGTCAGAAAGCGCAGCAGCAGCGCACCGATCACGAAGCGCACCGTGGGCGCCAGCACGAACCAGCGCGTCTGCAGCATGGGATTGCGGCGGTGGTGCTCGATGTACAGCGCCACGCTCAGCAGGACGATGGAGCCGATCAGCATCCAGGCCAGCCAGGGCGTGTCCAGCCACCAGTGGTTGTAGCCCTGCACCAGCACGGCGATCAGCAGGCCCACGCCGGGCACCATGAGGAAGAAGGTCAGGAAGTCCAGCCGCTCGAAGCTGCGGATATGCACGCCCGGCGGCAGCTTGAGCACCACCACGCCCGCGAACGAGATCAGGGCCAGGCCGGCCTCAAACAGATAGAGGTTGTGCCACTCGCTGTTGAACAGCAGGCCCGGCGACAGGATCCAGGCCAGCGGCGTGGCGATCTGCCCCAGCCCCACGCCGATCACCAGCATCTTGAGCACATGCTTGCGCGGCGCGGCCTGCAGCATGTAGAGCGTGCCCAGCGTGCTGCAGGTGGCGCCCGCCAGGCCGCTGGCCGCGCGCAGCATGAGCAGGCTGGTGTAGCTGCCCAGCACCAGGTGCAGCAGCGTCAGCAGCGCATACAGGCCCAGGCCGATCTCGGCGAACAGCCGCATGCCGAACTGCTGGCGGAACTTGTAGACCAGCAGGTTGGCCGTCATGTTGAGCATGACGTAGGCGCCGGTCAGCCAGGCGGCCTCGGAAGACGTCAGCCCCATCTGGCCCTGAATGGTGGGCAGGTTGGCCGTGAACAGTGCATTGCCCAGGCCGCCCGTCAGCGCCACCAGCACGGCGATCAGGCCATAGGCGGCGCGCACGGCCGGCTGGTGCAGCGGCATGGACGGCGAGCCCGGCAGGCTGGGCTTTTCATGCTCTTCCCAGTCCGGCGGGGGCTTGAGGTAGACGACGGGGGGCGACGGGGGCAGCACGGGCCCCGGTGGGGTGGGTGTGGTGGCCATGTCAGGCCTTCAGGCCTTGCCAGACGATCTGCAGCGCCTTGCGCGCCAGCGTGCGCCGCTGCTGCGGCGTCTCGCCGCGCAGCGAGGCGCCCAGCATGCCGAAGACCAGGGACAGCTCGGCCTGCGTCAGCGGCTGGCGGCAATGGCCACAGGCCACGGCCCGGTCCATGGCCGGCCGAAAGATCTGCCACATGGCAACGCGGGCCTGGGCGATGACCTCGTCGCCGCGCTCCACGGTGCGCCAGTAATCGGTGATGGGGGCCGAGACCGCAATGCGCTCGGCCAGGCGCGACAGCAGCTTGTAGAAGGCATCGTCGTCCTCGGCCATGGCTTCGGCCGCGCTGCGCATGCTGTCCAGCGAACGCTCCAGCAGCGCCAGCATCAGCGCACGCCGGTCAGGAAACTGCCGGTACAGCGTGGCGCGGCCGACCTCGGCGCGCTCGACCACCAGGTCCAGCGGCGCGGTCACGCCATGCTCGGAAAACACGGCATCGGCCGCGTCCAGCAGTTGGGCGCGGCGGATATCGGCACTGGGTCTTTTGGAAGTCATGCGGACAATTATCGGACAAAGTTGTCCGTTAAATGTCCGCAACCAGCCTATCCCATGGCGTGGCCATGGGCAAAAAAGCCAGCGGTTTCCGGCAGCGGCAAGGCCTCTACAGGTCGGTCAGCGGCAGCAGCTGGCGGCGGCTGTCAAAGCGCCGCGACTGGCCGTCCAGAGGATCGGTGAAGGCCAGGCTGCGCGCCAGCAGCTGCAGTGGGCGCGAGTAGTCGCCCTCGGGCAAGTCATGCACTTCGGGATAGAAGCCGTCGCCCCACAGCGGCAGTCCCAGGGCGGCCATGTGCACGCGCAGTTGGTGGCGCTTGCCGCTTTCCGGCTCCAGCCGGTAGCGCGCCCAGCGGCCGTGCTGCTCCAGCACCTGCATGTGGGTGCGGGTGTTGGGCGTGCCGGCCACCTCGTGCATACGGAAGAAATGGCCGCTTTCCTCCATGCGGCTTTCATGCGTGCGCGGAAAAACCACGTCCTCGCGCCAGGGCGCGACGGCCTCGTAGGTCTTGTGGATGGCGCGGTCGCGGAACAGCGCCTGGTAGATGCCGCGCGTGGCGCGCTGCACCGAAAACACCACCAGCCCCGCCGTGTCGCGGTCGATGCGGTGGATGGGCGACAGCTCGGGCAGGTCGAACTCGCGCTTGAGCCGCACCAGCAGCGTCTGCTGCAGGTACCTGCCGGCCGGCACCACGGGCAGGAAATGCGGCTTGTCGGCCACCAGCAGATGCGCGTCGCGGTGGATGACCTCGGCCTCGAAGGGAATGGGCGGCTCGGCCTGCAGCTCGCGGTAGTAGTAGTAGCGCAGGCCCGGCGCAAACGCCGTGCCTGCATGGGCGGCACGGCCGTGCTCGTCCACCACTTCTTCCTGCGCCATGCGCCGCAGCCAGTCCTCGCGCGCCACGGCCGGCAGGCGCTCGGCCAGAAAATCGATCAGCAACCCGCCGCCCTGGCTGGGCAGCACCACGCAGCTGGGGCTGACGCCGTCGCGTATGGGAAGAACCTTGGGGTCGTGGGCGTTGTGCATGGATTCCTGCCCTCAGCGCTTGTGCAGCGCTACCCACTCATCGGGCGTCACGATCAGGCCGGGAAAGCTGTCTCGCAGCGCCAGAAGGTCGCCGTCGCCGGTGATGAGCGCCCGGGCCCGGCCTACATGCGCCAGCACCAGGAACACCTGGTCCTTGTCGTCCCGGCACAGCGGCAATGCAGGCCAGGGCTGCGGCAGTGTGACGACATCGGCCCAGGGCAGGAAATCCTCCAGCAAGGCCTGTTGCTCGGCCGTTGACAGCTTGAACTTCGGATAGGCGAGCACACGCAGCAGTTCGCTGGCCGTTTCCCTGCAGACCAGGGGCTTCAACTGCTGGTGCTGCCAGGCCCGGCGTATCCACGCAAGACGGCCCGACGTGAACAGCAATGCCGAGAGCACGACGTTGGTGTCCAGGACGACACGCATCATTTGCGCGCCCAGGAGGTCGCCTCCTGCACATCCTCTTCGGTGATGCCCATCTGCTGCAGCTTGTCGCGGACGGCCTGTGCGCGCTGGACACGCTGCACGTGCACGGGCGTGAGCACGATGCGGCCGTTTTCCACGGCCACCTCGAAATACTCTGCGGCCTCCACCTCGGACACCACGGCCTTGGGCAGGGTGATCTGGTTCTTCGACGTCAATTTGGCAAGCATGGCCGGCTCCTGCAAATGAGAGAAAACACGGAAATCTTACTTCCTTACCTCATTCCTCTGCGTCTCACCGGGCTTCTTCACCTGGCGAGGCTGGCCCGCTCAGTCCACTCACGCCGTTCAACCCGCTGTCCGCCGTCACCAGCACGCCCGCCGAAACGATGTAGTCGGCCGCGCTTTCGATGTCGCCGCGCAGCGCCTCCTTGGCGGCTGGCGCATCGCCGCGCCGCAGCGCCTCGACCAGGCGCGCATGGTGGCCGACCGCCACCTGTTCGCTCACGCGGCGCGAGCCCGAGCGCATGTCGTGGTTGAGGATGGGACCTATGCGCAGCCACAGCGCCTCGATCATCTGCAGCAGCATGGGCATGCCGGCCGCGCTGTAGACGGCGAAGTGGAAATCCTTGTTGAAGGCGATGAGCCGCGCGCCGTCCGGCGAGGCGCTGGCCATCTCGGCCGCAAAGCGATCCTGCAGTGCGGCGATGCGTTCCAGCTCGGCGGCCGGCAGTTGCCGTGCCGCCTGCTCCGTGGCCAGGCCTTCGAGGTTGACGCGGATGCGCGTGATCTCGCGAAAGGCGCTTTCCGTCATCAAGGGCACGCGCAGCGCGCGGTTGGGCGTGAGTTCCAGTGCCTGCTCGGCCACCAGCCGGTGCACGGCCTCGCGCACGGGCATGACGCTGACGCCCAGCGCGCTGGCCGTGGTGCGCAGCGAGATCTGCTCGCCCGGAATCATCTGGCCCGTGATCAGCAATTCCCTGAGCTGTGCATAGACATCGCTGCTGAGGGTCTGCCGTTTGAGTGGGGTGACTAGTTCGTTGATGGCCATGGCGGCGATGGTAGCGCGGTGCCGCCTCTGTCATGCCGCATAGGGTATTCACCATATTTGATCTGTGATCACAGATACAAAATCCAAACCCAACCCGAATCCCTTTCACCTTTGTTTGAGTTCCCAAGGAGTCCCCGCATGTGGAAAAACGATCTTCTGGCCGGCCAGCGCGTCCTGGTGACGGCGGGCGCCGCCGGAATCGGCCTGGAAATCAGCCGCGCCTTTGCCGAGGCCGGCGCGCGCGTCATGGTCTGTGACGTGGCCCAGGCCAGCCTGGATGCGCTGGCTGCCGCCCTGCCCGGCGCCAGCGGCCGTCTTGCCGATGTGTCGGATGCCTTGCAGGTGCAGGCCCTGTTCAAGGCCGTGGACAACGAGTTGGGCGGCCTGGACATCCTCGTCAACAACGCCGGGGTGGCCGGCCCCACGGGCGCGGTGGAGACGCTGGACCTGGCCGACTGGCAGCGCACGCTGGATGTGAACATCACCGGCGCCTTCCTGTGCACGCGGCTGGCCGTGCCCCGGCTCCGGCAATCGGCACGCGAGGGCCGGCAGGCGGCCATCGTCAACCTGTCTTCGGCGGCAGGCCACCTGGGCATGCCGGGCCGCACGGCCTATTCGGCGTCCAAGTGGGCTGTGATCGGCCTGACCAAGTCGCTGGCGCTGGAGCTGGGCGCCGACGGCATCCGGGTGAACGCCATCCTGCCGGGCGCCGTGGACGGCCCGCGCATCCGCGACGTGATTGCCGCCAAGGCGCAGGCACGCGGCCTGCCGCTGGAGGACGTCACGCGCAGCTACACGCACCAGGCCGCGCTGGGCCGCATGGCCACGGCGCGCGACATTGCCAACATGGCCGTGTTTGCCGCCAGCCCGCTGGCCGGCCATGTCACGGGCCAGGAGCTGGCCGTCGATGGCCTGACCCAGGCGCTGAGCTGAGCGCCCTCTCCTCCTCCCCTCCTCTCGTCTTTTCACCGTTCGCAAGGACCTTCCATGGCCACCCGCACCAAAGCCATCATCACCTGCGCGCCCACGGGCGCCATCCACACGCCCAGCATGTCGCCCCACCTGCCCGTGACGGCCGAGCAGATTGCGCGCGCCGCCATCGATGCCGCCGAGGCCGGCGCCGCCATCGTGCACCTGCATGCCCGCGATCCCCGCGACGGGCGCCCTTCGCAGGACCCTGAGCTGTTCCGCCCCTTTCTCAAGGCGATCCGTGCCGAGAGCGATGCCATCGTCAACATCACCACGGGCGGCAGCCCGCACATGACGGTGCCAGAGCGCATGCGGCCCGTGACCGAGTTCCAGCCCGAGCTGGCCTCGCTGAACATGGGCTCGATGAACTTCGGCCTGTTCCCCATGCTGGAGCGCTTCCCGAACCTGGAACACGCCTGGGAGCGCGAGCACCTGGAAAACAGCCGCAACCTGGTCTTCAAGAACACCTTTGCCGATATCGAAGGCATCCTGCGGCTGGGCCAGGCCCAGGGCACGCGCTTCGAGTTCGAGTGCTACGACATCAGCCACCTGCACAACCTGGCGCATTTCGTGGACCGGGGGCTGGTGCAGGGGCCCGTGTTCGTGCAGTCGGTGTTCGGCATCCTGGGCGGCATCGGCGGCCACCCGGAGGACCTGATGCACATGCGCCGCACGGCCGACCGCCTGCTGGGCAGCAACTACCAGTGGTCCATCCTGGGCGCCGGGCGCAACCAGCTGCCGCTGGCCACCATGGGCGCGGCCATGGGCTCGCATGTGCGCGTGGGGCTGGAAGACTCTCTGTGGATAGGCCCGGGGCAGCTGGCCACCTCCAGCGCCGAGCAGGTGCGCCGCATCCGCACCGTGCTCGAGGCCCTGAATGTCGACGTCGCCACGCCTGACGAGGCGCGCCGGATGCTGGGCCTCAAGGGTGCGGCCAACGTGGCCTTCTGAATCGCCTTCCCGGGCCAGCCCCCATGCCACCGAACAGGAGACTCCCATGCAGATCGATATCGTCGCCGACCTCAAGACCACGCTGGGCGAAGGCCCGCTGTGGGACGTCGGGCAGCAGCGCCTGTACTGGATAGACAGCTTCGACGGCCGCATCTTCCGCTGCACGGCCGACGGGCGGGAACTGCGCGCCTGGGAAGTCGGCCAGAAGATTGGCTCCATGGCACTGCGCCGCGACGGCCGCTCGGCCCTGGTGGCGCTGCACGGCGGCGTGCACACGCTGGACCTGGAAAGCGGCGAGCTGGAGCTGGTCGTCGCCCCCGAGTCCCACCTTCCCGGCAACCGGCTCAACGACGGCAAGGTGGACCGGCAGGGCCGCTTCGTCTTCGGCTCCATGGACACCCTGGAGGAGCAGCCTTCGGCGCGGCTGTACCGGCTGGACACGGACCTGAGCCTGCATGTGCTGGACGAGGGCATCATCTGCTCGAACGGCCCGTGCTGGAGCCCGGACGGCACGACGCTCTATTTCTCGGACACGTGGAGCGGCGAGATCCGGGCCTACGACTACGACACGGCCACGGGCCATGCCAGCGGCCGCCGGACCTTTGCCCCGGTCGACACCAGCGGTGGCGGCGCGGCCGACGGGGCCACGGTCGATGCCGAAGGCTGCCTGTGGCAGGCCCTGGTGTACGCGGGCCAGCTGGTGCGCTACACGCCGGACGGCCGGGTGGACCGGGTGATAGAGATGCCGGTGCGCAAGGTGACCAGCGTGATGTTCGGCGGGCCCGGGCTCGACACGCTGTACGTCACCTCCATGGGCAAGCCGCCGTTGCCGCGTTTCCCGGGCGACGGCCAGTCCCGCGGCGCGCTGTTTGCCGTCAAGGGGCTGGGCGTGCGTGGCCTGCCCGAGCAGCGCTTCGGCGCCTGAGCACGGAGCCGGGCATGCAGGCCCGGAGCCTTCGCACCGCAACGCCGCCCGCCCCGCGAAGCGGCGCCTTCATCCACACAACAATGAAACGGCACCCACCGCTGGTGCCCGGGAGACTGTCATGGCCCAGGCCCCGCGCGCTTCGCTGCGCCAGATCCACCGCTATTCATGGGTATCCCTGCTGGTCTGCTGGCTGATCTGGGTACTGAATGCCTACGACCGCGAGATCGTGCTGCGACTGGGGCCGACCATCTCCCGGCACTTCGGCCTGTCGGCCGACGAATGGGGCACGGTGGCCACCATCGTGATGCTGGCCCTGGCCGTGCTGGACATTCCCGGGGCGATCTGGAGCGACCGCTACGGCGCGGGCTGGAAGCGCGCACGCTTTCAGGTGCCCCTGGTGCTGGGCTATACGGCGCTGTCGTTCGCCTCGGGCTTCAAGGCGCTGAGCGGCAGCCTGGCGGGCTTCGTGGCGCTGCGCGTCGGCGTCAACCTGGGCGCCGGCTGGGGAGAGCCCGTGGGCGTGAGCAACACCGCCGAATGGTGGCCGGTGGAGCGGCGCGGCTTCGCGCTGGGCGCCCACCACACGGGCTATCCGGTGGGCGCCATGCTCAGCGGCCTGGTCGCCGGCTTTGTGCTGTACGCCTTCGGCGAGGAGAACTGGCGCTATGTGTTCTTTGTCGCGCTGGTCGTCGCCATCCCGCTGATGTGGTTCTGGGCGCGCTACTCCACGCCGCAGAAGATGGAACTGCTGTATGCCGACATCGCCGCCCGGGGCATGACCCCGCCGCAGGCCAGCGTGGCGGCGCAGGTGGAAAAAGGCCAGGCCTGGCGCACCCTGCGCAGCACGCTGGCCAACCGCAGCATCGCCCTGACAGCTGGCAACACCCTGCTCACGCAGGTGGTCTACATGGGCATCAACGTGGTGCTGCCGGCCTACCTCTACAACATCATGGGCCTGTCGCTGGCCGAATCGGCAGGCATGAGCGTGGTGTTCACGCTCACCGGCATCCTGGGCCAGCTGGTCTGGCCGGCTCTGTCGGACGTGATCGGGCGCCGCGTCACCCTGGTGATCTGCGGCCTGTGGATGGCCGCCAGCGTGGGCGCCTTCTACTTCGCCGACACCATGGCCCTGGTCGTGGTGATGCAGCTGCTGTTCGGCCTGGTCGCCAATGCGGTCTGGCCCATCTACTACGCGGTGGCCTCGGACTGCGCCCAGCCCGCAGCCACCTCCACGGCCAACGGAATCATCACCACCGCCATGTTCGTGGGCGGCGGCATCGCGCCCGTGCTGATGGGCAGCCTGATCGCCCTGGGCGGCGGCTGGACCAGCCCCGGCGGCTATGCCCTGTGCTTCCTGGTCATGGCCGGCTGCGCGCTGGGCGGCGTGGCCCTGCAGCTGGGCACGCGCGGCAACGCCGCTTCCACAGCCACCGCCTGACTCCGCTTTCCTCCACCCATCTTTCCAAGGATTTGCCATGGTCCATCACCCATCGCCCTCCCCTGTTCACGCGCCGCCCGCACGGCCGCAGCCTGCCGCCGGCGACAGGCAGTCGCTGCTCAACGCCCGCATCTTCCGCAGGCTGATGCCGCTGCTGGTGCTGTCCTATGTGATCAGCTTCATAGACCGCACCAATATCGCGCTGGCCAAGTCGCACATCGAGGTGGACCTGGGCATCTCGGCGGCCGCCTACGGCCTGGGCGCGGGGCTGTTCTTCCTGAGCTATGCGCTGCTGGAAGTGCCCAGCAACCTCATCATGCACAGGGTGGGTGCGCGCTTTTGGATCACCCGCATCATGGTGACCTGGGGCCTGCTGTCGGCCGGCATGGCCTTCATCACCGGAGAGACCTCGTTCTACGTGATGCGCGTGCTACTGGGCGCTGCCGAGGCGGGGCTGTTCCCCGGCGTGATGCTCTACCTGACCTACTGGTTCGGCCGCGAGGAACGGGCCCGCGCCATCGGCTACTTCCTGCTGGGCGTGTGCATTGCCAACATCCTCAGCGGCCCCGTGGGCGGCGCGCTGCTGCAGATGGACGGCTTCCTGGGCTGGCACGGCTGGCAGTGGATGTTCGTGATCGAGGGCCTGCCCGCCGTGGCCCTGGCCTGGGTGGTCTGGAAGAAGCTGCCAGACGGCCCGGCCAGCGCGCCCTGGCTGACAGCCGCCGAATCGCGCGAGGTACTGCAACGGCTGCAGGCCGAGCAGGACCAGCAGGCCAGCGCCGGCCAGGTGGGCCACTCGCTCCGGGACTGCCTGCGCGACCGCCAGATCTGGCTGGCCATCCTTGTCTACTTCTGCCACCAGATCAGCATCTACACGGTGATCTTCTTCCTGCCGGGCATCATCGGCACCTACGGCCAGCTCTCGCCGCTGCAGATCGGCACGCTCAACTCCGTGCCCTGGATCGCAGCCGCCATCGGTGCGGCCTGGCTGCCGCGCTTTGCCACCCACCCGCAGCGCTGCCGGCGCATGCTGCTGGCGGGCCTGGCCACCATGGCCGCCGGCCTGCTGGTGGCCGCGCTGGCGGGCAGGGCCTCGCCCGCCCTGGGCCTGCTGGGTTTCAGCCTGACGGCGCTGATGTTCTTCGTGGTGCAGTCCGTGGTCTTCCTGTTTCCCGCCTCGCGGCTGGCGGGCGCGGGGCTGGCGGGCGGCATAGCCCTGGTCAATACCTGCGGCCTGGTGGGCGGCTTCATCGGCCCCACGGTGATGGGGATGATCGAACAGGCCACGGGCAGCACGCGCAACGGCCTGTTCATCATGGCGGGCCTGCTGGTGGTGGCCGCCCTGGCATCCACCCGGCTGCGCCAGGGCCAGGAGACGCCGTGATGATGGCGCCTTCCCCGCCGCAGGCCGCGCTGTAGGTCAATCTCCTGTATGCGGGCCTGCCGGCTGCCCGCCAGCGCGTCCCGGGCCTTGGCAAGCGTTTTCATGGCGATAGGATGGACCGAACCCCATTTAGCGGCCCCCTGCGCCATGACCGACACAGCGACCGACAGCTCCCCCACGCCGGCATCCAAGCCCACACCCCGCCCGCCGCGCCGCCGCTGGCTGCGCATCCTCGTGTGGATGGTCTCGGCACTGGTGCTGCTGCTGGCGCTGGTCGTGGTCCTGATTGCCACCTATGACTGGAACCGCGCCAAGCCCTGGATCAATGAGCGGGTCAGTGAAAGCACCGGCCGGCATTTCGCGATTGAAGGCGACCTGCGGGTGCAATGGAACTGGCCCCAGCCCCTGGACCAGGGCTGGCGTCACTGGATTCCTGGCGTCACCGTCCAGGCCGAGCAGCTGACGCTGGGCCAGCCCGAAGGCTGGCAGGTGGAGCAGGAGCCGGCCAAGGGCAGTGGCGAGCTGCCAGCCCTGCCTGCGCCGCCCGACCAGTTGAACAAGGGCCGCTTGCCCGAGGAGAAAGCCAAGGAACAACCCAGGGGAAAGGCGAAGGACAAGGACAAGGACTCGCAGGCCAGCCCTTCCGCGCCCAGTATCGACAGCGACAGCATCGTCCTGGCCGACGAAAAAATGGCCCCTCCCCCGCGCGACGCCGCCACCATGGCCACGGCAGCCCGCGCCACGGCCAGCCTGCGGCTGTGGCCGCTGCTGGGCCGGCACGTGCTGCTGGACCATCTGCAGCTCGAAGGGCCTGACCTGGTCTTTGCACGGCGCAAGGACGGCAGCAACAACTGGACTTTCAAGCGCCCCGAGTCCACCGGTCCGCGCTGGCGCTTCCAAGTGACGCAATTGAGCCTGCGCGGCGGCCTGGTGGGCTGGAGCGATGGCGTGCGCCAGATGGCAGTGCGCGCACGCCTGGACAGCCTTGTACGGCCGCCCAGTCCAGACTTTCCGTATGGCATGCGCGTCGGCCTGACCGGCCGCATCGCCAAGGCCACGGTCGAGGCCCAGGGCCTCATCGGCCCCGTGCTGGACCTGCAAAGCGAGCAGGCACGCTTTCCGGTCAAGCTGTGGGCCCATGCGGGCAGCCTGCGCGCACGGGCCGAGGGCATTCTCGACAATCCCAGGGCACTCAAGGGCATGGACCTGCAGGTGCACCTGCGCGGCTCCAGCATGGCCGACCTGTTCCCACTGACCGGCCTGCTGCTGCCGCGCACACCGCCTTTCGACACCAACGGCCATCTGGTCGGCAGCCTGCAGCCCGGCCGCGCCGAGTGGGACTACGAAAACTTCGAGGGCCGCGTGGGCCAGAGCGATCTGCGCGGCTCGCTGCATTACGCATCCGGCAAGCCCCGGCCCAAGCTCAGCGGCGAGCTGGCATCGCGCAAGCTGCGCCTGGCCGACCTGGGGCCGGTGGTAGGAGCACCGTCCACCAGGCAGGACCAGAAAAGCCGGCAGGCGGCCAGCGGCAAGACCCTGCCCACGCAGCGCTTCGACACGAGCAAGTGGAATGCCATGGATATGGATGTGCACTTCCAGAGTGACCGCATCGAGCGTCCCCAGGCCCTGCCCATCGAGAACTTCAGCGTACATGCCGTCATGGACAACGGTGTGCTGCGCCTGGCGCCGCTGCGCTTCGGCATGGCCAAGGGCAAGCTGGACCTGCAGGCCATGGTGGACAGCGGCGCCAAGCCGCCCAAGGCCAACCTCCAGGGCAAGGTCCAGGGGCTGCAGCTGTCGGCCCTGTTCCCCGAGATCGAATTGATGAAGAAAAGCCTGGGCAGCATGGATGGCGCCATCGCCCTGGAGGGCCGAGGCCAGTCCATGGCCGAATGGCTGGGCACCAGCTCCGGCGACATGCGCCTGTATGTGCGCGACGGGCGCTTCAGCAAGCAACTGCTGGACCTGGCCGCGCTCAACCTGGGCAGCGTGGTGGTGACCAAGCTGTTCGGTGCCGACAAGGAAGTCCAGCTCAACTGCGCCGTGGCCGACCTGTCCGTGCAGAACGGCCTGGCACGCACGCGCAACGTCAAGTTGGCGACGCCGGAGGCGATCGTGGAGGCCACAGGCCAGATCAGCCTGGCGCAGGAGACCATGGATCTGCACATCAAGCCCGAATCGCTGAAGTGGAAGTTCTTCTCGCTGCGCACGCCCCTGTATGTGCGCGGCAGCTTCGCCAACCCCAAGGTGGGCGTGGAGCCCGGCCCGCTGCTGCTGCGTGCGGGCGCGGCCGTGGCCGCCGCCGTGGTGGCACCCGCCGCCCTGGCCCTGGTGCCGCTGACGGTGCCGGCTGCCGAGGAAGATGCGCAATGCCAGCGCCTGCTGGCAGACGCCGGCAAGAAGTAGGAAGGCCTGCCCGGCCTTCAGCTGCAGCGCGCCCTGGGAACGCCACGAACGGCCGTCCCCAGGCGCTGGCCAGCAAGACCATGATCACCGCGCGCCTATGTGAGCCGGGGCTTGGGCCAGCGTGCAGTCTGGCAAGAGTGGCAACGCCGACCGTGCGAGCCATCAGTACCATGAGGGCCACAGCCGTTGCGAACGGCGGCGGCGCACAGCGCATATGACCCGCCCCGCTGTAGCAGGCCATGCATTGCGTATTTCCCCTTAGCCCCATCGCGGCGCAGACCGTTGATTTCGCTTAACCTTCGCCGTTAACCCGCTTTTGCCGTGCCCAGCCCTTCTCCCATGTCCTCCAAAGTCCAGTTCCGCCTGCGCGTATACAACGACAGCACCATTGCCATCGGACCCGGCAAGGTGCAGTTGCTCGAATCCATCGCCGAGGCGGGCTCCATCTCGGCCGCAGCCCGCTCGCTGGGCATGTCGTACCGGCGCGCCTGGGTGCTCGTGGACGAGATGAACCGCGCGCTGCAGACGCCAGCCGTCAACACCAGCGCAGGCGGCGCCCATGGCGGCGGCGCCTCGCTCACGGCCACGGGCGAGGCCATCGTCAGGCATTACCGCTCCATAGAAACCACGTCGCGCATGGCGGCTGCGGCCGATATCGCAGCGCTGACGCGCCTGCTCAATCCCCAGGGCACCGCCAGCGCATGAGCGATGCCGCCGCGCAAGGCATAGGCTGCCGCCCCATCGGCCATGTGCGCAGCCGCTTCACCGATCCGGTGGGCATGCCCATACAGACGGCAGGCGCGGCCGACGAGGCAGGCCGCGTGGAGCTGCTGCCCGAGTTCGAGGCCGGGCTGCGCGACATCGAAGGCTTTGACTACCTGATCCTCATCACCCACCTGCACCAGGCCGTGGAAAAACTGGAAGTCGTGCCCTTCATGGACGACCGCAGCCACGGCGTGTTCGCCACACGCGCCCCGGCGCGGCCCAACCGGCTGGGCCTGTCCATCGTGCGTCTGGTGCGGCGCGAAGGACTGCTGCTGCATTTCCTGGGCAACGACATGCTGGACGGCACGCCCGTGCTCGACATCAAGCCCTACGTGCCCAGGCTGGACGTGCGCCAGACCGAGCGCATAGGCTGGTTCGGCAAGCGTATCGACCAGATGCCCGACATCCGCGCCGACGCCCGCATGGCCTGAGCCTGCTTCGGCAGCCGCAGCAACGGCAACAGCCCTCAGTGGAAATTGCGGCTCGCCACGCCGGCGCCGCCCAGGCGGCCCAGCCAGCGGCTCATGTCGCGGGCGCGGTGCACGATGAGATGGCGCACGGCGGGCACCTCCTGGCTGGCCTGCTCTGCAGGCACTGACTCGCCGCAGTCCTTGCCGCCGCCCCAGTCAGAGCTGCTTTGCCAGATGCCCTCGACCGCCAGCAGCCGCGCGCCCAGCAAGGGCTCGCCCCAGCGCGTGACGGTATCGGGCCAGACCACCAGGTTGACCGTGCCCGTCTCGTCCTCCAGCGTGATGAAGACCGTGCCCTTGGCCGTGGGCGGGCGCTGGCGCACGGTGACGATGCCGCAGGCCCGCACGCGCATGCCCGCCAGCGTGTCGCGCAGCTCCAGCGCCGTGCGAAGCCCGTGGCGGCGCAGGCGGTCACGCAGCAGGGCCAGCGGGTGGCGGCGCAGGCTCAGGCCCGTGGCCGCGTAGTCGAACAGGATTTCCTCGCCCTCGGGCGCGGCGGCCAGTTGCACGGGCGCCTCGTGCACGGGCACGCCCGCGAACAGCGGGGGCTGCACCTGCAGGGCCGCCGCATCCCACATCTGCTGGCGGCGGTGGCCTGACAGGCCCTGCAGCGCATCGGCCGCCGCCAGGGCCTGCAGCTCGGCGCGCTGCAGCCGGGCGCGCAGGGCCAGGTCCTCGGTGCTCCTGAACGGTGCCTGCGCGCGGACCTGGGCCACGCGCTCGCCCGAAGTCTTTGGCAGCTGCGCCACCATGCACAGCCCCAGGCGCACGGCCGGCTGCGGCAGCTCGACGCCGGCAATGCGCTCGTGCGGCGCCTCCAGCGTGCAGTCCCAGTCGCTGTGGCGCACATCGACGGGCAGCACGCGCACGCCGTGGCGGCGCGCATCCTGGATCAGTTGCGAGGGGGTGTAGAAGCCCATGGGCTGGGCATTGAGCAGGGCCATGAGGAAACAGGCCGGCTCATGGCGCTTGAGCCAGGCGCTGGCATAGGCCAGCATGGCGAAGCTGTAGGCATGGCTTTCTGGGAAGCCGTATTCACCGAAGCCCTGGATCTGGCGGACGATGGCGTGGGCGAATTCCGGGCTATAGCCCTTGGCCAGCATGCCCTCGATCAGCTTGCGCTCGAAATGGTGTATGCCGCCCTTGCGCCGCCAGGCGGCCATGGAGCGGCGCAGTTCGTCGGCCTCCCCCGCCGAGAAATTCGCCGCGATCATGGCGATTTGCATGACCTGCTCCTGGAAAATGGGCACGCCCAGCGTGCGCTCCAGCGCCTGCTTGAGTTCGGGCTTCTCCAACACCAGTTCCCCTTCCTGGTCCCTGCGCTCGCGCGCCTGCAGATAGGGATGGACCATGCCGCCCTGTATGGGGCCGGGCCGCACGATGGCGACCTCGACCACCAGGTCGTAGAACACGCGCGGCCGCAGCCGGGGCAGCATGCTCATCTGCGCCCGGCTCTCGATCTGGAAGGTACCCACGGTGTCGGCGCGGCAGATCATGTCGTAGGTGGCCGGGTCGTCCTTGGGAATGTCGGCCAGCTCCCAGCGCGGGCCGCGCAGCGCGGCGCGCGCGTGCAGGCTGCCGCGCAGCACGGTGAGCATGCCCAGGGCCAGCACATCGACCTTGAGCAGCTTCATGGTGTCCAGATCGTCCTTGTCCCACTGGATGACCGAGCGGCCCTCCATGGCGGCCGGCTCCACGGGCACCAGCCGCGTCAGCGGCCCGTCGGTCAGCACAAATCCGCCCACATGCTGGCTCAGGTGGCGCGGGCTGTCGCGCAGCTGCAAGGCCAGCTCCAGCCACAGCCGCGCACGCTGGGGCGACAGTTGCGGGCAGTCGTCGCCCAGCCGCTCGCGCAGCCGGGCCAGGCGCAGCAGCTTGGAGCGCACCCAGCCCAGGGCGGGGTCATCGGGTTCGGGCTCCGGCTCGGCCGCCTGGTCCTCGGCATCGCTGAACCAGTGGTGCTGCCGGGCCATGGCGTCGATCAGCACCGCATCCACGCCCAGGGCCTTGCCCGCATCGCGCAGCGCACCGCGCGTGCGCCAGCAGCTGACCACGGCCGTCAGCGCCGCACGGCCGCGGCCGTATTTTTCGTAGATGTACTGGATGACGGTCTCGCGCCGCGCGTGCTCGAAGTCCACGTCGATATCTGGGGGCTCGCTGCGCTCGCGGCTGATGAAGCGCGCCATCAGCAGCGTGGTCTTGTTCGGGTCCACGGCCGTGATGCCCAGGCAATAGCAGACGGCCGAGTTCGCGGCCGAACCGCGCCCCTGGCACAGGATGCCTTCGCTGCGCGCATAGCGCACGATGTCGTGCACGGTGAGAAAGTACATCTCGTAGCGGCATTCGGCGATCAGCTCCAGCTCATCCTTCAACTGCTTGGCGACCGATTCGGGAATGCCTTGCGGATAGCGCCCCGCCGCTCCCTGCCAGGTATGCCAGGCCAGGGTCTGGCGCGCGTCCATGCCGGGCAGCACGCTTTCCTGCGGATAGTGGTAGCTGATCTCACTGAGCTTGAAATCGCAGCGCGCGGCAATCTGCAAGGTTGCATCCAGCATGGCGCGCGGATAGATGCCGCCCAGCCGCAAGCGTGAGCGCAGATGCCGCTCGGCATTGGGATGCAGCTCGAAGCCGCATTCGGCCACCGTGCAGCCAAGGCGCAGCGCCGTCACCAGGTCCTGCAGCGGCTTGCGCGAGCGCGCATGCATGTGCACGTCGCCGCAGGCCACGCAGGACAGGCCCAGTAACCCTGCCACGTCCTGCAGGCTTTGCAGCCACAGGCTGTCGTCGGGCGCCAGCAGCAGCTCCACGCCCAGCCAGCAGCCCGGCCCCAGTTGCGCCACGGTGGCCTGCACGGCCTGGGCGATGGCGGGCACATCGCCGGCTGGAAGCAGCGCACGCTGTGGCAGGACGATGCATTCGCAGCCTTCACGCAGCAGATGCCAGGGGCTGTCGGTATCGACCAGGTACTGGCCCTTGTCGGCACGGGCGCGCGCTGCGCTGATGAACTCGCAGAGGTTGCCCCAGCCGTTCAGATCGCGCGCCAGCGCCACCACGCGCAGCGGGCCCCAGGCAAATTCGCTGCCATGGATCAGGGCCATCTCGCAGTCGCGTGCAGCCTCGAAGGCCCGCACGGCGCCGGCCACCGAGCATTCGTCGGTCAGGGCCAGCGCCTGGTAGCCCAGGGCCTTGGCGCGCTGCACCAGTTGGGCCGGCGAAGAGGCGCCGCGCAGAAAGCTGAAGTTCGACAGGCAGTGCAGCTCCGCATAGCCGGGCAGGCCCGGGCCCGATGCCATGCCGGCCACCGGCCCGGTGGCCTGGGGCGGGGGCTGCAGCCGCTGCAGGTGCGGGGGCGGCGGCTCCAGCAGGATGTCCTGTTCAGCCATAGATGCCTTGCGCAAACCAGGCGGCGGGCGACAGCAGGGCCGGCATGCCTGGCAGCCGCTCCGATGCAGGCGCGCGCTCGCGGTAGATCCAGACATGGCCGACAGCCGCGTTGCTGGCCACGAAATAGTCACGCACGGCCAGCGCCGCATCGGCCTGCGGCTCTCCCCACCAGCCGGCCTCCAGCCGATAGGGGCCGGCCAGCAATTGCAGCGGCCCCTGCCAGCAAGGGCGGCTGCCCTGCAGGAGCAGGGGCTGGGGCGGATCAAGCAGCCAGGGCGGCAGCAGGCCCTGCCAGGGGTTGGCCGCCTTGCGCGCGTGCGCGGGCCGCCGCGGTGCCTGCGGGGTCTGCAGGGCCTCGCAGGCCGGGGTCCAGCGCTGCATGGCCTCGGGCCGGTGGTCCGATTGCAGCTGCGCCACCCGCACGCCCTGCGCGCCACGGCGGGCCGAGACGCGCTCCACCCATTCATGCCAGGCCATGCCGCTGGCCGCGCCTGCCCCATCTGTCGCGCCTGCCGCCTCGCCCAGCGGCGCCGGACCGGGCGCGGCCGGTGGCAGGCAACTGCCGGCATCGGCCGCGAAAGGCGCGGTGTCCAGCGCCACCAGCTCCAGCATGTCCGCAGGCGCGCGCCAGGGCGTGCGGGCCAGGCGTTCGCGCAGCAGGCGCTCCATGTGCTCCAGCGCCTGGGCGGGCCGGGCCGTGCGGATGTCCAGCGCTTCCCAGGCCGGCAGCTGCGTGCCGTCCACGCGCCGCAGATCGTGGTGCCAGCGCAGTTGCAGGCCCAGCACGCCCTGGTGGCGGGCCTGCAGCCAGGCCTGCAGCGCACGCAGCAGGGGCCGGGCGGCCTGCAGCAGGGCCTGGGCGTCGCTGGCCGGATAGCCCAGGTCGGCGCGCAATGCAAAGTGTTCGGGCAGCTCCAGCCAGTCCAGCGCATGGGGGCTGCTGCCATAGGCCTGGTCCAGCGCCAGCAGGGCCGGCAGCCCGATGCGCCGCGCCAGGCCCGCGCGCGGCAGGGCGCGCAGCTCGCCCCAGCGGCGGCAGCCCATGCGCTCCAGGGCCGGCGCATGGGGTTCGAGCGCGGGCAGGGTCCAGATCGGCAGGGCATCGGCAGGCGGCCAGGGCTGGCGCAGGCCGTCGCCCTGCATGCGCCAGCGCAGACGCGCCAGCGCCTGCCAGGCCGTGGCGGCCCGGGCCCAGACCGGCATCTGCGGGCTGCCTGCCTGCCCTGTGTCAGGCTGCTGTTCACGCAGAGCGCGCAGCAGGCCCAGCAGCATGGACTGGCGGCCGCCCCACAGGCGCTCCACGCTGCCCACCTCCATCAGCGCCACGGCCTGCCCTGCGCCCTGCCAGACGGCCACGCGCGGCGTCCAGCGCAGGGCCCACCAGGCCTGCTGCGCGCAGGCACTGCCTTTGCCATCACTGTCGCCGTTGCCCTGGCCATCGCCCTGCGCGGCATGCAGCGGCCAGGCAATCCAGTGCAGTGCTTGATTCGGCTGTGCCATGGCATCTCATCCCAGGGTGTGCGCTGCCGCCTGCAGGGCGGGCGCCTCGGCGGGCAGCAGTTGCCCGTGTCCATGAAGCCAGCGCTGCGCCTCGCCCGCCTGCCGGGTGCGCCGCAGGGCCTGGGCCTGCAGCACGTCCTGCCAGGCCCAGTGGTGCAGCGGCAGTTTCAAGGGATGCTCCAGCGCAGGCCCCCGGCGCTTGAGCAACTGCACGCGCAGGCAGGCTGGCGTACCGCCTTCGCCCGGCACCCCCAGCTCGGTCTCCACGCGCAGCCGCAGCGGCGCGGGCGAGGCCACCGTCTGCAGGGCGGCCGAGGCCTCGCGCCACAGCCACAGAATGCGCCCCTGCGCAGCGGCCGCCCATTGCAGCCGGCGCAGCGTGGCCATGGGCAGACCGGCCGGCAGCCAGGCCAGCACGGCCAGCACGTCGCGGCAGCGCAGTGCCTGCTCACAGACCCAGGCCAGCCCTGCCCCATCGCCTGCCGGGTGGGCGCCGGGGTGGGTATCGGCCTCCACGCAGCACAGCCGGTGCGCCGCCACGCCCGCCGCTTCCAGTCCCGGTGCAAAAGGCCTGCAAGGCGGCGCCACCAGCACCACCTGGCCCGCGCTGCGCTGCATCAGGGCCGCCAGGCCCGGCAGCAGCAGCGGCCACTCGGCATGGCCATGGGCGGGTTGCAGCAGCTCGACCATCGCGCCCAGCGGCCAGCCCCCGCCCGGCAATTGCGCATCCAGCAGCGCATGGCCCGAAGGCTGGACGCGCTGCTGCAGCGCCTGCTGCCAGCCATCGCCACGCCACACGCCCTGCAACTGAGGCAGCACACGCGCCGCGCCCGACAGGGAGGCAGACTGCGCAGGTTGAAAGGCGTGTGTCGTGGTCATGGGGAATTCTCAAGATACTGTACAAATATACAGCACTCTTGATTTCCCCACAGCTCCACGGCCGTAAAAAAGCCGGGCAAGCCCGGCTGCCTCAATGCGCAGTTGTTCCTGCTGCCCCACCCGGCGGCGGCGTGGCGTCGATCTGCATGCAGGCTTCGCACCATTGCGCGACCGCCGTGTCCACGGCGTGGGTGCGGGCGTTGATGGCGGGCCAGCGGCGCAGGCAGGCGTTGACAATGGCCTGCAGCTGCCACAGGGCCTCGCGGCTGAGCAGGGCCAGCTCGCTCATGCCCTGCACGTCGTCCTTGAGGTAGGCCAGCAGGTCGGTCTGCTGGTTCGGGTGCAGGCCGGCCTCGGCCAGCTGCTTTTGCAGGCTGCCGATGCTGGAGTCGATGTAGACGGCCGCCTGGTGGTCGGGCATGGCCTGCCAGCGCTCGGGAAAGGCCTGGCTGAACGTGTCCCACATCTGGAAGGCGGCCGACAGCGCTGCCACGCTGTGCGTGACCTCGGCCTGCAGCGGCGGCAGCGGCGTGCCCGGCGAGATCTCGTCGTACAGCAGCGGCAGCAGGATGCCGACCAGATCGGCCGGATAGCGGCGGTGGTTCATGCGCAGCATCAGCGACAGGCGCTGGCCGGGCAGGTCCTGGAATTTGTCGAAGAAGGCCGAGACCACCTCGGCCAGCAACAGGATCCGGCCCATTTTGGAGATGGCTTCGCCATGCACGCCGCGCGGATAGCCCGTGCCGTCCATGCGCTCGTGGTGCTCGAGCACGGCCATTTCCACGTCCTGCGAATACGCGCCCGCGCCCCGCATGATGAGCATGCCCGTGACCGAGTGCGCCACCAGGTGCTTGCGCTCGGCGCCCGTGAGCCGGTAGTTGGGGTCGGTCCAGGCCGGGTCCATGTAGAGCATGCCCACATCGTGCAGCAGGGCCGCCGTGGCCAGCGGGCCGCATTCACGCTCGCTCCATTCGCTTTGCAGCGCCAGGTAGACGGCCACCAGCATCATCTGCAGGCTGTGGGCGAACAGCTCGGGGCGCTGCTCGCGCATGACCGTGAGCTTGAAGGCGATCTGCGGCGGCAGCACCATCAGGCGCAGCGGCGCCAGCAGCCGGTCCGTGCCGCCCAGCGACTGCACCAGGCGGCGCATCAGGTCCACGGTTTCGCACTGCACCATGGCCTGGGCCTCGATGGCCAGCACGTCCACGCGGTTGTCAACGCCCAGGTGCTTGTCGATGGGGTCGCGCAGCTTGTGCTTGACCAGGCGCTCGTACATGTTGCTGTCGATGCGCGCGCCCTTGTCCACGAGCTTGACACCCTTGTCGTTGAAGATGGGCTCGCCGGTCACCACGTTGCAATGCTCGGCCATGTCGGTGACGGCGCGCAGGAAATG
This sequence comes from Delftia sp. PX-1, assembly GCF_055797465.1. Taxonomy (NCBI): domain Bacteria; kingdom Pseudomonadati; phylum Pseudomonadota; class Betaproteobacteria; order Burkholderiales; family Comamonadaceae; genus Delftia; species Delftia sp. PX-1. The sequence continues at coordinate 4,236,660 of NZ_CP184763.1, forward strand.
CACGCCCTCGTCCTTCCATCCCTGCGCTGTCGGTGGATTGCGCACGGCCGCGACATCCGTCATAGAGGCTCCCATTGGCTCGAAATCTGAAATATAAGCAAAAGAGCCCGCGCAAGGCGGGCTCTCGTCGCGCAGGCCTGCACCAGGCAGGCACTGCACAGCACGGCAACATCAGCGAATCAGCGTCACGCCGGTCTTGGACTGGATGTCCTCGAAGCTCACTTCGGGGGCCAGTTCCACGAGCTTCAGGCCCTGCGGCGTCACGTCCATCACTCCCAGGTCGGTGATGATACGGTCCACCACGCCCACGCCGGTCAAAGGCAGAGTGCAGGCGGGAAGAATTTTGAGGTCGGTCGTGCCGTCCTTCTTCTTTGCCACATGCTCCATGAGCACGATGACGCGCTTGACGCCCGCCACCAGGTCCATGGCGCCGCCCATGCCCTTGACCATCTTGCCGGGGATCATCCAGTTGGCCAGGTCGCCCTTCTCGGACACCTGCATGGCGCCCAGGATGGACAGGTTGATCTTGCCGCCGCGGATCATGGCGAACGACTGGTCGCTGCCGAAGATGGACGAGCCGGCAATCGTCGTCACGGTCTGCTTGCCGGCGTTGATCAGGTCGGCGTCCACGGCATCCTCGGTCGGGAAGGGGCCGATGCCCAGCATGCCGTTCTCGGACTGCAGCCACACTTCCTTGTCACCCGTGTGGTTGGCCACCAGGGTGGGAATGCCGATGCCCAGGTTGACGTAGAAGCCGTCTTCGAGTTCTTGGGCCGCGCGGGCGGCCATCTGGTCTTGGGTCCACGGCATGGTCAGGCTCCTTGTTTTTCTGTGATGGTGCGCTTTTCGATGCGCTTTTCGGGGTTCGGGTTGTGCACGATGCGGTGCACGTAGATGCCGGGCAGGTGGATGTCGTCCGGTGCGATCTCGCCGACCTCGACCACCTCCTCCACTTCCACGATGCAGACCTTGCCGGCCGTGGCGGCGGCAGGGTTGAAGTTGCGCGCCGTCAGGCGGAACTGCAGGTTGCCGCTCTTGTCGGCACGGTGGGCCTTGACCAGGGAGACATCGGGCACAAGCGAGCGCTCCATCACATAGGTCTCGCCGTCGAACTCGCGCAGCTCCTTGCCCTCGGCCACCATGGTGCCCACGCCGGTCTTGGTGAAGAAGGCGGGAATGCCGGCGCCGCCTGCGCGCAGCTTCTCGGCCAGCGTGCCCTGGGGCGTGAATTCCAGCTCCAGCTCGCCGGCCAGGTACTGGCGCTCGAACTCCTTGTTCTCGCCCACATACGACGAGATCATCTTCTTGATCTGGCGCGTCTCCAGCAGCTTGCCCAGGCCAAAGCCGTCCACGCCCGCGTTGTTGGAAATCACCGTCAGGCCCTTGACGCCGCTGTCACGCAGCGCGTCGATCAGGGCCTCGGGAATGCCGCACAGGCCGAAGCCTCCCACAGCCAGCAATTGCCCGTCGGCCACGACGCCCTGGAGCGCCTGCTCCGCAGAGGGGTAGAGCTTTTTCACACATGTCTCCTTCAGATTGGATGCGCTACGATACTACGTACTTGCATAAGTAGTTTTTCGTAAAGATTTGCCCATGGATATAGATTACAGGCTGGCGTTCGAGGCCGCCCCCGTCGGTCTCGTGATCTCGCGCAACCGCACCATGATCGACTGCAATCGCCAGGTCTGCGAGATGTTCGAGGCCTCGCGCGAGGTGCTGATCGGCCAGACCTTCCAGATCCTCTACCCCAGCGCCGACGAGTATGAGCGGCTGGGCGCGCGCATCGCGCCCATTCTCAATGCAAGGGGCTTTTATTCGGACAACCGCATCATGAAGCGCGCCAACGGCGAAACGTTCTGGTGCCATGTCACGGGCCGCACGCTGGACCGCAGCGACCCGCATGCCTCGGGCATCTGGAGCTTCGAGGACCTCAGCGCCCACCGTCCCGTCAAGGCCGAGCTCACGGGGCGCGAGCGCGAGGTGGCCGCCCGCCTGCTGGAAGGCCTGACCTCCAAGGAAATCGGCCGCGCCCTGGCCATCAGCCACCGCACGGTGGAGATCTACCGCGCACGGCTGATGCGCAAGTACGGCGCCTCCACGGCCGCCGATCTGGTCCACAAGCTGGTCTCGGGCTGACAGGGCGACGGCCTACACGGGCCGCATCCGCCCGCGCAACACAATGCCTTGGCAAAAAGCATGCCCGGCACGACGCAGGCGGGGTGCGGTGAAATTTTTTGGCTATGGCGCAGTTGAGATTTGCCAATCGCCAAAGCCTTGCCGCATCCATAGAACGAAACAACAATAAAAGCAATTCGATAGCACGCAGCTATTGATTTTCCAAGCGCCGCGCTGCCTGAGTGCAAGCCGGCGCCGCTACCACCCCTCGATCAAGGAGAGACCATGACCCACAAGCTCACCACCGCCGCAGGTGCCCCGGTTGCCAACAACCAGGACTCGCTCACGGCCGGCCCGCGTGGCCCGATGCTGCTGCAGGACCTGTGGCATCTGGAAAAAATGGCCCACTTCAACCGCGAAGTGATTCCCGAGCGCCGCATGCACGCCAAGGGCTCGGGCGCCTTCGGCACCTTCACCGTGACGGGTGATATCACGCGCTACACCCGCGCCAAGGTGTTCTCCGACATCGGCAAGCAGACCGAAGTGTTCGCGCGCTTTTCCACCGTGGCCGGCGAGCGCGGCGCGGCCGACGCCGAGCGCGATATCCGCGGCTTCGCCGTCAAGCTCTATACCGAGGAAGGCAACTGGGACCTGGTGGGCAACAACACGCCGGTGTTCTTCTTCCGCGACCCGCTCAAGTTCCCGGACCTGAACAAGGCCGTCAAGCGCGACCCCTACACCAACCTGCGCTCGCCCGAGAACAACTGGGACTTCTGGACCGGCCTGCCCGAGGCGCTGCACCAGATCACCATCGTCATGAGCGACCGGGGCATTCCGCGCGGCTACCGCCACATGCATGGCTTCGGCTCGCATACCTACAGCTTCATCAACGCCAGCAACGAGCGCCACTGGGTCAAGTTCCACTGGGTCTGCCAGCAGGGCATCGAGAACTTCACCGATTCCGAGGCGGCCTCCGTCGTCGCCTCCGACCGTGAAAGCAGCCAGCGCGACCTGCTCGAGGCCATCGACTGCGGCGAGTTCCCTCGCTGGAAGCTGTGCGTGCAGATCATGCCCGAGCATGAAGCCGAGACCTACCGCTTCCACCCCTTCGACCTGACCAAGGTCTGGAGCAAGAAGGACTACCCGCTGATCGAAGTGGGCGTGATGGAGCTCAACCGCAACCCGCGCAACTACCACGCCGATGTGGAGCAGGCCTCGTTCACGCCGGCCAACCTGGTGCCGGGCATCGGCCCCTCGCCCGACCGCATGCTGCAGTCGCGCCTGTTCTCGTACGGCGATGCCGCGCGCTACCGCCTGGGCGTGAACCACCACCAGATCCCCGTGAACGCGCCGCGCTGCCCCTACCACGCCTACCACCGGGACGGCGCCATGCGCGTGGACGGCAACTACGGCGGCACCATCGCCTACGAGCCCAACACCAAGGGCGAGTGGCAGGAACAGCCGGCCTTCGCCGAGCCGCCGCTGGCCCTCAACGGCGCGGCCGACCGCTGGAACTACCGCGAGGACGATGCCGACTACTTCACCCAGCCCGGCGACCTGTTCCGCCTGCTCACGCCCGATGCGCAGCAGCGCCTGTTCGAGAACACGGCGCGCAACATCGCCGGTGTGTCCGAACACATCGTGCAAAAGCACATAGCGCACTGCACCCAGGCCGACCCGGCCTACGGCAAGGGCGTGGCCGATGCCATTGCCCGCCAGAAGGCCGGCACGCTCTGACCGGCTGACGCCCACGGCAAAACGCCCCCGAAACTTCGGGGGCGTTTTTCATGGCGCGCCCTGCCCTCAGGCCACGGCCTTGAAGGCGGGAAGCTTGTCGCCCAGCCGCTTGCCCATCTCCGTGCCCAGGGCCTGCAGGCCGCTCATGGGGCGCACCATGACCTCGAATTCCCGGATCAGCCCCTGCTCGTCGAAGCGGATGAAGTCGATTCCCTTGAGGTTCTTGCCACCCACGCTGGCGCTGAACTCCAGCACCACGTCCAGGCCGTCATCGCTGGCCATCTGGCGGTGGTAGGTGAAGTTCTCGAAGACCTGGACCACGGTGGACAGCGCCAGCATCAGCGCGGCTGCCGAGGCATAGGGCGTGTTGGCCATGGGCGAGCGGAACACCGCATCGGGATGGACGATGGTGTGCAGCTCGCCCAGGTCGCTGGCGGCAACCATGCGATGCCACAGCTCCAGGGAGCGGGCGACTGCGGGATGGGCGTTCTTCGGGGGCTGGGACATGCTTGTCTCCTGGTGGTTGAGGTGGAAAACGGAATCGGGCGGCGCCCTCAAAGGCTGGCCGCCAGCGTGGTGCCTTGCAGAATGGCGCGCTTGGCGTCGAGTTCGGCCGCCACGTCGGCGCCGCCGATCAGGTGCACGCTGCAGCCCGCCGCGCTCAGGGCCGCATGCAGCTCGCGCTGCGGCTCCTGGCCCGCGCAGAGCACGACGTTGTCCACCTCCAGCAGTTGCGGCTGGCCGTCCACGGTGATGTGCAGCCCGGCGTCGTCGATGCGCTCATAGGCCACGCCCGAGCCCATGGCCACGCTGCGTGCCTTCAGCGAGGTGCGGTGTATCCAGCCCGTGGTCTTGCCCAGCTGGTCGCCCACCTTGGTGGACTTGCGCTGCAGCAGGTGCACGCGGCGCGGCGAGGGCTGGGCCTGCGGCTGCGCCAGGCCGCCGGCCCGGGCGTAGTCCGTGTCTATGCCCCACTCCGCATAGAACTTGCGGGGCGCCACGGCGCCGCTGTCGCCGGCATGGGTCAGGTACTCGGCCACATCGAAACCGATGCCGCCCGCGCCGATGATGGCCACGCGCTCGCCCACGGGCCTGTCGCCCTGCAGCACGTCCAGGTAGCCGAGCACCTTGGGATGGTCCACGCCGTCGATGGCGGGAACGCGCGGCCGTATGCCCGTGGCCAGCACGATCTCGTCATAGCCGCCCTCGATGAGCTGGGCCGCCTCCACGCGGTGGCCCAATTGCAGCGCCACGCCGCCCAGCTCCAGCTGGCGGCGGAAGTAGCGCAGCGTCTCGTGGAACTCCTCCTTGCCGGGCACCTTCTTGGCAATGTTGAACTGCCCGCCGATCTCGCTGGCCGCATCGAACAGCGTCACCGCATGGCCGCGCTGCGCCGCGGTGACGGCAAAGCTCAGGCCCGCCGGGCCGGCGCCCACCACGGCGATGCGCTTGGCGGCGGGCGCGGGCGCAATCACCAGCTCGGTCTCGTGGCAGGCGCGCGGGTTGACCAGGCAGGAGGTGATCTTGCCGCCAAAGGTATGGTCCAGGCAGGCCTGGTTGCAGGCAATGCAGGTGTTGATCTCGTCGGCACGGCCCTGGCGCGCCTTGCGCACGAAGTCGCCATCGGCCAGCAGCGGCCGGGCCATGGAGACCATGTCGGCATAGCCCTCGGCCAGCAGGCGCTCGGCCACTTCGGGCGTGTTGATGCGGTTGGAGGTGATCAGCGGGATGCCCACCTGCCCCATCACGCGCTGCGTGACCCAGGCATAGGCGGCGCGCGGCACCTTGGTGGCGATGGTGGGGATGCGCGCCTCGTGCCAGCCTATGCCCGTGTTCAGCAGCGTGGCGCCCGCGGCCTCGATGGCCTGGGCCAGCGCGATCACTTCCTCCAGCGTGGAGCCGCCCTCCACCAAATCCAGCATGGACAGGCGGTAGATGATGATGAAGTCCCGCCCCACGCGCTGGCGCGTGCGCCGCACGATCTCCACCGCAAAGCGCATGCGGCCCGCGTAGCTGCCGCCCCATTCGTCATCGCGGTGGTTGGTGCGTGCAGCGATGAACTCGTTGATCAGGTAGCCCTCCGAGCCCATGATCTCCACGCCGTCGTAGCCCGCATGCCGGGCCAGGGCTGCGCAGCGCACGAAGTCCTCGATGGTCTGCTCCACCTCGTCGCCCGTCAGCGCATGCGGCACGAAGGGGTTGATGGGCGCCTGCAGTGCGCTGGGCGCCACCAGCCCGGGCTGGTAGGCGTAGCGGCCGAAGTGCAGGATCTGCATGGCGATCTTGCCGCCCTCGGCATGAACGGCCTGCGTGACGATGCGGTGCTGGTCCGCCTCGTGTTCGTTGACCATCATGGCGCCGCCCTTCATGGGCCGGCCGCTCTCATTGGGGGCGATGCCGCCCGTGACGATCAAGCCCACCTCGCCGCGCGCGCGCTCGGCGTAGAAGGCGGCCATGCGCTCGAAGCCGTGGGGCGCCTCTTCCAGGCCCACGTGCATGGAGCCCATGAGCACGCGGTTTCTGAGCGTGGTGAAGCCCAGGTCCAGTTCGGCATTCAGGTGGGGGTAGTGGGTCATGCCTATCTCGCTTTTTTATGCAACTGATTGCATGAATGTAGTCAGCCTCCTTTATTTATGCAACTGGTTGCGCAAAAAATTGCAGAAATGACTGCAGCGCTTGGCCACACCTCCATGCAGGCCCGTAAGATGGCGCCCAGCGCCAGTCCCTTTGTTGCCGATGTCCCTGCCACACGCCCTTCTCACTGCCTTGGTCGAGCACCCCTGCTCGGGCTCGGAACTTGCCGAGCGCTTCGACCGCTCCATCGGCTATTTCTGGAACGCCACGCACCAGCAGATCTACCGCGAACTCGCCCGGCTGGAAGAGGCGCAATGGATAGAGGCCCTGCCCGCCGAATCCGGCCGGGGCCGCAAGCGCCAGTACCGCATCCTTCCCACCGGCCGCAAGGAGCTCAAGCGCTGGGTGGCCGAGCAGGAAGACCCCAAGCCGCTGCGCGAGGAATGGATGGTCCGCCTGCGTGCCGAGGCGGTGGTGGGGCCCTGCGGACTGCAGGACGAAGTGCAGCGGCTGCTGGCACTGCACCAGGCGCAGCTGGACGTCTACCAGCGCCTGGAGCAGCGCGACTTCCTGGACAAGCCGCCCACGCGCGAGCGGCGGCTGCAGCACCTGGTGCTCAAGGCCGGCATACAGCACGAGCAGCTGTGGATAGGCCTGCTGCAGGAGGCCCGGGAGATCCTGGACATGCCGGCCAGGCCCTGAGGAACGGTTGCGACGACTGAGACGGCCGAGACGGCTAAGACGGTGCGATGGCCGCCTCAGCCCTTGTTCAAGCCGTGCAGCACCAGCCCCGGCGCCTCCAGCCGGGCACGCAGAATGCGCCCGTGCGTGGAGTCCGTCACATGCAGCGTGCGGCGGTCCGCGCCGCCAAAGGCCAGGTTGGTGAGCGAGCTTCCCGGCACGCCGCGCAGCACCTGCACGGGCTCGGCGCGGTGGTTGAGCACCCACACCAGGCCCAGGCCCGGGTTGGCCACCAGCAGTCGGCCCTGGTCATCCACGGCCAGCCCGTCGGGACCGCTGGGGCCGTAGGAGGTGAAGAACTGCCCCACCTTGGCCACGCTGCCATCGGGCAGCAGGGGCACGCGCCAGACGCAGTTGCCGCGCGTCACGGCCAGGTAGAGCACGCGGCCATCGGGCGACAGCGCCACGCCGTTGGGGCTGGGCACGTTGGCCAGCAGCAGGTCCAGCCGGCCGTCCGGACGCAGGCGGTACAGGCGGCCGCTGGGATCGTGCAGGCCGCTCTGGCCCTGGTCGGTGAAGTAGAGGTTGCCTTCGGCATCGAAGACCAGGTCGTTCACGCCCTTGAAGCGCTCGCTGTTGCGCCGCTGCAGATAGGGGCTGACGCGCCCCGTGGCCACCTCCAGGCGCATCAGCCCGTTCTTGTAGTCGGTGATCAGCAGCGTGCGCTCGTCAAGGAACTTCATGCCGTTGGGCTCGCCGTCGTACTCGGCCACCAGGGTCCAGGCGCCTTGCGGATCGATGCGGAAGACGCGGCCCCAGGGAATGTCGGCCACGTACAGGTTGCCGGCGCCGTCGAACACCGGCCCCTCGAGGAAGGAGTCGGTGACGGCGCCGCCCCGGTTGGCATCGGCCCACTCGCTGCGCTCGGGGCGGCGCAGGGCGTCGGGCATGGCGGTGAACGATTCGAGTTCGCAGACCTGGGGGGCTTGCAGCAGGAACATGGTGCTTGTCTTTCTCGGGATTTCAGGGGATGGCGCTGAAGCCGTACAGGCGCGCTGGATTGTCGACCAGGATGCGGTCCATGGCCTCGTCCGTGCCCGCCCAGGCCTGCAGCAGATCGACCAGATCGGCATCGTCGACGGAGCCCGGCGCCTCGGTGGTGTGCGGCCAGTCGCTGCCCCAGACCAGGCGCTCGGGTGCGGCGCGCACCAGATCGCGGCCCAGCGGCAGCGTGTCGGCATAGGAGGGGCCGCCCACCGATGAACGCATATAGGCGCCGGAGAGCTTGACCCAGGTGTTGCCGCCATCGAGCAGCCGGCGCAGCGCGGCATGGGCCGCGCCCTCCACGCCCTGCATGCCCGCGGCCGGGTCGATGCGACCCAGGTGGTCCACGACCAGGGGCACGGGCAGCGCGCCCAGCACGGGCTCCAGCGCCACCAGCTGTTCGGGCTGCACGAAGACCTGCACATGCCAGCCCAGCCGTGCGACCCGGTGCGCCAGCGTGACCAGCATGTGGGCCGTGGTCTCGCCCCAGGACTGCGGCGAGACAAAGTTCACGCGCAGCCCGCAGACGCGGTGCGTGGCCAGCCGGTCCAGCTCGGCATCGGCCACATCGTGGGCGACCACGGCCACGCCGCGCGCATCATCGCCCAGGCGCTCCAGCGCATCCAGCGTGCAGGCGTTGTCCGTGCCATAGGTCGAGGGCGTGACCACCACGGCGCGCGAGGTGCCCAGGCGCCGCTGCAGTTGGCGGTACATGGCCACGTCGGCCTGCGGAGGCGTGCGCGGCCAGTGCGGCGACGGCGCAAAGCGCGCATCGAAGATGTGCATGTGGCTGTCGCAGGCCAGGGGCGGCAGCGTGCGCGCAGGCCTGCTCGTGCCGGCCGAGTGCGGCACGGCCATGGCGATGTCGGTCATGCCCATACGCTCAGTCCAGCACGATGGCGCCCTTGCGCACCACCTCGCCCCACTTGGCGTCTTCCTTCTGGAGGAAGGCGGCGAACTCGGCCGGCGTCGATGCCATGGGCTGGGCGCCCAGGTCGCTCAGGCGCTGGCGCACCTCGGCTTCCTGCAGCACCTCGGACAGCGCCTGGTGCAGGCGCGCGGCCACGGGCTCGGGCGTGCCCGTGGGCAGGAAGATGCCGTTCCACTCATAGGCCTCGTAGCCGGGAATCACGGTCTCGGACACGGTGGGCACATCGGGCAGGCGCGCCGAGCGCTGGGGCGCCGCCACGGCCAGGGCGCGCAGCTTGCCGCCCGTGACCAGCGGATAGGTGGCCGCCATGGTGCCGAACATGAAGTCCACCTGCCCGCCCATCACATCGGCAATGGCCGGCCCGCCGCTCTTGTAGGGCACATGGACCATGTCCAGCTCCAGCCGCTGGCGAAACAGCTCGGCCGCCAGGCGCTGCACCGTGCCGCTGCCGCCCGAGGCGAAGTTGATCTTGCCCGGCTGCGCCTTGGCCCTGGCCGCCAGGTCGGCCACGCTGCGCACGGGCGAATCGGCCTTGACCACGACCACATTGGGCATGAGCAGCACCAGCGACAGCGGCTGCAGCGCGCTGCGCGCATAGGGCAGCTTGGCAAACAGATGCGGGTTGATGGAAAACGGCGTGGCGTCGTAGAGCACCGTGTAGCCATCGGCGCGCGCCTTGGCCACCTGGCTGGCGCCAATGGTGCCGCTGGCGCCGGGCCGGTTGTCCACGATGATGCTGGTGCCCAGCCGCGCGCCCATGCGCGTGGCCAGCAGGCGCGCGGCCGCGTCGGCGCCGCCGCCGGGCGCATAGGGCACGACCAGGGTGATGGGACGCTCGGGAAAGGCGGCCTGGGCCACGGCGGCGGCCAGGGCGCAGGCCGCGATCAGGGTTCTGGCAAGGAATTTCATGGCTTGTCTCCAGATTTTTTAGAGGGGGCGGCGGCCGAATCAATCCGCCTTCAGGTTCAGTTCGCGGGCGATCTGCGCATAGGAGGCCGCTTCGCTGGCCACGCGCTGCGCGAAGGCGCTGCCGCAGCTGGACTCGGCATCCATGCCCAGGCCGTGCAGCTTTTCCGCGGCCGATGCACTCTTGGCGAACTCCACGGCCACGCGCTCCAGCGCCTGGGCCGCGCCGTCGGGAATGCCGGCCGGCGCGAGCACGCCGTACCAGACATCGGCCGAGTAGTCGCCGCCACCCGCTTCGGCAAAGGTGGGCACCTGGGGCAGCAGGGACGCGCGCCTGGGCGAGGCCACGGCCAGCGCCGTGAGCTTGCCGCTGCGCACCTGGGGCAGCACCGAGCCCAGCGTGGCGAAGGAGCTGTCGAGCTGGCCGCCCATGAGGTCGGTCACCACGGGCGCCGCGCCCTTGTAGGGCACGTGGTTGAGCTTCAGGCTCTTGGCCCGCGCAAACATCTCGGTGGCGAAATGGCCCGAACTGCCCATGCCCGCCGTGCCAGCCGTGACGCTGCCGGGCCGGCTGCGTGCCTGGCCCATGTAATCCTGCAGGTTGCGCGCCGGCATGCCCGGCCCCACGACCAGCACCGTGGGGCTGCTGGCCACCGTGCACAGCGGCCGGAACGAGCGCACCACGTCGAACTTCACGCGGCCCTGGTACAGCGCCGGGATCATGCTGTGGTTGGTGGCGCCGAACAGCAGCGTATAGCCATCGGCCGGCGCGCCAGCCACGGCCTGCGCGGCCAGTATGGTGTTGGCCCCGGGTTTGTTGTCCACCACGAAGGGCTGGCCCAGCGCCTTGCCCGCATGGTCGGCAAAGGCGCGCGCCACCACGTCGGTGGGGCCGCCCGCCGCAAAGCCCACGACCAGCCGCACGGGCTTGGCCGGATAGTCCTTCTGCGCCAGCGCGGGCTGGGCGCCCAGCACGGCCAGCCCCACGGCGGTCAGCAGGCCGCCGCGCAAGGCCAGGCGGCGGACCTCTTGGAAATTCCTCGACATCGCTTGTCTCCTCAAATCACATGCATGCACATGCATGGGCCAAGGGCGCGCACGGCACCCCTGCCCTGGCTCAGGCGCCGGCCGCCGCAGGCACGCGGGCCAGCACCTCCAGCACATTGCGGGCCGCGCCCACGCCCATGTTCACGTAGGCATCGCCGGTCACGCCGCCGATATGGGGGCTGAGCACGAAGTTCCTTTCGCCCTGGAACGGGTGGCCGGCCACCATGGGCTCCACCGCAAAGCTGTCCAGCCCTGCGGCCGCCACCTGGCCCGAGCGCACGGCGGCCAGCAGCGCGGCCTCGTCGATCAGGCCGCCGCGTGCGGTGTTGACCACGATCACGCCGCGCTTGCAGGCCGCCAGCGTGGAGGCGCCGAGCATGCCCCGGTTTTCCTCGGTCAGCGGGCAGTGCAGCGAAATCGCGTCGGACTCGCGCCAGATGGTTTCCAGGTCCACGGGCTGCACGCAGGCGGGCAGGTTCTTTGCGAAGGGATCGAAGCCGATCACGCGCATGCCCAGCGCATCGGCCATGCGCGCAAAGCGCAGGCCGATGGCGCCCAGCCCCACCAGGCCCACGGTGCGCCCGCCCAGCTCCAGGCTCTTGTGCGTGGCCTTGTCCCAGTGGCCTGCGTGCATGCGGGCGTCCAGCGCCACCACCGACTTGGCGCAGGCCAGCAGCAGGGCCAGTGCCTGCTCGGCCACGGCCGCCGCATTGGCGCCCGCGGCGGCCACCACGGCAATGCCGCGTTCGGCGGCGGCCGCCTTGTCGATGGTGTCCGTGCCGCTGCCGTGCTTGGAGATCACGCGCAGCGAGGGCGCCGCCTCCATCACGGCCGCACCCACCTTGCCGTAGCGCACGATGATGGCCACGGGATCATGGGCGCGGCACAGCGCGACCAGGTCCTCTTCGGTGGGCGTCTTGCCCGCATAGACGATGTCGTGCCGGGCCAGCAGCTCCAGGGCCTGTGGCGCCAGATCGGCGCCGGTGACGATGATGGTGCTCACAGCGATTCCCCTTCCTTGAGCACGCCGGCCGCGCGCAGGGCCGCGGGCAGCCACTTCGATGCCGTGTCGCCGCGCGCAATGGCCTCGATGCGGGCGGCCTCGTCGGCCACCTTCTTCACGGCCAGCTCCAGCATGGCGGGTGCCTTGGCGAGCTCGATGACGACCACGCCATCGGCATCGCCCACCACCAGGTCGCCCGGGTGAACCGTCGTGCCACCAGCGCAGATGGCGTGGTTGATGCGGCCCGGCACGAACTTGGTCGGGCCCGCGGGATTGAAGCCTGCGCTGAACACGGGAAAGTCCAGCTCCAGCAGCTCCAGGCGGTCGCGGATGGCGCCGTCCACGATGACGCCGGCCAGGCCCAGCTTCTTGCAGGCGCTGAGCATCAGCGTGCCCATCAGCGCGGCGGTCTGGTCGCCCTTGCCGTCGATGACCAGCACGTCGCCGGGCCGGGCCAGCGCGATGGCGGCGTGGATCATGAGGTTGTCGCCGGGACGCACCTCGACGGTGAAGGCCGGGCCGGCCACTTTCATGCCCTGGTGCACGGGCGCCACGCGCGAATGCATGGTGCCGCGGCGGCCCGCCACGTCGGCCAGGATGGCGGCCTGAAAGCCGGCTGCGCGCTGCACGACTTGGGCGTCCACGCGCTCTATGTCACGGATGATTTCTGGGAGTTGGCTCATGATGGTCCAGTGAGATGAGGTGAAGGAAAACAGAAAGATGTGCGCGCGTCAGTCGGCCTTGATGCCGGCCTCGCGGATGAGTTGGGCCCACTTGGCGGAGTCGGATTTCTGCAGCTCGCCCAATTGCCGTGGCGTGCCGCCGACCAGGGTCACGCCCAGCCGCTCGGCCAGTGCCACGACGGCCGGGTCCCTGAGCGCCAGGCCGATCTCCTGGTTCAGCCGCTGCACGATGGCGGCCGGCGTCCTGGCCGGCGCAAAGACGGCCTGCCACTGCTCGACCACGAAGTCGCCGATGCCGGCCTCGGCCATGGTGGGCACATCAGGCAGGGCCTTCAGGCGCGCCGCCGAGGTCACGGCCAGCGCACGCAGCTTGCCGCCCTGCACATGGGGCAGCGCCGCGGCCACGGGGGCGAACATGAACTGCACCTGGCCCGCCAGCGTGTCCTGCAGCGCGGGCGTGTCGCCCTTGTAGGGCGCATGGATGAAGCGCACGCCGCCCTTTCTTTGCAGCAGCTCGCCCTGCATCTGCAAGATGGTTCCGCTGCCGCCCGAGGCAAAGGCCAGCTGGCCTGGCTGCGCCTTGGCGGCGGCCAGCAGATCGGCCACCGACTGGAAGGGCTGGGCCGCGCCCACCACCAGCAAATGGGGAATGGTGCCGATGGTGATGACGGGCTCGAAGCCCGCAATCGGGTCATAGGGCAGCTTGCCCATGAGGTGGGGCGCGATCGCCTGCGGACCGATGGAGGTGCCCAGCAGCGTGTGGCCGTCCGGCGCCGCCTTGGCCACGTAGGCCGCGCCGATGGTGCCCGTGGCGCCCGCGCGGTTGTCCACGATCACGGTGCTGCCCAGGGCCTTGCCCAGGTGCAGTGCCACCTGGCGGCCCAGCACATCGGTGCTGCCGCCGGGCGGATAGGGCACGACCCAGGTGATGAGCTTGCCTGCCGGCCATGCGGGCTGCGCGTGGACGGCGGCGCTGCACAGCGGCCCCAGCAGGGCGGCGCCCCCTGCGGCCAGCAGGGTGCGGCGCGTGGGATGGAAGGTGTTCATGGTTTGTCTCCTGCTTGTGTGCAATGCAATGGCGGCGCTGCGGTCTCGAAGCCGTACAGCGCCCGGGGGTTGTCCACCAGCACGCGCCGCAGCGTGGCGGCACCGCCGGCATGGGCGGTCCAGTCGGCCAGGCGGTCGATCTGGCGGGCGTCATCAGGCAGGGGCTGCATGCCTGCCGAGGCGCTGACATGCGGCCAGTCGCTGCCCCAGAGCACACGCTCGGGCGCGCAGCGCAGATAGCTGGCGGCCAGGGCGTCCAGCGCCGGGTCTTCGACCGACTGCAGCGCGCTGACGATGTAGCCGCCGGACAACTTGACCCAGGCCCTGCCGCCCTCCAGCAGCTCCAGCAGCAGCGCATGGCCCGCATGGCGCCCCGCCTGCTCGGGGGCGATGCGGCCGAAGTGGTCGAACACCAGCGGCACCGGCAATTGCCGCAGCACGCCGGCCAGCGACGCCAGCAGGTCCGGCGCCATCAGCAGTTGCAGATGCCAGCCCAGCGGCGCGATGCGGCGGGCCAGCGGCACCAGCAGCTCGGCCGTGCCCGTCACGCCCAGCGACAGGTTCAGCCGCACGCCGCGCACGCCCAGGCCGTGCAGGCGCTGCAGCTGGTCATCGCTTTCGCTGCCATCGATCACGGCCACGCCCCGCGCCTGCGGGCCGAGGGCGGCCAGCCCGTCCAACATGCAGCGGTTGTCGCTGCCGTAGGTGGACGGCGTGACCAGCACGCAGCGCGCGGTGCCCAGGCGCCGCTGCAGCGCGCGGTAGTCGCCGGCCGAGGCGTCGGGCGGCAGCAGCCGCGCGCCCGGGGCTGCCGGGTAGCGGCCGTCATAGACATGCACATGGCAGTCGCAGGCATCCGGGGGCAGCACGGCACGGGGCCGGGCGCTGCCCTGCGAGAAACGGACGGGCACGGCAAGGCTGTCGCAGTCCATGGCGAGATCTCGATGGAGGAAAGGAAGGGAGGTGGGAGCGAGAAGGAAGCGAAAGGGCTGGCGCCCCTGCCCCGGGCTCAGTCCAGGCTGGCGCCCGAGTCCTTGACGATGCGTGCCCAGCGCGGCACCTCGGCGCGCAGCAGCGCGGCGAACTTCTCGGACGAGCCGCCCAGCACCTCGCCGCCTTCGGAGCGCAGCTTCTCGGCCACCTCGGGCACGAGCAGCGCATCGTTGATGGCCTTGTTCAGCTGCTGCACGATGGCCTGCGGCGTGCCCGCCGGCGCCAGCACCCCGAACCAGGTGACGGCCTCGAAGTCCTGGTAGCCGGACTCGGCCAGCGTGGGCGTCTGCGGCAGCTGGGCGGAGCGCTTGAGCGAGGTGACCATCACTGCGCGCAGCTTGCCGTTGCGCACCTGGCCCAGCAGCGTGGGCACGGCGGACATGTAGAAATCGATCTGCCCGCCCACCAGGTCGGTCATGGCCTGGGCTGCGCCCTTGTAGGGCACATGGCGCAGCTTGATGCCGGCCGCGTTCTCGGCGAGTTCGCCGGCCAGGTGCGCCACCGTGCCGTTGCCCGGGTAGCCCAGCGTGAGGCCGTCGGGCTTGGCCTTGGCGGCCTTGACCAGGTCGGCAAAGGTCTTGTAGGGCGAGTTGGCCGGCGCGGCCATGACGATGGGCGCGGAAGCCACCAGCGCCACGGGCACCAGATCCTTCAGCGGGTCATAGGGCAGCTTGGCGTACAGCGAGGGGTTGATGGCCAGGTTGCTGGTCTGGCCCATGACCAGGGTATGGCCGTCCGGCGCGGCCTTGGCCACGGCGTCCACGCCCAGGTTGCCGCCGGCGCCGGGCCGGTTGTCCACCACCACGGTCCACTTGTTGTGGTCCGACAGCCGCTGGGCCACGGTGCGCGCGATCATGTCCGTGCCGCCACCGGGCGGAAACGGCACGACCAGGCGGATGGGCTTGCGGGGATAGGCGTCCTGGGCCTGGGCAGCGCCCATGGGCACGATGGCGGCAACGCCGACCAGGACGGCAAGAAGGCGTGCGTTGAGGCAACGCGAAAGCGAGGGAATCGGCATGGCGGTTTGTCTCCGTTTGTTGTGTCCAACGCCCGCATGGCTGCGGTGCGTGGGACGAACTTTATGAAAACGTTTCAACCCATACAATGCCGTTTCATACAGCGCAACCAATTGCATGCCTTGCACCATGAACAAGCCCCCCAGCACCCCTTCCCCGGCGCAGCCACCCGATGACAAGGCCAGCGCGGCCAAGGACGGCGGCGTCATCGCCGTCACGCGTGCCTTGCAGCTGCTTGGCGCCTTCGCCCTCGGGGAGTCGCACCTGTCCCTGGCGGAACTGAGCCGGCGCTGCGCGCTGCACAAGACCACGGTGCTGCGGCTGGCGCGCACGCTGGCGCAGTCGGGCTTCATGGTGCAAAGGGACGATGGGGACTGGCGCCTGGGCCCGGCCGCTGGCTGGCTGGGTGCGCGCTACCAAGCGGGCTTCGATGTGCAGAACGTGCTGGAGCCCGCGCTGCGCGCGCTCACGCAGGCCAGCGGCGAGAGCGCGGCCTTCTATGTGCGCGAAGGCAATGTGCGCACCTGCCTCGTGCGCGTGGAAGGGCCGCAGGCCCTGCGCCACCATGCGCGCATGGGCGAGGGGCTGCCGCTGGACCAGGGCTCGCCAGGGCGCGTGATCCTGGCGTTTTCAGGCGAGCCGGGGCCGGTGTACGAACAGATCCGCCAGCGCGGCTACCACTGGTCCATCGGCGAGCGCGAACAGGGCGTGGCCACGGTGTCGGCGCCGGTGTTCGGCATGCACTGGCGGCTGATGGGGTCGGTGTGCATTTCCGGGCCGGCATCGCGCCTGCCCGAGGCCCGGCTGGAAGCCATGGCGCAGACGGTGGTGGCGGCGGCCAACCAGCTGTCCTATGCGCTGGCGGGCAGCGCCAGCACACAGGCCCCCGTGGTGCGCGCCAGCCAGTGGCATCCCTGAGACCACCTTCCGGGGCGACGCCCCGAAGGTGGATGGCCGCTTACTGCAGCGCGCCCATGGGCAGGGCGATGGGCTTGCCGTTGAGCGTGACCTGGCCGGCCTGCATCTTGAGCGCGCTGACCAGCTTGTCGCCTTCCAGGCGGGCATAGCCCGTGGCCTGGGCCATGCCCAGCATGCCTTCCACATCCTCGGCCGAGACATCGGGCTTGCCCGATGCCTTGATCAGCGGCTCCAGCCAGGCCTTGGGCAGGCTGGCATTGGCCTGCAGTGCCGAGGTCTTGAGCAGCGCCGGCATCCAGCCGGCCTGGGCGACCTGCTCCTGCGTGGGCGCGCTTTGCACTTCGGCGCCGTACTCCAGGTGGCCGGTCTGGCCCTGGTAGGTGGCCTGCAGCTTCATGGAGTAGGCCGGCAGGGCCGCCACCAGGCGCGGGGCGTTCTGCATCAGCACGCCCATGCCCTGCTCTTCCAGCGATTCCAGTGCCTTGGCCAGGCCCTCCTTGCGGTAGCCCTCGACCATGACGCGCTGGAAGCCGCGCAGCGCCTCGATGTCCAGGCGCTGGATCTTTTCCTCGTAGCCCACGGACTCGAAATCGATGGGGCCGATACGGCCCGTGCCCTTGACCTGGGTGGTCATGCCCAGCGTGGTCTTGTCGGACTCGATGACCGAGCTGCCGTCCACGTTCTTGAGGTCCAGCAGCGTCTTGGCCTCGCCGCCTTCGGCGGGCGTGCTGCTCATGCCGAAGCGGGCGATGCGCACGCTGGCCTTGCCGGGGCCCAGGCCCCACAGGCCGTCGATGACCTTGTTCTCGAAGCTGCTTTCCAGGCCCGTGAGCACGATGCTGGTGCGCTCCACCGGCGCTGCGGCCGGCTGGGCAGCGATGGCCTCGTCGTTGTCGGATTCCTCCTCCTCGCCCTCTTCCTCTTCCACGCCCATGGACTTGTCGCGGCTGGGCAGGCCCAGCAGGGCCACCTCGGGCCAGCGCCAGGTGCCCTTGACGCTGCCACCGCCCAGGGCCGTGTCCAGCACCATTTCCTGCCAGCGCATGGTGACTTCGTTGTCGCCCATCTCGCCTGCAGGCAGCAGCAGGCGCACATCCTGGCCGCCCGTGAAGTGGTGCACGCTGGTCAGCGTGGGAGCGACAGCCTTGGCCAGGGTCTGGCGGCTCTTTTCGTCCAGGCCGTCGAGCGCAAAGCGCGTCTCCGACACCGCCGCCGCCAGGCGGCCACCGGCCAGCGGGCCGTGGCGCACCGTGGTGTCCACCACCAGGCGCACGGGCTTGGGGGCGGCTTCTGCGCCGGCGTCTGCAGCGGCGGGCGCATCGGCCTCGCCAGCCGCAGGCCACTGCAGCACCAGCTTGGCCTGGGACGACAGGAATCCCTTGTGGTATTCGTCGGTCACGACGGCCTTCTCGCCCAGCACCTTGCGCAATTCGGCCACGGCATCCTTGTAGCCGGACTCGGCCCTTTGGCCCGTATACCAGGTGGTTCCTCCATAGGCCACGACGGCCAATGCCACGGCAGCAGCCACTGCGGTTTTCTTGTTGCTCATTGTGAATATCCCGTGATGAATAAGACCCTCCCCCTCGGGCGGGCCGCGCGACTGTATCAGTTCGGCGTTTCACCATGCATCGGCAATGGGCTGCGCATTGGCTCGCCTGCACCTTGAGCGGCGGCCCCCTATGGGCGCAAGGCGTTGCCCAGCCCTTGCCAGGCCTTGTCTCCAGCGGCTTTCAAGGATTGGGACCTGGGCATTGCATGCGGGCAGCAGGCATGCGGTTTTTTCAATTGCTTACCTTTTCCGGACACGATTGGCATACCAATTGAATCCATGGAGAACGCTATGTCTCCGCAGATATGGTGCGAATGCACCTTTGCCCTCTTTTCCCTTTTTTGCCGGCTTGCCTGAATGCAGTCCCGAAAGCCAACAATGACCGCACTCACCCGGCCTGCAACAGAAATGGCAGGGCCGCGTCCAGCAGTGCGTCGGGCGCCTCCTCGGCAATGTAGTGCCCGCAGGCCAGCGGCCGGCCGCGCACATCGTCGGCCACGAGCTGCCACTCGCGCAGCGGATCGAAGCAGCGGTGCACCACGCCCTCCTCGCCCCAGAGCACCAGCAGCGGCATGGACAGCCTGCGCCCCAGCCGGCGGTCCTCGCGGTCATGGTCCAGGTCGATGCCGGCCGAGGCGCGGTAGTCCTCGCACATGCCGTGCGCGCTGCCCGGCAGCGCCAGGCAGCGCTGGTACTCGGCCAGCGCCCGGGGATCGAAGGGCGCCAGGCCGGCGCTGCGCCGGCCCATGATCTCGCGCACATAGGCGGCGGGGTCGGCCTCGATCAGGCGCTCGGGCAGCGGCGCGGGCTGGATCAGGAAGAACCAGTGCCAGTAGGCGCGCGCAAAGGCCTCGCCGGTCTGCTCGTACATGGCCAGCGTGGGCGCAATGTCCAGCAGCACCAGACGCTGCACGCTGGCGGGATAGTCCATGGCCAGCCGGTGCGCCACGCGCGCGCCCCGGTCATGCGCCAGTACGCTGAAATGCTCATGGCCCAGCCGCGCCATCAGCCGCAGCAGGTCGCGGGCCATGGTGCGCTTGCTGTAGCTCACATGCTCGGGATCGCCGGCCGGGCGCGAGGAGTCGCCATAGCCGCGCAGGTCGGCCAGCACCACGGTGAACTGCTGCGCCAGCCGGGGCGCGACGCGGTGCCAGATGGCGCTGGTCTGCGGGTGGCCGTGCACCAGCAGCAGGGCCGGCCCCTGGCCGCCCACCCAGGCGTTGATCTCCACCCCGTCATCGACCGTGATGCGCTGCTGGCGCAGGCCCGGCATCCATGGATCTGTGTGCATCCCGGAGATTCCTTCTACGTTGTTCATGACTGTCAGCCTGCCATGCTAATCAGTAAACCAGGCTGCATAAATAGCAAAATATTGCATTGATCCATCAGTTCAATTTACGAATCAACCATCCACCGCATCCACCATGGACGGCTTTTCCGACCTGCGTTTCTTCTCGCTGCTGATCCGCGAAGGCAGCCTGGCCGCTGCGGCCCAGCAGATGGGCGTGACGCCGCCCGCCGTCAGCCGCCGCCTGTCCTTGCTGGAGCGGCGCCTGGGCGTGCGCCTGCTGCAGCGCACGACACGGCGCATCCACCTGACGCCCGAGGGCGAAGCCTACCTGCTGGACGGCGCGCGCATCCTGGCCGACCTGGAGACGCTGGAGCGCAGCATCTCGGGCACGCGCGCCACGGCGCGCGGCCCGCTGTCCATTGCCTGCACACTGGGCTTTGGCCGCCAGCGGCTGGCGCCCGCGCTGTCGGCCTTTGCGCGCGCCTATCCCGAGGTGCAAGTGCAGCTGCACCTGACGGACAGGCCCGTCAACCTGGTCGAGCAGGGCTTTGACGCCGTGGTGCGCTTTGGCGCCCTGCCCGACTCCGGCCTCACCGCCCGCCTGCTGCTGCCCAACCGCCGCGTGCTGTGCGCCGCGCCCTCCTACCTCAACGCCCATGGCGAGCCACGCCAGCCTGCGGACCTGCAGGCCCACCGCTGCATCGTGATCCGCGAGAGCGACGAAACCTATGGCAGCTGGCGCCTGAGCCGCCGCACGCGCCAGGGCCTGAGCGAGCACAACATCAAGGTCAACGGCGTGATGAGCACCAACGATGGCGCTGCAGCCCTGACCTGGGCACTGGACGGCCACGGCATCCTGCAGCGCTCGCTCTGGGACGTGGCCGCGCCGCTGGCCGCAGGCGCGCTGCGCGAGGTCCTGCCCCAATGGCAGCTGCCTGCGGCCGACATCTACCTGGTGCACGCCACGCGCAGCGAGATGTCGGCCCGGATCCGCGCGCTCACCGGCTTTCTGGGCGACTGGTTTGCACAACGGCCTGAGCCGGAGATGGCGCCCGCCTGAGCCCGGGCGCAATCTGCAACCTCGGCGGCAGGCAGGCTGTCATGCGCGTTCACCCCGCGCAGCGCAGGCCATGCGAACATGGACCGCAACGACAACCACCACACCCAGGAGACAAGACACATGGCCACCGCCCGCTACCCCCAGCCCGAACTGTCCAGCCTGCCCGAAGACATCCGCACCCGCATCCTTGAAGTGCAGGAAAAGGCCGGTTTCATCCCCAACGTCTTCCTGGCCTTTGCGCGCCGCCCTGCCGAGTGGCGCGCCTTCTTCGCCTACCACGATGCCCTCATGCTCAAGGAGGAAGGCAGCCTGACCAAGGGCGAGCGCGAGATGATCGTCACCACCACCAGCGCGGCCAACCAGTGCCTGTACTGCGTGGTGGCCCACGGCGCCATCCTGCGCATCTACGAAAAGCAGCCCTACGTGGCCGACCAGGTGGCCGTCAACTACCGCAAGGCCGACATCAGCGCCCGCCAGCGCGCCATGCTGGACTTCGCCATGAAGGTCTGCGAACGCAGCCATGAAATCTGCGAGGCCGACTTCGAGGCGCTGCACGCCCATGGCTTCGACGACGAGGACATCTGGGACATCGCCGCGATCACCGCCTTCTTCGGCCTGTCCAACCGCATGGCCAGCTTTGCCGGCATGCAGCCCAATCCCGAGTTCTTCCTCATGGGGCGCGTGCCGCGCGAGAAGAAGTAGGCTGGCCGACCTGTGCCCCCTGGCGCGCCGCAGCACCGTCGACCAAACCCCGGCATATCTCCCCCACCTGCCCCACGGCGCCCAGCAGGCGCGGCGTGGGCTCGTTGGCGCAGTTCAGGCGCAGGTGGTTGGGCAGGTCCGAGCGCGATGAAAACAGCGGGCCGGGGCTGACACCAATGCCCAGCTCCAGCGCGCGGCGGTGCACCTCCAGTGCATTGACCTGGCGCGGCAGTTCCACCCACAGCAGAAAGCCCGCGCGCGGGGCCGAGACGCGGGTGCCGGGCGGAAAGCTGGCCTCGACCCTGGCCGTGACGGCCTGCACCCCGGCCTGCACGCGGGACTTGAGACGGCGCAGGTGCCGGTCGTAGTCGCCGCTGGCCAGCACCTCGCTCACGGCGGCCTCCAGCAGCGGCGCACCGGCCCAGTCGCCCGCCAGGCGCACCTGCAGCACCTGGGCATGGAAGCGGCCCGCCGCAATCCAGCCCACGCGCCAGCCCGGCGCCAGGGTCTTGGACACGGAGCCGCAATACAGCACGTTGCCGCTGCCGTCGAAGGCCTTGCAGGCCGGCGGGCGCTGTCCGTCGCCGGCAAGGTCGCCATAGACATCGTCTTCGATCAAGGGAATGCCCGCCCGCTCCAGCAGCGCCACCAGGGCCTGCTTGCGCTCCACCGGCATGCTGGCGCCCAGCGGGTTCTGCACGGTGGGCGATGCCAGCACGGCAGCCGGCCGGTGGCGGGCAATGGCCTCGGCCAGCGGCTCCAGCAGCAGGCCTTCGCGGGGATCGGTGGCAATCTCCAACGCCTTCAGGCCCAGGTCCTCCAGCAGCAGCAGGCTGCCGAAATAGGCGGGCCGCTCCACGGCCACGACATCGCCAGGCTTGCACACGGCGCGCAGCGCCAGCCGCACGGCCTGGGTGGCGCCTGCCGTCAGGACCAGGTCATCGGGGCCGAAGCGCGCACCCCATTGCGCGGCCCGGGCTGCGATCTGGCCGCGCAGGTCGGCACGGCCCGGCGGCATGCTGTAGGTCTGCCCGTGCGCGTCCAGGCGGCGCCCGGCGGTCTGCAGCGCGCGCTGCAGCCGGGCCGTGGGCAGCCAGGCCGGATCGGGCAATGCCGCACCCAGCGGGATCAGGCGCGTGTCGGGACTGCTGAACAGCGAGCGCGCCAGGGCCGACAGGGTCACGGGCACGGGACGCGACGACGGGCGGGACGCCTGCAACGCCGCGCCGCCGGTTGCCTGCCGCACAAAGTAGCCCGAGCGCGGGCGCGCCACGATCAGGCCCTCGGCCTCCAGGCAGCGCAGCGCCTCCAGCGCGGTGGGCAGGCTGACCTGTTCGCGCTCGGCCAGGCTGCGGGCGGAGATCAGCCTGTCGCCGGGGCGCAGTGCGCCGCAGGCCAGCGTCTGGCGCAGGGCCTGGGCAATGCGGCGGTACTGGGGCAAGGGTTCGTTGGTGGTGGGCATGCCAATCTGTACAGGTCAGTTTTCTTGGATTCTGCTTATACAGGCATTGGCTGCCCGGATTTATCGTTGCAGCCATCA
This sequence comes from Delftia sp. PX-1, assembly GCF_055797465.1. Taxonomy (NCBI): domain Bacteria; kingdom Pseudomonadati; phylum Pseudomonadota; class Betaproteobacteria; order Burkholderiales; family Comamonadaceae; genus Delftia; species Delftia sp. PX-1. The sequence continues at coordinate 4,259,497 of NZ_CP184763.1, forward strand.
AGCAACCCGAGGAAACCCATGCAAGCCAGCAATTTCGATCTCCAGGCCTACTTCCGCCGCATCGGCTTCAGTGCCGGGGACTCCGCCCAGGCAGATGCCGCCACCCTGCATGCGCTGATGCGCCAGCAGCTGTTTTCCGTGCCTTTCGAGAACCTGGACGTGCAGGCCGGCAAGATCGTCTCTCTGGTGCCCGAAGACATTGCGGGCAAGATCCTCGGCGGCGCCCGGGGCGGCTACTGCTACGAGGTGAACGGCCTGTTCGCCATGGCGCTGCAGACCCTGGGCATTGCCTACCGCTTTGTGGCGGCGCGGCCCATGTTCTATCCCGCACGCCGGCCCCGCACCCACATGGCCCTGGTGGCCGAGGTCCAGGGACGGCGCTGGCTGTGCGACCTGGGCTTTGGCAGCTACGGCATACGCGCCCCCATGGCCCTGGACGAACTGGACACCGAGGTCCGCCAGGACGGCGACACCTTCCGCCTGAGCCTGGACGACCAGGGCGAATACCTGCTGCAGGCCCGCGTGGACGGTGAATGGGCCAACCAGTACGCCTTCAACCTGTCGCCCCAGGAATGGGTGGATTTCGCCCCCGCCAACTACCTGAACTCCACGCACCCGGACGCCATCTTCGTGCAAAAGCGGGTGGTGGTGCTGCACCAGCCGGCCGGCCGCATGATCCTGGTGGGCGACGCGCTCAAGACCATCACCGCCAGCGGCACCGAGACCAGGCAGCTGGCCCCTGATGAGACCCAGCACGTGCTGGGCAGCCTGTTCGGGCTGGCGCCCGAGCGCCAGGCGGCTGCCCTGTGCTGAGCCTCTAAGCCAGGCGGGTCGAATCCCGCTCGATCAGCTCGAACCCCAGGTCGAACGCCGAGCGCCCGGCACTGCGGCCCTGGCAGCGTGCCAGCACGAGTTCGGCGGCCAGGCGGCCTATGCCCGGCCCGTCCACATGCACGGTGGTCAGCGACGGCAGCAGATGGGCCGCGAAATCGGCATTGCCGAAGCCCGAGACGGCCAGGTCCACGGGCACGCGCAGGCCGCGCGCCTGGGCTTCCACCAAAATGCCGTGGGCCAGCATGTCCGAGCTGCAGACCACAGCCTGCAGATCAGGCTGCTGCGCCAGCAACTGGCCCAGCGCCTGCCGGCCCAGCTCCAGGCTGCCGGGCGCGGACACGGTGACCGTGGGCACCTCGCGGCCCCAGGCTGCAAGAAAGCCCTCGCGCCGCTGCTGGGCCCGGTGGTCGCTGCCCGTGGCCATGCCCACGCGCTGCAGGCCGTGCGAGAGGAAATAGCCGGCCAGCGCGCTGCCCACCTTCAGGTGGGAAAAGCCCACCACCATGTCCAGCGGCCGGTCGCTGAAGTCCCAGGTTTCCACCACGGGAATGCCGGTCCTGCGCAGCCGCTCGCGCGCCTTGCCGGACTGCACCAGGCCCATCATCACAATGCCGTCGGGCTGGCGCCCGATCATGGCGTTGAGCACCTCTTCCTCGCGCTGCTCGTCGTAGAAGGTCTGGCCCAGCAGCAGCTGATAGCCCTCCTGCGCCAGCGTGGCCGTCAATGACTGCACCGTGGGCAGGAACTGCGACACCGACAGCGCAGGCACCACGCCGGCCACCATGCGGCTGCGCCTGGACTTGAGCCCCCCCGCCAGCAGGTTGGGGATATAGCCCGTGGCCTCCACGGCCTGGCGCACGCGCTCGCGCGTCTTCTCCGAAACGATGGAAGGATTGCCCAGTGCGCGCGAGGCCGTGATCAGCGAGACGCCGGCCGCCTCGGCCACGTCGTGCAGCGTGGCGGGCCTGGGGGGTGTGGGTGTGTTCATGGGCAAGCGCGATCGCGGGCGGGTATCGGGGACGGGCCTGAAGATAGCAGACCGCCCTCCACGCACGGGCGCCAAGCCTGCCCTGTATCGCAGAAATCGTGATTGACAGCCAAGATGACAACGATATCATTTTGCTGAAAGCGCAAATCCTTGCATCTACTAAACGGCATCGGCGCTTTTTCATTTCCCTGGAAATGACAACGATGTCATTCACAAATCAGGAGACAAGATGAATCACATTCTTCGTGCCATGGCGCTGGCCCTGGCCGCGCTCGCTGCCTTTTCTGCGTCGGCCCAGGCCTGGCCCGACAGGCCCGTCACCCTGGTCGTGCCCTTCCCCGCCGGCGGCTCCACCGACCAGGTCGCGCGCGCCGTGGCGCCCAGGCTGGGCGACAAGCTCAGGCAGTCCTTCGTGGTGGAAAACAAGGCCGGCGCCACGGGCACCATCGGCGCAGCCTTCGTGCAGCGCGCGGCGGCGGACGGGCAGACCTTTCTCGTCACCTCGCTGGGCCCGCTGGTCATCGTGCCCCACCTGATCAAGAACCTGCCCTACGACGCGCTCAAGGACTTCGACCTGATCACCGTGGCCGTGCAGTCGCCCAACGTGCTGGTCGTGCCTGCCGCCTCGCCGCACAAAAGCGTGGCCGACGTGGTCGCCCACCTCAAGGCCCATCCGGGCAAGATGAGCTTTGCCTCGGCCGGCCACGGCTCCAGCGACCACCTGACGGCCGAACTGTTCTGGCAGCAGACGGGCACCCAGGGCGTGCACATCCCCTACAAGGGCGGCGCGCCCGCCCATGCCGACCTGATCGGCGGCCAGGTCGATGCCTCGTTCCAGAACATCAATGCCGTGATCCAGCACATCCGGGCCGGCAAGATGCGCGCCCTGGCCGTGACCAGCCCGCGCCGCTCGCCCGTGCTGCCGGACCTGCCCACGCTGGCCGAGGCCGGGGTGAAGAACGTGGAGGTCGCCTCCTGGCAGGCCATCGTCGCGCCCAAGGGCCTGCCGCCTGCGCTGCGCGACAAGGCGCATGCGGCCTTTGTCGAGGCGCTCAACGATCCCCGGGTGCGCGAGCAGTTCGTCTCCATCGGCTACGAAATGGTGGCCGGCACGCCCCAGCAGTTCGCCGAGTTCCAGCGCCAGGAATACGCGCGCTGGAAGACGGTCATCGAGGCCGGAAAGATCAGCATCGACTGATGCCTGCCCCTGTCCTTTTTCCAACCACCGCACTCCCGCAGCCATGACCTCTTCCGCGCTCTCCGAAACCACCAGCCAGGACCGCATCCAGTGGATACGCCTGTCGTCCTGCTACCTCCCCCTGGCCCGGCCCATCAGCGATGCCAAGGTGCTCACGGGCCGCCAAAAGCCCATGACCGAGGTAGCCATGCTGTTCGCCGAGATCCAGACCCGCGACGGCCACCGGGGCCTGGGCCTGAGCTACGCCAAGCGCGCAGGCGGCCCCGGCCAGTTCGCCCATGCCCGCGAAATCGCGCCCTCCCTGCTGGGCGAAGACCCCAGCGACATCGCACGGCTGTGGACGCGCATGTGCTGGGCCGGCGCCTCCGTGGGCCGCAGCGGGCTGGCCGTGCAGGCCATCGCGGCCTTCGACGTGGCGCTGTACGACATCAAGGCGCGCCGCGCGGGCCTGTCGCTGTCCAAGCTGCTGGGCTCGCAGCGCGAATCCGTGCGCTGCTACAACACCTCGGGAGGCTTTCTGCACACGCCGCTCGATGAGCTCAAGCGCAACGCCAGCGCCTCGCTGGAGCGCGGCATTGGCGGCATCAAGCTCAAGGTGGGCCAGCCCGACTGCGCGCTGGACATACGGCGCGTGGAGGCCATGCGCGCCCACCTGGGCGATGCCGCGCCCATCATGGTCGATGCCAACCAGCAATGGGATCGCCCCACGGCCCAGCGCATGTGCCGTGTCTTCGAGGAATTCAACCTGGTCTGGATCGAGGAGCCGCTGGACGCCTACGACCACGAAGGCCATGCCGCGCTGGCCGCGCGCTTCGACACGCCGATCGCCACCGGCGAGATGCTGACCAGCGCCGCCGAGCACGGCGATCTCATACGCCACCGCAGCGCCGACTTCCTCATGCCCGACGCGCCGCGCGTGGGCGGCATCACGCCCTTCCTGCAAATCGCCGCCCAGGCCGAACTGGCCCACCTGAGCCTGGCGCCCCACTTCGCCATGGAGCTGCACGTGCACCTGGCCGCCACCTGCGCCAACGAGCCCTGGGTGGAACACTTCGACTGGCTGGAGCCGCTGTTCAACGAACGCCTGGAAATCGCCAATGGCCGCATGCTTGTGCCCACGCGCCCCGGCCTGGGACTGAGCCTGAGCGAGCAGGCACGGCGCTGGACGCGCGAAAGCGTGGAGTTCGGGGAGCGGGGTTGAGGGAATTGGGGGCGTCAGGCCTCAAAGGCTTACGCCCCGTACTGCAGAGAAATCGCGCCATCAGTCACTGGAGTAGGCCCAGACTCAATGGGACCTAATTTCATTCCAGCGGCCATTCGAGATAGATGTAATTACCTGAAACAAAAAAGAAAAGGTCGGACAGAAGATTGTTACGATGCTTGCCGCCAGACAACGATCCGCCCCATTGGGGATTGCAAACCTGCACGCCAGCCTGCCGATCAAGGGAAAAATGCGAGTGGTAAGCCCCCGTCCCGATTGCAGCCAGCCCGGACACTCTCCATCACTTTGCGGGATCGACATGAAGATTGGCGTATAGCAACGAAAGGCTAATTTTGATCAAACCAAATTTTCATCGGCTATGGCAGGAGTTTCCTGACCACGTCAGATTCAAGACCATGAAAGATCTATACACAGAACTGGGTGGTGCTGCCGAGAAAAATATCTACTTACCAGGCTTCGGTCCCAATGGAAACACATGTGCCAGCCGGTTGAGCGTTGCCTTCAACAAGGCCGGTGCGCCGATCAACGCAGCCTTGGCGGGTACGGCTGGTGCACGGACATTGGGAACAAAAGACGGTTCTCGCATCATTTATGGCGTAGCAGATTTTCGATCCTATCTTTTGAAATCACTTGGCAAACCATCCACTGATGCCGTCAGCCCATATGATGACAAATTTCGCGGCCTGAAAGGCATCATTGCCTTCAGCGTGAACTGGAGTGGCGCCACAGGTCATATCGCCTTATGGAATGGAGTCCATTATCGTGAACCGGGCTATGACAACTACTCCACTTACACAAATCCGGACAACCCATCCATCAAAACTTCACTTGGTGAATTTTGGGAGCTCACTTGATGCGCATGGCTTTGCTGGCATGTGGTCTGGTCATCGCCGGATGCACCCCAGACACGAATCCCGCAGGTGGCGCTCGCACGCAAGTGCAGCGCGACGTTGAAAGCTATGCCATCGCAAGCTGCCTGACCCAACAGACTGAGCCCTATCTCAAGGACCAAGGAGATGCCTGGGCATCCGTTGTCGTGCAGCGCATGCACGGGGATATCGAAGTGCTGGCGGGCATTGCCGAACAGGTGCAGAGGGAGAACACCAAGGGCGCCAACGGCGATATGGCCGTCATGCGCGACGAAACCCGTCCCAGGCAGGGCAAGCCATTGCCCGTGCTGCACTGTGGCGAGGTGATCGACCGGCCCGCCGTGCGCGCTGCGATTCAAAAGGCGATTGCGGCACTGCGCCCGTCCTACGAATCCAGGTAGGCCAAGCCGTTTCCCGAAAATCCGGGTTGGAGGCGGGCAACCAGCCCCTACCCATCCAGCCCGTACTTGCGGATCTTGTCGTGCAGCGTGGTCTTGGGGCTGCCCAGGGCCTCGGCCGTGCGTGCCAAGCTGCCGCCGTGGCGGCGCAGGGCGTCGGCGATGAGGGCGCGCTCGAAGGCCTCGACGGTGGCGGACAGCGGCCGGGGCGCAGTGTCCTGCGCGGTGGTGCCGGCCGGCTGGCCGAAGGGGGGCGAGCCGGCCTCGATGCCCAGCACCGTGCGCTCGGCCACGTTGCGCAGCTCGCGCACGTTGCCGGGCCAGTCATAGCCCAGCAACTGCTGCACGCGCGCGGTGGTCAGCTCGGGCACGGGCCGCTGGTGGCGCGCCGCGCCCTGCAGCGCGAAATGCTCGAACAGCAGCGGCACGTCCTCGCGCCGCTCGCGCAGCGGCGGCAGCGAGACGGTGGCCACGTTCAGGCGGTAGTAGAGGTCGGCGCGGAACAGGCCTTGCCGGCTCAATTCCAGCAGATCCACCTTGGTAGCCGCGATCACGCGGCAGTCGATGGGGATCAGGGTGTTGGAGCCCAGGCGCTCCAGCACGCGTTCCTGCAGCACGCGCAGCAGCTTGATCTGCATGGGCACGGGCATGCTCTCGATTTCGTCCAGGAACAGCGTGCCGCCGCTGGCGTGCTCCAGCTTGCCGATGCGCTTCTTGCCCGCGCCGGTATAGGCGCCGGCCTCGCTGCCGAACATTTCGCTGTCGAACAGCGTGTCGGGCAGGCCGCCGCAGTTGACGGCCACGAAATTGCCATCGCGCCGTGCGCTGGCTTCGTGCAGACAGCGCGCCACCAGTTCCTTGCCCGTGCCGGTCTCGCCCTGGATCAGCACATCGGCCGCGCTCTGCGCCAGCCCCGTGAGCATCTGGCGCAGCTGCCGCATGTTGGGCGCGCGACCAATCAGCCGGTGCTCCAGGCTGTCGCGCTGCTGCAGTTGCTGGCGCAGCGCCCGCACTTCCAGCACCAGGCGGCGGCGCTCCAGGGCGCGGCGCACGGCGCCGACCAGGGTTTCGGGGGCGAAGGGTTTCTGGATGAAGTCCTGGGCGCCGTCCTTCATGGCCTGCACGGCCATGGAGATGTCGCCGTGGCCGGTGATCAGCACCACGGGCAGCTCGGCATCCATGGCCACCAGCTCGCGCAGGAAGGCCATGCCGTCCATGCGCGGCAGGCGGATGTCGCTGACCACGATGCCCGCGAAGTCGCGCGACAGGCGCCGGCGCGCCTGCTCGGCGCTGCCCACGCTTTCGCAGGCGATGCCTTCGAGCTGCAGCGCCTGCTCGCAGCCGAGCACGATGTCGGGGTCGTCCTCGATGATCAGGACTTTGAGGGCGTCGGTCATGGTGTGTCGGCAGAGGGTGTGGAGGGAGCCAGGGCCAGGCTCAGCGTGAAGACGGCGCCGCCGCCCGGATGGTTGCTGCCCGTCAGCGTGCCGCCGCATTCACGCACGATGCCGGCCGACAGCGCCAGCCCCAGGCCCAGGCCCACGCCCTCTTCCTTGGTGGTGAAGAACGGCTGGAACAGATGGGCCTGCGCCGCTTCGCTCAGGCCCGGGCCGTGGTCGCGCACGGTGACCTGGGCGCGGCCATCGGCCACGGCGCAGGCCAGCTCCAGGCAGGGCGCGGGCTGGCCGCGCATGGCGTCCAGGGAATTGTTGATCAGGTTGATCAGCACCTGCTCGATGCGGTTGCGGTCGCACCAGGCCACGGCCTCGGGCACGCCGTCATCGCGCAGGATGCGGGCGCCGGTCTCGGCCACGCGCGACTCCAGCACGGCCAGCGCATTGTCCAGGGCACGCGCCAGCGGCACGGCCTGGCTGGCGCCGCTGGACTTGCGCGCGAAGTTGCGCAGCTGGCCGGTGATGCGGCCCATGCGGTCGGCCAGCTGCGCCATGCGCTCCAGGTTCACGCGCGTGGTTTCGGTATCGCCGCGCTCCAGAAAGCGCTGGCTGTTGCCGGCCAGGGTGCGCAGCGCCGTCAGCGGCTGGTTGAGTTCATGGGCCACGCCCGTGGACAGCTGGCCTATCACGGCCAGCTTGCCAGCCTGCACCAGTTCGTCCTGGGCGGCGCGCAGCGTGGCCTCGGCGTGGGTGCGCTCGGCCACCTCGGCCTGCAGCGCCTCATTGGCGGCCGACAGGTCGGCCGTGCGCTGCTCCACCTTGCGCTCGAGCTCGTCGTGCGCGGCCTGCAGCGCCTCGCGCGCGGCCAGCCGGTCGCGCAGGTGGCGGCGGCGCTCGTTGACCATCATGGCCAGCAGCAGCACAAAGGCCGCGCCCACGGCCGCGGCCAGCGCGCGGCTCTGGGCCAGCTGGTCGACCTGCTCCAGGTGCGAGAGCACGGTGATCGTCCAGGGCGTGCCCGGCAGCTGGCGCGACTGGGCGAGGAAGCGGCCGCTGACCGGGTAGACCGAGCCTGGCGATTCCTCGCCATGGCGGGCAATGCGCACCAGGCGCGCGCCCTGGCCCAGGTCGCGCAGCACCTGCAGGCCCAGCGGCTCCAGCGCGCGGCGGTTGTACTGGCGCGTGTGGTCGAAGGCGGCGCGCGTGCCCTCGTCCAGCGTGCGCAAGGTGGTGAATTTCCAGTCGGAGACCGTGCCCAGGATGACGACGCCGTTCTCGTCGCCCACCAGCACGGGCGCCTCCACCGTGGACCACGATTGCTCCAGCTGGTCCAGGCTGACCTTGACCACGGCCACGCCCAGCGTGTGGGTGTCGTCGCCCAGGGTGGAGGCCAGGTAGTAGCCGGGTTCGCCGCGCGTGGTGCCTATGCCGAAGAAGCGCGCGCTGCCCGTGGCCATGGCCGTGCGGTAGTAGGGGCGAAAGCTCAGGTCCTCGCCCAGGTAGCTGTCGGAGCGCCGCCAGTTGCTGGAGGCCACGACATGGCCGCGCGCATCGACCAGGTAGGCGGTCAGCGTGCCCGCGCGGTCGTTGAGCTGCTCCAGGTAGGCGTTGACGCGGTTGGTGAGCTGCTCGTCGCCGGGCTCGGCCAGCAGCCTTTGCACATTGCCTTCCAGTGCCAGCACGTCGGGCAGGAAGGCGTACTTGCCGATCTCGCGCTGCAGGCTGGCGCCGTACAGCTCCAGCCGGTGCATGCCCGTGGCACGCAGATCGGCGATGCCCAGCCGCTGCGCCATCAGGTACGCGCCCCAGCCGCTCAGCCCGCTCAGGGCAAGCCACAGCAAAAGCAGGATGAGCTGGCGCAGGGGGCGGCGGGCGGGCATGGTGAAGGCACCAATGTTATCAGTGCCCCCCAGCGCCGCCTGGGCCTCAGGCCGAGACAGCGGGCCGCCCTTCCTGGGAGTGCTCCATGGGCAGCAGCGACTCGTCGTCGTCCGTGGTGGCATTCGGATCGACCGCGCCTTCCCACTTGGCCACCACGGCCGTGGCAATGGCATTGCCCAGCACATTGGTCAGCGTGCGGCCCATGTCCAGGAAATGGTCGATGCCCAGGATCAGCAGGATGCCGGCCTCGGGCAGGCCGAACATGGGCAGCACGGCGGCCACCACCACCAGCGAGGCGCGCGGCACGCCGGCAATGCCCTTGCTGGAGACCATCAGCACCAGCAGCATGGTGATCTGGGCCGTCAGCGTCATGTCGATGCCGTAGGCCTGGGCGATGAAGATGGCCAGGAAGGTGGTGTAGACCATGGAGCCATCGAGATTGAACGAGTAGCCCAGCGGCAGCACGAAGCCGATGATGCGCGGCTTGATGCCGAACTTCTCCAGCTGCTCCATCAGCTTGGGATAGGTCGATTCGCTGCTGGCCGTGGAAAAGCCCACCAGCAGCGGGCCGCGGATCAGGTTCAGCAGGCGGAAGATGTCACGGCCCAGCACGACGTAGCCGGCCACGATCAGCAGCACCCACAGCGTGGCCAGGGCCAGGTAGAAGCACAGCATGAACTTGCCGAACACCGACAGCATGCCCAGGCCATGGATGGTGATGGTGCCGGCCACGGCGCCGAACACGCCCACGGGGGCGAAGCGCATCACGTAGTCGGTGACCTTGAGCATGATGTGGACCACTTCGTCCATCAGGCCCACCATGGAACGCGCGGCCTGGTTGTGCAGGTTGCCCAGCGCAATGCCGAAGAACAGCGCGAACACCAGGATCTGCAGCACCTCGTTGGTCGCCATGGCCTCGAAGATGTTCTTGGGGAACACGTGGGCGATGAAGTCCTTGAGGTTCAGCGCCGAGGTCTTGAGGTTCAGGCCCTCAGCCGACGACGGCAGGGCCACGCTCAGGCCATGGCCGGGCTGCAGCACGTTCGCATAGATCAGGCCGATGGCTAGCGAGCAGAACGAGGCCACGATGAACCAGCCCAGCGCACGGCCGCCGATGCGGCCCACGGCCTTGGCGTCGCCCATGTTGGCCAGGCCCGACACCAGGGTGGCGAACACCAGGGGCGCGATGATCATCTTGATCATGCGCAGGAAGACATCGGTGAGGATGCCGAAGTAGCTGGCGATTTCCTTGGTGGCCTCGGGCGTGGGCGCGTAGCTGTTGCAGGCATAGCCCACCAGCACGCCGAGGACCATGGCCACGAGCACCATGGTGGTCAAGCGATTGAATTTCATGCGGATTTTTTCGTTGGACGTATTTCGGTCTTGCAAGCGAGCCCGGTCCGCCGCAGCCCCCGGGCCTCTGCCGGATGCCATTGCGAAGACGGGCTTGTCTCCCTGCACACACAACCACGACGCACGTGGCCTGCGCCTGACAGTGCACAGACCGTGCCAGCCGCATCCGGCACCTGCGCCGCGCGCTAACTGCTTGATTCGCCTATATCGACCTTACTTTTATGCATAAGGTGGAACGGAAATCCGAACAATGAAATGCAGGCGCCGTTCGGAAAACCGGATGGCGCGACCTGCGGGCTCCGGCCCTCCCGGGCCATGGCGCAACTGTTTGAACGCCGGCCGGTGCCCCGGGCAGGACGGCAGCAGCAGCTGATGCTCCGGCGCCTGTAGAGGGGCCCGCTCTCCCAGGGTCCCGCACCGTGTCTTCACCCGGTGCATCAACCCTGCCTCACCCCTGCGCCAACCCTGCCTCACCCCTGCGCCAACCCTGCCTCACCCCTGCGCTTGAGGCCCCAGGCGAAAAACGCTCACGGACTGCACAAGGTCATGCGCTTGCTGGCGCAGGCTCGTGGCTGCCGCCGCCATTTCCTCCACCAGGGCCGCGTTTTGCTGCGTCGCCTGGTCCATCTGCGTGACCGCCTCGCCCACTTGTGCCACGCCGCTGCGTTGTTCGGCAGAAGCCGCGCTGATCTCTCCCATGAGGTCGGTGACGCTGCGTATGCTCATCACCACTTCAGCCATGGTGCCCCCCGCGCGGTCGGCCAGCACAGAGCCCTGTTCGACCCGCTCGACGCTGTCGGAGATCAGGGCCTTGATCTCCTTGGCCGCCGCCGCGCTGCGGCCGGCCAGGCTGCGGACCTCGGAGGCCACCACAGCGAAGCCGCGGCCCTGTTCACCGGCACGCGCAGCCTCCACCGCAGCGTTCAGCGCCAGGATGTTGGTCTGGAACGCGATGCCATCTATGACGTTGATGATGTCGGCGATGCGGCGCGAACTTTCACTGATGCCCTTCATCGTGTCCACGACCTGGGTGACCACCACGCCCGCCTGCCCGGCCACGCCGCTGGCCTGCTGCGCGAGCGCGTTGGCCTTGCCCGCGCCATCCGCATTCTGGGTCACGGTGGCTCCGAGTTGCTCCATGGAGGCCGCCGTCTGTTCAAGCGCGCTGGCCTGGCTCTCGGTTCGCGAGGACAGGTCGGTGTTGCCCTGGGCAATCTGCGTGCTTGCACTTGCCACGGATTCGCTGCCGCTGCGCACGACGGCCACGACCTGCGATAGCGCATCACTCATCTCGCCGAGGCTGCGCAGCAGGGTCCCCACTTCATCGTGGGTGGTGGCCTCCACCCGCTGCGTCAGATCCCCGCAGGCCACCGCGCGTGCCACCTGGATGGCCCGGCCGATGGGGCCGGTGATGGAGCGCGTGACCCAGGTGCCCAGCAAGGCGGCCAGCACGACGGCCACCAGCGCGCCCCCCAGCTCGAACGCCAGCGTCATTGCCGCCAGCGACTCGGTGCGCGTCAGGCGCTCGGCCATGAGCTGCTCCTCCTCCCGCACCAGGTCCGCCTGCAGTGCGCGCAGCCCATCCATGGCCGCCTTCTCGCGCCCCAGGGAGAACTCGCGAACCAGATCCTCGACCGTCGCCGTGCCATCCTGAACTTGCCGCCGCAGCGCCTGCAGCGGCTGCACCGCCTGCACGAATTCACGGTGGCGCAGCCGGATACCGTCGAGCCGGCGCTGCTGTGCGGGGTTGTCCTCGGTCAGGCGTACGGCCTCCTGCCAGGAGGCCTCGAACTCCTTGAGTCCTTCATCCCAGGGGGCCAGAAAACGGGAGTCGCCCGACAGGAGATAGCCCCGCGAGGCCGTCTCCATGTTGACCATGCCCGTGAGCATGCGCTGTCCCTGGGACATCACCTTGAAGGTGTGCTCGTTCCATTGCTGGGCCTCCTTGAGCCGGGACTGGCTGCTAACGGCCAGCGCGATGACAAGAAGAAAAATGGCGATGACGCATGCGAAGGCAGCTGCGAGACGGCGGGCCAGTGGCCAGTTGGACAAATTCATGATGATCATCGGTACGGACTGCGTGGCCGGAAAGACTGCACACGGGCGCGGCGATCACGATGTCAAGCCTCGCCTGCGCCTGGGGCCGTCATCTCCTGGCCGGGATCTACAAAGCACTCGCGCCAGCGGCTGCCGGGTGGCGGCCAGCGGGCCCGTGCTTTGTTTCTCTATGTAATATATTGGACAAAACATATTTTTGTCCTAGACAATTTGCAAAATCCCTCAAAACATCCCGGCCACGGCCGGACGTTTTGTTCCCTTCAGATCAATGACGCCACTTTCTGACCCCCTGCCTTTGGCGCCTGGCCCCGGGCTGCCCATCTCGGCCGTCGAACGCGAGACCGGACTTGCCAAGGACACCCTGCGTGTCTGGGAAAGACGCTACGGCTTTCCAAGGCCTGAACGGGATTCGGCAGGCGATCGCCGCTACCCGGCAGACCAGGTTCGACAACTGACCCTGATCCGGCGGCTCATGGATACGGGGCTGCGCCCCAGCAAGCTGATGGGGGTGGACCTGGACGGCCTGCAGGCGCTGCTGGCCCGCGCCGACACCTCGCCAGCCATGGATTTGTCCAGGACAAATTCAGAAAATGCAGCAGACTCTGAACGCTTCGCACCCATGCTCAACGCCATTGCCGCACATGATCCCGCCCAGCTCAGGCATTGCCTGAGCCTGGCCCAGTCGCGCATGGGCCTGGCCGGTTTCGTGACCACGCTCGTGGCCCCGCTGACCACGGCGGTCGGTGAATTCTGGGCACAGGGGCGTTTTGAAGTGTTCGAAGAGCACCTGTACACCGAGGTGCTCACCGGCGTCTTGAGGCAGGCGATCGCCTCGCTCATCCCGCCTTCCCCGCCGCCCGCGCCCAAGGTGTTGCTGACCACGCTGCCGCAGGAGATGCATGGACTGGGCCTGCTCATGGTCGAAGCCCTGCTGGCCCTGGAAGGCTGCAACTGCGTATCGCTGGGCACCCAGACGCCCATCGGCGACGTGGCACAGGCCGCGCGGGCGCATCGCGCCGACATCGTGGGGCTGAGCTTCAGCAGCGCGCACAACGGAGCGATGGCGCAGGCTTGCCTGGGCGAGCTGCGCAGCCACCTGCCGCCGGCCATCGAGTTGTGGGCCGGTGGAGCATGCCCGGCGCTCTATTCCAACCCTGTCACGGGCATCACGCCGGTGCGCCATCTCACGGATCTGCAACCGCTGGTCGCCCGATGGCGGCAGACGACAAGAACATCAAGGACATACGCATGAACTTTCCCGCCCCCCGCCCCGTCTTCATCGCCAGGCGGCGCACCCTGCTGGCAGCGACCCTTGGCGCCGGCCTGCTGGCCAGCGGTTGCGCCAGCATGCGCCCGCCAGGCTCGGTCACGCCCGTCTCACCGTTCGACCTGCAGCGCTACCAGGGCCTGTGGTACGAACTGGCACGGCTGGACCATGGTTTCGAGCGGGGCATGACCGATGTGACCGCCGAGTACACGCCGCAGGCAGACGGCAGCGTGAAGGTGGTGAACCGGGGTTTTTCCGTGCCCCGGGGCCAGTGGCAGCGCGCCGTCGGCAAGGCCTTGTTCACGGGCAAGCCGGACACGGCTTCGCTCAAGGTCTCCTTCTTCGGTCCGTTCTACGGCGGCTACCATGTGGCCGCCCTGGACCCTGACTACCGCTGGGCGCTGGTCCTCGGGCCGGACACGCAGTACTGCTGGATACTGGCCAGGGAGCCGAAGCTGCCCCCGCGGACGCTGCAATCCATCGTCGCCAAGGCCGCGGAACTGGGCGTCGATACCGGCGCGCTGATCTGGGTCAGCCATGATCGGCACCAGGAAGCGCGCAGCCAGGAGGCCTTGTGAACAGCCTGCCCCCCGTCGCGGTGATCGGCGCAGGAATGGCGGGTTTGGCCTGCGCACAGTTGCTGGCCGAGGCTGGCTGCCGCGTGGATATCTTCGAGAAAAGCCGAGGCCCATCCGGGCGCATGAGCACACGGCGCGCGCAGGATCCGCAGGGTGCGTGGCAGTGCGATCACGGCGCCCCATCGTTTGCAGCCCAGGACCCGGAGTTTGTGCAGGAGGTGCGCCAGTGGGAGCAGCACGGCGTTGTCGCCGCCTGGCGTCCGCGCGCAGTGCGCCTGCAGGGCACAGACGCGGTGCCCGCAGAGGCAGGCCCCGACCGCTGGGTGGGCGTGCCGCGCATGACCTCTCCCGCAGCGTTTCTTGTCCAGCGGCTTGGACAGCAGGGGCATGGCGTACGGCTGCACCTGCAGGCCACGGTGCAGCATTTGCAGCACGGGCCTGCCCGCTGGACAGTGCACTGTGCCGAACAAGGGCAGATGGGGCCGGAATACTGCGCCCTGGTGCTGGCAGTGCCTGCACCGCAGGCGGCAGCCTTGCTGGAGCCGGTCTCGCCCTATGCTGCGGCACTGGCCGCCAGCGCACGCATGCAGCCTTGCTGGGTGGCCATGCTGCGCACCGACGCCCCCCTGCCGCTGGACTGGGATGCGGCAGAAATCACGGATGGCCCGCTGTGCTGGGTGGCACGCGACAGCGCCAAGCCAGGACGGCAAGGGCAACAAGGGCAGCAGACCTGGGTACTGCATGCCAGTGCACGGTGGAGCCAGGATCACATCGAGTCGGACGCTGAATCCGTGGCCGGGCAACTGCTGCAGGCATTCGAGGCCCTGGCCGGCTCTCTGTCCGACTCTCTGCCAGGCGGCCTGCGCGTCACTGCCCACCGCTGGCGCTATGCGCTGCCGGCACCCCACCTGGTCAACCGCTGCTGGTGGGACGCGCCTGCGGGCCTGGGCCTGTGCGGCGACTGGATGTGCGGCGCAGGCGTCGAAGGCGCCTGGCTCAGCGGACGGGCGCTGGCCCGGCGCGCCCTGGCCACGCTGACGCGCTGAACTGCAGGAACGCCCGCGCCATGCACAAGAAGCCCCACCTTCCCTCCAAGCTGTGTGCGTGCTGCGGTCTTGCGTTCACATGGCGCAAAAAATGGGCACGTGATTGGGACGAGGTCAAATACTGCTCGCAGCGCTGCCGCACCGCGCGACTGCCGCCTGATCCCACTCCCCCATCTGCAGGCCGTCAGCCAAGGCGCTGACCTCCAAGCGGGCCATGCGCCCCGCACATTCTGGAGCCCTGGATTGCCGCCAGGCCGGCCCCATAATGCGCCACCCCATTGCATCAAGGAATTGGCACCTATGTCTTCCGGCGGCTTTCACGTCCACGGCCCACACGATCACGAACTCGAACATGCTGCCCAGGGCGAGCATGGACAAACCGCCCATCACGGCATCGGCGGCGGCAGCCTGACCAACCAGATCGCCATGTGCACGGCAGTCATCGCCACGGTGGGCGCCATCTTCGCGTACATGGGCGGCGCCACCCAGGCCAATGCCGGGCTGTACAAGAACGACGCAGCCATCAAGAAGACCGAAGCGGCCAACCAGTGGGCCTTCTTCCAGGCCAAGAGCACCAAGCAATCGCTGTCCGAGTTCGCGCGTGATCTGGCGACCACGGAGGACAGGCGGGCGGCCTACCAGGCCAAGGTGGAGCGCTACGAAAAGGAAAAGGACGACATCAAGCGCGATGCCGACCGCCTGGAAGCCGAGGCCCGGCAATGGGACGAGAAGTCAGAGATGCAGATGCACCTGCATCACCGCTGGGCGCAGGCCACCACCGCGCTGCAGGTCGCCATTGCCCTTGCAGCCATCGCGCTGCTGACCAAGAAGAAATGGCTGGAATACGCCATGCTCGGCGTGGCAGCGCTGGGCCTTGGCGTGGGCGGGCTGGCCATGCTGCACATCTAGAGCGTGTGGCAAAGCCGCAAAGCCGCATATCCGCCTTGGAAGGCAGCTGTGAAACAGCCCCCCCCCCCGATTCCCCGGCCTTGCCCGCGGCTCAGTCCTCGCTGGGACGGGGGTAGCCTGTCTCTGCCCACGCTTGCGCAGAGGTCCGGGTGAGCTGATGGTCCGGCCTGACTCCCACCTTGGCCAGCTCGCTGCCGTCGGCGGCAGTGGCGGTGAGCGTGGCGCTGGGATTGTCCTCATCGGGCTCGATATCCAGAGAGACGGTCACGCGTGACCCGCCCACCACGATCTGCACATCCTTGTGCAACTGCGCTGCCAGATGCTGCTCATGCCGGCGCATCACCTCGTGCGCCGTCTTCACCAGCGTGTTAAAGGCGGAAACGTCCAGCGGCTTGGGATTTTTCTTGTCGCGGCCCATGGTCCACGGGCCGACCAGGCTTGGCTCCGCCTGGCCGTCCTGGGTCATGGCAACGGCCCAGCCATCGTCGTCTTCATTCTTGATGACGCGGGCCTCCCAGCCGTTGTGATGCCAAAGGCGGTCTTCGAAGATTGAGACGACTTCTTGTTCGAGTTCTGCGGACATGTCCAGACCCTTCCCTTGTGGAAACTATCGAGCCCGAAATTCTACTGTCGATCCATACAGTTCGCGCGCAGGGGTCTATTGCGCAAGCGGCGGCTTCCACGGGGCCATGACACCCGGCAGATACGGTAGCCACGGCAGTCAAAGCAGGCGTGCAGGCTGGTCAGTGGCTGACCGAGCTGCGTCAGGTTGCCTCGCTTGCACGTCGCGCTCGCCGCAAATTGCCGCTGGAGCGAAGGGCTTGCGAGTACGATAAGCTTCAAGTCTTGTTGAAGGTCAAGGCATCCCTGCCGAGGTCACGTATGAACATTGGCGAACTGAGCAAACGCACAGGCCTGTCCACATCACGCATTCGTTTTTATGAGCAAAGCGGCCTGCTGCAAGCGGCTGAGCGTGGCGCGAATGGCTACCGCAGCTATCCGCCTGAGATGGTGCAGATGCTGGAGCTGATTGCGATTGCGCAAGGGGTGGGCTTCAGCCTGGATGAAATTCGTGCACTCTTGCCGCCCGGCCTGCAAGGCTGGGACCATGAGGCCGTCGTGGGCGCGCTGCGCCAAAAAATTGCCGATATCAAGGCCATGGAGAAAAAGCTGCAAACCAGCAAAAAGCAGTTGCAGGCTTTGTTGTCCGATATTGAAGCGCGGCCAGACAACATGGATTGCCATGACAACGCACGCCGCGTGCTCTCCCATGTACTGGCCCAGCAATCCGAATCCCTGGCCTCTGAAGCAGCGGCCGAAGAAAAAATGGGCAAGCTCATGCGCACCGGACACAAGAAGCGGGCAAGCGCGGCATAGGCCTGCGCCAGTTTGGAACGTGGCCCTAGCGCCTTGCCAAAGCCTGCACCACCTGCTTGGCAGTCGCTTTGGCCGACCCCGGGTTTTGCCCGGTGATGAGGCGGCCCTCGGCCACCACATACGACATAAAAGGCAGCAAGGCTTTCTGATAGCGCGCACCGCGCATCTTCATCTCCTGCTCGGCGTTGTAGGGCATGGACCGGGCCACTCCGGCCAGGATTTCTTCCGTCCATGAAAAACCCGTGACCCGTTTGCCCGCGACCAGCAAAGAGCCGTCGCTGAGCTGCGTATTGAGCAGGCCGCAGTAGCCGTGGCAAACCGATGCAACGATGCCACTTCGCTCCCAGATGCTGCGTGTGATGCGCTGCAGCCCCGCACTATCGGGAAAATCCCACATCACCGCATGCCCTCCGGTGAAGTAGATGGCATCGAAATCGTTCGCATCGATATCGGCAGGTGCCGCAGTGTTCGCCAGCAGGGCCATGCGCGCGGGATCATCGAGCCAGGCTTTGGCCGAAGCATCGAAGTGCGGCCATTGGAGTGCGCGCGGCTCCAGCGGTACGGCGCCACCCAGCGGGCTCACCAGTTGCTGCAGATACCCTTGCGCAGCAAACACATCCCAGGCATGGGTCAGCTCCGACAGCCACAGCCCTGTGGCGTGCGCAGGGTCGTCGTAATGAGCGACATTGGTGACGACATGCAAGATACGTGGCGTGCTCATGATGACTCCTGCGCGATGTGCTTGAGGCCCTGTGCGTAGCTGGTGACAGCAAAGTCGGGAAAGCGGCGCTTGAACTTGGACGAATCAAACACATTGTCGTGCGCGTAGCGTGGCAGCAGTTCACGCAGTTCGCGCACGGGCTTGGAGACCCAGCCAGCAACCACCATGGCCAGGTGGCTCAGTACCTTGTAGCGCGGCTCAACCTCAAAGGTTGCAGCCGCCAGGTTCACAAAGGCCTGATAGGTCAGCCGCTCGTCCCAGCAAGGCAGATGCCAGGTCTGGCCATACGCATCTTGCGCATTGCCAATGGCTGCCATGGCGCGGCTTGCATCGGGCGTCCAGATCAGGGTGCGCAGCTTGTCGTCACGCACCGGCACTTTGGCCTTCTGGCCCGCCTTGAGCGGGCCGATCACCAGGGTGTTGGTGATGCTTTGGGTTTTGCCGGGGCCGTAGAACTCTGGCGCGCGGGCAATGGCGACGGGGATATCGCCGCGCTGCATCTCGGCCAGCACCATCTCGGCCATCAAGGCGCGCACGCGCCCCTTGCGGCCCACCGGGGCAAAGGCGGTTTCCTCGGTCTGCCGCTGCGCGGTTTGCGGGTACATGTAGGTGTTGTCGAAGTAGACAAACTTGGCCCCCGCTGCCCGCGTGGCATCGAGCGCGTTGCGCAGCATGGCAGGAAATTGCCCCTCCCATAACTCGGTGTCTGGTGGCAGGCCGGCGGTGAAGTACACGACATCACTGCCACGCACGGCCTCCAGGGTTTGCGCGGAATTCATCAGGTCTGCGGACACCAGCTCGTCCGTATCGTTCACCTTGCGCGGCTTGCGGCTGACCAGGCGCAGGTTCTGCGTGTAGTTGCGGTGGAGCTCGCGCGCCAGCTCCACAGCGATCTGGCCATTGGCGCCCAAAATGGTTTGCATATCGATCCTTGCAGCATCTTGTGTGATGAGAGGATAAGGAGCTTAAGCTTCAACTTGAGTTGAAGGTCAAGCGGCAAAACTGCAGGTCCCTGATATCAGGTCGAAGCCCCCTGCCGGCTCGCTGGCTGTCTGAAGAAACCCGGCACTTCCATCATGTCGGGGAGCCTGGAGCCTGGACACTGCGGCCTGCTTTGGTGCACCTGGTGAAGGCCCGGTTCGGGTCGGCAGCGCCTGTGCATGAGCCGCGATGGCGGACTTGCCTCTTTGCGGTTGCTCATCTGTGGTCCGAACTTGTCGGCTTTATCAAGACTGCCACCGCACACCGCCATCAATTGCTGCAATGGGTGCAATGAGAGCAATGAGAGCAATGGCAGCAATGTGTGTACAGCAGCTATTTGATGCAATCAGAATGCACCACCACCATTGAAAAGAAGAAGCCATTCTCAATCCAATGATTGAATTGCCAACTTCCGATGGACGCCGCTTATTCAATGTGACAGAATGAAACGCCAGCAATGAATGGCCTGAAGACCTCTGATGATGGCAGTGGCAAATATTGCCATGGCGATCGCAATGACAGGACGAAAAACCGGATGTACCGCTATTGAGATCCAGAAATCAAATCGTGTTGACTTCGCGCATTTCGGAGGGATCGTTTGGTCAATGAACGTCAGAGCGTGCTCTTGTCGACCGCACCTCATCTGCACTGGAAGCGCACTACGGCCATTGTCGCCATTCGGCCAATCATTGAATCCAGCTTCTGGCTTTCGAGCCTTACGCTTCTATGAACATCGCCCCGTAGAAGCCAAAAAACCAAGGGCGATTGACAACGGAGATTTATATGTCTTACAAGAAAAGTCAACAAGTCGGCGGTCAGGGTGGAGATGAATTTTCCGATGATCTGACCCAAGTGGTTCGAATTGTGAGGATTTCGATCAGGCACGGAGCCAGAGTCGATGCCATCCAAACCACATGGCTTCTGACAGACGGAACACAGCTCACTGGTGCACGCCATGGTGGCGGTGGCGGCGAAGAAACTGTGATCGAGTTTGGCAGCAACGAGCACATCGTTACGATACAAGGGCGAAGCGGGAGTCGAATTGATTCCCTGACCATTACCACCAACAAGAAGTCCTACGGCCCCTACGGAGGCGACGGAGGGAAACCCTTCGGCCCCATTCCTGCTGAAGCAGCGGGTGGATTCTTTGGTCGTTCCGGCACAAATGTTGACGCGATAGGCGTTTTCATTCCAGCGTAGTGTCAAGCCGGTGATGGTGCCATCGCATCAACAAGGCACCGAAACGGACTGGGATGAAGCCGAGGTTTATTCCAGTCCGCTCATCGGCTCTATTGATTCCTGCTGTCAATCAGGCATCAATCAGCAAAGTCAACGCCCCCGCATCCCCATCAAAACCTCAATCGTCACCGTCGTCGCGTCGTCATCCGGCCTTTTGCGATGCGCGATGCCCAACGCCCTTGACAGTGCTGGCCGCAGGGGTCGCGTGGTGATGCGGGGGTCAGGCTGCGGTGCGCCGGCCTCGTGGGGCAGCAGCGCGGCGCCGTAGCCCGCTGCCACCAGGCTCTTCATTGCGTCGTTGTAGTTCAGCTCGATGCGTGCCTGCGGCCGGGCGCCGCCTGCGGCAAACCATTCCGCGGTCTGGCGCGACAGCCGGGTGCCACGGTCGTTGGCGATCAGCGGGCGGGCCGCAAGCCACGCGGGCGTGACGTGCCGCGGCGGCTTCCAGGCGGCCGGGATGAAGGCCAGCACCGGGTCCTGGCGCCAGGCCTGCACCTGCAGCCCGCGCAGCACAGGCTGCGGCAAGGCAACGATGCCGATGTCCAGGCTGCCGGCCGCCAGGCGCGCCAGGGCTTCCTCGCTGGTCATCACCGCCACTTGCACGTCGATCTCGGGATGCCGGGCGGCCAGGGTTTCCAGTGCCTGGGGCAAGAGGTGCGCGAGTGCGCCGGTGGAGGCGCCCAGGCGCACGCGGCCGCCGCGCGTGGCGATCTGGCGCTGCACGGTCTGCAGGAGATCGTCGGCCTCGGCCAGGAGCTGGCGCGCCTTGTCTATCAGCAGGCTGCCGGCCGATGTGGCGGTGACGCCGGCCGGTGCGCGGTGCAATAGACGAGTTCCCAGACGTTCTTCGAGCTGCGCCACATGCAGCGTCACCGTGGGCGGCGCCAGGTGCAGCACCTTGGCGGCGGCGGCGAACGAGCCCAGGTCGGCCACCGTCAGCAAGGTGCGCAGACGGTCCAGATTGATTTCGCGCATGGTGCGGTGCCCCAGGTTGCCAGCAATTCAGGAATCATGAATCCGTAGTTTGTCAGATTCAACTGGCCTGCATGCGGCAGGCGCTGCACCATGCGCTCCACACCCAATCGGAGCAACCCATGACCTCTCTTGTTTTCATCGATGGCGACCAGGGCACCACCGGCCTGCAGGTGCGCGAATGGCTGGCGGATCGGACCGACCTGCGCCTGCTGCAACTGCCGGCCGACCAGCGCAAAAGCACGGCGCACCGCGCCGAGGTGCTCAACGACTGCGACATCGCCTTGCTGTGCCTGCCGGACGAGGCTGCGCGCGAGGCGGTGGCGCTGGTGCGCCGGCCCGGCGTGCGCGTGATCGATGCGAGTTCTGCGCATCGCACCGCGCCGGGCTGGGTCTACGGCCTGCCGGAACTGGAGGCAGGCCAGGCTGAACGCATCGCCCATGCCCGGCGCGTCAGCAATCCCGGCTGCTATCCGACAGGTGCGCTGGCGCTGCTCAGGCCCTTGATCGACGCGGGCCTGCTGCCGCCCGACTACCCGCTGGCCATTCACGCGGTATCGGGCTATTCGGGACGGGGCCGCGCAGGACTGCTGGACCATGAGGGCGCTGCCGCCGCGACTGCCGTGCCCCTGCAGGTCTATGGCCTGGGTCTGCACCACAAGCACGTGCCCGAGATCCAGCAGCATGCCGGCCTGGCCCATGCGCCGGTGTTCGTGCCGGCCTATAGCCACTACCGGCAAGGCATCGTGCTGACCATCGCCCTGCATCTGCGGCTGCTGCCCGCTGGTGTGACCGCCCGCAGCCTGCACGCTGCGCTTCAGGCGCGGTACCAGGGCCAGCCGTGCATCGAGCTGCAACCCCTGGAGGAGGACGCCGACGCGCAGCGGCTCGATCCGCGCGCGCTCAATGGCAGCAACCGGATGCGGCTCGCGGTGTTCGGACAGCCGCAGGAAGAGCAGGTGCTGCTGACCGCCGTGTTCGACAACCTGGGCAAGGGCGCCGCCGGCGCGGCGGTGCAGAACCTTGATCTGATGCTCGGGCTGCAGCCGATGCTGCAGCCAGGATGCGATGAATCCCTGAGCCTGGTGTGAGCCTGGTGTGAGCGTGGAGTGAGTGCGGTGTGAGCAGCCGGCCTGGAGAAGACGGGCAAGATCCGGGCAATCCTGCTTCAAGCCTCGACGCCACAGGCCACCGACAGATAGCTTTTCATGCGCGCGCTGGCCCGTTCCGGGTCGGCCAGCGCACCGCAGGCATCGGCCAGCTCGAACACCTTGGCAAAGTGCACGGCCCCGCGTGCAGACTGCATTCCGCCGGCCATGGAGAAGTGCTTCTGGTGGCCATTGAGCCAGGCCAGGAACACGATGCCTGCCTTGTAATGCCGCGTGGGCGCGCAAAAAATCTCGCGCGACAGCGCCACCGTGGGATCCAGCAGTTCCCGGAAGCGCCCGCTGCGGCCCTGGGCCAGTTCGGCCAGCGCCACGGCCGCCACCGGGGCGATGGGGTCGAAGATGCCCAGCAGGCCGTGGGAGTGGCCGCCCTCACCGGCTGCCGTCCCATCGCCGGCCATGAGTTCGGCGTAGTGGAAATCGTCACCCGTGTACATCTTCACGCCCGCAGGCAGCCTGCGGCGCAGCGCCCTCTCCCATTGCGCATCGAGCAGCGATACCTTGATGCCTTCGACCTTGGACGCCTTCGCTGCGATCAGCGCGGCGACGGTATCAAGGGCCTGCGCCAGGTCCGTACTGCCCCAGTAGCCGCGCAGCGCAGGGTCGAACATCTCGCCCAGCCAGTGCAGCACCACGGGCTGGTCGGCAGCGTCCAGCAGCCGGTCATAGAGTTGCAGATAGTCCTGCGGGCCGCGCGCGGCCTGGACCAGGGCGCGGCTGGCCATGAGGACCACGGGGCAGCCTTCGGCCTGCACCACGTCCATCTGCTCGCGGTAGGCCCCCTCGACCTGTGCCAGCGTGACCCCGGGTTGCGCCGCCAGCTGGTCGGTGCCCGCGCCGCAGGCCAGCTGGCCGCCCACTGCCCGCGCATGGCGCGCGCTGCGCTGGATGAGTTCGCGTGCCGATGGCCAGTCCAGGCCCATGCCGCGCTGGGCCGTGTCCATGGCTTCGGCGACCTTGAAGCCCAGGCGGTACAGATGCTCGCGGAAGGCCAGCGTCGCCTCCCAATCGATGGCAGGCGGGCTATCCCAGGGATGCGTGGTTGCCAACGGGTCGATCACCACATGGGCCGCTGCGTAGACGCTGCGGTTGAAGGCAGGGGCCGGGCCCGCGGGAGCGATGGGACTGGCCTTCATGGCCAGTGGCACGAGACGGCCGTCGCTTCGGGGAAGGAGGATCTGCATGGGGGTCTCCTGCCTCAAGCCAGTCGGCCGAGGATGTGGTCGGCAGCCTTCTCGGCCACCATGATGGTGGGAGCGTTGGTGTTGCACGAGGGGATGAAGGGCATCACGGACGCATCGGCCACGCGCAGCCCCTCCATGCCGATGAGCTGCAGTTGCGGCGTCACCACGCTGTACGGGTCGTGCTCGGGGCCCATGCGGCAGGTGCCCACGGGATGGTGGTCGGTCTTGGCATGGGCGCAGGCGTAGTCAGACAGCTCGGCATCGCTGTCCCGATGTCCGCCCGGCAATACCTCGCCGTGCACGTAGCGCCGCAGCGCTGGCTGGCACAGCAGCTTGCGCGCAAGGCGCAGGCCCTTGATGGACATGGCCCGGTCATGGGGGTCGGCCCAGTAGTTGGGATCGATCAAGGGCGCCGACGCCGGGTCTGCATCCGCGAGCCGGACCGTGCCACGCGAGCGGGGGCGCAGGTAGGCCGTGTTCAGCGTCACGCCCGCGTTCTCCAGCCCGGTCATTCCGGCTTCTATGCCCGAGCCCAGCCCCAGATGGAACTGGATGTCGGGCGAGCGCGCGAGCGCATCGGGGTCGGCATACCAGAAGCCCCCTGTCTCGAAGAGGCTGGAGGCGGCCGGCCCTTTCTTGAGCAGCAGGTACTGCAGGCCCGCCCAGGCCGCGTGCCAGGGGCGCCGGTATTTGTCGTAGGTGTGGTCGCCCGTGCATTCGGCGATCACGAACAGGTCCAGGTGGTCCTGCAGGTTGGAGCCGACACCAGGGAGGTCATGCACAGGCGCAAGCCCCACGCTGCGCAGATGGTCGGCAGGGCCTATGCCGGAGTGCATCAGCAGCCTGGGCGAGCCTATGGCGCCCGAGCAGACGATGACTTCGCGGCTGGCGTGCACGCTGAAAGGCGTGCGGCTGGTGCCCGAGACCGCCTCCACGCCAACCGCGCGCCGGCCCTGCACCAGCACGCGCAGCGCCTGGGTCTGCAGCTGGATGGTCAGATTGGGGCGGCGCATGCGCACCGGATCGATGAAGCCGGTGGCGGCCGACGCACGGCGCGCATTCCACTGCGTGAGCTGGTAGTAGCCCAGGCCCTGCTGCGCGGCGCCGTTGAAGTCGGGGTTGAAGGGCATGCCCATTTCCTGGCCGGCCTGGAAGAAGGCCTCGCAGATGGGCAGCGGGCTGACGGGGCAGGACACGCCCAGCGGGCCGCCGTAGCCGTGGTACTCGTTGGCAAAGCGCTGGTTGTTCTCCGAACGCTTGAAGTACGGCAGCACGTCGCGCCAGGACCAGCCCGTGGCGCCACCCAGGCGCTCCCAGTCGTCATAGTCTGCCGGCGCGCCGCGCGTGTACAGCTGGGCGTTGATGGTCGAGCCGCCACCGATGACCTTGGCCTGCGTGTAGCGCAGCACGCGCTGGTTCAGATGCCGCTGCGGCACGGTCTGCCATCCCCAGGAGCCCCGGCCCCGGGTCATGCGCGCAAAGCCCGCAGGCCAGTGGTACAGAAGATGCGAGTCCCAGCCCCCGGCCTCCAGCAGCAGCACGCGCACCGAGGGGTCGGCGCTCAGCCGGTTGGCCAGCACGCAGCCGGCCGAGCCCGCGCCCGTGATGATGTAGTCATAGCTGTCCATGGTCATCCTCCTCACAGCCGCGCGATGGAGAGCGCGCCATCCACATGCAGCACCGACCCCGTCGCAAACGCCAGCCTGCCGCTGGCCAGCGCGCTGGCGGCCTGCGCCACGTCCTCGGGCCGGCCCCAGCGGCCCATGGGCACAAGGCCCGCAGCGATCAGGCCGTCGTACCGATCGGCAGCGCCCGCCGTCATGGCCGTGCGGACGATGCCGGGGCGCAGCTCGAACACGCCAATGCCGTGCGCCGCCAGGCGCAGCGCGAACAGGCGCGTCAGCATGCCCAGGCCGGCCTTGGACAGGCAGTACTCGCCGCGCTCCACCGACGCCATCTCGCCGCTGACCGAGGACACGGTGACGATGGACCGCGCAGCGCCCGAAGGCGCAGCCAGCATGCGCTGCGCCACGGCCTGCGTGAAAAAGAAGCTGCCGCGCAGGTTGGTGGCCATCACCCGGTCGAAGTCCTCGGCGCGGATGTCCAGCAGATCGCCGCGGCGCGGCGAGCCCATGCCTGCGTTGTTGACCAGGCAGGACGGCACACCGCCCCAGGCGCAGACCGCATCGAGTACACGAGCGTGGTCGTGCACGTCGGCCAGGTCGCCGCGCACACGCAGCGCACGCGCGCCGCAGGCCTGGATCTGCGCGACGCTGGCGCCGTCACTGGCACCATCGTCCTGCAGCGTGGTGATGGCCACGTCAAAGCCGTCGTGCGCCAGTTGCAGCGCAATGGCGGCGCCTATGCCCTGGCTGCCGCCGGTGACCAGGGCCACGGGGCGCCGTGCCGTCGATTGCGGATTCATGGCAGCAGCTCCTGAAGGTGGTGACGCAGGTGACTGCCCACGCGCAGGGCCTGGGCCGCCACGGTCAGCGCGGGGTTGACTGCGGCCGAGGACGGGAAGAATCCAGCATCGACCACATACAGGTTGTCCAGCTCCCAGGCCTTGCACTGCGGGTCCAGCGCCGAGGTGGCCGGATCACTCCCAAGGCGCACCGTTCCGCACTGGTGCGACACCACCTCGGTGCCGAAGCCGCGCGACAGCACCAGCGGGTAGCCGGTGCCGCGCAGTATCTGGGCGCAGCGCGCCACCCAACGCTGGTGGGCGCGCAGGTTGGTGCGGTGCCAGTGCAGGTCGATGGCTCCGTCTGCGCGCAGCGTGACGCGGCTGCTGGGGTGGGGCAGGTCCTCGCTTTGCGCGTACCAGTCCACACTGCGCTCGGCCAGCGCGCTGCGCAGCCACCTCGGGGTGCCCGGCAGGGCGGCACGCAGCATGGGCTCGCGGATCTTTCCCAGCAGTTGCAGGCTGCCCAGCGGCGGGCCGCCCGCGCCGTCGCCGAAATAGAAGTCGTGCAGCGCCAGCGTCTTGGGAAAGCGCGTGCGGTTGCGCCTGAACGGGTGCCATGCCATCAGGGCCGTGGTGTTGTGCGTCATGTAGTGGCGGCCCACCACGTCGCTGCCATTGGCCAGGCCGCGCGGATGCCGCGCATTGGCCGAGCGCAGCAGCAGGGCCGCCGAGTTGATGGCGCCGGCACTGAGCACGAACAGCCCCGCCGTGATGCGGCGCGCCACGCCGCCGTCCACCACCTCCGCCGCGACGACGCGCCGCCCGCCCGCATCGGTGAGCAGGCGCTGAACGCGCACGCCGGTGTGCAGCCGCACATTGCGGTGCGCCAGCGCAGGCCGCAGCAGGCAGGTTTCGGCATCGCCCTTGGCCCCCACCATGCAGGGCACGGCGTCGCAATTTGCGCAGCGCCGGCAGTGCCCGCCCGGTCCCAGGTCGATGGCGCAGGGCATGGGAAACGGCCGCAGGCCCTGGGCACGCAAGCGCTGCTCGATGCGCGAAAGCAGCGGCTCGTGCGGCACCGGGGGATGGGCATAGGCCGTGCTGCGCGGCGGCTCCGTGGGGTCGGCGCCGCCCTGGCCGCGCACGCCGAACAGCTGCTCGGCCAGGGCATACCAGGGTTCGAGATCGGCATAGCGCAGCGGCCAGGCGGGCGAGATGCCCTCCTCATGCTCCACCGCCTCGAAATCGCGCTGCCGAAAGCGCAGCATGGCCGTGCCGTAGAACTTGGTGTGCCCGCCCACGAAATAGAACATGCCGGGCCGAAACGCCCGCCCGCTGGCGTACCAGACCTCGTCGGTCTGGTAGCGTCTTTCGGCGAAGACGGCCTCGATGTCCCAGTTCTGCGCCTCGCGCGGCAGCACCGGGCCGCGCTCCAGCACCCATACGTTCGCACCGCTGCCCGCCAGTTGCAGGGCCACGGCCGAGCCGCCCACGCCCGAGCCGATGATGAGCACATCGCAGTCCAGCCCGTTGTGCGCCATGGCGGTCATGCGATCAGCGCCTGGGTGGCGGCATCGAAGCAGACCAGCCGAGACAGGTCGATCAGCAGGCGTGCCCTGTCCCCGGCGCGCAACGGCGCATCGGGCGGCAGCCGCGCGGTGAACGCATGGCCACCGAGCTCCAGCAGGGCCAGCGTGTCCGATCCGGTGGGCTCCAGCAGTTCGACGCGGGCCTCGGCCAGGCCCTGGCCGGGGGCGGCCGGCACGCCTTCGGGCGCCAGGCCCACGGCCTCGGCACGTATGCCGGCAATGACTTCGCGGCCCGCATGGCCCTGCAGCGCGGTGGCCAGCGGCTGCGGCAGGGGCAGGGGCAGGGATTGGCCGCCGATATCGAGGAAGGGACCGCCCTGCCCCTCACCCGCCCACTCACCCACGCGCGCAGGCAGCAGGTTCATGCGCGGCGACCCCATGAAGCCCGCCACAAAGGTGTTGGCCGGCCGGTTGTAGACCTGCTGCGGCGTGCCCAGCTGCTGCAGCACCCCGCCCTTCATGACGGCGATGCGCGTGGCCAGGGTCATGGCCTCGATCTGGTCGTGCGTGACATAGATGATGGTGGCGCCCAGGCGCTGATGCAGCTTCTTGATCTCGGCGCGCATGTCCACGCGCAGCTGGGCATCGAGGTTGGACAGCGGCTCGTCGAACAGGTAGAGCTGCGGCTCGCGCGCCAGCGCCCGCCCTATGGCCACGCGCTGGCGCTGGCCGCCCGACAGCTGGCGCGGCTTGCGCCCCAGCAGGTGCTCTATCTGCAGCAGCCTGGACACCTCCTGCACCCGCGCAAGGCGCCGCGACTTGTCCACCTTGCGCATCTCCAGCGGAAAGCCGATGTTGCCCGCCACGGTCATGTTGGGGTACAGCGCATACGACTGGAACACCATGGAGATGTCGCGCTCGGCCGGCGCCGCGTGGGTGATGTCGCGGCCGCCCAGCGCCAGACGGCCGCCGCTGGGCGGCTCCAGGCCCGCGATGATGTTCATCAGCGTGCTCTTGCCACAGCCCGACGGGCCGACGAGGACCAGGAATTCGCCCTCCTGCACGGCAATGCTGATGTCCTGCAGGATGCTGGCCGCGCCGAAGCGCTTGTGGATGCGGTCGAGATCAAGGAATGCCATGGAATGCCTCACTGCAAGATGCTGGGCATCAGCCTTTGACGGCGCCGGCCATCAGCCCGCGCACGAAGAACCGGCCCGACACCAGGTACACGGCCAGCGTCGGCAAGGCCGCGATGAACGCCCCCGCGAAGTGGACGTTGTATTCCTTGACGCCGGTGCTGCTGTTGACCAGGTTGTTCAGCGCCACGGTCAGCGGGTAGGAGCTGAAATCGCTGAACGAGGCGCCGAACAGGAACTCGTTCCAGATGCTGGTGAACTGCCATATCGCGGCCACCACGACGATGGGCAGGCTGTTGGGCAGCAGCACGCGCCACAGCAGCCCGAAGAACCCCGCGCCATCCATGCGCGCCGAGCGCACCAGCTCGGCCGGGAAGGCCGCGTAGTAGTTGCGAAAGAACAGCGTGGTGAAGCCTATGCCGTACACCGTGTTGACGAAGACCAGGCCCTTGAGGCTGCCCGCCAGGCCCAGCGCCCCCAGCATCTTGGCCATGGGGATCAGCACGATCTGGAATGGAATGAAGACCGACAGCAAGATGGCGCCGAACAGCAGGTCCGCCCCCCGGAAACGGAACTGGGTCAGGATGCAGCCGTTGAGCGCGCCCAGGGCCGTGGACAGCAGCACGGATGGCACGGCCACCAGGAAGGAATTGAGGAAGAACGGCCGCAGCCCCGTGGCCTGCACGCCGATCTGCGCCGTGCTCCAGGCGCTGCGCCAGGGCGCCAGCGTCCACTGGCCGGGCAGCGCCAGCAGGTGGCCGCTGCGGATCTCGTCGAGCGGCTTGAACGAATTGGCCAGCATCACATAGACCGGCAGCAGGAAGACCGCCGCCAGCAGGACCAGCGCCGCATACAGCAGCACGCGCCAGGGCTGAAGCCGCCGTGTCACGGACCAGGGTGTGCGCAGGTCAGTCATGGCGACCTCCTGCGCTGCGCATGGCGCCCCAGAGATAGGGCAGGACGATGGCGCCCACGGCCAGCAGCATCAGCACCGAGCTGGCCGCGCCCACGGCCATCTCGTTGCGGGTGAACGAGTACTGGTACATGAACACCGAGGGCAGCCAGGTCGAGCGGCCGGGCCCGCCATTGGTCAGCGCAATCACCAGGTCATAGGACTTGATGGCCATGTGCGCCAGGATCACGAAGGCCGATACGAAAACCGGCCCCAATTGCGGCAGGATGATGCGCCAGTAGACCTGCCAGGTGCGCGCGCCATCGAGCCGCGCCGCATGGATCTGCTCGGAGTCCACCCCGCGCAGGCCCGCCAGGAACAGGGCCATGGCAAAGCCGCTGGTCTGCCACACAGCGGCGATGACCACGCAGTAGATGGCCATGTCGCCGTCCTTGATCCAGCCGAACGCAAAACCCTGCCAGCCCAGCAGGTGCATGGATTTTTCCAGGCCCACGCCGGGGTCGAGCAGCCATTTCCACGCCGTTCCCGTGACGATGAAGGACAGGGCCATGGGGTACAGGAAGATGGAGCGCAGCACGGCCTCGGCGCGGATCTTCTGGTCGATCAGGATGGCCAGTACCAGGCCCAGCGCCATGGCAATGGCGATGTAGAGGCTGGCGAACACCGCGAGGTTGTTCGCCGAGATCTTCCAGTTCTCCAGCCCCAGCAGCCGCGTGTAGGCAGCGGTGCCGGCCCATTCATGGCGCGGCAGCAGGGTCGATGCCGTGAACGACAGATAGACCGTGAACAGAATGCATCCGTACACGCACACCAGCGTGAGCAGCACGCTGGGGCTGAGCAGCAGCCTGGGGAGCCAGCCGGCCTTCATGGCAGGGTGCTCCATCAGTCGGCCAGGGCCGAGGCCAGCTCGGCCACGGCCCTGGCATCGTCGATCTGGCCGTTGAAGTGGCGCGTGACCACGTCATAGATGGCGTTCTTGGCCGATGCGGCCGTCGCATGGCCCAGCGCAATGGAGCCCAGCATGCTGCGCCGGCCATCGGCCTCGGCCACGTCGCGGATGGCCTTTTTGCCGCATTCGTCGAAGGCCGTATCCGCCACGTCCAGGCGCGCAGGCGCCGCACCCTTGACGACATTGAACGCCGACTGAAAGGCCGGCTCCATGATGGCGGCCGCCAGCTTGCGCTGAGCGGCCGCCTTGCCCGCGTCGGACAGCCTGAACATCACGAACTGGTCGGAACTGAAGGCCACCATGCCCTGGGTGCCCGGGAAGCGGTAGCAGGCAAAGTCCTTGCCGGGCTGCTTGCCGGCGTTGAGGAACTCGCCCTTGGCCCAGTCGCCCATGATCTGGAAGCCCGCCTTGCCGGCGATGACCATGCCCGAGGCCACGTTCCAGTCGCGCCCTGAAAAATCCTTGTCCACCAGGCTGCGGATCTGCGCCATGCGCTGGAATACCTTGCGCGTGGTCGCCGACCGGATGGTGGCCGGATCGCGCTCGATGAAGGCCTTGCGGTAGTAGTCGGCGCCGCCCGTGGACAGGGCCACGCTGTCGAACACGATGGCCTCCTGCCAGGGCTGGCCGCCATGGGCGATGGCGATGAAGCCGGCCTGGCGCACCTTGCGCGCCGCCGCGATGAACTCGTCAAAGCTCGCTGGCTCGGCCGTCACGCCCGCCTGGGCCAGCACCTGCCGGTTGGCCCACAGCCAGTTGGTCGAATGGATGTTGACCGGCGCCGCGATCCAGCGGCCCTGGTAGCGCGAGAATTTCTGCACCTCCTGCGGCACGCTCTTGTCCCAGCCCTCGCGCGCGGCCAGGGCATCCAGGTCGGCGACCACGCCCTGGCCGCCCCAGTCCAGGATGTCGAAGCCCAGCATCTGCACCGCCGTGGGCGGGTTGCCCGAGGTCACGCGGGCGCGCACCGCCGTCATGGCCGCCTCGCCGCCGCCACCGGCCACGGGCATGTCGTTCCAGCGCACGCCCTGCTTTTCCAGCCCGCTCTTGAGCAGGTTCAGCGCGGCGGCCTCGCCGCCAGCGGTCCACCAGTGCAGGACCTCGACGCTCTGCCCGGCCATGGCGGCCGGCGGTGTGGCAAAGGCCATGGCCAGCGCCATGGCAGTCAGTGGCCGCTTCATGCCGTGTCTCCTTCGTGGATGGGCAGATACCAGTGGCTGCGCGCACCCAGGTGCATGTGCAGGGTCTTGGCCTGGGTGTAGTCCTCGGCGGCACGGCGGCCCAGCTCTCGGCCCAGGCCGCTTCGGCGGTAGCCGCCGAAAGGCAGCTCGGCATGGCCTTCGAGGAAGGTATTGACCCAGACCGTGCCGGCCTTGATGCGCCGCGCCGCCGCCAGGCAGGTGCTGAAGTCACGGCTCCAGACGGCGGCCGACAGGCCGTAGAGCGTGGCGTTGGCCAGGTCGATCGCATCGTCCAGGTCCTCGAAGACCAGCACCGCGAGCACGGGCCCGAAGACCTCCTGCCTGGCAATGGCCATGTCCGGCGTCACGCCGGCCAGCACCGTGGGCTCCACATACAGGCCCGGGCGCGCCATGCGGCCGCCGCCCAGCACCACGCGGGCGCCGGCCTGGCGCGCGGCCTCGATGTGGGTGAGGATGGCGTCCAGCTGGCGCTGCGTGGTGATGGCGCCCACCTGCACGCCCTGGTCCAGCGGATCGCCCACGCGCACCTGCCGAGCGCGCTCGGCCACGGCGACCACGAAGCGCTCGGCGATGGCCGCCTGCACCAGCACGCGGCTGCCGCTGTTGCAGCACTGGCCGGCATTGAAGTGCATGCCCAGCACCGTGGCATCGACGGCCGCCTCGAAGTCGCAGTCGGCAAAGACGATCTGGGGGTTCTTGCCGCCCAGCTCCAGAGACAGCTTCTTGAGCGTCTGCGCCGATGCTGCGGCCACCTTCCGGCCTGTTTCCGTGGAGCCCGTGAAGGACAGCATGTCGATGTCCGGGTGCGCGGCCAGGACCTCGCCGACAGCGCCACCGCCGCCTGGCAGGATGTTGACGGCACCGGGCGGCAGGCCGGCGTTCATGAGGATCTCGCCCAGCATCAGCGTGGTGGCCGATGTTTCCTCGGCCGGCTTGACCACGGCCGTGCAGCCGGCGGCCAGCGCAAAGGGCAGCTTCTGGCTGACGATGAGCAGGGGAAAGTTCCAGGGCGTGACGATGCCGACCACGCCCAGCGGCTCGCGCAGCACCACACCCAGCGTCTGCTCGCCCAGCGTGTCATAGCTGTCGCCATGCAGGTTGCGCGCCAGCGCGGCGGCGTAGTGCCACAGGTCGGCCGCCGCGCCCACCTCGTCCAGCGACTGGGCCAGCGGCTTGCCGGTCTCCAGCGTCTCCATCCGCGCCAATTCCTGCCTGCGGTCCAGCAGGCGTTCGGCCACGGCACGCAGCACGCTGGCGCGCTGCGCACCCTTCATGCGGGGCCAGGGCCCGTGGTCCGCAGCGCGGCGTGCTGCGGCAATGGCACGCGCGGCATCGGCCCGCCCGGCCCGCGCATGGATGCTGGCCACGGTGCCGTGGGCCGGGGAGCGGCGTTCCAGCGTCGCGCCGTCGGCCGCATCGGCCCAGGCGCCATCGATGAGCAGCCGGCCATGGAACGGGGGCCTGTGGACGAGGCCGGCCATGGCCCCTGCATTCACTGCAGGTGCATGGGCTGGAGGCGGGTTCGCGGCAGTCATGGTGGCGGTCTCCTTGGGTGGTTCAGGGGTGAGGCAAGGGCGGGACAGCGAATCGGCAGGTCGGCAGGTCGGCGCAGATTCAGCGGCCCAGGTAGCGCGGCGCGCGCTTTTCCTTGAAGCTGCGCAGGCCTTCGGCTGCATCGGCCGTGCTCGCGGCCAGGGCTGCGGCCATGGCTTCCAGCGCGGCGGGTGCGTCTTCGCCGGCGGCGGCATTGATCAGTTGCTTGGTCAGCTGCAGTGCCACGGGCGCCTGGCCTGCCATGTCGTGGGCCAACGCAGCAGCGCGCAGGCCCAGTTCGCTGGCCGGCACCCGTTCATGCACCAGCCCGCAGGCCAGCGCCTGATCGGCGGACAGCCGCACGCCGCCCAGGGCCAGGTACTTCGCGTGGCCGGGGCCGATCAGCCGCACCAGCCGCTGCGAGCCGGACCAGCCGGGACAGGTGGCGATCGATGCCTCTGGCAGCGCGAACTGCGCCGTATCGATGGCGATGCGCACATCGCTGGTGATGGCCAGCTCCAGCCCGCCGCCGAACGCATGGCCGTTGAGCGCCGCGATCACGGGCTGGCGCAGCCGCGCCCACCGGTCGAACACCTGGTGGCCACGGCGCACCCACTGCCGCCACATGTCCAGCGGCTGCAGCGCGGCCCAGGCATGGATGTCGGCGCCCGCGCAAAAGGCCCTGTCGCCACGGCCGGTCAGCACCACGGCACGGATGGCGCCATCGGCCTCGATCTCGCGCGCCATGTGCTCCAGTGCGTCAAGCATGCAGGGGGTCAGCGCGTTGAGCCGTGCGGGCCGGTCTATCGTGACCTGGGCCACGGGGCCCTGGCGCACCAGTTGAACCAGGGTCTCAGCCACGGCGGACCTCCCGGGCCTGCAGGGCCAGGCCAAAGGGCGCATCGTGGAACAGGCGCTCATCCATACGCCGCAGGTCGGGCGCCACCTGCAGCGCCATGCCGGCCTGTTCCAGCACATCGCGCTGCAGGTCCACGCCGGGCGCGATCTCGCGCACGACCAGGCCCTGGTCTTCGAGGTCGATGACGCAGCGCTCGGTCACATAGCGCACCCGCTGCCCGCGCAGGCGCCCGACCAGGCCGCTGAAGCTGATGTGCTCGGCCGTGCCGACGAACTTGCGCGTGCCGCCCTCCTCGAGGATGTCCAGCCGCCCGTCTCCCACGCGCAGCCTGGCGCCGGCCGTGAAAAGTCCGCAGAAGACGATGCGCCGCGCATGGGCCGTGATATCCACAAAGCCGCCGCAGCCGGCCGTCAGATAGGGCCTGGCCCCCAGCCGCGAGACATTGACGCTGCCATCGCCATCCACCTGCAGGAAGGACAGCAGCGTCACATCGAAGCCCCCGCCCTGGAAATAGGTGAACTGCTGGGGCGAGGCCACGATGGCATCGGCATTGGCCGCGCAGCCAAAGGCAAAGCCCAGCAGCGGCATGCCGCCGACGGCGCCCTGCTCTATCACCCAGGTCACCTCGCCATGCAGGCCCTCTTCGAGCAGGATGCGCGGCACATTGGCCGCAATGCCAAAGCCCAGGTTGGCGGCATGCCCGTGCGCCAGCTCCATGGCGGCGCGGCGCGCAATCACCTTCTCGGGCCCCCAGGCCTGGGGCTCGAAGCCGGACAGCGGTTGCGCAACCTCTCCGCTGATGGCCGGGTCGTACACCGTCTGCGTGGTCTGCCACTGATCGGCATCGACCACCACATGGTCCACCAGATGGCAGGGGACGCGGACATCGTGCGGCCTCAGGTGGCCGGCCCTGACGATGCGCTTGACCTGGGCGATGACGATGCCGCCGTTGTTGCGTGCGGCCATCGCCTGCTCCAGCGCGCCCAGCAGCGCGCCTTCGTGCTCATAGCCCAGGTTGCCGCGCTCATCGGCCGTGGTGGCGCGCAGGACGGTCACGTCGGGCGCCACAGCGGGAAAGAACAGCCAGTCGCGCCCGTCGAAATGCTGCAGGCGCACTACCGGATGGCGGCTGGCCGGCTCGTTCATCGCGCAGCCCTGCTGTGCGGGATCGACAAAGGTGCCCATGCCCGCCTGGGTCAGCACGCCCGGGCGCCGCGCAGCCGCCTCGCGGTGCATGTCGAACAGGATGCCGCTGGGGATGTTGTAGGCCTGGATCCGATTGTCCACCACCATGCGCCAGATCGCAGGCATGGGCAGCGAGGACGGGCCGCTGGGATACGAGCCGGCCAGGACACGCGACAGCAGCCCGGGCCGGGCCAGATGGTCCATTCCCTTGATGCCGTACATATCGCCGGCCGCAATCGGGTGCAGCGTGGTCAGGTTGCGCGGAGCACCCTCGCGTTCGAAGCGCTCGCCAATGGCGGCCAGCACCTTGTCGGGGCAGCCCAGCCCGCTGGACGAGCTCACGCTGACGATGTCGCCGTCGCGCAGCAAGGCTGCAGCCTGTGCGGCGGTGATGTGCTTGCTCATGCGGCTGCCCCCCATTCCCGTGCAAGGGGATTGGCTATGGGCACGGCCCGGCCCGTGCGGCAGGCCTGGGCCATGGCCACCGCCGCCGCCAGCGAGCGCGCGCCATCCTCGCCGGTGGCGGCAGGCAGGCCTTCGCCACGCAGCGCGGCGCAGAACGTGGCCACCCCATGCGCGTAGAGACCGTGGTGCTCCACGGCAATGGCCTGCTCGCCGGCCCCATTGCGCAGCAGCACCTCGCCGCCCGGCCGCTGCGTCATCACATCGCGCCCGATGAGCGAGCCCGAGGTGCCATGGATCTCGATGCCGGTTCCCGCATGCACCACGGTGAATGCCGCATGCAGTTGCGCCAGCACGCCGTTGTCCAGCCGCAGCACGGCCATCACGCCGTCCGCCACGCCGTTGCGGGACAGCGGTCCTTGCTGCTCCAGCGCCACCGCCTCCACCGGCTCAGCCCCCAGGATGAAGCGCAGCGCATCCACGTCATGCACGCCGATGTCGAGGATCACGCCACCGGCCTCGGGCCGCTCCAGCCGCCAGCCCTGCACAGAGGGCGGCAGTTCGATGGCGTGGAAGACGCGCGCAAACAGCGGCTGGCCCACGGCGCCATCGCGCACCAGCTCGCGCATCCTGCGGTGCGTTGCCGCGTTGCGCAGGTGGTGGTTGGTGCCCAGCACCACGCCTGCGGCCCGGCATGCCCTCACCATGTCCAGCGCCTGCTGCACGGTCAGCGCCAATGGCTTCTCGCACAGGACATGCTTGCCGGCCGCTGCCGCAGCAAGGGCCTGGGCGTGGCGCAATTCGTTGTCGGAGCTGACGTAGACCACCTGGACTGACGGGTCGGCCAGCATGGCGGGCACCGAGTCGTAGGCGCGGGCAATGCCCTGCTCGGCAGCAAACTGCGCCGCGCGCTTTGCACTGCGGCTGGCGACCGCCGCCACCGTGTGCCCGCGCTGCGCGCGGATGGCACCGATCATGTGATCGGCAGCAATGGTGCTGGCCCCTATCAATCCCCAACCGACCTCGCTCATGGTCTCCCTCCCTGTATTGATGATTTCTATTGGAACGTTCTAATTGATTATTGGAACGTTCCAAAAGAAGATCAAGCACAATCGCGCCGACCCAGGGAAAACACCGAACCATGATGAACAAGCCCCCTTCCGTGCGCGCCGTGACCATCCTTGACGTGGCGGCTGCGGCCCAGGTCTCCAAATCAACGGTGTCGCTGGTGCTCAAGGGCAGCCCCCTGATTCCGGCCGAAACATCGGAGCGCGTGCGTGCAGCGGCAGCGCAGCTCGGCTACGTCTACAACCGCCGCGCCGGAGAGCTGCGGCGCCAGTCGTCCAACATGGTCGGTGTCGTGATCAACGACCTGATGAACCCCTTCTTTGCCGAGGTGCTGGCGGGGCTGGAGCGCAGGCTGGCCGATGCCGGCTTCATCACGCTCATGGCCCACACCAGCGAAAGCCTGGAGCGCCAGCAAAAAGTGCTGACCACCATGCGCGAGCACAACGCGGCCGGCATTGCGCTGTGCCCGGCGCTGGACACGCCGGCCTCGCTGGCGCAGGACCTGCAGTCATGGGGCATTCCCCTGGTGGTCATGATCCGCACGCTGGGCGAGGGAAGCTACGACTTCGCAGGCGCCGACAACGCCCACGGCGTGATGGCGGCCACGCGCCACCTGCTGGCGGCCGGGCATCGCCGCATCGGTTTTCTGGGAGGGCTGGACGGCCTGATGCTGGAGCAGCGCCTGAGCGGCTGCAGGGCCGCCTTTGCCGATGCGGGCCTGGCTTTCGATGAAGACCTGGTTTTCTCCGCCAGCCCCACGCGCACGGGAGGGCATGACGCCATGCGCAGCCTGCTGGCCGCGCAGCCAGCCATCAAGGCGGCCATCTGCTACAACGATCTGGTGGCCTTTGGCGCACTGTCTGCCCTGGACGAAAACGGACTGCGCGCAGGCAAAGACTTCGCGCTCATGGGCTTCGACAACGTGTTCGATGCCGCGCATTCCCATCCCCCCCTGAGCACGGTGGACGTGCGCCCCGCCGAGCTTGGCGAACAGGCTGCCACCTTGCTGCTGGCACGCATGGCCCATCCGGGCCAGCCCCGCCAGCAGTTGTTGGCCAGGCCCAAGCTGGTGCTGCGCCAGTCAGCCTGAAGACCGCGGCGCGGTCGGAACTGGCCCGGATACCGACTGGCTCCACCGCGCTGAGCGGGATGCGCTCTGGCCTGCCGGCTTTTGATGAACCAGGCTCATGGTTTCATGAGATAAGACCACTTTACTTCATCGATTGCCGTCCATAACATCCGCACCTATTGCTTGCCCGCAGTTTTCGGCAAGGGCATGAATCAGGTCGCAGATCACAATGAACCAAGAACTCAGCTTCCATCTCAAGCGCATTCGTTTCGATGAAGACTATCAACCATCGGACAGCACGCGCATTACCACCAACTTTGCCAATCTGGCCCGTGGCGATTGCCGGCAGCAGAACCTGCGCAACACGCTGAGGATGATTGACAACCGCTTCAACGACCTGGCCCACTGGGACAATCCCACGGGAGATCGCTACTCTGTGGAGCTCGAGATCATCTCGGTCGAAATGGGAATTGGCGCCAGAAACGGCCTTGGTGCGTTTCCGTTGATCGAGATATTGAAGACCAGCATCCTCGACAAGAAGAACCACAAGCGCATAGACGGCATCGCAGGGAACAATTTCTCCTCCTACGTGCGCGACTACGATTTCAGCGTTGTGCTTGCGGAGTACAACGCCAACCGATCCGAATTCGGCACCCCCGATGATTTTGGCGACTTGCATGGAAAGCTGTTCAGGCAATTTTCCAGTTCAGGCACCTACAGGCAGCACTTCGACAAGCCGCCCGTCATCTGTATCAGCGTGTCCACCAGCAAGACCTACCAGCGCACCGGAAACCGGCACCCCATACTGGGCATCGAGTATCGGCAGAGCGAGTTCTCCTCGACCGACCGGTATTTCGAGAAGATGGGAATGCAGGTTCGCTTCTTCATGCCTCCAAATGGCGTTGCGCCACTGGCCTTCTACTTTCACGGCGACCTGCTGAACGACTATACGAATATCGAGCTGATCGGCACGATCAGCACCATGGAGACCTTCCAGAAGATTTATCGCCCCGAAATCTACAACGCGAATTCTGCAGCCGGGATGCTCTATCAACCCAGCCTGAAGAATCACGATTACTCGTCGACGCAGATTGTCTATGACCGGGAAGAGCGCAGCCAGTTGGCTGTCAAGCAGGGCAAGTTTGCAGAGCAGCACTTCATCAAGCCGTACAAGAATGTGCTTGAGCAATGGGCTGCCGATTTCGCCCTGTAGCATCCGCCGCCATGCCTGCCATGGCACCCAATCCGTGGCGGGCCGGGAAAACCGTCCCGGAGCACGCCCGCCATACCCCTGTTTGATTTGAAGGAATTCCCAGATGTTCGAAACCTCGATCGCCGGCAGCCTGCCCAAGCCCGCCTGGCTGGCTGAAACCAACAAGCTCTGGCCCCAGTGGAAGGCCGAAGGCGATGCGCTTCGCCAGGCCAAGGCCGATGCAACCCTGCTGTGGATCAAGGCCCAGGAAGACGCAGGCCTGGACATCGTGTGCGACGGCGAGCAGTCACGCCAGCACTTCGTGCACGGCTTCCTGGAGCAGGTCGAGGGCATCGACTTCGAGAACAAGGTGAAGATGGGCATCCGCGACAACCGCTACGACGCGATGGTGCCGCAGGTGGTGTCGGCCCTGCGCCTGAAGGGACGCGTGCATGCCTTCGAGGCGCAACTGGCACGCGCGCACACCAGGAAGAAGCTGAAGTTCACGCTGCCCGGCCCCATGACCATCGTCGACACCGTGGCGGACCGCTTCTATGGCGACAGGGTGAAGATGGCCTTCGCCTTCGCCGAGCTGCTCAACCAGGAGGCCCTGGCGCTGCAGGCCGACGGCGTGGACATCATCCAGTTCGACGAGCCCGCTTTCAACGTCTACATGAAGGACGCCGCCGACTGGGGCGTGCAGGCGCTGGAACGTGCGGCGCAGGGCCTGACCTGCACGACGGCCGTGCATATCTGCTATGGCTACGGGATCAAGGCCAATACGGACTGGAAAAGCACCCTGGGCGATGAATGGCGCCAGTACGAGACGGTGTTCCCCGCGCTGGCCAGGAGCCGCATCGACCAGGTGAGCCTGGAGTGCATCCACTCCCACGTGCCGCCCGACCTGATGAGGCTGCTGGCCGGCAAGGACGTGATGGTCGGCGTGATCGACGTGGCCAGCGACGTTGTCGAGACCCCCGAAGAGGTGGCCGACACCATCGGCCGGGCGCTGGAGTTCGTGCCGAAGGAGCGGCTGTTCCCCTGCACGAACTGCGGCCTCGCACCCATGGGCCGCGACGTGGC
Organism: Delftia sp. PX-1; assembly: GCF_055797465.1. Taxonomy (NCBI): domain Bacteria; kingdom Pseudomonadati; phylum Pseudomonadota; class Betaproteobacteria; order Burkholderiales; family Comamonadaceae; genus Delftia; species Delftia sp. PX-1. Next base: position 4,299,659 of record NZ_CP184763.1, read on the forward strand.
GTGGCGCAAGCTGCAAGCGCTGGCAGCAGGCACGCGGCTGGCAAAGGAGCGGTTGGCCGCTGCGTAAGTCGCGCCCGGCCGCCACGCCGGGCTACCCAGGGCTGCGATGGATCTGCAATGCGGCAGAACAAAAACCCCAGCGCACCCTGCATCAAAGGGCTTGTTCGTCCGGACCGGGCCAGCCCCGCCAGCCATTGCTGGCTACACGTCGGCTGGTACAGCGGGCGAGCCTGAGTCAACCTGGGCCAGCCGTGCCGCCCACCATCTCCCGCACCCAGCCCGGCAGCTCGACGGCCTTCTGCCTGGGAAAGTCCACCCAGATGACGGTGCCGCCACCGGCCGCGCAGATCACGCCGGGTTCGGAGACGCGTTCCATGGTTCCCCAGGTCTCGAAGGTGGTGCGGCCGGGGTCGCTGACATACATCTTGAGCAGTACTTCGTCGGGATAGGCCAGCTGCTGGTGGAAGTTGCAGAACGCATTGACGATGACCGGCCCCTGCCCGCCCGGCGTAGGCGCCATGCCCGCTTCAACCATCCAGTCGATGCGGGCAGTCTCCAGATAGCGGAAGTACATGGCGTTGTTGACATGGCCCATGGCGTCCATGTCGCCCCAGCGCACTTTGAATCGCATCTCGTGAACCCATTTTTTATATTCTGGAATCTCCATGCGCATGCCTGCAGTCTCCTTGTTGTAGCGCCACCGCAAGGCACCATGCCCCGCAGCCCCCGGTCACTGTGCAGTAGGGCGGATTCCCGCGCTGTCACCTATCAGCAACGGCAGGGTCCAAGCACGTCATAGAATCCACCGCATTGCGGCTTTTGCGCTGCAACCGAACAAACGTTCGGTCTGCCGACCATCCTGTTTTTCAATATCCAAGCGAGACACCCCGATGACGAACGAAGAAATCCTGGCCCAGTACGGGCCGCGCGAAGCCATGGAATACGACGTGGTGGTGGTCGGCGGCGGCCCCGGCGGGCTGGCCACGGCCATCCGCCTCAAGCAGCTGGCGGCCGAAAAAGGCCAGGATGTCTCCGTCGTCGTGCTGGAAAAGGGCTCGGAGCCCGGTGCCCACATCCTGTCGGGCGCCATCATGGACCCGCGTGCGCTGACCGAGCTGATCCCTGACTGGAAGGAAAAGGGCGCGCCCCTGACCCAGCCCGTCACCGACGACGCCATGATTTTCCTGGGCGAGAAATCCGCCCTGCGCACGCCTAACTTCCTGCTGCCGGCCTGCTTCCAGAACCATGGCAACTACATCGTTCGCCTGGGCTACGTGGTCAAGTGGCTGGGCGAGCAGGCCGAGGCACTGGGCGTTGAAATCTTCCCGGGCTTTGCTGCCGCCGAGGTGCTCTACAACGAGGACGGTTCGGTCAAGGGCGTGGCCACCGGCAACATGGGCATCGGCAAGGACGGCGAGCCCACGGGCGAGTTCCAGCTGGGCATGGAGCTGCACGCCAAGTACACGATCTTTGCCGAAGGCTCACGCGGCCATCTGGGCAAGCAGATCATCGCCAAGTACCAGCTGGACGCCGGCAAGGACCCGCAAAGCTACGGCCTGGGCATCAAGGAGCTGTGGGAAATCGACCCGGCACGCCACAAGCCCGGCTTCGTGATGCACACGGCCGGCTGGCCCATGGACAGCAAGACCTACGGCGGCGCCTTCCTCTACCACCTGGACGACAACAAGGTCACGCTGGGCTTCATCACGGGCCTGGACTATGCCAACCCCTACCTGAGCCCCTTCGAGGAATTCCAGCGCTGGAAGACCCATCCCAACATCCGCTACTACCTGGAAGGCGACGAGTCCAAGGGCATCAAGCCGGCCAAGCGCCTGGGCTACGGCGCGCGCGCCATCACGGCCGGCGGCCTGCTGTCCCTGCCCAAGTTCGTGTTCCCGGGCGGTGCGCTCGTGGGCTGCGACGCAGGTTTCCTGAACGTCAGCCGCATCAAGGGCAGCCATGCCGCCATCAAGACCGGCATGCTGGCCGCCGAGGCCGCCTATGACGCCATCGTCGCGGGCCGCCAGGGCGACGAGCTGGGCGCCTATGTCCAGGCCTTCGAGAACAGCTGGCTGTACGAAGAGCTGAACAAGTCGCGCAACTTCAAGGCCTGGTTCAAGAAGGGCCTGACCACGGCCACGCTGATGAACGGCATCGAGCAGTTCGTGCTCAAGGGCAACATCCCCTGGACGCTGCACCGCGACAAGCCCGACCACGCCTACCTGAAGCCGGCGGCCGAGTGCAAGCCAATCGACTACCCCAAGCCCGATGGCAAGCTGACCTTCGACCGCCTGTCCAGCGTCTTCATCAGCAACACCAACCACGCCGAAGACCAGCCCGCCCACCTGACGCTCAAGGACGCCTCGGTGCCCGTGGCCATCAACCTGGCCAAGTACGCAGGCCCCGAGCAGCGCTACTGCCCGGCCGGCGTCTATGAGTTCGTGGACGACACGGCCCAGGGCGGCAAGCGCCTGCAGATCAACGCCCAGAACTGCGTGCACTGCAAGACCTGCGACATCAAGGACCCCACGCAGAACATCGTCTGGGTCACGCCCGAAGGCGGCGGAGGGCCGAACTACGCGGGCATGTGATCCGCGCGCCACACCGGCCCTTCTCTGAAGCCTGCCCAAGTCTGCTTGTGCAGGCTTTTTCTTTGAGCCTCGTCAAAGCAACATCGGTGCAGAAAGCATAGAAGGCCATCCGAAATGCCATCACACGCAATAAAAATGCACGGCAAAGCCAAAAACAGGCCCTTGAAGACGCAAACCTGCATCGCCAAACCTGTCCAAGACGCATGAAAAAGTTGCACCTAGGGCATTCCCCGCAGATTTCATGCCAATTTTTAGATACAAACCTATAGGTGAAAACCGGGTCGTCCAAACGCCAAGGCGTACAGGGCGGCTGCAGTAGACTTTGCCGCGAAGCGCCGCGACCGTCCTGTGCGGCCTTCTGCTGAGCAAACAGGAACAACCACAAGCACGTTGGAGATACACGTATGAAGCACTTGTCTTGGGCGCCCCTGGGCGCGCTGGCCCTGGCAATTTCCGCCATTGCGGGCGGCGCCCACGCCGCTGACGAGAAGTCGGTCGCAGTGACCGCCATCGTCGAGCATCCTGCACTCGACGCCGTGCGCGACGGCGTGCAGGCCGCGCTCAAGGAAGCAGGCTACGAAGCCGGCAAGAACCTCAAGTGGCAGTACCAGAGTGCCCAGGGCAACACCGGCACGGCTGCGCAGATCGCTCGCAAGTTCGTCGGCGACAAGCCTGATGCCATCGTCGCCATCGCCACGCCCTCGGCCCAGGCCGTGGTCGCCGCCACCAAGACCGTGCCCGTGGTGTTCTCCGCCGTGACCGACCCCGTGGCCGCCAAGCTGGTGCCCAGCTGGGAGCCTTCCAAGAACAACGTGACCGGCGTGTCCGACCTGCTGGCCCTGGACAAGCAGATGGAGCTGGTCAAGCAGGTCGTGCCCAACGCCAAGCGCGTGGGCATGGTCTACAACCCCGGCGAGGCCAACTCCGCCGTGGTCGTCAAGGAACTCAAGACCCTGCTGCCCAAGCTGGGCATGACCCTGGTGGAAGCCGCCGCTCCCCGCTCCGTGGACGTCAGCAGCGCTGCACGCAGCCTGGTCGGCAAGGTCGATGTGATCTATACCAACACCGACAACAACGTGGTCTCGGCCTACGAGTCGCTGGTCAAGGTCGGCCAGGACGCCAAGATCCCGCTGGTGGCCTCGGACACCGACTCCGTCAAGCGCGGCGCCGTGGCTGCCCTGGGCATCAACTACCGCGATCTGGGCGAGCAGACCGGCCGCATGGTGGTGCGCATCCTCAAGGGCGAGAAGCCCGGCGACCTCAAGACCGAAGTCAGCACCAAGATGGAGCTGTTCGTGAATCCGGGCGCCGCCGAGAAGCAGGGCGTCAAGCTGTCCGACGCGCTGGTCAAGTCGGCCGCCCAGGTGATCAAGTAATACCCGGGGTTTGCCTGCCCGGGACCAACCCGGGCAGTGCGCCCACGGTGGCAGGCGCCATGGCAACATGGCCCTGCCCTTTTTTTAAGTCGTTTTCCGTTCCCACGCGCCTGTCGCTCTTCCTATGTCCCTCTTTTCATTGCTCGGTGCCGTCGAGATCGGCCTGATCTTCAGCCTGGTGGCGCTGGGCGTCTTCATCTCGTTCAGACTGCTGCGCTTTCCCGACCTCACGGTGGACGGCAGCTTTCCGCTGGGCGGCGCCGTCTGCGCCATCCTGATTTCCACGGGCACCAATCCCTGGCTGGCCACGCTGGCCGGCACGGCCGCTGGCGCCGTCGCGGGCCTGATCACGGGCTGGCTCAATGTGCGCCTGAAGATCATGGACCTGCTGGCCTCCATCCTGATGATGATCGGGCTGTACTCGGTCAACCTGCGCATCATGGGCGGCCCCAACGTGCCGCTGATCAACGAGACCACGCTGTTCACCCTGCTGCAGCCCGACAGCGTGGCCGACTATGTGATGCGCCCGCTGATCCTGTTCGTCATCGTCGTGCTGGCCAAGCTGGGCCTGGACTGGTTCTTCGCCACCGAGCGGGGCCTGGCCATCCGCGCCACGGGCTCCAACGCCCGCATGGCACGCTCGCAGGGCGTGAACACCGGCGCCATGATCCTGCTGGGCATGGCGATCTCCAACGGCCTGGTCGGCCTGGCCGGCGCGCTGTTCGTGCAGACCCAGGGCGGCTCGGACATTTCCATGGGCATCGGCACCATCGTCATCGGCCTGGCTGCCGTGATCGTGGGCGAGTCCATCCTGCCTTCGCGCCGCATCGTCTGGGCCACGCTGGCCGTGGTGGTGGGCGCCATCGTGTACCGCTTCTTCATTGCAGCGGCCCTCAACAGCGATTTCATCGGCCTCAAGGCCCAGGATCTGAACCTTGTCACCGCGCTGCTGGTGACCGTCGCCCTGGTGATCCCCCAACTGAAGCGCAAATTTGCACAGCGCAAGTCCTGATCGCCGGAGAACCCTCATGCTGAGCGCACAACAACTCGAAATCACCTTCAACCCCGGCACGCCCATCGAAACGCGGGCGCTGCGCGGCATGTCGCTGGACATTCCCGACGGCCAGTTCGTCACCGTCATCGGCTCCAACGGCGCCGGCAAGTCCACCTTCCTGAACGCCGTCTCGGGCGACCTGTCCGTGGACAAGGGCCGCATCGAGATCGCCGGCCAGGACATGACGCGCCTGCCCGTGTGGGCACGTTCCGAACGCGTGGCCCGCGTCTTCCAGGACCCCATGGCGGGCACCTGCGAGGACCTGACCATCGAGGAAAACATGGCCCTGGCCCAGCGCCGCGGCACCTTCCGCCGCCTGAGCCGCGCCGTCAAGGCCGAGATGCGCGACAACTTCCGCGAGCGCCTGTCCATCCTGGGCCTGGGCCTGGAAAACCGCCTGACCGACCGCATCGGCCTGCTCTCTGGCGGCCAGCGCCAGGCCGTGAGCCTGCTGATGGCGGCGCTGCAGCCTTCGCGCATCCTGCTGCTGGACGAGCACACCGCCGCGCTCGACCCGCGCACGGCCGACTTCGTGCTGCAGCTGACGGCGCGCATCGTCTCCGAGGCCAAGCTCACCACCATGATGGTCACCCACAGCATGCGCCAGGCGCTGGACGTGGGCGAGCGCACGGTGATGCTGCACCAGGGCCAGGTGGTGCTCGACGTCAGCGGCGAGGAACGCGCCCGCATGGACGTGCCCGACCTGCTGCAAATGTTCGAGAAAGTGCGCGGCGAAAAGCTGGCAGACGACGCGCTGCTGCTGGGCTGAGCGCTCCGCACTTCCGGGAACAAGGGGCGCTGCGGCGCCCTTTGTTCATGGGATGGCTACGGGCTGGCTAAACCCACACATCGTTCAACGCCGTCCTCTCGCCGCCTTCCTCCCCGGTGTTCAGCACGCCGCGCGGCTCGATCAGCATGAGCCGGGCTTCCCGCTCGGCGCTGGGCCTGTGCTCCGTGCCTTTGGGGACCACGTAGAGCTCGCCCTGGCGCAGCAGCACATGGCCATCACGGAAGTCGATGCGCAGCTCGCCGTCCAGCACCAGGAAGGCTTCATCCGTTTCGGCATGCGAGTGCCAGATGAACTCGCCCTGCACGCGCACGATCTTGAACTGGTAGTCGTTCATTTCGGCAACGACGCGGGGGCTCCACTGGCCGGTGAAGCGGCTGAATTTGTCGGGGAAGTTGATGGCCTCGCAGGGGCGGTTTTCAACGGGGAACGTCATGGGCAGACCTTATGAAAGCGTGTGAAGCCTCCATGCTAGGAAGCGCCTTCCCTGCGGTCTTGCACGATCGTGCAGCTCAGGCCGCGCCCAGGCGCCTGAGCCAGCGTGCGGGCGGCACGCCATAGGCCATGGCGAACTGGCGCGCCATGTGGCTCTGGTCGAAGAAGCCGGCCTGCAGTGCAGCATCGGCCACGCCCTGCCCCGCCAGCAGCAGGCGCCGCACGGTGTCCAGCCGGCGCATGCTCAGGTAGCGGTAGGGGCTGGTGCCGTAGAGCGCGCGGAAATCCCGGCACAGCCGCCAGCGGTCCAGGCCGCTGGCCTGGGACAGCGCCTCCAGGGTTACGCCCTGCTCCAGCGAATCATGGATGCAGGCGCGGGCACGCTCCACGGCCACCAGGTCCGGCAGACGCCTGAGCTTGCGCCGACCGGCCACGGCCTCCAGGGCCAGCGCCAAGTCGTAGAGGGCATCGTCGCGTGCCAGCGGCTCAAGGTCCTCGTCCAGGCATTGCAGCAAGGGCAGCAGCGCAGCCTTGAGCCGGGGATCAGCCGAAAGTCCTCCCTCGACGAAAGGCAAGGGCCTGCCGCCCAGCACCTGCTGGATCAGGGCCGGCTCCACATAGACCATGCGGTAGCGAAAGCCTGCCTCGGTGCCCGCGTGGCCGTCATGCAATTCGTCAGGGTGCAGCACCATGGCACCGCCCGGCAGGCTGTGCCGCTGGCTGCGGCGGTAGGCAAAGCTTTGCACGCCGGACAGCGTCAGGCCCAGCGCGTAGGTGTCGTGCCTGTGGGGCGCATAGCCGTGCCCGCCGAAGTAGGCCTCGATACGCTCCAGGCCTGCGCCCAGCTGCGAATGCCGGACCCAGTCGCTGGAGATGCTCGTTTCTGCCATGTGGGTTGGTGGTGAGGGGTGTGCAAAGCAGCCGCAGATGGTAACTGCGGGCCAGTGACCTCAAGGCGAGCAGGCAGGCTGCTCCGCGCCCGGCACGGACTGGATTGCCGGTGCGCGGCGCATGGCCGCCGACACCACCCACCCCAGCAGCGCGATCAGCGCGGCACCCCATTCGGCCTGCTGCAGCCCCCGGGCCGTGGCCTCGCGCAGCGCATCGGGCGCCGTGATACCGGCCAGCGGCGCCGTGGCCACCATCACCAGCAGGGCCAGCCCCATTGCTGCGCCCACCTGCTGGGCCGTGGCCGCAATGCCCGAGGCCACGCCCTGCTGCGCAGCCGCCACGCCCTGGCCGGCGACCACCCACATGGCGGTCCAGCTGGCGCCCTGGCCCAGGCTGAGCACCACAAAGCCCGGCACCAGCCAGACATAGCTGCCGCCCAGCGGCAGTGCCCAGGCCATGTAGGCCAGGCCGAGGGTGCCTGCGGCCCAGCCGCCCATGAGCACGGTGCGCGGCGTGGAGCGGTGCAGCCAGTGTTCGGCCCAGCGGATGCCCAGCGTGCAGACCGCCGTGGGCAGCAGGAAGGCCAGGCCGGCCTGCAGCGGGCTCCAGCCGTAGATCTGCTGGAAGTACAGCGCCAGAAAGTAGTACTGCACGCCAAAGCTGCTCATGAAGATCATGGTCAGCAGCATGGCCGAGCGCAGGCTGGGCACGCGCAGCAGGGACAGCGGCATCAGCGGCGAGGCGATGCGCGCCTCGATGCGCCAGAACAGGACCAGCGCCGCCATGGCCACGGCCAGCGTCCCCAGCGTGGCGGCGCTGGCAAAACCCCATTCAGGGCCTTGCACCAGGGCCGTCACCAGCAGGCTGCTGCCCACGGTCACGCTCAGGCAACCGGCCAGATCAAAGCCCTGGCCCGGTGCGGCACGCCCGGTACGGGCCGAGGGCGGCAGAAAGCGCAGCGCCGCCATGGCACACGGCCAGGCCACGGGCACCAGCACCCACAGCACCCAGTTCCAGCCCAGCGCCTGCGTGAGCACGCCGCCCAGCAGCGCGCCGGCCGCCAGCCCGCCGGCCGACGCCATGCTCCACACGGCCAGGGCGCGGTTGCGCTCGGGCCCGGCCGCATACAAGGTATTGATCAGCGACAGCGTGGCCGGAAACAGCAACGCCCCTGCCACGCCCTGCCCTGCGCGGCCCAGCACCAGTTGCCAGGGCTGGGAGGCGAAGCCGCCGACCAGCGAGGCCAGGCCGAACAGCGCCATCCCCGCCACATACATGCGCCGCTTGCCCAGCAGGTCCGCACAGCGCCCGCCCAGCAGCAGGCAGCCGCCAAAGGCCACGCTGTAGGCACTGACCACCCATTGCAGGTGGTGCGCATCCATCTGCAGCTGCTGGCCCATGGCGTCGAGCGCGACGAAGACGATGGTGGCATCCAGCGCAATCAGCAACTGGGACAGGGACAGCAGCGCCAGCGCGGCGCGCGGGTGGCGCAGGGCGCCAGCGGGGGAGTCGTTCACAAGCATGGGAGCGATCCTAATTAATGCATTTCTGAAGATAAACATCAGATATTCATTTTTCTTATGCAAAATCGAATCAATCAAACTTGCCATCGCCATGGACCTCAACGCCGTTCAATTGCTCATCAAGGTGGCCGAAAGCCGCAGCTTCACCCAGGCGGCAAGCCTGCTGGGCACCAGCCAGTCCCGCATATCTCGCGCCGTGGCGCAGCTGGAGAAAGACCTGGGCACGCGGCTGCTGCACCGCAATACGCGCAGCGTGTCGCTCACGCCAGACGGCTGCGCGCTGGTGGACCGCTGCGCCCCGCTGATCGCCGGGCTGGAGGAGGCGCGCCAGCTGGTCAGCGACCGGCGCTGCGCGCCCAGCGGCGTGCTGCGCATGACGGCGCCGTCCATGCTGGGCCGCATCGTGCTGGTGCCGCTGCTGGGGCAGTTGCTGCGCGAGCATCCGCAATTGCAGATCGACACCAGCTTCACCGACCGCATGGTGGACATGGTGGAAGAAGGCTTTGACGCGGCCGTGCGCATCGGCCCGCTGGCAGACAGCCGCATGATCGCCCGCGCCCTGCCGCCGCTGCGCTGGGTGACCGTGGCCTCGCCCGCCTACCTGGCGGCGCGCGGCACGCCGCAGACGCTGCAGGAGCTGGCGCAGCACAGCTGCATGGCCGTCTACAACCACTACCTGGGCCGGCGCGTGCCCTGGCAGTTCCTGGCGGGCAACGGCGAGATGCTGGACTGGCCGGCGCCGCAGACCGTGACCTTCGACAGCGGCGACCCGCTGGTGGAAGGCTCGCTGGGCGGCCTGGGCGTGGCCCAGGTCATGGAGTTCGCGGTGCGCGAGCACCTGCAGGCGGGCAGGCTGGTGCGGCTGCTGCCCCAGCACGAAGGCCGCGCCCGCGAGCTGTCCCTGGTCTACCCGCGCACGCGCCAGGCTTCGCCGCGCATCAAGGCACTGGCACAACTGCTGCTGGCGCAGACACAGTGGTGAGGCGGCAGCGGCCAGCCGAGCTGGCGTGGCGCCGCACACACAGTGGTTGCTGATTCAGATCGGCTTATGCGGGTGAAGGGAGATTAAACTGCTGCCTTTCCACGATGGCTGCGTTCTCGGACAATCACGCCTTTTCGTGGTGCATGCACCTTGATGGGGCCGCGACAGCGCGGCTCTTTTGTTTTCACCTGTTTTGCATTCCTGCCCCCGCGCCGGCCAGCGGCCACGCGGGATCTGATCCAACCATCGACACATCCATGGCAGCAGACAACTCCAAGAACGCCGCTCCCACCGCACTCAGGCGCGAACTCAAGGCGCGGCATCTGTCCATGATCGCCATCGGCGGCTCCATCGGCACCGGCCTCTTCGTTGCCTCGGGCGCCACCATCTCGCAGGCCGGCCCCGGCGGCGCCCTGCTGGCCTACATGATCGTGGGCCTGATGGTCTACTTCCTCATGACCAGCCTCGGCGAAATGGCCGCGAACCTGCCCGTCTCGGGCTCGTTCGCCACCTACGGCGCGCGCTACGTGGACGAAGGCTTCGGCTTCGCGCTGGGCTGGAACTACTGGTACAACTGGGCCGTCACCATTGCCGTGGACCTGGTGGCCGCCCAGCTGGTCATGGCCTACTGGTTCCCCGACGGCAACGGCATGCTGTGGAGCGCCCTGTTCCTGGCCATCATGTTCGGCCTCAACGCCATCTCGGTCAAAGGCTTCGGCGAGGCCGAGTACTGGTTCGCCGCCATCAAGGTGACCACCGTCATCCTCTTCATCGGCGTGGGCGTGCTCATGATCCTGGGCATCGTGCGGGGCGGCGCGCCTGAAGGCATCTGGGGCAACTTTGCCCTGTGGAGCCAGGGCGATGCGCCCTTTGCAGGCGGTTTCTCGGCGCTGATCGGCGTGGCCATGATCGTGGGCTTTTCCTTCCAGGGCACGGAGCTGATCGGCATTGCCGCTGGCGAATCCGAGAACCCCGCCAAGAACGTGCCCCGCGCCGTGCGCCAGGTGTTCTGGCGCATTTTGCTGTTCTACGTCCTGGCCATCCTGGTCATCAGCCTGCTGATCCCCTACACCGATCCGCAACTGCTCAAGAACGACCTGGGCGACATCAGCGTCAGCCCCTTCACCCTGGTCTTCGAGCGCGCGGGCCTGCTGTCGGCCGCCGCCGTGATGAACGCCGTGGTGCTGACCTCGGTGCTGTCGGCCGGCAACTCGGGCATGTACGCCTCCACGCGCATGCTCTACACGCTGGCCCGCCAGCGCATGGCGCCGCGCATGTTCTCGTACGTCAACAAGCGCGGCGTGCCCACGATGGCCCTGCTGGCCACCACGGTCGTGGCTGCGCTGTGCTTTCTGACCAACATCTTCAGCCCCCAGCTGGTCTACATCTGGCTGCTGAATCTGTCGGGCATGACGGGCTTCATCGCCTGGCTGGGCATCGCCATCAGCCACTACCGCTTCCGCAAGGGCTACGAGGCCCAGGGCCTGGACCTGAACCGGCTGCCCTACCGTGCATCGTGGTTCCCGTTCGGCCCCATCTTCGCCTTCGTGCTGTGCATGGTGATCACGCTGGGCCAGAACTACGAGGCCTTCATGGCAGACCGCATCGACTGGACCGGCGTGGTCGCCACCTATATCGGCCTGCCGTTGTTCCTGCTGATCTGGGGCGGCTACCGCCTGGTCAAGGGCACGCACATCGTGCAGTACAAGGACATGCAGCTGGGCTCCAACGTCGACTGACGCCCTCCCATTCCCCATGAAAACAGCCCGCAGATGCGGGCTGTCGTCTTTCAGGCATCGGCCGACCACACGGCCAGCTCGTAGCCGTCCGGATCGGTGAAGTGGAACCTGCGCCCCCCCGGGAACGCGAACGCCGCGCGGCTGATTACGGCCCCGGCCGCCTGCACGCGACGCTGCGCCTCGGCCAGATCGTCGGCGTAGAGGATGACCAGCGGGCCGCCGGGCCGCACCTCCTCGCCCGTGGTGAAGCCGCCCGTCAGCCGGCCGTCGCTGAACTCGGTGTAGCTCGGCCCGTAGTCTGTGAAGGTCCAGCCGAAGGCCTCGCCGTAGAACGCCTTGCTGCGTGCGATGTCGGCCACGTTGAATTCGATGTTGTCGATCTGGTGGTTGTTGCCCCTGATGCCCATGTGATGCTCCATTGAATGTCGGTAGGCCGCCATCATCGGCCACGCAGGGGCATGGCATCTTGAACAAAACGGCCAGCCGGGCCGCTCAATCCAGCAGTTGCTGCAGGGCAGCGCGGGGCGTGATGCCGCACAGCGCCCTCACCTCGCGCGACAGATGCGCCTGGTCCGCATAGCCGGCCTCCGCCGCCAGGGCCGCAAGACCTGCCTGCCGGTCAGACCGTGCCAGGGCCAGCAGGCGCTGAAAGCGCAGCACGCGCTCCAGCGTCTTGGGGCCGTAGCCAAACTGCGCGTGGCACAGGCGGCGCAGGCTGCGCTCGGACATGTCCAGCTGCGCGCGCATGGCGGCCAGCACACCGGATGCGTCCCACCCGGCTGCAGCCGCCACACCGAACAGCTGCATGGCCTGCCGGTCGGGCTCCGGGGCGTCGCGGCCCATTTGCACCAGTCCATGGATGAACACGGCCTGCCCTGCGCCCGGCTGCGCATCGTTGATGCGATGCACCCACTCGCGCGCGCGCGGCCCCAGCAGATCGCCCAGTTCCACCGCCTGCCCCACGATCTCGTCCATGGGCAGGCCCAGCCAGGCGCTGGCCGCACCGGGGCCGAAGCGCGCCCCCCATACCTCGGACCCCGGCACGAGCGCGGGCCGCGCAGCCACCCTGTCAGGCCCCACGGCCAGCAGCCGCCCGCCTTTGCAGACGATGTCCACGCAGCCATCGGGCACCACGAGAAAGCCGCCGGCATAGTCCGAGGCCACGGTGCTGCTCCACAGGCACTGGAAGTGCGGCTGCAAGGCGGGCGGCGGGGAGTGTTCGCGGTAGGGAGCGGGCGGCGGCGCCTGGCCAGAAGGCATGGACTTCAGACCCCCAGCGGCAGGTCCGCCTTCTTCAGCGTGCGCAGCACAAAGCTGGACTGGCTGTGGCGTATGCCCTTGATCTTGTAGAGCTTCTCGCGCAGCAGGCGCTCGTAGTCGCGCGTGTCCTTGACGACGACGCGCAGCAGGTAGTCGTACTCGCCCGAGACCAGGTGCGCCTCCACCACCTCGGGAATGGTCGCCAGCATCTCGCCGAATTTCTCCAGCGTGTTGTCCGAATGGCTGTCCAGCGTGACCTGCACCAGCACCGTATCGCCCAGGCCCAGCGCCAGCGGGTTCAGGCGCACGGTATAGCCCTCGATCACCCCCGCCTCTTCCAGCTTCTTGATGCGTGCCCAGCAGGGCGAGGCACTCAGGCCCACGGCGGCGCCGATTTCCTGCAGGCTGGCGCGCGCGTTGGCCTGCAGGGCGGAAAGAATCTTTCTGTCGAGGGTATCCATGTCCGGCAATCTACTGCAAAACAGGCAGGCGCAGAATAATTTTCTGTAGCAACGCCTGTTTTGAAGAAATAAAGCAGCATTTTCTGAGGCCAAACGCGCACACTTGTCTGCATGGGAGCACGCTTACCGGCGCAGCAAAACCATTCACCCAGCCCCGCCGACTACCGCCAGCGCCCGGATGCGTGATCCCCTCAGGAACCCGTTACAGGCCGCCCCGCTTATCCGCAGTGGGGCGGCCTGTTGCATTGGGGCACCCGGCAGGCATCCGCAGACACCCGGCAGCGCTTTCCCGCAACGGCGGCCGGTGCACAATGCCTCCCGCAAACGTGCACGCCCATGCACTGACCCTGACGTCGGGCATGCATGGGCGCTCGCCACATCAACCAATCGGCCCCTTGATCCACACCCAAGACAATCCCACCGAAGGCCGCCGGAGGCACTGGCCAACGGATTCTGCAATGCGATGGCTGGCGCAAGCCCTGGCAGCCGCAGCGCTTCTGGCACTGCTCACCCGCTGGCTGCCCAACCCCCAGGCAGCCCAGGGCATCGCGGTCTTTCCCGGCAGGAGCATGGCGCCGGCCGCCATGCTGCTTTACGCGTACATGGGCTCGGCCCTGGCCATCACGCTGATGAGCCTGATCCTGTGGTGCTGGCTCAGGGAAAGGCTCTACATTCTTTGCGCCGCGCTCCTGGCAGCCGGTTTTGCCTACGCTGCTTTCCGTTACCGGCCCGAAGGCCTGTGGCTGCCCGGCGCCGACCAGCCCCAGCATGCGCTGTCCATCGCCTACTGCAGCTTCTGTGTGGTGGCGACGGTGTTTTTCAGCCAATTGTTCGAGTTCCGTCGCCATTGGATCTGGGCTGCGCACCTCTTCAGCGTGGTGGCCTGGCTGAATGCCATCGCACTGGGCCTGGCACTGTTGGGTGGCTATGCGCAGATCTCGCGTGCCGTGGTGTTCACGGCCCTGGTGTCCACATCGTTCGGCGCCGTCTTCGTGCTGTACCTGCTGGTGGTCCGAAGGCAGTGGCAATACCTGCCGGGCGCGCTGGCGTTTGCCGTGCCATCCGCCCTGGGCATCCTGAACCTGCTGAGAACCCAGGGCCTGCTGCCCGATGTCGCGCTGCCATCGGCCCAGATGCTGTGGTTTGCCGGGCGTGTTTCCGAGGCCATCCTGCTGGGAATGGCGGTGACCAACCGCACGCGGGTGGCGGAGCGCGCCCTGCGCAGTGAGCGGATGCAGGCCCTGTCACGCGCCCAGGCGGCCGAGCGCGAGCTGGAGTCCAAGGTGCTGCAGCGCACCGCACAGCTGCAAACGGCCCAGCAGGCCCTGCAGACGGCCTTGCACAGCGAGCGGGAGATGCGGCTGGAACAGCGCCAGTTCTTCAACATGATCAACCACGAGTTCCGCACCCCGCTCACCATCGTGGACGGCGCCGCGACCGAGCTGCAGACGTTCCCGACGACGGACGCGGACTCCCTCATCGAGCAGGCGTCGCAGATACGCAGGGCTTCGCGCCGGCTGATGACCCTGGTGGACACCTGCCTGATCAACGACCGGCTGGACGCGGGCGCGTTCCGGCTGCAACTGGAGCAGACGCCATTGGATGAACTCCTGGAGGAGTCTGCAGAGCTCGTCGGCTGGTCCCGGCGGCATCGCCTGAAACTGGATCTGGAACACGGCCCGCAGCAATGGCAATGCGACCCTGTCCTGGTGCGCATCGCCATCTCCAACCTTGTCGGCAACGCCATCAAATATGCCAAGGCGGGCGACATCACCCTGGCCGCCCGCTGCGATGCGTCCGGTGACCTGCTGATTTCCGTCAGCGACCAGGGACCGGGCCTTGCGCCCGAAGCGGCAGGACAGGTTTTCGAGCCCTATGAACGCGCAAGCGCCACCCGACACGTCAACGGGCATGGCCTGGGCCTGTCCGTGGTCAGGCGCATCGCCAGGCTGCACGCAGGCGACGCGTTCTTCCAGCCGGCTGCCGGAGGCGGGGCCTGCTTTGTCATCCGGCTGGGCCGGTTCCTGCCCGGCACGGCAGATGCCCGCCAGGAATGTCCGCCAGCGGCAAGGCCGGCCGCCGTGCCGCCGGGCATGCCCGCCTGACGCGGGCAAGGCCGGGGCCTTTGCCCCTGAAGCAGGGCGTGCTCGCTGCGCTCATGGCGCCGCCGCTGCACGGGCCGTCCCGCCCTGCACCACCAGCAGCACGCCACCCAGGATCAAGGCCACGCCTGCCAGGCGCGTCGCACTGACCGGCCGTGCGCCCAGGCCCATCAGGCCGAAGTGGTCCACCAGCACCGAGACCACGATCTGCCCCGCCACCACACAGACCAGGAAGCCGCCTGCGCCCAGCTTGGGTGTCACGGCCGCCGCGCTGGCCACATAGATGGCCCCCAGCACACCGCCTATCCATAGCCACCATGGCCCTGCTGCCGCCTGGGCCATGGCCGGAGCGGGCGCGCGCAGCACCCACAGTGCAGGCACCACGACCATGACGCTCACGGCCAGCGAGACCAGCGCGCCCCACAGCGGGTGGCCCAGCAGGCGGCCCACCAGGGCATTGCTGGCAGCCTGGAATGGCAGGATAGCCCCCGCCAGCAGCGCCAGGGCCACGGGAGCAAGGGCGGTGAATGTGCTTTTACCTGTCATGCGGCAAGACCTTTTTTCTTCTGTCAATCGATGCCTGCATGCTCTCGCATCCAGCACGTTGATGGAAATCATTTGTGTGCACGGTCTATATTCATGGCATGGATGAACTGCGCCGGATCGACCTCAACCTGCTGCTGGCCCTGCATGCCCTGCTGGCTGAAAAACATGTGACGCGCGCGGCCCTGCGGCTGCACAAGAGCCAGCCGGCCATGAGCCATTCGCTGGCGCAGCTGCGCGAGCACCTGGGCGACCCGTTGCTGGTGCGGCGCGGCGGCCGCATGGCGCTGACGGCACGCGCGCAAGGCCTGGTGCAACCGCTGGCGGATGCGCTGGGCAGCCTCAACGGCTTGCTGGCACAGGCGGAGTTCGACCCGGCCCACGCACGCGGACGGCTGCGGCTGGCGCTGTCGGACTACGCATCGCGCATCGTGCTGCCGCCGCTGATGCGGCATCTGCGCCAGCACGCACCCGGGCTGGACCTGGCCATCAGCCAGTCCACGCGCGAGGTGATGCTGGCCCAGCTGGCCGATGGCGAACTGGACCTGGCCCTGGGGCCCTTCCCCGACGCACCCGACCTGCCCGAGGGCATCGAGGTGCAGGATCTGTTCCAGGAACAGTTCGTGAGCGTGGCCGACCAAGCCGTGCTGCCGGCACGCGGCGGGCTGTCACTGCAAGACTGGCTGCAGCGCCCGCACGTCATGCTGGCCATGCGGCCCGACGCCAGCGAGGAGATCGAACGGGCGCTGGCCGCCCAAGGCCTGAGCCGCCGCGTGGTGCTGGCCCTGCCCCACTGGAGCGCGGCGCTGGAGGTGCTGGCAGGCACCGACCTCGTGCTGACCGTGGGCAGCCGCGCCATTGGCGACCTGCGCCGCCACAAAACGCTGCGCCGCTTCACTCCTCCGCTGGAGCTGCCCGAGTTCGCCTACCAGCAGGCCTGGCATGTGCGCAAACAGGGGGATGCCATGCATCGGTGGCTGCGCAACTCGATGGCGCAGTGCTGTACTGCGCAGGGGCAAACACAGAAGTAAGTGCAGGCCGCAGCCTCAGGCTGCCACCACCACCCTCAGCAACTGCTTCTGTATCTTCCCGCTGGCCGTCTTGGGCAGGGCCTCGCGGAAGTGGTAGCGGCGCGGGCGCTTGTAGGCAGCCAGGCGGTCGCCATGGACCAGGAAGGCGTCCAGCGCCTCGGCCGTGGGTGTGGCGCCCGGCTTGGCAACCACGTGGGCGGCGACGATCTGGCCCCAGCGCTCGTCGGCCTCGCCGATGACGGCGACCTCGAGCACGTCGGCATGCTCGACCAGGGCGTCTTCCACTTCGCGGGGATAGACGTTCTCGGCGCCCGAATTGATCATGTAGTCGATGCGGTCGCGGATCCAGAGATAGCCGTCGTCGTCGATGTGGCCCAGGTCGCCCGTGTGGTACCAGCCGTGCGCCAGGGCGCGGGTGTTGGCGTCGGGGCGGTTGAGGTAGCCGGCCATCATGCAGGGGCCGCGCACGAGGATTTCGCCCACCTCGCCGGGCAGGCAGGCCTCGGCCGGGTCGGTGGGGGCGTTGTCTTCGCGCAAGCGGGCCACGATGAGGTCATGGCCCATGGAGGGCAGCCCGGCCGAGCCCGCGTGCGAGAGTTGCTCGCGCGGCAGCAGGACGGACATGCAGGGGCCCATTTCCGTGGTGCCGTAGACCTGGACCAGGTCGCTGCCGACCTTGCGCGTCCATTCGCGGATCAGGTGCGGCGCCATGGAGGCGCCGCCGTACTCCACCAGCCTCAGCGCGGGCGCCTGCTCAGGCGAGGCGATGGGTTCGGCCAGCAGCATGGTGATCATGGTGGGCGCCGCGAAGAAGAAGCTCACGCGCTCTTCGCGGATCAGGCGCCAGGCCTCGGCCACGTCGAAGCGGCGCAGCAGCACCTGGGTGGCGCCGGCCTGCAGGCGCGGCAGAAAGCTGGTGTGCAGCTCGGCCGTGTGGTTGAGCGGCGCCATGGCCAGGCCCACGTCGTCGCGCGTGAACTGCATGGTCTGGTGCATGAGGGCGTTGTGCGCCAGCTTGCTGCGGTGCGTATGCAGCACGCCCTTGGGCCGGCCCGTGGTGCCGCTGGTGTACATGAGGATGCAGGGGTCGCTCTCGCGCACATGGGCCTGGGGCGGCGCGCTGCTGCGGCCCCTGGCCAGGGCGGACAGGCGCTGCGTGGCCCAGACCGGCAGCGGGTCGGCCGGGGCATCGTCGGCAAAGATCCAGTGCTCGATGCCTGCGCCAGTGCCGCCGCCTTCGGCCTTGAGCAGGGCCTGGGCGCGTGCGGCCACCTCGCCGCCCTCGTGCTCGAAGACCAGGGCGCGCGCTGCGCCGTCCTTGAGGATGAAGGCCAGCTCCTGCGCCGCCAGCCGGTAGTTGATGGGGTTGAAGATGGCGCCCAGGCGCGCGGCCGCCAGCATGGTGAAGACAAAGGCCGGCGTGTTGTAGAGAAAGGCTGCGACCACGTCGCCATGGCCTATGCCCAGCTCGGCCAGGCCGTGGGCGTGGCGGTTGACTTCGGCATCGAGCTGGGCGTAGGTCCAGGCGCGGCGCTCGCCGCCCTCCCACGCGACCAGGGCTTCCTTGTTCGGCAGGTAACGTGCCGGCCAGGCCAATGTGTCTCCCAGCGTCTGCTGCATGTGCGCTTCTTCCTTCTCGCTCACGAGATTTCATATATCGATGCACCTCAATGTAGGAGATTTTTTAGACAGTTATGCAATTTGCAAATGCATCCATGCAGGCAAGCGCATGGAGTTGCAGTCGGCCCGCGGAAATCCCGAAGCCGCGCGGACGCTGGCCGCAGCTAGAATGCGCCGGTCAGGAGAGAGTGCCCGCCCGGCCGCAATGGTCACAGGCAGCGGCACCGCCGAAGGCGCAGGGTTCGCCCCGAACGCTCAGGCAAAAGGACTGGCACCGCCTGCCGCCACGGCCGCAGGCGTTCCTAGCTGGAGAGAGATGCAGGGCACGGCGGTGTGCCCCATCCACCGAAGGAGCAAGCCCCACGCATGGAAGGTGCGGGTGAATCTCTCAGGTAAAGCGGACAGCAGGGCAGCACATCCCGGAGGACCGGGATGGCGTTATGCCTTGTTCCTTGCCTGAAAGAGAGCCCTCCTTGTCCGCTGCCTCCACCACCGATCTGCTCAGGACCCCGCTGTTCGACCTGCACCAGGAACTGGGCGCGCGCATGGTGCCGTTTGCCGGCTACTCCATGCCCGTGCAATACCCGCAGGGGCTGATGGCCGAGCATCTGCACACCCGCGAGGCGGCAGGCCTGTTCGATGTCTCGCACATGGGCCAGATCAGCGTGCGCGGTGCCGACGCCGGGGCCGCGCTGGAGTCGCTGATGCCCATGGACGTGCTGGGACTGGGCGAACACCGCCAGCGCTACGGCCTGCTGCTCAATGAGGCGGGCGGCATTCTGGACGACCTGATGTTCGTGCGCCGCGAGGACGACCTGTTCCTGATCGTCAACGGCGCCTGCAAGCATGAAGACCTGGCGCACATCCAGGCCCGCATCGGCCAGCGCTGCGAAATCGAGCCCCAATTCGACCGGGGCCTGCTGGCGCTGCAGGGCCCGCAGGCCGCAGCCGCCATGGAGCGCCTGCTGCCCGACACGGCCGGCCTGGTGTTCATGACGGGCGGCCACTTCGACTGGGAGGGGGCCGAGCTGTACATCACGCGCAGCGGCTATACCGGCGAGGACGGCTTCGAGATCTCCTTGCCCGCCAGCCACGCCGAGGCCTTTGCCCGTGCCCTGCTGGCCCAGCCCGAAGTCAGGCCCGTGGGCCTGGGCGCGCGCAATTCGCTGCGCCTGGAAGCCGGCCTGTGCCTGTACGGCAACGATCTGGACACGACCACCACCCCGGCCGAGGCCGCCCTGAACTGGGCCGTGCAGAAGGTCCGCCGCGCAGGTGGCGAGCGCGAAGGCGGCTTTCCCGGCGCGGCCACCGTGCTGGCCCAGCTGCAGTCGCCCGAGCTGCTCACGCGCAAGCGCGTGGGCCTGGTGGCCCTGGAGCGCGTGCCCGTGCGCGAAGGCACGGAGCTGCTGGATGCCGGCGGCCGCAAGGTCGGCCAGGTCACCAGCGGCCTGCTGTCGCCCACGCTGAACCAGCCCGTGGCCCTGGCGTACGTGGAGCCGGTCAGCGCCGCCGTCGGCACCACCCTGCAGGCCATGGTGCGCGGCAAGGCCGTGCCCATGCAGGTGCAGGCCACGCCCTTCGTGGCGCCCCGCTATCACCGCGGTTGAGGACAGCCTGCGCGCTTGGCGTGGATCGAGTTCGGCGGATTCGTTTTTCCTGCCATCGCATGCCGCTACAGTGCGCACTGACCTTTCTCAAACCGCCTTTCACAGGTTTTTTCAGTTTCTATCGGAGCAAGCCATGAGCATCCAGTATTCCAAGGACCACGAGTGGATCAACGCCGCCAACCCTGACGCGGCCATCGTCGGCATCACCCTCCACGCGCAGGATGCGCTGGGCGACGTGGTGTTCGTCGACCTGCCCGCCGTGGGCACCAGCTTCAACCAGGGCGATGTGGCCGGCGTGGTCGAGTCCGTCAAGGCCGCCGCCGATGTCTACATGCCCGTCAGCGGCGAGATCGTCGAAGTCAACGAGGCCCTGCGCGACGACCCCTCCCTGGCCAACAGCGACCCGCTGGGCGAAGGCTGGTTCTTCAAGGTCAAGCTCAGCGACGCAGGCCAGCTGGCCGCGCTGCTCGACGAAGCCGCCTACACGGCCTTTGCCCAGAGCAACTGACGCCACTTTCCGGCCAGGACGGGCGCCAGGGCCCGCCCTGGCGCTTTTCAGCTTTTGAGACAGGTCCCTCCATGCTGATGTCCTCCACCCAGCCCCTTGCCGCCCTCGAGAACGCCACCGAATTCGTGGCCCGCCATATCGGCATCGCGCCCGAAGACGAGGCCCACATGCTCAGCGCCATCGGCGCGGCATCGCGCGATGCGCTGATCGACGCCATCGTCCCGCCCTCCATCCGGCGCCACCAGCCCATGGCGCTGCCGCCAGCGTCCACCGAGGCCCAGGCGCTGGCCGAACTCAAGGCGCTGGCAGGCCGCAACCAGCTGCTCAAAAGCTTCATCGGCCAGGGCTACTACGGCACGCACACGCCCGGCGTCATCCTGCGCAACATTCTGGAGAACCCCGCCTGGTACACGGCCTACACGCCCTACCAGGCCGAGATCTCGCAAGGCCGCATGGAGGCCCTGGTCAACTTCCAGACCATGGTCTGCGACCTGACGGCCATGCCGATTGCCAACGCCTCCATGCTGGACGAGGCCACGGCGGCCGCCGAGGCCATGACGCTGGCCAAGCGCTCCGTCAAAAGCAAGAGCAACCGTTTCGTGGTGGCCGGCGATGCCCACCCCCAGACCATCGAGGTGATACAGACGCGCGCCGCGCCGCTGGGCATCGAGGTGCTGCTGGCCAACTCGCTGGAGGAATGGAACCAGCTGATGGAGGGCGACTACTTCGCCGTGCTGGCCCAGTACCCTGCCACCAGCGGCCGCATCGACGATCTGCGCGCCGACGTGGACAAGGCCCATGGCAAGCAGGCCGCCTTCATCGTGGCCACCGACCTGCTGGCGCTGACCCTGATCACGCCGCCCGGCGAATGGGGTGCCGACATCGTGGTGGGCACCACCCAGCGCTTTGGCATGCCCATGGGCGCCGGCGGCCCGCACGCCGCCTTCATGGCCTGCCGCGACGAGTTCAAGCGCTCCCTGCCCGGCCGCCTGGTCGGTGTGAGCGTGGACGTGCACGGCAAGCCCGCCTACCGCCTGGCACTGCAGACGCGCGAGCAGCACATCCGCCGCGAAAAGGCCACCTCCAACATTTGCACGGCCCAGGTGCTGCCCGCCGTGGTGGCCAGCATGTACGCCGTCTACCACGGCCCCGAGGGCCTGGAGCGCATCGCCCGCCGCGTGGCCTCGTACACGGCCATCCTGGCGCGCGGCCTGGCCGAGCTGGGCGCGCCGCTGCGCGAGGCGCCCAGCTTCGACACGCTGAGCCTGCACACAGGCGCGGCCACCCAGGCCATCGTGGAGCGTGCCGTGTCCCTGGGCGCCAACCTGCGCGTGTATTTCAAGGAATACCTGTGCATCTCGCTGGACGAGACCACCACGCGCGCCGATGTCGAGCTGCTGTGGAAGATCTTCGCCCGGGACGGCCAGGCCCTGCCCAGCTTCACCGCCTTCGAAAAGGGCGTGGAGCCGCTGATTCCCGACGGACTGCGCCGCAGCAGCGCCTTCCTCACGCACCCGGTGTTCAACACCCACCGCTCCGAGACCGCCATGCTGCGCTACATCCGCCAGTTGTCGGACAAGGACCTGGCGCTGGACCGCAGCATGATCCCGCTGGGCTCCTGCACCATGAAGCTCAACGCCACCAGCGAGATGATTCCCATCACCTGGCCCGAGTTCGCCCAGGTGCACCCCTTTGCCCCGGCCGACCAGCAGCAGGGCTATGCGGAACTGGACAAGCAGTTGCGCGACTGGCTGTGCCAGGCCACGGGCTACGCCGGCATCAGCCTGCAGCCCAATGCCGGCAGCCAGGGCGAGTACGCGGGCCTGCTGGCCATCAAGGGCTGGCATGCGAGCCGGGGCCAGTCGCACCGCAACGTCTGCCTGATTCCCAGCAGCGCCCACGGCACCAACCCCGCCAGCGCGCAGATGGTGGGCATGCAGGTGGTGGTCACCGCCTGCGATGCCAACGGCAACGTCGACATGGCGGACCTGGCGGCCAAGTGCGAGCAGCACAGTGCCAACCTGGCCTGCATCATGATCACCTACCCCAGCACGCACGGCGTGTTCGAGACCCAGGTCAAGGAGCTGTGCAAGCTGGTGCATGACCACGGCGGCCGCGTCTACGTGGACGGCGCCAACATGAACGCCCTGGTGGGCCTGGCCGCGCCGGGCAGCTTCGGCGGCGATGTCAGCCACCTGAACCTGCACAAGACCTTCTGCATCCCGCACGGCGGCGGCGGCCCGGGCGTGGGCCCCGTCTGCGTGGTCGAGGACCTCGTCCCCTTCCTGCCCGGCCATGCCACGGCAGGCCTTGCGGGCGGCACGGGTGCCATCAGCGCCGCGCCGCTGGGCAATGCGGCCGTGCTGCCCATCAGCTGGATGTACATCCGCATGATGGGTGCCCAGGGCCTGACCCTGGCCACCGAGACCGCCATCCTCAGCGCCAACTACATCAGCGCGCGCCTGCGCGACCACTACCCCACGCTGTACGCGGGCGAGCACGGCCATGTGGCGCACGAGTGCATCCTGGACCTGCGCCCGTTCAAGGAAAGCACGGGCGTCATGGCCGAGGACGTGGCCAAGCGCCTGATCGACTACGGCTTCCATGCGCCCACGCTGTCCTTCCCCGTGCCAAACACGCTGATGGTGGAGCCCACCGAAAGCGAAAGCCTGTACGAGCTGGACCGCTTCGTGGACGCCATGATCGCCATCCGCGAGGAAATCCGCGCCATCGAGCAGGGCCGCCTGCCCCAGGACGACAACCCGCTCAAGAACGCGCCGCACACGGCCGAGACCCTGCTGGCTTCGGAATGGACCCACCCGTACAGCCGCGAGGCCGCCGCCTACCCCGTGGCTGCCCTGCGCCAGTCCAAGTACTGGTGCCCCGTGGGCCGGGTGGACAACGTCTACGGCGACCGCAACCTCTACTGCAGCTGCATCCCGGTCGACGCTTACCTGAGCTGAAGCACCTGCCACCCAAAGGGGCGCTTGTGGCGCCCCGCCCGGCGCGCGTACACTGCGGCCCTGCCCGCGCCGGGCCCCGGTCCATCTGCCGGACGCCAGGCGCGGGCGACCAGGATTTGTGCGGCAGATGCCGCTTTCCCCAGCGCCAGCACGCGATGAGCAGCCAAGACCCTTCCGACCAGCCTCGCGACGACGAGCACCTGCCCCTGCATGCCTTGCTGGCGCCCGGCGCCGACCTGCCCCCCGTCGAACGTTTCCCCTCCTTCCAGCCCGAAGACGATCCGCTGCAGGCCCTGGTCGCCGAGCTGCGCAACTACCAGCGCGAGCTGGAGATCCAGAACCGCGTGCTGGACTACAGCCAGGCCGTGGCCGAAAGCGCCTCCGAGCGCTTCGAAGCCCTGTTTGCCAGCATTCCCCTGCCCCTGCTGGTGGTGGACGAGCACGACATGGTGGTGCAGGCCAACGCCATGGCGCACAGCGCCTTCCAGCCCACCGAGCATGACCGGCTGCTGGTCAATTTCGCGCCCTTCGTGCACCCTGACGACGCCGAGCGCGTGCGCGAGACCTTCGTTGCGGCACGCGAGCTGGGCCGCACCGAGGCCCACGAGGTCTGCTTCGACATCACCGAGCAGCACCAGCTGCGCGCCGACCTGCATGTGGCCTGCATCGCCATTCCGCAGCAAAGCGGCCCGCCCATTGCGCAGTACCTGTGCGCCGTGGTCGACCAGGGTCCGCTGCTGGCCGAGCGCCTGGCGCTGCAGCAGCGCAACCACCAGCTATTCCTGAGCGAGCGGCGGCTCGAATCGGTCATCAACTCGGCCCTGGACGCCATCATCTGCCTGGACCACGAGCAGCGCATCACCGTCTTCAATCCCACGGCTGCCGCCCTGTTTCTGTGTCCGCCGCACGACGCGCTGGGCAGTCCGCTGGAGCGTTTCCTGCCCGATGCGGCCCAGGCCCTGTCCTTTGCGCCACTTACCACGCAGGCCGTGCTGGGCGAGATGACGGCACGCACGGCCAGCGGCCGCGAAATCCCGGTTGAGGTCAGCGTCTCCTTCGAGCACCACAGCGGCGGCGAGACCACCACCGTGTTCGCGCGCGACCTCACCAGCCGCAAGAAGGCCGAGGCCCAGCGCAACGAGCTGGAAGACCAGCTGCGCGAATCGCACAAGATGCAGGCCCTGGGCACCATGGCAGGCGGCATTGCCCACGACTTCAACAACATCGTGGGCGCCATCCTGGGCAATGTGGAGCTGGCCAAGGCCGACTGCGGCGGCAATGCCGCAGCCATCGAAAGCCTGCAGGAGATCGAAAAGGCCGGCCGCCGCGCGCGCGACCTGGTGCGCCAGATCCTGACGTTCAGCCGCAATGAACCGCCGCAGCGCAAGCCCGTGCAGGCGCGCGAGGTCATGGGCGACACGGCGCGGCTGCTGCGCGTGACCCTGCCGCCCGCCGTGGAGCTGCAGGTGCACGTGCCGCCGCAGATGCCGCCCATGCTGGCCGACGCCATGCAGGTGGAGCAGGCCCTGTTCAACCTGTGCACCAATGCCATGCACGCCCTGGGCGAGCGGCGCGGCCTGATCCAGATGGATGCCGACCTGGTGCGCCCGGACCAGCGCCTGTGCGAGCGCCTGGGCCTGCCGCCCGTGAGCTATGTGGCGCTGTCGGTGCAGGACAACGGCCCCGGCATGGACGCACGCACGCTGCAGCGCATCTTCGAGCCCTTCTTCACCACCAAGCCCGTAGGCCAGGGAACGGGCCTGGGCCTGCCCGTGGTGCACGGTGTCATGCGCAACCACGGCGGCGCCGTGGACGTGTACAGCATCCCCGGCCAGGGCAGCCGCTTCACGCTGTACTTTCCTCCGGCCGACCCCCTGACGCCGGCCGACTCTGCACCGGCCGAGCCCCTCGCCGCCCAGGCGCTGCCCAGCGCACCCGAGCCCCTGGCGGCCGCGGAAACCCCGACCGGCCCGCAGTTCGCCCTGCTGCCCGACCCGCAGGCCGCGCAGCAGCATGTGATGTACGTGGACGATGACCAGGCCCTGGTCTTTCTGGTGCAGCGCCTGCTGCGCCGGCGCGGCTACCAGGTCAGCGGCTTCACCGATCCGCACGAGGCCATCGAGGCGCTGCGCGCCGCGCCGCAGGACTGCGACCTGCTGGTCACCGACTACAACATGCCCGGCTACAGCGGCATCGACCTGGTGCACGAGGCCCTGTCCATCCAGCCGCAGCTGCCCATCGCGCTGGCCTCGGGCTACATCACCACCGAGATCGAGCAGGCCGCATTGGCTGCAGGCGCCAGGGCCCTGGTCCACAAGCCCAACGACGTGGAAGAGCTGTGCGCCACGGTGCACAGGCTGCTGAATGAGCGGGGAACGGCTTGACCCCTGAGCAACGCGATGGCGGCACCAGTGCAGGTGGCGGCGCAGGCGTCATCTGCCTGCACGAGGATGCCGAACTGCTGGTGCTGGACAAGCCCAGCGGCCTGCTGTGCGTGCCCGGGCGCGGCCCAGACAAGCAGGACTGCCTGAGCGCCCGCGCCCTGCAGCGCTGGCCCGATGCGCTGGTCGTGCACCGGCTGGACCAGGCCACCTCGGGCCTGGTGATCATGGCGCGCAGCCTGGCCAGCCAGCGCCTGCTGAGCGAGGCCTTTGCGCAGCGCCGCGTGCACAAGCGCTATGTGGCTGTGGTGGCAGGCAGCCCCGCCGCGCGGCAAGCCGGCGCATGGCAGAGCATCGACCTGCCGATTGCCGCCGACTGGGAGCGGCGCCCGCTGCGCATCATCGATGCCGTGCAGGGCAAGCCCAGCCAGACCCTGTGGCGCGCCCTGCCAGGCGCGCAAGCTACCGAAGTCCGGGATGCAATCACCACGCGGGTGCAGCTGCAGCCCGTGACGGGGCGCACCCACCAGCTGCGCGTGCACATGGCAGCGCTGGGCCATCCCATCCTGGGCGATGCGCTCTATGCCGATGCCGCCGTGCAGGCGCTGTCGCCGCGCCTGCTGCTGCATGCGCAGCTGCTGGAGCTGGCGCATCCCCTGTCTGGCGAGACGCTGCGTTTCGAATCCGCCGCGCCGTTCTGATCCATCGCAGGAACACGCAAATCATCGCCACCGCGTACGTTGCTGCAATGCAACATTCAGCGTACGTGTTTCCCCTTCTTGCAGTTGGTCATCTTGACTTCATGAAGCACCGTCAGGGTGCATCGTCGGCATCAGCCGTTTTCTTCGGCCAAAACAGCCCCCGCCCGACGGCGCAGGCCGCGATGGGAGCCTTAGCGAAAAGCCTGTTGCCGCGCCAGCCCCGGGATACCCTGTTGCCATTGGTAACCAGGCGATTAACCTGTGCTTCTTTGCGCGGCTAGCCCCTACAGGAGCCACCGCGTTTTTCAGAACGCTTTACCCAAAGTTGAAGGAAGTACTCATGAGCATTCCGTTCCGCATGCACACCGTCGTCGCCGCCCTGGGTTTGGCTGGCGCCGCCCTGTTCTCCACAGCGCATGCGCAAATCAAGATCGCCATGGTGGTTCCCACCACCGGCCCGCTGACGCAGTACGGCGACATGGTCAAGGAAGGCGTGAACACCGCCGTGGAAATGGCCAATGCGGCCGGCGGCGTCAACGGCAAGAAGATCGAGCTGGTGTCCGTCGATGACGCCTGCGAACCCAAGCAAGGTCCCGTGGCCGCCAACCGCGTGGTCAACGCCAAGATCGGCTACGTGATCGGCCCCGTCTGCTCGGGCGCATCGATTGCCGCAGCCCCGATCTACAACAACGAAGGCGTGGTCGTGGTGACCCCCTCGGCGACGTCCCCCGCCCTGACCGACGGCAAGAACTACCACTTCATCTTCCGCACCATCGGCCGCGATGACCAGCAGGGCCCGGCCGCCGCCAAGTTCATCCTGGAAAAGGCCAAGCCCAAGAAGGTTGCCGTGCTGCACGACAAGCAGTCGTATGGCCAGGGCATTGCATCCTCCGTGCGCGACGACCTGAAGAAGGCCGGCGTGGAAGTGGCCCTGTTCGAAGGCATCAACGCCGGCGACAGCGACTACTCCGCCGTCATCACCAAGCTCAAGAGCGCCGGCGTGGACTTCATCTACTACGGCGGCTACCACCCCGAAATGGGCCTGCTGCTGCGCCAGGCTTCCGAGCAGGGCCTGAAGGTCCGCATGATGGGCCCCGAAGGCGTGGGCAACCCCGAAGTCAACGCCATCGCCGGCAACGCCGTCGAAGGCATGCTGGTGACCCTGCCCGCAGACTTCTCGGCCAACCCCAAGAACGCCGCCGTGGTCAAGGCCTTCAAGGACAAGAAGCGCAATCCTTCGGGCGCCTTCCAGCTGACCGCATTTGCCGCCACGCAAGTGCTGCTGGACAGCATCAAGGCCGTGGGCGACAGCCCCGCCAAGGTGGCTGACCACCTGCACAAGTCCAACTTCGAGACCGTTCTGGGCTCGGTGGGCTGGAACAAGCAGGGCGACCTGAAGTCCTTCGACTTCCAGGTGTTCGAATGGCACAAGGACGGCAGCAAGTCGGTCGCTGCCAAGTAATCCCCCTCCGTCTGACTGACCGGGGCACGCATTCGGCGTGTCCCGGTCGTCTGCATCCTGGCCTTTTAGGCCTTTTCCTGTTTTGGGGCGGCATTACACCATGTCAGAACTCTTACCTCAGCTGATACAGCAGCTGTTCAACGGACTGTCCCTGGGCGCCATCTATGCCCTGATCGCCATCGGCTACACGATGGTCTACGGCATCATCGGGATGATCAACTTCGCCCACGGCGACATCTACATGATCGGGGCCTACATCGGCCTGGTCACGCTGTCGGCCATAGGCACGCAAAGCGGCCTGCCGGTGTGGGCCATCATCGGCCTGATGCTGGTGGTCTCGGTCTTCGTCACCGGCGTCTATGGCCTGGTGGTGGAGCAGGTGGCCTACAAGCCGCTGCGCCGCAGTCCCCGCCTGGTGGCCCTGATCTCGGCCATCGGCATGTCCATCTTCCTGCAGAACTGGGTGGCCCTGGGCCAGGGTGCGCGCGACATGGCCGTGCCCTCGCTGCTGCCGGGCGCGCTGCGCTTCGGTGCCGAAGGCGGCTTCGAGATCTATGTGCCTTACTCGCGCATCCTGATCATCGTGGTGGCCATCGTGCTCATGGTGCTGCTGACGCTGTACATCCGCCACTCGCGCATGGGCCGCGCCTCGCGCGCCTGCGCCCAGGACATGCACATGGCCAGCCTGCTGGGCATCGACACCAACCGCGTGATCTCGTTCACCTTCGTGCTGGGCGCCATGCTGGCGGCCGTGGGCGGGGTGCTGATCGCGCTGGCCGTGGGCAAGCTCAACCCGTTCATCGGCTTTCTGGCCGGCATCAAGGCCTTCACGGCCGCGGTGCTGGGCGGCATCGGCTCCATCCCCGGCGCCATGCTTGGCGGCGTGCTGCTGGGCGTGGCCGAAACCTTTGCGGCAGCCTACATCTCGTCCGAGTACAAGGACATCGTGGCCTTCGGCCTGCTGGTGCTGATCCTGCTGTTCCGCCCCACGGGCCTGCTGGGCAAACCTGAAGTGGAGAAGGTCTGATGAAAACCAAACCCACTTTGAACCTGCGCGACGCCCTGATCGCCACGGTGATGACGGCCGTGGTCGTCACGCCCATCTTCGGCCTGCACCTGGAACGCGCCGGCACCCGCACCATCATCAACCCCGACTGGACGGTGGTGGCCTGGGCCTGCGCCCTGGTCTTCCTGGTGCAGCTGCTGCGCCCGCTGATCGCGGCGAAGATGCCCAAGGTCTCGCTGCCCTCGCTGCCGCAGGCGCGCCCCAGCCACCGCAACGGCCTGATGCTGGCGGCCCTGCTGATCGCCGTGTCCTGGCCCTTCTTTGCGGGCCGCAACGCGGTGGACATCGCCACGCTGGCCATGATCTACGTGATGCTGGGCCTGGGCCTGAACATCGTCGTGGGCTTTGCCGGCCTGCTGGACCTGGGCTTCGTGGGCTTCTACGCCGTGGGCGCCTACACCTATGCGCTGCTCTTCCACTGGGCCGGCTGGTCCTTCTGGGAAGCGCTGCCGCTGGCCGGTGCCGCTGCCGCGATGTTCGGCTTCGTGCTGGGTTTTCCGGTGCTGCGGCTGCGCGGTGACTACCTGGCCATCGTGACCCTGGGCTTTGGCGAGATCATCCGCCTGCTGCTGGTCAACCTGACCAGCATCACGGGCGGGCCGGACGGCATCTCCAGCATCCCCAAGCCGACAGTGCTGGGCCTGGAGATGACGCGCACCCCCTCCACCGAGGGCGGCACGACGTTCCACCAGTTCCTGGGGCTGGAGTTCAGCTCGCTGCACATGGTGATCTTCCTGTACCTGATGGCACTGCTGCTGGCCGTGGTCACGCTGTGGATCTCCAACCGCCTGGTGCGCATGCCCATAGGCCGCGCCTGGGAGGCACTGCGCGAGGACGAGATCGCCTGCCGCTCGCTGGGCCTGAACCCCATGAAGATCAAGCTGTCGGCCTTCACGCTGGGCGCCATGTTCGCCGGCTTCGGCGGCGCCTTCTTCGCGGCGCGCCAAGGCATCGTCAACCCCGAGTCCTTCACTTTCATCGAGTCGGCGCTGATCCTGTCCATCGTGGTGCTGGGCGGCATGGGCTCGCAGCTGGGCGTGATCATCGCGGCCATCTTGCTGACGGTGCTGCCCGAGCTGGCGCGCGAGTTCTCCGAGTACCGCATGCTGATCTTCGGCCTGGTGATGGTGCTGATGATGGTCTGGCGCCCGCAGGGCCTGCTGCCCATGCGCCGTCGCCATGTGGAGGTGCGCTCATGAGGCATGCCGACACCATGATTTTTGGGACAACAGATAGCAGCAAGGGCCGGCAATGAGCGAGTATTTGCTAGAAGTCAAAGACCTGTGCATGCGCTTCGGCGGCCTGCTGGCCGTGGACCACGTGGGCTTCAACGTGCGTCCGCAGGAAGTGTTTGCCATCATCGGCCCCAACGGCGCCGGCAAGACCACGGTGTTCAACTGCATCAGCGGTTTCTACCAGCCCAGCAGCGGCTCCATCGCGCTGGACGGCAGCGCCATCGAGGGGCGCAGCAGCCACCACGTGGCCAACCACGGCGTGGTGCGCACCTTCCAGAACGTGCGCCTGTTCAAGTCCATGACGGTGCTGGAAA
Source organism: Delftia sp. PX-1 (assembly GCF_055797465.1). Taxonomy (NCBI): domain Bacteria; kingdom Pseudomonadati; phylum Pseudomonadota; class Betaproteobacteria; order Burkholderiales; family Comamonadaceae; genus Delftia; species Delftia sp. PX-1. The sequence continues at coordinate 4,330,291 of NZ_CP184763.1, forward strand.
ACCTGCTGGTGGCACAACACCGCCGCTCCGGCGTCAACCTGCTGTCGGGCCTGTTCAACACGGCGGGCTACCGCCGCAGCGAAGAGGAAAAGATCGAGAGCGCCCTGCACTGGCTGGACGTGATGGGCCTGCGCGAGTTCGTCAACCGCGAGGCCGGCAACCTGGCCTACGGCCACCAGCGCCGCCTGGAGATCGCGCGCTGCATGATCACCAAGCCGCGCGTGCTCATGCTTGACGAACCCGCCGCCGGCCTGAACCCGCAGGAGAAAAAGGACCTGCAGGGCCTGATCGACCAGCTGCGCCGCCAGTACGGCATTGCCGTGCTGCTGATCGAGCACGACATGGGCCTGGTCATGGGCGTGTCCGAGCGCATCCTGGTCATGGAGTACGGCAAGCCCATCGCCATGGGCCTGCCGGATGCCATTCGCAACGATGAACGGGTCATCAAGGCCTATCTGGGAGAAGCCTGATGCCTGCCATGCTGCAACTGGAGAACATCTCCACCCACTACGGCGCCATCTGCGCGGTCGACAGCGTCAGCCTGCACGTCAACCAGGGCGAGATCGTCTCGCTGATCGGCTCCAACGGCGCCGGCAAGACCTCGCTGCTGATGACGGTGTGCGGCAACCCGCGCGCCAGCTCGGGCCGCATCTCGTTCGAGGGCGAGGACATCACCCAGCTTCCTTCGCACCACATCATGCGCAAGGGCATTGCGGTCTCGCCAGAAGGGCGGCGCATCTTCTCGGACCTCACGGTCACCGACAACCTGAAGATGGGCGGATTCTTCCTGGACAAGCCGCAGATCGAGGCCGGCATCGAACATGTGTTCGGCCTCTTCCCGCGCCTGCGCGAGCGCGCCCACCAGCGCGCCGGCACCATGTCGGGCGGCGAGCAGCAGATGCTGGCCATCGGCCGCGCGCTGATGAGCAAGCCCCGCCTGCTGCTGCTGGACGAGCCCACGCTGGGCCTGGCGCCGCTGATCATTGCGCAGATCTTCGAGATCATCCAGACCATCCGCGCCGCTGGCGTCACGGTCTTCCTGGTCGAGCAGAACGCCAACCGCGCCCTGCAGATCGCCGACCGCGGCTATGTGCTGGAGACCGGCAAGGTGGTGCTGGAGGACACCGGCGCCAACCTGCTGACCAACGACGCCGTGCGCCGCGCCTACCTGGGCGCCTGACAACGCACAGGCGCCTGTCGCTCCACGGGCCCGCCCTTTGGCGGGCTTTTTTCTTTTCACGCGCAGATCGCACAGTGGTCTGGTCCTGCGCGGCCGATTGTGGGGTCTGCGGCCTGGGCGCAGGCGTTATAAAACACGTCCCTGCCTCTCATTGCTCCCCCACGCCCATGAACGCCCCCGCCCCCCATGACATGCTGCACCCCCTGGCCATCGACGTGGTGTCCGTGCAGTCCCAGGTCGTCTACGGCCGCGTTGGCAACAACGTGGCCATGCCCACGCTGCAGGCCCTGGGACTGGCGGCGGCAGCCGTGCCCACGGTGGTGTTCAGCAATACGCCGCACTATCCCAGCATCCACGGCGGAGCAATTGCCGCCGAGTGGTTTGCGGGCTATCTGCAGGACCTGGGCGCGCGCGGCGCGCTCAGGCAACTGCAGGCCGTGCTGGCCGGCTACCTGGGCGGGCCGGAACAGGCCGGGCTGCTGGCGGACTGGGTGGCGGGCCTGCTGCAGCAGCGCCCCGGCCTGCGCGTGGTGGTGGACCCGGTGATCGGCGACCACGACAGCGGCATCTATGTGGACCCCGCCATGGTCGAGGCCTACCAGCGCCACCTGCTGCCCCTGGCCGACGGGCTGACACCCAACCATTTCGAGCTGGAACGGCTGACCGCGCGCCCTGTGCACGGCATGGACGATGTGGTCCAGGCCGCGCGCAGCCTGCTGACCGGCCGCACGCAGTGGGTGGCCGTGACCAGCGCGGCGCCCGAGCTGGGCGGCGAGCATGCACTGCGCATGCGCGTGGCGCTGGTCACGCGCGAGGACGTGCATGTGGTCACCCACGCGCGCGTGGATGCGGTGCCCAAGGGAACGGGCGACTTGTTCAGCGCCGCGCTCACCGGCCACTGGCTGCAGGGCGCCAGCCTGCGCGATGCGGCCGAGCGCGCCTGCGAACGCATCGTGCAGGCGCTGGAGCATACGCGGCAGGCGCGCAGCGCCGAGCTGCTGCTGCCCTCGGACCCCGTCGCCGCCCGGGCAATGACCGCGCAGGCAGCACCGGCAGCACGGGCACAAGCGATACCATCGCCCGCATGAACAATGCATCGCCTCTCCTTTCCCTGACGATTCTCACGGGCGCTTCGCGCGGCATGGGCCTGGCCATGGCCCGGCAACTGCTCGATGCCGGCCATGAGCTGGTCACGCTGTCGCGCTCCACCAGCGAAGACCTGAACCGGGCCGCCGCCACGGCAGGCGCCCCGCTGCAGCAGTGGAGCGTGGACCTGGGCGAGCCCGAGGCAGCGGCCCGCAGGCTGGGCGAATGGCTCGCCGGGCTGGACGCCACGCGCTACGCCAGCGTCACCCTGATCAACAACGCGGGCGTGATTCCGCAGATCGCGCCGCTGTCGCAGCTGCGGCCCGCCGACATCGCCCAGGCCATGCGCGTGGGACTGGAGGCGCCCATGCTGCTGACGGCCGCCTTCCTGGCCGCCACCGAAGGCTGGACGGCCGTGCCGCGCAAGGTGCTCAACATCTCTTCCGGCCTGGGGCGGCGCGCCATTGCCTCGCAGGCCTCCTACTGCGCGGCCAAGGCCGGCATGGACCATTTCAGCCGCAGCGTGGCGCTGGACGAGGCGCTCAAGCCCCACGGCGCGCGCATCTGCTCGCTGGCGCCCGGCGTCATCGACACCGACATGCAGGTGCAGCTGCGCAGCGCCGATGCCACAGCCTTTCCCGACGCAGGCAACTTCGCCCAGCTCAAGGAGGGCGGCAAGCTGTCCACGCCCGAGCAGGCCGCCACCCTGGTGCTGGGCTGGCTGCAGCGCGCGGATTTTGGCGAGCAGGTCGTGGCCGACGTGCGCCAGCCCTGAACGTACGGGTCTGGCAGGCCCGATGCAGCAATGAAAATCCCGGCAGCAGACAGAAACATATCGCCGTGCTGCCGGAAACAATCCAGCCATTCGCCCTGGAAAATATTCCGCAAGTTTTACCGGTTGCAGGAATCATTTCCCATATCCAGGCCGCGCATTGCCTTCAAAAACGTCATCTGGCAAAGGATGACGTTTTTCGTCTGCGTTTGCCAGTCCCGCTTTTCCAATCCTCCTACAGTGGCATTTATTGCGGCTGGCAAGAATGGGGCACTCAACTCCAGGAAATCCAGCCATGTCCATTGCCTATTCCGATCCCCTGGCAGCGCCAGTGGTCCCTGCGGCCAATACATCCGTCAGCGGTGTTTCATGGGCGGCGATATTCGCGGGCGCCATGGCGGCGGCCTCGCTGTCGCTGCTGCTGTTCATTCTGGGCACGGGCCTGGGCCTGTCGTCTGTCTCGGTATGGACCGGCCAGGGCATGGATGCCGGCGCCCTGGGGTGGACGGCCGTGGCCTGGATCGCCTTCACCCAGCTGGCCTCCGCCGGCGTGGGCGGGTACCTGGCCGGGCGGCTGCGCACCCGCTGGCAAGGCGTGCATACGGACGAGGTCTACTTCCGCGACACGGCCCACGGCTTTCTGTCCTGGGCGCTGGCCACGCTGGCCATGGTGGCCCTGATGGGCGCTGCTGCAGGCGGTGCTGTCTCCGGCGCCTTCAAGGCCGCGCAGACCGTGGCCACCAGCGCCTCCAGCGTGGTGGGCGGCGCGATCGGCGCCGCCGGCGGTGCGGCTGCTGGCGGTGCCGCAGCCATGGCCGGTGCCTCGGGCGCCGATGCCTCGCCCCAGGGCCTGGCCTACTGGACCGGCAGCCTGTTCCGCAATTCCGCGGCAACCTCCGGCAGCACAACGCCTGCCGACATGGCCAGCGCCACGCGGGAGGCCGGCGTGATCTTTGCCCAGTCGCTGCGCACCGGCCAGCTTTCTGCGGCCGATGAGCAATATCTGGCCCAGCTGATTGCGCGCAATTCCGATATTCCGGTGGAAGAAGCGCAAAAGAAAGTGCGAAGCACCTTTGATTCCGTACAGATGCAGATAAAGCAGGCCGAGCAAAAGGCAGAAGAGGCCAAGCAAAAGGCCAAGCAGGCCGCTGAAGAAACGCGAAAGGCCACCGCCCATTCCATGCTCTGGCTGTTTGTTTCCCTGATGCTGGGAGCCTTTGTGGGCAGCCTGTGCGCCACCTGGGGTGGCCGCCAACGCGATGCCATTTGATTTTGCATCGCAGTCAACACCATCCAACCATTCATTGAACGGAGGCCATTCATGCGATCCATACTGCTTTTTCTTCTGGGCGTGCCCATTCCCATCATCATTTTGATTGCACTGATGTTCTGAAGGAGCGCCGCATGCCCGCACCGCGCCGCAGCCACCCGGTCACGCAGCAGCCGCGGCGGGCTGCTGCGGCCGGCGGGCAGGACAAGGCTGCCGCTTCGCTGGCGGCCTACCGGCAAAAGCGCGACTTCACGCGCACGCCGGAGCCCTCGGCAGAACCTTCCAGCGACACGATTGCAGGGCAGCCCGGCACGGGTGTCCTGCAATTCGTCATTCAAAAGCACTGGGCCAGCCATCTGCACTACGACTTCCGGCTGGAGCTGGACGGCAGCATGAAAAGCTGGGCCGTGCCCAAGGGCCCCAGCTACGACCCGGCCGACAAGCGCATGGCCGTGCAGGTGGAAGACCACCCCATGGCCTACAACCGCTTCGAAGGCCAGATTCCGCCGGGCCAGTACGGCGCGGGCAAGGTCATCATCTGGGACCGGGGCACCTGGTGGCCACAAGGCGACGCCGCCGAGGGCCTTCGCAAGGGCAAGCTCAAGTTCGAGCTGCACGGCCACAAGCTGCAGGGCCGCTGGACCCTGGTGCGCATGCGCGGCAAGGACGATGCCAAAAAACCCGCGTGGCTGCTGATCAAGGAGCATGACGGGCTGGAACGCGCCGCCGGCGAATTCAGCGTGGTCGAGGACATGCCCGACAGCGTGGCCGGCCTTCCCCTGGAACCTGCAGCAGCGGCAACGACAGAAACAACAACAGCAACAGCGCCAGCGCCAGCACGAAAGCAGCACGCCGGCACCGCGACCATGCCGCAGGAGATCGACCCCCAGCTGGCGACCTTGGTGGACCGCCCGCCCACGGAGGCCGGGCAATGGATCTTCGAGAGCAAGTTCGACGGCTACCGCCTGCTGGCCCGCATCGACAGCGGTACCGTGCGGCTTGTCACGCGCAACGGCAAGGACTGGACCGCCAGAATGCCTGCCCTGGCCCGCGCCTTGGCGGCCCTGCCCTTGCAAACAGGCTGGATCGACGGCGAGGTGCTGATGCCGGACAGCGACGACCGCCCCGACTTCCAGGCCCTGCAGAACGCCTTCGACGGCGAGCACACCGACCTGCTGGTCTTCTTCGCCTTCGACCTGCTGTGGCACGACGGCCAGGACCTGCGCCCGCAGCCCGTGGAACAGCGCCGCCAGCGGTTGCAGGAGCTGCTGCACAAGGCGCCGTCGGACCGCGTTCGGTTCAGCCAGGCCTTTGACGCCCCGCCCGCCGACCTGATGGCTGCCGCCTGCCGGCTGGGCCTGGAGGGCGTGATCGGCAAGCGGCGCGGCAGCGCCTACGTCTCGAGGCGCAGCATGGACTGGATCAAGCTCAAGTGCGGCCACCGCCAGGAGTTCGTGATCGCCGGCTATACCGATCCCCAGGGCTCGCGCACCGGCCTGGGGGCCCTGGTCCTCGCCGTGCATGGCGAGGACGGGCAGCTGCACGCGGCCGGCAAGGTCGGCACGGGTTTCAACGCACGCACCCTGGCCGACCTGCGCCAGCGCCTGGACGGCCTGGCCACCGGCACATCCCCGCTGGCAGACACCCGGGGCCTTGGCAGCCAGGTGCACTGGGTGCGCCCCACCCTGCTGGCCGAAGTCTCGTTCGCGCAATGGACCGCGGACGGCCGCATCCGCCACGCCGTATTCCAGGGCCTGCGCACGGACAAGCCTGCGCGCCGCATCGCAAAAGAGGAGCCACAGCACGTGCCATCGACCGCATCTTCACCCCGCACCGCAACCCGCCACAAAGCCGCCCCGCCCCGCATGGCCAAGGCGGCGCGCCTGCCCGCCACGATCGCCATCACCCATGCCGAGCGTGTCATCGACCCCTCCACCGGCATCACCAAGATGGAGCTGGCGCGCTACTACGCCACGGTGGCCCCCTTCATGATCACCCACCTCAAGGCCCGGCCCGTGGCCATGGTGCGCGCGCCGGAGGGCATCGAGGGCGAGCTGTTCTTCCAGAAACACATGGACCAGACGCCGCTGCAGGGCATTGCCGCCCTGGCGCCCGAACTCGATCCCGGCCATGCGCCGCTGATGGAGGTGGCGCGGCGTGAAGGCCTGGTGGCGGCCGCGCAGATGAACACCATCGAATGGCACACCTGGAATGCCCGCCGGGACCGCATCGACCGGCCCGACCGCATGACCTTCGACCTGGACCCCGGCGAGGGCGTGCCCTGGACGCAGGTGCAGGAAGCGGCCACCTTGCTGCATGTGCTGCTGCAGGAGCTGGAGCTGCCGGCCTTCCTCAAGACCAGCGGAGGCAAGGGCCTGCATGTGGTCGTGCCGATCAAGCGGCTGCTGGACTGGGACACGGTCAAGGCCTTCTCCCAGGCCGTGGTCCAGCACCTGGCCAGCACCGTGCCCCAGCGCTTCGTGGCCAAGAGCGGGCCACGCAACCGCGTGGGAAAAATCTTCGTGGACTACCTGCGCAACGGCTTTGGCGCCACCACGGCCTGCGCGTGGACAGCGCGTGCGCGGCCCGGCATGGGCATCTCCGTGCCCGTGGGCTGGAACGAGCTCGACAGGCTCACGGGCGGCGCGCACTGGACCATTCGCTCGGTGGACCAGCGCCTGCGCCTGGGCAACTCGCCCTGGGAGCACTACGGCACGGCGGCCACCAGCCTGGGCCGCGCCATGAAGGCGCTGGGCTTCGAGGCACCGGCCCGCGAAGCGCCGCCAACGAGGAAAGCACAACGATGACCAGGAAAGCCACATCTCCCCGCACGGCCCCGGCCGTCTCCTCGCGCAGCCTGTGGAAGGGGGCCATCAGCTTTGGCCTGGTCCACATCCCGATAGGCCTGTATGCGGCCACGGCCAGCACGGACATCGACTTCGACTGGCTGGACAAGCGCAACATGCAGCCCGTGGGCTACAAGCGCATCAACAAGGTCACGGGCAAGGAGGTGGCCTCGGCCGACATCGTCAAGGGCGTGGAATTCGAAGAAGGCCGCTACGTGGTGCTGAGCGCCGAAGAGATTGCTGCCGTCTTTCCCAAGACCACGCAGACCATAGAGATCGAGGCCTTTGTCGATGCCGACGATATCCCCTTCATCTACCTGGAGCGGCCCTACTACACCGCCCCCCTGCACCGGGGCGGGAAGGTCTACGCACTGCTGCGCGAGGCGCTGCGCAAGAGCAACAAGGTGGGCGTGGCCAAGGTCGTCATCCAGGCCAAGCAGCACCTGGCCATCCTGATCCCCTGCGGCCGGGCGCTGGTGCTGAACCTGCTGCGCTGGGGCGGCGAGATCCGTTCCTTCGAGCAGCTGGACCTGCCGCCGCTGGACGCAAGGGCCGCAGGCATCAAGGCCGCCGAAATGACCATGGCCCTGGCACTGATCAAGGACATGAGCCAGGCCTGGGACGCCGACCAGTTCCGCAACTCCTTCAGCGAGGAAATCCACCAGCTGGTGCAGGCCAAGGCCCATGCGGGCGACGTGCAAAGTGTGCAAAGGCAGCAGGACGCGCCCGCCGCACCCGCCAACGCAGCCGTGCTGGATCTGACCGCCCTGCTCAGGAGCAGCCTGGGCAAGGCAGGCAGCGGGGCCCCCGCCTCCGCGGCCAAGGAAAAAAATACCGGGGCGGCGGCAAAAGCTGCAAAAGCTGCAAAAGCGCCCGCGACCCGGCCAACGCCCAAGCCCCGAAAGCCAGCGTCCAAGGCGCCTGCAAAACGTTCAACATCCAAATGAAACGGACCATTGCCGTTTTGCATAATCTACAAATGGCATTTCATGATAAAAAATACATGCATTTTTGCCGCAAAAATGGATTCCATGATATTCATAGCAAATTCCAATGATTTACCAAAAGTAATCTTCCGAATTTCCTACACGCCGTGGATTTTTCAGGCAGCACAATGAAATTGCAGTGATGACGGCATCGCTGTTTACTTAAGGAGTATGGAAATGACGCAACAGACCAATAACCCTCAAGGCAACACGGCCAGCAACCAGCAAAACGACAAGAACAAGCAGAACCAGCAGCAGCAACAAAACAATCCGGGGCAGCAGCAGCAAAGCAATCCCAATAATCCCAACCACCAGCAACAGCAGAGCAACCCCCAGCGCAACCAGCCGGGTCAGCAGCAAAAGCAGGACAGCCACCAGCAGCGTTGAGCCGCAGGTTGCATGACCTGAAAAAAGGGTCCTCCGGGCCCTTTTTTTTATTTTCCCATTGCGGCAACTGAAAAACATACCGTTGCTCCGCTTGCAATATCCGCGTCAAAAGAACATGGCGTTCATTCCCAAGGAGTGCATCATGGCCAAGAAAGCCCCAGCTGAAAAGAAATCCCCATCCCAATGCCCCGTTGGCCACGGCGGAGAACTCCAGCAGCAGGCCGAAGCCTCTCATCCTGTATTGACGACGCAGCAGGGCATACCGGTTGCGGACAACCAGAATTCATTGAAGCAAAGGCCAAAGGGACCCACGCTGCTGGAAGATTTCATATTGCGCGAGAAAATCACGCATTTCGACCATGAGCGCATTCCGGAGCGGATCGTCCATGCACGCGGCACAGGTGTCCACGGTTATTTCCAGCTGACCGATTCACTGGAGCAGTACACCACCGCCAAGGTGCTGACCGAAACCGGCAAGCAGGTGCCGGTCTTCGTGCGCTTTTCCACCGTGGCCGGCGGCGCAGGCTCGGTGGACACCCCGCGGGACGTGCGCGGCTTCGCCATCAAGTTCTATACCGAAGAGGGCAACTGGGATCTGGTCGGCAACAGCATTCCGGTGTTCTTCATCCAGGACGCCATGAAGTTTCCCGACCTGGTCCATGCCGTGAAGATGGAGCCGGACCGGGGCTTTCCACAGGCTGCCACGGCGCACGACACGTTCTGGGACTTCATCTCCCTCATGCCCGAGTCCATGCACATGGTCATGTGGATCATGAGCGACCGCACCATCGCGCGCAGCCTGCGCATGATCGAGGGCTTTGGCGTGCACAGTTTCCGGCTGGTCAATGCGCAAGGCAAAAGCACCTTCGTGAAATTCCACTGGCGGCCCGAGCTGGGCATCCAATCCACCGTCTGGGACGAGGCCCTGAAGCTGCAGGCCGCCGACAACGACTACCACCGCCGCGACCTGTTCGAGGCCATCGAGGCGGGCGACTATCCGGCCTGGGAGCTGTGCGTGCAGCTGTTCTCGCAGGAACAGGCCGACGCCCTGCCCTATGACCATCTGGACCCCACCAAGATCATTCCGGAAGAGGAAATACCGCTGCGCAAGATCGGCCGCTTCGTGCTGGACCGCTGGCCCGACAACTTCTTTGCCGAGACCGAGCAGGTCGCCTTCTGCCCGGCCAACCTGCCCCCGGGCATCGACTTCAGCAACGATCCGCTGCTGCAGGGCCGCCTTTTCTCCTACCTGGACACCCAGCTGTCGCGCCTGGGCGGGCCCAACTTCACGCAGCTGCCCATCAACGCGCCCAAATGCCCGTTTGCCCACGACCAGCGCGACGGCCATATGCAGACCCAGGTGCCCAAGGGCCGCGTGGCCTACGAGCCCTCCAGCCTGCAGGCCGACAGTCCGCGCGCCTCGGCGGCGCGCGGCTTCAGGCACTTTGCCCAGGATGACGGGGACGGCGCCAAGGGCCGCATCCGCCCCGAAAGCTTTGCCGACCACTACAGCCAGGCGCGCATGTTCTACGCCAGCCAGAGCGCGGTGGAGCAGGCCCACATCGCCAGCGCCCTGGTGTTCGAGCTGTCCAAGGTGCAGACGCCGCATGTGCGACTGGCCGTGGTGGGCCACCTGCAGGTGATAGACGCCGACCTGGCAAAGCGCGTGGCCGACGGCCTGGGCCTGCCCCAGCTGCCGCCTGCCGCCAAGCCTGCCGTGCCCCCGCAAAAGCTGCCGCCCAGCCCGGCCACGCGCATCATCGACCGCATGAAACCCACACTGCAGGGCCGCTGCGTGGCCATCCTGGTGGATGAAGGCTCCAGCGCCCGGCACATTGCCGCCTTCCACAAGGCCCTGGTGGCGCAAAAGGCCAGCGTGAAGATCATTGCGCCCAAGATCGGCGGCGCCACGCTGGACGACGGCAGCCACCTGCCTGCAGACGGCCAGCTGGCCGGATCGCCCTCGGCGCAGTTCGACGCCGTGGTGTCCATCCTCACGCCGCAGCGCGGCGAAGCCCTGGCCCGGGAAGCGGCCGCCCAGGACTGGTTCCGCGATGCCTTCGGCCACCTCAAGGCCATTGCGGCATGCAAGGCCACGGGGCACATCCTGCAGACCGCGGGCATCACGCCGGACGAGGGCGTGTTTCCCATCGACACGCCCAAGCCCTTTGTCGAAGGCGCCAAGAAACGCTTCTGGGACCGCGAGCCCACGCTGAGGACGCTGGCCTGAGGCCGCCGGCCACCGGTTTTCGCGAATCATTGCTACCAAATGTCAACGCTTCGGCCCCGTGCAGGGGTCCGGGCATGGCGATTGCTGCAGCGGCTGCACGGCCGCTGCGGCCCGCCACCATCACAGGAGAAACCGTTCCATGATCGCTGCGCCACCCACACCGCCTGCCACACCTCCCGTCGCTCCGCCAGTCAATCCGCCGCCGACCGAGCCGCTGGTGCCACCCGTGGGTGATCCTCCGCCGGCTCCGGCGCCTTCGCCCTATTCCGATCCCCCCATCGCACCTCCGCCTCCGCCGCCGCAGGGGTTGCACTGACTGCAGACCTCATCCATGTCAACGACCGCATGCCCGGCTGGCGCCGCGTGCGGCGTGGCAAAGGCTTTTCCTATGTGGACCAGGACGGCAGGCCCGTGCGCGACGCCCAGGCGCTGGAGCGCATCCGCAAATTGGCCATTCCACCGGCCTATGTGGATGTATGGATCTGCCCTGACGCCCGGGGCCACCTGCAGGCCACGGGCCGCGATGCCCGCGGGCGCAAGCAATACCGCTATCACCCGCAGTGGCAGGAGCAGCGCAAGCAGGTCAAGTTCGACCGCATGCGCGAGTTCGGCCGGCATCTGCCCGCCATTCGGCGTGCCGTGGCGCGGGACCTCAGGCCGGGGCGGCCGCAGCTCGAAACCGTGGTGGCCACCATCGTCTGGCTGCTGGACTGCACGGCACTGCGCGTTGGTAATGACGAGTATTCAGAAGCCAATGGATCCTTCGGCCTGACCACGCTCAGGAACCGCCACGCCCAGGTGCGCGCCGGCGAGCTGACGCTGAGCTTCAAGGGCAAGAGCGGCGTCGCCCAGCAGGCCCGCGTGTCCTACCGGGCCGTGGCCCGCATCGTCAAGCGCTGCCAGGACCTGCCGGGGCAGCGGCTTTTCCAGTTCGTGGACGACGAGGGGGATGTTCACCATGTGCGCTCCGAGCACGTGAACGACTACATCCGCAGGATCTGCAGCAAGGCCGGGGCAGACGAGGCAGACGGACCGGACTTCAGTGCCAAGGACTTCCGTACCTGGCATGCCAGCGTGTACGCGCTGGAGCTGGCCATGGCCGCCGCAGCGTCACCGGCGGGCAGCCGCCATCCGGGCGCGCTCACCTTCACGGACCTGATCGCCGAGGTGGCGCGGCGCCTGGGCAATACCTGTACGGTTTGCCGCAAGTTCTACATCCATCCCCAGGTACTGGCCCTGTGCGAGCAGCCCGGACAATGCCCGCCCGCCGCGACCGCTGCACCCGCACGGCGCACGCGCGGGCTGAGCGCCAAGGAATGCCTGTTCCTGGGCCTGCTGGAGCCCCAGCCCCGGCCCCGCAGGACCCCGCCCCGCCGTGGCCAGGGCGCCAGCCGCCGGCCCGCCTGATCCGCTTGATCCCCTCTTTGCGGCGACGGCGGCGGGGACCGGACCACCCGGCAAGCACTGTGCCTGTGGACTGACACAGATGCATACATCCCAGCCCCTAAACTGCCGGATCATGAATTTTTGTCAAAACAGGCTGCGGCCAGCAGCTCTGGAGGCCATGGAATGAACCACGTGCTGATCGTCGATGACGACGCGGACTCGGCAGCCACCATGCGCGAACTGGTGGGCGTGGACCGCTTTTCGGTCGCCGTGGCCCACACCCTGCGCGATGCGCGCCGCCAGATGGCCATGCAGCCGCCCAGCCTGGTTCTGCTGGACCTGCAGCTGCCCGATGGCAACGGCATGGACCTGTTCGGCGACCGGCAAGTGCCGCAGGACTCGCAGATCGTGCTGGTGACCGGCCATGCCAGCCTGGACTCCTCCATCGAAGCCCTGCGCCGAGGCGCCATGGACTATCTGGTCAAGCCCGTGGGCATAGGCCGGCTCGAGGACATTCTTTCGCGCTTTCTCATCCCCACGCCGGGCCTGTCGGGCGCGGACAGCCGCAACGGCGCAGGCCCGGCCTCCGATCAGATCACGGCACAAGACCATTGCGCACCCGCTGGCAGCTACTGCGCGCAGGAAGGCCGCTTTGGCCGGCTCCTGGGCCAATCGCCTCCCATGCAGCGCCTGTACCAGCAGATGGAGCGCGTGGCGGGCACCTCGGTCACGGTGTTCCTCACGGGGGAGAGCGGCACCGGCAAGGAGGTCGTGGCGCAGACCCTGCACGACTTGAGCCAGCGGCGCAGCCGCCCGTTTCTTGCCGTGAACTGCGGCGCCATTTCGCCGCATCTCATCGAAAGCGAGATCTTCGGCCACGAAAAGGGCAGCTTCACGGGCGCCGACCGCCAGCACCAGGGCTTTTTCGAGCGCGCGGCCACGGGCACGCTGTTCCTGGACGAGATCACGGAAATGCCCATGGAGCTGCAGGTCAAGCTGCTGCGCGTGCTGGAGACCGGCCGCTTCATGCGCGTGGGCTCCACCCAGACGCTGCAGACCGATGTGCGCGTGATCGCCGCCACCAACCGCTGCCCCTTCGAGGCCGTGGCCAGCGGCAGGCTGCGCGAGGACCTGCTGTACCGGCTGAACGTCTTTCCCATCGAGCTGCCGCCGCTGCGCGAGCGCCTGTCCGACGTCCCGCTGCTGGCCCAGCACTTGCTGCAGGCCATCTCTCAGCGAGAGGGGCAGACCAAGCAGTTCACGGCGTCGGCCCTGAGGCAGTTGGCGCAGCACAGCTGGCCCGGCAATGTGCGCGAGCTGCGCAATGCCGTGCAGCGTGCCTACGTCATGGAGCCCGGCCCGCAGGTAGGCACCGAATGGCTGCCCCGCCCACCGGTGGCCATTGCCCAGCCCGCCCCCATGCCGGTGTCATTGCACGCATCCGTGCACACATCCGTGCCTGCACAGCTGGCCGCCAACGCCCCGCAATTGCCGCCCACTGCGCAGGCCGCGCCTGTCGCCGTGCATCCGTTCGCCGACCACGGCACGGCAGGCGACGCCTACGACCTGCCCGATATGGAGCCGGCCACCATACAGCTGCCCATCGGCATGACCATGGCGCAGGCCGAGCGGCTGCTGATCCAGGCCACGCTCAAGCAGTGCAAGTACCAGAAGGAACGCACGGCCGCCGTGCTCGGCATCAGCCTCAAGACGCTGTACAACCGGCTCAAGGACTATGCGGGCGGCAAAAAGGACAGGACGGACCCCGAACCCGGCTGACACGTGCGCAGACGCGCACAGCACCTGCTGCCGTTGCCTTGCGGGCACGCTGCTTGCCACCCTGCAAGCACCTTTGAGCAACCAAGGACAAGCCCATGGACTCCTCTCCTGCCCGCGCCTACGGTGTCTTCAAGCCCGTGGGCCACATGGTGGTCTCTTTTCCCACGGCTGCGCAGGCCGATGACGGCATGGCGGCGCTGCAGGCGCTGAACCTGCCCGAGCAGGACATACGGCGCTACACCGACCGGGAAATGCTGGCCCAGATCGACCAAGACCTGCGACAGGCCAGCCCCGTGGCCGCCGTGGGCCAGGAACTCAATCTGGTCAAGGCCCACCAGGCCCTGGCCGAGCGCGGCTACCACTGGCTGGTGGTACGGGTGGACAGCGACGAGGCCGCACGCAACGCCGCCGATGCCCTCAAGGCCGCCGGCGCCGAGCGCGCACAGCTCTACGGCCGCTTCATCATCGAGGAATTGATAGAACACGCCGCCGATCTGCCCCAGGTCAGCGAGTCGCCCGACCGGGGCCTGGACGCCCAGACACCTTCAGGCCGCGAAGCCGAGCGGGCACAAATCCGCCCTGCGCCGGCCCGGGGCAACGGCACCCCGCAACCGGAGCGCTGAGTCGCTTGCGACGGGCAGGCACGCCGATTGCCATTGATATTCAACTGCAACTTTTGTCAAAGGCGATGCCATGGATTTCCTCATCTGGCTGATGGTGGGCGGGCTGATCGGCTGGATCACCAGCATGGTCACGAACACCCAGGCCCAGCAAGGCATTTTGCTCAACGTGGCAATAGGCGCCATCGGCGCCTTGCTGGGCGGCTGGCTGCTGGCGCCGCTGCTGGCGCCCTCGGCCATGGATGCGCAGGCGCAGGTGCCGGCCACATCCATGTCCATCTTCATTTCCATGGCCAGCGCCGTTGCGCTGCTGGCCATCTTCAACCTGTGCAAACCGCGCATGCGCCACTGAGCCGGCCCGGCCACGGGCCATTGACTTGCAGGAAAGGAGCCTCCATGAGCAAAGATCCCTTCCAGACCAGAAGTACCGCTGGCAGCACCGACCTCTCCCGCCAGGGCAGCGCCGTGTGCAAGAAACCGCTGCGCTCCATTGCCACGGCGCTGGCGGCGGGGCTGCTGATCGCGCGCCTCGCACGCTGACCGGGCTCGGCCCTCCTCTCTTTTTCGACTTTCCTGCTTGCTGACTGCGCGCCCCGGCGCGCAGTCCTGTTTCCAGGGCCGCGAATGCCAGCTCAGTCCAGGCTTTGCGCAAGACAATCCTGCGCCGCCATGGGCACGCGCGGCAGGACCAGGGAGACGGCCAGGCCGCCGCTGGCTCCATCGCCGTCGCCTCCCCCGCTGCCGCCCTCGGCCCACGCCACGCCACCGCCAGCCAGGCACAGCCGGCGCGCCAGGGCCAGGCCGCAGGAGGCATCTGCATCGGCGTCGCTCAACCGCACGCCGGGGCGGGATTCCTGCGGCCGCTGCGGCGCCTCGGCGCTGGCTGCGGCCACTACGCCCGCTTCGCCCGCTTCGGCCGCAGCGCCCGATTCGCCCGGACCCGCCCCCTCCGGCCCCGGCCCGGCGCCCTGCCAGTGGGCCACGGCCTCGATGCGGATCTCCACCTGCTCGCCCTTGGCGGCCGATGCCGCAAGATGTCCGCCCACGGGATGTGCCGCCATGCGCACGCGGGCGCCATCGGGCAAGGCCTCGCGCACGGACAGGAAAATGCTGATCAGCGCCAGCTCCAGCTCGTCAGGGTCCACATACACGCCCAGGCGCGCGGCCGGCTGGCCCGGCGGGCTGGCCTCGGCGGGCTCAGCCACCTCCAGCGCCACGCGCTTTCCCAGCACCACGGCCAGCGTGCCCCGCACCCCCGGCAACCAGCGGTACAGATCCACCACCAGCGCATGCGTGCTGTGGCGCGGCCCGAAGCGCAGCAGCTGCTGCGTCAACCGGCTGGCCGTGTCCACCGAACGCAGCATGGCCTGTGCAGGCAGGCGCAGGTTCGGGTCCTCCGAACGACGCTCAATCAGATAGGCGCTGTTGCTCAGAACGCCGAGCTGGTTGTTGAACTCATGGGAGAAGCGGCCTGCCAGCCGGCCGACCACCTGCAGGCGCTCGTTCTGGATATGGGCCTCGCCGGCTTCGTTGTCCCGCTCCCCCGGTGCGCCGCCGGCCTGGCTGCGCCGGGCCGGCCTCATAGGGTCCGCCCTGCCACGCAGGGCCAGCCCCGCCAGGCCCAGGCCGGCCAGCGCAAACAACACGATCGCCGCCCAGATCACGCCCCTCAGGAGCGGGGAACACGCCGGATCCAGCGCGGAACAGGGAACCCAGCTCACCCAGGTCCAGCCCTGGGCCGTCCTGCTGAAGAAAACGCGCAGGGTGCCGCCCTGCGCATCGGGCACATCCAGCCAGCCGTGCGCCAGGCTGGAAGCCAGGCGCTCGCTGAAATCAGCGGGCAAGGCAGGCTGACCCGTTGCCGCAGCCGTGCCGGCCGGCACCGCACGGCCCGCGCTGTCCACCAGAAAGCCGGACCATCCCGCCTCCAGCAGCGGTTGGACGGCAGCCAGCGCCTGCTCGGCATTGGCAGCGCGTGGCTCCTGCCTGTCCAGCAGGCGGGCCGCGGCCATGCTGGCGATGCGAACGGCCTGCTCCTGCGCCGCGTGCCCGGATTGATAGGCGCGCAACAGCAGCCAGGACAAGGCGGCCAGCACAAGCACCAGCAAGGCCAGAAGCAACAGGACCCGTCTCAGGCGCATGGACATGGACGGCCCGCGTGCGGCGCCGCGCGCCCCGCCTTGCGGGACTGCATTGAGGGTTCCCGGCGGCGGGACCGTGTGAAAACCGGTGGATTGGTACATGGCAAAGTTTGCAGAAAACCTTGCGCCCGAGCGGAAATTTTTACCGCAGGCGCCTTGAGCGGCCCTGCTGTTGCAAAGCCGATACCCGCAGCGACGGCCGAACCCCGGGCCCCTGTGCCTTCTGCGCAGCAAGTACGCAGCAGGTTTCGTGCCCAAAGTGTATCCAGACGATTCGCCACGCTGATCGGGGCATGAACGTTGCGTCCTTGTGGCCATCGCAACAAGGAGACGAGATGGGTTCCATGCACCTCAAGGCGGACATACGCCAGTCCCAGACGCTTTCCCCGCGCTTGCAGCACGCGGTGCGCATGCTGCAGATGTCCTCGCTGGACTTTGCCGCGATGGTGCGCAGCAAGATGGAGGACAACCCATTCCTGGAAGATGCCGAGCCCGCAGATGACCGCGACCTGTGGGTGGCCGACATGCACCTGGGCGCGCGCCAGGCCGTTGACGCGGAAGGTTCCGCCATGGACACGGCTGCCTGCGAAACCACGCTGGCCATGCACCTGCACGGCCAGCTCAACGTGACGGCCATGACGCCGCGCGACCTGTGCATGGCGCGCGCCATCGTGGAATCGCTGGACGACGACGGCTATCTGCGCACGGACCTGCAGGAGCTGGCCGGCCTGCTGGCGCTCAGCCCGGCGCCCGATGCGCAGGAAATGCTCATCGCCCTGCGACTGGTGCAATCGCTGGATCCGGCGGGCGTGGCCGCGCGCAGCGTGGGCGAATGCCTGTTGCTGCAATGCCCGCAGATGGCCGACGCCACGCTGCGCCAGCTGTCGCAGACCCTGCTGCAGCACCACATGGACGCGCTGGCCGCGCGCGACGTGCCGCGGCTGGCCAAGGCGCTGCAGGTGCCGGCGGCCCAGGTCGTGCAGGCCATGGATGCCATACGGCGCCTCAACCCCAGGCCTGGCTGGAGCTTCGGCTCCACGCGCGTGGACTACATCGTTCCCGACGTGATCGTGCGCAGGGGACCGAGCGGCTGGAATGTGCAACTGAACCCCGCCGTCGTGCCGCGCGTGCGACTGAACAGCGTCTACGAGCAGCTGTTCCAGCGCCACCGCTGCACGGGCCAGGCCCAGCTGGCCGACCATCTGCAGGACGCGCGCTGGACCGTGCGCAATGTGGAGCAGCGCTTTTCCACCATCCTGGACGTGGCCCGGGCCATCGTGCGAAAGCAGGAGCTGTTCCTGGAGTTCGGCGCCATGGCCATGAAGCCGCTGGTGCTGCGCGAAATTGCCGAGGAAGTGGGTGTGCACGAATCCACCGTCTCGCGCGTGACCAACAACAAGTACATGGCCACGCCCACGGGCGTGTTCGAGCTCAAGCACTTCTTCTCGCGCCCCATGCTCAGTGCCAGCGGCAGCGCCTGCTCGGCCACGGCCATCCGCGAGCTGATCGGCGACATCATCGCGGCCGAATCCGATGCCCGGCCCCTGTCCGACGTCGATATCGCACGCCAGCTGGGCGCCCAGGGCCTGGTCGTGGCCCGCCGCACCGTCACCAAGTACCGCCAGCTGCTGCGCATAGCGCCGGCCGACCGGCGCAGGCGCCACGGCTGACACGGCACCTGCCGTCGCGGCCGCGGCCTTGCGATGGACCTTGGCGCCGCTGCCCGTGGCGGTGTGTCCTGCCAAGCCCCACTGCCGTGCAGCGGCTTGTCGCTCCCCCAGGTCCTGCCTTGTCCGACAGTTGCAGGCCGCCGTCCGGCCTAAGGTGAAGGCTCATGGATTGAAGGAGACCGCCATGGACACCCCTCCCCGCAGAGTGCACGCCCCCCTCGAACGCCAGCGCAGCGAGAACAACCACATCCGCGATGGCCGCTGGCCGCTGCGCATCGCCGCCCTCACGGCCGCCGTCGCACTGATCCTGGTGCTGATGTTCAACTTCATGGCACCCAGGGGGCGGCTGGATGCGCCCAGCGCCACCGGAACGCCAGCGACAGAACCCACCTCCTCTGCCTCGCCGGCCGCACCTGCCGCACCTGCCGCACCTGCCGCACCTGCCGCGCCGTCCATGACGCCGCCGCAGGCCGATCCGGCCACCGCACCCGCCACCACCGCGCCACGCTGAGCCCGCCTGCGCACTTGTATCAACCCTTCCCCTCAGGACAGCAGCAGCCATGAACCACCCCCTGCCCCACGCACCCAATATTCCCCAGGTGCCGACCACGCCCAACGACCCCGTGGCACCCGACGATCCCAACCGCCAGCCCGGCCGCCCGCGCGGACCCGAGCCGATAGATCCGCCCACCACGGCGCCCCCCATAGAATTGCCGCCCGCGCCCGAGCAGGAACAGACCCGCAAGGGAGAGTGACATGCCCCGAGGAGACCAATCCACCGATACCCATGAGCGAAAACGCCAGGCCCGGCACATAGTGCACAGCCACGAATCGCGCGGCGCAGGCCATGAAGAGGCCGAAAGGCGCCTGTGGGCCACCGTGGACAAGGACAGCGGCGGCGGCAGGCAATCGGGCTGCGGCCGGGGCCGGCAAGCAGCGCATTGCGCTGCCCGCAAGAGCGCCCGCAGGCGAGGCGCCGCACCTGCAGCGCAATCCGCCTCGCGATAGCTGCGCCGCCCCCGCGGCCCCGGCGCCTGGATCAACGACACAGGCCGGCCCGCGAAGTCGGCAATCCCGTGGGAGAACCCGTGAATTCAGAAGACAGTTTTGGATTCCTGCCGCAGCGCGGCGAAATGGCGGCGCGCGTGCGCGCCCACGACTGGGAGGGCACGCCCCTGGGCTCGCCGCAGAGCTGGCCGCAAAGCCTGCGCAACGCCGCCAGCCTGATGCTGGGCTCGCGCTTTCCCATCATCATCTGGTGGGGCGATGACTTCCGGCTGATCTACAACGACGCCTACATTCCCTTCCTGGGCACCAGCAAGCACCCCAAGGCGCTGGGACAGGCCGGCGCGCAATGCTGGAGCGAGATCTGGGACGACATCGGCCCCATGCTGGAGGGCGTGCTGCGCACGGGCCAGGCCACCTGGTCCACCGATGCGCGCTACTTCTTCGACCGCGAGCTGCCGCAGGAAGAGGTCTTCGTCACCTTCACCTACGGCCCCATCCTGGCCGATGACGGCATCACCGTGCAGGGCGTGTTCTGTCCCTGCACCGACACCACCGAGAAAATCGTCAGCCGGCGGCGCCTGGAGACGCTGCACCGCCTGGGCATCCGCACGCTGGACATGCGCAGTGCCAAGGACGCGGGCGAAAAGGTCTGCGCCGTGCTGGATGAAAACCCCTACGACGTGCCCTTCGCCATCATCTACGAATGCCAGGCCGCCCCGGATGCAGGCAGCGCAGACACCGCTCCCCCGGCCTTCCAGCTGCTGTGCTCCACCGGCATGGACACCGACCTGGCGGCCGACCCCGCGCCCTGGCCGCTGGCCCAGGCCGTGCAATCGGGCCAGCCGGCCAACGTGGACCTGGCGCAGTTGGGCCTGACCCTGCCTGGCGGCCCCTGGCCCGAACCCTCGCGCCTGGCGCGCATCGTGCCCGTTCGCTGGTCGGGCGACGGCCAGGCCTCGGGCGTGCTGGTGCTGGGCGTCAGCCCGCGCCGCCCGCTGGATGCGGAGTACTGCGCCTTCCTCGATATGGTGGCAAGCCACACGGGCGGCGTTGTCGCGCACGCCGTGGCCTATGAGCAGGAAGCGCGGCGCGCCCGGGCCCTGGCCGAGGTGGACCGTGCCAAGACCGTGTTCTTCTCCAACGTCAGCCACGAGCTGCGCACGCCGCTGACGCTGATCCTGGGGCCGCTGGACGACGCCCTGCGCGAGCACGGCGGCCACCTGCCGCCCGATCAGGCGCAGATGGTCCACCGCAACGCGCTGCGCCTGCAAAAGCTGGTCAACGCCCTGCTGGACTTCGCGCGCATCGAGGCCGGGCGCATGCAGGCCAGCTACGAGCCCACGGACCTGGCCCGCGCCACGGCCGAGCTGGCCAGCGTGTTCCGCTCGGCCATGGAGCAGGCGGGCCTGCGGGTGCGCGTGGACTGCCCGCCACTGCAAGGGCCGGTCTACGTGGACCAGGACATGTACGAAAAGATCGTGCTCAACCTGCTGTCCAACGCCTTCAAGTTCACCTTGCAGGGCGAGATCGCCGTGGCGCTGCACGACGCGGGCCCTGCGGTGGAGCTGTCCGTCAGCGACACCGGCTCGGGGATCGCACCCCAGCACCTGCCCCATCTTTTCCAGCGCTTTCACCGCATTCCGGGCAAGCCCGCCCGCACGCACGAGGGCACGGGCATCGGCCTGGCCCTGGTGCAGGAACTGGTGCGGCTGCATGGCGGCACCATCACGGTCACCAGCACGGAGGGCGAGGGCAGCCGCTTCACCGTGCGGCTGCCCAAGGGCAGCGCGCACCTGCCGGCCGAACAGGTGAACCCCATCGCGGCACCGTCAACCCCGCCGCCGCCGCCGGGGCACGGCGCGGGCGCCCCGGCCGCACGCCAGCTCGTGGACGAGACGCGGCAGTGGGTGCCGGGCGAATCGCCCACGCACGCCCCGCACGCCCCGCACGGCGTGCCGGCTGGGGCCGAACCGCAAGGCCCCCGGCCGCGCATCGTCTGCGCCGACGACAACGCCGACATGCGCGGCTACATCGGCCAGTTGCTGCGTCCGCTGTACGAGGTGGAGGTGGCCGGCGACGGCCGGGCCGCGCTGGACTGCATCCGGCGCCAGCGGCCCGATCTCGTGATTGCCGACGTGATGATGCCCGTGCTCGACGGCTTCGAGCTGCTGCATGCGCTGCGCAGCGACGAGGCCACGCGCTCCATCCCCGTCATCATGCTGTCCGCGCGTGCAGGCCAGGAGGCCCAGGTCGAAGGCCTGCGCGCAGGCGCGGACGACTACCTAGTCAAGCCCTTTTCGGCGCGCGAGCTGCTGGCGCGCGTCGCCTCGCTGCTGCAGCTCGAGCGCGTGCGCGAGCAGGCCCATGCCGCCCTGCGCGCCAACGAGAAAAGGCTGCGCGCCATCATCGACCAGATGCCGGCGGGCGTGGGCGTGTCCGACATGGGCGGCACCATGGTGCTCAGCAATGCGCTCATGGACCGATTCGTCCCGCGCGCCATCCCGTCCACCCTTGCCGACCGCGTGCAGCGCTGGCGCGGCTGGGACGACAAGGGCCGGCCCATACCGCCCGAGAACTGGCCCGGCAGGCGCGCGCTGCGCGGCGAGGTGGTCATGCCGGGGCTGGAGATGCTGCACACCGACGACGAGGGCCGCGAATGGTGGATGCGCGTCAGCGCCGCTCCGCTGCGCGATGACGGCGGGCAGCTCGTGGGCACCTGCTCCGTCATCCAGGACATCACCGAACTCAAACGCGCCGAGCAGCACCTCAGGGAGGCCGACCGGCGCAAGGACGAGTTCCTGGCAACCCTGGCCCACGAGCTGCGCAATCCGCTGGCACCCATCAGCCACGGCCTGCAAATCCTCAAGCGCACCGTCCATGGCGACGACAGCGCGCGCCGCAGCCAGGAGATGCTGGAGCGCCAGGTCAACCACATGGTGCGCATGGTGGACGACCTGCTGGAGGTCTCGCGCATCACCACGGGCAAGGTCCAGCTGCGCAAGGAGGTGGTGGACCTGAACAACGTGCTGCAAGGCGTGGCGGCGGCCAGCCATGCGGTCATGGAATCCGGCGGCCACCAGCTTCGGCTGGAGCTGCCCGCCGAGACCCTGCTGCTGCCGGCCGACCCCGTGCGGCTGGCGCAAATGGTCACCAACCTTCTCAACAATGCCGCCAAGTACACCGATCCCGGCGGCCACATCGTGCTGGCGGCCTGGGCAGAGGGTGCGCAGGCCGTGATCTCCGTGCGTGACGACGGCATAGGCATCCCCGCCGCGCTGCTGGACAGGATCTTCGACATGTTCATGCAGGTGGACCGCGGCGGCCGCCGGGGCCAGGGGGGCCTGGGCATCGGCCTGACCCTGGTGCGCAGCCTGGTGGAGATGCACGGCGGCAGCGTGCAGGCGCTCAGCGAAGGTCCGGGCCAGGGCAGCGAATTGCGGCTGCGCCTGCCCTTGCCGGCCCATGCACCTGCCGATGCATCCGCCCATGCACCCGCCGATGTGCCCTCCCTGCCCGGACCGGCCGCAGGCGCGCAGTCCGGGGACGCGCCAGCCTTCGGCCGCATCCTGGTGGTCGATGACAACGCGGACGCGGCCGACACCCTGTCCATGCTGCTAGGGCTGCTGGGAGCCGAGGTCGAGATCGCCCGCGACGGCCCCGGCGCGCTGGCCATGCACGACGCCTTCAGGCCCGACGTCGTGCTGCTGGACATCGGCCTGCCCGGCATGGACGGCCTGGAAGTTGCGCGCCGCATCCGCGCCCGGCAGGGCCGCGACCAGGTCCTGCTGATCGCCCTCACGGGCTGGGGGCAGGAGGATGACCTGAGACGATCGCGCGAGGCCGGCATGGACCACCACCTGGTCAAGCCCGTGAGCTTCGACACGCTGGAGCGGTTGCTCAGGAGCCTGCGCACGTCTGCATGAGCACCGCCTTTGCGCGCGACAATCCCCGCTTCGCCCAGCCTGCCTGCGCGGCTCGCGCGCCTGCCGCAGAACTCACCGAGACCCATGACCGCCCTGCCCCCCATCAATGCCGAGCGCCTTTGGCGCCGTGTCCAGACCCTGTCCACCTTCACCCTGCCCGACCGGCCCTGGACCCGCCGCGCCTTCTCGCCCGAGTTCGACCAGGCCCGCGCCTGGCTGCGCGCCGAGTTCGCGGCCGCGGGCATGCAGGTGCATCTGGATGAAGGCGGCAATCTGGTCGGCCGCCTGCCGGCTGCCCAGGCCGCTGCGGGCGGCGCAGAACGCGCCCCCATCTCCACCGGCTCGCACTGCGACACCGTGATGATGGGCGGGCGCTTCGACGGCATCATCGGCGTGCTGGCCGGCATCGAGGTGGCGCACTGCCTGCATGAAAACGGCATCGCCCTGCAGCACCCGTTCGAGGTGATCGACTTCCTGTCCGAGGAGCCCAGCGACTACGGCATCTCCTGCATAGGCAGCCGCGCGCTGTCGGGCAAGCTGGACGCCACCATGCTGGCGGCACGCAACCCGCAAGGCGAAACCCTGGCCGAAGGCATGCGGCGCATCGGCGCACGGCCCGAGGCGCTGCACCGCCCGCTGCGCAGCGCCGGCGGCACGGCCGCCTTCGTGGAGCTGCACATAGAGCAGGGCCCGGTGCTGGAGCAGCGCGGCCTGCCCATTGGCGTTGTGACGAACATCGTGGGCATACGCCGCGTGGGCTTCACCGTGCACGGCCAGGCCGACCACGCAGGCACCACGCCCATGGACATCCGACAGGACGCGCTGGTGGGCGCGGCGCGCATCATCGATGCGGCCAACCGCAAGGCCGCTGCGCTCAATGGCCAGCCCCACTATGTGGTGGCCACCGTGGGCCGGCTCTCGCTCACGCCCAATGCCTCCAATGCCGTGCCCGGCCTGGTCGAGATGATGATGGAAGTGCGCAGCGACCACGCCGGCGTGCTGGAGAGCTTCCCCGAGGAACTGCTGGCCGAAGTCCTGCCCGGCCTGGCCGCCCTGCGCGTGCGTGCCGAGATGGCCGACGTGAGCCGCTCCCAGCCCACGGACTGCGCTGGCCTGGTCATGCAGGGCGTGGAGCAGGCCTGCGACAACCTGGGCTACGCCCACATGCGCATGCCCAGCGGCGCCGGCCATGACGCCGTCTACATGGCGCCCACCGGCCCCATGGGCATGATCTTCATCCCCTGCCTCCACGGCCGCAGCCACGCGCCCGAGGAATGGATAGAGCCGTCCCAGCTGCTGGACGGCACCCGGGTTCTGTACGAGACGGTGCGCGTGCTGGACAGGCAGTTGGCGCAGGGCTGAGCGCCTGGCCTGCGGCCAGGCACCAAGGCGGCATAAAATAGCCCGCTTCCCTCTGGAGCAGGCACAAGCTGCTCCTTGGTGGAAGCCCCTGTGGCACAGATTGCGGAAATCCGCCCAAATAGCGGGTTTCCCAATGCAAGATGGCGGAACCACCCTCCCCGATCATCGACAACCCACCGCATGGGCGGCCCGGCACTGCCGGTCCGCTGCGAGAAGGTTGCACCGCCCCATCAGACCCTGGAGTTTCTTCTTTCATGTTCCGCCAACTGATCACCTGCACCGCCGTGGCCGCCGCCATGGGCCTGAGCTTTTCCGCAGCCGCCCAAGGTGCGGCTGCCGACTATCCGAACAAGCCCGTGCGCATGATCGTGCCCTTCCCGCCCGGCGGCGGCACCGACATCCTCGCGCGCGTGGTGTCCAACAAGCTCACCGAAGTCAGCAAGTGGACCGTGGTGCCCGACAACCGCGCGGGCGCAGGCGGCACCATCGGCATCACCGAGGCCGCCAAGGCAGCGCCCACGGGCTACGACATGGTCATGGGCCAGAAGGACAACGTGGTCCTGGGCCCCTACCTCTACAAGAACCTGCCCTGGAACCCCGTCAAGGACCTGGCGCCCGTGGCCCACGTGGCCTACACGCCCATCGTGATCGCCACCAGCGTGAACTCGCCCTACAAGACCCTGGCCGACATCGTGGCCGCTGCCAAGCAGCACCCGGGCAAGGTGACCTACGGCTCGCCGGGCAATGGCACCAGCATCCACCTCTCGGGCGTGCTGCTGGAGAAGGCGGCGGGCATCCAGCTGGTGCACGTGCCCTACAAGGGCTCCAATCCGGCCCTGATGGATGCGCTGGCCGGCAACGTGGACCTGCTGGTGTCCTCCGTGCCCTCGGCCATCGGCCAGATCAAGGCCGGCAAGCTGCGCGCCATCGCCGTGACCTCGGCCAAGCGCTCGTCCTCGCTGCCCGACACGCCCACGCTGGCCGAATCGGGCCTCAAGGGCTTTGACGTGAGCACCTGGTACGGCCTGTTCATGCCCAAGGGCACGCCCACGGCCATCGTGACCAAGGTCAACGCCGAAGTGAACAAGCTGCTGGCCATGCCCGAAGTGCGCGACGCCATCCAGACCCAGGGCGCCGAGCCCCAGTCCATGACCGTGGCCGACTTCGACAAGATGTTCCAGGCCGACTTCAGGCAGTCCAAGCAGATCGTCGAGTCCTCGGGCGCCAAGATCGAGTGACGCCGCGTCTCCTTGATGCAGATCAGACTGATCTGCATCAAGGGGCGATGTGACAGTCCCGTGAATACTTCTCCGGAAATCACCGAATTCCTGGAGAACGCCATGGCATTGCTGGTCTGGGTCCCCGAGCTGGACACCGGAATTGCAGAGATCGACAGGCAGCACCGCCGCATCGTCGACTACATCAACAAGCTCTACGAGCTGCGCTCCTCGCCCGACCGCGAGGCCCTGGGCGATGTCATCGGCGAGATGATCGACTACACCGTCTCGCACTTCGTGTTCGAGGAAAGCCTGATCGAGAGCGCCGGCTACATGTTCGCCGGCCCGCACAAGAAGGTGCACGAGCTGTTCACCCGCCGCGTGATCGAGATGCAGACCCGCTTCGATGCCGGCGAGGACGTGGCCGCCGAGCTGCACGGCATGCTCTCGCGCTGGCTGTTCAACCACATCCGCAACGAAGACACCGGCTACGTGGACTCGGCCAAGGCCTATCTGCGCATGGCGCGCGAGTCCAGTCCTGCCGCCGAGAAGGAAATGCTCAAGAACGAAGTGCTGCAGGAGCTGGAACTTCAGCGCAAGAAAAAGGGCTGGCTGGCACGGCTGCTCAATCGCTGATCGCCCTCTCCCCCTGCAGCGCACCAATAAAAACGGCTCCCGAAGGAGCCGTTGACGTTTCACCCGGCGAAGGGCCGAGCGGTCCGGTGATTACTCGCGCACCACCAGCACCGGCACGCGCACGGCGCCCAGCACGCGCTGGGTCACGCTGCCCAGCATCAGCTTTTCCAGGCCACGGCGGCCTTGCGAGCCCATGATGATCAGGTCGGCGCCCGTGCTCTCGAGCACGCGCACGATGCCTTCGTGCACCGCATGGCCTTCGCCCACCACGGTGGTGGCGGTGATGCCGGCCTCGTCGGTGATCTTCTTGACGGCGTCCAGCGTGGTGTTGGCCTCGGCCGTGGCCGCGCTCAGGTACTGCGACTGGCCGTAGGCGAAGTCGGCGCCCACGCCCGTGAACGGATAGGGGTCCACCACGTAGACCGCCGTCAGCGTGCTGCCAAAGACCTTGGCCAGCTCCACGCCCTTGTGGACCGCCAGCATCGAGCTGTTGGAGCCGTCCACGGGAACCAGGATGTGCTTGAACATGCGTTTTCTCCTTTGTGCTTGGCCGCCCTCAGGAATCGGGGGCGGCCGGGTCGATGAACCAAAGTGTGCGCCCATCATGCGCCAGCGTCTTGAGCTGCATCAATCCTTGCGGCGACGCGTCAGCTCCGAGCCCTGGAACCCCTGGCGGCGATAGGTCAGCACCAGGGTATCGCGCACACCGCCCGGCTGCTCGGGCTGTATGGGCGTGGTCTCGTGGATCATGCGGGCATCGTCCAGCAGCATCACCGACCAGGGCTCGGTCAGCGTGAAGCGCTGGCCGCTGGGGCCCGTGGCCTCGAAGATGCGCGTCTCGCCGCCCTTCACGCCCTCGCGCCCGACCAGGATCACGGCCACCAGGTCCACGCCGTCGCGATGCGCGCCTTCGGGCGTGGGCCGGCCAATGCCGTCCGTGGTGTCGATGCGGAACTGGTGGGACTCGATGAACCAGCGCTCGTGCTGCACATCATCGCCCTGGGCGCAGAACACCTGGTCGGACAGGCCGGCCAGCGCCAGCAGCAGCCGGCTCCAGGTGGCGCTTTGCGCCGTGGCGTCGCGCATGGGATCGAACATGCGCAGCATGCCGCCATGCAGGGCGTTGTACTCCACCGGCTGCCAGTGCGCGCGGTGCTCCACCTGCTGCAGCCCGTCCTGCCCCGCGATGAAGCAGGAATGGCGGCGGCGCCGGTAGCGGCCCCCGTCCTTGAGAAAGGCATCGGGCGGCAGCTGGGCCCAGTCGGCATCGAGCGCATGCAGCTCGGTCAAGGACACGCTCGCCCAGGCCGCGAATTCATCGGGGCGCAGCACCGCATAGCCTGCGTCGCGCAGCGACTGCGCTGCATTCTGGGGAGCGATATAGGGAGGGGGAAACGTGATGTGCGCCATAACCTGCCAAGCTTACTCCTCGCCCGTGCCCGTCCGGGCGAGGCGGCCTGCAAATTTGCGCAATGCTGTGGCGACAGGCGCGCATCAATGCGGGCGCAGCCTCGGCGGCGCCCGGGGCCTCACGCCGGCCCTCACACCAACGGCAACCCCACATAGTTCTCCGCCAGCGAGGTCGAGCCTGCCCGGGAGTTGACGATGTAGTCCAGCTCCGCCTCCTGCACCTTGGTGTCGAAGCCGCCCGCGTCGGGGAAGCGGTGCATGAGCGAGGTCATCCACCACGAAAAGCGCTCGGCCTTCC
Source organism: Delftia sp. PX-1 (assembly GCF_055797465.1). Lineage (NCBI taxonomy): Bacteria > Pseudomonadati > Pseudomonadota > Betaproteobacteria > Burkholderiales > Comamonadaceae > Delftia > Delftia sp. PX-1. Next base: position 4,358,498 of record NZ_CP184763.1, read on the forward strand.
AGACGCGGCGCAGGCATTGCTCGGAGTAGCCGTCGATGCCTTCGGGCGCCTTGTCGCGGTAGTACTGCGCGAAGGCGCTGGACAGGTAGCCCACGTCCGAGGCGGCCAGGTTCAGGCCCTTGGCGCCCGTGGGCGGCACGATGTGGGCCGCGTCGCCGGCCAGGAACAGGCGGCCGAAGCGCATGGGCTCGGTCACGAAGCTGCGCAGCGGGGCAATGCTCTTTTCCAGCGAGGGGCCGGTCACCAGGCGCTCGCGTGCCTCGGGGTCCAGGCGCAGGCGCAGTTCGTTCCAGAAGGCCTCGTCGCTCCAGTCCTCGACCTTTTCGGTCAGCGGCACCTGCAGGTAGTAGCGGCTGCGCGTGGCGCTGCGCTGGCTGCACAGTGCGAAGCCGCGCTCGGTCTGGGCGTAGATCAGTTCGTGCGAGACGGGCGGCGTGTCCGACAGCAGGCCCAGCCAGCCGAAGGGGTAGACCTTCTCGAAGGTGCGCACCTTGTCCTGGGGCACGCTGGCGCGGCAGATGCCGTGAAAGCCGTCGCAGCCGGCGATGAAGTCGCATTGCAGCTCATGGACCTGGCCGTCCTTCTCATAGCGCACGACGGGGCTGTCGCCATCGAAGCCCACGGGCTGCACGTTGCTGGCCTCGTAGACCGTGGTCAGGCCCTCGGCGGCGCGCACTTCCATCAGGTCGCGCGTGACCTCGGTCTGGCCGTAGACCATGACGCGCTTGCCGCCGGTCAGGCCGTGCAGGTCGATGCGGTGACGCTGGCCGCCGAACAGCAGCTCGATGCCGTCGTGCGGCAGGCCTTCGGCGCGCATGCGGGCATCGGCGCCGGCCTGCTCCAGCAGGTCCACGGTGACCTGTTCCAGCACGCCGGCGCGGATGCGTCCCAGCACGTAGTCGGCGCTGCGCTGCTCGATGATGACGTTGTCTATGCCCGCGCGGTACAGCAGCTGGCCGAGAAGCAGGCCGGCAGGGCCTGCGCCGATGATGGCGACTTGGGTACGCATTGATCTGTCTCCGTTGCGTTGTTCGATGTCATGGCCGGTTCATGCCATGGCCTGGTCCCAAGACTAGTTTTGAGGCAGCGCAAAGACGAGGGGCTGACATATGAGTTGCGCGGTGATCGCGCAATCTGCGCGACAATCGCGCACTACCTGCATGCCCGCCCTCCCCGCCCATGAACCAGCCCTTTCCCATCGACCCCGATGACTTCATCGCCGGACTGGCCAAGGGCCTGGCCGTGCTGGAGAGCTTCGACACCGAGCGCCAGCGCCTGAACGCCACCATGGCGGCCGAGCGCTCGGGCATCACGCGCACGGCCGCGCGCCGCCATCTGCTGACGCTGGCGCACCTGGGCTACCTGGAGACGGACGGCAGCCATTTCTGGCTGGCGCCCAAGGTGCTGCGGCTGTCGGGCAGCTACCTGGCCTCGGCGCGGCTGCCGCGCATCGTCCAGCCCGTGCTGTACCGGCTGGCGGCGCAGACCCAGCTGTCGTTTTCCTGCGTGGTGCGCGATGGCCACGAGGTGGTCATCGTGGCGCGCAGCGCCCTGCACGAGCGCGGCCAGCGCCTCATGGCCCACGGCCTGCACCTGGGCAGCCGCCTGCCCGCCCACGCCACCTCCACCGGCCGCGTGCTGCTGGCCGCCCTGCCTGCGGCCGAGCTCAGGCAATGGCTGGCCTCGCACGATCTGCGGCGCCTGACCGCCCACACGGTCACCGACAGCGCAGCGCTCGAAGGCGTGCTGGACGAAGTGCGCCGACAGGACTTCTGCCTGGCCCTGGAAGAGCATGAGCTGGCCGTGCAGGCCCTGGCCGTGCCGCTGCGCAACATGGAGGGGCGCACGGTGGCCGCGCTCAACATCGTGACCTCGCCCCAGCGCATGGCGCCGGCCGACATGGTGGCCGAGCTGCTGCCGCTGCTGCAGGAGGCGGCGCGGGAGCTGCGGCCGTTGCTCTGAGGCCTGGCTGAACTGCCGCCGTCGCTGCAACCGCTCAGAGCGGCGCGCACACCTGCTGGCTCAGTTCGCGCAGGGCCAGAGAAGTCTTGCGGATCAGCGGCGTGGCCTTTTTCTTGGCCGACTGCGCCAGGCACAGCGTGCTCACCACATGGGGCGACTCGATGGGAATGCCCACCAGCTCGGCATCGGTCAGGTGGCTGCGCATGGCGCTGTCGGTCAACGCGGCGTAGCCGTAGCCGCCGCGCACCAGGTCCAGGATGGCCGGCACGCTGGACACTTCCCAGACCACGTTGAGCTTGACCTGGGACAGCGTGGCCTGGGCCTCCATCAGCTTGCGGAAGATCTGGCCGTGCTGCGGCATGATCAACGGAAACTGCGACAGCTCTTCAAAGCGCACGCTGCTGCGCCCGCCCAGCGTGCGCGTCGGGCCGATCAGGCACAGGCGCTCTTCCAGCACGGGCGTGACCTCGATGTGCGGATGCGGCTCGGGCGTATAGACCAGGCCCAGGTCCATGCGGCCCGAGGTCAGCCATTCGGCGATATTCATGGAAAAGCCCTCGACCACGGCCAGCCGGGCCTTGGGCATGTCCTTGCTGAACAGATCGATCAGCGGCAGCGTCAGGCGCCGCGCCAGGCTGGGCGGCAGGCCCACCACGATGCGGCCCACGGGCTCGTCGCGCTGGCTGCCCAGATCCTCCTTGGCCAGCGCCACGCGCTGCATGATGGCGTGGCCGTGCTCCAGCAGGCGGCGGCCGGCGTCGGTCAGGGTCACGCCGCGGCCGGTGCGGATCAGCAGGGTTTCGCGCAGCTCGGTCTCCAGCGCCCGCACCTGGCGGCTCAGTGCGGGCTGGGCCGTCTCCAGCAGCACGGCCGCCTTGCTGAAGCTGCCGGTCTCGGCCACATGCACGAACGTCTCTATCTGCTGCAAATTCATGTTCTCTCGCCTCCTCACTTATGCCATTTTGCTATAGCTGCTAGCGCCAGCCACGGCTAGGTGCTTTGCAACGAACTGACACAATGCGGCGACTGGATGATCCAGCCGCTCCCGCAAGAGAGCGTAAAAACAAGAGCAGCCTGTGCCTTGCCGGCATAGGACCAAGCCCCCCAGCAAGCCCAACAGCGACTCGGAGACAAACCATGAAAGACAGCGCCTTCCGCATCAATCGCCGCCAGGCGGGCCTCGCCCTTGGCGCCCTGGCCATGGGCGCCCTGGCACCCGCGCGCGCCCAGTCGGGTGCCGCCGCCAACTGGCCCACCAAGCAGGTGCGCATCATCAACCCCTTCCCCGTGGGCGGCGGGCCGGACGGCACCTCGCGCCTGGTGACCGACAAGCTGGCGCGCCTGTGGAACCAGCCCGTCATCGTGGAAAACCGCCCGGGGGGCAACGGCTTCATCGCCATCGAGGCCTTCAAGCGGGGCGCCACCGACGGCACGGACATCATCCAGCTGGACAACGTCCACCTGGCCGCCTATCCCCACCTGTTCAAGAAACTGCCCTACAGCATCGACAAGGACTTCGAGGTCGTCCTGCCGCTGTTTCGCACCTTCTTCTTCGTCTGCGTGCCGGTCAACAGCCCCTACAAGACCGTGGCCGACCTGATTGCCGACGCCAAGGCGCGCCCCGGCAAGCTCAACTACGGCTCGTGGTCCGTGGGCAACCCGGTGCACCTGGGCTCGGCCCTGCTGGAGTCGCTGACGGGCACCAAGATGGAACACGTCATCTACAAGGAAACCAGCCAGCTGTACACCAGCGTGGCCACGGGCGAGCTGGCCTTTGCGCTGGGCTCCTCGGGCACGGCCGGCCCGCTGATGCGCTCGGGCAAGCTGCGCTTTCTGGCCGTGCTGGCGCCCCACCGCCTCAAGGGCTATGAAGACGTGCCCACCGTGGCCGAGTCCGGCGGCCCGGCCGATGCCGTGGTCACCGGCTGGAATGCCTTTGCCGTCTCCAAGTCCACGCCGCCCGCCGTGGTCGAGAAGATCCGCCAGGACACCATGAAAGTCCTGCGCGAGCCCGACATCCAGCCCAAGTTCCAGACCTTCGGCTACGAGAACTACTTCCCCACGCCCGAAGAGTTCAAGGCCTTCATCGTCGAAGAGAACAAGCGCTTTGGCGACGTGATCCGCCGCGCCAAGATCGAGCTGTAAGCCACAGGCCACAGCAGGCGCAGACGCAAAAAAGCCGCCGCGCCGCAAGGCCGGCGGCTTCTTTCATGCCGTCTTCAGCGCGACATCCCGCGCGCCGCAATCGGCCACAGCGCGTGCACCGTGCCGCCCTGCAGCACCACCAGCTCGTCGTGCAGGTTGAATGTCGGGTCCACGTGCGAGGGCAGCAGCTGCAGCACGCTGCCCAGGGCGGGCGCCTGGGCGCCAGGCTCCACGCATACCACGCTGTGCTCGTCATTGATGGCCACGCAGCGCAGACCCGGCGTGCCGTAGACGGCGGGCGGGCCGCATTCGGCCGAGGTGGATTTCAGGCCCACGTCCAGGATGACGCGGTCCGGCGCGGGCGTGCTCATCACCGTGGACAGCAGGAACAGGCTGCGGCGAAAGGCCAGCGCCCCGCCCCATTCGTTGGCGCCGTAGTCGCCATCCATGAAGGCATAGGAGCCCGGCTGCAGCTCGGTGTAGACGCCGCTGGCCGCATCGAACTCCACGCTGCCCGTGCCGCCGCCCGTGATGGTGTGGCACGCCAGGCCGTTGTCGCGCAGCAGCTGCGCGCAGGCCGCCGCCCGGCTCGCAGCCTCCTGGCAGGCCTGCGCACGCTCTTCGCGGCTGCGCCGGTGCTGCACCGCGCCGTGGTAGGCCTGCAGGCCCGCGAAATTCAGGCCCGGCAGATCACGCGCCTGCCGCGCCAGGGCCAGCACGGCCTCGGGGCCCGTGACGCCGCAGCGGCCCTGACCCACGTCCACCTCGACCAGCACGTCGATCTCCACGCCCGCCTGCGCCATGGCCTCGGACAACTGCACCAGGTTGGCCGCGTTGTCCACGCACACGGCCATGCGCGCACTGCGCGCCAGCCGGGCCAGCAGCGCGTGCTTGGCCGGCCCCACGACCTCGTTGCTGATCAGGATGTCGCGCACGCCGGCCGCCACAAAGGGCAGCGCTTCGCTCACCTTCTGGCAGCAGATGCCACGTGCGCCCAGCGCCAGCTGGCGCAGCGCGATCTGGGGGCACTTGTGCGCCTTGGCATGCGGGCGCAGCGCCACGCCATGGCGGTCGGCCCAGTCCTGCATGGTGCGCAGGTTGGCATCGAAGGCCGTCAGGTCCAGCGCCAGGCTGGGTGTGTCGATGCGATCGAGCGGATCGCCGGGCCGTGCGGCAGGCTCCAGTGCCAGGCCGCTGGCGTCATCGTGCAAGGGCATGGTGCTGTGCCTCATTCCTGCGGGGGCGCGTACTGGGCGATGACCTCGGCCTCGGTCATGGTCGGCGTCTGGTTGGCGAAGTCGTAGTAGCCGGGCTTTCTGTCGATGTAGATCTGCGTGGCCAGCTCGAAGTCCTGCGACTCGAAGGCGCCGGCCGGCACAAAGTACTCGCCCGTGGCGTGCAGCCGGTAGTACAGGTGCGTGCCGCACTGCCTGCAGAAGGCGCGCTCGGCCCATTCGGAGGAGGCATAGGTGCCTATGTGCTCGCCGCCCTCGAACTTCACATTGGGCCCGCAATGCACCGCCAGCATGGGGCCACCGCCCCAGCGCCGGCAGTACCCACAGTGGCAGGCCCCGATTTCCCGGGCCTGGGGAGAGAAAAAGCTGACAGCGCCGCAAAGACAGTGACCGTTCATGGTGCGTGGACCTTTCCGTGGGTTGCGAGTACCTGGGATTATTCACAGGTGTCGCGCATCATAGGGGATGGCGGGCCGCCTGCAAATCGCCGCGCCCTACACTGCGCGCCATGCGACTTTTTCATTTCAGCGAAGACGGGGACATCCGGCAGTTCCAACCCCGCCCGGTCCTGAAGGCGGCCCCCCGCCGCCAGGGACAGGAGTGGCTCAACGGCCCCCTGGTGTGGGCCATCGCACAGACGCATCAGCGGCTGTACCTGTTTCCGCGCGAATGCCCGCGCATCGTCATATGGCCGCACGAGCACAGCACCAGCGAAGACAGGGCGCAATGGCTGAACGACCTGCCCGCCGCAGCACAGGCCGTGGCCTATGTGGAGACCGCCTGGGCCGCGCGCCTGCATGCAGCCCGGATACACCGGTATGAGCTTCCAGTCGAGCCGTTCGAAAGCCTGGAGGATGCCGGCATGTACGTGAGCCGGCAGACCGTGCAGCCCCTGCGCCGGGACCTGCTGGTCGATCTGCCGCAAGCAATAGCGGAATGCGGCACCGAGCTGCGCATCGTCGATTCCCTGCAGCCGCTGCGCGGCGTCTGGGACAGCTCGCTGCATGCCAGCGGCATACGGCTGCGCAATGCGGCCAGCTGGGCCTGAGCACCGGACGCCACAGCGATGGCGGCGGCGACGGCAACCATGGGCAAGCACGTAGGCAAAAACAGGCAATTGCATTCGGACGTACGCTATAGTAACGAACGGTATCAAAAGCACGGTCTGCCGTATGACAAATGGACGACTGGATACCCTCCAGGAGGATACCCAACCGAGGCTGAAATGCACGATGCCATCACCAACCCCACGCAAGCTGCGGTGACCCCGGTGGCGCCAGCCCCCCTGGAAATACCCGATTACGAACTGCTGGAAACCTTGGGATCGGGTGGCTACGGCACCGTCTACCGTGCGCGACACCGGCGCACGGGTGCATCGGTGGCCATCAAGGTCGTCAGGCTGCAGGAAGGCGGCCGCCAGGTGGAGCGCTTCCACCGCGAGACCATGCTGTGCGCGTCCCTGCACCATCCGCACATCGTCCAGTTGCTGGACAAGGGCGAGCAAGGCGACTGCGTCTACGGCGTCTTCGAATATGTGCCCGGCGAGACCCTCAAGAGCCTGATCCGCCGCCAGGGCGTGCTGACTGCCGCCGAGGCCGGCCGCCTCATGGCCGAGGTGCTCGATGCGCTGGACTGCGCGCATGCCGCCGGTATCGTGCACCGCGACCTCAAGCCCGACAACGTGATGGTCACCTCCACGGGCGCCGTGCGGCACGCCATGGTGCTGGACTTCGGCATCGGCACCGTCATTCCGCAGTTTGCCGGCCCGCAGGTCTCGCAGCTCACCATGGGCGACGAATGCCTGGGCACGCCGGCCTACAGCGCCCCCGAGCAGCTGCGCGGCGAGCCGCCCAGCGCCCGCACCGACCTGTATGCCTGGGGACTGATGTTCCTCGAATGCCTGACGGGCACGCCCGCCGTGCAGGGCGCCTCGGTGGCCGAGATCGTGCACCGCCAGCTCAGCCCGCAGGAAGTGCAGCTGCCGCCGGCCATCTCCACCCACCCCATCGCCACCTTGCTGCGCAAGGCGCTCAAGAAGAGGCCCGCGGAGCGCAGCGACTCGGCGGCGGCCCTGCTCAGGGACCTCATGCGCGTGCGGCTGGACGATCTGGTGGGCCAGTTGCCCGCCGCCGCCCAGGTGCAGCAGGCGGACCTGACACGCACCGTGGCCACCACGCGCGTTTTCTCGGAAGTGCGGCAGCTGACCGTGCTGTGCTGCAGCGTGTCGCTGTGGCCCGGCAGCGATGCCGACGTCATGGACAGCGCGGCACGCACCGTAGGCCAGCCCTCGCAGGCCCTGAACATCGAGGACATCGAGCTGCTGCAGCGCGAGGAACTCACGCTGTTCTCCGACGTTGCCACCCGGCGCGGAGGCATGCTGGCGGGCACGCTGGGCGACCGCATGCTGGTGCTCTTCGGCTACCCGCACACCAGCGACACCGATGCCCGCCAGGCCGGCATGACGGCGCAGGAGCTGCTGACGCTCAGCCGCAGCCGCGCGGCCGCCATCGAGCAGGTCCACGGACTGCACCTGGGAATCCGCATGGGCCTGCACACCGGCATGGCCGTGGTGGTCGGCGGCGAAGCGCCCTCGGGCCATGCCGTCAACGTGGCCATGCGGCTGGAGGCCATCGCCGATGCGGGCACCCTGCTGGCCAGCGAAAGCAGCCACCGCCTGCTGTCGCGTCATGCGCGCTTCGAGAAGGCCGGCAGCCTGCGCCTGCCCGGCCAGCCTGCGGGCATGCAGACCTATCGCCTGGAGCTGGAGCAGCCAGCCGAGCTACTGCAGGGACCTGTGTCCGATGCAGCCTTGCAGTGCATAGGCCGCGAACCCGAACTGCAGCGCCTGCACGACGCATGGGCGCGGGCCCGCGAAGCCGGGGGCAATGCGCTGTGGATTCGCGGCGAGCCGGGCATCGGCAAATCCTGCCTGGCCGACATGCTGCTCGTCCACGCCAGGACACAGGGCGCGAACACCGTGGTGCTGCAATGCCAGCCCGAGCACCGCAACACCGCGCTGACCCCTTTCCTGGGCCTGATACGGCAGCGGCTGGAGGCGGCCGATCCCCCGCAGGACCACCGCGAGCAGATGCGCGAAGCCCTGCGCGCCGCAGGCTGCGATGCCGAGGCCGCCCTGCCCATTCTGTGCGCCTGGCTCTCGCTGCCCCTGGGCGACTGCGAGCCCAGCCGCATCTCGGCCGTCATGCAAAGGGCGCTGCTGCTGCAGTCCACCGCGCAATGGCTGCTGCACATGTCCGAAGCCGAGCCCTTGCTGCTGGTCGTCGAGGACGTGCACTGGGCCGATCCCACCAGCATCGAACTGCTGGAGCAACTGGTAGCGCGCCTGCCCGGGCGGCGCGTGCTGCTGGTGCTCACGGCGCGTCCGCAGTGGCAACCGCCCGAAGGCCTGCAGGCCGACTGCGTGGACGTGCGGCGCCTGGAAGACGCCCAGGCCACCGAACTGGCCCGCCAGACGCTGGCACCGCGCCGGCTCAGCCCTGCCGTGATCCGCCACGTGGTGGAACGCACGGACGGCGTGCCGCTGTTCATCCAGGAAATGGCGCGCATGCTGCTGGATGCCCACCTGGTGGAGGAAGACGGCGTCTGGGACTTTCGCCATGCCGAGCTGCCGGCCGCCATTCCGCTCACGCTGCGCGACTCGCTGGTCAGCCGCTTTGACCGCATCGGCCCGCTCAAGCCCCTGCTGCAGCTGGCCGCCACCATGGGCCGGCACTTCGACTTCGACCTGCTGTGCGCCTGCCTGGAACGCCCGCAGGGCGAAGTCGGCCAGGAACTGGCCGCCCTGGGCCAGGCCGGCCTGGTGATTACCGACGAACGCGCGGGCCCGGGCGCCTACATGTTCCGCCACGCGCTGATCCGCGACACGGCCTACGAATGCATGCTGGTATCGCAGCGCCGGCTGCTGCACCGCGACGTGGCCCTGGCCCTGATGCAGCACCAGCCCCAGCGCGTTGCCGCAGAACCCGCAGGCGTGGCCCAGCACTGGGCAGACGCGGGCGACCATGCGCAGGCCGTGGCGCTTGCGGTGCGGCAGTTGCGCATCACCCAGCTGCGCTCGCTCAACGATGAAACCATTGCCTACGCGCGCCACATCGACGACTGGCTGCAACAGCTCCAGGGCGTGGCCCAGCGCGAGGCGCGGCTGGATGTCAACAGCTACGTGACCCAGGCGCTGATGAACAAGCACGGCTGGGCCCATGCCCAGGTGGTGGAACGCATCGCGCTGTCGCAGGAGCTGCTGGCCGGCCCGGGCGCCAACGCCGTGGCCGACTACAAGCAGGTGCAGCACCTGTGGATGCTGATCACCTACCACCACGTGGCCAGCAACCGCGAGGAAGTGCGCCAGCTCAGCCACCGGCTGCTGGAGCAGGCCGTGCGCCAGCAGGACACGGGCGTGCTGGTGGCCGCCCAGACCTACCTGGGACTGGCCCACTACTCCGACGGCCGATTCGAGCAGGCCGAAGAAGCGCTGACCGACGCCATCACCCGCTACGACCCCGTGGCCCATGCCCACCATGCGGCCGAGTTCGGCTTCGACACCCGTGTCTGGGCCACCTGCGGGCGCGCCCTGGTGCGCTGGTTCGCCGGCTTCGACCAGGCCGCGCTGGCCGATGCGAACGACGCCGTGCGCCTGGCGCACGAGGTCTCGCACATCCCATCCCTGAGCATGGCCCTGCTCTACCAGGGCCTGGTCCACCAGGCGCGCGGCGACCGGGCCAGCGCGCTGGCCACCACGGGCGAGCTGCTGGACATCACGGCCCGCTACGGCCTGCCCGCGTTCTCGGGCTATGCGGACATCATCCGCTGCTGGGCCCTGGGCGAGGGCACGGCAAGCGAAGACAGCGAAGGCATAGCGCGCGCCAGCGCAACGGCGCAGGTGCTCTGGGACATGGGCTGCCGCTACTGCCAGACCTACTACCGCTCCTTCGTCGCCGAAATGCTGGCGGCCAGTGGGCGCTGGACCGAGGCCCTGGACAAGATCGACGAATGCCTGCGCCTGGCCGACGTGCTGGACGAACGGCTGCACAGCAGCGAGCTGCACCTGAAGAAGGCCCGCTTCCTGCTGGCCATGGGCGCCGACCACGCGGCCGTGCAGGACAGCCTGGCCCAGGCCGCCGGGACTGCGCGCACTGCCGGCAAGTACCGCACCGAAACCGAGGCACTGGCCCTGTCGCAGGCCCTGGCACCCGCCAGGCCGGACGTGGCCGCGCGCCTGAGTGAGCTGGCCGCGCTGCGGCCTGAACTGTCCGTGCACCTGTCCGGGCCCCTGCCCGGCCAGGCGCATTTTTCTTGAACCGAGGATGAAGTCACATGACCACCCAGCTGCAGAATACTGAACCGTTGCTCGCATTCCGCCTTGCCTACCTGCGGGCCATCGCCCGCTCCTGGCAGGATGACGCCTACCGCCGTGACCTGCTGGGGCAGCGCGACATCCAGCCCATGCTGCACCGCGACTTCAACCTGCCGACCCAGTGGCCCCAGGTCGATGTGTCGCTGCGCCTGAGCGACGACCCCACCCAGCGCGCCGAATGGAAGCCCGTGCTCACGGCCGGCTGGATCGGTCCCGACGATGAATTCGTCATCGTCCTGCCCCAGGCGCCCCAGACCCATGCCTCCGAGGCCCTGGCCGCCTACTACCAGCTGTTCCCCAACTTCATGGGCGTGAGCACCTCGTTCGAGGAGCCGAACAACGGCATGCTCAGGGCTGCCCTGCCCACGGGCCTGGGCATCCCCGGCGGCGGCCCCGACTCGCTGCTGGCCTTCGGCGGCGTGGTGCTGCGCGCCATCGCCCTGGCCTGGCAGTCGCCCGAGTTCCACGCGGAGCTGACGCGCGACGACGGCAAGGACAAGGCCCCCGTGCTGAGCCAATGGCTGGGCTACAACAACCCGTTCAACTTCCAGGTCCGCTTCGAGACCGAACAGGCCTTCACCTGGGACGCCGCGCGCGGCGAGTGGAACCTGCAGCGCGCAGACGGCACGGCCATCAAGAACGGCATCGTGCTGAACTACCCGGTGGCACCCGCCGAGCAGGACCTGTGGGCCATCGCCCTCACCTCCTACAACAACACCGGTGACGCCTATCCCTTCACCTGCTGATACGGCCCCGGCGCAGCTGCAAGGGGCCACGGCCACCTTGCTGCTGACGCTGGCGGCACGTGCCCGCGCTGCAGGTGCGGCAGCTCCCCCGGAGCTGCACGACCTGCCGCCCTTTGCCGACCCCGAGGCGTGCCGCATCGCGGCGGCGCTGCCCCAGGCCAGCGAGGCGCACGCCGCCGACCCCGCCTTTGTGCGCAGCGTGGTGCTGCGCACGCAGCTGTTCGACCGGCTCACCACGCAATTCCTGAGCGCGCATCCGTCCGGCCTGTGCATTGCGCTGGGCGCGGGCCTGTGCACGCGGCGCAGCCGCCTGGCGGCCCTGGCCGGCACCGCACGCTGGCTGAACGTGGACCTGCCCGACGCCATTGCGCTGCGCGATCAATACATGGACGGCGACGAAACCCGCCTTGCCTGCTCCATCCTCGACACCTCCTGGCTGGACGCCGCCGCCCTGCCCGGCAACCAGCCCGTTCTGGTGCTGCTCGAAGGCGTCTGCCCCTACCTTCCCCAGGCGCCGCTGGAGGCCATGCTGCAGCAGCTGGCCCAGCGTTTTGCCGCGCCCGGCAGCCCGCCGTGTACCGTGGTGCTCGACCATGTGCACCCGGCCCTTGCACGGCTGCCCATGCAGGTGGGCGGCATGCGGCTGCCCGTCGTCTCCGGCTTTGCGGACGGCGCCCAGATGGAGCGCATCCACCCCGCCATCCGCATCAGCCTGCAGGAGCACCTGTATGCCCGGTTCTCGCAGCAGCACCAGCTGTTCGAGACCGCCTTCCACGCCACCACCGGCCAGCACCCGTATGCCGTCGTCCGCCTTGAACTGGGAGCCCCGTCCCTTGCCTGAGCCTGCGGCCCCGGACCTGTTTGCCGACGCCTTCCGCTGGCACGAGAAATTCCTGCCCCCCGTGCAGCAGGGCGACCGCCTTTTGCTGGCCAGCGAACGCGACACCCTGGCCCTGGGCTCCGCCGCCGTGCTGGCGCTCAACGCCCCGCTGCAGGCCGGCACCAGCCTCATGCAGCACTGCGCCACAGCGCCCGATGCACCGCTTGCGCAGATGCTGCACGCCCTGGGCGCCCTGCTGCGCCAGGGCCTGGTCCAGCCGGTGCTGCACAGCGACTTGAACGGCCACGGTTATCTGCAACCGGATTTCTCGGCCCCGCCCGTGCGCCTGCAGGCATCGGAGCAGATCGACATCGTCCTGCTGACTGCAGCGCTGGACAGCACAGCCGCCTGCCACTGGGCTGCGGCCGTGGCCACGCAGGCACCCGCCCCCGCCCCCCTCACCATCGTTTTCTGCGACGACTACCTGGACCCGCGCCTGGGCGCCATCGACGCCGGCCAGCGTGCCGCAGGCCGGCCCTGGCTGCTGGTCCGGCCCGCGGGCGAGCAGGCCATGGCCGGGCCCTTGTTCACGCCCCATGCCGGCACCGCATCGGCCTGCTGGCATTGCCTGGCGCACCGCTGGCAACGCAACCATCCCGCACGCGCCGCGCAAGGCGGCCCGCCGCACGACAGCGGCCGCTGCCCGCCCGTGCGCGCCGGCGCCGACCTCATCGCCACGCGGCTGCAGGCCCTGCTGCCCATGGTGCAGCGCCTGCTGGCGCACACCGATGCGGCGCAAAACGTGTGGACGCTGGAGCCCCTCCAGGCCCACCCCGTGGCCGCCCGCCCGCAATGCCCGCACTGCGGCACACCGGGGCTGATGGCACTGCGCCAACGCGAACCCATTGCGCCAGTTCCCGGCACGCATGCCGCGCGCGCCGACGGCGGCTGGCGCAGCGTTCCGGCCGAGACCACGGTGCAGCGCCTGTCCCGGCACGTCAGCCCGCTGACCGGCGTGATTGCCCGGGTCACGCCGCTGACGGCCGAGACCGACGAAGCGCTCACCGTCTACCGCAGCGAAATCTTCAGAACGCCCGCGCCTGGCAGCGGCTTCCTGGCAGCCCCCCCGACACAGCTGTGCCTGGGCAAGGGCCTGTCGGCCATGCAGGCCCGCGCCAGCGCCATGTGCGAAGCCGTGGAGCGCTACGCCGCCTTCCACCAGGGCGATGAAGCCGTGGTCGTCGCCCCCGCCGCCGAGCTGGATGCGCCCTGCATTCCTCCCACAGCGCTGGCCCGCTTCAGCGACCGGCAGACCGCCCGCTTTGCCGCCGACAGGCCACCGCATGCCGTGGCCCCCGGCGCCGGCCAGGGCGAACCCCTGTGGTGGGCGCCCGCCTGGTCCCTGACCGCCGATGCGCGCCGCTACCTGCCGCTGGGCTTTTGCCTGGCCCATGCGCCCGCGCAAAGCCAGCACCACGTGGGCTGGACCTCCAACGGCTGCGCCGCAGGCAACACACGGGAAGAGGCCATCCTCCAAGGCTTCATGGAACTGGTGGAACGCGACGCCGCCGCCATCTGGTGGTACGGCCAGATCCGCAGGCCCGCCATCGCGCTGGACGGCATCGCCGCAGCCACGCGCCAGCGCCTGGCGCGCAGCTGCGGCCCGCAATGGTCGTACTGGCTGCTGGACATCACCCATGACTTCGGCATACCGGTCGTGGTCTGCGTGGGCCGCCACGCGGATACCGGCCATTGGGCCGTGGGCTTTGGCTGCAGCCTGGACCGCGCCCTGGCCTGCGAACGCGCCCTCACCGAAATCAGCCAGCTGATCGCGGCGGGCAAGGGCTTTGCCGTGCCGCAGCAGGTGCAGGCCTTTCTGCATCCGCTGGACGGCACCGATGCGCCGCCGCAACAGCCTGCGCAGCAGGCGGACACCGCGCCGCCGGACATTGCCCGGGCCATTGCGCGCTGCGTGGACATCGCACGGGGCCTGGGCCTGGAAACCATCGTCTACGACCACTCGCGCCCCGACATCCCTCTGTACACCGTCAAGGTCGTGGTTCCGGGCCTGTGCCATATCTGGCCGGAACTGGGCAATCCACGGCTGCGCGACGTGCCCGTGGCCCTGGGCTGGCGCAGCCGGCCGCTGCAGGAATCCGAGTTCAATCCGCAGGCGCTGTACGTTTGACAAACTGAAACGCGCAGCGGGCATGTACTCTCTCGGCTTGGCAACAGGCTGCCGGCTCCGGGCCAATGCGCCCCCAGCCTACCCCCTGTTCACACAAGCCCCAAGGAGAATTCGAGGCGATGGCCCTCTTTCGTAACCAACTCGACGGCAGCATCGTCGTGCTGCGGCCCCTGCATACCTTCGGCCGCCACCCCTCGGTCTGCCAGACCGTCATGAAGGCGCCCGACGTCTCCCAGGTCCACGCCCTGTCCCGCTGGAACCGGCAGACCTGGGAAATCGTGGACCAGAGCCGCAACGGCACCATGCTCAACGGCGTGCGCCTGGTCGCCGGCCGCTGGACCGTACTGACCGTGGGCGCCAGGCTCAGCATGGGCGAAGGCGCAGAAGCGGCCTGGACCGTGCAAGACCTGGGACCGCCCGTCACCTGCCTGAGCCCCGGCCCGGGCCTGCCCCAGGACGCCCCCCTGGCCCTGAACCCGCGCGGCACCCTGCTGCCCGACGCCCAGGAGCCCGAAGCCAACGTCTTCTTCGAAGACGGCCGCTGGCTGCTGGAGTCCGGCGACGGCACCGAGCCCCTGGTGGACGGCGCCATGGTCCACACCTCCGCAGGCAGCTGGGAATTCGTGCAATGCGACGACCTGGAATCCACGCGGGAAAGCAGCTTCGACCCGCATGCGCCCAAGCCGCCGGACGTGTCCTTTCGCTTCCACGTCAGCCAGAACGAGGAGCACGCCAGCCTGACCGTCATGAGCGACGGCAAGCCCATCGCGCTGGGTGAACGCATACACCACTACACCCTGGTCACCCTGGCCCGCGTGCGCCAGCAGGACGCCCACAAGGGCCTGGCCCCCGCAAGCCAGGGCTGGATAGAGCTCGACGCGCTCTCGCGCATGCTGGGCGTGGATTCGTCGTACGTGAACATCCAGATCTTCCGAGCCAAGCACCAGATCCTCAGCGCCCTGCCCGAATGCGCGGCCTTGCCGGCCCTGGTGGAGCGACGGCGCGGCAGCCTGCGCTTCGGGGACTTTGCGTTCGAGATCGAGGGCGGGGCGCGCAGCGCCTGAACGGCGAACTGCAACGGAGAACGGCAGGCACACGGCGCATCGCTCGCCGTATGTAATCAGCTGTAATTTTCTTGTTGTGCACACGTCAATAAAGTGGGAACCGGTTCCTGCCGCCTGCGGCAAGGACCTCTCACCCTCCTCCCGGACCGGGTTGCCCGAGTCCACTGGCGCACCTGGAAACCGCAAATGAGCATGGACATGCGACGTGTACTGTTGATCCCCGCCAGCGCGCGGCCCGTTGACCCTGGCCTGGCCAGCCTTTCCATGGACGCACAGGTCTGGGAAAACGGCTATCCCCTGGTCGTCGGCAAGGCCCGCCACGGCCTGCTGCAGGACTTCTGGCGGCACTACTACGGCGAATCCGCCGCCATGTTCGTGGCCTCGGACCAGTTGCTGGAACTGCACAACGACATCATGGCCGCCATCCCCGCCTGCGTGGGCGAGATGCCGGTGCTGCGTTTTCTCAACGACCTCGGAAGAATGTGCCTGCAGGCGCATGGGGACGGCAGCGGGCTGCAGGTCATCGGCGACTGACGAAACGGATGACTCCTGGGGTTGCCGCGCATCCCTGTCGCGGCATTGGGGCGCATGCACAATGGCATGCGCCTTTTTTCGTGCCCGCCCGACCATGAGCAACGCCCCGAATAGCCCCCCTCTTGCCCTGACCGGCAGCTGCCTGTGCGGCGCCATCGCCTATGCACTGCGCTCCACGCCCCAGGCCGTCTCGCACTGCCACTGCCGCATCTGCCAGAAGGCTCACGGTGCCGCATTCGCCACCTACGGCAGCGTGCCGGCAAAGGACCTTGTCTTCACCCGGGGCCAGGAGCAATTGCGCTCCTTTGCCTCATCGCCCGGCATCACGCGCTGCTTTTGCCAGCAATGCGGCTCATCGCTGTCATGGCACAGCCAGCATTACGAAGAAGGCGCATGGATCTCCGTCGCACTGGCCACGCTGGATTCGGAGTTTGTCGTGGGCAGGCAGCGGCATGTGAACCGGGGGGCGGGGATGGCGTGGGTGGATGGTGGGACAAGGTGATCGGGCGGATGGGGTCGGCCAAAAGCGGCCGGATGCCAAGGCCTGCCCGGCCGGTCGGCCGGTGGACGACTTGTCCAGTGGCGGCCCTGGGGCGGCACCTATGATGCAGGGCGCGCCAGACGAGCCTGTGCTGGTGGTCTTCTCGGACAAGCAGAACCAGGGCAATCCGGACCGGCCCTTCCAGTACTTATGAACGACAACCCAAGCCAGGCACTCGCAGAGCAGCTGCAGAGCTCCACAAAAAACGTCGATGTGTTCTTGGCGCTGCAAGCGCTGTCCTGCGCTGCCCCCGCAGTGGCTTTCGAGGCCATCACGACATTCATGAGGTCCGCGCCGGCAAATCAGCTGCCCCTGGCCCGAAATGCACTGCTGGAGCTGGCGGACCGCGCTCCCGCGCTCCTGGTGAGCGCGACGCTGGACGAAGACGCAAAGGTGGCTGACGCGGCCAGGCAGGCCTTGTTGATCCGTCCCTCCAATGAGGGCCTGCCCCTGTACCTGCGCATGGCCAAGTCCAAGAGCGTTGACGAAGCCTGCTCGGGCTGCATGTACCTGGGCCGTATCTCCTCGCCACAGGCCCGGGCGCCTTTGTTCAAGGCCTTGGGCCACCGCAGCGCAGCGGTGCGCGAGTATGCGGCGACATCCATTCACAGCCACGCCGACGAACACTGGATTGCCGACCTGCTGGAGGCCATCCGCACGCTGCGGCGTGAGGAGACCGACAAAAAGAAAGACTTTGGCGAGGTGATCAGCACGCTGTGCAGCGCGGTGGTCCAGAAATCCACACACGCCTGCCTGGACCTGCTGATGGAAGGACTCCACGATACGGACGCCAGAGTCCGCGGGACCTGCATCAGCGCACTGGGGCGCCTGGGCGATACGGCAGCCGTGGTCCCGCTGATCGAGACGTTTGAACACCCGCGCCGCGGGATGCCGCGGGAGCTGAGGACGGCACTGGTCAAGGTGCTTGGCGAGTTGGGCGACGCGCGTGCGATCGCGCCACTGCTGCGTGCCGGAGTGACCGTTGCAGCACCGGCGCTGGGCCCGCTGAAGGCGCAGGAAGCCGTGCCTGAACTGATGGCCGCGCTGGAGCAGGCAAGGACACCGCGCGATGCCGACGAGCTGGCCGAGGTGTTGGCCCAGCTGCAAGGGCCTGGCGAGTCGCAGTGGCCCCGTGCAGGGTTGCGCACGGCGTCGCTGCAGGTACGGCGAGCCGCCGCGCTGCAGCTGGCGCGCACCGCGCCCCAGGAAGCGGCCCAGCATCTGCGCGCCATGCTGCCCCAGCTGTGCGGCGGCGACGCCGTGGGCGTGGCCGAAGCGCTGGCCTTGATGGGCTCAGCAGAGGGTTTCGAAGGCTTCGCGAAGGCATTGGCGGACGACCCCCACCACTGGAATGCCAGCGCCGTGGCGTACGCCTGCCAGAATCTTCGCGGCCCCCAGGTGCAGGCCCTGCTCCTGGGGCTGATACCCGGCATCCGCAACGAATACGTCCACCACGTCTGCAAAGCGCTGGCAGCGCAAGGGGCTGACGTATTGCCTGCGCTGATCGCTGCAGCCCAGGCAGCCGGCGACAGCTTGCGACACCGCTACGTGATGGCGCTTGCCGAGTTCCGCGACCCCCAGGGGGCCGGTTTGCTGGCGCCTCTGATGGTCCGCCGCAACCCGTTGCGGGACGCCGCCATGCTGTCGCTGTCAGCCACGCCCAGCGCCGAGGCCAGCGCGGCGCTGGCTGCGGCATTGCTGCAAGCCGAATCGCCGGCTGATGCCCGGCTGATCACCGAAACGCTGGCGAAGGCAGCCACGCGCGAGGCGATTCCCGACCTGATACGGGCGCTGCAGGCCGACCTCGCCACCGAAGAGATATTGGAAGCCTTGGGCCGTCTGGGCAGACTGGGCGACCGGACGGTTGTGCCTGCACTGATCGATCAACTGAGCAGCCCCAACGCGCGCCGCCGCCAGGCAGCAGCCATGGCGCTGGGGCAGATCGCAGACCCTGCGGCGGGGGCACCGCTTGTCCGCCTGCTGCTGAAAGAGTTTCATCTGGAGGTGGCGCAGGCCGCAATGCAAGCCTGGCTGGCCATGGGCGCGCAAGATGGTGGCGCACTCGATGGGCTGGGCGCGCCGGGCACGCGCGCATTCCTGTTGGCCAGTGCCAGACAGCTGCGCAGGGAACGCTGACACGCACATCCCCGCACGGATTGCGGTGCGCCCGGTCAGGATCTGCCATCGCTGTAGAGCCGGCATTTGGTGCGGCTGCTTGAGGCTGAGAGCTGCCCGGCCCCTTGACGAAGATTCACCGTGCCTTCAGGCAAAATCCAGACGATCGGGAAAGCTTGGCGTCAGGTCTGCCGGGAAGCCGAACTTGAAGAAGGGAACAGTATCAATGGCACTGACGAAGAAGGGCGAGTTCTGGTACGGGACAACGTCCGGCGACACCCAAGCCGAGCTGCGCAGCTACAGCGTTGCGAATCGCCATGAGGCCGTCCGGTTTGCCTCGTCCAAATGCGATTGCGGCTGCCGGACTTTTGCGCTGCAGACGGATGAAGAAGCCGGCGTGGCCATCCGCACCTGCACCGACTGCGGGCAGGAACACCTGATGGGCGACAGCGCGGAACATGTTGAAGAGGCCGCCCCCGAGGCACACGAGTGCGTGTGCGAGAACGAGACGTTCGAACTGATGTCCGGCGTCTCCGTGTACGAAGGCACACACGACGTGCGCTGGTACTACATCGCTTGCCGCTGCGTGGAGTGCAATCTGGTTGGGGTCTTCGCAGACTGGAAGTGTGAAGCGGGTGATGCAGCGGCCTTCCTCGCCAAGGTATGAGCGCGCGGGATCAAGACGCGCTGCTCAAAGATCTGGTCAAGCGGGTTTGCCGGGTGCATGCAGGCGATAGCGCAAAAAGCGAGTCCCCTCGATATCCAGTGCGCCATCTGGCCGAAATCCCAGCTTGAGAATCCCTTTTATTCTGGTTCTTGAAGGTGGCAGCAAAATTGTGATGGAGCTCAGCCCCAAGCCAGTGAATGCACGTTTCACTATCTCTTGATAGATGGCTTTGCCACTTCCCCAGAATTTGGGGTGAAGCACCAAAGCGAGGTCGGCATCACCTTCCTCGTACTGCAAACCGCCCCAGCCGGCAAATTGCTGATCAATTTCAAACGCCCATGGCCCATAGCCGTATTGCTGCCACTGGGCATCCTTTTGCCGAGCCCATTCATTTGCTTTCGCCAGGTCGAAATTCGCACTTCCAAGCGGCATTTGTCGCAGCACATCTGGATTGTTGTTCAGCGAAACAATGTGAGCCGGATCAACTTCAGTGAGTCGCTTAAATTTCAAATTCATGCCTGTATCTGGTTGTCTATCCATCAAATTCAAAGCCTACCAAAACGGTGGTTGCCGACCGTCTATCTGAGCGTCAACCAAGGGGCAGCAGTCCACAGTGCGGGGTTGCTGCCGCTGCAAGCCAAGGCTTCACTTTCTGATCGGCGGTGCGCAACCACTGCTCGACGCTCGGCAACGCACCGCCACCAGACCCGCTGCCAGCAGCGAAAGCAACGCCAGCGCCCAGGGGCCGAGCGCGGGTATGGCCTGCGGGGCCAGCAGCACGGGCAGGCCGGGGTCGGTGATCTGGTTGGGCACGGAATCGCTGTCACCCACGCCGCCATCGGCCAGGGTGAAGGTCACGCTCAGGCCGTCGGGCGCAAACTGCGCGCCGGGCAGCGCATACCAGTGCGGCTGCGCGCAGGCAGCGCCGGTGCAGCCCAGCCCGTCGGGGCTGGGGCCGTATTTGTAATAAACGGCCCCCTGCGGCACTGGTGTGGTGAAGTGCACGGTCACCTGTGCATCTGCATTGCCAGCGACACGCCCCAGCACCAGGCCCAGCGGCGCGTGCACCGCACGCACATGGGACGGCAAGGGCGCGGGCAAGGTGGAGGCAAAGGCGGCGCTGCTGATCTCCCAGCCGTTCGCTCCATCCACCTCCACCGCCCCCAGATTGCCGTTGCCGCCCGCACCCTGCCACGGTGCGCTGCACTGCTGCGCTGCGCCGCCATATTCACCGCTGCACTGCCATTTGTATTGGCCGCCAGCGGATAGCACGGTCCCTGGCGTGCCCGTGGCGCACAGATTCGCGCTGGGCTTGAAGGCCACAGCGCCGTTGGCCGCTGAGCCGCAGGTGGCATCAACCGGGTCGTGGGTGAACGTGGCCGAAACGCTGCGCGGACTGGTCACGTTGGTGAGCTGGCATGCTCCCGTGCCCGCGCAATCGCCCGACCAACTGGTGAAGTGATAGCCCGTACCAGGCGTGGCAGTGCAGCTTGCGTCCTGGCCGTGGGTGACGGGGTTGGGCGTGCAGGTGACTGTGCCGTTGGTGGTCGCGGGGGTGATGCTGATGGGGTATGTGTGCAGCGCGAAGGTGGCACTCACGCTGCGCGGGCTGGTCACGTTGGTGAGCTGGCATGCACCCGCCCCTGCGCAATCGCCCGACCAACTGGTGAAGTGGTAACCCGCATCGGGCATGGCGGTGCAGCTTGCGTCCTGGCCGTGGGTGACGGGGTTGGGCGTGCAGGTGACCGTGCCGTTGGCCGGGGCGGGGACGATGCCGATGGAATAGGTGTTGAGCGCGAAGGTGGCACCCACGCTGCGCGGGCTGGTCACGTTGGTGAGCTGGCATGCACCCGCCCCCGCGCAATCGCCTGACCAACTGGTGAAGTGATAGCCCGTATCGGGCGTAGCGGTGCAGCTTGCGTCCTGGCCGTGGGTCACGGGGTTGGGCGTGCAGGTGACCGTGCCGTTGGTGGTGGCGGGGGCGATGCTGATGGAATAGGTGTTCAGCGCGAAGGTGGCACCCACGCTGCGCGGGCTGGTCACGTTGGTGAGCTGGCATGCCCCCGTGCCCGTGCAATCGCCTGACCAACTGGTGAAGTGATAGCCCGCATTGGGCGTGGCGGTGCAGCTTGCGTCCTGGCCGTGGGTGACGGGGTTGGGCGTGCAGGTGACCGTGCCGTTGACGGCGGCGGGGGTGGCGATGGAGTGGGTGTTGGGCGTGAAGGTGGCCGAGACGGTGCGCGACGCGGTCACGCTGGTGAACTGGCATGCACCCGTGCCCGTGCAATCGCCCGACCAACTGGTGAAGTGGTAGCCTGCATCGGGCGTGGCGGTGCAGCTTGCATCCTGGCCGTGGGTGACGGGGTTGGGCGTGCAGGTGACCGTGCCGTTGGCCGGGGCGGGGACGATGCCGATGGAATAGGTGTTGAGTACAAAAGTGGCACCCACGCTGCGCGGGCTGGTCACGTTGTAGAGAATGCACGCGCTGGCAGTGCCCGCGCAATCGCCCGACCAATGGGTGAAGTGGTAGCCCATCGCGGGCGAGGCGACGCAGATGGTGTCTTGCCCATGGGGCACGGGGTTGGCCGTGCAGTTCACGCTGCCGCCGGTGACGGCAGGGGTGGCGATGGCGTAGGTAATCGGCGCGAAGGTGGCTCCCACGCTGTGCGCGCTGGTCACGTTGGTGAACTGGCATGCACCCGTGCCCGCGCAATCGCCCGTCCAGCCGGTAAACTGAAAGCCCGTTTGCGGCGTGGCAGTGCAGCCAGCGGCCTGGCCGTGGGGCACGGGGTTGGGCGTGCAAGACATGCTCCCGCCCGTGGTGGCAGTGGTAGTGATGGCGTAGGTGATGAGCGTCGTGTTGGCAGAGACGGTGGTAGCCCCGAGAACCACGGGCTGGCAAGCCCCCGTGCCGCTGCAGGCGCCGCCCCAGCCGCTGAAGGGGCGGGCGACAGGGTCGTGCACCGTGGCCGTGCAGCTGGCGCTGGAGCCATGGGTCACGGGGTTCGGGGTGCACTGTGCGCTGGCAATGCCCGCATCCGTGTTGACTGTCACCATGTACTGGCGCGGTGCCAGGCAAGCGGCCGTGGTGCCGCCGCTGATGCCCGAGCAATTCCAGCGGAAGGCATCGGACGCGGCAGACTGGTTGGTGGCCGAACCGGCGCTGCACAAGAGGGTTGGCAAGGTGAGCGAAGGCGCAGTGCTGCCACACGCGCCATTGGTGGGCGGCGGGGCGAAGGTGGCGCTGATGGTGCAATTGCCGGTAATGGTCGCAGTGGTGTAGGTGTTGCCCGCAAGCGATCCGCCGCAGCCGCTGACCTGCACCGTATAGCCCGGTGGCGTGGTGAGCGTGAAGCTGGCCTGCTCCCCCGCCGCTACATCGCGCCCCGCCTCGATGCTGCCGCCGCCCGTGGCCTGGGAGGTAACGAGGTAGGCGCGAGGCACGGAGCATTGCGGCGAAGGGTTGCCGCCGTAGCTGCTCTGGCACACCCAGGAGAAGGAGTAGGTTTCACCCATCACGCCGCTGGTCGTGCCCACGCTGCACAGCAAGGCGTCTGGCGGATAACGGCGAGGCGTGGTGCTGCTGGCACTGCCGCACACGCCATCGAGCTGCACGGAGCCGGCCTCGACCGTCATGCCGATGGAGGTCTGCGGCTCGGCCACCCAGGCCGGGTTGTGGCTCGCGCCTGAATACCAGGTCAGCCCGTCGTTGGTGGCCGTGGTGATCTGGCGGCGGATCATGGTCTGGCCGATGCTGCGCACCACCACCCAGGCAAAGTCGCCCGCCGCCACGATGCGGTCGCCCGTGAACACGCGCAAGCCCGGCGTGGCCGCATCGGCGGTGAAGGGGGCACAGGCCGTCATGTCCACGAACGGCGTGGCGGCGCTGGCGTCGGTTGCGCACACTTGCAGCTCGAACTGGTCGATCTGGGTGAGATTCATCTTCACCTGCGTGATGCGCAGCGACTGGCTGCCAATCGGGATGCGGTTGGCCACCCACAGTTTGGTGTGGTAGCTGGAGTTGTGCTGGATGAGCCACGGGTCATTGGCGGCTGCCAGGTTGTCGAATACCGTGACTGCACCAGCAGACACTGAAGCCGCCACCGTCAGCAGCAGCATGGCAATTCGAAGGGCAAGGGTTTTCATGGCGATGGGGTGGGTGGGTGGAGCGGTGTTCCACCCAGCCGCGATCAGCCATGAAAAATGCTTTCAGCGCTTATGTATCAAGCGCTGAAAGCCATGTTGATGCAAGCATGTGGCACGGGTGGATGCGCACTGCCGGCCATCTTGCGGGCGCGCAGCCCTGGCGGCTTGACTGTGCGTTCGTACCGCGCTTGACTGGACGTTTCGCAAGCCTCACCCCCCCAAAAAAAGGGGCGTTCCCCTCCCCTCCCGCGCTATCATCCGCCCCGGCCCCCTGTCCCGGGGCTGATGCTTCAAAACATCCGTCGTATAGCGGCACAGCCTCTCCGAAAGCGAGGCTTGGTACACCGAATCCATCAGTCAATGCAGATGCAATGGCCTGTGGATTCGATCCGCAATGGAGCACGGAACAATGAACGCCGTTTCTCTCGCCTGCGCGCCGTCTTTTGGCGCAGCCCCTCTCTCATGCCAGCCCTTTGTGCTTGGCCAACTGCGGAGGGACATGGCATGAACCCCGCCCAGCCCTCCCCCACCACGGACAGCCACAGCACCCGGCAGCTGTCCAACGCCCTCACCCAGGTGGACCATCTCGTGCAGCAAGGCTGTGCAGAAATCTCCGCCATCGCCCAGCTCGCCCTGGCATGGCTGGAGACCCCCAAGGGCCATCGCCACCTGGACGTGGTGGCCCGTGCCCTGCAAAGCATCCGCGACAGCGCCGACACGCTGGCCGACTACGCCGGTACCGAGGCCCAGACCATGGGCTGCGGATCTGCCATGGCGCGCACTTCATGGCCCGGCCTGTGTTGATGGTCCGGCCACGGGCTGCGGCGGTCATCCAGGCTCAGGCGCCCTGCGGCAGATAGCTTGGCCGGGCCGCCGTCATGCCGCGCTTGACCTGCTGGGTGAGCTCGTCGGCCAGCACTTCATCGAGCCCGGCCTCCAGTCCGTCCAGCGCGCGGCTGACGATGTCCTCGGGGCTGGACTTCGGTGCGTCAAGCCCGCGTGTGAGGTCGGTATCGACATAGGCCATGTGCAGGCCCAGCACCTGTGTCTTCTGCCCTGCAAGCTCGCTGCGCAGGGCGTTAGTGAGCGACCAGGCGGCCGACTTGCTGGCCGAGTAGGCGGCCAGTTCGCCGCCATTGACCCAAGAGGCCACCGACAGCACATTGAGCAAGGCCCCGCCGCCGTTGGCCTTGAGAACCGGCGCAAAGGCCTGGCTCATGCGCAGCACGGCGAAGAAGTTGGTCTCGAAGATGCGCCTGGCGACCTCTTCGCTGTCGGGCGCCAGAAAGCCGCCGGGCTGCGCGATGCCGGCGTTGTTGATCACCAGCGTGACGTCCGACGCCTGCGCTGCGGCGGCGGCCACGTCCTGCGGGCGGTTCACGTCCAGCTGCAGGGCATGCACGCCGGGCTGGGTGACGGTGGCGGGGTCGCGCGCGCCGGCGTAGACCTTGCGGGCGCCACGGGCAAGCAGCTCGCGTGCGAAGGCCAGGCCGATGCCGCGATTGGCACCGGTGACGAGGACAACAGCGTTTTCAATTTTCATGGAGCACTTCAGGGGTGGGGGGAAACAGATTCAACGGATCTTGATGACGACCTTGCCCTTTGCGTGGCCGGCTTCGGCATAGGCAAGGGCCTCGTTGGTGGATTCGAATGCGAAGACCTTGTCCACGACCGGGCGGATGGCGCCCGCCTCGATGAGGCGGGTGATCTCGCGCAGCTGGCCACCGTCGGCCTTCATGAAGACAAAGGAGTAGTCGATGCCACGGCTTCGCGCCCGGCGCCTGATGCCGGAGCTGAGCAGCCGCATCACCAGCCGCACGAATGCGGGCGCCGTGATGTTTCTGCCAAACGCGGGATCGGGCGGGCCGGAGATGGAGACCAGCTTCGCGCCGCCCTTGAGCACGCGCAGGGATTTGCCAAGCGCCTTGCCGTCCTGGCTGTTGAGCACCACGTCGTAGTCGTGCAGGACGTCCTCGAAGTCCTGCGTGCGGTAGTCGATGACGACATCCGCGCCCAGGCCCCTGACCAGTTCGAAGTTGGCAGCGCTTGTGGTGGTGGCAACGGTGGCGCCCAGGTGCCTGGCCAGCTGGATGGCGAACGTGCCCACGCCCCCGGAGCCGGCCTGGATGAAGACCCTTTGCCCCTTCGTCAGCTTCGCTGTCTCCACCAGTGCCTGCCAGGCCGTCAGGCCCACCAGGGGGATGGAGGCGGCCTCTTCCATCGTGAGCCCCTTGGGTTTTGGCGCCAGCGACGACTCCTTGACCGGCACGAACTCCGCGAACGTGCCGATCCGGAAATCGTCCGTGCGTGCATAGACCTCGTCACCGGGCTTGAACTGCCGCACGCGCGGGCCGGCCTTGACCACCACGCCGGCCACGTCGTGGCCCAGGATCAGGGGCAGGCGATAGGGCAGGATGAGCTTGAATTGCCCATCCTTGATCTTGGAGTCCAGCTGGTTCACGCCTGCGGCATGGACCTGGACCAGGACTTCGTCGTCACGCAGCTGCGGCTCGGGTACGTCTGCCAGCTGCAAGGCGCGGTTCGCTCCATAGCTTTCCAGAACAAATGCCTTCATGGTCTTCCTTTATATGATGATCATCATATGTAACGGCAAAAAAAATCCTGGCACATGCACTGGGCATGCGCCATCACTGGTTGGCTGGCGCCAGGTGCTTGAGTGCTGCCTCGCGCAGGCTGTCGGACAGGGCCGGATCATCCACCGCCCGAGCCAGCAGCAGGCTGCCGACCATGGTGGACAAGGTGACGAGAGCGCGCTCGTGGGCACCGGGCTGTCCCCAGTCCGGTGATTGGCGGGCGATGAGATCGACCATTTCCTTGATGTGGCCCGTGGCCACGCGGCGCACCTCCGGCGCCTGGCGCGAGGTCTCGGAACCCAGGGCCGCCAGGGGGCAGCCCAACTCGGCGCGCTGGACATGTTCCTTGGAAAGATAGGCGGCCAGCATGGCCTGCAGCGCCATGCCGGGCGGCGCCTTGGCCACCACGTCGGCGACGGCGGCACAGGACTCCGCGCAGGCCGTGCCCGCCGCTTCCGCCAGCATGGCATCGCGCGAGGCGAAGTGGGCGTAGAAGGCGCCATGCGTCAGGCCCGCCTCCTTCATGATGTCAGCCACCCCGGTGCCGCCATAGCCGCTGCGGCGGATGGCACGCGCCGCCACGGAGACGATGCGCTCATGCGTGGCCTCCTTGGCGGAAGCCCGGGCGCTGGAATTTGTGTTTCGCATGATGATCATCATACATTGTTTGCGCCATGCACGCGCCGCAGATGGGACATCCGCCCGCAGCCATTGCATGGACAATCCCGGCATGTCTGCTGCTGCTTCACACCACAATCCATCCCGCCCCGTGCTCATTGCCGGCGGCGGCATCGGTGGCATGGCCACTGCCCTCACGCTGCACCAGATCGGCGTGCCCTGCATCGTGTTCGAGTCGGTGGCGCAGCTGCAGCCGCTGGGCGTGGGCATCAACCTGCAGCCGAACGCGGTGCGGGAGCTGCATGACCTGGGTTTCGGCAACGATGTGCTGGACACCATCGGCCTGCAGGCCCGGGAATGGGCGCTGGTCGGGCGCAACGGCAACGAGGTGTATGCCGAGCCGCGCGGGCTGCAGGCCGGCTACCGCTGGCCGCAGTACGCGGTGCACCGCGGGCAGCTGCAGATGATGCTGTTCAACGCCGTCAGGCAGCGCCTGGGCGACGACGCCGTGCAGCTGGGCCGGCGCGTGGTGGGCTACCGGCAGGATGCCGAGGGCGTGACCGCCCTCATCGACACCCGCGATGGCCAGCGGCTGGAGGTGCAGGGCTCGCTGCTGGTGGCGGCCGATGGCCTGCACTCGGCCGTGCGCGCGCAGATGCACCCCACGCAGCCGCCCATACAGTGGGGCGGCGCCATCATGTGGCGCGGCACCACGCCCGGGGTGCCGGTGCGCACCGGCGCGTCCTTCGTGGGCGTGGGCTCGCTGCGCCATCGCGTGGTGCTGTACCCCATCACGCCGCCGGACCCCGTCACGGGCCTGGCCACCATCAACTGGATCGCCGAGATCACGGTGGACAACCAGGGCGGCTGGCGGCAGGGCGACTGGAACCGGCGCGTGGCGCTGGAGGAATTCATCCACCACTTCGACGGCTGGGACTACGGCTGGCTGGACGTGCCGGCCATGCTGCGCGGCGCCACGGATGTCTTCGAGTACCCCATGATCGACCGCGACCCCGTGCCCACCTGGGTGGACGGCCGCGTGGCCTTGCTGGGCGATGCGGCGCATGTGATGTACCCGGTGGGCTCCAACGGCGCCAGCCAGGCCATCGTGGACGCGCGCGTGCTGGGTGCACAGTTCCTTGCCCACGGCGTGGGCCCGCAGGCGCTGCGCGCCTATGAGGACAGGCTGTGCAAGGACCTCTCGGCGCTGGTGCTGCGCAACCGGGGGGCCGGCCCCTTCGGCCTGCTGGGACTGGTGGACGAGCGCTGCGGCGGCGTCTTCGACCATATCGACGAGGTGCTGCCACGCGAGGAGCGCGAGGGCTTCATGGCCCGCTACAAGGCCGCTGCCGGCTTTGCGATCGAGACGCTCAACGCAGCGCCCCCCACCATTGCGCCGGGACAGCGCGTGGCCGGGGCCTGAGCCCTTGTGCGGCGGCAAGGGCCGCGAGTCGCCATAATCGGCCCTTGCCCCTGGCAGCCATCCCCAGATTTACATCACAGACCCAGCAGGAAGACCCCATGCCGATCCAATCCATTCTGAAATCCACCGTGGTGGCACTGGCGATCGTGGGCAGCGGTTCGCTCTTTGCGCAGGGCGCGCCCCTGAACACAGCGGCGTTCGACGCCCTGATTGCGCAAGGCCCCGTCGCCGACGCCGCGACCATCGCATCGAGCACCTGGGCCAGCAAGATCAAGCAGGCCGGCACGCTGCGCCTGGGCAGCACCCAGACCTCCAATCTGTTTTCCCTGCTCAACGAGAAGGACGGCAAGATCCGCGGCTTCGACGCAGGCCTGGCCCAGCTGCTCACGCGCTACATCCTGGGCGATGCCTCCAAGTACCAGTTCGCGCAGGTCACCTCGTCCACGCGCGAGCAGGTGCTGATCAACAACCAGGCGGACATGGTGATTGCCACCTACTCCATCACCCCTGCCCGTGCCGAGAAGATCTCGTTTGCCGGCCCCTACTACACCTCGCAGGCCGGGGTGCTGGTCAAGGCAAGCAACAAGACCGTGCAGTCGTACAGCGATCTGGGCGGCAAGAAGGTCGCCACGCAGGCCGGCTCCACGGGGCCCGCCATCCTGGCGCAGCACGCGCCCAAGGCGGTCGTGCAGGAGTTCCAGACGCACCAGGAAGCGCTGGACTCCCTGCGCCAGGGCCGCGTGGACGCCTATGTGACCGACTACACCCTGCTGCTCAACACCCTGAGCCTGGGCACCGGCGACGCGCGGCTGGCGGGCGCGCCCTTCGGCACGCAGGATTCCTATGGCATCGGCCTGCCCAAGGGCTCGGACGGCGTGGCCTTCATCAATGCCTTCCTGAAGAAAATCGAAGCCGACGGCACCTGGGCCAAGCTGTGGACCATCTCCATCGGCCAGCGCACCGGCAGCACGGCCGTTCCCACGCCGCCCGCCCTGCCCTGAGCGATGGGTGACGTCTCCAGACTCCTCGCCGACCACGGGCCTGCCTTCTGGCAGGCCCTCTTGCTGACCTGGAAGCTCACCGCGTTCTCGTTCCTGCCCGGCTTCCTGCTGGGCGTGGTCGTCACGGTGCTCAGGTTGCTTCCGCTGCCGCCGCTGCGCTTCGTGCTGACCGCCTACGTCGAGATCTTCCGCAACATCCCCAGCGTGGCGCTGCTGATCTTCATCGTGTTCGCGCTGCCCGATCTCAACGTCGTGATCGACTATGAGCCCAGCGTGGTCCTGGCCCTGGCGCTGGTGTGTTCCGCGTTCACGGCGGACTATCTGCGCGCGGGCATCAACACCATCGCCGGCAGCCAGATCGAGGCGGCACTGAGCCTGGGCATGCGGCCCCTGCAAATCATCACCTCGGTGGTCTTGCCGCAGGCGCTGCGCTCGGTGGTGCAGCCGATGACGTCGCTGCTCATTGCGCTGATGCTGTCCACCTCGCTGGCATCCCAGGTGCCGCTGGCGGGCCGGGAACTCACCTCGCTCGTGTCCAAGATCGCCAACGACTCCGCTGCCGGCATGGCCGCCTTCGCCGTGGCCGCCGCGATGTACGTGGCCACCGGATTGCTGATCGCCTGGGCGGGCGCCATCCTGGAAAAGAAGCTGCGGATACTGCGATGAGCCGTTCTCTGGAAGACATTCTGTTTGGCGCACCCAGCCCGCAGGCCCGGCGGGTCACGCAGGTGGCCAGCCTGATCGCGGCGGCCCTGCTGCTGGCGCTGGCCGCGGGCATCGCGCTGCGCTTTCATTCGGCAGGCCAGCTCGAGGCCCGGTTCTGGGAATTCTTCGCCTGGCCCACCACCTGGGCCTTTCTGGCCAAGGGCCTGCTCGGCACGCTGGCATCGTCGGCCATGGCCGCCGTGATTGCGCTGGCCCTGGGGCTGGTGCTGCTGGCGGGGCGCCTGGCGCGGCCCCGCATCGTGCGCTGGCCCAGCGTCGCCGTCATCGAATTCCTGCGCGGCACGCCCACGCTGCTGCTGATCTATGTGTGCTTTCTGGTGCTGCCCGCCGCCGGCATCAAGCTGAGCACCTACTGGATGCTGACCCTGCCCATAGGCCTGAGCACCGCCGCCGTGGTGGCCGAGGTCTACCGCGCGGGCGTGCTTGCCGTGCCACGCGGCCAGACCGATGCCGCGCGAAGCCTGGGACTGACCGAGGTACAGGTCTTCCGGTTCGTCGTCTTCCCCCAGGCGGTGCGCTTCATCGTGCCGGCGCTGGTCGCGCAACTGGTCATCGTGGTCAAGGACACCACCTTCGGCTACATCGTCACCTACGGCGAGCTCATGCAGAACGCCAAGGTGCTCATTGCCAACTACCACGCGCTGGTGCCCGTGTACCTGGTGGTGGCGGTGCTCTACTGCCTTGTGAACTACGCGATATCCAGGGCGAGCAGGCGGCTGAACCGGCCCGTGCACTGAGGCCCGCCAGTGCCTGCCCTCAGGGAAGGCTCAGATCCATGCCGAGTATCCTGGCAAGGCCGAAGGTGAAGGCCAGCACGCACAGCAGCAGCAGCGTGAAGACGGCAGCGATCTTGCCGCCCGCAATGAGCAGCTCGCGCCTGTCCGCCCCCTTCTTCTTGCCTTGGTCGTAATGCCACTTGATGGCGAAGAACATGGCCGTGCCGAACACGAGTGCCTTGAACGTGACGAAGACTACGGGGATCCAATCGATCATTTTGAGAACTTCCAGCCAATGACTTGGCACTGTCCACGGTGGGGAGCCCCCTCCCGGACATGAGAGGCAGAGCGTCAGCGACGGCCATGCAAGCACGGTGCTGCCACACCTTGTGGCGCATACTACCCAAAAGCAATTTCCATACATGGACCCAAACATCGCTGCTGAAAACCATGCAAGATGACTCTTTGCCAAGCTGGCTGCCGCGCCTGGCCGTGCAGCGCGGCCCCCGTTTTCTGCAGATTGCGGATGCCTTGCAGGCAGCGGTGGCGGACGGATCGCTGAAACCGGGTGACCGCCTGCCTCCGCAGCGCCTGCTGGCAGCGCAGCTGGATGTGGACCTGACGACCATCACCCGCGCCTACGACGAGGCCCGGCGGCGCCACCTGCTGGAGGGACGCGGCGCGCGAGGCACCTATGTCGCGGCGCCGAAGGTCGAATGGAGCTCGGTGCTCGACCTGAGCATGAACACCCCGCCGCCGCCCGAGGGCGTGGACTTCGACGACATGCTCAAACAGGGCTTGTCGCAGGTATTGATGAGGGCCGATGCCCAGCTGCTGATGACCTACCACCTGGGCGGGGGCAGCGATTCCGACCGCAAGGCCGCAGCCCAATGGCTGGAGCCGATGTTTGGAAGTCTGGATGACCGGCAGATCGTTGTCTGCCCCGGGGCGCAGGCGGCGATCGCCGCCCTGATTCTTGCGCTGACCGCGCCGGGCGACGTGATCCTGGCGGAGCCCGCCAGCTATCCCGGCCTGCGTGCCGCAGCGGCCCAGTTCGGCCGGCGCATCCTGGCGGTGCAGGCGGACAGGCAGGGGATGGTGCCGGAGATGCTGGAGCAGGCCTGCCGCGAGCACAGGCCGGCGCTGGTCTATCTCAATCCGACATTGCAGAACCCCACCGCAATCACCATGTCGGAAGACCGGCGCAAGCAGCTGGCCAGCGTGGCCAGGCGCTGCCAGGTGCGCATCGTCGAGGACGACCCCTACTGGCTGCTGGCCGACGCCCCGCCGCCGCCCATTGCCGCATTCGCCCCGCAGCAGGTGTACTACATCTCGACCCTGTCCAAATGCCTGACGCCCGGCCTGCGCGTGGCCTTCGTGCTCATGCGCGACCCGCATGAACGCCAGCGCTTCCTGGTGGCGCTCAGGTCCTTTGCGCTGATGGCCACCCCCGTGACGGCCGCGCTGGCCACGCAGTGGATCCTCGATGGTTCGGCCAGGCAATTGATGGACGGCGTGCGCAAGGAGGCGCGCCTGCGCCACCGGATGGCCAGGGACATCCTGGCGGGGCGGTACAGCGGCGCCGGAGACGGCCTGCATGTATGGCTGGAGCTGCCGGGGTACTGGACTAGCGCCCAGCTGGCACGTGCCGCCGACAGCGAGGGCATCGCCGTCACGCCCGCGCAGGCATTCGCCACCGGCAGCGAATCCGTGAATGCCATCCGCATCTCCCTGGGCAGCATCAAGGACCGTGGACGCCTGCACGCCGGTCTTCAACGGCTGTCCCATCTGCTTGCACGGCTGCCGGAGTCGTTCAGCGCTGCCGTGGTGTAGCCGCGCCGGTCGCGGGAGCGCGGCTTGCGGCCGCAGCCGCAATCGCAGCCGCAATCGCAATCGCGAGCGCAGCCACGACCAGCACTGCCGCGACTGCGAACGTGATCCGCATCGCGTGGGCAATGGCCCCGGGATGCGCCGCGGCGATGTCGGCCGTCCCTGACGCGAACGCGAACACCATCCCCATCACGGATGCCCCGGTGACGAGCCCGAGGTTGCGCGACAGCCCGAGCATGCCCGACATCACGCCACGCTGGTCCGCAGCGACATCGGCCATGACGGCCGTGTTGTTGGCGGCCTGGAACAGCTGGTAGCCAGGGGTCAGGACGGCGATGGCGGCAACGTAGCCCGCAACACCGAACATCGCCGCAAGCACGGACAGGGCGAATGCGCCCGCCGCCATGGCGATGAGTCCGGCGATGACCATGGGGGCAGCGCCCAGGCGATCGACGACACGGCCGGCCGGGACACCGCTCAGGATGGCGATGAATGGGCCCACCGACATCACGAGCCCTACCGTGGTTTCGTCAAGCCCGAGCCCGCGAGACAGATAGAACGGCCCGACCACCAGC
The DNA here is from genome assembly GCF_055797465.1 of Delftia sp. PX-1. Lineage (NCBI taxonomy): Bacteria > Pseudomonadati > Pseudomonadota > Betaproteobacteria > Burkholderiales > Comamonadaceae > Delftia > Delftia sp. PX-1. Next base: position 4,391,515 of record NZ_CP184763.1, read on the forward strand.
GTCGCCATCATCACCGTCGAGACGAGCGCATTCATGGCCAGGCTCGCGCTGAAGCCCGGATCGCGGAACCGCTCCAATCGGATCAATGGCGATGCGGCTGCCGCCTGGGCCCTCGCGAAGAGCACGACGCCGAAGGCCGCGGCCGACAGCAAAGCCCCGTTGAGCGAACCGAAGCTTGCGCGCCCCAGCGTCATGGCGAGTGCATAGGCCACAAGCGTCAGAGCGAGCAGCAAGGTGCCCAGGTGGTCGAAGCGCGCCCGATCCGCCTGCGCCCCTTGGCGATGCACGGGCAGGTATCGATGCGCGAGAAGGAATGTCAGGACGCCCAGCGGCAGGTTGATGAGGAAGATGGCCCGCCAGCCGGGTCCGGCGATCAGATATCCGCCGAGTGCTGGACCGAGGGTGGTGCCCATCGCGGACATCGTTCCGAGCAGGCCCATCGCGCTACCGGTCCTCGCCTTCGGAACCGTCTCGGCGACCAGCGCCATGGAGAGGGCCATCATGATGGCCGCGCCCAGGCCCTGCACCGCCCGGGCGGCAATCAGCAGCCAGAGATTGGGAGCCAGGCCGCAAAGGACCGAGGCCAGCGTGAACAGGACGATGCCGGCCAGCAGCAGCCGTCGGCGGCCCAGGACATCGCCAAGCCGGCCGGCGCTGACGGTCAGGGCGGTGATGGCCAGCAGATAGGCCAGGACGATCCACTGGACCTGCTGGAAGGACGCGTTGAACGCCTGCGCGAAGGTGGGCAATCCCACGTTGGCGATGCTGGTGCCCAGCGAGGACAGCAGCATGGACAGCGAAAGGCTGGCCAGCACCCACCGGACCGGCGGCCCCTGTTGCGCACTGCCGGCCCCTGCCCCACCTGTTCCGGCACCGATCGGTTTCGACGTGGACTTCATCTTTGGCGACTCCCATATTCAAGTTCTCAGGAGCCTAGTGCCGCGCCTGGCATGGCGGAAGGCGCACTGCTCTCACTTTATTCATGCGTTTGACGCCATGTCGCTACCCGCTGTGCTACGGTCAATCCATGCCGAAGCCCGATCTCAACCTGCTTGTCACCCTGGATGTGCTCCTTGCGGAGGGAAACGTTGCGCGCGCGGCCCAGCGGTTGCGGCTGAGCCCGTCGGCAATGAGCCGGGCGCTGGCGCGGCTGCGTGAGACCACCGGCGATCCGCTGCTGGTCAGGGCCGGGCGGGGTCTCGTTCCCACACCGCGAGCGCTTGAGCTGCGCGAGCGGGTCAGCCAGCTGGTGCAGGACACGGAAGCTGTTCTGCGCCCTGCCGGGCAGCCCGACCTCGGACAACTGGTGCGCACGTTCACGCTGCGCACCAGCGAAGGCTTCGTGGAGAATTTCGGACCGGACCTCATTGCCCGCGTGGGCCAGCAAGCGCCCGGCGTACGGCTTTGCTTCGTGCAAAAGACCAACAAGGACAGCGGCCCGCTTCGCGACGGGACGGTCGACCTGGAGACCGGCGTTGTCGCAAGCACGATAGGTCCGGAGGTGCGCGCGCAGGCGCTGTTCCGAGACCGTTTCATCGGCGTCGTGCGCCAGGGCCATCCGCTGAGCCAGGGCGAGATCACACCCGCGCGCTATGCGAGCGGCAGGCATATCCTGGTGTCCCGGCGGGGGCAGGAAAAGGGGCCCATTGATGAAGCCTTGAATGCGCTCGGCCTGCAGCGGCAGATCGTTGCGACCGTCGGCGGCTTTTCCAGCGCGCTGGCCCTGGCCCGCGCCAGCGACCTGATCGCCAGCGTTCCCGAACGGCACACCGGCAACCTGCGCGCGCAAATGCACAGCTTCCCCCTTCCGGTCTCCATGCCGCAGATCACGGTTTCATTGCTCTGGCATCCCAGGCTGCATGCCGATGCTGCGCACCGCTGGCTGCGCGGGTGCGTACGGGAGATTTGCGCAAAGGCTGATTCGCCATGAGCGCCCGCAGCCAGCGGGCTGCCATCGCCGCTCCCATGCACCCATGCAGATACCCATGCAGATGGGCCAGCCCATCAGCAGACCAAGGCTGACCAGCGCCAGATGCAGCAGGCGCTGGAGGCCGGGATGGTTACATATGCAACAACGGGTTGCACACCTACGTGGACCGTCCCGCGCAGGCCATACCATCGCCGGCCTACAACACAGAAAGGCGCGAGGTTATGCAGGAGAGTTCTCTGGAGTGCTTCCTCTATCACAGTCAGTTGGCACCAGGGGCCGACACCACCTGCATCGCGGGCATCATCAAGACCGCACGCTCGTTCAACGGGTCGGCCGGGATCACGGGCATGCTGGTTTTCGACGGGGAACGTTTCTTTCAGTATGTCGAAGGGCCGGCACGGCAATTGGGTTTGCTGGTGGAGTCCATCTCGCGCGACGAAAGACATATCAACTTCACGCCGATGTTCCCGCAAACGCGCATTGATCAAAGGCGTTTCGCCAAGTGGTCCATGGCCTATGTGATTGTGGAAGATACAGAACATCTGGGCACGATTTCCAAGCTTGAAGGCCCTGGTGCGCTCGCCAAATTGCAGGAGCTGTTGCCGCTGCTGGATGTTCAGTAATTCCTTGGGCCAAAGCGGAGCGGGATTTTCATGATGTGGGTTCACTGAGGCAGGAAATCGATGCTCACCCGTTGGACTACCGAATCCGAGAAAGAGCAACTGCTCGGACTTCAGACCGCTGAAATCCTGGACATGACCGCCAGACGGGAATTTCAGCGCATCACCCAGCTGACCAGCCAGATGTTCATGGTGCCGATTGCCATCATCACGGTTCTGGACGAGCACAGGCAATGGTTCAAGGCGCCCGTAGGTGTGGACATGGACGGCAGCCTGCGCACGGACGCCTTCTGCGACCACACCATCAGAAACGAAGGAATCATGGTGATTCCTGACACGCACCTTGACCGCAGGTTCTCAGGCAATGCGCTGGTAACCGGCCAACCGAACATCAGGTTCTATGCCGGCGTTCCCCTGATCATGAAATCCGGCCATGCCATCGGCAGCCTGTGCATCATCGATACCCGACCCAGAACCTTCTCTGAAGAGCAAGGCCGGCAACTGGCCGCCATGGCTGCGATAGTGCAGGCTCAGATCCAATACCATCACAGCATTGGAAAAGTGGACGAGGTCACGGGCTTGCACAATCGCTCGCAGCTCCAGTGCGACCTGAACAGCCTTTGCATTGTGGCCCCGCAGGAGGCACGCAGCCTGGTATTGATGGAAGCGATCAACCATTGCAGCCTGCTGGAAATGAGCAATGCGCTGGGCTTGAATTATGTCGAGCAGCTCCTGCGTGACATTGCGAAGGCCGTCACGGACATGACGGGACCGCACGCAACCGTGTACCACGTGGGCCTGGCCAGGTTTGCATGGATCATCAGCGCAGGCAGGCAAGAAGATGAAGAGGCCCTGGTCAGGCAATTGCTGAAACACCTGCAAAAGCCCATCACCAGTGCCGATCTCCGGTTCGAACTTCAGCCCCGGGCAGGCGTGGTGCGGTTCCGCCTAGTCCAGGCCGAGGTCGATGATGTCATTCGCAAGGCCATGGTGTCCGTGCAGCAGGCTGGCCACGACCATCGGTCACTTCACCGCTATGAGGAGAACGAGGACAGCCGCCAGCGAAGATCCTATCGGCTATTGCGGGACTTTGGGCATGCGCTGGACAAGGGGCAGCTGCGGCTGGTGTACCAGCCCAAATTCGACAACCGCAGTTTCAGCTGCAAGGGGCTGGAGGCGCTCATCCGCTGGAAGCACCCGGAAATGGGGGAAATCCCGCCCAGCGAATTCATCCCCCTGGTGGAAGCCACGCCGTTGATCCATGGCCTGACGCGGTTCGTGATCAAAACGGCGCTGGCGCAGGTTGCGGCCTGGAAAGCGGAAAGTCTCGACCTCCAGGTCTCCATCAATGTCTCGCCGCGCAATCTGGACGAGGTCGATTTTCCGGACTACCTCAACGCCATGTGCAGTCAATATGGCGTTGCCCTGGAAAATATCGTGATCGAGTGCACCGAAAGCGATGTGCTGACAGGCCATGGCACGGTCCAGGCGCTTCAGCACATCAGAAAACTCGGAATCCAGGTCGCACTGGATGATTTTGGTGCCGCCTACTCCAATCTTGCGTCACTCAAGAATCTGCCTGCCGAGATATTGAAGATAGACCGCTCCATGGTCTGCGACGTCGATACCAATGAGCGGGCGCTGGCCGTGCTCAAATCCATCATGACCATGGCCTCGGACCTTGGCTACCGCCTTGTGGCAGAAGGCGTTGACAGCGCCGAAGTCTTCGATCTGCTGGTTTCGCTGGGGTTCGATGAGATACAGGGCTACTATTTCAGCAGGCCCATGGAGGCATCGGAAATCAGGAAATTCGTCGAAGAGCGCAATCGATACGCACAGGGGAAATGAAGGGCCTTGGCCATGGCATGCCGGGCGCAGGCGCAGGCAATTGGCGGGACGACTGTAGGCAGTCTCCTCACCGTGGCGCTGGATCGGCTGACATGGCTTTGCTTGGTTTTCCGATCTCGCCGCTGCCGGGCTGCGCTCCTAATGAGGGCTTCAAATTTTGTTTTCCAGGAGTTCTCTATGACAGGTCTCAAGACGCTGAAGATGGGTTTGATCGCAACCGCGCTGATCGCAGCCACGGCCTCGACCAGCTGGGCACAGCCCGTGGCGGGCACCACCACCTTGGGCGTGGCGGCCACCGAAGTCCAGGCCGTGGCCACGGGCTGGAGCCTGAAGAAGTCCGTGCTGGGCAAGAGCGTCTACAACGAGGAAGGCAAGGCCGTGGGCAAGATCGACGACGTGATCGTCGCACCCGACAAGGCGGTCTCCTACGCCATCGTCGGCGCCGGCGGCTTCCTGGGCATGGGCAAGCATGACGTGGCCATTCCGGTGAACCAGTTCCGCGTGGAAAACAACAAGATCACGCTGCCCGGCGCCACCAAGGACGCGCTGAAGGCGCTGCCCAAATTCGAGTACGCCAAGAAGTAAGCCAGGCGCGCGCACTGCTTCTTTGACAAGCCCTGCGTTGCAGGGCTTTTTCGTGGGCGGCCGTGCAGGACCATATGATCGCGGCGGATCAGATTCATACCAAAAAATATCCGCGAGTCAATGAAAACAATCGTCGCCGTATCCTTGGGAATATCGCTGTGCATTCAGGCATTGCCCTGCCTTGCAGACAACAGCAATGGAAAGCAGCTCTACCTGTCCAGATGCGCCATGTGCCACGGGGCAGACGCCAAGGGTACGGGCCCGCTGGCCAACAAGAGCAATCCACCCACCCCCGACCTGGCGACCGCCGCGTTCAGAAAAAGGCTCCATGACTATCCGGGCGTGATCGTCTCGTCCGTCATTCTTCGCCCCAATAGCGACCTGATTCCCAGGACCTTGCGGGAAAACGGGGTGAAGGTGCCGCCCCATGCCTGGACCGTGAAGGATTTCCGCGACCTCAATGAATACTTCAGTGGCCTGGTTGCGAAGAAGTAGCCCTATATATCGAGTTTCTGCGCGCGCATATGCTCGCGCACCGCATCGACCAGGATGCTGGCCAGCCGGTCCACGGGCGCTGGCGCATCGAGCGTGGCACGGCCCAGGATCAGATCCATGGACGGCAGGGCCGGCAGGCCCAGGGCCTGCGCATCCAGCGGCTTGACGTGCGCGGGCAGGCCGAACGGCGTGCGCACGGACAGGCCCAGGCCTGCAGCCGTGGCGGCCCAGACGGCGGACAGGCTGGCACTGTTGAAGGCATGGCGCCAGGCTATGCCCTTCTTGTCCAGCGCAGCCGTCACGATGTCCCGCAAGGGGCAAGGCGCATCGAGCATGGCCAGGGGCAGCACGTCGTCGTCCTGCGCTGCACCACTGCGCCAGCGTGCCCAGCCGGCGTCGGCCGCGTCCATGGATGCCGGGCCAATCCACTGGAGCGGCAGCCGCATGATGTGCTCCCCATGCACGCACGCGTGGTTCACGCCCGCATCCCATAGCAGGGCCAGGTCGAATTGCCCGAGGGCGATGCGCTCGCGCAGTTCATCGCTGCGGGCCACGCTGGCTTCGATGCGCACATGGGGATGGGCGCGCGCGAACTGCCCCAGCACATGGGGCAGCACGCTTTCGCCCAGGTCTTCCTGCAGGCCCAGGCGCACCAGGCCGCGCAGTTCGCTGCCGCGCACGGCCGCCACGGCGCGGTCGTTGAGTTCGAGCAGGCGCAGCGCGTAGCCGCGCAGGGTTTCTCCGGCCTCCGTCAGCACCAGCCCCCGGCCGGACTTGCGCAGCAAGGGCGTGCCGCATTGGGATTCCAGCTTCTTGAGCTGGGCGCTGACGGCCGAGGTGGAGCGGCCGAGCTTGTCCGCGGCGCGGGCAAAACTGCCCAGTTCGACGCCGGTGCAAAACGTGCGCAGCACATCCAGGTCATAGAGCACACGTGTCATTGCCAAGCCTTCATCGTGCTGAAAAACTGGATTGTAGATACGAAATTATGTGATTTTCAGGATGGTTGGGACTGACCATACTGCCGGCCATGACCTCTTCTTCCGCCGGCCGCAGCGCCAATCCCAGCCCCTTGGCTTCCCCCCACCCGCCCCGCCACCGATGGAAGGTGCTGGCCGCTGGCGTCATCGCCAACGCCGCGTTTTCCGTGGCTTTCAGCGGCATCCCCATGACGGCCATCCTCATGCGTTCGGGCTACCAGCTGGACACGCAGACGCTGGGCCTGGCGCTGGGGCTGATGGGCCTGGGCATTGCGCTCAGCGAACTGCCCTGGGGCCTGCTGACGGACCGCTGGGGCGACCGGCCAGTGCTGCTGCTGGGCCTGTGCGGCACGGCCTTGGCCCTGGCGGCGATGGCGCTCTGGGCCTCGCCATCGCCGGACCATAACCCTTCGTTCGGCCTGCTGGCCGGCGGGCTGGTGCTGGTGGGGCTGCTGGGCGGCAGCGTCAACGGCGCCAGTGGCCGGGCCGTCATGGGCTGGTTTGCCGAAGGCGAGCGCGGCCTGGCCATGAGCATCCGCCAGACCGCGGTGCCCTTGGGCGGCGCCATTGGCGCCCCCTTGCTGACCGGCCTGGCCACGCATGCAGGCTTTGCCGCCGTCTATGGCGTGCTGGCGGCGCTGTGCCTGGCGGCGGCGGTGTTTGCAGCGCTGTGGATTCAGGAGCCATCGCATGCACCGGCCTCAGGCAAGGCCGCTGCGCCAGGCCGGGCCGGGCCATCCGCGCCAGGACCCCTGCGCGATCGGCAAGCCTGGCGCATGGCCGCCGGCATCGGCATCCTGTGCGCCCCGCAGTTCGCCGTGCTCTCGTTCGGAACGGTGTTTCTGCATGACCATGCCCACCTGGGGCTGGGCGTGGCGGCGGCTGTCATGTCGGCCGTGCAGCTCGCCTCCATAGCCCTGCGCATCTGCAGCGGCCGCTGGACCGACAGGCGCCAGAACCGCCCGGCCTTTCTGCGGGCCTGCTGCCAGCTCACCCTGGCGTTGTTCGCAGGCATGGCGGCCCTGAGCTGGAGCAGCCATCCGGGCGCATCGGCAGTGTCGCCCGCCATGGGCCTGGTGCTGATGGTGATGCTGGGCGTGTGCGGTATCTGCGTGTCCGCCTGGCACGGCGTTGCCTACACGCAGCTGGCCGGGCTGGCCGGCGCGGCCCGCGCGGGCACGGCGCTGGGCATGGCCAATACCTCGGTGTTCGCGGTGTGCTTCCTGGTGCCGCTGGCCATTCCGCACTTGCTGTCGGCCCAGGGCTGGGGGCTGGTCTGGGCCTGCGCGGCGGCCTGCGCGGGCTGGGCCATGCATCTGTTTGCACGGGCCGGGGTGGCCGGCAACCCCGGGGCCACGCAGGGGGCGTTATTGAACGAGAATACCGGCTGTCTTCCCACGGCCTCCTCGCACCGACCATGACCATCGCCCACTGGCTTGTTTTCTGCGGCGTCTCGCTGCTGATGTGCTTCACTCCCGGCCCGGCAGTGCTGCTGGCCATCTCCAACTCGGTGGACGTGGGCGCCAGGCGAACGGCCCTGAGTTCGCTGGGCAGCTCGGTGGGCATCTTCGTGGTCTCCGGGCTGGCCATGATCGGCATGGGCACCATTCTCAGCATGTCGGCCCACGCATTTCTGGTCATGAAGGTGGCAGGCGCCATGTACCTGATCTGGCTGGGCGTCAAGCGCTGGCGCAGCAAGGACGCGCTGCTGGGCAGCGACGCCGGCCTGGCGCCTGCCCACCGGCGTGAACGCGGGAACTGGCAGTTGGTGGCGCAGGGCCTGGGCGTGTCGCTGACCAATCCCAAGGCCATCCTGTTCTTCTCCGCGCTGTTCCCGCAATTCGTCATCCCGGGCGAGCCACTGCTCACGCAGTACCTGGTGCTGACCACCACGTTCGCGGTCTGCGCCCTGATCTCGCACGCCTGCTATGTGCTGCTGATCTCCATGATCAAGGGCCACGTGCTGGCGCACGCCAGGCTGTTCAACCGCATCGTGGGCGGCACCTTCATCGCGCTGGGCCTGGGATTGCTCAGGACGCGGCACAAGCTGGGCTGAGTGCGGGCCAGGGCTTCGCACTGGCCGTTCAACAGCTGTCGGATCAACCCGGCAAGCCCAGCCGCTCGCTCACCACCCGCTTGATCAGCTGCTCTGCAAAGCGCGTGACGCGGGTGGACGGGCGTGCGCGCGGAATGGCCAGCACCAGGCGGTTGCGCACGACGGGCGAGATGATCTGCGCGATCGACAGCTGCGACGGCGAGGCCGTGCCCTGGATGGCGCTCAGCGGCAGCACGGAGTCGCCCATGCCCCGGGCCACCAGCGAGAGCACGGTGTGCACGGAGTCGACCTCGGCCAGCATGTGCAGCGGCACGCCGCGCGGCACGGTGTAGCTCTCCAGCAGCTTGCGCAGCGCGTTGGGGCCGCGCGCCATGACGAGCTTGCGCTGGGACAGCGCTGCCATGCGGACCTTGGCGGGCAGCGCATGCCTGCTGACCAGCACCAGCGGCTCGCGCAGCAGGGTCTCCGTGGTGATCTGCGGCGAGTGCGGGGGATCGAACAGCAGGGCCATGTCCACGCGCCCGGCGATCAGCCATTCGCGCAGGCTGATGCTCAGGTTCTCCTCGATGGAGATGGTGACGTCGGGGTACTGCTGCAAAAAGCCCTGCACCAGGTCTGCGGCGATGGAGCGCGCCACCCAGGGCGGCAGGCCGATGCTGATGCGCCCGCGCGGACTGCGCAGCCGGTCCTGCATGTCCGATTCGGCCTGCGCGGCCAGCGCAAAGATGCCGGCCGCATGCTGCAGCAGCGCCTGGCCCGGCTCGGTCAGCACCACGCCGCGCCCGGTGCGCTCCAGCAGCCGCTGTCCCAGCTCCCCCTCCAGCAACAGCACCTGTCGGCTGAGGGCCGGTTGCGACAAATGCAGGGCGGCGGCGGCGCGGCTGAAGCTGCCGGCCTCGGCCACCGCAGCGAAATAGCTCAGGCGCGTCAGGTCCATGGTTCTCCTTGGCAAGGGCTTTCAGCATGCTTTTGGCTGATAGCAGGTATCAGCCAAGTCTATGCCTCATTCGCGGCAAGCCCGCCCACAATCGCCACAAGCCTTCGCTGTCGCTGCCTTGTTGCAAAGCCCCATGCCTGAACTCACCTACGCCCTGTCCCCCTCCAAGCCCGCGCTGCAGCTGCCTGCGGGCGCCTGCGATACCCATGTGCATGTGTTCGGTCCCGGCACCCAGTTTCCCTATGCGGCCGGGCGCAGCTTCACCCCGGCGGACGCGGGCAAGCACACGCTGTTTGCACTGCACCGCCACCTGGGCGTGTCGCGCTGCGTGATCGTGCAGTCCGCCTGCCACGGCCTGGACAACAGTGCGGTGCAGGACGCGATTGCCGCCGGTGGCGGCAACTACCTGGGCGTGGCGCTGGTGGCCGCCGATGTGTCCGATGGCGAGCTGGCGCGGCTGGCGGGTGCGGGGTTCCGGGGCGTGCGCTTCAACTTCATGCGGCACCTGGCCGGCGCCCGCATTGAAGACGTTCTGGCGCTGACCCCGCGCCTGGCCGCGGCCGGCCTGCATCTGCAGGTGCATTTCGAAAGCAGCCTGGTGCATACGGTGGGCCGGCAGTTGCAGGCCAGTGCCGTGCCCGTGGTGATCGACCACATGGGGCGCGTGGATGCGCGCCTGGGCGCAGGGCATGCAGATTTCCAGGCGCTGATGCAGCTGCTGGCCGACCAGCCGCAGTTCCACGTCAAGGTCAGCGGCGTGGACCGCATCGACAGCCAGCCGCCCTATGCCCAGGGCAAGCCGCTGGCGCGCCTGCTGGTGGAGCGCTTTCCCACGCAATGCCTGTGGGGCACGGACTGGCCCCACCCCAACCACACGCATGTGCCCGACGACGGCCTGCTGGTCGATGCGCTGGCCGACATCGCGCCCACGCCAGCGCTGCGGCAGGCCCTGCTGGTGGACAACCCGCAGCGGCTGTACCGGTTCTGAGGACCGCACAAGGCGCCTGTCGCCTGTGGCTCATCGCCCGTCGCCCTGCCCACAGATACCCATAAAAGGAGACATCCATGACAAGCATCCCTTCCACCCGCCGCAGGCGCTGCCTGTCCATGGCGCTGGCGGCCCTGGCGCCCCTCGCTGCCCTGGTTTGCGCCGCATGGCCCGCGCTTGCGCCCGCGCAGCCGCAGATGACGCGCATCGTCGTGGCCTTTCCGCCGGGCGGCCCGGTGGACTTCGTGGCGCGCACGCTGGCCGAGCAGTTGGGCAAGGAGCTGGGCAGCATCGTCGTGGTCGAGAACAAGGCCGGTGCCAACGGCGCCATTGCGGCCGAATACGTATCGCGCGCACAGCCGGACACGCGCACGCTGTGGCTGACCAGCGTGGGCGCCGTGGCCATCAACCCGGCGCTGTACCCCAAGCTCGGCTACAAGCCGGCCACCGACCTCGCACCGGTGTCGCTGGTGGTCAGCAACGTGGAGATGCTGGTGGTCAACGCCAAGGCGCCCTACGGCAACGGCGCGCAGTTCGTGGCAGCCGCACGCCAGGCCCGTACACCGCTGACCATGGCCTCGTCCGGCACGGGCAGCGTGCCGCACCTGGCCATGGAATTGCTCAAAGAGCATGCGGGCATCCAGCTCGCCCACATTCCCTACAAGGGCGCCGCGCCCGCCATCACGGATGTGGTGGCGGGCCATGTCGATGGTTTCTTTGGCGACATTCCCGGGCTGATCGGACAGATCTCCGCCGGCAAGCTCAAGCCCGTTGCCATTGCCGCCAGCCGGCGCCACCCGCGCTTTCCCGAGGTCAGGACCTTTGCCGAGATCGGCATCACCGGCGTGGATTCGGACAACTGGTACGCCCTGTTCGCCCCCAAGGGCACGCCAGCGGCCGAGACCGAAAAAATGAGCCAGGCCGTGCAGCGGGCGCTGAACACGCCCTCGGTCAAAAGCCGCCTGGAAGCCTCTGGCACTGAAGTCGTGGGCAGCACGCCGGCCGAGCTGGCCAGGGCGCTGCAGGCCGACACCCTCAAATGGAGCCGCGTGGTACGCGCCAACGGCATCACCCCCGACTGAAGCGAGCCCCCATGAGAATCCAACCCGTACTCCCCGGAACCCGCCCCGAACTGGCGGCTGTGGAATCGCGCATCCTGGCCGAACGCGGCCGCATTTCCGAGCTGTACCAGGTGCTGCTCAACAGCCCACCCATCGCCCACGGATGGGAGCAGATGCTGTCGGCCGTACGCAATCGCAGCAGCCTGGATGCAGGGCTGCGCGAGCTGGTCATCCTGCGCGTGGCCGTGCTCAACGGCGCGCCCTATGAATTCAATGCCCATGTACCCCATGCCCACAAGGCGGGCAAGAGCGATGCGGCCATCGAGGCGACCCGCAGCATCCCCTGCGCCGCGGATGCGCCGTGGACCGAGCAAGAGCACCTTGCCATCCGCCTGACCGATGCCATGACGCGCGACATCACCGTCGCCGACGCGCTGTTCGCCCAGGTGCAGGCCCGCTTCAGCGCGCAGGAACAGGTGGACCTGGTGGCCACCATCGCGGCCTACAACATGGTCTCGCGCTTTCTCACCGCATTCCATATCGGGCACTGAAGGCATGGCTGATTCCCGCATACCTGCCGACTGCCTGCTGCTGCAATGGACGATGGCAGCGCCCTGCCTGGCAAGCGCCAAGGCATTCGCAAGAAGCGCCTACGGTCCTGCGTTTGGCGACGCCCTCACCCAGGCGGCAGGCCTGGGCGTGCGCCTGACCGTCCAGCGATTCGCCTGGTCGGCCAGCACGGGGCGCATCTACGTCTATGTGGAGCTGCCGGGCCGCATGGGCGTCTCGCGGCCTGCAGTGCTTGCCGTGCAGGCGGCGGCGCAGGCCATGCTGCCGGCCGCATCAAACCTTGCGGCGTCCAGGCTGACGCTGGCCTTCGACCGGCCCGGCGCCTCGCACGGGCAGCAGCGCCATGCCCACTACACGGTGGAGATGGACCCGGCCGAAGGCTGGGCGCCCGAGATCTTTCGCTGGTACGACGAAGAACACATGCCGGGCCTGGCCGCCGTGCAGGGCAACATCCATTCACGCCGCTACCTGAACCACGACGGCGGCCCGCTGTCCCTGGCCTGCTATGACCTGCAAAACCCCGACGTGCTGGGCAGCCCGGCCTGGCTGCAGGTGCGCGCCACGGCCTGGAGCGACATCACGCGGCCGCATTTCACGCACACCGTGCGCACCATGTTCGCGACCGTGGACGCGGGGGATGGGGCCTGGCCGCCCTATTGAGCGCCCTATTGAGTGCCCTATTGACCGCCCTGCCCGGGAATCAGCAGCAGCTTGCCCACGCTCTGGCCCGACTCCATGCGCCGGTGCGCCTGCGCGGCCTCGGCCAGCGGCCAGGTGCTGTCGATCACGGGGCGGATGGTGCCGGCCGCCAGCGCGGGCAGCCAGCGCTGGGCAAAGCGCCGGACCATGGCCTGCTTGACTTCGGGCGGGCGCGACTTCATCACCGTGCCGAAGATCCTCAGGTGCCTGTACAGCAGCACGTCCATGGGCACGGCCGCCGCCAGCGCGCCGCCCAGCAGGCCCACGCAGACCATGCGCCCGCCCATGGCCATCGAGCGCAGGTTGCGCTCCAGATACGGGGCACCGATGAAGTCCACCACCACATCCACACCCTGGCCGCCGGTCTGCTCGGCCACCACGGCCTGGAAGTCTTCGCTGCGGTAGTCGATGAACACGTCGGCGCCAAGGCCCAAGACAGCCGCCCGCTTGTCGCCGCTGGCCGTGGCGAACACGCGCGCCCCGGCCGCATGCGCCAGCTGCACCGCCGCCGAGCCCACGCCGCTGCCGGCCGCGTGGATGAGCACGGCTTCGCCAGGCTGCAGTTGGGCCAGGTGGAACAGCGCCTCATGCGCAGTCACGAAGACTTCGGCCACCGCGCCGGCATCCGTCAGCGAAAGGCCCTCGGGCACATGCATGGCCATGCGGTGGTCGATGCGCGACAGCTCGGCATAGGCGCCGCCGCCCACGATGCCCATGACACGGTCGCCCACGGCGAAGCCCTGCACCTCGGCGCCCACTTGCACCACCGTGCCGGCGATCTCCAGGCCCATGAGGTCGGATTCGCCAAAGTGGGCGCGGCCATAGGCGCCCTTGCGGTGCGAGACATCGGCACGGTTCACGCCGATGGAGGCATTGCGCACCAGAAGGTCATGGGGCCGGACTTCGGGCCGGGCCACGTCGCGGGCCACGAGCACTTCGGGGCCGCCGAAATCGTCGAAAACAATGGCTTGCATGCGGGCGTCGTCATTCATGGCGAAAGAGTGTCCAAAAACAGGTTGAAGAAACGAATGCCCCGAGCTTACGACTGCCGCCAGCCGCTCGAACGCAGCGATTTCGCTCTACAGTGCTGCAAATCTGCATCACGCCAAACGCCATGAACTGGGATGACACCCGCATCTTTCTCGCCCTGACACGCGCCCCTTCCCTGCGCGCGGCCGCACGCATCCTGGGCGTGGACCAAGCCACCGTGGGCCGCCGCCTGAACGCGCTGGAGGCCGAGCTGGGCAGCAAGCTGTTTTTGCGCGCCAGGGATGGCTACCTGCTCACGGCCGCTGGCGAGGCAGCGCTGGGCGCGGCGCGACGCATGGAGGGCGCGGCGCTGGACCTGCGCACGCGCATCGAAGGCCTGGACGACAGCCCGGCCGGCTTGGTGCGCGTGACCAGCACCGACTCGATTGCCACCGAATTCCTGCTGCCCGCCATCGAGCGCCTGCAGCAGCGCTGGCCCGGCATCCGCGTGGACCTGGAGGTGTCCACCCAGATGCTCAACCTGGGCCGCCGCCAGGCCGACATCGCGTTTCGCAACGTCCGCCCCGAGGCGCCAGAGCTGGTGGTGCGCCGCGTGGCGGCATGGCCGGTAGGACTGTTTGCGAGTGCCGCCTATGTGGCGCGCTTTGGCGAGCCCGTGGCCGAGGACGAACTGCGCGGCCACCACCTCGTGGTCTACGGCCCCTTCCTGGAGCAGCGGCCCGTTCCCACCATGGTGGACGTGCCCGCGCGCCAGGCCAGGATCGCCATGGCCGCCAACTCCAGCCTGCTGGTGCGCAAGGCCGTGGCGGCCGGCATAGGCCTGGGCGAAATGCCCGTGAGCATGGGCGAGCGCGAAGGCCTGCTGCGCATCTGGCCGCAGCGCCAGCGCTCGGACGACTACGAGGTCTGGCAGGTCATGCACCCCGACCTGCAGCGCACGGCCCGGGTGCGCGTCACGGCCGAGTTCCTGGCCCAGGCGCTGGGCGCGGAGCCTGCGTGATGCCGAGCTTGTCCAGGGCGGCGGCAATCACGGCGGCAGGGATGCAGGCATGCAGCGGGAGCCGATGATCGGCAGAACCTGCGCCAGCGCACCGGACAGGCTGCCCGGTGGCCACAGGCTTCGCCTTCAGTCTTGGGAAGCAGGCCTGTGCCTGTCCTTGCGCAGCATCTCCAGATAGAGCGCCTCCACCTTCTCGCGCGCCCAGGGCGTCTTGCGCAGGAACTTCAGGCTGGAGCTGACGCTGGGGTCCAGCGCAAAGCAGCGCACCGGAACCTGCCGCGCAAGCCCGGCCCAGCCGTAGCGGGCCTCCAGGGCAAGGACGATGGCTTCGAGCGTGACGCCGTGCAGCGGATTGCGGGGCTGGGCGGCGGGAGGCGGGGTTTCTTGCATGGCGCGATTTTCGCCCGCCTTTGCAGTGCTGCGGACCGCAGCTTTATTTGTAATTACATGCAACCATGCCGTAAGTTTCTGTAGCATTGTGGCGTTCCTGGCCTTCTGCTGCACTCCCCGACCATGCCCGCCCTGTCCCTTCGCCAGAAACTGCTGGCACCGCTGGTTTTCTGCCTTCTCGCGCTGCTTGCGCTCACCCTCTTCAACGCCTACCAGGCACGCGACAAGGCCTACGAGGCCCGGCAGCAGGCGCTGCGCGACTTCGTCGATGCGGGCGACAGCCTGATTGCGGCGATTGCCGCCGAGGCCAAGGCCGGCAAGCTGACAGAGGAAGAAGCCAAGGCCACCGCCATTGCCCGCGTGGGCCAGTTGCGCTATGCAGGCGGCGCAGGCTACATCACCAGCATCACCACGGATTCCGTGGTGCTGAACAATCCCGCAAGCCCGGGCATCAACGGCAAGAACATGGGCGGCTTCCAGGATGCCAAGGGCAACTACCTGTACCGCAACATTGCCGCCGTGGGCGCGTCGGCCCAGGGCAGCGGCTACCTCACGTACTGGTGGCCCCGCCCCGGCGCCAAGGAGCCCAGCGAGAAGCTGGCCTATGCCAGGCGCTCCACGGCCTGGAACTGGGACCTGATCGCTGGCGACTATGTGGACGACATCCAGCAGGCCTTTGTCGCCACCATCACCAAGTCGGTGGCGGCACTGGCCGTGCTGGGCGCACTGCTGTCCCTGATCGCGTGGCTGGCCACGCGCAGCGTGCTCAATGCCATTGGCGGCGAGCCGGCGGTGGCGGCCGAGATTGCCAACCGCATCGCCTCGGGCGACCTGTCGCAGTCGGGGCTGGCGGGCGCAGCCCAGGCCCCCGAAGGCAGCGTGATCGCCGCCGTGCAGCGCATGAGCGAGCAGCTGCGCCAGCTGGTGACGCGCATCCATGAAACGGCCGGCGTCATCCACCGCTCGGCCGGCGAGATCGCCACGGGCAGCGTGGACCTGTCGCAGCGCACGGAGCGCCAGGCCAGTTCGCTGGAAGAAACCGCCGCCTCCATGGAGCAGCTCACGGCCACCGTGCACCAGAACGCCGAGAACGCCCAGCACGCCAGCCAGATCGCCTCGGGCGCCTGTTCCGTGGCCGAGCGCGGCGGCTCCGTGGTGGACCAGGTGGTGGCCACCATGGGCGAGATCAACAGCTCCTCGCGCCGCGTGGTGGACATCATCGGCGTGATCGACGGCATTGCCTTCCAGACCAATATCCTCGCGCTGAATGCGGCCGTGGAAGCGGCGCGCGCGGGCGAGCACGGGCGCGGCTTTGCCGTGGTGGCGGGCGAGGTGCGCACGCTGGCACAGCGCAGCGCCTCGGCCGCGCGCGAGATCAAGACGCTGATCCAGACCTCGGTGGAAAGCGTGGACGCCGGCGCCACCCTGGTGGACCAGGCCGGCCAGACCATGCGCGAGGTGGTCACCACGGTGCGCAACATCACGGGCATCGTGACCGAAATCGCCTCGGCCAGCCGCGAGCAAAGCAGCGGCATCGAGCAGGTGGGCCATGCCGTGACCGACATGGACCGCGTGACCCAGCAAAACGCCGCCCTGGTCGAGCAGTCCTCGGCTGCCACGCAGGTGCTGCAGGAAGAATCGGAGAAGCTGTCGCGCCTGACGGCTTCGTTCAAACTCTAGAGCCGGCTCTGCCCTCCCTGCCTCCCCTTTCCTTTCCTCCCCTTCTTCCATCCCCATGATCACCTGCTACCTGCGCTACATCATCGACCCGTTCAAGGCCAAGGAATTCGAGGAGTACGGCAAGACCTGGATTCCTCTGGTCGAGAAATTCGGCGGCAAGCACCACGGCTACTTCCTGCCGTCCGAAGGCGCCAACAATGTGGCGCTGGCCATGTTCAGCTTCCCCAGCATGGCGCTGTACGAGGAGTACCGCATCAAGTCCATGCAGGACCCCGAGTGCCAGGCCGCCTTCCGCTACGCGGAGGACACGCGCTGCATCCTGAGCTACGAGCGCAGCTTCATGCGCCCGGTGTTCGGCTGAACCTCCCCCGCGCCACGCCCATGTGCGTGGCGCGCGTTTGCAAATACGGAATCGGTATTTTCACAACTGAAGCACGCTAACTAGCATCCATCCCATTGCAATCTTTTGAGGATGGAGCGCGTGAACAAGCGTCGTTTCCTGCTGGCCGGCCCTTCTCTGCTGGCCGCTGCCGCCCTGGCTTCCACCACCGCCGCGCGGGCTGCGGCCGACCCCAGGACCCGATTGGTCGTCGCCGACCAGAGCGAGCTGCTGCGCCACCTGCTGGATGCCAGCGGCGAGCGCAAGCGCCTGGGCTTTCAGCTGGAGCTGCCCAACTTCGCGGGCGGCCCGGCCATCTTCGAGGCCATACGCGCAGGCGCGCTGGACATTGCCTATGTGGGCGACACGCCGCCCATCCAGGCGCGCGCCGCCGGTGTGCAGCTGCCCATCATCGCCACCTTCACGCGCGAGCGCGCCCAGTACCGGCTGGTGCAGCGTGCCGATGCAGGCATAGAGCGCCTGGCCGACCTGCGCGGCAAGCGCCTGAGCTATGTGGAAGGCTCGGGCCGCCAGGTCTTCCTGATCGAGGCATTGACACGCGCGGGCCTGACGCTGGCCGACGTGAAGCTGGTCAACCTGCGCGTGGCCGAACTCAACGACGCGCTGCGCGCCAAGGCCGTGGACGTGGCCGTGCTCATGGAGCCCCATGTCACGCGCCTGGGCAAGCAGATCGGCGCGCGGCCCGTGCCCGATCCGCAGGAGCGCACGCTGCTGCCCGCCACCTCGTACCTCTATGCCCGGCCCGAGGTGCTGGCCGACCCGGCCAAGTCCCAGGCCATCGTCGATTTCCTTGGCGCCTTCGTGCGCGCAGGCAAGTGGAGCAATGGCCACGAGCAGGAATGGGGCCGCCACTACTACACGCAGTTCCAGCGCATCGATGCGGAGAGCACGGCGGCCATCCTGGCATCGCAGTCCGACCTGCTGTTCCAGACGGCCGCCGAGGCGCAACCCCACCACCAGAAGCTGATCGACATCCTGCACGCCGCCGGCAGCCTGCCGCAGCGGCTGGATGCGGCCGGCTCCTTCGTGTCCACCTACGACCGCGTGATCGTGGCCAACCGATGAACCGGCCAGAAAACACACGATGACGCAAGCGCAACTGGATATCAACGCGGCCGGTCTGGCACCGGCCACCGCAGCCACCGCTCAATCCGAGCCCGCCACCCGGGCCGCCGTGCAACTGGTGCCCGCGCGCCTGTCGCAGGGCGCGCTGCTGGTGGGCCCCGGCCTGCTGCTGGTGCTGTGGGAGGCGGCCTCGCGCCTGGGCTGGCTGTCGCCCGAGACACTGACCGCGCCCTCGCAGGCCCTGGTCGCCGGCTACGGCATGGTGGCCGACGGCAGCCTGCTGCCCCACCTGCTGGCATCGGCAGGCCGTGCCTACAGCGGGTTGCTGCTGGGCGTGGTGGCTGGCGTGCTGCTGGCCCTGGCCTCGGGCCTGACGCGCACGGGCGAGGCCCTGCTCGACGGCTTGGTGCAGATCAAGCGCGCCGTGCCCACGCTGGCGCTGATTCCCCTGGCCATCATCTGGCTGGGCATTGGCGAGTCCATGAAGATCTTTCTGATCTTCACGGCCGTGCTGGTGCCCGTCTACATCAATACCCACGCGGCCCTGCGCGGCATCGACATCGGCCATGTGGAGCTGGCCCAGACCCTGGGCCTTTCGCGCGCCGAATTCATCCGCAAGGTGGCGCTGCCGGGCGCGCTGCCGGGCTTCTTCGTGGGCTTGCGCATTGCCGTGTCGCTGTGCTGGACGGCGCTGGTGGTGCTGGAGCTGATCAACACGCAGACCGGCATCGGCTACCTCATGAACCGCGCCCGCGACTGGGGGCAGACCGATGTGATCGTGGTGGGCATCCTCATCTACGCCCTGCTGGGCCTGCTGTCCGACGCCGTGGTGCGCCGCGTCGAGGCGCATGTGCTGTCCTACCGGAGGTCGCTGGGATCATGAGCCATCACCCCACCCCGGGCGCCGTGCGGCTGCAGCGCTTCACGCGCAGCTTTGGCGGCAAGAACGTGCTGGACGCCATCGACCTGGACATTGCCCCGGGCCAGTTCGTGGCCCTGCTGGGCGAGTCCGGCTCGGGCAAGACCACCTTGCTGCGCGCGCTCGCCGGGCTGGACGGCCATGCGCAGTCCAGCGGCGCGGCCAGTGCGCAGGGCAATGTCTCCGTGCTGTTCCAGGACGCGCGCCTGCTGCCCTGGCTGTCGGTGCTGGACAACCTCACGCTGGGTCTGGACGCCCGCGCCGTGCTGCCCGCAGCACGGCAAATCCTGCACGACGTGGGCCTGCAGGACAAGGCCGGCGCCTGGCCCGCCACGCTGTCGGGCGGCCAGAAGCAGCGTGCATCGCTGGCCCGCAGCCTGCTGCGCGACCCGCACGTGCTGCTGGCCGACGAGCCCTTCGGCGCGCTGGACGCGCTCACGCGCATGCGCATGCACGGACTGCTGCTGCGCCTGGTCGAGCGCATACGGCCCACGGTCATCCTCGTCACCCACGACGTGGACGAATCCCTGCTGCTGGCCGACCGCATCCTGGTGCTCAGGGACGGCCGCATCGCCGAGGACCACGCCGTGGACCTGCCCCATCCCCGCCGCCCCGACCATCCTGCCTTCATGCAGCTGCGCGCCACCTTGCTGCGCAGCCTGGGCGTCGAGACAGAGATCGCCTGACGCCGGCCCCGCCCGCGAAACACCCCACACAACAAAGGACTGCTCCCATGTCTCGGCAACTGCACCTGAACCTGTTCCTCATGACGCGCGGCCACCATGAAGGCGCCTGGCGCCATCCCGGCGCCAACCGCAAGGCGCTCACCGACCTGGAGCTGTACGTCGATGCCGCACGCATCGCCGAGGCCGCCAAATTCGACGCCGTCTTCCTGGCCGACAGCCTGGTCGGGCCCGAGAACGGCCAGCAGATCACCTCGGGCCTGCTGGACCCGCTGGTGCTGCTGACGGCACTGGCACTGCGCACCGAGCGCATCGGCCTGATCGGCACCGCCTCCACCACCTACGGCCATGCCTACACGCTGGCGCGCCAGTTCGCCTCGCTGGACCATCTGTCCAAGGGGCGGGCGGGCTGGAACATCGTCACCTCCTGGGCGCCCAATGCGGGCCTGAACTACGGCCTGGCCGACAGCGTGGACCACGGCGACCGCTACCGCATCGCCGAGGAATTCGTGTCCGCCGTCGATGCGCTGTGGCGCAGCTTTCCAGCCAGCGCCCTGCTGGACGACACGGCGGCCGGCCAGTTCCTGGACGCATCGCAGATCCGGCCCATCCACTTCGAGGGCAAATACATCCGCACGCGCGGCCCGCTCAACGTGCCCGGCAGCCCGCAGGGCCGGCCCGTCTTCGTGCAGGCCGGCCAGTCCGAATCGGGCCGTGCCTTTGCCGCGCAATGGGCCGAGGCCATCTTCACGGCCCACGGCTCGCGGGAATCGGCCCAGGCCTTCTATGCCGACATCAAGGGACAGGCGCAGCGGCTGGGCCGCCGCCCGCAGGACATCGTGATCCTGCCCGGCATCAGCGCCGCCATCGGCTCCACCGAATACGAGGCGCGCCAGGTCTGGGAAGAGCTCGACAGCCTGACCAGCATCGAGGTCGGCCTGGCCCGCCTGTCCGCACGCTTTGGCGGCCACGACTTCTCGGCCGTGCCGCTGGACCGCCTGCTCACGCGCGACGACTTCCCCGATCCCGACAAGGTCGAAGCCTCGCGCAGCCGCGCCGTGGGCTACGTGGAAACCAGCCTGCGCGACGGCCTCACCCTGCGCGGCCTGCTCAAGCGCCTGGCCGGCGCCCGCGGCCACCTGGCCGTGGCCGGCACGCCCGAACAGGTGGCCGACATCATCGTAGACTGGTTCAGGCACGGCGCAGCCGACGGCTTCAACGTCATGCCGCCCATACTCAACCAGCAGTTCGAGCTGTTCACCAGCGAAGTCGTGCCGATCCTGCGCAAGCGCGGCCTGTTCCGCGAGGAATACGAAAGCCGCACGCTGCGCGGGCACTTCGGGCTGGGGGAGCTGGCGGGGACGGGGGCGGGTGGTGCCCCAGCCGCCCGCCCAAGGGAGCAAGCGCTGGCGGCTTGACCGATGCGGCGCAGCGGCTGCACAGACAGGCCTACAGCAGAATGTCCGCCGTGGGGTACTTCCAGAAGTCGCGCAGCAAATAGCTGATCGGCAGGTTCAGATTCGTGGAGTTGGGTGGAATCGGCTGCAGGAACCACTTCTCGTAGATGGGGTGGATTTCGCGGCTGGTGATGATCCGCTTCATCTCTTCATCGACCAGTTTCTTGAACGCGGTATCGGCCTTCGGCAGCATGATCGCCAGGGGTTCGGTGGACAGGAACTTGCCCACCACCTTCAGGGCACGTGGATCGGGCCGTGCAGCGGCCAGCCCGTTGAGAAGCACGTCATCCATCACGAACGCGTCGGCTTCGCCCTTCTCCACCATCTCCAGGGCCCTCGCGTGATCGGGGGCCTCCACAATGGTGATGCCCATGAGGCGCTGCCTGTTGGCCTGCGTCACCAGGGCCATCGGGCTGGTGCCCTTGGTGGAGACCAGCTTTTTGCCCTTGAGATCCTCCATCGCGTTGATGGTGCTGTCGGCCTTCACGAGCATCCGGGCGCCGGTGATGAAATGGGGAACCGTGAACGCCACGGTCTGGCGCCGCTGCGCGTTGTTCGTGGTCGAGCCGCACTCCATGTCGGCCTTGCCCTGCTCGATCACGGCCATGCGATTGGCGGGCGTGACCATCAGGAACTCCACCTTCATGTCCTTCCTGCCTGTCTGCTTGCGCACCGCCTCGGCCAGGCGAAGGCACAGATCCAGCGCATAACCGACGGGCTTGCCGCTGCGGGTGTCGATGTAGGAGAAGGGAACCGACGATTCCCGGTGCGCAATCACCAGCGCGCCACCGGCCTGGATCTTGTCCAGCACACCGGCTGCAGATACACCGCTCAAGGCCCACAGGCCCAACGCACCCAACGCGATTCCCCACTGGCGAAAGATCATCTGAGTCCTTGGCTCGCAAGCGCCGGGCGGCGCCCAGCAGGTTGTGACAGGTTATACACGTATTGTTACCAGGTGCGCAAACCTGGGCTGCTGGCGGTTTCGGTGGCAGCTTGGGCACTGGCTTTTCCCCCTCCCCCGTTATGGCAGGATCACCAGCACCAGAATTACCGAGGGAACTCCCATGCTGATCAACTGCGTTGCCTACGAAAACGGGGCCAAGCTGGCGGACATTCCTGTCGCCGACATCAGCAACTACATAGAGCGGCCCGGCTGCTTCGTCTGGGTGGCGCTGGCGGACGCCACGCCGGCCGAACTGGAGGAGATGCGCCAGGAGTTCGGCCTGCACGCCCTGGCCGTGGAGGATGCGCTGCACGGCCACCAGCGGCCCAAGCTGGAGGAGTACGGCAGCTCGCTGTTTGCCGTGATGCACCTGCTGGAGCCCGAGCCCGAGCGGCCCGGCCACTTCAACCACGGCGAGGTCGATGTCTTCGTGGGCTCCAACTACGTGCTGTCGGTGCGCAACCGCAGCAAGCGCGGTTTCCTGGGCGTGCGCGAGCGCTGCGAGAGCGAGCCCGAGCTGCTGCGCCATGGCTCGGGCTTTGTGCTGTATGCGCTGATGGATGCGGTGGTGGACCGCTACTTTCCCATCATCGACGCGCTGGAGGTGGAGCTGGAGCAGATCGAGCAGCAGATCTTCACCAAGGGCGCGGCGCGCGACAACATCAAGCAGCTGTATGAACTCAAGGGCCGCGCCATGGACCTCAAGCACGCCGTGGCCCCCCTGCTGGAAGCCGTGGGCAAGCTCAACGGCGGGCGCGTCCCCCAGATCTGCGTGGGCTCCAGGGACTACTTCCGCGATGTGATGGATCACCTGGGCCGCATCAACGCCCAGATCGACACCATGCGCGACACCGTGGGCACGGCCATCCAGGTGAACCTGTCCATGGTGTCCATCGAGGAAAACGAAGTCACCAAGCGGCTGGCAGCCTGGGCCAGTATCTTCGCCATCTGCACGGCCTTCTTCGGCGTCTGGGGCATGAACTTCGAGAACATGCCCGAACTGAAGTGGCAATACGGCTATCCGGCCGCGCTGCTGTTCGTGCTGGGTGTTTGCGGCCTGCTCTACTACAAGTTCCGCAAGGCGGGGTGGCTGTAGGCGGCGGGAAGGCGAGCGGTGCCAGGGTATTCACCCAGCCGCACCGTCACAGCCGCGTCACACATCCACGCCACCATCCCAGGCGCCAACTCCTGGACGCCCGGATTCCCCACCATGTACGACGAACTTCTGCCCGACCACCATGATTCGCTGATGCAGCGCATCGAACGCGATCTGCTCGACAGCTACGACGAAGAACTGGAGATGGAGATAGACGACGCCCGCCTGGGCAGCGGTGGCGACGATCTGGACGGTGCCGACACCGTGAGCCGCCAGACCTACTTCCGCGAGCTGCTGCGCCTGCAGGGCGAGCTGGTCAAGCTGCAGGACTGGGTGCAGCACCACAAGAAGAAGGTGGTCATTCTCTTCGAAGGCCGCGATGCGGCCGGCAAGGGCGGCGTGATCAAGCGCATCACCCAGCGCCTGAACCCGCGCGTATGCCGCGTGGCCGCCCTGCCCGCGCCCAACGACCGCGAGCGCACGCAATGGTATTTCCAGCGCTATGTCTCCCACCTGCCTGCGGGTGGCGAGATCGTTCTCTTCGACCGCAGCTGGTACAACCGCGCGGGCGTGGAGCGTGTGATGGGCTTTTGCTCCGACGAGGAGTACGAGGAGTTCTTCCGCTCCGTGCCCGAGTTCGAGAAGATGCTGGTGCGCTCGGGCATCACGCTGGTGAAGTACTGGTTCTCCATCACCGACGAGGAGCAGCACCTGCGCTTTCTGGGCCGCGTGCACGACCCGCTCAAGCAGTGGAAGCTCAGTCCCATGGACTTCGAGAGCCGCCGCCGCTGGGAGGACTACACCAAGGCCAAGGAAGCCATGCTGGAGCGCACCCACATCGCCGAGGCGCCCTGGTGGCTGGTGCAGGCCGTGGACAAGAAGAAGGCCCGGCTCAACTGCATCTCCCACCTGCTGACGCAGCTGCCCTACGAGGAGATAGAGCACCCGGCCATCGTGCTGCCCGAGCGCACGCGCAACCCGGAGTACACGCGCAACCCGGTTCCCCAGCACATGTACGTTCCGGACAAGTACTGACACCCCCTGAGGCGCTTCGCGCCTTCCCCCTCTCTACCCGCTTTGCGGGGGAGGGGGACGACACCCTCGGTGCGGGGGCGGCCCTTCCTTGGTGTCTCTGGCTTCAGCAAGTGCCCATTTCATGCGCACGGCCGACTTTCAGACCTTATGTGCCTCGCCGTCCTCCACGGATGCCTCGGGCCACTCAGAGGACGCGGAGGGCTCGGAAGACTCGGACGCCTCAGGCGTCTCTGGCGCTGGCTCTGCCTCGGCGACTGCAGCCGCCTGCGGCACCTCGGCAACCTCTACAACCTCGGCCGCACGCTTGCGCCGGTCCTGCTCCAGCAGCGCGGTCAGCGCCGCGTGGATGCGTTCCAGCGTGCCGCCCGGGTTGACCCACCAGTCCGTGGACCAGATGCGCAGAATCTGCCAGCCCAGGCCGCGCAGCACCTGCTCGCGCAGCTTGTCGCGGTCGCGCGCCGTGGCCGAGCGGTGGTAGGTGGCGCCGTCGCACTCCACGCCCGCCAGGTAGCTGCCCGCATGGTCCGGGTGCACCACGCCCAGGTCCACGCGGAACGAGGATGCGCCGATCTGCGTGTGCACGCGCCAGCCCTTGCGCTCCAGCGCCTGGGCCACGCTGGCCTCGAAGGGGCTGTCGAAATCGCCCTGGCTGCCATGGTGCGACTCGGCCAGCGCGCGCGGGCCGCGCTCGGCAAATTCCAGGAAGTGCTTGAGATCGCGCACGCCCGCCGCCTGGGTGCGCGACAGGTCCATCTGCTCGCCGCGCAGGCTGGAGAAGATGCGCAGCTCCTGCCTCGCGCGCGTCACCGCCACGTTCAGCCGCCGCTCGCCGCCGTCGCGGTTGAGCGGGCCGAAGTTCATGGACACGGCGCCCGAGATATCGGGCCCGTAGGTGATGGAAAAGTACATGATGTCCCGCTCGTCGCCCTGCACGCTTTCCAGGTTCTTGACGAAGACGGGCTCCAGCAGTGCATCGGAGAAAAACGGCTCCAGCCCCGGGTCCTTGCGCCGCTCTTCGTCCAGCAGGTCCTCGATCAGGCTTTGCTGCTCGGAGTTGAAGGTGACCACGCCGATGGTGGCACCCGACTGCGCAAACCCCGGCGACTTCAGCCGCGCCACCAGGTCGGCCACCAGGGCCTTGGCCTCGGGCTGGTTGATGCGGGCGCCACCTTTTTCATAGCGGCCCTGCACGGCGTGGAAGCTGACGGCGCGGTCATCGGTGACGGGCGAGGGAAAGGTCACCAGCCCGCCGCCGTAGTAGCGGTGGTTGCTGAAGGCGATCAGGCTTTCATGGCGCGAGCGGTAGTGCCACGACAGGTTGCGCGTGGGCAGGCTGGCACCCAGGCATTCGTCCAGGATGCTTTCCATGTCGCCTTCCACGCCCTGCGTGTCGTCGTCGAAGGTGTCGGAGGTGTCGGCGCGGCCGAAGAAGCTGGTGGGCGGCAGTTGCTTGGGGTCGCCCACCATCACCACCTGCCTGGCACGCGCCATGGCGCCGATGGCGTCCCAGACGGGGATCTGCGAGGCCTCGTCGAAGATGACGATGTCGAAGTTGCTGGTCTCGGCGCTCAGGTACTGGGCAATGGACAGCGGGCTCATCAGCAGGCAGGGCGTCAGGCGCAGCACGGCCGACGGGATCTGCTCCAGCAGCTGGCGCAGCGGCAGGTGCTGGCGCTTCTTGGTGATCTCGCGCCGCAGGATGCCCCACTCGCTGTTGCGCTGGATGCTGTCGGCCGACGGCAGGCCCGCGCACAGCCGCGCACGTATCCACTGGCGTGTGACGGAGGTGAATTCATCGTCCAGCGCGCGGAAGTCGGCAATGCGCCGCTCATGCTCGGCAGAGACGAAGCGCTTGAGCACCTCGTCCTCGTCCACGGCCAGCGCCAGCCACCAGCGCGCGTAGTTGACCTCGAAGGCCTGGGGCGCCTGGGCCGGTTCCAGGCTGCCGGACTCGATGGCGTCGGCCAGCGCACCCAGCCCGCCCGCGCGGGCCGCGGCCTGGGCATTGCGCCAGGCGCACCAGGCATGCAGGCCGCCCTGCCCGGCCAGCACGCCGCCCGCCGTGGCCGCCAGCTGCTCGGCCGTGCGCTGGGCCAGGGCACGCTGCTGCGACTCGCCATGGGCTGCCGCCGCGCTGAAGGGGTCTATGGCCGCGTGCAGGCCGGCCAGGCTGTCCAGCAACTGCTGGCAGGCCATGCCGACCGCGGCACCCTCGCCCAGCTCGGCGCTGCGCAAGGCCAGCACCTGGTGCAGCGCCTGGCGTGCCTGGGCCAGCTCGGCCTCCTGCCAGCCCAGCCCGGTCAGCCCTGCCTGCAGCGATCCCTGCAGGCGCAGCGCATGCTCCACGGCTTGCGGGCGCGTGTCCAGGCCGTCCCAGACGCCGGGGCAGCGCAAGCGCAGCTCGTCCAGCGCCAGCAGTTGTTCCTCGATGGCGCTGCGGGCCGCCAGTTGCGCATGGGCCTGCTGCAGCGCCGCGCCACAGCGGCCCTGGGCCACGGCGGCGTGCGATGCCATCAGGCCGCCGCGCCGCGTCAGCTGCAGGCGCTCGCGCTCGAAGGCCAGCGCGTCCTGCAAGGCCTGGGCATCGGTTTCCAGGCCGCGCCACAGGCCGTGGCTGGCATCGGCCAGCGGCAGGTAGCCATCGAGCTGGCGGTCGATCTGGTACAGGGCCTGCAGGCGCTGCACTTCGGCCGCCCAGCGCTCGCCGCCATGGCCTTCGGCCACGGCCTCCAGTCCATCGAGCGAGAAGGACTTCTGCGCACGCGCGGCCAGCAGGGCCGCATTGGCCTTCAGGGCGCTGCGCGCATGGTCGGTGCGCGTGCGGTGTCCGGCCCACAGGCCGTCGGCTGCGGCGCCGGGCTGGATCTGGTCCAGTTCCTCGCGCAGGCCCCGGATGCGCACCAGGGCGGCCAGGTCATCGGCCACGCGCGGCTCGCCCGCGCCTTCGATGGTGGCCTCCAGCGCCGCGCGCACCTTGCGCCGGCCCAGCCAGGACAGCGGCCACAAGGACTTGCCGGCTCTGGCCCATTCGCGCTGCAGCTGCGAGACATTGAGCTGGCCCACGCCCGCGCCGTACTTGACGGACAGGCCCTGGCGCAGCGCCGCGATCTCGTCGATGCACTGCAGGCCGCGTTCCAGCTCGTCGCCCAGGGCCACGGGCCAGGGCGTGCCCAGCCCGGCCTGCAGGCGCCGGCGCTGCGCCAGCAGGTCCAGCGCCTGGGCCAGGCGCGCCTGCAGCTCGGCCGGCCAGGGCGCCAGCATCTGTGCGGACAGATCACCGTGCTGCGCCAGCAGCTGCAGGCCCGATTGCAGGGATTCTCCAATGCGCGCGCCGTCAGGCAGCACGCAGAAAGCCAGGTTGCGGCCTGCGGCCGCAGGCAGCGCGCGCGCGATCACGCCCAGCGCCGAGCGCGCCTGGCGTCCCAGCGCCGGCCACTCGATGCGCAGCAGCCGGCCCAGCTGCTGCGCCGCCTCGGCAAAGCCCTGGCCTGCATCGTGCAGGGCCTGGGCGGCATCCACCATCTGCTGCTGCCAGCGCACGGACCAGTCGCTGGCCTGCACCGTGGCCAGCGGCCCGTCCTTCAGATGCTGCGCGCCAACGGCCTGGGCATTGGCCTGCAGGCGGCCCGCAGTCTCGCGCAAAAGGGCCAGGCCCGCTTCGTCATGGGCCTGGGGCGTGGGCCAGTGAAATCCCAGGCGCGGCAGCGCCTGGCCACCGGCCACGGCGCCAATGGCGCGGTAGATGGTCCAGCCGTTGGCGTGGCGCCGGTGCAGGCGCTCCACATAGGCCGACAGCTGCTCGCGCAGGCGGCCGAGCTGGCTGGCCTTGGCGGCCCAGGCCTCGGCATCCACCTGGCCATGCGAGTCCCAGGATTTCTGCAACTGGCCCAGCACGTCGAGCTTGCGGCTCTTGTTGGAGTGCAGCTCCAGGCAGAACTCGCCCAGGCCCACTTCGCGCAGGCGGCGGTAGACCACGTCCAGCGCGGCGATTTTCTCGGCCACGAAGAGCACGCGCTTGTCCTCGGCCAGGCACTGCGCGATCAGGTTGGCAATGGTCTGGCTCTTGCCCGTGCCCGGCGGGCCGATGAGCACGAAGTCCTTGCCGCGCGCAGCGGCCATCACGGCCGACAGTTGCGATGAATCGGCCGGCAGCGGGCTGAAGACCTGCTGCGGCGCGAACTCCTGGTCCAGCCGCCGCGTGTCGGGAAAGGCGATCTCCGAGCGATAGGGCTCGCGCGGCGTGTCGATCAGGTGGGCGACCACGGGCGAGCTGCGCAGCTGGTCGGCGCGCTCGGCCAGGTCCTTCCACATCAGGTATTTGGCGAAGGAGAACATGGACAGCACCACGTCCTCGCTGACCTCCCAGCCGCGCACGTCCTTGATCGCCTCGCGCACGCGGGCCCAGATGCCGGTGATGTCCAGCCCGGCCTCGTCGCGCGGCAGGTCGCCTGCGGGCACGCCCAGCTCCAGCTGGAAGTCCTGGCGCAGCATCTCGACCAGCGTGGGGTTGAAGCGCGGCTCGTCCTCATGCGCCTGCAGCGTGAAGCCCGAGCGCGCGCTCTTGCGCTCCAGCGTGACGGGCAGCAGGATCAGCGGCGCGCGCACGCGCACATCGGGCTTGTCGGGCCGGCTCCAGACCAGAA
The DNA here is from genome assembly GCF_055797465.1 of Delftia sp. PX-1. NCBI lineage: Bacteria > Pseudomonadati > Pseudomonadota > Betaproteobacteria > Burkholderiales > Comamonadaceae > Delftia > Delftia sp. PX-1. The sequence goes on from NZ_CP184763.1 coordinate 4,420,585, forward strand.
AGCCCAGGGCCACGAACAAGGTGTTGGCGCCGCCTTCCTGCAGCGCGTTGCGCGCGCCGCGAAACAGCTCCACAAAGCGGCTGTCCAGCTCCAGCGGCTCCAGGTCGATGAAGACCTCGCGCCGCTGCAGCGCCTCTTCGGCGTGCGCGCCGCGCAGGTCTTCCAGGCTGCGCGCCTCGTGCAATGGCTGGCTGCGCGGGTCCTTGCCCTGCATGAGCTCGGGGCTGGGCAGCAGCTTGAGCACCTGGCCCCGGGCCAGCGTGTCCTCCAGCGCGGGCGCGGCCACCTGCAGCAGCAGCGATTTCTTGCCAGGCTTGAAGTTGAGCAGCGCATTGCGCAGCGACAGGTCCAGCAGCCGGCGCTGCCAGCGCGCCAGCCTGTCCTTGGGATCGAGCTGGGAGGTGGGCACTTCGCGTGTCTGCGCCTGCGCCAGGAGTTCGGGCGGCGGCTCCACGGTGAGCCGTGGCTCGGCCTGTCCTTCACCGGCCTCGGGCGCGGCGTCCTGCGGCTGGGCCAGCGCCAGCGGGCGGATGCGCTGCATGCGCGCGCGCCGCACATCCACCAGCAGCTCGAACTGGTCCTCATGCTCTTCGGCCAGCTGGCGCGCGCCCTGGGCAATGGCCTGGCTGAAGGCCACGGCCTGGCCTTGCGCGGCCAGCGTGGTCTCGAAGACCACCAGCTCCTGCAGCTTGAGCCGCTTGCGCACGGCCGTGATGTCATCGACCACGGCGGTCGAGAATTCCTGCCTGCCCAGCCACAGGCCCACGAAGGCATGGCCGCGCGTGAAGACCAGCAGCGGGTTCAGGTGCGCCTGCTCCAGGCAGGAGGCGAACAGCAGCGTCAGGTCCAGGCAGGTGGCCAGGCCCGCATCCAGCACCTGGGACGCGCCGCGTATCTTCTGGCCCGCATGCTCGAAGCTGGCCGGCGGCAGCGCGTAGTTGAGTTTCTTCTGGAGCACGGAAGTCCAGATGGCCGAGGCCAGTTCCCAGGCGCGCTGCGGCCCCTGCTCATAGCCGTTGATGGCGCCGGACTTGCCCGCCGCCTCCAGCGCCTGCGCCGCGCCCTTGAGGATGCGGTCCACGGCCGGATCGTTGGGTTGCACGAAGGCCGCCACCATCTCGGGCAAATGCCCCAGGCCGCCCCACTGGTTGCGGGCCAGCAGTTCCAGCGGGTGTTCGTGCCGGGCCAGCACCGTCTGTGCCGGCTGGCCGCTGCGCAGCTCCAGCCGCAGCACGGCAGGCTCGGCCTCGGTCAGGCGCGAGAGCAAGGCGCCGTCCAGCGCCACATCCAGGTCGGTCAGCGCATAGGTGCTGTGCGCGGCCACCGACTCCAGGCGCCAGGTGCGCGGCTTGATGAAGGCAGGCTCCGAGGCCAGGTGCAGGCTCAGCGCCTGCAGCGGCAGCTCGCCCTCGTTGACGATGGCCAGCTCCAGCAGCGCGGGCACGGCGTTCTGGAAGTCGGCGAGATTGAGCTTGGCGACGGTGCCGATGCGCAGCTGTATGGCCGTTTGCGGCGCCTGGGCGGCGGCGGGGGCGGCATCTGCGGGGGAATCTCGGCGGGGGTCTTCTGTCATGCGCGGTAGTCCTTGGCTGGCCAGCAGGCGGCGGGAACTGTCGAAATCCCGTCATATTCCTGGCCCGACGATTGTCCGCTGCGAATGGGGCGCCGTGTCCGAGATGGGCGGTTTTCAGGGGTCACTGTTTGCAAAAAATGAGAGCAGGAAACCGCGCCGAGAGCGCCAATCCGCAGGGCCGGCCATCACTTCATCAATCACTTCATGTACGAGCGCATCACCGACAGCACAAGGTCCACCTCGTCATCACGGGCCTGGCCGCCGGCCGTGCCATCGGCCAGATGGGTGCGCACATGGCCCTCGAGCACCTCGAAGATCATGCCGTTGACGGCGCCGCGCACGGCTGCCAGTTGCTGGAGGATGGCCGCGCAGTCGTGCTCGGCCTCGAGCGCGCGCTCCAGCGCCTGGGCCTGGCCCTGGATGCGGCGGATGCGCGTGAGCAAGCGCTTCTTGTTCTGAATCGTATGTGCCATGAAGGCCATTCTAGGCGCCTGCATATACTGGGGTACAGTATCTGCATGCGCAGCATTCCATCCCTCTCGACCGCTGGCGGCGCCAGCCCCAGGCAGCATTCACACCGTTTCGACGAAGGCAACCCGCTGGGCGAGCGCCGTGCCATGCTGGCTGCGGGGCTGACGGCGGCCATGATGGTCGGGGAGATCGCAGGCGGGTACGGATTCAACTCCATGGCGCTGCTGGCCGATGGCTGGCACATGGGATCGCACGCGCTGGCGCTGGGGCTCTCAGCTGGCGCCTATGCGGCCGCGCGCAGATTGGCGGGCGATACGCGCTTTGCCTTCGGCACCTGGAAGATCGAGGTGCTGGCCGGCTACACCAGCGCCATCTTGCTGCTGCTGGTGGCGGGCGGCATGGCCTGGCAGTCGGTGCAGCGCCTGTTCTCGCCCTCGCCCATCCATTACGAGCAGGCACTGGGCGTGGCCGCACTGGGCCTGCTGGTCAACCTTGTCTGCGCCTGGCTGCTGAAGGGCGGGCACGGGCATCACCATGGTCACGACCACGGACATCACCACGGGCACGGCAGGCATGCGCACGGCGGCCACGCGGGCGACCGCCATCACGGCGACCACGGTGACCATGACGACCACGGCGATCTCAACCTGCGCTCGGCCTACCTGCATGTGCTGGCCGATGCCGCCACCTCGGTGATGGCCATCGCCGCCCTGTTCGGCGGCATGGCCTGGGGCCTGGGATGGCTGGACCCGGCCATGGGCCTGGCCGGCGCCGTGCTGGTGGCGGCATGGGCCATGGGCCTGCTGCGCGACAGCAGCCGCGTGCTGCTGGACGCCGAGATGCACGCCCCCGTGGTCAGCGAGGTGCGTGAGGCCATCGCCCAGGCGCCGTTTGCCGCGCAGATCTCCGACCTGCATGTCTGGCGCGTGGGCAAGGCGCGCTACGCCTGCATCGTGGCACTGGACGCGCCCGCAGGCGTGGACCCCGATGCCGTGCGCCAGTTGCTTGGCGTGCATGAGGAACTGGTCCACGTCACGGTGGAGGTCAACCGGCCGCAGCCGGCTGCGACACACTGAGCCTATTGCGCGCCGGCCACCGCAGCCTGGCGCGCACCGGGCTGCTTGAACAGCTTGAAGTACGGCGTGTTCGACGGATTCACCGGGATGTCGAACTTGCGCACCATGGCATAGGTCTGGATCTGGTCGTGCAGCGGCAGGTAGATCAGCTCCTTTTGCACCGTGCTCCAGATGGAGTGGATGGTGGCATCGCGCTTGCGCGCATCGCCCTCGGAGGCCAGGGAGACGATCTGGCTGTCCAGCTCGGCATTGCTGTAGCGCGTGGCATTGGTGTTGCCCCGGCCATTCTTGCCGCGCGTGTGCACCAGGTAGTCGAAGACGTAGGCCGAGTCATAGGTGGGCACGCCCCAGCCGTAGAGGTAGAAATCCGTCTCCTGGTTGTTGATGGCCGCCGTCTGGATGGCCAGCGGCCGGGACGACACGGCCGTCTTCACGCCGATGCGGCCCAAAAAGCCGGCGATGGCCTGGCAGATGGCCTCGTCGTTCAGGTAGCGGTCGTTCGTGCAATGCAGGGTGATGCCGAAGCCGTTGGGATAGCCGGCCTCGGCCAGCAGCTTCCTGGCCTGGGCCAAGTCGGCCTTGCCCACGGCGCCAAAGGATTTCTCGTAGCCATGCACAAAGGGCGGCGCAATGATGTTGGTGGGCACGGACAGGCCGCGCATCACGGCGCGCTGTATGGCCTGCCGGTCTATGGCCAGCTGGAAGGCCTGGCGCACGCGCAGGTCAGCCAGCGGGTTCTTGTCCTTCACATCGGAATGCGACAGCGGGGCGGCGCCCACGTTCAGGCCCAGGAAGATGGTGCGGTTCTCGGCGGCCTGGTTGATGCGAAAGCGCGGGTCGGCGCTCAGGCGCGCAATGTCCTGGATGGGCAGGTCCTGCACGAAGTCCACCTCGCCCGACAGCAGCGCCGCCACGCGCGTGGCCTGGGACTTGATGGGCAGGTAGACCAGTTCGTCGATCTCCAGCGGGAACAGCCCCTTGCCCCAGTAGCCGGGAAACTGCCGCAGCACGGTGCGCGTGTCCTGCTCGCGCGAGGCGATGACGTAGGGCCCCGTGCCGTTGGCGTTGCGCGTGGCGTAGTTCTCTTCCTTGGCCAGCGCGTTCTGCGGCTGCTCGGCACCATGGGCCTTGGCCCAGGCGGCGCTCAGGATCTGGATGTTGATGAGGCTGGCCGGCAGCAGCGGGTTGGGCCCGTTGGTCCTGATGTGCACGGTGAAGGCATCGACCTTGGTCACGTCGGTGATCGAGGTCAGCAGCGAGCGCATGTCCGAGGTGGCCGAGCGCGCGCGGCGCAGCGAGAACAGCACGTCGTCGGCCGTGAACAGGCTGCCGTCATGAAACTTCACGCCCTTGCGCAGCTTGAACTCCCAGACCGAGGGGTCGGCAGTCAGCGCCCAGGACGTGGCCAGGGTGGGCAGCAGCTTGCCATCGGCCGTGCGGATGATCAGCGGCTCGTAGATCTGGTGCAGCAGGTTGTGGTTGGGGCCGTTGTTCAGCGCGTGCGGGTCCAGCGTGGATGCGTCGGTGGAGCGCGCCCAGCGCAGGGTTTCGGCCTGGGCGGGCGGTGCGCACAGCAAGGCTGCGGCCAGGGCGGGGAGCAGTGCGGAAGTTCGCAGGGTGCGCAAGTGGGTGCGCAGCAGGGAAAGGCGAGGCAGGAAGCGTCTTTGGGTCATGAAGTGTCCTGGCAGCCGGAACAAGATCGCAGAAAGGCGGCGGCGGGTGCCGCGCCGGCTGCACCAGACGGCCGATTGTGTGGAGCCACCAGCCCGCCGCAAAGCCCGATTGCGCCTATGCAAATGCGCTGCGCGCAGATGCAAAGCGCTGCGACAGCAGGGCGTACAGCGCGCGCAGGCCCTGGGCTTCGCCGCCCCTGGGCCGGCCGGGGCGCTCCTCCAGATTCCAGGCGAACAGGTCCAGGTGCAGCCAGGGCAGCTCGGGCGGCACAAAGCTCTCCAGGAACAGCGCAGCCGTGATGGCGCCGCCCTGTGGCGTGCTGGCGGCGTTGAGCAGGTCGGCCTGGTCGGAGCGGAGCATGCGGCGGTACGGCGCCCACAGGGGCAGGCGCCACAGCGGGTCGGCCTGCGCGCGGCCCTGGGCCAGCAGCTCATCGGCCCAGCCGTCATGGTTGCTGAACAGCGCGGGCAGGTCCGGCCCCAGCGCCGTGCGCGCAGCGCCCGTGAGCGTGGCCAGGTCGATCAGCAGCGCGGGCGGCGTGGGCGCGCTGCGAATGGCGTGGTGCAGCGCATCGGCCAGCAGGAGCCGGCCTTCGGCATCGGTGTTCTCGATCTCCACGCGCCGGCCGTCACCGGCCTCGATGATGTCGCCGGGCCGCAGCGCACCGGCACCCACGGCGTTCTCCACCGCAGGCACCAGCAGCTTCAGGTGGATGGGCAGGCCCGCCTGCATTAGCAGATCGGCCAGGGCCAGGGCGTGTGCGGCGCCGCCCATGTCCTTCTTCATCCAGCGCATGCCTGCGGCGGGCTTGAGGTCCAGCCCGCCGGAGTCAAAGCACACGCCCTTGCCGATGAGCACCACATGGGGCAGCGCGGCATCGCCCCAGGTCAGCTCGGCCACGCGCGGCGCCTGGGCCGCCCGGGACGCCGCCCGACCCACGGCGTGCACCAGGGCAAAGCCTGCGGCGGGCAGCTCGTCGCCCACCCATTGCCGGTAGCGCGCGCCATGGCGCGCGGCCAGGTCGGCCACGGCCTGGGCCAGCTGTTCGGGACCCAGCTGGTTGGCAGGCAGGTTGACCAGCCGCCGCACCTCGCCAATGGCGGCGGCCATTGGCGCGACGGCGGCCTGCTCATCGGGGCTTGCCACCAACCGAGCGAGTGATAGAGCGAGTGATGGAGCGGTTGCCGCATCCGACTGCCGCGCCTGGCGGGTCGATGGCAGCGCGCCCAGTGCCCAGCCCAGCAGCAGATGCGGCCTCTGAGCCTCATCCGCATCGGCGAGCGCATAGGTGCCGGGCGGCAGCGCAGCCGGCAGGCCGGCCAGCTGCCACAGCAGCTGGTCCGGGTCCACGCCGACCAGCACGCCAGCGAGGGCAGTGCCCTCGCCCTGCCCTTCCCTCTGCACTTCGCTCTGCATGCCGGGCAACAGCAGGATGCGGCCCGGCTGCGCATCAAAGCCTGCGGCGCGCGCCCATCGGGCCTGGGCCGGGGACAGTTGCTCCAGCACGGCCGCCAGCGTGGCGGGCGTGGCACGGTGCAAGGCCGTGGCGGGTTGGGATGAAATGGCAAAGGCGCCGGGGCGGGAATCGGAATGGACGGTTGTGACGGGGCTGGACATGGCGTGGTCAAAGCGCGCCAGCCTAAAGGCCAACCTGGCTATCGCAAACAAGCCTGCCGCATATGGATATGCGCAAACCCCTGATGGAAGGCAGCGCCAGAGCACAGCCATCGACGGCACAGGATGCCTGCCATGGTGCCAGCATATAATTAGCTGCCATACAATATACCAGCATCACACCCGGCGCACAGCGCCTCAACCCCAGGAAACACCATGTCCCACTATCTGGTCGAGCTCTATTCCCCCAACCCCGCCTGGCTGGCCCTGCCCGCCGCGCAGCGCCAGCAGTTTCTGGACGCGGTTGCCAGCGCCATGGGCGGCCTGGCTGCCATGGGCGTGCAGGTGCTGGCCCTGGCCGAGACCGAGCGCGGCCTGGACCAGGCCAGCCCGCACCGCTTCCTGGGCATCTGGCGCTTTCCCGATACCGCCGCGCGCGATGCCCTGCTGGCGGGCATCAAGGCCAGCGGCTGGTACGGCTACTTCGACCATGTGAACGCGGCCAGCGGCACCGGTGGCCTGGAAAGCCATCTGAAGGCGCTGGCCGAGGTCTGAGGCGGACGGGCGATGGGTGATGAATGGGTGCAGGATGGATGCTGCAGCGCCGGCGCTACGGCTGAATCGGGCAGCCCAGACGCTTGAGCGTCTCGTCGATCCATGGCGCGCTGTAGGTACCGGCAGCGATGTCGGCCACCATCTTGGCCTCAACCATCTGTTTTCCATGTGCTGCATCCAGCAGGGCCTGCGCCTGCGCATAGGGTACGCACAGCAAGCCGTCGTCATCGCCAATCATGAGGTCGCCGGGCTCGATCACCATGCCATCGATGGCGATAGGCACATTGATTTCGCCCGGGCCATCCTTGTAGGGTCCGCGGTGCGTGACGCCCGCGGCAAATACCGGGAAGCTGCCAGCACGAATCCATGCCGCGTCGCGGATCGCGCCGTTGATCACGATCCCGCCCAGCTGGCGGCGCATGGCGTCTCCGACCATGATTTCTCCGATGAGTGCGTTGGTGAGGTCGCCGCCCGCATCCACCACGATCACGTCACCTGGGCTGGCCAGTTGAAGTGCCTTGTGGAGCATGAGGTTGTCGCCCGGGCGTGTCTTGATGGTCAACGCGGGGCCGGCCATGCGCCCGCCGCCGTGCATGGGGCGCAGCCGCGCGCCGCCAGCCGTCATGCGGGCCATGCAGTCGCTGACGTTGGCGACAGGCACGTCGAGATAGCGCCTGGCAATATCCAGGCTGACAGCGCGTTGCCGCTTCAGAATTTGAAGACCGATCATGGTGTGGTGCTCAGAGTGGATGGAATGAAAGCCGTGCCGCTCAATCGAGCGTGGTGCCAGAGCTCTTGACGATGGGTGCCAGGCGTGCGCGGTCGCTGGCGTAGAGCCTGGCCATGTCCTGCGGTGTGCCGGTGATGAGTTCGGCGCCGGAGTCGGCGATCTTCCTGGCCGTGTCGGGTGCGTTCACCACCTTGTTGATGGCTTCGTTGAGCTGCCTGACGATGGCGTCGGAGGTGCCGGCCGGGGCCATCACGCCCCACACGCTGGCCAGCTCCACGCCCTTGATGCCGGATTCGGTGTAGGTCGGCACGTCGGGCAGCAGCTTGGAGCGGCTCGCGGTGGTCACGCCGATGGCGCGCACCTTGCCCGACTGGATGTGCGACAGCAGCGTGGGGATGGAGCCCATGTACATGTCGATGCGCCCGCCCAGCAGGTCGGGCATGGCCTGCGCCATGCCGCGAAACGGCACGTGGGTGAACTTCACATTCGAGCTTTTCTGCCAGGCCTCGCTGATGAGGTGCGAAATGGTGCCGGTGCCCGGCGTGGCAAAGCTCAGGCGCCCGGGTTCCTTCTTCGCCGCCTGAATGATGTCGTCCAGGGACTTGTACGGGGAATCGGCATTCACCACGAGCACGGCCGGGCCGGCTGCGACCAGGGCCACGGCGCGCAGGTCCTTGTCGGGGTTGTAGGTGAGCTTGGAGTACAGGAGCGGGTTGAGCACCACGTTGTCGGTCTGCGCCATCACCAGGGTCAGGCCGTCGGCGGGGGCCTTGGCCACCTGGTCCAGAGCCAGGTTGCCACCGGCACCGGGCTTGTTCTCCACCACGATGGCCCACCCATGGGCCTCGGTGAGCTTGGTGCCGACCAGCCGCGTGAGGTTGTCGGTGCCGCCACCGGCCGGAAAGGGCACGATGAACCTGATGGGCCGCTGCGGATAGGTGCCCTGGGCATGGGCCGGGGCCACGGCGGCAGCAGTCAGTGCCAGCAGGCCGGCGAGGGCCAGGCGGCGTCGGGTCGGGGTCGTCATTGCGGATGTCTCCTTTGGTGGTGTCGGTTGGCGCAGGGGTACGTTGATCAGGGGCGGCTGGCGAGCACGTGGCTGCCCAGCCAATCGATGGCCTCGTCGGTGGAGGTGCCGGTGAAGGGCTGCACCGCATGCGCCCGGGCCGTGGCGGCGAACAGCGCCTCGACGGCGGTCAAGGCGATGGGCGCCAGGCCGTTGCGGGCCATCTGCTGCCGGGCCTCGGCCACCTCGTTGCGGCGGCGTGCGGAATGCGGGATGTGCGTGCGCACCATGGACTCCATCAGCGTGCGCAGCGGTGTCTCGTCGATGTCCTGCAGCACGGCATGCAGTTGCTCGCGCAGGCCCATCTGCTGGGCCGTCACCAGGCACTCCACGGCCAGCGCCTCGGCCCCCTTGGTGTAGATGCTGCGCAGGAGCTTGAGCGCGGCGGCATCGCCCGGCTGTCCGCCCACCACGCGAACGGAGCCGCCAAGGGGCAAGAACAATTCCTGTACAAAACCGGCCTTGCCACCGGCCACGAGCAGCGGCGTCTTGCTGCCGCCCAGGTTGACCGCGCCGGTGATGGCCACGTCCACGAAGTGCACCGCCCTGCCCTGGGCGACGCGCCGGGCCAGCTCGCCGCATTCGCGCATCTCCTGCGGGTCGGCCGTGGTCATGTCCACATAGACCACGCCATCGCGCAGATGGGGCAGGCAGGCCTCGAACAGGCTGCGCGCCACGGTGCCGAACACGGCGCTCACCACCACGTCGGCCTCGGCCAGCCAGGCGCCGGGCGCGGCATGCACCTGCGCGCCAGCGGCCTGCACGGCGTCGGCAACCGCAGCGTTGGGCTGCAGCTCGCACAGGCCCACCAGGCTGTGCCCCTGCTCCAAAAAGGCCTGCATGTAGCAGGCGCCGACCATTCCAACACCCAGTATTGCGAACTTCATAAAAGTACAAATTTAAAACATTGAGCGCAGTCTATGGAGTGCATCCCAGATTCACTCATAGAGATTTCCCGTAGAACTGCGAATTTTTGTACTTATTTTGTACTTTTCTGGATGAAGCGCACCGCAGCGAGCCCTTCCGCCGTCACCTAGAATCGGCGCACCATCCCCACCCACCTGGTGCAAACACAGTGCAAAACGTGAAAGACAAGGCGTACGAGGTTCTGCGGCAGCGGCTTATCGGCGGCCACTACCGACCCGGCGAACAGCTCAAGGAGGAGCCCATTGCCCGCGACCTGGGACTGAGCCGCACGCCGGTGCGCAATGCGCTGCACCGCCTGGTGGAAGATGGCCTGGCCACCGATGGCGCGGGCCAGGGTATCCGCGTGTCGGAGTGGAGCGACTGGGATGTGGAGGAGACCTTCCAGCTGCGCATGCTGCTGGAGCCGTACGCCTCGTTCCTCGCGGCCACGCGCGGCGGCGAGGGGCTGGCCGATGAGCTGGAGGCCAGCAACCAGCGCATGGAGGCCGGCATTGCCGCTGGCCACGACGGCATTGGCGAGGTGCAGTCAGCCAACCGGGATTTTCACCACGCGCTGATCGAGGCATCGGGCTCGCCGCGCCTCAAGACCATGCTGGCGACGATGATCGACATGCCGATCATCAAGCGGTCGTTCTACATCTACACGCCCGAAGAGCTGGTGCAAAGCCTGCACCACCACTGCGACCTGGTGATCGCCATACGTGCCAGGGATGGAGAGCTGGCACGCCAGGTGATGCAGCTGCACCTGCGCATGTCCTACCACCGGTTCATGAAGCATCGGGGTGAATACCGCGCGGATGCATGAGCGGTGTCATGACCGGGGCTGAACCCTTTGCGCTGCCCCCACCCGGTACAGCCGCGGCAGCCAGACAAAGGCGATGAGGACCAGCACAACGCCTGCCAGCGCCATGGGCAGCACCATCGGCCAGGCACCGTGGTGCATCGTCGGATCGACAAATTGCGCCGCCAGCTGGCCGGCGCAGAAGGCCACGCACATGATCGCGAAGCCCGAACACGACACGGCCCGCCCGGCCAGCTGCGGCGGCAGACCACCCACCGCGCCCGCCTGGCCGCAAGGCTGGTGCAGGCCATGGCCCAGTGCATACACCGCGTGCCCCAGCAGCAGTGGAAAGGGCGAGGTCGGCGCCAGCACGCAGCCGGCGATCTGGATGCACGGCCCCAGCAGACTGAGCGTAGCGCCCAGCTGCACCGTGCGCACCGGCCCGTGGCGCGACAGCAGGCGCCGGCACCATGTGATGCCCAGGATGTAGACCAGCGAGCCGCCCGCTGGAATCCAGCCGTAGAGCACGGGCGACAGGCCGAACAGGTCGACGTACACCATCGGCGACAGCAGCAAAAAGCAGAAGATGCCGCCGTAGGTGGTTGCGGCCAGCGCCGTCCAGGCGCAAAAGCCGGGGTCGGCGAACACCTGGCGCACACCGCCAGCGGATACGGATACGGGTACGGATGCGAGGACCGGGGCAGACTCCGCCGGCGCTTGCCGCGTCTCGCTGAACATGCGCCAGCACAGTGCCAGCAAAGCCAGCGAGTAGACACCCATCGCCCCCAGCACCCAGCGCCAGCCGGCGGCCTGGACTGCCCATGCACCGGCAATCGGCGCCACCAGGGCCACCAGCCCCAGGCCCATCAGGCCGCGGGCCATGATGCGCGGCCCTTCATGGGCCGGATACAGGTCGCGCACCGCAGCCCGTGCGCACACCAGGATGGCCGCCATGGCCGCGCCCTGCACGGCGCGCCAGGCCACCAGTGCGTCCGCGCTGCCCGCCAGCGCACAGCCGGCCGCCGCTGCCGTGTAGCAGGCCAACCCCGTCAGCAGAACGGGCCGGCGCCCGAAGCGGTCTGCCAGCGGCCCGCACACCAGCTGGGCGACACCGAAGGCCAGCATGAACACGGTCAGGCTGCTGCTGGCCGAGCCCAGGTCGCGCGCGATCTCGGGCAACGCTGGCAGATAGCCATCGGTGGCGACCGGCTGCGCGGCCAGCAGCAGCGGCAGCAGCAGAAGAAAGGAAACGGAGCGGCGCGGGCCGGGATCGGCGAAGTTCATCTCAATGAAGCCTGGTCACGGCATGCAGCGCGTCGAGCGAGGGAGTTCGAAGGACGATACATGGCCAGTTGCGCGCCATGCATCCTATGCGACGGCGGACAGCACGGCCCGCAGGCCCAGCAGGTAGCTGTCCGCGCCGAAGCCGCAGATCTGGCCCCGGGCGATGTCGGCAAACACCGAGTGGTGGCGAAAGGGCTCGCGCGCATGGATGTTGCTCATGTGGATCTCCACCACGGGCACGGTGAGCATGGCAAGCGCGTCGCGGATGCCGTAGCTGTAGTGCGTCCAGGCACCGGCGTTGATGAGCACGCCATCGACGCCGTCCCGAAAGCCCTGGTGGATGCGCTCGCACGTGGCGCCTTCGCAATTGGTCTGGAAGCTGTCCACCTCGCAGCCCAGCTGGCTGCCCAGGCTGCGCAGCGAGGCGTCGATCTCGGCCAGCGTGACCGTGCCGTACTGCGCCGGATCGCGCTGGCCGAACATGTTGTGGTTGATGCCGTGCAGCATCAGGATGGTCTTCATGGGGTGTCCTCGATTCAGGGATTCGTTCATGCCACCGGGGTCTCGACGGCGGCACCGGTACGCGCCGCCTCTGCAATGGCCTCGGTGATCTGCAGGTTGCGCAGGCCGTCGTGCACGCTGACCAGCGGCTGCGCCAGGCCGCGCGCCACCTGCGCGAAATGCGCCATCTGGCGCACCAGCGGGTCTTCGCGCTCCACGGCGGCCACATCCAGGTCGAAGGGCTCATTCCAGGAGCGCTGGCCGGCCGATGCATAGGTCTTGAGCCGCATGCTCGGTATGGCCAGCGAGCCGAAGGTGCCCGCCACCAGGTAGCAGTCTTCGTCCTCATAGCTGGCATAGGCCTTGTTCTCCTGCGATGTCTGCTCCCAGCTGCGCGCGCTGGCGGCCGTGTCCGAAAGCACAAAGCTGCCCAGCGCACCGCTGGCAAAGCGCAGGTTGATGGCCACCGTGTCTTCCACGGCAAAACCGCGCGTGGCATGCGAGGCGAAGGCCTGCACGGCCACGATGTCGCCGCACAGCATGCGCAGGTTGTGGACCTCGTGGATCATGTTGAGCAGGATGGGGCCGCCCCCGGCCTCGCGGCGCCAGGGGCCTTCCTCGAAATAGGCGTCCGGCTTGTAGAACAGGGCCGCGCCGGTCACGGCCACCAGGCGGCCCAGCCGCCCCTGGGCGATGAGGGCCGCGGCCCGCGCCATGATCGGGCTGTGGGCGCGGTGGTGGCCCACCAGCACGCGGGCGCCGCTGCGCTCGGCCAGCGCGGCCAGGCGCTGTGCCTCGGCCACGGTGGAGGTGACGGGCTTTTCCAGCAGGATGGGCAGGCGCGCATGCATGCACTGCGCCGCCTGCGGGGCATGCAGGCGGTTGGGCGTGGCCAGCACCACGGCGTCGGGCCGGTCATGGGCGATCAGCTCGCCCAGGTCGCGCCACAGCGGCACTCCGGCCCTTTGGGCAAGCTCCCGGGCTGCGGGCGCCGGGTCCACGATGGCGGACAGGCGGCAATCCGCCTGGGCCCCCATGGCGGCGATATGGGCCTGGCCGATCGCGCCGGCGCCGGCCACTGCAATGCGAAGCGGGTGCAGCTGTGCCATGGCATGCCCCCTCAGAAGCGGTGCAGCACGCCCAGCTGCACGCCCTTGATGGTGCGGCCGTTGACGTCGTCGGCCGATGTGCAGTTGGGCTTCATGCCGCCCGAGGCCGCCAGCCGGAAGCCCGCATTGCGGTCGTTCTTCAACTGCTCGGCCACCGCGTAGAGCATGGTGCGCCTGGACAGGTCGTAGTAGGCCGCGATGGCCCCGCCCGATGCGCCGCGCCCGCTGTCCGAGCCATCCTGTATGCGGCCCCACAGTGCGCCCACGCGCAGCTGCGGCGCCACGCGGTAGTCGGCCGACAGCTGCCAGACGCGGTAGAAGCGGCGCACATCGGCATTCGTGCCCGCCACCAGCCCGCCCACATTGCCCAGCACCGTGCCCGTGTTGTTGCCCGCCGAGCCCGCCGTGCTGTTGTTGGACCGCACAAAGGCCAGCTGGACCTTGCCCTTGCCGTAGTCGTAGTTGGCGTAGAGGTTGTCGTAGCGGACCGCGTCGGTATAGGCCGCGCTCTGCGGCGCACGCGCATACAGGCCTGCATAGCCGACGCGGTAGGGGCCGTTCAGGTAGTCCAGGCCCAGCTGGTAGATGGCCTGGCGCGCTGGAGCACCGGTCTCGGCCATGGCGTAGTGGGCCTCGAACAGGAAACCGGCCATGCGCGGCGAGGTGTAGGAGATGTCGTTGTCGAAGCGCGAGGGCACGCCAAAGTTGTTGACCATCGATCCCAAGGTGCGCGAGGTGAAGTCGATGTAGTCGCCGCGCCCGAAGATCACGGTGTTCTGCCGGCCCAGCCGCACCTCGCCCCAGCCGCCGCCCAGGCCCACCCAGCTTTGGCGGTCGAAGCCGCGCGTGCTGTCGGCCTGCGTGCCGTTGTCGGCGTTGATGCCCATCTCCAGCTGGAACTTCGCGTACAGGCCACCACCCAGGTCTTCCTGACCGCGAAAGCCCAGGCGGCTGCGAAGCAGGGCGCCGTCCTCCAGCGTGGTCATGGATGCGCCCGAGCTGCTGCGCATGTGGTTGATGTACTGGTCCACGCTGCCGTAGATGGTGACCGAGGACTGGGCCTGGGCGCCCGCTCCCCAGGCGCCCAGCACGGTGGCCAGGGCCAGGATGCGAAGGGCCCCGCGCTGCGGCACTCGCGGTGTCTGGTGCATTTGCTGTTGCATGGTCTTGTCTCCTTCTCTGTGAAAAATGCTTTTTCGGGCGTGGCTGCGCCCTGCCCTGGACGCATTCAGGGCCGGTTGTCTGTCGGCTGGATCAGTAGGAGATGTGGGCGGTGGCGCGCAGCTGGTCGGGCGTGGCGCTGCCGAAGCCGAAGAATTCGAGGTAGGCGGGAATCATCTCGAACAGCATGTCCGTGCCCACCTGGAAGTCGCAGCCCTTGTCGCGCACGGCGCGCAGCAGCGGCGTGAACTCGGACTTCATCACCACCTCGCCCACAAAGGTGGCGGGTGCGATGCGCTGCACATCGAACGGCAGCGGGTCATCGTCCTTCATGCCCAGCGGCGTGGCGTTGACGACCACGTCAAAGCCCCGCGGGTCCCTGGAGCCCGTGCCCACCTTCATCCTCGGGTAGTAGGCAGCGAGCCGCCCGGCCAGGGCCTGCGCGCTCTCGTCCCGCGTGTCGAACAGCATCAGCTCGCCCACGCCGGCCGCCGCCAGCGAGGCGGCAATCGCCGAGCCCACGCCACCCGCCCCGGAAATCAGCACCCGCGCGCCCTGCAACTGCCGCCCCTTGCGCAGCACGCCGCGCACAAAGCCCGCGCCGTCGAACTGGTCGCCCAGCAGCGTGCCGTCCTCGCGCCGCAGCACGGCATTGCAGGCGCCTGCAATGTGCACGGCGGGCGTGACCTCGTGCACCAGGTCCACCACGGACACCTTGTGCGGCATGGTGATCAGCGCGCCGCGCAGGTTGGTGAAACGCATGATGGCGGCAAAGTCGCCGGCGAAATGCGCCGCCTTCACGCCCATGGGCACGACGCAGGCATCAATGCCCCGGCTGTCGAACCACGGATTGTAGATCATGGGCGACTTGAAGGTCTCGGTCGGGTCGCCGATGTGCGCGATGAGGGTGGTTTTTCCGGAAATCATTTCCTGGGGCCTTCGGATGCCTTGGGTTGCAGGATTCAGCGGCCGGACTGGGCCAGGGCCTGGTTGCGCAGGCGGTCGTACTCGGCAGCTGCCACGGGCTGCGCACCGGCCTCGCCCAGGTCTTCCATG
Source organism: Delftia sp. PX-1 (assembly GCF_055797465.1). Classification (NCBI taxonomy): domain Bacteria; kingdom Pseudomonadati; phylum Pseudomonadota; class Betaproteobacteria; order Burkholderiales; family Comamonadaceae; genus Delftia; species Delftia sp. PX-1. The sequence continues at coordinate 4,436,163 of NZ_CP184763.1, forward strand.
CGCACGCGGTAGGTCTCGCGGGCGCTCCACGCGGCCAGGGCGGCCACCACGGTGATGCCGAAGGCGATCAGGCCCACGGTCAGCCAGATGTTGTGCGCACCCGGAGGCGCCACGGCCGTGAACAGCGCGGGCAGCATGGCGGTGATGGCCGTGCCCACGTTCTGCGAGATGGCCATGGCCGAGACACGGGTGCGGGTGGGGAACAGCTCGGGGTAGAAGCTGGGGAACACCGCGTTGTAGCCCTGGTAGACCACGCCCCACATCAGGATGGACATGGCGAAGGCCAGCGGCATGTTGCGTTCGCTGATGGCGTAGAGGTAGCCGATGGCCAGCAGGCCCGACAGCAGCGCGCCGAAGATGATGGGCGGGCGCCGGCCGATGCGGTCGGACAGGTTGCCCACCATGGGGATCACCAGCACCGCGACGATGTTGCCCACCACGGGAATCCACAGGTACATGTCCTTGGCGAAGCCGATGCCGTAGGCGGGCTGCACCGCATAGGCCGCGCCGAAGATGGTGGCCACCACCGGGATCACGTTCATCAGCGCCATGCAGACCACGCGCAGCATGTCGGGCGAATGGTGGCGGAAGGCCTCGACCACGGGCGAACGCGGACGCGCCTCGCTGCGGCCTGCTGCCGTGAAGGCCGGGGTCTCGTTGACCTCGCGGCGGATGATCCAGCCCGCGATGATGACGACGAAGCTCAGGATGAAGGGAATGCGCCAGCCCCAGCTGTTGAACTGCTCGGTGGGCATGTAGTGCGCCAGCGGCAGGAACACGGCCGCTGCCAGGATCTGGCCGGCCTGCACGCCCTGCAGCGTGAAGCTGGCGAAGAAGCCGCGCCGCCCGAACGGGGCATGCTCCAGGATCATGGAGCTGGCGCCCGAGATCTCGCCGGCCACCGCGAAGCCCTGTATCAGCCGCATCAGCACCAGCAGCGCGGGCGCCCACGGGCCGACCTGGTCATAGGTGGGCAGCAGGCCCACGGCGATGGTGGAAAAGCCCATCAGGAACATGCACCACACCAGCACCTGCTTGCGCCCGTGCGTGTCGCCCAGGTGGCCCAGCACGAAGGCGCCGATGGGCCGCGCCACATAGCCCACGCCATAGGTGGCCAGCGAGGCGATGATGGCAATCGCCGGATCACCCTGCGGAAAGAAGATCTGCGGAAAGATCAGCGCAGCCGCCGTGGCGTAGATGAAGAAGTCGTAGTACTCCAGGGCCGAGCCTATCCAGCCGCTGGTGGCGGCCTTGCGCGGCTGGTGCCCGGTGGGCTGTGTGTGTATCGGGGTTGCGCTCATGTGTTGTCTCCTCCATGTAGAAAAGGCCCCTGCCCGATGCTTGCGGCCAGGCCGGCGGGATGTAAAAAATGTAGTTCCCGCCTATGGATGGGCCCAAGCCAATTTCGAAAGGCATGTGCGCTGATCGCACCGCGCTGTTCGATAATCGCACGCACCCAGGGTTAATACGGAAAAATCAAAACCGTCATGACAACACCTTCCACCCTCGCCCAGCGCGACTGGATTGCCGGACTGGAACGCGGCGTATCGATCATCGAAGCCTTTGACGACGCCCACCCGCGCATGACGGCCGCCGAGGCCGGCCAGCGCACGGGCATGACGCGCACCGCCGCGCGGCGCTACCTGCTGACGCTGCAGCACATGGGCTACGTGGCGGGGGACGGCAAGCTGTTCTGGCTCACGCCGCGCGTGCTGCGGCTGGGGCAGTCGTACCTGGAGTCGGCGCGGCTGCCGCGCATCGTCCAGCCGTTCCTGCAGCGCGTGGCCGCCGGCACCCATGAAACCGCCTACCTGGCTGTGCTGGACGACGACGAGGTGGTCTACATCGCGCGCAACGGACCCAACCGCAACATGAACACCGGCTATGTGCTGGGCGCGCGCGTGCCGGCCCAGGTCACGGCGGCCGGCATGCTGATGCTGTCCATGCGCAGCGACGCCGAGCTGGAGCACTGGCTGGACAACCGCGCGCTGACGGTCTTCACCTCGCACACCATCACCTGCCCCGCCGAAATGCGCCGCGAGCTGGCCTTGATCCGCACCCAGGACTGGGCCCTGTGCGAGCAGCAGCTGAACCTGGACTCGCGCGGCATTGCCGTGCCGCTGCGCGACCGCCACGGCGCGCTGGCCGGCGCCCTCAACATCACCATGCCCATGGGCCGCGAAACCGGCAAGGACGCCGTGGCGCGCGTGCTGCCCATGCTGCGCGAGACGGCGCAGGCCATGCGGGATCTGATCTGATGGTGAACAACACGGCCATGGCGCAACTTCCTGGCCTGGACATGCATGGCGGCGACGACCATCTGCTGCAGCATCTGCAGGCACTGGAAGTGCGGCTGCACGATCCGCAGGTGCGATCGGACGCAGGCCAGCTGCAGGCGCTGCTGCATGAAGACTTCCTGGAATTCGGCCGATCGGGCGGCATGCACGACCGGGCCGCCACCGTGGACAGCCTGGCGGACGCCTTGCCAGCACAGGCCCCTGCCCGGCTGGTGTCAGGCGGCTTTGCGCTGGCGCGCCTGGGACCGGACAGCGCGCTGCTGACCTACCGCTCGGCCAGCGTGGCCGAGGATGGAACGGCCGGCCGGCATACGCTGCGCTCCTCGGTCTGGCTGCGCACGGTGCGGGGCTGGCAGATGCGCTTCCACCAGGGCACGCCCACGGCGCCATTCGACCTGGCCGCATCCATGCCATGAGCGGCCTGCGGCGTGTTCAGACGGTCTCGAACGCGTACTTTTCCGTATCCACCTCGCGCTGCGAGGCCACGGCATAGCGGTCGCCCTGGATGCGCTCGGGCTTGAAGAGGTCGTCCAGTTCGGCCAGCAGGGCCGCATCCAGGCGCACGGCGCCGCCGCGCAGGTCTTCGTGCAGGTGGTCCACGCTGGTGGTGCCCGGCAGGGCAATCACATGCTCGCCCTGGTGCAGCACCCAGGCGATGGCCAGCTCGGCCAGCGTGCAGTCGGCGCGCTCGGCAATGGACTGCATGGGCGCGAGCAGCTGCAGGTTCTTCGCATAGGCCTCGGGCGCGAAGCGCGGCATGGCGGCGCGGATATCGCCCTTGACCAGGCCCTGGACCTCCTGGAGCTTGCCGGTGAGGAAGGCGCGGCCCAGCGGGCTGAAGGCCACGTAGGCAATGCCCAGTTCCTTGCAGGCCTGCAGCGTGCCCAGCTCGGCATTGCGCGACCACAGCGAATACTCGCTTTGCAGCGCGGCGATGGGGAAGGTGGCATGGGCGCGGCGCAGCGCGTCGGCGCCGATCTCGGACAGGCCCAGGGCGCGCACCTTGCCCTCTTCCACCAGGCGCGACATCTCGCCCACCGATTCCTCGATGGGCACGCGGCGGTCCCAGCGGTGCAGGTAGTAGAGGTCGATGACATCGGTGCCCAGGCGCTGCAGGCTGTCTTCGCAATTGCGGCGCAGGGTCCTGGGGTGGCCATCGATCACGCGGCGCACCACGCCGTCATCGCCGCGCACGCCGGCCATGCCGCATTTGCTGGCCAGGGTGATGTGGTTGCGGTGGGACTTGAGCACGGGGCCGACCAGGGATTCATTGGCGCCGAAGCCATACAGCGCCGCCGTGTCGAACAGCGTGACACCGGCGTCCAGCGCCGCATGCAGCACGGCCCTGCCCTGCTCGGGCGACGGCGGATGGCCATAGGCGTGGCTGAGGTTCATGCAGCCCAGGCCGACGGCGCTGACGGAGAAGGGACCCAGGTTTCGTGTGGACAGGTTGGTCATGGTGGCTCACAGGGAAAAGAAGAAAGGGAGCGGCCGGCGCTCCCTTGCAGTGCATTCGCACAACGATTTTGCCGTCAAACCGCAGCGCCCCGCACGCCCGTGCGCGCCCAGGCCGGCAGCGGCACGGGCCGGTGCAGCACGTCGTCGTTGAGCCACTGCGCGCTGCGGCGCGCGCGCTCGGCCACGGTGTCCAGCGGCAGTTGCTGGTAGTCGTCGTTGAAGACCTCGAAGCTGTAGTCGCCACGGTAGCCCAGGCGGTCCAGGCGCAGCACCAGGTCGGCCAGGCGCTCGCTGTGCACGCCCTCGCCCGGAAACACGCGGAAGGTGCGCGCCGTGGCCATGCGTTCCTCGAAGGTGGGCGCGTCATGCCACATGAAGTCGGACAGCTGCACCAGGAAGATCTTGTCGCGGTCGATCAGCTCCAGCGCATCCAGCGGCGTCTTGGCGGCCAGGATGTGGAAGGAGTCCAGCCCGATGCCCAGGTTGGACGTGTCGGCACGGCAGACCACGTCCCAGCTGGTGGTGAATTCGTTGACGTTGCGGCCCCAGGACAGGCCCTCGTAGGCGATCTTCACGCCCAGCGGAATGCCGAGCATGGCCAGCTTGCGCAGGTCGCGCGCAATCACGTCGAGATCGCCCGTGGCATGGCGCGAGGTGGACGAGCAGGCCAGCAGCACGGGGCTGCCGATCTCGGCGCACATCTCCAGCATGGATTTGGCGATGTCCACCTTGTAGTGGTGCAGATGGTCGGACAGGCCCTCGAAGTCGCGCAGCACCTGAAAGCCCGTGGGCCGCAGGCCGCTGGCGCGCACCGCCGCCGCCGCCGCCTTGACGCCGCCGGGGTGGCCGGCCAGGTCGCGCGCGCTGAGCATGACCTGGGTGAAGCCCGCGCGCCGGATGGCGTCGAGCTTGGCCTCCAGCGAGCCATTCAGAGTGATGGTGTCCATGCCATAGCTGTCCAGCAAGCCCATGTTGCCCTCCAGGATCGTTGTGTGTATCGGCGGTTGAATCGGACGGCGGCGCGCCAGGCTTTGCGCTAGGCGTCGCGGTGCACCAGCTCGAACACCACGGTACCCATGGCGTTGCGCGTGAGCGCGCCGCGGTCATCGGGGTGCAGGCGGCTCGATTCCACGAACTCCACGCCGCGCTGGCGCAAGGCCTGCACGGCAGCAGGCACGTCGGTGGTGCCCAGGCCGATGCGCTGCAGGCGCTCGGGCATGTCGTCCCACTCCAGGCCCGGATCGGGCTCGATGAGCTGCCACAGGAAGCGCTTGCAGGGACTGCGCATGAGCTTGCCCTTGGGCAGGATGCCGAAGCGCTGCGCATCGGGCAGCAGGTGGAAGTCGAACATGCGTTCGAAGTAGGTGATCCAGTCGGCGCTGCGGCCACGCCCTATGTACTGGACCACGCCGAAATAGCCCAGGCCGGCCAGCGCCGGCGGATGGGGATCGGCCCCGGCAACGGGCTTGAAATCGATGTCATAGATGGAGAACTCCTGCCATCGATCGACAAAGTAGAAGCGGCTGCCACCCGGGCCGTGGATGGCCGGAATATGCAGCTCCATCGCCTGGGCCTGGCTGGGCGCCGCCCAGGCTCCCAGCTCGATGCAGCGCGTATGCGCCTGCAGGGCATCCTGCACGCGCAGCGCCACGGCCGAGATGACGGGCTGCCCGTCCGAGGCGGCATGGGCCAGCGCATCGGCAGCGCCCGCATTGACCACCAGGTTCATGTCCCCCTGCCGGTACAGCGTCACCTCGCGCGAGCGGTGCCGCGCCACGGGGCGAAAGCCCAGCCCCTCCAGCACCTGGCCCAGGGCCTGGGGCTGGCTGGTCGTGTACTCGATGAACTCTATGCCGTCGATCCCGAGGCGATTGGACGCCTCGGGCACGTCTTCCCGGCTGCTGGAGGAGGAATCGGTCATTGCGGTACTCCGGGTGGAAACATGATCGTCGTGCCACGCCCAAGTGGCATCGCTCTCCTACGATCAAATACGCGTAAAACTGGCGCGGCCCAACTCAGAGACACCGAGGAAGGGCCGCCCCGCACCGAGGGTGTCGTCCCCCTTTCAGGGGGAAGACGCGAAGCGGCTCAGGGGGTGAGCTGTTTTTCCAGATCGTGCAGGACCTGATAGCAGGGCAGCACCTGGGCCACGCTGGAATTGGGCTCGCGGCCTTCGCGGATGGCGGCGAAGAACTCGCGGTCCTGCAGCTCGATGCCGTTCATGGACACGTCGACCTTGGAAACGTCGATCTTCTCTTCCTTGCCGTTGACGAGGTCGTCATAGCGCGCGATATAGGTACCGGTGTCACCGATGTAGCGGAAGAAGGTGCCCAGCGGGCCGTCGTTGTTGAACGACAGGCTCAGCGTGCAGATGGCGCCATTGGCGGCCTTGAGCTGGATGCTCATGTCCATGGCAATGCCCAGTTCCGGGTGGATGGGGCCTTGCACGGCGTTGGCCTTCACGATGGGGCTGCCGGCCTGGTAGGCGAACAGGTCCACGGTGTGGGCAGCGTGGTGCCACAGCAGGTGGTCGGTCCAGCTGCGGGCCTGGCCCAGCGCGTTCATGTTGGTGCGGCGGAAGAAGTAGGTCTGCACATCCATCTGCTGGATGTTGAACTCGCCGGCCGCGATCTTCTTGTGCACCCACTGGTGGCTGGGGTTGAAGCGGCGCGTGTGGCCGCACATGGCCACCAGGCCGGTCTGCTTTTGCAGATCGGCCACGGCCTGGGCGTCCTTGAGGCTGTCTGCCAGCGGGATCTCCACCTGCACATGCTTGCCGGCCTTCAGGCATTCGATGGCCTGGGCGGCGTGCATCTGCGTGGGCGTGCACAGGATGACGGCATCCACCTCGGGCAGGGCCAGGCTGTCGGCCAGCTCGGTGGTCACATGCTGGATGCCGTACTTGTCGGCCACTTCCTGGGTCTTGGCCAGCTCGCGGCCCACCAGGGAGACGACTTCCACGCCGTCGATGTTCTTGATGCCGTCCAGATGCTTGATGCCGAAGGCACCGGCGCCCGCCAGGGCGACTTTGATGGTCTTGTTGCTCATATGAGTCTCCGTAGAGCCGCCTCAAGGAGGCGAAGGCCCCCTCGGGGGGCAGTGAATACACGCAGTGATGAACGTGGGGGCCTCAGCCGTTCTCCAGGATGAGATGTCCGACAGCGGTGTTCGATGCCGGCACATGGTAGAAGCGGTGGTTGACCTTGGGCAGCGGCGCGGGGCCGTCCACATCGGCCATGGCGCCGCGCGCGATCAGCCACATCACCAGCTCGATGCCTTCGGAGCCGGCCTCGCGCACGTAGTCGATATGCGGCATCTTGGCCAGGCCGGCAGGGTTCTCGATCAGCAGGTCCAGGAAGCGGTTGTCCCACTCCTTGTTGATCAGGCCCGCACGCGCGCCCTGCAGCTGGTGGCTCATGCCGCCCGTGCCCCAGATCTGCACGTTCAGGTCTTCGTCGAAGCTTTCCACGGCGCGGCGGATGGCGCGGCCCAGGTTGAAGCAGCGCTGGCCCGACGGCACGGGGTACTGCACCACGTTGACGGCAAACGGAATCACCGGGCAGGGCCAGGCGCCCGTGCGCGCGTCCTGCTCGCCGCACATCAGCGACAGCGGCACGGTCAGGCCGTGGTCCACGTCCATCTTGTTGACGATGGTCAGGTCGAAGTCCTGCTGGATCACCGACTGCGCAATGTGGCTGGCCAGTTCCGGATGGCCGATGACCTTGGGCACGGGGCGCGGGCCCCAGCCTTCGTCGGCGGGCTGGTATTCCGCGGCCGTGCCGATGGCAAACGTCGGGATGAAGTCCAGGCTGAACGCGGTCGCGTGGTCGTTGTAGACCAGGAAGATCACGTCGGGCTTGTTGTCCTTGAGCCATTGGCGCGAGTGCTCGAAGCCCTTGAACAGCGGCTGCCAATAGGGGTCGCCCACCTTGCCCAGGTCCATGGCCGCGCCGATGGCGGGCACATGCGAGGTGTAGACGGATGCGGTGATGCGCGCCATTTCAGTTGCCTTCCTTGTTGTTCTTGTCCACGCTGCCGGCCTTGCCCTGCGGCTGGCGGTGGGCCTGGGCATCGCCCTCCTCGCCCACGCGGCGGTTGCCTTCGGCCGAACGGCCTCCGCTCACCATCATGTTGCGGTATTCCTCTTCCGACATGCCGGTCATGGAGCCGGCCATTTGCTGGAAGCTCTTGCCATCCGTGGCGCCGATCTTGGCCAGGAAGTAGATGTTGCCGCCCGTGCGCATGCACCAGTTCAGATCGCGGGCCAGGACGGCCTGCTTCTGCTCCTCGCTCATGGCCCATTCGTCCAGGTAGGCACGCTCGTCGGCCTTGAAGCGCTCGCGGTTCTCGGCCTTCATCAGCGACATGCAGAACTGGTTGAGCCAGTAGCCTTTGCGGGACTGCTCGGCATCAAAAATGATGGTGCCGGGCACGTCCAGATAGGGTTTGTCCAATGCCATGGATATCTCCTTGAATATGTCCGGCACCCAGGCCGGACATGGTCGCCATCAGGCTTCTTCGGGCCAGTACAGACGCATGGGGTTGTCGACCAGCAGCTTCTTCTGCAGCTCGGCAGTCGGTGCAATGTGCGGGATGAAATCGACCAGCAGACCGTCGTCGGGCATGTGGTCCTTCAGATTGGGGTGGGGCCAGTCGGTTCCCCACAGCACGCGGTCGGGGAATTCCTCGACCACGCGGCGGGCGAAGGGCACCACGTCACGGTAGGCATTTTGCTCGCCGTCCAGCGCCTTGGGGCCGGTGACGGACAGGCGCTCGGGGCAGCTGACCTTGCTCCAGACGTTCTGGTGCTCGCGCATGAACTTGAGGAACAGCTCGAACTCGGGCCCGTCCACGGGCTTGCTCACGTCGGGGCGGCCCATGTGGTCCACGACCACGGTGGTGGGCAGGCTGGTGAAGAAATCCCACAGCTCGGGCAGGTCCACGGCCTCGAAGTAGATGACCACATGCCAGCCGAGCTTGGCGATGCGGCCCGCGATCTCCATCAGCTCGTCCTTGGGCGTGAAGTCCACCAGGCGCTTGACGAAGTTGAAGCGCACGCCGCGCACGCCGGCGGCGTGCAGTTCCTGCAGTTCCTCGTCGGTCACGCTACGGCGCACCGTGGCCACGCCGCGCGCCTTGCCGTTGGCGGCCTTGCAGGCATCGACCATGGCGCGGTTGTCGGCGCCGTGGCAGGTGGCCTGCACGATGACGTTGCGCGCAAAGCCCAGGTGGTCGCGCAGCGCGAACAGCTGCTGCTTGCTGGCATCGCAGGGCGTGTACTTGCGCTCGGGCGCGAACGGGAATTCATCGCCGGGGCCGAAGACGTGGCAGTGGGCATCGACAGCGCCTGCGGGCACCTGGAACTTGGGCTTGGAGGGGCCGGCGTACCAGTCCAGCCAGCCGGGGGTCTTTTCAAAAGCGCTCATATTCCCTCCTTCAATCGATGTAACGAAGGCCGGCCTTTTCGAGCGGCTCGCGCATCTTGTACATGTCCAGGCCCAGCACGCCGGAAGCCAGCTTGGCGCGCTTCTCGCCCTCGAAGCTCTCGCGCTTTTGCGCGGCAGCCAGGGTTTCGGCGGCCTTGGCGGCGGGCACGCAGACCACGCCGTCATCGTCGGCCACGATCACGTCGCCGGGCGTGACCCACATGCCTGCGCAGACCACGGGGATGTTGACCGAGCCCAGCGTGGCCTTGATCGTGCCCTTGGAGGAGATGGCGCGGCTCCACACGGGGAAGTTCATTTCCTGCAGCGTCTTCACGTCGCGCACGCCGGCATCGATGATCAGTGCACGCGCGCCGCGCGCCTGGAAGCTGGTGGCCAGCAGGTCGCCGAAGTAGCCGTCCGTGCATTCCGAGGTCACGGCCGCGACCACGATGTCGCCGGGCTGGATCTGCTCTGCGGCCACATGCATCATCCAGTTGTCGCCGGGCTGCAGCAGCACGGTGACGGCCGTGCCCGAGACCTGCTGGCCCGCGTAGATGGGACGCATATAGGGCTTGAGCAGGCCCACGCGGCCCATGGCCTCGTGGACGGTGGCCGAGCCCAGGGCGGCCAGGCCGTCGGCGGCCGCGCGGTCGGCGCGCTGGATGTTGCGGTAAACCACACCGAGTTCGTACATGGTGTTCTCCTTGATCTGTGGTGGCGGCCTGCTTACAGGCCCTTTTGCTTGAGGGCGGCGTCCAGGCGCGGGAACACGCGGCGCGCGTTGCCTTCGTAGACCTGGTAGCGCTCTTCTTCGGTGAGGTTGGCCGTGGCCTCGATGTAGCGCTTGGTGTCGTCGTAGTAGTGGCCCGTGGTCGGATCGATGCCGCGCACGGCACCGATCATCTCGCTGGCGAACAGGATGTTCTTGACCGGGATCACCTTGGTCAGCAGGTCGATGCCCGGCTGGTGGTAGACGCAGGTGTCGAAGAAGATGTTGTTGAGCAGGTGCTCGTCCAGCAGCGGCTTCTTGAGTTCCTGCGCCAGGCCGCGGAAACGGCCCCAGTGGTAGGGCACGGCACCGCCGCCATGGGGGATCAGGAACTTGAGCGTGGGGAAGTCCTTGAACAGGTCGCTGGTCAGGCACTGCATGAAGGCCGTGGTGTCGGCATTCAGATAGTGGGCGCCCGTGGTGTGGAAGCACGCGTTGCAGCTGGTGGAGACGTGGACCATGGCCGGGATGTCGTACTCCACCATCTTTTCGTAGATGGGGTACCAGGAGCGGTCCGACAGCGGGGGCGAGGTCCAGTGGCCGCCTGACGGATCGGGGTTCAGGTTGATGCCCACGTTGCCGTACTGCTCCACGCACTTGACCAGCTCGGGAATGCAGGTCTTGGGGTCCACCCCGGGCGACTGCGGCAGCATGGCGGCCGGGATGAAGTGATCGGGGAACAGCTGGCTGACGCGGTAGCACAGCTCGTTGCAGATGGCGGCCCAGGTGCTCGATGTCTCGAAGTCGCCGATGTGGTGCGCCATGAAGCTGGCGCGCGGGCTGAAGATGGTGAGATCGGAGCCGCGCTGCTTCATCAGCTTGAGCTGGTTGGTCTCGATGGTCTCGCGGATCTCGTCGTCGCTGATCTTCAGCTCGCTGGCCCGCGGGGCCTTGGACGGGTCCTTGAGTCCCGCGATCTGCAGGTCGCGCCAGGCGCCCAGGGCCGCGGGCGCGGTGGTGTAGTGGCCGTGTACGTCGATGATCATCGGAGGGTCTCCTGCGTCTTTATGGGGTGGAAATGTGTCAATGAAGGGGCGTGGCAGGCACCGCGCCGCCCTGCGGCTCGGGACTGCTGTACTGCTTGATGATGAGGGCGGCCATGGCGATCACGCCAGGAATGGCCACCACGGCAAAGATCTCGCTGAAGGCCATGTGGCGCGCCGACAGCTCGGCCACCAGGAAGGAGCCCGCGATGCCGCCGAAGCGCCCGATGCCCAGCATCCAGGCCACGCCCGTGGCGCGGCCGCGTGTCGGATAGAAGGCGGCGGCCAGCGCCGGCATGGACGACTGGGCGGTGTTCATGATGGTGCCGGCCAGGAAGACGGCCACCACCAGCCAGCCCAGGTGGCCGGCCGTCTGGCCTATCCACCAGATGGAGGCCGCCGTCAGCGCATAGCCGATGGCGATGATGCGGTTGGCATTGAAGCGGTCCATGAGCCAGCCGAACAGCACGGCGCCCACGCCGCCCAGCGGGAACAGCGCCGCCACCAGGGTGCCGGTCTTGGGGTCCAGGCCCGCTTCCTTGAACAGCACGGGCATCCAGTTCATCAGCGCGTAGAAGATGACCAGGCCCATGAAGTAGGCGATCCACAGCATCACCGAGCCCACGCGGTACTGGCGCGACAGCACCACGCCCATGCCGCTGCCGGCCTGGGCCTCGGGCCTGGCCTCGGTCAGCACGAAACGCTGCACGCCCTGCACGGCATCACCGGCAATGCGCGCCAGCACCTTGCGGATGCGCTCGGCCGGGTAGTTGTTGGCCACCATGTGGCGCACGGATTCAGGCAGCAGCACGACCAGGGCCACCAGCAGCAGCAGCGGCGCGGCACCGCCCAGGATGAGCACGCTGCGCCAGCCGAAATGCGGGATCATCCAGGCCGCCAGAAAGCCGCCGAAGGCCGCGCCCAGCGGAAATCCGCAGAACATGGCGTTGGTCAGCGTGGCACGGCGCGAATCAGGGCAGTACTCGCTCATCAGCGTGACGGCATTGGGCATGGCGGCGCCCAGGCCCAGGCCGGTGACGAAGCGCAGCACGGCCAGGGTCCAGATGTCGGGGGAAAAGCCGGAACCCAGGCAGGCCACGGCAAACACCGCGACCGAGCCCACGAGCACGGTCTTGCGGCCCAGGCGGTCGGCCAGCGGGCCCGAGAAGATCGCGCCTGCGGCCAGGCCGAACAGCGCAGCGCTGAGCACGGGCGCCAGCGCGGGCTTGCTCACGCCCCATTCGGTGATCAGCGAGGGCGCGATATAGCCGATGGCCGCCGTATCAAAGCCATCGAGCAGAACGATCAGGAAACACAGCGCAAAGATCACCCACTGGAATCCCGAAAACGGGTGCTCGTTGAGCAGGGTCTGCACATTGACGCCGGTTGCTGCGGCGTCCTTCTGGACGGATGTCATGACTTGTCTCTTCCACTGTCTCTCAGCCTGGCGGATACCGCATCTGCGCGCGCGGCCCGCCCCTTGCACCGCAGAGGCCGGCAAGCCCCTGCGCTGTTTCTTCAGTCCTGCCTGCGGCCGTCCCAGACCGAGCGCGGCACCATGACCTCGCCACGCATCAGCAGGCGCGCCGTGCGCAGCAGGGCCGCCTTGGTCACCACGTCGGGATGGGCCGGGTCGCTGTCCAGCGTGACGCTGAACTCGCCCGTGGGATGCTCCACCGAGACGGTGAGCGGACCCGTGCCCTGCTGCAGCTGTGCCACGCCCTCGCACACGGTGCCCGGCATCTTCACCGCCGTGCCCACGGTGACGGCCGCCAGCACGCCGATGGCGTCATGGCAGACATGGGGGATGAAGCTGCGCGTGGTCAGCGCGCCGCCATGCTGGGGCGGCGCGATCAGCGTCATCTTGGGGTAGTTCTTGGCCGAGACATCGCCCAGGCCCATGGTCTGCGAGATCTGCAGGCGCAGCGCCTCGATGCGGCGCTTGAGGTCGGTGTCGGCGTTGAGCTCGGCCACGGTCTCCTGCCCGGTGGCACCCACATCGGACGCCTTGAAGATCACCAGCGGCATGCCGTTGTCTATGCAGGTGACGTCAAGCGTGAAGGGCTCGAACCCCTCGCCCGTCACCGTGACCGTGTCCCGGGGCTTGCCCGTGGGCAGCAGGCCAGAGCAGACCGAGCCGGCCGTGTCCAGGAAACTGATTTCGATGGGTGCCGAGCTGCCGGGCGCGCCGTCGATGCGGGCCGAGCCTTCGTACTCGACCTGGCCGCCGGGCGTCTGCACCGTGATGTCGGCCGCCATGCCGGTGTTGAGTGTCAGCACGCGGAAGGTGCTGGTCTCGCCACGCGGCTGCACCATGCCGGTCTCCAGCGCAAAGGGAACCACGCCGGCCAGCATGTTGCCGCAGTTGGGCGTGGTGTCCACCGTGTCCTTGTCGGGCTGCAGCTGGGCGAAGAGGAATTCGAGGTCTATGCCCTCCTTGTCGGAGAGGCTGACGATGCCGACCTTGCTGGTCAGCGGATGCGCGCCACCCACGCCGTCGATCTGGCGCCTGTCGGGCGATCCCATGGCCGCCAGCAGCACGCGGTCGCGCGTGGGCAGGTCGGAGGGAAGATCGCTGGCCCGGAAGAAAGGGCCCTTGGAAGTACCGCCCCGCATCAGCAGGCAGGGAATGGCCGTTTGCATGGCTGTCTCTATCAGTATGGGTATGACAGCTATTGTGAGCATGGCGCGGGCCAGGCACTACTGGGCAAGCCCGCTAGCAGCTATAGCAAACCGGCATAGCTCAACACCAAGCCTGGGCCGCAGGCTGCGACGCCGGGGCGCCGCAACTGCTTGATACAACTTATTGGGGCGCAGTGCCGCTCAATCGCGGTCATGGCCCCGGCCGCGATCATGGCCATGCCCGCGGCCGCGGTGGTCGTCGTGGCGGTCATGCCGATCGTGGCGGTCGTGGCGGTCCCAGCGGCGGTCATCGCGGCGGTGCTCCCATTCGCGGTGGCGGCGCTCCTCGCGCCAGCGAGGATCGTGGCGCGGCGGCCCGGCGCGCCAGTGCGGCGGCGGATTGCGCAGGAAGTACACCGGGCGGCCGCAGGCACCGTAGCGTGCGCAGTGCTTGCCCCAGTGCTTGGCATGGCCGGGCGGCACCCACATGTAGACCGGCGGCGGGGCCATGGGCGCCGGCGCGATGATGACGGGCCGCTGGTACAGCAGCGGCGGAGGCGGGGCATTGCCTATGTCCACGGTGCCGTAGACACCCGGAGCCAACTGGCCCGAGACCGAGCCGCTGATATAGGTCTGCGCCTGGGCCGCAAGGGCCGAGCAGGCCAGCGCAAGGGCGGCCGCGGCGCGCAAGGTGGATCGCAAGGTGAGCATGGCCATGTTTTTTTGAAGGGGTGAAACAGGAAAGGCCCCGTTTCTACCAAGCGCCTGGGGCCGCATGGGCCGTTGCGCCTGAAAAGGTGTAAGAACCCGTTCAAGCCAGCGCCCGTTCCTGCTCAACGCGCCAGGGCTGCCTGCGGTGTACAGCAGACCGCAATGGTCCGCTTGCTGGCCTGCACGCGCTCAGTCCAGCTTGAGCCGCGAATCCTTCACCACCTTCTGCCATTTGGCGATCTCGGCGCGGCGGAATGTCTCCAGCTCGGCCGGCGTGGAGCCTATGGGCTCGGCACCTATGCCAGCGAGCCGCTCCACGATGGCAGGCTCGCGCAGCACCTTGGCCAGCACCGTGGACAGCCGGTTCACGATGGCGGGCGGCGTGCCGGCCGGCGCAAAGATGGCGTTCCACTCGTAGGTCTCGTAGCCGGGCACGCCCGACTCGGCAATGGTCGGCAGCTCGGGGGCGGCCTTGGAGCGCTCCAGCCCGCCCACGGCCACCGCGCGCAGCTTGCCGGTCTTCACGTGCTGCCAGGCCGAGCCCATGCTGGCAAACATCAGCGGCACCTGGCCCGACATCACGTCCATCATGGCCGGGCCGCCGCCCTTGTAGGCCACATGGTGCAGCTGCGTCCTGGCCAGCAGGTTGAACAGCTCGCCCGCCAGGTGCTGGGCCGAGCCCGGGCCTGCCGACGCAAAGTACAGATGCCCGCCCGCCTCGGAGCGGCCGGCCTGGATCAGGTCCTGCACGCTCTTGATGGGGGACGATGGCGCCACCACCAGCACATTGGGCACGCGCAGCAGCAGCGAGACCGGCGCGAAGGCCTTGAGCGTATCGAACTGCATGCGCGCGTGGATGGCGGGATTCTGCGCGTGGTTGGAGGCATCGAGCATCAGCGTGTAGCCGTCGGGCTGGGCCTTGGCCACCTGGGCGCCGCCGATCATGCCGCCTGCCCCGCCCCGGTTCTCGATCACCACGGGCTGGCCCAGCTCGGCAGACAGACGGGGGCCGATCAGGCGCGCCACCACATCGACGGTGCCGCCCGGCGGATAGGTCACGACCAGGGTGACGGGGCGCTCGGGGTAGTTGGCCGCTGCAGCCGCAGCGGCTGGCGCGGCCATGCCGGCAACGGCCGAGATCAGGCCTGCGGCCGCCCACAGGCCGGCGGTGCGTCTGGACAGGGATTTCATGGTGTGTCTCCTTGGGTTTGAATCGGGCTCGGAAATCGGAACAGCTCGACGGCGCTGCGGCCCAGCACGGCCTGCAGCGAGGCGGCATCGTCCAGCGGGTCCAGCCAGTCGTGCATCCAGCGCACGGCCGCCGGATAGCTGGCCTGGCCCGCGTGCTGGGTGTGCGGCCAGTCGCTGCCCCAGAGCAATCGCTCGGCCGCAAAGGCCTGCAGCAACTGCGCGGTGGCCTGCCGCCCCGAGGCGGCGCAGTCGGCGGCGGGCCAGATGCGGTAGGGCGCGGACAGCTTGACCCACACACGGCCGCTGCCGGCCTGCTGCAGCAGATAGCCAAAGCCAGGGTCGCGCACGCCCAGGGCCGGGTCAGGACGCCCGAAGTGGTCGACCACCACGCGGCAGCCGGCGGCCAGCAGGGTGGGCAGCAGGTCAGGCAAGCGCCCGGCCTGCAGGTGCAGCTCCACATGCCAGCCCAGGGTGTTGGCCTGCTCCAGCACGCGGCGCCAACCGGGCGCATTCAGATCAGGCAAAGGCAGGCCGATCAGGTTCAGGCGCATGCCCACCACGCCGGCATCGGCCAGGGCCTGCAGGTGGTCCTCGCCCGTGTTGTCATCGACCACGGCCACGCCGCGCAGGCGCTGCGGCCGGGCGCGCAGGGCCTGGAGCATGTAGCGGTTGTCCGTGCCCAGGAAGCTGGGCTGCACGAGCACGCCATAGGCCAGGCCGTGCGTGTCCAGGTGCTGCAGATACGTGGCCAGGGACGCATCTGCGTCGGGCGCGTAGCGGCGCACATCGGGCATGGGCAGGCCGCGCTCGAAGACATGGGCATGGGTATCGACGCTGGAAGCAATGGCGAACCTGGGCAGGGCAGACACGGGGAAAAACTCCTTGCGGGTGGCGCGGCACAGGATGCGGCGCAGGGGGTATGCGGCCGGATTCTAGGAAGGGGGGATATATATTTCCATTCTTCAAAATGGATTTATTCATACTGGATCGATATGGAAACCCGGCATCTGCGCTACTTTCTGGCGGTGGTGGACCAGGGCAGCGTCAGCCGCGCAGCCGACTGGCTGGGCATTGCCCAGCCCGCGCTGAGCCAGACCCTGGCCCGCATGGAGAAAGACCTGGGCGTGCAGCTGTTCCAGCGCTCGCGCCAGGGCGCCCTGCCCACGCCGGCCGCCCTGGCCATGCTGGATGACGTGCGCACCAGCGTGGCCCGCATAGATGCCGCCGCCAGCCGCGCGCGCGAGATCGCCAGGGGCAGTGCAGGCCAGCTCACCGTGGGCCTGGTGTCTTCGGCGCTGTTCGGCACCCTGCCCCGCGCCCTGCGCGCGCTGCGGCAGCAGGCGCCCGGCGTGCGCGTCATCCTGCGCGAGATGAGCAATGCCGAGCAGGCCGAGGCCCTGCAGACCGGCGCCATCGACATCGGCCTCATGCACACACCCGTGGCCGTGGGCGGGCGCATGCGCGAGCGCCAGCTGCTGCGCGAGCGCCTGGTGGCCGCCGTGCCCGACGAATTCCAGATCGGCGAGGACGGCCAGGTCAGCCTGGCGCAGATCGCCGAGGCCGGGCTGGTCATGTACCCGCAGGCCCAGCTGCCCGTGCTGCACGCCGGCATCCTCGACGCGCTGCGCAAGGCAGGCCACGAAGCCCATGTGGCGCAGGAGGCCAACCGGACCCTCACCGTGCTGGCCTGCGTGGCCGGCGGCTGCGGCGTGGCACTGCTGCCCAGCTGGATACGCTCCATGGACTTTCGCGGCGTGCGATTTTGCGAAGTGCGCGATGGCCGGTCCCTGCCCAGCCTGGACCTCAGCGCCATCTGGCCCGCACGCTCCACGCCCACGCTGGCCGACCTGTTCGCACACCTGGACCTGGGCAAAGACTGAGTGCGGCCCGCATTGGCGCCGCACCGGTGCAAGAAACGGGATGCGCCCGCGCCTGCGCCGCACTACAAACCGCTTTCCCTCATTCACGGAAAGAAAAGGTGCCAGATGCAGCCATCGTCACAGCAACTCCACGGAAAAGTCGCCCTCATCACGGGCGCCAGCTCAGGCATAGGCCGCGAAGCCGCCAGGCTGTTCGCACGCCACGGCGCCAGGCTGGTGCTCACGGCCCGCCGCCAGCCGGAACTGCAGGCCCTGGTGGCGGAGATAGAGCAGGACGGCGGCCAGGCCATCGCGCTGGCCGGCGACGTGCGGGACGAGCCGCTGGCCCGGGCCCTGGTCGAAACCGCCACGGCGCGCTTTGGCGGCCTGGACATCGCCTTCAACAATGCCGGCATGACGGGCGATCCCTGCGCCCTGCCCGACCTGTCGCTGCAGGCCTGGCAGGAGGCCATCGCCACCAATCTCACCAGCGCCTTTCTGGGCGCCAAGCACCAGATACCGGCCCTGCTGGCACGCGGCGGCGGCTCGCTGATCTTCACCTCCACCTTCGTGGGCTACACGGCGGGCCTGCCCGGCATGGGCGCCTATGCCGCCAGCAAGGCCGGCCTCGTCGGCCTCACCCAGGTCATCGCGGCTGAATACGGCCCCCGCGGCCTGCGGGCCAACGCCCTGCTGCCCGGCGGCACCGACACGCCCATGGGCCGCGCCAGCACCCCCACGCCCGAGGCACGCGCCTTTGTCGAAAACCTGCACGCCCTCAAGCGCCTGGCCACACCGGCGGAGATTGCAGCGGCAGCGCTGTTCCTGGCGTCGGATGCATCCAGCTTCGTCACGGGAACGGCCATGGTGGTCGATGGCGGTGTGTCCATCCAACGGACTTGAAGCAGAGCCCCGCCAAAGCCGTCGCGGCAATGGCGGCCCGCTCGGATCTTCCGGTCGCCTGCGGCGGCTTTATCAGGGGAGTTTTGAAAGTGGCATTCCTGCCCCAATAATTCCCCTGGAAACGATGCTTGCGCTTTCGCTGTTCATTCCCGCATCGTGGCCAAGGAGCTGGCTGATGTTTTCTGACCACGCAATTCACGACGAAGCAACTGCGGCGAATGGTGCCCGGATGCTGAATCGACATGTGGTGACATGAACCATTACGGGATGGCCGCACCTTTCTTCCAGGGAATGGATGATGGACAAACGAGGTGCATTGAGGCAATCTGCTTGAATCGGTAATACACTGCCCATGCAATCCATTGCATCGCGTCTCCAGCAGTTACCGTCGGATTCAGGACCTGCGCGAAGTCCCGCACAACCCTTGTTTCAAGCATTCTTCAGACAATAGATCAATTACATCCCATTACAGCATTGTGGACGGCTATGGTATTTAACCTTCGCACAAGGTCCATCGAATGCTCACGACATATACTCGCGCAAAACCGCAAGAATGGAATACCTGTTGTCCGTCCGATGTGATTTTTTCTCTTTGAAGAAAAGAACCGTTGCAGGGATTGCATCCCCATGCTTGCAGGAGCTACAGGCAGGCACAGTTCCATTTCGGCTGTGAGCGTTCGTGAACACTGATTAATCGCTTCGAGATTGTTATAGTAAATAACGGAACTACCATGACTAGACACACTCAGCCCATCGTGGAGCGCTTGTTCAGGCCAATGGAACGCTCGACCCGCCAGCGCAGTTCGATACGCACGGTCATGGAAGAGGCTGGGCGCCCCCTGCTCCCCGCTGAAATCCTGGGCGCAGCGCAGCGCGAAGTGCCGGCCATCGGTCTGGCCACGGTGTACCGCAACATCAAGCAATTGATGGAAGCCGGTGAGGTGCAGGCCGTGGACCTGCCCGGCGAGGCCACGCGCTACGAACTCAGCGGCCGCGCCCATCACCACCATTTCCGCTGCATGAGCTGCAACCGCGTGTTCAACGTGCCCGGTTGCCTTGGCGACATGCAGCGCATCGTGCCCGAAGGCTTTGTGGTGGAGCGCCATGAGATGACGATGTACGGCATCTGCAGCGACTGCCACCAGAACGTGCAGTAGCGGCGGGCCCCGGGCCTCAGGCCCAGGCATCGGCAAGCCGACAGCCATGGCGCAGGCCTTCCCTGCGCCATGGCTGTTTCTTTTTCCCCGGTCCGCTGCCTCAGCGCCTGCCCGGCCGCACGCGGCCTGCGGCAACGCCCCCGGCCAGCAAGGCCAGCGCAGCCACCGCCCAGAGCATCGCCACCTGACCCCAGGTCTGCGGCGCATGGCGCGGACTGGCCGTGAAGACCGGCTGCGCTGCAAAGTCCTTCGCGCCGAATGGACGGTCCTCGAACAGATAGGGATAGAAGAAAGTCCGCAGCCGCGCATGGAAGGCGGCAATGTCGTCCTGGTAGGCCAGCTGCGCCAGCAGGTCGGTGCCGGCCTGGCGGTGCAATGCGGCCTGCACGCCCACGCCGGGCAGCAGCCAGCCCAGGCGCCCGGTCCAGGCCTGGCGCGCCTGCAGGCCTTCCCGATAGGCGGCGAACTGGGGGGCGACGCTTTCATCACCGAGCTGCTGGAAGGCGTAGTACCACTTCCAGTGAAAGCCCGCAGGCAGCGGCGCGGTGTTGCGCCATTCGGGGTGGTTGCGGAAGAAGCGCTCCATGGTCTGCTCGCGCGGCAGGTCCCAGGCACCATGCACGGTCTGGCGCTGGGCCAGCATCAGCTCCACGCCCTGGCTCACGGGCACGGCGCGCGACAGCGCGGCATTGGCCAGCGTGGGCAGCACCAGGGTCAGCACGGCCCAGCAGCCCATGAGGGCCATGGCGTTGGCCACCGAACTGCCGCCCAGCGTGGCGACCACCAGGCACAGCCCGCTCCAGAAGGCCACATAGGCCGTGGCGCTCAGCAGCACGGAGGCGATGGCACCCGCCTGCGCACCGCTGGCCAATGCCCCTGCCAGGGCCGGCAGCGCCAGGCATGCCAGCAACAGCACCGAACGCAGGCCCGCACGGCGCAGCCACAGCCGGCGCCCGCTGCCGGGCATGGCCTGAAGCGTGCCCAGGCGTCCCGATTCGCGCTCGCCCGAGACCAGGTCGTAGAGCAGTGCAATCAGGAACAGCGGCGCCAGGTAGACCAGCACAAAGGCGAAGTCGAAGCGGCCCGCCAGCGCCAGTTCGGGGTTGAAGCTCTCGCCTTCATGCAGCTGCGCCTGCAGCGCCAGGGCACGCACGCGCAGCACATAGGGCGCGGCATCGCGCAGGCCCAGGGCGAGGAAGGCCGTGGACGACGGTGCATCCCAGGTGCTGTGAAAGCCGTAGTAGGCCACCGAGCCCGCATCGCCGGACTGTGCATGCCGACCTGCCTGGGCCGCCATTTCCTGCTGCTGCATTTGGGCCAGACGGTCCAGGGTCTGGCGCTGCGACGAGATCTCGCGCAGGCCCGACAGCACGGCCAGCGTGGACAGCAACAGCAGCAGGGCCAGGGCGCACAGCGCCAGGCGCGAGCGCGTCAGAAGACGCCATTCATGTGGTAGCCAGCTCATCGCACCACCCTCCCCAGACGTTGCGTGGCCACCAGCAAGGCGGCCGCAAGCGCCGCCAGCCATCCCAGCAGCACGCAGGCTGCGGGTGCCGCGCGGCGCAAGGCCGCCAGCGGCGGATCGGGCTCGTGATGGAAGTCGGAGACGCCGCGCCAGTGCTCGTGGCTGATGCGGTTGTCTCGGCTGGAACGGTCACCCGCGTAGCTGAGCTTGTCCACCTGCAGCTGGTTGAGCGCCTGCACCATGCGGTAGCGATGCTGCTCGGCCTGCTCCAGAAAGCGCCGATAGCCTTGCAGGTCGGTGCCGGCCACGGCCATGGACAGGCGGCGCAGCGCAATCAAGGGGCTGACCAGGGCAAAGCCGTCGGCGCTGCGCAGTTGCCGGGCCTGCAGATCGAAGCTGGCCTCGGCATGGCGCCTGAAGAGCTCGCTGGTCAGCCGCTCGCCCTCCATGCCGACCAGGCCCTTGTAGTTGACGGGCAGATCCTCCACACGCGACACGCCGTACTGTGCAAGCACTTTGGCGCGAAAGGCGGCGAAGTAGGGATCGTCGGGATTGTGGCTGTCGCCCAGCGCCGCCAGCTCGCGCGCCGTGGCGATGTCGGTCTCGAAGCGCGTGGGCAATGCCAGGGCCGCGCCCACCAGCTCCGGCGCCAGCCGGGGCACCAGCACCACGCCAATGGCCCAGGCGGCCAGCAGGGCCAGCAAGGCATCGCGCCCGCGCCGCATGAGGGCCGAGACCGCGGTGATGCCCACGGCCCACAGCAGCAGCCACAGCACATGGCCAGCCGCCAGCGCGGCCACCAGGCTGATGGGCACGGGCGTGGCCACCGCCATCCAGGCCAGGGCCAGCAAGGCGGGCAGCAGCACCAGGGCCGCCACGCCCGTCAGCGCCAGCAGCTTGCCTGCCACGAACTGCCGCATGCCCACGCCCTGGGCCAGCAGCACGCGCAAGGTGCCGGCCTCGCGCTCTCGCGCGATGCAGGCATGGCCCACGAAGATCAGCAGCAGCGGTGCCAGCACCTGCAGCACAAAGGCCGGCGTGAGCTGGCCGAAGCGCAGCAGCAGCGACGACTGGCGCACATCGCCGAAGTTGGCGCTGTTCTGGCGGTGGCCTTCGAGAAACAGCGTGTGGCCGGTGTAGGCGTCTATGCCCGCATCGAAGGCCGCCAGCGGATTGAGCGGGCGGAACACGAAATGGCCGTAGTGCACCATGCGGTGCGGATGGCGGTCGGGCTGGGCCTCGAACTCGTGATCCACCTGCGACTGGTGGCGTTCGCGCTGGGCCTGGGCCGCGCTGCGCTGGTCCCAGGCGGTGAAGGCGGCAGTAGCACCGAGCAGCAGCCACAGCACCATGCCCAGCACGGCCACGCGGTCGCGCAGCAGCAGGCGCCATTCCTCGCGTGCAATGGTCCAGGCCGTGCTCATGCCGCGGCCCCCTGCACGCCTGCGCCTGCGCCTGCGCCTGCGTCTGCGTCTGCGTGTGCGTTTGCGTCTGCACTCGCACCCGTACCTGTACCCGCGTAGTGGCGGTGCAGTGCCCGCACGTCAAAGCGCTCTTCCCCACGGGCCGCCACCTCCTCCACCAGCCTGCCGCCCGCGATGAAGCCCATGCGGTCGGCCACATCGGCCGCCCCCAGCAGGTCGTGCGTGACCATGAGAATGGCCACGCCCTGGCCGCGCAGCTGCGTGATCAGCCGGCTGAATTCGGCCGTGGCCTGCGGGTCCAGGCCCGAAGTGGGTTCGTCCAGCAGCAGTGCCGGCACCTTGCGTGCCAGCGCCAGCGCAATGGCCACCTTCTGCCGCATTCCCTTGGAAAAGCCCGAGACGCGCCGGTCATGCGCGGCCGCATCCAGCCCTGCAGCGGACAAGGCCTGGCCGATGGCATCCCTGCTGGCGGGCTGGCCCGCCAGGTCCAGCAGATAGGCCACGTTCTCGCGCGCGCTCAGGTGCTCGTACAGCGCCACGTTCTCGGGGATATAGGCGATCAGGCCGCGCGCCTGCGCGGCAGCCGTCACCGGGTCCACGCCCTGCACGCGCACCTGGCCGCTGCGCGGCCGCACAAAGCCCAGGAACAGGCTCAGCGTGGTGGTCTTGCCCGCGCCGTTGGCGCCCAGCAGCGCATAGATCTCGCCGGCATGCACGGCCAGGTCCAGGCCCTGGAGAATGGTGCGCTCGCCATAGTCCACCACGGCGCCCAGCGCTTGGAGCACGGGCGTGGAGGCAGAAGTGGGGTTGGAAGAAACAGGAAGGGATGGATGCATGGCGGGGCTCAGAACTTGGCTTGAAGGCCTACGGTGACGGTGCGGGCGGTGCCCGGCGTCACCCACAGCCGGCTGTACGAGCTGGTGTAGTAGGTCTTGTCAAAGAGGTTGTCCACGTCCAGCGTCAGGCGCAGCGTGGGGCTGATGCGCCAGTAGGCCACCAGCTTGGCGGTGGTGTAGCCGGGCAGATCGAAGGCCGCCTTGCCAGCGTCGGCCTCGGCCTGCGTGCGGGCCTGGCCCAGGCGCTTGCCCACGCGGGTGACGCCGCCGCCAATGCCGTAGCGCTGGCCGTTGGAGAAGGCGTTCTCGTAGACCGCCAGCACGCTGCCGTTGACCTTGGGCACGTTGAGCAGGCGCCCGCCCACTTCCAGCGTGTTGTCGCGCGAGATCTCCACGTCGTTGAGCACCAGGCTCGCATTCAGGCGCCAACGCTGCGTGACCTGGCCGGCAAAGTCGAACTCCAGCCCCCGGCTGCGGATCTCGCCGGCCGAGACCGAGTAGCCGGCGTTGCCCGGGTCGGCCGTCAGCACGTTGCGCTTGCGGATGTCGAACAGCGCGGCCGTGGCACCCATGCGCCGGTCGGCGCTTTCCCACTTGGCGCCCAGCTCCATGGAGCGGCCGGATTCGGGGCTGAAGCCCGCGCCGGCCACATCGACACCCACGTTGGGCCGGAACGAGCGGCCCACGTTGGCATAGAAGGTCCATTGCGGCAGCGGCAGCCAGCTCAGGCCCAGGCGCGGAGAGGTCGAGGTCGGGTCCTGCTGCGTGGTCGCGCCCGTGCGGCGGTTGTGCAGCGACTGGTCATAGCGGTCCATGCGCAGGCCGGCCACCACGCGCCACTGGGGCGAGAGCTTGATGGCGTCCTGCAGGTAGAAGGCCGTGTTGCGCTGGCGCTCGAAGGTATCGGTATTGGCCGTGGGCACGGGCTGCGTGCCGCCGTAGACGGGGTTGTAGATATTGATGGCATAGGGATTGGCCGCCGTGGGGTTGGCGCGCAGCATCACCGTATCCATGTCGAAGCGAAAGCTCTCCAGACCCAGCAGCAGCTCGTGTTCGACGGTGCCCGTTTTCACCGTGCCCTGCAGCTCGGCCTGCACGGCGATGTCGTCGGACTGGTAGTCGCGGAAACGCCGCTGGCGCGTCAGGTCGCCATTGGCCAGCAGCGCATGGGGTTCGGTGGAAAAGCCGTTGATCGAGGTCTCGCGGTAGGACAGGCCCAGGCGGCTGCGCCACTGCGCGCTCCACTCATGCGAGAGGATGAACTGGTGCGTGCGGTTTTCCACCGTCACATCGCCATCGCGCGGGTCGCCCAGGAAGCGGCTGCGCGAGATGGCGCCCAGGCGGTCGCCCACGGCCACCACGCCACGGTCCAGCGGCGTCTTGTGGCGCAGCAGCTCGCCCGAGTACTCCAGCACCGTATCGCGCCCCAGCTTCCAGGTGAAGGCCGGCGCAATCACCTGGCGGCTGGCGCCTACGAAGTCGCGGAAGCTGTCGCGGTCCTCCACGGCGATGTTGAGCCGGTAGGCAAAGTTCTCGCCAATCGGCCCCGTGCTGTCGAGCGCGCCGCGCCGCAGCCCGTAGCTGCCCGCATAGGCTTCCACGGAATGCGAAGGCGTCCACAGCGGACGCTTGGAGACGACGTTCAGCGTGCCGCCCGGCTCGCTGCTGCCGTAGAGCGCAGCGGCCGTGCCCTTGAGGAACTCGATGCGCTCCACGCCAGCCAGATCACGCGGCGCGTTGAAGCCGCGCCCCGAGGAAAAGCCGTTGAACAAGGTGGCCATGCCCACGTTCTGATCGCCGGGCAGGCCGCGAATGACGATGTTGTCCCACAGGCCGCCAAAGTTGTTCTGGCGCGAGACGCCGCCCACATAGTCCAGCACATCGTCGAGCTTGGTGGCTCCCAGGTCGTCCATGGCCTGGCGCGTGATCACGCGCACCGACTGCGGCAGCTCGCGCAGCGGCAGGTCGGTCTTGGCGCCTGCCGCCTCATCGGTGTGATAGGCGCCCGAGGCCGTGCGGCCCACGACTTCCACGGCAGGCAGCAGGGTCTGCTCCTGGGGCGACGGCGCTGACGGCACGGATGCCGCAGTTTGTTCCTGGCCCTGGGCCAGCACGGGCGTGGAGAAGAAAGCGGCAGCGCTCAGGGCAAGCGGCAGCGGGCGAAGGCCGGGGAGCGGCTTCGCGAGGATGGAGAAGGCAGTCATGATGAAAACGGGCACGGGCGCATGCCGCCGGCATCAGAAGCCGGCGCGCGCAAACACGGACATGCCGCCAGCACCAACGGGTGCTGGCGGCAGAGAAGGAGAAAGTGCTTGCGGATTCAGCGCGGCGGGTCGCGCGATGCAAAGGCCCAGCGGTTCTGCGAGGGGATGGCGCCGCCCACGGTGCGCGGCGGCACCCTCTCAGGCGGCGCGGCCACGGCCAGCGGCAGGCCGAAGTGCGGCAGCCAGGCCGCCGCATGCGGTGCATGGCCCATGCACCAGACGCAGACGGCTTCCGCGGCTTCCGCCTTTTCACCGGCCGGCGCCTTGTCCTCGCAGCCGTTCAGGCCGGCAAACGCCTGGCCGGGCGCTGCCGCCGCCTGCCGGATATGCGTTGCGCCGTGCAGGGGCATGCCAATGGCCGTGTTGAAGAACACGGCCAGCAATAGCAGGCGCAAAACAAGCAGACGCATAAGACGGCGATCTTACTATTGACAATTCAATATCGTTAACTGTCCGCCGGCATTTTCAGCACGGGCCCCGGAGACAGCGCGGCAATATGGCACAGGCATGTGACAGCCGACTGGCGATTTCCCGCATTGTGCCTATTGATCTGCGGGCCCCACGCCCCGGAAGAACATGTCGCAGATCTGGTCCGCCACCTTCTCCAGCGAGCCCTTGCGGGGGTTGAACCAGGACTGTATGGAGTTGATGCTGCCCAGGATCATGATGCGCGCCAGGTGGATGTCGGCATCGGCCCGCAGGCGGCCTTCGGCGCGCAGGTCTTCGAGCAGGCCGCTCCAGAATTTCTGGTGGCGCTCGCGGCGCTTGATCTGGCGTTCGCGCACCTTGTCGGGCAACTGGCCCAGAAGGCGGCCGTGGGCCAGGGCGAAGTCCCCATGCTTGATCAGGCCCGCCATCTGGCCCAGCACGGCTGCGCGGAAACGCTGCTCGGCCGTGGCGTCGGCGCCCAGCGCGG
The DNA here is from genome assembly GCF_055797465.1 of Delftia sp. PX-1. Taxonomy (NCBI): domain Bacteria; kingdom Pseudomonadati; phylum Pseudomonadota; class Betaproteobacteria; order Burkholderiales; family Comamonadaceae; genus Delftia; species Delftia sp. PX-1. Next base: position 4,462,444 of record NZ_CP184763.1, read on the forward strand.
CAAGGCGCTCCTGCTGCTGGCTGATGATGCGGTTGCCGCCCTGCTCCATGACCTCGTCCACCAGTTCCTCCTTGGAGGCGAAGTGGTAGTAGATGCTGGCGGCCTCGATCCCGGACTGCTCGGCAATGTTGCGCATGGTGGTGGCAGAGTAGCCCTGCTCACCGAAGGTGCGGGCGGCCAGCTTGAGAAGGGTCTCGCGGGTCTCGTTGCCGTCGTGGGCGCTGGTCTGCCTTCTTGCCATGTCTGCCAGGGTGTGGATCGTTGTAGTGCGGCGATGCTAACAGGCTGTTGGTGGCACGCCAATCAAGCGTTCTGTACGCGCCCGCTGCCTGGCGGGCATGGCCGGGCCGCGAAACTGCGCCTGAAGAATCAGCCACAAAGGCATTCCCGGGACTGCAATGGCCTGGCAATCAACGGCTCATGAATTTACGCGATATCGGCGGAAGATATTTCAAACCACGGCCAGGAATTCAATCCTCGCAATACAAAAAATCTATCCAGCCAATCGACAAGACAAATGAAACAACGCGTGTTAATCGCAAGATTAAATAGCACAATCGAATCACATGTAATTTATTTTATAAATCGATAAATAAAATCGATTGATGAAACAAAATCAACACCCGCAACCGGTTCTGAAATGGGAACTTGTACCATCACCTCGTCGCGGCTGCCCTGCAAAAGCATGCCAGCACGCCCTCTCCAGAGGAGGAAGCGCCAACCACAATGCTCTGCAAATGTAACAAAGACGCAACAGCTTTTGTAAAGTGGCGGTTATCAAGATGCTGCTGGATATAATGCGGATCGCCTCGGAATATGCCCAGGCATGAGAAGAAGCTGTCTACACCTCATAGAACGCTCACATCATCAGTATTTATACTTACGGTGATATCTTCATCCCCCACTGCACATGCACCAACCTTGACCATTGCGTAAAGAGTTCCGGGTCGTTGTTCTTGCTGCGCAGTTTTCGACAAATAGCCGCACTTAGAAATTCTTCTATCAAGATGACTACATACCAAGAGCTGATTGCCCAGAAAAAACTGCTCGACCAGCAAATCGACGAGGCCCGCAAGCTGGAGTCCAAAGCGGCTCTGGCATCGGTGCAGGAACTGGTCCGGGAGTTTGGCTTCACGGCACAGCAGGTCTTCCCCTGGAAGCCCGATGGCAAGAAGAGCGCCCCCGCCAAGTACCAGGACCCCGAGTCCGGCAAGACCTGGACCGGCCGCGGCAAGCCGCCGAACTGGATCCTGGGCAAGGACCGCACCCTGTTCGAAATCAAGTGAGTCCCTGCCGCGCGTGGGCCCGCCCGCACGGCGGCGCACATGCGCGGGCACATGCTCAGAGGTGCGTCATGCAGGCACCACCGCCGTGACCTCGATCTCCACCTTGGCCCGGTCTTCCACCAGATCCGCCACCTCCACCGCCGTCATGGCCGGGAAATGCCGCCCGATCAGTTCGCGGTAGTGCTTTCCAATGGCCGGATAGGCCGCCACGTATTCCTGCTTGTCGGTCACATACCAGGTCATGCGCACGATGTGCTCGGGCCTGGCGCCGCCTTCGGCGAGGATGGCGACGATATTGGCCAGCGCCTGCCGCACCTGTCCGGCAAAGTCGTCCGTCTCGAATTGCTGCTGGCCGTTCCAGCCAATCTGGCCGCCGACGAACACCAGCCGGGAGCCGACCGTCATCTCGGTCAGGATGCCATTGGCATAGCCTCGGGGCGCCAGCCAGTCCGGGGGTTGCAGAGTCTTCATTGCTTCATCCTGTTCTCGTTGAATCCGTAAAACCGTCCTGCGGCACCAGATAGGCCTGCAGGCGCTCGCGCAGATCGGCCGGCAGTGGCGTGGCCTTCATGCTGCGCAAATCCATGGTGACGATGGTCATGCGCGCAGACAGCCGTCGCTGGCCGTCCGGCCCCTCGAAACGCACATCGAACTGGAACGATGCCCCGCCGATGCGGCGCACCTCCAATACCTGGCGCAGCGTGTCGTGCCAGCGGCTGGGCGCCGTGAAATCGCATTGCACCGACACCGTGGGCGTGCCCACCTGGCGCTGTAAATGCAGGGTGTGGAATGGCAGGCCCATTCCCCTGTCGAACCATTCCTCCACCAGGTCGTTGACCATTTCGAAATAGCGCGGGTAAAAGACGATGCCGGCCGGATCGCAATGGCGAAACAGCACCTGCACCTGGCTGACGAAGGCGGAGGCCATGGCGCGCGCTCACGGCATCTTGCGCAGCACGAAGCGCTGCAGCTTGCCGGTCTCGGTGCGCGGCAGGGCCGGCACGAAGACAATGGCGCGCGGGTACTTGTAGGGCGCAATGCTGGCCTTGACGAAGGCCTGCAGCGTGGCCGCCATGTCGTCGCCGGCCGCAAAGCCGGGCTTGAGCACCACAAAGGCCTTGACCACCTGGCCGCGCTCGTCGTCGGGTGCGCCGATCACGCCGCATTCGGCCACGGCCTCGTGGCGCAGCAGTGCGTCCTCCACCTCGGGGCCGGCGATGTTGTAGCCGGCCGAGATGATCATGTCGTCATTGCGCGCCTGGTAGAACAGATAGCCGTCGGCGTCGCGCACAAAGGTGTCGCCGGGCAGGTTCCAGCCGTTTTGCACAAAGCGCTTCTGGCGCTCGTCGGCAAGATACCGGCAGCCGGTCGGCCCCTTGATGGCCAGGCGGCCGGGCGTGCCGTCGGGCACGGGCTGCATGTCGTCGTCCACCACCTGGGCCACATAGCCGGGCACGACCTTGCCGATGGCGCCCGCGCGCACCTCCTCGGGCGGGCTGGAGACAAAGACGTGGATGAGCTCGGTGCCGCCGATGCCGTCGATCATCTCGATGCCCGTGGCCTGCTTCCACAGCTGGCGCGTGGCGTCCGGCAGGGCCTCACCGGCCGAGACGCTTTTCCTGAGTGACGACAGGTCGAAGCGCGCTGCCTGCGCCGCCATCTGCCGGTAGAAGGTGGGTGCGGTGAAGACGATGGTGGCGCGGAAATCCTGCACCAGCTGCAGCAGCCCTTCGGGCGTGAGCTTTTCGGCCAGCACGGTGCTGGCGCCCACGCGCAGCGGAAAGCACAGCAGCCCGCCCAGGCCAAAGGTGAAGGCCAGCGGCGGCGTGCCGCAGAAGATGTCGTCCGGGCCGGGCCGTATCACATGGCGCGGGAACAGGTCGCACATGGCCAGCACGTCGCGGTGGAAATGCATGCAGCCCTTGGGCGCGCCCGTGGTGCCGCTGGTGAAGGCGATGAGGCAGACATCGTCGGCCGCCGTGTCGCAGCAGGCGAAGGTGTCGGGCTTGGCTGCGGCGAGGGCGTCCAGCGCGTCGGCTGCGCCATCGTTGAAATACAGCACGCGCGAAAGGTCCGGGCAATGGTGTTCATGGCCGGGCTGCAGGCACAGCTGCACTTCGTCCTTGAGGCGCACATCGCACAGCACGGCCTGCACCCGGGCCTTGGCGATGATCTGCTGCAGCTCCTTGGCGCGCAGCAGCGGCATGGTGGGCACCGTCACCAGCCCGGCCTTGATGGCGGCCAGCCAGGAAGCGGCCATCATGGCGTTGTTGGGGCCGCGCAGCAGCAGCCGGTTGCCGGGCACCAGCTGCAGGTCTTCCACCAGCACATGGGCGATGCGGTTGGTCAGCGCCTGCAGTTCGGCATAGGTCATGGCGGCCTGGTCCGCGCCCTGCCTCCAGCGCAGGGCCACGCGGTCGCCATGGCCGCGCGCCACCATGGCGTCGACCAGTTCGGCCGCGCAGTTCAGGCGTTCGGGATAGGCCACGTCCGGGCCGTCGAGCAGGAACTCGGGCCATTGGTCGGGCGGCGGCAGGTTGTCCCGGGCGAAAGTATCGATGTGGGCGGAGGCTTGCATGCGATGTTCCCTGGCTTTGCGTTGAATGGGCAGCCTGCCGCTCAGGCCTTGAGCAGCTCGCGCGCGATGATGAGTTTTTGCACCTCGGTCGCGCCCTCGTAGATGCGCAGCGCGCGGATTTCGCGGTACAGCGTCTCCACCGGCATGCCCGAGACCACGCCCGCCCCGCCGAACATCTGCAGCGCGCGGTCGATCACGGCCTGGGCCGATTCAGTGGCCGTCATCTTGGCCATGGCCGCCTCGCGCGTGGTGCGCGTCTTCTTCACATCGCGCATCCAGGCGGCCCGGTAGGTCAGCAGGGCCGATGCGTCGATGGCCGTGTCCATGTCGCCCAGCGCGGCCTGGGTCAGTTGCAGGTCGCCCAGGGTCTGCCCGAACATGCGGCGCGACTTCGCGCGTGCCAGGCCTTCGTCCAGCGCGCGGCGCGCAAAGCCCAGTGCGGCGGCGGCCACCGAGGCGCGGAAGATGTCCAGCGTCATCATGGCCAGCTTGAAGCCCTGCCCCGGCTCGCCCAGGCGCTGCGACACGGGTATGCGGCAGTTGTCGAAGCAGATGGTGGCCAGCGGGTGCGGCGCGATCAGCTCGATGCGCTCGCCAATCGAGAAGCCCGGCGTGTCCGCATCGACCACGAAGGCGCTGATGCCGCGCGCCCCCGGCGCCTCGCCCGTGCGGGCGAACACGCAGTAGAAGTCGGCAATGCCGCCGTTGGAGATCCAGGTCTTGGCACCGTTGAGCACATAGTGGTCGCCTTCGAGCCGCGCCTCGCAGGCCATGGCGGCCACGTCGGAGCCGGCATCGGGCTCGGACAGCGCAAAGGCTGCAATGGCTTCGCCACGCGCCACGCGCGGCAGGTAGCGCTGGCGCAGCGCTTCCGACCCCATGAGCGATATCGCACCGCTGCCCAGCCCCTGCATGGCAAAGGCGAAGTCGGCCAGGCCTTCATGGCGGGCCAGGGTCTCGCGCAGGATGCAGACCGCACGCGAGTCCACCTCGGGCAAGGCCCCGCCCCAGGCGCCGCCGGGGCCGGACGGCACGGCATAGCGCAGCCATCCGGCCTGGCCCAGGGCCTTCACCAGTTGGCGGCAGGCCGCATCGGCATCGTGGTGGTCCACATCGCCCAGGGATTGGGCGCACCAGGCGTCGGCCTCATGCGCCAGCGTGCGGTGGGCGTCGTCGAAGAAAGGCCAGTCCAGCCAGGAGGAATCACGCATTTTCAGTTTCCTTCGAAGACAGGCTTTTGCTTGGCCACGAAGGCCTCGTAGGCGCGGTGGAAGTCGCGCGTCTGCATGCAGATGGCCTGGGCCTCGGCTTCGGCCTCGATGGCCTCGTCCACGCCCATGTTCCATTCCTGGTGCAGCAGCTTCTTGGTCACGCCATGGGCAAAGGTGGGGCCTGCGGCCAGCTGGGCGGCCAGCGCGTGGGCGGCTTCGCCGATCTGTTCGGCGCCATGCAGGGCATTGAAGAAGCCCCAGGCAGCGCCCTCCTCGGCCGTCATGGCGCGGCCCGTGTACAGCAGCTCGGAGGCGCGGCCCTGGCCGATCATGCGCGGCAGCAGCGTGCAGGCGCCCATGTCGGCACCGGCCAGGCCTACGCGGGTGAAGAGAAACGCCGTGCGCGCCGCGGGCGTGCCCAGGCGCATGTCGGCCGCCAGCGCGACCATGGCGCCCGCGCCCGCGCAGATGCCGTCCACGGCCGCCACGATGGGCTGCGGGCAGGCGCGCATGGCCTTGATCAGGTCGCCCGTCATGCGCGTGAAGTCCAGCAGCTCGGGCATGCTCATCTTGGTGAGCGGGCCGATGATCTCGTGCACATCGCCGCCCGAGCAGAAATTGCCGCCCGCGCCCGTGACCACCACGGCCTTGATGTCGGTGGCATAGACCAGGGCGCGGAACAGGTCTCGCAGCTCGGCATAGGAGCCGAAGGTCAGCGGGTTCTTGCGCTCGGGCCGGTTCAGGGTGATGGTGCCGATCTTGCCGTCGGCCGATACCTGCCACACAAAGGTCCTGGCCTCGTAGCCGGCCAGGGGGCGCTTGTGGTGCTTCATGCTGTGTTCTTCGGGCTGGGTGCTCATGGTGTCTCCATCAAGAATTCAGAAAACGGGGGTGGACCGGGTTCAGCCGGTCATCACCTCGCCGCCATCGACGGCAATGGACTGGCCGTTGACCGAGGCGGACGCCGGCAGGGCCAGCCAGGCCACGGTCTCGGCCACTTCCTCGGGCTGGACCAGGCGGCCCTGCGGGTTGCGTTCGGCCAGCCTGGTGCGGGCCTCATCCGCAGTCATGCCGGTCTTGTCCATGATGTTGGCCACGGCGCCGCGCACGATGTCGGTCTCGGTGTAGCCGGGGCAGACGGCGTTCACCGTCACGCCCTTGCCTGCGGTCTCCAGCGCCAGCGAGCGCGTGAGGCCGATCACGCCATGCTTGGCCGCGCAATAGGCGCTGACATAGGCATAGCCGATCAGCCCTGCCGTGCTGGCCACATTGATGATGCGGCCCCAGCGCGCAGACAGCATGCCCGGCAGCGCGGCCTGCATGCAGTGGAAGGTGCCTGTGAGGTTGACGGCCAGCATCGCCTGCCACAGTGCGGCATCGGTGCGCTCGAACTTCTGGCTGCTGGCCTGGCCTGCGTTGTTGACCAGCACCTGCACGGGGCCGAAGGCCGCCTCGGCCTGCGCGAAGGCCTGGCGCACCGAGTCCTCGTCGGCAATATCCGCCTGCACGGACTGCACCATCTGTGCTGCCGGTGCCGTGCCGCCCAGCTCGCGCACGGCAGCCTCCAGCGCTGCACCATCGCGTCCCAGCAGAGTGACCCGCGCGCCGCGCGCCAGCAGCGCCCGCGCGCAGGCCAGGCCTATGCCGCGCGCCCCGCCCGTCACCAGGGCATGGCGCCCTTCAAGAAGATTCAAAGATATGGTCATTTCAATCACCCGTGGCGATGCGAGCCACCCGCAACCTATGAAACCGGCGCGCCACACAGCGAGGGACGCCGAGGAAGGGCCGCCCCGCACCGACGGTGTCGTCCCCCTCCCGCGAAGCGAGAGAGGGGGAAGGCGCGAAGCGACTCAGGGGGTGTAGTTTCATTTCGCGTCCAACTGCGCCATGGCGGCGGCGCGTTCGAAGTTGGTTTCCAACTGGCGCTTGCCGGGCTGGTACTGCGGCGGCCAGTCCACATCGTGGGCGCCCAGGCGTGCGGCCTCGCGCAGCGTCCAGGCGGCATCGGCCAGGTGCGGACGCGCCAGCGCGCACAGGTCGGCCCGGCCCGAGGCGATGATGGCGTTGGCATGGTCGGCCTCGAAGATGGCGCCCACGGCAATGGTCGGTATGCCGGCCTCGTTGCGCACGCGGTCGGCAAACGGCGTCTGGTACATGCGGCCGTACACCGGCTTCTGGTCGGGGCTGACCTGGCCCGAGGAGCAGTCGATCATGTCGGCGCCCGCCGCCTTGAAGCGGCGTGCGATCTCCACCGCATCGTCGGGCGTGATGCCGCCCTCCACCCAGTCATGGGCCGAGATGCGCACCGACATGGGCCGGTCCTGCGGCCAGGCTGCACGCACCGCCTCGAACACCTCCAGCGGAAAGCGCAGGCGGTTGTCCAGGCTGCCGCCGTATTCGTCGTCGCGCCGGTTGGTCAGCGGCGAGATGAAGCTGGACAGCAGATAGCCGTGCGCGCAGTGCAGCTCCAGCCAGTCAAATCCCGCTGCCGCGGCGCGCCGCGTGGCGGCCACGAAGTCCTCGCGCACGCGGTCCATGTCGGCGCGGGTCATGGCGCGGGGCACTTGCGAGAGCCCCTCCAAGTACGGTAGTGCCGACGCCGACAGCAGCGGCCAGTTGCCCTGCTCCAGCGGATGGTCGATCTGCTGCCAGCCCAGTTGGGTGGAACCCTTGCGGCCCGCATGCCCCAGCTGCATACCAATGTGCGCCCCGCCCTGCGCGTGCACAAAATCAACGATGCGCCCAAAGGCCTGCGCCTGCTCGTCGTTCCACAGCCCGGGGCAGCCGGGCGTGATGCGCGCGTCGGGCGAGGTGCAGGTCATCTCCACCATCACCAGGCCCGCGCCGCCCATGGCGCGCGCGCCCAGGTGCACCAGGTGGAAGTCGCCAGGCACGCCGTCGGTGCAGGAATACATGGCCATGGGCGAGACCACGATGCGGTTCTTCAGCCGCAGGCCGCGCGCCTGGTAGGGCGTGAGCATGGGCATGGGCGGGCGGCGGCCTTCGGGCACGGTCTCGCCCGCATGCTCGGCAATCCAGCGCTCGAAGCCCTGCAGCCAGGCGGCATCGCGCAGGCGCAGGTTCTCGTGCGAGATGCGCTGCGAGCGCGTCAGCAGCGAATAGGCGAACTGCTCCGGCTCCAGGCCCGCATAGCGCTCCACGTTCTCGAACCATTCCGTGGAATTGCGCGCCGCGTTCTGGATCTTGAGCACCTCCACGCTACGCACCTCCTCGTAGTGGCGCAGGCCGGCCTCGATGCCCCCCGCAGACCGCAGGCTGCGCGCCAGCTCGATCGCATCCTCCAGCGCCAGCTTGGTGCCCGAGCCAATCGAGAAATGCGCCGTGTGCGCCGCATCGCCCATCAGCACCACGGGCACGCTGCGCGGGCCGCGCAGCGTGTCCAGCGCATTCCAGTGCACCCAGGTATTGCAGATCACGCGCGGAAAGCGGATCCAGATGGCCGAGCCGCGCAGGTGCGTGGCATTGCTGACCAGGGCATGGCCGTCCAGCCAGGGGGCGAACAGCTTCTCGCAATAGGCAATGCCCTCTTGCTGGCTCATCTGCTCTATGCGGGCGGCCTGCCAGGTCTCCTCGGGCGTCTCCACGATGAAGGTGGACATGCCGTCTTCATAGCGGTAGGCATGGGCCTGGAACCAGCCGTGCTCGGTCTGCACGAAGGCGAAGGTGAAGGCATCGAACACCTTGGTCGTGCCCAGCCACACGAAGCGGCAGCGGCGCTGGTCGATATCGGGCCGAAAGGTATCGGCATAGCGCGTGCGCACCTGGCTGTTGATGCCGTCCGAGGCGATGACCAGGTCGGCGTCGTACTCGCGCGCCATCGCCTGGTCGTCCTGCACGAAGTTCTCGAACACCAGCTTCACGCCCACGTCCTCGCAGCGCGCCTGCAGGATGTTGAGCAGCTTCTTGCGGCCTATGCCGATGAAACCATGGCCGCTGCTGCGCAGGCTCCGTCCCTTGAAGTGGATGTCGATATCGTCCCAGTGGTTGAAGGCGTCACCAATCGTGCGGGCCGACACCGGATCGGCCTCGCGCAGGTTGTCCATGGTGGCGTCCGAGAACACCACGCCCCAGCCAAAGGTGTCGTAGGGCCGGTTGCGCTCCACCACCGTGACCTCGTTGGCGGGGTCCTGCAGCTTCATCAGCAGGCCGAAGTACAGGCCGGCGGGACCTCCACCGATACAGACGATCTTCATACCGCAAACCCTTTTCTCGACGGGCGGCAGGCGCCCCAGGTTCAGCAACAGTGCCCAATCACTTTAGGCCTGAATAGTTTAGGTTTGAAATATATGGACAAACCGCCACCACGGACATGGGGAGAACACGGATATGCCACCGGCTCCCGTTACGATGCCCGCTCACCAGGAGACACCCGCTTGGAGAAATACCGCTTCAATGTCTTTGGCCGCATCATCGCCATCGAACGGGCAGACGCCCACTGGCGCTGCTTCAACGTGGGCGCGGACGGCAAGCGTGCCCCTGCCCTGCTGGCCATCCCCGCCGACGTGACCCACGCCGAACTGGCCCAGTACCTGTACGACATCTATCACGAGAGCGCAGCCGCATCGGACCAGGACATCTTCGAGATCACCTGACACCCGGCCCGCAGCGCCCCCCGCATTCCCAACCCCCTCTATCCGCCAAGGAGCCCCTCTTGTCCCAGCCAACCGAAGTCCGCGAACTGAAGCCGGGCCTCACCCCCTTCCCCGCCGCCGCCGACATCTTTGTGGCCGACCAGCCCTGGCTGGCAGAGCACCTGCTGCCGCTGATCTCCATCGACCTGGGCCTGATGCGGCCCGAACTGGCCGGCACCGTGGTCCACATGCTGTGCCCCGTCGAGCCCTTCGAGGGCTGCATAGGCGATGAGACCGAAGCCCACCACAACGCCTTCACCGCCCCCAACTGGTTTGCGCTGGAACTGACGCCCGACAACCGCTACCGCTTCCTGGGCAACGAAGGCTTCTTCCAGCGCGCGCCGCAGCACGGCGGCCAGTTCACCAAGGACGCCTACGCCTGCGAGCACACCGACGAAATGCTGGCCAGCCACGCCAAGGCCAGTGCCTACTACGCCGAGCACGGCCGCTTGGCCAGCTACTCGCGCTACGGCAAGGGCGAGCCCGTGGAGCAGGACTACCTGGACAGCCTGGGCGGCGGCATCTGGTACGGCAACTGGACCAGCCACCCGCCCATTCCCCCGGCCTTCCAGCTGGACGAAGCGGAAAACGCCGGCATGGGCGATGAACTGGAAGACGACGGCATCCGCATCACCCGCGACGGCAAGCCCTTCTTCCACGTGGCCAACGTGGCCGGCTACAACTGGTGCGCCACGGGCGCGGACAGCATCCTGCTGTTCTACGAGCCGGAAAGCCGCACGGCGCTGTTCACCTTCGACTGGACCTGAGCCGGCCGAGCAGCGCCGCTCAGACGCGGCCCTGCTCGGGCGTGACGATCAGATGCGCCAGCAGCGGCCGGATGCGATCGTCCTGGTAGTAGCCGCCGTATTCCGTGTAGCGCAGAAAGGCGGCATTGCAATGGTGGCAGCGCCAGAGCGTGCAGCGGTTGTACGGGTGCCAGCCCAGGGCGATGGGGGCATCCGGTGACCACTGGTTCGTGCCCTGTGGGTGATATTCATCGAGCAGTTCCCGCGTCTCCGGCGTGCCCAGCGCACCAACCTGCTGCAGATGCGAAGTCTTGTCCGCCCCCGACAAGGACTCCCAGCCCGGCCTCCACAGCACAGCGCAGTCCGCGCATCGCTGCTGCTCGGCCGCCGCTGCGGCGAAGGCTCTCAATTCGGGTTCGGGAAGGGGGGTTGAAGTTGTCATGAAACGGGGCCTCGGTTTCCATGGATTGTCCGGCAGGTTTGGGGGACGGGCTACCAGTGGAAAACATCTTGCTGTTCCACGAACCTGGAAACGCTACGGTACTCTTCACCACCGACTGGACATCACGATCAGCCATGGCCTTGCCCCGGCTAGTCGGCTGGCAGGCATGCCCGTGTCAATCCAGCGGCTCGGGGCAGCCAGCGGCGTTGCTCCCCTCCAGACAATCGAACGCCCTTTCGGCACAGGCCTCCACTCTCGTCCATTCGCCAACTTGCATGTTGAAGCTTTCCGGCATGTCCGTGCCGTACGCCTCAAAGACGGCATTGATGGCATCCACCAACTGCCCCATCAGCGATGCCTCCTGCTCATCGAGAAGAATTTCACCGATCGCCATACGAGCATCACTGCCAAGATCCGTATCGTCAAAAATGAAATGTATGGCCAAATCAAGATGGTCGTATTGAACGTCTGCAGGAAATTCCTGATTCACCCAGGCTTTCATCTGATACTTCAAATCCTTGAGTTTCCTCAAATATCCGAGCAATTCCATTCTCATTTCAGGATATTTCAAGCGAGGCATCTCAATATCTTCCTATCCTGTTACCCGCCGATTGTGAGTAGCCCTGGAGCTTGTTATGCATTTTATAAAATCAATAAGATTTTATCCCCTTTATTAACTAGATTAACAATTAAATTAATGACAGCATTAAGATGAAAGTAACTTATAATACCCCGTCGGCAGCACCTTCACGATCTCTCCTGTAGATTCCAAATAAATCAAGGCTGATTTAATTGCATCATCAGCATATTGGTTTTTGAAATTAAATCCAATCGATTCAAAATAGAAGAATAATCTATTTGCGCTAAAAAAATCTCCATTCGACAGGAAATAATCATTTATATCAATAACCGCACCTTCATGAGAGAACTCATAACCACATCCATGCTTTTTAAATTCCCACTTATTCATCTCCTCATCAAAAACAAATCCGCTGCGAGGAAGAAATTCTATATTTGATAGCTTCACAAGATCACTATGGGTTCTCATGAAAGAAAGATGTAGAATCTCCTGTTTTTCTACATATTTTTTTATGCCAAAAGCAATATTTTTGATAAGGGAATAATCTACCACAATCAATACCTTGTTCTATTTGAACGAGCAACGGCGGCGTCTTAAGCGTGCCCAAAGCAGCCGCATCGCCTTGTGGATGCCCTGCGGGTTGTATTACTGCAGCGCATTGCTCCAGGGATACAGCTTGGCTGGCCCTCGCCGGTCCGTCAGGGCTATTGGTGTGCCCGAGTGGCCGCAATGGCAGTGGTAGTGGTGGATAGCGCTGTTACCGGCCTGCTGAAATGTTATAGATCGACGTGCACACCCACCTTTGCATAGATGCAATATCAAAAGTCTCGCTTAACTGCATGAGTGCATTAGCCAAGAAAAATCTATGCCACTTGGCACTAGTCTTTATCCCACGGAATATTAAATCATGGTAATATTTTATTTACCAAAACACCCATATTTACCCATCGAATTATTTATCACCATTTCTTCACCAGAAGAAATTATTTCTTTATTTTTTATAAAGAAATAAGTAAAAATTCCGTCATCCATTGATTCTTTATATTTCATATTATCTTTTATATTATTTGAATATTTCTTCAAATCCTCAATAATAAATAATTTGGGCGTATATGGCGGAAATATGCAAACAAAATCGTAATCTCTATTTATATAATAACTAAAATCATCTTTTTTAAAGAAATACCAACTCAATATTATTGAAATAATAATAATTGCTGTTAATTTAATTTTCATGGAATTTGCCAATCTTGGCTTGTGGTGAGCGCGCCAGAATCTTTATCTATAAACCATAGACTGCCATCATCAAGACTATCTTGGCATTTATTTTCACAGTCATTTTTTGTTTTTGAAGATAGCGAGCAATTTCTGCCTTTTTGATTGTTGTGCAAATCCATTATTTCCTCCTTTTTTGCTTGACCTGCTTTTGTTCCATACTCCTCGTGAGTATCGCCAACAGATTTCGCCTGGTCTACCCCCATCCTTAAGCTCATAATGCAAGACCAATAACAATGACGGAATGCATCGCCCTTTCCATTGTGCAACTCATTTCTTGGAAATTTTCTCTGAGCTGTAGACAGGGCATCTTTATTATCAGATCTTGTACTAAGAGCATCCCATGGCCCGATATTCCATATATGACTCAGCTCTTCCATCAAACCTAGTGGATCTATGCCTTTGTTTGGATTTTTGACATAAATATTCTTATTGACCCCACCTGCCAACCCAATCGGATCCTGATTCACATAACTCCCCACCACCGGATCGTAATACCGATGCCGGTTGTAATACAGCCCCTCATGGTGCTGCCCCGGCAGCCGGATTGCCTGGTGGATGCCTTGCGGGTTGTACTCCTGCAGCACATTGCCCCAGGGGTCCAGCTTTGCGGCCCAGGCCACTTGGCCGGTCTGGTCCGTCAGGGCCATGGGCGTGCCCAGATGGTCGCAGTTGTAATGATGGATGGCTACGGAGCCCTGTCGCGCTCGCTCCTGCTTTTGCAGTTACTTGCGCATCTCCTGCAGCATTTTTATGGTGTGCTCGTCGTGGATACCCAACATGACCAAGCGATCTGCACGCGTTTTGGCCCCATCTTGTTATAACCCATGGGGCTGAACAATCCACGCATATCGAGACTCACTGTGACTGGTGATCTTTATTTTCAACAATCTCTTTACTTATTAGAAAATCACCGTATGGCCATACGGTTATGGTGGTCGTTCTAATAAAATTGTTATTTCCGTCAGATCTTGAGTGTTTTGATAACTTGAAATAATGAGTTTCTTCCCCCAATGTATTTGAAATACTTATTGATGCAGGGAAAGCAGTTGGTTTAATGTTCGATTCTTTTATCCTAAGTTCGACATTTTGACGAATTAGATAACGATGGCTTTGCCATCCCAGTATATCTTTGACACTCAAATCATAGTCTGGATTTCCCAGTTTATTAAAAATATAAGATAAATTAAATCCCTCTATATCCGATAAATCAATTTTCATTGGTGCCATCAAGAAAGTTAGCAAAGATATTATTTGAAAACCAAGCGTTGCGGCTATTATGTAAATTACTGTCTTCATCATCTTTCTCAATCTTTGCATCTTCTATATATTGGATTGCCTTTAGGCGATGCCCCATTCCATGGCCAACCTGTTGAATGTGATCCGTCTTCTGAGCCTGCGCCAATGGTTGTACTACTCCCTGTCACGACTGCCACATGCCCAGTAGCGTCCCCATATGGATATGCCACCGCAACAATATCACCAGGCTTTGGAGACGTAACAATTTCGAATCCGGGAATCGCTTTTTGTGGATTTGCCCAATCTCCAGCAGTTGCTGGTCCTCTTGGGATAATTCCAAATCTGTAGCGCGAGGGAGATTCGACATCTGCATTTTCTAGCACTTCATGAACAAAGAGATTACATTTATTTCTCTTTGACCCAAAGCCATAATTCGAGGCGTATGAGTATCTTTCTTGATTATTTAATTTCTCCGCTGCTTTCAAAATTCTCTCTGCACACGTTTTTACGGGGGCCAAGCCCAAAGGATCCATGGAAATCATGGGATTTATCGCATATATACTTTTGTTAACCCCTCCGGCCAACCCAATCGGATCCTGATTCACATAACTCCCCACCACCGGATCGTAATACCGATGCCGGTTGTAATACAGCCCCGTTTCCCTGTCATGGTGCTGCCCTGGCAGCCGGATCGCTTGGTGGATGCCTTGCGGGTTGTACTCCTGCAGCACATTGCCCCAAGGGTCCAGCTTGGCCGCCCAGGTGACTAGCCCCCGTTGGTCGGTCAGGGCCATGGGCGTGCCCAGATGGTCGCAGTGGTAGTGGTGGATGGCGATGCGGGCGTGCTGTTCTTTTTCCTGGTCCTGCAGTTTGGCCTGCATGCCGCTGAGCAGGCGGGTGGTGCTTTCGGCCTGTTCGCCCAGCATGGCCTGGGCGCTGGGCGGCAGGCCGTGCTCCAGTGTGTGGCGCAGGTGGTGGGCCGCGTCTTGCTGCATGTCGCGCGGCATGGCGTCGAGCATGGTTTGCATCAGGGCCAGGGCCGGCGCGTGGTTGGGGTCGTCCGGGTCAGGCAGGCCTGCGGCGATGGCTTGCACCAGCAGGTGGGGCTCGTCTTGGGGGTCGCCGCTGGCCGTGGTGCTCAGGCGCACCAGGGGCGTGAAGCTGCCGGGTTCGTAGATGGTGTGTTCTATGTGGCGCGTGTCATCGCCGCCCTGCAGGCGCTCGGTGTGGATGAGGCGGTCGCCGTCCCAGCCGTAGTAGTGGGTGCGGGTGGATTCTGTGGAGTCCGCGCTTTCGACCTGCTGCTTCAGGCGCCTGCCCAGGGCGTCGTAGGTGTAGCGGCTGTGGTGGCGCAACTGCTCGGCGTTGCCCTGGATCTGGCTGCTGCGCACGGCGATGAGCTGGTGTGCTCCGTCGTAGTGCAGTTGCTGCTGGCTGTGGTCTGCATGCATTTGCGCGATGCGGTTGCCGCAGGGGTCGTAGCGCCAGACGCGGTCTTCGCTGAAGCCGATGCGGTTGTCTTCCCAGCGCTGCACGGGGCCTTGCCGCTGGCCTGCAAGGTGGCCCAGGCCCATGAGGTTGAAGTCGGTGTGCCGCCAGTGGGCGTGGACCTGGGCGGCCCAGCTGTCCTGAGGGCTGGCTTGACCCGGTGCGCCCGGTGCGGGCAGGCGGTTGCCGGCAGGGTCGATCTGCCAGCGGGCGGTGGTCTGGGGGTCCTGGCTGTCGGTGGCCGCTCTGAGGCGCCCGGCGCTGTCGTAGCCGTAGCGCAGCAGTTGTGCGGCCTGGCCCGGGGCGCCGGCCTGTTCGATGGCAACGAGCTGGCCCAGGCTGTCGTAGTGGTAGCGGCGGCCAAGGATCTGGCCGATGAGGGGCTGGACGAGGTGTTCCCTGCCTTCCATGCTTTGCAGGCCTGTGGTGCCCAGGGCCGTGAGGCGGCCCATGCTGTCCCATTGGCGTTGCACCTGCAGGGGGTGGTGTGCGTCTGCGTCTGCATCTGCTTCTGCTGCGGGGGTGGGTGGGTGCAGGCTGCGGCGGACTTCGCGGTGCAGGGCGTCGCGTTCGAAGTCGATGAGGCCGGCGCCGTTGAGCTGCAGTCCGTGCACATGGCCTGAGCCGTAGGTGAGCCAGGCGATCTTTCCCAGGCCTTGCAGCTGGCTGTGCTGGCGTGCGCCCAGCGCGTCCAGGCTGTGGGCGATGCGGTGTTCGTATTCGATCTGGTCTGCGCCGCCGCCCCCGTTGCTGTGCTTGCCGGGCCGGTACAGCTGCTGCACTTCTGCCGTGATGCGGCCCAGGGCATCGCGTTCCAGTGCTATGCGGCTTTGCAGTTGGATGGTGTTCTCTGCGGTGTTCTCGACGGTGTGCTGCCAGACGCTGGCGGCCATGAGGCGTCCGGCCGCATCCCATTCGTAGCGGTGGGTCTGGGCCGGCGCATGGGCCGTGGCGGGCAGCTGACGTTCGACCAATCTGCCGCCTTCGTCCCAGCGGTAGTGGCTGCTGCTTTGCCGTGCAGCGTTGCCGTCCGTGGCTTCCATGAGCTGGCCTGCCGCATCCCAGCGGTAGCGCTGCAGCCGCTGGTCAAACCCTTCTTCCTGCACGAGCCGGTCCAGCGCGTCCCAGGCAAAGCGGCTTTGCGCACCGTTTTCGTTGACGAGACGCGTGAGGCGGCCGGCGCTGTCGTATTCGAAGGCCAGGGTGAGGCCGCCATGTGTTCGCTGGACCAGCCTGCCCCAGAGGTCGTAGCGCAGGTGGATGCTGGGGTCGGCGGCCGGTGCAGCAGGGCTTTGTGCCCCCATGAGAGGGGTGAGCGGGGGCTGGGCCGGTTCGATGCGCGTGAGATGGCCTGCGCTGTCGTAGTGGTAGCGCTCGATCTGGCCGTTGGGCAGTTCGCTGGCCACGATGCGGCCCTGGCCGTCGCGCTGGTGGCGTTGGCGCTGGCCCAGGGCGTTGCCCACTTCGATGAGCGCACCCCAGCGGTCGTAGTGGTAGTGCGTGCTGTGGCCCGAGCAGTCGGTGTAGCTGAGCAGTTGGCCCGCGTCGCTCCAGGCCAGCTGTTTGCTGCCGCCCTGGGCGTCTTCGATGCGCCGGGGGCTGTCGCAGGTGAGCGGCGCTTCCTGGGGGTCGGGGTAGTGGTAGCGCTCGGTGCTGCCGTCGGCCTGGGTGATCTGGGTGAGGCGTCCCCAGGCGTCGTATTGGTAGCCGGTGGTGGCGCCTGCCGGGTCGGTGGAGGCGAGCAGGCGGCCCGTGGCTTCGTCGTGTTCCTGCTGGGTGCTGCGCCCATCGGGCAGTTGCACGCCGATGAGCCGGCCCTGGCCGTCGCGCCTGAGGTGGACGCTGCGGCCCAGCGGGTCGGTGCGCGAGGCCAGGCGGCCGAAGCTGTCGTAGGCCTGCAGCCAGCGGCTGCCGTCGGCCTTGTGGTGGGCGATGAGGCGCGACAGGCCCGCTGCGCCTTCGAAGTAGTAGGTCTCGATGCGATCCAGGCTGTCGCTGACGCGGGTGGCCGCGCGCGGCTGGCCGTCCGGGCCCGGCGGTTGGCTGAGGTAGTCGAAGCGGTAGGACAGCCCTTCCTGGTTGCTGTGTTCGATGACGCGGGCGCCGGGCTGGGCGCTCTCGTAGCGGTAGCGGTGCCAGGGTCCGCTGGCATGGCGGTGGGCGCTGATGCGGTGGTGGTCCCATTCGAATTCGCGCACGAGCTGGCCTGCGCGGTCGTGGACGGTGATGAGGTCGCCTGCGCTGCTGTAGCCGTAGCGCACGAGGGCGATGGGGGTGGACAGGGGATGCATCGGGTCCTGCACCAGATCCACGCCTGTGACTCGCCAGCCGTCGTCGGTTCCCCACAGTCCGTTCAGTCCCTGCGCGTCGCTGCCGCCATGGATGCGCTGGTGCAGCAGCCGGTAGCGCCGGCCTGTACCGTCGCTCAGCGAGACCAGGCGGCCTGCGGGCAGCGGTTCCGGACTGCCGTTGACGTCTGGGGCCGTGGTCTTGCCGTCGCTGTAGTGGTAGAGCTGGCGGCGTCCGAAGCGGTCGATCTGGGCCATGAGGCGCCAGGGGCCATCGACCGACTCACCGGGCGGGGGGCCAAAGCCCCAGAGGGTGTCGCCATCGCCGCTGAAGGCCAGGATGGCCTCGGGATTGCACGCCAGCGCCGCCTCCACATGCGACCAGCGCGGGTTCGCAGCCCAGGGCGCTGTGCCGCCGTCCGGCTCCGGGCTGCCGCCGCGCAGCAGCCAGATGTCTTCGCTGGCACTGTGCAGCTGGCCGCCCGGGGCCAGAGGCTGGTCGAAGGTGATGACGCGGCCGCTGGCGTCCAGCAGCAAGGTGGCCTCTTCCTGCAGGCGGATGTTGAGCTCCTGCAGCAGGTGCCAGCCATGGCCCAGCAGGCCGCAGGCCGCGCCGTGCTCGGGGTTGACGTAGCTGCTGTACTGGCGCTGCCAGGCCACGGGCAGCGCAGCCGATGGCAAGGCGAAGTCCAGGTCTTGTGCGCCCAGCAGGACCTTGGCGCCCAGCTGGGGGTTGACGGGGGAGCTGACGGTGATGCCGCCCGGGCAGACGGAGCAGGCCAGGCCCCCCTGGCTGCCGATGAGCACGGTGCGCGAGCCGGTGACGATCTTGCCCTTGACGACGCTGTCGGTGATGCGGGCTGCGGGTTGGCCACTCATGCGAGGCTGCTCCTGGAGAGGTGAGAGAGAACGGGACGGCGGATGCGGAAGATGCGGGGAATGCAGGGGCTGCAGGACATGCGGGCCTCAGCAGTTGAGCCGGTCCATGGGCGAGAGGATCTGGATGTCGCCGGGCGTGATGCGGATGGTGCTTTTGCCGCAGGTCAGCAGGATTTCCTGCTGGGCTTCGAGCCGGATCTTGGCGGCATTGAGCTGGATGCTTTGTCCATCCATGGTGAGCTGCGAGGCCTTGCCACCTCCGCCTGCGCCCCCACCGCCGCCGCCATCGCCCCCACCGGGCGCCGTGATGTTCATGGCCATGCCGCCACCGGCGCCACCTCCCGCGCCGCCGCCACCTCCGCCTCCCACGGTCAGCGAATACTTCGAGCCCACTTCGGTGCTTTGCTTGCTGCCGACCTTGACCTGGCGCTCCTGCCCCACGGTGAGGCTCTGGTTCATGCCCACATGGGTCTGCATGGCCACGCCGATGTTTTCCATGTAGTTGACGCCGATGTTCATCATCTTCATCCCACCCACGTTCTGCATGTAGGCCATGCCTATGGTCTGGGTCTTGAGCAGGCCGACCGTGACGTGCCAGTTCTGGCCTATCTTGTCGGTCTCGGTCTTGCCGATGGTCTTGCTGCGGTTCTTGCCGATGGAGATGTTCTCGTCGATGCCAACGTCTTCATTGCGGTTGTCGCCGATGCTGATCTTCTCGTTATGGTCCACCCGCTCCGTGCGGTTGTTGTGCACGGTGATGGTCTCGTCACGGTCCACGGTCTCGGTGCGGTCGCGGTGGATGACGCTGGTCTCGTCCCGGTCGATGGTCTTGCGCCGGTCGTTGCCCACCCATTTGTCCTCGTCGTTCTCGACCTCGGTGAGCTGGTCCTTTTGCGCATGCAGCCACAGCTGTTCTTGCCCGGCCTTGTCCTCGAAGCGGATGGCGTTGGCGTCGCCCGGGCCGTTCTTCATGCCCGCGCCTGCGGCACCGCCCTTGCTCGATCGGGTCTTGATGCCCGATTGCGTGGCGTTGGCCGGCAGCGCCCAGGGCGGCATGTTGGCCGCGTTGTAGACGCAGCCCGTGACGATGGGATAGTCCGGGTCGCCGTTGAGGAAGTCCACCACCACCTCGTGCCCTATGCGCGGGATGGAGATGGCGCCAAAGCCTGGTCCTGCCCAGTTGGTGGCCACGCGGATCCAGCAGCTGGAGTTCTGGTCCTTGCTGCCCAGCCGGTCCCAGTGGAACTGCACCTTGATGCGGCCGTATTCGTCGGTCCAGATTTCCTCTCCGGCCGGACCCACGACGACGGCAGTCTGCGGGCCCGTGGTGCGCGGCTTGGGCGTGGTGCGCGGCGGCGTGAAGGCCAGGCTGGTGGGCTGGGCCTGCAGTTCGTAGCGCTGGAAGGAGCCGTCTTCGGCGGCGCTGCCCTTGGCGCCCGGGGCCACGGCACTGACGCGGGGATTCTCCTTGAGGTGGTAGCTCAGGCCCGTGATCAGGTACTGCCGGTTCTGGTCGCCGCGCGGGTAGTTGTAGAGGCTGAAGGTGTAGCCCGTGGCCAGCGCCCGGTGGCAGGACTGGCCCCGCACCCGGCTGTGGCCCGTGAGGCCTTGCTTCAGTCGCACGCGGTTGTAGGCATCTCCATCACCGTACTCCGTGTAGCCGCCCGGCCATTCGTAGGTTTCATGGCCGTCGTGCGCATGGCCCGGTGGATCGCGGCGCATGTGGGACAGTTCGGCCCGGGGCTTTTTGAAGTCGTAGTCGTCGATGTAATGGCGGCCCGGCTTGATTTCCTGCTCCAGCTGCCAGGCGTGGATGTTTTCCTGATCGCCTGCGGCGGCTTTTTCCGGGGGATAGAAGGGAATGGATTCACCACCGGGCAATGCGCCATGCGAGGCAATGATGTCGTCGCACAGCACCAGGGTGTGCTGGCCCGATGCGTGCTCGAAGAAATAGTAGATGCCTTCGTGTTCCATCAATCGCGAGACGAAGTCGCAATCGCTTTCGTTGTATTGCACGCAGTAATCCCAACTGCGATAGGCGCGCGTGAGTTTCCTTTGCATTGGATGGCCATAGACGCCCAATACCTGCTCGATGATGTCGGGCACGTTGAGGTTCTGGAAGATGCGAAAGTCGCTCTTGCGCGTGGCCAGCCACAGCCAGGGGCTCAGGCGCGCCTTGTAGGCGTAGTGGCGATGGTCCTGGCCCTGCATGCCGAAGCGGGTGACGATGCCGTCGATGAAGCGCCTGCCGCCGCCCTGGGTTTCTATTTCTATGGTGGCGTTTTTGCCCAATAGGGCCTTGGGATCGATGCTTTCGTTTTCGCTGAGCATTTCCACATCGAGGCTGAAAAGCTGGCTGATGTTTTCCTGGCCGCGCAATTCACGGAAATGCAGTTCATCGCCCAATGGCG
Organism: Delftia sp. PX-1; assembly: GCF_055797465.1. Taxonomy (NCBI): domain Bacteria; kingdom Pseudomonadati; phylum Pseudomonadota; class Betaproteobacteria; order Burkholderiales; family Comamonadaceae; genus Delftia; species Delftia sp. PX-1. Next base: position 4,483,519 of record NZ_CP184763.1, read on the forward strand.
TATGGATGGTGACTCGGCGTGTCATTGTATGAACCGCCCTGGGGGCGGCCTCCCGTCTCTTGATGAGCGGGGATCATAGACAAGCCGATGGCTATAGGGCAATCAAATGCAGGGTCAGATACATCCTGTAAATGTAAGCAATTTCCCATCTTGGATACAGGCATGTATTTGAATGGCATGCCACCCATTGATCTTCAATGCCATTCAACCCTCCATCGCGTCTTGAATTTCGCCTTGAACTGCGAATGCATTGCGCGTGCTCACACTCCCAAATACCGTTCCCACAGCGCTCTGTCCCCATCCAGCGCGGCCGAGTCTCCGCTCCACACGACCTTGCCGCGCTCCAGAATGAGGTGGCGGTCGGCCAGGCCCAGCAGGCGCTCCACGTATTTGTCGATGACCAGGATGGTCTGGCCAGCGGCGCGCAGCTGGGCCAGGCAGGACCAGATCTCTTCGCGGATGCGGGGGGCCAGGCCCTCGGTGGCTTCGTCCAGGATGAGCAGGCGCGGGTTGGTGACCAGGGCGCGGCCTATGGCCAGCATTTGCTGTTCACCGCCCGACAGTTGGTTGCCCATGTTGGAGGCACGCTCGCCCAGGCGGGGGAACAGGGCGAACACGCGCTCGGGCGACCAGGGCTCTGCCGCGCCGGGGCTGCCCGAATTGCGATGGGCCACAAAGGCCGTCAGGTGCTCGCGCACCGTGAGGTTGGGAAAGCACTGGCGGCCTTCGGGCACGATGGCCACGCCGGCGCGGGCGATGCGGTCGGTGGCCCAGCCGGCGATGTCCTGCCCGGCAAACACCATGCGGCCAGCGCGCAGCGGCAGTTGGCCCAGCAGCGTGCGAAGCAGCGTGGTCTTGCCCATGCCGTTGCGGCCCAGCAGGGTGACGACCTGGCCTGCCTCGATGCGCAGGTCCACGCCGAACAGCACCTGGCTGGGTCCGTAGCCGCTTTGCACGGCCTGCATTTCGAGCATCACGCGCCCTCCTTCACTTCTTCGTCTCCCAGGTAGGCCTGGCGCACATCGGCGTTGCCACGTATCTCGTCGGGCGTGCCGGTGGCGATGATGCGGCCGTAGACCAGCACGGAGATGCGGTCGGCCAGGCGGAACACGGCCTGCATGTCGTGCTCCACCAGCAGCATGGCGGCGCGGCCGCGCAGGGATTCGATCAGCTCGGTCAGGCGCAGTGTTTCATCAGGCCCCATGCCGGCCATGGGTTCGTCCAGCAGCAGCACGCCGGGCCGCGCGGCCAGGGCCAGCGCGAACTCCAGCTTGCGCTGCTCGCCATGCGGCAGCGTGCCTGCGGGGCGCTGCAGCAGGCTGGCGCCAATGGCGCATTCGCGCGCCAGCTCTCGGGCCTGCTCGTAGAGCGCAGCCTCGGCCGCGCGCGGGCGCCAGAAGCGGAAACTGCTGCCGGCATGCGCCTGCACGGCCAGCACCAGGTTGTCCAGCACGCTGGACTGCTTGAAGATGTTGGTGATCTGGAACGACCGCGACAGCCCCGCCGCCACGCGCTGGTGGGCGTTGAGCGCGCTCACGTCGCGCCCGGCCAGTGCCAGGGTGCCGGCGTCGGCCGCCAGCGTGCCCGACAGCAGATGGATGAGCGTGGACTTGCCCGCGCCATTGGGGCCGATCAGCGCATGGATCTCGCCAGGCGCCAGCGACAGCGAGACATGGTCGGTGGCCAGCAGCGCGCCAAAGCGGCGCACCAGGCCCTTGGCCTCCAGGGCCGGGGTGGGGATGGAGATAGGTGTGGCCGCGCCGCTCATGCCTGCCTCCCGCGTGCGGACCACAGGCCCGTCAGGCCGCGTGGCGCGCCGAACACCACGCACAGCAGCAGCAGGCCCAGCGGCAGGTGCCAGTACTCGGTCCACATGCGAAGCACTTCCTCCAGCGTCAGCATGACGACGGCGCCGGCCACGCCGCCCCAGCGCAGGCCCACGCCCCCCACCAGCACCATGATCAGCAGGTTGGCCGACTGGGTCCAGTGCATGAGGCTGGGCGAGATGAACAGGTTGTGGTTGGCCAGCAGCGCGCCCGCCAGCCCCGCCACCGCGCCGCTGAGAACGAAGGCCACGAGCTTCAGGCGGTAGACCGGGTAGCCCAGCGACTCCATGCGCGACTCGTTCTCGCGCACGCCCTGCAGCGCCTTGCCGAAGCGCGAATCCACCAGCCGGCCGAACAAGGCCATCAGCACCGCGAACAGCGCCAGCACCACGTAGTAGAAAGAAACGTCGTGGCCCAGGTCCAGCCCGGGCAGCACGGAATGGCCGGGCAGGTTCAGCCCGTCCTCGCCGCCGTACTGGCGCAGCGAGATGAAGATATAGAACAGCATCTGCGCAAAGGCCAGCGTGATCATGATGAAGTACACGCCGCGCGTGCGCAGCGACACGGCGCCCGTGGCGGCGGCCAGCAGCCCCGCCAGCAGCGCGGCGGCCGGCCAGGCGACCAGGGCCGAGGTGACGCCATTCATCGCCAGGATGCCCACCGCATAGGCCCCCGCACCGAAGAAGGCCGCATGCCCCAGCGCCACCATGCCGCCATAGCCCAGGATGAGGTTCAGGCTGGTGGCGGCCAGCGCGTAGATCAGCACCCGGCGCACGAAGGAGATGTAGAAATCCAGCCCCAGTGCAGGCGCCACCAGCGGAAAAACCGCCAGCGCCAGCAGGGCCAGCGCGGTCCAGACGAATGTGCCGCGGAATCTGCTGTGTTCCATGCTCAGCCTCGCGCAGGGAAAAGGCCGGAAGGACGGTACACCAGCACCACCGCCATCAGCACGTAGATGGAAATCGCCGCCAGCGTGGGCCCCACGCTGGATGCCACGGCCGGGGAGAACACCTGGCGCAGCAGCATGGGCAGGAAGGCCCGCCCCGCCGTGTCCACCATGCCCACCAGCAAGGCGCCCACCAGGGCGCCGCGTATGGAGCCTATGCCGCCGATGACGATGCACACCAGCACCAGGATGAGGATCTCCTCACCCATGCCGACCTGCACCGAAGTGATGGGCCCCAGCAGCGCGCCCGCCACCGCCGCCAGCATGGCGCCCAGCGTGAACACGCCCAGGAACAGCAGCGGCACGCGCACGCCCATCAGCGTGGCCATCTGGCGGTTGGAGGCGCCTGCCCGCACCAGCACGCCGGCGCGCGTGCGCGTCACGAACCAGTACAGGCCCAGCGCGGCGGCCAGGCCGAAGACGATGATCATCAGCCGGTAGGCCGGGTACATGAGATCGGGCAGCAACTGCACGGGCCCCGACAGCGCGGCCGGCATGTTCAGCATCACCGGCGCCGGGCCCCAGACCATCTTGACCAGGTCATTGGCAATGAGGATGACCGCATAGCTGCCCAGCACCTGGGCCAGATGGTCACGCACGGCAAGGCGCCGTATCAGCACCAGCTCCAGCACCACACCCGCCACGCCCGTAGCCACGGCCGCCACCAGCACGGCCACGGTGAACGAGCCCGTGCGCTGCATGGTCTCGGCCGCCACATAGGCGCCCGCCATGTACAGCGAGCCATGGGCCAGGTTCATGATGTCCATGATGCCGAACACCAGGGTCAGCCCGGCCGCGATCAGAAACAGCATCAGCCCGAACTGCAGGCCATTGAGCAATTGCTCCAAGAGCAGCGTCCACGTCATCCACACGCCCCCTGCCGCAGGCGCATCGGCCCGCGCGCGGTCAACAAATCATCCGGCTTTGAAAATCAAGATCAAGGCACGCCGCGCCCGACGGGGGCGCGGCGGCGGGGTCACATCTTGCAGTCGTTGACGTAGACGTCCTGATATTTATCGAACACCTTGCCCACCAGCTTGTTGGTGATGCGGCCGCTGCCATCCTTCTCGATCACGCGCTGGTAGTAGGCCTGGATGGGGTAGTGGTTCTTGCCGTACGTGAAGGGGCCGCGCACCGAGGCGTAGTCGGCCTTCTCCAGCGCCTTGACGATGGCCTGGCGGTCCGAGGCCTTGCCGCCGGCCTGCTTGACGGCCGCATCCATGGCCATGATCACGTCATACGCCTGGGCCGCGTAGACCGAGGGGTTGCGGCCCTTGTACTCCTTGCGGAAGGCCTCGACGAAGGCCTTGTTCTGCGGCACGTCCAGGTCATGCGCCCACTGCGCGGTGTTGACCATGCCCAGCATGGGCTCGCCCACGGCCTGGATCACGTCCTCGTCGGCCGAGAAGCCCGGGCCGATCAGCTTGACGCTTTGCGACAGCCCCGTGGACACGAACTGCTTGACGAAGTTGATGCCCATGCCGCCCGGCAGGAAGATGTAGACCGCATCGGGCTTGGCCGCGCGGATCTGGGCCAGCTCGGCCGCGTAGTCGATCTGGCCCAGCTTGGTGTAGACCTCTTCGCCGGGCGCGGTCTTGTAGCCGCGCTTGAAGCCGACCAGCGCATCCTTGCCAGCCGGATAGTCGGGCGCCATGATGAACATCTTCTTGAAGCCACGGTCGGCCGCCAGCTTGCCGGCTGCCTCGTGGAAGGCATCGTTCTGGTAGGACGTGCCGAACCAGAACGCATTGCACTGCGCGCCCGCGAACTGGCTGGGGCCGGGATTGTTGGACAGGTAGGGCACCTTGGCGCCGAACAGCGCCGGGCCCACGGCCAGGGCCACGTTGGAGCCGATGGGGCCGGTGAAGAAATCCACCTTGTCGCGCTGTATGTAGCGCGTGACCAGCTGGCGCGCCTGGTCGGGGTTGCCGCCCATGTCGGTCTGCAGGAACTCGGCCGGCTGGCCGCCCAGCTTGCTGCCCAACTGCTTGATGGCGAGGTTGAAGCCATCGCGCGCCTCGGCGCCCAGCGCGGCAAACGGCCCGGAAATATCGTTGGCGATACCGACCTTGATGGTGTCCGCCTGCGCGAGCGCGGGAACAAAGGCAGGGGCCAGGGCCGCTGCGGCCAGGAAGGGGGTGAGGAAACGCATGCTGCTGTGCTCCTTGCGCGGGCCGCGCGGATGGCAATCGGTGGTGAGGCAGTCTTCCGTCACGCTGGACGGGAAACTCTGTAAGGGCTGGAACGGTTGGCGCGGGTCTTAGTTTAGGTTTAAAGTATTTTGCAGAACAAGTCTGGGACTTGTACCAATACCTGCCATACAAACCATTTCGCGCCATCTCCGTTCCAATGCCCGCACTCTACCGTCACTACGACCGCGCCGGACTCGATGTCCAGTACAACGCCCGCGCGACGGTACCCGACATCACCCCCATCATCAAGGCCTATGCCGACGACAGCCGGGCCGCGCGCCAGAGCCTGCCCTGCGCGCTGAACGTGGCCTATGGCGAGCATGCCGACGAGCTGCTGGACATTTTCCCGGCAGCAACCGGGGCGGCAGGCGCCCCTGTTCTCTTCTTCATCCATGGCGGGTACTGGCGGCTGCTGTCCAAGGACGACTCCAGCAGCATGGCGCCCACCTTCACGCGCGCCGGCGCCGTGGTGGTGGCCCTGAACTATTCGCTGGCGCCCGCCGTCACGCTGGACCGCATCGTGGACCAGACACGCCGCGCACTGGCCTGGGTGCATGCCCACATCGCCCGCTACGGCGGCGACCCGGGCCGCATCCATGTCTGCGGCAGCTCGGCCGGCGGCCACCTGGCGGGCATGCTGCTGGCCGGCGGCTGGCATGCGGACTACGGCGTGCCCGAGGACGTGGTGCGCGGCGCCGCACCGCTGTCGGGCCTGTTCGACCTGCGCCCGCTGGTGCACACCCACATCAACGAATGGATGCGCCTGAGCGAGCAGGACGCCATTCGCAACAGCCCCGCCCTCCTGCCGCACGGCGCGGCCTGCCCGCTCATCGTCAGCTACGGCGAGAGCGAGACCGATGAATTCAAGCGCCAGAGCGACGACTACCTGGCCGCCTGGAACCAGCGCTGTGGCCCCGGTCCATCGTCAGGCCAGTACGTGGCCATGCCCGGCACCAACCATTTCGACATCGTGCTCACCCTGAACGACCCGGCCAGCCCGCTGACGCGCGCCATCCTCGCGCAGATGGGCTTGAGCGCCCCCACACCGCAGAACCAGCCATGACCCACGCTCCCGACCTGGAGTCGCGCGCCGCGCCCGACGACCACCATGCGCTGCGCCTGTGGCTGCGCATGCTCACCTGCTGCAACCTCATCGAAGGCGAGATCCGCAACCGCCTGCGCAGCGAATTCGACACCACCCTGCCCCGCTTCGACCTCATGGCCCAGCTGCAGCGCGCGCCCGAGGGTATGAAGATGGGCGAGCTGTCGCGCCACATGATGGTGACCAACGGCAACATCACCGGCATCACCGACCAGTTGGAGAAGGAGGGCCTGGTGGTGCGCACCAAGGTGGAGTCCGACCGGCGCAGCTCCGTGCTGCACCTCACCCCACTGGGCCGCAAGACCTTTGCGCGCATGGCCAAGGCGCATGAGTCCTGGGTCATGGGCATGTTCGGCGACATGCCGCAGGCCAGCCGCAACGACCTGTACCAGGCGCTGGGCGACCTCAAGCAGCAGGTGGTGGCCCACCGCTCGCCCACGGACTGAGCGCGCGCAGACCCACCCCCATTCAGCCCTGCACGCAGTTGCGCCCTGCGGCCTTGGCGCGGTACAGCGCACGGTCGGCCGCTTCCACCAGCGCCACGGCGGCACCTTTGGAGCCGTGGGTAGTGCCTTGTGTAGCGCTTTGTGTAGCGCTTTGTGTAGCGCCTTGAGTCGCGCCAGCCTCACCGCACTGCGCCGTCGCCACGCCGATGCTGGCCGTCACATGGCCGAAGCGGCTGCTGCGGTGCTCCAGGCCCAGGCCCTCGATGCGCGCACGCAGCCGCTCGGCCACCTGCAGCCCGCCGGCCTGGTCCGTATTGGGAAGCACCACGGCCAGCTCCTCCCCGCCGTAGCGCGCCGCCATGTCGCCGGGCCGCTGCACGGCCTGGGCCAGGGCGCGACACACTGTCTGCAGGCAGGCATCGCCCGCCACATGGCCGTAGGCGTCGTTGTAGCCCTTGAAATGGTCCAGATCGATCAGCAGCAGCGACAGCGGCGTGCCCTCGCGCACGGCGCGCCGTGCCTCGCGCTCCAGCACCTCGTCGAAGCGGCGCCGGTTGGCCAGGCCCGTGAGCTGGTCCTGGGTGGCCAGCACCTCCAGCCGGCGGTTGGCCTGCAGCAATTCCTCGCGCGCGCTGACCAGGGAGCATTCGGCACGCGAGCGCAGCCGCATCGCCGCCGTCAGCCGCCAGCCGATCAGCGCAATCGCCAGAAACAGCCCCAGCACCACGGCCAGCGTCAGTTGCGCCTGGCGCTGCCAGGAACTGAGCGCCTCGTCGCGGCCCAGGGCCACCGTGGTCACCAGCGGATAGCGCTCGCTGCGCAGGAAGGCATAGATTCTTTCCGTGCCATCCAGGCCCGAGCGGAACGACGCCGTGCCCGACATCGCCCCCGCATAGTGGCGCAGGAAATTGGGCGACTGCGAGAAGTCCCGGCCCAGGTCCTGCTCACGGAAGGGGTGGCGCACCAGCAGTTGCCCGCCCGGCGTGCTCAGTGAAATGGCGCCCTGCTCGCCGATGTCGATCTTGCCGAACAGCCGCAGGAAATTTTCCACACCCAGCGTCACCACGACCACGCCGGCAAACTGACCCTCGCTGTCGGTATAGCGCCGGCTGATGGTGATCACCCATTCGCTTGTGGAGCGGCTGCGGATCGGCGGCCCGATGTAGATGCCTGACGACGGGTCGTCGCGGTGGTGCGTGAAGAAGTCGCGGTCCGCGCTTTGCGTTCCTGGGGGAAACGTCCCCTTGGACGACATCAGCCAGCGCCCCTGCGCGTCCACGACCAGCAGCTCGTTGAGCTGGTTCAGCAGCTGCTCCTGGCGGTTGACCAGATGCAGCACGCGCTCCAGGTGCGCGGCACCGGCGCCATCCAGCTCCAGCCTTTCGGCAATGCCCAGCAGCAGCATGGAGCTTTGGGTGATCACGCCTTCGGAATAGGTATTCAGCGTCTGCGCCAGATTGCGGTTGACGGTATCCACCTCGGCCAGCGTGCGCTGGCGTGCAGCCACCAACTGCCACACCGTGGCCGCCGATACCGACACGAACACCACGGCCAGCAGCCAGCCCACCAGGCGGGTATCGCGTTTGACGGGCCGACCGCTGCGGCTGCGGCAGGCCCTTGTCCACCAATCCCTCTTCGTCACATGCACCTGCGCCATCTCGGCGGTCTCGCCGCCGTCCGATCTTGGGGTTTTCTGCGTCCGGGTTCAACGCCAGTGCAGCTTCCTTCCGCAAGCGATTCCCGTCCTCGACCCAGGTCGAGCCGGAAAAACCCGCGAACCCGGTATTGTCCCCGGCTTCGGAAAAATCGGCCGGCAGGGTTGGGATTGGGGGGTGCTGCCGGCAGTTTCAGGCTGAATGCGGATGGCAGACCTGTGATCACAGGCCTTATCGTCAAGGCATGGGTGATCAGCCGGGGCCGTCGCTCGCGGCAGCAAGAAGCGGCACCAAGACATCACCGATCGGGGTCGGAACCCCGCGCGCCCGGCCGCGGCGCGCGATAACGCCGTTGCGGATATCCCATTCGAGCGGACGGCCTGCTTCGCGATCCGCCAGTATGGACGTGCCCAGGTCGGCAGGGGATGCCTGGAACTTGTCGAGGATCGCCTGCGGGACCTCATCGCCCAGTTCAGCACCTTCGGCGCGTGCCACGGCCAGGCACTCCTGCAGATAGCCCAGTGTGAGCTTGGAGATGTCGTGCCGGCCGTACATGCCTGAGCGGCGATGCGTGAGCGCCATGAGCCCGGCCGCCGCGTTCTGCAGCAGCTTTTGCCAGGCCAGAGATCTGAAATTCGAAACCAGGTCTACCAGACACCGGGAGCCTTGCAGTGCCTGCGCAACCAGGAGGGAGGCCGCTTCGTCAGGCAGGCTGATCCGAGCATCGCTGCGCAGGAGCACCGATCCATCGGATTGCGCCTGCGCAGGGAACCACACGACTGCAGGAACGACTCGCCCCTGAGGGCACAGCGCAGTGACACTCTCCAACTGCTCGACCCCGTTTTGCAGGACACACACGACGGTTTGCGGGCCGCTCAACGCCGCAAGCCATTGCGCAGTGGCAGCGGTCTGAGTCGCTTTGACCGCGAGAAAAACGAGGTCCACCGGGCGTGCAATCTGTGCTGGATCCGTTCTCACCGGCCCGGGAACAACGATGCGAACACCGCTACCTTGCAGCACCAGGCTGTCACGCGGCGTACGGCCGCAAAGCATGGGCGTGCGGCCGACTTCGTGCAACGCAGCAGCGACGGTGGTCCCGATCGCACCGGGCCCCAGGACAGCGATTCTTGTATGGACTTGTTGATTCACTGAAGCGGATTCCTCGAAACGGATGCTCGGCGCCGGCCTCGACACCTGAAAAGGACAATTATGGAGTGCCACGGGCGCAGTGGAGGGCTGCTCTTGGCTGTGCCTGCATAGGTGCAATGCATCTTGATAGTTTCTCAGTATTCATCCCGGCAAAATACACGTCAGTGGACTTTTTCACTGGGCATGCAATATGATTTGACGAACATTGCAGTATTCCGTAACGATTGACGAATATCCGGCTTTGATATTCCGTGCCTTTTGGCGAATTGCTCGACCGCCGCTGTGTCAAAACGCGTAGTCTGGATGAAGTCCAGGGCTTCGGCATCCGTATTCAAAAACCGCGCGACCGGAGGAATGCTCAAAAGCCACTTCAGCAATCGGAGCGAAATATGATGCTTTGGGGACTTTATTCCAAGAGGTTGTGCCACCTCTGCCAGGAGTTCTCGCAAGTTGGGACTTTGGTCGTCAAGCGCCAGGAGCTCCTGACCGGCCATGGAAGGATCAAAAGCGCAAGCCGAAACCAGCTCGACCAGATAATCCACAGTGACCAATGGCAACCAGTGCTCTGCGCTACCGGGCACTGCAGCCAGTTTTCCCTCCGCCAGATTGCGTATCAGATCCACCAGTGGCTGGCTGCAAGGTATATGTCCCGTGCGGCTATGACCACAGACCGTTGCGGGGTGCACGACGGTCATTTTCCCTCCCTTGGCAGCCATGAACTCCAGGGTCGCGAAATGCGCCTCCAGTTTGCTCCCCTCGTAAGCGCCGACACGCCGATAGACGGCAGGCCAATGAGTCCTTTCCGGATGGCCGGGATCAATTCCGATGCGCTGCAGATGTTCATTGTTCTTCAGCATATAGCCGCCGATCATCACCAGCCGGCTATCTTGCTGCGCTGCCAACAACGCCACGCGCTTTGCACCTTCCACATTCACTGCACGCGAATGCTCCATTGAAAGGCCCCACGCGAAGTGGGCGCCCAGGTGGAACACAACTTCGGCCTGCCGCAAAGCCTCTCGATCGGAAAGACTCAAGCCGAGGCTCTCCTGCTCCAGATCGCCAGCCACGGCAAAGACACGGTTTGCGACACCTCCCAGATTGTCGACCTGCTCCCGCAGTTGCGCCAGGCGCTCCGGGCGACGCATCAGCACCCGAATCGTGTGACCTTTTGCGCTCAGGCATGACACCAGATGCTGGCCGATGAAGCCGGTCCCTCCCGTAACAAAGCACTCCACGCTCATTTTTCTGCTCCTTGGCACGATGAAAAATCGAGTGTAGACTGTCGACCCAACTCTATAGTCAAGCGTTTTTTCATGAATATCGGCGAACTCGAGGTCCGCAGCGGCGCCAGCCGCCATACCCTGCGCTACTACGAGAAGATCGGCCTTATCGCACCATTGCGGCGAAACAACAATTACCGTGTTTACACACCACAAACCCTGCAGGATCTTGGATTTATCCAGCGCGCACAAAGCATGGGATTTTCTCTTGCGGAAATAGGCGAAATTCTGGACGCTCAGAGAAACAAGTCAATCGATTGTGCCGAGGGTGCCAAGTTGATTGAAAAGAAAATGCTGGAAATCAGAAAGAAAATCACTGAGCTCAAAAGCATTTATCGGTATTTGGACGAGGAGCGTGCAAATCTCGAGGCCAGTGCTGCCAAGCAACTTGAGCTTCAGCGACTCAACAACGCCTTGAAGTGAGCTGTCGGCATCCAGACAACAGCGGCAATCGCTGCATGGCTGCTCCCGGCATCACCCGAGTACATCCGCGCAGCCTAGACAGAAAACGCATCTGCCGCGCCAAGGCATGGCGCAGCCATTCATCCACGGCTATGCTCAATACCTTTGCCGTTGCGCAGCCGGCGCCCGCCCTGCAACGGACCTTGACTGTTCAGGACCTCCCATGCACATCGAACCCGGCGTCGTCAGCCCCGAAAAAATCGCCCTCAGTTATGTCACCGCCGCAGCGGCCTTCGGCCTGACCGCCGCCCTGGCACGGCAAAGCCTGCGCGACAACGGCGGCTGGCTCGCGCTGCTGGCCCGCAGTGTCATCACCACCGCGCTGGTGTTCAGCTTCTTCGAGGTGTTTCCGCACGAGCCGGTCGGCGTGTCCGAGGTCCATCTGATCCTGGGCTCGACCTTGCTGCTGATGTTCGGCGCGGGAGCTGCGGCCATCGGCCTGGCGTTCGGCCTGCTGGTGCAGGGCCTGTTCTTTGCCCCCTTCGACCTGCCGCAGTACGGCATGAACGTCACCACCTTGCTGGTGCCGCTGTATGCGGTGAACCAACTGGCGCGCCGGCTGATTCCCGCCGGCACGGCCTATGTGGACATCAGCTACAGGCAGGCCCTGGCCCTGTCCACCACCTACCAGGGCGGCATTGTCCTGTGGGTCGCGTTCTGGGCCATCTACGGCCACGGTGCCAGCCTGGCAACCTTGACCGAGGTGGCAAGCTTCGGTGCTGCCTACATGTGCGTCGTGCTGGTGGAACCCCTGGTGGACCTGGCGGTGCTGTGGCTGGCCAAGCGCCTGGCGACCTTCACCCAAGGGCCGCTTTTCAATACCCGCCTGCACGCCGTTGCCGTCTGACAGGGCCGGCTCCCCCGGTCACGGTTGACGCCCCATAGCGCATCTTGCCCCGGTGCTCCCGCCTTGCCGCCCCCGGGCCACCATGGCAAAGCGGGGAGCGGCAGGTGCATGGACGGCCCCGCGCGCAGCCGTGGCCGCTTCCTCTTGGTCCAGCATGACCAGGTCCCTCTTCATCAGCCTGCCGGCAAGCGAGCTCGGCAAATCCACCGCCTTCCACAAGGCCCCGGGCTTCCAACAGAGCCCGCAGCCCAGCAGTGAGGACGGCTTCGCCATGGTCTGGAGCGGCGGGATGCCTGCGCAGTGCAAGGACCCGGCGTTCGCCTCCGCGACGTGGCCTTGGCAACGCGGCCGACGCCGGAATCGCTGCAGCCGGGTGATCGGGCAAGCCTGAAAACCCGCTTCCTGCGACAATCCGCCCCGCTCGCTTTGCTCCACTGCATCGCGACGGCACGGACCGTCGCCGCATTGCTCCTTGTCTGGCGGCTCTCACAAGGAGCGCGCCTGCGCCGATACCTCCATCGCCCATGGCTCTCGACCCCTTCACCCTGCTCGTTCTCACCACGGCCATGGCGGCCGCTTCGGCGCTGTATCTGGCTGCGGAATGGAGCAGCGTGCGCGAACGCTCGCTGCTGCTGTGGAGCGCGGGGTTCGCCATCATCGTCGTGGGCTGCGTGCTAGCCCTGCTGCGTTCCAGCGGCCATGTGCTGCTGGGCATCTGGTTTCCCAACGGCCTGCTGATCGCCGCCCACTGGCTGTTCCTGGCCGGGGTCGCCGGATTCATGCGCGTGCGGCTGTCGCACTTCTGGTGGCTGCTGGCCGTCGTCTGGCTGGCCATGCTGTTTCTGCCAGACGGGCCCTGGTGGTCCAAGGCGATGCTGGGCATCCAGTCGCTGCTGATCGCCATCACCACCTTGCGCGCCGGCCTGCTGCTGCGCCCGCATGGCGGCGCGCTGGGCATGGGCGCGGCGCAGTTGAGTTTCGTGCTGCTGGCCCACGGCCTGTTCTACCTCGCCAAGGCAGGATCGACCGTGGCGCTGGACGCCTTCGTCAACCTGGGCAGTTTCCGCGGCACGGTGATCCTGATCTCGCTGGTGGAGGGCGTGATGGCGATCATGCTGCTGGCCATGTCCATGACCGGGACGGAGCGCCATCGCCGCGAGGAGCGCATCGCGCAGATTGCCGCCCGCGATCCGCTGACCTCCCTGGACAACCGCCGCGCGCTCTATCTGCGCGCACCGGCGCTGCTGGCACAAGCCTCGCCGGCCCGCCCCGGCGCCCTGCTGCTGATCGACATCGACCACTTCAAGCAGGTCAATGACCTGCACGGCCACGATGCCGGCGACCGCCTGCTGATGACGCTGAGCGACCTCATCCGCAGCGTGCTGCCTCGCGGCGCACTGGCCGCGCGGCTGGGCGGGGATGAGTTCGTGATCCTGCTGCACAACGTCTGCGGCACGGCCGCGCAGGCGCTGGGCCAGGACTTGCGCGAGGCGTTCGTGCAGCAGGCGCGCGCGATGTTCGCGACGCCGCAGCCCGTGTCCCTGAGCATCGGTGCGGCCTTGTTCGACCAGCCCGGAACAGAGCTGTCCCACTGGCTCAAGCAGGCCGACGAGGCCCTCTATGCATCGAAGCGCAAGGGACGGGACCGGATGGAACTCGCCCCGCTTGCGCCAGGGCGGCCCCACGGATGATCTGCTTGCCGCAGGTGGGCCGCTTGCGTGCGCTTGCAGGTCACATCTGCCGCTGATAGGGGTCCGGGCCGGTTCAGTCCGGGTCGTTTTGGCGCCTCAAGGCGTCAATGCAAAGTCCACCGCAGCCTCGGCATGCAAGGCCGTGGTGTCCAGCACGGGCACGGGGCAATGCGCCTGCTGCACCAGCAGGCTGATTTCCGTGCAGCCCAGCACCATGGCCTGGGCGCCCTGCCCGGCCAGCTGCGCCATGATGCGCTGATAGGTGCGCCGCGACTCTTCCCGTATCCGGCCTGCGCACAGTTCCTCGTAGATGATGCGGTGCACTTCGGCGCGGTCCGCCTCCTGCGGCACCATCACCTCCAGCCCCTGCTGCTGCAGGCGCTCGCGCATGAAGGGCTGCTCCATGGTGAAGCGGGTGCCCAGCAGCCCCAGCCTGCGGTAGCCTGCCGCCCGGGCCGCATCGGCCACCGGGTCGGCAATGTGCAGAAAAGGGATGCGCACCGCTGCCGCAATGCGGTCTGCCAGCTTGTGCATGGTGTTGGTGCACAGCAGCACCCCATCCGCCCCGCCATCCTGCAGCCGCCGCGCGGCATCTTCCAGCAAGGCGGCTGCGTCATCCCAGCGGCCTTCATGCTGGGCCAGCTCGATAGGGCCAAAATCCACGCTGTACATGAGCAGTTTTGCAGAGCGCAGCGGACCCAGCCGGTCGCGCACGCCCTGGTTGATGAGCCGGTAGTACTCGGCACTGGACTCCCAGCTCATGCCCCCGATGAGACCGATGATGCGGTGAATTTCCGTGTGGTTTGCGTTCATGCCTTCAGTGTGGGCAGCGCCCGGTTTCCCGTCTATCAAGAAATTTCAGTTCAAGACACAAGGCACCAGGGTGATGAAAGTTCAGGAACTACCGGGATTCGAGGTGCAGCTGCTGGGCCGCGCGGCCTACAGCAGCCATGACCCGACCCGCCTTCATTCGCTGGGCATTGCGCTGGAGCGCCAGCAAGGCGTGCATGCCATTGGCAGCGACCGCCGCGTGGACTTCGACACATGGCCCGGCACGGTGGCACGCACGCCACCGGGGGTGGATGTGTTTTCCGAATCGGCCACGGGCGGCGAGTACCTGGTGGTTCGCTGTACCCCTGCGCAATGGGAGCAATGGCTGGACGACGCAGTGCCTGACACCGAAGCCCGGCGCGTTGTACACCCTGGCCAGCGCGCCGCCTTGCAGATTGCGCACCAGCTGCGGCAACTGCTGCTTTGCCCCGAGACGGACACCCTGGCAATAGAGCAGGCAGCCCTGCACTTCATGGCCCGGCAATGCGTCGATGCGAGGGATGTGCCCCATGCGCCCATCCCGCGCATCGATGCATTGCGCCCGGTCTATCGGCCGGTTCTGGAGCGCATGGCGGCCGAGTTTGCACAGCCGTTGAGCATTGCCCAGCTGGCCCGGATGACCCGTCGCACCCCGCTGCGTTTTCTGCGTGAGTTTTCCCAGCTGCTTGGCATGACTCCGCATGCCTATCTTGTGGAGACCCGCATACAGGCGGCCCGCTCCATGATGCGGGCGGATGCCGATTCGCTGGCCTGTATCGCCCACGATTGCGGCTTCAGCCATCAATCGCACATGGGAGCCGCGTTTCGCAAACATCTGGGGCTGACGCCCAGCCAGTACCTGGCCCGCATTCGCCATACGGCCAGGCAGTGACCGATGGAGCACCTGGACCCGTCACGCCCGGGGCATGCGGCATGACCGGTGTTCCAGGCGGTGCAATGAACTTGCAAGTTCCCGCGTTGGCTTTTCATTCCCATTGTCAATCCGAACAGACGGACTCGACCTGCGCACTTCAACCGCGCATACTTAGGGCCATTGCTCTCCCCCTGTTCTGATTTGCGATGGCGCGGCACCCCAAACCTTGCCGTGTTCCTGCCAATGGAGCGGACTACCGATAATTCATTCCCGTTATCAACGGCATATCGTGCCGCTCGGCCATGCCGGGCAGAACTGAGGACCGCCAATCCGCCAGCAGCGTGCCCATTCAATGTGCGTACACATCTGATAGAGCAGATCAATGAAATGACCCCTCGAAAATCCACATTCGCACCTTTGAGCAGAATTTTTGCTTTCGCCATTGAACTGGATGGAGTGGACCGTGTGCTGTCCGTGGTCCGGCGGCATCTGGGCATGGATGTGGCCTTTGTGGCCCGATTCCGCGAAGCGGATCGGGTGCTGGAGCATGTGGACGAGAGCACTGGCGGTGTGATTTTCCGGCAGCAGAAGATTCCATTGAACGAGGGCTATTGCCAGAAGGTGGTCAATGGCGAATTGCCGCAGTTGATTCCAGACACGTCCCGTTTACCCGCTGCACAGGGAATACCGGAGACGCACACCATTCCCATCGGCTCGCACCTGAGCGTACCGATCCGCCTGGATGACAACCGTCTGTACGGCACCTTGTGCTGCTTCAGCCACCAGCCCAATCCCGCGCTGGGTGAGCACGATATGTCGCTATTGCGGGCATTCTCCGATTTATTGGGACTGCATTTCAGTGCAACTTCTGCGGTCCAGCATGCAAGGGACAAAGCGGCCAACGAAATCCGCCTTGCCATGCAGGGAAATGCGCTGCGCCCTGTATTTCAGCCCGTATACACCATCGCGACAGGCAAGCTGCACGGTTTTGAGTGCTTGTCGCGCTTTGACCTGGAGCCATTTCGCCCGCCAGACCAATGGTTCAAGGCAGCGCACGAAGTCGGCCTGGGGCTGGAGCTGGAGCGCCATGCAATCGACACGGCGCTTGGCGCGCTCGGTCGCCTGCCAACCGATTGGCTGCTCGCAGTCAACTGCTCGCCGCAGCTGATCCAGTCGGGGCAGCTGCCCCGGCTTCTGGGTTCGGACCAGGATCTGTCGCGCGTGACGCTGGAAATCACGGAGCATGCCGCCGTGGATGACTACAGGGCTTTGGCCGATGCACTGGCTCCGCTGCGGCGCCGGGGCGCGACCTTGGCAGTCGACGATGCCGGTGCCGGCTACTCCAGCATGCGGCACATCCTGCATCTTCAACCGGACATGATCAAGCTGGACATGAGCATCACGCACGACGTCGATACCGACCGCAGCCGCCGTGCGCTCGCCAAGGGGCTCACGAGTTTCGCGCACGAAATAGGAAGCGTGGTGGTCGCCGAAGGTGTGGAGACTGCAGAGGAATTCAATGCGCTGGCAAGCCTTGGCGTGGATCTGGCCCAGGGCTACTTCTTTGCCAAGCCGATGGGGTCAGCACAGGCGCTGGCCATGGGGCTTGCCAGGGCCTAGGGCCCAGGCGTTCAAGCTTTCGAGCCTGCGTGAATGCGTGCCTGCCTGCATGCGTGCGTGAATGTGCTGTGGCGACGCAGCGTTCTCCCGCCACCTTGACCGGGATCAAGCACACACCAGCCATGGTGCCCGAGCAAGGCGTCCGTTGCGCGAAGCCGTAGTGCACCCGGCGCATAATCGCCTGCATTCTTTCCCTAGCCCATCCGCCATTGCAGGTCTGCATGCGGCAGGCGCGTCCAGCGGCCATCGCGGCGCCCCAGCATTTCCCCAGACTTCCAGCAACAGCCTCCCGGCAGGCGGTCATGGGCATGCCTACGGTGAACCCAGATGGAAGTTTTGAAGCAACTCGAACCCCTCATGCGCGACATCATCGCGCCCCAGGCCGCGCAGATCGACGAGCAGGCGCGCTACCCGCGCGCCGCGCTGGATGCACTGGCGGCAGCCGGCCTGCTGGGCCTGATCAGCGCCAGCGAGGTGGGCGGCCTGGGCAAGGGCCTGGCCGAAGCGGTGCAGGTCGTCGAGCGCATTGCCCAGGACTGCCCCTGCACGGCCATGGTGCTGACCATGCACTACTGCGGCGTGGCGCTGATCGAACCCTTTGCCGACGACCCTGTGCGCCGCGAGATCGCGGCCGGCCGCCACCTCACCACGCTGGCCGTGTCCGAAGCCGGCTCGCGCAGCCATATCTGGGCGCCGACGGGCACGGCGACCGCCGCTGAAGATGTCATCCACCTGAACGCGCTCAAGAGCATGATCACGTCGGCCGGCGAGGCCGATTCCTATGTCTGGATCTCGCGCGCCACGCAGGGCGAGGGCAATACGCTGTGGCTGGTGGACAGCCGGCTGCCGGGCCTGTCCATTCCCGGACGCTTCAACGGCATGGGGCTGCGCGGCAATGCGTCCTCGCCCATCGAGGCACGCAACGTGGGCGTTCCACGCGCCCGCATGCTGGGCGCCGACGGCGAGGGCGAGGCCGTGAAGGGCCGCTATCTGATGCCCTTCTTTCCCACGCTGATCGCCACCACGTCCATCGGCCTGATGCAGGGCGCGCTGCGCCGCGCCGTGGCCCATGTGGCGGGCACGCGCTTTGCGGAAAGCGGCAGCTCGCTGGCCGACCTGCCCACCATCCGCGCCTACCTGGCCCGTGCCCAGCTGCGCCTGGAGCAGGCCCGCCTGCTGCGCGACGATACCGTGGCCGCCGTGCAGGCGGCCCGGGCCGATGCGCGCACCCGCCTGCTGCAGAGCAAGGCCGCAGCCGCCGAGGCCGCACTGGAAGTGACCGACATTGCCATGCGCGTGTGCGGCGGCGCCGCCTTCCGCAAGGAGCTGGGCATAGAGCGCCTGTTCCGCGATGCGCGCGCCGCCTCGGTCATGGCGCCCACCACCGATGTGATCTACGACATGCTGGGCAAAGGCATGTGCGACGCCGCCGCCTGAGCCTGAACGGCAGAACCCGTCGATCGCTTCACCCCTCCTCCCCCATCCAGCAAAGGACTTCCGCATGACGACAACCGCCCCCGTGATCAAGCTCGGCGCCGTGGCCTACGCCCCCAAGGTGATCACCATCTGGGAAGGCTTCAAGGCGTATTTCATCGAGCGCGGCTACTACTTCGACTACGTTCTCTATTCCAACTACGAGTCGCTGACCGAGGCGTTGATGGCAGGCGATGTGCACCTGGCCTGGAACTCGCCGCTGGCCTTTGTGCGCGCCGACCGCATGGCCCGCGCGCGCGGCCTGCGCGTGGAGTCCATCGCCATGCGCGATACCGACCTGGACCTGCATTCGCTGCTGGTCGTGCCCGCAGACAGCCCCATCCAGAGCGTGCAGGACCTGCGCGGCAAGACCGTGGGCTTCGGTGCCGTGGATTCGCCCCAGGCCACGCTGATCCCGCTGGACCATCTGCGCCAGCAAGGGCTGGTGGCCGGGCGCGACTACACGGCACGCCGCTTTGACGTGCTGGGCGGCAAGCACGGCGACCACATCGGCGGCGAGCGCCTGGCCGCCGCCGCCATGGTGGCCGGCGAGATACAGGCTTCATGGATGGTGGGCAAGAACTACCTGGCCTTTGCGCGCGAAGGCACGCTGCCGGCCGGCGGCACGCGCGTGCTGGCCACCTCGGGCGCCTTCGACCACTGCAACATGACGGCCGGCCCGCACATCGATGCCGGGCGTGCCGCCGCCTTCCGCGACATCCTGCTGGCCATGTCCTGGGACGACGCGGCCGTGCGCCCGCTGCTGGAGCTGGAAGGCCTGAAGGTCTGGCACCCGGGCCGCGGCACGGGCTACGGCCTGCTGGAGCGCGCGGTGACGGACGAGGCCTTCTACGACGCCGAAGGCCGCATCACCGTGCAGGACTACCGTTACTGATACGCGCCATGGCCATGCCTGATTCCGACAGCGGCGCCCTGCCCGCCTCCACCCAGCCCGCCTCCACCCTGCCTGTCATCGACCTGCAGGGCCTGGGCTTCGATGCCGGCGCCCATCTGCTGGTCAAGCACGCGCTGGCCGCCCTGTCCGTGGGCGGGCAACTGCGCGTGACCGGCAGCGCGCCGGGCTGGCAGGCCCAGCTGTCGGGCTGGTGCAGCGACCAGGGCCATGGCCTGCGCTGGGAGGATGGCGTGGACGCAGCACAGGCCATGGCCATCGTGGCGCGCGGCGGCGCCCAGGCCGGGCGCTGGCGCGGCGCGGCGCAGACGGGCCGCAGCGATGCGCGCTCGGGCGACGGTGCCGTGGCCGCGCAGGCCCAGCCTTTCTGGGGCCTGGCCGCGCGTGGCGCGCAGGTGGAAGCCGGGGCGCCGGCCTTCCATTTCCGGCTCAGCGACAAGCTGCAGGTCTGGACCGACAGCGCCTCCGACCTCTACGCCCAGGCCGTGGCCGCGCAGTGGAATGCCGACACCGATATCGACTGGAACGACGCACCCGAGCTGCCCGCGCCCGTGGAGGACGCCATCGTCCAGCTCATGACCTACATGGTGGAGAACGAGAATGCGGCCCTGCTGGTGCCTGCGCGCTTTCTGGGCCAGCTGCACCCGCACTACCGCGAGCTGCAGGCGGCGCTGGCCATCCAGGTGGCCGACGAGGCGCGACATATCGATGTCTTCACGCGCCGCATCCGCCGCCACGGCCGCGAGCCCGCGCTGTCCACGGCGGGTGGACAGGCCTCGCTCAAGAGCCTGCTGGACGAGACGGATTTTTCCGTGGCGGGTTTCCTGCTGTCGGTACTGGGCGAAGGCACCTTCGTGCACCTGCTGCAGTTCCTGCAGACCGAGGCGCCCGACCCCCTCACACGCCAGATCTGCCGCCTGGCCGCGCGCGACGAGGCGCGCCATGTGGCCCTGGGCATGTCCCACCTGCTGTACCGCCTGCAGCACGAGCCCGGCTTCCAGCACCAGCTGGCCCAGGCCGTGGAGCAGCGCTTCGACAACCTGGCCGGCACCTCGGGGCTGAACGAGGAAGTCTTCGACGCCCTGATCCTCATCGCGGCCGGCACCCTCACCCCCGAGGCCCTGGCCCGTGGCGCCGCCCGCGTGCAGCAGCTCATGCGCGACATGGCAGACGGCCGGTTTTCCAAGCTGCTGCGGCTGGGGTTCGAGCGTGGGCATGCGGAGCGGCTGGCTTCGCTGCATACGCGCAATTTCATGTAGGCACGAGAAACGGACCCGGTGCGCGGTGCCCGGTGGCCATAGGACCGGCGCCGGTCAATCCACGATCAATTTGCTGTTGTTCAGCAGCTGCGTGATGATCTGCTGATCCGTGGCGGCACCGGAATACAGCGTCTGCAGATTCACGCCTTCCAGGATGATCTGCTGGGTCTCGGCCGATGCCGAATAGCTTGCACCCGCCGCATGGGAGTCCGCACCGAAGCCGCCCGTGTGGCTGATATGGACCCAGGTATCACCTCCCGTGATCTCAAAGTGCAGGTAGTTGGCCAGGTTGCCTGCGGCATTGCCGGGGCCTGCGGATTCGCCCTGCAGCAGGTCGCGCAGGTCCAGTACATCACCGCCTGCGCCGTTGGCTCCCGCGGCCGCCGTGGCGAAGTTCTGGATTCGGTCCATGGCCGTCGTTCCTGCCGCCCCCTGGTCTCCCAGCGACCAGGCAAAGACATCCACAAAGTTCTCGCCCGCATCGCCGCCTATCAACAGGTCGTCGCCGGAGCCTCCGATCAGCCGGTCCGTGCCCGATCCCGCGTTGAGGGTGTCGTTGCCGCTGCCGCCGATCAGCACATCGGAGCCCGAGTCCGCCGACAGGTTGTCGTCGCCAGCGCCTCC
The DNA here is from genome assembly GCF_055797465.1 of Delftia sp. PX-1. Lineage (NCBI taxonomy): Bacteria > Pseudomonadati > Pseudomonadota > Betaproteobacteria > Burkholderiales > Comamonadaceae > Delftia > Delftia sp. PX-1. Next base: position 4,504,688 of record NZ_CP184763.1, read on the forward strand.
GAAAACGATGTTGTTTCCGTTGGTGGCGCTGATGGTGTTGGCGCCGTTGCCACCAACGATGTATTCGCTGGCCGAGCTGCCCGTATAGCTGCCGCTATGGGTCGTGGTGACATCCACGGTCGTATATGAGGCCTTGAGCGTGACCACGGTGGATGTCGATGCCGTGAAGCCGCCGCTCACCTCCGTCGCCGTGGCCTGGACCGTGAGATTGGTGGCGTTCGTGGTGTAGCTGCCAGGCAGATTCAGGATGAGATTGGGCAGGTCGGCTTCGGTGAACTGCCAGACACCACCACCCAGGTTCGTGCCCGCATTGAAGGACAGATTGGTGGGCAGTCCACTGATCCTGATCGACAGGGTTTCCGAGCCATCCGTATCCACCAGCTTCGTGGTTATCGGAAACCTGACGCTGGTCCCGCCTGTGCCTTGTGCGATGGCCAGCAGGGACTTCAGGACAACGACCGAAGAAGCGCTGGCCGCTCCAACCGACAGATTGACCGTGCCGATACTGGTACCGCCGCGCCCATCGGTGACGTCGTAGAGAAAGCTGGCCGGTCCTTAGTAGCCTGCCGCGGGCGTGAACAGCACCCCGCCCGCCTGCGATGCAAGGCTGCCATTGATCGGCGAATGAGCCAAGGTGATGGTCAGGCTGTCGCCGTCGGCATCCGTGTCATTGGCCAGCAACGTGGCAAAGCTGATGCTCCGCGGGATGTCCGTGCCAACCATCCATTGATCTGCCACGGCAACCGGTGCATCGTTCACGGGAGTGACCGTGATGGAAACGGTAACGATGTTTCCCAAGGCCAGCCCATCGCTGGCACGGTAGGCAAAGCTGTCGGAAACCGTCTCGCTGCCGTTGTGGATATAGGTGAAGGTGCCATTGCCGCTCAGCGTCAGGGACCCGTTCGCCGGACCCGTCACCAGCACCGCGACGAGCGGATTGCCGTCAGGGTCCGTGTCGTTGGCCAGCACGCTGGTTGCACCGCTGGCAAGGACCGTGGCCACAGCGCCCTCGGCCACCACTATCGCATCGGAGATAGACACTGGCGGTTGATTGCCGGAGGGTGCAGCAGCAACCGTCACCGACACACTGGCCGTGGCAGAACCGCCCCTGCCGTCGCCAATGGTGTAGGTGAAGCTGTCGCTGCCGGTGAAGTTGGCGTTCGGCGTGTAGACCGGATTGCCCGTGACGGCATCCACGACCACGGAACCGTGGGTGCCCTGGGTGATGCCGGAAACGGTCAGGCTGTCCCCATCCGCATCGCTGTCGTTCCCGCGCACGGCGATGGCGACGGATGTATCGGCATCGGTGGTGGCCGTATCGTTGCCGGCTACGGGCACCCGGTTCACGAAAACACTCAGCGTGCTGGACGCGCCGGTCTGCACGGTGTAGCCGATGCCCAGCGGATGGCCGCCGCTGTAGTTCGCATCCGCCTGGAAAGTGAAGCTGCCGTCTGCCTGCAGCGCGAAGGTCCCGCGCCCCGCCACGTTCCGGGAGCTGCCGGCCGCCACGGTCTGGCCTTCATAGGTGAAGCTGGCGACCACGAGCGCCCCATCGGCATCGGAATCGTTGGACAGCACATTGCCCGTGCGCTGCCCGGCCGTGTCCACCTGCACGCTGTCGGGCGCAAGCACGCTGGCGTGGCTGCCGTGCGCGGCGGCCGCCGCGTTGGCGCACAGCTGCGCCACGTCCACCCAGCAGGAGCCGCCCGCCTCCAGCGCGGCGCCGACCGCGCAGGCGCTGCCGGGACGTGGGGCCGTCGTAGGAATCGTGCCCGGCACGCCCAGCGGAAAGCAGGTGTTCCACACAGGGTCCGTGATGCCGGTGATTTTCAGCCGTAGCGATGTCTGGTTGCGGTAGACCACGGGCAGGAAGCCCTGCGGCGCTCCAGCGGCGCCCAGGGCGCTCGCCTGCACGGGAATGACAAGCGTCTCGCCCGCAGCCTGGTTGAAGGCTTCCTGCAATTCCTGTATCTGGGCCTGCACCCGGTCGCCCCAGGCCGCCGTGGCCGCTGTCGCCACGACAGCACCGCCCAGGGCCCAGGCGCGCAGGCTGGCCGGGGAAATCCGCCCTGTGCGCACCCCCCATGCAAGGCAGGCCCCCATGGCCAGTGCCAGCAGCGCAAGAGCGCCAGGGTGGTCCACAGGAATCGCCGCCGGCGCCACGGCCGCCAGCGGTGCCGCAGTGATGCTCTGGGCCTGGGCTGCCGGCACGGCACAGGCCACGGCCAAGGCGCCCAACGCCTGTGCGAGCCACGTGCCGCGGGCAAGGAATTGGAAAAGTTGCAGCATGGGTCTGGCCTGGAAGAAAAGATCCGAAGATCCGAACAGGCGGGGAGCGGTCCCCGCCACTGCCTTCAGGCAGGCCACAAATGACTGCGCTGCTGACAATTTCTTACTTTAGACGACGGCCTGCGCAGCGCATATCCCTGAAAGCAGGTAATTGGCCAGCGGGCACCGGCTCTGGCAAGGGCCGCTCGAAGGCCGCACGACCCCTCCAATGCGCCCAGCTCGTCCGACCGCCCGCCCTTGCCTGGCAGGTACCGGCCCAGATCCACCCCGCCCACATGCGGGCCGCATATCACTCGACTTGTGACAACCCTAGAAAACTCAGGGATTTTCTCGCGGGCCTTTGTGATTTTTCCCATCAGAAAAACCGAGCCGCATCAGCGAATTAAGTCAATGGAGCCGGAGAAAGTTTCGCAAAAAGACAAACGCCTGCGCAATCTGACAAGAGAAAGCTTTTCCAAATGTAAACAATTGTTTATTCAGCCTGTAAGATTCCTCCAGTCAATCAGTGTTTCCCATGGGACAGGCCTGCGCCACCCCACAGATGCATTCATCATGAAAATGCATCAATCGAGCAGGATCATTGATTTTTTCATGCAAGAATTCTTACTCAATCCATCTTTTGACGCACAACATCCACGGCCACCCAGATGAGAGCGCATCCAGATTGTGGAGAATAATATCCGACCATCACCAGCGTACTGATCAGGGAAACAATAAAATCAGCCGGGCCGAGCAATTGCTGCAGGCCTGCAAATGGCCGGAGCCGCCGATATATCCATCATTGGTACTCAGGCATATTCAGGAAGCGCAGGCGATTTTCGAATTGCACCGCATGCCTGACCGCGCGGTGTCGTCGCGCATTGCAGCGGCCTTCATCCATTGCCAGCTGGGTGAGGAGCGCAATGCCATTTCACTGGCCACGGCGGCCATGGCCAATCCCGCGCTGCTGCCGCCCGAGGCCCTGGTGCGCGCCACCTATGTGCTGGCGCTGGCGCATGGCCGGCTGGGCGAGCTCGATACCGCCCTGCAATTGATCGAAGGCAAGGACCATGATTTTGCGCAAATGGCGCCCGGAGACAGCCCCTGGCTCCCCGCCCTGATCACCTGGGCCAGGGCGCAAATCCTCTGGAAGGTCTTTCTTTATAAAAACCACCAGGACCTGTGGTGCGGGCCACCGCCCGATTCAGGCCTGGTCCAGCTGGGTGCCGCTGCGCCCGACAGCGCTGCCTTGCAGGACCTGCTGGGGAATGTGGGCCGCCAGCTGCCAGCGGGCCTGGCCTGGCCGTACAGCGAGCTGCTGCGGCTGTCGCTCAAGGGGCTGGAGTCGGGCCGGCGCGAGGCTGCCGCCGTGGTCCGCGCCATTGAGCGCATCGGCATCCACTACCAGGCCAAAAACCCGCCCATTGCAGGCTGGGCCTGGCTCAGCAGTGCGCTGGTGCATTGCAGCAAGCGCCAGTACGGACAGGCGCTGCAGGCCGCCGTACTGGCCAAGTCCACGGCGCAGACCTACCAGTTGGAGGGCCTGCACCGCAATGCGCTGGTCTATGAGTACCACATACAGGAAACGCAGGGCGATTTCGCGGGCGCACTGTCCACGCTGAAGGCGCTGAACATCATGCGACTCAAGAGCATGGCCATCAGTCCTTATCTGGAGAAATCACGATTCACGGCCATGGACGAGGCGCGGTTGCATGACCTGGAACCTGCCTATGTGAAACGCGCCCTTCAATACATAGAAGACAACCTGGACAAGAAACTGCTGGTGCAGTCCATTGCCGACCATTGCCGCGTCAGCCGCCGCACGCTGGAAGTTTCATTTCGCCATAGCCGATCATGCAGCATTGGTGAATATATAAGACAAAGCCGTATCCACCTGGCTGCGGAATCCTTGCTGACCACGGATCAAAGCATAGGACAGATTTCCTCCCGGCTTGGATATTCCTCCCTCTCCACATTTTCCAGGGATTTTTCCGGCCATTATGGGATACCGCCATCGGCCTGGGTTCGGCACCACCGGCTGACGTGATTTGAAAAATCCTGGAATGCATATGACGGGCGTGTATTCAGGCCCTACCGATCACCCGAAGCAACACGCAAAGTAGGACGCAAAGGAAGACGCATGAAATATCTGAAGAATATGAAAACGGGCTCCATGCTGGGTCTGGGTTTCTCGGTTCTCATCCTCATCGCGCTGTCGATTGCGCTGCTGGGCCGAGCGCGGCTGATCCAGGCCTCGGACGATGTCTCCTACCTGGCCGACACGCGCATCACCAGCCTGCTCAGGCTGGTGGAGGTCAAGAGCTCGGTGGAGTTCATCTTCCGCGGCGTGCGCAGTCTGGCGCTGATCGAAGACCCTGCGGAAAAGGCCCTGGCCAAGGCCACGCTGGACACGCAGCGCCAGAAGATAGGCCAGCTCATGGAGCAGTTCCGCGAGGGACTGAGCACGCCGCAGGGCATCGCCCTGTACGACCGCATGAGGAATGCGCGCACCGCCTACCTGCCGCTGCTGGACCAGTTCATGGCCGCGGCCATGCGGCATGACCTGCCCACTGTCTCGGCCATGCTGGGCAGCAGCGGAGAGTTCCGCAGGCAGCAGGACGCGTTCTTTGCCGCCATCAACGACATGCTGGCCCACCAGCAGGTGCGTGCCACGGAAACGGCCCAGGCCACCGAAGGCAAATCGCTGGCCGCCGGCCGGCAGATGCTGTCGCTGGCCCTGGCCTCGCTGTTGCTGGGTGCGCTGGTGGCCTGGGCCATCACCCGCCGCATCAAGGGCCTGCTCGGTGGCGAGCCGGCCTACGCGGCCCAGGTCACGCAGGAAGTGGCCAAGGGCAACCTGGCGGTGAACGTGCAGCTGCGCCGGGGCGATACCACCAGCCTGCTGGCCAGCCTGGAGGCCATGCGCGCCAGCCTGGCCGGCATCGTCAGCCAGGTGCGCCACAGCAGCGAATCGATTGCCACGGGCGCCAGCCAGATCGCCTCGGGCAATGCCGACCTGAGCGCGCGCACAGAAGAGCAGGCCGCCAACCTGGAGGAAACGGCCGCCTCCATGGAGCAGATGACCGCCACCATTCAGCAGAACGTGGACACGGTGCGCAGCGCCTCGGGCCTGGCCCAGTCGGCCAGCGCCACGGCCGTGCACGGCGGCGAGGTGGTGCATGGCGTGGTCAGCACCATGGAGGACATCACGCACAGCTCGCGCAAGATCGGGGAAATCATCGGCGTGATCGACGCCATCGCCTTCCAGACCAACATCCTCGCGCTCAATGCCGCCGTGGAGGCCGCGCGTGCCGGGGAACAGGGCAAGGGCTTTGCGGTGGTCGCCTCGGAGGTGCGCTCCCTGGCCCAGCGCTGCGCCAATGCGGCCAAGGAGATCAAGGGCCTGATCAGCGAGAGCGTGGGCAAGGTCGCCGCCGGCTCCCGCCAGGTGGCCGAGGCCGGCAGCACCATGAACGACATCGTCACCCAGACGCACCGTGTGGCCGAACTGATCTCCGACATCGGTGCCGCCACGCAGGAGCAGTCCCAGGGCGTGACCCAGGTCAGCGACGCCGTGCAGCAGCTCGACCAGGTGACGCAGCACAACGCATCCCTGGTGGAAGAGTCCGCCGCCGCTGCCGACAGCCTGAACAAGCAGGCGGCGCAGCTGGTGCAGCTGGTCAGCGTGTTCCGGCTGGATGAGAACGCGACCCGCCCCCAGGCCGCCCTGTCCAAGTCCACGACAGTGGCAGCGGCCGTGCCGGCGCGTGCACAGACCGCCAGGCCGTCTCCCGCGCTGGCCCCTGCCGTGCCCCGCCCCGCCAAGCCCTTGCGCGCGGCAGCGGCTGCGGCCTCCAGCGCGCCTGTGGCGCTGCCCGCCAAGGCGGCAACACCCCGCCGCGCCACGGCGGCCGGAATGGCCGAGATGGCCGAGACCGATGAGTGGGAGCAGTTCTAGAACAGGCTCAGCGCATCACCAGGCCGCCATCGACGAACAGTACCTGTCCCGTCATGAAGCCGCTCAGTTCCGAGGCCAGGAACAGCACCGGCCCCGCCACGTCTTCGGGGCTTGCCAGGCGGCGCAGCGGCGTGGCGGCCATCAGCGATTCGCGGAAGGACTCGCGCGTGTCCTGGGTGCCCTGCGTGGGATAGACCAGGCCGGGCGCGACGCAGTTGACGCGGATGCCCACGGGCCCCAGTTCGCTGGCCAGGTTGCGGCTGAAGGCCACCAGCGAGGCCTTGGCCGTGGTGTAGTCGTGGTAGGGCACGACGGGGTGCTCCACCAGGTTGCTGGCGATGTTGACGATGCTGCCCCGCGCACGCTGGCGCATCTGCGGCAGCACGGCGCGGCAGACGTTGAAGGCCGCGCCCACGGCACCGTCGTACTGGGCCTGGTAGTCGCTCCAGTCCAGGTCGTCGAAACGGCGGCGGCGCTCGGGATCGAAGGCATAGGGCCTGAAGGCGTTGTTGACCACGATGTCGATGGCGCCGGCCTCGCGCGCGATGGCCTCGGCCATGGCCTGGACGGCAGGCTGCGAGCCCACATCGGCCTTGATGGCCCAGGCATCGCCTCCGGCCTGCTTGCCCGCAGCCTGGCAGGCCGCCACGGTGCGGGCGGCGGCAGCGTCGTTGGACAGGTGGTTGACCGCCACGAGGGCGCCCTCGCGCGCGAAGGCGGTGGCAATGGCCGCGCCTATGCCGCGGCCGGCGCCGGTGACCAGCACCACCTTGCCTTGCAGTCCCAGGGAAGACGGCTGTGCCATCTCAGGCTCCGGGCAGCAGGCTGGTGTCCACCACGTCGGACACCTTGATCTGCCTTTGCACCATGCCCTGCGCGCGGTAGGCGTCGGCGCCCTTTTGCAGGGCGGCCAGGTCGAAGCTGCCCAGCGGCTTGCCAGCCTGCAGCGGCTGCGAAGACGCATTGCGCAGGCGGATCACGTCCAGGTTGATGTCGCGCTGCGTGCCGTCGATGGCGTGCTTGCCGGCCAGCGTGGCGGCTTCCTCGGGGTTGGCCATCATCCAGGCGGCGCTGTCGCGGTAGCCCTTGAGGAAGGCGCGCAGCAGGTCCTTCTTGTCGCGCAGCGTGTCCTCGCGCACCACGAACATGTCGCTGGAGATGTTGAGGTGGTCGCGCACCTGCATCACATCGACCTCGCCAATGCCTTTGCGCAGGCCCACGGCCAGGCCGGTGTCGGTGGCGGCCGTGGCATCGACCTGGCCCTGCATCAGCGGCGCGAAGTTGAGCAGGCCGGTGACGACGATGGTCACGTCCGACTCCTTGAGGCCGGCCTGGTGCAGCATCACCAGCAGGTTCTGGCGCGTGCCGCTGGACAGGCTGTAGACGCCGATCTTCTTGCCCTTGAGGTCCGCCGGCTTGCGGATGCCCGCCGACTTGAGCGAGACCACGTTGAACACGTTCTGCGGGTAGATGTCGTAGATGGCGACCAGCTTCTCGCCCTTGTCCAGCGCCATGAAGAAGGAGCCGGGATCGGTGAAGGCCACATCGGCCTGGCCGCTGAGCATGTTGCGTATGGCGTCGCCTCCACCCGCGCCGGGCAGGTAGGCCAGCTCCACGCCCTGGGCCTTGAAGAAGCCCTTGTCGGGCTCGGCCAGGATGTTGGTGATCTCGCTGATGGGCTTGCTCCATCCGGCCAGGCGGATCTTGCCCTGGGCGGGCGCGGCGGCTGCCGAGGTGCCGGCCAAAGCCAAGCCTGCCAGGCCAGCGGTGGCGCCCAGCAGGCTGCGGCGGGTGAGGAAGGGAGATTGCGGTGTGTGCATGGCGCTTGGGGAAAAGGTTTCGGAAGTGTTCAGGATGGTCAGGCGGCGCGCGAGCGCAGCAGCCGGCGCTCCAGCACCAGGCAGGCCTGGTACAGCAGCAGGCCCATGGCGGCGATCAGCACCAGGGCCGCAAACATGAGGGTGGTGTCCATCATTCCCTGGGCGGCAATGACCACGGCGCCCAGGCCGCGGCTGGCGCCCATGAATTCGGCCACCACGGCGCCGACCAGGGCCAGCACCACGGCCACGCGCAGGCCCGCAAGAATGGCGGGCAGACCCGTGGGCAGCTTCAGGCGCAGCAGCGTCTGCAGCCGCGTGGCGCCCAGCATGCGAAACAGCTGCAGGCGCTGGGCATCGACCTGGCGCAGGCCGGTCAGGGTGTTTTCCATCAGCGGGAAAAAGCAGATCAGCGCCGTGATCAGCACCGTGGGCAGCATGCCGAAGCCGAACCACAGCACGAACAGCGGCGCCAGCGCCAGCTTGGGCACGACCTGGCTGACCACCACGTAGGGCTTGAGCACACGCTCCAGCAGCTCGGATTCAGCCAGGGCCATGCCCGCCAGCAGGCCGATCGCGCTGCCGGCCGCCAGCCCCAGCAGCAGGGCCTGGAGCGTCGCCCAGATGTGCGGCCAGAAATAGCCCGTGGCCAGCCCCGTCCACAGCGATGCCGCAATGGCCGAGGGCGCCGGCAGCACCAGGGCGGACAGGCCCCATTGCCGCACCAGCAGCTCCCACAGGCCCAGCAGGACCAGCGCCAGCGCGGCGGCCAGCAGGCGGGCATGGAACAAGGACACCGTCATGCCGCCGTCCTGTCCAGGGCTGCGCGCACGCGGGCGCAGTGTTCGTTGAACGCCGGCCCGTGGCGCATGGCCTGGGTGCGCGGCGCGGGCAGATCGACCGCCATATCGGCCACGATGCGCCCGCCGTGCATGAGGGCGATGCGGTCGCCCAGGTAGACGGCCTCGTTGATGTCATGGGTGACGAAGAGCACCGTGGTGCCGCGCTCGCGGCAGGTGCGCAGCAGGTCGTCCTGCAGCTCGGCGCGCGTGATGGCGTCCAGCGCGGCAAAGGGCTCGTCCAGCAGCAGCAGCGGCGGATCGAGGACCAGCGCCCGTGCCAGCGCCACGCGGCTTTGCTGCCCGCCCGAGAGATGGCGCGGATGGCGCTGCGCATGGCTGGCCAGGCCCAGCTGCTCCAGCAGCGCCAGCGCGCGTTGCTCGTCCTGCGGCGCGGGGCGCCTTTGCAGCGACACGGGCAGCAGCACATTGCCCAGCGCCGTATGCCACTCCAGCAGCGTGGGCGCCTGGAACATGAAGCCCAGTTGCGGGCCGGGCTCGGCCAGCTCGGCGCCACGCAGCAGAATGCGGCCCGACTGCGGCCTGAGCAGCCCCGCCGCCAGCTTCAGCAAGGTGGTCTTGCCGCAGCCGCTGCGGCCCAGCAGGCAGTGGACCTCACCGGCCTGCACGCGCCAGTCCACGCCGTCCACCACGGGCGGGCGGCCCGGGTAGGTGAAGACCACTTGCTCGACATCGAGAAACGCCATGGTTGCAGCCCCGTCCGTCCCCTCTTGCAGGTTCGCCATGTCAGTCCGCATACGGCGCAAACGGCTGCGCCGCCGCCTCGGCAGATTGCTCTATCTCGGTCATGCGCACCAGGTCCAGCAGGTTGAAGCGGCCGTCATGGTGCCAGCCGGCCTCGGGCATGCTCATGGAGCCGATGGCGCTGATGCGCGTGACGCCGGCCGCCCCCAGCAGGCCGGCCAGGCGGTACAGCTGCTCGGGCGAGGCGGCAATGCCGGCCGTCTGCAGGTAGTCGCGCTGCGCGGCCACCACGGGCACGGCGTCATCCAGGCGGTCCACACCCACCACGGCAATCGTGCGGTACAGGGCCGTGGGCGCCAGCGGCTGCAGGCTGTCGCTGTACGCCACGCCCCAGGGTGCGTCCACCGGACCCAGCAGTTGCTGTTCGTCACCCGACCATTCCACGGCCTGCTGCCAGCGGGCCACGGCGGCGCCCTCCTCCAGCTCCAACGGCCGGCGCGCAAAGCGCCGCTGCAGGTTGGCCAGCTCGGCCGCCAGATAGTCGGCAAAGGCACGCGGCGGCACGGGGGCACCGCGCTCCACGTAGAAGACATGGGGCGAGTAGCAACCCTGCTGGTCGTAGCGCATCACGTCCCAGGCCGCCAGCCGCGCCACGGCGGGCGCCTTGAGCGAGTCCAGCGCCTGGGCGCCCACCATGCCGAAGCCCAGCTTGTGGCCATGCGGCAGAAAGCGCGTGGTCACGGGCAGGCGCTGGCGCAGCGCCTGCAGCGTCTGGTTGCCGCCGTAGGCGAGCACGGTGTCGGCCTCGGCATGGAGCGCGGCGGCTCCACCGCCATCCACGCCATCGGCGCCATCCGCCCCATCCACACCACCCGCGCCGCTCCACCACACCACGGCCAGGCAATCGGCCAGCGGCGGGTGCACCTCGGCCAGCAGCCGTGCGAACCAGCCCGCGAACAGCGGCTCGGCGCTGGCCAGCTTGCCAATGGCGGGCGCCTTGACCAGCAGGCCGCAGACCAGGCTCCACAGGGACAGCGCAGGCACATTGCCGGCCCAGCTGTGCATCAGCAGGTCGGGCCCGAAGGCGCGCACCGCGCCGCCCTTGGGCGCGGGCTGGAAGCCGTCGAGCACGGCCGGGTTGGCAAAGTCCTCGGCCACGAAGCGCCGCAGCTGCGCGGCGCGGAAGGTCTTGAAGAAGCCCGTCAGCCCCAGGCGCACCATGTCGGCGTCATAGCCGCTGACCACGGGCAGCCAGGCCTCGGCCTGGCGCCGATAGGGATCGCTGCGGTCCAGCAGGCGGGCAATGGCACGGTCGATGGCGTCGATGATCTCGGCCACGGGCATGGCCCTGAGGTGGCGGTCGGCGGCACGCCGCACGTGGGCCGCCAGCGCATGCATCTGCGGGCCGGTCAGCAGGGGCACGGAGACTTCCAGCCGCACGCCGCCGCGTTCGAAGGGCAGCACATGCCACTGCACCTCGTCCTCGCGCAAACCAGGCAGTTCGGGCAGGTAGCCGGCCGTGATCCGCTCGATGGTCATGCAGCAGCGGCCTTCACGAATTCATCGACCGCCAGCGAGCAGCCCTTGGCCGCTGCGCCCTCGGCACGCCCCAGCAACAGGAAACCGCTGTTCTCGCCATGGCCGGCCCACAGGCCCACGTCCTCGGTGAGGATGGTGGTGACCGCGTTGTAGTTGGCCAGGTCGCAGTGCACGAGAATGCCGCGCTCGCCGGGCGCCACGCTGCGGCCGGTGACGGGCTCGACCAGGCGCGAGCGTATCCAGTGCGGCCCCGACTTGACCGACGGCAGCGTGGCATTGCCGTCGTCATAGAACTGCGTGCTCAACTCGGTCATGCCGTACATGTTGATGCAGTGGCTGCGCGGCACGCCCAGCAGCCGGGACAGGTCGGCGTAGAAATCCTCCAGCGGCAGCTCGCGCGACTGGCCCTTGTAGCCGCCCGTGTCCAGGATGCGGCTGCCCGGCGGCAGACGGAAGCTGCGGCCCTGCTCGCGCAGCGCGTCCATCACATGCACCAGGCTGAAGCTGGCGCCCAGCAGCGCATAGGGGCGGCCGCTGCGCTCGGATTCCTCCAGCACGGCGCACAGGCCGGGCATGTCCAGGCCGTCGGGGGTGAGGAAGTAGCGGCTGTCGGGAGTGCCGAATTCCGTCTTGGCCAGCGCCAGGTAGTGGGCCAGCGAAGAGTTGGGCATGGCCTGCTCGTCGGGAAAGAGGATGCCCATGGGCAGGCGTTCGTGCCCGGCCATGAAGCGCTGCGCGAAGTTGCGCGTCATCGACGCATCGTAGACATCGAGCGCTGGATGGAAGTGGCGCCCGCGCGCGGACTGTCCCTTGGCCTGGCCCGTGGTGCCGCTGGTCATGAACACGCGCTCCGCGGGCGAGGCCGGCTCGCTGCGCAGTTCCATGGCCTTGAACGCATCGATGGGCACGGCGGGAATGTCGCTCCAGGTCTTCACATTGCGCAGCGTGGCGCCGCGCCGCTGGCAGAAGCTGCGAAACGGCGCATTCGATTCGTATTGGTAGGCGAACAGCCGCAGGGCCAGTGCATCGAACTGCTCGTCGGTGCAGCCGTCCATGGCGATGAATGCAAGCAGGTCTGCGACCAGAGAAGCCGCCTGGGGCCGGGCCTTGTCCATGGAATTCCTTCGAGAGCTGGGACGTGATGCTCCGAAGGCGCCCCGCCCGTGGCGCATGGGCGGCCACGCAGGGGTGCAAGCTCTTCTTCCGCCGGAATGACCCGGTTCAAGTTCTCGGGTGTGGATCTCAGCACTGGCGTGCACCCCGGAGCGGAGGGCTATCTTACAGCAGGGTCGCCAACACCGCAGGCCCGGGGCCATCGCCCTGCAAGACTGCGTCAACCCAGTGCCGTCAGCCGCCGCATCACCCATTCCACGGGCCCCTGCGCCACCTTCTTGCTCCAGGCCCAGGCAGCCAGGCTGGCGATGATCACGTACAGCGCGGCGGCCACGGCCACTTCGCGCAGGCTGCGCGATCCGTCCAGCGCGCCCATGGCCTCCAGCAGCCCCATGCCGATGAGGATGTGGGCCAGGTACAGGGTCAGCGTCATGCGCCCGGCCGGCAGCAGGCCGCGCCACGGTCCACCGGGCCAGCGGTCGGCCAGCCGCAGGCAGGCGCCGATGGCAATGCTGGCGCAGCCCAGGCCCATCAGCAGATAGGCAGGGCCGGGCGGCATGGGGCCGGTGCCCAGCCAGGGCGCCCAAGCGCTGCGGGCCGCAAGCGCCGAGACGGCGCAGGCCAATCCCACCATCACGCCACCCGCAGCCACCAAGGTCCATTGCACGCGCGGCTCGGCCAGCGGCAGGCGTGCCAGCAGCATGCCGCACAGGAAGAACGCAAACCACGGCAGCACCGGATGGAAGCCGTTGAACAGCAGGTTGCGCGCAAAGCCGGCCGGCTCCCACAGGCCCTGGTAGTACAGGCTCGCCCAGTCCCAGCCCTGGCTGTAGTCCAGCTGCAGCAAGGCCCAGGCGGAGAGCACGGCCACGGCCGCCATGCCGGCCAGCAGCGCCCTTGCGCCGGCCTGCAGCCAGGCGATGGCCAGCACGAAGTAGACCGCGTAGTAGTGAATGATGTCGGCCGGAAAGATCACCAGGTTCATGCCACCGGCCACCAGCAGGAACAGCGCGCGGCGCAGCGTCCAGAGGCGCGCCGTGGCCGGCTCCAGCGAGCGCGTGGCCAGCACCAGGCCCAGGCCTGCCAGCACCACGAAGGTAGCCGAGGCCTTGCCCTCCAGGAAATGGAAGAACGACAGCAGCCAGCCCGGCTCCTGCAGCGCGGGATGCATGGCCTGCTTGAAGTTGACGAACACCATGCCTGCCAGCGCCAGATAGCGCGCCAGGTCCAGCCCCGCAAGGCGGGCGCCCCTGCCGGTGGCATGCCTCATGTCGCGTCTCCCTGTGCCTCGCCTCCAAGAAGGCAGGCCAGCAAGGCGGGATGCAGCACATCGACCCCTTCATCCGCCCCCGCGTCTTCTTGCGGCGTCACCGCCAGCGCAAAGCGCAGCGCATCGCTTTCCACCGCATCCAGCAGCAGTTGCGCGACCAGGCGCACGGGCACGGCGGGCCGCAAGAGGCCCTGCTGCGCCCCGCGCTCCATGAAGCCTGCCAGGCCGTCGAGCATGCGCCTGCGGTTGGCCTCGAAGGCCGGCGCCAGGCCCGGCGAACGCGCGATCTCGGACAGGCACTCGGCGCTGAGCACGGCCCATTCCCGCTGACGGCACAGCGCCTGGTAGGCGACCAGGAATTGCGCCACCACCGGCAGCGAAGGGGCTGCGGCCCGCTCCAGCGCCTGAAGCAAGGGCAGCAGCTCGGTCTGCTCCTGCGTGGCGACCTCGGCAATCAAGGCCTCCTTGCTGTCGAAGTGGTTGTACAGGTTGCCCAGGCTCACCGAGGCGGCCTGCGCAATGTCGCGCATGCTGGTGCAGTGAAAGCCGCGCTCCACGAAGCACTGCAGGGCAGCCTGCACGATGAGGGCCCTGCGCTCGCTGATGTCTTCCTTCTTTTTCATGCCCCGAATGATGAACGAACGTTCATTCATAGTCAACACCGGGGCACGAAGTCACAGCGGCGGCATGGGGCCCACGCCCGGCGGAACAGCCTCCTCGTTGGGCCTGCAGGGCTGGCGCAGCATGCGCCGGCAGTCCGGCAGTTGCCGCTCATGGGCATAGGCGATATGGCCCAGCACGATCTTCGACGGCCGGCTGCGGTCCAGCCAGACGGTGTTGGTTGAAGGCGTGGACAGATGGTCGAAGGCCCAGTACCCGGTCTGCGAAGGCGTGTCCAGGGTCACGCGCAGGCTGGAGCCCGCGCGGAACACATGGGCGAATTTCTGGATTTCCACGCGCATCAGCATGGGCTCGCCGGAGCGCAGCGGGCGCACGGCGGCCTCGGTGAAATCGCCCCAGGGCCTCAAGGCGGTGGAGCGCTGGCCGTCCAGCGCACGCATGGAGGCACGCAGCCAGCCGCGCTGCACGAACATCTCCTGGCCGTCGGGACGCACTTCCGAGACGGTGACCTGCACATCGGTGTCGCCGGCAGTGGCGCTGAGCCACAGGTCCAGCGAGGCCTCGCCATAAAAGCTCAGCGCGCGCGGCAGCGGGGCCGTGGTAAAGCGCAGCAGGCCCTGCCCGGCGGGGCTGGCCGTCCATTGGCCTGCGCCGGACTCGGTGTCCGCGTCGGGATGGTTGGCATCGGCGCCCGGCAGCGGGTAGCGGTAGCTGGCCGATTGGCGCTCGGCCTGCGGCGGCGCATCGCCCAGCCCGCCGCCCGGCTGCAGCCACAGCGTCATGGGCGTGACGCGCACGGGCAGCCGGTCAAAGCTGGCCACGGCCGAGGGGCGCAGCTGCCCATAGTCGCCCCCACCGTTCATCCACTGCATTTCCTGCGCCAGCAGCACGCGCGGCGTGTGCTCGAAGCCATTGCTCTCGCCCTTGAGAAAGCGCGCGTAAAAGCGCTTCATGGTCTCGCGAATAAAGGGGGCGCTGTCGGTGTGATGGTCGCCGTTGGAGCTGATCAGCCACATCTTGTCCGGGGCGATGCTGTCCTCGTAGTAGCCCATGCGGGTGCCCACCTGCTCGTCCTGCCAGGACTGGGTGCCCAGCGTGGGAATGTCGATGCGGTGCGTGGTGTACATGGCGCTCTTGCGCGCGTAGCGGGCGCCGAAGAAGCGGTCCTCGTCCAGCCAGCGCGCCATGTCCAGGTCGGGGCGCTGGATCTTGCGGATGTTGTCCTCCACCACCTGGGCGCATCCGGTATCGCCGTCCAGAGCCTTGGCGTCCTCGGCGGCCTTGCGCCATATCGCGGGGAACTGCCCCCACCAATTGGCGGGAAAGCCGATGTTCTGGATGCCGCCCGGATAGGCCACGTCGCGGTAGGGATCGGCCACGTTCTTGCCAGGAGCAATCGCCTTGAGGCTGGGCGGACGCTGGGCCGCCACCCACAGCTGGTCGTAGCCCGAGTATGAATAGCCCACCATGCCCACCTTGCCCGTGGACCACGCCTGGCGCGCAGCCCACTCCACCGCGTGCGCCCCGGCCGCGCCCACGGAGGCGTCGGCCCACTGGTTCTCGCCCGTGGAGCAGCCCGTGCCGGGCACGTTCAGGCCCATCACGGCATAGCCTTCCTTGGTCCATTCCTGGGTGGTCTGGTCGGTGACCGAGCCCGATCCGTAGCCGTCGTACTCCATCAGCACGGGAAAAGGCCCCGGCCCCTTGGGAAAGACCACCGAATAGCGCATCTTGTTGCCGTCAGGCAGCTGGATGTAGCCCCAGATGCGCGACCCGGGGTTGGTGCTGCCCGACGAGCCCCCGCCGCAGGCCGCAAGGCCCAGGGCAAGGGTGGCGATGCCGGCCGCGCCGAGCCACGCGCGGGAATGGCGAAAAGTCATCATGGATGGTCCTCCTGGTTGCTGATGCAGTCATGCCCGCAAGGGGGCAGGCCGCAATGTAGGACCGTCCGGGCGCATGGCGCACGCGCAGGCTGAAGGGGGGCTGAAGCACGCCTGAAGACAGGCTGAAGGCGAACGCGGCCAATCGCCACGGCCTTAGGCCCCGGACCACGGCAGCCGCGCGCCACACTATGATTCGATTTTCAGTTCCTTGACCCCATGCCCCGCGCCCGCACATCCAAGCCCGCTCCGTCCGAAGAGAACACGGCCCCGTCCGGCGCCACAGCGCCGGGGCCGTCCATCGACGCCTCTTTCCTGCACACCCTGGTCGGCTACAACGCCCGGCGTGCCTCGATGTCCATCATCGAGGTGTTCGTGGAGCGCATGGCCACCCACGATCTCAAGATGGTGGAGTTCTCCGTGCTGTCCCTGGTGTCCCACAACCCCGGCATCACCTCGCGCCAGCTGTGCGCGGCGCTGGACGTGATGCCGCCCAACCTGGTGGGCCTGATCGCCGCGCTGGAGCGGCGCAAGCTCATCGAGCGCCGCCCCCATCCCACAGACCGCCGCGCCGTGGGCGTGCACCTGACGCCGGCCGGCGCCGAACTCACGGCCCAGGCAGAAAGAACGGCGGCCCAGCTGGAGATGGATGCCACCTACCGCCTGACCGATGCCGAGCGCAAAACGCTGATCCAGCTGCTGCAGAAGATCTACAACTGAGCGCGCTCAGTCCGCCTTCTGCGCGGCGGGCCGATCCAAGCCCAGCAGCCGCACCGCATTGCCCTTGAGGATGCCGGGCATCACCTCGGGCTTGAAGCCGGCTTCCTGGAAATCCTTCATCCAGCGCTCGGGCGTGATCAGGGGATAGTCGCTGCCGAAGAGCACGCGGTCCCTGAGCAGGGTGTTGGCGTACTGCACCAGCTGCCGGGGAAAGTACTTGGGGCTCCAGCCCGACAGATCGATCCAGACATTGGGCTTGTGCAGGGCCACGGACAGGGCCTCGTCCTGCCAGGGAAAGCTGGGGTGGGCCATCACGATCTGCATGTCGGGAAAGTCGATGGCCACGTCGTCCAGGTGCATGGGATTGCTGTAGGCCAGGCGCAGGCCGCCGCCGCAGCGCATGCCGCTGCCAATGCCGCTGTGGCCCGTGTGGAAGATGGCCGGCAGTTGGTACTCGGCCACCACCTCGTAGATCGGCCAGGCCATGCGGTCGTAGGGATGGAAGCCCTGCACCGTGGGGTGGAACTTGAAGCCCCTGACGCCCTCTTCCTCGATCAGCCGCCGCGCCTCGCGCGCACCCATGCGGCCCTTGTGCGGATCGATGCTGGCGAAGGCCACCATCATGTCGCTGTTGGCCCGCGCAGCCTCGGCGATCTCCTCGTTGGGAATGCGGCGCCGGCCCAGCTGCGATTCGCTGTCCACCGTGAACATCACCAGGCCCAGGTTGCGCTCGCGGTAATAGGCCACGGTCTCGGCGATGGTCGGGCGCCGGCCGTTGCCGAAGTACTTGTCGGCGGCGCGGTCGTACTCCTCGCCGTAGTTGTCGAACGGGTTCCAGCAGCTCACCTCGGCGTGCGTGTGGATGTCGATGGCAATGAGTTTTTCGTGGTCCATGTCTGTCTCCTGTGCGGCCTGCTGCCTGCCCCGCAATCAAGGGGAAGTCCCAATAAGAAATTCGCAAAGGCCGCTTGAATTGGTTATTAAATATAACCAAAATCGCGGCCATCAGAAAGCGATGCAGATGCAGGCAACGGCTGCCACGCAACGGATTCGCGCTGAGGCTTCACACCACCTTCCGAGGAGACAGACATGGACAGAAAGATCCACAAGACCCGTTCCCGCGCCTTGCCGGCCGCGCTGGCCGCCGCCCTGCCCGCCCTGCTGCTGTCGGCCTGCGGCGGCTCGAGCGACGGCATCGCGCAGCTGGCCGAGGCCCGCCCCGCCACGCTGCTGTCGTGCACGGACCTGGCCGCGAAAATATCCTTCCCCAACACCCGCATCACCGCCGCCGAGACCGTGGCCGCCGGCACGCTGGCGGTGGCAGGCAAGCCCATTGCCGAGCACTGCCGCGTGACCGGCCGCATGCACGAGCGCGTCAGCACCGTGGATGGCCAGAACTACGCCGTGGGCTTCGAGATGCGCCTGCCGCGCGACTGGAACGGGCGCTTCTTCTACCAGGCCAACGGCGGGCTGGACGGCGTCGTGAGCACGGCCGTGGGCGCGCTGGGCGGCGGGCCGCTGGGCAACGCGCTGCAGATGGGCTTTGCCGTGCTCAGCTCCGATGCCGGGCATGCAGGCAGCCTGGGTCCCTTCTTCGGCCTGGACCCGCAGGCGCGACTGGACTATGGCTACCAGGCCGTGGGCAAGCTCACGCCCATGGCGCGCAGCGCGCTGCAGACGGCCTATGGCAAGGGACCTGACCGCTCCTACCTGGGCGGCTGCTCCAACGGCGGGCGCCACGCCATGGTGGCGGCCTCGCGCTATGCCGACCAGTACGACGGCATCATCGCCGGCAACCCCGGCACGCGCCTGCCGCTGGCGGCCATTGCCAACATTGCCGGCGCCCAGGGCTATGCGAAGCTGGCGACCACGCCCTCGGACCTGGGCACGGGCTTCACCCAGGCCGAGCGCCGCCTGGTCAGCCAGGCCGTGCTGGCCCGGTGCGATGCGCTGGACGGGGCCACCGACGGCATGGTGCAGGCCGGCGCAGCCTGCCAGGCGAGCTTCGACCTGTCGCGCGACGTGCCCACCTGCGGCGGTGCGCGCGACGGCAGCTGCCTCAGCGCCGAGCAAAAGAGCACCATCGCCGGCCTGTTCAAGGGCGCCACCACCAGCGGCGGCAGCCGCATCTACAGCAGCTTCCCGTATGACGCGGGCCTGGATACGGCCGGCTGGGCCGGCTGGAAATTCTCCAACCCCATCAGCCGCGACTCCGGTGCCGTGGCCTTCATCTGGCAGACGCCGCCGGAAAGCGCCGCCAGCTTCAACGACGCGCAGTTCGCCCTCAACGGCAGCGTGGACAGCATGCTGGCCAAGGTGCAGGCGACCAACGGCACCTTCACGGAAAGCGGCCTGTCGCTGATGATGCCGCCCGACTACGGCAAGCTGCCCGTGCTGCGCAACCGGGGCGCCAAGCTCATGGTCTACCACGGCACGGCCGACCCCATCTTCTCCAGCGATGACACCGTGCAGTGGTACGACACGCTGCGCCGCAACCATGGCGACGCCGCCGACTTCGCCCGCCTGTACCTGGTGCCCGGCATGAACCACTGCAGCGGCGGCCCGGCCACCGATCAGTTCGACATGCTCAGCTCCCTCGTGGCCTGGGTGGAGAAAGGCCAGGCGCCGGACCGCGTGATCGCCAGTGCGCGCGGCGCGGGCAACGCGGGCGGCACCAACGCCGACCTGCCCGCCAACTGGTCGCCCACGCGCACCCGGCCGCTGTGCCCCCATCCGCTGGCCGCCCGCTACAACGGCAGCGGCGACATGGAAAGCGCTGCCAGCTTCAGTTGCCGCTGACCATGCACTGAAGGCGGGCGGCGCCTGAACGGTCACCTGAAAGGTCACCTGAACGGCCCGCCCCCTCCGCCCCCATCCACCCCTTGTCCGCAGTCCCGCCCCCGGCGGGGCCGGGCCCCGCTGCGCCTGAGAAAAGGCGCGCGGACACCCACGCCAAGACGGCAACGATTTTTCAAACCAGAGGAGACATCACCATGAAAACCACCCCATCCCCGCGGACCCTGGCGGCCACCGCCGTGCTGGCCCTGGCCGGCTCCGGCGCCAGCTTCGGCGCCTTCGCGCAAGGCACCTCCAGCGTCACGCTCTACGGCATCGTCGATGTGGGCGTGGAGCACCTGAACAATGTGGCGGCGGGCGGCGGTCTCAGCCGCATGCCATCGACCACCAGCATGGTGCCCTCGCGCTGGGGCCTGCGCGGCAGCGAGGACCTGGGCGGCGGCCTCAAGGCCATCTACACGCTGGAGTCGGGCTTTGCGCCCGACCAGGGCACCTTCAACCAGGGCGGGCGCGGCTTTGGCCGCCAAAGCTGGGTGGGCCTGGGCGGCAACTGGGGCAGCCTGACCATGGGCCGCCAGAACTCCATGCTGTTCTGGTCGCTGCTGGACTCGGACATCATCGGCCCGGCCGTCTTCGCCATGGGCTCGCTGGACGCCTACATTCCCAACTCGCGCGCCGACAACATGCTGGCCTGGCGCGGCAACTTCGGCGGGCTGGCACTGGGCGCGGGCTACAGCTTCGGGCGTGACACCGTCAATGCCGGCCCCAGCCCGGCAGGCACCAACTGCCCGGGCGAGAGCGGATCGGACACGCAGGCCTGCCGCCAATGGTCGCTGTACGCCAAGTACGACACACCGGCCTGGGGCGTGGCGCTGGGCTACGAGCAGCAAAACGGCCGCACGCCGGCCTCGTCCACCGACCCGGTGTTCGGCGGCATGAACTCCAGCGCCAAGCATGACGAGCGCCTGCACCTGGGCGGCTACTTCAAGCTGGCCGGCGTGAAGATCGGCGGCGGCCTGCTGCGCCGCGACAACGACGGCGACGCCGTCAAGCCACGCAGCAACCTGTGGTACGTGGGCGCCTCCTACCCGGTCACCGAGGCCCTGGTGCTCGAAACCCAGTGGCTCACGCTGCGCTACCGCGGCGTGTCGGGCTACGACTCCGACCTGCTGGTGGCACGCGCCATCTACAACCTGTCCAAGCGCACGGCCGTCTACACGCAGCTCGGCCACATCCGCAACGACCGCCTGGCGACCGTCTCGGTCAGCGGCGGCGCGCCGGGCAGCAACACCGCGCCGGGACGCTCGCAGACCGGCATCAACGTGGGCATCCGCCACATGTTCTGAGCCGCTTCCATCCGCCTGCCTTTCCCATATTCACCAGGAGACATCCCATGCAGATGCATCGCCGTCATTTCGTCCAGGCCCTGGGCAGCGCCGCCGCCCTGGGCTCGCTGTCACCGCTGCAAGCCCTGGCCCAGGCACTGGACCAGGTCAAGATCATGTACGGCTTTCCGGCCGGCAGCTCGGGCGACAGCGTGGCCCGCCGCGTAGCCGAGCGGCTGGGCGGCACGCCCTACAGCAAGGGCCCGGGCTTTGTGGAGAACAAGCCCGGCGCCGGAGGCCGCATCGCGGTGGAGGCCTTGAAGAACTCCCCGCCCAACGGTTCCGTGCTGGCACTGGCCCCCGTATCGGCCTTCTCGGTCTATCCCCACATCTACCCCAAGCTGACCTACAGGCCCGAAGACGCAACGCCCGTATCGATTGGCGCCGTGATCTACCACGGCCTGGCCGTGGGCCCCGCCGTGCCGGCCGAGGTCAAGACGCTCAAGGACTTCCTGGCCTGGGCCAAGGCCAACCCCGACCGCGCCAGCTTCGGCTCGCCGGGCGCGGGCTCCATGCCGCACCTGCTGGGCGCGCTGCTGGGCCTGCGCTCGGGCGTGGAGCTCAAGCACGCGCCCTATCGCGGCACCGTGCCCAGCATCACCGACCTGGTGGGCGGCCAGATCGCGGCCACCATGAACCCCAGCGGCGACTACCTGCAGTACCTGAAGGCCGGCCGCCTGCGCGTGCTGGCCACCTCGGGCAGGCAGCGCTCGCCCTTCCTGCCCGAGGTGCCCACCTTCACCGAGCTGGGCTTTCCCGATGTCACGGTGGAGGAATGGTTCGGGTTCTACGCGCCCGCCAAGACCCCGGCCGCCACCATTGCCAACGCCAACGCGGCCATCACCGCCGCGCTCAAGGACAAGGCCGTGATCGACGGGCTGGCGGCCCTGGGCCTGCTGGCGCGCGGCAGCACGCAGCAGGAGATGGCCGCCGACCAGCAGGCCGAGTTCGAGCGCTGGAGTTCGCTGGTCAAGCAGATCGGGTTCACGGGCGAGTCCTGATGGCGCACCCGGACGGCAGGTCCATATCCCTTCGCGAAACAAGGCCACACTCATGCAACAAATAATGTTGCATGAAACAGAACAGCCAATTCTCGGACGTCCTGCATGTGCTGCTGCACATGGCCGAGGGCGATGGACCTGCCACCTCCGACATGCTCGCCGCCGCGCTGCAGACCAACCCGGTCGTGCTGCGCCGGCTGATGTCGGGCCTGCGCGATGCAGGCCTTGTCACCTCCGCCAAAGGCCATGGCGGGGGCTGGGTGCTGTCTTGCGAGCTGGACCGCACCACGCTGCGCGACGTGCATGAAGCCTTGGGCGCCCCTGATCTGGTGTCGCTGGGCTTCAGGGAAGACCGGCCCGAATGCCTGGTCGCCCAGGCCGTGAACGAAGCGCTGAGCAACGCGGTGCAGCAGGCCGAGGCCGCCCTGCTCGCGCGCCTGGGCTCGGTGACGCTGGCTGCCCTGTCCCAGGACTTCCATGCCCGCCTGGCGCGCCACCGCGCAGCGGGCGGCCAGGGCTGGTACCAACTGCAGGAGCACCAGCATGAAACACATTGATTTCGCCATCATCGGCGGCAGCTATGCCGGCCTGTCCGCCGCCCTGCAACTGGCGCGTGCGCGCCGCCAGGTGCTGGTGGTCGATGCCGGGCTGCGGCGCAACCGCTTCGTGGACCAGGCCGGCGAGACATCGCACGGCTTTCTCACCCAGGATGGCGTCGCCCCCGCCCAGATCGCCGCCCAGGCCCGGCAGCAGCTGATGGCCTACCCCACCGTGCAGTGGCTGGACGGCACGGCCGAGGACGCCCGCGTGGCGCCCGATGGCCGGCTGGAGTTCCATGCAGCGGGCACCGCCATCAGCGCCGCCCGCCTCGTCCTGGCGCTGGGCGTGCATGACAGCCTGCCGCCCGTGCCGGGACTGGCCGAGCGCTGGGGCCGCAGCGTCTTCCATTGCCCGTACTGCCACGGCTACGAGATGAATGCGGGCCGCATCGGCATCATCGCCAGCTCGGCCCTGGCCCATCACCATGCCGTCATGCTGCCCGACTGGGGCCAGACCACCCTGCTGCTCAACGGCGCCTACGCGCCAAGTGCCGATGAGCTGGCCGCCTTCGCACGCCGCGGCACACAGGTGGAGGCCACCCCCATCGCCCGCCTGGAAGGCCGGGCCGACGTGCTGCTGCAGGACGGCCGCCGCCTGGTCATGGATGGCCTGTTCACCCAGCCGCGCACCCGCATCGCCAGCCCCGTGGCCGAACAGCTGGGCTGCGCCCTGGAAGAAGGCCCCATGGGTCCCTTCATCAAGGTCGCGGAAGGCCAGGCCACCAGCGTCCCCAACGTGTTCGCCTGTGGCGACGCGGCCCGCGCGGCCGGCAACGTGGCCATGGCCGTGAGCGATGGCGCCATGGCCGGCATTGGCGCGCACCGGTCGATGATGGGATGGTGAACTGCGGCGCCCGCCCTAGAGCGTGCTATGCACTTTGATGTGCCCGCGAAAGCCGGGAAAGGGGTCCGGGACGAGGCGTGGCACGCTTTATCCGAAGACCGCGCCGCCCGCATCCAGCGCGGGCGGCCGCAGAAGATCGGCATTGACGCCCATGGCCTCGCTGGCCCGCTCCACGGCCTGCCACAGGGGGGCCGGCATCTGCAGTATTTCCTCGGGGGAGTTCGCGCGGGCGATCCAGTCGCTGATCTCAACGTGCTGCTCGGGGGTGAGCAGGTCCAGGTTCAGCATTTCGTCAATGGTCTTCATCGGGTGTCGGTCTGTCGCTCGTGTGCGGAAGGTATACGGAAAAGGAACGGCCCGTGCATTGTCAGCGGTCCACGGCAGGCAGTCGCTGCAGCAGGGCATCGCGGGCGCGCAGGCCGGCATTGGGCTTTTGCGCCTGCTCGTCCTGGATCAGCGTGGCGAATACCAGCCTGCGCTGGTCCTTGGTGGCCCAGCCCACGTACCAGCCATAGGCCCGGCTGGCGTCGTAGCGGTTGTCGCTGCCCGGCGAGCCCGTGCCCGTCTTGCCATGCACGGTCCAGCCGTCCACAGGCACGGGGTGCCGGGTGATGCGCGCAGTCATGTCGAAGGCCTGACTGCTCACAGACAGTTCCCGGCGCACGATCCTGCGCATGAAGGCCACCTGCTCGGCCGCCGAGATGCGCAGCGAAGACACCACCCACACGCCGTTGTGGCCCGGGTCGGCCACTGGCACGGCAGAGACATCCTCGTTGCCATAGCGGAAGGCCTTCACGTAGGCGTCAAAGCGCTGCTGGCCCAGACGCATCACCACCTGCTGCGAGTACCAGAACACCGAGTCTTTCATCCAAGCCTGGGGCGTGATATCGCGCCGCCAGGCATCGCCGCCCCAGTCCGGATACTCCGGTCGGTACGGCCACGCGGGCCGGGATTCGTCCTGCAGGATGCCGGCGTCATAGCCCATCAGGCTGATGGCGATCTTGAAGGTGGACGCCGGCGTGACCCGCTCGGCGCAGGCCGGGCCGCTGTGCACCAGGGACTGGCCCGTGTCGGCGTCGGCGACGAGGGTGCACAGTTCGTGCGCGACAACGGGGACGGGAACGGAAACCCAAAAAAAAGCTGCCACGGCCGTGGCAGCGGTCCCAGGAAATCTATGCATGTGCTGTGCGCTGCGGTGTTCGTATCTGGCGCGCGATCATAGATGCGCGCGCAGCCTTTGCAGAGCCCCTGCAGCAAACAGCCCCACGGCGCCCTGGGCAAGCGCGTGTGGGACTTGCCCATGGATGGGAACTGCCCGCGGGGCTACGCCTGCGCCTCCTGCAACTGCCGCCACATCACCTTGCCGCTGCCGCTCTTGGGCAGGGCCTTGACGAACTCCACCACCTTTGGCGCCTTGTAGACGGCCATGTTCTCGCGGCACCACTGGATGATGTCCTCGGCCGTGGTGTCTTCCTTGCCGGCACGCAGCACGACGACGGCCTTGACCGACTCGCCCCGGTAGGCGTCGCGCGTGGAGATCACGCAGGCTTCCTGGATGGCGGGGTGGCGGAACATCAGCGACTCGACCTCAGCCGGCCAGACCTTGAAGCCGCTGGCGTTGATCATGCGCTTGAGGCGGTCGGTGATGAAGTAGTAGCCGTCCTCATCCACGTGGCCCAGGTCGCCGGTGCGAAAGAACCGCTTGCCGTCGATCTCCATGAAGACCTGGGCCGTGGCGTCGGGGCGCTTCCAGTAGCCGTCGAAGACCTCGGGCCCGTGGACCACGATCTCGCCCTGCTCACCCTGGGGCACTTCGGCACCGGTGTCAGGATCGATGACGCGCGCCTCCGTGCTCATGAAGGGAATGCCCAGGCACTGCTGCTTGGGGTGCTCGGACGGGTTGCTGTGCGTGGGCGCAGCGGTCTCGGTCAGGCCGTAGCCCTCGCAAAAGCGCAGGCCGTATTGCTCCAGCAGGCGCTGGGCCACGGCCTGGGGCATGGCCGCGCCGCCGCCGCCGATGTACTTGAGGCTGGTGAGGTCGAACTGCGCGAAGTTGGGGCTGCCCAGCAGGTCGATGACCATGGTGGGGATGTTGGTCCAGCTGGTGACCTGGTAGCGCGAGATCAGCCGCCCGGCCAGCTCGCGGTCCCAGCGCGGCATGACCACCACGGTGGCACCCATGAAGATGGCCGTGTGCAGTACCGACACCATGCCCGTGATGTGGAACATGGGCACCACCGCCAGCACGACCGCCTCGCTGGTGCCGCTGCCCCAGTAGCTGCCGGCCACGGCGTTGTGGTTGATGGAGCGGTGCGGGTGCATGCAGCCCTTGGGGTGGCCCGTGGTGCCGCTGGTGTAGGGCAGCACGGCCATGTCGTCGCGGCCCACCACATGGGGCGGCGCAGCGTCGGTGCAGGCCAGGGCCTGCTGCCAGGTGTGGACGCTGCCGCCCTCCAGCACAGCCGGCTCGCGCCGGGTGAGCAGCCAGTCGTGCCACTGCGCAGGCGGCGCATCGTCGCCCTGCACACCGGCATCGAAGGCATCGGTGAACTGGGTGACGATCAGGTGATCGAGCCGCTGGCCCGGCGCCAGCGCGTTGCTGGCCTTGGCCAGCTCGGGGGCCAGGTCGGCCGTGGTGATGGCGACCTTGGCGTCGGCGTCGGTGATGTAGTGCTTGAGCTCCTCGGCCATGTTCATGGGATTGACCGGCACCACCACGGCATTGGCGCGGAAGATGGCGTAGTGCGCCAGGATGAGCTGAGGCGTGTTCTGCATCAGCAGGATCACGCGGTCGCCGCGCTGCACGCCCAGGCTGTGCAGGTAGGCCGCCATGCGCTCCGTGCCCTCGCACAGCTCGCGGTAGCTGATGGAGCTGCCGAAGTAGCGGATGGCCGGCTTGTCGGGATAGCGGCGCGCGTTGACGGCCAGGTTCTCCCATACGCTGGTGGCGGGCACGGTGATGGAATGGGGCAGACGGCTGGGCCAGAAGGCGTGGTGCGCGGGCAGGGTCGACATGGACGGATGGGCGTTGAATGGTCGGTGAGTGGATCGGACGGCGGCAATCCGCCTTGCCAGCGAGGCTAGGCGCACACCCGGTTCCCGGCATTGGGGAAGGCCCCAGGGAATCGTCGCCAAAGTGACGCTTGAGCGCCCATGGCATACCGGTGCCACCGCAACTCGCCTTGTGCTTTCGCAAGCCGGCCACGCGAACGCCACAAGTACGCCACGGGTACGATGGCGCCATGCCCTCCACGCCCGACATGCCCCACCTGTCCCGCCTGCAGCTGTCGCTGCGCGATCTGCTGGCCCGCCGCCGCAGCGCGGCCCTGGCCACCCAGCCCGCCGACTCCCCTGCCCCCGGGGCTGGCGATGCACTGCCCGCTCCCCGTCTGTCCATGGTGCCCTGGGCCTGGAATGCGCAGTTTGGCTGCTTTGTGCTGCACGTCAGCGCACTGGCAGCGCACACGCGGGCCATGGAACTGCACCCGGCCGTCAGCCTGCTGGTGTGCGCGGCCGAAGTGGACGGCGAGGGCGTGCATGCACTGGAGCGCGTGGCCATTGAAGGCGTGGCCAGCACACCTCCGCCCGGCAGCGTGCTGGCCGATGGCGCGCGCGACAGCTATGTGCTGCGCTTCCCCGAAGCCGCGTTCATGACCGATCTGGGCGACTTCCGCTTTGTCTGCATCACGCCATCCATCGCCCGGCACGTGGCGGGCTTTGGCGCGGCGCGCGATGTGTCGGCCCATGACCTGATCGAAGCACTGAGCATCCAGCCCAGCTGACTCACGTGCCCCGCACGTGGGCCGCGATCAGGGCGCCCGCCGCATCGCCCTGCCCCGCCACGCAGGCGCGCACATGGTCCTCCCACATCTGGCCCTGCTGCTCCACCTGGGCATGGACAAAGCGCTGCAGCATGCGCCGGGGATCGTCGCAGCGCTCGTAGGCATAGGGATCACCGCGCGTGCACAGCGCCTTGAACTGCAGCCAGGCGGCCTGCCGCGTCACGGGCATGCCCTGCAGGCGCTGCCACTGGTGCAGCAGCTCATGGGCAAAGATGCCTGCGATCTGCGGATGCGACAGGCGCAGCGGCTGGCGCGGATCGGACTGCATGAAAAAGGCGCGCGGCATGAAGATGCGCCCGCCATTCATGGACAGCGCCCTGCGCGTGTCGCCCAGGCGGCGCAGATAAAGGCGCATGCGCGGCAGCAGCGCATCCAGCGAGGCGCCGAAGTGCGTGCGCACAAAGGCCTGTTCCTGCGCATCGAGCGGCCGGCTCCAGAACACCATGCTCAGTCCCCCGGCCCCTGCCGATAGCGCCGTGCCATGAAATCCACGAAGGCACGCACGGCCGGGCGCAGATGCCGCGTGCGCGGATACAGCGCGTGGTAGCTGTACTGCCCCAGATGAAAACAGGGCAGCACCCGCACCAGCTGGCCGCGCTCGATGGCCGAGCGCACGGTATGCCAGGTCAGCGCCGCAATGCCCCGCCCCGCGCGTGCAGCCTCGAAGATGGTGGCCACCGAATCGGTGCGCAATGCCGCTAGCGGCTGGACCTCGGTGACAGCGCCCTGCCCGGACACCACGCTCCAGCGCAGCTGGGCCGGACCCGCAGCAAAGGCCAGGGCGCGGTGCGCGGCCAGTTGCTCTGGCGCCTGCACCACCCCGTGGCGCATCAGATAGGCGGGCGAAGCCACCAGCACCAGAGGCGAATGCGTGAGCAGCCGCGCCTGCAGTCCACTGTCCGGCAATTGCCGGCTGATGCGCACGGCTGCATCCACGCCCTCGGCCACCAAGTCCACCAGCCGGTCGGTGCACAGCAGTTGCAGCTCCAGATCCGGGAATTGCTGCTCGAACTCGGGCAGCCAGTCGCCCAGCTCGATGGCGCCCACGGCCAGCGGCAGCGTGATGCGCAGCACGCCCGCCACGCGTGCGCGGCGCACGGCCAGCGCGGCCTCGGCCGCATCGAGCTGCTCCAGCAACTGCACGCAGCTGAGGTAGTAGCTGCGCCCCGCCTCGGTCAGGCTCAGCCCGCGCGAATTGCGCTGCAGCAGCTGCGTGCCCAGTTCCGACTCCAGCCATTTGACATGGCGCGAGGCGGTCGAATGCGTCATGCCCAGCCTGTCCTGCGCCGCCGTGAAGCCCTGCGCATCCACCACGCCGCAAAACACCCGCATGGCCTGCCATCTGTCCATTGCCCGTGCACTCCTTTGGCGGGGATTGTGGGGCATGCGGGCGGCCGCATTCCGTTGCGCCACAGCCCCACGCCAGCCCCTTTTCCGACCCATTCCTCCCCTTGGGCCGCAGAAACAGACTATTCCTAGAGACAAGCACGCCGCAGCTGCCTAGATTGACCGGCAACCCGGACACAGGCTTGCCTCCACCAGCTCCCCGCCAGACGCATGGCCGCCTCCTGCCCGAGATTCCTAAAAATCCCGAGGGAGAAACTCACATGCACCCACGGCACACGCTGCTGCGCAGCGCCTTGCTATGCATTGCCGCACTGCTGGCCCAGGCCACGCCCACCCTGGCGGCTGCCGCCCCCAACCTGGGCGGCGGCTCCAGCAAATGCGACCCCACCGTGCAAAGCTGCGCCCCCGGCGCGGGCGGCGGCATCGACCTCGGCGGTGGCGGTGGCAGCTCGGGCGGCGGCACCTGCACCCCCACGCCCGGCGGCAGCCCCTGCGGCGGCGCCGGCCCCGCCACCCAGGGCAACTCCAGCAGTACCAACCAGGGCGCAGGCAACCCCATCCACCTCATCAACGGCAACAAATACCAGCGCGAAGTGGACATGCCCGCCTTGCCAGGCGTGCTCGGCCTGGAAGTCGTGCGCCACTACAACAGCAGCTACAGCCGGGCCTACGTGCCGCCAGGCCTGCTCGGCCGCGGCTGGCTGCTCAGCTACGAGGCCCGCCTGTACGACCACCCCACCAACCTGCAGATCGTGCAGGCCGACGGCACCCGCATCATCTTCAGCAAGCTGCGCGAGCATCCCAGCCTGTGCGCCAGCGAGCAGCCGGGCAACGGCATCGTGCGCATCGAAGGCCCGGATACAAAGGGCACCAAGGAAACCAAGCCCGGCCAGGAACGGCACTACACCTGGCAATGGATGGACGGGCGCGAGCTGCGCTTCAACCACCGGGGGCGCCTGACCCGCATCAGCCTGCCCTCGGGCGAACAGGTCCGCCTGGACTACAACGCCAAGGGCAACCGCCTGCTCAAGGTCACCGACCCGCAGGGCCGCAGCCTGCGCCTGCACTACGCCCAAGCTTCGGGCGAGGGCAGCTTCACCGGCGTGCAGGCCATCGACACCCCGCTGGGCCGCATCGACTACCGCCACGGCAGCGCACCGTTGCCCGGCAGCACCCAGCCCCAGGCCAAGCTGAACGCCAGCCTCGTGCAGGTCAGCCTCCCATCGGCCGATGGCCAAGCCCCGGTCCAGCGCCACTACCACTATGAGGACCCGCGCCACCCCACCTTGCTCACGGGCATCAGCGTCCAGGGCCAGGGCAGCGACGGCAAGCCCATGGACGAGCGCATCGCCAGCTACGCCTACGGCGACACCGGCCGCGCCATCTTGAGCGTGCGCGGCCCGCCGGACAGCCAGCAGGAAAAAGTCACCCTGGACCTCAGCCAGCCCTGGAAGAACACCCTCACCAACAGCCTTGGGCAAACAACCACCTACCACTACGACACCATTGGCGGGCAATGGCGATTGCTTGAAGTGCGCGGCCCGGGCTGCGCCAGCTGCGGCCCCGGCGACATGCGCTACCGGTACGACGCGCAAGGGCGCCTGACCGACGCCACGCGGCTCGATCCCGCAGGCCGCCCGCTGGAAGGCACGCGCACCGAGCTGGACCCCTTCGGCCGCCCGCTGGCCGTGTACCGCATCGCCTACACACAAGGCCAAGCCCGGGCCCCGCAGCTGCAGGTGCGCTACGGCTACGGCAAGGACCCCTGGAAGCAATACGCGCCCGAACTCATCGCCCGGCCCAGCGTCGTGCCCGGGCGCGAACACCAGATCCGCATCCGCTACAACAGCAGCCGCCAGCCGCTGCAGATCACCGAGACGGGCTTCAGCCCATTGGATGCCCAGGGCCAGCCCGCAGGCAATGCGGACGGCGCCACGCCCATCGAACGCAGCACGCGCTACCGCTACACCGAGATCAACGGCCGCAGCGTGCTGGTGGACATCGACGGGCCGCTGCCCACCTCGCTGGCAGGCTATGACGACGGCAGCCCGGCGCAGAACGATCTCACGCGGCTGCGCTGGGACCGCAGCGGCAGCCACGTCACGCGCGTGCTGCAGCCCGATGGCACCGCCGTGGCGCTGGAGCATGACCAGGCCGGGCGCATCACGACCCGCACCGAAGACGACGGCGTGCGGCGCCTTCAGCGCCAAATGCGCTACAGCCCCCCGTCCGCCAACGCCCTGCAGGCCGAAGAAATCACCACCAGCGGCTGGCTGCTCGATGCCGATGGCCAGCCCCGCGCCAGCAGCCGGCTGAGCCTGAATCCATACCGCATCCGCCACGACGCCCTGGGCCGCCCCAGCCAGGCCATCGACACGGCAGGCCGCAGCACCACCTGGACCTACCAGGGCAGCACCCAGGCTAGGCTCGATGGCCTGGGCAACCGGGGCCAGATCGAACGCGACAGCGAAGGCCGCATCACGCGGCTGGGCCTGTACCGCGAAGGCCAGGACCTCCCCGAACGTGCGGCCTACTACGGCTGGAATGCGCAGGGGCGCCTGAGCCACCGCCTGCTGCCCGATGGGCGCCTGGACAGCTACACCTACGGCGACGCGGGCGAGTTGCTCCAGCACACCGATGGCGACGACACCCGCACGCGCTGGCTGAACAACGGCAGTCTCCATGCCAGCCTGTCGCAAACGCCCGATGGGGCGGTACGGCTGGCATGGCAAGGCCCGGCCAACGCGGCGATGGAGCAGATCACCAGCAAATCCCGGAGCACCCAACCCGCCGAACGCCGCCAGGCCCTGCGCGACGACTTCGGCCGCACCGTCTGGCTCCAGCTTGCCGATCATGGCCGCCAAAGCGCACGCTACAACGAAGCCGATCAATTGCTGGTGCACACCCGCGCCGACGGCAGCAGCACCCACTACCAGTACGCCCCCAGCGGGCGTCTGCTGGCCAAGCGCTACGAAGCGGCGCCCGGCGCAGATCGTCGCTCTTCCTCGCAAACCCGGCTGCACTACCAGGGCCGGCTGCTGCAGACCATCGACAGCAACTGGCAGCGCGAGTCCATCGAATACGACGCCCTGGGCCGCCCCGTGGCACGCACCATTGCGCTGGCCACGCCCGACGGCCAGGCCGAACATACCTACCGCACCGCCACGCGCTATGGCCCGGACGGCCGGGTCCACAGCCGCACCCTGGCCGATGGCCGCGTGCTCGTCACCCGGCGCGGCCCCGCCAGCGACGGCGCCAGCGTGCAAGGGCTGCAACTGCAAAGCGCCTGGGTGGCCGGCCTGCTGCAGGCCAGCGACCACTGGCTGGGCGCCGGCGCCACAGGCTTGCTCGAACGCCTGCTGCCCGCGCAGACGGTGGTCGGCGACATCCAAACGGACGCCTTCAACGGCCTGCAGCACTACACGGCAGGCAATGGCCTGGCCACCATGCGCCAATACGACATTGCCGGGCGCCTCACGCAGCAGACCACCGGGCAAGGCACATCACAAGGCACATCGCAAGGCAGCGCACCCATCCTCAGCCAGCGCTACCGCTACGGCGTGGGCCCGCGCATCCGCGCCATCGAGCAGGAGTGGCCACCAGCGGGCCTGCACAAGACCGACTACCGCTACCAGGGCTTCGGCAGGCTGGTGCAGGACAACGCACCGTCAGCACCAGCGCCCGTGCAGCGCGACAGCCAGGGCCGCACCGTCCAGGACGCATTGCACCGCTACACCTACACCGAAGCAGGACAGCTCCAGGGCATCAGCGACCACCAGGACCGGCCCATCGCCAGCTACCGCTACAACAGCCTGGGCCAGCGCGTGGGCAAGACCGTGCACCAGGGCGATGGGCAAACGCACAGCCACTACCTGTGGCAGGACAACCGGCTCGTCGCGGAAATGGATGGCGAAGGCCGCATCACCAGCCAGTACCTGTACCTGAACGAGGGGACTCGCACCCTGCCCATCGCCAAGCTGGAATCCGCGCACAACCGGGACAACGCCAGCGGCAAGGCGCGCATGCTGCACATCCACAACGACCACCGGGGCAGTCCGCAGGCCATGACGGACGCAGGCCAGCGCGTGGTCTGGCGTGCCCGCCAAACCCCCTGGGGAGCGCCGGCCATGCATCAGGCCGGCCACACAAGCCTGCCCCGGCAGCAGGCCGTGCTCAACCTGCGCCTGCCGGGCCAGTACTTCGACGAGGAAAGCGGACTGCACGACAACTGGCACCGCAGCTACGACCCGGCCAGCGGCCGCTACCTGCAGCCGGACCCGCTGGGCTACCCGGACGGACCCGATGCCTACCTGTATGCCGGCGGCGACCCGCTCAACCGCATCGATCCCACCGGGCTGTACCAGGAGGACATGCACTACTACATGGTCTTCTTCCTGGCCCTGGCCGCCGGCCTGGACTACGAACCTGCGCGCATCACGGCGCTGGCTTCGCAGTACGTGGATGACAACCCCATCACCAAGCCGCTGGATGATGCCAACACCCTCACCACGGTGGGCTCGATCTTCAAGAACCACCGGCAACTGCTGTGGTACCACTTCACGCTGTCCGACGACAAGGGCACCACGCTGCCCCAGTACGCCAACGACAACGTCAACAGCGTGGTGGGCAACCTGAGCCCGCAACTGAACAACCTGCTCAACGCCAGCCGGCTGGGCAACCCGGCCCAGCCCTGTGCCGAATACCAGTTCCTGGGCGAATTCCTGCACTCCTACCTGGACACCTTCAGCCACCGGGACAAGGACAACCGGCCGTTCGATGCCATCAGCGCGAAGCTGGGCATAGGGCATGGGTTTGCGGGGTCCGAGCCGGATTACACCTATGACGAGGACATGCCAATACTGGGGAATATGCCTGATCCAGATATGCCTTATTGGGACAAGCGGGAGTATCGATCGCTGCAAGGAGAGAAGGCGGTTTATGAGTTTCTGACGCGGTATGGGAGCAAGCCGTCGGTCAGTTTTAAAGAGATAGAAAAAGTGCTGGAGAGATTCAATGCAATTCGCGAAAGTGGTGGCAACTCACCAGCTAAAATTGGCATGCTTCAAGAGACGATTAATAAATATATCCAAGATGGAAAAATAAAACCTGAAAAAGACAAAAGCGTTTCTACTGATGCCAAGATAAATTTCTCTGAAAAGTACCTAGATCAATATAACGAAGAAACCGCCAAGAAGAACAGGGAGAAATATCTTGGCGGACTCGCTGGTCAAGAGAAAAATTATCCTGGAGTATGTTTGCCAAGAAGTCCTATATGCAAGTCCGTTTAACCATGATCTCTTTTTTATTGGTACTGCAACCTCATGCATATGCAGTAGACACTTTGGACACTCACGAATCAGGTAATGGAACGAAAATCCAAAATGCAAAAAATATCAGAGAAACACCCTTGCCTTCAGGCTGCAAAGCAGTGAGATACACAGGTGGATATATATCAATCAAGGAGGCATTTGAAGGCTCGGGTCGCCATTGCGTAGTGCATAATTTTACTCAAAGAAAAGTTAGAGATTTAATAGATTGGAGTATTCGAGGATCTCCCACCGATGAAATTGGCAGAGGAAGTGTTTTAACTTTTTACAAAAACACAAATGCCGACTTGGATTTGCAAGGCCATGAAATTTCAGGAGCACCTTTTGAGAATACTCGTGGAGTTGGTCTCCTTGGGAAAAATCTAGCATTCCTACGTGTGCATCATGGAAAAATAGAAACCCCTGGACCAAGGGGTTTGGGTGTGGATATGGCACCCAATATTTCTGCGTGGAAAAGAATAAAAGAATTGACTGAGGATTTTCCAGTCACGCAAACAACCGACTGGAATATCAAAATCAAGGAGTTCAACGAAATCCCCTGGAACTACACCCCACCCACCTTCTACACAGCAGAAAACCTCCAAATCAAAGCCGGCGGCCGCGCCATCATCATGGCGGGCTCCGACAACGTGGTGCGCAACAACACCATCGAGGTCGATGGCCGCACCGCCGTCTACCTGTACGGCCCGCGCTCGCTGGTGGAGGGCAACACCTTCATCGTGCACATGGACCCGCGCGACAAGGCCCCGTTGCCCGCCATCCTCAAGCTGCGCGATGCCGATGGTTCCATCATCCGCAACAACCGCTTCATCGTGAAGCGCAGCGGGCTGTTCAGGAAGAAGGAAGAGGAACCCCAGGCCGGCATCAACCTGCTGGAGTCCAAAGGCGTTGTGATCGAAGGCAATGTGTTTGAAGAGATCACATTGCCGGTGCGCAAGGATGCAGCCAGTACCACAACGGAGAGTGGAAACATTTCAAAAGACAGCCCCTGATGGAATGGAGGTATTCGACGGCCATATGCGGCAACCCACTCAACCGGATCGATACCACGGGCTGTACCAGGAGGACATGCACTACTACATTGAGAGACAAGCCAACTCTAATCGGGAAAAATTTCTTGGAGGGCTCGTTGGGCAAGAAGAAAAATATCCAGGCGTCTGCTTACCCAATAGTATCATATGCAAACCAGTATAAAAATTAAATCACTGATATTCATCTTGGCAATTTTATCTTCCGAACTTTCCCAAGGCATGACTTGGGAAGAATGGGCGGAAAGTCGCCATCCTCCCAGCGACAAAGGTCCATTGCCAGATGGCTGCAGCCCCGTCAAATATCGAGGGACCTTTCATCCCATTATTGAGTATGTCAGAGGACGAGGAGACCACTGTGTAGTTCACGATTTTGTACAGAGGAAATTAAGAGACTTCATTAATGGCAGGGAACGTGGAACACCAACAGATGAAGCCGGAAGGGGTAGTGTGATTAGTTTCTCTCAAGACAGCCATTCCAACATTGATCTAAGAAAACATCTTATATCTGGCAAGCCGTTTGAAAATACCCGCGGCATAGGCATGAATAGCAAATCACTGACTCACTTGGCAGTTCACAACGGAAAAATCGAAACGCCCGGTCCACTAGGTATTGGAATAGATATGGCACCTTATATAGAAGGTCGTCAGAGGCTACAGGAGTTGACAGAAGATCGTCCAGCAATCAAAGAAGTCGACTACAGCCGTACATTCGCGGGTATTTGGGATTACACCCCACCCACCTTCTACACAGCAGAAAACCTCCAAATCAAATCCGGCGGCCGCGCCATCATCATGGCCGGCTCCGACAACGTGGTGCGCAACAACACCATCGAGGTCGATGGCCGCACCGCCGTCTATCTGTACGGCCCGCGCTCGCTGGTGGAGGGCAACACCTTCATCGTGCACATGAACCCGCGCGACAAGGCCCCGCTGCCCGCCATCCTCAAGCTGCGCGATGCCGATGGTTCCATCATCCGCAACAACCGCTTCATCGTGAAGCGCAGCGGGCTGTTCAGGAAGAAGGAAGAGGAACCCCAGGCCGGCATCAATCTGCTGGAGTCCAAGGACGTAGTGATCGAAGGCAATGTGTTTGAAGAGATCACATTGCCGGTGCGCAAGGATGCGGCCAGTACCACAACGGAGAGTGGAAACATTTCAAAAGGCAGCCCCTGATGGAATGGAGGTATTCGACGGCCATATGCGGCAACCCACTCAACCGGATCGATCCCACGGGCTGTACCAGGAGGACATGCACTACTACAGGTCTTCTTCCTGGCCCTGGCCGCCGGCCGGCCTGGACTACGAGCCGGGGCGCGCATCACGGCGCTGGCTTCGCAGTATGTGGAGACAACCTGTCCGACGACAGAGGAACCACGCTGCCCCAGTACGCCAACGACAACGTCAACAGCGTGGTGGGCAACCTGAGCCCGCAACTGAACAACCTGCTCAACGCCAGCCGGCTGGGCAACCCGGCCCAGCCCTGTGCCGAATACCAGTTCCTGGGCGAATTCCTGCACTCCTACCTGGACACCTTCAGCCACCGGGACAAGGACAACCGGCCGTTCGATGCCATCAGCGCGAAGCTGGGCATAGGGCATGGGTTTGCGGGGTCCGAGCCGGATTACACCTATGACGAGGACATGCCAATACTGGGAAATATGCCTGATCCAGAAGTGCCTTATTGGGACAAGCGGGAGTATCGATCGCTGCAAGGGGAGAAGGCGGTTTATGAGTTTCTGACGGCGTATGGAACTAGCCCTGCGCTGGGGTTTGAGGAGATCAGGAATGTGCTCGAGAGATTCAATGCAATCAGGGAAGAGGGTGCGGATTTTCCTGGAAAGGCTAGATTTTTGAAAGAGACCATTAATAAACTGATTAAGGATGGAAAACTTAAACTAACCAAAAACACAGAAAATAGCGAAAAAACCAGAATTGTGGAAATAAATATAGAAAAGGGAGGTAGCGATGAATATAAAATAAAAGAGGCAGAGAAAAATAGAGGTAAATACTTAGAAAACCTTGCAGGTCAAGAACATAAATATCCAGGCGTTTGCTTGCCAGGCAGTAAAATATGCAAAGAAGTATAGTTTTTCTCTATTTTTCTGCTTTTGCTTGCATTGTCTTTGCAAGCTGCCAAGCTTTCCCCAAGAAACCACTCACGACGGAAGAATGGGCAGCGCGCCGCCATCCACCTAGCGACAAGGGCCCGCTGCCTGAGGGGTGCAAGCCCGTCAAGTATAGAGGTGGCTACTACCCTATCACGGAAGCTTTTGAAGGTTCTGGCCGTCACTGCGTCATTCATGACTTTGTGCAGCGTAAAGCGCGTGACTGGATCGAAGGGGGAATAGAACGTGGTAACCCACGAGGTGCAATTTTAGATTTCTACCACAGTAATAATGCTGACCTTGATTTGCGAGGACATCTTGTTACAGGAAGACCATTTAATAATAATAGCGGCATTGGAATATTATCTGGTGGAGAGGTAGTTTTCAATCTAAGAGTTCATAATGGAATAATAGAAACTCCAGGTCTATCGGGTATTGGCGTAGAACTTTCTCCTAAATTGGGTGCACGCAATAGAATTGAGAAACTGGAGGAAGACTTTCCTGTAATAGAAAATTCCAGATGGAACATCGAAACCCAAAAATTCAATAAAATCCCTTGGGATTATTTCCCTCCCACCTTCTACACAGCAGAAAACCTCCAAATCAAATCCGGCGGCCGCGCCATCATCATGGCCGGCTCCGACAACGTGGTGCGCAACAACACCATCGAGGTCGATGGCCGCACCGCCGTCTATCTGTACGGCCCGCGCTCGCTGGTGGAGGGCAACACCTTCATCGTGCATATGGACCCGCGAGACAAGGCCCCGCTGCCCGCCATCCTCAAGCTGCGCGATGCCGATGGTTCCATCATCCGCAACAACCGCTTCATCGTGAAGCGCAGCGGACTGTTCAGGAAGAAGGAAGAGGAACCCCAGGCCGGCGTCAACCTGCTGGAGTCCAAGGACGTAGTGATCGAAGGCAATGTGTTTGAAGAGATCACATGGCCGGTGCGCAAGGATGCGGCCAGCACCACGACGGAGTACGGCAACGCCGTGGATTCTCGCTAGGAGACGATGCGCGGGCCCTGCCTGCAGGCTCAGCGCAGGGGCAGCTGCACCACATGCGCGGTGGGCATGACATCGCCGAACACATCCTCGATCTCGGCCAGCGCGGCACGGTGCAGGCTGTCGGCGTCCACGGATTCGCCGTTGCTGCGCGTGATGGCACGTGTGGCCACGGCGTCGCTGGCCACGACGACCTCGAAGCCCAGCGGCGCGGCATCGCGTGCGGCGCCGGCCACGCAGGCGTGCGTCATGAGGCCGCAGATGACCACGGTGGTGATGCCACGCGCGCGCAGCTGGTCGGCCAGGTCGGTGCCGACGAAGGCGCTGACGCTGCGCTTTTGCACCACGGTGTCGCCCGCACGCGGCTGCAGGCCGGGGTGGAACTGGACGGTGCTGCCATTGACGGCGAACACGGGCGCACCTTCCGGGGCAATGTGCTGGATGTGGAACACGGCAACCTGCCCGGCATCGGCCCATTGCAGCAGGCGCCGGGCCTGCTCCAGGACCTGCGGGCCGCGCGGGATGGGCAGGCGGCCGCTGAAGTACTCGTTCTGGAAGTCGATGACCAGCAGCGCCGTGGCACCCCGTGGCAACTGGCTGCGCCCCGGCGCGCCTGACAGGGCGCGGAGGGTGGGATGGCTGGTGGATTGGGTGGCCTGGCTGGCCTGTTCTTCGAGGGACATGCAGTGCTCCTGGAAACGGGAAGTGGTTGATGCCTGCAGTCTAGAAACGCACAGGGCCCGCCGCAACGCCATGGAGCGGCCAGCATCTGTGCAGTTTCTGCACAGATCGCCCGTGCTTTGAAAAATACCCCATCTCTGTGATGGCGCATACGGCCTTGGGCCTTGCATCGCTCCAACCGGCTGCGTGCCGGTGAAGGTGGCGATGCCGCGTTGAACCATGGCCTGCGGCCCTCCCGATCACGGAAGGGCCGCAGGCCGGCACGGCGCTAGTTCTGCAGCTGCTGCCAGACCTTGTCCAGCCGCTTGATGCTGACCGGGTAAGGCGTGCGCAGCTCCTGGGCGAAGAAGCTCACGCGCAGCTCCTCCAGCATCCAGCGGTACTCCTGCATGCGCGCATCGATGTGGCCCTTGCGCTCGGCCACCAGGCGCCAGTAGCGCTGCTCCAGCGGGCGCAGCTCGGCCAGGCGGCTGGCGTCGCGCGCAGGGTCGGCGCGGTACTTGTCCAGCCGGCTGGTGATGGCCTTGAGGTAGCGCGCGTAGTGCTGCAGCTGGGTCCAGGGCGCGGCCGCGATGAAGTTCTTGGGCACCAGGCGCTGCAGTTGCTGGGCGGCGTCGGCCGTGGCGTCGGGCGCGTTCTTGGTGTCCTTGATCTTGCGCTGGGCCGCCGCGTACTCGACCAGTATGGTGGAGGCCATGCGCGCCACCTCGTTGGCGATCAGCGTCAGCCGGCCGCGCCCGTCCTGCACGCGCTGCTTGAACTGCGCGTCGTTGGTGGGCAGCGGCTCCTGCAGGAAGGCGCGGTCTATGGCCACGTCGATGATCTGCTCGCGCAGTTCCTCCTGCGTGCCCAGCGGCATGTAGGCAACGGCCATTTTCTGCAGGTCTGGAATGTTCTTTTCCAGGTACTTGAGCGCATCGCGGATCTGCAGCGCGAACAGGCGGCGCAGGCCCACGCGGTGGCGTGCGGCCGCGACCTCGGGCTCGTCGAAGACTTCGATGCCCACGGCATCGCCATGGTCGATCAGCGCCGGAAAGCCGATCAGCGTCTGCCCGCCCCGGCCGATCTCCATCAGCTCGGGCAGCTCGCCAAAGCTCCATTCCTTGTAGCGGCTGTCGGCGGGCTGGCTGGGCCTGGCGTTGCTGGCGGGCTTGGCCTGGTCCGCCTTTTCAGGCTTTGCTGTCTTGTCCGGCCTGGCGCCAGATTCCGCCTTCTTGCCGGCTTCGGACGCGGCGGCAGGTGGGGCCGCAGCCTCGGTGACCGAAGCCACCTTCAGCGCGGCCAGCGCCTGGAAGGCGCCGCGCGCCTTGGCGCCCAGTTCGGCCTTGAGCGCGCCCAGGTTGCGGCCCTGGCCCAGTTGGCGTCCATGCTCGTCCGTGATGCGGAAGTTCATGAACAGGTGCGGGCTGAGCATGTCCAGCTTGAAGTCGGCACGCTTGACGTCCAGCGAGGTCTCGTCGCGCACCTGCTTGAGCAGGGCATCGATGAGCGATCCCTGGCCCCAGCGCTCGGGCGTGGTGAAGAGTTCGGCCAGGCGCTGGGCGCTTTCGGGCAGGGGCACGAAGCGGCTGCGCGGGCGCTGCGGCAGGCTCTTGAGCAGGGCCTGGAGCTTGTCCTTGAGCATGCCGGGCACCAGCCATTCCACGCGCTCGTCGCTGACCTGGTTGAGCACGAACAGCGGCACGGTGACGGTGATGCCGTCACGCGCGTCGCCCGGGCTGTGCAGGTAGCTGGCCGTGCAGTCCACGCCGCCGAGCTTGACCACCTTGGGAAAGGCCTGGGTGGTGATGCCGGCAGCCTCGTGGCGCATCAGCTCGTCGCGCGACAGGCGCAGCAGGTCGGCGTTTTCCTTGGCCGCCTCGCGGAACCAATGGTCGAAGGTGGCGCCGCTGAACACGTCCTTGGGGATCTGCTGGTCGTAGAAGGCGTAGATCAGCTCGTCATCGACCAGCACGTCCTGGCGGCGGCTCTTGTGCTCCAGCTCCTCGACCTTGCGCACCAGCTTGAGGTTGGCGGGCAGGAAGTGCCAGCGCGTGTCCCACTGCCCCTCCACCAGGGCCTGGCGGATGAAGATCTCGCGCGCGGACTGCGGATCGATGCGGCCATAGCTCATGCGCCGGCCGTTGTAGACCACCAGGCCGTAGAGCGTGGCGCGCTCCAGCGCCACCACATCGGCCTGGTTCTTGGACCAGTGCGGATCGAGCAGTTGCTTCTTGAGCAGGTGGGCGCCGACTTCTTCCAGCCACTGCGGATCGATGGCGGCGATGCCCCGGCCGTACAGGCGCGAGGTTTCCACCAGCTCGGCCGCCACGATCCAGCGCCCCGGCTTCTTGGACAGGTGGGCGCCCGGGTGCGGATGGAAGCGGATGCCGCGCGCGCCCAGGTAGGCGTCGCTTTCATCGCCCTTGTAGCCCAGGTTGCCCAGCAGGCCGGACAGCATGGACAGGTGCACGGCGTCGTAGCCCGCGGGCTCGGTGTTGACCTTCCACTTGTGCTCGTTGACCACGGTCAGCAGCTGCGAGTGGATGTCGCGCCATTCGCGCACGCGGCGGATGTTGATGAAGTTCTGGCGCAGCAGCTGCTCCCACTGGCGGTTGCTGAGCTTGTGCGAGGGCTCGTCATCCGTGCCGGGACCGGTGTCCTGCGGATGGAAGGCCGCCAGCGCCTCGGCCGCCGGGGCGGCCACGCTCTGCCCGCCGCTGCGCTGGGCCACGGGCAGGAAGGCGGCATTGCGCGCCGACGGCTTGGCGGCAGGCGCCTGGGCCGTGGCCATTTCCTTGCGGCTCTTGGCCACCACCTTGCCGCCGCGCGCATCCTGCAGCCATTTCCACAGGCGCAGGTAGCCGCTGAATTCGCTTTTATCGTCGTCGAACTTGGCGTGCTGCTGGTCGGCCTGCTGCTGGGCCTCCAGCGGCCGGTCGCGCACGTCCTGCACGGACAGGGCGGAGGCGATGACCAGCACCTCGGCCACGGCGCCGCGCGTGCGCGCCTCCAGGATCATGCGGCCCACGCGCGGGTCCAGCGGCAGGCGCGACAGCTCGCGGCCCATGGGCAGCAGCTCGCCGCGCTCGTCCACGGCGCCCAGCTCGCCCAGCAATTGGTAGCCGTCGGCAATGGCGCGGCCCGAGGGCGATTCAAGGAAGGGGAAATTCACCACGTCGCCCAGGCCCAGCGACTTCATGCGCAGGATGACGCCGGCCAGCGAGGAGCGCAGGATTTCTGGGTCGGTGAAGCGCGCGCGCGTGCCGAAGTCGGCCTCGTCGTACAGGCGGATGCAGATGCCGTTGGCCACGCGGCCGCAACGGCCCGCGCGCTGGTTGGCCGCTGCCTGGCTGATGGGCTCGACCAGCAGCTGCTCGACCTTGCTGCGGAAGGAATAGCGCTTGACGCGCGCCGTGCCCGCATCGATCACATAGCGGATGCCGGGCACGGTCAGCGAGGTCTCGGCCACGTTGGTGGCCAGCACGATGCGCCGGCCCGTGTGGCTGTCGAAGATGCGGTCCTGCTCGGCCTGCGACAGGCGCGAGAACAGCGGCAGCACCTCGGCATGGCGCAGCACGGGCTGCTGTGCCAGGTGCTTGCGCAGGTGGTCGGCCGCCTCGCGGATCTCGCGCTCGCCGGGCAGGAACACCAGGATGTCGCCGCTGACGCCGCCGGACCACAGCTCGTCCACGCCTTCGGCAATGGCATCGTTGAGGTCGTGGTCGCGCTTTTCCTCGAAGGGGCGCCAGCGCATCTCCACGGGGTAGGTGCGGCCCGAGACCATGATCACCGGCGCAGGCCCCTTGGGGCCTTCGAAATGCCTGGAGAACCGCTCTGCATCGATGGTGGCCGATGTCACCACCACCTTGAGGTCGGGGCGCCGGGGCAGGATCTGCTTGATGTAGCCCAGCAGGAAGTCGATGTTGAGGCTGCGCTCGTGGGCCTCGTCGATGATGAGGGTGTCGTAGGCCTTGAGCAGCGGATCGGTCTGCGTCTCGGCCAGCAGGATGCCGTCCGTCATCAGCTTGACCGAGGCGTCCTTGGACAGCCGGTCCTGGAAACGCACCTTGTAGCCCACCACATCGCCCAGCGGCGTGTTCAGCTCCTCGGCAATGCGCTTGGCCACCGAGCTGGCGGCAATGCGGCGCGGCTGCGTGTGGCCGATCAGGTGGCCGCGCACCTGGCCCTTGTCGTCGGGCGTGGCGTTGACCTTGCCCCGGCCCAGCGCCAGCGCGATCTTGGGCAGCTGCGTGGTCTTGCCCGAGCCCGTCTCGCCGCACACGATGATGACCTGGTGCCGGTCCATGGCCTCCATGATTTCCTCACGGCGGGCGGATACGGGCAGGGATTCAGGGAAGCTGATCTTCAAAGGCATAAGGGGCTGGATTATCCCCGCGCCATGCCGGCGGCGCCACGCGGCTGCAGATTTCCATACGCCGGCCCTGTGCCGCCCGCATGAAAACCCCCGCATGCCAGGGCCTTCGCCAAGTCAGGCCAGCGGCATGCAAGGCATTGCGCACAATCGGCGCTCGCCTTGCCGCCCGCTCCCGGCGCTGGCCGCCTCACCCGCCTTCCTCGATCTGCTCCCCATGGTTACTCTTGCCGCCCT
Organism: Delftia sp. PX-1; assembly: GCF_055797465.1. Lineage (NCBI taxonomy): Bacteria > Pseudomonadati > Pseudomonadota > Betaproteobacteria > Burkholderiales > Comamonadaceae > Delftia > Delftia sp. PX-1. Next base: position 4,547,971 of record NZ_CP184763.1, read on the forward strand.
CGTCATTCCGCTATTGGCCCTGTGGCTGTGGTGGCCCGTCCGCCTGATGCCGCGCCGCGCACGCCTGATGGCGGCCGTCGCCACGGCGGCCCTGGGCTGCACGCCCGCCCTGCTGCTGGTACTGCTGCGCGAGGGCACGGCCGAGTACCGCACGCTGGCCTATCTGCAGGTGCCGGGCGGCTGGGTGCTGGCCCTGCTGCTGATGCTGGCCGTCTTCATCGTGCTGCGCGACGGCCTCTGGGCGCTGGCCGCCGTGGCCCGGCGCGAGGACTGGAAGCAGCGCCTGCACGCCCCGCTGCTCACGGCCAGCGCCCTGGCCCTGGCGGGCCTGCTGTCGGCCTGGGGCGCGGCCAATGCGCTGCGCCCGCCCGAGGTGCACGAACGCACGCTGCGCCTGCCCGGCCTGCCCGCCGGCCTGGAAGGCCTGCGCGTGGCCGTGCTGGCCGACATCCACGCCAGCCCCATCAACGACGCACGCTATGTGCAGACCATCGTGGACCGCACGCTGGGGGCGCGCCCCGACCTCATCGTGCTGCCCGGCGACATGGTGGACGGCGACGTGGACAGCGGCCGCGCCAACATCGCGCCGCTGGCGCAGCTCAAGGCACGCCACGGCGTCTGGGCGGCGCCCGGCAACCATGAGTACTACAGCGGCTACGACGCCTGGATGGCCGAATTCCGCCGCCTGGGCCTGAACCTGCTGGAAAACCGCATGCAGCTGATCGATGTGCAGGGCGCGCGCCTGGCGCTGTCGGGCATCGGCGATCCGGCCTATGGCCGCCTGTCGCGCCAGAACACCGACCCGTCCGTGCCCGAAGGCGTGCCGCCCGACATCGACACCGTGGCCCGCCAGGCCAAAGAGGCCGGTGCGCAATACCACCTGCTGCTGGCCCACCAGCCCAAGACCGCCCGCGACAATGCGGCCCACGGCGTGGGCCTGCAGCTGTCGGGCCATACGCACGGCGGCCTGATCCTGGGCATGGACCAATGGCTGGTGGCGCCCGCCAATGACGGCTTTGTGCGCGGCGAGTACGAGGTCGGCGCCATGAAGCTCTTCGTCAGCGCCGGCGCAGGCCTGTGGGCCGGCTTTGCCGTGCGCCTGGGCGTGCCGGCCAGCATCGACCTGCTGGTGCTGCGCGGCGCCTGACCTTCAGGCCGCAGGCGCAACCGCTGCGCCCTGGATGCCGTGGCGCTGCAGTGCCTCGGCCACAAAGCCCGAGGCCTTGGCCTCTTCCACAAAGGCCGCCAGCACGCGCAGGGCCTCATCGCCCCGCCCCTTGGGCAGGCCCATGGCCTGCTGGATCACCATGAAGCGGCCCGGCAGCAGGCGCAGGCCGGGCAGGCGGGCGGCATCGGCCTCCAATTGCTGCTTGACGCCGGCGGCCACGTCGGCCGTCGATTCCACAAAGGTCTGCACCACGGCGGGCGAAGACACGGCGCGCTCTATCTGTGCATGCTTGAGCTCGCGGCTCAGGTACAGGTCATAGGCGCTGCCCTTGCCGACCACGACCGTGTGCCCGGCCCGGTCCACCTGGGCGTTGTCGGTCAGCGGCGAATCCTGGCGCACCAGGTAGCTGCCCTCGATCAGCACATAGGGTGCCGTGAAGCCGATGCCCGCGCCACGCACGGGGTCCACGGCAAAGAAGCCGAAGTCGGCCTCCTCGCGCGTGACGGCATCCACCGACTTGGCGGCCGTGTCGAAGACCACCAGTTCCAGCTCCAACCCCAGCTGCTGCGCAAAGCGCCGGGCCAGGTCGATGGACACGCCCGCAGGCCGGCCGTCGGCATCCAGCCGCGCAAGAATGGGATTGCCGGTGTTGATGGAGGCGCGGATGCGGCCAAGCGGCGCGAGGGTGGACAGCAGCTGGGAGGAATGGTTCATGGATGGCTTTCGAAGTGGCAGACAGAAGGGGCGGCGGTCTTCAAACCTTCATTGTCTGCGCACACGGCCGGTGCAAGGTCCGGGTGTCATCTCACCAGCGAGCATGGCTTGCCGGTATTGGGTCTTGGATTGCCATTGCGTCCAGCACTGGAATTGGGGTTGGACTTCATCGCAATCCCTGCTGGTCAAGCGGCATGAAATCCGCACACAACCCATTGTTATAAAAGGAAAAAACAACACCTTAAAATCAGACCATGTAGAGATCGTCTGAGGCAGAGAATGAACCTGGACAGCAAACTTCAGATATCGCTGAGCAAGCGCTCCGGCAACATCGTGCTCCGGCGTGATCTGAGCAGATTGGCAAGCGCTTCCCACCTCAGCGAGGCCTTGCATGACTTGGTCTCGGACGGCCGCCTGATCCGCCTGGGCGCCGGCATCTATGCCAAGGCAAGGCCCGACGCCAGCGGCGATCCGCAGTTGCTCGCCCCCAGCGATGAGCTGGTCAGGGAGGTGCTGGACAGACTGGGAATCAGGTTTCGCAGCGTGGATCTGGTCAACGAGGCGGGCCAGGCCACGCTGCTGATCGATGCAGGCAGCCAGCGCATCTCACGCAGGCTGAATCTGGGCGATGTCGCCGTGCGCTATGTCCGCAATCCCTCGGCACCTGATGAACCCGGCGAAACCTTGCCCGCAGACGTGAACGCCCTGCCCTCCAAAGGTGTACGCCAGTTTGTCGAGCGGCTGGCCCGCACGCACCACATCCAACACCAGCGTACCGGACTGGACGACTATGCACAGGCAGTCACACGCGCTGCAGGAGATGAAGTGGAGCTCGACAGCACGGGCAAGCTGCTCGTGGCCTTGAAGAAAAAACATGTCATCAATGGCCGGCAGCTTGCCAGGCTGATGACCAATCACATGAGGGAGGTGCAGGATGTTCGATCCGTTCGGGGACTTCGAAAGCGCGGGCTACCTGCGCAACATTGAAGGACTGAAAGACGCCCGTGAGGTCAAGATCCAGGAACACCTCTTTTTCGAGGCCAACCTGGAAGAAGCACTTGCCTTTCTGGCAAGCATCCGGGGCCGGATTGGCTACCGCGATTTTTTGCGCGTTCACGCCATCCTGTTTTCCGACTTCTACCCCTGGGCCGGCCAGGACAGGCGTGCGCTGGGCGTGGGCCGGCTCGTCGGCAGGGGAGCAGGCCTGCAATTCGAAGTGTCAGAGCTGTGCCAGCGCGCCGTCGAATGGGGCCTGGACATGGGCAACGATGCAGGCACCCTGCGCGACAAACCTGGTGCTGTCATGGGCGCGTTTGCCTGGGGTCATCCCTTTCTCGACGGAAATGGACGCAGCATGCTGCTGATCCATGCCGAGCTGTGCCACCGCGCGGGCTTTGCCATCGACTGGCTGGCCTCCAACAAGGAGGCTTATCTGAAGGCACTGACCCAGGAGATCCAGAACCCGCAAGGCAGACACCTCGATGCCTATCTGCGCCCCTTGATCACCTCTGCCAACACGCAGACCACCTTGCTTGATCATCTTCGGGCATTGCCAGGGCTGAAGGGTCCGGGCGATGACGTGCATCGCCCGGACATGAACGTGGCATACCGGGCCGAAGACCAGGAAGCAGCCCAGTCCTATCTGGAGATGAAGCGCGCACGCGGCGAGCATGCCGCTTGACAGCGGTACAGCAACCCTCCCCCTCCCCTACCCCTCATTGACCACCAACGACAGCGCATGCGCCTCGGTAGGCAAAGGCACATCCCAGCGCTGCAGCAGGCCGAGCAGGGCCGCGTTGGTCAGCGTGGTGTCGCGCGCGCGGTTGCGGGCCAGCAGGGTTGGGCGGCTGGCTTCCAGGTGCACGAGTTCCACGCGGGCGCCGTAGGCCAGGCACAGGTCCACGGTCTTGCCGCGCATCTGGCGCGACAGGTGGGTGGCGTTCCAGACGAAGGGCTGGCCCGCGCGCAGCAGGGCCTTGGCCTTGTCCACGGCGTGGTGGGCGGCCGCGCCCTCGTTCTGGCCGTGGCGCAGGCCCAGCTCCGTACGCGCATCGTCGAAGGAGACCACGGGCAGGTCGCCATGGTGGGCGGCCACCCAGGTGTTCTTGCCGCTGGCCGGCAGGCCGCACATGACGATGGCGCGCGAGCCTTCCTGTGCGTGCAGCGCATAGTCGGGATGCAGCTGCGCGCCGCGGAAGTAGCGCACCGCCGTCTCGTCCGAGGCAAAGCGGCGCGGCGTGCGCAGGCAGCCCTCCTCCAGCGCGAACTCGCGCACCAGCTCGATGTTGACCAGCACGGACGCAATGTCCGGGCAGATGCGACCGCGCATGTCGGCCCGCGCCAGCAGGGTGAGCAGGTGCAGGTCCACCTGCCAGGACAGCTCGCGCACGATGAACTCGGGCGAGAGGCCGCGCCGCGAATCGGCAAAGGCGAAGAACGGCACCTGGTGCACGGCGATCAGCCGGCAGATGGCTTCGCGCTGGTCCACGGGCGCGCCGGCTTCCCAGAGCATGAGGCGCGCATCCAGCGCACCGCGGCGCGAATGGCCGGGCTGGCCGATGCGGCCGTCCTCGCCCACCACGGTGGTCGAGCACTTGGCCACGTCGTGCAGCAGCGCGGCCAGGAAGACCGTTTCGCGCTCGGTGGCGGTGAGCGCCGCATGGCCGGGATCGGCCAGCAGTTCGCGCACCACCATCTGCGTGTGCGTCCAGACATCGCCTTCGGCGTGGTAGACCGGGTCCTGCGGCGTGGTTTTGGCCTGCTCCAGCTGGGGGAAGGCGGCCAGGCAGGCCGCGAAGTCGGGGTCGGCGCCGGGCTGCGGCACCAGGGACTGGATCTGTTTCCAGTTCGTCATGGCAATCTCCTTGCGATGGGTCTGCGCTGCAGGCCTCACCAGCTTTTTGAAATATCGGCCGCAAAGATGTCTGCGCCCTCGCGCAGCCCGTTGGGGACGATGGGCCGCTCGCTGTGGTGCGAGCCCGAGTCGAGGATGACCTGCACGAAGTCCGGCCGCACGAACTTGTAGCGCGCCACGGTCTGGCCGTCCTCCTCCACCTTGAGGTAGAGGCCTTCGGCCAGCTCGGAGCCGTCGGTCTGCCGCCAGCACAGCGGCAGGTCCAGCTTCTGGCGGGCCACCACCTGCTCGAAGGCCTGGCGCCAGCGCGCGCTGCGGCCCAGCGAAGGGGCCAGCAGCGCCAGCAGGTCCTGCATGCGCCGGGGCGCCGCCCCGCGGTAGAGCACGGGCACCGAGACCACGGGCACGCCGGCCAGCAGGGCATGGCGGCGCGGCGTGTCCAGGAAGCACTGCGCCGAGCGGTCCCAGATGTCGAACTCGCAGAACCAGTGCGGCAGCGCGTCGTAGAACAGCGAGTGCTTGGCGTACATCCACTCGCCGAACACCTGGTAGCGGTCGTCCAGCAGGGACAGCAGCGCGCCCTCGTGGGCCTGGGCCCATTGCTTGAAGAGGTTGAACTGGCGCTCGCGCCCGCCGGGCCGCTCGCTGTCCAGGTAGTGGCCGCGCGACTGCAGCAGCAACTGGCCGTCGCCGGCAAAGCTCAGCGCGGCGTTGGCGCCGTCGAGCTTTTCCTCGACGACGATGTGCCGGCCGGCCAGCCGCTCATAGGGCACGGCGTCGTCCTGGTCACCGGACTGCAGGCGCGAGCCGCGCAGGTGCGGCGTGCGGGGGTATTTGAGGATCTCGACGCTCGAAAGAAAGTGAGCGCCTTGGGCAATGGATGGGGTCATGTCGTGCTTTCCGAAAACGATGCAGCACCCCACGGCGACATGCCGTGGAGCGGGAAAAGCCGACGACGACGCCAGGCGCCGCAATGCAGGGGATGCAGCGACAGCGCGGCCTGGCCCGTGGTGGCCGGGCCGGCAGGCTGTCGAAGGGGAAGATGGCAGGACTGTCGGGGCCGTCCGCAAACCGGACGGTCAGCCGCAAGCCCTCAAAAGGCCACGCACCGCAGCGCACACGCAAAAGACATCCGTGGCAAGGCCAGGATCAGCGTGTGACGAAGTCGTTCAGCAGGAAGCTGTGCGGCGGGGCATGGTGCACCTCGAAAGGGTGAGGGTGGATGGGAGGGGTGCGAGTCTATCGCCCGTTGCCACGCAGGCACAAGCGGCTGCGCACCATGCCGGGCCGATTGTTGGCTGCTAGCCACGCACGGCGGACTTGAAGGCGGCGCCCAGCGCATCCAGCGCCGCGCGCGGCCGGCCTTCGCGCACGCGGGTGTGCAGCAGCACCGGCAGGCGCGGCAGCGTGGGCAGGCCCAGGCGCGGGCCCACGTCCACGGCGCCCAGGGCCAGCATGCGCGGCGCCAGCGCGGCCACGCCCAGCCCCGCCATGACGGCGGCCGAGACAGCGGCTACGCCGCCGCCCACGAACACCTCGGTCCACGGCATGCGCGCCGTATCCAGCAGTTGCCCGGCCATGGCGCGCACGCCGCAGGGCTCGGCCAGCGTGGCCAGCGGCAGGGGCTCGCCCGCGCGGTGCTGCCAGCCGGGCGCGGCAAACCAGCCGAAGGGCTCCTCGGCCAGCAGCTCGCCGTCGTCACGCCCGGCATGCGTGCGAACGATCACCGTGTCGTACTCGCGCCGGTCGAATCCCTGCAGCAGCGGGCCGGACGATGCGATGCGGATGTCGATCAGCAGCTGCGGGTCCTGCGCATTCATGCGGGCGATCAGGGCCGGCAGCTCGGGCCCGGCCACGTGGTCGCTGATGCCGATGGTCAGCCGCTGGCGCGTGCTGACGGCCAGCGCCAGTGCGCGCTCATGGGCCTGCAGCAGTTCGCGCGCATGGGGCAGGAAGTCGGCACCCAGCGCGGACAGCTGCACGTGGCGCGGCGTGCGCTCGACCAGCCTGCAGCCCAGCCGCTGCTCCAGCCGCTTGAGCTTGAGGCTGACGGCAGCCTGCGTGGTCTGCATGGCTTCGGCCGCGCGCGTGAAGCTGCCCAGGTCCGCGATGTGCACGAAGCCTTGCACGGCATCCAGGTCCAGAGGTCGTTGAATCATTTCAATCCATTATTACTGATATCAGCAATCATGGCTTTTCAAAATATCTGGCGCAGCCTACCTTCGAGGCTCCCACAACGCAAAGCAACGCAACTCAACTCAACGCAAAGGAGCCACACCATGCCCATGACCCGGATCAACATGCGCGCCGGCAAGTCCCCCGCCTACCGCCAGGCCATCTGCGACAGCCTCTACCGCGCCATGCGCGAGACCTTCAACGTGCCGGAGGACGACCAGTTCATGACCATCACCGAGCATGACGGCGACAACTTCCGCTACAGCGCCTCCTACCTGGGCGTGGCGCGCAGCGACGATCTGGTGCTGGTGCAGCTCACGGTCAGCAACACCCGCAGCCTGGAGCAGAAGATGGCGCTGTTCAGCCGCATCGCCGAGCTGCTGGTCGAAAGCCCCGGCCTGCGGCCCGAGGACGTGTTCGTCAACCTGGTCGAGGTGGACAAGGAGAACTGGTCCATGGGCCACGGGCTCGCGCAATACGCAACTTAAGACACGCGGATCGGCGCAACACCCACAGCGGCGCGCTCAGTCCGGCACACTCAGTCCGGCACAGCCAGCGCCGCCACGAATTGCTGGCCCACGGCGGTGATGATCTCGGCGCGCGCCGCCGTGCGCAGCTGCACCAGGGCGATCTGCCGGCTCTCGGCAGTCTGGGCAAGGGGCAGCACGCGCAGGCGCGGGTCGCCCTCCCAGCCATGCCGCGCCAGGTTGGGCAGCATGGCCACGCCCATGCCGTCGCGCACCAGCTCCACGATGGTCTCGATGGAGTTGAGCTCCAGGAACTCCTGGGGCTTGGCGCGCAGACGGCGCAGCGTGCGCTCCACCAGCTCGCCCGTGTGCTCGGTGCGGTCGAAGCGGATGAAGGGATAGCGCTCCACCATGTCGGCAGGCGCCGCGGGCCGGGCGGCGCGCGGCGCCAGCAGCACCATGGGCTCGGCGTACAGCGGCGTCCAGACCAGCGAGGGGCGCTTGATGGCCGGGTTGTAGACCACCACGGCCGCGTCCAGCTCATGGTTCTCCACCTGGGCGATCAGCCGGTTGGACTTGCCCGAGACCACATGCAGGTCCACCGCCGGATGGTGGCGCTTGAGCTCCAGCGTGGCGCGCACCAGCTGGCTCAGCGCCGAGACGATGGAGCCGAACTGCACGGTGCCGGCCAGCGGTGCGTCGGCCCGCGTGCCGTGCTTGGCCTGCTCGTACAGCGCCACCAGCTGGGTGGCAATGGGCACCAGCGCCCGGCCCTGCTCGTTGAGCGTGACCAGCTTGCCCTGGCGCGCGAACAGCTTGCGCTTGAGGTCGTTTTCCAGCGTGCGCATCTGCAGCCCCACGGCCACCTGGGTCAGCGCCACGCGCTGTCCGGCGGCGGTGAAGGAGCCCTCGGCCGCCACGGCGAGGAAAGTGCGAAGAATGCGCAGGCTTGGCATAAAAGTTTTGCTTTCAAGATTCGTAAGAAATTCCAGCTTTCACCAAACAGTTTCTATCATCAAAATCGCTGGCAACCGATAGCCGATCGTCCTGATCGCACCCTCCCACTTCCCGGATTTCTGGAGATCTCCATGCCTGCACCCGTGTCCCGCCGCCTGCTCGTCTGCTGCGCCGCCCTGTTGACCTGCGCCACGCCCGGCTGGGCCGCGCCCGCCGCCGATGCCTGGCCCTCGCAGCCGCTGAAGATCATGGTGGGCTTTGCCGCCGGCGGCGCCAACGACATCGTGGCCCGCATCCTGGCCAAGGAGCTGCAGCAGCGCCTGGGCCAGAGCGTGGTGGTGGAGAACCGCGGCGGCGCGGGCGGCCTGATCGCCAGCGAAGTGGTGGCCAAGGCGCCCAAGAACGGCTACACGCTGCTGCTGGGCTCCATCGGCAGCAACACCGTGGCGCCCGTGCTGGCCAAGAAGCTGTCGTTCGACCCGCGCAAGGACCTGGAGCCCATCACCCTGGTGGCCGAGTCCGGCAACGCGCTGCTGGTGAACGCCGCCCTGCCCTACAAGACGGTGCAGGAAATGATCGAGGCCGCGCGCAAGGCGCCGGGCAGCATCAACTACGCATCGTCGGGCAACGGCTCCACCCTGCACCTGGCCGGCGCGCTGTTCGCGCAGCAGGCCGGCGTGAACCTGGTGCACGTGCCCTACCGCGGCAACGGCCCGGCCATCACCGATGTGTCGGGCGGCCAGGTGCAGGCCATTTTCTCGGGCATTCCGCCCGCCATCACCTCGGCCAAGACCGGCCAGACCCGCATCCTGGCCGTGACCACGAAGCAGCGCGTCAAGAACCTGCCCAGCGTGCCCACCGTCGCCGAGGCCGGCCTGCCAGGCTATGCCTTCACGTCCTGGTACGGCCTGTTCACCACGGGCGGCACGGACCCGGCCATCGTCGAGCGGCTGGCCCAGGAAGTGCGCAAGATCATGGAGCGCCCCGAAGTGCAGGCCCAGTTCGAGGCCCAGGGTCTGGACCCCGAGACCAGCGACCCCAAGTCCTTCAAGCAGCAGATCGACCGCGAGCTGACGCGCTGGAGCCGCGACGTGAAGACCATGGGCATCACCGCCGACTGAGGCAGGTTCTTTCATGCACGCCTCTTCCTCTCCCTTCACTCCCGGCAATCCCTACGACTCCAGGCGGGTGCCCGTGTTCGCGCGCAATGCCGTGTCCACCTCCCACCCGCTGGCGGCGCAGGCCGGCCTGCGCATGCTGTGGGCAGGCGGCAACGCGGTGGACGCGGCCATTGCGGCGGCGGCGGCCATGACCATCGTCGAGCCGGTGAGCAACGGCCTGGGCTCGGACGCCTTCTGCATCCTCTGGGATGGCAAGGAGCTGCACGGGCTCAACGCCAGCGGCCGCGCACCGCAGGGCTGGGCGCCCGAGTACTTCCACCAGCGCTATGGTCGCCAGGACAAGCCGCCGCGCCGGGGCGTGGACTCCATCACCGTGCCGGGCGCCGTCAGCGCCTGGGTGGCCCTGCACGAGCGCTTCGGCAAGCTGCCCTTTGACGCGCTGATGGAGCCGGCCGCCGAGATCGCCGAGCGCGGCTACCTGGTGCCGCCCGTGGTCCAGCAGAAATGGGCCGCAGGCGCGCCCGAGCTGCAATCGCAGCCGGGGTTCAGGGAAAGCTTCCTGCCCCGGGGCCGCGCGCCGGAAGTGGGCGAGCTGTTTTGCTTTCCCGCCGCAGCGCGCGCCCTGCGCGCCATTGGCGCCACGCGCGGCAAGGCCTTCTATGAAGGCGAGATTGCCCGGGCCGTGACCTCGTTCGTGCAGCAGCATGGCGGCTGCCTGGGCATGGCCGACATGGCCGCGCACGAGGTGCAATGGGTGCAGCCGCTGGCCAAGGACTACCGCGGCCACACGCTGCACGAGATCCCGCCGGGCGGGCAAGGCATTGCCGCGCAGATCGCGCTGGGCATTCTGTCCAACTTCGACCTGGCCAGCCTGCCCGTGGATGGCGTGGCCTCCCAGCATCTGCAGATCGAGGCCATGAAGCTGGCCTTTGCCGACATCTACCGCTACGTGGCCGATGCGGACATGGAGGTGACGCCCGCACAGATGCTCGACGACGCCTACCTGGCCTCGCGCGCCAGGCTGATCGATCCGCGCCGTGCGCAGGACTTCAAGGCCGGCAACCCCGTGCGCGGCGGCACCATCTACCTGACGGCAGCCGACGAGAACGGCATGATGGTCAGCTTCATCCAGAGCAACTTCTCGGGCTTTGGCTCGGGCGTGGTGGAGCCGACCTTCGGCATCAGCCTGCAAAACCGCGGCCACGGCTTCGGCACCGACCCCCAGCACCCCAACCGCGCCAACCTGGTGGGCCCGGGCAAGCGCCCCTTCCACACCATCATTCCGGCCTTCCTGACCCGCGACGGCCAGCCCGTGATGAGCTTCGGCGTCATGGGCGGCAACATGCAGCCCCAGGGCCACATGCAGACTGTGGTGCGCATGCTGGACTACCGCCAGTCGCCCCAGGCGGCCTGCGATGCGCCGCGCTGGCGCGTCAACGAAGGCCTGGCCATCAACGTGGAAGGCGGCATGGACCCGTCCACCATCGCCGGCCTGCAGGCGCTGGGCCACCAGGTGGAGGTCATCCACGACCCCTACCAGGACTTCGGCGCCGGCCAGTTCATCTGGCGCATGGGCGATCCCGCCGTGGAGGGCTACCAGATCGCCAGCGACCCGCGCCGCGACGGGCTGGCGGCCGGGTTCTGAAGCGTGCTCCAACCCGCCTGTGGCTACTCCGCGCGCAGGCGCCCCTGGCGGGTCAGCCGCGCCGCCAGCGCGGCCTCTTCGCTGACCAGGCGCTGCAGCACGGCCGCGCTGGCCGGGAAGGGCTCGCTGCCCAGTTCGCGGATCAGGCGGCTGAACTCCGAGTCGGCCACGGACTGGGAGATCCAGCCATACAGGCTGTCCACGCTGGCCGTGGGCGCACCCTTGGGCGCGAACACGCCCACGAAGGTGGTGGCATCGAACACCGGCAGGCCCAGCTGGGCCAGGTCGGGCACATCGGCCAGCCCGCCCCCGGCGCGCGGCCCCAGCACGAGCAGCGCGCGCAGGGCGCCGCTCTTGATATGCGGCGTGGAGCTGGTGATCTGGTCCACCACGGCATCGATCTGCCCGCCGATCAGATCGACCAGGGCCGGCCCCGATCCCTTGTAGTGCACGGGATTGACGCGCACCTTCACCGCATCTTCCAGCTGCAGCACGGCCAGGTGATTGGGCGAGCCCGGGCCGGCATGGCCCACGGTCACGCTGCCATCCCTGGCCTTCATCGCCTTGATGAAATCGGCCGCGGTCTTGAAGCGCGCGTCGTTGGCGCGCACCACCACGACCACGGGCGTGCGGCTGACCACGGCAATGGGCGCAAAGCTGTCGGCGCGGTAGGGCAGCTTGATCATCTCGGGCAAGGTGCCCAACTGGCCCGGCGTGGCCACCAGCAGCGTATGCCCGTCCGGCTCGGCGCGCGCCACCCAGCCCGAGCCCACGGCACCACCGCCGCCCGCACGGTTGTCCACGATCACGGACTGCCCCGCATGCCGGGCCAGCGGAATGCCCAGCGTGCGGGCCACGATGTCCACGTTGCCGCCCGGCGCAAAGGGCACGACCAGCGTGAGCGGCTTGGCCGGAAATGCGCGCGCCTGCACTGCCGATGCAGCCGATGCCGCAGCCAGCGCCGCGAAAGATACCGCCGTGCGGATAAAGCCTCTGCGGCCCGATGTGATTCGATTCATTTTCTCTGTCTCCTGCTATTTGAAAATCAATGACCCCAATACAGGCGCGCGGGGTTATCGACCAATACCGTGCGTCTGTATTCCTCTGGAACCCAATCCACCAATGCCTGCGCCAATTCGCCAGCGGAATTCGAACGGGCCTTTATTCCGGGATGCGGCCAGTCCGACCCCCATACGATCCGGTGCGGATTGGCCTGCACCAGGGCATGTGCAATCGGAACCACGGCCGGGTCCACGGCCGATGCCGTTGCCGATATCCGGTAGGCGCCCGAGAACTTCACCCAGGCCCGGCCTTCCTTCATCAGCGCCTGCAGGTTGCGGCTGCCCGGCCCGCCGGCGCCCAGCTGGCGCGACGGGTGGCCGAAGTGATCCACCACCACGGCCACGCCCATGTCGGCCACGCGCTGCGCCAGGCCAGGGTCGTCATCCACGTTCACCAGCAATTGCATGTGCCAGCCCAGGCCCCGGATGCGGTCGGCCACGGTCCGCAGGCTGGAGACGGAGACCCCGCCCGAAAACAGCGCATTGCACCGAGCGCCGCGCACGCCCAGGGCGTGCAGCGCTTCGATCTCCGCATCCGGCGTGTCCTCGTAGATCACGGCCACGCCACGCATGCGGCCCGCCTCGGCATGGCGCAGCGTCTGCTTGAGCAGGCCGTGGTCGCGGCCATACACGCTGGGCTGGACCAGAACGCAGCGGTCCACGCCCAATGGGCGAAAGGCTTTCCAATAACCGTCCATGGACGCGACAGCCGGTGTATAGGCGCGTTCCGCAATCAACGGAAAATCATCGGAACGACCAAATACATGGAAATGGGTATCGCAGGAATTTTCTGGAAACAGATACTGTTCCGCTGGATTTTCGACTGCGTCGCAATCAACGGCACAGCGGTTGAAACTGGGTGAATTCATGGGCATTCATTTCAAAGCTGGTGCATTGTCGTGACGCACGTAAAATTCAGTCAAGCTCATCTTTGTCATCATCAAAATGAACAGCATTCAACATGCAGACGGCACGCCCCGGGCCCCGGTCAACCTGCGCAGCATCGACCTCAACCTGCTGGTGATCTTCGAGGCCCTGGTGGAGGAACGCAGCGTGGGCAAGGCCGCCGCGCGGCTGGGCATCACCTCCTCGGCCGTCAGCCACGCGCTGCGCCGGCTGCGCACCCAGTTCAACGACCCGCTGCTTCTGCGCACGGCCGAAGGCATGTCGCCCACGCCCGAGGCCGTGCGCCTGGCGCGCAGCTTCCGCAAGGCCTTCAGCGAGATCGAAAGCGCCATCGAGGTCAGCAAGGGCTTCGATCCGGCCACGGCGCGGCGCAATTTCCACCTGCGCCTGTCCGACTACGTGGGCGTGCTGCTGCTGCCGCAGCTGTGCATCCATCTGCGCGCCGTGGCGCCGGGCATCAGCCTGTCGGTGCAGTCCTTCGACGGCCGCCAGCCCTCGGACCGCGTCGAGTACGAAGGCGTGGAAATCCGCCTTTCCGTCTCGCGCGGTCGCTCGGTGCTGTCGGCGTCACGCCGCCTGCTGGACGACCAGTGGATGGTGCTGATGCGCAAGGACCATCCGGCCGCCGCCTCCCCGCTCACGCTGGAAAAATACCTGGAGCAGGGCCACCTGAAGGTCACGGGCGTGGGCAGCAGCATCGTGGATGAACTCCTGGCCGAGCGCGGGCTGGCGCGGCGCGTGATGTTCCAGGTGCCCACCTGGCTGGGCATGGTGCCCGTCATCGAATCCACCGACCTGGTGGCCGCCATGCCCGCGCACTGGATGCACAGCGTGCTGTCCGGCTCCAACTGCGTGGCGCGCCCCATGCCCCTGCCCGAGCTGGCCCTGTCCATCGACGCCGTCTGGCATCCGCGCAACGACCATGACGCGGGGCACAAATGGTTCAGGGAGCTGATCCACCAGATCTTCCAGGAGGCGTACAGCAAGTCACAGCGCGGATATATACTTTGATACATACCAGCAGGAGGAATCACCGTGACGCAGACTGCCAAGCTTTTCACCACCGGTCGCAGCCAGGCCGTGCGCCTTCCCTATGAATTCCGGTTCGAGGAAAAAGAGGTCTACATACGTCGCGACCCCGTCACGGGCGACGTGATCCTGTCGCGCCGTCCCGACTCATGGCAAGAGTTCTTTGCGCTCGACGCCACCACCGACGTGCCGGCCGATTTCATGGACACCGCTGACCGAGCGCAGCCAGAGTCAGGCCGCGATCCGTTTGCCGACGAAGGCAGTGCGCGATGACACGCTACCTGCTGGACACCAACATCGCCAGCCACATCATCAAAGGCGATATCCCTGCCGTGCGCGAACAGCTGGTTCGCGTACCCATGCACCAGATCGCAGTGTCGGCGGTCACGCAGGCCGAACTGATGTACGGGGTCGCCAAGCGCGGCCACCCTGCCGGGCTGTCGCTGCGGGTGACAGGGTTCCTGGCCCGCGTCGAGGTGCTGCCCTGGACGGCCCAGGTGGCCGATGCCTACGGCCACCTGCGCGCCGCCTGCGAGGCGGCCGGCATCACGCTGGCCTCCATGGACATGATGATTGCCGCGCACGCCCTGCTCCTGCAGCAGCAGGCCGCGCAGGCCGGCGAGCGCTCGGTGCTGGTCACAAGAGACCGGGTGTTCAGCCGCATTCCCGAACCCGGACTGGCCATCGCGGACTGGACCACCGGCCCGGCTGGCTGAATCGGCGCTTAACCCAGCCCTCATGCTTTTCGGTGAAGATGCGGTCTTTCCGCCGCACAAGCCATGACACCAGAACAACACACTCCAGCGCTGCAGCGCCGCAACCTCGGCCTGCTCGTGGCCGCGCAATCGCTGGGGGGCGCGTCGCCGCCCATCATCATTTCGCTGGGCGGCCTGGTGGGGCAGCAGCTGTCCACCAATCCCACGGCCACCACGCTGCCGGTCAGCATCTACCAGCTGGGCCTGGCGCTGTCCACGCTGCCTGCGGCCTGGCTGATGCAGCGCATGGGGCGGCGCACGGCCTATGTGCTGGGTGCCATCCTGGGCGTGGTCTCGGGCGTGATCGCGGCCCAGGGCATTGCGCACTCCGATTTCGTGACCTTCTGCATCGGCACGGCGCTGGCGGGCTTTTACGCGGCCTGCGTGCAGAGCTACCGCTTCGCGGCCACCGACGCCATGACCGACCCCGCCGAGCAGGCGCGCGCCATCTCGCGCGTGATGATCGGCGGGCTGATCGCGGCCATCATCGGCCCGCAGGTGGTGATCTGGACGCGCGACGCCCTGCCCATGACGCCGTTCGCTGGCAGCTTCTACAGCCAGGCCGTTCTCGCCCTGCTGGCCCTGCCGCTGCTGCTGGGCCTGAAGCTGCCGCCGCCCCAGGCCCGCGCCGTGGCGGGCGAGGCCCGGCCGCTGGCCGAGATTGCGCGCACACCGCAGTTCATCGTGGCGGCTTCGGCCGGCGTGGTCAGCTACGGCCTCATGGCCTTTCTGATGACGGCCGCGCCCATGGCCATGGTGGGCTGCGGCCACACGGTGGGCGAGGCGGCGCTGGGCATCCAGTGGCATGTGCTGGCCATGTTCGCACCCAGCTTCTTCACGGGCCGGCTGATCGCGCGCTTTGGCAAGCGCCGCATCACGGCGCTGGGGCTGGTGATGATCGCGGCCTCGGCCCTGATGGCGTTGATGGGGCTGGAGCTGCTGCACTTCTGGGGCTCCCTGGTGCTGCTGGGCGTGGGCTGGAACTTCGGCTTCATCGGCGCCACCGCCATGGTCACCGAGTGCTACCGGCCCGCAGAGCGCGCCAAGGTGCAGGCGCTCAACGATTTCCTGGTCTTCGGCACCGTGGCCGTGGCCTCGTTCGGCTCGGGCCAGCTGCTGCACACGGCCGGCTGGGACGGCATCAACACCTGGCTGCTGCCCATCGTGGGCGTGGTGCTGCTGATGCTGGCCGTGCAGGGACGGGGTCGCGGCGCGGGCGCGCCGGCCTGAAGTGTGAAGCGCATGTCGGAACGGACGCCATGCCAGGCCATCGGAAATCGTGGTCCAGACCTCTTGTGGAGAGAATCCATGCGTGAAGCCATTGCGCTGTTGTGTGGCCTGGCATTGGCAGTTCCAGCCATGGCGCAGATCTATCAATGCAAGGATCCATCCGGAGAAATGAATTTCTCCGACCGTCCATGCAGCAGCGCGCAAGTCGGCGGCATGATCGAGCGCCGAAAGACGGATGCGGAGATTCTGCAGGAGCGCGCCGAGGCCGCGCAGGCCAACGAGCGCAAATACCGCCAGCAGGCCGTCGACGCACAGCGGCGCCAGATCGATAGCCAGCAGCGCATGATCGACCAGCAGGCGCAGCAGCCCACGCCTGCATCAGCCTCCCCGGGCTGCAGCCAGGCTCGCAAGGAGCTGGAATTCGTCTCCAGCATCCGCAGCCTCTCCGAAGGCGAAAAGCGCATGCGCATGAATGCGCAGATCTCCAACGTGAACGCATCCTGCGGCACGAATATGCCCTTGCTCCAGGAGCCACCCAAGATTGTCCTGACCCCTCCAGCCGGCACCCGCACCGTAAAGCTCGACCGGTGCAAGGCAGACAGCTGCTTCGACATCAAAGGTAACCTCTATCGCCGGTATCGCGACACCTTGACCGCCTACAACGGGCTGATCTGCGTGCTGGAAGGCGACACGATTCGCTGCGACTGAGCGGCGCCGTCCAGCCCATGATGGGACCCGCCAAGGCGGACCTGTGCTGGACGCAGCATCGGTCTACTTGCGGCCATCCCCGGGCAGGTCCGCACGGCGGCTGCCCAGCCAGAGCACGGCCACCCAGCCCAGCAGCGCCAGGGCCAGCAGCACGGACAGATGCCATAGCGCCGCCTCCAGCGGCGCGCCGGCCTGGTTCAGTCGCAGCGAGGCCTGGATGGCCGCCGTGCTGGGCGACAGCCAGCGCAGCGCCTGCAGCAGTTGCGGCAGGGCCTCGGCCGGCCAGCTGAAGCCGCCGACGAAGGCCAGCGGGATGGAGGTGAACAGCACCACCTGCATGGCGCGCTCGCGGTTGGCCAGCCACCAGCCCAGCAGCGCCGCCGCTCCCGCCACAGCCGGGACGAAGACGGCCAGCAGTGCCAGCGCGCCCCAGGGATTGCCGCCGCGCGGATAGTCGTGCCAGACGAAGATCCAGCCGAAGTAGTACAGGCCCGAGAGCCAGCCCAGCGTGCACAGCGCCAGCAGCCGCGCCAGCCAGGTGCGTGCCGGCGCCCGGTCCAATCCCTGCTCGCGCCAGGTTCCCACCAGCAGCGCGCCGCCCATGAGCAGTGTCTGCTGCAGGATGATGATGGCCACGGCGGCGACGACGAAGCTGCCGTAGCCTTCCGTCGGATTGAACAGGGCCTGCATCTGCAGGTTGACGGGCGAGCGGCTGGCCTGGGCCTGCAATGCGCTCTGTCCGCCGGCCGTCAGCCGCCGCAGCTCCACGCCTGCCGAGACCGTGCCAAAGGCCTCGGCAAAGCCGTACTGCACCTGCTTGGCGGCCAGCGGGTAGGCACCGTTGGCATAGACGGGGACCACGGCCTCTTCGCTGCGCACCACGCGGCGCTTGAGGTCGCGCGGCAGCAGCGCGTAGCCCATGACGCGGCCATCCAGCAGGGCCTGCTGCGCCTGGGCCTCGTCGCCCGTGACCAGGGTCACCTCGATGCGCGGGCTGGCCTGGGCAAAGCGCAGCATCTGGCGTGCCAGGCCGCTGCCGTCGTGCTGCACCACGGCCACGGGCACGCGCTGCACGACCTCCTGCCCATAGAACCAGGGATAGAAGAAGCCGTAGAGCACGGGCGCGCCCACCAGCAGCATGAGCACGCCCACGTCGCCGAACACGGCACGCAGGGCGTTGATGAAGTCATGCGCAAAGCCCCTGGCCATCTCAGCGCCCTCCCCATTTGTCGGGGCGGGAAAGGCCGCGCGCCAGGCCTGCCGTGGCCAGCAGCAGCGACACCAGCGCGGCCAGCAATAGCCCGGCCACCACGGGCAGGCTCTGCACGATGGGCGCGCCCATCTGCAACTGCTCTATCTGCAGCCGCGCATAGTGGGTATAGGGCATGGACAGGGCCCAGGCACGCGCCGAATCCGGCATGGCCAGCAGCGGAAAGCCCACGCCGCTGAACGCAAAGGCCGGCGCCGACAGCAGGCCCGCCCCCGAAAGCGCCGTGCGCAGCGACAGCGTGAGCGCCGCCAGCAGCGCCCCCGCCGCCAGGCTCACGGCGATCAGCAGCAGCAGGGCCAGCGCCACCCAGGCCAGGCTGGCAGCGCCCTGCCCCGGATGCCAGCCCCGTCCGGCCGTGAGCCACAGCATGGCCAGCGTACCGCCCAGGCCCAGGCTGGCCCAGGACAGCGCCAGCTTGCCTGCCAAGGCGCCCGCAATGGCGCTCCAGCCGGGCTTTGCCGGGCCCGCAGCCTCGGCCATCCACTGGCCCAGCGTGCGGTCGCGCAGCTCGCGCCCCACGGACCAGGCGCCGGCCGTCATGCCCAGGATGTGCAGCAGCGCGGGAATCAGCGCCGCCGCCAGGAACTGTTCGTAATTGGTGGAGATGTTGAACAGCGACACCAGGTTGGTGCGTATGGGCTCCATGCGCACGCGCAGCGCCTGGGCCGGGTCGCCGCGCTTGGCACGGGCCTGCATTTCCACGCCGGCCGACAGCGTTCCCACCACCTGGCGCAGGTCGCGCTGGATCAGGCTGGAATGCGTGGCCAGCTGGGCGTTGTGCATGAGCACCACGTCGGCCCCCTGGCCCCGCTTGATGTCGCGCGCAAAGCCGGGCGGGATCTGCACCACGGCGTAGGCATTCATGGACTGCAGCGCCCATTGCGCCTCCGAGGCATTGAGCGCCTGCGACTGCACGGCCAGGCCCGGCGTGGCGTCCAGCATGCGCACCAGCTGGCGCGACAGGGCGCTGTGGTCCTGGTCCCAGACGGCGACGGGCAGGCGCTGGACCAGTCCTGCCGAGAAGATCCAGACCATGAGCAGCAGCGCCAGCAGCGGCACCCAGCTGACCATGGCCAGGTCCCAGGGCCGCCCGCGCAGCAGACGCCATTCGCGCCGCAGGCTGGCGGCAAAGGCCGTGGGCGGGTTCGCGCTCACTGCCGCCGGCCGCTCAACGGCCGCCTTCCACGACCACGCTCATGCCGGGCCGCGCGCCTGCAATGGGCTGCTGCGGCCGCGCGCGGACCTCGAAGGTGCGCGCATCGAAGCCCTGGCCGGCGCGCGTGGCGCGCCAGGTGGCGAAGTCGGGCAGCACACCCAGGTAGTAGACCTCGAAGCCGGCCTCGCGGTTGTCCAGGCCCGGCAGGCGGCCGGTGAAACGGCTGCCCTGGGCAAAGCGTGCAAGCTGGTCCTCGCGCACATTGAGCACCACCCACTGGTCGGCCAGGTCCACCACGGTGACCACGGCCACGCCCTGCGGGGACAGCTCGCCCTGGCGGGCCAGCACCTGGACCACCTCGCCGCCCACGGGGCTGCGCAGCTCGGTCTCGGCACGCGCGGCCTCCACCTCGGCGACCACGCCCTGCACCTGGCGTGCCTGGGCCTGTGCGGCACTGCGATCCTCCTGGCGCGCGCCCGAAGCCGCCATTTCATACTGCGCACGCGCGGCCAGCGCCTGGTCGCGCGAGGCGCGCCAGTTGGCATCGGCTTCATCGCGTTTCTGGGCCGCAACCAGTCCCTGGTCGAAGAGGCTTTGCACGCGGCGCAGCGAGGTCTGGGCCAGGTCGGCGGCCGTCTGGGCGCGCTGCCAGTTCAGGCGCGCCATCTGCACTTCCTGCGGGCGGGCGCCGGCCTGCGCCTTGTCGGCCTGGGCCTGGGCGGCATCGCGCGCGGCCTCGGCCTGGGCCAGCTTGGCGCGCACCTCGGGGCTGTCCATCTCCACCAGCAGATCGCCGGGCTGGATCTTCTGGCCTTCGGTGACGCGCACCTTGGCGATGCGCGCCGTGACCTTGGGCGCGATGTCGGTCTCGCGTGCCTCCATCTGGCCCTGGAAATACAGGGGGGCGGGCTGCGCCGCACGCCAAAAGCCCCAGGCCACGAGCAGCAGCACGGCCAGCACGATGGCCAGGGCCAGCCAGGGGCGCCTGCGCCCCGGCGGCACGGGCGCGGGGCCGGGTGCTTCGGTGGCGCTGCGGGGATGGTCGGGAGTGGCTGTGCTCATGGTGCGTCGGGTGGGATCTGTATGTCGGCCTGGGCCATGAATCGGTCGAATTCCTCGCTCTGGCCCGTGCTCTCCAGCAGTGCGGCCAGGGCCTGCACATACTGGTTGGCCAGTTCGGCACGCTGGGTCTGGACCTTGGCGAGATTGAGGCTGGCATCGATCAGGTCCAGCGTGGTGCTGGTGCCTTCCCGCAGGCCGGCCTCGCGCAGCCGCAGCAGCTCGCGCGCAAGATCCTCCTGGGCCTGCTGGGCCTGGTACTGGCGGCGCGCCTGCTCCACGCCCAGCCAGTTCTTCTCGACCAGCAGCGCGATGTCGCTGAGCGCCTGGGCTTGGGTCAGCTCGGCCTGCTCGATCTTGCGCTGCGAGGAGGCGGCCAGCGCATCGCGGTCGATGCTGTCCCACAGCGTCCAGCGCACGGCCACGCCTGCCACCCAGTTGGGCTTGCCGCTGGTGTTGACCTCGCGCGAACCGAAGGCCAGCAGCTGCGGCCGGCGCAGCGCCTCCTGGGCATCGTGCAGGGACTCGGCCTGGCGCTTCTTGGCCTGGACCTTGTCCAGACCCGGATGGTGCGACTGGGCCGCGGTGACGAAGCCGTCCAGCGGCGGCAAGGGCCGGCTGCTGACGAACAGCGGCGTGCTGGGCAGCACCTGCCGCTGCGCCTTGACCGTGCGCGCCAGCGCCGCTGCGGCCAGGTCTGCGTCGTCGCGCGATTTGCGCGCCTGCTGCTCGGCGTCGGCCAGCGCGGCACGGGCCTGCAGGCGCTCCAGCCGGGAGATCACGCCCGCCTTGAGCATGCTTTGCGCGGCCGCGTCATGCACGCGCACGCCCTCAAGCGCACGCTCGCGCAGCCGTGCGGCCCGCTCGGCCAGCTGGGCGCCGAAGTAGCGCTGCACCAGCAGCGAATGCAGGGCGTGGCTGCTGCTGGCGGCATCGGCCAGGGCTTCGTCGGTGGCAGCGTCCAGGCCACTGCGCACCGCATCGGACAGGCCGCCCAGGTACAGCGGCCAGACCAGGGACAGGCTGGCCGAGGCATTCGTGCTCTTGCGCTGCAAGGCATAGGAGGTGGGCAGTTGCGGCAGCGAGGGAATGGCCGGCCCCACCGAGGGCGGCAGCTGGCCGAGGACACCGTCCAGGGTGCGCCGCGCAGGATCGAGATCGATGTCGGCATTGGCCGAGTAGCGGTAGCCCAGGCCCGTGATGGCCACGGAAGGCCCGCCCAGCCCCTGCGTACCCTGGCGTCTGAGCCGCGCGCTTTCCACGGCCTTGGCCGAGGCGGCCAGTTGGTCGGAGCCCTGCAGCAGCGCCTGGCGGGCCTGCACGAAGCTCATCGCGGCGGCGGCCTGGGAGGCCGGAGCCTCCCCTGCAGCCTGGGCCGCCCCTGCGACCATGCTCAGCGCCGCCAGCCACGGCACAAGGCGCGCGGGCCGCGCAAGCAACGGAAAAAACATGGAAGCGCTCAATGGCATGAATGGGGGCGCCTTGCGTGGTTCACCGATGGTGGCGAAGCTTACACGGGCTTGCAGGCGGGCCCCCGTCGGACAAGGTCCTGTGCCTTGTGCCCCCGGCACTGTGCAGCAGGGTCGATTTGCGTGGCGTTCCATCCCATTTCTGTGCGCAGGTGCCGCGCCATGCCGCTACACTGGCGCCTGCCTGCGCGAGCATGTCCTGGCGGACCTGTCCGCAGGCCTTTTTTTTCTGCCCGGCATCGGCCCGATGCCCCGACTGACCACCATGTCCACCGTCTTCAACTTCACCTTCGTCCCCTGGTTCCGGTCCGTGGCTCCCTATATCCACAAGTTCCGACACCAGACCTTTGTGGTGGGACTGACGGGCGAGGCCATCGCATCGGGCAAGCTCAGCTCCATCGTCCAGGACCTGGCCATGATCCAGGCCATGGGCGTGAAGATCGTGCTGGTCCATGGCTTCCGTCCCCAGGTCAACGAGCAGCTTGCCGCCAAGGGCCATGAGGCCCAGTACTCGCGCGGCGTGCGCATCACCGACTCCGTGGCGCTGGACTGCGCCCAGGAAGCCGCTGGCCAGCTGCGCTATGAGATCGAGGCTGCCTTCAGCCAGGGCCTGCCCAATACGCCCATGGCCGGCGCGCGGGTGCGGGTGATCTCGGGCAACTTCCTCACGGCCCGGCCCGTGGGCATCGTGGACGGCGTGGATTTCAAGCATTCGGGCCTGGTGCGCAAGGTCGATGTCAGCGGCATCCGCAGCGCCCTGGACATGGATGCCATGGTGCTGATGTCGCCCTTCGGCTTCTCGCCCACCGGCGAGGCCTTCAACCTGAGCATGGAAGAGGTGGCCACGCGCGTGGCCATCGAGCTGAAGGCCGACAAGCTGATCTTCATGACCGAGGTGCCGGGCATCCGCATGGACCCCACGGGCCCGGCCGACGAGACCAACCCCATCGACACCGAGCTGCCGCTGGCCACGGCCCGCCGCATGCTGGCCGAGCTGCCCACGCCCGAGCAGCCCACGGACACGGGCTTTTACCTGCAGCACTGCGTGCATGCCTGCGAGCACGGCGTGGAGCGCAGCCACATCCTGCCCTTTGCGATCGACGGCGCGCTGCTGCTGGAGATCTATGTGCACGACGGCATCGGCACCATGGTCATCGACGAGAAGCTGGAAGAGCTGCGCGAGGCCACGCCCGACGACGTGGCCGGCATCATCCAGCTGATCGAGCCCTTCGAGAAGGACGGCACCCTGGTCAAGCGCAGCCGCACCGAGATCGAGCGCGACATCGCCCACTACACCATCATCGAACACGATGGCGTGATCTTCGGCTGCGCCGCGCTCTACCCCTATCCCAGCGCCAGGACGGCCGAGATGGCGGCCGTCACCGTCTCGCCCAAGAGCCAGGGCACGGGCGATGGCGAGAAGCTGCTCAAGCGCATAGAGCAGCGCGCCAAGGCCCAGGGCCTGGACAGCCTGTTCGTGCTGACCACGCGCACCATGCACTGGTTCATCAAGCGCGGCTTCCAGCCCGTGGACCCCGACTGGCTGCCCGAGGCGCGCAAGGCCAAGTACAACTGGGACCGCAAAAGTCAGGTCCTGGTCAAGAAGTTGTAACCCCCTGAGGCGCTGTGCGCCTTCCCCCTCACGAGGGGGGCATACGGGCGGCCGGCGACACCCTCGGTGCGGGGGCGGCGCGGCCGGCCCAGGCCCTTCCTCGGTGTCTCTCGTCTTCAGGCAGCGCCAATTTTTTGAAATCGCCCAAATCAAGCGACATGGTGGCGCAACTCAGCCTTGCACTGCTGCCTGCCAGCGTGCGGCCGCCTTGCCGGCCGCTGCCAGCGCCGCATCGCGCTGCGGCGCGTCGGCCGGGCATTCGGTGAGGTAGCCCGTTACCAGCAGCGGTGCGCTTTGCGGCGTGGGCCAGGCGATGACGGCATCGTTGGCCGTGCCGCGATCGCCGGTGCCCGTCTTTCCACCCACGCGCCAGCCGGCCGGCATGCCCGCGCGCAGGCGCTTGTCGCCCGTGCGGCTGGCCACCAGCCACTGCTGCAGCAGCGCGCGGCCATGGCCGTCCAGCACCGATCCCAGCAGCAGGCGTTGCATGCTTTGCACCATGGCCAGGGGCGTGGTGGTGTCGCGCTCGTCGCCGGGCAGGCCTTCGTTGAGCTCGGGCTCCATGCGGTCCAGGCGCGTGGTCTCGTCGCCGCTGGCGCGCAGCCACTGCGTCAGCGCCTGCGGTCCGCCGCTGGCGTCCAGCAGCAGGTTGGCGGCCGTGTTGTCGCTGAGCACCACGGCGGCCTCGCACAGCTCGGAGATGGTCATGCCGCCGCCATCGCCGGCACGCGGGCCGCTGGCCGGCGAGTAGGGAACCAGCCGGGAGCTGGCGTAGTGAACGCGGCGCGACAGGCGCTCATCGCCCTGCTGCACGCGGTCCAGCACCTGGGCGGCCAGCAGCAGCTTGAAGGTGCTGCACATGACAAAGCGCTCATCGCCGCGGTGGTCCACGCTGGCGCCCGACTCCACCTCCAGCACGGCCACGCCGAGCCGGCCGCCCACACTTTTCTCGATGCGCGCCAGCTCCGTCCTGAAGGCCTGGTCGGCAGCCCCCTGTTTTTTTGATGGCAGGGCGCAGCCTGCCAGCCCGGCCGCCATCCAGGCGGCCGCGCCGCCCGTCATCAGAAAATCGCGTCTTTGCATTGTTTTTCCTTTTCAGTTGCAGATCGACAAACGCAACGATAGCGCCGCGCCCAATCTGCGACCAGCGTGAATAATTGGCAGCATCCCTTAGAAAAACTATTGGCTCACCATGCAACTGCCCCTCAATGCCCTGCGCATGTTCGACGCGGCCGCGCGCCATCTCAACCTGACGCGGGCGGCCGACGAGCTGTGCGTGACCCAGGCCGCCGTCAGCCAGCACATCCGCAACCTGGAGGAGCGCCTGGGCAAGCCGCTGTTCCGGCGCCTGCCGCGCGGCCTGGCGCTGACCGACGAAGGCCATGCGCTGTGGCCTGCCGTGGCCGAGAGCTTTGCGCGCATAGAGCATTCGCTGCAGCAGGTGGCCGAGCCGCGCCCGCGCGAGGTCCTCACCGTGGGCGTGGTCGGCACCTTCGCCATCGGCTGGCTGATTCCCAGGCTGGGCCAGTTCCAGCAGCAGCACCCCTACATCGACCTGCGACTGCTCACGCACAACAACCGCGTGGACCTGGCCGGCGAAGGGCTGGATGCGGCCGTGCGCTTCGGCGACGGCGCCTGGCAGGGCACGCGCGCCGAGCTGCTGCTGCGCGCGCCGCTGACGCCCATGTGCACCCCGGCCCTGGCCCAGCGCCTGCGCCAGCCGGCCGACCTGGCCGGGCAGACGCTGCTGCGCTCGTACCGCCTGCAGGAGTGGGAGAGCTGGTTTGCCACGCTAGACCAGAGCGCGCCGCTGGCGCGCGGGGCCATGTTCGACTCCTCGCTGACGCTGGCCGAGGCGGCCGCCCAGGGCGCAGGCGTGGCCCTGCTGCCGGCGCGCATGTTCCAGCACCTGCTGCAGCAGGGCCGGCTGGTGCGCCCCTTCGAGCAGGAGGTGGACACGGGCGCCTACTGGCTGACCCATCTGCGCTCGCGCGCACCCAGCGCGGCGCTCAAGACCTTCAGGCAATGGCTGCTGGCGCAGCTGCAATAGCCACGGACGCCCGCGGCAAGACCCGCAGGCCGCCCGACTTTGGCCCCGGCGCTATCATCTGCCGCTTTTGGCCCCTAGCCCGGTTCCCGCTCCATGACCCAGACCCTGCCGGTTCTCTACTCGTTTCGCCGCTGCCCCTACGCCATCCGCGCCCGCCTGGCGCTGGCCCATGCCGGCCTGGCCTGCGAGCTGCGCGAAATCAACCTGCGCAACAAGCCGCAGGCGCTGCTCGACGCATCGCCCAAGGGCACGGTGCCCGTGCTGGTGCTGGAGGACAGCCGCGTGATCGAGCAGAGCCTGGATGTCATGCTGCACGCGCTGCGCGCCAATGACCCGGACGGCTGGCTGGCACCGACCAGCGGCTCGCTGCAGGACATGCTGGCGCTGATCGAGCGCAACGACGGCTTTTTCAAGCACGCCCTGGACCGCTGCAAGTACCCCGAGCGCTATACGGCCGAAGAGGTCAACCACGCCCAGGCCGATGCCCTGACCTGGCTGGCCGAGCTGGACGACCAGCTGGAGGCCACCGGCTACCTGTTCGGCCAGAACCCCAGCCTGGCCGACATGGCGCTGCGCCCCTTCGTGCGCCAGTACGCGCGCATCGACGAGTCGCAATGGAACGAGCAGCCCTGGCCGCACCTGCAGGCCTGGCTGCAGCGCTGGATCGACTCGGCCCTGTTCGCCGAAGTGATGGAAACCTACCCGGGCTGGGTGCCCGGCACGCACGGCCCGGTCTTTGCCGCCGGCGGCGTGGGCAGCGACTGACGCCTGCCCGCCCCGTGTGCCCTGCCCCGGGTCGGCAGGGGCTGCGCACGGCAGGCAAAGCTGGCACAGTGGCAGGCTGTTGCCAACCGCATGAGCCTTCGCCGACATGACCCTCGCCACCCTGCTCGTCTTCTCCCTGGTCGCGCTGATCGCGATCATCACCCCCGGTCCCACCGTGCTGCTGGCCCTGGCCAATGGCTCGCGCCACGGCGTGCGCCGCGCCCTGCCGGGCATGCTGGGCGCCGTGCTGTCGGACTTCGTGCTGGTCGGCGCTGTCGCGCTGGGCCTGGGCGCGCTGCTGGCGGCCTCGGAGTTCTGGTTCTCGGTGGTCAAGTGGGCGGGCGCGGCCTACCTGGCCTGGCTGGGCCTGCGCATGCTGCGCAGCCAGGGCGGATCGCTGTCGGCACCCCAGGGTGACGGCAAGGCAGAGACTGGCGCCGACGGCTACAGCGCCCGCACCGTGCTGCTCAAGTCGTTCCTGGTCGCCGTGACCAATCCCAAGGGCTACCTGTTCTGCTCGGCCCTGCTGCCGCAGTTCATCGACCCGGCGGCCGCCCAGGCGCCGCAGTACATCGCCATTGCGCTGGTGTTCGCGCTCATCGATTTCCTGGTGATGCTGGCCTATGCCTTCGCCGGATCACGCGCGGCGCGGCTGCTGCGCGGGCGGGCCGTGATGTGGCTGGACCGCCTGTGCGGCGGCATGCTGCTGGCGCTGGCAGGCTCGCTGGCCTTCTACCGCCGCGCGTCGAACTAGGCGCGCCGCCCAAGAGCCGCGCCTCCCCCGCTGCGTCAGCGCGTCGTCCCCATGACATCGTCCAGCTGCAGCACGGCAGCGGCGTTGGCCGTGGTGGTGGCCAGGGTGTCAATGGCGCCGGTGCGCAGGGCTCCCAGGATGGCCGTGACCTTGCTGGATTCGGCCGCCACGGCGATGACGTTGGGTATGCGCAGCAGGTCCTCGCGGCTCAGGCCGATGACGCGGTCCTGCATGGGGGTTGCGGCCGGCTGGCCGTGGATGTCGATGAAGTCGTAGCCCATCATGTCGCCCACCGTGCCCGCGCGGCGGGCGTCCGAGATCTCCTGCGCGGAAAACCAGCCCATGCGGGCCATGTTGCTGTCCACGCTGACATCGCCCACGCCGATGAGGGCGATGTCGGCGCGGCGCGCCTTGTCCAGGGTGTGCCTGACGGTGTCGTTGTCCAGCAGCGCCTTGCGCAGTTGCGGATCGCCCACCAGGGCCGGCGCATAGAGCGACTCGGACTTGCCGCCAAAGCGCGCGGCCAGGCGGCGCGCGATGTGGTCGGCGTTCATCGCCTCCCCGCCACGGTAGGAGCCGCCGATGGCGCTGACGAAGTGGCACTCCCGCCGTGTGGCGGACAGGGCGTGCTCGGAGACCGAGGACACGTTGCGCCCCATGCCCACGGCCACGATGGAGCCATCGACCAGGATGCGCTCCAGCTCGCTGGCCACCAGCCCTGCCAGCAGTTCGCGCTGCCGGTCGGCATCCTTGTGGTCCACCGCGATCAGCGCGCGCTTGATGTGAAAGCGCTCGGTCAACTGCCGCTCCAGGTCGGCGGAAACCAGCGAATGCGGCCGCACGCGGATCTCGACAATGCCCTCTTCCTGCGCCCGGCGCAGCAGCCGCCCGACGGTGGCGCGCGAGATGCCGAACTCCTTGGACAGTTGGTCCTGCGTGCATCCATCGACGTAGTACAGGGTCGCCAGTCGCGTCAGGTCGCTTTCAGTCAAGGGTGCCTCCAAGGGTGCCGGGAAAGGCGCGCAGTGTAGCGCCGCTCACCGGGCCTCGCCAGCGTGGGGCAGCAGCAGGACCTTGACCGAGTCCATGGAATCGGCCACCCGGATGGCGCTCTCCCACTCCGACAGCGCATAGCGGTGGGTGACGATGCCCTCGGAGGTGACCAGGCCGCGCGCCAGCAGGTCGATGGCAATGGGGTAGCAATGGGCGCTGAGGTGGGCGCCGCGCAGGTCCAGTTCCTTTTCCTCGCCGATGATGGACCAGTCCACCGTGGTCTCGCGCCCGAAGACGCTGAACTCCACGAAGCGGCCGAGCTTGCGCACCAGGTCCAGCCCCTGCGTCACCCCCGAGGGCGCGCCCGTGGTCTCTATGTACACATCGCAGCCATAGCCGTCGGTCAGTGCGTGCACGATGGCGCGGGCATCCTCGCGCGCGGGGTTGATGGTCACGTCGGCGCCGCAGCGGCGTGCCAGCGCCAGGCGCTGGTCCGACAGGTCCATGACCACCAGCCTGCGCGGCGTCTTCAGGCGCGCCACCTGGGCCATGAGCAGGCCCAGCGTGCCCGCGCCGGCGATGACCACCACATCATCGAGCTGGATGTCGCCGCGGTTGACGGCATGGATGGCGCAGGACAGCGGCTCGGTGATGGCCGCATCCTCGAAGGCCACGCTCTCGGGAATCCGGTGCACCACGGCGCGGGCGGACAGGCGCATGTACTCGGCCATGCCGCCATCGGCCACCTGGCCCTGGAAGCCGTAGACATCGTGCACCTCGCACATCCAGCGAAAGCCGGTCTTGCAATAGCGGCAGGCATGGCAGGGCACGATCTGCTCGGCGATCACCCGGTCGCCCAGCTGCACGCCGTGGTGCTCCTGGGCACCCTCGCCCACCTGCACCACATGGCCCCAGAACTCGTGGCCCGCGATCACCGGCGGGCGCACATAGGCGGGGCGGCCTTTTTCCGGATCTCCCCAGAAGCGCGGCGCGCCAGCCCAGCATTTGCAGTCGCCCGCGCAAATGCCGCAGGAAGCCACGCGGATGACCAGCTCGCGCGGCCCGGCCTGCGGACGTGCGACGCGTTCGAGCCGGTAATCCCTGGGGCCGTGGCAGACCACGGCCAGCATGTTCGTATCGGCGGCGTCAGGCAGGGTGTTTTGCATGGAACTCTCCCGGGTTGCAGGTTGTGGACAGGACGTGGGCGCAGCGCTTCATGCCCTGCGGCGTGAACTGTCGAGCAGCACGGCGCCGACGATGATCACGCCCTTGATCAGCTGCTGGTAGTACGAGGACACGCCCAGCAGGTTCAGCCCGTTGTTGATCACGCCGATGAGCAGGGCGCCGACGACCGTGCCGCCCAGGCTGCCCGTGCCGCCCGACAGGCTGGTGCCGCCGATCACCACGGCCGCGATGGCGTCCAGCTCGTAGGACACGCCGGCCTGCGGCAGCGCCGCCGTGGTGCGCGACGCCAGCAAAATGCCGGCCAGCCCCGCGAGCAGGCCGCTGACCACATAGACCAGCAGCACGATGGCGCGGGTGTTGATGCCGCTGGTCTTGGCGCTGCGCAGATTGCCGCCCACGGCGTAGATGTAGCGGCCATACACGGTGTAGCGCAGCACGAAGGCGAACACCGCGACGGCAACGGCAAAGATCACGATGGGCATGGGCACGGGGCCCAGCTGGCCGGCGCCGATGGCAAGAAAGCCGTCGGGCAGCTCGGACACCGGCATGCCGTCGTTGTAGATGTAGGTCAGGCCGCGCGCCGCACTGAGCATGCCCAGCGTGGCCACGAAGGGCGGCACCGCGAACCAGGCCACCAGCAGGCCGTTGACACCGCCCAGCAGCATGCCCACGCCCAGCCCGGCGCCCACGCTCACCGCCAGCCCCTGGCCATCGGCCGCCAGCCAGGCGCCGACCATGCCGGCCAGCGCCAGGATGGCACCCACCGACAGGTCGATGCCGGCCGTCAGCACCACGCACGTCATGCCGATGGCCAGGATGCCGTTGATGGAGGTCTGGCGCAGGATGTCGGCCCAGTTGCCCCAGGTCATGAAATGGGGGTTGGCCAGCGCCAGCGCCGCGCACAGTGCAATCAGCGCGATGACCACGCCGTAGCGCTCGCGCAGGCTGCGCAGGTCCAGCGCGCGCCGCCCCAAGAGCGGCGGCGAAGATGCGGCTTGAAGATTCGTCATGGAGGACTCCCGCGTTGATGGAAGAAAGGCGTGGGGCCGGCAGGCCGCTCACTGGATGGAGTAGCCCCCGTCGATGACGATGTTCTCGCCCGTCAGCATGCCGGCGTGCGTACCGGCCAGGAACACGGCCAGCCGCGCCACCTCCTCGGGCTGCGCAAAGCGGCCCGTGGGGATGAGTGCCCGCATGGCCTCCCCCACCTGCCCGGCCCAGGCCTTGCGGCCCAGCGGCGTGTCCACCACCGTCGGCGAGATGGCGTTGACGGTAATGCCGTCCGTCGCCCACTCCAGCGCCAGCACGCGCGTCAGCCCCACCAGGCCCGCCTTGCTGGCGCAATAGGCGGCATGGCGCCGGAGCGCGACCACGCTGGCCTGCGAGGCCAGGTTGATGATGCGTCCGTGGCGCTGGCGGCGCATGGCCGGGGCCACCGCCTGGGCCAGCAGCAGCGGCGCCGTGAGGTTGACGGCCAGCGTGCGCTCCCACGCCGCCTCGCTGATTTCGCCGGCCGGCTCCAGCAGCGCCACGCCGGCGCTGTTGACCAGGATGTCGATGCGGCCCGTGGCCTCCAGCACCGTGGCCACCGCCTGCTCCACGCCCTCGGGCCTGGTCACATCCACCGCCAGCGCCAGGTGGTGCCGGGGCTCCGCCAGGCTGGCAGCGGCCACGTCCAGTGCCTGCCGCTCCAGGTCCAGCAGGACGACTCGCGCACCGCCTTGGGCGAGCTGCCGGGCAATCGCCAGGCCGATGCCGCCCGCGCCGCCGGTGACCAGGGCCGTGCGACCGTCGAAGTCCCGCTCCAGGCCGGCGGCGCTCATTTGCGCACCTTCTGCAAGAAGGCGTCGGCATTGGCGGGCACGATGGCGGTCCAGGGCACCTCGTAGGATTTGGCCGTGCCATCGCCCCAGGGCATGGCCTGGGCATACTCGCTCCATACCACCGAGCGCGGCCGGTAGGACGGGCCGACAAGGTGGCGCAGCAGCACATCCAGCGCGCCCTGCGCCTGGGCCTGGGCATCCTGGAAATTGGTGGTCATCTCGCCGCGCTTGACGGCCGTGATGGCGGCGGCCACGCCGTCCACGCCCACCACCGGGATGGTCTTGATATCGATGCCCTTGGTCTTGATGGCCTGCACCGCGCCCAGGGCCTCGTCGTCGTTCTGGGCGATCACGCCCTGGATCTGGCCCGGGAATGCGGTCAGCCAGTTCTCCATCAGGCCCATTGACTCGGCGCGCGACCAGTTGGCGGTCTTGCGCGCCAGCACCTTCACGTCCTTGTGGCGGGCCAGCACCTCGTCATTGCCGCGCGCCCGCTCGATCTGTGCCGACTGGCCTATGGGCCCCTCGATGACGACGATATTGCCCTTGCCGCCGATGGCCTTCATCAGCGCCTCGGCCTGCATGCGGCCGGCCACCACATCGTCATTGCCCACGTAGGAGGTCAGCACATCGCCCTGCACGCGCGTGTTGGAGCCCACCACGGGAATGCCGGCCTTCACCGCCTTCTGCACGGGCGCCGCGCCCGCCTTCAGGTCGATGGGCACGAAGAGGATGCCGTCGTACTTCTGCGTGATCATGGTGTCGAACTGGTTGCTCTGCGTCAGCGCGTCGTAGTTGCCGTCGAACACGGTGATCTGCACCATGCCGTCCTTCACGGCCGGATGCGCCTTCAGCTCCTTGGTCCACATCTGCATGAACTCGCCCTTGAGCCCATAGACGGCCGCGCCTATGCGGTAGGGCTTGGCCGGCGCTGGTGCTGGTGCCGCCAGCGGGGCCGGAGCCTGGGCCCGGACCTGCGCTGCGGCCAGGAACAGCCCACCGGCAAGCGCGGCTGCAAGCACGGTGGTGAAACGAAAAAACGGCATGGTCATGTCTCCTGTGTGTTGTGAAAGGCAAGGGGAAAAACGCTGCATGGGCATCGCCCGGGCTCAGGAAGCGAGGTGCATCAGCGCCTCCTGCGTGATGCCGTGGCCGGCCACCACGCGGTCAAGCCGGCCTTTGCGGAAGATGGCAATGCGGTCGCTCAGCTCCAGCAGTTCCGGCGCCTCGGACGACACCACCACCACGGCATGGCCTTGCGCGGCCAGCGAGGCCAGGAAGGCGTACACCTCGCGCTTGGCGCCTTCGTCGATGCCGCGCGTGGGCTCGTCGCACAGCAGGCAGACGGGATTGGTGGCCATGCAGCGGGCCAGCACCACCTTCTGCTGGTTGCCGCCGCTCAGGCCCGACACCGGCATGGCCGGGCTGGCCAGCTTCACGCGCAGGCGCTGCAGCAGGCCGCCCACCAGCACGCGCTCTGCCGCGCCATCCACCACCCTGGCGCGCTGCAGGCCCGGCAGTGCGGGCAAGCTGGTGTTGAAGCGCACCGAGGAGCTCATCACCAGCCCCGTGGCCTTGCGGTCCTCGGTCACCAGGGCCAGGCCCGCCTTGATCGACGCCGCCGGATTGCCGCGCGGCAGGGGCAGCCCGCCCAGGCTCGCCTGCCCCTGATCGGCGCGCGTGAGGCCGTACAGGCAGTTGAGGAATTCGCTGCGGCCCGATCCCATCAGTCCGTAGATGCCCAGCACCTCGCCGGGGGCGACGTCCAGGCTGATGTCCTCGAACTCGCCCCGGCGCGTGAGCCCCTGCACCGACAGCAGCGGCTCGCCCGGCGCCGCAGCCCTGCGCTCGCTGGCGGCAGCGCGGACCTCCCGGCCCACGATGAGCTTCACCAGCTGCCGCCGGTCGATATCGGCCAGCGCGCCGGTCTGCACGAAGCCGCCATCGCGGAACACCGTGTAGCTGTCGGCAATGGTGAAGATCTCCGTCAGGCGGTGCGACACGTAGAGGATGCCGGCGCCCTGCGCGGTCACGCGGCGTATCGCGTCGAAGAGGATGGCGGTCTCGCTTTCGCCAATGGCCGAGGTGGGCTCGTCCATGATGATCAGCTCGCTTTGCCGGCTCAGGGCCTTGGCAATCTCCACCAGCTGGGTCTGCGCCAGGCTCAGGCGGCCCATCTGCGCGCGCGGATCGATATCGAAGCCCAGCTGCCTGAGCAGCGCATCCGCCTGCTCCAGCAGCGCGGCATGGCGGACCACCATGCCGGCGCGCCGGGGCTCGCGGCCCAGGAAGATGTTCTCGGCCACGCTCATGCCCGGGATGGGCGACAGCTCCTGCGTGATGATGGACAGGCGGTGCGCCAGCGCCTCATGCGGCGTGGCGAAATCCACCGGCCGGCCCTTGAGCAGTATCTCGCCGGCATCGCGCCGCAACAGGCCCATCACGATGTTCAGGAAGGTGGACTTGCCTGCGCCATTGCCCCCGCACAGCGCTTGCACGCTGCCCGCCTGCAGCTCAAGGCAGCCGTTGCGCAGCGCAGGGACGCCGCCAAAGCTCTTGGCCACGCCGCGCGCCTGCAGCAGTGCGGTGCCGGTGCCGGTGCTGGTGCCGGTGCCCATGGTCACGCGCCCTGCCCGCGCCCGGCCGCGGCGGCCTGCGAGCGTTCGAAGCCGGTGATGGCATCCACCTTCAGGGCCGAGCTGCCGCCATCGAAGCGCGATGCGAGGAAGCGGTCCACGATGGCCTTGGCCAGCTCCACCCCGATCACGCGCGAGCCCAGCGTGATGATCTGCGCGTCGTTGCTGCGGCTGGCGCGCTCGGCCGAATAGGTGTCATGGGCCTGCGCGGCGCGGATGCCCGCCACCTTGTTGGCCGCAATGGCCATGCCTATGCCCGTGCCGCACAGGAGAACGCCGCGCTCATGGCGGCCCTGGACGATGGCCTGCGCCACCGCGATGCCGATGTCGGGGTAGAGCACCGGCTCGCCGTCGTGCGTGCCGAAGTCGGCCACTTCGTGGCCCTGGGCCAGCAGGTGCTGCTTCACGGCGTTCTTGAGGTCGCAGGCGGCTTCGTCGCAGCCGATGGCCAGCTTCATGGCATCCCCTTCATTACAAAAGACCAACACATGATCATTTGATCATTTTTTTATGAGAGTCTTCTCAATCGAAGAGCAGTTGTCAAACAACGATAGCTATGTGAGTCGGCAAGATGAATACGTAACCTGTTGAATTTTCTACAAAATTCATCAAATCCTATCGTTTTCCCTTGGCTATTGAATAGCCAAAAGGCATTGACACGCCAATTTCAACAAATCAAAAATGACCACTCAATGATCATATGAACAGTCTTCGGCACACCCGCCGGGACTGCACCTGGAGGAGACAAAGGCATGACGACCAACCGCGTGATCAACGACCCCGACCGGGTGGTGGAGGACATGCTCCAGGGATGGATCGCCGCCCATGGCGACACCCTGCGCATCGACGCGGGCAGCCCCCGCGTCGTGCGCCTGCATGGCGCGCCACGCAGGGGCAAGGTGGGCATCGTGACGGGCGGCGGGTCGGGACACGAACCGGCCTTTCTGGGCTATGTGGGCGCAGGCCTGTGCGACGCCGCCGCCGTGGGCGAGGTGTTCTCGTCCCCCACGGCCAGAAGCTTCTACGACGCCATGCGCGCGGCCGATGGCGGCGCCGGCGTGGCCTGCCTGTATGGCAACTACGCGGGCGACAACATGAATGTGGCCATGGCCGTGCAGATGGCCGCGGCCGAAGGCATGGCGGTCAGGACCGTGGTGGCCAACGACGACGTGCCTTCTGCCGCGCGGGGCGACGAGGCCAGCCGCCGCGGCGTGGCCGGCGAGATCCTGATGTGGAAGGTGGCGGGCGCCCGGGCGGCCATGGGCGCCAGCCTCGACGAAGTCATCGCCATCGCCCGGCACGCCATGGCCCGCACGCGCAGCATCGGCATCGGCCTGTCGGCATGCACCATTCCCGCCGTGGGCAAGGCCAATTTCCATATCGAGCGCGGCAGCATGGAGGTGGGCATTGGCCACCATGGCGAGCCCGGCATGTCCGTGCACCCCACGACCACGGCGGCCGGGATGGCCGAGCGCATGCTGGGCGCCCTGCTGCCCGACCTGCCCTTCGCCCCGGGCGACCGCGTGGCCGTGCTGCTGTCCGGCCTGGGCGCCACGCCGCTGATGGAGCAGTACATCCTCTATGGCGAGGTCGCCCGGCGCCTGCAAGAACGCGGCATGCAGGTGGCCTTCCGGCTCGTGGGCAATCTCTTCACCTCGCTGGAGATGATGGGCATCACGCTCACGCTGATGCAGCTGGACGACGAGCTGCTGGCCTGCCTCAACGCGCCCTGCCAGTCAGTCGCCCTCACCGTGGCCGGCGGGCTGCCGCCCCAGCCGCAGGACGCCATTCCAACGCCGCCCTCTGTTCCGGCAAGGACGCCGGCACAGGCCCAGGAACAGGCACAAACCGCCCGTCCCCCAGCCGCAAGGCGCACCAGCGAAGGGCCGGCCATCGCGCTTGATGGCGCGGGCAGCATCGTGCGTGAACTGATCACGGCCATCGTCGGCCACCGGGAGTTCCTGAGCGAGATCGATGGCCTGATCGGCGATGGCGATCACGGCATCAACATGGCCAAGGGCTTTTCCGGCTGCGGCGCACGGCTCGATGCCATGGAGGCCAGCCAGGCGGCGCAGCTGCCTGCGGCGCTGCAGCAGCTGTCCCAGGCCTTGATGGACGATATCGGCGGCTCCATGGGCCCGCTGTACGGCAGCTTCTTCCAAGGCTTCGCCGATGTTCTTGGGCCGGAGCAGGAGATGGATGCCACCCTGTTCGGCCAGGCGCTGGCGCGGGCCGTCGCCGATGTGCAGGAGATGGGCAAGGCCCAGGTGGGCGACAAGACCCTCATCGACACGCTGGCCCCGGCCCTGCAGGCCTACCGGCAATCGCTGCAGGCCGGCGCCGGTTTCCGCGAGGCGCTGCAGGCCATGGAGGCCGCGGCCGAGGCGGGCAAGGAATCCACGCGCCACCTGCAGGCCCGCATCGGGCGCTCGGCCCGGCTGGGGCCGCGCTCCATCGGCGTGCTGGACGCGGGCGCCACGTCCTGCTGGCTCATCCTGAGCACCATGTCTCAGTCGCTGCAGCGGCGACTGGCGCAAGCCTCAGCCTAGGGCTCAGCGCCTGCGGGCAGCGCCGCGCACCAGCAGCACCAAGACGGCCACGCTCATGATGGCAAAGCAGATGAAGGACCAGTTGGCGATGGAGCCGCCCAGAAAGCTCCAGTCCACGGCGGCGCAGTCGCCCGAGCCACGGAAGATCATGGGCACGGCACGGCTGATGGAGTAGTTCTCGATCATTCCGTAGAAGTCGCGGCCGCAGGTGGCGAACTCGGGCGGATACCACTGCAGCCAGCTCTGGCGCGCGGCGACGAAGGCGCCAAAGCCTGCGGCGACCAGCGCCGCGATGCCCCAACCCATCAGCCAGCCGCGCCCGCCGCGTGCGCTGCCCAGGCCCGCGAAGATGGCCACGCCGATCAGCGCGTAGCGCTGCACGATGCACATCGGGCAGGGCTCCAGCCCGACCACATGCTGCAGATACATGCCGAAGGCCAGCATGGCCACGCAGGCCAGGCTGATGAGCGCCAGGATGCGGCGCGGAGCGTTGTCAAACCATTGAAGCATTCTTGTCTTTCGTCACCCGGTTGAATGAAATCAGGGCTGCGGCGCCGGCCCGGCGCTGCAGCCCTGTTCAGCGGGTGCAGGAAACCGTTGCCGCGCCGTCAGATGCCAGCCGCCTCGTCCAGGAACACCTTGGCGCGGCGCGGTGTCACCACCAGGGTTTCCCCCTCGCGCAGCGCCATGTCCCTGAACTGCTGCGCAGGAATCTGCGCCTCGATCAGGCCACCCTCTTCGGCATTGTCCGTGCTTTCGGTGCTCTCCGAAGGAATAAGTTCCAGGCGCGCAATGGGCCCCACGACGATGGCGCGGGCCAGCTGCACGACGATGCCCGTGGGCCGTCCCTGGACGTCCAGGTTCTGGCCGGGCGAGTAGCGCTCCACCTCCAGATCGTGCGGGCGCACATAGGCGAAGGCCTTGCTGTCGCTGGCGCCCTTGGCGTCGTGGCTGTCCAGCTGGGTGCCGTCATCCAGGTAGACGCGGCCATCGCTGGCTCGGCCCTTGAAGAGGTTGACGTCGCCCAGGAAGCCGTAGACGAAGGGCGTGGCCGGGTTGTCCCAGACCTGCTGGGGCGTGCCTTCCTGCTCGATGCGGCCCTGGTTGATGACGACCACGCGGTCGGCCACTTCCAGTGCCTCTTCCTGGTCGTGGGTCACGAAGATGGAGGTCACATGCAGCTCGTCATGCAGGTGGCGCAACCAGCGGCGCAGCTCCTTGCGCACCTTGGCATCCAAGGCGCCGAAGGGCTCGTCAAGCAGCAGCACCTTGGGCTCCACCGCCAGGGCGCGGGCCAGCGCGATGCGCTGGCGCTGGCCACCCGACAGCTGGGACGGAAAGCGGTCCGCGATCCAGTCCAGCTGCACCAGCTTGAGCAGGCTCATCACCTTGTCGCGGATCTGGGCTTCGCTGGGGCGCTGGCTGCGGGGCTTCACGCGCAGGCCGAAGGCCACGTTCTCGAACACCGTCATGTGGCGGAACAGCGCGTAGTGCTGGAACACGAATCCCACGTTGCGCTCGCGCACATGGACGTCGGTCGTGTCCTCGCCGCTGAAGTGGATGCTGCCCACGTCGGGCGTCTCCAGGCCCGCGATGATGCGCAGCAGCGTGGTCTTGCCGCAGCCCGAGGGGCCGAGCAGCGCGATGAGTTCGCCGGACTGGATGTCCAGGCTCACATCGCGCAGGGCCTGGAAATCGCCGAACTGCTTGCTGACGTTGCGTATTTCAATGCTCATGGTCTTGCTCTTGCTCTTTTCTGGTCGGGGCGGGCCTCAGGACACCTGCGGCACACGGGATGCCTGGGAAGCCGGCGTGGGGCGCTCGGGAGGCAGCTCGGCTGCGGCCTCGGCCTGGTGCTCGGCACGCCACTCGGCCACCGACTTGATGACCAGGGTCACCAGGGCCAGCAGAGCCAGCAGCGATGCGGCAGCGAAGGCGGCAACGGACTGGTACTCGTTGTAGAGGATCTCCACGTGCAGCGGAATGGTGTTGGTCTGGCCACGGATGTGGCCCGAGACCACGGACACCGCGCCGAACTCGCCCATGGCGCGCGCATTGCACAAAATCACGCCGTACAGCAGGCCCCACTTGATGTTGGGCACGGTGACCTTCCAGAAGGTCTGCCAGCCCGTGGCGCCCAGCACGATGGCGGCCTGCTCCTCGTCGCTGCCCTGCGCCTGCATCAGCGGGATCAGCTCGCGCGCGATGAAGGGGAAGGTCACGAAGATGGTGGCCAGCACGATGCCGGGCACGGCGAAGATGATCTTGATGTCATGCTCGGCCAGCCAGGGGCCGAACCAGCCGTGGGCACCGAACACCAGCACGTACATCAGGCCCGCCACCACGGGCGAGATCGAGAACGGCAGGTCGATCAGCGTGATCAGAAAGGCCTTGCCACGGAACTCGAACTTGGCGATGCACCAGGCC
This sequence comes from Delftia sp. PX-1, assembly GCF_055797465.1. Classification (NCBI taxonomy): domain Bacteria; kingdom Pseudomonadati; phylum Pseudomonadota; class Betaproteobacteria; order Burkholderiales; family Comamonadaceae; genus Delftia; species Delftia sp. PX-1. Next base: position 4,586,509 of record NZ_CP184763.1, read on the forward strand.
GCCGCCACGCCGAACACCAGGTTCACCGGCACGGCGATCAGCGCCGTGATCAGCGTCAGCTTGATGGCCGACCAGGCATCGGGCTCCTGCAGGCCGGCGACATAGGCATCCCAGCCCTTGCGCAGCGCCTCGGTGAACACGGCCGCCAGCGGCAGCACCAGGAACAGGCCGATGAAGGTCAGCGCAATGCCCGTGAGAATCCAGCGCACGGCGCGCGGCTCGGTGGTGGAGAGCTTTTCACGCCGGCCCTTCGGGGGCGCCGTGAGCCTGTACAGCACCAGCACGGCGACCAGCACCGCGCCAATGATCTTGAGAAGCAATGCTTCCTGTGGAGACAACGCCATCTCAAGCCCCTCCCGAATGCTTGCGCTGCCATGCCTGCAGCGCGTTGATGACCAGCAGCATCACGAAGGAGAACAGCAGCATCACCACGGCCACGGCCGTGGCGCCTGCGTAGTCGTATTGCTCCAGCTTGCCGATGATGATCAGCGGTGTGATCTCGGAAATCATGGGCATGTTGCCCGCGATGAAGATGACCGAGCCGTACTCGCCGATGGCGCGTGCGAAGGCCATGGCGAAGCCCGTGAGCAGCGCGGGCGTGATGGCCGGCAGGATCACCTTGTAGAAGATCTGCCAGCGCGAGGCGCCCAGGCTGGTGGCGGCCTCCTCCAGCTCCTTCTCCGAATCCTCCAGCACAGGCTGCACCGTGCGCACCACGAACGGCAGGCCGATGAAGATCAGCGCAATGACCACGCCGTTCGGATTGAAGGCCAGCTGGATGCCGTAGGGCTCCAGGTACTGGCCCACCCAGCCATTGCCGGCCAGCAAGGCAGTCAGCGAAATGCCGGCCACGGCCGTGGGCAGGGCAAAGGGCAGATCGACGAGCGCATCGACGATCTTCTTGCCCGGGAACTTGTAGCGCACCAGCACCCAGGCGATCAGCAGGCCGAACACCAGGTTCACGCAGGCCGCCGCGAACGAGGCGCCAAACGTCAGCCGGTACGAGGCCAGCACGCGCGGCGAGGCCACGGCCTCCCAGAACTGGGGCCAGGTGAGCGAGAAGGTCTTGAACAGCAGTGCCGACAGCGGGATCAGCACGATCAGGCTCAGATAAAACAGCGTATAGCCCAAGGTCAGCCCGAAGCCGGGCAAAACGCGCTTGGCGCCGCGCCCCTTGCGCGCCGCACCGGTCGGTGCGGGCACAGGAGCGTCGGCGCCAGGCCTTGGGCTGGTCGGAACGGCAGACACCATGTTGGATTCCAAATCAGCCAGTGTGGGGAGGGGGCCTCAGGCGGACTTCGCCGCCTTCATGCCTGCTTGCGTGCTTACTTGCCGGGGACGTAGATCTTGTCGAACTGTCCGCCGTCGTTGAAGTGCACCTTCTGGGCTTCGGACAGCGAGCCGAAGTACTTGGCCACGGTGAACTGCTTGATGGGCTTGAACACATCGGCGTGCTTCTTGAGCACGGCCTCGGAGCGGGGGCGCAGCGCGTGCTGTGCGGCGATTTCCTGGGCCTCGTCGGAGTACAGCCAGGCCAGGTAGTCGTGCGCCAGCTGGCCCGTGCCCTTCTTGGCCACGGTGCGCTCGACCACGGCCACGGGGTTCTCGGCCACGATGGACACCGAGGGATGGACGGCATCGACCTTGCCCTTGCCGAATTCGCGCTCCACGGAAACCACTTCGGACTCGAACGTGATCAGCACGTCGCCGATGTTGCGTTGCAGGAAGATGCTGGTCGCATCGCGCCCGCCCTTGCCCAGCACGGGCACGTTCTTGTATAGCTGCTGCACGAACTCGGCCGCCTGCGCGTCGGTGCCGCCCTTCTCGCGCACTGAACCCCAGGCCGCCAGGTAGGCGTAGCGGCCATTGCCGCCCGTCTTGGGATTGACCACCACGACCTTCACGTCGGGACGGGTCAGATCGCTCCAGTCCTTGATGTTCTTGGGGTTGCCGTTGCGCACCAGGAACAGCATGGTCGAGGTGGTGGGCGATGCGTCATTGGGGAATTTCTTGGCCCAGTCCTTGGCGACCACGCCGCTGTCGGCCAGGAACTGCACGTCGGTCGTGGTGTTGAAGGTCACCACATCGGCAGCCAGGCCGTCGTTGACGGCGCGCGCCTGGGCGCTGGAGCCGCCGTGCGACTGGTCCACCTTGATGTCCACGCCCTTGGTCTTCTTGTAGTGGGCGACGAAGGCGGCGTTGTAGTCCTTGTAGAACTCGCGCGCCACGTCGTAGGAGACGTTGAGCAGCTGGTTCTGCGCCGATACGGTTCCTGCGGCGGCCAGCGCCAGGGTGGCCAACAAAGTCTTGAGCTTCAAAGAATGCATGGTTCGCTGCCTTTTATTAGTGGACATCTCTGCGGTGGATTCACAGACAGTCACATTGTGCGAACGCTGGCTTAAAACTCAAAAGAATATATTTTTGTTTGTTAATGGCCTGCTTCCATATAAGAAGCCTGGCCCACCGTCTTCGCCAGCCGCCACCTCACAGCCCGGCGGCCCAGGGGGCGCCCGCGCCTGCCGGCACCGCTGCCCGTGCACCGGCAACGCGCGGCGCACGCACGGCAGGCCGGGGTTGCGCGGGCTGCCAGCTGTCACCCTGCATCAACGACTGCAGCAGCGCCAGGCCCAGGGGCCAGTCGCCGAAACCCGATTCGACATTGATGTGTCCCGCGTTCTGCAGCCGCACGAACTCGCTTCCCCAGGCCCGCGCATAGGCGCCGGCCCGGCGGATCGGACAGTAGGGATCGTTGCTGCTGGCCACCAGCACGCTGCGGTACGGCAGCGGCGCATAGGGCACGGGCGCAAAGTCGGCCAGCTGGGCACGGCGCTCGGGATCGGCCGGCGCCACCAGCAGCGCACCCTGCACGCGGGCGCTGGCCTCGGGCCCCATGTGCGCGGCCGTGATGCAGCCCAGGCTGTGGGCGGCCAGCACCACGGGCTCGGGCCGGGACAGCACCAGTTGCTCCAGCGCGGCCACCCAGGGATCGCGGTGCGGCACGAGCCAGTCGTCCTGTTCCACCCGCTCGGCATGCGGCAGCTGCTGTGCCCACAGGCTTTGCCAGTGGTCAGGGCCGGAGTTGCGCCAGCCGGGCACGATGATGATGCGGTGGGGATTCATGGGTTCTCCTGGACTGTCCATTGCTGGACATGGGCCCCGATTGTGGAGAACGCCGCCGACGATCCCAACGAACGATTTGTTGTTTTCTTATGGCGTGGCGGGGTGCAGCCTCAGCGCGCCACCGGCTCGCGCGTGGCGTGGCTGTTGCGCCCCGGCACGGTCTCTCCCAGGAAGTCCAGGAAATGCCGCACGGCCGGCGCCAGGCCGCGCCGCGAGGGGAAGACCGCATGCACGATGCCCTGCGGCGGCTCCCAGCCCGGCAGCAGATGGACCAGCCGGCCTTCGGCCAGTTCCTCATGGCACATGTAGTCGGGCAGCCAGCACATGCCGCTGCCGGCCAGCGCCGCGAATTTCAGCGTCAGCAGGTCATCCACCACATAGCGCGGCTGCAGCTGCAGGCGTTGCTCGCGGCCTTCGGGGCCGACCAGCAGCAGGCTGGACTGGCCATCCACCGCCGACATGGACATGCTGTCCAGGTGCTGCAGGTCGGCCAGTGCACGCGGCGTGCCCTGGCGCTCCAGCAGCTCCGGGCTGGCCACGAGGATCTGGCGCGCCACATCCAGCCGCTTGACGACCATGGAGCCGCTGTCCTCCAGACTGGGGCGCACGCGCAGCGCCACGTCGATGCCCTCCTCCACCAGGTTCACGGGCCGGTTGGTCACCTGCATCTCCACATGCACCAGCGGGCAGCGCTGCAGGAACTGGGGCATGAGCTCGCCCAGCACGGTCTGGGCCAGGGTGACGGGGCAGCTCACGCGGATGGTGCCGCGCGGCTCGGTCTGCACCTCGGCCACGGTGTCGGCGGCGGCCAGGGCCGCATCGCGCATGGCCTGGCAATGGCGCAGATAGGCCTCACCCACCTGGGTCAGCGAGAGCTTGCGCGTGGTGCGCTGCAGCAGGCGCACTCCGAGCCGGGCCTCCAGCTCCGCCACGCGCCGCGACAGCCTGGACTTGGGTATGCCCAGCGCCCGCCCGGCAGAGGCGAAGCCGCCGCGCTCCACGACCTCGGCGAAGTACAGCATGTCGTTGAGATCCATCATGTCGCTCGTCCCTCCCTGTGCTCATTGGCTGCAAATTCAGGACAATCTATCGCAATTTCTGCGGCTTATCAAAGACTCTGTCCAAATTCACAATTGATCCCATCGTCGGCCCTACAAGCTTTCCCGAATGGCCGATCCCAACCGCGATCCCAACCGACATCTCAGGAGCTTTTCCATGCAAGTGCTGCACATCGACTCTTCCATCACCGGCGCCGCTTCGGTGTCCCGCCAGCTGACCGCCCAGACCGTGGCTGCCCTGGTCGCCGCCAACCCCGGCGCCAAGGTCGAGTACCTGGATCTGGCCGTGAACGCCCCCGACCACCTGAACGCAGTGTCCATGGGCTTTCGCACCGGCCAGGCAGCCACGACGGAAGCCGAGCGCGCACAGAACGCCATCTCCGAAGCCCTGGTGAGCCAGTTCCTGGCGGCCGATGTGGTCGTGGTCGGCGCTCCGTTCTACAACTTCACCATCTCCAGCCAGCTCAAGGCCTGGATCGACCGCATCGCCCAGGGCGGCCGCACCTTCCGCTACACCGCAGCCGGCCCCGAAGGCCTGGCCAAGGGCAAGAAGGTCATCGTGGCCTCCACGCGCGGCGGTGTGTACTCCACCAGCGAAATGGGCCAGGCCCTGGAGCACCAGGAAAGCTACCTGAAGACGGTGTTCGGCTTCCTGGGCATCACCGATGTGAGCATCGTGCGCGCAGAAGGCGTGGCCATGGGCGATGAGTCCAAGGCCAAGGCCCTGGAATCGGCCCGCAACGACATCGTGCGTGCAGCGGCTGCCGCCAATCAGGAAGCGGCCATCGCCGCCTGAGCTCGGTCTTGCGCATAAAAAAGCGCAGGCACCCTGACCGGGGCGCCTGCGCTTTTTGCTGGCCGCCGAGCCTGGCAGCCGTCGCAATCAGCGCACCAGCGGACTGGTGCGAACGACGGCGTACGCGCCGGCGATCAACAAACGGTCCTGGCGGTCGAAAGCAATGGCTTTGACGTGCAGCAGCTTGCCAGGCAGCGGCCCCAGCTCGTATGCCAGGGGTGCGCTGTCCACACGTCCTGCCACGATGCTGAGCTGCCCGCTATCCGAGAGCTTTTGGACCAGGGTGCTGCGGTTGCTGGTCACAACGTAGATGCCATTCCTGCTGTCCAGGGCCATGGAAGTCACGTTGTCATCCAGCCTAGCCAGCGTTTGGCCTGTCGTGTAGTTGAGGATTTCTCCACCACGGGCCACCAGCAGTTGCCCATTGCTGGCGACGGCGAGCGCGTTGAAACCTTCGCCTGGCAACGTGGTGACCTCACCATCGGCCGTGACCTGGCGCAGCCTGTTCCAATCCAGCACGAACAGCCGGCCATCGGGCGTACGTCGCATGGCATGGGGGCCGGAAAAAATCGCTGCAGCGCCAACGCCATCCTTAGGACCACTTGAATTGGGCCCACCACCAGCCAGCGCCCGCACTGCGCCCGATGCCTGCTGCACCCAGACGCCCATGCCATTGCGGGGCATGCCTCCACTGAAGACAGCGCACTCTGCACAGGTCAGGCCATCCGCAACAAAGACCTCGCCACTGCCACCTGCTGCAATAGCGCGCGGATACAGATAGTTGCGGGGCTCGCCCCAGTCGCGGTCACCCCCTGTGGAGAAGGTGGACACCACACCTTCCCCCGCAATCCGGCGAATGCGAGAGCGCTCGGGCGTGGGGCAAGGCGGCTGCGGTGACACAGGCGGATATACATCTTCCGACACATAAATATCGCCAAGCGGCGAAAGGGCGAGATCGGTGATTCTCGAAAACCGCGCCTGCGCGCCCACGCCGTTGACCTGACCACAGTGGTCCTGAGCCAGTGCGTCGGGCTTGCTTGCAAGCGAACCCGCCAGCAGCGACATCTGCACAGGCGCCGGCTGCGGCTCGACAACTGAGCCATTGCCATCGCCTCCCCCACCGCCGCACGCCGCCAAAACGGTCACCAATGCCACGCTCAGCGCGCCGCCCCTGCACAGATTTTTCCAGCCCTTTTTTTGCATCTTGTCTCGCCCTTATGGATGAATGTCGTCATGTACGTCACGCCAGCAGTCTAGTGGGCGTTACCAAACAAAACAGGTATCCGCTTTTTCCGCTTCTTTGAAAAATCCAATGCCTGCCTGGCCTTGCACGACACACGAAGCTGTTAGGCTGAACCATCACCGCCATATTCGCGGCTTTGTCCGACACGAACCGTCTGTATTTCAGAAAGTCGGCGGACCTGCCGATATCCAGGCAGCCTCATTGCATTCACTGCCTTCCATCCATGCCAGCCACAAGTCCCCGCCCCCATGTCCGGCCCCGCGGCCCTGTCCATGCCCGCCCTCCGTCCGATGAAAACCTGGTGATCACGGTGATCGCCGTGTCCCTGCTGGCCATCACCGTGGTGGGCATTGGCGTCTACCAGTTCCTGCAGTACCAGCGCGAGCAGGATCAGGAGCAGCTCAATTCCCGCGTGTACCGCAGCTATGTGCGCAACACCGACGAGGCACCTGCGCCCGAGGAGCCCGATCAGCCCGCCGCAGCGCCCACCCCCGCCAAGCCCAGCCAGCAACAACTGAACCAGGAAATGACGCGCAAGCTGCTGGCCCATCCCGGTGTGACGCCCGGTGCCGGCTTTTCGGCGCCCGGTGTCAAGTCGACCGGCGTGGTGATCATCGATGCCATCGACCAGGCCCAGGCGCGCGAGAAGGCATCGTCCGCCGCGCGCCCTGCTGCGGCGATTGCCAACCCGTCTCCCGCTTCCTGACGCTGCCTGAGCTCTGCGCTCGCAGGCCCCACAACGCAAAAGCCCGGCATTGCCGGGCTTTTTTGTGTCTTGAGCGGCCTTGCCGCACCGCTCACTGGTGCTTGCGCGCCCAGGCCGCGAACTTCTGCACGAAGCCGTTCACGAAGTCGCGGCTGCCGGCGCCAATGGAGCCGTCTTCGGCAAACAGGCCGTCCTTGGCCTGGATGAAGATTTCGGGCTGGGCCAGCGTGGGCATGTCCAGGTAGGCCAGCACATTGCGCAGGTGCTGCTGCGCCAGCGCCGTGCCGATGGCACCCACGGAGACGCCGGCCACGGCAGCGGGCTTGCCGGCCCAGACGCTCTTGCCGTAGGGGCGCGAGCCCTGGTCCAGCGCGTTCTTGAGCACGCCGGGAATCGAGCGGTTGTACTCGGGTGTCAGGAACAGCACGGCCTGGGCCGACTGGATCTGGGCGCGGAACTGCTTGACCACGTCCGCCTCATTGCCGTCATGGTCCTGGTTGTACAGCGGCAGGGCATCGATGGCGACCTGCTCGAAGACCAGGCCTTCGGGTGCCAGGCGCGCAATGGCGTCGGCGAATTTGCGGTTGAAGGAATCCTTGCGCAGGCTGCCCACGATGACAGCGACCTTGATCTGGCTCATGCATTGCTCCTGGAGGAAGTGGCGAAAAACGGGTGGGAGGCGTACCTCCCGCAGGCAGCCATTATGTGGCTGCCTGCACGGCGCTTACTGTAGGAAAGTGGGCTTGGCATAGCCCTGGAACTTGCTGTCCACCACGGCCTTGAACTCCGCCGAACGGTAGACCTCGGCCAGGTCCTTGGCCCATGCCGCGCCCTGGTCCTTCTTCTTGATGGCCACGACGTTCAGGTAGTGGTCGGGGGTCTTTTCCAGCGAGACGGCCTCGGTCAGCTTCAGGCCCGAGGAAATGGCGAAGTTGCCGTTGATGATGGCGTACTCGGTGTCGCCCAGCGAGCGCGGCAGCTGCGCGGCTTCCAGCGGGATGAACTTGAGCTTGCGCGGGTTCTCGGCCAGGTCCTTTTCGGACACGCGCAGCGGGTCGATGCCGGGCTTGGCCTTGATCAGGCCGGCCTGCTCCAGCAGCACCAGCGCGCGGGCCAGGTTGCTCGGGTCGTTGGGCAGGGTCACGCGGTCGCCTTCCTTGGCCTCGGCCAGGGTCTTGCGGGTCTTGGAGTACACGCCCAGGGGGGCGATGGGGCCTTGCACCAGCTCCACCAGGTCCAGCTTCTGGTCGGCCGCGAACTTCTGCAGGTAGACACGGTGCTGGAAGAAGTTGGCATCCAGCGAGCCCTGGGCCAGCGCCAGGTTGGGCTGCACGTAGTCGTTGAACTCCACCAGCTTGACCTGGTAGCCCTTCTTTTGCAGCAGCGGCACGATGCCCTGCTTGAGCTGGTCGATGTTGGAGCCTGCCGTGCCGCCGATCACCAGCTGCTTCTTGTCGGCCTGGGCGTGGGCGGGCAGCGCCAGCACGCTGGCAGCGGCAAGGGCGGCGGCCGAGGCCAGCAGGTGGCGGCGCACGAAGGAAAGGGATGCGGTCATGTCGGAATCCTTTTTTTGGGAGGGAGCGGGAAGAAAGAAGAAAGCGGGTCTGGACAGCGCGCTCAGCCGCGCTTGTCCAGGCGGCGGGCCGCCGTGTTGCCCACGAACTGGATGACCTGGACCATGGCCACGAGGATGGTCACGGTGAGCACCATCACATCGGTCTGGAAGCGGTAGTAGCCGTAGCGGATGGCCAGATCGCCAATGCCGCCGCCGCCCACCACGCCGGCAATGGCCGAGTACGACAGAAAGCTCACGGCCAGCACGGTCAGAGCCAGCACCAGGCCCGAGCGCGCCTCGACGATGAGCACGCGCCAGACGATCTGCAGCTCCGAGGCGCCCATGGCGTGCGCGGCCTCGATCACGCCGCGCGGCACGTCGCGCAGGCACTGGTCCACCAGGCGTGCCAGGTAGGGAATGGCCGCCACGGACAACGGCACTGCCGCAGCCAGCGGGCCGATGGAGGTGCCGGCCAGCCAGCGCGTGAAGGGCACCAGCGCGACCAGCAAGATGATGAAGGGGAAGGACCGCACGGTATTGACCGTCCAGTTCAGCACGGCAAAGGCCGGGCGGTTGTCCAGCGACTGGCCGGGGCCCAGCAGGAACAGCAGCACGCCCAGCGGGCCGCCGATCAGCACGGCGGCCGACAGGCCGATGCCCAGCATCAAAAGGGTCTGGCCCATGGCCAGCCACAGCTCGGGCAGGATTTCGACGATGTTTTCAGACATGGGAATGCGGAAGCTAAAAGAAGAGGAAAACGGGACCGGGCGAAAGCCCGTCAGTGCTCGGAGCCGCCCACGGCGCGCAGCACCACGGGGCGGGTGGCGCCGCGTTCGCGCAGGGCCTTGTCGGCACGCTCCACGCGCAGGGCCTCAAGTTCGCTGCCCAGCAGCGTGGCGCGCTGCGGCGCCTCGTAGGCACGGCCCTGCGACAGGGCGGGCAGCGTGAAGCGTTCTGCCACCTGGCCCTGCTCGATGATGGCCACCTCGCTGCACAGCGCATCGACCACGGCCAGCTCGTGCGTGACGATGACGATGGTCACGCCCAGGCGGCTGTTGATGTCCGCCAGCGTCGCCAGGATGGAGCGCGTGGTCTCGCTGTCCAGCGCCGAGGTGGGCTCGTCGCACAGCAGCACCTGGGGGCGCGGCGCCAGGGCACGCGCAATCGCCACGCGCTGCTTCTGACCTCCGGACAACTGGGCCGGATAGCTGCCGGCCTTGTCGGCCAGGCCCACGATGTCCAGGCATTCGCGCACGCGCTGCTCGATCTGGGCGCGCGAGTGGCCGCCATGGATGCGCAGCGGAAAGGCCACGTTCTCGAACACGCTGGCGTTCTGCAGCAGGTTGAACTGCTGAAAAATCATGCCGATGTTCTGGCGCGCCTCGCGCAGCGCGCGGCGGCCCAGGTCGGTCAGGCGCTGGCCAGCCACCACCACCTCGCCGCTGTCGGGACGCTCGAGCAGGTTGATCAGGCGCAGCAGCGTGGACTTGCCCGCGCCGCTCTTGCCGATCAGGCCGAAGACCGTGCCCTGATCAATGTCCAACGACACCGAACGCACGGCATCGAAGTGCTTGCCATCGGCTGTTACAAATTTCTTTTGCAGGTCGCGCAGGCGGATCAGCGCGTTTTCCGGGGCCAAATGGGCGGTCTGGACGGTCATGGAGTCTCGGTTCGGCAGTGAAAACGGTCCTGGGATCGGCAACGGCAGCCTTTGCACCGCCATCTCCAGGCAATGGCGCGCAATTTCCGGGCCCTGTGCTGCGCAGTTGGACGCAGTTGCAAGCCGATGGGCATGCGTTGTCTTGCGTCGTCGCCAAGCACAGGCGAATCCCCAGGATCTGCCGTCATTAGTGTTCTAACGAGTGTGTTGCAAAACGTTGTTCAAACAAAAGAATAAAAAATACGGTGCTTATATCGATTGCCGTCTTTCAAGCCTTGATGTACGGCCTGGACGGCATTGCTAGAATCCGCCCCCGACAGGCCTGTACAACGGCAAGATTCCTTGTGGTTGCGTGCATTACAGGTAAGTACCCGCTTTCATTCGCCATGCCTGAATCCTCCCGAACTGCCGACTGCCCCGCCTGCGCCGCCAGCCTGCGCGTGGAAGCGGTGCGCCTGCGGCGTGGCATCACAACCGTCTTTGATGGCCTGGACCTGCAGCTGGACGAGCCGCGCGTGGGACTCATCGGCGACAACGGCGCGGGCAAGACCAGTCTGTTCCGGCTGCTGTGCGGCCTGGATGCGCCGCAGGCCGGGCGCGTGCTGCTGGACGGCACCGAACTGCACGAGGCCCGCGCCAGGCGGCCGGGCCAGGTCGGGCTGATGTTCCAGAACCCCGACGACCAGATCATCTTCCCCACCGTGGAGGAAGAGCTGGCCCTGGGATTGCGCCCTTCGGGCATCTCGCGGCGCGAGGCCACGGAGCGCGCCCGCGCCCTGCTGAACAGCCGCGGCCTGGCCGACTGGGCACCGCGCGCCGTGGCCGGACTCAGCCAGGGCCAGCGCCAGCAGGTGTGCTGGCTGGCCCTGCTCATTGCCGCGCCGCGCGTGCTGCTGCTGGACGAGCCCTTCGCCAGCCTGGACCTGCCGGGCCAGGCGCGGCTGGCCAGGGACATCGCGGCCGCCGAGCAGCAGGTGCTGGTCTCCACCCATGTGCTGGACCACGTGCGCAGCTTTGGCCGCGTGCTCTGGCTGGAGCGTGGCCAAGTGCGCGCAGACGGCCCCGGCCACGCGGTCTGCGCGGCCTATGAAGCCGACGTGGCCCGCCGGCTGCAAGCGCAGTCCTGACGCAGGAGCCGGCCGCCATGGGAAGCCTCTACAGTGAATACACCAGCTGGCTCCATGCCTGGAGTGCGGGCCGCAAGCTGCTGCTCATGGCGCTGCTGGGAACGGGCCTGTTCCTCATCGATTCACCGTGGCTGCTGGCCATGGCCGGCGCCGCCTGCGGCCTGCTGTGGCTGTCGCTGGGCCGCGCCACCGAGGGCGCACGGCGGCTCATGCTGTCGGTCACCGTGGCCGCCCTGCTGGTGGCTGCCTTCCATGTGTGGATGCAGCATTACGCCCTGGCCGCCGCCAGCGCGCTGCGCCTGGTCTGCGCCTCCACGCTGGGCATGGCGCTGACCGTGAGCACGCGCCCCAGCGATCTGGTCGATGTGCTGGAGCGGCTGCTGGCGCCGCTGGAGCGCATCGGCATCTCCCCCGAACAGGTGGCCCTGCAGCTGGCATTGATGCTGCGTTTCACCGAGCATTTCTTCGTGCAGTGGAAGCGCATGGACGATGCCCACCGGCTGCGCACGGGCCGCGCCGGCGGCCTGCGCCTGATTGCGCCGCTGACCATCCACATGCTGCAGGCCACGCGCCGCGTGTCCGATGCGCTGTGGGCGCGCCTGGGCCGCTGAGGCCTGCCCTGCCGATTTGCCCTTCCGATTTGCCCTGCTGAACTGCCCTTCCTGACCGACAGCGAGAACTCTCCATGACCGCTCCCTCCACCGTCTCACGCGCCTCGGCGCGCTCCATGGCCCAGGTCTCGCTGTTCGCGGCGCTGATGGCGGTCATGGGCCTGATTCCCAAGATCGACCTGCCGCTGGGCGTGCCCATCACCATCCAGTCGCTGGGCGTGATGCTGGCCGGCGTGATGCTCGGCCCCTGGCGCGGCATGCAGTCCATGCTGCTGTTCCTCGCAGCCGTGGCCGTGGGCCTGCCCCTGCTGTCGGGCGGGCGCGGCGGCATTGCCGTCTTCATGGCGCCCTCGGCCGGCTACCTGCTGGGCTACCCGCTGGCGGCCTGCATTGCCGGCCTGGTCATGCGTGCGCTGCCCCAGGGCTCTCCCCGGCGCGCGGCGCTCAGCGCCTTTGCGGCCTCGGCGCTGGGCGGGCTGGTGGCCCTGCATGCCTTCGGCGTGCTGGGCCTCATGCTGATGGCCAAGCTCAGCCTGTCGCAGGCCTTCATGGCCACCTTGCTGTTCGTGCCCGGCGATCTGGTCAAGTGCGTGCTGTGCGCCCTGGTGGTGCACACGGTGGCGCGCGGCATGCCGGACTGGCCGTTCGGAGGCCGCCAGCATGGCTGAGCCATCCGCGCGTCATCCGCTGGCCGCGCCGCTGCAGCACCCGTGGACCCTGGTCCATGGCCCGCTTGAGCATTGGGCGCGGCAGCGCCCCGATGCGATGGCGCTGCAAAGCGAGGCCGGCCAATGGAGCTTTGCCGCGCTGCATGCCGCCGTGCTGCAGCGCTCGGCCGCGCTGGTGGCCGGCCAGGCGCCAGAGATGCTGCTGGTGGACACGGGCGGCAGCGCCAGCACCGTGGATGCCATCGTCGAATTCCTCGCCATCCTGCACAGCGGCCGCTGCGCCGCCGTGGCCGATCCTGATTGGCCCGAGGCCGTGCGCAGCCGCATCGAGGGCTGGCTGCCCACGGCGCCCAGCGCTCTGGCCGAGGCCACGGCCACCGGCGCCTTCTACACCGGCTTCACCTCGGGCAGCACCGGGCTGCCCAAGGGCTTCATGCGCCACCACCGTTCGTGGACAGAGAGCTTTCGCGTCTGCCTGCAGGACTTCGGCGCCGTGGCCGCGCAGCGCACCATGGCGCCCGGGCGCATCTCGCATTCGCTGTTCCTGTTCGGCGTGATGCAGGGCCTGTGGTGCGGCGAAGGCGCCGTGGTGCAGGAGCGGTTCTCGGCAGCACGCTGCCTGGCCAGCCTGGCGCGCGGCGAGGCGCCCTGCCTGGTCGCCGTGCCCAGCCAGCTGCTGCTGATGCTGCAATGGGCCGCACACCGCGCGCTGGCGCCCATCCCCGAGGTGGAACTGATCATGATCAGCGGCGCGCGCTGGATGCGCGCCCAGACCCCAGCCCTGCGCGCGCTGTTTCCGCGCGCACGCATCATCGAGTTCTACGGCGCCTCGGAGGCCAGCTTCATCGCCTGGATGGAGGCCGACGAACAGGCCCCGCCCCAGGCCGTGGGCCGGCCCTTCAGCAATGTGCAGTTGCAGATCCGCCCCGCCACGCAGCAGCCCGGCGACCAGCCCCTGCAGCCGGGAGAGGACGGCCTGATCTACATGCGCAGCCCCATGCTGTTCATGGACTATGTGGGCGAGGCGCGCGACGGCACGGCCGCGCTGCGCGACGGCGAATGGCTGTCCGTGCGCGACATGGGCCATATCGATGCCGGCGGCCAGCTGTGCCTGGCCGGGCGCCAGAGCCGCATGCTCGTCACCCAGGGCAAGAACCTGTTCCCCGAAGAAGTCGAAACCCTGCTGGCCGCGCACCCGGGCGTGGCCCAGGTCTCCATCCAAGGCCTGCCCGACGCGCTGCGCGGCATGCAGGTGCACGCCGTCGTGCAATGGCACGGCGCCGCGCCCGCAGGCTCCGCACAGGCGCTGGCGGCCTGGCTGCGCGACCGGCTGGAAAGCTACAAGCTGCCGCGCCAATGGTGGAGCTGCACCGACTGGCCGCAGACCGCCAGCGGCAAGACCGACCACGGCCGTCTGGCGCGCGCGCTGGCGGCCACTGCCACCGCCACGGCCACTGGCCAGGCACTGCCCAGCGAACCCGCACTGCTGCCCCTGCCATGAACCCGCACGACGCCCCCGTCATCCTGGCCTGGGCGCGCAGCCCTGTCGCCCCCGTGGGCGGTGCATTGCGCGAATTTGCCGCGCACGAGCTGGGCGCGCCCGTGCTCCAGGCCTTGCTGGCCCGGGCCGGCCTGCCTGCCCGGGCCGTGGATGCCGTGGTCTTAGGCAACGCCCTGGGCGCAGGCGGCAACCCGGCCCGCATGCTGGCCCTGGCTGCGGGCCTGCCGGAGCGCTGCGCGGCCCACAGCGTGGATACCCAGTGCTGCTCGGGCCTGGACAGCGTGGCCCTGGCTGCAGGCCTGCTGCTGTCGGGCCAGGCCGATATCGTGGTGGCCGGTGGTGCCGAGGCCTGGAGCCGTGCCCCCATCCGCCAGACGCGCCCGCGCCATGCAGGCGAGCTGCCCGTGCCCTTTGAACGCCCCGCCTTCGCCCCCGATCCCGCACGTGACCCGGACCTGCTGCAATCGGCCGCCGACCACGCGCTGGCCCACGGCATCACCCGCGCCGTTCAGGAGGCCCATGCCATCCACAGCCACGCGCTGGCGCTCGCGCACCGCGACCGGTTGGCCCAAGAGATCGTGCCCCTGGCCGGGCTGGACCACGACGCCTATCCGCGCGCCTTGAACCCGGCCCGCGTTGCCCGCATGCCCGTGGTGGCCGAAGCGGGTGGCGCCGTTGACGCCCATGCACGCCAGCGCCATGCGCTGAGCACACCCACCATCTCGCCCAAGGCCGATGGCGCCGCCCTGGTGCTGCTGGCCACGCCGCAGGCCTGTGCACGCCTGGGCCTGCAGCCACGCGCCCGCTGGGTGGCCAGTGCCTCGCTGGGCCATGCGCCCGAAACACCGCTGGTCGCCGCCGCACTGGCGGCCCAGCAGGTGCTGGAGCGTGCAGCCGCAGCGCTGCAGCTGCCTGGCCTGACTGCGGCAGAGCTCCAGGCTGTGGAGCTGCACGATGCCTTCGCCGTGCAGGCCCTGGCCTTTGCCGAAACCCTGGGCCTGCCGCTGCAGCAGCTCAACGCTGGCGGCGGTGGCCTGGCGCGCGGCCATCCCATAGGCGCATCGGGCGCGGTTGCGCTGGTGCGCATGCTCTCAGACCTGCACCGCACGCCAGCAGCCCACAGACCGGCCCTGGGCCTGGCCGCCATTGCAGGGGCTGGCGGCATAGGCGCGGCCTGCCTGGTGCAGGCGCTTTGAATCCATGGACTCCGCATTTCCCATGTCCGCCAACCCACCGTCCGACACCCTTCCCTTTGGCGATGCGCATGAGGCCCTGGTGCACGCGCGCCGCTCCGTGCGCGCCTACCGGCCCGATCCTGTGCCGGACGCGCTGCTGCACCAGTTGCTGCAATCGGCCCGCCGGGCGCCCAGCGGCGGCAACCTGCAGCCAGGCCAGTTCATCCAGGT
Source organism: Delftia sp. PX-1 (assembly GCF_055797465.1). Lineage (NCBI taxonomy): Bacteria > Pseudomonadati > Pseudomonadota > Betaproteobacteria > Burkholderiales > Comamonadaceae > Delftia > Delftia sp. PX-1. The sequence continues at coordinate 4,601,960 of NZ_CP184763.1, forward strand.
GCGCGGCAGCCTGCGCGGCGCACTCACACAGGCGCTGCTGGCCGACTGGCAAGGCGGAGCACCTGAGCGCGAGGACTACGGCTACTTCCCCCGCCCCATGCCCATGGCGCTGCGCAAGCGCCAGGTGGCGTCGGCCCAGGCCCTGTACAGCGCCCTGGGCGTGGCCCGCGAGGACCGCGCCGGGCGCGACGCGCAGTTCGGCCGCAACTACCGCTTCTTCGATGCGCCCGTGGCCCTGGTCGTGAGCATCGACGCCCGCTTCGGCGCAGGCGGCTACATGGACCTGGGCATGACCCTGTACGGCCTGCAAATGGCCGCAGCCGCCCAGGGCCTTGGCAGCTGCGCCATCGGCGCCCTGGCCTCCTACCCCGACACCGTTCGCCGCGTGCTCGACCTTGCGCCCGGCGAGCACATCGTCTGCGGCCTGGCCCTGGGCTGGCCCGACGAGGCCGCCCCCGTCAACCGCACCCAGACCACCCGCGCACCGCTGACCGAATACTTCAGGGTACTGGGAGAATGAAAAAAAGCTGCCAATGGCAGCTTTTGCAATTCAGCCCTCGCTCGCACTGAACACGGCGACCGAAACCGGCGCAACACATAGCGAGGGACACCGAGCAAGGGCCGCCCCGCAGCGAGGGTGTCGTCCCCCTCCCGCGAAGCGAGAGAGGGGGAAGCGGCGTCAGCCGCTCAGGGGGTGCTTCCTATCAAAACGCAGGGATCACCGACCCCTTGAACTGCACATCAATGAACTGGCGCACTTCATCGGAGTGGTAGGCCTTGATCAGCTGCGCCACCCAGGGCTTGCCCTTGTCGGCATCGCGCGCGACCAGGATGTTCACATAGGGGTTCTTGGCGGCTTCCTGCGCAATGGCATCGGTCTTGGGGTTCAGGCCTGCCGAGATCGCGAAGTTGGTGTTGATGGCCGAGGCGTCCAGGTCATCCAGCGAGCGTGGCAGCTGGGCTGCGTCCAGCTCCACGAAGCGCAGCTTCTTGGGGTTGGAGACCACGTCCAGCGGCGTGGCCTTCAGGCCCGCGCTTTCCTTGAGCTTGATCAGGCCCTGGGCCTGCAGCAGCAGCAGCACGCGGCCACCGTTGGTGGGATCGTTGGGGATGCCGAACTTGGCGCCCTGGGGCAGGTCGGCCAGCTGCTTGATCTTCTTGGAATAGATGCCGATGGGGAAATTCACCGTGTCGGCCACCCAGCCGATCTTGTAGCCGCGGTCGCGCACCTGGGCGTCGAGGTAGGGGCGGTGCTGGTAGCTGTTGGCGTCCAGGTCACCGGCAGACAGCGCGGCATTGGGCTGCACGTAGTCGCCGAATTCAACGATCTGGATCTTCAGGCCGTTCTTCTCGGCGACCTTCTTGACCTGCTCCATGATCTGGGCGTGCGGGCCGGCCGTGACGCCGACCTTGATGGGCTTGTCCTGCGCCTGCGCGGGCATGGCCAGCAGGGTCATGGCGGCGGTGCTGGCAATCGCGGCGGCCGTGAGCGTGCGGCGGAGGAAATGGCGCTTGGTGGGCATGGATGCGGTTCCTTGTAACCTGTCAAAAACACAGGCGCACACTGTAGCGCCAACACAGCGCGCGGCGACCGTACCGGCACACTGCGGCTAGACAGTTTTTTCAGTAGCTCACAACCGGCGCCGCAGCGCGGGCGTCAGCGGTCCTGGAACTCGGGCGTTGCCATCACCTGGTGGGCCACGACATCCAGTACGGGATGGGGTTGCTCCTGGCGGTCTATCCAGACCTTGGGCGTGAAGCTGCCCCGCAGCGCCACGGCATCGCCTTCGATCAGATTGCGCAGCACCTCGCAGGCCTGGGCGTCGAATGCAACCACGTTGACCGGGATGGAAGTGCCATCGGATGCCTCGGAACGCACGCGGGCCACCATGAAGGGGCGCCGATTGCGGTCGCTGCGGTGTTCGGGCGTACCGGTGAGTCTGCCGGTAATCAGTCCATCCATCATGTGCGAGACCAGGAAGAAATCGTCAGTTACAAAAGACGCCATTGTAGGTGCAGGTCTTACGCATCCAGACCTGGCGGCGCATCTTCACGGTGCATGGAGTTTTCTGCGCTGGCTGCCCTCGCCATCCGCGAGGGAGCCGCCTGGCGGAACTGCACCAGCCCTTCGCCGCAAGGCACATTCGCGCGCAAAATCGAACGTACAAAGCAAAAAGCTCCTGACGTTTCCGTCAGGAGCTTTGCGTTGTGGTCGGCGTGGCGGGATTCGAACTCGCGACCCCTTGCACCCCATGCAAGTGCGCTACCAGGCTGCGCTACACGCCGAAGCATTGAATTATAGGGACTAAAAACGGGCCTTCAGGGAAAAAGCAGAGATTTTTCAAAAATGTCTGCAAATTCCTGAAATGGCGACGTTCAGCCCCCCGCATCTTCTCACCCCTGATGCGTGGCGCGCACATGGTCCAGCAAGGCCTCCAGCGGATGGCGCACCTGTCGTGCGGACAGGCGCTTGACCTGGCTGCGGCAGGAGTAACCGGTGGCCAGCGGCTCGCCCAGCTCCTGCTTGCCTTCGATCTGCCGGGCCCATGACTGGGTATAGATGGTCTTGGAGGTTTCGAGGTTGCGCGCCTCATGCCCGTAGGTGCCCGACATGCCGCAGCAGCCCGTGGCCTCCACGCTCAGGCGCAGGCCCCGTCGCTCGAAGAGCTGTGCCCACTGCTTGCCGCTGTCGGGCGCGTTGGTCTTTTCGGTGCAATGGGGCAGCAGGCGGTACGCAGTGCCTGCACTGCCCTCGTTCGTGCGCGCCTCGGGCAGCACCTGCTGCAGCCATTCCTGGGGCAGCGCCACCTTGGGCACCTCGCCCATACCCGGCACCTTGAGGTATTCCTGCCGATAGGCCAGCGTCATGGCCGGGTCCAGCCCCACCAGCGCCACACCGGACTGAGCCAGTTGCACCAGCTGCGCGGCATTGCGGATGGCCGCCTTGGCAAAGGCGCCCATGAATCCCTGCACATGCAGCGGCTTGCCATTGGGCAGCAGCGGCGCCAGCCAGACCTGGAACCCCAGGCGCGCGGCCAGCTCGATCAGCACCTGCAGCTGGCCGGTCTCGAAGTAGCGGGTAAAACTGTCCTGCACGATCACCACGCTGCGCGCGCGCTGCTCGGGCGAAAGCGCGGCCAGCGCCTGCGCATCGGCCGCGCGCACCTTCCATTGCTGCAAGGTGGCTGCCAGGTCCAGCCGGCTCAGCAGCGGGCCATCGACCATGCCGATGCGCCGGCTGAGCACATCGCGCATCCATGGCGAGCCCATCACCCCGTTGTAGAGCGCGGGCATGCGCGCCAGCCAGGGCATGGTGAACTCCAGCGAGCCGATCAGGTAGTCGCGCACGGGCCGCAGGTAGCGGCGGTGGTAGAGCTCCAGAAAGCGCGAGCGGAATTCGGGCACGTTGACCTTGACGGGACACTGCCCGGCGCAGGACTTGCAGGCAAGGCAGCCGGCCATGGCGTCATAGACCTCGTGCGAAAAATCGGCCTCGCCGCGGCGCGCCGCGCGGCTGTTGCGCCAGCGCGCGGCCAGGCTGGACAGAAAGGGCTGGGGCCGCTGCGCGACCTCCAGCACGTTCACGCCGGCCTGCCCCTGCAGGCGCAGCCATTCGCGCATCAGCGAGGCCCGACCCTTGGGCGAATGCACGCGCTGGCGCGTGGCCTTCCAGGAAGGGCACATGGCGTCGTCCGGGTCGAAGTTGTAGCAGGCGCCGTTGCCGTTGCAGTGCATGGCCGCGCCATAGCTTTGCCATACGCGCTCGTCGATCTGCCGGTCCAGCTCGCCGCGCGTGGTGACGCCGTCCACCTTTAGCAGCAAGGTCTTGCTGGCCGGCGGCGTGGCGATCTTGCCGGGGTTGAGCTGGTTGTGCGGGTCGAAGGCGGCCTTGAGCTGCTGCAGCGAGGGATACAGCTCGCCGAAGAAGGCCGGCACATATTCGGAGCGCAGGCCCTTGCCGTGCTCGCCCCACAGCAGGCCGCCATGGCGCTGCGTGAGTTCGGCCACCGCGTCGGAGATGGGGCGCACCAGGGCGGCGTCCACGGGGTTCTTCATGTCCAGGATGGGGCGCACATGCAGCACGCCGGCATCGACGTGGCCGAACATGCCGTACTGCAGGCCGTGGCTGTCCAGCAGCGCGCGGAACTCGGCAATGAACTCGGGCAGGTTCTCGGGCGGCACGGCCGTGTCTTCGACAAAGGGCTGGGGCCGCGCCTCGCCCGCCACGTTGCCCAGCAGGCCCACGGCGCGCTTGCGCATGGCATAGACGCGGTGCACCGCTGCATTGCCGGCCGCCAGCGTGTGGCCCAGCCGCTCCACGGAGGTATCCGCGCCCAGGTGCGCGATGAAGGCCTGCACGCGGCCATCGACCTCCTGCGGATCGTCGCCGCTGAATTCCACCAGGTTGATGCCCAGCGTGGGGCGCTGGCCGTCCTGCGGGAAGTACTCGGCCACGCTGCTCCAGACGAAATCCTTCATGGCCAGCAGCAGCACTTTGGAATCCACCGTCTCGATGGACAGCGGCCGGTGTGCCATCAGCGCGCGCGCATCGCGCAGCGCGTCCATGAAGCCCGCGTAGCGCACGTTGACCAGGACCGAGTAGCGGGGAATGGGCAGCACGTTGAGCCGCGCCTCCACCACGAAGCCCAGCGAGCCTTCGGCGCCGCACAGCACGCTGTTGAGGTTGAAGCGCCCGTCGCCTTCGCGCAGATGGGCCAGGTCATAGCCGGTGAGGCAGCGGTTGAGCTTGGGGAATCTGGCCTCGATCAACTCCGCCTGGTCCTCGCTGATGCGCCGCGCCGTGCGGTGCACCTTGCCGATGCGCCCCGAATCGGCGCACATGCGCTCCAGCGCCTGAGCATCCAGCGGCGCGCTGTGCAGGCGCTCGCCGCCCAGCAGCACGAAGTCCAGCGCCAGCACGTGGTCGCGCGTCTTGCCATAGGTGCAGCTGCCCTGCCCGCTGGCATCGGTGTTGATCATGCCGCCGATGGTGGCGCGGTTGGAGGTGGACAGCTCGGGCGCAAAGAACAGTCCGTATGGCTTGAGCGCGGCGTTGAGCTGGTCCTTGACCACGCCTGCCTGCACGCGCACCCAGCGCTGCTCGGCATTGATTTCGAGGATGCCGTTCATGTGCCGCGACAAGTCCATGGTCACGCCATGCGTGAGCGACTGCCCGTTCGTGCCCGTGCCGCCGCCGCGCGGTGTCAGCACCACATCGCGGAACTCAGGCCGCGCCAGCACCTGCGCCGCCCTGGCCACATCCTCGGCGTGACGCGGGTAGATGGCCGCCTGCGGCATGCGCTGGTAGATGGAGTTGTCCGTGGCCAGCACGGTGCGGCTGGCATGGTCCGTGTCCACGTCGCCCTCGAAGCCGGCGGCCTTCAACGCTTCAAGAAACTCAAGGTATTGGGCAGGCACGGGGGCGCTGGCGTGAGGCAGTGGGGCAATCGACATGGAAGGCAAGGTGGGGAGATTTGTTGCTGGCGATCAGCTCAGAAAATCCATGCATGCAATACACGATTTCAGGCCGACCATGGCCGCAAGTATCTCTACACTCTCCCTCTGGAACAAACGAAAATTGCAACCGCGAACACTGCATAAAACTCATGAATTACCGACGCCTGACGCCCTCCATGTCCCTGCTGCTGGTCTTCGAGGCGGCCGCGCGCCACGAAAGCTATGCGCGAGCGGCCGAGGAGCTGTCGCTCAGCCAGAGCGCCATCAGCCGGCAGGTGCAGACACTGGAGGCGCAGCTGGGCATCAGCCTGTTCCGCCGCGAGGGCCGCACGGTGCGCCTGACTGATGTGGGGCGCCGCTACTTCATCGACCTGGGCGCCGCGCTGGGCCGCATACGCAGCGCCACCCTGCAGGCCATGTCACGCCAGTCCGGCGGTGGCACCCTCAACCTGGCCACCCTGCCCACCTTCGGCTCCAAATGGCTGCTGCCGCACCTGCATGGCTTCTACCAGGCGCAGCCCGGGGTGACGATGCACATCCACTCGCGCATCGGCGATATCGACTTCGACAGCGCAGAGATAGACGCCGCCATCACCGTGGGCACGGGAGACTGGTCCGGGCTGACCGCGCATCGCCTGTACCACGAGTTTCTGGTGGCGGTGGCCAGCCCGCAGGCGCTGCAGCAGGCCGGGCAGGCAGCAGCCTCGCCGGACTGGGCGGGCCAGCAGGTGCTGCTCACGGTGGCCAGCAACCGGCAGGCCTGGAGCGAGTGGTTCACGCACTATCGGCTCGATCACCGGCAGATGCGGATAGGGCCGAGCTTCGAGCTGACCTCGCACCTGATACAGGCCGTGCTGGCAGGCATGGGCGTGGGCCTGGTGCCACGGGTACTGGTGGAAGAGGAGATAGCGCGCGGTGAGCTGCATGTGGTGGGAGACGCCATCCCCAGCCAGCGCAGCTACTACCTGGTCTATCCCGAGAGGAACGCGACACTGCCGGCGCTGGCAGCCTTCCGGCAATGGCTGCTTGCAACCTGCGCTGAGGGTTGATTCCTGCGCAACGGCCGCTCCCCTTCAGCGGTTGGTAGCGGTTGGCAATGGCACAAAGAAAAACGGACCACAGCCAGAAGCTGTGGTCCGTATTCATTTATGGTCGGCGTGGCGGGATTCGAACTCGCGACCCCTTGCACCCCATGCAAGTGCGCTACCAGGCTGCGCTACACGCCGAAGAATTCAATTATATACAGCTTTTTGCTCTCAAATAGAAAGCAGCGCACGAATCTGCAAAAGCTCCTCGCGCACGGCCTCCGGCTCCAGCGGAACGCTGGCCGCGGCATCGCCACCGAGCAGCGGCGCGGCAGCCGGCGCCGACACCGCGACACCGGCCTGCAGCGCGGGAACCACGGCAGACCCCGAGGCCTCACGCAGGCGGTTGCGCGCGCCATTGATGGTGAAGCCCTGCTCGTAGAGCAGCTCACGGATGCGCCGGATCATCAGCACCTCATGGTGCTGGTAGTAGCGGCGGTTGCCGCGCCGCTTCATGGGGCGCAGCTGCGTGAACTCCTGCTCCCAGTAGCGCAGCACATGCGGCTTGACGTCGCACAGATCCGCGACCTCACCGATGGTGAAGTAGCGCTTGGCGGGAATCTGGGGCAGAAGTGAAGCCATGGCAAATGTGGATGAAGTCAGGATGTGCAATGCCGCTGGTGCGCGGGCGCCGATCCGGGAAGAAGGCCGAGCCTACTGCACAGCTCGCCTGCAGGCCAGCACCCTGTCGTAAAAACAGCCCATCCACCGCGAGGCAGACAGGCTGGCGACAGCTGGCCATGCAGGCCCGGGCAGGCTTTCCTCAGGCCTGGGAGCCCGATGTGCCTTCCTGGATCTGCTCCTTGAGCTTGCTGCTCGCATGGAAGGTCACGACGCGGCGCGCCTCGATCGGAATGGCCTCGCCCGTGCGCGGATTGCGCCCCGGACGCGGCGCCTTGGTGCGGATCTGGAAGTTGCCGAAGCCCGACAGCTTCACATCCTCGCCCGACACCAGGCTTTGCGAGACCAGCTCGAAGAACGCATCCACCATTTCCTTGGATTCGCGCTTGTTCAGGCCGATCTCGTCGAACAGCAGATCCGCCAGCTGCGCCTTGGTCAGCGCAGGCGAATCAAGACTTTCCACCGCCAGTTCCATCACAGGATCTCCTTTCACGGCATGCACCCTCCATCATGCGCGCAGGCGCGCACCCAGACGCTGCTGCAGCTGCTCGAGCACGGCCTGCACGGCCTGCTCGATCTGCACATCCGTCAGCGAGCTGTCGTCATGGCCCAGCGTCAGGCGCACGGCCAGGCTCTTTTCGTCCTGCGCCAGCGCGCCCGGTGCCGCTGTCTCGCCGGCCTTGAGCGCCTTGGGACGGAACACATCGAACAGCACGGCAGAGCGCAGCAGGCCGCCGGTCTGGGCAGCTTCCACCGCCTGCATGAGCTGGGCATGCGTGGTCTTTTCGTTCACGACCACGGCAATGTCGCGCTCCACGGCCTGGTGCTTGGCCACGGGCTTGAACACCGGCACCTCGCGCGCCAGCACGGCATCGAGCTCCAGCTCGAACAGCACGGGCGCCTGGGCCAGATCCCATTGCTGGCGCCACTGGGGATGCAGCTCGCCGATGAAGCCGATGGACTGGCCATCGAGCAGCACGCGTGCGCAGCGGCCCGGGTGCATGGCCGGATGCTCGGCCGGCTCGAACACGGGCTTGCGCGGCGCCAGCAGCGCCTCGACATCGCCCTTGACGTCGTAGAAGTCGACCTTGGTCTCGCCACGAGCCCATTGCAGCTGCTCGGCAGCTCCCCAGGCCAGGCCCGCCACGCGCATGGGCTGGTAGAAGCCCTTGACCGTGGTGTCGCTGTCAACAACGCTGTCATCCTTGAGGAAGACACGGCCCAGCTCGAACACGCGCACGCGCTCGGCCTTGCGGTCGGCATTGAACTTGAGCACCTGCATGAGCGAGCCGATGAGGCTGGAGCGCATCACGCTGAGCTGGCTTGCGATGGGGTTGAGCAGCTGGATTGGATTGGCGTTGCCGGCCAGATCCTTCTCCCACGCGGCTTCCACAAAGCTGAAGTTGATGGTTTCCTGGTAGCCCAGATCGGCCAGCGCGCGGCGCACGGCGAACTGGCTGCGGCGGTTTTCGGCGCGCAGCTTGGGCGCAATGGGCGCCAGCGGCTTGGTCGTGGGCAGGTTCTCGTAACCCACCATGCGCGCCACTTCCTCGATCAGATCTTCCTCGATGTTGATATCGAAGCGGAAGCTGGGCGGCGTGACGGTGAGCACGCCATCGCCCTGCTCCACCGGCAGGCCCAGGCCGGCCAGCGCATCGTGGCATTGCTGCTGCGTGAGCGGCATGCCGATGACCTTGGCCGCACGCGCCACGCGCAGCGTGACGGGCTTGGGCTGGGGCATGTTGGCCTGCTGGTCGTCGACGGGGCCGCAGACGGTCTCGGGCGTGCCGCAGATCTGCAGCACCAGTTCCGTGATGCGCTCGATGTGCTCGACGGTCAGCTCGGGATCGACGCCGCGCTCGAAGCGGTGGCCCGCATCGGTGGAGAAGTTGTAGCGGCGCGAACGGCCGGCAATCGACTTGGGCCACCAGAAGGCCGCCTCGATGTAGATGTGGCGCGTGTCGTCGGACACGGCCGTGGCGTCGCCGCCCATGATGCCGGCCAGCGATTCGACTTCGCGCTCATCGGCGATCACGCCCACCTGTCCATCGACGGTGACGGTGTTGCCGTTGAGCAGCTTGAGCTGCTCGCCTTCCTTGCCCCAGCGCACCTGCAGGCCGCCGTGGATCTTGTCCAGGTCAAAGATGTGGGAGGGGCGGCCCAGCTCGAACATCACATAGTTGGAGATGTCCACCAGCGGCGCCACGCTGCGCTGGCCGCAGCGCGCCAGGCGATCGACCATCCACTGCGGCGTCTTCGCCTGGGTGTTGACGTTGCGCACCACGCGGCCCGAGAAGCGGCCGCACAGGTCGGGCGCCTCGATCTTCACGGCCAGCCTGTCCTGCACACCCACCGCAGCAGGCGTGAACGACTGGGGCTTGAGCGGCGCACCGGTCAGCGCAGCCACTTCGCGCGCCACGCCATAGACGCTCAGGCAATGCGCCAGGTTGGGCGTGAGCTTGAGCGTGAACAGGGTGTCATCCAGGTTCAGGTATTCGCGGATGTTCTGGCCCAGGGGCGCATCCAGCGGCAGCTCCATCAGGCCGCCATGGTCCTCGGACAGCTTGAGTTCGCGTGCCGAGCACAGCATGCCGAAGCTCTCCACGCCGCGCAGCTTGCCGATCTTGATGAGGAAGGGCTTGCCGTCTTCACCGGGTGGCAGCTCGGCCCCAACCATGGCGCAAGGCACGCGGATGCCCACGCGCGCATTGGGCGCGCCGCAGACGATGGTCAGCAGCTCGGGCCCGCCCACATCGACCTGGCACACGCGCAGGCGATCGGCATTGGGATGCTGCTCGGCAGCCTTGATCTCGCCGACGACGATCTTGGTGAACGGCGGTGCCACGGGCTCCAGCTCCTCCACCTCCAGGCCGGCCATGGTCAGGATGTCGGCCAGCTCTTGGGTGGTCAGCGGCGGATTGCAGAACTCGCGCAGCCAGGATTCGGGAAATTGCATATCAGACTCTTTGGCGTTGGTTCGGTCCGCGCGCCGCGGCGCTGGCGGACCCCATGAACGTATTGACGACTCTCATTCCAAGCCCCCGAACAGCCTGACCATGCGACTGGCGTGGTTCAGGCCGGAGACGCCGAGCAAGAGCCGCCTCGCGGCGAGGGCGTCGTCCCCCTCCCAGGGGGATGGCGCGCAGCGCCTCAGGGGGCGATCCATTTCTAACGGAATTGCGACAGGAAGCGGATATCGCCGTCAAAAAACAGACGCAGATCGTTGACGCCATAGCGCAGCATGGTCAGGCGGTCAGGACCCATGCCAAAGGCAAAGCCGATGTACTTCTCGGGGTCCAGCCCCATGTTGCGCACCACGTTGGGGTGCACCTGGCCGGAGCCGGCCACTTCCAGCCAGCGGCCGGCCAGCGGGCCGCTCTGGAACTGGATGTCGATCTCGGCGCTGGGCTCGGTGAAGGGGAAGAAGCTGGGGCGAAAGCGCAGCACCAGGTCGTCGCTCTCGAAGAAGGTCTTGCAGAAGTCGGTGAAGACCACCTTCAGGTCCTTGAAGCTGACGTTCTCGCCAATCCACAGGCCTTCGCACTGGTGGAACATGGGCGAGTGAGTGGCATCGCTGTCCACGCGGTAGGTGCGGCCCGGCGCTATCACGCGGATCTCGGGCATGCCCTGGCCGGCGTCCAGTCGCTCGCGGTATTTCTTGACGTGCTGCACAGCGTGGCGCACCTGCATCGGGCTGGTGTGCGTGCGCAGCAGATTGGGAGCCTGCTCCGTGCCGCCTTCCACGTAGAAGGTGTCGTGCATGGAACGGGCAGGATGGTCTTCCGGCGTGTTCAGCGCCGTGAAGTTGAACCAGTCGGACTCGATCTCGGGGCCCTCGGCCACATCGAAACCCATGGAGCCGAAGATGCCCTCGATGCGCTCCAGCGTCAGCGACACGGGGTGCAGGCCGCCCTGGCCACGGCGGCGGCCCGGCAAGGTCACATCCAGCACCTCGGCCTTCAGGTGGGCCTGCAGTTCGGCATCGGCCAGGGCCTTGCGGCGCGCGGTCAGCGCGGCCTCGATGCCTTGCTTGGCCACGTTGATGGCGGCTCCGCGCGACTTCTTCTCTTCGACGGAAAGCTGCGCCATGCCCTTCATGAGCTCGGTCACCTTGCCCGACTTGCCCAGAAACTGCGCCTTGGCGTTTTCCAGATCAGCGGGGGTTTGTGCCTGCGCGAACAGCTGCTGCGCGCTCTCGACCAGAGAATCCAACTCGTTCATATCGACTCTTTATCGACTGTGAAAAGAAACAAGGGCTAGCAGCCTTTTCAAGCCCTAGCCCTTGCTGTTTGCGCTGCAGACCATCACGAGGATGGCCGCAGACCGTTATCTCAAGCAGCCAGCTTGGCCTTGACTTGATCAACGATGCTGCTAAACGCAGCCTTGTCGTGCACCGCGATATCGGCCAGCATCTTGCGGTCGATCTCGATGGCTGCCTTCTTCAGGCCGTTGGCGAACTGGCTGTAGGTCAGGCCCAGTTCACGTGCAGCGGCGTTGATACGGGCGATCCACAGACGGCGGAACACGCGCTTCTTGGCACGGCGGTCACGGTAGGCATATTGCCCAGCCTTCATCACCGCCTGCTTGGCGATGCGGAAGACATTGCCGCGGCGGCCGCGGAAACCCTTGGAAAGGGCCAGAACTTTTTTGTGACGGGCGCGGGCCGTTACACCACGTTTGACGCGAGGCATGTGTTTTCTCCTTGTTCGTCAGTGAATTACAGGCCAGCCATCGGCAGCATTTGTGCGATAGAGCCCATGTTGGTCTCATGCACAGACACTGCACCACGCAGGTGACGCTTGTTCTTGGTGGTCTTCTTGGTCAAGATGTGACGCTTGAAGGCTTGACCGCGCTTGACGGTGCCACCGGGACGAACGCGAAAACGCTTCTTCGCGCTGCTCTTGGTCTTCATTTTGGGCATTTGAATGCTCCTGTTGTTTGTGCTCGTGAGGCGGCTCGCAACACTGCGCGCACTTGCTGGCCCCGAGACACTTCTGTGCCAGCCCGGAGGCCGGCAAGAACAAGGGACATGGAAACCATGTCCCTTGCATCGCACGCCCCGCGCAATCGACTCGCGCACGGCCTGCAAATTCTGTCGCCCCTCAACGAAGGGCGAAACCGCGATTATGCCTTATCAGCCACCGCAGGTGCAGCAGAAACTTCTGCCGGCTTGCCGCCAGCTGTGGGCTTCTTGCGCGCAGGGGCGATCATCATCACCATCTGGCGGCCTTCCAGCTTGGGGAACTGCTCCACCTGGATGGAATCCGCCAGATCGTCACGCAGACGGTTCAGCAGGTCCAGACCGATCTGCTGGTGCGTGATTTCACGGCCGCGGAAACGCAGCGTGATCTTGCACTTGTCACCATCGGCCAGGAATCGGCGAATGTTGCGCAGCTTGATGTTGTAGTCGCCGTCGTCGGTACCTGGGCGGAATTTCACTTCCTTGATTTCGATGACGGTCTGCTTGGCCTTGGCTTCGGCAGCCTTCTTCTGTTCAAGGTACTTGAACTTGCCATAGTCCATCAACCGGCAGACAGGCGGAGTGGCCGTGGCGGCGATTTCCACCAGGTCCACGTCCAACTCGCCCGCCATGCGCAGCGCTTCCTGCAGAGGCACGATGCCCAGCGGCTCGTTCTCCGGGCCGGACAGACGCACTTCAGGCGCCATGATTTCACGGTTGAGACGATGCTTGCGCTCTTCACGGTGGCGCCGATCACGAAATTCAGTAGCTATGGTTCTCACCCTTGGATTTAAGTTGCTACAACAGCGTAGCCGCTTGTGTGCAGTACACGCCAAACGGCTAACGCCTTTGGAGATGCTCCGTCAGGCCTTCGCCGCGATGTCCTTGGCCACGAGTTCAATGAACGCGTCGACCGACATCACTCCGAGGTCCTTGTTGCCCCGTGCGCGCACTGCCACTGCACCAGCGGCCTTTTCCTTGTCGCCTGCAACAAGGATGTAAGGCAGCTTTTGCAACGAATGCTCCCGTATTTTATACGTAATCTTTTCGTTGCGCAGATCTGTCGCCACCCTAAGGCCTTGATTCGGAAATGCTTTTTGCAGCTTTTGCGCGACTTCCCGCACATAGTCCGCCTGCGCGTCAGTGATATTGAGCACGGCCGCCTGAACAGGAGCCAGCCATGTCGGCATGGCACCGGCATGCTGCTCGATGAGGATGCCGATGAAACGCTCAAGGCTGCCGACGATGGCGCGGTGCAGCATCACGGGGCGATGGCGATCGCCGTCTTCACCCACGTATTCCGCATCCAGGCGCTCGGGCATGGAGAAGTCGACCTGGATGGTGCCGCACTGCCACTGGCGACCGATGGCGTCCTTGAGCGTGTACTCGATCTTGGGACCGTAGAACGCGCCATCGCCGGGCGAGATCACGTACTCGCAGCCCGAAGCCTCCAGGCTGTTGATCAGCGCGGCCTCCGCCTTGTCCCAGCTTTCATCGGAGCCGATGCGCGCCTCGGGGCGCGTGGCGACCTTGTAGATGATGTCGCTGAAACCGAAGTCCGCGTAGACCTTTTGCAGCAGCGTGGTGAAGGCCAGCACCTCGGGCTGGATCTGGTCTTCGGTGCAGAAGACGTGGCCGTCATCCTGCGTGAAGCCGCGCACGCGCATGATGCCGTGCAGGCCGCCCGTGGGCTCGTTGCGGTGGCACTGGCCGAACTCGCCGTAGCGCAGCGGCAGGTCGCGGTAGCTCTTGATGCCCTGCTTGAAGATCAGGATGTGGCCGGGGCAGTTCATCGGCTTGAGCGCGTAGTCGCGCTTTTCCGACTCGGTCGTGAACATGTTCTCGCGGTACTTGTCCCAGTGGCCGGTCTTCTCCCACAGGGTCTTGTCCAGGATCTGCGGACCCTTGACCTCCTGGTAGCCGTTGTCCCGGTACACGCGGCGCATGTACTGCTCGACCTCTTGCCACAAAGCCCAACCCTTCGGATGCCAGAACACGGTGCCTGGCGAATGCTCGTCGATGTGGAACAGATCCAGTTCACGGCCCAGCTTGCGGTGGTCGCGCTTTTCGGCCTCCTCCAGCATGTGCAGGTACTGCTGCAGGTCGTCCTTGGTAGCCCAGGCCGTGCCGTACACGCGCTGCAGCATCTCGTTGCGATGGTCACCGCGCCAGTAGGCGCCAGCCACCTTCATCAGCTTGAAGAACTTGAGCTTGCCGGTGCTCGGCACGTGCGGGCCGCGGCACAGATCCTCGAAACCGCCTTCGCGGTACAGGCTCACATCCTCGTTCGAGGGGATGCTGGCGATGATCTCGGCCTTGTAGTTCTCGCCCATGCCCTTGAAGTAGGCCACGGCCTCGTCGCGCGGCAGCACGCGGCGCACCACGGGCTCGTCCTTGGCAGCCAGCTCGGCCATGCGTTTTTCGATGGCGACCAGATCCTCGGGCGTGAAAGGACGCTTGTACGAGAAGTCGTAGTAGAAGCCGTTCTCGATGACGGGGCCGATGGTGACCTGGGCGTCAGGAAACAGATCCTTGACGGCATAGGCCAGCAAGTGGGCCGTCGAATGACGGATCACGTCCAGGCCATCTGCATCCTTGGCCGTCACGATGGACAGGGGCATGTCCTTGTCGATCACAAAGCTGGTGTCCACCACCTTGGCGTCGTCGCCCGTGCCAACCTTGCCAGCCAGTGCAGCCTTGGCAAGGCCCGTGCCTATCGATGCAGCCACTTCGGCCACGGTGACCGGACCGGGATACTCGCGTTGCGAACCATCGGGAAGCGTAATGTGGATCATGGGATTCCTAAAAATATTTCTCAGGGGGTGCGCCATCCCCCAAAAGCAAAAAAGCGCGGAGCCGGGTCCGCGCTTTGTTGGGGTCGAGTGAATCTCGTGCAGGCGCGAACCGCCAGCCGCTAGCGGCCGGTGTACATCTCCGATGTAGTTCGCGGTGTCATAACCATGATGCCTTTCTCGCCCTTGTCAGTTGAAAACTCCTTGCATTTTAACCTCAGCAAAGAAAAAGCGCCCGAAGCACAAGGCCCCGGACGCTTTCTCACCCCTATCTACCTGAAGTTGCACTCACCGAAGCCGCGCTTCAGTGGAACTGCTCCTCTTCCGTGGAGCCGGTCAGCGCCTTGACGCTGGACGAGCCGCCCTGGATCACCGTGGTCACATCGTCGAAGTAGCCTGCACCCACTTCCTGCTGGTGCGACACGAAGGTGTAGCCTTGTTCGCGGGCTGCGAATTCGGGCTCCTGCACCATGTTCACGTAGTGCTTCATGCCTTCGCCGTTGGCGTAGGCGTGGGCAAACTTGAAGGTGTTGAACCCTCCAGCAATACGGTAAGTAGCAGATTTTCAAGGGTTTTTCCCGTTTTCGAGCCTGCGCCTCCCGCCTCACCCACACATGCCCCAAACTGTCGCAGTGACCTGTTTGCTGGGTTTTCAGCTTTTGGGCCATCACCCCAGGAATGAGGGGGAGGCTTTGACCCCACGGACCACCCAGCCCCATAGGATGGGCAGGTGATCGCGTGCGTGGCGCACCTCGCTTTGCCCAAATTTTAGGCAGCTTTTTACGCGCTGGGCCTCCAACTTGTGTCCACCACTTTGGCTGCAGCATCCACCGCAGACATCAGAGTCTCATCAGCCAGGTGGCTGTAACGCGCCGTAGTCTTGAGCTGGGAGTGCCCCAAAAGCTTGCTCACCACATAGATGGACTGGCCGGAGTTCACCAGATTGCTGGCGAACGTGTGACGTAGGTCGTGCATCCGCAGTTCAGGCATCCCGGCCTCCTTGCGAACCTTGTCCCAGGGGTGGTACAGGTTGCCAAACGGCTGCTTGGTATTGGGATTGGGCACTACGTAAGGGCACCCGTTCCAACGTGGCAGCGCTTGAAACACCTCCAAAGCCCTTTCAGAGATCGGTACGTTTCGCGGCTTCCCGCTCTTGGACATAGGAATGCGCCAGTTGCGCCGCTCCAGATCGACGTCTTCCCAGCGTGCATCCAACAACTCACGTTTGCGACATCCGAGCAGCAGCAAAAGAGCAACGATGCTCTTGAACTGGGCGGAGCCACACCGGGACAGAACCTCGTGCAGGCGTTGGGTCTCAACCGCACTGAGATACCGCTCCTTCGCGTTGTTCGGGTTGAACAGCACCACACCGTCGGCAGGGTTGGACTCGCTTCCCGGGATGCCTTTCTTCCTCGCCAGATTGAACATGATCTTGAGCAGGATGGGTATCTTGTTGGCATGAGCCAACGCGTAGCCCCTCGTGCGCAGATCCTGGTGAGCCTCGGCCAGCATGTTGGTCGTGATTTCGTCCAGGTGCTTGGCTCCAAAGCGCGGCAGGACATGGCACTTGATGAAGCTCAGCGTGGACTGAAAATTCCTCCGGTGCAGGTGGATGTGCGGCACATAGGTATCGCGGATGAACTCGGCCAGGGTCGGTACCGCACGCAAGGCTTGGCGCTCCTTCAGAGGGTTGCCGCCCAGCTCAACCTCCGAGCGCAACCGCATGGCCTTCTGCCGGGCCTTGTCGTAGCTGACCGCAGCAGCATCACCGATCTTGCATTGGCGCAGCTTGTTGTGGCTATCGTGATAGCGCAGGTAAAAGGTTTTACCCCCTGAAGGTCGAGCCTCCAGAATGAACCCTTTGAGTGCACTGTCGTAATAGTCCACCTTGGACTTTCCGGGCGGGCAAACCGCTTCATGCACAAACTGCGCACTGAGTTTGACAATGGGCATACAGCCTCTCCTTTCATGAAGTTGATTGATAAAGAACCGTGCCCATGGAGATAGGCGCCGAAGCAGTAGGCGCACGAACGCCTCTCCACATGGACATGGATACTCACAAGAAAATGGGTTAACAAAGATGCAGAACAGTCCCACTGAGACCATCACCGCAGGAATCGACGATGATCAAAATCATCGGCTTAGGAAAAATCACTTGAAAACTAGAGGCAACGGCCACCACTGGTTTCACAAGTGAGCACACCACCTTTCACTGTGGCGGGGCCCCCGATCACTATTTCAGAACTCTGGAATCGGCGGATTTCCTGTACGCAGAGGTTTCTCTTCCTCCGGGGGCAGTTCACTTGGCAACTCTGGCAGATACCGTGCAAAGGCATCAGCAAAATCACGCACCTCATAGCCCTTGGGTGTAAAGTCCGATTTCATGCGCACAGTCTTGGTCTTTACTCCATAGGCACTCATGAATTTTGCCAGCTGACGCGCCGAAAGTGGTTTACCGCCACTGTAGGTACCCCAGTCCATATCCTCAGCGTCATGGAGCTTTTGCAACAAATATGCCGACGGGATGTACTTTTCCGAATAGTCAGACAAGACCTCGCGGATATCCTCCAGCAATTGATTGGAAGATGCCTTAGGCGGCGCTGTTTCTTCACAGTTTTTCAGGGCTGCCTCACACGCTTTTTGATACCACTTCTTGCCAAGGCAATTTGCAATGGCTAGCAATGGCTCCCAATTGTCTTGCTGGCGATCACTGAGTTCCTGTGGCATCTCATCCCAGCCCTTCGCCAAGGCATCCTTGTTATCTATAACAAATTTCAGAATACGAGAACGCAGGCCTCTAAAAACCTCTGGATCGGCAGAACGCAAGCGCTGAACATTGTCGCCCTTGGTCTTGCGCCTCATGGGAATCTGGATACCTCGACTCATTGTGGCGCTCGGCAAGTGCCGCTCAAGCATGATTCCGGCCATGACTTTAGGGCCATAAACCACATAGGCACGCTCGACAAGCTCTTTCCCCACGGCCTCTACCCGCAAGACAAATCCTCCTTTTTCGTAGCCCTTGTTCACTACCCCAGCAAATTCTGTTTTCCCCTCCATAAATGTGTCTGCTTCATCGATCAGTAGCGTAGGCATAAAATTAGTGATCAACCTAAAAAGTGCTGCCAAGGTAATATTGGCTGACTCCATTGGTCGAAACACAAATTTCTCCACCACCTTTAGCAGCTGAGTTTTCCCACATTCTTTCTCTGGGGCGTTAATCAGCAACAGAGGGCAACGCTGAAAATCCCTATAGCACCATGTATTAATAGACCACAGCCCCACAATCAAGGCATCATGATCCGATATGATCACGTGATTTTTAATGGCACGCATAATTTCAGTCATCAGCATGCCGCAATCGATCGCACCCTCAAACGGCTCGACATTATTCGCGTCCAGGCTCTTTGAAATGATCGACGAAGTTGAACTCACAGGCTTAGTTTTCATGATCCATCCTTTAAAATTTTTCGGTTGCTTTGAAATTGCACAGTTGAGAAGATGGACTGGCCAATCCGTGGTTCGCTGAGTGCAGGCAGCGATCCAGGACTGAATTCTTCATAAAAACCGCATCCTCGCAACCCACGCCACTTAACCCTCCATGGCGCCCCCTTAAAATTCATGCCAACTCTCGGATCACGGTAATCAAAGCACTAAGGATGGAGGCACAGCAAACAAGGAAATTAAAATATATAAGCCTTAACGTAATTCTGCATGGGATTAAATTTTCTCTAGAAATAGAGCGCCTTCAAGAAGCGAGTCGCAAAAATCTAAGGAATGGAGGCACACCAAACAAGGAAAACAAAATTCCTTGGCTTGGAAGCACTTCTAGCTGGGGAGTTTTTTGAGCTTAGGAAAGAAGTACTTCTGCGAAGGAGCAAAGAAGGCAAGAAGCCAACCATCGCACTCCAAATGTAAAAATTTGAAAAATCTAGTAACCAATGGCAATAATTCTCTTGCTTACAACATCACTGCTTTTCAGGCAACATATTGGGCAGCGCCCCCCCCCTCTGCCCCGATACGCAACATCCGCAACGCCGCAACGTTGTTGCAGGGCATGGCCCGATGGGTGGCGCCGTGGCAGATGTGGCGGAGTTCGGGGAGGGCAGCCCCCCGTGGGCCGGGGTGGCAGCGGGACGGGGCAGCACCTCGCCGCCCCGGCTGGTGCCCAGGTTGCTCCCAGGCGAGCCCGGCAGGGGTCCGGGATCACCCCCCTCATGGGGCGGCCGCCGCACGTCGCCATGGCCCAACCCTCGCCCCCCAGGGCGCAGAGGCTGGAGCGGACTTCCTCCGGGAGCTTGGCTCAGTCTATTTCCGAAAGTAGCCCACCCACAGTGCAGATCCCGCGCCAACCAGAATCACGATCAGCAACAGGGGATACATAAAGGTCAGCGCAGCGGCAGCAGCTATGGCCATGGGACGTGTAGCGTTGAACCACATGCCCAGCACCAATACCGTAACCAAGGCGGCCTGTATGCCCGGGGTCAAGCCCCCTCCTTCGCCTTCCGGCGCGACTTCCCTGCCATGCTGGCGGCACTGCCATCGTCCTTTGCCTTGGGCGGGTTACGCATGATCCCCTCCAGAGTGGCCCCAAGCACATGCTCATGGAGCCGCGTGTTCACCTCGCCCGGCCGGATGAGCCCAAGATCCCGTAGCGCAGCCAGCACGAAGCCGCCTGTGTTGATGGACTTGCCTGGATGCAGGCAATGGAAGCTCTTGGCGGTCAGCTCCTGCGCTCCCGAAACGATCGCCTCGATGGCCGAGGCTGGCGCCCAGTCCTTGCACCACACGCCGTTGCCGGTGCTATCGGCGATACGCAGGTACAGCGCGTTGTCGCCCTTGCCCTGGCCCACCGTGTAGGTGAGCGTGCTTCGGCCCGACACTGACAGGCACTTGCCGTTGTAGATGCTGTCGATCGATACGGGTTGCTGCCCGTTTTCTGTCGCTTCGATTTCACTCATAAAGTTCTCCTTGGTAGATGAATGCGATAGGCAGGTGGCCTATCAGATAAGGTGGCAAAACGCCCTCAGACAAAAAAAAAGCCGCCTCGATGGGCGGCAGGTGGTGGGTGGTGAAGGCAGGTCACTGTGATCTGGCCCTCACCTGGCTGGCGCAATAGGCCGTCAGCAGGGGATCAAGATCCGCATGCTTGGGCACGTAGATCACGACACCGAAGCCGTTATCACTGAGCACCAGGGTCAGCTCGAACCATTCCCGATGGCTTTCGGCGACATCGCAATGGCGGCCAAGAAGTGAAAAACCCAGTTCCGAATCAACAGCAGTGAATGCGTCGCTGGGCTCCAGAACCAGGATTTTGATGAGACTGGACAGGTCATCTACCTCATATTCGGACAACTCCTCAATGCGCCGGCCGATCAAGTCACCCAGCTCGCTACCCAAGGCCTGAGTAAAGGCGTTGTGAATTGATAATGAATCAAAATAAACGTACATAAAATTCCTTTTGACAAAAAAGAAAGCCCGCCGAGGATTTCTCCAGGGCGGGCAAGGGCGGAAATAACGAACTATCGCAATCAACTATCTCTTAAGAACATTTTCACTTCTCTAAACGTCTTTCAACCACACTCTTAAAAGTAGTAAGTGGCACATGTTCATAAAATGGTCGAACTCTTTTGCGAACAAACCCGAGATCTCTTAAAGCGGCCATTATAAATCCTCCAGTATTATTAGATTTCCCATCCTGCAATGCATAAAAATTTTCGCCTGTCAGTTCAGACTGATTTAAAACAGCTGCATCAATTTTTTTCCCACATATCCAGCCCCTCGAAAAACTCCCATCTTTCACATTATCATATATACAAATGTAATAATCCCCATCGCACTCACCAACTGCATAAGTCAGCATTCCGCGCCCGGAAATTTTCCTACATTCGTTCATATAAACGCAATTGATGAATTCTTTAATCTCATTTATATCACTACCAGCCATACTCTCTCCCATCTGGAAAAACCACCATAACATACGATCATATCACGACCCACATTTCCGATTCGGCCGAGCTTTTGCCGTGGCCTCAGAAGAATTTTTAATCAATCATTTTCACTTTTTAACGTAGCGAAAACAACCCCTCCCACGGATACCAGAAAAGGCACTCCCAGCATTACGGTAAACAAAGGTAGCAAACGTCCCGTCCCGATAAGAGAAACACCCTCTGATATCAACCCCAACGTTAACGCGTTGACACCTGTGCTGAACAAGGCGATCAAGTGCCAGGTCGCCATTCCCACCGCCAGCAACAATGTGCCAATCCAGACCCGCTTGAGCACCTTATAGGTCGCTTGCGGAAGGAACGAGCACCAAGCCATAGCAGCGAGCAGCGCAGCCGCCACGCTCGTCTTGGGCCAGAGATACATGAGCAGCAGCACCCACACACAGGCAGAGGAGAGGATGGCCGTGGCCCAGCGGGCGAAGTACTCACTCGCTGACAACTGATCAATGGCCTGCAGATAGGGCCCTGACAGCTTCTCCCCGAACAGCTTCAGCAGCAGACCGCCCAGGATCAGGGTCACGCTCAGGATGATGTTGACCAGGCGGTCATGCATCAAGCCGTTGTTCGTGATCCGTCGCCCTCCCATACCATCGACAGCAACATCGCTGCCCAAGGCGAGGATGAGCAGGGCGATGCCCACAAGCATGATCGCGGTTGAAATCCTCTTCATTCGTTACTCCCTTCTTTAACTTGCCCTAACTCGGCCCTGATCTCGGCTTCGTGACGATTGCTGACCTTGGTGACGTAGTAGCAAGTCCAAATCAGCATTCCCAGGCCAAACCACCACGCCATAAAGAAACCAAGGACGGTTCCCAACATGAGGAGGCCAAATGCCCAGTTTTCTCCTTTGGTGAATCGTTTGTTGGCAAGTGCGCTGATATGTGCATCTACCTTCTTCTTGGCCTCCTGGCCTACTCGCTCTTCCAGCACGGAAGCTGCATCATTTGATACGTGCTCCTTGGTGCCGTGCAGTTGGGCCTCGATCTCCTGAATCTTCTGCGCCGCCTCCTTCTCGGCAGATTCTTTAATCGCCCTCTCTTGGGCTTGCTCCCTTTGCCTCTGTTCAAGCCCCTCCTGCCGCTTGCGTGCCTCCTGGGCTGCCTCATCCTTTTTCAATTGCGCCCTTCTCTCGGCAATTTTTTGGTTCAGGTCCAATTTATTCCTCGCTCAGTAGATTGCTCAACACCGCCCCTGCGGCGACCATGCCCGCTGCCCCGACGGCGGCTCCCCGCCCCTTGCGCTTGGCCGCGTCTTCGGCACGAATCACATCGTCAATGCACCTCGCGGCTCTTGCGGCGCGCTCCGATTCCGGCACTCTCCTTTCAAAAGTGATCATCAAGGTTTCTCTATCTGCAACAACGAGATGCCTCTGCATGACTTTTTCCATAAACACCAAGCGCCATCCTTCCGACGCCATGGCATTGATATAGGCCTCCAGAACTTCTGTTTCGATTCGACCTTCTCCGAGCAAAAGCGAACTAATCGCCCCATCGGCTACGTCAATGACCTTGTACTCGTACTCCATCTAATCCTCCAGGTTGAAAAACACCAGCTCATTTATAAAAATATCCAAATTTATTACCGCCAAACAAAATAAGAAAATAAAATATATTCAATCAAATTCAGGCATATTTAACTAGAAATTCGCCACTATATGAATAATTAATCACTTATACATGTAACGTTTTTCGTGACGACACGTTACCACAGTGTAACGAAACTCGCTACATGAAGTCCGTATCCTTGGAACTACCCAACGTCGTAGGACGCCGTATGCGTGCTCGACGTGAAGCCCTTCAGTGGTCTCAAGAAAAAATAGGAGTGCTAATCGGCATTGATGAGTCATCAAGCCGTGCCCGCATCAGCAGGTATGAGTTAGGAACGCATGAGCCTCCAGTGAAGACCGCAAGGCTGATCGCAGGCGCACTAGGTGTTCCACTCGCCTATTTATATTGCGAAGATGACGAAATAGCCGAACTGCTTTTGGCAATAAAAATGCTCAGCCCTTCTGATCGTCAGCATACAATTGCGTCTTGGTTTAGTCAGCTGAAAGACATCTCGAGCAGAAGAGGCTTGCCTGATTGACTTCACTAGCAACGCTCAATTTTTTAGCGTTGCGGATCTCCATATATGGTATTGGGTATCCAGTCAGCTCAGGCCAAATTCATGAAACTACTTCATTAATATTCTCTTAAATCTCAAATTGACTGGCCACTTGGCAGAATATACATGAACGACACTTCGATAACATTACAGCAGTTACAGTTACCGCTTCTTGCGTCCTCAGCGGCGACTCACTGTGGGTCTAACCCGATTGATGACACGATGCTGTTCGAGTCCCTTTTCTCCGCGACTGCCTTAGAGGCAGTATTCGAAGAGAAATTCGCGAGCACTACTGGAAAAGGTATTGATCGATTGAACGGTTTTCAATTCGCAATAAACGCAAAAGCCTTGTTAGCGAACGCATCGGCAAAGTGTAATTTTGGTACGTATAGGTTCTCTCCGTTCCTCGAAGTTCTAAAAACGAAAGGAAGAGACAAGAACCCTAGATTGATTGGAATTCCCACAGTCAGGGACCGGGTGGTGTTGCATCAGCTGAATAAATTTCTCGCCACCCTTTACCCAGAACGTGTCCCAAAGAACGTAGCGAGTACATTTGTGCGAGAAATCTCAAATGACTTAAAAGGCAAGTCTCCAACAGAAACTTGGATTTGCAGCACTGACATCAAAACCTTTTATGACTCGATCCAGCGTGACCTCACCTTAGAGGTGCTAGCAAAAAGGGTTAAATCTCAGCGTGCACTAAAGTTGATCGGCCATGCGTTGGCAACACCCACCGTGCCAAAGAATACAAAAAAAAACAGGCATTCGGACTACCGGACAGAGGTGGGCGTTCCGCAGGGGCTGGCCATATCAAACATATTGGCGTCAATATACATGCAGGATGTCGACGAAATCATGCCAGAGATGGGCATCACCTATTATCGATACGTTGACGATGTACTGATGTACGGCGACTACGAATCTGTGCAAAAAGCTTTCGCTTCACTTCGAGAGAGACTCAAGCAACGCGGGCTTAGTTTGCATCCCATTGGGTCGGGAAAATCGCACATGCACCAGCTATCTATGCCTTTCGGCTACCTGGGGTATACGTTCGATTGGCCTTTGATCTCAGTGCGAGACTCTACAACCGAACGTTTCCTCCTGTCGATAGCTGCTAAGTTTAGTGACTATAAGCATAATAAGATGCGACGCTTGGAAAGGTTTAAATATCTTACCCCAGACAGACTAAAGAAGATTTTCATCCTCGAACTCAACGAAAGAATCACTGGAGCCATTTCCCAGAAGAAGCGTTATGGATGGATCGCGTACTTCAACCAGATCAGTGACTTGAAGTTACTTCACCACATAGACAAGGCAATCGAGAATATGTTCAAGCGCATGCCGGATTTTTACTGCAAAGCTCCGGCTGATCTAAAGAAACTACGACGCGCCTACTTCGAAATGAAGTTCAACCCACAGGGTGGGTATGTGCGGGACTATGACAAGATCACAACCACGACAGAGATGCTGGCTATGCTCACCGAACGAGGCCGGGTTGGGCCAGATGATGCACTAACTGATGAGCAGATCAAGGCTCGGTACGAGAAGTATCTGCAGCACATTCTGATCGCCATGCACAAGGACGAAGGGGCACTTTATGGCTAAAATAGCTTTGCGGGTGGCGCCTATCGCGCAAGCGATACCTCGCAGGATTTGGTTCCTGCGGGCGGAAGTGCTCTCTACTCTGCGCAGGCATGGGACGTCACGATTTGTGACAAGACCTTCTCAAGGGGATGCTCAGCATCACTGCTAGGGAAGTGGATATGACCTGATTTTTGAGGCGTCCCCCGCACCTCACACCTTGGCACGCTGTTATCAATGAGAAAATTCATCTCGGATCTCCGTACAAAAGCTTGGCGAACTGCAGGATCGCGTTACAACGCAGCTCGGCGTCTGAGGCAACGGGAGACGTTTTCCACTTTCAGCCTTGCAATGCTCTCTGCATTGAGTGTCGCAACGGCGCTGGCACAGCGCATTTACTCGCCACAACCAGGGACACCGCTGGATAACTACCTTACTGCTGTTTCGGTCACGCTTGGTATTTTTCTCCTGACTATTAGTCTTCTCGAGTGGGGCGCCTCTTATGGTGCGAAGGCTGATACCTTGCATCGAAACGCCGAAGAACTGACGGCTTATCAGATCAAGCTGGCGTACATACTTGCAAAAATGGATTCCGGCAAATTGATCGAAGAATCAGAGATTGATGCGCTGCGAGTCGAATATGAAACGATCAAAGATCGCTGCCCCAATAACCACGCACCGTCTGATGACAAGCTTTTCAGAGCTCAACAGCGCATGGCCCCTGAATTTGGAGCAACTGCTAATAAGCCTGGGATGAATTGGTGGGAAGTTCTGTTGGTCAAGGCAAGTTGGAAGTGGTCAACCATCTGGCTTTTTCTCTTAATATGGATAGCTGTCACAATCGTTTTTGTCTACGCCTTTTTTATTCCAAAAACGTAGGATAGCCAGTTCCACCGCCTGTTTGGTCTTCCACGGCCCGCGCCGATGAATGACCTCGGCCTTGTAGAGCCCGTTGATGGTCTCGGTAGGCGCGTTGTCATAGCTGTCGTCCTTGGAGCCCACTGAGAGCTCGATGCCGGCTTCGGCCAAGCGTTCGCTGTAGCGGATGGACAGGTATTGCGAACCCCTGTCGGAGTGGTGCGCCAGCTACCGTCGTCAGGCGGCTTGCGGTCGTACAGCGCCTGCTCCAGCGCGTCGAGCACGAACTCGGTGTGCATCGAGCCGCTCTGCCGCCAACCCACGATGCGCCGGCTGAACACGTCCACCACGAATGCCACGTAGACCCAGCCCTGCCAGGTCGAGACATAGGTGAAGTCCGAGACCCAGAGCTGGTGAGGCCGCCCGGCACGGAACTGCCGATTGACCCGGTCCAGCGGGCATGGCGCCTTGGAATCAGCAATGGTGGTCCGCACCGCCTTGCCGCGTCGCACGCCCTGCAGCCCGAGTTGGCGCATCAGCCGCTCGACGGTGCAACGTGCCACCGCAACACCTTCGCGATTGAGTTGACGCCAGACCTTCTCGGCGCCATAGACTTGGTGGTTGGCCTGCCAGACGCGCTGCACCTGCGGCAGCAGCTGTGTATCGCGCTGGGCTCGCAACGAGCGCAAGGCCGGGCTGCGCTGACACGCGGCGTGGCGCCAGTACGCCGATGGGGCGATCTGCAAGACGCGGCAGATCGACTCAACCCCAAGCTGCTGGCGGTACTGGTCGACGAATGCCTTCAGGACTTGATGCGGCGCAGGAAGGCCTGCCCGTCGAGCTCCGCCTGGGCGAAAAACGCGCTGGCCAGCTTCAATATCTCATTGGCTCGACGCAGTTCCCTGACCTCGCGCTCCAGGTCCTTGACCCGCTGGGCCTCGCTGGTCGTCACGCCTTCGCGCACGCCGGCATCGACCTCGGCTCGCTTGACCCATTCGTTGAGCGTCTGCGGCACACATCCAATCTTGGGTGCGATGGACTCGATTGCCGCCCACAGCGACGGGTACTCCCCACGGTGCTCGTGCACCATCCTGACTGCGCGTTCACGGACCTCGAGCGTGAACTTGTTGACTTCTTCATGGCTTCATCTTCTCAAGAGTTGAAGCCTCCTCAAAACCCGGGGCGATTCAGAGTGGTGCGGGCGCCGCCATGCAGGCGGATTGCTAGTTCTTTCTCCTATTCCAAGCTTAAAAATACACCGTGACTTAAAGGAACCGTACATCCCATTCTATTGACTGTTTGGCGACTCCCATGCCCCAACCCGGATGAACACTGTAGATAACCTGAAATTTCGCATCTATGTGGAGCTAATTTTATTGACTGATACCATAATTCCCATATCTAACTTCAGACATGCAATTTTCATCAATCTCTTAAGAGTACGGATATCTGCATTTTCCGAAGGATTTTTGTCAGTTAACTCATTTTTTAACATATATATAAATTCAAAAACACAATCCTTCTTAGGGGAGAATTTTTCAAAATTTTCTCCATCAAAAATTATTTCAAATTTAATACCTTCATTGACGTCCAAAAATTCAATGTCATACTTTTGGTACTGTTTTATCTTTTTTATTTTCTGAACCTTCGCTTTGATAAACACAAGGCCAGGGTTAAATATTTCAGTTATTTCGCTTACAATTTCAGGCAGCAAAAAATCACCAAAAGCCAAATTTATTCGACTTACAATTGGAAGATTATTACCATCGAAGCATAGACAACCATGATCAATGTCATAGTCGACATTTATTACATTAGTATTCTTGAATACCTCCCTTGAGACTGGGTTCTTTGCAAAAGGGTTATGAAATATAAAAACACCATCTGAAAGATATTCAGGATTAGCAGAAGATACTATATGAGCTTTGTAGTAAGGTATATCTGTATCGTGACGGATATTAATAACTGAATTTATTTTTAAATACCCCTCATCTTTAGATATCGCTAGCGAAGTTAATTTTCCTAGCGTAGCAGTACAGCTAAATATCACGGCAGAAATATGAGACAATTTCCCATCCAGAAAATTTCCAATCTGTATTGGAGCATCTGATCCCGGCTTTTTAATACTCCCCTGCTTTAAATATTTACCCGTTTTATTGTCGATCACTAGGCCATATGCCCAAGCAATCATTGCATAGTGAAATTTATTTCCATAATTAATTTGCTCGTAACCACTAAGCGCAATTAAGTAAGGGGTATTTACATCAAAATGATTGTCTTTTTTGTAATCATCATACTTCTTCACCTTACTCGAGATTGCATTTGCATATCTAGTAATTGACTCCCTCATCTCTAGTTCGAAGTTTTTTTGCTGATATAGAGGCCGAATCATTGAAAATACATCTTCAATGGTTCTAGATTCTTCCCCTTTCCCATTTTGTTTAATATTTGCAACCACCGCCTCAATATACATCGAGTGCGGCTGTTTTATTATGAAATCTGGCCTCTGTTCTGAAAAATCAATCTCAAGACCAGCTTCTTTAAATAAAGCAAATAAATAGAATTCCCAGAAAGACGAATGATAGCTTGTTTGAAATTCTTTAACAATTTTATTATCTCTATCCTCAAACCCCCTCACCCATTCACCAATTATCGATTGCTCCCCCGTAAGAAACAATTGATCTCTTAGCACTAGGTATTTGTTGTGTAATTTTTCTTCTGGAATATTTTTATCTTCAAAGATATCAAGCATATTAATTCGAAATTTGTAAGAAATATATTTATATTAACCAAAAGATTTTTAGTATTTTAGCATCTAGTCATATCTATTCCTGTGAATTTATAGAATCGCGTCGCACGAATAATAATTCATTATTAAAGCTAATACTATCCGCACCCTGAACGCACTTGAGTACGATTGTGAATTCCGTGCCGGTGCAGCAACCGCGTCGCCTCAAAGCTTGAGAAGAAGCGGTAAACCCCCACAACTAATATTCGAATCAATAATCGCTAGTACCCACGAACTCTCAGAATGAAGCCGTCGCCCGGGCACCTGTAGCCACCAACTCCTGCAGCCTGGTTGTGGCTGGATAAAAGCAAAAACCAATTAACTAATGAACCAGCCAACCTGACGACAAATATCAGGAAGACTTTAATATAGTATTAGGAATTTACTCAACTTGCCTACCTTTATAGTTTTCATTGCTACTCAACCTGCGCCACGCTCTATCACCTCGTTCCCAAACAAATTTGCCTTCGGATATCTTTCGAAACTCTCGAAGAACGTCTTTGCCTATAGCAAGATTTCCATTTCATTGGGGTAGTCAAAATTATTGCCAAACTGGTTTTTTATTTTATATACCACTGTTTCTTGGTATAAGAGTGGCTAACACCACTTCGTCACAGACCCCCGCAGAGCAGTTATGCTCGCTGCCCTCATGGCACGACGACCTGTAAGCAAAGAACTGTGGCGACAGCTACAACCCCTCATCCCTGCCTTCGTACCTTCCGCCAAAGGCGGTGCGCGCAAGCTCGCAGTCAGCGATGAAGCCGCCCTCAACGGCATCCTGTTTGTGTTGCAAACAGGCATTCCGTGGGAAGACCTTCCCCAATCCCTTGGGTACGGCAGCGGCATGACTTGCTGGCGCCGCCTGCGCGACTGGAACGCTGCTGGTGTCTGGGAGCAGCTGCACCAGGCCATGTTGACTCGCTTGCGTGAACATGACCAGATTGATTGGAGCCGGGCTAGCATTGATGGCTCCTCGGTACCAAGCCCCCGGGGGGCCAGGAAACGGGCCCCAACCCCACGGACAGAGGCAAGCTCGGCTCCAAGCGGCACATCGTCGTAGATGCCAGAGGCATCCCGCTGGTGATCTTGGTCAGCGGCGCGAACCGGCACGACTCCAAGATGTTCGAGAGGTGCGTGGACGCGATTCCTGCGATTGCAGGCTTGGGAGGGCGCCCCCGCAAAAGACCATCGAAGTTGCATGCCGACAAGGGCTATGACTACAAGCGTTGCCGTGCGCACTTGAGACAACGGGGCATCGCCAGCCGCATTGCCAGGCGAGGCGTTGAGAGTAGCGAGCGACTGGGCAAGCATCGCTGGGTGGTGGAGCGGACCCATGGATGGTTTGCAGGCTTTGGCAAGTTGCGAATCCGCTTTGAAAGACGACTGGATATCCACGAAGCGCTGCTAAAACTGGCAGCGGCGATCATCTGTGCACGCTTCGTGGATCGGTGGTGTTAGCCACTCTAAATAATTTTGAACTTTGAAATGATCGAACATCATTGGGCAATGTCTTTAGCCGTAACCAATTCTTTCTCCTACGCGCTTTAAAATATAGCCAAAATGTGTAGCTCTGCTTACACACACTAATCCAGGCATAAAAAGAGAAGCAGCAGTCTCAATAAAATTTTTGGTTAATGCCACGATTTCGAGAGTGAAGCTTGTTTTTAACTCACAAAATACCTAATACTTCTGGTACACAGCACTTCTTTGATTCGGACCACTTCCGGCACGCGGTAGTTACAAACTCACACTTTTGACTACTTTGAAGTGAAGTGCAATAATTGAAAATAGATTCAAACAGGCGCATCCATAGCAACTCATGTGCTTACTTTAGAATACGTCGTCTTTCCACGAAGGTCACTCTGAATTTTAGAGGAAATTTTGCCTACCAAAGATTTCATGGCTTTCAGCGTATCAGCGAAATACTGAGAATTCACTGGAACTTGCTCTCCATCACCTGCTCTTTGCAGATCGCCGGCTTTTTTTAAATACGTGTCATTTGCGATGCCAGAGTTATGGACAATAATATCGCGAGTAGCCTTCGCCTCAAACCATTGCCTTAAAAGCACTTCATCCAATTCTATGCCCGTGACCTTCTGGAAGTATTCAAATTGAAATTTCGGCGCCGCATAGAAGACTTGCCCCAGTTCTTTTTTAATTAGGTGATCTATTAGCTGATCCTGATTAGCAGCATCAATAAGCTCGTCTACATCAATAGACTTTGTGTGATTGATGCCATGGATACGAGTCTTCAGTCGCCTCTTGTCTGATCGCAGAAGAAGCGTGAGCACATCGTTGAGAAACGCCTCTACTTGTGCAACAGCGTAAACGAAGACCGCGTAAAAGATCTCTCGATCGACCGCTCGTGAGGCTATCTGCTTAAGGTCTTCGGCACTGCGGCCAACCTCCTTGTTCATAGTCTTTGATGGCACCTTGAACCGCTTTTGATTGAGAAACTGCTCATCGGCCTTAGCGGATTCTAGGGCCGCACAAGCGAAAGAGCTCCAAATGTATAGGTCGTTCAACCCCCTCTGATGTACGTTTCGTAGTTCTCCCACACGCTTCGCCACATCCCGCTTGTTCATATGTCGCTCTTCATATTCAAAATTCCACTAAGTGTGTGCCCTGCGTAATTAAGCCAGCATACCGTGGAGGGCTGCTATCCGCCTGAATCATTCACCTCAGGGACCACCTCTGAAGACTGCCTGGTTGACTGGTCACCCTTTGCACTTGTTCATAGAGGTCAGGTCAATAACAATTGTGCGGTTGAAGTTGCAGCCGATCTGCAGCCTAGATTTTGCCTAGCGCGTAGCTAGGCTATGTAGTCGTTTATCAAGTGTCGCCTTGTATCCATTTCATTGGTACGAGTTTGGTGCCGTTGCGCCACTCTTTCAGACCGACAATTCCGGGTATGTCGCCCCAAAGGTCGCGAGACGCGTGATCTAGCACAATGACCTGAAGTTGACCCTTAGCCTGTAATACAACCTTGCTCAAGACCTCAAAGACCTTGTGCACAGCATCAATGTCCTCGTCGCGCAACTGCAACTCCTGTTCTTCCTCGCCTAAATTCTTCGAGACATTTTTAGGAAAGTAGACTTGACTTGGTTGATCCAGAACAAGAAATCCTGGCACAGGGCTGTTCGGCTGGGATATATAAAATTGATGTAAGGCCAAAAGAATAGCTAAGTGGTAGGAAAGCCAATTGGATCCGCTACCTATCTCTGACAGATAGTCATCACGGTCAACGCCACGAACTTTGATAGTGAGATCGTTAATTTCTAGTGAGATAGGGTGATCAGGATTCTCGATATCCAATAGAGGCAACAGTCGCCCAGCGTAACTGTTGACGACATTCAAGGCGTTCCGCTTTCGAGAATCCACATTCTGCTCTCTCAATTCTGAATCTAGCCGCTGAGCCGTCTCACGCAGCTTCACCACTTCGTCAACCAATGCGCTATCGCTGCCAAGCCGTCTATGCAAATCCAGTGCAGCTTCAAGATTTCCAACAAATCGCTCTGCTTTTTTCGCAATGAATTGCCGCTCGCTAGCCTCCTTTGATCGGCCCGATAACGCCCGCTTGCGAAGCTGGACAGCGCGCAGGCGTTCCGTCGCCACGCCAACTTCCGTTGTCACGCGTTGAAGTTCTCGATCAAAGGCCGCAGGCACCTCCTTGTCTATTCCGGCTTCGGCTTCAATTTCCTGCAATCGGGCAGACAGCACTTCAAGTTTGCTGCGGGCCGATGCCGTATGACTGCCGCACATAGGGCAATCAGCCCCTCCTTGAGCGTGACCAGCCAGCCATGTAGACAGCTGCAACCTGCCTCGTTGCAAGGCAATGGCCGCATCATACTGATCACCGCCAACGTACATGCGATTCATCTCCTCCAACCTGTGTCGCAAGGTCGTCAGTTCGCGCGACACCTCGCGCTCCTCGCGCTCCAATTCTGTGAGCTCTTTTAAAGCTTCGGATATGGTTACCACGCTAACGGAAATCGTCAAATCCGTGCGCGCAACAACCTCTTCGAGCATTTCGAGCATCTGCTCTCTTGTCAGTGGTTGCTCGGGCTTAGGTGTCAAGCCCAACTCCTGGGCCTCACTGAATTTAGCAGTAAGGTCAGCCAACCAGCGGACCGATACTTCCTGCGCTTCTTTGAGCTCTCGCTCTTTTCGCCGAAGTTCTGCCTTGGTGCGCTGCAATTCGAACTGCTTGGCCATGAGACTTGGCGTCACGGCTCCTAGTACGTACGGGAAAATTTTACGGAGCTTCTCCCTGTGCTCGTAGCTATTCGTCTTAAAGAACAAAATATCGGGGTTGGCCACAATATTCTGCGGCTGGAATGTGAACGCCGCAAGATCTCGAAAGCTGGGTCGGCCATCGAATCCTATGGACTCGTCTCCACCCGAAAAATCCAGAGTTGACAATGCAGCTAGCTCGTCTAGCAGGCGCTTAACAGCTTCAGCGCTGGTGTTTTTGGTGATGTGATGAGGGATGTCAACAATGGCCTCCGCCTCCATCAAAAACATATCGTCTGTGCTACGCTGCGCACCAGGCTCACGGCGAGCTATCAGCTTGTCACCCTGAGCAGTGGCAACAATCACTCCGAACCACTCGCAGTGCTTACGAATAGTATTCACAGGTATAGAGCAAGTGCTAGCCCCCAAGCAGTAATCGATGATCGGAATGACAGCTGACTTGCCGGTACGAGAGGCGCCACTGATCACATTGACCTTACCCAAATCAAAACGCAGCCGGCGAGGCTTGAAATTCGGATTACGAGGCCAAAGCAGGATTGAACGGATCTGGAAGAACATCAGAGCCTGACCTTTAATGTCGTAATTATTTCATGTAAGGTCAGTGAAGCGCACCAAGCACCGAGCTTTTCCGCATCAATCATCAGTTGCTTAACTTCATCGGGCAGACCACGCGGTTTAGTCTTAGAAAGAGCAATTACCTCACCAAACTCGGCCAGATGAACCAATCTTCCAGCCGCAGCCAACTCAATCGACTGCATTGTCAGCGTTCTCCAGCGCAGCGATCGCTGATGTATCTGCAGCAGTAGGTCCTGCTTGACAACAGCAGAGTCGCCAAATTTGGCTGCAAAAGCCCTCAGTCCCGATCTAGCATGCGTACGCCGCAATAGGTCAGCGGTTGCTTGGTGTAAAACGATAGGTAACACTATAAAGAGCGTGGGTAGTGGAGCTGCAGCATTCGTCGGATGAGTCGCAGCAAAAGCACAACAGAAGCGCCAAATAATTGCCGCGCCCAATGCAGGGTTCTGTACGTTCTGCGCTTCTCTAGCAAGCATCGTCAAGCTACCTTCTTGGCCTGAAGCTGACTAGTGAAGTCGGGATGCCAGCCTATAGACAAATCGTCGGCCAAACGGTGCAAGCAGCCTGGGATGAAGTGATCAGGCGCTTCCTTTTGCTCTACCGCCACTTTCACATCCATACAGTCTGTATAAAGCGCAAGGCCTTGCGCCTCAAATGCTTTACCGCCATGCGCCACTTTGCAAGCAAGTCGTTTGTTCCTCCATGTGCGCTGGAGGCTGATGTCAAGCTCATCGAACGAGGTTGCGTCCACATCACCGCTAATGGCCCATGCCGTACGATCTGCTGCGGCCAGCAAATAGTCGCCCACTGCTTCGAGCTTGTCTTCAAACGGCAATCCGATCAAGTCCAGTTGTCGGACGAAAACACGAGGTAGGTGACTCTGCACCTCCTTGTCACTAGGTCGTTTAGCATGACTTCGAAGCACCATATCACGGTCGATTTTGCGGACATACGCGGTGTACCAAGTATGAAACTCGTCGCGAGCAATGATTGCAGGCTTGCCCATCTCTAAGAGTTCGTCGACGCGACGCTTAACAATGCCACTCATGTGGTCAGCGATATCGCGAATTTTGCTCTGCGTGATCGGATGTGTCTTGAGGATAGCTTCGACGTCTGCCTGAGGGCTTCCCGAGCCACAAGTCAACACAAAGTTCTTGATAACCCGTGCCACTAGCGCCTGATCCGTGTTGAATACTTTATCGACGTAAGGCGCAATTTCCGACGCGACATCGCTACGCTTGGCACACTTCGGCGCTTCGCCCCACATTGTGTCACGTGCCAGCTGAAGGGCGGCCCGTGCCGTATCCAACGTTGTAGAGCAGGAAAAAGCATTTACCAGCGGCCCCGAAACGGTACGTGACACATACATTTCAAAGACAGTGCGGTCGGGCTCGCATCCGCCTTCTGACGCAAGAGTGACCCAGTTTGACAAGGTCTTCCAAAGCGATTTGGCGCGATCCGCCACCGGGTTGGCAGTCAGTGCGCTCTTACTTTGGCCGAGAGTGACACGCTCCGCACCTTCCTGAGCGATATCGTCTAAGTATTCCATACTGCAGGCGCTTCCAGGTTCGGCCCGCAGTAGCAATTGCAAGAGACGGGTGTACTGAAGCCCAATACCCAGTGCTTGGCCCGGGACTTCGGTCTTGCGTTTTCTTGGCAAAGTATCTTTGCTCATTGACATGTTCATATGCTTCTGCAGGGATGATAGCAACACAACCTTACAAATGGCAACAAACAATTCAGCCAAATGCGGCTAATCGTAACCAGCCCGACCAGCAACAACTATTCGTGCAATCCCAGCAAAGAAAAAGCGCCCGAAGCACAAGGCCCCGGACGCTTTCTCACCCCTATCTACCTGAAGCTTGACTCACTACAGCCGCGCTTCAGTGGAACTGCTCCTCTTCCGTGGAGCCGGTCAGCGCCTTCACGCTGGACGAGCCGCCCTGGATCACCGTGGTCACGTCGTCGAAGTAGCCTGCGCCTACTTCCTGCTGGTGCGACACGAAGGTGTAGCCCTTCTCACGTGCGGCGAACTCGGGCTCCTGCACCATGTTCACGTAGTGCTTCATGCCCTCGCCGCGTGCGTATTCGTGGGCGAATTGGAAGGTGTTGAACCAGTTGATGTGGATGCCGGCCAGCGTGATGAACTGGAACTTGTAGCCCAACGCAGACAGCTCTTCCTGGAAGGAGGCAATCTGGCTGTCGTTGAGGTTCTTCTTCCAGTTGAACGAGGGCGAGCAGTTGTAGCTCAGCAGCTTGCCTGGGCAGGCACCATGCACGGCCTGGGCGAACTCGCGGGCAAAGCCGATGTCAGGCACGCCGGTTTCGCACCACACCAGGTCTGCATAGGGTGCGTAGGCCACGCCGCGGCTGATGGATTGCTCCATGCCGTTCCTGACCCGGTAGAAGCCTTCCTGCGTGCGCTCGCCGGTCAGGAACGGCTTGTCGTTGGCGTCATGGTCGGAGGTGATCAGGTTGGCGGCTTCAGCATCGGTACGGGCCAGCACGATGGTGGGCACGCCCATCACGTCGGCGGCAAAGCGCGCGGAGATCAGCTTCTCGACGGCTTCCTGGGTAGGCACCAGCACCTTGCCACCCATGTGGCCGCACTTCTTCACGGCGGCCAACTGGTCCTCGAAGTGCACACCTGCCGCGCCAGCGGCAATCATGTTCTTCATCAGCTCGAACGCGTTGAGCACGCCGCCGAAGCCGGCTTCGGCATCCGCCACGATGGGCAGGAAGTAGTCGATGAATTCCTTGTCGCCGGGGTTGATGCCACGGCTCCACTGGATTTCGTCGGCGCGCTTGAAGGTGTTGTTGATGCGGCGCACCATGGTGGGCACCGAGTCATAGGCGTACAGCGACTGGTCGGGGTACATGGTTTCGCTGGTGTTGCCGTCGGCAGCCACCTGCCAGCCCGACAGGTACACCGCTTCCAGGCCGGCCTTGGCCTGCTGCATGGCCTGGCCCGCAGAGATGGCGCCAAAGGCATTCACGTAGCCTTTCTTGGCACCGCCGTTGATCCTGTCCCAGAGCAGTTCCGCGCCGCGCTGGGCCAGAGTGTATTCAGGCTGCAGGCTGCCGCGAAGACGCACCACGTCAGCGGCGCTGTAGCCACGCTTGACACCCTTCCAACGGGGGTTCTGCGCCCAGTCTTTCTCAAGGGCGGAAATCTGTTGTTCGCGGCTCAGTTGCTGGGTCAGGGATTGGGGCATGTTGCTCTCCTGGGAGGTTGTTGAAACAAGCGGCTTTCTTGCGTCGGCCTTGGGATCAAATTTAAGTCTTATAGAAGACCCGATCAACATCTTGTGTCTTATATAAGACTAAATTTTTTTTCATAAAAATCAACAGCTTATTTTCATATTTTTCAATGTGAAATTGCATTTCTCGTATTGAGAAAAAATGGCGCAACGCAGCAATTCATTTTTTCACAATGCAAAAAGAAGATTCCATGCAGTGAAAATTTGCCACAGCATGGCAAGCATTCGCGACACAGGTATGTCACGGGTGCCTGCCGTGCTCGCAGGTACCATCGCGCGTTCAGGCAGCGCCACCGCCGCCCCAAACTCCACAAGCCGTGAACACCTCCCATCGCAGATCTGCCTATGCCTGCCTGGCGCTGAGCATGTCCCTGGTCGGCAGCTATGTCGCCCTATCCAAGCCCTTGGCCGCCATTTTTCCGGTGCTGTTGCTGGCCTGGCTGCGCTTTGGCATAGGAGCCATCGCCATGCTGCGATGGCTGCGCAAGCCGGCTGACGAGGCTCCCTTGCCGCGCCGCACACAAGGACTGCTGTTCCTGGAGTCGCTGTTCGGCAACTTCCTCTTCACCATCTGCATGGTTACCGGCGTCAGCCTGACCAGCGCCGTCACGGCAGGCGTGACCATGGCCGCCATTCCGGCCGCCGTGGCCTTGATGAGCTGGCTTTTCCTGCGCGAGCGCGTGGCCGCGCGCACCTGGCTGGCCATTGCACTGGCTGTGACCGGCATAGGCTTGTATGCACTGTCGCGCCCCGATGCGGGCACCGCGGCAGCCTCTTCGACCTCGTCGCAGGCATGGCTGGGGCAGATGCTGCTCGTCGGCGCCGTGCTTTGCGAGGCGTTTTACGCCGTGATCGGCAAGCGCCTGACCACATCCCTGGGGCCCAAACGCATCACATCGATCGTCAACCTCTGGGGATTTGCGCTGTCAACTCCCTTCGGGCTGTATCTGGCCTGGCACTTCGACTTCGGCAGCGTGCAATGGAGCATCTGGGGACTGCTGCTGTTCTACGCCCTGGCTGCCTGCGTGTGGACCGTATGGCTGTGGATGACGGGCCTGCGCAGCGTGCCAGCCTCGCAGGCGGGCACTTTCACGGTTTTGCTGCCGATCAGCGCAGCCTTGGTCGGCATGTGCGTGCTGGGCGAACGGGTCACATCCATGCAGGCGCTCGCCTTCGCGATCGCCCTGCTGGGCATTTTTGTGGCTACCTGGCCCGCCCGAAAACTCTCTTCGGAACCTTCTTCCACAAGCGAGGCCCGCCTCCTCTGAGAGCGCTGACTCCGACGGCCCTCCAGCCATGGCGGCCCCCGAAAGGGAGCAGGAATGCAAAAACTCTTCAAAAAACAGCGCCACAGCAACAAATCGAGGCAAAAATTTGACGGGTGAGCTTGGAAGACCGTTTTTTTCCCATTAGCATCAGCCTGCCAGTGGATAGCGACGGTTTTTCGCTGGTAAAGAATCCACTCCATACTAGGAACAAGCAACATGGCAACTGCAAAGAAGGCAACGGCTGCTCCGGCAGCTCCCGCAAAGAAGCGCACTCCCAACGCCGCCTTCATGAAACCCCTCACCCCCAGCCCCGCTCTGGCTGCCGTGGTGGGTTCCACCCCCCTGCCCCGCACCGAGATCATCAGCAAGCTGTGGGTCTACATCAAGGCCAACAAGCTGCAAGACGCTGCCAACAAGCGCATGATCAACGCTGATGCCAAGCTCAAGGAAGTGTTCGGCAAGCCCCAAGTCTCGATGTTCGAGATGGCTGGCCTGATCGGCAAGCACGTCAAGTAATCCCCGGGCCTGCCCCACGGATGAAAGCCGGCCCATGGGCCGGCTTTTCTTTTTTCCGGATGTCTGCCACCGGCGATGCGCCATCGCCCCCCTCCAATGCCATGAGCCAAGTGCCCGCACTGCAAGCCGTTCCCGACGGCATCATCAATCTGGCCGACCACGAGATCCAGGCGCGGCAGCGGTTGGACGACAACGCCTGGGCCTACTTCTCGGGCGGCGCGGCCGATGAGCACAGCCTTGCCGCCAACCGCAGCGCCTGGGATGCGCTCACGTTGTGGCCACGCGTACTCAGGCCTCTTGCAGGGGGAAACACACGGCTGCAACTGCTGGGGCGAGAGCTGGCCTGCCCCCTGCTGGTCGCCCCCATGGCCTTCCAGCAAATGGCGCATGCCGACGCAGAGCTTGCAACAGCCTATGCGGCTGCGGCGCTGGGCGCGGGCATGGTGCTCAGCACCCAGGCCAGCCTGCCGCTGGAGACTGTGGCGAAGGCCGCACAGCTCACGCCGACCCGCGGGCCGCTATGGTTCCAGCTGTACCTGCAGCACGACCGGGGCTTTACCAGGCAATTGATCGAACGGGCCGAGGCGGCAGGCTACGAAGCGCTGGTGCTGACGGTGGACGCCCCCGCCAGCGGCGTAAGGGACCGTGAACGCCGCGCGCGCTTTAGCCTTCCCGCCGGCATTTCTGCCGTCAATCTGCAGGGCCTGGCTCCATCTCCGGCCGTCCGGCTCGCACCGGACCAGAGCGCACTGTTCGACGGCCTGCTGCAGCATGCGCCCACCTGGGATGACGTTGCCTGGCTGCAGCAGCAGACACGCCTGCCAGTGCTGCTCAAAGGGGTGCTGCATCCGGCTGACGCGCTGCAGGCGGCGAGATCGGGCGTGGCAGGCATCATTGTTTCCAACCACGGGGGACGCACGCTGGATACCGTTCCCGCAACGGCCACCGCACTGGCGCGCGTCACCAAGGCCTTGCGCAACTCGGGCCATGCGCTCCCTGTGCTCGCCGACGGCGGCATACGGCGAGGCACCGATGTGCTCAAGGCCATCGCTCTCGGTGCAACGGCTGTGCTGATAGGCCGCCCGATAGTCTGGGGTCTGGCCAATGCAGGTGCCGCTGGCGTGGCCCACGTACTGAGGCTGCTGCGCGACGAACTGGAGGTCGCCATGGCCCTGACAGGCTGTGCAACCCTCGCGCAGGCCACTGTGGAGCTACTGGATACCGAGTAAAGCGCAAGGCCATACAGCCCTACAGACAACCAAGAATTGCAAATGCGATGAATTCTCATTTATAATTTTTCATCTCATCAATAGCCAGCCATTACTGCCTGTAGCCATGATCGTCTGTGTATGTCGCCGGGTTTCCGACCGTGAGATCGCACGCCACGCTCACGCTGGCATGAGCTTTGACGAAATCCAATTCGAATTGGGTATCGCCATGCAGTGCGGCCGGTGCGAGAGTTGTGCCCGGGATGTGGTGGCGCAATGCTGCGCAACCCAGCCCGTGGCGGCCATACACAACGAGATCGCGGCCCAGACCGTCCAGCTTGCCAACAATATCCTGGAGAGCAAAGCATGGTCCTCCTCTCAGCACTTGTCGGCAGCCTGATCCTCGTCGTTACATGCACTTGGTGGATCCTGCGCAGTTGATACTCCGTCTTCCGAGCGACAGCACCCGGCACCTATCCGCTGTCAGCTCCTTCTGTCTCTATGTCCCAGTCTGATCGTTTTGGCCCCCCCGGGGGCCTTGGCCGTAACGTGGCCATCGCGGGTTCGGTCGTGGTCTTGCATGCAGCAACCCTCTGGGCGATGCAGCATGGCCTGCTCCAGCGCGCCCCCG
Organism: Delftia sp. PX-1; assembly: GCF_055797465.1. Lineage (NCBI taxonomy): Bacteria > Pseudomonadati > Pseudomonadota > Betaproteobacteria > Burkholderiales > Comamonadaceae > Delftia > Delftia sp. PX-1. The sequence continues at coordinate 4,641,923 of NZ_CP184763.1, forward strand.
AAGAGGTCATCGTGCCAGCCCAGGTGATCGCGGAATTCATTTCGCCACCCGCGCCCGAGCCCGAGGCCCCCAAGCCACCTCCGCCGCCACCGCCCCCCCCCAAGCCACAGCCGGTCGTGAAGAAGGCGCCGCCTCTGCCCAAGGCCATTGCCGATCCCAAGCCGGCACCTGCGGCGCCGCGAGGCACGCTGGAAGACGAGCCCAAGCCCGTCGTGGAGGCACCGCCGGCCCCCCCGGCACCGCCCGCCCCACCTGCCCCGCCCGCGCCTCCTGCCCCTCCGGCACCGCCCAAGATCGAGCTGCCATCCAACAATGCAGCCTACCTGAACAACCCGGCGCCCAACTACCCTGCCATCAGCCGGCGCATGGGCGAGCAGGGAACCGTGATGCTGCGCATCTTCGTGGATGCGCAAGGCCTGCCTCAGAAGATCGAGGTCAGCAAATCCAGCGGCTACGACCGTCTGGACCAGCAGGCCGTGGACGGCGTCAAGAACTGGAAGTTCGTCCCCGGCAAGAGCAACGGCACGCCAACCCCCATGTGGGTTACGGTCCCGGTCAAATTCACCCTCAATTGATTCTCAGGAGTATCCATGGATTCCCAATTCGGCATTGCCCACGTCTGGACGCAGGGAGACTTCGTCACCCGTGCCGTCGCCGTCATCCTGCTGGCCATGTCGGTGGCCTCTTGGCTGGTGATGATCATCAAGGCCCTGGACATCGTGAAGTTCAAGAAGTACGCCCGCAACGCCCAGGACTTCTGGCACAGCCCCGACCTGGCCAGCGGCCTGGAAAAGCTCGGCAATGACCGGTCCAACCCCTTCCGCTACCTGGTGCTCGAAGGCCGCGAAGCCACTGCCCACCACCGCAAGACCAGCGCCCACCTGCACGACACGCTTGACATCAGCGACTGGGTGACCCGCTGCATGCGCAACGGCATCAGCGAGTTCACGGCCCGCCTGCAATCGGGCCTGGCGATTCTGGCCTCCGTGGGCTCGACAGCTCCCTTCATCGGCCTGTTCGGCACCGTCTGGGGCATCTACCACGCACTGGTCGCCATCGGCCTGTCGGGCCAGTCCTCCATCGACAAGGTGGCAGGCCCCATCGGCGAGGCGCTGATCATGACGGCCCTGGGTCTGGCCGTGGCCATTCCGGCCGTGCTCGGCTACAACGCCGTGGTGCGTGGCAACAAGTCCATTCTCAACGCACTCAACAGCTTTGCCCACGACATGCACGCCTACTTCGTGACCGGCGCCCGCGTGTCCATCGACGGCAAGGAAGCCGGCAATGTGCTGCCGCTGAAGAAAGGCGCGTAAGCCATGGCATTCGGAACAATGGATGATGACGGCGAAGAGGTGATGAACGAGATCAACATGACGCCGCTGGTCGACGTCATGCTGGTGCTCCTGATCATCTTCATCATCACCGTGCCGGTGATGAAGCATTCGGTGAACGTGGACCTGCCCCGCGCCACCAACCAGCCCGAAGACGTCAAGCCCGCCACCGTGCGCCTGGCCGTGTCCGCTGATGGCCAGTACCACTGGAATGGCGTGGCCGTGAGCGATACGCAGTTCGAGGAAAACCTCAAGGCCGAGGCAGCCAAGGAGCCGCAACCCGACCTGCACATCCAGGGCGACAAGGAAGTGCGCTACGAGCGTGTTGCCCAGGCCATGGCCGCCGCCCAGCGTGCCGGCGTGCGCAAGATCGGCTTTGTGACGGACCCCGTCAAGTAGGCCGCGAGAGCGGCATTCGTTGCCTGGCGCTCAGCGACAACGGCCCTTCGGGGCCGTTTTCCATTGCGACCCGCTCTTGGAACAAGCTCGCGAGGTGATCAGGCGTTCGGTCGTTCGGGGGGCAGAAACCACAATGAGAGTAAGTCTCACTTGATTTTCAATTGAGAATTGTTATCATTCACAAAACTTTCCAATTTTTGAGGAATTCCCTGCATGTCTGCCACTTCCGCCGCCACCTCGCATCTGTCCGGCAACTCCACAGCCCAGGCCTTTGCAGCGCTGCAGGCCGCAGCATCCGCAGCCCTCAGCGGGGCCGCCAGCGGACTCGACAGCACCTTGCTGCTCAATGGGCAGAAGGCTGTGACCATCGTGCACAACGGCACACCCTATCGTCTGCAGGCCACCAAGCTGGGCAAGCTCATCCTGACCAAATAACCAAGATTGCAGCCGTCGGCGGGTCATGTTCGGGTCCGCTGACCGCTTCTTTGTTTCATCGTGGGGCGACCTTGGGGCTTCCAGTCCCAAAGGTCGATTAGCCAGCCAACAGAATCTTCGGATTTTGCGTAGCCAAGCATTTTTTCCCTGCGCTGCAATGTGGATCGCTTCAAAGAAAAAGCCCCTGTACCTCAGTACAGGGGCTTTTTCTTTGCCTCATGAATCGGCCCGAAAGGCAGATTCATGCAGGGTGCATCAGGGGCTTTTACAGACCCAGAGCCGCAATGCCGGCGCTGGCCACCTGGGCATCCTCGTTGGCCTTGACGCCGCTGACGCCCACGGCACCCAGGCACTGGCCGTCCTTCATGATGGCCACGCCGCCTTCGAGCAGGCCGTCCACCGTGGGGGCGCTCAGGAAGGCCGTACGGCCGTTGTTGATCATGTCTTCATAGCCCTTGGTGTCGCGGCGGCCCAGGGCAGCCGAACGGGCCTTGGACGGAGCGATATGAGCCGAGACTGCGGCGGCGCCATCGAGGCGCTGCAGCCACAGCAGGTGACCGCCGTCATCGACGATGGCAATGGTCACGGCCCACTTGTTCTTCAGCGCCTCGGCCTCTGCGGCGGCGGCAATGGCCTTCACGTCGGCCAGTTCGAGTTCATGCTTGGTCTTCATAAGATTGCAGTTATCCATTCCATCACAAATGTCCTATAAGCATAGCAATCGTATGAGGACTGACAATGCATGCGCAGAACAAAACATTCGAAACCAAACCATGGCAGCGGCTCGGGGTATTGCAAGCGGCGCGCGAGCCGCCACCTAGAATGGGCAAGTCGCAACAACACTCCTTCGGAGGACTGGCCACATGAATGATCAAGTCACCACACTGGGCTCTGCGGGCTACGGTGTCTCGCAGCAAGAGCGCAATCGCGTATTGCGCAACACCTACTGGCTGCTGGCCCTGAGTCTTCTCCCCACCGTGCTGGGCGCTTGGCTGGGCGTGGCCACGGGCATCACGCGCTCGCTGAGCGGCGGTCTGGGGCTCATCGTCTTCCTGGGCGGCGCCTTCGGCTTCATGTTCGCCATCGAGAAGACAAAGCACTCGGCAGCCGGCATTCCCGTGCTGCTGGGCTTTACCTTCTTCATGGGCCTGATGCTGTCGCGCATGATCGGCATGATCCTGGGCTTCAAGAACGGCTCCGAGCTGATCATGACCGCCTTTGCAGGCACGGCCGGCGTGTTCCTGGTCATGGCCTCGCTGGCCACGGTGATCAAGCGCGACCTGTCGGGCATGGGCAAGTTCCTGTTCGTGGGCGTGCTGGTGCTGTTCGTGGGCTCCATCATCAACGTCTTCATCGGCTCCACGGCCGGCATGATGGCGATCTCGGTGGCGGCCATCGGCATCTTCAGCGCCTACATGCTCTATGACCTCAAGCAGATCATGGACGGCGGCGAGACCAACTACATCAGCGCCACGCTGGCCCTGTACCTGGACCTGTTCAACGTGTTCCAGAGCCTGCTGGCCCTGCTGGGCATCATGGGCGGCGAACGCGACTGATGCCGCACGCGCCAAGGCTGCGCCTTGCGTGCTGCAACACCAAAGGCCTCCTTCGGGAGGCCTTTTGCATGTCCGGGATCATCATTCGTGCAAGGCGGGCTCAACTTTTCCCGGGTCGTGCCGATAATCTCGTCAAGATGACCATGCCTAATCTTCCCCGCACCTTCGCCATCCTGCTGCTGCCCACGCTGCTTGCCGGCTGCAAGCTGGATGATATTCCGGGCCTGGGGCCGGACCCCCGCGCCATCGCCAAGGAGGCCGAGGCCAAGGCCATTGGCGGGGCCTGCCGCCATGCCCTGCGCGGGCTGGAGGATTGCTACACGCTCAACCCCAAATCGCCCAAGGCCCTGGTGTTCGCAGGCTGGAAGGATATGGACGAGTACATGCGCGCCAACAAGATCGAGGGCACGCCTTCGGTCCTGGGCCAGAGTGACCGCCGCCGCAGCGACAAGGAAGATGTGCCTGCCGAGCCTTCGGCAGGACGCAATCGCAGCTGATCCGGCAGGCATCCGGATCCGGCCGCAAAAAAGCCGTGGCGCCCTCAGGCGGCCACGGCTTTTTCATGCAGGGTCTGAGGGGCCGCCGTCAGTCCACGCGACGCTCGAACACCGCCATGCTCTCCACATGGGCCGTGTGCGGGAACATGTTGACCACGCCGGCCGAAACACAGCGATAGCCGGCCAGGTGCACCAGCAGACCGGCATCGCGCGCCAGCGTGGCGGGATTGCAGCTGACATAGACGATGCGCTCTGGAAAGCGCCAGTCCTCATGCCCTGCCGGCAGGGGCTCGGCGCCTTCGGCGCCGATGCGCGCCTGGTGGATGTCGGCCAGGGCCTTGGACAGCGCAAACGCTCCTTCGCGCGGCGGATCGACCAGCCACTTGCCGGCGATGCCGTCGGCGAACAGCATCTCGGGCGTCATCTCGAACAGGTTGCGCGCCACAAAGCGCGTGGGCGCGAGCTTGTCGCCCTCCGCCCGCTGCGCGTTGTTGGCCGCGTAGTTTTCATGGGAGCGCTTGACCAGGGTGTCGCTGCCCTCGATGCCCAGCACCTCGCGCGCCTGCGTGGCCAGGGGCAGGGTGAAGTTGCCCAGACCGCAGAACCAGTCGATCACGCGCTCATCCTTCTTGACATCCAGCAAGCGCAGCGCGCGCGTGACCAGCACGCGGTTGATGTGCGGATTGACCTGGGTGAAGTCCGTGGGCTTGAACGGCATGGTGATGCCGAAATCAGGCAGGCCGTAATCGAGCTGGGCGCCTCCCTGCTCCATAAGGTGCACGGTGTCCGGGCCCTTGGGTTGAAGCCACCACTGCACGTTGTGCTCGGCCGCGAAAGCGCGGAGCCGGGCCTGATCGTCCTCGGACAGCGGCTCCAGGTGGCGCAGCACCAGGGCCGTGACGGAGTCGCCGCAGGCGACCTCGATCTGCGGGCAGGTTTCGCGCGCATCCATGGAGGCGATCAGCGCGCGCATGGGCAGCAGCATGGCATCCACATGGGGCGGCAGGACCTTGCAGGTTTCCATGTCGGCGATGTAGCGGCTCTTGCGCTCGTGAAAGCCCACCAGCACCTTGCCCTTCTTGGCCACGTAGCGCACCGACAGGCGCGAGCGGAAGCGGTAGCCCCACGACGGACCCTCGATGGGGCGCAGCAGCGTCTCGGGCCTGACCTTGGCCAGATGCCAGAGGTTGTCCTCCAGCACGCGCTGCTTGATGGCCACCTGGGCAGCGACGTGCAGATGCTGCATCTTGCAGCCGCCGCAGGCGCCGGCATGCAAGCCGAAGTTGGGGCAGCCGGGGCGCACGCGCTGGGAGGATTCGCGGTGGATGGCCGTCAGGCTGGCGGCTTCCCAGTTGTTTTTCTTGCGATGGGTATTGGCGCTGACCAGCTCGGTCGGCAGTGCGCCGTCGATGAATACCACCTTGCCATCGCTTTTGCGGGCCACGCCCTGGGCGTCCATATCCATGGACAGCACCTGCAGCCAGCCTTCGGGCAGTGCAGGGGCGTCGGCGTCGGCTTCGGGCAGGTTGTCGGGGATCTTGTTGTCGCGGGGTTCACTCATGGGGCCAGATTGTCTCAGGCTCTCCGATTGCCCTGGTGGCGGCCCCCCAAAAAAGCCCCGAACTCGCTTTTGCCTCTCAGGACCGCGGAGTGCTGCTGCGGCCCAGGTCCCGCTGGCGCTCCTGGCGCGCCCGGGCCAGTTGCTCGCGTTCGGCCAGCAGGTTGATTTCGGTGATGCAGTTGAACTCGTCCAGCGTGAACACCATGGTGGCGCCGCGCTCGATCTTTTCCACGGTCTGGTGCAGCGGCAAGGTCAGGTCCACCGGCGGGCGGTTGGAGCGGTAGATCAGTTCCTGCTCGGGCGTGTAGACGGAATAGCAGGCGGCAGACGCAGCCTGCGCCAGCGCGCAGGCGGCCAGCACGGTGATGGCACGCAGGTTTTGCACAGCAGTCATGGTGTTCCCCTCAAAACGGCGGCCCGCCTGTGTATGTACTGGGTGGCAGGCCAGGCTGCCCAGCATTATGGAGCAGCACATGCCGCGCCCCGCCAGGCGCCGCCTCCGCGCTGCAGCCGGTTTTGATTTTTCAGCTTTCTCAAATTTCTCTCTTGACAGAAATTTCAGGCCTGCAGACACTGAGGCCATGCAACTGAGTCCCATCGCACACCGTTTCATCCACCATTGGGGAGACATGGGCAGCTCCTGGGGGGTGAACCGCACGGTCGCCCAGATCCACGCCCTGCTGTTCTTCCATGGCCGCCCGCTCAACGCGGAAGAGATTGCCGACACGCTGGGCGCCGCTCGCTCCAACGTGAGCAACAGCCTCAAGGAACTGCAAGGCTGGGAGCTGATCCGCACCAGCCGCAGGCCTGGTGACCGCCGCGACTACTTCGAGACCTCGTCCGATGTCTGGGAGTTGCTGCGCACCATCGTGCGAGAGCGCAAGCAGCGCGAGTTCGACCCGACCTCCGAGATGCTGCGCGAACTGATCGCCGAGCCCGGTTTCGATGCCGAATCCCCCGACACCCAGGACCGCGTGCACGAGACGCTGCGCCTCATGGAGTCGCTGGGCATCTGGACCGACGAGATGCTGCGGCTGTCGCCCTCCACGCTGGACAAGCTCCTGCGCCTGGGCGCCAGCGTGCAGCGCTTCGTGCGCTCCGAGGCCGCTGACACCCGTGTCAAGCGCGGACGCTGAGCCTGAAATTTCCGTCACAAGAGAAACTGGAGGTCACCATGCGCATTCTGGTCTGCGGCGGCAACGGCTTCATCGGCCGCCATATCGTCAACCTGCTGGCACTGGCCGGCCACGACCCCGTGGCGCGCAGCCGCCATTCACTGCCTGCGCTCGACTACGCCAAGGCCACCACGCCCGACGCCTGGCTGCCGCACCTGGCGGGCGTGGATGCCGTGGTCAATGCCGTGGGCGTGCTGCGCGACAGCGCCTCCCGGCCCATCGATGCCATGCATGCCAAGGCCCCCATCGCCCTGTTCGATGCCTGCGCGGCAGCCGGCGTGCGGCGCGTGGTGCAGATCTCTGCCCTGGGCATAGAAGGCAGTGCCACGCGCTACGCCACCACCAAGCGCGCCGCTGACGAGCATCTGCTGGCACTCACGGCAGCCGGACATCTGCAAGGCTGCGTGGTCCGCCCCAGCGTGGTGTTCGGCGCTGGCGGCGCCAGCAGCGAGATGTTCCTGTCCATGGCGCGCCTGCCGGCGCTGCTGCTGCCGCGCCCCGTGCTGCAGGCCCGCGTGCAGCCCGTGGCCGTGCGCGACCTGGCCGAGGCCGTGGCCGGCCTGGTGACGCGCCCCGAGCCCGTGGGCATGATCGAGATCGGTGGCCCCCTGCCCTTGCCGCTGGCCGCACTGATTGCCAGCCTGCGCGCGCAAATGGGCCGCGCCCCCGCCCGCGTGGGCACGCTGCCCGGCTGGCTCACCCGCGCCAGCGCACGCGCTGGCGACTGGGTCAGCGCCTCGCCCTGGTGCAGCGAGACACTGGCCATGCTGGCCAGCGACAACGTCACTGATCCGGCTGGCCTGCAAGGCCTGCTGGGCCGGCCCGGCGTTGCGCCCTCCCAACTGCTGTCCACCTTGCGCCATGGATGAGCGCCGCTCTCGCACCGTTCCAGCGCCGCTGCGCACCATGCACTTGAGCCTGATCGCCGTCTGGCTGGGCACGGCCCTGGTCAGCGCCATCGAGCACCGCGGCCTGAGCGTGCAGGTGCTGGCCGATGCCGGCATCCACGATGCGGGCTGGCAGACATTCCTGATCTGGAGCGGCCTGCTCGCCGACCTGGCCGTGGGCCTGGCGCTGTGGCTGCTGCCCGGCCGCAAGAGCTATCTGGCGGCCCTGCTGCTGATGGCCGCCATGACCGTACTGGCCACGGCGCTGCAGCCCACGCTGTGGCTGCATCCGCTGGGGCCGCTGCTCAAGAACCTGCCGATCGCAGCCATGCTGCTGCACCTGATGTCGGCGCCCGTCACGTCCAAGGAGTCCGCATGAATCTCTACCTGTTGCTCAAGACGCTGCATATCGCGTCCAGCGTGCTGCTGGTCGGCACCGGCCTGGGCTCGGCCTTCTACATGTTCTTCGCCAACCGCAGCGGCAGCGTCGCTGCCCAGGCCGTGGTCAGCCGCCTGGTGGTGCGTGCGGACTGGTGGTTTACCACGCCCTGCGTGGTCATACAGCCTGTGAGCGGCATTGCCCTGGCCCATATGGCGGGCTGGCCGTTGACCACGCCGTGGCTGGCACTGTCGCTGGGCCTGTACCTGCTGGCCGGCGCCTGCTGGCTGCCCGTGGTCTGGCTGCAGGTGCGCATGGCCGCCATGGCGCGCGGCGCGCACGCAGCGCAGGCCGCCCTGCCCGCGCTGTATGCCGTCTACGCCCGGCGCTGGGAGGCGCTGGGCTACCCGGCCTTCATCGCCATGGCCGTGACCTACTACCTCATGGTCAACAAGCCGATGCTCTGGGGCGGCTGAGCATCGGCAGTGCCTTCAGTGCCTGGCCTCAGAGCTTGGCAATGGACACTTCGGTGGACTTGACCAGGGCCACCACGTCGGAGCCCACGACCAGGCCCAGCTCGTCCACCGAGCGCGTGGTGATCACCGAAGTGACCACGCCCCAGGGCGTCTGCACATCGACTTCGGAGACAACGTCGCCTCGGATGATTTCGCGCACCTGGCCCTTGAACTGGTTGCGCACGTTGATGGCTTGAATGGACATGTTTTTCTCCTGGGGATCAAAAGGAATCAAAGGAAGGTTGGGGAAAACGAAAAGTCAGACCGCCCAGCGCAGGCCATGGGCCGGCACGCCGGGCCAGGCCGTGGTGTCGGTCAGGGGGTTGGAGTCGGGCTCGGCGGCGGGCTTTTGCAGCACGCGGTCGAGAATGCGTTGCTCGATGGCCGCCAGCGCCACGCTGCCGTGCACGCGCGGCCGTGGCAGGGCAATGCGTTCGTCCAGCGCGATGCGGCCGTCCTCGATCAGCACCACGCGGTCGGCCAGGGCCACGGCCTCCTGCACGTCATGCGTGACCAGCAGGGCCGTGAAGCCGTGGCTCTGCCACAGGCCTTCGATCAGGCGGTGCATCTCTATGCGGGTGAGCGCATCGAGCGCGCCCAGCGGCTCGTCCAGCAGCAGCAGTTGCGGGCGGTGCACCAGGGCGCGCGCCAGGGCCACGCGCTGGCGCTGGCCGCCAGACAGGCGCGCCGGCCATTCGCCCTCGCGGTCGGCCAGGCCGACCTGGGCCAGCACTTCGCGGCCACGTTCCTGGGCCGAGGCGGGCAGGCCCAGCGTCACATTGGCCAGCACGCGCCGCCAGGGCAGCAGGCGCGCATCCTGGAACATGATGCGCGTGCCGCCCTGCGCGCCCTGCACGGCGCGGGCGGGCTCGCCGTCCAGCAGCAGGGTGCCGGCCGTGGCCTGTTCCAGGCCTGCGACCAGGCGCAGCAAGGTGCTCTTGCCGCAGCCGCTGCGGCCCACGATGGCGACGAATTCGCCAGGCTCCACCTGCAGCTGCACTTCGTGCAGCACCTCGCGCTGACCGTAGCGCTTGGTCAACCCGCCGGCCTGCAGGCGCACGCCAGGGCGCGGTGCGGATTGGGGGGATGCGGACTGCGGCGCATCGTCGTTCTGGGCCAGGCGGTCGCTGACGTCCAGGCCATCGGCGTCGAACGAGGCCTCCCAGGCCATCGCCGGCGCGGTGGTGTTCAGCTCCACGGCCTGTGCCAGCGTGGTCTTCATGCGGTTCCATCGGCTCATGTCGTGCTCCTTGTGTCACTTGGGCTGGTAGCCCGGATGCCAGCGCAGCCACCAGTGCTCCAGCGCACGCGCAAACCAGTCGGCCAGCTTGCCCAGCAGGGCGTATAGCAGGATGCCGACCAGCACCACGTCGGTCTGCAGGAACTCGCGGGCGTTCATGGTCAGGTAGCCGATGCCCGACTGCGCCGAGATGGTCTCGGCCACGATGAGGATCACCCACATCAGGCCCAGCGAAAAACGCAGGCCCACCAGGATGGAGGACAGCGCGCCCGGCAGGATGACCTCGCGGTACAGCTGCCAGCGCGTGAGGCCGTAGCTGCGCCCCATCTCGATCAGCGCGGGGTCCACATTGCGTATGCCGTGGAAGGTGTTCAGGTAGATGGGAAAGAACACCGACACGCTGATCAGGAACAGCTTGGCGCTCTCGTCGATGCCGAACCACAGGATGACCAGCGGAATCAGCGCCAGCGCGGGAATGTTGCGCACCATCTGGATGGTGGAGTCCAGCAGCGTCTCCGCCCAGCGCAGCGAGCCCGTGAGCAGGCCCAGCACCAGCCCCAGGCCGCCGCCGATGGCCAGGCCACCCAGCGCGCGGCCCGCGCTCACCTGCACATGCTTGAGCAGCTCTCCCGACTCGGCCAGCGCCTGCGCGGCGCGCAGCACATCCAGCGGAGCGGGCAGCACCCGCGTGGACAGCCAGCCCCACGCCGAGGCGGCCTGCCAGACGGCGATCAGCGCCAGCGGCACCAGCCAGGGCACCAGGCGGCGGCCCACGCCGGCCGCAAAGCGCAGCAGCGGCGACCAGGCATCGCCGGCCGGGGGGGCCGAGGAGGCCGGCAGCGCAGTAACGGTACGTGCATCGGACATGCGTGACTCCCTCAGCTTTGCGACGCGCGCGGCGAGTACAGGTTGGCAACGGTCTCGCCCAGCGGCCCGCCCACGCCGCCAGCCAGCCTGTCGCGCACGGACAGCGGCAGCAGCGGGAAGACCAGCTCGGCAAAGCGGTAGGCCTCTTCCAGGTGCGGATAGCCGGACAGCACGAAGGTGTCTATACCCAGGTCCGCGTACTCCTTGATGCGGTCGGCCACAGTCTGCGCATCGCCCACCAGGGCCGTGCCCGCGCCGCCGCGCACCAGGCCCACGCCGGCCCAGAGGTTGGGGCTGATCTCCAGCTCGGCCCGCGTGCGGCGGCTGCCACCGGCATGCAGGGCGGCCATGCGGCGCTGGCCTTCCGAGTCCATGCGCGCGAAGGCGGCCTGGGCCTGGACCACGGTCTCGTCCTTGAGGCGGCTGATCAGGCGATCGGCATCGGCCCAGGCCTCGTCCTCGGTCTCGCGCACGATGACGTGCAGGCGGATGCCGAACTTCACGCTGCGGCCATGGCGCGCCGCCTTCTCGCGCACATCGGCAATCTTCTTGGCCACCTCGGCCGGGGGCTCGCCCCAGGTCAGGTAGGCATCGACCTGCTCGGCGGCCAGGTCGTGCGCGGCTTCGGACGAACCGCCGAAGTACACGGGCGGATACGGCTTTTGCAGCGGCGGGAACAGCAGCTTGGCGCCCTTGACCGAGAGGTGTTCACCTTCGTAGTCGAGCGTGCCGCCCTCATGGCTGCGCTCAAGGATCTCGCGCCAGATGCGGATGAACTCGGCCGATTGCTCGTAGCGCTGCGCATGGTCGAGGAAGACGCCGTCGCCCTCCAGCTCGGCGCGGTCGCCGCCCGTGACCAGGTTGATCAGCAGCCGCCCGCCCGACAGGCGGTCGAACGAGGCCGCCATGCGCGCCGCCAGGCTGGGCTGGTGCAGGCCGGGACGCACGGCGACCAGGAACTTCAGGCGCCTGGTGACCGGAATCAGGCTGGATGCGACGACCCAGGGGTCCTCGCAGGAGCGGCCCGTGGGAATCAGCACGCCCTCGTAGCCCAGGCTGTCGGCCGCGATGGCGACCTGCTTGACATAGTCGTGGCTGAGCGGGCGGGCGCCCTCGGCCGTGCCGAGGTAGCGGCTGTCGCCGTGGGTGGGAATGAACCAGAAAACCTGCATGCGCTGCTCCAGTCAGGGGACGGAATCGAGGAAGGGAATCAAAGGGCGGAAGAAGGCCGCGCCGCCACCGGCTCGGCCAGCCGCGCGTACTCGGCCGCCGAGGGCCGCCAGACGATGTCGGCCACCTGCACCTGGCGCGGAATCAGGCCCAGCCGAAAAAATGCATCGGCCACGCGCTGCTGGTCCACCACGGTCTGCGCAGCCAGCAGGCCCACGGGGGAGCTGGGCCGGCGCGCAATGAAGCGGCTGACCACCGCCGTATCCAGGCCGCTGAAGCCGGCCACCAGGGCCACGGCCTCCTGGCGTGCGCTCTGGGCCAGGCGATCGGCGCGCGTGAGCTCATCGAACAGCGCGCGCAGCACCTGCGGATGGCGCTCCACCAGTCCGCGCGCGGCCAGGTAGAACGAGGCGTTGCCCGACAGGCCTTCGCCATTGGCCAGCACGCGCGGGCGAATCGCCAGCTCGGTGGCCGCGTAGAACGGGTCCCAGATGGCCCAGGCGTCCACGCTCTTGCGCTCGAAGGCGGCGCGCGCATCGGCCGGGGCCAGGTAGACGGGCTGGATCTCGTTCCAGGCCAGGCCCGCCTTGTCCAGCGCGCGCACCAGCAGGTAATGGGCGCTGGAGCCTTTTTGCAGCGCCACGCGCCGGCCCTTGAGGTCGGCCAGGGCGCGCAGCGGCGAGTCCGACGGCACGAGGATGGCCGAGCTCTCGGGCTTGGGCGGCTCGGCGCCCACGTACAGCAGGTCGCGGCCCGCGGCCTGGGCAAAGACCGGGGGTGAATCGCCGGTCAGGCCGAAATCCAGGCTGCCGGCGGCCAGGGCCTCCAGCAGCTGGGGGCCGGCCGGAAACTCCAGCCAGCTGACCTTGGTGCCCGCAAAGCGCTTTTCCAGCACGCCCTGCTGCTTGAGGATGACCAGGTTGACGGCCGACTTCTGGTAGCCGATGCGCAACTGCTCGGGTCCGGCCACGGCGGCCGGCGTCTCTGCGCGTGCGTACTGGCCGGCCAGGCTCCAGCTGAAGGCGGTGGTGCCCAGCAGTTGCAGGGCCTGGCGGCGCACGCGGTCCAGGCGGGGCTTCTTGGGGATGGCGTTCATGGTGCGGACTCCTTGCAGTGGGCTCAGGGACGCGACGCGATCAGGTCCACCGGCGCGGCATGCAGCAGGTTGAGCTTGCGGGGGATGAGCTTGAGTTCGAAGAAGGTGTCGGCGATCTGCTGCTGCTCGGCCAGGATCTCGCGCGTCACGGACGAGGTGCCGAAGCGGGCACGGCTCAGGTACAGCTCGGTGATGGACTTGTCCAGGCCCAGGATGCTGGACAGCTCGGCGGCCGCCGCCGTCTGGTTCTTCGAGGCCCAGCGGTCAATCCCATCGACCTCTTCGATGGCAATGCGCAGCACATCGGCATTGCGCGTGGCGAAATCGCGCGAGGTGAAGTAGTAGGCGCGGTTGTTGACCACGCCCGTGGCATCGGCCAGCAGGCGGGCGTCCAGCGTCTTTTGCGCGGCAGCCAGGAAGGGGTCCCAGATCAGCCAGGCATCGACGGAGCCGCGCTCGAAGGCGGCGCGCGCATCGGCCGGCGCCAGGAAGACGGACTGCACATCGCCGTACTTCAGGCCATGCTTTTCCAGCAGCTTGACCAGGAAGTACTGCACGTTCGAGCCCTTGTTGTAGGCCACGCGCTTTCCCTTGAGGTCCTGCACGCTGCGGATGGGCGAGTCCTTGGGCACGATCACCGCCTCCAGCCCGGGGCGCGGCACGGTGGCGCCCGCATAGACCAAAGGTGCGCCTGCGGCCTGCGCAAAGATGGGCGGGGCCTCGCCCACATCGCCGAAGTCGATGGAGCCCACGTTCAGCGCCTCCAGCTGCACGGGGCCGGCGTTGAACTCGATCCAGCGCACGGATACGCCCAACGGCGCCAGCCGCTTTTCCAGCGTGCCCCGGCTCTTCAGGATGGACAGCCAGCCCTTTTGGTGGCCCACGCGCAGCACGCGGTCACCCGCCTTGTCCTGGGCCAGGGCCGGGCCGCCCACCGTGGCGACTGCTGCGGCTAGGCCCGCGCCCAGCAGCTGGCGTCGGCGCCAGTTGGCTGTGTGTCGGGGGAAAGAATCAAACGAGACCATGACGGACATCCTTGGAAGAGTGGTGCGTGGTGCGTGGCGCAGGCAAAGCGCTGCCCATGCATGCGCGCGGCATGCAGCCAGAAAACAAAAAAAGGGAAGGCGGAGCAAGGGGCAGCCGCCTGCAGGGCCGGGCCTGCAGGCGCACCGCACGGAGTCGTCAGGTGCTACATCGCCGGCTGGCGAAGGCCATGGTCTCGAAGCGAGGAAAAGAGCTGGATGCCACCACGCCTGCCACGCATGCCTTGCCTGCCACGCATGCCTTGTGCATCCGCACGCCTGCCTGCGCCGTGCGGCGCGGGGCCTGCAAAGAGTGACGGGAAGTCAGCAAGATGGACATGGCGGATCGTGGTAGTTGGCAGAGATCTGGGAAAGCGGGTGAATCAGTGGGTGGGCGCCGGCCGGGCCGGCGCGCCGCACTCACTTCTTGGTGTAGATCTGGTCGAAGCTGCCGCCGTCGGCAAAGTGGTCCTTGTCGGCCTTGGCCCAGCCGCCAAACGCCTGGTCGATGGTGACCAGCTCCAGCTTGGGGAACTTGTCCGCGAACTCGGCCTTGACCTTGGCATCGGTGGGACGGTAGTAGTTGCGGCCGGCGATGCGCTGGCCTTCCTCGGAGTACAGGTACTTCAGGTACTCCTCGGCCACGGCGCGCGTGCCCTTCTTGTCCACGACCTTGTCGACCACGGCCACCGAAGGTTCGGCCAGGATGGACAGCGAAGGCACGACGATCTGGAACTTGTCGGGACCGAACTCCTTGAGCGCCAGGAAGGCCTCGTTCTCCCAGGCCAGCAGCACATCGCCCACGCCGCGCTGCACGAAGGTGATGGTGGCGCCGCGCGCGCCCGTGTCCAGCACGGGCACGTTCTTGAACAGCTTGCCGATGAAGTCCTTGGCCTGTGCGTCGCCGCCGTACTTGCGCTTGGCGAATTCCCAGGCGGCCAGGTAGTTCCAGCGCGCACCGCCGCTGGTCTTGGGGTTGGGTGTGATCACCTGCACGCCAGGCTTGACCAGGTCGTCCCAGTCCTTGAGGTTCTTGGGATTGCCCTTCTTCACCAGGAAGACGATGGTGGAGCTGTAGGGCGCCGAGTTGTGCGGCAGGCGCTTTTGCCAGTCGGCCTTGAGCAGGTTGCCGTTCTTGACCAGGGCGTCGATGTCGCCGGCCAGCGCCAGCGTGGCCACGTCGGCGTCGATGCCGTCGATGATGGAACGCGCCTGCTTGCCCGAGCCGCCGTGCGACTGCTTGACGCTCACGTCCTGGCCGCTCTTGGCCTTCCAGTGCTTGGCGAAGGCCTGGTTGTATTCCACGTACAGCTCGCGCGTCGGATCGTAGGAGACATTGAGCAGTTGCACCGACTGGGCCAACGCCGGCAGAGCCGACAGGGTCAAGCCCGCGATCAGGCCGGCGGCGACAGGAAACTTGATAAAGTGGCGGCGAATTTTCATTGGAGTGTCGGTAGAGAGTGGAGACGACGGTCTGGTGCCGTGGAAAGCATTCTCAAAGCCAACTCTTAAAACTCAAACCAATAAGATTTCAGTTTGTTATTCCCAAAACATCTGAATCTCTGCAAGACAAGGACTCAATTCCCCATGGCACGTACCGTTCACTGCATCAAGCTTGGCGTTGACGCTGAAGGCCTGGATTTCCCGCCCTACCCCGGCGAGCTGGGCAAGCGCATTTTTGAAGGCGTGAGCAAGCAGGCCTGGGCCGACTGGCTCAAGCACCAGACGATGCTGGTCAACGAAAACCGCCTGAACCTGGCCGACGCACGCGCCCGCCAGTACCTGGCCCGCCAGATGGAAAACCACTTCTTCGGCGGCGGCGCCGATGCGGCGGCCGGCTACGTGCCTCCTACGGCCTGAGCCGCTTCGTGCCCTTTCACCGCCCCCGTCGCACCGCGCCGGGGGCGGTTTCATTTGCGGTGCCGCAAACGGCCGCCGCCCAGAGACCGCCTACAATGCCCGCCTTCTTGCGCTGGACGGCGCAGTGGCCGCACACCCTGCGGCGCGGGCCGGTCTTCATCCGAGGTTTTCCGTGCTTCCATCCGTCTCCCTGCTGGAATCGTTCCAGGCATCGCAGTTCACCGTCATGCTGGTGATCTACCTCGTGGCCATCACGGCCGAAGCCATGTCGGGCGCGCTGGCGGCGGGCCGGCGCAACATGGACATCTTCGGCGTGGCCGTGATCGCCTTCGTCACCGCGCTGGGCGGCGGCACCATCCGCGACATGGTGCTGGGCCACTACCCCATCGGCTGGACGCAGCACCCTGAATATGTCTACCTGGTCATCTCGGCCGGGCTGCTGACCATCGTCGTGGCGCGCCACATGCACCATCTCAAGCAGGTCTTTCTGCTGCTGGACGCCATGGGGCTGATCGCCTTCTCGCTGATCGGCTGCAACGTGGCGCTGGAGCTGGGCTACCCGCCCGTGGTGGTGGTGATGTCGGGCATGCTGACCGGCATCAGCGGCGGCATTCTGCGCGACGTGCTGTGCAACCAGGTGCCGGTCGTCTTCCGGCGCGAGCTGTACGCCAGCGTGTCCCTGGCCGTGTGCCTGCTGTTCCTGGGGCTGCGCACGCTGGACGTGGGCTCCAACCTCAGCACCGTCGTCTGCTTTGCCGGCGGACTCACGCTGCGCCTGGCCGCCATCCGCTTCAAGTGGCGGCTGCCCGTGTTCTCCTACCAGCAGCGCTGGGAGGAGTAGTTCTGCCCCTTGCCCATGTCCGAACCCATTGACTGGCTGCCCGATGGCACGCCCTACAGCCCGCGCTTCGGCGACCGCTACCACAGCGAACTCGGCGGCCTGGACCAGGCCCGTCATGTCTTTCTGGGCGGCTGCGGCCTGCCGGCGGCCTGGGCCGATGCGCCGCAATGGCGCATCCTGGAGACCGGTTTCGGCTTCGGGCTGAATTTCCTCGTGGCCTGGGAAGCCTGGAAAACCGATCCCCGGCGCCCGAGGCTGCTGCATTTCGTCTCGGCCGAAGCCTTTCCCGTCAGCGCCGACGCCATGCGCCAGGCCATGCCGCGCGAGCCAGGATTGCGCCTGCTGGCCGAGGAGCTGGCCACCCGGTTCCAGGGCCTGCTGCCCGGCGTGCACCGCCTCGCCTTCGAGCAGGGGCGCGTGCTGCTGACGCTGTACATCGGCGATGCCCAGGCCATGCTGCGGCGCCAGCAGCTCACGGCCGACAGCATCTACCTGGACGGCTTCACGCCGGAACTCAACCCCGACCTCTGGAGCGCCGATACCCTGCGCGCGCTGGCGCGCCATTGCCGGCGCGGCACGCAGTTGTCCACCTGGTGCGTGGCGCGCACGGTGCGCGATGGCCTGGCACAGCACGGCTTTCAGGTGCGCAAGGTCGATGGCGTCCCACCCAAGCGCCACAACCTGCATGCCGTCTTCGACCCGGCCTGGCAACCGCGCGGGCCACGTGGGCCGCGCGGGCCGGGAGCGCAGCCGCAGGAAGCCATCACCCCACGGCGCTGCATGGTGCTGGGTGCAGGCATCGCCGGTGCGGCCGCCGCCGCCAGCCTGTCGCGCCGTGGCTGGCAGGTCACCGTGCTGGATGCTGCCGAGGCGCCTGCAGCGGGCGCCTCGGCCCTGCCCGCGGGCCTGTTCTGCCCCCATGTCTCGCCCGATGACAGCCTGCTGTCCCGCCTGAGCCGCGACGGCGCACGCCTGACCCTGGCGCAGCTGCAAATGCTCTCCGGCCAGGGCCTGCTGCAACCGGGCACGGACTGGTGCGATACCGGCGTGCTGGAGCACGGCGTGGAGGCCGCCCCGCGGCTGCCGCGCGACTGGCAATCCCCCGGCCCGGGCGACCACTGGAGCCGGCCCGCAAGCGCCGATCAACTCTCGGCGGCCGGCCTGCCCGCCGACGCCCCTGCCTGCTGGCATGCGCAAGCTGGCTGGGTACGCCCGGCACGGCTGGTGCAGGCGCAACTGGCGCTGCCCGGCGTGCGCTGGCAGGGCCGCGCCTGCGTGGCGCGTCTTGCACGCACCGACACAGCCGGTGGCGCGCCCGTCTGGCAGGCCCTGGATGCACAGGGCAATCTGTTGGCCGAGGCTGAACTGGTCGTTCTCGCCCTGGGCCCCGCAACCAATGCGCTGCTGGAGCACAGCCTGGGCGCCCAGGCCGCCTGGCCGCTGCAGCCCATTCGCGGCCAGGTCAGCTGGGATGTGCACACCCCGGCCAGCGCGCAGGCCATGCCGCCCTTTCCCGTCAACGGCCATGGCAACCTGGTGCCTGCCATGCCGCTGCCCGGCGATGCAGCCGGGCCAGGCTGGGTCATGGGATCGACCTTCGAGCGCGACCAGACCGCGCTGCCGCCCAGTCCCGAAGACCAGGCCGCGGCCCATGCAGCCAATGGCGCCAAGCTGGCGCAGCTGCTGCCACGTGCCTACCAGGGCCTGCAAGGCTTCTTCGACGCACCACCGCGCACCACCTGGGGCGCCGTGCGCGTGGCCTCGCCAGACCGGCTGCCCGTGGTCGGACCGGTGTCCGACCAGGCTCCCGGCCTGTGGGCGCTGACGGCCATGGGCTCGCGCGGGCTCACGCTGTCGCTGCTGTGCGGCGAGCTGCTGGCAGCACGCCTGCACGACGAACCGCTGCCCCTGGATGCCAAGCTGGCGGCTGCCCTGGCCAGCGAACGCCTGGGCCGCAGGCGCTGAGCCGTTGAACCGCCCGGCTGCTGAACGGCCGGGCATTCACACAACGGCCTGAAAGAAAACCCGAGTCTTCCCGCAGACGGTTTTTTGTCACTCGTTATGTTTATCAGTATATATCGCTAGAATCCGGAACCTGTTTTCAAAAGGAAACAACCAGCCGCCCCGCGTCCACTCACACAACCACCGAAAATCGTGCCTCTCCAGCCCCGCTACAGCGCCCCAGCCTCCTCCCCTGCCTTCCGCCTGCAATCCACGCTGGCTCACGCCCTGCTGCTTGCGGGCCTGGCCGCCAGCACCCAGGCACAAGCCCAATCGGGCACGTCTGCAGCACAGTCTTCGCAGACCTTCCAGCTGGGCACGGTCGATGTGCGCGATGATCGTGAAGAGCGCGACGCCATATCTAACTATGAACAACGAACGGACGCCGCCGAGATGCGCCGGCGCAATGCAGACACCGTGGCCGATGCCGTGCGCCTGCTGCCGGGCGCCACGCTGTCGCGTAACAATCGCAACGAGGAAATGATCTACCTGCGCGGCTTCGATCCGCGCCAGGTGCCGGTCTTCGTGGACGGCGTGCCGCTGTACGTGCCCTATGACGGCTATGTGGACTTCGGCCGCTTCACCACGTTCGACCTGTCCGAGATCCGCGTGGCCAAGGCTGGCGCCTCGCTGATGTATGGCCCCAATACGCTGGGCGGCGCCATCAACCTGGTCACGCGCAAGCCGGTCAAATCCGTCGAGGGCGATGCGCGCATCGGCGCAGGCGCAGGCGGCGAACGCAAGGCCGCCGTGAACCTGGGCGGCAATCTGGGCTCCTGGTACTACCAGCTTGGCGCCTCCTACCTGGACGCGGACAGTTTTCCGCTGCCCAAGGGCTTCAAGGACTTCAAGAAGCAGCCCACCGACACGGGCAACTACCGCGACAACGCCTACCGCACGGACAGGCGGCTGTCGTTCAAGCTGGGCCTCACGCCCAATGCCACGGACGAATACGCGCTGGGCTATGTGCGCCAGGAAGGCGAGAAGGGCAACCCCGTGTACACCGGCAGCGCCACGGGCAAGAACGTCATCCGCTACTGGCGCTGGCCCTATTGGGACAAGGACAGCGTGTACTTTCTGAGCACCACGCGCATCAATGCCGACAACCTGCTCAAGACACGCATCTACCACGACACCTACCAAAACGGCCTGGACATGTACACGGACGCGAGCTACTCGCGCCATGACCCCACCAGCAGCTACAAGGACATGAGCCAGGGCGCCAGCGTCGAGTGGGCCAACTACAGTTTCAAGGGCCATGCGCTGCGCCTGGGCGCGCACTACAAGATCGACGAGCACACCGACGCTGCCTCGGCCAAGGACCCCAGCAAGCACTACCGCGACGTGACGCGCTCCCTGGTGGTCGAGGACACGATCTCCCTGGCCGAGCGCTGGAGCCTGAACCTGGCGCTCAGCCACGACCAGCGCGATGCGCGCGAGGTCTACCAGTGGCCCACGGGCTCGGCCAGCGCCACCAATGGCGTGGCCAAGCTCGGCTATGCGCTGGGCGGTGGCAGCGAGGCGTATTTCATCGCCTCGCACAAGACGCGCTTTCCCACCATCAAGGACCGCTACTCGGCACGCATGGGCACGGCCCTGGCCAACCCCGACCTGCAGCCCGAGACCGCCAACCACCTGGAGCTGGGCGTCAGCGGCTCACCCTGGCAGGGCGGCCAGGGCCAGGCCGCGCTGTTCTACAGCCGCGTGCGCAACCAGATCCAGACCGTGGTCGTGGCCTCGGCCGAATGCGGCGGCACCACCTGCAACCAGGCGCAGAACGTGGGGCGCACGCGCAACATCGGCATGGAGCTGTCCCTGGCCCAGCAACTGTCGGCGCAATGGGGCGTGAACGCCGGCTACACCTACCTGAACCGCCGCAACACCAGCGACTCCAGCATCACGCTGACCCACACGCCGCGCCACCGCCTGCTGGCCGGTGTCCAGTGGCGTCCGCTGGCGCAGTGGGAATTCAATGCTGAGGTCGAGACCGAGAAGGGCCGCTACGTGCCGCTGTCGGGCAGCGGCCAGCTGCAGACGCTCAAGCTGCCCGGCTACGGCATTGCCAACCTGCGTGCACGCTACAAGCCGCGCAGCGACATCACCGTGGACTTTGGCGTGGCCAATATCGGCGACAAGTGGTACCAGTTCGATGACGGCCTGCCCATGCCGGGCCGCAGCTGGTATGTCAACCTGGGCTATCGCTTCTGAGGAGCGGACCTGGCGCGAAGCGCCCGCCCACGTCTGCCTGCGCTCCGGGTCCAGCCAAGCTGCCCATGGTCAACGACACCGGGGTCGGGCAGGAGTACAACAGCCCCATTGATACGCATCAACCTGCATGCCATGAACCCGCCCTTCACCACCCTGCCCCTGGCCGCCCTGGTCCATCCCGACGACGAGCATGCAATGGAGCTGCTGCTCGAACGCGTGGCACGCCGCCTGCAAGGCGCGGGCTGGCGCGTGGGCGGCCTGGTGCATCGCCAGGACCGCTATGCCAACGGCAACAAGCGCATGCAGCTGTTCGACCTGCGCAGTGACCGCCAATTCGAGCTGTCCCAGGACCTGGGCTGCGCCTCGCGCGCCTGCAGCCTCAACCCCCAGGCCCTGGCCCAGGCCAGCGCCGTGCTGCGCCAGGCGCTGGACGATGGCGTGGATCTGGTGGTGATCAACCGCTTCGGCATCGTCGAGGCCTCGGGCCAGGGCTTTGCCGCCGAATTCGCGGCCTTTGTCGAAGCCGGCACGCCCGTGCTCACGGCCGTCGCGGCCCGCCATCTTGAAGACTGGCGCAGGTACACCGGCAGCCTGCATGCCGAGCTGGCAGCCGATGAGGTGCAGATCGAGCAATGGTGCCAGGCACAGCTTGAGCGCCGTGGCTGCGCCAGCCCCATCCCCTGACTTTCATGACCGATCTTCTGTTCACCCGCCGCCGCTGGCTGGGCCAGGCCATGGCGGCACTGGCCTCATCGGCGCTTGTTCCCGGCCATGCCCAGGCAACCACGATTGCCGCCCGCATGGGACAGATGCCGGACCCTGCCAGGCTGCGCCGCGTATTCGCGGCCGGCCCCCCCGCAGGCGTGCTGGTGGCCACGCTGGCACCGCACAAGCTGCTGGGCTGGCCCCAGCAGCTGGACGATGTCTCGCGAGCCTATCTGGGGCCCACGCTGCAGGCGCTGCCGCACCTGGGCCGCCTGTCCGGGCGCGGCAGCACCATGCCGCTGGAGTCGCTGCTGAAGCTGCAGCCCGACCTGGTGCTGGACGCCGGCACGGCCGATGCCACCTATATCTCGGCCACCGAGCGGCTGGCGCGCCAGACCGGCCTGCCCTGCGTGCTGATCCAGGGCTCGCTGGCCGACCACGCACGCCAGTTGCGCGAGGTCGGCGCCCTGCTGGGCGAGGCCGCACGTGGCGAAACCCTGGCCCGCCATGCCGATGCCGTGGCGGCGCTGGCGCAGCGTGCCACCCAGGGCCTGGCACCGGCCGAGCGCCCGCGCGTACATTTCGCGCGCAGCGCCAATGGGCTGGAAACAGGGTTGGCTGGCTCCATCAATGTGGAAGCCGTCGAATATGCGGGCGGGCGCAATGTGGCCGCCGATGCAGGGCGTGGCGGGCTCACGCGCGTGTCCATGGAGCAGATCCTGGCCTGGGACCCGCAGGTCATCGTCACGCAGGAACCCGGCCTTGCCGAGCGCATGCGCCAGGACCCGCTGTGGCGCGGCGTGGCCGCCGTGCGCTCGGGCCGCGTGCACTGCGCGCCGGTCTGGCCCTTCGGCTGGCTGGATGGTCCGCCCGGCGTCAACCGGCTGATCGGTGTGCGCTGGCTGCTGGAAAAACTCCACCCGCAGGCGCCGGCCCTGCAGGGACTGCCGCCGTTGGAACGCGAGGTGCGCGACTTCTACCGCCTGTTCTACGGCGCCGACCTGTCGCCCGCAGCGCTGGGCAGGCTGATGGAGACTGCGCGTTGATGCCTGCCACAGGCCGCCGCCTGGGGTGGGTGCTCGCACTGGCCTTGCTGGCCGCCGTGCTGCTGTGGGCACTGGCGGTGGGTCAGTTCTCCATCGCGCCGCAGCAGCTATGGCAGTCGCTTCTGGCGCGCGCCACGGGCACTGCCTCACCCTTGTCCGCCAGCGCCGAGACCGTGCTCTGGAACATCCGCCTGCCGCGCATCGCCGCAGGCCTGGCCGTGGGCGCCACGCTGGCGGCGGCAGGCGCAGCCTACCAGGGCATGTTCCGCAACCCGCTGGTCTCGCCCGACATCCTGGGCGTCTCGGCCGGTGCCGGCCTGGGCGCGGTGCTGGGCATCTTCCTGGGTTGGTCCATGGCGGCCGTTCAGGCTCTGGCCTTTGGCGGCGGGCTGGCCGCCGTGGCCGTGGTGGTGGCCATCAGCACCAGCGTGCGCCGCCATGACCCGGTGCTGGTTCTGGTGCTGGCCGGCATTGCGCTGGGCGCGCTGCTGGGCGCGGGCATTGCCTTGGTCAAGACGCTGGCCGATCCCAATACGCAGCTGCCATCCATCACCTTCTGGCTCATGGGCGGCCTGAGCGCCGTGACCCTGCCCGAGCTGGGTGCCACGGCACCCGTGATGCTGTGCGCCCTGCTGCCCCTGATGCTGCTGCGCTGGCGCATCAACCTGCTGGGCCTGCCCGACGAGGAGGCGCTGGCCCTGGGCGTGCCCGTGGCACGCCTGCGCCTGCTGCTGGTGGCCTGTGCCACGCTGGGCACGGCGGCGGCCGTGTCGCTGGCCGGCATCGTCGGCTGGGTGGGGCTGGTGGTGCCGCATGTGGCGCGCCTGCTGGTCGGCCCCAATTTCGTGCGCCTGCTGCCGGCCTCGGCGCTGCTGGGCGCGGGCTTCGTGGTGGCGGCCGACACCCTGGCGCGCAGCGCGGCACGCATCGAGCTGCCGCTGGGCATTCTCACGGCCCTGGTCGGCGCGCCCTTCTTTCTCTACCTGCTGTCGCGCACGGGGCGCAATGACTGAAGTGCAGGCCCCACCCGTGCTGCAGACGCTGGCCCTGGCCACGGGCCATGGGCGCCGGCGCGTCAGCCAGGGGCTGGACCTGGCCATCACCGCAGGCGAGGTGCTGTGCCTGCTGGGCCCCAACGGCTGCGGCAAGACCACGCTGTTCCGCACCGTGCTGGGCCTGCTGGCGCCGCTGGCCGGAGAGGTGCGCGTGCAGGGCCAGCCCGTGCACAGCTGGCCGCGTGCCGAGTTTGCGCGGCGCGTGGGCTATGTGCCCCAGGCTCAGGCCGGCGTCTTCGGCTTCGAAGCGCTGGACATGGTGCTCATGGGCCGTGCCGCGCGCCTGCCTGCGCTGGCACGGCCTTCAAGTGCCGACCGTGCCCTGGCGCTGGGCTGCCTGGAGCAGTTGGGCATCGCCCATTTGGCGCTGCGTCCCTACACCGAGCTGAGCGGCGGCGAGCGCCAGCTGGTGCTGATCGCACGCGCCCTGGCCCAGGAGCCCGCGCTGCTGGTCATGGACGAGCCCACGGCCAGCCTGGACTTCGGCAACCAGATCCGCGTGCTGGACCAGATTGCCGCGCTGCGTGCACGCGGCATGGCCGTGCTGCTGTCCACCCACCAGCCCGAGCATGCGCTGCAGGTGGCCGACCGCATCGCCCTGCTGGGCCGCGGCGGCCTGCAGGCCTGCGGTGCGGCGGCGCAAGTGGCGACACCGGCCGCGCTCGCTGCGCTCTATGGGGTGAGCGAGGCGGCGGTGGCGGCGCGGCTGCCGGCAATCCCTAAGGTCTGGGCGGGCGCCACTTCCAGCACGGCGGCGGCGTCAAGGGCCGGCCTGCATCCTTGAGCAAGCGCTGCAGCAATTGCTGCTCGCTGTGGATGGAAGGATCGGCCAGCAGCCGGGCAAACCGGGCTCCTCCGTCCTGCATGCCGAGCGGGGCGGACGCTTGCATCAGCCACTCCAACTGGCGGCGCCGGGCCTGGGCCGCGGCGCGCTCGGTCGGGGTTTTGGCCAGCCGGCGTTGAATCGCCAGCCCAAAGCCCTCGTCCAGCACGGTCGATGAGCGCTGCGTCAGCAGGTGGGCTACATGCAGGCAGTCGGCCTCGCGCGCCGGGGTTTTGCCCATCGCTTCGGGTTTGCAGGTATCCAGCAGCGTCTTGTAGCCCGTCAAGGGAAAGGCTGTCCAGATACCTATTGCAGTGATCACCGCGCCTTCCTCGAGCCGGTAGTTCGGACTGCCACCCAGCGCCTGCAGCTCCTGTGCCGTGGGCGGATGGCGCAGCAAAGCGGACTGCATCCAGCGCACGCCGTCATACATGTGCAGGTCCGCGTAGCGGCTTTCGCGCGCTGCAACCAGCAGTTCCTGCGGTCCCAGCGCCTGCTGCATCAGCGCAGAGAAATTGCTGGGCTCCAGCGCCAGCCAGCGGCGGGCAGCCTCGGAGCGCACTTCGCCTTCGTCCTCAGGGGCCTTGGAGGCCAGCAGTTGATAGGCCAGCGCATCCTGCCCTGCCCGCTCCAGCGCGTCCTGGCGCCAGCCCTCGGCCTGGCTGACAGCGCTTTTGTCGCGGGGCGACAGATTGATCAGGATGGCCGCAAAGGCCAGATCGCGCCCGCTGCCGGAACCGGCCAACTGCGCCGCCACGCGATGCAGATACGCATCCCAGGCTGATTCCCGTGCGGAATCGTCGGATTCAGGCGTGTCAGCTGTGTGCGCTGCTGACAACGGGGACGGCGGCGGTGCCGGCTTCTGGGCCTGCGCCTGAGCAGCAGTTGCCAATGCCAAGGCCAGCCCGATGGCGGCACAACGGTTTCGCATTCTGAAATCCTCCCTCTGGCCGGAAAGCATATCGGCCACTCATGCGTTTGACATGCCCAGCCCCACAAAGCCTGCTGCCATTCACTTATATCCATATCCACATACTTGCAGGACAAAACAATCGTTTGCTTCTATAAGGCCATTGCTTACATTTCCGTCCATGCAGGGTTCTGCGCGCGTTTCCCGCAAGTGCCTCGGTGCCACGCAATGAACCCCTGCACCGCCGCCACTGGCGGCAGTCGAAGACCCCACATCCGAAGCGCCATGTACCAATACACCGAATTCGACAAACAGTTCATCCGCCTGCGCGCCGAGCAGTTCCGTGACCAGCTCGAACGCTGGCAGGCCGGCAAGCTCTCGGAGGATGAGTTCAAGCCCCTGCGCCTGCAAAACGGCTGGTATGTGCAGCGCTACGCGCCCATGCTGCGCGTGGCCGTTCCCTATGGCGAGCTGTCCAGCGCCCAGCTGCGCGTGCTGGCCCGCGTGGCCCGCGAGTACGACCAGCCCGACGCCGCCCTGCTGGCCGAGGCCCGCGCCACCCAGGCCAAGCTGGGCGACATTCCCCTGCACGACGGCCGCCGCATCGGCTCCGACCTGAAGTTCGGCTACGGCCACTTCACCACGCGCACCAACGTGCAGTACAACTGGATTCCGCTGTCCAAGGCCGCCGACGTGATGGACCTGCTGGCCAGCGTGAACCTGCACGGCATCCAGACCAGCGGCAACTGCATCCGCAACATCAACAGCGACGCGCTGGCGGGCATTGCCATCGACGAGATCGCCGACCCCCGCCCCTTCACCGAAATCCTGCGCCAGTGGAGCACGCTGCACCCCGAGTTCAGCTTCCTGCCGCGCAAGTTCAAGGTCTCCATCAGCGGCGCCGAGGAAGACCGCGCCGCGCTGGGCTGGTACGACGTGGGCCTGCAGTTGCTCAAGAACGAGGCTGGCGAGCTGGGCTTCAAGGTGCGCGTGGGCGGCGGCATGGGCCGCACGCCCACCATCAGCCCGGTGCTGCGCGAGTTCCTGCCCTGGAACCAGCTGATGAACTACCTGGAAGCCGTGATCCGCGTCTACAACCGCTACGGCCGCCGCGACAACGCCTGGAAGGCGCGCATCAAGATCCTCGTGAAGTCCGAGGGCCAGAACTTCATCGACCAGGTCGATGAGGAATTCCGCCAGATCGTCGAGGTCGAGGGTGGTCCCCACACCATCACGCAAGCCGAGTACGACCGCGTGGCCGCCAATTTCCGCGAGCCCGAGCTGGACCTGTCGCCCGCCAATGCCGAGGCCGAGACCCTGGCCCTGCTCCGCACGGCCGCCGAGGAAGACAAGGACTTCGGCCGCTGGCTGATCAGCAACGTGCGCCCGCACCGCCACCCGCAACTGCGCGCCGTGCTGCTGTCGTTCAAGCGCCTGGGCTACGCGCCCGGCGACGCCACGGCCGACCAGATGGATGCCGCCGCCGCGCTGGCCGACCAGTTCTCGGCCGGCGAGATGCGCGTCACCCACGAGCAGAACCTGCTGCTGCCCTGGGTGCGCCGCGACCAGCTGCCCCAGCTGTACAAGGCGGCCAAGGCCCTGGGCCTGGCCAAGCCCAACATCGGCCTGCTGACCGACATGATCGCCTGCCCCGGCGGCGACTTCTGCTCGCTGGCCAATGCACGCTCCCTGCCCATTGCCGAGGCCATCACCGAGCGCTACCAGGACCTGGACGAGCTGTGGGACCTGGGCGAGATCGACCTGCACATCAGCGGCTGCATCAACAGCTGCGGCCACCACCACAGCGGCCACATCGGCATCCTGGGCGTGGACAAGGACGGCAAGGAGTGGTACCAGATCACGCTGGGCGGCGCCGACGGCTCCCACCTGTCCGGCCCGGCCACGCCCGGCAAGATCATCGGCCCCTCGTTCAGCGCCGCCGAAGTGCCCGGCGTGATCGAGGCCCTGCTGGCCACCTACCGCGAACAGCGCCAAAGCGAAGGCGGCCGTTTCGAGACCTTCATCGCCACCGTGCGCCGCGTGGGCATCGAACCGTTCAAGGCCGCCGGCAATGCAGCCCGCCACCCCGCCAAGCACACCGAGGAAGCGGCCGCCTGACCCCAGGTGAGAGCCGCAGGAGATCCCCATGAAAATCATCGCCGCCCACGAGCACCAAAGCCCGGCCGAAGGCCAGCAGACTGTCATCGCCCCGGCCAATGACGCCGACCCCTTCACGCTGGACCTGACCGGCGTGCAGCGCATCGACCTCAACTTTCCCAAGTTCACCGACGGCCGCGCCTTCAGCCAGGCCCGCCTGCTGCGCAAGCGCCTGGGCTTCCAGGGCGAAATCCGCGCCACGGGCGACGTGCTGATCGACCAGCTGGTGCAGATGCAGCGCTGCGGCTTCGACGTGGCCGTGCTGCGCGAAGGCGTGGACATCTCCGATGCCCAGCGCCAGCTGGACCGCTTCCACGGCTTCTACCAGGGTGATGCCGTCCATCCCGAGCCTCACTTCGTCAAGGCGGCCTGACATGGGTGCGCAAAGCTTTCTGTCGCGACAGGCATCGGCCAAGGCCACCGAGGTCAACGGCCGTGCCAGCAGCGGCTTTGCCGACAAGCTGGCCGCCACCGAGGCCTTGCTGCGCGAGGCAGCGGCGCTGGGCGCCGAGGCCGTGACGCAGGCCTCCAGCCTGGGCGCCGAGGATGTGGTGATCACCGACATCATCCACCGCCTGGGCCTGGACATCCCCGTCTTCGTGCTGGACACCGGCGCGCTGCACACCGAGACCCTGGCCCTGCTGGAGCGCACCCAGTCGCTGCCCGGCCTGAGCGTCAAGGTCTACCGGCCGCAGCTCGAATCGGTGATCCACTTCATCCGCGACAACGGCCAGGACGCCATGTACCGCAGCATCGAGCTGCGCAAGGCCTGCTGCGGCGTGCGCAAGATGGAGCCGCTGGCGCGTGCGCTGGCCGGCAAGAGCGCCTGGATCACGGGCCTGCGCCGCGAGCAGTCCAATGCCCGCGCCGACGTGCCCGCCGTGGACCGCAGCGAGGTCGAGACCAAGGGCCTGACCAAGTTCAACCCGCTGACCGACTGGACCCAGGGCGATGTCTGGCACTACATCGCCAGCCATGGCGTGGACTACAACCCGCTGCACGACCAGTTCTATCCCAGCATCGGCTGCGCACCCTGCACGCGCGCCGTCAGCCTTGGCGAAGACTTCCGCGCCGGCCGCTGGTGGTGGGAGGACGAAGCGGCCAAGGAATGCGGGCTGCACGCCAAGAAGTGAAACGACAGCGTTTGACACCGATTTGATTGGAAACCAAGAAATGAACGCCCGTGTGGACACCTCCGTGCTGAGCCATCTCAGCAACCGCCACCTCGACGCCCTTGAAGAGGAAACCATCTTCGTGCTGCGCGAAGTGGCCGCCGCCTTCGAGCGCCCCGCCCTGCTGTTTTCGGGCGGCAAGGACTCGCTGGTCATGCTGCGCTGCGCCGAAAAGGCCTTCGGCAAGGGCCGCATCCCCTACCCGTTGCTGATGATCGACACCGGCCACAACTTCCCGGAAGTGACCGATTTCCGCGACCTGCGCGCCAAGGAGCTCGGCGCCGAACTCATCGTGCGCAGCGTCGAGGACTCCATGGCACGCGGCACCGTGCGCCTGGCCCATCCGGGCGAAAGCCGCAACGTGCACCAGTCGGTGACGCTGCTGGAGGCCATCGATGAATTCCGCTTCGACGCCCTGATCGGCGGCGCGCGCCGCGACGAGGAAAAGGCCCGCGCCAAGGAACGCATCTTCAGCCACCGCGACAGCTTCGGCCAATGGCAGCCCAAGGCACAGCGCCCCGAACTGTGGACGCTGTTCAACACGCGTCTGGCGCCCGGCGAGCACTTCCGCGTGTTCCCCATCAGCAACTGGACCGAACTCGACGTGTGGCAATACATCGAGCGCGAGCAGATCGCCCTGCCCAGCATCTACTACACGCACAAGCGCGAAGTGGTGGAACGCCGCGGCCTGCTGGTGCCCGTGACCGAACTCACACCGCCGCGTGACGGCGAGGAAGTCGTGGTGCGCGACGTGCGCTTTCGCACCGTGGGCGACATCACCTGCACCTGCCCCGTGGAAAGCGATGCCGCCACGGCGGCCGACATCGTGCTCGAAACCCTGGCCGCCGATGTCAGCGAGCGCGGCGCCACACGCATGGACGACAAGACCAGCGAAGCCTCCATGGAAAAGCGCAAGAAGGACGGATATTTCTGATGACCACCGCAAGCATTGCCGCCGGCGCAGCCGTTGCGGATTCCCCCGCCACCGAGGCCTCCAACGCCTCGGCCCTGCGCTTCATCACCTGCGGCTCCGTCGACGACGGCAAGAGCACGCTGATCGGCCGCCTGC
This sequence comes from Delftia sp. PX-1, assembly GCF_055797465.1. NCBI lineage: Bacteria > Pseudomonadati > Pseudomonadota > Betaproteobacteria > Burkholderiales > Comamonadaceae > Delftia > Delftia sp. PX-1. The sequence continues at coordinate 4,671,900 of NZ_CP184763.1, forward strand.
TGGTGGACACGCGTGCCGTGCTCCAGGACCAGCTCGCCGGCGTCACCAAGAGCGGCGAGACCGACCTGGCGCTGCTGACCGACGGCCTGTCGGCCGAGCGCGAGCAGGGCATCACCATCGACGTGGCCTACCGCTACTTCGCCACCGAAAGCCGCAAGTTCATCATCGGCGACGCGCCGGGCCATGAGCAGTACACGCGCAACATGGTCACCGCCGCCAGCAGCGCCGACGCCGCCGTGGTGCTGGTCGATGCCACCAAGCTCGACTGGAAGAACCCGCAGCTCACCCTGCTGCCGCAGACGCGCCGCCACAGCCTGCTGGCCCACCTGCTGCGCGTGCACTCGCTGGTGTTTGCCGTCAACAAGCTCGACGCCGTCGAAGACCCGCAACTGGCCTTCGTCCACATCCGTGGCGCGCTGCAGCGCTTCACGGCCGAGGCCGGCATCGCCTCCGCGGCCACCGTGCCCGTCTCGGCCCTCAAGGGCTTCAACGTGGTCAACGCCGAGCCCGGCTGGGCCGGCTACGACGGTCCCAGCCTGCTGCAACTGCTGGAGCAGTTGCCCAACACGCCGACCGACACCGGCCTGGCGCTGGCCTTCCCCGTGCAGTGGGTGGAGAAATTCTCGTCCTCGGCCGATACCAGCCAGGGCCGCCGCGTGTTCTGGGGCCGCGTGGCCGCAGGCCGCGCACGCGTGGGCGACGCCGTGCAGATCCTGCCCAGCGGCCAGCAGGCCGTGATTGCCCAGGTGCTGGACCATGCCCGCGTTCCCGGCTCCATCGACGCAGGCCTGTCGGCCGGCATCACGCTGGACCGCGAGGTCGATGTCTCGCGCGGCGACTGGATCGTCGCCGCCCCGGTGGCTGCGGCAGCAGTGGCAGACGACGACTTCGATGCCCCCGGGACACAGCCGGCATGGCCCAGCCAGCGCGAGCTGACCGCCACCGTGGCCTGGATGGACGAGCAGCCGCTGGTCCCCGGCCGCACCTACCTGGCGCTGCACGGCCACCGCTGGATCAAGGCCAAGGCCCGCCGCGTGGTGCACCGCCTGAACATCCACACGCTGGCCCAGGAAGAGGCCACCCAGCTGGAGCCCAACGCCATCGGCCGCGTGGAGCTGCTGCTGCAGGAAAGCATTCCCGCGGCGCCCTTCGCCCAGGCCCGCCAGCTGGGTGCGCTGATCCTCGTGGACACGGCCAGCCACGCTACCGCAGGCGCTGCACTGCTGGATTGAGCAACTGGACAGTCCCGCTTCGCGAGCCGGCACATGCCGGCTCGTGGGCTTTCAGAAAACCGCAGCAGTCCGCGCCAGAATCTCTTGCATGTGCAGGACCGTGTTCCGAAAAATTCTAGAATCCCGGGTTGATACCGACATTCACACCGCAAATAAAAGACTCCCATGACTCACGTCGTCACCGAAAACTGCATCAAGTGCAAATACACAGATTGTGTGGATGTCTGCCCCGTGGACTGCTTCCGCGAAGGCCCCAACTTCCTCGTGATCGATCCTGACGAGTGCATCGATTGCGCCGTGTGCATTCCCGAATGCCCGGCCAATGCCATCTTTGCCGAGGAAGACGTCCCCGCCGACCAGCTCGCCTTCATCAAGCTCAATGCCGAGCTGTCGCTGGAAAAGGGCTGGAAGAGCATCACCAAGCGCAAGGCCTCGCTGCCCGACGCCGACGACTGGAACGGCAAGCCCGGCAAGCTGGACCAGCTCGAACGCTGAAGCCGCGCAGCCCATGCAAGACACCTCCGGCGCGCAACCGATCCAGACCGATGCCCTCGTCATAGGCGCAGGCCCGGCGGGCCTGTTCCAGGTGTTCCAGCTGGGGCTGCAAGGCATCCGCTGCCATGTCGTCGATGCCCTGCCCCATGTGGGCGGGCAGTGCGCGCAGCTGTACGGCGACAAGCCCATCTACGACATTCCCGGCATTCCGGTGTGCACGGGCCATGAACTGGTCCAGTTGCTGCAGCGGCAGGTCGCGCCCATGGTCGCGCAACTGCACCTTTCCCAGCAGGTCGCCCAGCTGCAGCGCATGGACGATGGCCGCTGGCTGGCGCAGACCTCGCAAGGCCTTGAACTGCATGCGCGCAGCGTCTTCATTGCGGCTGGCGTGGGCGCCTTTGTGCCCAAGGCGCTGAAGGTGCCCGGCGTGGAGCTGCTGGCTGCAGGCCAGCTCCACTACCATCCCGCCGATCTGGACATGGTGCGCGGCCGGACCGCCATCGTCCACGGTGGCGACGAAGAGGCCGTGGCCGCGGCCATTGCCTGCGCCGACAAGGCCCAGACCACCTGCCTGCTCTACCGCCGCGACGCCTTCCAGGCTTCGGCGCCATTGCTGGAGCGCCTGCAGGAGCTGCGCGACAGCGGCGCAATCCGCGTGGTGATCGGCCAGATCACGCAACTGCATGCCGACTCAGGCCTGCTGCGTGCCGTGCAGTGGATGGATGGCGAAGGGCAGGAGCATGAACTGGCGGCGCAGCAACTGGTCGTCTGCCTGGGCATCTCCCCCCGCCTGGGCCCGGTCGCCGAATGGGGCCTGGCCATGGAGCGCAAGCAGCTGCTGGTGAACCCTGCAACCCAGGCCACCGATGCGCCAGGCATCTATGCGATTGGCGACATCGTCAGCTACCCGGGCAAGCACAAGCTGATCCTGTGCGGCTTCCACGAAGCCACCATGGCGGCCTTTGCCGCCGCCGAGTACCTGCAGGGCGAGAAACCGCTGCTGCAGTACACGACGACCAGCGCACGGCTGCACGCCATCCTCGGCGTTTCCCATCCGGACGCCTGAGCTTGGTGTTCGCCGCCCGGCGACCCTACAGTTCGGCGCGGCAGTGCCGATAAGGTGGGCAGCGTCCACTCATGCACATCAAGCCTATGGTTGCCACTCTAGAAGCCCCTCCCAGCACTGCCGTCGCGCCACCGGCCGATCCGCGCAGCTTCACCTTCCAGATGCCGCTGTTCCGCCCGGGCACGCAGGTCACACAGAACGGGAAGGCCGAGAAGGTCAGCCACGTCATACTGCGCCGCCGTGAACTGATGGTCTATCTGGTCGGCCATGAAGACCCCGTCAGGCCAGAGCGGCTGAGCATCGCACCCTCGATGTTCACCACACAGCGGCGCCCTGAAGCCTTGAGCTGGATTCTTTGACAGGAAACCGGGCCTGGGCCCGGTTTTTCATCGACGATCCTTCGAGACTCAGGCCTCGCCGCGCCCGGCCATCTTCTGGCCCAGGCGCACGGACGCGGCATGTGTCCACTGCGCGTTGAAGCGCAGCCCTGCCGATGCGGGAAACAGCATGACGACGGTGGAGCCCAGCTGGAAGCGCCCCATTTCCTCGCCCTGGCCCAGGACGATGGACTGGTCGTCGTAGCGCCAGTCCTGGATGCGGCCGGGCCGCGGCGGATTGACGATGCCGTGCCACACCGTTCCCATGCTGCCCACGATGGTGGCCCCCACCAGCACCAGCACCATGGGACCGTGGTCCGTATCGAAGACGCAGACCACGCGCTCGTTGCGCGCAAACAGGCCCGGCACGCCGCGCGCCGTGACCGGGTTGACCGAGAACAGTTCGCCGGGCACATAAATCATCCGACGCAACCGGCCGGCACAGGGCATGTGGATGCGGTGATAGTCGCGCGGGCTCAGGTAAATGGTGGCGAAATGCCCGTTGTCGAACTGCCGCGCCAGCTGCGCATCGCCGCCGACCAGCGCCGTGGCGCTGTAGCTGTGCCCCTTGGCCTGGAAGATCTGCTCGCCCTCGATGGCGCCGATCTGGCTGATGGCGCCATCCACCGGACAAACCCAGTCAGCCGAAGCCAGCGGCCGCACACCGGGCTTGAGCGCCCGCGTGAAGAACTCGTTGAAGCTGGCATAGGCCGCAGGATCGGAATCGGCCGCCTCCGACATGTCCACGCCATAGCGTGCAATGAAGCGACGGATGACTGCCGTGGTCAGGTCACCCGCACGCGCCTGGGCCAGGCGCCCCATGACGGCAGTCAGCGCCTGCTTGGGCAAAAGATACTGGGAGAGAACGGCAAGTCGATCAGACATCGAGGTTTTGCTATAAAAGTAATAGAAGCTGTGGGCGGATTCTAGCCAACCCGCGACCATCGCCCCTCCTCGGCCACCGCGGCCTTCAACCCTGGCCGGACCACCCCAAAGCCTCGCGCACGTTTTTCGAGGCCATCTCATCACACGCGGATGACAAAAGCCTCGCCGTCCCAGCACGAATCCGACCTGTGTTTTGCGTACGATGGCCGCTTTGAGCACCGCCCGCACGGCGACGAATACAACACTGTAGAATCAGGAAGTTTAGGTGTTGCCGGGCTTCGTCTTTGCGACACCGTTGTGACCTGGTCCTCTGTCCGGTCTGCGCCTTTTGCGCAGAACATCCACAGCCTTTTCAGCCTGACCACGTACCCCATGTTCTGTGGGCCAGGCAAGGTTTTCGTGGTTCCGACAAATGAGTGCCGCAACCGACCCAGACCTAAGAGATTGAACACATGGCCAAAGAAGAACTGATTGAAATGCAAGGCTCCGTCACGGAAGTCCTGCCTGACTCTCGCTTTCGTGTGACGCTGGAAAATGGACACCAGCTGATCGCCTACACCGGCGGCAAGATGCGCAAGCACCATATCCGCATCCTGGCTGGCGACAAGGTATCGCTGGAGATGTCGCCCTACGACCTCACCAAGGGCCGCATCACCTTCCGCCACCTGGCCAACCGTGGCCCCGGCCCTGGATCGCGTTGAACAGAAAATTCGCACATTGCGAAAATACCCATTTTTTTGACGCTACAATAGCGTTTTAGTCGGAGCGTAGCGCAGCCTGGTAGCGCATCTGCTTTGGGAGCAGAGGGTCGCGAGTTCGAATCCCGCCGCTCCGACCAAATGATTCAAGCCCCTGGTTCGAAAGAGCCAGGGGCTTTTGTCTAACAGAATCCAAAGCGTCCAACGCAGCGCCGCCAGCACGAGCCCTCGCTTCAGGCCAGCAAACCGACCACCGCGACGGTATGGCAGGCGCTGCCGGCAACCACGAACAGGTGCCAGATGCCATGCGAATGGCGCATGCTCGAAAGGCTTCGGTAGAACACCGTTCCTGCCGAATAGAGCAGTCCGCCCGCGAGCAGCCAGGCCAGGGTCTGCGCACCGTGGTGCAAGGCCATCGGCACCGCGCCCCCCAAGCTGAGCCAGCCGAGGCTGATGTACAGGGACAGGCGCGGCGGCGAATCGAAACCAAGTGCACGTATCGCGCCCTGCAATGCGAGCGCCCATACACCGGCAAGCAAGGACCAAGCCCACAAGCCAGAGGGCGCCATCAAGGCAAAGGGCGTGTGGCTGCCGGCAATCAGCAGGTAGATGCAGGCGTGGTCGACGCGCTGCCAAAAACGCTTGCGTGCCCCGGTGCAGCCATGAAAGAGGGCCGAGGCACCGAACAGCGCCGCCAGAGAGAGGCCAAACGCCACAGAGCCCGCAATCTTGCGCGCATCGCCGCCGGCCACCGTTTCGCAGATGAGGCCCACACTGGCCACCACGCCCACGAGCAGGGCTGCCAGATGACTCCAGGTATTGAACCGCTCGCCGGGCTGGCACCAAACGCTCGTGCCGCTCGGCAAGCCTGCCTGCAAGTCTGGCATGAAGCCTCCTGTCGCATGACCAAGGAACGCCGGACGCCGTGCCCGGCTCCGCCACCTTACGGCTCAGACGTGACAGGGCAATGATTGCAACTCACACGCTGCAGCGCCGTCCGCCGGATACCCCACGACGCGCCGCGTCAAATTGCAACGCCAGGCCTTGAAACCATCCACAAACCATCCATATGGATGGCATAAGGATGTTCCATGGCCGCAAACACAACCACCTCCAACCCTCGCGTGAGCGAATCCGAGAAGCTCACCATCAATCTGGGCTATGTCGACCTGGGCCAGATCGACCTGCTGGTCGCCGAAAGCTTCTACGCCAACCGCAGCGATTTCATCCGCACAGCGATACGCAATCACCTGCGCAGCCATGCGGACGCGGTGCAACAGGTCGTCGCCCGCAAGATGCTGGTCCTGGGGATGCAGCATTTCTCCCAGGCCGATCTCATGCGGGTGCAGGCTGCCGGGGAAAAGCTGCAGATCCGCGTGTTGGGCCTGGCCAGCATCGCGCAGGACGTGTCTGCGCAGCTTGCCGCCGAAACCATCGAATCCATCACGGTGCTGGGAGCGCTCCAGGCCAGCCCCGCCGTTCGTGCCGCTCTGGCCGGCCGCATTACCTGAGAACCATTCCATGAAACAGCTTTTTCAAGACATGCTGGGCGAGGCGACACGCCTGACGCGCACCGGCCATCTGCTGGAAGCCACCGAGCTGATTCAGCGCACGCTGCGAGGCCAAAGTGCGCCCACACCCCACGACAAGCCAGCCGCAACCAGTCATCGGGATGCAGGCTGGATCGTCGATGCCGAAGCCCGCTTCATCGACGATGCTCCCGAACTCGCCGTGCCTGCGGGCTCATCGCAGGCAGGCACCTCCAGCGACGAGCAATGGCTGCTCGGCAGCTACTGTCACGGAGGCCGGCAGCTGGCCTATCGGCTGTACGTGCCGCCAGGCAGTGCCCTCGAAGCGGGACCTCGCCCGCTCATCCTCATGCTGCACGGCTGCACCCAAGGGCCGCAAGACTTCGCCGCCGGCACGCGCATGAATGACCAGGCGCGCAGCGCTGGCGTACTGGTGCTCTATCCCGAACAAACACAGCATGCAAACTCGCAAAAGTGCTGGAACTGGTTCAAGGCCCAGCACCAGCAACGGGGCCGGGGCGAGCCCGCACTGCTGGCAGGCCTCACGCGCCAGGTGATGGCCGACCATGGCGCGGACGCATCGCGGGTCTATGTCGCCGGACTTTCGGCCGGAGGTGCAATGGCGGACATATTGGGACGCACCTATCCCGAGCTGTTCGCCGCCGTGGGCGTGCATTCGGGCCTGGCCGCCGGTGCCGCGTCCAATCTGCCCTCAGCCCTCGAGGCGATGCGAAGAGGCGCAGCATCTGGCTCGGCCAGCGGCCCCAGCGTGTGTGCAGTGATCGTGTTTCATGGTGACGCGGACACCACGGTACATCACGACAACGGCGCAGCCGTCGTGCATGCTGCACGCAGCGCGCAAAGCCCCACAGGCGCACCTCGCGTCAGCCAGGGCCATGCGCCGAACCGCCAACGGTTCACCCGCTCTGCCTATATCGCAGCCGATGGCAGTACCGCCATCGAGCACTGGCAACTGCATGGCGCAGGCCACGCCTGGTCCGGCGGCAGCGCAGCGGGCAGCTACACCGCGCCGGGAGGAATCGACGCCAGCGCCGAGATGCTGCGCTTTTTCCTTTCGCACCAGCGTGCGCGCAACTGCTGATTCGGCGCCGCTGCTCGCATTCGCCAACCACATGATTTCAAAGGCTCACAAGGGTTAGGAATGGTTGAGCATGGGCCTATTACTCCGGAAGAGCAGGCTCAGCAATAAATGGGCTGGCCAGGACAGCAAAAGGGCCCCCAGGGCCCTTTTTTGCCTGCATGGATTCAAGCTGCCTCGAAAGGCATGGGAAATCACCGCGAGGCACAAGAGACAAGGCACCAATATGAAATTCAATGATGGGTCGAAAGCTCTGCCAGATGAGATAAGCACAGCCCTGACCATTTCGGAAGCTGGAATGCAAGAGCCTTGTCCATCCTTGTCCATGCTGGAGACCTTGATAAGTCCGGCTACGACTGCGAAGGATATGCAGTGAAAGCCAGGATTTCCTTGGAGGCCTGGCCTGCAGGCCCGCATGGCAGCAGATGCTGCGCAGTAATACGCGGTGGACGCACTGCCAGCGCCAGCGGCATGGTCCGCGAGAGATACCTTTACCGCGCTCTTCCACATGTCCAGCTCGGTCTGGGAGACCTTCGGGCAAGACAGCGCTCAGTCGCACTTTCCCGGACAGCTGCCGGCCGATCGAACCCACACGGGGACCCACAAAAGAAAAGGCCCGCGACTGCGGGCCCTTGATCAGATTCAGATCTCGAAAGCGGTTCGGTCCGCTGCGTCCTTGATCCAGCCGGGAGGCTTGCCCCGGCCGGTCCATGTTGCGCCAGTGGACGGATCACGGTACTTGGCCACACCTGTACCAGCAGGAGACTTGCGCTTACCGGTAGCAAACACGTCTTCCTGGGTCAACTGGAACTGCTGGACCAGTTCACGGACCTTGGCGATGGCACCGCCTTTTTCGGCTTTGAGGACCTCTGCAATGCGAGCCTCGATCTCGGCCTTTTGCTGAAGGAGAGTCTTGTAATCAGATGTCATGGCTTTTTCTTTGGATGCATGCTAGCAAAAACGCATTCTATTCAAAAAATGCTCCGCACCCCAAAGCACAAGCTTTCCACCGCCGTGTGCTGGGACAGAGAAGCCCTTCCGCTTGGCACCCCACAGCCGTGGAGCGAGGCTCCGTGGCCGACGCGGCGGCTGCCCAGATCAATCGCTGCCGCACCTCTGCACACTTGCGCACACCTCTTCGCGCCAAGGAGTCAGCCCCTTGGGCAGCAATGACTTGCCCTCGGCTGCCGCGATGTGGAATGTGGAGATAGTTGCCCCGGCACGTCAAAAGAAACGGTGCTCTCCCCTGCGGCGAGCGATGGCAAAAGCAAGAACGATTCACCGCCCAAACAGGAGTGGCGGATTGATGAGAAGCAACGCAAATAGATCGGGACACTTGACCCATCGCTCTTGGCATGGCGCAGGCCTCGAACGATGCAGCCCCCTCCGAAACCCTGTGGACTGTCTGGCAGCGTCCTTCATGCGCCGGCGCGACCTGAGCTTTCACACGCCCGTCGCCCTGGCTGGCAACCCGACCGCAGATCGGCGTATGCGACTTTGGGAAATGGCAGCAGCCTCTGTGGAACCCGTTCCTACAGCCCTCCAGAATGCGCCAAGCCAGACTGGGACCTTTCCAATCAAGAAGGAATTCCCATGAATCCCAACATCCTCCAGCGCCGCACCTCTCTCGCCATCGTGATGGCCGCCGCACTTTTGGGCGCATGTGCCCAGTCCCAGCCCTCGCCCAACGCGCCGGTCACCGCCGTCATGGGCACGGTCGATCTGAGAGAGCCCATGCCGCTCCCGTCCGATGCCGTGCTGGTTGTGGAGCTGCAGGACACCTCTCGCGCCGATGCCGCCGCCCCCGTGATATCTCAGCAATCCGTGCGGCTTGAAGGCCTCAAGCCCCCGTTCAGCTACAAGCTGCCCGTGGAGCCCAATCGTCTCAATCCTGCGGCGCAATATACGGTGACCTCACGCATCACCCAGGGCAACCAGCTCATCTTCACCAATGACACCGTCCACCCGGTCCTGACCCGTGGAGCAGGCCCGAAGGCCGATATGGTGCTGGTGCGGGTTGCCCCCTGACCTTCCCTAAAAGACAAAGCCCGCAGGACATTCCGGCGGGCTTTATAGCGCAGAGGGCACCAGGCGGCCATCAAGGCATGCCGTTGGCACCATGCGTGCGAAAGCCTGGGCGCTCGCAAAGCCGCTCATAGTACGCCCGGACTGCGGGCAAGTCAGGGCGCTCCATCGGGGCAGACAGCCAGCGGTGGGCAGACAGGCCAAGCACGATGTCGGCAAGGGTGAGTTGCGCGCCTGCAGCAAAGGCGCCTGTGCGCGACAGTTGCTCCTCCAGCATGCGCATGTGGCGATGCCAGTTCGCCATGCTGCTGGCCAGCAGCGCAGGATCCTGATGCTCGGGACTGTTTCTCACCAATCCCATGAAGGCATAGCGCCATGAGTTGTTCAGTTCGGTCGCCTGCCAGTCCATCCATTGCTCGACGCGTGCGCGCTCTGCGGGTGCTGCAGGCAGCAGGTCATGCCGAGCCTGGCGCGCGGCAAGATAGCGGCAAATGGTGTTGGACTCCCACAGCACCAGCGCCCCATCAAGCAGCACGGGAACCATGGCATTCGGGTTGAGTGCAAGAAATCCCGGCTCCTGCGTTGACCGATGGCCCGAACCCCACTCTTCCTGTTCGAACGAGACTCCCAGCTCCACGCAAAGCCACAGCACCTTGCGCACATTGATGGACGATGACTTTCCCAGAATCCTGATCATTCGCAGCCTTATTCGGTTTCGGTGATTTGCAATCCTGCATTGTCCCGTCCAATCCGATGAGGAATGCGGTCAGATTCCCACTGCTGTCGCATGATGCAGACATGCCTCTGGAACAGCTTTCATCCCGCCGAAACCACTCTGGCCCTTCTCCGACCGACACTGACCTGTGGACTGCATACATCGATGCAAGCGCACTGCCCAACCCGGGTCGCATGGCCTTGGGAGCCGTCATCACGGCGCCCGACGGAACACGGCAGCTTCTGTCCCAGGTCTGCCCCGAGCAAGGCTGCAACAACGAAGCCGAGCTGCGGGCCTTGATGGCTGTGCTGCAGACCCTGCTAGGCCTGCAGGCTCGCCGGCTGGCCATCTTCACGGACAGCAGCGTCCTGGTAGAGCAGTTGGCGCCATCGCCCCGCCCCACCAGGCCCATCGTGCGGCTGGCCGACCTTTTCGATCAGGCCCGCGCCATGCTGGCCGAGTTCGAGCATGTGCAACTGCGCTGGATTCCTCGTCACCGCAACACCGAGGCCGACGCGCTGGCCAGAGCGGCCCTTTTGCAGCCGTGACCCCGCGCTTGCCGCACTCAGGCGGACTGCTGCCTGTCCAGCCGCTTGAGGAACACACCAATCTCCTTGACGACCTGGGCATCTCCCTTTTCCTGCGCACAGGCCAACCCCGTGCTCCACGCCTGCCGAGCCCCCGAAGCATCGTCCAGCGCCAGCAATGCCCGGCCCAGAAGCTTCCATGCCACCGAATAGCCGGGATCGAGTTCAGTGGCGCGCTGCAGGTGCGAGTGCGCCACAGCAGGCGCATCGCCATCAAGATACGCCTTGCCCAACGTGCAGCGCATCAAAGCCGAGTCCTTGCCGGACGCCAGGAGGCCCTCGAGCCTTTGCGTCATTTCGTTCATGGTTTCATCCTTTGGTGGCAATGCATGTTCTCGATCCAGCTGAAATTGCGGTCATGCTACAATCTCGCGGTTGTCTGCGCAGGCAATGCTGTATCTCACGCCGGCGCGTCGTGCACTACGACGAAAAAAACAACGGTGACAGCCGCAGAGACGTTCTGCCGTAAAACGATGGTCGCGTAAGAGCCATCGTCCACATCACCCGCAAAAAGCCCGCTTTCAAGCGGGCTTTTTGCATTCCCACTGCATGGCTGGTCTCACGATGGCGTGTGAAAAACAGGATTTACGACTCAGTTGCATGCAACTTCACCCGAGTTAGCTCCGTCAAGCACCTTGTTTCAATTTACACTTGACAACCAGGAAGGACCGGAGGCGCCAGACGCCAGCGCTCTCATTTCAAACTCTTAGCATGTGTCCTTCCAGGATTGATCGCATGGAACGCTCCATTCAGCGCCCCGGCCGCCTCCGCAGCCGGGGCGTTTTTTCTTGACGACGATCGCTCAGGCGCCCTGGCAACAACCGAAACGGGCACAAAGGCAAGTTTTTTCTCAATTCCAGAGAAAAGCACAGGTTTATTTGAGAATGATTCTTGTTTGCGTGTATGATTCAACCCATGCCGCAGCATTCATGGTGTTGCAGCAGTTCAGTTTCATCGTGGGGCGACTCGTCAGGCCAGTTCAGCCTGCAGTCGTTTTTGCCAGCCAGCGGTATGCCGGTTAGCCAGGCTCTTTTTTTAAAGCACGATCATTTCTGGATATTCAATGCATCAGTTGCACTGAGCAGCGTCCACAGCAGGCGCTTTTTCTTCGCCTCAACACTGCCATCGCGCATCCATCGCGCACCGGCCTGCGACTGCACGCCAAATTTCTCTGAACTCCATCGCATCCAGGCAATGCCCTGGCTGCAGATTTCCTTCGCGCAATGCAACAGGCCCGGCCCGCGCCAAGCGCAAGCCGGGCCTTTCCCGTTGCCGGATCAGGAACCGCGACGGCGCAAACGGATGGCCAGCCCGCCCATCATCAGACTCAGCAGAGCCACAGCCCATTCGCTCAGTGAAGGAATCGCCGCTGGCGTGCCGCCGCCGACCGCCGCAGCAGGCACAACCAGTGCAGAGGGATCTTCCACCCGGCCGTTGGCCACCAGATCGTCATCACCCAGGCCACCATCGCGCAGCACGAAGGAGACGACGCGCCCCTGCAGCGTTGCCGGTATCCGATACCAGTGCTGCGTGGCGTTGTCGCTTGTGCGCCCCCACTTCCAGTACTCGGCACCGCTGGGCAGATCACTGGGATAGGTCAGCTTGACAGTCACGAGCGCACCCGCATCACAGCCATCGGTATTCAGCTTCAGCAGTCCGTGGGGCACCACAGCCCCCGGACGCGGTGTGCCAGGCGCCGCCATGACCTGAGGCGGCTCGGCCAGGCGGCAGTTGATACCGCCGCCGGCGACTTCGCCCGATACCGCTATCTGGCCCGACCCGGTGATGTTGAAGCGGTTGGCCTGGTCCACAGGACCTGCAGCAGCCGCCAGCAACGGATAGCTGGCAGTCACAGCCGCATGGACCCCATCGCTCACGCTCAGCTGCAAGCTGGCCGAACCGGCCACCGATGCCAGATAGACGGCGGAGCGAAATTGCTCCGACACCTGAGCGGGGCTGCCGCGCAACTGTATGCCCGGCTGCGCGGCATCGGCGTCCTCCAGTCCAAGCACCTGCCCGTTGCTGGCAACAATGGACAGCGTCACGACAGGGCTGTCGGCATCTGCCACCTGCACATCGGCCAGATCGGCCGCCTGGCCAACCACCACGGATTGCGCATTGGCGGGCAAGCCACTGAGCGATGGTGCCTGCCCACCGAAATTCAGACCCAGCAAAATCGGATTGTGGTCGCTGGAACGATAGGCCGTCGGCGCATAGAAGCCGGCCTGCTGGTCCAGCGACTTGAACTCGAGGTTGTAGTCCAGGACTTCAGGCTCCTCGGCATTGATGGCCCACTTGACCGCGCGCCCCACGCTCGGCTGCAGGCTGGCACTTACCAGCACATGGTCCAGCGAGCCCCACATTCCATCGAACGCATAGGACAGGCCCTGAGACACCTTGGCGTAGCCGCCATCCTCCAGCGCCTTGATGGGGTCCTCCTTCGAGTACGCATTGAAATCCCCGACCAGCACCACATGCGGGCTGGTCGTGCCTGTGGGCCGGGTTGCCAGCCAACTGCTCAGTTGCTCGGACGTCTTCACACGCGCGGCGTTGTTGGCGCCCTGGCCGTCAAGCGCGTCTGCATTGCCCGGGCTACTGAGCACACTGCCCTTGGATTTGAAGTGATTCACCACCAGCGTGAACTGCTCCGTGCTGCCGCCTACCGCAAAAGTCTGTGCAATCGGTACGCGTGCTCCGCCTACGCCTGGGTTGAAGGCGTCGTAGGTGGTGACGCTGGGTGCCGCTGCGCTGCCCACCGGCGTGACACGATCGCTGCGATAGAGGATGGCCACGGTGATCGCATCCGTGCCAGCACCCGCCACCGTACCTGAAGCCTCGCTGAAAGGCGCCTTGACCACTGCATATACGGCGCCGGCAGGCTTGTCCGCACTCGCGTTCAAGGCGTCGGCCAGATCCTGGATGGCGCTGCCCGGGCCAAAGCCGTTGTTCTGCACCTCCATCAGGCCATACACATCGGCGCCCAGCCCCAGCAGATTGGCCACGATCTTGGCGCGCTGCCTGTCCAGCTCGGCAATGCTGTTGGCACCACGAATGCCCTGCTGATTGCCCAGGGGCGTGCTGAACATCACCTGGGAAGAGCCGCTGGTGGCGCCCGTCAGGTTGAAGAAATTGAGCACGTTGGCCGAGGCAATCTTGAGCGATGCCGCCCCCACAGCCTGCTGCAACTGAGCAGCCGAGGGACGCGCCGCCCCCGAGAACTGCGGCGTCTGCGTGGGCTGTACGCGGTAGCTGGTCAGATACGGCTCGCTGGCAGCTGCATCCGAGAACTGATCGAGCACGCCGATGACACGGTCCACGCCATCGCCGGCACGCAGCGTGTTGGAGGCCGACAGAGACTGTCCGCCGCGGCCCGGCACAGAGGCGGGATTCTGTGCGCCAGAGCGATCATCCAAAATGATCTGGCTGCGCTGCAATGTCTGCACATAGGCGGCATAGCCCGTCACGCTGGGCGCATTGAGTTCGGTGTACTGCGCCAGCGGCGCGTCGGCAGACAGCGTGACATTGCCGTAGCGGCCCAGCGTGCGGTTGTCGCTCACCACCAGCTTGCCGCCCGCAGTGGCGGACGCGACCTCCACACGCATCCCCTCCAGACGCTCCCACTGCCCCATGTCGCTGACAGGCAGCGTGACGCGCACGGGCTCCGGCAAGGCGGCCGCGCCACGGACCACGAAGTCCGTGACGGCGCTGAGCTGGGTCTGGTTGCGAAACTCGCTCACCGAGGCGGAGACCTGCACCAGCTTGCCTACCGTGCCCTCATCCACCCCGGGATTCGCATTGCCGTAATAGACGAAGACGCCCTCCGAGGTGGCAGCATCGCCATCGGAATCCGCCTCCTCCTCCTGCACGAAGAAGCCGCTCAACCCTGGCATATAGGCCGTTACCACGGCGCTCACTGTCACCTTCTGCCCCACCAGGGGAGACTGGTCGCCGGAACCCTGGAGTGCAGAAATTCTGGTGATGGGCGGCTCGCCCCCCGTCGTGAAGCCCAGCGCCGTGCCGGTCCACACATTGCCCGAGGTATCCAACACCGGCTCGCCCACGGGAACCAGGCTGTAGGACGTATTGACCGCCAGCCGCACACCCGCGTTGAGCGTGATGGTCGAGCCACTGAATTTCACCTGCGCCGCATCGCCAGCCTGCAGCATTGCCACCACGGTGCTGCCCTGGCGCAGTTCGAAGCTGCCGCTACCGGGTTTCACCGCCTCATCAAAGCTCAGCTTGATTTCGGGATTCAGCGCCACCCCGGTTGCCGCCGCAGCAGGAATGGTGGCCTGCACTGTGGGTGGCGTGGTATCGGGCAGTGCCAGGGCGATGGAGACATCGTCAACGGCCAGGCCGTGATCGTTGCCCACATCATTGAGCTCGATCCAACGCAGCCACAACGTGGCGCCTGGCGCCCAGCCCAGACCGCGCAGATCGCCGCCCACATCATTCACCCGTCCGGCCACATTGCCATCCACCGGGGCGGCAGTACCGGTAGCGATCGGCGATTTCCAATTGAAATTCGCACCGGCAGGCAGCCATTCAGGCACATCGGCAAAGGTCGCGCCCATGCCGTACTCCAGCTCCATGGGCTGCTCGGAGGTGTTGCCGCCATTGCGCCATTGCTCGCCACTGAATCGCAGGCTGATGCCATCCACCGCGCCGCCCGTGTCATTGCGCATCGCCAGCGCAATCCAGCCGGCCACGGCACCCTGGGAGGGGCTGCCAAAGTAAGCTCCACCCGATGCCACACCACCCAATGCACGGTCCGCATCCAGCCCCAGGCTGTAGAAGCTGCCGGCATTGGACGCGCCATTGCCTGCCGCATATGCAGTGATGCCCGCCAGGTTCCTGTTGAAGAGAAACCAGCCCGGCAGGGTGCTGTCATTGGCCCAGGCCAGCCCCGTCCCGGATGCGGCCAGGGTGTCGAAATTCTGCGCATAGGTGCCGGTGAAAGGAACCTGCGCCCATACGCCGGCGGAGGCCGAAAGAAGCAGGCCTGCACCATACAGACGCCAACGATGGCGCTGCAGCGGCGGACTCATCGGATTGGCCGGGTTGAATACAAACGGAATCAGCGTGCGGGCAATGGACATGGATGTGCAATAAAAAAATAATGCGCATCCCCTCGTGGTTGCGCAACTTTCGGTTTATCGCGCATGGACATGACCAGCCTGTGACTCGGCGGATGCTCCCGCGTCCTACGCGCAGACTGGCCGCTCACCCATCTGCCAACCCCGATACGCCATGCATCATTGCACCCAGTTTCTGAATCGTTTCATTGCCGGCCCTGGGGCATTTCCTCCTCCCTCCCTCTCATTCCCCCAGGAAGCCTTCAAAAAGGCACCGGCTCTTTCTTCCCAGGCCAGCGCAAGCCGCTGGCCTTTTTCTTGGGCGCGCCTCGTCGCCACAACCATCCTCGTCACCCGTCTTGAACGCGCCACGTCGCTGGTGGCTTTTCGTGCGTCCGCACACTCCCATACTCTTTTTCTTACTCATAACTTACAAAAAATTCATTCCCGTGATATACACGCGCATCTCCCACTGAAAATCATCATCGCCATGACATCCGACTACAGGGCCCTGCTGCAACAAAAAGCCGATCTTGAGAAAAAGATCGACGCTCTGATCAAGCACGCAAGAACGGATGCGATCACTGAAGCAAAGGCCATGGTGCAGCAATATGGCCTGACGAAAGAGGATGTCTTCCCCTCCGCCAGGGTCAAACCTCGCCAGACCGGACAGCGCAGCGTGGGCGAACCCAAATTCCGCAACCCCGAAACCGGCGCAACCTGGACAGGCCGCGGAAAGCCGCCCAAGTGGATAGAAGGCAAGGACCGCGCAAGCCTCGCCATCTGATCGCCAGCCATATTCAGGCGCGATGCCATACCATGTGCTTCCATCACCAGGAGGAAGCACACATGAGCAAACAGAACTCGGACACGCTGTTGGCTGCAGAACTGGCCGACCACTTCATAGAAGTCATTTTGTCGACCAAGCCCGAACTGCTGGTGTCGGGCATCGGCGGAGTGGCAGACCTGAACCATATACAGCATGGAGCCAAGGCCCTGGCACATTTCCGCCTGACGCTGATCCAGGAACTGTCCCAGCAGCCCATGCCCGACATGAACAGCCACTGAGGCAGGCGCGAGGCAACGAACAGGCAAGAAAAAACCGCCACACACTGAGGTCTTCAGTGTGTGGCGGTGTCTTGGATGGTGGAGCTGGCGGGAATTGAACCGCCGTCCAGTCCTTTATCCATGCTGGTACCGATCTGATCCGTGCGATTTCCGTGCGAATCCTAAAAATTCGACCGACACCATCAGACACCAGAAACGACAAAGCCCCCTCGGCGCCGTGATGGCAGCCGAGGGGGCTTTTTGCGTTTTGGGGTTGGCTAAACTGCGGCATGCTCGCAGCCACCCTCCTTTGCCTTGTCGTCGGCATCAGCGATGGCGACACCCTCACCGCTCGGTGCCCGACCGAAAGCACAGAGCATCCATACAAACAGGTCAAGGTCCGCCTGGGCGCCATCGATGCCCCGGAGAGCCGGCAGCCGTATGGCGCCCGTGCGAAACAGGCTCTCAGCGACTTGGCATACAACAAACAGGCCGAGCTGCGCTGCAACAAGATCGACCGCTACCAGCGCCACGTCTGCAGCGTCTGGGTCGCGCCGGCATCGGCGCCAAATGGCCCACGCACGCTCGACGCTGGACTGGCATTGGTCAGTCAGGGCATGGCCTGGTGGTATCGCTACTACTCCAGCGAGCAGAGCCCGCAGGAGCGCGGGCAGTACGAATTCGCGGAGACAGAGGCCAAGGCCAAGCGCGTGGGGTTGTGGTCCGATCCTGAGCCAGTCGCGCCCTGGGACTGGCGTGCACAGCGTCGCGGCCGCTGATCAACCATCGAGTTTCAGGGCCTGCAGCTGCTCGGCCGGCAGCAACGCCTCTTCCTCGGGCTTCTCTGCTCCACTGCGCAGCACACCCAGCGGCGGCAGCTTGATCAGCGCTTCCGCCTGCGCGGCCGTGCCGTGCAGCCATGCATCCCAGTCGCCGGGCTCCAGCATCACGACCCCGCGCTTTTCCTTGCCGGGCCTGTGCATCATGGACAAGACGGGGTGCCCATCAGCAGGCTGCGTGATCATCGTGTAGTTCGGGACGAGCTCGCCAGTCGCCGGTTCCACCCACTCCGAATACAGGCCGGCCAGGGCCGCAGGCTCCCCATCGGCCCGGCGGAACGACCACCACACATTGCGCGACCCGAGGCCCCAATACGGCTCGACCCAACTCTCGACAGGAATCAGGCAACGCTGGCCCGCACGCCAGGCCGGCGCGAACGTCCAGGACTTTGCGATGGTCTCGCGCCGCGCGTTGTTCGTGGACATAGGCGTCCCGTCGCGGGTAGTCGGCCGGCGCGTGGGTGAGCTGCGCGGGATCATTCCCCACTGCCCCACCTCCAGTTCCCCGCCTGGCTTGATGTACGGACCCAGAGCCAGGGGCGTAACGTGCGGCTTCCACCAGCGGTTCGGCGCCTGTCGCCCCAGCGCAAACGCGCGCTCGATCTCGATCTCTTCCGGCGGGGTGTAGCGATTACACATAAGGCCACCTCTTCACGGGCCGCTCGATCTGGGCCTTGGCCGCAGCGTACTGGCGATTGAGCCAGCTTTGCATCAGCTGCAATGCCGGGTCAATGCCAGCGGCGTCCGGACAGCACAGCCATGTCTGCGGCCACTGCCTCAGCTCCCCCTCGTCCCATTCCACGCCCTGCAGCAGCATTGAGCCATCAGTGCGGGCCTTGAGCATCTCGACGCGGATCATGCCGCGCGTGAGCTCATTGCCTGAGCCACCAGGATCGATGATGTGCACTCTGTCGTCGCCACATTCATTTGTCGTAAGCAGCAGGCCGGTCACTCGGTGCACTCTGCGGAGCGTGTGGACCGGCATGTAGACACCGCAAAAGCGGAGGCGCAGCATTGTCACCGGCCAGCCTGCGTCCAGATGCCCCTCGCGCTCCCGCAGGCTGCCAGGGGAGCAGCCGTCGCGCTTGTACCGTCCCGGCAGGTCGGGCAACCCTGTTGATTCGTGGGACATGACATTTTTACTGTATGAATGTACAGTTATTATGCAAACCCGATCTCCAGGAGGTCCAGATGATCACCCCTCAAGCAACCCAGAAATTCGCCCTGCTACGCATGCCCGAATGGTTCGGCGTGCCTGAGATTGAGCCGCTGCCAGCGCCTCCAGAGGCCTATCGGATCGTGGAAGCGCAGCCTGGGTGGTTCGAGGTTCGAGGTCCCGGTGGCGCACTGGTGTACAGCGGCCTGGGGCCGGTCCAGATTCTGGCGAACCACCATGTATGAAGATGACGACCCGCTGAACTGCCTGCACCCCACAGTGGTATGGCCATCGGGCTGGGCGGCGGTCTGTGGGCAGGAGATCCTCCCGCTGGCCCCGGAGTGCTACCGGGTTGTGCACACGGCTCCATGGTGGTCCATCGTCCTGGACCCGGAGGGCAATGTCGTGTACCGCGGCTTCGGGCCTGTCAGCGTGATCCGCTCGCCTGCGCCATTCTGATTCGGGTCACGGGCACAATGCCGCCCATGATCGACCCCACAAATCCGAAACACACAGTCCACCAGCGCGTCGTCGCCGGCTTCATGGGACATTGGAAGGCCCACGGCAGCGACAAGTACCCGCAACGCTTCCGACTGCCGCCCGAAGAGCTCTACCATCTCGACCACGTCATGCACAAGGGCGAGCACCCGGGAATCATGTGGGGCGTGCCGCTCGAAGCTGACCCCGCGACGAAAGGCGAAATGGTCGCAATCGACGGCACGGTGGTTTCGATAGCGCCGACTGACCCGGCGCCTGCGGCTTAGGCGCCAGCCGCAAGCTTGTCGCGCAGCCGGAAGCCAAGCAGCTCCCAAATTTTCTCCACGGCATCGGCGCGGGCTTCCTTCCGGCCGAGATCAGCGTCGTGCTGGTCCGGGTCGATGGCGCCGTAGTTGATGCCTACGAGCTTGGTGCCATTGCGCAGGCGCAGCACACAGATCGTCAGCAGCGCCAATTCGGCGGGCACGTCGCCGAAGTCGCGCGGGTTCAGCGCCTCAGGGTGGCCGGCGCCTTGAGCGGCGGTGAAGTAGTGCTCGCCCACAATCTCGGCTTCGATGTCAGCGAGCGTCACGCGCGGGCCGCCGCTGGCTGGGGCCTACTCACCCTCGTAGCCGGCGCTGCGCATCAGGTCGTCACTGGCCTTGTGGCATGGGCATGCCGCCACGCCATGCACCAGGCATTTGTGCTGGTCGGCGCGGCCTGGGTAAGCGTTCATCCCACAGCGCAGTTCGGCCAATGACGCAGGAGCCGACTGCACCAACATCGCGTCCAGCGCATCGCGGATGTTGTTGCCCACGGACTTGCCCGGGAATGTGGGATTGGCGACCAATGCCCCCATGCCGTGCGCCAAGGCTAGCTCCAGCTCCTGACGGTGGGAGCGCTCGCGCGATGACACGGCAACGGTCTGCTCCCCGAGCTTGCGGAGTATCTGCTCAGCCAAGCCGGCAATCGGCATCAGCAGCAACGCCACGCCCAGCAGCATGAAAATCCCGAGATCGATGATCTGGGCGGACTGGCTGAACATGCGCCAGCCGGAGATGATCAAGAGCGCGGCGATTGCCACGATGGCAGTGGCCTGCCAGTGTTTTTTCAGAAAGGTCATGGGTTGCGTCCGATAGAGACGCCTGCGGCCGGCAGGCTCGGGATCACGGGCCAGGCGGCACCGAGGGTTTGGACATCAGCTGCGTGTCCTGCAGCCTTTGCTGCCATGTCCCCATACGCTGCGCGGCAGTCTTCAAATACGGCTCCGAGGGCAGTGGCGTACTCAAGGACGGCAGCGGGGGGAGCGTTGGAAAGTCGGCGGGCGGCATCTGCGGTTTGCTCGCGCAGGCTGTCAGAGACAGCGCGCAGCTGGTCAAGATCACGGCGCAGCAGCGCCTCACGGGTCCGGGCAGCATTCAGCGCCTCCTGGTAGTTGGTGTTGATGGACTGCTCTGCCCGGCGCACGCGGGCGTCTGCCGCGCGCTGGGCTGTGCTGACAGCCAGCTTTTCGCCCGCAGCTGCAGCGCGGGCCTCGGCCAGCTCGGCGCCCAGGCGTGCGCCCTGGTAGTTCCAGGTCAAGAACGCGGCCAGGCCGGCAGCGGCCAGATGGGTGATGGCGCGCACGCTCATTGCTGCACGTCCACGCATGCGGCGTGCCGCGCCTGCTGGCGAGTCCAGACACCACGGCAAACCTTGTTGCCGGGCGTGCTGCAGTCGAAGCGCCACCGGGTGGGCTGCCCGCCCGCGCTCCACTGGTAGGCGGCGTAGCCCTGCAGGGGCTGGGCACTGGTCATGAAGCGATACGCTAGGTAGGCATTGCAGGCGCCGGCATAGTCGCCGGCCCGCGTGCGCGCCAGCATCGAGGACCCGCGCCAGGCCCCGCACCCATACTGCCCGGCGAAGTCCACCGCCTGGGCAAACTCGACCTGGTGCACCAGCGTGTCGCCCAACGAATCACGCACACAGGCGCCGTACTGCTGCTCCAGCAGGTTGATGGCCAGCTCGCGCGCCCGTTCGCGGGTGATGGGCGGGTCGGCCATGGTCACGCGCGTGCCGTCCTCGTAGCGCGTGGCGCCATGGCCGATGGTGGGCACATCGCCGCGAACCGGGATGATCGGGTCTGCGCTGAAGCCTTCTGCGGCAATCCAGGCCGCGAGAATGGCCGCGCCAATGCCCAGGCCTGCAGCTGGCATGCGGGCCGTGCTCATGGCGCGCCCCAATCCGTTTCAGGCTCAGGCTTGAGCCCAGCCAAGCGCGCGAGGCGCTGCCGCTGCTGGGCACGCTGATAGTCCTGGCGCCACTTCCAGACCAGATATCCGGCCTGCAGCGCAATGAAGGCCAGGGACGCCACGACGAGCCAGTCGCTCAGCGGCAGACCCCAGACCTTGAACACCCCCGTCGCGGCGGCGCCCGGCGTGGCCTGCATGATTGCGCCGGCAATGTCCTGCCGCTGCTCTGCGCTCAGGTGCTGGTGGATGCCCATCAGCGCGAGCAGGGATACGAGGTATTTCTTCATGGCCCCGATGATTCCGGGGCCGGGCCGCGCTGGCGAACCCTACACGGGGGCCGCAGGCCAGCCGGCCGCGACATCGATCTGCGACAGCGCCAGGGCGTCGTCGGCCGCCGCATCGATCTGGTCCTCGATGCGCTGGCGCGTGCCCGTCAGCAGCCCATGCACCTGCCGGTACTTGTCGTCCTTCTCGCGGATGCGATCGGCCAGCACCAGGCGGTCCAGCCCACGCGCCAGCGCTGCGGCATCGATCCAGGGCGTGGCCGCCGCCGGGTCAGCCTCCAGCGCCCTCGCCTCTTCCGTCTGCACGGGCCAGCTCTCGCGCTCGCTCAGCGGGTAGCCTGCGGCGATCACCTGGATGTGCTTGCGGTACTCTGCGGCCAGGGCCAGACGCAGGCCCGCCGCGATCTCGGCTGCCGGCCGAAGCTCGGCAGGTAGCGGCACCCCACCTGCGGCGAGCCAGGCGCGGTATTCAAAATAGTCGGGGTTTGTATTTGGGAAATTCCGCGTGTCAACGGTTGGCACCTTCGTGTCGCCGTCACGCACCACGTAGCCTTCTGCGGTAAGTCGATATGTGGTCATGAATATTGCCCCCCCGTTTCACGGACCCCTGCAGAATTTCCGGGAAGGTAGTTTTCCCCACCATTTGTTACCACGCTTGAGCTGAATGCACTGCGATAACGAGTTCCAGTCGCAGAACCTGCAAAAGTTGCCTGCACGAAAATCACACTACAGTTTCGCTCGGCTGTAATAAAAGCGTTCGAAAACGCCGGATTATTGGTGATGGTTACTGTATACCCCACAAAATAAGCAGTGCATACGTCGTAAGTGGCAATATGAGAAGCTGCCCCACCGGAGATCTGATAAGATCCTGTTGCTCTAATTTGGGCACCATTAGCAACCAGCAAGTGCTGGCCAGCGGTTTGGCCAAAATTAATGTTTGCCCAAGTTACCAAAATACCGGAGCCTTGCACAAAGATGCAAGCGCCGGATGCGGTTGTCTGCAGTTTCAAGTACTCAAAGTGGTAGCGACCAAAAAATTCACCTCCAAAACAGTCGGCAGAATTTGTGCTTATTACTGTATCTGTTGTGTTGTTGTTTACGCCTCTGATCGTTACCTTGCCAGCGCCTGTGAGGGTTCTAAGAAGAGTGGGGGCCGTCCATGTTCCAATACCGACATTGATCACAATGTCATACAAGCCTAAATCAAGCGATGCTGCTGTATCAACTGCCTTCTGAATCGTCGCAAAAGCACCGCCGGAAGTATTGTTCAGACCAGTATTGCTGTCGTTGCCATCGGTGCGCACGTAGTATGTGCGCGCGGCGGTGAGCAGCTCGCGCACGCCGGGCAGGGTGTCGCCCGTAGGCAGTTGCCGAAAGCGCCCGCCCACTCTTACAAGAGGTCGCCGGACTGTCATATCAGAGGATCACATAGCCCAGGTCATCTGTGACAAGCTCTGTAGCGCTCTTGGCCGTGCCCAGCTCCTGGCAGACCTTGTTCGCGTTGGCCGTGTCGGTGGGGTCGAGCGCTGCGGCGATGACGCCGCCCGCAGTGCCCAGCCAATACCGGCTGCCAGGTGTAAGTCCCGTGAGCGCGGAGTTCGTGGTGTCCAGGGGGTAGACGGTGGCATTTGCAGCCGAGGCCACGGCATCCTTCACAAAGCCATCGGCTTGGCGGCCGTTGCTGTTGTCGGCCAGCCGCACGTTCAGCGCACCAGCATTGGCATGGAAATTCACGAACTTGCCCGCCCCGATGGCCTCGCTTGCCGGTGCGATGGTCGTATTGGCGCCGATCCCGGCGGGCAACAGTGAGGTGTCCAGCCGCCCGTCCGATCCAGTGGCCACGAGCTTGCCGGCATCCGCCGCGCCGGCAGACACGGCCAGGCCGAACAGTTGGCGGGTCTTGCCCGAGACGCGGGCCAAGAATCCCTGGGTGGGTTGAGTTGCCATGGTGCTTACTCCAGTGAAATAGGGTCTTGCAGATTCAGCGCGATGCGCGTGGGGGATGTGGCAGAGCCGATGAGCAGGTCGAATCCGCTTGTGGGGGGCGCTTGCGTCAGCGCTCCGGCGGCGCCGAGATAAACCCGGCCCGGCAGCCAGTGCCAGCCGCTGTCCTCAATGGCGCCCAGTCGCTGCACATTGACCAGCTCACCGGCTTGGGCCGCCGTCAGCGTGATGCCCAGCAACAGGTCGATGTGCGCCGCATCGTCAGCGCTCAGCGCGCGCACCACGCCATTCAGTTCGTACACCGCGAGCAAGGCCGACAGGTTCGTGCCGGCCGTTCGCTGCACCGATGCGCCGCCGGCAGGGCCGGGCTCGCCGGGACGGCCAGGAGGCCCCTGCAGTCCCAGCTCAACGATCTCGGTTTCTTGAACCTGCTCGACCAGCACTGAGTCCTGCGCCTCTTCGGCCAGGATCTCGGTCTCGTGCACGATCAGCACGTCAGTCACGGGTGACCTCCGGGCTCACACAGCAGGAGCCTTCGGCCAAGCGCGTGACCTCGCCACCGGGGTGCACGATCTCCAGATCAAACACCCCGCCGCTCCAAGTGATGGCCGCCGTGGTGCCCGCGTCGACCAGCAGATCCACCGTGCCGGCCGTGCCACCCAGCGCAATTCGGCCGTTCTCCGTGGTCAGTTCCAGCAGCGTGGCTGTGGATTCGATTTCCTCGCGCACCTGCATGCGGGCAGTGCAGCCCGTCAGGTCGATCGGTGTCTTGTCGGGGTTGAGCCAGCGCAGGCGCCGCCGGAATGTGGCGCCTTGGTAGATCGTGAAGTTGAGCTTGGCCGGCTTGGTCATGCCCCGCAGTTTCCCGGCCAGGGTGCCAAGGAGCGAACCCTAGCCGGGGGCGGCATCAGATCTGACCGCTGTAGTTCCAGCTGACACGGCCATCAATCTGGGCCTGAGCTGTCACCATCGACAAGGCGCTGGCCAGTTGCTGGGCCTTTGCAGTGAGGCCCACCTTCGCAGCCTCCATGCGCGCATCGTTGGCATGGGTGACGGCATCATTGTTGGTTCTGGCAACCTGGTACGTGATGTTCATCCCGGCTTCGTATTGCTTGATCTCGGACTCCCATCGACGCGCATAAGATGTCGCCTGAGCCTCAGCGGCAGTTGCGCCGATGCGGTAGCCGTCGACAAGGATGGCGGACTGCCGGGCTGCGCTCTCTGCGCGCGCCGTGGCGGCGGACAGGCGAGCTTTCCACCCGTCCCATTCGAGACCCTTGGCCGAGATCAGGGCCTGGTACCGGGCCACCTCGACGCGCGCCTGCTCGGCCTGGGCACCCACCTTGGATGCATAGGCCTGCGTGAGCGCACGATAAGCGTCCACCTTCGCGGTCTCAGCCCCCACCTGGGTCTTATAGATGTCAACCAGTGCCGTCTGTGCGTTGACCGTGGCCACGAAGGCCTTGACCTCTTCGCCGCCGGCCTGGATACGCGCGCGCTCGAGTTCGACAAGGGTCTGGGCCGCGCCCACGCGGGCCTTGTAGATCTCGACCACCGCCATGCGCCCGTCGATCTCGGCGCGGTAGCGATCCACCAGGGACTTGTTGATGTCGGCCTTGGTCTGCTCGGCCGCCAGCATGGCCTTGTAGACCTCGACCTTGTTGAGTTCGGCCCGGATCACCGTGTCATAGGCGGCAGCATAGGCCTGGTAGCCGGCCAGCAACGCCTTGTAGTGCTCGACCGCCGCATTGAAGGCGGCCAGGGCATTGTCGGCAGTGGTCTTGGCGGTCTCGAACGCCAGCATCTCCAGCTTGTAGGCGTCGTCCAGCAGCGTAGTCTCCAACTGCAGGGCCTGGGTGATGGCGTCCTTGACGTTCTGCTGCTCCATCTCAGCCTGCTTGATGGCCACATCCCGCGACAGGCCCGACAGCTTGTCGTGGAACTCGCGGCGCGCGTCAGCCAGTTGGCCCGCCAGCGCGCCACTGGGCAGCGGGAAGCCCAGAGCTTCGGCGCCGCGCAACACCTCCTGCTCGCGCGCCAGCGCCAGGGCCGTTTCGCGGTCGCGCGCACGGTCCCAGATCTGCTGCTCGACCGCAGGGAGGATTCCGGTGCCGCCCTGCAGACGTGCATTGAGGCTGGCCTTCAGATTGTCCAGCAGCTGAGAAGCATACTTGGCTCCAGGCTGGTACTGGAATGGCGCGGGCTGCAACACGGACAGCGTGGGGATGTCGTCCAGCTTGGCAAGCCAGTCCTCATGCAGATCCACACCTCCAAACGTGTGCGTCTGCAACTGCAGGAATTCCGGCGCACCAGGCAGCACCACATCCGGCGCATCAGGCACGGCTACGTCCCGCAACTGAGGCAGTGTCGGCGCCTGGCCGATGGTCAAGACAGGTGCCTGCCCGAAGTTGAGCGTGGGCGGCACCACATCGAACCCGTCGATGGGCACGTCCCGTATCTGCGCCGACAGCGGCCCGGGCATGTCGGCGGGCTCCACAAGCGTCGCATCGGGCAGCGCTGGCATATCCGGGATGGGCGGCAAGTTCGGCGCAGGCAGCGTCTGCCACCGAACGTCGATCTGCGAAGGCTTATAGAGGCTGTTCCTCAGATCGTCCGTGAAAGACGCAACTTCCTTGGAGGCGGCGTCAGCCATCGCCATGCTGCGCTCGTACTTGTCCTGGACGATCTCTGCGGGTCCATTCAGATCCAGTGCCATTTCATGCTCCTACGCGGCGGGTTTTGGACGAGACCGTCACGACTTCAATGCGGTCCAATGTGAAGGTTTGGCCGGCCGGCGTGCTCAGGCCGAAGCCCATGTAGTTCTGGCGGATGCCGCGGCCTGGCTGGCACCGCGTCTGGCCGGAGGCCCCGAGGGGGAAGCTGTAGGCCCAGCGCTCCGCGTTCGGCCCAAGCACCGCGAACTGCGCGCAGCCGCGCCCCCGCATGGACAGATAGACCATCTCCAGGTGCTTCTTCAGGGTCGATTCGCGTAGCGTGGCTGGCAGCCGCAGCTCGGCGACGATGGGTAGGCCGTCGTCGGTATCACCGCTGGCCAAGGCATATAGGCCCGTGGCGCTGCCGCCATGGGTCGGTGTCAACGCATGGAAATCGTGGCGCGTGTACTCGGACACGGCGCCGCTCAGGGTGTTGCAGACGAGGGTGTTCATACGGAAATCAGGCTTTCGTCGGTGCGCACGCGCGCCGTGTGGTCCATCGGCATCTTCATGATGGTGTGCAGTTCCCGGGCGCCGGTGTCGTCGGCAACAAAGATCCAGCTGCGCAGCACCGTCTGGCGGTCCTCTGCCGTGTACTGCATGAGATTGGCGCAGACAGCGCCGGTCCAGGGGTCTACCGCGGCCGACACTGCGAAATAGTGGGGATCAGCATCTGAAATATCGATGCTGGCGACGATCTGGCCCCGGCACTGCACGAGCACCTCCCCACGATTTGTGTAGACCGTGCCCTCCAGCCTGGATGGCACCGCGAGTGGATACCAATTGCCGTCAGATGTCTGAGCGGATTCATACACCGCCGAATAGTCGCCGCGTTGAATCTTCTGAGCCTGGATCACCAACTCTGTAGTGGGATCGAAAAACAGCACCTGCAGCATCTGCCACGACTCTGCCCAGTCTCGGATGAATCCGGAGGCTGCGTATGTGAGGGTCACGCCATCTGCGACGGTTCGCGTGACAAGCAATTCGCTACTGCTTTGCCCCGCCACGCTGGGGAATGTGATGTCGTGACCATTGATGCGGATGAGCCCCCCCGGATCCGAGTAGTCGCCCGTCAGGAACAGGCCCTCATTCTCAAGCGTGATCGGCCCCCGGATCGGGTCTACACCTATCACTTCACCCGAAAATGACTGCCGGTATGTCCAGTGCTCCAGCCTCCCGCCCCCACCCAGCAGAACCTCGAAATCCCGCCCCTTGCCGTCGTATCCATATGTGGCATTGCCAAAGGAGATAGGACCCATGCGGGTGCCTGTGATGTTGGGCTCCAGCTCAGTGCCGGTGTTGGTGGATTCCTCCCATCCTTCGATGCGATAGCCGCGCTCTGACGTGGCGACAATTGAAAGACTGGCATCGCCAACGGCCAGATCAACGAGCAGGAAATTGCCCAATACCGTGATGAACACAGCGCGCAACCGTTGGCCGTCTGCGCTTGAGGACAGCGAGTCCCATTTGACAGTGTGGCCTGCGGGAATGGGCAACGTAGCGACCAACTCCCCAACTACGCCGCCTGGCGGGCGGTACTGCTGGCCCCACAACTCGATGCGCTGCGGCCCCCCTGCAAACTTGGCCACGGCCTGCATGATCCAAAGGGAGCCATTGGAGTGCTTGCGGAAAAATGGCAGTGGCTCGGCGTCGGATCGAAACTCAGCCACGGGGCGGCGCACGCTGTAGACACTGAATCCAGGCCCGTAGGTGCCATAGCGATAGGCGCGCATATTGGTGCCGCCCAAGGCATCGAAGCTCGGAGGGGGCGGCAACTGGAAGAAGGTGGATACCCCATCCACTCCTGTGAGGTAGAGGT
This sequence comes from Delftia sp. PX-1, assembly GCF_055797465.1. Taxonomy (NCBI): domain Bacteria; kingdom Pseudomonadati; phylum Pseudomonadota; class Betaproteobacteria; order Burkholderiales; family Comamonadaceae; genus Delftia; species Delftia sp. PX-1. The sequence continues at coordinate 4,700,194 of NZ_CP184763.1, forward strand.
CAGGCAGGCGTGTCTGGAACACGGCCTTGCCGCCGTTGTATCCGTTGACCTTGCGAACACGCCAGCGCCCGGTACAGATGCGTGTGCCAGGAACTACTTCCGGCGTGAGGATGAAGGGCTGCGGGCTCGTCCCGTTGGAGTGCGTGAGCTCCGGCACAAGATCGCCTAACAAGTCCACCATGGTGATGCCGATTCCGCTCTCGCGCTCGTTCGCTGCATCCTCCGGCCAGATCTCCATGGTGGTCGAATTGCCGATGCGCACGATGCGATAGGCCGTGCCGTCGGGCAGCCGACCGGCCTCCACTGGATTGGGCACGACCGACAGCCGCGCCATCATGCAGAAGCGGTAATAGGCCGCCTGAGCCATGCCTAGCTGGTTTGCCGAGGCCGGCGAGCCGTGCACGCGCAGCGCCGGCGGGGCCACCGCGCCGATGGCCTGGCCGTCGGGCCGGTAGGTGTAAGGGTCCCAGATCGTCATTGAGGCACCGCCAGGTACTGCGGGATCTCGTTCACCAGGCGGAACGTGGCGGCAACTTCGCCCACCGGCGTCTTGAAACGGTTGGCCGTGAGACTGAAGGTCTGGCCACCCGCGAAGCCGGCCACGATCTCGCCGCCTGCGATGCACACCATGGCAGGGCCCGAGCCGGTGCCATCGCCCAGCTTCAGGTAGCGACCCGGCGCCGCGACGGCTGATCCCGGCACGACAGGCCCAGTTTGGCGCTCCAGGTAGGCCAGTTGGTCGAAGGTGCTCCCCGACAGAAACACCAGATCCTCGGCTGTGCCCACATAGATGCCATCGTCCACGGGCACGATGCCGGTGATCGGCGCAGGCATGGGGCGGAAGTCGCGCCAGTCGGCCAAGTGCGGCGCCATGGGCCGGCTGGCCCACAGCACATTGCCCTGGGCGACAAGCACCCGACCGCGCCACGCAGCCGTGATGGTGCCCACAGGGAACGGCTGAGCATCCAGCGTGCGGCAGGGCAGCACCAGGGCCGAATTGGGGCCGCCGACTTCAAAGCTGCTGCCCGTGGCAACGCCGGCCAGATAGGCACCCTCCCCGTCCTGGCCGGAGAGGTAGACGTTCAAGGCGTAACCCTCGCGCACCGGCAGACCGTCCAGGCGCAGGCCACCGTCGGCAATCTCAATGGGTGCAGAGCTGATGGCCGGGCCTTCGAGCCGGTCAGCCAGGCGCACATGGCTGAGGTGGTAGCGGTACTGGCCCGGGTGCAACTGCCCGAAGGCCGCGTCTGGCGCGCCCAGGCCCGCCGGCGTGGGCACGCTGCGCTCCTGGTTGGCCAAGCCATCGGTCACACCTTGGATCAGGCCATTTGTCCAAGTCGTGCGGCCGTCGGGAAGGTTGCAGTACCAGACCCGCTCAGGCCCAAGGGATGGGTGGATGACGTGGCGCGTGCCGTCGGGATGGATCGCTGTCAGCTGCGCGCCCACCGTGGCGAGCATGAAGCCGCGGGCCTGGTGCAGGTTCTTGTGGCAGAGGTCGGAGACCTGCGTGATGCCGGCCCGGCGTGTGATCTCGCCCGTGAGCCCGATGTCCACGTTCTCGGCCGCCAGCAGCGCATCACCGCCCAGGCGGTGCTCAGGCAGCACGTTGTTGATGCCGCTGAATTTCTCGTAGGTCAGCATGTGTTCTCCCTGGCCACGGCCGGCATGCCCAGCTGCAGCGGGAAACTGGCGCGTGCGCGGACGGTTGTGGAAGGCAGGCCGGGCGTGCCCAACTCCAGGACATAGGCGCTGGCGGCCAGCAGCTGCGCGGTGGGTAGCGCGATGCTGGCCGTGCCCGCGCGCACCAGATCAATGCCCTGGACTTGCAGCGCCACAGCCACCGTCGGCACGCCAAGCTCCAGAGGCCGGGCGGCGCTGGCCTGCAGGCGAATGCCCGCGGCGGGCATGCCGAGTTCCAGCGCCTGCGCACCCTGGGCCTGCAGCCGGATACCTGCGCCCGACGCGCCCAGCACCAGGGGCTGCGCGCTGACGGCTTGCACCGTCACTGCGCCGGGCCGAGCCTCCGGCGTGCCCATCTCCAGCGGGCGGCCGCTGCGGGCCTGCACCACCTGGTCGGGTGCTACCTGCTCCAGCGTGATGACTGCGAAGTCCGTGCGAACGAGGTCCAGCCCTTCGATGCCCAGGGATGCGTCCAAGCCATTGCGCACGCGCAGCGCGCCCAACTCAAGCGGCTGCGCGCCTTGCGCCTCAAGCACCATCTCCGCCATAGCTCGCCCCGCTGTGACGAGATCAATGCCCGGCGGACGCAGGGCCGTGTTGTAGCGCGCCGTGGCCTGCCCTGCGTTGACAAGATCCAGGCCTGGCGGACGCAGGGGCAGCACAATTCGCGGCGTGCCCAGCTCCATCGGCTGCGCGCCGGCTGCCAACAGCGCAGGCACGGCGACGGCTTGGCCAAAGGTCACCAAGTCAATGCCGACCGTGGCCTCGCCAGCCTCCTCGCCGTTGATGGCGGCGCCGTTGATGAGCGGGTAGCTCATGAGATCAGCCCTCGACGTAGAACCCGCGCCAGTAGAACCGGCCCGAGAACCGGCCACCAGCAGCAGGCGTGTCTACTCGGAAGGTCAGGGAATCCGACAACTGCCCGCCGACAGCGATGGGGATGCGGTGGGACTCGCCGCCGGCCGTGATCTGCGACAGCGAGACCGCATTGGCAAAGCGCGTTGGTCGCGCATCGGAAAACCCGAGGTCCGAGCCGATGGAGACCGTTGGTGGCGTGCTGGCCGTCAGCACGCTGGCGATGAACCCGACCTCTTCGACCACGATGCGTACGCCCTCCAGCCGCACCAGCAGGTCCACCGGCATCTGCACTGGCACCCAGTAGCCCAACGATGGATAGGTGGGGTCCAGCGGCACATGCGTGCCCATGCCCTGGAAGTCCGGCACCGCATCCGCATACACGGCGTTCGCTTGGTTGGTGCAGGCCCAGTACTGGCAGCCATCGGGTGTGCCCGGCACCACCACGTCCCCGTGGGCGAAGTTGCCCGCCGCCCAAGCCGGCGGCGTGCCCAGGTCCACGAACATTGAGCCGCCCACGATGGGCAGGCCGTTGCCCGCGCGGTGCCAGTCGGACGTGGGGTTTGCCAGCAATTGCGGCCACGCGCTCTTGAGAGCGGGATAGCCGAGCGCAGCGAACCGGTCAGCGCCGCTCAGGACCTGGCCGAAGAAGCCCGGCTCTTGCATCTGCATGAAGGACTCCAGCATGCCCGCCGTGAGCCGCACGCTGACCTTGGCACCAGCAGGCCAGGCCATGGGGCCGCCGGCATCCCATGGCAACTCGATCCCGCGATCCACGACCAGGTTCACGCCATCAATCTGGCGGATCCGCACCACCTCCCACTGTCCGGGCATCGTGGCGTCCGTGATGGTCGCGCGCAGGGAGCGCGTGCCGCTGGGGTTGGCAAAGCCGTCCAGGCCCGCGCCCGTGGTCACGATCGTGCCGTACCCCGGATCACCGCTGTCGTTGGTCAAGGCCGAAGCCAGCACGGTCTCGGCGTTGTTGGAGAACAGGTCCATGGCCCTGCCTCCTTACGCCGGCACCAGCGAGAAGATGCGCGCGGTTCCACCAGACCACCCCAGCACCAGGCCGCCACCATTGGTTGCAAGCGGCAGGCCCAACACATCCGTCACGCGCGCGATCAGCGGCGACGTGGCCGGCGTGCCCGTGTCCTTGTAGAGCACCACGCTGCCGATGGTGGAGCCGGTGGGTAGCGCACCGAAGTTGACGGAGAAAGCGTCGAACACACCGCCCGCGACGGACTTGCCGGCAAGCGCCTGGGCCGCGCCGATCACGGCACCCACGTCCGGTAGGAACTCGTGGGCAGCGTCGTAGACGTAGGAGCTGGGCAACAGCGCCACCTTGATGTCGTCGGCAGAGAAGTTGATGGAGCCCGCCCACATCTTCTCGGCGCCCTTCGGGTAGATCGGCAGGTTGATGCGCGCGATCTTCTTGACGCCGTTGTCCCAGGGGATGGTCACGGCGCCGCCGTTGGTGGACATGGGCAGGCCTGTCACCGTGTCCAGGAAGAACAGCACCGGCGACGTGGAAGTGTTGCCCGTGTCCTTGAAGATCACGACCGAGCCGATGGTCGAGCCCGGCGCCAGGGCACCGAAGTCCAGATCGTCCGCATCCAGCACGCCGCCCGTAGTCGTCTTGTTGAGCAGGGGCTGCGCCGTGCCGATGGTCGAGCCGAGCTGGCTCACGAACTCATGCGACACGCTGAAAGCGTAGCCGCTGGGCAGCAGCGCGGCCTTCAAGGTGTCAGTGGAGACATTGATGGAGCCGGAGAGAAGCTTCTCCATGCCCTTCGGATAGCTGGTGTTCGACATTGGAAGCTCCTGCGAAGTGAATTCCCGCAGTCTTCCAATGCCGCCCTTTCAAGGCCAACCCTGCAAGGGGCAAGTCCTACCGCGCCTCCGCTGCCATCTCCCGCATCTGCTGACGAAGCGCCTTGGGCGAGTTGTCCGCAATGCGGTCTGTCCGGTCCTTGCCCATCTCGCGAACCTTCCTCCAGATGTCCGGCATCTTCACGACGATGGGCTGCTCCGGATTGTTCTTGTTCCAATCGGCCAGCCGTTCGCGCACGCGCGCCAGGGCGCCCTCGTCCTTGCGGAACAGCGCATCCGCCCACTGCGCCTTGATCTCGCTGCTGGTCTGGCTGTAGAAGCTCTTGGACCGCTGCATGAAGCTGTTGGCTTCCTGCACCTCGGCCACGCTCTTGGGCTGGAAGCCGACAGCCTTGGCCACCGCCTCGGCCAGCGTGGTGTCGATCACCTTGTAGCCCTTGGTGTCCTTGTACATGCCGCTGGCGGCCATGTCCGCGCCCTTGAACGCATTGCGCACGGCCGTGGGAGACACTTCCAGCGCAGCGCGGCCCGCTGCAGACGGGTCCAGATTCATCACCCCACCCACCAGTTCGCGTCCTGCCGCGAAGCCGCGGGACACCAGATCGCCCGCCGGCCCCACAACCTCCAGCAGATCCCGCTCGCGGCTCTGCTTGGTCAGCAGCAGGCCTGTGCCGGGCAGCAGGTTGCCCATGCCCAGGCGCCCGGACACGTCGATGGGAGCGCCTGGCAGACCAGAGATGCCCTGCTCCATAAACTCGGCCAGCTCCTTGCCCACGATGCCGGCCAGCGCCTCCTTGCGCCACTGCTTGGAACTGAGGTTGTAGCCCATCATCTGGCCCACGCCGTCGATCAGGTCCTCGGCGTCCTCCATGAAGGGCACGCCGCCGGCGCCGCCCATCAGCAGCAGCATGACCAGGGCCCAGCCCACGGCACGCTTGCCCTCCGGGCCGCCCTGCTTCCACATGCGCTGCATCAGTTCCAGGTAGCTGACGGAATAGGTCTTGAATGTGAACAGCGTGCCGCCCACGGCGCCGCGCGCCCAGACAGGCTTCGCCGCCTTGGAGTAGACGAACTGGGTCTCCAGCACGGCCTTGCGCGCGAAGGCGCCCGGGTCATCCATCCCCTGGGCCTTGGCGATACGGAAGGCCGCGATGAAGGTGGAGCGCCGGTTGAACTGCTCGGCCAGGGCGAAGGGCTGACCCCAGGCCACCTTGGCGCGTTCCCAGGCATTGCCGGCCGCCGCGCGCGCATCCCCCGCCCGCGTACCGTCACCCGAGCGCAGGCCGCCCGCGCCGCGCGCCTGGGCCATGAGCTGGTGCACTTCCTGCGGCGAGACCACGCCATCGTCTTCGGCAGTTTGCAGGGCATGGGCCAAGTCCGTCTCATAGCGAAAGCCCTTGTCCATCCAGGATCGACGCATATCGTTCAGTGCCCGTGTCATTTGGCCGCTGGCCGCGCGCATACCTCCGAACTGGCTGAGCCAGGGCAGCGTCACCGCAAAGGGCTGGGTCATGTTGACCACGGCCGAGGCAAGCGAGCCCCCCAGGTACTGCGCGAACAGCATGCCGCGCACGGCCTGGCCCTCTTCCTGGGGATCGCGGATGTAGCTGCGCAGGCCCATGGCCAGGTCTTTCAACTCGCCTTGATCCTTCGGGATGTCGTTGATCGCGCGATCCATGGTGCCCGCGTTCAGGCCCGCCGCGCCCTGGCGCGCATTGCTGTAGATGAAGTTGGCCACCACGCGGCCCACGTCATGGCTGTAGCCCTCAATGCCCTTGCGCTGGATCAGGCGCTTCAAGGCGCTGTGGTTGTTCTTGGTCAGCTTCAGGTATTCATCGAACACCTTGCGCGTGGCCGCGTCGGCTTCCTTGCCCACGACCATGTCCTTGAAGATCTCCAGTGTCTCGGGAGTGATGCCCGCGAACAGCTTGAAGGACTGCTGGCTCATGGTGCCCTGGGTGATCACCGCGCCGGGGAAGGCCTGGGCCATCTGGATCTTGGCCAGGTTGGCGTCCTTCATGGTCTCGTACATGCCGAAGTACTGGCGGTTGCCCTCCTGGTCAACCACGTCCAGCGTGTACCGCCCGAAGCGCGACAGCGGCGCATATCCGGCGTCCTGCAGATCCTTGGCCGTGGCGGCCCGGTCCACCACCATGTTGTTCAGCTGCAGCAGCCGTTCGGCCAGGTCGGGCTTGGCCTTGGCATCCTCCTGCAGCGTGGTGGTCAGCAGCTCCAGGGCATCGGCCAGCTTGGGTGCGTCCAGCACCATGTCGCGCAGGCCGGCGTACTCGTCGCCCAGCGCGCGCATCATGTCCGCCCGGGCCGTCATGTCGATGGAGCGGTCAATGGCCGCGCGGGCTTCGCGGTACAGGGCAATCTGGTTGGGCGTGGCGCCGAACATCGTCTGCAGCTCGGCATCCGTCCAGACCGCGCCGGCCTTGAGCATCTTGCTTTCGAAGCGCGAATTCACCAGCGCTTCGTACTGGGCCAGCGGCAGCCCGCGCCAGGCGCGCAGCATGCGGTCGTCCAGGCGGCCGGCGCGCAGCAGCAGCTGGGCCTTATCGTCGGCGGGCAGGTTGCCGTACTTCTTGGTCAGCTCGTCCACCAGCACGGCCTTGCCGTCCACGTCCCTGCCCCACAGCAGCGTGCCCTCGAAAAGCGGCTTGGCCACGGCCTTGTTGTCGGCGGCGGAAACAGGAGTCTTGCGGTTTTTGCCCACCAGGTCGCTAATGGTGTCCACGCGTGGCAGCAGGCGCGGCGCCCGGTCGGCCGCATCGTTGGCCAACATGGACACGTCATCGATATTGCGCTGGGCGGTCTCGTAGACCGGCTTGAAGGCTGGCGCACGCTCGGCCAGATGGCGCATGGTGCCGATGGTCTTGTCCCAGACGGAGACCTTGCCCGGGTGGGACATCGTCTTCTGGAGCTGGTCCAGAGCGCTGTCCTTGATCTCCGAAAGCCGCGAGCGGCTGAAGCTCAGTTCGTCGCCTGCATCGCCTTGGCGAGGATTGCCTTGATCTGCGCGCTCGCTTCCGCGTCGTCCTTCTTCAGCAATTCGATCTCGGAGTCGCTGAGCCGGCTCGAATCGCGCGAGGTATCGGGCTTCCGACTCGGTGAGCGCGTCGAAGCCGTAGCCTGTGGCTGCACGGAATTGGTCTTCGAGGTCACCATGTTTTTGCCGGAGAGATGCGAGGATTTCAGGAGAGGGCTGGATTTTTGCACTGTACTGCTTGCCGGTCAACGCGACAACGCCCACGACGTCGCCCCCGCCCTCACGAATGTGGCTGGCCAAGGCCGCGAACGTGCCGCCCTGCGTAAGGGTGTCATCCACCAGCAAGTAGTCGCCAGGCTCCACGGTGCCCGCGAAATCCACAGGCGCAAAGATGCGGTCCAGCCCATCCAGGCCGGTGCGCCGCGCGCGATTCGCCTGCACGATGCCCGTCGTCGTTTCGAGGCCCAGGCGTGCAGCCAAGACTTCGGCCACGGCGCGCGGGATCTTGTTGCGACCGCTGGACTCCTCGGCGGCCACCGGCAGCACACGCGGCCGCGCACCACCCAGCGCATCCGCCACCTTCGCCACCATCTCAGGCGTCACGAGGTCCACGGCCAGCCGCGTGGCCGCCGCAACATCCCCGGCCTTTGCCGCAGCGTAGTCGGGATGCTTCGATGCGCTGCCCAGCGTGCTACCGATGATGGCATCCGGGGTGGCGGCTGCTGCATCGGAGCGGCTGAATGTCGGTTCAACCCGATCCAGCAGGGCACGCTGCCCGCGCTCCACGAACCCACGGGCCGGCAGGATGTACGCCTGGATGATGTCGGCATCCGACAGCTTCAGGCGCCCGAACCCGGGCACGTTGGCCCGCAGCCAGTTGCGGATGGCGGCCACGGCCCGGCGCGCGAAATGCAGCTGCGGCGTCTTCTCGGCCATCTCGGCCAGCACTTCCTCGGCGGCGTGGCGCCGGCTCAGATTCGTGACGCCGCGCAGGCCATATTCCTTGATCTTGGCCGCCACCTCCGCATGGCGCATGGTGGCCACCTGGTTGAGGATCTTGTTCAGTTCCGGCCCGAACATGCCGCGCAGGCCGTGGTGGCCCAGCACCTCGTGGTGCAGCACGCGTGCCGCGTCGGCGGGCGTGTTCAGCTTGCTGGCCAGCAGGTAGGCCTTGCCGCGCCAGTAGAAGCCCTCGGGCGCGCCACTGGCCCCGCCGCTGCGCTGGCGCAAGTCCGCGCGCCGCGCCGCCTCCGGCACAGCCGGGTCGGACATGTCGAAGGCCACCACCACCTCGGGGCCGTTGCTCCAGCCCTTGCGGATGGCATCTACTGTCTCGCGCACCTGGCGCACGGCCTGGGCACGCGCCGCATCGGAAAACGCCGCCGGCTCGGGCCGCATGATGCGCAGCAGGTTGGCCATCTGGTCATCGGTCAGGCCCTGGCCATCGGATTCGCCACGGCGGAACGGCAGTTCCTCGGTGCGCTCCACAGGCCCGGCTTTCAATTCGCGTGCGCTGGGCTGCGTGGCATGGGTGCGCTCGCGCACGCCCGGCACATCCTGCCAGCCCGATCCCTGCTTCTCCACCTGGCGCACCGTCACACTCCAGACGCCATCGGCATTGGCGGGCGTGTACGAGACCACGCGGACATGGCTATCCCCGTACCCCTTCACGATGTTGCCCGGGGTGAAGTAGCCGGCGCGGGCAACCTCCTCGGTGGCAGCCTTCTTGGCCAGCACGCCCCGAGGCCGCTTGGGCGTGCCTTCAGCAGTCTCGCTGCCATTCAGTCCACGCTCGGCACGCACCTGGTCTACCAGGTCACGCACGCGCTGGCGCGATTCGGGCACGCTTTCACTTTTGCGTCGAAGCAACCCGGCCAAGTCGAATTTGTTGTCCGTCAGGGGCGTGCCGTCGGCGGGCTCCAGCAGCACGCTATTGGGGTATCCCGCACGGTCCTTGTTCACGCCCGTCAGGATCGTGCCTTTGGAAAACTCAGATCGGTCGCCCTTCTTCCAATCCAGAACCCGGCCTACCAGCGCAAGATCCTTGGCCAACCGTGCTGCGTCCTTTTCCTGGCGTGCCGTGGCGGCGGCCTCCCGCGCAGCCTGTACTTCAGCGGGTGTGCGGGCGGCCAGCGCCGCCTCGCGGGATCGGCCAGCTGCTGCAGACACCCAGGACGCAAAGCGTTCCATGGCCCGATCCAGTCCGCTGTTTCGGTTGCTCGCCTGCTTGGAGTTCAGGCCGCTGCGGCCTGCCACGAAGCCGCTGTACGTGCCAGCGCGCACACGCATCAGCGTACGGTACTGCTGCAAATACTCGCCGCGCAGCTGCTGCAGCTCCGCCTCCACGGCCGCCTTCTGCGCATCGGTCTTGGCCACCGACATGCCATCGTCGCGCTGGGCGGTCAGGAAGGCCTCGAAGGCCGCTCGATCGCTCTTTGCTCGGGTGGTGCCCTGATGCGAAATGCCAGAGTAGCTGGCAGCCGCCTCCTGCAGTGGGAACTCGTCTGGCGCATCGGTCACGGGGACGGCCGCGCGCTTTCCCGCTGGCTTCTTGGTCTTCGCCGCATCGCGCACCCAGGCCTTGAACTCGTCCTGCGTCATTTGCGTGATAGCGCCCAGGCCCGTCCAGCCCTTCTCATAGTTGCCGAGGTAAGTGGCCCGCGCATCGGCCTCGTCGGCCGCGCCCAGCACCACCTTGTGCTCATCGAACGAGCCATCGCGGTTCACCTGGTCCACCACGAACACCGGCAGGTCCGGTTCGCTCGCGCGGTCGGTCATGAACACGTCCACATGGTCCTTGTCCGCGCCCACAGAACCCTTGAAGTAGCCGTAGTGGTTCTGCAGCGGCGGCCATTCAGGCCGGCGGCGGCTGCCGGCCGGGTTCTCGATGCTGATGTCCAAGCCGTTCAGGCGGACGTGGCCCTTCTTGTAGTTGCCCGCCTCCTTCTGGGCATCGGTGGGCTCGGGTAGGTCGTTGGATTGGCTGGTGGCCGCCTCCCGCGCGGCAGCTTCCACGGCTGCAGGTGCTGCAGGTGCATCGGGCATGGCGGCGGCCAGCTTCTCGCGCACCTTGGGCGCGAGGTCAGCCCATGCCCGCGTGTGGGCCCCGGCGCGGGCCGGGGCGTTCAACCCCTTCGCGGCCTTGGCCACCGCCTGGCGCTCGGCCGCCGGCATGCTGGTCCAGCGTTCGCTGGCGGCCAGCAGCTGGGCGCGCCGCGCGTCGTTCCCTTCCTTGGCGATGGCCACGGCCTGCTGCTCGCCCGCCGTGGGCGCTGGCGCAGCAGCAGGCGCTACAGCGGCAGTCTGTTCGCTGCCGCCACTTCGGCCAGGTACAGCAGGTTGCATGCCGGCAGCAGGCTGTCCGGCAGCGCCACCTCGCGGCCCAGCAGACTGCGCATCTGGCGTGCGTCCTGTCGGCTCACCGCCCCCATCCTCCGCAGCAGCCGCAGGGCCTGCTGGGCGTTCATCTGCCAGCCGTACTGCAGGTGCGGGTGAATCATTGGTCTCTCCCTGCGGCGCCATGGCGTCCGCGATCTTGCGTTGCAGATCCGCATTCAGCCGCTCCCATGTGGCGCCAGGTAGGGCCTTGCGGATGACCGGCTTCAGGCCCTCAAGCTTTCCTGCCAAGGCCTTGCGCTCTGCGGTGGGCATGCTGGCCCAGGCCGCGCGCCCGGCGTCGATGCGCTGGGCAGGAGTTTGGACTGGCGCTTGAGCCTGCGGGCCTGGCGCCGCACCTGCTTGCGCGCCATCGTGCTGAGACGAGGTGGTGCCATTGGTCAGCTCCTGCGCAGGGCCAGGACCTGCAGCCGGCGCTCCCTGCGCTCCTGCTGCCGGCGAAGATTCCGCGCGCGGCGGCTGGGCTTGATCGGCTTGTGTGCCATCGATGCTTCCTTGCTGGGTGGATGGATTTGCGGATGCGGCCGGCGCGGTGGCCGGGGTCTGCTGGTCACGCTCGGCGCGGCGGCGCGACAGCTCGCGCGCCAGCTGCAAGCGCACGTTCTTGGCCTGGGCAGAGCGGAATGCGTTGGACAGGTCTTCATCTGTCCAGGTGGCCATGGCCCCGCCCTGAATCTCGCCTGTGGCAGGGTCTGCAGTGACCTGGCGCTCGGTTGCCTTCTTCTTGGCTGGCGCGCGTGCGGCTTCCTCTGCGGCCTGGGCCAGAGCGGTGGCCTGCTGGGCCTGGGCGGACGCGCCGGAATCCACTGCCAGGGCAGCAGCTGCGGACAGCGAGCCAGCAGCAGGATCCAAGCCCATTTCCTCGGAAGGACGCTGCGCGCCAATGGCAGCATCAATGCGCGTGGTATCCAGTTGCGGGGCGGGCGTGATGTCCTGCTCGCGCAGCCGGGCCTCGTCGATGACCGGCTCTTGCTGAGCGGCCAGCTGCCGCACGAATTCATCGCGCACCGTCGACAGGCCAGACGGCACTTCTCCATCGGCCTGGTTCTCGCCGACCTGCTGGAATAGATCCGGGTTGAACGCCTGATGCAATGAATCCGCCGCGGCCTTCCGGTCTTCGGGGGTCAGGGACTCGTCCTGGGCCCGTGCCAGAGCATCCCGGTACTGCTGCTGGCTCTCTGGCCGCACTATCTGGTCGATGGCGGCGCCGTAGGTTGCAACATCCGGCAGGCCCGCAGGCTCTGCGCCAGCGTCCGGGGCCTGAGCGGCAGCATCGCCCGGCTGGCCTGCAGGCACGCGTGGCTCGCGCGCCGCCCGATACCCCGCCGCGCCCCCGCCCATGGCCGCGCCCGACAGCGTGCCCAGCACCACCGCCGTATCCACGTCCTGGGACCAGTCCCTGCCCAAGGCCAAGTTCTGGAAGATCTGCTCTGCCACTGACTGCGGCAGCTCCTCGAGGAATCCTTCGGAGATGGCCCCTTCGATCACCTGGCGCGGAATGCTCTTGACCGCGCGCTGCTGCAGCAGCGGATTGGAGGCCGCCGTGGCCGCGTCGTCGGCGAATTGCTTGGCGATGCCCTTGTTGCCCTGGGCCAGCATGGTCTCGGCATCACCGATGCCAAGGCGCTGCGCCACGCGCCCGCCGGCATAGCCGAAGCCCGCAGTGGCCGCGCCCGTGGCTGCCGCCGCCGCAGCCTGGCCCGGCGAGAGCAGCCCGTCATCGGATTCCTGGCGGATCTGCTCGGCCGCCGAGCCCGCGCCCACGATGCCCTCACCCAGTGCACCAGCAGCTGCAGCGCCCTTCGCGCCAGCCTGGCCCAGCCGCGTTGCCGCACCCAGTGCGCGCGCCGCCACGCCGCCCGCGCCCATGGCCGGCAGAGACTCCACCACGGCGCCGACGATGTTGGAAGGGTTTTCAACAGCAGCCTTGAACTTGCCGCCCGGGCCCTCGGCCTCCTGGAATTTGCGCTGGGCTTCCTTGGTGGCGTCCGAGTGCCATTCGTTGATGGCCTCGCGCGCCTGCTTGGGCCGGAAGCCGACGGCACCTCCCTCATTTTCCAGAAGCTTGCCCGCGCGCCCGCCTGTGACGATGTCGGCCAGACCGACAGCAGCCTCGGGCACGGCCACGGCGCCCTTGGCTGCCCAGGCTGCTGCGTCCCGGGCGTAGTCGCCTACGCTTCGTGTCGCCGCTGGCGCATCAGCGAGGAAAGCATCAACCTCGCTTGCTGGCTGCTGCCGCAAAGTGGTGGCCTGCGCTGCCCCCTTGGCGGGGGCGTCCTTGAGGAAGTCATCAATCTGGCTCATCCCCCCACTCTCCCCTCGAGGGGGAGAGTGGTCGAACCCTAAAGGGGGCAGCTACCATCCTCGCTTCAATATTCTGGAGGGTGGAGCATGAAGGATCTTCAGCACAGGGCGGCCTTTGAGAAGCATGGTGAAACCTATGTTCGGGTACTGGCCGAGCAAACCGACTACGTCGGCAAGGAAGCGCGCGCTTGGCTGGGCGAGCAGCAGGTGAAGCGCGAGGAGGAAGCAGCGAAGCTGCGTGATGCGCGGGAGGAGGAGACGCTGCGCTTGGCCCGAACGGCAAACGAGATCGCTGCGAGGTCAGTGAAGATTGCCTGGATTGGCGCCGGCATCGCCGCTGTAGCTGTGGTCGTCACCGCTGTGATAGCCATCCTCTCCTGAGCCACAGCCCTTGGCCAGGATCTGAATACCTCGGGACACATGGTCTTGCAACCACTCGAGGGTTTCGCCGCGCGCGACCTGTTGCCGCGCCGACTCTTGCGCAGCAGCTTCGGCAAGCTCGACGGCGCGCCGCGCGGCTGCTGCAGCCCGAAGCGCCGCGAAAACGGCAGAGAAGACCAAGCCCAGCGACACGATCAGCGCGCCAGCAAGAATGAGGGTATGAGGATGTGCCATTTCCCCACTCTCCCGGAGCTGGCAGGTGGGGTCGAACCCTAGCCGGGGGCAGATACAGAGCAGCCGCTGCGCCGTGGGGTATATCTGGACCGGTGGGACAGCGGCCCGCTCTGGAGGTCGGCACTTCCTGCTCCATCTGCTGCCCCCGAAGGCGCCGCCGCGCGCTCCAGCAAATCCATGGCGATGTCGATAGCCGCGCGGGCCCTGGAGAAATCGACGGTCCAACTGGTGTCGGGTGCCAGGGGCAGGTCTGGCCGGTCGGTGGCCACGCATCCGCCGTGGAATTCGAACTCGCGGCGCGCGAGCAGCAGCACGTCGCGCACATAGGCCAGGTCTGCGTCGCCCGGCCGCGCGCCTGCTTCAGCTCGCCGCGCAGCAGCCCTCGCACGATGCGCCGTGCCCAGGGCTACGCAGACCAAGACAAGCGCCAGGACCAGCGCACCAGAGAGGATGAGGATGGTGAGATGTGCCATGCCCCAGTGTCAGCACCGGGTCGTGATCGCGCGAACCCTGGGCGGGGGCATGAAAAAACCCCGACGTGCGGGGTCTATATCAGGGCTTCCTGGCAGTACCCGGCGAGAAGCCGAGGATGACCCAACGCAGTGCCGACCAAATGAGCAGCAGTGCTATGGCTGCGCAAATTCCAAAAAATGCTGCATAGCTGGCGCGCTTTATGGTTGCGTCGGAGCCTGTCAAGCAGCGGTCGAATAAACGCCAACCTGAGTCTTCAGGTTCATCCCGTATCACGATGGGCGGCGATGCAGAGCGGCCAGTGACAGCAGCCACGCTTCGGGAAGCATCAGCGATCATCTCATTCATGCGCGCAAGATAAGCATCGTCCTCACACCCTTTCGCTGGTCTTGCCTCTTCCCAGCCTCCTAAGGCGGCTGCAGCTACTACGAGCAGAGAAGCAATTAAAAACAGGCGTTTAAGGCCCTCAAAATAGTTCATGCGAAGAAATGTATCATCTGCACACGCCAAGAGCAGAGCGATTGAGGGGCGTACAGCCTAACGATTGCTGGTGAGGCTTGGTTGCTCCAGCCCACGTGCTGCTCGCTGTGGTGCTGGGCGTGCTGACGCTGCTGATCAGGGGGTAGCCCAGAAACGACGAGGCCCGCACGAGGCGGGGTTCGCAGGTCTACTTGGCTGGCGCCTTGGCGTTTGCAGCCTCTTCTTTTGAGAAATCAAGACGGCCCTGTTGAGCGCCAGGGGGAAGCTCCAACTCTTCCATCTTCAAGCAGTGCATGCCCACGCGCAGCGCTGCCGTCCTCACGTCCTTGTCTTGACTGATGACCAAGCCAGCTCCTTGCGCCTTGCCAATTGCAACTATCTGCCGGTCAACCTTGATCTTCTGCCATGCCGCATCGGATCCATCCTTCTTATCTTTGCGGCCTAGTGATGCTCCATCAAGAATGGAGCACTCATAGGCGGCCGCGCGATCGAAGTTTGCCATTTGGACGAATGTCTTCCTCTCAAAAGCATTGAGAGACTCCAGGCCCGCCGCATCTGCGCCCACCAAATACTCCGCAAGAGCGGGCATTGGCACGACCAAAGAACACTCCTGCTTTTCTATGGTGGCGATGAAGTGCTTCAGTCTCAGTTGAACATCTTCAGATGACTTGCGAGAGACTAGAGCGACCAGGAAATTAGCATCAACCAAGATCCGCTTCGCGTACACAACGACGCTCTGCTTCATTCGTCACCTCTCAGTTGCAGGAGAAGCTGATCAGGATCTTCTACGGACTGCCATCCGTTGTCAGGGGTAGCAGCGAACTGTGCCAGCACTTCGCTGATCGGCGTGCTGTCGAGCACTTCGAAGCTCATAAGGGTGCACTTGCTGGCCTCAGGCAGCCACCCAAAGTCGGTCCTCTTCCAGGTGCCTGACGCCTGAACGCGAATTACTCCGCGACGGAAATGCTCTAGAAGATCACGCGCCAACGCCTCACTCTTGACCAAAATTCTGATGTCACGGTTCAGGTAGTCACGCAGGTGAAGATGCATCGTGTCATCTGCGCCAACGATGCCCGTGACCATCCCGTCAACCGTGGCGGTCTGGAAGATGGCGGGGGTCTTTGCGTCTTGCACGGTCTTGCCTTGGAACAGATAGACAACATTGTTGTTCCGATCCAATACCTGTGCCTGTCGGATGTCATCCTGATCAATCATCTGCTGCAGGCGCGACATCGCCCGCCCTGGGCGGCTGGAAGGCTCCGTCTTCGCCACCACCATCCGCGCATGCGCGTGGTGTTCTCGGGCATAAGGTACCTTGGCCTTGAGGCCCGTGCTGGCTTTCTTGATACCAGCGAAGGTGGGAAGGTTCTCGGCCCCGAGCAGATCGGCGAACGCAGCGATGTACTGGCCAACACGCTCCATGGGTAGTTGGTCAGGATTCCTGCCCATGATGCGCAACATGTAGGCATATCGCTCTTTTGCTGGCTCGTCTTTATTTGCCATCTCATTCCATCCTCTTTCGTTTACTGTATCAGGATGTGAATCAAAGTAGCCAAATAGTAGAGAAGACACAACACCTGCAAATGGCTGCACATGCAGGCTCTGATAAAGTGCCCGCGATGGAGGGTGTATGTTTTTAATGCACAAGGTCGCATGCTCGGCTGTACTTGCAATTGCGGTTCCCGCTTTCGCCGCTGACTACGCCACCTGCCTCCTGGACAAGCTCCCGGGCGTGAAGAACGCGCCGGCCCACGCAGCTGCGCTGAACCTGTGCGCCCAGCAGCACCCTGACAAGTTCTTCGAGGTCCGCCGCGGCTCGGGCCGTGGCCTGCTGGGCCCGAAGTCTCCAGAGCAGTGCACGCTGGACAAGGCGCGCGACACGTCCTGGCAGCCGGCGGCGGGGATGATCATGCGCGCGTGCGGGTGCCTGTACACGCCGAGCGCTGGCCCGACGGACATGTGCGAGCGGTATCCGCTGTCTGCGGAGATTCGCGCGCAGCACCCGCTGGTGAAGACAGATGCCGACCTGCTGAAGCTGGAGACGCACTACAGGAAGATCTACGCCGCGCACCCAGATGCTGATGCGCTGTTCGCGCGCAAGGACTTCTGGGCGTGGGTGACGCAGGACAAGGGCAGGGAGCAGACCCTGACCAAGGGCTCCACGGCCGATGTGGTCAGGGTGCTGGGCGATTTCAAATCTTCAGGCCGCGCCAACACCACGTGGCTGGACAGATCTTCGACAGTGGTAGCGCCAGAGAGCGAAATTGAACGCTTCCTCCGTGACGCCCCACCACAGCGACCCGCCCCTTAGGAATACCCCAGCTTTCGAAGTGCCTCAGCTCGCTGCTGCACCGACAGGCTCGTGTCGTTTTTTATCGCGACAGCCTTCTCGTTCTTCGAAATATCTTCCAAGCGAGCGCCGGCATCCACCTGCTGCACCTCGCCCGTGACGGCGTTGTGCCGGATGATGCTGCCCTGGCTTGTGGAACCATCGGCATTCTTGACCGCAGGTGTGACCGTGACCTTCCAGGGTGACGGATCTGCATCACCACGGATCGCGCGCATCGACTGCTGAGCCTGCTGCTTCTGCAGGGGCGTGGCATTGGGGTCGAGGAGCGTATTGCGCAGCTGCTCTTCCTGGCGTTGAGCCCGGGTCTTGAAGCCGCGCGCTTCGGCCTCGCCCTGCAGGCGCTGCTGCTCGATGCCCACGCGCATGCCCGTGCGCCCGGTTTCCCCGGCCTGCTGCATGGCTTCGCGCTGCAGACCGCCTTCCTGCTGGATGCCTTCGCGCGCCAGGCCCGCGTTCTGGCGCATGGTCTCGGCATCCAGTCCTGGCTGGGCCTGGCGCAGCGCCGAGTCGGTCTGCAGGGCGGCCTGGTAGGCGGCCACGGCCGGCGGCGGGCCGGACTGAGCGCCACCGCCACGGAAGCGGGCCATGCCTGTGCCGCTCCACTCGGGCCGATTCGCGATGCTGCTCGCGCCGGTCTCCAGGTTCTGGAGGTCCTTGCGGGCCTGCCAGTCGTTGCCGGAGTGGGCTACGGTTGGTGCACGGAAGCCGGGGAAGCCCAGGCGTGGCTGCTCGACCTCGGTGCGTTGGCCAGGCGTAAAGCCGCGGGCTGTCGATTGGTCGGCCAGGTTTTGGGCCGCCAGGTCGTTTTGCCGGGAGGGCAAGCCGCGCGGCTGGGCGCCCAAAGCCGCACCCTGTGCACTATCGGAAAAGCTGTTGCCCTGACGGAAGATCCCGGGCTGGATTTCCTGCGGCGCGGCCGAGCTGGGCGGGCCCATGGTGCTGCCGGCGGGAGGCGTGGCCTGCGGCGTTGCAACTGAGCTTGCTGGAGCCGTGGAGGGCGCGGGGCTCGCCATCGTGGAGGCGGCAGCAGGTGCTGCGGCTGCAGCGGCACCGCCTCCGATCCCGGCTCCGACCGCAAGTCCGCGCGCGGCGTTGGTTCCGGAGTTGATGGCACCGCTGATGGCCCCGCCCGTGCGCGCGAGGGCAGACGCACTGCCGCCCAGTGCACCAGGCACAGCATTGGCCAGGTTCGACACATTGCGGCCCAGCTCGGTATTCATGGGATTGGACTGCGAGCCGTCTGGAGCCGGCGCCTTGGGGTAGCCGTCCGTCGGGATCTGGTCCTCAGGCCGGCCACCATTGGCGAAGAACACCTTTGGCTTGAAGCCGCGCGGCACGAATGCCTGCTCGGGTGCTGGTGTGTGGGTGGCATCGACGGCGGCCTGCAGCGCACCAGCGCCGCCCATGGCGTGCACGGTATCGGGAGGCAGGACAAACTCGCCGGGCTTCACCATGGCAGGGATGGAGTCGGGCGCCTGGTTCTGGGCCTCGGCCAGAGCCGCGGCCTTGCTGCGCGGGCGAAAGCCCAGCCGCGGCTGCTCTGCCGCCTGCGCTTCTCGCCGACCTGGTTGAAAGCCGAACATGATGGCTCTCCTCAAAGAATGATGGATTCGGTGACGTGAGGCTGGTCCTCACGGGTTTGGCGGCGCAAATCGGAGTCGGGCCGTCGGCCGAAGTACCGCGTGAACTCCGCCTCAGCCAATGCCGCGCGCGTCGGGTCGAAACCATCCGCGTCTGGCTGGGAGAACGCACGGTGTAGGGCCCAGAGCACCAGCTTTTCATGGCTGAAGGCATGGATCTCGGGCGACTCGCCCGGGCTGCACATGGGTCGCATCGGAAGGCGGTAGCCCTCCAGAATCAGACGCCCGTCGCGCGGCGGCGCCGGCACGAGTCGGATGGATCGTTCGCCCTGCACAGCCCAGCGCATGCAGTCAAGACGCTTGTGGCGCCACCCCGGCTGATGGCGGTCCAGCCATTCAGTGGAAACCAGCGTCAACTCCTGTGGTTCCCGCGCGCCGTCGATCTCGTAGGCGAGATAGGTGATCTCGTACAGGGCGGGGTGCAGAGGATAGGTGGCCTGGCCTTCCTTCACCGGCACTTGGCAGACTTGAGGTCGCTCCACTTCCAACAGAAGCCGGCCGCGCACCGCCGCTTCAGCCACGGCCTCGTTCAGCCAGGCTGTCACCAGTTCCTCGCCCCAAAGGTAGGGCTTCACGCAGTCTTTGGAGTCGGCGCGGAAGCGGTTAATCAGATCCTGGAGCGTCATATCAGCGTGCTCCGAACTGCTCGATCAGGTTGGCCACCTCGGCGCGCATCTTGGCCTCACCCTTGCGCGCGTCGAGCTTGACCTCGTACTTCGCCGCGTATTCGGCCAGGGCGCCCTTGTCCATGCCCTCGATGGTCAGCAGCATGGCCTCGGTGGCCGCGCGCTCTTGCTGCTGCAGCTGCTCTGCCTGCTGCTGGGTGGCCTGCGCCTGCTGGAGCGCTGCGTCGTCCTGCGCCTGCGTGGTGTCAGGCTGTTGCGCCTGCTGGTCCTGCTCGCCCTGCTGGTCGGCAGGCTGCAGCTGCTCTGCCTGCTGCTGATCGACGGGCGCGCGGCGGAACTCTACGAAACGCAGCAGCTTGCGCGCGACGGCCTCGGGCACCAACTTGGTATCGCCAGGCTCCCAATGGGTGGCTGCGTGACGGTCGTGATAGGGCTTCTTGCCCGTGTATTCCAGCTTATCGAACTTCATGATTCGCTCCGTTCATGTGAAACAAGCCGGACAGGCCGGCTTGCTGCATGGTTCATCGCCGCGAGCGCGGCTTCGATCAGGCCACGCCTTCGGGGACGCCCAGCACCACCACGTCCAGCGCGCTGGCCTTGGCGTTGTCCGCGCCGCCCACGGTCAGGATCAGGTAGACATCCTTGGGCAGCGTGATGACCGGGTTGGCAGTGGCGTTGCGCAGGCGCGCCGTGGCGGCCAGGTTCACGGCCGCGCCGAAGTAGTCGTCGTCCTGGGGCACGGCCGGCACATCCACGCCGTCGGCATACTCGAAGCCGATCTTTGCGGTGACGGATGCCGTCATGCCTACGGAAACGACGACCAGGCTGTCGATCAGCTTGAAGCCAGCAGGCAGCAGGCCCAGGCGGATCTTTGTGCCCTGGATGGCGGGCGTCAGGATGTCGCCGCCCAGGGCCGCGCCGGCCGCATTGGTGGCCAGGGTGTAATGCAGGGCGCTCAGGTTGCCCCACGGCGTCGCGCCCAGGCGATTGCTGGCGGACTGCACTTTGGTGATGGTTGCCATGTTGGCCTCCGATGAAATGGTGAAGAACTCAGCGGAGGACAGGCGATCAGCTGACCGCCCGCCCTGGGCCGCGTCAGTTGCGCTCGCCGATGATGCGCACGGCGGTGTCGATGGCCGTCGCACCGTGGTCGGTGAAGTGCTTCTGGCCATTGCCCTGCGACACCAGCCAGCGAATCTTGAACACGCCCATGATGGCGCCGATCAGCAGCTCCATCTTGTCGTCGTGATCGAAGCTCTTCTCGGACCAGAAGAACGGCATGCCGCCGTGCTTGGACTTGCCGAAGGCCTGGGCCAGCGACTGGCCGCCCAGCAGGATCGCGCGGTCCACCGCGTGGGTGGTGCCGAACGAGGCCGGCACCACGCAGGTGCTTTCAGTTTCGGTCGTGTACGAGCCGCAGTAGCGCACCGTGTCACCGGCATAGAAGCGGATCGGCTTGGGCATCTTGCAGATCAGGATGCCGTTCCAGAGGCCCACTTCACCCAAGAACAGGGGGTGGTTGTTGGCCTTGGCAGCACGGGCCAGGGCATTCGCCTGGAACTGGCGGAAGCCGGGGTCCTGGGCGAAAGCGTGGTACTGCGCGGGCGAGACCAGCAGAACGCGCAGCGGCGAATCCTCGGCCACCTTGTCCTCGGGGATCTTGATGGCGGGCGGCGGCAGAGGGATCGATTCCATCGTCGTGCGAATGCTGTCCACCACATCCATGCCGAGCACGTCGGTGGATGCAATGTCCAGCTCGCCCGCGTTGGCGGCCACTGTCTTGATGGCATCGCCGTCCGCCACGAAATGGCGATTGCGCGTAGGGGCCTTCACTTCATTGATGGCGAATTCCGCAAAGTCCGGATGGGCTTCGGTCGGCAGACGCCATTCAATGTTGTCGTGGAAGCCGCGCGCGCCAGCCAGGTGGGTCAGCATCAGCTGGTCCTGATAGCCATTCATCAGCGACAGCGCAATGGGCCGGCCGATGCGACGGAATTCCACGGGGGAATTCATGTTGGTCATCGTGTCGCCCAGGTCCACGGGGAATCGGACCTGGTTCACACGCACGCGGCCGTTGTCCAGCTCGATGCCCGTGCCCTTGCCTTCGGCCATGCGGCTGCCCATGATGGGATAGGCGTTGGTGGGCTGCACGAAGTGGAACTCCACCTCGGAGCCCTTGCCGCGCGTCAGATCCACCGAGCGCACGATGGGCATGTCGGTGGAGGTCTGCTTGCTCAGGACGGCGCTGACGTGAGCCTCGCCTTGGGGGACGGTGCCCACCATGCGGTTCAGCGTCGAATTGCGCTGCATGGACTGAGCGAACAGCCCGGCAGCCTGGACGAATTGGGCATTCGGCGAACCGGTTGCCACATTGGTTTTTCCGGACATATGTCCTCCGTCTTGGGGAGAGGGCTGCCTCATCACGAGGTGGCCCGGGTTTCAAAAAATATTCAGCGGTTCACGCCAAGCTGTTCATCAAGGCATCGATCTTTGCCGGTGACATACCGCTCATCACGTTGAGCAGCGCCGCGGGGTTGTTGGCCAGTGCCTGCGCGCGCTCCGCTTCACTGGCACCAGCAGCCGCGCCCGTCAGTTCGGACAGACTCACCGGCACGGCCTGCTCTGCGTCAGCTTTTGCCTTTGCCACGGCCGCGTCCACGGCATTGGCAGGAGCGGCAGGGCTGGCGGCGGGAGCAGCTGCGGACCGGGCACCCTTGAAGGTGCTGAAGACTTCCACGATCTCGGCAGCGGAACCGTTCTGCAGGACATTGGCCACGGCTGCGCGCGCAAAAGCAGGCTGGGCATCCACCCACTGCTTGAACTCGGCAGAGTCGGCAATTTCGTCCGCGTCGGCATGGGCTGCATAGATCGCGTTGTCGTGCGCCTGCCGGGCGCTGACCTGTTCACGCTGCTGCAGCGGCTGCATCGCCTGGGCCAGGCGCGCGTCCACCAGTGCAGCAGCACGCTGGTCCACCAGCGCAGCCACGCCCTTGGCGATCCCCTCCTCCGAGAAGTCGCCGAACAGAGTCATGTCCACGCCTTGTGCGGCTGCGGCTTGGGCAATAGCCAGATTCTTGTCGGCCGAGGTTGGCGCCGCGCCCGCTTGCTCGCGGGCCACGGCATCCGCCTGGGCCTGAGCGAGGTTGCTTTGCTGACTGCGGGTCAACTGGTCGATCTGAGCCTTCAAGGTGGCGTTCTCGCTCTCCAGCGAGTCGCCGCGCGCCTTGAACTGGTCACGCTCGGTGCGGGCCTGGGCCAGCTTTTCAAAGGGGATCGTGTAGCTGCCCGACTTGCTGGCAATGGGCGCACCGGCCGGCTCGTCATCCTGAGCGGGCGTCGCGCCTGCAGCAGGTGCAGGAGCAGGGGATGCTGCAACAGCGGTGGCTGCAGCAGGAGCGGCAGAAGGCGCTGCAGCGGCTTGCTCAGCACCAGGGGTGGCAGTTGCGGGAGTAGCAGTGCTCGCGGCGTTGCTGGCTTCGGCGGTCTGGGCCGCATCCGCGTCCAGATCCAGTTGGCCTGCAAAGGCGGATTCGAGCAGTTGCTCAGGTGACATCGGCATGTAGGTGCTCCACATCCCCGGCTATCCGGCCGGGCCTGTTTGAGGGGGCACGCAGATTCGAGGATCAGGCCGGGGCCGAAGCCCCGACCATCACGCTCTCCAGCTGCGGGAGGTGCCGACCCATCACGGGCAGGCTTCTCGTCTCTGGCTTTCGCCTTCAACGTGGAACACAGTGTCGGTCGCCATGCGCGCCGCAGCCAACTCTGGACGGAGTGAAGCGCTACAGGTTGTCGGCTGGGGTGGCGGTCTCGATCCCTTGCATGCCGCGCGCCGGCTCCTGCGGGATGGGCGGGAATGCAGGGCTGGTGTTCTCGCGCACCTGGCCGATGTCGCCGGCCGCGCCCGGCCCGCCCGGCTGAGGCGCGGGGCCGCCGGCCGCCACGTCCGGCACCGGGAAGTCTGGATCGTCGCCACCAGGGTTGGGCTTCTGGTAACCAGCGCCCTGCATGATGGCGTCCGCGATGGGCGCGATGGCAGGATTCATGGCGACCTGGGCCCCGCCCTGCATCGCCGAGAAGGCGGCCTGCACGCCTACCTGCACAGCGTCGGCCATCACCTTCTTGATCTGGGCATCGGTGAGGCGCTCCTTCATTTCCAGCTCGCGCGCCTTCAGCTCGTGACCTGCCTTCACCAGCGCGGCCTGCACCTCCTGCTGCACACGCTGCTCGATCTGCTCCGGCGTCTGCTGGCCAGTTGCCGCGCGGATGGCCTCCACCACCTGCTTCTTGCGGGGCAGATCCATCAGGTCGATCAGGAATGGCAGCGCGACCACCTGGATATGCTCCGGCAAGGACTTCACCGCCTCGGACAGCGAGCTGAGCTGCTGGCCTCGGAAGCTGCTGGTGCTCGGCACGTCCTCCAGAGCGACCTTCATGCGCGTGCGCAGCACATCGTTGGACCGATAGGCCAAGCCTGTGTCGGGGTCCTCTTCGGCCTTGTTCAGCACCACGGTGCGCGGTGGGTTGAGCACGTCGCCCTCGATCACGATGGTCTGCTCCTCGTCGCCCATGTCCTCGATGATCAGCGACATCAGCAGCTCGCCGACCATCGTGCGCCCGTCCTTGGTGTTGTCCATCAAGTCAGCCATGCCGATCTGGGACTGCTCCACCTGGGTGGTTTCCTGCAGTCCGCTGCGCGCGGTGCCGGCCTGGCCCTGCATGGCCGGCGTGACGGGGCTGACACGGCCCAGCGCGCGCCGGCTGTCTTCCATCAACTGGAAGTGCTGTGCATCGAGTTGGAAATCGCGGTGCACCTGAAAGCGCGCGCCCTCCTGCTGCATGTGTTCTGCGTCGAGAACAATGTCTGCGTCAGGCCTGGCCAGTTGCTGACGCAACTGCGCATCGGTCATCGCTGTGGCGCCCTTGGTCCGCTCCACTCGCTGCGAGGCCATGCCCCAGCGCAGCTTTGCCATGGTGCTGTTCAGGTTGTCCTGCGGGAAGAGCATGTCGCGCACCAGGCCGAAGGGCATGCCCGTCTGGTCTTCCCGATAGCCCCAGAACGGCACGTATGGAAAATGCTGGTGCGGGTATGGCGTGGGGCCGTCGTGCAGGCAGATGGGACCGATCCAGTAGGACCGGCGCAGCCGCGTGACGGTCTCGCGCGACAGCGTGCCCGCGCCCGAGGCCACGGCCAGGCGGTGCTGCTGGTTGGATTCATCGAACTCAACCACGCGGCCGCCGCGCAGGCGCAGCACGAGCGCCGGCACCCAGCGCCGGTACCAGAGTTCGCAAAGGCTGAGTTCATCGGTCTCGGAGCGGTACCAGGCATGCTCGCGCGGAGTCCAGGCCCGGGAAACATCCAACCCCGGCACCAGGCCTGTGGAGTAGCCGCCCTCGCCCAGGTAGCCGCCGTATCCGCCAGGACCAGATGCGGAGTCGGCGCGCATGATCAGGTCCCGGTGCTTGGGAAATGCCGCCGCGACACGGTCTTTGCGGATGAACCGCTCCCGGAGCAGCCAGTGCGCATCGGACAGGTCATCCTCCTGCGCTCGGATGTCCCACCAGATTTCATTGCGGTGCACATACCGGCAGCGGTAGGGATAGGCAAAGGGGTCGCTGGCCCGCGCGACCTCCACCCAGCCCAGGCCCACGCTCACCTGGGGCTTGAAGGCATCGCTGATCGCGCGATCTGCACGGCTGTGGCGTTCGGCCTGGTTCAGCCGGAAATTGAGCGCATCGGCCACGTCCTGGCCACCCGGGTCGCCGTCGGGAGTCACGCGCCAGTCGGTCCGCGTCTTGGCCTCGTATCCGCACACGGCCGCAATCGCTGGGCCGATGATGTTCTCCTTGGCCGGCGGGATGCCGAAGCGCTTCATGCGCGCGAGTAGTTCGCTGCCGAGCTGGTTGCCGTCGGCATAGTCGGCTTCCATGTCGGCCTGCCGGCGCCACGGCGGCTGCTCCAGGATGTCATCGATGATGCGGGCATATTCGTGCGGCGTCAGCGCCGCGCCCAGGTCTGCAGTGCTTGGGGGGGTTGCATAGTTCATGGCAGTGCCTCACGCGCGCCAGTCCGGCGCATCCTCTTCCTCTTCGGGCTCAGCGCGCGCGCCGTACCCATCGTCATTGGGGTTGAAGAGCCCGCTTTCCTTGGCTTGGGCCCACTGCCGAAGCGCGTCCGCGCCTTCCGTGCAGCCGTTGGACTTGTCGGGCTCATCGATGAATTTGTTCAGCGCCCGGCTGAATTTCTTGCTGTAGCCGCGCAGGCGCTCCAGGCCGAAGGCACAGGCTTCCCGGTCGAACCAGGCGCCGCGCAGGTGCTTGCGCACCAGGTTGACGCCTGTCTGCAGCTCGGTGATGCGCGGCACCACGGTGAATTTCTGGCCGGGCATGAGGGCCTGCAGCTGCTGCTTGGTGGATCGGTTGGTGTCGCCCAATCGCTTGTGATTCGCGTCGTGCGGCAGGAAGTGCGCGCCGAACACGTAGCCGAGGCCCTGCAGGTGCCGCACGTAGTGCCGCAGGTCTTCCTCGTGCTCTTCGTAGTAGTTGATGAAGCGGTCCTCGCCGCGCAGGGACTGCATGAACCAGATGGCCGTCCCGTCCGCGCGCCCGATGTCCCAGAAGGTGTAGACGGGCATATCCAGCTCTGGCACCGAGGTGATGCCGCCGCGCTTCGTGAGCGCGACCATGGCCTTGGCGTAGTACCGGCCCGCGCTCGACTGCTGGAATGCCTCGGCTGGCGTGGATGGGTATTCCTGCCACATGCGCTCAGGAGCGCCGGGGAAGTCAGCCTCCTGGGTGGCCACATACCAGGCCCTCTGCTCTAGATCGATGGTGCACTGCATCTCGACCTCGACCTGGTCGAAATAGTCGTGCTGCTCGCGCGTGACATGGACCAGGCCCGCGTCCATGCGGTAGTTGGGCTCCTGCCACCATGCGTAGAAGTGGAAGCGGTAGTCGCGCGGGCTTAGCTTCTTGTGCGTGTAGTGCAGGGCCTCCGCACGCTGGGACAGGTGGTAGAACTCGCCGTTGGCGCCTTCGGCCGTGCTCTCGATCACTAGGATGCCCGTGGTGGGCACGGC
This sequence comes from Delftia sp. PX-1, assembly GCF_055797465.1. NCBI lineage: Bacteria > Pseudomonadati > Pseudomonadota > Betaproteobacteria > Burkholderiales > Comamonadaceae > Delftia > Delftia sp. PX-1. Next base: position 4,726,509 of record NZ_CP184763.1, read on the forward strand.
CGGGATGGAGCCGGTCATCACCTCCTTGGCCTTGTGCGGGAAGCGCGCCGAGATCTTGCCCAGCTCGGAGACGTGCAGCCGGTGGATGGTGCCCGAGCGCATGGAGGTGGCCACGCGCACGCTGCTGTTGTTGTGGGCAAACAGCAGTTCCACCGCGCTATCGCGCGCCAGGGGGAAGCGGTCGCGGATCTCCTCGGGCAGGTTCTCGTAGGCGTACTTCACCTTGTCCCGGAAGATGGCCTCGGCCGCCTCGCGGTCGTGCGCGATGATGCCGCAGCGCTGGTCCGCATTGAACAGCGCATGGTCCAGCCACAGGATTGCGATCAGGGTGGTGAAGCCCAGCTGCCGCGCCTTCAGAATGATGTTGCGGTGCCAGAGCCGGCTGATGAAACGCTTCTGAGCGCGATTGGGCCGGAAGGGCATGGTGAAGGTGTCAGCCTCTTCCCCATCCTTGGAATCGCCCTTGACCATGATCTTGTACAGGCAGCCGGAGAACAGGCGCCATTCGGGATCACGCAAGCATCGCTCCAGCTCCTCGGGCGTGTCGGGGAGCCGGTTCAGGGGAGCACTGTGGACGCGCGCGGCCACAGCCTCAATCCCCCTCGTCCGTCGGGTCTTGCTTCACCTGCAGCGTGGAGCCCGCGCGGGGGCCTGTGCGCTCCGGGTCATCTGCAATGGGCGCGAAGCCGTTGCCGTTCTCCTTGGAGATGCGATGCAGCAGCGCGGCTAGCGGGTCCGACTTCTGCCGGTTGTCCCTCTCGTACATGCCCAGGTACTTCCAGATTTTTTCTGCGAAGGCCTCCTTGCTGTGCGTCAGCACCTGCAGGCCGTCTTTCGTGCGCTTCACGCCGGCATACAGCTGTGCAGCGGCTGGGCTCAGGTAGCGGGTGTCCTTGATGACCTCGCGTGCATATCCATCCCCAACGCATGCAGTGCAGTCCGGGTGCGGCGGCCGGTGGGGGTTGAAGCCGATGCCGCCTTCTTCATCGAAATCCTCGGGCGCCTTGCCTTCAGCGCGCCATGACTCGCGTGCATGGTTCATCTCGCTGACGGTGCGCTGGTAGCGGAAGTTCTCGCCCCAGCAATGGCGGCAGCAGGCCACCTTGGTCTCGATCAGCTCACGCGCATCGGCTGTGGCGATCAGCCAAGCCTGCTGGAGCATGGCGTCGGCAGTGATCTGCGTGCGCTCCTGCTGCTGCTTTCGGGCTTCCGCAATCGCGACTTGGATGTGAGGTTTTGACAGGTTCTCCGAGGCGATCTGCCGGGCTGTCTTGGCGCTGTAGCCGGCCCGGATCGCTGCCTGGGTGCCATTCAGGTCAACCAGGAATTCATCGATGAACTTCGATTCCCTCGCGGTCAGCGCCTGCGCGTCCGTGCGCTTGACGGCTGCCCTTTTGGCCGGCGCCTTCTTCAATGCCGGTTTCTCGGTAGCGCTCGGCATCTTCTTGACCGCTGGGCGCTTCGCAGGAACGGCAGAGCCTGCGACCTTCTTCACGGCTGCAGGCTTCTTGGGGACTGGTTTCTTAGGAGGCTCGGACTTGCCGGCAGGACGTTGGGCCATAGCCGGAAGTGTTCCGGCATGGCCTAGGGCCGTCGAACCCTAGCCGGGGTGACGCATCACCCCAACGACTACCTGCCGAAATTCAGACCAGCAGCTGGTCCTGCATCAGCAGATCGCCCTGGCGCGGGTCAGCCTTGCGCTGCACCTTCAACGCTTCCACCTTGCGCTCAAGCGCTCTCCGCTTTGCCACCTCCTCCAGAAGTTGGTCCTGCAGCTCAGTGACGCGCGCCAGGGCCGTGTGCTCGAGCGCGATACCGGCATAGGCCTGGCCCACCATCCCGCCCTCGGTCCTGCTGAAGTGGACGACATGCTCTCCGATCTCCAGGATGGAGCGCCCATCGGTCAGGTGCGTGACCGTCACAGCGCGCGCTGGGCCATGCTGGTGCACAGGGCGATAGCACTGCTTCACCGCCGAAATCATCCCCTCGCCGCGCAGCACCTTGATCCGGTCGTCCACCGTGGTGAGGTTCAGGCCCGTCATCTTGTGGATGCGGTCACGCGTGGGCTCCTCACCCGCCTCATGCAGCTGGCGGATCGCCTCATAGACCTGCGTCAGCGTGGGCACGGCCTCGACAGCGCCAGTGTCCGGGTTCCCGCCGGCTGTTTTGTGGATTGTGCTGGTGGTGGCTTGGTTCATGCGGTTTCACTCCAGAGGGGAAGTCGTGCTGGCCATTGGCCGGATTCGAGGATCGTGTGGCGGGTGATGCGGCCCCACTCCAGGCCGTAGGCGCGGTGCTGTTCGCGGCCGCCTTCCATGAGGCGGTATTGGTCATATGGGATGTGGCAGCCTTCAATGCCTGGGCGAGCGCAGCACAGCGGGAAGCCTGTGCGGTCATCGGTCTTCAGGCCCATGCCCTTGCCGAGGTTCAGGTGCGCGTGCTGGGAGAACCCGCAGATGCCGCACCACATGCACGGGAGCGCTGCGACGGCGCGGCGGTAGGCTTCGCATTGGAGGATCTCGGCCTTGGGCACGACCAAGCCCGTGCTGGCCCCGCCCATCACAACGATGCTGGTGCACGCCATCCCGGCCGTGGCGCGGGCGCTGTCCATGGCGCGGGCCGCACGCTGCGCCAGGCGCTCTTCGCGGTCCAGATTGATCGTGCCTGCCACAGGCCATGAACTCTTGGACTTGAACGGCCTGCGTGTCAGCGCCATGGATGCACCCCCCGCCAGGAATCCAGCCGGTTCATTGCCTCCCACGGGAAGGTGTCGAACACGCCGCTGGCGGGCAACGCTGGGCGGACAGGGCAACGCTGATACAGGATGTTTGCTCCGTTCAACGCTGCCCGCGTCAGAGCGGCCTCGCCCTCGGGATTGGGATGAGCCATCAGCTCATCCACCAAAGGCTTCCACGAAGGCGGAAGGATGAAACTGGGCCTGCTGGTCGGGCGGTCGATCAGTTCACGGGCCATTTCGGAGACAAGCATTACCCTCATCGGACATCCCCTTCAACATCGACCTGCACCAGAAAGCCGTGGTCGTCCATGACGCACACGCGCGTCGGGCCGTACTGCTCCAGACGGCAGCAGCGGTTTTCCGACCAGACGGAGAAGCGGTAGCGGCCCAGGGCATCGGGGCCTTCGATGCGCTCACGCATCGCGGCGCCCCGCCACAGGGGCGGGTGTTGGGACGCGGCGCGCACGGGGCCGCGCTGGCCACGGCGCGGAAGATCGGGGCGGAAATCAAGCATGTGCGCCGCCCTCCCCTGCGCCGGCATCGAAGTCCTGCACCTCCAGACCCAGCACGCGCGCCACAAAGCTCTCCAACCGGGCGCCGCGCGACTGCTTCCAGCCCGGCAGCCGGTGGACGGCATCGCAGGTGCACAGCTGCGGCAGCGCCAGACGCATGTAGCCGGCCCAGCTCCCGCACGCTGGCGCGGGGTTCTCGGCCGGGTTCTCGACGTGGTGGCCCTGGGCGCGCAGCATGGCGGCGGCGCGGTTGAAGGCCGGGTAGTTGAACTCAGGCAGCCCCGACATCGGGCCGGCGATGTAGATGCGCTTCATGGCCGGGCCCTCCGGAAGGACCACGCGATCATTGCGGCGTCACGCTGGTGCTGATTGCTGCGGCCAGCCCAGCCGGTCAGGCGGCCGAATGTGGCGGCATCGATCTTGGCGCCGTGGGCTCCGCCGGCCTTCGCGCTGGGCGGCATGCCGTGGCATGGGATGCCCAGCGCGGCGCACAGGCCAACGATGAGCTTGCACCAGGCGTCGATCTCGCCGACGTTGCGGGCGATCTTCTTGCGGGCGCCGTCGCTGCCCTTGGCCGTCCAGGTGCGGCGCGCGGCGCGGCTGTCCTCGAAGATGACCAGCGTGGGCCGGCGCTCCTGCAGCACCAGGGCGATCTGTGCTGGCTCGATCTCCTCCAGAACCTGCAGCTGGCCGTCCACGATCCAGGCCAGGCCCGTGTGCTTGCCCGGATCCATTCCCAGCACCGTGATCGGGCCCTGGTGGCCAGCCGGCAACGTCACGCGCGGGGCGGCGGGCGCCAGGCGAGCGCCTGCAGCTGCTGCACCACCTGCTGCTCGATGTCCACGAACAGCCGGGACTCGTCCCTGTCCAGCTCCCTGGCCCTGGCCTTGACGTACTTCCACCACCCGGGTTGCTGAGCCAGCTTGACGAGGTGCGCCACGGCTTCCCCGCTGAGATTGATTTGATGTTGCTGCCATTGGTTATCAGACGACGATGAATTCATGGGTGTCGCTGCCGTGGCTGTTGACCAGCAGCTCGCGCAGGCGGCGTTCGGTGGCGCGGTGCGCGCGGATGAAGGTGCGGGCCGGGATCACCTCCAGCACCTGGCCGTAGGCCTCGCCGAACTCGACCAGGTGGCCCAGCTGCACGGCGTTCAGGCGCATCTCCTGGCCGTGCCCGTGCTTGCGGCCCAGGTCCACGACTGCCGCGACGGCATCGGCAAACAGGCTCTGGGCCTCAGGCTCGGTGAAGACGCCCATGCCCAGCAGCGTTTCGGAAAGGTTTGCGGCGTCGGCCAGATCGCGCCAGTGCTGCACCGTGGGTGCGGCGTAGCCCACGGCATGCACGGCGGCCAGGACTGCAGCAGCCAGGGGCTCGCGCTTGCGCTGGTGCAGCGGCTGCCGTTCGCTCGCAGACAGCTCCTGCGCGAGCGAGTAGGCATAGGGCAGCGCCAGGTAGGCACGGGTAGCGGCCGGATGGATGGCGCTCATGGCTGGCTCCCCTGCTGGTGCTGCGCCACGGCGGCGGCTGTGCGGCGCTTGGCTTGACCCAGGCGCATGCGGGCGGCGCGGGCCTGGACCTGGGCACGGGTGAAGCGGTTCGTGCGGCGCGCGGCCTCGTCGCGCAGCTCGGCCAGGCGGCGGCGCACCTCCGGCGTTGCGTCCTTGGTCGGGAGCACCTTGCCGGCCAGCAGTGCCACCGGATTGATCGCGGGCGCGGCCAGAGCCAGGCGGCCATGCTGGACGTGGTCGCGTGCCGCTTCGGCGGAAAGCAGGCCCTGCTGCACGGCCTGTGCCAGCGTCTCGCCGTTGAAGATGGCCTCGGGCAACGTCACTCCGTTTTCCAGGGCCAGCACCACGGCGGTGGGCGCCGGCAGCTGGCCGCGCTCCCACGCATTGCGCAGCGCCAGGGCGCGCAGCTCGCGGTCGGTACCGAAGGACACCAGAGGCGCAGGCAGCCGCTTCGTGGCGCGGGCCAGGCTGGTGATGCGCTCGTAGGCCGACAGGAACGACATGCGGGCGCCGATCTTGTCGCCGCCGGCGGCCACCGTCGCGGCGATGGCCCAGGCCTCCTGCATCTCGCTGTTCCAGACCACGGTGGCGCGCTCATCCTGAGCCTGCAGGACGGTGGCCCACGCCTCATTGGGGGTCAGGCGGCCGGCCAGCGCCTCCAGGCGCTCGATGATCACCTTGGGCGTGAGCCGGCCTGTGTGCTCGGCGCGCACGCGGGCCAGGGCCAGCTTCAGGACTTCCTGCGGAAAGCCGGCCAGGTCATCGGCCATGACGGCGGCCGCCGTGGGGGTGATGGCATGGCCCAGCAGTTCGGCAGTCTGAGCCAGTTGCTGCAGCAACCACCGCAGTTGCTCGTGGTTCAGCATGCGCCGCCCTCCCCTGCTGCTGCGCGTGCCGCGAGCAGGATGCCCATGGCGTCATCGGCCACCGAAGCATTGGCGTCCAGCTGGTCAGCCTGCCGGGCACGGGTGCTCGTCATGGTGTGGCCGGTCTGGCACTGCGTTGCCCACTTCTCCGCGTTCTGCTGCAGCAGGCGAACGGGGTGCATCTCCCGGACGATGAAGTCCTCCTGCACACGGCGCACGTAGTGCACGGCGATGCGGGGGGCGACCTCGGCGCCAACACGGTCGATGAAGTTGCAGATCTGGCCGCCCACCGTCTGGTTCCAGACGGGCCAGCTGTGGTACCGGCCCTCGTAGGCAATGGCGTAGGCGATCCAGGTCTTGTGGGACTTGGTGTCGGGGCCGGGGTAGCGCAGCTCAGCAGGGATCTCGTGGATGGTCCCGTTGGGTGCCGTCACACGCATCGGCTCAGCAGCAGCGTGGGGGGCTTCAGCCCCCGTCGCAATACTCTCTGCTGTAGTCTCTGAAGTAGTCTCTGTTGTAGTCTTACTTAGTTTAGATTGCGGGTTTCCTGCAGACCTGTTTGCAGCTTTCCCGCGAACCTGTTTGCGGGATTTCTGCGAACCTGCTTGCGGGGTTCCCGCATCCTTGATTGCAGGATTCCTGCAATCTTGTTTGCAGGGGGTCTCCAGGCCCTCCAACTGGCTCACCAGCGCATCGATGCTGACCCGGAAATACAGCTTGGCGGGGATGCCGCGGCGGGCCTCCTCCATGAGGCCGAGCGACAGCAGCTTCTTACGGGCGGTCTCCTGCTCAGTGCGGCTGAGGCCTGTTTCATCCTCCCATTCCACCTGTGTCTTGAAGAACCAGCCGTCGTCGTCAGAACCACGGTTGGCCCAATACACGGCCTGGGAGAGCATCAGCGCGCCTGTGATGCCGGCGCCAAGGTGCACAAAGGAACGCTGGAAGGCGATGGGCCGGTCCAGCATGGAAGCGAGATTCATGCGCGCTCCCCTTCCGCCAGGCGGGCCTGGTGCTGGCCCCACAGGCCGGCGATCCAATTCACGCCCTTGGGTGTGAACTTCGTGGCGTTGAAGGCGTGATCGTTGACATGGGCCACGCCCGTCTTCACGACAAAGCGGCCAGCATCGATGTGGCACTGGTGCGCAGTCCATTCGCCGCCCAGGCGGTACATGATCTTTTCGTCCTGCAGCCACGCGCGGAACTCGTGCTCGTTCGCGCCCAGCAGCTTGGCCACCTGACGGAAGCCCTTTGCGCCATTGGCGGCCACGTAGCGATCCACGTATTCAGCCTTGGGCGCGGCCAGTGCCAGGGCGGCCTGCTGCTGCTCGATCTGCTCGGCTTGTTCGGCGGCCAGACGGAGCGCCTGAGACATCGTGCGCGGCACCGCCGGGGCGGCCTGGGCCTCCAGCTCCTGCCAGCGATCCACCAGCCGCGCGGTGAACTCAGGAGACAGCTGCGCCACCACGACATAGCTGTCGCGTTTGCACAGTTGGTAGACGCTCACGGTCTGGCCGAGATGGTTCCGAACTTCCTGCAACGCAGGGAGTTGGATCACGCCGCGCGCGCCAAGGCGCTCGATGGAGGTCTTCACGTTGTCGTGGCGGGACTCCACCAGGGCGGCGATTTCTTCGCTGCTCATGGTCAGCACAGCGGCGGAAATTGCAGTGATCGCATTCATCGGGCAGGCCCTCCGAATTCGGGGCTACCAAAAGGCCCTATGAGCTTGGCCAGCGCCTCGGTACGCTGCGCGTCATGGTTCACTTTCTCCACCACCATCTGCCGATAGGTCTTGCCGTAGACCAGGGCGTACACGCAGTCGCGCAGCACCATGGATGTGTCCGTGGCCTGCTGGCCGCAGTGGCGCAGGAACAGGTCGGCCGTGGCCTCGTCCACCTTGGTGCGCAGCGGGATGTCCAGCTTGCCCAGCGGGCCGGCAATGCCGCGCGCGAACATGGGCCCGCCAGCTTCTTCGTCCAGTTGGTCCTGGACACGAGCCAGCACGCGCTCGGCCTGCTCAGCGTCGAGGTCGGCAAGAGCTGCCTGGATCGCCCGGAAGGCGGCCGCTTCAGCCCGGCTCAGCTTTTCGTGGGTGTCACGCATGCGGGACTACTCCTTGGATGTGGTGACAGGTGGAGGGGCGTCGGGATGCCAGCGATTGAGGCGCGACCAACCCAGCAGCCAGCTCAGGACAGGCGGACGCGACGCGGGTGCATTGGCCGTACCGTTGGAGCTGTCGAAGTCGCCGAAGGCATCCCCATGAATGGCGCGAAGAATCGCGTTGCGCTCTTCCTCGCTACCGTGCATGAGGCGATGCCTGATCACGAACCGTTGGTGATCGCGCTTGGCCTGCACGGTCGCCTCGCGTTTCCTGCGCAGTTCCCGCAGGCGCTGCACAGTGGGCGGGGCCTTGTCTCCCCAGCGGTACGGCTTATGCATGGCCCTGCTCCTGGGGGGTGGGCTGCGCAAGCTCAGGCCAGATGTCCTGCCAGTCGTTGGGGCGCAGGTCTCGTCGGGAGACCACGCCGCAGGACAGCGCTTCAATCCTTGGGCTGAGCGCCTTTGGGACCGGGCGGCGCCTCTTGATCCACTGATTCACAGTGGGCGCGGAAACCTGGAGCGCGCGAGCCAGGGCAGCTTGGCTGCCAACAAGATCGACAACTGCCTGAACCGCAAGTCCGGGGTGTGAGTACGTCATACCCCATGATAAGGCTCTGCCTAATTTTTATCAATAGGCATTGCCTACGCACACTCACACATGGAACATTAGGCAATGCTTACTGGTGAAAAATTAGGCCAAGCCATCGCTGAAGCCATCGAACTGAAGGGCGTCTCCAAGAAGGAGGTAGCCGAGCACTTTGAGGTGAGGCCTCCATCCATCCAAGACTGGGTGAATCGCGGGACCATCAGCAAGGACAAACTCCCAAAGCTCTGGAGCTACTTCGCAGACGTGGTCCAGCCTGCGCACTGGGGGCTGCCCGATTACCCGCCAGGGACTACCGCCGAGACGTCCAAACAAGGGGAAAACGTGATCCAGGTCATCGATGACACCCCACCGCCCGGCTACGTACGCCTGCAGCATCTCTCGGTCCGGCCGTCAATGGGTCCTGGCTCGCACATGGACGAGGCCGTGCAGATCGTCCGGCATCTCGATGTCTTGGAAAGCTGGGTTCGCAAGAAGATCGGGACAGTCAATCCCGAGCGCATCAAGATCATGACGGGCAACGGCCACAGCATGAAACCGACGATTCAAGATGAAGACCTAGTGTTTGTGGATATGGGGCAGCGGACCATTGACGCCCAGGGGATTTACGTCATTGATGTTTACAACCGCCTCTTGTTAAAGAAAGCACTAATACTCTCTGACGGCACACTGGTCCTTCGCAGCGACAACATCGTGGACTATCCCGACGAAGAGCGAATTGATCTTCGCAAGGCATCTGAGTGCATCAACATTGCCGGCAAGGTGTTGGCGTGGTGGACTATGAAGCATTGAAAAACGAGTTGCTCATGGCTATAGACGGAACAATTCAAGATTTTGCACTCGCAAGTGTGCGGCTTCATCTTTCCCAACAAGTGAACGCAAGAGCCCTGCAAAGTGCCGTGGAAGAACTTATTGATCTACTCCAAGAGATGCCAAGCGTTTCGCAGCAGGCTATTGGAAGGCTAGAGGTGGTACGCCAAAAGACCTCAGATCAAATTGCAGAAGCAGAAGAGCGAACCGACGAACTTATTGCCGCGTTGGAGAAACTCGTAAATGGTTGAGCACATAGACGAGGTCTCTCGCAAGAGAGATCAGATAATGCGAGGGCTGGAGCTGAAAGCGCACTCCGGGCAGAGGTTGAAAGGCGGCGGTCCACCAACGGATAATGGAGACATGGAAGCACGCGTCGCCGCCCTAGAAGAGGCCGTCAAAAATCTGCCCACCAAGGCAGATTTGGATACGCTGCGTCGTGAAACGAAGGCGGAGTGGTCGGAGTTCACCAACGCATCTAAGGCAGAGTTCGCCGCGTTACGCGCAGACATAGCGAAGAGCCAAGCCGACATGCATAAGGCAATCGCGGACAACCACCGTTGGACCCACGGGGCACTTATTGGCATTGGGACGATTGCAGTCGCTGGCATCATCGGCGTCATCTCGACAATCTGGACGGCTGGGAAGCCGCCACCCCAGTCCGTACCATCTTCGCCCCAACAACCCATCATCATCAATGTGCCATCTCCGGGCGCGACACCGAAGCCATAAGCGCACTACCCTGCCCAAGAAAAGCATGCCCGCCTCGAGCGGGCTTTTTCATGGACGCTGGCTGGCGAGGTACACGCCATGTAACAAATTACTGTACACACATACAGTTGTCATGCATACTAGAACTGTGTTTTTAACCAGCACCAAGGATGCACATGACCACTTCCGCCCTCACCTCACTCCGAGTCACCCTTCAAGACTGCATCGGCATCGAGCACGACATCAAAGCCAAGGCTGAAGCCCGATTTGCCAAGGTGATTGAACGAAGCTTCCCAAACCAAGAGGCCATGACCCGGGCCTACAAGCTCTTCAACGATGCGGCCGAGGGCGGCGTAATCGGGAAGGCCAACGAGCCAGTGGCGCTCGCCTGGCAGAAGGCCTATGAGGCGGCCCAGCAAGCCGGACTCCAGGGGATTGCAGTGGAGGAAGCCTACTTCGAAGTGCGTCTGCACTGAGTGCATCCAATATGCACCGAAATAATAAGGCAACGCCTATTGCAGAAAATTAGGCATCGCCTTATCATCACACTCAACCTCCCTGCCACCGCACATGCGGACCGACTGGGAAGTTGGGCACCACGGCATCGACCGGCGCGCTCTGGCTCTTGCAGCAAGCACGGCTGGGTAAAGACAGGGCGCCGCGGGCATGGCGCGGTTGGAATGTTGAACCTGCCGGTGCGAAGGCTAGTAGCGCTCTGCCCCTGGATGGGATCAGGCATCGCGAACGAGATATGGCGCCGCATGTATGCCGGACTTGAGCCGGCAGCAGGCGAGCTACCGCTGCACTGCGAACCGCCTCCTGGGTCAAGAAAACGGGAGTGAGGCATGTACTGGGATGCCAAGAAAAGAAAAGCCCAGATCAACGCCCTCCCCGAGCGCATCGGGGCGAAACAAAAGAGGCTTCTCGATTCGGGAGGCCTCTTTTGTTTCCACCACCACCCACCACAGGAGAGACCACCGTGAACCAGACCAACTCCCTCGCCCATCTCGGCGCCGCCCCTGCCCGCGGAGTCAGCGCCCTGCACGCCGCTGCCCAGGCCCAACCCGTCAGCCAGGTCGAAGCCGCGCTCAGCAACGTCGATGCAGGCATGGATGACTTGAAGAACACCATCAGGCGCATCTCGGGCCGGCTGGAACCCGTAATGTCGGCCGCAGGCATCTCAGCCGAGGGCAGTGCACACGAAGCCGAACCTGCATCCTCGACGCCGCTGGTGCGCCGCCTGAACGAGCTGGCCAACCAGCTGCGCCAGGACTGCGCCGCCCTGCAGGACCTGGAGCGGCGCCTGGCGCTGTGAAGGCACGCGCTGCCAATCCCGAGTGAGCGGATTGACAGCGGGATAGAAACACGCCCCGGCCAAGCGCCGGGGCCATCAAGAGTGCTGACTGGTGGGCGCGCGCCTTGGAGTGGCCCGCCCCGAAAGTGCGCTGCAGGTGGTATCTGCTGGGGCCAGCCAGCACCCTTGATGGCAAATCGTGACAGGCATTTGCCCGCCTGCAAGCAGTGAAAGTCTAGCCACCGTCGATAGAGGGAAGCCGGGGCTTACACGGCATGCCATCATCCATACCCTGGCCACGGGGTCGCAGAGGCTTAGCAGGCCGCAGCAGGTGGGAGCCCTGCACCTTTTACTTCCCGTTCACATTTGCCTGGCCGTGGGCAGAGTATCGTGGACGCAATCAGTTTCCACGCCGAGCCTGGGTTCCTCCTCCCTCCCTCTCTACTTCCCAGGCGCGCCTTTCAAGGCATCGGCACTTTCCATCAAGGCCCTGCAGCTTCACCAGTTGCAGGGCCTTTTGTTTTTTGGCCCGCGCGGCCGCAATCAGGAGCCCCCATGGAAATCAAGATCGAATTGGACCTGCCCGCAATCGTCGCCCAGGCCGTCAGCGCTGAGCGCATCCAACCCATCGTAGACAAGGCCATCGCAGAAGCGGTCAAGGATGCAATCAACGATGCCACCGGCTATCGCAGCAAGTTCCGCGATGCCATGAAAGAGCAGCTCAGCGAAGCCATGCCGCACGGCCTGCGAATTGATGACGTTGCCAAGTTCCAGCATGTGCTCAATGCAGCAGTTTCCAGCGCTGTCCAAGGTGAGAACGCGAAATCTGTGCAGACGGCCATCACGTCTGCAGTGGGCAGCTTCATGCCAGATCTTCCCGAACGCATCAAGCTCTCGGTTTTGCTGCAGCAGGCGCGCAGCGGATTCCTCAAGGAATCCCACGAGGCCTTCTATGCCGAACTCGAAATGAGCGAGTACAGCGGCGGTGGCGGATGGCTTTATTTGGACGGCGAAGAATCCACACGCGGAAAGCACTCTGCCTCCATGCGACTCGCCTTCACCAGGGAAGGTCAAGTCTATTCGCTCACGCTGAACGACAAGGTGGTCACCCCGATGAGCCTGCCAAACGCAGTCGGTGAATTTGAGGCCACGCTTCTTGCTCTTTATGTCGGCCGCACAAGCCTGGAAATCGATATGCATGAGCACGACGTTAAGTCCGCAGCCAGCGAGCAATACGACTGAGCCACTGTTTCGTGGGGGCCGCTTCGTGCGGCATTTGGCCCGTCCTGCAGCAATGTGGGGCGGGCGCTTTTTTGGAATCCACCATGAGAACCAGATTCACCCGGCTGCGCGGCGATCGCGGCCAAGCGGCCTATGAGCCGCGCTCTCTTGCCGAATGGAAAGAAGAAGAGCGCCTGTTGGCAGAGGCTGCAGCCCAGCGCCGACAGCAGCAAGCCACCAACCCCACGAATCCGCCTCCTGGCGGATTTGTTGTTTCTGGAGAGCCCAAATGCAACGAGTGATCCCATCCGAGCCCTTCAATCCTGACCCCGACGCGCGCTTTCTGCGCACTGCCTCCCGCCCTGGTCCTGTGGTCGAGCCAGGCCCTACGCCCACGCCCGGCGGCTGGCTTCTGTTGTGCGTGGTCCTGCTTGTGGCTCTGGCGCTCAGCGCATGTGCTGATGCCGGCGCGGCCCAGGAGCCCGCGGCCAGCGCAGCGGACGTGCAGCGCGCGCACAGCGCCGCCCAGGCCTGCCCGCCCGGCCATGCCGTGGTCTGGAACGGGCCGCAATCCATGGAATGCCTGCGCGAGCTGCCATGACCAAGCTTCTCGGATTCTTCCTCTGGTCCGCCTTCTCGGCTGCCGGCCTTGCTGCTGCGGTCGCCATCTCCGGAGCACCCCTTTTCTGAACATGGAGCACCAGCTCATGAGCCATTCCACAGAAACCATCGAAGGCGTGCGCGTCACCCACGAGATCACGTCCAACCACCACGCTCATGCAATGACGCACGTGGCCGAGCCGATCATCGAAATCCTGAGCGCCTACGGCCAGCGAAACGGCAACACGTTTGCCCTGTACGGCGGCCTGTACGCCATGGGTTGCGCCCTTGCCAGCGTCGGCGCGAACCTGGAGCGCGGCGTGGATCTGCGTCAGCAGCTCGAACCCATGCTCGCCGGCTACAAGGCGATGCGCGAGTCCCAGCTCAAGGCACAGGCCCGCTGATCGCCATGCCGAATCCCGAGAAGCTCAACCTCTCGCAGATCTGCGCCGCCTTCGCACCCGTGCTGCAGCTCAGCGCCGCAAACCTCGTGGCCCTGGGCGTGCCCTTCGAGAAGGACCGCAGCGCGGTGCTGATGAACGCCCGCGACCTGCCCCGCCTGGCCGACGCCCTGATCGACCAGCTCTATGCCAAACGCGAAGAGTTCCTGGCCGGGCCTGCGCCGCGCGCGCCAGCGATCCCTGCGCCCGCCATCCAGCACCTGCCCGCCGACGACACCGAAGGCGGCGCGATATAGCCGGCCCTCCCCTGCTCTCCCTCAACGCCCACCACCTGGTGGGCATTTTTTTACCTCAACCAGATAGGAGCATCCCGTGAGCAAGCTCATCAATCCCACCCTCAAATCCAGGCGCCAGGCCTTCGCCGACTTCCTGGCAAACAGCGCGCCCTTCCTGGGCGAGGAAGCCACCGAGGCCCTGAACGACCTGGTGCACGCCACCACGGAAACGGGCAAAGCCGGCTCGCTCACCTTGACCATCAAGATGAAACCCATCGGTGGCAAGGCCGGCCAGATGGAGCTGGACACCGATGTGAAGACCAAGCTGCCCGCGCCCACGAAGGGCCGAACCATCCTCTTCACCACCCCCGACAACAACCTGCAGCGCAGCGATCCTCGCCAGCAAACGCTGGATGGCGTGCGCGACGTGTCGCAGGAATCCATTGCCCAGAAGGAGCTGCGCCAAACCGCCGCAGCCCCTGAGCAGCAGCCCGGCCTGCGCGTCGTCGGCTGACTCCCATTCCCTCAACCCAGTCCCTCAAGGAGAACCCCGTGGACCTGCAAGACACCAAGACCGAAACCGCCAGCCGTGAAATCCAGGCAGCCAGCCATCAAGACGTGCGCTTTGTCGGCGCCGGCGCGCCCATCGTGCTTCTGCCCGAAGGCTTCACCGCTGAAGACCTGAGCCACACGCTCGCGGCCCCGACCCGCAAGAAGGGCACGGTGCAGTTGAACGATGCCGAATCGTTCATCGCCGTGGTCAACGACCAGAAGGGTGAATCCACTCGTCTGTTCAGCACCATCGACCCGCCCACCTTCACTGCCGTGTTCAATCACATCGCGTTCGGCAGTGGCTGGGGTGATCACCAAGCTCGCTACAACGCTCCCCTCTCGCCGGAGTGGAAGGCGTGGACAGGCATGGATGGCAAGAAGGTGGGCCAGGTCGAGCTCGCGCAGTTCATCGAGAGCAACCTGGTCGATGTCGTCTACATCGCTGCCGACCCGGCAGCGCGCGAACCAGGCAGCCCGGACGGCTCCACGTTGCTGGAGGTCTGCCGCACGCTGGAAGCCAAGAAGAAGGTGGACTTCAAGAGCAGCGTACGGCTGTCGGACGGCTCGACCCAGTTCACCTATGACGAAGACGTGCAGGGCAGCGCGCGCCAGGGCCAGCTGCAGGTGCCCGAGCAGTTCAGCCTGGGCATTCCCGTCTTCGAGAACGGCGACAAGTGGCGTGTGGATGTGCGCTTCCGCTACCGCATCGACGGCGGCAACCTCGTCATGTGGTTGGAGCTGGTCCGTCCGCACAAGGTGGTTGAGCAGGCCGTGAAGGACCTGCGCGAAAAGATCGCCGCCGCCACCGAGCTGCAGATCCTCAACGGCGCGCCGAACACCGCGCGCAACTGATTGCGGGGGCGCCTATCTTGGGCGCCCTTTGCGAACTCCCCCGTCATGGCCACACCACCTGAAAAGGTCTGCACCACCTGCGGCGAGCCATGGCCCGCCGACGTGGGCTTCTTTCGCGCCCTGGTCAAAAGCCCCGACGGGCTGGCCGACCAGTGCAACGCCTGCGTGTGTGACAAGTACCGCCGCTATCGCATCCGCAACCCCTCCCGCCCGCGCGCCACCGACATGCTCGCCAGCATCTGGATGCGGCCGGCGGCCCCAGCCTCAACAGCATGAACCAAGACACCGAACACCAGCCCACACGCGCCGAGCGCGATCTGCCGGCCGCGCACCGCGCCGCCGAACGTGCCCGCGCCATCTGGTGGGACGAGCAGAAGCCCACGCACTGCTTCGGCTGTGGCGCCGAACTGCCCGAAGACCACAACCGCGGCGATGCCCTGCCCTGCGGCCACTGATCACCACGTCCCAGAAAGGAAACCCTGAAATGACCGAATACCAGAACCTGCTGGCCCGCAAGGCCGAACTCGACGCCCAGATCGCCCAGGCCCAGGCCGAGCGCAAAGCCGATGGCATCGCCGCGGCCCGCGCGCTGATCCAGGAGCACGGCCTGACCGCTGCCGATGTCTTCCCCGCCGCGAAGGCCAAGGGCAGCGTGGGCGCCCCGAAGTACCGTGACCCAGCCACAGGGGTCACTTGGACCGGGCGCGGCAAGCCCCCGAACTGGATCAATGGGAAGGACCGTGCTCCGTTCCTGATCGCTCCCACCGAATAGGCCGCAACCAAGAACCAGGAGCCAACCATGCGCATGATGTGCCCCCACTGCAGCGAGTTTGCATACACCCGCACTAGCCTGCCGCTGACCAACACCAGCCGCGAGACCATCTTCCAGTGCCGCAACATCGACTGCGGTCATGTCTTCTCGGCGGTCACCGAGATCAACCGGACGATCGTGCCAAGCGCCAGGCCGAACCCACTGGTGATTCTTCCAATGGGGGCGCGGATACGGCGGACCGAGGAAGGTTCGCAACCCCGCAAGGCCATCAAGCCTCCGTCTGAGCCCAAATTCCGCAATCCAGACACAGGTGCCACCTGGACTGGGCACGGCCGGGCGCCCGGGTGGATTGCCGGCAAGGACCGCACGCCCTTCCAAATCACGCCCGCCTGACCCCCGAGGCATGAGCACAGCGCATGGGCGCTGTCCTGATACCTCCCCTCCCCCGAAGCCACCCGGCCCCGTGCCGCGAGTGGCTTTTTTTGGCCCAAATTTCGAGGAACCCCATGCAAACACCCCAATTCATCTTGGGCCTTGAAGACGAGCTTGTCGTAGACGAGTTCGCCTGCGGCGGCGGCATGTCCGAAGGCATCGAGCAGGCCATTGGCCGCCATGTGGACATCGCCGTCAACCACGACAGCGATGCGTGCAGCATGCACGAGGCGAACCACCCCCAGACCGAGCACTACCGCAAGGACGTGTTTGAGGTCTGCCCGCGCAAGGCCACGCGCGGCCGGCCCGTGGGCCTGCTGCACATGTCGCCAGACTGCACCCATCACAGCCAGGCGCGCGGCGGCCAGCCCCGTTCCAAGAAGCTGCGCGGCTTGGCCTGGATCGGCGTGCGCTGGGCAGGCATGAAGCGCCCGCGCATCATCACGTTGGAGAACGTCAAGCAGATCCTGCTATGGGGGCCGCTCATTGCGAAGCGCTGCCCAAAGACGCGCCGCGTCGTCAAGCTGGACGGCTCCGTGGCCGCGCCCGGCGAGCGCGTGCCGGTGCACGAGCAGCATCTGGTGCCCGATCCCAAGCATGTCGGCCGCACCTGGCGAGCGTTCGTGCGGGCGCTGGAGCGCCTGGGCTATGTCGTGGAATGGCGTGTGCTCTGCGCTGCAGACTACGGCGCCCCGACGACACGTAGCCGCCTGTTCATGGTGGCCCGCTGCGACGGCGCGCCTATCCACTGGCCGGAGCCTACGCACTTCAAAGAACCGAAGAAGGGGCAGAAGCGCTGGCGGTCGGCCGCCGAGTGCATCGACTGGAGCATCCAGGGGCGCAGTATCTTCGAGCGCGAGAAGCCGCTGGCCGATGCCACGCTGCGTCGCATCGCCCACGGCATGAAACGGTACGTGCTGGACAGTGCGGACCCGTTCATCGTGCAGATTGCAAACTGGTCTCGGCATGGGCTGTCCAGCACGAAAGACCCGCTGTCCACTGTCACGGCCTGGCCTCGCGGCGGATCGCACGCGGTGGCCGCGCCTGTGATGGTGCAGGCCGGCCACGGCCAGGGCACTCCGGACGCGCCACGCTGGAGCTACGGGGCCAAGGATGTCCACCAGCCCGTGGGCACCGTGACGGCCAGCGGCGGCGGTCAGGCGCTGGCCGTGGGCACCATGGTGCAGATGGGCTACGGTGAGCGTGAGGGCCAGGCCCCTCGCGCGCTGGACTTGGAGCAGCCCATGGGCACCGTGGTGGGCGCTGGCAAGTTCGCGGCCGTGGCCGCCTTTGTCGAGCAGGCGAACGGCGGATTCAACGCCACGCCGGCCCACGATGCGCGCTCGCCGATGACCACCAGCACGGCCAGCGGATCGCAGCAGCGCGTCGTCACCGCCCACCTGACCACGCTGCGCAGGAACTGCATCGGCAAGGAAATGCGGGAGCCATTGCCCGCAGTGACTGCCGGCGCGGAGCACCACGCACTGGTCGAGTACCACCTGTCGCCCGAGGCAGAGGCCGGCGCGCTGCGCGTGGCTGCATTCTTGATCCGCTACTACGGCCAGGGCGGCCAGCTCGGCGAGCTACGCGAGCCCATGTCCACCAGCACCACCAAAGACCGGCTGGCACTGGTCACGGTCTGGCTGCGCGGCACGCCCTACGTGGTCGTGGACATCCAGCTGCGCATGCTCACGCCGCGCGAACTCTACAACGCCAACGACTTCCCCCGCACCTACGTGATCGACCGGGGGCACGACGGCCGCGTCTTCTCCAAAACCACCCAGGTGCGCATGTGCGGCAACGCCGTGCCGCCATCGCTTGGCCGGGCCGTCATCGCAGCCAACTGGACCAGCCGAGCGGCGCTGCGGAAGGCGGCATGAGCGTCACCCCACCCCAGGCCGCGTGCCAGCAGCTGCTGCAGCGCGCCAGCCACGTCATTTCCAAAACCGCCAGCGAATGGCGAATCGACAGGAGCAACCCATGACCCACATCCTGATCCCGCGCACGCCCAGCCTGGCCCTGCTGCGCCCCTTCATTGAGTGCCCTACACCTGAACTTGACCAGGCCTGGGCTGCGATGGTTCGCATCGCGGAGGTCCAGCACGCACGCGACGGCCGCGGCTGCCTGGCCCAGATCGAGGAGCCAGCCAAGCCTCTGGCCGAGATCTGCTCCGCAAGCCACGACGATGCCGAGTTCGGCGAGCGCGCGATCAAGCCTCTGTGCGACATCAGCGGCTTCGAGTACGGGACGCCGCTCTACGCCGGGGCAGCTCCTGCCGCTGTGGCTGGTCCGGCCTGGGACAAGACGCGCGACTCCCTGGCAACGCTGCTGTTGGGGCTGGCGCGCCGTCCATTTCTGGACTTCGATGTTGCCTGCATCGCACTGGACGCTGCAACGGAGTCGGGCATGCCGCTGGCCTACATACGCGGCGCCCAGGCAGCGCCCGCCCTGGAAGCGCCTGCAGCCCCGACAGAAAGCCCGCTGGACGACAGCGAGTTGGAAGACCTGGCCGAATCGGCATGCCAGGAGGCGCTGTCCTTCGGCGTGTCGAGCGATTCATTCCTGCGCCTGGCCAAGACAGTTCGCCTCCGCGCCACGGCAGCAGCGCCCCAGGCACCTGCTGCGCCCTCGGTCGCGCCCGCGCAGGGCGATCCTGCGGCCTTGCTGCAACTCGCAGAAGTGCTCGAGAGTGGGCGGTCATTGATCGACATCGAGCGCAAAGAAGCTGCGCACGCGCTCAGGCTGCAAGCTGCGGCAGCACCTGCTGCGCCCGTGACGCCGGTCGAAGCCATGGCCGCCCTCAAAGCTGCCTTTGCCTCCGACCCCGAGTACGCATGGTCCTGGCACTGCGCCATCTGGTCGTGCGCCCACGACGAGGGCCTGGCCACGAGCGCGGCGAATCGCGCTGCGGCGCGCCTGATGCATATGGCCTTCGACTGCGACACCAGCAAGAACCAGCACTTCTGTGACGAGCATCGAGTGGCAGCACCTGCTGCGCCTGCAGTGGATGCCGCCAGCGACACGGCGCTGCTCGATGCCATGGAGCGCGAGCGCATCGCGGTCATCCCCGAGTTTGAAGGCCCCTGGGATGCACAGATCTTTGGCGAAGACGAAGCCGCCCTGGCATGCGGCAGCGGCGCGACGCCCCGCAAAGCCATCGCCGAAGCAATGGCATCGCTCGAAGCCCGCAAGGCCCACGACGCAGCCCAGGCCAAGGAAGGCGGTGCGTGATGGCACTTCCTGGATACACCCCTGCCGTCAAGCAGGCAGACGACGCGATGCGTGCTGCGCGGGCCGCGATCATGGCCGCGCTGGAGAGCGACTTCCCCAAGGGCTGCCAGGTTCGCGTCCACCACGGGCGCGGATGTTTCGAGGCAACCGTCGTCGGCTGGGGCGCGTACGGAGAGCCGCGAATCACACTCCGGCACAACCGGACGGGCCGCCATTTCCGCCGGGGCGCTGAGTACGTGGAGGCCATCCCAGCCCAGGCAGCAGCCAAGGGGGAGTGAGCATGGGATACACCCTCAAACCACGGCACAGGGCGGTAAGCGACTTCGACGCCGGCGGATTCTCGTGGCCGTGGATGTTGGATGCCGGCGTTGGCCTGCCCCTGGGCTATGGCAAGGCCTTCGTGCCTGGGCAGTACGTCGCGCGGAATCGCAAGGATGGACTGTGCGTTTCCGCAAACGATGGCGCCCGGGTCTCGGCCTCCGAAGCGAAGCAGATGGCGCAGATCGCTCGCTGGGTGGCCGACCTGCAGGACAGCCTGTATGCCGAGTGGGAAAAGATGCCGGCCAGCGAACAGCAGCGCATGCGTGACGACCGCACCCGCCTTTACACCCTTCCCGTGCGCCGCGACTTCGTTGAGGAAACGCGCGCATTTGCTGACTGGGCCGAGAAGTCGGGAGGCTTCCGTGTTTGGTAACGAACCACAGCGCCCACTGGGCACAAGGAGAGCACATGAAAGAACGACCGATCCTGTTCAGCGGGCCGATGGTCCGCGCCCTGCTGGCCGGCACGAAGACCATGACTCGAAGAGTGGCCAAGGTGGAAAGCACGCTGGGCATCGATTCGATCCTGGCGCCGCGCCGGGCCGGTGGCCATGCCGCCACCTACCTGCTGCCAGACCAGGCTGCGGAGGCCGCTGTGTGCTGCCCCTACGGCCAGTCCGGAGACAGGCTCTGGGTGCGCGAGACCTTCTACGCCTGGGGCCGCTGGGAGACTCGGTTCAGCTCGAAGAAAGGCCGCGACGAGTGGCACTTCGTGGACATGACGCTGGAGTGCGGCAAGGCCTATCAATATGCCGGTGACCGTCCTCAGCCTCTCGCGGGTAAACGCGACGGCGGCACTCTGCCCAAATGGTTCAAACGGCCAGCGATCCATATGCCCCGGCCCGCCAGCCGCATCCTGCTGGAAGTGACCGGCGTGCGTGTGGAGCGCCTGCAGGACATCAGCGAGGCCGACGCACTGGCCGAGGGCGTCCCGCATAGCCTGAATCTCCCCGGCGGCAGGTTCGCGCGGGAGAACTTCGAACACCTTTGGTGGACCATCAACGGCGACGGATCGTGGGAGTCCAACCCCTGGGTCTGGGTCGTGGAGTTTGAGCGCGCCCAGGCGCAGCAGAAAGGACAGACCCCGTGACCACAGCACCAACACCCCTGGCCGGCGTCAGCGCGATCCAGCCGAAGTCCCCCGCGGCCGGCTCCGGCTGGACCCGGGCCGATCACATCCTGGCCATGGCCCACGAACTGGACGCCATGGGCTACCCCTGGCAGGCCTGGGCCCACCAGGAGAACGGCCTCCTTGTCATCTCTGCCGTGGAGAAGCCTGAACCCGAGCCGGGAGAGTTCGACGCGGGCCCCGAGTACCACCTGAGCATCAGCGCCATGGGCAGTCGCTGCAGCAGCGCCGACGCCATGTGGGCCCTGGGACAGTTCGACCTGGCAGACGCCAAGGAAGACAACCACGTCCCCAGCGGACGCGTGCGCAACTTCTGGCGGCCGGTGGCCGACCGGCTCAGCGGCTTTGAATGCCCGTGCCAGGACAGCGAGCCGGCCATGCGCGAGGACAAGGGCGATTTCATCTGGAGAGGTGCACCACGATGATGGCAAGCAAGAAGCACAAGGAATGGCGCGACAAGCGCGCGCCACACCGAGACGAGAACCAATCACCTGGCCAGCACCCGCTGGCCTTTGTTTTTGAAAGGCCCGACAGATGAAAAGCGCTTCCAACACTGCGGCCTTGGTGGCCGCCGAAGAAAATGCCGCCGCCAATGGCCCCGAGTGGGTACTGGCAAGCAAGTACGAGGAAATGACAGGCGTCACCCGCGAAACCGTCAAGCAGCGCAAGAAAAACGGCACTTGGAAAATCGGCCAGCAGGTCGCCGTCGTTTCCCGCCGCCTCTACGTAAACATTAAAGCAGCTGACAAATGGATAAGCGACCAAAACTCGAAACACCACCTGGCGTAACTGTCCGGGAATTTGCCACCGGCAGCCGGATTCAGATCGCGTTCACTTTTGAGGGCCGGGAGTGCCGCGAAATGCTCCCTGCCGGCCCTGTGAACAAATCCAGCATCCAGCGCGCGGCGGTCCTGCGCGAAGACATCCGCGCCAAGATCAAGGCGGGAGACTTCGACTATGCCGAGCACTTCCCCGAGAGCCCGCGGGCCGGGGTGAGCCGGAAAAAGGCTGGCCTCATGCGTGCTCTGCTCCAGAAGCAACTGGAGACCTATGAGCGCCAGGTACAGAACGGCCAGCTCTCGCCATCGACATACAACGGGTATGCGAAGGTGATCAACGGGGAGCGGATGAAGCACTGGCACGAGGTGCAGGCCTCGGACGTGACGCCCAGCATGCTGCGCGAATGGATCACGGAGATGGACTGCACATCGAAGGCAATCCGAAATATGCTGATCCCACTGCGATCAGTCTTTGAAGACGCGCTCAATGATGGGTTGATCGAATTCGACCCATTCGAGCGCATCGCATTGACGAAGCTGATCCGCCAGACCAGCCGGGCCAGCGACTATGTAGTCCAACCATTCACCCGCGCGGAGCGCGAAGCCATTTTGGTGGCGTGCCGCGAGGACGAGCGCCCCATGCTCCAGTTCTGGTTCAACTCTGGATTGCGTCCGGGTGAATTGCAGGCGCTGCAGTGGGAACACATCGACTTCGACAAGCGGATCGCGCGCATCGTGCTCAACCAGGTGGCCGGCGTCGTCAAGGCTCCGAAGACCGAGGCCGGCAAGCGGGACGTGGAACTCAATGCCGAGGCAGTCGAGGCGCTGAAGCAACAGCGCTCGGTCAGCCAGGCCCGCGGCGCCAGGGTCTGGCTGAACCCGCGCACCTTGAAGCCATGGACCACTGACGCCCAAATCCGGAAGACGCTCTGGCTGCCGGTGATGGAGCGGGCCGGGATCGAGTACCGCAACCCGTACCAGATCCGGCACACCTATGCGTCCACGCTGCTGACCGCCGGCGCCAACCCCTGGTATGTGGCCCAGCAGCTTGGGCACGAGGATGTAGAGATGGTTTTCCGGACCTACGGCAAGTTCATCGGCGAGGACTACCAGAAGCCCAGGGCGGAACTGCGGCTCGTCAGCGGGTCGTAGCCCGTGCGAATCGCGTGCGAAATCGGTGCGATTCTGGAGACACCGCAGGACACTTCAGGGCAAGAAAAAACCGCCACACACTGAGGTCTTCAGTGTGTGGCGGTGTCTTGGATGGTGGAGCTGGCGGGAATTGAACCCGCGTCCGCAAGCCTTCGCCGGGCAGATCTACATGTTTAGCGTTCTGTTTTGAGTCTCGCCTCCCGAGTCGCGCAGGCGCACGCTACCCGGGATGCCAGCTTCCTTGGATCTTGCCACGTACTAAGAAGCCCAGCACGCAGCCAGCTGATGTGAATTCCCTTGCAGCCGGGAGGTATTGCTACCCCCTTGCCCAGCCCATCAGCGTGCTGTTGCAAGGCTCACCGGATTTAAGCGGCGAGTGCGAAACGTTCGTCGTTTGCAGTTAGTTTTTTGAATGGAGATTTACGAGCGTCAATCAAGCTCGACATGCACCACACCGGTCCCGAACCCACGTCGAAACCAGGACAGCCCCAAGGCTCCTATCTTAGCCTCTTTCCAGCAGTTTCAAGAGCTCCAGCGGAGAATTGATTTGCGCATCCGCCTGCCAGTGCAGCGTATCGCCGGCTGCGCCAAGGTAGCCGTAGCAAGCCGCCACGGTCTTCATGCCTGCGGCCTTGCCTGCAACGATGTCGCGCTCGTCGTCACCGACATAGACAAAACTCTCGGGAGGAAGGCCGATACGCGCGGCAGCCTCCAGCAAGGGTGCAGGATGGGGCTTTGCATGGGGCGTGGTGTCGCCGCTGACGACGGCTGACGCAGTTGCGAACAGCGGCATCTGTTGCGTCAGCGGGTCGGTAAAGCGCATGGACTTGTTCGTGACCACGCCCCAGGGCATGGACACAGCCTGGAGTCGTGCAATCAGTTCCTCGACACCCTCGAACGCATAGGTGCGCTCTGTCATGCATTGCTCGTAGTTGCGGAAGAACTCCTCGCGCATCTGCGCAAACTCGGGCGAGTCGGGCGTGAGCCCGAACCCCACCCCCAGCATGCCCCGCGCCCCCGCGCCCGCCATGGGTCGATATCGCTCATAGGGAATTGAAGGCATACCCCGATCCGTACGCATCCTGTCTGCGGCTGCACCCAGGTCTGGTGCACTGTCGATCAAGGTGCCGTCCAGATCGAACAGCACGGCTCGGACTTCTTTCCACATGCAGCTTACCCCTCAGCCCGGCGCGTGGCCAGCATGTAGTTCACAGATGTGTCTGCACTGAGCCAGTAGCGCCCTGTGATGGGGTTGTGCTGCAGGCCCTTGCTAGCCTGCAGATCAAGGCCAGCCTGACGGGCGAACATGGCGAGTTCGCTGGGCTGGATCAGTTTCCCGTACTCATGCGTTCCCTTGGGAATCATCTTGAGCAGGTATTCTGCCGCGACGATGGCCAGACCGAAGGCCTTTGCACTGCGGTTGATCGTGGAGAAGAACACCCAGCCGCCAGGCTTGACCAGCTCAGCACAGGCCGATACCACGGAGGCGGGATCGGGCACATGCTCCAGCATCTCCATGCAGGTCACCACGTCAAAGGAACCAGGCTGCTCCTGGGCCAGACGCTCCACACTCACTTCGTGGTAGTGGATGTTGGGCGTACCCGTCTCCAGTGCATGCAGCTGGGCCACGCGCAATGCCTTGGTGGCCAGATCGATGCCAACCACTTCGCGCGCACCCTTGCGCGCCATGGAGTCGGCAAGGATGCCGCCGCCACACCCGACATCCAGAATTCTGCGCCCCTTCAAGGGAACTTGCGCATCGATCCAGTCAAGCCGCAGCGGATTGATCTGATGCAGGGGTTTGAACTCACTTTCCGGGTCCCACCAGCGATGGGCCAGGCTGGAGAATTTCTCCAGCTCCGCCGGGTCGGCGTTGAGGTTGATTGCGTTGCTCATGGAGTCGATTGTCGGCGATTGCAGCGACCGTTCAGCCATAAAAAAAGCCCCGTTGCCGGGGCTTTTGCGAGAAGCAATCGAAAGATTACTGGGCGGCGCGGGTGCCGACCACTTCGATTTCCACGCGACGGTTCTTCGCGCGGCCTTCCTTGGTCTTGTTGTCGGCGATGGGCTGCTTTTCGCCCTTGCCTTCAGTGTAGACGCGGTTCTTTTCGATGCCCTTGGACACCAGGTAAGCCTTCACAGCTTCAGCGCGGCGAACCGACAGCTTCTGGTTGTAGGCGTCAGAGCCAACGGAGTCGGTGTGACCCACGGCGATGACCACTTCCAGGTTGATGCCCTTGACCTTGGAGGCCAGGTCGTCCAGCTTGGCCTTGCCTTCGGGCTTCAGAACCGACTTGTCGAAGTCGAAGAAAGCGTCGGCAGAGAAGGTCACCTTGGAGGCCACGGCCGGAGCGGGTGCCGGTGCGGGTGCGGGAGTTGCCGGAGCGGGCGTTGCGGCGGGAGCCACAGCGGCGGCCACAGGCTTCAGAGCGCCGTCGCAGTCAGCAGCTGCAGTGGCGGGCGTCCAGTTGGCATCGCGCCAGCACAGTTCGTTCGTGCCGTTCTTCCACACCAGTTCGCTGGTGCCGTTTTGCCAGTTGTCGATGGTCTTGCCACCGTCAGCAGCCTTCACTTGTGCGCCAGCGGCCGTTGCGAGGGCGGCAGAGGCAAACAACATCGCCACTTTGTTCAGTTTCTTCATGGTTCTCCTCTTGGGGAAAAAGCCGCAGCAGGGCTGCGAATCTGTGGACGTCATCAGTGACCATCACCAAAAACGTTGAATTGATTGTGCCATACGTCACATGCAGACGGACCGCCAAGCGGGGGCCAACAAGTAGGACAGCGGCGGAATTCCAGGGTTATGTTGCTCGGCTGCTACACGTCATTCGACCTAAAATGGGCCTTTTCCCGCCGTCAGAGTATCGCCACACATGACCCAGTTTGCTAAAGAAACCCTGCCCATCAGCCTCGAAGAGGAGATGCGTCGCAGCTATCTCGATTACGCGATGAGCGTGATCGTGGGCCGGGCGCTGCCCGATGCGCGAGATGGTCTCAAGCCTGTGCATCGGCGCGTGCTTTTTGCCATGCACGAGCTCAACAACGACTGGAACCGGCCGTACAAGAAGTCGGCGCGTATCGTCGGTGATGTGATCGGTAAATACCACCCGCACGGCGACAGTGCGGTGTACGACACCATCGTGCGCATGGCGCAGGATTTCTCGCTGCGCCACATGCTGGTGGACGGTCAGGGCAACTTCGGTTCGGTGGACGGGGACAGCGCGGCGGCGATGCGTTACACCGAAATCCGCCTGTCCAAGATTGCCCATGAAATGCTGGGCGATATCGACAAGGAAACGGTCGATTACGGCCCGAACTACGACGGCAGCGAGCGCGAGCCGCTGGTGCTGCCTGCGCGGCTGCCCAATCTGCTGGTCAACGGTTCCTCGGGCATTGCCGTGGGCATGGCCACCAATATTCCACCGCACAACCTCAACGAGGTGGTGGACGCCTGCCTGCACCTGCTGCAGACGCCCCAGGCCACCATCGACGAGCTGATGGAGATCATCCCCGCGCCCGACTTCCCGACGGCCGGCATCATCTATGGCATCAACGGTGTCAAGGAGGGCTATCGCACGGGTCGCGGACGCGTGGTGATGCGTGCCAAGTGCCACTTCGAGGACATCGACCGCGGCCAGCGCCAGGCCATCATCGTCGATGAGCTGCCCTACCAGGTCAACAAGAAGACGCTGCAGGAGCGCATGGCCGAGCTGGTGCACGAAAAGAAGATCGAGGGCATCAGCCACATCCAGGACGAGTCCGACAAGTCGGGCATGCGCCTGGTGATCGAGCTCAAGCGCGGCGAAGTGCCCGAGGTCGTGCTCAACAACCTGTACAAGCTGACCCAGCTGCAAGACACCTTCGGCATGAACATGGTGGCGCTGGTCGATGGCCAGCCCAAGCTGTGCAATCTGAAGGATCTGGTCGAGGTCTTCCTGCAGCACCGCCGCGAAGTGGTCACGCGCCGCACGGTCTATGAACTGCGCAAGGCGCGCGAGCGCGGCCATGTGCTGGAAGGCCTGGCGGTCGCGCTGGCCAACATCGACGACTTCATCGCCATCATCCGCAACGCGCCCACGCCACCTGTGGCCAAGGCCGAGCTGATGACGCGCAACTGGGACAGCAAGCTGGTGCGCGAGATGCTGACGCGCACCCGTACCGATGGCGGCGTGGTCAATGCCGACGACTACCGCCCCGATGGCCTGGAACGCGAATTCGGCATGCAGGCCGATGGCCTGTACCGCCTGTCCGAGACCCAGGCCCAGGAAATCCTGCAGATGCGCCTGCAGCGCCTGACCGGCCTGGAGCAGGACAAGATCGTCGCCGAGTACAAGGACGTGATGTCCATCATCGAGGACCTGCTGGACATCCTGTCCAAGCCCGAGCGCGTGTCGGCCATCATTGGCGACGAACTCAAGCAGATCAAGGCCGAGTTCGGCCAGAGCAAGGTTGGAGCCCGCCGCAGCACGGTCGAGTACAGCGCGCAGGACCTGTCCACCGAGGACCTGATCACGCCCACCGACATGGTGGTCACGCTCAGCCACACGGGCTACATCAAGAGCCAGCCGCTGTCCGAGTACCGCTCGCAAAAGCGCGGCGGCCGCGGCAAGCAGGCCACGGCCACCAAGGAAGACGACTGGATCGACCAGCTGTTCATCGCCAACACGCACGACTACCTGCTGTGCTTCTCCAACCGCGGCCGCCTGTACTGGCTCAAGGTCTGGGAAGTGCCGGCGGGCTCGCGCGGTTCGCGTGGCCGCCCCATCGTCAACATGTTCCCTCTGCAGGATGGCGAGAAGATCAACGTGGTGCTGCCGCTGACGGGCGAGTACCGCAGCTTCCCGGCCGACCACTATGTGTTCATGTCCACCAGCATGGGCACCGTGAAGAAGACGGCGCTGGACGAGTTCTCCAACCCGCGCAAGGCCGGCATCATCGCCGTGGGCCTGGACGAGGGCGATTTCCTGATCGGCGCAGCCCTCACCGACGGCAAGCATGACGTGATGCTGTTCAGCGACGGCGGCAAGGCCGTTCGATTCGACGAAAACGACGTGCGCCCCATGGGCCGCAATGCGCGTGGCGTCAAGGGCATGACCCTGGAAGAGGGCCAGAGCGTGATCGCAATGCTGGTGGCCGAGGACGAATCGCAAAGCGTGCTCACGGCCACGGAAAACGGCTACGGCAAGCGCACGTCCATCGTCGAGTACACGCGCCATGGCCGAGGCACCAAGGGCATGATTGCCATCCAGCAGTCCGAGCGCAACGGCAAGGTGGTCGCCGCCACCCTGGTCCACGCCGATGACGAAATCATGCTGATCACCGACACTGGCGTGCTGGTGCGTACCCGGGTCTCGGAAATCCGCGAGCTGGGCCGAGCCACCCAGGGCGTGACGCTGATCTCGCTGGACGAAGGCGCCAAGCTGGGCGGCCTGCAGCGCATCGTCGAAAACGATGCCAACGAAGTCGAGGGCGAGGCCACGGGCGAGGAAGCCCCGGGCGGCGACGAAGCCGCTGCCGAAGGCACGGGCGAGCCCGCCTGATGACCCGGCCGCCGCTGGGGCTGCCTCCCACACCGGGAGTGCAGCCGTAGCGGCGGCCCAGATTTTTGACAGTTGCAGGCCCCGCCCGAACTGGCGCCTGCGCGTGACTTGACAGTGAACTCCATGAACCGCCCTTACAACTTCTCCGCCGGCCCTGCCGCCATTCCCGCCGAAGTGCTGCAGCAGGCAGCCGCCGAAATGCTCGACTGGCACGGGTCCGGCATGAGCGTGATGGAGATGAGCCACCGCGGCAAGGAGTTCATCTCCATCTACGAACAGGCCGAGGCCGATCTGCGCGAGCTGCTGGCCGTGCCGCCCGAATTCAAGATTCTGTTCATGCAGGGTGGCGGCCTGGCCGAGAACGCCATTGTTCCGCTGAACCTGTCGCGCGCCGGCACGGTGGACTTCGTGCTCAGCGGCAGCTGGAGCCAGAAGTCGGCCAAGGAAGCACGCAAGTACGTAGCCGATGCACACATCGCAGCCAGCGGCGAGGACAGCCAATTCACCACCCTGCCCGCCCCTGAAAGCTGGCAACTGAGCCGTGGCGCCAGCTACGTGCACATCTGCAGCAACGAAACCATCCATGGCGTGGAGTTCCAGGAACTGCCCGACCTGAAGGCGCTGGGCTGCGATGCTCCGCTGGTGGTTGACTTCTCCTCGCACGTGGCCTCGCGCCCCGTCGATTGGAGCCGCGTGGGCCTGGCGTTCGGCGGTGCGCAAAAGAACCTGGGCCCGGCCGGCCTGACCCTGGTCATCGTGCGTGAGGACCTGCTGGGCCACGCCCTGCCCGCCTGCCCTTCGGCTTTCGACTACAAGACCGTGGCCGACAACCAGTCGATGTACAACACGCCGCCCACCTGGGGCATCTACATCGCGGGCCTGACCTTCCAGTGGATCAAGCGCCAGACCGAAGGCGGCCTGACCGGCGTGGCGGCCCTGCAGGCGCGCAATATCGCCAAGGCCGACCTGTTCTACCAGTACGTGGACCAGTCCTCGTTCTACGTGAACAAGGTCGCTGCCAATTGCCGCTCGCGCATGAACATCCCTTTCTTCCTGCGCGACGAGTCGCGCAATGACGCCTTCCTGGCCGGAGCCCGGGAACGCGGCCTGCTGCAGCTCAAGGGCCACAAGTCCGTCGGCGGCATGCGTGCCAGCATCTACAACGCCATGCCCATCGCTGGCGTGCAGGCGCTGGTGGAGTACATGCGCGATTTCGAACAGCGCAACGCCTGACCGACCACACCCCTTCCATGAGCACCCCACCCCAAGCCTCTCCCGATCTGGCGCATCTGCGCGTGCAGATCGACGATATCGACCAGCAACTGCTGGATCTGCTGAACCGACGCGCCCGCGTGGCCGAGCAGGTCGGCGAGGTCAAGAAGCGGGAAGGCACGCCCTTCTTCCGCCCTGACCGCGTGGCCCAGGTCATCCAGAAGATCGAGTCCGCCAACCCCGGCCCGCTCAAGAACGCCCATGTCTCGGCGATCTGGCGCGAGATCATGTCGGCCTGCCTGGCTCTGGAGTCACCCCAGCGCGTGGCCGTGCTGGGCCCGGCGGGCACGTTCTGCGAGGAAGCGGCCATCCAGTATTTCGGCGGCGCGGCCGACCTGATGTACTGCAACAGCTTCGACGAGGTGTTCCACGCCACGGCCGCGGGCAGCGCGCAGTACGGAGTGGTGGGCGTGGAGAACTCCAACGAAGGCGTGGTCACGCGCTCGCTGGACATGTTCCTGCATACGCCCTGCCACGTGGTGGGAGAGGTCAGCCTGCTGGTGCGCCACAACCTGCTGCGCAGCACCAGCACGACCGAAGGCATCAAGGTGGTTGCAGCTCACCCCCAGGCCCTGGCCCAATGTCAGGGCTGGCTGTCCAAGCATCTGCCACATGCCGAACGCCGCCCGGTGTCCAGCAACGCCGAAGGCGCCCGCCTGGCGGCGCTGCACCCCGACATCGCCGGCCTGGCCAGCGAACGCGCGGCCCAGCAATTCGGCCTGCACGTGGTGGCGCATGCCATTCAGGACGATGCCTACAACCGTACGCGCTTCGCCGTCATCTGCCTGCCGCATACGCTGGCGACGCCCGCACCCAGCGGGCAGGATTGCACCAGCATCATCATCTCCGTGCCCAACCGTCCCGGCGCCGTGCATGACCTGCTGGTACCGCTCAAGCGGCACGGCGTCTCCATGACGCGCTTCGAATCGCGCCCCGCACGCACCGGCCAGTGGGAGTACTACTTCTACATCGACCTCGAAGGTCACCCGGCCCAGCCCAACGTGGCCAGCGCGCTGCAGGAGCTGCGCGAGCTGTGCGCCTTCTACAAGGTGCTGGGCACCTATCCGGTCTCCAAGTGATGCAGCCGTTCGAACAACTGGGGTTGATCGGCTGCGGCCTCATGGGCGGCTCGTTCGCGCTGGCGCTCAAGCAGGCCGGGCTGGTCAAGCGTGTCGTGGGCTACAGCAAATCCCCGTCCACCACCGAGCGCGCACGCCAGATGGGCGTCATCGATGTGGAGGCACCCTCGGCCCTGCTGGCCGCCGCCGGCGCAGACCTGGTGCTGCTGGCGGTGCCCGTGGCGGCCACCGAGGCCACGCTCAAGTCCATCAAGCACCTGGTCACGCCCGGGATGATGATCATGGACGTGGGCTCCACCAAGGTCGACGTGGTGCATGCCGCCCGCTCGGCATTGCGCGACCAGCTCGGCTCCTTCGTGCCGGCCCACCCCATTGCGGGCAAGGAAGTCTCGGGCGTCGAGCATTCCGACCCCCAGCTGTACAAGGGCGCACAGGTCATCCTGACGCCCACGGAACGCACACTGACCGAGCACCTGCAAAAGGCCCAGTCCCTGTGGGAGCTGCTGGGCTGCCGCGTGCGCGCCATGTCGCCAGAAGCCCACGACAGCGCCTTTGCCACGGTCAGCCACCTGCCGCATCTGCTGGCCTTCGCCATGATGCAAAGCGTGATCACCCAGCCCGATTCCGATGAGGTGCTGTCCCTGGCCGGCCCCGGCTTCCGTGACTTCACGCGCATTGCAGCAGGCGACCCCAAGATGTGGCGCGATGTGCTGCTGGCCAACAGCGAACAGGTGCTGGCGCAGTCGCGCCAGTTCCAGCAGGCGCTGCAGCAACTCGAATGCCTGATCCAGGCCGGCGACAGCCAAGGCCTGGAAGACCACCTGACCCTGGCCAGCGCGGCGCGTGCCCACTGGCGCATGGGCGTACCGCGCCGCTGACGCGCAACGCCGGCCGCGCTCCAAGCGCCCCCAAGCGCATCTGTGGATTGCGGCCAGCGCGGCCGCAATGCCTTCCGACAGCCTGTTTGCCTCCGAATTGCCATGTTCAGTACCGCCTTCCTCGATATCCCCCCTCTTTCCCGCGCGCAGGGCACGGTGAGCCTGCCAGGCTCCAAGAGCATCTCGAACCGCGTGCTGCTGCTGGCAGCGCTGAGCCAGGGCACGACCGTGGTCCACGACCTGCTTGACTCGGACGACACGCGCGTCATGCTCCGTGCCCTGCAGCAACTGGGCTGCACGGTGGAGCCCGCGACCATCACCCTCGGCCAGCCTGTGCGCATCACCGGCCTGGGCGGCGTCCTGCCCTCCGGCGCCAGTGCCGAGCTGTTCATGGGCAACGCCGGCACGGCCATGCGGCCGCTGACAGCAGCCCTGTCCGTGCTGGGCGGCGACTTCCAACTCAGCGGCGTGCCGCGCATGCATGAGCGCCCCATCGGCGATCTGGTCGATGCGCTGCGCCAGCTCGGCTGCCGCATCGACTATCTGGGCAACGAGGGCTTTCCTCCGCTGCACATCCGCCAGCCCGATTTCTCGCAGCTGCCGCACAGCCCCATCCAGGTGCGTGGCGATGTCTCCAGCCAGTTCCTGACCTCGCTGCTGATGGCACTGCCGCTGCTGGCCACCACGCGCGACATCACCATCGAAGTCGTGGGCGAGCTGATCTCCAAGCCCTACATCCATATCACGCTGGAGTTGCTGGCCCGCTTCGGCATCGCCGTGCACAACGAGAACTGGCAGCGCTTCACCATCCCGGCCGGCAGTCGCTACCGCTCGCCGGGCGAGATCCATGTCGAGGCAGACGCCTCGTCGGCGAGCTACTTCATCGCACTGGGCGCCATCGCCTCGGACAGCGCCGAAGGCATCCGCATCCTCGGCGTGGGACTGGATTCCATCCAGGGCGATATCCGCTTTGTCGAAGCCGCGCGCGCCATGGGCGCCGAGGTGGAGGGAGGCCCGAACTGGCTGCGCATCCGCCGCGGCGCCTGGCCGCTCAAGGCCATCGACCTGGACTGCAACCACATCCCCGATGCCGCCATGACGCTGGCCGTCATGGCCCTGTATGCCGATGGCACGACCACGCTGCGCAACATCGCAAGCTGGCGCGTCAAGGAGACCGACCGCATCGCGGCCATGACCAAGGAGCTGCGCAAGCTGGGCGCCGAAGTCGAGGAAAGCGTGGACTTCATCCGCGTCACACCACCCGCATCCACCGCCGCATGGCGCGCGGCCAGCATCCACACCTACGACGATCACCGCGTGGCCATGTGCTTCTCGCTGGCGGCCTTCAACCCGGCCGCCCTGCCGGTGCGCATCGAAGACCCCAAGTGCGTCGCCAAGACCTTCCCCGACTACTTCGAGGCCCTGTTCTCGGTCTGCGAGACCGCCCGTGCCCGCATCCCCGTGATCTGCATCGATGGCCCCACCGCCTCCGGCAAAGGAACCATCGCCGCCGAGGTGGCCGAGGCCCTGGGCTACCACCTGCTGGACTCGGGCGCGCTGTACCGCCTCACAGGACTGGCCGCGTCGCGGGCCGGCATGGTGCTGGACGAATCCCACGCCCCGCAGATTGCCGCGCTGGCGCGCGCGCTGCCCGTGCGCTTTGATGCCGAGCAGCGCATCTGGCTGGGCGACGAGGATGTCACCCTGATCCTGCGCAGCGAGGAGTCGGGCATGAACGCCTCGCGCGTCTCGGCCCTGCCGGCCGTGCGCGATGCACTGGTGGACCTGCAGCTGTCCTTCCAGCAGCTGCCGGGGCTGGTCGCCGACGGCCGCGACATGGGCACGGTGATCTTTCCCCATGCTCCCCTCAAGGTCTATTTGTCGGCCTCCGCCGCCTGTCGCGCCGAGCGCCGGCATAAGCAGTTGATTTCCAAAGGAATTGCCGCTAACATAAGCGCCCTTCGGGCAGACCTTGAAGCACGCGATGCGCGGGACATGAACCGCAGCGTTGCACCCCTCAAGCCCGCCCAGGATTCCATGCTGCTTGACAGCTCCGAGCTTTCCATCGAAGAGGTGGCAGAGCAGGTGCTTTCATGGTGGCAGGAACGCCAGCCGTTCGGCCGCGACTGATTGCCAGTTGCGCCGCACGGTCGGCAACCCGCCCTTAGGGCCCAGACATGGCGGCACCGCCCCGTGTACGGCCCGAGGTTCATAGACTCCAACCCCGTGGTTGAACCCACAACACCTCCGCAAACAGTCCTAGAAACGCTTGGCAATGGTGCCAACGGAAACCTGTTTGCGGGCAAGGAAATACATGTCTGAATCTTTTGCCTCCCTGTTTGAAGAATCGCTGCAACGCACGGAAATGCGTCCTGGCGAGGTCATCACCGCTGAAGTCGTGCGCGTCGAGCACAACTTCGTCGTCGTGAACGCTGGCCTGAAGTCGGAAGCCTATGTGCCGATCGACGAATTCAAGAACGACCAGGGAGAAATCGAAGTCCAGGTGGGCGACTTTGTGTCGGTCGCCATCGGCTCG
Source organism: Delftia sp. PX-1 (assembly GCF_055797465.1). Lineage (NCBI taxonomy): Bacteria > Pseudomonadati > Pseudomonadota > Betaproteobacteria > Burkholderiales > Comamonadaceae > Delftia > Delftia sp. PX-1. Next base: position 4,760,669 of record NZ_CP184763.1, read on the forward strand.
ATCGAAAACGGCTACGGCGACACCATCCTGTCGCGCGACACCGCCAAGCGCCTGGCCTCGTGGCTGGCTCTGGAAAAGGCCCTGGAATCGGGCGAATTCGTGACCGGCACGACCTCCGGCAAGGTCAAGGGCGGCCTGACGGTGCTGGTCAACGGCATCCGCGCCTTCCTGCCCGGTTCGCTGATCGACACCCGTCCGATCAAGGACCTGACTCCGTACGAAAACAAGACGATGGAGTTCAAGGTCATCAAGCTGGACCGCAAGCGCAACAACGTGGTGCTGAGCCGCCGCGCCGTGGTCGAAGCCTCGATGGGCGAAGAGCGCGCCAAGCTGATGGAGACGCTGAAGGAAGGCGCCATCGTTCAAGGCGTGGTCAAGAACATCACCGAATACGGTGCGTTCGTGGACCTGGGCGGCATCGACGGCCTGCTGCACATCACCGACATGGCATGGCGCCGCGTGCGTCATCCCTCGGAAGTCGTGCAGGCTGGCCAGGAAATCACGGCCAAGATCCTCAAGTTCGACACCGAGAAGAACCGTGTCTCGCTGGGTCTGAAGCAAATGGGCGACGACCCGTGGATGGGCGTTTCGCGCCGCTACCCCTCGAGCACCCGCCTGTTCGGCAAGGTCACGAACATTGCCGACTACGGCGCGTTCGTCGAGCTGGAACCCGGCATCGAAGGCCTGGTGCACGTCTCCGAAATGGACTGGACCAACAAGAACATTGCTCCGACCAAGCTCGTGACCCTGGGTGACGAAGTCGAAGTCATGGTGCTGGAGATCGACGAAGACAAGCGTCGCATCTCGCTGGGCATGAAGCAGTGCAAGGCCAACCCCTGGCAAGAGTTCGCGCAGAACACCAAGCGCGGCGACCGCGTCAAGGGCCCGATCAAGTCGATCACCGACTTCGGCGTGTTCGTGGGCCTGGCTGCCGGTATCGACGGCCTGGTGCACCTGTCCGACCTGTCCTGGAACGAGCCCGGCGAAGCTGCCGTGCGCAACTACAAGAAGGGCCAGGAAGTCGAAGCCATCGTGCTGGCCGTGGACGTCGAGCGCGAGCGCATCTCCCTGGGCATCAAGCAGCTGGACAGCGATCCCTTCACGACCTTCGTGACCGTGAACGACAAGGGCCAGATCGTGTCGGGCAAGGTCAAGACGGTGGACGCACGCGGTGCTGAAATCGACCTGGGCGAAGACATCGTCGGCTACCTGCGCGCTTCGGAAATCGCCGTGGACCGCGTGGAAGATGCCCGCTCGGTGCTGAAGGAAGGCGACGAGATCACCGCCGTGGTGGTCAATGTGGATCGCAAGACCCGCAACATCCAGCTGTCGATCAAGGCCAAGGACCAGGTTGACCAGCAAGAAGCCATGGCTTCCCTGTCCGCCCAGTCGGCCAAGGAAAACGCCGGCACGACCAGCCTGGGCGCCCTGCTGCGCGCCAAGCTGGACAACTCCGACAAGTAATCAGCAGCCAGTCTGCTGACCGCTGAAGGTCGGATGCGACGGGTGCCTCCGGGCGCCCGTCGCCATTTCAACCCCTGATTCCTATCCTTGATGACCCGATCCGATCTCGTCGAAGAACTCGCAGCACGCTTTGGCCAACTGAGCCAGCGCGACGCCGAGCAGGCCGTCAAGACGATTCTTGACGCCGTCAGCGATGCCCTGGTGCGCGGCCATCGCATCGAAATCCGCGGCTTTGGAAGTTTCTCGGTCAACCACCGCCCGCCCCGCATGGGCCGCAATCCCCGCAGCGGCGAGGCCGTCCACATTCCGTCCAAGCGCGTGCCGCACTTCAAGCCCGGCAAGGCCCTGCGCGAAGCCGTGGACCTGCGCCCCGGCGCGGCGCCCGACACGGTTGCCACCAGCTCCGCAGGCACCGGCCCTGCCGCCTGAAAGCCGGCTTGCCGGCTGCGCGCACTGCAGCCGTCGTCACCGCCAGGCTCTAGAATCGTTCCCGTCACACAAGGGAACACATGAAGTACTTCCTGTGGCTGCTCAAGGCGGCCATTTTTTTTACGCTGTTCGCCTTCGCACTGAACAACCAGCAGGACGCGACGGTGCACTTCTTCTTCGGCACCTCCTGGACTGCGCCGCTGGTACTGGTGGTGCTGGCCGCCTTTGCCCTGGGCCTGATCGTGGGCGTGCTGGGCATGGTGCCGCGCTGGCTCAAGCACCGCAATGCCGCGCGCTCGACCCAGGTCCCCGCGCCTGCAGCCGAAGGAGCGGCGCCAGCCACGGCGCCCAAGGCGCCCCCCTCCCCCATCCTGCCGGGCGACGTGCATGGAATTTGATCTGAGCTGGATACTGCTGGGCCTGCCCGTGGCCTTCGTGCTGGGCTGGCTGGCCTCGCGCTGGGACCTGCGGCAGATCCGCGCCGAAAACCGCCAGGCGCCCAAGGCCTATTTCAAGGGCCTGAACTTCCTGCTCAACGAGCAGCAGGACAAGGCCATCGACGCCTTCATCGAAGCCGTGCAGAACGACCCCGACACCTCGGAGTTGCACTTCGCCCTGGGCAATCTCTTTCGCCGCCGCGGCGAATACAACCGCGCCGTGCGCGTACATGAGCACCTGCTGTCGCGCGGCGACCTCAGCCGCGTGGACCGCGACCGCGCCCAGCACGCGCTGGCCCAGGACTTTCTGAAGGCAGGCCTGCTCGATCGCGCCGAGGACGCGCTGCGCCGCCTGGAAGGCACGGCCTTCGAGGCCGAGGCCCGCCTGGCCCTGCTGGCCATCTACGAGCGCTCGCGCGACTGGACACAGGCCGCCGCCATTGCTCGCCGCATGCAGGATGCCAACCAGGGGGACTTCAGTGGCCGGCTGGCGCACTACCTGTGCGAAGACGCCCAGTCCTTGCTCACGCAGGGCCAGCAGGCCGAGGCGCTGCAGCGGCTGCAGCAAGCCATCACCACAGCACCCCAGGCTGCGCGACCGCGCCTGGAGCATGCCCAGCTGCAGCATCGCATGGGGCAATCGGCCCAGGCCTTGCAAACGCTGGAGAGCCTGGCCGAGCAGTCCCCCGCCGCGCTGCCGCTGGCAGCCCAGTTGCTGGTGGACATCGCCGCCGCCACAGGCCAACGCCAGCATGTCCACCAGCTGCTCAGCCAGCAATACACCCAGGCACCTTCGCTGGACCTGCTGCAGGCGTTGGTTGCGCTGGACGCTCAAATTGAAGAACAGAGCACCGATGGTGAAACCAAGGCACCGGGACGCGCCCGCCTGGTCCAGCATCTGGACAGGGAACCTTCCCTGGTGGCTGCTGCGCAGTGGCTGGCTGGCGAGAAACTGTCCGAGGAGCAATACCACCCAGCCGTGCAACGCGCGCTGGACCACGCCGCCAAACCGCTGACCCGCTATCGCTGCGCGGCCTGCGGCTTCGAGGCTCGCCAGCATTTCTGGCACTGCCCCGGCTGCCAGAGCTGGGACAGCTACCCGGCCCGGCGCGTCGAGGAGCTGTGATGGGCCGGGGTGGCGAAAGGCGGCCATATCCCCGGCACCGCGTCACCCCCATTGGCAAACACGGCATGGCCAGTGTATTTTCAGAGTATTCCTAGAAACCGCCCTGGAGGGCGCGTGGCCATTGGCTTTGGGCGCGTGCGGCCGAGCCTGCGCCGGCCTTCTGGAGCCCGCGACTGCCTGGCGGCACGCCAGAGGCCTGCATAAGATGCTTCTGGGTCGCAATGTTGCGGCCCTCAACATTGAGGGATCAGGAGGTTTGTATGTTCAGAAAATTGATGGCTGGCTTCATTGCGCTGCTGTGGTCCGTGATGGCTTTGGCCGCTGTGGAAGCCAACAAGGCGAATGAAGCCGAACTGACATCCATCAAGGGCATAGGCCCGGCCATGTCGGCACGCATTCTCGAGGAACGCAAATCAGCCCCCTTCAAGGACTGGCCCGACTTCATCGCACGGGTCAAGGGTGTGGCGGAACCGACAGCCACCAAGTTTTCGGGCGAAGGCCTGACTGTCAACGGCAGCAGCTACAAAGGCCACAGCGCCAAGCCTGATGCCAAGGACACTGCGACCAAGGGGGGCAAGGACACGGCCGCCCAGGGCGCCAAACCGACCAAGGAGCAGGCGGCAAAGCCGGCCACTCCAGCCAAGGCCGGCTCGGCCTCCTGAAGACGCGAACTGTCTCTATCCAACCCGCTTCGGCGGGTTTTTCATGCGTACGACCCTCGGGGTATGCGCGGCCATAGCCTGAAACATGCTCAGGTTTTCATAGCGAAGCAAAAAACCTTGCCCGTAAAATGGACCGCCCATGCCCCTGATCACCCTCATACTCCTACCCTTCATCGGCAGCCTGATTGCCGCAATGCTGCCCGCCAATGCGCGCAATACGGAGTCGACTCTGGCCGGCGTGATCGCATTGGGCTGTGCCATACAGACCGCATTGCTGTTTCCACAGATCGCCGATGGGGAAGTGCTGCGCCAGGAGATCGAGTGGCTGCCGGCACTGGGACTGAACCTGGTGATCCGCATGGACGGCTTTGCCTGGATGTTCTGCATGCTGGTGCTGGGCATAGGCTCGCTGGTCGTGCTGTATGCGCGCTACTACATGTCGCCGGCCGATCCCGTGCCGCGCTTTTTCTCTTTCTTTCTGGCCTTCATGGGCGCGATGGCGGGCGTGGTGCTGTCGGGCAACATCATCCAGATTGCCTTCTTCTGGGAGCTGACCAGCCTCTTCTCCTTTCTTCTGATCGGATACTGGCACCATCGCAAGGATGCACGCCGCGGCGCGCGCATGGCGCTGACGGTGACGGGCACAGGCGGCCTGGCCATGCTGGCCGGCATGCTGGTGCTGGGCCACATCGTGGGCAGCTATGACCTGGACAACGTGCTCATCGCCGGCCAGCAGGTGCGTGACCACCAGCTGTACCTGATCGCCCTGGTGCTGATCCTGCTGGGCGCGCTGACCAAGAGTGCGCAGTTCCCCTTCCACTTCTGGCTGCCGCACGCCATGGCCGCGCCCACGCCGGTGTCGGCCTATCTGCACTCCGCCACCATGGTCAAGGCCGGCGTGTTCCTGCTGGCGCGCATGTGGCCCGTGCTGGGCGATACCGATGCCTGGTTCTGGCTGGTGGGCGGAGCCGGCGCGGCAACCCTGCTCATCGGCGGCTATCTGGCCATGTTCCAGCACGATCTCAAGGGATTGCTGGCCTATTCGACGATTTCCCACCTGGGCCTGATCACGCTGCTGCTGGGCCTGAACAGCAAGCTGGCCGCCGTGGCTGCGGTGTTCCACATCATGAACCACGCGACCTTCAAGGCCTCGCTGTTCATGGCCGCGGGCATCGTCGACCATGAAAGCGGCACGCGCGACATCCGCCGCCTCTCCGGCCTGCGGCACATGATGCCCATCACGGCCACGCTGGCCTGCGTGGCCAGTGCGGCCATGGCGGGCGTACCGCTGCTCAACGGCTTCCTGTCCAAGGAAATGTTCTTCGCCGAGACCGTCTACCTGGATGCCGCTCCCTGGGTGCGCACGGCCTTGCCGGTGGCAGCCACGGTGGCGGGCATGTTCAGCGTGGCCTATTCGCTGCGCTTCACCATCGACGTCTTCTTCGGCCCCAAGGCCACCGACCTGCCGCATGACCCGCACGAGCCTCCGCACTGGATGCGCGTGCCCGTCGAGCTGCTGGTGCTGGCCTGCCTGGTGGTGGGCATGCTGCCGGCGTGGGCGGTGGGCAGCTTTCTCGCAGCGGCCGCCACGCCCGTGGTCGGCGGCGACCTGCCCGAGTACAGCCTGGCCATCTGGCACGGCTGGAACATGCCCTTGATCATGAGCCTTGTGGCGTTGATTGGCGGCATCCTGCTGTACATGCTGCTGCGCTGGCAGCGCCAGGCCGGCCATATGGATACCGCGCCGCTGGTGGGGACGCTCAGCGGCCAGCGTGTTTTCGAGAACCTGCTGGCCCGCCTGTCCCTGCTGGGCCGCTGGTCGCGCCGGCGCCTGTCCACCATGCGCCTGCAGTGGCAGATGCTGTGGCTGGTCTGCACTGCCGTGCTGGCTGGCGTTCTGCCCCTGTGGCTGCAAGGCATCAAGCTGGGCGACCGGAGCATGCTGCCGCTGTCGCCCGCCTTCGTGATGCTGTGGGCCGTGGGCATTCTCTGCGCCCTGGGTACGGCCTGGAAGGCCAAGTACCACCGGCTGACGGCGCTGATCATGCTGGGCGGCGCCGGCCTGTGCACCTGCCTGACCTTCCTGTGGTTCTCGGCGCCTGACCTGGCGCTGACGCAGCTGGTCGTCGAGGTCGCCACCACGGTGCTGATGCTGCTGGGCCTGCGCTGGATGCCCAAGCGCGACAAAAGCCTGCACATTCCCGTGCTGTCCGCCGAGCTGCGCGCCCGCTCGCGCCGCATGCGTGACCTGCTGCTGTCGCTGGTTGCAGGTGGCGGCATGGCCTGGCTGGCCTTCGCCATGATGAGCCGCCCCTTCTATGACGGGGCCTCCACCTTCTTCCTGGAACATGCGCTCAGCGATGGCGGCGGCACCAATGTGGTCAACGTCATGCTGGTGGACTTCCGGGGCTTCGACACCTTCGGCGAGATCGTGGTGCTGGGCATCGTGGCCCTGGTCGTCTATGCGCTGCTCAGGCGCTTTCGCCCGGCCCGCGAGACGCTGGACCTGCCCGAGCAGCAGCGCTACATGCCTGGCGACCTGCAGACCGATCTGTTCAATCCGCGCAACGCAGGCGATACGGCCGTGGGCTACCTGATGGTGCCCGCCGTGCTGGTGCGGCTGCTGCTGCCGTTTGCCGCCCTGGTTTCCGTCTACATCTTCATGCGCGGCCACAACGAGCCCGGCGGCGGCTTCGTGGCCGGCCTGGTGTTCTCGGTCGCCTTGCTGATGCAGTACATCATCTCCGGCACGCAGTGGGTCGAGGCCCACCTGCCGATCTTCCCGCGCCGATGGATCGGTGTCGGCCTGCTGTTCGCACTGGGTACCGGCATGGGCTCCATCGTGGCCGGCTATCCCTTTCTCACCAGCCACACCTTCCATATGACCCTGCCAGTCGTCGGCGACGTGCATCTCGCCAGCGCCCTGTTCTTCGACATCGGTGTGTTCTCGCTGGTGGTCGGCGCGACCATGCTCATTCTGACGGCCATCGCCCACCAATCGGTGCGCAGCCACCGCTACCACGCCCGTCTGCTGGAGGAGCAGCAGCAACAGGCCGAAGAGGCCGAAGCCGCCGTGCAGCAGGCCACCGCTGCAGCGCTTGCACGAGGAGGTTTCTGATGGAAGTCGTGCTTGCCATTGCCATCGGCGTACTGACGGGCTCGGGCGTGTGGCTGCTGCTGCGCCCACGCACCTACCAGGTCATCATGGGCCTGGCCCTGCTGTCTTACGCAGTCAACCTGTTCATCTTCAGCATGGGCCGCCAGGGCCTGGCCATCGACAAGGAGCCCGTGCTGCGCGCCGGCGTGCCGCAGGATCTTGCGCACTATGCGGACCCCATGCCGCAGGCGCTGGTGCTCACGGCCATCGTGATCGGCTTTGCCATGACGGCACTGTTCCTGGTGGTGCTGCTGGCATCGCGCGGCACCACGGGCACCGACCATGTGGACGGAGCCCATTCCCGCACCGAGCAGGAGATGCCATGAACGAGCTGACCGCCCGTCTCATGCCGCACCTGATGCTGGCGCCCATCGTGCTGCCCATGCTTTCGGCAGCGCTGATGCTGTTGCTGCGCGAAGAGCGCCAGCGCCTCAAATTCGCTCTTGGACTGGTATCCACCCTGATGGGGCTGGGCGTGGCCGTGATGCTGATGCTGTGGACCGACCAGGCCGGCGCGCCCGTCAACCTGGGCGTCTACATGCCGGGCAACTGGCCCATGCCCTTCGGCATCTCGCTGGCACTCGACCGCCTGACCGGCATGATGCTGGTGCTGACCTATACGGTGGCCCTGGCCTCGCTGGTCTTCTCCAGCGCCCGCTGGCACCGAGCGGGGATGCACTTTCACTCGCTGTTCCAGTTTCAGCTGATGGGCCTGAGCGGCGCCTTCCTCACGGCGGACCTGTTCAACCTGTTCGTGTTCTTCGAGATCATGCTCGCGGCCTCCTATGGACTGGTCCTGCATGGTTCCGGGCGGACACGCATCCAGGCGGGCCTGCACTACATCGCCATCAATCTTGCAGCCTCGTCGCTGTTCCTGATCGGCGTGTCCATGCTCTACGGCCTGACCGGCACGCTGAACATGGCCGACCTGGCACGTGCCATCCCCCAGGTCAGCAGCGACGACCGCGGGCTGCTGCATTCGGCCGCTGCCATCCTGGGCATTGCCTTCCTGACCAAGGCAGCCATGTGGCCGCTGAACTTCTGGCTGGTGCCGGCCTACAGCGCAGCCACCGCTCCCGTGGGCGCCGTGTTCGCGCTCATGACCAAGGTGGGCGTCTACGTGGTGCTGCGGCTGTGGACGCTGCTGTTCAGCTCCGAGGCCGGCGCCTCCGCCCTGTTCGGCAGCACCTGGCTGATCGTCGGCGGCATGCTGACCATGGCCTTCGGCGGCCTGGGCATGCTGGGCTCGCAGCGCCTGACGCATATCGCAGGCTTTGCGGCCGTTCTCTCTTCGGGCACCTTGCTGGCCGCCACGGGCTTTGGCCAGAACGCCTTGACGGCCGGGCTGCTGTACTACCTGCCCAGCTCCACCCTGGCCGTGAGCGCCCTGTTTCTGATCGCCGACGTGGTGGACCGCTGGCGCGTGGATGACGATGCGGGCGAGCCCTATGAGGATGACGAGGCTCCCTTCCTCAACGCCGAACTGCTGCCCACGGAGGGCTTCAACCTCGACGAATCCGAAGAGGTGCTGATCGGCCGCGCCATTCCCGCAGCGGCCGCCTTCATCGGCCTGAGCTTCATGCTGGCCACCCTGGTGGTCACCGGCCTGCCCCCGCTTTCGGGCTTTGTGGGCAAGTTCGCCATGCTGTCTGCCCTGCTCAACCCGCTGGGCCTGGGCAACTCCAGCGGCTTCCAGGCCGGCTGGGCCGGCTGGGTGCTGGTGGCGCTGATGATCGCCACGGGACTGCTTGCCCTGCTGTCGCTGGTGCGCGCCGGCATACGCCATTTCTGGGCGACCGAGGAGCAGAACTCGCCCTCGTTGCGTGTGGCCGAAGGCCTGCCCATCGCCGTGCTGCTGGCCTGCTGCGTGACGCTCACCGTGCAGGGTGGCCAGCTGATGGGCTACACGCAGCGTGCGGCCGATGCGCTGCTGGCGCCCGATGTCTATGTGCGCTCCGTCATGGGCACGCAGCCTGAGCCGAGCCCGGCAGAAAAGAAGGCGCGGCTGGAAGCCGGCCCCGAAGGCGCCGCGCGCGCCGCTGCCCAGGCCAGCGGCGCCCCCATGCCCGCAGGCATAGGCGATGCAGGCCCAACGGCCGGCAAGGAGGATTCCCGATGATGAAAACCCTGCTGCCCGCGCCGCTGCTGTCGGTGGCGCTGTTCCTGCTGTGGCTGCTGCTCAACCGCTCGTTCAGCAGCGGCCAGATCCTGCTGGGCGCCTTGCTGGGCCTGTTGCTGCCGCTGCTGCTGCGCGGCCTGCGCCCCTTGCCCGTGCGCGTGCGCCATCCGCTGACCATCGTGCGCCTGGGGCTGCGCGTGGTCTGGGACACCTCGGTGTCCAACTTCAACGTCGTGCGGTTCATGCTGTTTCCGGGCATGCGCAAGCACCCGGCCAACTTCGTGCGCATCCCGCTGGAACTGCGCGACCCCAACGGCCTGGCCGTGCTCGCCATGATCGTGTGCATCACGCCCGGCACGGCCTGGGCCGAGATCTCGCGCGACCGCTCCCAGCTCATGCTGCATGTGCTGGAGGTCGATGATCCCGAAGAGATCGTCCAGCACGTCAAGCGCTCCTACGAGCGCCCCCTGATGGAGATTTTCGAATGATGCCCTGGTTCCACTGGACTTTGATGTTCGCGCTGGGCCTGCTGGTCGCCGCCATGGGCTGCGCCGTGCTGCGCCTGCTCAAGGGCCCGCACGCCCAGGATCGCGTGCTGGCGCTGGACTGCATGTACCTCAACGGCATGCTGGCCATGCTGCTGATGGGCATCATCTATGACAGCACCAGCTATTTCGAGGCCGCCCTGCTGGTTGCGCTGTTCGGCTGCGTGGGCTCCACGGCCATGGCCAAGTTCCTGCTGCGCGGCGAGGTGATCGAATGATGCCGGAAACCACCACGCTGCCGCTGTGGTGCCAGATCCTGGTGGCTGTGCTGGCGCTGGGCGGCGCCATCATCGCCTTTCTGGGCTCCATGGGCCTGTGGCGCCTGGACAGCTATTTCGAGCGCGTGCATGCGCCTTCCATCATCGCCACCATGGGCTGCTGGCTGATCATGCATGCCACCTGGATCTACTTTTCCGTCAGCGGACAGAGCCTGGCCGTGCATGCGCTGCTGATTGCGGTGTTCATCTCGGTGACCGTTCCCATCACGACCATCTTCCTGATGCGTGCAGCCCTGTTCCGCGCACGCCGTGCGGGCCAGGACGTGCCGCCGCCGCTGAGCAGCGTCGTGCGCAACGAGCCGGCCGAACACCCGGACGTCTGAAGCGCAATCGGGCCTGAAAATACCCGCCGATGCGGCAGGCAGCGGCAGGCAAAAGCCCTACTGCCAACTGTCCAGCATACGAATTCGCCCACGGCTGCGTCAATGCGCCAAAGCACCCGGTGCACGAGCCCCGCGGCTATGAGTTTGTGAGCGTATAGTGCAGTCATCATCTGCGCTGGCAACGTATTTGATGGAACGGCCACAGGCGTGGCCGCCCTGGTTTTTCCTGTGTACGAGGGTTCATGCAAATCTCTTCCCCCCTGACCGATACCGATCTGGCCAACGGCTGGTCGGCCCTTCACAACCAGGCACACAACGGCATGGCATTGCAGCAGAACTCCAATCGCCTCGCCTTCGCGGACCCGGAATTCATGTTCCGCCGCGAAACCCGCGGCATCCGCATGCAGCTGGAGCTGCTCAAGCCGGACCTGGCCCAGATCGAGCGCGGCATCGAGCACACCGTCGTGGTCTATGGCAGCGCCCGCTTCGTGGACCTGGAGCAGGCCGAGCAGCAATTGGCCGACGCACAGGCCAGCGGCGATCCCCAGCGCGTTGCCTTGGCCGAGCGCGCCGTGCGCAATGCGCACCGCTATGAACAGGCCCGCGCCTTCACGCGCATCGTGGCCGCCGACAGCCTGAACCAGCCGCCCGAGGAGCGCCTCTACATCTGCACCGGCGGCGGCCCCGGCATCATGGAGGCGGCCAACCGGGGCGCCCATGACGTGGGCGCACCCAGCATCGGCCTGAACATCGAGCTGCCGCACGAGCAAAACGGCAACCGCTTCATCTCGCCGGACCTGAGCTTCAAGTTCCACTACTTCGCCCTGCGCAAGATGCATTTCATGATGCGCGCCAAGGCCCTGGTGGCCTTCCCCGGCGGCTTCGGCACGCTGGACGAGCTGTTCGAGGTGCTGACCCTGATGCAGACCGGCAAGACGCATTCGGTGCCCGTGATCCTTTTTGGCACCGAGTTCTGGAAGCGCCTGCTCAACATCGACCTGATGATCGAGGAAGGCACGATCTCGCCCAAGGACCTGCAGCTGTTCCGCTATACCGATGATCCGGTCGAAGCCTGGGCGCTGATCAAGCAGTTCCACGCTGGCGGCTGGTAAGCCGCCAGCGGCCGGCAGGCCGCCACCGCGTCGCAAGGCGATCTGCGCACCAAGGCGCAGGTCGCTTTTTTTCATTCCGGCTTGCGCGGCGTCAGCCCCATGAACCAGGCCGTGCGGATGCCCGAGGCCACGGCCGCGCCCACCACCCAGAACAGGGCCGAGACGCCGATCAATGCCCCCGCCGAGCCGAACAGCACGGGCATGGCCACGCTGGAGGCATTGATGGCCATGAGCCGCAGGCCCAGTGCCTCGCCATGGCGGTGCTCGGGCGTGATCTGGTGCAGCATGCTCATGACCATGGGCTGCACAGATCCCAGTGAAAAACCCAGCATCACTGAACACATGCCCATGGTCAGCGCCGAGTCCATGAAGGGGTACAGAGCAAAGACGAAGGCGGTGATGGCCATGGCACCGGAGATCACGGCGCCTTCGCGCAGGCGCTCGGCCACCAGCGGCATGGCCAGGCGGATGGCAGCGGCCGCCACGGCAAAAATGCCCAGCAGCGTGCCGATGACCGAGGCGCTCAGGCCCTTCTCATGGCCCAGCAGCGGCAGTACGAAGGTGTGCACGTCCCAGCATGCGGACTGCAGCCAGTTGACCAGCAGCAGGTTGCGGAAATTGCGGTCTCGCAGCAAGTCCCAGGCATGCTGCTTCGGACCGCCTATGGGCGCACGCACGGGCGGCAGCTCCTGCGTGTGGCGCACCCAGCTCCAGGCCAGCACGGGCACCAGGGCCAGCAGGCCGAAGGCGACGCGGTAGCCCATGGTGCTGCCCTCGCCGCCAAAATTCGCGTGATCGATCAGCAGCCCGGTGCTGAAGGGCCCGATGAAGTTGGAGATGGCCGGGCCTATGGCCAACCAGCTGAACACCTTCTTGAGCGCCACCGCATCGTGGGTGACACGGCCCGCATGGCGCTGCACGGCAATCACCACGGCGCCGCTGGCTCCGCCCGTCAACAACGCCGCAAGGCATAGCACCGGATACAGCGGCAATGCCAGCGCCAGCGCGCAGCCCCCGCTGGCCGCCAGCATGGACAGGAAAAACGGCTTTCGAAAACCATGCTTGTCCGCGAAGCGCCCGGCCGGCAGCGCCAGGAAAACCTGGGTCAGCGCGAACAGCGCCAGCAAGATGCCCACGGCCGCCGCGCTATAGCCCTGCTGCAGGGCCAGCAAGGGCGCTGCCAGCCGCATGCCGGCCATGGTGGCATGCACGCTGACCTGCGCCATGATGACCTTGAACAGGGCCAGGTTCATCTCAATCCTGCTCCGATCCCGGCTCCATTCCGGCCGCAGCGTCCTTGTCATCCGGCAGGCCGGGCCGCGCTGCACTAGAGGTCGGCGCGGGCAGCTCCTGCACGTCGCGCAGCTGGCGCTGGATGGCGCGCGTGCGCACGCCCACCTGCTCGAAGCGCTTGGCCGCCGCGTCTATGGACTTGCGCGTGGCATCCACCACTTCGCCGAACTTGGCGAACTCGGTCTTGACCTGGCCGAGCACCGCCCAGACCTCGGACGAGCGCTTTTCGATGGCCAGCGTCTTGAAGCCCATCTGCAGGCTGCTGAGCATGGCGGCCAGGTTGGCCGGGCCGGTGACCATCACGCGGCAGCCGTTCTGCACGGCCTCGACCAGGCCGGGGCGGCGCATGACCTCGGCAAACAGGCCTTCGGTAGGCAGGTAGAGCACGGCAAAGTCCGTGGTGTGCGGCGGGCTCACGTACTTGCCGTGGATCTTGCGCGCCTCGAACTTGATCGATGCCTCGAAGGCATTGCCTGCCGAGACAATGGCCGCCTTGTCCGCCGCATCCTGGGCGTCGAGCAGGCGCTGGTACTGCTCCACCGGGTACTTGGCGTCGATGGGCAGCCAGACCGGCGTCTCGTCGCTGCGTCCGGGCAGGCGGATGGCGAACTCCACCATGTCGTCGCTGCCGGGCACGGTCTTGACGTTGCGCGCGTACTGCTCGGGCGTGAGCACGTTCTCGATGATGGCGCCCAGCTGCAGTTCGCCCCAGGTGCCGCGCGTCTTCACATTGGTCATCACGCGCTTGAGATCGCCCACGCTGCCGGCCAGCGTCTGCATCTCGCCCAGGCCCTTGTGCACCTGCTCCAGCCGGTCGCTGACCAGCTTGAACGATTCGCCCAGGCGCTGCTCCAGCGTGGCATGCAGCTTCTCGTCCACCGTGCGCCGCATCTCTTCCAGGCGCGCCGCATTGTCCGACTGGATGGTGGCCAGGCGCTCGTTGAGCGTGCCGCGCAGCTGCTCGGCATGGACCTGGCTGGATTGCGCCAGTCCGCCCAGCTGCTGCTGGATGTCGTTCTTGAGGGAGTCCAGCGTGCTGCGCGTGGTCTGCGCCAGCGCCTCGAAGCGCTCCTGCACATGGGCGTTGAAGCGCTGCGTGCTTTCGCCCTGGGCCTCGCGGGCCTGGGCGCTGTCGGCGGCCAGCCGCACGGTGAGCCGGCCCAGTTCCATGCGAAAGGCTGCCAGCGCCTCGCCCTGCTCGCGCCGCGCCGCCTGGGCATCGAGCTGGGCCTGGGCCAGATGGGCCTGCAGCTGCTGCGACACGCGGTCCAGCCCGCCATCGCTCTTGGCCACGGCCATCTGCGTGGCCTGGGCACCGCGCTCGAGCTGCTGCAGCCGCACGTCCAGCATCTGCAGCGCCTGCAGCGCCTGCAGCACCTGCTGGGGCGCCACCCCGTCCTCGCGCTGCGCCGAGCGCCTCCACAGCAGCCAGATCACGGCCGCCTGCCCCAACAGCAGCACGGCCCAGGCCGCCCACCACACTCCGGATATCTGGGTCAAGATTTTGCTTGCGCTCCATGCAGCGGGAAGCGGCCAGGGCCAGCCTTCCCGCGATTGTCACAACACGGTGTTCAGGCCTTGGCGCGCGCGCCGGCGGCCGCCGCTTCGGGCTGGTTCACGGGCGTGCGCGGGCCCTTGCCGGACAGGAAGTCGATCAGGTTGTCGGCCGCCAGCTCGGCCATGGCGCTGCGCGTGCCCATGGTGGCGCTGGCGATGTGCGGGGTCAGCACCACGTTGGGCACGGTCAGCAGGTCGGGATGGACCGAGGGCTCGCCCTCGAACACGTCCAGGCCTGCTGCAGCAATGGTCCTGTCGCGCAGTGCCCTGGCCAGCGCCGCGTCATCGACGATGCCGCCGCGCGCGATGTTGATCAGCGTGGCCGTGGGCTTCATCCGGGCGATCTCGGCCGCGCCTATGGTGTGGTGGTTTTCCTTGGTGTAGGGCAGCACCAGCACCACATGGTCGGCCATGGCCAGCAGTTCATCCTTGCCCACGTAGCCGGCCTTGCATTCGGCTTCCAGCTCGGGCGACAGGCGCGAGCGGTTGTGATAGACCACCTTCATGCCGAAGCCATGTGCCCCGCGTTTGGCGATGCCCTGGCCGATGCGGCCCATGCCGATGATGCCCAGCGTGCTGCCGTGCACTTCCGAGCCGGCAAACAGGTCGTAGCGCCAGGAGTTCCACTTTCCGGCGCGCAGGTAGTGCTCGCTCTCTGTCACGCGGCGGGCCGTGGCCATCAGCAGGGCAAAGCCGAAATCGGCCGTGGTCTCGGTCAGCACGTCGGGGGCATTCGTGCCCTGCACACCTGCAGCCGTCATCGCAGGCACGTCGAAGTTGTTGTAGCCCACGGCCATGTTGGCCACCACCTTCAGGCGCGGGCAGGCGGCCAGCAGCGCCGCATCGATGGTCTGCGAGCCCGTGGTCAGCACGCCATCCTTGTCCTGCAGATGCCGGGCCAGTTCCTGCGGGCTCCAGACCACGTCATCCTGGTTGGACTCGACCTCGAAGTGCTGCTCCAGCTTGCGCACCACTTCGGGCGGGATGGCACGGGCGATCAGGATGCGGGGTTTGCTTGCCATGTCTGTCTCTTTCCTTGTCTTGGCGTTAGGCGGTTCTTCAGCGGAACCAGATGAAGCTCATCAATACGAACAGCGGCACCAGAATGCACAGCGACCAGGCCATGTAGCCGAAGAAGCTGGGCATCTTCACGCCGCGCTCCTCGGCAATGGCCTTGACCATCAGGTTGGGCGCATTGCCGATATAGGTGTTGGCGCCCATGAACACCGCGCCCGCCGAGATGGCGGCCAGCGTCGAGGCCATGGCCGTCATCATCTGAGCGGCGTCTCCGCCCGCCGTATTGAAGAACACCAGGTAGGTCGGCGCGTTGTCCAGGAACGAGGACAGCAGGCCCGTGGCCCAGAAATACATCAGCGGATCGGGCGTGCCGTCGGCGCGCGTCACGGCCCCCACAATGGCGCCGAAGGGTCCGGCCGTTCCCGCCTTGAGCATGGCGATCACTGGAATGATGGTCAGGAAGATGCCCGCGAACAGCTTGGCCACTTCCTGCATCGGCCCCCAGCCAAATTCATTGGCCTGGTGCACGCTGCGCGGCGTGAGCCTGAGGGACAGCACAGTCACGGCGACGAGGCCCGCATCGCGCACCAGACCCGGCAGGCCCACATGCGTGCCGGCCAACACCAGGCCGGCATCGGTACGCCACAGGCCGCTCATCAGCACCAGTGCCACCACGGCCAGCAGCAGCACGAAGTTCACGCCGCCATCAAAACCCAGGCGGCTGGCGCGGCCCAAGGCATCGACGCTGGGCGTGGGATCGGGCAGATCCGCTTCGCCGGCCTTGCGCAGCAGCCAGGCATCGATCGCGTAGAACAGCGCCAGCAGCGCGCCCACCAGGAACAGCGTCTCGGTGAAGATGTGGCGTACCGTCCAGAAGAAATCCACCCCCTTGAGAAAGCCCAGGAACAGCGGTGGATCGCCCAGTGGCGTCAGCGAGCCGCCGGCATTGGAGACGATGAAGATGAAGAACACCACCACATGCACCTGGTGCCTGCGGTTGTCGTTGGCGCGCAGCAGCGGCCGGATCAGCAGCATCGAGGCGCCCGTGGTCCCCATGAAGCTGGCCAGCACGGCGCCGATCGCCAGGATGGCCGTGTTCAGCCCCGGCGATCCCTTGAGATTGCCGCGCACATAGATGCCGCCCGACACCGTGTACAGCGCCGTCAGCAGGATCACGAACGGCAGGTATTCGGCCAGCAGGGCATGCACCAGGTTGGCCATGGCCGCGCCCACGCCGAACACCGCCGCGAAGGGCAGCAGAAAGACCAGCGCCCAGGCGGCCGTCACCTTGCCGAAATGCCGGTGCCAGAAATGGGGCGCCGCCAGCGGCACCAGGGCGATGGACAACAGCATGCCCGCAAACGGCACGCCCCAAAGTACCGAAAGCTGGCCGCCGTCGATATCGGCGGCCAGGGCCCAGGATGGCGCGCAGGTGGCCAGCAGCGCCAGCAATCCGCGCAATGCCTTCATGGTCCCGTCTCCTCTTTGTTCTCTATTCACTGTCCCCTCCTGGCGGCAGGTGGTGCCGCAATCAAGCCTGCGCCGCAGGCGGCGCAATCTCGAACACCTGGCGCAGGTAGGCCAGGTACTTCTCGTCATCGCACATGCTCTTGCCCGGCGTGTCCGAGAGCTTGGCCACGGGCTGGCCGTTGCAGCGGGTCATCTTGATGACGATCTGCAGCGGCACATGGTCGGGCGCGTCGCCCAGGTCGTTGGTCAGGTTGGTGCCTATGCCGAAGGCCAGCTGGCAGCGCCCGTGGAAGCGCTGGAACAGCTCGATGGTGCGCGGCACCGTCAGGCCGTCGCTGAAGATCAGCGTCTTGGTCAGCGGGTCGATGCGGTTGGCGCGGTAGTGGGCCAGCAGCCGCTCGCCCCATTCGAACGGGTCGCCGCTGTCGTGGCGCGCACCGTCGAAGAGCTTGCAGAAGTACAGGTCGAAATCGCGCAGGAAGGCCGACATGCCGTAGACGTCCGACAGCGCAATGCCCAGGTCGCCCCGGTATTCGCGCGCCCAGGATTCGAAGCCGAAGATCTGGCTGTCGCGCAGGCGCGGGCCCAGGGACTGGCAGGCCTGCAGGTATTCATGCGCCAGCGTGCCCAGGGGCCGCACGCCCAGCTTCATGGCGTACAGCACATTGCTGGTGCCGGCGAACTGGCCTTCGGTCTCCGCGGATGCGCCGGGCCGGCCCAGGCGTGCGCACAGCACGCGCAGCACCTCTTCATGCCAGGCCCGCGAAAAGCGGCGGCGCGTGCCGTAGTCGGCAATCTTGAGCTGCTCCAGGCCGGGCTGCTGCAGCAGCGCAATCTTGGCGTCGAGACGGCGCCGGCCTTCCGGAAAATCGGGCACCGGCTGGGTGTTGCGGAAGTACACCTCGTTGACGATGGCCAGCACGGGAATCTCGAACAGGATGGTGTGCAGCCAGGGCCCACGGATGGTGATGTCGATCTCGCCATTGGGCAGCGCCTGCACCGTGATGCATTTCTCGTTGAGGTGGAACAGGCCCAGGAAATCGACGAAGTCGCTCTTGATGAAGCGCAGCGAGCTCAGATAGGCCAGCTCCGCGTCCTGGAAACGCAGGCTGCACAGCGAGCGGATCTCGGAGCGGATCTCGTTCACATAGGGTGCGAGCTGCACGCCGGGGTTGCGGCACTTGAAGCGGTACTCGACCTGTGCTCCGGGAAACTGGTGCAGCACCACCTGCATCATCGTGAATTTGTACAGGTCGGTATCGAGCAGGCTGGTGATGATCATGGACAGAGCCGGGCGGTAAGCGCCCCAGCGGTCAGATGGCAGACAGCTTTCGAGTGTAGGCCATACACACGCTGCCGCGCTGCGAGCGCACGCCTTGCATGCGCCCCGGACGCCATCAGCCGCGCAGCAGCGGCTCCAGCACCTGTCGCAGCGCCTGCGGAATCTGGGCAGGCCGGCGCGTCTGCCGGTCCACATAGACATGCACGAAATGCCCGGCCGCCGCCGTCAATGGCTCGCCCTGCGCGAACAGCCCCACCTCGTAGCGCACGCTGGAGCCACCGATGCGGGCCACCCGGATACCGGCCTCCACCTCCTGCGGGAAGGCCAGCGGCGCAAAGTAATTGCATTGCGTCTCTATGACCAGGCCTATCGTCTCGCCCGCGTGGATATCCAGCGCGCCCTGCTCGATCAGATGGGCATTCACCGCCGTATCGAACCAGCTGTAATACACGACGTTGTTGACGTGCCCGTAGACATCGTTGTCCGACCAGCGCGTGCTGATGCGTCGGAATGCCGCATAGGCCGAACGGGGCTGCGGCGCGGGGCGGCTCGGGGGCGATTCATTCATGGCGGCCATTGTGCCGCCGGCCGAATGCGCCCTGTCCCCAGCCACTGTCGCCACCACGACGCGCACTGCTGCCAATCACTCGCCAAGCGAGTAAGCATGCAAACCGAAAAATGTCGTCAAACCGACATAAAACCAATTCAAAATCAAAGACTTACAAAAAACCCACAGCTTTGCCGATTTTTTTGCTGCACCGCAGCATCAGGTACTTGATTCCTTTTTTGCAATCCCTACAATAAGACCCATGCTGCACTGCAACATGACACTCAGTCAGGTCAGCGCAGGCAATTCCCCGTAACCCGAGACCCCTGTGGTCCGTTTTTCTGGAGACTGACATGAGCTTGACCCCTGACCAAATCCTGAGCGCACAAAAGGCCAACCTGGAAACCCTGTTCGGCCTGACGAGCAAGGCCTTCGAAGGCGTTGAAAAGCTGGTGGAACTGAATGTGACCGCCTCGCGCGCCGCACTGAACGAAGCCGCCCAGCACACCCAGGCCGTCCTGAGCGTGAAGGATGCGCAGGAGCTGCTGTCGCTGCAGGCCAACCTGTTCCAGCCCCTGGCTGAAAAGACCGCTGCCTACAGCCGCCACCTGTACGACATCGCCAGCGGCACCGGTGCCGAGCTGGCCAAGGCCTTCGAAAGCCAGGCGTCCGATCTGCAGAAGAACTTCAGCGCCCTGGTGGACACCACCGCCAAGAACGCACCCGCAGGTTCCGAAACCGCCGTGGCCGTGATGAAGAGCGCCGTGTCGGCTGCCAACAATGCCTTCGAGTCGGTGCAAAAGGCCGTCAAGCAGGCTTCGGACCTGGCGGAAGCCAACTTCACGGCCGTGACCAACACCGCCAGCGAAGCCGTCCAGTCGGCCCAGACCCGCAAGCGTTGATCACGCCGTCTTACAACAGGGTTGCGTGCAAGAATTAGTGATTACCCTCATAATTGCATGCATCCCGGGTCGCAAGACCTGACCAGTTGTCTCCTTGGATCCTCTCGAAACCCCCGTTTCTGGATCCTTTCAAAACCCAGTCCTTGGACTGGGTTTTTTTTCGTGCGCTTTTTCGCGCGCCATGGCTCGCGGCCCACCAGGGACCACCGCGCACAAGCCCTTAGACGGGCCCCACCCTTTATTAAGAACAATTCGCGTTTGACCTATCATCGCGCTTTGCCAACAAAGAGAGGCCTGTCTTCATGTCGAAATCCCTGAAAGCCCTGTTTGCCGCTTGCGCCCTGGTGGCTGCCGGCACAGCCATTGCCGACTCCCAGGTCGTCAACCTCTACTCCGCGCGCCACTACTCCACGGACGAGGAGCTGTACAACGGCTTCACCAAGGCCACCGGCATCAAGATCAACCGCGTGGACGGCGACGACGCCGGCATCATTGCGCGCCTGAAGGCCGAGGGCCAGGCCTCGCCGGCCGACGTGATCCTGCTGGTCGATGCCGCGCGCCTGTACCGCGGCGAGGTGGATGGCCTGTTCCAGCCCATCCACTCCAAGCTGCTGGAAGACGCCATTCCCTCCAACCTGCGCGCCCAGCCCACGGCCGATGGCATCAGCTGGTTCGGCCTGTCCACACGTGCCCGCGTCATCGTCTACAACAAGGCCAAGGTCCAGCCCGCCGACGTGCAGAACTACGAATCGCTGGCCGACCCCAAGTTCAAGGGCCAGCTGTGCATCCGCTCGGGCTCGCATCCCTACAACCTGAGCTTGTTCGGCACCGTGGTCGAACACATGGGCGAGCAAAAGGCAGAGGGCTGGATCCAGGGCATGAAGGCCAACCTGGCCCGCCCGCCCAAGGGTGGCGACACCGACCAGATCAAGGCCGTGGCCTCGGGCGAATGCACCATCGGCGTGACCAACAGCTACTACCTGGCGCGCATGATGCGCTCGGGCAAGCCTGAGGACCAGGCCGTGGTCGGCAAGATCGGCGTGGTCTTCCCCAACCAGTCCAGCTGGGGCACGCACCTGAATATCGCGGGCGGCGCCGTGGCACGCCATGCCAAGAACAAGGACAACGCCGTCAAGTTCCTGGAGTACCTGGCCAGCCCCGCCGCCCAGAACTACTTTGCCAACGGCAACAACGAGTGGCCAGCAGCCAAGGGCGTGGAACTGGACAACCCTGCCCTCAAGGAAATGACCGGCGGCAAGCCCTTCAAGAGCGAGACCATCCCGATCACGGCCGTGGGCAAGAACATGACCAAGGTCCAGCAAATGCTGGACCGTGCCGGGTTCCAGTAATCCCCATCGCGCCCATCACCAGCCCGGCACTGCCGGGCTTTTTCTTGGGCGCGACATGGCTGCGGCCGGGGCTGCATGCATAATTTGAGAGTTACGTTTACGTCAACGTCAGATAACCAAGGAGACATTCCATGCAGATCAAGGACCGGGTATTCATCGTCACGGGCGGCGCCTCCGGGCTGGGCGAAGGCACGGCGCGCATGCTGGCGGCCGAGGGCGGCAAGGTGGTGATAGCCGACATGCAGGCGGACAAGGGCGAGGCCGTGGCGCACGAGATCGGCGGCGTCTTCGTCAAATGCGACGTGAGCCAGGAGGCCGATGGCCAGGCCGTGGTGGACAAGGCCGTGAGCCTGGGCAAGCTGGCAGGCCTGGTGAACTGCGCAGGCATTGCGCCAGCCGAGAAGACCGTGGGCAAGAACGGCGCGCACAACCTGGCGCTGTTTTCCAAGACCATCACGGTCAACCTGATCGGCAGCTTCAACATGATCCGCCTGGCCGCCGCCGCCATGTCGGCCAACGAGCCCGAGAGCACGGGCGAGCGCGGCGTGCTGATCTCCACGGCCAGCGTGGCGGCCTACGACGGCCAGATCGGCCAGGCGGCCTATGCGGCGTCCAAGGGCGGCGTGGTCGGCATGACGCTGCCCATTGCGCGCGACCTGGCGCGCAACGGCATCCGCAATATGACGATTGCCCCCGGCATCTTCGGCACGCCCATGCTGTTCGGCATGCCGCAGGAAGTGCAGGATGCGCTGGCCGCCGGCGTGCCCTTCCCCAGCCGCCTGGGCACGCCCCAGGACTATGCCAAGCTGGTGCGCCACATCCTGGACAACGACATGCTCAATGGCGAGGTGATCCGGCTGGATGGGGCCATTCGGCTGGCGCCGAAGTAAGCACCCCCTGAGCGGCTGCGCCGCTTCCCCCTCTCTTTCTCGCTTCGCGAGGGAGGGGGACGACACCCTCGCGGCGGGGCGGCGCGGCCGGCATAGGCCCTTGCTCGGTGTCCCTCGCTTTGGGCCGTGCCGGTTTTTGAGATATGCGCGTTGTCACACCGTGGTGTCTGCAGGCGTGTCTGCAGGCGCTCTGGCCATCATCTCCAGCCCCTTGCGCAATGCAGGGAACAGGCTGTGCTGGAAGTTGTTCCAGCGCAGCTCAAGAATCGTGTCTTGGGGATCGATGTCGGTGCCCAGCACGTCGGCGATGACTTCGCCGGAGTCGATGCCGTTGTCCACGTAGTGAAAGGATGCGCCGGTCTTGAACAGGGGCGGGACCGGGCGCTGTTCCATGGTCTTCCAGTCCACGATCTTGTAGCCTTGTGCGCCATGCAGCGCGTCCAGCGTGGCGCAGGCGCCCCGGCGTTCATAGGGCGACTCCAGGCGCGTGATGCCGGGGTGGATGTTGGCGATCCTGCGGTGGAACAGGGCCCCGGGCCGCACGAGCCGGTCCAGGATGACGAGCAGGCCATCCAGCACCACCCGCTCGGCACCCAGCTGCACCAGCCTGTCCTGCAACTGCGCCTCGAACATCTGCTTGCCCACGGCGCGCTGCGGATCGTTCAGCGGCAGGCGCCGGTAGGAAGACGGCACGGCCATGAGCAGGTCATTGACCCTGCGCCCCTGGATGCGCAGGTCCGGCGGATAGAACCAGCGGCCGCCCGGCTGGTAGCTGAAGCCGTAGTCGCCGATCTTTTCGCGGTCGCGCGGCGAGGCCTCGTCGTCGTCGTGGATCACGGCCTCCAGGCTGTAGATATCGCCCAGCGGGCTGGTGTCCAGCAACTCGCCCAGGTATTCGAGCGGCGACTTCATGTAGCGCGTTGCGCCCTTGTAGGCGATGTGCTGGCCGGCCTGGTCGGCGGCGGCGTTTCTCAGGGACCAGATGTAGACGAGTTTTGTCTTTGCCATGTTCGTGGATCCAGCAAGAATTCAGATGTCGGCCAGCACGCCTTGACTGGCCAGTCCGGCCGGGCTGGCCGCCACCGGCTGCGCCCCGTCTTGCGGCTGGACCATGCGGCCGGCCTCCATGCGCACGATGCGGTCGGCCAGGTGGAAGTAGCGATCGTCATGGGAGATGACCACCAGCAGGTGGCCCCTGGCGCGCAGCTCGGGCAGCAGCTCGGTGTAGAACAGGTGGCGGAAGCTCGGGTCCTGGTCGGCCGCCCATTCGTCGAAGACCAGCACGGGCCGGCCCTCCAGATAGGCGTGGACCAGGGCCAGCCGTTTTCGCTGCCCGGTGGACAGGTCGATGGTGCTGAAGCTGCCGTTGCGCACGCTGACCTTGTGGGCGATCTCCAGCCGCTGCAGGTAAGGCAGCGCGGCCTCGGGCAGCGCGGCGGCCTGGCCTTCCTCGCCGCCGGCCACCAGGTCCTCGAACAGGTAGAAGTCCGAGAACACCGTGGTGAACAGCTGGCGGTAGTCATCGCGCGTCTGCGCCGTGACGGGCTGGCCGTCGTGCAGGATCTCGCCCTGCTGGGGCGCATACAGGCCCAGCAGCAGCTTGATCAGCGTGGTCTTGCCCGAGCCGTTGTCGCCCACCACAAAGACCAGTTCGCCCTTGCCCAGCTTCAGGTCGATGGGGCCGATCTCGAAGGCCTTGCCGCCTTCGGGCGCATCGAAGGCATAGCGCACGCTCCGCAGCTCCAGGCCGCGGTCCAGGCGGACCTCGCCGGGCGGGCTGTCCAGGTGCAGGTGCGGCTCGGGGCTGGCAAAGCGCGCCGACAGGTCGGCAATGCGCTGCAGCGCCACCTTGGCACGGCCCAGGTTGGGCAGCGCGCCCGCGATCTGGTCCATGGGGCCCTTGAGGAACAGCAGCACCAGCACGAAGCCGCTGAGCACCACGGGCTCGGTGGTGCGCAGCGCGGCCCAGCCCAGGATGAGGGCGATCAACAGAAAGAACAGCGCCGAACCGAAGGCCGTGGCCAGCACATAGGTGTTGATGGCGCGGCTGTTGATGCGGCGGATGGCATCCACCGTGCCGCCGATCTGCCCGTCGAAGATGCGGCCCCGGCGCGCGCGGTGCATGCGCAGCTCCTTGGCGCCTTCGCTGATGGCGCGGTAGGCCTTGTGCAGCACTTCCTCGTGATCGCGCGCCTTCCAGAACCCCGCCACGCCGCGCGACTGGGCCAGCGCCTGCAGGCTGACGCCCAGCACCAGCGCCACCACCAGCATGGCAAACAGCGGCGGCGACAGCAGGGCCAGATAGGCCAGGCAGCCCAGCGCAATGGCCAGGGCGATCACGTTGGAGGCCAGCACGAAGGCCACGTCGCTGATCATGTCCACGTCCTGCGTGAGCACGGGCATGAGGCGGTGCGTGCGGTAGCGCTCCAGCGCGTCGATGGGCGCGGCCAGGATCTTGCTGGCCAGTTCCTTGCGCAGCCGGGCCACCAGGCGCTGCCCCACGAAATTGCCCGACATGTCCGACGCGGCCCGGCACACCAGCACGGTGGCGCACAGGGCGATGAAGGTCAGCAGCAGCCCGCCGGCCAATCCGCCTGGGCGGTTGAGCACCTGGTTGATGGTCGCCAGCAGCGCCACCGTGGCCCCACCCGCGCAAATGCCCGTTACCACGGACAGCGCCATCCACGGCAGGAAGGGCCTGAGCAGGCGCAGTACCTCGGAGGGCGGTCGGCTGGCGTTTTCCATAAGGGATTCCTCTGGCGCCCGTGGGCGCATGGCCTTGCAATGCCGGCGCGGCCCGGCGTTTCCTGGAGCGCGGCGCACGGCGAGCGCTCCCTACTCCCTGCAAGACGTGCGTGCGCCAAAAATGTTCACCGCCCAGGCGATGAACAAATTCCGCCGCCCAGCGTCATCACGGGGAAGGGGCAGCGCGGGCGCCATGCCCTGCACCGGCCCGCCCTGCCTTGTCTGCCGCACACCCGAAGGACGCCATGGCTCTCCACCCCGACCTGCAAGCATTTCTTGAACTCGCCAACGCCCAGGCATCCAGCCGCCCGCGCATGAGCCAGATGACGGCAGCGCAGGCGCGCGCCGCCTACGACAACGCCACGCTGGCGCTGGACCTGCCGGGCGACGATCTGCCCACCGAGGACCTGGAGCTGCCCACGCGCGACGGCGCACGCATCCGCGCCCGCCTCTACCGGGGCGAAGCGCAGGCTGCGTCCGCGCCCTGCCTGCTGTTCTTTCACGGCGGCGGCTATGTGCTGGGCGGGCTCGAATCGCATGACAGCCTGTGCCGCAGCCTGGCGCTGGGCACGCCCTGCAATGTGCTGGCCATCGACTACCGGCTGGCGCCAGAGCACCGCTTTCCCACCGCCTTCCTCGACGCACACGACGCCCTGGCCTGGCTGCTGGAGCACGGCGGCCGCCATGGCCTGGACGCGCAGCGCCTGGCCATTGGCGGCGACAGCGTCGGGGGCACGCTGGCCACGGCCCTGTGCATCGCCGCGCGCGACGCGGGCATGCCCCAGCCCTTGCTGCAGTTGCTGCTCTACCCCTGCACGGCAGCGCAGCAGGACAGTGACTCGCATGCGCGCCTGGCCACCGGCCATCTGCTGGAAGGTGACACCCTGGCCTGGATGTTCGGCCAATACCTGCGCAGCGATGCGGACCGGCAGGACTGGCGCTTTGCCCCGCTGCAGGCATCCGACCTGGGCCGGCTGGCCCCCACGCTGATGGTGCTGGCCGAGTACGACCCGCTGATCGACGAAGGAAAGCGCTATGCCGAGCGGCTGCAGGCCGCCGGCGTGGCCGTGGACCTGCAGATCTACGCCGGCATGGTCCATGACTTTGCGCGGCTGGGCGCCCTCACCGAAGAGACCGAGGTGCTGCGCGGCCGGATCTGCAAGGCACTGGCCCATGCCTTCCAGGCGGCCCGCAGCCCGGCCCTGGCATGAACATTTGCCGCGCCTGCGCGTCATCCCGGTCATGAGGCTGCCCTGCGTCCCTTGCGTCCCTTGTGCCCTTGCCCCCATCCGTGTCCCGCACGCGGGGCACTCCACCTGAAAGAGTCCACGTGCGTCCAGCCGAAGCCACCGCTACACCGTCACCGGACGCCTCCGGCGCCAGCTACCTCGCCCATGCAGGCGCCGAGACGATCAGCGTCTTCGGCGATGGACAGCGGCTGCGCCTGGAGCGTTCGGGGTCCGTGGATGCCGGCAGGCCCGGCAAGCACAGTCTCTGGAACCTGTCACCCGCGGCCGCGCCAGGCCTGCTGCGGCTGCAATGGCTGGGCCCCTGCTCGGGCATGCCCGAAGCCGATGAACTGCTGGCCGCGCTGCAGGCCGGTTTCGGCCTGCACCCGGATGCCCGGGAAATCGAGCTGTCCCTGCCCCGCCTGCCACCGGGCCTGCGCGACAGCATCGCCACAGTGCAGCCAGGCCAGGCTCCGCGCGTGGCAAGAAGCGTGCTCTGGCAGCAGCCCCTGTGGCTGCCCCGCCCGCGCCCACCCTATGCGCTGCACTACACGATCAGCGAAGGCCGGCGCCACCCCGTGCGCCTGCACAAGCCGCGCGGCGAGGTCTACCGCCGCTTCATCCCCTGGCTGGGCCGCACGCTGAGCTTTCGCACCGTGGAGCCCGAGGCCGACCTGCCCCTCATCCACCGCTGGATGAACGACCCGGTCGTCGCGCATTTCTGGGAGGAAAGCGGCGACCTTGCCCACCATCGCGCCTATCTGCAACGCATGGCCGGCGACCCGCATGCGCTCGGCCTCATCGGCTGCTTCGACGGCGAGCCCTTCGGCTACTTCGAGGCCTACTGGGCCAAGGAAGACCGCATCGCCCCCTTCTATGACGCGGGCGACCATGACCGGGGCTGGCATGCGCTGGTGGGGGAGGCACCGTTTCGCGGCAGACCCTACCTGACGGCCTGGCTGCCCTCGCTGTCGCACTACCTCTTTCTGGACGACTGCCGCACGCAGCGCATCGTCGTGGAGCCGCGCGCCGACAACCGCAAGATGCGCAAAAGCCTGCCGCGCTGCGGCTATGCGCTGGTCAAGGAATTCGACTTCCCGCACAAGCGCGCCGTGCTGGGAGTGCTGCTCAGGGAACGCTTTTTCGCAGACGCCTTGTGGATACCGCAGACCGACGCAGCCGCGCCGGACGCACTGGACGCATCGACCCAATGAAAGGACCTTCCATGCAAACCCACCCGCTGATCGGCATCGGCTTCGGCCCCTCCAACATTGCCCTGGCCATCGCCCTCAAGGAGCGCGAAACCACCGCGCGGGCCATGCACCCCGTCTTCATCGAAAAGCAGCCGCGCTTCGCCTGGCACCGGGACATGCTGCTGGAGCAGGCCCACATGCAGGTGTCCTTCCTCAAGGACCTGGCCACGCTGCGCAATCCCACCAGCCGCTTCACCTTCATCAACTACCTGCACGAGAAGGGCCGGCTGCAGGACTTCATCAACCTCAAGACCTTCTTTCCCAGCCGCCACGAGTTCAACGACTACCTGGCCTGGGCCGCCTCCAAGTTCGAGGACCGCTGCGTCTACGGCCAGGAAGTCATCGAGGTGCTGCCTGAAAAACGCGACGGCAAGGTGGAGCTGCTGCGCGTGCGCTCGCGCGATGCGGCCGGCAACGTGCATGAGCGCCTGGGCCAGAACCTGGTCATGAGCATCGGCGGCACGCCCAGCATTCCCGAACAGTTCAAGCCCCTGCGCGGCGATGCGCGCGTCTTCCACTCCAGCGCCTACCTGCGCAGCATTGCAGAGCATGCCAGGCCGCTGCGCATCGCCGTCGTGGGCGCGGGCCAGAGCGCCGCCGAAATCTTCATGGACCTGCACAGCCGCTACGCCAAGGCCGAGATCGACCTGGTCATGCGCGCCCGCTCCATCCGCCCCTCGGACGACAGCCCCTTCGTCAACGAAATCTTCAACGCCGACTTCGTGGACCATGTCTACAGCCGCCCGCACGACGAGCGCGGCGCCCTGCTGCGCGAGTTCTGGCACACCAACTACGCCTGCCCCGACCTGGAGCTGATCGAGAGCATCTTCAAGGTGTTCTATGAACAGAAGGTCGTCGGCGACACGCGCCACCGCTTCCTGCGCCGCCACGAGGTGCAGGACGTACGCGCCGCCAGCGACGGCATCCACCTGGGCCTGCGCGACCTCAACAGCGGCATCGACCATGCATCGCGCTACGACGTGGTGGTGCTGGCCACCGGCTATGCGCGCGAGCACCACAAGACCCTGCTGGACCCGCTGGCCCCCTACCTGGGCGACTTCTCCGTGAGCCGCGACTACCAGGTGCACACCACGCCGGACTTTCGCCCCGCCATCTTCCTGCAGGGCGCCTGCGAGGGCTCCCACGGCCTGAGCGACACCCTGCTGTCGGTCACCTCGGTGCGCACCGGCGAAATCGGCGACGCCCTGCTGGCAGCGCAAGCCCAAAAACCCGATGTTGCGCGCACAGAACAGCTGGCGCTGCAGGACTGAAAGATCGCACCGGGCATGATGGCGCACGAATCTCCCATGCCATAATTTGAATGCAAACCATTTGCATTTGAATTCGAATCACCTGCGCCGCTGAATCCCATACCCGCTGCTGCACCGCCCCGGCCCTGGCCGGGGTTGCGGCATCCGGTAGGCCCATCTCTGTACGGACCCAGGGGTTCCAACCCATCGCCCTTGCGGAAAGGCAGGTATCCGGATGCGTGACCTGATCCAGGAACTCGTGGCTCACTATGGCGATCTGCGCCGCCAGCTCACGCGCGATCTCCGGGATCCGCACTATGCGGCCGATATCGCGCAGTCGAGCTTCGAGCGGGTCTATGTGCACGCCCTGGGCCTGCGCAGCGGCAAGAAGGCCGAAACCCTGCCCGATGCCGACATCGAATCCCCGCGCGCCCTGCTGTTTCGCGTGGCACGCAACCTGTGCATAGACGATGCGCGCAAGCGCAAGACCTCCCAGGACTGGACGCGCCAGCAAATGGCGGTGCAGCACAGCGCACCCTCCAGCGAAACCCTGGCCGCCCAGCGCCAGATCCTGGACCGCGTCGTCCAGGCGCTGGAAAGCCTGCCGCCGCGCCGGCGCGAAGTCTTCATCCTCTTTCGCGCGCACGGCTACACGCGGGCAGAGATCTCCGAGCAGCTGCACATCACCGAAATGGCCGTCGCCAAGCACATGGTGCGCGCCACGCTGGACTGCTCGCGCGTGCTGGCCCAGCTGCGCTCCGAGCTGATCGAGGACCATGCGCTGGGCAGCGCCATGGATTTCGACAACAGTACACTGACCGACGACGCATCCTGACCCCCCCTTTCCATGGCAAGTGCACCTAGCGAGCGCATGGTCGAGCATGCGCTGACGCTGATCGTTCAAAGCGAAATCGCTCCCGACCCGGTGGCCCACCAGGCACGCCTGACCCTGGGCGAATGGCGCGAGAAATCAGCCCGGCACGATGCCGCCGCACGCGAGGCGCACCTGCGCTGGAACATGCTCGGCGGCCTGTCCGGCGGACTGCGCGAGCAGTTCCAGGAAACCGCCCTGCTGGCGGACAGCGTCTCGCGCTCCACCAGGAGCGTCCAGCGCCGCAAGCTGCTGCTGTCGTTTGCAGGGCTGCTGGGCACCGGCGCGCTGGCGGGCCGGGGCGCCTACTGGTACTGGCAGCAGCCCCTGCACACCTCGGCCTATGCCACGCGAAACTCGCAGATGCTCAAGGTCACGCTGGCCGACGGCAAGGCGCCGCTGCAGGCCAGCCGCATCGAGCTGGCGCCCCAGAGCGCCATTGCCGTGACGCTCTACCGCCAGCGCCGCAGCGTATCCATGTCGCGCGGGGAAGCGCGATTCGAAGTGGCATCGGACCCCGACCGCCCCTTCGAGGTCATCACGCGCGAGGCGCGCATCGAGGTCGTGGGCACGGTGTTCACCGTGCGCGACCGCGGCGGCCCCGTCACCGTGGGCGTGGAGCATGGCCATGTCAGGGTCCGCGTGCTGGGCAGGGATGCGCAGGATACGACGGGCCCGGCGGCGGCAACGCTGGACCTGCTGCCCGGCCAGGTGGTGGACATCCGCAATGGCCAGCCCGAGGCCGTGCGCCAGGCCGATGCCGCCACGCTGTCCGCCTGGCGCGAAGGCTGGCTGGTCTTCGAGAACACCCCGCTGGCCGAGGCCCTGGCCACCGTCAACGCCTACCGCACCCAGCCCATCGAAGCCGCCGATGCGCGCGTGGCCGCGCTGCGCCTGACGGGGCGCTTTCGCGCCAACGACTCGGCCGGCCTGCTGGCCGTGCTGCCCTCCATCCTGCCGCTGAGGGTGCGCCCGCAGGCCGATGGCAGCGTGCTGCTGCAGGCGCTCTGAACGGCGCCTTCGGTTCCCCGACAAAGAAAAGGCCACGGCCGGATCGCTCCAGCCGTGGCCCATGGACCATGCCCGCTTACCAGCGATAGGTGGCCGTGCCGATCACCTTGCGGGGCTCGCCGTAGAAGCAGCCGTAGGAGCAGCTGGCGATATAGGTCTTGTCGGTCAGGTTGGTGAGGTTCAGGGCGAAGCGCCAGGGTCCGGTGGTGTAGCTGACCATGGCATCCACCAGGGTGAACGCCGGCAGCGAGACGGGAACGCCATAGGCCAGGCCGCGTGTCTGGCCCAGGTACCTGGCGCCCATGCCCACCTTGAGGCCGGCAAGCCCGAAGTCGCCAAAGCTGTAGTCGCCCCACAGCGATATCTGGTTGTAGGGCACGCCGATGGAGCGCTTGCCCAGCTCGTCCGGCTGCAGGGGGCTTGCCTGCGTGGTGCGCGCATCCGTGTAGGCATAGGCGGCAATGATGTTCACATTGCGGCCGATGGAGCTTCGCGCCTCCAGCTCGAAGCCGCGGGAGCGGACTTCACCGGCCTGGATGTTGAACGCCCTGCTGGCGTCCTGGGGATCGGGCACGAGCAGGTTCTGGCGGGTGAGCTGGAAGACCGCCGCCGAAACCATGGCCCGGGAGCCGCTGGGCTGGTAGCGGACACCGGCCTCGTACTGCTGCCCCGTCGTGGGCTTGAACCGCGATCCAAGGCGGTCCTGGCCCTGGGTGGGCTCGAAGGACTCGCTGTAGCTGAAGAAGGGGGCAAGGCCATTGGCGGCGAGATAGACCACGCCCACCCGGCCCGTGAAGGCCGAGCTTTTCTCATTGGCCGCGCTCACGTCCCCGGTGAAGAAGTTCGTCTCGTTGAAGCGGACCTTGTCATAGCGGCCGCCCAGCAGAACCACCCACTTGTCATCGATCTTGATCTGGTCCTGCGCATAGATGCCGAGGCGCTTGTAGTCGTTCTTCCAGGACGAGCGGTAGTAGGGGGAGACAGGCCCCACCGGCTTGCCGTAGACCGGGTTGAAGACATCGAGGTCGGCGGCCTGCTGTTCATAGCGCTCGGTCTCGTGCTTTGGCAAGGCGTAGTCGAAGCCCACCAGCATGGTGTGCTTGATGCGGCCCTGGTCCAGCTGGTACTGCAGCGAGGTATCGGTCACGAAGGCCGACGAGCGGTCCCAGCGCGGCTGGTAGTAGCGCTCCACCACCGAGCGCTGGTCGGCGGACAGGCCCCAGCCGTCCGTGCTGAAGTAGCTGCTCTTTGCGTTGTAGTAGCGCATGCTGTTCCTGAGCTTGAGCTTCTCGGAAAAGGCATGTTCGAAAAGATAGCCGATGGAGTAGCGGTCCAGATCGAATTTGTCCCGCCCCGCCTCTCCGATGAAGCGGTTACGGGGAATCTGTCCATTGATGTTGGGCAGCAGGGTGCCGTAGGCGGGCAGCCCGTAGACGTAGGTGGTGCGGTCCTTCTGGACCTCGGCCAACAGTGTCAGCGAGGTGTTCGCATCGGGCTGCCACTTGAGCGATGGGGCGACATAGGTTCTGTCATCGGGGACACGGTCGATGAAGCTGTCGCTGTCGCGCTTGAGCGCCACCAGCCGGTAGGACCATTTGCCCTCGTCGTCCAGGGCGCCCGCAAAATCACCCGAGACCTGCCTGCGCCCGAAGCTTCCGGCGTCGATGTTCAGCTCCCGGATTTTTTCCGTGGTGGGCCGCTTGCTCACGGTGTTGACCACGCCGCCCGGGGAGACCGAGCCAAAGATCACCGAAGAGGCGCCCTTGAGCAGCTCGATGCGCTCCAGGCCGTAGGGCTCCTGCCGTCCGTCGTAGATGTTGGCCGTGAACAGGCTGCCGTCCCGGTACATGCCCGTGGTGCGGAATCCGCGCAGGTACAGGCTGTCCGAGGTGCGGTCCAGGCCCTCGGCGCGGGTGACGCCGGCCGCGTAGCCCAGCGCATCCTGCAGGCTTTGCGACTTCAGCGTCTCGATCTCCTGGGCACCGATGACCGTGATGGACTGCGGTGTCTCCAGGATGGGCGTATCGGTCTTCGTGCCCGTTGAACTGCGCCGGGCGACATAGCCCTGCACGGGGCCGGCTGCGGTTTCGCTGTCCGTGACGTTGATGGTCGGCAAGGTCGCGCCGGAGACCGCGGGACGGCGGATGGCGAAGCCTCCGTTGTTCATCCTGATGGCTTCCAGGGACGTGCCGGCCAGCAGCTCCCGCAAGGCCTGCTCCGATGTCAGGCGGCCGTTGACGGCGCGGGAACTGAGCCCGGCCACCAGGTCGCCTGCGGCAAACATCTGGGTTCCCGTCTGGCGGGACAGCTCGTTGATGGCCGAAGCCAGGGCCTGGGCCGGCACATGGATATCGAACACTTGGGCAGCCTCCTGCCCTGTGGCCTGGGCCACCGCCTCGGTGCTCCAGAACGAGACGGAACCAAAGGCCGTGGCAAGGGCCAGGCTCAGCAGATGTTGACGGGGCAAGGAAGGCATGGTCGAAGAATTTCCAAAGGCATTGAATGAGACTGGTTACCAACCGGGCACGGACCTCCGCCCGGGTTGTTGTGCATTCCAAAGACGTTCTGCGCGCAAAAATGGAGACAAGGTGTAACCCCGTTTTCACGAAAAAGACCCGGGACGGGGCGGGCCGGGGGGGGGCACCCCGGCCGCCGTTGCCCCTCAGTCCAGCGCGTACTCCAGCGCCAAGGCGTCGAGGATTTCGGCTGTCAGCCTCTCGTTCCTCATGATGGCGTAGTGGTCGGCGCGGATCACCGCGCCCTCTGCCCTTTCGGCCCTTTCGACCCCCTCGGCCCCCTCCTGGCGCAGCTGGTGCGCGAGCCGCAGCCGGTGCCCGGCCGCGGTTTCATCGCTCCACCAAAGGCTTGCCGCCGCTTGCACGGGCGCCAGGGCCTGCGCCTGCAGCGCCAGGTGCTTCAGGTGCAGGGTGGTCAGAAAGGCCTGGGCCAGGTCGGCGCCGTCCATGCAGGCATGGCCGCTCGGTCCCCCCGGTCCCTGCCTTGCAGCTTCGCGGCCCAGCGCGGCAGCCAGCAGATCGGCGCGGGGCGGCACCGATGCATCGATGTCCGCAAGGTCCTCGATGCGTGCCAAGGGCAGCATCTGCGAGACGAAGAGCCGGAAGTCATCCCACCACGACGGGGACCCGGCCGTATCGCCAGCAGGCACGAACGGGTCCACCAGCCCCAGGAAGCCCACCGTCTGTCCCTGGCCTTCGAGCCGGGCCGCGATCAGGGCCGCCAGGCTGCCGCCCAGGGACCAGCCGAGCAGGTGGTAGGGGCCGGCGGGCTGTACCTGCCTCACCATCGCGCAGTAGTCGTCGGCCATCTGCTCCAGCGAGCGGTCGCGGTAGCCGGGATCGCCCAGGCTGCGGCAGGGTATGGCGTGGACGGTGCGCCGGTCCTGCAAGGCCCGCGCCAGCGGCTGGTAGTCAAACACCGTGCCGAACCCGGCATGCACGCAAAACAGCGGTGGCGCAGCCTCACACACGGCGTTGAGCGCCACGACGCCCCCAGCTCCACCGGCGCCGGCTGAGCGAAGCTCCAGCAAGCCGGCAATGGTGGGCCGCTGCAGCAGGTCGCGCAGCTTGAAGTCCAGCTGCGGATCGCCCAGCTTGCGCACCTTGGCGTGCATCCTGAGACTGAGCAGGGAGTCCCCGCCCAGTTCGAAGAAGTTGTCGGTCTCGCCCACGCGTTCCACGCCAAGCACCTCCTGCCAGATGCGGGCCAGCGCCATGGCCGACGCTGTGGACGGTGGCACGTGAACCCGCGCGGCATCTGCCTGCGGCAGCGGCAGCGCACCACGGTCGAGCTTGCCGCTGACCAGTCTTGGCAGGGCGGGCAGGACCAGCGTATGGGCCGGCAGCATGTAGTCGGGCAGGTGCTCGCCTGTCTGCTGGCGGATGCGCTGGACCAGGGACTGCGCGGCCGTGCCCTCCTCCCCCACCACATAGGCCACCAGCTGCTTGCCTGTACCGGCATCCTGGACCAGCACGGCGGCATCGACCACGCCGGGCACGGCCCGGACGGCCTTCTCGACCTCGCCCAACTCGATGCGGAAGCCCCGGATCTTGACCTGGTGGTCGGCCCGGCCTATGTACTCGATGTTGCCGTCCGGCATCTCGCGCACCAGGTCCCCCGTGCGGTACAGGCGGCCGCCACCGCCGTCGAAGGGGTCGGCGACGAAGCGCTCGGCCGTCAGGCCGTGGCGCGACAGATAGCCGCGCGCCAGGCCGTAGCCGCCGATGTACAGCTCGCCCACGACGCCGTGCGGCACCCGGTGCAGGTCGGCATCCAGGATGTGCACCGTGCGCTCGCCCACGGGCCGGCCGATGGGGGCGTAGGCGCAGTCGAAGGTCTCGCTGGCCTCGGCCTTCCAGATCAGCGGCGTCACCACCGTCTCGGTGGGGCCGTAGCCGTTGATGAGCAGGCGCGGGCGCAGGCTCTGGCGCACCTTGTCGTAGGCGGCCTTGGGCATGGCCTCGCCACCGAAGACGTACAGCTCCACCGGCGGCGGCTCCTGCGACTGTTCTGCGGCCCAGTCCGCGATCTGCGCCAGATAGGCCGGCGGGAACGCGGCATTGGAGATGCCGTGGTGGCGCAGGGCCTCGCAGGCCTGCTCCGCCGTCCACATCTGCGGCTCGCGCAGCACCAGGCCGGCGCCGATGCTCAGGGCCGTCAGCCAGCGCTCATGCGCGCCGTCGAACGAGAAGGACATGAAATGCAGCTCACGCGAGTTCGCCCGCATGCCGTAGATCCCGGCCGTGGCCGCGCAGTGCATGGCCAGCGGCCCGTGCTCGACCACCACGCCCTTGGGCTGCCCGGTCGAGCCCGAGGTGTAGATCACATAGGCCAGGTCGCGCTCATGCACGGCATGGGCCGGCGCCGCGTTGCAGGCCTGGGTGAAGTCCACCTCCTCGGCCACCACCAGATGGGCCACAGCGGGCGTGCCCAGCTTGTGCAGCGCCGCCCTGTGGGCGATCAGGTGGGAGGCACCGCTGTCTGCCAGCATGAACCTCTGGCGTTCGGCGGGCGACGCCGGGTCCAGGGGCAGGTAGGCCGCGCCCGCCTTGAGCACGGACAGCAGGCAGATCACCATTTCCAGCGAACGCTCCATGGCGATGCCGACGATGGCGCCGCGCCCCACGCCGGCCTGCACCAGGCGGTTGGCGAAATGGTTGCTGCGCGCCTGCAGCTCGCCATGGCTGATGGTCTGCTCGCCCATGACCAGCGCCACCGCGCCCGGGTCCCGGTGCGCCTGCAGCGCCATGCCGGCATGCACGGGCAGGAATGGCGTGCGGCAGGCATCCGTGCCCGTGCCTGTGCCCGCCGGCCCATCGCGTCCGGGCTCGGGCAGCAAGGCGATGTCCCGCAGGCAGTGCACGCCCTCGCCCGCCATGGACGCCAGCACCTGCCCCAGTTGCCGCAGCAGGGCCTGCACGGTGTCATCGCCGAAGCTGCTCCGCTGGTAGATCATCTTGAGCGACAGCACATCGCCCAGCCGCACCTCCAGGTCCATGGGATAGGAGGTCACGTCGATGGCATGCGTCACCGCAAACCGCAGATGCGGGTCGTCGTGCGCGGACAGCACGGCATCCATGGGGTAGTTCTCGAACACCAGGATGCTGTCGAACAGGCCGCGCTGGCCCTTGCCCGCCCAGCGCTGGATGTCCGAAAGCGACGTCTGCTCATGCTCGCGCGAGGCCAGGTTCTGTGCCTGCAGCGTGCGCAGCCAGGGGCCCAGCTCCAGCGCGCCGTCGCAGGCCACGACCACCGGCAAGGTGTTGATGAACAGCCCCTGCATTCTTTCCACGCCGGCCAGCTCGGGCGGGCGGCCTGCCACCGTGGCCCCGAAGGCCACCGTGGCCTGGCCCGTGTACCGCGCCAGCACCAGCGACCATGCGGCCTGCACCAGGGTGTTGGCCGTCACGCGCTCGCGCTGGGCAAACTCCACCAGCTGCTGCGTGGCACCGGCATCCAGCGCGGCGCCGGCCTCGTGGTGCCCCTGACGGGCTGCAGGCAAGGCACCAGGCCGGACAGCAGGCCGGGCAAGCGCATCCACCAGCAAGGTGGGCTCGTGCAGCGGCTGCACCAGGCGCCTCCAGTAGGCCTCGCTGGCCCCGTGGTCCAGGCCTTGCAGCCATGCGATGTAGTCGCGGTAGCTGGTGTCCACGGGCTCCACGGCAATGCCCTTGTAGTCGCGCAGCACCTCGCCCAGCAGGCTCGATGAACTCCATCCGTCCGTGAGCAGGTGGTGGGCGGTCCAGATGCAGTGGTGGCTGCCATCGGACACGCGGACCAGGGCCAGCCGCATCAGCGGCGGCTTGCTGAGGTCGAAGGCCGCGAACTGCCCGGCGGCCAGGGCATCCAGGGCGCCCGCCACATCCTCGCTGTGCCGGCAGTCATGCTCGGTGATGTCCAGCAGGACCTGCCGGGCCACCCATTGCAGCGGCAGGGACGCATCGGCCAGGAAGCCGCTGCGCAGCACGGCATGGCGGTCCAGCACCGCCTGCCAGGCCTTTCGGAAGCGCGCGGCATCCAGGCCATGCGCGTCGATGCGCAGCTGGGTGACATAGGACAGCCCCGAGGGATCGGACAGGCTGTGGAACAGCATGCCCGACTGCATGGGAGACAGCGGATAGAGGTCCGCCAGATTGCCCGCAGGCAGGTCCAGGCCGTCCAGCTGCGCCTGCGTGACCCGGGCCAGCGGGAAGTCCGAGGGCGTCACCCCCTGCGCGCCGCTCAGGCAGTGGTCGATCAGCCCTTCCAGCTCCTGCCGGTAGCGCCCCATCCAGGCCTGCACATCGGCCGTGTCGTGGCGGGCCGTGCTGAAGGCGGCCGTCATCACCAGCTCGCCGTCGTAGACGCGGCCATTGATGGTGAACTCGTGCGACAGCGGCGCCGAGGCGTCGGCCGGCATGCCGCTGCCCTCGGCAGCCGGCAGCCATTGGGCCGCGCTGTCAAAGCTTGCATCGAACTGCCCCAGGTAGTTGAAGACCAGGCTGGCCTGGGGCAAGGCCCGCATGGCCTGCCTTTGCTGCGCCGTGCCCAGGTACTTGAGCACGCCATGGCCCAGGCCGTGCAGCGGCACCTCGCGCAGGCTTTGCTTGACGCGCTTGATCGCGTCGCCAGGGCCTGTGCCTGCATCGAGCGCCACCGGGAAGACGCTGGTGAACCAGCCCACGGTGCGCGAGACGTCCACGCCGGCCGACAGCTCCTCGCGGCCATGGCCCTCCAGGTCCACGAGGATGCGCTGCTGCCCGCTCCACGCGCACAGGGCGCGCCCCAGGGCGGCCAGCAGGATGTCGTTGATCTGCGTCCTGTAGGCGGCCGGCACGCGGCTGATCAGGGCCTCGGTGCGCTCGCGGTCCAGCCGCAGCTCGACGCTGGACTGCCATGCCAGGGTGTTGGCCCCCTCGGGGCGGGCACAGGGCAGGCTGGCCGGCACCTGGGCCAGCGCCTGCCAGAAGGCCAGCTCGCCGCCGCATTGCGCGGCATGGGCCTGCAGCGCCTGCGACCAGCGCTGGTAGCTGGCGGTCTTGTGGACCCTGGCGGGCTCCAGGCCCTGCAGCCGGCTGGCATAGGCCGAACGCAGGTCCTCGAGCAGGATGCGCCAGGAGACCCCATCGACGACCAGATGGTGGGCCACCAGCAGCAGGCGCCAGCTGCCGTCGCCCACCTCGATGCACAGCCCGCGCAGCAGCGGCCCGTGGACGATGTCCAGGCTGCGCTGCGCCTGTTCGCACAAGGCCTCGATCGCGCCGGCATCCCGTGCCTGGCGCACCCACAGCAGTGCCTGCAGGTCGGCCTCGGACGGGCTTGCGTAGGCCTGCTCCCAGGCGCCCTGCGCCGTGGGGCGAAAGCGCAGGCGCAGGCTGTCGTGCCGGGCCAGCAAATCGGCCAGGGCCTGGCGCAGCGGCGCAGGCTGCAGCGGCTGCGTGCTGCGCAGCAGCAGGGCCTGGTTCCAGTGGGATCGCTGCGGCACGTCCGTTTCGAAGAACTCCGCCTGAATGGGCAGCAGGGGAACGCTCCCCTGGACCGGGGTCTCCTGCTCCACGGCCTCGTCCTGCACGGGCTCGGCCACACGCGCCAGCTCGGCAATGCTTTGCCGCTCGAACAGCTGCCTTGGCGACAGCTTCCAGCCGAAGCGGCGCAGGCGCGAGACGATCTGCAGGCTCAGAATGGAATCACCGCCCAGCGCGAAGAAGTTGTCGCTGCGCCCCACCCGCTCCAGGCCCAGCACCTCGGCCCAGATACGGGCCAGCAGCGCCTCCAGTTCGCCCTCGGGCGCCTGGCTGGCGGCTGGCATGGCGAACGCGGGCAGGGCCTGCCGGTCCAGCTTGCCGTTGGCGTTCTGCGGCAACTGGTCCAGCACCATGATGGCGCCCGGCACCATGTAGTCGGGCAGTACCGTGGCCAGGCGCTCGCGCATCTCCTGCCCGTCCAGGGTCCGCCCGCTGCGGGCAGACACATAGGCCAGCAGCCGCGTGCCCGCCGGTCCCTCGCCGGCCACGACCACAGCCTCGCGCACATCGTCCAGCGCCAGCAGTTGCGACTGCACCTCGCCCAGCTCGATGCGCAGGCCGCGGATCTTGACCTGGTGGTCCACCCGCCCCAGGTACTCCAGCTGGCCCTGCGCATTCCAGCGCACCAGGTCGCCCGTGCGATAGAGTCTTGCGCCATCGCGGCCGAAGGGGTCGGCGACAAAGCGCTCCGCGCTGAGCCCTGCCCGGTTCAGGTAGCCGCGCGACAGCAGGGGCCCGCCTATGCACAGCTCGCCGGCCACGCCCAGGGGCACGGGGCGCATCCGGTCGTCCACCACCCACATGTGCCGGCCCGCCAGGGGCCGGCCTATGGGAAGGTCCTGCGGCGCCGCGCCGGCGCCTTCCACCAGGCCCGTGCAGTCGAAGAGGGAGGCCGTGACGGTGGCCTCGGTCGGGCCATAGGCATTGAGCAGCCTCACATGGCCCAGCCCGGCATCGCGCCAGGCCTGCAGGCCGGCGGCCGGCATGGCCTCGCCGCCCACATGCACCTGCCTGAGCCGCCCGTACCCGCGCAGGCCCTGGCGCGCAAAATCCTGGACCAGCAGCAGCCAGTAGGCGGTGGTCAGATCGGCCACGCTGATCTGCCTGGCCATGAGTTCCCTGTGGAAGGTGGCGCTGTCCCAGAGTTCGGGCCCGCGCAGCACCATGGCCGCGCCGGCCACCAGCGGCGCGAACAGCTGCTCGATGCAGCCATCGAAATTCAGCGTGGCGAACTGCAGCACGCGGTCCTGCGGCGACAGCGCGGCAAAGCCGACGGCCAGCTGCGCCTGTTCGGCCAGGCAGCGGTGGGAGATGCCCACGCCCTTGGGGCGGCCGGTGGAGCCCGAGGTGTAGATCACATAGGCCAGGCATTCGCCATGCACGGCGGCGCCGGGGTTGTGGTCGGGCCCCGGCATCGCGCCGATGGCATCCAGGTCCAGCGCCTTCACGCGACCGGCCACCGCAAGCCCCAGGCGGGACTGCGTGAGCAGGCAGGCCATGCCGCTGTCCTCGACCATGTGGGCCAGGCGCTCGGCCGGATAGCCGGGGTCCAGGGGCACATAGGCCGCGCCCGACTTGAGCACGGCCAGCACGGCAACCACCATCTCCACCGAGCGTTCCACCGCAATGCCCACGCGCACCTCCGCGCCCACTCCCTCGGCGATCAGGCGGTGCGCAAGGCGGTTGGCACGCCGGTTGAGCTGCGCATAGCTGATGCATTCGTCGCCAAAGACCAGGGCCGTGGCCTGGGGCCGCTCGTCCACCTGCTGCTCGAACAGCCTGTGCACCAGGGGCTGGGCGTCGCGGCGCGGCGGGTTGCATCCAGACTGCACCGATTGCGCCCATTGCGTCAGCTGCGCCCATTCATCCCGGTCCAGCAGCTCGATATCGCAGGCCGGCAGCGCGGGCGTTTCGGCCAGGACCGCAACAATGCCTTCCACGGCGGCCAGCATGTAGGCGCACAGGCGCTGCGCGCCCACGGTCTTGCTGGCCTGTCCGACCAGGCGAAAGCCCTGGCCCAGGTCATCGATGGACATGTCCACCGGGTAGTTGGTGCGCTCCTGCCCGCCCAGGGCCGTCATGCCTTCCCACGCGCCCGAGGCTGCGTCCGCTGCGGCGCCCTCCTGCGGCGCCACGCTGTAGCGGTAGTTGAGCAGGGCCGAGAACAGCGGCGTTCCCCCCGCCAGAGCGCTGCAGCGCTGCGCCAGCGACAGCGTGGCGTGCTCGTGGTGCATCAGCCCCGTCAGCAGTTCATGCGTCTGGCGCAGGCATTCCTGCACGCTGCGGCCGCCCAGCTGTATGCGCAGCGGCAGCGTGTTGATGAACATGCCCAGCGCGCTGTGCGCGCCCTCCCCGCCCTGCATGCGGCCAAAGAGCACGGTGCCGAACACCACGTCGTCCTTGCCCGTGGTCCTGCCCAGCACCAGCGCCCAGGCCAGGTGGAACAGGCTGGCTGCACTCACCCCATGGCGCTGCGCCTGCCGGCGCAGCTCGCGCGACAGTTGTGCATCCAGCGCAAGCCTGGCCTCCTCCACCGCGCTGCCGTCTCCCTGCACATCCAGCAGGCCAAACGGCGCCGTAGGTTCATCCACATCGCCGAGCATGGCGCGGAAGAAGTCCTCATGCTCGCTGGTGCTCACGCCCAGGCGGGCCTGGGCCACGAAGCGCCTGAACGGCAGGGGTCTGGGCAACTCCGCCTCGCGGCCCTGGGCCATCAGCGCGATCTCCTCGACGATGCGTTCCAGCGTCGTGTGGTCCAGCACCAGGTGGTGGGTCAGCAGCTGCAGCAGCCAGCGCCCGTTGGGCGCATCCTGCGCCGCCACGGCGCGGATCATGGGCGCGCGGCGCACATCGATGCGCTGCACGCGCGGGTCCAGCACGGCCTGCAGCCGGCTGGCCACATCCGTTCCTTCCCCTTCACCTTCGCTCTCCTCCAGCCAGTCGAGCAGCACCTGTGCCTGCCGCCAGACCACCTGCACGGGCTCGGCCAGCCCTTCCCACAGCACGGCCGTGCGCAGGATGTCGTGGCGTGCGATGACCCGGTTGAGCCGTTGCACAAAGCCCAGCAGCCGCTCGCGCGTGTCGAAGCCCAGCAGCGTGGGCGTGGCATAGGCGTCGCCCTGCGGGTGCAGGGTGTGGTGGAACAGAATGCCTTCCTGCAGCGGCGCCAGCGGATAGATGTCCTGAATGTTGGCCGCGCCACCGGGCACGGCGGCCTCGACCCGTGCGATCTCCTGCACGTCCAGCGCCGCCAGTGTCAGCATGGCGGGCGTGATGGCCGTGCAGCCTTCGGGGATGCCGTTGGGCGGCACCTGCACCTGGGCGGCGTCGTCCGCCTGCATCAGCTGCGCCGCAAAATCCGCCAGCTGCGGATGCTGGAACAGGCTGCGCACCGAGGCCGACAGGCCATGCGCGCGCATGCGTTCCAGCATGCCCATGGCCAGCAGCGAGTGCCCGCCCAGCTCGAAGAAGTTGTCGCGCCGCCCCACGCGGTCCTGCCCCAGAAGCTCAGCCCATATCGCCGACAGCTGCTGCTCGACCCCGTTGTGCGGCGGCTCGTATCCACGCTGCGCCCATTCGGGCTGGGGCAGGGCCTTGCGGTCCACCTTGCCGTTGGCATTGAGCGCAAGCGCAGGCAGCACGACGATGGCCGAAGGCTGCATGTAGTCCGGCAGCCGCCGGGCCAGCGCCTGGCGCAAGGTTTCGGCCAGCCCCGCATCGGCGTCCGGGCCGGCCACATAGGCGACAAGGCGTGCGCCCGCCGCGCCCGATGTGGCTTGCGCCGCGACCACCACGGCCTCGCGCACGCCGGGCTGGGCCAGCAGATGGGCCTCGATCTCGCCCAGCTCGATGCGCAGGCCGCGGATCTTCACCTGGTGGTCCAGGCGCCCCAGGTACTCGATCTGGCCGTCGCCGTTCCAGCGCACCAGGTCGCCCGTGCGGTACAGCAGGCCGCCCTGCGTGTCCAGCGGGTCGGCCACAAAGCGCTCGGCCGTCAGTGCGGGGCGGTTCAGATAGCCGCGCGCCAGGCCCATGCCGCCCAGGTACAGCTCGCCGGCCACGCCCTGTGGCGCCGGCCGCATGGCGCAGTCCAGCACATAGGTGCGGATGCCGCTGATGGGCCGGCCGATGGGAACCTGGCGCCGCCCGTCGTCGCGGCAGCGCCAGTGGGTGACGTCGATGGCCGCCTCGGTCGGGCCATAGAGGTTGTAGAGACCGGCTCCGGGCAGCAACCTGAAGACGGCGTTCTGCGCCTCGGCCGACAGGGCCTCGCCGCTGCACAGGATGCGCCTGAGGCCCGTGCATGCCGCAACGCCCGCATGCGCCACAAAGGCCTGCAGCATGGAAGGCACGAAGTGCACGGTGGTGACGCCATGGCCCGTGATCAGCGCCACCAGCCTTGCGGGGTCACGGTGATCGCCAGGCGCGGCCATCACCAGCCGGGCGCCGACCATCAGGGGCCAGAAGAACTCCCAGACCGACACATCGAAGCTGAACGGTGTCTTTTGCAGCACGGCGTCCGAGGCATCGAGCGCATAGGCCTGCTGCATCCAGGCCAGCCGGTTGTGCAGGGCCGCATGCCGGTTGGCCGCGCCCTTGGGGCGGCCCGTGGAGCCCGAGGTGAAGATCACATAGGCCAGATGCTCCCCATGCACGGCAACCACGGGGTTGCGCTGAGATTCACCGGCCACATCGATGCGGTCGATGTCCAGCCACTGCAGATCCTCGCCTGCGGGCAGGCGCTCGCGCAGCGCGCTGTGGGTGAGCAGGCGCCGCACGGCGCCGTCTTCGATCATCTGGGCCAGCCGTTCGGGCGGGTGATCGGGGTCCAGGGGCACATAGGCGCCACCGGCCTTCATGATGGCCAGCAGGCCCACCACCATCTCGATGGACCGCTCCATGGCGATGCCCACCCGGGTCTCCGGCCTCACGCCCAGGGCCATCAGCCGGTGTGCCAGCTGGTTGGCGCGGCGGTTGAGCTGGTGGTAGCTCAGCACCTGATCGCCAAAGACCAGCGCCACGGCATCCGGCCGTGCCTGGGCCTGGCGCTC
This sequence comes from Delftia sp. PX-1, assembly GCF_055797465.1. Lineage (NCBI taxonomy): Bacteria > Pseudomonadati > Pseudomonadota > Betaproteobacteria > Burkholderiales > Comamonadaceae > Delftia > Delftia sp. PX-1. Next base: position 4,804,059 of record NZ_CP184763.1, read on the forward strand.
GATCAGCTGGTGCACCGGCTGCATCCCTGGTTCGGTTCGGGCGCCCAGGCTCCAGGCCTGCAGCTGCGCCCATTCCTTGCCGTCCAGCATGTCCAGCGCCGCAGCCTCCAGGCCGGGCTCGCTTTCCAGCGCGTGGACCAGGGAGGCCACGGCCGACGCCATGTATCCACACAGCCGTTCAGCCCCCAGAGCAGCATCGGCCTGGGCCACGATGCCAAAGCCTTCGCCCAGGTCGTCGATGGACACGGTCACGGGGTAGTTGGTGCGCTCCTGCCCGCCCAGCGCCGTCATGCCTTCCCATGCGCCCGAGGCTGCGCCCGCTGCGCCCCCCTCCTGCGGGGCCACGCTGTAGCGGTAGTTGAGCAGGGCCGAGAACAGCGGCGTTCCCCCCGCCAGAGCGCTGCAGCGCTGCGCCAGCGACAGCGTGGCGTGCTCGTGGTGCATCAGCCCCGTCAGCCCCGCATGCGTCTCATGCAGGCAGTACTGCACGCTGCGCCCGCCCAGCCGACCGCCCAACCGTATGCGCAGCGGCAGCGTGTTGATGAACATGCCCAGCGCACTGTGCGCGCCCTCCCCGCCCTGCATGCGGCCAAAGAGCACGGTGCCGAACACCACGTCGTCCTTGCCCGTGGTCCTGCCCAGCACCAGCGCCCAGGCCAGGTGGAACAGGCTGGCTGCACTCACCCCATGGCGCTGTGCCTGCTGCCGCACGCTGCGCGCCAGGGGCTCGTCCAAGGCCAGCCTGGCCTCTTGCACCGCACTGCCGTCGCCCTGCACATCCAGCAGGCCAAACGGCGCCGTGGGCTCATCCACATCGCCGAGCATGGCGCGGAAGAAGTCCTCATGCTCACTGGTGCTCACGCCCAGCCGGGCCTGGGCCACGAAGCGCCTGAACGGCAGGGGCCTGGGCAGCTCCGCCTCGCGGCCCTGCGCCATCAGCGCGATCTCTTCGACGATGCGCTCCAGCGTCGTGTGGTCCAGCACCAGGTGATGCGTCAGCAGCTGCAGCAGCCAGCGCCCGTGGGGCGCATCCTGCGCCGCCACGGCGCGGATCATGGGCGCGCGGCGCACATCGATGCGCTGCACGCGCGGGTCCAGCCGCTGCTGAAGCGCGGCGGCCACATCGCCTTCGCCCTCGCGTTCACCAGGCTCCAGCCAGTCGAGCAGCACCTGCGCCTGCCGGCAGACCACCTGCACAGGCTCGGCCAGCCCCTCCCACAGCACGGCCGTGCGCAGGATGTCGTGGCGTGCGATGACCTGGTTGAGCCGTTGCACAAAGCCCAGCAAACGCTCCCGCGTGTCAAAGCCCAGCAGCGTGGGGGTGGCATAGGCGTCGCCCTGCTGGTGCAGGGTGTGGTGGAACAGAATGCCTTCCTGCAGCGGCGCCAGCGGATAGATGTCCTGGATGTTGGCCGCGCCACCGGGCACGGCGGCCTGCACCCGCGCGATCTGCTGCGCGTCCAGTGCCACCAGCGTCAGCATGTCGGGCGTGATGGCCGTGCAGCCTTCGGGAATGCCGTTGGGCGGCACCTGCACCTCATGCCGGGGCAGGCCCTGCTCGCGGCGCAGCGCCAGCGCCAGATCCGCCAGCCGGGGGTGCTGGAACAGCGTGCGCACCTGCGTCACCCAGCCCTGGGCGCGCATGCGCTCCAGCAGCTTCAGGGCCAGCAGCGAGTGCCCGCCCAGCTCAAAGAAATGGTCCTGGCGCCCCACGCGCTCCACGCCCAGCACCTCGCTCCAGAGTGCGGCCAGCCGCTGCTCGCCGTCGCCCACGGGCGCCTCGTAGTGCAGGCTGGCCAGCAGTTCAGGCTCGGGCAAGGCGGCCCTGTCCACCTTGCCGTTGGCATTCAGGGGAAGGCGGTCCAGCACCATGATGGCGGCCGGCACCATGTAGTCCGGCAGTTCAAGGGCCAGGCGCTCGCGCAGTTCGGCCGCCGTGACCTGCAGCCCTTCATGCGCCGAGACATAGGCCGCCAGGTGCATGCCCGCCGGGCCCTTGCGGGCCACGACCACGGACTCCCGCACCTGCGGCTGGGCCAGCAGCCGGGCCTCGATCTCGCCCAGCTCGATGCGAAAGCCTCGGATCTTCACCTGATGGTCCAGGCGCCCCAGGTACTCCAGCTGGCCTTCATCGTTCCAGCGCACCAGGTCGCCCGTGCGGTACAGGCGGCCGCCGCCCTGGTCGAACGGGTCGGCGACGAAGCGCTCGGCGCTCAGGCCGGGCCGGCCCAGGTAGCCCTGCGCCAGCGCCTGCCCGCCCAGATAGAGTTCGCCGGCCACGCCTGCGGGAACCAGTCCCAGATCCTGGCCCAGCACCAAGGCCTTGGTCGCGCTGACGGGGCGGCCGATGGGGACCGGGCTGCGGCCATCGTCGCGGCAGGTCCAGTGCGTCACGTGGATGGCGGCCTCGGTCGGGCCATAGAGGTTTTGCAGGCTGACGCCGTGCAGGCGGCGCAGGGCCTCGCGCTGTGTCTCGGCCGGCATGGCCTCGCCGCCGCAGATCACATAGCGCAGGCGGGTCTCCTCCTCGATACCTTCATGGGCCAGAAACGCCTGCAGCATGGCCGGCACGAAGTTCAGCGTGGTGATCTGGTGGCGGCGGATCAGCGCGACGATGCGCTCGGGATCGCGGTGGTCGCCGGGCCGGGCCACCACCAGGCGCACGCCCGCCGTCAGCGGCCAGAAGATTTCCCAGGCCGAGACATCGAAGCCGAAGGCCGCCTTGTGCAGCACCGCGTCGGCCCGCGTGAGCCGGTAGTGGTCCTGCATCCAGGCCATGCAATTGGACAGCGCGGCATGCCGGTTGGCCGCCCCCTTGGGCCGGCCGGTGGAGCCCGAGGTGTAGATCACATAGGCCAGATGGTCGCCATGGACCGCCACTCCGGGATTGTGGTCAGGCCCTGCGTCCAGGTCCAGATCGTCGAGCTCGACCACGTTCAGCGCCTGCGCGAACGGCAGGCGCTCGCGTGCCTTGCGCTCGGTCAGCAGCAGGGCAATGCCGCTGTCCTGGGCAATGTAGGCCAGGCGGTCCACCGGGTACTCCATGTCCAGCGGCACGTAGGCGCCGCCGGCCTTGAGCACCGCCAGCAGTCCCGCCACCATGTCCACCGAGCGCTCCAGCGCAACGCCCACGCGCACGTCCGGCCCCACGCCCAGGGCCATCAGCCTGTGGGCCAGCCGGTTGGCACGGGCGTTGAGCCGGGCCGAGGTCAGCGCCTCGTCGCCATGGACCAGGCAGACGGCATCGGGCTGCTCCCGCACGCGGGCCTCGAATTCCCGGTGCACGGGCAGGGCCTCGGGATGGGCCTTTCCATTGAGGCTCCACTGCAGCAGCCTGTCCCGTTCATGCGCGGGCAGCACCGCAATCGCGGTCACGGGCTGGCCGGGGTCGCACGCCAGGGCATCGGCCAGGCCGTCCAGCGCCTCGTGCATGTAGCCGCACATGCTGTGGGCATTCACCGCATCGATCACATGCGCGATCAGCGTGAAGCCCTCGCCCGTGTCGTTGACCGACAGGCCGAACGGGAAGTTGGTGCGCTCGTGGCTTTGCAGTATCTGCACGCCGGTCCAGGCATCGCCGGCGTCCGCATCCTGCAGCGCCGTGTGCCGGTAGTTGAGCAGGGCCGTGAACAGCGGCGCCCCGCCGGCCAGGCCGCTGCAGGACTGGGCCATCGACAGGCTGGCATGCTCGTGCTGCAGCAGGTCCGTCAGCGCGGACTGGGTCTGGCGCAGGGCCTGGGCCACGCCACGACCGGCCAGGCGAACGCGCAGCGGCAGCGTATTGATGAACATGCCCAGCGCGCGGGCCGCGCCCTGCTGGGCCTGCATGCGGCCAAACAGCACGGTGCCGAACACCACGTCGTCCCTGCCGCTGGTCCTGGCCAGCACCAGGGCCCAGGCCAGGTGGAACAGCGCGGCGGCGCTGACGCCGTGGCGCCGGGACTGCTGCCGCAACCGGGCGGCAAGGCCGCCGTCAAGCACCTGCCGCACCTCGTTCGTGCGCGCTCCGTCGCCCTGGACATCCAGCAGCCCGAAGGGCGCCGTGGGCTCCTGCACATCGCCCAGCATGGCGCGAAAGAACGCCTCATGCCCGGCCGTGCCCTCGCCCGAGCGCGCCTGGGCCACGAACCGGCGGAACGGCAGCGGCCGGGGCAGCGCACTGGAGCGGCCCTGCTGGATCAGCGCGATCTCGCCGATCACCTGCTTGAGCGTGGTGTTGTCGTCCACCATGTGGTGGGCCAGGATCTGCAGCAGCCAGCGCTGGCCTGGCGCGTCGTGCGCGGCCACCAGGTGGATCAGCGGCGCCTTGCGCAGGTCGATGCGGTAGCCCCGGGCGCAGGCGGCCAGCCGGGCCAGCGCGTCCTGCGCGTCCTGCGCGTCCTGCGATGATGCCGCTGTTCCGCCCTCCTCCAGCCAGGACAGCGGCAGGCGGGCCTGCCGGCAGACGACCTGCACGGGCGTCGCCAGGCCCTCCCAGAACACGGCCGTGCGCAGGATGTCATGCCGCGCGACCACCTGGTCAAAGCTCTCGGCAAACCGCTGCAGCCGCTCGCGCGAGTCGAAGCTCAGCGTGTGCGAGGTGACATAGGCATCGCCCTCGGACTGCAGCAGGTGGTGGAACAGAATCCCCTCCTGCAGCGGCGCCAGCGGGTAGATGTCCTGGATGTTGGCCGCACCTCCCGGCACCGCCGCGGCAATGCGAGCAATCTCCACCTCATCCAGCGCCACCAGGGTCAGCATGTCCGGCGTGATCGCCGTGCAGCCTTCGGGGATGCCATTGGGCGGCACGTCGATCTCGCCGGCCACCTGCGCCCCTTGCTCACCCTGCGGCTCCTGCTGTTCCTCCAGTACCGCCTGCGCAAACTCCGCCAGCCTCGGATGCTGGAACAGCGTGCGCACCTGCACGCGCAGGCCCTGGGCGCGCACGCGCTCCAGCAGGCCCAGGGCGAGCAGCGAATGCCCGCCCAGCTCGAAGAAGCCGTCCTGCCGGCCCACGCGCTCCACGCCCAGCACCTCGGCCCAGATCTTCGCGAGCGTTTCTTCCAACTCGCCCTGCGGTGCCTCGTATTCCTGCGCACTCGCCATCTCCGGCTCGGGCAGCGCCTTGCGGTCCACCTTGCCGTTGGCCGTCAAAGGCAGGGCATCGAGCACGACGATGGCCGAGGGCACCATGTAGTCGGGCAGCGCCTGGCCCAGGCGCTGCTTGAGCTGGCTTTCCTCCACCGCGTCACGCAGGGAGACATAGGCGATCAGCCTTGCGCCCTCCTTGGCCAGCACCACCGCCTCGCGCACCTCGGGCTGGGCCAGCAGCTGCGACTGCACCTCGCCCAGCTCGATGCGGAAGCCCCGGATCTTGACCTGCTGGTCGGCACGGCCCAGGTATTCGAGTTCGCCCTGGGCACTCCAGCGCACCAGGTCGCCCGTGCGGTACAGGCGCTCGCCCGTCTCGCTGAACGGGTTGGCAATGAAGCGCTCTGCCGTCAGTCCTTGCCTGTTGAGATAGCCCCGTGCCAAGCCCTCGCCTGCCACGTACAGCTCTCCGGCCACGCCCTGAGGCAGCAGGTTCAGGCTGCCGTCGAGCACATACAGGCCCAGGTCCGGAATCGCCACGCCCACGGGGCTGCGTCCGCCCTCCAGATCCTTCCGGGTGATCTCCCGGTACGTCACATGCACCGTGGTCTCGGTGATGCCGTACATGTTGACGAGTTGGGGGCTCTGGTCACCGAAGCGGTCGAACCAGGGCCGCAGGCTCTCGGGCTCCAGCGCCTCGCCGCCGAAGATCACCTGGCGCAGCGCCAGGCCAGCACTGCCTTCTTCATCCTGCTCCACGGCATGCACCAGTTGCCCGAAGGCCGAAGGTGTTTGATTGAGAACCGTTACGCGCTCCGCACGCAGCAAAGCCAGGAAGTCCTGGGGCGAACGGCTGACCCAGTAAGGCACCACCACCAGCCTGCCGCCCGTGCACAGGGCGCCAAAGATCTCCCAGACCGAGAAGTCGAAGGCGTAGGAGTGGAACAGGGTCCAGACATCGTCAGGCCCGAAGCCGAACCAGGCATCGGTGGCGTCCAGCAGCCGTGCCACGTTGCGGTGGCTCAGTTGCGCGCCCTTGGGGCGGCCCGTGGAGCCCGAGGTGTAGATCACATAGGCCAGGCTGTCGGCCGAGACTTCAACCTGCGGATCGGTATCGGGTTCGCCCGACAGGTCCAGCATGTCGATCTCCAGCACCTGCAGCGCAGCAGCGCCGGGAATGCGCTCGCGCAGCGCAGCCTGCGTCAGCACCAGAGAGATCCCGCTGTCGGCCACCATGTGCGCCAGCCGGTCGGCAGGGTAATCCGGGTCCAGCGGCACATAGGCGCCACCGGCCTTGAGGATGGCCAGCAGTCCCACCACCATCTCCACCGAGCGCTGCATGGCAATGCCCACGCGTGTCTCCGGCCGCACGCCCAGGGCGATCAGACAGTGGGCCAGGCGGTTGGCCTGGGCGTCGAGTTCGGCGTAGGTCAGTCGTGCGGACTCGCAGGTCAGCGCCACCGCATCCGGCCGCTGCTGCGCGCTTGTGGCAAAGCGCTGGTGCAGGCAGGCGGGCTGCGCAGGGTTGAGGGCAGGTCCATTGCGGGTACTGCGGCGCGCACTGCGGTCCAGAAGCTGCGCCTGCTCATCGCCGGGCAGCAGTTGCACCTGGTCCAGCGCGCACTGCGGCGCATGCGCCAGCGCCTGCAGCAGCAGCGACAGATGCGCGCCCATGCGCTGCACCGTGGCCGGCTCGAAGCGCTCGCGCGCATAGGCAAAGCCCAGCTGCAGGCTGCCGTTGGCGCGGCGGCTGGCGTGCAGGGTCAGCTCGAACTGGGCGGCCAGGCCGTCCAGCTCCAGCTTCTGGATCTCCAGGCCCGCCAGGCCGGCGGCCTCTTCGTGCTGGTAGTTCAGCATCACCTGGAACAGCGAGCTGCCGTCCAGGCTGCGGCGCGGCTGCAGCGCCTCGACCAGTTGCTCATAGGGCAGGTCCTGGTGGGCCAGGCCCAGGCGGACCCGCTCGGACAGCTGGGCCAGCAGCTCCTGCAGGCGCATGCGGGGATCGAGCCGGCCACGCATCACCAGCGTGTTGACGAAGAAGCCGACCAGCGGCTCGGCCTCGGGCTGGTTGCGGTTGGCCACGGGCACGCCCACGCGGATATCGGTCTCGGCGGTATAGCGGTGCAGCAGGGCCTGGAACCCGGCCAGCAGCGCCACGAAGAGGGAGGTGCCCTGCTCGCGGGCGCGCTGCTCCAGTCCGGCCACCAGGCTGGCGGGCAGCTCCAGCCGGTGCCAGGCGGCATGCCAGCGGTTCTCGGCGCCCGGCGCGCGGGCATGGTCGGCGGGCAGCTCCAGATGCAGGTCCTGCCCCCCGGCCAGCTCGGGCAGCCAGTAGTCCAGCAGGCGCTGCCTTTCCCCGGCCTCCAGCCAGTCGCGCTGCCAGGCGGCGTAGTCGGAGTAGGCAATGGGCAGCGGCGGCAGGCGGGTCGGGCGCTGCTGCACCAGTGCCGCGTACAGGCCGGCGAACTCCTCCAGCAGGATCTGCATGGAGCGGCCGTCGGAGATGATGTGGTGCATCACCACCACCAGCAGGTGCTGGCGGCTGTCCAGGCGGACGGCGGCCACGCGCAGCAGCGGTCCGCGCGTCAGGTCAAAGGGCGTGAGGCACAGGCGCGAGGCTTCGGCCAGGGCCCGGTCGTGGCGCTGTGCGGCGGGCAGGGAGCTGAGGTCGATCAGCGGCAGCTCCAGGGCCAGCTGCGGCACGATGCGCTGCCGCGCCAGGCCGTCGGGGCTTTCCTCGAACACCGTGCGCAGTCCGCCGTGGCGCTCCAGCAGCACGCCGAACGCCTGCCGCAAGGCCGCCAGATCCAGCTCGCCATGCATCCACGAGGCCTGGGCGATGTGGTAGGCCGAGCTTTGCGGGTCCAGCTTCCACAGGAACCACTGGCGCAGCTGCGCATGGGACAGGGCTTCGGTCTGGTCGGGCGATGGTGCGCGCACCGGGATGGGGAAATGCGAGAGATCCAGTCCCTCGGCCCGGATCTTTTGCAATGCCAGCGTGCGCTGGGCAGGGCTCAGGCTTGCAAAGCGCTCGGCGATTTGGCGCAGGCGGCCACGGTCCATCAGATATCTCCCAGAGTTTCGAGAAAGGAATCCAGCGCATCGAGCGCCTGCGCATCCGCGCCTGTCGTGCCTGTTGCACCCGCAGCACCCGCAGCATCCGCGCCGCCATGGGCCGGCAGGCGCACCAGGCCCGCCATGTCCTGCAGCACCGGGGTGCGGAAAATGTCCTGGGCGGTCAGCCCCGCAGCGCCTGCCCCCTGCAGCCGCGCCAGCAGTTGCACCACCTTGAGCGAGTGCCCGCCGCGCTCGAAGAAGCTGTCGCGGCGGTCCACGCGGCCACCGCCCAGCAGCTCGGACCAGAGCCCGGCCAGCATTTCCTCGGCCTGCCCCGAAGGCGCCTCGTAGGACTGCCCGGCCGGCGCCTGCGCCGCAGGCAGCGCGGCACGGTCCACCTTGCCGCTGTTGTTCAGCGGCAGCGTGTCCAGCACCACGATGGCGGACGGCAGCATGTAGTCGGGCAGGCCGCTGGCCAGTCTTGCGCGCAGTGCCGCAGCGTCCAGGGGAGGGCCTGCATGCAGTGATGCATGCAGCGGTGCATATAGCGACGCATGCAGCGATGCATGTAGAGATACATGCGCCACAAGGCGCGTATCACCGCCGGACCCCGCTGCCGTGACCACGGCCTCGCGCACCTCGGGCTGGGCCAGCAGCGCGGCCTCCACCTCGCCCAGCTCGATGCGGTGGCCGCGGATCTTGACCTGGTGGTCCAGCCGGCCCAGGTATTCCAGCGCGCCATCGGCATTGCGGCGCACCAGGTCGCCCGTGCGGTACAGGCGTTCGCCAGCCGCGCCCGGTCCCGCGAAAGGATCGGCCACAAAACGCTCTGCGCTCAGGCCCGGCCGCTGCCAGTAGCCGCGCGCCAGGCCCTGGCCGCCAATGAACAGCTCCCCGACCACGCCTTGCGGCACGCAGCGCAGTCCTTCGTCAAGCACCAGCAGCCGGGTGGCCGCGATGGCCTGGCCCAGCGTGGCGGCATCGCCCTGCACCTGCTGCAGGCTGGACCAGATCGTGGTCTCGGTCGGGCCGTAGAGGTTCCAGAGGTCCACGCCCGCCGCGCGCAGCAGGGCGATCAGGTCCGGCGCAAGCGCCTCGCCGCCGCACAGCGCCTTCAGGGGCCGTGCCGCCTTCCAGCCACCGGCCAGCAGCAGGCGCCAGCCCGAGGGCGTGGCCTGCATCACGCTGGCGCGGCTGCGCTCCAGCAGCGCCGCCAGCGCGGCCGCGTCGCGCACCTGCTCGCGCCCGGCCACCACCAGCTGCGCGCCCACGGCCAGGGGCAGGAAGATCTCCAGGCCCGCAATGTCGAAGGACACGGAGGTCGTGGCCAGCACCACGTCCTGCGCCTGCAGGCCCGGCTGTGCCGCCATGGACTGCAGGAAGTTGGAGAAGGCCGCATGCCGCACCACCACGCCCTTGGGCCGGCCGGTGGAGCCCGAGGTGTAGATCACATAGGCGGCCTGGTCGCCATGCACCTCGACGCGGGGCGCGCGTTCCGTGCCTGCCTGCGGCCCTGGCTCCCTTGCCTCCACTGCCTCCAGCACCTCCAGTACCTCCAGCGCCTCCAGTTCCAGCACCTTCGGCACGCTGGCGGCGAGCAAGGCCAGCCGGCCCGGCGCCAAGCCCGAGGCCAGCGCCAGGCAGGCTCCGCTGTCCTGCAGCATGTACCGCATGCGCTCATCGGGCAGGGCTGGATCGACGGGCACGTAGGCAGCGCCCGCCTTGAGGATGGCCAGCAGGCCGGCCACCATGGCGGCCCCGCGCTCGGCCACCAGGCCCACGCGCTGCCCAGGCCGCAGCCCCTGGGCGCTCAAGGCCTGCGCCAGGCGGCTGGCCCGCCGGTCCAGATCGCCGTAGCTGAACACCTGTCCGTCCGCAGCCAGGGCCGGGGCCTGGGGCCGCTGCCTTGCCTGCGTCTCGAACATGCGGTGCACCGGCAAGGCCTGCGGCCAGGAGCGGGGGTTGCCGGCCTGCGCCAGCAGCGTCTGGCGCTCGGCCGGGGGCACCACGTCCAGCGTGCGCAGGTCGCGGCCGGGCTGCTGCTGCAGCGCCTGCACCAGCGCCTGCAGGGCCTGCTGCATGTAGGCGCAGACGCGCCCGGCCCCTACGCTGCGCACCACCTGGGCGACGAGCACAAAGCCCTGGCCGTCGTCATCCACAGCCATGCCCACGGGATAGTTGCTGCGCTCGGGGCGACCCAGCACCTGCACGCCGGCCCGGGCCAGCTCTTGCGCAGCGCCCTCTGCCGCGCCATGCCGGTAGTTCAGCAATGCGCTGAACAGCGGCGTTCCCGCAGGCAGGCCGCTGCAGCGCTGGGCCAGCGACAGGCTGGCATGCTCGTGCTGCAGCAGCGCCGCAAGCGCCGCCGCCGTGCTGCGCAGGCCCTGGAGCACGCTGCCTTCGCCCAGCGGCAGGCGCAGCGGCAAGGTGTTGATGAACATGCCCAGCGCCTGGTTCGCACCGGCGCCGCCGTCCATGCGGCCCATCAGCACGGTGCCGAAGACCGGCTCCTGCCTGCCGCTGGTGCGGGCCAGCACCAGCGCCCAGGCCAGGTGGCAGAGCGCGGCGGGGCTGACGCCGTGCGCACGCGCCTGGCGGCGCATGCCCTGGGCCAGTGGGGCGTCCAACCGCAGGCGGGCCTCCTCCATGCCCCGGCCATCGCCTTGCACGTCCAGCAGGCCGAAGGCGGCCGTGGGCTCCTGCACATCGGCCAGCATGCGGCGGAAGAATCGCTCGTGCGCCTCGGCCGCCACGCCCTGGCGCGCCTGCGCCACAAAGCGCCGGAAGGGCACGGGCACCGGCAGCTCGGCTGCACGGCCCTGCTGAAGCCGCAGCACTTCCTGCAGCAGCAGGTCCAGCGTGATGCGGTCCATCACCAGGTGGTGACTCAGCAGTTGCAGCAGCCAGCGGCCTTGCCCGGCATCGTGTGCGGCCCGCGCCCCTATCATCGGCGCCTGCCGCACGTCCAGGCGCAGGTCGTGGCTGCGCAGTTGCTCCAGCATCTGCGGCACCAGTGCCTCATGTGCCTCATCCGCATCAGGCCACTGCAGCTGCAGCGGTGCCTGGCGCAGCACCACCTGCACGGGCTCGGACAGCCCCTCCCAGAGCACGGCCGTGCGCAGGATGTCATGGCGCGCAATCACCTGGTTGAGGCTGTGCACGAAGGATTGCAGCTGCTCGCGCGCCCCGAAGCTCAGCAGGTTGGGCGAGACGAACACATCGCCCCCGGACTGCAGCAGGTGGTGGAACAAAATTCCCTCCTGCAACGGCGCCAACGGGTATATGTCCTGGATGTTGGCCGCCCCACCGGGCACCGCAGCGGCGATGCGTGCAATCTCATCGTCATCCAGCGCCACCAGGGTCAGCATGTCCGGCGTGATCGCCGTGCAGCCTTCGGGGATGCCGTTGGGTGGCACATCGATCTCGCCGGCCACCTGCTCACCCTGCTGCTCCTGCTGTTCCTCCAGCACCGCCTGCGCAAACTCCGCCAGCCTCGGGTGCTGGAACAGCGTGCGCACCTGCACGCGCAGGCCCTGGGCGCGCACGCGCTCCAGCAGGCCCAGGGCGAGCAGCGAATGCCCGCCCAGCTCGAAGAAGCCGTCCTGCCGGCCCACGCGCTCCACGCCCAGCACCTCGGCCCAGATCTTCGCCAGTGTTTCCTCCAGCTCTCCCTGCGGTGCCTCGTATTGCTGGGCGCTGACCATCTCCGGCTCGGGCAGCGCCTTGCGGTCCACCTTGCCGTTGGCCGTCAAAGGCAGGGCGTCAAGCACGACGATGGCCGAGGGCACCATGTAGTCGGGCAGCGCATGGCCCAGCCGGTCCTTGAGCAAACCGTCTTCGGCTGGCGAATTCAGCGAGACATAGGCCACCAATCGCGCCCCGCCTGCACCCTCCCTGGCCAACACCACGGCCTCACGCACTTCAGGCTGGGCCAGCAGTTGCGACTGCACCTCGCCCAGCTCGATGCGGAAGCCCCGGATCTTGACCTGCTGGTCGGCACGGCCCAGGTATTCAAGTTCGCCCTGGGCACTCCAGCGCACCAGGTCGCCCGTGCAGTACAGGCGCTCGCCCGTCTCGCTGAACGGGTTGGCAATGAAGCGCTCTGCCGTCAGCCCTTGCCTGTTGAGATAGCCGCGTGCCAAGCCCTCGCCCGCCACGTACAGCTCCCCGGCCACGCCCTGCGGCAGCAGGTTCAGGCTGCCATCGAGCACATACAGGCCCAGGTCCGGAATCGCCACGCCCACCGGGCTGCGTCCGCCCTCCAGATCCTTCTGCGTGATCTCCCGGTACGTCACATGCACCGTGGTCTCGGTGATGCCGTACATGTTGATGAGTTGGGGGCCCTGGTCACCGAAGCGGTCGAACCAGGGCCGCAGGCTCTCGGGCTCCAGCGCCTCGCCGCCAAAGACCACATGGCGCAGCGCCAGGCCAGCACTGCCTTCTTCATCCTGCTCCACGGCATGCACCAGTTGCCCGAAGGCCGAAGGTGTTTGATTGAGAACCGTTACGCGCTCCGCACGCAGCAAGGCCAGGAAGTCCTGGGGCGAACGGCTGATCCAGTACGGCACCACCACCAGCCTGCCCCCCGTGCACAGCGCGCCAAAGATCTCCCAGACCGAGAAGTCGAAGGCATAGGAATGGAACAGGGTCCAGACATCGTCAGGCCCGAAGCCGAACCAGGCATCGGTGGCATCCAGCAGCCGTGCCACGTTGCGGTGGCTCAGTTGCGCGCCCTTGGGACGGCCCGTGGAGCCCGAGGTGTAGATCACATAGGCCAGGCTGTCCGGGCTCACATCGACCTGCGGATCGGTATCGGGTTCGCCCGACAGGTCCAGTAGGTCGATCTCCAGCACCTGCAGCGCAGCAGCGCCGGGAATGCGCTTGCGCACCACAGCCTGCGTCAGCACCAGAGAGATCCCGCTGTCGGCCACCATGTGCGCCAGCCGGTCGGCAGGGTAGTCCGGGTCCAGCGGCACATAGGCGCCACCGGCCTTGAGGATGGCCAGCAGGCCGACCACCATCTCCACCGAGCGCTGCATGGCAATGCCCACGCGGGTCTCCGGGCGCACGCCCAGGGCGATCAGACAGTGGGCCAGGCGGTTGGCCTGGGCGTCGAGTTCGGCGTAGCCGAGAACGTGGTGCTCGAAGGACAGCGCCTGCGCCCCGGCCCGCGCCAATGCCTGGCTGGCGAAGCGGCCGTGCAGCGTCTGCGCTGCGGCCGGCCGACCGGCAGGCAGGCCGGCGGCGCGGCCCCATGCCTGCTGCCTGTGCAGTTCGGCCGCGCCCAGCAAGGCGACCTCGCCCACCTTGCGGGCCGGATCATCGGCCAGCGCCTGCAGCATGGCCACATAGTGGCCGGCCAGCGCGCCGATGGTGGAAGCCTCGAACAATTCGCGGGCATAGGTCAGGCGCAGGTGCAGGCGGCCCTGCGCATCGTCGGTGGTGTCCACGGTCAGCTCGAACTGGGCGCCCCGGCCCTGCAGCGCATATTCCTGCAGCTCCAGCCCAGGCAGTTGCTGCAGCGCGCTGCGGTCCTGGCGCTGGTGGTTGAACAGCACCTGGAACAGCGGCTGGGTGCCGGCGTTGCGTTCAGGCTGCAGCGCCTCGACCAGTTGCTCGAAGGGCAGGTCCTGGTGGGCCTGCGCGCCCTGGGCGGCCTGCCGGGCCTGGTCCAGCAGTTGCGCCAGGCCCATGCGCCCGTCCAGCGTGGCGCGCAGAACCTGGGTGTTCACGAAAAAGCCCACCGTGCCCTGCGTTTCCACCCGGTGGCGGTTGGCAATGGGCACGCCCACGCGAATGTCTTCCTGGCCCGTGTAGCGGTGCAGCACGGCCTGCAGGCCGGCCAGCAGCAGCACGAACAGCGTTGCGTCCTGCGCCTGGGCGCGGCGGCGCAGGCTGCCGACCAGATCGGCCGGCAGCTGCAGGCCATGGCTGGCGGCCACATGGTCCGCGCCGGGCCGGCGCGGGTGGTCGGTGGGCAGTTGCAGCACGGGGTGCGTGTCGCCCAGCTGGGTGCGCCAGTAGGCCAGTTGCCGCTGCCGCTCGCCGGCCTCCAGCCACTGGCGCTGCCAGGCCGCGTAGTCGGCGTACTGCAGCGGCAGGGGTGCGGCCTGCGGCACCTGTCCCTGGCACCGTGCGCGGTACTGCTGCACGAATTCATCCACGATGATCTGCATGGACCAGCCGTCGGAGACGATGTGGTGCATGGCCACGACCAGCAGATGCACCTCGGCCGACTCCCGGATCAGGCCCACGCGCAGCAGCGGCCCGGCCTGCAGGTCGAAGGGCTGGCGGTGCACGGCGGCCGCCGCCTGTTCCAGTTGTTCCTGGCGCTGCGCAGCGGGGAGTTCGGACAGATCCGTTTGCTCGACCCGCACACCGCCCTGTGCGGCGATCACCTGCACCACCTGCCCGTCCCCGCCCATGCGGAACACCGTGCGCAGCGACTCGTGGCGCGCCACCAGCGCGTCGAAGCTTTGCTGCAGCGCCAGCACATCGAGCGTGCCCAGCAGACGCAGCGCGCCGCTGATGTGATAGGCCGTACCGGCCGGCTCCAGCTGCCACAGGAACCACTGGCGCAATTGCGCAAAGGACAGCGGCAGCGGGCCACTGCGGTCGGCCCTGGGCAGGGGCGCCGCGCCTTCGGTCTGCTCGGCGCCGGCGACCGGCCCCTCCACCAGCCGTGCCACACCCGCCGGCGTCTTGCCCGTGAACAGCTGCTTGGGCGTGAGCTTGACGCCGCGCCTGCGGGCGCGCGCCACCAGCTTGAGCGCGAGGATGGAGTCCCCGCCCAGCGCGAAGAAGTCGTCATGCCGGCCCACGCGCTCCAGGCCGAAGAGGTCGGCCCAGACGGCGGCCAGTGCCTGCTCGGCCTCGCCTTGGGGCGCCTCGAAAAGATCGGCGGCCGCCTGCTCCGGCACGGGCAGGGCCTTGCGGTCGATCTTGCCGTTGGCCGTCAGGGGCATGCCCTCCAGCACGGTGATGCTGGCGGGCACCATGTACTCGGGCAGCGCCTGCGCCAGCGCGGCGGCCCACCCCGGCCTGTCGGCGGGAACGCCCGCCTGGGGCACGGCATAGGCATGCAGCTGCATGCGCCCGTCGCCGCCCCCATCCCCATCCCCATTCCCATTCCCATCCAGCCGCGCCACGACTTCGGCCTGGGCCACGCCGGGCACGGCCTGCAGCGCCAGCGCCACCTCGCGCAGTTCCACGCGGTAGCCGCGCACCTTCACCTGGTCGTCCATGCGGCCCAGGAACTGCAGGCTGCCATCGGCCAGCATGGTCACGCGGTCGCCCGTGCGGTACAGGCGCTCGCCCGGCTGGAACGGGCTGGCCACGAAGCGCTCTGCCGTCTGCCCGGGCCGGGCCTGGTAGCCGCGCGCCAGGCCCGGCCCGCCCAGGTACAGCTCGCCGCTGGCGCCCCGAGGCACGGGCTGCAGGTCGGCATCCAGCACCAGGGCGCGGCTATTGGCCAGCGGCCTGCCCACGGGCAGGCTTTCGCCGCCGCGCAGCGCCTCGCCCGCCTCCTGGGTGAGGATGCCCACCGTGGTTTCGGTGGGGCCGTAATGGTTGAGCACGCGGCAGCCGGGCCTGAGCGCGGCGATGCGGTCGATCAGCGGCCAGCGCGTGGCCTCGCCGCCCAGCACCAGGCGGCTGGCAGGCAGCACGTCAGCGGGCATGCCGGCATTCAGCAGCCCCTGCAGATGGCTGGGCACGATCTTGAGCACGTCCACCCGGTGCTCTGCCATGTAGCGCGCGAAGCCGTCGGGGTCGAAGGCCAGTTCGGGCGCCATCAGATGCAGCGCGCGCCCCGAGCACAGCGCGCCGAACAGCACGGTGTGCCCCAGGTCCGCCGCCACGGTCGAGACCATGGCCATGCTGCGCGCCGCCTCGGGCAGGTCCAGCCGCTGCAGCACGGCCTGCACATAGTGGGCCAGCGCCCCGTGGCTGACGACCACGCCCTTGGGCTGCCCGGTCGAGCCCGAGGTGTAGATCACATAGGCGCCCTGTGCGGAATGCGGCGGCGCGGCCGGCGGCGCCTGCCCCGCAATGCACGGCTCCTGGCAGGCATTCGGGTCCAGGCTCAGCAGGGGAACGCCCGCGTCCCAGGCGGGCGCCTGCTGGCAGAGCATCAGCACCGCGCCGCTGTCGCGCAGCTGCCAGGCCAGCCGCTGCGCCGGCAGGCCGGGGTCCAGGGGCACACAGGTGCCACCGGCCTTGAGCACGGCGAGCAGGCCCAGCACAAAGGCGCAGCTGCGCTCGGCATGCAGGGCCACGCGCACATCGGCCCCCACGCCGCGCGCCAACAGGGCCCGGGCCAGCTGGTCGGACTGCCGGTCCAGCTGAGCGTAGTCCAGGACAGAGCCTGCGTCCCTGACCGCCGTGCCATCGGGCTGGGCCTGCACGGCGCGCGACCACAGCTGCAGCACGCTGTCGGCGCCAAAGGCCTGCACCGGGCCTGCAGACTCCGACACGCGGCCTGGCAGTGACAGTTCGCCCAGCCTGGGCTGCCTGTCGCTGATTGCGGCGCTGACCTGCCGCGCAAGGTCCTGGAACGCGGCGGCCATGTCGCGCACCACGGCCTCGTCGAACAGTTCATCGGCGTAGATCAGCACGCAGTCGATGCCGTCCTGCCGGTCGGTGAAGTCCAGGCTCAGGTCGAAATGCGCCTGGCCGCTGGAGACGGCCTGCATGGCGATCTCCAGGCCGGCGATGTGGCGCGCGGCCGAGGCATCTTCCTGCTGGGTGCACTTGACCTGGAACAGCGGGTGAACGCCCGGCTGGCGGGCCGGCTGCAGCGCCTCGACCAGCAGGTGGAACGGCAGGTCCTGGTGGGCCTGCGCGCCCAGCACCGCCTCGCGCACCTGCGCCAGCAGCGCGCCGAAGTCCTGCGCGGGATCGATGTGCGTGCGCAGCACCAGCAGGTTCAGGAAGTAGCCGATCAGCCCATGCGTCTCGGCCTTCTGGCGGTTGGCCACGGGCGTGCCCACGCGCAGCTCGCGCGTGCCGCTGAAGCGGTACAGCACCAGCTTGAGCAGGGCCAGCATCACCATGAACAGCGAGGCGCCATGCGCGCGGCCCAGGGCGCGCACGCGGGTGGCCAGCGCGGCGGGCAGCGTGAACTCCAGGCGCTGCTCCTGTGCTTCCTGCACGGCCGCCCTGGCCTGCTTCATCGGCAGGGCCAGGGCCTCGTGCTCGGTGCCCAGCCGGGCACGCCAGTAGTCCAGCTGCCGCTCGCGCTCACCGGCATCGAACCAGCGGCGCTGCCAGACGGCATAGTCGGCGAACTGCAGGGCCATGGCCGGCAGGCGCGATGGCTGCTGCGTGCGCAGGGCCTCGTACAGGTGGAACAGCTCCTGGATCACGATGCCGTTGGACCAGCCATCGCCCGCAATGTGGTGCAGCGACAGGCCCAGCACATGCTCCTGCGCGCCCAGCCGGCACAGGACGGCGCGCAATGGCGTTTCCGTGTCCAGCGCAAAGGGCTGGCGGGCCAGCAGCAGCACCTGGCGCTGCGCCTCGGCCTGCGGATCGCCGTCCGTCCATGCGCCCAGATCGACATGGCGCAGGGGCACGGGCGCGGCGGGCTGGATGGACTGCCGGGGCTCGCCGTCCTCGCCGGCCGGATAGCAGGTGCGCAGGATCTCGTGGCGCTCGGCCAGGGCCTGCAGCGCCTGCTCCAGCGCCCACGCATCCAGCGGCCCCTTGAGCGACAGCGATCCCACCATGTTGTAGGCGGGGCTGGCGGGCTCCAGCCGCCAGGTGAGCCAGAGGCTGCGCTGCGCGGGGGACAGGGCAATGGCCAGCGTGCGGTCGCAGCGGGTGATGGTGTGGGCCGTGTTGCGGGCGTCGCCGTCCGGCAGGCCACCTGCGCCACCTGCGCCAGATGCAGCGGGTGCGCCGGATGCACCCCGGAGCCTCAGGGCCAGTGCGGCGCGCTGCGCATCGGACAGGCGGGACTTGCGGGAATCGAGATCGTTCAGGGACATGGTGGTCTTCTCACGCAGATGCGAAGGCGGCAAGGGCATCGCCTTCATCGGTAACGGTGGCCTCGATCTCCTCGATCAGCCGGGTCTCCACCAGCACGGCCAGCTCGCCGACGGTGGGGGCCTTGAAGAAGGCCGCAGGGTGCAGCTCGACACCAAAGCGCTTTTTCACGCGGCCCAGGATCTGCAGGGCCAGCAGCGAGTCGCCGCCCAGCTCGAACAGGTTGTCGTCCACGCCCACCGGGGCAATGCCCAGCATGTCGGTCCACAGCGCGGCCAGGGCCTGCTGCAGTTCGCCTTCGGCCGCAACGTAGGCGGTCTGCAGCGCCGGGCGCGGATGGCCGTCACAGGCCTGCGATCCGTTGGCAGGTTCGGCGAAGGCTTCGGCAGCAGGTTCTGCCAGCGCATCCACCAGCCCGGCATCGATCTCGCCCAGGCGCTGCTGCAGGTCGGTGGTGGAGATGACCACCTGGTGCGGCACATCGCCGTTGACGATGCGCTCGAACACCGCTGCCGCTTCTGCGCCGCTCCAGCCTATGCCCTCGGGAATGCGCATGCCGGCGGCCATGCCCAGGTCACGCCAGGCGTCCCAGTCCACGGAGATGACGGGCCAGGCGCGCTGGCGGCTGGCCAGTGCCGCCAATGCATCCATGCAGGCATTGGCGGCGGCGTAGTCGCTCTTGCCCAGGCCTGCGGTGAGGCTGGAGATGGACGAGCACAGCAGCACGAAGTCCGGCGCCTGCACGTCCTGCACGTCCTGCACGTCCTGCGTGCCCAGCGTGCCCAGCAGGTCCAGCAGCAGCCGGGTGCCGCGCAGCTTGGGGGCGAACGTGCGCTCCACGCTGTCCCGCGTGCGGGTGGACAGCATGCCGCTGTTGGCATGGCCTGCGGCATGGACCACGCCATGCAGCGTGCCAAAGCGCTGGTGCGCCTGCGCCAGCGCCGCCTGCATCTGCGCGGCGTCGGCCACATCGGCGGCCAGGGTCAGCACCTGGGCGCCCTCGGCCTCCAGGGCCAGCAGCTGCAGCAGTTGCTGGCGCAGGGTGCTCGGCTGCCCGTCATCGGCGGCCAGCGCCTCCCATTGGCTGCGTGCTGGCAGCGCCGTGCGGCCCAGCAGCACCAGGCGGGCCTGCCAGTGCGCGGCCAGATGCCGGGCCAGCGCCAGGCCCACGCCGCCCAGGCCGCCCGTGATCAGGTACACGCCCTGCCTGCGCAGGCGCGGCGCCGCGGCGTCCTGCCATTGCAGGGGCTCGTAGGTCTTGCGCCAGCGGTGGGCACCGCGCAGGGCGATGGCCGTGTCGGCCGCGCGCATCCCATGCGGCGCGCAGGCTTCGTCCAGCAGCTGGCGCGCCAGCCGGGCCTGCATTGCGGGCGAACCCGCCTGCACCACATCGACGAAACGGCAGTCGATGGACGGGCATTCCTGCCCTATCGCCTTGCACAGCGGAAAGACGGCGGCCATCTCGGGGTTCAGCGCTTCCGCTCCGGTCACATCTTCCGAACCGCCTGCGGCCACCAGCAGCAGCCGCCGTGTGCGCGGGCCTCCAGCTCCGTGCGCACGGGCCTCCAGCGCCTGCGCCAGGGCCAGCACGCTGTGAAAGCCGCGCTCCAGCGGCGCAGGGGCGGCCGCGTCCATGGCCCACAGGTGGTAGACGGCGCCCACGGGGCCGAACTGCGCCTGCACCGCATCGAGCAAGTCCTCGCAATCGCGGCGCTCGCCGGGGCGCACGGCATGCCGGCACGGGGCCAGGCAGGCGGGGGCAGCGCCCGCTTCCACGCAGACCACATCGGCGCCCTGCGCGCGCAATGCGTGCACCAGGGCCTCGGCCGTGGCACTGCCGTCGCCAAACACCAGGGCCACCTGGGCTGCGGCTGCGGCGGTGCCTGCCTCCCACCGCAAGGGACTGCGCTGCCAGGCGGCGGCGTAGAACGGACCCGCGGTCGCCGAGGGGCCTGCCGTGCCTGCCGCTTTCGGTGCATCGCCACC
The DNA here is from genome assembly GCF_055797465.1 of Delftia sp. PX-1. NCBI lineage: Bacteria > Pseudomonadati > Pseudomonadota > Betaproteobacteria > Burkholderiales > Comamonadaceae > Delftia > Delftia sp. PX-1. Next base: position 4,824,159 of record NZ_CP184763.1, read on the forward strand.
CTGCCCCGCAGCCTGCACCCAGAAGGAGCGGCGCTGGAAGGCATAGGTCGGCAACGGCACGCGCCGGCCTGGCCGCCCGCCCCGGCAGGCAGTCCAGTCGATGTCCACGCCCGCGCACCACAGTCCGGCAACGGCCTGCGCCAGCAGCTGCGCGCTGCGTGCGGTCTGCTGGGGATGGGCCTGGCTGGGCCAGATGCCGGCCGCCGTGGCGGCGCGCGGGTGCTGGCGAGCCAGGGCGGCAAGGGCCTGGCCGGGGCCCACCTCCAGCAGCACGCGGCCCGGCACGCTCAGCAGCTCGTCCAGCCCGTCCGCAAAGCGCACGGTATGGCGCAGGTGGCCGGCCCAGTAGGCGGGGTTCATGGCCTGCTCGGCCGTGATGGGCTTGCCGGTCACGCTGGAGATGAAGGCCAGGCGCGGCGCATGCCGGGGCACGCTGGCCACCACCTGCTCCAGCTGCGCCAGCAGGGGCTCGGTCATGGTCGAGTGCGAGGCCACGGCAATGTGCAGCCGGCGGGCGGTGATGTCGCGCGCGCGCAGCGCCCCTTCGGCCGCCTCGATGGCGGCCAGCGGGCCGGACAGCACGCACAGGCGTTCGCCGTTGACGGCACCCAGGTCGCAGCCCGCATCCAGCAGGGATTGCAGCTCGGCCTCGGCCAGGGGCACCGAGGTCATGGCGCCCTGCGGCAGCGACTGCAGCAGGCGGCCGCGCGCCGCGACGATGCGCAGGGCATGCGGCAGCTCGAACACGCCGGCCAGGCAGGCCGCCACATACTCGCCCAGGCTGTGGCCCAGCATGGACACGGGCTGCACGCCGCGCGCCATCCACATCCGGGCCAGCGCATAGCCGATCACGAACAGTGCCGGCTGGGCCTTGTCCATGGCGGACAGCGCCGCGTCGGCCTCCACCTCTTCACCCGGGGCGGGGAACAGCCACTGGCGCAGGTCCCAGCCTGTTTCGGCCTGCAGCAGCTCGCAGCAGCGGTCCACCTCCTGCCGGAACACACCGCCGTCGCGGTACAGGTCCAGGCCCATGTTGGCGTGCTGCACGCCCCCGCCCGGGAAAAGAAAGGCCACGCCGGGCGGCTGTGCCGGCACCTCGGTGGCCTGGCCTGGCGGCGCAGCAGCAGCAGCAGCAGCAGCAGCAGCAGCAGAGAGGTGCAGGCCCTCCACCGCCATGCCCATGCCGTCTGCCACCACGGCACGGCGATGGCCGAAGGCGCGGCGGCCCTGCTGCAGGGTGTGGGCCACATCGTCCAGCGACAGGCCGCTGCCGGCCTGCTGCAGATGGGCGGCCAGGCGGCGCGCCGCTTCATCCAGCGCACGGGGGCTGCGTGCCGACAGCGGCAGCACCTGCCAGCCCCGGGCTGCATCCGCCTGTGTAAGGGAAGGGGCGGCAGAGGTGGCAGGGGCGGCAGCAGCCTCCTGCAGCACCACATGGACATTGGTGCCGCCAATGCCAAACGCGCTCACGCCCGCGCGGCGCGGCGTGGCCGCCTGGGGCCAGGGCCTGGCCACGGTGTTGACATGGAAGGGACTGCGCTCGAAGTCGATCTGCGGGTGCGTCCGCTCGAAATGCAGGCTGGGCGGCAAGGTGGCATGCCGCAGCGAGAGCACCGTCTTGATCAGGCCCGTGACACCGGCGGCCGCATCGAGATGGCCGATATTGGTCTTCACCGAGCCGATGGCGCAGTAACCCCTGCGCTGCGTGCTGGCGCGAAAGGCCTGGGTCAGCGCCGCGATCTCGATGGGGTCGCCCAGCGCCGTGCCCGTGCCATGGGCTTCCACATAGCCGATGGTGTCGGCCGGCACGCCCGCCAGGGCCTGCGCCGCGCGCACCACGGCGGCCTGGCCGTTGACGCCGGGCGCCGTGAAGCCCACCTTGTCTGCGCCATCGTTGTTGGCGGCGCTGGCCAGGATGACGGCGTGGATGGTGTCGCCGTCGCGCAGCGCATCGTCCAGGCGCTTGAGCACCACAATGCCCGCGCCGCTGCCCTGCAGCGTGCCTGCGGCCTGGGCATCGAAGGCGCGGCAATGCCCGTCCGGCGAGAAGATGGCGCCGGCCTGGTAGCGGTAGCCGCCGTTTTGCAGCAGGTTGAGCGAGACGCCCCCGGCCAGCGCCATGGCGCATTCATGGCCCAGCAGCGCCTGGCAGGCGGTGTGCACGGCCATCAGCGAGGTCGAGCAGGCCGTCTGCACGGTGACGGCCGGGCCGCGCAGGTCCAGCTTGTAGGCCACGCGCGTGGCCAGGGCATCGGCCATGTTGCCGCTCATCAGGCCCAGCAGGTCGGCGACCTGGGCGCCAGGGCCCGGCGCATGGCGGGGCAGCAGATGGCGCATCAGGTAGACGCTGGCGCCCGTGCCCGCATACACGCCGATGGCGCCGGGGTAGCGCCGGCCCTCGTAGCCCGCATGCTCCATCGCCTGCCACGCGCATTCCAGGAAAAGGCGGTGCTGCGGGTCCAGTTGCTCGGCATCGCGCGGGGTGTAGCCGAAGAAGTCGGCATCGAAGAGGTCCATGCCGGCCAGCGGCACGCCGGCCTTCACGTAGCCGGCATCGTCCAGCAGGGCCTGGGGCACGCCCAGGGCGCGCAGCTCATCGTCGCTGTAGCGCTTCACGGACTCGACGCCGTCACGGATGTTGGCCCAGAAGCGGTCGATGTCGTCGGCGCCCGGAAAGCGCCCGGCCATGCCGATGACGGCGATCTCCAGGCCGGTGGTTTCGGAGGCAGAAGACATCAGAGGGTCCTTTCGATGTGGCGCTTGCGCTGCAGCAGCGCCTCGCGGCGGCGCTGGGCCGCGTCCATGCCGTCCCGGGCGGCGGCCGCCTGCGCGGCGCCGTCACCGTCGCCCCCGCCCTCGCTATCTGCGCCCTGCTCGATGCGCCGCGCCAGGGCCGACACCGTGGGGTGCTTGAAGAGATCGACCAGGGACAGCTCCCGGCCCAGCCGCGACTCCAGCAGGCCATGCACGCGGATGAGCTGCAGCGAATGCCCGCCCAGGTCGAAGAAGTTGTCGCTGGCGCCTATGCGCTCCACGCCCAGCACCTGGGCCCAGAGGGCGGCAATGGTCGCGGCCACACCGTCCTCGGGCGGCTCGTAGGCCTGGCGCTCCAGGGACGGCAGGGCGGGCGCCTCGGGCAGCGCCTTGCGGTCCACCTTGCCGTTGGCGTTCAGGGGCAAGGCATCCAGCACGGTGATGGACGAGGGCAGCATGTAGTCGGGCAGGGCCGCGGCCAGCGCGCTGCGCAGCGCGGCCATGTCCAGGCACTGCCCCTGCTGCACCGAGACAAAGGCGGCCAGCCGCGCGCCGTCGGCCGCCTGGCGGGCCACCACCACAGCCTCGCGCACGGCGGGGTGGGCCAGCAGTTGCGCCTCCACCTCGGCCAGCTCGATGCGAAAGCCGCGGATCTTCACCTGGTGGTCCACGCGGCCCAGGTAGTCGATCTGGCCGTCGCCGCGCCAGCGCACCAGGTCGCCCGTGCGGTACAGGCGCTCGCCCGTGCGGCTGGCGGGATCGGCGACAAAGCGCTCGGCGCTCAGGCCCGGCCGCCGCCAGTAGCCGCGCGCCAGGCCCACACCGCCCAGATACAGCTCGCCGGCCACGCCGCGCGGCACCTCGTTGAGCGCGGCATCCAGCACATGGGTACGCAGCCCGGCCACGGGGCGGCCTATGGGCACGGACAACGCGCCCTCGTCCCGGCAGTCCCACCAGGTGACCTCGATGGCCGCCTCCGTGGGGCCGTAGAGATTGAGCAGGCGGGTGCCGGGGAAGGCCTGCAGCACGGCCGCCTGCAATTCGGCGGACAGGGCTTCGCCGCTGCAGATGATGCGCTGCAGCCCCTGGCAGGTGGCGGCCGCCGGGTGCGCCATGAAGGCCTGCAGCATGGACGGCACGAAGTGGATGGTGTTGACCTGGTGGCGCGCTATCAGCTCGGCCAGGCGCCGGGGATCGCGGTGGTCGCCGGGGGCGGCCAGCGCCAGGCGTGCGCCGGTGGTCAGCGGCCAGAAGAACTCCCAGAAGGAGATGTCGAAGCCGAAGGGCGTTTTCTGCAGCACCGTGTCGCCCGGGCCCAGCGGCTGGTGCATCTGCCCCCACGCCAGGCGGTTGCACAGCGAACGGTGGCGGTTGGCCGCGCCCTTGGGCCGGCCCGTGGAGCCCGAGGTGTAGATGACATAGACCAGGCTGTCGCCATGCAGGGCAACGGCCGGGTTGTGGGCCGGCATGTCCTGCAGCCGGGACGCCAGGCCCGGCACATCGACCAGTCGGGCCCTGCAGATGGCCGGCAGGCGGTCCCGCACCTGCGGCTGCACCAGCACCAGGGACACGCCGCTGTCCTCCAGCATGTAGGCGATGCGGTCGGCCGGGTGCTCGGGGTCGATGGGCACATAGGCCGCGCCGGCTTTCATGATGGCCAGCAGCCCCACGACCATCTCGATGGAGCGCTCCATGGCAATGCCCACCGGCACGCCGGGCCGCACGCCCGATGCGATCAGGTGATGCGCCAGTTGGTTGGCGCGCGCATTGAGCTCGGCGTAGCCCAGCGTGGCCTCGCCCAGGCACAGGGCCGGGGCATCGGGGCTGCGCGCCACCTGCTGCTCGAAGCGGCGGTGCACGATGTCGCCGCCGTGCAGGACCTGGTCATTGCAGCTCCAGGCCGCCAGTTGCTGGCGTTCGTCGGGACCCAGCAGCGGCACCTCGTCCACGGCACATTGGGGCTGCCGGGCGAGGGCCTCCAGCATGGCCGCATAGTGGGCGGCCAGGCGCTGCATGCTGCCCGGCTCGAACAGCTCGCGGGCATAGACCAGGCTGATGCCCAGGCTGCCATCGGAGCGCTCGCGGACTTCCACGGTCAGCTCGAACTGCGCATCTGCGGCAGCCAGCGGCTGGCCGGCCACGGTCCAGCCCGGCACCTGCTGCAGCGCGTGCCAGTCCTCCACCAGATGATTGAACAGCACCTGGAACAAGGGGCTGTGCGCCAGGCTGCGCTGCGGCTGCAGCGCCTCCACCAGTTGCTCGAACGGCAGATCGTGGTGGGCCTGCGCGCCCTGCGCCGCCTCGCGGGCCTGCTGCAGCACGTCGGCCAGGCGCATGCGCCCGTCGATGCGGTTGCGCAGCACCAGGGTGTTGACGAAAAAGCCGACCACGCCCTGCAGGTCGGCATGCGCGCGGTTGGCCACGGGCACGCCGACGCGGATGTCCTCCTGCCCCGTGTAGCGGTACAGCAGCGCCTGCCATCCTGCCAGCAGCAGCGTGAAGAGCGTGTCTGCCTGCTGGCGGGCCTGCGCGCGCAGCGCCTGCAAGGTCGCGCCGGACAGCTCGAAGCCGTGCCGTCCCGCCCGATAGCGTGCCAGCGCCTGGCGCGGATGGTCGGTGGGCAGGGCCAGCACAGGCTGGGCCTCGCCTGGGGGCACCTGCAACCGTTCCAGCCAGTAGGCCAGCGAGGCCTGCTGGCCTTGCTGGGCCGGCTGGCCCTGCTCCCGCTGCCAGACGGCGTAGTCCACGTACTGCAGCGCCGGGCCGCTGTTCGGGGCGCCGGAATACAGCGCCGCCAGATCGTCCAGCAGGATCTGCATGGAGGCGCCGTCGGAGACGATGTGGTGCATCACCAGCGCCAGGATGTGCTCATGGGCCTGCAGCCGCACCAGGGCAGCCCTGGCCAGCGGCCCCTGCTGCAGATCAAAGGGCTGGGCGCACAGCGCCTGCAGCCATTGGGCGGCGTGCTCCTCGCGCTGCGCGGGCTTGCCCTGCGCGGCATCCAGCCACTGCAGCTCCAGCCTGCCCTGGGGGTCCAGGCGCTGCTCGACCTCCCCATCGGGCCGGGCGTTGAATACCGTGCGCAGCGAACCGTGCCTTTCGGCCAGGCCCTGCACGGCCGCACGCAGGGCGCCTGCATCCAGCGGCCCGGTGATGCGCAGGGCGCCCTGCACGTGGTAGGCCGTGCTGCGCGTATCCATCTTCCAGAGAAACCATTGGCGCTGCTGGGCCGGCGTCAGCGGCAGGGGCATGGCGCGACGGGCCTCGGCCAGCGGGGCAATGCGCTGCAGCGCCGTGCCCGGCTGGCGCTGTTGGCACAGCCGGTCGATGTCCTGCGCCTGGTCGCGCAGCCGCGGGTGCTCGAAGACCCGCCCGGCCGGATACGCCAGGGACCATTGCCGGCAGATGCGCGCGGCCAGCCGCACGGCGGCCAGGGAGTTGCCGCCTTGCGCGAAGAAGTTGGCCTCGCCGGCCGGCCCGTGCTGGGCATCGCCACCGAGCACCTCGCGCCACAGGCCGGCCAGCGTGCCTGTGGTGGGATCTGCCGCGCCCGCCTCCTGCGGTGCCTGGCTGCCGCCGCCCGCGAAGCGGCCCGACTCGAACACGGCCCAGGCATCCAGCGTGCGCGCGGACCAGCCCTGGCGGCAGGCTGTGCGCTGCAGCTTGCCGCTGGAGGTGCGGGGCAAGGCGCCGGGGTTGAGCAGCACGATCACCGTGGGCGCCTCGCCGCACTGCGCGCCCACGGCGGTGCTCAGTGCATCGACCAGGGCCTGGGCCGGCACCAGTTTTTGCATGCCGAACGAGACTTCGGCAGCAATGCCTATGCCTTCCCGGCCATCGATGTCCACCGCAAACGCGGCCACGCGTCCCTTGCGCACGGCTTCGACCTCGGCCTCGACCACGCGCTCGATGTCCTGCGGGTAGAGGTTGTGCCCGCGCACGATGATCAGGTCCTTGATGCGGCCCGCCACATGGACCTGCCCAGCATGCACGAAGCCCAGGTCGCCCGTGCGCAGCCAGCGCCGGCCTGCATGCTCGACAAAGGCCTGCTGCGTTTGCTGCGGCTTGCCCCAGTAGCCCTGGCTGATGCTGGGTCCGTGCGCCCAGATCTCGCCCACGCGGCCGGGCTCCAGCACCTGCAGGCTGTGCGGATCGACGATGGCCACGGCATGGCCGGGAACGGCGGGGCCGCAGCCCACCAGCGCGGTGGTCTGCGAGGCGCCGGGGCTTTCCTCGGCCCGGCCCTGGCCCAGGGCCTCGGTATCGAAGGACGTGATCGTGGCGCCTGCGCCGCAACTGCCGCCGGTGATGAACAGGGTGGCTTCGGCCAGGCCGTAGCAGGCATAGGCCGCGTCGGGCCGCAGGCCGCAGGCGGCAAAGCGCTGCGCGAAGGCCGTGACGGTGTCGGCACGCACGGGCTCGGCACCGGTATAGGCCAGCCGCCAGCTCGACAGGTCCAGCTGCGCCAGCTGCGACGGCTTGATGCGCTCCAGGCACATGCGGTAGGCGAAGTCGGGGCCGCCGCTGATGGTGGCGCGGTGGCGCGAGATCAGCTCCAGCCAGCGCACGGGGCTTTCCAGAAAGAGGCGCGGCGAGGTCAGCACCAGCGGCAGCCCGCTGTACAGCGGCTGCAGCAGTCCGCCGATCAGGCCCATGTCGTGGTACAGCGGTGCCCAGGACATGAAGCGGTCGCCCGCGCCGATGTCCATGCGCTGCTGGATGGCGGCCTCGTTGGCGATGAGGTTGCCGTGGCTGACCATCACGCCCTTGGGCGCCGAGGTGGAGCCCGAGGTGTATTGCAGAAAGGCGATGTCGTCGGCAGCCGGCGCATGGGGCCGCCAGGCGTCGGCATCGGCCAGGTCCACCTGGTCGGCGGCCACGGCGGCAATGCCGGCAAAGCGCGCATCGGCGCCGGGCAGGGCCTGCATCACTTCGGCCGTGCTGATCACGCAGGCCGCATCCGCGTCGCCCACGATGCCCAGCAGCCGCTCCAGGTGCTGCACGCGCAGCGATTCCAGCGGCGGCACCGGCACGGCGATCACGCCCGCGTAGAAGCAGGCCAGCATGCTGGCGGCGTAGTGCTCGTCGTTGTCCATCATCACCAGGGCGCGCGCGCCCACGGGGCACATCTGCTGCAGCCGGGCGGCCAGCGCGCGCACGCGGCGGTCGAAGTCGCCATAGCTGTGGCTGCGCTCGACCACGCGGCCGTCCTGCACGGTGGCCACGGTGAGCCAGATGTCGTCGGGCCGCTGCTGCGCCAGCCCCCTCAGATGCTCGACCAGGCTGGCCGGAGCCTGGCCTGCTGCCGCGATTGCACTTTGTCCACTCAGCATGTCAGCTGCCTCCCGGGTTCTCAGAAACGGTCCAGATTGCTGCGCGGCTCGGCCATGGCGACGATGACCTTGCGCGGCCCCTTGAAGGGCGAGCGGGCATGGGCCACGAGCATGTTGTCCAGCATCAGCACGTCGCCCTGCTCCCAGGGGAAGCTGACGGTCTCGGCGTCCAGCGCGGCGCGCACCTCGGCGAAGATGTCGTCGCCAATGGTGGAGCCGTCGGCGAAGAAGGTGTTGCGCGGCAGGTTCTCGATGCCGTAGACCTCCTCCAGCACCTCGCGCTCCTCGGGCTCGCGCGCCGAGATGTGGAACAGGTGGGCCTGGTTGAACCAGACCATCTCGCCCGTGACGGGGTGGCTTTCCATGGCCTGGCACAGCTGGCGCGTGCGCAGGCCGTCGTCCTCCTTCCACTCCCAGTCCATGCGCGCATGGCGGCAGAAGGCCTCGACCTCGGCGCGGCTTTCGGTGTTGAAGACCTTCTGCCAGGGCACGTCCATCTCGCCGAAGTTGCGCACGTACAGAATTCCGGGCTCGAACAGCTCGCGGATGCGCGCCGGAATGCGGCGGTAGACCGCACGGCTGTCGGCAATCGGCGTCTCGCCGCCCTCGGGCGATGCGGTGACGCAGTGGAACCAGATCTTCATGGGCCACTCGCGCGTGTAGGCCTGCTCGTTGTGCAGCGGAATGCTCTGGTGGGCCGGGTACTCGGTGGAGGTGTAGACGCCCGCGCCGCTGGAGGCCTCGACCGCGCTGCGCGGCGTGGAGGCGAATTCGTACTTGAGCAGCGGGTGGCCGAAGGCCGAGGCGAAGCGCTGGAAGGTCTCCACATCGGGCACGCCAAAGCCGCGCAGCAGCACGCCGCCCGTGGTCAGCAGCGCCTCGTCGATGTCGCGACGCAGCGGCGGCAGCGCGGCCAGCAGGTCCTGGCCCGGCTGGGCGGGCGTGATGAGCTGGGGAAGCAGCGAGCCCGCGGGGGCCTTGCGCTCGAAGCGCTGGAGGGTTTCGTTCATGTCGATTCCTTGGTGCGCCACGCAAGAGCTGCCGCGTAGCCCGGCGGCGCTGGCAGCGCCATCGCTTGAAAACCATTCCAGTCGGGGACCGCGCAGGCGATGGCCAGCCGTCCGTCCCCTCCCGGGCTGATGCCGATGGAGCGCAGGTGCTCGGCCACGCCAATGCCGATGGCCTTGAGCACGGCCTCCTTGCCCACCCAGCGCTGGTAGAAGGCCGCCAGCCGATCAGGCGCACGGCGCACGCTGGCGCGTTCCTGGTCGGTGCAGACGGCGTCGAGCATGACCTCGGCATCGAGGTCGGGCTTGTGCTGCTCGATGTCCACGCCCAGGTGCAGCACGCCACCGGGATCGGCCAGCGCGATCAGCGCATGGCCGCCCGAATGCGAGACGTTGAACACAGGCGCCCTGTGCGGCTCGTCATCCACGAAGGGCTTGCCGTGCGTGCCGATGGCCAGGGGCACATCGGCCGGGCAGCAGCCCAGCCTGCGCCCCAGCAGCCGCCGCGTGGCAGCGCGCGTCTGTGCGAAGCGCAGCCGGTCGGCGGCCCGCACGAAGCGCGCGGCGCGACCGCGCTCCTCGGGGGTCAGGTGCGGCAGGCTGTCGCTCAGTTCGGCCGACAGGTCCAGGTCCAGCCTGAAGACCTCGATGCCCTGGCTCATGGCCTCACGCACGGACACGAGCTGCATGGATTTCCCCCTGGAGTGACTGGGACCCGGCCAGGCGCTGCGCCAGCACGGCCAGCACATCGCCTTCGCGCTGCCTGATGAAGAAATGCCCGCCCTCGAACCAGTCCAGCGTGAAGGCCCCGGCGGCCTCCTGCGACCAGGCCTGGACGCGGGGCGCCTCGATGTCGTCCTGCCGCCCCGCAAAGACGTGCACCGGCAGCGGCAGGCCCGCAGCGGGCACATGGCCGAAGCTCTCGCAGACGCGGTAGTCGGACCCCAGCACATCCAGCGTGATGCGCATGAGCTCGGGGCTGGCAAACACCTCTTCGGGCGTGCCGCCCTGCCTGCGCAGATCGGCAATCAGCGCCGCATCGTCGCCCTTGCCCGCAAAGCGCTCGGGATCACGGCAGGCCGGTGCCGGGCTGCCCGAGGCAACCAGGGCCAGCGGCAGCTCCCTGCCCTGCTCGCGCAACTGCCGCGCCATGCCGAAGGCCAGCAGCGCGCCCATGCTGTGGCCCAGCAGCGCAAAGCGGCCGCGCATGGCCTGGCGCTGCTCGGCGCACAGCAGCGAGACCAGCTGCCCGAAGTCCTCGACCGCAGGCTCGCCCAGCCGGCTGCCCCGCCCCGGCAGCTCCACGGGCGCAATGCGGATCCAGTGGGGCAGCAGCCTGCGCCAGCGCAGGTACATGGTGGCGCTGGCGCCTGCGCACGGCAGGCACAGCAGGGTCAGCGGCGCGTGCATGCGCGTCAGCCCGCTGCGGTTTCGGTATCGGTATCGGCCTTGTGCAGCGCGGCGCCGGCACCCGCCTGTTCCTGCTGCTGCATCCACACGCGCAGCGACTTGGGCCGCATGTCGGTCCAGGTGGCGTCCACGTAGTCGAGCACGGTTTTCTTGTCGCCCTTCACGCCCTCCACGGCGGTCCAGCCGCCGGGCACGGCCTTCCAGTGCGGCCAGATGGAATACTGTTCCTCGTGGTTGACCAGAACGATGAAGGTTTCGTCTTCGCGGTCGAAGCAGCTTGTAGACATGCAGGCGTCCTTAATGCGGTTGAACATCGGTGAGGCCAGTACGGGATCGCGGCGACCCGGTACTGCGCCTCTGTTGAACATGACGTTCCGAACCCGAAACTGTTCACGCCGCGTGCGCGCCGGTTCCGGGTCGTGCGCCGGGCTGCACCGTTCAATGGTGGTCCAGCAGCGAGCGGTGGACATGGATGGCCTTGCAGGCGTCGGCAATCCTGGCGTTCACCAGGCCCAGCGCGCACTCCATGTGCTCGGCGATCTGGCGCTGCGTGAGGCCCTTGATGCGGTACAGCTCGAAGGTCTCCCGTGTCTTGGGCGGCACCTCGTCCAGGGCCTGATCGATCAGGCGTATGGCCTGGGACTCGAACAAAAGGCGCTCGGGCGAGCGGCCGTCCGGTATCTCCAGCGTCTCCACATCCACGCCGTGGGTGCGGTAGGTGTTCTCGCGCTCCTGGCGGCGCAGGTAGTCCAGCGCCATGTTGCAGACGGCGCGCGTCCAGTAGGCGGCGGGCCTGGCGATCTCGGCATCGCTGCGCATTTCGGCAACGCGCAGATAGGTGTCCTGCACGGCCTCGTCGGCCAGTTCGGGATTCCTGAGAATTCTTCGCGCGACCCTCACCAACTGTCCACGCGAAGCAATGAAGACCTCTTCCAGCGAAGAATGTGTGTGATTCAAGGACACGATGCAGTTCCTCTCGCAAGCTAGGCAAGAACATCAAGGGGAAATGTCGACCGCAGGTCGATGGACGGCCGGCGTGCCGCCCGTGCAATAGGGCGGAGCGGGCCTCGGCACAGGCGGCAAGCGGCGGCACAACCGCTGACCGCAGGGCATCAGTGCGCGCCGATGCGCATCGGCGTGACTTGGGAGGCAGGCCTAGATCGGGCCTAGATCGGCCTCATGACGGCCTCAGGGCGGCGGCCGCCCTCGCCGGATCCATGCGTCCTGCAACAGGATCGGCAAGGGCTGTGCAGCCTTGCAGACGTGCTGAAACTTGAACCGGGACCATGGCATGCAGTGGCGCTCCTTTGACGTTTTCCAACATTGAAATGAGAAGCATTACCAGTTCCGGCGACAGGACCGGGCCTGGAATGGCTGCTCACACCTGCCTGGAAGACGTCCCGCCAGTGCAAACGGAGACACGGCTATCGGCTGTGGAAAATCGGCAGGCATCGCCTATGGCGCATCGCATCACCATGGCTTTCCCTCGCCGTGGATGATGGGCCTGGATCATGACGGACTGGTGATGCCCGATACATCGGGATGGAAGCAGGAACTGCCTGCAGCGCAGGCCCCTGCCATCGCACTGGGCAGGCCCCATCGAGACGCGGCGCGCAGCGAAACTGCAGACGAAAAAAAGCCACCTTGCGGTGGCTTCTTGTCTGCGCAAACGCGGCGGTTTGCACAAGGAATCTGGCGGAGTGGACGGGACTCGAACCCGCGACCCCCGGCGTGACAGGCCGGTATTCTAACCAACTGAACTACCACTCCTGGCAGACAGCTTTTGCGCTCTTGCGAGCCAAGTGCTGCAAACTTGGCGACCCTACGGGGATTCGAACCCCGGTACTCACCGTGAAAGGGTGATGTCCTAGGCCTCTAGACGATAGGGTCAATCCTAGAACTTGCGTAAATACTCAAGTCTCAATTTTTGGTGGAGGTAAACGGGATCGAACCGATGACCTCTTGCATGCCATGCAAGCGCTCTCCCAGCTGAGCTATACCCCCTTGCTGCAACGTTGCACTGCTTCGTTGCTGCGATTCAAAAATTGTAGCACAGCGTTTTTGGGGCAATTCCGGAATGCATGACTTTTTTATGTCGTCCTGCATTCCGGCGCCCTGCTGCAGCCCGGGTCAGGCCAGGCTTTGCCCGTCGCGTATGCGGTGGATCTCGGCGATGTCCACCACCCAGACCAGGCCGTCGCCGACCTGGCCCGAGTGACAGGCCGAGGTGATGGCCGCGCGGATGGGCTCGACCATGGATGCCTCGGCCAGCACGCAGACCATGATCTTGTCGGAAAAGTCGGTCAACTCCTCCTTCACGCTGCGCTTGTCGATGGCGGCCGGGGCCGTGAAGCCCTCGGCACGGAACAGCGTCACGCCGGGGAAGTTGGGAATGGCGCGCAGCGCGTCGCGCAGGCGCTCCAGGCGGCTGGGGCGCACGATGGCCCGGATTTCCTTCATGGTCATTGCAGTGTCTCCTTCATCAGGCTTCCAGCGGTTTTTCGTCAAACCAGCGGTACAGGGTCGGCAACACCACCAGCGTGAGCAGGGTGGACGAGATCAGGCCACCGATCACCACGATGGCCAGCGGGCGTTGCACCTCCGAGCCGGGGCCGGTGGCGAACAGGAAGGGCACCAGGCCCAGCAGCGCGACGGTGGCCGTCATCATCACGGGGCGGAAGCGCTGCACGCAGCCTTCGCGCACGGCCTCGGCCACGTTCATGCCATCTTCGCGCAGCTTGCGGATGCAGGAGACCAGCACCACGCCGTTGAGCACCGCAATGCCCCACAGCGCGATGAAGCCCACCGATGCCGGCACGCTCACGTATTCGCCCGTGACGAACAGGCCTATCAGTCCCCCGATGGAGGCGAAGGGCAGCACCAGGATGATCAGCCCGGCCAGCTTGACCGAGTTGAACAGCAGGAACAGCAGGAAGAAGATGGCCACGATGGTCAGCGGCACGATGATCTGCAGCGTGCCCATGGCGCGCTCCATGTTCTCGAACTGGCCACCGTACTTGAAGTAATAGCCATCGGGCAACTGCACTTCACTGTCGATGCGCTGCTGCACTTCGGTCACGAAGCCGCCCAGGTCGCGCCCTTCCACGTTGGCTCCCACCACCACGCGGCGCTTGCCGCCTTCGCGGCTGATCTGCGCGGGGCCGTCCACCAGCTCGATGCGGGCCACGCTGCTCAGCGGCACCTGGGCGCCCGTGGCCGTGGTCAGCAAGGTGGCGCCGATGGCGGCGGGCGAGCCGCGGAACGGCTCGGGGAAGCGAACCACCACGTTGTAGCGGCGCTCGCCCTCGTAGACCGTGGTCACTTCCTTGCCGCCGATGGCCGACTCGATCACGCCCTGCACGTCGGTGACGTTCAGGCCGTGGCGGGCGATCGCCTTGCGGTCGATATCCACGGTCAGCGCCTGCTGGCCTGACAGGCGCTCGACGCGGATGTCCGTGCTGCCCGGCACGCTCTTGAGGATGCGTGCGACCTGCTCGGACACGTCGCGCAGCTCGCTCAGCTCGTCGCCGAAGACCTTGATGGCCAGTTGCGAGCGCACGCCCGTGACCATTTCGTCCACGCGCTCGGAGATCGGCTGGGACAGCACGATCTGCACGCCCGGGATCGAGGACAGGCGCTGGCGGATGTCTTCGTCGATCTCGTCCTGGGTGCGGTCGGACTCGGGGTCCAGCAGCACGATGGGGTCGGACTCGTTGGGGCCTGCGGGATCGGCCGGCGATTCGCCGCGTCCGAGCTTGGAGACCACGCTGAGCACGCCGGGCACTTCGGCCACGGACTTCATCGCCGCCATTTCCATGCGGATGGACTCGTCCAGCGAGATGCTGGGCACGCGGTTGATCTGCGGCGTCAGCGCCCCCTCCTTCATGGTGGGCATGAAGGACTTGCCCAGCAGCGGGAACAGGCCCAGCGAGCCCAGCAGCAGCGCCACGGCCACGGCCAGCGTGGCGCGGTTGCGCGCGGTGGCCAGGTCCAGCAGGCGCAGGTAGTGGCGCTTGAGGAAGGCGATCAGGCGCGTGTCATGGTCCGCGCCGCCCTTGAGGAAGTACGAGCACAGCACGGGCGACAGGAACAGCGACACGGCCAGCGAGACGGCCAGCGAGATCGCGATGGTCAGCGCCAGCGGGCCGAACATCTTGCCTTCGATGCCTTGCAGCGTCATCAGCGGCAGGAACACCAGGATGATGATGGCGATGCCGAAGATGGTGGGCGTGGCCACCTCGGTGGTGGCCGACAGCACGGTGCGCACGCGTGCGCCCATGCTGTCGCCGGCCTGGCCGAGCTTGTGGAACACGTTCTCCACCACCACCACGGTGGCATCGACCATGAGGCCGATGGCGATCGCCAGCCCCCCCAGCGACATGAGGTTGGCCGAGATGCCCCAGCGGTTCATCATGATGAAGGTGGTCAGCGGCGTGATGATCAGCGTGGCCACCACGATCAGGCTGGAGCGCACGTCACCCAGGAAGATGAAGAGCACCACGACCACGAGCAGGATGCCCTCGATCAGCACCTTGCCCACGGTCCACAGCGCCGAGTCGACCAGATCGGTACGGTCGTAGTAGGGAACGATCTGCAGGCCGCCGGGGAGCATGCCCTTGGAGTTGATCTCCTGCACGCGCTCCTTCACGCGGGTGACCACCTCCTTGGCATTGCCGCCGCGCATCATCAGCACGATGCCGGAGACGCCTTCGGTATAGCCGCCCTTGATGATGGCGCCCTGGCGCACTTCCTGGCCCAGCTGGACTTCGGCCACATCGCGCACGAAGACCGGCACGCCGCCTTCCTGCTTGAGAACGATGTTGCCGATGTCATCCAGCGACTGGACCAGGCCCACGGCGCGGATCAGGTACTGCTCGGTGACCTGGGGCAGGATGCCGCCGCTGGCATTGGCGTTGTTGTCGGCGATGGCCTGGACCACATGGCGCACGGACAGGCCGTAGTGGCGCAGCCGGCCGGGATCGACCTCCACCTGGTACTGCTTGACGTAGCCGCCCTGCGAGTTGATTTCGGCCACGCCGGGAATGGAGCGCAGCAGCGGGCGCGCCACCCAGTCCTGGATGGTGCGGCGCTCGGTCAGCTCCTCGGGCGTGAGGGCCCGCTTGCCGTCGTCGGGATGGTCCAGCGTGTACTGGTAGACCTCGCCCAGGCCCGTGGACACCGGCCCCAGCACGGGGATGATGCCTGCGGGCATGCGCGGCGTGACCTCCATCAGCCGCTCGGTGACGAGCTGGCGTGCAAAGTACACGTCGGTGGCATCGGTGAAGACCAGGGTGATGATGGACAGGCCGCTCTTGTTGAGCGAGCGCATCTCCACCAGGCCCGGCATGCCGGTCATGGCGATTTCCAGCGGCACGGTCACGAAGCGCTCGATTTCCTCGGGCGAACGGCCTGGCGCCTCGGTGGCCACCTGGACCTGGACGTTGGTCACGTCAGGAAAGGCATCCACCGACAGATTCATGGCGGCGCGCAGGCCGAAGCCGCACAGCACCAGCGAGAGCACGATCACGATGAGCCGCTGGCTCAGTGCGGCCCGGATCATGGAAGCGATCATGGGCTTACTCCAGCTCTGCGCGCTTGCGCTCGTTGTTCAGGTGGAAGGCACCCGTGGTGACGATGACCGTGCCATCGGCCACGCCCTTGTTCACGGGGCGCATGCCGCCGCTGGCGGTGCCCAGCTCGACGGGCGTGAGGCGGTAGTGGTTCTCGCCCTTCTTGACGAAGACATGGTCGCGGTCGTTCTCGCGCACCACGGCCTCGGCCGGCACGGCCAGCAGCTGGCGCACCTCGCCCTGGATGCGCATGGTGGCCAGCATCTGGGGCTTGAGGTCGCGCTCGGGGTTGTCCACCTGGGTGCGGATGGTGACGGTGCGGGTCTCGGGCGTCACGGTGTCGCCCACATGCACGATTTGGCCGGACAGCACGCGCTCGCCCAGGGCGGGCACGGCGATCTCCACGGCCTGGCCGGCACGCACGCCGCTGGCCATCTGCTCGGGGATCGCGCCCACCACCCAGACGCTGCTCAGGTCGGCCACGGTGAACAGCGGATCGCCGGGCTGGGTCACCTGGCCGGAGCTGACCTTGCGCTCGATCACCACGCCGGCCCCTGTGGACAGCACGGCCGCATGCGACTGCAGCGTGCCCTTGTCGCGCAGCTGGGCGATGGCGCTGTCGGGAATGCCGATCAGGCGCAACTGGTCGCCGGCAGCGCGCTGCTCGGCGCGCGCAATCGACAGCTCGGACTCGCGGCGCTGCAGCTCGGCCGAGCCGATGACGTCGGCGGCTATCAGCTGGCGCGCGCGCTCCACGCCGCGCTCGGCCAGCGTGGCGGCGGAGTGTGCACGCAGATAGGCCAGCTGGGCGGTGGTCAGCTCGGGGCTGGCCACGCGGGCCAGCACCTGGCCCGCGCGCACGCGGTCGCCCACTTCGACCAGCACTTCGGTCACGCGTCCCGTGGCGGCCGCGCCAATGCGGGTGACCTGGCGCTCATTGGCCTCGATGCGGCCGGACACCTCCTGCAGCAGCGCGATCTGCGCCTGCGCCACGGGCTTGACGGCGAAGTTGGGCGCCATCTCGGCGGTGACGCGGACCTCCATCGGGTCCTGCTCCTGCGCAGCGGCCGCTGCGGGCGCCGCCTTGGCTTCGGCCTCTTCGTTCTTGCCGCAGGCGCTCAGCGCCAGCGTTGCGGCCAGCAGGCCGGCCAGGGCCAGGGAGTTCACCAAGGTGCTGCTGCCTGCGCGGGCGGCGATGGGTTGCGGATGCATATTCAAGGACATGTTCGTTTCTGATTTCGGGTGTGAGGCAGGGACGGCGCGCTTCACAGCGCGGACGGATCGTCGTAGCGGCCCGCCAGGTATTCGAGCTGTATGCGCGCCGCCTGCAGCTGGTAGCGCGCGTCGAGCAGGTCTGCACGGATGGAGCGCAGCACGCGCTGCGCATCGAGCACATCGAGAATGCCGCGCTCGCCGAAGCGGTAGGCGGCCTCGGCCACGCGCAGGGCCGACTCGGCCTCGCGCACCGAACCCTGGCTCAGTGCCTGGGTGCGCAGTCGCGCCATCTCCAGTTCCTTCCAGGCCTGCAGCGTCTGCTGGCGCAGCTCGATCTGCCGGCCTTCCAGCTGCAGACGCGCGCGCTCCAGCTCGGAGGCCGCCTCGTCGATGGGGCCGCGGTGCTGGTCGAGCAAGGGGATCTGGATGCTCACGCCCACCGTGTTCAGGCGCACGTCGGGCTCGCGCGTCTGGCCGTAGCGCAGCTCCACGCCCGGCCAGCGCGAGGCCTTGGCACCGTCAAGCCGCGCCTGGGCACGCTCGACCTCTGCCTTGAGCTGGCGCAGTTCGGGATGCTCCATGGGATCGATCTCGCCCATGTCCTCGATGCGCAGCGGATCCTCCAGCGACACATCCAGGCGGAAGCGCACGGGCAGCTGGCCTGCGGCCAGGCGGCCCAGCGCCAGCTGCGCCTGCTCGGCACGCAGCCGCGCAGTCTGCTCCTGCTGGCGCGCCTGGATGATTTCGGCATCGGCCTTGATGATTTCGTAGCGGGCCGCCTCGCCGCTGTCCACGCGGACGCGGACGCGCTCATGGGCCTGCTCCAGAAGGCGCACCGCCTCCTTGGCGGCCTCGACCTCCGCCTCGCGCAGCACCATCTCGTAGGCGCGCAGCCGCACCTGGGCCACCAGCGCATTGCGCGTGGTCGCAACGAAGTGCACCGAGCCCTGCTCGCCTGCCCTCGCGGCCTCCACGCGCGCACCTCGCACGGCGGGGTTCTCGATGGGCAAGGCCACGGCCCAGCCCTGCACCGTGCCGGCTGCCGCGCCCGGAACGCGGGCGCTGTTGCGGCCCTGGTTCCATTCGAGCTTGGGATTGGGCAGCGCCGAGGCGCTGACCACGCCTGCGCGCGCCGTGGTCCGGGACTGCTCGACAGCGCGCAGATCGGGGTTGTGGTCCAGCACGGCGCGAACGACCTCGTTCAGGCTCAGCTGGGGCAGGCGCTGTGCGGCGGCCGAAGCCACCGAAGGCGCCTCTGCGGCCGAACCGGCCTTCGGCACGATCGGCGTACGGGACGCCGCGGCCTCGGCGGCCTCGGCGGCGGCCGGAGCCGCCTGCGTCAGGGGCGCCTGGGACGCCTGGGGCTTGCCAGGGGGGTGGGCCTGCGCCGAAGCGCCAGCACCCCAGCCCACCAGCAGGCTGCAGATCGCGCCTTGCAGGACCTTGCGCGAACAGGATGGAAAACGGGCGGGGGCCATTCCCGCCAATACCGTTGGATTCACCATGGCATGCATCTGCCGCAAAGCGACAGTCGAGGGGTTGAGTAAAAGATGGGCCCTTCCCTGCGGACCACGCGGGAACGGGCATGGCCGCGCCGTGCGCAGTCAGCGCGCGGACGACGGCATGGCGTGCACGCCAGCAAGGCGCGCACGAGCAGTGATCAGGCAGTGGGATGCGTCAGCCGACAAGGGGCGCAAGGGGCACAAGGCATGCCTGCGCCGCAATATGCGGTCAGCCGAGCAGGGAAGGTCTTGGAGGGCGCAGCAACTGGCCCGGGGCGGGCGACAGGTGCGCCTGGGAATAGGTCGAAGGCGGGGCCCACAGCGACACCACCTGCACGGCGATGGGCTCGGGCGGCCAGTACATCTCGGCGGAACGGTCCTCGCCGCAGGCCAGCAGGGCCAGCAGCTGGCGCTTGTTGCCGCTGTGTGCCGTCAGCTCGGCAAACTCGGTCTCGTCGTCTTCCTCCACTTCCGCGAGTTCCTCGAGGAATTCCTCATCGATGGTCACGACGGGATGGTGCGCCAGCAGGCCATCGCCTTCCAACCCATCGGAAGATGCCGAAGCTGCCACCTGCCCGCAGAAGATGGACAGCAGCATCAGCAACGAAAAGACAAACGATGGCGCAAGGCGCATGGAGCGGGGCAGACGAGTCGGTGAAAGATGGACGCCCTGCAAACAGGACACCGTCTATTGTTACGAATGTTGAGGGAAAGTTCCGGGTTTGCCCTTAAAAAATCTGGGCAATAGATCGTGTTTTGTGCACAAAGGCTTTCCATGTGAAGAAGTCACACCGAAAACTGCAACAACCAGAAACAAAAAAGCCACCTTGCGGTGGCTTCTTGTCTGCGCAAACACGAGGGTCTGCACAAGGAATCTGGCGGAGTGGACGGGACTCGAACCCGCGACCCCCGGCGTGACAGGCCGGTATTCTAACCAACTGAACTACCACTCCTGGCAGGCAACTTTTGCGCTCTTGCGAGCCAAGTGCTGCAAACTTGGCGACCCTACGGGGATTCGAACCCCGGTACTCACCGTGAAAGGGTGATGTCCTAGGCCTCTAGACGATAGGGTCAATCCTAGAACTTGCGTTACAAACTCAAGTCTCGATTTTTGGTGGAGGTAAACGGGATCGAACCGATGACCTCTTGCATGCCATGCAAGCGCTCTCCCAGCTGAGCTATACCCCCAAGAATCCGATACTGGCGGAGTGGACGGGACTCGAACCCGCGACCCCCGGCGTGACAGGCCGGTATTCTAACCAACTGAACTACCACTCCTGGCAGACAGCTTTTGCGCTCTTTCGAGCCAAGTGCTGCAAACTTGGCGACCCTACGGGGATTCGAACCCCGGTACTCACCGTGAAAGGGTGATGTCCTAGGCCTCTAGACGATAGGGTCACAGCCTGTGATCCGCCGATAAAAAAGCGCCTTCGTGTTTCAAAGGCGCTTACATACCAAGCGACAAATTTTGGCGGAGTGGACGGGACTCGAACCCGCGACCCCCGGCGTGACAGGCCGGTATTCTAACCAACTGAACTACCACTCCTGGCAGACAGCTTTTGCGCTCTTTCGAGCCAAGTGCTGCAAACTTGGCGACCCTACGGGGATTCGAACCCCGGTACTCACCGTGAAAGGGTGATGTCCTAGGCCTCTAGACGATAGGGTCAATCCTAGAACTTGCGTTACAAACTCAAGTCTCAATTTTGGTGGAGGTAAACGGGATCGAACCGATGACCTCTTGCATGCCATGCAAGCGCTCTCCCAGCTGAGCTATACCCCCTTCATGCTGCAATCGCTGCTTCTTGTTAGTTGCTGCGTTTGCATCAGAGACTCGAATTATAGACAGGTTTTCAGCGGTTTTTCAAACGCGCCAGAATTTTTTCACGACCCAGCAGCTCCAGCACCGCGTCCACCGAAGGCGTGTGCGCTGTGCCCAGCGTCAGCACGCGCACCGGCATGGCCAGTTGCGGCATCTTCAGGCCCTGGGCCTTGAGCACTTCCTTGATCAGGGCAGCAATGGCTTCCTTGCTCCACTCCACCGAGGCGATGCCTTCGGCGAAGGCGTCCAGGGCGGGCGCCACGGCGTCGGTCACGTGCTTTGCCAGGTCTTCGGCGTTGCGGTCGAAGGCGTCCACGTAGAACAGGCGCACCCAGCCGGCCAGATCGACCAGGGTTTCGCAGCGGTCCTTGAACAGGGCGCAGATGCGCGGCAGGCGGTCGTCTGCGTCGAGCAGGGCCTGGTCCAGCCCGGTCTTGAGCACGAAGGGGCGCACCAGCTCTGCCAGGGCCGCATCGTCCAGGGCCTTCAGGTGCTGGGCGTTGACCCAGCGCAGCTTGGCCTCGTCGAACTGGCCTGCGCTGCGGCCCAGGTGGTCGAGGTTGAACCACTCCAGGAACTGGGCGCGGCTGAAGATTTCGTCGTCGCCATGGCTCCAGCCCAGGCGGGCCAGGTAGTTGACCATGGCGTCGGGCAGGTAGCCTTCGTCGCGGTACTGGGTGACGGCCTTGGCGCCGTTGCGCTTGCTCATCTTCTCGCCCTGCTCGTTGAGCACGGTGGGCAGATGGGCGAACACGGGCACGCTGGCGCCCAGGGCCTCGAAGATGTGGATCTGGCGCGGCGTGTTGTTGACGTGGTCGTCGCCACGGATGACATGGGTGATGGCCATGTCCATGTCGTCCACGCAGACGCAGAAGTTGTAGGTGGGCGTGCCATCGGGGCGCGCGATCACCAGGTCGTCCAGCTCGCTGTTCTGGAACTCGATGCGGCCCTTGCACTTGTCTTCCCAGGCCACGATGCCGCCCTTCGGCGTCTTGAAGCGCAGCACGGGACGCACGCCTTCGGGCACGGGCGGCAGCACCTTGCCTTCCTCAGGGCGCCAGGTGCCGTCGTAGCGCGGCTTTTCCTTGTTGGCCATCTGGCGCTCGCGCAGGGCGTCGAGTTCTTCCACGCTCATGTAGCAGGGGTAGACATGGCCCGAAGCCTGCAGGCCGGCCAGCACCTCCTTGTAGCGGTCCATGCGCTGCATTTGATAGAACGGACCTTCGTCATGGTCCAGTTGCAGCCAGGCCATGCCTTCGATGATCACGTCCACCGAGGCCTGGGTGGAGCGCTCCACGTCGGTGTCCTCGATGCGCAGGATGAAATCGCCGCCCGTGGCGCGCGCAAAGGCCCAGGGATACAGGGCCGAGCGGATGTTGCCCAGGTGGATGAAGCCCGTGGGAGACGGGGCAAAACGGGTACGTACTTTTTGTGTCATTGCAGGGTATCCAGTCCGCGGGAGAGATCGTTCTTGAGGTCGCCCAGGTATTCCAGTCCGACGGAGATGCGCAGCAGGCCCTGGCCGATGCCGGCGGCACGGCGCTGCTCTTCGCTCAGGCGGCCATGCGAGGTGCTGGCCGGATGGGTGATGGTGGTCTTGACGTCGCCCAGGTTGGCCGTGATCGAGCACACCCGGGTGCTGTCGGCCACATGGAAGGCGTTGGCGCGCAGCTGTTCGGCGCCCTCGCCCACCACGTCGAAGGACAGCACGCCGCCGCCCATGCCGTTTTGCTGGCGCATGGCCAGCTCGTGCTGCGGGTGGCTGGCCAGGCCCGGGTAGTAGACGCGGGCGACCTTGGGATGGGCCTCCAGCCAGGTGGCCAGCTCCAGCGCGGAGGCGCTTTGCGCCTTCACGCGCAGGGACAGCGTCTCCAGCCCCTTGAGCACCACCCAGGCGTTGAACGGTGCCAGGTTCAGGCCGCCGCTGCGCAGGAAGGTGCCCATGACCTTGTCCACCAGTGCCGTCGTGCCGCAGACGGCGCCCGACATGACACGGCCCTGGCCGTCCAGCAGCTTGGTGCCGGAGTGCACGACCAGGTCGGCGCCGAACTTGGCAGGCTGCTGCAGCACGGGCGAGGCAAAGCTGTTGTCCACGGCCAGCAGCGCGCCATGGGCGTGCGCCAGCTCGGCCAGCGCGGCGATGTCGCACAGGTCGGTCAGCGGGTTGGTCGGCGTCTCGGCGAACAGAAGGCGCGTGTTGGGACGGATGGCCGCCCTCCAGGCCTGCACATCGGTCTGCGAGACAAAGCTGGTCTCCACGCCGAAGCGCGCCATCTCGCCGCCCAGCAGCTTGATGGTGGAGCCGAACATGGACTGCGAGCAGATCACATGGTCGCCGGCCTTGAGCGTGGTCAGCGCCACCAGCAAGATGGCCGACATGCCCGTGGACGTGGCCACCGCGCATTCCGTGCCCTCCATGGCGGCCAGGCGCTGCTCGAAGCTGGTGACCGTGGGGTTGGAGGTGCGGCTGTAGGTGTAGCCGGGCTCTTCATTGGCGAAGCGGCGTGCGGCCGTTGCACAGTCGGGCTGCACGAAGCTGCTGGTCATGTACAGGGCTTCGCTGTGCTCACCCCACTGGCTTCGCTCCACGCCCACGCGCAGGGCCAGCGTATCGGGATGCAGGCCTTCGGGAAGTGTCTTGTTGGTCACGTTGATGGTCCTTGGGGATCGGGCGCAGCCCGCCAGCGGTGGCGGTGCCCGGAAAAAAGGAGCTAGAAGCACTTGTCACCTGGCGGCTTCCAGGGCCTTGCGGCCCTGGACGCTCCAGCACCAGCGCTTTTAGCTCATTTGTCAAAAAAGGCGGGCCACAGGCCCGCCCGACATTGTCACTGAATGCCCTGGCGCTCAGGCTTCCTGGGCATTGGGCAGGGACAGGCGCGACGCATCGCTGGCCTCTTCCTCCCCGCCCCGGTTACGACCCTCGTTGAGCGCCGTGACCTCGTCCTCGGAGATGTCGCCCGTGATGTAGACGCCGTCGAAGCACGAGGCCTCGAAGCCCTGCACCTGCGGATTGATCTTGCCCACGGTCTGCTTCATGGCGGCCACGTCCTGGTAGATCAGCGCGTCGGCGCCGATGACCTGGCGGATTTCCTCGACCGTGCGGCCATGCGCCACCAGTTCGGCGCGCGTGGGCATGTCGATGCCGTAGACGTTGGGATGGCGCACCGGAGGAGCGGCCGAGGCCAGGTAGACCTTGACGGCGCCGGCGTCACGCGCCATCTGCACGATTTCCTTGGAGGTGGTGCCGCGCACGATGGAGTCGTCCACCAGCAGCACCTTGCGGCCCTTGAACTCGCTGCCGATGGCGTTGAGCTTCTGGCGCACGGATTTCTTGCGCGAGGCCTGGCCCGGCATGATGAAGGTGCGGCCCACGTAGCGGTTCTTGACGAAGCCTTCGCGGTAGGGGATGCCCAGCAGCTGGGCCAGCTGCATGGCGCTGGGCCGGCTGGATTCCGGAATCGGGATGATGGCGTCGATCTCGTTGGGCGGCACGGTGGAGACCACGCGCTTGGCCAGCGTCTCGCCCATGTTCAGGCGCGCCTGGTAGACGGAGATGCCGTCGAGCACCGAGTCCGGACGGGCCAGGTACACGTACTCGAACACGCAGGGGTGCAGCTCGCTCTTTTCGGCGCACTGGCGGGTTTCGACCTGGCCGTCGCTGTGCACGAACACGGCTTCACCCGGAGCGACATCGCGCTCGAGCTGGTGCAGCGTGCCTTCCAGGGCCACGGATTCGCTGGCCAGCATCACCGTGCCGTCGGCGCTGCGGCCCATGCACAGGGGACGGATGCCGAAGGGGTCGCGGAAGGCCAGCAGGCCGTAGCCCGCAATCAGCGCGATCACGGCGTACGAGCCCTTGATGCGCTTGTGCACGGCGCTGACGGCTTGGAAGACGTCTTCGCTCTTGAGCGGTGCGCCGCTGCTGGCGCGGGCCAGCTCGTGGGCCAGCACGTTGAGCAGGACTTCGGAGTCGCTCTCGGTGTTGGTGTGGCGGTGGTCGGTGTCCGACAGTTCCTCGCGCAGCTGCTTGGCGTTGGTGAGGTTGCCGTTGTGCACCATGACGATGCCGAAGGGCGCGTTCACGTAGAAGGGCTGGGCCTCTTCCTCGCTGGTCGCGTTGCCGGCCGTCGGGTAGCGCACCTGGCCCAGGCCCACCGTGCCCGGCAGGGCGCGCATGTTGCGGGTGCGGAACACGTCGCGCACCATGCCCTTGGCCTTGTGCATGAAGAACTTGCGTTCCTGCTGGGTCACGATGCCGGCGGCATCCTGGCCACGGTGCTGCAGCAGCAGCAGGGCGTCATAGATCAGTTGATTCACGGGCGCGGTGCTGACTACACCAACGATTCCACACATAGTTGCGTTCCATCCGTTTGCGAAGGTCGCCCTTCGCTGTCTGGGCCGTAGCAGCCACCCATTGGCCACGCCTGCGCCCGATTTCTCTATCCAAACTGTTTCTGCCAGCCGACTCCTGCGCTGCAGCGCCTTGTCATGCAGCCGGCAGATAGCGTCCCCATTCCTGCGGCAGCTGCGGCAAAACCGCAGCCAGCGCCTGCATCAGCCACGGCGCCAGGGCTGAATCCTGCCACCACTGTCCCTGGTGCAGCGGCGTGTAGCTGATCACCATCGTTGCCACCAGGGCCAGCAGCGCCCCGCGCAGCACGCCGAACAGCGCGCCCAGCGTGCGGTCCACGGGCCTCAGGCCCACCGCCTCGATCAGCCGGCGCGACAGCCAGGACACCAGGCCCCAGCCGAACAGCGCCAGCACGAACAACAGCACAAAGCCTGCGGCATAGCGCAGCTGCATGTCCCAGTCCTGCATGGGCAGCCACAGCGCCACGTCGGCCGCCCAGATGCGGGCCACGACAAAGGCCACCAGCCAGCCGAGCAGCGACAGCACCTCATACACCAGCCCGCGCCAGGCGCCTAGCAGCATCGATGCCAGCACGCAGGCCAGCAAAACCCAGTCCACCGTGGACATACGCTATCTCTGTGCGCCTGTGCTGCTTTGCAAGATGTACGTCACCGCCTCAGAGCTTGAGCACCGACGCCGGCAGGCCCTGGGCCTTGACGCGCGCCGCCGCCTTGTCGGCTTCGGCACGGCCGTTGAACGGGCCCACACGCACACGCGTGCGCTTGCCGTCCTTGGTGTCCACCACCTGCGTGAAAGTCTTCAGGCCCGCCAGCTCCAGCTTGGCGCGGATTTCCTGGGCCTTGCCGGCATCGGAGAAGGCGCCGACCTGCACGATGAAGCGCTCGTCCGTCGCCGCAGCAGCCGCCGGCGCCGCCGGCGCGCTGCGACCTTCCAGCAGGGCCCGGGCACGCGCGGCGTCGTCGCTCCTGGACGGCTCGGGCTTGGGTTCGGGCTTTGGCTTCGGCTCGGGTTTGGGTTCGGGCTTGGGCTCCGGCTTGTGTTCGGGTTTGGCCGGCTCGGGCTTGGGCCTGGGTTCCGGCTTGGGCTCGGGTTTGGTCTCAGGCTTGGCGGCGGGCTTGGGCTCAGGCTTTGCCTCGGGCCGGGTTTCGGGCTTTGCTTCCGGCTTGACCGGAGCCACCTGCGAGACGGCCGGCGCCACGGGCACGGAAGGCCTGCCCATGGGAACCTCTTCCTCGTCGGCGCCCAGCGAGGCCTGGGCCGGCACGCGGCCTGCCGGGGATGCGGCGCCCTGGTGCGGATGGGCGTCCACGGCATTGGCGCCGGGCACGACCAGAGGAGCGACCTTGTCGCGGTCGGGAATCTCGATGGGGATGTCCACGGGAATCGGACGCGGCTGGGTGTCGAACAGCAGGGGGAATCCCACCACGCCCGCCAGGACCAGCACGGCCGCGCCGATGAGGCGGTGGCGCGCCCGGCGGCGCATGACATCGACGCTTTCCGCCTGTCCCAGCCGTGTGGGCCGCCTCGATGCGGACGACGAATCACCGTCGTCTTTTTTGCCGGGCCAACGAAAATTGAAAAATGCCATGGAGTGCGGACTCGTTCAGATCGGCCACCACAGGCAGCCACGATGGCCGTTTGCGGTGCGGATCACTGGATTCAGGTGCCCAGATGCTTGGCGTTCAGCCGGGGCGGGCCGTCCTGCAGCACGCCGCCCACCGTGAAGAACGAGCCAAAGACCACGATTCTATCAGTGGGACCTGCTGCAAGAACCGCGGCATCCAGCGCCAGCTGCGGGTTTGCGAAGGTGGCCAGCGAGATCTCGCGCGGCACGCCCGGCGCGGGCGGCAGGGCTTCGATCTTCTGGCGCAGCACCTCGGCGCTCTCGGCGCGCGGCGTGGGCAGGTCGGTCAGATACCAGCGGTCGATCAACGGGGCAATCCTGGCCAGCATGGGCGCCAGGTCCTTGTCGTGCATGGCGCCGAAGACCGCATGCGTGCAGGGAAAGTAGCCCATGGCATCGAGGTTGGCCGTCAGCGCCGCCACCGAATGCGGGTTGTGCGCCACGTCCAGCACCAGCGTGGGCTGGCCCGGAATGATCTGGAAACGGCCCGGCAGCTCGACCATGGCCAGCCCCGTGCGCACGGCCTGGGCCGTGACCGGAAGGCGGCTGCGGATGGCCTCGAGCGCGGCCAGCGCACCCGATGCATTGACCAGCTGGTTGGCGCCGCGCAGCGCCGGATAGGCCAGACCGGCATAGCGCCGCCCGCGTCCGGCCCAGCCCCACTGCTGCTTGTCGCCCGAGAAATTGAAGTCCTGGCCCAGGCGCCAGAGATCGGCGCCAATGGCCTGTGCATGGTCCAGCACGCTTTGCGGCGGCATGGGATCGCTGACCACCACAGGCCGGCCGGCGCGCATGATGCCGGCCTTCTCGCGGCCGATGCTCTCGCGGTCCGGCCCCAGGAATTCCACATGGTCGATGTCGATGCTGGTGATGACGGCGCAATCGGCGTCGATCACATTGGTGGCATCCAGCCGCCCGCCCAGGCCCACCTCGAGAATCGCCACATCCAGCCTGGACTGGCTCATCAGCCGCAGGATGGCCAGCGTGGTGAATTCGAAATAGGTGAGCGCCACTTCCGTGCCCTGCACGCGCGCCTGCTCCACGGCCTCGAACTGCGGCAGCAGCTCGGCGGCCTTCACGATCTCGCCGCCCACGCGGCAGCGTTCCTCGAAATGCACCAGATGCGGCGATGTGTAGACGCCGGGGCGAAAGCCCGATTGCAGCGCCACGGCCTCCAGCATGGCGCAGGTCGAGCCCTTGCCGTTGGTGCCCGCAACCGTGATCACGGGGCAGTCGAAACGCAGGTCCAGGCGCTGGGCAACTTCGCGCACGCGATCCAGGCCCAGCGCAATATTCTTGGGGTGCAGGCGCTCGCAATAGGCGAGCCATGCATCCAATGTGGGAAATGAGGTGTGCATACTGCGCGCTATTGTTACCCAGGGACAGTGTCCTTATGGGGTCCTCGCCATCCATTGACTGCGGCAACTGCAACCAATCATGACCACTGCAAACACTGTGACGCTCTACGGCATTCCCAACTGCGACACCGTCAAGAAGGCCCGCGCCTGGCTCACCGACCAGGGCATCGCCTACGAATTCCACGACTTCAAGAAGCAGGGTGTTCCCGCCGAGCAGTTGCCCGCCTGGATGCAGGCTGTCGGCTGGGAAAAGCTGCTCAACCGCCAAGGCACGACGTGGCGCAAGCTCGATGCCGACACCCAGGCCGCCGCCCAGGATGCGGCCGGTGCCGCAGCCCTCATGCAGCAGCAGCCCAGCGTCATCAAGCGCCCGGTCGTCCAATGGCCGCAGGGACGCATCACCGTGGGTTTTGCGCCCGACGCCTGGGCAGAGATGGCCCACGGGGGCAAGCGCTGACTCTGCCATCAGGCCTGGAACAGCTTATTACGTGGATTTACGCGACCGCAAACTGCTTTCCAGGCCCGAGGAATACACTTGCATGGAGCCTGGCAGGAAATACCGCCAGCGCAACAGGAGTGCAATCATGAAATCCCTGGTTCTTTTGACGCTGGCGGCCACGACCGCCACCGTGGCCCTGGCCCAGGAGCAAGGCCGGGTGCTGTCGGTGACCCCGGTGACCCAGCAGGTGGCCGTGCCCCAGCAGGTCTGCCGCGATGAAAACGTCTATACCGGCCAGCGCACCTCGGGCGCGGGCGCCGTTCTGGGTGCCCTGGCGGGCGGCGTGGTCGGCAATGCCATCGGCCATGGCGGCGGACGCGCGGCCGCCACGGCGGCCGGCGTGATCGGCGGCGCTATGCTGGGCAACCAGGCCGAGGCCACGGGCCAGCCCCAGTACCAGACGGTGCGCAACTGCACCACCCAGACCTACTACCAGAACCGCGCCGTGGCCTATGACGTGGTCTACGAGTACGCAGGCCGCAACTACACGACGCGTACCACCACGCCGCCCGGGGACTGGATCGCGCTGAGCGTGCAGCCCGCCGCCAACAGCGCGGCCTATGGCAGCAACGGCTACTACGGCACCAACCAGCCGCCCCAGGCCGCGTACTCCACCGCACCCGTGCCGCCGCCCGTGGTCTACCAGAACAACTACTACGACGGCGGTGGCTACTACGCCCCCCAGCCTGTGCAGCCCGTGTATTCGGCCGGTGACTATGTGGCTCCCGTGGTGATTGGAGCAGCCCTTGCTGCCGGCGTGTACTACGCCTCGCGCCCCAGCTATCACGGCTGGCGCGGCGGCTACCGCCACGGCTGGCGCCGCTGAGACGGACCTGCGCATGCAAAGCCCCGACAAGGGGCTTTTTGCATGGCGGCGGCCAGCAGGTACGGGCAGCGGCCGGGTGCTGGCCTAAAATGGGCGGTTTAGTCCACCCTCTGCCCAGCTTCCATGACCACCGAAACCATCTCTGGCATCACCCTGACCACCAAGGCCAATGTCTATTTCGACGGCAAATGCATCAGCCACGGCTTCACGCTGGCCGATGGCACGAAGAAGTCTGCCGGCGTGGTGCTGCCCAGCCAGCTGACCTTCGGCACGGCCGCCGCCGAGATCATGGAATGCGTGGCCGGCTCCTGCGAGTACAAGCTCGACGGCTCGGACCAGTGGCTGACCTCCAAGGCCGGCGAGTCCTTCCAGGTGCCTGCGAACTCCAAGTTCGACATCCGCGTGACCGAGGCCTACCACTACATCTGCCACTACGCCTAAGAGCGCCTGAGCGCCTGGGCAGACCGACGCATTCGCCCTGACGGCGCCCAGGCACCTTCCGTGTTTTCCGGCAGCCGCGTCCCGCACGCCAGCCGCCATCGTTATTGAGAGAAGCATCGTATGGAAACCATCCTGCAAAACGTCCCCGTCGGCCAAAAGGTCGGCATCGCCTTCTCGGGCGGCCTGGACACCAGCGCCGCCCTGCGCTGGATGAAGAACAAGGGCGCCCTGCCCTACGCCTACACGGCCAACCTGGGCCAGCCCGACGAGGCCGACTACGACGAAATCCCCCGCAAGGCCATGGAGTACGGCGCCGAGCAGGCCCGCCTGATCGACTGCCGCGCGCAGCTGGCCGGCGAAGGCATTGCCGCCATCCAGGCCGGCGCCTTCCACATCTCCACGGGCGGCATCACCTATTTCAACACCACGCCCCTGGGCCGTGCCGTGACCGGCACCATGCTGGTGGCCGCCATGAAGGAAGACGACGTCAACATCTGGGGTGACGGCTCGACCTTCAAGGGCAACGACATCGAGCGCTTCTACCGCTACGGCCTGCTGACCAACCCCGCGCTGAAGATCTACAAGCCCTGGCTGGACCAGACCTTCATCGACGAGCTGGGCGGCCGCGCCGAGATGTCGGCCTTCATGACCAAGGAAGGCTTCGGCTACAAGATGAGCGCCGAGAAGGCCTACTCGACCGACAGCAACATGCTGGGCGCCACGCACGAGGCCAAGGACCTGGAGTTCCTGAACAGCGGCATCCGCATCGTCAACCCCATCATGGGCGTGGCGTTCTGGAAGCCCGAGGTCGAGGTCAAGGCCGAGGAAGTGTCGGTGACCTTCGAAGAAGGCCGCCCCGTGGCCCTCAATGGCAAGGAAATCGCCGATCCCGTGGAGCTGTTCCTGGAAGCCAACCGCATCGGTGGCCGCCACGGCCTGGGCATGAGCGACCAGATCGAGAACCGCATCATCGAAGCCAAGAGCCGCGGCATCTACGAGGCCCCCGGCATGGCCCTGCTGCACATCGCCTACGAGCGCCTGGTGACCGGCATCCACAACGAGGACACCATCGAGCAGTACCGCATCAACGGCCTGCGCCTGGGCCGCCTGCTGTACCAGGGCCGCTGGTTCGACCCGCAGGCCATCATGCTGCGCGAAACCGCCCAGCGCTGGGTGGCCCGCGCCGTGACCGGCACCGTGACGCTGGAGCTGCGCCGCGGCAATGACTACTCCATCCTGAACACCGAATCGCCCAACCTGACCTACGCGCCCGAGCGCCTGTCGATGGAAAAGGTCGAGGACGCGCCCTTCAGCCCCGCCGACCGCATCGGCCAGCTGACCATGCGCAACCTGGACCTGATGGACACCCGCGACAAGCTGGCCATCTACGCCAAGGCCGGCCTGCTGTCCCTGGGCACCAGCACCGCCCTGCCCCAATTGGGCGGCAAGGAATGACCTACACCCCCTGAGCGGCTGACGCCGCTTCCCCCCGTTGCACGGCGCCTCTCTACTCGCTTCGCGAGGGAGGGGGACGACGCCCTCGCTGCGGGGCGGCCCTTGCTCGGCGTCCCTGGCATGGGACGCGCCCGCCAAGCACGCGACGCCATGGGCCAGAAAATCGCACACTTTCATCCCACAAGCCGCCGCAAGGCGGCTTTTTTACGCCCCTGCTACCAGTGCGCGCCCTCGAAACGCTGCACGAGAAAATCCAGCAGCGCCCGCACGGCCACCGGCAGATGGCGGCGCGAGCTGTACAGCGCATGCACGGTCAGCGGCTGCGGGCGCCAGTCGGGCAGCACCAGCTCCAGCTGGCCGTTTTGCAGCATGGGCTGGACCAGGTAGGTTGGCTGCAAGGCAATGCCGGCGCCTTCGACGGCAGCGGCGGCCAGCACGGTGGCTTCGTTGGCGTTGAACCAGGTGGTGACGGCGATCTGCTGCTCATCGCTTTCATCGTCACGGCGAGTCAATTGCCAGACATTGCGCCCCACGCGCATGTGTCCCAGGCAGCGGTGCGCCTGCAGCTGGGCCGGTGCCTGCGGCCGGCCAGCCGCATCCAGATAGGCGGTCGAGGCCACCAGCACCGATTCGCAGACGGCCAGCGGCCGGCCGATGAGTGCGGCGCCCGGATCGGCGCTGATGCGTATGGCCAGGTCGATGCGCTGCTGCACCAGGTCCAGCGCGCCGTCGTCCACCAGCAGGTCGATCTTGAGGTGCGGGTGCAGCCGCATGAACTGCGCAATGGCCGGCGCCATCTGCGCATGGCCGAAGGACATGCTGCAGGTCACGCGCAGCAGGCCGCGCAACTGGCTGTCGCCGGCGCGCATCTCGCCTTGCACCTCATCGGCCAGGGCCAGCATCTGCTGGCTGTAGCGCAGGCACTGCGCACCGGCATCGGTGAGCGAGACACGGCGCGTGGTGCGGTGCAGCAGGCGCGCGCCCAGCCACTGCTCCAGCGACTCCACATGGCGCGTGGCCATGGCGCGCGACAGGTCCAGCCGCTCGGCCGCCGCCGTGAAGCTGCCGCATTCGGCCACCGTGGCAAACACCTGCATCGCCAGCAATCGGTCCATGGATATGCTCGATTTCTGCAACAAACAAGCGCATATTCTGCCGTTTATCTGCTCGATTTCAAAAACTAAAGTACCACCCATGGCAGCACGGCGCTGCCACCCGTTTCTGTCTTGTGCTTTTTTCAAAGGAAATCGACATGCTTCGCACCACCTTGCTTTCGCTCACCCTGGCCCTGTCGGCCGGCCTGTCCCACGCCCAGGCGCCCGCCCCGCTGCAGATGAAGGTCTACCAGGCCGACGAACACAGCTTTGCCGTGACCTCCACCCTGATCACCGGTGCCAAGGAGGCCGTGGTCGTGGACAGCGGCTTCACCCGCGCCGACGGCCTGCGCATTGCCGCCAACGTGCTGGACAGCGGCAAGCAGCTGACCACCATCCTCATCAGCAATGCCGACCCCGACTACTACTTCGGCGCCGAAGTGCTCAAGAGCCTGTTCCCGCAGGCCAAGGTGGTGGCCACGCCGGCCGTGCGCGAGAAGATCGAGTCCAAGCTGCAGGGCAAGCTGGCCTTCTGGGGCCCCAAGATGGGCGCCAACGCCCCCAGCCATCCCGTGCTGCCCGAGGCCCTGCAAGGCAATACGGTGATGGTGGACGGCCAGGCGCTGGAGCTGCGCGGCACCACCGGCCCGCTGGCCCACCGCCCCTATGTCTGGGTGCCTGCGCTGCAGGCCATCGTCGGCAACGTGGGCGTGTTCGGCAACCTGCATGTCTGGACGGCGGACACGCAAAAGAGCGCCGAGCGCAAGGCCTGGCTGGCGCAGCTGGACGAGATGCAGGCCCTCAAGCCCGCTGTCGTCGTGCCCGGCCACATGCAGGCCGGCACGGCCATGGACGCCAGCGCCATCGCCTATACACGCGACTATCTCCAGCGTTTCGAGGCCGCCGCCGCCAAGGCGGGCAACAGCGCCGAGCTGATCGGTGCCATGAAGCAGGCCTACCCGCAGGCCGGCATGGCGCTGTCGCTGGACATCGGCGCCAAGGTGAACAAGGGCGAGATGCCATGGTAAGCATGCACTTTCGCAAAAATCCTCATGGAACCTGCATGCTGCGCCCTTGATCCAACCAGCTGCCGCCCTCATTCGTCGTGGCGGCAGGAGGTGCAGCCATGAAATACATGAAGCATTGGCAGGACCCGCTCAACGTCCTGCTGGGAGTCTGGTTGGCAGTCTCGCCCTGGGTGCTGGGGTTCCAGGACCAGATGGCGCCCACGGCCAACGGCGTGGTCATCGGACTGGCGCTGATTGCCGCTGCGCTGGGAGCCATCTTCATGCCCCGCGCGTGGGAGGAATGGACCGAAGGCCTGCTGGGTCTGTGGATGGTGATCTCGCCCTGGGTGCTGGGCTTTGCCGGCCAGATGGACGCCATGCGCAATGCCGTGGTGTCGGGCATCGTGGTGCTGGTGCTCGCGCTGTGGGTGCTGATGACCGACAAGGACTATATGGACTGGCGCAGTCACTCCGCCCACTGAGGCGCTGATGCGCAGCGGCCCGCAGGCGGCAATGCCCTGCGGGCCGCTGTTTTTTTGCCGCCGTGCCCCTCAAGAACCGCCCAAGGACCGCCCAAGGCCGCTCAGACCACGACGGGCTCGGGCTCCAGGCGGATGCCGAATCGCTCGTAGACGCTGGTCTGTATCGCTCCGGCCAGCGTCATGACCTCGCCGCCCGTGACGCTGCTGTCCACGCTGTGCCGGTCGCCCCGGTTGACCAGCACCAGGGCCTGCTTGTCATACACCCCGGCGCGGCCCATGGACTTGCCCTTCCAGCCGCAGGCATCGATCAGCCAGCCGGCGGCCAGCTTGATGGAGCCGTCGTCCATGGGGTAGTGCACGATGCGGGGCTCGCGCGCAATGATGTCGGCGCACTGCTCGGGCGTCACCGTCGGGTTCTTGAAGAAGCTGCCCGCGTTGCCGATGTGCTCCGGATCGGGCAGCTTGGCGCGGCGGATCTCGCACACCCAGTCGAAGATCTGGCGGGCCGTGGGCTCGGCCACGCCCGCCTCGGCCTGGCGGCGCTGCAGGTCCAGGTAGCCCAGGCCGGGCTTCCAGTCCTTGGGCAGGGCCAGGCGCACGCGCGTGATCACGGCGCGGCCCTTGAGGCCCATGCCGCGCGGCGGCACGCCGCTCATGCGCGCACGCGCCACGGGCGTGGGCTCGGCCGGCGCATGCTTGAACACCGAGTCGCGGTAGCCGAAGGCGCATTGCGCGGCATCCAGCGTGAAGGACTCCCCCGTGGCCAGGTCGATGGCATCCAGCGACTCGAAGCGGTCCTGCAGCTCCAATCCGTAGGCGCCGATGTTCTGCACCGGCGACGCGCCCACGGTGCCGGGAATCAGCGCCATGTTCTCCAGGCCGCCGTAGCCCTGCGACAGGGTCCAGGCCACCAGGTCGTGCCAGCGCTCGCCGGCACCGGCCTCGACGATCCAGTGGCGATCGGTCTCGCGCAGCAGGCGCATGCCCGCTATCTCCATCTTGAGGACCACGGGATCGACGTCGCCCGTGATCACCACATTGCTGCCGCCGCCCAGCACGAACACGGGCTGGCGGCCCCACAGCGGATCGGCCAGGAAATGGCGCACGTCCTCGTCGCTGCGCACGCGCACCAGGGTGTGGGCACGGGCGGCGATGCCGAAGCTGTTGCAATGCTGCAGCGGAACATTTTTCTCGACTAACATCGACCGGATTGTCGCACCGCCTCCCTGCGCCGCCGGCCCCGCGCCCGCATCGCCCGGCCGCGCGCTGCGGTACTTTTTCAGAACATTTACAGGAAATATTTGCCATGCCTTCTTTTGACACCGTGTGCGAAGCCGACTTCGTCGAAGTGAAGAACGCCGTGGAGAACACCGCCAAGGAAATCGGCACACGCTTCGACTTCAAGGGCACCTCGGCCGCCATCGAGCTCAAGGACAAGGAAATCACGCTGTTCGGCGATGCCGACTTCCAGTTGCAGCAGGTCGAGGACATCCTGCGCAACAAGCTGACCAAGCGCAGCGTGGACGTGCGCTTCCTGGACATCCAGAAGGCCCAGAAGATCGGCGGCGACAAGCTCAAGCAGACCATCAAGGTCAAGAACGGCATCGAGGCCGAGCTGGGCAAGAAGCTGCAAAAGCTGATCAAGGACAGCAAGCTCAAGGTGCAGGCCGCCATCCAGGGCGACGCCGTGCGCGTCACCGGCGCCAAGCGCGACGACCTGCAGGCCGCCATGGCCCTGATCCGCAAGGACCTGGCCGACCATCCCCTGTCCTTCAACAACTTCCGCGACTGATCGCCTGGCACCCGCCTCTGCGCCACAAGCCACCCCATGCGCCACCTACGTGCCGTACTTCTGAGCCTGGCCGCAGCGGCCGCGCTGGCTCCACCGTCGGCGACGGCGCAGTCCGTGGCGCTCAGCGGCGTGCTGGGCAGCAAGGCCTTGCTGGTCATAGACGGCGGCACGCCGCGCGCGCTGGCGGCGGGCGAAAGCCTGCAGGACGTGCGCGTGCTGCAGGTATCGGGTGACACGGCCGAGGTGGAAATCAAGGGCCGCCGCCAGACATTGCGCCTGGGCGAGGCGCCCATCAGCCTGGGCGGCCGGGGCGCGGCGGCGGGCGATCCCGCACTCGGCCGGCGCGTGGTGCTCAAGGCCGACAACCGGGGGCACTTCATCGAACGCGGCCAGATCAATGGCAAGACCATGGTCTACATGGTGGACACGGGCGCCAGCTCGGTCGCCATCGGCCGGTCCGACGCCGAACGCATGGGCCTGCCCTTTCTCAAGGGCCAGCCGGTGATGATGCGCACCGCCAACGGCGATGCCCAGGGCTGGCGCCTGCGGCTGGATTCGGTGCGCGTGGGCGATGTCGAGGTCTTCGGTGTGGACGCCGTGGTCGCCCCTCTTCCCATGCCCTATGTGCTGCTGGGCAACAGCTTTCTTGCCCACGTCCAGATGACCCGCCAGGGCAGCGAGATGGTGCTGGAGCGGCGCTGATGCGGCCTGCATGCGCCCCGCTTCCCGCCCCCCGCCAACGATGAGCCGACGCCCCGACGATTCCTACGAAGACCTGCTGGGCCTGTGGTCCGACCTGGAGGCCGCACTGTCCGTGCTGCTGTCCGCGCCGCTGCAGGTGCAGGGCTTCCTGGTCAAGCTGCAGCAGATCGACCTGTGGCTGCAGGAGCTGATCGCCCACGACAGCGATGCCGCGCTGTACCTGATGTTCCAGCGCGCCTGCTCGTCCACCGTGGGCTACAGCGCCTCCCATGCCCTGGTCTGCGCCTGCCTGTGCCATGTGCTGGCGCGCGAGCTGCGCCTGGACGAGTCCGAACACCGCACCCTGGTGTATGGCGCACTGACCATGAACATCGGCATGAACGCGCTGCAGGACGAACTGGCGCTGCAGCGCGAGCCGCTGACCCCCGCCCAGCAGCAGGCCGTGCAGCGCCACCCGCTGCACAGCCAGGCCCTGCTGGCGCGGCTGTTCGTCAACGATGCGCTGTGGCTGGAGCTGGTGGGCCACCACCACGAGGCCGTGCCGCAGCAGCCGCTGTCCACGCTGGCGCCCGTGCAGCGGCTGGTCCGCATCCTGGGCACGGTGGACCGCTACGCCGCCCTGATCAGCCCGCGCAAGTCACGCGAAGGCCGCAGCGCCGCCGAGTCGCTGCGCGCGCTCACCCAGCAGCAGCGCTACTCCGACGAGGTGGGCTTCGCGCTGGTGCGCGCCGTGGGCCTGTGCCCGCCGGGCACCTATGTGCGGCTGGACAACGGTGACATCGCCGTGGTGCTGCGCCGTGGCGAGCCGCCGCAGCCGCCGCTGGTGGCCAGCGTGATCGGCGCCGACGGCGCCAGCCTCTACCCGCCCGTCATCCATGAAGGCGAGGACGGCCCCCGCATCCGCTCGGCACTGGCGCGCGCCGCCATCACGCTGGAGCTGGACCCGCGCACGCTGGCCCAGCTGGGCGTGCTGGCCGCACGCGGCAGCCAGTCGCTGTACCGCATGGTGCAGATGCCCGGGCCTGTCTGACCGATCTGGCGCCTGAAGCGCGCGACACCGGCGCCGCGGCCCGTGTCAGGTCCGCGCGCCAGCCCACAGGCCCGCATGGTGGCCACGCGTGAAGGCCTCCTCCAGTACCGAGTAGCCGGCCCAGTCGGAATGTGCGAACCACAGGCGGCGCGTGCCCGGCGTGGGCAGCAGGGCCACGCGCTCGCCGGCGCACAGCGCGCTGCGCCCCCGGTGCAGCGACTGCAGCGCCACCTGGCTGAGCAGCTGCTGGTCACCGGGCCGGGGTATGGCCATGGCGTGGCCGTAGCGCGTGATCTCCATGCGCGTGGCCTTGTGCAGCAGGTCGGGATGGGGGACGAGCAGGCTGCCGACGATGCGGTCCCGCCAGAAGCCGAAGGGCTGGCCCAGCAGTTGGGCGCGCCCGTCAGGCCAGTCGCCCAGCGCCTGGTAGTAGCTGAGCACCGTGGGCCGGGGCGTGAGCCGGTCCAGGCCCTGGTGGCCCGCGTCCACATAGCCCAGGCCGCCCGCATTCGGATCGGCAAACAGCACGTTGTCCCAGGCCGGATCGGCGCCGGGCCGGTCGGCCAGCGGCCGCTGCAGATGGATGTTGGCCACCAGCCAGGGCGCCCAGTCCAGCCGGCCGGCCACCGCGCGCAGGAAGTCCGGCGCATCGCGCACCACGCGTGCCGCGATGAAGCTGGGCAGGGCCACGATGCAGCGCGCGGCCAGCCAGCGCTCGTGCTGCTGGCGACCGTGGTGGTAGACGTCGATCTCCACACCGTCGGCACCTTCGGCGATGGATAGCACGCTGCAATCGGTCTGCAGGTCGGTGGAGCCCAGCCCGGCCACCAGTTGCTGCGACAGCCAGCCATTGCCCTGGGGCCAGGTCAGCACGGCATCACCCGCGTCTTCGGGCGTGCGCTCATCCTGGCGGCGCGGGGCCGAGAAGCCGTGGCGGCTGGCGAAATAGTGCAGGCCCGCCCAGGCCGACACCCGCGCCAGGCCCGCGCCGAAATCGTCGCGGCAGCAGTACTCCAGATACCAGATCAGCTGCGCATCATCGATGCCCTGCTGGACCAGCCAGGCCTGCATGGTCTGGCCGTCCAGCGCGGCATGGGCGGCGGGCAGCCGGCCCTCGCGCTGCCAGACACGGATGGACGGCATGGCAAAGGGCGCCCTGTCCATCTCCTGGGCCACGCTGCGCGCAAAGAGTTCGTACTGCTCCAGCGTGCGCGGCGCCACGCCATCGACGGGCAGCAGGCCCTCATGCCAGGCGCCCTGCCAGAACAGGCGCTCCTGCGGGCTGTGGCACAGATGGCGCTCGTCGTACTGCCAGCGGCCCGCGCGGCGCTGGCGCAGGCCCAGGGCCTCGAGCCAGTCCTGGACCTCGGATGCATCGTCGCCAGGCAAGGGCAGATAGTGGGCGCCCAAAGGACAGGCCAGCCCGGACATGCTGCCGCCCTGGCTGTTTCCGCCCATGGCCGGCTGCGTGTCCAGCAGTGCCACACCCTGCACCCCCGACAGCTCCAGCGCCCGCGCAGCCGCCAGGCCCGCCATGCCGCCACCGGCGATCACCACGTTGGCACGGTGCACCACGGCCGGCGCCGGCAGCGCCAGGCCCTGGCCCAATCGCTGCCAGAACGCGCGCAAGGCATGGCCGCGCTCCAGCGCCACGCCGCTGAAGCCACCAGGCAGGTCTTCCAGACGAGGCGGCGTTGGCGTGCAGCCGGCCAGGCCTGCGGCCGCACCGCCGGCCAGGCCCTGCAGCCATTGGCGCCGGCTCCACAAAGACGGGCGGTCGGGGCTCAACGCTCCACCCTGCCCCATTCGCGTTCGTAGGTATTGACCAGCACCTGGTTGGACAGGCGGTTGACCTCGGCCGGCACACGCGCCATGTCCAGCGGAAAGTCGAACATCAGCGCCATGGTCTGCGCGCTCAGAAAGCGCAGGCCCGCAGGCAGTGCATCGGGCTCGCGCCAGGGCCGGTGGCTGGCGATGACGAAGCCCCACTCGCCAAAGCTGGGCACATGGGCGTGGTAGGGCGTGGCCTGCAGGCCGATGGATTCGATGGTCTGCACCACGGTCCAGTAGCTCTTGCGCGCGATCAGGGGCGACGTGGTCTGCACCACGGCATAGCCGCTGGCGGCCAGGCGCTTGTCCAGCAAGGCATAGAAGCTGTTGGTGAACAGCTTGCCGATGGCGAAATTGGTCGGGTCGGGGAAATCGACGATGACGACGTCGAAGGTGTCCTGGTCCTGCTGCAGCCAGTGGAAGGCATCGGTGTTGACGATGCGCACGCGCGCATCGCTGAGCGCATCGCCGTTGAGCCGGCGCAGCATGGCGTTGTCCTTGAACAGGTCGGTCATGGCCGGGTCCAGCTCCACCAGGGTGACCGACTCCACCGAGGGGTACTTGAGCACCTCGCGCACGGCCATGCCGTCGCCGCCGCCCAGCACGGCCACGCGCTTGGGCGCGCCATGCGCGGCCATCACGGGATGGACCAGGGCTTCGTGGTAGCGGTACTCGTCGCCTTGCGCGAACTGCAGGTTGCCATTGAGGTACAGCCGCGC
The DNA here is from genome assembly GCF_055797465.1 of Delftia sp. PX-1. Taxonomy (NCBI): domain Bacteria; kingdom Pseudomonadati; phylum Pseudomonadota; class Betaproteobacteria; order Burkholderiales; family Comamonadaceae; genus Delftia; species Delftia sp. PX-1. The sequence goes on from NZ_CP184763.1 coordinate 4,864,000, forward strand.
GCCCTGGCGTCCCTGCGTCACCACGATGCGCTGGTAGGGCGAGCTGCTGGAGAGCACGATGCGGTCCTGGTAGAAATGGTCGTCGGCCAGGCGCGTCAGATGGTCGGCTCCCCAGATGCCCGTGCCCAGCAGGGCCAGCACGGCCGCGCAGGCCAGGGCATGGGCGCGCGGGCGCCGCAGTTCATGCCGAAACAGCAGCAGCGCCCACACCGCCACCGCCGCGTTCATGAAGCCGAACAGCAGCCCCGTGCGCACCAGGCCCAGCTTGGGCACCAGCAGCAGCGGAAATGCCAGCGACACGGCCAGCGCCCCCAGGTAGTCGAAGGTCAGCACCTGGGACACCAGGTCCTTGAGCGTCACATTGCGCTTGAGGATGCGCATCACCAGCGGAATCTCCAGCCCCACCAGCGTGCCCACCACCAGCACCATGCCGTACAGCAGGAACCGGAACGCACCGGGCGCGTAGGCATTGGCAATGAACAGCGTGGCCGGCAACGCACCGCCGATCAGGGCCACCATCAGCTCGATGCGCAGAAAGTGCGCAGGCAGGTGGTCCTCGAAATAGCGCGACAGCCAGGAGCCTATGCCCATGGCGAACAGGTAGCTGCCGATGATGGTGGAGAACTGCAGGACGGAATCGCCCAGCAGATAGGAAGCCAGCGCGCCCGCAGCCAACTCATAGAGCAGGCCGCAGGCCGCGATCACGAAAACGCTGACCAGCAGGGCGATGTCGATGGGGCGCGCCGGCTGCGCGCCGGCAAGAGAGGCTGAGGTTTGCACGGCCGGTATTGTGCGCGATGCGCCCCCCGTGTGCGCGAGAGGCGCCGTGCAACGGGAGAAGGCGCCGCGCGCCTCCTGGGGGTTCCGTCAGAACTGGTAGTTGGCGCTGACCAGCACGCTGCGCGGTGCGCCCGGCATGGAGCTGGAGCGCCAGTACTGCTTGTCGAACAGGTTGGACAGGGCCACGGTCACGGTCCAGGCGTCCTGGCGCCAGCCCACCAGCGCATCCCAGCGCGAGTAGCCGGGCAGGAGGGCCGTGTTGGCGGCGTTGGTGAAGCGGCTGCCCGTGTAGGTCACGCCGACTTCGCCATACCAGGGTCCCTTGGGCGCATAGCGCAGGAACAGGTTGCCGTTGCGCTTGGCCGTGTCACGCAGGTACAGGCCCACGTTGGCGGGATTTTGCGCGTCTTCAGCCACCTTGGCCTGCATGAAGGCCACGCCGCCGCGCACATACCAGGAACCGGCCACACGGCCGGCCGCGCTGAACTCGATGCCGCGCGAACGGTCCTTGCCCCGGATGGCCCAGGTGTAGGGATCGTTCTCGGGATCGGGGCGGTAGCGGATGTTGTACTTCTCCAGCTGGTAGACGGACACCTGGGTGGACAGCGCGCCGCCCAGCCAGTCGCTCTTGACGCCGACCTCGGACTGGCGAGAGTACTGGGGCTCGTCGTCCGGCACCGCGCCCACGGCGGTTTCCACGGTCAGGATGCCGCGCCCGCCATAGGGCGAGTAGCTCTTGTTCCAGGACGCATAGAAGCTGTGCTCGCGCACCGGCTGCCACACCACGCCCACGCGCGGGCTGAAGCCGTTGCCGTCGGTCTTGCGCGTGAGGTTGGCGATCTTGTTGGTGCTCTGGAAGTCATAGCTGTCGTAGCGCAGGCCCAGCAGCAGCTTCCACTGCTCGGTCAGGCTGACCAGGTCCTGCATGTACAGCGCCTGGCCCTTGCCCTTGTGATAGTTGTCCTGGGTCGGCTTGCCCTGCGCCGGACGGCTGGGCCAGACGATGGGCTGCAACGGGTCATAGGCGAAGGTGCTGCCGGGCTGGCCGACGCGCGGCGCGCGCTCTTCCTCGCTGGCCTCCAGGCCCACCAGCAGGTCGTGCTTGATGCTGCCCGTGCTGAACTTGCCCGTCAGGTCCAGCGTGTTGGACAGCGTGGTGTTGCGGGTCTGCTGCCAGGCGTAGTTGGGCGTGATCTTGCCGGTCGCGGCACGATAGGTGCCGGCGAAGTAGTGGTCGAAATCCTGGCTGGCCTCGCGCTTGCTGGCCACCCAGCGCAGACTCCAGCGGTTGTTGAAGTCGTAGGACAGGTCGGAGCGCAGCACGCGCAGGCGGTCTTCCACATAGTCGCCCGGCGCCGCAAAGCCCTTGCGGATGGAGACACCGGCCGGCAGCTGGTCGTAGACCGGACCGCGATCGGGCACGCGCCAGACGTTGTCATAGGTGTACTGGCCGGTCCAGCGCCAGCCCGTGCGCGAGTCCACCAGGATGCTGGGCGAGACCATCTCGTTGCGGTTGCGTATGCCTTCGCGGAAGCTGTGGGCCTGCTCGCGGTCGGCCGTCAGTCGCACGGCCACGTTCTCGTTGAGCACGCGGTTGATGTCGATGGTGCCGCCCACGTTGTCCCAGGAGCCGCCGCGCAGCGTGATGCTGCTCTTGGCATCGAAACGCGCCTGCTTGCTCACCATGTTGACCACGCCGCCGCCTGCGCTGCGGCCATAGAGCACCGAGGCCGGGCCCTTGAGGATCTCGATGCGCTCCACATTGGCGGTGCTGCGGCGCACCTGGCCGCTCTCGCGCACGCCGTCGCGGTAGATGTCGCTCTCGTCGGCCTTGAAGCCTCGGATGTACACGCCTTCGCCGCGCATGTCGTAGCTGGTGTTCACGCCGGGAACGCCGTCCAGCATGGTGGCCAGGTCGTTGATGCCGTAGTTCTTGTACTTGTTGACCTCCAGCGTGTCGATGGTCTGCGGGATGTCCTTGGGCGCCAGGTAGGTCTTGGTCGCCGTGGTCACGCCTTCGGGCCGCACGTCGTCAGGGTCGTACTGGGAGGCGTTGACCTGCAGCGTAGGCAGGGTGTGGGCCTGTTGAGGCTGCGTCTGCGTCTGTGCCTGGGCCGGATCGGCTGGAACGGCTGGGGCGGCCTCCTGGGCATGGACCGCGCCCGCCAGCGCGGTGGTGATGATGCCAGCGGTCACACCCACTGAAAGCCTTGCCCTTCGGGCAGCTTGATGGTCTGTCATGGAAACCCTCTCTTCGAATGAAGGGGGCGATTTTATTTAGAATGCAAACGAATATCATTTGCAAACTCACTATCGACAAGGAATTTGTTGCGACGCAGCAACGCCGCCATGCGCAGCGCAGCCGCACCTTTTCAGGCGGGCTGCGTGTCGGCAGGAGATGGGGAATGCGGGGGCCAGGCGGCCCCGTTCAGTGGATGGCGGCAGCGACGATGATGCTGATGCCCAGGCACATGGCGGCCACCACCATGGCCAGCGCCTTGTTGTGCTTCTCGACGATCTCGGCCCACATGTCCACGGGTGTGATCTTGTCGATGATGAAGAAGCACAGCCAGAACACCACCACGCCTACCAGCGCATAGAGGATCGAGCCGAAGAAGGCGGCGGGGTTGAGCCAGTCGAAGTTCATGATCAGTTTCTCCGTTGTTTACTTGTGGCTGCCGCCCGAGGTGTAGCCACCCCAGGAGCCGCCGCTGCTGCGGGTGTAGCTGTTGCAGTTGGCGTCGGTATTGGGGTCGCAGTTGGGGCGCGATGCGCAGCCGCGCAAGGTGACGAACACCAGCCAGAGGATGAGCAGCCCGATGATGATGGTCCACAGCCCGAAGCGGCTGCCCGACATCACACCGACCTGCGAGCGGTCACGCAACTGCTTGAGGCCGAAGGCCATTGCCAGCGTGGTGGCCGAGACGGCGCTGCCATGCGACCAGGTGGTCTCGCCGCTCTCGGTCTCGCTGGCCAGGAAGGCCTTGTTCTGCGCGCCTGCGCTCACATAGTCCACATTGCGCGTGGTCTGGCCGCGCTGCACGGGCCAGTAGAACTCGCCCAGGGCGTAGGTGGTCTCGGCCGTGTAGCGCGATTCAAGCTGGTACTGCCGGCCCATGTACTTGGCCGTGCTGCGGTTCTTGGAGAGCTTGGGCACGCCCGTGGTCACGCGGGCCATGCTCCAGCCATCGGAGGAATCGACCAGGAATGCGAAGCCGGCCTTCTGGTTGAACAGCAGGTACTCCTCCCAGCCAAAGCTCTCGTCGTCGCCAGGCTCCTGGCCCATGCGGTGCTGAAAGCCCACCACCTGCCATTGCTGGCCTTCCAGCACACCCTTGCTGCCCAGCGGGATGGCCGGGCGCACGGGCTCGTTCTGTTCCGCATAGGCCAATTCCTTGCCAATGCCCTGGCTCAGGTCCACCAGCGACCCGCAGCTGGGGCAGCTCAGGCTCTTGGTGGTGGAAAAGCGCACGGGCACCACAGCGCCGCACTTTGGGCAGTTGAAGTGCCGGCCCTGCTCACCCTTGAGCGAGGCGCCGTCGCGCAGCCCCTGCATCCTGAGGTCGTCCAGCACCACGCGCTCGCCCAGGCTCAGCGCGGGCGGCTGGACGGAGAAGTCCACGGACAGCACCTGGCCCTGCTCGCTGCGCAGCTCCACCAGCCGGTACGGTGTGCCGGGCTCGGGCAGCTGCGCCAGCTCGCCCTGGGCCGATACCAGCCGCGCGTTCTGCACGCTGCTGACCGTGAAGCTCTTGCCGCCCAGCACACGCTGCGAACCCAGCAGCCAGTCGGAGGCCTTGAACGGCCCGTTGCGCAGGGCCTCGGCCTCCCAGGGCCAGGACCAGACGAACTGGCCGTTGTCCTCGCTCAGGAAGCCCAGCGCGCCATCGCTGAACGCGGCCACCCATTCGCTCCAGGCGCCCGCCTCGCTCTTGAGCTGCAGCCGCCCGACCAGGGTGAAGTGCTCGGGCTTGCCGTTGCGCAGCATCTGGCCCGTGGCGCCGATGCGCAGGGGGCTGTAGTCCTCGAAGACCTCGGCCATGGAGCCACGGCGCTGCAGCACATCGCCCTGGCGCACCACGGTGCTGCGGCAGAACTCGCAGACGGCATAGCTGGCCTGGGCGCTGGCAAATTCCACGGGCGCGCCGCAGCCGGGGCATGGTGCGCGGTACACGCGCTGCGATGGACTGGATGCCATGTGAGAGAGTCGTCAGTGAAGAGAGGGCCTGGAGCGTGACCGGCCGGCCACGCCCCGCACGCAAGCTGCGCCCGTGGTGCGCAGCGCGGCGGCGACGGTCAATGCGGCTTGCCTTTGGCCGTGCCGGGCTTGGCCGCGGCGGCTGCCGGGTCGGCCTTCTTGCTGCCCAGCCTGGATTCCTTGCCGGCCATCAGGCGCTGGATGTTCTCGCGGTGGCGCCAGATCAGCAGGGCCGCCATGGCGACGATGGCGGCGGCAATCGGTGTCTCGGCATACCAGACCACGCCACTGCACAGCAGGTAGTAGACGGGGGCGAACACGGAGGCCACCAGGGCCGCCAGCGAGGAATAGCGGAAGAACACGGCAATGATCAGCCAGGTCAGCGCCACCGCCAGGCCCAGCCAGACGCTGATGCCCAGCAGCACGCCCAGGGCCGTGGCCACGCCCTTGCCGCCCTTGAAGCGGAAGAACACCGGGTACAGGTGGCCCAGGAAGGCAGCCAGCGCCACCATGGCCACCGTGCCGTCGCCCATGCCGAAGCGGCTGCCGAACCATTGCACCAGGGCCACGGGCAGCCAGCCCTTGGCGGCGTCCAGCAGCAGGGTGACGGCCGCTGCCGCCTTGCTGCCGGAGCGCAGCACATTGGTGGCGCCGGGGTTGCCGCTGCCATAGGTACGCGGATCATTCAGGCCCATGGCCCGGCTGACGATGACGGCGAACGACAGCGAGCCGATCAGGTAGGCCGCCACGGTGGCGAGAAGGGGGTAGAGCGCGTTCAATTGAAGTCCTTGGCCGGTCTGTGGAGCGCCGGCGCGCGATCCGGCCGGCCCTGATGGCCCGCCCTCCCTGATCGCCGACACATGTTTTTCATCAGGACCTGCGCGAACCCGGTGGAGGCGGCGGCCGCCTTCCCGTGTGCGCAAGTCGTGTTCATTTCTTCAGGGCATCTATTCTGCCAGCGCGCAGTGCACGGGCCGTGCATCCAGCAGCCGCACGCAGACCTGCGGGTCCAGCTGCACCAGAAAGCCCCGGCGCCCGCCGTTGATGGCGATGCGCGGCAGCGCCAGGATGCTCTCTTCGATATAGACCGGCATGTCGCGGCGCGTGCCGAAGGGCGAGGTGCCGCCGACCAGGTAGCCGCTGTGGCGGTTGGCGACTTCGGGCTTGCAGGGCTCCACGCTCTTGGCCCCGATCTGCCGCGCCAGGTTCTTGGTGGAGACCTTGCAGTCGCCATGCATGAGCACGATCAGCGGCCTGGCGTCCTGGTCCTGCATCACCAGGGTCTTGACCACCATGTGCTCGTCCAGGCCCAGGCTGGCCGCGCTGTGCTCGGTGCCGCCGTGTTCCAGGTACTCATAGGGATGCTCGGTGAACTCCACCTTGTGGGCGCGCAGCAGCTGCGTGGCCGGTGTCTCGCTGACATGAGAGTTTCTCTTGGACATGAATTTTTTATCGTTTTACAATAATTTTTTATCGATTCATCAATACAAGGCTGTGCCATGAACTATACGCCCCACGCCGCGGGCAACGCCCTGAGGCGCCACTCCCAGGCGGCGCGCATCCTGATTGCCCTCGGTGCCGTCGCGCTGCTGGCCCTGCCGGCAGCCGCCCTGCTGTCGCCGCAAGATCTTTCGGGCCAGGCGCAAGGCCTGCTGGGCATGCCGCCCGGCCAGCCGCTGGACATGGCTGCGCGCTGGCGCACCGCACTGGTCAGCCTGCTGCCCGTGGGCTGCGGGCTGTATGCGCTGCGCCAGCTGTGGACACTGTTCGGCGAGTACCTGCAGGGCCGTGTCTTCGGCCAGCAGGCGCAGCACGCCCTGATGCGCTTTGCCTGGACGGTGCTGGCGGGCGCGCTGGCCCTGCCCTTCACGCGCGCGCTGATGTCGGTGGCGGCCAGCATGGGCAATCCGCCAGGGCAGCGCTTCGTCACGCTGGGCCTGTACTGGCACGATGGCCTGCTGGTCCTGCTCGGCGTGGTGCTGGTCTCCATCGCCCATGTGATGCTGCAGGCGCGGCGCATCGCCGACGAGAACGCGGGATTCGTATGAGCGGCGTTCCCATCACGATCCACCTCATGGTGCTCCCCGGCCAGCGCCCGCTCTCGCTGCACCTGTACGAGGCCGCATTGGTGCTGCTGGGCCTATTCCTGCTGACCCTGGTGATCTTCCTTCGCGACGCCAACCGATTCCGGGATGGCGACTGAACCATGCCCATCATCGTCCACCTCGATGTGATGCTGGCGCGCCGCAAGATGCGCTCGCGCGAACTGGCCGAGATGGTCGGCATCACCGAACAGAATATTTCCCTGCTCAAGAGCGGCAAGGTGCGCGGCGTGCGCTTCGACACGCTGGAGCGCATCTGCGAGGCACTGCAGTGCCAGCCCGGCGACCTGCTGGAATGGGTGGCAGGGCCCGAGGCTTGAGCAGCGGACGGCTGCGGCTGATCGCGGGCCTGCTGCTGTCGCTGCTGCTTCATGGGGCGCTGCTGTGGCAGGGTCTGGCCCCGGACAATGCGCGGCCCGGCAGCGGGCAGGCCGAGGCGCACCGCCTTCAGGTGGTCTGGGTCGAGACGCCGACTTCCACGCCGACGCCGGCCCCCTCTCCTGCTCCAGCGGCTGCCCGGCCCGGAGCGGCGCCCGCGCCTACGCGACGGCCGGACACCGCCGCCGTCGCACCGCCATCAAGGCAAAGCGCAGGGGCTGCAAAGGCCACGGAGCAGGCCGCGACAGCCGCCGCGCAAGCGCCTGTGCTCGCCGACACCGAGGCCGCTCCGGACGCCGCGCGCAGCGCCAGGGCCATGGGCCGCCTGCTGGACTCGGCCGCAGGCCGCGAGGCCGTGCAGTCGGCGGCCCGGCAAGGCCTGGTCAGGCCCCAGATCCCTGCGCAGCGCGAGGACCCGCTGGCCAGCGGCATGCGCGAGGCCGCCCAGGGCGACTGCATGAAGGGCGAGTTCAAGGGCGGCGGCATGGGCCTGCTGAGCCTGCCCATGCTGGCGGCCGCTGCGCTCAAGGGCGAGTGCAGCCGCTGAAGGCGCAGGGCCGAGGCCTATTGCGCAGGGTCGCGCACTTCCCAGCGGATGGCGTCGATGGCCGACAGCAGTTCGGGCGACAGTTGCGTGCCCCAGGCGTTCAGGTCCTCATCGAGCTGGGCCACCGAGGTCACGCCGATGATGGTGCTGGCCACCTGCCACTTGGTGTAGCAAAACGCCAGCGCCAGCTGCGTGGGCGTCATGCCGTGCTCGCGCGCCAGCGCGTTGTAGCGGCGCGCGGCGGCCAGGGCTTCGGGCCGGCCCCAGCGCTGCTTGCGCACGGACTCGTAGCGCGCAATGCGTGCGGCCTGCGGCGCAGCGGGATCGGTGGGAGCATGCACGTCGAACTTGCCCGTGAGCAGGCCGAAGGCCAGCGGCGAATAGGCCAGCAGCGAGACACCCAGGCGGTGGCAGCTTTCGTCCATGCCGTTTTCCCAGCTGCGGTTGAGCAGGCAGTAGGCGTTCTGCACCGAGGCCACGCGCGGCAGGCCGTGCTGCTCGGCCAGGCGCACGAATTCGTGCACGCCCCAGGGCGTTTCGTTGGACAGGCCGATGTGGCGCACCTTGCCTTCACGGACCAGGCGGCCCAGCGCCTCGAGCTGCTCGTGGATGCCGGTCTGCGAGCTTTCCTTGGCCGGGTCGTAGTACAGCTGGCCGAAGGCCGGCACGTTGCGCTCGGGCCAGTGGATCTGGTAGAGGTCGATCACGTCCGTGCCCAGGCGGCGCAGGCTGCCTTCGCAGGAGGCGGCGATGTCGGCCGCCGTCATGCCCTTGCCCTCGCGCACCCAGGGCATGCCCCGCGAAGGACCGGCCACCTTGGTGGCCAGCACGACCCTGGCGCGCGCGCCGGGGCGCTGGGCGAACCAGCGGCCGATGATGGTTTCGGTGGCGCCACAGGTTTCGGCGCGTGCGGGCACGGCATACATCTCGGCCGTGTCGAAGAAGTCCACGCCGCGCTCCAGCGCGCGGTCCATGATGGCAAAGGCCTCGGCCTCGCCGACCTGCTCGCCGAACGTCATGGTGCCCAGGCAGATGGGGCTGACTTGCAATGCGCTTTGACCGAGCGCCACCGGTTGCATCGAGGGGGAATTCATGGGCACCGAGTGTAGGGCCGCCCGTGTTTACCCTGACGACAGCGCGCCCACCCGGCCAGGGCCGGGCGGGCGCGTTGCGTCCGTCGGGATCAGGCGCCCTGCGGTGCCTCGGTCTGCAGCACGCCGCGGTTGATCTGGTCGCGCTCCATGGACTCGAACAGGGCCTTGAAATTGCCTTCGCCGAAGCCTTCGCGGTAGTTGCCCTTGCGCTCGATGAACTCGAAGAACACGGGGCCCAGCATGGGCTGGGAGAAGATCTGCAGCAGCAGGCGCGGCTGGCCGCCCTCGGTCGTGCCGTCCAGCAGGATGCCGCGCGCCTGCAGCTCGCCCACGGGCTGGCCGTGGCCGGGCAGGCGGCCTTCCAGGTTCTGGTAGTAGATGTCGTTGGGCGCGGTCAGCAGCGGAATGCCGGCCATCTGCAGCTGGTCGATGGAGTCCAGCAGGTTGTCCGTCAGCAGCGCGATGTGCTGGATGCCCTCGCCGTTGAACTGCATGAGGAATTCCTCGATCTGGCCGCCGCCCTGGCGCGATTCCTCGTTCAGCGGAATGCGGATCAGGCCGTCGGGCGCCGTCATGGCCTTGGAGGCCAGGCCGGTGTACTCGCCCGAGATGTCGAAGTAGCGGATCTCGCGGAAATTGAACAGCTTGCTGTAGAAGTCCGCCCAGTAGGTCATGCGGCCGCGGTAGACGTTGTGCGTCAGGTGGTCCACCACCTGGAAGCCGTGGCCCTTGGGGTTGCGGTCCACGCCGGGCAGGAACTCGAAGTCGATGTCGTAGATGGACTTGCCTTCGTCGAAGCGGTCGATCAGGTACAGCGGCGCGCCGCCGATGCCCTTGATGGCCGGCAGGCGCAATTCCATGGGGCCGGTGGGAATTTCCACGGGCTGCGCGCCCAGCTCCAGCGCGCGCTTGTAGGCCTGGTGCGCATCCTTGACGCGGAAGGCCAGGCCGCAGGCCGAGGCGCCGTGCTCGGCCGCGAAATAGGCGGCCTGTCCCGGCTCATTGTTGATGATGAAGTTGATGCCTCCCTGGCGGTACAGCAGCACGTTCTTGGAACGGTGCCTGGCCACCAGCGTGAAGCCCAGCTTCTCGAACAGCGGCTCCAGCACGCCGGGCGTGGGCGATGCGAATTCCACGAATTCGAAGCCCATCAGGCCCATCGGGTTGTCGAACAGGTCTGCCATGGTTGGTTCTCCTTGAAGGTTTCAACGGGGGATGTGCGCGGGTTCCAGTACGGATTCCAGCACAGGCGTGGGACGTTGGCGGAACACGAGGCGATAGGCCCCGTAGACCACCAGGACCCAGATCGGAATGGCCAGCGCGGAGGACCGCACCGACGGTGTCAGCAGCATCACGCCCACCACCAGGGCCATGGCGGCCAGGCAGATGGCATTGGTCAGCGGCGCGGCCGGTGCGGGAAAGCCCAGCACGGTCCCGCGTGCCGCATGCGCCCGGCGAAAGCGCCAGTGCGCCACGATGATGATGGTCCAGGTGATCACCAGGGCCGCCACGATCAGCGACATCAGCAACTCCAGCACACCGGCCGGCGCCACATAGTTCAGCACGATGGCCAGCGCCGTGAAGATGGCCGGATAGACGATGGCCCGCACCGGCACGCCGCGGCGGTTGACCTGCATCAGCGAGCGCGGTGCATTGCCTTCGCTGGCCATGCCGTACAGCAGGCGGCTGTTGCTGTAGACCATGCTGTTGTAGACCGACAGCGTGGCCGTGAGGATCACAAAGTTCAGCAGATGGGCGGCCACGTTCTCGCCCAGGCCCGAGAACACCAGCACGAAGGGGCTGCTGCTGTAGGTGTCGCCGCCGGCCTTGAGCTGGCCCAGCAGGTCGGTCCAGGGCATCAGCGACATCAGCACGGCCATGGAGCCGATGTAGAACACCAGCACGCGGTAGATCAGCTGGTTCACGGCCTTGGGGATGACGGTGCGCGGCTGGTCGGTCTCGGCCGCCGCGAAGCCCAGCATCTCCACGCCGCCGAAGGCGAACATGATGAAGGCGAAGGCCATCACCAGGCCTGAGAAGCCGTTGGGGAAGAAGCCGCCGTGCGTCCACAGGTTGCGCACGGTCTGCTCGGGCCGGTCGGCGCTGAACAGCAAATACAGGCCTGCGCCGATCATGGCCATCACGGCCACGATCTTGATCAGCGCGAACCAGAACTCGAACTCGCCATAGGCCTTGACGTTGATGAAGTTCACGCCGTTGATCAGCACGAAGAACACCGCCGCCGTCACCCAGGTGGGTATGCCGGGCCACCAGAACTGGATGAACTTGCCTGCGGCCGTCAGCTCCAGCATGCCCACGAGCACATACAGCGCCACACAGTTCCAGCCCGCCAGAAAGCCCGCGAAGCGGCCCAGGTAGCGGTTGGCGAAATAGCTGAACGAGCCCGCGTTGGGCTCCTCGACCAGCATCTCGCCCAGGAAACGCATGATGAAAAAGATGATCAGCCCGCCAATGGCGTAGCCGAGCAGCACGGACGGGCCGGCCAGCTCGATGATGCCGGCCGAGCCCAGGAACAGGCCCGTGCCGATGGTGCCGCCCAGCGCGATGAGCTGGATGTGGCGGTTCTTGAGCCTGCGCTCCAGATGGCCCTGCGAAGAAGAACTGTGCATCAAGGGGGTGCTCCGGCTCTCAGCAAGGCGCGCGGCGGCGCAGGGGTTGGAACACTTCGGTGGTCTTCACGGCAATGTCTCCTCGTGGGGTGCCTGTTGGAATGCGGGGCCTTGTGCGCCCCTTGTTGATGGGTATCAACTATAAAAAACAATAAATTATTATTTCTTGTAATTTATCCCTATGGACAAGCCCAAGAAGAAGGAGTAGCGAAGGCGATCGACGCATTGCCGCCCGCCATGCCGCACTCCGGCAACGGTTGAACGCCCGCAACAAACAAAAACAATCTACTATTATTTTTTTGCCCTCTGGAGCCCAGAACATGACGACGTCCGCCACGCAGCGGCGCGCACGCACGCCGCAGACCGAGCGTGTGGAGACAACGCAACGCAAGATCATCGACTCCGCCCTGGCGCTGCTGCGCGAGGGCGGCTTCAAGAGCGCCACGCTGCAGGCCATCGCGCGCGGCGCCGATGTGTCGCTGGGCGCGCTGCAGCACCACTTCGAGAGCCGCGATGCGCTGATGGAGCGGCTGGTCATCGAGGTCATGGAGCCGCTGAGCGACCAGGGCACGGTCTGGCCCGACAAGGCCCTGCCCCTGCGCGAGCGTGCCGAGGCCTTCGTCACCCTGGCCTGGGACAACATCTTCGGCGCGGCCAACTACCAGGCGGCCTGGAGCATGTTCTTCGGCTGCAAGGCCTCCCCCTCGCTGTTCGACCGCGTGGACGCGCGCCGGGTACATGTGGACAGCGTGTTCTACACCCGCTTCCTGGACGTCTTCCCCGAGATCGCGGCCCACCATCCCCGCCCCCAGGGCTTTGCGGCCATGGCCTTCGCCATCCTGCGCGGCACCGGCGTGCTGGAGCTGTTCGAGGTGGGCGAGCAGGAACGCCAGGGCAGCCTCGATGCGCTGGTCGAGGCCATCGTCCAGGCAGGCACCCCTCAGGCCGGCGGCGGCGCCGCCGCCTGAACCTCGGTCAACCCCCAGACCCTGCGCAGCTGCGACAGCGTGGCCACCAGGGCCGGGTCGTGCTCGGCCTCGCGCGGGTGGATGAAGCCCAGCTGCGCCGACACGCGCGCATGCGGCCAGATGGCCACGCAGCCATGCTCGGCCGCGGCCAGGGCGCGGTCCTCGCGCAGCAGCGCCAGGCCCAGGCCGGCGCGCACCAGGCTCTCGGGCGCGGCGGCGGCATCGCTTTCCACGATCTGATTGGGGCTCAGCCCCTGGCGGGCGAACAGCGCCAGCAGCAGGGCCTGCTCATGGTGCTGCGCTGGCGCGCCGATCCAGGGCAGTTGCGCCAGGTCCTTCCAGCCCGATTGCAGGACGCGCTCGCGCAGCGCGGGCGGCGCCGCCACGCGGTAGTGCAGTGTCTGCAGCACCAGCGCGCCCAGGTCGCGCGGCATGTGGGCGCCGATGTAGAACGCGCCCTGCAGGCCGCCGGCCGCGACCTGCGCGCGCAGCTCCTCGGCCCAGCCCTGGCGTGTCTTGATGTCCAGCAGCGGCAGCGCCTCCACCAGGCCATGCAGCAGCGAGCCCAGGCGCAGCGCCTCGGGGTCGGCCACCGTGCCCAGCAGCAGCTGGCCGGTGACCTCGCCCTGCAGCTCGCGGGCCTGGCCCTGCAGCCGACCCGCTGCATCCAGCACCTGCCGGGCGGGCTCCATCAGGGCCTCGCCGGCCCGCGTGAGGCTGATGCGGCCCGGGCGCCGGTCGAACAGCGCCACGCCCAGCTCTTCCTCCAGCGCCTTGATCTGGGCCGTGATGGCGGGCTGCGTCAGATGCAGGGCCTCGGCCGTGCGCGTGACGCTGCCCAGCGTGGCCGCCGTGACGTAGGCGCGCAGCTGATACATCTCCATGGGCGGCCAGCCTAGCGCAGGCGCCAGGGCCTGCGGCCCGGGCAGGCCCGGGTTTCAGGGAACATCCCTAGCCGTCTCATCGTTCACTCATCGAGGTAGCGCAGCTGCGTGGGCTCGATGCCCAGGCGCACCGGCATGCCCATGGGGAACATGGCAATGCCTGCGTAGTGCGCCTGGTCGGCGACCACGGCCACCTCGCCCACGCGCACGCGGTAGCGCGAGAACTCGCCCAGGAATTCGGCGCTCTCGATCTGTCCTTCCACCCACACACGCGAGGCATCGCCCGCATCGTCGCGCACCGCAATCTGCACCTGGTGCGGCCGGAAGGCCAGCGCAGCGCGCCCCGGCACGGGCGGCTGGGCCGGGCGCGGCAGGGTCAGCGTGCCCAGGCCCGGCACCTTGAAGACCAGCGACTCGCCTGTCGTTGGCAGCACCTCGCCCTCCAGCACATTGGCCGTGCCGACAAAGCCCGCCACGAAGCGGTTGGCCGGATAGTCGTACAGTCCCGCCGCCGAGCCCACCTGCTGCAGCACGCCCTTGTCGAGCACGGCCATGCGGTCGGCCGTGGTCATGGCCTCTTCCTGGTCGTGGGTGACGAAGATGGTGGTCAGGCCCAGCTTGCGCTGCAGGCTGCGCAGTTCCTCGCGCATCTGCACGCGCAGCTGCTTGTCGAGGTTGGACAGCGGCTCGTCCAGCAGCAGCAGCTTGGGCGCGATGACCACGGTGCGCGCCAGCGCCACGCGCTGCTGCTGCCCGCCCGACAGCTGGCCCGGGCGGCGCTGCGCGTACTGCGACAGGCCCACCAGCTCCAGCACTTCGCCCACCTTGCGGCGGATGGTGTCGCGGCTTTCGCGGCGCTCGACCAGGCCGAAGGCCACGTTGTCGTACACCGTCATGTGCGGCCACAGCGCGTAGTTCTGGAACACCATGCCGATGTTGCGCGCATGCGGCGGCACGCCCGTGATGTCCTGCCCGCCCACCAGCAGCTCGCCGCGCTGGTGCCGGTTGAAGCCCGCGATCAGCCGCAGCAGCGTGGACTTGCCCGAGCCCGAAGGCCCCAGCAGCGCGAAGAACTCGCCGGGCTCGATCTTGAGGTTGACGTCGCGCAGCACTTCGTTGCTGCCGTAGCTCAGGCTGATGTGCCTGCATTCGAGGGAGACAGGGTCCAGGTGCATGGCGGTTCACTCCGAAGTCGATTGCACGGTGGCGCGCGAGCGCTCCACGAAGCGGTGCGAGAAATACGTGCCCAGGCCGACCACGACCACGGCCAGCACGCCCAATGCCGCACCGGGCCCGCGCCCCGAGATGCTTTGCATGTACAGGTAGATGCCGTAGCTCATGGGCGCCTGGCTCTGGGCCGAGGCCAGCATGATGGTGGCCGACAGCTCCACCGCCGCCGTGATGAAGCTGGTGACGAAGCCGGCCAGGATGCCGCCGGCCATCAGCGGCACCATCACGCGCCGTATCACGCTGGTGCGGCCCGCGCCCAGGCTTTGCGCGGCCTCCTCCAGCGAGATGTGCACCTGCTGCAGCGCCGCCATGCACGAGCGCAGCGCATACGGCAGCCGCCGCACCGCATAGGCCAGCATGATCAGCACCCAGGTGGTGACGATGGGCGTATCGGTGAAGGGCAGGTTTACGCCCTTGAACAGCCGCAGGTAGCCGATGGCCAGCACCAGCCCCGGAATCGCCAGCGCCACCGAGGCCAGGTAGTCCAGCCACTGCCGGGCAGGCAGCCGGGTGCGCAGGATCAGGTAGGCGATGGCGGTGCCGATCACCACGTCGATGCCCGCCGCCATCAGGCAGTACAGCAGCGTGTTGCCGATCATGTAGCCCGAGTCGGTGAACACCGTGGCGTAGTGCTCCAGCGTATAGCTGTCGGGCAGCACCGAGAAGCTCCAGACCTTGGAGAAGGACATCAGCAAGATGCCGATGTGCGGCGCCAGCACCACCAGCAGCACCAGGGCGATCCAGCCATAGGCCAGCAGCGCCTCCCAGGCCGACAGCCGGCGCTTTTGCAGCGCGCTGCCGCCCTTTTGCAGCGTGGCGTAGTCCTTGCCCTTCATCACCCGCGCGGCCAGCCACAGGGCGACGATGGAGAACGCGATCATGATCACGCTGATCACATAGCCCAGCGGATCATCGAGCCCCACCGAGGTGATGCGCAGATAGGCCTGGGGCGCCAGCATATTGGTCACGCCCATCACCAGCGGCGTGCCCAGGTCGTCGAACACCTTGACGAACAGCAGGGCCGCGCCCGCCAGGTAGCCGGGCATGGCCAGCGGAAAGATCACGCGCCGGAACAGCCGGAAACCGCGCGAGCCCAGGTTCAGCGCCGACTCCTCCATGGCCCCGTCGATATTGCGCATGGCTGCCACGAGGTTGAGCAAGATGAACGGGAAGTAGTGGATGCTCTCCACGAAGATCACGCCCGTCAGCCCCTCCATGATGGGCACGGTGAAGCCGAACCAGTCGTCCAGCAGCAGGTTGACCGAGCCGCTGCGCCCGAAGATCAGCTGCAGCGCCACCGCCCCCACGAAGGGCGGCATGATCAGCGGCAGCACGCCCAGCGTCTGTATCAGCAGCGCGCCCCGGAACTCGAAGCGCACCGTCAGGTAGGCCAGCGGCACGGCGATCAGGCTGGCGAAGAACACGCTGGCCAGGGACACGCCCAGGCTGTTGAAGAACGACTCGCGGAAGACGGTCTGGCCGAAGAAATTGCCGAAGTGCCCCAGCGTGAGCCCGCCGCCTTCATTGACGAAGGCGGTGTAGACCACCATGCCCACGGGCACGATGAGAAAGGCCAGCAAAAAGGCCAGGATCAGCGCGAAGGCCAGCCAGGGCCCCCAGCCCGACGGAATGCGCCGTGCGCGCGCAGCAAGGGGGGCGACGACGGGCGCCGCCATGGAATCGATGCTCATGCGAATGCTCCGCAGCGAAAGAGACTGTCAAGGGGAGTGCATGCAGGCGCCCGGTGCCGGGCCCCTGCGCCCGCCACTTACCGGGCCAGGCCGCGCGCCTCGGCGGCCAGCTTGCCTGCGCGCTCGTAGTTGGCACGCGCCTTGTCGGCCCACATCTGCTCCAGGCCCGTCAGCTCCTTGGACACGGCCACATCGCGCCGGCTCTTGCGGAACAGCTCCAGGAACTGCTCGTCCTTCACATTGGCTTCGCCCACCAGCGGCGAGTAGGCAATGTCGCGCGCCTGCGCCAGCAGCTCCTGCCCCTTGGCATTGGGCTTGGCCTGCAGGGCCTTGTGCGCCTCCTGGATGGCGCGCGTGGCCGCCTGCAGCTCCTTGAGGCGGAAGGTCACCATCTGGTCGAACAGGCTGATCACCACGGCATAGCGCGACTCGGACAGGTTGGCGTCGAACTGCACCTTGGCGCGCTGCGCCACCTCCTGCGGCACGGGGTAGCCGGCCGGCGCCTTGAGCTGGCTGTAGGGCAGGATGGGCAGGCGGCTGATCTTGGGGTCGAACAGCAGCTGCTGGCCCGGCACCGACATGGTGAAGGCCATGAACTTGCGCGCCTCGTCGGCATTCTTGGCGCCCGCGATCAGCGCGATGTTGGCCGGCACCACGGCCGTCATCGCCGGATAGGCGAAGTCCACCGGGAAGCCCGAGTACTTGCCCGCCAGCCCGAAGAAATCGATCACGATGCCTATGCCGTACTGGCCGTTGTTCACGCCATCGGGCACGGCAAAGCTGCGGTCGGTCACGGCGGCGGCGTTGCCCATCATGGACAGCAGCTGGCGCCAGCCCTTGTCCCAGCCCTCGCCCTGCAGGATGGTCTCCACCGTCAGCTGCGTGGTGCCCGAGCGCGAGGGCGAGGAGATGGCGATGTGGCCGAAGTACTCGGGCCGCGTCAGGTCGCTCCACTCCTTGGGCGCCGCCAGCTTGTGCGCCTTCAGGTAGCGCGTGTTCCACATGATTCCGTAGCCGGCCAGCGCCTGGCCGTAGTACAGGCCCTGCGGGTCGTTGAGCGGGTAGTTGCCGATATTGGCGGGCGCGGCCGGATTGCGCGTCTCGGGCGCGGCGGTCAGCAGCTTGTTGCGCGCCAGCACCTCGAAGGCATCAGGGGCGCTGGCCCACATGATGTCGGGCCGCTGGCCCTCGGGCAGCTCGCGCACATAGGCCACGGCGGCCGTGGTGTTCTTGTTCAGGATCTCGATCTTGATCCCCGGATTGGCCGCCTCGAAGGCCTTCTGGTAGGCCGTGGTCAGCTCCTTGGGAAACGAGGTCAGCACCGTCACCGTGCCGGCCTGGGCCGCCATGGCGGCGCCCCACAATCCTGCGGCCATGGCGGCCGTCAGCCATCTGCGTTGCTGCATTGCTGTCTCCTTCGGGTTGTTGTGCGGTCGATCTGCAACCCACTGTAGGCAGCGCCGGCCCGGCCGGCCAATCATTGTTTCTGATGCCGTGCATCAGCGGCGGCGGCGCTCGGGTTACTACCTGCGGGTCTGCCGCCACAGGGAAATCCCGCGCCACCGCTGTCCCGCCCCTGACTGCTGCACAGCAGCAAACCGGAATAATCGGCGGGATGCTGCAAGCCCCCTCTTCCCTCCCCGCCACGGCCGCTGAAGAAGCGCCCATCTACGCTCCCACACGCCCCTGGCGCTCGCGCATGGTGCCGGTGCGCACCATGGAGTACCACGTGCGCGAGTGGGGACCTGTGGATGGCGATCCCGCGCTGGCGCCGCTGGTGCTGGTGCACGGCTGGATGGATGTGGCGGCCTCCTACCAGTTCGTGGTCGATGCCTTTGGCGAGGCCTTCATGGCGGGGCGCCGCATCATCGCGCCGGACTGGCGCGGCTTCGGCCTGAGCCGGCCGGCATGGCCTGCCGACCGGCATGACTTTGCCGACTACCTGGGCGACCTGGACCATCTGCTGGACACCCTGGTGGGCGATATGCCCGTGGACCTGGTGGGCCACAGCATGGGCGGCAACGTGTCCATGATGTATGCGGGCGCGCGGCCTGCGCGCATACGCCGGCTGGTCAACCTCGAAGGCTTCGGCATGCCGGCCACCCGGCCAGACCAGGCGCCTGCGCGCTATGCGCAGTGGATGGACGAGCTGCGCCAGCTGCGCAGCGGCGGCATGGAACTCAAGAGCTATGACAGCGTGCAGGACGTGGCGCGCCGGCTGATGAAGACCAACCGCCGCCTGCCCGAGGACAAGGCGCTGTGGCTGGCCCACCACTGGGCGGCGCCCGATGCGCAGGGCCGCTGGGAAATCCTGGGCGACACGGCGCACAAGCTCATCAGCGCGCAGCTGTTCCGCGTGGAAGAAATCCTGGCCCTGTACCGTGCCATCACCGCGCCCGTTCTGGCCATCGAGGCCAGCGACGACAGCCTGGGCATGTGGTGGAAGGACCGCTACACGCTGGCCGAGTACCACGAGCGCATCGGGCAGATTGCCGACTGCCGCACGGCCGTGGTCCGGGACGCCGGCCACATGCTGCACCACGACCAGCCGGCGGCCGTGGCCGGGCTGATCGAGCAATTCCTCGGCACCTGAGGCCTGCGCGCGCCGCTACTGCAGCCTAATGCAACCTACTGCGGCCGCAGCATCATGGAATGGCGCCAGCGCGCGGGCGCCATCTGCAGCGGCCGGTAGCGGCCGTCGGCCCATTCGGCAGACATGTCCGCATAGCGGCTGGACAGGGCCACGCCGCTTTGGCCGGTCTGGTAGATGAACAGCGAGCGCTCGGGCTCGGCCAGGTCGTAGATGGCGCGCAGCGATGCCGCATGGCGGTTGGCGAACGGCGCCCTGGCATCGCCGGGCAGGTACTGGCCCACGTTGACGGTGTAGCTGTCGCCGCCCGAAGGCACGCTGACATTGAAGATGCCCGCCAGCAGCCCCACGCTGCCCAGCGGCCGGTGGCTGCTCAGGGCCGCATGCACCGCGCCCCAGCGCCAGCGGCCCAGGTCGCTGCCCTGCGTGGCCTGCAGGCGCGCCAGCGCCCGGTCCAGCGCCTGGCTGACCTGGGCGCTGCAGCCCGCCGCTGCGCACCACCAGCCATCGCGGCGCTCCAGCATGCCTTCGATGCCCGCGCGGTAATCGCGCTTGCCATAGGTGGCCGCAAAGGTCTGGGCGCCAATGCGCGGGATCACCAGGCCGCGCGTGAGTTCGTCCACCCAGGCGGCAAAGATCAGGGGCGCGGCCTGCGCGGCATCCATGCGGCCGTCGAACTGCGCCATCACCCGGCGCGCCTGCCCGGCCAGCGGATGTGTGGCCGGCGCTTCGTCCAGGGCCTTGAGCATTTGCGGCAGCAGGGCACGGGCGGCCAGCGAGGTCTGGTCGTTCTGGATGGAGGCCATGCTGACCACGTCGTGCCTGTCCTTCGCATCGATGAGTTCGGTGATGCGCTGGTGCCGGTACGGCAGGCTCCAGTCCTGGGTGAGGAAGTGGGCATAGCCCTCGCGCGTGATGCGCTGGTTGGCGGTGGCCAGATAGCCCTGCGCCGTTCCATCGTCCTGCGGGGCCTGGTCGTAGGGCAGCCAGCCCTGCCAGTCGTAGCGTGCCTCCCAGCCCGGCGCGGGCGCCACGCCGCGCAGGTCGTTGTCGGCCGCGCGCAGCGGCACCCGGCCTGCGGCCTTGAAGCCGATGTCGCCATGGACATCGGCCGCGACGATGCTCTGCATGGGCGAGTGGTAGTCGGCAAAGGCCTCGAACAGCTGGGCCACGCTGCGCGCCTCGTTGGCGCGCAGGCCGGCCTGCACGGTGAGGTTGTCGGTGTCCAGCGCGGCCCAGCGCAGGGCCACGGCGTAGCGGCGCTTGTCGAGCACGGCCTCGTACTGGGGCTGCACATCGCTGATCACGGGGCCGTGGCGCGTGCTGCGCAGCGTGAGCTGCACATCGGCCCGGCCCTTGACCCTGATGCGCTCGCTGCGCTCGGTGAAAGGCGCCCAGCCGTCCGGCGTGCGGTAGCGGCCCGGGTTGCCTGGATCGATCTGCTCCAGGTACAGATCCTGCACATCGGGATTGGTGTTGGTAAAGCCCCAGGCCACCTCGCGCGTGCGCCCCAGCACCACGAAGGGCAGGCCCGGCAGGGTGGCCCCCACCACATCGATGGGCGCCAGCGGCGTGCCGTCCTGCGCATGGCCGGCGGGCGACTGCAGGCGCGCGTAGTACCAGATGGCGGGCGCGCTCAGGCCCAGATGGGGATCGTTGGCCAACAGGGGCTTGCCGCTGACCGTGCGGCTACCCGACAGCACCCAGTTGTTGCTGCCCTTGCCGTCGTTGGTGCCCGCATCGCGCACCATGTCGCGGGACCAGCGGGCCCAGGCATCGCTCGCCTCGCCGGCGGCAGCCACCTTGGGCACAGACGCCGCCTGTGCCTCCTGGCGGTACACGCCCAGCCCTCGGTAAAGCGCGGCCAGATCGGTGGCGGTGGCCGGCGCCTCGCCCGGATAGGGCGGCATCAGCTGCCACAGCTGCTGTGTGTCCAGTTGCGAGAGCGCGGCCAGCCGCGCGAACTCGTTGCCCCAGTTGCCGCCCAGGTCCAGCGCCATCATCAGCGCCCAGCCCACGCTGTCCTCGGGCGCCCAGGCCGAGCTGTCGCCTCCGCCCGGCGTGGTGCCCAGCAGCATGAATTCGGGCACCTGCGGATGCTGGCGCATGGGCAGGGCCGCATAGAAGGCCGCGATGCCCTCGCTGTAGGCCTGCAGCGCCTCGCGCGCGTTGGCGGGCAGGGATGCGTACTGGCGCCGCGCCGCGCCGCGTATGTCCAGCGCACGCATGAGCTTGTCGGTATCCAGCGTGGCCGGCCCGAGGATCTCGGACAGCGTGCCGTGCATCAGGCGGCGGTTGAACTCCAGCTGCCAGCCGCGCTCCTGCGCATGCACATGGCCCAGCGCGCGCCACAGGTCCTGCGGCGTGAAGGCGCTGATGTGGGTGATGTCGGCCTCGTCGCGCCGCACACGCACGGGCTGCTCCAGGCCGGCCAGCGTGAGCTGTCCGTCGAGCACCGGCTGCACGCGCACGGCATAGATGGCCACCGCGCTGCCGGCCAGCAAGGCCGAGCCGACCAACGCCACGGCGCCCACGCTCCACCATCGCGAGTTCAGGATTCGCATGATTCCCATTCTTCTCCCCTCCCCCTGCCTTTTTTCATATCGTAGTGTTGCAGTTTGTAGCATATGAACTGGTCCATTGCTCACATTGCTCACGACGAATCGTCAGCAAGTCTGGTCCCGCCTTCAGGCGACAATCAGCGCCCGCCCTGCGCAAATGGATGCAGGGCGCCAGACAGAAACAGGAAGTACCAGGAATGTGGCCTTTCAGCCTCTTGAAGAAGCTCAGCCAGGACCCGCCCGTGGGCCAGCCCCGTGGTGACTACATAGGCTGCTACCTGCTGGGAACCGAGGCGCCGGGCCAGGCCGGCGTCAGCTACGTCTCGCTGGCCACCACGCGCGAGCAGCTGCAGGCCGATGCCCGCGCCTACCTTGAAGGCTTCGTGCGCGACCACCCCGAAGCGGCCGACACCGACCTGTCCGCCATCCGCTCCCTGCTGGAGAACCTGCCCCAGCGCCTGGACGCCCACCTGTCCGGCGACACGCGCGTGCCGCTGGCCGAGCAAGGCGGCACCGTGCTCTTCCTGCGCACCGGCATGCGCGCCCGCCGCAAGGAAAACGGCCGGTATCTCGAATAGCAGTCAGCCCCCACCGCCACCGTACAGAGCCTCAAAAACTGGCGCGGCCAAGAACAAGGGACAGCGAGCAAGGGTCTACGCCGGCCGCGCCGCCCCCCCGCGAAGCGAGAGAGGGAAGGCGCGCAGCGCCTCAGGGGGAGTTCTGCTTGTGCACGTCTTGCCAGCGCAGCATGTCGGTCACGCGCTCGGCCTTGTCGGCATCAAAGCCCAGGCGCTCCACCCGCTCGGCCGGATTGGCCCAGGTGCCGAACAGCAGATCCCAGACGGGCAGGCCGTAGTTCTGCGCATGGTGGCCGTACTGGTGGTGCACGGTGTGCATCTCGGGCCGCTGCACGATGTATCCCAGCCAGCGCGGCGTGCGGATGTCGGCATGCAGGAACAGGTCGAACGCCCCCGTGAGGCCGATGGCGAAGGCGGCAGCCAGCGGGCTGGCCCCCAGCACCCAGTAGCTGGACAGCGCGCTCAGCAGCACGGCGGCGGCCGTGTCCATGGGATGGGCGAAAAACGCCGTGAGCGCCTCCACGCGCGGCGCGCTGTGGTGCAGCTGGTGGAACAGGCGCCACAGCGTGTCCGACCGGTGCGTGGCGCGGTGCCACCAGTAAAAGACAAAGCTGGTGAGCACAAAGCTCAGTGCGCCCACGGCCCAGGCCGGCCATTGCCGGCCCACGTCCAGCAGCGCATGGCGGCGGATGCCGTCCGAGAACAGATGGCCTACCGCCAAGGTGGTGGCCAGCGTGCCCAGGCCCAGCAGCGTGGACAGGATCAGCCAGCGCCGGTCGCAGTGGTTGCGCGAGGCCGGCGCGATCACCTCGCGCGTGAAGATGCCGACGAACATCAGCGCCAGCAGCGGGTAGGCCGCGAACTCCCACATCTGCAGCATGCCGTCTGCTCCTTGCCGCTCAGTGCACGTGGCCCCAGTAGATCAGCGCATCGCGCCCTTCGACAGACAGCGACACGGGTGCGCCCACGGGCAGCATCACCTTGGTCGGCACATGGCCGTAGGGCAGGCCCTGCAGCACGGGGCACTTGACCTGGCTGCGCAGCCAGTCGATCACGGTCTGCAGCTTGAAGCCCTTGTCGTGCGAGCTGAGCTTGAACTCGCTGAACTGGCCGAACACGATGGCCTTTTGCTGGGCCAGCACGCCGGCATGCAGCAGCTGGGTCAGCATGCGTTCCACGCGGTAGGGATGCTCGCCCACGTCTTCCAGGAACAGGATGCCGCCCTTGATCTGCGGGAAGTACGGCGTGCCCAGCAGGGACACCAGCACGGCCAGGTTGCCGCCCCACAGCGTGGCGCCGCCGCTGATGTAGAAGTCCTTGACGGCAGGCTTGCCGTCTTCGCGCAGGCCGATCTTCGGCATCTGCCAGCCCGCGCCCTCGCCCTGGCCGCTGAGCAGGTCGTTGAAGCAGTCCAGCATGATGTCGTCCACGCCGCCCTCGGCATCGGGGCGGCCGAAGTCGTGCACCAGCAGCGGGCCGGCCCAGGTGGTGGCGCCGGTCTTGGCCAGCAGGGCCAGCGACAGCGCCGTGAAGTCGCTCAGGCCCACGAAGCGCGTGCCGCCTGCGATGGCCTTGGCCACGGCCTTGTACTTGATGCCCGGCAGGATGCGCGTGAGGCCGTAGCCGCCGCGCGTGGGCAGCGCCAGGTCGGCACCGCTGGCCGCCGCACGGTCGATGGCCGCCAGGCGCGTGGCGTCGTCGCCGGCAAAGCGCTGGTGGCTGCTCAGCGCATCGGCATCGATCTCCACCTGGTGGCCCATGGCCTCCAGGCGGCGCACGGCCCGCTTGAAACCGGCCTTGTCGCGCACGGCGCCGGCGGGCGAGTAGATGTAGATGTGGCGCGGACCCTGGTCATGCGCGTGGCCGCAGCAGCTGCCGTCGGCGGCGTGCACATGCTCGTGGTCGTGGGCATCCCCATGGTCATCGGCACGCCCGTGGCCATGCGCGCAGCACTGGCCGTCGGCTGAATGCACATGCTCGTGCGAGTGATCTGCGGGAGCAGAAACGGGGGCTGAAACGGTAGCGGGAGCGGCTGCCGTTTTGCGGGGGGTGCGGGAACTGCGCGAAGTGGCCAAGGTGGTTCCATGCCGGCCCTGGCCGGCATGCTCCATATTGCAAGGGGAGTGAAGACGGGGACCTGGCGCCGCGCAGCCCCGGCAAGGGGCCGGCGGCGCTGGCCTATGGGCGGAAGTATTCCACAGCGTCGGCCACCATGCCGGCTGCGCACAGGGGAACCCAATGGCCGCACGGGGATAGGCGCAGCTGCGCCGGCGGCAGCTGTGGCAGCGCCTGCAGCCAGGCCTGGCGCCATGCGGGCGCAGGCAGCAGCGCATCGTGCTCTCCGCCCTGCACCCACAGGCGCTGCTGCTGGCTCCACTGCGCCAGCAACGCCATCGGCAGCGCAGGCATTTCGGCCCGCACGCGGGGCCAGGCCTGCAGCGCGGCGCGGTGGCCGGGTTGGGAAAACGGCAGGTTCCAGGCCTGCGGCTGTGCGCCGGCCTCCTCGCCCGCCTCGCGCATGGCGCGGCCCACGGGCCATGACGGCTTGCGCGCCACCTGCGCAAACCATTGCATGCAGGCATCGGGCGCCAGGCCTGCGGGCCAGGAATTCATGAGCCAGGCGCCGCAAAAACGGGCGGGCTCGGCCTGCGCCACGGCCAGGCCCAGGTGCACGCCATCGTCATGGCCGACCAGCACGATGTTCCGCAGGTCCAGCGCCAGCACCAGCTCGCGCAGCACTTGCACATGCCAGGCCGCGCTGTGCGCCTTCTCCTTCTTGGGCTGGTCGCTGCGGCCAAAGCCCGGCAGGTCGGGAACGACCACGCGATGGCCGGCCTGGAGCCACCCGGGCAGCATGGGCTGGAACAGCTGGCCCCATGCCGGGCTGCCGTGCAGGCACAGCCAGGTCAGCGGTGCATCATGCGGTCCTTCATCGACCACGGCCAGGCGCAGGCCTGCCAGCGCCGGCAGGTCGCTGCGCCACTGCGGCTGGGCAAAGCCGCCAAAGGTGGAATCCGCATGGCGCAGCGCCGTGTCCTTGAGCGGATGCGGCTGGGCCGCGCGCTGCTCGGCGCGGCGCATGCGAAAGAAGTCCGACATCAGGGCCGCGCATTCGCCGGCCAGCACGCCGCGCGTCACCTGCGTGTGGTGGTTGATCTGCGGCAGCGCAAACACGTCCAGCACCGATCCGGCCGCGCCCGTGCGCGGCTCGGCCGCGCCATAGACCACGCGGCCCAGGCGCGCATGCAGCATGGCGCCGCTGCACATGGTGCACGGCTCCAGGGTCACGTAGAGCGTGCAGTCGTCCAGCCGGTAGTTGCCCAGGTGCGCGGCCGCATCGCGCAGCGCCAGCACCTCGGCATGGGCCGTGGGGTCGCCCTGGGCCACGGGCGCGTTGCGGCCCTGGCCGACGATGGCGCCGTCCTTGACGATGACGGCGCCCACGGGCACCTCGCCCGCCTGGGCGGCGGCACGCGCCAGTTCCAGGGCGGCGCGCATCCAGGCCTCGTCGTCGGCCTGCGGCAAGAAAGGGTGTTCGGCAGCCACGTTGTCAGCGCGTCAGGGCAGCGCCTTGCGCACGCCCTGCGCGTAGTGGTACAGCGTGACCACCGGCGCCTGCAGCTCGCCCTGGGGCGTGAAGGCAATCGGCGCCGTCACGCCCTCATACCGGGTCTGGCGCAGATAGGGGATATAGGCATCGGGCCGGATGGAGTCGGCCCGCACCATGGCCTGGGCCAGCACCATGGTGGCATCGTAGGCGTAGGGGCTGAAGACCTGGTACTGGTCGGCAAAGCGCTGGTCATAGCGCTGCTTCCAGGCGGTGCCGCCCGGCATGCGCTCCAACGGGCTGCCGCCGACGGCGCAGGTCACGTTGCGCAGCGGCGCCGCGTTGCCGGCCAGCTCGGGCAGGCGCAGCGTGCACTGGCCGTCGCCGCCCAGAAAGCGCACCTTGTCCATGGCCAGCTGGGCCATCTGCCTGAGCATGGGGCCGGCCTGGGCATCCAGGCCGCCGAAGAAGATGGCGTCGGGCTTCTTGCCCTTGATGGCCGTGAGGATGGGGACGAAGTCCGTGGACTTGTCGCCGGTGTACTGCTTGTCCACGATCTCGATGCCCTGCTCGCGCGCCTGGGCCTCGAACAGCGCCACGATGCCCTGGCCGTAGGCCGAGCGGTCATCGATGATGGCCACGCGCTTGACGCCCAGCTTGCCCACGGCGTGGGACACCAGCGCATCGACCATGGCGCGGTCGTCGGCGATCACGCGGTACGTGGTGTCATAGCCCGACTGGGTGATGGCCGGGTTGCTGGCCGCCGGCGTGACCATGACGATGCCGCAGTCCTGATAGATGGACGTGGCCGGCAGCGTGGTGCCCGACTGCAGGTGGCCGACCACGGCCGCCACCTTCTTGTCGCACAGGCGCCGGGCCAGGGCCACGGCCTGGCCGGGGTCGCCGCCGTCGTCGCCTGCCTCCAGCTTCCAGTGCAGCTTGCGCCCGCCGATCTCCAGGCCCTTGGCATTGAGATCGTCCAGGGCCATGCGCACGCCGTTTTCCTCATCCTTGCCCAGGCTGGCAATGGGGCCGGACACCGGCCCGGCATGGGCAATGCGCACCACCAGGGGCGCATCGGCTGCACCCGGTGCAGCGGCCGTACCGGGTGCAGCCGCCGCAGCGGAAGCCCCTGCCGCCTGCCCGTTGGCCGGGCCGCTTCCCGGCAGCGCCCAGGCCAGGCCGCCGCTGCCCAGCATGGCGCACAGCAGGGCAGGGCCGGCCCACGGGAAATGGCGAATCGAGGCGTGCATGGCAACTCCTGGAAAAAACGGTCAATCAGTGAAACGGCGCCTTGGCCAGCGAAATCCGCTGCGGCGTGGCCAGTCTGGCGCTGCCCGGCCGGTCAAGGACTGGCGCAGCGAAAGCGCACCAGGCAGAGGGCGGAGCAGGCACGGGCCAGGGTGTCCGGCATGGCGGCCCGGCCCGTGCAGTGCGCATCCTAAAGGATAGGCAAAAACCGGCGCTGCGCGTCCGGGCATCGGGCGCATACCCCCTGGCGCACGTTTTTTCGGGGCTGCGGCGATAATGCTGCGCCTCACCGCAAGCGGGCTGCGAGGTTTTCGTCGCCGGACCGCCCCAAGACAAAAAGCGGCCCCCTTGGGGGGCAGCGGACCTTGCGCAGCAAGGGTAGCGTGGGGGCCAGTTTTCCCCCGCATTGCGCCCGACGCCCGGCCCCCCACGCCGGTGCGGGTACGAACACAGAACACCACAAAGCCCCATGTCCCTCCTGCCCCACCAGCTCGAACTCCTGTCTCCCGCGCGCGATGCCGACATCGGCATCGAGGCCGTGAACCATGGCGCCGACGCCGTCTACATCGGCGGCCCGGCCTTCGGCGCGCGCGCCACGGCGGGCAACGACATCCGCGACCTGCAGCGCCTGATCAACCACGCGCACCGCTTCGGCAGCCGCATCTTCATCACGCTCAACACCATCCTGCGCGACGATGAACTGGAGGCCGCGCGCAAGATGGCCTGGCAGATCTACGAGGCCGGTGCCGACGCGCTGATCATCCAGGACATGGGCCTGCTAGAGTTGGACCTGCCGCCCATCCAGCTGCACGCCAGCACCCAGACCGACATCCGCACGCCCGAGAAGGCGCGCTTCCTGCAGGATGCCGGCCTGTCGCAGATCGTCGTTGCGCGCGAGCTGGACCTGCAGCAGATCGCCGCCGTGCGTGCGGCCACCGACCCGGCGCGCACCACCATCGAATTCTTCGTGCACGGCGCGCTGTGCGTGGCCTACTCGGGCCAGTGCTACATCACCCACGCCCACACGGGCCGCAGCGCCAACCGCGGCGACTGCAACCAGGCCTGCCGCCTGCCCTACGAGGTGCTGGACGCCAGCGGCCGCATCATTGCCCACGAAAAGCACGTGCTGTCCATGAAGGACAACAACCAGAGCGACAACCTGCGCGCACTGATCGACGCCGGCGTGCGCAGCTTCAAGATCGAGGGCCGCTACAAGGACATGGGCTATGTGAAGAACATCACGGCCCACTACCGCAAGCTGCTGGACGAAATCATCGAGGAGCGCGAATTCTCCGACACGCCCCTGGCGCGCTCGTCCTCGGGCAGCACCACGTTCAGCTTCACGCCCGACCCCGACCAGAACTTCAACCGCGAGTTCACCGACTACTTCGTCAACGGCCGCAAGGACGACATCGGCGCCTTCGACACGCCCAAGACACCGGGCCGCGCCATCGGCTGGGTCACCAAGGTGGGCGAGAACTTCGTGGAGATCGAGACCTCGAGCCGCGACACCGAACTGCACAACGGCGACGGCCTGTGCTACTACGACCTGCAAAAGGAACTGGTGGGCCTGCAGATCAACCGCGCCGAGTCGGTGGATGCGAAGAAGTCGCTGTGGCGCCTGTTCCCCAAGGACCCCATCGCCGGCTTCAAGGATCTGCGCAAGGGCCTGGAAGTCAACCGCAACCGCGACATGGCCTGGGTGCGCACGCTGGACAAGAAGTCCAGCGACCGCCGCATCGGCCTGTGGGCCGAACTCAAGGAAACACCCGACGGCTTTGCGCTCACGCTGACCGACGAGGACGGCTTCACCGCCACTGCCGCCATCGCGCAGGAACACCAGGCCGCCACCGACGCAGCCCGTGCCGAGGCCACGCTGCGCGAGCAGCTGGGCCGCTTCGGCGCCACCATCTTCTCCGTGCATGACATCGGCCTGCAGCTGAGCCAGCCCTGGTTCGTGCCGGCCTCGGCCCTGAACCAGCTGCGCCGCGACACCGTCGCCGCGCTGGAGGCCGCACGCCAGGCCGGCTTCGTGCGCCTGCCGCGCGCCCTGCCCGTGGAGCCGCCCGTGCCCTTCCCCGAGGACACGCTGACCTACCTGGCCAACGTCTACAACCAGAAGGCGCACGACTTCTACATCAAGCACGGCGTCAAGGTCATCGACGCGGCCTACGAGAGCAAGGAAGAAGAAGGCGAAGTCAGCCTGATGATCACCAAGCATTGCGTGCGCTTTTCCATGAGCCTGTGCCCCAAGCAGGCCAAGGGCGTCATCGGCGTCAAGGGCACGATCAAGGCCGAGCCGCTGCAGCTGATCAACGGCAAGGAAAAACTCACGCTGCGCTTCGACTGCAAGCCCTGCGAGATGCACGTGGTCGGCAAGATGAAGCGCGCGGTGATCAACCAGCACGCCAAGGAAATGCAGGAGTTTCCGATGCAGTTCTACCGCACGCGGCCCGTGCCTTCGGCCAGCGCCTGACAGGCCTGGGCCTCCACCCACAAGCGCCCGCGCTCCGTCAGGGCCGCCAGCCACCGCCCCTCGTCCTGCTCCAGCCTGACCCAGCCCGGCCCCGGTGTGCCGGCAATGGGCGCATCGCCCATCAGCGCCAGGCAGCGCATGAGCACGCTGGCGCCCTGCCCCAGTCGCTTGCCCAGCCTGGGCAGGGACATGGGTGCGGGCTCGGTGGCCAATTCGCGCAGGATGGCGGCGGCCAGTTCTTCCATGCCTTGCACTTCAGGCCGCCATTTCTTCCAGCGCGGGAGACGGCACGGCAGGCAGCCGGTGCGCCACCAGCTGCACGGGAATGGACTTGGAGCTGGGCGTGCCCGCCACGATGGCCGTGGCCGACAGCGGCACCAGCGGATTGGTCTCCGGATAGTAGGCAGCGATGCAGCCGCGCGGAATGTCGTAGGCCACGAGCCTGAAGCGCTCGGCGCTGCGCTGCTGGCCGTCATCCCACACCGTCCGCAGGTCCACCCAGTCGCCATCCTTCATGCCCAGGGCGCGGATGTCCTCGGCATGGATGAAGACCACGCGGCGCTGTCCGAAGACGCCGCGGTAGCGGTCGTCCATGCCGTAGATGGTGGTGTTGTACTGGTCGTGCGAGCGCGTGGTGAACAGCGTGAACACCGGCGATGCGCCGGGGCTGCGCGCGGCGCGCGCGCGGTGCACGGGCGTGTCGCGCGGCACGGCGTGCACGAAGAAGCCGGCCTTGCCCCGGGGCGTCTCCCAGATGCGCTCGCTTGCCGCATTGCGCAGCTTGAAGCCGCCCGGCACGGCCACGCGCGCGTTGAAGTCGTGGAAGTCGTCGAAGACCTGCTCGATCAGCTCGCGTATGCGTGCATAGTCGCCGGCCAGCTCCAGCCAGGGCACGGGCCGCTGCGCGCCCAGCGTGGCGGCCGCCAGGCGCGCGACGATGGCGATCTCGCTGAGCAGGTGCTCGGACGCAGGCGGGTTGATGCCGCTGGAGATATGGACCATGCCCATGGAGTCCTCCACCGTCACGCCCTGCGGCCCGGTGGCCTGCATGTCGATCTCGGTGCGGCCCAGGCAGGGCAGGATCAGCGCCTCGCGGCCGTGCACCAGGTGGCTGCGGTTGAGCTTGGTGGTCACATGCACGGTCAGGTCGCAGCGGCGCAGCGCCTGCCAGGTGGCATGCGTGTCGGGCGTGGCCGCCGCGAAGTTGCCGCCCAGCGCGAAGAAGACCTTGCCCCGGCCCTCGAGCATGAGGCGGATGGACTCGACCACGTCCACGCCGTGGGCACGCGGCGGCTCGAAGCCGAAGACCTGCTGCAGCCGGTCCAGCAGCGCGGCCGGCGGCTTTTCCCAGATGCCCATGCTGCGGTCGCCCTGCACATTGCTGTGGCCGCGCACCGGACAGGCGCCCGCACCCGGGCGGCCGATGTTGCCGCGCAGCAGCAGCAGGTTGACCAGCATCTGCACGGCGGCCACCGAATGCATGTGCTGCGTGATGCCCATGCCCCAGCAGACGATGGTGCTGCGGGCGGCGATGTAGACCTCGGCCGCCGTCTGCATCTGCGCGCGGCTCAGGCCGGACTCGGCCTCCAGCAGGCCCCAGTCCTCGGCCCGCAGGTCCTCGGCCAGGGCCTCGAAGCCGGTCGTGTGTTCGGCGATGAAGGCATGGTCCAGCACGCCGCCGCACCCGTGCCCCAGTGCATCGTCCTGCGCGATCACATGCTTCATGATGCCCTTGACGGCCGCGATGTCGCCGCCCACGCGCAGCTGGAAGTAGTGCGTGCTGATGGGCGTGGCGCCCAGGGTGGCCATCTCCAGCTTGCTTTGCGGGTCCTGGAAGCGCTCCAGCCCGCGCTCGCGCAGCGGGTTGAAGCTCAGGATGCGCGCGCCGCGTTTGTGGGCTGCGCGCAGCTCGCCCAGCATGCGCGGGTGGTTGGTGCCGGGGTTCTGGCCGAAGATGAAGATGGCATCGGCCTGCTCGAAATCGGCCAGCTGCACCGTGCCCTTGCCCACGCCGATCTGCGGCTTCATGCCGCTGCCGCTGGGCTCGTGGCACATGTTGGAGCAGTCGGGGAAATTGTTCGTGCCGTAGGCGCGCACGAACAGCTGGTACAGGAAGGCCGCCTCGTTGCTGGCGCGGCCCGAGGTGTAGAAGATGGCCTGGTTCGGGTCGGGCAGCGCGTTCAGGTGGCGGGCAATCAGCGCAAAGGCGTCGTCCCAGGCGATGGGCCGGTAGCGGTCGCTGGCCGCGTCGTACACCATGGGCTCGGTGAGCCGGCCCTGGTCTTCCAGCCAGAAATCGCTTTGCGCCATGAGCTCGGCCACCGTGTGCCGGGCAAAGAATTCGGGCGTCACGCGGCGCGCCGTGGCCTCGGCCGCCACGGCCTTGGCGCCGTTCTCGCAGAACTCGAAGGTGGAATGGTGGTTGCGGTCGGGCCAGGCGCAGCCCGGGCAGTCGAAGCCGTCGGGCTGGTTGGCCGACAGCAGCGTCTTGGCGCCCTTGACGGCGATATCCTGGCGCATCAGGGCCTGGCTCACGCTGCGCAGTGCGCCCCAGCCGCCAGCGGCGCCCTTGTAGAACTCGATCTTTTGCTCGGACATGGGCCAGGAGTGTTCCGCCTGTCCATGATCCAGGTCAAATCACATCTCCAAATGGAGAGATTCAGCAAAGATATGAGCACGGCATCCTTGCCCTGCGCCATGCTGGCAACCTCAGCCCCGGACCACCGATGAACTCCACAGCCATACACACCGCCATCCCCGAAGACGCCGCGCTGATCGCTCCGCTGTTCGACGCCTACCGCCAGTTCTACGAGCAACCTGCGGATGCCGACGCGACGCTGGCCTTCATCACGGCGCGGCTGGAGCGCGGCGAATCCGTGATCCTGCTGGCCCGCCGACCGGACGGCAGCGCCCTGGGCTTTTGCCAGCTCTACCCCTCGTTCTGCTCGGTGCTGGCCGCGCCCATCTACGTGCTCTACGACCTCTTCGTGGTGCCCGATGCGCGCCGCCTGGGCGTGGGCCGCGCCCTGCTGCTGGCGGCCGAAGCCCATGCCCGCGCCACGGGCCATGCACGCATGGACCTGACCACGGCACGCAACAACCTGCGCGCCCAGGCGCTGTACGAGTCGCTGGGCTGGGTGCGTGACGAAGTGTTCCTGACCTATGCGCGCCATCTGCAGGCTTGAGCCGCCAGCGGCCTAGCGCAGAACCCGCAGCTCCCGCGCCAGCGCCACGGCCTGGGTGCGGCTGCGCGCGCCCAGCTTGAGGTTGATGCTGCGCAGGTGGGTGCGCACCGTGCTGTCGGAGACGAAGAGCTTCTCGGCCATGGCCGCATTGGAGTAGCCCGAGGCCAGCAGTTCCAGCACGCGCAGCTCCTTGCGGGTCAGGGGCTCGGCAAGCGCCGTGGCCGGCGCCGGGTCCTGGGGCGCATCCGCTGCCTGCAGCTCGGGGGGATCGGCGGGCTCGGCAGGCTCGCCCAGGGCAGACAGCAGCCGCTGCGCATGGGCGGCAGCCTCTGGCTCCGCCGCTTCCGTGCGGCGCGACAGTGAGGACGACAGTGAAGGAGACAGTGAGGGCGACAGCACGCGCTGCAGCACGGGCGCGAGCAGCGGCCCCTCATCGAGCATCAGGCGCACAAAGCCTTCGCTGGCCCCGTGGCGCAGCGGCTGGGCCAGCATGGCGGCTGCGGCGTCCAAGTCGCCGCAGCCCGCCTCGGCCAGCGCGCACAGCACCTGCAGCTTGAGGCTGCGGTGGCGGCGCCCGCGCAGTTGCGCATCGGCCAGCAAGGGGGCGATGGCATCGCGCACGTCACGGCAGTCGCCAAAGTGCAGCCCCCAGCGCAGCCGGGCGATGGCGATGTCCTCCACCTCGTGCGGCGGCAGGCGCAGGCGTTCCACGCGCGGCCATACGCCAGGGTCGTCGGCACGCTCCAGCGCCTCGGATGCGGCCGCCCGGTTGCCCTGCAGCACGAAGATGCGCGCATGTTCCAGCCGCGCGCTGGCCGTCACGCGCGGCAGCTGGCGCTCGTGCCCCAGGTATTCCAGTTCGGTGAGCAGGCCCACGGCGGCATCCACGTCGCCGCGCAGGAAGGCGATGCGCGCGCGCATGCGGTAGCTGGCGATCACGTGGTCGGGCAGGCCCACATCGCGTGCCAGCGGCAGGTAGACCTGCAGCAGGTGATCGGCGCCGTCGATGTCATTGCCCTCGTAGAGCACCCCCGCGTACAGGACGCCTGCCCAGGCATTGCCGTTGGTGGGGTTGTAGGCCGCGCTGCGCGGCGTGGCAGCCAGCGCCACCCTGAAACGCGCTGCCGCCTGGCGCAGCCGGCCGGCGGACAGGTCCAGCACGCCTTCCATGGCCTCGGTGTACATGCGGCTGAACAGGCTGCCGGCCTGGGTGCTGCGTGCCGCATCCAGCAGGCGGCGGGCCTCGTCGGTATCGCCCAGCACCGATGCCACGTAGGCCATGGCATTGGTCAGCGAGCTGTCCGCAAAGGGCCGGCAGCTGGGCAGGCGCGCCAGCGCCTCGCGGCCCAGTGGCGCAGCCTCTTCCACGCGGTCCATCATGGCCAGCAGCAGCGGCCGCAGGGCGATGACCAGGGCCTGCGCGGCAGGGTCGGCGGCCATGCCGGGCTCCAGCGCATCCAGCCACAGCTGTGCCTGCACGGGACCACGGGTGAAGCAGTCGGCATAGGCGGCCACGGCCTGCAGCAGCGGCTCGCGCGCCAGCAGCGGCGCCGGCAGGGCCGTGAACCAGCGCGACAGCAGGCGCATGCGGCCCTGCTCCATCAGCGCCTCGGCATGGCGCGCCAGCAGGGACAGGGCATGCGGCAGGTCGCCGCCTTCCAGCGCATGCTCGATGGCGGGCACGGGCCGGCCGCAGGATTCGTACCAGCCGCTGGCCGCCAGATGCAGGCGCTGCACCTCGCCGGGGCGCTCGCGCTGCAGCTGGGCGCGAAGGAAGTCGGCAAACATGCTGTGGTAGCGCCAGCTGCGCCTGCCCTGCCCTTCGTCGGCCAGCGGCAGCAAGAACAGATGGGCCTGCTCCAGCGCCTGCAGCATGGCGGCGCCATCGGCGCGCGGCACCAGGGCCTGGCAGACCTGGGCATCCAGCGTGCGCAGGATGCTGGTGCGCAGCAAAAAATCGCGCACGGGCGCGGCCTGCTGTGCCAGCACGTCCTCGGCCAGGTAGTCGGCCACGGCACGCTCCGAGCCCGAGAAGCGCTCGATGAAATCGCTGTGCGCCCCATGCCGCTCCAGCGCCAGCGAGGCCAGCCACAGCGCGCCTATCCAGCCTTCGGTCTTGTCCACCAGGCGCGCCACGGCCTCGCGCGGCAGCGCGCAGCCGCGCAGGCGAAAGAACTCCTCGGCCTCGGCCGCTGAAAAGCGCAGCAGCGCCGCATCGATCTCCAGCAGCTGGCCGCTGGTGCGCAGCCGCCCCAGTCCCAGGGCCGGCAGCGCGCGCGAGCCTATGACCAGCCGGCCGTGCACGGGCAACTGCTCCATCAGCTGGCGCACCAGGCCCAGCACGGCATCGTTGTGCAGCACCTCGAAATCGTCGATGAACAGCGCAAACGACCGGCCTTCGCCGGCCAGCGACTGCAGCGCCCGGGACAGCTCGCCCGGCCCGTCCGCCTCGCGCTCGGCCATGCCGCCCAGGCCGCGCACGGCCGCACCCAGGCATTGCAGAAAGCGCGAGACATCGTTGTCGGCGGCATCCAGCGTGAGCCAGGCCGTGGCCTGCCCTTCGGCCTGCAGGCGCTCGCGCATCTGGCGCATGGCCGTGGTCTTGCCGAAGCCGGCCGGCGCACGCACCAGCACCACGCGGGCGCGCAGCGCCTCGGGCCAGCGCGCGGCCACCGCCAGGCGCGCCACCTGGGCTGCGGCCGCGCGCGGCGGGCTCAGCTTGGCCTGGGGCACATAGCCGGAACCGGGAGCAGGAATGGGCACTGGGGACGGCATGCGGGCGAGGAGCACATGGCAGGAGTGAAGGAGCGGGCACTTTCGTCGGTTTCGACGATGGCGGCAATGCGGGGTGATTCCTAGACTGGCCTGCAGATCATAGGTAGCGCAGCGCGCCCTGTCGCGAGCCAAGGCGACAGGGCGCGCGGCAAAGACTCTCTCAAAGGAGACCCACACATGAAGCTTGACGCAAGCATCGGCGCCGTCGTCACGGGCGGGGCATCGGGCCTGGGCGCGGCCACCGCGCGCCGCCTGGCCGCCAGGGGCGTGCGCGTCGCCCTGTTCGACCTCAACGAGACGGCCGGGCAGGCGCTGGCGCGCGAGACAGGCGGCCTGTTCTGCCGCGTGGACGTGACCGACGAGGCCAGCGTGGACGCGGGCTTTGCCCAGGCCCGCGCGGCCCATGGGCAGGAGCGCATCCTGGTCAACTGCGCGGGCACGGGCAATGCCGTCAAGACGGCCAGCCGCGACAAGGCCACGGGCGAGATCCGGCACCTGCCCGTGGCCAATTTCGACCGCATCATCCAGATCAACCTGGTGGGCACCTTCCGCTGCATCGCCAAGTCGGCGGCGGGCATGCTCACGCTGGAGCCGCTGGCCGACGGCGAGCGCGGCGCCATCGTCAACACGGCCTCGGTGGCGGCGCAGGACGGGCAGATGGGCCAGGCCAGCTACTCGGCCAGCAAGGCCGGCATCACGGGCATGACCCTGCCCATCGCGCGCGACCTCATGGGCGAGGGCATCCGCGTGAACACCATCCTGCCCGGCATCTTCGACACCCCGCTGCTGCAGGGCGCGCCCGACAACGTGAAGGCGGCGCTGGCCGCCTCCGTGCCCTTCCCCAAGCGGCTGGGCCAGCCCGACGAATACGCCCACCTGGCCGAGACCATGATCACCAACGGCTACTTCAACGGCGAGTGCGTGCGCCTGGACGGCGCCATCCGCATGGCGCCGCGCTAGGCGCACCGCCCAGTCACCACGGCAGGCACCGTCCCCGCGTTTTCCCTGGCCGGAATCGTCGATTGCGACGATGCCCGGCCCGCGCCGGCCGGGCCACCATCCCCCCCAGGAATACAGGAACAGGAGACATATCCATGGCACAGGCATACATCGTCGCCGCCACGCGCACGGCGGGCGGCAAGCGCGGCGGAAAGCTCTCGGGCTGGCATCCGGCCGATCTCGCGGCCCAGGTGCTGGACGAGCTGGTGCGCCGCAGCCAGGCCGACCCGGCCCAGGTCGAGGACGTGATCATGGGCTGCGTCAGCCAGGTCGGCCAGCAGGCGACGAACGTGGCGCGCAACGCGGTGCTGGCCTCGTCCCTGCCCGAGTCCGTGCCGGGCACCACGGTGGACCGGCAGTGCGGGTCGTCCCAGCAGGCCCTGCATTTCGCGGCCCAGGCCGTGATGTCGGGCAGCATGGACATGGTGATCGCCGCAGGCGTGGAGAGCATGTCGCGCGTGCCCATGGGCACGCCCAACGCCCTGCCCGCCAAGTCCGGCCTGGGCGTGTACATGAGCCCGGCCATGCAGCAGCGCTATCCGGGCGTGGAGTTCAGCCAGTTCATGGGCGCCGAGATGATGGCCGGCAAGTACGGCCTGGCCAAGGACCAGCTGGACGCCTATGCGCTGCAAAGCCATGAGCGCGCCGTGCAGGCCGCGCGCGAGGGCCGCTTCGACCGCGAGATCCTGGCCGTGCAGGCGCGCAGCGCCGAAGGCGGTGCCGAGGGCGAAGGCCAGCCGCACACGGTGGACGAAGGCATACGCTTCAACGCCACGCTGGAAGGCATTGCCGGCGTCAAGACCATCCGCGAGGGCGGCTGCGTGACCGCCGCCACGGCCAGCCAGATCTGCGATGGCGCCAGCGGCGTCATGGTGGTCAGCGAGCGCGGCCTCAAGGCCCTGGGCGTGCAGCCGCTGGCGCGCATCCACCACATGAGCCTGCTCGGGCACGACCCGGTGATCATGCTGGAGGCCCCCATCCCCGCCACCCAGGCCGCGCTGAAGAAGGCCGGCATGCGCATCTCCGACATCGACCTGTACGAAGTCAATGAGGCCTTTGCCCCCGTGCCCCTGGCCTGGCTGCAGGCCACGGGCGCCGATCCGGCGCGGCTCAACGTCAACGGCGGCGCCATTGCGCTGGGCCATCCGCTGGGCGCCTCGGGCACCAAGCTCATGGCCACGCTGGTTCACGCCCTGCATGCACGCGGCGGGCGCTACGGCCTGCAGACCATGTGCGAGGGCGGCGGCATGGCCAACGTCACCATCATCGAGCGCCTGTAGGCGCCGCCATGCCACCGTGCGGCCGGCGCGGCCCGCGCCGGCCGCCCACCATCGGGGGGGAGGGAAAGCCATGAGCCAGGACTCGCAGCCCCTGCTGCGCATCGAAGGCGTTTCGCTGCGCTTTGGCGGCATCGTCGCGCTGGACGGCGTGAGTTTCGATGTTGCGGCAGGCCAGATCTGCGGCCTCATCGGCCCCAACGGTGCGGGCAAGAGCAGCCTGTTCAACTGCCTGTCGCGGCTGTATGCCTGGCAGGCCGGCCACATCCGCTTTCGCGGCCAGCCGCTGGCCACGCTGGCGCGCCACCGCATGGCCGCGCTGGGCATGGGCCGCACCTTCCAGAACCTGGCCCTGTTTTCCAGCATGACGGTGGCCGACAACGTGCGCCTGGGCACGCACAGCCACCAGCACGCAGGCTTTGTGCGCGACGCCCTGCGCCTGCCCGGCGTGCGCCGGCGCGAGGCAGAAGCCCGCGCCCAGGCACAGTCGCTGATGGCCCTGCTGGAGCTGACGGGCGTGGCAGAGCGCCGCGTGGCCGACCTGCCCTTCGGCACGCAAAAGCGCGTGGAGCTGGCGCGCGCCCTGGCCTGCCGCCCGCAGTTGCTGCTGCTGGACGAGCCGGCCTGCGGCCTCAACCATGAGGAGCTGGCCGGCCTGGGCGACCTGATCCTGTCGCTGCGCGACCGGCTGGGGCTGACCGTGCTGCTGGTGGAGCACCACATGGGCCTGGTCATGCGCGTGAGCGACAAGGTCGTGGCGCTGAACTTCGGCCGCAAGATCGCCGAAGGCACGCCGGGCGAGGTCCGCGCCCATGCCGAAGTCATCCGCGCCTACCTGGGTTCGGACATGCAGCCGCAGGATCAGGACAGGGAGGTGGCGCATGCCGGCACTGCTTGAAATCCGCGGACTGCATGCGGCCTACGGGTCGGTGCGCGTGCTGGACGGCATCGACATGGACCTGGCCGAAGGCCGCGTCACGGCCCTGCTGGGCGCCAATGGCGCGGGCAAGACCACCACGCTGCGCGCCATCTGCCGCCACCTGGTGGACACACGCGGCGAGGTGCGCCTGGCCGGCGAACGCATAGACCGGCATAGCACCGAGCGCATCGCGCGCCAGGGCGTGGGCCATGTGCCCGACGGGCGCGGCACCTTCGCCCAGCTCAGCGCCGAGGACAACCTGCGCCTGGGCGCGCAGGCCCGGCCCACGAGCGCTGCCCGTGCCGACGTGGGCGGCGATATGGAGCGCATGTTCGGCTACTTCCCCCGCCTGCGCGAGCGCCGCGCCCAGCAGGCCGGCACGCTGTCGGGCGGCGAGCAGCAGATGCTGGCCATTGCCCGCGCCCTCATGGGCCGCCCGCGCCTGCTGCTGCTGGACGAGCCCTCCTTCGGCCTGGCGCCGCTGGTGGTGCGCGACATCTTCGGCATCCTGCGGCGCATCAACGCCGAGCAGGGCATGACCATCCTGCTGGTGGAGCAGAACGCGCGCCTGGCGCTGGAGCTGGCGCACAGCGCCTACCTGCTGGAGACCGGCCGCATCGTGCTGCACGGCCCCAGCGAAGCCATGCGCCGCAACGATGCGGTGCGCCAGGCCTATCTCGGGGAGTAGCGGCCATGGACGCCTTCATCCACCAGTTGCTGGCCGGCCTGGCCACGGGCGGCATCTACGCCACCGTGGCGCTGGCCCTGGTCATGATCTACCAGGCCACGCACCACATCAATTTCGCGCAGGGCGAGATGGCCATGTTCTCCACCTTCATCGCCTGGGCGCTGCTGCAGGCGGGGCTGCCGTACTGGTGGGCCTTCCTGGCCACGGTGGCGCTGTCCTTCGTGCTGGGCGCGGCCGTGGAGTTCGCCATCATCCGCCCCATGCACAAGGCGGCGGACCTGGCCCAGGTGGTGGTCTTCATCGGCCTGCTGATCGTCTTCCACAGCCTGGCCGGCTGGATCTTCGGCTACACCATCAAGGAGTTCCCCAGCCCGTTCCCGGCCGACGCCTGGTATGGCAGCGCCCTGATGTCGGCCCATGAGGTGGGCACCATCTTCGTGGCGCTGTCCATCGTGGCCCTGCTGTTTGCCTTCTTCCGGCTCACGCCGCTGGGGCTGGCCATGCGCGCGGCCGCGCAGAACCCGGCCTCCTCGCGCCTGGTGGGCATCTCCGTGGGGCGCATGCTGATGCTGGGCTGGGGTCTGGCCGGCGCCATCGGCGCGGTGGCCGGGATGATGGTGGCGCCCGTGGTTTTCCTCGATCCGCACATGATGAGCGGCGTGCTGCTGTATGCCTTTGCGGGCGCGCTGCTGGGCGGCATCGACAGCCCCGCGGGCGCCGTGCTGGGCGGCTTCATCGTGGGCGTGCTTGAAAACCTGGTGGGCAGCTACGTGGTCGGCACCGAACTCAAGCTCTCGGTCGCCCTGGTGCTGATCGTGGGCGTGCTCATCGTGCGGCCGGCCGGGCTGATGGGCCGCAAGGTCGTCAGGAGGGTTTGAACAATGTCCCCCCTGAGCGGCTACGCCGCTTCCCGTTGCACGGCGCCCCCTCTCTCGCTACGCGGGAGGGGGACGACACCCTCGCTTTTGGGCCACGCCAGTTTTGTGCCAAACGCCCTGGAGAACAATGATGTCCACACGATCCGCCTCCTCGTCTGACGCGCTGGTCGCCTCCATCAGCGCGCGCCGCCCCCTGCCCCTGGGCACGGTACTGATCGCGGCGCTGGCGCTGGCGGCCTGCTCGCTGGTCTTCGTGGCCAAGGGCTACCAGCTGTTCCAGGCCACCATGGTGCTGGCCTATGCCGTGGCCCTGGTGGGGCTGAACATTCTCACGGGCTACAGCGGCCAGATCTCGCTGGGCCATGGCGCCTTCTTCGCCATAGGCGCCTATGCGGCCGGCATCCTGATGGACCGCGCAGGCCTGGCCTACTGGCTGGCCGTGCCTGCAGCGGGCCTGGTGAGCCTGGCGGCGGGCTACCTGTTCGGGCGGCCCGCGCTCAGGCTGGAAGGGCTGTACCTGGCGCTGGCCACCTTTGCGCTGGGCGTGGCCATGCCCCAGCTGCTCAAGTACCGCCACCTGGAGGCATGGACCGGCGGCGTGGGCGGCATCGTGCTGACCAAGCCCGAGGCGCCCTGGGGCCTGCCGCTGGATGCCGACCAGTGGTTCTACCTCTATGCATTGGCCGTGGCGGCGCTGCTGTTCTGGATGGCGCGCAACCTCATAGACAGCGGCAGCGGCCTGGCGCTGCGCGCCATCCGCGACCACGCCATGGCGGCCGAGGCCATGGGCGTGGACAACGCGCACTGCAAGTCCATGGCCTTTGCGATTTCGGCCGGCTACACGGGCGTGGGCGGCGCGCTGTCGGCCATTGCCGTGCAGTTCGTGGCGCCCGACTCCTTCACCATGTTCCTGTCCATTTCGCTGCTGGTGGGCGTGGTGGTGGGCGGCGTGGGAACGCTGTGGGGCGCGCTGTTCGGCGCCCTGTTCATCATGTTCATCCCGGGGCTGGCCGAGCAGGTGTCCAAGGCCGCGCCCTGGGCCGTCTACGGCACCGTGCTCATCGTCTTCATGTTCGCCATGCCCGGCGGCGTGATGGGCCTGCTGCACCGACTGGGCCGACCGGGCCGGCCGGGCATGCACCTGCCCCGGCAGCGGCCGCGTGCCTGACTTTCCATCCCCACCCACAGGAGTCCCCCATGAATTCCAGTCCGGCCGTCCGCATGGAACGCCACGGCAACAACGGCGACAGCGGCAACAACGGCGAGATCGCCCTCATCGTCCTCCAGGACAGCGCCCGCATGAATCCGCTGGGCAGGCCCTTGCAGCTGCGGCTGCGCGAACTGCTGGCCGAGGTGCGCGAGGACACCTCCCTACGCGCCCTGGTGCTCACCGCCGAGGGCCGGGGCTTTTGCGTGGGCGCGGACCTGTCGTCCATGGGCGGCGCACAAGGCGGCGCACAAGGCGGGGCACAAGGTGGGGCACAAGGCGGGGCCCAGGCCGATGGCCGCACGCTGGGCGAGCAGACGGCCGACAACATGCAGCAGCTGTCCAACCGCCTCATCCTGGACCTGCAGCAGTTGCCCGTGCCCGTGGTCTGCGCCATCAACGGCGCGGCAGCCGGGGCCGGCGTGGGCCTGGCACTGGCCGGCGACGTGGCGTTGGCGGCGCGCTCGGCCTACTTCTACCTGCCTTTCCTGCCGCGCCTGGGCATCGTGCCGGACCTGGGCACCACCTGGTTCATCGAGCGCCGGCTGGGCCGTGCGCGCGCCCTGGGCCTGTCCCTGCTGGGCGACAGGCTGGGCGCGCAGCAGGCTGCCGACTGGGGCCTGGTCTGGGCCTGCGTGGACGACGAGGCCCTGCGCGAGCAGGCCCTGGCCGCGGCCGCCCGCCTGGCGCGGCTGCCGGCCGGTGTCGTGCTGGAAGCCCGCCGCGCGCTGGACCACGCAGCCGCTTCCACGCTGGAGCAGCAGCTTCACTACGAGGCTGAACGCCAGCGCGAGCTGGTGGGCGCGCCGGCCTTCATGGAAGGCGTGCAGGCCTTCATGCAAAAGCGCGAGCCCGTGTTCGCGCCACGCCAGCCGGGCTGACCACCGCGCCTTCCCGCCACACCTTCCCGACGCACCTTGCTGCGCCCGCACATGCATTCGTCGGAATCGACGATGGGCGCGCGCCGGGCCGGTTCCTACCATGGACCGGCCACCACAAGAAAAGCGGGCACGGCGCCCGCAAGCCAGGAGACCACCATGCGCAACCCCTTCGTCCGCGGCCCCCGGGCCCTGATCGCCTGCCTGGCGCTGGTCCTGCCGGCCGTCACCCCGGTGCCAGCCCAGGCCCAGACCCAGAAGAAGTACGACACCGGCGCCAGCGACACCGAGATCCGCATCGGCAACTTCGTGCCCTACTCAGGTCCCGTGTCGGCCTATGGAACCATAGGCAAGACCCATGCGGCCTACTTCGCCAAGATCAACGCCGAGGGCGGCATCAACGGCCGCAAGATCACCTACCTCTCGGCCGACGACGCCTACAACCCCGCCCAGAGCGTGGAGCAGACGCGCAAGCTGGTCGAGCGCGACGGCGTGCTGCTGATGTTCGGCGCGCTGGGCACCTCGCACAACCAGGCCGTGCATCGCTACATGAACCAGCGCAAGGTGCCCCAGCTGTTCGTCTCCACGGGCGCCACGCGCTGGGGCGATCCGAAGAACTTCCCCTGGA
Source organism: Delftia sp. PX-1 (assembly GCF_055797465.1). NCBI lineage: Bacteria > Pseudomonadati > Pseudomonadota > Betaproteobacteria > Burkholderiales > Comamonadaceae > Delftia > Delftia sp. PX-1. The sequence goes on from NZ_CP184763.1 coordinate 4,906,939, forward strand.
CCATGGGCTGGCAGCCCACCTACCAGCTCGAAGGCCGCACCTTCGCCCAGCACATCCTGGCCACGCGGCCCCAGGCCAAGGTGGCCGTCCTGATGCAGAACGACGACTTCGGCAAGGACTACCTCAAGGGCGTGCTCGACGGCTTCGGCGAGCAGGCCAAGCAGCGCATCGTCGTGCAGCAGACCTACGAGGTCGGCGACCCCACGGTGGACAGCCAGATGGTGGCGCTCAAGGGCTCGGGGGCGGACACCTTCATCAACATCAGCACGCCCAAGTTCGCGGCCCAGTCCATACGCAAGGCCGCCGACATCGGCTGGAAGCCTGCGCACTACCTGGTCAGCGTCTCGCTGTCCATCAGCTCGGTGCTCAAGCCTGCGGGCCTGGACAACGCGCGCGGCGTGATGACGGCCAGCTACCTGCGCGAGCCCTCGGACCCCACCAACCAGGGCACGCCCGAGCTGGCCGGCTACCTGGCCTTCATGAAGCAGTTCTACCCGGCCGGCGACCCCAACGATTCGCTCAACGTCATCGGCTACTCCCAGGCCCAGACCCTGGTGCAGGTGCTCAGGCAGGCCGGCGACGAGCTCACGCGCGCCAACATCATGAAGCAGGCCGCCAGCCTGAAGATGGACCTGCCCATGCTCTACCCGGGCATCAGCCTGCAGACCGGTGCGGACGATTTCTTCCCCATCAAGAAGATGCAGCTCGTGCGCTTCGACGGCAGCCGCTACGCGCCCGTGCAATGACCCCGGCCATCAGGACAACGACAGGAGACACCCCATGCCCGCCTTGCAAGGACTGATGCAGGACCGCCCGCTCATGATCTCGTCGCTGATCGAGCATGCGGCGCGCTTTCACCCGCACACCGAGATCGTCTCGCGCCTGCCGGAAACCCGGGACGGTGGCCTGCACCGCACCGACTGGGCCGGCATGCGCCGCGCCTCCTGCCAGGTGGCCAACGCCCTGCAGTCGCTGGGCGTGCAGCCTGGCGAACGCGTGGGCACGCTGGCCTGGAACAGCTGGCGCCACCTGGCGCTGTACTTCGGCGTCTCGGGCAGCGGCGCGGTGCTGCACACCATCAACCCGCGCCTGTTTCCCGAGCAGATCGAATACATCGCCAACCATGCCGAGGACCGGGTGCTGTTCTTCGACGTGACCTTCGCGCCGCTGGTGGAAAAGCTCGCACCGCATCTGAAGACCGTCACCACCTATGTCTGCATGAGTTCGCGTGAGCACATGCCCGCGCTGGACCTTCCCGGCCTGCACTGCTGGGACGAGCTGGTGGGCAACCAGAGCGAGGACTTCGAGTGGCCCGAGTTCGACGAGCGCACGGCCTCGTCGCTGTGCTACACCTCGGGCACCACGGGCCACCCCAAGGGCGTGCTGTACTCGCACCGCTCCACCGTGCTGCACACGCTGATGGAGCTGGCGCCCGACACCTTCGGCCTGAACGCGCGCGAGACCGTGATGCTCATCGTGCCCATGTTCCATGCCAACGCCTGGGGCACGCCCTATGCGGCGGCCATGGCCGGCGCACGGCTGGTGCTGCCCGGCCCCCACCTGGACGGCCAGAGCGTCTACGAGCTCATGCGCGACGAGAAGGTCACCTTCTCCCAGGGCGTGCCCACCGTGTGGCTGATGCTGTTCCAGTACCTGGATGCGCATCCCGACATCGACCCGCGCGCGCTGGGCGTCAAGAGCATAGGCATCGGCGGCGCGGCCGTGCCGCGCGCCATGCTGGAGCGCTTCGAGAACCAGTTCGGCGCCCAGGTCGTGCAGGGCTGGGGCATGACCGAGACCAGCCCCATCGGCGTGGTCAGCAAGCTGCTGCCCCGGCACGACGCGCTGTCGGGCGAGGAACTGGTCAAGGTCAAGCTCAAGCAGGGGCGCGGCGTCTGGGGCGTGGACCTCAAGATCGTGGACGACGACGGCCGGCCCCAGCCCTGGGACGGCCAGGCCCGGGGACACCTGCGCGTGCGCGGCCCCTGGATCGCCAGCGGCTACTTCAAGGGCGAAGGCGGCTCGCCCGTCGATGAGGAAGGCTTCTTCACCACGGGCGACGTGGCCACCATCGATGCCGACGGCTTCCTGCAGCTGGTGGACCGCGCCAAGGACGTGATCAAGTCGGGCGGCGAGTGGATTTCCTCCATCGACGTGGAGAACGCCGCCATGGGCCATCCCGGCGTGGCCGAGGCCGCCATCATCGGCGTGGCCCATCCCAAGTGGCAGGAGCGGCCGCTGCTGCTGGTGGTGCCGCGCGCAGGCCACAGCGTCAGCCGCGAGTCCATGCTCGATTTCCTGTCCACGCGCATCGCCAAATGGTGGCTGCCCGACGATGTGCTGCAGGTGGCCGAGCTGCCGCACACGGCCACGGGAAAACTGCTAAAGACCAAGCTGCGCGAGGAGTACAGGAATTACCCCCTGAGCCGCTGAGCGGCTTCCCCCAATGGGGGACGACACCTTCGGTGCGGGGCGGCCCTTCCTCGGTGTCTCTCGCTTGGACAACGCAAGTTCCATAGCGCTCTGCTCTATGGTTCATTGAAGAAAAGAGAACAAAGGAGACCTCCATGCCAGGACCGCTTGAAGGCGTGCGCGTGGTCGAGTTCGCGGGCCTGGGCCCGGGGCCGTTCTGCGCCATGCTGCTGGCCGACATGGGTGCCGAGGTGCTGCGCATCGCGCGGCCCGGCACGCCGGTCGATGCGCAGGACATCACCACGCGCAGCCGCAGCCAGGTCGAGATCGACCTGCGCGGCGAGGAAGGCCAGGCCTCGGCCCTGGCGCTGATCGCACGCGCCGATCTGCTGATCGAGGGCTTTCGGCCCGGCGTGATGGAGCGCCTGGGCCTGGGGCCCGAGCCCTGCCTGGCGCGCAACCCGCGCCTGGTCTACGGCCGCATGACGGGCTGGGGCCAGCACGGGCCGCTGGCGCATGCGGCGGGGCATGACATCAACTACATCGCCATCTCCGGCGCCCTGCACGCCATCGGCCGCGCGGGCGAGGCGCCCGTGCCGCCGCTCAACTACGTGGGCGACTTCGGCGGCGGCGGCATGCTGCTGGCCGTGGGCCTGCTGGCCGCCCTGCACGAGGCCGGGCGCAGCGGCCGGGGCCAGGTCATCGACGCGGCCATGACCGATGGCACGGCCCTGCTGTCGGCCTTCATGTACGGCTTCAAGGCCAAGGGCCAGTGGAGCAACCAGCGCGGAGAGAACCTGCTGGACGGCGGCGCGCACTTCTATGACACCTATGCATGCGCCGACGGCAAATACATCGCCATAGGCGCCATCGAGCCGCAGTTCTACGCCGAGCTGCGCCAGCGCTGCGGCATACAGGACCCGCTGTTCGACGCGCAGCTGGACGCCGCGCGCTGGCCCCTGCTCAAGCTGCGCCTGGCCGACGTGTTCCGCACGCGCACGCGCCAGCAGTGGTGCGAGCTGCTGGAAGGCAGCGATGCCTGCTTCGCGCCCGTGCTCGACTGGGACGAGGCGCCCCAGCACGCCCACAACCGCGCGCGCGCCACGTTCACCGAGGCCGGTGGCGTGCTCCAGCCCGCGCCGGCGCCGCGTTTTTCGCGCAGCGTGCCCGAGCAGCCCCGCCCCCCGCGCGCCGCCAGCCTGCAGGACACGCTGGCCGCCTGGAACGCCCGCTCCTGAGGAAACCCCATGCCCATGTATCTCACCCAGGCCATCCACAAGGGCCGCCGCGAAAGGGCCGGCGCCACGGCGGCCATCTGCGGCGCAGAGCAGGCCAGCTGGTCGCAGCTTGCGCAGCGCATCGAACGCTGTGCCGGCCTGCTGCGGGCGCTGGACGTGGCGCCCGGCGACCGCGTCGGCATGATGGGCCTGAACTCCATCCGCTACCTTGAATACTTCTATGGCTGCTGGTGGGCAGGCGCCGCGGTCAACCCCGTCAACATCCGCTGGAGCGCGCACGAGGTGGCCTACTCGCTGGACGACTGCGACACGCGCGTGCTCTTCGTGGACGATGCCTTCGCGCCCCTGGTGCCCCGGCTGCGCGAGCTGTCCTCCAGCCTGCGCACCGTGGTGTTCTGCGGCACCGGCGCCGCGCCCGAAGGCGCGCTGCACTACGAGCAATTGCTGGCCGCCGCCACGCCCTGCGCCGACGCGCTGCGCAGCGGCAACGACCTGGCTGCCGTGATGTATACGGGCGGCACCACGGGCCGGCCCAAGGGTGTGATGCTCAGCCACGACAACCTGTTCATCAACGCCCTGTCCAATGCCAGCAACGTGCCGCGCCAGCATGTGAAGGTGGGCATGGTGGTCACGCCCATGTTCCATGTGGCCGGCTGCGGCCTGGCCCTGCTCATGGCCCAGCGCCTGGTGCCCCAGGTCATCGTGCCGGCCTTCGACGAGCTGGCCATCCTGAACGGCATCCAGCAGCACGGCGTGAACGAGCTGTTCCTGGTGCCCACCATGATCCGCCGGCTGATCGAGCATCCGCGCCTGGCCGAATTCGATCTGTCCAGCCTGCGCCTCATGCTCTATGGCGCGGCGCCCATCGATGCCACCTTGCTGGAGCGCGCCATGCAGCTACTGCCCGGCGCCGACTTCGCCCAGGCCTACGGCATGACCGAGCTGTCGCCTACCATCGTGTCCATGGGCCCGGCCGAGCACCGTCCCGGCCCGCAGCGCGAGCGCCTGCTGCGCGCGGCCGGCCGGCCCGTGACCATTGCCGAGGTGCGCATCGTCGATGGCGAGGGCCGCGAGCTGCCGCCCGGCGAGGTGGGCGAGATCACGGCGCGCGGCCCCATGGTCATGCAGGGCTACTGGAACAGGCCCGCCGAGACGGCCGCCGCGCTCAAGGACGGCTGGATGCACACGGGCGACATGGGCCGGCTGGATGCCGACGGCTACCTCTTCGTCGTGGACCGGCTCAAGGACATGATCGTCAGCGGCGGCGAGAACGTGTATTCGGCCGAGGTCGAGAACGCCATCGCCCAGCTGCCCCAGGTCGCCATGTGCGCCGTCATCGGCGTGCCCGACGAACGCTGGGGCGAGCGCGTGCACGCCGTGATCGTCGCGCGCGAGGGCCAGCCGCTGACCGAGGCCGAGGTCATCGCCCACTGCCGCGAACGCATCGCGGGCTACAAGTGCCCGCGCTCGGTGGAGTTCCGCAGCGAGCTGCCGCTGTCGGCCGCGGGCAAGCTGCAGAAATTCCAGCTGCGCGAGCCCTATTGGCAGGGCCGCGAACGCCGCATCAACTGAACCCCTCAATCCACCGGTCCAAGCCATGCCACTGCAACTGACACGCTCCTGGAGCACCCCCGAACTGGAAAGCCTGCGCGCCACCGCCGTGCGCTTTCTGGAAACCGAAATGCAGCCGCAGGACGAGGCCGCACGCCAGCGCGGCAACGTGGGCCATGCCATCTGGCGCCGCGCCGGCGAGCTGGGCCTGCTGTGCACCGACATCCCCGAGGACTACGGCGGCGGCGGCGGCGACTTCCGCCACGAGGCCGTGATCCACGAGGAGATGGCGCGCCGCGCCCTCTCGGGCATGAGCAACTCCGTGCATTCCATCGTGGCCCACTACCTGCTCAACCACGGCACCGAGGCGCAAAAGCGCAAGTACCTGCCCGCCATGGCGCGCGGCGAGCTGGTGGGCGCCATCGCCATGACCGAGCCCGGCGCGGGCTCGGACCTGCAGGGCGTGCGCACCCGCGCAGAACTCAGGGACGGCCGCTACCGCATCAACGGCAGCAAGACCTTCATCACCAACGGACTGCTGGCCGGCCTGATCCTCGTGGTCTGCAAGACCGACCCGGCCCAGGGCGCGCGCGGCACCTCCATCCTCATCGTGGAGACCCGGGACTGCGCGGGCTTTCGCGTGGGCCGCGTGCTCGACAAGATGGGCATGAAGGCCCAGGACACCTCGGAGCTGTTCTTCGACGACGTGACCGTGCCGCAGGACGCGCTGCTGGGCGGGCGCGAAGGCCAGGGCTTCTACCAGCTCATGGGCGACCTGCCCTACGAACGCCTGATCATCGGCCTGGCCGCCCTGGCCTGCATGGAAGGCGCCTATGAGGCCACGCTGGCCTATGTGCGCGAGCGCCGCGCCTTCGGCCAGGCCATTGCCGACATGCAGAACACCCGGTTCAAGCTCGCCGAGGTGGCCACCACGCTGACCGTGGGCCGCGCCTTCATCGACCGCTGCGTGGAGCAGCTGGTGGCCGGCACGCTGGACACGGCCACCGCCTCCATGGCCAAGCTCTGGGGCTCGGAAGCGCAGGGCCGCGTGCTCGACGAACTCGTGCAGCTGCATGGCGGCTACGGCTACATGAACGAATACATGGTCACGCGCATGTACGCCGATGCGCGCGTGCAGCGCATCTACGGCGGCACCAGCGAAATCATGAAGGAAGTGATCTCGCGCGTGCTCTGACGCTCCGATCCCCTGGCGGCGCCAAGCGCTGCCGCAGTCCCCCTATCCCTTCCCCGGCAGCACAGGAGACAGCAGCCATGACCCTCGACGACCTCATCTACAAGCCCGGCCTGCTCCAGGGCGAACGCATCCTCGTCACTGGCGGCGGCACCGGCCTGGGCCGTGTCATGGCCGAGGCCTTTCTCATGCTGGGCGCCGACATCCACCTGTGCGGCCGGCGCGGCGCCGTGGTCGAGCAGACAGCGCAGGAGCTGGTGCAGCAGCACGGCGGCCGGGCCACGGGCCATGCCTGCGACGTGCGCCAGCCCGAGGCCGTGGAGCAGATGATCGAGGCCATCTGGGCCGACGGCGGCGCGCTCACGGGCCTGGTCAACAACGCGGCCGGCAACTTCGTGAGCCGCACCGAGGACCTGTCCATGCGCGCCTTCGACGCCGTGGCCAACATCGTCATGCGCGGCAGCTTCAACCTCACGCTGGAGTGCGGCCGCCGCTGGCTGGCCGAGGGCCGCAAGGCCAGCGTGCTGTCCATCCTCACCACCTGGGTCTGGAACGGCTCGGCCTTCACCGTGCCCTCGGCCATGGCCAAGTCGGGCGTGCATGCCATGACGCAGTCGCTGGCCGTGGAATGGGGCAACCGGGGCATACGCTTCAACGCCATCGCGCCGGGCCTGTTTCCCACCGAAGGCATGAGCGCGCGGCTGAACCCGCAGGGCGGCGAGCATGTGCGCGCCGACAACCCCATGGGCCGCAACGGCCGCATGCCCGAGCTGGCCAACCTGGCCGTCTTCCTCATGAGCCGCCAGGCCGAGTACCTGACGGGACAGACCATCGCCATAGACGGCGGACAATACCAGGCGACGGGCGGCAACTTCGCCGGGCTGGCCAGCTGGAGCGACCAGGACTGGGCGAATGCGCGCAGCGCCATCGAATCGCGCAACGCGGCCGACCGCCAGCAAAGAACCGCATAGACACAAGGAGACAAGCCATGAGCCAAGAACGCGTGCGCATATCGGTGGACCACGGCGTGGCCGAGGTGACCCTGGCCCGGCCCGACAAGATGAATGCTCTGGACCCCGCCATGTTCGACGCACTGATCGACGCATTGGCGCGGCTGCGGGACACGCCCGGGTTGCGCGCCGTGGTGCTGCATGGCGAGGGGCGCGCCTTCTGCGCGGGCCTGGACATGGGCAGCATGGCCGGCATTGCCGACGGCCAGCAGACGGCAGACATGACGGACCTGGCCGCGCGCACGCACGGCATTGCCAACCGCTTCCAGCAGATCTGCTGGGGCTGGCGCGAACTGCCCGTGCCCGTGATCGCCGCCGTGCACGGCGTGGCCTACGGCGGCGGCCTGCAGCTGGCGCTGGGCGCGGACATCCGCCTGGTGGCCGAGGATGCGCGGCTGTCCATCATGGAAATCAAGTGGGGACTGGTGCCCGACATGGCCGGCTGCGCGCTGGCCGCGCCGCTGGTGCGCGGCGATGTGCTGCGCGAGCTGGTCTACACGGGCCGCATCGTGCCCGGCCCCGAGGCCGTGGCCCTGGGCCTGGCCACGCGCGTGAGTTCCGCGCCGCTGGAGGAAGCGCGCCACCTGGCCCGCCAGATCGCGGCCAGCAGCCCGCACGCCATGCGCGCGTCCAAGCGCCTGATGCAGCTCAGCGAAACGGCATCGCCCCAGGACATCCTGCTGGCCGAGGCGCGCGAGCAGCAGGCCCTGCTGGGCAGTGCCAACCAGGCCGAAGCCGTGCGCGCAGGCCTGGAAAAACGGGCCCCGGTGTTCAGCGACCAAGGCCTTTAGACACCTCTTGAAACAACCACCGGACCCTGCCCACGGGTCCGGCGCGGCCATCCGTAATTACCCTTAATCGACGCCCTTTCGCCACTGCGCTGATTTTTTAGGCATTCCGTGGAAAGCCTTGCAGGGCGCGGATTCGGCAAGTTACACCCGGAGTTTTCCACAACTCCGTCCACATGCATCGGGGATAAAAACCCGGGGCCGAAGGGACATGCAGGAGCAGGCATACTTGACGGCTCGCCTCGGCCTCCCCCCTTTCCCATGCCCCGCCTGCACGCCCCCAGCAAGGAAGACAGCCGCCTGCTGCCGCCTTTTTCCGCCCTGCCGGAACGCTGCATCCACGTGCCCGCCACCGACGCCGAATTCGCGGCCGCCCGCGCCGCGCTGATGGCCGCGCCCGTGCTCGGCTTCGATACCGAGAGCAAGCCTCTTTTCCACGCCAGCCAGACCGACACCGGCCCCCATGTGGTGCAGTTGGCCACCTGCGACCAGGCCTGGCTGCTGCAGCTGCACCATGCGCAGGCACGCGCGCTTGCGGCCGACGTGATGGCCAGCGAGGCCATCTGCAAGGCCGGCTTCGGGCTGGACCATGACCGCAGCGCGCTGCCCGCGCGCCTGGGCGTGGCGCTGAACAACGTGATCGACCTGGACCGCGTGTTCAAGCGCCATGGCTACGCCAGCTCGGTAGGCGTGCGCGCGGCCGTGGCCCTGGTGCTGGGGCAGAACTTCCAAAAGTCCAAGAAGATCTCCACCTCCAACTGGGCTGCACCGCAGCTGAGCCTGGCCCAGCGCCACTATGCGGCCAACGACGCCCACGGCGCCGCCATGGTGCATGCCGCGCTGCCGGGCTGGGAGCTGCGCCAGCCGGCAGCGGCCCAGCGGCCTTCCAGGCCTGCGCTTGAACCGCGCGGGCCACGCGAGTCCAGCGCCCCGCAGACGCCCCAGACAACGCGTCCGCCCCGCACCGCTCGCCTGCTGCAGGCTGCGGTAGCGCCGGCCAAGTCCTAGAGCGTTTCCTCTTCCTTCACCAGCCGCACCCGGTCCCGGCCTGCGCGCTTGGCCTCGTAGAGCATGGCGTCGGCACGCGCGAGCGCCTGCTCCAGCGTCTGGCCCGACGCCATCCAGGCCACGCCGAAGCTGGCGGTGATGCGCACCTCGTCGGGCAGCCCGCTGAAGCCCATCAGGCGCAGCTGGGTCTGTATGCGCCGGGTGATCGACTGCACGGCCAGCGGGTCCGCACGCGGCAGCAAGGCCACGAACTCTTCCCCGCCAAAGCGGGCCACCAGGTCCTGCTGGCGCGTGCTGCGCAGCAGCAGTCGCGCAAAGCGCTGCAGCACTTCGTCACCGGCCGCGTGGCCCCAGCCGTCGTTGACCCGCTTGAAATGGTCCAGATCACAGACCAGCACGGCGGCTGACAGCTGAGGGTGCTCGGCCCGCCGGCGCTGCACCTCCTCCTTGAAGGCGCGCCGGTTCAGCAGCCCTGTCAGCGGATCGCGGTCGCGTTCCTCATGCAGCTCCTGCACGGTGTCGCGCACCGCCGCCGCCAGGAACACAATGGCGAACAGCAGGCCGAACACCAGCAGGCTCAGCTGCTTCGCCAGGCACGCGGAAGAAACGCCCAGCCATTCACTGGCCGCGTCGGCCGGTGGCGAGGCGCCAGGCGGTGTCAGCCACAGCGCACGAACGAAAAAGCTCAGCGCAAAGACCACGAACACCCCCAGCAGCAGCCGGTCCCAGTCCGTACCGGGATGCCTGCGCGGCAAACGCCACAGCGGCAGGGCCAGTTGCAGTCCCAGGCCGAAATTGAGCACATGCTGGCGCGCCTGCGCATCGGGAACGACCCAGGCGTAGTAGCCCAGCACCGCCAGCACTGCGCTGCCAAAGACAGCCGCCAGCGGCGCATCCGGTCGCACGCCCTGGCGCATGGCCATGGCCTCGGTGATGAACCAGGCCGCACACAGTTGCAGCGCGGCCGTGGCCAGCGCATTGACGGGCACGGCCGCAGGCCGCTCCAGGACCTGCAGCAGCAGCGCCAGGCTGAATCCGGTGAAGGCGAGGGACATGCTGCGCAACTCGCGCCGGGCACGCAGATGCCGCCAGCAGACATAGAAACAGCCGGCCAGCAGCGAGGTGCACAAGGGCACCGCCAGCGCCAGAAAATGTCTTGCTGTCAACGTCACCATCAACTCCCGAATGGAGTCTAGCGATCAGGTCACGTTACAACACGTTGTTAACAAAAATACACATTCACTCACGATCCTGGCAAAGCCAGGCCGGACATATCTGCGCACGGCAGAGGAGCAACCGGTCTGCGGCGTATATGTTCGTAACCAACGCATCGTTGGGCACCGGAGGCCGGCACGCCACAATGCCAACCGTCCTCCGCTTGTAAAACCTCAGGACTTACGCAAACAGGATGCGGGAACGCGCCGCTGCCCATGGCAAATGGCCCGCCCTGCCCTTCTTGCGTAAGCCGTCACCAGAAAGGCAATCTTCCATGCGCATCGAAACCCTGGCCGTCCACGCCGGCTACTCGCCCGACCCCACCACCAAGTCGGCCGCCGTGCCCATCTACCAGACCGTGGCCTATGCCTTCGACAGTGCCCAGCATGGCGCCGACCTGTTCGACCTCAAGGTGGCCGGCAACATCTACACGCGCATCATGAACCCCACCACCGACGTGCTGGAAAAGCGCGTCGCGGCGCTGGAAGGCGGCATTGCCGCCGTGGCCGTGGCCTCGGGCATGGCCGCCATCACCTATGCCATCCAGGCCATCGCGGAGGCAGGCGACAACATCGTCTCGGCCAGCACGCTCTACGGCGGCACCTACAACCTGTTCGCCCACACCTTCCCGCAGCAGGGCATCACGGTGCGCTTTGCCGATCCGCGCGACCCGGCCAGCTTCGCCCAGCACATCGACGAAAAGACCAAGGCCATCTTCATCGAGTCCATCGGCAACCCGCTGGGCAATGTCACCGACATCCGCGCCCTGGCCGACGTGGCCCACGCCCACGGCGTGCCGCTGATCGTGGACAACACCGTGCCCAGCCCCTACCTGCTGCGCCCCATCGAGCATGGCGCCGACATCGTCGTGCACTCGCTGACCAAGTACCTGGGCGGCCACGGCAACAGCGTGGGCGGCGCCGTCGTGGACAGCGGCAAGTTCCCCTGGGCCGAGCACAAGGCCCGCTTCAAGCGCCTGAACGAGCCCGATGTCAGCTACCACGGCGTGGTCTACACCGAGGCCCTGGGCGAGGCAGCCTACATCGGCCGCGTGCGCGTGGTGCCGCTGCGCAATACCGGCGCCGCACTGTCGCCGCACAACGCCTTCCTGATCCTGCAGGGCATAGAGACGCTGGCCCTGCGCATGGACCGCATCTGCGAGAACACCCAGAAGATCGCCGAGACGCTGCAAAGGCATCCCAAGATCGAGTGGGTGCGCTACGCCGGCCTGCAGGACCATCCCGACCACGCCCTGGTGAAGAAGCAGCTGGGCGGCCGCGCCTCGGGCATCCTGTCGTTCAGCCTCAGGAACGGCAGCGGCGACAGCGACACCCGCGCCGCCGGTGCGCGCTTCCTGGATGCGCTGCAGCTGTTCACGCGCCTGGTCAACATCGGCGACGCCAAGTCCCTGGCCACGCACCCCGCATCGACCACGCACCGCCAGCTCGACGCCGAGGAACTGGCCAAGGCCGGCGTCACCGAAGGCATGGTGCGCCTGTCCGTGGGCATTGAGCACATCAGCGACCTGCTGGCCGACCTGGAGCAGGCGCTGGACAAGGTCTGAGACGCCCTCAGCGCCTGCGCGAGCGCTCGCGCAGTTCCTGCGAGGAATAGAAGATCAGCGGGTCCGGCGTGCGCTGCGGATTGGCGCAGGGCTCGATGGCATGGCCGCGCGGCGGGGCGCAGCGGGCCAGGTCACGCAGCTGGGCCTGGGTTCGTTCGGCATGGCGCGCGGCGGTCTCTCCTTCGGAGGGGCGGCTGCCGGGCACGATCAGGCGCAGCTCCATCTTGCGGATGGCCGGCTCCACGGCGTAGGTGCCCTGGAACTGCAGCACCACGCGGCGCTCGGGCAGGTCCACCGTGGCCAGCACGGCACGCATGGGCACGGGAATCATCGCTCCCGACTGGTAGCGCACCAGCACGAAGGGCGCAAAGGGCTTGGGCAGCTTCAGCGCCAGCGTCTGGCCCTTGCCGTTTCCATTGCCGTTACGCGCATCGGCACGCACACGCAGCTGTCCGCCATCGGGCAGATAGCGGTCCAGCCGCCAGCCGGTGGCCACGCGCTGCGCGCCCACACAGGGCGCGTAGTAGTACTCGGTGGGGTCGGCATCCTTGCCCGTGTACAGCATCTGGGCGCCTTCATGCTCGGTCAGCGTCTTGATGGCCGCATCGGCGCCATCCGCCTGGGCGCCGACCAGCGTGCCGCCGCGCACGAACACGCCCGTATACGGGAACCAGGTGGTGCGCTGGTTGGCCACGGCGCCATAGGGCTTGCATTCGGTGGACATGCTCTGGTCCTGCATGTCGGCATGCGGGGCCACGGGCTCGCCGCCCTGGCCGCCGCCCTGGTCGGCCAGGGTCAGGCGGCCATCGGACTCGATGGTGAAGGTGGCCTTGGCCACCATGGAGTAGTAGCGGCCGGCTGCGTCTTCGCCGATCAGCAGCAGGCTGGGCAGGGGCGTGAGGTTGGCCACCTCGGGCTCGGCGCGCGGCGTGTCGGCCGGGGCCTGGGCAGGCACCTGGGGCCGGGGCTGCTCCTGTGGCTGGCTGGGCGCCGGAGCCTGGGGCGGCGCAGTGGCGCAGCCGGCAAGGACCAGGGACAGCGGCATGGCAAGAACAAGCGAACGCAACAACATGGAACTCCCTCGGATCATTGAGGCCGACGATGCTACTGCATGCACCGGCGGGCGGCGCAATGCATGGGGATGCGGCAGGGGCAGGCTCAAGCCGGATCCCGCGCCAGCCGCAGGCCGGTCATCTGCCAGCGCGCCTGCGTGGGAAAGAAATTGCGGTAGCTGGCGCGCACATGGCCTGGCGGCGTGAGGCAGGAGCCGCCCCGCAGCACATACTGGTTGACCATGAACTTGCCGTTGTATTCACCCACGGCGCCCTCCGCGATCTGGAAGCCCGGGTAGGCGCCGTAGGCGGACTGGGTCCATTCCCAGACCTCGCCCAGCGCAAGGCTGCCGGGCTGCATGGCGCGCGGGTGCACGGGGCCGGGAGGCTCGTCGTGCTCGGGGCGCTGCGCCATGGGCGCGGCAAAGGCCGCCTCCCATTCCGCCTCGGTAGGCAAGCGCGCGCCGGCCCAGCGCGCATAGGCGTCGGCCTCGAAAAACGAGATGTGGCAGACGGGGCGGCGCCCGTCCAGCGCCAGCGCGCCATGCAGGCTGAACTCCTGCCACGTGCCGTCCGATGCGCCATCCAACGCGCCGCCTGCATTGCGCCGCCAGTACCAGGGATGCTCCAGTTGCTGCGCGCAGCGCCAGTCCCAGCCTTCGGCCAGCCACCACTGCGGCTGGGCATAGCCGCCGTCCTCGACGAAGCGCAGGAACTCGGCATTGCTCACGGGCCGCTGCGCGATCTCGCAGCCTTGCACAAACACCTCGTGGCGCGGGCGCTCGTTGTCGAACGCAAAGCCCTCGCCGCCATGGCCCACGGCATGCATGCCACGCGGCACGGTCTGCCACTGCAGCGGGGCAGGCGTTCCATCTGCCGGCCCAGGCGCAGGCATGCCCTCTTCCTGCTCTCGATAGGCAGGCCACAGCGGGTGGCACGACAGCAGGTGCTTGATGTCGGTCAGCAGCAGTTCCTGGTGCTGCTGCTCATGCTGCAGGCCCAGCTCCAGCAACGCGGCCAGACGCGCAGGCGGCTGCGTGCCCCAGTCCTCGAACATCTGCAGCATGCGCTGGTCCACCGCCTCGCGGTAGGCCAGCACCCGCGCCAGCGAGGGCCGGGTCAGCAGCCCGCGCTGGGCACGCGGATGCCGCGCACCCACCTGCTGGTAGTAGGAGTTGAACAGCACGCGGAAGTCGGCATCGAAGGGCGGCACGCCGGGCGCGTGCTCGGCCAGGACAAAGGTCTCGAAGAACCAGGTGGTATGCGCCAGATGCCATTTGGCAGGGCTGGCATCGGGCATGGACTGTACGCAGGCATCCTCGGCGGACAAGGGGGCGGCCAGCAGCACGGTGGTCTGGCGCACGGCCTCGTAGCGCTGCACCCAGCGGAAGACGGCGGGCATTTCACGCATGGGCATGGATCACGGCAAACCACTGGCGCTCATCGGTCCAGACCTGGCAGGCCCCGAAGCCCGCACAGGCCAGCATGTCCAGGAAGTCGGGCAGCGGGTATTTGTAGCTGTTCTCGGTATGTATGGTCTCGCCGGCCGAGAAATGCCGCAGCCCCTGGGGCCAGCCCACGATCAGCGGGCGCCGCGCGCGCAGGTGCATCTCGATGCGCGAGTGCTCGGTGTTGAAGAAGGCCACATGTTCCCAGTCGCCCTCATTGAAGTCGCTGCCCAGCAGGTGGTTCACATGGCTGAGCAGGTTGAGGTTGAAGCGCGCCGTCACGCCCTGGGCATCGTCATAGGCAGGCTCCAGCCACTGTATGGGTTTGGGCAGGTCTATGCCGATCAGCAGCCCACCGTCGTCGCTGAGCAGGGCCCGCATCTGGCCCAGCATGCGCTGGGCCTGTTCAGGGTCGAAGTTGCCTATGGACGAGCCCGGGTAGAACAGCAGCCGGCCGGCCTGCGGGATATAGGGCGGCAGGGCCAGCGGCTCGGTGATGTCGGCCGTGACGGCGTGGGCCTGCAGCTGCGGAAACTCCTCGGCCAGGCGCCGCACGGACTGGCGCAGGAAGGCGCCCGCAATGTCCACGCCCACGAAGTGCCGTGGACGCAGGCTGCGGCACAGGCCGCGCACCTTTTCGCAGTTGCCGGCACCCAGCTCGATCAGCACCTCGCTGCCGCGCAGGGCCTCGGCCATGGCCGGACCGGAGTCGGCCAGGATGGCAGCCTCGGTGCGCGTGGGGTAGTACTCGGGCAGCCGCGTGATCTGCTCGAACAGGTCGCAGCCGCGTGAGTCATAGAGAAACTTGGGCGAGACCCGGGCCTGCGGCTGCATCAGCCCGTGCTGCAATTCGGCCAGGGTTGCTCGCAGGGCGCTGTCTGCCAGCTCCGGCGCAGCCTCTCTCCTGCCACCTTCGGCCGGTGTGCGCGGGGCCGAAGGCAGGGGCAGGGGCACGCGCTGGGCGCGCGACGCCAATGGAGGGGAAGACACGGAATGATCGTGGGCATACAGCATGGTGGGGGCCTCGCGTTGTGCGCCGACCGCCTCAGCATGGTGAATGCCGCGCCCCCGCCTTGCAGCGGGGAGCGGTCGCCAAGGGGGCGGGCAGCCAGAATGAAGCCTGCAAACTGGCGTCCCGCCTCGCAAGGCGCGCGCCGACAGGCCGAGGCACCAGCCTAGGCGCCCGCCCCGGGCACGCGGGTAGGACAGTTTCCAGCGAGCGTGTCTTTTTCATGACCTGCAGATCTGGTGCGCTGCAGCATGCCGGACGAAAAAAATCCGGTATGCCGCGAACGGCATACCGGACCAAGTACCCATCCTTGCCTCACTACGCGCTGCCGGATGAAGCAGCGCGTGCCTCGCTCATGATCCGAAGATCAGAAGCGATAGCCCAGTCCCACGCCAACCAGCACGGGGTTCACCTTGAAGGTGCCCACCTTGGTGCCGCCAGCGCGCACGTCCGTCTCGATGAAGACCTTCTTCACGTCGAAATTCAGCGACCAGTTCTTGTCCAGCGCATAGTCGAAGCCGATCTGCAGCGCGCCGCCGAAACTGTTCTTCTTGATGGAGGGGTTCAGCGCGGCTTGCACGGCGGGATCGAAGTTCACGCTGGAAAAGCGCGTGAAGTTGACACCGGCGCCCACGTAGGGCTTGAACGCGCCGAAATTGGTGAAGTGGTATTGCGCCAGCAGCGTGGGCGGCAGGTGCTTGAGGCTGCCGATCTGACCCAGGCCGTTGGCACGCAGGTCATGCTTTTGCGGGTAGGTCAGCACCAGCTCGGCCGCGATGTTGGGCGTGAAGAAGTAGGACACGTCCAGCTCGGGCATCCACTTGTCATTGATCGACAGGCCCAGGCCCGTGCTGTCCTTGTTGACGCTGTCCAGGTGGACGGCGCGCACGCGCACCATCCAGGGGCCTTCGGCCTGCTGCGCAAAGGCGGCACCCGACGACAGGGCGCAAACGGCAGCAACGGCGAGCAGAGTTCTTTTCATGATGGAGAGTCTTGGAGTAGCCCGGGGCAAATCCCGTAGCTGTATTGCAGCAGGGGCAGGCAAGGCCGGTCTTGTCCTAGCTCAAATCCGAAGGTGGGCGCCGTCGCATGGCCGGATCGCGTTGGATGCATGCAACGCATTGCGCGGCAGGCCAGTTGCGGCCAGGCTGCAGCCATTGCTCAAATAGAATGCGAATCATTATCAAATCCGCTTCCCCAGGAACCCGCTCCATGGCCGCCGCGCCTTCGCACCCCGATATCGCCCTGCTCTACAGCGACCACCACGGCTGGCTGGTGGGCTGGCTCAGGCGCAGGCTGGGCAATCCCTGCGATGCGGCCGACCTGGCCCAGGACACCTTCATTCGCGTGCTGGGCAAGCCCCAGTCCCTGCATGGCGTGCGCGAGCCGCGCGCCTGGCTCACCACCATCGCCAACGGCCTGGTCGTGGACCACACACGCCGCGCCGCGCTGGAGCGCGCCTGCCTGGACGCCATCGCCAGCCTGCCCGAGCCGCTGGCGCCCTCGGCCGAGGAGCGCCATCTGCTGATCGAATCCCTGGTGCGCATGGACAACCTGCTGGCCGGCCTGCCGCCCAAGGCCCGCAGCGCCTTTCTGCTCTCCCGCCTGGAAGGCCTGAGCTACCCCGAAATCGCCCTGCAGCTGGGCGTGTGCCTGAGCTCCGTCGAGAAATACATGGCCACCGCCATACGCCACTGCCTTGCCCTGCGCAGGGAACTGACGGCGTGAGCACAGACCAGGCCCCCCAGGCGCTGGAACAGGCCATTGCCTGGGCCGTGCGGCTGGCCTCCGGCACGGCCACCGATGCCGACCGCGCCGCCTGCCAGGCATGGCGCAGCAGCCACGCCGCGCACGAACAGGCCTGGCAACAGGTCCAGGCTGTGGAGGCCCAGTTCGCCCTGCCCGCCGGCCAGGCGGGCCTGGCCCACGGCGTGCTGCGGTCCGCCGGCCCAGGGCCGGCGCGAGGCCGGCGCGCAAGCCTGCAGCGGCTGCTGTTCCTGGGCCCCGCTGCCCTGCTGCTGGGATCCATGGCTTGGCGCTGGGCTGCACCGCGCGAGCAGATCGCGCTGGAAACGGCCATTGGTGAGCGCCGCAGTACCCTGCTGGCCGACGGCAGCCGCCTGCACCTGGCACCGGACACGCTGGTGCAGGTGGATTTCACCTTGCTGCGCCGCGTGGTCCGCCTGGCACGCGGCGAGATCTTCATCGACACCGGCAGCGACCCGCGCTCCCTCGCAGGCCGACGCTCCTTCTGGGTGGAAACGCCGCTGGCCCGCTTCGAGGCCCTGGGCACCAGCTTCGGCGTGCGCCACGAAAAACACCCGGACACGGCCACGCGCCTGTACGTCACCGAGGGCCGCGTGGCCATCCATGTCAGGGCGCTGGACGGCACTGCGCCAGGCCCCCTGGACGCCATCGTCGCCACCTCCGGCGAAACCCATGTGCTGCACGCCGGCCAGCACCGCCCTGTGCGCCTGCCCGACGAAGGCCTGGTGCCCGACGCATGGACCGACGGCGTACTGGTCGCCCGCCGCATGCGCCTGGACGCCTTCGTGACCGAGCTGTCACGCCAGACCGGCATGCCCATGGAATGCGCCGACGACGTGGCTGCCCTGCGTGTTTCAGGCGTATTCCAGCTGGACGAGCCGGATCCGGCGGGTCGTGCGCTGGCCGCCATTGCCCGCACGCTGCCTGTGCGTGTGGAGCGCGGACAAGGTGCAGCCAGCGGTGCCCGCAGCGCCATGCGCCTGGTCAAAGCCTGAGCCGGAATTTTTTTCAGGCAGTCATTACGGGTTTCACACCGCCCGTTCGGCATAGGAGCAAAGACATCGCTTTTTCCTTTGCCGCTTCTCAAGGACTGCCTCCATGCCCAGCCTGCCCAGCACCCGCCGCGCCGCCCATCCACCCTCGTGCACACGCCCCACGGCGCTGGCTGCACAGGCCTTGATGCTGGGCCTGTTGATCACGCTGGGCCTGCCCATGACCGCCCTGGCCCAGAGCCCGAGCTCCGCCCCGGATGCCAGATCCATCCGGTTCGACCTGCCGGCCGGTGAACTGGAGACCAGCCTGCACAGCCTCGCGCGCCAGGCAGGCATCACCCTCTCGTTCGATCCAGCCCTGGTCCAGGGCCGACAGTCGGCGGCGCTGAGCGGTACGCGCGGCGTGCACGAAGGGCTTGCCGCCCTGCTCGCCCCGCACCAGCTGCAGGCCACGCGCACGGCCGAAGGCGGCTGGGCCGTGCACCGTGCGCGGCCCGGGGCCGCGGCCGAGCATGCACTGCCTACCGTGAACGTGCTGGCCGATGCCGAGCATGAAAGCGCCTGGGGCGCCGTGCCCGGCTACGCGCCGCGCCGCAGCGCCTCGGCCATGAAGATGGATGTGCCGCTGCTGGAGACGCCGCAGCAGGTCAGCATCATCGGCGAGGCCCAGATCCGCGACCAGGCCATCTCCAGCGTGGCCGAAGCCGTGCGCTACAGCGCGGGCGTGCGTCCCATGGACTACGGCATCACCGATGACGACGTGGCCGTGCGCGGTTTCTATCTGACCGGCACGGGCCTGTACCGGGACGGCATGCGCATGGTCCACAACGGCTTCATGACCAACCTGGAGCCGTATGGACTGGAGCGGCTGGAAGTCGTGCACGGCCCGGCCTCGGTGCTGTACGGCCAGTCCGCGCCCGGCGGCCTGATCAATGCCGTCACCAAGCGCCCGCGCGCCGGCATGCAGCGCGAAGTGGGCGTGGAATTCGGCAGCCACGACCGGCGCCAGCTCACGGCCGACATCGGTGGCGCCATCAATGAACAGGGCACGGCGCTGGCACGGCTGACCGTGCTCAAGCGCGAATCGGGCACGCAGTGGAACGGCCTGCGCGCCGACCGCAGCTACATCGCCCCCTCCTTCACACTGCTGGGCGAGCGCACCAGCCTCACCGTGCTGGCGCAGTACCAGGAGGACGAAACCGGCTTCGTCATCCCCTACTACCGCCAGACGCCTGCGGGCTGGTCGGCAACGGACATCAACGTCAGCGGTCCGGGATCTGGCCACCACAAGCGCAACGCCAGCGTGGGCTGGCTGCTGGAGCACCGGCTGAACGACCAGCTCACGCTGCGCAACAACCTGCGCTACCTGGATGGCCGCAACGACCGGCGCGAGATGCGCAACCGGGGCCTGACGGCCGACCAGCGCGGCATGGCACGCCTGGCCATGGTGCGGCCTGACGCCGAACAGACCTGGGTCATGGACACGCAGATCGAAGGCCGCCACCGGACGGGTGCCGTCTCGCACCAGTGGGCCGTGGGCTTCGACTACTACCGCTCCAGGCTCGACTGGCGCATCTACTCGCTCAACGGCGCCGTGGCGCCGCTGGACCTGGTCAACCCCATCCACATCGCGCCGAACTGGGATGACAACTACCTCAGCGACCGCGCGCTGGCACGCACGCACCAGGCGGGTCTGTACGTGCAGGACCAGATCAAGTTCGGCGAGCGCTGGGTGCTCAGCGCCGGCCTGCGCCGCGACAGCGCACGCATAGACACCGACTACGACGCGCGCGCCGCAGCCACCGCGCCCTTCGCCATCACCACCGTGCGCCGCACCGACAGCGCCGTCACCGGGCGGCTGGGCCTGATCTACCTGGCACCCAGCGGCCTGGCTCCCTATGTGTCCTTCAACAACTCCTTCCAGCCGCCGCTGACCACGGTCACGGCCACCGACGCCAACGGCAGGCCCTACGAGCCCGAGACCGCGCGCCAGTTCGAGGCCGGCCTGCGCTACGCGCCGCCGTCGGCCGGCTACACGCTCAGCGCCGCCGTGTTCGACCTGCGCAAGCGCAATGTGCGCACGCCATCCACACTCAACCCGCGCTTCGACGTGCAGACCGGCGAAGTGCGCAACCGGGGGCTGGAACTGCAGGCCCAGGGCGAGATCGGCGGCGGCTTCTCGGCCATTGCGGCCTATACCTACCTCGACTCCAGGGTCACGCGCAGCAACAACGCCATCGAGATCGGCGCGCGCCCCGGCGCCACGCCGCGCCATGCCGCATCGCTGTGGGGCAAGTACCAGCGCGGCGCCCTGGAGCTGGGCCTGGGCCTGCGCCACATCAGCGCCACGCCTGGCGAGCTGCCCATGGACGGCGTGAAGACCCCCATGAACGACGCCTACACGCTGTGGGACGCCATGGCCGCCTACACCACCGGCCCGTGGCGCTTCTCGGTCAACCTCAGCAACCTCACCGACAGGCAGTACCGCACGCAATGCAACACCTTCCGTGGCGGCGCGCAATTTTGCGCGCTGGGCTTCGGGCGCGAGGTGCGTTTGGCGGCGGCCTATCGGTTCTGAGTGCCTCCATTGCCGCCCGCCAGGGCGGGACCAATGCAGGCCCCGCTCTTGGAAACGCCTGGCGGACAGCAACAGACAGCCCACTCGGCATGCATCTGCAGCACGCTCGGTGCAGCTTGCATCCGGCACAGCGAATCGCGGACCTGCTCGTCTGGATCGGATGGCGTTGCACCGCCGCAGCTGCATTGGTTCAGCCGCGCACCACGCCATCGACTTGACATTTCGCCCAGTCCACACCGCGCTCTGCTGGCGACAATCAGGTCTTTGAAAGGCGCGCATGCACTACGGCAAATCCCAGGCCATTGGAGACAAGAGCATCTTCATCATCGACACCGCCATGAGCGTGGTCGATGGCCGGCTCTACTACGAGTACTGCAACAAGGGGGACAGCACAACGTCCTTTCTGCGCGCCGTTGATGTGGCCACCGGCAACGTGCTCTGGGACCACCGCATGCGCGAGAGCGAGGGCATGTCGTGGTTCGTGGACGAGCGGCATCTGATGCTCTGCGACCAGGTGCTTGATGCCCGCACCGGCGAATGCCTGTTCGACTTCCATGCCGTGCCGGGCATGCAGGCCAGGCATTGGCCCGTTCCCGTGGAGCTGGACGCGCATCGCTGGCTCGTCGCGATGGAGGAGAGCAGTCCCGAGGGCCGCTATCTGCTGCTGGACCGTCGCACCTGGCAGGGCAGCACGCTGGCGCTGGGCCTGCAGGGTGCGTTTGTGCTGGAGGGGGCGGTCTACGGCTGGATCGTCCACCCTGAGCGCTCGGAGCTGCGGCGCTGGCATGAAACCGACGGGCACACCGAGCATGTGCTGTGGGTGGACAGTGCCCGCGACCTGTACTCGCCCGCCATTGCAGGCGCGTGGGCCGTGTTCGGCCCCGGCAGCAGAGACCACGTGGACATTGATGCACCCTGGCTTCGCATCCATCCTTGCAGCGGCGAAGTCCTGGCCATCACACCTCCCGTTCAACCTGACGATGAGCGCCGGCATGTGCATGCCCAGCGGGCAGCGCATCGTGACGGCGTGGTCTATTTCTGCTTTGCACGCCAGGGCATGTATGGCTATGACATTCGCAGCAACCGTTTCGGACCGTGCCTGTCGCCTACCCATGTCAGCGCGCCGCAATGCCATGCCGGCGTCCTTTATGGAATACAGGACAGGCACGAGGACGGCATGGAGCGGGCCTATCTTGTCGCCGTGGACCCGGACACCGGCGCCCCGCTTTGGGAAACCCCGTGCAGCAGCCGCAACTACAGGCATCTGAGCGTGAGCGAATGCGGTGTCTTTCTGGGCATTGCGGGCGGCAAAATCCAGCACCTTCCGCCAGCGGGCCGCAGGCGCAGCACCCCAACGGCAGAGCCTGCCAAACGCGCCGAAAGCGCCAAAAGCGCCAAGGCCGCCACCCGGCCAGTACGCACCGTGCCGCCCGAGTCTCCCTATGCACACATGCTGGACGACATGCCCACGCTGCTCGATGCCCTGCAGGCGCGCGCCTGCGCGCAGAGCCCGAATAGCACCCTCACGGCCGTGGCCGTCTCCAAGCCCTGGGCCATGGTGGCCTGCATCGAATATGGCGAGGACCCCGACTTCCCCCATCTGCGCCTGCTGGATCTGCAAACCGATGCCTGGATCGCGCTCGACTGCAACGACCTGATCGACGCACCCATGATTGAAGGCATCACGTTCGTGGATGGCCAGGACGGGCAGCTGGACCTGCTACTGCATGACGGCGGCCGCCACACCATCCACATTGACCTGCCCGCACGCACCGTGCGCTGGAATGCCGAGCAGGCATAGGACAAGACAACGATGCCGCTTGCACGCCCCTGCAATACGCACTAAGTTGGAGGGCCGGCCCGGCCATCGGCGCCGGCTGCAGAATCTGCACGTATCCCATTCCTGCCCGTCTCTTTCATGACCACCCTCAAGCTCTACTACGCTCCCGGCACCTGCGCCCTGGCCGCCCGCATCGCCCTGATCGAGGCCAATGCGCCCCATGAAGTCGTCAAGCTCGATTTCTCCAAGGGCGAGCAGCGCAGCCCCGAATACCTGGCCATCAATCCCAAGGGCCGCGTGCCCGCCCTGGTGACCGAGCGCGGCGTGCTCACCGAAACGCCGGCCCTGCTCGCCTATATTGCCCGGCGCTTTCCCGAAGCCCGGCTTGCCCCGCTGGACGATGCCTATGCCTTCGCCCACATGCAGGAGTTCCACGGCTACCTGTCCTCCACCGTGCACGTGGCCCACGCCCACGGCCGGCGCGCAGGCCGCTGGGCCGATGACGAAGCGGCCATTGCCTCCATGCAGCGCAAGGTGGCAGCCAACATGGCCGAATGCTTTGGCGTGATAGAGCGCCACTACCTGGGCGACGCGCCCTGGGTGCTGGGCTCCGACTATTCCGTGGCCGACGCCTATCTGTTCACCATTGCCGGCTGGCTGGAGGGCGACGGCGTGGACATCGCCGGCTTCCCCAAGGTGCAGGCGCACTTCAAGCGCATGGGCGAGCGCGCTGCCGTGCGCGGGGCGCTGGGGAGCTGAGGGGGGAGGCTGCCCGCGGCCTGCGATGGCCGCGCTCAGCCAAACAGATCGCTGTGGGTTCCAAGGCGCTTGAAGATGACGATCTCCATGTCCTTGGCTTCGGGATGCGGATCAATGCGATAGATCAGCAGGAAGTCCACTCCCAGATGGATATCCCGATCGCCCGCCCGCGTCCCATTCATCGTCGGCGATCAAGGCGTGATCGCTCCACTGCGCCGCCAGCACCTGCTGCGCCGTGTGGGCAATGAGCAGGCCGCCGACCTGGTTCACCAGCGTCATGTCGTAGCGGCCTGATGCCGCCATGCGCTGGTAGTCCTTCTTGAAGGTCTTGGTGTACGCGATGGTGCGCAGCCTGTAGCCCTTCTTGCCGGCCATCAGGCTTCATCCCTTTCCATGGCCTGCAGCATGGCTTCAACAGAGGCATGTCCAGGTTCACCGCCTCTGGCGATTTCTCTCGCCTCCAAAGTGGCCTGCCGGTTTGTCTCGCTACGCAGCCGCATCGCCTGCACCTGCTCCGCCGTCAGCCGCAGGTCAAAGGGAATCCCGTTGTGCAGCACAACGCCCTGCAGAAACATGCGCACGGCGGCGTTCACATCCATGCCCAGCGTAGAAAGTATGTCGGCAGCGCTGTCGTAGATCTTGTCATCTACGGTAGTACGGATGATGGTCATTTTTCGCTCCTTTGAGGTCACTTGCCGACCTATTCTAGGCAATCACAAATCAAATGTTGCTGCAACCTTCCACACGCATTCACTTGCAAAAACAAAAAACCAGACAGCCATTCGTAAATTTCCCTTGGCAGTCCACCAAGCCCCAGACCTCTACCGCCGCCCCCAAGCCTTGCCTAAAGTCGCCAGGACAGGCAGGGGCGTTGCGCAAGGCGGCGCCTTTTCGCCATTCCAGAAACGACGGATTCAGACGACAGGGTGGAGCATGCAAAGACAAGCCAGGGTGATTGCCATCAACAACCAGACAGGGCTCATCGGTCTGCAGCCGGAGGGAGAGGACAGCTGCGTGCTGGCGCAGCAGCTCGATACCCGCCCCGTGAATACGGGCCAGATGCTGTCAGGGGAGATGGACAGCGTGGGCATGGAGACGTTTGTGAACGCGCAGACGCAGGACCGCATCGAGGTCTTTGTCGAGGCCTACGGGCTGTCTGCGGAGGCCGTGGAGCTGGCGATGCGCTGAGTGGGCCGGCCAGCGAAGGCGCGGGTGCCGGTCTCAAGGCCGCGCCCACTGCGCCAGCGTGTGCCGCGCCAGCGCCTCGACATCCAGCGGAGACCGGGGGTCCACCGCCAGCTCTCCCAGCATCACCATGGCCTCGGGAATCTGGTTGCGCTCGCGCAGCAGCAGGGCCTTGTTCAGCAGCAAAAAGCCGCGGGTCTGGGCATCGGGGCCGGCCTTCAGGCCGCTGTCCAGCAGGGCAAGGCATTGGTCGGGGTCGTCCTCCATCAGGGCGGCTGTCTTCCAGGCGGGGGCGAAGCCAGGGGTTTCGCGGGTCATGGCCAGGGCGGCCTGGCGCACCTTGCTCCTGTCGGTCTCCCACTCCAGGGCGAGGTAGCGCAGATAGGTGCCTTGCGGGAGCTTGCCATCGCGCTCCATGCGCAGGCTGTGCACGGCCGTCTTGGCCATGAAGAAACCCCTGGGAGCCATTGCATCCACGCGCCGGTAGTGGCGATAGGCCGCATCGAAGTCCTTTTGCAGCAGGTAGGTGAATGCGGCGTCGTAGACGGGATAAGGCCAGTCCGGCGCCAGCTTCGAGGCGGTCTCGAAATGCGCCAGCGCAGCCCGGTTGTCACCGCGCTGCCCTGCGGCGCGGCCCAGGGCATGGGCATCGCGCGCCGCCTGACTGACGGGTGTGGCGCGGGGCAGTTCCCAGCTGAAACGGCCATCGGCCTTGTCCAGGTCGCTGCGCTTGAGCACGCGGTCGGCGCTGTCCTTGAAGACGATGTCGTCGGCTGCCATGGCGGGCGCTGGCGCCAGCAGCTGCAGTGCCAGGGCCATGGCGGCAAGCAAGGGGAGCTTCATGGTGTGCTGAGCTTGGTTCGGGAAAGCCGATATTAGGGCGCAGAAGCAGACGCAGACGCAGACGCAGGAGCGGAGCCGGCAGAAGGGGATTCACCTGCAGGCCTGCCAGTTGAGGGGGCCGTGGCGGCGGCACGCCTTCCCCTGCCCCTGGCGCGCGGACGGGCAAGGTGATTCATTTGCCATTCCAGCGATTCGGTATCGAAGTCGAAGGCATCCAGCAGGGCAATGGCTTTCCTGGCCTCCCTGAAGTCCACTTCCGTGACGGGCGGACTGTGCCGCAGCGACAGATCGTGCTTGAGCAGCCATTGCTGCAGATCGGCCAGCGCGACGATGGAGATGCCCTGGTTGATGAGCTGTGACGCGGTAACTTGCGCCAGCATGGCCGGCGTCAGTTGCCTGCAGGAGCGCAGGCCCAGGACCTGCCTGAGCTTGGCCACCAGGGGAGTGCGCAGCTCGAACTGGGGCAGGCTCTCGAAATGGGCCAGGGATTCGAGGTACAGGTCCGGCTCCGCATGTATGGCGTCCAGGTCGTTGGGCAGATTCAGCAGTTCGCAGATGCGATTGAGGGCGGTGCGTGCGCGTTCGGTGCCGAGTTTCTCGGCCTTGCCCGCTTGCGCGACCGAGCAGCCGGCGATGACGGAGCGCAGCACATTGGCCTTGGTGAGATTGGAAATCATGGAATCCCCCTGATGAAAATCCAGGGACCCGCGCGGAATCAGCTTCAGCCGCCCGGTCCCGACAATGGCTCTGGCGCGGCGATGGGCCGTTCACGGAACCTCGGAGGCCAGCAGGCGCAAGTGCATTGCGCCGCCGCCAAGGGACAGGAGGACGCCAGGCCTTGCAGAGTTCCAGGGGAAATGCACGTGCTTGCGCCCACAGTCAAATGCGATGCGCTGAGGTGCAAATTCCATGCAGATTCCATCGAAAAGGGGGCCTGACGGCCCCCCTGGTGTGCTCTGCCGGCTGCAGCCCCGGCAGGCCTTGCTTGCGGCGACTCAGCGGCGGCGCAGGCGCTTGATGCCTTCGACAGCCGCCAGCACGATGGCGCCGGCCACGATGCCGGCCACCGC
This sequence comes from Delftia sp. PX-1, assembly GCF_055797465.1. Lineage (NCBI taxonomy): Bacteria > Pseudomonadati > Pseudomonadota > Betaproteobacteria > Burkholderiales > Comamonadaceae > Delftia > Delftia sp. PX-1. Next base: position 4,933,400 of record NZ_CP184763.1, read on the forward strand.
GTTGAGCACATTCACCGCCAGCACGCGCCACAGGCCGCCCAGCGCGCCCTGGGCCACGGCATCGCCCAGGCCCTCCACGGCGTGGTGCAGCGCAGGCACGCCGTGCACGAGGATGCCGCCGCCCACCAGGAACATGGCGGCCGTGCCCGCAACGGACAGCCCCTTCATGAGCCAGGGCGCGGCGGCGACGATGCCCCGGCCCAGCGCGCGGGCTGCGGCGCTGGCACGCTGGCCCAGCCACAGTCCCAGGTCATCGAGCTTGACGATGCCGGCCACCAGGCCATAGACGCCCAAGGTCATGATGAGGGCAATGCCCGCCAGCACGGCGACCTGCTGCCCGAACGGCGCCGAGGCCACGGTGCCCAGGGTAATGGCGATGATCTCGGCCGAGAGGATGAAGTCGGTGCGCACGGCGCCCTTGATCTTGTCCTTTTCCATGGCGACGAGATCGACGCTCGCATCGGCATTGGCCTGGGTGAGGCGCTCGCGCTCCACGGCATCTTCCTCGGGCGAATGCAGGAATTTGTGGGCCAGCTTCTCGCAACCCTCAAAGCACAGAAAGGCGCCGCCGACCATGAGCAGCGGCGTGACAGCCCAGGGAATGAAGGCGCTGATGAGCAGCGCCGTCGGCACGAGGATGACCTTGTTGACCAGCGAGCCCTTGGCCACGGCCCAGACCACGGGAATCTCGCGCTCGGCGCGCACGCCCGTGACCTGCTGGGCGTTGAGGGCCAGGTCATCGCCCAGCACGCCGGCCGTCTTCTGCGCAGCCACCTTGGTCATGACGGACACATCGTCGGCCATGGCCACGCTCTTGCGGGCCGCGACCTTGGTCATGAGGGCCACGTCGTCAAGGATCGCTGCAATATCGTCAAGCAGCATCAGCAAACCAGCACCAGCCATCGCGTTTCTCCAGTGAATTGTTGGGGGGCCTTGCGGCCTGGGCGCCATCATGGGGCACGGGCATGTCCTGCCCGTGTAGGAGAGGCCCGGCGGCCGGCCGGGCCACCGGCCTGAGCGGCCATCCGCTACTTGCTTGTCTTGAAGCCCTGCCCTGCCGCCCAGGCCGCCACGTCGTCGCGGCGGATGGCGGCGGCCATGAGCTGCGGGAAGGCGTCCGGCGTGCAGGCAAACGAGGGCACGCCCAGCGCGGCCAGCTTGGCGGCCAATTGTGCATCGTAGGCAGGCGCGCCTTCGTCGCTGAGCGCCAGCAGCGTGATGAACTGCACGCCCGACTCCACCAGCTCGGAGGCACGTCGCAGCAGGCCGCTTTCCACGCCGCCTTCGTAGAGGTCGGAGATGAGCACGACGATGGCATTGCGCGGCTCGCTGATCAGGCCCTGGCAGTAGCCCACGGCGCGGTTGATGTCGGTGCCGCCGCCCAGTTGCACGCCGAACAGCACGTCCACGGGGTCGGAGAGCTTGTCGGTCAGGTCCACCACCGCCGTGTCGAAGACCACCAGACGGGTAGCGACGGCCGGCAGGCTGGCCATGACGGCACCGAAGATGCTGGAGTAGACGACGGAGTTGGCCATGGAGCCGCTCTGGTCTATGCACAGGATGACTTCGCGCTGCGGGCGGCGGACCTTGCGGCCGTAGCCGACCAGGGTCTCGGGCACGATGGTGCGGTAGTCGGGCTGCCAGTGGCGCAGGTTGGCGCGGATGGTGCGGTTCCAGTCGATCTCGGAATGGCGCGGGCGGCGGTTGCGCTGGCTGCGGTCCAGCGCGCCCGAGACGGCGCTGCGCATGGGCTCTTCCAGGCGGCGCATGAGGTCGTCCACCACCTTGCGCACGACGATGCGCGCGGTCTCCTTGGTGTTCTGCGGGATGACGGAGCCCAGGGAGATGAGGTCGGCCACCATGTGCACGTCGGGCTGCACATGCTCCAGCATTTCGGGCTGGAGCATGAGTTCGCGCAGGTTCAGGCGCTCCATGGCGTCGCGCTGCATGACCTGCACGACCTGGCTGGGAAAGTACTTGCGGATGTCGCCCAGCCAGCGCGCCACGCTGGGCGAGGAATTGCCCCGGCCGCCCCGGCGCGAGAGGCTGCCGTCCTTGTTGTCTTCTTCGTAGAGCGCGGCCAGGGCCTTGTCCATCTCTTCGAGGGAGCCGCCCTTGGCGCCCAGCCCGCCGCAGCTGCCCTCGGCCGGCTGGCCCAGCACCAGGCGCCAGCGCTGCAGCCGGTTGGTGGGCTGGACGGCGGGGTCCTGCGGATCGGCGTCGGCAAGGGATGCATCGTTCACGGTGGCAGCGGTGTTCATGGCTGGGCCTCCTGCGGGCTGGACAGCAGTTGCGCGGGCAGGTTCAGGCCCAGCAGTTGATCGAGTACGGGAAGGGCAAGCACGGCGCGCGCCTCGTTCCAGGCGCCGTCGTCACCGCCGCCTGCCGCGCCTGCGGCACCTGCGGATGCAGCCGCCACGACGGCCGCACTGCCCTGCCCTCGCCGGGCCTTTTCGCCCAGGCTCTGGCGGTCATGGTTGGAGAAGGCCGAGAAGCTGCGGCGCACCAGCGGCAGGATCTGGGTGAACTGGGTCTCGCCCAGCTGGGCCAGCCAGGCATCGACGGCGCCCCAGATGGCGTCGTCGTGCAGCAGCACCAGGGCCTGGCGGTTGAGAAAGCCGTCCAGCCAGGCGGCAGCGTCCAGCGGCGGCACGCCCAGCGAGAGATTGCGGCCCAGTTGCGTGGCCACGGCCTCGCTGTCCAGGCGGTGGGCATCCAGCAGCAGGCGGCAGGACGTGCCGCGCAGCAGGGCCGCGCCGGCATCGCCCAGGGCAATGCTGCGCAGGGCGCCGAACCAGACCTCGCGCGGCTCCTCGGCATCGCGCAGACGCAGGGCTTCATGGGCCTGCAGCACCGTGGCCTGCATGTGCCTTGCGGCGTCTTCATCCAGCGCCATGCAGGCCAGGGGCAGGCCGATGGCGGCACGCAGCGCCATGCTGTCGATCACCGTGGCCAGCGCCTGGGTGTCGGTCTGGCGCACGCTGCCGTAGCGCAGCACATTGGCCAGCGGCGGCAGCGCCTGCATGAGCTGGGAAACGTCGCCGGTGCTGGCAGAGCGGTCGGCCAGGTCGTGCATGAGGGCATCGACCAGGTGCGGCAGGTCGGCCAGCAGGGCGTCGTCGATGGTCCTGGCCAGCTCGGGCAGCGGTGTCTCGGGCGTCAGCGCCTGGCGCACCTTGGCGGCTGCAGCCTGCACCAGGGTGCCGCCGTAGCGGCTGGCCTCGATGACGCGCACGGCCAGCTCGGGCTCCCACTGCAGCTGCCAGCTTTCGCGGAAGGTGCCCCGGTTGCGCTGCTGGTCGGTGGTGACGCTGCCCCACTCTATGCCCAGCAGGCGCAGCCGGTGCAGGAAGTGGCTGCGGTCGCGGTCCGTGTCCTTGCGCAGGTCCAGGGCCAGGACCTTGGCGGCCGCCTCGGGCTTGAGGCGCAGGCTTTTTTGCTGCTGCTCGATGTCGCGCTGCAGCGGCACCTGGGGCACGTCGGCGGGCACGCCGCCGATGCGGTCGCCCACGCTGAGTTCGCGCTCGATCAGGCGCAGCGGAGCGCGCTCGCCCATGCTGATGACGGTGACGATGGCCTCGTCCAGCTCGGGCAGGCCCGGGCTGGCGTGGCCGCGCAGGGCGGCCAGGCTTTCGGCCAGGCGCGTGGCCTCGATGATGTGGGCGCTGGAGCAGTCCAGGTCCTTGGAACGCAGCAGATGGGCCACGCGCGCCAGCCAGCCGACGGTGCGCCGGGTGCTGGCGCGTGCCGGGTCGGCAGCAGGTGCGGACTGGAGCAAGGACTCGGGCGCAGGCTCGGAGCAGCGCCACAGGTGTTCATACCAGCCCGGCGAATCCACGCCCGCGCCATAGCCGCTGGACGAGCACAGGTTGCGGTAGGTCCAGGGCGCCCAGGTGGCCTGGACCTTGGCCTTGGGCAGGCCCTTGAGCGTGGCGGCATCGGCCTTGGCGGTTACCTGGGCCTGCAGGGCCGGCACATGCCATGCGCCGCAGACCACGGCAATGCGCTGGTGGCCGGCCTTGACGGCCTCGCGCATGCACTGGCGCATCCAGGCTTCGCGCAGCGCCTCGCGCCGGGCGTGGCGTTCTCCGCGCACTTCGTTGGGCAGCTCGGCGCGCACCACGGCCATGGCTTCGGCAATGCCCTCGAACAGGGTGGCGCCGTCGCCGCGCTCCTCGACCATGCGGTTCCACCAGCTTTCGCCGTCGGGGTAGCCTGCGGCCTCGGCCAGCAGGTCCAGCGGATCGCGCCAGTCCCGCCTGCCGGGGTCCGAGGGATCGACGGCGAGGTCGGCAGCCGGCACGGACTGCGTGGTGTCGTCGCGGTCCAGGGCCTCGGCGGCATTGCTCTGGAGCTGGCCGCCGTCTGCCGCAGCGACGCCGGAATCGGAGCCGGTGTCGGCATCCTGGCCTTCATCGCCCGCATCCTCGCCCGCATCACCTGCATCTGCTGCCGCCGCCTCGGCCCGGCGCCGCTCCTGCTCGGCCATGTCCAGCGCCATGCGGTGGGTCTGGGGCAGGTCGATGAAGCGCGTGGCCACGCCCTGGCGCGCCGCCCATTGCAGGGCCTGCCATTCGGGCGAGAACTCGGCGTAGGGATAGAAGGCGGCATGGGCCGGGCTGTCCTGCACATAGACCAGCATGGCCACGGGCGGCTGCAGGTCGGCATGCTGGAGCATGGGCAGCAGGGACTCGCCCTCGGGCGGGCCTTCGACCAGCAGGCAGTCGGGCTGCAGCTGCTCCAGGGCCTGCAGCAGGCTGCGCGCGCAGCCCGGGCCATGGTGGCGGATGCCGAAGAAATGAAGCGGATTGGCAGAGGTGGCCATACGGGAAGTGCGCAGGAGATGCGCAGAAGATGCGGTCGGTCAGCGGAGCGGGAGTGCGGGCTTCAGAGCTGTTCGCGGCAGGCGCGGTACAGGTCCTTCCAGTCGCTGCGCTCCTTGACCACGGTCTCCAGGTATTCCTTCCAGACCACGCTGTCCTGCACCGGGTCCTTGATCACGGCGCCCAGCAGGCCCGAGGCCACATCGCCCGCGCGCAGCACGCCGTCGCCGAAATGCCCGGCCAGCGCCATGCCGCTGTTGATGACCGAGATGGCCTCGGCCGTGGACAGCGTGCTGCTGGGCGACTTCACGCGCACGGTCTTGCCGTCCTCGGTCTGGCCGTTGCGCAGCTCGCGGAAGATCTGCACCACGCGGCGCACTTCCTGCAGGGCCGGCGGCTCGGCGGGCAGTGCCAGGGCGCGGCCCTGCTCGGCCACGCGCTTGGTGACGATCTGCACTTCCTCGTCCTGCGATGCCGGCACGGGCAGGACCACGGTGTTGAAGCGGCGCTTGAGCGCGCTGGACAGCTCGTTCACGCCCTTGTCGCGGTTGTTGGCCGTGGCGATGACCGAGAAGCCCTGCACGGCCTGCACCTCGGTGCCCAGCTCGGGCACGGGCAGGGTCTTTTCGGACAGCACGGTGATCAGCGTGTCCTGCACGTCGGCCGGGATGCGGGTCAGCTCTTCGATGCGGGCGATCTTGCCCAGCTTCATGGCGTTGACCAGGGGGCTGGGAATCAGCGCCTTCTCGGACGGGCCGTGGGCCAGCAGCTGGGCGTAGTTCCAGCCGTAGCGCAGCTGCTCCTCGCTGGTGCCGGCCGTGCCCTGCACCAGCATGGTGGAGTCGCCGCTGACGGCGGCCGACAGGTGCTCGGACACCCAGGACTTGGCCGTGCCCGGCACGCCGTACAGCAGCAGGGCGCGGTCGGTGGCCAGGGTGGAGACGGCGATTTCCATCAGGCGCGGATTGCCGATGTACTTGGGGCTGACCTCGAAGCCGTTGCCGAGCTTGCCGCCCATCAGGTACTGGAGCACGGCCCAGGGGGACAGCTTCCAGTTGGGCGGACGCGGACGGTCGTCCACCTTGCGCAGGGCTTCGAGTTCTTCGGCGAATTGCTGTTCGGCATGCTGGCGCAGGACTTGGCTCATGGTGTGCTTCCGGAAAGGGATGGGAATGGGATTCGGTAGGGGGTGGGTGGCAAAGCGCGCCCGGCCTCAGGCCTGGCCGCGCAGTGCGATGAAGGCCTGGTGCAGGCCCAGGCGCAGCTCGACGATGCGCTCCAGGTGGCCGCGCATGCGCTCCTCGTCCCAGGGCCGCGCGCGGCTGCGTTCGAGGCGCGCCTGCTGCTGGGGCGTGAGGGGAATGGCCGGGGCGGCTGTTGCTGCAGATGCCGAAGCGGCTGCGGTCTCTGCAACAGGCTCGGCCGGGGGCTCCGGCGCGGGCTCGACCTGTGCATCCAGCACCGAGGGTTTGCGCCACAGCTCGGCAAAGCGCTCCAGCGCGGTCACGTCCAGCATGCGCGCGCAGGACAGCAGGGCCTGGTCGGCGCGGTAGCTGTGCCAGTTGCCCGTGATCTGCTTGCCGCCCACGGCCACATGCAGTGCCTCGGTCAGCCGCGCCGACAGCGCGGGCGAGAGCAGTTCGGCACCGCCCAGCGACTGGGACATGCCCTCGATGGCGTCGATGAGCTTGTGCCTGTCGCGCTCGAACTGGGCAATCCAGCGGGACTCGCGTTCTTCGGGGGACAGCCGGGCCATGAGGGCGGGCAGCAGCGCATCGTGGCGCATGTCGCGGCCCAGGGCCTGGGCGGCATCGATCCATTCCACGTCCAGCTGGTACTGCAGGGCCCGCACCCAGCCCTGGCGCAGCGAGGATTTCCAGTCGCTGCGCCGGCTCCACTCCATCACTTCCAGGGGTGTCAGGCCCAGGGCCCGGGTCCAGAAGGACACCGGGGTGAGCTGCACCATCTGCTCCAGCAGCCAGGCCTTCTTGCCGCCACGGAAGTAGGCATCGGGCTTGAGCGTGATGCCGTCGCGCTCCCATTCCTTGAGGCCTTCCTCGGGAGGCTCCACGATCCACTGGCCCTTGTCGTCCTGCTGCAGCATGGACTGCATCCAGCCCATGACGCGCTGGCTGTGCGCGCTGTCCGGCAGGCACGAGAGCATTTGCGCCGCGTTCTCGCGGATTTCCTTGCTGCGGTCGGACAGCAGTTTTTCGAGCAGCGGCTCGTCGTCCATGCCCAGCCCCACGGTCAGTGCCTGGACCATGGGCAGGCGCTCCTTGGCGCCCAGCTCCTTCAGGCTGCCTTCCAGCCGCGCACGGGCCTGGGCGGCATCGGCCGCGCGCTCGCTGCGCAGCAGGGCCACGCGCTGCTCGACCGAGCCCTCCTGCCAGACCAGTTCGGGGTCGGCGGTTTCCTCCACGCCGCTGGCATAGCTCCATTGCGGATTGAGCGCGCCCAGCCAGCGCCCGCGCTCGCCCAGCACCGGGGCCAGCCACTGGCGCAGCTCCACGGACTGGCGGCCCTGCTCCAGCGCAGGCACCAGCAGGTCATGGGGCAGGCGCTGGCCCGCCTGGTCCAGGGTGCGCAGCATCGAGGCCTGCAGCTCGAACGGTCCGTCCTTGAGCACGTCGCCCATCAGGGTCTGCAGGCGAGCATCGGCAGGCGCGGGGCGCGATTCTGCAGGCGCCGCGGCCGGCACGGCCAGCGGCGCCGGCAGGCGCACCTGCGCGCCGGGCTGCCAGCCTGCGCGCTCGAACACGGCCGCCACGGCGCTGGCGCGCAGCAGTTGCTGGGCGGGCGAGTCGCCGGGCAGGTCCGCCCGGGGCAGCAGCGCGGCCTGCACGGCCTGCTGCGACCACGGGGCAGACGGATCAACGCCCGAAGCCAGCGCAGGCGGCACGGCCAGCCGGTCCGAGCCGACCATGGCCGATTGCTGCAGCGCAGTCCAAAGTTGTGTGTTGCTCATACCGGTTCACCCTGGTTCTGCCAGATACATTGCCGGGCGCTTTCGCCCTCGCGGGCCTGCCAGGCGCTCAGCAGGCGCCAGCGGCCCACGGCCGGGCCGGGCTCCCATTCGCCAAACAGCTGCATGGGCGCGCCGCCGCTGAGCGCCAGCAGGCGCCAGGCTTCGGCATCGTCAATGGCCACGGGAACGGGTTGCACAGGCGCGGCAGTGCCGTCAGCAGACACGCCGGGCGCAGCCGCCGATGCGCCCGGCGCATCGGGCCAGGCCGCAAACCATTGGCCCTGGGCAGGCACCAGGCGCAACCCTTCCTGGCACAACGGCTGCGTGGCCTGCAGCGGGTTGGCGGCAATGCGCCGGCCCATCTGCTGCAGGACGTCGCCCACGGCCGAGGTGTCCAGCGGGCTGGCGCCCTCGGCAGGCAGCGCAGGCCCGTTGCCGTTGGCGGCAATGGCGCGCAGCGGCGCATGGCCCGGGTAGAAATTCAGCGCGCATCCGTAGCGATGGCCAGGCACCCAGGCCGATTCGAAGCCGCGCCCGCCCTGCGCATAGTCCAGCACCAGGGCCATGCGGCCCGTGCGCTGCCCGTGCAGCCAGACGCGGCGCTCCATGAGCCGGCCTTCGCGCTCGATCATGCGCAGGCCGGCCACCAGCCATTCGTCCTCGACCAGTTGGCCGCGGGCCTGCACTTCGGCCTTGTCCATGGGCCAGCCCAGCGCGGCCATCACGTCGGCCTTGACCTCGGGGCTGAGCGATTCACGGCGGCGCACGGCGTCGATGATCAGCTGCCAGTGGCCCAGCTGCACCAGCATGTCGCGTGGCCAGTCGCGGTGGCTGTCCACCAGATCCCGGCAGTCCTTGATGCGTGCCGCCATGCCCGTGGCCTGCGCATCGACCATGCGCGCGGCCATGGTGTTCCAGCGCTGGCGCATCTGCGTGTCGCCGGCCTGGTTGGCCAGGCCCGCGCGCACCATGTCCTGCATCCACAGCGACAGTTCCTGCAGGCCCGCCTCGACCTTGTCCCAGCGCTTGTCTTCGCGCCTGGCCTGCTGCCTGGCCGCGACCTCGGGATCGGGTGGCGGCTCGGCCGCCGCGGCGGCTGCCTTGGCCTCCTTCTTCTCGGCCTTTTCCTGGCGGCTGTCCAGCCAGGTCTGCACCCAGGCTGGTGGATCGCCGCCCTCGGTGACCTGGCCGCCCGCACGCATCAGCATCAGCGCCAGCCCATGCTTGCAGGGGAACTTGCGGCTGGGGCAAGAGCATTTGAAGGAGGGTCCCGACAGGTCCACCTGGGTCTGGTAGGGCTTGCTGCCGCTGCCCTGGCACTCGCCCCACACCGCCACATCGTTGGCACCCATGGTGGGCCATTTGGCGGGCGATTGCAGCCCCTTGGCGGCCTTGCTGGAGGAAGCGTCCGGCGATAGCGCCAGCACTTCGCTCTCTGTTCCTAATACACGCGACACCGAAGCTCCCTCTCCAAGTGTTTGTCATCGCCAGGCGCATTGAATGAAGAAACGACCGCGCCCGGCAAGCCCGAAAGCCTATCAGCAATAGTTATCGGCAATTTGAAACAAATCACAACAACGTCAAACCTCTCTCCCATGAACCGGGAACCCCATGGCGCGCAGCCAGCTGCGCTATATCAGCGCATGCATTGATGGCACCAAGCCGTACCAGCCTTCAGGCATTGCAAAAGACGCCGGAAACACGCATTCACCATTTCCTGCGATGCACATCGCCACCCATTGAAAGCAAGCACTCATTCCGCACTGAAAACGGTTTCATTCCATTGCACTGGCAACCATTGCAATCCGCTGGCCATTGCGATAGCCCGACAGTGCGTTCAAACCGGAGCCAGGCAAGGCCGGACCAGACCCTGGCTGGGGGATGGGCTCTCGAAAAACCGGATGTGCCAGGCAAATATACTGTATATTCATACAGCCATGGAGCTGCAACGCAAACTTTTCATCCTCGCCGACGCCGCCAAGTACGACGCCAGCTGCGCCTCCAGCGGATCGCAGGGGCGCGACTCGCTGGACGGCAAGGGCATGGGCTCGGTCACCGGCATGGGCATCTGCCACAGCTATGCGCCCGACGGGCGCTGCATCTCGCTGCTCAAGATCCTACTGACCAATGTCTGCATCTTCGACTGCCGCTACTGCATCAACCGCAAGAGCTCCAACGTGCAGCGCGCCCGCTTCACGGTGGCCGAGGTGGTGCAGCTGACGCTGGACTTCTACCGGCGCAACTGCATCGAGGGGCTGTTCCTGTCCAGCGGCATCATCCGCTCCAGCGACTACACCATGGAGCAGCTGGTGGAAGTGGCCCGCCGCCTGCGCGAGGAGCATGACTTTCGCGGCTACATCCACCTCAAGACCATCCCGGATGCCGCCCCTGAATTGCTGGCCCAGGCAGGCCGCCATGCCGACCGCCTGAGCATCAATGTGGAACTGCCCACGGCCAGCGGCCTGGCGCAGTTCGCGCCTGAAAAGGACGGCCGGCGCATACGCCAGGCCATGCAGGGCGTGGACCGGCATGTGCAGGCCTGGCGCGCGGCCACGCGCGAGCAGCGCCAGGCGCAGTCCCTGCCCGGCGCGCCCGCGCAGCGCGCCGCCGTGCCGCGCTTTGCGCCGGGCGGGCAGAGCACGCAGATGATCGTGGGCGCCGACCGCGCAACCGATGCCGACATCCTCGAGTCCAGCCATACGCTGTATGCGGGCTACGGCCTGCGCCGCGTGTACTACTCGGCCTTCAGCCCCATTCCCGATGCCTCGCGCGACCTGCCGCCGCAGGCACCGCCCCTCATGCGCGAGCACCGGCTCTACCAGGCCGACTGGCTCATGCGCTTTTACGGCTACGGGGCGGGCGAGATCGCGGCGGCCAGCCGCCACGGCATGCTGGACCTGGAGATCGACCCCAAGCTGGCCTGGGCACTGGCCAACCGCCAGCAGTTCCCCGTGGACCTCAACCGTGCTCCGCGCAGCCTGCTGCTGCGCGTGCCGGGCCTGGGCACGCAGACGGTGGAGCGCCTGCTGGCGGCGCGCCGCGTGCGCCGGCTGCGGCTGGACGACCTGCTGCGGCTGCGCGCCCCCGTGCAAAAGGCCCTGCCCTTCGTGCTGATCGACGGCCACCGCCCCCTGCTGGGCGAGACCGACTCGGCCGCGCTGCGCACGCGGCTGATCGCGCAGTCGCAGGCCAGCCAGGCCCAGGCGCGGCACAGCGGCATGCGCGTGCAAAGCGCACTGCAGGCCAGCCTGTTCTAGAACCTGGAGCACGCCATGCACGGACAGGCCCTCACCATCGAACTCGACAGCCCCGACGACTGGCCCGGCTTTCGCGCAGCCTGCAGGGCGCTGCTGGCCCATGGCGCCGACCCCGCCCTGGTGCGCTGGCGGTGGCCCGACACGCCGAGTGCGCAGCCACTCGGCGCGGGGGTGGACCTGTTTTCCAGCGCGCCGCAGCAGGCCATGCCCGCCTCGGCGCTTGCCGGGCTGGCCGGCCCCGGCGAGGCAGGGCTGTCCCTGTCGGACACCCAGATGTCCGCCCTGCGCCATGCCTGCATGCACCGCGCGGCAGGCCGCTTCGAGCTGTGCCACCGCTGGCTGGCGCGCATGCAGGCCCGGCCCGAACTGCGGCTGGATGCGCTGGATGCGGACTGGCGCGCCATCGAGGCCCTGGCCCGCCCCGTCTCGCGCGAGATCCACAAGATGCACGCCTTCGTGCGCTTTCGGACGACACAGCGGCAGAACCTGCCCGAGCTGCACATCGCCTGGTTCGAGCCCGAGCACCACATCGTGCGCGCGGCGGCACCCTTCTTCTGCAAGCGCTTTGCCAACATGCACTGGGCCATCCTCACGCCGCAATGCAGCGTGCACTGGGACGGCCATGCGCTGCGCCTGGCGCCCGGCGCACGCCGCAGCGATGCCCCGCCAGCCGACGCGGGCGAGGCCCTGTGGCTGACCTACTACGCCAGCACCTTCAACCCCGCGCGCCTGAAGGAGCAGGCCATGCTGCGCGAGATGCCGCGCCGCTACTGGCACAACCTGCCCGAGACGGTGCTGATCTCCACCCTGGTCCAGCAGGCCCGCGCGCGCACGGGACAGATGCTGGAGCAGTAAGGACAGGCGCAAAAAAACAAAGGCCCCGAAGGGCCTTTGTCTGCTTTGCAGCGTCGCTCAGTGCATCAGCCCAGCCACTTGCGGGCGTTGCGCCACACGCGCATCCAGGGGCTGAATTCCGACTTGTCGCCGTTGGTCCAGCTCATCTGCACGTTGCGGAACACGCGCTCGGGGTGGGGCATCATGGCCGTGAAGCGGCCATCGGCCGTGGTCACTGCCGTCAGGCCGCCGGCCGATCCGTTGGGATTGAACGGGTACTGCTCGGTGGCCTTGCCGTGGTTGTCCACATAGCGCATGGAGGCGATGGCCTTGTCCGCATTGCCCCGGAAGCGGAAGTTGGCAAAGCCTTCGCCGTGGGCCACGGCGATGGGCAGGCGGCTGCCGGCCATGCCCTGCAGGAACAGGCTGGGCGACTCCAGCACTTCCACCATGGACAGGCGCGCCTCGAAGCGGTTGCTCTGGTTCTGCGTGAAACGCGGCCAGTCCTGGGCACCGGGAATGATGTCGGCCAGCTCGGCAAACATCTGGCAGCCGTTGCACACGCCCAGGCCGAAGGTGTCGCTGCGGCCGAAGAACTGCTGGAACTGCGCGGACAGGCTGTCGTTGAAGGTGATGGAGCGCGCCCAGCCGATGCCGGCGCCCAGCGTGTCGCCGTAGCTGAAGCCGCCGCAGGCCACCACGCCGGCGAAGTCCTGCAGCTGCGCGCGGCCGCTTTGCAGGTCGGTCATGTGCACGTCCACGGCGTCGAAGCCGGCCTCGGTGAAGGCGTAGGCCATTTCCACATGGGAGTTCACGCCCTGCTCGCGCAGCACAGCCACGCGGGGCCGCGCGCCCAGGTTCAGGAAGGGTGCGGCCGGGTTCTCGGCCGGGTCGAACGTCAGGTGCAGGTGCATGCCCGGGTCGGCAGGCTCGCCGGCTGCGGCGTGCTCGCTGTCGGCGCAGGCCGGGTTGTCGCGCTGCTGGGCAATCTTCCAGCTGACGGCATCCCAGACCTGATGCAGGTCGCTGAGCGAGGCGCCGAAGACGGACTTGGCATCGCGCCAGACCTGCAACTCGCCCTTGCCCGCATCGACCTTGGAGGAGGCAGGACGCGTCTTGCCGATGATGTGGCTGCAGGTGGACAGGCCATGCTCGCGCAGGGTCTGCAGCACGGCGGCGCGGTCGGCCGTGCGGATCTGCAGCACGGCGCCCAGTTCTTCGTTGAACAGCGCGCGCAGCGTCATGTCGTCGCGGCGGCCGCTGATCTGGGAGGCCCAGTTCTTGCCTTCGCCCGAGTCCATGCGGCTGTCGCTGATGCCGTCGCCTTCGGTGACCAGCATGTCCACGTTGATAGCCACGCCCACATGGCCGGCAAAGGCCATCTCGGCCACGGTGGCCAGCAGGCCGCCGTCGCCCTTGTCGTGGTAGGCCAGGATCTGGCCCTTGGCGCGCAGGTCGTTGACGGCATCGACCAGGGCAATCAGGTCCTTGGCGTCATCGAGGTCGGGCGTCTCGTTGCCGGTCTGGCCCAGCACCTGGCCCAGGATGGAGCCGCCCATGCGCATCTTGCCGCGGCCCAGGTCCACCAGCACCAGGGTGCTGTCGTCTTCCGAGGCGTCCAGCTGGGGCGTGAGCGTGCCGCGCACATCGTCGATGGAGGCAAAGCCCGTGATGATCAGGCTGACCGGCGAGGTCACCTTCTTGACCTGGCCGCCCTCGTTCCACTGGGTGCGCATGGACAGGCTGTCCTTGCCCACGGGGATCGAGATGTCCAGCTGCGGGCACAGCTCCATACCCACGGCCTTGACGGTGGCGTAGAGCGCCGCGTCTTCGCCGGGCTCCCCGCAGGCCGCCATCCAGTTGGCCGACATCTTGACCCTGGACAGTTCGATGGGCGCGGCCAGCATGTTGGTGATGGCCTCGGCCACGGCCATGCGGCCCGACGCCGGCGCGTTGATGGCCGCCAGCGGCGTGCGCTCGCCCATGGCCATGGCCTCGCCCTTGAAGCCCTGGAAATCGGCCAGCGTGACGGCCACGTCGGCCACGGGCACCTGCCAGGGGCCGACCATCTGGTCGCGGTGGGTCAGGCCGCCCACGGCGCGGTCGCCGATGGTGATCAGGAAGCGCTTGGAGGCCACGGTGGGGTGGGCCAGCACGTCGATCACGGCCTTTTCCAGGGGCACGCCGGTCAGGTCCATGGGGGGCAGCTCGCGCTGCACGGTGGCCACGTCGCGGTGCATCTTGGGCGGCTTGCCCAGCAGCACGTTCATGGGCATGTCCACGGGGAACTTCTGGTCGCCCGAGGCCACGGCCGTGTCCTCCAGCACCAGCTGGCGCTCCTCGGTGGCCGTGCCGATCACGGCAAACGGGCAGCGCTCGCGCTCGCAGAAGGCCGTGAATTCGGCCAGCGATTCGGGCGCGATGGCCAGTACATAGCGTTCCTGGCTTTCGTTGGACCAGATTTCCTTGGGCGCCAGGCCGGATTCCTCCAGGTTGACGGCGCGCAGGTCGAAGCGCGCGCCACGGCCCGCATCGTTGGTCAGCTCGGGGAAGGCATTGGACAGGCCGCCGGCACCCACGTCGTGGATGGCCAGGATGGGGTTCTTGTCACCCTGGGCCCAGCAGTGGTTGATGACTTCCTGGGCGCGGCGCTCGATCTCGGGGTTGCCGCGCTGCACGGAGTCGAAGTCCAGCTCGGCCGCGTTCGTGCCGCTGGCCATGGAGCTGGCAGCGCCGCCGCCCATGCCGATGCGCATGCCGGGGCCGCCCAGCTGGATCAGCAGGGTGCCGGCGGGGAATTCGATCTTGCGCGTCAGCTCGGAGTCGATCACGCCCAGGCCGCCCGCGATCATGATGGGCTTGTGGTAGCCGCGCATCACGGCATCGGCACCCACGCCGACCTGCTGCTCGTACTCGCGGAAATAGCCGGTCAGGTTGGGACGGCCGAACTCGTTGTTGAAGGCCGCGCCACCGAGCGGGCCCTCGATCATGATCTGCAGCGGGCTGGCGATGTGCTCGGGCTTGCCCACTTCGCTGCCCCACAGCTTGGAGACCGTGAAGCCCGACAGGCCGGCCTTGGGCTTGGAGCCGCGGCCCGTGGCGCCCTCGTCGCGGATCTCGCCGCCCGCGCCGGTCGATGCGCCGGGGAAGGGAGAGATGGCCGTGGGGTGGTTGTGCGTCTCCACCTTCATGAGGACGTGGTTGACGGCCTTCTTCTTCTGGTAGCTGGGCGCCTTGATCTTGTCCAGGGCTGCCTCGAAGGTGGCGACGAAGCGCTCGACCTCATGGCCTTCCATGATGGAGGCGTTGTCCGAGTACGCGACCACCGTGTGCTGGGGCGAGACCTGGTGCGTGTGGCGGATCATGCCGAACAGGCTCTTGTCCTGGGCCACGCCGTCAATGGTGAACTGGGCGTTGAAGATCTTGTGGCGGCAGTGCTCGCTGTTGGCCTGCGCGAACATCATCAGTTCCACGTCCGTGGGATTGCGCTGCAGGCCCTTGAAGGCGTCGACCAGGTAGTCGATCTCGTCGTCGGCCAGGGCCAGGCCCCATTGGCGGTTGGCAGTCTCCAGCGCCGCGCGGCCGCCGCCCAGCACATCGACGAACTCCATGGGAGCGGCTTCCAGGGCGGAGAACAGCTGCTCGGCCTCGGCGCGCGTGGCGAAGACCGATTCGGTCATGCGGTCGTGCAGCAGGGCCGCGATCTGCGCGGTCTGCTCGGCCGACAGCTCGGGCTTGCCACCGAGCAGGCCGCTCTTGAGGACCACGCGGTACTCGGTGATGCGCTCGACGCGGAAGACTTCAAGGCCGCAGTTGCGCGCGATATCGGTGGCCTTGGAGGCCCAGGGCGAGATCGTGCCCAGGCGCGGGGTGACCACCAGGGCGGTGCCATCGGCCGGGCCTTGCGGGCCTTCGTAGGGATCTCCATAGGTCAAGAGCGCCTGGAGGCGCTCTTGCAATGCGGGCGTGGGTGCGGCGTCCGTGGCCACCAGGTGCACGAAGCGCGCGGCAATGCCGGTGATTTTGGGATGGATGGCGACCAGGTCGGTCAGAAGCTGCTGGGCGCGGAACGAGCTGAGAGCGTTTCCACCCTCGAACTGTGTCAGATGCAAGGTCACGTGGCGGCCTGTTGGGTGAGGAGGCTTGTGAAAAGCGCCCTGCGGCCCCGCCCGGCTGGGGGCAGGCCGCAAGGCGCTGAATCGGTGAGGCCGCCATTTTACCGGGCTGCGCCGTCCCGGTGGCGACAGCCGCCCCTTACCCCTGCACGTCCAAAGGCGCAATGGGATAATTGCGGGCATGAGCATCACCATCAAGAGCGCCGAAGACATCGCAGCCATGCGCGTGGCATGCCGCCTGGCTTCGGAAGTGCTGGACTACATCACCCCCCACATCAAGCCCGGCATCACCACGGCCGAGATCGACCGGCTGGGCGCCGAATGCATGGCGCAGCAGGGCACGGTCTCCGCCACCATCGGCTACCAGCCGCCTGGCTACCCGCCCTATCCCGGGCACCTGTGCACCTCGGTCAACCACGTGGTCTGCCACGGCATCCCCAATGACAAGCCGCTCAAGAAGGGCGACATCGTCAATGTGGATGTCACGGTCATCACCAAGGACGGCTGGTACGGCGACAACAGCCGCATGTTCCTGATCGGCGAGTGCTCCATCGCGGCCAAGCGCCTGTCGGCGCTGACCTTCGACGCCATGTGGCTGGGCATCCAGCAGGTCAGGCCCGGCGCCACGCTGGGCGACATCGGCAACGCCATCCAGACCTTTGCCGAAGGCCACGGCCTGTCGGTGGTGCGCGAGTTCTGCGGCCACGGCATCGGCCAGAAGTTCCACGAAGAGCCGCAGATCCTGCACTATGGCCGCCCCGGCACGGGCACCGTTCTCGAAGAGGGCATGGTCTTCACCGTCGAGCCCATGCTCAACCTGGGCAGGCGCGAGATCAAGGAACTGGGCAAGGACGGCTGGACCATCGTGACCAAGGACCACAGCCTCTCGGCCCAGTGGGAACACACCCTGGTGGTGACCAAGACGGGCTACGAAGTCATGACCCTGTCGGCCGGCTCGCCCGCGCTCCCGCCCTTCGTGACCGCCACGAGCTGCTGAGGCTCGGCATGTTTCTTGCGTGATGCGCAGGCAAAATGGCACTGCGCCCGGGGCACCCGCTCCAGGCGCCTCCCCTGCCCTGGCAGCGCATGAAACAGATCACTGACCACACTCCTTCCAACTCTGCGCCCGCAGCCCCGGATTCGCTGGAGCAGTTGCGCGCGCAGTACGCCCTCGATCGCGGACGCTGGATAGGCTCGCTGCTGGCGCCCACCATGGGCCGGCGCGGCGTGCGCCTGGTGCTGCAGCACCTGAGCGATCTGGCCGACACGCTGCTGCGCGCGCTGTGGCACCGCGCCGGCATGCCTGCCGAGGCCTGCCTGGCCGCCGTGGGAGGCTATGGCCGCGCCCAGCTGTTTCCCTACTCCGACATCGACGTGCTGGTGCTGCTGCCGGCCACCGGCACGGCAGACCCGGAGCTGACCTCGCGCATAGAAAAGTTCATCGGCAGCTGCTGGGACGCGGGCCTGGAGATCGGCTCCAGCGTGCGCACGCTGGCCGAATGCCTGCAAGAGTCCGGGCGTGACCTCACCGTGCAGACCGCCTTGCTGGAGTCGCGCCGCATCTGCGGAAACGAGCCGCTGTTCGGCGAGTTCCAGCAGCGCTACCAGGCACAGATGAATGCGCGCGCCTTTCTGTCCGGCAAGCTGCTGGAAATGCGCCAGCGCCACAACAAGTACGAGAGCACGCCCTACTCGCTGGAGCCCAACTGCAAGGAATCGCCCGGCGGCCTGCGCGATCTGCACACCATGATCTGGCTGGCCCGCGCCGCAGGCCTGGGCCACAGCTGGCAGGCCCTGGCGGAAAAGGGACTGATCACCGATTTCGAGCGCCAGCAGCTCGAAGACAACGAGGCCATGCTCAGCCTGATACGCGCGCGCCTGCACGCCGTGGCGGGCCGGCACGAGGACCGCCTGGTCTTCGACCAGCAGACCGCCGTGGCCGAGGCCTTTGGCTACCGCTCCACCTCGGCCGAGGGCCGCAAGCTGGCCATGCGCGCCAGCGAGACGCTGATGCGCCACTACTACTGGGCAGCCAAGGCCGTGACCCAGCTGTGCCAGATCCTGCGGCTGAACATCGAGGAGCGCCTGAACCCGCGCCCCACGCCGCGGATCCGGCTGAACTCGCGCTTCTACGAGAAGGCCGGCACCATCGAAGTGGCCAGCGACGATCTGTACGAGCGCGAGCCGCATGCCATCCTCGAAACCTTCCTGATGTACGAGACCCATGTGGGCCTCACCGACCTGTCGGCACGCACGCTGCGCGCGCTGTACGGCGCGCGGGACCTGATGGATGCGGCCTTCCGGCGCGACCCGGTCAACCGCGCCACGTTCATGAAGATCCTGCAGCAGCCCAGCGGCATCACGCATGCCATGCGGCTGATGAACCAGACCTCGGTGCTGGGGCGCTACCTGTGGCCCTTCCGGCGCATCGTGGGCCAGATGCAGCACGACCTGTTCCACGTCTACACGGTGGACCAGCACATTCTCATGGTGCTGCGCAATGTGCGGCGCTTTTTCATGGCCGAGCATGCGCATGAGTATCCGTTCTGCTCCCAGCTGGCCAGCGGCTGGGACAAGCCCTGGCTGCTGTACGTGGCCGCGCTGTTCCACGACATCGGCAAGGGCCGCGGCGGCGACCACTCCATCATCGGCGCCGTGGAGGCCAAGCGCTTTTGCCGCGCCCACGGCATTGCGCGCGCCGACGCCGAGCTGATCGAGTTCCTCGTGCGCGAGCACCTGACCATGAGCCAGGTCGCGCAAAAGCAGGATCTGTCGGATCCCGAAGTGATCCAGGCCTTTGCCGAGCGCGTGGGCAACGAACGCAACCTCACGGCGCTGTACCTGCTCACCGTGGCCGACATCCGTGGCACCAGCCCCAAGGTGTGGAGCGCCTGGAAGGGCAAGCTGCTGGAGGACACCTATCGCCTGACCCTGCGCGTGATGGGTGGCCGCGCGCCCGACGCGGCCGCCGAGATCGAGGCGCGCCGGCGCGAGGCGCTGGTGCAGCTGGCGCTGACGGCCCAGCCCTTCGAGTCCCACAAGAAGCTCTGGGACACGCTGGGCGTGGACTACTTCATGCGCCATGAGGCGGCCGACATCGCCTGGCACACACGCCACCTGTCGCGCCACGTGGGCACCACCCGCCCCGTGGTGCGTGCGCGCCGCTCACTGGCGGGCGAGGGACTGCAGGTGCTGGTCTACGCACCCGACCAGCCCGATCTGTTCGCGCGCATCTGCGGCTACTTCGACCGCGCAGCGTTTTCCATCCTGGATGCGCGCGTGCACACGGCCCACAACAGCTATGCGCTGGACACCTTCCAGGTGGTGGCGCCCGCCATGCAGGAGCAGTACCGCGAACTGATGCACATGGTCGAGAACGACCTGGTCGCCGCCCTGATGGAGGGCGGACCGCTGCGCGAGCCCTCGCCCCGGCGCCTGTCGCGCCGCGTCAAGAGCTTCCCCTTCGCGCCGCGCGTCACGCTGCGACCCGACGACAAGGCCCAGCACTGGCTGCTGTCCATCTCGGCCACGGACCGCGCCGGCCTGCTCTACACCGTGGCGCGCATCCTGGCCCAGCACCACCTGAGCGTGCAGTTGGCCAAGGTCAGCACGCTGGGCGAGCGCGTGGAGGACAGCTTCCTCATCGAGGGTGCGGAGCTGCAGAACAACCAGCGCCAGCTGCTCATAGAGACCGAGCTTTTGCAGGCCCTGGCAGTCTGAGCCGATTGCGCAAAAAAAGCCCGCCCTGTTGTGCAGGGCGGGCTCGTCGGGTTCATGCGCTGGCAGGCGGGGATGCAGCCATCAGTGCATGGCGGACGCAGGCGCCGACACCGTGGCCACTTGCTTGCCCTCGCGGTCATAGAGCTTGCCATCGACCACCCGGTCGCCATCGGCCAGGGCAGACAGCACGGCCTCGCTGAGCACGCGCTCCGATCCGGCGCCGAACACCGATGGCTCTTCGGGGTTGCCCTGCTTGAAGTGGTTGAAGACCAGGTTCAGCAGCAGCACGGTCACCGCAGTGGAGCTGATGCCCGAATGGAACATGGTGGCGAACCAGTCCGGGAAGTGGTGATAGAAGTCCGGCTTGACCATGGGCAGCACGCCCATGCCGATGGACGCCGCCACGATGATCAGGTTCATGTTGTTGTGATAGTCCACCTTGGCCAGCGTGCGGATGCCGCTGGCTGCCACCGTGCCAAAGAGCACCAGGCCCGCGCCGCCCAGCACCGAGGGCGGCACGCAGGCCACGATGCGCCCCATGATGGGCAGCAGTCCGAAGGCGATCAGGATCAGCCCGCTGAAGGCCACCACATAACGGCTCTTGATGCCCGTGACCGCGACCAGGCCCACGTTCTGGGCAAAGGCGCTCTGCGTGAACGAACCGAAGAACGGGGCCACCACGCTGGACAGCATGTCGGCACGCAGGCCGTCGGCCAGGCGGCGCGAATCCACGCGGGTGCCCACGATGTCGCCCACGGCCAGGATGTCGGCCGAGGTCTCCACCAAGGTCACCAGGATCACGATGGACATGGAAAGCGTCGCCGCCAGGCTGAAGGTCGGCCAGCCGAAGTGCAGCGGCATGGGCACGGCGAACCACGCACCGCTGCCCACCTCGGAAAAGTCGGACTTGCCGATCATGGCCGCCACCGCCGTGCCGATGACGATGGCCAGCAGGATGGACAGGCGCGAGATCATGGCGTTGCCCAGCTTGCTCAGCGCCAGCACGATGACCAGGGACAGCCCGGCCAGGCCGATGTTGCCCATGCTTCCGTAGTCGGCCGCCTGGGGATTGCCACCCATGGCCCAGTGGGCGGCCACCGGCATCAGCGACAGGCCGATGATGGTGATCACGCAGCCATTGACCAGCGGAGGAAAAAAGCGCGTGAGCTTGGAGAAGATGGGCGCAATGATCAGGCCGAACACCGAGGCAAAGAGCACAGCGCCCAGCACCCCCTGCATGCCGCCGCCCGTATGCAGGATGCTGACCATGGTGGCCACGCCCGAGAAGGACACGCCCTGCACCAGCGGCAGGCGCGAGCCGAAGAACGGAATGCCCAGCGTCTGCAGCAGCGTGGCCAGCCCGCCCATGAAAAGGCAGGCCGTGATCAGCAGGCCCGTGTCGGCCGCCGACATACCCGCCGCATTGGCCATGACCAGGGGCACGGCCACGATGCCGCCGTACATGGTCAGCACATGCTGCAAACCATAGAGGGTGTTGGCCGTGAGGCCGAGTTGCTCGTCCTCCGGGCGGATGTCTGCGCCCAGGGCCGGCGCATTGCCAGAACTTTTTTCCATCGCTGTCTCCTTGTCCTCTTGTTCACAGAACGCCGGACAAGTACGCGGCAGCCGGATGGCGGCAGGCGCGCCCCCGCGCACCCTTTGCCGCCGACCCGATAGGCCGCGCTCTCCTGCATCCTGCATCGCGAAGCCCGGTGGCTGCTTGGCAGCTCTTGGCGGGCGCACGCACACAATCCCCGCCTTCGCGGGAAGTGCCACTGTACGGCGCCAGCATGGAAAAATTGTCTACCGATTTGTATACAAAGACCTGACCGCAGATCCTGGAATTACAGCGGCAAGCAAGTCCGCTCAGTCATCCTCGGCAGCGCTGATGCCGGGGAACAGCACATCGGTGAAGCCGAACTGGCGGAAGTCGCGCATGCGCATGGGATAGAGCTTTCCCCAGAGGTGGTCGCACTCATGCTGGACCACCCGCGCATGAAAGCCATCCACCGTGCGATCGATCGCATCGCCAAAGACATCGAAGCCCGTGTAGCGGATACGGCTCCAGCGCGGCACCATGCCACGCATGCCGGGTACGGACAGGCAGCCTTCCCAGTCCATCTGTTCGTCTTCGCCGATGGGCGTGATGACCGGGTTGATGAGCACGGTGCGCGGCACCACCGGTGCATCGGGGTAGCGCGGATTGGGCAGGCCGGAGCCGAACACCACCATCTGCAGGTCCACGCCAATCTGCGGCGCGGCCAGCCCCGCGCCATTGGCGGCATGCATGGTGTCCAGCAGGTCGCTGAGCAGCAGGTGCAGTTCGTCGGTGTCGAATTCGGTCACGGGCTGGGCGACGCGCAGCAGGCGCGGATCACCCATTTTCAATATGGTGCGTACAGTCATGGCAGTGCACGGTGATGCAGGAAATGCGGGTCGCCAAGCATAGCGGGCGACCGCGCACCGTGACCACACCCACCTGCTTCGCCCCCCGATCCCCCCCTCTCGCCCCCCTTGGCCGCCATGGCTACACCGCGCTGGCACAATCGCAGCATGCCCAGCACCGCCAGAGAGTCATCCGCCGCGTCCTCAGAGGACCGTGACACAGGCGCGCAGCAAACACCCGCGGCACAGGCCAGGCAGCCGGATGCCACTGCGCAGGCAGGCATGGCGCAGGCGCAGGCCTTCAATGATGATGATCCCCCTCCCCTGCACCGCATGCCGGCCGCGCCGTTGCGCTGGGCGCTGCAGCTGTTTGCCTGCCTGAGCCTGGCGACGGGCATTGCCGGCATCTTCATTCCAGGATTGCCCACCACGGTGTTCGTGCTCATGGCCGGATGGGCCGCGGCGCGCAGCTCGCATCGCATGCACACCTGGCTGTGGCGCCATCGCCTGTTCGGGCCCATGCTGCGCAATTGGGCGCGAGGTGGCTGCGTGAGCCGGCGCGCCAAATGGAGCGCCAGCGCCATGATGAGCCTGTGCGCCGTCCTCCTGCTGTGGACACGCCCGCCCGCCTGGGTACAGGCCGTGGCGCTGACGTCCATGGGCTGCGTGCTGGTGTGGCTGTGGTTCAGGCCAGAGCCCTGAGAATGAAGGCCTGCGGCAGGCCTGCTGAAAAAAATTCCCCGAGTTTTCTGTGACGTGTTTTTTACGTCATATAATCTAGGTCTTGTTCCTCAATAGCTCAGTTGGTAGAGCGCCGGACTGTTAATCCGTAGGTCCCTGGTTCGAGCCCAGGTTGAGGAGCCAAAGAATTTCAAGACCCTGCAATCGCACAGGATCTTTGTCGACAGACACGTATTCCTCAATAGCTCAGTTGGTAGAGCGCCGGACTGTTAATCCGTAGGTCCCTGGTTCGAGCCCAGGTTGAGGAGCCAAATTTCAGCGGCCTTGCAATCGTACAGGGCCCAGCACCAACATATTCCTCAATAGCTCAGTTGGTAGAGCGCCGGACTGTTAATCCGTAGGTCCCTGGTTCGAGCCCAGGTTGAGGAGCCAGATGAAAAGCCCGCATGCCAGCGCATGCGGGCTTTTTTGTTTGCTCAGGCTGCGCGCACCATGCCGACAGTCGGCGTGCTCGGCGCTGCGGCAGGGGCGGCCGAATCTACGGTGACAGGCTTGCCGTGCTTGGCATGTGCGCGACGCGCACCGTGCGCAGCGCGCGCTTGCTCCACGCCCTCTTCCCATGCACGCAGCTCTTCCTCCAGCCGCGCAGCCCGCTCCGCATACATGTCCGCAGAGGACTTGTAGTACTCGGCAGCAATGGTGTGCTCCAGCATCGCCATGCGTGCCTCCTGCAGGTAGGCCCGGGTGCGACGGATATAGCGCGGCTCGGCAAGGCTTGCGCCAAAGATTTTGCTGAAAAACATCGCTCATCCTCCTTCGATGTCTTCGCAGCGAAAGCCATGCATCCGCAAGAAGACAAGCCCAGGATAGCCAACCCGGCCTGGCGGCGCTGTCCCCCGGCGGGACAAGGCCGCGTAGGAGGTTCACTTACCCCGGCCAGGCGATGCTCTCGCATCCACGCAACCCTCTTCACCATGGTTTGTGCAAGACTGCGGCTGCAG
Source organism: Delftia sp. PX-1 (assembly GCF_055797465.1). Lineage (NCBI taxonomy): Bacteria > Pseudomonadati > Pseudomonadota > Betaproteobacteria > Burkholderiales > Comamonadaceae > Delftia > Delftia sp. PX-1. The sequence goes on from NZ_CP184763.1 coordinate 4,957,184, forward strand.
AGAAGCACGAATCCATTATTTTTCAGCCCGCACCCGATCATGTCCTACCCCCTCCCATGGCTCATTCCCCACCAGGCCTTCCCTCCTGTGGAAACGGCATGGGGCCCCAACGACCCGATTCCGGGCCTGCTGGCCGCAGGCGGCACGCTGGATGCGGCGCACCTGCGCATCGCCTACAGCCAGGGCATTTTTCCCTGGTTCAGCGAAGGCCAGCCCACGCTATGGTGGTCGCCCGATCCACGCATGGTGCTGCAGACATCGCAGTTCCGGCTGCACCGCAGCCTGCGCAAGACATTGCAGCGCTTTCGCTCCACCGCCGGCTGCGAGATCCGCATCGACAGCGCTTTCGAGGCCGTGATGCAGCACTGCGCCCAAACGGTGCGCCGTGATCAGGATGGCACCTGGATCGTGCAGGAAATTCTCGACGCCTATACCGAACTGCACCGCCAGGGTGCAGCCCACAGCGTGGAAACCTGGATCGACGGGCGCCTGGTGGGCGGCCTGTACTGCGTGGCGCTGGGCCGCGCCGTATTCGGCGAGTCCATGTTCGCGCATGCCACAGACGCATCCAAGATCGCACTGTCGGCACTGGTGGCGCTGTGCCGGCACCAAGGCGCCGCGCAAATCGATTGCCAGCAGGCCACGCAGCACCTGGCTTCGCTGGGCGCGCGCGAGATGCCCCGCTCCCAGTTCCTGCGCACCGTGGCAGAGCAAAGCCAGCTGCCGCCCATGCACTGGCAATTCGAAAACGTATACTGGAACGAGTTGCTGCCGCCGTCCGGTGACGCCGGCAGCACATCACCGGCTGCCGCCAGCACACCATGACGCACCCGAACGATCTTCCGCTGCAGGCCCTGCAGTTCTACGCCACAGCCGCCTATCCCTGCAGCTACCTGGATGGCCGGCTGGCGCGTTCGCAAGTGGCCACGCCCAGCCACCTGATCCAGAACAGCGCCTATTCGGAGCTGGTCTCCCTGGGGTTTCGCCGCAGCGGAATGTTCACCTACCGGCCGTATTGCGATGGTTGCCGGGCCTGCGTGCCCATGCGCATCCTGGTCCACGATTTCCGCCCGGACCGCAGCCAGCGCCGTGCCGCCGTGCGCCACGCCGATCTCACGGCATCGATCCAGCGCCTGCATTACTCGAACGAGCATTACCAGCTGTACCTGCGCTACCAGCAAAGCCGTCACAGCGGCGGCGGCATGGACCACGACAGCGTGGACCAGTACACGCAGTTCCTGCTGCAAAGCCGCGTCAACTCACGGCTTGTGGAGTTCCGCGCACCGGCGGCCGACGGCGCAGTCGGCAGGCTGAAGATGGTCTCCATCCTCGATGTGCTGGAAGACGGGCTGTCCGCCGTCTACACCTTCTACGAGCCCGATGACCAGGCCAGCTACGGCACGTTCAACGTGCTGTGGCAGATCGATCAGGCACGCTCCATGAGCCTGCCCTATGTCTATCTGGGCTACTGGATCGCCGACAGCCAGAAGATGAATTACAAGGCGCGCTTTCTTCCCCATGAAGTGCGCGTGGACGAGCGCTGGCAGCGCGTGGATCAGCTGCCACGCTGATATGGCGCCACCGCGCCCTTTTCAGCGACATTTCTTATGCACATGGCCGCTGTTTGCAGGCGGCACATATGCCGCCAAGCCATGCCCGCCGCTAGAATGACCGAATCCCGAAATCCCCTTGCGCCTCATGAAAAAAGACGATAACGCGGCCTCGCCCAAGCCCAGCGTCCAGGTCCTGGAACGCATGTTCACGTTGATCGACGTGTTGGCCTCGCGTGAGGAAGCAGTATCGCTCAAGGAGATCAGCGAGCGCACCGGCCTGCACCCCTCCACCACGCACCGCATTCTCAACGATCTGGCCATCGGCCGCTTCGTCGACCGCCCCGAATCGGGCAGCTACCGGCTGGGCATGCGTTTCCTGGAGCTGGGCAACCTGGTCAAGGCCCGCCTGAGCGTGCGCGAAGCGGCCCTGATTCCCATGCGCCAGCTGCACAAGCAGATCCAGCAGCCGGTCAGCCTCAGCGTGCGCCAGGGCGATGAAATCGTCTATGTGGAACGCGCCTACAGCGAGCGCTCGGGCATGCAGGTGGTGCGCGCCATCGGCGGCCATGCGCCGCTGCACCTCACATCCAATGGCAAGCTGTTTCTGGCGGCCGATGATGCGCAGCAGGTGCGCGCCTACGCCACACGAACCGGACTTCCCGGCAAGACGCACTTCAGCATCACGCGGCTTGCCGACATGGAAAACGAGCTGGACAAGGTACGCCACCATGGCGTCGCCCGCGACAACGAGGAGCTGGAGCTGGGTGTGCGCTGCATGGCCGCCGGCATCTATGACGACCAGGGCAAGCTGGTGGCCGGCCTGTCCATCTCCGCTCCCGCCGACCGGCTGGACGAAAGCTGGTTGTCCAAGCTCCAGGCCACCGCGCAGGAGATCTCGGGCGCCCTGGGCTTCAATGCGGTCCGCCCTGCAGCCCCGCCCCCCAATCCCTACGCGCGCAGCAGCCACTGATCTGCAAGCAGCCATCCGCAAGCAGCAAAACCGGTCATCAAAAACAACAAAGGCGCCCAGGGCGCCTTTGTTGTTGCGAGGGAGGAAACTCAGCCCTTGACCTTGTGGATCATGGAATCGCCGGCCACCTGCCCCATGGATTCCACCCAGTGGCGTACGCGCTCGGCATCGCCCAGGCGGCTGAACTTTCCGGCAGAGTCCAGGAAGACCATGATGATCTTGCGGCCAGCCACCTGCGCCTGCATGACCAGGCAGCGACCCGCTTCGGAGATGTAGCCGGTCTTTTGCAGGCCGATATCCCAGGTCGGGCTCAGCACCAGGCGGTTGGTGTTGTTGTACTGCAGCGTGCGGCGGCCCACGGCCACTTCATAGCCGGGCGAAGTGGTGTACTCGCGTACCAGCGGATCACTGTGCGCCACATTCACGAGCACGGCCAGATCACGGGCGCTGGACTGGTTGCGGCTGGACAGCCCGGTGGGCTCCACGTAACGGGTATCGGTCATGCCCAGCAGGCGCGCCTTGGCATTCATCTGCTGGACGAAGGCATCCAGGCCACCTGGGAAGGTGCGACCCAGCGCATGGGCAGCACGGTTTTCGCTGGACATCAGGGCCAGGTGCAGCATTTCGGCACGGGTGAGCGTGGTGCCCACGGCCAGGCGCGAACTGCTGCCCTTTTCGGTATCCACATCATCCTGCGTGATGGTGATGGATTCATCCATGGGCAGATGGGCCTGGGAAATCAGCAGACCCGTCATCAGCTTGGTCAGCGAGGCGATGGGCAGCACGGCATGGTCGTTCTTGCTGAGCAGCACTTCGTGGGTGTCCTGGTCCATGACCAGGGCCACGCTGCTCTTGAGATCAAGAGGATCGGCCACTGCATGCAGCCCGGCCATCTGCCCGAACGACAGGCGTGGCTCGTAGGCAACGGCACGAATGGGGCTGGCAGCGCTGCGGGCGGCCACGCGGCTGGGCTGGCGCGCGCTCTTGGCAACGCGCTTGCCCTGAGGAGCCGCCGTGGCGCGCTCCTTCACGGCCTTCTTCTTGACAGGGGCCACGGCCACCTGTTTCTTAGCAACTTTCTTGGCCGGTGCGGCATGCGCGCCCGGGGCAGTGAGAGCACAACTCAGGGCCAGCAACGAGAGAACCTGAGCAAATCGACCGAGGCGGGCACGGCGTAGGGTGGGCATGAGAAATGCTCCAAGCAGCAAGAATTTGTGACTAGACCTTACATTAATCGAAAAAGTCGCACTGTGACAATAACTTGTGCGACTTTTCGATAATTTAAATGAAATTATAAGGCGAGTGCTCACCCCTGCGCAGCCACGACCTCTGCATTGCTGTGTAATTTGTTCAACGCGCTCAGATAGGCCTTGGCCGAGGCCACGACGATGTCCGGGTCCGCTCCCACGCCGTTGACCACGCGCCCGCTGCGCTGCAGGCGAACGGTCACTTCGCCCTGGCTCTCGGTGGAGCCGCTGATGGCGTTGACCGAGTACAGCAGCATCTCGGCACCGCTCTTCACCTCGGACTCGATGGCCTTGAACGAGGCATCGACCGGGCCATTGCCGTCGGACTGGGCCTTGATCTCACGACCATCGCGGCTGAACACCACCGACGCGTGCGGGCGCTCACCCGTTTCGCTTTGCTGGGCCAGCGAGATGAACTGGAAGGGATCGGCCTGCTGATGCGCATCCTGCTCGGTCACCAGGGCCAGGATGTCCTCATCGAAGATTTCACTCTTGCGGTCGGCCAGTTCCTTGAAGGCCGCAAAGGCAGTGTTGATCGCGGCCTCGCTGTCGAGTTCCACGCCCAGCTCCTGCAGGCGCTGCTTGAAGGCATTGCGGCCGCTGAGCTTGCCCAGCACGATCTTGTTGGCGCTCCAGCCCACATCCTCGGCACGCATGATTTCGTAGGTGTCGCGCGCCTTGAGCACGCCATCCTGATGGATGCCCGAGGCGTGGGCGAAGGCGTTGGCGCCCACGACGGCCTTGTTGGGCTGCACCACGAAGCCTGTGGTCTGGCTGACCATGCGGCTGGCGGCCACGATGTGCTGGGCGTCGATGTTGACGTCAAGGCCGAAGTAGTCCTTGCGCGTCTTGATGGCCATCACCACCTCCTCGAGCGAGCAGTTGCCCGCGCGTTCGCCCAGGCCGTTGATGGTGCACTCGATCTGGCGCGCCCCGCCAAGCTTGACGCCGGCCAGCGAGTTGGCCACGGCCATGCCCAGGTCGTTGTGGCAATGCACGCTCCAGACGGCCTTGTCGCTGTTGGGCACGCGCTCGCGCAGGTTCTTGATGAAGGCGCCGTACAGCTCCGGAATGGCGTAGCCCACGGTGTCGGGCACGTTGATGGTGGTCGCGCCTTCGGCAATCACCGTCTCGATGACGCGGCACAGAAAGTCCGGGTCGCTGCGGTAGCCGTCTTCGGGGCTGAACTCGATGTCGGCGATCAGGTTGCGCGCAAATCGCACCGACTGGCGCGCCTGCTCCAGCACCTGCTCGGGCGTCATGCGCAGCTTTTTCTCCATGTGCAGCGCACTGGTGGCGATGAAGGTGTGGATGCGCGCGCGGCTGGCGTCCTTCAGAGCCTCGGCCGCACGGGCGATGTCGCGGTCATTGGCACGGGCCAGCGAGCAGATGGTGGAGTCCTTGATGGCGCGCGCAATGGCCTGCACCGACTCGAAGTCGCCATTGGAACTCGCCGCAAAACCGGCCTCGATCACATCGACCTTCAGCCGCTCGAGCTGGCGCGCGATGCGCAGCTTTTCGTCGCGGGTCATGGAGGCACCGGGCGACTGCTCGCCGTCACGCAAGGTGGTGTCGAAAATGATCAATTGGTCGGTCATGGGAGTCTCGTCTTTCTTGTGGATGCGAATCTCCTGCCCACGGGCAGGTGATGAAAAAAGCCGGTGCGCTTGTGGCTGCACCGGCTAGGCAATGGAATTTAAGCGGCAACCGCCTCCTGCACCGTCACCTTCTCGGCAGAGGGCACGCGCTGCAAGCCCGACATGATGGCCCGGAACGAAGCGGAGACGATATTCGCATCAACCCCGACGCCGTAGCACACGTGCAACTCGTCCACGCGCAGTTCCACGTAGGCAATGGCCTTGGCATTGGCCCCCTCGCCGATGGCATGCTCGTTGTAGTCCAGCACGCGCACGGCCCGGCCGCTGTGCTCGCTCAGCGCCTGCACGAAGGCATCGATGGGCCCCGTTCCTTGCGCCTCGACCGTGCGCTTGCCGCCGTCAACAGACAGATCGGCCGACAGGCTGACCACGCCGTCGTTCTCGCTGAGGCGGTAATGCGGTGCCTGCACGGATTGCAGGCCGTACTCGCGCTGGAACAGCGACCACAGGTCGGCCGCGGCCAGCTCCTTGCCGCTGGCGTCCATCTCGCGCTGCACCACCTGGCTGAACTCGATCTGCAGGCGACGCGGCAATTGGAGGCCATACTCGCTTTCAAGCAGATAGGCGATGCCGCCCTTGCCGGACTGGCTGTTGACGCGGATCACGGCCTCGTAGCTGCGGCCCAGGTCCTTGGGGTCGATGGGCAGATAGGGCATGTCCCAGATGTCGCCGTCCTTGCGATCGGCGAAGGCCTTCTTGATGGCATCCTGGTGCGAGCCCGAGAACGAGGTGTAGACCAGATCGCCCACATAGGGATGGCGCGGATGCACGGGCAGCTGGTTGCAATGCTCGACCGTGCTGCGGATGCCGTCGATATCGGAGAAATCCAGGCCAGGCGACACGCCCTGGATGTACATGTTCAACGCCACGTTGACCACATCGAGGTTGCCCGTGCGCTCGCCATTGCCGAACAGGCAGCCTTCAAGGCGGTCCGCACCGGCCATCAACGCCAGCTCGGCCGTGGCCGTGCCCGTGCCGCGGTCATTGTGCGGATGCACGGACAGCACGATGGAGTCGCGGCGCTGGATGTGGCGATGCGTCCACTCCACCATGTCGGCGAAGATGTTGGGCGTGGAGTGCTCCACGGTGGTGGGCAGGTTGATGATGCACTTGCGCTCGGGCGTGGGCTGCCATACATCGGTGACGGCATCGATGACGCGCTTGGAAAACTCCAGCTCGGTGTCCGAATACATCTCGGGCGAGTACTGGAAGGTCCACTGCGTCTGGGGATAGCCGGCAGCGATCTCGTTGAACATGCGGGCATTGGTGGTGGCCAGCTCGACGATCTCGTCCTCGCTCATGTTCAATACCACGCGGCGCATCACGGGCGCGGTGGCGTTGTAGAGGTGGACGATGGCCCGGGGCACGCCTTCGAGCGCCTCGAAGGTACGGCGGATGAGGTGCTCGCGCGCCTGGGTCAGCACCTGGACGGTCACGTCATCGGGAATGCGGTTTTCCTCGATGAGCTTGCGCATGAAGTCGAACTCGACCTGGGACGCGGAAGGAAAGCCGACCTCGATTTCCTTGAAGCCGATCTTCACCAGTTGCTCGAACATGCGCATCTTGCGATCGATGTCCATGGGCTCGATCAGCGCCTGGTTGCCATCGCGCAGGTCCACGCTGCACCAGACCGGGGCCTGGGTGATCACCGCATCGGGCCAGCGGCGGTCTTGCAGGCGGACCGGAGCGAACGGACGGTACTTGGTCGAAGGGTTTTGCAACATGGCTGAAGTGCTTTCTATCGTCTAGGTAAAAACAAGACCCACCTGCTCCAGCGACCCCACAAACGCAAAACGGCCCGTCGCTGGTGCAAACGGGCCGTGAAAGTAGGAATGTACGCGCGCGCTACTGTCTCTGCCCGTGGGACATCAGTAGTAGAGCTAGCGACAGGTATTGCATGCGGGTCACTTTAGCACAGGTTCTCAGGCGCTGTGAAGATGCTGCGGCGCATCATTTGTGCAGGCCGCGCTCTTCAGGCTCATCGGTCGAGGTGCTGATGACGCTGGTGCGCTGGCCCTTGGCCTTGCGCCATGCATAGACGCCGTAGCCCGAGAAACCGTAGAGCAGGAACACGCCGAACAGCACGATGGGCGGATGGATATTGATGATGGCGATGCCCAGGGCGATCAGCACGATGGCCGCAAAGGGCACGCTCTTCTTGAAATGCACGTCCTTGAAGCTGTAGAAAGGCACGTTGGTGACCATGGTCAGGCCCGCGTACAGCGTCAGGAAGAACATGATCCAGGTGATCTGCGTCCAGCTCAGCCAGGCATCCTGGCCGCGCAGCAGGCCCGCCTCGTCCAGCAGCCAGATGAAGCCGGTGACCAGCGCTGCAGCGGCGGGCGAAGGCAGGCCCTGGAACCAGCGCTTGTCCACGGTGCCTGTGTTGACGTTGAAGCGCGCCAGCCGCAGCGCAGCGCAGGCGCAATAGACGAAGGCTGCAATCCAGCCCCAGCGGCCAATGCCCTTGAGCGCCCACTCATAGGCGATCAAGGCGGGAGCGGCGCCGAAGGACACCATGTCTGACAGCGAGTCCATCTGTTCGCCAAAGGCGCTTTGCGTATTGGTCATGCGTGCCACACGGCCGTCAAGGCTGTCGAGCACCATGGCGCAGAACACGCCTGCAGCAGCCAGTTCGAAGCGGCCATTCATGGCCATCACGATGGCGTAGAAGCCACCGAACAGCGCAGCCAGCGTGAACAGGTTGGGCAGGATGTAGATACCCTTGCGGCGCTTGCGCACCACCACGCCTTCGATTTCGTTGGACTCATTGTGGTTTTGCATCAATCCGGCCTCCAGCACAGCGCACGCAAGCGTGAGCAGCTATTAAAACAATAGTATTCTAAGGGAGCGGACAGTGCCGCCCCGAAAGGGTCAGTGTACCTGCGCACCGCCCCCCTTCTGTGCACGAAAAAGGCCACCCGTCGGGGTGGCCTTGTCCTGCACCTTGCGTAGGCCGCATGCGCGACCCATGCAAGATGGAATGCAGCAATCTCAGTTGCGGCTCTGGTCAACCAGCTTGTTCTTGGAGATCCAGGGCATCATGGCGCGCAGCTGGCCGCCCACCTTTTCGATGGCGTGTTCGGCGTTCATGCGGCGGCGGGCCGTCATGCTCGGGTAGTTGGTGCGGCCTTCCTGGATGAACATCTTGGCGTATTCGCCGGTCTGGATGCGCTTGAGGGCAGCACGCATGGCTTCGCGCGACTTGTCGTTGATGACTTCTGTACCCGTCACGTACTCGCCGTATTCGGCGTTGTTCGAGATCGAGTAGTTCATGTTGGCGATGCCGCCTTCGTACATCAAGTCCACGATGAGCTTGAGCTCATGCAGGCACTCGAAGTAGGCCATTTCGGGAGCGTAGCCGGCTTCGGTCAGGGTCTCGAAGCCCATCTTCACCAGTTCCACCGCGCCGCCGCACAGAACGGCCTGCTCGCCGAACAGGTCGGTCTCGGTTTCTTCCTTGAAGTTGGTTTCGATGATGCCGCCCTTGCCGCCACCGTTGGCCATGGCATAGGACAGGGCCAGGTCACGGGCCTTGCCGGACTTGTCCTGGTACACGGCGATCAGCGAAGGCACGCCGCCGCCCTTCAGGTACTCGGAGCGCACGGTGTGGCCAGGGCCCTTGGGGGCGACCATGATCACGTCCAGATCGGCGCGCGGCACAACCTGGTTGTAGTGGATGTTGAAGCCGTGGGCAAAGGCCAGCGTGGCGCCTTGCTTGATGTTGGGGGCCACGTTGTTGGTGTAGACCTCGGGGATGTTCTCATCCGGCAGCAGGATCATGACCAGATCGGCGGCCTTCACGGCGTCGTCGACTTCAGCGACGGTCAGGCCTGCCTTGGCGACCTTGTCCCAGGAAGCGCCGCCCTTGCGCAGGCCGACCACGACCTTCACGCCGCTTTCGTTCAGGTTTTGAGCGTGTGCGTGGCCCTGGCTGCCGTAGCCGATGATGGCAACGGTCTTGCCCTTGATCAGGCTCAGGTCACAGTCCTTGTCGTAGAAAACTTTCATGTTGGCTCCAGGCTTCGTGTGTGTGTAGGGGTTGAAAGGGGAAGGGGACAGGTTTCAGGTGCGTTGCAGCGCATCAAACGCGCAGGATGCGTTCGCCGCGGCCGATGCCGCAGGAGCCGGTACGCACGGTTTCCAGAATGGCCGTGCGGTCCAGCGCCTGCAGGAAGGCGTCGTTCTTGGATTGGTCGCCGGTCAGCTCGACCGTGTAGCTCTTTTCGGTCACGTCGATGATGCGGCCGCGGAAGATGTCGGCCATGCGCTTCATCTCCTCGCGTTCCTTGCCCACGGCGCGGACCTTGACCATCATGAGCTCGCGCTCGGTATAGGAGCCTTCCGTCAGGTCCACGACCTTGACGACCTCGATCAGGCGGTTCAGGTGCTTGGTGATCTGCTCGATCACGTCTTCGGAGCCATTCGTCTGAATGGTCATGCGCGACAGCGATGCGTCTTCCGTGGGAGCCACGGTCAGCGATTCGATGTTGTAGCCGCGGGCCGAGAACAGGCCCACCACGCGCGACAAGGCTCCCGGCTCGTTTTCGAGCAGCACGGCAATGATGTGTTTCATGAAAGAAAGATTCCTCTTTTCGCTGCCCTCCCCCGGCGCCGGTAAACGTCGGGCTTGGCAGGCAATAGATTCGTCAAGGGGTTGCCGCCTTGAGGGCGGCTACTGAAGAAGATGCGGCAGGAACAGGCCCTGGCGAACCCGGCCAAGGGCTCGCTCAGAGGTCGTCAGCTCCCAGCAGCATCTCGGTGATCCCACGGCCGGCCTGCACCATGGGGAACACATTCTCGGTGGGATCGGTGCGGAAGTCCATGAACACCGTCCGATCCTTGAGCTTGCGGGCCTCGCGCAGGGCGGGCTCCACGTCCTCGGGGCGCTCGATCAGCATGCCCACGTGGCCATAGGCCTCGGCCAGCTTCACGAAGTTGGGCAGCGAGTCCATGTAGCTGCTGCTATAGCGGCCCGAGTACTCGATCTCCTGCCACTGGCGCACCATGCCCAGGTAGCGGTTGTTCAGCGACACCACCTTGACCGGCGTGTTGTACTGCAGGCAGGTGGCCAGCTCCTGGATGTTCATCTGGATGGAGCCTTCGCCCGTGATGCAGAACACCTCGGATTCAGGCTTGGCCAGCTTGATGCCCATGGCGTAGGGCAGGCCCACGCCCATGGTGCCCAGGCCGCCGGAGTTGATCCAGCGGCGCGGCTCGTCGAAGCGGTAGTACTGCGCAGCCCACATCTGGTGCTGGCCCACGTCGGACGTGATGTAGGCATCTGCGTCGCGGGTCATGTTCCACAGCGTCTCCACCACGTACTGGGGCTTGATGACCGAGCCGTCGCCACGGCTGTACTGCAGGCAGTCGCGGCTGCGCCAGCCTTCGATGGTCTCCCACCACTGGCCCAGGGCCGCAGCGTCGGGACGGGCGCTGGCCTCGCGGATCATGGAGATCAGCTCGGTCAGCACTTCCTTGACGTCGCCGACGATGGGCACGTCCACCTTCACGCGCTTGGAGATGGAGGAGGGATCGATGTCGATATGGATGATCTTGCGCTCCACCGACATGAAATGCTTGGGGTTGCCGATCACCCGGTCGTCAAAGCGCGCACCCACGGCCAGCAGCACATCGCAGTTCTGCATGGCGTTGTTGGCTTCGATGGTGCCGTGCATGCCCAGCATGCCGAGGAACTTGCGGTCGCTGGCCGGATAGGCACCCAGGCCCAGCAGCGTATGCGTGACCGGGTAGCCCAGCATGTCGACCAGGGTGCGCAGCTCGTTGCAGGCATTGCCCAGCAGCACGCCGCCACCCGTGTAGATATAGGGACGCTTGGCAGCCAGCAGCAACTGCAGCGCCTTGCGGATCTGGCCGGCATGGCCCTTGCGCACCGGGTTGTAGGAGCGCATCTCCACCTTTTCGGGGTAACCGGTGTAGAGAGCCTTCTTGAAGGACACATCCTTGGGGATGTCCACCACCACGGGGCCGGGGCGGCCGGTGCGCGCGATGTGGAAGGCCTTCTTCATGGTGTCCGCCAGCTCGCGCACATCCTTGACCAGGAAGTTGTGCTTGACGATGGGGCGGGTGATGCCGACGGTGTCGCACTCCTGGAATGCATCGGTGCCGATGTAGGCCGTCGAGGTCTGGCCGCTGATCACGACCAGGGGAATGGAATCGGTGTAGGCGGTGGCAATGCCGGTGACGGCGTTGGTCAGGCCGGGACCCGAGGTCACCAGGGCCACGCCGACTTCACCCGTGGCACGGGCAAAACCGTCTGCCGCATGCACAGCCGCCTGCTCGTGGCGCACCAGCACATGCTGAATGGTGTCTTGCTTGTAGAGGGCGTCGTAGATGTACAGGACCGCACCGCCCGGATAGCCCCAAAGCTGCTTGACGCCTTCGGCCTGCAGGGACTTGACGAGGATCTCGGAGCCCATCAGCTCCTGGGATGCATGGGACTGCGACGCCGCTGCTGCCGCGCTGGAGTACTCGGCTTTGGAAATTTCCATGATCAACCTTTGTGAATTTCTCTAACGAAAAACCTTGGGTGCCCCTTGCCTGAAGCCCTTGTGAGGCCGGTGCGGGACTTAGGACCAACAGACATGGGCGAGTGAGTAAACGCCGGACCGTGACCCGTTTGCCTTTTTGAATTGCAGCAGACATTATCGCACTGCAACAAGCCTGTGCGCCATCGTGCGAAAAAAATTGACACTGCGGTGCGATAATCGGGTCCCGCGTCCGTTCAGCCCCCTCAACGAGCCCCTCATCCGGGCCTGCGTTCCTTTTGGCAACCGAGCAAGAACTATCCGACTTCCTCAAAAGCGTAGAAAAGCGTGCCTTCAAGCGCAGCTTTTTCCACGTCCGGGACGAGGAGGCGGCGCTGGACATCGTGCAGGACAGCATGCTCAAGCTGGCGCAGCACTATGGCGACAAGCCCATCACCGAGCTGCCCATGCTCTTCCAGCGCATCCTGTCCAACAGCACCCTGGACTGGTTTCGCAGGCAAAAGACGCAGAACGCCCTCTTCACCCGCATGAGCGATCTGGAGGCCTCGGCCGGCGACGATGCGGACTTCGACTGGCTCGAGACCTACGCCGACTCCGCACAGAACGGCGAAACCGCCCGCAGCGCCGAGGATCTGACCGAGCGGGCGCAGATTTTGCAAAGCATTGAAAAAGAGATACAGGAGCTGCCGGCGCGTCAACGCGAAGCATTCCTGATGCGTTATTGGGAAGAGATGGACGTTGCGGAGACCGCTGCCGCGATGGGGTGTTCCGAAGGAAGTGTAAAAACACATTGTTTCCGCGCCATCCAGACATTGAGCAAGGCACTGAAGGCCAAAGGAATCGAGCTATGAAGACTGCGCCCACTCTCACTCTCCACAGCGAAATGGCGGCCGACCGCATCGCACGCCGGATCACCGCGCGCCTGGGTGACGGCGAGGCGTTGCTGCCATACGACATCACCGAGCGGCTGCGCGCTGGGCGCGAGCGCGCCCTGTCCGTTCGCCGGCGCGAACTGCGCGCTGCGCCCGTGCAGGCTGCCAGCGCAACCCAGGCTCAGGGTGGCGCCATGACGCTGGGCTCTGGCGACGAAGGCGGCACCTGGTGGCGCGCGCTGATCTCGGCCGTGCCGGTGCTGGCCCTCATCATTGGCCTGGTGGTCGTCAACGTGCAGACCGATCAGATTGGCCTGACCGAGGTTGCCGAGGTCGATACGGCCCTGCTGACCGATGACCTGCCCCCTGCCGCCTATGCCGACCCCGGTTTCATCCAGTACCTGAAGACTTCGGCCACCAACACGGAACGCTGATACCCGCCTTGCCTGCCTGCATGCCCACTGATTCACGCGCTGCGTTCCACCGATCACCCGCCGCCATCCTGGCGGCGGTGCTGTTGATGGCGCTGGCCTGGACCGGCTGGCGCGTCGTGCAACAGGTGCGGCTGGCGCCCAGCACGGTGTCGCCGGCCACCATTGCGGCCTCCAAGACCCTGCATGGCGACGCAGCCACGCGCCAGCGCGCCACGGCCCTGGCCTCAGGCCCACGCTGGGCCGAGCTGACGCCTGCGCAAAGCAGGGTACTCGAGCCCCTTTCCGAGCGCTGGTCCATGATGGACGCGCTGCAAAAGCGCCGCTGGATGGCATTGGCCGAAGGCTGGGACAAGCTCAGCGAAAAGGAGCAGGAAAAGCTGCGCGACCGCATGCAGACCTGGTCCAGCCTCAGCGCCCAGCAGCGCAGCCAGGCCCGCCTGAATTTCGCCCTGACCAACCGCCTTGCCACGGACAAGCGAGCCCAGTGGGAGGCCTACCAGGCGCTCAGCGACGAAGAAAAACGCCTTCTGGCTGCACGCGCCGCGCCCAAGGTCAAGGGCGCCGCCAACGCCATACAGCCCGTGGCGCCCAAGCGTCTGGCGCGGATTCCTGCGGCCTCGGTGGCACCGGCCACCATTCCGAATCCCCCCAAGATTCCACCAGCCACCATCTACAATCCGCCGCCTCCGGTTCCACCGGTCGCGCCGCCTTCGGCCGTGGAAACCCATCCCGTGCGCCCGCCTGCGCTGGTGGAGACAGCCCCGGTGGAAGTGCCTTCGGCCACACCCATGCCCTTGCCGCCCATGGAACTGCATGACGGCGCCGAGGCCACCCCACAGCCCTCGCACGGCGAAGCAGCCCCTTCGCATTGATGCAGCGCCCCGACACGCCCGCATGACGAACGCCACCTCCCCCGCCTCCACGGCAGCCGGCTCCGCCGCCGATCCACGGATGGCCCCGCGCCTGGCCCGGCGCATGGCCTGCTGGCTATATGAGGGCATGCTGCTGTTCGGCGTGGTCTTCATCGCCGGATATCTGTTTGGCACCTTGTCTCAGACGCGCAACGCCATGGACAACCGCCATGCGCTGCAGGCCTTCATGTTCGTGGTGCTGGGCATCTATTTCGTCTGGTTCTGGTCCAAGGGGCAGACATTGGCCATGAAGACCTGGCACATCCGCCTGGTGGATGCTGCAGGCCAGCCCGTCAGCCAGCTGCGCGCCCTGCGGCGCTATGTGCTGAGCTGGATCTGGCTGCTGCCACCGCTGGCGGCCTACTCCACCGGCGTGCCGGCCTTGACCACCTTGGTGCTGCTGGTGCTGTGGGTGGCACTCTGGGCCCTGCTCAGCCGCCTTCATCCGCGCCGCCAGTTCTGGCATGACGCCTGGGCCGGCACACAGCTGATCCACCAGGCCCCGCCGCCCAGGAAAAAACGCTGAGCGGCAAAGGCAGCATCGCATCTCCTACACTCCCCAGCATGCCCGCCGCTTCACCCAAGTCCAACGACAGCACGCCTGTCAATCCCCAGAAAAGCCGCACGGGCCTGAACCGTGTCTGGCACGCTGCGGGTTATTCGCTGTCCGGCCTTCGTGCCGGATGGAATGAGAAAGCCTTCCGCCAGGAAGCGCTGGCCGCCATAGTGCTGATCCCTGCCGCCTTCTGGCTGGGACGCAGCTGGATCGAGGTCTCGCTGCTGGCGGGCACGGTCTTGCTGGTGCTGATCGTGGAATTGCTCAACAGCGGCATCGAGGCCGTGGTCGATCGCATAGGCCCCGAATGGCACGCCCTGTCCAAGCAAGCCAAGGACATGGGCAGCGCCGCCGTGCTGCTGGCGCTGCTGCTGTGCACGGGTGTCTGGCTGGCGGCTCTCTATCAACGGTTCATTGCATGACAAATCCCACGTTTTCCATTTGTGTGTATTGCGGCTCGCGCCCCGGCGACCAGCCCGGATTCATCGAGGCCGCCCGCGCCACCGGCCGCTGGATTGGCGAGCACGGCGGCCAGTTGGTCTACGGCGGCGGGCGCAGCGGCCTGATGGGCGAGGTGGCCGAGGCCACGCGGCAGGCCGGTGGCCGCGTCGTGGGAGTGATCCCGCAGGCGCTGGTGGACAAGGAGCTGGCCAACCATGCCTGCGACGAACTGCACATCGTCCAGACCATGCACGAGCGCAAGGCCATGATGGCCGAGCGCAGCGATGCCTTCGTCGCCCTGCCCGGCGGCATAGGCACCTTCGAGGAATTGTTCGAGGTCTGGACCTGGCGCCAGCTGCGCTACCACGACAAGCCCATCGGCCTGCTCAATGTGGACGGCTACTACGACAGCATGCTGCAGTTCCTGCAGACCTGCGTGGGCCATGGCTTCATGGGCGAGTGGCAGATGGGACTGATAGAAAGCGGCAGCGACATCCCCGCACTGCTGCAATCCCTGGTGCAGAACGCGGGCACGGGCCTGGAAACGGCCCCCTTGCGCGCCGTGATCTGAAACGGAAACGGCCACCCGTTCAGGGGTGGCCGCTGGAATCCGGATGTCGAGCCCAGGGCGCCGCGTGCGCCCTGCACTGCTGCCGGGTTCAGATGGCTCCGTCGTCGAGTTCGCCGGTACGGATGCGCACCACGCGCTCCACGGCGGTGACGAAGATCTTCCCGTCACCGATCTTGCCCGTGCGGGCCACGTTGACGATGGCATCCACGCAGCGGTCCACGTCTTCCGTGCGGACCACCACCTCGATCTTCACCTTGGGCAGGAAGTCCACCACGTACTCGGCGCCACGGTAGAGCTCGGTATGGCCCTTCTGGCGACCAAAGCCCTTGACCTCGGTGACGGTCAGGCCGTTGACGCCGCAGTCGGCCAGTGCCTCGCGGACCTCTTCCAGCTTGAACGGCTTGATGATGGCGGTGATCATTTTCATGGGGTGAACTCCTCAGTGCATGCAATACGGGGCAAGACGGCTGGCCAGGAAACCCCGCCGCCTCAGGTGCTTCAAGCGCGAAAGCGGTTGGTGATCGGGTAGCGCCAGTCCTTGCCGAAGCTGCGGCGCGTCAGCCGCGGCCCCACGGGCGCCTGGCGGCGTTTGTATTCGTTGATCTGGATGAGGCGCGTCACTCGCTCCACATCGGCGCCGGCATATCCGTCGGCCACGATGGAGGCGATGCTTTCGTTATTTTCCATGTATCGGCGCACGATGGCGTCGAGCACCTCATAAGCGGGCAGGCTGTCCTGGTCTTTCTGGTCCGGGCGCAGTTCGGCGCTGGGCGGGCGCGTGATGATGCGATCCGGAATGGGGTCCAGCCCCGTGCCGAACGGATCGTTGGCATTGCGCCAGCGCGCCAGCGCAAAAACCTCGGTCTTGAGCACGTCCTTGATCACGGCAAAGCCGCCGGCCATGTCGCCATAGAGCGTGCAGTAGCCGGTGGACATCTCGCTCTTGTTGCCGGTGGTCAGCACCACGGAGCCGAACTTGTTGGACAGGCCCATCAGCAAGGTGCCGCGGATGCGGGCCTGCAGGTTCTCTTCGGTCGTGTCCTCGGGGCGGCCCGCGAAGGCCGGAGCCAGGGCGGCCTTGAAGGCCTCGAACTGGGGCGCGATGGAGATTTCGTCATAGCGCACGCCCACACGCTCGGCCATGTCGCGCGCATCGATCCAGCTGATGTCCGCCGTATAGGGCGAAGGCATCATCACCGTGTGCACCTTGTCCGCGCCCAGCGCATCGACCGCAATCGCCAGCACCAGGGCCGAGTCGATCCCGCCCGACAGGCCCAGCAGCGCGCCGGGGAAACGGTTCTTGCCCACGTAGTCGCGCACGGCCAGCACCAGGGCGGACCACAGCGCCGGCAGGTGCTCCACCGGTGGCTGCACATCGGCGGCCAGCGTCAGTTCCTGCGCGCCGGCACGCACTTCCACCAACGGCAGCGCCTCGGCAAAGGCCGCCGCGCGTGCGGCAATGCTGCCGTCGGCGTGCACGGCAAAAGAGCTGCCATCGAAGACAATTTCATCCTGGCCACCGACCAGATGTGCGTAGACCAGGGGCAGGCCGGTCTCACGCGCACGTGCAGCCAGCGTGGCTTCACGTTCGGCCTGCTTGCCCTCATGAAAGGGCGAAGCATTGATCACGGCCAGCAATTGCGCACCCGCCGCGGCAGCCGCGCTTGCCGGCCCGGGATGCCAGGCGTCCTCGCAGATCAGCAAGCCCACGCGAACTGCCTGGACCTCGACCACGCAAGGCGACTGGCCGGCCACAAAGTAGCGCTGCTCGTCGAACACGCCGTAGTTGGGCAGGCATTGCTTGGCGTAGCTGCATTCCACGCGCCCGTCGCGCAGCACACTGGCTGCATTGCGCAACGCGCCACCAGCGCCGGGGTCGCGCCAGGGATGGCCCAGCACCAGCGCCAGGCCCGGCCATTGCGCGGTCTCCAGCGCCAGCTGCTGCACGGCCTGATCGCAGGCGTCCAGAAAGGCGGGACGCAGATAGAGGTCTTCGGCCGCATAGCCGCACAGGGCAAGCTCGGGAGTCAGCAGCAAGCGCGCTCCCGTGGCATAAGCTTCACGGGCTGCGGCAATGATTTTCTGGACATTGCCGGGCAGATCGCCCACGACAAAGTTGAGCTGGGCAGTGCAGATGGAGAGCGTCATGGAATGCAATGGAGCCAACAGGGCCGACAAGGCCACCCCACAGCGCAAGGCGGCAGCGCGCGTCACACGGGCCTGCAAGGAATGGCATGGCTGAAACCGCAATTATCACCCGCGTGCTGGACAGCGTGCAGCAGCTCGATGCCCAGGCCTGGAATGCGCTGCTGGCATCGCAGGCTGCGCCCACCCCCTTCATGCGCCACGAGTACCTGAGCGCGCTGGAATCCAGCGGCAGCGCCGTACCGCAAACCGGCTGGGCCGCCCGCGTGGTCACGCTCTGGCAGGGCGGCGAGCTGGTCGCCGCCTGTCCGGTCTACGCCAAGGCGCATTCCTATGGCGAGTACGTGTTCGACTTTGCCTGGGCGCGTGCCTACGCCCAGCATGGGCTGGATTACTACCCCAAGGGCGTGCTCGCCGTGCCTTTCACGCCTGTGCCGGGCAGCCGGCTGCTGGCACGCACGCCGCTGCTGCGTGCGGCCCTGGTGCGCGCCGTGCGCGAATGGGCCCAGGCGCAGCAGCTGTCTTCCCTGCATTTGCTGTTCAGCGATGCCGAGGATCTGGCAGCCTGCGACGCCGACGGCTGGATGCAGCGCAGCACCGTGCAGTTCCACTGGAGCAACCAGAACGCCGGGGGCGCGGGCCACCGGGACTTCGACCACTTTCTGTCCACGCTGAACCAGGAAAAGCGCAAGAAGATTCGCCAGGAACGGCGCAAGGTGCACGAGGCCGGCGTGCGCTTTCGAGCAGTGCATGGCCCCGACATGAGCGCCCAGGACTGGGCCTTCTTCTACCGCTGCCACGAACGCACCTATCTGGAACACGGCAACGCCCCGTACCTCCAGCCGGCCTTCTTCGAGGCCATGGCGCACCAGATGCCCGAGAACTGGCTGATGTTCGTCGCCGAGCGCGACGGCCAACCCATGGCCTGCAGCCTGATCGCACTCGATGCGGCAGCCGCACGGCTTTCGGCCGGCAGTTGCGACCGCGACACGCCGCAGATCCCGCACATCCCGCAGGGCACGGCCTACGGCCGCTACTGGGGCGCGCTGGAGCGCGTGGACTGCCTGCATTTCGAGGCCTGCTACTACCAGCCTATCGCCTGGTGCATAGAACGCGGGATTGCGCACTTCGAGGGAGGCGCCCAGGGCGAGCACAAGATGGCGCGGGCGCTGCTGCCCGTGGTGACGCCCAGCGCCCACTGGATTGCCCACCCGTCCTTCGCCGACGCCATCTCGCGCTTTCTGGACCGCGAGGGCGAAGGCATGGCCGGCTATCTGCAGGAGCTGCAGGCCCACAGCCCGCTGCGCCAGGACTGAGGCTCAGAAGGTTTCCCAGTCGTCATCGCCCTGACCGGGCTGGCGCGGAGCCGGCTTGCCTGTTGCTGCGGGCCCAGGGCGTGGCTGGATGGGAGGCGTGGCATCGCGCTCAAGCCGGCGGGCCAGTGTCTCGCCACCCGCTGCAGCACCGCCGCCCCCCAAGGCCGCAGGCCGTGCGGGGCTGGCCGGCGGGGCCGGCCGGACAGGCTGCGCTGCGGCGCGTGGCGCGGCGCTGGCCTGCGCCACCATCCTGTTCGGCACATGCGCATGGCTGTCCATGGCACCGCGCGGCAGCTGGAACACGGCCACGGCCTCGACCAGGTCCTGCGCCTGCTTGCGCAGCGAGGCAGCGGCGGCCGCGCTTTCCTCGACCAGGGCAGCGTTTTGCTGCGTGGTCTGGTCCATTTGCGTGACGGCTTCGCTGACCTGGGCGACGCCGGAGCTCTGCTCGGTACTGGCCGCGCTGATCTCGCCCATGATGTCGGTGACCTGGCCGATGGCAGCCACCACTTCGGTCATGGTCGTGCCTGCGCGGTCCACCAGTTGCGAGCCCTGCTCCACACGCTCCACGCTGGCCGTGATCAGCGCCTTGATTTCCTTGGCCGCCTCGGCGCTGCGCTGCGCCAGCGATCGCACCTCGCCCGCGACCACGGCAAAGCCCCGGCCCTGCTCACCGGCACGCGCAGCCTCCACCGCGGCATTGAGCGCGAGGATGTTGGTCTGAAAGGCAATGCCGTCGATCACGCCGATGATGTCGCCGATGCGCCGGCTGCTGTCATTGATGCCCTTCATGGTTTCCACGGCCTCGGCCACCACGTCGCCGCCGCGGCGCGCAACGCTCGATGCATTGAGCGCCAGCTGATTGGCCTGGCGTGCGTTGTCGGCGTTCTGGCGCACGGTGGAGCCCAGCTCTTCCATGGATGCAGCCGTCTGCTCCAGCGCGCTGGCCTGCTCCTCCGTGCGGCTGGACAGGTCGGCATTGCCGGAGGCAATCTGCGCACTGGCCGAGGCCACGCCTTCGGCGTTCTGGCGCACGCTGCGCACGGTCTGCACCAGGCTGGACTGCATGCGCTGCAGCGCGCCCAGCAGCAGGCCGGTTTCGTCATGGCGGTCGATGTGAATGGTCCCGCCCAGATCGCCATTGGCCACGCGGTCTGCGGCATCGACCGCATGGGCCAGCGGCGTGCGGATGGAGCGCGTCAGCCACAGCCCGGCCAGCACGGCCAGCAGCACGGCGGCCAGCGCCGCCACGCTGAGGACGACGACCGAGCGCCCATAGACAGCCTCGGCATTGCGGCTTTCCTGCACGGCCGCATCGCTGTTGAGCTTGACCAGCAGATCCAGCGTGTTCGACGAATCGTTGTAGAGCTTCAGCGACTCGCCGCCCAGCACGGCCTGGGCCTTTTCCTTTTCGCCCTGGCGTGACAGCGCCAGCACCTGCTGGCTCAGTTGCTGGTAGCGCTCGCGTTCCTGGAGCAGCTGGGCGTAGAGCCTTCGCTCTTCGTCGGAAGACAGCAGCGGCTCGTAGGCCTTCTTGCGCTCGGCCAGGCGGCGCTGCAGTTGCTCCAGCTGCTTTTCCGAATCGGTCTTGTAGGCGACATCATCATTGTTGACGTGGCGCACCTCCAGCAAGCGGGTACGCACGACATCGGTGCCTATCTGGTTGATCACTTCCACGCTGGGCATGGCATTGCCGGTGATGACTTCCATGCTGGTGCGCATGGAGCGCAGTTGCACCAGGGCCGCGGCCACCACGGCCAGCAGCAGCAGCACCAGCAGGCCGAAGGTGCCCAGCATGCGCGTTGAAATCTTGAGGTTTTTCACATTCATCTCTCTTGTAGAGGTCCCGTCATCTTGTTGCGTCTTGCTCTGTCTCGCGCCATGGGCAGGCTATCAGCCAGGCCCGGCGCGAACCTTGCAGAAACAGGCCAGCCGCACCGGCCGATGGCAGCTGGCAGGCAAGGCTTGGAGAGGGGGAGGACGGGACCCCGCGGGAGCGCGGTCTGCTGGATGGCCGATGGCCGCCAGGCCAGGCGGCCATGAGAACAAGGTAATCATGGGATATCCCTTCGTTCCGAGCGAACGAGGCCAGGAGCGGCCGTTCCTCAATCTGTAAGAATAGGACTACATCTATTTACATTCTGCCAGTATCCAAGCATTGTTCAGGACAAGTTCAGGTACTTGCAGTAGGCAGAAACCTTCACTGGAGGATTTGCGCCACAGCCTCCTGCCACCCGGCGTGAGCAAGCTCAACGCAGCACGCAAAAAGAAAGCGGCCCCATGCAGGGCATGGGGCCGCCAGAGGATGGGGCGCAGCTGCGGGCAAGGCCTCAGAACGCGGCCCACTCCTCGTCGTCGGCGGTTGCGGTCCTGCTGACCTGGGCTGGCGTGGCATGTTTCGCTGGCCGGGCTGCGATGGGCGCCAGGACCGGCGGTGATGCCAAAGGGGCGGCCGCCGTTGCGCGCGGCACCGCCACGGCCGCCTTGGCGGTCTCAGCCACCTCGGGGACCGCTGTCGAGTCTTCCGGCGCCGTGCGAAACACCGATACCGATGCCACCATGGCCCGCGCCTGCTGCTGCAGCGACTGGGCAGCGGCCGCACTTTGCTCGACCAGGGCGGCGTTCTGCTGGGTGGCCTGGTCCATTTGCGTAATGGCATCGCCCACCTGGGCCACGCCCGCGCTCTGCTCGCTGCTGGCGGCGCTGATCTCGCCCATGATGTCGGTCACGCGCCGGATGGCGGCGACGATTTCGGACATGGTCTCGCCGGCCTTGTCCACCAGCTGCGTGCCCTGCTCCACACGCTGCTCGCTGGCCTGGATCAAGGCCTTGATCTCCTTGGCCGCCTCGGCACTGCGCTGGGCCAGCGTGCGCACCTCGCCGGCCACCACGGCAAAGCCCCGGCCCTGCTCGCCAGCGCGGGCCGCCTCCACGGCGGCGTTCAGCGCCAGGATATTGGTCTGGAAGGCAATGCCGTCGATCACGCCGATGATGTCGGCGATCTGGCGGCTGCTGTCGTTGATGCCCTTCATGGTGTCCACCACCTGGGCCACAACCTCGCCGCCACGCGCGGCAATGCCCGAGGCGGAGGCAGCCATCTGGTTGGCCTGGCGCGCGTTGTCCGCGTTCTGGCGCACGGTGGCGCCCAGCTGCTCCATGGAGGCCGCGGTTTCTTCCAGAGCACTGGCCTGGCTTTCGGTGCGCGCCGACAGGTCCGCATTGCCCTGGGCGATCTCGCCAGCGGCCAGCGCCACGCCGTGCGCATTGCCGCGCACATCGCCCACCAGCTCGGCGAGCTTGCGGCGCATGTCCTCCTGTGCGTTGATGAGCTGGCCCATTTCATCCCGGCGCCGGCTGGTGACCGGCTTTTCCAGATGGCCGGCCGCCACATTGCGCGCCACGGCCACGGCCTGGGCCACCGGGCCGGTGACAGCACGCGTGATGGCCCAGCCCACCAGGGCCGCAATCGCCACCACCGCGGCCAGCGTGCCCAGCACCCAGATGCGGGCCAGGTCAAAGCCTGCCTGCGCCTGCTGCCGCGCCTGCTCGCCCGCCTCGCGCTGCAGGGTCAGCAGGCGGCCGGCGCTTTCGGCCAGCTTGCCGAACTGCGCCTCGGACTCGCCGGCGAACATCAACCCCATCTCGTCGGCCATGAAGGCCTGCTCCTCGGTGGTGGAATAGTTGCCGGCGCGCGCACGCTCCAGCAATCGCGCATGCATGGCCAGGAACTGTTGCTTGAAGCCGAGGTAGTCGTCGAAGGCCGCGCGCAAGGCCTGCTGGTCGATCAGCGAACGCAGGGCCGTCTCATGCTCGCCAATGGTCTGCAGCCGGTCCTGCACCTGCTTGGCAAAGCCATCGACCTCGGCCAGGCTGCGCGCGGAGGCAATGCCGGCCTCGTGGCGGCGCAGGCGGTTGTATTCGGATCGCATGGCGCCCGCATGGAACATGCTGGGCAGGGCCACATCCGACAAATGCAATGCGTTGCGGTGCATCTGCGCCAGTTGCAACCAGGCTACCGCCCCCAGAACCGCCGAGAACAGGACCATGATGAGGAATCCCATGCCCAGCTTCGTGCCCATGCGCCAATCTGCCACCTTCATTTGCTCGCTCCCGGGCCGATGTCCCCATCAGCGCCTGATTGATCTGTCCAAACCCTGATCCATGACAAAACAAAAAACGCACCCGGCGCCTAGGCACCGGGTGCGTTTCAAATTGTATCAACTGCGAAGCGGGCATTTACCTCAGCGCAGTTGAGACTCCCTCGACGGGAGTGAAAGGGATCAGCCCTTGTAGTTGGCGATGCCGTCCACGACTTCCTTCTTGGCCTCGTCCACGCCCTTCCAGCCCAGAACCTTGACCCACTTGCCCTTTTCCAGGTCCTTGTAGTGCTCGAAGAAATGCTGGATCTGCTTGAGGGTGATCTCGTGGATGTCTTCCAGCGTGTTGATCTTGTCGTAGGCGGGCAGCAGCTTTTGCGTGGGCACGGCCAGGACCTTGCCATCCACGCCGGACTCGTCTTCCATGAGCAGGATGCCGATGGGGCGGCAGGCCACGACCACGCCCGGGGGCAGCGGGAAGGGCGTCATCACCAGCACGTCCACCGGATCGCCGTCGCCGGACAGCGTCTGGGGCACATAGCCGTAGTTGGCCGGGTAGTGCATGGCCGTGCCCATGAAGCGGTCCACGAAGACGGCGCCGCTTTCCTTGTCCACTTCGTACTTGATGGGATCGGAGTTGGCCGAGATCTCGATCACGACGTTGAAGGATTCAGGAGCGTTCTTGCCCGGTGTGACTTTGTCGAAAGACATGATGGATAAGCAGAGTTGAAACGAAAGAGCCCCCGCAGGGGATAGCAGCGTGATTTTAGGCGCAGGCACACGCCCCCACGGATGGCTCCGCAGGAACGCCCGCCATGCTAAGGGCGCAAGCCTGCGCCAAGCTTGCAGCGCCCGGTCTCAGGCGTGTGCCCCGCCCGCGCGCCGGCGCACGGGGCCGCTGCGCTGCTCCACCGCATGCTGCACTTCGCGGCGCAGGCCCAGTGCAAAGCCCAGCTCGGCCAGCACGAACAGGGGTCCGATGACCAGGCCCAGGATGTCGTCCAGGAAGGCTGGCTTGCGGCCCTCGTAGTAGTGGCCCACGAACTGGATCACCCAGCCCACGGCAAAGATGCCCAGCCCCCATCCCAGCCAAGCCCCCAACGGCAGCATGGCGATGGGCTGTGCCAAGGCCAGCATCAGGGCAAGCACCACAGCCATGGCAATGCCGTAGCGCAGGTCCAGCAAACAGTAGTAGATGCCTGCCGCCAGCGCCGCCAGCAAGGCCAGGCTCAGCGGCAGGGCAGGCAGGCCGTCGCCCAATGGCATCGCCCATTGCAGACGTGCCAGCAGGATCACCACGGCCCACATGATCAGCGGCACGCCAAAGAAGTGCGTGAGGATGTTGCGTGGATCACGGTGATAGTCCGCGTACTGGGACAGTTGGTCGATGAGGGTTTTCATAGGCTGCACCGGCAGTGGATGTTGCGCAACCATGGTGGTGTCATCAAGGATTGGCGTCTGTCATGGATCCGACACAAGCCTCATCGCACACCTCGGGCTTACCCGCACCGGCAGCTCCGGCAGCCACGGCAACTGCCGCCGCCACGCGCGGCGTACGGCGCCGCGCAGTGGCCGGTCCGCCGGGCATGGCCGATCTCTGGGCCACCGTCGAGGCAGGCCGCTGGTTCCACGCCCTGCCGCCAGAGCTGGCCGCGCAGCTCAAGGCACTGGCCCAGCCCCGCACGCTGGCCGCAGGCGACTGGCTGTTTCGCCGGGGCGACCCGCCCTGTGGCCTGTACGCGGTGGCGCGTGGCGCCCTCAGCATCTCGGGCACGGCCGCCTGCGGCGAGCAGGCCCGCACGGCGCTGCTGGCCCTGGTGGAGCCGCCGATGTGGCTGGGAGAGATTGCCCTGTTCGATGGCGCACAACGCACGCACGATGCCCAGGCCGCCACGGCCTGCATCGTGCTTCACGTGCCCCAGGCACCGCTGATGGAGTGGCTGGCCGCCCACCCCGGACACTGGCAAGCGCTGGCGTTACTGCTGACGGACAAGCTGCGCGTGTGCCTGGTGGCGCTGGAAGAGCACACGCTGCTGCCGGCCCCCCAGCGCCTGGCGCGGCGCCTGGTGCGCATGGCCGAAGGCTTTGACCAGTGGCAGCCCGACGGCCAGGGCCGCCAGCGTTGGCGGCGCGAGCTGGATGTATCCCAGGAGCAGCTGGCGCGCATGCTGGGCCTGTCACGCCAGACCACCAACCAGATCCTGCAGGAGCTGCAACTGGCCGGCTGCCTGCAGTTGCGGCGCGGCAAGATGGAGGTGCTGGACCGCCAAGGCCTGCGCGACGCGGGCTGGCCTGCGCAGTAGGCAGGCGCGCTGCAACGCCCGGGACTGGACAAGCGTCCCGGGCGCCCCACAATCGGGCTCCATGCAATACCACCACATCGGCAATGCGTCCGTGCCTACGGAATCGGGACGCACGATCCCCGTGCTGGACCCGTCGGACGGGCAGGCTTTCGACGAGCTCCAACGCGGCTCGCCCCAGGACATCGACCTGGCCGTGCGCTCTGCGCGCGAATGCCAGGACAGCGTCTGGAGCAAGCTCTCGGCCGCCGAACGCGGGCGCCTGCTGATGCGCCTGTCGGGCAGCGTGCTGCAGCATGCCGATGAACTCACGGCCATCGAGCAGCGCGACTGCGGCAAGCCCACGCGCCAGGCCCGCGCCGATGCGCTGGCGCTGGCGCGCTACTTCGAGTTCTATGCAGGCGCCTGCGACAAGCTGCACGGCGAGACCCTGCCCTATCAGCAAGGCTACAGCGCCCTGACCTGGCGCGAGCCCCACGGAGTGACCGGCCATATCGTCCCCTGGAACTACCCCATGCAAATCCTCGGCCGCAGCGTGGGCGCAGCGCTGGCCGCGGGCAATACCTGCGTGGTCAAGCCCTCGGAAGACGCCTGCCTGTCCGTGCTGCGCGTGGCGCGGCTGGCCACCGAGGTCGGCTTTCCGGCAGGCGCCTTCAACGTGGTCACCGGCCTGGGACACGAGGTGGGCGAGGCCCTGGCGCGCCATCCAGGAGTGGACCACCTGAGCTTCACGGGCAGCCCCGGCGTGGGCACGCTGATCCAGCAGGCTGCAGCCGAACGGCACTGCCCCGTCACGCTGGAGCTGGGCGGCAAGAGTCCGCAGATCGTGTTCGCGGATGCGGACCTGGACGCCGCCGTGCCGGCCATCGTCAACGCCATCGTGCAGAACGCCGGCCAGACCTGCTCGGCAGGCTCGCGCGTGCTGATCGACTCGCTGATCTACGAGCCGCTGCTCGAACGCCTGGGCCAGGCCTTCGAGGCGCTGCGCGTGGGTCCGGCCGCCATGGACCTGGACCTGGGTCCGCTGATCCGCGCCAGCCAGCAGCAGCGTGTCTGGGATTTCCTGTCCGACGCCCAGGTGGCAGGCATTGCCGTGGTGGCGCAGGGCCAGATCGTGGAGCATGCGCCCGACAGCGGCTTCTACCAGGCGCCCACCCTGCTGCGCGACGTGCCACCCGAGCACCGGCTGGCGCAGGAAGAGATCTTCGGCCCCGTGCTCTGCGCCATGCCCTTCCATGACGAGGACCATGCCGTGCAACTGGCCAACGGCACGGCCTACGGCCTGGTGGCCGGCCTGTGGACCCGTGACGGCGCGCGCCAGCTGCGCCTGGCGCGGCGCCTGCGCTGCGGCCAGGTCTTCGTCAACAACTACGGGGCGGGTGGCGGCGTGGAGCTGCCCTTCGGCGGCGTCAAGTCCAGCGGCCATGGCCGCGAAAAGGGCTTCGAGGCGCTCTATGGCTTCACCACGCTGAAGACCGTCGCCATACGGCATGGCTGATCCTGGCGCATGACGGAAAATCGCAAGGTGCCCGGCGCCAGCCGGCCGCACGCGACAGAAAGAAGAATTCCCCATGCCCTTGTCTCCCGTTCCCGACCGCACGCCCCAGCATGAACGCGACGTGCGCTACCGCAGCTACGCCCGCGCCGATGGCCTCTGGGACATCGAAGGCGAGCTGCGCGACAGCAAGACCCATGACATCGAACTGAGCGGCGGCCGCCACATGCCGGCCGGCACGGCCATACACCACATGTGGATACGCACCACGGTCGATGCCCGCCTGGCGGTGCAGGCCATCGAGGTCGTCATGGACTCCCATCCGCTGGGCCACTGCCCCGAGGCCACGCGGGCCCTGCAGAAAATGGTCGGCTGCAGCATGGCGCGCGGATGGCGCAAGGCCATCAACGAGAACCTGGGCGGCGTGGCCAGCTGCACGCATCTGCGCGAGCTGCTGTTCAACATGGCCACGGCCGCCTTCCAGTCCGTGCCCGGCGTCTTTGGCGATGCCGACCCCAGCCAGCCGCCACGCCACCTGGGCCAGTGCCTGGGCTGGGACTTCAATGGCCCCGGCGTGGCGCGCTACTACCCGCAGTTCGTGGGCTGGCAGCCCGGCACAGGCGGCGTGGCCCCGACCCCGGCGACCACAGCAACCACCGAAACCCAGGGGGCCTGACCCCCGACCGAGGAGCAAAGCCCGATGCGTGTCCAGGACAAATCCATCATCGTCACAGGCGCCGGCAGCGGCATAGGAGCCGGCATCGCCATGCGGCTGGCCGCCGAAGGCGCACATATCGTCGTCAACGACATCGACCGCGAGGCCGGCACGCGCGTGGCACAGGCCATCAACGCCGTGGGCGGCCGCGCGCTCTATGTGCAGGCGGACATGACGCAGGGCGAACAGGTCAAGGCCCTGGTGGCCGCCACACTGCAGGCCCACGGCCGGCTCGATGTCTTCGTCAACAACGCAGGCTGGACGCACCGCAACCGTCCCATGCTCGAAGTCAGCGAGGCCGAGTTCGACCGGGTCTATGCCATCAACGTCAAGAGCATTTATCTCTCGGCCATCCACGGCGTGCCGGCCATGCGCGCCAATCCGCCGATGGCCGATGGCCGCCCCGGCGGCGGCAGCTTCATCAACATCGCCTCCACGGCAGGCCTGCGCCCGCGCCCGGGGCTGACCTGGTACAACGGCTCCAAGGGCGCCGTCATCGTGACCAGCAAGTCCATGGCCGCGGAACTGGGCCCGGAGAACATCCGCGTCAACTGCATCAACCCCGTCTTCAACCCCGACACAGGCCTGGCCGCCGAGTTTGCCGGCGGCCCCGTGGACGAGGAGCGCCGCGCGCGCTTTCGCGCGACGATTCCGCTGGGCCGCTTTTCCACGGCGCTGGACGTGGCCAATGCCGCGCTGTATCTGGCCAGCGACGAGGCGGCCTTCATCAGCGGCACCTGCATCGAGGTGGACGGAGCGCGCTGCGTCTAGACGCAGATCAAGATCTGCAGGCTTGCGCAGAGCCTGGACATAGGCATTCGGGCAAAATCGCGGGCATGGCAGAACGAGTGATCCCCCTGGTCGACGAGCGCGCCCCCACGCGCCCGGCCACCGTGCCAAGACTGCTGCAGGCGCCCACCGGCGATCTGCGTGACAGGCTTGGCCGGCCGCTGCGCGACCTGCGCATCAGCATCACCGACCGCTGCAACTTCCGCTGCAGCTACTGCATGCCCAAGGAAGTCTTCGACAAGAACTACCGCTACCTGCCGCACGGCTCGCTGCTGAGCTTCGAGGAGATCACGCGCACGGCCCGCCTGTTCGTGCAGCATGGCGTGCGCAAGATCCGCCTGACCGGCGGCGAGCCGCTGCTGCGCAAGAACGTGGAAACGCTGGTGGAGCAGCTGTCTGCCCTGCGCACGCCCGACGGCCATCCGCTGGACCTGACGCTGACCACCAACGGCTCGCTGCTGGCGCGCAAGGCCCGGGCGCTCAAGGCGGCCGGCCTGAACCGCGTCACCGTCAGCCTGGACGGGCTGGACGACGCGGTGTTCCGCAGCATGAACGACGTGGACTTCCCGGTCTCCGACGTGCTGGCCGGCATCGAGGCGGCCCAGGCGGCAGGCCTGGGCAACATCAAGGTCAACATGGTGGTCAAGCGCGGCACCAACGAGGACCAGATCCTGCCCATGGCGCGCCACTTCCAGGGCACGGGCGTGACCTTGCGCTTCATCGAATACATGGACGTGGGCGCGACCAACGGCTGGCGCATGAACGAGGTCCTGCCCTCCGACGAAGTCATCGCCCGGCTGCGCGCCGAGCTGCCCCTGGTGCCGCTGCAGGCCAGCAGCCTGGGCGAGACCGCCGTGCGCTGGGGATATGCCGATGCGCAGGGCCTGCACGATCCCTCGCTGGGCGAGGTCGGCGTGATCAGCAGCGTCACCCACGCCTTTTGCGGCGACTGCAACCGTGCGCGCCTGTCCACCGAGGGCCGGCTGTACCTGTGCCTGTTCGCCTCCGAAGGCTGGGACCTGCGCAGCCTGCTGCGCAGCGGCGCCAGCGACGAGGAAGTGGCAGCCGCGCTGGCCCCCATCTGGCAGCAGCGCACCGACCGCTATTCCGAACTGCGCGCCAGCCTGCCGTCCAGCACGGACACGCAGCGCAGGCGCATAGAGATGAGCTACATCGGCGGCTGAGCCCGCGCGTCGCGCGCGGCTCCCTTTCCCCTTCCCCTCGGTTTCTCCATCACAAGCCACACATGCCCGTTTCCTCCCTGCCCGACACCCTGCCCTTGAGCGACATCACGGGCTGCGTGCTGGCAGGCGGGCGCGGCATGCGCATGGGCGGCATCGACAAGGGCCTGCAGCCCTTTCTGGGCCAGCCGCTGGCGGGCCACGCGCTCAGCCGCCTTGCGCCCCAGGTCGGGCATCTGATGCTCAACGCCAATCGCCATGCCGAGGCCTATGCGCAACTGGGCGCCCCCTATGGCGCCCCGGTCTGGCCCGATGCCGAACCCGACTACCCCGGCCCGCTGGCCGGCTTTCTGAGCGGCCTCACCCATTGCCAGACACCCTGGCTGGTCTGCGTGCCCTGCGACACGCCGCTGTTCCCCCAGGACCTTGTACAGCGGCTCGCGCAGGCTGCGCTGGCGCAGCAGCCTGCGGCCGACATCGTCGTCGCCCATGGCTGGGAACGCTCGCTTGATACAGATCAATCCAGGCTGCGGGCCCAGCCCGTGTTCTGCCTGATGCGGTCATCGCTGCGTGATAGCCTGCAGTCCTTCATACGTTCGGGCGGCCGCAAGATCGATGCCTGGACGGGCCAGCACCGCTGCGCCACCGCCCTCTTCGATCGCGCGGACGACAGCCCGCTGGCCTTTGCCAACGCCAACACGCAGCAGGAGCTGCAGGCCCTGGCGCAGGCCCTGGCGCAGGCCGCGGCCTGTGTGCCCGTGACGCCGCCGTGACCGGCCTTGCCCCACCGGATTCCGTTCTGATGACCGCCACCTTCCAGCCCGCCTCCGCCCCCATCGCCTCCGCCCAGGACCTGAGCGTTGATCAGGCACTGTCCCAGCTGGCCAGCCTGCTGCAGCCCCTGGGCCCGGTGGCGGATGTGGAAACACTGGCGCTGGCCGACGCGCTGGACCGCATGCTGGCCGAAGACATCGTCTCCCCCATCGACGTGCCCGCACATGACAACGCCGCCATGGATGGCTATGCCTTCGACGGCAGCCAGCTGCAGGCCGGCGCCCCGCTGGTGCTGCGCGTGGTCGGCCAGGCCCTGGCCGGCAAGCCCTGGCATGGCACGGTGCGGGCGGGCGAGTGCATCAAGATCATGACGGGCGCCGTGCTGCCGCCCGGTCTGGACACGGTGATCGCGCACGAACGCACCGAGCCCGCCGATGCGGCCTCGCCCGACCATGTACGCATCCCCGCCGGCAGCGTGCGCACCGGAGACAACCGCCGCAGGCGCGGCGAGGATCTGAGCCAGGGCTGCGTGGCGCTGGCGGCGGGCCAGCGCCTGCATCCGGCAGCCCTGGGCCTGATCGCCAGCCTGGGCCAGTCTCAGGTGCATGTTCGCAGGCGGCTGCGCGTGGCCTATTTCTCCACGGGCGATGAAATCCTGCACCCCGGCACGGCGCTGCGCGAAGGGGCGGTCTACGACAGCAACCGCTTCAGCCTCATCGGCCTGCTGCAGCGCATGGGCGTCAAGGTGCTGGACCTGGGCGTGGTGGCCGACCAGCCCGAAGCCTTGCAGGAGCGCCTGCGCGAAGCCGCCTCCCTGGCCGACGTGGTGCTGACCAGCGGCGGCATCAGCGCGGGCGAGGCCGACCATACGCGCGCCATGCTGCAACGCATGGGCAGCGTTCATTTCTGGCGCCTGGCCATGCGGCCGGGCCGGCCGCTGGCCGTGGGCCTGTTGCAGCCCGATGCGGGCACGCCATTTGCCGCCAGCCGGCCACCGGCACGCACCACGGTACTGATCGGCCTGCCTGGCAATCCCGTGGCTGCCATGGTGAGCTTTCTGGTCTTTGTACGACCGGCGCTGCTGCAGCTCATGGGCACCGCCGCCGTGGACGGTGAACCGGCCGCCCTGCCCCAGGCTGTGGCTGCGCAGGCCCTGTCCAAGCGGCCCGGCCGCACCGAGTACCAGCGCGGGATTCTGTCCAAGGGCGCCGATGGCCGCTGCATGGTGCGCACCACGGGGCCGCAGGGCTCGGGCGTACTCAGTTCCATGGCCGAGGCCGACTGCCTCATCGTGCTCGAACATGAGCGCGCTGCCGTGCAAGCCGGCGAAACCGTGTCCATCCTGCCGCTGCAGGCCTTTCCCTGACAGGAGATTGCCCCATGCCCTTCCAGTCCAAGCACCTGACCGACGCCCCCGATCGCAGCACCGTCGATACGCTGCCCGGCGCTACCTTGCTGGAGTTCGGCACCGCCTGGTGCGGCCACTGCCAGCGCGCGCAACCGCTGATTGCCCAGGCGCTGGATGCCGCCCCGCAGGTGGCCCACATCAAGGTGGAAGACGGCCCCGGCAGGGCCCTGGGACGCAGCTACCGCGTCAAGCTCTGGCCCACCCTGGTCTTTCTGCGTGACGGGCAGGAGGTGCAAAGGCTGGTGCGGCCCCAGCAGGCCCGCGAGATCGAGGACGCGCTGGCCCGCATCACCGCCCAACCCTGACACTTGCGGCGCAGCCGCTGCCTGTGTATCGCCGACAATGGCCCGCATGCCGTCCCAAAAGAAGCCTGCCGATTCCGCGCCCAAGAAGCCCCGCCGCAACAGCGGCCGCCCGCTGGCTGACGATGCCGTCGGCCGGGACATCATCCTGCAGACCACGGTCAACCTGCTCAAGACCCGCACGCCGGAGCAACTGAGCATTCTGGAAATCGCGGCGGCGGCCGGCGTCACGCGGGCGCTGGTGCGCTACTACTTCAGCAGCCTCAAGGGACTGCTGCAGGAAGTGACGGAGTCCTTGATGCGCGAGTTGCAAAACCGCATGGAAGTGGCGCTCAGGACGCAGGGCACGGTGGAAGAGCGCGTCTACCAGCGCCTGCTGCTGCGGCTGGATTTCATGCGCGAGCACCCGCAGTTCGAGCGGCTGGCGCTGTCCGAGATCTACCACTATGAAAGCGAAGAAGAGCCTCCGCCCTCGGGCACGCCGCTGCAGCGCATCACGCGGCGCGGGCTGGAGCTGACCTCGACCATGCTGATGGACGGAGCGCAGGCCAGCCACCCGGCACAGGTGGACCCGCGCTTCATCCACCTGGCCATCCTCAGCATTTCGGCCTTCCTGCCCACGGCACGGCCGCTGCTGGCCGAACTGTTCGGGGAAGGGCCGCAGGCAGACCAGCAGGTCGAGCACTATCTGCGCTTCATGTCCCACCTGCTGGCCGAGCGCATCAGGCAGGATGCGCCGGCGCAAGACCACCCACCACACCCGGGCCACCACCCGGATTGACTTGCGCCGGCGCCCGCTGCTCCCTCCTTTCGTCCGGTGCGCCGCCCTCAGTCGGACTGTATGCCCAGCTCCTTGACCAGCCGCCCGAAGCGCTCGAGGTCGCTGGCATTGGTCTTGCCCAGGCGCTGCGGCGGGCCGCCCACAGGGACGGTTCCCAGCGTGGCCATGCGTGCCACCACGTCGGGCATCTTGAGGACCTCGTTCAGGTGCGTATTCAGCAGCCCGACCACGTCGGCAGGCATGTTCCTGGGGCCGAACAGGCCGTACCAGGCCGTCAGCTCCACGTCCTTGTAGCCCAGTTCGGCCAGCGTGGGCACGTCGGGCGCCAGCGGCGAGCGCTGGGCGTCGGCCACGGCCAGCGCCACCAGCTTGCCGCCGGGCAGGTAGGGCGCGATGGAGCCCAGCGTGCTGTAGGTGAAGGGCACATGGCCGCCCACCACGTCCGTGACCGCAGGCGCCACCCCCTTGTAGGGGATGGACTCGAAGCGGGCGCCCGTGGCGCGCCGGACCATCTCGCCCAGAAAGTGCATGGGCGAGCCATTGCCCGGGGTGGCGTAGCCCAGCGAACGGCCCTGGCTCGCGGATACGGCCTCCTTGAGCGTGCGCACGCCCGCGCCGGGTCCGGCGACAAGGAACAGCGATGTGGAGCCGACCTCGATCACGGGCGTGAATCCGTTGAGCACGTCATATCCGTGGCCTGCGCCCAGCTTGAGCACCAGCTGGGCCATGGCAAAGGTATTGGGCGCCAGCAGCAGCGTATAGCCATCGGCCGGCGCCTTGGCCACATAGCTGCTGCCGATGGTGCCGCTGGCGCCTGCGCGGTTGTCCACAAGCACCGACTGTCCGATGCGGGCCGACAGCTTCTCGCCCAGCAGGCGCGCCAGCGCATCGGTGTCACCGCCTGCGGGATAGGCCACGACGATGGTGACGGGCTTGTGGGGATAGGCCTGCGCCTGGGCAGGACCGGCCAGCAGGGCCATGGCCAGGGCCATGCCTAGGGCAAGCGTTTTGCGTTTCGCTTTCATGGGGTGGGCTTTCATCGTGGGTTTTGTCATTTTCAGCAAAGGCCGGGGCCGGGCTCACGCCTGGCGTATCGCCACACGGTGCATGCGCCGCGCTGCGGGGTGGTAGTCGTTGACCGCGTAATGCTGCGTGGCCAGGTTGTCCCAGATGGCCACCGAGCCCTTGCGCCAGCGAAAGCGCACCTGCCATTCAGGCACCTTGGCCAGGCCGCTGAGCATGGCGATCAGGGCCGCGCTCTCGTCGCTGGTCACGCCCTCGATGTGCGTGGTGTAGAGCGAGTTCACAAAGGCCACGGGCAGGCAGGTCACCGGGTGCACCAGGACCACGGGCTGCTCCAGCGGCGGATGCTTGAGGCGCGTGGCCCGATAGGCCTCGCCCGAGGGATCGCGGCGCATCAGGCTTTGCCTCAGGGCCGGCGCCTCCCAGTTGTGGGTGGCGCGCAGCGTGCGCAGATAGGCCTGCAGCTCGGGCGCCAGCGAGGCGAAGGCCGTGGTCATGCTGGCCCACATGGTGTCGCCGCCCGTGGGCGGCACGTCCACGGCGTAGAGGCAGGCACCGGCGGGCGGCTTGGTCTGCCAGGTCAGGTCGGCATGCCAGATGTCGGTGCCGGTGCGCGTGCCCTGGCTGATCAGCAGCTCGACATGGGGATCGTCCGGGTGCGAGGGAAAGGTGGAGGACACAGGCTCGACCTTGCCGAACACCTGGGCCACGCGCACCTGCTGCGCAGGGTCCAGCGTCTGGTCGCGGAAGAAGATGACCTGGCGCTCGGCCAGCAGCTTGCGCAGCGCGTCCGCATGGTCATGCACCTGCGCCGGGTCCGAGAGATCGATGCCGTATATCTCCGATCCTATGCACGGGGTGATGTGTTCGACTTGCATGAAATTCCTTTTCTCAAAAAAAGCGGGTTGGGGGGTGATCAGGTGGACGCGATGTCCTGCGGCAGCGGCATGGAGCGGAACCGGCGGCCCGTGGCATGGAACATGGCCGTGGCCACGGCAGGCGCCGTGGGACCCAGGGCCACTTCGCCGCAGCCCTGGGGCGGCCGGTCGCTTTCGACCAGGACCACCTCCACGCGGGGCATTTCGGACAGTTGCAGCAGCGGGTAGTCGTGGAAGTTGCTTTGCTGTACCGCGCCCTTGTCGAAGTCCAGCCGGCTCTTGAAGGTGTTGGTCAGCGCAAAGCCGATGCCGCCTTCCACATTGGCCTTGACCAGGCCCGGATTGACCACGCGGCCTGCATCAATGGCGCAGATGGCACGCTCCAGCCGCACGCGGCCTTCCACAACACGCAATTCCATGACCAGTGCGACGAAGGTCTGGAAGCTCTCGCCCCGCCCCGTGTAGACGTTGAAGGTCATGGCGCGGTGCAGGCCTGCCGGCGCGGGCTGCTCCCAGCGCGCGGCGCGCGCCGCCGCATCCAGCACGCCCAGCGCCAGCGGCTGGCCGGCCAGCAGGCGGCGCCGGTACTGGTAGTCGTCCACGCCTGCGGCGTGGGCGAGTTCGCTGATGAAGCTCTCCAGGAAGAACACGCTGGACGTGGTGCCCACGCTGCGCAGGTAGCTCAGCGGTATGGGCTGCTGCACGTCCACGGCATCCACCAGCAGGTTGGGCACGCCGTAGATCAGGTCGTAGATGGACTCGACCATGGTCTCGTCCCAGCCGCCTGCATCGGCCATCTTCTTGGGGTTGATGGCCCCGTACAGCGACTGTCCCGAGATGCGCGCATGCAGAGCGGCCGGCATGCCGTCGGCGCCGAGCACGGCGCTCAAGCGCCCCGATGCGCCGGGCCGGTAGTAGGAATGCCGTATGTCGTCCTCGCGCGAGCGGATGACCTTGACGGGCCGGCCCACGGCCTTGGATGCCGCTGCCGCATGCAAGGCGAAGTCGGGCATGTACTTGCGCCCGAAGCTGCCACCGAGGAAGGTGGTGTGCACGATGACCTTGTCCGCAGGCACGCCGCAGGCCTTGCCGAGTTCGCCGCGCAGGAAGTCCTGGCCCTGGTAGGGCCCCCAGGTCTCGACCTCGCCGTCGCGCACATGGACAGTGGCGGCCAGCGGCTCCATGGTGGCGTGCGTGATGTAGGGCGAGTGGTAGTCGGCCGTGATGGTCTTGCCGGCCGCCAGCACTTCACGCGGCTTGCCCAGGCTGCGGGCCACGACAGCCTTGTCGTTCGACAAGCCTGCGACGAACTGCGCATGGATGCGCTCGCTGTCCACGCCGGCCGCCGCGCCGGCGTCGAATTCGATGTCCAGCGCATCGGCAGCCTGCTTGGCAATCCAGTACGAATCGGCCACCACGACCACGGTGCTGGGCTCGGGGTCGGGCCACTGCGTGGTGCGCACGACGGCATGCACGCCAGGGCGCGCGCGCAC
The DNA here is from genome assembly GCF_055797465.1 of Delftia sp. PX-1. Classification (NCBI taxonomy): domain Bacteria; kingdom Pseudomonadati; phylum Pseudomonadota; class Betaproteobacteria; order Burkholderiales; family Comamonadaceae; genus Delftia; species Delftia sp. PX-1. Next base: position 4,993,603 of record NZ_CP184763.1, read on the forward strand.
CTCTGCCTCGTTGCGGATGCGCACGATGCGCCCCGTCACGCTGGGCGCCATGCGCACGGCGCCGATCAGCATGCCGGGCACCTCGACATCGATGCCGAACACCGCGCTGCCGTCGACCTTGGAAGGCGTATCCACACGGCGCAGGTTACGGCCGATCAGGCCCTGCTCGGAAGCCGACTTCATGCGCGGCCGCGCGGCCAGGGGCAGCCTGGAGGCATCGGCCACGATCTCGCCATAGCCCACGCTGCGGCCCGTCGCGGGGTGCAGCACGCGGCCGGCACGCGTCATGCACTGGGAGGCACGCACACCCAGGCGGCTTGCGCCGGCGCGCAGCAGCACATCGCGCGCCTGGGCGCCGGCCAGGCGCATGCGTTCATAGAAATAGTTCATGGACATGGAGGCACCCACGAACTGCTGGAACGGCATCTCGCCCGCATCGTTGCGATAGGCGTCGCGACCCGTGACGAAGCGCACGGTCACGCTGGCCCAGTCGGCATCCAGTTCATCGGCCAGCACCTGGGGCAGGCCTGTGTAGATGCCCTGGCCGACCTCGCACTGCGAAACGCCGATCACCACCTGGCCCGAAGGCTCGATCCAGACCCAGTCGCCGATGGCTGCTGCCGCCGCCGCACCGGCTGCCGGCGGCGCGGCCTGCGCCAGCGGAATCAGCAGGCTGCCTGCAGCAGGCGCCACCAGCAGCGCAGCGGCGCTCTGGAGCAGGTGCCTGCGCCGCAGCGAGATGGCCGAATCGGCCACGCGGCCCCGTTCATTGCTTGGACGCTGCGGCATGGATGGCCTCCCGGATACGGTGGTAGGTGGCGCAGCGGCACAGATTGGTCATGGCCTCGTCGATCTGCGCATCGGTGGGCTGCGGATGGGCCTTGAGCAGTGCGGCAGCGGCCATGACCATGCCGGACTGGCAGTAGCCGCACTGCGGCACGTCCTTGTCCATCCAGGCCTTCTGGATGGGGTGGGAGCGGTTGCTGGACAGTCCTTCGATGGTCGTGACCGCCTTGCCGCCCACCGTCGAGACGGGCAGCACGCAGGAACGCACGGGCTCGCCATCGACATGGACCGTGCAGGCCCCGCACATGCTGATGCCGCAGCCGAACTTGGTGCCCGGCAGCTTGAAGTGGTCGCGCAGCACCCACAGCAAGGGGGTCTGCCCGTCGCCGTCAAAGGCCACGCTTCGGGAATTGAGGGTGAATTTCATCGTGGGGTCTCCAATGCGCCCGCATCGACCGGGCTGCATGTCTCATGCCTCTCAGAACGAGTGGTGTATGCCTGCTGCAATCACGGTCTGCGTGCGCCCGCTGGCAACGCCCACGGAATTCATCGCCGCCACGCCATCGGAGGCGCGCTGGTGCGTGACCGAGGCATGCAGCTGCGTGCGCTTGGAGAAGGCGTAGCGCGCGCCCAGGTGGACCTGGTTCCACTTCGTCTGCTCGAAACGGCTGAAGGAGTAGCCGGTGTTGATGGTCACCGCCTGGCTGGTCTGCCAAGCAAGGCCCAGGTCGAGCGCGCTCATGTGGCTGGAGGCTGCGCCGTACTTGAGCGTGGAGCGCGTGAGCAGCGCGTTGAGCCGGACCGGAAGCGCATCGAGCTGGTAGCCGCCGCCGATGCCCAGCACCTGGAAGGTATCGAGCACCAGCGGCCGGCCCGCCACCAGGTCCTGGCCCAGCGCGTTCGCCAGGCCCGTGCGCCCGGCGATATCGAAGGCACGGCCACGCGCATCGGTGTAGGCCACGGCCAGATTGAGCTTGGCACTGGAATAGCTGCCCATGACGCTGTAGGTACGGTTGGCCTGCGAGCGGCCCGGCACCTCGCCAAATCCATACTGCGCGCCGAACTGCATACCGCCCATGCGCGGCGTCAGGTAGACCACGGAGTTGTCCACGGGGAACTGGCTGGACAGGCCGTCCAGGTTGCCCGGGTGGTACAGATAGAAGTTGTAGAGCTGGTAGCCATTGCCCCATTGGCTCAGCGTGCCGGCCGTGAAATCGACCTGGCGCCCCAGCCGCAGCGTGCCCAGCGAAGCACTGTCCAGGCCCACCCAGGAAGCCCGGTTGAAGTAGCTGGTGGGCGAGATCGGCGAGCCGATGTCCGTGAGGAATCCGTTTTCCAGCTGGAACGAGGCCTTCAGGCCGCCCCCCAGGTCCTCGGAGCCGCGCAGGCCCCAAAGGTCAGGCTGGGAGATGGCCGAATCCATGCGCGTCAGCCGGCTCCCGCGCACATCGCTGATCCAGGGCATGGTCAGGTCCATGCTGCCGTACAGCGTCACCGAACTCTGGGCAAGCGCCGCTCCCGCGCCGCCCAGCATCGCCAATGCGGCAATTGCTTTGTATTTCATCGCAAGGCTCTTTCATCGTGAGATGGTTTAAAAATTCCACAAGTGGCAATTTCAAACACCACACCACGGAAGATGCCTGGCAGGGCGTGCATTAATTTCCACTTATGGAAATATTAGCCGCACCCATCGAGTCCTGTGTCTGGGGTTTTCATCTACCGCGTTTGAGGTAGTCCTCGGGAAGAGGAGCAAGGGACAGGCATTGCACCTGTCCCGCACAAGGCGTTCAGCGTCCCAGCGCCTGATCCACGCCCATGTTGGCCAGCGCGTCGGCGCGCTCGTTGCCGGGATCGCCCGCATGGCCCTTGACCCAGCGCCAGTCGATGCGGTGCCCGCCACCCTGCACCAGGGCGTCCAGCCGCTGCCACAGCTCCACGTTCTTGACGGGCTCCTTGGAGGCCGTCTTCCAGCCCTTGGCCTTCCAGCCGTGGATCCACTCGGTGATGCCCTTGAGCACGTACTGGCTGTCGATGTAGAGCACCACGTCGCAGGGCCGCCTGAGAGCAGACAGCGCCTCGATCACGGCCATCATCTCCATGCGATTGTTGGTGGTGTTCAGCTCGCCGCCGAACAGCTCCTTCCTGGCGCTGCCAGCCTCCAGCACCACGCCCCAGCCGCCAGGACCCGGATTGCCCTTGCAGGCACCGTCCGTATAGATAACAACTTGATTCAAAAAAAATCCTTGATATGAATGGCCCGGCCGCCAGGCCGGTTGGAATGCAGATCACCGTCCGGCGCGGCCTGTGCCGGCATGCGACGGGCGACCGGCACCGTGGCGCCCGACACGACCGCACGGCCGCGCCAGGCAGGCTCCAGCATGCGCGCCCCCGGCACACGCTTGACGGCCACCACGCAGTACACACCGCCCAGCATGGGCCAGCCCAGCCGCCCCACGCGGTCCATGAACTGCCAACGGCGCAGCCAGCGATCCGTCTGCACGGCGGGACGATAACAGCCGAATTGCACGGCCTCGATCTCGAAGGCCAGCAATCGCAGCCAGTCGCGCAGCCGCCAGTAACCCACGCCCCAGCCCACATCGGGCAGGTACACGCCACGCTCGGCACGCCGCTGCACGCCCAGCAAACTGGCAGGATTGAGTCCGCACACCACGATGCGGCCTTCAGGCATCAGCACCCTGGCCGCCTCGCGCAGCACGGCATGCGGGTCCGGCGAGGTCTCCAGCGTATGGGGCATCACGACCAGGTCGAGGCTGGCCTCGGGAAATGGCAGCGCGGCGGGATCGGCCAGCAGCGCCACGGGAACCTCCAGCGGGGCAGCGCCGTCCGCTGGCGCCGCATCCTGCGTGGAATCCAGCGCCAGCCAGCGGTGCGGCATGCGGTTGGCACGCAGCCCCTGGAGCATGGGCATGCCCAGCTGCAGGCTGTGATAGCCGAAAATATCGGCCACCGCCTCGTCACAGCGCTGCTGCTCCCATTCCAGCAGGTAGTGGCCGAGGGCAGATTGCGTCCAGTGATGCATCCCTATAATTTTGCTGCTCATGAACCTGTTGCCCATTCCTGCTTTTTCCGACAACTACATCTGGCTGCTGCATGACGCCGGGCAGGCCCTGGTCGTCGATCCCGGCGATGCAGCGCCCGTGCTCGCCACGTTGCACCGGCTGGGCCTGCAGCTGCAGGGCATTTTAGTCACCCACCACCATGCCGATCATGTCGGTGGCGTGGCCCAGCTGCACCAGGCCACGGGCGCCCAGGTCTGGGGTCCTGCCTACGAGCAGTTGCCCGAACCCGTTCAGCGCGTGCAGGGAGGCGATGCCGTGCAGGCGCTGGGCGGCCCCTGGCAGGTCATCGATGTGCCAGGCCATACCAGCGGCCACATTGCCTTCTACAGCACGGCGGCACAGGCACAGCCCGTGCTGTTTTGCGGCGACACGCTGTTTTCCGGGGGATGCGGCCGCCTGTTCGAGGGCACTGCGCAGCAGATGCAGCAATCGCTGGACGATCTGGCCTCGCTGCCGGGCAATACACTGGTGTGCTGCGCACATGAGTACACAATGTCCAACCTGCGCTTTGCTCAGGCCGTGGAACCAAACAACGAAACCCTGGCTCACTACCAGCGGCATTGTCAGGCGTTGCGCGAGGCCGGTCGGCCCACGCTGCCATCCCTGATGGAGACCGAGCGCTCCATCAATCCCTTTCTGAGAACGCGCGAATCCGCGGTGGCCGCGGCCGCCGCAGGCTTCGACGCACAGGTGAGACAGCAGGACCCAGCCAGCGTGCTGGCCGGCCTGCGCCAATGGAAAAACGTCTTCTGATGAAACTGCTACACACCCTGCTGCTGGGCAGCCTGCTGGTTCTTGCCGGCTGCGCCACCACCAGCGGCCCGGACTTGGCCGGCACGACGGATCCCTCCCCCAGCCCCGCACCCCACTCCCCCATGTATCCCAAAGGGCCGCTGAGCCCGCTGGGCACAGGCAGTGCCAGCAACGGCGACGTGGCCTCGCTGGAGACCACGGGCGATCTGTGGGTACGCATACGCCAGGGCTTTGCCATGCCCGACCTGGACCAGGATCTGGTCAAGGACCGCGAGCAGTGGTACGCCAGCCGTCCCGACTACATACAGCGCATGACCGAGCGCTCCAGCAAATACCTGTTCCACATCGTCGAGGAACTGGAGCGGCGCAACATGCCCACCGAGCTGGCGCTGCTGCCCTATATCGAGAGCGCCTTCAACCCGCAGGCCGTCTCCACCGCCAAGGCGGCCGGCATGTGGCAGTTCATGCCGGCCACCGGCACCTATTTCGACCTCAAGCAGAACGCCTTCCGCGACGACCGCCGCGACGTGCTGGCCTCCACGCGCGCCGCGCTGGACTACCTGCAAAAGCTCTATGACATGTTCGGCGACTGGCACCTGGCCCTGGCCGCCTACAACTGGGGCGAAGGCAGCGTGGGCCGCGCCATCAAGCGCAACGAGAAGCTGGGGCTGCCCACGGGCTACACCGACCTGCAGATGCCGGCCGAGACCCGCATGTACGTGCCCAAGCTGCAGGCCGTCAAGAACATCGTGGCCAACCCCGATGCGTTCAACACCGAGCTGCCGGTGATCGAAAACCACCCCTACTTCCAGACCGTCACCATCACCCGCGACATCGACGTGGAACTGGTGGCCAAGCTGGCCGACGTATCGACCGAGGACTTCAAGGCGCTGAATCCCAGCTTTCGCAAGCCGGTGATCTTTGCGGCCGGCACGCCGGAGATCCTGCTGCCCTGGGACAACGCCAAGGTGTTTCGCCGCAACATGCAGGCCTTCGACGAAGGCCAGTACGCGAGCTGGACCGTCTGGACCGTGCCCTCCACCATCAGCGTGGCCGAGGCGGCCCAGCGCGTGGGCCTGGGCGAGTCCGACCTGCGCGCCCTCAACAACATTCCGCCGCGCATGCTGATCAAGGCCGGCTCCGCGCTCATGGTGCCGCGCGGCGCCAACGTGCGTGCCGACGTGGCCGGCCACGTGGCCGACAACGGCCAGATCAGCTTTGCCCCCGAGATCATCACGCGCCGCACCACCATCAAGGCACGCAAGCGCGACACGCTGATCAGCGTGGCCAACCGCTACGGCGTCAGCGTGTCCAACCTGGCGGACTGGAATGACCTGAAGTCCTCGGCCACGCTGCATGCAGGCCAGTCGCTGGTGGCCTATCTGCCGGTACGCGCCAGCAGCGGCGGCAACGCCCGCGCAGCCAAGTCCACGGGAACCGCACGCAAGGTGGCCGTTCAGCCGCAAAGCCGCAACGCCAAGGCGGCCGTCACCACGGCACAGCGCGGAGGCAAGCCATCCAAGGTGAAAAAGCGCTGAGGAATCCCTCTGGCACCCGCGTCACGGAGCCCGCTTTCGCGGGCTTTTTTGCGTGCGGCCGCCGGGCTCAGGTGTGAAAGCGCTGGCGGGACTGGCGCACGAATTCGTTGGTGTACGAGCGCTCCAGGTCAATGCCGCCGCGCGCCAGCGCAGGGTCGAGCCGGACCAGCGCACGCAGGGCCGTGGCGGGCCCGTCATCGGGCATCATCCCATCGGGCGAAATCGTGGTGCGCATGTGCTCGAAGGCCGACAGATAGGCGCGCCGGGAGCCCAGCAGATAGGGCGCAGGCACGGCCCGCAGCACGTCCATGGGCGCGGCAGTCTGCAGCCACTTGAGCGAGCGCACCATGGCGTTGCTGAGCGCCTGGGCCTTGGCCGGGTTCCTGCGCAAGAAGGCCTGTGTCGCATACAGCGTGCCCGAGGGCATGGAGCCGCCGTACAACTGCGCGCTGCTGCGCAGATCACGCAGGTCCCGCACGATGCGCACGGCGCCCTTGTCCTCCAGCACGCTCATCAGCGGGTCCGCATGGCACAGCGCATGCACACGCCCGGTGCGCAGCGCCTCCATGGCATCGGGCCCAGAGCCCACGCCCACCAGTTGCACCGCAGCGGGATCCAGGCCATCGCCCAGCAGCATCAGCTGCATGGCCCGGGCCGTGGATGCGCCCAGCGAGGAAACACCCACGCGCCGCCCGCGCAGATCGGCCAGCGTCTGGTAGCGCGGCATCCAGCGCGCAGCCACGCCCAGCGCGATCTGGGGTGCACGCCCCTGCACGACGAAGGCCCGCAGCTGGCTGCCGCGCTGCTGGGCAAGAAGCGTGTGTTCATAGGCGCCCGCGCAGACATCGGCGGCGCCCGACTCCAGGGCCTGCAGCGACTGCGATCCGCCTGGATAGTCCTCAATGCGCACGGCCAGGCCTTCGGCCTCGAAATAACCCAGCTGCTGCGCAATCACCAGCGGCAGGTAGTACAGCAGGCCCTGGCCGCCCACGGCAATCGTCAGCAGCTCGGCCGAGCCGAGCACAGGGAGCGACCAAAGAGGAGCCAGCCCCAGAAGGCTCAACAAGGTTCGGCGATCAAGCACGTGGGAAGACATGATGGTTATTTTGCTGCAGTGCAACACGATCATGCCCAGAGCCCGCATACGCAGCATCGGTGCTTGCCCGTACGTGAAACACCGCAGGGCCTGTGGTGCAGGCCCTGCGCGGGACGAGGGCGCCGGATGTGGCCGCAGGCCTCAGCGGTAGCCTGCGAAAAACAGCAGCAGATTCACCACCAGGGCCAGGGCCCAGGCCAGACTGCGCAGCGTGGCGCGGTCCATCACATAGAAGGCTATGTAGGCGATGCGCAACACCACGAAGGCCACGGCAAGGCCATCGACCCGCGCCGCTGGCGCGCCCAGTTGCCAGGCAACCAGCAAGGCGCCAATGAAGAACGGCAGGCACTCGAAACTGTTGGCCTGCGCCGCATTCGCCCGCGCCTGGTAGCCGGTCTGCTGGGCGAGCCAGGCGCGGGGGTCGTGGTTGTCGAAGCCGCGCTGCCCCGGCCGGTGCTTCATTCCGGGCGCCTTGGCGATGTAGGCGCAGACCAGCGGCAGCAGGGCCGCCACCAGCAGGCACCAATGGGCAAGGGAAAAACCGCCGGGCGGCAGGACGACAGAGGTCGGCATACGGGCTCCTGATGAAAAGACAAGGAATGCTGGCCGCCTCCACCACTACCGGCGATCCACCAGCGCATGGGCGATCGTACCCAGGTCCACGTACTCGAGTTCGCTGCCGATGGGCACGCCGCGCGCCAGCCGCGTCACATGGATGCCGCGCGCTTTCAGCGCCTCGCTGATCGCATGGGCCGTGGCCTCGCCCTCGGCCGTGAAACTGGTGGCCAGGATCACCTCCTGCACCTTGCCGTCGCCGGCGCGCTCCAGCAGGGATGACAGATTCAGGTCGCGCGGACCTATGCCGTCGAGCGGAGACAGCCGCCCCATCAGCACGTAGTAGTAGCCGTTGTAGGCCCCCGTGCGTTCCATGGCCCCCATGTCGGCAGGCGCCTCCACCACGCACAGCCGGGCCGCGTCGCGCCCGTCGTCCTGGCAGATGGAGCAGATGCGGCCTTCGGTGAAGGTATGGCAGCGCTCGCAATGGCTTACCGACTCCACGGCCGTGGTCAGGGCACGGGCCAGCTGCCGCGCGCCGTCCTGGTCGCGCTGCAGCAGGTGAAAGGCCATGCGCTGCGCAGACTTGATGCCCACGCCCGGGAGCCTGCGCAGGGCTTCGATCAGACCATCGAGCGATTGCACATCCGACATGGCGGCTTCCTTTCAATGAAGAAGATTCTCAGAAAAAAAGCGACCTGCAAGGGCAGATCGCTCGATGGCCGCTCAACGCAATTGAGTGGCTGGGGAAACCGTCACGGCCTCTCCTGGCTGTTCGGCACAACCTCTCGGGGCCAGCCTCAGAAAGGGAACTTCATGCCGCCCGGCAGGCCGGGCATGCCGGCCGTGAGCTTGCCCATCTTTTCGTTGGAGGTTTCTTCTGCCTTGCGCACGGCAGCGTTGAAGGCGGCAGCCACCAGGTCTTCCAGCATGTCCTTGTCTTCGGCCAGCAGGCTGGGGTCGATGGTGATGCGCTTGACGTCGTGCTTGCAGGTCATGACCACCTTCACCAGGCCCGCGCCGGACTCGCCTTCCACCTCGATGTTGCCCAGTTCATCCTGGGCCTTCTTGAGGTTGTCCTGCATGGCCTGGGCTTGCTTCATCAGGCCGGCCAGTTGTCCTTTGTTGAACATGTGAGTTCCTTCTTCTGTAGGGTAAAAACGAAACGCTCTAGAGCGTGTCAGGGCTGAATGGATACGGGCTTGATACTGCCAGGCACGATTTTCGCGCCATGGCTGCGGATCAGGGTCTGCACCAAAGAATGATTCATCACGATGTCTTCGGCAATGCGCTGGCGCTCATGGCTGGCCACCGCATTGCGCCGCGCGGGGCTGTCCACCACGGCGCCCTGCTCGACATGCAGCTGCCGGGCCAGGCCGGCAGCCTCCAGCGCCACACGCAGGCGCTCGCGCGTGGCGGGCTGGGCCAGCGAGCTGCTTTCCACACGCAGCGTCCAAGTATCGCCCTCGCGCGCCACCAGCTGCGACTGCAGCGCCAGCTGGCGCGCCAGCGCAGTGACGGCCTCGGCCTGCACCAGTTGCTGGACGGCAGCGTGCCAGACATCGCCCTCGGCCGTGCGCTCCACGGTCGGCGCGGGAGGCGCATCCGGGGACTGGCGGCCACGTTCGGGAGCGAAATCCTGCACATCGATCTGAGTGTCGATCTGCGGTTCGGACTGCCGTGCCACGGCAGCGGCAGGCGGCTCCAGGGCCAGATCTCCGTCATCGCTCCAGCGGCCTTCGTCGGCCCAGCCTTCATCGGGCATCCCGGCCCAGGCACCCTCGTCCGGCGCATCGGCATCCTGCACCTGCGGCGCCTCATCGGCAGAAGAGTCTTCGTCTTCCTGCACATCGTCCACGGGCTCATCCACAGGCTCGTCCAGGGGCTCCTGGGCGACACCGGCGGCCGGCTTCACCTCTGGAGCAGCGGAAGGCCTGGCCTCCTGGACAGGCGCAAGCACAGGTTCCGACCTGGCAACTGCGGCCACGGCCACGGGCGCCTGAACAGGCGCTGGAGCCGCAACGGCTTGCACCACGGGAGCGACCACGGCGGGCGCAGCGGTCACGGGAGATGCGACAGGCGCGACGGGAGCAGGAGGCGCAACCGGGACGGGCATGGCCGCCTTGGCTGGGGCAGCGGGAGCCTCGGGCAAAGCGGGCTGTGCGGGCCGCGTCTGCGCAACGGGCGCGGGAGATTCAGGCTTCGCCGTGGAGGGGGTCAGCGCTGGAGTTTTTTTTTCAGCCGCGCCCGGGGCGGGCTCTGCAGATTGCGGCTTGAACGCCAGCAGCCGCAGCAGCGCCATGGTCAGCGCCGCGTACTCGTCGGGTGCCAGGCCCAGTTCGGCCCGACCATGCAGGCAGATGCTGTAGAGCAGCTGGGTTTCGTCGCGCGGCATCAGCAGCGCAAGACGGGCAATTTCAGCGGCCTCCGGATCGCTGGCGTCGGCGGCCATCTGCGGCACAGCCTGCGCCACAGCCATGCGCTGCAGCACGGCGCACATTTCCTCCAGCGTGGAGGCTGCAGACAGGCCATTGCGGCGCAGCGCCTCGGAGGTTTCCACCACCACCTGGCCATCGGCCTGGGCGAGTGCCTCGATCAGGCGGAACACATGGCTGCGGTCCACGCTGCCCAGCATCTGGCGCACCATGGACTCCTGCAGCTGGCCGCTGCCAAAGGCAATGGCCTGGTCGGTCAGCGACAGCGCATCGCGCATGGAGCCGCGCGCGGCGCGAGACAGCAGGCGCAGGGCCTGGGGTTCGGAAGCCACGCCTTCCTGGCCGAGCACCTGGCCCAGATGCTCCAGCACGGTCTCGGGCGCCATGGGCCGCAGGTTGAACTGCAGGCAGCGGCTGAGCACGGTCACGGGCACCTTCTGCGGATCGGTGGTGGCCAGCACGAACTTCAGGTACTCGGGTGGCTCTTCCAGCGTCTTGAGCATGGCGTTGAAGGCCGTGTTCGTGAGCATGTGCACTTCGTCGATCATGAAGACCTTGAAGCGTCCCTGCACCGGCTTGTAGACGGCCTGCTCCAGCAGGCTTTGCACCTCGTCCACCCCGCGGTTGGAGGCGGCGTCCAGCTCGGTGTAATCGGGAAAGCGGCCGCTGTCGATTTCGGTACAGGCGGCGCAAACGCCGCAGGGCGTTGCCGTGATGCCGCCCTGGCCATCGGCGCCCTGGCAGTTGAGCGACTTGGCCAGAATGCGCGAGACCGTGGTCTTGCCCACGCCGCGCGTGCCGGTGAACAGATAGGCATGGTGCAGGCGCTGCTGCGTCAGGGCATTGGTGAGCGCCTGAACGACATGCTCCTGCCCCACCATTTCGGAGAAATTGCGGGGGCGGTATTTGCGGGCCAGCACAAGATAAGACATCCCGCGATTCTACGGGGCTGAGCACCCTCGCCCGGTGCGCCCCGGGTTTGGCCAGCCTTGTCGCCCGGGCAGCCCGGTGTTTGCCCCTATAATCGAGAGTGACGGGCCTCCTCGCATGGGGAAGCGGCCAACCGGGTCAGGTGGGGAACCAAGCAGCCCTAACCGTGAAACCAGTGCCGAGGGCAAGGCTCGTCACCTTCCATTGAACAGCAGGCCCTGCGGGCGCCTGCCCCGTCCACGCCCGCAGCGGCCCTTCTCTCCTCAACGCGTCTCGCCATCCACCTTCAGATAGCGGGCAACGCCCTGTGCCGCGTGCACGCCGCTGGCCATGCATGCCGTCAGCAGGTAGCCACCCGTGGGAGCCTCCCAGTCCAGCATTTCGCCGGCACAGAAAACGCCGGGCGCAGCCACGCACATGCCATTGGCATCCAACGCCTGCAGCCGCACGCCACCTGCGGTGCTGATGGCCTCGTCGATGGGCCGGGCCGCCACCAAGGTGATGGGCAGGGCCTTGATGGCCTGGGCCAGCCGCGCGGGATCGGCCACGCCGTCCTTGCCCAGCACCTCATGCAGCACGGCGGCCTTGATGCCGTCCAGGCCCAGGCGCCCCTTCAGATGGCTGGCCAGGCTGCGTGAGCCACGCGGATGGCGCACCTCCGCCAGCACGCGCTCGGGTGTCAACTGGGGCAGCAGGTCGAGATGGACGGTGGCATGCCCGTCGCGCGCAATGACTTCGCGCAGCGCGGCAGAGACGGCATAGACCAGGCTGCCCTCCACGCCCGTGGTCGTGGCCACGAATTCGCCCTTGCGCGAGAAAACGTTGCCCCGGCCATCATCAAAGGACAGCGCCACCGACTTGAAAGGCTGGCCGGCAAAGCGCTCGGTGAAATAGGGGCTCCAGCCGCGCGCAGGCTGGGGGCTGGCCCCCAGCAGCTCGGCCATGAATTCCCTGCGATCGATCTGCCCGCCCGGCGCCGCACCGCCCAGGCCCACATCGAACCCGCAGTTGGAGGGCTTCAACGCAGCGACTTCCACGCCGCGCTGCTCCAGCCAGGGCATCCAGGCGCCATCCGAGCCCAGCCGCGCCCAGCTGCCGCCGCCCAGCGCCAGCACCACGGCCTTCGCGTGCACCTGCAGCCGCCCTTCGGGGGTATCAAAGCCCAGCGCATCGCCATCCTGCCAACCCAGCCAGCGGTGGCGCGTGTGCAGGACCACGCCCTGGGTCTGCAGACGCACCAGCCAGGCACGCAGCAAGGGCGCAGCCTTCATGTCCTTGGGGAATACGCGGCCCGAACTGCCCACAAAGGTTTCCACGCCCAGCTCGCCGGCCCAGGCACGCAGCTGATCCGGGGGCAGCAGCTCCAGCCAGCGCGACACCTCGGCACTGCGCTCGCCATAGCGGGAGACAAAGGCGGGCAGGTTTTCGGAATGGGTCAGGTTGAGCCCGCCCTTGCCGGCCATGAGGAACTTGCGTCCTGCGGAGGACTTGGCCTCGAACACATGGACAGTCAGCCCCTTGCCGGCCAGCCCTTCGGCCGCCATCAGGCCCGCAGGCCCGGCGCCGATCACCGCCACATCGCAGTCCATCGTGCGCGCCGCCGCGCTGTGTTCAAAAGCATCCATCACATCAGTTCCCATTCCAAGCTCGCATTCAACTTTGCGCTGCCGGCAGACTCATATGCCTGCAGCGCGGGCGCGCAGAATACCCTGCCGCAGGCCGGCCTGCGCGCAGGCGCCACTAATTCCCGATGACCCCGCAACCCTGCTGCCGCCCCGTAAACAGCTATGACAGTCATAGCATCCAGCTACCGCCCATACGGTGCAGCAGGTGATAGGTTTCTGTCACAATCATTTCGCGGTGCGGATTTTCCTGCGCCTTCCTCATTGCGAAAAATCAAGGACATCACCCATGGCCAGCGAACTGATCAAACACATCTCCGACGCAAGCTTTGAAGCTGACGTCTTGCAACCCGGCTCCACGGTGCTGGTCGATTACTGGGCCGAATGGTGCGGTCCCTGCAAGATGATCGCCCCCATCCTCGACGAAGCAGCCCAGACCTACAAGGACAAGCTGTCCATCGCCAAGATGAATGTGGACGAGAACCGCGAGATCCCGGCCAAGTTCGGCATCCGCGGCATCCCCACGCTGATGCTGTTCAAGGACGGCCAGCTGGCTGCCACCAAGGTCGGCGCCCTCAACAAGGCACAGCTGTCTGCTTTCCTAGACCAGCACCTGGCCTGATTCTCATGGCTGCCCCCTACACCGGGGCAGCCAAACATGCGGCCCGGCGCTGACCGCTGCACCGCATCGCACTGGCGCACAAACCCTGCGCCAGCGCAAATTTCCCTATGACCTGCGGATTTTTTCCTGTCATAATGCCCTTCATCACCGGCCTTATGCATCGAAGGCCGCGCTGAGACCCTCAGGCAAGCCAGCCCACTTCCACAGTGTTTCGCTTGGCTCAACGCCTCCCCCTGGTTTCTTTCCACTCCGTTCTGGAGTCTCTCCATGCACCTTAATGAACTCAAGGCACTGCACGTGTCTGAAGTCCTGAAGCAGGCCGAAGCGCTTGAGATCGAAAACGTCGGTCGCATGCGCAAGCAAGAGTTGATGTTCGCCATCATCAAAAAGCGCGCCAAGGCCGGGGAACAAGTGTTCGCCGACGGCGTGCTGGAAATCCTGCCGGATGGTTTCGGCTTCCTGCGCAGCCCCGACACCAGCTACACGGCCAGCACCGACGACATCTACATCTCGCCCAGCCAAGTCCGCCGCTTCAACCTGCACACCGGCGACATGATCGAAGGCGAAGTGCGCACGCCCAAGGATGGCGAGCGCTACTTTGCCCTGACCAAGCTCGACTCCGTCAATGGCGGCTCGCCCGAGCAGAACAAGCACAAGGTGCTGTTCGAGAATCTGACCCCCCTGTTCCCCACCCAGCAGCTGCGCCTGGAGCGCGAGATCAAGGGCGAGGAGAACATCACCGGCCGCATCATCGACATCATCGCCCCCATCGGCCGCGGCCAGCGCGCGCTGATCGTCGCGCCGCCCAAGAGCGGCAAGACCATGATGATGCAGAGCATCGCCCACGCCATCACGGCCAACCATCCCGACGTTCACCTGATGGTGCTGCTGGTCGATGAGCGCCCCGAAGAAGTGACCGAGATGCAGCGCTCGGTCAAGGGCGAGATCATCGCCTCCACCTTCGACGAGCCCGCCACGCGCCACGTGCACGTGGCCGAGATGGTGATCGAGCGCGCCAAGCGCCTGGTCGAACTCAAGAAGGACGTGGTCATCCTGCTGGACTCCATCACCCGCCTGGCCCGCGCCTACAACAACGTCGTGCCCTCGTCGGGCAAGGTGCTGTCGGGCGGCGTGGACTCCAACGCGCTGCAGCGCCCCAAGCGCTTCTTCGGCGCGGCGCGCAATGTGGAAGAAGGCGGCTCGCTGACCATCATCGCCACGGCCCTGGTCGATACCGGCAGCCGCATGGACGAAGTGATCTTCGAAGAGTTCAAGGGCACGGGCAACAGCGAACTGGCCCTGAACCGCCGCCTCTACGAAAAGCGCGTGTTCCCCGCCATCGAACTCAACAAGAGCGGCACGCGCCGCGAAGAACTGCTGCTGGCTCCCGAGATCCTGCAGAAGACGCGCATCCTGCGCCAGTTCATGTACAACATGGACGAGATCGAGGCCATGGAGCTGATGATCAAGAACATGCGGGCCACCAAGACCAACGTGGACTTCTTCGACATGATGCGCCGCGGCGGCTGATCTCAGAGATCCAGCCCACGGCACCTCTGCGAACGCCTCGCTCACGCGGGGCGTTTTGCATTCAGTTCACCATGCAGCGGCAGCCGTACCCAGGGCGCAAGCCGCACGCTCCCAGTGCATGGGAGCGCCCGCCACCTCCACCGGCGCCCGCAGGCGTCGCGCGGGCCCCCAGGAAGTGGCCTCGACGGCCGCGCCGAAATCCGCACAACCGTCCACCGGCGCCAGCGTGCAGGGGTCCGGATCACCGACGCCCTGCCCCGCCAGGAGATGGGCCGTGCGCGCCAGCGAGGCGCGCACCGTGCTTCCGCCCAGCCCCTGGCTGCGCCGCACCAGCGCCATCACCACGGCGGCCGCCATCAGATAACCCGTTGCATGATCCAACGCCTGCAGCGGCAACGGCATGGGCCGGTCGCGGCCCAGCCGGTGCATGCCCGCATCGGCAATGCCGGCGCTCATCTGCACCAGACTGTCGAAACCGCGCCGCTGCTGCCAGGGCCCGCTCCAGCCATAGGCATTGAGCGACACGTCGATGAGCGAAGGATTCACCTGCCGACGCCACGCGGCACCGAATCCCAGGCCTTCCAGCGCGCCGTCCCGGTAGCCATGGACCAGCACATCGGCCCCGGCCAGCAGTTGCTCGAACACGGCACGATGCTGTGGCGCCCGCAGGTCCAGCCGGGCACAGCGCTTGCCCAGCGTGACCTCGGGCACCGTGCCGGGCTCCTCCCAGCCCGGCGGATCGATGCGCAACACCTCGGCGCCGTGACCCGCCAGCCATCGCGTGGCAGCGGGGCCGGCCAGAATGCGCGTCAGGTCCAGCACGCGCAGCCCCTGCAGCGGCCGTCTGGCCGATGGCTGCCAGGCACCCGCATGCCGGCTCGATTGCGGATGCGGATGTGGATGCATCTGCCACGCCAGCAAGGGCTCCCGCTGCACTGCGCGACCCTGCGGGTGCGCGGCCCATTCAGACAGCCCGCGCATGGCTGCGGCACAGCCGCCTTGCGCCACAACGGCCGACTCCAGTTCTTGTGCTGCCCAGCGCTCGACCGCGGCAGCCACGGCCTCGCGTTCGGCGGGCGCATCCAGAACGGCCAGTGCCGCTGCACGGTGATGGGGCGCATTGGTATGCAGGCGAATCCAGCCGTCCGCCGTGCGGTAGTCGCCGGCCACGGAATCCCACAGCGCGGGCATCTCCCAGCCCTGCGGATGCAGGCTATGGCCAAACCACAAGGAGGCAAGCCTGCGATCCACCACCACACGCGGCGCTGCAGCGTCGAGCTGCGCGATCAACTCGGATAGGCAAAGGCCTGCCACGCCCAGGCTGGCGGCCGCCAGATCGGAGACCGGGAACACGGAGGCCAAGGACCCACGACCTCGCTGCTCCAGACGTTGGAGCGCCGCCGGATCACCATCCAGCGCCTCCCAGATCTGGCCGGTGCAATGGTCGAAAGCGCAGGGAAAAGGGAGACGGGACATGGAGCACTCCTGGCAGCTGAAACAAGGCTTGGAGTTCGCACCATAGGTTCCTGGTAAATATTGTCAATATTGATTCAATTAATCAACATATGATCGACCCATGCCCGACTACCTGAACTCCACCGAGGCCACCGCGCTGCTGGGCGTGAGCCGTGCCACGCTGTACGCCTATGTCAGCCGAGGCCTGCTGCAGGCTCACGCCGCAGACACGCCGCGCCAAAGCCGCTACCTGCGCGAAGAGGTCGAGCAGCTCGCACGCCAGCGCGGCCAGGGCCGCAAGCCGCGCGAAGTGGCGCAGGCCGCGCTCAGCTGGGGCCTGCCGGTGCTGGAGTCCTCGATCACATTGATAGAAAAGGGCCGCCTGTACTACCGGGGCGAGGACGCCGTGCATTGGGCGCGAACCCGCACGCTGGAGGAGACAGCCGCCCTCCTGTGGCAATGCCCGACCCAGGCAGCCTTCGCTGCAAACGCCGTGGAGGCCGCGCCTTTGCTGTCCGACCTGCAGCAGCGCATGGCAGGCCAACCGTGCGAAAACACATTGCTGCCCCTGTTCACCGTCGCCAGCGATGACACGGCCACCGCGGCCTGGCAGCAATCACCCGAACGGCTGGCGGCAGGCTGCGGTGCGCTGTTGCGCCTGCTGGCTGCCTGCCTGCTGGGCACCGTGCCGGACAAGGCCGCCATCCATCTGCAATGCGCACGGGCCTGGAAGCTGGACGCGCCAGGCGCGGACCTCGTGCGCATGGCTCTGGTGCTGTGCGCCGACCATGAACTCAAC
This sequence comes from Delftia sp. PX-1, assembly GCF_055797465.1. Lineage (NCBI taxonomy): Bacteria > Pseudomonadati > Pseudomonadota > Betaproteobacteria > Burkholderiales > Comamonadaceae > Delftia > Delftia sp. PX-1. The sequence goes on from NZ_CP184763.1 coordinate 5,010,804, forward strand.
GCATCAGGCTTCACGGCGCGCTGCGTGGCCTCCACGGGCGCAAGCCTGCGCGCTGCCGTGGTGGGAGGCCTTGCCGCCTTGACAGGCGGGCGCCACGGCGGCACGACCGCGCGCGTGGAAGCGCTGTGGGACGAGGTGGGCGAGCAGCAGATCGCCACCCGCCTGCGCCAGCGTCTGGCGCGCGGCGAATCCCTGCCCGGCTTCGGCCACCACCTCTACCCAGATGGCGACGTGCGTGCCGCCCTGCTGCTTGACATGCTGCCGGCGCATGGCCCGGCAACGATGCTGGCCAAGGAGGTGATGGCGCTGACGGGGCAGGCGCCTTCGGTCGATTTCTCGCTGGTGGCCCTGCGACGGCATCTGCAGCTGCCGCCGGGCAGCGCCTTCGGTCTGTTCGCGCTGGGCCGCTGCGCCGGCTGGCTGGCGCAGGCGCTGGAGCAGCGTGCCACCCGGCAAATCATCCGTCCGCGCGCGGCGTACACGGGCCCCAGGCCTGCGGGTTTGGCACGGAACTGAGCACTATGCGATAATGCAGGGCTTTTTCTTGCGGAAAGTACGCTTGATTTGAACCGCTACAAAGGTTGCAGCGGGTCAGGCACGGCTACCGCACTTGCATCAGAAGGAAAGATCATGAAAGAAGGCATCCACCCCAACTACCGCGAAGTGCTGTTCGTGGACCTGTCCAACGGCTTCAAGTTCGTGACCCGCTCCTGCGTGAACACGAAGGAAACCGAAACCTTCGAAGGCAAGGACTACCCCCTGTTCAAGCTGGACACCTCGTCCGAGTCGCACCCCTTCTACACCGGCACGCAAAAGTCGGTGGACAACATGGGCGGCCGTGTGGAGCGCTTCCGCAACCGTTTCGGCAAGAAGTAAATCCTGCTTCTCCGGCCAGAAGGGCAGCACGGGCAACCGCGCTGCCCTTTTGTTTTTCGCAGTCCGGCCAATCCATGCCGGCCAGGCATGCCCCATTCTTTTCGAGGCCCTTGCTTCGCGTATTCTTGCGCCCTCCGTTGCAGAAAGTCCTGTGAGTGAACCAGCCCACCCCTGCCATCGTTGCCCAAAGCGCCGTGCGCCGCCTGCCGCGCTGGTCGCTGCTGCTGCTGTGCCTGGCCTACGTCGTGCCCGGATATGTGGGGCGCAGCCCCTGGCGCATGGCCGACATGGAGGCCTTCGGCTACATGCGGGAGCTGGCCCTGGGCCATACCTCCTGGCTGGCACCGCGCATGGCGGGGCTGCTACCCGAATCCGAAGGCCTGCTCTCGTACTGGCTCGGTGCGCTGGCCATGCAGGGAGCACCTTCCTGGCTGCACCCGGAGATGGCAGCACGCCTGCCCTTCATCGCCATGCTGGTGATCACGCTGGCGGCCACCTGGTGGGGCGTGTATTACCTGGCGCGCACACCGGGCGCACGCCCCGTGGCCTTTGCCTTTGGCGGTGAGGCCCAGCCTACCGACTATGCGCGCGCCATGGCCGACGGAGGGTTGCTGGCCCTGGTGGCCTGCCTGGGCCTGGCCCAGCTCTCCCACGAAACCACCAGCTACATGACCCAGCTGGGCTGCGCGGCCCTGCTGTTCTTTGCCGCCGCCGCCATGCCCTACCACGGCCGCACGGCCACGCTGGCATTGCTGCTGGGCCTGCCCGGCCTGGCACTGAGCGGCGCGCCGACCGTGGCCACGCTGTTCGGCCTGGGCGGTACCGCCATGGCTTTCTTCTCGCGCACCTGGGGCGACGAAGCCACGCCCGCCCCACGCGCATCACGCCTGTGGACCGTGCTGTGGCTGGCGGTGACGATCTTGGCGGCCGCGCTGTCCTGGTGGCTGGACCAGTGGGCCTGGCGCGTGGTGGACAGCGGCACTGCCAAGGAATGGCAAAGCCTGGTCAGGCTGCTGCTGTGGTTCAGCTGGCCCGCCTGGCCGCTGGCACTGTGGACGCTGTGGGTCTGGCGCCGCCAGATCGCCACGCCCCGGCGCTATCCCCATCTGGCGCTGCCGCTGTGGTTTGCCATCATTCCGGTGATCGCTTCGTTGAGCACGCTGCCAGCAGACCGCGCCCTGCTGCTGGGCCTGCCCGCCATCGCCACGCTGGCGGCCTTTGCCCTGCCCACGCTGCGCCGCAGCATCAGCGCCCTGATCGACTGGTTCACCCTGCTGTTCTTCAGCGCCGCGGCCATTGCCATCTGGGTGATCTGGCTTTCGCTGCAGACCGGCATTCCCGCCAAGCCCGCCGCCAATGTGGCAAGGCTGGCCCCGCAGTTCACGCCGGAATTCTCGGTGCTGTCCTTCGCCGTGGCGGTGGCCGCCACCCTGGCCTGGTGTGTGCTCGTGGCCTGGCGCACCTCGCGCAACCGTGCGGCCATCTGGAAGAGCCTGGTGCTGCCCGCCAGTGGCGCCACGCTGGCCTGGCTGCTGCTGATGACGCTGTGGCTGCCGCTGATGGACCATGCGCGCAGCTTCGAGCCACAGATGCGCCTGGTACTGGCCGAACTGCCCAGGGACGGCAGCTGCGTTCAAACCTATGGCCTGCCGCGCGCCCACATTGCCGCGCTGCGCTACTACGGTGACATCGATACCCAGCGCCTGAGCATGGCCGGTGCCGCGCGCTGCGACTGGATGGTGGCCGAGGAAGAAACCTGGCTGGATCCTCACAGCGCACGCCTGCAGGCCACCTGGGAGACCGTGGCCCGCGTGGTACGCCCCACCGACCGCAAGGACTTCCTTCTGGTCTTGAAACGCAGGCCTGAGGCGAGGCCCGTCCAGGTCAAGCCATGAACCTGCCAGCGCACGCCCCCCTGAGCGCAGAGCGACGCACCATTGCCCAGCATGCCTTGACTGTGCTGGCCGGGCAGCTGGCCGTGATGGCCTTCGGCGTGACCGACACCATCGTGGCGGGCCGCTATTCAGAGGAGGCGCTGGCGGCGCTGTCCGTGGGATCAGCCATCTTCGTGAGCGTCTACGTCTCGCTGATGGGCATTTTCCAGGCCCTGCTGCCGCTGTGGGCCGAGCACCGCGGCGCCGGACAGCCCCAGGTCATAGGCCGCACGCTGCGGCAGGCCATGTACATGCTGCTGGCGGCCTGCGCCGTGGGCATGGGCGTGCTGCTGTTTCCCGATGCACTGCTGCGCTGGGCCGATGTTCCGCTGCCGCTGCAGGTACAGGTGCGGGCCTATCTCTCGGTGCTGGCCTGGAGCCTGCCGGCCGCCCTGCTGTTTCGCATCTACAGCACGCTCAACCAGGCGCTGGGCCACCCCTTGCTGGTGACCTGGCTGCAGCTGGTGTCGCTGCTGATCAAGATCCCTTTGTCCATCTGGCTGGCCTTTGGCGGAGCCGGCCTGCCGGCCTTGGGCGCCGAAGGCTGCGCCTGGGCCACGCTGATCGTGAACTACGCCATGGTCGCGCTGGCCTTGTCTTTGATGCGCAGCCAACGCCTGTACGCACCGCTGGCGCTGTGGCAGCGCATGGAGCCGCCGGACTGGCCCCAGCTGGCGCAGTTCGCGCGCCTGGGCATTCCGGCGGGACTGGCGATTCTGGTGGAGGTGACATCGTTCACGCTGATGGCCTTGTTCGTGGCGCGCCAGGGCACGCTGGCCTCGGCCAGCCACCAGATCGCCGCCAACCTTGCGGCGCTGTGCTACATGGTGCCTCTGTCACTGGCCATTGCCACCAGCGCACGGGTCAGCTACTGGCGCGGCGCCGGCGACGAGGTCACGGCGCGGCGCCTGGTCGCCATGGGCTGGCGACTGGCGGCAATGGGCGGATTGGTGCTGGCCTGTGCACTGTTTCTTTCCCGCGAGGGCCTGGCCCGCATCTACAGCGGCAACCCCGAGGTGGTGGCCATCACCGCCAGCCTGCTGGCCTGGGTGGCTGCCTACCATGTGGCGGACGCCATCCAGACTTTCTGCATCTTCGTGCTGCGCTGCTACCGCATCACCGTGGCGCCACTGGTCATCTATTGCCTGCTGCTATGGGGTGGCGGTCTGGCCGGCGGATACTGGCTGGCCTATGGCACGGACAGCGTCCTGCCCGCCTGGCTGCACCCGGGCACGCCCGCCCCCTTCTGGGCCGGCAGCGCCTGTGCGCTGCTGGTGACCGCAGTGGTGTTCAGCGCGGTCGTACGCAAGGCCACAAACCGCTGAGCGGGTAGCGGCCATCCGTCAGAGCGCGCTATGCGGCGCGGCTGCCCCGGCTGTCGCTGCTGTCACGGGCCTCGGGCGCAGGAATGCGCACCCGGCTGGCCGGAAAGGTCACCGAAAACTCCGATCCCTGGCCCGGCGCGCTGGTGATGCCCAGCTTGGCACCATGGCGCTGCAGCACATGCTTGACGATGGCCAGGCCCAGGCCCGTGCCGCCGGTATCGCGCGAACGGCTGCGGTCCACGCGGTAAAAGCGTTCCGTCAGGCGCGCCAGGTGCTTGGGCTCGATCCCTGGCCCGGAGTCCTGCACGGCAAAGCGTGCCGATCCATCGGGCAAGGTCTCCCAGGTGACGTCGATGCGCCCGCCTGCCGGTGTGTAGCGCATGGCGTTGGCCAGCAGGTTGGAGAAGGCGCTTTGCAGTTCGGCGCTGGCGCCGGCCACCTCGCCGGCCTGCGCCAGCATCTCGGCCGACGGAAAGCTCAGCGCATGCGGCAGGGATTGCTTGCGCGTCAGCATGGACGACAGGCCGCGCGCCTCGTTTTCGCAGCGCTGCATGAGCTGGGCCACGGGCACCCATTCGTTGCTGCTGGGCAGCGGACTGCCCTCCAGGCGCGACAGCGCCAGCAGGTCTTCCACCAGATGCTGCATGCGCTCGGCCTGCTGGGCCATCAGGCCCAGGTAGCGGTTGCGTTCCTCGGGCTCCAGCGGCAGGTTCTGCAGCGTCTCGACAAAGCCCACGAGCACGGTCAGCGGCGTGCGGATTTCATGCGAGACGTTGGCCACGAAGTCACGGCGCATGGCCTCGGCCTGCTCCACCGCGGTCACATCGCGCGCCAGCAGCAGCTTGCGCCCTTCGCCATAGCCGTACAGTTGCACCGACAGCTTGACGGGGCGCGAGGCCGTGCTTTCGCGGCCCTGCATGACCAGATCGCGCGAGAAATCCTGGGTGGCGAAATAGGCGCTGAACTCGGGGTCGCGCACCAGGTTGCCAATGCTTTGCAGCAGGTCGCGTTCGGCATCGAAGCCGAACTGGCGCGCCGCGATCTGGTTGCACCATTCGATGCGGCCGTCGGCATCCAGCAGGACCACGCCGTTGGGACTGGCCTGCAGGGCAGAAAGAATGTCATTGAGCCGCTGGTCGCCCTGCTGCACCTGCTGCACGCTCTGGCGCAGCCAGCGGCGCATGCGCACGCTGGCTTCTCCCCAGATGCCGCTGAGTTCAGGCGCCTCCCGCAGCTCCGACTGGCGCAGCCAGGACAGCAGGCGCATGGCGTTCCAGCTGTCCACCAGCCACCAGATCCAGCCCGCGCACAACGCACCCGCCAGGGCCGCCACGGCCTGTGACGCCATGCCGGGGCTGGAGGCCGCCATGGCGCCCCACAGCCACCATCCCAGCAATGCGCCCGCGATCTGGGACGCCAACAAGCGAAAACCTCGCCAACCCATACTTGCGCCTTCTTTGCGTTGTATTCGCTGCCTGGGGCAGCGGCGCCCGGGCATGGCCTGCGGGGGCCATGCGTGGATTCATTGGAACGCAGGACCGCCTCAGGCCAGCGCCTGCGCGCTGAGCCGGTAGCCGGCGCCCCGCACCGTTTCGATCAATGCACCGGCCATGCCCAGCGCCTCGCGCAGCCGCTTGACGTGGACGTCCACCGTGCGCTCCTCGATGAAGACGTGATCGCCCCAGACTTTGTCCAGCAACTGGGCACGGCTGTGCACACGCTCGGGGTGCTTCATCAGATAGTGCAGCAGCTTGAACTCGGTGGGGCCCACCTTGATCATGTCGCCCTGCCAGCTCACGCGGTGCGCGGCGGCGTCGAGCACCAGCTCGCCGATGCTGACCTTGTCCTGGATCTGCTCGGGCGCGCGGCGCCGCAGCACGGCACGGATGCGCGCCAGCAGCTCCTGGGTCGAGAAAGGCTTGGTGATGTAGTCATCGGCACCCGCATCGAGCCCCGCCACCTTGTCCGGCTCATCGCCGCGCGCCGTGAGCATCAGGATGGGCACGGCCTTGGTGCGGCTGTCGGCGCGCCACTTGCGCGCCAGGGCCAGACCGCTGGCACCGGGCAGCATCCAGTCGAGCAGGATCACGTCGGGCAGCACGGCATCGAGCTCGCGCTGCGCGGTCACGCCGTCCTCGGCCCAGACCGGCTGGAAGCCGTTGTGCCGCAGGTTGACAGCGATCAGCTCCGCGATGGCGGGCTCGTCCTCGACGATAAGGACCATGGGCATCTTCTTCATCCGTTGTTCGCCTCCGGCACTTACAGCACTGCCGACTCGATGGCATCCATGGTCTGGTGGCGGACATCCTTGCCCTCCACCAGATAGATGATCAGCTCGGCCACATTCTTGGAGTGGTCACCGATGCGCTCAATGGCCTTGGCCAGGAACAGCAGGTCCAGGCTGGCGGAGATGGTGCGCGGGTCTTCCATCATGTAGGTGATGAGCTTGCGCACGAAGCCGTCGAACTCCTGGTCGATCAGGTCATCTTCCTTGAGGATGGCCACGGCCGCCTTGGTGTCCAGGCGCGCAAAGGCGTCCAGCGTCTTGCGCAGCAGGCCCGAGGCCATCTCGGCCGCAGTGCGCAGGTCGCCCGTGGGCAGGGAGCGTGCGGCGCCGCTTTCGATGATGGACTTGACCATGCGCGCCATCTTGTGCGCTTCGTCGCCCATGCGCTCCAGGTTGGCCGTGGCCTTGGAGAAGGCGATCAGCAGGCGCAGATCGCGCGCCGTGGGCTGGCGCCGGGCAATGATGGACGACAGTTCGTGGTCGATCTCCACTTCCATGGCATTGACGCGCTTTTCTGCGGCATCGACCTGCTCCACGGCCTCGATGCTGAAGCGCGACAGCGCATAGACGGCCTGGCGGATCTGGGACTCGACCAGGCCGCCGAGTTCCATGACGCGCGCCGAGACGCGGTTGAGTTCGCTGTCGAACTGGCTGGAAAGATGTTTTTCGGTCATCGATGGCTCCTGCTCAGCCGAAGCGGCCGGTAATGTAGTCTTCCGTTTCCTTGCGCTGGGGCTTGAAGAACATCTGCTCGGTGTCTCCGAATTCCACCAGGTCGCCCAGGTACATGTAGGCCGTGTAGTCGCTGCAGCGGGCCGCCTGCTGCATGTTGTGCGTGACGATGACGACGGTGTAGTCGTTCTTCAGCTCGGCAATCAGCTCCTCGATCTTGGCCGTGGAGATCGGGTCCAGGGCCGAGCAGGGCTCGTCGAGCAGCAGCACTTCGGGCTTGATGGCAATGCCGCGTGCAATGCACAGGCGCTGCTGCTGGCCACCGGACAGGCCCGAGCCGCTTTGCTGCAGCTTGTCCTTGACCTCGCCCCACAGGGCCGCCTTGCGCAGTGCCCATTCCACACGGTCGTCCATGTCGGAGGAGCTGAGGTTTTCAAACAGCTTCACGCCGAAGGCGATGTTGTCGTAGATGGACATGGGAAACGGCGTGGGCTTCTGGAACACCATGCCGACCTTGGCACGGATCAGCGCCACGTCCTGCTTGCTGGTCAGCAGGTTCTCGCCGTCCAGCAAGATCTGGCCTTCGGCGCGCTGCTCGGGATACAGCTCGAACATGCGGTTGAAGGTGCGCAGCAGCGTGGACTTGCCGCAGCCCGACGGGCCGATGAAAGCCGTGACCTTCTTTTCGGGAATGTCCAGGTTGATGCCCTTCAAGGCGTGGAACTTGCCGTAGTAGAAGTTCAGGTCGCGCACCGTCAGCTTGGAAGAGGTCAGCGCGCTGGAAGAGGTCGCAGTCATTGCGGAATCCTTGTCCTGGTTGATTGCTTGTTGCTGCATTACTTCTGGCGTGTCAGGAAACGCGCCAGGATATTGAGACCGAGCACCGCCACGGTGATCAGGAACACACCGGCCCAGGCCAGTTGCTGCCAATTCTCGTAAGGGCTCATCGCGAACTTGAAGATGGTCACCGGCAGGCTGGCCATGGGCTTGGACAGGTCGGCATTCCAGAACTGGTTGTTCAGCGCCGTGAACAGCAGCGGGGCGGTCTCGCCGGCAATGCGGGCCACGGCCAGCAGCACGCCGGTGATCACGCCGGCGCGCGCTGCACGCAGCGTCACCATGATGATGACCTTCCACTTGGGCGTGCCCAGCGCGTAGGCGGCTTCGCGCAGGCTGGCAGGCACCAGCACCAGCATGTTCTCGGTGGTGCGGATGACCACGGGAATCACGATCAGCGCCAGCGCCACCACGCCCGCATAGCCGGAAAAGCTCTTGAAGCGCGCCACGACCACGGTGTAGACGAACAGGCCGATCACGATGGACGGCGCCGACAGCAGGATGTCGTTGACGAAGCGTGTGGTATTGGCCAGCCAGCCACGCGCATCGTATTCGGCCAGGTAGACACCGGCCATCACGCCGATGGGCGTGCCCACGAACGTGGCCAGCGCCACCATGATCAGCGAGCCGAAGATGGCGTTGGCAATGCCACCGGCCTCATTGGGCGGAGGCGTCATCTCGCTGAACAGTGCCAGGCTCAGGCCGCCGATGCCCAGGGTGATGGTCTCCCACAGAATCCAGATCAGCCAGAACACGCCGAAGGCCATGGCAGCCAGGGACAGGGTCAGCGCCACCTGGTTCACACGCTTGCGCTGGGCATACTTGGCCTGGCGCACGCGCGACAGCTCGGCGGCATTGATCATCTTGGTGGAGGTGCTGCTCACGAGCGTGCTCCTTCATTCTTTTGCAGGCGGTTGAGCAGGACCTTGGAGCAAGCCAGCACCACGAAGGTGATGAAGAACAGCACCAGACCCAGATAGATCAGCGAGGCCTGGTGCAGGCCCTCGCCCGCTTCGGCGAACTCGTTGGCCAGGGCCGAGGTGATGCTGTTGGCAGCCTCGAAGACCGACAGCGAGTTGAGCTGGTTCATGTTGCCGATCACGAAGGTCACGGCCATGGTCTCGCCCAATGCACGGCCCAGGCCCAGCATCACGCCGCCGAGCACGCCGGTCTTGGTGTAGGGCAGAACCACCTTCCAGACCACTTCCCAGGTCGTGGAACCCAGGCCATAGGCAGACTCCTTGAGCAGGGCCGGAGTGACCTCGAACACATCGCGCATCACGGAGGCGATGAAGGGAATGATCATGATGGCCAGGATGATGCCGGCCGACAGGATGCCGATGCCCACCGGCGGGCCGGACACGAAGGCCTCCAGATAGGGAACGCCCTGGAACAGCTTTTGCAGGGGCTGCTGCACATAGGTGGACAGCACGGGGCCGAACACCATCAGGCCCCACATGCCGTAGACGATGGAAGGCACGGCGGCCAGCAGCTCCACGGCCGTGCCCAGCGGGCGCTTGAGCCAGGCCGGCGACAGCTCGGTGAGGAACAGCGCGATGCCGAAGCTCACGGGCACCGCAATCAGCAAAGCGATGGCCGAGGTGGCCAGCGTGCCGTAGATCATGACCAGGCCGCCGAATTCGTTGCGAACGGGGTCCCAGACACTGCGGCCGAGGAAACTCAGGCCGTATTCATAGATGGCGGGCCAGGCACCGACCAGCAGCGAGGCCAGGATGGCCAGCAGCAGGCCCAGCGTCAGCAGCGCGGCCAGACGCGCGAGAGCGCCAAACAAGCGATCCGCCACGCGCCCCGACAGCATCGGGGGGCGTAGCGGAGAAGGTGTGCGTCGCTGGGAAGCCTGTGCAGAGGCGGCCAGCGAGTTCGAGGGCGACGTTGTGGACACGTGAGGCGCCTTTATTCGCGGTTTGTGAAGGGATCAGGGGAGCCATGATGCACCTGCCGGCGGTGCGCCATGGTCCCCTTTTCAGGGTTTACTTCAGGGAAATGGCAGTGCCGGAGGTGTCCTTGATCTGGCCCCAGGATTGGAAGATCACGTTCTTGACGGCGTCAGGCATGGGCACGTAGTCCAGGTCGGTGGCGGTCTTGTCGCCGGACTTGTAGGCCCACTCGAAGAACTTCAGCGAGGCAGCGGCCTGTGCAGGCTTGTCCTGGGCCTTGTGCATGATGATGAAGGTGGCCGAGGTGATGGGCCATGCCTCCTTGCCAGGCTGGTTGGTCAGGATCTGGTAGAAGCTCTTGGCCCAGTCGGCACCGGCAGCAGCGGCCTTGAAGGTGGCGTCATCAGGGGACACGAAGGTGCCGCCTGCGGTCTGCAGCTGGGTGTAGGTCAGCTTGTTTTGCTTGACGTAGGCGTACTCGACGTAGCCGATGGAGTTGGGCAGGCGACCCACGAAGGCGGCCACGCCTTCGTTGCCCTTGCCGCCTGCGCCCGTGGGCCAGTTCACGGCCTTGCCTTCGCCAACCTTTTCCTTCCACTCGGCATTGACCTTGGACAGGTAGTTGGTGAAGCCGAAGGTGGTGCCCGAGCCGTCAGCGCGGCGCACGGGAGCGATGGTGGCATCAGGCAGGTTCACGCCCGGGTTCAGGGCCTTGATGGCCTCGTCATTCCACTTGCTGATCTTGCCCAGGTAGATGTCGCCCAGCACCTGGCCGGTCAGCTTGAGCTGGCCGGGCTGGATGCCCTTGATGTTGACCACGGGCACGATGCCGCCGATCACGGTGGGAAATTGCACCAGACCCTTCTTGGCCAGTTCTTCATCCTTGAGCGGCTCGTCGGAGGCGCCGAAGTCCACGGTCTTGGCTTCGATCTGCTTGATGCCGGCGCTGGAGCCCACGGACTGGTAGTTGATCTTCACGCCGGTGGCCTTGTTGTAGTCCGCAGCCCACTTGGAGTACAGCGGAGCCGGGAAGCTGGCGCCTGCGCCGGTGGCTTCCTGCTGAGCCAGGGCCTGGCCCACGCCGCCCGCAGACAGAGCACCAGCCACCAGAATGTGAATCACAGACAACTTCATGTACAGACCTCTTAGGGGTTGAAAGATGCGATGGCTGGACTGTAAGAAGGCTTTGTGACATTGATGTGACATGGAAAAAAGGCGTCACAAACAGCAGGCCTTCCCATGTAAGAACCCGGTCATCGCGATGTCACAATTCCGTCTTAGTCTTGTGTGTCGCACGAGCAGGCACCAGACAGGTGCAGCCCTGCCCCCTCGGACATCGCTGTGCAATCGTGCTCGACGAATCTTGATTGGCGTTTCTTTCATGGCACCAGAATCCCTGCTCGCTGCCGTTGACCTCGGGTCCAACAGCTTTCGCCTCGAAATAGGCCGCGTCGGCAGCCACCAGCGCATAGAGCGCGTGGAATACCTCAAGGAAACCGTGCGCCAGGGCAATGGGCTCAACGAGCGCCATGAACTGACTGACGAAGCCATGCAACGCGGCTGGGACTGCCTGGCACGCTTTGGCGAACGGCTGGCCGGCTTTGCGGCCGACCAGGTCCGCGCCGTGGCCACACAGACCCTGCGCGAGGCCCGCAACCGCGATGTCTTCATCGCGCGAGGCAGCACCCTGCTGGGCTTTCCCATCGAAGTCATCTCGGGCGAGGAAGAGGCCCGGCTGATCTATCGCGGCGTCTCCAGCCTGCTGCCGCCGTCGTCTCAACGGCGTCTGGTGGTGGACATTGGCGGGCGCTCTACCGAAGTCATCATCGGCCAGCATGGCGAAGCGCGCCAGGTGGCCTCCTACCCCATAGGCAGCGTGGCCTGGAGCACGCAGTTCTTTGGCGGGGGCACGCTGTCGCGCGCGCACTTCTCGGCCGCCATCAAGGCGGCGCAGGCAGCCCTCACCCAGACCGTATCGGCCTATCCAGCCACCGCCTGGGACTGCGCCTATGCATCGTCAGGCACGGCCAACGCCGTGGGCGACATCCTGGCTGCCAACGGATATTCCGGCGGGCTGATCACGCCCGACAGCCTGCGCTGGCTGCATGAGCAACTGATGGAGGCCGGCCATGTGGACCGCATCCGCCTGGCCGGACTCAAGGAAGACCGGCGAGCCGTCATCGCCGGCGGCCTGAGCATTCTGATGGCCGCCCTGGGCCTGCTGGGCATCGACGAACTGGAGGTTGCACAGGGCGCGCTGCGCCAGGGCGTGCTGCACGATCTGCTGGAACACGAGCCGCCTGCCGATCGCGAAGCCGCCGAGATCGCGGCGCTGCAACAGGACTTCGGCATTGACACATCCCACGCTCTGCGTGTTCGCAAGGTGGCACGCTGGGCCTGGCAATCGCTGCAGGCGCAGCAGCCGCCCGATGCACTGGCCACGCACGCACTGGACACGGCTGCCAGCCTGCATGAGATCGGCATGCGCATCTCTCTGAGCGCCTACCACCGCCACGGCGCCTACATCACCGAACACTGCAGTGCTGCCACCTGGCCCGTGGAGCTGCGCGAACGCATCACCCAGCTGGTGCTTGGCCACCAGGGCAAGCTGCGCAAGCTCGAGGCTGCCATCGAGGACCGGGCTGTGGCCTGGCCATTGCTGGCGCTGCGCCTGGCCGTGCAGCTGTGCCACGCCCGGCGCGATCCCGATCTGCAGGGCATGCGCCTGCACCGCTCGGACAGCGTCTTTCACCTGACCGTGCCGGAAGGCTGGACCAGGAGCTACCCCCAGTCCGCCCAGTTGCTGCGCACCGAAGCCGTGGCCTGGCAGAAGACGCCCTGGACGCTGCAGCTGCATCTGCACTGAACGCCGAACGTCTCCGGCTGCCGCAGCGACAAGCAAAAAAGCCCTGCCAGCGCAATGCGTTGGCGGGGCTTTTCGATTGCACAGGGCAGGCGCGCGGCGCCCTGACAGGATATGCGGCTCAGGCCCGAGGGCCGTAACGCTCCATCAAGGCGTTCTGCGCCCCCAGGCCCGTGGTCGGATAGGGTGCGCGCTGGTAGGCGCCATTGGCTTCCAGCGTCCAGGCGTCGCGGTTGTCATGCAGGCTGGCGACAAGACATTCGTCTATCACCTGCTGGCGCAACGCCGGATCGCGCACAGGCCAGGCCAGCTCCACCCGGCGCATCATGTTGCGGTTCATCCAGTCCGCACTGGACAGCAGCAGTTCCTGCTGATTGCCCCAGGCGAAGTAGAAGACGCGCGAATGCTCCAGGAAGCGGCCGATGATGGAGCGCACGCGGATGTTGTCCGTCCAGCCCTTGCGCTGCGGCGGCAGCATGCAGGCGCTGCGCACGATGAGATCGATGCGTGCGCCCTGCTGACCGGCACGCACCAGGGCCTGCATGAGCAACTCGTCAGTCAGCGCATTCATCTTCAGCACAATCCGCGCCTCTTCGCCGCGCTGTGCGGCCTCGCCCACCTGGGCAATCAGCGCCAGCATGCGATCGTGCAGCTGGAACGGTGCAATCACAAGCTGGTGCAGCTTGGGCAAGCGGTTGTGGCTGGACAGGTGGCTGAACACGGCATCCATGTCGGCCGTGATCTGCGCATCGCAGGTCAGCTGGCTGATGTCCGTGTACAGGCGCGCCGTGCGCACGTTGTAATTGCCGGTGGACAGGTGACCGTAGCGCTTGAGCTGGCCGCTGCGCTTTTCGCGCCGGGTAATCAGCAGCATCTTGGCGTGCGTCTTCAGGCCCAGCACGCCGTAGACCACCTGGGCGCCTAAGGCCTCCAGCTTTTCGGCGGAGTTGATGTTGGCCTCTTCGTCAAAGCGGGCCTTGAGTTCCAGCACGGCCAGCACTTCCTTGCCGCGGCGAACCGCCTCGGCCAGCAACTGCATGATCTCGGAGTCCGATCCCGTGCGGTAGATGGTCTGCTTGATGGCCAGCACCTCGGGGTCGTTGACGGCCTCGCGCAGCAGCTCCAGCACGCCGTCGAAGCTCTCGAAGGGCTGGTGGATCAGCACATCACGCTTGCGGATCTGGGCCATCACCGAGCGGCCCGGCTGCAGCTGGCGCGGCCATGCCGGACGCCAAGGCGGAAACAGCAGCGCGGGGTCATCGACCAGATCCACCAGCTGCGACTGGCGCACCAGGTTCACGGGCCCCTTGACGCGGAACAGTGCCTCGGTCGGCAGGCCGAACTGGCCCAGCAGCAGGTCGGACAGCATGGGCGAGCAGGCAAAGGACACCTCCAGCCTCACCGCCTGGCCGTAGTGGCGATGGTGCAGACCCTGGCGCAGGGCCGTGCGCAGGTCGCTGACGTCTTCCTCATCCACAGCCAGGTCCGAATGGCGCGTGACACGGAATTGCGCAAACTCCGCCACCTCACGCCCCGGGAACAGCTCGACGAGATGGGCGCGCACGATGCTGGAGATGCTCACGAACAGTCGCTGCTTGCCCGCGATCTTCTCGGGCAGGCGCACCAGGCGCGGCAAGACACGCGGCACCTTGACGATGGCCACCTCGTTGGCACGGCCAAAGGCATCGACACCTTTGAGGCGCACGATGAAGTTCAGCGCCTTGTTGGCCACCTGGGGGAATGGATGGGATGGGTCCAGGCCCACGGGCATGAGCAGCGGCTGGACTTCGCGCAGGAAGTACTCGCGCACCCATTTGCGCTGGGCGCTGCTGCGCTCGCCATGGGATACCACGCGTATGCCCTGCCCCGCAAAGGCCGGAATCAGCGACTGGTTGTACAGCGTGTACTGGCGCAATACCAGCTCATGCGCCTTGTCCATCAGCGAGCGGAAGCTCTGCAGGGTGTACAGGCCCTTGGCGTCGCCGGCCTTGGCGGCCGTCACATGCGGGGCGCAACGCACCTCGAACCATTCGTCGAGATTCGAGGAGACGATGCACAGATAGCGCAAACGCTCCAGCAGCGGCACATCTTCACGCACGGCCCAGTCCAGCACGCGCTCATTGAAGGCCAGGATGCAATGGTCACGGTCAAGAAACTGTTGCTGCTGCTCTTGCACTTCACCGCTTTCGGCTGTGGCGTGCAGTCCAGTGTATTCGGGGGCGGGAAGCCTTGCAGAAGAAGCAGAGGCAGAAGCCGCAATGGCCTGGCCCTGCAGCTCCGACAAGGCGGTGGAGAGGCTTTTCGCCAGAGGCATCATCGGGACATTCAGGGGTGCAGAGACGGGTATGGGAGCTGTCTGGCGGGCCATGCCCAGCGAAGCCGGCCCTGCGGGCACGGCACGCGCTCCCTGTTCATGTTCTGGTTCGGCAGGTGCGGCAGAGGCGCCACCGGGAATCGGCGTGAATGTCTGGGGCATGGATGCAGGGGCCCGGCCTGGGCAGGACCCGGTAGTCACCCCGCTAGCCGGGGATTCGGGCAGTCTGCCCCGGATTTGTGACATGTTCATGACATGCATTCCTCTGTTCATGACATCTGTCATACAAGCCAAGCCAGGCGCAAGCAACGGCGCAGAAACCGTCACGCAAAGGTCATGACCCAGTCACACCGGCACGAGAGCGACGCGAGATCGCCGGGGTGCTAAGCTAGCTGCCTTCCCCTGGATGCCGTTGGCTGCTGCAAACCTGCCGCAGCCGTGCCGTCGTCCGCCTTTCGCGCATGCCCTCTTCCAATCCCCCCGAAAGCCGCCTGGCCGCCATCGACATTGGCTCCAACAGCTGCCTGCTGGCCATGGCCCGCAGCGACGGCGCAAAGGTACAGCTGCTCAGCCATCGCAAGGAAGCCATACGCCTGGGCAGCGCCCTCGACGCCCAGGGCGCCTTGAGCCTGGAGGC
Source organism: Delftia sp. PX-1 (assembly GCF_055797465.1). NCBI lineage: Bacteria > Pseudomonadati > Pseudomonadota > Betaproteobacteria > Burkholderiales > Comamonadaceae > Delftia > Delftia sp. PX-1. The sequence goes on from NZ_CP184763.1 coordinate 5,026,447, forward strand.
CATGCAGCGCGGCTGGGCCTGCCTGGAGCGCTATGCGCAGGTGCTGGGTGATTTGCCCCGCCACCGCGTACGTGCAGTGGCCACGCAGACGCTGAGAGAGGCATCGAATCGCCAGATCTTCCTGGACGAAGGCCAGCGCATCCTGGGCTGCCCCATCGAGGTCATTGACGGCGAGGAGGAAGCACGCCTGATCTATCGCGGCGTCGCCCAGTTGCTGCCGTCCGGCGCCCAGCGGAGGCTGGTGGTGGACATCGGCGGCCGCTCGACCGAGCTGTGCCTGGGTCAGCAGCGGCAAGTACTGCAGGCACGCTCCTTCGCCTTCGGCAGCGTGACCTGGGCCTTGCGCCACTTCCCCGATGGCGAGCTGTCGGCCCAGGCCCTGTCCCAGGCCGAAGCAGCCGTGGCCGACATCATTGCGCCCGAAGCAGGACTTTTCGCTGCCGGGCAATGGAGCCATGCCTATGGCTCCTCGGGCACGGCCGGTGCCATTGTCAAGGTCCTGGCCCATGCGCCCGGGGGCACGGCCGGCTGGATCACGCGGCAGGGACTGGACTGGCTGCATGCGCAGTTGCTGCGCGCAGGCCATGTCGACCGTGTGAACATGGACGGACTCAAGGAAGAGCTGCGCCCCATGATCGGCGGCGGTATGAGCGTGATGCGGGGCATCTTCTCCAGCCTGGGCATCGAGCGCATGCGCGTCACGCACGGAGCCCTGCGCCATGGCGTGCTCTATGAATTGGCCCACAAGCTCGATGCGCAGGCCAAGGGCCGGCAACGACAGTCCACCGGCACCTGAAAACCAAGGCCCTGCCCTCGCCAGGGAACGACAAAATGCTGTTTTGCGCGCAAGTGCTACACTTTGTAAGTTCCCCCTCATCCCTTTACCACCGCCCTAACGCTTCGCCATGTCCGCGCCGACGATTGCGTACGACCCTGTACTCGAACGTCCGTCTTCGATGATGGCGGCGTCGCTGCAGCGCAGCCTGCGCGAGCAGCAGGCACTGCTCGACAATGCCGGCGTGGGCATCGTCTTCATCCGCCAGCGCGTCATCGTCCGATGCAACCAGTGCTATGCCGACATCTTCGGCTACGCGGGCGAACATGCGCTGGTCGGCATCAACAGCGAGCACCTGCACCCCAGCCGCGACGAGCTGCGCAGCCTGGGGCGCGAGGCCTATCGCACGCTGAGCGCGGGCCTGTCCTTTCGCACGCAGCGCCGCCTGCGCCGCAAGGATGGCAGCCTGTTCTGGGGTGAACTGACGGGCCGGCTCATCAATCCGGGCGATGCACGCGAAGGCTCCATCTGGATCGTCAGCGACATCGACGACCGTCTGCGCGCCCAGCAGGCCCTGAGCCAGGCCCACGAACTGCTGGAGCAGCAGGTGCGCGACCGCACACGCGAACTCAGCGCCACGGTGGAGAACCTGCACCGCGAGATCGCCGACCGCAAGCTGGACCAGGAACGCATCTACTGGATGGCGCACTACGACGCGCTCACCGGCCTGCCCAATCGCACGCTGCTGGCCGAGCGCAGCGCCCGCGCCATCGAGCTGGCCAAGGTCAACGACACGCCACTGGCCGTGATGTTCCTGGACCTGGACCATTTCAAGCATGTCAATGATTCGCTGGGCCATCGCGTGGGCGATGCCCTGCTGGTGGAGATTGCCCGCCGCCTGCGTGCCGTGGTGCGTGACCGCGATACGGTGGCCCGCATCGGCGGCGACGAATTCGTGCTGCTGCTGCCCGGCGCCAATGCCCAGGGTGCGGCCCGCGTGGCAGGCAAGCTGCAGGAGGCGTCGCGCCAGGCCTACCAGATCGACCGCCACGAACTGACCATTGCGCCGTCCATGGGCATCGCGCTGTACCCGCGCGACGGCCACGACATCGACTCGCTGACACAGGCCGCCGACGCGGCCATGTACCACGCCAAGCAGGCCGGCCGCAACACCTACCGCTTCTTCACTCCGCAGATGCAGGCCCAGTCCCTGCGCGCCCTGCAGCTGGAGAACGCCTTGCGGCGGGCGCTGGAACGCAATCAGCTGTATCTGCACTACCAGCCGCAGATCACCCTGAGCACCGGGCGCGTGCGCAGCGTGGAGGCACTGCTGCGATGGGAGCACCCCGAGCTGGGCTCGGTCTCGCCCGCGGAGTTCATCCCCGTCGCCGAGGACAGCGGCCAGATCCTGCAGATCGGCGAATGGGTGCTGCGCAGCGCCATGCAGCAACTGCAGGCCTGGCGCAATGCGGGGCTGCGGGACCTGAAGGTGGCCGTGAACCTGTCGGCCATCCAGTTCCACCAGCAGCAACTGCCCGAAATCATCAACCGCATCCTGCTCGACAGCGACCTGCCAGCCGATTCTCTGGAGCTGGAGCTGACCGAGGGCGTGGCCATCCATGATCCGCGCCAGGCCACGGCCACCATGGACCGGCTGCGCGAGCATGGCGTGCGCCTGGCCATGGATGACTTCGGCACCGGCTATTCATCCCTGAGCCAGCTCAAGCGCTTTCAGATCTACAAACTCAAGATCGACCAGTCCTTCATCCAGGACCTGGACCACGACAGCAATGACCGCGCCATAGTCAGCGCCATCATCCGCATGGCCCAGGCCCTGGGCATGCAGACCACGGCCGAAGGCGTGGAAACGGAGGCGCAGCTGCAGTTCCTGCGCGAGCAAGGCTGCGATGAAGCCCAGGGCTACCATTTCAGCCGCCCGCTGCCGCCCCAGGCGCTGGAGGCCTTTCTGCGCAGCCAGGGCTGAACGGCTCACCGCGCCACGGTCTGCAGACGAAAAAGCCGAAGACTGCAGCTTCGGCTTTCCATGGCAGAGAAAGTGCCCCCGCCGCTCAGGGCATGGGTGAATTCTTCGCCACGCTGGCCAGGCGCTCGGCGCAGCGGCTGGCCTGGTCGCCATCGCGTGCCTCCACCATCACGCGCAGCAAAGGCTCGGTGCCGCTGGCGCGGATAAGCACGCGCCCCGTATCACCCAATTCGGCCTTGACGGCCTCGGTGGCTTCCTCCAGCTGGGTGTTGCGCTTCCAGTCCTGGCCCGGCTGCAGCCGCACGTTGAGCAATACCTGGGGAAACAGCTGGACCGAAGACAGCCACTGCGACAGGCTCTTGCCCGAACGCACGCAGGCCTGCAGCACCTGCAGCGCGCTGACCAGGCCATCACCCGTGGTGTGCTTGTCCAGCGCCAGCAGATGGCCCGAGCCCTCGCCCCCCAGGGTCCAGCCCTGCCGGTGCAGCTCCTCCAGCACATAGCGGTCGCCGACCTTGGCGCGCACAAAGCCCACACCCTGGGACTTCAGCGCCACCTCCACGGCCATATTGGTCATCAGTGTGCCCACGGCGCCCGGCACGGCCTCGCCACGCGCCAACCGGTCGGCCGCCATCAGGTACAGCAGTTCGTCGCCGTTGTAGAGCCGGCCTGCCGCATCGACCAGCAGCAGCCGGTCGGCATCACCATCCAGCGCCACGCCGAAGTCGGCCTTGTTCGCTCGCACGGCCAGCACCAGGGCCTCGGGATGGGTGGCACCCACGCCTTCGTTGATGTTCAGTCCATCGGGTGCACAGCCAATGGCCACCACATCGGCCCCCAGTTCATGGAAGACCTTGGGGGCGATCTGGTAGGCCGCGCCATGGGCCGCATCGACCACGATCTTCACACCCTTGAGCGTGAGCGCATGGTCGAAGGTGCTCTTGCAGAACTCGATGTAGCGCCCTGCCGCGTCTTCAAGGCGCCGGGCCTTTCCCAGAGCGGCAGAGTCGACCCATACGGGATCTTCGGTCAAGGCCTGCTCGACCTCTTCCTCCCAGGCATCGGGCAGCTTGGTGCCCTGTGCGCTGAAGAACTTGATGCCGTTGTCGTAATAAGGGTTGTGGCTGGCGCTGATGACCACGCCCAGGCTGGCGCGCTGGGCGCGCGTCAGATAGGCCACGCCCGGCGTGGGCAGGGGGCCCAGCAGCATCACGTCCACGCCGGCAGAGTTGAACCCGGACTCCAGCGCGCTCTCCAGCATGTAGCCCGAGATCCGCGTGTCCTTGCCGATCAGCACCATGGGACGGGCTTCCTTGCGCCGCAGCACACGGCCCACGGCATGCGCCAGACGCAGCGCGAAGTCGGGGGTGATGGGCGAACGGCCCACCAGGCCGCGAATTCCATCGGTACCAAAATATGTGCGTGCCATAGTGCTCCTTTGTTGTTCAGTCGTTGTCGTGCATGGTCTGCCAGACCGTCAATGCCGCCACCGTATCGGCCACGTCGTGCACGCGCACCACGCGCGCGCCACGCTCCACCGCAAGCAGTGCCGCCGCCACGCTGGGCACCATGCGCTGGCCCTGTGGACGGCCACTGACCTGCCCGAGCGAGCCCTTGCGCGACCAGCCGGCCAGCAGCGGGAAGTCTAGGCCCAGCAATTCATGCTGGCGTGCAAGCAGGGAAAAATTCTGTGCCACGCTTTTGCCGAAGCCGATGCCATAGTCCCAGACGATGCGCTCCCGCGCCACGCCCCGGGCCAGCAGGGCATCGCTGTGCAACTGCAGGAAATCGCGCACGGCGGGCACGGCATCGCCTTGCATGGGCGTGGTCTGCATGTCCTGCGGCGTGCCATGCATGTGCATGAGACAGATGCCGCAGCTCGGGTGCGCGGCCACCACCTGCTGCGCGCCCGGCTGGCGCAGCGCCCAGATGTCGTTGACGATGTCGGCCCCCAGATCGAGCACAGCCTGCATGACCTCGGGCTTGTAGGTATCGACGGAGACAGGCACGCCCAGTTGTACCGCACCCTGCACAACGGGCAGCACGCGCCGCAACTCCTCATCCAGCGGAACAGCTGGTGAGCCGGGCCTGGTGGACTCGCCGCCAATATCGAGGATGTGCGCGCCCTCACTGACCAGTTGCTCTGCATGCCGCAAGGCCTGCTCCACCGTGTTGTGCCGCCCGCCGTCGGAAAACGAGTCGGGCGTCACATTGACGATGCCCATGACCAGTGGACGCTGAAGGTCTAGAACAAAGCGCGAAGTCTGCCATTGATGCGGCATGGGGTTTCCTGAAGGTAGGCGCCTGCCGGACCGGGTTCATCGCCCGGCCGTTGCGGGCGATTGAGCACATCCTGCAAGCAAAGCAAAAGGGCCCCTCAGGGCCCTTTGCATGGGATTGACCAATTCTGCGGCAAGCAGCTCAGGCCGTGGTGGGCGCAGGGTCGGCATCCACTGCCGGCGTGCCGCCGGACGAGTTGCCACCGTCGGACGACGGAGGGTTGCGCGGCACCCAGTCCTTGGGAGGACGCGGCTCACGGCCGGCCATGATGTCATCGAGCTGCTCGGCGTCGATGGTTTCCCAGTCGAGCATGGCCTTGGCCATGGCATGCATCTTGTCGGAGTTGTCCTCGATCAGCTTGCGCGCCAGTCCGTACTGCTCGTCGATGATGCGGCGAACCTCCTGGTCCACCTTCTGCATCGTCTGCTCGCTCATGCTGTTGGTCTTGCTCATCGAGCGGCCCAGGAAAGGCTCGCCTTCCTGCTCCGCATAGACCATGGGACCCAGCGCGTCGGTCATGCCGTAGCGGGTGACCATGTCGCGTGCGATCTGCGTGGCCCGCTCGAAGTCGTTGCTCGCGCCCGTGGTCATCTGGTTCATGAACACTTCTTCGGCAATGCGCCCACCGAACAGCATGGCGATCTGGTTGAGCATGAACTCCTTGTCGTAGGAGTAGCGGTCCTTCTCGGGCAGGCTCATGGTCACGCCCAGCGCACGGCCGCGCGGGATGATGGTGACCTTGTGCACGGGATCGCACTTGGGCAGCAGCTTGCCGATCAGTGCGTGGCCTGCCTCGTGGTAGGCTGTGTTGCGGCGCTCTTCCTCGGGCATGACCATGCTCTTGCGCTCGGGGCCCATGATGATCTTGTCCTTGGCCTTCTCGAAGTCCTGCATCTCGACGGTGCGCGCATTGCGGCGCGCGGCCATCAGGGCTGCTTCGTTGCAGAGGTTGGCCAGATCGGCGCCCGACATGCCAGGCGTGCCGCGCGCGATCACGCCCGGGTTCACGTCCTGGCCTACAGGGATCTTGCGCATGTGCACATTGAGGATCTGCTCGCGGCCACGGATGTCGGGCAGCGTCACATACACCTGGCGGTCGAAACGGCCGGGGCGCAGCAGCGCCGCATCCAGGATGTCGGGACGGTTGGTTGCAGCCACGACGATCACGCCGAGGTTGGTCTCAAAACCGTCCATCTCGACCAGCATCTGGTTCAGGGTCTGCTCACGCTCATCGTTACCACCGCCCAGGCCTGCGCCACGCTGGCGGCCCACGGCATCGATTTCATCGATGAAGATGATGCAGGGTGCATTCTTCTTGGCGTTCTCGAACATGTCGCGCACGCGGGCCGCGCCCACGCCGACGAACATTTCCACGAAGTCGGAGCCCGAGATGCTGAAGAACGGGACCTTGGCTTCACCAGCGATGGACTTGGCCAGCAGCGTCTTGCCGGTACCCGGAGGCCCGACCAGCAGCAGACCACGCGGAATGCGGCCGCCGAGCTTCTGGAACTTGTTGGGGTCCTTCAGGAAGTCCACGACTTCCTTGACCTCTTCCTTGGCTTCGTCGCAGCCTGCGACGTCGGCAAAGGTCACGGTGTTGTTGTTCTCGTCCAGCATGCGCGCCTTGCTCTTGCCGAAGCTGAAGGCACCGCCCTTGCCGCCGCCCTGCATCTGGCGCATGAAGTACACCCACACGCCGATCAACAGCAGCATGGGTCCCCAGCTGACGAGCAGGGTCATGAGGACCGAGCCTTCTTCGCGGGGCTTGACGTCGAACTTGACGTTGTTGTTGATCAGGTCACCCACGAGCCCGCGATCCAGGTAGGTAGCGGTGGTGCGCACCTTGCGGTCATCGTTGGTCGTGGCCACGATCTCGGTGCCGCCGGGGCTTTCCTGGATGGTGGCGCTCTTGATGCGATTGCTTCGCACCTCTTCCAGGAACTCGGAGTAACCGACATGGGACGCGCCAGCGCCGCCACGGGTGTCAAATTGCTTGAACACCGTAAACAGCACCATGGCGATGACCAGCCAGACGGCAATTTTTGAAAACCACTGATTGTTCAAGCGGGGCTCCAATGGGGGATACAGATAAAACGACTTCCAGCGTGCTCGAAGCGTATTTGCGGTCCATTTTAGGTGTTTCAAGCTGGCTGGTCGCCTATATCCCTCTATAGCAGCCATAGCTTGAATACGGTCTTGACCCGGGTCAGGGCAGCGCCGGGCGGCTGCACAGGCCTACTTGAGCCCCATGCCCACCAAAAACGTCTCCGAAGACTTGTCACGCGAGGACTTGGGCTTGATCGGCTTGACCACCTTGAAGGTCTGCCGGAACAGCGCAACCAGGTCATCGTAGGCCCCGCCGTGGAAGAGCTTCACGACCAAGGCGCCTTCAGGTTTCATATGGTGGATGGAAAAATCAACCGCCAGTTCGACCAGCAGCGCAATGCGCGCCGCATCCGTCGTGCCGTTGCCCGACAGGTTGGGAGCCATGTCGGAGACCACCACGTCGGCCTTGCCCCCGCCCAGGGCCTCCTGGAGCTGGGCCAGAACCGGCTCCTCGCGGAAATCGCCCTGGATGTACTGCACGCCCTCGATGGGCTCCATGGGCAGCAGATCCAGCGAGATGATGCGGCCGTTGAGCGCGCCGACGGCCGCCCCGTTGGGCGACAGGCAACGGCGCACATACTGGCTCCAAGCCCCGGGTGCGCAGCCCAGGTCCACCACCGTGGCACCCGGCCGGATGAGCTTGAGCTGCTCGTCGATCTCCTTGAGTTTGTAGGCCGCGCGCGCGCGGTAGCCGTCCTTCTGGGCGGCCTTGACGTAAGGATCGTTGACGTGGCTGTTGAGCCAAGCCTTGTTGACCTTCTTGCTTTTTGTGTTGACTTTCATGCTGGATTCTTTCAGCCTCGATAATACGGCCATGCCCCAAATTCAATTGACTCCCGCCGAGCGCCGGGAACACCGCGCCAACGCACACCACCTGGACCCCGTGGTCCTCATCGGGGGTGACGGCCTGACGGCTGCCGTGCAAAAGGAGGTCAACGCCGGCCTTAACGCACATGGCCTGATCAAGGTCCGTGTCTTCAACGACGACCGCGCCGCACGCGAGCAGATGTATCTGCAGCTGTGCGACGAGCTTGGCGCTGCACCCATTCAGCACATCGGCAAGCTGCTGGTGCTCTGGCGCCCCATGCCGGAAAAGGAAAAAGCCATCGACGAGAACCGCATGCCCGGCCCTCGCGATGTCAAGCTGCTCAAGTTCAGCAAGCGCTCCGGCCAGAAGCCCGAGGTCAAGCAGATCCGCGTGCTGGGCAACCAGCGCCTGACGGCAGGTGGCCAGGTCAAGCGCGCCAAGCCCAAGCAGAAGTCGGTCAAGAAGCGTCAGGCAGACTGAGTCCGCCGCATCCATGACCGTAGCATCCCATGCCGCCAGCGTGGCCCAGGCCGCGCAACCGCCCTCCGCCTCCCCCTCTGCGCAGCAGCGCTTCGTGATCTGCATGAAGTGGGGCAAGAAGTACGGTCCGGAGTATGTCAACAGGCTCTACGCCATGGTGCGTCGGCATCTGAAGGGCGATTTTCGCCTTGTCTGCCTGACCGATGACGGCGTGGGGATTCGCGACGAGGTCGAATGCCTGCCGATTCCTCCGCTGAACCTGCCCGCGGGCATTCCGGAGCGTGGTTGGAACAAGCTGGCCACCTTCAGTGCCGACCTGCACGGCCTGCGCGGCACGGCGCTGTTTCTTGACGTGGACGTGGTCATCACCGGGCCGCTGGACGATTTTTTCACCGAACCCGGCGAGTTCCTGATCATCCACGACTACAAGCGTCCGTGGCGCATCACGGGCAATTCCTCGGTGTACCGCTTCGAGCTGGGTGCCCACCCCGAGGTGCTGGACTACTTCCGCACGCATTTCGAAGAGATACGCCGCAACTTTCGCAATGAGCAGGCCTATCTGTCCGACATGCTGCACAAGCAGGGCAAGCTCAAGTACTGGCCGCAGGCCTGGTGCCCCAGCTTCAAGTACCACTGCATTCCCGCATGGCCGACGAACTACTGGAAGCCGCCCTTCGTGCCGGATGGTGCGCGCGTGGTGATCTTCCACGGCGAATGCAACCCGCCTGACGCGTTGACCGGCCGGCGCAATCGGCGCTTTCGCTATATCCGGCCTGCCACCTGGGTGGCCGAGCACTGGCACGAGTGAGCAGCTCGACCCACAAAAAAACGCCCGCGCTTGCGGGCGTTTTCGTTTGGCATGGTGCCGAACCGGCAGGACCGGGATCAGGCCGTGGCCCGGGTGTTCGCTTGAGACGAACGGCCTATGCGCCACAGCACGACGAGCGCACACAGCCACTGCAGCGCATACATCACCGTGCCCACGCTGTGCCACAGCTTGAGGTTGTCGCGTGCAACGATGCGCGGCGACACGCCGTACTGGACGACAAATGCCAGCAGCATGCCTGCGATCACAAAGCCCAGGCAGGCCTTGGCCCAGGGCTGCACGACCGACTCCTTGCTGCGCCGGGACAGGACCAGCAGCACGGCCGCGCAGGCGATGGACACCCAGGTCTGCGCGGCAAACAGCTTGGCAGCCATGAAGCCCGCGACAGCCGGCGTGGGCAAGTGGGCGAACAGCATGGGCACGGCCATGAAGCCGATGGCCGACAGGCTGCCCCACCACAGGGCAGCAGCCAGCAGGGGAACGCGCTCGTACAGGTTGCTCATGGGCTTAGGCCTTCCTCAACGATCGAGGCACAGGCACCGACGCATCAGAGGTAGCGCACCGACACCACTTCATAGCGGCGCTCGCCGCCCGGTGCCTGCACGACAGCGGTATCGCCTTCCTCCTTGCCGATCAGCGCGCGTGCGATGGGGCTGGAGACGTTGATCAGGCCCAGCTTGAGATCGGCCTCGTCCTCGCCGACGATCTGGTACTTGACCGTGTCGCCGCTGTCCTCGTCTTCGAGTTCAACCGTTGCACCGAAGACCACGCGGCCGCCGGCATCCACGGCGGAGGGATCAATGATCTGGGCTGCGGACAGCTTGCTCTCTACCTCGGCAATGCGGCCCTCGATGAAGCCTTGGCGGTCCTTGGCGGCCTCGTACTCGGCGTTTTCGCTCAGGTCGCCCTGGGCACGGGCCTCGGCGATGGCCTGGATGATGGAAGGACGCTCCACGGTCTTCAGACGGTGCAGCTCGTCCTTGAGTTTCTCGGCTCCGCGCTTGGTGATGGGAATGGTGGCCATTGAAAAGTCTCCATGTGCAGCAAACGCCGCGCGTTGCGCGGCTTCTTTGGCACAGGCGGGCCGGCAGTATGGCGGCAGGGCCTGCGCCCCAAAAGCAAACCGCCGCACGTTGCCGCGCGGCGGTTTCATCAAGTCATGTGGTCCATTATGCCGCGTTTGACCACCAGCTTCGGTGGGAAAACCCGGCGGCACTGTCGGACAGTGCCGCCGGCTGCACCTCGTCAGAAACGAGGGGCGGCAGCGCGGAAGGATCAGGCCGTCTGCAGCTGGGCGTGCAGTTCCTGGACGGAGTGCACATCCATGTTGCCCATGGACTTCATGCCTTCGACGGCGGCTTCGGCACCGAAGATGGTGGTGAAGGTGGTCACGCGCGCCAGCAGGGCGCTGGTGCGGATGGCTCGCGAGTCGGCGATGGCGTTGCGGCGCTCTTCCACCGTGTTGATGACCATGGCGATCTCGCCGTTCTTGATCATGTCCACGATGTGGGGACGGCCCTCGGTCACCTTGTTGACGAGCTGCACCTCGATACCTGCCTCAGAGATGGCCGCTGCCGTGCCGCGCGTGGCGCACAGCACGAAGCCCATGGCAGCCAGTTCCTTGGCCACGGCCACGGCGCGCGGCTTGTCGGCGTTCTTCACGGTCAGGAAGACCTTGCCCTGGGTGGGCAGTGCCACGCCGGCGCCCAGCTGGCTCTTGACGAAGGCTTCGCCAAAGGTCTTGCCCACGCCCATGACTTCGCCGGTGGACTTCATCTCGGGGCCGAGGATGGTGTCCACGCCCGGGAACTTCACGAACGGGAAGACGGCTTCCTTGACGCTGAAGTACGGCGGCGTGACTTCCTTGGTGATGCCTTGCTGGGCCAGCGTGTCGCCGGCCATGCAGCGCGCAGCCACCTTGGCCAGCTGGATGCCCGTGGCCTTGGAGACGAAGGGCACGGTGCGCGAGGCACGCGGATTGACTTCCAGCACGTAGATCACGTCGCCATCGGCCGTTTCCTTGATGGCGAACTGCACGTTCATCAGGCCGACCACGCTCAGCGCGTTGGCCATGGCAGCCGTCTGGCGCTTGATCTCGGCCACGGTCTCGGGCTTGAGGTAGTAAGGCGGCAGCGAGCAGGCGGAATCGCCCGAATGCACGCCGGCCTGCTCGATGTGCTCCATCACGCCGCCGATGAAGACGGCGCCTTCGCGGTCACGCACGCAGTCCACATCGCACTCGATGGCGTTGGACAGGAAGTGGTCCAGCAGCACGGGCGAGTCATTGCTGACCTTGACGGCTTCGCGCATGTAGCGCTCCAGGTCGCGCTGCTCATGCACGATTTCCATGGCACGGCCACCCAGCACATAGCTGGGACGCACGACCAGGGGGTAGCCCAGGCCGGCCGCCTTTTCCAGCGCTTCGGGCTCGGTACGGGCCGTGGCATTGGGCGGCTGGCGCAGGCCCAGCTCATGCAGCAGCTTCTGGAAGCGCTCGCGGTCTTCGGCCGCGTCGATCATGTCGGGCGTGGTGCCGATGATGGGCACGCCTTCCTTTTCAAGACCCAGCGCAAGCTTCAGGGGCGTCTGGCCGCCGTACTGCACGATGACGCCAACAGGCTTCTCGACAGCCACGACTTCGAGCACGTCTTCCAGCGTCAGCGGCTCGAAGTACAGGCGGTCCGACGTGTCGTAGTCGGTGGACACGGTCTCGGGATTGCAGTTGACCATGATGGTTTCATAGCCGTCCTCGCGCATGGCGAGCGCAGCATGCACGCAGCAGTAGTCGAACTCGATGCCCTGGCCGATGCGGTTCGGGCCACCGCCCAGCACCATGATCTTTTTCTTGTCCGTCGGCTCGGCTTCGCACTCCTCGTCATAGGTGGAGTACATGTAGGCCGTGTCGGTGGCGAACTCGGCAGCGCACGTGTCCACACGCTTGAACACGGGGCGCACGCCCAGTGCCTTGCGTGCCTCGCGCACGGCCTTTTCATTGCTGTGCAGCAGCTTGGCCAGGCGACGGTCGGAGAAGCCCTTTTGCTTGAGCGTGCGCAGCGTGGTGGCGTCCAGTGCGGCCAGCGCGGCATCGCCCTTTTCCTCGTAGACCTGGTCCAGCTCGAGTTCGATCTTCACGATCTCTTCGATCTGCACGAGGAACCACTTGTCGATCTTGGTGATGTTGTGCACCTCGTCCAGCGTCCAGCCGGCAGCGAAGGCATCGCCCACATACCAGATGCGGTCCGGACCTGGCTCGCCGAGTTCCTTTTCGAGAATTTCGCGGTCCTGGGTTTTTTCGTTCATGCCGTCCACGCCGACTTCCAGGCCGCGCAGCGCTTTCTGGAAAGACTCCTGGAAGGTACGGCCAATGGCCATGACCTCGCCCACGGACTTCATCTGCGTGGTCAGGCGGTTGTCGGCAGCGGGGAACTTCTCGAACGCGAAACGCGGGATCTTGGTGACCACGTAGTCGATCGAGGGCTCGAACGAAGCGGGCGTCTTGCCGCCCGTGATGTCGTTCTTGAGTTCGTCCAGCGTGTAACCCACGGCCAGCTTGGCAGCAACCTTGGCGATGGGGAAGCCCGTGGCCTTGGAGGCCAGCGCCGAGGAACGCGACACGCGCGGGTTCATCTCGATGACGATCATGCGGCCGTCCTTCGGATTCACCGAGAACTGCACGTTGGAGCCGCCCGTGTCCACACCGATCTCGCGCAGCACCGCCAGCGAGGCGTTGCGCATGATCTGGTATTCCTTGTCGGTCAGCGTCTGCGCGGGTGCCACGGTGATCGAGTCGCCGGTATGCACGCCCATGGGGTCCAGGTTCTCGATGGAGCAGATGATGATGCAGTTGTCCGCCTTGTCGCGGACGACTTCCATCTCGTACTCCTTCCAGCCGAGCAGCGATTCCTCGATCAGCAGCTCATTGGTCGGCGACGCTTCCAGGCCGCGCTTGCAGATGGTCTCGAACTCTTCGGGGTTGTAGGCAATGCCGCCGCCCGTGCCGCCCAGCGTGAAGCTGGGGCGGATGACGGTGGGAAAGCCCATTTCCTTTTGCACGGCCCAGGCTTCGTCCATCGAATGGGCGATGCCCGAGCGCGCCGAACCCAGGCCGATGCGCGTCATCGCATCCTTGAACTTGAGGCGGTCCTCGGCCTTGTCGATGGCCTCGGGAGTTGCGCCGATCAGCTCGACCTTGTACTTGTGCAGCACGCCGTTGCGCCACAGGTCCAGCGCGCAGTTCAGCGCGGTCTGGCCGCCCATGGTCGGCAGGATGGCGTCGGGACGCTCCTTGGCGATGATCTTCTCGACCGTCTGCCAGGTGATGGGCTCGATGTAGGTGACGTCGGCCGTGGCCGGGTCGGTCATGATCGTGGCAGGGTTGCTGTTGATCAGGATGACCTTGTAGCCCTCTTCGCGCAGCGCCTTGCAGGCCTGCACGCCGGAGTAGTCAAACTCGCAGGCCTGGCCGATGACGATGGGACCGGCGCCAATGATCAGAATGCTTTTGAGGTCGGTGCGCTTAGGCATTTTTGTGTTTCTCCATCAGCGCCGTGAAGCGGTCAAACAGGTAGGCGATATCGTGCGGGCCGGGCGAAGCCTCGGGGTGGCCCTGGAAGCAGAACGCAGGCTTGTCCTTGTGCTCAAGGCCTTGCAGCGTGCCGTCGAACAGGCTGATGTGCGTGGCGCGCAGCGTGTCGGGCAGGGACTCCATCTCCACGGCAAAACCGTGGTTCTGGCTGGTGATGCTGACCCGGCCGTTGTCCAGGTCCTTGACGGGGTGGTTGGCGCCGTGGTGGCTGTTGGCCATCTTGAAGGTCTTGGCGCCGGCGGCCAGGGCCATGATCTGGTGACCCAGGCAGATGCCGAAGACGGGCTTGCCGGACTCCACCAGCTCCTTGGTGGCGGCAATGGCGTAGTCGCAGGGCTCCGGGTCGCCAGGGCCGTTGGACAGGAAAACGCCGTCGGGGTTGAGTGCCAGCACATCCTTGGCGGGCGTCTTGGCCGGCACCACGGTCAGCTTGCAGCCGCGCTCGGCCAGCATGCGCAGGATGTTGAACTTCACGCCGAAGTCATAGGCCACCACATGGAAACGCGGGGCCTGCTGCTGGCCGTAGCCTTCGCCCAGCTTCCACTCGGTTTCCGTCCATTCGTACTGCTGGGCTGCGCTCACCACCTGGGCCAGATCCAGGCCCTTCATGCTGGGGGCCGCCTTGGCCGCAGCCAGTGCCTCGTCGATGCGCGCCTGGGTCACTTCTTCGCCAGCGGCCAAACCGACGATGGCGCCGTTTTGTGCGCCCTTGTCGCGCAGCAGCCGTGTGAGCTTGCGCGTGTCGATGTTGGCAATCGCCACCGTGCCGCTGCGCGTGAGGTAGTCGGGCAGGGTCTCGGACTTGCGGAAGTTGCTGGCCAGCAGCGGAAGGTTCTTGATGATCAGGCCCGCCGCATGGACCTTGCCAGCCTCGACATCCTCTGCGTTGACGCCGTAGTTGCCGATGTGCGGATACGTGAGCGTCACGATCTGCTGGCAGTAGCTGGGGTCGGTGAGGATTTCCTGGTAGCCGGTGATTGCCGTGTTGAAAACGACTTCACCAACCGTGGTGCCTTGCGCACCGATCGAGTTGCCAACAAAGACCGTGCCGTCTGCGAGCGCCAGGATGGCGGATGGGAATGCTCCCTTGAGAGACAAAAGCACTGGGTTCTCCGGTTCTAATTACGGTTACGCCCAGCGTGCCGCACGGACGGATCCGGGCGGGTTATAGCTTGTCTGCAGGGGGTGGCGAGGAAGCGTCGCTAGGCGTAGTGTGGAATGCTTGAAAGCCGCCCATTATAGGCTGGTCGTGCTTCAGCCTCCTGACAGGAGGCGGGATTACCCTTGACGTGAGCCGGCACTCACGCTGCTTGCGTGCAGGCATATCGCCGCTGCAGCAGCCACGTTCAGCGACTCCTCACCGCCTGGCTGGCCGATGCGCACATGCTGCGCTGCCCGCTGCATCAGCGCCTCGCCAACGCCCTGCCCTTCATGGCCCATGGCCCAAGCACATGGCCAGGGCAGAGCCGCGCTCTGGATCAGTTCACCTTGATGGGAACTGGTCACGATCAGGGGCAAGCCAAGCGCACTCAGATCCTCGGGTGACGCCGACTCCACCAGGTGCAGCCCGAAATGCGCGCCCATTCCGGCGCGCAGCACCTTCTGGCTCCACAGCGCAGCCGTGCCCTTCAAGGCCACGATCTGGCCGAAGCCGAAAGCGGCCGCACTGCGAAGAATGGAGCCCACGTTGCCTGCGTCCTGCACACGGTCGAGCACCACGGTGGCCACGCCGGCACGCACGGCCGCCGACGCCTGCCAGTCCATCAGAAAGCCGATGCGCGCCGGAGACTCCAGTCCGCTGACCTCGGCAAACACGGCATCGGACAGCACCACGCACTTGCCTGCGCCCTGCACCCACTCCCGCGGCACCTGAGGCCAGAAGGACTCGGCCACCACGGCCACGGCGGGCTGCATGCCGCGCGCCAGGGCAGCACGGCACAGATGGTCCCCCTCCAGCCAGACACGTCCTTGTTTGCGGTAGGCCCCGCTGTCCTGGGCAAGCCTTCGCAAATCCTTGACCAGGGCGTTGTCACGGGACTGGATCGATGTAGCGGCAGGTTGTCGGCTCATGGCAAGGCTTCCGGGCAAAGAGAACAGCGAAGAACAGCGCCACGGGCGCAGAAAGCGAAGGCGCTCAGGCCGACAGCAGCAAGGCCTGCGCGCCCTGCGCCGCAGCGGCCACGCGGGCGGCTGCCAGCGGCTCGGCCCTGCGGGCAATGCTCACGACATGGGCCACGGGCGCGAAGGTTCGCCGGTGCTCCTGGCAGGCGCCATGCAGGCGCAGCGCGGCAAGATGGGCCGCCGTGCCATAGCCCTTGTGGCCGTCGAAGCCGTATTCCGGGTATTGCTCATGCAGGCGCTGGCACCACCGATCCCGCGTGACCTTGGCAAGAATGGAGGCCGCCGAGATGGACTGCACCAGGGCGTCGCCCTTGACGATGGCCTCGGCCTGCACATCCAGCACGGGCAACTGGTTGCCATCCACCAGAACCAGTACCGGCTTCAATCGCAGGCCCAGCACCGCGCGGCGCATGGCCAGCAGCGTGGCCTGCAGGATGTTCAGGCGATCGATCTCTTCGACCGAGGCCTCGGCAATGCTGCAGCACAGCGCCTTGGCACGGATCTCGTCATAGAGTGCCTCGCGGCGCGCAGCCGTGAGCTTCTTGGAATCGTTCAGACCCTCGATGGGATGGAGATCGTCAAGAATGACAGCGGCGGCCACCACGGGGCCGGCCAACGGGCCGCGGCCCGCTTCGTCCACGCCCGCAACCAACCCCGGCGGATGCCAGGGCAGGCACGCCTGTTCAGGCGGCAGTGGGGGCAATGATTTTCTCGATCGCATGGGCGGCCAGTTCGGCAGTATCGCGCCGCAATTCATGGTGCAGCGCTGTGAAGCGCTGTACCAGCGCTTCGACGGTTGAAGGGGAATGCTCGCAGGCCTGCAGCCATTGCAGCACGGCCGCGCTCAGCGCCTGGGGCGTTGCCGCATCCTGGATCAGCTCGGGCACGACGAAATCGCCGCACAGGATGTTGGGCAGGCCCACCCAGGGCTGCAGTTGCTTGCCACGCATCAGACGCCAGCTCCACGGGTGCATGTTGTAGCCGATCACCATGGGCCGCTTGTACAAGGCGGCTTCCAGCGTGGCCGTGCCGCTGGCTATCAGCGTCACGTCACAGGCTGCCAATGCGTCATGGGACTGGCCGCGCACGATGTGCAGCGACGAAGCCATGCCGGCTTGCGCGGCAATGCGCTGCAGCTCGTCGAATTGCGAAGGCACAGCAGGCACTACTATTTTAATAGCTGGCAGCGCCTTCCGAACCAAAGCTGCCGCCTGAAAGAAGCGGGCAGCCAGGTAACGTATTTCAGAGCGCCGACTGCCGGGCAGCACGGCCAGCACCAGACCATCTTCGGGCAGCCCTAACCGGCGGCGTGCAGCTGCGCGGTCGGGCTGCAGCGGAATCACGCTGGCCAGGGGATGGCCCACGTAGGTCGCGTCTATGCCATGGCGGGCCAGCAACTCGGGCTCAAAGGGGAAGATGCACAGGACATGATCGGCCGCGCGGCGGATCTTGTCGACGCGATCGGCACGCCAGGCCCAGATCGAAGGACAGACGAAATGCACGGTCTTGATGCCCGCAGCACGCAGATCGGTTTCCAGCCCCAGGTTGAAGTCCGGCGCGTCGATGCCGACAAAGACGGCCGGCCGCTGCTGGAGCAGTCGCTGACGCAGCTGGCGTCGGATATTCAGAATCTCGGCCAGCCGGCGAAACACTTCCCAGCTGTATCCATGCACGGCCAAGCGCTCGCTGGACCACCAGGCTTCAAAGCCGCGCTGCTGCATCTGCAGCCCGCCGATGCCAAAGGCCGAGGCCTCTGGCCAGCGGGACTGCAGCCCACCCAGGAGCAAGGACGCCAGCAGGTCGCCAGAGGTTTCTCCGGCGACCATGGCAATCGATGGACTCAGGCGCGCCGATGGCGCCGCGTTCTCTGTCATGCCGTCCTTTCGCGCGCCAGATCAGCGCGCAATGCCCCGGGTCGAAGCCGCCAGGAAATCCAGCATCAGCGATACATCGGCCGCGGCCTCGGGCAGTTCACCCTCCAGCGAAGCAATGGCTTCTCGCGCAGCTTCAAGGGTCAGTCCCTGGCGGTACAGCAGACGATGCATCTGCTTGACGGCCTGAATGCGCTGCGACCCGAAGCCGCGACGGCGCAAGCCTTCGATATTGAAGCCGCGCACGGCCAGCGGATTGCCATCCACCATCATGAAGGGCGGTACATCCTGCGAGATATGGCTGGCAAAGCCGGCCATGGCATGGGCACCCACCTTGGTGAACTGGTGCACACCCGTCAGGCCGCCCAGGATGACATGGTCGCCCACGTGCACGTGGCCGGCCAGGGTAGCGTTGTTGGCCAGGATGGTGTGGCTGCCGACAACGCAGTCATGAGCCACATGCACATAGGCCATGATCCAGTTGTCGTCGCCGATGGCCGTGACGCCCTGGTCCTGCACGGTACCGGTGTTGAAGGTGCAGAACTCCCGCACCGTGTTGCGGTCACCGATAACCAGCCGGGTAGGCTCGCCTGCGTACTTCTTGTCCTGGGGCTGCGCGCCCAGGGACGCGAACTGGAAAATCCGGTTGTCGCAGCCAATGCGGGTATGGCCTTCAACAACGCAATGCGCGCCGATGGTGGTGCCGGCGCCGATTTCCACATGCGGTCCGATGACGGCATAGGCGCCGACCGACACCGACGAATCCAGCTGCGCAGCGGAATCTATCAGTGCCGTGGGATGGATGCGTTCAATGCCAGCCATGCGCCCGTCAGCCCACGTTGCGCATGGTGCACATCAGCTCGGCTTCGCAGGCCACTTCGTCCTCGACGCGGGCCACGCCCTTGAACTTCCAGATGCCGCCGCGCACACGGTCGATGGTGATCTCCAGCACCAGCTGGTCGCCCGGCTCCACGGGACGCTTGAAGCGCGCCCCGTCGATGCCCACGAAGTAGTAGATGTTGTTCTCATCCGGAACCTGGCCCATCGCATCGAAGGCCAGAAGGCCGGCCGCCTGCGCCAGCGCCTCCAGGATGAGCACGCCAGGCATGACAGGGCGGCCCGGGAAATGGCCCATGAAATAGGGCTCGTTGAACGTGACGTTCTTGATCGCCTTGATGCGTGTATTGCGCTCAAGCTCCGTGACCTTGTCCACCAGCAGGAAGGGGTAGCGGTGGGGCAGTTGCTTGAGAATTGCGTGAATATCCATCATTGCGTTCCGTTATGGCCTTGATCCGCCGATTGCTGCAGTTGCCGCTCCAGGGCCTTGATGCGATCGCGCATGGAGTGCAGCTGCTTCAGCGTCGCAGCATTTTTTTCCCATTTGGCGTTTTCATCCACGGGAAACATGCCCGTGTAAACACCTGATTGTGTCAGCGAACGGGTCACTACCGTCGCTGCCGAAATATGCACCCGGTCAGCCAGCTGCAGATGGCCCAGCACGATGGCCCCGCCTCCCACGGTGCAATGCGCGCCAATGCGCGCGCTGCCGGCCACCCCCACGCAGCCGGCCATGGCCGTATGCCTGCCGACGTGCACGTTGTGACCGATCTGGATCAGGTTGTCGAGCTTGACCCCATCCTCGATCACCGTGTCGTCCAGCGCACCCCGGTCTATGCAGGTATTGGCGCCGATTTCCACATCGTCGCCGATCCGCACGCCGCCGAGCTGCTCGATCTTCACCCATGCGCCGTTCTCGGGCGCGAACCCAAAGCCGTCCGCCCCCAGCACCACGCCGGAATGCAGCAGACAGCGCGCGCCCACATGGCAGTTCTCGCCAATGGTGACGCGCGACTTGAGCACGGTGTGGGCACCGATCGTGGCACCCTCCTCGACCACGCACAGCGGGCCAATGGTGGCCGATGCATCAACGATGGCGCTCTCGTGCACCACGGCGCTCGGATGGATACCGGCCGGCGCCACGGGCCTGCAGTTTCGCTTCCACCACTGCGTGGCCCTGGCGAAATACGCATACGGATCAGGGACCACGATGCAGGCACCCCGCTGCTGCGCCAGCTCACGCATGGCGGGCGCCACAATAACGCAGGCCGCCTCGGAGGCGGCCAGTTGCTGGCGGTAGCGGGGGTTGCTCAGAAAACTGAGATCCCCGGCCCCGGCAGAGTCCAGCGGTGCGATGCGGGAGATGGACATCTCCCTTTCGCCACCGACCAACTCGCCACCGAGTGCATCGAGGATCTGGCCCAACAATACGCTCACGGCATGCAGCCCTGGACAGCTGGCTTACTTGCCGCCGCCGTTCAGCGCCTTGATCACCTTGTCAGTGATGTCGTACTTGGGGTTGATGTAGACGGCTTCCTGAAGGATGACGTCGTACTTCTCGGATTCGGCCACTTGCTTGACCACCTTGTTGGCGCGTTCCAGCACCTGGGCCAGTTCTTCGTTCTTGCGGGAGTTCAGGTCTTCCTGGAACTCACGGCGCTTGCGCTGGAACTCGCGGTCCTGATCCACCAGCTGGCGCTGGCGCGAGACGCGCTGGCTTTCGGCCATGGTGGGAGCTTCACGCTCGAACTTCTCCGAAGCGCTCTTGAGCGAGTTGCCCTGGTCAATCAGCTCCTTCTCACGCTTGGAGAATTCCTGCTCCAGCTTGGACTGCGCAGCCTTGGCAGTCGATGCTTCACGGAAGATGCGATCCGTATTCACAAAGCCGGCCTTGAACTCCTGGGCGTGCGCGGAAACGGCCATGGCGCCAAGCAGCACAGCCAGGGAAAAATGGCTAGATAGAGATTTCATTAGAAAGAGGTTCCGATTTGGAATTGCAGTCGCTGGATTTTATCCCCGGTCTGCTTGCGGATGGGTTGAGCAAAGGCCAGGCGCAGGGGACCCAGCGGGGAAATCCAGCTGATGCCCAGGCCCGTGGATGCCCGCAGTTCCCCGAGATCGAAGTTCTCGTTGGCTCCGTAGACATTGCCCACATCGAGGAATGTAAAAAGACGCAAAGTCCTGTCATTGCCGGCACCAGGGAACGGAACCATGAACTCGGCGTTCAATGTCACCTTCTTGGAGCCGCCAAGCGCCAGGTTTTCCTTGGTGTCGCGCGGACCCAGCGAGCCCTGCTCGAAGCCACGCACCGAGCCCAGGCCACCCGAGAAGAAGTTCTTGAACAGCGGGAACGGACGGCCATTGAGGCCCTTGCCGTAGCCCAGTTCACCGTTCAGTGCCAGCGTGTACTTCTTGCTCAGCGGGATGTACTGCTGGATCTGGTAGTTGGCTCGCACATACCGGGCCTCGCCACCCACCGACCATTCGGTGTTCAGGCGCTGGTAGAGACCGGAGTTGGGCGCCAGCGCGCTGTCGCGGCTGTCGCGCGACCAGCCCAGGGTCAGCGGTATGCCCGTGTTGGAGTAGCCGTACTTGTCGGCATAGTCCTTGTACGCCTGGGGCAGGTAGGTGCCGGGCTTGATTTCGGAGCGTTCAACGCCGCCGCCGAAGTAAACGGTGTCGATCTCGCTGAAGGGAACGCCAAAGCGGACGCTGCCGCCCGAGGTGACGATCTTGTAGGCCGCATCGTCGTAGTAGGGACGGTCAGTGCGGTAGTACAGGTCGTAGGTGCGCGAGATGCCGGTGTCCGTGAAGTACGGGTCCGTGGTCGACAGCACCATGGTGCGGCGGTACTTGCTGGTGTTCACGTCCACGCCCAGGTAGTTGCCCGAGCCGAACACGTTTTCCTGCTTGATGCCGAAGGACAGCGAAACCTTTTCAGCGCTGGAAAAACCAGCGCCCAGCTGCAGCGAGCCGGTGGGCTTTTCAGCCACCGAGATGACCAGATCCACCTGATCAGGCGAACCCGGCACTTCCTGGGTTTCGACGTTGACTTCGGTGAAGAAGCCCAGACGGTCCACCCGGTCGCGCGACAGGCGAATCTTGTCGCCGTCGTACCAGGAAGCCTCGTACTGGCGGAATTCGCGGCGGATCACTTCGTCGCGCGTGCGGTTGTTGCCGCTGAGATTGATGCGTCGCACATAGGCGCGGCGAGAAGGCTCGGCGTGCAGCACCAGGGCCACCCGGTTGGTCGCACGGTCGATGTCCGGCACGGCCTCGACGCGCGCGAAGGCAAAGCCGAAGTTGCCGAAGTGCTCGGTGAAGGCCTTGGTCGTTGCCGTGACCTGATCGGCGTTGTAGGGCTCGCCGGGCTTGATCTTGACCAGGGACTTGAATTCGTCGTCGCGGTCCAGGTAGTTGCCTTCCAGCTTGACGCCGGAGACCACGAAGCGCTCGCCTTCATGGATGTTCAGGGTCAGCGAGATGGTCTGCTTGTCGGGCGAGATCGCCACCTGGGTGGAGTCCACGCGGAATTCCAGGTAGCCACGCTGCAGGTAGTAGGAGCGCAGCGTTTCCAGGTCGGCGTTGAGCTTGTTGCGCGCATAGCGGTCCGACTTGGTGTACCAGCTCATCCAGTTGCCGGTGTCCTGGTCAAAAAGGTCCTTGAGCGTGGATTCGCTGAAGGCCTTGTTCCCGACGATATGGATCTCGTTGATACGGGCGGGATCACCTTCGGTCACCGTGAAGGTCAGGTTGACGCGGTTGCGCTCGATGGGCGTGACCGTCGTGACGACTTCGGCGCCATACAGGCTGCGGTTGATGTACTGGCGCTTGAGCTCCTGCTCCGCGCGGTCGGCAAGTGCCTTGTCGAACGGACGACCCTCGGCCAGGCCCACATCGCGCATGGCCTTTTGCAGGGTTTCCTTGTCGAATTCCTTGGTGCCGGCGAAGTTCACTTCGGCGATGGTCGGGCGTTCTTCGACCACGACGACGAGCACGTTGCCGTTGGCTTCCAGGCGGATGTCCTTGAACAGGCCCAGTGCGAACAGCGAGCGGATGGCGGCTGCGCCCTTGTCGTCGTCATACTGGTCTCCCACGCGCAGGGGGATGGAAGCGAAGACCGTGCCCGGCTCCACGCGCTGAAGACCTTCGATGCGGATGTCCTGTACGCGGAAGGGCTCCAGTGCCCAGGCTGCATTGGCAGCCAAAACCATGGCAGCCAGGGTCGATGCAGCGCGCACGCCCAGGCGATTGATACGTTTAGTCATGAATGGATTTGCCGCCGCTGCGGCTTGCCGAAAACGGCTGAAAAGTTAGCCCCAAAGCCGGTTGATATCGTTGAAAAAGGCGACGGACATCATCATCATCAAAACCGCCACGCCTGCACGCTGCAAGCGTCCGGCCCAGACTTCCGACACGCTTCGGCCAGTCACGCCCTCCCAAAGATAATACATCAGGTGCCCACCATCGAGCACCGGCAGGGGGAGCAAGTTGAGAACCCCCAGGCTGATGCTGATCAGCGCCAGGAACGAGAGATATTGGACCAGGCCCATGCTGGCCGAACGCCCCGCGTAGTCGGCAATGGTCAGGGGCCCGCTGATGTTCTTGAGCGAGGCCTCGCCGATCACCATGCGGCCCATCATGCGCAGTGTCAACGACGACAGCTCCCAGGTGCGCTGCACGCCGGCCCACAGGCCCTCCAGCGGACCGCGCTGCACCAGCGCCATTTCCGGGGCGCTGCCGATGTAGGCGCCGATGCGGGCGATGCTTTCCTTGCCGTCTTCCGATCGGCCCAGGTCGGGCAGCACCGGGATCTGCAACTGCCGCCCCTCGCGCTCCACCAGCCAGATCTGCTGCCGGACCTGGCCCGATGCGCCCATCTTGCGGATGAGATTGCGCAGCTGCGTGCCATCGTCCACCGAGGTGCCACCCACGCGCAAAACCAGATCGCCCGGGCGCAGGCCCGCCTTCTCGGCGGCACCACCGGCAATCACCTTGTCCAGCACGGGCTGCGTCCAGGGACCAAGCAAGCCCAGGCGCTCGAAGAAGGCGGCATCGGGCTCGCCCTGAACCTGACCAGCCAGCGCGAGCCGCAGCTCGGACGGGGCGGTGCGGCGGGCCTGGAGCACCTCCATGCGCACGGACTCGTCATCGAGCGCTGCACGGGTCAGCGTCCAGCGCAGATCATTGATGGAGCGGACCTCTTCCCATTCCTGGTCACCCAAAGCCATGCGCAGCACGCGATCGCCGCCTTGAACACCCGCCATCTGCAGCACCGTGCCTGCTGGCGGTGTTGCCAGCCGTGCAACGGGCTCCTGCATGCCGACCCAATTGACGATGGCCAGCAGCGCAATGGCCAGCACGAGATTGGCCACGGGACCTGCGGCCACGATGGCTGCACGCGCACGCAGCGGCTGGGTGTTGAATGCCAGATGGCGCTGGTCGGCAGGCACCTCGCCCTCACGCTCATCGAGCATGCGCACATAGCCGCCAAGGGGCAGTGCACCGATGACAAATTCCGTGTCCGAACCCTTGCGCTTCCATCGCAGGATGGGGCGGCCGAATCCGACGGAAAAGCGAAGCACCTTCACGCCGCAAGCCACGGCGACGCGGTAGTGGCCCCACTCATGCACGGCAATCAGCAAGCCCAGTGCGACCACGAATGCGACAACGGTCAGCAACAATTGATACTCCTTTGAATCCAATGCGCCTCTGGATTCCGCCGCAGGCCCATCAAGAAAACCATCCTGACCTGCGAAGCCGGCATCACAGCTGCCACTGCCGCGCCACGGTCTGCGCGATTTCGCGCGCCTGCGCGTCCAGGGCCAGCAGGTCTTCCAGGCTGCCCAGTGTAGGCGGCAGCAAGGTCTCGAGCGTGCGCAAATTCACAGCGTGGATACGGTCAAATGCCAGGCGCCGCTCCAAGAAGGCGGCAACGGCGACTTCGTTGGAAGCGTTGAGAACCGCCGTGGTTCCCTCGCTGGCGTGCAGCGCCTGCCAGGAAAGGTGCAGGCCCGGAAAGCGCACGGCATCCGCCTCCTCGAAGGTCAGGGCCGACAGCTTGGCGAAATCCAGGGGTGCCGCACCGCTGGCGATGCGGCGGGGCCAGGCCAGGCCGCAGGCGATGGGCACGCGCATGTCGGGCGTACCCAGTTGCGCGAGCACCGAAGCATCCTTGAACTGCACCATGGAGTGCACGATCTGCTGCGGATGGATGACGACCTTGATCTTGTCAGGCGCCATGTCGAACAGCCAGCGGGCCTCGATCACCTCCAGCGCCTTGTTCATCATGGTGGCCGAGTCCACGGAGATCTTGCGCCCCATGGAGAAATTCGGGTGCGCGCAGGCCTGCTCCGGCGTGATCCCGGACAGGGTGGACGGATCGCGCAGGCGAAAAGGCCCGCCCGAGGCTGTGAGCAGCAGACTGTCCACGCGATCGGGCCAGCTGGTGCGGTCTTCGGGCAGGCACTGGAAGATGGCCGAGTGCTCACTGTCTATGGGCAGCAGCGTTGCGCCGTGGCGCTTGACGGTGTCCATGAACAGGGCGCCGCCAACCACCAGCGCCTCCTTGTTGGCCAGCAGCAAGCGCTTGCCGGCGCGTGCGGCGGCCAGGCAAGGCGCCAGGCCCGCCGCACCGACGATGGCCGCCATGACGGCATCGGCTTCAGGATGCGAGGCGATCTGCTCCAGCGCGTCAGGCGACTGCAGCACTTCGGTGGCCAATCCATTGCTGCGCAGCTGCTCAGCCAGCAGCCTTGCATGCGGCGCGCTGGCCATGACGGCGTAGCGGGGCTTGAATTCGGCACACTGGCGCAGCATCAGGTCCACCTGCGTGGCCGCGCTGAGCGCAAAGACTTCGTAGTGATCGCGGTGGCGCGCCACCACATCCAGCGTATTGGTACCGATGGAGCCTGTGGAGCCCAGGACGGTGATTTTCTGCTTCATGAATGCGCGAAAGAGGAAAGCATCAGGGCCAGCGGCAGGGTCGGCAGCAGGGCATCGACGCGGTCGAGGACGCCGCCATGACCGGGCAGCAGGCCACTGCTGTCCTTGACGCCGACGCTGCGCTTGACCAGGGATTCGACCAGGTCGCCGACCACGCTCATCGCGGCCATGAAAACAACCGCCAGCAGCAGGAACCAGGCCCCGCGCGCCAGCAGCAATGAATAGAAACTGGGCACGGCCACCGCGTAGTGGCGGTCAGCCCAGACCCAGACCAAGGCCAGCACCACAACGCCTGCCATGCCGCCCCATACGCCTTCCCAGCTCTTGCCGGGACTGATCGTGGGAGCCAGCTTGGATTTGGTGAATTTCAGGCCCAGGGTCCGTCCTGCGAAATACGCGAACACGTCGGCCACCCAGACCAGCACCAGCACCGACAGCAGGAAGTTGATGCCCATCATGCGCGCCTGCACCACGGCGACCCAGGCCAGCCACAAGGCCAGCACTCCGCCGACCAGGCGCACAGGCGCTGCAATGCGAGGCCAGCCAGCCACGCCGGCACGCAGCAGCGCCCCGCCACCCAGCACCCAGGCAGCACCGGCAACAATCCAGAGCGCTGACAGCGGACGCTCCAGCCAGCCGGCAGCCCAGGCGCCCAGGCACATCGCCGTGCAGATGGCGCCTATGCCGATGGCGCCCGCGGTGCCAAAGCCGTTGAGACGTCCCCATTCCCAGGCACCTGCCGCCATGAGCACGAGCACGACCACGGCGAACGGAATACCCGTGGGATAGAACAGCGCAGGCAACAGGATGGCCAGCAGGATCAGGGCGGTGATGACTCGCTGCTTGAGCATGGCTCCCCCTTGTTCAGGACGTCTGCGGATGGGACGACGTCGGTTGTGATTGTTGTACTTGCGCGGAAGTCTGGCCGAAGCGCCGCTCGCGTGAAGCGAAAGCCGCGATGGCCTCGTCCAGGCAGGCCTCATCGAAATCAGGCCACAAGCTGTCACTGAAGAAAAGCTCGGAATACGCAGCCTGCCACAGCAGGAAGTTGCTGATGCGCATTTCCCCGCCGGTACGGATCAGCAGATCCGGGTCGGGCACATGGGCCAGTGCGAGCGCGCGGTCCAGGCTCTGCGGGGTGATGGGCTCGCCCTTCTCTGCCAGCCGGGCAGCTGCCTGTGCAATGTCCCAGCGTCCGCCGTAGTTGAAGCAGACGTTGAGAACCAGGCGATTGTTGTGCGCAGTGACGGTCTCGGCCTGCGCAAGGCCCGCGCACACTTTATCACCCAGGCCGCTGCGGTCACCGATGAAATGCAGGCGCACGCCGTCGCGGCTCAGTTGCTGCACTTCCTTGGCAAGCGCATTGGCCAGCAGGCCCATGAGACCGGAAACCTCCTCTTCGGGACGGTTCCAGTTCTCGGAAGAGAAAGCGAAGACGGTCAGGACCTGCACGCCGCGCTGGACGCAGGCGCGGGCGCAGCGGCGCAGTGATTCCACGCCCTGCTTGTGGCCGGCCAGTCGCGGCAGAAAGCGGCGATTGGCCCAGCGTCCATTGCCATCCATGATGACGGCAATATGGCGCGGCACCGCGCCGGAGTCTTGTTTGGTCAAAGGTACGGACCCTGAGGCAAATGAGGCCAGAAGCCTCAGACCGCCATGATGTCTTGTTCCTTGGCCGCCACCAGCGTATCGATCTCGGCGATGTGCTTGTCGGTCATCTTCTGGACATCGGCTTCGCAACGCTTTTGATCGTCTTCCGAGGCTTCCTTGTCCTTGACCAGCTTCTTGACGGCTTCGTTGGCATCGCGGCGCAGGTTGCGCACGGCGACCTTGGAAGCTTCGCCTTCATTGCGCGCCAGCTTGGTCATTTCCTTGCGGCGCTCCTCGCTCATGGGAGGCATGGGCACGCGGATCAGGTCGCCCAGCGAGGCGGGGTTCAGGCCCAGATCGCTTTCGCGGATGGCCTTCTCCACCTTGGCCGACATGCTCTTTTCCCAGGGCTGGACGCTGATGGTGCGCGCGTCAAGCAGGGTGACGTTGGCCACCTGGGACAGCGGCACCATGGAGCCGTAGTACTCCACATGGATGGAGTCCAGCAGCGATGGATTGGCACGACCGGTGCGCACGCGCGCAAGATTGTTCTTGAGCGCTTCGATGGACTGGCCCATCTTGGACTCGGTGGTCTTCTTGATGTCTGCAATCGTCATGTTCTTGTTCCTTGAAGAGCTGTGTAACGCGGTATCAAAACGCTCAAGCGTACACCAGCGTGCCCTCGTCCTCGCCCATGACCACGCGCTTGAGCGCGCCGGGCTTGACGATGGAGAACACCCGGATCGGCAGCTTCTGATCGCGGCACAGCGCAAAGGCGGTGGCGTCCATGATGCCCAGGTTGCGCGAGATGGCCTCGTCGAAAGCCAGCTTGTGGTAGCGGGTCGCGTCGGGGTTCTTCATCGGGTCGTCGGTGTAGACACCGTCGACCTTGGTGGCCTTGAGCACCACCTCGGCGCCGATTTCAGCGCCACGCAGCGCGGCGGCCGTGTCGGTCGTGAAGAACGGGTTGCCGGTGCCGGCAGCGAACACCACCACCTTGCCCTCCTCGAGGTACTGCAAGGCCTTGGGGCGCACATAGGGCTCCACGACCTGCTCGATGGCAATGGCCGACATCACGCGGGCTGTCAGCCCCTGCTTGTCCATGGCATCGGCCAGGGCCAGGGCATTCATGACCGTGGCCAGCATGCCCATGTAGTCGGCGGTGGCACGGTCCATGCCGACCGAGCCGCCAGCCACGCCGCGAAAGATGTTCCCCCCACCGATCACCACCGCCACCTGGACACCAACCTTGGTGACCTCGGCAATTTCGGAAACCATGCGCTCGATGGTCGCACGGTTGATGCCGAACGAGTCATCCCCCATGAGTGCCTCACCGGACAGCTTGAGCAGGATGCGCTTGTGGGCCGGTGTGGCGTGGGTCATGGTGTTTCTCCGAAGTGGTGGATGATGATGGATGGTGAAGGGAACGGTTCGGGCGCCTGGAAGGATCAGGCGCCGGCCTTGGCGGCAGCCACCTGGGCAGCCACTTCGGCAGCGAAGTCGTCGACCTTCTTTTCAATGCCTTCGCCGACCACGTACAGGGTGAAGCCCTTGACGTTGGTGTTGGCGGCCTTGAGCATCTGGGCCACGGTCTGCTTGCCGTCGGCAGCCTTCACGAAGACCTGGTCGGCCAGCGAGACTTCCTTCAGGTACTTCTGCACCGAGCCTTCGACCATCTTGGCGACGATGTCGGCAGGCTTGCCGGACTCGGCAGCCTTGGCGGCAGCAACGGTACGCTCCTTCTCGATCAGCTCGGCGGGCACGTCGGCGCTGGTCACGGACACGGGCTTCATGGCGGCCACGTGCATGGCGACATCCTTGGCAGCCGTGGCATCGCCGTCGAACTCGACGACCACGCCGATGCGCGAGCCGTGCAGGTAGGAAGCCAGGCTGGAGCCTTCGAAGCGCTTGAAGCGGCGGAAGGACATGTTTTCGCCGATCTTGCCGATCAGGCCCTTGCGCACGTCTTCCAGCGTGGGGCCGAAGCCGTCCTGCTCATAGGCCAGTGCGCTCAGCGCGGCCACGTCGGCGGGGTTTTGCTCGGCGACCAGCTTGGCGGCGGCGTTGGCCATCGCGATGAAGCTGTCGTTCTTGGACACGAAGTCGGTTTCGCTGTTGACTTCGATCATGGCACCCTGGTTGCCATTGATGAAGGCGGCGATCACGCCTTCGGCGGTCACGCGCGAGGCAGCCTTGCCAGCCTTGGTGCCGAGCTTGACGCGCAGCAGCTCTTCCGCCTTGACCAGGTCGCCTTCGGCTTCGGTCAGGGCCTTCTTGCACTCCATCATGGGCGCGTCAGTCTTTGCGCGCAGTTCAGCCACCATGCTTGCGGTAATTGCAGCCATCGTATTTCTCCAATGTCAGTTCGATTCGTTACAGGATTTCGGCTTAAAAAAACGGGGCTACCCTGAGCCCCGCTTTTTATTCGGCGACGAGGTCGCTCAGCCGGACAAGCTCAATCAGGCAGCGGATTCTTCCACTTCCACGAACTCGTCACCGCTCTCGCCGGATGCGGCCTTGACCACGTCGGTCAGTGCAGCAGCGCGGCCTTCCAGGATCGCGTCGGCGATGCCTTGGGCGTACAGTTGCACGGCCTTGGCAGAGTCGTCGTTACCGGGGATGACATAGTCGATGCCTTCGGGATTGTGGTTGGAGTCAACCACGCCGACCAGGGGGATGCCCAGCTTCTTGGCTTCGGCCACGGCAATCTTGTGGAAGCCCACGTCGATCACGAAGATGGCGTCGGGCAGGCTGTTCATGTCCTGAATGCCGCCGATGTCCTTTTCCAGCTTTTCCAGTTCGCGAACGAACATCAGCTGTTCCTTCTTGCTCATGGCTTCCAGACCGGCTTCCTGCTGAGCCTTCATTTCCTTCAGACGCTTGATGGACGTCTTGACGGTCTTGAAGTTGGTCAGCATGCCGCCCAGCCAGCGCTGGTCAACGAAAGGAACGCCAGCGCGCTGGGCTTCGGCAGCCACCAGCTCGCGGGCCTGGCGCTTGGTGCCGACCATCAGGATGGTGCC
Organism: Delftia sp. PX-1; assembly: GCF_055797465.1. Classification (NCBI taxonomy): domain Bacteria; kingdom Pseudomonadati; phylum Pseudomonadota; class Betaproteobacteria; order Burkholderiales; family Comamonadaceae; genus Delftia; species Delftia sp. PX-1. Next base: position 5,056,678 of record NZ_CP184763.1, read on the forward strand.
GCCGTTGGAAGCCAGCTGCTTCACGAACTTCTGGGCGTCCTGGAACATCGGCAGTGACTTTTCCAGGTTGATGATGTGGATCTTGTTGCGGTGGCCGAAGATGAAGGGGGCCATCTTGGGGTTCCAGAAACGGGTCTGGTGACCGAAGTGGACGCCTGCTTCCAGCATATCGCGCATAGTGACGGACATATGAATACCTCAAAGGTTAGGTCTAAAATCCAGCCCGACAATTGCCCCTGGATACAGGAAGCAACACCTTGAAGGGACTGGTTTGCGATTGACTTTGCAACGGGGGTTGCAAGCATGGGCAGGCATTCATGACGAACACCTCGCACCCCAAAGCCATCACCTGATCTCCGGCAATTCCGAAGAAAATCAGGGTGAACCCCTAGCAAAGCCGCAAGATTCTAGCATACGCAATCCCAAGACTGAGGCTTCGCACCCAACGCGCGCTCACACCCCGCATAGCCACGGTTGCCGCATCGGCCACACACTCCTGTAGTGATAGCTACATCCGCTTGATAATTCAGGCACTTCAGCAGATTCCACCCCAAAATGAACATCGCGATTGTGGGCGCCGGCAGCATTGGCGTTGCGACAGCCCACGCACTGGCCCAGGTCGGGCACGAGGTCACCGTCTACGAGCGCCATGGCACGGTGGCCGAGGAAGCCAGCTTCGGACATGCCGGCTGGCTGGGCCCCAGCCTGCTCCAACCGTGGAGCGTCCCCGGTCTCTCCACCACAGAACGCTCACCCACGCTTCCCGGCCGGCAGGCTTTGCCACGCCCCGGCTCCGGAAACCTCGCAGCCCAGCTGCGCTGGCTATGGCAATGGCGCCAGGCTGGGCGGCGCCTGCGCAAAGCCGGCGAACCCACAGCCACGATGGCGGCACTGGAGACACTCACCCAGCGCAGCCAGCAGTTCCAGCAATCGCTGTGGCGGCAGTGGGAGCTGGACCCGGAATATGTCTCCGGCAGCCTGGTGCTGCTGGGCAGCGAGGCCGACCATGAGCAACTGAAACCTGCACTGGCAGCGCTGGCCGAGGCCGGCACGCGCTGCGAGGCACTGGATGCCGCCCAGACCCGCCTGCGTGAGCCCGCGCTGGGCGAGGAGACCGCACTCGCAGGCTCCTTGTATTTCCCGCAGGCTGGCGCCGCCAACGGCCGCCTGGCCACGCTGATGCAAAGGCAGGCCGCACAGTCCGCAGGAGCACGATTCGAGACGCAACGCCTGGTGCAGCGACTGCAGCCCGGCGGCGCCGGGCGCACCGCTCGCCTGCAGCTGCAAGGCGAAGACACGCCCCGGTCGCACGATGCCATCGTCGTCTGCGCTGGCGCCGAGGCCGCAAACCTGCTCGCGCCGCTGAGCCTGCGCCTGCCCATGATCGCCCTGCGCGGCTATGGCATCAGTGCTCCGCTGCGCGAACAAGGCTACGCGCCCCGCCACGCCATCGTCGACTGGAGCGAGCAGATGACCCTGGTGCGCCTTGGCCAGCGCATGCGGGTCGTGGCCGGCGCTGAACTGGGCAGCCACGGCCCCATGCACGAGGCCACGCTGCAGCGCATGTACCACCGACTCAACATGGTCTTTCCCGGCAGCGCCGTGCTGACCTCGGGCGTTCAGATCTGGCATGGCACACGCATGTGCACAGCCGATGGACTGCCTTTGCTGGGCGCCAGCGGTTTGCCCGGCATCTGGCTCAACCTGGGCCATGGCAGTTGTGGTGCCGCTATTGCCCAAGGCTGCGCCAGCATGCTGAGCGACCTGATGGACAACCGCACCAGTTTCCTGGACAGCGCATTGCTGGATCCGCGCCGCTTCGGCTGACCGCTGCGGACACCCCGCCCTGCGGCTGGCGGCTATGCTCAGGCCATGCTGCGCATTCCCACATCCACCGCATTGCCACTGTTCGATACGGTGGCCACACGCACCCTGGAACAGCAGGCCGCGGCCCGACTGCCCGAACACTGCCTCATGCAGCGCGCAGGCATGGGGCTGGCACGCCTGGCACGCGCCATCGCCCCTCACGCCAACCGCATCTGGATCGCCTGCGGCCCTGGGAACAACGGCGGAGACGGCCTGCAGGCAGCCGCCTGGCTTCAACAGCACCTGAACACGATGCCGGCACGATCCCGCAATTGCCGCATCCTGGTCAGCTGCGTGCACGAACGCGACCGCATGCCCGCCGACGCGCGTGCCGCATGGGATGCAGCCCACAAGGCCGGCGTGCAATGGATCGCCCACATGCCCTCCGACATGGGGCCTCAGGATCTGTGCATTGATGCCTTGCTCGGCATCGGCCTGCGCCGACCCGACACGGCAAGCCCACCCACCCGAAAAGATGACCGATTGCTGCCGCTGCTGCGCAGCCTGCAGTCCGGCATCAGCCCCGTCCTTTGCGTGGACATCGCATCCGGCCTGGATGCCGACACCGGGCAATACCTGCCTGGATTCGAGCCCATGAACCTCCCGGTCAGCGCACGGCATACGCTGGCTCTGCTGACACTGCAACCCGGCCTGTTCACAGGAAGCGGCCGCGACGCCTGCGGCCAGATATGGTGGGACGATCTGGACACAGGACTGGCAAGCAGCGCGCCACCCTTCGCCATCTCACCGTGCGCACAACTTTTCTCCCCGGAAGCCCGCGCCCCGCGTCCGCATGCCAGCCATAAGGGGAGCTTTGGCGACGTGGCCATTCTGGGCGGAGAGGGGCTGGAACACCGCGGCCTGTCCATGACCGGCGCCGCCTGGCTGGCCGCACTGGCAGCCTTGCACGGCGGGGCGGGACGCGTGATGCTGGCACTGCTCGATGCCTCGCACGGGTCAGACCAGGCCATCTCCCCCTGGCCCGAAATCATGTTGCGCAGCCCCGAAGCACAAGACTGGCGCCGCGCCACCGTCGTGTGCGGATGTGGCGGCGGCATGGCGGTGCGCGCCTGGCTGCCCCAAATTCTGGATCAGGCGCCCAGGCTGGTACTGGACGCAGACGCACTGAACGCGGTTGCCGAAGATGAGTCGCTGGCCCTGCTTCTGAAAGAACGCAGCCGACGCAGCCAGCACACGGTGCTGACACCGCACCCGCTGGAGGCCGCCCGCCTGCTGAAAATGAGCACTGCCCAGGTCCAGGCCCAGCGACTTTCAGCAGCCAGGCAACTGGCGCTCCAATTCAACTGCACTGCGTTGCTGAAGGGCTCGGGCACCGTGATCGCCGGACCGCAGGGCGACGGCAATGCATCGCCGCCCTGCTGGATCAACCCCACAGGCAACGCCCGGCTGTCCACCGGAGGAACCGGAGATGTTCTCGCCGGGCTGATTGCCGCGCTATGGGCGCAAGGGCTGGACCCCGCGCAGGCCGCAACACTGGCGGCCTGGCGCCACGGCCATGCGGCAGACCAATGGCCCGCGCAAATGCCGTTCAGCGCCAGCGCGCTGGCCCAGCGGCTGGGCCAATAGACGCCCTCAGGGCTTGCGCCGGGGCTTGGATGTCTTGCCTGCCACCTTGGACTTGACGGCCCCCAAGGCCTTCTTACCCAAGGCGCGCAGCGCCTGCACCGGCGATGGCGGCGGCAACTGCGGCAGACCGTGGTCAGCATCGACGGCGACAGACTGGCGCGCTTCAGCCGCCCTGCCCCTGCGGGAAGCGCGTGCCGCAGGTGCGGACGAACCCGGCACCACGGCCGGCTCACTCACGTCGCTTTGACGCACTGGCGCGGCCGGGCGGGACTGGGCACTCGCATATTCAGCCTCCAGCGCGGCCAGGTTCACGCCCTTGACCATGGCCTTCTTGGACGCCTTGCGCCCCTGCTTGCCGGAAGACACCGCGCCGTCGGATTCAGACCGGGCTCCGCCGACACCGCCGGAGTTACGCTGCGCACGCTTTTCCTTGGCGTCGCGGCGCCCCCATTTTTCGCCCTGATGGGCTTCCGTGCGCGCCGGCACCCTGCCGGAACGACCCGAAGCCGGCTGCTCTTCGCCGTCGCGCACCAGGCGGAAATCGATGCGCCGGCCATCCAGGTCCACACGGCTGACCTGAACGCGCAGCCGCGTACCTATGCCGTAGCGAATGCCCGAGCGCTCGCCCCGCAGTTCCTGGCGCGCCTCATCAAAGCGGAAGTAGTCCCCCCCCAGCTCGGTGATGTGGACCAGACCCTCCACATACATGGCATCGAGCGTGACGAAGATGCCGAAGGTGGTGACCGCAGAGACCACGCCTGCGAACTCCTCCCCCAGATGCTCACGCATGTACTTGCACTTGAGCCAGGCCTCGACATCTCGGCTGGCCTCATCGGCGCGGCGCTCGTTCGCGCTGCAGTGCAGGCCTGCAGCCTCCCAGGCCTGGACCTCGGCGGCGGGCGCGCGCTTGCGCGGCTTCTGGCCGGGTGCACTGACACGCGAGGCCAGACGCTTGGCCAGCTTGGCTTCGGCCTCTCCAGGCGTGGGCAGCTCGGGCAGGCGATAGTGCGTGCCTTCAAGCTCGGCCTTGATCACGCGGTGCACGAGCAAGTCGGGATAGCGGCGAATCGGACTGGTGAAGTGCGTATAGGCATCGAAGGCCAGCCCGAAGTGGCCCGAATTTTCAGGCGTGTAGAAGGCCTGCATCATCGAGCGCAGCAGCATGGTGTGGATCTGCTGGGCATCAGGCCGGTCCTTGGTGGCATTGGCAATGGCCTGGAATTCGGACGTGGCCGGATTCTCGCCAAGCGCCATACCCACTCCCATGGCCTTGAGGTAGTTGCGCAGGATGTCCTGCTTCTCCAGCGAGGGCTTGTCGTGCACGCGGAACAGGCCAACGCGGCCGCTGTGCTCGATGAAGTCCGCGCTGCAGACGTTGGCGGCCAGCATGGCCTCCTCGATCAGCTTGTGCGCCTCGTTGCGCGTGCGCGGCACGATCTTCTCGATGCGGCCGTTCTCGTCACAGACGATCTGCGTCTCCGTGGTCTCGAAGTCCACGGCGCCGCGTGCTTCGCGCGACTTGAGCAGCGCCTGGTACACCCCATGCAGATTCAGCAAGTCGCCCACGCGATCGGAGCGCTTGGCAGCCTCCGGGCCACGCGTATTGGCCAGGATGGCAGCCACCTCGTTATAGGTGAAGCGCGCATGGCTGTGCATCACCGCGGGGTAGAACTGATAGGCATGGATATCGCCCTTTGCAGTGATCAGCATGTCGCAGACCATGCACAGGCGATCCACATCGGGATTGAGCGAGCACAGGCCATTGCTGAGCTTCTCGGGCAGCATGGGGATCACACGGCGCGGGAAATAGACGCTGGTGGCACGGTCATAGGCATCGATATCGATGGCACTGCCCGTGGTCACGTAGTGACTCACATCGGCAATCGCCACCAGCAGGCGCCAGCCCTTGCCGCGCCCGACCTTGGCAGGCTCGCAGTAGACGGCATCGTCGAAGTCGCGCGCATCCTCGCCATCGATGGTGACCAGGGGCACATCGGTCAGATCGATGCGATTCTTGCGATCGGCAGGCCGCACCCTGTCCGGCAGGGCCTTGGCCTGTGCCAGGCAGGCATCGGAAAACACATGGGGCACGCCGTACTTGCGCACCGCAATCTCGATCTCCATGCCGGGATCGTCGACCTCACCGAGCACTTCAATGATGCGCCCCACGGGCTGGCCGAACAGTGCAGGCGCCTCGGTCAACTCCACCACGACCACCTGCCCGATCTTGGCCGAACCCGTCGCGTTGGCAGGGATCAGGATGTCCTGGCCATAGCGCTTGTCTTCGGGAGCGACCAGATACACGCCGCTTTCCTGCAAGAAGCGGCCAATGATGTTGTGCGCAGGCCGCTCGATGATCTCGACCACGCGGCCTTCAGGCCTGCCGCGGCGGTCCTGCCGCACGATGCGAACCTTGACACGGTCCTTGTGCAGCACCGCACGCATTTCATTGGGAGGAAGGAAGATGTCGCCTTCGCCGTCATCACGGATGACGAAGCCATGTCCGTCGCGGTGCCCCTGCACACTGCCCCCGATTTCGTCGTTCGCGTCGGCACTTTTTGCGTGAGGGTTCATTTTCTTGGTATACAATCTAAATCTTTCCGTGCGACACGTAACGTGTCGTTCTGAATGAGGTAGCTGCCTCGTTAAATATTAGCAATTTACTCACCCGCTTCGGCGGGCATAAAACAGATGCTCGGCTCACCCCGATCATCCCACAGCTTGATCCGCAAGGACGGGCTTTAATAGAAGATAGACGGGCAACCGAGCTATCTCATCAAGGTCACTCTATCGAGTGACTTTGTATTGAAAGCGGCAGAGATGCCGTTTGTGGCGCTCGCGCACATAGCCGACGAGCACGCCACAAGCGGAGCTTTGTCTGCCGCGTGCGCAGCTCGTTTCTGAGTAAACTATTCAGAGCGTCCTGCTCTGATCTGCCTTGTCATACATCCGGCAACGGACCGCTGTGACCTCGCGTGCGACCGCGAGTAGCCTAGAGTGGCATGCAGGGACAGCAATGACCCTGTGTGAAGCCCACTCAACAATGAACCCCTACTTCGGTAGCAGCTACGCCCGCGAGGGTGTAACTGGAAGCTGCCAGCAGAAAGGCGGCCAAGGGAGCTAGGCTAGTTCCATATGGGCAACATAAGTGAACCATCGTCAGAACCTGGGTGAAGATTGAACGGCCAAATCTGCTGATAGGCCGTAACCAAAAGGTGCGCTGCTGGCTATTCCTGTGGAAAGTGGGAATACGTCGTCAAAATGCAGCCCCAGGAAAGATGGGTCCTAAATGGAGAGATCGAAGCGGCGCAAACCGCCAAGATCGGTAGATCAGGGAACGTGGTAAGCCCCACCACCCGCCTGCGTGCTTCGGCACGCAGGCAGGGAAGCCGCAAGGCAACCTGTTGGATGAGGGGGTATGGGATGGTGGAAAAAGCGAACGGCTGCCTGTAACGGGTGGCATAGGGGTTCCAACTTTGCCCCAACGCGAAAGCGTGCAAACTTCCACTTGGTGCAACCGTCGCGAGACGGCTGTCTAAGTTCAATCGACCCCGAAGGGATGCTCAATTCCCCTTCGGGGGAGAAGTGCGTCCTCGATGGGTCTAACTCAAAGAGGAAAGCATGAGAAAACTTGCTGGCAACAGCGAGCCTGCATCCTCACGCGAACCCGCCAACTGGCACGCCATTGACTGGCAGCGAGTTGAAAGGTTTGTGCGAACGATGCAGCAAAAGATCGCGAAGGCGACGCAAGAACAGGATTGGCGGCGGGTGAAAGCCCTCCAACGATCCTTGATCCACTCGCACTCCGCCAGAGCTCTGGCGGTAAGGCGGGTGACCGAAAACCAAGGCAAGCGAACGGCAGGGGTCGATCGCCAACTTTGGGACACTCCGCTCCTGAAATGGGCGGCAATCGGTTTGTTGAAACAGCAACGAGGGTATAGGCCCCTGCCCTTGCGGCGGGTCTACATCCCAAAATCGAACGGGAAGGAGCGCCCCCTGGGCATTCCAACCATGTTCGACCGGGCCATGCAGGCACTTCACCTGCTAGGACTAGAGCCCGTGGCGGAAAGCACGAGCGACCCGAACTCCTATGGGTTCAGGAGAAATCGCTCCACGGCCGATGCCATGGGCCAGATATTCGTCTGCACATCCAAAAAGGCTTCGGCCCCATGGGTGCTGGAGGCGGACATCCGAGGCTGTTTCGACCACATCAATCACGACTGGCTGGTGCGCCACGTCCCCACGGACAAGGCAATCCTGCGCAAGTGGCTGAAAGCCGGGGTGATCCACCAGGGTCACTTCTCGCCGACTGACGAAGGAACGCCGCAAGGCGGCATCATTTCGCCAACCTTGGCGAACATGTGTCTGAACGGGCTCGAATCCGGCTTGGCCGCGCACCTCAAAGCGCGGTTCAGGTCTCGCGCCTTGAAGCTGAAAGTCAATGTAATCCGGTACGCAGACGATTTCGTCATCACCGGCGACTCCAAGGAGTTGCTGGAGACAGAAGTCAGGCCGTGGATCGAAGCATTCCTCGCACAACGAGGGTTGCAACTGTCGCCGGAGAAGACAAGGGTCGCCCACATTGATGACGGCTTCAACTTTCTGGGGTGGAATTTCCGCAAGTACGCGGGAAAACTACTCATCAAACCAAGCAAGAAGAACGCGCAAGCGCTCTACAGCAAGGTCAGGGAGATCGTAAAGACACATGCGATGGTGAAGCAGGAGGATCTCATCGCCAAACTGAACCCTATCCTTCGGGGCTGGGCGCAGTACCACCATCCGGTGGTGGCAAAAGAAACCTTCAACAAGATGGACAACTTGATCTACTGGCGGCTTGTCCGCTGGGCGAGACGGCGCCATCCAAACAAGTCCCCGAAGTGGTGTGCGAACCGTTACTGGCAGCGCATCAACGAGAGGAATGAGTTCGCTGCAACCGTCAAGACGGCAGAAGGTCCATTCACGAAAAAGCTGTTGAAGCTCGCGGATACAGAGATCGTGAGGCACGAGAAGATCAAGGCGGACTACAACCCCTTCGATCCATCGTGGGAAGCGTACGGCGAAAAATTGAGGACGAAGCGCATGCTGCGAAGCATCGCGTACAGGGCCGAAACAACTATGCTGTATGTGTCCCAGGCGGGGCAGTGTGCACTTTGCGCACAGCCCTTGGACTACGAGAGCGGATGGCACGACCACCACATTGTTCGCAAAGTGGATGGCGGGTCGGATGCTCTCTACAACCGGGTGCTACTGCACCCGGTCTGCCACATCAGACTGCACGCCTTGGGTCTGACGGTAGCGAAACCGGCCCCACATGGGGCTTCGAGTCCGAAGAAGGCGAAAACTTAGGGTACAATCTGAGTCTTCGCACAATACGGACAGTGTTGTGCTTGAGCCGGATGCGGTGAAAGTCGCAAGTCCGGTTCTTAGGGGGGGATGGTTCAGTAATGAACTGTCCCTACCCTCCTGAGATGCCCAGGTGGCGGAATTGGTAGACGCACTAGTTTCAGGTACTAGCGGGTAACTCCGTGGAGGTTCGAGTCCTCTCCTGGGCACCAAGTTTAACGACAACCTGCAGAGGTTGCGGTGAACTGAGGAACTATCTTCACAAGAAGGTGGCTCCCTGGCTTCATGACTTGGCCGATCACAGTCTCAAGAAAAAATCGAAGATCAGGACTTCGCTGCAAAAAAATGCAGTAGAATTTCAGCTTCAGCAAGCCCAGGTGGCGGAATTGGTAGACGCACTAGTTTCAGGTACTAGCGGGTAACTCCGTGGAGGTTCGAGTCCTCTCCTGGGCACCAAACATGAAAAGGCCGTTGCACATGCAACGGCCTTTTTCTTTGCCGTTTCCGAAAAGCGACGTCACGCGCCTCTCGCCAGAAAAATTTCACGAAAATCTTTGCAAACCTGCCCGGCACATCGCTTTCGCGCTATATAATTTGCGTACTCTGAAATGCCCAGGTGGCGGAATTGGTAGACGCACTAGTTTCAGGTACTAGCGGGTAACTCCGTGGAGGTTCGAGTCCTCTCCTGGGCACCAAACATGAAAAGGCCGTTGCACATGCAACGGCCTTTTTCTTTGTCGATCCCGATAGTCGACGGGCCCGCGCTTCACACCGCAAAAAGTTCACGAAAATCTTTGCAAGCCGGCCCGGCACGTCGCTTTCGCGCTATATAATTTGCGTACTCTGAAATGCCCAGGTGGCGGAATTGGTAGACGCACTAGTTTCAGGTACTAGCGGGTAACTCCGTGGAGGTTCGAGTCCTCTCCTGGGCACCAAACATGAAAAGGCCGTTGCAAATGCAACGGCCTTTTTGCTTGGGTGCGTACACGGATGCCTCCATCCCAAGCACCATCAGGTATCGGCAGGGTCAAAAAAAAGGGAGCCGACGGCTCCCTTTCTTGACGATGAGGGTCTCAACCCCACCCCGTCACTTGCGCAGCAGTTGCTTGAGCACGTTCTGCAGGCGGCGTGCGGTGGCGTCATCGCGTGCCGATGCCAGCACCCGCGCGGCATCGCTGCCCCAGGTTTCCTGCGGGGCCGGATCGTTGCGGCGCGTCAGCAGTTGCAGCTGCAGGGCACGGCGGGCGCTCAGATGCTCTGCAGGCGTGGGCACGTCGGCAGCCATTTCAAGGCGCAGCAGGGCTTCACCCGCATCACCCTTGGGCGCCTGGGCCAGTGCCTGCGACCAGGCGTTGCGCACTTGCGCAGACACGCGACCGCCGAGCTGCTGGGCCGCCGGAATCTGCGTAGCGTCACGCGATTCCCAGGCCGCCATCAGCTGGGTCAGCGCTTCGCCATGGGCCTGGGCCGCGAGCTTGCGCAGAGCGTCCTGCGCATGCTCCATGGCTTCACGCTGGGCACGGAAGGCCGGATCGGCCAGGCGCGGACCGCGCTCTTCACGCGGTTCGCGGCCAAAGCGGCCATTGTCACGGTTGTCGCGTCCGTCCCTTCCATCGCGGCCACGGCCACCGTCGCGGCGGTCGCCAGGACGGGCAGCGCGCGCACCACCCTCTTCCTTCTTCATGCCGGGACGATCATCCCCGCGCACGGCAACCACGGGGCGCACCGGCGCCGGCTTCGCTTGCGATTCTTCCGAGCCGGCCGCAGCCACTGGCGCCTGTTCCGGCTGGGCAGCGTTGACGGAGGCATCGGCACGGCCGCGCAGCGCCTGCTCCAGAGCCTCCACCGCAGCGCGGATTTGCTGCACGTCACCCGATGTGTTGGCAGCTTCCACGGCCTGCGAAGCCTCCAGTACGCGGCGGTCATGGTCGCTGAGCTGCACGGCTGCGGCCCGGGAACCACGCTCGCTGCCCTTGCGGTTGAAAGCCTCGTCCAGGGGCTTGCGGAAGGCGTCCCACAGCTTTTGCTCGTGCTTGCGATCCAGCGGCACGGCCTGTGCCTCGGCCTGCCAGCGCTGCTGCAGTGCCTTGACGGCATCGATGCGCAGGCTGGGTGCGGCGCCCAGCGCCGTGGCCTCGTCGATCATGGCGTGGCGGCGCTGCAGGCTGGCCTTTTGCGCAGCATGCAGCGGAGCCTCGGCCAGGGCCATGGCCTGCTTGAACTGGGGCTGCAGCTCGGCAAACAGTTTTTCACCGATATGACCGCTCTCGCGCCAGCGTTCAGCGAACTGGCGCAATGCGCGGGCCGCACCCTTGAGATCTTCGCTGGCGGCCTGCTGCGCTGCCCAGGCCTTGATCTCTTCGATCAGCGCCAGGCGCTGTGCCTTGGACTGGGTGGTTTCCGTGCGCAGCTTGTCGTGCCAGGACTCGACCACCTTGTGGGCCGCGTTGCAGGCTTCGTCAAACTTCTTCCAGAGAGCGTGGTTGGCCGCGCTGCCCTGGTCGGCCAGCTTCCACTGCTCACGCAGGCTGCGCAGGGATTCCTGGATCTTGCGACCGCCCAGCGCCTGGCCTTCAGGACGGTTCAGCAGAGCTTCCGCCTTGGCAACCAGCTCCTCACGCAGCTTGTCTGCGTTCTGGCGCGGCCAGCCTTCGGCTTCGCCTGCTGCCAAGAGGGCCTCGTGCACCTTGGTGACCAGTGCGTCGTCCACCAGACGACCATGGGCCTTGATGGCGGCACGCACGGCTTGCACGGCAGCGGAGCCAGCCTTGCTTTCGCCAGCAGCCGTCTCGGCCTGGAGCTGTTCCAGCGCCTGGGTCAGGGCAGCGCTGGCGGCAGCCACCTGCTCAGGCGACGTCTTGGCCTTGGGCTGCGCTGCGCTGCGGCCGGCAGGCGCTGGCTTGGACGGCTCGGCGGCCGCTGCCTCGGGAGGCAGGCCACGCGCCACACGCAGTTCATCGGCCCACACGGGCACGGTGGGCAGCGGGGCTGCTTCGTCCGCTGCGGCGGCCTCGGTCAGCGCAAGGGCAGACTGGAACGCATCCCAGACAAGGATCAGCTGTGCGCTGGCGGCTTCCAGCTGGGGCGGGAAGCGTCCATCCACGCTGGCCCAGTTGGCATCGCCGGTGAGCTCGCCGGCCTGCTCCTGCCAGCGGGCCACGTCGGCGCGCAGGTTGTCGAGCACAGCCTGGGCGTCGCGCCATGGCTTGGTGGACAGGACTTCGATGCGCTGGGCCAGCAAGACAGCCACTTCGCGCTGGACCTGCACGCGATGCTGCAGTTCCTCGATGGCCTTGACGCGCTCGGCCAGTTGGGCCTTGTACTGCGACAGCGGCTCACGCGACAGCGGGGCGCCTGCCTTGGCGGCGTCGCGCTGCCAGGCGATGGCGTCGGCGGCATTGAAGGGCGATGCGACCAGCAGTGCCTGGGCCTTTTCAGCCCATTCCACTGCGATCTTTTCCTGGTCCTTGGTGCGGCGGATTTCATCCAGACGCTCACGCACGGCGCGGGCCGCGCTCTTGTCGCGCGCGCTCAGCTCCTTGAGGACGTCCTGCAATTGCTCGACCGAAGGCTGGGTTGCCAGCCAGTCGCGGATGCGCGAGGCGCGATCACCCGAGGTTTCGGCGGAGAAGGCACCGCCCGTGAGCACATCCAAGGGGTGTTGTTCAGGATTCTTGGCAGAAGCAGGGCTCACTTCAGGTGCATCGGACATGGTGCTGCGGGGGGAAAGAGAAGACATGAATCAATCGTTGAATGCCTGGCTGCCGCGGGCCGCCAGACGCGGCCGGCCGGGCTGCATGCGGGCATGCTAGCCGGGCCGGGAAAACCATATTCTCGCCGTTATTTGAAGCGGAGCCAAAACCGGGCTACTGTGCGGACAGGCTGAGCTGGGCGCGCGGGCTCCATTCCTGGTCGTCGGAATCCAGTTTCGGGGCCCCGAGAAACAGGCGCTCGAGCGGCAACTGCTGCTGCGCCAGATAGTCGCGAACGGCCACGCCGCGCGCCAGCGCCAGCTCGCGCATGGCATCGTCGGGCACGGTGATCTGCTCCAGCAGCAGGCTGCGCATCTGGTCGGTGGGCAAGTCCTTGGCCATGCCGATGACATTGCGCGGCTTGGCAAAGTCGGCACGGCTGTAAAGCGCCTTGGTCAAAGCCGGCACTTCGGCAGCAGACAACTCGGTCACCGATTCTGCCGATTTGCCCTCGCGCAGCACCTGGCGGCGTTTCTGGGCCAGCAACAGGCGGTCGAGTTCGGCCTGCTTCCAGGCCTCCTTGTCCTGGGCCTCGCGCGCCTCGCCGATCACGGTAAGCCTGAGGGCCGGGCGCTCCTTGAGGGAGGCGACCACCTTGTCCAGGCTTTCGCGGGCCTTGGCATCGATCTGGGATCGGCCCGGCGCAAAGGCCACCACGCCCGACTCGCCGCTGCCGCCAAATGCGCCCGACAGCAGCGAGAACGGCGAGGTGACGGCCTTCATGATCAGGTTGCCGATGATCTTGAAGATGACTGGCGCCAACCTGAATTGCGGGTCGTTGAGCGAGCCGCTGACCGGCAGGTCCAGGTCGATGACGCCGTTGCGGTCGGCCAGCAATGCCACGGCCAGGCGCACGGGCAGCGAGGCCGGCGCACCTTCGACGGCTTCGCCGAAGGTGAGCTGGTGCAGCACCAGCTTGTTGCGCGCCGTGAGCTGGCCATCGGGCTCGATCTTGTAGCTGACATCCATGCTGAGCTTGCCGCGCTCGATGCCATGGCCCGCGTACTTGATGGAGTACGGCGACAGCGGCGGCAGTTCCAGGTCGCGCATCTGGGCGCGTATGTCCAGGGCCAGCGGCTTGGCCAGCGGATTGACCTGCCCGGTGATCTCCAGCGAAGCCGTGCCCTGGGCGCGGCCGCGCAGCTCCACATCCGCCAGTTGCGGCCCCTGCTCCCCGGCCGGCTGTTCGGACGAGAAGGCGCTCAGGCGGCCGGCCAGCTCGCTGAGGTCAGCCGAGTAGTTGGGCTGGATGAAGTAGTCGGAGAACTGCACCTTGCCGCCCGTCAGCACGATGGGGCCGATCTTGATGACCGGTGCAGGCCCGGAAGCGGCCTTCGGCGGGACCGGCTCGGCAGGAGCCGCCGCGCCATCCGCAGCCGGCGCGGTGTTTTGCTCCAGGGACTGCTGAGACTGGGCCGACTTGACGATGTCCTGCAGATTGATGCGGCCATTGCGCTGCACGATCACGCGTGCAAAGAAGTCGCTGAGCGCCGTCTCGCGCACGCTCAGGCGCAGCGGCTGGGCGGGCTGCATCTGCAGGTCCAGGCCACGCACGGCCAAGGTTTTCCAGGCGACGAGTTCATCGCGCAGGCCCAGGCCCAAGGCAGCCGATCGAGCCTTGGCCCGGTCGGCCGTGGATTCGCTGAGCACGGCTGCCACGGCGCCTGCAGCCGTGCTGGGTGCGCCCTGCACCGCAGCCTCACCACCGGCTTGCACGGGCGAGGCCAGCGCGGAACGCATGCGCAGATCCACCAGTTCGACATCGCCCTGCACCATCAGCTCGGGGCCGGCAGGCTGGCTGGCAAAGCGCAGCTGACCCAGGAAATTGCCATCGGCGCGCACCAGCTCCACATTGAGCATGTCGGCAAAGTAGGGCTCCAGCGCGTGCAGCGGCAGGCTGCGCGCCTGCAGCCTGCCCTGAAGCGACAGTGGCGCCAGTCCCAGATCGCCGCGCAGGCTCAGCGAGCCTGCCTGGACACGCCGGCCCGAGCCGACCTGGGCGGACAGCTCCAGCGGCGTGGGAGCGGACTTGGCCGCCAGCGGCTCGATGGCGCCCAGGCGCAGGCGCAGCGAACTCAGATCCAGGGACACGGTGCGCGCCGAATCGGCGTTGCGCACGGGCGCTTCGTCACGCAGCGCAACGGCGCCACCGTCCACTTCCACGGCCTGCAGCCTCAGACCCCAGGGCCTGGGCTTGTCCTTGGCGGGGTCCGGCGTCGCAGGTGCCGAGGATGCGGGTGGCAGCCATTGCTCATACATCCACCGGCCCTGGGCGTCGCGCGACACGCCCAGCTGCGGCTTTTGCAGCGCCAGGCGCCCCACGGAAACCTGCTGGCTGGCCAGATTGACCTGTACCTGCTCCAGCTGCAGGCGCGCGATGTCGACCGGCGCGGCCTTGTCCTTGAGGCTCAACTGCTCCACGCCCAGCTCGGCCACCTGCACCACCATGGCGGAGCCGCTCCAACCCAGGCCGGCGTCGGTGCTCAGCAGGCCGGTCAGCTCCGGCCTGAGATGGGCAGACAGATACGGCGCCGCCAGTTGCAGAGGCAATTGCCGCGCGGAGACGGCCAGTTGCCCCTGCCTGTCGGTCATGGCGCCGCTCAGCCTCAGTTCGGCAGGTTTTGCACCCTCTCCTGCCGCTGCAGACTGCACCTGCATGCCGGCATCAAATTGCAAAGGCTGCTGCAGCGGCCAGCGGACATCGCGCACTTCCAATGACAGCTGGCGCGCCTGCAGCGCCGCACCCGACTGGCCTGCGCCGGGCGACGCATCGCGCCAATGCACCGTGGCATCGGAAACGGCCAGCCTGTCCAGGCTCACCCTCCAGGGCTGGGGCGCATCGGAGGCAGGCTTTTCCACTGCCGGCCTGGAATCGGAGGCAGAGCGACTGCCCATCGCCATCCAGTTGATGCGGCCTTGCGCATCACGGGCCGCGAAAATCTCTGGAGAGTTCCACTGCACGGACTCCAGCTCCACCACCGACTGCAGGGGCTGAACGTTCTTGAGCACGGCCGCCAGGCGCTCGAAACGCAGCAGGGGCGCCTCATCGCGGTCAAGCAACTCGGCACCGGACAGGCTGACCTCGCCGGTGATCCGCACCACGGCCTGCTCGGCCTGCTCAAAGGAGATGTGCAGATTGGTATCCAGCACGCCGGAGCGGGGCTTGACGGGAGCATTGGCGGGCACATAGCCCAGGTAAGGCGTCAGGTCCACGCCCTGCCAGCTCAGATCGACGGCCGTCTGGCGCTGGTCGGTGAAAGGCGTGCTCTGGGCACTGGATTCAAAGCGGCTGCCGTTGAGCGCGAAGGACAGGTGCGGCAGCACCTTGATCTCGCGCTTGGACTCCAGATTGCTGATGAACGGCAGCTTCAGCTGCAGCTGATCCAGCATGTGCTCACGCTGCTGGACATCGTCCTGCAATTGCACGCGGCCGTCGCGCAGCGCAATGTTGTACAGCGCAAAGCCCAAGGGCTTGGCCGGCGGCGTATCGCTGGGCTCGGCCAGCCGGGCCAGCACATCATCCACATCGAAGTGCCCCAGGCTCTGCTGCGTGAGGCGCAGCACCGGCGCATCGACCTCGATGGCATCCAGGACAGGCGCCAGCCTGAAGAGGGACTGGATACTGGCATTCACATAGATGCGGTCGACCTGCAGCTGTGGCGACGACGGCGCGGGTTCTGCCTGCCCTGCGCCCGCCTGCTGGCTTTTGGCAATGCGCAGATCACGCAGGGTCAGCTCCAGCGACCAGGGCCGGAACTCCACTGCCCCCACATGGACCTGGCGACCCAGCTTGGCCGATGCCTGCTTTTCCAGCTGGCTTTTGGCGACAACGGGCACCAGCGCCCACAGCAGCAGCCACAGCAAAAGAAACGCTGCAAAGGCGATGGCCAGCCTGCGCAGCCAGCGGTGCTTGAAGAGAAGTTGCATGGGGCTCTAATAACTAGTACGGCGCCATCCTGGACAGAGGACGCAGCGGTGGCTGCATTGCATCAGAAATTGGGCTGGCAGCAAGACCTCAACCCGCATCACCGCACATTTCTTGACGTTGCAGTCACCCTGGAACGACAAAGCCCGGAAGCCTTGAACCGGCTTCCGGGCTTTACGGCAGGCACAAGTCCTGGCCGTTTTCCGCAGTCAAGGAGAGGATGGTCCTTGCTGCTCGGAAGCAAGAGATTGCTTCCAGGAAGGCCGCGGAAGAAGACTTGAACGACTGTGCCCGAACCATCGAACACCACTTTTACCCGTCTTCCACCTTGGCGAGACGACTGCAGGAGCAGTCGCCTCCAATATAGAAGGATGCAGGCCAGGCCTGCCAGTGCTTTTGCATTTCATTGCAATTTCATGAAGCCCTGTACAACCGCCGCAAGCGCCCCACATCGGTAGCACGCAACCTGCTCTCAAACACTCAGAAACTGTGTTTGCATCCATGGTTTGTTATTATTCATCGATCTAACAAACGCACTTCATAGTGTTGACCGTGTATTTGGTGAACTCCTAGAATCCGCCAGCGCTCGAATAGAGCGTTTTTTGTTTCTGCTGCCTCACGACTGAGCAGATCCCGCAGGCCTACAACGCAATGGTGCACCAAGCGCCAGCCTCCCGGATCCGCAGCACCCAATCCAGGGTGTCAGCCTCACCGGCCTTCGCTTCGGCGAAGGCCGTTTCGGGTTGGTGCCCCTAGAAAGGAAAAAGCTATGCCAGCGTCAGGAAAATTTTTCGCCGCCGCGCGAACGTTCGCCATCGATGTGGCCAACGGTTTTCTTGCCATCATCCACAACAGCTTCGCCCTTCTGGGCCTGGCTGTGGCCTTCCTGGCCATTACCTTGTTCGCCCGTCCCGACCTGCGCGATGCCGGAGAGAGCCAGCTGCGCTCCTGGCTGACCGCTCGCCAGATGGCCGAGCTGGGTGCGCCCGTCGAACTCGCGGCCAGCGACCGCGCGACGGCGACCAACCCGAAGAACCTGCCCAAGGATCAGGCGGCCGTGGCCTTCTGGCTCAGCAAGAAGTACCGCGTGGCGCCCGAGCCCATCGCGGCACTGGTCAGCGAGGCCTACGACCTGGGCAAGGTCAACCGCCTGGACCCGACGCTGATCCTGGCCATCATGGCCATCGAGTCCAGCTTCAATCCGTTCGCGCAAAGTGCTGTCGGCGCGCAGGGCCTGATGCAGGTGATGACCACGGTGCATACCGACAAGTACGAGAACTTCGGCGGCCAGAACGCCGCGTTCGACCCCGTCAGCAATCTGCGCGTGGGCGTGCGCGTGCTCAAGGAGTGCATTGAGCGCGCCGGCTCCATCGAAGGTGGCCTGCGCTACTACGTGGGCGCGGCCAACCTGCCCACCGACGGCGGCTATGCCGCCAAGGTGCTGGCCGAGCACCAGCGCCTGCGCATGGCCGCCGGCCTGCGTGCCGTGCCGCTGATGACCGCCAAGATCGAGCAGCCCAAGCAGGCCGTCCAGATCGCAGCCACCAAGCCGGCCACATCCACGGCCGAGGCAGCCGGACCTGCGGCCTCGGCTGCGTCCGCTGGCACCCCGGCAGTGCCGGTCAGCTCGAGCAGCATGTCCGCGCGCACCGAACAGGTGGCCCTGCAGACACAGGAGCCGGCGCTGTAACCGGAACCACCGACATGGCGCACGAAGCTGGCTAAGGCCAGCTTTTTTCATTCCTGCCTGTACCCGCTGATCTGCCAGGCAGGCGGCTTTGCCAACGCCCCTCGCCTGTCTTCGGCTCCATCAGCTCAGCTACACTAGCGGGGTACGCAACTGGCGATAGGCGCAGCCGTTTCACGCACCGCTGCCGCTGACGTGGAAACCAGCAGAAGGCCTGAAAAGAACCACCTTCTGTGAACCACCGGGGAGCGTACCGCCCAGCCTCCATGCGCACGCGGGATCTGGAGTGTTCCGCCGTTCGCCTGGGCAGCCCTTGGCCTCAAGGGAATTTCAAGTTCACAGGACTGCCATGTTTCAACGCACCAATACCGTCGAGAAGGTCGACGCCGAAGTCTTTGCCGCCATCCAGGCCGAGAACCTGCGTCAACAAGAACATATCGAGCTGATCGCCAGCGAGAACTACTGCTCGCCCGCCGTGATGGAAGCCCAGGGCTCCCAGCTCACCAACAAGTACGCCGAAGGCTACCCGGGCAAGCGCTACTACGGCGGCTGCGAGAACGTCGATGTGGTCGAGCAGCTTGCCATCGACCGTGTCAAGAAGCTGTTCGGCGCCGAAGCCGCCAACGTTCAGCCCAACTCCGGCTCCCAGGCCAACCAGGCCGTGCTGATGGCCTTTGCCAAGCCCGGCGACACCATCATGGGCATGAGCCTGGCCGAAGGCGGCCACCTGACGCACGGCATGCCGCTGAACATGTCGGGCAAGTGGTTCAACGTAGTCTCCTACGGCCTGAACGCCGAAGAAGCCATCGACTACGACAAGATGGAAGCGCTGGCGCGCGAGCACAAGCCCCGCATCATCGTGGCCGGCGCATCGGCCTACGCCCTGGCCATCGACTTCGAGCGCTTCGCCAAGATCGCAAAGGAAGTCGGCGCCATCTTCTGGGTGGACATGGCCCACTACGCCGGCCTGATCGCCGCGGGCGTGTACCCCAACCCCGTGCCCCACGCCGACGTGGTCACCACCACCACGCACAAGAGCCTGCGCGGCCCGCGCGGCGGCGTGATCCTGATGAAGGCCGAGCATGAGAAGGCCATCAACAGCGCCATCTTCCCCGGCCTGCAAGGCGGCCCGCTGATGCACGTCATCGCCGGCAAGGCCGTGGCCTTCAAGGAAGCACTGTCTCCCGAGTTCAAGGCCTACCAGGAGCAGGTCGTGAAGAATGCCAAGGTCGTCGCCGAAACGCTGACGGCCCGCGGCCTGCGCATCGTCTCCGGCCGCACGGAAAGCCACGTCATGCTGGTGGACCTGCGCGCCAAGGGCATCACCGGCAAGGCGGCAGAAGCCGCACTGGGTGCCGCCCACATGACGATCAACAAGAACTCCATCCCCAACGACCCCGAAAAGCCGATGGTCACCAGCGGCATCCGCGTGGGCACGCCCGCCATGACCACGCGCGGCTTCAAGGAAGAGGAAGCCCGCCTGACGGCCAACCTGCTGGCCGACGTGCTGGAGAACCCCAGCGACGAAGCCAACCTGGCCCGCGTGCGCGCCCAGGTGGCCGAGCTGACGGCCCGCTTCCCGGTCTACGGCGCCTGATTTGAGCGCATAGAGGCCTGCCATGAAGTGCCCGTTCTGCAGCCACCCGGACACCCAGGTCGTGGAGACCCGTGAGGCCGAGGATGGGGGCTTCATCCGCCGCCGCCGCCAATGCGGCGGCTGCGACAAGCGCTTCACCACCTATGAGCGGCCCGAGGTCAGCTTCCCCGCCATCGTCAAGAAGGACGGGCGGCGCATCGAGTACGAGCGCGCCAAGCTGCTGGGTTCGTTCAAGATTGCGCTGCGCAAGCGTCCCGTGAGCACGGAGCAGATCGATGCCGCCATCGAGCGCATCGAGGAACGGCTGCGCAACCTGGGCGAGCGCGAAGTGCTCTCCAGCCGCCTGGGCGAGATGGTGATGCGCGAGCTCAAGCTGCTCGACAAGGTCGGCTACATCCGCTACGCCAGCGTCTACCGCAGCTTCGAGGACGTGGACGACTTCAAGAACGTCATGGATGAAGTCCGCAATCCCGGCTGATCAGGCCGGCAGGACACAAGAAAGCCGCCCTTGGGCGGCTTTCTCTTTGGCGTCCTGGCAGCGCTTTCAGGGCGCCGCGGCAGGAATCGGCGCCAGGCCTGAATCGACGTCGCCGCACTGGGCGCGGTGGCGCAGGGCGTGGTCCATCACCACCAGGGCCAGCAACGCTTCGGCGATGGGCGCGGCGCGGATGCCCACGCAGGGGTCATGGCGACCCTTGGTGATGACTTCGGTGCTCTGGCCCTGGGTGTCGATGGACTCGCGCGGCGTGATGATGGAGCTGGTGGGCTTGATGGCGATGCGCACCTCCAGATCCTGGCCCGTGCTGATGCCGCCCACGATGCCACCGGCGTTGTTGCTGCGAAAACCTTCAGGACTCAGCGAGTCGCCGTGCGTGGTGCCGCGCTGGACCACGCTGTCGAAGCCCGCGCCGATCTCCACGGCCTTGACGGCGTTCAGGCCCATCATGGCGTAGGCGACGTCGGCATCGAGGCGGTCATACAGCGGCTGGCCCAGGCCCACCGGCATGCCACTGGCCTGCACGCGCAGCGCGGCGCCGCAGGAGTCGCCCGACTTGCGCAGCGCATCCATGTATTCCTCGTAGCGGGACACATCGGCCACCGGCGCAAAGAAGGGATTGTTGCGCACATGCTCCCAGCTCTCGAAGGGCAGCGACAGCTCGCCCACCTGGGTCATGCAGGCGCGGAACTCGGTGCCGAATTTTTCCTTGAGCCACTTCTTGGCCACGGCGCCGGCCGCCACCGTGGGCGCCGTCAGCCGTGCGGAGGAGCGGCCGCCGCCGCGCGGATCACGGATGCCGTACTTCTGGAAGTAGGCGTAGTCGGCATGGCCGGGACGAAAGCTTTGCGCAATGTTGGAGTAGTCCTTGCTGCGCTGGTCGGTATTGCGGATCAGCAAAGCGATCGGCGTGCCCGTGGTACGGCCTTCGTAGACGCCCGAGAGGATTTCCACCGCGTCCGGCTCGTTGCGCTGCGTCACGAACTTGCTGGTGCCGGGGCGGCGGCGGTCCAGGTCGTGCTGGATGTCCGCCTCGCTCAGTGCCATGCCAGGCGGGCAACCGTCGATGACGCAGCCGATGGCCGGGCCATGCGATTCGCCGAAGTTGGTGACAGTGAATAGGGTTCCGAAGGTGTTGCCGCTCATAGGCCGATGATTATGCCCGGGTCGCCCCCAGGCGCCGCTCCCGCTGCAGCGGTGCATTGCGCAGGCAGCCATCTCCCGCAAAGAAACAATAAAACTATCAAATTACAAATATTGATAGCTAGAATTACAGAACATTGTTCTTCAACCGCCTGCGGACCATCCCTCAGGCACCAGCCGCAACTTGCGGGAGATTCGTGAAATGCAGACCTCTTCCGGCTCAACGCAACGCCAGGATCGCAGCGATCCTGCGAGCAGCACTCCACCGCCCTCACCCATCCTTCAACAGGATGCCGGTGACCAGAATCTTCACCCCACCCTGATGACCATGCTGCTGGTCTCAGCCAGGCCCGATGATTTCAGAACCCGCAACCGGCTTGCCCAGGCCAAGCAGTACATGCGGGCCCGGCTGGATGACCCCGAGCTCAAGCCCCTGCAGGTGGCCCAGGGCCTGGGCATGTCGCTGCGCAGCCTGGCGCGCCTGTTCGCCACCGAGGGACTGACTCCCAGCCGCTGGCTCTGGAACGAGCGCCTGGCCCAGGCCCACCTGCTGCTGCAGGCCGACAATGCGCGGCGCGTGACCGATGTGGCGATGGCCTGCGGCTTCACCAGTTTCTCGCACTTCAGCCGCGTCTTCAGGCAGGCCTATGCCGTGCCGCCCAGCGCCTTGCTCAAGCCCCGGCGCAGCAGCGTGCATTGAACGGGCTTGCGCCCGGCCGTAAAAAACCAAGGCCTGCGCCGCGTTCTGCGGTCGCAGGCCTTGCTGCATGGGCAGGGACGGTCTTGCCGCGACCGGATGATCAGTCCGTGCCCTGGCGCTCGCCTTCGGGCCAGTCGCGGATATAGGCCTTGAGCATGCGGTTCTCGAAGTTCTGGCTGTCCACCACGGCCTTGGCCACGTCGTACAGGCTGATCACGCCCATCAGCATGCGCTTGTCCATCACCGGCATGTAGCGCGCATGGCGGTCCAGCATCATGCGGCGCACCTCGTCCATGTCGGTTTCCATGGTGCAGGTCATGGGAGCGTCGTCCATGGCCGAGCGCACCAGCGTCTCGCCCACGCCGCCGTGCTTGACAAAGCCCTGGATCACTTCGCGGAAGGTCAGCATGCCGACCACGTCGCCGTGCTCCATGACCACGAGGGAGCCTATATCGCGCTCGGACATCACCTGCACCGCGCTGGCCAGGCTTTCGTCCGGCGACACCGTGTAGAGGGTGTTGCCCTTGACGCGCAGGATGTCACTTACTTTCATGCCGTATCTCCAAGATTGTCTGTGTCGCCGTGGTTGCGGCAAGCCCATGTCTGTCGGGAAATATAGCCCACAATGCCCGCTTGCCTTGACAACCATGGAGACAGGAATGCCCGGCTACTCGGATCCCGGCTTTGACACTCTGGCGCTGCACGCGGGCGCACAGCCCGACCCCGCCACCGGTGCGCGCGCGACGCCCATCCACCTCACGACCTCGTTCGTCTTCGAGTCCAGCGACCATGCGGCCTCTTTGTTCAATCTGGAGCGCCCCGGCCACGTCTACAGCCGCATCTCCAATCCCACGAACGCCGTACTGGAGCAGCGCGTCTCGGCCCTGGAAGGGGGCGTGGGCGCCATCGCCGTGGCCAGCGGCCAGGCGGCGCTGCACCTGTCGGTGGCCACGCTCATGGGCGCGGGCAGCCACATCGTGGCCAGCACGGCGCTGTACGGCGGCTCGCAGAACCTGCTGCACTACACGCTGGCGCGCTTCGGCATAGAGACCACCTTCGTCAAGCCCGGCGACATCGACGGCTGGCGCGCCGCCGTGCGGCCCAATACCAAGCTGTTCTTCGGCGAGACCGTGGGCAACCCGGGCCTGGATGTGCTCGACATTCCCACCATCAGCGCCATCGCGCATGAGGCCGGCGTGCCGCTGCTGGTGGACTCCACGCTGACATCGCCCTGGCTGATGAAGCCGTTGGAGCATGGCGCGGACATCGTCTACCACTCGGCCACCAAGTTCCTGTCGGGCCACGGCACCGTGGTCGGGGGCATCGTGGTGGATGGCGGCAGCTTCGACTGGGAAAAGTCGGGACGCTTCCCGGAGCTGACCGAGCCCTACGACGGCTTCCACAACATGGTGTTCAGCGAGGAAAGCAGCACTGGCGCCTTCCTTCTGCGCGCACGCCGCGAAGGCCTGCGCGACTTCGGCGCCTGCATGAGCCCGCACACGGCCTGGCTGATCCTGCAGGGCATAGAGACGCTGCCGCTGCGCATGGAGCGCCATATCCGCAACACCGAGAAGGTGGTGCAATTCCTGGCCAGCCATCCGCTGGTGGGCCGCGTGGGCCACCCGCTGCTCGATACCCATCCCTCGCACCAGCTCGCCAAGAAGCTGCTGCCGCGCGGCGCAGGCTCGGTGTTCAGCTTCGACATCAAGGGCAACCGCAACCAGGGCCGCAAGTTCATCGAGACGCTCAAGGTCTTCAGCCACCTGGCCAACGTGGGCGACTGCCGCAGCCTGGTCATCCACCCTGCCAGCACCACGCACTTCCGCATGAGCGACGAGGCGCTGGCCCAGGCCGGCATCGGCCAGGGCACGATCCGCCTGTCCATCGGGCTGGAAGACGCAGACGACCTGATCGACGACCTCAAGCGCGCCCTCAAGGCGGCCGAGAAGGCCGCGTGAATCGGCAAGGGAGACACCAACAATGAAGATCGATGTTCACGGCCATGCCATCTACGCCTATACCGGCGGCAAGGCCTTCAATCCCGCACAGCCGACGGCCATCCTCATCCACGGCGTGCTGTGCGACCACAGCGTCTGGGCACTGCAAAGCCGTTACCTGGCCAACCACGGCTGGAACGTGCTGGCCATAGACCTGCCGGGCCACTGCCGCAGCGCAGGCGATGCGCCGGCCAGCGTGGAGGCGGCGGCGGATTTCATCGGCCAGCTCATGGATGCGGCAGGCATCGAGAAGGCCGCGCTGGTAGGCCACAGCTGGGGCAGCCTGATCGCCATGGAAGCGGCCGCGCGGCTAGGCGCGCGCGTCAGCCACCTGGTGCTGGTGGGCACGGCCTATCCGATGAAGGTCTCGCCCGCCCTGCTGGACTCCGCACTGAGCACGCCAGAGCAGGCCATCCGCATGGTCAATGTGTTCTCGCGCGCCACGCTGGCGCCACCCAGCGGCGCAGGCAGCTGGGTGTTCGGCGCCGGCATGGCGCTGGGCCGGCGCGTGCTGGCCAGCAATGACCGCACCAACCTGCTGCACGCCGGCTTCAAGGCCTGCGACAGCTACGCGGGCGGCGAGGCGGCCATGGCGGCGCTGCAATGCCCGGTCCTGTTCGCCCTGGGCGAGCAGGACCAGATGACGCCGCCCAAGGCCGCCAAGGGCCTGATCGAGGCGGCCCGGGGCGCGCAGCGCCAGGTCAGCATCGTGCACCTGCCCAGCGGCCACAACCAGATGACCGAGGCGCCCGACCAGACGCTGTTCGCCATCCGGGATTTCCTGGCGCGCTGAGACCGGCCGGGTCCTGCCCGCAGGGCAGGCACGCACTCACTCACGCACTCACGCCCCGCGCGCGGGGAAGATGCTCTTTTTCACGAGCGCGTGCACGCCCCAGTTGCCATCCACCACCTGGGTGATGCCGAAGTCCACGGCGATCGACATCAGCGAGATGGCCTCGTCCTCTCCCAGCCCCTGGGTGGTCATGAGGAAGTGGCGCATCTTGTGATAAGCGTCGCGCAGCGCCAGGTCCACGGAAGACTTCTTGAAGATCTGGTTTTGCGCATCTGGCCCCAGCTCCGCCAGGTAGTTGGCGTAGCTGAAGCCGTGCAGCAGCCATTCGTCCTGGGTTTCGAGCAGCGGATAGGCCAGTTCGGCCAGCGGCGTTCCAGGCAGGTCCGCCTTCTTGTGCAGGACCAGCTGGAAGGTGCCGGTCAGCGAGCACTCGATGGCCGTGCCGCACAGTTCGGAGTCCCCCTGCGAGGCATGCGGATCGCCCACGGTGAAGTTGGCCCCTGGCACGGCCACGGGGAAATACATGGTCGCCCCCTTGCCGATGCGCCAGTTGTCGATGTTGCCGCCCGTGTGGTTGGGCGGAATGGAGCTGGCCATCTCCACCTCGGCCGGCGCCACGCCGATGGTGCCGAAATGCGGGCGCACGGGAACGCGGATATTGCGCAGCACGTTTTCGTTCTTGCTGATCGTGCGGTGGTCCACGGGCACGCCCGGATAGTCGATGGTCGGGTGGACCACGCCGAAGGGGTCGGTCTGCGGCGTCCAGCGGTAGTTGTAGACGGCGCGGGCCCAGTTGCGCTCGCCGGTCGCATCCACCTCGTAGATGGTGACCACCTCGCGCTTTCGGGGCTCGGTGAGCGTGTCGCCATAGTGAAAGCCCCAGTTCGCCGCCGCATTGCTGCCGAAGGTCCGGCCCTTGAACTGCGGGTTGCCCGAGGGGCGCGGCACCACATCAATGATGCGTACTTCCAGCACATCGCCGGGCTGGGCGCCCTTGATGCGTACCGGTCCCGTGCAGATGTGCACGCCCTGGCCGCCACCTGCGCCGTTCTTGGCATCCATGGGACCGGCGCCCCGGCGATCGACGTTCTTGCGCTGGCTGTCCCAGTGGAACACGCTCTCGGCGCCAGGGTCGCCCAGGACCATGCGTTCGGCATCGTCATTGGCATGGTGGGTCAGCGTCTCCATGGTCACGTAGTCACCCGATTCGACTTCGACCACCGGCTTGGCCGATCTGCTGAAGTAGCCCCAGAGCACGGTGCTGGCAGAGGCGGGAATGTAGTAGTGGCTGGCCATGCCCTGGCCGGCCCGGGCGCCGGGCGCGCCCTGGGCAAAGGCCCGGGACGGTGCCATCGCACCGCTGATGGCGCCGGCCGAGACCGCGCCGCCACCGACCACCATGGCGTCGCGCAGGAAGGAACGGCGTGCAACCTGGAATTCCTCGCGGATCAGCGTCTCATCGGCTGGCGAAGCACCGTGCTGGCAGCCCGGGCCGCAGATATGTTCTTGGTGGGGGATGGTCATCGAAAATACTCCTGCTGTTGTGGATCGGTGCCGGCAGCGCCAGTGTCCAGGCGAGCATGTCCAGGCCGGTTGTTCCTGCGCGCACAAAAACTTGTCGCGGCTGCCATCCGGCGCGCCGGGCTTGGACAGGCAGTACGCGGCAGTTCATAGTTCGCCCCTGATGCAAGATGATCCAAGACGCTTTTCCACCCACGCATTTCCCGATGCCTTGCGGCAGGCTGCGCTCAATGAGGCGCTGTCCAGGGCAGACATCCATGGCGAAGCGCCCACGCCACCAGCCACCCACCTGGCGCTGCGCAGCTCGCCACTGGGATCGGTGTTCATCACGCTGGCCACCTCGCCGCTGACGCTGCGGGCCGTGGCCAAGCGGCTGCGCGGCCCGGGCCTGCTGCTGTGCGCCTTGCTGCAAGGCAGCGCCGATGCGGTGGTCGAGGACGCCGCGTTCCCGCTCAAGGCCGGCTCGGCCTTGCTGCTGGAGTCAGACCGGGACTGGCAGCTGCAGTTGCCCGGCGACGGCCGCCTGCTGCTTGCGCGGCTGGAGTCCTCGAGCTTTCTGTTGCGCCTGCTGCGCTCGTGCCCGCCCGAGGCCAGGCACATCGGCGGGACAGGCGGCGTGGGGGCCATGTGCATGGCAATGGCGGCCTCACTGGCAGAGCAGATCGACACACTGGCACAGGACGATCTGCTGTCGGTGGAGGCCACGCTCACCGACATGCTGGTCACCTGCCTGACACCGCGCGCCGGCAATCCCGACCAGGAGCAGGCCGAGGCGACCGAGCCGCCAAGCGCCGTGCAGCTTGGCCATCTGCGCCGCATCTGCCGCGCCATCGAAACCCGGCTGGGCGATGCCGAACTGTCCATCGATGCCATCGCCGACGCCGAGGGGCTGTCCACGCGCTATCTGCAAAAGCTGTTCAAGGGAGCGGCCACCAGCTTCAGCACCTACCTGCGCGAACGCCGGCTGGAGCGCTGCCGCATGGATCTGAGCAACCGCTCGCTGCAGCATTTCTCCATCGCCGAGCTGTGCTTTCGCTGGGGCTTTGGCGATGCCGCCAACTTCAGCCGTGCCTTCACGGCCCGCTATGGGCTGTCCCCCAAGGCCTATCGCGCCAGTCCGGCGCGGGTGCAGGATGCGCCGCCCGGCCAGCGCGGACGCCCCTCGCCCGCCGAGAGCGCTGCGCAGGGTGCAGAACCGGCCGCAGCGCGCCTGGCACACAGCCCGTTCCAGGCCCTGCTGCGCGACCATGCACGCTACGCCCAGGCGCTGGCCCTTGTGCCCAAGCGCTCGGCGCACGCAGACAATGGCGGTGCGTCGCCCCAGCATTACTATCTTCCGGTCTCCGACAAGACCGTGCACTGGGGCTACCTGAGCCGTTCACTCAAGCCCGTGCTTTCGGTGCGCTCGGGTGACGTGGTGACCATGGAGACGCTGACCCAGCATGCCTCGGACGACTGGGAACGCATGATCGAAGGCGATCCGGGCGCCGAAAGCGTGTTCCACTGGACCGCAGCCCAGAAGGCCGTGGACCGGCGCGGCGCGGGCCCGATGGATGCCTCGATCTACGGCCGCGGCGCAGGCGAGGGCTTCGGCGTGCACATCTGCACCGGCCCCGTCTATGTGCATGAGGCCGAACCTGGCGACCTGCTGGAGATACGCATCCTCGACGTGCAGCCACGCCCCAGCTGCAGCCCCGCCCACCACGGCCGTGTCTTCGGCAGCAACGCCGCCGCCTGGTGGGGCTTTCACTACCGCGACCAGATCACGGAGCCCCGCCAGCGCGAAGTGGTCACCATCTACGAAATCGACCACGCACTGCCCGAGGAGCCCACGGCCCGCGCCGTCTACAACTACCGCTGGACGCCGCAGACCGACCCCTTCGGCGTGGTCCATCCGACCATCGACTACCCGGGCGTGCCCGTGGACCCCGCCAGCATCACCCGGCGCTTTGGTGTGCTGGACAAGGCACGCGTGCCGCTGCGTCCGCATTTCGGCATGCTGGCCGTGGCACCGCGAGAGGCCGGCCTGATCGACTCCATACCGCCGAGCTACTTCGGCGGCAACCTGGACAATTGGCGCGCGGGCAAGGGAGCCACCCTCTTCCTGCCCGTATCGGTGCCAGGCGCACTGTTTTCGGTGGGAGACCCGCATGCATCCCAAGGCGACTCGGAACTGTGCGGCACGGCCATCGAATGCTCGCTGACCGGCAGCTTCGAGCTGCGGGTGCACAAGCGCGCCACGCTGGACAACCGCTTCCTTGCAGAGCTGGACCACCCTTTCCTGGAGACCGGCTCCGAGTGGGTGATACAGGGCTTCAGCTTCACCGACCACCTGGCCGAACTGGGCAGCCAGGCGCAGTCCCAGGTCTATCGCAAGTCATCGCTGGAAGGCGCCATGCGTGACGCCTTCCACAAGGCAAGGCGCTATCTGATGCTGGCCCACGGGCTGGACGAGGACGAGGCCGTATCGCTGATCTCCGTGGCCGTGGACTTCGCCGTGACGCAGGTGGTGGACGGCAACTGGGGCGTGCACGCCGTGATCAAGAAGAAGCTGTTTCCGCCGGAGCTCTCGGCGTCCGCCCAGGCCGGCCCATGAAGCCCACCCGGGATCAGACCCGTGCCAGGAAGCGGGCGATGCGCTGGGCGATACGCTCGGGCTGCTCGCGGTGGGGGACGTGGCCGCCACCGGCCACGATCTCCACCTCCACAGGGCCGCGCGCCCGGTCGCGGATGCGCTCGGGGTGGACCAGGGAGCCGAACTCGTCATGCTCGCCGTGGATGGCCAGCACCGGGCAGCGCACGCGCTCCAGCGCCTCGTCCAGCCGGTAGTCGGCAAATGGCTGCGACAGCCAGGTATCGACCCAGGCAGACAGCACCCAGGCGGCCTTGTCGCCGTGGTATTTCTCCAGGCGCGCCAGCTGGCCGGGCCGGGCGAAATCCTGTTGGGCCGCACGAATGCCCTGCAAGGTGCGATCTTCCACGAAGGCCTGGGCGGACTCCGTGACCACCGCCTTGCACTGCGCGCCGTATCGGGCCGCCACCATGGCGGCCATGCCGCCGCCCACGCTGTGGCCCAGCACGATGAAATCCCCAAGGCCCAGCCCCTGGTGCACTGCCGGAAACACGGTCTCTGCCTCCCGGGCCACAAAGCCCGGCCCCAGCGTGCCCGGATAGGGGTCGGACTGGCCAAAGCCCAGCCGGTCGTAGGCCAGCACATCGCGGCGCGTGGCCTCGGCCAGTTGCTGCGGGAAATCACGCCACAGCGCCACCGAGCCCAGCGAGTCGTGCAGCAGCACGATGGGCGCGCGGGCCAGGGACTCTTCGCCGGCCGCCGGCGCCTGCCAGCGCCTGACGTAGATGCTGCCCTGGGGCGTGGAAATGCGGGTTTCGCTCAGGGATGCGGGGATGTCGGTCATGCAGGAGGAAGGCATCGAAAAACTCCATGCCGGTCAGCGCCGGCCCGGCAGACATCATGCGCCCGCATGCCGCCAGAGGGCGACACCGTGGCGACGCGCAGGGCGGAATGCGGCAGCTTTTGTCTCTCTCGGGGCAGCTTTTGCGAACCTGGGCGCGCGGGTTCCTCCGATGGTGAGCGGCAAGGCAGCAGCGTATAAGTTGACCCTACCCCATGCTTGCGAAGGCCTGCCATGTCACACGCTTCCGCTCCCCTGCCCGGCGCCGCACAGGCTGCCGTGGACCCGCGCCAGTTCAAGAGCTTTGCCGAGTTCTATCCGTTCTACCTGCAGGAGCACAGCAACCGCACCTGCCGGCGCCTGCACTTCGTCGGCTCCACGCTGGCGCTGCTGTGCCTGTTCGCGCTGTTTCTGACCGGCAATTTCTGGTTCCTGCTGGGCGGCCTGCTGTTTGGCTACGGCTTTGCCTGGATAGGGCATTTCGGCTTCGAGAAGAACCGGCCCGCCAGCTTCAAGCGCCCGCTCTACAGCTTTCGCGGCGACTGGGTGATGTGGCGCGACATCCTGACGGGCCGCATTCCGCTCTAGACCGGAGCCTGCGGCCTTTGCTCCAGCAGATCGGCCAGCGTCATGCCTGCCAGCCCCGTGCGATCCCACAGTGGCTGCACGGCCGGCGACGGCGCCAGCAGCAGACGCTGCACCAGCGGCTGCAGCGGCGTGCGATGGGGCTCCACCAGCAGCATGTAGCGGGGCTCGGGGCCTTCGCTGGCCGCCACAGTGCCGGGGGCCTGCACCGTGCCCACCCAGTCCAGCACCGACAGCGCCTGCAGCACCGGATCGATCTGCTGCCAGTCCACACGCAGGCGCCGCGCCAGATCGCTGGCGTACAAGCCCTTGGCGGGCGACTCGCGCTCCTGTGCGAGGTACTGCAGGATCTCCACGGCCATCTCGAACTGCCAGCCCTGCTGGCCCGGCATGCGCTGCACGCCCGCCATCACGATGGGCAGGTAGGCCGTGACCACGGCGCCCAGCAGCACGATGACCCAGGCCATGTAGATCCAGATCAGCAGGATAGGCAGCGTGGCGAAGGTGCCGTAGATGACCGAATAGGTAGGCACCGAGGCCAGGTACAGGCCCAGCGCCTTCTTCGCCAGCTCCATGCAGGTGGCCACGAACAGGCCGCCCACCCAGGCATGGCGCCAGCGCACCGCCGTGTTGGGCACGTAGTGGTACAGGCCCGCCATGCCAGCGGCCAGCGCCAGGTACTCGATGGAATCGAAGATGAAGCGCAAGCCTTCGGGCAGCGCATTGACCAGCCCGCGCGAGGCCGACATCACATAGGAAGACAGCACCAGGCTCAGGCCCAGCACCAGGGGGCCCAGCGTGATCGCCGCCCAGTAGATCAGCACGCGCTGGCCCAGCGGCCGCAACTGGCGCACGCGCCAGATGTTGTTGAGCGTGCGGTCAATGGTGAGGATCAGCGCGACCGCCGTGATCACCAGAATGGAAAAACCGGCCATGCCCAGCTGGCTGGCCTTGGAGGCGAACTGCGTCAGATAGCCCAGCACCTGGCGCGCGATGGTCTCGGGGATCAGGCTGTCGATCAGCCAGCGCTCCAGCACGATCTGCACGCGGGAGAAGATGGGAAAGGCCGTGAACAGCGCCAGCGCCACCGTGAAGAACGGCACCAGGGCCAGCACCGTGGTGAAGGTCAGGCTGCTGGCGGTCACGCCCAGCCGGTCCTCGCGAAAGCGTTCGCGCAGCGTGTGTGCGGTATTGCGCCATGGAAAGCAGCGCCAGCGTTCGCGCCACGATCTCGGCACCGCAGGCTCGGGCGGCTCGGCCAGGGACAGGCCGCGCTCCCGGGCAGGAACGGGAAGCGCCAGGGAGCCATCCTCCAGGCCATCGACGGGCTCCTTTTCGGGGCCGCCGCTCATCGCCCCATCTCCGCCGCAAGGCGCATGTCTGCAGCGGGCGCGGCCATCCAAGCAATCACATGTTCAAAGGTCAAGACCATGGCCGATATGATGCCACCCCGATGACTGATTCCATTTCTCGCCCCGGCGCCGATGTCGCCGCCACCCGCTGGCTGGCGGTCTCCAGCCTCATGGGCCTGATCGTGCTGAGCCTGGCCTGGGAACTGTGGCTGGCGCCCATGCGGCCCGGGGGCTCCTGGCTGGTGCTCAAGGCCCTGCCGCTGGCGATTCCGCTGATCGGCCTGCTCAAGCACCGCATGTACACCTACCGCTGGGTCAGCCTGCTGGTGTGGATCTATTTCACCGAGGGCGTGGTGCGCGCCTGGAGCGATCCCGCGCCCGGCCGCTGGCTGGCGCTGCTCGAAGTTTTCCTGTGCCTGATGCTGTTCACCGCCTGCGCCCTGCATGTGCGCTGGCGCCAGCGCAGCGCGCGCCGCGCGGCCCAGGCGGCCGGCGGCTGAGCCCCCCGTTTTCATGCCTTCACGTCTTTGAAAGAAGTTGCAACATGACTGCACTGCTTGAACGCCTGCGCCAGATCGTCGGCGAAGCCCATGTCCTCACCGAGGGCGACCTTGTGGCCTACGAACAGGATTGGCGCCGCCGCGTGCGCGGCAAGTCCCTGGCCGTGGTACGCCCGGCCAGCACGGCCGAGGTGGCCGCCGTGGTGCGCGAATGCGCGGCCGCAGGCACCAGCATCATCCCGCAGGGCGGAAACACCGGCCTGTCGGTGGGCTCCACGCCGGACGACAGCGGCACGCAGGTCGTGCTCAGCCTCACGCGCATGAATGCCGTGCGCAACATCGACCGCGACAACCTGAGCTTCACCGTCGAGGCCGGCTGCATCCTGCAAAGCCTGCAGGAGCTTGCCGAGAAAGAGGGCCTGCTGTTCCCGCTGTCGCTGGCCGCCGAAGGCAGCTGCACCATTGGCGGCAACCTGGGCACGAACGCGGGCGGCACCCAGGTGGTGCGCTACGGCAACACGCGCGAGCTGTGCCTGGGCCTGGAAGTGGTCACCCCGCAGGGCGAGATCTGGGACGGCCTCAAGGGCCTGCGCAAGGACAACACCGGCTACGACCTGCGCGACCTGTTCATCGGCAGCGAAGGCACGCTGGGCATCATCACCGCCGCCACCATGAAGCTGTTCCCCCAGCCTGCGGCCCAGCTCACGGCCTTCGCCGCCGTGCCCTCCATGGAAGCGGCCGTGCGCCTGCTGGGCATGGCGCACCAGTACCTGGGCGCGGGCCTGACGGGCTTCGAGGTCATGGGCCAGTTCGCGCTGTCGCTGGTGATCAAGCACATGCCCCAGCTGCGCGTGCCCTTTGCCGGGCTGATCGGCGCGCCGCCCTACTACGTGCTGGTCGAGAATTCGGACAGCGAGTCCGAGCAGCATGCGCGCGAGCGTTTCGAGGCGCTGCTGGAGCTGGCCTTCGAGGACGGCTGCGTGCTCGACGCCGTGGTGGCCGAAAGCCTGTCGCAGGCCCATGAGCTGTGGCACATCCGCGAAAGCATTCCGCTGGCCCAGGCCGAGGAAGGCCTGAACATCAAGCACGACATCTCCATCGCCGCATCGCGCATCCCCGCCTTCGTCGAGCACACCGATGCCGTGCTGCAGCGCGAGATCCCTGGCGTGCGCCTGGTCAACTTCGGCCACCTGGGCGACGGCAACCTGCACTACAACGTGCAGGCGCCCGAGGGCGGTGACGCCAAGGCCTTCCTCAACGAGCGAGAGCACCTGGTCAACCACCTCGTCTATGAAGCCGTGGCCGAATTCGGCGGCTCGTTCTCGGCCGAGCACGGCGTGGGTGCGCTCAAGGTGGACAAGCTGCAGAAGTACCAGTCCCCCGTGGCGCTGGGCATGATGCGCGCCATCAAGCAGGCGCTGGACCCGCAGGGACTGATGAACCCGGGCTGCATCCTGCCAAGGCAAGCCTCCTGAGCGCAACGCCGCCCCTTCTGGGGCAGCGCCGGGTTTGCACGCGCCGTCCTGAGCCAGGAGCGGCCCGTGCCTGCCTTGTCAGGAAACCGGTTTGGCCTCGATATTGGCCATCGTCTTGTTGACCTGTTCGGGCCAGGCGATATCGGCGCCGGCCGCATCGGAGAAGTCGGACTGTTTGCCGCCGGTGAGCAGCCACACGCGCAGGGCATTGCGGGCGGGATCGATCACGATGGCGCCCATTTCCTCGCCGCCCTGGTGCGGGCGCAGGCCGACGATGCTCCAGACATCTCCTTCCTTGGTCAGCGGGCCCACGGTACGCATATTGCTCAGCAGGGTCGGGTAGCTGGTGCCCAGCAGCGCCTTGAGCCGGTCGGCCAGCACACCCTGCTCCAGGTAGTTGGTGCCGTCGTAGGGATACTTGCCCACGTACTCGGCCAGGCTGTCCAGGCCGGGCTCCCCCGCCTTGGCGGTGGAGGGCATGCGCGTGCGCGCGGGAAACGCCAGCACCAATTCCGGAGCTGGCGCAGCCACATCGAGTGCGACGGACTGCGCGGCCTTGGGAGTCGGGACGGAGGGAGAACGCGGATCGCAGGCTGTCAGCGCCAGCATGGCGACACCCAATGCAACGGCGGCCTGCCAGGGGGAGAGCATGGAAGACATGCGCAAGCTCCTTGTCAAAGCGGATGCGAAAAAAGCGGTGACGCCGGTGCGAAAGCCTGGGCAATGCACCGGCACCAGTCTGCGGGCATTTTCGCACCCGGGGCGCCAGACCTTGTTTCAAGGGGCATGGATACCGTCGGACAAGACGCCGTATTCATCAAGGGATAATCCGGAAGATGAACACGACTCCTGCGCCCCGCCCAGCCCGCTCCCAGTACGAAGATTTCATGCGCCATGTGTACGAGCACGGCGTGTCCAAGACCGACCGTACCGGCACGGGCACGCGCAGCGTGTTCGGCCACCAGATGCGCTTCGACCTGTCCGAAGGCTTTCCGCTGGTCACCACCAAGAAGGTGCACCTCAAGTCCATCATCCTGGAACTGCTGTGGTTCCTGCGCGGCGACAGCAATGTGCGCTGGCTGCAGGAGCGCGGCTGCACCATCTGGGACGAATGGGCCCGTGAGGACGGCGACCTGGGCCCGGTCTATGGCGTGCAATGGCGCAACTGGCCGACGCCGGACGGCGGCCACATCGACCAGATCGCCGAAGTGGTCAAGCAGCTCAAGAGCAACCCGGACAGCCGCCGCATCATCGTCAGCGCCTGGAACGTGGCCGACCTGCCGCAGATGGCGCTCATGCCCTGCCACGCCTTCTTCCAGTTCTACGTGGCCGACGGCAAGCTCAGCTGCCAGCTATACCAGCGCAGCGCGGACATCTTCCTGGGCGTTCCCTTCAACATCGCCAGCTACGCGCTGCTGACCCACATGCTGGCCCAGCAATGCGACCTGGAGGTGGGCGACTTCGTCTGGACCGGCGGCGACTGCCACATCTACAACAACCACTTCGCCCAGGTCGAGACCCAGCTGGCGCGCCAGCCCTTCGCCTACCCGACGCTGCAGATCAAGCGCCGGCCCGACTCCATCTTCGGCTACGAGTACGAGGACTTCGAGGTCGTCGGCTACCAGCACCACGAGCCCATCAAGGCCCCCGTGGCCGTCTGAGGCAGCAGAAAGACCCGCCCGATGGCCATCCATCTCATCTACGCACGCGCCGCCAACGGCGTCATCGGCAAGGACAATGCCATGCCCTGGCACCTGCCCGAGGACCTGGCGCACTTCAAGCAATTGACCCAGGGCTCGGCCGTGGTCATGGGCCGCAAGACCTGGGACTCGCTGCCGGCCCGCTTCAGGCCGCTGCCCGGGCGCACCAACATCGTGGTCACGCGCCAGGCGGACTGGGCGCCCGAGCCGGCCGCCCCCGGCGTGCTGCATGCCACCAGCCTGGAGCAGGCCCTGGCGCTGGGCCGCCAGGCATCCGCCGACGTGTGGGTCATGGGCGGTGCCCAGATCTACGCCCAGGCCCTGCCGCTGGCCGACAGCATCGAGGTGACTGAAATCGAACGCGACTACGAAGGCGACGCCTTCGCGCCCACGCCGGGCCCCGAGTGGCAGGAGGCCTCGCGCAGCCGCCATGTGGCAGCCAATGGCCTGCCCTACAGCTTTGTGCGCCTGCAACGGCGCTGACACGGTCCTGTCGCAAACGGGGCTGGCGGGCACGGCGGGTCTGTGCAAATAATGTCGGTTTTCCAAGCCTGCGCCGTCTTTTGCATCTTTCCGCCATGAGCCTCGTCCAGCCCCTGCCCCCCGGTCCGCTCGACATCGTCGGCGACATCCATGGCGAAGCCGAAGCGCTGGAGCATCTGCTGGGGCACCTGGGCTACGACGCGCTGGGCCGCCACCCCCAGGGCAGGCGCCTGGTCTTCGTGGGCGACTTCTGCGACCGGGGTCCCGACAGCCCGGGCGTGCTGGCCCGCGTGGTGCCCATGCTGGAGTCGGGCCATGCGCTGGCCGTGCTCGGCAACCATGAAATCAACCTGCTGCGCGAGGATGCCAAGGACGGCTCCGGCTGGTTCTTCGACAGCCGCGTGGCCTCCGACACACCCAAGTACGCCCCGTTCGCACGCATGCCGCTGTGCGATATCCCCGACACCCTGGCCTTGCTGGAGCGGCTGCCCATTGCCATGGAGCGCGAGGACCTGCGCGTGGTCCACGCGGCCTGGCGCCCGCAGCAGATCGCCATGGCGCGCGAGCTGCCACCGGGCAGCGCGCGCAGCGCCTATGACCACTTCGAGGCCGTGGCCGCCCAGCAGGCCCAGGTCAACAAAGTGGCCGAACGCATGCGCGCCGAACGCCGGCAATGGCCGCATGACCTGGAAGACCGCAACTGGCTGCCGCCCTTCCTGCCCGCGCACAGCGAGAGCGAACTGGCCAAGGCCATGGTCAATCCGCTGAAGGTGCTGACCTCGGGCGTGGAGCGCGAATGCCGCAATCCCTTCTACGCGGGCGGCAAGTGGCGCTTCGTCGAGCGCGTGGCTTGGTGGAACGAATATGAGGATGCCCAGGCCGTGGTCGTGGGCCACTACTGGCGGCGCCTGAATCGCGGCGGCCCGTCCTTCCATGGCGCCCAGGCCGAGAACCTGTTCGGCCAGACGGGCCCGCTGTCCTGGCACGGCCGGCGCGGCAATGTGTTTTGCGTGGACTACTCGGTCGGCGGCCGCTGGAATGCCCGCCTGGCGGGCGAGGACCCGCAGCAGCGCTTCAAGCTTGCCGCCATGCGCTGGCCTGAGCGCCGCCTGGTGTTCGACGACGGTGCCCAGGCGGACAGCGAGGAGTTCGGCGTTGCGGCGGCCGCTGCCGCATAGCACGCGCCAGATACGCGGCGCTTAGCGTCAGCAGCAGCGAGCGCGGTGCGCCGTAGCAGTTGTTGCCCGACACCGTGTTGAACGAAGGCACGTAGCAGCGCCTGTCCAGCAGGTTGCTGGCGTTGGGCGCCACGCCCAGAGGGTGTCCGCCCCCCTCCGAAGAGAGGGGGAAGCGGCGCAGCCGCTCAGGGGTGCCTCAGAACGTTCCGCGCAGCGTCAGCATCACATTGCGTGGCTCGCCATACCAGTTGTTGCCGCCGCTGGTGCCCACTGTGCGGTAGTAGACCTTGTCGAACAGGTTGTTCAGGTTGAGCACGGCCTGCCAGTTGCGGTTGATGCGGTACTGCACGCTGGCATTCCACACGGCATAGCCGCCCTGGCTGAACTTGAAGGGCACGGCCGCGCCATCGAACTTGCCCGAGTCAGGATTGAAGGCCTTGGCCGTGCCGCTGACGAAATGCGCGCTCTGGATATTGGCGCCGCCGCCAATCGTCCATTGCGACAGCTCGCCCGGCAGGCGGTAGGTGCTCCACAGCTTGAACAGATGCTTGGGCGTGACGGAGTGGTAGATGCCTTCGATGCCCGGCGTCTTGTTGTGGTTGCGGTTGAAGGTGTAGCCGGCAAACAGCTGCCAGCCGCGCGCCAGCTCGCCCGAGATCTCGCCTTCCACGCCCTGGCTGACCACCTTGCCCTTGCTCAGCCAGCAGCAGTTCAGGCCCGCGTCGCCGATGTCGGTATTGGGGTAGGAGGGATCGGCCACGGCCTCGCCATTGCGCTCTATGCGATACAGCGCCATGGAGGCCATCAGCCGGCCTTCGTTGAACTCGCCCTTGGTTCCCAGCTCGAAATTGCGGCCCTTGATGGGGTCCAGCGGCGTGCCTGGCAAGGGCCCACCCAGCTTGTCGGCCTGGGACTTGTGGATCTCGGCGACGCTGCCGTAGGCCGTCCAGCGGTCGTCGATGTCGTAGACCAGGCCGCCATAGGGCGTGAAGATACCGCTCTCGCTATTGGACGACACGATGCGGCTGGTGAGATTGCCGGCCTGGTCGAAGCGCAGCCAGGGTGTCTGCGTTGCATAGCTGGCGCGGCGTGCGCCGACGATGGCCGTCAGCCGGTCCGTCAGGCTCAGGTTGAGCCGGCCGTACAGGCCTTTCTGCGTGGCGCCATAGCCCGCGAAGCTGCGCGTCTTCCAGACGAAGCTGGGCAGGGGAATGGCGCCCGGGTCGAAGCCGAACACACTGATTCCCCCCGCCGGCGTATCCACTTCGGAGAGAAAGGTGTCCTGCGTGTCGCGGATCTTGACCCAGTCCGCGCCCAAAAGCAGCCGGTGCCTGCGCCCCAGCAGGGAGAACGTTCCGCTGACGTTGGCATCCAGCGCCTTCTTGGTGGAATAGAAATCGTTGGAGAACCCGCTGAGCGCCGCGCCCAGGCCGGTCGAGGGGTCCACCGCCCCGGACATGTCCGCCAGACGGCTGTCGCTGTCGACCTTGACGTAGTTGGCATGGGCACGGACGCGCCAGTCGCCTTGCAGCCGTTGCTCCAGCTGCGCAAACAGTTCCTTGTTGGTTCTGTCGTAGTGGCCCCAGCCGGCCATCAGCGCCGTGCTGCGCGGCAGGTGCAGATCGTCGCCATTGGCCGCGCGCGGCAGGCCGCTGCGCCAGGGCAGGCTGGCCGACTTGTCGTAGCTGCCGCCCAGGGTCAGCTTGGTCGCAGGCGTCAGATCGGCTTCCACGATGCCGTAGAGCAAGGTGTTGCGCGCATCGGCGTAGTCATAGAAGAACTCGCGGTCGCTGTGCGCCAGCACGGCGCGGCCGCGCACCCGGCCATCGGCAGCCAGGGGGCCGGCCACATCGACTTCGGCCCGGCGCTGGTTCCAGCTGCCCACCGAGGCCGAGGCCAGCACCTGCGGCTGTGCCGTGGGGCGCTTTCTCACCAGGTTGATGGAGCCGCCGGGCTCGCCATTGCCGCTGTACAGGCCGTCCGCGCCGCGGATCACCTGCACGCTGTCGTACATGGCCATGTTGGGGTCGAAGGTGCCCTGGCTGAAGGCATCCACCGCCGCTCCGTCGATCTGGACATTGCTGATCTGGAAGCCCCGCGCGTAAAAGCTGTTGGCCGTGCCGCCCAGGCCACCCGAGCCCGCGTAGTCCACCGTCACGCCCGTGGTCTGCTGCATCACGTCGCCCACGGAGACCAGGCCCTGGTCCTCGATGCGCTGGCGTGTGACCACGGAGATGGACTGCGGCGTCTCGCGCACGCTCTGCCCCTTGCCCAGCGACACGCGCGAGGCCGCATAGGAGCCCGAACCCTCCGTGGTATCGCCAGCGTGCGCCTGGGCCGTGACCAGCACCGTGCCCAGCGCAGCATCGGCTGCCGGCGACGGCTCCCTGGCCGGTGCCTTCAGCGTATAGGCGCCCGGTACGGCATCGATCACGGTCACGCCGGTGCCGGCCAGCAGCCGGTCCAGCGCCTGGCGCGGCGTGAAGCGGCCCTGCAAGGCCGGCGAAGTGCGGCCTGCAACGATCTGCGGATCGAACAGCACCTGGTGCTGGGCCTGCTGCGTGAACTGGCGCAGCGCGCCGGCCAGCGGCTGGGGCGCAATGCTGAAGGCCAGCTCCCCTGCCTGGCCCGCCTGCACGGACGATGGCTGCTGCGCCTGCACCGCCGGCTGCGCCAGCGCAACCAGGGCTGCGGCCACCAGCGACGGCATCCTTGCCCGCCGCCATGGCCTGCCCCTGTGCTGAAACTCTCCTCCCCAAATGCCCGCGCCCATGGCGGCGCTGCCGTGTTCTTTTCCTGCTTGCATCCCTGCTCCTGCTGCACTGTGTCCATTGACCGCTGTCGCGGTGTGCGCGGTGGGTGGCAGGCAGACAGTTGAGCGTCCACCCGCCACGCGCGTGCGCGGCCGTCGCGGTTGTTGGCTGAGCTGTGCACTGGGCAGCGGCCTGGCTGGCAACCATGGAGGCGAGAAAGCCCGCCCTCCATGAAGGTAAAACCCGCCTTCGCGCCAAAGTGGGAATGTGGCGAGACCAGGAAAACGGGCAATTTACATTTATTTACAAAAGAAGAGAAAGAGCACTCAGTGCGCCGAGATCCGCCAGCCGCCTTGCGCATCGCCCTGCACACGCACCGGCAACAAGTGCGGCAGCGAGCGCAGAAACACCTCGGGCTTGCCGGTCAGCGCCACGCCGGACACGGACAGCGCGGCCAGCCGCGCATCGCCGTCCACGCGCACGGGCCGGCCCAGGTAGCGGGCCAGATCGGCTGCCACCTGGGTCAGCGGCGCCTGCTGGAACACCAGCTGGCCGCTGCGCCAGTCACCCACGGTGTCCGCGCCCGCGGCCAGCGGCTGCCGTGTGCCGTCGCGGGCATCGACGGACATGCCGGCACCCGCGCCCAGCAGCAGGCGCCGGTCGTCCGCCGCATGGCGATCGGGGCGCAGCTCCACCTTGCCCTCCAGCACCTTGACCACCAGCGCTGGCGGCCCGGCGCGCACATTGAAGGCCGTGCCCACCACGCGGATCTGGCTGGCGCCGCTGTCCACGGTGAAGGGCCGTGACCGGTCGGCGGCGACCTGGAAGAAGGCCTCGCCCTGGTCCAGCACCGTCTCGCGGCGGCGCGGGTAGTAGCGCACCTGCAGCCTGGAGGAAAAATTCAGCGTGACCCGCGTGCCATCGGGCAGTTCGGCCTCGCGCACCTCGCCGGGGCCGGTGACCATCTCGATCACATGGCTTGCGTGGTTGTCCCAGGCATACCAGCCGCCGCCCAGGGCCAGCGTCGTGACCAGAGCCACCGACAGCAACGCCGGCATCAGGCCGCGGCGTGTGCGCTGACGTGCCGGCGCGGGCAAGTGGGCCTGTGTCTGCGCACGCGGCCCGCTCGCCCTGGCTTGCGGCGCAGCAGCCGCGTCGCAGGCCAGCACCGGCCTGGGCAACTGCTGCAGGTCCAGCACCGTGCGCCCCAGGCTCTCGAAGATGCTGCGGTGCTGCGGGTCGGCGGCCAGCCAGGCGTCGAGTTCGCGCTCATCGGCGCCGGTCCAGTCGGCTTCGCGGCGGCGGGCGAAGTAGTCGGCGGCGCGGGCGTGCAGTTGCAGGCGTTGCGGGGTCAGCGTCATTCCCGGCCCTCCCCGTCCGTCGCGGCCTGCGCCAACAGGCCCTGCATCAGGCGCATGTCTTCGGCGCTGCCGTACTGCACGCGCAGTTCGCAATAGGCCATGGCCAGCGTCACATGGTTGTGCACCATGCGGCGCGAGATGCCCATGCGCTGCGCCACCTCGGTCTGCGTGAGCCCGTCGATGCTGTGCAGCACGAAGGCCTCGCGGCGGCGCTCGGGCAGCTCGGCCATGGCCTGCTCCAGCCGGCACAGGCGCTCGCGGTGGTGCGCCGCCTGAAGGGGGTCCGACCCCTCGCCGGCCGGCAGTTGCTGCGCCAGTTCCATGTGTTCATCCAGCGAGACCGATTCGCGCCCCGGCGCGCCCGCCGAGCGGCGCCAGGCATCGTGCGAGACATGGCGGGCGATCACGCGCAGATAGGGCTCCTGCTCCTCGGGCGGCAGGGCCTTGCCCGAGGCCGCATAGCGCACGAAGACCTCCTGCACCGCATCCTCGGCATCCTCGCGGTTGCGCATCTGCCGGCCCAGCAGGCGGCGCAGAGGCTGGTGCCAGCGCGCATACACGCGGGCCAGCAGCGAGGGGGCGGCATCATCGTCCGCGCCTGGCACGCGCGCGCTCACGGGCAGGCTCCCGGCACAGCGGTCAGGACGCAGGCAGGCACGCCAGCATGGGAAACGGACAGGACGAAGAAGAACGGCACGGGCGGCGATTGTACTGAGAATGGTTCTCATCAACACCCTTGCGGCCGACACGCGCCATGCGATGCGGGTGCTGCGGATGCCTTACCGGCCCGCTGCCCCATGCAGCGCCACCAGCGTGGGCACCACCCAGTGCGGCGCAGGCTGCGCCCCGTCGAAGCACTGGTCCTCGGACGGCACGGCGATGACGGTCATGCCGGCCTGCCGCGCCGCATGTGTTCCCGAGACCGAGTCCTCGAACACCAGGCAGCGCCCGGTCGGCACGCCCAGGCGTTGCGCCGCGAAGTAATAGATGTCGGGCGCGGGCTTGCCGCGCACCACCTGCTCGGCCGAGACGATGGCGTCGAACGCCGGCCGCAGGCCCAGCGCATCCAGGGTGTGGTGGCACAAAGACAAAGGAGAGTTCGAGGCCAGCGCCACGCGCCAGCCCAGGGCGCGGCAGGCGCCCAGTGTTTCGCGCACGCCGGGCAGGGCCTGCCCATGCGCGCTGACCAGGGCCGCCACGCGCGCGACCACGCGACTCTCCAGCTCGCGCTGGCTGGGCCCCTGCCAGGGCCGGTGGGCATACCAGTGCGCGGCAACCTGCGCCGTGGTCATGGGCGCCGTCACGCGGGACATCTCGGCCGTGATGTCGATGCCGACCTCGGCAAAGGACTCGCGCTCGGCACGCTTCCAGAAGGGCTCGGAGTCTATGAGCAGGCCGTCCATGTCGAAGATGGCGGCGCCGAATCCGGCCTGGCCAAGGCCTTCGAACGAGGGAGCGGCTTCAGGGATTTGCATGGCGCGCATGCTAGCGCAGGCGGCAAGTGAAAGCAGTTGCTGTTAGCCTGTGCCGGCTGGCGATGGATGCAGATGCATGCGATTGCCAGCCCTTCACAATCCTTAGCGAGCCCGCAATGACCAGCCCCCTGTACACCGCCTCCATTCCCGTCCTGCAGCAGATGCTGAAGGCCCTGTCCGACGTGCTCAAAAAGGCCGAGGAACACGCCGCGCAGAAGAACATCGATCCCGACGCCCTGCTGCAGGCCCGCCTGTTCCCCGACATGTTCCCGCTGGTGCGCCAGGTGCAGATTGCTGCGGACTTCGCCAAGGGCATCGCCTCGCGCCTGGCCGGCGCCGAGGTGCCTTCGTGGCCCGACACGCAGACCAGCTTTGCCGAACTGCAGGCGCTGATCACCAAGGCGCTGGACCATGTGGGCTCGTTCGCGCCCGAGCAGTTCGCGCAAAGCGAGTCCCGCGAGATCGTGCTGCGCCCCGGCACGCCCAAGGAAAGAAAGCTGAGCGCCAGCGCCTACCTGCTGCACTACGGCCTGCCGCAGTTCTTCTTCCATGTGACCACCGCCTATGCCCTGCTGCGCCACAACGGTGTCGAGGTCGGCAAGCGCGACTACATGGGCAGCTACTGAGCGTGCCGTGGCCGGTCTGGCCAGCGCTTCACTGCGCGGCCAGATCCCGGCCTCGCGTCTCCGGCAGGCACATGGCGAACAACACCACCATCACGTAGCCCGCCGTGGCGCAGATGCCGATGGCCATGCCCAGCGACAGGCCCAGCCGGTCGCTGAACACACCCACCAGCGCGGGGAAGGTGGCCCCGATGCCGCGGCCGAAGTTGTAGCAAAAGCCCTGGCCGGAGCCGCGCAGTTCGTTGGGGAACAGCTCGGCCAGGAAGGCTCCGGCGCCGCTGAAGATGCCCGACATGAAAAAGCCCAGCGGAAAGCCCAGCACCAGCATCCAGGCATCGGTGATGGGCAGCAGCGTATAGGCATAGGCCAGGCTGCCGGCGCCGATGGCGAACAGCGTGAAGGCCAGGCGCCGGCCCAGCCGGTCGGAGGCGTAGGCACCGCACAGGTAGCCTGCAAAGGCGCCGAAGATGAACATGAACTGGTAGCCGCCCGAGCCCAGCACTGTCAGGTGGCGCTCGTTCTTCAGGAAGGTGGGCAGCCACACGGCAATGGCGTAGTAGCCGCCCTGCATGCCGGTGAACATCAGGCTGGCCAGCACCGTGGTCTTGAGCATGCCGCCCTTGAAGATGTCCAGGAAGTGCCCGCTGCGCTCGCCCCGGCCCACGGCGGCACGGGTCTTCAGGTAGACCTCGGGGTCCTTGACGGTGCGGCGTATGTACAGGATCAGCAGGGCCGGCAGCAGGCCCAGCAGGAACATGGCCCGCCATGAGATCTCGGGCGGCAGAAACGAGAACAGCGCCATGGACACCAGCACGGCCGCGCCCCAGCCTATGGACCAGCTGCTTTGCACCAGGCCCACCGCCTTGCCCCTGAAGGCCGGCCGTATGGTCTCGGCGATCAGCACCGAGCCCACGGCCCATTCGCCGCCAAAGCCCAGCCCCTGCAGCGTGCGCGCCAGCAGCAACTGGCCCGGCGTCTGCGCCAGGCCGCAGGCGAAGGTGAAAAGCGCGAACACGAGGATGGTCCACTGCAGCACACGCACGCGCCCGTAGCGGTCCGCCAGGATGCCGGCCATCCATCCGCCGATGGCCGAGGCCACCAGAGTCGAGGTGCCGATCAGGCCGACCTCGGTCTTGCTCATGCCCCACAGCGACAGCAGGATCGGGGTGACCAGGGGCAGCGTGTAGTAGTCGAAGGCGTCCACGGCATAGCCGCCGAACGAGGCCGTCAGCGCCCGCTTTTCCTTGGGCTCGAGCTGGCCCAGCCAGTGGCCCCGGTGCTGCTCTGCGGCCAGGGTCCTTGCGTTGTCAAGGCTTGTCATTTGTTGTCTCCTTGCACTTCGGCTGCGCGAAGCGTCTTGCATTCAATGGCACTCCATCGGTTGTGATCCGGGCCTGGCCGGGCGGCCCTCCCCCGCCCGCGCC
The DNA here is from genome assembly GCF_055797465.1 of Delftia sp. PX-1. Classification (NCBI taxonomy): domain Bacteria; kingdom Pseudomonadati; phylum Pseudomonadota; class Betaproteobacteria; order Burkholderiales; family Comamonadaceae; genus Delftia; species Delftia sp. PX-1. The sequence continues at coordinate 5,101,407 of NZ_CP184763.1, forward strand.
ATGCCCCCTGCTGGCGGCGTGTCAGGCCGCCGTTCCGTAGCCGCCGCCCCCCGGCGTGCAGACTTCGAAGATGTCGCCCGGCTGCATGTGCACGGCGCCGATGTGGTCCAGTTCCTCGACCTGGCCATCGGCACGCAGCACACGGTTGATGCCCGGCTGCCCCGGCTGGCCACCTGCCATGCCGAAGGCCGGATTCAGGCGCCCGTTGGACAGGATGCTGGCCGTCATGGGCTCCAGGAAGCGCACGCGCCGCACGCCGCCGTTGCCGCCGTGCCAGCGCCCGCCGCCGCCCGAGCCGTCGCGGATCTCATAGCTGTCCAGCATCACGGGGAAGCGGAACTCCAGCACCTCCGGATCGGTCAGGCGCGAATTGGTCATGTGCGTCTGGACGACGCTGGTGCCGTTGAAGCCGCGCTCCACCCGGCCCTCGGCGTCCAGCACCGCGCCCGCGCCGCTGCCGCCGGCAATGGTTTCGTAGTACTGGTGGTGCGCATTGCCGAAGGTGAAGTTGTTCATGGTGGGCTGGCTGCCCGCCATCACGCCCAGCGCGCCGAACAGCGCGTTGGTGATGCAGGTGGAGGTCTCCACATTGCCCGCTACCACCGAAGCGGGCGGGTTGGGGTTGAGCATGCAGCCCTGGGGGATGATGACTTTCAAAGGCTTGAGGCAGCCCGCGTTGAGCGGGATGTCGTCGTCCACCAGCGTGCGGAACACATAGAGCACGGCCGCCATGCACACGGCGCGCGGCGCATTGAAGTTGTTGGTCTGCTGGACGCTGGTGCCCGAGAAATCGATGACGGCACTGCGCTCGGCCGTATCGACGGTGACGGCCACGCGGATCTGCGCGCCGTTGTCCAGTTCCAGCGTGAACTGCCCGTCCCTGAGCCGCGTGATGACGCGGCGCACCGACTCCTCGGCGTTGTCCTGCACATGGCCCATGTAGGCCTGCACCACGGGCAGGCCGAACTGCGCCACCATCTTGTGCAGCTCCTGCACGCCTTTTTCATTGGCCGCGATCTGGGCCTTCAGGTCGGCCAGGTTCTGCTGCGGGTTGCGGCTCGGGTACTCGCCGCTTTGCAGCAGCTCGACCATCTCCTGGGCGCGCAGCACGCCGCGATCGACCAGCTTGAAGTTGTCGATCTGCACGCCCTCTTCCTCGATGCGCGTGGAAAACGGCGGCATGGAGCCCGGCGTGATGCCGCCCACATCGGCATGGTGGCCCCGGCTGCCGACGTAGAAGGTCGGAGATGCCTCGCCGGCGATATGGACCGGCGTGATGACGGTGATGTCCGGCAGATGGGTGCCACCCTGGTAGGGGTCGTTGAGCACGTAGACATCGCCCTGGGCCATGCGCCCGGCGTTCCTGCGGATCACCGTCTGGATGCTTTCGCCCATGGAGCCCAGATGGACGGGCATGTGCGGCGCGTTGGCGATGAGATGGCCCCGGGCATCGAACAGCGCGCAGCTGAAATCCAGCCGCTCCTTGATGTTCACCGAATAGGCGGTGTTCTGCAGCTGCAGGCCCATCTGCTCGGCAATGTTCATGAACAGGTTGTTGAAGACCTCCAGCAGCACAGGGTCCACCGTCGTGCCGGCCGCGTACTCGACCTTGCGCGGCACCACCCGGTCCAGCACCAGGTGATCCAGCCCGGTGAGCCTGGCCGACCAGCCAGGCTCGATCACGGTGGTGGCGTTGCGCTCGGCGATGATGGCCGGGCCGGCAATGACGTCGCCGGGCCGCAGGTCCTCGCGCACCACCAGGGCCGCGCCATGCCAGGCGCCGCCGGAGTACATGCGCACGGTTTCGCGGCGCGGATGCTCGCGCGGCGGATGCTCCGGCAGCAGCGGCTCGCCGGGCGCATCGCCCGCAATCACGGCTTCGACCGACACGGCTTCCACCACCAGGCCCTTGCCCGCCATCAGAAAGGCGAAACGCTGGCGGTAGGCCGACTCGAAAGCCGACTGAATGCCCGGCAGGGAGCCAAAGGGCACGACCAAGGCGGAATCGGAGCCCTCGTAGCGCACATGCACGTTGTGCCGCACCTGCACAGGGCCTGCGCCGACCTGCCGGCGCTCCAGCTCCGCCTGCGCGCCCGTGCCCAGCGCATCCAGGCATTCGGCGATCAGCGGCAGGGCCTCGGCAGTCAGCGCCAGCTCCATGGCCTGCTCGCGGATCACGGTCTGGTCCGCCAGGCCCATGCCATAGGCGCTGAGCACGCCGGCCAGCGGATGCACGAACACGCGGGACATGCCCAGCGCATCGGCCACCAGGCAGGCATGCTGGCCGCCCGCGCCGCCGAAGCACTGCAGCGTATAGCGCGTGACGTCATAGCCGCGCGCCACGCTGATCTTCTTGATGGCGTTGGCCATCTGCTGCACGGCGATGCGGATGAAGCCCTCGGCCACGTCCTCGGGAGTGCGCCCCGTCTGCCGCGCCAGTTCCTCGAAGCGGACACGCACGGCCTCGCCGTCCAGTCGCTCGTTGGCGGCAGGCCCGAACACGCTGGGAAAGTAGCGCGGCTGGACCTTGCCGACCATCACGTTCGCATCGGTCACGGCCAGGGGGCCGCCGCGGCGATAGCTCGCCGGGCCGGGATGGGCACCCGCGCTCTCGGGTCCCACGCGGAACCGCGAACCGTCGTAGGCCAGCACCGAGCCGCCGCCGGCGGCCACGGTGTGGATGCTCATCATCGGCGCGCGCATGCGCACGCCGGCCACCTGGGTCTCGAACTCGCGCTCGAAGGCGCCTGCATAGTGGCTGACGTCGGTGGATGTGCCACCCATGTCGAAACCGATGACCCTGTCGTGCCCGGCCAGGCCCGCCGTGCGCGCCATGCCCACGATGCCTCCGGCCGGCCCGCTCAGGATGGCGTCCTTGCCCTGAAAACTGCCCGCGTCGGACAGCCCTCCGCAAGACTGCATGAAGAACAGCCGCACTCCCGGCATCTCTGCAGCCACCTGCTGCACATAGCGGCGCAGGATGGGAGACAGGTAGGCATCGACCACCGTGGTATCGCCCCGGCTCACGAACTTCATCAGCGGACTGGTCTCGTGCGAAGTGCTGACCTGCGTGAAACCCAACTGCCGCGCAATGCGCGCCGCCATCTGCTCATGCCGCGTATGGCGGTAGCCATGCATGAAGACGATGGCCACGCTGCGCAGGCCGCGCGCATGGGCTGCGGCCAACGCCGTGTGCAGGTGCAGCCCGTCCAGCTCGCGCAGCACCTTCCCATGGGCATCCACACGTTCCACGGCCTCGACCACCTCGCTGTAGAGCAGTTCGGGCAACTGGATATGGCGGTCGAACAGGCGCGGACGGTTCTGGTAGGCGATGCGCAGCGCATCGCGAAAGCCCCGCGTGGTCACCAGCAGCGTGGGCTCGCCCTTGCGCTCCAGCAGCGCATTGGTGGCCACCGTGGTGCCCATCTTCACGCACTCCACCTGATCGGCGGGGACCGGCTCGCCCGGCGCCAGCCCCAGCAGGTGGCGGATGCCGGCCACGGCCGCGTCCCGGTACTGCTCGGGGTTCTCCGACAGCAGCTTGTGCGTGACCAGGCTGCCATCGGGCCGCTTGCCCACCACATCGGTGAACGTACCGCCACGGTCTATCCAGAATTGCCAGCGCCTGTCATGGGGAATGGAGCGTTCTTGCATGGTGTCGGAACCCGTTTGTCTCGAAGTTGAAGTCAGGAAAACCGTGGCCTGGAGCACGGCCCTCCGCCGGTGCCCACCACTGGCGTCCAATCTAAAAGTGACCCTGGACCGCGTCCATCGAGAAGTTTTCGCCCCCTCTGTTCACGAAAACTGAACAGGAGCGGCCCCTTGCCGGCCAGCGACGCAAAGAAAAAGGCCCGCCGAAGCGGGCCCCAAGCCAGGCAGGCAGGCCGTCAGAACGCGGCCAGATGGCTGTTGCGCAACTCCGTCACCAGCATGTGGCCCGGCTCGTGCGTGATGGCGAATGGCAGGGCCGCCGAGCGTATGGCCTGCTGGGGCGTCACGCCGCAGGCCCAGAACACGGGAATCTCTCCCGGCCTGAGCGCCATGGGCTCGCCGAAGTCCGGCCTGTCGATGTCGGCAATGCCTATCTGCGCGGGATCGCCCAGGTGCACGGGCGCCCCATGCACGCTGGGAAAGCGCGAAGTGACCTGGATGGCGCGGATGGCGTGGGCCGCCGTCATGGGCCGCATGCTGACCACCAAGCTGCCGCCGAAGCGGCCGGCCCGGCCGTTGGGAATACTGGAGATGAACATGGGCGCGCCCCGGCCTTCATCGATGTGGCGCACGGGCACGCCCGCCTCGCGCAGCGCATCCTCGAAGGAGTAGGAGCAGCCGATGACAAAGCCCACCAGGTCGTCGCGCCACAGGTCCGTGAGGTCATTCACCTGCTCGGCCCTGTGACCATCGCGAAACACCCAGTACGAGGGCAGGTCGGTCTTCAGATCGATATCGCCCAGTTCGGGCACGCGGCTGCTGCCGGGCTCGGTCACGCCGATCAGCGGGCAGGACTTGGGGTTGAGGCGAGCAAAGCGCAGGAACTCCTCGCTGCACTCGCGCGGCAATATCGCCAGGTTGCCCTGGGTGTAGCCGGGGCACTGCCCTGCCGTCTGCCCGCGAAAGCGGCCGGCGCGCACCTCCTGTCGGAACTCGGTCGGATGGGTCCAGTGCGTCATGGGTGAGCCTCTATTGAGTGGAGATGCCTCCCAATGTAAAAAGCAGCAGGCCACCGGTCCACTCAGGAATTGTGCGCAGCCTCTCCCAGAAAAACTGAACAGCCACCGCAGCCCGCGCAGACCCCCATGAACATCCGCTTTCTGGAAACCTTTGTGCTGCTGGCACGCATCGGCAGCGTGCGCCGCGTGGCCGAACTGGTGCATGCCAGCCCCGGCGCCGTCTCCATGCGCATACGCGGGCTGGAGTCGGACCTGGGCGTGACCCTGTTCCACTGGGACCGCAAGACGCTGCAGATCACCGACGCCGGCGCCCGGCTGCTGCGGCATGCGGAGGCCGTCATTGAAGCCGCACGCACCCTGGAGCGTGCAGCCAGGTCCGACGACGCCATCGGCTGCCGCCTGCGGGTCGGCGTGCTGGAGACGGCGGTACACACCTTCCTGCCCGAATTCGTCAAGGCGATGGGTGCCAGCCTGCCGCATATCGAGCTGGACCTGACCGTCGATCTGAGCACCCACCTGTCGGAGCAGATGATGCGGCGCGACCTGGACCTGATCGTGCGCACCGGCAGCGGCGTGGACCCCCAGTTCGCCGTGGTCGAGAACCTGCTGGAGGTGCCCGTGCACTGGATTGCCAGGCGGGGCCTGGTGCCCAGGAAGGATGGACTGCACAAGGCGCTGGGCAAGCAATTGCTGACACAGATGCGCGGCACCGGCCCCTACGAGCAGGCCGTGGCCATGGCACAGCAACTGGCCGTGCAAAGCGGCATGGTCTCCAGCGATCTGCGCATCTCGGGATCGCCCTCGCTGGCGGCCCTGGTCTCGCTGGTGCGCGAGGGCCTGGGCGTCGCCATCATGCACGGCATGCTGGTGGCGCCGCAGCTGGCAAGCGGGGAGCTGGTGGAACTGGATCTGCCCACGCCACCCTCCTTTCGCATCACCACCTGGTACCCCAAGAGCCCGCCGCCCGGCGTCACCGACACCGCCCAGGTGCTGCGCCGCGTCTGCAAGAGCTACTGCAAGCGGGTCAGCCCGCATCTGGTGCGGTACATCGGCTAGGGCGCGGATGCCGGCGGCGGCTCCTGCCCGTGCAACAGCGCCAGAAAGCTGGCGGCCGCCTGGCTCAGCGGCCGGTCGCGGCGCACCAGGCTGCCGTAGGACTGCAGGTTGCGGCGCATGCGGTAGGGCAGGATGCGGACCATGCCGTGCTCGGCATGGTCGCGGGCCACGGCCTGCGGTATCACGGCCACCAGATCGGAGTTGCGCACCAGGTTCATGGTGGTGAGGATGGAGCCCGTCTCGATCAGGCCGCGCGGCAGCGGCAGGCCGTGGGCCTGGAACTCCTGGTCGATCAGCGCGCGCATGGGACTGCCCGGCGGCTGCAGCACCCAGCCATGGGCCTGCAGCTGCGCAAAGCTCACGCTGCGGGCACGCGCCAGCGGATGGCCGCAGCCCGCGATGATGGACAGGGCCTCATCATCGAGCGAGCAAAAACGGTGATCCGCGTCGGACGGCCCGGCCGGACGGCCCACCACCACCTCCAGCACCCCGTCCTGCAACTGCGCCAGCAGCCGGTCGCTGGTGTCCACGGCCACCTCGATGGACAACAGCGGCCACTGGCGCTTGAGCGCCAGCAGCGCCTGCGTGAGGCGGCCCGGCGACGCCGCCATGATGCTGCCCACGGCCAGCCGCCCCGCGCTGCCTTCGCGCAGTTCCTGCAGCTCGCGGTTCAGCGCCTCCATGCCGCCGCGCAGGTGGCGGAAGTAGCCCGTCACGCGCTCGCCGGCGGCGTTCAGTTGCAGGCCGCGGCCCACGCGCTCGAACAGCGGCAGGCCCAGCGCGCCTTCCAGCTCATGCAGCATCTTGGTGGCCGCCGGCTGGCTCAGGCCCAGCCGGGCTGCAGCGCCGCGCAGCGTGCCCTGTTCCTCTATGGCCAGCATCAGCGCCACCTGCCGCATGCGCAGGCGGTTGAGCAGTTGCGGCGTGCTGTCCCTGCGGTCGATGGAGCCCATGGAAGTCCCTTTGAATTGATTGCCTGGAGTTATCCATTCATCAGCAATTTTCAGTTTACGGCAATCAATTGCCTGCCTAGCATGGACCCACAACAAAAGCACCGGAGACAAGACATGCAACGCCGCATCCTGCTGGCCGCAGCCGCCCTGCTGCCCTCGCTCGCCACCGCTCAAACCCCGCCAATCCCGCCCGACTGGCCCGCGCGGCCCGTGCGCATGCTGGTGGGCTCGGCCCCGGGCGGCGGCACGGATGCCATGGCACGCGCCGTGGCCGACCGGCTCGCGCCGCTGCTGCGCCAGCCCGTGATCGTGGAAAACCGCCCCGGCGTCTCCAACACCCTGGCCGTGGACATGACGGCCAAGTCCACGGACGGGCACACCATGGTGATGGGCGTGGTCACGGCCCATGCCATTGCCCCGCACCTGCTCAAGCTGGGCTACGACAGCAACCGCGACCTGGTGCCCGTGGCCTATGTGGGCGCAGTGCCCAATGTGCTGGTGGTGGGAAACAACCTGCCCGCGAACTCGGTGCAGGAACTGGTCGCCCTGGCCCGCAAGGAGCCCGGCAGGATCAACTTCGCCAGCAGCGGCACGGGCAGCACCCAGCACATCGCGGCCGAGATGTTCAAGGACGCGGCCGGCATTGAACTGACCCACGTGCCCTACAAGGGCAGCGCCGCCGCCCTGGTGGACCTGGTCAGCGGCCAGGTGCAGATGAGCTTCGACACCATGCCTTCGGTGATCGGCCAGATCAAGGCCGGCAAGCTGCGCCCGCTGGGCGTGACGTCGCCGCGCCGCAACGCCCAGCTGCCCCAGGTGCCGACGCTGGCCGAGGCCGGCCTGCCCGGCGTGGAGATAGGCGCCTGGTACGGCATCTACATGCCAGCGGCCACACCCCGCGCCGTGCAGGCCCGGGTGCACGACGAAGTCAACAAGGTGCTGGCCCTGCCCGAGACGCGCACGCGCCTGGAGGCCGTGGGCGCCGAGCTGCAGCCCATGGGCCAGGCGGAGTTCATTGCCTTGCACAACGCCGAGTACCAGCGCTTTGGCGAAATCATCCGCAAGAACCACATCAAGATCGACTGAGCCGCACATGCCCGCATCCGAACTTCCCGTCGTCGCCCTGACCCTGGGCGATCCCGCCGGCATAGGCGCCGAACTGATCGCACGCCTGCTGGCGCGGCCCGAGGCCATGCAAAAGGCCAACATCGTGCTGGCCGGCGACCCCTGGCTGTGGCAGCAGGGCCAGCGCATCGCGGGCCTGCAGGTGGCCTCCACACCCATCGCCAGCATGGCCCATGCACGTGGCCGCACCGATACCGCCCTGCCCGCCTTCCTGGCCCTGGACACGGTGGCCCCCGATGCCGTGCACCAGGGTCGTGCCGAAGCCGCAGGCGGGCGCTCGGTGCTGCAGGTGCTGGACCGGTGCATGGACGCGGCCCAGGCCGGCCAGATCGACGCCATCTGCTTTGCGCCGCTCAACAAGCAGGCCATGAAGCTGGGCGGCCTGCGCCATGAGGACGAGCTGCACCACTTTGCCGAGTACCTGGGTGTGAGCGGCTATTTCTGCGAATTCAACACGCTGGGCGATCTGTGGACCTCGCGCATTTCGTCCCATGTGCCGCTCAGGGACGTGGCCAGCTATCTGAGCCAGGAGCGCATCGCCCAGGCGGCCGAGCTGATCTACCGCGCGCTGCTGGCCAGCGGCATGGCGGCCCCCAAGGTGGCGATTGCGGGCTTCAACCCGCACAACGGCGACGGCGGCACCTGCGGGCGCGAGGAAATCGACATCATCGCGCCGGCCGTGCGCGCGCTGCAGGCCCGCGACTGGCCCACGCCCGACCCGTTCCACGGCCCCTTCCCGGCCGACACCATCTTCCTGAAGGCCCAGGCCGGCGAGTACCAGGCCATCGTGACCATGTACCACGACCAGGGCCAGATCGCCATCAAGCTGCTGGGCTTCTCGCGCGGCGTGACCGTGCAGGGCGGCCTGCCGATCCCCATCACCACGCCGGCCCACGGCACGGCCTATGACATCGCGGGCCAGGGCCGGGCCAGCGTGGAGGCCACCTGGCAGGCCTTCCTGATCGCCTGCCGCATGGGCGCCGCGCGCCTGTCCTGACTGACTTCACTCCCCCGCCCTCACCATCATGAAAATCAAATCCGTCCGCGCCCGCGTCTACGAATGGCAAGGCAAGACCGTGCCGCCCCAGGGCAACTTCTGCTCCAACGCCATGGACCTGCTCTATGCGCCGCAGGAGACCATGTCCACCTTCCGCTTCCATTCCTGGACGGTGGTGGAGATCGAGACCGATGACGGCATCGTCGGCCTGGGCAACGTGGCGCTGGCGCCGCGCATCGCCAAGGCCATCATCGACGAGTACCTGGCGCCCCTGGTCATCGGCCACGACCCGTGGGACTACGAATACCTGTGGCAGCGCATGTACCGCGCCACGCACGCCTGGGGCCGCAAGGGCGTGACCATGGCCGCCATCTCGGCCGTGGACCTGGCCATCTGGGACATCCTGGGCAAGAGCGTGAACAAGCCCGTGTTCAAGCTGCTGGGCGGGCGCACCAAGCAAAGGATTCCCTGCTACTACAGCAAGCTCTACCGCACCGACCTCAAGGCCATGCAGCAAGAGGCGCAAAAATTCCTGGACCAGGGCTTCAAGGCCTTCAAGATGCGCTTCGGCTACGGCCCGGCCCATCTGCAGGAAGGCGTGCGCGAGAACCTGCGCTCGGTCGAGGCCGTGCGCGAAGTCATAGGCTACGACTGCGACCTGATGCTGGAGTGCTACATGGGCTGGAACCTGGAGTACGCCAGGCGCATGCTGCCCAAGCTGGAGAAGTTCGAGCCGCGCTGGCTGGAGGAGCCCGTGATCGCCGACGACATCGACGGCTACGCCGAACTCAGCCGCCTCAGCAGCATTCCGATCTCGGGCGGCGAGCACGAGTTCAGCCTCTACGGCTTCAAGCAGCTGCTCGACAAGAAGGCCGTCAGCGTCGTGCAGTACGACACCAACCGCGTGGGCGGCATCACGGCCGCGCACAAGATCAATGCGCTGTGCGAGGCGTTCAGCGTGCCCGTGATCCCGCATGCGGGCCAGATGCACAACTACCACCTGACCATGAGCACGCTGGCCTCGCCCATGGCCGAGTACTTCCCCATCTTCGACGTGGAAGTGGGCAACGAGCTGTTCTGGTACATCTTCGACGGCGAGCCCGTGGCCGAGAACGGCTTCCTGCAGCTCAGGGACGATGTGCCGGGCCTGGGCCTCACGCTCAAGACCGAGTACCTGGACCAGTTCCGCATCGTCGAATGAGGGAGCACGCCATGCCCGGAATTTCTCGGCCGCGCTACAGCGGCATCTTCCCCGTGGTACCCACCACCTTTCACGAGGACGGCACGCTGGACCTGGCCAGCCAGAAGCGTTGCCTGGACTTCATGATCGACTCGGGCGTGGACGGCCTGTGCATCCTGGCCAACTTCTCCGAGCAGTTCCTGCTGGCCGATGACGAGCGCGAGACCCTCACGCGCACGGCGCTGGAACATGTGGCGGGCCGTGTGCCCGTGATCGTCACCACCACGCACACCTCATCGCGCGTGTGCGCCGAGCGAAGCCGCCGCGCGCAGGACATGGGCGCGGCCATGGTGATGGTCATGCCGCCCTACCACGGCGCCACCTTCCGCTTCGGCGAGGCCCAGATCCAGGGCTTCTTCCAGGCCGTGTCCGATGCCATCGCCATTCCCATCATGGTGCAGGATGCGCCCGCCGCAGGCACGCCGCTGTCCCCCGCCTTCCTCGCGCGCATGGCCCGCGAGATCGAGCAGGTCTGCTACTTCAAGATGGAAACCTCAGGCGCCGCCGGCAAGCTGCGCGAACTCATCGCCCTGGGCGGCGAGGCCATCGAAGGCCCCTGGGACGGCGAGGAAGCCATCACCCTGCTGGCCGACCTGCAAGCCGGTGCCACGGGCTCCATGACGGGCGGCGGCTTTGCCGACGGCATACGCCCCATCATCGAAGCCCACAGAAACGGCGACCCCGACACCGCATTCGCCCTCTACCAGCGCTGGCTGCCCCTGATCAACCACGAAAACCGCCAGGCCGGCTTCCTGGCCGCCAAGGCGCTGATGAAGGCCGGCGGCGTGATCGCCTGCGACGCGCCGCGCGCGCCCTGGCCGCCCATGCACCCCGAGGTGCGCCGCCAGCTGCTGGACATTGCGCGGCGGCTCGATCCGCTGGTGCTGCGCTGGAGGCACTGAGGTTCCAAGGCCCCGCAAATAGCTATCTCGGGGCCCCCACGATCCCCGACACATCCAGCACATACATCTGCCGCTGGTGCTCGTGCACGGAGTCGATGCAGACCTGGCGCCCGTCACGGCTCCAGCGCGGGTGCAGGTCGCAGCGGTTTTCCTTGCTGAGATCGGGAGAGGCGTAGAAGCTGCCCAGGTCGTGGCGCTCGCCCGTGTGCATGTCGTACAGGAACAGGAAGCGCTCGTGCGTTCGGTCGTCGGGATAGGTGTCGCTGAGCAGCCAGCGCGTGTCCACGGGCGAGAAGCTCATGTGGCCGTTCTCCACCAGCACGCCTGCGCCCACCACCTGCACGTCACCGCCCTCCACATCGTCATATAGGTGATAGTGGATCTCCCCGGCATGCGGGCCCCACACAATGATGTGGCTGTCGTCCTGCCATAGCGGATGCGAGATCTGGTATTCGGACTTTTCGTAGTCGAACGTGCCCACGGCCATCGGGTCGAAGTCGTCGGCCAGCTGGGGCAGCGGATGGTCCGAGCATTCGAGCAGGCGCATGTCGGACCCATCAGGCGCCATGGTGATGAGGCGGTGCAGAAAGCAGGTTTCGTCCTTGACGCGTTCGGTCCAGCGGTGCAGGAAAAGAATGCGCGAGGAAGACGGGTTGACCTCGATATGGCTGACCCAGTGGATGGCCTTGTCCATCGATGTGCGGTGATGAAATGCCTTGAGGCGCGCATAGCTGGCCAGCAGCCTTGCCTCGCCCGTCGCGACCTCCATGCGCCAGATGCCGTCGTCCTCGGGCGCCAGGGGCAACGCGAAAGGACCACCCTCTTCGCTGTAGCCAATGGTTTCGTGCGTGATGTAAAGGCGCCGGTAGTCCACGCACAGCGCCCAGGCACTGCTGGGCGCCACCACATACACAGGCATGGGCAGGGTGCGCCGCTCGCCGCTGTCCACATCGATGACCACGGAGCCGAACCCCGGATAGCGCCCCCCGGAATCTGCCGTCCTGTCGTTGTGGATCAGCTGGCGGCCCGCCAGCCCGTCAAGCCACTGCAGTTGGCTGCCCATCTGCCAGTTCCAGGCGCCGGTCTCGCCCACGGCGTGGAAGCGGTCGCCGTTTTCGGTATCGAAGTAGCCGATGGACGCCCGCGCCTGGGGCGTGAGGTACTGGTCCATCCACGGCGTTTGCTGCGCCAGCACCAGGCGATTGCTGCGGTCCCAGCTGGACTTGTTGTAGTAGCCGAAGAAGTGGTGCTGGCGGCCATCGCCCAGGCGGCGGCAGGGGACGAAGGATGCGGGGGTGTTCGAAATCATGGAGCGTTTCATTGGGCGGAGATGTGGCCTTCGGCGATCACGCGGTCCCAGCGCTGCTTTTCGCGGGCAACGAAGGATTGCGCCTCAGGCAGGCTGTTGGCGACGGCGCTCATGCCCTGCTCTTGCAGGCCCTTGCGGAACTCGGGTGTGGCCACGACCTTTCGGATGTCGTCATTGAGCTTTTTGACGATGGCCTCGGGCACCTTGGAGGAGACGGCCACAGTGGTCCAGGAGGTGGCCACAAAGTCCTTGAGCCCGGACTCGGCCGCCGTGGGCACGTCCGGCAGGGCCGGCAGTCGCTGGCTGCCCGTGACGGCCAGCGCCTTGAGCTTGCCGCCGCGTATGTGCGACAGCACCGTGGGCGGGTTCTCGAACATGAGCTGGATCTGGCCGCCCAGCAGGTCGTTGATCGCGGCCGAGCTGCCGCGATAAGGCACGTGCACGATGGGCGCGCCCGCCTGAAGCTTGTACAGCTCACCCATCATGTGCACCGACGAGCCCACGCCGGCCGAGCCGAAGTTGACCGTGCCAGGCGCCTTTTTGGCCAGCGCCGTCAGCTCGGCCAGGTTGCTGGCGGCAAGGCTGGGCGTGGCCACCACCACATGCGGCATCTCGGCCAGCACGGTCACCACGCGCAGATCCTTTGCGGGGTCATAGGCCAGCTTGCTGTATACGCCATAGGCGGCATGCAGGCCGATGGAGCCCACCATCAGCGTGTAGCCGTCGGCCGGCTGATCGGCCACATATCGGCCTCCCAGATGACCGCCCGCGCCGGGTTTGTTTTCCACCACCACCGGCTGGCCCCAGAGCCGGCTCAGGCGGTCGGCCAGCATGCGTGCCTGCACGTCGGAGCTGCCGCCTGCAGTGAACGGCACGATGATGCGCAGCTGGCGCCCCGGCTGGGGAAAGCCATCCTGCGCGATGGCGGCGACTGGTGCCGTGCCAGCCAACGAAGCGGAGATGGCCACAGCGAGCATGGCGGCTTTGCGGCCTGCGCTTGTCTTGATCATGGAATCCTTTCGATGGCGCTGCCGCGCCTGGGCAAACGATGCAATGAGGCCAGTGTAGAAAGCCGGGCATCTTTGGAAAAATGCATTTTTCCGTGGCCTCTATACAGAAAAGATATACATTGCCAGACACCCCGAGCAGGACCGAATCGCCATGTCCAGACCCCTGAGCTCCCGAGAGATCGAGGCCTTCCGCGCCGTCATGCAGACCGGCACCACCACGGCCGCCGCGCGGCTGCTGCACACCACGCAGCCTTCGGTCAGCCGGCTGCTGGCCCAGATGCAGGCGGCCGCAGGGCTCAAGCTGTTCGACATGCACAAGGGCCGGCTGCGCCCCACGGCCGAGGCCGTGGAACTGTTCGCCACCGTGCAGCAGCATTTCCTGGGGCGCGAGCGCATAGAGCGCGACCTGGCCGCACTGCGCAAGTCCGGCGCCGGCACGCTGCGCATAGGCTGCACGCCGGCCCTGGGCCTGAGCGTGATCCCGGCCGTGGTGCGCAGCTTCGCGCAGCGCTACCCGGGCACCCACATCAGCCTGCAGACCCTGGGCTCCACGCCCTTGCGCGAGGGCCTGCTGCATGGCCACTTCGACCTGGTGGTCAGCACCATGGCGCTGAGCACGCCCGAGCTGGATGCCACCGTGCTGCACCGCAGCCGCGCCGTCTGCGTCATGCACCCGGACCATGCGCTGGCCACGCGCACGCGGCTGCATGTGCGCGATCTGCAGGGCCAGCTGCTGCTGACGCTCAACGCCGATGACGACATCTACCTGCAACTGCGCAGCACCATGCAGGAACACGGAATAGAAGCCGGCTCCACCATGGAGACCACCTACTCCTCCACCATCTGCACCCTGGCCGCCCAAGGGCTGGGGCTGGGCGTGGTCAACCCCTACGTGGCCTCGGTGTTCGCGCGCGACCTGCGTGTGCTGCCACTGCTGCCAGCCTGTGCGGTGGAGGTGGTGCTGGCCCTGCCGCCCCAATACGCCCCCACCGAAAGGGCTGACTGCTTCGTGCAGTTGCTGCGCGAGCAATTGCACGCCTATCCGCAGGCCCGCACGCCCTAAAATTGCGGCCGATTGGAGACAAGCGGTTTGCAAACGAGTACCCACGAGCCCATGCTCACCCCCGCCGAGCGCGAGGCCATCAATTCCGGCCAGTGGTTCTGCAGCCTTTCGCCCTCGCTGCGCCATGACATCCTGCGCCAGACCACGGTCCGGCGGCTCAAGGACGGGGCACTGATCTATGCACGCGGCGATGTGCCGCACAGGTGGTATGCCTGTGCGCAGGGCGCCGTGCGCATGAGCTCGACCAGCCTGTCGGGTCGGCAGACCACGCTGGCCTATGTGGAGCCGGGTGCCTGGTTCGGTGCCATGTCCACCTTTCTTGACGAGCCCCGCACGCGCGATGCCTATGCCCACGGCGACACCACGCTGCTGTGCGTGGACAAGGAGAGCTTTCACGCCATCCTGGCCACGCATGTGGAGTTCTACGACGCCCTGCTGCGCCTGCAGGCCCACCGCATACGCCAGACCTACGGGCTGGTGGAAGACCTCAACACCCTGCCCCTGCGCGCACGCCTGGCCAAGCAGCTGCTGCACCTGTCGCGCAGCTACGGCACACAGGTGCTGGACGACCCGCGCGAGCTGCGCATAGGCCTGCAACTGGTGCAGGAGGAGCTGGCCCAGTTGCTGGGCGCCTCGCGCCAGCGCGTGAACCAGGAGCTCAAGCGCATGGAGCGCGACGCCTGCATTCGCGTGGAAGCCCAGGGCCTGGTGGTCAGGGACCTGGTGGCCCTGCAGACCATCGTGCGCGAGGCCAGCCTGGCCGGCGCCTGAGGCCGGCGCCGGTTCAGCTGCGGTTCAGCGCCGCCAGTCGATTCTTGCCGGGCGGCCCGGCAGATGCAGCGCAGCCGTTGCAGCAGGCGCCTCGGCCAGCAACCGGCCCTTGCGGAACACCTTCAGGCGCGTGGCGCGCAGCCGTATCGCCTCGGCCGCATCGCGCGCCTGCAGCAGCACGAAGCTGGCATCGCAGCCGGCCTCGATGCCATAGCCGTCCAGGTGCATCACACGCGCCGCGCGCGTGGTCACGGCGTCGAAGCAGTCGCGCATGCCGTCCTGGCCGGTCATCTGCGCCACATGCAGGCCCATGTGGGCGACCTCCAGCATGTCGCCCGAGCCCATGCCGTACCACGGGTCCATCACGCAGTCATGGCCGAAGGCCACGTTGACGCCTGCGGCCAGCAGCTCGGGCACGCGCGTCATGCCGCGGCGCTTGGGATAGCTGTCCTGGCGGCCCTGCAGCGTGATGTTGATCAGCGGATTGGCAATCACGGCCACGCCGCTTTCGGCGATCAGCGGCAGCAGCTTGCTCACGTAGTAGTTGTCCATGCTGTGCATGGAGGTGCAGTGCGAGCCCGTGACGCGGCCCTGCAGGCCCAGGCGCTGCGCCTCGAAGGCCAGGGTTTCGATGTGGCGCGACAGCGGGTCGTCGGACTCGTCGCAGTGCATGTCCACCAGCAGGCCGCGCTCGGCCGCCAGCTCACACAGCAGCCTGACGCTGTCGGCACCCTCGGCCATGGTGCGCTCGAAGTGGGGAATGCCACCCACCACGTCCACGCCTTTGTCCAGCGCCCGCCGCAGGTTGGCGACGCCGCCGGGCGAGCGCAGCACGCCGTCCTGCGGAAACGCCACCAGCTGCAGGTCGATATAGGGAGCCACCTGGCGCTTGACCTCCAGCAACGCATCGACGGCCAGCAGGCGGGCATCGCTGGTATCCACATGGCTGCGGATGGCCTGCAGCCCCTTGGCCGCCGCCCAGTCGCAATACTCCAGCGCGCGCGAGATCAGCGCCTCGGCCGTGAGCAGCGGCTTGAGCTCGCCCCACAGCGCTATGCCCTCCAGCAGCGTGCCGCTGCGGTTGACGCGCGGCAGGCCGTGGCTCAGCGTGGCATCCATGTGGAAATGCGGATCGACGAAGGGCGGCGACACCAGCTGGTGCTGCGCATCGATGACCTGATGGGCGGGCGCCGAAAGACCGGCCGCGACCTCGACGATGCGCCCGCCCTGCACGGCGATGGACATGTCCTGGCGGCCGTCGGGCAGCGTGGCGTGAATGACGAGTAGATCAAGCATCTGCGTATTCTGCGGGCATGGCCGCGCACCCGCAGACTTGCCTGACCACGCTGAATGGCCTGGCAGCGGTCAGACCGAAAGCGCAAGGGATCAGGGGGAACTACTGGTAGCTGATGGTGAAGGTCGCCGCCGCATTGGCACTGCCTATGGTCACGTTCTCTCCGGTCTTGACATAGCGCGCCGTCAGCGGGATATCCAACCGCTCCTGCCCGTAGGCAACAGACCCTGCAAACCATTGATTCCTGTTGCCGGCGGCATTGGAGTCCGGGCCAAAGCCCAGTATCTGGTCATCCTTGCGGATCTGCACACCCACACCTTTTGCCACCGAGGTTTTCGACAGGGTCAGAGCATTCCCGATATTTCCAGGATTTGCCACATCCGTCAGGGTGACATAGGCGTTGGTCAACGAACCTGGAATGCCGCCCTTGCACAACAACGAGATGAGGAAGGAGCGGGGAGCACCGGTGGAGCCGATTGAGGTGAGTTTTTGAGCGACAGTCTGGGCCATGCGCACGGGCTCCGGCGCCTGTGGGGTACAAGTGGGCACCCTGGGCCGGAGGACGACGGGCGAGGAAAAGCTGTATTGAGCGAGAATCTGGCCAGATGCATCAGTCGCGCGTTCGTACAGGAAATCGCTGTCCAGCACGCCACCTGCAGTGATATCGCCATCTGCGGTCTTGATCAACTCAACTTTGACATCGGAAAATTGATATGCAAAAGATCCGGGGTGATCGGAATGCTCCGAAGTACTTACAGGCGCAGCACCATGTATAGTCGAAACCCTCATTCCAATACCCTCGACTGTCGTCGGGTATATATTATTGACTGGTGTAGATTTACCTACGCTATAGCCCATGACCCGTTGCTTACAATTCATCAATCTCTTGCCAACCCCATTACTCAGTACCGCCACAGCGGCTTTTGAGTAAATCACCGTGTTCTTGGCCACAGTGGGATTGAATTCTGGGGGATTGAAATTACTGAACACATACTTGTAATAGCCTGCCCCATCACTTGTATCTTTAATTTCGCATTGGGACCATGCGGAGGTGGCCATCATTGCCAAAATAAATATCATGACAGCCTTGTTTATTCTGCAAAAAGCACCTGCGAATATATGCATTTTGAATACCTCCGGATAATAAAAAATTCCAAGGCCGCATTTCCTTGGTAAATTTTCAATCATAGGGACCTTTCATCCGAGATGAAATCAGATCAATCTGATTCAAGGTCTGCCCGGTGCCATGAAGGTCGTGGCGAGGCAGGCGATGGACATGTCCTGGCGGCCATCGGGCAGCGTGGCGTGAATGACGAGTAGATCAAGCATTTGCGTATGCTGCGGGCAGGGCCCGGCGCTCTCTCTTTCGGTAGGGTTTCATCAGGGCCTGCGGATAGCTGGCCCTGCGCTGCCGGCATGCGCGCGCCCTCCCCGACGATACCTATCAGGGGCACAGTCCTGCGGCCTGCGCAGACTCGTGCTGGAGCCTGCGCTCCAGGTTTTGCCAGTCGCTATGAAGGTCGCGCGCCACGCGCGGGCGCCTGCAAAGCGCAACGTGGCGCGCCTGGGACAGCGGTTGCAGCGCGGCCAGTGCCTGCAGGCGCAGGGCATCGTCGTTCAGCAGTTGCGCGGCGGCCAGCCGGGCCTGGGCGATTCCGATTTCGGCATATGCACGGGGTGCAGGCAGCTGTTGCGCCAGGGCCTGGCGCACTTCAGCGGCATCACCTATGCCTATGGCAATCCAGAGCCAGGCGATCCAGCTGTCCTGGGAGGCGTAGTGGCCGGCCTTCTTCGGCGGGGTGCGCTCCACGCTTTGGCGGGCCAGTGCCACGGCAGCGCCAGTCTGGCCGTGCTCGGCCATGAACCGGGCATGCAGGGTTTCGGCCTGCATCAATGAGAAGATTTTCCATTCACGGCGCTGAGCCGAATCCGCAGTCACGGCATGTGCAGCTTGCGGCGCTGCCTGAAGCGCGGCCTGGAGCGCGATCACATTGGCCTGCAACTGGGCTTGCGCCGCTTCGGGGTGGCCGCTGGCATCCAGCAACCGGGCGAGCTTGATGCGCGCGTGCAGCAGCAGGAAATCGTCCGGCGCATCGGCGTCGGCGCGGCGGATCTCCACGGCTTGCACCATCCGATCAAGCCTTTGCGCCACGGTCTGATCAGGCGGTCCCCAGAACGCAAGAACTTCCTGCACGCTGGCCAGCACCCGGCGTGCAGGGCCTGGCACGTCCTGCAGGTCGGCCACCAGTCGCTGGCGCAAATTCGTTGCCTGCTCGGCGGTATCCGCCGTGTCGGCCATGCCTTTCAATGCAAGGGCACGCTGCAGATCACTCTGTGCCCGGGACTGCGTCATCGCCCAGGCCGATTGGTAAAGTGCTTTGGCGCGCGCCTCGGCCAGAGGATGGTCGTCCATGAGTTGCAGTTCCCCGGCGGCTTCCAGGTAGATCTCCACCCGTTGCTCTTGGGCAGACGGGGGCAGTTGGTCGGCCTGGGCCAGGCGGGCCTCGATCGCGGCCAGGTGCTGCTCCGGTACGTAATCACGGCGGGCAGACAGCTCCACATCCCACAGCGCAGCAAGAACCTGCCGCCCCTGCGGCGCAGCTTGATGAATGCCCATGACCATGGCCACCGGCAGCAGCAGGCAGGCCAGGTAGATTGCCAGGCCCGCTGCGCCTTCGGCCCAACCGGGCGCACGCGATTGCAAGGAGGGCAGCAGTGCGCCTGCAGCGGCCGCGCGCCGGACAAAGGGCCAGCGCGCAAAAGCGGGTTGCTGCAGCACGCCGAATGCGCGGTGTACGGCATCGGCCTCACTGACCGGGGCCTGGCATGCCTCCTGTTGAGGAAGCGTGTGCAGGGTGCGATGCACGGCCCGCTCCAGTTGCATCACACGCCATTGCCATGGCAGCCCCATCAGCAGCACGCCGGTGAGGATGGAGATCAGGGGGTCCCGGCTGAACCAGGCCAGCCCACCCAGCGCGGCCATGCCCGCCAGTGCAAACACCAGCCGCATTGCGGGCAGGCGAGCGAACAGCAGGCTCTCCACCACGCGGCCGCCATCCAAAGGCGTGAGGGGCAACAGGTTGAATGCGTTGACGACCAGGGTCAGCAGCAGCAATTGCATGGTCCAGGCGGGTGGCTGCGGGAGCAGGCCCCAGCCTACGGCAGCCAGCGCTCCCACAGCCAGCAACAGCCCAGGCATGGGACCGGCCAGATAGACGCCCACTTTTTGCAGCGGCGTGGCGTCCGCCTTTTCTCCGGTGGCCATGCCGCCCAGGCCTGGAATGAAGAAGACGGATTGACGCTGGTAGCCCGCCCAGCGCATGGCCAGCCAATGCCCTCCTTCATGCACGGCGATCACCACCAGAAGCATCCACGCCATGTCCCATGAAAACAGCACGGCGCCTGCTGCCAGGAACAGCGCCGCCGTGATCCAGAAACTGCGGTGGCGGTTGTGCGCCATGCCCAGCCCGCGCTGCACGGCTTTCTGGTAGCGAAAGCGCAGCGCCTCGGACACTTGCCGGACCTGCGGCCCATGAAGGCATGCGCCGGCAGATGGGCTGGCGGGCACCGCCCTGTCTTCCTTGCGCACCTGGCGCAAGGCGCGCCAGGCCAACCGCAGCGACTCGCGCCAACTGAGCCGCCAGAATCCGGGCCCGGCAGGCAGCGCACGGCCCTGGGCCACCAGTGCAGGGACTTGGCTCCGGCCCCACTCATCCAGGCGCTGTACCGCCTGGTCAAGGCCCTGGACCACGGGAGCCCGGTCGCCGGACAGGCGCTCGGCGTAGGCGGCCCAGGCCGATGCGGTATCGGGCTGGGCATCGTCCAGGTAGGTCCAGCCGGGCGGCGCAGGCAGGCTTGTCTGAGGCAGGCCATTGAAGCCCATCCAATTGCGCCCGTCGGCAAAGAATGTGAGCCAGGTCACGGAGCCCACGGTGCGGCCATGCCTGGCGCTTCCCGCCTGTTCGGCCTGGACCATCGCCCAGGCCCGCCCGTCGGCATGGACGAACAAGTCCACCTCCAGAGGAAGGTCGGGATCCATGGCCTGCGGATGCGTGCCCTGCAGGCTGGCACACCAGGTGAAGCCCAAGGCTTGCAACTCCGGCCGCATGGCATCCAGCACCGCCCGTGATTCGGGCTCCAGTGCCTGGCGCTCCACCACGGCCATGGGCGCAGCACGCAGGCGCAGGCGCATGCAGTTCAAAGTGGCCAGCAGCAGCGAGAGCGCATACAGCAAGGGAATCGCGCCCAGCAGCGCCAGCCAGGGCGCGGCTTGTGAGAGCCAGTTCATCATCTTGAATAGTCTTGTCGATGGAGTGTGACGGTTCTGATGTGCCCTCCCAAAAGCTCCTCCAGGCAGATCAGCATCGGGATCGTAGCCTTGCCACCCGTGATGCGACAATCAAATCAAAGGACCATTCTTCAAATGAAAATCGCCACCTGGAACGTCAATTCCCTGTCCGTGCGCCTGCCGCAGGTGCTGGCCTGGCTGCAGGCCAACCCTGTCGATGCGCTGGCGCTGCAGGAGCTCAAGCTCACCGACGACAAGTTTCCGCTGCAGGCGCTGCAGGAGGCCGGCTACCACGCGGTCAGCCATGGACAGAAGACCTACAACGGCGTGGCCTGGCTGACGCGCACGCCGGTGCACGACGTGGTGCGCAATATCCCGGGCCTGGATGACGAGCAGGCCCGCATCATTGCCGCCACCCTCGATGCCGAAGGCGGCCCGGTGCGCCTGATCAACGGCTACTTCGTCAATGGACAGGCGCCGGGCACCGACAAGTTCGCCTACAAGATGCGCTGGCTGCAGGCGCTGCAGGACTGGGTGAAAAGCGAGATGGCAGCCCATCCGCGCCTGGTGCTGGTGGGCGACTTCAACGTGGCCCCCGAGGACCGCGACTCCTACGATCCCATCGGCCTGAAGGACACGATCCACCACACGGTGGAAGAGCGCACGCATTTCCAGGCGCTGCTGCAGCTGGGCCTGACCGATGCCTTCCGCATGTTCGACCAGCCCGAGAAAAGCTATTCGTGGTGGGACTACCGGATGCTGGGTTTCCAGAAGAACCGGGGCCTGCGCATCGACCATATCCTGGTCAGCGAGGCCTTGCGTCCCAGCGTCACCGCCTGCATCGTGGACCGCGCGCCGCGCAAGAACCCTCAGCCCAGCGACCATGCGCCGGTCGTCGTGACATTGGGCTAGGTTTTCAGACTTGCGCTACAGCATGTACCGGCGCAGCCAGTGGATGGCCTCGATCTGCCCGCGCAGCATCAGGGACTGGCGATGCAGAACTTCGCTGAGTGGCGCCGGCAGACGGGACTGCTCAGCAGCCTCATAGGCGCTCAGCCATTGCTGCTGGCAGGACTCGGCCTGGTCCAGCACGTAGTCCGCGCCCTCTTCCCTGCCCAGCAAGCCGTCCCAGAAGGCGTTGCGACGCAGTGCGGCACGGCTGTCCCGCACGGGCAGGACCACGCCGCCGCTGGAGCCGATGGCGCGTTCCAGGTCTTCGACGAGGATCTGGCTGGCATTGAAGTGCCGCGCCAGCACCTGTCCGATCAGCCCCTGGGGCATGGGATCCATGCATTCACCCAGGCGTGCATGGGCCTGGCGGCCCAGGGCCAGCACGGCATTGAGCAGGGCCGTGCTCTGCAATTCCAGCGTGGTGGCCACTGGCTGTGTGGGCGTGCGCTGGCGCGCCTGCAGCCATGAGGCCTCGACGGCCTCGCGTACCTGGCTCCAGCGCAGCAGGCTGCTGCCCCGAACCTGCTCCCAGCGCTCTTCGAGCTCGAATTCGACATCGTCGAAATCCTGCTGCGCGTGCTCGGGTTCAAGTGACGCTTTCCAGCCCAGTGCGTAGGCGGGACGGTATTGGTCGTAACCACGCCCTGCAACGAAGTAAGGCTCCAGGAAGTAGCGGTCATGCCAGTACGCATCGACCGGCTCGCCAAGCGTGCGCGGTGTCGATGGGTACATCAGGCCCGGACGAGCGGGCTTGGCTTTTTGCCAGAGATTGGAGAGGACTGTGGGCACGATAGGTCGGGACGTAGGCCGTTCCAGCGAAGAGGACTCCATTGTCCCAAGCCCGGGCGGCCCGGCCCGTCAGCACCCCGGGCGCCGGCCTGTAGGAGCCGGACCCTTGCCAAGGCAAGGGCCCGGCCGCCCGCCGGCTTGCCTTACTCGAAGGCGTCCTCGTCCATGCCCAGCTCCTGCAACTTGCGGGTGATGGTGTTGCGGCCAATGCCCAGGCGCTGGGCGGCCTCGACCCGGCGGCCGTGGGTGACGGCCAGGGCCGAGCGGATCAACTGCGCCTCGAAACGGCGGGACAGCTGGTCCCAGACCTCGCCATGCCCCTGGGCCTGGGTGTGCTCCAGCAGCTGGCGCGCCTGCTGCCCCAGCAGATGCACCCAGTCCAGGTCGGACGTGGCCAGTCCCCCGTCATGCGGCTGGGCCAGCGACGGGGCTGGCATGGCGATGCGGCCCACTCCCTCTTCCGCCACGGCCGGCGCATGCGACAGCACCACCGGTGCGGGCACGCCGGCACTGCCGCCGCCCACGGGTGGCGCGGCCTCGCCCAGCACCTCGGGAGGCAGGTCCTTGACCGAGATGACCTGGGCTGGCGCCATGACGGTCAGCCAGTGGCAGATGTTCTCCAGCTGGCGCACGTTGCCGGGAAAGGCGAACGACTGCAGCCGCTGCATGGCATCGACCCCCATGCGCTTGGGCTCCACGCCCAGCTGCCGCGCGCTTTGCTGCAGGAAGTGGCGTGCCAGCATGGGCACGTCTTCGTTGCGCTCGCGCAGCGCGGGCAGGCGCAGGCGGATGACGTTGAGGCGGTGGAACAGATCCTCGCGGAAGGCGCCGTTGCGCACGCGCTGCTCCAGGTCCTGGTGGGTGGCGGCGATGACGCGCACATGTGCCTTGACGGCCTGGTGGCCGCCCACGCGGTAGAAATGCCCGTCCGACAGCACACGCAGCAGGCGCGTCTGCAGGTCGAAAGGCATGTCGCCGATTTCATCGAGAAAGAGCGTGCCGCCCTCGGCCTGCTCGAAGCGGCCGCGCCGCTGGGTCTGTGCGCCCGTGAAGGCGCCGCGCTCGTGGCCGAACAGCTCGGACTCCAGCAGGTCCTTGGGGATGGCGGCGGTGTTGATGGCCACGAAGGGGCCGCCCGCCACGGGCGAGTGCTTGTGCAGCGCGCGCGCCACCAGTTCCTTGCCCGAGCCCGACTCGCCCGTGACCAGCACCGTGACCTGGCTCTGGCTGAGCCGGCCGATGGCGCGAAAGACGTCCTGCATGGCAGGCGCCTGGCCCAGCATCTCGGCCTGCAGCGGGGCCTGTGCCTCGGCCACGTCCTCGCGCAGGCTTTCCTCGACCGCGCGGCGGATGAGCTCCACCGCCTTGGGCAGGTCAAAGGGTTTGGGCAGGTACTCGAAGGCTCCGCGCTGGAAGGCCGAGACGGCACTGTCCAGGTCGGAGTACGCGGTCATGATGATGACGGGCAGGCCGGGCTGCTGGGCGCGGATCTGCTCGAGCAGTTCCAGGCCGGAGCCGCCGGGCATGCGGATATCGCTGACCAGCACCTGTGGTGGCTGGCGCGCCGGGTCGCTGGCATCGACATCGGACAGTGCCGTGAGCACGTCGCGCGCCTGAACGAAGCTGCGCGTTGCCCAGCCTTCCCGGCCCAGTGCCTTTTCCAGCACGAAGCGGATGGAAGGGTCATCATCCACGATCCAGATCGGTTTCATTGGTGGTGCTTCCTTCCCTTGTTGCAGTGTTGACTTCCGTGGGCCTCAAGGCAGGGGAATGAGGATGCGGAAATCCGTGCGGCCCGGCTGGCTTTCACATTCGATCAGCCCCTGGTGGCGCTGCACGAAGGTCTGCGCCAGCGTCAGCCCCAGTCCCGAACCGCCATCCCTTCCCGATACCAGCGGATAGAAGATCCGCTCCTTGATGGCATCGGGAACGCCTGGCCCGTTGTCGATCACATGCAATTCCAATGCCAACCGGTAGCGTTGGCGACCAAAAGTTACCTGGCGCGCCACACGGGTTCTCAAAATGATCTCGGCATCGCCGGCAGCGATGCGTTCGTGCAAGGCCTGCGCCGCGTTCTGGACGATGTTGAGCACGGCCTGGATCAGCTGTGCGCTGTCGCCCCGGAACTCGGGAATGGAGATGTCGTAGTCGCGCGTAATGGTCAGCCCTGCAGGATGCTCGACCAGCACCAGCGAACGCACGCGCTCGCAGACTTCGTGGATGTTGACGTCACCGACCTCGTGCGGATGGCGGTGCGGCGCCAGCAGCCGGTCGACCAGCGCCTGCAGACGGTCGGCCTCGTGGATGATGACTTCGGTGTACTCGCGCAGCTCGGGCGCGTCCAGATCCATCTGCAGCAGCTGGGCCGCGCCACGGATGCCGCCCAGCGGGTTCTTGATCTCGTGGGCCAGGTTGCGGATCAGCTCCTTGTGCGCCTGGGCCTGCTCGCGCAAACGCTCCTCGCGGTCCTGGCGGGCCTGCTGCTCCAGCGGCCAGAACTCCACCAGCACATGGCCGGGCCGCTCGGCCAGGGAAACCGTGACGTGCACAGGAAGCGCATCGCCCCCCACGCGGTGCAGGCTGGCCTCGAAGCGCAGGGCGGCGAAGTCGTTGTCCTGGGCGCCGCGCAAGGCCTTGTCCAGCAAGGCCGGCTCGGTGAAGCAGGCAGCCAGCTCGCTGCCTTCGAGCATGCGGCGCGACAGGCCCAATGCGTTCTCAAGGGCCGCGTTGGCGAAAAGCACGGCGCCTTGCTCGTCGAGCACGGTCATCAGCGTGCACAGCAGATCAAGCGCCTGATAGGAGGCCGGGGGCGCCGGCCGGTCGTCCTGGATCATGGCCGGGCTCGCATGGGCCGCTCGGGCCCGTCAGTTCTTGGGAAGTCGATCCAGTTCGCGGCGGATGCCGGCGACATCGCCTTCCTGCCGCGAGATGCTGCTCTTGAGCTGCTCGACACGTTCCAGATAGCCCTGGGGATTGCGCAACTCCAATGCGGTGCGCTGGGGATTGCCATCGTTGTACTCCTGACGCAGCTGTGTCAGCTTCTCCTGGGCGCGGGCCAGCTCGCTTTCGAGGATGGTCCGCGCATCGGAGTCGCGGGCCTTCTGGGCGCTGCTGTTGACCTTGGCCGGAGCGGGCGATCCTGCCGCAGGAGCGGCGGAGGTGCGCGGTGCCTGGCCGCCGCCCGAGGCCGCCGGCTTGCTGCCGCCATGGATCACCGTCACATGCCCGCCGTCCACCGGCTTGCAGTCCTTGGCCTTGGCCTGGCTGACGTTGTTGGTGTACTCGTTGCCGCAGCGGTAGATCACGTCCTGGGACCAGGCTCCTGCCGACAGCAGCGGCAGCAGCAGCGACACAAACAGTTTCTTCATTCCATTCCCTCGGGTAGCCAGATCGGAAGGGCCCGGCTTGTCCGGGCAAGTATCGCTCCATCTTCCGGGCTGGACGTCATTTCTTGAGCGGGACAACCCCTTTTGGTTCCACGCCCAGCATACCCAGGTCCTGGCCGAAAGCAAAAAAGGCGGCTTGCGCCGCCTTTTTGCCGACCCGCCTTACAGCGAGAAGTACATGTCGTACTCGACCGGGTGCACGGCCTGACGGTAACGGGTCACTTCGCCCATCTTCAGCTCGATGTAGGCATCGAGCATGCTGTCCGAGAACACGCCGCCCTTGGTCAGGAACGAACGGTCTGCGTCCAGTGCTTCCAGGGCCTGGTCCAGGCTGTGGCAGACCGTGGGCACCAGCTTGTCCTCTTCCGGGGGCAGGTGGTACAGATCCTTGGTCGCGGCTTCGCCGGGATGGATCTTGTTTTCCACGCCGTCCAGACCCGCCATCAGCAGGGCCGAGAAGCCCAGGTAGGGGTTCATCAGCGGATCGGGGAAGCGTGCCTCGACGCGGCGGCCCTTGGGGTTGGCCACGTAGGGGATGCGGATCGATGCCGAGCGGTTCTTGGCCGAGTAGGCCAG
Source organism: Delftia sp. PX-1 (assembly GCF_055797465.1). Lineage (NCBI taxonomy): Bacteria > Pseudomonadati > Pseudomonadota > Betaproteobacteria > Burkholderiales > Comamonadaceae > Delftia > Delftia sp. PX-1. The sequence continues at coordinate 5,127,787 of NZ_CP184763.1, forward strand.
CTTGACCGGAGCCTCGAAGCCGGGCACCAGGCGCTTGTAGCTGTTGGTGCCGGGGTTGGTGATGGCGTTCAGGGCACGGGCGTGCTTGATGATGCCGCCGATGTAGTACAGCGCGAAGTCGGACAGGCCGGCATAGCCGTCACCTGCGAACAGGTTCTTGCCATCCTTCCAGACGGACTGGTGCACGTGCATGCCGGAGCCGTTGTCGCCCGGATAGGGCTTGGGCATGAAGGTGGCGGTCTTGCCGTAGGTGTTGGCCACGTTCCAGATCACGTACTTCATGACCTGTGTCCAGTCGGCGCGCTCCACCAGGGTCGAGAACTTGGTGCCGATCTCGTTCTGGCCGGCGCCAGCCACTTCGTGGTGGAACACTTCGACGGGAATGCCCAGCTGCTCGAGCAGCAGCACCATCTCGGCGCGCAGGTCCTGTGTGCTGTCCACAGGCGGCACGGGGAAGTAGCCGCCCTTGTTGCGCGGACGGTGGCCACGGTTGCCGGACTCGAACTTGGCGCCGGAATTCCAGGGGGCTTCGTACTCTTCGATTTCGTAGAAGGTGCTGCCGGGTTCGGTGTTCCAGCGCACGCCGTCGAAGATGAAGAATTCAGGTTCGGGACCGAAGTAGGCGGTATCGCCCAGGCCCGAGGCCTTCAGATAGGCTTCGGCACGCTTGGCCACCGAGCGGGGATCGCGGTCGTAGGCCTTGCCATCGCCGGGTTCGATCACATCGCACTGCAGGAACAGCGTGGTCTCTTCAAAGAAGGGGTCGATGTTCGCGGTGGCGGGATCGGGCATCAGTTGCATGTCCGATGCTTCAATGCCCTTCCAGCCTGCCACCGACGAGCCGTCGAAGGCGTGGCCCGAGGTGAACTTGTCTTCGTCGAAGTGCGACACCGGCACCGTGACGTGCTGCTCCTTGCCACGGGTGTCCGTAAAACGAAGGTCCACGAATTTGACCTCGTTCTCCTTCACCATGTTCAACACGTCTGCAACGGTCTTTGCCATCAGATCTCTCCTGCCAATCTGGCTGATCAAAAAAGATAAATACTCTTAAGCAGTTTGCGTGCCAGGCTGCATCCATTGAGTGCATGCCCGCAGACTGGCACCTGCTTGGCGCGCCAGCCCCGTGATTCTGCCGCCTTGCGTGGGCGTTGTGGATGACATTGCAGCCTGGCCCGGCCCGAGTGACCACTCACCAAATCGGTGCAGATTTGGATGAAGGGCCGTAAATCAGATATTGCGCACCAATTCAGGGCCAAGACTTGCACCAAATGAGTGCAGACCTTCCAGCAGCGTGGGCCAGGCCTTGGTGACGGCACCAGCTTCGCCCTTGACACCAAGTTCTATGTGCCGGCCGTGCTTTGAATCATCCACGCTGGGCAGGCTGAACACCTTGACGCCCGGGTGGTCGCGCTCTATGGCCACCATCAGCGGCGTCAGCGTGGCTTCCATGCCGCCGTAGACGATGACCGAATGCTCCCGCTGCACCGTGCTGTGGAAATGCTTGGCATAGCGCTGCTCCAGCACCCACTCGACCATGGGCCAGGCCATGACCGGGAAGCCGGGCACGAAGTGCACCGTGCCGCTGGCGCCCGAACAGGAAAAGCCCGGGATCTTGTTGTAGACGTTGGGGATGATGCGCGCGCCTTCGGGGAAGTTGCCCATCTGCAGCCGGTGCAGGTTGTCGGCCCGCTGGGGCTCGTAGGGCTTGCCTTCCTCGGTGGCCACATCGCGCATGCGCTCGCGGATCAGGGCCACGGCTTCCGGGTGCAGGGCCAGCGGCACGCCCAGGGCCTCGGCCGCGCATTGGCGCGTGTGGTCGTCGGGGGTGGCGCCTATGCCGCCAAAGCTGAAGACCACGGCCTGCGATGCGAAGGCGCGGCGCAGGGCGTCGGTGATGCGTGCCCTATCGTCACCCACGTACTCGGCATGGGCCAGGGACAGGCCACGCGCGCCCAGCAGCTCGATCAGCTTGGGAAGGTGCTTGTCGGCACGCTTGCCCGACAGGATTTCGTCTCCGATGATGAGTGCGCCAACTTGAAGGGTCATGTGGTCTTTTCTTGCGGGGTGGGGGGAACAGGGGCTGTGCCGGAGCCTTGCGGCGCGTCGGGAGCGTAGGGAATGATGGGTGCTTCGGGCAGCGCCGGCTCCTCCTCGCGCATGCGCTGCAGCGCCGCCAGGCAGAAATGGGCAAACCACAGCGAGGAGAAGGCGAAGATCAGCGCATAGATCCAGATGGCCACTGGAATCAGTATCCAGAAGGCTGCAACGAAGACCACGCCCGAGGCCCAGACAATGGCCGGAGCCGCCCCCAGGTAGCCACAGACCACGCCCATGAGCATCAGCGCCAGGCGGTGGCGCAGGAACAGGCTGCGGCGTTCTGGCTTGCTGGCGTGGGCAGACAGCGCGTCAAAGGCCATGACGCGGTAGGTCAGCCAGCCCCAGATCAGCGGGGGGATCACCACCACCAGGGGAGGCACGAACCACAATGGAACCGATACCAGCAACGCGATCAGGGCGATCAGCGAGGAGCCGGCCGACCACAGCAGGCTGCCGATCAGGGTGGCTCCCTGCCTGCGCTCGAGTGCCGGAAAGCGCCGTTGCGCCACCAGCTCGACCAGGGCCGGCGTCATGAACAGCGCCACCAGCAGCAGCGAGACCACGACCAGCACCGGCGTGACCGAGAGCACGACCAGCACCGGCGCCACCAGCTCGGGCAGCGATTGCACGCCCATCCAGGACCAGACGGTGTGCAGCCAGCCCACGCCCTGCAGGACTCCTTCCGTCCAGACCACGGCATCGGCCCAGAAGAAGTAACCCAGCAGCCAGGCCGTGATGGCCATGAAGAGCAGGGGAAACAGCGACCATGCAATCACCCGCTTATGCAGGCAATACGCCGTCGCACGCCAGAAGGAATCGAGTAGCAAGCCCATGCCGGCAAGCATACCCCGAGCCCAGCCTCAAGCGCGACCCATCAACCTTAGGAACCCACGCCATTGCTGGGCCCAAAAGCCCTGGCCGTAGTCGCGCAGCTGGCCCTGGGCATTGGGCTGGACCTGGTCGCGCACGCCGGTGGGATCGAAGCGCAGCTCGAAATTGGCGGTGCCGAACAGCATGTCCCACCAGGGCAGGAGCACGCCGAAGTTGTTGCCATGCGCCTTCTTGTTGCGCACGGGCGCCATGGGCTCGTGGCCAATGCCGATGGCGTGGTGGCGGCGGTGAAAGCGCGGGCTGATCCACAGCCGCTCGCCGATGGTGCCGAACCAGACGCGCAGGTTGGCATGCTGGAAGCTCTCGCTGAGCTGGGTGAAGGCCACGATGGCCACGAACTGGCCTGGAGCCACGCCGATGAACTGGGCCACGAGCACGATGATGGTGTCGCGGATCACATCGTCGAGCAGGTGATTGCGGTTGTCGCTCCAGACCGTCATCTGGCGTTGCGAGTGGTGCAGCGCATGCAGCTTCCACCACCAGCCGATGCTGTGCTGGCCCCGGTGTATCCAGTAGTCGAGGAAGTCGAAGGCCAGCAGGTAGATGATCAGGCTGACCCAGGCCAGATCGGTCACGCCGGGCCAGACACCGTCCAGGTGAAAGCTCGGCAGGCCCCAGACATGCAGGCGGCCCATGAGCTCGTCCCACAGCGGGTCCAGCGTGAAGAACAGCGCCAGCCTGAACAGGCCCAGCCGGTGCACCACGGTATAGATGATGTCCACATGGATGGCGCGCCGGTCGGTAACGGGCTCGACGGGCCGCCAGTACTGCAGCGGCGCGATCACGGCCACCATGATGAAGATCTGGAGCAGGCCCACCAGCAGCCAGCCTGTGGCGTCGTAGGCATCCTCCAGCAGGCTGGCCTGTCCCAGCCAAAAGAGCACAGGCTGGACAACGCCCTCGAACAGGCGCTGCTGCGCATTACCGAACCACTGAATCCACCAGTCCACACCACGCTCCCATCGCCCGCCGCGCTGCGCGCGCGGACGTCATGCGAATTTTGCTATCCAATCCCGATAGTCGGGATGCTCCCGCAGCGTGCGGAAGCAGAACCCCTGCTTGAGCAGGCCTGTGATCAAAGGTTCCAGCACGGCCGGTGCCCAGGGGTCCTTGCGTGACCAGATGCCCAGATGGGCCAGCAGGATGTCGCCGCTGCGGATGTTCTTGAGCGCCTGGGCCAGCAGCTGCGCATTCGGGTAGCGGTCGCTGGGCAGCTCGTCGCCCAGAAAGCCTGCGCTGGACCAGCCCACATGCATGTAGCCGCCCTGCCGCGCGGCGTCCAGCAGCGCGGGCGAGGTCTTGCCGCCGGGCGCACGGAACAGCGGCAGGGGCTTGCGCCCGGTGATCTGCTGCAGCCGCTGTGCAGCCCTGCGGATCTCGTCGCAATAGCCTGCCGCATCGACCGTGAAGCTCTCGTTGGCGCGTGGCCCGGCCGAGGGGCGCACGCGAAAGCCCGTGACCGGACCGTTCTTCGAGGCACGCAGATCACCGCGCCAGTACATGTGGTCGTAGGTGTGCGAGGCGAACTCATGGCCTTCGGCGGCGCGTGCGCGCCACCAGGGCGCCCAGGTCTCGCCCAGGCTGCCGTCGCCTTGCTGCGTGCGCTCGTTGGCGGCAAAGAAGGTCACTGGCACGCCATGGCGCTTGAGCACCTCGGCCACCAGGTCGGCAATGCCCATGTGGCCCGTGTCGAACGTCAGGTACACGGTCTTGGCGCAGCCCGTGCCCTGCCCTGCGGCCATCGCGGGGCGCAGCAGGCTGAAGGCGGCGGCGCCAGCCAGCGATTGCGCAAAGAGTCTGCGGTCCATCAGCGCTGCGCGTGGGCCAGTGTCCAGACACCGTGGGGCGACTTGCCGACCTTGACCTGCTGGACCACCTTCTTTTCGACGGTGTCGATCACCGACAGCTTGCGCGCCCAGCGCGAGCTGACCAGCAGGTAGCGGCCGTCGGCGGAAACGTCCATGCAGTCCGGGCCTCCCGGGGCCGGGTAGCTGGCCACGACCTGGTTGGTCTGCATGTCGATCTTGCTGATGGTGTTGGCCACGCGGTTGCTCACATACAGGTGGCGGCCATCGCCGGCGGCACGCATGGCGTGGGCGCCAGCGGCTGTCTTGATGCGGGCCACGCTGCGCGGCTCGGGGCCGGTGATGTCGAACACTTCCACGCCATCGCTGCCGGTCAGGCCGATGAACAGCTTGGTGCCGTCCGGGCTGCCATAGAGATCGGCCGGCATGGGGCCGGTGGGCACGCGGGCCTTGATGGTCTGCGTGGCGATGTCGATGGCCACCAGGGCATCGCTGTCCTGCATGGTGGAATAGATGGTCGTGCTCCTGGCATCGATCCAGAGATGGCTGGGCGTCTTGCCCGTGGGCACGCGCTTGACCAACTGCGGGTTCTGGCCATCCCAGCGGTAGATGTCGATGTGGTTGAGGCGGTTGGCCGCCGTGACGAACCACTTCATGTCCGGGCTGAAGCGCAGGTGATAGGGGTCGATGATGTCGCGGATCACGCGCTGCACCTCGCCCGTGCGCGGATCGACCAGGGTCAGGGTATCGCCCAGCGCATTGGCCACGACCAGCGATTTCTCGTCAGGCGTGAGGTAGAGGTGGTGCGGCTCCTTGCCCGTGGGAATGCGGGCCGTCTCCTGCCAGGTGACCGGGTCCACGATGCTGATGTTGGCATCGAGCGAGTTGAGCACGAAGATGGGCGTGGGGCCCTGGGTCTGCGGCGGCGGCGTGACACGCGCAACAGGCGCAACAGGCGCAACTGGTGCTACCGGGGCAGCAGAGGCCGCAGGCACGGAAGGCGCGGCGGGAACGGCAGCGGCCTGAGCCGATGCAGCCTGCGCCTGGACGGCTGCAGGCGTGGCTGAGGCCGCACGGGCCGATTTGGATCCGGGCAGGGACGCCACGGCCAGCCAGGCCAGCGCACCGCCGCCCACAACCAAAGCCACAGCCGCGCCCAAGCGCCCGACGGAAAGACGTTTCACAAAGCACCACCTTCTGAGAATCTGCGCAGTGTAGCCGCGCCATTCAGCCCTCGGACGCTCTAGGGCATCGGCTTTTGAAGCTGTGCAAAAAACCGACATTTACGCGACGTTGGCCCGAGATATCGCGACAAGCGCGCCAACCCATGACTTGCATCAAGGCATGACGACAACGCATGAAAACGCAGGCCACAACGACAAAGGGAGCCGGTTGGCTCCCTTTGCAGGCAAGGACCTTGGAAAGCGCAACGGCTCTCAGATCTTCCACTTTTCCATGAGCTTTTCGGGACGCAGCGTGTCGTAGTGCTCGAAAGGCTGGTGGATCCAGGGGTTGGTCGGCAGGTAGTCCACCGAGTAGTCGGGCGTGAAAGCCGACAGGCCCTTGGTCCAGATCACGGCGCTGCGCAGCTCGGTGATCGGCGGGTAGTTGGTCTTGAGCATGGCGATCACGGCATTCAGCGTGTGGCCCGAATCGGCCAGGTCATCGACCAGCAGCACGCGGCCGGCAATCTCGCCCTTGGGCGTGGTGATGAAGCGCGCGATGTCCAGATGGCCCTGCACCGTGCCGGCCTCGGCGCGGTAGGAGCTGGTGGACATGATGGCCAGCGGCTTGTCGAAGATGCGGCTGAGCATGTCACCGGGGCGCAGGCCGCCACGGGCCAGGCAGAGAATGGTGTCGAATTCCCAGCCGGACTGGTGCACTTTGATCGCGAGCTTTTCGATCAGTCCGTGGTATTCGTCGTAGCTCACATACAGGTGTTGACCGTCTTCCGTCAGCATGGAATGGCTCCTGGTTCAATCTTGGGGTTCAAACGCCAGCAGTTCACTGGGCGGCGTAGGGGTTTTGCATCAGGATGGTGTGATCCCGGTCGGGGCTGGTCGAAACCATGGCGATGGGCACGCCCGTCACTTCCTCGATGCGCTCCAGATAGCGGCGGGCATTGGCCGGCAGCTTGTCGTAGTCGGTCACGCCCACGGTGGAATCGGTCCAGCCGGGGATGGATTCATAGATGGGCTTGCAGCGGGCGATCTCGTCGGCGCCCATGGGCAGCAGGTCGATCTTTTCGCCGTCCAGCTCGTAGCCCACGCACAGCAGCAGTTCCTGCAGGCCGTCGAGCACGTCGAGCTTGGTGATGCACAGGCCCGACAGGCCGTTGACCTGGGCGCTGCGCTTGAGCAGCGCGGCGTCGAACCAGCCGCAGCGGCGCGAGCGGCCGGTGGTCACACCCTTTTCGGCGCCCACGGTGCTCATGTGCCAGCCTGGCGTGCCTTCCTTTTCCCAATCCAGCTCGGTGGGGAAAGGACCGCCGCCCACGCGGGTGCAGTAGGCCTTGGTGATGCCCAGGATGTAGTGCAGCATGCCAGGGCCCACGCCGGAACCGGCAGCCGCATTGCCGGCGACGCAGTTGGACGAGGTGACGTAGGGATAGGTGCCGTGGTCCACGTCCAGCAGCGTGCCCTGCGCGCCTTCGAACAGCAGGTTGGCGCCTTCGGCGTGCGCGGCGTTCAGCTCGCGGGAGACATCGGCCATCATGGGCTTGAGCAGCTCCGCATGGCGCATGGCCTCTTCGTACACCGCGTCGAATTGCACTTCGCCATCCTTGATGTACGGCTTGAGCGCGTCACCGAAGGTGAAGTTCTTCGAGCCCAGCACGTTGACCAGGATGTGGTTATGCAGGGCCAGCAGTTCGCGCAGCTTGGTGGCGAAGCGCTCGGGGTACTTGAGGTCCTGCACGCGCAGTGCGCGGCGGGCAATCTTGTCTTCGTAGGCGGGGCCGATGCCACGGCCGGTGGTGCCGATCTTCTCGGCGCCGCCCTGCTCGCGCGCCGCTTCGCGCGCCACGTCCAGCGCCGAGTGGAAGGGCAGGATCAGCGGGCAGGCTTCGGACACGCGCAGGCGGTCGCGCACTTGCACGCCGGCCTTCTCCAGGCCTTCGATTTCCTCGAACAGCTTGGCGGCCGACAGCACCACGCCGTTGCCGATATAGCACTTCACGCCGGGGCGCATGATGCCGCTGGGAATCAGGTGCAGCGCGGTCTTCACACCATTGATGACCAGCGTGTGGCCCGCATTGTGGCCACCCTGGAAGCGGACCACGCCCTGGGCGCTTTCGGTCAGCCAGTCCACCAGCTTGCCCTTGCCTTCGTCACCCCACTGGGTGCCGACCACGACCACGTTGCGACCTTTGGTAGCTTTCATATTCAAATCCGATGAAATCCGAAGAAATTGACAAATGCGTCAGATGGCTTGCACGGCCCACTGCCCGGCAACCTGCACGAGCTCACGGTCGCAGTGGAACTCGTCCACTTCGCTTTCATGGCCTGGCAGCACGCAGACCACGGTCTCGCCCTGCCGGCGCAATGCCGCGATGGCGGCTGCCACCTGGGGATCGTCGCCCCAAGGCGCACGGATGGCAGCCTTGAGCGGGCGCTCGGGCACGACGGCCACGAGCTGCTTGATGTCCAGGCTGAAGCCGGCGGCGGGCCGGTTGCGGCCAAAGACCGCGCCCACCTCGTCATAACGGCCGCCGCGCACCAGCGCGTCGCTGGCACCCGGAACATAGATGGCGAAGCGCGTGCCGCTGTAGTAGGCATAGCCGCGCAGATCGGCCAGATCAAAGCTCACGTTCACGCCTTCCAGGCGCTGGGCCAGCCAGCGCAGCTGGTCCAGCAGAGGCTGCACGCCTGCCGTGCGCGCCAGCAGCTTCTCGGCGCGGTCCAGCACCTCGATGCCGCCGTACAACTGCAGCAAGGCCATCAGGCCTTCGCGCGAGGCGACGGGGAAGTCCCGGGTGAGGCGCTCGAGTTCGCTCGCATCCTTGGCGGCCAGCGCAGCATGCACGCCGCGCAGCACCTGCATGTCCACCATCACGCCGGCCAGCAGGCTGCGCACGATGCGCACATCGGCCAGATCGACGTTGATGTCGGTGACGCCCGCGCTGCGCAGGCAGTCCAGCGCCAGGTGCAGTGCCTCCAGGTCGGCTTCCATGCCCTGGTGGCCGTAGATTTCGGCACCGAACTGCAGCGGCTCACGCGTGGCGCGGGGACGATCAGGGCGGGCATGGACGACGGGGCCGCAGTAGCACAGGCGCGTGAGGCCCTTGCGGTTGAGCAGATGGGCGTCGATGCGAGCCACCTGCTGCGTGGTATCGGCACGCAGGCCCATGGTGCGGCCCGTCAGCTGGTCGATGAGCTTGCAGGTCTGCAGGTCCAGCGCCTCCCCTGTGCCGGTGAGCAGGGATTCGAGGTACTCCAGCATGGGCGGCATGACCAGTTCATAGCCATAGCCACGTGCGGTATCGAGCAGGCCTCGACGCAATTCTTCGATGTGCCGGGCCTCGGAAGGCAAGACATCGGCGATGTGATCCGGCAGGACCCAAGCAGACATGGAAAAAGGGGGAGGCTGTTAAAAACGTGATTCTACCGGCTGTTGCGGGCCAGCCCAAATTGGGGGTGTCCCAAGGCCCGCGAGGAGCGTTCGGTATTCCGAATCGATTCGGTGTGCGGGCGCCAGCGGCAGCGCAAGAAAAAACGGCGCCCCAACAGGGGCGCCGTGCATGGGCCGGGCGGCGTTGCCGCTCAGGCGTTCTTACTTTCCAGAGCTGCCGCCGTTGCGGTAGGCCTTGAAGAAGTCGGTCTGCGAAGGATCGAGCACAAGCACGTCGCTCTTCTTGGCAAAGCTGGACTTGTAGGCCTCCAGGCTGCGGTAGAACTGCGCGAACTGCGGGTCCTTGCCAAAGGCGTCGGCATAGGTGCGGGCGGCTTCCGCATCGCCCTCGCCCTTGAGCTTCTGGGCATCGCGGTAGGCGTTGGCGATGGTGATCTCGCGCTGGCGATCGGCCTCGGCGCGGATCTTCTCGCCTTCGGCGGCGCCGGTGGAGCGCAGCTCGTTGGCCACGCGCTTGCGTTCGGCCTCCATGCGGCGATAGACCGATTCCGTGATGGTCTCGGCATAGTCCACGCGCGTGATGCGCACATCGACCACGTCCACGCCCCAGGGCTTGGCGCCGCGCACGGTCTCCAGCACTTCGCGCTTGACGTCGTTCATCAGCGCGTCGCGCTTGCTGGACAGAAGCTCGCGCACGGTGCGGCGGTTGATTTCCTCCTGGAAGGCGTTGCGCACCACGCGGTTGAGCTGCATGGCACCGGCCGATTCATCCAGGCCCACGTTGCGGATGTACTCCGACGGATCGGAGATGCGCCAGCGCACGTACCAGTCGATGACCACGCGCTGCTTTTCGGCAGTGAGCATGGGCTCGGTGTCGGTGCTGTCCAGTGTGAGCAGGCGCTTGTCGATGTAGCGCACGTTCTGGAACGGCGGCGGCATCTTGATGTTCAGGCCCGGCTCGGTGATCACTTCCTTGATCTGACCCAGGGCATAGACCACGCCGAACTGGCGCTGATCGACGACGAACAGCATGGAGCTGAGCAGCGCCAGCGCCAGAAGAATGCTGGTGATGAAAAATCCAACTCGGTTCACTTGGGCTGCTCCTCAGCGTGCTTCGCGGTCACGGCTGCGACTGCTGTCGCGGCTGCGCGCATCGTTCGAAAGGCCGGGAATGGCGGCAGGCGCAGGCGCCTGGGTGCTGGGGGCAGCCGAGCCATCGGCTGCCGGCACATTGCCGCTCACGCCTTGCATGATCTTGTCCAGCGGCAGGTACAGCAGGTTGGAGCCCTGGCGCGATTCCACCAGCACCTTGGTCACGTTGCCGTAGATCTGCTGCATGGTTTCCAGATACATGCGGTCGCGCGTGACCTGGGGCGCCTTCTGGTACTCGGTGAACACCGAGCTGAAGCGCTGCGCATCACCCTGGGCCTGGGCCACGATGCGGGCCTTGTAGCCATTGGCCTCTTCCAGCAGACGTGCCGCCGAGCCGGCTGCGCGGGGCACCACGTCGTTGGCATAGGCCTGGGCCTCGTTCTTGGCGCGCTCGCGCTCCTGGCCGGCACGCAGCACGTCGTCGAAGGCGGCCTGCACCTGCTCGGGCGGACGCACGCCGCCTTGCTGCAGGTTGATGCCCACGACTTCCACGCCCACCTTGTAGCGGTCCAGGATGGTCTGCATCAGGTCGCGCACGCGCGGCGCGATCTGGTCTCGCTCCTCGGCCAGCGCCGTGTCCATCTTCATCTTGCCGACGACTTCGCGCACGGCGGTCTCGGCGGCCTGGACCACGGCCTCGGACGGGTTCTTGCTCTCGAACAGCCAGGCACGCGCGTCGCTCAGACGGTACTGGACGGCGAACTTGATCTCGACGATGTTCTCGTCCTCGGTGAGCATGGCCGACTCGCGCAGGCCCGTGCTCTTGATGATGGTGTCGCGCCCCACGTCGGCCGAGCGGATCTGCGTCACGAACACCAGTTCATGGCGCTGGATCGGGTACGGCAGGCGCCAGTTGATGCCGGCACCCACCGTGCTCTTGTACTTGCCGAACTGGGTGATGACGGCCTGCTGGCCTTCCTGGACGATGAAGATGCCGGTGCCCATCCAGATGATGAAGGCAATGCCGGCAATCAGGCCCACGCCCATGCCGGCACTGCGCATGTCCGGTGGCTGGCTGCCACCGCCATTGCGCACGGGAGGCTGCCCGCGGCCACCGCCCGGCTTGCCGCCGAACAGGCCCGAAAGCTTGCGGTTGAGGTCACGCCACAGCTCGTCCAGATCCGGCGGCTGGCCACCCCCACCCGAGGAGGGACGGTTGTCACGGCTGTCGCGGTTGTCGCGTGCGGGTTCCGCAGGCGGCGGCGCAGCGGGACGGTCGGCATCGGGGCGCGAGGCATCGTCGTTCTTGTCGTCGCCACGTCCCCAGCGCGGATCATTCAGGTTGAACATCCCGCGAAGGCGCTGCGGCAGCATCGCCCAGCGATGGGCGCGTTGTGAAAGATTCATGCGAGAAGTCTCGGTTTCTTCGGTAAAGACAGGGACCCAATCGGCATTTTGCCCAATCAGGGCGCTAGCCCCTAGTATTCGGCGTCCTGCCCAGGGGGCATCGCGCCATCCACCTCCCCTTCGCCCCGCTCTTCACCACCATGCGCTTCGGCGTATTCCGCTTCTGCGCGCAGTGCGTGGTCGGCCAGCAGCTGCCGCAGCTGCGGCAGCCCCTCGCCGGAGCGGGCGCTGACAAACACCCGTGAAACAGGTAGCCCGTCAAGCTCGTACTGGTCCTGCAACTGCGCTGGAAGCCGCTCTTCATCGACGGCATCGAGCTTGTTGAAAACCAGTACCAGAGGCACCTCCTGGGCACCGATTTCCTTCAGAACTTTCTGGACTTGTTGGATTTGTTCCGGGAAATTCGGATTGGAGGCGTCAACCACATGCAGCAGAAGATCGGCATCGATCGCCTCCTGCAACGTGGCCTGGAATGCATCGACCAGGCCGTGCGGCAGGTCGCGGATGAAGCCCACGGTGTCCGACAGGGACACCGATTGCCGGGCCTCGTTCAAATACAGCTGGCGCGTGGTCGTGTCCAGCGTGGCGAACAACTGGTCGGCCGCATAGGCCCGCGCCTTCACCAGCGCGTTGAACAGCGTGGATTTGCCGGCATTGGTGTAGCCGACCAGCGAGATGTTGAAGATGCCATGGCGCTCGCGCCGGCGGCGCTGCGTGGCGCGTTGCTTCTTGACCTTCAGCAGCCGCTCCTTGGTGCGCTTGATCGATTCGTCGATCATGCGGCGATCCAGCTCGATCTGCTTTTCGCCAGGGCCGCCGCGCCCGCCGATGCCGCCCATCTGGCGCTCCAGGTGGGTCCAGCGGCGCACGAGGCGCGTGGCCACGTATTGCAGGCGCGCCAGCTCCACCTGCAGCTTGCCTTCATGGCTGCGGGCGCGCTGGGCGAAGATCTCCAGGATCAACAGGGTGCGGTCGTTGACCGGCATCTGCAGATGGCGCTCCAGATTGCGCTGCTGGGCCGGGCTCAGGGCCTGGTCGAACAGCACTTCCTGGGCACCGTGCATCTGGGCGAGCATGCGGATTTCGTCGGCCTTGCCGCTGCCCACGAACAGCGCCGCATCGGGCACCTTGCGCTTGCAGGTCAGGCGTGCAACGGGACGCAGGCCGGCCGTGCCGGCCAGCAGGCCCAGCTCTTCCAACTCGCCATCGAAATGGGGAAAGCCGAAATCCACGCCCACCAGCAGCACTGGCGTTGGCGTGGACCGGTCAAAAGATTCAGAACTCAAGAAAAACCTCTCCCGAAGGGTGAGGAAGCTCCCCGGCTGTGCGGGGAGGCATCAGGGCGCAGCGAGCTCAAGCGCTGGCGTCGCTGCCGGCAGCTTCGGCCGTGGAGAAGTTCACGGCGCGGCCGGGAACAATGGTGGAGATGGCGTGCTTGTAAACCATCTGGGTGACGGTGTTGCGAAGCAGAACCACGTACTGGTCGAAGGATTCGATCTGGCCTTGCAGCTTGATGCCGTTGACGAGGTAGATGGACACCGGCACATGTTCGCGGCGCAGCGCGTTCAGGAACGGGTCTTGGAGGAGTTGGCCTTTGTTGCTCACGATATTCTCCGTGTTCGAAGAGTGTTGTTGTAAACCGACACCTTACCACAGTGTTTTGGGCCCCCTGTCTGCACAAGGGTTTTCCCCAAATTCCGTGGCTTGTTATTTGTCCTTGTCGGCGAAAGGATTATGAGAGGTTTTCAACTCGATCCGCAACGGCGTGCCGACCAAATTGAATTCCTTTCGGAACCGCCCCTCGAGGAAGCGCTTGTAGGCCTCCGTCACATGCTCGAGCGAATTGCCGTGTATGACGATGACCGGCGGGTTCATGCCGCCCTGGTGCGCGTAACGCATCTTGGGTCGGTAGATGCCTGTCTTCTTGGGCGTCTGGAACTGCACGGCTTCCATCAGCAGGCGCGTGAGCACCGGCGTGGGCATCTTGCAGGTGGCTGCCTTGTGCGCCTGGATGATGGAGTTCCACAGCGGACCCAGGCCCTGGCGCTTTTCGGCCGAGATGAAGTGCATGGGAGCGAACTTCAGGAAGGACAGGCGCGTCTCGATCGAGCGCTCCAGCATCTGGCGCTGGTAGTCGTCCACCGCATCCCATTTGTTCACGGCCAGCACCACGGCGCGGCCGCTTTCCAGCACGTAGCCGGCAATGTGCGCATCCTGGTCGGTCACGCCCTGCGTGGCATCGATGAGCAGCAGCACGACGTTGGCGCTCTCGATGGCCTGCAGCGTCTTGACGACGGAGAACTTCTCGATGGCCTCGAACACCCGCCCCTTGCGGCGCAGGCCTGCCGTGTCGATGAGTTCGAACTTCTGGCCGGCGCGCTCGAAGGGCACGGAGATGGCATCGCGCGTGGTGCCCGGCATGTCGAAGGCGACCAGTCGCTCCTCGCCCAGCCAGGTGTTGATCAGCGTGGACTTGCCGACGTTGGGGCGGCCGGCCACGGTGAGGCGGATGGGCTTCTGGGCCACATCGTCGAAGGGGTCGTCTTCCTCGGGTTCGGGCAGGTTGAGCTGGCCCAGGGCCAGGTCGACCAGGCCGCGCACACCCTGTCCGTGCGCGGCGGAAACCGGCAGCACTTCGCCCAGGCCCAGTTCGTAGAACTCGGTCAGCTGCACGCCTTCCTTCATGCCCTCGGCCTTGTTGGCCACGAGCACGCAGGGCTTGCCCAGGCGGCGCAGGTACTTGGCGATGTCATGGTCCTGGGCAGACATGCCCAGGCGCGCATCGACGACGAAGACCACGACGTCTGCCTCGGCCACGGCCTGCTGCGTCTGGCGCGCCATCTCCTTGAAGATGCCGCTGGATGCATCAGGCTCGAAGCCGCCGGTGTCGATCACGATGTATTCGTGCTTGCCCTGGCGGCCCTGTCCATAGTGGCGGTCACGCGTGAGGCCCGCGAAATCCGCGACGATTGCATCCCTCGACTTGGTCAGCCGATTGAACAGCGTCGATTTGCCCACATTGGGTCGCCCTACCAGGGCAATAACTGGCTTCATTCCCGAAAATACCTATCAATCCGGCCGGAAGCCGTACACAGTTCCGCTGCGGCTTACCACCACCAGCGTATTGGCAGCCGATACCGGGGGCGAGGCCACACCGGAGTCGTCCGTCTTCAATCGTGCCAGCGCCTGTCCGTCCGTCTTGGACAGCAGGTGCACCACACCATAGTCATCACCAAACACCACCGAACGGCCCAGCATCAACGGCGCCGTCAGGCGGCGGTGCTGCAACTGGTCAATGGACCACACACGCGAGCCGTCGCCGCGGCGCCAGGCCTGGACGGTGCCATTGCTTTCGGCGCCGAACACGGTCTCGCCATCGCCGTCGATGCCGTCGGCACCCTTGGACGGCTGGGTCCAGCGCACCGATGCATTTTGCGTATCCACACAGCCCACGGCAGCCTGGAAGGCGCGCGCGCAGACGCTGTCGCCGACACGGCTGACGCGGCCGACGAGGTCCACCAGGCGCTCCACGTCATTGGTGCCGCGCGGGCTGGCCAGCGGGGCCTCCCAGCGCACGGCACCTGTGTCGGGATCGATGCCCACCATGCGGCCCGACAGGCCGGCCACCAGGGTGTTGCCCACGGCGATCAGAACGCCGGGCTGGCGCAGCACCAGCGGTTCGCCAGGGCGCTGCGCGGTCCACAGCTTGCGGCCATTGGCGGCATCGAATGCGGCCAGCGAGCGGTCGGCCGCCAGCACGAAGACGCGGCCGCCCGCCACCAGCGGCGGCGTGTAGGCGGCTGCGGGCAGCGGCTGCTTCCACAGCTGCTTGCCTTGCGAGTAGACGATGACCTGGTTGCTGCGCGTGAGCACGGCCTGGCGCTGGGCGTCGCCACCCACGCCGGCAGTCAGCGGCTCGCCAACGGTGAAGCGCGACAGCTGGCTGCCATTGCGCGCATCGAGGGCCGTGACGCTGCCGTCCTTGGCCGCGATCAGCAGCGTGTCACCCTGCACATGGATGTCGGTGGCCAGCGGCACTTCGGCGCCCAGCTTGGCCGTCCAGGCCTGGTGCACTGCCAGCAGGCCGGGGTTGGCCCCCAGTTCCTTGGGCTTGGGCTTGGTGTCGCTGCTGAACCACGAGGAGACCGTGGAGCAGCCGCCCAGGGCACCGGCCAGCAGGCCCAGAGCCATCCAGCGCGCAACGCCACGCGGGCGCGAGATTGCCATCAGTTGATCTGCCGAAGTTTTCAAGGTTGCTTCTCCGAGGTCGAAGTCTTGGCCTGTGCCAGCACGGTGGGCGTGGCGCCCAGGGCGTTGAGCTTGAATTCGATCAGGCGTCCGTAGTCCACGCCCTTGTCCAGGAGCGCATGGGCGCGCTGGTAGGCGTCGATGGCCTCGGCCGTCTTGCCCTGGGCCGCAAGAATGTCGCCGCGGCGGTCGGCCACGATGCCGGCGAAGGATTCGGGCATGCTGCCATCCAGCGCCTTCAGGGCTTCGTCGTACTGCTTTTGCTGCTCCAGCACGGCGCTCAGGCGCAGCTTGGCCAGGGCCTTGTAGCCTTCGTCGCCCTTGTCGGCCACCCAGGTCAGGGCTGCCTTGGCATCATCGAGCCTGCCTTCGTCCACTGCGGCCTTGGCCAGCAGCAGGCCGGCCTGGGCTGCCTGCGTGGTGCCGGCGTACTTGTCCTTGAGATCGGCAAAGGCCTGGCCGGCGCGCGCCGCATCCTTGCCTGACAGCGCCACATCGACGGCATGCGCCAGAGCGGCAGCCTGGGTGGCCTGGCGCTTTTCCCAGTACTGGTAGCCATTCCAGCCGGCAAAGCCGACAAAGATGACCACGAGCACACCCGTGATCAACGTGCCCCAGGTATTCCAGAAATGCTTGAGCTGCTCTATCTGCTCTTGTTCTTCGAGATCGAAATGGTTTGCCATGAATCGCCTGTGTCGCCTTGTGTATGGAGGACGCCGCTGGAGCGGTGGCCTGGAAAGCTGCGGATGACGGTCAAACCGCCGATTGTAGGGTGGCAGCCCATTGGGCCGCATCGGCCAGGGCTTGCTGCACCTGCTGGCCCGTGCCGTCGCGCAGCGACTTGACGGTGACCAGGCCCTGCTGCAGCTCGTCGGAGCCGAAGATCAATGCGAAATGCGCGCCACTGGCGTCGGCCTTCTTGAACTGCGACTTCATGCTGCCCAGGCCTTCGGCGCTGGCCGCATGCATCTGCACGCGCACGCCGGCCTCGCGCAGTTGCTGCAGGGTGCGCAGGGCCACGGGCATGGCCGACACGTCGGGAACGATGGCGTAGGCATGCAGCGTGGGCGCGGGGATGTCGGCGCCCAGCTCCTTGACGAGCTCCAGCACGCGCTCCACGCCCAGCGCCCAGCCCACGGCCGGCGCGCTCTTGCCGCCCACCTGCTCGATCAGGTAGTCGTAGCGGCCGCCGGCGCAGATGGTGCCCTGCGCGCCCAGCATGTCGGTGATGAACTCGAACACCGTGAGGTTGTAGTAGTCCAGGCCGCGCACCAGGCGCGGATTCACGGTCCAGGGCACGCCATTGGCGTCCAGGATGGCCTTGAGTCCGTCGAAGTGGGCCAGCGAGCCCTCGCCCAGGAAGTCCAGCAGGCGCGGCGCCCCGTTGACCATGGCCTGCATGGCGGGATTCTTGGTGTCCAGCACGCGCAGCGGGTTGCTGTACATGCGGCGCCTGGCCTCTTCGTCCATCACGTCCTGGTGCTGCTCCAGGTAGGCGATCAGGGCCTGGCGGTGGGCCTGGCGCTCCTCGGGCTGGCCCAGGCTGTTGATTTCCAGGCGCCACTGCGTCAGGCCCAGCTGCTTCCACAGGGAGACGGCCAGCAAAATGAGCTCGGCATCGACATCGGGGCCGGCAAAGCCCAGGGCCTCGGCACCGATCTGGTGGAACTGGCGGTAGCGGCCGCGCTGCGGGCGCTCGTGGCGGAACATGGGCCCCATGTACCACATGCGCTTGCCGCCGTCGTACAGCAGGTTGTTTTCGATGGTGGCGCGCACCAGGCTCGCCGTGCCTTCTGGGCGCAGCGTCAGGCGCTCGCCATTGAGCTTGTCCTCGAAGGAGTACATCTCCTTTTCGACGATGTCCGTCACCTCGCCGATGCCGCGCACGAACAGTTGCGTGTGCTCGACGATGGGCGTGCGCACGTTGCGGTAGGCAAAGCGCGCCATCAGCTCGCGCACCTGCGCCTCCAGCCATTCCCAGCGAGCGGACTCGGCGGGAAGAATGTCGTTCATGCCTTTGACGGCGGAGAGTTTTTCGGGTTTGGCCACGTTGTTCTCGTTCGATGAATGCTCGGAAACAGGAGCGGACCCCGCCTTTTGCGCTCCATGCTCCCACGCGCATCCCGCGTGAGACCCCATGAAACAAAGCGTGGTGTGCTATCTATTTTGCAATAACTGCAATGCCTGGCGCAGCCGCTCAGGCGGGTGCGGCAGCGGTGGTGCCATAGGTGCGCGCCACATAGTCTTCGACCAGGGTCTGGAATTCCTCGGCAATGCGCTCGCCGCGCAGCGTCAACGCCTTCTCGCCGTCAATGTAGACGGGGGCAGCGGGCGCCTCGCCCGTCCCGGGCAGGCTGATGCCGATGTTGGCGTGCTTGCTCTCGCCAGGGCCGTTGACGATGCAGCCCATCACGGCCACCTTCATGGCCTCGACGCCGGGGTACTTCATGCGCCACAGCGGCATCTGGCCGCGCAGGTAGTCGTCGATGCGCTTGGCCAGCTCCTGGAAGGTGGTGCTGGTGGTGCGGCCGCAGCCAGGGCAGGCCGTGACGCTGGGCACGAAAACGCGCAGGCCCAGGGCCTGCAGGATTTCGGAGGCAACCACCACTTCCTGCGTGCGCGCCTCGCCGGGCTGGGGCGTGAGCGAGACGCGGATGGTGTCGCCAATGCCTTCCTGCAGCAGCACGGACAGCGCGGCGGCCGAGGCCACCGTGCCCTTGGTGCCCATGCCGGCCTCGGTCAGGCCCAGGTGCAGCGCATAGTCGCAGCGCTGCGCAAGGGCCCGGTAGACCGAGATCAGGTCCTGCACGCCGCTGACCTTGCACGACAGGATGATGTTGTCGCCGTTCAGCCCCATGGACTCGGCCAGGCGCGCGGAATCGACGGCCGAGGAGATCAGCGCCTCGAACATGACCTGGCGCGTATCCCAGGGCTGGGCGCGGCGCGAGTTCTCGTCCATCAGGCGCGCCATCAGCTCCTGGTCCAGCGAACCCCAGTTGACCCCGATGCGCACGGCCTTGTCGTAGCGGGCTGCCGCCTCGATCATCTGGCCGAACTGCCTGTCCTTTTTCTCGCCCTTGCCGACGTTGCCGGGGTTGATGCGGTACTTGGACAGCGCCTCGGCACAGGCCGGGTATTCGGTGAGCAGGCGGTGGCCGTTGTAGTGGAAGTCGCCCACCAGCGGCACGTACTCGCCCATGCGGTCGAGCTGCTCGCGGATGTAGGGCACGGCAGCGGCTGCCTCAGGCGTGTTGACGGTGATGCGCACCATCTCCGAGCCGGCCTGGGCCAGCTGGCGCACCTGGATGGCCGTCTCGACCGCGTCCACCGTATCGGTGTTGGTCATGGACTGCACGCGCACAGGCGCATCGCCACCCACGGTGACGACGTTGTTGCGCCAGACCACGCGGGCCTGGCGGGACTTGCGCGGCAGCGGCGAGGCAATCGCTATCGGCTGCTGCGTGATGGGGAGATCTTGCACGGTCACTTCACCTCAAAGCGGGCCACATTGTCACGGGTGGTCTTGGCCACTTCCAGCAGCTCACCACGGACGCGCACTTCGGTGCCGCTGGCATTGCCGACGATGACAGACAGCGGCAGCGCACCTTCGGCGCCAACCGACTCACCTGCCGCCAGCGTCTTTTGCAGCACCACGCGGCCGTTGGCATCCTTGACCTGCACCCACGATTGTGCGCTGGCCTTCATGACCAGCACGCCACCAGGCGTTTGCGCGGCCTGGGTTGCAGGAGTCGCCGCTGCGGCATCGGCGGGCACATCGCCAGGCACGCCGGCTGCGGGAGCCGCTGCTGCAGGCGCCTGGACGGCTGGCGTGGCTGCAGGCGCTGCAGGTGCTGCAGGCGCCGCCCCTTCGGAGGCTGGCGCCGTCACTGCGGGCGCCACAGGCTCCTGGGCAGCCACGGGCTCGGACACGGTTGCGGCCGGCGACACCAGGGCAGCGGCGTCGGAAGAGCCGGCCTGCGGCTCCTCGGCATCGCCCTCGTGCTTGGGCAGGAAGTACACGGCGGCGGCGGCCGCCAGCAGCAGCAGCACGATGATGGCGACCTTGCGCGAACCGTTTTCGCGGCCCAGCGGTGTTCCGGTGGCCTTGAAGGAGCGCTCCTTGAACGTGGCATTGATGCTGCCGCGATCATCGGCCAGGCTCTTGAGCTGGGTGCGCGGCAGCAGGGCCAGCACCGAGGCCGAGTCCACGCGCAGCGTGCGGCAGACGCTTTGTGCCAGGGCCCGCATGAAGACATGGTCCTGGAAGGCGGCATAGTCATCCGCCTCCAGGGCCTCCAGCTTGGGGGCCGGCACCTTGAGCGCCGCCGCCAGTCCGGCCAGCGACAGGCCTGCCGCCTCGCGCGCCTGGCGCAGCAGCGTGCCCGCCGTCATGGAAGTTTTGGCGTTCTCGCCTTGCGTACCTGCTTCGTCATGCACCGCCAACACCTCACTCATTGAATGCTCCACGCTCGTAGGCCAGCCATTGGCGGGACTCCGGGAAGCGCTGGTGCAGCTGGTCGGCCAGCTGCCGCATCGCTGCAGATTGCTGCAGCGCCCTCTCTATCTTGATGCCCAGCCACAGGCTTTCCGCGTTGGACTGGGGGCTGCTGTTGAGGCGGCGGATGTAGAACTGCGCCCTCTTGGCGTCGCCCCCCTGCAGCATCACATTGCTCAGGTGATAGGCTATCACCGGGTTGGCGGCGTCGAGTTCATAGCCCTTGAGCAGCGCCTGCTGGGCCTCGACCAGCAGGCCGGCCTGCTGCAGGCACAGGCCCTTGGCCATCCATGTCTTGGGACGCTCCAGGTAGCCGGGCTGGGCCAGTGCCTTGTCCAGCCATTCCTGGGCCTGCACATACTGCTTGCGCTGGCACAGCAGCCATCCGTAGTTGTGCTGCAGGTCACCGTCCTGGGGGCGCAGCGACATGGCCTTGCGCAGGCTGGCATCGGCCTGGTCCCAGTCCTGGTTGCGCATGTAGATCAGGGCCAGCAGTCCATAGCCATCGGCGGAACCGGGGTCGGAGGCCAGCGCCTGGTTTACCTCTTCCAGGGCCACATCGATGCGGCCGGCCTGGAAGTAGGAAGCCGCCAGCTCCAGGCGAATGGCCGCGCGGCGACGGGGATCGACCTCGGCGGCCGAGGCCATCGAGGCATTGGAGACGGACGAAGCATTGCCGGAGCCTGAATTCGCCGAAGGCACCAAAGGTTGCTTGCCGGCGCAACCGGCCAAGGCAAGGACCAGCACCGGCACTGCCCAGCGCATGCATCCACCGATACCCCCCGATCGCAGCCGCCGAGCCACTGACTTCATGAACTGTCCCTTTGTTCCGTAGGTCCTCTCAAGGCATCTGCTTGAGAACAATGGTGCGCTGCTTTGCCATGCGCTCGGCAGCGCGCGTGCGGTCCTTGACATCGCCAGCCAGCTGTCCGCAGGCTGCGTCGATGTCGTCGCCACGTGTCTTGCGCACCGTGGTCACAATGCCGGCATTGCTCAGCAGGCTGGCGAACTCCGTCACCCGCGCTGCAGGTGAACGCAGCAGGCCCGAGGCCGGGAAGGGGTTGAACGGAATCAGGTTGAACTTGCACCAGCTGCGGCCGTCGCCACGTGCGCGGACCAACTCTATCAGTTGGCGCGCATGCTCGGGCTGATCATTGACGCCATCGAGCATGCAATATTCGAACGTGATGAAATCGCGCGGCGCGAACTCCAGGTAGCGCTCGCAGGCATCGAGCAGCTCGTGGATGGGGTACTTGCGGTTCAGCGGCACCAGCGGGTCGCGCAGCTCGTCGTTGGGCGCATGCAGCGACACGGCCATGGCCACGGCGCAGTCCTGCGACAGCCTGTCGATCATCGGGACCACGCCCGACGTGGACACGGTCACGCGGCGGCGCGAGAGGCCGTAGCCATGGTCATCCAGCATCACGCGCAGCGCCGGCACCAGGGCCGTGTAGTTCTGCAGCGGCTCGCCCATGCCCATCATCACCACGTTGGAGATGACGCGCTCGCCGCCCGTGCCCAGGCGCTTGCGCAGCGCATGCTCGGCATACCAGAGCTGGGCCAGGATCTCGCCCGTGCTGAGGTTGCGGCTGAAGCCCTGGTGACCCGTGGAGCAGAAGCGGCAGCCCACGGCACAGCCGGCCTGGGACGACACGCACAGCGTGCCCCGGTCATCTTCGGGAATGAAAACGGATTCGACGGCATTGCCGCCCCCCACGTCGAACAGCCACTTGACCGTTCCATCGGCAGACACATGCTCGGTCAGAACCGGCAGGGCCGTGATGTGGGCACGCGCCTTGAGCTTTTCGCGCAGGGACTTGGCCAGATCGCTCATCTGGTCGAAATCGCTGGCGCCTCGCTGGTGGATCCAGCGGAACAGCTGCGTTGCGCGGAAACGCTTCTCGCCGAGCTGTTCGCAATAAGCGGCCAGTCCGTCGAGATCAAAATCTAGCAAATTGGTATTCATGTCGGCAGGCCGGTGCCACGCCGCTCTCGGCTCTTCCGCGGCAGGCATGGCCTGCACCGGACAGACCATGACGGCCGCGGAAGACGCGGGGATCAGCGCGAGTAGACGTTCATGCCGGGGAAGAAGAATGCAACTTCCACGGCTGCAGTTTCAGCGGCGTCAGAGCCGTGCACGGCGTTGGCGTCGATGCTGTCGGCGAAGTCGGCGCGGATCGTGCCCTTCTCAGCCTTCTTGGGGTCGGTGGCGCCCATCAGTTCACGGTTCTTCAGGATGGCGTTCTCGCCTTCCAGGGCCTGGATCATCACGGGGCCGGAGATCATGAAGTCCACCAGGTCCTTGAAGAAGGGACGCTCCTTGTGGACGCCGTAGAACTGCTCGGCTTCGCCGCGCGACAGGTGCACCATCTTGGCGGCGATGACCTTCAGGCCGGCGGCCTCGAAGCGAGCGTAGATCTGGCCGATCACGTTCTTGGCAACGGCGTCGGGCTTGATGATGGAAAGAGTGCGTTCGATGGCCATTTGAATGGTTCCTAATCAGGGTTACTATGGATTTTTGTCAATTGGACAAAACCGTTGATTCTAGCTGTGCCATCAAAGTCCTTGATGACATGGTGCTGCCAAAGGGGAGGCTGACCGCCGTATTTCAGCGGCGCCCTCCCGGCTTGCGCTTGGCGTTCTGGCGTGCACGCGACAGGCTGTCGGAGCCGATGTAGCCCACCGATGTACGCATCGGATCGGGCTGCTGGCTGCCACCTGTCTTGCCACGCCCGCCTGCACCGCCCTGCCCTCTGCCCTGGCCGCCGTCCGCCTTGCCACCCTTGGCAGCGGGCTTGGCACGCGGGCCGTCCAGCATGGCATTGGGTGCCGGGCGATTGCCGTCGAAATAGCGGCCGCCGCCTTCGCGGCGGACGGTGTTGCGGTCGGCCGGGCCACCACGGCGGCCTCCGGCCGGAGGCTTGGGTGCAGCAGGCGCACGCGCCTGCATGCCTGCCGCGGAGGCCAGGGACTGGATGTCGGCCTGGTCCAGCTCCACCCAGGCGCCGCGCTTGAGGCCGCGCGGAAGCACCATGGCGCCATAGCGGATGCGGATCAGCCGGCTCACGGCATGGCCCACCGCCTCGAACATGCGGCGCACTTCGCGGTTGCGGCCTTCGGAAATGGTCACGCGGTACCAGCAGTTGGCGCCTTCGCCGCCGCCATCCTCGATGGAGCCGAAGGCGGCCACGCCGTCTTCCAGCTGCACGCCATCGGTCAGGCGCTGCTTTTCTTCCTTGCTGAGCGCGCCCAGCACGCGGGCCGCGTACTCGCGCTCCAGGCCGAAGCGCGGGTGCATCAGGGAGTTGGCCAGCTCGCCCGAGCTGGTGAACAGCAGCAGGCCTTCGGTGTTCAGGTCCAGGCGGCCAACGGACTGCCATTTGCCATGCTGCAGGCGCGGCAGCTTGCGGAACACCGTGGGGCGGTTCTGGGGATCGTCGTGCGTGACGACTTCACCCACGGGCTTGTGGTAGGCGATGACACGCGCCGGCGGCGGATCGATGCGAAAGCGGATGGGCTGGCCGTTGACCTTGATCTGGTCGCCGAACTGGATGCGCTGACCCACGTGGGCAGGCTCGTTGTTGACCGAGATGCGGCCTTCAAGAATGAGCTGCTCCATTTCAAGGCGCGATCCCAGCCCGGCCTGGGCCAGCACCTTGTGCAGCTTGGGCGAATCGACCTGGGGCAGCAGTACGCGCTTGGCAGGCGCGGCATCGTCGCGCTCTTCGGCGGCGTCGAGCTCGCCCGAGATGACGTCCGCAAAACCGTAGCCTTCGGCAGACCCTGAGTCGCTTGACTCTGATGCATCAGCCGTCACCAGCTCCTGCACGGTGTCTTCGGCAGGCACCGCCTCGGCGGCCGGGCGCGGCTTGCGCGCAGGCCTGGCGCCAGGCCGGGACTCGGCCTTGGGAGCGCGCGAGCGCGCGGGGCGGGCCTTGCGCTGTGCGCCAGCCTCGTCGGACGCCGACTGGGCGTCCTGGTCCTTGGAGATATCACTACCCATCATGGCTTTCCTTCTTCGGCCTGCAGTGCAGCGCCGTCCGTATCCGTTGTGTCTGTCGTATCCGCGGTGTCCGCTTTTTCCGCTGTGTCTGCGGTCTGCGCAGCTTCTGCGGCACTCGCGGCATCTGTCCCATCCGGTGTCTCAGCCTCGCCCGAGGGCGCCTCTGACAAGAGAGCGGCAAGGGCGTCGTCTTCACCATCCTCGACCAGCTCCGGCAGCTCCGTCTCATCGGCCTGCAACGGCACCTGATCCAGCAATTCCTCGCCCACGTCCTGCTCGCCGATGACCGGTGGCACTTCGTCGGGACCCCAGCCTTCGGTCGGCGGGGCGTCACCGGCTGGCGCACTCTCTTGCACATCAGGCTCGCCCGACTCCTCCAGCGCCTTGAACAGGCTTTGCTGGGATTCGGGCTCCTCAAGCATGGGCAACTGGTCCAGCGACTGCAGGCCCAGGTCGTCCAGAAACTGGCGCGTGGTGGCAAACAAAGAGGGCCGGCCCACGGTTTCCCGGTGGCCAATCACCTCGATCCAGCCCCGGTCTTCCAGTTGCTTGATCAGCAGGCTGTTGACCGTCACACCGCGTATGTCCTCGATATCACCGCGCGTCACCGGCTGACGGTAGGCGATGATGGCCAGCGTCTCCAGGGTCGCACGGGTGTAGCGTGGCGGCTTTTCAGGATGCAGCCGGTCCAGGTACACCCGCATCTCGGGCCGGCTCTGGAAGCGCCACCCGGACGCCACCTGCACCAGCTCCACGCCCTTTTGCGCCCAGTCCTTCTGCAGGTCCAGCAGCAGGTCCTTCAGCGTGTCGGAGCCCAGCACGTCATCGAACAGCGAGCGCAGCTCACGCAGCGTGACAGGCTGCGGCGCGCAGATCAATGCAGTTTCCAGGACCCGCTTGGCATCTACCGTATTCATGGCTCAGCGTCTCGGGAACAAAGGCGCGCGTGCCACCAGGGGTGGCAGCCAGGGTGCGCCGAATCAAAGAAGAGGAAGCAAGCGCTCCACAGATGCCATGCGAGAGATGGTCAGAGGCTTTCGGCGGGATTGTAGCTCAGCCCCCAATTTTCCAGCGCCTGCGCCATGTCGGCGGGCAGCGGCGCATGCAGCACCAGGGCCTGGCCCGTCATGGGATGGGTGAAGGCCAGCCGGAAGGCGTGCAGGGCCTGGCGCGTCATGCCGCCAGCGTCCTTGCCGCCGTAGACGGCATCGGCCACCAGCGGATGACCCAGAGAGGCCATGTGCACGCGGATCTGGTGGGTGCGGCCCGTATGCAGCGTGCAGCGCACCAGGCTGACTTCGTCGTTGCCGGCCAGCAGGTCGATGTCGGTGCGCGCGGTCTTGCCGGCATGCTGGGCCAGGTCGACCACGGCCATGCGCAGGCGGTTGCGCGGATCGCGGCCGATGGGCGCATCGACCTCGCGGTGCTTGCGCGGGCCCCAGGCCTTGTGGGCCAGCGCCAGGTACTGCCGGCTGACATCGCGTGCGGCGATCATGGCCACCAGCGCATCCATGGCGGCGCGGCTGCGCGCCACGACCATGAGGCCGCTGGTGTCCTTGTCCAGGCGGTGGACGATGCCGGCGCGCGGCACCTCGCGCGCCTTGGGGTCGCGCCCCAGCAGGCCGTTGAGCAGGGTTCCCGTCCAGTTGCCGGGCGCCGGGTGCACGACCAGGCCAGCCGGCTTGTTGACGACCAGCAGGTGCTCGTCCTCATGCACCACGTCCAGCGCCATGTCCTCGGGCTGGAAGGCCATACTCTGCTGCGTGGGCCGCATCTCCAGCACCATGCGGTCGCCGGCCGCGACCTTGGCGGAAGGCTTGCCCAGCACACGCCCGTTGAGGGTGACCGCGCCCTGCGCAAGCAGCTGCTGCAGATAGCTGCGCGAGAACTCGGCCACGCATTCAGCCAGCACCTTGTCGGCGCGCAGGCCGTGCTGGGCGGGCGGCACGGTGATTTCGCGCAGCTCGGCGGTGGTGGCCTCGACCTCGCCACCTTCGGCGTCGGCCTCGTCCTGGTCCTCGACCGATTCCGGCAGCGGTTCGCCGGGCGCAGAAGAAACAAGCCCCTGCGGGGCAGGGGCTTGTCCGGTTTGCCTGGTGCTGCGGCTCATCAGCGCGAAGGCAGGTAGCGCGAAGGATCGACAGGCTTGCCCTGGCGACGCACCTCGAAGTGCAGCTTCACGCGGTCGGCGTCGGTGCTGCCCATCTCGGCAATCTTCTGGCCCTTGCGCACAGTCTGGTCCTCCTTGACCAACAGCGTCTGGTTGTGCGCGTAGGCCGTGAGGTAGGTGTTGTTGTGCTTGAGGATGATCAGGTTGCCATAGCCACGCAGGCCGGCGCCGGCATAGACCACGCGGCCATCGGCAGCGGCCATCACGGGGTCGCCGGCCTTGCCTGCGATGTCATAGCCCTTGTTGCGCGCCTCGTCGAAGCCGGCAATCAGGCTGCCCGAGGCAGGCCAGATGAAGTCCACATCGTCGGCGCCCTTGCCGGCTGCGGGTGCAGGAGCCGGTGCCGGGGTCGGCGCGGGTGCAGGCGTTGCGGTGGAGCTGCCAGACGATGCCGAGGATGCCACGGGCGGCAGCGGCGTTGCCACCACCGGCGAGCCGCTGGGCGTGGAAGAGGAGGACGAGGACGACGACGAAGAACGTGTGCTGCCGCTGTCCGAACTTGCCATGGACGAGCTGGTCGGCGGCACGACGCGAACCACCTGACCGACTTCGATCAGGTTAGGGTTCTCCAGATTGTTCCAGCGCGCGATGTCCTTCCAGCTCTGGCCGGTCTCCAGGCCGATGCGGATCAGCGTGTCACCAGGCTTGATGGTGTAGTAGCCGGGCTTGCCGGCGTTCTCGACGCCGGGCAGCGGCTTGACGGCCGCCGATGGCGAGGAAGAGGTGGAAGTGGAGGTGGATGTTCCGCGGTCCTCCACGGGAGCCCTGTTCACTTGGGATGTGCAGCCTGCCAGAACCATGCCGGCCAGCACCACCGTTCCCCAAGCCCCAAGACTTCGCGATACCAACATAAGTTATTCCCTTCTAGGCGATGCCCGATTTTAGGGGGACAAAGTTCACGGCCTCCAAAATCGATTGCGTAAACCCGTGTGAACTCTTGTCAATCACCAGCAGTGCCTGCTTACCCCCCGTAACCACCATGGGCGCGACAAGCCGCCCGCCCACGGCCAACTGGTCGCACCAGGCCGAGGGCATGCTCTCGCCGCCGGCGGCCGAGATGATGCCCGCGTACGGAGCGCCGCTGCCATAGCCTTCCATGCCGTCTCCAAAGATCAGATGGACATTGGTCAGGCGCCAGGGCCGCAGGTTGCTGCGCGCTTTCTCGTGCAGGCCGCGCAGGCGCTCGATCGAATAGACCTCGCGTGCCACGCGCGCCAGCACGGCCGCCTGGTAGCCGCAGCCGGTGCCGATCTCCAGCACGCGGCCCAGGCCCGACTTCGCGGCCTCCGAACCCAGCAGCAGCTCGGTCATGCGGGCGACCACGCTGGGCTTGGAGATCGTCTGGCCCAGACCGATGGGCAGGCTGGTGTCCTCATAGGCCTGGTTGACCAGGGCGCTGTCCACGAAGCGGTGGCGCTCCACCGCTCCCATGGCAGCGAGCACGGCCGGCGACTGGATGCCGGTGGCGGCCAGTCGCTGCACCATGCGCGCGCGCACGGCGGCCGAATCCATGCCGATGCCCGAGGGCTGTTGCGGGGCACGGGCGGCGGCGGTGGCCAGCGCGGAGCGCGCGGGCACCGCGCGCGAGGCCGGCGCAGGGTTCTGCACCGAGCGCGCCACCCACGAGGGAACTCCGGTACGGCGCTCGCTCACGGTTGCACCGCCCCGCCCTGGGCAGGCAGCACGGCCTGACTGGCCGATGCCAGCCTGGCCGCCGTCTGCGCCCAGTAGCCCAGGTTGTCATGGTCGGTCAGGTCCACCTTCAGCGGCGTGACAGACATGTGGCCGTGGGACGTGGCGTGGAAGTCCGTGCCCTCCGAGTCATCCATGGCCGCGCCTGCGCTGCCTATCCAATACATCATTTCGCCGCGCGGGCTCTCCTGGGTGATGACGCGCTCGGCCGCATGGCGGCGGCCCAGCCGGCACAGCTTGAGCGGCTTGAGCGCGGACAGCGGCATGTTGGGAATGTTCACGTTGAGCAGCCAGGGCGACAGGCCGATCAGTTCCTGCGACTGCATGTCCATGACCAGCTGGCGTGCGGCGGCGGCGGCGGCCTCGATCTCGGACCAGCCCTTGTCCACCTGGGAGAAGGCAATGGCGGGAATGCCGAAAAGAAAGCCCTCCATGGCCGCGCCGACGGTGCCCGAGTAGATGGTGTCGTCGCCCATGTTGGCGCCGTTGTTGATGCCGGAGACCACCAGGTCGGGCCGGTAGCCCAGCAGGCCGGTCAGGGCGATGTGCACGCAGTCTGCCGGCGTGCCGTTGACATAGCGGAAACCGTTGTGGGCCTGGTGCACGTACAGCGGTGCATTCAGCGTCAGGGCGTTGGACTTGGCACTGTTGTTGTGCTCCGGCGCCACCACCTCGACGTCTGCCACCGTGCGCAGCGCCTCGTACAAGGCCTGGATGCCGGGCGCCTGGTAGCCGTCGTCGTTACAAATGAGAATCTTCATGGATACAGCAGGGATTGCGGGCGATTGTAGGCGGGCGTCTCGTCGCCCGAGGGACAGGAGGCATTCCCGCCACACTCCTATCATCGGCCAGGCATTCAATCACAGGAGACAACCACCATGCACGCTTGGCTTTGCACAACGCCCACGGGCGTCGATCAACTGCAGTGGACGCAGCTGCCCACACCCGCACCGGGCCCTGGACAGGTACTGCTCGAAGTGAAGGCGGCCAGCCTGAACTTTCCCGATCTGCTGATCGTGCAGAACAAGTACCAGATGAAGCCTGAGCTGCCGTTCGTGCCGGGTTCGGAATACGCGGGCGTGGTCCAGGCCGTGGGCGAAGGCGTGAGCCACCTCAGCGTGGGCCAGCGCGTGGCCTGCCTGTCGGGCACCGGGGGCTTTGGCACCCATACGCTGGCACCGGCCGCGCTGTGCATGCCGCTGCCCGATGGATTCAGCTTCGTCGATGCAGCGGCCTTCATCATGACCTATGCCACCTCGCACCATGCGCTGATCGACCGTGGCCAGCTGCGCGAGGGCGAGACCGTGCTGGTGCTGGGCGCGGCAGGCGGCGTGGGCACGGCCGCCATCCAGATCGCCAAGGCGGCAGGCGCACGCGTGATCGCGGCAGCCTCCACCGACGAAAAGTGCGCGCTGTGCAAGGCACAGGGCGCCGATGCCACCATCAACTACAGCCAGGGCGACCTGCGCGCGGCCATCAAGGAGGCCACCGACGGCAAGGGCCCCGACGTGGTCTACGACCCCGTGGGCGGCGACTTCGCCGAGCCTGCCTTCCGCTCCATCGCCTGGCGCGGCCGCTATCTGATCGTGGGCTTTGCCGCAGGCCCCATCCCGGCCCTGCCGCTGAACCTGCCGCTGCTCAAGGGCGCATCGCTGGTGGGCGTCTTCTGGGGCGAGTTCTCCCGGCGCGAGCCCAAGGCCAACGCGGCCATGATGCAGGAGCTGGCCCAGTGGTACGGCCAGGGAAAGATCAAGCCCGTGATCGACCGCACCATGCCCATGGCCGAGCTGCACGCGGCCTACGCACGCATGGGATCGCGCCAGGTCCAGGGCAAGCTGGTCATGGTCAACGAGCAGTGAACCGGGCGCCGGCCATGCCACACTGGAGGGCATTGCATTTTGAAACAACTGCCCACCCATGGCCGAGCGCTCCGCTTCCGAACTGGCACGCGAAACCCTGCGGCAACTGGCGCTGAACCGCCTGCCGCCCACCCCGGAAAACTACACCCGCCTCTATGAGCAGGCAGCCGGCGAGCCCGGCCCCGCCAGCTTTCCCCAGGGGCCGCTGCGCCACGTCCATGCGCTTTTGCCTGCGCAGACGCCCGGACAGAAGCGCCTGCGCGACCAGTTGGGCGCCGCCATAGAACGCAGCGACTGGCAGGGCCTGCAGCAGGTCATCACCGCCTATGCCAACGCGGCCCTGCAGCCGCCAACCCATGAGGCCAGGCCCGTGGAATTGCCCGTGCCGCCGCCCCTGCAGGCTTTGCCCGAGGATCTGACGCAGCAGCTGGCGCGGCGCTTCGAGGCCTTCTTTGCGCTGCTGAACACCCAGGAAGCCAAGACCCGGCAACTGCATCAGCAGCTCATGGAACAGCTGCAGGCACCGCCCGTGGACGCCAAGGCCCTGGCGCGGCGCCTGCATGACCAGCACTACCAGCTGTCGTTCTCCATTGCCGACCAGCTCCAGGTCCTGCAGCTGGTGCAGGAGCTGCTGCAGACCCTGATCCAGCATCTGGCCCAGGACCCCACGCACGGCAGCTGGCTGGTGCCGCAGCTCACGGCCATCGAGCAGGCCATCACGCCGCCGCTGTCACCCGCGCCCCTGGTGGATGCGCGGCGCGAGCTGCAGACCGTGATCCACCGGCGCATGCAGCTGCAGGACGGCATGGCCGCCGCGCAGCAGGCGCTCAAGGACATGCTGGGCGGCTTCGTCCAGCATCTGGCAAAGATCACGAGCAGCAACGAAACACTGGGCGCCCGCATGGAGGAAGCCGCGCGCCAGCTGGACGGCATCCAGCGCCTGGAGGATGCCGCCCCGCTGCTGCAACAGGTGCTGGAGGCCACCCGCACCATGGCCGCCGGCAGCCGCGTGGCCCAGGAAGAGCTGCAATCGCTGCGCAGCCATGTCGATGCCTGCGAGGCGCGCATAGAGGCCCTGCAGCAGGAACTGGACGAGGCCGCGCGCCGTGCACGCCACGATCCGCTGACCGGCCAGCTCAACCGCCTGGGTGTGAGCGAGGCGCTGGACCGCGAGGTGGCGCGCGCCCAGCGCCATGGCCAGCCGCTGAGCGTTGCCCTGCTCGACATGGACGGCATGCAGGCCCTCAATGCCGAGCTGGGGCATGCCATGGGCGATGCCGCCCTCATCCATGTGGCCCAGCTGGCACGCCAGGGACTGCGTCCCGAGGACGTGGTGGGCCGATACGAGGGCCAGGCCTTCGTGCTGCTGCTGCCCCAAACACCGGAGACTGCGGGCGCCCAGGCGCTGCAGCGCCTGCTGCAGCTGCTGGAGCAGACGCCTTTGCCAGCCTCTTCGCAGACGCCAGGCCAGCCGGCCCCCCGGCCATTGAGCTTCAGTGCGGGCGTGGCCCAGCTGCAAAGCCACGAAAACGGCATGGACGTGCTGCGCCGCGCGGATACCGCCATGCTGCAGGCCAAGGAGCGCGGCAAGCACAGCATTGCCACGGCATCAGGCGCACAATGGCAGCCAGTTGGAAATGCAGGCGCCGGCCTTTGATCCACCGAGGCCACGCTCCGTATCTCCCCGCTTTCTTGCGCCACCTGCCCCCGAACCGCCATGCCCCTGCCCTTCAGCGCCCCCGTCCCTGCACCGCGGCGCCAGTTTCTGGTCGCAGCGGGCCTGGCCACGGCACTGGGCCAGTTGCCCGCCTGGGCCCGCCTGGGCGAGCGGCCTGCGCACAACCCCTTCACGCTGGGCGTGGCCAGCGGCGACCCCGAACCCGACAACGTGCTGCTGTGGACGCGGCTGACGCCGCCGCTTGCACAGCTGGGCGAGACCGACACCACGGCCATGCCTGCGCTCAAGATCCGCTGGGAGCTGGCGCACGACCCGCTGTTCCGCCAGATCGTGCGCAGCGGCGAGGCCATGGCCCAGCCCGAATGGGGCCACGGCGTGCATGTGCAGGTGGGAGGGCTGGCGCCTGACCGCTGGTACCACTACCGCTTCATGCTGGGCCAGGCCGTGAGCAGCACGGGCCGCTGCCGCACGGCGCCCGCGCCCGGCAGCCTGCCCCAGCGGCTGCGCCTGGCCTATGCCTCCTGCCAGCGCTGGGAGCACGGCTACTACGCGGCCTGGCGCCAGGTGGTGCAGGACGCGCCGGACCTGGTGCTCTTCCTGGGCGACTACATCTACGAGTACGCCACGCCCGCCATGACGCTGGGCCTGGCCCGCACCCACAACCTGCGGGCCGCGCAAAGCCTGCAGGATTACCGGGACCGCTACGCCCTGCACAAGAGCGACCCGCTGCTGCAGGCAGCGCACGCCATGTGCAACTGGTCCGTGGGCTGGGACGACCATGAGGTGGAGAACAACTACGCCGGCGACCAGGGCCAGGGCGATGCCGGGCGCTTCCTGGCCCGGCGCATGGCTGCCTGGCAGGCCTTCTACGAGAACATGCCGCTGCGCGCCAGCGCGCTGACCGGCGCGGGCGCCCAGCATGGCGGCGGCGGGCTGCAGCTGTACCGCAGCCTGCAGTGGGGCCGGCTGGCCCGGCTGCATTTTCTGGACGGCCGCCAGTACCGCAGCGCCCAGGCCTGCCGCGCCGAGGGAGCGGCAGACAAGGGCAGCGTGCGCCCTGCGCAATGCGCAGCCCTGTCGGATACGGCGCGCAGCTTCCTGGGCTGGACGCAGGAGCAGTGGCTGTACCGCCAGCTGGCCGAAGATGCCCGCCAGCATGCAAGCGAGGGGCCGCGCTGGAGCATCCTGGCCCAGCCCACCCTGGTGTCCGCGCACCGGCCGCCCTCGGGATCGCAGGCCACGGACAGCTGGGACGGCTACCCGGCCGCGCGCCAGCGCCTGGTGCGCCACCTCACGCCGGGCGCCCAGCCCACGCCGCGCAACAGCGTGCTGCTGGGCGGCGACCTGCACCAGAACTATGTCTGTGCCGTGCACGCAGACCCCGAGGCCGCGCCCGAGCGGCGCAATCCCGTCGTGGCCAGCGAGTTCTGCAGCACCTCCATCACCTCGCGCAGCGGCACCACCCAGGCCAAGGTCGATGCCATCGTCGACCACAACCCGCAGGTGCTGTACGCACGCTGCGAGGAACGCGGCTACGGGCTGGCCGACATCACGCCCGAGCGCTGGACCAGCGAGCTGCGCGCCGTGGCCAACCCGATGCGAGCCGACAGCCGCATCTACACGCTGGCCCGCTTCACCGTCGAGGACAGGCGGCCCGGCCCCGTAGCCAGCTGACAGGGCACTGACGCAGGGCACGACCAAAGGGCACTTTCAGCAGGCCTGGCAATCAGTGGCTATCCTGACATCGCCCCCCGGCATGCCGCCTATCGTATGGTGCGCTGCCTTGCCCCGCCCACCGGAACACGGAAGCCATGCACCTGACTTTCAGCGCCTACTACACCCTGATCTTCGCCGCCCTCGTCCTTTTGCTGGGCAAATGGCTGGTACGGCACCTGCGCCTGCTGCGCGAATTCAACATCCCCGAGCCCGTGGCCGGCGGCCTGGTCGTGGCCGTCGCCCTGTTCGTGCTCAACCAGACCCTGGGCTGCACCTTCAGCTTCAGCAGCGAGCTGCAGATGGCCTTCATGCTGGTGTTTTTCTCGTCCATCGGGCTGAGCGCCAATTTCGCCAAGCTGCGCGAAGGCGGCCGTTCGCTGCTGCTGTTCCTGGCCGTGGTCGCCGTCTTCATCAGCCTGCAGGATCTGGTCGGCGTGAGCCTGGCCAAGATGCTCGGGCTCGATCCGCTGTTCGGGCTGATCGCAGGCTCCGTCACCCTGACGGGCGGCCATGGCACGGCAGGTGCCTGGGGCCAGGTTTTCGAGCGCGAATACGGCATCCAGGGCGCGGTCACCCTGGGCATTGCCTGTGCCACCTTCGGACTGGTGATCGGCGGCCTGATCGGCGGCCCGCTGGCCAAGGCCCTGATCACGCGCCGCAGGCTTGCCGTGCATGACCCCGCAGCCGCCCCCGAAAAACAGCCCCCGCTGGGCGAAAGCGCAAGCCACGGCGGCTTCGAGAACCCCGAGCAGACGCGCCTGATCACCACCAGCGCGGCCATAGAAACACTGGCTCTGTTCGCGGGCTGCCTGGGCTTTGCCGAGTTCATGACGCAATTCACCGCCGGCACCCTGTTCTCCCTGCCCACCTTCGTCTGGGCGCTGGCCGGTGGCGTCCTGATCCGCAACACGCTGGACTATGTCTTTCACTTCCAGGTATTCGACCGGGCCATCGACGTCTTCGGCAATGCCTCGCTGTCCATCTACCTAGCCATGGCCCTGCTGTCGCTCAAGCTGTGGGAGCTGGCGGGGCTGGCGGCACCGCTGATGGTGATCCTGGCGGCCCAGACGCTGGTCATGGGCCTGTATGCCGCGCTGGTGACCTTCCGCATCATGGGCAGCAACTACGATGCAGCCGTGCTGGCCGCCGGCCACTGCGGTTTCGGCATGGGTGCCACGCCCACGGCCGTGGCCAATATGCAGGCCATCACCAACCAGTACGGCCCATCGCACAAGGCCTTTCTCATCGTCCCTATGGTGGGCGCCTTCTTCGTCGACATCGTCAATGCCACCGTGATCCAGCTGTTCATACGCTGGCTGCACTGACCACCACGAACACCGAACGCACCATGCCCCTGCTGCGCCGTGCCCTTGCCGCCACCCAGGCGCTCGTCCTGACCCTGCTGCTGGCAGGCTGCAGCCTGCCGCCCCTGGCCGGCCGCAGCGAATCCACGGCACTGCCGCCCGAGGCCGCCCAGGCCACGCTGCTGGGCCAGGCGCTGGCACCGCTGCTGGACCAGCATCCGGGGCTCACCGCAATCCACGCGCTGTCCGACGCACGCAATGCCTACGCCGCGCGCGCCCTGCTGGCCCGCGTGGCGCAGCGTACGCTGGATGTGCAGTACTACATCTGGCGCGGCGACACCACGGGCCACCTGCTGCTCGACGAACTGCGCCGCGCCGCCGACCGGGGCGTGCGCGTTCGCCTGCTGCTGGACGACGGCGGCACGGCAGGACTGGACACCCAGCTCGGCGCCCTGGACCAGCATCCGCAGATCGAGGTGCGGCTGTTCAACCCCTTTGCCCAGCGCACGCCCAAGGCGCTGGGCTATGTCACGGATTTCTCGCGCACCCAGCGGCGCATGCACAACAAGAGCTTCACGGCCGACAGCCAGGCCAGCATCGTGGGCGGACGCAACATAGGCGACGAGTACTTCGCGGCCACCGACGGCGTGCTGTTCGCCGACCTGGACGTGGTGGCCATGGGGCCGGTGGTGGCCGACATTTCACATGCTTTCGACCAGTACTGGGCCAGCGCGTCGGCCTATCCCGCGGCCAGCCTGCTGCCGCCGCTGCCCGACTATGCGGTGGCGCGCGCCTACGAGGCCCTGGCCACCGAAGTGCAGCGCCCCGAAGCCCAGGCCTATGTGCGCGCCGTGGCGCAAAGCCCGTTCACGCGCGAGCTGCTGGCCGGCCGCCTGCCACTGCAATGGGCCCGCGCCACCCTGGTCAGCGACGACCCGGCCAAGGTGCTGGGCCAGGTGCCCAAGGAGGGCCTGCTGATCACCCAGCTGACCCCGGCCATCGGCCAGCCACAGCGCCAGCTGGACCTGGTCTCGCCCTACTTCGTGCCCACCGAGGCCGGCGTGCGCGCCCTGGCCGGCCTGCGCCGCCAGGGCATTGCCGTGCGCGTGCTCACCAACAGCCTGGAGGCGACCGACGTGGCCGTGGTCCATGCCGGCTATGCCCGCTACCGGCGCCCGCTGATCGAGGAAGGCGTGCAGCTGTACGAGCTGCGCCGGCAGATCGGCAGGCAGGACGACGAACCCAGCCCAGGCCCGCGTTCGCCCGCAGCGGCATCGGCAGGGAAAGCGGGGGTGGGCTCAGGCAGCCGCCCCGGCAGCTCGGGCTCAAGCCTGCATGCGAAGACTTTTGCGGTCGATGGCGAGCGCATCTTCGTGGGCTCGTTCAACTTCGACCCGCGCTCGGCCCACCTCAACACCGAGATGGGCCTGCTGATCGACAGCCCCGAGATGGCTTCGCAGATGAGCCGCATGCTTGACCAGAGCCTGCCGTCCGCCGCCTACCACGTGCAGATCGATGCACAGGGCCGCCTGAGCTGGACCACGGAAAGCGGCACGCCGCCTGCGCCACTCACCACCACCACCGAGCCCGGCAGCAGTGCATTCAAGCGCCTGATGCTGCGCTTGCTGGGCTGGCTGCCCATCGAGGGGCTGCTTTGATGCCGGGCCCGGCCGCTCAGTCCAGCCGGATCGACGGGCGCAGGCGCGAATTCATCAAATCGATCAGCCACAGCAGCCCGCCGCGCCAAAAGCCGTAGATGCGGGCCTGGTGCGAGCGGTACAGCATGATGTGGCTCAGCATGGCCATGCGCCCGCGGATCACGCCGCCGTTGAACAGGCCGAATTTGCCCAGCGATCCATAGGCGTCGTAATGGGCCAGCGACACCAGGGCGCCAAAGTCGCGGTAGGCAAAGCCTTCGGGGCGGAAACCCGGCTCCTTCAGCAGGCGCGGCAGCGTCTCCACCAGATAGCGGGCCTGCTGGTGCGCCACCTGGGCGGTGGGCGGCAGCGGCACGCTGGCCCCGGGCAGGGTGAAGCTGGCGCAATCCCCCACGGCGTAGACATGGGGGTCGCTGGTCTGCAACTGGCCGTTGACCTTGAGCTGGTTGCCTTGCGTGGTCTCCAGTCCCAGCTGCGCCAGGAAGGCCGGGGCCTTCACGCCCGCCGCCCAGACACGCAGGCCTGCGGGGACGAACTCGCCGCTGGCCAGCACGAACCCCTCTTCGCTGGCCGACTGCACGCGGCCGTTGACGATCACCGAAACGCCCAGGGCCTGCAGCCGCAGGCGCGTGGCTTCGGAAATCTCTTCAGGAAAACCGGGCAGCAGGCGCGGCCCGGCCTCGATCAGCACGATGCCGAAGCGCGCGGCCTCGCCCAGCGCGCCGTAGGCCCGGGCGCTCTCGGCCAGCTGCACCAGCTCTGCCGCCAGTTCCACGCCCGTGGCGCCGCCGCCCACGATGGCCACGCGCAGCTGCTCGCCGCTGGTCATGCAGCGCACCATGCGCAGGCGGATCTCGCTGTTGAAGGCATCGGCCTTGCGGCGCGAGTCGATCATGAAGCAGTGCTCGTCCACGCCCGGCGTGCCGAAATCATTGGCGCCGCTGCCCACGGCGATCACCAGCCTGTCGTAGGCAATACGCCGGCCCGGCACGATCTCGCGGCCATCGGGCGCCTCGATGGGGGCCAGCAGCACCTCGCGGGCCTCGCGGTCCAGGCCGCACATTTCGCCGGGCTGGTAGGCAAAGCTGGCGTCGCTGGCCTGGGCCAGGTAGGTGGTCTGCTGCTGGGCCAGGTCGCGCGTGCCGGCCGCAATGGTGTGCAGCATGGGCTTCCAGACATGGGCCGAATCGCTGTCCACCAGGGTCACCGAGCCGATGGCCCCCGTGCGCCCCTTGCCCAGCGCCGTGGCAATCTCCAGCCCCGCCACGCCACCGCCCACGACGACGATGCGCGCCCCGCCCGATGCCGTTGCCGAACCCGCTTCTTGTTCCTTGCCCATTGCTGCTCCCTGCCGGAAGGCCCGGCCGGCCGCACCATGCGCCGGCTTGCAGGACATTCGCTTCCAGACAGTCTTGATTCTTGTCAGTTTGGGTAGCAGGCGACTTGCTAGGGGTAAGCCCCAGATCTGCAACAGATATCTGATAGAAGACCGCCGATCACACCGAGCAGGGTCTTGTACAGGACCGCGCCGCAGGAAAAACATCACCTCTGTCGGAGGGCCAGCCGGACCTGATCATTGCGCTATCAACACAAGAGCATCCGCCCCGTCCGTCACGCAGCATCGCCGACGACATGACGGCCTGCATCTGCAGGCCTGCACGAATGCCCCGCTGCCGGGCCCGCGATTTGCGATTGTCAATATACGAAACGTATATTCCCCGTATGATCGCCACCCCATGGGAATCGTCAAAATATCCGACCAATTGCACGACCAGATCCGCCTGTCCAGCGCGGCCCTGGGTCGATCCATCAACGCCCAGGCCGAGCATTGGCTGCGTGTCGGCCAGTTGGCCGAACACCATCCCCATCTCGACTACGCAGGCATCTGCGCCCTGCTGCTGCAAGAGGCCGCGGCCACGCTGAAGCTGGGCGAGCCCGAAGCGGCGCCGGCTCCCGCCGATACGGCAGCGCGCCGCCCGCGCCCCGTGCGCCTGTCGGAAGGCCTGCAATGAGGGGCGCCAAGCTGCGCAGCGTCCCGCTGCACGATGCCCTCGATATCGGGCAATCACGCAAGGCCGGTGGCCTGGCCGCCCGCGTCCTGCAGATGCTGGTGCCCCACGTGCAGCCAGGCGTCAGCACCGAGCACCTGGACAGGCTCTGCCATGACTTCATCGTCGACGAACTGCGCTGCGTGCCCACCAATGTGGGCTACCACGGCTTTCCGAAGTCGGTCTGCACCTCGCCCAACCACGTCGTCTGCCACGGCATCCCCGACGCCCGTCAGATCCTGCGCGAGGGCGACATCCTCAATGTCGATGTGGCCGTGACCACGCCCGAGGGCTGGATCGGCGACACCAGTCGCATGTACTACGTGGGCCAGCCCTCCAACCAGGCGCGCCGCCTGGTGGAGACCACCTACGAGGCCCTGCTGGCCGGTATCCGCGCCGTGCGCCCCGGCGCCACGCTGGGCGACATCGGCCATGCCATCCAGACCGTGGCCCAGCGCGAGCGCTTCAGCGTGGTGCGCGAGTACTGCGGCCACGGCATCGGCAAGGTCTACCACGACGACCCCCAGGTGCTGCATTACGGCCAGCCCGGCCAGGGCATGGTGCTGGAGGCCGGCATGATCTTCACCATCGAGCCCATGCTCAACGCTGGCAAGGCTGCCACGCGCGAACTGGCCGACGGCTGGACGGTGATCACCAACGACAAGTCGCTGTCCGCCCAGTGGGAGCACATGGTGGTGGTGACCGACACGGGCTTCGACGTGCTCACGCGCTGGCCCGAGGGCACGGGCAACTACGCGGCCATCTGAGCATGGCGTCCAACTACCTGTACCTGGGCCTGGCCATCGTCGCTGAGGTGGCGGCCACCTCCTGCCTCAAGCAGTCCGAAGGCTTCACGCGGCTGTGGCCCAGCGTGGTCACGGTCCTGGGCTACGCGCTGGCCTTCTACTTCCTGTCGCTGACGCTGCGCACGGTGCCCACGGGCGTGGCCTATGCGATCTGGTCGGGCGCGGGCATCGTGCTGATCTCCCTGGTCGGATGGCTCTGGCAGGGCCAGACGCTGGACCTGCCCGCGCTGGCGGGCATGGGCCTGATCGTGGCGGGCGTGCTGGTCATCCAGCTGTTTTCCAAGACGGCCGGACACTGAGCCGCTGCCCGCGCTGCGGCCTGGCCCTCAGCCCGTGATGGCCTGGACCGACCCGGCCTGGCGGCGCAGTTCGAACTTCTGGATCTTGCCCGTGCTGGTCTTGGGCAGCTCGCCAAAGACCACGGCGCGCGGCACCTTGTAGCCGGCCAGGTGCTTCTTGCAGTGGGCCACGATGTCTTCGGCCGTGGTCTGCGCGCCGGCCTTCAGTTCGATGAAGGCGCAGGGCGTCTCGCCCCACTTGGGATCGGGCTTGGCCACCACGGCGGCGGCCAGCACGGCCGGGTGGCGGTAGAGCACGTCCTCTACCTCGATGGACGAGATGTTCTCGCCGCCCGAGATGATGATGTCCTTGCTGCGGTCCTTGATCTGTATATAGCCGTCCGGATGCTGCACGGCCAGGTCGCCCGTGTGGAACCAGCCGCCGCGGAAGGCCTCGTCCGTGGCCTGCGGGTTCTTCAGGTAACCCTTCATGGCGATGTTGCCCTGGAACATGATCTCGCCCATGGTCTGGCCGTCATGGGGCACGGGTTCCATGGTCTCGGGATCGAGCACGCTGGCCGAGCGCTGCAGGTGGTAGCGCACGCCCTGGCGGGAATTGAGGCGCGCGCGTTCGCCGATGTCCAGCCCATCCCAGGCTGCGTGCTTGGCGCAGACCGTGGCCGGGCCGTAGACCTCGGTCAGGCCGTAGACATGGGTGATGTCGAAGCCCAGCTGCTCCATGCCCTCGATCATCGAGGCCGGCGGCGCCGCGCCCGCCACCATGGCCTTGACTCCGGCGGGCACGCCCTCCTTCATGGCGGCCGGCGCGTTGACCAGCAGGCCGTGCACGATGGGCGCGCCGCAGTAATGCGTGACGCCGTGGTTGCGGATGGCGTCGAAGATGGCCTGCGCCTCCACCCTGCGCAGGCAGACATTGACCCCCGCGCGCGCCGCCACCGTCCACGGAAAGCACCAGCCGTTGCAATGGAACATGGGCAGGGTCCACAGGTAGACGGCGTGCTTGGGCATGTCCCACTCCAGCACATTGCTGATGGCATTGATGGCCGCACCCCGGTGGTGGTAGACCACGCCCTTGGGGTTGCCCGTGGTGCCGCTGGTGTAGTTCAGCGCAATGGCGTCCCACTCGTCGGCGGGCAGCTGCCAGTCGAAACCGGCATCGCCGCCGGCCACGAAGTCGTCGTAGTCCAGGCTGCCCACCTGCTCGGCGGCCGGGCCGTACAGCGTGTCCTCGACCTGGATCACCAGCAGCGGCGCGCTGCGCTGGCGCAGCTTCAGCGCCTTGGCCACCACGCCCGTGAACTCCGGGTCCACGATCAGCACCTTGGCCTCGCCATGGTCCAGCATGAAGGCGATGGTTTCCGCATCCAGCCGCGTGTTCAGCGCATTGAGAACGGCGCCGGCCATGGGCACGCCGAAATGCGCCTCCACCATGGGCGGCGTATTGGGCAGCATCACGGCCACGGTGTCGTTCTTGCCCACGCCCGCCTTGTGCAGGCTGCTGGCCAGCTGGCGGCAGCGCGCATAGGTCTCGCCCCAGTTGCGGCGCAGCGTGCCGTGGACCACGGCCAGCCGCTCGGGATAGACCTCGGCCGTGCGGGCGATGAAGCCCAAGGGGCTGAGCGGCGCATGGTTGGCGCTGTTGCGGTCCAGGTGCTGGTCGTAAATGTGGGTCATCGTGGTCTCCGGTTCGCTGGGGTTCTTGGTGTGATGCAGGTCTGCCATTGCAGACTGGCGAAACCTGAAGATATAGCAAGACAGGCTTACACAAGCTTGATGCGCGACCACCGGGCGCGCCACCGCACAGGCCCGGATAACCAAAGCGGCATGCATGGTCTTTGCAGGGCATCACAACTTTCAGAATTTCATGAAAATTGAAAATACTCATGCAAAACAATCACTTGACCTGCCTGCAGGCGCGCCCCCGACTGTCCCCCAGGCGACTGCACAACCACAGTCCTCTATAAGACATCATTTATCAGATGACTCGGCCGCACGGCCCCGGCTTCACTCGTAGAATCGCCGCTTGGATTCGCCGGCCAGCGCCGCTGGAAGGCGAATAAGGAGTTCCTAGAGGAGTCGCCTGGCAACGCTCCAGGCATCGTTGGAGACGAGCCTGCACCCCACCGGTGCAGGCTTTTTTTTGCTTCAGCGCAGGCTCAGGGACTGGCGCTTCCAGGCCGGGTCCTGCCAGCGCTGGAACAGCGGCAGGGCAGACACATCGCCGGTCACGCGCTCGGTGGCCAGGCCGTCCAGCCGCACCACTTCGAAGCTCTTGCGGTAGCGGCCCTGGCCACGGGCCTCGCGCGCCACCAGCATCAGCTGGCCGCCAGGCACCCAGCCCGCCCATTCGGCCACGCCGGTCTCCGGGGCGGTGGCGGCCGGGGGCAGCACGTCGGCCAGCCAGCCGCCTTCGGTCTTGCGCAGCACCCACAGTTCGCGCCAGCCTTCCAGCGGCTGCACGGCCAGGGCCACGGCCGTGCCCTCGCGGTTGGTGCTGGCCGATGCAGCCCACACCACGCCATAGGTGCAGCGGCGCAGCAACGGGGCCTTGGCGCCGTGCTGGGCGTCCACTAGCAGCACGCAGGTTTCGCCGGCAGCACCGGGCTCGGTCAGCAGCGTCGGGCGGGCTCCGGCAGCAGGAGCCGCAGCAGCAACAGGCGACAGCGCCCAGCGCACGGCGCTCACCCGCATGGCCGCGTCGTTGTAGGCGCTCTGGTCTTCATCGGGCAGCTCGGACTTGCTGACGCCCGTGAACTCGGCCAGCGCCCGGGCGGCCGATGCCGCCACGGCAGGGTCGGCCATGCTCTTGCGCGCCTGCTGAAAGGCCAGCGCCGCCCACACGCTGGCGCGGCGCATCTGCACGCGGCCGCGCAGGTAGGGCGGCAGGCCGGTCACGTCCACGCGCTCCAGCACATCGGCCTGCCAGGCATGCATGCGGGCGCGCTCATGGGCCGGCAGATCGGGGTCCACGCATTCGGGCCGTGTCAGCGCCAGGGCGGCGCGGGCGCGCTGCGGCGCGTCGGCGGCGGGCATGGCCAGCACGCGGCGGAAGAATTCGCCTTCATAGCAGACCTGCATGCGGCCTTCGACCTCATAGGTCGCAAAGCGCAGGCCGTAGCCGTTGGCCACATCCAGGTGGGCCGACAGCGTGGCGCCCGAGGCCTTGCCGGGCGCCGCGGCGGAGGCGCGTCGCGCCAGCCGGTCGGCAAAGCCGCCCAGTGCGTCGAAGGCCTGCGCGCCTTCGGCGCCAGCCAGGGTCCTGGCGGGCGCGGCCTGCAGGTAGGCAGCCGCCAGGCCGATGCCCAGCGCCTCGGCACCGGGCGTGTCCTGCACGAAGCGCAGCACGGCCTGCAGCGCGGGGGCATCGGCCTCGGTCAGGGCCACACGGCGCACATCGCTGGCGCGGATGAAGCCGCCGCGCTCGCGCTTGTGGTCCCAGACCTGGAGGTAGTCCAGGCGTTCGCCCCTGATCTCCAGTACCTCGCCCTGCCACAGGCTGGCCTGCTGCTGGGCGCCATCGCGCGGCGCGGCGCGCAGGCTGGCCTGGTCCTGCACCACGATGGCGCTGCCCATGCCGGTGGCCAGCGCTGCGGCGGCCAAGGTCGATACG
The DNA here is from genome assembly GCF_055797465.1 of Delftia sp. PX-1. Taxonomy (NCBI): domain Bacteria; kingdom Pseudomonadati; phylum Pseudomonadota; class Betaproteobacteria; order Burkholderiales; family Comamonadaceae; genus Delftia; species Delftia sp. PX-1. Next base: position 5,171,234 of record NZ_CP184763.1, read on the forward strand.
GTCAGCATGGCTTATTGCTCCTGAACGGCTGCGTTGGCATCTTCGGCCGCCACGGAGGCTGCGCCGGCCTGTGCATTGCGGCTGCCGCCCAGCAGGGCCGCGCCGATGAAGTCGCCATTGGTCGGCGGGGGCGCGATGATGACCTGGATCTTGTCCGAGAGCTTGTCGGCCAGCGTCTTCTGGATGAGCAGCGGGTAGCGCGTGACCAGGGTGCCTTCGCGCGCCATCTGCTCGGCGTTGACCTTGCCCAGGCGGTCCATGCGGAAGGCCTCGGCCTCGGCCAGCTTCTGGCGTGCATCGGCTTCGCCGTTGGCCTCGATGCGGCGGGCCTGGGCGCTGCCCTCGGCAGCTTTCACGCGGGCCACGCGCTCGGCCTCGGCCTCCAGCTGGCGCTGCTCGATCTGGCGCTGCTTGAAGGGCAGCACATGCTTCATGGCCTCTTCCTGAGCACGCGCCGCAATCACCTGCTCGCGTGCGGCGGCTTCGGCGGCCACTTCGCGACGCACCTTGTCGGCATTGGCGTCCAGCTCGGTTTCCTTGACGCGCTTGTCCTTGAGCTCCAGCGTGTAGCGCATCTTCTCGGAGGCCAGCTCCTCGGCCAGCAGGCTGTCCATGCCGCGGCGGTACTCGGCGGGCAGGTCCACCTTGCCGATCTGGATGCTGCGCAGCGTCACGCCGTCGGCCGCCAGGCGCGTGCGCAGTTCGGTTTCCATGATCTGGGCGATCTCGGCGCGCTTGGTCGAGAAGATCTCGCGCACGGTGTAGCGTGCGAACACCTTGTAGACCAGGCCCTGCACGGCGGGCTCCACGATGTCGCCGCCTATGTCCAGAGGCAGGTTGCCGGCCTTGACGGCGGGCGATGCGGGATCAAGCGCATAGCGCACGTTCAGGTCCAGACCCAGGGACAGGCCCTCGACCGACTGCAGGGGTGCGCTGCCATTGGCCTGGCGCATGGCCTCCGGACGGTAGCTCTGGTCGCGCAGGGAGAACACGCGCACCGTGTGCAGGCCCGGAACCACCCACACGCTGCCATCGCGCCACAGGCTGACGGAGCCCGTGAACTGGTTCAGGCGCACGCCCAGCGTGCCCTGCTCCAGGTGCTGCACGGGCGGGTTGCGCACCACCACCAGGCCGGTCGCCACCACCACGGCGCCGATGGCCAGCCAGCGCACGGTACGTGCCGTGGGCAGCAGGACTGCCCAGTCCACGGGCTGGCGGCGGGGCGCGTTGCCCGGCAGCGTGCCGGCGTCGGCTGCAGGCTCGGAGGAATCGGCGGTGCCGGCTCCGTCCAGGCGGGCGGACTTGCGACCCGTCAGGGCCTGCATGATGCGGTTCCAGGTGGCTTTCATGGTGTTCTCTCTCTCGGCTGTGATGGCTGTTGTTGGCTGTTGTTGGTTGTTTCTGAGGCACCGGAAACAGGGGTGGCTCATTGAGGACCGATTGTTCGGATCCACCCCGGAAGCAACAACGCGGCGCACGGACCAAAGCGCTCACACCGGCAGCGCAAACGCTCCGGCCCCGGAAGAAAAACTCACACCCGGGCCGGCGCAGGGCCGAGATAATCCCGCGAACACCGCCACGGCGGCCTCCCCCGACCCCACCACTGCACAGCCCCATGACCCGTATCGCCGTGATCGAAGACGACCTGCCCACCAGCAACCAGTTGGCGGGATGGATACGCAGTGCGCGCAGCGGCATCGTGATCGACCAGTGGTTCACGCGCGACGAGGCCGAGGCCGCCCTGGCGCGCGAGCACTACGACGCCGTGGTGCTGGACATCGAGCTGGGCCGCGAGCGCCACGCGGGCGTGGCCCTGATCAACGCCATCAACAAGCTGGGCCAGGGCACGCCGGTGCTGGTGGTGTCGGCCATGCCGGCCGCCATCTACCGCAGCATCATGAAAGCGCTGGACGCCTGGGACTACCTGCAAAAGACCACGTTCGAGGAGGCGGACTTCATCGAGACCTTCCTGGACATCCTGCGCACCACGCAGCGCGCAGCGCCCGTGGCCGCGCAGGCCGCCGCAGCGCCCGCAGGCGATGCCCTGGTGCTGGACCCGCTGTGGCAGCGCACGCCCACCTGGCGCGGAGAGCGCATCAACCTGCCGCTGACGGCTCAGCGCATCCTGGCCACGCTGCACCAGCGCAGCGGCGAAGTGGTGTCCTACGACGAGCTGTTCGAGGTGGTCAAAAGCGGCCGCAACCGCGACAACGTGCGCAAGCATGTGAGCACCATCCGCGAGGCCCTGCGCGAGGTGGACCCGGGCTTCGAAGGCATAGAGAACGTGCCCATGCGCGGCTTTCGCTGGGTGGGCCAGGCCGGCGCCGCCGCCCGCGCATGAAGCGCCTGCTCAACCCCAAACTGGAGCTGCCCCGGCTGGAAGTTCCGCGCCTGGGCCTGGCCGCCTTCCGCCAGCGCATCCTGCTGCGCGGCGTGTTCGTGCTGCTGGCCGTGGCCACGGTGGCGCTGAGCGTGGTGGTGCTCAAGGACGAGAAGGAACGCGCCTGGCAGGCCTACCAGCACGGCTTTGTGCGCAGCCAGGCCGAGGTCATGGCGCGGCTGCGCCATCCTTCGGGACGCTTGGCCCTGCTCAATGCCGGACACCTGGGCCAGGGCGTGACACCGCTGGCGCCGCTGCTGCTGCCCTACGCGGCCATCGACTTCGACGATCCGCAAAAGTCCCAGCAGGCCGTGGAGATGGCCGGCTGCTCGGTGCAGTATCCCGATGGCGCCTCGCTGTGCGCAGCGATCGGCAACAACCCCTACGCAGGCGGCTTCATCTATCTGGTGGGCAGCTTCTTCGCAGGCGAGCTGACACCGCGCGAACGCGGCTCGCGCGAGCCCGCCCAGGCGCACCGCGCCCGCATCACGCTGGACATGCGCGGCAGCACCTACCGCTGGATCGCCCCCTATGAGGCCATGCCGCAGCAGGGCAGCAGGGCCGGCAACGGCGAGCACGGCCGGCTCACCGGCTTTGTGGACAACGGCACGCCCCAGCTTGACGCCCGCGCGCGGCCCGTGCGCGATTTCCGTGGCTGGCTCTGGCAGAACGGCCATTGCCGCGACCTGCCGCCTGGCGTGCAGGGCCATGCGGGCAATGACAAGACACCCCCTGCAGCCGATTGCCTGCGCCGCACGCACTACTCCATCCGCCTGCCGGTCGAGTTGTTCCGCGAGGCCCTGTTCCGCAGGGACGTGCGCCCCGTCTGGCCGCCCGAAGACCTGGGCAGCATGCGTGTGCGCGTGGAAATGCTGGCCCCGGGCGAGGCGGCCGCGCCCCTGTTCGACAGCAATGCGCCGGGGGCGCAGCTGGCCGCCTCGCTCAACGACATCTCGCGCAGCCTGCTGCCCGGCGAGCGCGTGCAGATTCGCAAGGTGGGTGCCGACGAGGCCAGCACCATCACCCTCAAGGGCGTGGATGTGCAGGCCGCGCCGTCGGCGCCCTGGCTGCTGCGCCTGATCAGCTGGCTGCCGCTGCATGCAGCCGGCGTCTCCGCCGCCACCATGACCCCGGCCGTGCCCACGGGCCAGGACATTCTGGACACGCCCACGGGCAACTACACCGTCAGCTTCACCGGCCACCCGCGCGATGTGGAGCAGGGCCTGGCCGCCGTGGCCACGCGCCTGTCCTGGTACCTGGGCGCCATGCTGGCCGCCATTGCGCTGGCCTGGCTGATCGTCGAGCTGGGGCTGATCCGCCGCGTGACCGCCCTCACCCGGCGCGCCGCCGCCGTCTCCTACAACGTGCAGGACGGCCATGTCGGGCCACGCCTGGGCGATCTCGAAGTGTCGGACCTGCGTGGTTCCGACGAGCTGGGCATTCTGGCCGGCGGCCTGGCCGACCTGCTGCAGCGCGTGAAGGACGACCTGCAGCGCGAGCAGCTGCGCGCTCAGCAGGAACGCGACATGTGGCATGCCGTGGGCCACGAGATCATGTCGCCCCTGCAATCGCTGATGGTGCTGTACGGCCCCGACGACCCCGGCCACCGCTATGTGCAGCGCATGCAGCAGGCCGTGCATGTGCTCTACGGCACGGCATCGCCGGCCGAGGCGCTGCAGGCCGCCACCGTGCCGGAGGGCCGGCTGGACCTGGACGCCTTCCTCAGCCACGTGGCGGCCAACGCGCACTATGCGGGCATTGCCGATGTGGTCTACGAAGGCGGGAACAAGAGCGGGAGCGCGGGAGCCGCCGGCGCCGTGATCGTGCGCGCCGACGAATTTGCCCTGGAGGACGTGGTCACCCACATCCTGCGCAATGCCGACAGCTACCGGCCGGCCGGCACGGCCATCACGCTGTCGCTGTCGGCCTCCGAGTCCACCGCCAGCGCCACGCTGCACAACCAGGGCGCCACCATTGCGGAGGACCTGCTGGAGCGCATCTTCGAGCTGGGGGTGTCCGCGCCCCAGGAGCCTTCTGCCGCCAGCGGCGCCGAGCACCGAGGACAGGGCCTGTTCGTGGCCAGGACCTACATGGCCAAGATGGGCGGCACGATCAGGGCCCACAACACGCGCGATGGCGTGGCCTTCACGCTGACCTTCCAGCGCCTGGGCTGAGGGCCGGGCGCTGCCGGCCAGTGCCCCCGGGGCACGGCCGGATGGCCCCGCGAAGGCACAATACGCGGGTGTCCATTCCCCAATCGTTCATCCAGGAGTTGCTCGCGCGCGTCGACGTGGTCGACATCGTGGGCCGTTACGTACAGCTCAGGAAGGGCGGCGCCAACTTCATGGGCCTGTGCCCTTTCCACAGCGAGAAGTCGCCTTCCTTCACCGTCAGCCCCAGCAAGCAGTTCTATCACTGCTTCGGCTGCGGCAAGAACGGCAACGCCATCGGTTTTCTGATGGACCATGCCGGCATGGGCTTCGTCGAAGCGGTGCAGGATCTTGCCGGTCAGGTCGGCCTGCAGGTGCCGCAGGACGACATCAGCCCGGCCGAGCGCGAGCGCCAGGCCGCCCAGAAGCAGAAACAGGCCACCCTCACCGACGTGCTGGAAAAGGCCGGTGAATCTTTCCGCAAGCACCTGAAGGCCTCCCCCCAGGCCATCGAATACCTCAAGCGCCGCGGTGTCTCGGGCGAGACCGCCAGGCGCTTCGGCCTGGGCTATGCGCCCGCCGGCTGGCGCAACCTGGCCAGCGTCTTTGCGCATTACGACGATCCGCAGCTCGAAGAATCGGGCCTGGTCATCGTCGGCGAGGACGACGGCAAGCGCTACGACCGCTTCCGCGACCGGCTGATGTTTCCCATCCGCAACGTCAAGGGCGAGTGCATAGGCTTCGGCGGCCGCGTCTTCGGCGACGAGAAGCCCAAATACCTGAATTCGCCCGAAACCCTGGTGTTTCACAAGGGGCGCGAACTCTACGGCCTGTTCGAGGCCCGCACCGCCCTGCGCGACATGGGCTATGCGCTGGTCACCGAAGGCTATATGGACGTGGTGGCCCTGGCCCAGCTGGGCTTTGCCAACGCCGTCGCCACGCTGGGCACGGCCTGCACGCCCGATCACATTCACAAACTGTTTCGATTTACTGACGCCGTCGTTTTCAGCTTCGACGGCGACGGGGCGGGCCGGCGCGCCGCGCGCAAGGCGCTCGATGCGGCCCTGCCCTATGCCAGCGACACGCGCAGCGTCAAATTCCTCTTCCTGCCCGCCGAACACGACCCGGACAGCTTCATCCGCGAATACGGCAGCGAAGCCTTTGCCCGCTACGTGGGCGACGCGCTGCCGCTGAGCCGCTTTCTCATCGAGGCGGCCAGCGAAGGCTGCGACCTGGGCCAGGCCGAAGGCCGTGCCCACATGGCCAGCAATGCCCGCCCCCTGTGGACGGCCCTGCCTGACGGCGCGCTCAAGCGCCAGCTGCTGGGCGAGATCGCCGAACTCGTGCAGCTCGATGCGCGCGACCTCTCCGACCTGTGGTCGCAGGAAGCCGCTCGCAGCGGCCCGGCGCGGGGCTCCATGGCCGGCGGTGCTTCCCATCCGGGCCAGCAGGCCGGCCATGCACCGGCCGCGCCCGACTGGGGCCAGCCTGTCGAATACGGCGCGCCTTCGGGCTGGCACGAGCGTGGCGGCCATGGAAGCGGCGCGGGCGGCTGGCGCAGCGGCGAGCCCGGGCGCGGCGGCAAAAAGCCCTGGCCGCGCAAACCCTGGGACAAGAATGGCCGGGCCGACTTCAACCCGCCCCCCATGGGCCCGCGTGGCGCGCCAGCCACACGCACCGACCAGGCGGCACGCCTGCTCATGGCGCACATGGAATTCATGGAAGAACTCACCCACGAGGACTTCGAGGCACTGGCGCACTGCTCAGGCGAACATGGCGCCATGTTCCGCTGGATGGAGGCACAGTTCCAGGAATCCGGGGCCCGGCCCTTTGCCGTGCTGCGCGAACAACTGCGCGGCCTGCCTCACGAAACGCTGGCAGACAGGCTCATGAGCGGCCCCCACGCGCATCCCGAGGGCGAACTGCCCGAGCTGCGCCGTGAGTTGCGTGATGTCCTCAATCGCATGGTCATCGTCCACATCAAGGCCCAGATCGACGAAGCCTTGCGCGACATGGCACGGGACCCCAGCGCCGCCCAGCGCTATCGCGATCTCTTTGCCCGACAGCAGGCCCTGGAAAACCAGATGCGCACTTCCTCTTGAAATCGAGGTAAGCAGATATAATTGGGGGCTATCGGCAAGAGCGACAGCAGCACCTCCGGACCGGGCCCCGTGACGAACTCACGTGATTGCAGCAACTGCACGGCCCAATTTCCCGCAAGGACTGCACACCAAATGATCGCCCAGACATCTTGCCTGGAATATGTACGCTTCCCTGGCGGGCCTAGTCCGTCCGCGCGCGCTTAGGCGGCGCTTGTTTGAGTTTCCCTTTGTGTGTGTTCGCTCCCGACCGTGAGGTGCTCATGCCCGTTTCAAAGTCCGTGAAGTCCAAGCAGGCCCCCGAAGCTCCAGCGAAGCCCAAGACTTCGACAACCTCTTCAGCCCCGGCCGTCAAGGCCGGTGCCGGCAAAGCCGCTGCAGGACCGAAGAGCGCCGCATCTGCGGCCAAAGCAAAGAAAGATACCGACGTGGTAACCAAGTCCCAAGCCGAACTCAAAGCCATGGCCGACGAACTGCTCGCCGCCGCGACGCCCAAGCGTGGCCGCAAGAAGGCAGCCGAAGGCGACGACGCCCCCGCCCAGACAGAAAAGAAGCCTGCTGCCGCCAAGAAGGCGCCGGCCAAGGCCGCCACCTCCACCGCTGCAGCCAAGACCCCCGCCAAGCGCGGCCGCAAGCCCAAGGCCAAGGAAGCGGGCGACGACATGGACGACGCCGACCTGTCGGACATCGATGGCGACATCGATGGCGAAGTGGAAGGCGAAGTCGAGACCGAAGTGGAAGTCGAGGTCGAGGCCTCCTCGGCCCCGGCTGAAAAGGTCAAGCCCCTGCGCATGAAGATCAGCAAGGCCAAGGAACGTGCCTTGATGAAGGAATTCGGCCTGGACGAAACCGTCCTGACCGAAGAGGAAATGTCCACCCGCCGCCAGCGCCTGAAGGCGCTGATCAAGCTGGGCAAGACGCGCGGCTACCTGACGCACAGCGAAATCAACGACCACCTGCCCGACAAGCTGGTCGATGCCGAGACGCTGGAAGTCGTGATCTCCATGCTCAACGACATGGGCGTGGCCGTCTACGAGCAGACCCCCGACGCGGAAACCCTGCTGCTGAACAACACGGGCCAGTCCGCCACCACCGAAGAGGAAGCCGAGGAAGAGGCCGAAGCCGCCCTGTCCACGGTGGACTCCGAATTCGGCCGCACCACCGACCCCGTGCGCATGTACATGCGCGAAATGGGCACGGTGGAGCTGCTGACGCGCGAAGGCGAGATCGAAATCGCCAAGCGCATCGAAGGCGGCCTGATGGACATGATGGAGGCCATCTCGGCCTCGCCCGCCACCATCGCCGAAATCCTGGCCATGTCCGAGGAAATCCGCGAAGGCAAGGTCGTCATCTCCACCATCGTCGACGGTTTCGTCAACGCCAATGAGAACGACGACTACGTGGCCGAAGAAGACTTCGACGAATACGACGAAGAGGACGACGACGACGGCAAGGGCGGCTCCAAGGCACTGACCAAGAAGCTCGAAGAACTCAAGAACGAGGCGCTGCGCCGCTTCGACGCCATGCGCGAGAACTTCGACAAGATGCACAAGGTGTACGACAAGGAAGGCTACGGCACGCCCACGTACATCAAGGTGCAGAAGGCCCTGACCGAAGAGCTGATGACCATCCGCTTCACGGCCAAGACCATCGAGAAGCTGTGCGACCTCGTGCGTGCCCAGGTCGATGACGTGCGCAAGAAGGAACGCGAGCTGCGCAAGATCATCGTGGACAAGTGCGGCATGCCGCAGGAAACCTTCATCGCCCAGTTCCCGCCCAACCTGCTGAACCTGCAGTGGGTGGTGGAGCAGGTCGCGGCGGGCAAGCCCTGGAGCAGCGTGCTGGAGCGCAATGTCCCGCCCGTGCAGGAACTGCAGCAGAACCTGATCGACCTGCAATCGCGCGTGGTCGTGCCGCTGGACGAGCTCAAGCGCATCAACAAGCGCATGAACGACGGCGAGCGCGCCAGCCGTGACGCCAAGAAGGAGATGATCGAGGCCAACCTGCGCCTGGTGATCTCCATCGCCAAGAAGTACACGAACCGCGGCCTGCAGTTCCTGGACCTGATCCAGGAAGGCAACATCGGCCTGATGAAGGCCGTGGACAAGTTCGAATACCGTCGCGGCTACAAGTTCTCGACCTATGCCACGTGGTGGATCCGCCAGGCCATCACGCGCTCGATCGCCGACCAGGCGCGCACCATCCGCATCCCGGTGCACATGATCGAGACCATCAACAAGATGAACCGCATCTCGCGCCAGCATCTGCAGGAGTTCGGCTTCGAGCCCGACGCGTCCATCCTGGCGGCCAAGATGGAGATCCCGGAAGACAAGATCCGCAAGATCATGAAGATCGCCAAGGAGCCGATCTCCATGGAAACGCCGATCGGCGACGACGACGATTCGCACCTGGGCGACTTCATCGAGGACACCAACAACACCGCTCCCGTGGACGCCGCCATGCAGGCCGGCCTGCGCGACGTGGTCAAGGACATCCTCGACGGCCTGACCCCGCGCGAAGCCAAGGTACTGCGCATGCGCTTCGGCATCGAAATGTCCACCGACCACACGCTGGAAGAAGTGGGCAAGCAGTTCGACGTCACGCGCGAACGCATCCGCCAGATCGAGGCCAAGGCCCTGCGCAAGCTCAAGCACCCGAGCCGCTCGGACAAGCTGCGCAGCTTCATCGACTCGCTGTAAGGCGCTGTGGATGCCGCCCCCCCGGGCCGGCAACCGCCCCCAAGAAAGCCCCGCACTCCCCTGCGGGGCTTTTTGTTTGTGGCCGGCCATCTGCCGGGCAGGGCGATGGTGGCGCGATAGACTGCCGCCTTTGTCTGCAAGGGCATCAGCATGGCTATCGAAATCGAACGCAAGTACCTTGTGGCCGACCCCGGCGTCGTGACCGGCCTGACCGGCGTGCGCATGGCGCAGGGATACATCGCCGACAACGGCATGTGGGTGCGGGTGCGCATCGCCGGGGACGCCGGATTTCTCACGCTCAAGGGGCCGGCACGCGGCATGAGCCGCGCCGAATTCGAATACCGGATTCCGCTGGCCGACGCCGAGACGCTGCTGGCCCAGCACTGCGCGCATGGCGCACTCGAAAAGGTGCGCTACATCGTGACGGTGGACGGCTTCGACTTCGAGGTCGATGTATTCGAAGGCCCGCTGGCCGGGCTGGTCACGGCCGAGATCGAACTGGCCAGCGAGGATATCCAGCCGCCCTCGCCCGCCTGGCTGGGAGCGGAGGTCACCGCTGATCTTCGCTACAGCAACGCGCAACTGGCCAAGACCCGGCAGGTGCCTTCACCGGCCGTGCTGCCGGGCTGATGCAGGACGGCCTTGTGGACGCCCCGGGGCTACGGGGGGCTACAGGGGGCCACCAGGGGGCGACAGAGGCCGCAGGGACTGACTGCCGGAACTTCCTGCGCTGTGCAGCGGCTCAGCCGCCGGCCCGGTCCAGGGCCATCGTCTGCACGCGCAGTTCGCAGCCCTCGCGCAGCGGCTGCAGCCCGCCCACAGGCCGGAAGCCGTTCGCCAGGTACAGGCGCATGGCGGGAGAGTCGGCATCGGTCACACCCAGCCGCACACGCTGCATGCCCTTGTGCCAGGCCCAGGCGACGGCCTGGGCCAGCAGGGCCTGGCCCGCACCCCGGCCACGCACGGCGGGATCGACCCACATCTGGAAGAGATCGGCCACGCCGGGCTCGGGGGCACACAGCTTGCACCAGAGCAGGCCGCAGGCCTGGCCGCCGTTGACGGCGAAGAGCACCCTGTCCCTGCCGCCGGCAACGGCGGCCTGCAGCCGCGCAGCCCAGTCCGCGTCAACCCTTGCGGCCTCCGACTCCCAGGTGCTGCCGAAGGCGTCGGGCGCATCGCGCAGGGCACGCAGGCGGATATCCCGGTACTGCGGCCATTCATGGGGTTCAACGGGGCGGATGGAGATCATGGTGCGTCCTTAGGCAGACAAAAAAGGGTTGGCGTCGGGAGCCAAGGCGGCGCCCGGCCGGATGGTCCGGCCCGGGCCTCAGCGCCGGCCATGCCGGGCTCCGAGCACTGCCAGCATGCGGAAGAAGGCTGCGCCTATCTCTTCCTCGGAAACGCAGGCGTACCCCAGCAGCAGGCCACGCCGCCGGTGCGGACCCGCGTAGTAGCGCGACAGCGGCTTGACGAAGATGCCGGCCTGCCGGAGGTCCTCGGCGAGCACGACATCATCGTCCTGCCCGGGCAGCTGCATCACGAAATGCAGCCCCGCGCCGCTATCCACCCAGGGCAGGTGGTCGGCGCCCAGATAGCGCTCGATCAAGGCCATCAGCATGCGGTGGCGCTTGCCGTAGAGCAGGCGCATCTTGCGGATGTGGGCGGCGTAGTGGCCTTCCACGATCAGTTCGGCGATGACCTGCTGCGGCAGCTGGTGACCCTCTCGGTACAGCTCTGAATGGATGCGGCGCAGCGGCTCGGCCAGGGTCGGGGGCAGCACCATGTAGCCCATGCGCAGTCCCGGGTAGAGGGTCTTGCTGAAGGTGCCTATGTAGATGACGGGCGCGTCCTCCTCCATGCCCTGCATGCTGGGCACGGGGCTGCCGGAGAACCGGAATTCGCTGTCGTAGTCGTCCTCGACGATCCAGGCCCCCACCCGGCGCGCGTAGGCGATCAGCGCGCGGCGCCGCGCCATGCTCATGACGGCGCCCAGCGGGTACTGGTGCGAGGGAGTGACGAAGATCAGCCTCGGCACGGGCAGGCCGTCCGGCAGATGCATGCCCTCCTCGTCCACTGGCACGCTGTGCAGGCTCAGCCCGTGCTGCATGCGCAACACGTTGGCGATGCCCCAGTAGCCCGGCTCCTCCATCCAGACGCAGTCGCCAGGGTCGGCAAGGCTGCGCACCACCAGGTCGATGGCCTGGTGCACGCCTTCTGTGATCAGCACCTGGTCGGGCGCGCAGTTCACCGAGCGCGCCACGCGCAGGTGCTCGGCCAGCGCCTGCTTGAGCGCCTCCACGCCGCCGCGCGTGCCATAGGTGAGCAGCTGCGGCCCGGCGTGTCGCAGCAGGCGATTGTGGATGCGCGCGTAGGCGGCGCGCGGGAACTGCGTCACGTCGGGCACGCCAGGCATGAAGGCGCCCCATTGCTGCTCCGAAGCCTGGGCGGTTTTCAGCAAGGCCTGTGCCTGCACGGACAGGCCGCCGCCAGGCGCAGGCGCTGCGGCGGCAGCGCGGCGGGCGGGTGCACGTCCGCCGCTCAGCAGCATGGCCGCAGGCAGGGTGTCGACCACCTGCGTGCCGCGCCCGACCTGGCTACGCACATAGCCCTCCACCTGCAGCTGCTCATAGGCATGGTTGACGGTGTTGCGCGACACATCCAGCTCGCGGGCCAGGTCGCGCGAGGCCGGCAGGCGGCTGCCCGGCAACAGGGCCCCGCTGTCCACGGCCTGGCGCAGCGCCAGGTACAGGGCCCGGTTCAGGCGGACGCGGTCCCCGCCCAGCCCGCGCCAGTCCATCTGGAGGATGAGGTCCGCGCACACGGAAGGTTTTGCCATGTCTGCCTTGCCTGCGTTGCCTGCGTTGCCTGCCTTGTGGAAGCGATGGTGGCGAACTCGATTGGCACCATCATCTTTTCAAAAGATGGCTCCATTCATGGAACCAATCGCCACTATAACCGTAAGCATTGCAGCCATCTCAACGGAGACCTTCCCATGTCCAGCGCCGCCACCAACGACACCACCAGAGCCTCGTCCGTCAACCAGCAACTCCAGAGCCGGCGCACCGCCGCCATGCCGCGCGGCGTGGGCGTGATGTGCGGCTTCCATGCCGTGCAGGCCGACAACGCCTTGCTGACCGATGCCGAGGGCCGCCAGTACATCGACTTCGCGGCCGGCATTGCCGTGCTCAACACGGGCCACCGCCATCCGCGCGTGGTGCAGGCCGTGCAGCGCCAGCTGGAGTGCTTCACGCACACGGCCTTCCAGATCGTTCCCTATGAAAGCGCCATTGCACTGGCTGAGCGCATCAATGCACTGGCGCCCATCGACGGCCCGGCCAAGACCGCCTTCTTCACCACGGGCGCCGAGGCGGTGGAAAACGCCGTCAAGATCGCCCGCCATGCCACGGGCCGCTCGGCCGTGATCGCCTTCCAGGGCGCCTTCCACGGCCGCACCCAGCTGGGCATGGCGCTGACGGGCAAGGTGGCGCCCTACAAGCAGGGCTTCGGCCCCATGCCGGGCGAAGTCTTCCACGCGCCCTTCCCCAGCGATGTGCAGGGCATCAGCGTGCAGCAGTCGCTGGACGCCATTGCCATGCTGCTCAAGACCTCGGTGGACCCGCAGCGCGTGGCAGCCATCATCGTGGAGCCCGTACAGGGCGAAGGCGGCTTCAACCCCGTGCCTGCCGCGCTGTTCACGGGCCTGCGCCAGCTGTGCGACCAGCACGGCATGCTGCTGATCGCCGACGAGGTGCAGACCGGCTTTGCACGCACGGGCAAGCTGTTTGCCATGGAGCACTACAGCGTGCGGCCCGACCTGATCACCATGGCCAAGAGCCTGGGCGGCGGCCTGCCGATCTCGGGCGTGGTCGGCCGCGCGGCCGTCATGGACACACCCCACCCCGGCGGCCTGGGCGGCACCTATGCCGCCAACCCGCTGGCCGTGGCCGCAGCCCATGCCGTGCTCGATGTGATCGATGAAGAGCGCCTGTGCGAGCGGGCCCTGGCACTGGGCAGCCAGCTGCGCTCGCGCCTGCAGGCATTGCAGACGCAGGATGCCGGCATCGCCGAAGTGCGCGGCCTGGGCTCGATGCTGGCCGTGGAATTCCACATTCCCGGCAGCGGTGCGCCGGACGCGCAGCGCGTGACCGCCATCGTCCAGCGTGCGCAGCAGCAAGGCCTGCTGCTGCTGACCTGCGGCCTGTACGGCAACGCCATCCGCTTCCTCTATCCGCTGACGATTCCAGAGCCGCTGTTCGGCAAGGCGCTGGACATCATCGCCAACGCCATCACCCAGACCGCGCCCCAGCCGGTCGCGGCCTGAATCCATTCCACAGCCTGAGCCTTCCCGCACCATGAGTCTTTCACTGCAACGCCCCGATCTTTTCCGCCAGGCCTGCCTGCTTGCCCAGGGCTGGCACCCCGTGGGCTCCGGCCCCGCCATCGATGTCTTCAACCCCGCCACGGGCGAGCGCCTGGGCCAGGTACCCGCCCTGCAGGCCGGCGCGGCCGAGGCCGCCATCGCCGCCGCACAGCGCGCCCTGCCCGCCTGGGCCGCGCTGACGGGCAAGCAGCGCGCCGGCATCCTGCGCCGCTGGTTCGACCTGATGCTGGCGCACCAGGACGATCTGGCGCGGCTGATGACGCTGGAGCAGGGCAAGCCCCTGGCCGAGGCGCGCGGCGAGATCGCCTATGCGGCCTCCTTCATCGAATGGTTTGCCGAGGAAGGCAAGCGCGTGGACGGCGAACTGCTGCAGTCGCCCAACGCAGGCCAGCAGCTGCTCACGCTGCGCGAGCCCATTGGCGTGTGCGCCGCCATCACGCCCTGGAATTTCCCGGCCGCCATGATCACACGCAAGGCCGGCCCGGCGCTGGCCGCCGGCTGCACCATGCTGGTCAAGCCGGCCGAAAGCACGCCCTTCACGGCCCTGGCCCTGGCCGTGCTGGCCGAGGAGGCCGGCATTCCCGCCGGCGTCTTCCAGGTGCTGACCGGCCATCCGCAGGACATCGGCCAGGCGCTGACGCAAAGCCCCGTGGTGCGCAAGCTCAGCTTCACGGGCTCCACGGCCACCGGGCGGCTGCTGATGCGCCAGTGCAGCGACACGGTCAAGAAGCTGTCGCTGGAGCTGGGCGGCAATGCACCGTTGATCGTGTTTGACGATGCCGACATCGACCAGGCCGTGGCCGGCATCGTGGCCTCCAAGTTCCGCAACGCCGGCCAGACCTGCGTGTGCGCCAACCGCATCTATGTGCAGGACGGCATCCACGACGAACTGGCCCGCCGCCTGGCCCGTGCCATGGCGGGCTTCAAGGTCGGCAACGGGTTGGAGCCCGGCGTGACCCATGGCCCGCTGATCAACGAGGCGGCCGTGCAGAAGGTGGAAAGCCATGTGGCCGATGCGCTGTCCAAGGGCGCGCGCCTGCTGGCGGGCGGCAGGCGCCCGGTGCCGGGCCAGCTGTTCTTCGAACCCACGCTGCTGGCCGATGTGAACGACAGCATGCAAGTCTGCGAGGAAGAGACCTTCGGCCCGCTGGCGCCGCTGTTCCGCTTCCATGACGAGGACGAGGTGGTGCGCCGCGCCAACGACACCATCTACGGCCTGGCCGCCTACCTGTTCACCAACGACAACCGCCGCATCTGGCGCGTGTCGCGCGCGCTGGAGTACGGCATGGTGGGCATCAACACCGGCCTGATCTCCAACGAGGTCGCGCCCTTCGGCGGCGTCAAGCAGTCCGGCCTGGGCCGCGAGGGCTCGCGCCACGGCATCGAGGAATACCTGGAGACCAAGTACCTGTGCCTGCAGACGGCATGAGGGCTGCCTGACGTCTGCAATGGCACCCGGCAGGGAAGACGGCATGGGCCTTCGACGGCAGCCTGGCTAGACTGGGCGCCATCAAAGGCCCATCCGATCTGCACCATGGACGCTTCTTCCGCCCGCCTCCCCTCTCCTTCCGAACCGCTGCGCATCGCCGTCATGGGCGCAGGCGCCGTGGGCTGCTATTTCGGCGCACTGCTGGCGCGCGCCGGCCACCAGGTCACGCTGATCGGCCGCCCCGCCCATGTGCAGGCCGTGCAGCAGCATGGCCTGCGGCTGGAGACGGCGGCACTGGACATCCAGGTGCCCATGCAGGCATCGACCGAGGCCAGCGCCGTGCGCGAGGCCGATGTGGTGATGTTCTGCGTCAAGTCCACGGCCACCGAGGAAGCGGCCCGCGAGATGCAGCCGCACCTGGCGCCGGGCACCCTGGTGCTGACCATGCAAAACGGCGTGGACAACGACGAGCGCGTGCGCGCCGTGCTGGGCCCGTCCGTGGCCGTGGCCGCCGCCGTGGTCTACGTGGCCACGGCCATGGCCGGCCCCGGCCATGTGCGCCATTTCGGCCGCGGCGAGCTGGTCATTGCGCCGTCTGCACTCAGTGAACAGGTGGCCCTGCAGTTTGGCAAGGCAGGCATTGCCGTGCAGGTATCGCCCGACGTGCGCGGCGCGCTGTGGGCCAAGCTGGTGATCAACTGCGCCTACAACGCGCTGTCGGCGCTGTGCCAGCTGCCCTACGGCCCGCTGGTGCAGTCGCCCGGCGTGACGGACGTGGTGGACGACGTGGTGGCCGAATGCCTGGCCGTGGCCAGGGCCGACGGCGTGGCCCTGCCCGGCGACGTGCCCGCTGCCGTGCGCGGCCTGCCGGCCACCATGCCGGGCCAGTTTTCGTCCACCGCCCAGGACCTGGCGCTGGGCAAGCCCAGCGAAATCGATCACCTCAACGGCTACGTGGTGCGGCGCGGCGAGGCCCTGGGCGTGCCCGTGCCGCTGAACCGCACGCTGCAGGTGCTGGTCAGGCTGGCCCCTTCACGCATGCAGGCCAGCCAGGCGCCCCGTAACCCGCCTCAGAACTCGTAGTTGGCGGACACCCACAGGCGGCGGCCTTCCTGGTTGTTCGCGTAGCGGTTGCCAAAGATCACGGTACCCTGGACCTGGCCCGGTACGTTGTAAGGCTGGTAGTCCACGAAATCCTTGTTGAACAGGTTGTAGATGGCCGCGTTGATGGTGAACTGCTTGCTCACGCGGTAGCTGCCGCCCAGGTGGAACTGGGTATAGGCCTTGTAGTTGCCCAGCGCGGCCTTGGCGGCCTGGGAGCTGGCGCTGGTGCCGGGGTCACGGTAGCGCTCGCTGCGGTACTCGGCGCGCAGCCACAGGTTCCACTGGGCACCCGGCTCCCAGTTCAGGCGGGCGTTGAGCGCGTGCCTGGGTGTGTCGCTCAGCGGGTTGCCACGGTTGGGGCCGCTCTTTTGCTCGCTCTTGGTGAAGGTGTAGTTGGCGCTGGCGTTCCAGCCGCGCGCCAGCGGCATGCGCGCACTCAGCTCCAGGCCGCGCGTGACGGCCTCGTCCACGTTGATGGACTGGCCGAAGGCATCCACCAGCGGCCAGTCGCCGAAGCTCACGCAGCCGGGGCGGTTGGGCGCTGCCGCAAAGTCGCAGTTGATCAGGCCCGGGCCGCTGGTGATCTTGTCCTTGAACTCGTTGTTGAACACCGTGGCGCTGCCCGCAAAGCCCGTGGGGCTGTCGAAATAGACGCCCAGTTCGGTGGTGCGGCTGGTTTCGGGCTTGAGGTTGGGGCTGCCCACCAGCGGCAGGCGGCCCTGCTGGCCGAAGCCGTTGATGCCGGGCGCCAGCTGCTCCACGCGCGGCGTCTTGTAGCCGTTGCTGACGCCGCCCTTCACGGTCCACTGCGGCGCGGCATTCCACACGCCGTAGATGCGCGGGCTGAGCTTGCCGCCGAAGAGGCTGTGGCGGTCATAGCGCGCGCCCATGGTGAGCTTGAAGGCGTCGGTCAGGCTCCATTCGTCCTCGGCAAACAGGGCCTTCTGCGTGAAGGCGAACTTGTTCGGCGCCACGCCGTCCTTCATCTCGGCATCCCACCACTGGCCGCCCAGCGTGGTCAGGTGGGCACCCCAGGGCAGGACCAGCTTGCTGTCCAGCACCTTGCTTTCCACCTCCAGCGTGCGCGCGGCACCTGGCGTCGCGCCCGGGGTTCCCCGGGGAATGGTCCGGCCGATGGTCTCGGTCCGGTTGACCATGAAGCTGGTGTCCCAGGTTCCGAAGCCGTAGCGACCGGTATGGGCCAGCGTGAGCTGGTCACGGTTGTATTTCTGCTCGGGGCTGTAGCCTCCCATGCCCAGCGTGCCCAACTGGCCCTGCGAGTTGTCATAGGTCTGGCGGCCCGAGTCCAGGTCCAGCGTGATGTCGTGGTACCTGTTGGGCGTGAGCGCCAGGCGCAGGCCCAGGTTGTTGATCTCGGACTTGACGGGGTTGCCGCCCATGATGGGAACGGCTGGCTGGCCGTTGGCGCCCGCATAGGTGATGTCCGAAGCGGCCCGGCGCTGGGTGCTGCCGCGGATCGACAGGCCCAGCAGGTCCTCCTTGATGGGGCCGCTCAGGTAGAACTTGCCGGACTTGATATCACCGAACTCCGACTCTTGCTGCAGCGTGTAGTCGGCGCTGACGCTGCCCGTCCAGGTCTTGCCGACCTTGCGCGTGATGATGTTGATCACGCCGCCCATGGCGTCGGAGCCGTAGAGCGTGGACATGGGGCCACGGATGACCTCGATGCGCTCGATGGCGCCGATGGGCGGCATGAAGCTGGTCTGCGTCTCGCCAAAGCCGTTGGGCGTGACATTGCCGGCCGAATTCTGGCGGCGCCCATCGATCAGCACCAGCGTGTAGTCGCTGGGCATGCCACGGATGCTGATGTTCAGGCCGCCGGTCTTGCCCGCGGGGGCGCCTACGTCGATGCCTTCCACGCTCTCCAGCGCGTCGGTCAGGCTGCCGAAGCGGCCCTTGGCCAGTTCCTCGCGCGGGATGACGGTGATGGAGGCCGGCGCCTCCTTGATGTCCTGCTCGAAGCCCGATGCAGAGACCACGACTTCGCGCAACTCGGTGGCGGCAGCCGCATTGCTTTGCGATGGGGTCTGTGCCGATGCGGCACCCGAAGCACAGATGGCGGCCACCAGGAGGGCCAGAGGGGAAGGACGCGACGGAAGAACGCCGCGCAGATCGCGATACGACATGCAAACACTCCAGAAACGGAAAACGGGCTGTGAGGCCCGTGCAACTCGCTTTGAAATCTTTGGTTATGCGATGGGATGGGGATATGTAACGAAATTATATGAACATTGAGAATCATTTCCATTCTCATGATCACAATAGGATTTATCTGTCGCACGGATGCTACGTTCCTAGGAGCAGAAAGCGCTGACGGCACCAATGCTTGCGCTGGCGCAAGCTGCTCTCACCACCTCAATACACGTCACGCCGGTAGCGGCCGCTGCGCACCAGCTGGTCCATTTGCGCCTCACCCAGCACGGCGTGCAACGCCTGGTCCACGCCCTGGGCCATACCCTGCAGGCTGCCGCACACATAGATGGCGGCGCCCTGCGCCACCCATTGGCGCAGCACATCGCCGGACTGCGCCAGCAGGTCCTGCACATAGGCGCGCGGCGCGCCTTCGCTGCGATCGCGCGAGAAAGCCAGGTCCAGGCGCTGCAGCACGCCGCCCTCGCACCAGGCCTGAAGCTCGTCGCCATAGAGCCGGTCATGCGCGGCATTGCGCTCGCCGAACAGCAGCCAGTTGGGCCCCAGGCCTGCTGCGGCACGCGCACGCAGGTGGCTGCGCAGGCCGGCCAGACCCGTGCCGTTGCCGATCAGCACCAGCGGGCGCTGCAGGTTGTCTTCCAGCCGGAAATTGCGGTGCGCACGCAGCCGCAGGGTGATGGCTGCCCCCAGGGGCGCGCCCTGCGTGAGCCAGCCCGAGGCCAGGCCCGGCGAGCCATCCTCGCGCCGCGCCTGGCGCATCAGCAGGTGCACGCAGCCATCCTGGGCGATGGAGGCGATGGAGTACTCGCGCGGATGCTGCGGGTCCGCAGGAATGCAGACCTGCGCCAGGTCGCCGGACTCCCACAGCGCCGGCTCCGTTGCAGGAGGCTGCAGCTCGATGTGGAACACCGGCTCGCCTGCGCTGCCCGGGTTCATGTGCCGGCGCGCGGCCAGCGTCCATTCGCTGAAGACCGGCTGCTCCCATGCCGGCATGTCGCCCAGGCTGCTGATCTGGGTCAGCTGGTGCTGCCAGGCAGTCAGCGCCTGCGGCGCGCCGTTGTCCATTTCAATGCGCTCGAACCAGGGGCTGGCGCCTGCGGCGCGTAGCCAGCCGTCCAGCGCGCGGCCAAAGCCGCAGAACTGCGCGTACTGCCGGTCGCCCAGCGCCAGCAGGCCGTATTGCAGATGGGACAGGTCCTGCGCCTGCGCCATGGAGTGCGCCAGGAACAGGGCCGCGTTGTCGGGCGGATCGCCCTCGCCATAGGTGCTGGCGATGAACAGCGCCCTTTGGGTCTGCGCCAGCAGCTTCACATCAACGGCATCGAGGGCGCACAGATGCACGCTCTCACCGGCCGTATGCAGCAGCCGCGCAGTCTCGCGTGCCAGCTCCTCTGCCTGGCCCGTCTGGCTGGCATAGGCCACAAGCAGGGGGAGCGCGCCCTCGCGCGCCGAGGCCAGCGCCGCGGCTTCGTGCTGCGCCCGCGCGCGCTGGCGGCGCTCGCGCCACCAGATGGCGGCGCACATGACCACATACAGCAGTACCAGGACAGCGGCTGCGAGTATGCGCAGCCCGGATTCGGACAGGAACATGGCGTGACTGGAAAATCTACACGGCGCAGAAAAGGATAGGGGCGCTCACGGCGCCAGCGCGGCAAACGCCGTGGTCATCGCCATGGCAGGGCCCTGCGCCGTGCGCTCGCACAGCAGTGCGGCCACGCCGTGCTGCTCGGCAAAGTCCAGGCCCGCACGCGGCCCCAGCACGGTGAGCACGGTGGCCAGGGCGTCGGCCTGCATGCATTCGGCATGCAGCACGGTGACGCTGGTCAGGCCGTGCGCCACGGGCTCGCCGCTGCGCGGATCGATGGTGTGGGAGTAGCGGCGCCCGCCCTGCTCGAAGGCATGCCAGTGGTCGCCCGAGGTGGCGATGGCCATGTCGCGCAACGGCAGCGCCAGCGGCGTGGACTGGTCCGCCATGCTGGCCACGGCCACGCGCCAGGGCTGGTTGCCAGGGCGCTGACCGCAGGCCCGCAGCTCGCCGCCCACCTCGACGAGGAAATCGGTATGGCCCAGCGCCTGCAGGTGCTCGGTGACCAGGTCCACCGAATAGCCTTTGGCAATGCCGCTGAAGTCCACATGCACGGCGCCGGGCTGCAGCGCGCGCCGGCCCTTCAGGTCCAGCACGATGCGCTTGTAGCCCACGCGCTCGCGCACCCGCCGCAGTGCATCGGCATCGGGGATGCTGGCGCCCTGCGCCTTTTCCGCACGCGGGCCGAAGCCCCACAGCTCGACCAGCGGCCCCACGGTGGGGTCCCAGGCGCCGCCACTGGCCTGCGCCCAATCGAATGCACAGGTCAGCACGGTGAAGAATTCGGCAGGCAGCACATGCCAGCTGCCCGCCTCTGCGCGGTTGAAGCGCGAGATGTCGGAATCAGCCTCCCAGTTGCTCATCTGGCGCACGACCAGGGCCAGCGCAGCCTCTATGGCCTGGCGCGCCTCATCGAGCGGGCGGAAACCCGGGTTGTGCAGGCGCACGCTCCAGATCGTGCCCATGGCCTCGCCGGTGAGTGTTTGCAGCGCGGCGGGGTCTGCCCGCCGCACGGCCTGCGGCGCGTAGCCGGAGACGGCAAAGGACGCCACGCCCGTGGGCACAGGCGCGGCGAGGCCCCGGCCTGCGCTGCCCTGCAACAGGGCGGGCGCGAAGCTCACGCGCACGGGCGCAGGCGCGGGCGGGACCCCGGGTGGGGACGCAAGGCTCAGGGCAGCACCTCGAACGTGCCCACATAGGACAGGCGGCGCTCCTTGGCCTGGGGCAGCGAGGTCTTGTTGTCCTGGGCGTCGGCGTCCACCCAGTACATGCCGGCGGTGGGCCAGGTCACGCTGAACTCGCCCTTGGCGTCGGTCGTGGCCTTGATCTCGCCCTTGCTGTCGCGGTAGCGCGTGGCGCCGGGCACCAGCACGACTTCCAGGTTGGCGGCGGGCTTGCCGTCCACATGGAAGGCGAAGGTGGCCTTCTCGCCCTTGACCAGGTCGTTGGGATGGGTCACGGGCACCAGCTCCAGGCCCTTGCCCGAAGGCTTGACGGCGCTGGGCTTGCCCACGGTCACGAAGGTCTCGATGCGGCCCACGGACTGGGTCACCTTCAGGTCCTGCGCGTCGGCGGGCACATCGGCGGCGAACTTCTCGGGCGAGCCGCGCCAGCGGCGGTTCTGGCCCGTGGCCTTGTCCTTCCAGGAGGCGAACAGGCCGTCGTTGACGATGGCCAGGCGGTAGGTGCCGCTTTGCTGCAGGTCCAGGTCGAACACGCTGCGCAGCTTGCCGCGATGGGCATTCTGCGGCGCGACGGCCGAGCCGTCCGGCGCCGAGACAACGAGGTTGTCCAGGCCCAGCGGCACGTGGTTGAAGAAGAACAGGTCGTTGGAGACGGCGGCATCCACCGTGATCCATTCGGCCTTGGACAGCACCGTGGTCGAGGGCAGCAGCCACAGGTTGTGGGCCTGGGCGGACTGGAAGGCGCCGCAGGCAATGGCGAGGCTGGCCGCCAGACGGATGGCAAAGCGGGTCTTGGACTTCATGAAGATTCTCCTTGGTTCGTGGATGGGGCTGGCACATGGGTGCCCCGCAAGATGCGTGGCCCGCCCACATGCAGGGCCCAGTTCAGGGATGCCGGGCAAGGGCCTGGCCGGCCGCGCCGCCCCGCAGCAATGGCGTCACCCGCCTCGTGAGGGGGAAGACGCGCAAGGCCTCAGGGGGTTTCAATTTCAAGGCTTGAGCTCGACGCTGATCTCGCCCAGCTCGCTGCTGCCCTTGGCGCTCAGTTGCTCGGCCTTGGCGGCAGGCCACTTGAAGGGCACGGTGACCACTTCGCGGCCGCCGACTTCGCGCGCGGCCTCGACCACGAGCTTGTACTCGCCGGGCGGCAGCTTGGCGAAGGGGTTGGCGCCTTCGGTGAAGCTCAGCTGGTGCTTGCCCACGGGACGCGTGGGGCTGGTCACGCCATCGATGGGCAGCGTCAGGTCGCGGCCCGTGCGGCGCCACCACTGGCGCATGTCCTTGAGCCACTTCGTGCCTTCGGCATTGCGCATCTTCACGTCGTACCAGACCGACAGCGTGGCGGCCACCGAGGCGTCGGCGCGCTCGATCCACACGGCCACATAGGGGCGGTGGTACTCGGCGACATCCAGGCGCGGGACCTCCACGCCCACGTTCAGGCCGGCGGCAAAGGCCGGGGCCGCGCCCAGGCAGGCGCCAAGCGCCATGGTGTAGCGCAGAGAGAAGTGCGGATTCATAGGCAAGGCTCTTTCGGTTCTCAGTGGATCAACAGGAGGGCCAGCAGCATGGGAATCACCAGCCCCATGCCGACCATGGGCCAGGTGAAGGGACGGTTGCCCGCGTGCATCTTCAGGATGAACAGCCCGGTGACGGAGAACACCAGGCAGGCTGCGGCAAAGATATCGATGAACCAGCTCCAGGCAGCGCCCGTGTTGCGGCCCTTGTGCAGATCGTTCAGATAGGCGATCCAGCCCCGGTCGGTGCGCTCGTATTCGGCCTCGCCATCGGCCAGGGCCACGCGCACCCAGGCATCGCCGCCGGGGCGAGGCAGGGACACATACAGCTCGTCGGCCGTCCATTCGGCTTCGCGGCCCTCGGCTTCAAGCCCCCACTGGCCGCGCACCCAGTCCGCAAATGGCGCAGGCACGGGAGCACGGTCGCGCGACTGGCTGGCCTGCTGCCGGACCAGCTGCACGCGCAGCGCGTCCGGCAATGCCGCCTCGCCGCGCACGATGCGCGGCTTGGACTCGATCTGCCCCGCATGGTTGAGCGTGAACCCCGTGACGGCGAACAGCAGCATGCCGATCAGGCACAGCGCAGAGCTGACCCAATGCCACTCGTGCAGTGTCTTGAGCCAGTAGGAACGGCGCCGAGGGTCCGGTTTGGGGGATGTCATCGCAACAGAGGCAGGCGGCAGCACCACGCGGCCACAACCATCACGGCGGCGGCCACGGGGAGCACAGGAAAGAAAAGGGCCGGGGGATTCTACCGCCCACGAATAAGAATTGATCGCATTTACACAAGCTTTACCGGCTTAATCGACATCTGTGTCACGGCGCTCCATCTCCGCTCCTTGCCCCCGGAGCGCGCATGCCCCCAAGCATCCCGGGACAGCGATGCACCGTCGATGAGCCCTCGCCTGAAGCATCTGGCACCCATGCCGCCAGACAGCCTGCGTTATGTCAACTAGCTGACGCACATGCTTACATAATCTGCTTTTCTGATTCATTTGCGCCCACAATGGCGCGCGAACCCGATTGGAGACTGCATGCGCCTTCCGAGCTTTTCGCAAACCACTGCCAACGCCGCCCACTCCGGTGACGGCACGCGCCAGAACCGCCGCCAGCTGCTGGCACAGGGCGCAGCCCTGGCCATGCTGTGCTCCCCGCTGGCCCATGCCGCGCCGCCCACTGCAACGCCTGCGGCCCATGCGCCGCGCGCTGCCGCCGGGGGCCAGCGCGTGGCCGCCAGCCTGCGCATCGTCATTCCGGCCAATGCCGGGGGCGGCTGGGACCAGACCGGCCGCGCACTGGGCGCGGCCCTGGTGGCCTGCGGCGCGGCAGATCGCGTGGAGTATGAAAACCTGGGCGGCAAGGGCGGCACCATCGGCCTGGCACAGTTTGTCGAACGCCATGGCCAGGACCCCGATGCGCTGCTGATCGGCGGCATGGTCATGGTCGGTGCCGTGGCGCTGCAAAAGCCGGCCGTGAACATGTCGCACGTGCAGCCGATTGCCCGCCTGACCAGCGACTATCTGGTAGTGGCCGTGCCTGCCGACTCCCCCATCCGCAATGCCAAGGACCTGGTCGCCGCGCTGCGCAGCGATCTGGCCCACCAGTCGTTTGCGGGTGGCTCGGCCGGCGGCGTGGACCATATGTTTGCCGGCCTGCTCACGCGCGCCGCCAAGGCGGCGCCCGAGCAACTGGTCTACAAGCCCTTTCCGGGCGGCGCCCAGGTGGTGGAGGCCTTGCTCAAGGGCGATGCGCGCATGGGCGTGTCCGGCTACAGCGAGTTCAGCGAAGCCCTGGCCAGCGGCAGGCTGCGCGCCATTGGCGTGTCTTCGCGCCGCAGCCTGTTCGGCCTGCCTTCGTTCCGCGAACAGGGACTGGATGCCGACATGGCCAACTGGCGCGCCGTCTTCACGGGCAAGCAGGTCAGCGCCGCACGCGCCCAGGCCCTGCTGGGCGCCGTGGAGCAGGCGACCCAGCACGAAAGCTGGCAGCGCGCCCTGCGGCAGAACCGCTGGGAGCCTTCGTGGCAGGCAGGCCGCGATTTCAGCGGCTTTCTGGAGCTGGAGCACACCACGGCCAGCGTCATGACCTATCTGCTCAAACTCAAGAGCTGAGAAACCGAAGTCCAGCGGGCAGGTTGCGTGGCGGGCCTGCAACACTGGTTCGGAGATTCGCGTATTCCTCTAGCGAAGCGCATTGCCGCTGTGGGTTTTGAGCTACCAAACTTGTAGCAGAATGGATCCAGAGCTATAGTTCCCCGGGACTTGGCTCGGCGCGCGTCCCACCCGGATGCCCCCGCCGGCTCACACACACCATTGCGCAAGGAGAAGCGTCATGAGCTCCAAGGAAAACGCCGCCATCAACCAGCTGTTCGAGAAACTCGAATGCCGCTACGCGTTGCGCGTGCTGTGGGCTTTGCGTGACGGCCATCCTCAGACCTTTCGACTGCTGCAAGACAGCGTGGGCGGCATCACGCCCAACACGCTGAACACCCGCATCAAGGAACTGCGCGAATGCGGGCTGCTGGAGCATGGCTCCGACGGCTATACCGTGACGCTGGCCGGCCAGGACCTGCTCAAGCGCCTGTCCGATGTGCAGGCATTCGCCAACCGCTGGGTGGCCGCGCGCGCCAAGAAGTGATTCTTGCGGCCAGGCCCTTCGCCCTCTTGCCGCCGGACAGTCTTTTTCCCCCACCGTTTCTCTCTCAAGGAATACCACCATGGCTTTCACCACCACCGCATCCGGCCTGCAGTATGAAGACACCGTCGTGGGTGACGGCGCCGAGGCCCAGCGCGGCCGCAGCGTGACCGTGCACTACACGGGCTGGCTCTACAACAACGGCGTGCAAGGCGCGAAGTTCGACTCCAGCAAGGACCGCAACGATCCCTTCGTCTTCCCCCTGGGCGGCGGCATGGTGATCAAGGGCTGGGACGAAGGCGTGCAAGGCATGAAGGTGGGCGGCCAGCGCACCCTGATCATCCCGGCCGAACTGGGCTACGGCGCACGCGGCGCTGGCGGCGTGATCCCGCCCAACGCCACGCTGAAGTTCGACGTGGAGCTGCTGGCCGTCTGAGCCTGCACCCGCTGGCCCACGCAAGGGCAAGGCGCGAAGGCGCCTTGCCTTTTTTCATTTCCGGAGCGTCCAAAGAGCCCCCAGGAGCATCTGACCTTGCGCGGCAAGGACAGCGTGGGGGCGGCTTCTCGCTCAGGGGGCTTTGCCGAACAGCGCCTCGTGCAGCGGCACATAGCTGGCGGGGCTGGCAGCCTCGCGCAGGCGCGGGGCCAGCGCCACGAGCTGGTCGTAGCCCATGGCCGCCTCCACGGCCAGGTTGAGCCGGAATCCCTTGAGCCCCATATTGGCCGTGATGGCCACCGCCAGCGGATAGGCGTTGCGGTAGCGCACGGCCAGCGAAGGCTCGGATGGCGCAGACGCATCGCCGGCAGGCTGGGCCGGCGATGCGGCGGCAGCAGTGACGGCAGGCGCCGCAACGGCCACCACGCCCAGCCGGGGTTCGGCTGCATCGCGGGGCGCCAGCCATTCACGCTCCACCAGCGCCAGGATTTCGTCCTGGGTCACGCCCATGCCGGCAACGGCCTGCAGCACCTGCGCCACGCTGCGTTGGCCGTCAAACAGCAAAAAGGCCGAGCGCAGCCGGGGAGAGAGATCGGCATGGCGTTCCTTGAATGCCTGTTGGCCGGCGGACGTTTTCGCAAGATGCATGGCGGACGCAATTTTCTGCAGGGGATCGGATCGGACACGGCTCGCAGCGTGTCATGAGCCTCCGGCTCCCAAAAGCGGGTTTTCCAGCACGCGCGGGCTTCAGTTGGGCCGGGACTGATCCAGATCTGCCATCAAGACAAAAATTGGCAATTTCGTTGGCAATGTCGTCGGCCCATGGAGCCCATGCCGCGTCAGGCCACGCGCCCTGGCACGGAGCGCGCCGCAGCGCGCCGGCGCGGGTCCAGGCAGCTGACCAGCCAGGTCACCAGCAGGCCCGCCGGCACGCCGAAGACACCCGAGGAAATCGGCTGTATGCCCCACCACAGGCGGGCATGCAGCGCCTCGGGCAACACAGGCTGCAGCGCGGGCACGTGCGAGACCATGTAGTAGACGGTGATGCCCAGGCCGGCCAGCATGCCGGCCACCGCCCCGCGACGCGTGGTGCCGCGCCAGAAGATGCCCAGCACCATGGCCGGAACAAAGGCCGATGCCGCCAGCGAGAACGAGGCCGTGACCATGGGCAGGATGTCCGAGGAACGGCGCGAGGCCACGAAGGCGGCCGACAGCGCCACCACCAGCAGCGCGAACTTGGACAGGATCACGCGCTGCTCGGGCGAGGCGCGGCGCCGCCGCGCGCGAAAGTACAAGTCGCGCACCAGCGCATTGCTGATGGTCAGCAGCAGGCCATCGGCCGTGGACAGCGCGGCGGCCAGGCCGCCCGCCGCGACCAGGCCCGAGACCACGTAGGGCATGCCACCCAGCTCGGGCGTGGCCAGCATGATGAGGTCGGCGCCCATGCGGATCTCGCCGAACTGCAGGACACCGTCGCCATTGACGTCTTCCACGGCCAGCAACGAGGCATCGACCCGGGCCCACTGCGCCATCCAGGTGGGCAATTCGTCGAAGCGTATGCCCACCAGGTTGTTCATGACCTCGAACTTGACCAGCACGGCCAGGGCCGGCGCGCTCATGTACAGCACGCCGATGAAGAACAGCGTCCAGCCCACCGAGGCCCGCGCCCCCGACACCGAGGGCGCCGTGTAGTAGCGCGTGAGCAAATGCGGCAGGCCTGCCGTGCCGGCCATGAGACAGAACATCAGCGCCAGGAAGTTGCGCCGGCTGTCCTCGTAGACCTGACGTTCCTCGGCCGATCCATCGGGGTTGCCGGCAAAGGGCAGGCTGTGCAGCGGAATGCCGCCCAGCGGCTTCTCGCGCTCGCGCATCTCCTGCAGCTGGCGTGTCCACAGGGCGCGCGCAGTCGCTTCGTCGCGCGGCATGGCGGCCAGTTCGCGGCTGGCCGCCATGATGGCGCCAATGTCGCCGCTGCGCGTGCGCAGATCGCGTATGCGCTCGGAAAGCTGCTGGCGCTCGGCGGCCAGCACGCGCGGCACGTCCTTGAGCTTGTCCTCCAGCACCTCGGCGCGCAGGCGGTAGGCGGCGACCACTTCCTGTTCGGCCGGCGAGTCCAGCAGGCGCTGCTCCATCTCCGCAATCTGGCCGAGCTGGGCCGTATAGGCCAGCGGCGCCACGGGATTGCCCATCTGCCGGTAGGCCAGCCAGGACACGGGGATCAGAAAGGCCAGCAGGATGACCACGTACTGCGCGACCTGGGTCCAGGTGATGGCACGCATGCCGCCCAGGAAGGAGCACAGCAGCACGCCGCCCAGGCCCAGCATGATGCCGATCTCGAACTGCACGCCCGTCAGCCGCGAGGCAATGAGCCCCACGCCGTAGATCTGGGCCACCACGTAGGTGAACGAGCAGGTCACGGCAGCCAGCGCCGCGATCACGCGCGGCCAGCGCCCGCCGTAGCGCTGCTGGAAGAAGTCGGGAATGGTGTAGAGCTTCATCGCCCGCAGATGCGGCGCGATCAGCATGGCGACCAGGCAAAAGCCGCCCGTCCAGCCCAGCAGGTAGGCCAGTCCGCCGGCCTGCCCCGGCACGCCGGCAAAGCCCTGCAGGTACAGCGCCCCCGACAGGCTGATGAAGGACGCCGCGCTGACCCAGTCCGCCGCTGCCGCCATGCCGTTGTAGAAGGGCGGGATGCGCCGGCCCGCGACGTAGTACTCCTCGGGATCGCTGGTGCGCAGGTACACGCCGATGGCCGCGTAGACCATGACGGTGAAGAACAGGAAGATGGGGCCTATCCAGTGGCGCGACAGGCCTTGCTGCTCGGCCCAGAACATGAGGGCCAGAAAGCCGAGCACGCCCAGCGTGTACAGGGCCACGATGCGGTGCAGCCGCCAGCGGGAGGCGGCCGTCAGCAGCGAGCGCTCAGCCATGGCCGGGAGGCGACGGCGGGGCGGACGGTTGCGGGGCGGCGGGTTCAGACGGGGCAACGGCCCGGGCCTCGCGGCGCTCGAAATGGTCCATGGACAGACAATAGACGATGACGATGGCCAGGAACATCAGGACTGCCCCCTGGGCCGCGAACCAGTAGGCCAGCGGCCAGTCGGGGACCAGCGCCTGCAGGTCGCGTGCGTAGTAGCAGGCACCGAAGGAGACGGCGACCCAGACCGCGAGCAGCACGGCCTTGAGCCACAGATGGTGGATGTCGTGCAGGTCGGGGGCGAAGGTCTCGCCTTCGGACGGTCCCCCGACTGCGTCGTCATGCAAGTGCGCGTCCGGCGTATGCATGGCGACGCTGCCAGCCCTTACTGCGCCAGGCGCTGCCAGGTGGCGACCACGCTGTCGGGATTCAGCGAGATGGAGGCAATGCCTTCGTCAGCCAGCCATTGGGCGAAGTCAGGGTGGTCGGACGGGCCCTGGCCGCAGATGCCCACGTACTTGCCCTGGTCCAGGCAGGCCT
Organism: Delftia sp. PX-1; assembly: GCF_055797465.1. Lineage (NCBI taxonomy): Bacteria > Pseudomonadati > Pseudomonadota > Betaproteobacteria > Burkholderiales > Comamonadaceae > Delftia > Delftia sp. PX-1. Next base: position 5,200,458 of record NZ_CP184763.1, read on the forward strand.
TGATGGCGCGCGACAGCATCTTGCGCACGGCGGGGTCGCGCTCGTCGAAGTCGGCGGCCAGCAGCTCCAGGCCGGAGTCGCGGTCCAGGCCCAGCGTGAGCTGGGTCAGGTCGTTGGAGCCGATGGAGAAGCCGTCGAAGAACTCGAGGAACTCGTCCGCCAGGATGGCGTTGGAGGGCACCTCGCACATCATGATGAGCTTGAGTTCGTTGTCGCCGCGCTTGAGGCCGTTGGCCGCCAGCAGCTGGGTGACGCGCTCGGCCTGCTTGAGCGTGCGCACGAAGGGAATCATGATCTGCACGTTGGTCAGGCCCATGTCCTCGCGCACGCGGCGCAGTGCCTCGCACTCCATGCGGAAGGCCTCGCCGAAGTCCTCGGAGATGTAGCGCGCCGCGCCACGGAAGCCCAGCATGGGATTCTCTTCCTCGGGCTCGTAGCGGCTGCCGCCGATGAGCTTGCGGTACTCGTTGGACTTGAAGTCCGACATGCGCACGATCACGGGCTTGGGCCAGAAGGCGGCGGCAATCGTCGCCACGCCTTCGGCGACCTTGTCCACGTAGAAGGCGCGCGGCGAGGCATGGCCACGGGCCACGGACTCCACGGCCTTCTTGAGGTCGGCATCCACGGCGGGATAGTCCAGGATGGCCTTGGGGTGCACGCCGATGTTGTTGTTGATGATGAACTCCAGGCGGGCCAGGCCCACGCCCTCGTTGGGCAGCTGGGCGAAGTCGAAGGCCAGCTGGGGGTTGCCCACGTTCATCATGATCTTGGTCTTGATGGCGGGCATCTCGCCGCGCTGCACCTCGGTGACCTCGGTCTCGATCAGGCCGTCATAGATCTTGCCGGTATCGCCTTCGGCGCAGCTGACGGTGACCAGGGTGCCGTCCTTGAGCAGATCGGTGGCGTTGCCGCAGCCGACCACGGCCGGAATGCCCAGCTCGCGCGCAATGATGGCCGCGTGGCAGGTACGGCCGCCGCGGTTGGTGACGATGGCCGAGGCACGCTTCATCACCGGCTCCCAGTTGGGATCGGTCATGTCGGTCACCAGCACGTCGCCGGGCTGGACCTGGTCCATGTTGGCGATGTCATTGACCAGGCGCACCGGGCCCGTGCCGATCTTCTGGCCGATGGCGCGGCCTTCGGCCAGCACATTGCCCGTGCCCTTGAGGGCGTAGCGCTGCTCGGCCTGGCCCTTGGCCTGGCTCTTCACGGTCTCGGGGCGGGCCTGCAGGATGTAGAGCTGGCCGTCCGTGCCGTCCTTGCCCCACTCGATGTCCATGGGGCGGCCATAGTGCTGCTCGATGACCAGGGCATAGTGGGCCAGCTGCTGCACGTCCTCGTCGGACAGCGAGTAGCGGTTGCGCAGCTCATGGGCCACGTCGGTGGTCTTGACCAGGCGGCCGCTGGCGGCCTTTTCCTCGGGCGAGGCAAAGACCATCTGGATCAGCTTGGAGCCCAGGTTGCGGCGGATCAGGGCCTTCTTGCCGGCCTTGAGCATGGGCTTGTGCACATAGAACTCGTCAGGATTGACGGCGCCCTGCACCACGGTCTCGCCCAGGCCGTAGCTGGAGGTGATGAAGACCACGTCCTCGAAGCCCGATTCGGTGTCGATGGTGAACATCACGCCGGCCGCGCCCAGGTCGGAGCGCACCATGCGCTGCACGCCGGCCGACAGGGCCACCACGTCATGGGCAAAGCCCTTGTGCACGCGGTAGGAGATGGCGCGGTCGTTGTACAGGGAGGCGAACACCTCCTTCATCTTGTGCAGCACCGACTCGATGCCCACCACGTTCAGGAAGGTTTCCTGCTGGCCGGCGAACGAGGCGTCGGGCAGGTCTTCGGCCGTGGCCGAGGAACGCACGGCGAACGAGGCCGCCTCGTTGCCGCCCTGCAGGCGCACGAATTCCTCGCGGATGGCCTGCTCCAGATCGGCCGGGAAGGGCTGGTTCTCGACCAGGGCACGGATCTCGGCACCCACCTGGGCCAGGGCGCGGACATCCTCCACGTCGAGGGCGGCCAGCTTGGCACTGATCTTGTCGGCCAAGCCGTCGTGGGCCAGGAACTGGCGGAAGGCATGGGCCGTGGTGGCAAAGCCCGTGGGCACGCGCACGCCCTGCGGCAGCTGCGAGATCATTTCGCCGAGCGAGGCGTTCTTGCCGCCTACGGACTCGACATCGGTCATCCTCAGTTGTTCAAACGGAACGACGAGGGCGGTGGCCTCGAACAGTTGAGACATGGGAAAGCTCCAGAAGTTGAAAACCGTAGTGCGCCGCCCCGGCTGCCAAAGCCGGGCACGGTCGATCCACCCACGCAGGCGTGCGCGAGGCTTTGCTGTTCTGGTTGGAGGCCGGCAGCGAGCATGGATGGGAAATTGGGAATAATGGGCGCCATTGTAGGCGTTTGCCGTGAACCGACGGCAGCCCCCTGTCCAGAGCCCGACCACCATGCACACCCACACCATCTTCGTCATCTCCGATGGCACTGGCATTACAGCCGAGACCTTTGGCACGGCCATCATGGCCCAGTTCGACACCAAGTCGCGCCTGGTCCGCATCCCCTTCGTGGACACCATGGACAAGGTCCACCAGGCCGTGCGGCAGATCAACCATGTGGCCGAGTCGGAAAGCCACAAGCCCATCGTCTTCACCACCCTGGTCAACCAGGACATGCTCGACCTGATCGAGAGCCAATGCAAGGGCAAGGTATTCGACATGTTCGGCACCTTCGTGCGGCCGCTGGAGCTGGAGCTGGGCCAGAAGTCGCTGCACCGCGTGGGCCGCTTCGCCGACATCAGCGAAAGCAAGGAATACCTGGAGCGCATGGAGGCCATCAACTACACGCTGGCCCATGACGACGGCCAGACCCACCAGGACCTGACGGGCGCCGACGTGATCCTGGTGGGCGTCTCGCGCAGCGGCAAGACGCCCACCAGCCTGTACCTGGCCATGCAGTTCGGTCTCAAGGTGGCCAACTACCCGCTGATTCCCGAGGATTTCGAGCGCAAGCAGCTGCCGCCCGCCCTGGTGCCCTACCGCAAGAAGCTGTTCGGCCTGACCATCGACCCCCAGCGCCTGTCCAGCATCCGCAACGAGCGCCGGCCCGACTCCAAGTACGCCAGCCTTGCCAACTGCCGCTACGAGGTGGCCGAGGCCGAGTCCATGATGCGCCGCAGCGGCATCCAGTGGCTGTCCAGCACCACCAAGTCCATCGAGGAAATCGCCACCACGATCCTGCAGGAAGTCCTGCCCCAGCACCTGGGGCACTGAACCCTGTCTCAGGCCGAGGCGTTCCAGCGCAGCATGGGCTGCTGCGGCAGCGTCTCGACCAGGTAGTCCACCAGGGCACGCACCTTGGTCGGCACGTACTGGCGGTCGCGAAAGCAGGCGAAGAAATCCAGCGTGGTGTCATCGAAGTGCAGCTGCCCCTTGCGCGCCGGGCCCAGGGCCAGCGGCTGCAGCAGCCCTTCGCGCATGTACCGGTGGGCGATGAAGCTGCCGATCCAGACGATGCCGCCACCGGCCACGGCCATTTCGGTGAGTGCATCGACATCGCTGGCGATGGCGGTCACGCGCAGCTGCGGGTCCACGCGCTTGCCGTCGCGCGAAAACGGCCAGCGCATGAAGCGGCCATCGGCCTCGCGCCGGTACAGCAGGCAGGCATGGTCGAGCAGGTCCTGCGCGGTCTGCGGCCTGCCGTGGGCCTGCAGGTAGGCCGGCGAGGCGCACAGCACGCGCGGCACGGCCGCCAGCTGGCGCACGGCCATGCCGGGCTCCAGCACATCGCGGTAGCGCACGCTGATGTCCACGTCTTCCTTGAGCACATCCACCTGCCGGTCCACCACCAGCAACTCCAGCTCCAGCCGGGGATGCCGCGCGGCAAAGGCCGGCAGCAGCGGCGCCAGCACATGGCGGCCAAAGGCGGCCATGCAGGCGGTGCGCAGCCGGCCCTGCAGTTCGCCATGCAGCTGCGACAGGTCGGACTGCGCTTTTTCCAGCTCCTGCAGCACAGGGCCCACGCGCGCCAGATAGCGCTCGCCGGCTTCGGTCAACGCCATGGAGCGCGTGGTGCGCGTGATCAGGCGCGTGCCCAGTTCGCGCTCCAGCCGGGCGATGTTCTGGCTGGCCGCTGCAGGAGAAATACCCAGCTGGCGCGCGGCCGAGGCGATGGAGCCGCCTTCCAGGGCTTTGACGAAGGTCTCGATGGAGCGCAGATTAGGCACAAAAACCTATGGATGAAAAATCAATTCATCAATATAGCTTACGAGTGCACCAAGCTGCAGCCCTCTACACGGCGGCCCGGGCCTTGCCTACAGTTGCGCACTTGCCGCGCCGAATCGACAAGCGGCCTGACCGGATACGCCTTCATGCCCGATACCTCTGCCTCCATCGCTCCCGCAACCCCTGCGGCGCCGCGCAGCCGCAAGCTGCACCGCCGCTTCGCGCCCATCGTCTTTGGCTTCTACATGTCGGCCATCATGGCGTTTCTGATGTGCTGCGCCATCGTCGGCGCCAACAGCGGCCTGGGCGCCGACTACCTGCGGCGCGTGATGCAGACCTATGTGCTGGCCATGCCCGTGGCCTTTGTCTGCGTGATGGTGGTGCGTCCGCTGGTGGGCAGGCTGGTGGCCGCCACCGTGCATCTCTGAGGCGGCCCGGCCGGCTCTTTCCAGGGCCTGGGCCGCTCAGGCCAGTGCCTGCACTGCCAAGCGCGGCAAGCCCGCCACCAGCTCGCGCCATCCCGGCAGTTCGGCCAGGCCCGGTTTGCGCTCGCCAAAGAACATGGCCATCAGATCGCCCTGCGCGTCGAAGGCCTCGACCGAGGTGACCACGCCATCGGCCGTGGGCTTTTGCACGGCCCAGACGCTGGCGATCATGTCGCAGCGCAGATGCAGGTTGAAGCCCGGGTCCAGCACATTGATCCATTGCGCTCCGCCGGGCGTGCCCATGGGCTGGATGTTGTGCACGGGGCCGGTATGGATCTGGATGCAGCCGCCGCTGTCCACGAAGACCATGATGGGCAGCCCGTCCACCGCCGCATCGCCCAGCAACTGGGCCACGGACTCGGGTGCCAGCCGCGCGCAATGGCCGGGGACCAGGCGGAAGGCTTGCTGGCGCTCCACGCCGAACCGGCGCAGCAGGTCGAAGAATTCATGCGTGTCCTGAAGGGCATCCCAGGCGGCGCTCAGGCCGTGCACGTCGATGACCTTGTCGGACTGCGGCAGCGCTCTGGGCCGGGCATGGCGAAACAGGTATCCCGCGCTGGGCTCGGCAAAGCGCCGTACCAGCGCATCCCACGCTGCCATGTCGGTGGACTCGCGCGCATGGACCTTGTGCACGGCGCGGCCGTGGGCATTGAAGAACTGCAGGCTGTGCGTGGCCGGCCTTCCAGCCTGGGCGTGCTGCTCGGTCACGGCATAGCCGGCATGCCATTGGGCAAAGAACAGGCGCAGGTCGATCTCGCGGCCCAGCGCCAATCCCACGCCGCCGCTGGCCGAGAGCTTCTGGTACACGCCCGTCTTCTCATGCACCGTGGATTCATTGCGCGTGAGCGCCATCACGGTGCCGCAGTCCTGCAGCGCGCGCAGCACCTGCAGCCACTGCGCGCGCAGCGGCACGACCTGCAGGCCGCCGTCATGCAGGCCCGCGTGGGCGCCGATGGCGGCGCCTTCGGGCAGGCCCATGGATTCGGCGGCCTCCTTGGCACGCAGGCCGCTCTGGCGTGCCTGGGCAAAGCGCTGGCGCACGTCGGGCGCATTGACGGGAATCAGCAGGTCATCGCAGGCTGCGGCGGCGGTGGTGATCATTGCAGGGTCTCCAAAGGGGCATGCCAGAGCGCGTGGGCAACGGAGGGATGGCGGGTCTCGGCCGCCGCCTCGGCCCGGGGTGCGCGCTGCACGGCGCTGGCCTCGGAGACCGCCTGCCAGCGCCGCTGCAGGCGTTGCAGCAAGGCCCGCATGTCCGGCGAAAAGCTGCTGTCGCCGGACAGGCCCTGCAGTTGATCGGCCACCTTGCCGGCAATGGCGGGCCGGTGGGCCTCGCAGCAACCGTGGCCGAAGCCGGTCATCAGCGCCAGCGTGGCGGCCAGCTGGGCCTCGCCTTCGGCCAGCAGGTATTCCTCGTCACGGGCAAGGCTTTCACTCTCGGTACGGTGCATGGGGCTCTCCTTGCGTTGCAAAACATCGTTGGGACACGGGTCGCGGCGCCTGGCCTTCAGGCGCCGGGCTTCAGAAATCCTTGATCAGCGAGACGCGCGCATGGCGCCCCGGCTGGCTGTAGGCGTCGGCAATCGCCGTGGTGGCCAGCAGGCCGCGCACATCGGACCAGCGCCAGTACTTCCTGTCGGTCAGGTTGTAGATGCCGGCGTTCAGGCGCAGGTCGGGACGGATGCGCCATTGCGCGCTCAGGTCCAGCACCGTGGCCGAGGGGCTGAGCCAGGCCGTGCTGCCGTTGGACACGTCGCCGGCCTTCTTGCCGCTCCAGTGCGAGACGTTGAACTGCACGCCCACGACAGAGCGCTCGTAGCGCACGCCCAGCACCAGTTGCTGGGGCGAGATGGTGTCCAGCGGCTTGTCGGACTGCGTGTCCTTGCCGTCGGTGTAGCCGTAGGCCAGGCGCGTCTGCCAGTCGCCGCCGGCCCAGCGGCCCCAGTCGTAGTCGGCCTTGAGTTCGAAGCCGCTGATGCGGGCGCGGCCCACGTTGATGGACTGGTAGATGGCGGGGTTGGCCGCGTTGCCGGGCTGGCCCGCAACCAGTTGCTGGTCGACGATGAAGTCCTTGTAGCGTCCCCTGAACACGGCGGCGTCCAGGCGCAGCCTGTCCATGCGCCCGCGCAGGCCCAGCTCGAAGGTCTGGCTCTTTTCGGGCCGCAGGTCGGGATTCGGAATGTTGCGGTAGAACGCCACCGGGTTCTCGAAGAAGGCGTTGATCTGGCCGGCATTGGGGGCCCGGAAACCTGCCGCATAGTTGCCATAAACGGACCAGACCGGGCTGGCCTGCAGCATCACGCCCAGCTTGGGAGAGAGCGCGGAGTCCGAGTTGCTGACCACGGTGGGCACAAAGCCGTTCTGCCGGGGCTTGATGCTGTAGTGCTCTGCGCGCAGGCCCGGGGTCACGCTCCAGGGGCCGTTGTGCAGTTCGGCCTGGGCGAACAGGGCGGTGGCGCTTTCGGTGGTGTCGGGGAAGCGCTTGAGCGGGAAGCTCTCGCCCACGGGCGGCGTGATGCCGTTTTGCACGTTGACCACCTTGTTGCGGAGGTAGTCCAGCCCGTACGTGAACTTGCCGCTGGCCGAGGAACTCCAGCGCAGCAGGCGGCTGGCCTGGGCGTGCAGCTGGATCGCGTCCTCGTCATAGGTCACGTCGCGCTCGCGGTACGGCAGACCGATGCGCGTCTCGGTGACGAATTCGCGCGCGTCGGACTTCTGGTAGCTGGCCATCAGCTGCAGTTCGTCGGCCAGCGCCGTGCCCAGCTGCTGCCACTGGCCCTGCCAGCTGGCCCGCCAGCGCTTCATGTCGGTGCGCGAGTCGGAATTGGCCACGGTGGCCGAGCGCGCGGACAGCAGGGCGTAGTCGGCGCGCTTGTCCACGTTCTCGAAGGTGAAGACATGCTTTTGCACGGCGCTGGGCGTGAAGACCAGGCGGCCCATCAGCGATTCGCTGCGGTCTTTCTCGGGATTGGGCGTGGTGCGCGCCGCGCCCGTCACGTTGTTCGTGCCCATGTTCTCCAGCGCACGGGAGCGGCCCAGGCCCGCCGACAGCAGCCAGGCCCATTCGGGGCTGACTCGGCCCGCCACGGTGGCGCCCAGCTTGCGGCCGTTGTCCGAGCCGTCATAGCCGGCAGCCACGCGGCCGGCGATGCGCTTGTCCCTGCCCAGCAGATCGTCTGGCTGCACGGTCACGAAGTTGACCAGGCCGCCCATGCCGTCCGATCCATACAGCGCGGGCGTGGAGCCGCGCAGGATTTCCACGCGCTGCACCAGGCCCAGGTCCAGGTAGTCGCGGCCGAAGCTGTTGGCGCTGAAGCTGTAGCTGCGCGGCAGGCGCACGCCATCGACCAGCATGAGCACGCGGTTGCCATCCAGGCCACGGATGTTGAAGCCGCTGTTCTGGTCACGCCCGGCCGACGAGGCCGCCAGCGAGAAGCGCGCCGGGGCGCGCGGCACATCGACATTGGGCAGCAGGTTGACCATCTCGCGGATGTCGCTGGCCTGCTCGCGCTCCATGCGGCCGGCGTCGATCACGTCGATGCTCATGGGCAGGGTGTCAGGGTCCTGCACCTCGCGCGAGGCGCTGATCACCATCTCCTTGAGGGCCGGGGCACGGGTCCGTGCCCCGGGTGCGGCCTGCGCCAGCAATTGCGTGTCGGCATCTCCGGCGTTTGCGGCATTTGCCGCGTCTGCGGCGGCCTGCCCCGGCCCCTGGGCCAGGGCAGCGGAGGCGCACAGCAGCGCGCAGGCGGCGGCCAGGGGATGGCGCGCCCGCCGGGCGCATGATTGCATTGCGAAGTCGTAAGCCATTGCGAAGCCCTCTCTCTCTGATCAACATGGATGTGCGAGAGCTGGCTTCTGGTTGCAGCGGCTGGCGGTCGGCCCGCCAGCCGTTGGCGCGTCATGTGCTGGCTGGATGAAGAAAAATTATATGCGAATAGTTCTCATTCATTGATTTGATCTGGCGCATAGGCCCTGGAGCAATCCCTGCTGGCACACCGGGCTGCTGGACAGCCATCTGTGTGCCACCTGCGCCGGCAAGGCACGCGCCTGACAGCGCCGGAATGAAAAAAGGCCCGGATGCCGAGGCATCCGGGCCCTTTCTCACGCCTGTTCAGCTCAGTGGCGGATCAGGTGGTCGAAGGCCGACAGCGCAGCCGTGGAGCCGGCACCGGCAGCGATGATGATCTGCTTGTACGGCACGTTGGTGCAGTCGCCTGCGGCGAACACGCCGGGCACGCTGGTGTGGCCCTTGGCATCGATCACGATCTCGCCGAAGCGGGTCAGCTCCACCGTGCCCTTGAGCCAGTCGGTGTTGGGCAGCAGGCCGATCTGCACGAAGATGCCTTCCAGCGCCACGGTCTTGACCTCTTCCGTCGTGCGGTCCTTGTAGGTCAGGCCGGTGACCTTCTTGCCGTCGCCGTTGACCTCGGTGGTCTGGGCGTTGAGGATGACGGTCACATTGGGCAGGCTCTTGAGCTTCTTTTGCAGCACGGCATCGGCCTTGAGCTCGCTGGCGAACTCCAGCAGCGTCACGCTGCGCACGATGCCGGCCAGGTCGATGGCCGCTTCCACGCCCGAGTTGCCGCCGCCGATGACGGCCACATTCTTGCCCTTGAACAGCGGTCCGTCGCAGTGCGGGCAGTAGGTCACGCCCTTGGTGCGGTACTTGTCCTCGCCCGGCACGTTCATGTTGCGCCAGCGCGCGCCGGTCGAGAGGATGACGGTCTTGGCCTTGAGGCTGGCGCCCGAGGCAGTCTGCACCTCGATCAGCCCGCCTTCCGTGGCAGCCGGAATCAGTTTGGAGGCCGTCTGCAGGTTCATGATGTCCACCTCGTAGTCGCGCACATGGCGCTCCATGGCGGCGGCCAGCTGAGGGCCTTCGGTCTTGGAGACCGAGATGAAGTTCTCGATGTCCACGGTGTCCAGCACCTGGCCGCCGAAGCGCTCGGCGGCAATGCCGGTGCGGATGCCCTTGCGTGCCGCATAGATGGCAGCGGCCGCGCCGGCGGGGCCGCCACCGACGATCAGCACGTCGAAAGCGTCCTTGGCGGAAATCCTGGCCGCTTCACGCGAAGCGGCGCCGGTGTCGACCTTGGCGACGATCTCGGCCAGCTCCATGCGGCCCTGGCCGAAGCGCTCGCCATTGACGAAGACCGTGGGCACGCCCATGACTTCGCGCTGCTCGACTTCCTTCTGGAACAGCCCGCCGTCGATGGCGGTGTGGCTGATCTTGGGATTGAGCACGGACATCAGGTTCAGCGCCTGCACCACGTCCGGGCAGTTGTGGCAGGACAGCGAGTAGTAGGTCTCGAAGTGCAGCGGCACGTCGATATTGCGCACCTGCTCCAGCAGTTCGGCCGATTCCTTGGACGGATGGCCGCCGACCTGCAGCAGGGCCAGCACCAGCGAGGTGAATTCATGGCCCAGGGGGACGCCTGCGAAACGCACGCCGCTGTCCACGCCGGGATTGGTGATCAGGAACGAGGGCTTGCGCACCTCGGCGTCGTTGTGCTCGACGACGGTGATCTTGTCGCTCAGCTCGCGGATTTCCAGCAGCAGTTCCTTCAGCTCGCGCGCACCCTGGCTGTCATCCAGCGAAGCCACCAGCTCCACCGGACGCTGCAGGCGCTCCAGGTAGGCCTGCAATTGGGCTTTCAGGTTGTTGTCAAGCATGTCGGACTCCTAGGGAAATACGAATTTTCGGAAAAAAAAGCCCGGGCGCCAGGCACCCGGGCGTCTTCAACAGTTCAACTGTGAACAGGAAGCGGTGTACCGCTTAGATCTTGCCGACCAGGTCGAGCGAAGGAGCCAGGGTCTTGTCGCCTTCTTCCCACTTGGCGGGGCAGACTTCACCGGGGTGGTTGCGGACATACTGGGCAGCCTTGACCTTGCGCAGCAGGTCGACGGCGTTGCGGCCGATGCCTTCGGCGGTGATTTCCACGGCCTGGATCACGCCATCGGGGTCGACGATGAAGGTGCCGCGGTCAGCCAGGCCCTGGCCGGGACGCAGGACTTCGAAGTTGTTGCTGATTTCCCAGGTGGGATCGCCCAGCATCGTGTACTTGATCTTGCGGATGGTGTCCGACGCGTCGTGCCATGCCTTGTGCACGAAGTGGGTGTCGGTGGACACGGAGAACACTTCCACGCCCAGCTTTTGCAGTTCGTCGTAGTGGTCGGCCACGTCGCCCAGCTCGGTGGGGCACACGAAGGTGAAGTCAGCGGGGTAGAAGAAGAACACGGCCCACTTGCCCAGGACGTCCTTTTCGGTCACTTCGATGAACTTGCCATTCTTGAAGGCCTGCGTCTTGAAGGGCTTGATTTGGGTGTTGATCACGGACATTGCTGTTTCCTTTGTGGTTGGTGAGTGAACACAGGACGAAGTCTAGGCCCAGGCCATCGATTGATCCAATGAATTGATTGAATTCATCCGATTGCCAAAAACTATGTGAACATCCTTGTCTCCAGGCCTGCGGGCTTGACCAGCCCGCCACCGGCCTGAAGAGGCTATTTTGGGCCGAAATATGACAAGGCAATGCAGCAACCCCGCAGCCGCGTCAGCATGCCGGCCCGCAAACGAGAACGCGCCTCATAAGCAGCCAATGCGTGATAACAGGGGTTTGCTTGATCTGACGCAGAAACCCTAGACAATCCACCCCTATAGCGGCCGGCGATCGGCGCGGTCCCCCACGTACAACAAAGGAGTTCCCCATGCAAGGCGACGCACAAGTCATCACCTGGCTGCAAGCCCAGCTCAAGAACGAGCTGACGGCCATCAACCAGTACTTCCTGCACTACCGCATGTACAAGCACTGGGGCTTCGACAAGCTGGCCAAGAAGGAATACAAGGAGTCCATCGGCGAGATGAAGCACGCCGACTGGCTCATGGACCGCATCTTCGTGCTCGACGGCCTGCCCAACCTGCAGGACCTGGGCAAGCTGCAAGTCGGCGAGGACGTGCCCGAAGCCCTGGCTTGCGACCTGAGCAGCGAGAAAACCGCGCAGCAGACCATCAAGGACGGCATCGCCCACTGCGAAAGCGTGCGCGACTACGTCTCGCGCGACCTGCTGCAAAAGATCCTGGACGATACCGAGGAGCACATCGACTACCTCGAAACCCAGCTGGACCTGATCGACAAGGTCGGCATCCAGAACTATCTGCAGTCGCAGATGGACGAAGAGTCCTGAGCACCGGACTCAGGGGCGGCGGCACAGGCTGCGCCCCGCACGCGAAACGACGGGCCTGTGTGCCCGTTTTTTCATCTCATGGCCCAGCTATCGGTCACTCGTCGGCGTATCGCAGCGGAAACAGAAGCAGAAAGGTCGTGCCGGTCTGCGCGGCCGACTGCACCTCGATCGTGGCGTCCAGCAATTCCGCCAGCCGCTTGACGATGGACAGGCCTATCCCCTCGCCTGCGCCGCTGCGGTAGCGGGCCGCCGCGACGCCGGGCCGTGGCTCGCCCCCGGCGCGGACCTCTGCGGAGGCCGCCGACGTCAGATGGCCCGAAGGGTCCAGGTCCGTGGCGTGCTTGAGGGCGGCAACCAGGGGCGCCGCCGGCTCCATGCCGGGGCCCGTATCCCCGATGGAGAGCATCCAGCGGCGCTGGTCCTCCCCATCACCAAGGGCCCACTTCACCGTGACGCCGCCCTCCTGGGTGTACTTGAGCGCGTTGAGCACCAGGTTCTGCGCGATGCGGCGCAGTTTCAAGGCATCCCCCTCCACCGGCATCGTCCCCGGCCCCTGCAGGTGCAGGTACAGGCCGCGATCGTTGGCCAGGGCCTGCAGTCCCTCGCACAGATGGGTGATCACCTGGGCTGCGTCAAAGGAGGTCAGCTGGCGATGCTCGCGCCCGGCATGCAGCTTGGCCAGCTCCGTCACGTCATCCAGCAGATGTCGCAGCGACTGGACGTTGCGGTCCAGCATGCGCAGGAGTTTCTCGCGGGACTGCGCCGGCGCATGCTGCATGCCCAGGCCATGCGTCACATTGGCCACCACGCCGACGTTGCTGCGCAGGTCATGCGCAACCTGCTCCCACAGTTGCGAGCGCTGCAGGTCCAGCGCGCTCAGGTCATGCAGCGCCGCTTCCAGGTCCCGGACATGACCCTCGGCCTCCTGCTGCTGCAGGCGGAAATACTGGGTGCTGCTGTCCTGAACGTCGCGGGTATAGGTGGCGGCCCAGGCCTTGCGCGCAACGGGCATGGCGACGTGCGCATCAGGGCGCCCCTGGGCATAGTCCTCCAGCTGCGCCACCATGACTTCGTTGAGCAGCCCCAGCTCGCGCACGACTTCATGCAGGTCATAGCCCTGCTGCCAGCGGTGCAGGCCGTGGGCGGCGGCCTGCTCGCCATCGCCCGGCGGCTCGGCGGTGTCTGCCGGTGCACCACCCAGGGTCCGCAGTTGCTGCTCGAACGCGGCCAGCACGGCCGGGATGTGATCGTTCAGCTGGGTTCGGGGAAGCGCCTCACCAGCGGTCAGCGCCGGGTCCCGCCTGACGGCCTTGCGCCATGTCTGCAAGAGTCCTTCGCGCTGCGCCTCTAGGGCGTCTGCCAGTATGCAGAGTTCATTTCCTTGGCTTGTCATGGATCGGCATCCGGGCGGTCTGTGGATAGGGAAAAAATGCGCTGCGCCGATGATGGTAAGGCCAAAAACCCGGCCGATCAGGCACGGGCTGGCGTGCCTACAGGCCGGTGGGAAAGTGCACGCCCGCGCGCTGGGCCGCCTGCACGATGTGGGTGGCCATGGCCTGCTGGGCCAGTTCGGGATGGCCGCGGGACAGGGCATCGATGATGGCCGCATGCTCCTCGGTGGTCGCATGCCGTGCGCCCCGCTTGTAGAACGGCAGGCGCTGGCTTTCCTGCATGACCTCGCCGCTGCCGCGCAGCACGTCGGCGATGGCATGGTTGCCCGAGATGGTGGCGATCTGCAGGTGGAACTCGAAATCCAGTCGCGTGGCCTGCACGAAATCGGCCCGCTCTATGCTCTGCTGCATGGCCTGCAGATTGGCCTGCAGGGCCTGCACATCCTCAGGCTGCACCACCAGGGCCGCCAGGCGCGCCACAAAGCCCTCCAGCGCGTAGCGCAGCTGATAGACATCGGTGAGCGCATGCGAGTCGGCAAAGCGCCAGGCGTCTGCGGCCGCAGCCTCGGGCGCCTCGGTCACGTACATGCCCTTGCCAGGCCGGGCCACGACCAGGCCCAGCCCCTGCAGCGTGGACAGCGCCTCGCGCAGCGAGGTGCGGCTGATGCCCAACTGCTCCGACAGGTCGCGCTGCGAAGGCAGGAGCGAGCCCACCGGATACACGCCGCCCTCGATCCACTCGCGGATCACGCGGGCGGCATTGCCGGCAACGGCGGTGCTGGCAGGGTTGCCGGCGGGTGTGCTGATGGCGGTGCTGGGTTCCATGCGTTGGCGGATCTCTGGCCCGGGGGCGGTGCGCCGATCTTAGCGACTGCGCGCCTCGCCCGCCGGTTCACGCGCCCTGTCCGGCGCTACTTGTTGACCAGTTTGGCGGGCACGGTATAGGTCAGGAAGGCCCCGAACAGCAGCACGCCGGCCAGCACGAACATGGCCGCATTGGTGCTCTGCGTCGCATCCTTGATGAGGCCGATCATGTAGGGGCTGATGAAGCCGGCCAGGTTGGCGAAGGAGTTGATCAGCGCAATGCCGGCCGCAGCGCCTGCGCTGGACAGGATGGCCGTGGGCAGGCTCCAGAACAGTGGCGAGGTTGCCAGGCTGCCGCCCGCGGCCAGCGCCAGGGCGGCCAGCGACAGGTAGACGTTGCCGCTGAAGATGGCCGACAGCATCAGGCCCGCCGCGCCCACGCAGAACGGAACGATCAGGTGCCAGCGGCGCTCGCGCATGCGGTCCGAGCTGCGGCTGACCAGGTTCATGGACACCACGGCCACCGAAAACGGCACGGCCGTCAGCAGGCCGATCTGGAAGGCACCCTCCACGCCCGACTGGCGGATCAGGCTGGGCAGCCAGAACGTGAGCCCGTACTGGCCCATGACGGTGCAAAAGCAGATCATGGCCATCTTGATGATGCGCGGGTCGGAAAACAGTGCGCGCAGCGTGACGTGGCTGTCGCTCTTGCTGGCGTTCTCGCGAGCGATGTTGCGCTCCAGCAGGGTCTTTTCCGCCTCGGTCAGCCAGCGCGCTGCGCGGATGCTGTTGTCCAGGTACCAGAGCACGGCCAGGCCCAGGATCAGCGAGGGAATGGCCTCGATCAGGAACAGCCATTGCCAGCCGCGCAGCCCCGCCACGCCCTGCATCAGGTCCATGATGCCGCCCGACAGCGGTCCGCCCAGGATGCCCGAGACCGGGATCGCGCACATGAACAGCGCCACCATGCGGGCGCGCCGGTACGAGGGAAACCAGTAGGTCATGTACAGGATCATGCCGGGGTAGAAACCGGCCTCGGCCGCGCCCAGCAGGAAGCGCAGCACGTAGAACTGCGTGGGCGTGGTCACGAACATCATGGCCGCCGAGATCAGGCTCCACATGATCATGATCCGCGAGATGGTGGCCTTGGCTCCTATGCGGTGCATCAGCATGTTGCTGGGCACCTCGAAGAAGAAATAGCCGATGAAGAACAGCCCCGCGCCCAGGCCGTACATGGCCTCGCTGAACTGCAGGTCGGCCAGCATGTGCAGCTTGGCAAAGCCCACGTTCACCCGGTCCAGATAGGCCGCCACGTAGCAGGCCATGATGAAGGGCAGCAGGCGCCAGGCCACCTTGCGGTAGACGGCTGCCTCGGCCGGCGTTTCGCTGGACAGCGCCGGGGCCGCGCCGGCGGCCTCGGCGGATGCGGGAAGTGATGACATCAGGAAGTCCTTGGTTGAAGGGTTGCGATCAACTGGTATGACCGGTCTGAAAATACGGAGCGAATGTTGCCCTCCCCGCCGGCCAATGCACACTCGCATTTACCCGAACCACCGCAAATGACGCGCAGGACATAGGCTGGCGTCACTCAGGTTTGACAAAATCCCCAGGCAACAGCAAACTGGTAATACCAGTATGAAAACAAGAGGCAATACTTCGTGAGTACCTTGTCAGAAACCCGCCCCGCCCGCCTTCGCCTGCGCGTCCAACCGCTGACCGCCGAAGCCTTTGCCGAGTTTGGCGAGGTCATCGACAGTGCAGGCCACACGCCGCTGCTGATCAATGACGGCATGACCGAGCGCTACCATGCCCTGGCCCGCGTGGACACGGGCGGCAGCGAGGGCCATGCGCTGATCAACCTGTTCCACGCCCGCCCCTATGCGCTGCCCCTGCAGCTGACGAGCATGGAGCGCCATCCCCTGGGCAGCCAGGCCTTCATGCCGCTGGACGCCCAGCCCTTCATCGTGGTGGTTGCGCCCCTGGGAGAGCAGGTGGCGCCCGGCGACCTGCGCGCCTTCATCACCAACGGACGCCAGGGCGTGAACTACCGCCGCGGCGTCTGGCACCACTCGCTGATTGCCCTGAACGCGCCCGCGCGCTTCATCGTGGTGGACCGGGGAGGCCCTGGCGACAACTGCGACGTGGTGCCCATCGGCGATGCCGAAGGCGTTGTGCTGGAGCTGGACAGCGCGCAGGACTGAATGGCCCTGCCCCAATGAACAAAGCCGCCCGAGGGCGGCTTTGTTCATTGGGCGACGGCGGCTCAGGCAGGCACCAGGAAGTCGCGGCTGATGCCCTGACCCAGGTCGTGCACGCGATCCAGGAACTGCGTGAGATAGGCGTGCAGGCCCGTGGCCAGGATTTCGTCGATGCGCGCATAGCGCAGGTCAGCCAGCAGGCGGCCCGCCTTGCGCTGGGTCTCGCGCGACTGGTCGTTGGCCACGCTTTCCAGGTTGGCCACCACTTCCAGCATGCTGGCCAGCAGCGAGCGCGGCATGTCGCTGCGCAGCATCAGCAGCTCGGCCACGCGCTCGGGCGTGATCACGTCGCGGTAGACCTTGCGGTAGACCTCGAAGGCCGAGACGCTGCGCAGCAGCGCGCTCCAGTGGTAGAAGTCGAAGGGCGTGGCCCCTTTGCCCGACGCTCCGTTGCGCGCGCTGCCATGGTAGTCGCGCTCGATGGCGTGGAATTTCACGTCCAGCAGGCGCGCCGTGTTGTCGGCGCGCTCGATGAAGGTGCCCAGGCGCAGGAAGTGGAAGGCCTCGTCCTGCAGCATGGTGCCCAGTGTCACGCCGCGCGACAGGTGCGAGCGGTGCTTGACCCATTCGAAGAACTGGCCCGGATCGCGCTCCCAGTCCCCCTCGGCCAGCAGGCGCTTGAGTTCCAGCCAGGTCTGGTTCTGGGTCTCCCAGGCCTCGGTGGTCAGCGCCCCGCGCACGGCACGCGCATTCTCCCGCGCAGCGCGCAGGCAGGAGGCGATGGACGATGAGTTGCTCTCGTCGCGCACCATGAAGTGCAGCACGGCCTCTCGCTGCACCTCGCCGTGGCGGGAGGCATAGGCGGGGATCAGCTCGCTGATGGACAGCACGCCCTGCCAGGCCTTGCGCGCCGCCTGAGGCGCCTGGGGCAGCATGGAAGTGTCATAGGAGACGTTGAGCATGCGGGCAGTGTTCTCCGCACGCTCCGTGTAGCGGGACATCCAGTACAGATGATCGGCAGTACGGCTGAGCATTCAATGTCCTCCCTCGTTTGACTCACCGGCCCCGAGCACCCAGGTGTCCTTGGTGCCGCCGCCCTGTGATGAATTGACCACCAGCGAGCCTTCCTTGAGCGCCACGCGCGTGAGGCCGCCGGCCACCATGCGTACCTGATTGCCGCTGAGCACGAAGGGACGCAGGTCGATATGCCTTGGCGCGATGCCCTGCTCCACCAGGGTGGGGCAGGTGGACAGCGCCAGCGTGGGCTGCGCGATGTAGCCGCCGGGATTGGCGATGAGCGCGCGGCGGAAATCCTCTATCTCGCCGCGCGAGGCAGCAGGCCCGATCAGCATGCCGTAGCCACCGGCGCCATGGACTTCCTTGACCACCAGCTCATCCAGGTGGTCGAGCACGTAGCGCAGGTCGTCGGGCTTGCGGCACAGCCAGGTCGGCACGTTCTGCAGAATGGGTTCCTCGCCCAGGTAGAAGCGGATCATCTCCGGCACATAGGGATAGACCGATTTGTCGTCGGCCACCCCCGTGCCCGCCGCATTGCAGATGCTGACGTTGCCCGCGCGGTAGGCGCGCATGAGGCCGGGGCAGCCCAGCGTGGAGGTGGGACGGAAGACTTCGGGGTCCAGAAAATCATCGTCCACGCGCCGGTAGATCACGTCCACGCGCTGCAGGCCGCGCGTGGTGCGCATGTAGACCACGTCCTTGTCCACCACCAGGTCCTGGCCCTCGACCAGCTCCACGCCCATCTGCTGGGCCAGGAAGGCGTGCTCGAAGTAGGCGCTGTTGTACATGCCGGGCGTGAGCACCACCACCGTGGGCTCGGGCGTGCCGGCCGGAGCGCTGGCGCGCAGCGTCTCCAGCAGCATGTCGGGATAGTGGGCCACGGGCTCCACGGGATGACGGGAGAACAGGTCGGGGAACAGCCGCATCATCATGCGGCGGTTCTCCAGCATGTAAGACACGCCCGAAGGCACGCGCAGGTTGTCCTCCAGCACGTAGTACACGCCCTCGCCCTGGGCATTGGCGGCACGCACGATGTCGATGCCGGCGATGTGGGCGTAGATGCCGCCCTGCACGGCAAGGCCCCGCATCTCGGGGCGGTACTGGCTGTTGTTCAGCACCAGCTCGCGCGGCAGCAGGCCCGCGCGCAGGATTTCCTGGTCGTGGTAGACGTCGTGCAGAAAGCGGTTGAGCGCCGTCACGCGCTGCACCAGGCCTGCCTGCATGCGCTCCCATTCATGGGACGGGATGACGCGCGGAATCAGGTCGAAGGGAATGAGGCGCTCGGTGCCGGCGCCACTTTCATCCTTGTCGCCGTAGACGGCGAACGTGATGCCTACGCGCCGGAAGATGATCTCGGCCTCGGCGCTGCGCGCTCGCAGCGTCTGTTCGGACTGGCGCGCAAGCCATTGCGCATAGTCCTTGTAGTGCAGGCGCACATCGCTGCCGTCGAACGGCGTCATCGTGTACATCTCGTCAAATGGATGCATTCGTCACCTCCTGTCGCTGCATGTGTACGAGGTAAAGCAAGCTGCGGGCCAGCCCTCGTATCGCACCAGTGTAGCGATAGGTAACCTCAATCCGGACAAGCGGTATCCAGCATATGCCGGCTGCGCGGCCATCGGCACCCGTCCTATCCGCCCTGCCTCTGCGTGATGTGCCTGACGTGCGTGACATGCATGTCCCAGTAACGGCGCGCCCGCTCGCGCTCGCAGACCAGCTGTGCGGGATCGGCAGAGCGCCAATGCGCTGCGCCGCAGCGGGCCGACTGCACCACACTGGAGCCGTTGGCCTCATAGCGCCGCACCACCTCGGGGACCGGGTGTCCATAACGGCTGCGGTATCCCGCCTGAACCATGGCCCAGCGCGGTGCCAGGGCCTGCACCAGAGCGGTGCTCGATGAGGTGCGGCTGCCGTGGTGCGGCACCAGCAGCCACTGCACGGGCGTGAAGGCGCCGGCCTGCGCCAGCGCCCTTTCCTGTGCAGCCTCGATATCGCCGGCCAGCAAGGCCTGCACCCCGGATGCCGAACGCAGCAGCAGCACGCAGCTGCCCGCATTGGCGTGGGCCAGGGCCTGCGCGGCCGGCAGCGGTTCGCCCGCGGGTGGATGCAGCACCTGCATCTGCACGCCATCCCACTCCCACTGCTGGCCGGCCTCACATCGGCGCACGGCGCCCAGGCCGGCCAGAGCGGGGTCCAGGATCACGGAGTCCGATCCCCAGACCTCGGCCTGCGGCTGCGCGGCATGCACGGCCAAGGCACCGCCCGTATGGTCGCCGTCGCGGTGGCTGAGCCACAGCGCATCCAGGCGCAGCCCCAGGGCCTGCAGCAGCGGCACCAGCACCCGTTCGCCGGCATTGCTGTCCATGCCGTACTGCGGACCCGTGTCATACAGCAGGGCGTGCCGGGCCGTGCGCAGCAGCACGGCATTGCCCTGGCCTATGTCCACGGCCATCAAATCGAACTCGCCATGTGCCGGTGCGGCCGGCGGCCACCACAGGGCCGGCAGGCACATGGCCAGGCCCCAGCAACGCCATCCGGCCGGCACCGGAGCCACCAGCGCCAGGCCTGCACCCAGCGCAGCCAGCCCCGCCCACAGCGGCGGCTGCGGCAGCTGCAACACGGCCCAGCCCCACCGGTCCAGCCACTGCAGCAGTTCCAGCAGCGGCGCCAGCGCCAGCGCCGCGCCCGTCCAGAACGGGGGCCACAAGGCCCCCAGCAAGGCCAGTGGCGTGGCCACGAAAGTCACCCAGGGAATCGCGGCCAGATTGGCCAGCAGCCCCGACAGCGACAGCTGGCCAAACAGCATCAGCCCCAGCGGCGCCAGCGCCAGAGTGATGCGCCACTGCTCACCCCACAACGCCAGGGCACGGGCGGGCAGCGACGGCCGCACCGCGCCCTGCATGCGTGCATCGGTCGCCAGCAGCACGCCCACGGCCACAAAACTCAGCCAGAAGCCCGCCTGCCACAGGGCCCAGGGATCGAGCACGACAACCACGGCCAGCGCCAGGCACCACACGGCGGGCCAGGGCCAGCGCAGCCCTGTGACGCGCAACGCGGCCACCGTTGCCAGCATGCACACCGTGCGCTGCGCCGGCAGACCCCAGCCGCTGAACAGGGCGTAGCCGCCCGCCAGCAGCACGCCGGCCAGCAGCGCCGCCTGCGGTGCCGGGCACCACAGGCAGGCCCGGGCACTGCAACGCCACAGTCGCCCCACGACCAGCGCAGCCAGCCATGCGAACAGGGTGATATGCAGTCCGGAAATACTCATCAAATGGGCCACGCCGGTATGGCGGAACAGCGTCCAATCGTCACGCGCAATGGCCTGCTGATCGCCCATGGCCAGGGCGGCCACCACGCCCAGCATGCGCGGCGACTGCGCGGGGTCCATGCCTACGCGCTGCATGGCTTGCGCGAGTGCGGCTGCCCGGTTCACGATGGCCTCGCGCATCTGCTGGCGCCAGCGCTGCAGGGCGTAGGCGCCGGTGTCGGCCAGCAGGCTCGCCGCTGGCTGTTCGCGCACATAGCCCGTGGCCTGCACGCCCTGCTCCCACTGCCACAGCTCATAGTCGAAACCGTGGGGATTGCGCGCGCCATGCGGGCGCTTGAGCCGCACGGACAGGTCCCAGCGCTGGCCCGGGCGCAAGACGGGCAGCGACTCTGCGGCGCCCTTGGACGCCCGGCCCCGGGCTGCGTACCAGGACAGCTCGATCAACCCGGGAAACGGCGCCAGGGCCTCTTCGCGGCCCGCGATCTGCGCCTGCTCCACGGCCATGCGCCAGCGCACGCCCTGGGCCATGTTCTGGGGCAGCGATGCCACGACGCCGACGATGCGCAGGTCACGCCCTTCCAGCTGCGGCGACAGCGCGTGGCCCGCAAAGTCCTGGGCACGCCAGCCTGTCAGGCCGGCCACCAGCGAGGCTGCGCAAGCGGCGACCCACAGGCCGCTGACCGCGCCGCGGCGGCCGCCGGCCCGGGCCGGCCGGACCTGTCCTGACAGACACAGCAAGGCCAGCAAGGCCAGGCCCATCATCAGCAGATACATCCACAGCGGCCACAGCTGCGGCTGCGTGACCTGCCAGGCGGCACCGACCACGCAGCCGAGCAGCCACGGCGTCCACGAAGACGATGAAGGAGTGGGTGCAGGGACCACAGCGCGCATCCAGGCATGCTAGAAGCAGGTGCCTCGAAGCCGCCGTGCTCCGACTCAGATTCGGACAAGAATCAGACTGGCGCATGCCCATCCCCTGACATGCCAGGGTGCACGGGGGCTGTGTCACACTGTCCGCCACCCCGGCACTGGCGCCGGATTTTTCTTGTCTCGAAGGAATCAACGATGAGCGTTTACGAACAACTGAAGGCCCTGAACATCGAACTGCCGTCGCCTGCCATCCCGGCGGCGGCCTACGTGCCCTATGTGCAGACGGGCAATCTGGTGTTCCTGAGCGGACATATCGCACGCAAGGACGGCAAGGTCTGGGCAGGCCAGCTGGGCCGTGATCTGCAGACTGCCGACGGCCAGCAGGCCGCGCGCGCCATCGCCATCGACCTGATGGGCACGCTCCAGCACGCCGCCGGCGGCGACCTGGGCCGCGTGCGCCGCATCGTCAAGCTGATGTGCCTGGTCAACTCCACGGGCGACTACACCGAGCAGCACCTGGTGGCCAACGGCTGCAGCGAGCTGCTGGGCCAGGTCTTCGGCGATGCCGGCACGCATGCGCGCAGCGCCTTCGGCGTGGCCCAGATCCCGCTGGGCTCCTGCGTGGAAATCGAGCTGATCGCCGAACTGGCCTGATCGGCATGCCGCCGCACGGCGCCGCCGTGCTCGCAGGCGGCTAGAAACTCTCCCATTGGCCATCCTCGGCTGCCGGTGCGGCGGGCCGGGGCGCCGAGGCCAGCTTGGGCGCCGCCTCCCTTGCTGCAGCAGGCCGCGCGGCAACCGGCCCGACAGCCGCAGGCGCCACGGCTGCTGCCGGCCGCCTTGGCGCTGCGGCCGCGCTGTGCGCAGTGCGCACCGCCGGCGCAGCCTGCCTTGCGAGCGTCGTCGGCGAGGGCGCCAGGTGCGCCACCTTGAACACCGCCACAGTCCGCGACAGCTGCTCGGCCTGCTCACGCAGGCTTTGCGCCGCGGCCGCGCTTTGCTCGACCAGGGCCGCGTTCTGCTGCGTCATCTGGTCCAGCTGTCCCACGGCCTGATTGACCTGGGCCACGCCCGCGCTTTGCTCCGAAGAGGCCGCCGTGATCTCGCCGATGGTGTCGGCCACGCGCTGCACGGACTGCACGATGCCCTCCATGGTGGTGCCGGCATCGCCCACCAGGCGGGCGCCGTCCTCCACCCGCTCCACCGAAGCGCCGATGAGCTGGCGTATCTCCTTGGCAGCCGCCGCGCTGCGCTGGGCCAGCGTGCGCACCTCGCTGGCCACCACGGCAAAGCCCCGGCCCTGCTCGCCGGCGCGGGCCGCCTCCACGGCGGCGTTCAGCGCCAGGATATTGGTCTGGAAGGCAATGGAGTCGATGACGCCGACGATGTCGGCAATCTGCCGGCTGCTGTCGTTGATGCCTTTCATGGTCTCGACCACCCGGGCCACGACCTCACCGCCGCGCTGGGCCACCTGTGACGCGCCCGCCGCCAGGCTGCTGGCCTGCTGCGCACTGCTGGCGCTTTGCTGCAGCGTACTGGTGAACTGCTCCATGGCGGCAGCGGTCTCCTGCAGGTTGCTGGAGGTCTGCTCGGTGCGCACGGACAGGTCGTGGTTGCCGGTGGCAATCTCGGCACTGGCGATGGCAATGCTGTCCGTGCTCTGGCGCACCTGCTGCACCATGCCCGACAGCGATTCGCTCATGGCCTGCAGCGAGCGCAGCAGGTCGCCGAATTCGTCAGCGCGCTGTGTCTGTCCCTGCGCGGCTGCGCTCAAGTCGCCTGCGGCAATGCGTTCGGCCAGTTCCCTGGCCTGGGCCAGGGGACGGCGGATGCTGGCAATCAGGAAATGGGCGCCGATGACGATGCACAGCAGCAGCACGCCCACGGCCGCAGCGGCAAAACCCACGGTGAGCCTGCGCGAGGCTGCCGTCTCTTCCTGGCTGCTGCGCACCACCTGCTCCTGCATCTGCACGAAGTCGCGCAGCGACTGCAGATAGGCATCCACGGCAGGGTTGTAGGATTGCTTGACCAGGGCCAACGCCTGCTCCTGCCGGCCGTCGGCCTTGAGCTGGCGTGCCTGGGCACGCAGTTCGATCATGGTCTTGCGGGCTGCCGCAATCCTGGCCATCTGCGCCTTGTCTGCGTCGGACAGGGGCATGGCTTCCAGTGATTTCTGCACTTCGGTGATCCGCGCCGAGGTGGCGCTGATCACGTCCTTGAACTCGGCCTCGACGGCAGCATCACTGCTGACCACCAGGGCCTGGGTGCGGGCCGCATTGGTTTCGGTCAGCCCCATCCAGCGCACGGCGGCCTGGACCCGCGCCTGCATCTCCTGGGTGACGGCCTCGGACCGGGCCTGGACCTGGGCCGAGCGATAACCCGACAAGCCGACCACGCCCACCAGCGCCACCACGATGGCGGCCACGGCAAGCCACAGCTTGTGTGCCATGCGAAGTCGCAGCATATGCAGTCTCCCTCATGTTGGAAGACTCCATGTTGAGGCCTGCAGCAGGGCCCGGAGGCCGGAAAAACCCAGAGAAAACCCCTGATCCGCCCCTTTCGCGGAAGGCATTGCAGGGGCAGATGCGCTCTTTACTCCACGCGCGTCACGCTTTGCGGCTTGAAGCCCAGGTCGGCCGACTTGCCCTTGCGGCCGCGCGTGCCACGGGCATTGTTGAGACTGCGGATCTCCAGCGTCTCGCTGCGCTCCTTGCCGCCGCGGCCCAGGCCATCGATGCGGATGCTGCGCGTGTAGGCGGCAGCGCCCGCCAGGGTGTCCTTGTCCTCCAGGTCGAGCAGCATCAGCCCGCGGCCGCCCTTGGCCATGTGCTTGAGGCTGGCGATCTCGAAGGTGAGGATGCGGCCGCCCGTGGAGGCGCAGATCACATGCGTGGCCGGCAGCAGCAGGCCCGCGCCCTGCTCGCCTTCCTGCGGCTCGGCGCGTGCACCCATGGGCACGCCGTAGGCCGTGGACGGGGCGCACAGCGTCTCGCCGTCGGCCAGCGTCACGAAGGCCTTGCCCGCCTTCTGGCGCGAGACCATGTCGCCCACCATGGCCACGAAGCCGTAGCCGCCCGACCCCGACAGCAGCAGCGCCGTTCCTTCGGCTCCCGCGAAGTAGTACAGGATCTGGGTGCCGGCCTCCAGCTCGATGAGCGTGGTCACGGGCTGGCCATCGCCGCGCCCGCCGGGCAGCTGCGACACCGGCACCGAATAGACCCGGCCATTGCTGCCGAAGGCCAGCAGCTGGTCCACCGTGCGGCACTCGAAGGTGCCGTGCAGGCTGTCGCCGGCCTTGAAGCTGAGCGTGCCCGCATCGACGCCATGGCCCTGGCGCGTGCGCACCCAGCCCTTGTCCGAGATGATGACCGTCACGGGCTCATCGACCACCTTGACTTCGGCGACCACCTTCTTTTCTTCCTGGATCAGCGTGCGGCGCGCATCGGCGAACTGCTTGGCGTCGGCCTCGATCTCCTTGCAGATCAGGCGGCGCATGACGCTATCACTGCCCAGGATGTCTTCGAGCTTGCCCTGCTCGACGCGCAGTTCCTTGAGTTCCTGCTCGATCTTGATGGCCTCCAGCCGCGCCAGCTGGCGCAGGCGGATTTCCAGAATGTCGTCGGCCTGGCGCTCGGACAGCGCAAAGGCATCGATCAGCGCCTGCCTGGGCTCGTCGCTGGCCCGGATGATGGCGATGACCTTGTCGATGTTCAGCAGCACGGCCTGACGGCCTTCGAGGATGTGGATGCGGTCCAGCACCTTGGCCAGCCGGTGCTGGCTGCGCCGCGTGACCGTGGTCTGGCGGAAGGCGATCCATTCCTCGAGCATCAGGCGCAGGCTTTTCTGCACCGGCCGGCCATCCAGGCCGATCATGGTCAGGTTGATGGAGCTGGACGACTCCAGGCTGGTGTGCGCCAGCAGCGCCGTGACCAGCTCCTGCTGCGGCACCTTGCCGGTCTTGGGCTCGAAGACCAGGCGCACGGGCGCATCCTTGCTGGACTCGTCGCGCACGCCGTCGAGCACGGCTAGCATGCTGGCCTTGAGCTGGGTCTGTTCCTGGCTCAAGGCCTTCTTGCCGGTCTTGACCTTGGGATTGGTGATGTCCTCGATCTCTTCGAGCACCTTCTGCGCCGAGACGCCGGGCGGCAGCTCGGTCACCACCATCTGCCACTGGCCGCGCGCCAGCTCCTCGATCTTCCAGCGCGCGCGCAGCTTGAGGCTGCCGCGCCCCGTGCGGTAGGCATCCTGGATGTCGGAGGCGCTGCTGATGATCTGCCCGCCACCCGGATAGTCGGGGCCGGGGATGATCTGGAACAGTTCCTCGTCGCTGAGCTGCGGCCGCTTGATCAGGGCCACGCAGGCGTCGGCCACCTCGCGCAGGTTGTGGCTGGGGATTTCCGTGGCCAGGCCCACGGCAATGCCGCTGGCGCCGTTGAGCAGGGCGAACGGCAGGCGCGCGGGCAGCTGCTGCGGCTCCTGCGTGCTGCCGTCGTAGTTGGGCACGAAGTCCACCGTGCCCATGTCGATCTCGTCGAGCAGCAGGCCCGTGATCTTGGACAGGCGCGCCTCGGTGTAGCGCATGGCCGCTGCGCCGTCGCCGTCGCGGCTGCCGAAATTGCCCTGGCCATCGACCAGCGGATAGCGCTGGTTGAAGTCCTGGGCCATGCGCACCAGCGCGTCGTAGGCCGACTGGTCGCCGTGCGGGTGAAAGCGCCCCAGCACATCGCCGACCACGCGCGCGCTTTTAACGGGCTTGGCCGCCGTGTTGTGGTTGGGGCCGCTGTAGCTCAGGCCCATGCGGTCCATGGCGTACAGAATGCGCCGCTGCACGGGCTTGAGGCCGTCGGTGACATCGGGCAGTGCCCGGCCCTTGACGACAGACAGTGCGTATTCAAGGTAGGCGCGCTGTGCGTACTGGCCCAGGTCCAGGGCATCGCCGGCCGCCTGTTGGGCCAGATCCAGAGTGTTTTGATCGCTCATGAAGAAATTCGTGATCTCAATAAATGCAGTGAAGGCCGCTCATCGCGGCGATGGCAGCCCTGTGGACAAGGTCATCCGTATCCGGGGCGCTGTGCCAGGCTGTGCCGCCACCGCAGGCGCTGCCTGGCCCGCACGCTGGCGCCCGCCCTGCAGCTGCTCGTAGATACCGAGCACGGCCTTCACGTAATTGCGGGTTTCCTGATAGGGAGGAATGGCCTGCCCCGCACGCCGCACGGCACCCTCGCCCGCGTTGTAGGCGGCCAGCACCAGGTCCAGCCGCCCGGGGAACAGCCCCATCAGATGGTTGAGGTAGCGCGCGCCGGCCGGCACGTTGACGGCCGGGTCGGCCAGTTGCTGCTGCACGCTGCGCTGGCGGCTGGCCTCCACGCCGAAGCGCTGGGCCGTGGCGGGCATCAGCTGCATCAGGCCGACTGCGCCCTTGGGCGAGATGGCCTGCGCGTCAAAGCCCGACTCGACGGCAATCACGGCTTTGAGCAGGTCGTAGTCCACCCCCGTGTGGTCCGCCGCCTTGCGCAGGTGGCCGCGCACGCTCTTGTAGCGCGGCGAGATGTCGAAGAAGCTTTGCATCCGCGTGCTCGCCTGCAGCCTGCGCCCGGCATCGCTGCCGCCGTCATCGTCGGCAGCGGCCTCGGCTTCCACCAGCGGAGGCTTGAGTCCCTGCTCGGTGCTGTCATACAGCGAGCCGCGGAAGTAGAGCTTGTAGCGCTCGTCCAGCGCCTGCGCGGCGAAGTGCGTGATGCCGCGCTCGTCCACGAAGGCCCAGAGATCGGCATGCGCGGGCTGCGCCACCCCCCACAGCGCCAGGGCCGCGCCCAGCGCTGCAAGCGCGCGCGCGGCAGCGGCGCGCGCAGGGTCCGGGCGGTGCGGAAGGTGCTGTGGGGCAGCCGGGCGCAGGGGCATGGGGATCAGATATCCACTTCGATGGCGTCGCCGTGCAACTCCATCAGCTCGCGGCGCGCCGCAGCCTCGCCCTTGCCCATCAGCTTGGTGACGACCTGCTCGGCCGCCGCAAAGTCCAGATTCATGAACTGCACGGGCAGCAGGCGGCGCGTGTCGGGGTTGAGCGTGGTTTCCCACAGCTGCTCGGCATTCATCTCGCCCAGGCCCTTGAAGCGGCTGATCTGGCATTTCTCGCGCGGCACGCCATCCTTGGCGGACTTGTCGAGGATGGCGGTCAGCTCGCCCTCGTCCAGCGCGTACATCTTGGCTGCTGGCTTCTTGCCGCGCGCAGGCACATCGACGCGGAACAGCGGCGGAAGCGCCACATGGATGTGGCCGGCCTCGATGAGCTTGGGGAAGTGGCGGAAGAACAGCGTGAGCAGCAGCACCTGGATGTGCGAGCCGTCCACGTCGGCATCCGAAAGAATGCAGATCTTGCCGTAGCGCAGGCCGGACAGCTCAGGCGTGTCATGGGGGCCATGCGGGTCCACGCCGATGGCCACCGAGATGTCGTGGATCTCGTTGTTGGCGAACAGGCGGTCACGGTCGACTTCCCAGGTGTTGAGCACCTTGCCGCGCAGGGGCAGCACGGCCTGGGTTTCCTTGTCGCGTCCCATCTTGGCGCTGCCGCCGGCCGAGTCGCCCTCGACCAGGAAGACCTCGTTCAGGCTCAGGTCGCGGCTTTCGCAATCGGTGAGCTTGCCGGGCAGCACGGCCACGCCCGAGCCCTTGCGCTTTTCGACCTTCTGGCCCGCCTTCTGGCGTGTCTGGGCGGCCTTGA
The DNA here is from genome assembly GCF_055797465.1 of Delftia sp. PX-1. Classification (NCBI taxonomy): domain Bacteria; kingdom Pseudomonadati; phylum Pseudomonadota; class Betaproteobacteria; order Burkholderiales; family Comamonadaceae; genus Delftia; species Delftia sp. PX-1. Next base: position 5,228,617 of record NZ_CP184763.1, read on the forward strand.
TGGCGATCTCGGCCAGCTTGCGGCCCCATTCCACATGCTCGTTGAGCCACAGCTCCAGCGCAGGGCGAACGTAGCCGCTGACCAGGCGCACGGCATCGCGCGAGTTCAGGCGCTCCTTGATCTGGCCCTGGAACTGCGGGTCCAGCACCTTGGCATTGAGCACGTAGCTGGCGCGCGCGAAGACGTCGTCAGGCATGAGCTTGACGCCCTTGGGCAGCAGCGAATGCATCTCGATGAAGGCCTTGACCGCCTGGAACAGGCCGTCGCGCAGGCCGCTGTCGTGCGTGCCGCCGGCCGTGGTGGGGATCAGGTTGACATAGCTTTCGCGCAGCGGCGCGCCATCCTCGGTGAAGGCCACGCACCAGGCGGCGCCCTCGCCTTCGGCAAAGCTGTCGTGGTTGCGGTCGGCAAAGCCCTCGCCTTCGAACAGGGGGATGACGGCCTCGCCATGCAGGCTTTGCTGCAGATAGTCGCGCAGGCCGCCCTTGAACTGCCAGGTCTGGGTGTCGCGCGTCTTCTCGTTGACCAGGGTCACCGACACGCCGGGCATGAGCACGGCCTTGCTGCGCAGCAGATGCATCAGCTCGCCCATGGGCAGCTGGGAGGATTCGAAGTAGCGGGCATCGGGCCACACGCGCACGGTCGTGCCCTGCTTGCGCTCGCCCGCGGCCAGCGGCCGCGACTGCAGGGGTTCGACCACGTCGCCGCCCGAGAAGGCGATGGTGGCCACCTTGCCCTCGCGGTGGATGCAGGCCTCAAGGCGCGTGGCCAGCGCATTCGTGACCGAGACGCCCACGCCATGCAGGCCGCCCGAGAAGCTGTAGGCGCCGCCCTTGCCCTTGTCGAACTTGCCGCCCGCATGCAGGCGGGTGAAGACCAGCTCCACCACGGGCGCCTTTTCCTCAGGGTGCATGCCGAAGGGGATGCCCCGGCCGTCGTCCTCGACGCTGTAGGAGCCGTCGGAATGCAGGGTGAAGCGGATTTTCTTGCCGAAGCCGGCCAGCGCCTCGTCGGCCGCGTTGTCGATCACCTCCTGCAGCACATGCAGGGGGTTGTCGGTGCGCGTGTACATGCCGGGACGCTGCTTGACGGGCTCCAGGCCCTTGAGCACGCGTATCGAGCCTTCGGAGTATTCGCTGGCGGAAGTGGGAGATGGTTTGACTGCCATGGGGGCGGATTGTAGTGCGCGGCCCGGCTCAGTGCTGGATACATTCACAGTCATTGACATTGACTATCCCGAAAAAGCCAGTGCCGCCAAGGGCTACGAAGTGCCGCGCTGGCGCATGGGCGACCCACGCGTCGCAGCGCAAAACCCGGAGTTTCGCTAAAGTTTGCCGCATGCACAAAAACAACCAACCCATGTCCATGGTGCAGATACTGCTGTGCGGGGGCGCAGTCGTGACGCTGTCCATGGGAATCCGGCACGGCTTCGGCCTGTGGCTGCAGCCCATCACCCAGGAGATGGGCTGGACGCGCGAGTCCTTCGCGCTGGCCATTGCCATCCAGAACCTGTCCTGGGGCGTGCTCGGCATCTTCGGCGGCATGCTGGCCGACCGCTTCGGCGCCTTCCGCGTGCTCCTGGTGGGCGCGCTGCTGTATGCGCTGGGCCTGGCCGGCATGGCCATGGCGCCCACGACAACCTGGTTCGCCCTGACGGCCGGCGTGGTGATAGGCGCAGCCCAGGCCGGCACCACCTATGCCGTGATCTACGGCGTGCTGGGCCGCCAGATTCCCGTGGCGCGGCGCAGCTGGGCCATGGGCGTGACGGCGGCGGCGGGCTCCTTCGGCCAGTTCTTCATGGTGCCCGTGGAAGGCAGCCTGATCTCGAACTTCGGCTGGTCCAACGCCCTGCTGCTGCTGTCGCTGTGCGCCCTGATGATCATTCCGCTGGCCTTCGGCCTGCGCGAGCCGGGCTTCACGGCCGGCAATACCCGACCCGTGCGCGACCAGAGCGCGGGCCAGGCCGTCGCCGAAGCGCTGCGCACGCCCAGCTTCGTGCTGCTGACGGCCGGCTACTTCGTCTGCGGCTTCCAGGTGATGTTCATCGGCGTGCACATGCCCAGCTACCTCAAGGACTACGGCCTGGCACCGCAGGTGGCCAGCATCTCGCTGGCGCTGGTGGGGCTGTTCAACATCGTCGGCACCTACGTGGCCGGCAACCTGGGCCAGCGCCTGCCCAAGCGCTACCTGCTGTCCACCATCTACTTCACGCGCTCGGTGGTGATCGTGCTCTTCCTGCTCGCGCCGCTGACGCCCTGGTCGGTCTACATCTTCTCGGCCGCCATGGGACTGCTGTGGCTGTCCACCGTGCCGCTGACCAATGCCACCGTGGCCCAGATCTTCGGCGTGCAGCATCTGTCCATGTTGAGCGGAATGGTGTTCTTCAGCCACCAGGTCGGCAGCTTCCTGGGTGTCTGGCTGGGCGGCTATCTATATGACCACACCGGCAGCTACCAGGTGGTCTGGTACCTGGCCATCGGCCTGGGCGTGGCCGCCGGCCTGCTGAACCTGCCGATACGCGAAGCCCCGGTGGCAAGGCCGCGTGCGGCGCAGGCGGCGGCCTGACATGACGACAGCCACCACGCCCCGCCCACAGCTGCTGCGCAGGCTGGCGCTGTGGGCCGCCGTGCTGCTGGTGCTGGGCCTGGTCTTCATGCTCTATCTGCAGCCCGAGTTCATGCTGGGCATGGCCGACCAGCTCTGGGCCTGCTTCTGAAATTGAAGCGCGGCAAAGGCCTGGCGGCACAATGGCGGCCGCTTTCAATTCATTTCCGAGATTTCACATGCACGCAGCCACGCCGCCTTCGCCCTGGATCCAACGCTGGTCGCATCTTCTGGCACCCGAGGCCACCGTGCTCGACGTGGCCTGCGGCCCTGGCCGCCACATGCGCTGGTTCCATGCACGCGGCCATGCAGTGACGGGCGTGGACCGCGACGCCCAGGCCCTGGCCGGCCTGCAGGGCGTGGGCGAGCTGCTGTGCGCCGACATTGAAAACGGCCCCTGGCCCCTGCCCGGCAGGCAGTTCGGCGCCGTGGTCGTGACCCACTATCTGTGGCGCCCGCTGTGGCCGGCGCTGCTGGGCAGCGTGGCACCCGGCGGCGTGCTGCTGTACGAAACCTTTGCCCAGGGCAACGAGGCCTTCGGCAAGCCTTCCCGGCCCGATTTCCTGCTGGCGCCCGGCGAGCTGCTGCAGGCCTGCGCGGGCTGGCACATCGTGGCCTACGAGCACGGCCAGCTGGGCGAGCCCGATCGCATGGTCCAGCGCATCGCGGCACTGCGCCCCGATGCAACAGGCCGGGAACCCGTGGCCATGCTGGCGCATCAGAAGGCGTCAGGCTCTGCAATCGCCTGAATCCCTACAGGCGACCGCCTTGGGCCTGCCTCCGACACTCGTTAGAATGATCCTTTCCCGTTTTTTCTTGCGGACATGACATCCTCCTCCGTCGCTCTCACTGGCAGCATCGTTGCCCTCATCACGCCCATGCACGAGGACGGTAGTGTTGACTACCCGGCGCTGCGAAAACTCATCGACTGGCATGTGGCCGAGGGCACGGACTGCATCGGCGTGGTGGGAACGACAGGCGAATCCCCCACCGTCAACGTGGAGGAACACTGCGAAATCATCCGCGTGTCCGTCGAGCAGGCTGCGGGCCGCGTTCCCGTGATGGCAGGCTGCGGCGCCAACAGCACGCACGAGGCCATCGAGCTGGCCCGCTACGCCAAGAAGGTCGGTGCCGACAGCCAGCTGCAGGTCGTGCCCTACTACAACAAGCCCACGCAGGAAGGCCAGTACCAGCATTTCAAGGCCATTGCCGAAGCGGTGGGCGACCTGCCTGTGGTGCTCTACAACGTGCCCGGCCGCTCGGTGGCCGACATGCAGCACGACACCGTGCTGCGCCTGGCGCAGATTCCCGCCATCATCGGCATCAAGGAAGCCACGGGCAACATCGAACGCGCCCAGTGGCTGATCCGTGAAGTGCCCGAAGGCTTCGGCGTGTACTCCGGCGATGATCCGACCGCTGTGGCACTGATGCTGTGCGGCGGCCACGGCAACATCAGCGTCACGGCCAACGTGGCGCCGCGCCTGATGAGCGATCTGTGCAAGGCGGCCCTGGCCGGCGACGTGCGCACCGCCATGGACATCCAGATGCGCCTGATGCCTGTGCACAAGAACCTCTTCGTCGAGGCCAACCCCATTCCCGTCAAGTGGGCCGCAGCCCGCCTGGGCCTTTGCGGCCCGGCCATGCGCCTGCCGATGACACCCCTGAGCAAGAATCTGGAAGCCACCGTGGAAGCCGCCCTGAGCTCCGCTGGCCTGCTGTGAGGCGCCCCGCCCCACCGACCGAACGCACCAAGGATATTCGCGTGAAACAGCCCATTGCACGTCTGAGCCTGCTGAGCCTGGCCATCGGCCTGACAGCCTGCACGACCACGTTCCAAGAGAGCAAGATCGACTACAAGAGCGCCGGCAAGCAGCAGGCGCCCACCCTGGAAGTCCCGCCAGACCTGACACAGCTGTCCACGGACTCCCGCTACGCCGTGCCCGGCGGCGTGGTCTCCGCCGCCGCCATGGAAGCCAACTCCAAGGCGCAAAAGCCGGCAGAGGGCCGAACGGCCACCGCCGCCCTGGGCGATGTGCGCATCGAGCGCAATGGCGAGCAGCGCTGGCTGGTGATCAAGCGTCCGGCCGACCAGCTGTGGGAGCCCGTGCGCGACTTCTGGCTGGAAAACGGCTTCATCTTCACCACCGAAGACCGCCAGCTCGGCATCATCGAAACCGATTGGGCCGAGAACCGCGCCAAGATCCCGCAGGACGTGATCCGCAAGACGCTGGGCAAGGTCTTCGACGGCCTGTACTCCACCAGCGAGCGCGACAGGTTCCGCACCCGCCTGGAGCGCTCGGCCGACGGCTCCACCGAGGTCTACATCACGCACCGCGGCATGCAGGAGGTGTACACCAGCGCCCAGAAGGACCAGACCATCTGGCAGCCGCGCCCCTCCGATCCGGAACTGGAAACCGAATTCCTGCGCCGCCTGATGGTCAAGCTCGGCGTGAGCCAGGAGCAGGCCGACGCCGTGGCCAAGGCCAACACCACCACGGCAGCCGCCACCGGCAGCGTGCGCATGGAATCCGCCAACGGACAGCCCGTGCTGCAGATCGACGAAGGCTTTGACCGCGCATGGCGCCGTGTCGGCGTGGCCCTGGACCGCACGGGCTTCACCGTGGAAGACCGCGACCGCAGCCGCGGCATCTACTTCGTGCGCTATGTGGCGCCCGATGCCAAGGTCGAGCCCAAGGGATTCTTCAGCAAGCTGTTCAGCCGCTCGCCCGACGCGGCCGCGCCGGTCAAGTACCAGATCCAGGTGCGCAGCGAGGGCGACAAGTCCACCGTCACCGTGCTCAACACCCAGGGCCAGCCAGAGACCTCGGCCAATGCCCAGCGCATCGTGCGCGTCATCACCGACGACATGAAGTAGGCGATCCTCACGTCGGGATTGAGGCGGCAGCCGCCGCCCTCGCCTGCAGCCACCGCGCATTCACTTGCCGGTGGCTTTTTTGCATCCGGGCCGTCGTGCATAAACCATGGATTTGCATGACCGGGCCCCGGTGGACGAAAAAAACCGCAGCCCGAAGGATGCGGTTTTTTCGCAGCACAAGCCTAAGCCTGTGCCATCGGCGAAGGCCGGATTACTGCTTGGTGGCTTCCTTGGCGGCAGCGTCGGCAGCCGCCTTGGCGGCGTCTGCAGCAGCGCCTTCAGGAGCAACCGCTGTAGGTGCAGCTGCGTCAGCGGCGGGCGCTGCGGGAGCAGCTGCGTCGGCGGCGGGAGCAGCAGGAGCGGCTTCTGCGGGAGCGGGAGCTGCCGGTGCGGGAGCTTCAACAGCAGGAGCGGGAGCGGGGGCCGGAGCCTCTTCCTTCTTGCCGCAAGCGGCCAGAGCTGCAGCAGCGATCACGGTAGCCAGGATCAGAGAGTTCTTCATCACAGTTTCCTAGAGAGTAGGTAAGAAGACAGTAAACAGGAGGGCCCCGCCGTTGCGACACCGGATGCAGGCAACCGGAGCGCTACGGCCAAGCCGCGTCAAAACATTCATTCGACTCGCGTCAGATTATAGGGAGGTTTTCCCGAAGCTGACCGAAACTGACAGCCTCAGAACAATTCCGCACAAATCCTCTTGCAAAGTCCGGATGGGGCAGTGGATTGACTGCCTTGACATGCACTGTGTAACAAAAGCAGGTGGCTGTCAATTTACTGACGGACTCAAGACAATTCTTTACAAATCTAACGAAGTCCGCCCTTGTTCAGCAGCACGCTGTCAACAGTGAATGCCCGAACTTAGCATGCCTGTGGCGCAGCGTCTACCCGGTTCAGGACAGCTTGCCGCCACGCACCCAGCCTGCGTCAAACCACGAGGACAGCAGCTCCAGCGCATCGTCGCTGGCCTTGGCCAGATCGGTGCGCGACAGCGCGCGCGTGTCGGCCAGCTTGCGCATCAGCGTGGCATCGCGGCCACCGGCCAGATAGCTTTCTCCGTTGATGAAGATGTGCCTGGCGTCATACATCATGCGGGTGCGGCGGTCCAGGACCACGCTCTCGAACATGCCGTTTTCCTCGCCATGCTCGAACCACACATTGGCCTTGGGCTCGGTCATGTACTCGCCCAGAGCGCGCTCCAGCGCCAGCGGCTCGGCCAGCGCGCGTTCCAGCGACTTGCGGGCGAAATCGTGCAGGCTGGCGGGAATCTCGCCCGGGGCTTCGACGGCCGGCTGGTCGGGATCGCGGTAGACGACCGGCACTTCGGGCTCATCGGGCTCGTCGGACATGCGCAGCAGCAGCTCGCGGGCCAGCTCGTCGCGCGCGGGCGAGCGAAAGCCGATGGAGTACGTCATGCACTCGCCTTCGGCGATGCCGTCATGGGCCCACTTCGGGGGCAGGTAGAGCATGTCGCCGGGCTCGAGCACGAACTCCTCTTCCGGCTCGAAATGCGAGAGCACCTTCAGCGGCACATCGGGCTGCAGCGACAGGTCCTTCTGGCGGCCGATGCGCCAGCGCCGGCGGCCATGGGCCTGCAGCAGGAAGACGTCGTAGCTGTCGAAATGCGGGCCGACGCCGCCCTGGTCGGTGGCAAAGCTGATCATCAGGTCGTCCAGCCGCGCCTCGGGCACGAAGCGGAACTGCTGCATCAACTGGTGCACGCCGTCGTCGTGCAGGTCCACGCCCTGCACAAGCACGGTCCAGCCGGGCTTTTGCAGCGAAGGCAGGCTGCGGCGCGACAGCGGGCCGTGGCTGAGCTTCCAGCTGCCGCCGTCGTGCTGCTGGATCAGGCGCGATTCCACCCCGTCCTCGCCTGCCATGGCCAGCAGCCTGGCGCGCGGAATCAGGGGCTTGAAGCCGGGGATTGCCTGGCGCACCAGCAAGGGCTTCTTGTGCCAGTGGCGGCGCATGAATTGGGAAGCGGTAAGCCCGCCCAGCAGGGCAAGCGGGGTGTTGGTGTCCATGGAATGGTCCGAAATGAGCAGAAAGACAGGGCGGCATTGTCCTATGCGGCCATTGCCCTGTCCTGGCGCCAGCGCAAGCCGGCCCGAAATGGCCGGACGACGCTCAGCCCGCAGCCTTGCGCATGGCCCTGAAATCCGAGGGCGCCAGGCCCGTATAGGCCTTGAAGGCCCGGCTGAAATGCGCGCTGCTGCCAAAGCCGCAGTCCATGGCGACTTCGGTGATGGTGCGCTGCGCGTGCTCGGGCAGCAGCAGCTCGCGCATGCACAGCTCCAGCCGGCTGTGCTGTATGAAGGCGCCCAGGCTGGTCTGGCTGTCCGCAAAGGCGTTGTGCAAATGGCGCTTGCTGCAGTTGAGCGCGGCGGCCACGGACTCCACCGACAGGCCCGGATCGCGCAGATGGGCCACCACATGGGCGCGTATGCGGTCCTGCAGCGCCAGTTGCTGGGTGCCTGCCGTGCCCTGCCCGGCCAGCTCCTGCAGCGAAAGATGGACCATGTCCACCAGCAGCTCGCCCGCGCGGCGCGCCAGGTGCGGTGCCATGCCGGGCAGCTCCTGGTAGGTGCTGCGCATGGTCTCCAGCGCGATGCGGGCGATGCCCGAGCTGCCGCCCACATTGCGCCCCATCAGCCCTTCCAGCCGGATGCCCCGTTCCACGATGGCCTGGCGCGGCAGCATCACGATGAGGTGCTCCGACCATTCGGGATTGGCCACCTCGTACTCCTGCGCCGTGTCATAGATCACCCAGCTGCCCTTGCGCACGCTGGCCTCGCGGTTGTGCTGGCGCACGCTGGCCACGCCCTCCCAGGGCGCGACGATCTTCAGATAGGGGGACTCATGGGCGCGCAGGCCCTGCATGCTGCGCATGACGCGATGGCGGCCCGCCTCCAGCCGGGTCAGGACCACATCGCCGGCATTGGCCACGCGCACATGGCCCTCGAACAGGCGTTCGCCATAGAGATCGGTATCCAGGCCCGCAAACAGGCTCGACATCCAGGCATGCCAGGCCGACGCCGTCTCGCCGGGCGGCAGTCCGTCGGTGCTCAACACCATGGCATCGGTCATGTGCGGTCTCTCCTGCTCGCCGCACGGGTGAAGGATCTGTGTGCGGCCATGGACGTGATTATGGGAAAGTGCAGGCCCGTCGCGCCCCATGGCTTTCCCCGCGGACAGCCAGGACAAGGGTAAACCCCGGAGCCCGTGCACGATCCGTCATGCGCTTTGTGCGCCCAGCGGGCTGCCTGCGCCATCGCCTGCTTCTACGATGACCGGCACGCCCGGCTGCGCCAACGCCCAGGCCACAACCGCATACCAAGGAGACAGTCATGATCGAACAAACCATGCTCATCGCAGGCCAGGCCGTCCAGGCCGGCAACGGCGCCACCTTCGAGCGCCGCAATCCGCTGGACGGATCGGTGGCCACGCGCGCCCCGGCCGCGACGCCGCAGGATGCCGTGCGCGCCGTCGAAGCCGCGCAACAGGCCTTCCCCGCCTGGGCCGCGCTGGGCCCGACCGAACGCCGCCAGATGCTGATGAAGGCATCGCAGGCGCTGGAGGCCAAGACCGAGGCCTTTGCCGCCGCCATGGCCGCCGAGACGGGCGCCTCTGGCATCTGGGCCGGCTTCAACGTGCACCTGGCCGCCAACATGTTCCTGGAGGCCGCATCGCTGACCACCCAGATCAACGGCCAGATCATTCCCTCTGACGTGCCCGGCAGCCTGGCCATGGCCGTGCGCCAGCCCGCTGGCGTGGTGCTGGGCATTGCGCCCTGGAATGCGCCCGTCATCCTGGCCGTGCGCGCCATCGCCACGCCGCTGGCCTGCGGCAACACCGTGGTGCTCAAGGGCTCGGAGCTGTGCCCTGCCACGCACGGCCTGATCATCGAGGCCCTGCAGGAAGGCGGCCTGCCGCCCGGCGTGGTCAACTTCGTGACCAATGCGCCCGAAGATGCCGGCGCCGTGGTCGAGGCCATGGTGGCCCACCCGGCCGTGCGCCGCGTGAACTTCACAGGCTCCACGCGCGTGGGCCGCATCATCGGCCAGACCTGCGCCAAGTACCTCAAGCCCGCCATCCTGGAGCTCGGCGGCAAGGCGCCCTTCGTGGTGCTGGACGATGCCGACATCGACGCCGCCGTGGCCGGCTGCACCTTCGGTGCCTTCGCCAACTCGGGCCAGATCTGCATGTCCACCGAACGCATCATCGTGGACGAGGCCGTGGCCGGCGATTTCCTGGACAAGCTGGTGGCCCGTGCCACCTCGCTGCCGCTGGGCGATCCGCGCAAGGGTCCCGTGGTGCTGGGCTCGGTGGTGGACATGGCCACCGTGGAGCGCGCCAACCGCCTGATCGACGACGCGCTGGCCAAGGGCGCAAAGCTGCTGTGCGGCGGTAAGGCCACCAACACGCTGATGGCCGCCACGCTGATCGACGGCGTCACGCCCGAGATGGACATCTTCCGCGAGGAAACCTTCGCCCCTGTCAAGGCCATCGTGCGCGTGCGCGGCGAGGAGCAGGCCATCGCCATGGCCAATGACAACGAATTCGGCCTGTCCTCGTCCGTCTACACCCGCGACACCGCACGCGGCTGGCGCGTGGCTGCGCGCATCGAGGCCGGCATCTGCCACGTCAACGGCCCCACCGTGCATGACGAGGCACAGATGCCCTTTGGCGGCGTGAAGAACTCGGGCTACGGCCACTTCGGCGGCCAGGCAGGCATCGACGCCTTCACCGAGACGCGCTGGATCACCATGCAGACCGCGCCCCGCCACTACCCGTTCTGATCGGCAGGACTCGCCGCCCGGCCTGCGCAGCGGCCGGGCCGCCGTGGGAAAATCGCGCCAACGCGGCCGCCGGCACGCCTTCGTCAAACACGGGCGCGCGCGGCGGTCTTTCTTTTTCCCCACTGCGGCATGGGCCGCACAAGCTGCACACCATGGAAATCACAGAACAATGCGTGGTCGCTCTGACCTGGACCCTCAAGGACACCCTGGGCGAGGAACTGGACGTGCTCGATGAGCCCGTGGAGTTCCTGGTCGGCGGCGACGATCTGCTCAAGCGCATCGAGGAGGCCCTGCAGGGCCACGGCCAGGGCAAGGTCCTGGACCTGCACCTGGAGCCCGAGGAAGCCTTCGGCGACTACAACGAAAGCCTGATCTTCCTGGAGCCGCGCGCCCTGTTCCCGGCCGAGCTGGAAGAAGGCATGAGCTTCGAGGCCAGCGCCCTGCCCAAGGGCTGCAGCGCCGTGCCGCCCGACCTGCTCTACACGGTGACCGAAATCTATCCCGAGCATGTGGTGCTGGACGGCAACCATCCGCTGGCCGGCATCGCGCTGCGCCTGCACCTGAAGGTCGAAGGCGTGCGCGAAGCCACCGAGGAGGAAATCGGCCGCGGCTCGGCCGGCACCGGCTTCTTCCGCATCCAGCCCATGGCACCGGGCAACGACACGCTGCACTGAAATTGCCGCGCTGAAATGGCAAAGGGCTCCCTTCGGGGAGCCCTTTTGCATGGAGCGAGCCTGGTACTCAGCGCAGAAGCTGGTTGTTGTCCACGCGCACGCTCTCGCCTACGCGCAGCTGCGGATTGCTCTGGTAGTCGAACACGCGCGTGCTGCCGTCGTTCAACTGCACGGTGACACGGTAGACATCGCGCAGGTCGCCAGGGCCGGTGTTCTTCTCGATGGCATTGCCCGCCATGGCACCGCCCACCACGCCCGCAATGGTGGCGATGTCGCGCCCGCTGCCCTTGCCCACCTGGCGGCCCAGCACGCCGCCGACCACGCCACCCACCACAGCCCCTGCACCTATGCCCGAGCCACCGATGCCGCTGGGCTGCTGGATCTGAACCAGTTGCACATTGGTCACGCGCCCCTGCTGCACATAGCCACCGCCGCCCGGGTAGGCCGTGCCGGGCTGGCCGCTGGCGGGATAGCCCCCGCTGGGGTAGCCCCCGGCGGGATATCCGCCAGCGGGATAGCCACCTGCAGGGTAGCCGCCACCCGGATATCCGCCCTGCTGTGGATAGCCCGCGCAGGCGCTGAGCATCAGCGCTGCAATGCAGCTGGTGCCGATGGCGCCCAAGCGATGAATGGAAGGGGGCATGGAAATCTCCTGTGTACTGTCCGTGGATCGATCAAGGGCAGCCGCCGACCTTGCCTGCGGCTGCATACCACTGCAACGCCCCAGGCTGCATGTGCGCCGACCGGACTGAACACTTGCTGACAAAAATCAGCCCGCCGGCCCGGCCTCAATTGCGTGCGCGAATGCTGAGCACGTTGCCGTTGTTGCCATCGACGTAGAGCTTCACAGGGCGGCCATCGCCGGTCTGGCCCTTGACCTGGTAGAGGCCGTCCTCCCACTCGATCTCGCGCAGGTCGCGGTAGCCCAGGCCTTCCATGCGCTCGAAGATTTCGCGGATGCTCAGCCCCGGCCCCTGGAAGGCGCCGCGCACGGAGGCCACCGTGGTGGCCACGGCTTCGCCAGCCTGCACGGTCACCGAAGGACCGCCCGTGGCGGCGGCCTGGGCCTGCACCTGGGCGACCAGCCCGGCAGTGGCGATCAGAACAATGCCCAGGCCCGTCAGGCCATGGCGTGCAGCGCGGGAAATCAGTTGTCGGATGGAAGGCATGAGGTTCTCCTTGGCATGTGAAGGTCGGCGACTGGGCCGGCGATTGGGCCGGCGATTGGGCTGGCGATGCATTCGAAAAGGCCGCATCTGCCGGCTGCTGCGCCTTCGTTTCCGGTGGATTGCGACGGCGTGCAGCCATTGTTCGATGCAGGCCATGAACGCAAGCTGAAGCAGCCGTTCATCCGAGGTTCATCCACGCTGGGCTATAAAGTTTTCCATGCCCACTCCATCCTTCTCCATTCCTCGCAGGTCCTGGATACTGCTGGCCGCACTGCTGCTGATGGCGGCGGCCCTGGCCTCCTGGACCACGCCCTCGGATGCCGGCGACAGCGACCATGAACTCGCGCGCCAGGCCCTGCAGCAAGGCCGCGTGCTGCCGCTGCGCACCGTGCTCGACCAGGTCGAGCGCGACTACCAGGGCCAGGTCATCAAGGTCGAGTTCGAGCATGACGACGGCCGCTTCATCTACGAGATCCGGCTGCTGCAATCGGGCGGCCGCGTGGCCAAGCTCAAGATCGATGCACGCGATGGCAAGGTGCTGAGTTTCAAGCGCAAGGACTAGACGCAGATGCGAATCCTCGTGGTGGAAGACGAGCCCACGCTGAGCAGCCAGCTCGTGCAGGCGCTGCAGCAGGCCGGGCATACGGTGGAGACGGCGGCCGACGGCGCAACGGCCCAGTACCTTGGCGAGGTCGAGGAGTTCGATGCCGCCGTGCTGGACCTGGGCCTGCCCGTGCGCGATGGCCTGACGGTGTTGCGCGCCTGGCGCGAACAAGGGCGGGTCATGCCGGTGATGATCCTCACGGCGCGCGGCGCCTGGCATGAGAAGGTGGCCGGCATGGATGCCGGCGCCGACGACTATCTGGCCAAGCCCTTCCACATGGAAGAGCTGATGGCCCGCCTGCGCGCCCTGCTGCGCCGGCTCAGCCCGCACGCCAGCGCCCAGTGGCAATGCGGCCCCATCGTGCTGGACTCGCGCCATGCCCGCGTGAGCGTCGCCGGCCAGCCGCTCACGCTGACCAGCCATGAATTCAAAGTGCTGGCCCTGCTGATGCAGCGCGTGGGCCAGGTGATATCGCGCACCGAGCTGTCCGAACACATCTACCCGCAGGACAGCGACCGCGACTCCAACACCATCGAGGTCTTCGTCGGCCGCCTGCGCAAGAAACTGCCGGCCGGCAGCATAGAAACCGTGCGCGGAATGGGCTACCGGCTGGTGGAAGGCGCGCCCGCTGCATGAACGCACCACAGGAAGGACAGGTATCCCGGCTTGGCGATTCGCTGCGCCTGCGCCTGCTGGCCGGCACGCTGGCCTGGGTGCTGGCGGCCGTGCTGCTGGCCGGCTGGGGACTGCGCGGACTGTTCCGCGATCACATCGCGCAGCAGTTGCAGGCGCAGCTGGTGCTGCAGCTCGACCAGCTCAGCGCAGCCGTCAACAGCCTGCCCGGCGGGCGCATTGAGGTAGGACTGGCCGTGGGCGATCCGCGCCTGGCGCAGCCGCTGTCGGGCTTGTACTGGCAGATCGACCAGGTGAGCGATGGGGCGGGTCCGCCCGAGAAGGCCGGCTTGCTGCGCTCTCGTTCGCTGTGGGACCAGACACTGGACTGGCGCCAGTTCCGTGCCGATGCCGGCAATCCCGGCGAACACCGGGAAGACACGGCGTTGAGTACGGGCATGCTGCCCGATGGTCAGGGCCACCCGCTCGTGGCCGTGGCACGCCCCCTGCAATTGCCCGAAGCCGACGCGCCGCCGTTGCGCCTGATCGTTGCGGCCGACAGCGCCCTGCTGGCCGAGCCCATGCAGCGCTTCACCACCATGCTGATCGCCGCACTGGGCACGCTGGCGGCCGGGCTGGCGCTGGCCGTGGTGCTGCAGCTGCGCCTGGCGCTGCGGCCGCTGCAGTTGCTGCGCACAGGCCTGGCCGACGTGCGCAAGGGCGCCACGCCGCGCCTTGAAGGCCGGTTTCCGCAGGAACTGCGCCCCCTGGTGCAGGAGTTCAATCATGTGCTGGATGTGAACGCCGACATGGTCCAGCGCGCGCGCACGCAGGCCGGCAATCTGGCCCATGCGGTGAACACGCCGCTGTCCATCCTCGGCAATGCCGCCGCGCAGGAAGGCGGGACGCTGGCCGAGTTGGTCCGCGAGCAGGTCGCCAGCGCCAGCCGCCAGGTGGACCACCATCTGGCACGCGCCCGCGCTGCGGCCCGCCAGGCCACAGGCCTGCGCACGCCGCTGGAGCCGCCGCTGGCCTCGCTGGTGCGCACCATGGAGCGGCTGCACGCCGGCCGCGGCATCCGCTTCACGCTGAAGGGGGATGCGCAGCCTTGGGACTTTCTGGGCGACGGCCAGGACCTGATGGAAATCCTGGGCAACCTGCTGGACAACGCCGGCAAATGGGCAGCCCAGGCCGTGAGCCTGGAAGTCCAGGGCCTGGAGCCAGATCAGGCCGGCGGCCCCTTGCTGCTGACGGTGGACGATGACGGCCCCGGCATCGAAGACGCCGACCTTGGCCGCATCTTCGAGCGCGGCGAGCGCCTGGACGAGCGCAGGCCCGGCGCAGGGCTGGGCCTGGATATCGTGCGTGACCTGGTGCAGACCTATGGCGGCAGCATTGCAGCCAGCCGCTCGCCGCTGGGCGGCCTGCGCATGCAGCTGCACCTGCCCGGAGCGCGACGAGAGGCATGAGCGCGGGAGGCCGCAGGACAGCGGCTCACCCCCCTCTCAGCGCTCGCAGCACCTGCACCAGGGTGTCTGCCTGGGGAAACAGCCAGTCGGCCGCAGCGCCCAGCGCCACGGCGCCCACCAGCGCGCCCAGCACCGGCTTCCAGCTCAGGCGCAGCGCGGCCAGCAGCCAGCCTTCGCGCTCCACCACGTAGAGCGTGCGCGCCATCAGCAGCGCAAAGGCCACCTCCACCGCCACGGCCAGGAACAGGTCGGCCCCAAAGACCAGCCACAGCAGCGACCCGGCGCCCGTGACCGCGACCAGCAGCGCCGCAAACACCAGCAGCACCGGCACCAAGACGACAGCGCCTTCGTCCAGCCCATCGATGCCGGGCACGTCAAAGCCTTGCGACGCCGAGGAAGCGGCTTCGGACATGGCACCGCCGTCGTCCCAGCTGCCGCTGGAGCCACCGCCGCCATAAGAGCCGCCCTGCCCGCTCTCGAATCCGCCAGCCTCGGGCGTGCGGGCCGGTGAAGAACCGCTGCCGCCTGGCGCGGCATCGGGCACATCCGGCCCATCCCAGTCGCGGCGCAGCATGCACTCGGCCCACAGGCGTACCAGCAGCAGATACAGCAGATAGCCGCAGACCAGGGCCACGCCGTAGCGCAGCGCCATGCTGTGCACGCCCGCATGCAGCAAGGCCAGGCTCAACAGCGACATGCCGGCCAGGCTGAGGCCGCCCGTCAACGCCGCATGCAGTCGCAGCCAGTGGCGCTGCTGCAGGCGGCGGCGCATGCGGTCTTCCTGCGTGAGCACCACGCGCGTCCACGACGCGGATGGGCGATGGCGCGTGCGCCGGGATGGCCTGGCCATGCGGACTCCTCCCTGAAGCGATGCCCTGGCAGCGCAGCTGCGGGCGATGTCTGGCGGAAAGCCTTATTGCTTGCCGGTGGAGCCGTAGCCGCCCGCACCGCGCTCGGAAGCCGACTCGAACTCCTCGACCACATTGAAGCTGGGCTGCACCACGGGCACGATGATCAGCTGGGCCAGGCGGTCCATGGGCTGCAGCGTGAAGGCCGTGGCCGAGCGGTTCCAGGCGCTGACCATGAGCTGGCCCTGGTAGTCGCTGTCGATCAGGCCGACCAGGTTGCCCAGCACGATGCCGTGCTTGTGGCCCATGCCCGAGCGCGGCAGGATCATGGCGGCGTAGCCGGGGTCCTTGAGGTACATGGCCATGCCCGTGGGCACCAGTTGCCATTGGCCGGGCTCCAGCGTCAGCGGCGCATCGATGCAGGCGCGCAGGTCCAGGCCCGCGCTTCCCGGCGTGGCGTAGGCGGGCATGTTCTCGCGCAGGCGCGCGTCAAGGATTTTGATATCAACGTTCATGGAAACAATCTGGGGAGCGCCTCACGGCAGGCTCTCTTGAAAAGCAAAGCGCGCATTGTGCCCCGCGCCGTCACCCGGACGACTTGAGCCCGCTGCGAAAGCCTTTGACGATGGCATTGATGATGGTGAGCAGCAAGATGAAGGGGCCGACGCCCGGAATCACCACGGCCAGGATCAGGCCGATCACGATACCCAGCAACTGGCCCGGACCTATCTTGAAGACCGTCTTCTTGACAGCCTTGGCGGCGGAGGAGGCCTGGGCTTGCTGTGCCCGCGCCGCCTGCCGGCCGCGATCGGCCCTGCCACCATTCCTGTCGCCTGCAGACGGCGGGCGCCCCGGCAGGGCAGGCACCGACGCCTGCTGCGCAGCAATGCGCGCCTTCTCGGCCGCAGCCTGCACCTGCTCGCGCACGCGCTCGACCACGGACTGGGACTGCGCGCCCGGAGTGGCCACCGCGTCGGTGAAATCGCTGCGTCCCTGCGCCATCCAGCCATGGGCCGCAGAGCGGTACAGGGGGCTGGCGCGCAGCAGCTCATCCACATAGCGCACATAGTCGCCGTGGCGGGGGCCTTCGTAGGTGTTCTGTGACATGCGGGCCTTCGGTGGTGTCAACGGACGGGCGGCAGGCGCCGGGCGATCTCGGCCACCAGCTGGCGCGCCAGCAGGGACTTGGCGGCGTGCGGCAACTCCTGGGTGCCGGACTCGTCGATCAGCAGCAGGGCATTGTCATCCCGCCCAAAGGTTGCGGGACCGATATTGCCCACCAGCAGCGGCACCTGCTTGCGCAGGCGCTTGGCGCTGGCGTGCTGCAGCAGGTCATGGCTCTCGGCGGCGAAGCCCACGCAGTACAGCCGGCCGCTGCGTGCGGGCTCGGACTGCGCGGCGGCCGCCAGGATGTCGGGGTTCTCGACGAAGGTCAGCGTGGGGGTCTGGCCCGAGCCGTCCTTCTTGATCTTCTGGTCTGACGCCGTGGCCGGGCGCCAGTCGGCCACGGCCGCCGTGGCGATGAACACGCCAGCCTGGGGCAGTTGCTGCTGCACGGCATCGAACATCTGCTGCGCCGACTGCACGTCGATGCGCTGCACGCCACGCGGCGTGCGCAGGTGCACGGGCCCGGCCACCAGGGTCACCTGGGCGCCCGCCTCGCGTGCGGCGCGCGCAATGGCAAAGCCCATCTTTCCGCTGGAATGGTTGGTAATGCCGCGCACGGGGTCGATGGCCTCAAAGGTCGGGCCCGCCGTGACCAGCACCTGGCGGCCCTGCAGCAGCTTGGGCGTGAAGAAGGCAGCCAGCTCCTCCATGATTTCCTCGGGCTCCAGCATGCGGCCGTCGCCCACCTCGCCACAGGCCTGGTCGCCCGTTCCCACGCCCAGCACCAGCGCGCCGTCGGCGGCCACCTGCGCCAGGTTGCGCTGCGTGGCCGGGTGTGCCCACATCTCGCGGTTCATGGCCGGCGCCAACAGCAGGGGCACGCGGTCCATGGGGCGCGCCAGGCACATCAGGCTCAGCAACTCGTCGGAGCGGCCCTGCACCAGGCGCGCGATGAAGTCGGCGCTGCAGGGCGCGATCAGCATCGCGTCGGCCTCGCGGCTGAGGTTGATGTGGGGCATGTTGTTGGGCTCGCGCGCGTCCCACTGCGATCCGTAGACAGGGCGGCCCGACAGCGCCTGCATGGTCACCGGCGTGATGAACTGCTCGGCCGCCTCGGTCATCACCACCTGCACGGTGGCCCCGGCCTGTACCAGCAGGCGCACCAGCTGGGCAGATTTGTAACAAGCCACGCCTCCGGAGAGGCCGAGCACCAGATGTTTACCAGCGAACACTTCAGTCATGGCGCGCAATTTAGCAGAGCCGCAACGTCCGAGCAGCCCCGCGCGGCGCGGCGAATTCGGCGGCGCATCTATAATCCTGCTTTACCACCACCAATAAAAGACATGACCAAATTTGTCTTCGTCACAGGCGGTGTGGTGTCTTCCCTGGGCAAGGGAATCGCCTCAGCCTCCCTTGCTGCGATCCTCGAATCGCGCGGCCTCAAAGTCACTCTCATCAAGCTGGACCCGTACATCAACGTGGACCCGGGCACCATGTCGCCCTTCCAGCACGGTGAAGTGTTCGTGACCGACGATGGCGCAGAGACCGATCTGGACCTGGGCCACTACGAGCGTTTCATCGAAACGCGCATGAAGCAGTCCAACAACTTCACCACCGGCCGCATCTACCAGAGCGTTCTGGAGAAGGAGCGCCGCGGCGACTACCTGGGCAAGACCGTGCAGGTGATCCCTCACGTGACCAATGAAATCCAGGAGTACATCAAGCGCGGCGCCGGCATCGGCACGCCGGATGCCGTGGACGTGGCCATCTGCGAAGTCGGCGGCACGGTGGGCGACATCGAGTCCCTGCCCTTCCTCGAAGCCGTGCGCCAGCTGGCCCTCAAGCAGGGCCCCAACAACACGGCCTTCGTGCACCTGACCTACCTGCCCTGGATCGCCACGGCCGGCGAGCTCAAGACCAAGCCTACGCAGCACACCGTGCAGAAGCTGCGCGAGATCGGCATCCAGCCCGACGCCCTGCTGTGCCGCGCCCAGCACCGCGTGCCGGACGAGGAAAAGGAAAAGATCTCGCTGTTCACCAACGTTCCCGAATGGGGCGTGATCTCCATGTGGGACGTGGACACCATCTACAAGGTACCCCGCATGCTGCACGAGCAGGGCCTGGACGGCCTGATCTGCGACAAGCTGCGCCTGAACACGCCGCCCACCAACCTCAAGCGCTGGGATGACCTGGTCCACGAGACCGAGCACCCGCAGGGCGAGGTCAAGATCGCCATGGTCGGCAAGTACGTCGAGCTGTCGGACGCCTACAAGTCCGTCAACGAGGCGCTCAAGCACGCCGGCATGCAAAGCCATGTGGCCGTGAAGATCACCCATGTGGACTCCGAGACCATCAGCGACGCCAATGCGCGCGACAAGCTCTCGCAGTACGACGCCATCCTCGTGCCCGGCGGCTTCGGCTCTCGCGGCGTGGAAGGCAAGATCTCCACGGCCCGCTACGCCCGCGAAAACAAGGTGCCCTACCTGGGCATCTGCCTGGGCATGCAGGTGGCCACCATCGAATACGCCCGCCATGTGGCCGGCCTCGAAGGCGCCAACTCCACCGAGTTCGACCCCAAGTCCGCCAACCCCGTGATCGCCCTGATCACCGAGTGGAAGGATGCCGACGGCACGGTCAAGACCCGCGACGAGAACTCCGACCTGGGCGGCACCATGCGCCTGGGCGCGCAGTCCTCCGACGTGCAGGCCGGCACGCTGGCCCACAGCATCTACGGTGACGTGGTCACCGAGCGCCACCGCCATCGCTACGAAGCCAACGTCCAGTATCTGGACCAGCTGCGCGAAGCGGGCCTGGTGATCTCGGCGCTGACCCAGCGTGAGCAGCTGACCGAGATCGTCGAACTTCCCAAGGAAGTTCACCCCTGGTACATCGGCGTGCAGTTCCACCCCGAGTTCAAGTCCACGCCGTGGAGCGGCCACCCGCTGTTCAATGCCTTCGTGAAGGCTGCGATCGAGCGCCAGAAGGCACCGCGCAAGTCCTGAGCCCCGCAACGCCGCCCACCATTTCCCAAGGAATCCCCACCATGAAACTCTGCGGCTTCGACGTCGGCCTCGACCGGCGCTTCTTTCTCATTGCAGGCCCCTGCGTCGTCGAGTCCGAACAGCTGCAGATGGACGTGGCGGGGCAGCTCAAGGAAATCACGGCGGCCCTGGGCATCCACTTCATCTTCAAGAGCAGCTACGACAAGGCCAACCGCAGCTCGGGCGCCAGCTTTCGCGGCCC
The DNA here is from genome assembly GCF_055797465.1 of Delftia sp. PX-1. Taxonomy (NCBI): domain Bacteria; kingdom Pseudomonadati; phylum Pseudomonadota; class Betaproteobacteria; order Burkholderiales; family Comamonadaceae; genus Delftia; species Delftia sp. PX-1. Next base: position 5,248,615 of record NZ_CP184763.1, read on the forward strand.
GGGCATGGACAAGGGCCTGGAGATCCTCGCCAAGGTGAAGAAGGACCTGCAGGTCCCCATCCTGACCGACGTCCACACCGAGGCCGAGATACCGGCCGTGTCCCAGGTCGTGGACGTACTGCAGACGCCGGCCTTCCTGTGCCGCCAGACCGACTTCATCCGTGCCGTGGCCCAGTCGGGCCGGCCGGTGAACATCAAGAAGGGCCAGTTCCTGGCCCCGCATGACATGAAGAATGTCATCGACAAGGCCCGCGCTGCCGCCAAGGAGGCCGGCCTGTCCGAGGACAGCTTCATGGCCTGCGAGCGCGGCGCCAGCTTCGGCTACAACAACCTGGTCTCGGACATGCGCAGCCTGTCCATCATGCGCGAGACCGGTGCGCCCGTTGTCTTCGATGCCACGCACAGCGTGCAGCTGCCCGGCGGCAACGGCACCAGCAGCGGCGGCATGCGCGAGATGGTGCCCGTGCTCTCGCGTGCGGCCGTGGCGGTGGGCGTGGCGGGCCTGTTCATGGAAACCCATCCCAATCCTCCCTGCGCCCTCAGCGACGGCCCCAACGCCGTGCCACTCAAGCACATGAAGGCCCTGCTCGAAACCCTGGTCGCGCTCGACGACGTGACCAAGAAGAACGGCTTCCTCGAAAACGATTTTGGAGTCTGACCCATGGCCAGCGGCTACATCATTGCGTCCGTCACCGTCACCAAGCCCGAGCAGTACGAGGAGTACCGCAAGTGGAGCACCGAGGCCATGCGCGCGCATGGCGCCGAAGTCTGCGTGCGCGGCGGCAAGGTCGAAGTGCTCGAAGGCGACTGGAATCCCGGCCGCACCGTGATCCTCAAGTTCCCCAGCTTCGAAGCCGCCAAGGCTTTCTACGACACGCCCGAGTACCTGCGTGCCCGCGAAGCCCGCGAAGGCGCGGCCATCATGCGCATGGTCTGCGTCGAGGGTGTCTGACCAGATCAATCAATCCATCACTTCCGGAGGAGGACACATTGAAAAAAGCCACAAAAATTATTTCATCGACGAGCATTGCCTTCATCCTGGCCGCTTGCGGCGGCGGCAGCGATGGTCCTCACGAGACAGTATCTGCGGAAAGCTGTTTTGACATCGCAACGTATTCCCCTGGGAGCGCGATCCAGCAAAAATACGAGGATACGAGGTCAAGCCCACCAGGAAGATCTCTCTCGATCAGCATTGCAAGCACCAATGCCACATTCAATGGAAAATCGGATCTTCTTGCATATGAGGAGATGAGAAGTCCTACCGAATATCTGCCAATGGGATTTGGTAGCTCACTCCAGACAAGCTACCTAAGCCCAATAACAGAAAAGGAGCTTACAACTCATGGAAAAGAATCAGAATTTACCGCAGCGCAATTAAAATCATTTGAAAAAGTAATCTACACCCCCGCGTGGACAGATAAAAAATTCAAGCTAAAGCAAGGCGAATCTCTGAAATATTCCATAGCCGGCAATAGCACAACATCCTCCATCAGTAGCCCCATCCCGGTGAGCAAGGACATCAGCACTGAAATAGAGGTGGTTTTTGAAGGAAAAAATGCAGTAGCCATTGGATCCAGATCGGTCACTGCCTGCAGATTCAATTACAGCACACACCGCGAATGGATCTATAAAGGAATACTCATCAAGATGGATGATGGCACTGGCAAGACCATCTTGACAACTGAAGAACTGACCCGGAACGGTCAGCCTTATTAATCGTATTCTCCAACTCTCTGACAAGAGGTAAAAATTGAGTGCAATCGTTGACATCGTAGGCCGCGAAGTGCTGGATAGCCGCGGCAACCCCACCGTCGAGTGCGACGTGCTGCTGGAATCGGGCGTGATGGGCCGCGCGGCCGTGCCTTCGGGCGCGTCCACCGGCTCGCGCGAAGCCATCGAGCTGCGTGACGGCGACAAGAGCCGCTACCTGGGCAAGGGCGTGCTCAAGGCCGTCGAGCACATCAACACCGAGATCTCCGAAGCCGTGCTGGGCCTGGACGCCTCCGAGCAGGCCTTCCTGGACAAGACCCTGATCGACCTGGACGGCACGGACAACAAGGGCCGCCTGGGCGCCAACGCCATGCTGGCCGTCTCCATGGCCGTGGCCCGCGCCGCTGCCGAAGAGGCCGGCCTGCCGCTGTACCGCTACCTGGGCGGCATGGGCGGCATGCAGCTGCCCGTGCCGATGATGAACGTCATCAACGGCGGCGCGCACGCCAACAACAGCCTGGACCTGCAGGAATTCATGATCATCCCCGTGGGCGCGCCTTCGTTCCGCGAAGCCGTGCGCTGGGGCGCCGAAGTCTTCCACGCGCTCAAGAAGATCATCCACGACAAGGGCATGAGCACGGCCGTGGGCGACGAAGGCGGTTTTGCGCCTTCCGTGGAAAACCACGAAGCCGCCATCCAGCTGATCCTGCAGGCCATCGAGAACGCAGGCTACAAGGCCGGCGAACAGATCGCCCTGGGCCTGGACTGCGCCGCCAGCGAGTTCTACAAGGACGGCATGTACGTGCTGGCCGGTGAAGGCAACCTGACGCTGACCGCCACCCAGTGGACCGACATGCTGGCCGGCTGGTGCGACAAGTACCCCATCATCTCCATCGAGGACGGCATGGCCGAAGGCGACTGGGATGGCTGGAAGATCCTGACCGACCGCCTGGCCGCCAAGGTCCAGCTGGTGGGCGACGACCTGTTCGTCACCAACACCAAGATCCTGAAGGAAGGCATCGACAAGAAGATCGCCAACTCCATCCTGATCAAGATCAACCAGATCGGCACGCTGACCGAAACCTTCGCCGCCATCGAAATGGCCAAGCGCGCAGGCTACACGGCCGTGATCTCGCACCGCTCGGGTGAAACCGAGGATTCGACGATTGCCGACATCTCCGTGGGCACCAACGCAGGCCAGATCAAGACCGGCTCGCTGAGCCGTTCGGACCGCATCGCCAAGTACAACCAGCTGCTGCGCATCGAGGAAGACCTGGGTGACATCGCCCACTACCCCGGCCGCGAGGCTTTCTACAACCTGCGCTGAAAAGCGTTAGGCTTGCAAGCCATCCGGCCTGCAAGCCTTTTTCCTTTCCGCAACATCTGCTGCCATGGTCAACCGCGTCGTCCCCCTTGTCCTGCTCGCCCTGCTGGCTGCCGTGCACGCGCAGCTGTGGCTGGGCCACGGCAGCGTGGCCTATGTGAAGGAACTGCAGCAGCAGATCCACGACCAGAACGTGGCCAACGCGCTGGAAAAAGCCGAGAACGACCGCCTGGCCTCCGAGGTCAACGACCTCAAGGACGGCCTGGCCATGGTCGAGGAAAAGGCCCGCAGCGAGCTGGGCATGGTCAAGCCCAACGAGATCTTTGTGCAGATCGTGCGGCGCTGAGCGTCGGGCTTTCCTGCATCAAGGCCGGCTTCATGCCGGCCTTTTTACACGCTCAGTTTGGCCGGCTCCTCGCCCTGCGTTCTGGGACCGGTTCACTACATGAGATAGGCGTTTGTTTCAGGCCTCATAAATCGGACCGTACTTTCCAGAGTGCATGCATCGCGGATAGAATCCTTTGCTTCAATAAGGAGGGAGTATCCAAATGCAATTCAAAACAAACACAGCCGCAGCTCTTTGCACGCTTCTGGCATCATTTTTTCTCACCGCTTGTGGTGGCGGGGGCAACGATAGCAACGAGCCCTTACCTCTAACCGCTGCTCATTGCTTTGATGACACCAGATATCAGCTGGGAAAAAAGATACAGCAAGAATATTTGGAGGGCAACCTTAAATATCCTCTTTTGCGCACAGTGGAAACCACTACAAGAAATACCAACTTCGGCGGCCATAAAAATCTCATAGAATACACTGCAACAATCAGTATTGCAGAAGAACCATCAATTCAACTCAGAAGAACTCTTGTCTATCTGACTCCGGAGGCACCTTTCGTGTATTGGACCTACGGCTCCATCACGGAGATACTTGGCGACTTCCCCGCAAAGTACAGTACTGTATATTCCGAGCCTGTCATCAACCGAAGGGCCATGCTGAAGCAGGGAGAATCTCTGAGCTATCGCATACGCGGAGAACAAACCAGCGATCAGTACACTGAAAAACATCCCGTAGATGAAACTTATACCCAGACCTATCTTGGTGATGAAACCGTGATGATCGGTGACCGAAAAGTCAATGCATGCAAATTCGACATCGTAACCGGCAACAGAAGCTCTCGTGAATTTATATACAGAAGCTTGCCGGTTCTGCGAAGCAGCATTGATGAGAAATCTATTTATGAAAAAACCGTCAAACTGACTCTTGATGGAAAAGATTACTGATTTTTCGAGCCTAACCCACTGATAGAAAGGCACCTTCAAGAGGTGCCTTTCTTATAAAAGCAGAGATAGTCAGCGTCCCCATGAATACTATGAGGCCTCTACCATCACGCGCCATGCATTGCGCGACCGCATTCCCCAGCATGCTCCTGCTGGGCCCACCAGCGTTGGCACGATCTATGGCTAACGCACTGAACCACTCTTGGCTCAAGCACCAAGGCAACGCGGATTGGTGCTGTGTGGTTGCCGCACCAGCCGCATCGCTGCCCTCGGACTTCGCAATCTACCTGCTCGCCACGGACTGGCGCAATGCCCATGAAGAATTTTCCGCTCAGGAACAGCACTGGCGCAACCGTCTTCGCTCCGAAGCGCGCGACTACGTCGTGCTGCATGGCAGCACGACCCGGCAATGGCAACAGCTGGCCGAGTCGCTCAGGCTCAAGGCTCCGCAAATGGACTGGTCCTGGCTACCCGCAAGCCCCGCGCAACGCGGCGCCCGCCTTCGCCCCTACGGCTGCGAGCAATGCAGCGACCCGGACTGCGAGCGGCGATTGTTCGACGCGCTGCGCAGCGGGCGGGACTGACTCCGAGCGTATTTACTGCACGTTCTTCGAGGTCGGCGGCTGCTTGCCGGCCTCGGTGAACAGCTGGGCTGCGTCGATGGGATCGAATTCGTACTGCTTGCCGCAGAAGTCGCAGCCCACCTCGATGCTGCCGCGCTCCTCCAGGATGCTCTCCACCTCTTCGGAGCCCAGCGACACCAGCATGGACGCCACACGGTCACGGCTGCAGGTGCACGCAAAGCGCGGATGCTCCTCGTCCTGCTGGGGCACGAAGCGCATCAGCTTCTCTTCCCAGAACAGGCGGCGCAGTATGGTCTCCACATCCAGCGTGAGCAGCTCGTCGCGCGTGAGGCTGGAGGCCAGCGTGGCGATACGGTTGTAGTCCTCGTTCAGCCCGATGGCATCCTGGCCCGACTGCTCGCTTTCGGTGGCAGCGGCCAGGTTGGCCTCACCCTTGACCGGCATGCGCTGGATCAGCAGGCCGGCGGCCACCTGGTCGTCGGCCGCCAGCACCAGCACGGTGTCCAGCTGTTCCGACTGCAGCATGTAGTGCTGCAGCGCATCGGACACCTTGGTGAAGCGCCGGCCCTGCGCATCCTGCAGCGGCACCACGCCCTGGTAGGGCTGCTGGCCCGGCTGGCGCCCCTTGGGGTCCAGCGTGATGGCGCAGCGGCCGCCGCCGTGCACATTGAGCAGTTGTTCCAGCGTGGCGCCTTCGGGAGGGTCGCCGATCAGGGTGGCGGTGGCGCGCAGGCCGAAATCGGACTGCACCTCGGCCACAGCCAGCTTGACCGGGCCATCGCCCATGACCTGGAAGACCAGGGCGCCGTTGAACTTGATATTGGACTGCATGAGCACGCCCGCAGCCGCCATTTCTCCCAGCAGTTCGCTCACGGCAACGGGGTAGGCGCCGGTCTCGCCGTTGCCCGCGCGGCGCTGCAGGATTTCCTGCCAGGCATCGGTGAGGCGAACGATGGAGCCGCGCACGGGCAGGCCTTCGAAGATGAATTTATGCAGTTCAGACACGCTGATGGATTCCGTAAAAAAGTGCCGGGCCTCGCTCAGCCCAGCTTGCGCAGCCCGGTCTTGAACCGTCGCGCATTGTCGACATAGTGTTGGGCGCTGCGGCGCAAGCCCTCGATCTGCTCGGGCGTCAATTGGCGCACGGCCTTGGCCGGGCTGCCGATGATCATCGAGCCATCGGGAAATTCCTTGCCTTCGGTGATGAGGGCGCCTGCGCCGACCAGGCAGTTGCGGCCGATCTTCGCGCCGTTGAGCACCACGGCACCGATGCCTATCAGCGACTCGTCGCCAATGGTGCAGCCATGCAGCATGACCTGGTGGCCCACGGTCACGTGGCGCCCCACGACCAGCGGCTTGCCCAGGTCGGCATGCAGCACGCTCGCGTCCTGGATGTTGCTGCCCTCACCGATGGTGATGCTCTCGCAGTCGCCGCGCAGCACGGCGCCGAACCAGATGCTGGCGTCTTCGGCCAGCTGCACATTGCCCATCACTTCGGCGCTGTCGGCCACCCAGGCCGACGCCGCCACTTCAGGGGCCACTCCATCCAGTTCATAGATCGCCATGGGTCTTTGTCTCCGTCAATTATTGGTGATGGCAGGAAACCTAGAATTGTAGGGATGGAGTTACGTCACCGCGCCCTTGAGGTCTTGTGCCTCACGGACCCCGAAGAAAAGGCCGCCGCCGCGTTGGACATGTATGCGCGGCAGGCGCTTTATTCAATAGCACCGCAGGCACCGGCCCTGCCGGATCCCGCGCCGGACCTGCCGGGCCGCCCGCTGCGGCCCGAGCTGCGCCACCACACCGCCGTTGCAAGGCGTTCGCCGGCGACGCCGGAAGGCCGGGCCGTGCTGATCCACGCCATAGCCCACATCGAGTTCAACGCCATCAATCTGGCGCTGGACGCCGTCTGGCGCTTTGACGGCATGCCGCAGCAGTACTACCTGGACTGGCTGCAGGTGGCCGCCGAGGAGGCCAGGCACTTTCGCCTGCTGCGCGAGCATCTGCGCGCGCACCTGGGCCACGACTACGGCGATTTCCCGGCCCACCAGGGCCTGTGGACCATGTGCGAGAAGACCGCCCATGACGTGGTGGCCCGCATGGCCCTGGTGCCGCGCACGCTGGAGGCGCGCGGCCTGGACGCCACGCCCCAGATCCAGAACAAGCTGCGCAACACGCGCGCGCCCGATGCGCTGGCGGCGGTGGACATCCTCGACATCATCCTGCGCGAGGAAGTGGGCCACGTGGCCATAGGCAATCATTGGTACCGCTGGCTGTGCGAGCGCGAAGGCCTGGAGCCCGAGGCCCACTACCAGGCGCTGACCCTGCGCTACGAGGCGCCGCGCCTGCGCCCGCCCTTCAACGAACGCGCACGCCGCGCCGCAGGCTTCACCGATACTGAACTGGCCTGGTTGCAGCAGGTCTGAAGAAAGCCTGCCTGCGCCGTGCGGACAGGCCCAGGCCGCTCGTGAAGCCACACAATGGTTTACAAACTAGGATGGGTCCGACTCCGCAATCGGACTTGTCCCAGCAGACACTGCCTGTCGGCATATTTATTCAGAACATTCCTACAATCAGATCTGCTGCTTCCCGTGTCCCTTCGACCGAACACTCCATGACCGAATTGCCTGTCCATCTCTTCAACGATGCCCCTGTGGCCAGCCCCGCGTCCACGGATCGGGGAATGATTGCGCGCCAGGCCATCGTCAACGGGGTGCAGCAGATCATCGGCTATGAGCTTTTCAACCGTTCGCGCGCCTACCCGGACCATACGGCGGCCTCGGATGTGTCCCTGGTGTTCACGGCCCTGTCGCATGCGGGCGAAGAAGATCTGGTTGGCACCAAGCTGATGTTCGTCAACTGCACGCATGAAAGCCTGGCCGGCGGGCATCTGGAGCTGCTCAACCCCGACAAGGTGGTGCTGGAGATACCTCCGCTGGGCCTGGCCGCCCAGCAGGAGGTACAGGCCCGCCTGCCCATCCTCAGCAATCTGCGCGCACGCGGTTTCAACCTGGCCTTCAATCACACGGTGCTGGAGTCCGCCTATGCAGCCTGGCTGCCCCTGGCCGACTACATCAAGTTCGACCTGTCCGTGCTGGCCCCTGACCAGTTGGCCGTGCTGGTCAATTTTGCCGGCCGCCACACGCGCGCCGAGCTGATCGCCGAGAAGGTGGAAAGCGCCCAGCAGCATGAGCAGGTGGGCCGCCTGGGCATACAGCTGTTCCAGGGCTTCTGGTTCGCGCGGCCCACGGTGGTGCGCACCAAGCTGCTGTCGCCCTCGCAGCAAAGCATTGTCCAGCTGCTGAATCTGGTGCGCCAGCAGGCCAGCACCGATGCCATCGAGGATGTGCTCAAGAAGGATGCGGGCCTGGCCTTCAACCTGATGCGCCTGATCAATTCCGTGGGCTTCGGCGTGCAGCGCGAGATCACCTCGTTCCGCCAGGCCGTGATGCTCATGGGCCTCAAGAAGCTGTTCCGCTGGGCGGCCATGCTGCTGACCGCATCGCGCAACGGCGGCCCGCCGCCGGCCATCGGCCAGACCGCCGTGATCCGCGGGCGGCTGATGGAGCTGCTGGCCCAGGAATCGCTGAGCGAGGAAGACTCCGACCAGGCCTTTGTCGTCGGCATCTTCTCGCTGCTGGGCAGCATGCTGGACCTGCCGCAGGACGTGGCCATGAGCCTGATCCCCGTGCCCGACGCCGTCTCCGCCGCCGTGCTGCGCCACGAAGGCGTGCTGGGCGAGCTGCTGATCCTGGCCCAGGCCTGCGAAGCCAGCGACGATGCAGCCTTCCACCGCAGCGCAGGCGCGCTGCGCCTGAGCAGCCAGCAGATCAACTGGGCCCATCTGCAGGCCCTGGCCTGGACCGACCAACTGGCAGACAGCTCGCTATAGCTATAAGCTATAGAACGCCATCGAAAGCCATCGCTCATCCATCTTTCTCAGCTTCCAAATGACTACCAACGACAACTCCTCCGCTCCGCCGCCCCCCCTGCCAGCCGGGGTGGAGGACGGGCAGGTGGCCGTCATTGCGCGCCAGGCCATCGTCAACGAGGCGCGCGATGTCTTCGGCTATGAGCTTTTCGACCGCTCCACGGCCCAGCATGCGCACACGGCTGCCTCCGATGCCGCCCTGCTCTTCAACGCGCTGTCGTATGCGGGCGCCGAAGCGCTGGTGGGCAAGAAGACAGTCTTCATCAACTGCACGCATGACAGCCTGGCCGGCGGCCACCTGGAACTGATCCACCCCGACAAGGTGGTGCTGGAGGTACCCACGCTGGGCGAGAACGCCACGGCTGCCGATATCGAGGAACGCCTGCCCACCTTCCAGGCCCTGCGCCAGCGCGGCTTCCGCCTGGCCTTCAACCAGCACCTGCTGCGCCGCGCCTATGCCAGCTGGCTGCCTGCGGCCGCCTTCATCAAGCTGGACATGCAGACCTTCGCACTGGCCGATGCCGAGACCCTGGTGAAGTTCGCGCGCGCCCATACCAATGCCCAGATCGTGGCCGAAAAGGTCGAGACCTCCGAGCAGTTCGAGCGCATGCGCGACCTGGGCGTGCGGCTGTTCCAGGGCTTCTGGTTCGCCCAGCCGCAACTCGTGCAGGCGCGCACCATCCGCCCCACGCAGGCCACCATCATCCAGCTGATCAATCTAGTGCGCCAGCAGGCCAGCACGGACGAGATCGAAGCCCTGCTCAAGAAGGATCCCACGCTGTCCTTCAACCTGCTGCGCTTCATCAACTCCTCGGGTTTCGGCCTGTCGTGCGAGATCACCTCGTTCCGCCACGCGGTGATGATCCTGGGCCTCAAGAAGCTGTTCCGCTGGGCGGCCCTGCTTTTGACCACTTCGCGCGCGGGCGGCACGCCGCCGGCCGTGGGCCAGACCGCCGTGGTGCGCGGGCGCCTGATGGAGTTGCTGACGGCCGAGCTGCTCTCGCCCGAGGAGTGCGACAACGCCTTCGTGGTCGGCGTGTTCTCGCTGCTGGACGTGATGCTGGGCCAGCCCATGGAAAAGGCGCTGGAGTCCATCGCCCTGCCCCAGCCCGTGATCGATGCGCTGGTGCACAACAAGGGCGTGTTCGCGCCCTTCCTGGAGTTGACGCGTGCCTGCGAAAGCGGCGATGACGAAGGCTTCGCGCGCGCAGCCAATGCACTGCAGCTGTCCAACCACCAGGTCAACTGGGCGCATCTGCAGGCCCTGGCCTGGGCCGACAATCTCACGGCGGACGAGCCCATGGCATAGGCGGGCCCTGCACATCCGGCACCAAAGACAAAGGGCTTGCGGCCATGACGGCTGCAAGCCCTTTTTGCATGGGCGCCGGTGGCGCCCTGCGCTCCATCAATTGAGCTTGATGCCGGCTGCGCGAATGATGCGCGCGTTGGACTGGGACTCGGCCTCGATCTGGCGTGCAAAGTCCTCGGCCTTGCCGCCCATGGCCACGTTGTCGGTGGCCTCCAGCTTGGCGCGCATGTCCGGCTGGGCCAGCACCTGGTTGATCTCGGCATTGAGCTTTTGCAGCACGGGCGCAGGCGTTCCAGCGGGCGCGAAGATGCCGAACACCGAGGTCATGTTGGCGCTCTTGTAGCCCAGTTCGGCCAGCGTGGGAACGCCGGGCAGCGACTCCAGGCGCTGGGGTGCGCCCACGGCCAGGGCCTTGAACTTGCCCGCCTTGATGTGCTGCAAAACGGCCGGGCCGGCATTGGTGGACAGCACTTCGAACTGCGCGCTCAGGCCGTCATTGAGCTGCTGCCCGCCGCCCTTGTAGGGAATGTGCGTGATCCGGACCTGCGAGGCATGCATGATCTGCTCGAGCATGATGTGGCCCAGCGAGGCCAGGCCGGCTGTGGCCCAGCGCACTTCGCCGGGCTGCGCCTTGGCCTGGGCCACCAGCGCATTGAAGTCGGCCGCCGTGGAGCGGGCCGTGCCCAGCAGCAGCACGGGCGAGTACATCACGCTGGTCACGGGCACCAGGTCGCGCTGCGGATCGAACAGGGGCTTGCCCAGGTGCGGGCTCAGCGTCAGCGGGCTGATGGAGGAAAAGCCCAGCGTGTAGCCATCGGGTGCGGCCTTGGCCACCAGGTCCAGGCCGATGGCGCCGCCGGCGCCGGCCTTGTTGTCCACCACCACGGGCTGGCCCAGGCGGGCGGCCAGCTTCTCGCCCAGGGCGCGGGCCACCACATCGCTGACGCCGCCGGCCGGGTAGGAAACCACCACGCGGATGGGCCGGCTGGGCCATGCCGCATCGGCAGCCGAGGCAGACATCGGCAGGGCCGCGGCAGCCACCGTCGCCGCCAGCATGGAAGTCACCAGCACATGCCGGCGCAGGAAATCAGTCATCGAGAACTCCGCAGAAACACATCGAACACGGCGGTGATTGTTGTGCAAAGCACATATCCCCGAGGCGGGCTTTGCCACTTCGACGGTTTCAACGCCAGAAATAGGCAATCCGGCGAACCGACCACATCCAATCAACCACGCGGATGGTGCAAAGCGTGCAGCGCCTTGAGCCGCTCGCGCGCCACATGGGTGTAGATGGTGGTGGTGGAGATATCGGCATGGCCCAGCAGCATCTGCACCACGCGCAGGTCTGCGCCATGGTTGAGCAGGTGGGTGGCGAAGGCATGGCGCAGCGTGTGCGGCGACAGCGGTGCCGTGACACCCGCAACCTGCGCGCAGCGCTTGACGATGACCCAGAACATCACGCGGCTCATCGCAGCCCCGCGCTGGGTCACGAAGACCGCATCGCTGCGCTGCCCGCCCAGGATGGCACCGCGCGCCGTGGCCAGGTAGCGCTCCAGCCACCAGTGCGCCTCCTGGCCGAAGGGCACCAGTCTTTCCTTTTGCCCCTTGCCGGTCACGCGCAGCACGCCCGAGCGCAGATCGATGCCATGCATCGGCAGATCCACCAGCTCGCTCACGCGCAGGCCGCTGGCGTACATCAGCTCCAGCATGGCGCGGTCACGCAGGCCCAGCGGCGTATCGACATCGGGCGCCTTGAGCAGCGCCTCCACCTGAGCCTGCGTCAGCGTATGCGGCACGCGCGGCGGCTGCCGTGCCGCCAGCATGCGCACCGTGGGATCGGCCGCAATGCGCTGCTCGCGCAGCGCCCAGTGGTAGTAGCGGCGCAGCACCGTCAACCGCCGGTTGGAAGAACTGGCCTTGGTCTGCTCCACCCGCACCGCGAAATAGCCCTGCAGTTCCAGCTCGCCCGCCGCATCCAGCGCCAGCGGCGGCCGCTGGTGCGCCAGCCACCGGCCCCAGGCCATCAGATCGCGGCGGTAGGCCGCCAGCGTATTGCGCGACAGCCCGTCCTCCAGCAGCAGCGCATCCATGAACAGGTCCAGCGCATCCAGGCTGGCCGGCAGCGGCGCGGGCCAGGATGCAGGATCGGCAGCAGGTTCGGCTTCGGCAGCCGAGGGGGACACGATGGAAGCGGCGGGCACTTGGGACATCCCATCAAGCCTACAACGAAAAAACCCGAGGTCCGCAAGGAACCTCGGGCTCTGATCCAACCGCTCAGGGCGGTGCTTACTCCAGCGTGAGTTTTTGCTGGGCAACCACCTTCTTGTAGGTCTCGTACTCTTCCTTGATCTGCTTGGCGAACTCTTCAGGCGAGTTGCCGATGACCAGGGAGCCCGTGTCCTCGATGCGCTTGCGCACGGCCGGGTCCTGCAGCACCTTGCGCACGGCGGCGTTGATCTTGTCCACCACGTCCTTGGGCATGTTCTTGGGGCCCAGGATGCCGTAGTAGGCCATGCGGTTCACCGGCTCCAGGCCCACTTCCTTGAAGGTGGGCACATTGGGCAGCACGGCCAGGCGCTGGGGCGCGGCCACCACGATGGGCACCAGGCGGTTGTCCTTGATGAAGGGCAGGGCCGAGGGCAGGTTGTCCAGCACCATGGGCACCTGGCCCGCCACCACGTCGTTGAGCGCGGGGCCCGCGCCGCGGTAGGGGATGTGGGTGACGAAGGTGTTGGTCAGGCTCTTGTACAGCTCCATCAGCATGTGCTGGATGCCGCCCGTGCCCGAGGATGCATAGGAGTACTTGCCCTGGGACTTCTTGAGTTCGGCCTCGAAGCTCTTGTAGTCCTTGGCGGGGAACTTGGGGTTCACCGCGATCACGTTGGGCGTGGCCGCCACGTTGATGATGGGCGTGAAGTCCGTCAGCGTGTTGTACGAGATCTTGGGGTTGATCGCGGGGTTGGTCGCCGTGGTCGAGACCGTGGCGATGCCCAGGCTGTAGCCATCGGGCTGCGAGCGCGCGGTTTCCATGGCGCCGATGACGCCACCGCCGCCGCCGCGGTTGTCCACCACCACGGGCTGGCCCAGTTCCTTGGTCAGGGGTTCGGCGATCACGCGGGCGATGATGTCGGTCGTGCCACCGGGGGCGAAGGGCACCACCAGCTTGATCGGCTTGGTGGGGTAGGCCTGGGCCAGGGCTCCGGTGCTTGCGAGGACCAGGGTCAGTCCCATCCAGTTGCGACGATTCATACAGGATCTCCTTTTGGGGGTCGTGTTGACGAAGAGGTTTTCATGGACATCCGCAAGGCCGTGCCTGCGGATGGATGGTCTGCGAAATGAAGGCTCGCAAACGCTGCCACGGAACAGCCATGTTGGGGCCTGGAGCCCGCTGCGCGCTTGACGGTCGTCAGGACCTGCGCTTTCGGATCGGCTGTGTGGACCCCAGCGATGCTAAGGCCCGGGGCCCGGTTGTCACAGTTTGTCGCAGCACTGATTTCCCGGTGTTTACCCCTAGCCTCGCGCCATGGTTTCTCGGGAGACGCGGCGACTGCGGGGTTGCGCTTATGCTCAGCCCCCGTGAACTACGCCGTGCTGCTCTTCCCCGATTTTTCGCTCATCGTGCTTGGCTACGTGCTGTGCCGCTTCACACAGCTCAATCGCACGGTCTGGCAGGCGGTGGAGGCGCTGGTGTACTACCTGCTGTTCCCGGTGCTGCTGTTCCACTCCATCGTCAAGAGCCCGGTGGACTGGGGTGCCACCTCCCACTTGCTGGCCGCTGGCGTATGTGCGGCCCTGGTCGGCATCGGCCTGGCCTACAGCCTGCCCTGGTGGCCGGGCCTGCGCGGCCGGATCGACACACGCGAGCATGCCGGCGCCGTGCAGGTGGCGTTTCGCTTCAACTCCTTCATCGGCCTGGCGCTGGCCAGCCGTCTGGCGGGGCCTGAGGGCCTGCTGTTCATCTCGGTGCTGATCGGCGTGAGCGTGCCGCTGTGCAATATCGCGGCCGTCTGGCCCATGGCGCGCGGCAGCAACCAGCACTTCCTGGGGCAACTGGTGCGCAATCCGCTGATCGTGGGCACGCTGTCGGGCCTGGTGTTCAGCGCGCTGGGGCTGAAGCTGCCCGCACTGCTCGAGCCGTCAGTCTCCCGCATAGGCGCAGCCTCCATCGCGCTGGGCCTGATGTCGGCCGGCGCCGGCATGCAGTTCGGCGCGCTGGCCGCCGGCAAGCTGCTGGCCGTGTGCCTGCTGGCCGTGCGGCATCTGGTGCAGCCGCTGATCGCCTATGCCATGGTGCGGGCATTTGGCCTCAGCGGTGCGCAGGCGCTGATCCTCATGGCCTTCTCGGCTCTGCCCACCGCATCGTCGTGCTATGTGCTGGCCGCGCGCATGGGCTACAACGGCTCATATGTGGCGGGGCTGGTCACGCTGTCCACGCTGCTGGGCGTGCTCAGCCTGCCGTTTGCGCTGAGCCTGCTGCAGTTCTGATGCCGCTGTGCCGCGGCGCCCCTACAGCACGGCACGCATGTCGTCCGTGAAGGCGGCCGTGATGTCGTCCTGGCGTGCGCGCTTCCTGGCCACCATGGTGATGTCCACGTCATAGCTGAAGAGGGATTCGTCCAGCGCATGCAGCAGGCCGGCAGCCACATAGGGCGCTGCGTAATGTTCTGGCAGGTAGCCCAGGTGGGCGCCTGACAGGATGAGGATGGCGGCCGCCTCCATGTTGTCCGCCTCCGAGGTGACATGGCGCGGGCGCCCCGTCAGCGGTGCCTGCGGCAGTGGATAGGTGCGCCAGGTCCAGTCGGCTTCGCCCGCCTCCTGCGCGCCGATGCGGCCCGCGCGCGCGGCAAAGGGATGGCTGGCGCTGCAATAGGCCACCTGCCTTTCGCTGAACAGCCGCGTGTATTCCAGCGCCGGGGCGCGGTGCAGGAAATAGCCCACGGCGACCTGCAGCTCATCGCGCAGCAGCATTTCCTCCAGCTCGCGCGGCCCGCGCACCAGCACAGACAGGCGCACGGCCTCGTCGCGCTGGCGAAAGCGCTGTATGGCCCGCCCCATCAACGCGTTGTATTCCGTGGGTGCATTGCCGATCAGGCCGATGGCCAGGCTGCCGACCAGCTGCCGGTGCATGTTGCGCGCCTGCGCGCTGAATCCTTCCAGGCCCTGCAGCGCAGCGCGGGCCAGGTCGACGAAGCGCCGGCCCTTGGCCGTCAGGCGAAAGCCGCCGCGCCCGCGCTCGCACAGGCTGAACCCCAGGCGTGTCTCCAGCGTGGACAGCTGGCTGCTGAGCGTGGACTGCCCCACGCCAAGAATGGCCTGCGCAGCCGATACACCGCCCGCGTCGACGATGGCCAGAAAAACGCGCAGCAGCCGCAGGTCGAGATCTGAAACGGTATGGAGCATGGGGTTTTCACTCAGCAAAGATCGATGTTCATCGATGTTTGTAGATGGAACTTGAAATGGATGCAAGCCCGGCTGCTGTCTAGCATTCACGGCTGTTGCGGCGCGCTTCGGTTCACCGAAGCACGCTGCCAGCGCAGAACAAGAGGGGCGGTCCGTGACATTCACTTGCGTGAATACCGCTGTTTCAGAAGGACCCTGCACACGGGGTCGGAACAAAAGGGGAGAGAGACCATGGTGCTTGATATCTCGGTGGTAGTGATCTACGCGGCAGCCATGCTGCTGCTGGGCTGGTACGGCATGCGCCGCGCGAAGACGCAGGAGGACTTTCTCGTGGCGGGCCGCAACCTCGGGCCGGGCCTGTACATGGGCACCATGGCTGCCACGGTGATCGGCGGGGCCAGCACGGTGGGCACGGTACGCCTGGGCTACGTGTACGGCATCTCGGGCTTGTGGCTGTGCGCGGCTCTGGGTGCGGGCCTGCTGGTGCTGAACCTGTTCCTGGCCAAGCCCCTGCTCAGGCTGCGCATCTGCACCGTGACCCAGGTGCTGGAGCGGCGCTACAGCGCCCGCACCCAACAGGCCAGCGCACTGGTGATGCTGGCCTATGCTCTGATGCTGGCGGCCACGTCGGTGATCGCCATCGGCACCGTGATGCAGGTGCTGTTCGACCTGCCTCTGTGGATCTCCATCCTGGTGGGCGGTGGCGTCGTGGTCATCTACTCGGCCGTGGGCGGCATGTGGTCGCTGACGCTGACGGACATCGTTCAGTTCGTGATCAAGACCGCGGGCCTGATGCTGATCCTGCTGCCCATCTGCCTGTACCGCGTGGGCGGCTGGGACCAGCTGGTTGCACGGCTGCCTGCGTCCAGCTTCGATGTCACATACATCGGCTGGGACACCATCGCCACCTACTTCGTGATCTATTTCTTCGGAATCATGATCGGCCAGGACGTGTGGCAGCGCGTGTTCACGGCCCGCAGCGAACGCGTGGCCGCCGTGGCGGGCAGCCTCGCCGGCCTGTACTGCGTGGTCTACGGGCTGGTCGGCGCCCTGGTGGGCATGGCGGCGCGGGTGCTGCTGCCGGAACTGGACAATCCCAACAACGCCTTTGCCGCCATCGTGCAGGCCAGCCTGCCGGACGGCGTCCGCGGCCTGGTGATCGCTGCCGCGCTGGCCGCCATGATGTCCACCGCCAGCGCGGCCATGCTGGCGGGCTCCACCGTGCTGGCCGAAGACCTCGTGCCCCTGCTGCGGCAAGGCAAGCCTCTGGCCGATGTGCGCTGGCACCGGCTGCTGACGCTGCTGGTGGGCCTTGCCGTGCTCGGCATCGCCCTGGTGGTGGACGACGTGCTCAACGCCCTGACCACCGCCTACAACCTGCTCGTGGGCGGCATGCTGGTGCCGCTGATCGGCGCCATCTACTGGCGCCGGGCCACCACGGCGGGCGCCATCGCCAGCATGCTGCTGGGCTGCGCCACGGCAGTGGTCTTCATGGTCCGCGACGGATTGGCCGCCAACACGCCGATCTACGCCAGCCTGGCCATGAGCACGGCCAGTTTCATCCTCATCAGCCTGGCGCAGCGCTCGCAGCAGCGCTCCCTGTCGGGCATCCAATCCTGAACCAAGGGACACCCATGACCCTCTTTACTGCAGACAGGCTGGCCGCGCTGCGTGCGCGCTTCGGCGGAGACAACGAGTCCGTCATCCACGATCCGCATTTCCGCACCGTGGCCGCCCACATCATCGACGCCAGCGGCACGCGCAGCGCACCCTACGCAGGCATTCCCACGCTGCTGGATGCCCCCATGCACCCCATGGACTGGAGCCGCCCGGACTTCGGCGAACTGCAGGCCGCGCTGATCGGCGTGCCCATGGACCTGGGCATCAGCAACCGCAGCGGCTGCCGCTTCGGGCCCAGGGCGCTGCGCGCGATAGAGCGCGTGGGCCCCTACAACCATGTGCTCAGATCCGCGCCCACGCGCGAGCTGCGCGTGGCGGACATCGGCGACGTGCCGCTGTCCAGCCGCTACAGCCTGGAGCAGTCGCACCGCGACATAGAGTCAGCCTTCGCGAAGATCCATGCGGCCGGCGTGATTCCGCTGTCTGCAGGCGGAGACCACTCCATCACCCTGCCCATACTGCGCGCGCTGGGCCGCGACCGGCCACTGGCCCTGGTCCACTTCGATGCCCACTGCGATACTGGCGGCCCCTTCGACGGCAGCCGCTTCCACCACGGCGGCCCCTTTCGCCAGGCCGTGCTGGATGGCGTGCTCGACCCCACGCGGACCATCCAGATCGGCATACGCGGCGCGGCCGAATATCTCTGGGAGTTCTCCTACGAGTCGGGCATGACGGTGATCCACGCAGAGGACCTTCCCGCGCTGGGCGTGGACGGCGTCATTGCCCGCGCACGCGAGGTGGTGGGTGATGCGCCCGTCTACGTCTCCTTCGACGTCGACTGCCTGGACCCGGCCTTTGCGCCCGGCACGGGCACGCCCGAGGTGGGAGGCCTGACGGTGCGCGAAGCCCAGGCCATGGTGCGCGGCCTGGCCGGCATCCACATCGTGGGCGGTGACGTGGTCGAGGTCTCGCCCGCCTACGACGCCACCACCAACACCGCCCACGCGGGCGCGCAGATGCTGTTCGAAATCCTCAGCCTGATCTGCGCACGCCACGCCGACCGAGGCGCCGCAAGCCCTGTCTAGGTGCCCGCCCCGTCCCCGTGCCAGGTGGACGGCCCCATGCCCTCCGCCCCCGGCTCACGCAGCAGCTCCAGCGGCGTGCTGCCGTAGCGTGCCCTGAAGCGCCGGGAAAAATGCGCGAGCGAGTTGAAGCCGCAGCGCTGCGAGATTTCCGTGACGCCCAGCGTTCCCGGCTTCGCTGCGCGCAGCAGCGCATGGGCGCGCTCCAGTCGATAGTCCATGAGTTCGGCGCTGAGGCTGGTGCCTTCGCGCGACAGCCGCGATTGCAGCGAGCGCACGGAAAGTCCCAGCCTCGATGCCACGCGCTCCGGCCCCAGCGCCGGGTCCGGATATTGGCGGGCGATCAATTGGCGCACCCGGCACAACAGCACGTGCATGGGCGCGTCAGGCCGGGCTGCAGCCCTTTCGGCCCCGGCCTGCAGCACGGTCTTCAAGGTGTTGATGACCAGATCGGACAGCTGCGCGGACTCGCCCTCGGGCAGGGGCGCCTGCCATGCATGGATCAGTTGCATCTGCTGGACGAGCAGCTGCAACGACGCGCAGTCAGGCAGGCTGCGTGCCAGCAGTTGCGAAGCCATGCCTGCGCACGAATCGATCAGCGCCAGCGGCACGGCCAGCACGAGCAGGTCCACGGCTTCGTCCTGCCAGATGCGGTAGCCGCACCGCTCGTCCAGCAGGAACAGTTGGCCGGGCTGCGCATGCGACTCGCCGCCCGCAACCACCGCGCCCGGCCCATCGAGCGCAGACACCCGGGCGCGACCCTTGAGGTAGAGCAGGCACAGCAGGCTGGCCGGGCTCGCGCGCTGGCAACCCGCCTGCAGGCGCTGCATGCCGTGGCCCGCCGCCATCTGGATGCGGTTGAACACCACCGCGCCCACGCCACGCGATGTGAGCACGGCCTCGAAGCGCTCGGGCCGCGCCACCAGGGGCGTGTGCGGCATCTGCGCCTCACGGCTGGCATCGCTCCAGAATTGCGCTCGCCCCAGGGGGGCGACATGCATCGTGGACCACCGGTTGTATGTCATACATTCCTCGCCCGGCGCGCAGCGCGCGGCCTGTTTTTGTGAGGGGCTGTGCGGGGAAGTCGATCGCGCCCCGGGGACTCGGGCAGACGGACCGACGACAGGGCCACGCGGCAGCATGAACCCTGGATTTTCGGGATTCCGGCGCCATCAGGCCATTGGACCATTCTGAAAATCGGCAGTCGACCGGGATGAATTCCTAGGCCGTTGCGCCGAAGCGGCCCGGATCACCGCGCGATGGCTGGCAGCCGCTCGCTCCACAGCGTGGACTGGTTGCGGCCATTGCGCTTGGAGTAGTACAGCGCCGCATCGGCCCGCTCCAGGCAGCCCTGGGCCGATGCATCGCTGCGCTGCAGCTCGTACACGCCCAGGCTGATGGTGATGTGCAGGTCTCCGGCCTTGCCCGCATCGATGGCCTGCCCGGCAATGGCTTCGCGCAGGCTTTCGGCGCGCCGCAGGCCCACCTCCGCATTGGTGTCGGACAGCAGCACAGCGAATTCCTCGCCGCCCAGCCGGCCCACCATGTCTTCCCTGCGCATCTCCTGCGCCACCGAGGCCAGCAGTTCCTTGAGCACGATGTCGCCCACCGCGTGGCCGTAGCCGTCGTTCACCTGCTTGAAGTGGTCTATGTCCAGCATGATCAGCGTGGAATGCGCGACCAGGCCGCTGCGCAGATGGTCCAGCTCCATCGCCAGCCGCTCCAGGAAGGCGCGGCGGTTGGGAATGCCGGTCAGCGCGTCGGTCAGCGCCAGCGTTTCCAGCTGGGATTCGCGCTGCTGCCGCTCCGTCGCATCGTGGAAGACCCAGCAATGGCCGATGGAGCGGTCGCCGTCGCGCAGCTGCATGCCCTCGATCTCCACATAGTGGCCATCGGGCAGCGCATGCAGGGAGCGGCCGGCCACGGGCCCTGCGCTGAGTACGTCCGCCACCGACGCCGGCAGCAGCTGGATCAGCGCCGGCATGCCCAGCCCCACAAGGGCGGCAGGCGCCATGTCCAGTTGCAGGGCAGCGGCCAGCATGCGGTTGGCCGCCAGCACATGGCGGCCCTGCGCGTCGGTGACCAGGATGCCTGCGGGAAAGCGGTCGATGATGGCCTCCAGCCGGTGCTGGGTCTCGGCCAGCGCGGTCTCGGCGCGCCGGCGCGCATCGGTGTCGATCATGGTCCAGATGACGCGGCCATCGTCCTCGTCGGGGTCCAGCAGCGAGCCCTGCATGTCGAACCAGTGGTCCGAGCCCGACGGCATGCGCAGGATCCATTCCGTGCGCACCGTGCCGCGTGCGTTGAGCTGCCCGTACAGCTGGCCGAAGCGTTCGAAACTCTCGTCGCTGACATGCAGCGAGCGCAGGTTCACGCCACCGGGCAGCCGCTCCGTCTCGATCTGGAAGGTCTGCGCCGCGCGCTCGTTGGCATAGAGGATTTCGCGCTGGGGACCGGCCATCACGATGAGGGCGCTGCCCCGGTCCAGCAAGGCCTTGATCAGGCGGGACTGCTCCACGCGCTGCTGTATGTCGGTGTGCGTGCCCAGCATGCGCACGGGCTTGCCGTCGGCATCGCGCTGGGTGATCTCGCCGCGCGACTCCACCCACAGCCAGCTGTCGGCCGAGCCGCGCAGCCGCATCTCCACACGGAAGTCGGCCCCGGCCTCGGCATGGCGCTGCAGCCGCGCCAGCACGCGCGCCCTGTCCGAGGGATGGACCATCGCGCAGAAGGCGTCGTAGTTCATGGGGAACTGGCCTGGCTCGAAGCCCAGCATCTGGTAGCAGCGCGCATCCCACTCCACATGGCCGCTGCGGCAGTCCCACTCCCACAGGCCGTCACGCACGGCACCCACCGTCAGGCGCAGGCGCTCCTCGCTGTGGCGTATGGATTCCTGTATGGCCTGGTCCTGCGTGACGTCGTGCACATAGCCATGCCACAGCAGCGAGCCGTCTTCCTCCTGCTGCGGCCGGGCGTGGCCGTGCAGCCAGCGCAGCTCGCCTCCAGGCCCGTAGACGCGGTATTTGTGCTCCCAGACATCCTTGCGCCCCACGCTGTCCTGCACCGAGGTCGCCAGGGCGGGCAGATCCTCGGGGTGCACGCGCTTGAGCAGTTCATGGTCGGCGAACCGGACGACGTCGGCCCTTGCGCCATGCAGCTCGAAGAACCCCGGGCTGGTGAAGGGAAACTGGAACTGGCCATCCGCGCCGATGCGGAACTGGAACAGCCCCCCGGGCACCTCCTGCGCCAGCCGCGCGAAGCGCCGCTCGCCCTGCAGCCGCATGCGCTCGCTGAGCTGGCGCTGGCGCGCCAGCCACAGCGTCAGCAGTACGGCCAGCAGCAGCACCGCCGTGCCTATGCCATTGCGCAGCAGGCCGCGCTCCAGCGATTCCTCCAGCGATTCGAAGATGGCCTTCTTGTCCAGCCCTGCGCTGACGATCAGCGGATAGCCCTCCACCCTGCTCCAGGCATACATGCGCAGCACGCCATCGACCGAGGACTCGGCCTCGTAGGTGCCGCGCTCCATGGCCGGCGCGAACTGTGACACGCGCACATCGGAGACCGAACGCCCCATCACCTCGTCCTGTCCCTGCGAGCGCGCCAGATAGACACCGTCGGTGCGCAGCAGCAAGATCACGTCCTTGGCGCCATCGAAGATGGACTGGAAATACCCCGAGATGTAGTCGGGCGACAGCGACAGCACCAGCACGCCCGAGAAGCGCCCCTGGCGGTACAGCGCGCGGCTCAGCTGTATTGTCCATTTATGGGAGACGCGCCCCTGCACGGGCCGGCCGATGAACATCCCCATGGTCTCGCGGTTGGCATGGACCTGGAAATGCTCCCGGTCGCGGATCGAGACCTTGGCGGCCCGGGTCTGCGCATCCTGCTGCAGATTGGAGTAGACGATGTCCCCGCTCTCGTCGGCCACGGCGATCTGCAGGAAGGTGCCGGCCGGATAGGCATCGAAGGTGGTCTGCACGGCATGCTGAAAGACGTCGGCCTCGCCATCGGCAAAGTCGGACTCCAGGCCGCGCATGGTGTAGTCCAGGCCGGACAGCAAGGTCTGCACCTGCACCGAAACCGCATGCGACATCTGCCCCACGCGCAGCCAGGACTGGGCTTCGGTGAAGTTTCGCTGCGTGCGATGGCTGTCCACCAGCACCGTCCAGTACGCCACCGTGGCCAGCAGCACGCAGCACAGGCCTACCCAGACGGCCACGGCGGTCTGGGTGAGAGGTTCGGCGTTCAGCAGACGGAAAGGCTTTGCGCGCATATCGAACACCATGTTGAGTCACACAGACCCCGCGCCCTCAGGGGCGGTGGCCCGCAACAGGCCGCCGGGGAGCCCTCAGACTGAGCGCAACAATTGTTTCACACACCAGCGCCCCGGCTTATCAGCTCAATCCGATCTTTGCGACAGTGCCCAGGCCACATGCTCGCGCACCATGGCGTCGGGATGTTCGGCGCGGCTGGCCAGCGCCTGGCGCAGTGCCGTATCGCCGGTTTCACGCCAGGCGTTTCCCAGCGCCACGGCCACGTTGCGCAGCCAGCGCGCATGGCCTATGCGCCGGATGGGACTGCCTTCGGTCAGGCGCAGGAAGGTCGCCTCGTCCCAGGCGAAGAAGTGCACCAGCTGCCCGCCAGCCAGGATCTCGCGCGCATCGAAATCAGGCAGGCGGCTGGGCTGGGCAAACTTGTTCCAGGGGCAGGCCAGCTGGCAGTCGTCGCAGCCATAGATGCGATTGGCCATCAGCGGCCGCAACTCCTCGGGAATGGCGCCCGCATGCTCGATGGTCAGGTAGGAGATGCAGCGCCGCGCATCCACCCGGTGCGGCGCCACGATGGCGCCCGTGGGGCAGGCCGTGATGCAGGCTGCGCAGCTGCCGCAGTGCGCGGTCACCGGCGCCGTGGGCTCCAGCGCCAGATCCACATAGATCTCGCCCAGGAAGAACATGGAGCCTGCCTCGCGGTTGAGCACCAGCGTGTGCTTGCCACGCCAGCCCTGGCCGCTGCGCCGGGCCAGCTCGGCCTCCAGCACGGGAGCGGAATCGGTGAAGGCGCGGTGGCCGAAGGGGCCGACCTCCTGGGCGATGCGCTCTGCCAGCTTCTGCAGCCGGTTGCGCAGCACCTTGTGGTAGTCGCGGCCCCGGGCATAGACGGAGACGATGCCCTCGGCAGGCCGCTGCAGCCTCTCCCACTCCATGGCCTGCCAGGCGCCGGGCGCGTCGGCGGGCGTGTCGCGCGGCAGGTAGTCCATGCGGGCCGTGATCACGCTCACGGTGCCTGGCACCAGCTCGGCAGGCCGCGCGCGGCGCAGTCCGTGGGCCTGCATATAGTCCATCTCGCCATGGAACCCCTGGGCCAGCCACTGCATCAAACCCGGCTCCGCAGACGACAAATCCACGCCAGCCACGCCAATTTGGGAAAATCCCAGTTCGCGGGCCCAGCCTTGCATCAAAGGAACCAATTGACTGCTGCACAACATACTCCCTCGATTGTAGAAAGCGCCCGGCCGCAGGATACGGAAACTGCGGGCCATCGCTGGATATGGGGCAGCGAGGAAGACACGCAGCGGTTTGCGCAGCAGCTCGCGGACCATCCGGCGCTGCGCAATGCCTACGTCACGCTGCACGGCGACCTGGGCGCCGGCAAGACCACGCTGGTGCGGCACTGGCTGCGCGCACTGGGCGTGCAGGGCCGCATCAAAAGCCCCACCTATGCCGTGGTGGAGCCGCACGAGGCGCCGGGCCTGTCCATCTGGCATTTCGACTTCTACCGCTTCGATGATCCGCGCGAGTGGGAGGATGCAGGATTTCGCGATATTTTCGCCAGCCCCGGTCTCAAGCTGGCAGAATGGCCCGAAAAGGCCGCAGCGCTTACGCCTGCGGCAGATATAGCTATTCATATCGAAGCAATCGACGAGACGCAGCGCCAGGTGAGCTTGCTCGCCGGCACGCCCGTCGGACGCGCCGTGATCGAAGCACTCAAGGCATGAGCGACGCCCAATCCTTCTCCTATCCGTCCGGCCTGTCGCGCCGCAACCTGCTGCAGGCGGGCTCCATCGTGCTGCTGCTGGGCCGCCAGCACATTGCGCACGGCGCCACCATCGTGGCCGTGCGCGTCTGGCCTGCGCCAGAGTACACGCGCGTGACCATCGAGTCCGACCGGCCGCTGGCTGCCAAGCAGTTCTTCGTGGACCAGCCGCCTCGGCTGGCCGTGGACATCGAAGGCATCGACCTCAATCCCGCGCTGCGTGAGCTGGTCGCCAAGGTGCGCTCCGACGACCCCAACATCGCATCCATCCGCGTGGGCCAGAACTCGCCCAGCGTGGTGCGCCTGGTGATCGATCTCAAGCAGCCCGCCAAGCCCCAGGTCTTCACCCTGCAGCCGGTGGCGGCCTACAAGCACCGGCTGGTGTTCGACCTGTACCCGGCCAAGGCCGTGGACCCGCTGGAGGCGCTGATCAGCGAGCGTCTGCGTGATGCCTCCGGCGACGACACCGCCGTGGCGGCGGCACCTCCACCACCTCCTGCACCCGCAATGCCCCGTCCCCCAGGCGCCGCGGCGCCGGCCCCCGACCCCCTGGGCGACCTGATCGCCCAGCACAGCGGCGGCACGGGCGGCAAGACGCCTGCGCCGCCGCCTGCCGTGATCGCGCAAGCGCCGGCTCCCGCGGCTGCGCCGCGTCCTCCTGCCCCAGCGCCTGCACCCGTTCCGGCGCCTGCCCCCATTGCCGCGCCCAACATCGCCACCTCGCGCCAGACCGACCGCATCATCATCGTGGCGCTGGACCCGGGCCACGGCGGCGAGGACCCCGGCGCCACCGGCCCCAGCGGCACGCGCGAGAAGGATGTGGTGCTCAAGATCGCCCACCTGCTGCGCGACCGCATCAACAACACCCGCATCGGCGGCAGCCCCATGCGCGCCTTCATGACGCGCGACGCCGACTTCTTCGTGCCGCTGGCCACCCGCGTCGAGAAAGCCAGGCGCGTTCAGGCCGACCTTTTCATCAGCATCCATGCCGATGCCTTCACCACGCCAGCTGCGCGTGGCGCCAGCGTCTTTGCGCTCAGCGACAAGGGCGCCTCCAGCACGGCCGCGCGCTGGCTGGCCAACAAGGAAAACCAGTCCGACCTCGTGGGCGGGCTGAACATGGGCTCGCAGGACCAGCACGTGCAGCGCATGCTGCTGGACATGAGCACCACGGCCCAGATCAAGGACAGCCTCAAGCTCGGCGGCGCCCTGCTGGGCGAGATCGGCAACATGGCCAAGCTGCACAAGCCGCGCGTGGAGCAGGCCGGCTTTGCCGTGCTCAAGGCGCCCGACATCCCCAGCGTGCTGGTGGAGACCGCCTTCATCAGCAACCCCGAGGAAGAAGCCCGGCTGCGCAGCAGCGCCTACCAGGTGCAGCTGGCCGACGCGCTGATGCGCGGCATCCGCAACTACTTCGCGCACAACCCGCCGCTGGCCCGCAGCCGCTCCGTCTGAGCCGCGAGGGTTGCCACAGGCACGGCGGCATGCCGTCCGCCGCCGCTGTCGGACAGGCAGGACCGGACGCTTCCAAACCGCCCGGCCCCAGCTCGGGCAACTCTCCTACCACGGCCGCAGGCCGTGAATGAGAGCATGCCAACATGTTCCACACAATGCTTGCGCCACCATCCATCCGCCGAAGCAACGCAGGCCACGACAGGAGATGAACATGAAGACACGCCTTTATTCCATTGCCGCCGCTGCCGCCATTGCCTTGTTCTCTGCCGGCTGTTCCACCAACCCCAGCAACGCCCAGATCGGTACCGGCGTCGGCGCCGTGGCCGGTGGTGTGGTGGGTGACGCACTGTTCGGCAGCACGCTGGGCACCGTGGGCGGCGCAGCCGCCGGCGCACTCATCGGCAACGAGGTGGGCAAGCGCAACGACCGCCGCTGACCCCTGCCGCCGCCGTTCGGCCACTGAACGAAAAAGCCCCTTGCGCCATCACGGCGCAAGGGGCTTTTTGCTGTGCGCTGAAGGCTCAGGAAGCCGTCTTGGGCGCGCGGCCCGCGCGCCATGCGCCGAAGATGGCGATCAGGCCCGGCACCAGGATCAGGCCCCAGATGATCTTCTCCAGGTTCTCGCGCACCCAGGGCAGGTTGCCGAAGAAATAGCCGGCGGCGCTGATGCCGAACACCCAGACAATGGCTCCGCCCACGTTGAAGGCCGTGAACTTGCCTCGGTCCATGGCAGCCACACCGGCCACGAAGGGGGCAAAGGTGCGGATGAACGGCATGAAGCGCGCCAGCACGATGGTGATGCCGCCGTAGCGCTCGTAGAACGCATGGGCCTGGTCGAAGGCACGCCGGTTGAACCAGCGCGAATCCTCCCACTGGAACACCTTGGGCCCTATGTAGCGGCCTATGGTGTAGTTGCACTGGTCGCCCAGCACGGCCGCCACCAGCAGCACGGTGCAGGCGATCGAATAGTCCATCAGCCCCACGCCGCACAGCGCGCCGACGATGAACAGCAGCGAGTCGCCGGGCAGAAAGGGCATGACCACCACGCCCGTCTCCACGAAGACGATGAGAAACAGCAGCGCATACACCCAGGGTCCATAGGCCACGACGAAGGCCTCCAGGTGCTTGTCTATGTGCAGGATGAAGTCGATCAGGAACTGAATGATTTCCAAAAGAAGGTCCTCCGCGGCGGGCGCCGCACCGGCCCGTACTGTACTTCGCCGGCATGCCCCCACAGCCGAGCCAGAGCCGATCGCACCGCCGCGCACACCGGCGCTTGCATGGAACTACAAATGCTTGGAATCGCGCCTGTTTTGTTACACAACTTGATAAAACTCTACGAAAAACTCACGAGTGCGTCAGCTTTTTGCAGGCAAAGTCCTTGCATGCCGTCGGCACCGCCGGCCCGGCCTCACCACCATCATCAGGACAAAAGGAAGCAAGCCATGAACAAGACCCTTCGCACCTTCGAGCGCATGACTGAACGCAAGTCGGGCACCACCATGGGCCGCAGCCTGGCCGTCGCCGCCCTTGTGGCCGGCGCACTGGCCCTGGGCGGCTGCGCCCACCGTCCCAACAACGCGCAGCTGGGCACGGGCGTGGGTGCCGTGGCCGGTGGCGTGCTGGGCAGTGCCCTGTTCGGCACCACGCTGGGAACCGTGGGCGGCGCGGCCGCCGGTGCGCTGGTCGGCAACCAGATGGGCAGCAACAGCGACCGCGCCGGCCGCCGCCGCTGAGGCCGCGCGGCCCCGTCCGCTCTCATCAAAGAGTGCCCCCGGCTCTGGCCTTTGTGGCCGGGGACGCCTCTTGGAGCCGCCTGTGCGGCTCCTTTTTTTGCGCGTGCCCAAGGCACTCCGACCCCATTCCCACAGGCACCAAGCGGTGGATGCGAGCCCCTAGAATTGCCCTGTGAACGCATCCACCCCCTCCCCCGACACCCTTCCCCGCCGCCCCATCCGCGACCTGCCCGACGAGCTGATCAGCCAGATCGCGGCCGGCGAAGTCGTCGAGCGTCCTGCATCGGTGGTGCGCGAACTCGTGGACAACGCCCTGGATGCCGGTGCCCGCCAGATCAACGTGCGGCTGCTGGCCGGCGGCGTGCGGCTGATCTCGGTGGAGGACGACGGCGGCGGCATCCCGCGCGATGAGCTGCCCGTGGCATTGCGCCGCCATGCCACCAGCAAGATCACCGATCTGCACGATCTGGAGACCGTGGCCACCATGGGCTTTCGCGGCGAGGCGCTGGCGGCCATCTGCTCGGTGTCGGAGGCGTCCATTCTCTCGCGCCCTGCGGGCCAGGACTCGGCCTATCTGCTCGACGCGCGCAGCGGCGAGCTGCGCCCCGCCGCGCGCAACCAGGGCACGACGGTCGAGGTCAAGGAGCTGTTCTTCTCCACGCCGGCCCGCCGCAAATTCCTCAAGAGCGATGCCACAGAGCTGGCCCACTGCATAGAGTCCGTGCGCCGCCATGCCCTGGCCCGGCCCGACGTGGGCTTTGCCATCTGGCACGAAGGCAAGCTGGTCGAGCAGTGGCGTGCCGCCGGCAGCATGTCGGACGAAGCCCTTGCGCGCCGCCTGGGCGATGTGCTGGGCGACGCCTTCGTGCAGAACTCCGTGACCGTGGAGCACTGGTCGGGCGCCGTCCATGTCACGGGCCGCGCGGGCATTCCCGATGCGGCGCGCTCCCGGCCCGACCACCAGTTCTGCTACGTCAATGGCCGCTTCGTGCGCGACAAGGTGCTGACCCACGCCTCGCGCAGCGCCTACGAGGATGTGCTGCACGGCCACAAGCAGCCCGTGTATGCGCTGTATGTGGAGATCGACCCCGCGCGCGTGGACGTGAACGTGCACCCCACCAAGATCGAAGTACGCTTTCGCGACAGCCGCGAGGTGCACCAGGCCGTGCGCCACGCCATAGAGAACGCGCTGGCCGCACCGCGTGCCGCCGCAGCAGCCGCTGCGGCTGCCGAAGAGGCCGCGCGCACGCCCGAGCTTGCGCCCGCCGCTGCGGCAGCGCCGGCCACGGCGCCCAAGGCATCCATGCCCGCCTGGCCCCAGGCCCGCATGAGCTTTGGCGATGAGCAAGGCGGCCACAAGGTCAGCAATATGGCGGGGCTGTGGGCCCCCATGCGCGAGGCCGCAGCCGCAACGGTTGCAAGTCCGGCCCAGGCCTTGGCCGCCGAGCAGCCAGCCGTGCTCGCCGTACCCGCTGTGCCCACTGCTGCCCTGGCCCCCGTCAGCTACGCGCCCCCGGCTTACGCGCCGGCCGTCCAGTCCCCGACTGTTGCCGTTGCCGAGCCTGCTCCTGCGGATTTCTCTGCGCCCCGCACATCATCCGCAGCGGCCCCGGCAGCGTCCGACGAGCCCGTCTGGCCCCTGGGCCGCGCCGTCGCCCAGATCCACGGCGTCTACATCCTGGCCGAGAATGCCCAGGGCATGGTCGTGGTGGACATGCATGCGGCGCACGAGCGCATCGTCTACGAGCAGCTCAAGAATGCCGTCAATGCGGCAGAACAGATCCCCAGCCAGCCGCTGCTGATTCCCGCCACCTTCGCCGCCACGCCCGAGGAAGTGGCCACGGCCGAGGCCCATGGCGACACGCTGCAGGCGCTGGGCATGGAAGTCTCGCCCTTCTCTCCCAAGACGCTGGCCGTGCGTGCCGTGCCCGCCACCCTGGCCCAGGGCGATGCCGTGGAGCTGGCGCGCAGCGTGCTGGCCGAGCTGGCCCAGCACGACGCCAGCACCGTGGTGCAGCGCGCGCGCAATGAGATCCTGGCCACCATGGCCTGCCACGGCGCCGTGCGCGCCAACCGCCGCCTGACGCTGGACGAGATGAACGCCCTGCTGCGCCAGATGGAAGTCACCGAACGCTCCGACCAATGCAACCACGGCCGCCCCACCTGGCGGCAGATGAGCATGAAGGAGCTGGACGCGCTGTTCCTGCGCGGCCGGTAAACCGCCCCGGCGACACTCAGTCGCGCATTTTTGCGAAGGCCGCGAGCTGCTCGTACTTGCGGTCTTCCTCGGCGATCAGGCGCGCCAGGTCCTCGCGGCCCGTGGCCGGCACCATGCCGGCATCTTCCAGGCG
Source organism: Delftia sp. PX-1 (assembly GCF_055797465.1). Taxonomy (NCBI): domain Bacteria; kingdom Pseudomonadati; phylum Pseudomonadota; class Betaproteobacteria; order Burkholderiales; family Comamonadaceae; genus Delftia; species Delftia sp. PX-1. Next base: position 5,278,427 of record NZ_CP184763.1, read on the forward strand.
CTTGCGCACGGCGGGCTCGGCCAGCGCCTCCTGCAGCGCAGCGGTGATGCGCTGGGCCGTGTCCGCAGGCAGGGCGCGCGGCGCCATCAGCGCAAACCAGCCCACCAATTCATAGCCGCGCAGCGGCGCCAGCTCGGCCATGGCCGGAACCTGGGGCAAGGCGGACAGGCGCTGCGCGCTGGTGACCGCCAGCGGCACGATGCGCCCGCTCTGCAGGAACGGTTGCGCCGCCGTGGGCGAGAGCACGGCCAGGTCCAGGCTGCCGCCCGCCAGGTCGCTGGTCAGCGGCGCCACGCCCCGGTAGGGCACATGGGCGATGGAGATGCCCGCGCGCTGGTTGAGCAGCTCGCCCGCGAAATGCAGGGTCGATCCCACGCCCGAGCTGCCGTAGCTGAGCTTGCCGGGCTGGCGCTTCGCCAGCTCCAGCAAGTCGGCCATGCTCTTCACGCCCAGGCCGGGGCGTGCGGCCAGGATCAGCGGGCTGGTGGCCACCAGGCCCAGCGGCGTGAAATCGCGGCGCCCGTCATAGCGCTGAGCGGGGTTGACGATGCGCGTGGCCACCAGTTCGTTGCTGGCCCCCACCAGCAGCGTGTAGCCATCGGCCGGTGCCGAGGCCACGCGCTGGGCCGCAATGGCGCCGGCCGCCCCGCCCACGTTGTCCACCACCACCGTGCCGCGCAGCCGCGCAGCCAGCCCATCCCCCACCACGCGCGCCGCCAGGTCCACCGATCCACCGGCCGGGTATCCGACGACCAGCTTCAAGGGCTTGGAGGGGAAGCTGCCCTGAGCAACGGCCGGCAGGACCAGCCCCAGCGCGGCCGCGCCCAGGAGGCTGCGGCGGCTCAGGACCTGGCGGGCCTCGGAGAAGAGAGGAAATGCAGTGCGCATGGTGGCAATCGCAGGTGAAGTCGTGAAAGGAATCCGGTGCGGGCGCGGCGCCTCAGGCGGCGGACAGAAAGCGCCGGGCCAGCTTCACCCAGTAGGTGGCGGCCAACGGCAGGATGCGGTCGTTGAAGTCGTAGCCGGGGTTGTGGACCATGCAGCCGCCCGTGCCATGGGTGTCGCCCACGCCGTTGCCCACGATCAGGTAGCTGCCCGGGCATTGTTCGAGCATGAAGGAGAAGTCCTCGCTGCCCGTCAGCGGCTGCAGGTCGGGGATCAGCGCCTGCTCGCCCAGCCAGTCGCGCGCCACCTCGCGGGCGAAGGCCGTGCTGGCCGCATCGTTGACCAGGGCCGGATAGCGCCAGCGGTAGTCCACCACGGCCTCGGCCCCCAGCGTGGCGGCCTGGGCATGGGCCAGCGCGGTGATGCGTTCGCGCAGCAGGGTACGCACCTCGGGCCGGTAGGCGCGCACGGACAGGCGCAGCTCCACCTCGCCGGGGATGACATTCGGTGCATCGCCGCCATGGATGGCGCCCACGCTGACCACGGCCATGTCGCGCGGATCGACATTGCGCGAGACCACGGTCTGCAGCGCCAGCACCAGGTGGGCCGCCGCCACCACCGGGTCGGCCGACAGATGGGGCGCCGAGCCATGGCCGCCCTTGCCGCGCACGGTGATGATCACCGTGTCCGACGAGGCCATGAACGAGCCCTCGCGAAAGCCGAACTGCCCCTCGGCAAAGCCCGGCATGTTGTGCAGCGCAAAGATGGCATCGCAGGGGAAGCGCTCGAACAGGCCGTCCTCCACCATCTTGCGGCCGCCGCCCAGGCCCTCCTCGGCCGGCTGGAAGATCAGGTGCAGCGTGCCGTCGAAGCCGCGTGCCTGGGCCAGCTCGCGCGCGGCGGCCAGCAGGATGGCGGTATGGCCGTCGTGCCCGCAGGCATGCATGCGGCCCGCATGGCGGCTGGCGTAGGGCAGGCCGGTCTGCTCGTGGATGGGCAGCGCATCCATGTCGGCGCGCAGGCCCAGCCGGCGCGTGCCCGAACCGCAGCGCAGCGTGCCGACCACGCCCGTGCCTCCCAGCCCTCGATGCACTTCATAGCCCCAGGAGGCCAGGCGCTCGGCCACCAAGTCGCTGGTGGCGAACTCCTCGAAGGCCAGTTCGGGATGGGCATGCAGGTGATGGCGCAGGGCCACCATCTCGGCCTGCGTGGCGCGTATGCCGGGCAGCACCGGATCGGCGGCTTCGGCCGTGGTGGAAACGGGCGGGTCAATGTTCATGCCCGCAGTCTAGGAAGCGTGGGCAGCGGGCGGAAGACCGCCAGCGCCTGCCCTGCCAGGCATTGCCTGTCATCCCCCGGCATGCGCCGATCACAGCAATGGCAGGGATGGCGGCCATGGCACGAAACCTGCAAGATCGGCCCATGCATTCCCAGCCCCACCTCGATGCCGGTCCCGCCATGAAGCTGCACCAGATGCGCTACCTCGTCGCCGTGGCCGGCTGCGGCAGCGTGCGCGCCGCGTCACGCGCGCTGGGCATCACCCAGTCGGCCATCACCCAGGCCCTGCGCGAGCTGGAGGAAGGCCACCGCCTTGCGCTGTTCGAGCGCCAGAGCAGCGGCATCGTCCTCACGCCGGCCGGGCGCACGCTGCTGCGCCATGCCCAGCTGATCACCGGGCAGATGGCCCAGGCCGAGGATGAAATGGCCCGCCTGCGCGACACCTGCGCCGTGGCGCGCCTGTGCGTGGGCGTGACGCCCTGGGTGGGCCAGAGCCTGCTGCCCCATGTGCTGCGCGCCTTCCGCGCCGAACTGCCCCAGGTGCGGCTGGAGCTGTTCGAGGGCCTGTCGGCCGTGGCCCATCCGCGCCTGCGCGAAGGCACGCTGGACCTGCTGATCGGCCGCGTGCCCTCGGGACCCTCGGGCGGCGACCTGCATGGCACGCCGCTGTTCCGCTACGACGCCACCGTCGTGGCCCGCACGGGCCATCCGCTGGCAGGCGCCCGCTCACTGGCCGAGCTGATGGACTGCGACTGGCTGCTCAACTACACGCCGCCTGAAGAAGACGACCTGGTGCGGCGCCTGTTCCTGCGCCACGGCCTGCCCGTGCCAGTGGGCCACATCCACCTGGTGCATTCGGCATCGCTGCTGCTGCACCTGATCGCGCACAGCGACATGCTCTCGTTCTGCCCCTGGCCGCTGATCGAATCGGGCGTGCCCCAGGGCACCCTGGTGCCGCTGTCCCTGCGCGAGCAGTTCGAGCCCCACACGGTGGGCGTGGTCCAGCGCGGCCACGGCCCCCTGCCCTGGGTGGCCGAGCGCTTCGTGCACCACCTCATGGAGCAGGTCCACGCCTGCCGCCACAGCCCGGACCCGGTGCTGCAGCGCGTGTTCCGCTCCATTGACGTGCTGGCCTGAGGGTGCCTCAGCGCAACGTGGCCTGGGCCACCGGCACGTCAGCCGGCACATCCCAGCCCCCGCCCAGCGCGCGAATCAGGCCCACGGCGGCCTGGTACTGCGCGGACTTCACCTGCAGCGCCTGGCGGCGGTTGCGCAGTTCGCTGCGGCGCGCATCCAGCAGGTCCAGCTGGCTGACGTAGCCGTTGCGGTAGCGCGTGTCCGACAGGCTGGTGGCGCGCTGGGCGGCCACCACGGCCTGGCCCTGCACGGTGGACTGCTCCTGCAGGATGCGGATGGAAGACAGCTGGTCCTCCACCTCCTGGAAGGCCACCAGCGCCTGCTGGCGGTAGGCGGCCAGCGCGGCATCGAGCTGCGCGCCTGCGGCCTGCACGCCGGCCTCGCGCCGGCCGCCGTCGAACAGCGGCAGCGACAGCAGGGCGCCCACGCCCCAGGAGCGCATGGACCACTTGAACAGGTCACCGACCTCGGGCGAGGCGTGGCCGGCCGCGCCGGTCAGCGAGATGCTGGGGAACCATGCCGTCTTCGCCACGCCCACGCGCGACTGCGCGGCGAACACGGCGCGCTGGGCGGCCGAGATGTCGGGCCGGCGCATGAGCACCGTGGCCGGCACTCCGGCGGGAATAGAAGGCAGTGCCGTGGTCCAGGCGCCTTCGCCCAGGCCGAAGCGCGAGGCCGAGTCGCCCACCAGCACGGCCAGCGCATGCTCGACCTGGGCGCGCTGGCGGTCCAGCGCCAGCGCGTCCGATTCGGTGGCCGACAGCTCGGCCTGGATGCGCGCCACGTCCAGCTCGGCAATGTCGCCGGCCTGCAGCCGCCGCTCCGACAGGCGCAGCGTGTCGCGGTAGGCCTCCACGGTCTCGCGCATCAGGGCGCGCTCGGCGTCCAGCGCGCGCAGCTGCAGATAGGTCTGCGCGACCTCGGCCTGCACGGCCAGCCGCGTGCTTTGCAGCAGGGCCTCGCGGCCCTCGGCGTCCAGCCGCGATGCGTCGGCCGCCTGGGAAATGCGGCCGAACAGATCGACCTCATAGGACAGGTTCAGCCCCGCATTGACCAGGGTGGCAGGCCGTGTGCCCGAGGCCTTGTCCAGCCCCGCGCCGCGCGTGGCCCCTGCGCCCAGGCCCAGTTGCGGCATGCGCTCGGCATTGGCGCTGCGCGCCAGGGCGCGGGCCTCGGCCAGGCGTGCGGCCGCGGCCTGGATGCTCTGGTTGTCCAGCGTGGCCTTGTCCACCAGCGCGTCCAGCGCCGGGTCGGCAAAGGCCAGCCACCATTGGCCGCGTGCCTGGGCTTCGGCGGGCAGGGCCTGGGTCCAGCCCGCCTGCGGCGCGGCGCCTTGCTCCTTGAAGGCGGGGGCGGCCGGCAGCTCGGGCAGGCTCTGGGACACGCTGGCGCAGCCGGCCAGGGCCAGCGCCGCCACCAGGGGCAGCAGACGCCTGGACAGTTTCGAAAGCGATGGGATCTTCATGATCGGTTCCTGTTCTTGTGGTGTGGGCTCATTCATGCTCGCCACGCGCAGCAGAGGGCATGGGCAGCGCGCCGCCACCCGAGGCATGGCCGTGGGCGGGTGCCTGTGCAGGGGCCTCTTGCTCCATCTCGGGCCCATGCTGCTTGAGCGGCCGGTTGCCTGCCAGGCGGCGCATCAGCACGTAGAACACGGGCGTCAGGAACAGGCCGAAGGCCGTCACCCCGATCATTCCCGAGAACACGGCCACGCCCATGGCACGGCGCATTTCCGAGCCAGCGCCCGTGGACAGCACCAGGGGCAGCACGCCCATGACGAAGGCCAGCGAGGTCATCAGGATGGGGCGCAGGCGCAGCCGGCTGGCCTCGATGGCGGCCTGTATGGGCGTGCGGCCCTCGAACTCCAGCTCCCGCGCGAACTCCACGATCAGGATGGCGTTCTTCGCACTCAGCCCCACCAGCACGATGAGCCCGATCTGCGTGAAGACATTGCTGTCGCCGCCCGACAGCCAGACGCCGGTCATGGCCGCCAACAGGCCCATGGGCACGATCAGGATGATGGCAATCGGCAGGGTCAGGCTCTCGTACTGCGCGGCCAGCACCAGGAACACCAGCAGGATGGCCAGCGGGAACACCAGCACCGCCGAATTGCCGGCCAGGATCTCCTGGTAGGTCAGGTCGGTCCATTCGAAGTCGATGCCCTTGGGCAGGGTCTCGGCCGCGATGCGCTTGATGGCATCCTGCGCCTGGCCCGAAGAGAAGCCCGGTGCGGCACCGCCGTTGATGTCGGCCGTGAGGTAGCCGTTGTAGCGCATGGCGCGCTCGGGGCCGAAGCTGGAGTCCACCTTCATCAGCGCCGACAGCGGAATCATCTCGCCCGAGCTGGAGCGCACTTTGAGCATGCCCACGTCCTCGGCACGCGCGCGGTAGGGCGCGTCGGCCTGCACGCGGACGCTGTAGGTGCGGCCGAACTTGTTGAAGTCGTTCGCATACAGGCTGCCCAGGTAGATCTGCATGGTGTCGAAGATGTCCGTCACCGGCACGCCGAGCTGGCGCGCCTTGGTGCGGTCGATGTCGGCATACAGCTGGGGCACGTTGACCTGCCAGCTGGTGAACATGCCGGTCAGCTCGGGCGTCTGGTAGGCCTTGGCCATGAAGGCCTTCACGGCCGCGTCCATCTGGTCATAGCCCAGGGAGGCGCGGTCTTCCAGCTGCAGCTTGAAGCCGCCCGTCGTGCCCAGGCCCGCCACGGGTGGCGGCGGGAACATGACGATGAAGGCGTCCTGGATGCCTGCGAAGGCCTGATTGAGCTGGCCGGCCACGGCGCCGCCGCTCTGGTCGGCGCGCTTGCGCTCGTCGAAGGGCTTGAGCGTGGCGAAGACGATGCCCGAGTTGGAGCTGTTGGTGAAGCCGTTGATGGACAGGCCCGGGAAGGCGATGGTGTCCTCCACGTTGGGGTTGTCCTTCATGATCTCGCCCATGCGGCGGATCACCTCGTCCGTGCGGTCCAGCGTGGCGCCGTCGGGCAGTTGGGCAAAGCCGATCAGGTACTGCTTGTCCTGCGCGGGCACGAAGCCCGAAGGCACGGCCTTGAACAGGCCGAAGGTCACGGCGATCAGCGCCAGGTAGATGGCCAGCATCAGCGCCTTGCGCGAGATCACGCGGCCCACGCCGCCGCTGTAGGCCTCGGAGCCCCGGTGGAACATGCGGTTGAAGCCGCGGAACAGCCAGCCGAAGGCCCGGTCCATGCCGCGTGTCAGCGCGTCCTTGGGCGCATCGTGGCCGCGCAGCAGCAGGGCCGCCAGCGCGGGCGACAGCGTCAGCGAGTTGATGGCCGAGATCACCGTGGAGATGGCGATGGTCACCGCGAACTGCTTGTAGAACTGGCCCGTGAGGCCGCTGATGAAGGCCAGCGGCACGAACACCGCCACCAGCACCAGGGCGATGGCGATGATGGGCCCGGACACTTCGCGCATGGCGCGATAGGTGGCGTTGCGCGGCGTCAGCCCCGCCTCGATGTTGCGCTCCACGTTCTCGACCACGACGATGGCGTCATCCACCACGATGCCGATGGCCAGCACCAGGCCGAACAGGCTCAGCGCGTTGATGGAAAAGCCCAGCAGATGTAGCACGGCGAAGGTGCCGATCACCGACACCGGCACGGCCAGCAGCGGGATGATGGAGGCGCGCCAGGTCTGCAGGAACAGGATCACCACCAGCACCACGAGCACGATGGCCTCCAGCAGCGTGTGCACCACCGATTCGATGGAGGCGCGCACGAACTGCGTGGGGTCGTAGGCGATGCGGTACTCCAGGCCCTCGGGCATGTTCTTGTTCAGGGCCTCCATGGTCTTGCGCACGTTGGCCGAGATTTCCAGCGCATTGGAGCCCGGCGCCTGGAACACGCCCATGCCCACGGCCGGGTCGTTGTTCAGCAGCGAGCGCAGCGAATAGTCGGCCGCGCCCATCTCCAGGCGGCCGATATCGCGCAGGCGGGTCACGGCGCCGTCGGCGCCGCTCTTGACGATGATGTCGCCGAAGTCCTCCTCGCTTTGCAGGCGGCCCTGGGCGTTGATGGACAACTGCATGTCCACGCCCGGCAGCCCCGGCGATGCGCCGACCACGCCGGCCGCAGCCTGCACGTTCTGGCCACGGATGGCGGCCACCACATCGCTGGCCGACAGGCCGCGCTGCGCCACCTTCTGCGGGTCCAGCCACACGCGCATGGCGTAGTCGCCGCCGCCGAAGATCTGGATCTGGCCCACGCCCTCGATGCGCGCCAGCGGATCCTTCACGTTCAGCACCGCGTAGTTGCGCAGGTAGTTGATGTCATAGCGCTGGTTGGGCGAGACCAGGTGCACCACCATGGTCAGGTCGGGGGCGCTCTTGACCGTGGTGATGCCCAGGCGGCGCACTTCCTCGGGCAGGCGCGGCTCGGCCTGCGAGACGCGGTTTTGCACCATCTGCTGCGCCTTGTCGGGGTCGGTGCCCAGGCGGAAGGTGACGGTCAGCGTCATCACGCCGTCGCTGGTGGCCTGGCTGCCCATGTAGAGCATGCCTTCGACGCCGTTGATCTGCTCTTCCAGCGGCGTGGCCACGGTCTCGGCGATCACCTTGGGATTGGCGCCCGGGTACTGGGCGCGCACCACCACGGATGGCGGCGCGACCTCGGGGTATTCCGAGATCGGCAGCCCGCCCATGGCGATCAGGCCGGCGATCAGCATCAGCAGCGAAAGCACGCCCGCGAAGATCGGCCGGTCAATGAAGAATTTGGATAGGTTCATGGTGTTTGGCTCCGCCACGGCAAAGCGCGGCCCATGCCGCCTGCGGTCAGGCGGCATTTCAGAGGCAGGAAAGGTGTGCGGCTAGATCAGGACTTGGTTGCGTCAGCCACTTGTTCGGCTGCCTGCCGGGTGCCCGGCTGGCGGGCATCGGCCCGCGCATCCATGGACACCTCCTTGGGCGCGACCAGGGCGCCGGGGCGGATGTGCTGCAGGCCGTTGACCACCACGCGCTCGCCGGGCTGCAGGCCCTGGGTCACGTTGCGCAGGCCGTTCACCGAGGCGCCCAGCACCACCTCGCGGTAGACGGCCTTGTTGTCGCCGCCCACCACCATCACGTACTTCTTGCTCTGGTCCGTGCCGATGGCGCGCTCGCTGACCAGCAGCATGCTGCTGTCGCGCGCCTGGCCCATGCGGATGCGGGCGAACTGGCCGGGCATGAGGGCGCCGTCCTTGTTGTCGAAGGCGGCGCGCACGCGCACGGTGCCGCTTCGGGCATCGACCTGGTTGTCGATCAGCTGCAGCCGGCCCTCGAAGGGCGTGCTGCCGGCCGTGGCCGTGCCCATCTGCACGGGAATGCTGTCGATCCTGGCGCGGTTGCCCGCGCCGCCGCCGAGCTCCTTGAGCGCGCGCGTGATGACCTGCTCATCGGCATCGAAGCTCGCATAGATGGGGCTGACCGAGACCAGCGTGGTCAGCACCGGCGCGCCCGGGCCTGCGGCCACCAGGTTGCCCACGGTGATCTCGCGCTTGCCGATGCGGCCCGACACGGGGGCGCGCACCTGGGTGTAGCCCAGGTTCAGCCGCGCCGATTGCAGGGACGCCTGGGCCGCGCGCAGATTGGCCTCGGCCTCGCTGCCTGCGTTGATGCGCTCGTCCAGCTCGCGCTGGGCAATCGCCCGCTCGTCCCACAGGCGGCGTGCACGCTCCTGCTCGCTGCGCGCATAGGACTGGCGTGCCTGGGCCGAGGCCACCTGGGCTTCGGCCCGCTCGACCTCGGCCGCATACGGTGCGGGGTCGATGGTGATCAGCAGATCGCCCTGCTTGACCAGCGCGCCCTCGCGAAAGTGCACGGCCTGCACGGCGCCGGCGACGCGGGAGCGGATGTCCACGCGCTCCACGGCTTCAAGGCGGCCCGAGAACTCGTCCCAGGCGGTGACCTCGCTTTCGGCGACCGTGGCCACCGACACAGGCGTGGCGGCGGGCTGGGCGCTGGCGGGCGCGTCATCGGCCTTGGCATCGAAGCCGTGCAGGCCGAACAGGCCGGCGCTGACGGCGAGGATGGCCGCAGCGGCGGCCGGCAGCTTCCAGCCCTTGCGCTGGGCCGAGGCGGAAGAAGAGGGTGAGGAGGATGAGGTGGATTGGGTGGACATGGTGTTTTTTTGCGTAATTCAGGGAACACGATGCCCGCCCGGCGCCTGAACGCGCCGGGAAGGCGGAATCGAAATGGAAAAACGGGGGCAGCAAGGTTCGCCGGCTGCGGCGGCGCGGGGCCTAGCCCGGTGCTGCGGGCTTGTTCATGGTGGCCTCGAAGAAGTCATGCACATGCTGGAACACGGCGGCGCTGCAGGCCGTACAGGCCTCGGCCTCGGACAGGGCCTGCGGCCAGTTCGACGCGCTGGGCAGCACATGGCTGCTGGCCGTCACGCCGGCCGCGCGCAGGCGGGCCGCATAGGCCTGGGCCTCGTCGCGCAGCGGGTCGTCACCGCCCACCAGCACCAGAGCCGGCGGCAGCTGGGCCAGGCGCAGCGAGCTGCCGGGCACGGCATAGGGATGCATGGCGTCCTTGGGGCAGCTCAGGTACTCGCGCCAGCCCGTGGCCCAGCGGCATTCGCCGGCCTCGGGCGTGGCCTCGCGCTGCGAGGCGGTGCCGGTGCAGGGATCGAGCATGGGCGACACCAGGATCTGGCCTGCCAGCGGAGGGTGGCCCCGGTCTCGCGAGATCACGGCCACGGCGGCGGCCAGGTTGCCGCCGGCTTCTTCACCCGCGAGGAACAGCGGCGCGCCCTTGCCCGCCATCTTCACGCGGTGCTTGTACAGCCACTGCAGCACGGCGTAGCCCACCTCGATGGGCTGGGGAAACGGATGCTCGGGCGCCAGCGGGTAGGCCAGCGACACCACGACGGCGCCCGCCTCGGCCAGCAGCCGGCCGATGTAGCGCCCGTTGTCCAGCGTGCCGCAGACAAAGGTGCCGCCATGGAAATGCAGCACCAGAGGCGAAATCGTGCCGGGCCTGCGCTGGCCATAGGCGCGCGCAGCCACGGTGCCGTGCTCGGGCAGCTCGATGGAGAATTCTGTTTCGGCAATCTGCGCCCCGACGGCGGGGCCGTTCGGAGGCGACGAGGAAGTGGACATGGCGCGAACCTGCGGCAATGGTCGATGGTTGGAATATAGGCGGCGCCGGCCATGTCTGAAATAGCAACGCAGCCATCGCTCTGTTTCCGTTTCACGAACAATCGCCCGACACGGCGCGTGTGAGAATTCCGCCGAGCCGGCATTCCCTTGCCGGGCGCTGCAGGAGCAACTTTCCATGGACCAGATCCAGGCCATGCGTGTCTTCGTTCGCGTGGTGGAAGCCGGCAACTTCACCCGCGCCGCCGATTCGCTGGACCTGCCCAAGGGCACGGTCACCAAACAGATCCAGGCGCTGGAGGCGCGCGTGCGCGTCAAGCTGCTCAACCGCACGACGCGGCGCGTCACCGTCACGCCCGATGGCGCCGCCTACTACGAACGCGCGGCACGCCTGCTCAACGACTTCGACGATCTCGAAGCCAGCATGGTCAACACCCAGACCGCGCCCAGCGGGCGGCTGCGGCTGGACGTGGGCAGCTCCATGGCCCGGCTGATCATCATTCCGGCGCTGACCGAATTCTGCGAACGCTATCCCGACATACAGATCGACCTGGGCGTGGGCGACCGCCTGGTGGACCTGATCAGCGACAACGTGGACTGCGTGATCCGCGGGGGCGAGCTCAGCGACCAGTCCCTGGTGGCGCGCCGCATCGGCTCGATGAACTGGGTCACCGTGGCCTCGCCCGCCTACCTGGCACGCCATGGCGTGCCCCAGCATCCGTCCGAACTGGATACGAAGCACCAGATCGTCGCCTTCTTCTCGGGCCATACGCGGCGCATGTACCCGCTGGAATTCCAGCGGGGCGATGAATCCATCGAGGTGGCGGGCAACTACCGCATCGCGGCCAACGACAGCAATGCCTACACGGCCGCCGTGCTGGCGGGCTTTGGCATCGCGCAGCTGGTCACGGCCTTTGCCCAGCCGCTGATCGACAGCGGCGAACTGGTCGAGGTCCTGCCCGATTGGACCCAGCCGCCGCTGCCCATACACGTGGTCTACCCGCCCAACCGCCACCTCAGCGCCAAGGTGCGGGCCTTCGTGGACTGGGCGGCCGACCTGTTCGCGCGCCATCCCCAGCTGCAGCGCAGCTGAAAGGCCGGCGATGGGATGGCCGGGCGGGCCCAAGCCCCGTCCGGCTGCAAGGCCTTCCTAGCCATTCTTCATGTCAGCGGGCATGACGCCAGCCATTCCCATTCGCCATGACCATGCACGCCACCGGATACGGCCGATCCAGGGGCCTGCCTGCCCGCCTACTGCTGCACGCAGCTTTCTGCCATGCACCAAATACCGTCAACCTCCTCTGAAGATGCACCGAAACACGGCACGAAGGCACCAAGCTCGGGCGCCGTTCACCAAAACGATGCATGACGGCATAACTTTTAGGCATAATCTTGGTTTGCACTCACCCCTTCCCGCAGCCGTTTTTAGTCAGAGGTTTTTTCCATGAAGTACGAGTCCGTCGGCCAGTTCCTTGATGAAGTCGCGCAACGCAATCCCGGCCAGCCCGAATTCCTGCAAGCCGTCACCGAAGTGATGGAAAGCCTGTGGCCCTTCATCGAGAAGAACCCCAAGTACGCCGAGCACGGACTGCTGGAGCGCCTGGTCGAGCCCGAGCGCGTGGTCATGTTCCGCGTGAGCTGGACCGACGACAAGGGCCAGGTGCAGGTCAACCGCGGCTTCCGCATCCAGCACAGCATGGCCATCGGCCCCTACAAGGGCGGCCTGCGTTTCCACCCCTCGGTCACGCTGTCCGTGCTCAAGTTCCTGGCGTTCGAGCAGACCTTCAAGAACGCGCTGACCACGCTGCCCATGGGCGGCGGCAAGGGCGGCTCGGACTTCGATCCCAAGGGCAAGAGCCCCGCTGAAGTCATGCGCTTTTGCCAGGCCTTCGTCACCGAGCTGTTCCGCCACGTGGGCCCGGACACCGACGTGCCGGCAGGCGACATCGGCGTGGGCGGCCGCGAAGTGGGCTTCATGGCCGGCATGTACAAGAAGCTGTCCAACAGCGCCGCCAGCGTGTTCACGGGCAAGGGCCTGTCCTTCGGCGGCTCGCTGATCCGCCCCGAAGCCACCGGCTACGGCACCGTCTACTTCGCCCAGGAAATGCTGGCCACGCGCGGCCAGTCCTTCGCAGGCAAGACCGTCTCCGTCTCCGGCTCGGGCAACGTGGCCCAGTACGCCGTGGAAAAGGCCCTGCAACTGGGCGCCAAGGTGGTGTCGGTCTCCGACTCCTCGGGCACCGTGTATGACCAGGACGGCTTCACCACCGAGAAGCTGGCCATCCTGATGGACGTGAAGAACCACCGCTACGGCCGCGTGGACGAGTACGCCAAGCTGGTGGGCGCAGAGTTCCTGCGCGGCAAGACGCCGTGGCACCTGAAGGTGGACGTGGCCCTGCCCTGCGCCACGCAGAACGAACTGACCGAGGAAGATGCCAAGGTGCTGATCGCCAACGGCGTGGTCTGCGTGGCCGAAGGCGCCAACATGCCCTCGACCATCGAAGCCGCCAAGGCCTTCGAGAAGGCCGGCGTGCTGTACGCACCGGGCAAGGCCAGCAATGCCGGTGGCGTGGCCACCTCGGGCCTGGAGATGAGCCAGAACGCGGCCCGCCTGTCCTGGCCCGCCGAGGAAGTCGATGCCCGCCTGCTGCAGATCATGCAAGGCATCCACGCCGCCTGCCTGAAGTACGGCAAGCGCGAGGACGGCACGGTCAGCTACATCGACGGCGCCAACATCGCCGGCTTCGTCAAGGTGGCCGATGCCATGCTGGCCCAGGGCGTGATCTGAGCGTCAGCGCTCCCCACCCCTGACGAAAGCCCATGCAGCCTGCTGCATGGGCTTTTTTCATGGAAAGAGATGGATTCGCGCGCCTTACCTGTCGCGCACCGCATCGGCCAGCGCCGCCCAGGCCTTGAGCGTCAGCGCATGCGTGAAGGCCGCGCCCGCCACCGGGTGCGATGACAGCTTGACCACCACCATCTGCGCGGCCGGGTTCAAGTGGATAAACTGGCCGTGAATGCCGGCGGCCTCGTAGGCGCCATCGGCGTTGTGCAGTACCCACCATTGGTTGCGGTAGCTGTAGCCGGGCCGCGCGGCCTGGATGCCGCGGAACTTGAACTGCTCGCGGTCGCCGCCGCGCGCAATGTCGTCCAGCACCGCCTTGTCGAAGATCTTGTGGCCGTTGAAGCTGCCGCCCAGGCGCAGCATCTCGCCCACGCGCGCCAGGTCACGCGCCGTGGCGTTCAGGCCCGCGCCCTGCAGCGGCGTGCCGGTGCTGTCCACCATCACATAGGCGTCTTCCTGCATGCCCAGCTTCTGCCAGATGTTCTCGCTCATGAGATCGCTCCAGCGCCGCTGGGTGACGCGCGAGACGATCCAGCCCAGCACCTCGGAATGCACGGTGCGGTAGACAAAGCCCTCGCCATGCGTGCCTTCCTTGGGCAGCGTCTTGAGGAAGTCGTACACATTGGTCGGCCCCGCGTAGCCGGGCGGGCGCGGCAGCATGCCCGAGGCCCATGAGTAGCCGAAGATCTCGGTCTTGGGGTCGGTGTAGTCCTCGCGAAAGCGCACGGCCCCGGTCATGTCCATGACCTGGCGCACCGTCATGTCGCCCCAGGCCGAGCCTTCCAGCTCGGGCACGTATTTCGTGACCAGGGCCTGGGGGTCGATGCGCCCCTCGTGGGCCAGTTGCGCGGCCATCAGGCCGGTGAACGATTTGGTGACCGAGAACAGCAGGTGCGGCGAGCTGGCCTGCATCTGGTTCTGGTAGCGCTCGAAGACCACCCGCCCCTTGTGCAGCACCACGATGGCATCGGTATAGGTGCGGTCCAGCCACTGGTCCACGGTGATGGGCTGGCCCTTGTCGTCGTCAAAGCGCAGGCCGCCCAGGGCCATGGGCGCTTCGGGCAGTGCCGAGGGCGCCGCCGCGCCGCGCCGGATGTTCTGCGTGGGCTGGATTTCGCGCAGGTGCTGCACCACCCAGCGCAGCTGTGGATAGCGGTAGCCGTTGGACACGTCCACGCGCTTGTCGGCGGCCGGCGGAAAGCCCTGCATCAGCCCCAGTTGCTCCAGGCGCACGCTGTCGGGCGGCGGCAGCGCGGGCGCTGCGGGGGCCTGTGCCTGGGCCGCCACCCAGCCGGGCAGTAGCACCAGCAGGGCCAGCAAGGCCATGGCATGCCGGGAACGCCGAAAGAGCGGACTGACCATCGTTGTCTCCTTGGTTTTGGAAACGGCCAGTCTTGCAGAAAGCCCTCGGCCGGTCACGGGTGTTCGCCCGCCCGCAGGCCGCAAGGCTGTCGTCTGCGCGACGAAGGTTTTAGTGGGGCATTCAGCGGCGCATCAAGGCCGCATCGCACCAGCGCTGCGCCACGGCCGGAGAAGTGGTGCAGACCGTGTCGTGCGTCACCGTGGTCACGGCGCGCTCCAGCAGCTGGATGTCGGCCTCGTGCTGGCGCGCCACATGCGGGTCCTCGAAGAAGATCACGCGCTGGCAGCGGCGGTCCAGCACCAGGTCGGCGATCTGCGCATCGCCGCCCAGCGGGCCGCTGTTGTAGCGGTCCACCCAGGGCCGGTCCTCGGGCCAGCCACGGCTCCAGGCCATTTCGTTGAGGCGCTGGCCCGTAGTGCCCGTGCCCACGCGCCGGCCAAAGCGCGACAGCAGCTCGAAGTTGCGTGCCGCGAAATCCAGCATAGTGGGCTTGAGCGCATCGTGGGCGATCAGCGCCAGCGTCTGCTGTGCGTAGTCGTGAAAGCGCTGCGCACCGGCATCCTTGGGCAGACCTGCCTGGATGCGCTCCATCTCGACCCAGTCCCGCGCCGAGGCCACGGTGGACAGGAAGGGCTTGCCATGGATCACGCACTGGCGCTTGAGCGCCACGGCCTCGGGAAAGATGGAGGACGGATCCACCGGGTCGGTGAAATAGATGGCCCCG
This sequence comes from Delftia sp. PX-1, assembly GCF_055797465.1. Lineage (NCBI taxonomy): Bacteria > Pseudomonadati > Pseudomonadota > Betaproteobacteria > Burkholderiales > Comamonadaceae > Delftia > Delftia sp. PX-1. Next base: position 5,293,753 of record NZ_CP184763.1, read on the forward strand.
TCGATGGTGCGCTCGTCACCTTCCACGCCCACCACCTCGGCCACCAGTTTCATCAGCCCGCCTTCGCGGCCATAGGGATAGCGGCGCAGGCCCCGGTAGGACGCCAGCATGCCAGCCGCCTGGATGGCATCGAAGGTGCGGCCCACGGCATGCAGGCCCAGCTGCAGCTCGCGGATGCCGGACTCGCAGGCGCGCAGCCAGCCGAACAGTGCGGCATCCTCGGTTTGGTGGTGGATTCGGTTGGCGGCCAGGCCCAGGCGTATCGGCATACAGGTTCACTCATCAACAGTGGGGAGAGGCCCGTGCAGCCAGGACAGCCTGCGGACCAGCGGCAAGAATAGCGCCAATCCATGACAGCGCCTGCCGGCACGGCGGCGGCGCTGAACTTTTGGCCGGCCCGTGCATCCATTGTTGCGTCATGCCCTCACTGCTTTCCCACCTATGGCCCCGACGGCGCCTGCACCGGCTCACGGCAGCGCTGGGCGTGGCCGCGCTGCTGGCGGCCAGCGGCTGCTCCGTTCTGGATACCAAGCAGCGCGAATGGATCTTCCAGCCCAGCGACCGCAGCTGGCCCGGCGCCAACACGGCCGGCATGGAAGATGTCTGGATCGACATGCCAACGCAGGACGGCGCCCGCCTGCATGCGCTGTGGCTGCCCCAGCCGGCCACGGCCGGCAACGCCCCCGTGCTGCTGTACCTGCATGGCGCGCGCTGGAACGTTGCCGGCTCCTCGCCGCGCATCCGGCGGCTGCACGAGCTGGGCTTTTCGGTGCTGGCCATCGACTACCGGGGCTTTGGCAAGAGCAGCGCCGGCCTGCCGTCCGAGGAATCGTCCGCCGAGGACGCACGCGCCGGCTGGGACTGGCTGGGCCGGCACGCTCCGGACCGGCCGCGCTTCATCTTCGGCCATTCACTGGGCGGCGCCATCGCCATCGACCTGGCGCGCAGCGTTCAGGACGAGGCCGGCGTCATGGTCGAGGCCACCTTCACCAGCATTCCCGACGTGGTCCGCAGCTTCCGCTGGGGCTGGCTGCCCGTGGGGCCGCTGATCACCCAGCGCTTTGCCTCCATCGACAAGGTGGCCGGCATAGGCTCGCCGCTGCTGGTCGTGCACGGCAGCGCCGACCCGCTGATCCCCGCCACGCTGGGCCGCCAGCTGTTCGACGCGGCCAGCGAGCCCAAGCGCTTCGTGCTCATCGAAGGCGGCAACCACCACAACACCCAGTCGCGCGCCATGGAGCAGTACCGGCAGGCTCTGGACGAGCTGTTCGGGCTGCGCCTGCTCGCACAGGCGTCCACAGTGCCTGCAAGCCCGCGCTGAGCGGCGCAGCCTGCGCCGCCTTCCACGCTACGGGCAGCTTGCCGCGTTCTGCGAGATCACGGCACGCAACTGCCGCGTGGTGGTGCTGTCATCCGGGCCCAGGGTGTTGCGCGTGTAGCGGCAGCCATAGGTCGGCGCGGCCACCGTGGCGGCCGTCTGCACATCGTCACCGCCCGGCCTGGCGCCGCCCTGCTCCCACTGCACCATGGCATCGAAGGCCTCCACCTGCTCGGCCACGGTGAAGTCGCAGTGCGATGCGCCGCGGATGGCGCGCTGCACCAGCCAACGGTCCTTGCCCTTGTCAGCCACGCGTCGCTGGTAGATCTGCTGCATGCTGAACGGCACATACAGGTCGCCCAGCGTGTGCAGCGTCACCACGGGAATGCCGATGTCGCCTGGGCTCACGGGAATCCAGCGCAGGCCGTCGCGGCGCAGCCGGTTGGCATCGGTCGCGGCCGTGCGCTTTTGCGCGGCGGCATTGAGCGCGGCCGAGGCCGCTGCATCCCCATCGATGCGGTAGGTGAAGCGGTTGGTATCGGTCACGTTGCGGTTCAGGATGCCGTTGACCGAGCCGTCGCTACCGAACACGCCCCAGACCGGAGCGAACGAGCCGCCCACGGCCACACCCAGGTCGAACAGCGGGCGCGGACCGCCCGTGAGATTCTGGATCACCGACAGATAGGCGCGGCCCGTCGCGGTAGGTGCAGACGGGAAGGTCGTGAACAGGGCCGATGTCACCTTGCCCTGGATGGCCGCCCAGTCGGTGACGGCATGCTGGGCCTCGCCCGCCAGGGCCTGGGCAGTGACCTGGGCTGCCGCGAAGTAGTCGAACAGCTGGGTATCGCCCATCACGCCGCACATGGGCACGGCGCCCTGGTAGCGCACCTTGTTGCGGGCCGTTGACTGGGCTTCGGCCTCGATGGCCGCCGCCGTGACATGGCCGCCCATGGAATGGCCGGTGATGTACAGGCGCTGCGGCTGCGCCAACGGGCGGCCGTGGGATGCGGCCAGGCGGTTGAAGGCCAGCGCCAGCGCATTCGTGTCCTCCACGCCGGCGCGCACGTCGTAGTAGTTCTTGCTGTAGCTGGACGCCGCCCAGGCATAGCCGTTCTGGATCAGGTACCGGCGTATGGACGGGTTGGTGACGTTGAGCGCACTGCCCTCGCCCGCATAGCCGTGGGCATACATCACCAGGCGGCCATTCCAGTTGGCCGGCACCTCGATGCGGTAGGCCGCGCCTTCCAGCACACCGGCCCAGCGGCTGGTGCTGGCGTTGTCGACCACATCGCCCGAAGCGGCGGCCAGCGCGTCGAAGCTGGTGGCCGAAGGATTGGCCGGCGCAAAGCTGCGGCTGTCCTGTGCCCGCGTCTCCTCGGGCGCATCACCGTCCCCCCCGCCGCAGGCCGCAAGGCCCGTGGCCGCCAGCAGACCGAGATACTTCCAACGATTCCAACGCAGGGCTCGCATAAGACTGTCTCCTTGGGATGAAGGTTTGAAGGGGAACGCGCGCAAAAAATCCGTTTCAAGGGGGAGTGCCGACGCAGCCTATGCCAGACAACTGGCCCGCCATGCGGGTAGGAACCCGCAAGCAGGGGCTGCCGGCTGTCACCCAGATGACTGTCGCCTTGCGCTAACATCCGCGCTTGCGGTGCAGGCCGCACCCGGACCTGCGGGGAGGGTTGAACCCACCTGTATGCGCCTCTCGGCGTTTTTCTCTTGCCACATGCCTTTGTGCGCCAAGCTGCAGGTCATTGGCCTTCGTGCACGGAGGTATCCCTGTGAAACGCATCCCCGCCCGGCCCGACATGGGCCATCTCAAGAAACAGGCCAAGCAACTGCTGGCCGCCTATCGCGCAGGCTCGGCCCAGGCCATGGAGCAATTGCGCGCCCACCTGCCCGCTGCCCGGGGCCGCACGGATGAGGCGCTGGCCGCCATGGACCTGCGGCTGCACGACGCCCAGTCCGCCGTGGCGCGCGAGCACGGTTTCGCCTCATGGAGCGAGCTGTCAGGCTACGTCGAGGCATGCCAGCGCCTGGCGGCGGACCCAGAGACATCCCGGCTGCACTGGCTGGCCCTGGTCTATGCCGGCGATGTGGCGGGCGGCACGCACCGCGCGCAGCCCGCGTTGGCCCGGCGCCTGCTGGACGAGCGGCCGGAGCTGCCGGGCAATGATCCCTGGATGGCCTGCGCCATCGGCAACCTGGCCGCGCTGCGCGAAGCCACGCACAGAGATCCCGGCTGGCTGCAGCGCGCAGGCGGGCCGCTGGGACTGCCGCCGCTGGTCGCCGTCACGCACTCGTGCCTGCTGCGCCTGCCCGAGTTCGCCGAGCCGCTGCGCGCCTGCGCGCGCTGGCTGCTGGACGCGGGCGCCGACCCGCTGCAGACCGTGGGCAATCGCTGGCCGCCGGCCTCGCTGCAGGCGCCCTCCGAGACCGAGCGGCTGTCAGCACTCTATGGCGCAGCAGGCCAGAACCATGATGCGCAACTGACGCAGATGCTGCTGCAGGCCGGGGCCGACCCCAACGACGGCGAATCGCTCTACCACTCTCTGGAAGGCACGCCGGCCAGCCGCGAATGCACGCGGCTGCTGCTGCAGGCGGGCGCGCGTGTGGAGGGCAGCAATGCCCTGTTCCGCGTGCTGGACCTGGACGATGTGCAGGCCCTGCGCCTGCTGCTGGACCACGGCGCCGATCCGAACGAGGACAACGGCCAGGGCGAATGGGGCCGCCCGCTGCTGTGGGCCATACGCCGGCTGCGCTCGCCCGCCCACGTGCAGGCCTTGCTGGATGCAGGAGCCGACCCGGCCACCCGCACACCGCAAGGCCTGGGCGCCGCCCGCCTGGCACGGCGCTTTGGCCTGGCAGACGTGGCCGTCCTGCTGGAACAGTCCACGGGCGCTGAAACCGCCACGCCCGAAGAACAGTTCGTTGCCGCCTGCGCCATGGGCGACCGGGCCCAGGCCGGAGGGCTTCTCGCGTCCCACCCGGGTCTGCTGCAAGGACTGTCTCACGAGCAGCTGCGCATGCTGCCCGAACTGGCAGCCCTGGGCCGCTTGGAGGCCGTGCGCTGCATGGTGGAACTGGGCTGGCCCATCGCTGCGCGCGGCGGCGACTGGGATGCATCCGCACTGAACCAGGCCGTGTTCCGTGGCGATGCCGCCATGGCGCGCTTCCTGCTGGAGCACGGCGCACAGTGGACCGAACGCCACGCCTATGGCGACAACTGCGCAGGAACCCTGTGCTGGGCATCGCTGAACCGGCCCGAATCCACGGAACCCGGCGGCGGCGACTGGCTGGGCTGCGCCCAGGCCCTGCTGGACCACGGTATGCCCATGGCCCGGCCCGACCCCGAAGTACCCGGCTGGGTGCTCATCGACGGCAACCGGCAGCGGTATCCGGACGAGATCACGGATTTGCTGCTAGGGGTTGACGCGGACTAGGTCCGCCCGACCCGAAAACCCGTCCTGCCGGCTGGCCCGGCAGGATTCAGCTGCAGTGCCTGCATGGGTCAGAACAGATCAAACCGGCTCATGTAGGCATCGCATGCCAGCAGCCACGCATGTTCATCATTGGACCCCGAAGGCGGCGGGCCGATGAAGTTGTTGAGCCGGGATCTGGCGCGCAAAGGCTTGAGCAGGCGTGCCGCCTCGCCAAAGGCGGGCAGCGTCAGCCCCTGGTCCATATCCCCCAGTCCTGGGAAATCTCCTGCCCGTATCCCCAGACAGTTGCCTACATCCCCAGCCGAAAGATACTGGCTGGCCTGAACCTGCTTGCGCACCGCATCCCGACCACCCAGCTTTTCCAGCAAGGCATCACTCACAAAACTCAGCCAGTTGATGCTGTACATGGCGTTGTTGAAGTCATGGCTCATCAGCGCAAGACTGCCCAGGGCATTCAAGCCTGGAAAACGCTGCAGATAGGGGTACAGCATCTGCTGGCCCTTGCCATCGGGATCGATATTGCGCTCCTCCACTGCAGGCATGACACCCCATCCGGCAATGGCCCAGAAAGGCTGCATCAACTCCACCACCTGGGTGGTAATGCGGCCCACATTGTTTTCGGGCAGCTGATCCAGGACCCACCATGCAGGAAATGCCATGCGAATGAAAGACATGGAAGGGCCTATGCCAGGCGTCGTATATCTGTCATGCCCCCAAATACCTTCGTCATTCTCAATGCGACAGTAAAGGCGAAAGTCTTGCGCATTGTTCTCCCACACCTCAGGGGGATTTGGCTTGCCCGAAGCCATATGAAATATCAGTGCATAACCTTTTGGGTTATCAAAGCTTTTCTGCTTTTTTGCAGCCAACTTTCTTTGTGCTATCGCGCTGGTCAGCATGGCAGGCATTCCGTCGTACCAATAAACCAGTTTCTCCTTCCCTACAGCCTCACAAAAAATATCGACCACTTCCCATGCACGCTCACGCACAGCCAAGGAATCCCCTTCATGGAACACCATTTCAATGGTCCAGCCGGCTCTTGCGCAGACATCACCGAACTGATTGCACAGTACCAGCGCCTTGAGAATATCGATCGTCGCCACGGTGGCTTTTTGCAGCTCTCTGGTGCTCAAAGGTTTTTTGAAATCTTTTGCCATATCAACCCTCCATATTTCGCTATACCGAAGCCATCACCTCAAAAGGACAACCCGAGGACTCTTGCCAGTGCAGTCCCCACTATGCCTATACCTCGGAGCGCCCGCCCCAGCGCAGACGCACCGGCTGCAGCCCCGACCGCCGCCGCCGTATCCTTATTCACCCGCTCGGACAAAGAGATGGCCTTTTCCCTGTTGGCCTGCCATCGCGCTGCCTGGTTCAACACACCTTGGTTCGACTTTTCTCCATCGCCGTCGCACGCACAACTTCTTGCATCCAAGGCTTTCTTGAGAAACTTGTCTCCAAAAAGGTGCGTATAGGCCTGAAGCTGTGTCTTGCCGTCTGGCCCTTCCGCATTGGAAAAGCCATCCCCCGGAAACTTCATCTCATAGACCCGCTGCACGTTGTCCAGCGCAGGCGGCAGGCGCGGGTTCTTCACCACGACCACATCCGGAATGCGCGAGCCCGCAGGCCGGCTGCGCGTGGGGCGCACGAGCTCGTTGCGCGACATGACAGGTGCTCTGTTCAGGTAAGGCACTTCCTGCTTGTAGTAGCCCCGGTAGCCTTCAAACCCATCGGCCTGCATGACCACGCCGGCCACGCAGCGCTGGCCCAGGCCGCCGGTCATGCAGCAGCAAAACAGCTCGCACAGCGCCCTGCGGTCCAGTTCGTTGTCGAAGTCCCGGGTGCCGCATACCTTGTTGAAGCCCACAAGCACGACAGCCTTGCACAGGTCCCTGGACCGCTTCAGGCGATTGAGGGCAATGAAGGCGGGAACCAGTTGCCCGCAGCTCATGTATCCGAGCGGATGGCCGGTGGCCGCTCCACTGCCCCATTCAACTCGTGGAAACGCCCTGCGCGGCTCAATGGCGCATGGATGTCTATCCTGAATGTCATTGGCTCCTTCGCCTGTGAAAGGCGCTCCCTTCCTTCTGAAAGGAAAATAATAGGAGCAATGAATTGGGCACGTAAATCCTATTTACCGGAGATTTCCAGGACTGAGCTGCCCGCAATTGGCAGCGGTCTCCTCTGAAAACTGGCAGAAAAAAGCCTAGGACAAGCAATGGCCAGAAAGCCTGTTTCAGGCGCCGCTCTCGCCTGTCACTCGGCAATCACCTCCTGCTGCAGGTCAAAGCCCCTGCGCTCCCGCACGCTCGTGCTGCCAGCGCCGCAACACAAACCCCAGCCACAGCGCCGTGAACACGGCCGCGCCAAAGACCCAGCCCGACAGCGCGCCCGCCATGCTGCCCGACAGCAGCGTGCCGATGGTGCAGCCCAGCCCCGTCATGGCGCCCCAGCCCAGCAAGGCGCCACCGGCTAGGCCGCGAGCCGCATCGCGCCAGGTGGGGCGGCGTGGCGTCCACTGGCGGCTGGCCACGGCGGCGCCCCAGGCGCCGGCCACCAGGCCCAGCAGCAGCACGGCATGGGGCGTGAGCAGGCTGTTGAGCACGGCCGTGGCGCATCCGCCCAGGGTGTCCAGGCCGTGCAGGCGCTCGGGCACCCAGCCGCCTGCCTGGGCCCAGCCACGCACGGTGCTGCCCAGCGTGGTGGTCACGCCCAGCGGCCGCATGCGCACGATGGCGGCGGCCGCGATCAGGCCCACGGCCAGGCCGCCCAGCGCGGCGTTCCAGCGGCCTTGCCACAGTGACAGCCACAGCTGGCGCAGGCCCGGTGGCTGCGCCGGTTCTGCCGCAGGCCGGGGCCGTGCGCGGCCCGAGCGCCCATGAATGCGCCAGACCCAGGCTGCCAGCAGGCCCAGCACGGCCAGTTGCAGCGCCAGCGCGCCGCCATAGCCCAGATGGGCCGGCAGCCAGATGACGGGCGCATCGGCAATGGCCAGGCTGTACAGCGGGTTCCAGCTGCGGAAACCGAGCACGAAGCCCAGGCCGGTGCCGACCAGGGCAAACGGCGCCACGGGCGAGCCCTCGCCCAGCCGGTACCAGTGGGCGCTGATGCACGAGCCCGAGACCGACATGCCCGCTCCAAAGGCCAGGCCCGCAAGGACCAGCACCCAGCTCACGGGGCCTATGTGCATGTCGGGCGGCAACTGGCCCGGCTGGGGCACGGCCACCCAGCTGCCCAGCACCACGGTCATGCCCGCCGAGCCCACGGCCAGCGCCAGCAGGATGGAGAGCACGCCGCGCGGGTCGCCGAACTCGAACCAGTCGCGCGCATGGCAGTAAAAGCAAAAGCGCGAGCGCTGCAGCACCAGCCCCAGCAGCAGGCCCAGCGCCAGCGCAAAGACCAGGGTGCGCCCGCCGCCTTGCAGCTGCAGCTGCGCCGCCACAGGCCAGGCTGCGGCCAGCACGGCGGCCAGGGGCAGCCATCTGGTCCAGTCCCTTGCCCTGTGCCTGCCATTCACGTTCTGCGTGTGCTCACCGGTCACGCTTGTCATTGCTGCCCCCTTTTGTTGCCATCCACCCATAAAAAAGGGGCCCGCAGCCTGCGGGCCCCAAAGGAGCCGAGCTTTTGCCAAAGCCACACGTCACGCACCTGATCCGTCGAACCAAGAGCACCGACACCCCTCGCCCGGCCCCCGCCTTCAAGACAGGTTGATCGACGGCGGAATCATTTCGCGGCCCAGACCGTACCGGCCGGGTTGTTGATGGGCACACCCACGGAGTTGCCGTATTCGGTCCACGAACCGTCGTAGTTGCGCACCTGGTAGCCCAGGATCTTGGACAGCGCAAACCAGGTGTGGCTGGAGCGCTCGCCGATGCGGCAGTAAGTGATGACGGGCTTGCTGCCGTCGATGCCCACGCCCGCATAGAGCTTCTTGAGTTCTTCGGCGGACTTGAAGCTGCCGTCCTCGCGCACTGCCTGGCCCCAGGGCACGTTGACGGCACCGGGGATGTGGCCGGCGCGGATGGCCAGCTCCGGCACGCCGGCCGGGGCGAAGACCTTGCCCTGGTATTCGTCGGCCGAGCGGATGTCGACGAGCCTGGCGTCGCTGCGACCTTCGGCCGAGGCCAGCGCATCGGTCAGGCGCGCGCGCAGCGCGGTGTTGACCTTGCCCACGCGGTAGGTGGTGGCCGCATATTCCGGGGCGCGGTTGTTGAGGGGGCGGTTTTCGGCCTCCCACTTCTTGCGGCCGCCGTCCAGCAGCTTGACGTTCTGCACGCCATAGATGTCGAAGACCCAGGCCCCCCAGGCCGCGAACCAGTTGTTGGTATCGCCGTACAGCACGACCGTGTTGCCTTCCTTCACGCCGGCCTGGGACAGCAGCTTCTCGAACTGCTCCTTGCCCACGATGTCGCGGCGCACCTTGTCGTTGAGATCGTTGTGCCACGAGAAATTGACCGCGCCCGGCACATGGGAGCGCTCGTACAGGCCGGGGTTGACGCTGACTTCGACGATGCGCACGTCGGCGCGGTTGAGGTTGGCCGCCAGCCATTCGGTGCTGACCAGCGGACCTTCGGGAACGGGCGCATTGGCATGGGCCGTGCCGCCGATCAGGGCCGCGACGTACAGCACGGTGCAGGCACCCTGGCGCAGGGTGGCGGGGATGGTGGAGAAAGCGGTCGGCGTTGACATCACGGTCCTTTGTTCGCAGTTGCGTTGATTGCTCGGTTGCGGTCGGGTTGCTCTGCAATGCAATGTAGGCAGGGGCGGGCCGGTTCCCAACTGCGCAATCCGCAGATGGATATGCGCCGCCAAGGCATGGACAGCGGCACCCCGGGTTCTCTGCTACCCTCGGGCGCCTATGTCAGCGCCCCTGTCTCCCGCCGTCGCGCAAGCGCAGCCGGCCATGTCCCCCGTCCTGGTCGTCATCCTGCTCGGCCTGCTGCTGGGGCTTCAGCCGCTGGCCACAGATCTGTACCTGCCCGCCCTGCCCTCGATACAGACGGCCTTCTCCACCCAGGTGTCCCAGGTGCAGCTCACGCTGACGGCCTTCCTGCTGGCCTTCGGCTGCTCGCAGCTGGCCTGGGGGCCGCTGTCCGACCGCTTCGGGCGCCGGCCCATCCTGCTGGCAGGCATGTCCATCTATGTGCTGGCCGCGCTGGGCAGCGCCAGCGCCGAGACCATGGAATCGCTGATTGCCTGGCGCGCGCTGCAGGGGGCATCGCTGGGCGCCGGCGTGATGTGTGCGCGCGCCATGGTGCGCGACCTGTTCGCGCCGCACCTGGGTGCCCAGGTCATGTCCAAGGCGCTGACCGGGCTGGGCGTGATCGCCTTCCTGAGCCCCGTCAGCGGCAGCCTGCTGGTGGATTCGCTGGGCTGGCGCTCGACCATGCTGGCCCAGGCCGTGATGGGTGCGCTGGCCCTGCTGCTGGTGGCCCTGCGCTTCACGGAGACACTGGCCCGCACCAATCCCACGGCGCTGCAGCCGCTGGCCCTGGCGCGCAACTGGATCACCATCGTGCGCCACCCGGGATTCCAGTCCTACCAGTTGCTGACCTGCTGCACCTATGCGGCCCTGTTCACCAACCTGGCCGCATCTTCCTTCACCTATATCCATGTGCTGGGCGTAAGCCGCACGGGCTACGGCCTGCTGATGGGCAGCAATGCGCTGTGCTACATCGCGGGCACCTTCCTGTGCCGCTGGCTGCTGCAGCGCATGGATGTGCGGCGCGCCGTGCAGATTGCCGGGCTGGCCAGCCTGCTGTCGGCCACGGCCATCGGCATTGCGGCGCTGGCCGATGCGCGCAGCCTCTGGGCCTATGCCCTGCCCTTCTATATCTTCCAGATCGCCCATGGCGTGCACATGCCCTGCGGCCAGAGCAATGCCATCGCGCCCTTCCCGCAGTCGGCGGGCACGGCCTCGGCGCTCAACGGCTTCACCATGATGCTCATCGCCTTTGCCATAGGACACTGGCTGGGCCTGCACCTGGACGGCCAGTCCACCCGGCCCATGGCCTTCGGCATCTGGTTCTGGGGCGTGTGCACGGCCCTGGTCGCCTGGGGGCTGGTGCGCCGCCACGGCGGGGTCGATGGCCACCGCTGATTTTCATTTCCTGCGTTTGCGTTTTTTGAATGTCCACCGCTTCCCCGCTCCCCTGCCTGGCCATCGCCGGCCCCACCGCTTCCGGCAAGACCGCTGCCGCCCTGGCCCTGGCCAGGCTGCTGGCCGAACGCGGCCAGGCCGCAGAAATCATCAGCGTGGACTCGGCCCTGGTCTATCGCGGCATGGACATCGGCACGGCCAAGCCCACGCCCGAAGAACTGGCTGCCTGCCCCCATCACCTGATCGATATCCGCGACCCGCTGCAGGCCTACAGCGCGGCCGAGTTCGTGCAGGACACGCAGCGCCTGGTGGCCGAGATCCGCGCGCGCGGCGCCCTGCCGCTGCTGGTGGGCGGCACCATGCTGTATTTCAAGGCCCTGCAGGATGGCATCGACGACATGCCGGCCGCCGACCCCGCCGTGCGCGAGCGGCTGGACGCCCAGGCCGCGCAGATCGGCTGGCCCGCCATGCATGCGCTGCTGGCCCAGGTCGATCCCGCAACGGCCGCGCGCCTGGCGCCGGCCGACAGCCAGCGCATACAGCGCGCGCTGGAGGTCTGGCATGTGTCGGGCAAGCCGCTGTCCAGCTTTCATACGCGCAGTGGCAAGAATGCCGAACAGGGCCTGATCAGCCCCGGCGGCTTCTTCTCGCTGGAGCCGCAGGACCGCGCCTGGCTGCATGCGCGCATCGCCCAGCGCTTCGACGCCATGCTGAGCGCCGGCTTCATCGACGAGGTGCAGCAACTGCGCGCGCGCGGCGACCTGCACCTGGACCTGCCCTCCATCCGCTGCGTGGGCTACCGCCAGGCCTGGGAATCGCTGGACGGCCTGTACTCCATGGACTCGCTGCGCGAACGCGGCATTGCCGCCACGCGCCAGCTGGCCAAGCGCCAAATCACCTGGCTGCGCAGCATGCCCGCCCGCCATGCCATTGCCTGCGATATGCCCGATGCCCAGCAGCAACTGCTGCAGGCAGCGATGGCCGTGGTGGCCGCAGCAACCCAGGCCCGCAACGGCTGAACAGGAAACCGCCTTCATGACTGCCGTACCCCAGGACAACACGCCGCTGACTCAGCCGCCGCTGCTTCAGGTCCAGGGCCTGGCGCGGCGCTACCGCAACGACGGCGGCACGGAAACTGCCGTCTTCGAGAACGTGGACTGCAGCGTGGCGCGCGGCGAGTTCGTGGCCATCGTGGGTGACTCGGGCGTGGGCAAGTCCACCTTTCTCAACTGCCTGGCCGGGCTCGATGAGTGGCAGCAGGGCCGCGTGCTGCACGAAGGCCAGGACCTGTCGGCCCTGGATGAAACCGGCCGTGCGCTGTGGCGGCGCAGCCATGTGGGCTTCGTGTTCCAGGCCTTCCATGTGCTGCCGCACCTGGATGTCTGGCACAACGTGGCCCTGCCGCTGATGCTGCTGCAGCGGCTGGATGCAGCGGGCCGCCAGCGCGTGCAGCAACTGCTGCAGGCCGTCGGGCTGCAGGGGCTGGAGCAGCGCCTGCCCTGGCAGCTCAGCGGCGGCCAGCTGCAGCGCGTGGCCATTGCACGCGCCCTGGTCCACGGCCCGGCCCTGCTGCTGGCCGACGAGCCCACCGGCAACCTGGACCCCGGCACGGCCGCCCAGGTCATGGAACTGCTGCTGCAGCAGACCCGGGAACACCAGGCCGCCCTGGTGCTGGTCACGCACTCCATCGAGGCCGCGCGCCGTGCCGACCGCGTGCTGCGCCTGACCGCGCAGGGCATGCAGCCCGCCTAACGCCAGAGACCATCCGCCCATGCTCGCCCTGCTTCGCACCTTTTCCTGGCAGGAACTGCGCCAGCATCCCTGGCGCACGGCCACCGCCCTGGTGGCCATCATGCTGGGCGTGGCCCTGGGCTTTGCCGTGCACGTGATCAACCAGTCCGCGCTCGATGAGTTCTCGCGCGCCGTGCGCACGGTCAGCGGCCAGCCGGACCTGGAGCTGCGTGCCATGCAGGGTGGCTTGCCCGAATCGCTGTATGGCCGTGTTGCGCAGCAGCCCCAGGTCAGCCTGGCCGCACCCTGGATCGAAGCCACGGCCCTGGCCGGCACCGCCACGCCGGTGCAGTTGCGCGTGCTGGGCGGCGATGCGCTGCGGCTGGCGCCCGTGGCGCCTGCGCTCATGCCCCGGCTGTTCGATGGCGGCGGGCGGCTGGACCTGTTCGCGCCCGATGCGGTCTTCCTCAATGCAACGGCACTCGAAGCCCTGGGCCTGACGCCGGAGCAGGCGCGGCACACACCCCTGCCATGGCAACTGGGCGGGCGCGCGCAGACCCTGCGCATCGCGGGCACGGTGGCCGCATCCGGCCCGCCGCTGGCCGTGATGGACATCGGTGCGCTGCAGGACAACCTGCAGCGCTGGGGCCAGGTGGACCGCATCGATGTGCTGCTGGCCGAAGGCGCCACGCGCGAGTCCCTGCTGGCCGAACTGCGCCGCCTGCCCGACTGGCCCGCCCAGGCCCTGGCCGGCCGCCCCGGCGACGACCAGCAGCGCATTGCCGAGATGTCGCGCGCCTACCGCGTCAACCTCACGGTGCTGGCCCTGGTGGCGCTGTTCACGGGGGCGTTCCTGGTGTTCTCGGTGCTGGCGCTCAGCGTGGCCCAGCGCGCGCCGCAGTTCGCCCTGCTGGCCGTGCTGGGACTGACACCGCGCCAGCGCCTGGGCCTGGTGCTGCTGGAATCGCTGCTGCTGGGCATGGTGGGCAGCGCGGCCGGCATTGCGCTGGGCGCGGGACTGGCCTGGCTGGCCCTGCACCTGCTGGGCGGTGACCTGGGCGGCGGCTACTTTGCCGGCGTGCAGCCCGCGCTGCAGTGGAGCGCCAGCGCCGCGCTGACCTTTGGCCTGCTGGGCGTGGCCGCCACCGTGGCTGGCGGCTGGTGGCCGGCGCGCCAGGCCATGGAGTTGCCGCCCGCCGCCACGCTCAAGGGCCAGGGCGCGGGCTCCGAACGCGCGGCGCGCGGCCTGCCAGCCCTGCTGCTGATGGCAGCCAGCGTGGCCCTGGCCTTTGTGCCGCCCGTGGCCGGCATTCCCCTGGCCGCCTATGCCGCCGTGGCCCTGCTGCTGCTGGGCGGCATGGCCGCCCTGCCCTGGTTGCTGGGCCAGCTGTTGCGCCTGGTGCCGCAATCGCTGCTGCGCCAGCCGCTGGCCCTGCTGCCCGTGGAACGCGCACGGCGCATGCGCCGCAGCACCACGGTGGCCGTGGGCGGCGTGGTGGCCAGCCTGAGCCTGGCCGTGGCGCTGACCGTGATGGTGGCCAGCTTCAGGGACAGCATGATCGCCTGGCTGGACGCCGTGCTGCCCGCCCCGCTGTACCTGCGCACGGCCGGCAGCGCAGGCCGTGCCGATGCCGCGCCCCTGCCCGCCGATCTGGCCCCGCGCATTGCCGCCCTGCCTGGCGTGCAGCGCGCCCAGCCCATGCGCAGCACCAGCCTGTGGCTCAGCCCGGATCGCCCCGCCGTCAGCCTGCTGCTGCGTCCGCTGCATGGCCCCCAGGGCCAGCAGTTGCCGTGGATACAAGGCCCCGTGCAAGCGCCCGCTGGCAGCACGCCCGTCTATGTCAGTGAAGCCGTGGCCCAACTCTATGGCGTGCGGCCGGGCCAGGAGTGGCCGCTGCTGGCCCAGGCCCTGCCGTCCGAAGATTCCCGCGTGTTTGTGGCCGGCATCTGGCGCGACTATGTGCGCCAGTTCGGCGCCATCGCCATGGACTGGGACGACTACCAACAGCTCGCCAAGGGCAGCGCCACCACGGCAGGCCCCACCGAAATCGCCATCTGGCCGGACGGCGACGACACAGCCACGGCGCAGCAGCTTCAGGCGCGCATCCAGTCGCTGATGACCGGGCCGGGCGCCGCGCAGGCCCTGGAGTTCGCCAGCAGCGGCGCGCTGCGCGAGCGCTCCATGCGCATCTTCGACCGCAGCTTTGCCGTGACCTACTGGCTGCAGGCCGTGGCCATCGGCATCGGCCTGTTCGGCATCGCGGCCAGCTTCAGCGCCCAGGTGCTGGCACGGCGCAAGGAATTCGGCCTGCTCGCCCACCTGGGCCTGACGCGGCGCGACATCCTGGCCGTGGTGGCCGGCGAAGGCATGGCCTGGACCACGGCGGGCGCCATCGCGGGCAGCCTGCTGGGCCTGGGTGTGGCCGTGATCCTGGTGCATGTGGTGAATCCGCAAAGCTTTCACTGGACCATGGAGCTGTCCCTGCCCTGGCCCCGCCTTTTGGCGCTGGCTGCCAGCGTGATCGCGGCAGGCACGCTGACGGCCTGGCTGGCCGGGCGTGCGGCTGCAGGGCGCGAGGCAGTGCTGGCGGTCAAGGAGGATTGGTAAACCCCATCCCCAGCCACATACCGATAGCCAAATGAAAATGAAACCACCCAATCAATTGTTAATTTTTCTTACAGAAGAATTAATTTCTATCTGATCATCTGCCCGAATTCGGCGGGACACGACCTACATAGAAGGCCCCCTGCCTCGACAAATCAGACCAGGCACATCACCGCCTGGATTCGGGAGATCGGACTCATGGCAGGTTTCGGAAAACGTTGGGCTGCGTCGCTGGCCCTGGGCACGGCACTGTGCGGCTCGGCGTGGGGGCAGATCGTTTTCCCTCCTGGCTCCAGCATCGATCTGGCCGGCGGTTCGTTCCAGTTGCCTTGCACCGCGGTCATCATGCAGGGCGACTTGACACTGGGAACAGGGACCTTCGACACGGGATCCTTCAGCTTCGACACCGGCGCGACGGTCACCGGAACAGGGGGCCAGCTCAACGTCAGCGGCGATCTCACCAGCACCGTGCCGTTGAACCTGGGCACCAGCAGCGTGGTGCTGTCGGACTCGTGCGCCCCCGGCTCCACCCTGCAACTGGGCGGCAACATCGTCGTCAAGGACCTCACGCTGATCAGCACCAGCGCAACGCCTCCCACCATCGTTTTGCCGGCAGGCACCAACCTCACGGTGCTGGGCACCCTTACCCTGGGCTCTCCTGGCAGGCCGGTGGTACTGACCTCTTCCGGCCCTGGCACCGCCGTGGTGACCATGGGGCCGTCGGCGACCCTGGTCAACAGCAGCGGCAGCGTGGTGCCTGGCAACGTGCAGATCGGAGCGCCTGTGGTGACGGCTCCGGCCAGCATCCCCACGCTCAGCACCTATGGGCTGATGCTGATGAGCCTGCTGCTCGGCGGCATGGCCCTGCATCGCCAGCGCCGCGCAACACGCCTCTGAGCAGGCCGGGCGCCCCGGCATCCGGCCCCTGGGCCGGCCCATTCTTCTTCCATCCTGGCTCCCGCCACGCGGGTGCCGGCTTTCCGCGCGTATTCATCCAAGCAGCATCTGAACCATGGACCGTCGCAACTTCCCCATCCCTCCCCGCCTTCTCTGGTCGCTGTGCATCAGCGCGGGAATCTTCAGCCCGGCAGCCCATGCCGCCGACGTGAGCATCACTATGCCGGCCGGTGGCAATTTCGTGATCAAGAATTCTGCGGGGGCCGAACGCTTGCGGGTACAGAACACAGGGGAGGTGCTGGTACCAGCCCTGCCTGCCGATGCAGCCACTGGCAACCAGCTGCTGTGCGTTGACGGCGCCACGGGGCAATTGGTGCATTGCGCGCCGGGTGTGGGCGGCGGGGCAACTGGCGCTACGGGAGCCACAGGTGCGACCGGCGCCACAGGGGCAACAGGCCCAGCAGGCGTGACCGGCGCCACGGGGGTGGCTGGACCGACAGGCGCAACGGGAGTCACTGGTCCGACTGGGGCCACCGGTGCGGGCACCCCAGGCACCACGGGTTCGACGGGGGCCACTGGCGCGACTGGACCCACCGGACCTACAGGGGCCACGGGTGCAACCGGCCCGACGGGCCCGACCGGCATGACAGGGGCTACGGGCGTGACAGGGGCCCAGGGTGACACAGGTCCCACAGGGCCCCAGGGCGCGCAAGGCATTCAGGGAATCCAGGGCATCCAGGGCGTGACGGGTGCCACAGGAGCTGGACTTCAAGGCCCCACAGGCCCTGCAGGAGTCCAGGGGCCTGCAGGCTCGGGTGGGTTTTTCCAGACGTATACAACTCCTGCCCGCGGCAACAGCGCTGGCAACGGCACAATTTATTTGTTTGCCAACGGCGGCGGTAACACATTCGAGACCGATGCGCAGCGCATGGTACACACCTCATGCACCAATGCTTCATTGCGCGCCATGCTGACAGAGAACAGGGCGTTGAGCCTGACGCTGCAGCTGCGTCGAGGCGTGAACGAGAACTTCTCCAATGTGTCGGGCGTGCCAATCTGTACGCTTTCCAATGCCAACCCCACATGTGATGTGTCCGGCCCCGCCACTTACGCACCAGGCGACACCATGACTGTGCAGTTGGTTGGCACCCAGGCCTTCAATACGGCGGTTACCGGTTTGATCGTGGTGGCCTCCTGCCAGTGAGCTCGCTATGCGACCTGCGCGCCGCGTCCATATCTGCCTGAACATGATCGTCAAGAACGAGGCCCCGGTGATCGCGCGTTGCCTGGCCTCGGTCAAGCCGTGGGTGGACCATTGGGTGATCGTGGACACGGGCTCCAGCGATGGCACGCAGGACCTGGTGCGCCAGTGCATGGAGGGCATACCCGGCAGCCTGCACGAGCGGCCCTGGGTGGACTTCGCCCACAACCGCAACGAGGCGCTGGAGCTGGCGCGGCCGCACGGTGACTACCTGCTGTTCATTGATGCCGACGAGCAGCTGCGCGTGCCCGAAGGCTTTGCATGGCCGGCGCTGGAGGCGGACGGCTGCATGCTGTCCTGCCACATGGCGGGCACCGAATACCAGCGCAATGCGCTGATCGCCACGCGCGTGGACTGGCGCTGGGAAGGCGTGCTGCACGAGTACCTGACCGCCCCGGCGCACCAGGCCTGGCAGATGCTGGCGGGGCCGTACATCGATGTCTCGCACGACGGCGCGCGGGCGCGGGACCCGCAGACCTACCTGCGCGACATCGCCGTGCTCGAGAAGGCCGTGCGCGAGCAGCCCGGCAACACGCGCAACGTGTTCTATCTGGCGCAAAGCCACCGCGACGCAGGCCAGATCGAGTCCAGCCTGCAGTGGTACCGGCAGCGCGCCGCCATGGGCGGCTGGGCCGAGGAGCAGTGGTTTGCGCTGTTCCAGATCGGCGTGCTGCTGGAGCGCTCGGGCGCCGAGCCAGTCTCCGTGCGCGAGGCCTATCTCACCGCCTATGCCGCGCGACCGCAGCGGGCCGAGCCCCTGTGCGAGCTGGCGCGCTACCACCGCGAGCGGTCCGAGTTCGCCCTGGCCTGCCTCTATGCGCGCCAGGCCGCCGCGCTGCCGCGCCCGGCCGAGGACATCCTGTTCATCGACGCCCAGGTTTATGCCTGGCGCGCACTGGACGAGCTGGCCGTCAGCGCCTTCTACACCCCGCTGCGCGACCTGGGCCGCGCCGCGCTGCAGCAGTTGCTGGCCGAACGCCGCTACCCTGCCAGCGAGCAGGCACGCATCGAGGCCAATCGCCCCTTCTATGGCCTGTAGCCGCCTGGGCCGGGCGGCCTGCGACAATGGCCGCCATGCCGCACACCACCTCCCCCTGGCTGCATGAAGCCATCAACCGCATCGAGGCCGACTACCAGCGCAGTGCCGACACGCACCTGATACCGCTGCCCCTGCCCGGCTTTGCCGACCTGGGGATCGATCTCTACCTCAAGGACGAATCCACCCATCCCACGGGCAGCCTCAAGCACCGGCTGGCGCGCTCGCTGTTTCTCTATGCGCTGTGCAATGGCTGGGTGCACGAGGGATCGACCATCGTCGAGGCATCGAGCGGCTCCACGGCCGTGAGCGAGGCCTACTTCGCGCGCCTGCTGGGCCTGCCCTTCGTGGCCGTGATGCCGCGCAGCACCTCGGTGGAGAAGATTGCACTGATCGAGTTCTACGGCGGCCGCTGCCATCTGGTGGACAGCGCCGCCCAGGTCTATGACGAGGCACGCGCCGTGGCCGCGCAGGCCGGCGGCCACTACATGGACCAGTTCACCTATGCCGAGCGCGCCACCGACTGGCGTGGCAACAACAATATTGCGGAGAGCATGTTCACCCAGATGCGGCGCGAGCGCCATGCCGTGCCGCGCTGGATCGTGGTGGGCGCGGGCACGGGCGGCACCAGTGCCACCATCGGCCGCTACGTGCGTTTCCAGCGCCATGCCACGGGCATCTGCGTGGCCGACCCCGAGGGCTCGGTGTTCGCCGCCTACCACCGCACGGGCGATGCCACCCTCACCGCGCCGGGCTCGCGCATCGAGGGCATAGGCCGCCCGCGCGTGGAGCCCAGCTTCGTGCGCACGCTGGTGGACCGCATGGAGGAAGTGGCGGACTGCGATTCCCTGGCCGCCATGCGCAGCCTGTCCACACTGCTGGGCCGGCGCGTGGGGCCGTCCACGGGCACCAACTACGTGGCCATGCTCAGGCTGGCCAGCGAGATGCGCCAGCGCGGCGAGCAGGGCTCCATTCTTTCGCTGCTGTGCGATGCGGGCGAGCGCTACCTGCCCACCTACCATGATGCGGACTGGGTGATGCAGCGCATCGGCGACTGCGGGCCGGCCCAGGCGCGCATCGCGCAGTTGCAAAGCTGATCCATGATGCCCCTGCCCCGCCGCCATCTGCTGGGCCTGGCTGCCGGCCTGGGCCTGGGGGCGGCAGGACTGCCCGCCCAGGCACTGCCGCCACGCACGCTGGTTTTTCCGCGCGACCACGGTAGCCACCCGGAGCTGCGCACCGAGTGGTGGTACATCACCGGCCAGGCACGCGCGGCGGGCCGGGCCTGGGGTTTCCAGATCACCTTCTTCCGGTCGCGCGTGCAGGCCACGCAGGAGTTGCGCTCCGCCTTTGCGGCGCGCCAGTTGCTGTTTGCCCATGCGGCGCTGTGCGATGTGCAGGGCGCTCGCCTGCACCACGACCAGCGCATTGCGCGCGCAGGCTTCGGCATTGCCCAGGCCAGCGAGGCCGATGCCGACGTGCGGCTGCAGGACTGGTCGCTGGCCCGCACCGATGAAGGCGCTGCCGAGCGCTATACCACGCGCCTGCGCAGCAGCACATTCGCCCTGGACCTGCGCTTTGACACCCGCCTGCCCCCCTTGCTGCAGGGCCGCGCCGGCCTGTCGCGCAAGGGTCCCGAACCCGAGCAGGCCAGCTACTACTACAGCCGCCCGCAGCTGCAGGTGAGCGGCACGCTGGAGCTGGCAGGCCAGCGCATGGCGATAGAAGCCGCACGCGAGCCCGGCGACAACCGCGCCTGGCTGGACCATGAATGGAGCCAGGCCCTGCTGCACCCCGAGGCCGTGGGCTGGGACTGGATAGGCATGAACCTGTTCGACGGCGGCGCGCTCACGGCCTTCCGAGTGCGCCGCAGCGATGGCAGCGCGCTGTGGGCCGGAGGCTCGCTGCGCGACGCCGATGGCAAGGTACAGGTCTTCGCCCACGATGCCGTGCAGTTCACACCACGGCGCCACTGGAGCAGCCCCGCCAGCGGCGCGCGCTACCCCGTGCAATGGCAGGTGGACACGCCCGCAGGCCGCTTCACCGTGAACGCCCTGGTCGATGACCAGGAGCTGGACAGCAGCGCCTCCACCGGCGCCATCTACTGGGAGGGCCTGTGCAGCCTGCAAAAGCCCACCGGCCCGGGCCAGGAGGCGCGAGCCGGTCAGGGATACCTGGAGATGACGGGCTACGCCCGGCCGCTGCAGTTGTAGCTATGGCAGTCAACAGCATGGGCACGTAGCCCACCCCCTTGAAACCGTCCCAACCCGGCTCTCAAGGGGTACGCTTTTTCTGCAGCCGGACGATCAGCTCGCCCATGATGCCCTTGCGGAACAGCAGCACGCAGACCACGAAGATCAGGCCCGTGACGATGGTCACCGACTCGCCCAGCGTGGAGAACCACTCCACGCCCGTGAGGCGCTGCAGGAAGAGGCCGAACTCGCCGATCTTGTTCTCCAGCATGACCACCACGGCCGATCCCAGGATGGGGCCGGACAGCGTGCCCAGGCCGCCCATCAGCGTCATCAGGATCACGTGGCCGGAGGTGGTCCAGTGCACATCCGACAGCGTGGCAAAGCCCAGCACCACGGTCTTGAGCGAACCGGCCAGGCCCGTGAGCGCGGCCGAGATCACGAAGGCCAGCAGCTTGAAGCGCGCCACGTCGTAGCCCAGCGAGGTCGCGCGCGGCTCGTTCTCCTTGATGGCCTTGAGCACCTGGCCGAAGGGCGAGTGGATGGTGCGCACGATCAGCAGGAAGGCCAGGACCACGATGACCAGCGTGACGTAGTACATGGTCATGTCGCTGGCCAGGTCGATGAGGCCGAACAGCTTGCCGCGCGGCACGCCCTGCAGCCCGTCCTCGCCGCCCGTGAAGGGCGCCTGCAGGCACACGAAGAACAGCATCTGGGCCAGCGCCAGCGTGATCATGGAAAAGTAGATGCCCTGGCGGCGGATAGCCAGCCAGCCGAAGATCAGCCCCAGCAGCGCGCCGCCGGCCGTGCCGGCCAGCATGGCCAGCTCGGGCGTGAAGCCCCAGCCCTTGATGGCGTAGCCCGTCACATAGGCCGCGCCGCCCAGGAAGGCCGCGTGGCCGAAGGACAGCAGGCCCGTGTAGCCCAGCAGCAGGTTGAAGGCCGAGGCGAACAGTGCGAAGCACATGAGCTTCATCACGAACACCGGATACGCGCCCAGCAGGGGCGCCGCCAGCAGGCCCAGCAGCAGCAGGCCATAGCCCCAGGGGGCAATGCGTTGAACGAGAGTCTTGGATTTCATGTGGTCGGCCCCTTGTCCTCGTTCTTGTTATTTCTCTTTGCCGAACAGGCCGGCGGGGCGGATGAGCAAAACGATGACCATGATGAAGAACACCACGGTGGACGATGCCTCGGGCCAGAAGACCTTGGTCAGGCCCTCGATCACCCCCAGGCCCAGGCCGGTGAGGATGGAGCCCATGATGGAGCCCATGCCTCCGATCACCACCACGGCGAAGACCACGATGATGAGGTTCTGCCCCATCAGCGGCGTGACCTGGTAGACGGGCGCCGCCAGCACGCCGGCAAACGCCGCCAGCGCCGCGCCGAAGGCATAGGTCAGCGTGATCATCACGGGCACGTTGACGCCGAAGGCCTCGACCAGGCGCGGGTTCTCGGTGCCGGCCCGCAGGTAGGCGCCGATGCGCGTCTTCTCGATCATGAACCAGGTGGCCACGCAGACCACGATGGAGGCCAGCACCACCCAGGCGCGGTAGTTGGGCAGGATCATGAAGCCCAGGTTGGTCGCGCCCTCCAGCAGCTCGGGCGTGTCATAGCCCAGCCCCGAGACGCCGTAGACCGAGCGGAACAGGCCCTCGATCAGCAGCGACAGGCCCAGGGTCAGCAGCAGGCCGTAGAGATGGTCGAGCTTGTAGATCCAGCGCAACAGGAAGCGCTCGATCAGCACCCCCAGCAGGCCCACCAGCAGCGGCGACAGCACCAGCATCACCCAGTAGTTGATGTTGAAGTAGCTCATGGCCATCCAGGTGACCATGGCGCCCAGCATGAACAACGCGCCGTGGGCGAAGTTGATCACGTTGAGCAGGCCGAAGATCACCGCCAGCCCCAGGCTGAGGATGGCGTAGAACGAGCCGTTGACCAGCCCCAGAAGGAGCTGGCTCATCAGGCCTGGCAGGGAAACACCAAAGATTTCCATGGGATGCAGCTGTCGTGGTTGGCCGGGTGGCGGTTGGGGGTCAGTGGCGGCGCAGCGTTACTTCCACAGCGCGCACTTGGTCTCGGCCTTGGTAGTCCAGACCTGGTCGGCGGGCAGCGTGGCCACGACCTTCAGGTAGTCCCAGGGCTTCTTGGACTCGGCGGGCTTCTTGACCTCGACCAGGTACATGTCGTGGGCAAAGGTGCCGTCGGGACGGATCGAGCCCTTGCCGTAGAAGTCGTCGATGGGCGTGCTCTTGAGATGGGCCATGACCTTGTCGGCATCCGTGGACTTCACGGCCTGCACGGCCTTGAGGTAGCTGGTCACGGCCGAGTAGTCGGCGGCCTGGATGGAGGTGGGCATGCGCTTGGTCTTGGCAAAGAAGCGCTCGGCGAACTTGCGCGCCGCGTCGTTCTGGTCCCAGTACCAGCTGGTGGTGAACTGCATGCCTTCGGTGTTCTTCAGGCCCAGGCTGTGGATGTCGGTCAGGAACACCAGCAGGCCCACGGTCTTCATGCTCTTGTTGATGCCGAATTCCTTGGCCGCCTTGATGGCGTTGATGGTGTCGCCACCGGCATTGGCCAGGCCCAGGATCTGGGCCTTGGAGGCCTGCGCCTGCAGCAGGAAGGACGAGAAGTCCGAGGCGTTGAGCGGATGCTTGACGCCGCCCACCACCTTGCCGCCCTTGGCCTTGATCACCGCCGTGGTGTCGTTCTCCAGCGCGTGGCCGAAGGCGTAGTCTGCCGTCAGGAAGAACCAGTCCTTGCCGCCGCGCTCCACCACGGCCGTGCCCGTGCCCTTGGCCAGGGCCACGGTGTCATAGGCGTAGTGCACGGTGTAGGGATTGCACTGCTCGTTGGTCAGCGCCGACGAGCCTGCGCCGCTGTTGAAGTGCACGCGCTTTTTCTCATTGGCCACCTGCGAGACCGCCAGGGCCGTGCCGGAGTTGGTGCCGCTGAACACCAGCGAGATACCCTGCGTGTCCACCCACTCGCGCACCTTGGAGGCGGCGATGTCGGCCTTGTTCTGGTGGTCGGCGCTCAGCAGCTCGATGGGCTGGCCCAGCACCTTGCCGCCGAAGTCATCGATGGCCATCTGCATGGCGGTGACGGCGTTCTTGCCTTCCACGTCCGCATACAGGCTGGACATGTCGGTCACGAAGCCGATCTTCACCTTCTCCTGTGCCATGGCAAGCGGGCTGGCCAGGCCGGCGGCGGCCAGCATGCACGACAGTGCGGTCAGTTTTGCTTTCATTGGTGTCTCCTTCGCGTTGATGTCTTGGGTTTTTTGTCACAGGGCCATGGCAGGAATGCAGCCGGCGAGCCCCAGGCGCCAGCCACGATGGATATCCGGGTCAGACTCCGAGCAGTTCGTTGAGCACGGGCATCTTGGCCTGCAGCTCGGCCGCGCCGAAACGCTCGACCACATGGCCGTGCTCGACCACGTAGAAGCGGTCGGCCAGCGGCGCCGCGAAGTGGAAGTTCTGCTCCACCATCACCACGGTGTAGCCCTTGGTGCGCAGCATGGTGATCATGCGGGCCAGCGCCTGCACGATGACGGGGGCCAGGCCTTCGGAGATCTCGTCGAGCAGCAGCAGCCGCGCGCCGGTACGCAAAATGCGCGCCACCGCCAGCATCTGCTGCTCGCCGCCCGACAGGCGCGTGCCCTGGCTGTGGCGGCGCTCGGCCAGGTTGGGGAACATGGCGTAGATCTCGTCCACGCTCATGCCCTGCTGGCCGGTCTTGAGCGGCGGCGGCAGCATCAGGTTCTCCTCGCACGAGAGGCTGGAGAAGATGCCGCGCTCTTCCGGGCAGTAGCCCACGCCCAGGTGGGCAATGCGGTGCGTGGGCAGGTGGATGGCCTCCACGCCATTGATCCTGATCGAGCCCTTGCGTGCGCCCGTCAGCCCCATGATGGCGCGCAGCGTGGACGTGCGGCCCGCGCCGTTGCGCCCCAGCAGCGTGACCACCTCGCCGGGCTGGACCACCAGGTCCATGCCGTGCAGCACATGGGATTCGCCATACCAGGCCTGCAGGCCCTTGATTTCCAATGCCGGTGCAGTCATCTCAATGCGCTCCCTGCAACTGGCCGTCGGTGGTGCCCATATACGCTTCCATCACTTGCGGGTTGCGCGAAACTTCCTCGTATGGCCCCTCGGCCAGCACGGCACCGCGCTGCAGCACCGTGATGCGGTCGGCGATGGTGGAGATCACCTTCATGTTGTGCTCCACCATGAGAATCGTGCGGCCTGCCGAGACCTTCTTGATCAGCTGGGTCACGCGGTCCACGTCTTCGTGGCCCATGCCCTGGGTGGGCTCGTCCAGCAGCATCAGCTCGGGCTCCATGGCCAGAGTGGTGGCGATCTCCAGCGCGCGCTTGCGGCCATAGGGCAGGTTGACGGTGACCTCGTCGGCCAGGTCCTGCAGGCCGACTTCGGACAGCAGCTGCATGGCGCGGTCATTGAGCATGGACAGGCTTTTTTCGCTGCGCCAGAAATGGAACTCGGTGCCCAGCTTGCGCTGCAGGCCGATGCGCACGTTCTCCAGCAGCGTGCAATGCGGGAAGACGGCCGAGATCTGGAAGGACCGGATCACGCCACGGCGCGCGATCTGCGCCGGCGCCTCCTGCGTGATGTCCTCGCCGTTGAAACGGATGGTGCCGGAGGTGGGCTCCAGGAACTTGGTCAGCAGATTGAAGCAGGTGGTCTTGCCTGCGCCATTGGGGCCGATCAAGGCATGGATGGAGCCGCGGCGCACCGAAAGGTCCACCTTGCTCACCGCCGTAAATCCCTTGAACTCTTTGGTCAGGTTCCGGGTTTCGAGAATAACGTCGCTCATGTGCGCTTCGCCTGCTCCGTTGATGCTGCCAGCCGCCAACGCGTCGCCAGAGGCTCTGGTGGGCGTTGTGCAGGGTCGGACGCATCGTAGGCTTGCCGACGTTGTGCACCGCAGCGGGAAAACGCCTACGTAGGTGCTCCTAAGCACAGGCCCTGCCCCGCACTGCAGCATGGCGCATCAAGACGAGTCGCCGCAAAAACAAGAAGCAACCACTCACACTTGAAATAATCAAGCAGTCACGGGGCTGCAAGGCGCCGCGGCTGCAGGCGGGCCCTAGGGTTCTCCATCACCTCGGCCCGGCGACGCCCACGCGGAAGGCCAGAGCGCTTCCAAAGAGATAGCAAACTACCCTTTTTGCGGCTTGGCAGACAGCGACCAATGTCTGCTGCCTTACGGGAAACACCCAGGTGGGCAATCTCCCTGTGGCCTGCTCAGTCACTATGCGAAAAGCCGCGGATATGCTTGGGTTTGTCGCCCCATCAATTGAATGGCGACAAAGCGACTCAAAGCGCTATTCAATTAATAGCACCAGGTGATTGCCTGGCATGGGAATTGGCGATCGATCGCCATGAGCGCAATTGTCGCCACCAAGACAGCATGTGCCCGGAGCAAGTTACTGCAGCGTTTCCTTGCTGCCTTGCGGCAAGGCCAATGGAACCACGGCAATGCCTTCGTCCAGCAATTGCATGGCCTGCTCGGGACTGGCCTTGCCGCGGATGGCGCGCTCTTCGGTCTCGCCATAGTGCATGCGGCGGGCTTCATCGGCAAAGCGTTCGCCCACGTCCTCGGTCTGCTGCGCGACCTTGCGCGACCACTGCAGCCAGGCGGCCTGCATGGCCTGCAATTGCTCACGCGCCTGGGGCGGCATGGCCGTTGAAGCAGCGGCTGCCGAGCTGGCGTCCGAGGCGGCTGCAGCAGGCTCTGCCGCCGCAGCCGGGGGCAAGCTTGCAGGCTTGGCGCCAAGATTGATGCGGGGGGCGCTCAGGCGCTTGGTGATGTCGCTGTGGCCGCAGACGGGGCACAGCACCAGCTGGCGCTGCAGCTGGCTCTGGAAATCCTCTTCCGAGGCGAACCAGCCCTCGAAGAGATGGCCCTGCGGGCAATGGAGGTCGAGCACTTTCATCGCGCACCCTCATCCATGAAGCAACCGGCACCGCGGCCTCAGCCGCGGCGGTGAATCAGGAAACGATAGACGAAACCCGGGAATGCCAGTGTCAGGAACAACGCCCCCGTGATGGCATAGAACTCCCAGCCCTGGGGTGCAATCTGCCCCACGCGGCGCTCCAGCAGCAGCGCCACGCCGCCGACGATGAAGTACAGCAGCACCATCTCCAGCAGGCACAGGGCCAGCGGCTTGCGCTGGGTGCGCAGCGGCCCCAGCTGCAGCCAGCGGGGGTTGAAGAAAGGCAAATTGGCTGCCACAAGGGCAGCCAATATCACGAGCCAGATCGAAGCGGTTTGCGACAAGCCGATGTCCTCACCGCAGGGCCTTGCGCGCAAGGCCCTGCACAGGGAAAGTGGATCAGGAAGCCAGGGCGCGCACGACGGCGTCGGCGCACAGGGCCATCAGGCCGCCGGGCAGGATGCCCAGACCCAGCACCAGGGCGCCATTGAGGGTCAGCACCACGCGCACGTCCAGCGAAGCGGAAACGCTGGTGGCGGTGATGGGCTCATCGAAGTACATGACCTTGACGACGCGCAGGTAGTAGAAGGCGCCGATCAGCGACATGACCACGGCGAACACGGCCAGGGCGATGTACAGGCTGTGGCCCGAAGCCACCAGCGCCTGCAGCACCGACAGCTTGGCGTAGAAGCCGACCAGGGGCGGAATGCCGGCCATGGAGAACAGGCAGATCGCCATCACGCCGGCATACAGCGGGCTGCGCTGGTTCAGGCCGGCAAAGTCGGCGACCTCTTCGCTCTCGAAGCCTTCGCGGGCCAGCAGCTGGATCACGCCGAAGGCGGCCAGCGTGGTCAGCACATAGGTCACCACGTAGAACATGGCCGAGCTGTAGGCGTTCTCGACGGTGGCCGGATCGACCTTGCCGTCGACCACACCCGACATCAGGCCCAGCAGTACGAAGCCCATCTGCGAGATGGTCGAGTAGGCCAGCATGCGCTTGAGGTTGGTCTGCTGCAGGCCGGCCAGGTTGCCGACCAGCAGAGAGGCAATGGCAAGCACGGCCAGCATCTGCTGCCAGTCGATGGCCAGCGGCAGCAGGCCGTCCACCAGCAGGCGGATGACGATGGCGAAGGCCGCCAGCTTGGGCGCGCCACCGATCATGGTGGTGATGGCCGTGGGAGCGCCCTGGTACACGTCGGGGACCCACATGTGGAAGGGAACCACGCCCAGCTTGAAGGCCAGGCCGGAGACCACGAAGACCAGGCCGAACACCAGCACCTGGTGCTTGATTTCGCCCGAGTTGATGGCCTTGAACACCTGGCCGATGTCCAGCGAGCCGGTCGCGCCGTAGAGCATGGACATGCCGTACAGCAGGAAGCCGCTGGCCATGGCGCCAAGCACGAAGTACTTCATCGCGGCCTCGACCGAAGCCGTGTGGTCGCGGCGCAGCGCCACCAGGGCGTAGCTGGACAGCGTCAGCAGCTCCAGGCCCAGGTAGATGACCAGGAAGTTGTTGCCCGAGATCATGATGAACATGCCCAGCAGCGCGAGCATGGCCAACGTGAAGAGCTCGCCGCCGCGCAGCATGTCGCGGTCAGCGGCATAGGGTCGGCCGTAGACCAGGGTGACCATCATGGCCACGGTGGCGAAACACTTGAGCCAGTTGCCCATGGCGTCGGAGACGACCATGTTGCCCCAGCCATAGAACGTGTTGCCACTGGAGGCATACATGCCTTGCAGGACGGCCACCACGCCCAGGGTCAGCAGTGTCAGAACATAGGTGCCCGTGCGGCGCGGGCTTTTGACGCCCAGGTCCACCAGGGCGATCACGCAGGCCATGACCAGGAGAAGGATCTCCGGATAGATGGCCAGCCAGCTGATGTTGTCAATCATCTCGATTCTCTCGTTTCAGTCTGGTCACTGCAGCTTGCTCATGGCCACATGCTTGAGCAGCTCGGCCACGGACACATCCATCACGTCAGTGAAGGGCTTGGGATACAGGCCCATGTACAGCACGGCGATGGCCAGCAGACCCAGCACCAGGAACTCGCGGTTGCCGATGTCGGTCAGGCCGCGCACATTGTCATTGGTGACAGGACCCAGGTAGACGCGCTTGTACATCCACAGCGTGTAGGCCGCGCCGAAGATCAGCGCCGTGGCAGCGCCCAGGCCGATCCAGAAGTTGTATTGCACGGCGCCCAGGATCACCATCCACTCGCCGACGAAGCCGGCCGTCGCGGGCAGGCCGCAGTTGGCCATGGCGAACAGCAGCGCGAAGGCCGCGAACTTGGGCATGGTGTTGACCACGCCGCCGTAGGAAGCGATTTCACGCGAGTGCACGCGGTCGTAGAGCACGCCGATGCACAGGAACATGGCGCCCGACACGAAGCCGTGGGCAATCATCTGCACGATGCCGCCAGCAATGCCCAGCGGATTGAAGATGAAGAAGCCCAGGGTCACGAAGCCCATGTGGGCCACGGACGAGTAGGCCACCAGCTTCTTCATGTCCTTTTGCACCAGGGCGACCACGCCCACGTAGATCACGGCGATCAGCGACAGGGCGATGACCAGCCAGGCCCACTTGTGCGAGGCATCGGGTGCGATGGGCATGGAAAAGCGCAGGAAACCGTAGGCGCCCAGCTTCAGCATGATGGCGGCCAGCACGGCGGAGCCGCCGGTGGGCGCTTCCACGTGCACGTCGGGCAGCCAGGTGTGGACCGGCCACATCGGCACCTTCACGGCAAAGGCCGCGAAGAAGGCGAAGAAGATCAGCGTCTGGGCCGTCATGGACAGCGGCAGCTTGTGCCAGTCGAGGATCTCGAAGCTGCCACCCGACTGGGTGTACAGGTAGATCACGGCGACCAGGGTCAGCAGCGAACCCATCAGCGTGTACAGGAAGAACTTGAAGGCCGCATAGATGCGGTTGGGACCGCCCCAGATGCCGATGATCAGGTACATCGGGATCAGCGTGGCCTCGAAGAACACGTAGAACAGCAGGCCGTCCAGCGCGCTGAACACGCCGACCATCAGGCCGGACAGGATCAGGAAGGCGCCCATGTACTGGTTCACGCGCTCGGTGATGTTCTCCCACGACGCGATCACGACGATCACGGTGATGAAGGCGGTCAGCGGCACGAACCAGAACGAGATGCCATCCACGCCCAGGTGGTAGTGGATGTTGAAACGCTCGATCCACAGCGCCTTCTCCACGAACTGCATGGCAGCCGTGCTGTTGTCGAACTGCTGTATCAGCGGCAGCGTGACGGCCAGGCCTGCCAGCGCGCCGACCAGGGCCAGCCAGCGCACTGCCTTGACCTGATCCTCGCGGCCCAGGGCCAGCAGGAGGGCGCCGAAGGCGATCGGCACCCAGATTGAAAGACTCAACCAATGCATTTTTGTTCTTCCCCTACTACTTGTTGAGCCACACGAAATACGTCATGAGAGCGAACACGCCCAGCAGCATGACCAACGCGTAGTGATAGAGATAGCCCGACTGCAGCTTGCGCACCCACTGGCCGATGCGGCCGATGAGCTTCCACGAGCCGTTGACGATGCCGCCATCGATGATGGCCTGGTCGCCGACCTTCCAGAAGAAGCTGCCGAAGGCGCGTGCGCCGCGGGCGAAGATGTTCTCGTAGACCCAGTCCACGCCGTACTTGCCTTCCAGTGCCTGGTAGACACCGATCTTCTGCATGGACGACTTGATGGCGGCAGGCACTTCGGGCTTGACCATGTAGAACAGGTAGGAGACGACGACGCCTGCCAGTGCCAGCCAGAACGGCGCGGCCGTGAAGCCGTGCAGCGCCATGGGCACCCAGCCGTGGATCTTCTCGGCCAGCTCGGCCATGGCGCCGTGCTTGCTGCCATCGACGTGGATCACGCCCTTGAAGAAATCACCGAACAGCATGGGCATCAGTGCCAGGGCACCGATCACCACCGAGGGGATGGCCAGCAGCATCAGAGGGCCGGTCACGACCAGCGGCGACTCATGCGGCTTGGCATCGTGGCCATGGCCGTGGTGGTCGTCATGGGCGTGGTGGTCATCGTGGCCATGGTGGTGCGCATCGGGATTCTGGTCGTAGCGCTCCTTGCCGTGGAAGACGATGAAGTACAGGCGGAAGGAGTAGAAGGCCGTGATGAACACGCCGGCCAGCACCGCGAAGTTGGCGAAGCCAGCACCCGGCAGGTTGGTGGCGTGCACGGCCTCGATGATGGCGTCCTTCGAGTAGAAGCCCGAGAAGAACGGCGTGCCGATCAGCGCCAGGTTGCCCAGCAGGAACGTGATCCAGGTGATGGGCATGTACTTGCGCACGCCGCCCATCCAGCGGATGTCCTGGTTGTGGTGCATGCCCATGATCACCGAGCCGGCGCCAAGGAACAGCAGGGCCTTGAAGAAGGCGTGGGTCATCAGGTGGAACACGGCCACCGAGTAGGCCGAGGCGCCCAGGGCCACGGTCATGTAGCCCAGCTGCGACAGCGTGGAGTACGCGATCACGCGCTTGATGTCGTTCTGGATGATGCCCAGCACGCCCATGAACAGCGCCGTGATGGAGCCGATCACCAGGATGAAGCTCAGCGCCGTGTCCGACAGCTCGTACAGCGGCGACATGCGCGAGACCATGAAGATGCCGGCCGTCACCATGGTGGCGGCGTGGATCAGTGCCGAGATGGGGGTCGGGCCTTCCATCGAATCGGGCAGCCAGGCATGCAGCGGGAACTGGGCCGACTTGCCCATGGCGCCGATGAACAGGCAGATGGCCGTCACCGTCACCAGCAGCCAGCCGGTGCCCGGCAGCAGGGTGTTCTGGATCTCGGGCAGCTTGGCGAAGATCTCGCCATAGTTCATGGTGCCCGTGTAGGCAGCGATCAGGCCGATGCCCAGGATGAAGCCGAAGTCGCCCACGCGGTTGACCAGGAAGGCCTTCATGTTGGCGAAGATGGCCGAGGGCTTGTTGTAGTAGAAGCCGATCAGCAGATACGACACCAGGCCCACGGCTTCCCAGCCGAAGAACAGCTGCAGCAGGTTGTTGCTCATGACGAGCATCAACATGGAGAAGGTGAACAGCGAGATGTAGGAGAAGAAACGGTTGTAGCCGTCATCTTCCTGCATGTAGCCGATGGTGTAGATGTGCACCATCAGCGACACGAAGGTCACCACGCACATCATCATGGCCGTGATGCTGTCGATCAGGAAACCGACTTCCATCTTCAGCCCGCCGATTTCCATCCAGGTGTAGATGGACTGGTCGAAGCGCGCCCCGTCGAAGATCACGCTGTTGAAGGTGATGGCCGACAGGATGAAGGCGATCAGCACGCCCAAAATCGTGAGGGAATGGCTGCCGCCGCGACCGATCTTGTTGCCGCCGAAGGCCGTGCCCCAGATACCCGCGAGCGCGGAACCCGCCAGCGGTGCCAGCGGCACCGCCAGGAGCATGGATGCAGAGAGTGTTTGACTCATTCTTAAGAACCTTGCAAGTTACGGCGGACTCAACCCTTGAGGGAGTTGAGATCTTCCGCATTGATGCTGGTCTTGTTGCGGAACAGAAGCACCAGGATCGCCAGACCGATGGCCGACTCGGCCGCTGCCACTGTCAGGATGAAGAACACGAACACCTGTCCGTGCATGTCACCCAGATAGCTGGAGAAGGCCACGAAGTTCATGTTGACGGCCAGGAGCATCAGCTCGATGGCCATCAGCAGCACGATCAGGTTCTTGCGGTTCAGAAAAATGCCAACGACGGAGAGCGCGAACAGCATGGCGCCCAGCGTCAAGTAATGGCCCAAAGTCAGCGTCATGCTTTTGTCTCCACGGCGGGGGTTGCCTCGGCGGCCGGTGCCTGCGGCGCCTGGGTGACCGGCACCTTGACCAGCTCGAGGCGATCCTTTGCGCGCACGCGGATCTGCTGGGCCGGGTTCACTGCCTTGCTGTCCTTGCGCTTGCGCAGGGTCAGGGCGATGGCGGCGATCATCGCCACCAGCAGGATCACGGCAGCGATCTCGACGGGGTACAGGTATTCGGTGTACAGCAGCTTGCCCAGGGCCTGGGTGTTGGAGTACTGCACGGTCTGGCCGGCAGCGTTGACCGTGGCCGCAATGGCCTTGGGCTCCTCGACGCCGCTGAAGCCGCCCATCAGCACCATGCCCATTTCAAAGGCGATCAGTGCGCCGATCAGGGCAGCGAAGGGGAAATGCTTCCAGAAGCCCTGGCGCACGGCGTCGATGCGGATGTCCAGCATCATCACCACGAACAGGAACAGCACCATCACGGCGCCCAGGTAGACCAGCACCAGGGTCACGCCCAGGAACTCGGCCTTGAGCAAAAGCCAGATGCCGGCAGCCTGCGAGAAGGCCAGGATCAGGTTGAGCACGGCGTGCACGGGGTTGCGCGCCGTGACGACCCGGAAGGCTGCAAACAGCAGCACGACCGAGAACAGATAGAAGAAACCAGTTTTGGCGTCCATGGATCGAATCTTTTCAAGTGATCAAGGAGCCGCTTCAGCGGTACTTGGCGTCCGCAGCCTTGGCGGCGGCAATCTCGGGTTCGTAGCGATCGCCAACGGCCAGCAGCATGTCCTTGGTGAAGTACAGGTCGCCGCGCTTTTCTCCGTGGTATTCGAAGATATGCGTCTCGACGATGGAATCCACCGGGCAGCTTTCCTCGCAGAAGCCGCAGAAGATGCACTTGGTCAGGTCGATGTCGTAGCGCGTGGTGCGGCGCGAGCCGTCGTCACGCACATCGGACTCGATGGTGATGGCCATGGCCGGGCAGACCGCTTCGCACAGCTTGCAGGCGATGCAGCGCTCTTCGCCGTTGTCATAACGGCGCAGGGCGTGCAGTCCGCGAAAACGCGGCGACAGAGGTGTCTTTTCTTCGGGGAACTGCACCGTGACCTTGCGGCGGAAGGTGTAGCGGCCAGTCAGGGCCATGCCCTTGGCCAGTTCCCAGAGCATGAAGCTCTTGAAGAAATCTTTGATCGAAAATGGGGTAGCAGCAACCGCAGACATTCTTGCTCCGCTCAGTTCCAGATGTTCCAAGGCGAGTGCATCCAGCCACCCACGATGACCAGCCACACCAGGGTGACGGGAATGAAGATCTTCCAGCCCAGACGCATGATCTGGTCATAGCGAAAGCGCGGGAAGGTGGCACGGATCCAGATGAACATGGACACGACCAGGAAAGTCTTCGCCGCCAGCCAGATCCATCCGGGGATGAACGACAGGAAGTCGAACGGAGGCAGCCAGCCGCCCAGGAACATGATCACGGCCAGGATGGACACCAGCCACATGCTGGCGTACTCGGCCAGGAAGAAGATGGCAAAGCCCATGCCCGAGTACTCGACCATGTGGCCGGCCACGATTTCGGCTTCGCCTTCGACCACGTCGAAGGGGTGGCGGTTGGTCTCGGCCACGGCCGAGATCAGGTACACCACGAAGATCGGCAGCAGCGGCAGCCAGTTCCACGACAGGACGCTGGCACCCATGCTGGCGAACTGGCCCTGGCCCTGGCTCAGCACGATCTGCGTCAGATTCATGCTGCCCGTGACCATGATCACCACCAGGAAGCAGAAGCCCAGCGCGATCTCGTAGCTGACCATCTGCGCCGAGGCGCGCAGCGCGCCCAGGAAGGCGTACTTGGAGTTGGAGGCCCAGCCGGCAATGATCACGCCATAGACTTCGATGGACGTGATGGCCATGATCAGCAGCAGGCCGGCGTTGACGTTGGCCAGCGCCACTTCGGGGCCGAAGGGGATAGCCACCCATGCCGCCAGGGCGGGCATGATGGCCATCACGGGACCCACGTAGAACAGGCCCTTGGCGGCAGCCGTGGGCTGGATCAGTTCCTTGGTCAGCAGCTTCAGGCCATCGGCCAGGGGCTGCAGCAGGCCGAAGGGACCCACGCGGTTGGGACCCATGCGAACCTGCATGAAGCCCAGCAGCTTGCGCTCCCACAGCGTCAGGTAGGCCACGGCGCCCATCAGCGGGGCGACGATGGCGACGATGCCCAGCAGGATCCAGAGCACGGGCCAGGCCACGTCGGTCCACCAGGGGGCGGCGATCAGGCCGGCACCGGCCGTCTTGAGTGCGTCAATCATGCGGCGCCTCCCTCACGAGCCTGACGTGCATCTGCCGTCAGTTGCAGCGACGTCGCGCGGCGCACGATGCTGTCGAGCTGATAAATGCTGGCCACCACGGGCGCGGCATGGCCGGCGCCGTTGGCGATGGAATTCACGGCAGGCGCACCATTGCCCAGCAGGTTGGCCGGCACGCTGGTGGCGCCGGCGGTGGCGGCTGCGAGCACATCCTGCGACGTCTCGTAGTCCACGCCCTGCACGCCCAGCAGGTTGGCCAGAACGCGCAGCACCTTCCAGCCCGGACGGGCTTCGGCCAGCGGCTTGACCACGGCATGGAAGCTTTGCAGGCGGCCTTCGGCGTTGACGAAGCTGCCCGAGGTTTCCGTGAACGGGGCGATGGGCAGCAGCACGTCGCTGAATTCCATGTTGGCCTTGAACGGGCTCAGGGTCACGACCATCTCGGCCTTGCCCAGTGCCTCTGCGGCGCGGGCGCCGGCAGCGGAGTCGAACACGGGTTCGTTGTTCAGCAGCAGCACGGCCTTGAGGCCGCCGGCCAGCATCTGGCCTGCGTTCAGGCCCGAAGCGGCAGGCTGTGCGCCCACCCACTGCGCGCCCACCGTGTTGGCGGCTTCGGTCAGGTAGCCGACCGAGGCGCCGGTCTGCTCGGCAATCCAGTTGGCCAGCGACAGCAGGGTCGATGCCTGTGCGTGGTGCGCAGCGGCATTGCCCAGCAAGATGGCCTTGCGCTCGCCGCGCAGCAGCGCGGTGGCAATGGCCTGGGCCTCGGCATGCACGTCGGCGGCGGCCACGGGAGCGGCAACACCTTTTTCCTGCGCCACGGCGGCGGCCACATCGGCCAGCGCCTGGGCCCAGTCCGGGGCTGCCACGATGGACGCCGTCACCGGCATGGCCCAGTCGTAGACACGCTCATTGATGGCGAGCACGGTGCAGCCCTGCTTGGCCGCCTGGCGGATGCGCTGCGCGAACAGCGGATGGTCCTTGCGCAGGTTGGAGCCGAGCACCAGGACGCCTTGCAGCTTGGACAGCGAGGCGATGGGCGTGCCCAGCCACTGCACGCCCTGAGCGGCGGTGAACTCGGCGTTGCGCAGGCGATGGTCGATGTTCTCGCTGCCCAGGCCGCGCACCAGCTTGCCTGCCAGGAACAGCTCTTCCAGCGTGCTGTGCGGGCTGACCAGCGCGCCGATGGCGGAGGCGCCATGGTCGTTCTTGATCTGGCGCAGGCCGTTGGCCACGTATTCGAGGGCCGTCTGCCAGTCGACTTCCTTCCACTCGCCGCCCTGCTTGAGCATGGGGCGGGTCAGGCGTTCGTCACTGTTCAGGGCTTCATAGGAGAAGCGGTCGCGGTCGGCGATCCAGCACTCGTTGACCTCTTCGTTCTCGAAGGGCACGACGCGCAGGACCTTGTGGTTCTTGACCTGGACGATGAGGTTGGCACCCGTGGAATCATGGGGCGAGACCGACTTGCGGCGCGACAGCTCCCAGGTGCGGGCGCTGTAGCGGAAGGGCTTGCTGGTCAGCGCGCCCACGGGGCAGATGTCGATCATGTTGCCCGACAGCTCGGAGTCCACCGTATCGCCCACCACCGTGGTGATCTCGGAGTGCTCGCCGCGGTTGATCATGCCCAGCTCCATCACGCCGGACACTTCCTGTCCGAAGCGCACGCAGCGGGTGCAGTGGATGCAGCGGCTCATCTCCTGCATGGAGATCAGCGGGCCCACGTCCTTGTGGAAGACCACGCGCTTTTCTTCCTCGTAGCGCGAGGCGGAGCTGCCGTAGCCCACGGCCAGATCCTGCAGCTGGCATTCGCCGCCCTGGTCGCAGATCGGGCAGTCCAGCGGGTGATTGATGAGCAGGAACTCCATCACCGATTGCTGTGCCTTGATCGCCTTCTCGCTCTTGGTGCGCACGATCATGCCCTGCGTCACGGGCGTGGCGCAGGCGGGCATGGGCTTGGGGGCCTTTTCCACGTCCACCAGGCACATGCGGCAGTTGGCGGCGATGGAAAGTTTCTTGTGGTAGCAGAAATGCGGGATGTAGGTGCCTGCCTTCTCGGCTGCATGCATGACCATGCAGCCCTCGGCGACCTCCACCTTCTTTCCGTCCAGTTCAATTTCAACCATATGCTTTTCTCGCGATCAGGCGGCGTGGACCGTCTGCTTGGAAGCGTTCTGGATCTTCGCTTCAAACTCGTGGCGGAAGTGCTTGATCATGGCGCGCACCGGCATCGCTGCCGCATCGCCCAGCGCACAGATCGTGCGCCCCATGATGTTCACGGACACCGAGTCCAACAGCTCGATGTCTTCAGGACGGCCTTCGCCGTGCTCGATTCGGTTGACCACGCGCCACAGCCAGCCCGTGCCTTCGCGGCAGGGAGTGCACTGGCCGCAGGACTCGTGCTGGTAGAAGTAGGACAGGCGCAGCAGGCTCTCGACCATGTCGCGCGAGTCGTCCATCACGATCACGGCGCCCGAGCCCAGCATGGAGCCGGCCTTGGCGATGGAGTCGTAGTCCATCGTGCATTCCATGATGATGTCGGCCGGCAGCACGGGCGAGGACGATCCACCGGGGATCACGGCCTTGAGCTTGCGGCCCGTGCGCACGCCGCCCGCCAGCTCCAACAGCTTGCTGAAGGGCGTACCCAGCGGCACTTCGTAGTTGCCGGGCAGGTTGACGTCGCCGCTGACCGAGAAGATCTTGGTGCCGCCATTGTTGGGCTTGCCGCACTCCAGGTACGCAGCACCGCCGTTGCGGATGATCCAGGGAACGGCCGCAAAGGTTTCGGTGTTGTTGATGGTGGTGGGCTTGCCGTACAGGCCGAAGCTGGCCGGGAACGGCGGCTTGAAGCGCGGCTGGCCCTTCTTGCCTTCCAGCGACTCCAGCAGCGCAGTCTCTTCGCCGCAGATGTAGGCGCCGAAGCCATGGTGCGCGTGCAGCTGGAAGCTGAAGCTGCTGCCCATGATGTTGTCGCCCAGGTAGCCGGCAGCGCGGGCTTCCTCCAGCGCGGCCTCGAAGCGCTCATAGGCCTCGAAGATTTCGCCGTGGATGTAGTTGTAGCCCAGGGAGATGCCCATCGCGTAGGCCGCGATGATCATGCCCTCGATCACGATGTGGGGGTTGTGCACCAGGATGTCCCGGTCCTTGCAGGTGCCCGGCTCGCCTTCGTCCGAGTTGCACACCAGGTGCTTCTGGCCCGGGAACTGGCGGGGCATGAAGCTCCACTTCAGGCCCGTGGGGAAACCTGCGCCGCCGCGGCCGCGCAGTCCCGACTCCTTGACGGTGGCGATCACCTGGTCCTGCGTCAGGCCTTCGCTGCCGTCCTTGCCCAGGATCTTGCGCAGCGCCTGGTAGCCGCCGCGTGCCTCGTAGTCCTTGATGGACCAGTTGGCGCCGGTCAGATCGGCATAGATCTGGGGATTGATGTGGCGGTCGTGGAAGCAGGTCTCGCTGCCCGAGGCGGCAAACCTGGCCAGGACCGATTGTGCGGCGGCGTTCATGCCTTGCCCTCCGCGGCGCGCAGGCCGTCGATCAGTTCGTCGAGCTTTTCGTTGCTCATGAAGCTGCACATGCAGCGGTCGTTCACCAGCATCACCGGCGAATCCGCGCAGGCACCCAGGCACTCGGACTGCTGCAGCGTGAACATGCCGTCGGGCGTGGTCTCGCCCATCTTGATGCCCAGGCGGGATTCCAGATGGTGCAGCGCCTTGTAGCCGTCGCGCAGCTGGCAGGGCAGGTTGGTGCAGACGTTCAGCTTGAACTTGCCCACCGGCCGCTGGTTGTACATGTTGTAGAACGTGGTGACTTCGTGCACCGCGATCTCGGCCATGCCCAGGAACTCGGCAATCACGGCCTCGCTCTCGGGACTGACCCAGCCCTGTTCCTGCTGCACGATGGACAGGCAGGCCATCACGGCCGACTGCTTCTGGTCGGCCGGGTACTTGGCCACCTCGCGCGCAAAGCGCTCCTTGGTCGCTTCGGTAATCATCGGTCAACGTCTCCAAACACGATGTCCAGGGTACTCAGCACCATCACGGCGTCGGCCAGCATGTGGCCTCGGCACAGTTCGTCCATGGCGGACAGATTGGCGAATCCCGGCGGACGGATCTTCAGGCGGTAGGGCTTGTTGGCCCCGTCGCTCACGATGTAGATGCCGAACTCCCCCTTGGGGTGTTCGATGGCCGCGTAAGCCTCGCCTTCGGGCACGCGGAAACCTTCGGTGAAGAGCTTGAAGTGGTGGATCAGCTCTTCCATGTTGGACTTCATGCCTTCGCGCGGCGGCGGGGCGATCTTGTGGTTGTCCACGATCACCGGGCCCGGGTTGGCACGCAGCCAGTCCACGCACTGCTTGATGATGCGGTTGGACTGGCGCATTTCGGCCACGCGCACCAGGTAGCGGTCGTAGCAGTCGCCGGTCTTGCCCACGGGCACGTCGAAGTCCATGCGGTCATAGACCTCGTAGGGCTGCGACTTGCGCATGTCCCAGGCCACGCCGGAGGCACGCAGCATGGGGCCGGTCAGGCCCAGGTTCATGGCACGCTCGGCCGTCACCACGCCGATGTCCACGTTGCGCTGCTTCCAGATGCGGTTGTCGGTCAGCAGGGTCTCGTACTCGTCGGCGCACTTGGGGAAGCGCTGCGTGAAGTCGTCGATGAAGTCCAGCAGCGAGCCCTGGCGGTTGCGGTTCATGACCTCGACCGAGCGCGCATTGCGCACCTTGCTGGCCTTGTACTGCGGCATGGTGTCGGGCAGGTCGCGGTAGACGCCGCCCGGACGGAAATAGGCCGCGTGCATGCGCGCGCCGGAGACCGCCTCGTACATGTCCATGAGGTCTTCGCGCTCACGGAAGGTATAGATCAGCGTCGTGGAGCTGCCTGCATCGTTGCCGCTGGAGCCCAGCCACATCAGGTGATTCATGATGCGGGTGATCTCCGAATACATCACGCGGATGTACTGGGCGCGAATGGGCACCTCGATGCCCAGCAGCTTCTCGATGGCCAGGCAGTAGGCGTGCTCGTTGCACATCATGGACACGTAGTCCAGCCGGTCCATATAGGGCAGCGACTGGATGTAGGTCTTGCTCTCTGCCAGTTTTTCCGTCGCGCGGTGCAGCAGACCGATGTGCGGGTCTGCACGCTGCACCACTTCACCGTCGAGCTCCAGCACCAGGCGCAGCACGCCGTGCGCTGCCGGGTGCTGCGGACCAAAGTTCAGGGAATAGTTCTTGATTTCAGCCATGGTCGTCCATCAAAAAGGCGCCTGCAGCGCCTTCAGTGCAGGCCCCCGTAGTTGTCTTCGCGGATGATCCGCGGCGTGATCTCGCGGGGCTCGATGGTGACCGGCTGGTACACCACGCGCTGCTGTTCGGGGTCATAGCGCATCTCCACATGGCCCGACAGCGGGAAGTCCTTGCGGAAGGGATGGCCGATGAAGCCGTAGTCGGTCAGGATGCGGCGCAGGTCGTCATGGCCATCGAAGACGATGCCGAACAGGTCGAACGCCTCGCGCTCGAACCAGTTGGCGCCGGCCCAGATGGGAGTGACCGAAGCCACCACCGGAAAATCGTCGTCGGTACAGAAGACGCGAACGCGCAGGCGCTGGTTCAGGCTGATCGACAGCAGGTGGGACACCACGGCAAAGCGCGGCCCTTCGCGGCCGACTTCCGCATAGGTGGAATAGTCCACGCCACACAGGTCCACCAGGACCTCGAACCGGCAATCCGGGGCGCTTTGCAGAACCTGCATGGCCTCCAGATAGTTGGCAGCGGACACTTCGACCGTCACCTCGCCCAGGGCCACGGTCACGCTGCGCGCCTTGTCGCCCAAGGCAGCAGCCACCACATCCCGAAGCACTTCGGGGTGAATCGCAATAGCAGTCATCATCTAGCCCTTAGACGCGAGCGATGGTATGGGTGCGGCGGATCTTCTGCTGCAGCTGGATGATGCCGTAGATCAGGGCTTCCGCCGTGGGGGGGCAGCCAGGCACATAGACATCGACCGGCACGATGCGGTCGCAGCCACGCACCACGGAATAGCTGTAGTGGTAGTAGCCGCCGCCATTGGCGCACGAGCCCATGGAGATGACCCAGCGCGGCTCGGACATCTGGTCATAGACCTTGCGCATGGCGGGCGCCATCTTGTTGCACAGGGTGCCGGCCACAATCATCAGGTCCGACTGGCGGGGGCTGGCACGGAAGACTTCCGAGCCAAAGCGGCCAATGTCGTAACGCGCCGCCGCAGCGTGCATCATCTCGACCGCGCAGCAGGCCAGACCAAATGTCATGGGCCACAGCGAGCCCGTCTTGGCCCAATTCACCACCGAGTCGTAACTCGTGGTGATGAAGCCTTCCTTCATCACGCCTTCGATCATCGTGTTTCCTTAGTGAACCCGCATCAGTCCCAGTCCAACGCACCCTTCTTCCATTCGTAGACAAAGCCCACGACGAGAACGGTCAGGAAAATCAGGACAGCGGCGAAACCAGCCCCACCCACGTCCCGAAGCGCAACGGCCCAGGGCAGCAGAAAGGCGATTTCCAAATCAAATAGGATGAACAGGATGGCGACGAGGTAGTAGCGCACATCGAATTTCATGCGCGCGTCTTCGAAGGCCTCGAAGCCACATTCGTAGGGAGAGTTCTTGGCGGCATCGGGCCGGTTCGGACCCAGCACATACCCCAGTACCAGGGGGACTACGCCGACACCCATGCCGACGAGAATGAACAAGAGAACGGGAAGATACTGGTCGATGTTCATCGTGTGCGGCTACCTTGAAAGGCATGCCCGCACCGATCAGCCTGATCAGCAGGGCAGGCTCTTAGTTATATCTTGGTGCCGTCGGCGAGACTCGAACTCGCACAGCTTTCGCCACTACCCCCTCAAGATAGCGTGTCTACCAATTTCACCACGACGGCTACGTCTCGATTTCGGCTGGCTCTTTATCTTCGTTGCAAAGATTCCGCCTACCGAACAATCTCTAGATTCTACTCTGAAAAACCCTCGGACCAGGAGGACTGAGGGCTTTGTTCGAAATTATTTCGTGGGGATCTGGGCCGCACCTTCAGCACCGGCAGCAGGCGCCTGACCTGCCGCAGGAGCAGGCACTTCGCCAGCAGCGCCAGGGACGGCGGGAGCCGGTGCCGTGATGGGGGCCGCGCCTTCCAGCACGCTGCCCGAGCTGACGGGACGCGCATTGCTCAGATAGGCCAGCGCCAGCGTGGTCACGAAGAACACCGTGGCCAGGCCTGCCGTGGAGCGCGACAGAAAGTTCGCGCTGCCCGAGGCACCGAACAGGCTGCCGGAGCTGCCGCTGCCGAACGAGGCGCCCATGTCGGCGCCCTTTCCGTGCTGGATCAGGATCAGGCCGATCATGCCGAGTGCCGACAGCATCTGGACGGCGAGGATCACGCTTGCGAATGCATTCATTGGTTGTACCTGCTAGTAACGCGAGAGCTAAAAAAGCGAATGGAGAAACTGCTCCGGCTCACTGGGCCGCAGCGATGATGGCCAGGAAATCCGGCGCCTTGAGCGACGCCCCACCCACAAGACCACCGTCAATGTCGGCCTGGGCCAGAAGCTGGGCTGCATTGGAGGCATTCATGCTGCCGCCGTAGAGCAAGGGGATGCGGTCAGCCTGCCGGCTGGCAGCCGCCAGCTGGGCGCGCAGCACGGCATGCACCTGCTGCGCCTGCTCGGGTGTTGCGGTCCTGCCGGTGCCGATGGCCCAGACAGGCTCGTAGGCCACGACCAGCTCACTGATGCACTGACCCACCTGATGGATCACGGCTGCCAGCTGGCGCTTGACGACTTCCTCGGTCTGCCCCGCCTCGCGCTCTGCCAGCGTTTCGCCCACACAGACGATGGGGGTGACGCCCTTGGCCAGCGCAGCCTGCGCCTTCAAGGCCACCACGGCATCGGTTTCACCATGGTATTGGCGACGCTCCGAGTGCCCCACCAAGGTGTAGCGCACGTCAAAATCCTGGAGCATGGCAGCCGAAAGCTCGCCCGTGTAGGCGCCCGAGTCATGCTGCGACACATCCTGCGCAGCCACGCCAATGGACGACCCTGCAAGCTCGACCTGGGCCTGGGCCAGATAGGCGGCCGGCACAGCCACCGCCACACCCGCATTTCCACCTTCGGGCAGCCCCTGCTTGAGGGCCTTGAGCAACACGGCATTGGCAGCCAGGCTGCCATTCATCTTCCAGTTGCCGACGATGAGTTTCTTCTTCATGGTTACCACGTCAAAACGATTTTGCCGGTGTGCTGACTCGACTCCATCAGCGCGTGCGCCTTGTCGGCATCAGCGGCAGCAAAGGTGCTGTGAATCACAGGGCGGATACCGCCTGCCTCGATGAGCGGCCAGACCTCGCGCCGCAGCGCCTGGGCGATGGCCGCCTTGAAGGCGACAGGACGCGGACGCAGCGTGGAGCCCGTCACCAGCAGGCGACGGCGCAGGACCAGGCCCGCATCGAACTCCGCCTTGATGCCGCCCTGCACCGCAATGATGACCAGACGGCCATCCTCGGCCAGGCTCTGCACTTCGCGCGCCACATAGCTGCCCGCCACCATGTCCAGGATCACGTCCACGCCCTTGCCGTCGGTGATGCGCTGCACCTCCGCGGCAAAGTCCTGGGTACGGTAGTTGATGGCATGGTCGGCGCCCAGCTTCAGGCAGTCGGCGCATTTGGCATCGGAGCCAGCCGTCACGATGACCGTGGCGCCACGCGCCTTGGCCAACTGGATGGCCGTCACGCCAATGCCGCTGCTGCCGCCCTGCACCAGCAGGGTTTCGCCCGCCTGCAAGGCGCCGCGATCGAACACATTGCTCCAGACGGTGAAGAAGGTTTCAGGCAATGCCGAAGCCTCCACCTCGCTGAGCCCCGCCGGGATGGGCAGGCACTGGGCCACTGGCGCAACGCAGTACTCCGCATAGCCACCACCGGCCAGCAGCGCGCACACGCGGTCGCCCACGCGCAGGCCTGCCAGCCGCATGGCGTCGTCGTCACCCGACACGATCACCCCGGCCACTTCCAGCCCGGGCAGATCCGAGGCACCGGGCGGCGGGGCGTAGTGCCCCTTGCGCTGCAACACATCAGGACGATTGACACCGCTGGCCGAGACCTGGATCAGCAACTCCTGCGCGCCGGCCACGGGCAGCGGACGCTCGCCCAGGCGCAAGACCTCGGGACCACCAAAGTCCGTGAGTTCCACGGCACGCATGATTTGCTTTTCCATTTTTCGACCTCGCAATCCCTGTCAAAAATGCCACAAGCGCTGAACAGGTCAGCGCTTTTTCCAGTCACCGCATGCACCTGCAAGGCCACCCCCCCCTTTTTGGGGAACGGCCTTGCCGGGCATTACTGCTGCTGTTGCTGTTGCTGCTCGCCCTCGGCAGCCGGACGGCCGCCGTCACGGGGCTCGCGAGGTTCACGCGGCTCGCGGTACTCGCGTTGCTGGCGGGGCTCACGCGGCTGGCGGAACTCACGCTCGGCAGGCGCGGGGCGCTCGCTGCGCTCCATGCCGGCAGGACGCTCGGTCAACGCCTTCAGCGACAGCTTGACACGACCCTTTTCGTCGGTCTCCATGACCTTGACCTTGATGATCTGGCCTTCCTGCAGGTAGTCGGCGACGCGCTCCACGCGCTCGTGGGCAATCTGGCTGATGTGCAGCAGACCGTCCT
This sequence comes from Delftia sp. PX-1, assembly GCF_055797465.1. Classification (NCBI taxonomy): domain Bacteria; kingdom Pseudomonadati; phylum Pseudomonadota; class Betaproteobacteria; order Burkholderiales; family Comamonadaceae; genus Delftia; species Delftia sp. PX-1. The sequence goes on from NZ_CP184763.1 coordinate 5,338,051, forward strand.
TGCCGGGCAGCAGGTTCACGAGAGCACCGAAGTCCAGGATCTTGGTGACCGGGCCTTCGTAGATCTTGCCGATTTCGACTTCGGCCGTGATCTCTTCGATGCGGCGCTTGGCTTCGTCGGCCTTGGCGGCATCGCTGGAAGCGATGGTGATGGTGCCGTCTTCGCCGATGTCGATCTGCGTGCCGGTCTCTTCGGTCAGTGCACGGATGGTGGAGCCGCCCTTGCCGATCACGTCACGGATCTTCTCGGGGTTGATCTTCATCGTGTACAGCTTGGGAGCGAAGGACGAGATCTCGGCCTTGGCTTCACCCATGGCTTCCTGCATCTTGCCCAGGATGTGCATGCGCGCTTCCTTGGCCTGGGCCAGGGCGACCTGCATGATTTCCTTGGTGATGCCCTGGATCTTGATGTCCATCTGCAGCGCAGTGATGCCGCTGGTGGTGCCAGCCACCTTGAAGTCCATGTCGCCCAGATGATCTTCATCACCCAGGATGTCGGTCAGCACGGCGAAGCGGTTGTCTTCCTTGATCAGGCCCATGGCGATACCGGCCACGTGGGCCTTCATCGGAACGCCTGCATCCATCATCGACAGGCAGCCGCCGCAGACCGAGGCCATGGACGAGGAGCCGTTGGACTCGGTGATTTCCGACACCACGCGGATGGTGTAGGGGAATTCTTCCTTGCTGGGCAGGCAGGCCGCCAGGGCGCGCTTGGCCAGACGGCCGTGGCCGATTTCGCGGCGCTTGGTCGAGCCCATGCGGCCCACTTCGCCGGTGGCAAAGGGAGGCATGTTGTAGTGGAACAGGAAGCGGTCCTCGAACTCGCCAGCCAGCGCGTCGATGCGTTGTGCATCGCGCTCGGTGCCCAGCGTGGACACGACCAGGGCCTGCGTCTCACCGCGCGTGAACAGGGCCGAGCCGTGCGTACGGGGCAGCACGGAGTTGCGGATTTCGATGGGACGCACGGTGCGCGTGTCGCGGCCGTCGATGCGCGGCTCGCCGGCCAGGATCTGGCTGCGAACGATGCGTGCCTCGATGTCGAACAGCATGCCTTCGACCTTGACGCCGTCGAACTCCACGCCCTGGGCCGTCAGGCCGGCCTTCACGGCGGCGTAGGCTTCGCGGCAGGCCTGCGTGCGGCTTTGCTTGTTGCGGATCTGGTAGGCCGCGCGCAGGGCTTCGTCACCCAGTGCGGCCACCTTGGCGATCAGCTCTTCATCCTTGGCGGGAGCGACCCAGTCCCAGACGGGCTTGCCGGCTTCGCGCACCAGTTCATGGATGGCGTCAATGGCGATGCGGCCTTGCTCGTGGCCGAAGACCACGGCGCCCAGCATCACGTCTTCAGGCAGTTGCTGCGCCTCGGACTCCACCATCAGCACGGCAGCTTCAGTACCGGCCACGACCAGATCCATCTGCGAATCCTTGCGCTGGGTCTGGCCGGGGTTGAGCACGTACTCGCCATTGATGTAGCCCACGCGGGCTGCACCGATGGGCCCGTTGAACGGAATGCCCGACACGGACAGGGCGGCCGACGTGGCGATCAGGGCGGCGATGTCGGCATCGACTTCGGGGTTCAGCGACACGGTGTGGATGACCACATGCACGTCGTTGTAGAAGCCTTCGGGGAACAGCGGGCGGATCGGGCGGTCGATCAGGCGGCTGGTCAGGGTTTCGAGTTCGCTGGGCTTGGCTTCGCGCTTGAAGAAGCTGCCGGGGATCTTGCCTGCGGCGTAGGTCTTCTCGATGTAATCGACGGTCAGCGGGAAGAAGTCCTGGCCGGACTTGGCCTGCTTGGACGCCACCACGGTGGCCAGCACCACGGTGTCATCGATGTTGACCAGCACGGCGCCGGAAGCCTGGCGGGCGATCTCGCCGGTTTCCATGGTGACCGTGTGCTGGCCCCACTGGAAGGTCTTGGTGACTTTGTTGAAGATGGACATTGTTGCTCCTAGGGAATGTTGGCCAGATGCACTCATCCGGCCATGATGGAGAGCAATTCAGAACACGATGCCATTCCATTGCTGGATTTCTTGCTATCAAATCCGCAGCAATGGAATGACACAGCTTCGCTCTGTCTTGCTTTCTCCGAAGTAAAAAACGCCTGAGCTAGACAGGCTAACTCAGGCGTTTCGATCTCCCACCGTGCTTACTTGCGCAGGCCCAGCTTGGCGATCAGTGCGGTGTAGCGATCAGCGTCCTTGGACTTGAGGTAGTCCAGCAGCTTGCGACGGCGGCTCACCATGCGCAGCAGGCCACGGCGACCGTGGTGGTCCTTGGCGTGTTGCTTGAAGTGAGGGGTCAGCTCGTTGATGCGTGCGGTCAGCAGGGCCACTTGCACTTCTGGGCTACCAGTGTCGTTGGCAGAGCGTGCGTTGGACTTGACGACTTCAGCCTTCACGGAAGATGCGATCATTTTTTTCCTTGGAAATTGGCGCCTCAAAGACAAAAGCAAGGAGGCAGCCTTGGTTACTTGCGCCGAGACTGGAAAGGCCCCGACGTGCGTCTTGCACCATGCAAAACCCTGAGATTATAACAAGCACGCCCGGACCGGTATCCACACCTGATTTGCAGCCCTTTGCCACTTCGGCCTGCTGCCCGCCCAGAATCCCGCAAAGCCCGCGCCACAGGCATGCCGTCACGAAGCACGGATATGTGGTGCGCAGGCATTCCATACACCAAGGGAGGGCCACGCCATGGCAGTGCGTTTTTCATTCATTCCATCGACCCGACAAGCGCAGCTGCGGCAATGCGCCCTGCTCTGCCTGGTCGCGGCCCTGGGCCTGGCCCTGCCTGCCCAGGCTGCGTCCCATCGCGCCGACGCATCGGCTGCGCAAGGCTCCACGCGCAAAAAGGGCGGGCAGCGGGTCCGGGTGCCGACGCAGCGCAGCAGCTCAGACGAGTCGCCCGAGCAACGCGACAAGCGGCTTTACCGCGAATGCCAGGGCAGGCACAACGCCGGAGCATGCGCCGGATACACCGGGCAGCCGCCGGGCAGGCGCCAGCGCTGACACGCTCCCAGAAACAGTCCTAGGCCAGCCTCCAATACCAAAAAATTTGGCAAGTCCTTGCCATCATTGGATTTTTTCGCACCTCTGCACGCCTGAATTCAGCCCCATTCACGGCACAACTCCTATTTTTTGACCAAAGAAACAGATTGGTCTGAAAGACATGCACGAACAACCCCAATAGATTGAGCGGCGCACGAAACAAACAGCAACAACCAGCGTTGCGCAAGCCAATCGACGGGGAGGGATTCAAGACATGTCATCGACCAGGCCTCAGGCTCGCCCGGGCGCCGAAGGCTTCACTGCCATCGAGTTGATGGTGGTCGTCGCCATCCTCGCCGTGCTCACCACGCTGGCAGCTCCCAGCTTCAACCTCATCATCGAGCGCTGGCGTGTTCGCCAGACCGTCGAGGCCCTGCAATCGACGCTGCAGTACGCGCGCTCCGAAGCCGTGCGGCGCGGTGGCGGCGTTTTCATCCAGAAACTGCCCCAAGGCACCAAGGGCTGCACCCTGGCGGCGCAGCACGCCGACTGGGGCTGCGGCTGGGTGGTGTTCGTCGACCGCAATGGCAACAGGCACTGGGATCCCAAGGAGGAGCTGCAGCGCTTCGACACGCCCGCCCGCACCCTCGTCACCCGCTCCCGGTCTGCCTCCATCATCAGTGTGGACCGCTGGGGTCAGTTGGGCGGACTCACCGCCATGGGTTTCGCCATTGCGCCATCTCCGGCCGGAATCACTTCCGCCGCAACCCAAGGCATTTGCGTCTCGTCCGGCGGACGCATCCGGGTGGTCGGCCAGGAGGGTATTCCATGCGCCTGACTCGTACCCGCAATCGGCATCCCAACGGCTTTACCCTGATCGAAACCCTGGTCGCCACCGTCATCACGGCCCTGGGTGTTCTGGGAATCCTGGGACTGCAGATGCGCACCCTGGCCGACAACCAAAGCGGCGTGCGCCGCGCCCAGGCCATCCGGCTGATCGAGGACCTCAGCGAGCGCACGCACGCCAACCCCAACTCCCTCGGACAGATCGGCCGCTACGTTTCCGACTGGAATCACGCCCCCGAATCCGTCGCCGACTGCAGTGCCGCCGCATGCGGCCCGGACGCAATGGCCAGCTACCACCTCGCACGATGGAAGGCATCCGTTCGCCAACTACTGCCAGGCGGGGCCGCCAAGGTCTTCCTCGCAGGAGACGAGGCAGCCGCCAGCGCCGGCAATGGGCGCCAGCTGGGGATCATGATCAGTTGGCGCGAGAACGAAAAGTCCGGCAAGGCCGACTACAAGGACCCCATCGGACTTGATGGCGATGGCGATCGCATGCACGGCGACCAGGCCATGGCCTGTCCTGCAGGCAGAACCTGCCACCTGCAATACATCCCACTCAGCGCTCGCTGTGCTCCCTACCTTGCAAACAACGCAGTCCAGTTCTTCTGCGCAGGCCCATGAAACCCCATCGCATCGCCACCGCCATTGCGGCCAGACCGCGTCAACGCGGGCTGAGCCTCGTCGAACTGCTGGTCGGACTTTTCCTGGGACTGCTGATCATCGGCGTGGCCATGGGCGCACTCATGGCGTCACGCGCCGTGTCCGCCACCATCAGCGATGCCAGTCAGTTGCAACAGCAGGCTTCCCATCTCTTCCGTGTCATGGGCCGGCAGATCCGGCAGGCGGGGTCCCTGCGGCTGCTTCTTGCATCACACAAGAAGGCAACAGAAGCCATTGACGTGGCAGACCCCGTTGCATTCGAGGCGGGCGCACTGGACTTCAACCCCGTGCACGACACCATCCAGGGCCTCGATGCACCCGGGCGCTCCCAATACAAGCTCGCCGTGGGCTACAGCAACTACACGCAGCCGCTGCACACATCGGCCATCGAGACCTCACTGCAGCGCAATTGCCTGGGGCAAACCAACAGCGACAGCCTCATCCTGAGCCGCTTTGTCCTGGACGCCAGTAAAAACACCCTGCGCTGCGCCGGAGCGCCCTCCGCAGGTGCCCAGCCCCTTGCCAGGAACGTCGCCAACTTCCAGGTGCGCTACCTGATCCAGGCGCCGGGGGGCGCCGCCCGCATCCAGTATGTCAACGCAGCCGCCGTAGGCCAGGACTGGCCTCGCGTCGTCGGCGCCGAGGTCTGCCTGGTGCTCTTCGGCAACGAGGCCATCGACATGCCCGCCAACAGCAGCTATACCGACTGCGCCGACAGCGACGGTACGGCCGAATCCATCCACATGGCCACGCTGCCTGCGCCCAGGACGCGGCGCCTGCACATGGTCTTTCGCAGCGTGTACCAGTTACGCAGCCAGGGGTTGGCCGGATGACGCACAAGGATGCAGGCATGCGACATGCCCACACCTGCGCAGCGCAGCGCCAAAAAGGCATCGCCCTGTTCATCGTGGTGGTCCTGGTCATGCTGTCCATGCTGCTCGCCCTGTGGGCGTCGCGCAGCGCACTGTTCAACGAAATGTTCGTGGGCAACGATGCCGACTACCAGCGTGCCCTGGAGGCTGCACAGGCCTTGCTGCAGGATGCCGAACTGGATATTCGGGGCGAACAGGCCAGCGGCGCCGCCTGCGCCGCCAGCAGCAGCCAGCCATCCGTCTGCCGCAGCGGTGCAGGCATCGCACAGTTCCCCCGGGAAACCGGGGAAGTCGGCCTGCTGCTGGCCAGCCTCGCTGAGGCCACACCCACTGGATGCCGCGATGGCCTGTGCACCAAGCGCACGGGACCTCAGGACTTCTGGAACAACGCGGACGAAGGCCAAGGGATCACGCTGGGCCAGATGACTGCCGCTGACGTCGGCGCACGCTACGGCCAGTTCACGGGCGCCATCGCTGGCGGAAAGAGCGACTCCATCCTGGCAAATCGTGAGGCAGGAAAGGGAGGCTGGTATTGGATAGAGATCCTGCCCTATGACGTCAACGCAGGGAACTCGGGCGTCATCGCCAACGGCTCACCCCGACTGGCCCTTTACATGCAGCCCCAGGTGATCTATCGCATCACGGCCATTGCCCATGGCCGCAAGAGCAACACCCAGGTGGTGATGCAGCAGACCTACGCCCGGCAGAAACGCCGCGACTGACTCAGGACACCTGACATGCCCCACCTCTGCCATCCCTGGCTCCGGCGCATCCTGCTGCCAGCGCCGACAGCCGCAGCCATGGCCGCTGCAGTCCTGGCCGCGCAAAACAGCCAGGCAATGGATATGATCCAGTCGTCGCTTGGGCCCCGAGTCAAGGTCACGATAAAGCCTGGCCTGCCGGCACCCATCCAGGTCCAGCAGGTCTCGGAGGCAGACACTCCAGTTGCCAGGGTTCAGGCAGATGGCACCGAATTCGCCGCGCCCATTGAAGACTGCCCGGCCGGACAACAGGCAGATGCCAAGGGCCGCAGCAGCTCCATGGCCTCCAGCGGCAGCGTGATTACGCGGGCCGGCGTGGACATATTCAGCGCCCGCTACAGCGCAAAAGCGGCCTGGAGCGGCTGGATCAGCGCAGAAACCGTCCAGGCCGATGGCAGCCTCACCGCAACAGCCAGCTGGCAAGGCAAAACCACGGCCGGCCACCTGGATGCACTCAGCGACGAACAGGCAATCAATGACCGTCTGATCCTGACCTGGAGCGACAGACTGCAAAGAGGCGTGTCCTTCAAGTGGAATGAACTCGACCACCGGCAGAAAGCCTCCCTGGGCATCGATGTCGAAGGAAGAGCAGACAACCTGGGCAAGCACAGGCTCAACTTCATACGCGGCGACCGCCGCATGGAAGCGCCGGGACAACCGCCGCGCGTTGGCCCCACCCGTCCTTTTCGCCAGCGCAGCTCGCGCCAGGGCGACATCGTCAACTCCCAGATCTGGCATACCGGCCATCCCGTGGACAACTGGCCCCTGCCGGGCTATGCCGCCTATACCCTCGCCCAGCAGAACCGCCAGCCCATGATCTATGCAGGCGGCAATGACGGCATGCTGCATGGCTTTTCGGCCACCGACGGCAGGGAAAAGATCGCCTACATCCCACGAGGCGTGATCTCCGGACTGGCAAGACTTTCCGACCCCGACTACGACGCCCGGCATCGCTACTTTGTGGACGGCTCCGCCATGAGCGGCGACATCCCCTCGGGCAGCGTTGCGTCCTCGCAGTGGCGCACTGTGCTGGCTGGCATGGCGGGCGCCGGAGCCAAGGGCTACTTCGTGCTGGACATCACCCATCCGGAGGCTTTCAGCGAGTCCGGTGCCAGCTCGCTGGTCCTGCTTGACCGAACCCAGACACGCAACAGCGATCCCGGCGACTGCACCAGCCTGGATGACATGCGCCAGCGCGCCACTTGCCAGGAAAACAAAGACCTGGGCCATATTTTGGCGGCGCCCGTGCTGGACGATGCCAACCCGCAACGCAGCACTCAGATCACGCAGTTGAACAACAACCGCTGGGCACTGGTGACGGGCAACGGCTACCACAGCACCAACCAGCGGCCCGTGTTGCTGATCCAGTATCTCGATGGCAACCAGGAGCTGTTGCGCCTCGTTGCCACGGGCAATACCCCAACCGGCACCACCCCCGAGACTACCCGCAACGGACTCTCCGCCCCGCGCCTCGTGGACATCAATGGAGACGGCCGGCCCGATGTGGTCTACGCAGGTGACATCCAGGGCAATCTGTGGAAATTCCTCATCGCCAGCGGTGCCTCCTCCCGCTGGGGCGTAGCCTTCGACGGCCGGCCGCTGTACACAGCCTGGGGTGGCAGTTCTCCATCGGCCACTCGCAACCTGCGTCAAGCCATCACCGCCCCTCCTTCCGTACGCGCCAATGACCGGCGCAGGGCCAGCAAAAATGCCAAAGAAGGGCGCGAGCGCTTGACGGCAGGCGGCATGCTGGTGGCATTCGGTACCGGACGCCACATCACGCGGCAGGATTCTGGCAACACAGCGGTCCAGAGCATCTATTCCATCCTCGACAGCACCCGCTACAGGCTGCTCGCGGACGGCAGAGTGCAAGCTTGCCTCGATGGCAAGGATTCGGACTGCAGGCAGCCTGACGGACAGCGAGCGGCACCCGTTTCAGGCATCGGAGAACTGGCCAGGCGCTCGGTGAACCATCAGCCGGCAGGGGCGGCCGGCCAAGGCTTCTGGCGCGTTGACTCCACGACCGACCTCGACTGGACGCGGCACAAAGGCTGGTACATGGACCTGCCCCTGCCGGGCGAGCGCCTGCTCAAGCCAATGGGCTTCTACGACGGCAGCAACATCCTCGCGATCTACAGCCAGATACCTGCCGGATCCCCCAGACGCCCCGGCGAAAGCGCAAGCCCGCCCGACGCCTGCAATGCGAGCGAGGAGCGCCAATTCCTGACATTCATGAACATCATGGATGGCAAGCGACCCGGCGTCCCGTTGATGGACAGCAACGGCGATGGGGTCTACGGCACGGCAGATGAGGAGGTCTCGCGCGCAAGCGTCGCCAGGGGATCCCAGGCCTTGCTCCACAAGGGCCATCACGCCATCGGCTACGACGCCGAAGGCCGCCGCAATGTACTCGCCCGCATGCCGGAGCAATCCCTGCGCCCCAGCTGGCGCCAAATGAAATGAGGCACCACATGCGCCGCCCTCGATCCCCAGGATTCACGCTCATAGAACTCATGATCGTCGTGGCCGTCATCGTCATCCTCGGCACGGTCGCCGTCCCCAGCTACAACGAGTACATCCGCGCAGTCCACCGCGCCGACGCCCGCGCCGGTCTACTCCAGGCCCAGCAATGGCTGGAGCGCGCCGCCACCGCCAACGGCACCTACCCCACCGAGTTGCCAGCAGATCTGACCTGGGCCCACGACTCCAGCAAGCGCTACACCATCGACTTCCTGTCAACCAGCGGCCACGACGACGACACCTACACCCTGATCGCCACACGCCGCGGCTCCCAGTTCGGTGACCGATGTGGCGATTTCACGCTGACCCATACCGGAGAGCGCAGTGGTGCGAATGTGGCCTCCAGCACCACAGCCGCTGAATGCTGGGGCAGATAACCCTGCGCATACCAGCCCTGTTTCCCAGGCAATCACCCAGGGTCCATTGCGATCAACGGGCCCCATGCACCCTCGTGATGCGGGAACTACCCGCAGTTCCGCCAGCCACTCATCCCGAGGTTGCATCCATTCATCCGGCTCCTTCGCCTGCCTCTGGACACAATGCCTAGCATCCGGGTATGCATGCATTGTCTCCACGACGGCCACCACGAACCAGGTCTCCCAAACAGGGCTCCAGAGGGTTCACCACCCTGGAACTGATGGTGGTGGTAGCCATCCTGGCCATACTCACAGCGCTTGCTGTGCCCAGCTTCACCTTGATCATTGAACGCTGGCGCGCGCGCGGAGTGGTTGAGGACCTGCAAGCAACGATCTACCTTGCGCGTTCTGAGGCCATCAAGCGCGGCGGCAACGTCCTCATCGACAAACTAGCCAGCGGCAATGGTTGCACCAGCACCGTCGGCAACACCTCCTGGGACTGCGGCTGGCGCGTAGTAACCAGCGGCGGCACCGTGGTACAGCAAAGCTCTGCGCCCAACCGCGTAGAAGTCAATCTGACCAACCTCACGGGCAGCATTTCCGTGGACCGCTGGGGCATGCTGACTAGCGGTGGCGCAGACGCCACGGCCATGGCCATGGAGTTCGTCATCGTCCCCAAAGGCAAAGACGTCAGCGACAACAGCGCGATCCGCCTGTGTGCAGGCATGGGCGGACGAATCGTTCAGGCAAAGGGCAGCGAAGCATGTCCCTGAATTCAACCCGAGACCATCCCATGCACCAGCCGAAACACACCCGGCCAACCCCGCACCGCCGACAGGGCGGCATCACTTTGGTCGAGTCCCTGGTGGCCATCGTGGTGGCTGCCCTGGGCATTCTTGGCATTCTAGGCACACAGATGCGTACGCTGACCGATACGCAAACCACCCTACGCCGCGCGCAGGCCATTCGTCTGATAGAAGACCTGAGCGAGCGGATGAGGGTCAACCCCAACGCATTGGCCAGTCTTGACGCCTACGTTTCCGACTTCTCCAGCAGCCCTTCGCCCGGTGACTGCCGCAACACTGCGTGTACTCAGGATCTGCTGTCCACCTACGACATAGGCTCATGGAAGCAGTCCGTCAGAGACACACTTCCGCTGGGCCGGGCCAATGTGTTCATTGCACCAGCAGATACTTCCGCCACGAATCGTCGGCAACTGGGCGTTATGGTCGGCTGGCGTGAAAACGAGCGGGACATTGCCAACGCAGCCGACAAGAAAACCTACAAGGACAACATAGACGCCACCCAGGTGCGGGCAGCCGACGGCACCCTCAGTTCCGGGGCAGGCACAGCTGCCACCTGCCCGGATGGATTCACCTGTCATCTGCAATACATCCCCATCGCAGCCCGCTGCGCGCCTTACCAACCTCTAGGCAATCCAGTCCAGTTCTACTGCCCGGGAGCCTAACCATGGCCACACGAATCCAATTCTTTAAAACCCCGCGGCCCGGCGCTCTAAGTGCTAAGCCCGCGCTTGCAAGCCCTCGGCGCGCCATGGCGCAACGCGGCGTCACCCTGATTGAATTGATGGTGGGCATTGCTATAGGCCTGCTGGTCGTGGCTGTGTCCATGGCGGCACTGATGGTGTCGCGCGGCGTCTCCGGCACAGTGAGCGATGCCAGTGGCCTGCAGCAGCAGGCCGCCTACGCCTTACGCGTCATCGGCCTACAGCTGCGCCAGTCCGGCTCTCTGTATCTCAACCTCAACCCGACCAGCGCGATCGCGGCCAACAGTTCCGCCGCTCCGGTGGCATTCGAGACCAAGGCGGAGTCAGTGAACAAGGGAAATACCTTCGATCCGGTCACCAATGCCATTCTGGGCACAGCCAGCCCGACCACACTCGCGGTGGGCTATCGCCGCTACAAGGAGCCTGTCTACAGCAGTGCCGACGAGCAATCGCTGGCGCGCAATTGCCTGGGAGGCCCTGCCAATGCCAGCACCGATCAGCGCGTGGAAAGTGTGTTCCAGCTCAGTGGCAGCCAACTCCAATGTCAGGGTAATGGGTCAGCCCCTCAGACCCTGGCGCAGAACGTCGCCAGCTTCCAGGTTCGCTACTCGTTGCAGGACAACACGACCTTGGGCAAACCCAAGATCCAGTATGTGACTGCCACGAACGTGGACAACTGGGGCAAGGTGCAAGCGGTAGAGGTATGCCTGGAGATCTATGGCAACGAGCCCGTGGACATGCCCGCCGGAAGCACCTATGTGAACTGCAACGGTGCGGCCGTCGACATGACGACGCTGGCCGCCCCTCGGACCCGACGCATGCACCTGACGTTCCGCAGTGTCTACCAGCTCCGCAGCCAAGGGCTGGTGGGGACCGTGCTGTGACCCTTTTTGCCAACTCCTCCATGCACCTGCGCATGCAACTCTATTCAAAGGACCGCCGGCAGCGTGGCGTGGCGCTGTTCGTCGTCCTCGTGTTCGTCATGCTCTCTATGCTCCTGGCATTGTGGGCCACCCGCACCTCGCTGTTCAATGAGATGGTGGTCGGCAACGATGCCGATTACCAGCGCGCCTATGAGGCCGCCCAGGCACTGCTGCAGGATGCCGAGTTGGATATACGCGGCGAACAGTCCAACGGTGCGGAATGCAGTGGCAGCGGCGATGTCTGCCGCAAGACGACCGCAGACAAGATCCCTCTGGAGGCACAGGACGTCACTCCTTTGCTGGGCCAACTGGAAGCACAGCCCACCCGATGCCGCAATGGCCTTTGCGCCAAGCGCACGGGCAAGCAGGATTTCTGGAACAACTCGGACGAATCTCAGGGGCCCACGTTGGCACAGATGACGGCCAGTACGGTTGGTGCGCGCTATGGCCAGTACACGGGCGCAGCGAAAGGCTCCAGTTCCCAGCCCGCCAACCCCATCCTGACGGACACAGGCAGCGCCAATCGGGGAGGCTGGTACTGGATGGAGGTTCTTCCCTACCAGGACAACAAGAATTCCAGCCTCATCATGGGCGGCCCGCACAACCTGCTGCCGCTGAACCTCAAGCCCTTCGTGGTGTATCGCGTCACGGCGCTGGCCTATGGGCGCAAGCCGAACACCATGGTGGTCCTGCAGCAGACCTACGCACAGCAAAAACGCAAGAACTAGGCCAACACGCCTTGCCACCCGCCAAGGCATGCAAACCCTTCCACATTCACCATATTGACACTAAGAGGAGCAAGCGCCATGAAATGCAAGCCCCCCGTTTCGCTGCACACCTTCCGCCGGACCTTGCTTTCGCTGGCCGCGGCAGCCGCGCTGCTGCCGCAAGGCGCCATGGCGCTGGATCTTTCGCAGTCGCCGCCCGGCACTAAGGAACCTTACGTTTCACCCAACGTCATCATCTCCATTGACGATTCGGGAAGTATGAATTTCCGGCTCGACAGCGAAAGCACCAGCGGCGCGAGCAACCAGACCACACCCAACTCGGATGGTACTTGGCCCATGAGCAGCCGCCGTGTCAACGTACTCAAGTACGCACTCATCGGAAACAATGGATCCGGCGGTATCTTCCGAGACACCACGCTGCTGCCCGACAAGAAAATCCGGTTGGCCTGGCAGGCCATGTGGAACAACGGTCGCTCTTCCGATGCCGGCAATGTGGACAGCGGCAGTGGCAGAAGCGCCGTCCAGATGAATACGAACTCCATGCGCCCGCTGCAAGGTTCGCATCGCACGAACTTCATCTCCTTCATCAACAACCTGAGCCCCAGCAACGGCACACCGTCGCACCTGATGTTCAGTCAGGCGGACAGTTACATGCGCCGCGCAGTCAGCAAGGACGGACCGTGGGCCAGCGATCCAGGCAATACCGGCGCGCCTTACCTTGCCTGCCGACGCAATTACCACATCATGATGACCGATGGCCGCTGGAATGGCACAGCTACCAATGTCCCCAATACGAATTGGAGAGACAATGCGACCAACCTGAAGTTCAGCGACAACATGGTGTACGGCGGCAGCACGGCGGACCAAAAGAAATCCGCCCTCTACCGTGACGAATCCAAAGGTACGACCTTGGCCGACTGGGCGTTCTACAGCTGGGCCAATCCGCTGCAGACTTCGGGGTTGACAGGGACCATGCAGCCTACCGCCGACTACCGCAAGGCCTCCTCCACCGAAACCTTCACCAATGCCAGCGGCACCTCTGCCACGCTGGATCGCTATTGGAATCCACGCTACAACCCGGCCACCTGGCCCCACATGGTGACCTACACCATCGGCTTCAGCAAGATGGCGTTCGAATGGAGCTATTCATCCATCACGCGTCCGACACAAATGGTACCGTTTGGCTACGACGGAAGTTTCCCAGGCTTGGCCAACGGCACCATCGGCTGGCCTGACCTGACCGCCAACACGGAGTCGCGCAATGCCCTGGATCTGTGGCATGCGGCACTCAATGGTCGCGGACGCTTTTATGCCGTGGAAAAAGGCGAGGATCTGGAAAAGGCCTTCCGTGAGATCTTTGGTCAGATCAACACGCAGACCGAACCCGACCTGACATCCACTGCCACCAGTGGCTCCAACGCCTCACGCAACGATGTCGGCAAATTCACCGGTGCCTATGAGCCGCAGAACGCCTGGAAGGGCTTCGTGACGGCAGAGACCGTGCAAAAGGATGGCACGACGATTTCCGCCCCCGGATGGGGCGGAAAAAATTCGGCAGACAAGCTCGATGCGCTGACCAGCGTGGCCAGCCGTCTGATCCTGAGCTGGAGCGACAAATGGGACACCACCAAATACAAAGGAGGCACGTCCTTCAAATGGGCCAACGATGAGGCCAATCTGAGCACGGCGCAAAAGGCAATGCTGGGGCTCAACCCCAGCGACACCAGTGTCACCGTGGCAACGAACGGACAGAACCGGCTCAACTTCATCCGGGGTGACCGCAGCCTGGAAGGCTCCGACAACAATGGCTACACCACATCCCAACCATTCCGCGAACGCAAGAGCCGCCAGGGCGATATTATCAATTCCGTGGTGTGGTATCTCGGCAAACCTTCGAGCAGCTATGCCCTGACCGGCTATGCCGAATTCACACGCAACAATGCCGATCGCCCCCCCATGATCTATGTGGGCGGCAACGATGGCATGCTGCACGGTTTTTCGGCCGCCGACGGCAGCGAGAAAATTGCCTATGTCCCCCGCGGCGTGATTCCCAACCTCAAGCTGCTGACATCTCCCGATTACAACAGCACGCACAAATACTTCGTGGATGGCTCGCCAATGACTGGCGATGTGGACCTGGGCACTGGCATCCAGGCGACCGACGATCCTAACTATGCGATCAACTACGCGGCCAAATGGCGTACGCTGCTGGTAGGAGCCCTTGGCGCCGGAGGCAAGGGCTACTTCGTGCTGGATGTCACCAATCCAAACTCAGCCACCACCACGGATGGCGCTCTGGGCTTCACCGAAGCCAATGCCTCGCAACTGGTGAGACTCGACCGTACCCGCGGCGCTGGGGAGACGGTGCTTGACTGCGCAAGAACGGGTATAGGCGTGTCCGAGAAGGCCGCATGCCTGAAAGCCGTGGAAGAGGACAGGGATATCGGCCATATCACCGCCCGCCCCGTGCTCGACGAAAACGACCCCATGCGCACCACGCAGATCACACGCATGAACAACAACCGCTGGGCAGTGGTGATGGGCAATGGCTACAACAGTGCCAATCAACGCCCCGTGCTGCTGGTCCAGTATCTGGATGGCGCACAGGAATTGGTGCGTATCCCCGTCACCACGGAAACGGCTGGCACAGGCAAGGCGGCAGACAACGGCCTGTCGGCCCCGCGCCTGGTGGACATCGACGGCGATGGCCGACCCGACGTCATCTATGCCGGAGACAACCTGGGCAATCTCTGGAAGTTCGATGTAACCAGCATCAACGATTCCAACTGGAACGTGGCCTTCAGAGGTCAGCCCTTATTCACGGCAAAGGGGCCGACCGCACTGAACTCGTCCGCACGCACCAATGTACAGCCCATCACGGTCGCACCTACGGTGCGCACCAATGACCGCACCATGACGATAGGCACGGGAACAAATGCCAAGACGGTCCCCGTGACCGGCATGATGATCGCGTTCGGCACGGGCCGCAACGTCACCCAGGACGATCCCAACAGCGTACAGGTGCAAAGCCTTTACTCAGTTCTTGACAACACACGCTACCGCATCATCGACACCGCCAAAGGCAAGCGCCTGGAGGTGCACCCTGGCGACGGGGTCTGCGCGCCATCAGCAACCACCTGCGTGCCTTCACCGTTGGCCTTGGGCGAAGGCGTAGCCAATGCCAAGCTGGCCGAACAGAAAATCAGCGAACTCGGCAACGGCGAATACGGCACGGTGGATGCAAGGAATGCGGAAAACGAACTTAAGAAGGAAACCTGGGCCAACTACAACGGCTGGTTCATGGACATGCCCGCCATTGGGGAACGCCTGCTCAAGCCAATGGAGTTCTATGACGGAAGCAACATCCTGACGGTGTACTCGCAGGTGCCGGCCAAAGGTTCGAACGTGGATCTCAGCGTAGAAAGCTGCGAGTCCACTTCCGTGGATGAGGAGCGCCAGTACCGCACGCTGATCAACATCATGGACGGCAAGCGGCCGACCGTGCAGATCGTGGACAAGAACAAGGATGGCTTCTTCAATGTCAATGATGGCGGTGTCTCGCGCGCACAGGTCAGCAAGGGATCGCATACCGTGCTCTCCAGCAGCAAGATAAATATCGATATTGATTCGAAAAACGAGAAGGAGAAGCTCGCACCCATGCCTGAAGAATCCCTGCGCCCCAGTTGGCGCCACATCAAGTAGGCTTGCGGATGTTATCTTTCATCCCAGTTGAGCAGCCATATATGAAACGCAAGAACCAAGGCTTCACCTTAATCGAGATGATGATCGTGGTGGCGGTCGTCGGCATCCTCACGGCCATTGCCATACCAAGCTACTCCGAGTACATACGCCGCGGACACAGGGCCGATGCCCGTGCGGGGCTGCTGCAGGCCCAGCAGTGGCTGGAAAGGGCTTCTACCGCCACGGGCGTCTATCCCACTGCACTGCCGGCCGCCCTCACCTGGGCAGGCGACAACAGCAAGCGCTACACCATCGGATTCGCAGCAAACAATAGCAACGCAAGCTACACCTTGACGGCAGTGCCCCGTGGCCCGCAGACAGGCGACAAATGCGGAACCTATACGCTGAGCAACACCGGGCTGCGCGGCGCCGATGGAAAGGTCTCGTCGGACTCGGCATTCAACGCCGATTGCTGGGGCAAGTAAGACACACAGCCAAGCTGCCTTACCATGCTGGCCATGGCAGATTCCCCTCGACACATGCACCAAGCGCTTGGGCTCGCCGCCCAGGCGCTTTTTCTTTCCTCCCCCAATCCGCGCGTGGGCTGCGTACTGGTGGCACCCGATGGCCGGGTCGTTGGCCAGGGGTTCACCCAGCAGGCTGGTGGCCCACATGCCGAAGTGATGGCGCTGCGCGATGCCGCAGCACAGGGCGGGGATGTGCGCGGAGCCACCGCCTATGTGACGCTGGAGCCTTGCTCGCACCAGGGCCGTACAGGTCCCTGCTGCGATGCCCTGATCGCTGCAGGCGTTGCCAAGGTGGTAGGCGCACTCACCGATCCCAATCCCCAGGTAGCTGGCCAAGGTTTTGCGCGGCTGCGTGCTGCAGGTGTACAGGTGGAGGTGGGACCAGGTGCAGCCGAATCGCGCGAACTGAACATCGGCTTCTTCAGCCGCATGCTGCGCGGCATACCGTGGGTGCGCATGAAGGCCGCCAGTTCCCTTGACGGCGCAACCGCATTGCACAACGGTGTCAGCCAATGGATCACCTCGCCCGAGGCACGTGCCGACGGCCATGCCTGGCGCGCGAGGGCCTGCACCCTGCTGACGGGCATAGGCACGGTGCTGGAAGACGATCCGCGTCTGAACGTGCGTGAAGTGCCTACCCAGCGCCAACCGCGCATCGCGGTGGTGGATAGCCGGCTGGACACGCCGCTCACCGCCCAGGTACTGAAGACGCCCGGCGGCTGCCTTATCTACACCAGCAGTCAGGATACTTTGCGGTCCGAAGATTTGCAGGCGGCTGGCGCGACGATCATCCACATGCCCAACGCGCACGGCAAGGTGGACTTGGCCGCCATGCTGCGTGACCTGGCCGCGCGCGGTACGAACGAGCTGCATGTGGAAGCAGGCTTCAAGCTCAATGGCTCGCTGATACGCGAAGGGCTGGTCGATGAACTGCTGCTGTACCTGGCCCCCAAGCTGCTGGGCACGGGTGGCATGGGCATTGCCAGTTTCGGGCCACTGGACGCGCTGTCCGAGGCCCTTGCGCTGGAGTTGCACGATGTGCAGCGTATAGGGCCGGATCTGCGCGTTGTCGCTCGTGTTGAAGGGCGCGCCAGCTTCTGACGCGGACAGCAGCTTCCTGGACCAGCGGCTGGCGCAGCCGTCCGACACCCGATTGACCGATCCTTGGGCCAAATCTTCGAATCATGTCCGGCGCTCGCAACCTACAGCCTCTTCCATCCGTCAGCCTCTTCCGAGGCCTGCGGACCACGCTTGTCCTGCTGGTGTCCGCCGTGGTCTGCGGCTGCGCCAGCAGCTTGCCCTCTCAGGTCGATCGCCCCGTCACTGCCGCCTTGGAAGCTCCGCAAAGCACGCCATTGGGCTCTTTGGTGCAGCAATTGCGGCCAGCCAGCGTCAGGCCTCAAACCTCCGCCTTCACCCTCCTGTCCGGCGCCCAGGCCGCCTACGGCGCACGGCTGGCCCTGGTCGAGGGAGCGCAGCAGACGCTGGACCTGCAGTACTACGCCATCCATGCCGACGAGAGCACGCAGCGCCTGCTGCGCGGCGTGGTGGAGGCGGCGCGGCGTGGCGTGCGGGTGCGGGTGTTGCTGGACGACTTCCACAGCACGGGTGCGAATGCGCAGGTCATGCGGCTGGCCTTTGTGCCGGGCATAGAGATGCGCATGTTCAACCCGCTGGCGGGCGCACGCAGTTCCGTGCTGGGGCGGGCCTATACGCTGTTGACGGATTTCCAGCGGGCGCAGCAGCGCATGCACAACAAGCTCTTCATTGCCGACAACGCCATGGGCGTGATCGGGGGGCGCAATCTGGGCGATGCGTATTTCGACGCGGACAGCGCCAGCAATTTCGTGGACCTCGACGTGCTGGCTGCGGGGCCGGTGGTCGGCGATCTGTCACGCAGCTTCGACAGCTATTGGAACAACCCGCGCGCCTATCCGGTTCAGTCGCTCATCAGTCTCAAGGAGCTCAAGCAGCTGCGCGAGCGCTTTGCCGATGATGGCGATCAGGCGCAGGACGAGGACCCTACGCCTGCCGTTGCCGCCAAAGAGGCAAAGACGGCTGAGCAGGCCGCCGAACACAGCCGCATCATCTGGGACCAGCAGCCCATGGATTTGCGCAAGGCGCCATGGACCTGGGCCTCGGCCGCCGTGCTGGTGGACCAGCCGGCCAAGATCCCGCTGGACAGGGATGACAGCCCGAGCAGCAGTGCGGACGCGTCTGCGCCAGCCACACCCGCCCCGAACAGCCCGCAGGCCAAGCCTGCTGGCACGCTGCCCATGGGCCAGCCAACTCCGGCCTTGCGCCAGGCGGCGCGCCCAGTGCTGGAGGCCGATTCGGTAGTGGACGGCCTGCTGGCCCTGGTCCGCAAGACGCGGCGCGATCTGCTGGTGGTCTCGCCCTATTTCGTGCCCGGTCCGGACATGATGGAGGCGTTTCGCGGCGCGCGGCAACGCGGGGTGCGCGTGCGCATCCTGACCAATTCACTGGCCTCCAATGACGCGCCCCTGGCCCATGCCGGCTATGCACGCCACCGCAAGGCGCTGCTGGAGATGGGCGTTGAACTCTATGAGATGCGCAGCACGGCGGCCAGTGTCCGCTCTGCGTTTGGCTCGGGCAGCAGTGGCGGCGGCGGTCCTTCAGGCGCCACGGGTGCCTCGCGCGCCATGCTGCATTCCAAGCTGCTGGTGGTGGATGGTCACCTGGTGGCAGTCGGCTCGATGAATCTGGACCTGCGCTCGCAACTGCAGAACACCGAGATCGCCCTGCTCATCGCCAGCCGCGAGTTCGGCCGGCTGGCCACGCAAAGTATTGACGAGGGCCTGCAGGACGGCAGCTGGCGCGTGGAGATCGACAAGGATGGAGGACTGGTCTGGCGCGCCTCGGAAGACAGCGACCGCGCCGACGAGCACAGCGAGCCCGATGCCAGCTGGGGCCTGCGCCTGATGCTCAAGCTCCTGGGCCCGCTGGCGCCGGACCACCTGCTGTAGGCGGGCGACAGCGCTACAACCCCGCCCACTCCTGGCGCCGAGCCAGCGCCTGGACCCAGAGGGTAATCTCGCGCTGATCGGTCTGGGTGCGCACCTCCTGATAGGCCTGCTCGGCCTCGGGAAAGCGGCGGCGCAGCAGGTTCAGCCATTGCTTGAGACGGCCTGCGCGCTGGCGCGGCTCCAAGTCCTCGCAGACCATGTCCCAGAAGCGCTGAACCTGGGGCACGAGGTCGCTCCAGTACACCTCGGCGGCCGGGGTCTGCTCACCTTCAACGGCGGCGCGAATGGCCAGCGCCAGGCCCGGGTCGGCAACGATTCCCCGCCCCAGCATCAGGTCGCTGCAACCCGATTGCTCGCGGCAGCGCAGCGCCTCCTGCACCGTCCATATCTCGCCGTTGGCCACCACGGGCACGGTCACGGATTCGCGGATGCGCGGGATCATCTCCCAGTAGGCGGGCGGGCGGTAGCCATCGAGCTTGGTGCGGGCATGAACGACGATTTCGCAGGCACCGCCGGCCTGCATGGCCTGGGCGCATTCGGTCATCAGGGCGGTGTCATTGAAACCCAGCCGCATCTTGGCCGACACGGGCATGGCCGCTGGCACGGCGGCACGCACGGCGCCCACCACGCGCGCAATCTGTTCCGGGTCCTGCAGCAGCGCAGCGCCGCCGCCGTGGCGGTTGACCACCTTGGCCGGGCAGCCGAAGTTCAGGTCGATGCCCTCCGGCCCCAGGCGCGCCAGATTGGCCGCGTTGGCCGCCATGCTGTCCGGGTCCGATCCCAGCAACTGGGCCCGCACGGGCACCCCCGCCAGCGTCCGGCTGCCATTGTTCAATTCCGGCATGGTGCGCAGGAATACCTTGTCGGGCAGCAGCGTCCCCGTGACGCGGATGAACTCAGAGACGCAGCGGTCCGCACCGCCCACGCGCGTGAGCACATCGCGCAGCACGAAATCAAGCAAGCCCTCCATGGGCGCCAGCAACAGTCTCATCAGCTGTGTTCCGGGGCCTGCAGCCCCGTCTTCCTGTTACAGATCAAACAATATTCCTGCGGCCCGTACTGGCCGCCTGCCCCTTCGAATCGCCCCTCATCAAGGCGGCGGCAGGCGATTGTGCCCTTGCCGCAGCAAGTTGCACCGGACCAGTTGTCATGGCTTTTTCACGCCACGGTCATTCATGTAACGTGCAATCGGGGCTTGTCGGACTCCCCTGCCCCAACCATGCTGCTGCAAAAAACCGCCAAGGCCCTTGAAGAGCTGCAGCCCGGCCGGCGCAGCCTGCCGCTGCGCGAGCGCTCGGTGCTGCTGATGGCCGATGGCCGCACCGAGGAGCAGCTGCAGCAGGTGCTGGGTGCCCAGGCCAGGGAGCTGGTACAGCAGCTAATAGACAGCGGCCATCTGCAGCGCCTGGCCGGCAATGCCATCGAAACATCGCCCCAGCCGCAGCCCCCCGCGATGGCGCCTGCCGCTGCCAGGGAACCCTCTTCACCAGGCCCTGCCGCCACGCTGAATCTGGCCGGCACACGCATGTATCTGTTCGACCTGTGCGAGCGCATGTTCGCCAACCGCCATGAGGACAAGGCCCAGGTGCTGCGCCATCTGCTGCGCGAAGCGCGCGACCTGGCGGCTCTGCAGGCCGCCGCCTTGCAGCTGCTGCAGACCGTGCAGGAGCATGCCGGCAACGAGCGCGCGGATGCGCTGCGCGAGCGGCTGCAGCATCTGCTGCCCCAAGAGGCAAACGAGTCAATGGCAGCGCAAGGCGCCTGACCGGGATGAAAGCGTGGGTGCCGGCGATCAGCGAGGCGCCAGGCGCCACAGCGAGGTGACTTCGGCAGCGCGTGCGGCGTGCAGCGGATCGGCAGCGTCCGCAGCCTTCCCATGGCGTGGACGGATGTCCTCTCGGCCCAGGACCTGCAGGCCAGCGGCCTCGATCCACTCCAGCAATTGCTCGCGCGAGCGCAGTTGCAGATGCTCGGCCAGATCCGACAGGATCAGCCAGCCTTCGCCGCCCGGCAGCAGATGCGCTGCAAGGCCTTGCACAAAGCCGCGCAGCATGCGGCTGCCTTCGTCGTAGACGGCCTGCTCCAGCAGGGAGCTGGCCTTGCCCGGCAACCACGGTGGATTGCAGACCACCAGGGCGGCCCGGCCTTCGGGGAACAGGTCTGCCTTGCGCAGGCTCACGCGCTGCGCCAATCCCAGTCGCTGCAGGTTGTCCTGCGCACAGGCCAGGGCCCGGTCGCTCAGGTCGGTGGCCACCACCTGCCGCACGCCACGGTGCAGCAAGAGAGCGGAAAGCACACCCGTGCCCGTGCCGATATCCCAGACTGCGGCATCGGCCTGCTGGGCTGCGGCCGGCAGGGGCGCCTGCGCCACCAGATCCAGGTACTCGCCGCGCACCGGGGAGAACACGCCGTAGTGCGGATGAATGCTGAACTCCGGCATGCCCGGCACAGCCAGGGCCACGCCCTTCTTGCGCCACTCATGCGCGCCCAGCGCGCCCAGCAGTTCACGCAAGGGAACGATGACGCTGCGCGCACCCTGATCGGCGGGAATGTCGCCCCAGGCCTCGCGGCAGGCCTCGCTCCAGTCCGGTGCGCGGCGCAGGGCGCAATGCCAGCTGGCATCGAGCTCGATCATCACGCTGGACAGAATGCGTGCCCGCTGCGCCAGCGCCTGGCGGTGCAGGTGGAAGGCATGGGGAAAGACAGGCTTGGCGTCTTGCTTGCCGGCCCGCCGATGGCGAGCCTTGGCGGACGTCTCACGTGCAGGCTTGTCCAGGCGGCGGCCCAGCGCCGACAGCAATTGCCTGGCATTCTGGAAATCGCCGCGCCACAGCATCGCCTGGCCTTCGCAGGCCAGGCGGTAGGCGCTGTCGGCAGACAGGCTGTCGTCGGCGATGACGATGCGGCGCGGTGCGGTCATGGTGCTGTCCGCGCGCCACAGCGCTGCCTGCGTGGCCTCGTTCTCCTGCCATTGCAGCAGGGACCAGTTCTGGGAAGAGGACAAGGCCTGCTGCTCCGTGAGTGATTTAGGGGGAAAGCGGGTCGGAGACCCGATCAGTTCAGTGCGCGCTTGAGCCGCACTTCCTCGATCTTGAGACCACCCACCTGGGCCGTCTTGGCGGTGGACATTTCGCGCTTGAAGCCGGCGAGCTCGTGAAAGCGCAGCGCGCGTTCATTGCGCAGCGGCACCCACGACGTGACATTGGTGCAGCCTTCTTCAAGCAGGCCGTCGCGTGCGGCGTCCCACAGGGCCACGCCCACACCCTGATTCCAGTGGGTAGGTGCAGCATAGATGGCCCAGATTTCACCGGTGGTCTGGCGCGACTTCTCATCGCGCGAGCGGTCGAAGCCGACGAAGCCGACGATCTTGTCGCCATCGATGGCGACCTGAACCTGGGGCTCGCAAAATTCAATGGCTTCGCGCCAATAGGCCTGGCGTTTTTCTACCGACGACATGCTCTTGAGCTGGTCATCGGGAACCAGACCTCGGTAAGCCTCCATGGCGGAAGCAGTATGGATCTGGGCAATCGCTTTTGCATCGCGGAGAGTGGCTGGACGAACCTGGATACTAGACATGGAAAAACCGAAACGAAAACAGGTGAAAATAGAAGGGCGTGATTTTCACCGGAATCGCGCTTTTTGCGTGCATCGAGCCCCTTAGCCATGCACGCAAGTACGGCTGTGCTCGTTTTCTTGCCCTCGGCTATCGGATGTGCTATGTGCTCTTCAAAAAAGAGCAGCTAGTGCATGCAACACAAGGCTCGCCAAGGAATCAGTTGACAATTTCTCACGATGCAGGCATGCCCGGCAACACGCCCGATCGAGCCCTTGCTCACAGCCAGCGGCGCATCAGTTCCATGATGCGATCGAACTTCGCACCATAGGGCGGATACAGCATGGCGGCCCCTGACCAACGCGACTGCACGAACACCGCCTTCTGATGGCTCAGCCGCGCAAAGCCCTGCTCCGAATGATAGGCACCCCAACCGCTGTCGCCCACGCCACCGAAGGGCAGGTTCTCGTGCGCGAAGTGCAGCAGGGTGTCATTGACCGTCACCCCGCCGCTGATGGTGCGTGACAGCACCGCATCACGCACCTTCTCGTCGCGGCCGAACCAGTACAGCGCCAGCGGCCTGGGCCCGGCATTGATGGCCGAGACCACGTCGTCCAGCCTGTCGTAGCTGATCACGGGCAGGATGGGGCCGAAGATCTCCTCCTGCATGAGCTGCATCTGGCTGGTGGCATTGAAGACCAAGGCCGGTGCCATCTGGCGCTCCACGGCATCGCCCCAGGCCATGTCCGCCCCCTCCTGGCTGGCGCCGCCGTCCTCCATCCATTCGACATGGGCGCCCATGCCCTGGGCCTGGCGCAGCATCTGCCGCAGGCGGGCCAGGTGGCGCTTGGTGAGGATGGCGGCATAGTCCGGGTTGCCGGCAAAGCGCGGGAACAGCCGCTGCGCGGCGGCGCGAAAGGCCTCGGCGAATTCGGCCTCCTGTCCACGCGGCAGCAGCACGTAGTCAGGGGCAATGCAGGTCTGGCCTGCGTTGACGAGCTTGCCATGTGCGATCTTGAGCGCCGCCTCCTTCAGGTCGCAGTCGGTGGAGACGATGCAGGGCGACTTGCCGCCCAGCTCCAGCGTGGTCGGCGTCAGGTGCGCTGCGGCCGCCTGGGCCACGCGCCGGCCCACGGCCGTCGATCCGGTGAACAGCAAATGGTCGAAGTGCAGGCCCGAGAACTGCGTGGCCACGCTCACATCGCCTTCGATCACGGCGAACTCCTCGGGCGCAAAGAACTGCCCCACCAGCGCGGCCAGTTGCGCCGACGTGTGCGGCGTGAGTTCGCTGGGCTTGAGCATGACGCGGTTGCCCGCTGCCAGGGCCGTGATGGCAGGCCCCAGCGCCAGCTGCACCGGATAGTTCCACGGGGAGATCACCCCCACCACGCCCAGCGGCTGGCGCTCTATCCACCCCCGGCCCGGCATCAGCATCAGCGGCGTGCGCACCCGCTGGCGCCCCGACCAGCGCGCCAGATGGCGCAGCGTGTGCTTGAGCAGGTTCCGCAGCACGAACAGCTCCACCATCTCGGTCAACCGTGGCGAGCGCATGCCGAAGTCGGCCTGCACTGCGGCAGCCAGCACGGGGCCGTGCTCGTCCAGCAGCTTTTGCATGCGCAGCAGCCTCTCGCGGCGCACCAGCAGCGGCACGTCCACCTGCGCCCGGCTGGCCTGGTACTGAAGTTCGAAGACGCGATGAAGATCCATCTGGGTCATAGGGCTCAATGGTAAGAAGACGCGGCAGACGCTCTCATGCTGCACAGGCCGCCTGCGGGTTGGCTGGATACGGCGGCAAGCAGCCAGAACGGCTCGGAGAAAAAAAAGGGAGCCTTGCACGGGCTCCCGAGGGTTACAGACTATACGGGCCGATATGCGCGGCCTGGGCGCGAAGATGCGCAGGCCGCGTAAAGGCTGCAGCAAGACGCTTCAGGGCTCGCGCACTTCACGGGGCTGAACGTCGGTCACCTCGCCCGCTCCCGGCAGCACGCCTGCGCCTGCACCTGCGCGACGGCCACCGCCTTCAGCCGCGCCGTAGGCGCGCTGCGGGCGCTGGGCCATCCACTCGGAGCCGGAGCGGTAGACGGTCTGCCAGCCAGCCCGCGGGCTCATGCGCATGGCCCAGGGCATGACCGGCTGGCCGGTGAGCCTGGCCCACAGCGCCCGCACGGCCCAGACCAGGGCCAGCAGCGCCGCCGCGGTGAGCAGGCTGACAAAGAAGACCAGGCCCACAAGCATCAGCAGGATGCGAACGGCCCAGCGGGTCAGGGTGGCGACGAAATCGTTCAAAGCAAAGCCTTTCTTGGCTGGCCCGGTGCGTCAGGCGGAGTCTGCCGCATCGAACCGGAATACGCCCGGTTCCTGTACCGGGTCCACATGCACCGCAATCGTGCTCTTGGGCGGGAAGCGCCCTTCGAGCAGCAGTTTCGACAACGGATTCTCGATCCGCTGCTGTATCGCGCGCTTGAGCGGCCGGGCCCCGAAAACGGGATCGAAGCCCACCTTGGCCAGTTCGGCCAGTGCCTGGTCGGACACCTGCAGCGCAAGGTCCATTTTCTCCAAACGCCGCTCCAGCAGCTTGAGCTGAATCCTTGCGATCGACTCGATATTCTTCGCGTCGAGCGCGTGGAACACCACGGTCTCGTCGATACGGTTGAGGAATTCGGGTCGGAAATGGTTCTTGAGTTCCCCCCAGACCGCGTCTTTCACATCATCGTAATCCTCGCCGACCATGGCCTGGATCAGCAAAGAGCCTATGTTGCTCGTCATCACGATGACCGTATTCTTGAAGTCCACGGTGCGGCCCTGGCCGTCGGTCAGCCGGCCGTCGTCCAATACCTGCAGCAGCACGTTGAAGACGTCGGGATGGGCCTTCTCCACCTCGTCGAGCAGCAGCACGCTGTAGGGCTTGCGGCGAACGGCCTCGGTCAGGTAGCCGCCTTCCTCGTAGCCCACGTAGCCGGGCGGCGCGCCGATCAGGCGGGCCACGGAATGCTTTTCCATGAACTCGCTCATGTCGATGCGCACCAGATGGTCTTCGCTGTCGAACAGGAAGCCGGCCAGCGCCTTGCACAGTTCCGTCTTGCCAACGCCCGTGGGGCCCAGGAACAGGAAGGAACCGGTGGGCCGGTTGGGATCGGACAGGCCCGAGCGCGAACGGCGGATGGCGTTGGCCACGGCCGAGATGGCCTCGTCCTGGCCGACGACGCGGTCATGCAGCCGGTCTTCCATGCGCAGCAGCTTGTCCTTCTCGCCCTGCATCATCTTGGCCACGGGAATGCCCGTGGCACGGCTGACCACCTCGGCAATCTCCTCGGCGCCCACATGGGTGCGCAGCAATCTGTGGGCGGGCGCACCGCCCTGCCCCTGCTCGCTGGCCTGGGCTTCGTTGAGCTGCTTTTCCAGCGAGGGCAGCTTGCCGTACTGCAGCTCGGCCACCTTGTTGAAGTCGCCCTTGCGCTTGAGCTCGTCGATCTGGATACGGATCTGGTCGATCTCCTTGCGGATCTGCTCGGAGCCCTGGGCGCTGGCCTTCTCGCTCTTCCACACGTCTTCGAGGTCGGCGTACTCGCGCTCCAGGCTGCCGAGTTCTTCCTCGATCAGTTGCAGGCGCTTTTGCGAGGCCTCGTCCTTTTCCTTCTTCATGGCCTCGCGCTCGATCTTGAGCTGGATCATGCGGCGCTCGAGCTTGTCCATGACCTCGGGCTTGGAGTCGATCTCG
Organism: Delftia sp. PX-1; assembly: GCF_055797465.1. Classification (NCBI taxonomy): domain Bacteria; kingdom Pseudomonadati; phylum Pseudomonadota; class Betaproteobacteria; order Burkholderiales; family Comamonadaceae; genus Delftia; species Delftia sp. PX-1. The sequence continues at coordinate 5,364,676 of NZ_CP184763.1, forward strand.
ATCTTGATCTTGGCCGCAGCCTCGTCGATCAGGTCGATGGCCTTGTCGGGCAGGAAGCGGTCGGTGATGTAGCGGTGGCTCAGCTCGGCCGCGGCCACAATGGCCGGGTCGGTGATGTCCACGCCGTGGTGGGCCTCGTAGCGCACCTGCAGGCCGCGCAGGATGGCGATGGTGTCCTCGACCGAGGGCTCCTCGACCAGCACCTTCTGGAAGCGCCGCTCCAGCGCCGCATCCTTTTCGATGTACTTGCGGTATTCATCGAGCGTGGTCGCGCCGATGCAGTGCAGCTCGCCGCGCGCCAGCGCGGGCTTGAGCATGTTGCCCGCATCCATGGCGCCATCGGCCTTGCCGGCGCCGACCATGGTGTGGATCTCGTCGATGAACAGGATGATGCGCCCCTCTTCCTGGGCCACTTCCTTGAGCACGGACTTCAGGCGTTCCTCGAAGTCGCCGCGGTACTTGGCGCCGGCCAGCAGGCCCGCCATGTCCAGCGACAGCACGCGCTTGTTCTTGAGGCTTTCGGGCACCTCGCCGGCCACGATGCGCTGGGCCAGGCCCTCGACAATGGCGGTCTTGCCCACGCCAGGCTCGCCGATGAGCACGGGGTTGTTCTTGCTGCGGCGCTGCAGCACCTGGATGGAGCGGCGGATTTCGTCGTCGCGGCCGATCACCGGATCGAGCTTGCCGATGCGCGCGCGCTCGGTCAGGTCCAGGGTGTATTTCTTGAGGGCCTCGCGCTGGCCTTCGCCTTCGGCGCTGTCCATGGTCTGGCCGCCGCGCACGGCGTTGATAGCGGACTCCAGCGTGGAGCGCGTCACGCCGCTTTCCTTGAGCAATTGGCCCGCACGCGTGGAGGCGCCGCTGCTATCGGTCAGCGCCAGCAGGAACAGCTCGCTGGCAATGAACTGGTCGCCCCGCTTGAGGGCTTCCTTCTCGGTCACCTGCAGCAGGCGGCCCAGCTCGGAGCCGACCTGCACCTGGTCCTGATGCTGCACGCGCGGCAGATCGGCCAGGGCCTTCTCGGCCGCGGCCTGCAACTGCCCCAGGTTGGCGCCGGCACGCTGCAAGAGCGAGCGCGGACCGTCGTCCTGGCGCAGCAGTGCCACGAGCAGGTGCAGGGGTTCGATGTTGGATTGGTCACCGCCCAGGGCCAGCGTTTGCGCGTCGGCCAGGGCTTCCTGGAACTTGGTTGTCAGTTTGTCGATTCGCATGGTGTTTCTTTTCGCTCCTGAAACAGGGTCATTGCGATTTATCTGATACCGGCAGGGCAAATTTCAAGCCATGCCCGGCCCGCAAGGACAGACGCTTGCGCCAGATCAAGGCCGGCGAGGCCGGCCATCCTTCTCAAGCATTGCGCTGAAAGATCGAGAACTGCGTAGGCGTAACGCCCAAATGCGCCCGGAAGCTGCGCACCAGGTGGCTGGCGCTGGAAAAGCCGCAATCCAGCGCCAGCTCGGCCAGCGGCGGCACGTTGCGCGCAGACAGGGCACGCCGTGCCCGGGCCAGGCGCTGCTGCAGCACCCATTCGTGCACCGTGCAGCCCATGCTCTGGCGGAACATGCGTGCGAAATGGAATTCCGAAAGGCAGGCCTGTCTCGCCAGTGCCGGCAGCGACACGGCCTTGGAGTCATGCAGATGCGCCTCGATATGGGCAAGCACCCTGCGCCGCACGGCCGCAGAGAGCCCGCCCAGCGGCCGCTGCAGCGCCTGCACCTGGCGCGGCGTGGCGGACTGCAGCACCAGCCGGTCCACCAGCTGCTGGCCAATGGCATCGGCCGCCAGTTGCTGCTGCGGGTCCTGCCAGTCCAGCTGCATCAGCGCACGGGCACCGGCGTGGAAGGCCTGATCGTCCCCGTAGATCTGCGCACGCAAGGTGCGCGAGCGGGGCTCGGCATCCAGCATGCGGACCACGCGCCCCGCCCAGGCCAGGTCGGACACATACAGGTGCAGGAACTGCACGGGCGATCGCACCAGCCAGTGCGATTCGTCCTCTGGCGTGAAGATGCAGATGCGCCCCGGCGCCCCCATGGCCTCGGGCCGCGCCTTGAGCTGCGAGCCCTCGCCGCCGGCCAGGTAGACCGACAGCGTGTGGTGACCGGGCTGGCAGTAGCGCACCTCGTCGTCCACATTGGCCCAGACGGCCAGCTCCACCCCCTCGCTCAGGCGCACGCGCCGCTGCAGCCGGGCCTTGGAGCGTGACAGCACCTGGCACAGGTGGCTGGAGGGCAGCTCGGGCAGCGGCGTGGGCGTCATGGCAGCGATTGTGGTCCCGCAGCCATACCGACGCATGGCGCCAGGCCATCAAACCGCAGGAATCTGCCATGCCCGCCCAGCCTGCGGCGCCATCATCACCGGCCATGACTGCCACCCTCTATGCCCTGGTCGTGCTGATCTGGGGTTCGACCTGGATCGCCCTGAAGCTGCAGCTGGGCACCGTGCCCGTGGAGCTGTCCATTGCCTACCGCTTTGCGCTGGCCGCCGTGCTGATGTTCGCCTGGCTGGCCTGGTCGCGCCAGCTGCGCGTGCCCCGCGGCCCGGCGCTGCCGCGCGTGCTGGCCCAGGGCCTGTGCCTGTTCAGCTTCAACTTCGTGTGCTTCATGCATGCCAGCGAGACGCTGGCCAGCGGCCTGGCCGCCGTGGTGTTCTCCAGCGCCAATCTCTGGAACGCGCTGCTGGCGCGCATCATCCACGGCCGCAGGCTGGCGCCCCATGTGCTGGCCGGCAGCCTCTTCGGCCTTGCAGGCCTGGTGGCGCTGTTCTGGCCCGAGCTGCGCGCAGGCCGGCATGCCAGCCTGCCCGGCCTGGCCTGGGCGGTGCTGGGCACGCTGTGCTTTTCCTGCGGGAACATGCTGTCGGCCTCGCTGCAGTCCATGGGCTGGCGGCCCGCACAGACCAATGCCTGGGGCATGCTGGCCGGCACGCTGCTGCTGACCGGCTATGCGCTGGTGGCAGGCCTGCCCTGGCGCTTCGATGCCAGCTGGACCTATGTGGGCTCCTGGCTGTACCTGGCCATTCCGGGCTCGGTGATCGCGTTCACGGCCTACCTGACCCTGGTCGGACGCCTGGGCCCCGAGAAGGCGGCGTATGCGACGGTGCTGTTCCCCATCGTTGCGCTCAGTATCTCGGCCCTTTTCGAAGGCTATGTGTGGACGCCGCTGGCCGTGGGTGGCCTGCTGCTGGTGATGTTCGGCAACCTGCTGGTGTTCCGGCCGCCGCAATGGTTGCGGGGTGCCGCACTGCGCAGGGCCTGAAGCGTCAGCTCACTGGCGCCAGCGCGCCAGCGCCTCTTCGTCGCTGACGCGCGCATCCACCCAGCGCGCGCCCTCGGGCGTCTGTTCCTTTTTCCAGAAAGGCGCCAGCGACTTGAGGTAGTCCATGATGTATTCGCAGGCCTGGAAAGCCATGCCCCGGTGCGATGCGGTGACGGCCACGAGCACGATCTGGTCCATGGGCTGCAGCGGGCCGATGCGGTGGATGACGCGCGCGCCATGGATGCCGAAGCGCTGCACGGCCTCGTCGATGATGGCCTCGATGGATTTCTCGGTCATGCCCGGATAGTGCTCCAGCTCCATGCTGGCCACGGTGGCGCCCTCGTTGCGGTCGCGCACGGTGCCTATGAAGCTGCAGACCGCCCCCACGCGGGCGTCGCCGGAGCGCAGGGCGGCGAGTTCGGCCGATACGTCGAAATCCTCGGTCTGGATGGATACACGGGCTGCTTGCATGCCCGCATTGTCGCAGGGCGGCGGCGCGCCAGAAGGCGATGAACGCGGTAGCATTGCCCTCCCCCGCCCCCAGCGCTTTTTTGCTGCGGCGGGCCACGCATGGCCACACTCACGATCACCACCCCCGAATACACGCTCTACCCCTCGCCGCGCAACGAGCAGCGCGTGGTCTACGAGCACCAGCTGTTCGTGCCCCATCCCTACACCATCATCCACCTGCCCGACTACGGCTTTCGCGGCAAGGCCACGCTGTTTGCAGCCCACCGGCTGGGCGACGGCAAGATGGGCCAGCTGGTGAGCTGCGAGCTGGCCGAAGACATCGCACGCTTCGAACGCCTGTTCGAACCCGATTGAGGCGCGCCATGGACGAGACCAGCCAGATACAGCCGCCGCCGAGCTTTGCCGCCCTGTATGCCGACCGGCACGGCCGGCTCAAGGCATCGATTGCAGACGTGGTCGGGCGCTATGAACTGTGCGAGGACCTGGCCAGCCACCTGGTCGAGCAGGCGCAGACGCTTTACCACTCCGGCAACTCCTCGGAGCAAGGCGTGCTGCTGGGCATGCACGCGGGCCTTGCGGCCGATGGCTCCATCGTCAGCCCTGGTGAGGCGCGCTGGATCGTGCAGCGCCTGGCCGAGCTGCTGGAGTGGCAGGCACCGCTGCTGCCCGATGCATCAACCCCTCCCGGCGCCGAAGGCGCAGCCTGAAGGTCACCACCGAGGCGCTCAGGCGCGCTACACTGCGCGCCATGCCTGCAATCTTTGCCTTCCCCACATGCCACGGCGATGCCGTGTGCCTGTGCCTGGGCAAAGCCTGCAAACCCCAGCTCGTCTGACCGGAGCTGAGGTTCCGTCCAGATGAGCGACGGAACCGGCCCGGCAGCCTCCATCTCCCCTTCCCGCATCCCTTCAGGCGCCTGCCTTTCCGCCCTCGGTCTGGCCGGTGGCTGCGTCCGGTCGTTCATTGTTTGAATCACCCGAAGGGATCTTCCATGTCTTTGCCTTCCACCACCTCGCCGCAAGCCCGATTCCAGGGGCTGTGGCTTCCGCTGGTCACGCCCTTTCTTCCTGGAGATGAGGCGGCGGTGGACCACGGGGCGCTGCGCGCCCTGGTGCAGCACTACAACGCCAGCGGCATCGCCGGCTACGTGGCCTGCGGCTCGACCGCCGAGGCCGCCGCGCTGAGCGAAGCGGAGCACGATGCCGCCCTGTCCACCATCCTCTCAGCGGCCCAGGGCATGCCCGTGGTCATGGGCGTTTCGGACTGCCACCTGGGGCATGCGCTGGCCCGCGTTCAGGCACTGAACGCCCTGCCGCTGGCAGGCATTCTGGTGCCCGCGCCGCATTACATACGCCCGTCGCAGGCAGGCCTGCTGCAGTGGTTCACGGCGATTGCCGAGCGCAGCGCCCATCCGGTCATCGTCTACGACATTCCCTACCGCACCGGCGTGGTGCTGGAGCTGGCCACGCTGCGTGCGCTGGCCGCACATGAGCGCATCGTGGCCATCAAGGATTGCGGGGGCGATGCCGCCAAGACCCAGGCACTGATCGCCGATGGGCAACTGCAGGTGCTGGCCGGCGAAGACGCGCAGATCTTTTCCACGCTGGCCCTGGGCGGCGCGGGAGCGATTGCTGCCAGCGCGCACGCGCATACAGGGCACTTCGTCGAGCTGATGCAATGCCTGGAGCGCGGCGACCTGCCCGCTGCCCGTGCGCTGTGGCAGCCGCTGCAGCCGCACATCGCCGCCTGCTTTGCCGAGCCCAACCCCGCCCCCATCAAGGCCTTGCTGGCGCAGCAGGGCCGAATGCGGGCAACGCTGCGGGCGCCCATGCAGCCGGCATCGGCCGCGCTGGCGCAGCGGCTGGCCGGGATTCAGCTGCCGCTGCTGCCGTCCGCAGACAGTGTTGCCGAACGCAGGTCGGCGTAGCGGTTCAGGATGCGCTGCACCTGACCGTGCGTCCACTCGCCGCCCCGGGCCGCGGCAATGCCGCGCGCATTGAGTTCGGCGGCCATGGCGCGGTGCGTCAGGCCGCGCGCCTGCAGTTCGGCGAACAGCGCCTCATGCTGCTGGGCAAAGGCATCGGCCGTGGATTTGCGCTTTTCCACGGTGGCGCGCAGGTTGTCTGCGCCTGCGCGGCCCAGTTGCACGCCGCGCGCCTTGGCTTCGGACAAGGCCTTGCGCGTGCGTGCGCTGATGGCCTGGTCCACGGGCTTGTCGGTGGTCATTTGGGTCAACCTCCGGTCACGGGGGGGAAGAAAGCCACCTCGTCCCCCTGCCGAATGGCGGCACCGGCATCGCACAGGACCTGGTTCAGCGCCATGCGCACGGCCTTGCCAGGGGCCAGCGCTTCGGCGGCTGCACCGCCACGCGCAATCAGTTCCTCACGCAGCGCGCCCACGGTGGCGGCCTCGGTGGACAGGGTTTCGCTGCCCGTGCCCAGGGCTTCGCGGATGGAGGCGAAATAGCGCACGGTGATGGTGATGGCGATGGGGACGGCCTGGCTCATGACAGCAGCTCCGAAAAGGCGATGAAGCGCACCCGGTCGCCCGGCGCAATGGCCTGGCCCGGCGGGTTGTCCACCACGCCATCGCCCCAGGCCGCCGAGGTCAGCACGCCCGAACTCTGGTTGCGGAACAGCTCCAGCCCGCCGCTGTCGTTGTAGCGCACGCGCAGGAATTCGCGGCGCTTGTCCCCGCGCGGCCAATGGAAGTCGGCGCGCACCTCGACCGAGCGTGGCAGCGCCTGCTGCACGCCCTGCAGGCGCAGCACGAAGGGGCGCACCAGCAGGAGAAAGGTGACGAAGCTGGAGACCGGATTGCCGGGCAGGCCGATGAAGTGGGCAAAGCCTTCACCTTCGCGGTTCACACGGCCATAGGCGAAGGGCTTGCCGGGCTTGACCGCGATCTGCCAGAGGTCGAGCTGGCCCAGCGCCTGCACGGCGGGCTTGACATGGTCTTCCTCGCCGACCGACACCCCGCCGCTGGTCAGGATCAGGTCATGCGCGCAGGCCGCCTCGCGCAAAGCATCCACAGTGGCCTCGCGCCGGTCGGGGACGATGCCGAAGTCGGTGACCTCGCAGCCCATGCGCTGCAGCAGGGCGCGAAGGAAGAATCGGTTGCTGTTGTAGATGCTGCCGGGCGGCATCTGCTCGGGCGCCACGGTGCCCGGCATGACCAGCTCGTCGCCCGTGGAGAACAGGGCCACGCGCGGCTTGCGTGCCACGCGCAAAGTGGCCAGGCCGATGCTGGCGGCCAGGCCCAGCTCGGCCGGCGACAGGCGCGTGCCGGCCGCGATGACGGTGGCGCCGCGCCGGATGTCCTCGCCCGAGCGGCGTATCCATTGCCCGGCCTCGGGCCGCGCCTTGATGCGCACGCGGCCGTCTTCCAGGACTTCGCAGTCTTCCTGCATGACGATGGCATCGGCACCTTCGGGCACCGGAGCCCCCGTGAAGATGCGCGCCACCGTGCCCACGGCCAGCGGCTGGCCCACGGCGCCTGCGGGGATGCGCTGCGAGACGGGCAGCTCGGCATTGCCCTGCGTGCATTCGGCGCTGCGCACGGCGTAGCCGTCCATGGCGCTGTTGTCCTGGGGCGGCACCTGCAGCGGCGAGACGGCGTCGACCCGCAGCACGCGGCCATCGGCGTCAAAGCAGTCCACGGTGTCATCGCCAGCCAGCGGCAGTGCCTGGGCCAGCAGTTCGGCCAGCGCTTCATCGAGGGGCTTGAGCGGGGCTCGCATGGTTTTTCTCCTAGTCTTGGCCGCTGTCAGGTGCACGGTAGCGCAGGCGCTCCCCCTGATCCAGCAGCCATTGCAGTATCTGCGCTGGCGCGTTGAGGTCCAGCACGGGCTGGCGCGGCGGCTCGGGCAGGCGGGCCGGCGCATCGGTCGCCACGGCCAGCACATGGGGATCGTGCGGGAACAAAGGCGCCTGGGTCTTGCCGGCGCTGGTGCGCTCGGGCTGCTCGCGCCAGATTTCTATCTTGGGCAGGTCGGCGTGCTTGAAACCCTCTACCAGCACCCAGTCCACGAGGGGGTCCAGCTCGGCCAGCATGTCGTGCACCGACAGCTCCGTGGGCCGGGGGAATTCGCGCATCAGCGCCAGACGGCGATCGGAAGCCAGCACCACCTCATAGGCACCCGCCTTGCGGTGGCGCCAGCTGTCCTTGCCCTCGTGATCGACATCGAAATGGTGGTGGGCATGCTTGACCACCGAAACGCTGAGCCCCTGCGCACGCATCAGCGTGATCAGGGGCTCCACCAGGCTGGTCTTGCCCGAGCCGGAGTAGCCGGCAAAGCCGATGACCTTCATCGCCATGCACTCCAGCTGCGGACCTGCGGACAGCCCGGCCGTGGCATCAGTCGCAATGCCGGGCGATGTAGGCCTTGACCTGCTCGGCGTCGGCCGGCAAGTCGGTCACGCGCTTGGGCAGGTCCTCGATGCCTTCGAACTTGGCCGGGCGATCGGGCAGGCGGCCCAGGGCCTCCTCGATGGTGGCGGCGAACTTGATGGGCAGTGCCGTCTCCAGCACGATCATGGGCACGCCGGCCTGCAGCTGCTCGCGCGCCACCTTGACGCCGTCGGCCGTGTGCGTGTCGATCATGGTGCCGAAGCGCTCGAAGGTATCGCGGATGGTGGCCAGGCGGTCGGCATGCGTGCTCTTGCCGCTGACGAAGCCGTAGCGGGCAGCAGCTTCCTGGAACAGCGGGTTGCCGCCCAGGTCGAAGCGGCCCTGGCGTGCCACGCCCTCGGCGAACAATTCGCGCGTGGCCTGTCCATCGCGACCCAGCAGGTCGAACACGAAGCGCTCGAAGTTGCTGGCCTTGGAGATGTCCATCGAGGGGCTCGATGTCTCGTAGGTGTGCTCGCTGCCGCGCACCACGTAGGCGCCCGTGCGGAAGAACTCGTCGAGCACGTCGTTCTCGTTGGTCGCCACCACCAGGCGTTCGATCGGCAGGCCCATCTGGCGCGCCACATGGCCGGCGCAGATGTTGCCGAAGTTGCCGCTGGGCACCGTGAAGCTGACCTTCTGGTCATTGCTCTGCGTGGCCTGCAGGTAGCCGGCGAAGTAGTAGACGACCTGGGCCAGCAGGCGGGCCCAGTTGATCGAGTTGACCGTGCCGATCTTGTACTTCGCCTTGAAGGCGTGGTCGTTGGAGACGGCCTTGACGATGTCCTGGCAGTCGTCGAACACGCCTTCGATGGCGATGTTGTGGATGTTGGCGTCCTGCAGGCTGAACATCTGGGCCTGCTGGAAGGGGCTCATGCGGCCGCGCGGGCTGGTCATGAACACGCGCACGCCCTTTTTGCCGCGCATGGCGTACTCGGCCGCGCTGCCGGTATCGCCGCTGGTGGCGCCCAGGATGTTCAGCTCCTCGCCACGGCGGCCCAGTTCGTACTCGAACAGGTTGCCCAGCAGCTGCATGGCCATGTCCTTGAAGGCCAGCGTGGGGCCGTTGGACAGGGCTTCGAGCCACAGGCCGTCTTCCAGCGGGCGCAGCGGCGTGATCTCGGCCGTGCCGAAAACCTGCTGCGTATAGGTCTTGGCGCACAGGGCGCGCAGATCCTCGGCCGGGATGTCGTCGATGTACAGGCTCAGGATCTCGAAGGCCAGGGCCGCGTAGCCCTGCTCCTTGTAGATGCTGCGCAGCTCGCCCAGGCGGGCGGCATCGATCTGCGGATAGCGCTCGGGCAGGTACAGCCCGCCATCGGGCGCCAGGCCCTCGAGCAGGATGTCGCAAAAGCGCTTGCGGTCCGCGTGGCCGCGCGTGGAAAGATAAAGCATGTCGCTTCCTCGTCAGTATTCTGTGAGACGGGGCGCGGCCGATGCCAGGGATGCCGAGCAAGGGCCGCCCCGCAGCGAGGGCGTCGTCCCCCTCCCGCGTGCGAGAGAGGGGGAAGCGGCGCAGCCGCTCAGGGGGTGTCTTAGTTCAACTCTTCCTTGCGGATGCGGTTGATAGGGGCCAGCACCGTGGGCAACTGCTGGATCTGCGCCAGGGCAGCATCCATGTCGCCTTCGCGCGTGGCGTGGGTCAGGATGATCAGGTCGGTCTGCGGCACGCCCTGGCTGCCTTCGCTGTCGCCGCTCACCTCGCCAGCCTCGCGCTGCAGCAGGGCATCGATGCTGATGCCGGCACCGGCGAGGATGCTGGTGATCTTGGCCAGCACGCCGGCTTCGTCGGCCACGCGGATGCGCAGGTAGTAGCTGGTGACCACCTCGCTCATGGGCAGCACGGGCAGCTCGCCACCTGCGGCGACCAGCGTGTTCGACTGGAAGGCCAGCGGGGGCACGCGGTGCTCGGGGTCGGCCGTGTGCAGGCGGGCAATGTCCACCAGGTCGGCAATCACGGCGCTGGCCGTGGGCTCGGAGCCCGCGCCCTTGCCGTAGTACAGCGTCGTGCCCACGGCGTCGCCATGGACGACGACGGCGTTCATCGCGCCTTCCACGTTGGCGATCAGGCGCTTGGTCGGCACCAGGCTGGGGTGCACGCGCAGCTCGATGCCCTTGTCCGTGCGCTTGGTGATGCCCAGCAGCTTGATGCGGTAGCCCAGTTGCTCGGCGTACTTGATGTCGGCCGCAGACAGCTTGGTGATGCCTTCCACATGCGCCTTGTCGAACTGCACGGGAATGCCGAAGGCGATGGCGCTCATCAGCGTGACCTTGTGGGCGGCGTCCACGCCTTCGATGTCGAAGGTCGGATCGGCTTCGGCATAGCCCAGGCGCTGGGCCTCCTTGAGCACCACGTCGAAGTCCAGGCCCTTGTCGCGCATCTCGGACAGAATGAAGTTGGTCGTGCCGTTGATGATGCCGGCCACCCACTGGATCTGGTTGGCCGTCAGGCCTTCGCGCAGCGCCTTGATGATGGGAATGCCACCGGCCACGGCCGCTTCGTAGGCCACCATCACGCCCTTCTCGGCGGCGGCCTTGAAGATTTCGCTGCCATGCACGGCCAGCAAGGCCTTGTTGGCCGTGACCACATGCTTGCCGGCGGCAATGGCCTCCAGCACCAGGGCCTTGGCAATGCCGTAGCCGCCGATCAGCTCGATCACCACGTCGATCTCGGGGTTGGCGATGATCTCGCGCGCATCGCCGACCACCTTGGCCGTGTCGCCCACGACGGAGCGTGCGCGTTCAGTATCCAGGTCGGCCACCATGGCAATCTCAATACCGCGGCCCGCGCGGCGGCGGATCTCTTCCTGGTTGCGCTGCAGCACGTTGAAGGTGCCGCTGCCCACGGTGCCAATGCCCAGAAGGCCTACTTGGATCGGTTTCATAAACTACTTGCCAGTCAAAAAATGCTGCGGCGCCCAGAGGGTGCGCGCCGGCAGCCGGTAAAAAGCGATGGTCGGCGCAAGGCCCTCTCCCCCGCCGGCCCCCGCACAGCTCAGCCGCGGTCCGTGCCGTGGCGCTTGCGGTATTTCTCGAGGAACACGGCGAGGCGGCGGATGGCCTCGCGCAGGTCGGTGTCGTGCGGCAGGAAGACGATGCGGAAATGGTCGGGGTGCGGCCAGTTGAAGCCTGTTCCCTGCACCAGCATGACCTTGGTTTCCTGCAGCACTTCCAGGAAGAACGCCTGGTCATCCTTGATCGGGTAGATCTCGGGGTCCAGGCGCGGGAACATGTACAGCGCGGCCTGCGGCTTGACGCAGCTCACGCCGGGGATTTCGGTGATCAGTTGGTAGGCCAGGTCGCGCTGCACGCGCAGCCGGCCGCCTTCCTGCACCAGCTCGTCGATGCTCTGATGCCCGCCCAGCGCCGTCTGCACGGCCCATTGGCCAGGCACATTGGCGCACAGGCGCATGTTGGAGAGCATGTTCAGGCCCTCGATATAGTCCTTGGCCGCCTTCTTGTCGCCCGAGACCACCATCCAGCCGGCGCGGTAGCCGCAGCTGCGATAGGCCTTGGACAGCGAGTTGAAGGTCAGCGTCAGCACATCGGTGGACAGGCTGGCCAGCGGCGTATGCACGACGTCGTCGTAGAGCACCTTGTCATAGACCTCGTCGGCGAAGATCACCAGGCCATGCTCGCGGGCCAGCGCCACGATGCTTTGCAGCAGCTGCTTGCTGTACAGGGCACCTGTCGGATTGTTGGGGTTGATGACGACGATGCCCTTGGTGCGCGGCGTGATCTTGGCGCGGATGTCGTCCAGATCGGGCATCCAGCCGTTGGACTCGTCGCACATATAGTGCACGGGCGTGCCGCCGGACAGGCTGGTGACGGCGGTCCACAGCGGATAGTCGGGCGCCGGCAGCAGCATCTCGTCGCCGTCGTCCAGCAGCGCGTTCGTGGCCAGGCTGATCAGCTCGGATGCGCCATTGCCCAGGTAGATATCGTCCAGCGTCACGCCCAGGATGCCCTGGCGCTGGGTCTCATGCATCACGGCCTTGCGCGCCGCGAAGATGCCCTTGCTGTCCGAGTAGCCTGCCGAATTGGGCAGGTTGCGGATCATGTCCTGCTGCACTTCCTCAGGAGCGTCGAAGCCGAACACGGCCAGATTGCCGATATTGAGCTTGATGATCTTCTGGCCGTCCTCTTCCATCTTCTTGGCCGCGTCCATGATGGGCCCGCGGATGTCATAACAGACGTTGGCTAGTTTTGCGGATTTGAGAACGGTTTTCATGCTGAGAATATGAAAGTGGCCGGCGCGGGCTTGCGGCCTTCATGCACGCCAAAGTGCCCCATGCACCCTGGTGAAACCTATAATTTGACCACAGTTCCGCAATGCAGCATCGCCCTGGCCCCGACCCATGTGGCGGCCACCCCCATCGCGCAGACCGCGCCACCCTCATCCATGAAATTCCACGCCGACAAATCCGAAGCACAGAGCATCACGGGCTATGGCCCCGGCTGGGTCGCCGTGGACCGGGAAAAGTTCGAACACAGCCTGCTTGTCGGCGCCAAAGGCCTGCGCCAGGCCTGGGACTGCGCCCGCTTCGAAGACCTGACGCCTGAGCATTTCGAGGCCCTGTCCCAGCTGGATGCAGAGGTCATCATCCTGGGCAGCGGCCAGCGCAACCGCTTCCCGCCAGCGGCCTGGCTGCGCCCGCTCATGGCCCGACGCATCGGCCTGGAAAGCATGGATACGCAGGCCGCGTGTCGCACCTACAACATCCTTGCCAGCGAAGGCCGTAACGTCGTCGCGGCCCTACTCTTGGAGTAGACTCCTGCCCCCCTGATTGGGAGAAATTCCGTTTTCAGGGTAAAATTGCAGGTTGCGGTTGGGGGCATTTCCGATAAAAGCAAAAACACAAACACGGCCCTCGGCATTTCAACGACTACACCCGAGAGATATAAGCGCATGGCGATCGTTGTCAACAAACCCCTTCCCGAATTTGAAGCCAACGCTACCGGCGGGATCAAGGTGACCAACACCTCCCACACGGGCCAGATTCTGATCCTGTATTTCTACCCCAAGGACAATACGCCTGGCTGCACCACCGAAGCCATGCAGTTCCGCGACAAGTACAAGGACTTCGTGAAAGCTGGCGCCACCGTGTTTGGCGTCTCGCGCGACAACATGAAGTCGCACGACGACTTCAAGGAAAAGCTGGAACTGCCGTTCGAGCTGATCGCCGATACGGAAGAGAAGATGTGCCACATGTTCGGCGTGGTCAAGAACAAGATCATGTACGGCAAGAAGGTGAAGGGCATCGAGCGCTCCACCTTCCTGGTCGGAGCCGATGGCCTGCTGGTGCAGGAATGGCGCGGCCTGAAGGTTCCCGGCCACGTTGACGAGGTGCTCAAGGCTGTCAAGACCCTGAAGGCATTGAAGCAGGCTGCCTGATAGCAACAATCCGACAGGTGACAGAGTGCCGGCCGACATATTCAGGCCGTCCGCCTATGCATAATGGGGCAATGCCTCTTAGCAAAGACGCTTTTCCCTGTCACCCCTCCAAAGCCGCCTCGGTTTCCAGGCGGCTTTGTGCTTTTTGATCCTTGTTGAGGAACGGTTCGTCCACCATGCCCCTGCCCCCCGCACCCGGCCGCCGTGCCGCCAAGCTCTCCCCCGAAGCCTTTCTTCCCGTGCGCGGTGCCCAGCACGCAGACCCCCTGCCCGCTGACGATCTTCCCGATGCAGTCGAGGCCGTAGCTGCCGCCGCGCCACGCAAGCGCAAGCCGGCCCCGGCCTCCGCCTCCAACACCACCGTCACAGCCGCAAAGCCCGCACCGGCACGCGGCCGCAACGCCAAGCCCGCATCACCGGCACCGGCTCCTGCGGCCGCGACTGCAGCCCCGGCCCATAGGCAGCGCCGTGCAACCGACAATTCCAACGCAACGGCAGCGCCGTCCAGCACCCGGTCGGCCAACAGGTCGGCCACGGAAGCCAAGCCGGCAGCACTGCTGGCAGCGCCGGTTCGCCCACGCCGCACGCGCACAGGCCCGAAGACGCTGTTCGTGCTCGACACCAACGTGCTGCTGCACGACCCGACCAGCCTGTTCCGCTTCGAGGAGCACGACATCTTCCTGCCCATGGTGGTGCTGGAAGAGCTCGACGGCCACAAGAAGGGAATGACCGAAGTGGCGCGCAACGGCCGCCAGGTCAGCCGCACGCTGGATTCACTGGTCGCCTCCCAGCCCTCCGAGACGCTGGACAAGGGCCTGCCGCTGAATGCCACGGGCCAGCGCAGCGCCACCGGCATGCTGTATTTCCAGACAGAACCGCTGGAGACCTCGCTGCCCGACAGCCTGCCCCAGGGCAAGGCGGACAACCAGATCCTGGGCGTGGTCGCCGCGCTGCGCAAGAAGTTCAGCGAGCGTGAAGTCGTGCTGGTGTCCAAGGACATCAACATGCGCGTCAAGGCACGCGCCCTGGGCCTTGCGGCCGAGGACTACCAGAACGACAAGGTACTGGACGACGGCGACCTGCTGTACGCAGGCGCCCTGGCCCTGCCCCAGGACTTCTGGGCCAAGGCCGGCAAGAACGTCGAAAGCTGGCAGGAAGGCGCCATCACCTACTACCGCATCAGCGGCGCCATCGTCGACCAGCTGATGATCAACCAGTTCGTCTACCACGAGGCACCGGGCGAGCCCAGCCTGTTCATGCGCGTGACCGAGATCCGCGACAAGACGGCCGTGCTCAAGACGCTCAAGGACTTCGGCAATCCCAAGTACGCCGTCTGGGGCGTCACGGCGCGCAACCGCGAACAGAACTTCGCGATGAACCTGTTGATGAACCCGGACATCGACCTGGTCACGCTGACCGGCACGGCCGGCACGGGCAAGACCCTGCTAGCCCTGGCCGCCGGCCTGTCCCAGGTGCTGGACGACCGCCGCTACACCGAGATCATCATGACGCGCGCCACGGTCAGCGTGGGTGAGGACATCGGCTTCCTGCCCGGCACCGAGGAAGAGAAGATGGGCCCCTGGATGGGCGCCCTCGACGACAACCTCGAATTCCTGGCCAAGGGCGATGGCGGCAATGCCGGCGAATGGGGCCGCGCCGCCACCAACGAGCTGATCCGCAGCCGCATCAAGATCAAGAGCATGAACTTCATGCGCGGCCGCACCTTCCTGAACAAGTACGTCATCATCGACGAGGCCCAGAACCTGACGCCCAAGCAGATGAAGACCCTGATCACGCGCGCCGGCCCCGGCACCAAGATCATCTGCATGGGCAATCTGGCGCAGATCGACACGCCCTACCTGACCGAGGGATCGTCGGGACTGACCTACGCCGTGGACCGCTTCAAGGGCTGGCCCCACAGCGGCCACATCACGCTGGCGCGCGGCGAACGCTCGCGCCTGGCCGACTTCGCCAGCGAGGTGCTGTAAGCCATGGCGATCAGCTGGATCACGGCGCTGAAGCTGGTGCCCTGGGGCGATGTCATCGAGGCCACCCCCCAGGTCGTCAAGGCAGCCAAGAGCCTGCTGCGCAAAAAGGATGCGGAGCAGGCGGTCGGCGCGCAGCCGGCTGCAGCCGGCGAGCCGCTGGCAGCCCCGCGCTCGGCTGGCGAACAGGCTCTGCTGCTGATCCAGGCCCAGGAAGCCCGCATCACGCAGCTGGAGCAGTCACAGCGCCAGTCGCTGGAACTGATCGAGAAGCTGGCCGAGCAGAATGCCCAGATCGTGGCCACCGTGGGTGCGCTGCGCACGGGCGCCCAGCGGCTGGCCTGGGCCTGCGCCATCCTCGGCGCCTGCGTGGCAGGTCTGCTGATCCATGCCTGGCGTACATAGACCGCCCACTGCAAAAAAACCAAACGGCCCCTCGGGGCCGTTTTTCATGGAAAGCCTGAAAGCCAAGTGCTGCAATCAGTACTCGTCGCCACCACCGTAGCCCACGGCCAGGTTCTCGAAGCGCGTCTGGTTTTTCTGGAAGAACAGCTTGACCGTGCCGGTCGGGCCGTTACGCTGCTTGCCGATGATGACTTCGGCAATGTTGGGCTCTTTGCTGTCCTTGTTGTAGTAGTCATCGCGGTAGATGAACATGATGATGTCGGCATCCTGCTCGATGGCGCCCGATTCGCGCAGGTCGGACATCATGGGGCGCTTGTCGGTGCGCTGCTCCACCGAACGGTTGAGCTGGGACAGGGCAATCACCGGGCACTGCAACTCCTTGGCCAGCATCTTCAAGCCCCGCGAAATCTCGCCCAGCTCGGTCGCACGGTTGTCGGAACTGGCAGCCGAGCCCGAGCCGCTCATCAGCTGCAAATAGTCCACCACGATCAGACCCAGCTTGCCACAGGTGCGCGCCAGGCGCCGCGCATTGGCGCGCAGCTCCGTGGGGGACAGGCCCGGTGTCTCGTCGATGTGCAGGGACACCGTGCGCAGCCGCTCGATGGCTTCCGTCAGACGCGGCCACTCGTCATCGTTGAGCTTGCCCGTGCGCAGATTGCCCTGGTTGACGCGGCCGATGGAGCCGACGATACGCACCGCCAGCTGGGCCGCGCCCATTTCCATGGAGAAAATGGCGACCGGCAGGCCTTCGTTGAGCGCCACGTGCTCGGCGATATTCACCGCAAACGAGGTCTTGCCCATCGAGGGGCGTGCGGCCAGCACCACCAAGTCGCCAGCCTGCAGGCCACTGGTCATGCGGTCCAGATCGACGAAGCCCGTGGGCACGCCGGTCACGTCCATGGGGTTGTCGGCCATCTCCTGGACACGGTCCAGCAGGTCCACCACCAGCGTGTCGAGCGACTGGAAGCCCTGCTTGTTGCGCGCCCCCTCCTCACCGATGGCCAGGATCTTCTGCTCGGCCTCGTCAAGGATGCGGTCCACCGTCTTGCCCTGCGGATTGAAGGCATTGGTGGCGATGTCATCACTGGCCGTCACCAGCTTGCGCAGGATGGAGCGCTCGCGCACGATCTCCGCGTAGCGCCGGATGTTGGTGGCACTGGGCACGTACTGCGCCAGCTGGTTCAGGTACAGCAGGCCGCCAATTTCCTCGGCCTTGCCCATGCCCTGCAAATGCTCGTACACCGTGATCACGTCGGCCGGCTTGCTGGCATTGATCAGCTTGCCGATGGCCTCGTAAATCAGCTTGTGCTCATGGCGGTAGAAATCACCATCCACCAGCAGATCGCCCACGCGGTCCCAGGCACTGTTGTCCAGAAGCAGGCCACCCAGCACGCTGGACTCGGACTCCATCGAATGCGGCGGCACGCGCAACTGCGCGACCTGCTGGTCGCCAGCGGGCAGCAGCGGTGCGAACGCATCATCGAGATCGAGCGGGGGCATTACGGACGACATGGAATTCCTGGAGATGAGCCCGCCATCGTAGCGGCTGGCAAAAGGCCGCGCCACCCGGCGTCATCACCCGGGCGCGGCAAAGCAAAAAGCCGCCCGAAGGCGGCTTTTTGGTGATACGGGACAAGCCTCGGATCAGGAGTGGTCGCCGTAGACCGACACCGACACTTCGACGCTGACGTCGGTGTGCAGTGCCACGACCACGGTGGCGTCGCCCACGGTCTTGATGGGACCGTTGACCAGGCGAACTTGCGACTTGGCAACGGCGAAGCCGGCCTTGGTCAGTTCTTCGGCGATGTCGGCATTGGTCACCGAACCGAACAGGCGGCCGTCAACGCCAGCCTTCTGGGTCAGCTTGACGTTCACGCCGTTGAGCTTTTCGCCCAGTTGCTGGGCAGCAGCCAGCTTTTCAGCCGCTTGCTTTTCCAGTTCGGCGCGCTTGGCTTCGAACTCGGCCTTGGCGGAAGCCGTGGCGCGACGGGCAGCGCCCGTGGGGATCAGGAAGTTGCGGGCGTAGCCGTCCTTGACCTTGACGATATCGCCGAGGCCACCGAGGTTCACAACCTTGTCGAGCAGAATGACTTGCATGGGTTGTATTCCTTAGATCTTGTGCTGGTCAGAGTAAGGAACCAGAGCCAGGAAGCGGGCGCGCTTGATGGCAGTGTTCAACTGACGCTGGTAGATGGCGCGCGTGCCGGTCAGGCGAGCGGGGACGATCTTGCCGTTTTCACCGATGAAGTCACGCAGGGTGTCCACATCCTTGTAGTCGATTTCTTCGACGCCGGCGACGGTGAAGCGGCAGAAGCGCTTGCGCTTGAACAGCAGCGACTGCGTGTTGCGCTTGGGGCGCTTGTCCTTGTTGAATTTCTTGAACGTGGCCATTTCTGGACCTCTTGAAAATTAGTTTTGTTGAATGTCCTGGATGTGAAGAACCAGCAATTTGCCGTTGCGGGGCGTTGCCAGGAAGCCTTGGAACTTCCACTGGCTGCCGAGCGCCTGGCGGGCCAGCTTTTCAGCCAGCGCGCCAAAGGCCACCGCCTTGACAGATGCCGTCACGCTGCGCTCGCCTCCCGCCTCTTTCTGCCGCGACGCATGCTCGAGTCGCAGTTCAAGGGCTGGCAGCCCTGCCGGCGTGTAGCGCAGTGCTTGAAGCTCTGCGATGGCGGCCGTCAGTACAACGTGGTTCTCCACTCCTTCAGGTTCTGACAGGGCTGGGCTCAGGCCTGTTCGGTCTGGCTGGCCTTGCGGGCCTCTTCACGCTCGACGGTCTTCATCATCGAGGAAGGAGCCGTATCGGCCTTCTTCTTCTGAACCGTCAGGTGACGCAGCACGGCATCGTTGAACTTGAAGGCATGCTCCAGCTCAGCCATCACAGCCTGGTCGGCTTCGATGTTCAGGCACAGGTAGTGGGCCTTGGCGAGCTTGTTGATCATGTAAGCCAGTTGGCGACGGCCCCAGTCTTCTTCGCGATGGACCTTGCCACCGCCAGCGGTGATCATGCCCTTGTAGCGTTCCAGCATGGCGGGAACCTGCTCGCTCTGATCCGGGTGGATCAACAAAACGATTTCGTAATGACGCATATCGACTCCTTTTGGGAAAACGCCGCCCACTGCGTCTTGTAGCGGTGCGGCAAGGCAAAGCATTGGATTCTAGCGCAGCCCTCTTCCATCTGTACACTTCGCACTGCCCGAGACCCCGGATCTGTGTGGGGCTTTTGCCCCGTCGCCCGGCTTTTGCCCTCACCGTGTACCTCTGCCGCGCGGATGCACATGCACAAAGCCCTTGAAAATACACCGATCCGCTCGCATCTCGATTCAAGATCGTGCAATCGCCTGGCCTCCAGTCTGGCGACCGCTTTGTTTTGTAGCTGAAGTCTCTATCCATGTCTGAACAAAACTCCAACCCCTTGCAAGACGCAGCCCCGGAAGAAATCGAAGCCGCCATGGCGGCCAATGCAGCCGACGAGCTGCAGCGCCTGCAGGCCGAGCTGGCCGAACTCAAGGCCAAGAGCGCCGAGCTGGCAGACCAGTTCCTGCGCGCCAAGGCCGAGGCCGAGAATGTGCGCCGCCGCGCGGAAGACGAAGTCTCCAAGGCGCGCAAATTCGGCATCGAGAGCTTTGCCGAAAGCCTTCTGCCTGTCTGCGACAGCCTGGATGCCGCCCTGGCCATTCAACAGGCCACGCCGGAACAGCTGCGCGAAGGCGCCGACGCCACGCTGCGCCAGCTGACCTCGGCCCTTGAGCGCAACAAGGTCGTGACCATCAATCCGGCTGCCGGCGAGAAATTCGACCCCAACCTGCACCAGGCGATCAGCATGGTGCCTGCACAGCAGGAAGCCAACACCGTGGTGTCGGTGCTGCAAAAGGGCTACCTGATCGCCGACCGCATCCTGCGCCCGGCCCTCGTGACCGTGGCCCAGCCCCAGTAAGCGGGCACTCACGGCAGCACTGACAAAAAAGGGGACAAGCCCCTTGAAGCTGCGCGAGCCGGCCACAAGTTAGCAGTCATTCAAACATTTCACAGAACGCGGAGAGAACTCAAAATGGGAAAAATCATCGGTATTGACCTGGGCACCACCAATAGCTGCGTGGCCATCATGGACGGCAACACCACGCGCGTGATCGAGAACAGCGAAGGTGCGCGCACCACGCCGTCGATCATTGCGTACCAGGAAGACGGCGAGATCCTCGTCGGCGCCTCGGCCAAGCGCCAGGCGGTCACCAACCCCCGCAACACTATCTATGCCGCCAAGCGCCTGATCGGCCGCAAGTTCGACGAGAAGGAAGTGCAAAAGGACATCGACCTGATGCCCTACACCATCTCGCGCGCCGACAACGGCGACGCCTGGGTGGAAGTGCGCGGCCAGAAGCTGGCCCCGCCGCAGATTTCCGCCGAAGTGCTGCGCAAGATGAAGAAGACCGCCGAGGACTACCTGGGCGAGCCCGTGACCGAGGCCGTGATCACCGTGCCCGCTTACTTCAACGACGCCCAGCGCCAGGCCACCAAGGACGCCGGCCGCATCGCCGGCCTGGAAGTCAAGCGCATCATCAACGAACCCACGGCGGCGGCCCTGGCCTTCGGCCTGGACAAGACCGACAAGGGCGACCGCAAGATCGCCGTGTATGACCTGGGCGGCGGCACCTTCGACGTGTCCATCATCGAAATCGCCGATGTGGACGGCGAAAAGCAGTTCGAAGTGCTGTCGACCAACGGCGACACCTTCCTGGGCGGCGAAGACTTCGACCAGCGCATCATCGACTACATCATCACCGAGTTCAAGAAGGAACAGGGCGTCGATCTGTCCAAGGACGTGCTGGCCCTGCAGCGCCTGAAGGAAGCCGCCGAGAAGGCCAAGATCGAGCTGTCGAACTCGGCCCAGACCGACATCAACCTGCCCTACATCACGGCCGATGCCTCGGGTCCCAAGCACCTGAACATCAAGCTGACCCGCGCCAAGCTGGAAAGCCTGGTCGAGGACCTGATCGAGCGCACCATTGCGCCCTGCCGCACGGCCATCAAGGACGCAGGCGTGTCCGTGTCCGACATCGATGACGTCATCCTGGTCGGCGGCATGACCCGCATGCCCAAGGTGCAGGAAAAGGTCAAGGAATTCTTCGGCAAGGATCCCCGCAAGGACGTGAACCCCGACGAAGCCGTGGCCGTGGGCGCCGCCGTGCAGGGCCAGGTTCTGTCGGGTGACCGCAAGGACGTGCTGCTGCTGGACGTGACACCGCTGTCGCTGGGCATCGAGACGCTGGGTGGCGTGATGACCAAGATGATCACCAAGAACACCACCATCCCGACGAAGTTCGCACAGACCTTCTCGACGGCCGACGACAACCAGCCTGCCGTGACGATCAAGGTGTTCCAGGGCGAGCGCGAAATGGCTTCGGGCAACAAGATGCTGGGCGAGTTCAACCTCGAAGGCATCCCGCCGGCCGCGCGTGGCGTGCCCCAGATCGAAGTGGCCTTTGACATCGACGCCAACGGCATCCTGAACGTGTCCGCCAAGGACAAGGCATCGGGCAAGGAAAACAAGATCACCATCAAGGCGAACTCCGGCCTGTCCGAGGAAGAGATCCAGAAGATGGTCAAGGACGCCGAGCTGAACGCCGCCGACGACAAGAAGAAGCTGGAACTGGTCCAGGCCCGCAACCAGGGCGAGGCTGCCGTGCACAGCGTCAAGAAGAGCCTGGGCGAGCATGGCGACAAGCTCGACGCTGGCGAGAAGACCGCCATCGAGAGCGCCGTCAAGGACCTGGAAGAAGCGCTCAAGGGCGAGGACAAGGACGCCATCGACGCCAAGACCACGGCGCTGATGACGGTCAGCCAGAAGCTCGGCGAGAAGATGTACGCCGATGCACAGGCAGCGGGCGCCCCCGAGGCAGCCGCCGCCGCAGCAGCCGCCGGTGCTGCAGGCGCCTCGGCCGGTGCTGCAGCCGCTGACGACAACGTCGTCGACGCCGAAGTCAAGGAAGTCAAGAAGGACTGAACCCAGCGCGTGGTCCCTTGACGACCGCTTGCCGCCGCGCTCGGCCCTGCCAAGGGGCTGACGCGGCGTTCCTGTTCTCACTGACTGGCTAGCAAACACCATGTCCAAACGCGATTTTTACGAGGTCCTCGGCGTTGCCAAGAACGCCTCGGACGACGACATCAAGAAGGCTTATCGCAAGCTGGCGATGAAGTACCACCCTGACCGCAACCAGGGGGATGCCGCACGCGAGGCGGAAGAGAAATTCAAGGAGGCCAAGGAGGCCTACGAGATGCTCTCCGACAGCAACAAACGCGCGGCCTACGATCAGTACGGCCACGCAGGCGTGGACCCCAACCGCGGCATGGGCGGCGGCGCAGAAGGCTTTGGCGGCTTTGCCGAGGCCTTTGGCGACATCTTCGGCGACATGTTCAACCAGGGCGGGCGGCGCGGCGGCGCAGGTGGCGGCCGCCAGGTCTACCGTGGCAACGACCTCAGCTATGCCATGGAGATCACGCTGGAAGAGGCTGCCCACGGCAAGGATGCGCAGATACGCATCCCCAGCTGGGACAGCTGCGACATCTGCCACGGCAGCGGCGCCAAGCCCGGCACCAGCGCCAAGACCTGCACCACCTGCAACGGCATGGGCAGCGTGCAGATGCGCCAGGGCTTCTTCAGCGTGCAGCAGACCTGCCCGCACTGCCGAGGCACCGGCAAGATCATTCCCGAACCCTGCACCAGCTGCGGCGGCCAGGGCAAGGTCAAGCGCCAGAAGACGCTGGAAGTGAAGATTCCCGCAGGCATCGACGACGGCATGCGCATCCGCTCCTCGGGCAATGGCGAACCCGGCACCAATGGCGGGCCTGCAGGCGATCTCTACATCGAGATCCGCATCAAGGACCACGACATCTTCGAGCGCGATGGCGACGATCTGCACTGCAACGTGCCCGTGAGCTTCATCACGGCAGCGCTGGGTGGCGAGATCGAGGTACCCACCCTCTCGGGCAAGGCGGCCATCGACATCCCCGAAGGCACCCAGGCCGGCAAGCAGTTCCGCCTGCGCGGCAAGGGCATCAAGGGCGTGCGCTCCAGCTACCCCGGTGACCTGTACTGCCACATCGTGGTCGAGACGCCCGTCAAGCTGACCGAGTACCAGCGCAAGCTGCTGCGCGAGCTGGAGGAATCGCTCAAGAAGGGCGGCGCCAAGCATTCGCCCAGCGGCGAGAGCTGGACCGACAGGCTCAAGAGCTTCTTCAGCTGATGCAGCACTGAGCCCCCAACAAAAACGCCTCTTCCGAGGCGTTTTTCATTGGTGCATCCTCAACAGGACTCAGGGAGCGGGTTTGGCCTTCCAGGCCGCCGCCTGCCGCTCGGCACGTGCGCGCTCTGCCGCGCTCAGCGGCTGGGCCATGCTGTCGCGCTTGGCCGCCAGAGAGCTGTCCTTGCCCGCTGCCAGCAGCATCCAGAAATAGGCCTGCGACGGGCTGCGCTCCACGCCCTTGCCCGAGGAATAGAGGCTGGCCAGATTGGACTGCGCCAGCGCGTCGCCCTGCTGGGCGGCACGCTCCAGCCAGCGCGCGGCCTGCTTGTCGCTGGCAGGCACGCCCTGGCCATTGGCATACAGAACGCCCAGGTTGGACTGGGCTGCGGCACTGCCCTGCTCGGCCGCCTTCTCCAGCCAGTGTGCGGCCTGCGCCATGTCGCGATCGACCACGCCACCCTCGGCATAGAGCATGCCGGCGTTGAATTGCGCATCGACATGACCCTGGCCTGCCGCCGCCACAAACCAGCGCAGCGCCTGCGCCACATCCTCGGCCACGCCCCGGCCCGTGGCATACATCACGCCCAGGCTGTACTGGCCGGCCGCCTCCCCCTGTTCGGCAGAGCGCTGGAACCATTGCACGGCCTGGACGGGATCCTTGGCGGCTCCGCGCCCCTCGGCCAGCATCAGGCCCAGGTTGTTCTGTGCCACGGCGTCACCCTGCTCGGCAGCCTTGCGATACCACTGCACAGCCTGCGCATCGTCGCGCACCACGCCACGGCCATTGGCGTACATCAAACCCAGGTCGGACTGAGCCGGCGCATAGCCTTGCTGGGCCGATTTCTCATACCACCGGGCGGCAGTCTCCGCATCCAGGGCAACGCCCTGGCCGCGCTTGTACAGCGAGCCCAGCGCGTACTGGGCGCTGGCCTCCCCCTGCTCGGCATGCTGCTGCAGCGCTGCAAGCTCGGCAGCGCTCAGGCCGGACTCACCCTTGGACACGCCGCCACCTGCGGCTGCAGCTGCAGCCCCCGCTGCGGCAGCGCCGCCCACCACGCCTGCAGCGGCGGCCGCCTTGGCAGGTGCGCTGCGGGTGGTGGCAGGTGCCGGCTTGCCCTTGGATTTGACGGCGATCTTGCCTGTCGGCCTCGCAGCTGCCTTGGCCGCAGGCTTGGCGGGGGCCTTCGCGCCGCTCTTGGCCGTGTTCTTCGCTGGTGGCTGCGGCTTGGCAGACGCCGGGACGGCCATGCAGGACAGGGCTGCGGCCAGCAGCAATGACAGGCCTGCAGGCAGGGCTCGCAGGCCCGTCGGGTATCGATCGTTCATATGCTCTTATTTTTGCAGCAATCCATGCAGGCGACTGGCGCAAAGATTGACAAATTCTTTCAGTATGCAACCGGCGTTCCGGCGGGCATGGCTGCCCGCAGCCATCGCCACGAGGCATGACCCCCATCTCCATGAAATCGCACGACATCACCAAAGACATCGCGCTTGAAGATGACAGATCGATGACTTGTGCGAGAAAATCCATTCAACTTCTCCTAATGAGAAGCCTGAACCCCACCACATGAAGAATTCAGAGCGCAGTTTTGCACGGCGCATAGACCTTACCTCCTTGCAGCTGTTCGTGGCTGTCTGCGAACTTGGCAGCATCGGACGAGCGGCAGAGCGTGAGTTCATCGCCGCTTCGGCGGTGAGCAAGCGCCTGTCCGACCTCGAGGCCACCGTGGACACGGCCCTGCTGTATCGCCACAGCCGTGGCGTGACACTCACTCCTGCCGGCGAAAGCCTGCTGCACCACGCGCGCAACGTGCTGTATGGCCTGGAGCGCATGCAGGGCGAGCTGTCCGAGTACGCCGATGGCGTGCGCGGCCATGTACGCATCCACGCCAATATGTCGGCCATCGTGCAGTTCCTGCCGGAAGACCTGGGCGTCTTCGCGCGCAAGCATGGCCAGGTCAAGATCGACCTGCAGGAGCAGCTCAGCCCCGCCGTGCTGGCGGCGGTGCAGGAAGGCACGGCCGACATCGGCATCTGCTCCATGGCATACATGCCGCTGGGCAATGGCCAGGCCACTCCCGCGCTGCAGCACCGCCCCTACCGCGAGGACCGGCTGGTCGTCGTGGTGCCCGAGCAGCACGCGCTGGCGCACAGCGACAGCGTGGCCTTTGCCGATGTGCTCGAATGGGACATCGTCAGCCTGCAGGCCGGCTCCTCCATCAGCCTGGCCATGCGTGCGGCTGCGGCCCAGGCCGGGCATGCGCTGCACCAGCGCATCCAGGTCACCAGCCTGGATGCCATGTGCCGCATGATCGACAACGGCCTGGGCGTGGGACTGATCCCCGACCGCGCCTTCGAGCTCATGCACGGCGTGGGCCATCTGCGCGCCCTGGAGCTCAGCGACGACTGGGCACGGCGCGAGCTGAGCATCGTGGCGCGCGACTTCGACGCGCTACCCGTTACGGCCCGCCTGCTGGTGGAGCACCTGAGCCCGCCGGCCAGCGCATCCTGAAGGCCCCTTGCCCGCCGGATGCACATCCAAGAATTTCCCCACGACACCAACCATTCGAGAACGCCATGGGACGCACCCTCTACGACAAGATCTTCGACGAGCATGTCATCCACACCGAGGATGACGGCACCGCCGTCCTCTACATCGACCGCCACCTGGTGCACGAAGTCACCAGCCCCCAGGCCTTCGAAGGCCTGCGCATGGCCGGCCGCAAGCTGTGGCGCATCAGCTCGGTGGTGGCCACGGCCGACCACAACACACCCACCGACGGCTGGGAGCGCGGCTATGACGGCATTGCCGACCCCATCAGCAAGGAACAGATCACCACGCTGAACACCAACATCGGCGAGTTCGGCTCTGCGGCCTTCTTTCCCTTCATGGACAAGGGCCAGGGCATCGTCCACGTCATGGGTCCCGAGCAAGGCGCCACCCTGCCCGGCATGACCGTGGTCTGCGGCGACAGCCACACGTCCACGCATGGGGCCTTCGGCGCACTGGCCCACGGCATCGGCACCTCCGAAGTCGAGCACGTGATGGCCACCCAGACCCTGCTGGCCAAGAAGGCCAAGAACATGCTGATCAACGTCAGCGGCAAGGCGGCGCCCGGCATCACGGCCAAGGACATCGTGCTGGCCATCATCGGCAAGATCGGCACGGCAGGCGGCACGGGCTACACCATCGAGTTCGCAGGCGAGGCCATCCGCGACCTGAGCATGGAAGGCCGCATGACGGTCTGCAACATGGCCATCGAAGGCGGCGCACGCGCCGGCCTGGTGGCCGTGGACGACAAGACCATCGCCTACGTCAAGGGCCGCCCGCTGGCCCCCACCGGCGCCGAATGGGACGCCGCCGTCTCCTACTGGAAGACGCTGCACTCCGATGCCGATGCGAAGTTCGACCGCGTGGTCGAGCTGCAGGCCAGCGAGATCGTGCCGCAGGTCACCTGGGGCACCTCGCCCGAAATGGTGCTGGGCGTGGATGCCCGCGTGCCCGATCCCGACAAGGAAAAGGATGCCAGCAAGCGCGGCGCCATCGAGCGCGCGCTGACCTACATGGCGCTGGAACCCGGTAAGGCCATCGACGACATCTTCGTGGACAAGGTCTTCATCGGCTCGTGCACCAACAGCCGCATCGAAGACATGCGCGAAGCCGCCGCCGTGGTCAAGAAGCTGGGCCAGAAGGTGGCACGCAACATCAAGCTGGCCATGGTGGTGCCCGGATCGGGCCTGGTCAAGGAGCAGGCCGAGCGCGAAGGCCTGGACCAGATCTTCAAGGCGGCAGGCTTTGAATGGCGCGAACCCGGCTGCTCCATGTGTCTGGCCATGAACGCCGACCGCCTGGAGCCCGGCGAGCGCTGCGCCTCCACCAGCAACCGCAACTTCGAAGGCCGCCAGGGCGCGGGCGGACGCACCCACCTGGTGAGCCCCGCCATGGCCGCTGCCGCGGCCATCCACGGCCACTTCGTGGACATCCGCAGATTCTCCTGAACCCGCAACTGCCCCGCCAGCACACCATGAAGCCTTCCTTCTCGATCCTCCTGATCGGCCTGGCCTTCACCCTGGCCGCCTGCAATACCGTCAAGGGCATTGGCCAGGACGTGCAAAGCGCGGGCAGCGCCATCGAACGCGCCGCCCGCTGAACCCTGAATTCGATACTGCCATGCAACAATTCACCGTGCACAAGGGCCTTGTCGCCCCCATGGACCGCGAAAACGTCGACACCGACGCCATCATTCCCAAGCAGTTCCTCAAGTCGATCAAGAAGACCGGCTTCGGCGTGAACCTGTTCGACGAGTGGCGCTACCTGGACCATGGCGAACCCGGCCAGGACCCGGCCTCGCGCAAGCCCAACCCCGACTTCGTGCTCAATCAGCCGCGCTATGCGGGCGCCTCCATCCTGGTCGCACGCAAGAACTTCGGCTGCGGCTCCAGCCGCGAGCACGCGCCCTGGGCCCTGGACCAGTACGGCTTTCGCGCCATCCTGGCACCCAGCTTCGCCGACATCTTCTTCAACAACTGCTTCAAGAACGGCCTGCTGCCCATCGTGCTGCCCGAAGCCACGATCGACATGCTGTTCAACGAGATCGCGGCCTTCCCCGGCTACGAGCTGACCATCGACCTGGACCGCCAGGTGATCGTGCGCCCGCAGGGCGAGGAGATCCCCTTCGACGTCATTGCCTTCCGCAAGTACTGCCTGCTCAACGGTTTTGACGACATCGGCCTGACCCTGCGCCATGCCGACAAGATCCGCGCCTACGAGGCCGAGCGCCTGGCCACCAAGCCCTGGCTGGCCCACACGCTGGTGCAGCGCTGATCGATCTCCACTTGCGCGCATCAATGGGCCGCAGGCGTTGCTGAACCAGCCGCCGGCGGCCTTCCACCATCCGAACAGTCTCTCAAAAGGAACACCATGAAAATCGCAGTCTTGCCCGGTGATGGCATCGGCCCCGAAATCGTTGCCGAAGCCGTGAAGGTGCTGGGCGCCCTGGGCCTGGACTTCGACATGCAGACGGCCCCCGTGGGCGGCGCTGCCTACGAAGCTGCCGGCCACCCGTTGCCCGAATCCACGCTGAAGCTGGCCATGGAGTCCGACGCCGTGCTGTTCGGCGCCGTGGGCGACTGGAAGTACGACACGCTGGACCGCCCGCTGCGCCCCGAGCAGGCCATCCTGGGCCTGCGCAAGCACATGGGCCTGTTTGCCAACTTCCGCCCGGCCATCTGCTATGCGGAGCTGACCCATGCCTCCAGCCTCAAGCCCGAACTGGTCGCAGGCCTGGACATCCTCATCATCCGCGAGCTGACCGGCGACATCTACTTCGGCCAGCCGCGCGGCCGCCGCGTGGCCACCGACGGCCACTTCCCCGGCGCCGAGGAAGCCTTCGACACCATGCGCTACTCCAAGCCCGAAATCGAGCGCATCGCCCACGTGGCCTTCCAGGCCGCGCAAAAGCGCAGCAAGCGCGTGACCAGCGTGGACAAGGCCAACGTACTGGAAACCTTCCAGTTCTGGAAGGACGTGGTCACCGAGGTAGGCCAGCAGTACCCCGACGTGCAACTGGACCACATGTACGTGGACAACGCCGCCATGCAACTGGTCAAGGAGCCCAAGCGCTTCGACGTGGTGGTCACGGGCAATATGTTTGGCGACATCCTGTCCGATGAAGCCTCCATGCTCACCGGCTCCATCGGCATGCTGCCCTCCGCCTCGCTCAACGCCAAGGGCCAGGGTCTGTACGAGCCCAGCCATGGCTCGGCCCCCGACATTGCGGGCAAGGGCATTGCCAATCCGCTGGCCACCATCCTGTCGGCTGCGATGATGCTGCGCTTCTCACTGAATCAGGAGGCTGCTGCACAGCGTATCGAAGCCGCCGTGCAAAAGGTCCTGGCCCAGGGCCTGCGCACGGCCGACATCCACAGCGAAGGCACGACCAAGGTCTCCACCCGCGAGATGGGCGATGCCGTGGTGGCCGCGCTGGCCTGACGTCCACGACAGCCGCGACCCTCCGGGCTTGCGGCTGCCCTGCCTGGCCAGGATTTTCCGAAACCAGGCAAAGCGTCAAAACAGACGTCTGCTTTTCGCCATTTCGACGAAGATATTCATCAAACAGACATTCTCTTTCCTGGCGTATTCGCTAGAATGACTGCTCTTATGTTTGCCGCCCGCCCGTTCCTCCTGCTGAACATTGCACCCGCCGCCCAGGCTGGTGTGGCCGTGCGCGCAATCACATCCACAACCATTACGACAATCAAAGGCTGACCCAGCCCGGTTCGTCGTGCGCCCTCACCTGGCCCAGACGAGCCGGGCGACAACAGTCTTGATCCAGCACTGTTTTCACACTGAAAGGGCGTTTCAAAAATGAGCAAGCAATTGGTAGGCCTGGTGGGCTGGCGCGGCATGGTCGGCTCCGTGCTGATGGACCGCATGCAGGCAGAGGGCGATTTCGACCTGATCGAGCCCGTTTTCTTCTCCACCTCCAACGCCGGCGGCAAGGCCCCGGCCATGGCGAAGACCCACACCGAGCTGCGCAATGCCAACGACATTGCCGAGCTGTCCAAGTGCGACATCATCATCACCTGCCAGGGCGGTGACTACACAAAGGAAGTCTTCCCCCAGCTGCGCGCCTCGGGCTGGAACGGCCACTGGATCGATGCCGCATCGTCGCTGCGCATGGAAGGCGATGCCGTCATCGTGCTCGACCCCGTCAATGAAGGCCTGATCCAGTCCAAGCTCGCCGCGGGCGGCAAGAACTGGATTGGCGGCAACTGCACCAACTCCATCCTGCTGATGGGGCTGGGCGGCCTGTTCAAGGCCGGTCTCGTGGAATGGGTCAGCTCCATGACCTACCAGGCAGCCTCCGGTGGCGGCGCCAACCACATGCGCGAACTGCTCAAGGGCATGGGCGTGGTGCATGCGGCCGTGGCCGACGAGCTGGCCACGCCCGCCTCCGCCATCCTGGATATCGACCGCAAGGTGGCTCAGACCATCCGCACCGATGTGCCCACCGAATTCTTCGGCGCGCCTCTGGCTGGCGGCCTGATCCCCTGGATCGACGCACAGCTGGACAACGGCCAGTCCAAGGAAGAGTGGAAGGGCCAGGCCGAGGTCAACAAGATCCTGGGCACGGAGCAGACCATTCCCGTCGACGGCCTGTGCGTGCGCATCGGCGCCATGCGCTGCCACAGCCTGGCGCTGACCCTCAAGCTCAAGAAGGACCTGCCCCTGCAGGAGCTGGAAGCCATCATCAAGTCCGGCAACCCCTGGGTGAAGTGGGTGCCCAATGAACGCGCCATCACCGTCAAGGAACTGACGCCCGCCGCCATCACCGGCGGCCTGGAAGTCGGCGTGGGCCGCGTGCGCAAGCTGAACATGGGCCCCGAATACCTGTCGGCCTTCGTGATCGGCGACCAACTGCTGTGGGGCGCCGCCGAGCCGCTGCGCCGCATGCTGCGCATCCTGCTGGCCGCCTGAGCACCGCCGGCTTGAGCCAACACAAAAAGCGCCATGTCCTGGCCCGGGACATGGCGCTTTTTTCGGCTTTAAACCCTGTGCGATTGGGCACAATGCCCAAGTCTCTTGTCCCCTGACTGTAAGCGGTTGCCTACAATCACCGAAGATACATTGTGTTTCTTCTCGTTGCCGTTCGACAACAACTGGCAGCGTTCACCGGCAACCAGACGCTTGCGATCCTATAGCGTGGCCGACAATGCGACCCAAGCACCTTGGTATATGGCGTGCCATCTATCCCCGGGTAAATTTCAATTACATGTGCAAACGCGGGCATCCTCACAATAACAATAGTGCCCGCCCAATTGCATCCACACAGGTTTGACGCTTTATGCATCGTTGGAAACTCTCTGTGCTGGCCGCTGCGGCCGTCGTCTCGGTCGCACTGCCCGCCTCCGAGGCCTGGGCACTGGCTCTGGGCCGGGTGAACGTGCAATCGGCCCTGGGCGAGCCCCTGCGTGCCGAAGTCGAAATCCCCCAGATCACGGCGGCTGAAGCCGAAGGCCTGCGCGTGGGCGTGGCCTCTCCCGGCGTCTTCCGCACCCAGGGCATGGAGTACAACGCCACGGCCAGCCAGGTGCGCGTCAGCGTGCAGCGTCGCGCGGACGGATCGGCCGTGCTGCGACTCACAAGCACCCAGCCCGTCAACGAGCCCTTTGTCGATCTGGTGATCGACGCCAGCTGGGCCTCGGGCAACCTGCAGCGCAACTACACCCTGCTGCTGGATCCGCCCACCCTGCAAAAGCTGCCGCCTGCCGTGACGGCTGCGGCCCAGGCCTCCGCCCCCGAACCGGGCGCCGCACCGCGCCGCGCCGCGCCGGCCCCCTCGCCAGCTGCCGCAGGCAACACCGAGGAAAGCCGTCCAGCCCCTGCTCCGGCAGCCCCGCGCCGGAGCACCGCATCAGCCCGCGAGCGCGCTGCTGCAGCGCCGGCACCGTCCGAAGCATCCGAGGTCCGCATCAAGACCGGAGACACGGCCGGCCGCATTGCCGCCGCCCACCTGCCCGCAGGCGTTTCGCTGGACCAGATGCTGGTGGCCATGCTGCGCTCCAACCCCAAGGCCTTCATCAACGGCAATGTGAACCGCATGCGCTCCGGCGCCGTGCTCACCGTGCCTGACGAGGCCACGGCACAGGCCACCTCGCCGCGCGAGGCGCGCCAGATCGTTGCAGCCCAGTCCCGGGATTTCAACCAGTTCCGCCGCCAGCTGGCCAGCGCCGCACCGGCCGCGCCCGTGGCATCGGCCAATCGTGAAGCATCGGGCAGCGTCCAGGCCCAGGTCGAAGACCGCAAGCCCTCCACCGCCGCACCCGACAAGCTCACCCTGTCCAAAGGTGCTGTCAAGGGCGTGGAGGCAGACGAGCGCCTGGCCAAGCAAAAGCAGTCCGACGACCAGGCATCGCGCACGGCCGAACTGCAGCGCAACATGTCCGAGCTGAGCCAGATCGCCGCCGCCACCAAGCCCGCCGAAGGTGCTGCTGCAGCACCTGCCTCGGCAGCCAGCGGCACGGCAAACGGCGTGGCTGTGCCGGGCGCGCCGACCGTGCCTGCAGCGCCTGAAGCTGCAGCACCCCAGACAACGCCCCCGGCCCCGGCGGCGCCTGCCGATGCAGCCGCTGCGGCCGCTGCCGCCACCGCTGCTGCTCCAGACGCCGCAGCCAATGCTGCCGGCCCGGCAGCGCCCGCGGCAGAAGCCGTGCCCGCCACGCCCGCTCCTGCCGAGCCGCCGAAGCCCAAGCCGGCACCCGCCCCCGTCGCACCGATCGCCGAGCCCAGCTTCATCGATACGCTGATGGAAGATCCCACCATCCCGCTGGCCGGCGCCGCCTTGCTGGCCCTGCTGCTGGGCTATGGTGGCTACCGCGTCATGCAGCGCCGCCGCGCTGCCGCAGCCTCCAGCGAAAGCGCCTTTGGCGACAGCCAGCTCGCGGCCGATTCCTTCTTTGGAGCCAGTGGCGGCCAACGCGTGGATACCGGCACATCGAGCCAGCTGTCGGGCACCTCCATGCACTACTCGCCCAGTCAGCTCGATGCCGGCGATGTGGACCCCGTGGCCGAGGCCGATGTCTACCTGGCCTATGGCCGCGACCTGCAGGCAGAGGAAATCCTCAAGGAAGCCCTGCGCACCGATCCCAGCCGCACCGCACTGCACCAGAAGCTGGCCGACATCTACGCCAAGCGCCATGACCGCAAGGCCTTCGAGGCCGTCGCGCAGACCCTGCACGGCCTGACCCAGGGCAAGGGCGTGGACTGGCAGCGCCTGGCCGACCAGGGCCGCATCCTGGACCCGGAAAACGCCCTCTACCAGCCTGCCGGCGCCGCGCCCCTGTCTGCTGCCGCCGTTGCCGGCGGCGCCGCAGCGGCAGCTGCCGGACTGGCGGCCGCCTCGCTGGCCAGCCGCCCCCTGGACATGGAGGCGCACCGCGAAGGCCCTGCCACCCTGCCCATGGACCTGGACATGGACCTCAACATGGACCTGCCCGGCGGCCTGGCCGACGCCAGCCTGCCCGCGCAGCACGCCAGCCCGCTGCCCGCACCGGCCCCCATGCCCAGCGAACAGGACTTCGCTGCGCTGGAGCCCACGCTGCGCGCACCACTGGAGCCCATGCAGCCAGCAGCAAGCGAGGCGCCTCGCATGGATCCCCGCGTGGAGCCGCCTGCTGCATCGCTGGACATGCCCGGCTTCCAGCCCACGGCCCACGCCTCGCTGACGGATGCCCTGAACCACAGCAGCGCCATGAGCGACATGCAGCCGACCGAGATGCTGCCGCTGGACATGCCCGTCACACGGCAGGTCACGGACAGCTTCCCGGCCACGGAACCTTCGCCCCTGACCGGCTCCACCACGGACGACAGCCACGCCAGTACCGATCTGCTGTCGCTGGACGCCATGGAGTTCAACCTGGAAGACCTGGGCACCGAGGCGCCAGCCCAAGCGCCGGCAGCAGCGCATTCGGGCGGCGTGCTGGAAACGGCGGCCAAGGCCAAGCCAGAACCGGCCGAATCGCTGGAATTCGACCTGGGCAGCCTGTCCCTGGACCTGGGCAATGACACTCCCACGGCCGCAACGCCGCCTTCGGCGCCCGAGGACCCGCTGGCCACCAAGCTCGCCCTGGCCCAGGAATTCAATGCCATCGGCGACAGCGACGGAGCCCGTACACTCATCGAGGAAGTGATCTCCGAGGCCCACGGCGATCTCAAGGCCAAAGCCCAGCGCCTCCTTGCCGAGATAGACTGAAGCCCGACGGCGCCTGCCCAGGCGCCGCGTGCCGGTTTCGCGTGACAGGGTGGTACATGCCACCATGGAAAACTGACAACTTGATGCACACCCAACCCATGCCGGAGGCCTCGCCATGCGCGTAGCCCTCGGCGTCGCCTACAACGGCCAGCGCTACAGCGGCTGGCAAAGCCAGCTGTCTGGCAACACCATTCAAGACCATCTCGAAGCGGCCCTGGGCCGCTTTGCCGCTCAGGAGGTCCACACCCTCTGTGCGGGCCGCACCGATGCCGGAGTGCACGGCCTCATGCAGGTCGTCCACTTCGACACGCCGCTGGACAGGGCCCCGTTCTCCTGGGTCCGTGGCACCAACACCTTCCTGCCGCCGGACATCGCCGTGCAATGGGCCCAGCCCGTGCCCGACTCCTTCCATTCACGGGCCTGCGCCACAGCCAGGCGCTATGCCTATGTGCTGCTGCAGTCGCCCGTGCGGCCCAGCGTGGAGGCCGGGCGTGTGGGCTGGGTGTTCCATGCACTCAACGGTGACGCCATGCAGGCCGCCGCCCAGCACCTGCTGGGAGAGCACGATTTCAGCTCGTTCCGCGCGTCGGGTTGCCAGGCCAAATCCCCCGTCAAGACACTGCACCGCCTGTCCATCACCCGCCGCATGGCAGGCGACGGCGCCCAGATGGCCGCGGCCAGCTCCATGCGTCCCGGGGATGCAGCCATGGAATGCTGCTACTGGCGATTCGAGTTCGAGGGCAGCGCCTTCCTCCACCACATGGTGCGCAACATCATGGGCTGCCTGCTCGCCGTAGGCCAGGGCACACACGCGCCGCAGTGGATGCAACAGGTGCTGGAGGCGCGCTCCCGCGATGCCGCCGCGCCCACCTTCTCGCCGGACGGCCTGTACTTTCTGGGTCCCGTATACGATCCTTCATGGGGCCTTCCTTCGCGCAGCCCGGCCTATGATTGGCTCCCGTGAACGAGCAGGCCTTCCCCCATTCTTCAGCCCCCATGCAGCGCACCCGAATCAAGATCTGCGGACTCACCCGCGAACAGGATGTGGACGCAGCCGTGGCCGCCGGCGCCGACGCCGTGGGCTTTGTCCTCTACGCCCCCAGCCCGCGCGCCGTGACGGTGCAGCGTGCCGCCGAGCTGGCGCGGCGCCTGCCGCCCTTCGTGACACCGGTGCTGCTGTTCGTCAATGAAAGCGCCGCCAACGTGATGGCCGCCTGCGCCGCCATCCCGGGCGCCTGCGTGCAGTTCCACGGCGACGAGTCGCCCGAGGACTGCCTTGCCGCCACATCGGGCGGCACCCGCGCCTTCCTGCGCGCCGCGCGCATTCCCCTTGGTCCCGATGCCGCGCGCTTCGACCTCGTAGAATATGCCCAGCGTTACTCGAAAGCCCAGGCCATACTGCTCGACGCCCATGTCGACGGCTATGGTGGTGGCGGAAAAGCATTCAATTGGTCACTCCTTCCACCAAACGTCGCCTCTCACCTCGTTTTGTCTGGTGGACTCACGCCTGCAAACGTGACCGATGGCATCTTGCAACTGCGCCCGCGAGGACTCTCGCTGGCCGTTGATGTCAGTTCCGGCGTCGAGGCCGATGGTCCCGACGGCAAGCCCCTCAGGGGCATCAAGGACGCCGGCAAGATACACCGATTCATCGCCGCCGTGCGCGCGGCCGATGACCAACTTTTGCAGACAAGCCATGTTCGAATACCAGTACCCTGACGCATCTGGCCACTTTGGCCGCTTCGGCGGCAGCTTTGCCAGCGAAACCCTGACACACGCTCTGACCGAGCTGCGCGACGCCTACGCCAAGTACCAGAACGACCCGGAATTCGTTGCCGAATTCCAGTCCGAGCTGGCCCATTTCGTCGGCCGCCCTTCGCCCGTCTACCACGCGGCACGCATGTCGCGCGAGATGGGCGGCGCGCAGATCTACCTCAAGCGCGAAGACCTCAACCACACGGGCGCGCACAAGATCAACAACGTGATCGGCCAGGCCATGCTCGCCCGGCGCATGGGCAAGCCCCGCATCATTGCCGAGACGGGCGCCGGCCAGCACGGCGTGGCCACGGCCACCATCTGCGCGCGCTACGGCCTCGAGTGCATCGTCTACATGGGCTCCGAGGACGTGAAGCGCCAAAGCCCCAACGTCTACCGCATGCGCCTGCTGGGCGCCACCGTGGTGCCGGTGGAATCGGGCAGCCGCACGCTCAAGGATGCGCTCAACGAGGCCATGCGCGACTGGGTGGCCAACGTGGACAACACCTTCTACATCATCGGCACCGTGGCCGGCCCCCACCCCTACCCCGCGATGGTGCGCGACTTCCAGAAGGTCATCGGCGAGGAATGCCTGACGCAGATGCCCGAGTTCCTGGGCGCCGACCGCCAGCCCGACGCCGTGGTCGCCTGCGTGGGCGGCGGCAGCAATGCCATGGGCATCTTCCACCCCTATATCCCGTTCGAGAACACGCGCCTGATCGGCGTGGAGGCTGCGGGCGAGGGCCTGGACAGCGGCAAGCACTCGGCCTCGCTGCAGCGCGGCAGCAGCGGCGTGCTGCACGGCAACCGCACCTTCATCCTGCAGGACGAGAACGGCCAGATCACCGAGACGCACAGCATCAGCGCCGGCCTTGACTATCCCGGCGTCGGCCCCGAGCACGCCTGGCTGCAGGAACTGGGCCGCGCCCAATACGTGGGCATCACGGACCAGGAGGCCTTGGACGCCTTCCACTACCTGTGCCGCACCGAAGGCATCATTCCCGCCCTGGAGTCCAGCCATGCCGTGGCCTATGCCATGCAACTGGCCAAGACCATGCGCGCCGACCAGTCCATCCTCGTGAACCTGTCCGGTCGCGGCGACAAGGACATCGGCACCGTGGCCGATCTCTCGGGCGCCGACTATTACGACCGTCCCTCCATGCGCGGGCTCACGGTCAAGGGAGGAGCAGCTCAATGAGCCGCATCACCACGACTTTCACCAAACTCCAGGAAGATGGCCGCAAGGCCCTGATCCCCTACATCACCGCGGGCTTCCCGTTCGCGGCCATCACGCCGTCGCTGATGCACGGCATGGTGGAGGCTGGCGCCGATGTGATCGAGCTGGGCGTGCCCTTCTCCGACCCCATGGCCGACGGCCCCACCATCCAGAAGGCTGGCGACCGTGCCATCGCCAACGGCGTGGGCCTGGTGCAGGTGCTGGCCTATGTGCGCGAGTTCCGCCAGAAGAACCAGACCACGCCCGTGGTGCTGATGGGCTATGCCAACCCGGTGGAGCGCTACGACCAGATCCACGGCAAGGACCGCTTCGTGGACGATGCGGCCGAAGCCGGCGTCGACGGCCTGCTCATCGTGGACTACCCGCCCGAGGAGTGCGAGGCATTCGCCGCGCAACTGCGTGCGCGCGACATGGACCTCATCTTCCTGCTGGCACCCACGTCCACCACCGAGCGCATGCAGCAGGTGGCGCGCGTGGCCAGCGGCTATGTCTACTACGTCTCGCTCAAGGGCGTGACCGGCTCGGGCGCGCTCGACACGGCAGCCGTGGAAGCCATGCTGCCGCGCATCCGCGAGCACGTGAGCATTCCCGTGGGCGTGGGCTTCGGCATCCGCGACGCGGCCACGGCACAGGCCATCGGCCGCGTGGCCGATGCGGTGGTGATCGGCAGCCGCATCATCGAGATGCTGGACGGCCAGCCCCACGAAAAGATCGTCCCCCTGACCATCGACTTCCTGCGCGGCGTGCGCAAGGCACTCGACGCGTAGGTCGCATAATGCAGCCCTTGCATGCGGCCCGGTGCCGCATGCCCTGCGCCTGAAAAGGAAACACCATGTCCTGGCTTGAAAAACTCCTGCCTGCCAAAATCCAGCAAACCAACCCTACGGATCGCCTCCAGCAGATCCCCGAAGGTCTGTGGATCAAGTGCCCGAGCTGCGAGACCGTGCTCTACAAGGCCGATCTGGAGAAAAACCAGAACGTCTGCCCCAGCTGCAGCCACCATCACCGCATCGGCGCGCGCGCCCGCCTGAACCATTTCCTGGATGCCGAAGGCCGCTATGAGATCGGCCAGGAAGTCATTCCTGTCGACGCCCTGAAGTTCAAGGACAGCCGCAAGTACCCCGAGCGCCTCAAGGAAGCGCTGGAGAACACCGGCGAGACCGATGCCCTGGTCGTCATGGGCGGCGCCATCAAGAGCGTCAACGTGGTCGCAGCCTGCTTCGAGTTCGAATTCATGGGCGGCTCCATGGGCTCCGTGGTCGGCGAGCGCTTCGTGCGTGGCGTCGAGACCGCCATCGAGCAGAAGGTCCCCTTCATCTGCTTCACCGCCACCGGCGGCGCGCGCATGCAGGAAGGCCTGCTGAGCCTGATGCAGATGGCCAAGGCCAACGCCGCGCTCACACGCCTGGCCAAGAAGGGCCTGCCCTACGTCTCGGTGCTGACCGACCCCACCTTCGGCGGCGTCTCCGCCAGCTTCGCCTTCGTGGGAGACATCGTCATTGCCGAGCCCAAGACCCTGGTCGGCTTCGCCGGCCCGCGCGTGATCGAGACCACGGTGCGCGTGAAGCTGCCCGAAGGCTTCCAGCGCGCCGAGTTCCTGCAGGACAAGGGCGCCGTGGACATGATCGTGGACCGCCGCGAGCTGCGCGACCGCATCGCCGCATCGCTTGCCATGCTGCAGCGCCTGCCGGCCGACGCTGTTCAGTAAAGCCTCGCGCAGACACAAAAAAGCCGCCGCAGGTGGGTGCCTGCGGCGGCTTTTTCACGTCCGGAAAACTGGGGAAATCAGGCCAGCAGCATCAGGCCCGAGCCCTGGATATAGCCCAGCACCATCAGCGCAATCTGCAGCAGCACCAGGGCCACCAGTGCCGACAGATCGATACCGCCGATCAGGGGCACGATGCGGCGAATGGGCCGCAGCATGGGCTCGGACAGGCGCTGCAGCACGCCGTACATCGGCGACTGCGGCTGCACCCACGACAAGATGACATAGATCAGCAGCACGCCCACCATGCCCGACAGCGCCACGCGCGCCAGGCCGCACAGGGCCAGCCACGGCAAGGCGAGCACATTGGACTGCCCGCCCATCAGCAGCCACAGCAGCACGAACTGCAGCATCTGCAGCAGGAAGGCCGCGATCAGGCTGGACATGTCCCAGCGCCCGGCCGGCTTGATGACGCGGCGCAGCGGCATCACGATCCAGTCGGACAGCGCAAACACCAGTTGGCCGACCGGGTTGCCGAAGGGAATGCGCTGGGCCTGCATGTACATGCGCAACAGGCAGACGCCGGTCAGCAGGCCAACGACCACGTCGAGCAAAAAGGAAACGATCTGAAAAAGCATGGCGTTGTAGGACTGCGAGAGGAAGATCGGACCACGGCCAGCCGGCCTTGGCACAGCATGGGATGATAGCTGCCGCATCCCGCCCATCACATGACCGCCCATACCGCACTGCACTCCCTGCCGCTTTTCCCCCTGGGCAGCGTCCTTTTTCCCCAAGGCCTGCTGAGCCTTCGCGTCTTCGAGGTCCGCTACCTCGACATGATCCGCAAGTGCGAGCGCACGGGAGCCCCCTTCGGCGTGGTGGCATTGCAGGCCGGCAGCGAAGTGCGCAAGGCCGGTGCTGCCGCCGAGCAGCTGCATGCCGTGGGCACGCTGGCACGCATCGTCCAGCTGCAGCAGCCCCAGCCCGGCCTGCTTCACCTGCAGTGCGAGGGCACGCAGCGCTTTCGCATGCAGGATCACCGGCAGCTGCCCCACGGCCTGTGGGTGGCCGATGTGCAGATGCTGCCTGCCGACGCCGCCGTCCCCGTCCCCGATCACCTGCTCGCCACGGCCCAGGCCCTGGCCCAGGTGCTGATGCAGCTGCACGCACGATCCACCGACGCCGACCATGCCCGGCTGCCCAGCGCCGAACAGATGGGCGACTGCGGCTGGGTGGCCAACCGCTGGACCGAGCTGCTGCCCCTGCCCGTGTCCATCAAGCAGCAACTGATGGCCTTGGACAGCCCGCTGGTGCGGCTGGAGCTGGTGGCGGATGTGCTGGAACGCAGCGGCATAGGCAATTCACAGGGGACGGCCCCCGGCTCCCCGCCCGCTGCGCACTGACGAATTGGCGGTCCTGCGGCGTCATACCGCAGCAAGGTCCGGCACATTGACGGCACCACGCACCGAAAGCGCGACAAAAAACTTAAAATCGCGGATTCAGCCCGCCAGCTGCGGGGCCTGCCGGTGGCATTTGCTGCTGCCGCTGCATTTTCCAGCCCTTCCCGCCTGGCTTTTTTTCGGCTTTCCCCGATTTCCCCCTCCGGCTTTTTTCCGGCCCCTCGGCGTTTTGCGCTGGCGCTCATTGTCATGACCGAACACAACACACCATCTGCAGCGGACCAGACCGCTCCCCAGGACGAAAACCAACTCATCGCCGAGCGCCGCGAAAAACTCAAGGCCCTGCGCGAACAGGTGCGTGAACAGGGCGGCGTGGCCTTCCCCAACGACTTCAAGCCGGCCGACCGCGCCGAGGCCCTGCAGCAGGCCCATGCCGACAAGAGCGCCGAGCAGCTCGACGCCGAATCCGTGCAGGTCAGCCTGGGCGGCCGCATGATGCTCAAGCGCGTCATGGGCAAGGCCAGCTTCGCCACCATCCAGGACGGATCGCTGGGCCCCACGCACGGCCGCATCCAGCTGTACATCACGCGCGACACCGTGGGCGAGGAGGTCTATGCGGCCTTCAAGCGGTGGGACCTGGGCGACATCCTGGGCGCCGAAGGCACGCTGATGAAGACCAAGACCGGCGAGCTGTCGGTCAAGGTGCAGACGCTGCGCCTGCTCACCAAGAGCCTGCGCCCCATGCCCGACAAGTTCCACGGCATGGCCGATCTGGAGCAGAAGGTGCGCCAGCGCTACGTGGACCTGATGATGGACGAGCAGGCCCGCCGCCGCTTCATCGCGCGCAGCAAGGCCGTCTCGGGCATCCGCGAATTCATGGTGGAGCATGGCTTCCTGGAAGTGGAGACGCCCATGCTGCATCCCATTCCCGGCGGCGCCAACGCCAAGCCCTTCGTCACCCACCACAACGCGCTGGACCAGGAGATGTACCTGCGCATCGCGCCCGAGCTGTACCTCAAGCGCCTGGTGGTCGGCGGCTTCGAGCGCGTGTTCGAGATCAATCGCAACTTCCGCAACGAAGGCATCTCGGTGCGCCACAACCCCGAGTTCACCATGATGGAGTTCTACGCGGCCTACTGGAACTACCGCGACCTGATGGACTACACCGAGGCACTGGTGCGCGACGCCGCGCAAAAGGCCGTGGGCACGCTGCAGCTGACCTACGGCGGCAAGCCCGTGGACCTGTCCCAGCCCTTCCAGCGCCTGACCATTCCCGAGGCCATCGTCAAGTTCACCGAAGCCGGTGACAAGGTGGCCGACCGCGAATGGCTGACCAATGCCCTGCGCAAGCTGGGCATGACGGAAGAAAAGGACCGCCTGTCCACCCGTACCCTGGCCAGCCTGCAGGTGCTGTACTTCGAGGAAGTGGTCGAGGAAAAGCTCTGGCAGCCCACCTTCATCATGGAGCACCCCACCGAGATCTCGCCGCTGGCACGCGCCAATGACGAGCGCCCCGAAGTCACCGAGCGCTTCGAGCTGTACATCACGGGCCGTGAATTCGGCAACGGCTTCTCCGAACTCAACGACGCCGAGGACCAGGCCGCGCGCTTCAACGCCCAGGTCCAGGCCAAGGACGGTGGCGACGACGAAGCCATGTACTTCGACCACGACTTCGTGCGTGCCCTCGAGTACGGCATGCCCCCCACGGGCGGCTGCGGCATCGGCATCGACCGCCTGATGATGCTGCTGACCGACAGCGCCAGCATCCGCGACGTGATCCTGTTCCCCGCCCTGCGCCGCGAACAGTAAACCCCCGGCATCCAGCGCCTGCGCGCATGGCCAACTGAAGCCGCCTGCGTTCCCTTGGGAGCCAGGCGGCTTTTCCCTATACTGGCTCGCCATGCACATCCCCACCTACTGGGCGCAGGCGCGCCTGCGGCATGAAAGCCGCCCCACCCACGGCATCACCGTCCAGCGCTGGGGATGGTCCGACACCAGCCAGGAGGCTGCCCAGGCCCACGCCCAGGAGCGTGCCGCCAAGGCCCTGCAAGACGCCCGCAATGCGGCGCTGCCCCCGGGCGAGCCGCGCATGGAATGGAAGAACGAGTACGCGCTCGACGGCTTCAGCACCCCCATACGCGAAGAAGTCCTGCAGCGCCGCGACGGCACGGTGATGACGCGCAACAGCTACGGCGCCCACTGCCTGAACACCGAGCGCGTGGCCATCGCCGATATCGACCTGCCCGAGCCGCCCAGCGCTGTGCGCTTTCCC
Source organism: Delftia sp. PX-1 (assembly GCF_055797465.1). NCBI lineage: Bacteria > Pseudomonadati > Pseudomonadota > Betaproteobacteria > Burkholderiales > Comamonadaceae > Delftia > Delftia sp. PX-1. Next base: position 5,406,936 of record NZ_CP184763.1, read on the forward strand.
GTCGTGACCCTGCTTTTGTTGGCTTCGGCCGCCACCTGGCTGGCCCGGCTGGCACCGCACAAGAACAATTCGAGGATGGTGGCCACGGCGCTGGTCGTGCTGCTGCTGTTCCTGGCCATGCGGCGCGTGCAGCGCTGGTGGGAGGCGCGGCAGGCGCGCCGGCGCGCGGCCACGGACTCGCCGTCCGCACGCGCCATGGAGCGCGTACAGGCCTTCCACCAAAGCCATGCCGACTGGGGGCTGCGCGTCTATGAAACGCCCAAGGGCCTGCGTGTCATCGTCACGCATACCGATTTCGCACCCGACGACCCTGCCGTCGCGCAGTTGTTCGACGCCTTGCAGGTGGACCCGCTCTATGCCCTGCTGTGCGAGCGCCAGCAGTGCTTTCGCGCCCGCGTATCGGGCAAGCCCTGGCGCATGGGCCTGACCGGACTGTCCACCTCGCTGCGCCGCTGGCCCCAGCCCGAGCAGACGCGGCAAGAGCGCCGCCAGTGGGCGCTTGCCTATGACGAAAAAGCCCAGGGCTTTGCAGCTTGCAGGCTGCTGCAGCAACTGGGCAACCCACGCCTGTGTGCGGCCGCCGACGCCTTCGTGCAATGGCACGACGAAGCCAGCCGGGCCCGCACGGACCTGCCCCTGGCCTGAAGAAAGCCGGGCATCCACAATCGCACACGAATACAACGACCGACTTACACTGGCGCCACCCCCATGCCGCGTACTGCGCAGCCCCCTGACCCATTTCTGGTCTCACAACCCTGAAGGCCATGCCCGCTGCCCCACCACCTTCGCCCACCGACAGCACCGACTCTCCCGCCATCGAGCCCACCGGAGCGCGCTTCGCCAAGCCGACGGACGAGGCATCGCCGTTTTGCGTGCTGGTCGTGGAAGACCAGGCCTCGGTACGCACCAGTCTGGTCAGCGAGCTGCTGCATGCGGGCGTGACCCGCGTGCTGGAGGCTGCCGATGGCCCCAGCGCCCTGGCACTGTTCCGCGAGCAGCGCCCCGACCTCGTGCTGCTCGACATCCGTCTGCCGGGCGAGGACGGCTACTGGGTGGCCCGCCAGCTGCGCGAGGCCGAGCCCGGCGAGTGGACGCCCGTCATCTTCCTGTCCGGACTGGACAATGACCTGGACGTGTGGCGCGGCATCGAGGCCGGAGGCGACGACTACCTGGTCAAGCCCGTCAAGCCCATCGTGCTCGTGGCCAAGCTGCGCGCCATGCGCCGCCTGCTGGACATGCGCCGGCGCCTGGTATCGCTGTCGGCCGAGCTGCATGAGGCCAACCAGAAGCTCAACGAAATGGTCGAGCTCGACCAGCTCACGGGCCTGGTCAACCGCCGAGGCTTCGACCGCATCCTGCATGCCGAGATCGCCTCGGCCCGCCGCGAGGGCCAGCCGCTGACGCTGATGCTCTGCGACCTGGACCATTTCAAGCGCTACAACGACACCTATGGCCATGTGCATGGCGATGAATGCCTGAAACAGATAGGCCGCCTGCTGCGCGAGGTCTGCGTGCGCCCGCGTGACGTGGCGGCGCGCTATGGCGGCGAGGAATTCGCGCTCATCCTGCCGCGCACGCCACGCTCGGGGGCCATGACGTTCGCGCGTGCCGTGGGCCAGATGCTGCGCGTGCTGCGCATACGCCACCCCGACTCACCCCATGAATCGGGCCTCACGCTGTCGGGCGGCATCACCACCTGCGTCCCCGACGAATACACCAGCGCCGAAGCCATGCTCATGCGCGCCGACCAGGCCCTGTACGCGGCCAAGGCGCAGGGGCGCGACCGCTTCTTCAGCTTCGAGATGCAGATGGACACGGTGGAGCAGCGCCGCACCTGACTGCCGGGCCTTGCGCCTGCGCTTACGATCGCAGCTCAATGCCGGGCGCGCGCAAGCCGCGCATCCGGGTCCTGAATGCGGATTGCTGTTTCCTGAATGTTTGAAGTTATGCGTCGTTTTCAAGCGCACCTGCCCGCCTGGATGCAGGATTGGCTGGAGTTCATCATCCCCGGTGCCCAGATCCTGCTGATCATCGGTGCGGCCTGGCTGCTCAATCGCCTGGTTCGCCGGCTGATCGCACGCGCGGGCAGGCACTACGGCCTGCCGCCGGAGCTGCTGGTGCCGCTGCGCGGCGTGTTCCGCTGGATTCTCATCGCCGCCACCGTGCCGCTGGTACTGGAGCGCCTGGGCGTCTCGGCCACCGTGCTGTGGACGGCCTTCACCGGCTTTGCCACCGTGGGCGCCGTGGCCTTCTTTGCGGCCTGGAGCGTGCTGTCCAACCTGTTCTGCGCCCTGCTCATCGTCATCGTCGGGCCCTTTCGCCTGGGCGACTACATCGAGGTGCTGGACACGGCCGAAAAGCCCGGTGCCAAGGGCCGCGTGATCGACATCAACATGCTCTACACCACCTTGCAGGATGCCCATGCGCCCGATGGCTCACCCAATCTGCTGCAGATTCCCAACTCGCTGATCTTCCAGCGCGTGGTCCGGCGCTGGAAGGGGGGCCTGGGCGCGGATGGCGAGCATGCCAGCCATGGCGAGGAGGAGCGCGCCATCCGGCTGACCACGCCGCATGATGCCCAGCCCTCGCAGCCTCCCATGCACACGACCAACTAAGGCCGGCACCCCATGAAAAAAGCCGCCGCCCGGCAAAGGGACGGCGGCTTTGTCATTGGGCAGCGCCTCAGGGCTTGCGCGGCCGGACCTTGCTGGCGGCCAGCTTGGCGTTGGTTCGCGCCTGCTCCACATCCTGGGCGCGCGCCAGGGCCACGCCCATGCGGCGCTTGACGAAGCTCTCTGGCTTGCCGAACAGGCGCAGGTCCGTGCCCGGCACGGCCAGGGCCTCGTCCACGCCGTCGAACACCAGGCCTTCGGCATCCTGCCCGCCATAGATCACGGCGCTGGCGCCGGGATTGCGCAGCGAGGCATCCACGGGCAGGCCCAGGATGGCGCGCGCATGCAGCTCGAACTCGCTTTGCCACTGCGTGGCCAGCGTGACCAGCCCCGTGTCGTGCGGGCGTGGCGAGACTTCGCTGAACCAGACCTGCTCGCCCTTGACGAACAGCTCCACGCCAAACAGGCCCAGGCCGCCCAGGTCGTCGGTCACCGCCTTGGCGATGTCGCGCGACTTCTGCAGCGCCGCCGGGTGCATGGGATGGGGCTGCCAGCTTTCCACATAGTCGCCGGACTGCTGGATGTGGCCGATGGGATCGCAGAAATGCGTCTGCACCTGGCCGTCCGCACCCTTGGCGCGCACCGTGAGCTGGGTGATTTCGTAGTCGAAGTCGATGAAGCCTTCGACGATCACACGGCCATGGCTCACGCGGCCGCCGGCCATGGCGTAGTCCCAGGCCTTGGCCACGTCGTCCGGGCCGTCCAGCTTGCTCTGGCCCTTGCCCGAGCTGCTCATCACGGGCTTGACCACGCAGGGAAAGCCGATGGCGGGCTGGCCATCCGTGCCGTCGATGGCAGCCTGCAGTTCCTGCTGCGAATCACAGAAGCGGTAAGGGCTGGTGGCCAGGCCCAGCGTCTCGGCGGCCAGGCGGCGAATGCCTTCGCGGTCCATGGTCAGGCGCGCGGCGCGGGCCGTGGGGATCACGGTGACCACGCCTGCCGCTTCCAGCTCTTCGAGCATGGGCGTGGCAATGGCCTCGATCTCGGGCACGACCAGGTCGGGTTTCTCGGCCTCGATCAAGGCCTTGAGCTGGGCCGGATCGCTCATGGTGATGGTGCGCGCGTGGTGGGCCACCTGCTGGCCGGGCGCATTCTCGTAGCGATCCACGGCGATCGTCTCCACGCCCAGGCGCTGCAGCGCGATCAGCACTTCCTTGCCGAGTTCGCCGCTGCCCAGCAGCATGACTTTGGTGGCATGGGGGGAGTAAGGGGTTCCAAGGGTGGTCATCTGCGCGTCCGGTGAGCCAGGCAGAGCCTGGGCAAGATAAAAAAGAGAGGGAGGCAGGCCTGCACGGCCCGCAGCAGCCCCCGATCATAGGATGCCGACACAGGCGCCGCCTACAAACCCAGCGCCTGCGCGAGGTTGCACCGCGCCCGTGCCTCCAGCCGTTGCCGGAACCAGTCGGTGCAGTAGATGGCCTCGCGCTGCATGAAGCCCAGCAACACCTCGCGGCGCCTGGCGCGGTACAGCGGCAAGGGCACCCATTCGTACTCGGCCCGCACCTGTACCTCGTACTCGGCAAACCGCAGAGGGTCGGCCGCGAGAATGCCCAGGTCGGCATCCACCAGCAGTTGGGCGTCGATCCCGGACGGCTGTGCAGCGTGACAGGTCGCCATGATCAGGCCGTGCACGCGCCCGGCCACCTCCGCCGGCAGGCCCTGCCCGCGCACCACGGCCACGGCCCAGTCGGCGCTGCGCGCCTCGTTGTCCTTGGCCTGGGTTTCGTAGACGGCATCATGGAACCACAGCGCCAGCGCCACCTCGCCGGGGTGCGCGGCCAGGCCCAGCGCCGGCTGCAGCAGGCCCATGGCCTCGCCCAGATGCTGCAGCGTGTGGTAGTGGCGCTGGGGCTCGCTGTAGCTTTGCAGCAGCTCGGCCAGCACAGGCTGCGGCGCGCTGGCGCCCAGTGCGGACCAGGCATGCTGCCAAGATGCCTGCCAGGTCTGCAGCGATGCATCGTTTGCGCTGGGCATTTCGGCCCCTGGTCCAGCCTGGGTCATCGCCTGCTCCTTGGGTCTTCAGAAGATGCCGGGTGCCAGAGCCCGCAACGGCGCACCCGCCGGTGACAGCAGCCAGGCCAGCAGGCCGCAGTTGATCCCCACGGTGATCCAGAACACCAACTGGAACGAGGCCTTGCTGGACTTGTGCCGCAGCAGCCCTTGCGCGAGCAGCGCGCCAGGCCAGCCGCCCAGCAGCGCCAGCAGGTGCAGACGGCCTTCGCTGGTACGCCAGCGGTCGTGCACGGCGGCGGACTTGTCGAATCCGTAGACCATGAAGGTCACCAGGCTTGCCGCCGCATACAGGCCGACCAGTGCCCAGGGCATGCGGCCAATCCAGGCAACGGCCATCAGCACGCAGAAGAAGGCAGCGGCCAGCCCCACTGCCACCTGGCCTCGCACAGTTGACTGAGGCCGCGAGGACATGCCGGCACGGCGTCGCCGCGCAGGCTGCGGATGGCCGCTCCTGGACTCGCCAATGAAGGCGACATCCTGGGCGCGCCATTTCCCCTGGGCGTTGCGGCCGGGCACGTAGCTGACGCGCTCGCCGCCCTCGGGCCTGCGGCGGCGATCGGTGAAGGACTTGATGTGGACAAAGACCGGCGCCCCGCCGCCATCGGGCTCGATGAAGCCGAAGCCCTGCTCGTCCTTCCAGCCGGTGATGCGCCCCTGTTGCCGCATGGCGGGCTCAGTGGCGGCCAGCGGCGGCCGGCGACGCAGCAGGCTTGCGGGGCTCGCCCAGGCAAATGCCTATGTCGCGCGCCATGGTGAGCAGGCCGTGGTCCAGCGGCACGGTGCGCTGGGTGTTGGCCACGCGTGAGATTTCCACGCTGCCGATCTGCCCGCCCTGCAGCGTGACCATGCGCCCAAAGCCGCCGGACAGCACCAGCTGCGCCGCATGGTGGCCGTACTGCGTGGCCAGCACGCGGTCAAAGGGAGTGGGGTCGCCCCCGCGTTGCACATGGCCCAGCACCGTGGTGCGCACCTCGCTCCTGAGATGGGGCTGCAGGCGCTCGCGCAGCACATGGCCGACGCCACCCAGGCGTACGGGGTCCGGGCTTTGCTCTATGCGCTCACGCACCGTGAGGCTGGCACCGCTTTCCTTGGCGCCCTCGCCGATGCAGATGATGGTGTAGCGCTGGCGCTGCTCGCGCATGCGGCAGAAATCCACGATGGCCTGCAGGTCGTAGTCGATCTCGGGCAGCAGGATGACGTCGGCCGCACCGGCAATGCCGGCCTCCAGCGCCAGCCATCCGGCATGGCGCCCCATGGTCTCGACGATCATCACGCGGTGGTGGCTGTTGGCTGTGCTCTCGATGCGGCGCAGCGCCTCGGTGGCCGTGGCCACGGCGGTGTCGAAACCAAAGCTGCGCTCGCAGTTGGCAATGTCGTTGTCGATGGTCTTGGGCACGCCCACGCAGGTCAGGCCCACCTGTTCGGCCAGGCCATGCGCCAGGCTCATGGTGCCGTCGCCGCCGATGGCCACCACCACGTCCAGTCCCAGCGCCCGGACGTTGCGACCCACATGCTCCAGCGTGGCCTCATCGCGCAGGGGATTGGCGCTGTTGCTGGTGCCCAGGATGGTGCCGCCCACATGCAGGATGCCCGAGACCTCGTCCCAGCCCAGGGGCTTGACGCCGGGCGGGTCGAGCATCAGGCCCTCGAAGCCGTCGGCAATGCCCAGCACCTCGCACTGGCCGTGGTTGATCAGGGACTTGGTGACCGCACGGATCACCGCATTCAGGCCGGGGCAGTCGCCACCTCCGGTCAGCACGCCAACGCGCATGGGAAAACTCTCCTGTGAAAACACTTGGCGTGCGCGTCCTCCATGGCCCGCACAGCCTTTGCAAAGCCCGCCAGGCCTCAGCCGGCCAGCCGCTGCGCTCGTCAATCCATCAAGGCAGCAGGTCCAGCGCCTGGAGGTAGGCCGGCTGGCGCATGAGGTCGTCCCAGGGCTGGGGCACGGTCTCCGGCAGCAGGGCCAGGCGGCGCGATTCGCTGTCGGCATCGGGCTGCCAGCGGCCACTGCGCTGCGCGGCCTCCATGCCGGCCAGCAGCTCGTCCACATGCTCGCCCAGGCCCAGGCTCTGGTTGCACAGCAGCACCATGTCGCAGCCGGCCTCCAGCGCGGCCAGGGCTGCGTCGGTGTAGCCGATGAGTTGCCCGTCGATGCGGCGCGCGCCCTCCATGCTCAGGTCATCGCTGAAGATGGCGCCGTCGTAGCGCAGGCGGCTGCGCAGGATGTCCTTGAGCCACTTGGCGGAAAAACCGGCCGGGCGCCTGTCGACCTTGGGGTAGATCACATGGGCCGGCATCACGGCCGTGAGCACGCTGGACAGCCAGGGATAGGGCGCGGCGTCCTCGCCCAGGATGGCGGTGAGGCTGCGGCCATCGACCGGAATGTCCACATGCGAGTCGGCCTTGACGAAGCCGTGGCCGGGAAAGTGTTTGCCGCAGTTGCCCATGCCGGCCTGCAGCAGGCCGTGCATGAGGCTGCGGGCCAGCGCCGCCACCACGCGCGGGTCGCGGTGGAAGCTGCGGTCGCCGATGACGCTGCTGGCACCGTAGTCAAGGTCCAGCACCGGGGTGAAGCTGAAATCCACGCCGCAGGCGCGCAGTTCGGTGCCCAGCACGTAGCCGGCCGCCGTGGCGGCGTTCATGGCAGCCAGGGCGCCGCTGCCTTCGCGCTGCTTGCTGCCCTTGCCGTCGTCCATCCACATCTGGCCGAAGGCGCGCATGGGCGGCAGATGCGTGAATCCGTCGGCACGAAAACGCTGCACGCGCCCGCCCTCGTGGTCCACGCAGATCAGCAGGTCGGCTTTGACGCCCTTGATATCGGCGCACAGCTGCACCAGTTGCTCGCGGCTTTCCCAGTTGCGGGCGAAGAGGATGATGCCGCCGACCAGCGGATGCGCCAGGCGCCGGCGGTCCGCGTCGGTGAGCGCCTTGCCGGCGATGTCGATGATCAGGGGTGCGTGCTCGGTCATGCTATGAATCCTGTGGAGTCAAAAAAGCCAGCGCTGCGCCGGCCGGGTGTCAGGCGCGGCGCTCGACCACGCAGAAGCTGGCCGCGTAGTCGCTCTCGTCGGTCACGGACAGGTGCACCTGCAGGTTCCGTGCCTCGAACCATTCCTTGAGCGCGCCGTGCAGCACGATGGCTGGCTGGCCACTGGGCAGCTTGACGACCTCGCAGCTGCGCCAGGTCATGGGCATGACCATGCCCATGCCTATGGCCTTGGAAAAGGCCTCCTTGGCGGAAAAGCGCGTGGCGACGAAGCGGATGCCGCGCTCGGGCCAGCGCGCGCGGCGGGCTCGCCAGGTGGACAGTTCGCCTTCGGCCAGCACCTTCTCGGCGAAACGGTCGCCATGGCGCTCCAGGCTGGCGCGGATGCGGCGCACGTCGCAGATGTCGGTACCGATGCCGTAGATCATGGATTCGCTCCGCGAAAGCTTCAGGCGCGCGCCGCCATGCCCTGGTCTATGCACTGCTGGTAGGCGCGCACGGTTTGGGCGTAGCCCAGCTCCAGCGCGTCGGCGATCAGCGCATGGCCGATGGAGACTTCGAGCAGGCCCGGCACGCGCGCCACGAAGGCGGCCAGGTTGTCGCGGCTGAGGTCATGGCCGGCATTGATGCCCAGCCCGGCGTCCAGCGCAGCCTGGGCCGCCGCCGCGTAGGCCTGCAGTTGAACTTCCTGGTCTGCCGTGCCCCAGGCGGCCGCATAGGGCTCGGTGTACAGCTCGACCCGGTCGGCGCCCACGGCCCGCGCAGCGGCCATCTGTGCGGGAACCGGGTCCATGAACAGGCTGACGCGCACGCCGAGTTGGCGGCATTCGGCGATCAGCGGCTTCAGGCGCTCGGCATCCTGCGGGAAGTTCCAGCCGTGGTCGCTGGTGAACTGGTCCTCGCTGTCGGGCACGAAGGTGGCCTGGTGCGGGCGCGTGGCCCGGATGAAGTCCATCAGGTTCTGCGTCGGGTTGCCCTCGATGTTGAACTCCGCCTGCGGCCAATGCTTCATCAGCGCATGCAGTTCATAGACATCTTCGCTGCGGATATGGCGCTGGTCGGGACGCGGATGGATGGTGATGCCCTGGGCACCGGCCTCCAGGCAGATGCGCGCGGCGCGCGTCACGCTGGGAATGCCCAGATGGCGCGTGTTGCGCAGCAGCGCAACCTTGTTGACATTGACCGACAGCGCCGTGCGCTGCGAAGCGTGGGAAAGATTCATAGCGATTGCAGATCCATCATCAGCTGGCGGGTGCGCAGCATGGGACTGCCGCAATGGTATTGCAGCAAGGCCCTCAGTTGGGGCTTGAGGGCCAGCGCCGCCTCGGGCTGGGCCACCACATGCAGTGTGGCGTTGAAGGCCTGCCGTGCCTGCAGCGCGCTCTCAATGGCCTGCCATTGCGCAGCGCCAAGCACGGCGCGCTCGCCCTGCAGCGCCGGGCGCAGGCCGCCTTCGGCCACCAGCGCATAGCGACGCCCCTCGGCCAGCGGCGCCAGCGTGGCGCTTTCCTCATTCAAGGCAGGCAGATGGCCCAGTTCGCGCAGCAGCAGCAGCTCGAAGGTGCGCAGCACGGGCTCGATGGCATCGCCATGCTGGCCTGCCAGCACGCGCACCACGCCGGCATAGATGTCGAACAGCGCCGCGTAGGGATCGTCGCGCGCCAGCAGGCGCATCAGCAGCTCGTTGAGGTACAGGCCCGACAGCAGGGCGTCACCCTGGGGCATGACATGCCCGCCCACCCACTCTGCGCCCTTGAGGGTATGGATCTCGCCATTGCCCTCGCCGCCCAGGCTGTAGCTCAGGCTCAGCGGCTGCAGCGGCAGCAGCACGGGGCGAAAGTTCGAGGTCGGCCGCTTGACGCCCTTGGCCGCCAGCGCCACGCGGCCCCGGTGACGCGTGAAGACCTCAAGGATCAAGCTGGACTCGCTCCAGTCGTAGCTGTGCAGGACGAAGGCCGGCTCGTCCGAGACACGCTTTGCGCTAGCCATGGACGCAGGGCCTTGCGGTAAGGGTGCTCACTCGTAGCCGAACGAACGCACGCGGGCTTCGTCGTCGGCCCAGCCGGAGCGGACCTTGACCCAGACTTCGAGGAAGACCTTGGCATCCATGAGCTTTTCCAGCTCCTGGCGCGCCTCGGTGCTGATGCGCTTGAGGCGCTCGCCCTTCTCTCCGATGATCATGGCCTTGTGGCCGTCGCGTTCGACCACGATGGTGGCCGCCACGCGGATGAAACGCTTGTGCTGCTTGCTGGCCTCTTCCTCGAACTTGTCGATGACCACCGTGGAGGTGTAGGGCAGCTCGTCGCCCGTGAATCGGAACAGCTTCTCGCGCACGGTCTCCGAGGCGAGGAACTTCTCGCTGCGGTCGGTCAGCTCGTCGGCGGCGTACATCCAGTCCTGCTCGGGCAGGTACTTCTCGCAGATGCCGAACAGGCGCTCGATGTCTCCCTTGTTCTTGGCCGACATGGGCACGAACTCGGCGAACGGATGGCGCTCCTGCATGCCCTTGAGCCAGGGGGCGATCTCGGCACGGCGGCCCACGGTGTCCAGCTTGTTGGCAATCAGCAGCGTGGGGATGCCAGGCTTGAACAGCGACAGCACCTTGGCATCGGCCAGCGTGAACTGGCCGGCTTCCACGACGAACAGGATCAGGTCCACATCGCCGATGGCGCCCATCACGGTCTTGTTGAGCGACTTGTTCAGTGCCGTGCTGTGCTTGGTCTGGAAACCCGGCGTATCGACAAAGATGAACTGCGTCGCGGCGCGCGTGCGAATGCCCGTGATGCGGTGGCGCGTGGTCTGCGCCTTGCGCGAGGTGATGCTGATTTTCTGGCCCACCAGCGCATTCATCAGCGTGGACTTGCCCACATTGGGCTTGCCGACGATGGCGATCAGGCCGCAGCGCTGCAGGCCGGTCGGCACCTCGGGTGCCGGGGTGTCATCAGCAGCGGATGCCGTGCGAGCTGCGCCAGCGCCGGGCTTGGCCGCAGCCAGCAGGGCATCGAGTTCGGCGGCGGTCTGTGCCGGCGCCGGGGGTTTGTCTTGGTTCATGCGTGTCTTGCTTTCAATAGTTCCAGCATGGCTGTGGCAGCCGTCTGCTCGGCGGCCCTGCGCGAGGCACCCGTTCCCCGGGCCTGCAGTTGCAACTCGGCAATCGCGCAGGCCACCTCGAAGGTCTGGCGATGGGCGGCGCCCGTGGTGGCAACCACTTCGTACTGCGGCAGCTTCATGCGCCGCCCCTGCAGCCATTCCTGCAGGGCCGTCTTCGCATCCTTTTCGGCTGCGCGCATGTGGGGGTTGATGTCCACGCCCTCGAAGAGATGGTGTACCACCTTCTCGCCCGCAGCGTAGCCGGCGTCCAGATACACTGCGCCGATCAGGGCCTCGACCGCATCGGCCAGGATGGAGGGGCGTTGCTTGCCGCCCGACTTGGATTCGCCTTCGCCCAGGCGCAGCAGATCGGGCAACTGCAGCCTCAGCGCGATCTGGTGCAGCGTACCTTCCTTGACCAGGTTGGCGCGCACGCGGGACAGATCGCCCTCGGGCATGGAACTGAGCCGCTGGTAGAGCAGGCTGGAAATGGCAAGATTCAGCACCGAGTCGCCGAGGAATTCCAGGCGCTCGTTGTTGTCTGCCGAGAAGCTGCGGTGCGTGACGGCACGCTGCAGCAATGCAGGCTCGGCAAATTGATGCTGCAGCCTCAGCTGCAGCGCATTCAGTAAGGGAGGCACCTATTGGGTCTGCTTCTTAAAACGGTAAGTCAGGTAGGCGGGGCCCACGAGATGGATCTCGCGCGAATATTCGAACCCCACCACCACACGGTCATTGATTTTGGTCACTTCGAGGTCCTCCCCCGTAATCGATTTGATGTCGTCGATCTGGGCTGAGCGATTGAAGCCGGCTTTAACGTCAGCCACGGAATTGCCTTCGCGGGCCGCCTTGTTGGCGGCCTTGACGATGGCCTGGTACTCCAGGAAGACCGGCACGGATTGTGCGCCCACGGCCACCACACCCACGCCCAGGGCAATCACAAACACCAGTCCCAGAAAGGACAGACCGCGCTGGCGCGAACGCCGGTTGTTCGATGTCAACATGCTTTTTCCTCCTCCGATGTGAATCCCTCGCGCATGCCTGGGGGCATCCGGCCCTCAGGCATGCATGTGATCAATGGAAGCCGCCGATGCGCTTGAAATCCCCGAAGTTCATCCAGACGAAGAAGGCCCGGCCAACGATGTTCTTGTCGGGCACAAAGCCCCAGTATCGGGAATCCAGCGAATTGTCGCGGTTGTCGCCCATCATGAAGTACTGGCCCTCGGGCACCTTGCAGGTGATGCCTTCGACGCTGTAGCGGCAGTTCTCGCGGAACTCGAAGCCGCTGGCACCCTGGATGAAGGCGGGCACGTCCTGGTTCACGATCATGCGGTGCGGCTTGTCGCCCAGCGACTCCTCGTACTGCTTGAAGTAGCGCATCGCGTCCTTGTCGAAGAAGTCCGGCAGTTCGCTGACCGGGACTTCCTTGCCATTGACCGTCAGCCGCTTGTTCAGATAGGAGATCTCGTCACCCGGCAGGCCCACCACGCGCTTGATGTAGTCCAGGCTGGGTTGCGGAGGATAGCGGAACACCACCACATCGCCGCGCTGCAGCGGCTGGCCCTGGGTGATCTTGGTGTTGATCACCGGCAGGCGCACGCCGTAGGTGAACTTGTTCACCAGGATCAGGTCGCCCACGAGCAGCGTGGGAATCATGGAGCCCGAGGGAATCTTGAACGGCTCGAACAGGAACGAGCGCAGAACAAAGACGATGGCGATCACGGGGAACAGGCCCGCGGTCCAGTCAAGCCACCAGGGCTGCATGAGGATGCGGCCCTTGGCCTCTTCCGACACCTCGATGTCGGTCTTGGCGATGCCCATGCGGTCGAGTTCTGCGCGGCGCGCCACGGCAGCCTCCTCGATGGCCACGGCGGCGCGGCGGCGGCGGGGCAGGAAATACAGCCGTTCGGCCACCCAGTACAGGCCAGTGACCACGGTGGCCAGGAACAGCAGCAACGCGAAGTTGCCCTCGATGAAGCCCGTGTACCAGGCGCCGATATAGCCCACGAAAGCCGCCAGCACGACGGCCGTAATCCATTGCATGGCTTGCATCAATCCTCCACTTGCAAGATGGCCAGGAAGGCCTCCTGAGGCACTTCCACCGAACCGATCTGCTTCATGCGCTTCTTGCCGGCCTTTTGCTTCTCCAGCAGCTTGCGCTTGCGGGTGATGTCGCCGCCATAGCACTTGGCCAGCACGTTCTTGCGCATGGCCTTGACGGTTTCCCGAGCAATGATGTTGGCGCCGATGGCGGCCTGGATGGCCACGTCGAACATCTGGCGGCTGATGATCTCGCGCATCTTCGCCACCACGGCCCGGCCGCGGTACGTGGCCTGGGAGCGGTGCACGATGATGGACAGCGCATCGACCTTCTCGCCGTTGAGCAGGATGTCCACCTTGACCACGTCGGAGGCGCGGTACTCCTTGAACTCGTAGTCCATGGAGGCATAGCCGCGCGAGACCGACTTGAGCTTGTCGAAGAAGTCCAGCACGATCTCGCCCAGCGGCATCTCATAGGTGAGCATCACCTGGCGGCCGTGGTACTGCATGTTGATCTGCACGCCACGCTTCTGGTTGGCCAGCGTCATCACCGGGCCCACATAGTCCTGGGGCATGTACAGGTGCACGGTCACGATGGGCTCGCGCACCTCCTCGATACGGCCGGCATCGGGCATCTTGGACGGGTTCTCGACCTGGATGACCTCGCCATCGCCCTTGACCACTTCGTAGACCACGCTGGGCGCGGTGGTGATCAGGTCCTGGTCGAATTCGCGCTCCAGGCGCTCCTGCACGATTTCCATGTGCAGCAGGCCCAGGAAGCCGCAGCGAAAGCCGAAGCCCAGCGCCTGAGAGACTTCAGGCTCGAACTGCAGGGACGAATCGTTGAGCTGCAGCTTTTCCAGCGCATCGCGCAGCTGGTCATATTCGCTGGCTTCGGTGGGGTACAGACCCGCGAACACCTGGGGCTTGATTTCCTTGAAGCCGGGCAGGGCCTCGGTGGCAGGGCCCAGATTGTTGGGAAGCTTCTTTTCCAGCGTGATGGTGTCGCCCACCTTGGCTGCCTTGAGCTCCTTGATGCCGGCGATGATGTAACCCACCTCGCCGGCGCGCAGCGCGTCGCGCGGCACGTCGGCCGGAGTGAACACGCCCAGGTTGTTGGCTTCGTAGGCAGCGCCCGAAGCCATCATCTTGAAGCGCTCGCCACGCTTGAGTTCACCATCGACCACGCGCACCAGCATCACGACGCCCACGTAAGTGTCGAACCAGCTGTCGATGATCATGGCGCGCAGTTGGCCATTGGGATTGCCCTTGGGCGGTGGCACCTTGGCAACCACGGCCTCCAGGATCTCGTCGATGCCCATGCCGGTCTTGGCCGAGCAGGGAATGGCATCGCTGGCATCGATGCCGATGACGTCCTCGATCTCTGCCTTGGCGTTGTCGGGGTCAGCCTGCGGCAGATCCATCTTGTTGAGAACGGCCGTCACTTCCACGCCGAGATCCAGCGCGGTATAGCAGTTGGCCACGGTCTGTGCCTCTACGCCCTGAGAGGCGTCCACCACCAGCAGCGCTCCCTCGCAGGCCGACAGGGAACGCGAGACTTCGTACGAGAAGTCCACGTGGCCGGGCGTGTCGATGAGGTTGAGGTTGTAGACCTGACCATCCTTGGCCTTGTACTGCAGGGCAGCCGTCTGCGCCTTGATGGTGATGCCGCGCTCTTTCTCGATATCCATCGAGTCCAGCACCTGGGCTTCCATGTCACGGTCAGCCAGGCCTCCGCAACGCTGGATCAGGCGGTCGGCCAGCGTCGACTTGCCATGGTCGATGTGCGCAATGATGGAAAAATTTCTGATGTGGTTCATCAACGAGAAGGACTGCTAGTGAAAGTGGAAAACGACAGGGTCGGCGCGCAAGAAAAAAGGGCGCGTCCATGAACGACGCGCCCCGAACCAACAATCTCTGGCAACTGCGATAGTTGGGACTTTATTGTAGGCAAAAAGGGCTGGAAACCAAGCCCTGACAAGGCCTGCAAAGCTCCGGGCTTGATCTGTCACAATTATTTATCAACAGTTTATCAACAGACCCGACAAGCCATTTCTAGCCCGTCGATCACCGGATAGTGCGGTGCTTTTGCACCGCAACAATCCTCTTTGAAAACAGGTTTCTGACGCCTTGAGCCGTCACGCTTTGGTGGGGCATTTTACCCAATGCCCCAAGGGGCATGGGCAGGCCTTGATCCGGATTCCGAGGGTATTCCCCAGTACCCCGAAAAACCGGCCTGCCCCAACCCCTCAGCGGGCAGGACGGATAAGCACGTACTGAGCCCATTCGCCGCGGCGCACCAGAAGGTTCACCGGCTTGCTCTTGTCCACCTTGGCCAGCGTGGCCTCGAAGCTCTTGAGCCCCGTGACCTCGACATTGGCCAGTTGCAGGATCACATCACCTTCGCGCAGGCCTGCGCGTGCTGCTGCCTCGACAGCGGCCGTCACGCGGACACCACCCTTGATGCCCAATTCCCTTTTCTGGGCATCCGTGAGTTCGGCCAGCGTCAGGCCCAGCGACTGGGAGACCAGGGTGCTGCCCTTGCCTGCAGCCTTTGCCTGGGGAGCGCCATCGGGCTCGACTTCGGCGATCACCATGGTCAGATCCTTGGCGGCTCCGCGGCGGAATACGGTGATGGTGCTGCGCGTTCCGGGCTTGGTGTTGCCCACCAGACGCGGCAGGTCGGCGACCTTCTCAATGGCCTTCCCATCGAACTTGATGATCACGTCACCCGCCTCGACGCCGGCCTTGGCGGCTGGGGAATCGGGTTCCACGGCAGAGACCAGCGCACCCTGAGCCTTGCCCAGGCCGATGGATTCGGCAATGTCCTTGGTGACCTGCCCGATTTGCACGCCGATGCGCCCTCGCGTGACCTTGCCGGTGGCGCGCAGCTGGTCGCTGACGCGCACGGCCTCGTCGATCGGAATCGCGAAGCTGATCCCCATGAAACCGCCGGAACGCGAATAGATCTGGCTGTTGATGCCCACGACCTCGCCGCGCATGTTCAGCAACGGGCCGCCCGAGTTGCCGGGATTGATGGCCACATCGGTCTGGATGAAGGGCAGATAGTCTCCCGTGTCGCGCTGCTTGGCGCTGACGATGCCTGCGGTGACCGAGTTGTCGAGGCCGAAGGGCGATCCGATGGCCATCACCCACTCACCGACCTTGAGACGGTTCACGTCGCCGATCTTCACGGCGGGCAGTCCGGTGGCATCGATCTTGACCACAGCCACGTCGGTGCGCTTGTCGCTGCCCACGATCTTGGCCTTGAACTCACGCTTGTCGGTCAGCGTGACGATGACCTCGTCAGCACCTTCGACCACGTGGGCATTGGTCATCACAAAGCCGTCCGCCGTCAGGATGAAGCCCGACCCCACGCCACGCGGCTGTTCCTCGTCAGGCTGTGAACGCGGCTGGGGGCGTTGGCGCGGCACATTGGGCACGGGCAGGCCGAAGCGGCGGAAGAACTCGAGCATGTCCTCATCCATGCCCAGCGCCTCGGCAGAGTTGGCCGACGCCTTCTCCAACGTGCGGATGTTGACCACGGAAGGCCCTACCTGCTCGACCAGGTCGGTGAAGTCCGGCAGACCCCGCACCACGGCACCGCTTTGCGCATGAGCGGCACTCACCGGCACCAGCATTGAGGCGCTGCCAGCAGCCAGCGCCAGAACGCCTGCCAGTGTGCAGGACTGCAGCGTCTTCCATCGAACTGTGGTCATGGTGATCCTTTCCTTCTCAATCATTGTGTTGCCCCCGTGCCCATTGCGCCCGGGCGGCCTGTTCAGATACGCGGTGCCGACTTGCATCTCGGACGAACGCCACATTCTGGCGCAGTCCCGGCATGCACCGGCCAGACGATGGCTCAGAAGCCTGAAAGACGCTGTTAGTTCCCGAATCGGCCGCATGCATGCGGCGCGAACCGCCGTGCATGGGCCACAAATGACTGCACCCGCGCCCATTTCAATGCCGAACGGCTGGACGCGGGTGCAAAAGAAGGCAGGAGAGTCATGCTCTCCTGCGGGATTCAGCGCTGGTTCGCGCGCGGTGCCGAGGCGAAGTTGGCATTGCGCAGGAAGCTGGCCGGCATCTGCAACGTGGCCGGACCACTGTATTGCGGATGGGAGGCCAGCAGCGCATCCAGGCGCGGATCACGCAGCATGACGCTTTGGCCGTAAGGGCCTGCCACAGCCACCACCGAAGAGGATTGGGCCGTATCTCCGAGAGGGAAGTCCTGGGCATTTCCAGCGACAGCAGCCGCTGCAGGCGCCCCCGTTTCAAGGGCGGCCAATGCCCGGCCCGGCGCCGCGCCGGGGCCTGCAGGCGCGCCGAGCATCACGCTCCAGCCAATGGCAGCCACGGCCGCCACGGACGCAAAACCCGCAGCCATCTTCCAGCGGAATACCGACGCATTGGCTGCATCGTGCAGCGGCGCGCCATTGACGACGGCCCTGCCGTGCGCCGGGCGCGCGACCTGCTCCAGCTCGTCTGCGGCGACGGGAACCAGGGGGCGGCGCGGCTCGTTGGCCAACTGGGAGCGGATTCCGGAAAGCAGATCGTGCCGGCTGTGGTGCGCCAGCTCAGGAGAGCGCAGCACATCGCCCACCAGGTGGTACATGCGCCATTCCTGCTGGCCTGCATCGCTTTGCGCATAGGCCAGCGCGGCCTGCAGCTCCGCGGCAGAGAGTTCGCCATCAGCCAATGCCGACAATTGTTCGCGCTTCGTCAGATCGTCATTCATGATCAATCACCTGCCTGTCTGCTCTGAGACCCTGTACCCAAAAAATGCGCCACCCGATGGCCATCACCCGTTGCTACCACCGCTTGCCAGACTGGCGCTCCAGCAAAGGCTTGACTCTCGCTGAAATCGCTTCGCGTGCACGGAAGATGCGTGAACGCACGGTGCCTATGGGACAACCCATGGCGTTCGAGATTTCCTCGTAGCTCAGGCCTTCGATTTCCCGCAACGTGACGGCTTGACGGAGATCTTCGGGCAAGGCCTCCATGGCGGCGTTGACTGCCTGGGCAATCTCCTGGGCCGCCAGGATCGTTTCGGGTGTTTCTTCGGTGGTTAGTTCCTGGCTGAGCCGGGAAGTTTCATCATCGTCATCCCCGTTGTGTAACGCGCTTTCGGTGATCAGCGGCGAGCGCTTCATGTCCAGCAGCGCCTTCTTGGCGGTATTCACGGCGATGCGATACAGCCAGGTGTAGAACTGGGCATCACCCCGGAACTGGTGCAGCGCCCGATAGGCCCGGATGAAGGTTTCCTGCGCAATGTCAGGCACCAGGTCCACGTCGCGCACCATGCGGCCAATGAGGCGCTCGATGCGGCGCTGGTACTTGATGACCAGCAGCTCGAAGGCCCGCATGTCTCCTGCGTTGGTGCGCTCGACCAGAGCCAGGTCGCTGTCGGCAGAAGAAGGCGGGAATTCGGGAGGCGTCATGAAATCGGTGAAGACGGGCCGTGGCGGCCCTGGCGCAGTCACTGCGCGCGTTCTGTAGGTCTGGGCGGGAAATATACAGCACGCCGCAAATCACCCCAGGTTTCAGGACTCTGCCTGTAAGACAGCAGCAGCCAGCGGGAGCTTCGCCAGCGCAAAGACCCCGTCGTAACGGGTCTGGCCTGCGCCCATAGCCATTGACCACCGTCAGCGCGCACCTGCAGCAGCACCGGCTGCGCATCGTCGGCAGCGGCTGCCTCACCAAGCCACCACTGCGCGCCATCCCATGCAACAAAGCCTCTGCCCAGGGCGCGCCATCCATGCCACATGCCTGCAGCTGCAACCAGAGAACCCGTGACAGCCACGACGGCAGGCCCCCATCCGGACTGAAGATCAAGCGCCCACGCCAGCAAAAGCATGGCCGCCAGCAGCCAAAGCGCGCACAGGCATGCGACCGACCCACGCGGTGGATTCAGCGGATGGCGGACTGCGGGCGGGGCATGGCGTGACGTCATGCCTGCAGTGTCGCAAAACCGCAGCATGTCTGACATGCGTTCCACCCCTGCCGGACGCGCCCTGACCCATGGGAGAAATAAAAAAGCCCGCTCCCTTGCGGGGCGGGCTTTTCATGGTGAGGTGTGCAGGCCTCAGATTCGCTTGAACACCAGCGTTCCGTTGGTGCCGCCGAACCCGAAGTTGTTTTTCACTGCCACTTCGATCTTCGCATCCCGTGCCGTGTTGGCGCAGTAGTCGAGATCGCACTCGGGATCCTGGTTGTCCAGATTGATGGTCGGGGGAATCTTCTGCTCGTGCAATGCCAGCACGGTGAAGACGCTCTCGATGCCGCCAGCGCCACCCAGCAGGTGACCGGTCATGGACTTGGTCGAGCTGACAACGATTTTCTTGGCGTGATCGCCCAGAGCCGCCTTGATGGCATTGGTCTCGTTGAGGTCGCCCAGCGGCGTGGATGTGCCGTGCGCATTCAGATAATCGATCTGGTCGGCGTTGATGCCGGCGTTGCGCAGAGCTGACAGCATGGCGCGGCGCGGGCCGTCCATGTTGGGCGCCGTCATGTGGCCGGCATCGGCACTCATGCCGTAGCCGCACAGTTCAGCATAGATCTTGGCACCGCGGGCCTTGGCATGCTCGTACTCTTCCAGCACCAGCACGCCTGCACCTTCACCCAGCACAAAGCCGTCGCGGTCCTTGTCCCAGGGACGCGAGGCGACCTTGGGATCATCATTGCGCGTGGACAGTGCGCGCATGGCGGCAAAGCCGCCGACGCCCAGCGGGGAGACCGTGGCTTCCGTGCCACCAGCCACCACCACATCGGCATCGCCGTATTCGATCATGCGTCCTGCTTCGCCTATGCAGTGCAGCCCGGTCGTGCAGGCAGTCACCACGGCGAGATTCGGCCCCTTGAAGCCAAACCGCATGGACACATGGCCAGCCACCATGTTGATGATGGAGGCAGGCACGAAGAACGGCGTGATGCGGCGCGGTCCGCGCGCAGCCAGTTCTGCGTGGGTGTTCTCGATCAGCGGCAAGCCGCCGATGCCCGAACCGATCACACAGCCGATGCGCGTAGCCAGATCATCCGACAAGGCCTCGCCCGTGGGCAGACCTGAGTCCTGCACGGCTTGCGCCGCAGCAGCGATGCCGTAATGGATGAAGGTGTCCATGGAGCGCGCATCCTTGGCGCTCATGTACGACTCCACATCGAATCCCTTGACCTCGCCCGCAATCTTGCAGGCAAAGTTCGAGGCATCGAACTTGGTGATGAGGTCAATGCCGGACTGGCCGGCCAAAAGATTGGCCCAGGCGTCGCCCACCGTGTTACCCACGGGGGAGATGCAACCCAGGCCGGTCACGACAACGCGACGACGGCTCATGCGTAAAACCTTCTGCTGATCGCTCGGGTCAGGGCCCTGTCAGGCCTTCTGGTGGGTGTTGGCGTAGTCGATGGCGTTTTGCACCGTCGTGATCTTTTCCGCGTCTTCGTCGGGGATCTCGATGCCGAATTCATCTTCCAGGGCCATCACCAGCTCCACCGTGTCCAGGGAGTCAGCACCCAGATCAGCCACGAAGGCCTTTTCGTTGGTGACTTGAGACTCTTCAACGCCGAGTTGTTCGGCAATGATTTTTTTGACACGTGCTTCGATATCGCTCATGGTTTCCCTCTGGGGGTTGTGAATGAACCCGCGATTCTAGCCGTTTCGGACCTTACGCCCTCTTCAGCCGGCCGTCGCGAGGAAACGGCCTCTTCGGTTGCAAGCAACGGCGGCTTCTGGCAGGGATCTGCCCGCAGCCGCCGCAGCGCTTACATGTACATGCCGCCGTTGACGTGCAATTCCTGGCCGGTGACGTAGCCTGCGCCCGCCGATGCGAGATAGGCCACGGCATGGGCGATGTCGCTGGGCTGGCCCAGATCACCCATGGCGATCTGCGATTTCAGGGCATTTTTCTGCTCTTCAGGCAGCTCCGCCGTCATGTCGGTGGCGATGAAGCCCGGAGCCACGCAATTGACCGTGATGCCGCGGCTGCCCAGTTCACGGGCCAGCGCACGCGTCATGCCGGCAACGCCGGCCTTGGCAGCTGCATAGTTGGCTTGACCGGGGTTTCCGGAGGCACCAACGACGCTGGTGATGTTGATGATGCGTCCGAAGCGCTGCTTCATCATGGGCCGAATGGCCGTACGGCTGACTCGGAAAACCGCCTTGAGATTGGTGTCGATCACCGCATCCCAGTCATCGTCCTTCATGCGCATGGCCAGGGTGTCGCGCGTGATGCCGGCATTGTTGACCAGCACATGCAGGCCACCGTCATTCTTGACGATGCTGTCGATCAGGGCATCGACGGCGGTCACGTCCGTGACATTGAGGTTCACGCCACGGCAGCCTTCATGGGCCGACAGGGCCTGGTTGATCTTCTCGGCACCACCATCGGTGGTGGCCGTGCCGATCACGCGGTAGCCGCGTGCTGCCAGCTCCTGGGCAATGGCGGCACCGATGCCGCGCGAGGCACCCGTCACCAGGGCAACCTGGGGCTTGTTCTGGTTGTCAGTCATGCGAGGGATTCTTTCACGTCGGCCAGCGTGGCCGGGTCATAGAGGGCAGCGGCCGTCAGGTCCGCGTCAATCCGCTTGGTCAGGCCCATCAGCACCTTGCCGGGACCGCACTCGACGAGGTGGACGACGCCGCGGGCCTTCATGGCCTGAACGCATTCCACCCAGCGCACCGGGCCGAAGGCCTGGCGATACAGCGCATCGCGAATGGCGTCGGCATCCTGCTGCACAGTCACGTCGATGTTGTTGAGCACTGGGATGCGCGGCGCAGCCAGCACGGTGGCAGCCAGCGCCGCCTTGAGCTTTTCGGCCGCAGGCTTCATCAGGCTGGAATGGAAAGGCGCCGACACCGGCAGCGGCAGCGCACGTTTGGCGCCTGCGGCCTTGAGGGCCTCGCAGGCCTTCTCGACAGCCGCCTTGCTGCCGGCAATCACGGTCTGCGAGGGGTCGTTGAAATTCACGGCCTCGACGACTTCCGCACCACCCAATGCCGCCGTGACTTCTGCGCAGCCTGCGCGCACCTTGTCGGCATCCAGCCCCAGGATGGCAGCCATGGCACCGGTTCCCACGGGAACGGCCTCCTGCATGGCAGCCGCGCGCAGCCGCACCAGCGGCGCAGCCTGGGCCAGGGTCAGCACACCTGACGCGACCAGGGCCGTGTACTCACCCAGCGAGTGGCCCGCCACAACGTCGGGCAGCGCGCCGCCTTCGGCCTGCCAGACGCGCCAGGCAGCCACACCGGCCACCAGCATCACGGGCTGGGTATTGGTGGTGAGCGCCAGAGCTTCCTTCGGCCCCTGCTGGATCAGCTGGCCGATGTTTTCGCCGAGGGCATCGGAGGCTTCGACCAAGGTCTGGGCCACGACGGGATGGTCACCCCATCCGTCGAGCATGCCTACCGATTGCGAACCCTGACCAGGAAAGACGAATGCAAACTTCTTCATGATTTTCAAAAATAAAGGCCGCGCCATGGGCACCTGCCCTCAGGCAGGCATCCCGCATCACATCTTGAGAAGTACCGCGCCCCAGGTGAAGCCGCCGCCAACACCTTCCAGCAGCACGGTCTGACCGGGCTTGACCTGGCCACTGCGCACGCCGTGGTCCAGCGCCAGGGGGATCGAGGCAGCCGACGTGTTGCCATGCTGGTCCACCGTCACCACCACCTTGTCCATGGACAGCTTGAGCTTGCGCGCCGTGCTTTGCATGATGCGGATATTGGCCTGATGGGGGATCAGCCAGTCGATGTCGGCATCGGTGAGCCCTGCCTTGTCCAGCGTGGCGCGAGCAGCCTTCTCCAGCACGCCGACCGCCAGCTTGAACACGGCCTGCCCATCCATCTTCAGCAGCGGATCACCGAGGATCTGGCCACCGGAGACATTGCCTGGCACGCACAGGATGCCGACATGCTTGCCGTCGGCATGCAGGTCGGAAGCCAGGATGCCTGGCTGCTCGGACGCCTCCAGCACCACGGCTCCGGCACCGTCACCGAACAGCACGCAGGTCGTCCGGTCGTTGAAGTCCAGGATGCGGCTGAATACTTCGGAGCCCACCACCAGCGCGCGGCTCGCAGCGCCGGACTGGATCATGGCGTCGGCCACGGTGAGGGCGTAGACAAAGCCGCTGCATACGGCTTGCACATCAAAGGCCGCACAGCCATTGGCGCCGAGCTTGTTTTGCAGGATGCATGCCGTGGACGGGAAGACCATGTCCGGCGTCGATGTGGCGACGATGATCAGATCGATATCCTGCGGCTGGCAGCCGGCGGCTTCCAGCGCCTTCTTCGATGCCTCCAAGGCCAGATCGCTGCTGGCCACTTCTGGCGCGGCAAAGTGTCGGGCATGGATGCCGGTGCGCTCGACGATCCACTCGTCCGAGGTCTCGATGCCGCGCTGGGCCAGTTCGGCTGCCAGATCGTGATTGGTGAGTCGGCGGGGTGGCAGGTAACTGCCCGTGCCGGTGATGCGTGCGTAGCGTCTCATCTGTATTAGGGCGCCGACGGTCCCGATTCCGACTGCGCAGCCAGCAACAGAGGCAGGGCTGCGGAGATACGGGTACGGACACGGTCGAGCAGGTTGTTGCGGGCCGCATCATACGCGCGCTTCAGCGCGTGCTCGAAAGCCAAGGCATCGGCCGATCCATGGCTTTTGAAGACCAGCCCGCGAAGGCCCAGCAGCGCCGCGCCGTTGTAGCGACGATGATCCACGCGCCTCATCAAAGCAGTTAGCACCGGATAGGCAACGATGGCCGCCATTTTGGTGAAGATGTTGCGCTTGAACTCCTGCTTGAGGGCATTGGAGATCATGGACGCCACGCCCTCGGAAGACTTGAGAGCCACGTTGCCCACAAAGCCATCACAGACCACGACCTGGGTCGTGCCCTTGAAGATGTCGTTGCCTTCGACGTTGCCGTAGAAATTCAGATGACCGGCCTTGCCGGCCGCGCGCAGCAGTTCGCCAGCGCGCTTGATGACCTCGCTGCCCTTGATCTGCTCCTCGCCAATGTTGAGCAGACCCACCGAGGGCGCCTCTTCGTTGTTCAGGGCAGACACCAGGGCCGAGCCCATGACGGCGAACTGCAGCAGATGCTCGGCCGAGCAGTCCACATTGGCACCCAGGTCCAGCACCGTGGTGGCCTCGCCCTTGGCATTGGGCAACTGGGGCGCGATGGCAGGGCGATCAATGCCATCGAGCGTCTTGAGCAGGTAGCGCGAGATGGCCATCAGCGCACCCGTGTTTCCAGCCGACACAGCAGCGGCAGCCGCGCCATCCTTGACTTGCTGGATGGCGATGCGCATGGAGGAATCCTTCTTCCTGCGCAGCGCCATCTCGATCGGATCATCCATGCCGACCACTTCCGAGGCCGGCACCACACTGGCGCGCTCATGCGCAAAGCCAGCCAGCGCATCGGGCTGGCCAACCAGCAGCAGCCGGGCATCGGGGTGGGAATCGAGGAACTGGCGGCACGCCGCAAGCGTGACGCGGGGGCCGTGATCACCCCCCATGCAGTCAACGGCCAAAGTGATCATGTGCGACTGGCAAGCCTGTTGCAAGGCCTGGAAAGATAGGAGCAACCATCAGAAAAAACAAAAGCCCGCGCTACGAAAACTGTAGCCGCGGGCCCTGCGGGAACGGTCGAAGATCAGGCTTCGGACTTGTTCTTCAGCACTTGACGGCCGCGGTACACGCCGTTGGGGCTGATGTGGTGACGCAGATGGGTTTCGCCGGTGGTGGGTTCCACGGCAATGCCAGGCACATTCAGTGCGTTGTGCGAACGGTGCATACCGCGCTTGGAGGGGGACTTCTTGTTCTGCTGAACAGCCATGATGGCTCCTGTGTATCTGAAAAGGGTTGGTAAAAAACGCGATCAGCCCATTAAAGACACGAGGGGGTTTCGCGCGAAGCCCTTGATTATAGCGCAATCGCTTTTCCCGGCCTCGGCCTTTTTTCCGGACATCGCAATCAGTCGGCTGACTTGCCCACATCCAGCCCGCGCAGCACGGCAAATGGATTGGGCTTGTCCTCGCTGGCCTGCTCGAAGTCTGCGTCGCTGGACTGCATGCTCACCGGCTCGGGGCAGCTGTCGTGGCGTGGCACCACGGGCAACTCCATGAGCAGCTCATCCTCTATGAGTTCAAGCAGGTTGAATTCGCGGCTGAGCACCAGCAGGTCCTCGTCGCTCTCGTCATCCTCGGACTCGGCCGTGGTCTCGTCCGCAACAAAGCGGAAAGACCTATCGACCTGGAGGGAGATGAGCGCCACAGTGAGGCAGCGTTGGCACACCATCGGAACGACAGCATCGGCCTGCAGATGCAGCCAGACCTGGCCCGAACCGCCGGTTTGCTCGACCAGTTCGCCGTCAGCCTGCCAGTGCACCTCGCCGTGCCCATCAGCGGCATCCGGCTGCGCATCCTCGGCCAGACGAGGAAAGGCCGAAAGCGCCGACTGACCCTGGAGATGGCCCGCCGATTGCGCAAAAGCGCGAACATCGAGACGGACCGCAGAAAATTCCTTGCTCATGCGGGCAGTGTAAGAGAATCCGGGCATGCAAGCTTCCCACCTCGCCTTAGCCCAGGCTCCCGGCCTGGCACGCCCCCTGATCCTTGGCTCCACCTCACGCTACCGCCGCGAACTTCTGGAGCGGCTGCAACTACCATTCCAGACCGTGTCCCCGGAAGTCGATGAGACACCGCTGACCGGCGAAACACCGCATGCACTTTCGTTGCGACTGGCCCTGGCCAAGGCACAGGCCGTGGCGGCGCTGCACCCGGGCGCCGTCGTCATCGGCTCCGACCAGGTACCCGAGTTGGATGGCATGCCGCTGTCCAAGCCCGGCACCCACGAGCGCGCCACCGAACAACTGCGCCAGATGAGCGGGCGCCAGATGAATTTCCACACCGCCGTGAGCGTGGTCTGCCGGGAAAGCGGCTTTGCCGAGACCGATGTGGTCACCGTCCAGGTCCGGTTTCGTGATCTCAACGACGCGGAGATCGAACGCTACCTGCGCGCCGAACAGCCCTATGACTGCGCAGGCAGCGCCAAGAGCGAAGGACTGGGCATCGCGCTGCTGGATGCCATCGTCAGCGACGACCCCACGGCGCTGATCGGCCTGCCGCTGATCCGCACCTGCCAGCTGCTGCGCGCCGCAGGAGCCGTGCTGCCATGAACGATGCTGCAACCCAACCCACCAGAGGAACGCTCTATCTGGTGCCCGCGCCGCTGGACTTCGGCTGCGACGAGCAAACGCCGCTGACGCAGGTCCTGCCCGATGGAACACTGCGCACCGCTGCACGCCTGACCCACTGGATCTGCGAAAACGCCAAAAGCACGCGCGCCTACCTGAAGCGCATTGACGCACTGCACGCCCTGGCCCAGCCCTTGCAAACCCAGCAGATCACAGAACTGCCGCGCGAGGCCCACAAGAAGGGCGACCACGGCGACAAGGGCGCGGCGGTCTTCGATGCCAAGCCACTGCTCGCCCCCTTGCTGCTGGGCCACGACATGGGACTGGTCAGCGAAGCCGGCATGCCTGCCGTGGCCGACCCCGGCAGCTCCATCGTGCGCGCCGCGCATGATCTGGGCATACGGGTCGTGCCCCTGATCGGTCCGGTGTCGTTGCTGCTGGCCCTGGCCGCCAGCGGACTCAACGGACAGAACTATGCTTTTGTGGGGTACCTGCCGCAGGACGCTGGCGGGCGGGTTCAGCGCATCAAGGAGCTTGAAACCCTGGCATTGCGCCAAGGCCAGACCCAGCAGTTCATAGAGACGCCCTACCGCAACGCCGCGCTGTGGCAGGCCTTGCTGCAGACGCTCCAACCCCATACGCGCCTGGCGCTGGCCTGCGGCCTGACACTGGAGAGCGCCCGCATCGAAAGCCGTCTGGTGCGCGAATGGCGCCAGCACAAGGAAGTGCCGGACAACCGCACGCCGGTGGTGTTTTCCATCGGTCGCTGAGACTGTCTTCCTCGATGAGCAAAAAAAGCCCGCCTTCCACAAGAAGGCGGGCTTTTTGCATCTTGGCAGACGCCAGGGAAATCAGCGCAGAGACGGAAGGCTGGAGCGCAGCGCCTGAACGGCACCTCCACCGAAGGCCGCGCCAAAACGCTTGGCCAGGCGCTCGGCCACGTTGTCGCGGCGCGTGTAATCCACCACCTCTTCCGCCTTGACCACTTCACGGGCCACGTAGTCAAGACTGCCCAGCTTGTCGGCCAGGCCCATCTCCACGGCCTGCTGACCCGTCCAGAACAGGCCGCTGAACGTCTCGGGCGTCTCGTGCAGGCGATCGCCACGGCCGGCCTTGACCACATTGATGAACTGCGAGTGGATCTGGCCCAGCATCTGATGGGCATGGGCGCGCTGTGCTTCGGACATGGGACTGAACGGGTCCAGGAAGCCCTTGTTCTCGCCAGCCGTCAGCAGGCGGCGCTCCACGCCCAGCTTTTCCATGGCGCCCGTGAAGCCGAAGCCATCCATGAGCACACCGATGCTGCCCACGATGCTGGCCTTGTCGACAAAGATCTCGTCGGCCGCCGCAGCAATGTAATAAGCAGCCGAAGCGCAGGTTTCCTCCACCACGGCATACAGGGGCTTGTCGTACTTGCCCTTGAGCCGCACGATTTCGTCATTGATGATGCCGGCCTGCACCGGGCTGCCGCCTGGCGAGTTGATCAGCAGCACGACGGCACGCGAGCCCGAGTCCTCGAAGGCGCTGCGCATGGCGGCCACCACGAATTCCGCGCTGGCGTCGGCGCCTGCAGCGATCTCGCCCTTGACCTCGACCACTGCGGTATGCGGAGAGGAGCTGGTCGTGGTCGCCGTGTCCTTGGCAAACAGCACCCACAGGACCACCAGGATGAGTGCCGTCCACAGCAGGCGGCCGAAGAGTCGCCAGCGGCGCGAGGCGCGCTGCTCGTTGATGGTGGCGAAGACCAGCTTTTCCAGCACGTCCCGCTCCCAGCCGCTCGATGCCGCCGTTCGCGCATCGGCAGCCGCCGCGGCGGGCGTGGCCCGGGCCCACAGGTCCGCACCCGGGGAAGGGTGCGATGCGGAGCCAGGATTTTCCGGGGGTATGGGGGAAGTCATGTCAGAACTCGACGGGTTTCAGGTTATCGGCAGTATGCCAGTGCACCACCCCCGCGCTTTCGCTCAGGGAGATTTTCACCAGGCCGCCACGGCAGGGGCCGCCAGCGCAGGCGCCGCTGTCCGGCGCATAGACCGCGCCATGGGTTGCGCACAGCAACCAACGCCCGGAATCATCGAAAAAGCGGTCTGGCTGGTAGTCCATCTCCATGGCCACGTGCGTGCAGCGGTTCAGATAGGCATGCGCCTGTCCCTCGAAGCGGATGGCGAATGCGCGGCAGGCATGCCCCGCGTAGACCACGTCGAAAGGCACGGCATTCGCACCTTCCTGCAAGGCCTCGCTGGCACACAAAACAATGCGATCAACGGTCACCAGCGCACCTCACAAGCATGGATTCCCGCGCTGACGCGGCCATGACGACTCAACCATGGGCCAGCAGCCACTGATGCAAATCCGCAACACTCTGCGCCACATGCAACGGCTGCAGCACGCCAAAGCCGTCGGTGGGATGCGCGCCATAGCCCACGCCCACGCTGGCACAGCCAGCATTGCGGGCCAGTTCCAGGTCGTGCGTGGTGTCGCCGATCATCAGCACGCGGCCAGGCTCCACGCCGAATTCGGCCATCAGCTCCTGCAGCATCAGCGGGTTGGGCTTGCCGGCGGTTTCGTCCGCCGTGCGCGAGCTGTCGAACATGCCGCGCAGTTGCGGGTCCTGCAGCGCATCGTTCAGACCGCGCCGGCTCTTGCCCGTGGCCACGGCCAGCAGGTGGCCGCGCTCGCGCAGCGCCGCCAGCATGGGCAGCACGCCGGCGAACAGGCTGATGTCGTCCTGGTGCTTGATGAAATGGTGGCGATAGCGGTTGCCCAGCTCCGGGTATTTCTCGGGCGACACATCGGGCGCCGCACGCGCCAATGCCGGCATCAGCGCCATGCCGATCACATAGGAGGCCGCCTCATTGCTGGGGGGCGTGCCTCCCACATCGGCCACGGCCGCCTGAATGCACTTGACGATCACCGCGGTGGAATCCGACAGCGTCCCATCCCAGTCGAAGGCGATGAGGTCGAAGCGGCGCGCACGGTATATCTCGGAAGAACCAGGAGTTGTCATGTCTGCAAGGAGTCAAATCCGGCGTCAGCCGGCGAAACGGGCCAGCTCCTCGGGAAGCTCGGCGCGCAATTCCACCCGCTCACCACTGGACGGGTGTGTGAACTGTAGCCGCCATGCGTGCAGGAACATGCGTTTGAGCCCCTGTTTCTGCAACCGGCGGTTCAGGTCGAAGTCCCCGTACTTGTCATCCCCCGCAATCGGGTGCCCCTGGCTGGACAGGTGCACGCGGATCTGGTGCGTGCGCCCGGTCTTGATGGTCACCTCCAGCAGGCTCATGGCCGGCAGACCCAGCAGGGGCTGGGGCGCCAGCGTGCTGCGAACGCGCACCAGCGTGACGGAGCGCATGCCGTCAGGATCATCGGCCGTGGTCACCCGCACGCGGCGCTCGCCGTCGGCCTGCAGGTATTTGTGCAGCGGCAGATCAATCACCTTGCGGTTGGCAGGCCAGGTGCCCTGGACCAGCGCCAGATAGGTCTTGCCGGTTTCGCGCTCGCGGAACTGGTCCTGCAGATGCGTCAGCGCCGAGCGCTTCTTGGCCACCAGCAAGATGCCGGATGTCTCGCGGTCGAGCCGATGCACCAGCTCCAGAAAGCGGCTTTGCGGCCGCGCCTGGCGCAATTGCTCGATGACGCCAAAACTCACGCCCGAGCCCCCGTGCACGGCCACACCGGCAGGCTTGTCGATGGCAATCAGATGTTCGTCTTCCAGCAGACTGGGGAAATCCCTGGCGGGCGCAGGCCGCTCGGCCTTTTCGGCGACTTTTTCGGAAATGCGCACGGGCGGCACGCGAACGACATCGCCAGTCGAGACGCGGGTTTCCGCACTGACGCGCCCCTTGTTGATGCGCACTTCTCCACTGCGGATGATGCGATAGACATGGGTTTTGGGAACGCCCTTGAGATGGCGTATGAGAAAGTTGTCCAACCGCTGTCCGGCCGAATCGTCATCGACTTCGATCAGCCGCACTGCGGCAGTGGCTGCGTTCAGGGAACGGTCGTCTGCCGGTTTGCCCTCTATAATGTGTTTCACCTGTGCCGAACTATTTATAAGTGGTTGATTCTCATGGAGTTTAGTCCAAACAACCATTTCCCCGCACAGGCAGGTCGATGCCATCCGGTGTCATGCACGCGAAACAGCAGGAAAAGATGGCCTGCGAAGTTCGTCGTTGCATCGGTTGTGGCTGACGAATTGAAACACTGATACGGAATCTCAAGCTGGCAGAAGGGGTCGGACCCGGCGTCCGCCGCTGCCAGCGGATCAAAAGCGAGCATGTGGATCTTTTGGGCATGGATGGTCACGCTGTGGAGCAGGAAAACGCCTGCGCCCAGGATCATTGCCGCCCCCAAGCCTCCCGCCTGCCCCGCACGTGCAGCAGCTTCGCTTGAAGCTGGACGGCGTGCCTCTCTCATCGCTCTCGTCCCCCTGCCCTTGCCCCCATTGCTGACTTGAGCCAGGTCTCAAGAAGCAAGGCATTCGGCGATTCCTTTCGTTTCAATGCGTCAGTCCGGCATCTCGGCTCCCTCGCGAGCCTGTCTTTGATTACAAGTCAAAGGCGTGACGGTCTGGCAGCAGAGGCTGCACCCCGGCGCGCCCCAGAGAAAACGAATAAAGGAAACGCATCATGAAACGGATGCTCATCAACGCCACGCAGTCGGAAGAGCGGCGCCTTGCCATCGTCGATGGACAAAAGCTCCTCGACTACGAGATCGAGATCGAAGGACGCGAGCAGCGCAAGGGCAACATCTACAAGGCCGTGGTCACGCGTGTGGAGCCCAGCCTTGAGGCCTGCTTCGTCGACTACGGCGAAGACCGCCACGGCTTCCTGCCCTTCAAGGAAATCTCCAAGCAGTATTTCGCCGAAGGCGTCTCCCCCAGCCAGGCCCGCATCAACGAAGTCATCCGTGAAGGCCAGGAACTGATCGTCCAGGTCGAGAAGGAAGAGCGCGGCAACAAGGGCGCGGCCCTGACCACCTTCATCTCGCTGGCCGGCCGCTATGTGGTGCTGATGCCCAACAACCCGCGCGGCGGTGGCGTCTCGCGCCGCATCGAGGGCGAGGACCGTGCCGAACTCAAGGAGGCGATGGACCAGCTCGAGTACCCCAAGGGCATGTCCATCATTGCGCGCACCGCCGGCATCGGCCGCACCGCGCCCGAGCTGCAGTGGGACCTGAACTACCTGCTCAAGCTGTGGAACGCCATCGATGGCGCAGCCAAGTCGGCCAAGGGCGCCTTCCTGATCTACCAGGAATCGAGCCTGGTGATCCGCGCCATCCGCGACTACTTCAACGGCGACATCGGCGACATCCTCATCGACACCGACGACATCTACGAGCAGGCGCAGCAGTTCATGCAGCACGTCATGCCCGAGCATGCCGCCCGCGTCAAACGCTACCGCGACGATGCCCCCCTGTTCAGCCGTTTCCAGATCGAGCACCAGATCGAATCGGCCTACGCGCGCACCGTGACCCTGCCCTCGGGCGGCGCCATCGTCATCGATCACACCGAGGCCCTGGTCTCCATCGACGTGAACTCGGCCCGCGCCATCAAGGGCGGCGACATCGAGGAAACCGCCACCCGCACCAATCTGGAAGCCGCCGACGAAGTCGCGCGCCAGATGCGCCTGCGCGACCTGGGCGGCCTGATCGTCATCGACTTCATCGACATGGAGGAGAGCAAGAACCGCCGCGAAGTCGAGAATCGCCTGCGCGACGCGCTGCGCCAGGACCGTGCGCGCGTGCAGTTCGGCACCATCAGCAAGTTCGGCCTCATGGAAATGAGCCGCCAGCGGCTCAAGCCCGCCCTGTCCGAAGGCGCGCACATCAACTGCCCGCGCTGCGGCGGCTCCGGTCATATCCGCGATACGGAAAGCTCTGCGCTGCAGATCCTGCGCATCATCCAGGAAGAGTCCATGAAGGACAACACGGCCGCCGTGCACTGCCAGGTGCCCGTGGAAGTGGCCAGCTTCCTGCTCAACGAAAAGCGCGGCGAGATCACCAAGATCGAACTCAAGCAGCGCGTCAACGTGATCATGGTCCCCAACAAGTCCATGGACACGCCGCACTACAAGCTCGAGCGCCTCAAGCACGACGATGCGCGCCTGGAAAGCATGGAAGCCAGCTACAAGCTGGCCGAAGAGCTGGACACCGAAACCACGGTGACACGCCGCTCGCAGGAGCCCACCAACAAGCAGACACCCATGATCAAGGGTGTGCTGCCGGACATGCCGGCTCCCATTGCCGAGCCTCGTCCCGAAGGCAGCCGCAACCGCCCGGCCAACGGCCAGCAGCGCGACGCCAAGCCTGCAGCCACGGCGGCAGCGCCCGCACCGGCCGCCGCCCCCGTCGTGGTCCGCGAACAAGGCTTCTTTGCCTGGCTCAAGAGCCTGTTCGGCTTTGGCGCGGCACCTGCGCCGGTCGCAGCGCCCGTGCCGGCTGCCGAAGCCCCCGCACGCGAAGGTCGCCGTGACGGCCGCAACGACAGCCGTGGCCGCCGCAACGAACGCAATGGCGAGCGTGGTGGTGAGCGCACCGAGCGCAGCGGTGAGCGCGCCGGCGCCCCCAACGCCGAGCGCCAGGCTGGCGGTGGCGATCGCAACCGCCGCAATGCCGAGCGTGGCGAGCGCACGGAACGCGGTGAACGTGGTGAGCGCCCGGATCGTGGCGAGCGCGGTGAACGCACCGACCGCGGCGAACGCCGCGGCCGTGGCGAGCGCAGCCGCGACGGCGAAAACCGCCAGCCGCTGGAGGCCGTGAACGCCTCCGCAGCCCTGGCGGCAGATGGCAGCACCCTCGAGCAGCGTCCCGAGCGCGCGCCGCGTGGCGACCGCCAGGAACGCGGCGAAGGCCGCCGCGAGCGCGGTGAACGAGGCGAGCGTGGAGATCGCGCCGAACGCGGTGAACGCAGCGAGCGCCAGCCCCGTCAGTTCGAAGTCGCGCCCGAGTCCGAAGAAAAGCTGGACAACCAGGCCCAGCAGCAGGACCAGTCCCTGGACAACGCTGCTCCCGCCTCCGGCGAAGAGCAGCCGCGCCAGCGTCGTTCGCGCGACCGCTACGGCCGTGACCGCCGCGAGCGTGGCGATCGCGGTGACCGTGCAGAGCGCGCGCCGCGTGAAGCCGAAGGCGAAGCCGTGCAGTCCTTCGAGGCCTCCGTGCCCGAGCAGGACCAGCAGCCAGCCCGTCGCAGCTACTTCAACGCCGCCAACTCTGCTGCCGAAGTCCAGGCCCCCGAAGCCGTGGCCGAAGCCCCAGTGGCCGCACAGCCTGCGGCAGTTGTGGAAGTGCAGCAACCCGTCGCGGTGCCCGAGCAGCAGAGCGCGGCCTTCGCGCCGGTCGCACCGGCCCCTGTGGCGGCCCCTGCCGTGACGGCAGACGTGCCAGCACCTGCTGCACCTGCCGCTTCTGCTGCTTCTGCCGCAGCCGAGCCCGCTGCAGCCAAGGCCGCTGAGGCAACCGCAGAACGCGGCCTGCCCAAGGTCCAGGCCTACCAGTTGCCCGTGTCCGAGCTGCAGGCGCTGGCCGCCGCCTCGGGCCTGCAATGGGTGGGCTCCGATGCCGACAAGGTGGCCGCTGCGCAGGCAGCCATCGCGGCCGAACCGCAGCCCGAGCGCGTCGTGCGCGAGCGCCCGCCCATGGTCGTGCTGGATGACGGTCCTCTGATCCTCGTGGAAACACGCAAGGACCTGAGCGACCTGCAGCTGCCATTCGAGCAGCAACCGCAGGGCGTGGCCCATGTCTGACCACAGACAGTGACGACACAGGGGCCCTCGCGGCCCCTGTTTGTTTCTGCCGCCACCCCCGTCCATCTGTCTTTTCTCCCTCTCTATCCTGGAGCTTGCGTCCCGCCATGCTGTTGCTGCTCTCCCCCGCCAAATCGCTGGACTACGACACACCGCTGCCGCCGAAGCTGCCACACACGCTTCCCGTCTTCTCCGAACAGCCGCTGGAGCTGATCGAAGTGCTGCGCCGCCAATCGCCGCAGCAACTGTCGGAACTCATGGGCATCAGCGACAAGCTGGCTGCGCTCAACGTGGCGCGCTACGAGGCCTTCAGCCCTCGCTTCACGGCCACCAATGCCCGCCAGGCGCTGCTGGCCTTCAACGGTGATGTCTATGAAGGCCTGCAGGCGCGCAGCCTGGACGCCGAAGACCTGGACTGGGCGCAGCAGCACATCGCCATCCTCAGCGGCCTGTACGGCGTGCTGCGTCCGCTGGACCGCATGCAGCCCTACCGCCTGGAAATGGGCACCCGGCTGGAGACCGCGCATGGCAGCAACCTCTACCAGTTCTGGGGCAGCCGCATTGCCGAGTACCTGAACCAGCGCGCGGCCCGGCAGCCGGCGGGCGAGCGCGTCGTCGTCAACCTGGCTTCGCAGGAATACTTCAAATCGGTAGACTTGAAGCACCTCAAGCCCCCGGTGGTGGAATGCGCGTTCGAGGATTACAAGAACGGCGCCTACAAGATCATCAGCTTCCATGCCAAACGCGCGCGCGGGCTGATGGCACGATTTGCCATACAGCAACGCGCTCGCAGCGCGGCTGAACTCGAAGCCTTCGATCTGGAAGGCTACGCACTGGCGCCAGCTTCCTCGACGCCTGCGCGCCTGGTGTTCCGCCGCAAGACCGCTGACTGAGCCTCGCCGGCCACCGGCCGGCCCCGGCCTCGATGCCTTTGGAGTCCATTCACTGCGGCAAGGGCCGCACTGCACGCCATGAGCCTCAAATCCTCACCAGATTCCCCGAGCACCGCGCAGGACCTGCCGGCGGGTCTCACGCCTGAACTCATGCAATGGGTACGCGACCAGCGCGCATCTGGCATAGGGCCTGCGGCCCTGCTGCGCTCCATGCGCGACGTGGGCTGGAGCGAAGAACTGGCCCGGCGGGCGTTGGACCTGCCCCACCAAGGCGAAGCGGCGCCACCGGCCGTCGTCGTCTCGGCCTCCTCGCTGCCGGAGCCGGACCTCTCCCAGGACCCCACCAGCATCGATGTCGGCGACCGCAAGGTCCAGGTACTGGTCAGCATGCGCAACCCGCGCATCGTGGTCTTCGGCAACCTGCTCTCGCATGAGGAGTGCGACGCCATCATCGCCGCCGCGCGTCCGCGCATGGCGCGCTCGCTCACCGTGGCCACGCAAAGCGGCGGTGAAGAGATCAATGACGACCGCACCAGCAACGGCATGTTCTTCCAGCGCGGGGAAACCGGCATCGTCCGCCAGCTGGAAGAACGCATCGCCCGCCTGCTGCGCTGGCCGCTGGACCACGGCGAAGGCCTGCAGGTACTGCACTACGGCCCGGGCGCCGAGTACAAGCCCCACCACGACTACTTCGCGCCCGGCGAACCCGGCACGCCCACCATCCTCAAGCGCGGCGGCCAGCGCGTGGGCACGCTGGTCATCTACCTGAACGAGCCCGAGCGCGGCGGCGCCACCATCTTTCCCGAAGTGCCGCTACAAGTGGTTCCGCGCCGGGGCAACGCCGTCTTCTTCAGCTATGAGCGCCCCGACCCCTCCACGCGCACCCTGCACGGCGGCGCGCCCGTGCTGGCCGGCGAAAAATGGATCGCCACCAAATGGCTGCGCGAGCGCGAATTCCACTGAAGAGCCAGCGAACCCGGGCGCACCCACCCTTATTGACCTTATATGGCCGCCCATGCCTGCGGGCATGGAAATTCAGTTAGCTTCAAAGCCTGGGTCCACGCGCTCCGCGCGGACCGTCCAGGCCTGACCAGCGCCGGCACGGCCGGCCCTTTTTCCATGAACACTCCCGAACAATCCCAGCTGGGCAAAAGCTCTGCCTACATCGACCAGTACGCCCCCTCGCTGCTGTTCCCCCTGCCCCGCGCGCCCAAGCGCGAGGAAATCGGCATTCAGGGAAGCCAGATGCCCTTCTTCGGCGCCGACCTGTGGACGGCGTTCGAACTGTCCTGGCTCAACCTGCGCGGCAAGCCGCAGGTGGCTCTCGTGCATTTCACGATCCCCTGCGAGACCCCCAATCTCATCGAAAGCAAGTCGTTCAAGCTCTACCTCAACAGCTTCAACAACACCCGCCTGGCCGACGCTGCCGAAGTCCAGGCACGCCTTCGCACCGACCTGGCCGAAGCGCTATGGCGAGGCAGCGAGCAAAAGGGCAGCATCGGCGTGAAGATCATCGGCCTGGACCGCTTCGACCAGGAAATGGTGCAGGAACTGGACGGCCTGCTGCTGGACCGCCTGGACGTGGAATGCACGCAGTACCAGCCCGCCCCAGAGCTGCTGCACGCCAACCACGAGGAAGCGCCCGTCACCGAGACCCTCGTCAGCCACCTGCTCAAGAGCAACTGCCTGGTCACAGGCCAGCCCGACTGGGGCAGCGTGCAGATCCGCTACAGCGGCGCGCAGATCGACCAGGAAGGCCTGCTGCAATACCTGGTGAGCTTCCGCAACCACAACGAATTCCATGAGCAATGCGTGGAACGCATCTTCATGGACATCTGGACCCGCTGCCGCCCCATCAAGCTCTCGGTGTACGCACGCTACACGCGCCGTGGCGGCCTGGACATCAACCCATTCCGCACCAGCCATCCTGGCGCGCTGCCGGCCAACGTGCGCTCTGCACGGCAGTAAAAGAGGCGGCCGGCCATCCTCAGGCCGGCTGTCATTTCAAGCTTTTCACCGGCATGCCGACGCCGCAGCGGCATGCCCGCACTCCTGCCCATCGAGCCCCGCGCCCAGGCTCCTGTCGGCGGCCCGCACCTGAATTCTGAAAAACAGGAATCGTCCTGCATCGATTCAGATTGACTTTTCAGATCACCCTATTTGAGCCTATTTCGCCTCGATTTATCTGCCACGGATGGATCGTCGAAAACACGGAATTCACTAAATAGCTTGCTATTGAAATGGCAGCAAAAATCTCCGTCGATGCATTCAGAAACATCGTCAGGAGTTGTCTTAGAGACAAGCGAGAAAAAAGTTCATAGGCTTGGCGGCACAAGAAATGACTTCAGGCAGCAATGAATCGCCGCCTGAAAGTCAGGCATAGGCAGGTGCCTTTTTCCTGCCAATGCCCCACGCAGAACTGTCCTGGCGCGCAGCGCCAAAGCGGCAGTCCACCGCCAACCTTGAGGGAGAGACCATCCATGCATCGCTTTCATTCAGCGCCTTGACGCAGTGCGCTGACGCCAAGGCCCTGTGCCTGGGCACGGCTGATTCCCTGCACATGCGCAATTCGGAAGAACCGCCAGCCACCGCCCTGGTGCCCGCTTATTCCTGAATTGCGTTTTCCCTTTTTCCCGTTTTCTGCGATGCACGGCTGCGGCCCTGCGTCTGCCTGCTCACGTCCCTACAGATTTCTTCCACCAGCACAGGAGCTTTTGCATGACCACCTTCAATACATCACTGCAATCTCGCAAGCAACGCGGCCAAGGCATGACCGAGTACATCATCATCGTGGCCCTGATTGGTGTGGCCGCCATTGCCGTCTACCAATACTTTGGCCAAACCATCCGCGCCCAGACATCGGGCATCGCCAACGAAGTCGCGGGCAAGTCCGCCAAGGAGGCCATCAAGGACGCAAAAGCCGCCGCCGGCAATGCCGATATAGAGCGCAAGGAAAAAGGCCTCGACGCCTACGAGAACAAGTAAGCGGGCCTGCCCATGTGCACCATCACCACCCTGCGCGGCGGTCGGATACGGAGGCGGGACGGGCAACGCGGGCAGGCACTGATCTACGGCATCTTTGTCCTGATCGGTGCACTGGCCTCGCTGTTCTTTCTGTTCAACACCGGCCAGCTCTCCCAGGAAAAAACCAAGCTCGTCAGCACGGCCGATGCCGTGGCCTACAGCGCCGGCGTGATGCACGCGCGGGCGATGAATTTCAAGGCCTACGGCAATCGCGCCCTGATCGCCAACGAGGTGCTGGTGGCGCAGATGGTGAGCCTGTCCTCGTGGGCGCAATACGCACAGACCCACGCGGAGAACCTGCCCACGCAGTTCCCCGAATGTGCTGACTACACCGGTTGGGGCGCATTGATCGGTGCTGCATTCCACTACAACGAGATGTACGCGATCATGTGCTACGCCACCGTGCAGTACGCGGGCCAGTACATCCAGCAGATGGCCAAGATGGTGCCGTCGCTGGCATTCGATACGGTCACAGCCGTGGAGGCCAACAAACAGGCAATACAGAAGGCGCACAACCTGCTGCACGCCCGCTCCTACCTGCAGAGCATTCGCCGCAGCGTTATGCAGGACGTGGCCCAGGCCAACTACGCGGGCGACGGCAGCGTGAAGGTGCTGCCCCTGGGCCCTGGCATCGCCGTGGCGCTGACTGACGACCTGGATGGATTTACCCAAAGCTATACCGGCAAGGACCGGGGCCGCATGGCAGAGCTGGCCGTGTATGCGGCCCACAGCGACAGATTCACCAAGGAACGCGTCTGGACGGCCGAGGCAGAAGTGCCCGGCCCAGACGAGATCTGCATTGCGAGAGAGCGCAAAAGCGAGGTGCGCCGACGCGGCGGCACCGAACTGGTCAACTACGACGAGTGGATCGCCGAAGACACTGAGTCCTTCTGGCGCGCCCAGCGAAGGGGTGGACTCATCCCACGCTGCCGGCTCAGGGAGGAGCCCATTGCCTGGGGCGAACAGCAGGCCCATCCCGAGGATCAGGATGATTCAGGCGCCTGGTTGGGAGGTGCGCGCACCAACGCAAAGGCGTCCAGCCAGGCCTCATCCAACAAGTGGCGCCAATACACCGGCCTGCCCAGCTACTACGACCTGAGCCAGCCGCAACTGGACAAGAACGACCCCACGCTGCGGTTCAGCGTGCGCCTGTCGCGGGCGCACAGCCAATTGCGCACCTCCGATAGCGCCAGCCAGATAACCAGCACTTCAGACAGCCGCATCAACGCCTATCAGAGCCAGGTCGCCCAAGGCGAAATGGTGGCCGTTGCCACGTCCGAAGTGTTCTTCGAACGCCCTTTGGCACAGCGTCATAACCGCTATGGCGCAAGCCAGGGGCTCCCGCTGGAGCTGCCCAGCCTGTTCAACCCCTACTGGCAGGTACGCCTTATCCACTCCCAAACCGATGTACTTGGCCAGCAGATGCGCCAGCGAGGGCTGATCCCATGAACCTCCTGAACCGCGCCCGCTACCCAAGGCGGCAGGCAGGCCAGGCCCTGGTCGAATTCCTGGCCATGGCGGCGCCCCTGCTGGGCCTGTTCCTGCTGATGCCCATGATCGGCAAGTACCAAGACATTGCCCATGCCACCCAGATGGCCAGCCGCTATGCAGCCTTCGATGCCACGGTACACAACGACGAGGCGGGCAGCTACAAGCCGCCTGCCCAACTGGCAGCCGAAGTGCGCAGGCGCTATTTCAGCCGACCCGACGCCCCCATCAAGACGGACGATACGGCAGGCGACTTCGACGCACACCGCAATCCGCTGTGGACGGACCCCGCAGGCAATCCGCTGATCCCGCGCTTTTCAGACATTTCGGTCAGCTTTGGAGCAAGCCAGTCCACAGCGCACAGAGATGCCTTCACGGCCAGCCCAGACGGCGTACCCTTCAGCATAGTGCCTCTGGCGAACCACGGACGCATCGGGTTGAACGCCCCAGGCATCTACCGCGCCAACATCTCCGTGCCACTGGCCAACCTGCCCGCAGGCATCCAAAGCTACACCCCCTTCGACCAACTGGACCTGCGCGTCACACGCCACACCAGCGTGCTCATCGAGCCTTGGGCCTCGCGCTCCGTGGAGCAGACCATGGACCGGTTCGGCCGGCTGGCGCCGCTCAACAGCCTGTTCTCCCCGGTGGAGACGCTGCTGGATGTGGCCATACCGGTCTTCGAGTTGATGGAGGTGCCGGCCCCCAAGTTCGGACGCCTGGACAAGTGGCAGGACATTGTTCCGGCAGACAGGCTCAGGGCCGAATGATGACAACGGCTCGCATGCTCCGTTCCATCTGCCTGAGCCTGCTGACGCCAGGGCTCACCCATGCCTTTGCGCAGGCCAACTGGCCCGAGATCCCGCTGCCCGAACATGCCAGGAGCTACCACATCGGCCAGCAGATGGACCTGGACGGCCTGCCCATGCGGCTGACCGGCTTCGCCACCCGCAGCACACCCAGGCAGACCGGCGACTGGTTTGTGCGCACCCTGGGCCAGCCCCTGATGGACGACCAGCGCGATGGCCAGCGCATTCTGGGCCGCGCCCAGGGCGAGCACTACCTCACCATCCGACTGGAACCCGCCCCCGACGGCGGCACGCGTGGCCTTGTCGCTGTCACCCACCTGCGCGCAGCCTTGAGCGGCAAGGCCCGCAGCCAGGGGGAAAGAGCCCGA
Organism: Delftia sp. PX-1; assembly: GCF_055797465.1. Taxonomy (NCBI): domain Bacteria; kingdom Pseudomonadati; phylum Pseudomonadota; class Betaproteobacteria; order Burkholderiales; family Comamonadaceae; genus Delftia; species Delftia sp. PX-1. The sequence goes on from NZ_CP184763.1 coordinate 5,447,243, forward strand.
TGGCGGCGCCTGCTGCCAGCGGGAACCGAGATCGCCAGCCTGCTGAACACCCAGGACGGTGGCCAGCTGTCCACCCATCTCGTTGCCACGAACAGGCACGGCGAGGCGCTCAATGCGCAACGCCTCACTGCGGCGCTGCAGGAGCAGGGCTATGCGCTGGAACGCCGCTTCGACGCCGCCACAGACACCAAGGCCCACGCGTTCGGCTCTGAGACCGGCGCCATCACGGTGCTGATGCGCGGCCCGGGCAAAGAGGCGACGGCCGTCATTTCCCGCAATGCGCTGGGCCTCACCAGCATCGTTCTCGTCACCAGCGTGGCGGTGGAGACCGCGCCATGAAGCTTGCCCATCGCCTGCGCGGCCAGTCCTCGGTGGAGTACGCCGTGGTCTGCGCGGCCCTGGCCTTCGCGCTGGGCGTCGGCATGGTGGACAGCAACAGCGTGCTGCACCAGTTGCTGCTCGCCCTGCAGGCTGCCTACCAGAAGTTCAGCTTCGCCCTCTCCCTGCCCATTTGACCCGTCAGCCATGAACTCCGCACTCGCCCGAATCACCGCCCTGCGTCCCAACAAAACCTGGGTCGCTCTTGCCATGGCCCTGGCCATCGGCCTGGGCGCAGCCGTCATTGCACGCAGTTACCTGCATCGCCAGATGGAGGCCATAGAAGCGCGCGGAAAAAGCAAAACCCGGCCGCTGATCGTTGCCAAGCGCAATCTCAGCAAAGGCGAGCCCATATCCAAGGAGACCATTGCCGTGCGCGACGTTCCCCACGACTACGCGCACTCGCTGGCCATCGGCCCCGAGGATTTTTCCCGCATTGCAGGCCGCGCGCTGGAGCATGGCATGCAGCACGGCGACATCCTGCTGTGGAACCTGCTCGAAGGCGACAAGGTGCCGACCTTCTCGGCCCGCATCGAGGTAGGGCGGCGCGCCATCACCGTGCATGTGGACGAGATCAACTCCATCTCGGGCCTGCTGGAGCCGGGGGATGCCATCGACCTGATGCTCACCCTGGATCAGAAAGGCCGCAAGACCACCTTTCCACTGCTGCAGAACGTCCAGGTCATGGCCACCGGCCAGCGGTCCGTGGATGACCCCAGAAGCGGTGAGCGGCGCCAGTACTCCACGGTCACGCTGGACACCTCCAAGGCGCAGGCCCGCAGCGTGATCATCGCGCGCGAGGCGGGAAAGATCACCGCCTTGCTGCGCAATCCCAAGGACTCGGAGGTTGTCGAAGAAGACAGCGCTGCCATGGCCGCCCTGCTGGGCCTGGCAGGCGACGTGCAGTCCCTGATTCAGACAGCGGGCGCAGCGCAATCACCGGGCCGAGCCGTTCCCGTGCTCTATGGCGGACGCCGCATGGACTTCAAGCCCGAAGACCTGCTGCTGCGCCAGGACAAGGCCCACGATGCCGGCGAAGGCCCGCCCGAGGCAGCCGCAGCCCCCACGCCTGTGCAGCCAGCCCTGCAAGCCGCACTGCAACCAGGCCAGGCTCCTCTTTTCCCTGCGTCCTTCCCGATCCAGCCAAGCGCGTTGCCTCGCTGAAGGCGCCTCACCTGCTCCTGCCTTCTTCATCGCTCCATGCGCCTGATCCCAATGTCCATCCGTTCAGCCCACACTGCATCCCTGTCCGCCCGCTCCAGTCCAACGCCCTTTCTGCATGCCTTGCGCTGCGGCTTCGTGCTGACCCTGGGCTGGAGCCTGGCCGGCCCGGCAACAGCCCAGATACCAGAGGATGCAACAAGCTCTGCGCAGTCCCTAGGCATGCCGGGTGGATTCGCGCCCATGCTGCAGGGCGTGCCCAGCCGCGAGGCAGCGGCGGGCCAGCCGTACCGCCCCATACAGAAACCGGACGACCAGGCTCAGGTGCCGGAAATCGAGATGTTCGTGGGCGAATCGCGCGTCTTCCCCAGCCCCGGCGTGGCGCGCATTGCCGTGGGCAATGGCCGGGTGCTGACGGCCGCCGCGCTGGACGAGCGCGAGGTCATCATCTTCGCCAACGAGATCGGCACCTCCTCGCTGTTCGTGTGGAACGCCGACGGCCGATATCAGCGCGTCAAGATCCATGTGGTGCGCGGCGACACAAGCCGCCATGCGCGCGAGATCGCAGCCTTTCTCAGCACCATCCCCAACGCGCGGGCCTCCATCATCGGTGACAAGGTCGTGGTCGAAGGGGACCATCTCAGCGATGTCGATCTCAAGAAGATCGAAGACCTCAGAAAGCACTACCCGCAGATCATCAACTTCACCAACCAGATCGGCTGGGAGCAGATGGTGCTCATGGACGTGAAGGTGGTCGAATTCCCGGTCAATGAGCTGCGCGAATTCGGCTTGCGCTGGACCGCCCAGGGCGGGGCCAGCGTGGGAGGCATCTGGGCGCCGGCGCGGCGCGGCCATCAGCCCGGTCTGGTCATCGGCGTCCAGAACCCGCCAATCACCCCGGACAGCGGTGACAAAGGCCCGCTGCCCCAAGGCCTGAACATCCTCACCGCCGTCAACATGGGCCTGACCGCAAAGCTGGACCTGCTGGCCCGCGACGGAAAGGCCAGCATTCTTGCCCAGCCCCAGCTGTCGGCTCGCAACGGCTCCAAGGCCGAGTTCCTGGCCGGTGGCGAATATCCGTACTCCGTGGCCACGATCTACGGCCCCGTGGTCATGTTCAAGCCCTACGGCGTCAAGCTGCGCATCACGCCGCGCGTGGACCGCAACGGCGTCATCAGGGCCGAGATCGACAGCGAGGTCAGCAACATCGACCCATCGTTCTCCACGCCCTCGGGGCCCGGGTTGAGCACTCGGCGCACCTTCACCGAATTCAACGTCCAGGACGGCGAGACCATGGTGCTGGCCGGCTTGCTGTCGCGCAAGGGTGGCGACAACGTCGACAAGGTTCCCTTCCTGGGAGACCTGCCCGTGCTGGGTGCTCTGTTCCGGTCCCAGCGATTCCAGAACGAAGAGACCGAATTGGTGGTCTTCGTCACGCCCACGGTGATCAACAGCCGATCGCCGGGCCTGCTGCAGCGCGTGGAAGACGCCGGTGCGCGCCTGGGCCAGCGCTACGGTCCCCAGCCCTACCTGACCGAACCCGGCCCTGCGCCCGAGCATCCTCCCCGGCTGGCGCCCCTGCCTGTGGCCAGCGCAAGCGCCAGCATCGCGGCGCCTGTGCAGGAACTCCCCGCGCCAGTGCGGCCCCTGCCCGCACCGGCCACCGCGACCCTGCCCGAACACTGGCCCGCCCTGCCGCACACCGGCAACCCGCTGGCCTCCGCGGCAGCAGCGGACCAGCCGCTGGTCAACCACTGGCGCGTGGTGCATGACGGGCTGGCCTTGCATGCCGAACCTCGGGCGCAAAGCGACACCCTGCTGCAACTGGGCCAAGGCAGTTTCGTGCGTGCCGCACCCGGTTCATCTGCCGCCCACAACCCGCACTCCGGCTGGCGCGCGGTGGCGGTCGCAGCCCTGACGGGCTGGGTGCGCGATGAAAGCCTGCAGCCCGTCGCGCACGTCCCCGGCATGAAGCCCGCACCCGACGGACCCCATGCGCGCCAGGCGCGGCAAGGCCGGGCTCTCACGCCCCATGAATCCGGCGCCACCACGGGCCACTCCGCACCAGGCACCTACCGTGTGGGCCTTGATCGGCTTGCCCTTCGCGTGTCCCCCGACATCAACGCCCCCGTCCTCCAGAACCTGCCCGTGGGCAGCCTTGTGCAGGTGCTGCCCCAGGCCCCGCAGGCCCAGTTCTCGGCCGTGCGCATCAATGACCGGCTGGGCTGGGCCGAGACCCAGTGGCTTTCTCCCCTGACCTCCGCAACCGGCAGCCCCCCATGATCGACCTTGAAATCATCCACCCCGACGGCCGGCACCAGCCGTTGAGCGTGCCCGATATGTGCTCCATCGGCAAAGGCTCCCAGTGCGAAGTCCGCCTGGACAACTGGCGCCTTGCCAAGGAGCATGCACGCCTTTTCACCAGCCCCTCGGGCGTGCTGATCGACGACGCAGGCAGCTTCGGCGGCGTGCTGGTCAACGGTCAGCGCATCACCGCCCAATACGGCCCGCTGCAAAACGGCGACCTCATCGGCATTGGCCCGTTCCAGTTGCGCATCCTGAACAGCGGTGAAGAGCCGCAAGCCGCGGCTTTTCCTGTACCGGCCGCAGCGCATGCCGCCACCACAGCGCCCATGCAGAGCACACAGGACACGCCGCTGGCAGCGCCTGCCGACGCGCCCGAGCCTGCGGCAGCCGAGCCCGGGGACGCCCACTTGCAGGCGCTGCAATTCGAATGGCGCAAGCGCCTGCACACCAAGCTCATCGACACCATGGACCTGCGCCGCCATGACGTCTCCAGCATGTCCGACGAACACCTGCGCGCCGAGGCGGACCGGCTCATCGCCAGAACGCTGCAGGACATGGACGACGAGATACCGGCCCAGCTGGACCGCAACGCGCTGCGCAGGCAGGTTCTGGACGAGGCCGTGGGGCTGGGGCCGCTGGAGGAATTGCTGGCCGACGAAACGGTCAGCGAAATCATGGTCAACCGCTTCGACGAAATCTATGTCGAGCGCGCGGGGCGCCTGCAAAAGCATGCCCTGAGCTTCACCAGCGATCGCGCCGTCATGGGCGTGATCGAGCGCATCGTGGCACCGCTGGGCCGGCGCATCGACGAATCCTCGCCCATGGTCGATGCACGGCTCAAGGACGGCTCGCGCGTCAACGCCATCATCGCGCCGCTGGCGCTCAAGGGCTCCACGCTGACCATCCGCAAGTTCGCCAGGCGCAAGCTCAATGCCGCCGACCTTGTGCAGTTCGGCGCGCTCAGCCCGGCCATGGCCGACTTCCTGCGCATCTGCGTGGAGGCCCGCAAGAACATCATCGTCTCGGGCGGCACGGGGTCTGGCAAGACCACGCTGCTCAACATCCTGTCCAACTTCATCCCGTCCGGCGAACGCGTGATCACCGTCGAGGACGCCGCCGAACTCAAGCTGGCCCACGAGCATTTGATCAGCCTGGAGTCGCGCCCCGCGAATGTCGAAGGCAAGGGCGGCGTGCCCATCCGAGAACTGGTGCGCAACACCCTGCGCATGCGCCCGGACCGCATCGTGGTCGGCGAATGCCGCGGCGCCGAGGCGCTGGACATGCTCCAGGCCATGAACACGGGCCATGAGGGATCTCTGACCACGCTGCACGCCAACACCCCGCGCGACGGGCTCGCCCGGCTGGAGACCATGGTGCTGATGGCCGGCATGGAACTGCCCTTGGCAGCCATACGCGAGCAGATCGCCAGCGCCGTGGACATCATCGTGCAGCAGACCCGCTTTGCCTGCGGCACACGCCTGGTCACCCACATCTGCGAAGTCAGCGGCATGGAAAGCGGAAAGATCCAGCTGCAGGAGCTGTTCCGCTTTGCCAACAAAGGCTACGCCGCCCAGGCCAACGGCCTGGCCAAGGTGCAGGGCCTGTTCACCGGCTGCGACGTCGTTCCCCACTTCTACGACGAACTGCGCGCCAGCGGCCATGCGCTGGACCTGGACATCTTCCGTCCGGGCGCCGAGAGCGCGGACCTGCATGCCGGAGAGCGGCCATGAGCGGGCTCTCGCCAGACACCGTCCTGGCCCTGATCACGGCCGTGGTCGCCCTCTGCGTCGGTCTGCTGACATGGCTGGCCTTGGACCTGGGAGGCTCCACGCTCAGGCGCTACCGGGCCGGCTTCACGGAGCGCGCCGGCTTTCAGGCCGCGGAATTCTTCCTCTTCATCGACCCGCGCAAACTCTTCCTGGCCAACCTGGCAGTCATGTCGCTGGGCGGCGTGCTGGTGTGGCTGGTCAGCGGCAGCCATCTGCTGGCTGTGCCCGCCTTCTTCGCGCTGGGGCTGCTGCCCCGGCTGCTGTACCGGCACATGCGCAAGCGCCGGCTGCGCAAGTTTGAAGAGCAGTTGCCCGATGCGCTGATGATGCTCAGCGGCGGCCTGCGCGCCGGCATTGGCCTGAGCAGCGCCATCGCCCAGCTTGTAGCCGAATCCCGCCCGCCGCTGAGCCAGGAGTTCTCGCTGATGCTGCGCGAGCAGCGCCTGGGCGTATCCCTGGAACAGGCACTCAATCACCTGAGCCTGCGCGTGCCCACCCAGAGCACCGTGCTCATCACCTCGGCCATGCGCATCGCCAGCGAAACCGGAGGCGGCCTGGCCGAGACCATGGAACGCACGGCCTCCACCGTGCGCAGCCGGCTGCAAATGGAAGCCAAGATCGGCTCCCTCACCGCCCAGGGAAAACTGCAGGCCTGGGTCGTCGGCGCCCTGCCCCTCGTCCTCATGCTCATCCTCGACCGGATGGAGCCTGAAGCCATGTCCATGCTCTGGCACTCCCGCGTGGGCTGGGGGGCGCTGGCCGTGATCGCCTGCTTCGAGGCCATGGGCATCTATGTCATCCGAAAGATCGTCGCCATCGACGTCTGAAGGCCGCACCATGGACTCCAACACCGTGATACTCGCCCTGATCGCTGTGGCAGCCGGACTCAGTGCTGCCCTGGTGGCCTGGCTCCTGGGCCACTCGATGAGCAGCGTTCCCGCCGAGGACCGCAGCTACAAGGATCCGCCGCCACTGGCCCTGCGCATGGTCTGGTGGCCCATCCAGTGGATCAGCCACCACCTGTCGCCCCGGCTCGGAACGGGCAGAACCGCGCAAGCCGTGCAACTGCGGCTGCGACAGGCGGGACTGGACTACGCGCTCAGTCCTGCGCAGTTCATCGCCAGCCGCATCGTCGGCGCCGGGGTGGCCGCGCTGGCGGCCTGGTGGCTGGTCTCCAGCTTCGACGGCCTGCCCCGGGGCGCCGATGGCGGTGTACGCCACATCGCCCTGCCCATCTATCTGCAGGCCATGGCCGCAGGCGCACTGCTGGGCTGGGCCTACCCCGCCATCTGGCTCAGGGATCGCATCGCCGTGCGCCGGCGCGAACTGCTGCGCATGCTGCCCTTCTTCCTGGACATCATCACGCTGTGCGTGGAAGCCGGCCTGAACATGCAGGGCGCCATGACCCAGGCCGTGGCCAAAGGCCCCCAGGGACTGGTGCGCGACGAATTCCAGCGCGTGCTGCGCGATATACGCGCCGGCAAGGCGCGTGCCGAAGCACTGCGCGGCATGGCCGAGCGCCTGAACGAACCGAGCGTCGCCAACTTCACCTCCGCCGTGATCCAGGCAGAGAGCATGGGCATGAACCTCGGCCCCGTGCTGCGGGCACAGGCCGATCAGCGCCGCTCCGAACGCTTCATGCGCGCGGAAAAACTCGCGATGGAAGCGCCCGTGAAGATGCTGTTTCCGCTGATCGCCTTCATCTTTCCCTGCACCTTCATCGTCTTGCTGTTCCCCATAGCGATGAAGCTGCTGAACTCGGGACTGTGATGCAGATGCCGCCCTCCCCCTTCCTGGTGCGCCAGGCCTGCGGCTTCTGGCAGCGCCTTGCCGGCCTCATGGGCCAGGCCCAACCCGCCGCGCGCTGCGCATTGCTCATCGCGCGCTGCACCAGCGTGCACACCTGCTTCATGCGGCAGGCCATCGACATCGTCTACCTCGATCGGCAGGGCCGCATCACCGGCCTGCGTCCAGGCGTTGCGCCCTGGCGCCTCAGCCGGGGCGAACGCGGCAGCAGGCATGTGCTGGAGATGCGTGCAGGTGCCATCGCCTGCCAGGGCCTGGTGTCGGGCATGCAGTTGCAGCCCTGGCCCATCGAAGGTGCCGGGGCTGCGCTGAACGTCTGCGCCTTCACCCCTGACGGGTCCAACTCCTAATGCAACGCCGCGGAGGTGCCCACACAACGCATTGCCCAGAACACACCAAAGTGAATTGCCAGCCGGCCCTGCCGGCCTTCCTCCACTACGCATTGAAAAACCGACGGACATGCACCATCCATCCATCACCTCTCCCACAGACCACGGTGCCACGCACATGCGGCTGACACACCCTTCATCCTGGCTACTGGCCTGCGCCGCTGGTCTGGCCCTGACCGCCTGCGGTGGCGGCTCCGGCAACGAAGGCGGCGCGGGAGACCCAGGCCCCGGAGGCACCGCCAGTTCCGGCGTCTTCATCGCCCCCTCAGGCCCGCTGTGCACCAAACTCAGCAGCACGGGCAGCTGTCTGCAACCCACCTCATCGGCCATTGAGGAGTCTGACCTGATCAAACTCATCACCGATCCCGATGCACAAACGTCGTTGATCGATTTCAGCGGCATGGGTGTGATCCACAACACCACACTCACCTATAGCCAGCAGCCGGGCCAGGCCATCGAAAGCAGTTTCATCTACAGCTCCTACGGCATGGCAAGGCGCGACTTCCAGGTAGGGCGCAACACCTTCATCGTGCAGGGCAGGCAGTACCCGCAAGTCACGCACTACCCGGAGGCGGGCCAGAGCCACTACAAGAACATCAGCGGCGATGCAGGCGTCATCTTCCTCGTAGGACCACCGGACCAGCACGAGGAAGGCATCTGGGGCACCACCTTCTCGGAAGGCCAGAACCTCAGCATGGTCGGCCGCATGCCCAACATGCGCAGCGAAAACACCAACTGGATTTCCGCCATCAGACTGCTCACCGACCAGAGCCAGGCGCCGAGCGAGCCGACCGTGACCTATATCGGCAGTGTCAGCACGCTGGCCGGCACGGCACAACGGCTGGACCCGTACACCACCGACATACTGAACACCGGCGTCAACTACGAGGCGGAATTCAATACGGCCACGGGCAAGCTCACTGGCGTAAAGATCGACTACACAGACCCCAAAAGCCAGAGGCGCACAGTGATGGAAGTGCCAGAGCTGACGTTTGTGAACTCGCAGTTGATCCCTGACTCGCGCAGCCAACGCATCAACGTCGTGCTGGAAGGCCCTGCGAGCGACGTCCGCGCAGATGCTCCACGGCCCGACACACCCCTCACCCGGCAGGACTACACCCTCGATGGCCTCGAAGGCGAAATCACCGGCAAGCAGGCCGAGATCATCCACATCCTCGGCGCCGGCCCCCAGGGCACCATGCAATTGATGCTGATGCGCAAGGACAAGGCCGGTCCGGACGTGCCCATCCACATCCCCCTGCCACACCCAAACAAGCCCTGAAGCATGGCCAGCGGGTGGATACAAGCCCGTCCGCCGGCCGCAAACCTGCAGGCATCCTCATGCGCCAGAGCACCTCATTCCGCAGGCCGCGCCAGCGCGGCAGCGCCATGGTCGAGTTCACCGTGGTCGGCCCCATCATCACCCTGCTGGGGCTGGCCCTGCTGCAGTACGGCCTGGTTTTCTTCAACAAGAACCAGATCAATCACGCCAGCTTCATGGCCGCCCGCGCGGGCACCATGGCCCATGCGCGCATGGACGATATCCGCGAGGCCTATCTGCGCGCCATGGTTCCGCTGTATGGCGGTGGCAGCAACAGTGACGAACTGGCGGATGCCAAGACAAAGGCCAAGGCCGACCTTGAAGGCCACCTGCGCATAGACCTCATCAACCCCACGCGCGAGAGCTTCGACGACTGGAGCGCTCCCCACCTGAAGCAGAAATACGGCGTGCGAGCCATTCCAAACGCCGGCCTGGCGCACCGGGACAAAAAAGACATAGGCAGCAAGTCGGCCCAGAGCGTTCAGGACGCCAACCTGCTCAAGATCCGCGTCACCCACGGCTACGAACTCAAGATCCCGCTGGTGCGCGGCATCTACCAGCACTACCTGCGCTGGCTGGACGACGGCAGCGACCCCTTCCACACCGAACTCATCCAGCACGGTCGACTGCCCATCGTCGCGCAGGCCACCTTGCACATGCAAAGCGACGCTATGGAAAGCGATGCCACGGTATCCATCCCCGACACAGGCAACAAGGGCAATCCGCAGGACCCAGGCCAGCCCGATACATCGGAACCCGGTGAACCGCCCGATTGCGAAACCGTGGGCTGCACCACGGTCGGGCCGCCGGGGCCGGGGGTTGATGGCGGAGAAGACGGTGGCGACAAGGGCGGAGACGGCGATGGAGACGGAGACGGAGGTTCCGAATGTGTCTGATCTATCAGGGCGAAGTAAACGTTAACAGCAAGAGAGGTGCTGAATGCTGGTGAAAATTCGACGACGCGGCATGTACCGCAAAACGCGGAGATGGGAATGCCAGCGAGGCTCCGGAATCGACGGATTTCCCACAAAGAGGGTGCAACCCACAACTGCCACTTGGTTCACGAAGGCTGCAATCGTCTTGTCGGGTTTGGTCGTTGCGGGGACAGCATGGGCACAGTGCGGTATCACTCAAAGTTGCATCTCGCCTCCTCCCGGCATATTGCCTCCAATAACGTCACTCTGCGAAGTAAATATGTGCTTTAGCAGTAGGGAGAATCGGGAAAGATACGAACGTGAAAATAACTGCATCTTTCCAGATAACAGCCTTTGCGGGGGGAAGAAGGTGGACAGCGAAACGCAGTGTTGCGTCAAGGATGCCAGAACCCAAAAAAGCAAGATCAGGCAAAAGCAATATACAAAACTCGATAAATCCTTTGACTGGAATTCGTACAAACAGGAATGCGTCGATATGCAGCAAAGCGAGGCTCCGCCCGACTCCCTATGGAGACAGTGCGTTGTGGGCCAGCCACATGCAAACGATGATGACTATGCCGTGATGAAAGTGGAGTCCAATGGTAATGCACGCAGCTACTGTATTGATGGGTGCAGTACGCCACCATCGGCTATAAAAATAGCGACTAGTATGGGTTATTTCATTTTCCCGGACAGAAACAACCCAACTGGAGGCGGAGCTGGAGGAATTGGGGAACAATCAAGTTTTCTTGCGGCATGCTCCAATCATGATCGCTGCTATCAAACTTGCAGTGAATCAAATCAAGAAAATTGTGACGATAGCATGCTCGCAGACATGCAAGCCGTTTGCAGGAATATTCCAGCCGATCATGAAACCCGTTACCAAGGAAATTTTGATATTACAAGAACAAAAAATACTCTCGAAGCCTGCATATCTGCAGCAGAAGATATGCACTCCGTGCTAAGAAAATTCGGATCAGGCGCATTCAATAACCGCCGCCAACAATACTGTCAATGTTGCTAAGGAGATGTCACATGTTTTCTAAAATCATGATGCACCTTTCTCTACTTCTAATATCCCCTACATTAGCAAGCGCGGAATATCAGTTGATAAGCGAAAAGCAGATACAAAGGTACGATTCCTACGCTCAAATAGACAAGCAGGAAAGCAGCCAATGGGTGTCTTTAAATCGCGTCGGAGACGCTGACAGTCTGTCGACTGAGTTCTTAATTCAAGATATGCGCTGCTCCGACGAAGATACACCAAAGAGAATTAAAGCATCTGGTTTCTATCTTTCCATGTCCTCGATATCTATTGCACACAAACAACCGATCGTTGTGCCAGTTACTGATTATCTCGGGCATTGGTATCTGGCACAGCTTGATGAGAAGGCAACCAAAGTCAAACGCAACTTGCAAATGAAAGAAGTCGGTGTCATCCGAGCGGGCGCCACCTCACCCCAGGGTTACTTCATGGGGGGATCTGATACAAACAATCGTCCATTGCTTATGCTTTATAGCTCCGATCTTAAGCGTCGCAAAATTCTCAGTGAAAAGAACTCTACGGAAGGAGAGATTTCCGGCATCTTCAATAGAGGCAATGAAGTAGCAGCGATATACAACAAACGTAGTAGCGAATATTCTTCTGCGAAGTTCTCATCCGAGTTGCGCCTATATTCTCCAGTTGGTATGGAAGTGGCAAAAGTTAGGCTGGATGGCTTAGATGGCTCAGGCGTGGCGTTGGAAGACGGCAGTATCATCGTAAGCTATTGGGATAGCGGAAAAATATACATGGAGCGATTCAACCCTGACCTCTCTCCCAAATGGAAGCTAATGCTACATCAAATTGAAGGAATTGCATCCATCAATGGAGCAGTTCTTATAGTTGGAGAATCGTTGGCTTGGATCGGCGCAAACGATAATAAATTACTTATCCATAGGATAGAGAAAGATGGAAGCGCTGTTAGTACTCGAATTGACTCTAATCACAAACTTAATCCTCCTCAGCCGCTGAAATACTCTGCTTCCGCCTACGGCGACGAAATTCATATACGAGGAAGAACAAACAGAGGAAAAGGGGCAACCCTCGGCGCAGTTACTGAATTTTGCCTAGTAGAGAAGCCGTAAATATTTCGCTGATAGAGATTTAAAAATTATCCACCCATCCAATTGGTTATTTTTATCAGAAAGAAAGATATTTCATGAATCAAAAAAAACGCCAACTGCTATTGGCAATTTCCCTTCTTTCAATATACCTTTCATCATGGGCCAAAGAAATCCCACATCAGATCTGGAACCAATTGAAAGAACTAAGGGGCATTCCTACGCAATCTGACCTATCCCAACCCACCTTGTACGTTTTCATAGATCCCAACTGCCCAGTTTGCGCCGATTTGTGGAAAAAGCAGGTCAATGGCAAACCTTTCAATGAACTACCCGCCATGTGGTTACCTATTTCCCATATGGGCAATGGCAGTCTTGGCAAGGCAGCTGAATTGCTACGCAGCGGCCGCAAGGAAGACATGCAACGCAATTTCATGAAATTCAATCGCAGCAAGCGCCAGGGTGGCTTACCAGGCGTTACGCCCACTTCTGCGGAACGGGCAGCACTGGCGGCAGCGAAAGCCCTGTGGACAGAACTGGGCGGAGCAACGCCCATGTTCCTCTACCGCACTAAACAAGGTGAAGCGCGTCTTTTTCTTGGTCTGCCGCCCGAACCGCGATTCGCGGACTTGGTTGCATCCATGCTCCTTCCAAGCACATCGCACTGATCGTGTGCAGATTTTGGTCCACCGATGTGCCACTGGTTAGTGACATCACCCACATGTCCGGACAAGCTGAAACAGCGCATGCAGTAATACCGCTCAGCGGTCCAAGCATTCGTCAGTACTTATATCCAGCCTCGAGCGCATTGCTATCGTGCACGATTTTCAGCTACGAGCGCCCCTTCTCAAGCATCTGAAAACCTGCCGCTCTTGCAGGTCAATAGTCCTCACTTCATCTTTACCAAGCCTTGGGATCACCCCATGTGCGCCAGCGAATAGCTAGGCCACCTAAATGCACGAACGCCTCATCACCCAGGTCCAGCGCACTGGCCAGGAACTGCGCTCCAGCCGCTACCACTATGACGAGGCCGGCAGGCGCACCCTGGACCAGCAGAACGTGGCCTCCGGCGATCTGCAGGCGGGCACGCGGGCCATCGCCTACCTGCCAGGCAGCCACCGCTGGAGTGCCGAGCGTGCAGCGGACCAGAAAGACACAACCACCCAGCGCACCCAGTACAACGCCAACGGCCAGCCCCTGCAGGCAGGCCCGCGCAGCTACCGCTGGGACGCATTGGGGCGGCTGGAACAGGTCAACGAACAGGGCGCCCCGCTGGCCCGCTACCGCTACAACCACCGGGGCGAGCGCATTGCCAAACACACCGGCAAGGCCCAAGGAGGCAGCCGGGCGTACCTCTACGAATCCGGCCAACTCAGCGCCGAACTCGATGCCCAGGGCCGCATCACGCGCCAGTACATCCACCTGGGCCAGTGGCCCCTGGCCGTCATCGACACGCCCCAAGGCCGCAAGCCTGCGGATGGCGCCGGCACGCTGGGGCGCATCGTGCAGGACCTGGGCACCATCGCGGGCCGTTGGCTGGGCGGCGGCGGCGAACGCCTGGCCTGGCTGCACACCAACCACCTGGGCGCCGTGGAAGCGGCCACCGACACGCAGGGCCAGTTGATCTGGCGCGCCCGCTACACGGCGTTTGGCCGGCAGCAGGTGCTGTCCCAACCTTCAGCCCCGGGCTTCGAAATGCCGCTGCGCCTGCCGGGCCAGTACCACGACCCCGAAACCGGGCTGCACTACAACCTGCACCGCTACTACGACCCGGACCGGGGCCAATACCTCACACCCGACCCGCTGGGCACGCCGGATGGGCCCAATCCCTACAGCTATGTGCGGGGCAATCCGCTGCGGTATGTGGATCCGGAAGGGCTGATTCTGTTTGCGTTTGATGGAACCAATAATTCAAATCCACCACCCGAGGGCGATACTTTTTCCAACGTCTACAAGTTTTATTTAGCGTATGACGAAAAATCAAACGGGGAGAAATGGTACATGAACGGTGTGGGCCGCGATGACAAGGAGGGAAAAATCATCGCACCAAAAAATGACTACAAAGTGGCCACTACCGCACGTGCACGTGTGGACCATATGCTGAAAAATCTTGATAAATTCATGGAGGAGCATACGTTTTCAGATGGCAAAAAGGTCAGTATCGATATCGTGGGTTTCAGCCGTGGTGCAGCCATGGGCCGGGACTTTGCGAACCGGGTTGCCACCCGTATCAAAGAACAGCATTGGAAAAAGGAATCCGCTTGCGTTGGGCTGAATTTCTTGGGTTTATGGGACACAGTGGCGCAATTTGGTGCAAATGGGCTACACAATGATCAATGGCAACTGGCCATTCCTTCGGAAGTGCAGCATGTTTTTCATGCAGTAGCACTCAATGAGCATCGCTACCTGTTCCCAGGAGAGGGCATAACCCGAGGCACTCAACTGGGATTCATAGGAAGCCATGCAGATATCGGTGGCAGCTTTGGCACCGGAGATCTATCGAATGTGGCGTTGAACTGGATCGCTGAAATGGCAAAAGAAAGTGGTATCACTATGAATGATTGGAAGGATGTGGGAGATGCAAAATGGGGCAAGGTAACAGAGCCAGTTCTCCACGATAAAAGCTACATCTACTCAGATCCACCAGATGACAGCGCCTTTTGCACAAGAGATAACAATGGAAGATCAAAAGACTGTATCCCCAGGAAAAAGCTTAGCCCTGGCGGCATGAGTCATGAAGAAAGTCAACGATTCATCATTTACAGAACCAGACCGGGAATGGATTCAGATGGAGTTTCCCGAATCACCGGAGACATCAACATGAAGGAGTACACCCAATGGCTCAAAGAAAACTATGGTCTTACCGTCGCACTGCAATAGTCTATTTCTGCTCGACAATCGCATCCTCTCTGATTGGTTGTGCGCATCGGAAGCCAGGCTTCGGCTTATCGCTGAAATTTTACAATAAAGGCTCTCGCCCGCTGGTAACCAGAAGATTTGATTTTGACGAAAAACGAGGACCAATACCTGGCTATCTTGGCCCTGGTGGAGGTGGCGCAAATATGAGCTTCATGCCAGGAGACATTAAAGGCGGAGTGCCGAAATCTGTAGAGGCAGAATGGGTTCTTCATAGTGAGGAGTTTCTAGCTTGGTCAAAAAATACTCCAGACAATGAAAGATATTCAAAGGAAAATCGTGAAATCTATAGAAAACTCTGGGCCGCCAATCCCCATTACGTACAGCGCGTAGACCTGACTCCCATTCTGACCCCAGAGCTCATCGCAAAAGTCCAAGCAGACCGGGAGAACACTCAGTTAAAAATGATTGTCATATTTCGAGATGACAAGGTGGAAATCACCGTTGAACCTTATAAGTGGCGATGAATTTCTGCATTCGGAGCAATTCCGCATATGAGAGGCAGGCTGGCGTACCCTGGACCAGCAGGACGTGGCGCCCAGAGCAACGCATCTTGGGCAGCAGCAGGTACTGGCAAAGGTATCGGACAGCGCCTGCCGGGCCAGTACCACGACGCCGAAACCGGGCTGCACTACAACCTGCACCGCTACTACGACCCGGACCGGGGCCAATACCTCACGCCCGATCCGCTAGGCACGCCGGATGGGCCTAATCCTTATGGCTATGTGCGGGGCAATCCGCTGCGGTATGTGGATCGATCCGGAGGGGTTGATTCTGTTTGCGTTTGATGGGACTAATAACTCCAATCCGCCACAAGATAATGATACTTTTTCCAATGTCTATAAGTTCTATTTAGCGTATGACCAAAATATCAATGGAAAATCATGGTACATGAACGGCGTGGGCCGCTATGACGACGAAAGCAAAATCACAGCACCATGGAATGACCACATGGTCGCCAGTACCGCACGTGCGCGCGTAGACCATATGCTGAAAAATCTGGACAAATTCATGGAGGAACATACGTTTGCAGACGGCAAAAAGGTCAGCATCGATATCGTGGGTTTCAGCCGTGGTGCAGCCATGGGCCGGGACTTTGCGAACCGGGTTGCCACCCGCATCAAAGAACA
This sequence comes from Delftia sp. PX-1, assembly GCF_055797465.1. Taxonomy (NCBI): domain Bacteria; kingdom Pseudomonadati; phylum Pseudomonadota; class Betaproteobacteria; order Burkholderiales; family Comamonadaceae; genus Delftia; species Delftia sp. PX-1. The sequence goes on from NZ_CP184763.1 coordinate 5,463,437, forward strand.
GCATTGGAAAGAAAAATCCGAATGCATGGAGCTAAATTTTTTGGGATTGTGGGACACAGTGGCGCAATTTGGCGCAAATGGACGTCTCAATGATCAATGGCAACTGGCCATTCCTTTTGAAGTGCAGCATGTTTTTCATGCAGTAGCACTCAATGAGCATCGCTACCTGTTCCCAGGAGAGGGTATAACCCGAGGCACTCAACTGGGATTCATAGGAAGCCATGCAGATATCGGCGGCAGCTTTGGCACCGGAGATCTATCGAATGTGGCGTTGAACTGGATCGCTGAAATGGCAAAAGAAAGTGGTATCACTATGAATGATTGGAAGGATGTGGAAAATGCAAAATGGGGCAAGGTAACAGAGCCAGTTCTCCACGACAAAAGCTATATCTATTCTGATCCTCCCGAAGACAGTGCCTTTTGCATAAGAGAAAACAATGGAAGAGCAAAAGATTGTGTTCCCAGAAAAAAGCTCAGTCCTGGTGGCATGAGTTCTGAGGAAAGCCAGAAATTCATCATATACAGAACCAGGCCGGGATTGGATTCAGATGGATCTTCGCGCATCACCGGTGACGTCAACATGAAGGAGTACGCCCAATGGCTCAAAGAAAATTATGGACTGACCGTCGCGCTGCAATAAGATATTGCTGCGCGACAATCCCTTCGTCTCTGATTGGTTGTGCGCATAGGGAAACAGGCTTCGGCTTATCGCTGAAATTTTATAATAAAGGTTCTCGCCCGCTGGTAACCAGAAGATTTTATTTTGACGGAAAACGAGGGCCAATACCTGGCTATCTTGGCCCTGGTGGAGGTGGTGCAAATATGAGCTTCATGCCAGGAGACATTAAAAGTGGAGTTCCGAAAATCATAGAGGCAGAGTGGATTCTTCATAGCAAGGAATATACCGCGTGGTCAAAAAGCACCTCCCGTGAGGAAAAATACACCATTGAAAATGAAAAAATCTATGAACAACTATGGGCTGCAAACCCTCATTACATACAGCGCGTAGATTTGACTCCCATTCTGACCCCAGAGCTCATCGCAAAAGTCCAAGCAGACCGGGAGAACACTCAGTTAAAGATGATTGTCATATTTCGAGATGACAAGGTGGAAATCACCGCTGAACCTTATAAGTGGCGCTAAACAGAAGCAATTACTCAGAACATTCAACAAGGGACATATGCAGGAAAATAAACTCCAGCCCATCCATGACGATATGGATGCAAACCCCGTAAGACAGGCCTGCAACAGCCATGTCAGAGCCAGCTCGGACAACGGTATGCCCGAGACTGCAGCAGAGCCACCCACCATGCATCGTCGCCCCATCGCCGCCCGGGAGCATGGCTGGGCGCGGGCATTGAGCTCTGCGCTGGCGCGGTGTGCGATCACGCCCAACCAGATCTCTGTGTTCAGTGTTCTGTTTGCAGGAGCAGGCGCTGCCATGCTGGTGTGGATGCCGACGCCCATGGGGTGGCTTGGCTGCGCAGCCTGTGTGCAATTGCGTCTGCTGTGCAATCTGCTGGATGGCATGGTGGCCGTGGAAGGGGGCAAGCAAACCCCAACCGGCACGCTCTACAACGAGTTTCCCGATCGGATAGCAGATTCGCTGCTGCTGCTGGGCCTGGGCACTGCAGCTGGGCAGTCCTGGCTGGGATGGTTGGGCGCCCTGCTGGCTGCATTGACCGCCTATGTGCGGTTAACGGGCGCCAGCCTGGGTCTGGAACAGGATTTTCGCGGCCCGATGGCCAAGCAGCATCGCATGGCGGTGCTGACAGCGGCCTGCCTTTTGGCCGCAGGCCTGGGCCTGCTGGGCCACGAAGTTGCTAGCCTCATTCTGGGCACTGCAGCCTGGGGCATAGCACTCGGAGCGCTCTTGACCTGTGTGGCCCGCACCCAGGCGATCGCCAGGCTGTTGAAAGGGGACTGAGATGCTGCCGCACCTGCTTGCCGCATCGGCACGGATTTTCATTGGCGCCTATCCGCGCTGGCAGGGCTCAAGCCCACAGTCGCGCCAACGCGTCTACTTTGCCAATCACGCCAGCCATCTGGACACGGTGGCACTATGGGCAGCACTGCCACGCCATTTGCGCGCCCGTACCCGGCCGGTAGCCGCCCGGGACTACTGGGGACGTGGATTGCACAGCCTGCTGGCCTTGCGCGGTTTCAATGCCGTGCTGATAGACCGCCACCGCGCCCAACCCGAGCAAGATCCGTTGCAGCCGCTGTATGAGGCACTGGAGCGTGGTGATTCACTGATCCTCTTTCCCGAAGGCACGCGCCATCAGGAGACCATGCCCCAGCCATTCAAGTCCGGCCTCTACCACCTGGCCCGACGTTTTCCTCAGGTGGAGTTCATTGCCGTCTATCTGGACAATGCGCGCCGCTGCCTGCCCAAAGGCAGTGTGGTGCCTCTGCCGCTGATCTGCACCGCATGGTTCGGGCCACCCGTTGAACTGCAGCCTGGCGAGAGCCGGCTGGATTTTCTGGAACGCGCCCGCGCCGCAGTGGAGAGCATGGCATGAGCACCCCATTCCAGGACTACCTTCCCGCCTCGTTGGTGGCCGCCGCCAGCGCACGTGTGCCCGACAGCTTCTGGTGGATCTTCGTTTCCCTGCTGGGGCTTCTTTCCGTGGCCAGCGCCACAGGCGCGGCCTTGTCGCTTTACCGCCCCGGGCCAGTGGTCCAGAACCTCAACGCACGCATACGGTCTTGGTGGCTGATGGTCGCGATTCTGGTCATCAGCTTCTTGCTGGGCAAACCCGTCACGCTGGCGCTATACGGAATGCTCTCGTTTTTTTCGCTGCGCGAATTCATCTCGCTGACGCCGACGCGGCACGGAGACCATCTTGCCTTGTGTCTTTGCTTTTATGTAGCGATCCCGTTGCAGTACTGGCTGATCGGCACGGACTGGTATGGCCTGTTCTCCATCTGCATTCCTGTCTATGCCTTTTTGCTGCTGCCTGCGGTGTCTGCACTGTCAGGCGATACCACGGATTTTCTGGCGCGCAGTGCCAAGGTCCAATGGGGCCTGATGCTCACGGTGTATTGCCTGAGCCATGCTCCGGCGCTGATGCTCTTGCAGATCCCTGGTTACGAAGGCCAGAGCCTGATGCTGCTGCTTTATCTGCTGCTGGTCGTGCAGTTGAGCGATGTCCTGCAATATGTGTTTGGCAAGCTGTTTGGCAAGCACCTGCTCGCCCCCCAGGTCAGCCCGTCGAAAACCGTGGAAGGCCTGATAGGAGGTGGCCTGAGTGCGGCATTGGTGGGAATGGGATTGTGGTGGATCACGCCTTTCACACCGGTTGAATCAGGACTGCTCTCCCTATTGATCGTGCTGTGCGGTTTTCTGGGAGGTCTGGCCCTGTCAGCCGTCAAGCGCAGCCTGAAAGCGAAAGATTGGGGCGAGATGATTCAAGGCCATGGGGGCATGCTGGATCGCCTGGATTCAGTGGTGTTCTCTGCCCCCGTCTTCTTTCATGTTGTGCGCTATGCCTATGCATGAATTCGACAGACCATCGATCTATATATCATCATCTTAATTGTTTATACTCATTTCAAAAAACACATATCAATTATGAGAAATATTATTGCCCAAAAATTAATTTCCTATGCTATAGCGATATTTTCTTCTGCGCTGGTTTCCGGCTGTGGAATCTGGAGACCTTATGATGGATTCAAGGACCCACCCTACGCAAAGGGACAGCTTGTAGAAGCGCAGCATAAAATCAACCAATGTCATTGGTGCAAGTCTGGAGGCTATGGTGACTCAGCATATTTTTCAAAGGAAAACTGTTCCAACGGAATGTCATCTTCAAGCCAGATGTATGACATTGAAAAAATATTTAAAGATGCAGATAAACTGCTGGCTCAAGCCATACCAAAAGAAAAATGGATTTTCACCAGAAAGACATTTGTTGGCACTGATAGATATTTTTATCCAGCAAGAGTGTTCATACCCAGCATAGACCCCTTGACACTTATCATTATCCCTTGGGATAAATATGACTTAAAGCGAATACTCGATCATTCGTCACACATATTAGACATTACACAGAAATACTATGAATTTGAATATATCGATAAAAGTAAATCAAATTTACAAAAAAGAATCGTCATTGGATGGCCATCCGAACTATTCATTCCACTTGAAGTAAGAGGTAGCTTACCGGTGATTCCAGAGCAACTAAGAGTTATTGCCAAGGGCTTCGATAAGACAATAACCATCCCGGCAGTCCACAAAAATCAAGAATTTACCTTGGACGTTGCAGATCAGAAAATTAAATTCACTCCATCAGGTGAAAAATTAAATATCGCGTTCACAAGTAAAGGCATAAATTGCCGATAGACTCAAAAAAGCATCATTCAATGCGGGGGCCCTCGCTTTCGAACCACCAAAATATTGCAGGGCCTACATGCAACGGCCACAGCGTTGACCGTGGGCTGCCCAAGCAGGCCCCCTCCTACCGGCCCCTCCCCCTCACCGCAACGTAAACACCTCCAGCGACCGCTCCAGCGACTGGGCGCTGGCACGCAGCGAGCCCGCCGCGCCGGCCGATTGCTCGACCAGGGCGGCGTTTTGCTGGGTGACGGAGTCGAGCTGGGCCACGGCGTCGTTGACCTGGGCGATGCCTACGGATTGTTCGCGCGTGGCGATGCTGATCTGGTGGACCAGGTCGCTGACGCGGCCCACGGCGTCGACCATGCCGTCGATGGTGCGGCCTGCGGCGTCCATGCGGGCGTTGCCATCGTTGATGCCGTCCACGGTGCGGTTGATGAGGCCGCTGATTTCCTTGGCGGCCGAGGCGCTGCGCTGGGCCAGGGCCCGCACTTCGCCGGCCACGACGGCAAAGCCGCGGCCCTGTTCGCCTGCGCGTGCCGCTTCGACGGCGGCATTCAAGGCCAGCAGGTTGGTCTGGAAGGCAATGCTTTCGATCACGCCGATGATCTCGCCCATGCGGCGCGAGGAGCCGCGGATGTGCTCCATGGCAGCGCCCACTTCCTGGATGGCGGCGCCGCTCTTGCCGGCGACCTGGCGGCTCTGGTCGCTTTCATGGGCCATGAGCTGGGCCGTGTCGGCGGTCTGTGCCACGGTGCCCGATATCTCTTCCATCGAGGCCGCCGTCTGCTGCAGGCTGGTGGCCTGGGATTCTGTGCGCTGCGCGAGGTCGAAGCTGCCCTGGGCGATCTCGTGGGCCGTCGTGGCAAAGCCGCGCATTTCGGTGCGCACGTCGCCGACCACGGCGCGCAGGTTGATCTGGATCTGCTGCAGCCGCTGCATCAGGGCACCCATGGGGCCGCTGTAGTCGTGCTGCATGTCCGTGCCCAGCTGGCAGCTGGCAATGTCGGCGGCAAAGCCGCTGGCCTGCTCCAGGCCCGCCACGCAGCGCTGCTGGAAGCGCCACAGCACAAAGCTGCCGCCCGCCAGCAAGGCGGCCAGGCGCGTGCCCCAGGCTGCGGCGCCCTGCCAGCCCAGCAGGTCGGGCAGCATGGCCGCCAGGCCCACGCCGCCCAGCATCAGTGCCATGCGGGCTGTCAGGCCCAGGTCGCTGCGGCGGTCCCACAGCCCGGCCAGGCCCAGGCGGCGCAGTTCGCCGCCGCGCAGTCGCAGGGTTTCCTGGCCGGCATCGGCTTCGGCGCGCATGCGGGCATAGAGGGCTTCGGCGGCCTCGATCTCGTCCGGCCGGGGCTTGGTTCGCACCGACAGGTAGCCGCGCGGCCGGCCGCCTTCCATGATGGGCGTGACGTTGGCGCGCACCCAGTAGTGGTCGCCGTTCTTGCGCCGGTTCTTGACCAGGGCAGTCCACGGGTAGCCGTGGGCGATGGTGCGCCACATGTCCTTGAAGGCGGCGGCCGGCATGTCCGGGTGGCGGATGAGGTTGTGCGGCTGGTCGATCAGTTCCTCGTAGGTATAGCCGCTGACCCGCACGAAGGCAGGGTTGCAATGGGTGATCTCGCCCTTGGTGTTGGTGACGGATACCAGCAGCTCATCGCCCGGAAAGTCGTAGTTGAGCTGGCTGACGGGCAAATTCACGCGCATGGGTACCACTCCTTTGGGATGTCTCTTGTTCTTGTGAAATGGCAAGGCGAAGCGCACTGAAGCCACCGGAATCCATCAAACGGAAACACAAATTCACATTTCCAAATCATCTCACAGCACGGCAACCTCAGTCCCATGCTCGAAACTGGTGCATGGTTTTACAGCGTGTGCGCCAGATTTGTGGTGATGATTCAGAACAGTTGAGGTGTAAAGGGATCGCTGTCCGGCGCGGGCTGGGCCGGTCCCCTGAGCAGTTGCTCGCGCGCCAGCGGGTCGTGGGCGGTGGCGTTCCAGTCGGCCGTGCGAACGAGGTTGCCCACGCGCACGCCCAGCAGGCGCAGCCGCTTGGCCAGGGGCACGCGCTTGAGGCATTGGCCTGCGGCGCGGCGCAGGGTGGCGGCATCGGCCATGGGCAGCTCCAGCGTGTGGTCGCGCGTGGCGGTCTTGAAGTCGTCGTAGCGCAGCTTGATGCCCACGGTGCGGCCCATGTAGCCCTTGCGCTGCAGGTCCTGGGCCAGGCGTTCGCACAGGTCGGTGAAGATGGCGCTCAGTTCGGCCCGGTCGCGCACGGCATGCAGGTCGCGCTCGAAGGTGGTCTCGCGGCTCATGGAGACGGGCTCGCTGTGCGTGACCACGGGCCGGTCGTCGCGGCCCCAGGAGGCACCATGCAGCCAGTTGCCGTAGGCGCGGCCAAACCATTGCACGAGCTGGGGCAGGCTTTGCGCGGCCAGCTCGCCGATGGTCCGTATGCCCAGCGCCTGCAGCTTGGCGTCGGCCTTGGGGCCTATGCCATTGATCTTGCGGCAGGCCAGCGGCCAGATGACGGTCTGCAGGTCCTCGGGCTGGACGATGGAGATGCCGTTGGGCTTGTTGAATTCGCTGGCCATCTTGGCCAGCAGCTTGTTGGGGGCCACGCCGATGGAGCAGGTCAGGCCCGTGGCGTCGGTGATGGTTTTCTGGATCAGCCGAGCCAGCACGCGCCCGCCTTCGCGCTGGCCGCCAGGCACGTCGGTGAAGTCGATGTAGACCTCGTCCACGCCGCGGTCCTCCATCAGCGGGGCGATGGAGACGATGATCTCCTTGAACATGCGCGAGAAGCGCCGCACCTCGGCAAAGTCCACGGGCAGCATGATGGCCTGGGGGCACAGGCGCGCGGCCTTCATCATGCCCATGGCCGACCCCACGCCGAACTGGCGCGCCGGGTAGGTGGCCGTGGTGATCACGCCCCGGCCGACGTAGTCCTTGAGGCGCGAGAACTCGTCCACCGGAATCTCGTGCAGCCGCCCGGCGTAGCGCGCATCCAGCGCCTCGTCATGCGCGCGGCGCCCGCCGCCGATGACCACGGGCAGCCCCTTGAGCTGCGGATAGCGCAGCAGCTCCACCGAGGCATAGAAGGCGTCCATGTCCAGGTGGGCGATGCGGCGCGCAGGCGCAGCATCGGCAGGGCTTGCGGGTGTCGTGGGTGTCGTTTCAGGCACGCCGCCATTATTGCGGCAACTGTGCATTCATACAGCCTGCAGGGCTTGTTCCCACAGGCCCTGGACCATTCATCCCTGCAGGCAGATCAGCACCAGTCCCAGCACCATCAGAGCCATGCCGATCTTCTCCTGGCGGCTCAGGCTTTCGCTGAGCACGCGGCGCGAGACGATGTAGCTGAACACCACCTCGACCATGCCCAGCGTGCGCACGGGCGCGGCGCCTTGCAGGGCGTAGGCGGTGAACCAGGCCAGCGAGGCGGCCGCGCCCATGCCGCCGGCCAGCAGCGACACGCGCCAGGCGCGGAAGATGGGGCGCAGGCCCTGCGCGTGGGTGCGCGCAATCCAGGCGCCCAGGCCCAGGGTCTGCATGAGCTGGGCTGTCAGCACGCCCCAGGCGCCCGACAGCCAGGGAGATATCTCGCCCAGGCGCGCCAGCTCCACGGCGCCGCCCCGGTAGCCCACGGTGGCGATGGCAAAGCAGGCGCCACAGGCCAGGCCATAGAGCGCCGAGCGGCTGGCCCAGGCCGACAGCGACAGCATCTGGCCGCGCGGCGGCAGCGACAGGATGAGCACGCCCAAGGTGGCCAGCGCCATGGCCAGCAGGGCCACGGCCGTGGGCAGCTCGTGCAGGAAGAGGCCTGCGAACAGGGCGACCTGCAGCACCTCGGTCTTGGACAGGGTGACGGCCACGGCGAAGTTGCGCTCCTTCATGGCCAGCAGCAAGGCCGCCGTGGCCGCTACCTGGAAGAAGGCGCCCAGCGCGATCCAGCCCAGGTAGGCCCAGGAGAACCGGGGCAGCGCCCAGGCCCCGTCCCCTCCCAGGTACAGCGCCAGCAGGTAGATGCCGGCAAACGGCAGGCCGTAGAGAAAGCGCACCAGGGTGGCCGGCAGGGTGCCGAGTTCGGAGGTCAGCGAGCGCTGGGCCGTATTGCGCACAGTCTGGGCGGCTGCGGCGAACAGCACCACGGGCACCCACAGCCAGGTCAGGTCTTGGAGGGAAGAAAGCATGTCGGCAAAAAAGGGAAGGCACCGCCGGCATGGCGCGGGCGACTGAGTGCCGGCCAGCATAGCCGCCGGTCGGGCACCAGGCGCACGCACTTGGAGAAGGCTGCCGCGCCCGGCAGCGAAACAGAGGCCGGCCAGCCAACGCTGCACGCGCGCCCTGCTCTGGCCAGGGCAAGCAGGCTGCGTTGTGCAGCAGCACGGCCGTCGCCAATGGCGAGCGGGCCTGCGCGGCGCGCTACAGGTCGCGCCGGATCAGCGCGCCCTTGAACAGCACCGGTCCCGTGGGTCCGGTCTGGCTGGGCACGCCGCCCTTGGGCTCCAGGCTGATGGCCAGGGCAGGCACGCCCTGGACTTCGGCGGCCGCTGCCGTCAGCTTCACGAGCTTGTCGCGTCCCAGCACGCCCAGCGACTGCGGGCCGCCCTGGGGCGGCAGGGCCCACAGCTGCAGCGATTTGTCTGCGGCCTCGTGGAAGTCGCCCACGCGCTGCAGCACCAGGCTGTTCTTGCCGGGGTCGAAGGTCACGAGCATGGAGGCATCGGCCTTGTCGTCGGCCAGCACGGCCACGTACTGGATCTGGGGCGTTGCCTGCAGCGCGACCTGGGCGGCCTGCAGCTGGTTGCGCAGCACGGCCAGCTGGCGCTCACCGCTTTGGCGCAGGTCCTGGTGCGACCACAGCCCCACGGCCACGGCCGCCACGGTGGCGCAGGCGCCCAGCAGGGCCGCGCCGCGCCACCAGGCCAGGGCACGGCCCACGCCGGATTTCGCGCGTTCGTCCAGGCCTTGCCCATCAACGGCGCGCCGCCGGTGCGGCTGGGCGGCGCGGGCTTTTTCGGCCTGCAGCAGGTTGTCGATGCGGACCCAGACCGCATCGTCGGGGCGCACGGGAGCCTGCATTTCGGACAGGGCCGACCAGCGGCCCTGCCACAGCAGGGCGGCGGCGCGCACCGGGGCCTGGTCACGGGCCAGTTGCTCGAAGCGGCGGCGTGCCGCACCGCGCAGCGTGCCCAGGGCGTATGCGGCGGCCAGCCGGTCCAGCAGTTCGGGGTGTCGGGAAATATTCATGGCAAATCCTTGGGCCGCTCAGAGCATGTCATCTGCATCACGCATGGCGCGAGAGGCAGCGGCGCAACTGCTCCAGGCCGCGCCGGATCCAGGTTTTGACCGTGCCCAGCGGCAACTGCAGCTGGCCGGCCAGTTCGCCGTGGCTGAGGTCACGCAGGTAGGCCAGGCTGACCACCTCGCGCTGGCGGCCTTCCAGCCGCTCCAGGCACTGGTACAGCGCCACCGCCTGCTCGCTGGCCTCGGCCAGTTGCAGCGGGCCCTGGCTTTCATCGCTCCCGCCGCCATGGGCCGCCAGTTGCGCCTCATCGAACTCCTCGTTCAGGTGCAGGCGTTCGGCGCGGCGCCGGCGCAGGAAGTCCAGCGCCCTGCTGCGCACCACCAGGCCCATCCAGGCCAGCGGCGGGCTCAGCGAGCCCCGGTAGCCCGAGGCGCTGCGCCAGATGTGCAGGTAGCTGTCCTGCAGCACGTCTTCGGCCCAGTCCTTGTGCCGCAGGATGCGCAGCGCAAGCCCGTACAGCCGGGACGAGGTGGCCTCGTACAGGCTGCGGAGCGCGGGCTCGTCCTGCGCTGCGATGCGGTCCAGAAGGTCCATCAGCTCTTGGTCGGTTGGTGTGGTGCCCATGCACGCATTGTGGGCGAGCGGGCGGCCCCGTGGCCCGCACTGTTGCGTCGCCGCCCCGGGGGGCTTGTCGTGTCCTTCAATCGGCTGCAGGGGTCATATCGGTGGCCTGCAGGGGGTCTGGTACCGGTCTGCCGGCCTGCGCCGGCTCTCACTGGGCAATACGCAGCACATTGCGAACCGGATGCGGATAAATTTTTTTTGCACCCAGGTGAATCCAACCTCACCCATGCTGCGTATTCCGTGTGTCGCGCCCCGGACAGCGGTCCAAGGCGACATCCCTCAACCCCTCGACCTGGAGAACCTCATGAGCTACATCCTCCCCCTCGGCCTGGCCACCATGGCTGCACTGACGCTTGGCGCCTGCTCCTCCATGGACATGAGCAAGAGCTATTCCCAGTCCGGCCTGCCGGCCGCCGTGCAGGTGCCCGCAGGCCACAAGGTCGCCATGGAAACCGTCGGCATCGGCCAGATCACCTACGAGTGCCGCGCCAAGAAGGACCAGGCGATGGAGCAGGAGTGGGCCTTCGTCGGCCCCGATGCCCGCCTGACGGACCGCCAGGGCCGCGTCATCGGCCGCTACTTCGGCCCGCCCGCCACCTGGGCGCACCAGGACGGCTCCAAGGTCACGGCCACCCAGGTCGCGGTGGCTCCGTCCAGCGCAGGCAACATCCCCCTGCAACTGGTCAAGGCCGAACCTGCCACCGGCATGGGCGCCATGCAGGGCGTGACCTATATCCAGCGCGTGGCCACGCGCGGCGGCGTGGCGCCGGCCATGGCCTGCAACAGCTCCACGCTGGGCCAAAAGCAGGTGGTGCAGTACCAGGCCGACTACATCATCTGGAAGGCTTCCTGATCCGCGGCCACCGGTGCCGCTACGGCTGCCCGCCCCCTGCCCCGAAGGCCGAGGGCGGCATGCCGAACTGGCGCCTGAAGGCCAGCGAATAGGCGCTGTGGCTTTCATAGCCGGCCTCCAGCGCCACCTGCACGATGGGCCGGCCGGCCAGCAGGGCCTGCATGGACGACAGCAGCCGCGCGCGCTGCCGCCAGCGGCCGAAACTCAGGCCGGTGGCCTGCAGGAAATGGCGGTGGAAAGTCTTCTCGCCCATGGCCAGCCGTGCGGCCCAGTCGGCGGCCGTGGCGGCCAGGTTTTCAGCCCGTTCACCGCCCTGGCCCACGGCCTGGCCTTCTTCGGCCAGCGCGCGGCAGACAGCCGCCATGCGCGCATCCTGCGGCCAGGGCAGGTGAAATGGCACGACAGGCGGCTGGCGCAATTCCTGCAGCAGCAGTTCGACGACCAGCCGGTTCCTCGTTTCATCCTGTCCGCGCTGCGGCGCCGCCGGCCAGCGCGCGACCTCGCTGATCAGCTCGCGCAATAGCGGCGAGACCTCGATCACGCAGTCCGCCACCGGCAGCCCCTGCGCCGCCTGGGCATCCACGAACAGGCTGCGCACCTGCACGGCACCACGCATGCGCAGGCTGTGCGGCACGCCCGAGCACAGCCAGACGCCGCGCGTGGGCGGCACCACCCAGCGCCCGCTGCGCGCGCGCACCTCCAGCACGCCCTGAACGGCATAGAGCAGTTGGCAGCATTCGTGGGAGTGCTCCTGCACTTCCATCCCGGCCGGGTAGTCGCCGGCCACGCCCGTGACGGGCAAGGGCGCGGCAGCCTGCAGCTCAGGCAGGCCGGCATGGCCACAGGGCACGGCGGGCAAGTCGGCGGCAGTGCGCATGTTTGTCCAGATCCATGGAGAAAATGAGAAATTCTATAAAGACAGACAAATGCCCTGCCCGCAAACTGGCACCCGTTCCCTGTGATTCACCGCCATCGCACCATGCACCGCCTGCCCTCGCCCTCCCTACCATCCCTGGCCCATGGCCGGGGTCCGGGCGCCTGCGCAGGCGCCGCATTTCGCACCGACTCTCCCTGATCCCGGCCTGGCGCAGCTTCCCCACACCGGGAAGCCAGGAGAGCGGGGCTGCCGGCCGATCCGGTGGCTGCATACCCAGCGTTTCCTGCGAGGCCCGCATGCTGAAGAATCCCGCGTCCAGATACCTTCCCTTCCCCGCCGTCGACCTGCCCGACCGCCAATGGCCTTCGCGCCAGCTGAGCCAGGCGCCCGTGTGGCTGTCCACCGACCTGCGCGACGGCAACCAAGCCCTGTTCGAGCCCATGAACCGCGAGCGCAAGCTGCGCCTGTTCCACGAGCTGGTGCGCATAGGCTTCAAGGAGATCGAGGTGGGCTTTCCCTCTGCCTCGCAGACCGACTACGCCATCGTGCGCCACCTGATCGACGAAGGGCTGATCCCCGCCGACGTGACGCCCATGGTCATCACCCAGCTGCGCGAGGACCTGATCCGCGCCACGGTGGACAGCGTGGCCGGCGCGCGGCGCGCCATCGTGCACTTCTACAACGCCGTGGCACCGGCCTGGCGCGAGATCGTCTTCGGCATGCAGGTGCCCGAGATCATCGCCATGGTGGAGCACCACATCGCCCTGCTGCGCGAACTCACCGATGCCCACCCCGAGACCGAATGGGTTCTGCAGTACTCGCCCGAGACCTTCTGCATGGCCGAGCTCGACGTGTCGCTGGCCGTGTGCAACGCGGCCATCCGCGCCTGGGATGCAGGCCCCACGCGGCCCATGATCATCAACCTGCCGACCACGGTGGAGGTGAGCACGGCCAATGTCTTCGCCGACCAGATCGAGTGGATGCACCGCCGCCTGGAGCGGCGCGAGCACATCGTGCTGTCCGTGCACCCGCACAACGACCGGGGCACGGGCGTGGCCTGCGCCGAGCAGGCGCTGCTGGCCGGCGCCCAGCGCGTGGAAGGCTGCCTGTTCGGCAATGGCGAGCGCAGCGGCAACCTCGATGTGGTGACGCTGGCGCTCAACCTGTACACGCAGGGCATCGCGCCGGGACTGGACTTCTCGGACATCGCCGCCGTGGCGCGCATTGCGGAGGAATGCACGGCCCTGCCCATCCACCCGCGCCACCCCTATGTGGGCGACCTGGTGTTCACGGCGTTCTCGGGCTCGCACCAGGACGCCATCGCCAAGGGCTTTGCGGTGCAACGGCCCGATGCGCCCTGGCGCGTCCCCTACCTGCCCATCGACCCGCAGGACCTGGGCCGCACCTACGACAGCATCGTGCGCGTCAACAGCCAGTCAGGCAAGGGCGGCATCGCCTTCCTGCTGCAGCGCGACCATGGCGTGACCATGCCCCGGCGCATGCAGGTGGAATTCAGCGCCGTGGTGCAGCGCCAGGCCGACGCCAGCGAGGCCGAGCTGGCCAGTGAAGACCTGTGGGAGCTGTTCGAGTCCACCTACCTCGCACCCCGGCAGCTTCCCTGGCGCTACCACAGCCACCATCTGTTCGACAGCGCCAAGGGCCAGGGCATTGCGCTGGAAGTGGTGCGGACGGACGGGCTTCGAATGCAGCTGCATGGCGATGGCAGCGGTCCCATCGACGCCGTGGCCGCTGCCATCGGCCAGCACCTGGGCGTGGCGCTGCGCATAGACCACTACGAGGAGCGCAGCCTGGGCCAGGGCGCCGGCGCCACGGCGCTGGCCATCGTCGAGGCCGCCCTGCCCGGCGTGGCGGGCACACGCTTCGGTGCGGGGCGCCATGCCAACATCGTGACCGCGTCCATCCTGGCCGTGCTGCATGCGGCGGGCCGGCTGGTGGCGGCGCAGCCGGAAAACCGGCGCGTACCTGCCCAAGCCTGAGGCGCAGCCTGAAAGGAGAAAAGGACCGCCGAGGCGGTCCTTTTCTCGTGCAGCTTTTGCCGGTTCAGCGCACGGCGCCCGGATAGGTTCCGGGCAGCAGGATGCTGCGGTCCACGGTATCGATCTGCGTGTGGCCGCAGAAGGCCATGGTGGTCTCCAGCTCCTTCTGGATGATCTGCAGGGCGCGCGTCACGCCATGCTCGCCGTAGGCACCCAGGCCGTAGAGGAAGCTGCGGCCGATCATGGTGCCCTGGGCGCCCAGGGCACGCGCCTTGAGCACGTCCTGCCCGCTGCGGATGCCGCCGTCCATCCAGACCTCGATGTCCTTGCCCGCCGCCTCGGCAATGCCCGGCAGCGCCTCGATGGACGAGGGTGCGCCGTCGAGCTGGCGCCCGCCGTGGTTGCTGACGACGAGCGCGTCGGCGCCGCTGTCGGCCGCCAGGCGCGCGTCCTCGGCGTCCATGATGCCCTTGAGGATGAGCTTGCCGCCCCAGAGCTTCTTGATGCGCTCCACGTCGCCCCAGTTCAGGCTGGGATCGAACTGGCTGGCGGTCCACGACGACAGCGAACTCATGTCGGCCACGCCATCCACATGTCCGACGATGTTGCCGAAGGTGCGGCGCTTGGTGCCCAGCATGCCCAGGCACCAGTGCGGCTTGGTCGCCAGGTTGGCCAGGTTGCGCAGCGTGGGCTTCGGTGGCGTGGACAGGCCGTTCTTGATGTCCTTGTGGCGCTGGCCCAGGATCTGCAGGTCCAGCGTCAGCACCAGGGCCGAGCAGTTGGCCGCGCGGGCACGCTCGATCAGGCGCTCCATGAACCGGCGGTCGCGCATCACATAGAGCTGGAACCAGAACGGATGGCGGCCCGTGTGCTCGGCAATGTCCTCGATGGAGCAGATGCTCATGGTGGACAGCGTGAACGGAATGCCGAAGGCCTTGGCCGCGCGCGCGCCCAGGATCTCGCCGTCGGCATGCTGCATGCCGGTCAGGCCCGTGGGCGCGATGGCCACGGGCATGGCGACCTGCTCTCCGATCATGGTGGTGCGCGTGCTGCGCCCCTCCATGTTCACGGCCACGCGCTGGCGCAGCTTGATCCGGTGGAAGTCGTCCTCGTTGGCGCGGTAGGTGCCCTGGGTGTAGGAACCCGAATCGGCGTAGTCATAGAACATGCGCGGCACGCGGCGCTGGGCCACGACGCGCAGGTCTTCGATGCAGGTGATTTTGGAAAGGTCGGTGGACACGTTTTCTGGCTTTCTGGAACCCGCATGCCGCGGGACTGCCGAGCATGGTAGTGCCGTGCGCGGGCTCCGGCCACCCGTTCGGGTTTGAAGTGATTTGTGCGCCGATTGAAATTTTCTCTCTCGCAGCCCAACCCAGGGCTAACGCTAGTGCGCCAAACCGCCATGGGAGTAACGATCCGCCCCGCACAACATCCTAAAAACTCTTCAGGAGAAGCTCCTATGGTTTGGCAACAGGTCTACGACCCTCTTTCCAACATGTGGCTGTCCACACTGCTTGCGGCCATTCCGGTCGTGGTCATGCTGGTGGGACTGGGCTTTTTGCACATGAAGGCCCATCTGGCGGCCGGCGCCGGGCTGGTTGCCGCGCTGGTGATCGCGGTCTTCGTCTACAACATGCCGGCCGGCATGGCCGGGCGCGCGGCGCTGTTCGGCGGCTTCACGGGGCTGCTGCCCATCGGCTGGATCGTTCTGAACATCATCTTCCTGCACCAGCTGACCGAGAAGAACGGCAGCTTCAAGATCCTGCAGGACTCCATTGCCGGCATCACCGAGGACAGGCGCATCCAGCTGCTGCTGATCGCCTTCGCCTTCGGCGCCTTCTTCGAGGGCGCGGCCGGCTTCGGCACGCCCGTGGCCGTGACGGCGGCCATCCTCATCGGCCTGGGCTTTTCGCCGCTGGCCGCCTCGGGCCTGTCGCTGATCGCCAATACCGCGCCCGTGGCCTTCGGCGCGCTGGGCACGCCGGTGATCACGCTGGCCAAGGTCCATGGCTACGACCTGATGGAGGTCACGGCCATGGTCGGCCGCCAGCTGCCGTTCTTCTCGGTGCTGGTGCCGTTCTGGCTGATCTGGGCCTTTGCCGGGCGCAAGGCCATGATGGAGATCTGGCCCATCATTTTGGTGACCGGCGTGTCCTTCGCCATTCCGCAGTACCTGGTGTCCAACTTCATCGGACCCGAGCTGGTGGACATCATCGCGGCCATCGTCTCCATGGTCTGCACGGTCGGCTTCCTGCGCATATGGCAGCCCAGGACCATCTGGCGCTCGACCTCGCTCAAGGGCCATGAGAGCAGCGGCGGCGAGGCCCAGGCGCCCCGCGCCGTGACCCAGCACCCGCGCGCCGACGTGATCCGCGCCTGGACGCCCTGGGCCATCCTCACGGTCTTCGTCTTCATCTGGGGCCTGCCCTCGGTCAAGGCAGCGCTCAATGGCCTGTTCGCACCGGCCTTTCCCATGGAAGGCCTGCACAACATGGTCGAGAAGGTGCCGCCCGTCGTGCGCCAGCCCACCAAGGAAGGCGCCATCTACACGCTGAACCTGCTGTCGGCCACGGGCACGGGCATCCTGCTGTCGGCCATCGTGGGCGGCCTGGTCATGAAGTACAACCCCGTGCAACTGGTCAGCCAGTTCGTGCGCACCCTCTGGCTGGTGCGTTATTCGCTCATCACCATCGTGCTGATGCTGGCGCTGGGCACGCTGACGCGCTACTCGGGCACCGACACCACGCTGGGCCTGGCCTTCGCCAACACGGGCGTGTTCTACCCCTTCTTCGGCACGCTGATGGGCTGGCTGGGCGTGGCGCTCACGGGTTCGGACACGGCATCGAACGTGCTGTTCGGCGGCATGCAGAAGGTGGCGGCCGAGCAGCTGGGCCTGTCGCCCAACCTCATGGGCGCGGCCAACAGCTCGGGCGGCGTGATGGGCAAGATGATCGATGCGCAGTCCATCGTCGTCGCCTCCACGGCCACGCGCTGGTTCAACCACGAGGGCGACATCCTGCGCTACGTGTTCTTCCACTCCGTCGCCCTGGCCTGCCTGATGGGCATCTTCGTGACGCTGCAGGCCTATGTCTGGCCGTTCCGCCTGATGGTCAATTGAGCCTTGCGCATCTGCGCCAGGCCTCAGCCGCCCGCATGCGCCGGGCGGCTTTTTTGCGCCTGGGGTATGCATCGCTGCATCAACAGATGCGCAGCGGCATTTATGGTTGTACCATGCAACCATATTCAAACCCTGCACGGCCCCAAGGAGCACCCATGCCGCAGCACGATCTTTCCCTGGTGGACGACATCCGCGCCGCCTCGCGCCAGATGGTGCGCGAGCTGGGCTTCATGCAGGCCACGCTGGCGGCCACGGACTATCCGCCCTCGGCCGTGCACGCCATCCTGGAGATCGGCGCGCAGGGGTCCATGGCGGCCTCGCAGCTGGCCCAGGCGCTGGGGCTGGAGAAATCCAGCGTCAGCCGCATGGTGCGCAAGCTGGTGGAGGCCGGCGAGCTGAAGGAAACCGCCGATGGCGAGGACGGCCGCGTCAAGCGGCTGGCCCTCACCGCCAAGGGCCGGCGCACGCTGGCCGCCATCGAGGCCTTCGGGCGCCAGCAGGTGACGGCCGCGCTGGACCGCATGCAGCCGCCGCAGCAACAGGCGGTCTCGCGCGGGCTGGCCCTCTACGCCCAGGCACTGCAGGCGCATCGGCAGGAGGAGCCCCTGCCCGCACCCGCGCAGATACAGGTCCTGCCCGGATACCGGCCCGGCTGCATCGGCCGCATCGTGGAAATGCATGCGCGCTTCTATGCACGCCACGCAGGTTTCGGCGTCTTCTTCGAAAGCCGCGTGGCCAGCGGCCTGGCCGAGTTCGCTAGCCGGCTGGACAAACCCTGCAACCAGCTGTGGACGGCGCTGGACGGCGACCGCGTCGTGGGCTCCGTGGCCATCGATGGCGAGGACCTGGCCAAGCACCCCGAGGACCGCCAGGCGCACCTGCGCTGGTTCATCCTGGACGACGGCCTGCGCGGCGCCGGCACGGGGCGCCAGCTGCTGCAGCAGGCCCTGGCGTTCTGCGACCAGCAGGCCTTCGAGGCCACCCAGCTGTGGACGTTCAGCGGCCTGGATGCGGCGCGCCGGCTCTACGAATCGTCAGGCTTCACCCTGGCCGAGGAATGGCCGGGCCAGCAATGGGGCGAGACCGTGACCGAGCAGCGCTTCGTGCGGGCTCGGCCCTGATGCTGCCCTGAGGCTGCCCTGGGGCCGCACTGCGGCGTTCAGCGCCCGCCCGCGCGCGAAGCCACCACGCCGGCGCCGCGCACCTCCACCTGCACGCTGTCCAGCACCTGCCCCTTGGCATCGACCAGTTCCAGCCGGTGGCGGCCGGGCCAGGGCATCCAGGCGGCGGCAGCCCCCCGGCCGATCTCCTTGGGCGGCGGCTCGGCCGCGCCGGGCGCGGCAGCACTGACCATGCGCCAGCGCAGGCTGGCGTCCTGCCATTCCTGCGTGGCGGCCGTGCCTGCCGGGCGAGCCGACAGCTGCACGCGCTGGCGGTCTGGCGGAATGTCGGGGTCCAGCGCGAGGATGGTGCCGTTGGCCGGGCGCGCAATGCGCACGGGCGAGGCGGCCGAAGTCCCGCGTGTCGATGCGGATGCGGCAGGCAGGCCGCTGCCCGCCATGGCGAACAGGCTCTGCTGCGTGCCCGCCACGAACCACTCGCTGCGCGCGCTCTCCAGCGGCAGGCCCGACGCATCGGGGCCGAAACGCACGGCCTGCTGCAGCACGCCCGCCGGCGCCTTGGGCGCGCGGCTGGGCGTGCGGGCATGCAGGAAGCCCATCACGGCGGCCCAGACAGGTGCCGCGCCGCTGGTGCCGCTGACCGAGTGCATGGCCTCGCCGCGCGCATTGCCCACCCACACGCCCACGGTGTAGCGCTGCGACCAGCCCACGGCCCAGTTGTCGCGCATGTCCTTGCTGGTGCCGGTCTTGACGGCCGTCCAGAAGCGCGTGGCCAGCACGCTGTCGGTGCCGAAGGTGGGCGCGCGCGCCATGGGATCGGACAGGATGTCGCCCACGATGAAGGCCGCGCGTGCGTCGATGGCCTGCACGGGCGCAGCCGGCTTTTGCGCTGCGGACCCCGCGCCCGTGGGCTGCACCGCCCAGCGCACGGGCGTCAGCTGCCCGCCGTTGGCCAGGGCGCGGTAGGCGTTGGCGAGCTGCAGCAGCGGCACCTCGGCACTGCCCAGCGCCAGGCTGAAGCCGTGGTAGCCGCCGCTTTCGCGCAGCGGCAGGCCCAGGCGCTGCAGTTGCGAGAAGAAGGCATCGGGCGTGACCATGACCAGGGTGCGCACGGCCGGCACGTTGAGCGACGACGCCAGCGCAGTGCGCGCCGAGACCCAGCCCTTGAAGCGCCGGTCGTAGTTCTGAGGGATGTAGAGCCCGTTCTGCGTGGGAATGTGGGCCGATGAATCCTCGATCAGCGAGGCCGCCGTCAGCCGCCGCTCGGCAATCGCCTGGGCATAGAGAAAGGGCTTGAGCGTGGAGCCGGGCTGGCGCATGGCCGTGACGCCATCCACCTCGGCCGCCTGGCTCAATTCGCCCGACGATCCCACCCAGGCCAGCACCTCGCCCGTGGCGTTGTCCAGCACGACGATGGCGCCGTCCTCCACATTGCGGCCCTGCAGCTCACGCAGTTGCTGCTGCAGGCTTTGCACGGCAAAGCGCTGCACGGGCGCGCTCAGCGTGGATCGCACGCGGGCCTGGCCTTTGGACTGCGGCTCGGCCAGCAGGCGGCGCGCCAGATGCGGGGCCTGGCCTTCGCTGGCCGCCCATTGCCGGCGCAGCAGCACGCTGGCGGTGAGCAGTTCCATGGCCGTGCAGTCGCGCGCCGCCACATCCTCGGGCGCCAGCGACTGCAGCACGCCGCAGGCGCGCCGGCCCACGCGCTCGGGCGAGGCGTTGGGCGCGCGCACCAGGGCGGCGGCAATGGCGGCCTCGCGCGCGTCCAGCCCGTGCGCGGCCTTGCCGAACAGGGTGCGCGACAGCGCATCGATGCCCACGATCTCGCCCCGGAAGGGCACCAGGTTCAGGTAGGCCTCCAGGATCTGGTCCTTGCGCCAGCGCCGGTCCAGCACCTGGGCAGAGACGGTCTGGCCCAGTTTCTGCACCACGCTGCGCCCGCCCGGGCCCTGGCGCCAGTCGCCGTCCAGCAGGCCCGCCAACTGCATGGTGATGGTGCTGGCGCCGCGCGTGCGCTGGTTCCAGAGGTTGCCCCAGGCGGCGGCGGACACGGCCGCCCAGTCCACGCCGCTGTGCTCGTAGAAGCGCTTGTCCTCGCTGAGCACCAGGGCCGTGCGCAGCGCGGGAGAGATGTCGGCCAGGGCTACCCAGTCGCCACGGCGCACGCTGGCGTCGGTGCGCTGGCGCTGCAGCACCTCGCCCTCGCGCGAGAGCAGTTCGGTCTCGGAGGAGCGGTGGCCTTCGCGGACTTCGGAAAAGCTGGGCAGCGCCTGGGCGGCACCGGCCGCCGCGAACAGCAGCGCGGCCGCCAGGGCCGCGCGGGGAAGACGCATGAAGGGGGAAGGTCGCCGGGATTCGATCATGGAGCCGGCATTGTCCGCCTTTGGGCCAGCGGCTCAGGAAGAATGGCGTATGCCCTTCTTGAGCTTGAAGGACAGCAGCACCATGAGCACGCCGAAGACCACCGCATAAGTGGCCAGCACCCAGAGCATGGCCATCATGCCCGCGCCCGGCTGGGCCAGCACGAAGGCGCCGAACAGCACGGACAGCACGCCGCCCAGGATCAGCAGCCACTCGCCCGTGATCTCCTTGCGCAGCCGCACGGCCGCCACGATCTGCAGCAGGCCCGTGACCAGGGCCCAGGCGCCGATGTACAGCGTCATCACCAGGGCCGTGACGCCGGGCGCGACCACGGTGAGCACGCCCACCACCACGCCGGCCAGGCCCCACAGCAGCAGCACCCACCAATGGCGCATCTGGTCGCGCCCCTGGATGGCCGAATACACGCCCAGCAGGCCATCGACGAAGGTGAAGGCACCGAAGGTCAGCACCAGCGCCGCCAGCGATACCGCCGGCTGCGCCCAGGTCAGCACGCCGAAGGCGATGGCGACCAGGCCGCGCAGCAGCAGCACCCACCAGGTGCGGTGAAGAATCGTGGACAGCGGATTGGGGCTCATGGATGCTCCTTCAAAACAGTCCCCATGACCTTGGAGCAGGCCTGCGGCACTGTCTGTAGGCCAAGGCCGGCTTGGCGGCGGTCCGTGACCTGGATCAATCCAGCTGCAGCAGCACGGGCTGGTGGTCGGAGAGCCTTGTGTCGCTGTCCACGGCCCAGCCGCGCACATGGCCGCGCAGGCTGTCGCTGACCCAGGCGAAGTCGCAGGCGCCGGGCTCGGGGCCCCACTGGCGGTCGAACAACCGGAAGGTGGGCGGCTGGGGCTGGTCCGGGTGCAGCACGCTCCAGCTGTTGTGCCATTGGCCTGCGCTCAGGGCGCCCTGCTCGCCGGCCGCCCAGGGGGCGGACAGGCCGGCGTATTCATCCTCGTGCGGCTCGAAGTTGAAGTCGCCGCAGAGCACGGCATGCGGCGTGTGCGGCTTGGTCTGCTGGGGCGAGCCGTCGCTGGCTGGCTGGGGCGGCGCCTCGGCCTGGCCCAGGGCCTCGATCTGCAGGGAACGCAGCGCCAGCGCCTGGGCCATGCGCTGGCGGCGCGAGAAATATTCGAGGTGGGTGCTCATCACCCGCACGGGGCCCAGCGCGGCATCCATCACCGTGGCCGCCGTGCAGCAGCGCGGCATGCTGCGCACGCCGCCGTCGTGCGGATACGGCAGGCGGTGGTGGGCCAGTTGCAGCACCGGCAGGCGCGTGGCCACCAGGTTGCCGAAGCGCTGCCGGCCCACGGCCGTGAACTCGTCCACGGCGGCGCCGAAGAAGACCTTCCAGCCTTCGGGCAGGGCCTGGCGGATCTGCGCCACCTGGTCGCCGGGCGCACCCTGCAGGCCGGGATAGTGGATGGCGATTTCCTGCAGGCACAGCACGTCGATATCGGCCATGGACAGTGCATGCGCCACGATGCGCTCCGGGTCCATGCGGCCGTCCAGGCCCAGGCACCATTGGGTGTTCCAGGTGAGGATCTGCATCATGCGGACAGCGGCTCGCGCAGCTGGAACAGGTTGCCTTCGGGGTCCATGGCGTTGCAGACGCGAAAGCCCGGGCCCAGCCAGGACTGCTCCCACAGCTGGCCGCCATGCGCGATGACCAGGGGGCGCACGGCCGCAAAGCTTTTCACGGTGGCAAAGAACTTGATGGCCACGTTCTCGCGCGGCTGGGGTGGCTCGGTGATGGTGATGTGCCGCGCAATCGCCTCGGGAATGGCGTGCAGCACCAGTTGCAGGTCCGGCGACTGCAGCACCATGAGCTCGCTCGTGTGGTGCAGCATGCGCATGGCCAGCACCTCCATGTAGAACAGCGCCAGCCTGTCGGGCTGCTTGGCGTAGATGAACAGACCTGCGGATGCGGGACCGGACATGGTGGACCTCGGGGTGAAAGGCTGGGACAAGGAACTTTAGCACCGCCCTCACTTGATCCCCGCACGCATGAAGCTCTGCACGAACTGGCGCTGGAACAGCACGAAGGCCACCAGCAGCGGGCCCGAGCTCATCAGCGTGGCGGCCGTGATGGTGGCCCATTCCACGCCAGACTCCACGCTGGAGAACACCTGCAGCCCCACCGTGAGCGGGCGCGCCTGCACGCTGTTGGTGATGATCAGCGGCCACAGGAAGTTGTTCCAGTGAAAGCTCACCGACACCAGCGCAAACGCCAGGTACACGGGCCGCGCCAGCGGCACGTAGACGCGCCACAGGATCTGCAGGGTGCTGGCGCCCTCCACCCGCGCGGCCTCGTCCAGTTCCCGGGGAATGCCCAGGAAGGTCTGGCGCAGCAAAAAGATGGCAAAGGCCGATGCGAAGTACGGCAGGCCGATGCCCAGCAGCGTATCGACGGCGCCCAGGCGCGACAGGGTCCGGTAGTTCGCCACCAGCAGGATGTCCGGCATGATCATCAGCTGCACCAGCACCAGGGCAAAGGCCAGGCCCTGGCCGCGAAAGCGGTAGCGCGCAAAGGCATAGGCGGCCAGCGTGCCCAGCACCAGCTGGGCCGCCAAAATCATGACCACCAGCACGGCCGTGTTCAGGAAATAGCGCGCAAAGGGCGCGGCCTGCCAGGCACGGCGAAAGTTCTCCAGCGTCCAGGGCGCGGCCAGGTCGAAGCGTGCCGAGTATTCGGGCGGATGGAAGGCCGTCCAGAACGCATAGGCCAGCGGCAGTATCCACAGCAGGGCCAGCAGCCAGGCGGCCAGCGTATCCAGCCAGGTGGCGCCGTACAGCGCGGGCGGCGCATGGCGCGGGGCAATGGGTGCGGCGCTCATTGGTAGTGCACCTTCTTGTCGAGCACGAAGAACTGCAGCAGCGCCACGGCCGCCAGCACGGCGACCAGCACCACGGTCAGGGCCGCCGCATAGCCCGTGTCCCAGAACTTGAAGCCCACTTCGTAGAGGTGATAGAGCAGCAGCGTGGAGGCGTTGTCCGGCCCGCCGCGCGTGAGGATGAAGAGATGGTCCACCAGGCGGAAGGCATTGATCACCGCATTGACCAGCACGAACAGCGTGGTCGGCATCAGCAGCGGCCACTGCACGCGGCGCAGGAAGTACCAGCGCGAGGCCCCCTCGATGGCCGCCGCCTCCTTGAGGCTGGGGTTGAGGGTCTGCAGCGCGGCCAGGTAGAAGATCATGAAAAAGCCCGCCTCCTTCCACACCGCCACCACGGTCACGCAGGCCAGCGCCGTGGACGGATCGCCCAGCCAGTTGTGCGCGGGAAGGCCCAGTGCGCCGCGCAGCTGCTCCAGCAGCCCGTACTGCGGCGTGTAGAAGAACAGCCAGATGTTGGCCACGGCAATCATGGGCAGCACCGTGGGCGTGAAATACGCCATGCGCACGAAGGCGCGGCCGGCCAGCCTCTCGTTGACCCACAGCGCCATGGCCAGCGCCAGTGCCATGGACAGCGGAATCGTGGCCGCCGCAAACCACAGGTTGTTGCGCACGGCCTGCCAGAACACCGGGTCGTCCACCATCACGGCGTAGTTCTCCAGCCCCACCCATGGCCCCGGCTGGCCGCCGCGCTGCGTGGCATGCAGGCTGTCGATCAGCGTGGCCACGGCCGGCCAGTGCGTGAAGGCCACCAGCAGCACCAGCGCCGGCAGCAGCATCAGCCAGGCATGGACGGCCTGGCGGCCGCGGACAAGGGAGGCGGGAGCGGAGCTCATGCGGTCAGCGGCACTGCGCCATCACCTGTAGCGGCGCAGGATGCGGTCTGCTTCCTTTTGCGCATCCTGCAGGGCCTGGGCCGAGGTCTTGCTGCCGTTGAGGGCGGCCTGCACGGCGTCGTTGAGCACCTTGGTCACGCGCTGGTTCTCATGCGTGGAGAACTCGGCCACCGACACGGGCAGCTGGTCGCGCGCCACCAAGGCCTGCGGGAAGTCCTGGCCGTACTTCTTGAGCGCGGGCGTGTCATAGGCGGCGGGCGAGACGGCAACGTAGCCGCTGTCCATGCTCCACTGCGCGGCCAGCGGGGGCTGGGTGACCCACTTCATGAACTGGAAGGCCGCCTCCTGCTGCTCCCTGGGCGCCTTCTTGAACAGGTAGAAATTGCCGCCGCCCGTGGGCGAGCCCTTGCGCACATTGCCTGCGATCTGGCCCACGCCGAAGTCGAATTTGGCATTGGCGCGGATATTGGTCAGGTTGCCCGTGGTGGTGACGATGATGGCGGCCTTCTTTTCCATGAAGTCCTTGGGCGTCGTGCCCCACTCCACCACGCCGGCCGGGTGCACGCCTTCCTTGACCAGGCCCACCCAGTAGTCCAGCGCCTCCACTACCTTGGGGCTGTCCAGCGTGACCTGGGTGCCGGCCTCGTTGGCCAGCAGCACGTCATTGGGCGTGGTCAGCGTCTGCAGCATCCAGTAGGCAAAGCCGGTGGACGGGATCTGGATGCCGTACTGCACGACCTTGCCGCTGGCGTCCTTCTTCGTCAGCCTGTGGGCGGCTTCCTTGAGTTCCTTCCAGTTCTGCGGCGCCTTGTTCGGGTCCAGGCCGGCTTCCTTGAAGGCTTCCTTGTTGTAGTACATGACCACGGTGGAACGCTGGAAGGGCACGCCCCAGGTCTTGCCGCCCGCCTGGCTGTTGGCCATGAAGGCCGGGTAGAAGCCCTTGAGCCAGGCCCGGTCGGCATCGGTCTTCACGAAGTCGTCGATGGGGGCGATGGCGTCCTCGTCGATCAGCGTGAACATGTCGGTGGACAGCAGCACCGAGGTGGCCGGCGGCTTGCCCGACTTGTGGGCCGTCAGCGCCTTGACGATGGTCTCCTGGTAGGTACCCGCATAGACGGGCGTGATCCGGTACTGCGGATGGGCCTTGTTGAACTCGGCCGCGTAGCCGTCGATCACCTTGGTGATGGGGCCGCCCACGGCCACGGGAAAGTAGAACGGCACCTCCAGCGGCGTCTGCGCGCTGGCGGTGTGCAGCAGGCCCGTGGCGGCCAGGGCGGCAGCGGCTGCGAGGGTTTTGAGGAAGGCATGGCGTTGCATGGCGGACTCTCCTGGAAGGTGCTTCGGGTGCGAAAGCCGGAACGGCTGAAACGGTGGAACTGCGGAGGAAGATAGGAGCGGTGCCACGGCCTCAGGCCGTGCAGCGCCGCCCCTGTTCGTCAAAGAAATGCGTGGCCTCGCGCGCCCAGCGCAGGCCCACGAGCTGGCCCGGCTGCAGGCCGCCGAGCTGGCTGCCAGCGGTGCGCACCATCAGTTGTTCGCTGCCCACGCGGCAGCGCAGCACCAGGTCGGCGCCCAGGTATTCGAGGCTTTCGATGTCGGCAGCCACCACGGGGCCGCTGCCGACATCGCCATGGAGCGACAGGCGCATGTCCTCGGGCCTGACGCCCAGCCAGCGCGCCTGGCCCGGCTGCTGCAGGCCGGCGGGCGCGGCGCTGGCATGGCTGCCCGCGATGAGCAGGCCGTCGAGGCGCGCGATGTTCATGGCCGGCGTGCCGATGAAGCGCGCGGCAAAGGTGGTGGCGGGCCGGCGGTAGATCTCCTGGGGCGCGGCGCACTGCTCCACGCGCCCCTGGCTGAGCAGCACCACCTGGTCGGCCATGCCCATGGCCTCGGCCTGGTCGTGCGTGACATAGACCACGGTCAGGCCCAGGCGCCGCTGCAGCTCGCGCAGCTCGGTGCGCATTTCCTGGCGCAGCTGGGCGTCGAGGTTGGACAGCGGCTCATCCATCAGGCAGACCCGGGCGCGGGCCACCAGGGCACGGCCCAGCGCCACGCGCTGCTGCTGGCCGCCCGACAATTGCCCGGGCCGGCGCGCCAGCAGCGCGTCCAGGCCCAGCAGCGCGGCGGCCTCGTCGATGCGCCGGCGCGCCTCGGCCGCCGGGACCTTGCGCACGGACAGGCCGAAGCCGATGTTCTGCGCCACCGTCAGGTGCGGGAACAGCGCGTAGTTCTGGAACACCATGGCAATGCCGCGCCGTGCGGGCGGCAGTTGGGTGACGTCCTGCCCATCGATGCGCACGCGGCCCGAGGTGGCGCTTTCCAGGCCCGCGATGATGCGCAGCGTGGTGGACTTGCCGCAGCCCGAGGGACCGAGCAGCACGCAAAAGGATCCGGGTTCAATGCGCAGATCCAGCGCCTGCAGTGCCATGGTGCCGCCCCAGGACTTGGCGACACCTTCCATCTCGATCAAGGACATCGCGCCAGTCTAGGAAGGCTGTGTGACAGGCCCGTGTCGCGCCACCGGCCTGGCGCCCCCGCGCAGCTCAGGCAGCTCAGGCAGCTCAGGCAGCTCAGGCAGCAGGGTGCCGTCTGTGCCAGTCCGTGGCCTGCTGGAACGCCCAGCCCGCGCGCACCAGCAGGTCTTCGCGGAAGTCGGGGGCCACGAACTGGAAGGCCACGGGCGCGCCCTCGGGAGTGCGTCCGCCGGGCAGCGTGATCGTGGGGCTGCCCGTGAGGTCGAAGGGGCAGGTGTAGCGCAGCATGCCCGAGAACAGCTCGGCATCGGAGCCGAAATGCGCCATGCGCTGCAGCGTGGGGGCCGCAAAGGCCGTGGCGGGGACCAGCAGCAGGTCCACCTGCGCGAAGAGTGCACGCACCCGGCCCGTGAAGTCCGCGCGGCGCAGCAGCAGCCGCTGGTAGTCGGTGGCGGACAGGCCCAGCCCCAGGTCGATCAGCCCGGCGAGCCCGGGGCCATAGGCCTCGCGCCGTGCAGGGAACGTGGCGCCGTGCGCCACGGCGGTCTCCACCGCGCACAGCGCCGGCCAGTCCTCCACCGCCTGGGTGGCATCGGGAAAGCGGACCTCCTGCACGCTGGCACCCAGGCGCTGCGCCACCGCCAGGGCCTGCTCCACCGACTGGCGGGAGGGGACATCCACGCCGTCCAGTGCCCATTGCCGGTCCATGCCCAGGCGCAGGCCGGAGAATCCGCGCGTCATCATGGCCAGATAGTCGGGCACGCTGCACTGGCTGGCCGTAGGGTCCAGCGGGTCCGCCCCGGCGATGGCCGCGAGCATGGCTGCGGCATCGGCGGCACTGCGCGCCATCGGGCCTATGTGGTCCAGGGACGCGGCCAATTCGAAGGCGCCGTGGCGGCTCACCCTGCCCCAGGTGGGCTTGAGCCCCGTGATGCCGTTGGCGGCCGATGGAAAGCGGATGGAGCCCCCGGTGTCCGTGCCCAGCGATCCGAAGCACAGCCCCGCCGCCGTGGCCACGCCCGAGCCGCTGGACGAGGCCCCGGGCCACAGCTGGGCGCCCCAGGGGTTGACGGGGGCAGTGATCTCGGGATGGTGGTCGGCGAAGGCGCCTTCAGTCTGCTGCAGCTTGCCCAGGATGACGGCGCCGGCCTCGCGCAGCCTGCGCACCACGGTGGCATCTTCCGTGGGGCGATGGTCGCGGTGCAGCGTCATTCCATGCGTGGTGGGGACGCCCCGGGTCCACAGCAGGTCCTTGAGCGCCAGCGGCACGCCGTGCAGCGCACCGCGGCGGCGGCCCTGCGCGATCTCGGCGTCGGCGCGGCGGGCGTCCTCCATCGCCTGCTGCGCCATCACCGTCACGTAGCTGTGCAGCCGCGCGTCCACGGCCTCGATACGCGCCAGCATGTGGCGGGTCACCTCTTCCGAGGAAATGCGGCGGGACTGGATCTCGCGCCCCACCTCCAGCAGTTCGAGATGGTGCAGTTCGCTGTCGTTCATGGCATGTCTCCCGGCGCCCGGCTCCGGGGCGCCACCGTTGTTGCAATGGAAAAGCCGCACGGGACGCGCGGCAGCCCCATGCTAGGGAGCCGGCGGCACCCACGCTTGTTCGGGAGGGTCAGCGACCTTGCTCAGGCGGCCAGCAGGCTGCGGGGCGTGCAGCCGAACGCCTTGCGAAAGGCTCGGCTGAAGTGCGCCGCATCGGAGAACCCATGCGCGAAGGCCGCCTCGGTCACGCTGGAGCAGCGCCCCTGCATCAGGGCCTGGCGGCTGGCCTGCAACCGCAGCTGCCATACCAGGCCCATGGGCGTCTGGTTGTGCCGCGCAAAGGCCCGCGTCACGGTGCGGGGCGAGACGTTGTGCTGCTGCGCCAGCCATTGCAGCGACAGCTCGGGCGAGCCCAGGTTGTCCTGGATGAACGCCTGGATGCGGCCGTGCAGGTCCCGTTCCGAGCGGGGCTGCACGGCCATTTCCTGCATCTCCAGCGCCAGGGCCAGCACGTCGAGCAGCGCCATGCCGAAGCGCTGCGCCAAGGCATCACCGTGCGGCGCAGGCGGCATGGCCATGGCCTCGCCGAGCATGGCCCGCAGCGGCGCCACGGCCGGGGCATGGCCATGCAGCGCCCGGCCCGCGTGCAAGGGTGCACGGGCAAAGCGATTCAACAATTCGCTGCGCGGAATGCGCATCAGCAGGATATCGCGGGGCGCCACCGAGAATTCGAAAGGCTGCGCAGCGTCATAAAGCACCAGATTGCCCGCACTCAGCCGGGCCACTTGCCCGCCCTGGCGCACCTCGGCCTGGCCCTGGAGCAGATAGCCCAGCCACAGCTCGTCGCGGGCATGCAGGCGCAGGTGGGCTGCGTTGCGCACCCAGCGGTGGCTGGGCGCCGACATGGCACTGATCTCCAGCAGTCCCAGGGACCGCACGGACAGCGTGGCCCCGAAGCCGCCGGGACCTGCACCATCCCCCTGCGCGCGGTGGCTGTCGGCCGGGATGCAGTGGCGGCAGACCACCTCGTGCCAGTAGTCGAAACGATGGCGTGGCTCCTGCGAATGGGTGGAGTATTCGAGCTGCATGGCAGCGCCCAGTATCCGCAGGCGGCCGCTGGCTGGCACCCCGGTGTTTACCCAAAGGCCCGGGGTGCCGCGACGGCGGCGCTGCCAGGCACGGCTCAGCTGTGGCCCGGCGCCCGGTTCAGCAGATGCGTGCGCTGGTCGGCGCTCAGCGACAGGTAGCGCTCGTAGTGGCGCAGGATGTCGGCGATGACTTCCTCGCTGCGCAGGTACTGGATGTCGTGGCCCAGGCGTCCGTCCTCGAAGAACGTGATGGGCTCGTAGACATGGCGGCGCTCCTGCTCGTTGGCCGCCTCGCTCACCAGGAAGGTGGGCACCGTGCGGCGCGTGGCGCGCACGCCGTAGACGAAGTCGCGCAGCGAGGGATCGGGCACGGTCAGGCGCACGGCGCCCTCGCCGTCCAGGTCCTCGGTGACCACCGCCTCGACGCCGCGCTTGTGCATTTCGGCTGCCACCTCGTTCATGGCGGGCAGCACCACGCCGGCCAGGAACCTGCGCACATCGGCGCGCGAGGGCTGGTGCACGATCTGCTCCAGGCGCTTGCGCCAGTGCTGGCCGCTCCAGAAGCTGGTGGCCGGAGCCAGGTCGGGCGAGAAGTGCGCGCGGTCGGCCAGCAGGCCGCGCCACAGCCCGTAGCACAGCGCCAGCATGATGACGGCCACCGGCAGGGCCGCCACCAGGGTCATGGCCTGCAGCGCCTTGAGGCCGCCGGCCAGCATCAGCACCATGGCCGTCGCGCCCAGCACGGCAGCCCAGAACAGCCGCTGCCAGACCGGCGAACGCGCATGGCCGCGCGAGGCGATGTTGTCCACCACGAAGGCCCCGGAGTCCGCCGAGGTGACGAAGAACACCGCGATGAGCACGATGGTGAGCCAGGCCACGGGCTTGAACCAGGGCAGGTACTCGAAGAAGCGGAACAGCAGCGCATCCACGTTCGAGGCCGTCTGCCCCAACGCGCCCATGGCCACGTGGGTGTCTATCCAGATGGCGCTGTTGCCGAAGGCCGTCATCCACAGCAGGTTGAAGGCCGTGGGCACCAGCAGCACGCCGGTCACGAACTGGCGGATGGTGCGTCCGCGCGAGATGCGTGCGATGAACATGCCCACGAAGGGCGACCAGGAGATCCACCAGGCCCAGTAGAGGATGGTCCAGCCGCCGAACCAGCCTTCCTGGCTGGGCGGCTCGTAGGCAAAGGTGCGGAACGACAGCTGCACCAGGCCAGACACGTAGTTGCCGATGTTCTCGCTCAGCGCCTCGAACAGGAAGACCGTGGGCCCGGCGACGATGACGAAGGCCAGCAGGATGAAGGCCAGCATGAGGTTGAACTCGCTCAGGCGCCGCACCCCTTTGTCCAGGCCCGAGACGGCCGACAGCCCGGCCAGGCAGACCACGATGACGATGACCGCGATGCGGAAAGCCGCCGCAGAGGTGTCCCAGCCCGTGAGGGTGTGCAGGCCGGCGGCCAGCTGCAGCGCGCCGTAGCCCAGCGTGGTGGCGATACCCGCGATGGTGCCCACCAGCGCGAAGGCATCCACGCTGTGGCCGATGGGGCCGTTGATGCGCTTGCCCAGCAGCGGGTACAGGCCCGAGCGCATGGTCAGCGGCAGGTTGTAGCGAAAGCCGAAGTAGGCCAGCACCAGGCCCATGGTCCCGTAGACGGCCCAGGCATGGAAGCCCCAGTGGAAGAAGGTGGACTGCAGGGCCTCGCGTGCGGCGGCCGGCGTGGAAGGCACGGCCGTGGGCGGCTTGAGGAAGTGCTGCAGCGGCTCGCCCACGCCGAAGTACATCAGGCCGATGCCCATGCCGGCGGCGAACAGCATGGCGGTCCAGGAGATGAAGCTGAACTCGGGCTCCGCATCATCGGGACCCAGGCGGATGTCGCCGAAGCGGCTGGACGCGACGAAGATCAGAAAGACCAGGAACAGCGTGACCGAGACGGCATAGAACCAGTCCATGTGCCCCACCACCCAGGCCTGGGCGCTGGAGAACAGCCGGTCGGCGCTGTCGGGCATGAAGCCGCAGTACAGCAGCAGCAGGCCCAGCACCAGCAGGGAAGGAATGACGACGGGGCCCGAGAACGTGATGCGCGGTGCAGGCTCTGCAGGCGATGGCGTGGCCGCCTGCGGCGCATCCGGTGGCGGAGCTGCCGGTGGCGCCGTGCGGGGATCGGTGTTCATGTCTGGCATAGACCCTCTCTCTCTTGTGATCAATGGTGTGCCCGGGAACCGATTCGCAATGGTGGCAGCCTTGCCCTTGTGGGGCGGGCCGCGTTCCCTGCTCGGGGTATGTCCGCCGGGCAAAGGCCGCAAGTATCGTGACTCTTCGCGTCTGCCCGCGTCGGACGCAGGCCCTGAAGGCTTCCGTTTTGCTGACGTGATGCCTTCAGGCCAGGTCAGCCGGCCAGCCTGGCCACCACGGCCGGGGCGATGACGCGGTGGGCCGGCGCCACGCCCAACATGTAGATGCGGCCCAGGGCATTGTGCACATGGACCACGGTGGACATGGCGGCGGTGAAGGTGGCGGACGGCGCGCCCTCGGGGCCGGGCAGCCGCATGAGGGAGACCTGCACGTCCAGGTGCCGGTCGCTGTCGCCCAGCACCACCTCGCCATCGCTCAGCGCATGGATGCGGAAGATGCCGGCGCGGTCGCCCACGCGGTAGCTCGATGGCTGGCGCTGCGCATCGACGCCGCTGAGCGTGCCCAGGTCCTTGATGCCGAAGGGCGCCACCACGCGGTTGCGCAGGCGCATCAGAAAGTCGATCCAGCCCGGCGTGCGGCCCACGCAGCGCAGGTACAGCGCCATGGGGCTGCTGCCGTCGTCCGGCAATTGCAGCTGGTAGCTGTCGTGGAAATAGGCGGTCTTGAGGCGGTCCTGCAGGGCGCTGCCCGCGGGAACCGGGGAGAGGATGACTTGTGCCATGGAGCGGAGGGTGATGAAAAAAGGGGGCGGTCCTGCAGCCATCATAGGCCGCAGGGCCGCCCCCTTGTCAGGGCGCCATCAACGCTGCATCAGCGCTTGTCGCCCACCTTGATGCGGGCGTTGGGAGCCTCGCCGAACATCTCGGGCGCATACAGTGCCTCCACCCGCGTGGGCGGCAGCGCGAAGTCGCCGGCATTGTTCAGCCGCACGGTGTACTCCACGCGCGTATTGCCCTTGGGCAGGTACTGGTAGTAGGCGCGGTAGGCCTCGAAGCTGCGCTCTTCATAAGCCAGCCAGCCCGCGCCTTCTGCGCGCTCGCCGCCCGAGGCGATCTCCGAGTCGCGCCCCAGACCGCCGCCCAGGATGGTGGCGCCCGTGGGCACGGGGTCGGTGATGGCCACCCAGGTCATGTCGGTGCGGGCCTGCACCTCCAGCGTGACGCGCAGCACGTCGCCGCGCGAGTACTGGCCTGCGGGCAGGCTCTTGTCGGCCTGCTCCACGGGCTTGACCGTGCGCGTGACGGTGTAGCCGGCGCTGAACGGCGCCTTCAGCTGCACAGCCGCTACCGACTGCAGCGTGAGCCAGGGCCTGCCCGTGCCCTGCTGGGTCACCGTCAGCTGACCCTTGCGGGCCTCGCCCACCGCGCTCCAGGGCAGGAACATGGTGTTGTTGCGCAGGCCGCCGACCACCGTGGTCGCGCCGAAGCTGGACGCCTGGTGCGCCGCGCCCTCGCTGTCGCTGGCGCGCATGCGCGTGACCTGGCTCCACTCCACGCGGGCCTGGGACGCGCCCAAAGCCGCCTGGGTGGCGCCCGTCACGGGCGTGGCCTCGAACTGCTGCGAGAAGCGCTGCAGTGCCAGCGTCCCCCACAGGTTGGCCGTGGTCGTGCCCCAGGCGCCATTGCTCTGGCGCGAGATGAAGCCGTTGGCCAGGCGCGGCAGCTCTTCCTTCCACGTCGGGTCGTCCATGTTGACCAGCATCAGGCGGGCCAGGTTGACCTCGGGGCCCTGCATCAGCCACCACCACTGGTCGTCCTGCTCGTTGCTGAAGGCCACGCGCGTGCCCTGGTAGCTCAGGCGGGCGCGCAGGATCTGCTGGGCCTGGGCCAGCTGCTGTTCGCGCTGGGGCAGCTCGCGCATGTGCTTGAGCAGGGCCACCCAGTCGATGACGGCATGCGTGGGCCAGTCGTTGGGCGCGATGGTGATGCTGTCGAGCATGCGCGGATTGGCGCGGCCCGTCAGCGCCAGCGCCTGGATGGCGGCCAGCTTGCGCATGTCCAGGTCCTTGCGCGGGCTCCAGAAGCTGCGCTGGATGCGGCCTTCGACGAAGGCGATCAGGCCGTTTTCCATGCGCTCGCGCTCGGCCGCCGGCAGCACGAAGCGCTTGTCCACGCCCTGTGCCAGTGCCGAGAGGTTGAGCAGGTGGGCCGTCAGCGTATCGCTGCCGCGGGCCGCACGGCCCGAGCCGTCGCCGGCCAGCGGGAAGTAGCTGGCCAGGCCGTCGCTGTCCAGGTAGCTGGGCAGCTGGCCCATGGTGGACTGCCACAGCGTGGCGTCGCTCATGCCCACGGCCTTGCTGGTGACCTGCTCCAGGCAGCTGTAGGGATAGCGCGCCCACCAGTCGCGCACGCCCGGCAGGCCTTCGGCCAGCTTGGGCGCCAGCGACATGCGCAGGCCGCCGCGGCCGGCCAGCGCGTCGGCCGGCAGCTGCACGGGCAGGTTGATGCTGCCATCGACCTGCATCAGCGTGCCCTGCTGCACCGTCAGCGGCACGGCCGGGATGATGCGCTGGCTGACTTTCAGCCTGTCGCTGGCGGGCTTGTCGCCACCTGCGGTGTCACGGGCCTCGATCTCCCAGATCAGCGACTCGGCGCGGGTCTGGCCCAGCTGGGCCGGGGCGGTGACGTTCCAGCCCACCTCGCGCGCCTCGCCCGCGGGAATCTCCACGGTCTGCGCTGCCAGCTCCAGCAGCGTGGCACGCGGCGTGACCTGCACCTTCATGGCCTTGGCCGAGGTGTTGCGCAGCGTGACCATGGCACGGAACTGGTCCTCCTCGCGCACCAGCGGCGGCAGGCCGCTGATGATCTGCAGGTCCTGGGCCGTGCGGATGGGCGCCTGGCCCGTGCCGAACATCGACACGCCATGGTCGGCCACCGCCACCACCTGGAAGGTGGTCAGCGAGTCGTTGAGCGGCACGCTGACCTGGGCCTTGCCCTGGGCGTCCAGCACCACGCTCGGATTCCACAGCAGCAGCGTCTCGAACAGCTCGCGCGTCTGGCTGCGGCCACCGCCGCCGCCAGCGGCCACGGCCTTGCGGCCGTAGTGGCGCCTGCCGATCACCTCCATCTGCGCGGTCGAGGTCTGCACGCCCCACTCGCGGCGGCGCAGCATGGCGTCGGCCAGCTGCCAGCTGGTGTTGGGCATGAGCTCCAGCAGGGCCTGGTCCACGACCGCCAGCGCCACCTCGGCGCCAGCGGCGGGCTTGCCGTCGGGCAGCGTGGCGCTGATGGTGACCTTGGCGGTGCCGCGCACCTGGTAGCTGGCCTGGTCGGCCGTGACCTTGACGTCGATGCGATGGGCCTTGGTGCCCACGCGGATCTCGGCCATGCCCAGGCGGTAGGCGGGCTTGGACAGATCGACCAGGGCCGTGGGCGCGATGTATTCCTTGCCCTCGTGCCAGAAGGCATTCCACCACTCGCGCGGCGCCTTGAAGCCCCAGGTGAAGAAGCTGTACCAGGGCACCTCGCGCAGCCGCCCGCGCAGGGCCAGCACGCTCACGTAGACGTTGGGCCCCCAGTCGGGCTGGACCTTCAGCTCCACGGTGGGGTTCTGGCCATTGAGCTGCATGACCTGGGTGCTGACGATGCCTTCGCGCTCCACGGCGACCAGGGCCGTCGCATAGCGGAAGGGCATGCGCACCTGAAAGCGCGCGGTCTCGCCGGGCTCGTAGCTGCGCTTTTCGGGCAGCACGTCCATGCGGTCATGGTCCTCGCCGCCGAACCACAGTTCGCCCTGGCGCGTGACCCAGACGCTGGAGGCGGCCTGGGCGGGCCGGCCGTCCTTGTCGGAGGCGGTGACGATCAGCTCGACCTCGCCGGGCTGCGACAGCTGGGCCTCGCACTGCACCATGCCTTGGGCATCGCTGTTGCCCGTGCACACCGTGCCCATGGATTGGAGCGCGGTCTGGTTGTCGTAGCTGTAAAAGCCCCCCACCAGGCGCTTGCGGCTGCTGGTGGTGACGCGGGAGATGGCCTCCACCTTGACCGGCACGCCGGCCTGGGGCTTGCCGTCCACGCCCAGGGCCAGCGCCTGGAACTGGAGCTTGCGGCCCGTGGTGATCCAGCTTTCGGCGCGCACGCCGGCCACGATGGCCGCGGGCCACAGCATCTGCGTGCTGCGCAGGGTCTGCACCTCGCCATTGGGGTCGGCATAGGTGGCCTCGATCAGCAGCTCGCGCGGCTCGCGCAGCTTGGGCAGGTTCTCGATCTTGAGCTTGCCCAGTCCTTCACGGTCCAGCGTCACGGGCAGCTTGTCGGCCACCACCTTGCTGTCCTGGGCGGCCGTGGCCTCCTCGTCATCGCTCTGGCCCGTGTCCTGGGCGCTTCGCGGTGCCGAGAAGCTGAAGCCCTGCCAGTCGCTGCGGTCCATCCAGGTGGAGCGCACCAGGGCGGACACGCGCACCGGAAAATTGGCGGCCGGGCCGCCGGAGACGTAGTTCACCTGCACCTGCACCGGCAGGCTGGAGACGCCGACCAGGGCCTGCTTGCCCTCGGGGCCCACACGGCCTTCGAGCACGGGCAGGCGGAATTCCTCGACACGGAAGCTGCCCGTGCCGAAGCGGTTGTTGCGCCCGCGCGAGCCGTTGCCCTCGCCGCGCAGCTCCACGGAGTACGAACCCAGCTTGGCGCCCTTGGGCACGGAGAAGCTGTTTTCCGCACTCAGGCCGCCGGTGCCCGTGGAACGCCACTGCAGCGGCTGCGTGTACTGCTGGCCGCTGCCTTCATGGGTGATGACCAGTTGCGTGGGCCGCTGCTCGGGCAGCGCAAAGCCGCCCTGCCCCTGGCCGATGCCGGTCTGGGTGCGCATCAGGTGCTTCATGGACACGGTCTCGCCGGCGCGCAGCAGCGTGCGGTCGAAGATGGTGTGGGCCACTTCGTCGCGCTGGGCGCTGCGGCTGGTGGGCACGTTGAAGCGCCAGGACTCGATGCCGCGCTGCCAGTCGCTCCAGGTGAAGGCCAGCTCCTGCTGGCCGTCCTTGCCCTGGGCGCGCGCGCTGACGAAGTAGGCCGGCGAGCGGTAGCCGACACCGCCCGTGCACTGGGGCGGCTCGGGCGACAGGCCGTCCAGGCGCGCCACGCCGCTGGCATCGGTGGTGGCCGAGGTCAGCACCTTGCCATTGCAGTCGGAGACCTGGACCCTGGCATTGGCCACGGCCTGGCCCTTGTCCAGCGTGGTGACCCAGGCGGCCGCGTTCTCGCGGCCGAGCTTGAAGTGCACGGACAGGTTGGTCACCAGGGCCGAGGTGCGCACATACATGCTGCGCGCCGAGCCGTAGCGCTCATCGAGCAGCGACTGCCCCAGCAGCGGCGAGGCGATCTCGACCACATGAAAGCCCGGCGTGAGCGGAATGCCCACCACCTCGAACGGGCGCGGATCGCCCTTGGCGGGCTTGGGCAGCTCCAGCGTCTTGACGTCGCCCTGGCCGGCCAGCAGCGACAGCATGCGCGTCTGCACATAGTCGCGGTTTTCGTTGTCGATCACGGGCGGCAGCGGGCCCTTGATGTCGCGCGAGGCGCGCTTGCGGTCCATGTCGGAGGACTCGTAGTCGGCCACGCGGCGCATCCAGGCGATGATCTCGGCATCGCTGCCGGGCTGCTTGGTGCTCACGCGGCTGGCATCCAGGGACCTGGTGGCCAGCTCGGACTCCACATTGCGCAGCGTCACGGGCAGCAGGGCCGGGCCGTCCGGGCCTTCGGCGTAGCGCTCGACGATGCCGAAGGGCGAGGCCGCGAACTTGGCCAGCGGCGGCAGCGCGCCCGTGGCCACCTGCAGCGGGAACATGTCGGCATTGCTCAGGCTGCGGCCTGCCGCGTCCTTGAACTGCGGAGGCAGCTCCACCGTGTAGCGCGCCTGGGCCTGCATGGTGGCCGGGAAGCTCAGGTTCTGCACCAGCGAATCCTCGCTGAGCTTTTCGCCGTATTCGCTGTCGATCACGGGCGCCACCTTGGAGGCGCCGCTGCTCAGGCGAATGCCCTCGGCCAGCTTGCGCGGCACGGGGGCATTGAAGCGCAGGCGCATGGGACGGATCGGCAGGCAGGCGGCCTGGGCGTTCTCGCGCTCGCAGCTGAACTCGGCGGCGAAGGGCTCGCGCACGCGGTACTCGAAGCGCTTGTCCTGGCGGCTGGCCACGCCGTTGGGCGTGGCAATGCCGGCGCCGAAGACCAGCTTCATGGTCGTGCCCGCCGTCAGGCGGCGGTTGCAGGCCAGCGTGGCGTATTGCAGCGGGTTCTTGGCAGCGGCCTTGTCCCAGCCGCGGTGCTTGAGCAGCTCGTCGCGCTCCTTGCCTTCGATCAGGCGCACGGGAATGCGCTCGCCCACGCCTTCGGCCGTGCACCACATGTGCTGCTGCAGGCTTTGCACGGTGGCCGGGCCCGACAGGCGCAGAGCGAAGTACTGCTCCTCGTCGATCTGTTCATAGGTGTCGGGTGCCATGTCCAGCACGGCCGGGCCGCCGGTCTGGAACTGGTAGCTGGCAGCGCCCGTCACGGCCGTGCCCGCAGGCGACTTGTAGCCGGCCACGAGCTGGGCCGTGCAGCGCACGCCGGGCGGCAGGGCCTGCTTGAAGTCGAACACCCATTCGCGGTCGCTGTTCCAGCGGCCCGTGCCCTGGGTGGCCGCCGCATCGCTGCAGCTGAGCGTGACCGGCGCGGCCGCCTTGGGGTCGCCAAAGCGCACGGCCGTGCCATCGAACTGCACCACCACCTGCTCGACCTTGGCCACCTCTCCCTGCGGGCTGAACTGGCGCACGCCCACGGCCTGCGCCGCCAGCGCCACCGATCCCAGCAGCAGGCCCAAACCCCACCGGCCCCAGGCCCGGCCGTGCGCCGGCGGACTCTGGAACCCCTTGATCGCTGTCGTGCGAAGCACCCCCATGGCAATCCCTTCTGTCGGGCTCAGATGGCCCGGTGTTTTCTTGGAATGAGCAGGCTTTCAGCGCTGCGGCGCGCGCCGTGCACGGTGCACAGGCTGCAAATGAAAAGCCCTGCGCTGCGGCAGGGCTCGGCGGCAAGGGCTGCAACGAGGCAGATGCCCGCCGCCCGCATGCGCCGAATGCAGGGCCGCATCCGCTGCGGCTGAAAACCACTGCGCGGGATGATACCGGGCCGCATCCGCTGCAGGCCCTGCTGCGGGTGCCCGGAACCGGGTCTGCGGTGTATCCATCTGTAAGACATCGACGCACAAGGGCGTCATATATGTCTGATCACAAGGATTCGCGCCACACGCCGCGCTGCCAACCCCGGCGATGGCAGCACCAAGACACAGCGCTTGCCGGTTCACAGCGCCTGCCGGCCGCGGAGGCTGTCGCCCCGCAGTCCGCCTGTCTTACTGCGGCTGGAAGCCGCTGGTCTGGATGATGCGTTTCCAGACCTGGGTATAGGCCTGCTCGCGCTCGGCCAGTTGCGCGGGCGGCATGTGGCCCACGGTCAGGCCCAGGGCGGTGAGCTGCTCGTGCACATCGGGCTGTTTGAGCACGGCGGCCACGGCGGCGGAGAAGCGGTCGATGAAGGCCTGGGGCGTGCCGCGCGGCGCGTAGATGCCGTAGTAGGGCGTGTCCTCGAAGCCCTTGACGCCCTGCTCGGCCAGCGTGGGCACTTCGGGCATGGTGGCCTGGCGGCGCGTGCCCAGCACGCCGATCACGCGCAGCTTGCCGGCCTTGTGGTTTTCCATGAAGTCCTGCACCGAGGCGATGCCGGCCGGGATCTGGTTGCCCAGCATGTCGGCCAGCATGGGCGCGCTGCCCCGGTAGGGCGCGGCCACCAGGTCCAGCCTGTAGTGCTCGCCCAGCAGCCTGACCAGGAATTCCGGCGTGGACGCGGGCGCGGGTATGCCGATGCTGCCGCGCTTTGCGCCCTGGCGCACCCACTCCACATACTCGGCGAGGTTGCGCGCCGGCGTGCTGGCGGAGACCGCCAGCGCGTTCACGAAGGTGGCAAAGCCGGCCACGGGAACGAAGTCATGGGCCGGGTCGAAGCCCGGCTTCTTCACCACCTGGGGCAGGATGGAGATGGTGTGGTCATGCGTGAGGAACAGCGTGTGGCCATCGGCCGCAGCCGCCTTGAGCTGCTGCGCCGCGATCTGGCCGCCCGCGCCGGGGCGGTTGTCCACCAGCACCGTGGTGCCCAGCACGTCCTTGAGACGGTCGGCCAGCAGGCGTGCGATGGCATCGGTGCCGCCGCCCGGCGGAAAGCCCACGAGGATGCGAATGGCCTGCCCCGGCTGGGCCCAGGCCAGCGGAGCCAGGACGGACGAGGCGGCAACGGCGGTCACTGCGCCGGCGGCGCGCAGCGCCCCCGTCAGCAGTTGGCGGCGGGAGGATGTCATGGCGTGGCTCCGGCGAACGGGGGGATCAGCCCAGGCGCGCGTTCAGGCGTGCATTCAAGCGCGCCTGGTGGCCTGCCAGCTGCTTGCGCACCTGGGCCGGCGCCGTGCCGCCCAGGGTGTTGCGCGCATTGAGCGAGCCTTCCAGGCTGAGCGCCTCGAAGACGTCGGCCTCGATGCCGGGATTGAAGGCCTGCAGTTCGGCCAGCGGCAGCTCGGTCAGGTCCACGCCCTTTTGCGAGGCCAGCTTGACGGCATGGGCCACGGTCTCGTGCGCGTCGCGGAAGGGCAGGCCCTTCTTGACCAGGTAGTCGGCCAGGTCGGTGGCGGTGGCGTAGCCCTTGAGTGCGGCGGCGCGCATGGCTTCGGCGTTGACGGTGATGCCGCCCTTCTTGCCGCCCGTGGCCGGGTCGGCCTGGCCGCCGATCATCTCGGCGAAGATGCGCAGCGTGTCCTTCAGGGTGTCCACCGTGTCGAACAGCGGCTCCTTGTCTTCCTGGTTGTCCTTGTTGTAGGCCAGGGGCTGGCCCTTCATCAGGGTGATCAGGCCCATCAGGTGGCCGACCACGCGGCCGGTCTTGCCGCGTGCCAGCTCGGGCACGTCGGGGTTCTTCTTCTGCGGCATGATCGACGAGCCGGTGGTGAAGCGGTCGGCGATGCGGATGAAGCCGAAGTTCTGGCTCATCCAGATGATCAGCTCTTCGGACAGGCGGCTCACGTGCACCATGCACAGGCTGGCGGCCGAGGTGAATTCGATGGCGAAGTCGCGGTCGCTGACGCCGTCCAGCGAGTTCTGGCAGACGCCTTCCATGCCCAGGGTGCGGGCCACGCGCTCGCGGTCCAGCGGGTAGGTGGTGCCGGCCAGGGCGGCGCTGCCCAGCGGCAGCACGTTGACGCGGCGGCGCAGGTCCAGCATGCGCTCGGCGTCGCGCTTGAACATTTCCACATAGGCCAGCAGGTGGTGGGCAAAGCTCACGGGCTGGGCCACCTGCAGGTGGGTGAAGCCGGGCAGGATCACGTCCACATTCTTCTCGGCCACTTCGACCAGGGACAGCTGCAGCTCGCCCAGCAGTCCTTCGATCAGGTCGATCTCGCCGCGCAGCCACAGGCGCACGTCGGTGGCCACCTGGTCGTTGCGGCTGCGGCCCGTGTGCAGGCGCTTGCCGGCGTCGCCGACCAGCTGGGTCAGGCGGGCCTCGATGTTCAGGTGCACGTCTTCCAGGTCGAGCTTCCACTCGAACTGGCCGGACTCGATCTCCTGCGTGATCTGCGCCATGCCCTTGCGGATGGCTTCATGGTCGGCGGCGGCGATGATGCCCTGGGCCGCCAGCATCTCGGCATGCGCCAGGCTGCCCGTGATGTCGGCCTGCCACAGGCGCTTGTCGAAGAACACGCTGGAGGTATAGCGCTTGACCAGATCGCTCATCGGCTCTTCGAAGAGAGCGGACCAGGCCTGGGCCTTGGTATCGAGCTGGTTGTGCGAGGCGGACGTTGGTTGATTGGCAGACATGTGAGGACGCGATCTTCGATGGGGCTGTGCAGGCAGCGCAGGCGGCGGGCGGCATCGCCCCCCGGCGCAGGCAGGAAGCGAAGATTCTATCGACCTGGGCGGCACCACGCCCGTGCAGGGGCCTACACGGGCCTGCATGGGCGTGCATGGGTGTGCATGGGCGGTGTGACCGCTGTGCAGGCCCGCCCGGCATGACCATAATCCGGGCATGCGGCGCGAACCCCACCCGCCGAAACACTACCTGCCGCCCCTTGCCGACCCAGCCGACCCCCACCACTGCCCCCCCGCCCCTGCCTGCGGCGCTGGTCTTTGACGCCTGCAACGTAGGCGTGGTGCTGCGCGCCGTGCTGTTTGTGCAGGCCGTGGTGGCAACGGCCTCGATGTTCGGTGCCGACTCGCCCCTGCAGTGGCTGCAGGGCATGGCCCTGCTGACCGGCGCCTGCCTGCCCGGCACGCTGGTCTGGCTGGTGGCCGCCTGCCTGCTCAAGCACCCGCTGCAGCGGCTGCCCGCCTCCGGCCAGTACGCGGCCGGCGTGCTGCTGGGCATGGCGGCCGGGCTGTATGCCTGCGCCATGCTGCACCTGGCCGGCGGCACCAGCGCCCCCTGGCTGGCCAGCGCCGTGTCCGGCGGACTGTTGGCAGCCCTGCTGGTCGCAGCCCTGGTGCTGCGCGCACGCGGCCACGCACCCGCCGACACGCAGGCGCGGCTGGCCGAGCTGCAGTCGCGCATACGCCCGCATTTCCTGTTCAACACGCTCAACAGCGCCATCGCCCTGGTGCGCGCCGAGCCCGCCAAGGCCGAGGCCCTGCTGGAGGACCTCAGCGACCTGTTCCGCTATGCGCTGGCCGAGCCGCACAGCACGACCACGCTGGCCGAGGAGATCGAGCTGGCCCAGCGCTACCTGGCCATCGAGCAGGTGCGCTTTGGCGAACGGCTGCAGGTGCGCTGGCAACTGGACCCTGCCGCCCACGGCGC
Source organism: Delftia sp. PX-1 (assembly GCF_055797465.1). Taxonomy (NCBI): domain Bacteria; kingdom Pseudomonadati; phylum Pseudomonadota; class Betaproteobacteria; order Burkholderiales; family Comamonadaceae; genus Delftia; species Delftia sp. PX-1. The sequence continues at coordinate 5,505,753 of NZ_CP184763.1, forward strand.
CCTGCTGCCGCCGCTGCTGCTGCAGCCGCTGGTGGAAAACGCCATACGCCATGGCGTGGAGCCCAGCGCACGCGGCGGCAAGCTGCAGGTGCGCACCGAGCGCCGTGGCGATCTGGTGGAGGTGCGCATCACCAACACCCTGCCCTCCGAGATCGATTCCGCCAGCGCAGCCGGCACGCGCGGCAACGGCATTGCGCTGGCCAATGTGCGCGCCCGGCTGTCGCTGCTGCACGACCTGCAGGCCCACCTCACGGCGCGCACGCTCAACGGGCATTTCGTGGTGCGCATCAGCCTGCCGCTGGCAACGCCTGCCAGCCAACCCACGAAGGCTTTATCGAAGAAGAAGCACCATGCACATCCTGATCGTTGACGACGAAGCCCTGGCCCGCGCGCGGCTGCGCACCCTGCTGGCCGACGTGCAGGCATGCACGGGCAGCGGCCCGCACCAGGTCAGCGAGGCGGCGGACGCCCGCCAGGCCATGGCCGTGCTGCAGGCGCCGGGCCCGCGCCCCGTGGAGCTGGCACTGCTGGACATCCACATGCCCGGCCAGGACGGCCTGGCCCTGGCCCATATGCTGCGCCGCCTGCCGCTGCCGCCTGCCGTGGTCTTCGTCACCGCCCATGCCGGCCACGCGGTCGAGGCCTTCGACCTGGATGCTGCCGACTACCTGACCAAGCCCGTGCGCCGCGAACGCCTGCAGCAGGCCCTGGCCAAGGCCGCGCGCACGGCCGCGCACCAGACGGCCGAACGCGACGGCGGCCCCGTGCTGCTGATACAGGACCGGGGCGCCACCGTGCGCCTGCCCCTGTCCGAAGTGCTCTACCTCAAGGCCGAACAGAAATACGTGACCGTGCGCACCGTGGGCCGCAGCTACATCCTCGACGGTGCACTGGCCGAACTGGAGGCCCGCCACGCCGATCACCTGCTGCGCGTGCACCGCAACGCGCTGGTGGCCCGCAGCGCCCTGCGCGCCCTGGAACGCCACGACGACCCCACCGAAGGCGAAGGCTGGGCCCTGCGCCTGCACGGCATCCCCGAACTGCTCATGGTCTCGCGCCGCCAGCTCCCCCAGGTCCGCGCCGCCATCCGCGACGAAGGACAGCCCGGCTGAGGCGCAGGGCTCAAGGAGCCCGGCCCAAGACAGCCCCCCGCGTCAGAAAGCACGCCCGCAACACAAGCATGGCCCAACGCGAGGGACACCGAGCAAGGGCCGCCCCGCAGCGAGGGTGTCGTCCCCCTCGGGGGGAAGGCGCGCAGCGCCTCAGGGGCTACATTTTTCTAGACAGATCCCACATCGCATCCACCAGCAGATCGATGTCCCGCGCGTCATGCCACAGGTGCGTGGACACGCGCACGCCGTAGTGGTCTGCCGCCGCGCCGATCACGGGGAAGTTGGAGTTGCGGATCACGAAGCCCTGCGGATAGTCGCTGAGCATGCGCGCCACAAAGGTCGAGGACTTGGTCCCGTTCATCACGTCGTCCTTGTTCTGGAACGGGTTGAAGCAGGTCAGCGCCGACAGCAGCTTGGGATCGTCCTTGGGCGAGTACAGCGAGTCCACGCCCCAGCGCTCGACGATCTTTTCCTTGAGGTAGGACGACAGCGTCAGGTCATAGGTCTCGATCTTCTTGCGGCCGATGCTGTCCCACTGCGCGCAGGCCTGGGCCAGCGCCATGAACATGGGCGTGTGCACGCTGCCGCAGGAAGTGACCGAGGCGGCGATGTCGTAGGTCTCCTTGGCCGTGGTCGTGCGCTCCAGCGCCGGGTAGGCGCTGGTGTGCACCGGGTACCACTTGGGCAGGGGCAGCGGGTTGGAGGCGCGGATCTTGTTGCGGATGATGAGGATGCCCGTGGAGCCCGGGCCGCACTGCCACTTGTGGCCCGCGCCCGACATGAAGTCCATGCCCAGCTCCGCATAGTTGTAGGCCATCATGCCCGGCAGGTGGGCGCCGTCCACGATGCTGATCAGGCCGTGCGCCTTGACCACGCCCATCAGGTCGGCAATGGGCAGCATGGTGCCGGTCTTGTAGGTGGGAGAGGACCACATCATGGCGCGCACGCGCTTGCCCTGGGCCTTGAGCGCGCGGATGCGCTCGTCGAACAGGTTCACGTAGGTGGCGGCCGTCTGGTTGTTGCCCACGGGCAGCGCAATGCGCGAGACCTCGATGCCGTAGCGGTCCTGGGCGATCTTCAGCGGCGTGTCGCCGCCGCCGTGCTCGTGGTTGGTGGTCACCACCACGTCGCCACGCTGCCAGTCGATGCCCAGGATGGCGTGGCACATGCCCGAGGAGGTGTTGGCCGAGAAGGCCAGCTCGTCGGCATCCACGCCAAAGCCCGGCGCCACCTGCTTGCGCAGGTCCAGCAGGTTGCTGTAGCCGTTGCCCGAGTCGGCGGCCTTCTTGCGGTTTTCGGTATCGAACACATCGAGCACCAGCTTGGGCATAGAGCCCGCCGTGCCGATGTTCATGTAGGTCTTCTCGGGCTTGAGGATGAACATGCTCTGCACGTCGGTCCAGAAGGCCTCGTCACGCATGAGCTGCTCGCGCAGCGCAGCGGCCGAGGTCTGGGCATTGCCGCTGCCGCAGGCAGCCAGCAGCGGGCCCAGCGTGGCTGCGCCGGTGCCGTAGCCCAGCATGCGCAGGAAGTCGCGGCGCTTGGAAGTCCAGCGCGCGGGATAGCCGGATTCGCCGGCGGCCGCAGTGGCGGTCAGGGATGTGGCCTGCTCGGCCGCGATCTGGGGGTGTCGTGCGTTCATGCGGTCCTCCTGTCGTTGCGCAAGCGGTCAGCGGCGGCCGACGATGGCCGAGATTTCGATCTTCACATCGCGCGGCAGGCGCGCCACCTCCACCGTGGCCCGAGCGGGGGCGCCGGTCTTGAAGTACTCGCCATAGACCTTGTTCATGGCGGCGAACTCGTTGAGGTCCTTCATGAAGACCGAGGTGGACAGCACATCCTCATAGCCCAGTCCCTGGGACTTGAGCTTGGCGCCGATGTGGTCCAGCACGGCGCGCGTCTGCTCCTCGATGGTCGTGCCCTGGATGGCCGTGCCCTGCGCGTTCAGCGGCAGCACGCCCGAGAAGTAGATCGTGTTGCCATGCGCCACCATCTGCGAATACGGGCCGATGGCCGGATAGATCTGCGTGGTGGACAGCACCTCGCGCTTGTGGGGCGCGGCGCAGCCCGCCAGCGTCGCTACCGCCGCCGCCACACCGCATGCCAGCGCCACGCGCCGCAGGTTCGATCGAATATCCATGGTATTGCCTTTCTGAAACAAGAATACAAACTGCCACTGCCGTGCCGCGCATTACTGCAACGGCGCCCCGGAAACACTTCGTCACCATTTAATTGGGTCATCGAAGGCGACATGAATCATTGACACAAAATGATTCGAATCAGTGATTTCACGGAGAAATTCTAGGCAGGGATCTGGAGCATTCGATAATGAATTTTCCCCTACGCACCACTACGCAGGACCGCTTGCGCAGTGCTACGCAGCAGGATAACTCTCTTCTGAAACAACGGCTTGGCACGGAACCTGCTCAACCGTAGCCAGGCATGTCAGACAGATGAGGGACGGCGCACCACAATACGGCAAAACCATTATTCAAGACCCCAAAAAGGGGACAACGCACCAAGAAAATGCATATCGGATTCCCTATGTCAATGGGATATTCTTTCGTGCGCGAAATATATTATCCATGGCATTTTCCTTGGGATATTCAAATTCCTTTTCCTGCGCGCGTGGATATGCAGCGCGCACAGGCTATTGGCAGATACGACGCCCGCCATTCAAGGTCCGCTGCCGGGCCCCGGCGCCATGCGCGCAAGCCCTGTTGACAAGGTCCGTGCACTGGGCGGAAAAGATCGTCGGTGCACCCCACACAGGCTCCCATGCAACTTCCGCTGAAACTTGCGCTTCTGTCGATTGCCGCCATCGCGCTGGCCCTGGGCCTGGTCGCGGTGACCGTGCAACACCAGACACTGGAGCTGGCCCGCCAGGAACGAGAGCTGGTCGAGACCGCCTACCTGCACAGCAAGGAGACCGAGCTGCGGCACTACGTGCAGCTGGCGACCACGGCGCTGGCGCGCATCCAGTCCAGCGGCGAGGAGCCATCCGTGCAGCGGCGCCAGGCGCTGGATACGCTGGCGCGCATGCAGTTCGGCGAGGACGGCTACTTCTTTGTCTACGACGAACACGGCAACGTGCTGCTGGATGCGCGGCAGATGGGCCTGTCGGGCGTGGACCTGTGCGATCCCAACAGCCCGGGCGGCGCAGGGCCCGCCAGGATCATCCTGGATGCCGCGCGCAGCGGCGGCGGCCTGGTGCGCTACCAGTGGCAAAAGCCGTCCTCGCTGCGTACCGAGGCCAAGCTCGCCTACGTGGCCACGGTCCCCGAATGGGGCTGGTCGCTGGGCACGGGCCTGTACCTGGACGATGTGGAGCAGGCGCTGCGCCAGATCGACGAAAGCGCCCAGGCCAATATCGCGGCCACGCGCTGGCGCATCTTCGGCATTGCGGCGCTGTGCATCGTGCTCATCGGCGTGGCGGGGCTGGCGTTCAATCTCAGCGACCACCGCGTGTCCAGCACCAAGCTGCAGCGCCTGGCCCAGCGCGTGGTGCATTCGCAGGAGGAAGAACGCACGCGCGTGGCGCGCGACCTGCATGACGGCGTGGTCCAGGTGCTGGTCTCGTCCAAGTTCCTGCTGGAGACGGCCCAGGCCCAGCTCAGGCGCCTGGCCGCACAGGACCCGGCCACGGCCCAGCGCATGGTGGACCAGGGGCTGGAGCAGCTCAACCACGCGCTGGTGGAGATACGGCGCGTCTCCCACGGCCTGCGCCCCGCACTGCTGGACGACCTGGGCCTGGCCCCGGCCCTGGCACTGATGAGCCAGCAGATGCAGGCCGAGGACGGCCTGCGCATGCAGTTCGGCTGCCGGGGCGAGACCCGCTTTCTGCCGCCCAGCCACGCCACGGCCCTGTTCCGCGTGGCCCAGGAGGCCGTGACGAATGCGCAAAACCATGCGCAGGCCACGCGCATCGACGTCAGCCTGCACTTTCAGCGCCGACGCGTGGTGCTGCAGGTCAGCGACGACGGCCAGGGCTTCGACATGCGCCGCGTGCAGCGCGACCGCCAGGGCGGCATCGGCCTGCGCAACATGCGCGAGCGCATCGAGGGCCTGGGCGGCCATCTGAGCATCAGCTCGGGCGCCCGGGGCACCCGGCTGGTCGCCGTGCTCTACCGCAGCGGCGGCATGCCGCTGTCTCCCTCACCGGAATTCGAACTCCCACAGGCCGCTGCATGAACCCCATGATCCGCATCCTCCTGGTGGACGACCACCCTCTTGTGCGCGACGGCGTGTCCATGCGCCTGCAGGCCACCGACCATATCCGTGTCGTGGGCGAGGCCGCCAGCGTGGACCAGGCCGTGCCGCTGGCGCGCGAGCTGTCGCCCGACCTGGTGGTGACCGACATCCGCATGCCGGGCGCCAGCGGCATCGACCTGGCCGCGCTGTTCCGCGATCAGTTCCCCCTGGTGCGCGTGCTGGTGCTGTCCATGCACGAGGACCCCGAGTACGTGCGGCGCGCCGTGGCACTGGGCGCACGCGGCTATGTGCTCAAGGATGCGCCGGCGCAGCAGCTCATCGAGGCCATAGACCGGGTCTACGCGGGCGGCCTGTATTTCAGCCCCGGCCTGCAGCCCGTGGTCGAGGACGACGGCGCCGGTGCCGGCCCCCGGCGCGCCCTCACGCCGCGCGAGGCCAGCGTGCTGCAGTGGATCTCGGAGGGCCGCTCCAACAAGGAGATTGCAGCGCTGATGGGCACCTCGGTGCGCACCGTGGAAACCCACCGGCTGCACCTGCGCCGCAAGCTGCGCATCGACGGCCATGCGGCCTTCATCAAGTACGCCGTGGACTATGCCGACCTGCTGGGCAGCACGCCCGTGCAGGCCGGTGCGGGATAGCCTGAAACGCCGCCCGCTCAGTGCGCGTGCGCCGCGCGGCTGACCACGGTGACCAGCACGATGCCCAGCATCAGCCAGCCCACCTGGGCCACGGTCTCGCGTGCGCTCAGGCGCTTTTGCAGCTGGGGAATCAGGTCGGCCAGCGCCACGTAGATGAAGCTGCTGGAGGCCACGGCCAGGAAGTACGGCAGCAGCTCCTGCAGCTGGCCGACCAGGAAATAGCCGCCAATGCCGCCCAGCGTGGTCACGGCCCCGGCCATGGACACCTTGATCAGGGCCACGCGCCGGTTGGAGCTGGACTGGCGCAGCACCACGATGTCACCCATGTGGTGTGGCACCTCGTGGGCCAGCACCGACACCGCCGCGATCAGCCCCAGGCGCATGTCGGCCATGAAGGCGGAGGCGATCAGCACGCCATCGCCGAAGCAGTGCACGCTGTCGCCGGTCAGCACCGCCCAGCCGCCGTGGCGGTGGCCATGATGGTGGCCATGGGAATGGTCATGGGCGTGGCCCTGGTGATCGTGATGCTCGTGGTGATCGTGCTCATGGGCCGGCGGCGCGCCGTGCTCATGCCCGTGGTGCCACAGCTCGGCCTTGGACAGCAGGAAAAAGAACACCAGGCCCACCAGCAGCGTGACGAACAGGTCGTGCGCGCCGGCCTCGCTCTCGAAGGCTTCGGGCAAGAGGTGCATGAAGGCCGTGGCCAGCAGCGCGCCCGCCGCCAGGCTCAACAGCCGCTGCGGCATCATGCCCGGCGAGCGGTTGCCTCCCAGCCCCATCAACAACGCGGCCACCCAGACGCTGCCAATACCGGCGGCCAGGGTGGCCAGAATGATTGCTACCAATGTCATAGCGATTTGTGCTTCAACCGTATGCCCTTGCAGGCGAAACCCGCGAATTCTCGCAGAAAGACCGGCCCCATCGCAGCCGTGGCCTGCGATCCCATGAAGGAAGCAGGCCACGGTGTCGGGCTCCCTCGGTTTCAGCCTACAGAAGCTGTCAAGCCCCCCCTGCGCGAATAAAGTTGAAAGCTAGTCAGCAATACCTTAAAAACTGGCGCGTCCTCACACCAGGGACACCGAGGAAGGGCCGCCCCGCACCGAGGGTGTCGTCCCCCTCCCGCGAAGCGAGAGAGGGGGAAGCGGCGCAGCCGCTCAGGGGGTCACCCCATGCTTATTGAACCAGGCCAGCATTTTTTGCCAACCGTCGCGCGCAGCCTGCTCGCGGTAGCTGGGCCGGTAGTCGGCATGGAAGGCGTGTGGCGCCTCCGGGTAGATCACGAACTCCGAGGCCTTGGCCGCTGCCGAGCCCTGCTTGAGCGCCTCGCGCATGCGCTCCACGGATTCCAGCGGAATGCCCGTGTCCTGCCCGCCATACAGGCCCAGCACCGGCGCCTTGAGGCTGGAGACCAGCTCCAGAGGATGGCGTGGCTGCAGCGCGGTCTTGGCGCCTTCCAGCCGGCCGTACCAGGCCACGCCGGCCTTGACCGGGCCATGGGTCGCATACAGCCAGGTGATGCGCCCGCCCCAGCAAAAGCCCGTGATGGCCACGCGCGCCGTATCGCCGCCCTGCGTGCCCGCCCATTGCACGGCGCCGTCCAGGTCGGCCATGACCTGTTCGTCGGGCACCTTGGAGACCAGCTCGCTCATGAGCTTGGCGATCTCGGTATAGGTCTTGGGATCGCCCTGGCGCGCATACAGATCGGGGGCGATGGCCAGGTAGCCGGCACGCGCCAGGCGGCGGCAGGTGTCGGCAATGTATTCGTGCACGCCGAAGATCTCGGAGATCACCAGCACCACGGGCACACTCTTCTTGCCGGCGGGCGCGGCGCGGTAGGCCGGCACCTTGAAGCCGTTCACGGTGAAATGCACCTCGCCGGCCGTCAGGCCGTCGGCCGGCGTGGAGATGGCGGTCTGCGCCATCAGCGGCGTGGCCGCGGCGGCATAGCCCAGGCCCAGGGCCGTCTGCAATGCCAGGCGCCGCGTGGGCCCCTCTTCGCTGCTGCGCCCCGGAACCAGGGCCTTCAGGTCTTGCTGCTGATCGTCACGCATGCATCTCTCCTTGGTGGTGGTTGAGAACCGGCCAAGTCTACGATGCGCGCGTGAAGCTCAATGTGCCTTGTCCCAGTTGGGGCCGACGCCCACTTCGGCGAGCAAGGGAACCTTCAGTTCCGCCACGCCGGCCATCAGGCGCGGGATCTCGGTGCGCACCCAGTCCGACTCGCCTTCGGGCAGCTCGAACACCAGTTCGTCGTGCACCTGCATGATGACGCGGACCTCGGACTGCCTGGCATCGAGCTCGGCCTGCACCGCCACCATGGCCTTCTTGATCAGGTCGGCCGCCGTGCCCTGCATGGGCGCGTTGATGGCCTGCCGTTCGGCCGCCTTCTTGCGCGGGCCGCTGCCGCCGTTGATGTCCACCAGGTACAGGCGGCGGCCGAAGACGGTTTCCACGTAGCCGTGGTCGCGCGCGAATTCCACCGTCTCGTCCATGTAGCGCTTGACGCCCGGATAGCGCTGGAAATAGCGGTCGATGTAGGCGGCGGCAGCCTTGGTCTCTATGCCCAGGTTCTTGGCCAGGCCAAAGCTGCTCATGCCGTAGATCAGCCCGAAGTTGATGACCTTGGCATAGCGGCGCTGCTCGCTGCTGACCTGCTCCAGCTCCACGTTGAAGACTTCCGATGCCGTGGCCCGGTGCACGTCGCGGCCTTCGTGGAAGGCGCGCAGCAGGGACTCGTCGCCCGACAGGTGGGCCATGATGCGCAGCTCGATCTGCGAGTAGTCGGCGCTGGCGATCACATGGCCGGGCGCGGCAATGAAGGCCTCGCGCACGCGCCGGCCTTCGGGCGTGCGGATAGGGATGTTCTGCAGGTTGGGGTCGTTGCTGGACAGGCGCCCAGTCACGGCCACGGCCTGGGCGTAGTGCGTGTGCACCCGGCCCGTGCGCGGCAGCGCCAGCTGGGCCAGCTTGTCGGTATAGGTGCCCTTGAGCTTGGACAGGCTGCGGTGCTCCAGCAGCTTGGCGGGCAGCGGATAGTCCTCGGCCAGCTTCTCCAGCACCTCTTCATCGGTGCTGCGTGCGCCGGTGGCCGTCTTCTTGACCACGGGCATGCCCAGCTTGTCGAAGAAGATCTCGCCCAGCTGCTTGGGGCTGGCCAAGTTGAAGGGCTGGCCCGCGATGTCGTAGGCCTCCTGCTCCAGCTGCACGATGCGCTGGCCCAGGTCGTTGCTCTGCCTGGCCAGCGTGGCGGCATCGATGAGCACGCCGTTGCGCTCTATGCGGAACAGGGCCTCGCTGGTGGCGATCTCCAGCTCGTAGATGCCGCGCAGGCCGTCGTGCGCCTGCAGCTGCGGCCACAGCACGCGGTGGACGTCCAGGGTCTGGTCCGCATCCTCGCAGGCGTAGGCGGCAGCCTTGTCCACGGGCACCTGGGCGAACGGGATCTGGTGGGCGCCCTTGCCGCACAGGTCTTCATAGCTGATGCCCGTGCGGTTGGTGTGGCGCAGCGCCAGGCTGGCCAGGCCGTGCGGGCGGTGCACTTCCAGCACATAGCTTTGCAGCATGGTGTCGTGCACATAACCGTGCACCTCGATGCCGGCATTGGCGAAGACATGGCGGTCGTACTTGACGTGCTGGCCCAGCTTGGGCCGGGCCGCATCCTCCAGCCAGGGCTTGAGGCGCTGCAGCACTTCGTCGGCCGGCAGTTGCTCGGGCGCGTCGGGGCCGGCATGGCGCAGGGGGATGTAGGCAGCGGCGCCGGGCTCCACGCTCAGCGAGATGCCGACGATCTCGGCACGCATCTCGTCCAGCGAGGTGGTTTCGGTATCCAGGGCCGTGAGTTCGGCGGCGTTGATCTTGGCCAGCCACTGGTCGAACGCTTCCCAGGTCAGCACCACGTCGTAGTCCAGCGCACGCTGCTGGGCGGTCTCGGCCTCGGCGGTGGCGTCGTCGGATTCGGCCTGCTCCTGGGCAAACATGTCGCCCGTGGACTGGTCGGCACGCGGCTTGGCCGCTGGCTTGCGGCCGGCCTTGACGGCTTGTAGCGCATCGGGCTCGGGCGCGGCACCGCCGAGCATGCGTGCCAGCCCCTTGAAGCCGTAGCGCTCATAGAACTCGCGCAGCGGCGCGGTATCGGGCTCGCGCGGCGCCAGCGCGTCGAGCACGGGCAGGGTTGGCACTTCGGCGCTCAGGTCGCAGTCGGTCTTCATGGTGACCAGCTGGCGGCTCAGCGCCAGCTGGCCCGAGGCGATGGCATCGCGCAGGTTCTGGCCAGCCACGCCCTTGATGCCGTCGGCCGCAGCGATCAGGCCGTCGAGCGAGCCGTGCTCGGCCAGCCACTTGACGGCCGTCTTGGGGCCGACCTTGGCAACGCCGGGCACGTTGTCCACGGCATCGCCGACCAGCGCCTGGTAGTCGATCATCTGCGCAGGCGGCACGCCGAACTCGGCCGTCACGCCGGCCACGTCGCGGCGCTTGCCGCTCATGGTGTCCATCACCATGATGTGGGGATCCACCAGCTGGGACAGGTCCTTGTCTCCACTGGAGATGACCACGTTCACGCCCTGGGCGGCGGCCGTCTTGGCCAGGGTGCCGATCACGTCGTCGGCCTCCACGCCCTGGATGGCCAGCACGGGCCAGCCCATCAGGCGGACCACTTCGTGGATGGGCTCGATCTGCGAGCGCAGATCGTCGGGCATGGGCGAGCGGTGCGCCTTGTATTCGGGATAGAGCGCATCGCGGAAGGTGGGGCCGCTGGCGTCGAACACGCAGACCGCGTAGTCGGCCGCCACTTCCTTGCGGATCGCCTGGAGCATGTTGATCATGCCGCGGATGGCGCCCGTGGCGGGGCTTTCCGGGTTGCCGGGCTCGGCGCGCAGATCCGGCATGGCGTGGTAGGCGCGGTAGAGGTAGCTGGAGCCGTCGATCAGCACCAGGGTCTTGGAATTGCTCATGCGCCGATTGTGCACGCGCCGGCAGGGGGACAGGGCGGGACAGGGCCCGCCGCAAGACCTACAATGGAGCCCATGCGCGCCGCTCCACTTCTCATCCTCCTGAGCCTGGCCGCCAGCCCCGTGCTGGCCCAGAACCCCACGCCTGCCCCGGCTGCCTCCACCGCCCCCGCGGCGGCGACCGCCGGGCAGACCGCGCCGGACACGGCCAGGCCCGAGGCCCGCGACCGAAGCAACCAGCGCGTGGAACGCATCCATGTGGAAGACGAAGGCAGCCGCGTTGACGAACTGCGCGTGGGCGGCCAGACCCGAAGCATCACCGTGCAGCCCAAGGTCGGCGACATGCCCTCCTATGAGGTGCAGTCCAACGACGGCGCCCGCTCCTCGCGCAACCGCGGCGATGGCGACGGCACCAACGGCACGCGCGTCTGGAACCTCAAGAAGTTCTGATCCTCACCGGACTGTCCGGGCCCCGGGCCCGGCGGCATCCCAGGGGGCAGCACCTGACGGCGCTGCCCTCTTTCCATATCTGACGACAACGATTTCCGCCGAGCCGCGCTGGCCGGCAATGCAAACATGGCTGTTTTCACCGAAGTCTCCGACAAAGATGCGCGCGAGCTGCTGCGCCGCATGTCCCTGGGTTCCTTCAAGGAGCTGCGCGGCATCCAGGGCGGCATAGAGAACACCAACTACTTTCTCACCACCGAGCAGGGCGAGTGGGTGCTGACGCTGTTCGAGCGCCTGACGGCCGAGCAACTGCCCTTCTACCTGTACCTGATGAAGCATCTGGCGCAGGCCGGCATTCCCGTGCCCGACCCGCAGGCCGAGACGCGCAGCGGCGACATCCTGCTGCGCGTGTGCGGCAAGCCCGCCTCCATCGTCAACCGCCTTCCCGGCAGGAGCGAGCTGACCCCCCAGCCCGCACACTGCGCCGCCGTGGGCGAGATGCTGGCGCGCATGCACCTGGCCGGCAGAGACTACGATCGCCAGCAGCCCAATCTGCGCGGCCTGCCATGGTGGAACGAGACCGTGCCCACGGTGATCCCGCACATCGACGCACCCACCGCCGACCTGCTGCGCTCCGAACTGGCCTTCCAGAACCATGTGGCCGCCTCGCCCGCCTATGCGGCCCTGCCGCGCGGCCCCGTGCATGCCGACCTGTTCCGCGACAACGTGATGTTCGAGGGCGAGCGCCTGACCGGCTTCTTCGATTTCTACTTCGCAGGCGTGGACAGCTGGCTGTTCGACCTGGCAGTGTGCCTCAACGACTGGTGCATCGAACACGCCACAGGCGCCCATGACGCGGCCAAGGCCAAGGCCATGATCGATGCCTACCAGTCCGTGCGCCCCCTGACCGCCGCCGAGCGAGAACTGTTCAACCCCATGCTGCGCGCGGGCGCGCTGCGCTTTTGGATCTCCCGCCTGTGGGATTTCCACCTGCCGCGCGAGGCCTCCATGCTCGTTCCCCACGATCCCACGCATTTCGAGCGCGTGCTGCGCCAGCGCCTGGCCCGCCCCGTGGCGCTGGACTGACGTCCCAGGCCGGCCACGACGCGGCTGCCGGAGGGCTTTGCGGTCCACGGGCCGCGCTTCCTCGGGTACAGTCCCCGTTCGGGCGCCAGCGGCGCGGCCCATGCCAGAGGCCATGCCCCATCCAGGCGCCCCGACTTCCTCACCCCATGAAACTTCTCATCGTTCCCGCCCGTACCGGCCTGCAATGGGTGCAGCAGGGCATCCGCACCTTCCGCCAGCAGCCGCTGGCGCTGGCGGCACTGTTCTTTCTGTCGATGGCGGCCATGTCGCTGGTCACGGTGCTGCCGCTGATAGGCCCCGTGATCGCGCTGGGCCTGCTGCCGGCCACATCGCTGGCCATGATGGTGGCGGCGGCCGAAGCCTCGCACGGGCGCGCGCCCACGCCGGCCCTGCTGCTGGTGGCCTTTCGCACCGGGCGCCAGCGCCTGAATTCCATGCTCACGCTGGGCGCCATGTATGCGGCAGGCTTCTTGCTGATCATGGGCCTGTCCATGCTGGTGGACGATGGCCAGTTCGCCAACGTCTACCTGGGCGGCGAGCCGCTGACGCGCGAGATCGCCGAATCGCCCGACTTCCAGGCCGCCATGTGGCTGAGCATGGGCCTGTACCTGCCGCTTTCGCTGCTGTTCTGGCATGCGCCGGGCCTGGTGCACTGGCACAACGTACCGCCGGTCAAGGCCGTGTTCTTCAGCCTGGTGGCGTGCGTGCGCAACATCGGCGCACTGGTGGTCTTCGGCCTGAGCTGGATGGGCGTGTTCATCGTGGCCGGCATCGTGATGGCACTGATCTCGGCCGTGCTGGCCCAGGTGCTGGGCGGCATTGCCAACGGCCTGATGATTGCCACGGCCATGCTGCTGGCCGCCATGTTCTTCACCTCCATCGTCTTCACCTTCCGTGACTGCTTTGCGGCGCCCGATGAAAGCGATGGCAGCGACGCCATCGGCACCGAACCGCCGCAGCCGCCCGGACTGTCCGGCTGACGCCTGCACGGCACCAGATCACCAGGCCCCTTTCGAGGGGCTTTTTCTTTGCCGTTTCTCTGTCGTTCCAGCGGCCACCCGGGCGTCCACATGACGCAGTCACTGTTGTGTCATGCGGATGCCATCGCTTTGTCACAGTGCCTGCCTAGCATGCCGTGCGGATGCATAGCCAGCGAGTGCGCAGCGGCATCCCGGCCCATCCCGCCCCCGATGGGCTGATGCAGACAACCCCACAACGGAAGCCCCATGTCCCAATCCACGATGCTCTCCCGCCGCAAGGCGCTGCAATTCCTGACCGGCGCCCCCCTGCTGCCGCTCGGCTCCGCCGTGTCCGCCGCCGGCCTGCTGACCGCCTGCGGCGGTGGCGATGACGGTCCCGCGAAGAACTATGTGGCGGCCAGCTTCACCTCCATGGCCGCGCCCACGCTGGCCACCCCCCAGGCCATGGCCCGGATGACCGTGGCCTCGCAGCTCAAGGTGCAGTACAGCGACAACAGCGAGCAGAGCTTCGACCTGGGCTACCAGCCCTTCTTCGTGACCGGCGACGAAGTGCCGGACGGCAAGGGCGGCAAGATCCTGGCCGGCGGCTACTACGACATCAACAACAACAAGATCATCGACCGCACCGTGGCCGGCAGCGAGCGCCACTTCTTCTCCGATGCGCCCGACGGCACCTCGCTGCTGACCGTGCCCAATGCCAAGGTGGATGGCGTCAAGGGCAAGCCCGTGTTCGCCGTGGTGCAGTTCGAATACACGACCTGGGCGCAGGATGGCAAGACCGACATGTACGGCAAGCTGCCCTCGCCCATCGCCGTGCTGACGCTGGACCAGGACCAGACCACGGGCAAGCTCAGCCTGGTCAAGTACCACAACGTGGACACCTCCAAGGTGCACGGCCTGTGGATCACCTGCGGCGCCAGCCTGTCGCCCTGGGGCACCCATCTGTCCAGCGAAGAGTACGAGCCCGACGCATTCGCCACCGGCAATGCGCAGTTGCAGGCCTTCAGCCAGAACCTGTATGGCGACCAGACCAAGGCCAACCCCTACCACTACGGCCACATGCCCGAAGTGACGGTCAACGTGGACGGCACGGCCAGCATCAAGAAGCATTTCTGCATGGGCCGCATCTCGCACGAGCTGGTCCAGGTCATGCCCGACCAGCGCACGGCGCTGATGGGCGACGACGCCACCAACAGCGGCTACTTCGTCTTCGTGGCCGACAAGGAAAAGGACCTGTCCTCGGGTTCGCTGTACGTGGCCAAGGTGGGTGCAGGCTTCTCCATCGACCCCGCATCGGGCAGCGCCGCCGCGCTGACCTGGATCAAGCTGGGCTCGGCCACCAGCGCCGAGATCGAGCAGCTGGCCAACACGCTCAAGCCCACGGACATCATGACCGTGGCCAAGACCGATCCGGGCGACGCCAGCTACACCAAGATCACCGCCAACGGCAAGGTGGAGTGGATCAAGATCAACCCTGGCATGGAAAAGGCCGCCGCCTTCCTGGAAACGCACCGCTACGCCGCCTTCAAGGGCGCAAGCATGGGCTTCACCAAGATGGAAGGCACGACCGTCAACGCCAAGGACAAGGTGGCCTACTCGGCCCTGCAGAACTGCGAGAAGTCCATGGTGGCCGGCGATGCGCTGAACGTGGCAGGCAATGGCGTGTCCATCCCCAAGCAGCTCAAGGCCGGCGCCGTGATGGCACTGAACCTGCGCGGTGGCCAGAAGGACACGGCCGGCGCCGCCATCAACAGCGAGTGGATGCCCGTGGACACCAAGGCCCTGCTGGCCGGCGAGGACATCAGCGCCGACGCGCTGGGCAACACCGGCAACCCGAACAAGATCTGCAACCCCGACAACCTCAAGTTCTCGGAGAAGATGCGCACCCTGTTCATCGGCGAGGACAGCGGCCAGCACGTGAACAACTTCCTGTGGGCCTACAACATCGACACCAAGCAGCTGTCGCGCCTGATGTCGATTCCCGCAGGCGGCGAATCCACGGGCCTGCACGCCGTGGACGAGATCAACGGCTGGACCTACATCATGAGCAACTTCCAGCACGCCGGTGACTGGGGCAGCATCCACAACGTGGTCAAGTCCACGCTGGACCCGCTGATCAGCACCAACTATCGCGGCAAGTTCGGCGCCGCCGTCGGCTACCTGACCGGCACCGCTTCCCAGCCCAAGCTGTCGGCCTGACCGCCGCCCTGCGGCGCGTGGCGCCACAACAAGAAGGCCATGGATTTCCATGGCCTTTTTGCATGCCTGCGCCGCAACTGCATGGATGTCATGAACCCGACTCTTAGCGTGCAAAACAAGAGTCATTCTCACCTGCTCGCTATAATTTCTGATGCATTGCGGCGTCGCTAGCCCGCCATCGCACCATCTTCAGCCCCGCCGGATCACGCCCCTCAAGGCCCGGCAGGCGCACGCAGAGCCACACCACAGGAGAGACTCCATGACCCCAGCTTCCCGCATCCTTCGCAGCACGGCCTCCGCATGGCTGGCGGCCGCTGCCACCCTGGCGGTGCCGGCTGCACATGCCGACTATCTCTGGCTGCAGCAGGACGCAGGACAGGCCCGGGCCTATGCCGGAGAACTGCGCAAGCCGCTGCAACAGCTGCCGGCCCTGGAGGACGCCAAGCAGGTCCTGCCCGACGGCAAGAGCCTTCCCCTGAAGGCCGAGGCCAATCATTTCACCGCAGACGCAGGCCAGGGCGATGTGCGCATCGCCGCCACGCGCCCCGGCGCCAATGGCGTGCTGACCTACTACCAGGCCCGTTTCGGCCGCAATGACACCAAGGCCGTGAACGACCTGGAGCTGGTGCCCACCACGGCGGGCGGCGATACGTTCCAGCTGGTGTTCAAGGGCCGCAAGGTCGCGGCCAGCCAGGTCAATGTGCAGACCAGCGAGGGCTGGTACCGCACGCTCACGCCATCGCAGGACGGCACGGTGAGCTTCAAGCCCTACTTCCCGGGCCTGTACGTGCTGGAGGTGACGGCGCGCGTGGACAACGGCTCGGTCACGCTGGACGGCAAGAAGTACACCGACGTGCGCCACACCACCACGCTGAGCTTCGAAGTCAAGCCCTGAGCGCCGGGCGCGGCGGCCCGGCCCTCACTCCACGACCGTGAGCTTGGCAATGGACAGCGCCAGCCACTTCGTGCCGTGGCGCCCAAAGCTGACCTGGGCACGCGCGTCGTCGCCCGTGCCTTCCAGGGCCAGCACCTTGCCTTCGCCGAACTTGTTGTGGAACACGTTCAGGCCCACGCGCAGGCCGTGGCCCGGGTCGGCCTTTTGCGGCGGCACGGGCGGGCTGGCGAAGACCTCGCTGCGCCAGCCTTCGGCCTTGCTGCCGAAGCCGCCGCGATCGCGTGAGCCATAGCCGCCACCGCCGCCACCGGGGCGGGGCGCGTAGCTGCCAAAGCCGCCCTGCTTGGGGGTGATCCACTTGAGCGCCTCTTCAGGCAGCTCGTCGAAGAAGCGGCTCTTGACGTTGTAGCGCGTCTGCCCGTGCAGCATGCGCGTCTGCGAATGGCTCAGGTACAGGCGCTTGCGCGCGCGGGTGATGGCCACATAGGCCAGGCGGCGTTCTTCCTCCAGGCCGCCCCGGTCCATCATGGCGTTCTCGTGCGGGAACAAGCCCTCTTCCACGCCGCCGATGAAGACGGCGTCGAACTCCAGGCCCTTGGAGGCATGCACGGTCATCAGCTGCACGGCGTCCTGGCCTGCCTGGGCCTGGTTGTCGCCAGCCTCCAGCGCCGCGTGCGTCAGGAAGGCAGCCAGCGGCGACAGGGTCTCGCCGGTATCGGCATCGACCATGCCGGCCACGGTGCCGGCCGGCGGCGTGAGGGGCGTGTCCAGCAGCGGCAGCGCAGGGTCCAGGCCCTGGCTGGCCGGGCTTTGCGTCAGCGCCCTGGCGCCGTCGTGCTCGTCCAGCGGCAGGGCCACGGCATCGCGGCCAAAGCCTTCCTGGGTGACAAAGCTCTCGGCCGCGTTCACGAGTTCCTGCAGGTTCTCGATGCGGTCGGCGCCTTCCTTTTCGTTGCGGTAGTGCTCGAGCAGGCCGCTTTCTTCCTCGATGGCCTCGATGATCTCGCGCAGCGTGCGGCCCTGGGTCTGCTCGCGCAGCACGTCGATCTTGGCGACAAAGCCTGCGAGCTTGGCGCCCGGCGCGCCCGGCACCGCCGAGACGGCATCGTGCAGCGAGCAGCCCGCGCTGCGCGCCGCGTCCTGCAGCGTCTCCACGCTGCGCGCGCCGATGCCGCGCGGAGGGAAGTTCACCACGCGCAAAAAGCTGGTGTCGTCGTGCGGGTTCTCCAGCAGGCGCAGGTAGGCCAGCGCATGCTTGATTTCGGCGCGCTCGAAAAAGCGCAGCCCGCCGTACACGCGGTAGGGAATGGCGGCATTGAACAGCTGCGATTCGATCACCCGGCTTTGCGCATTGCTGCGGTAGAGCACGGCGATTTCCTGGCGCTGCCAGCCGTCCTTTTTCACGAGCTGCTGGATTTCCTCGACCATCCACTGCGCCTCGGCCATGTCGGTGGGCGCCTCGTAGATGCGCACGGGCTCGCCCGGGCCCTGGGTGGTGCGCAGGTTCTTGCCCAGGCGCTGGCTGTTGTGGCTGATGAGCGCGTTGGCGCAGTCCAGGATGTTGCTGTAGGAGCGGTAGTTCTGCTCCAGCTTGATCTGCTGGCGCACGTCGAACTCGCGCACGAAGTCCTGCATGTTGCCCACGCGCGCACCGCGAAAGGCGTAGATGCTCTGGTCGTCGTCGCCCACGGCGATCACGCTGCCCAGGGCCTGCAGGCGGCCATCCACCACGTCGCCCGCCAATTGCTTGAGCCACTGGTACTGCAGCTTGTTCGTGTCCTGGAACTCGTCGACCATGATGTGGCGAAAGCGCCGCTGGTAGTGGGCGCGCAGCGCGGCATCGTCGCGCAGCAGCTCGAAGGAGCGCAGCATCAGCTCGCCGAAATCGACCACGCCTTCGCGCTGGCACTGCTCCTCGTAGAGCTGGTAGATCTCGACCTTCTTGCGCGTGTCCGGGTCATTGGCCACCACGTCGCCGGGGCGCATGCCCTCTTCCTTGCAGCCGGCAATGAAGTACTGCAGCTGCTTGGGCGGGAAGCGCTCGTCGTCCACGTTGAACTGCTTGCACAGGCGCTTGACGGCCGACAGCTGGTCCTGCGTGTCCAGGATCTGGAAGGTGGACGACAGCCCTGCCGCCTGGTGGTGGGCACGCAGCAGCCGGTTGCACAGGCCGTGGAAGGTGCCAATCCACATGCCGCGCACGTTGTAGGGCAGCATGGTCGACAGGCGCGCCAGCATTTCCTTGGCCGCCTTGTTGGTGAAGGTCACGGCCAGGATGGAGCCCGGCGTGGCCTGGCCCGTCTGCAGCAGCCAGGCGATGCGCGTGGTCAGCACCCGCGTCTTGCCCGAGCCGGCGCCGGCCAGGATCAGCGCATGGCCGGCCGGCAGCGTGACGGCAGCGAGCTGCTCCTCGTTGAGGTTGGCCAGCAAAGGGGAGTTGGAGGCGGGTGCGGCACCGGAGGCGCCGTCGAGCAGATCGATCGGGAACATCCCGGCATTGTAGGAAGCGCCCTGGCCTGCGGGGAAAGCCATGCTGCATTTCCCGCATTCGACACATGCAGCGCATCTTCCCGGTCCATAACGCCATTGCTATAACCGCTATATCGACAGGGCGCCCGGGCCCGCCGCCGGCAACGTATAGAATCAATCACCGGGCCCAAGTTTCTTGCGGTCCGGTTTTTTGTGCCCGGGCCACAGCCGCCCTGGCGACGCGGCCCGCCCGCGCCGCCCGCAAGACCGGCCTCCAAGCCAAGCGCCCCATCGCGGAGGGATGTTCCTGCCGCGACCTTTCATGGAGCTTGGAATCAAATGGAAATCTTCGACTACGACAACATCCTGCTGCTGCCGCGCAAGTGCCGCGTGGAAAGCCGCTCGGAGTGTGATGCCAGCGTGGAGCTGGGCGGTCGGTCCTTCCGCATCCCGGCCGTGCCGGCCAACATGAAGACGGTGGTGGATGAAAGCATCTGCACCTGGCTGGCCCGCAACGGCTACTTCTACGTGATGCACCGCTTTGACCTGGACAACGTGCAGTTCGTGCGCGAGATGCAGGGCAAGGGCTGCTTCGCCTCCATCTCGCTGGGCGTCAAGAAGCCCGACTACGACACCGTGGACCGCTTCGTCGCCGAAGGCCTGTGCCCTGAATACATCACCATCGACATCGCCCACGGCCATGCCGACAGCGTGAAGAACATGATCGGCTACCTCAAGGAAAAGCTGCCCAAGTCCTTCGTGATCGCCGGCAACGTGGGCACGCCCGAAGCCGTGATCGACCTGGAGAACTGGGGCGCCGACGCGACCAAGGTCGGCATCGGCCCCGGCAAGGTCTGCATCACCAAGCTCAAGACGGGCTTCGGCACGGGCGGCTGGCAGCTGTCGGCGCTCAAGTGGTGCGCGCGCGTTGCCACCAAGCCCATCATTGCCGACGGCGGCATCCGCAGCCACGGCGACATCGCCAAGAGCGTGCGCTTTGGCGCCACCATGGTGATGATCGGCTCGCTGTTCGCGGGCCATGAGGAATCGCCGGGCCAGACGGTCGAGGAAAACGGCCAGCGCTTCAAGGAGTACTACGGCTCGGCCTCGGACTTCAACAAGGGCGAGTACAAGCACGTCGAAGGCAAGCGCATCCTCGAGCCCGTCAAGGGACTTCTGGCCGACACCCTGATCGAGATGGAGCAGGATGTGCAAAGCTCCATCAGCTACTCGGGCGGCAAGAAGCTGATGGACATCCGCAAGGTCAACTACGTGATCCTGGGCGGTGACAACGCAGGCGAACATCTGCTGATGTAAGCGCAGACACCAAGGCAAGGCGGCTTCGGCCGCCTTTTTTTGTGCCTGCGTTCCCGACGTCACGCAGGCCGCGCACGCCGAGATCGCGCCATGAACCAAAATTTTGGCGTGTCTTCCTGCAAGCACGCCAAAAATGCCGCATAATTGCGGTCTCGTTTGCAGCGCAGACTTGTTTTTGGGGCTCTTAGCTCAGCTGGTAGAGCAGCGGACTCTTAATCCGTTGGTCGAGTGTTCGAATCACTCAGGGCCCACCAAAAATTCCTTTTCAGCCTGGATTCATCCAGGCTGATTCCTTCGGAATACCCGAGGGGGCTCTTAGCTCAGCTGGTAGAGCAGCGGACTCTTAATCCGTTGGTCGAGTGTTCGAATCACTCAGGGCCCACCAAGAATTCCTTTGCCTGATCTCTTCAGGCAGCCACGCAGAAATACGTGGGGCTCTTAGCTCAGCTGGTAGAGCAGCGGACTCTTAATCCGTTGGTCGAGTGTTCGAATCACTCAGGGCCCACCACCAACACCCCGAAAAAGGCACTCAGCGCACCGGCGCTCAGTGCCTTTTCTTGGTGTACTCCATCAGCACCGACATATTGCTGCTGCCGACCTTGGCCACCCACTCGCGACCAAAGCGCTCGCCCACCAAATCCAGCATGTGGCGCAGATCCGCCGACGGCGCGGCCACGGACACCTTGTTGTCGGCAAGGATCTTCTTGCCCAGCTCATCGGCCTGCTGGGCCAGCGCCCAGCCCTCTTTTTCAGCCGACTCGGCAGCGCGGCCGATGGCCTGGCGCTCGGGCTCGGTGAAGCCCCTCCAGGCAAGTTCGCTGACGCAAAGCATGTTCTTGGGAATCCAGGCCTTGATATCCAGAAACACCTTCATGGCCTTCCAGGCCTGGATGTCGGCGCCCGTGGCGCTGGAGGTAATCATGGCATCGATGCCACCTTGCTCCACAACGGCACCCAGATCGCCTGCGGCAATCACCACCGGCTGCGCCCCCCAGAGCTCGGCCAACCGCTTGGTCGCATCGCTTTGCACACGCAGCCTGAGGCCCTTGAGATCCGCGATGCCGTGGACCGGGCGCCGACTCAGGAGACCCTGCGCCGGCCAGGGCACGGCAAACAGCAGGCGCGCGCCCTGCTGGGCCAGCAAGAACTCCTGCAGCACGGGGCGGGTCAACTGCCACAGGCGCGCGGCCTCGTCAAAGCCACGCACCATGAAAGGCAGCGAGTCCATGGCCAGCAGCGGGTGGATATCCGCACAGGACGACATGAGCACTTCGCCGAACTGGAGGTCATTGCGCTTGAGCGCAGGCAGCACCTGCGCCATGGGCTTGAGCGCCGAGCCGGACACCACCTCGATCTCCAGCGACTGCCGGGTGTCGGCACCCACGCGTGCCGCGAAATTGCGCAGGTTCTGCGTGTGGAAGATGCCATCGCCATAGGCCGCCGACAGCTGCAGCCGGTGGCCCTTGGACCAGGCAGCGCCGGCGGTCAGTTGCAACGCGGCCGGAGCCAGGCCTGATATCAACGTGCGGCGAGAAACAGTCATGAAAGATCCTTGGCGAAAGCGCCCAGAACCATGCCATCCACCCGACGGCGGACCTGTGCATGCGGGCGGAAAAGATAAATTCTATCGACATTTATATCATTTAGATACAAACTATCGACTCATTCCATCGCCCAGGTCATTCGCCAAGCCATCCGTCACACCGGATTCCAGCCAAGCCGCTACAGTGTCACCCTGCCGCAGACGCATGAGTGTGCGGCCCTCTTCTGCGCCTGTGGCCCGCCTGCAGCGCACAACCGCCTCGCCTGCATGCCACAAAATGTTTCCCCGCTCTGGCAGGGCCCGCGCTGGGCCCTGGCCGTCCTGCTTGCCATCCTGGGCATGCTGGGGCCGTTCTCGATCGATACCTACATCCCGGCCTTCTCGGGCATCGCCCAGGCCTTGAACGCCACGCCGCTGCAGATGCAGCAGACGCTGTCGGCCTATCTGTTCGGCTTTGCCTTCATGAACCTTTTCCATGGCGCCATGGCCGACAGCTTTGGCCGTCGCCCCGTGGTGCTATGGGGACTGGCCGTGTTCACGCTGGCCTCGGCAGGCTGCGCGCTGTCGCAGAACATCACGCAACTGGTGCTGTTCCGGGCGCTGCAGGGCCTGTCCACGGGCGCCGGCATCGTGGTGTCGCGCGCCGTGGTGCGCGACCTGTTTCCGCCTGCCCAGGCCCAGCGCGTGATGGCCCAGATCACCATCTTCTTCGGCATTGCCCCGGCGCTGGCGCCGGTGCTGGGCGGCTGGCTGTTCGTGCACCTGGGCTGGGCGGCCGTATTCTGGTTCCTGACGCTGGTGGGCGTGCTGCTGTGGAGCATCAACTGGCGCTTTCTGCCCGAGTCTCTGCCGCAGGCGCAGCGCCAGCCCTTCCGGTTCAAGCCACTGATGCAGGGCTACAAGGCGCTGTGCAGCGATCCGCGCTTTGTGCTGCTGGCCTTTGCCAGCGGCGTGCCGTTCAACGGCATGTTTTTGTACGTGCTGTCGGCCCCCGCCTTCCTGGGCGACCTGCTGCACCTGCAGCCGCAGCAGTTCTTCTGGTTCTTCGTGATTTCGATCTCGGGCATCATGGGCGGCGCCTGGGTGAGCGGCCGGCTGGCCGGGCGCATTCCACCCAAGCACCAGATCCGCCACGGCTTCGTGATCATGTTCGTGGTGTCCATCGTCAACCTGGTTGCCAACCTGATCTGGCCTGCCCATGTGAGCTGGGCGTTGATTCCCGTGGGTGTGTTCGCCTTCGGCTGGGCCATGATGGTGCCCGTCGTGACCTTGCTGGTGCTGGACATCCATCCCGAGCGGCGCGGCCTGGCCTCATCGCTGCAGGCCGTGGTGGGCTCCACGGCCAATGGCATCGTGGCCGGCGTGCTGGCGCCGCTGGTGATGCATTCGACGGTGCTGCTGGCCCTGGGCTCGATCAGCATGATGCTGATCGGGCTGGCGTCGTGGATCTACCTGCATCACCGCTGGCCCGAAATCGGGCGGCATGCCTCGGAGGCCTGAAGGCCACTGCTCCCGGGATCCCGGGCGTCTATGCCCGGCCCGCGCGGCGGTCCAGCATTTTTTCCTTGTAGTAGCGCGCCTTTTCGGCATACATGGCCTGGTCCGCGCGTGACACGGTGGCCTCCAGCTGGCTGCCCTCGTTGCAACAGGCCACGCCCATGGACAGGCTGACCAGCTGACCCGGATAGAACTGGTTGTTGAGCTCCAGCAGGGACAGGATGCGCTCCTTGACGGCTTCGGCGCCGCGCTCGTCCGAGGCTGGCAGCAGCACCATGAATTCGTCGCCGCCCACGCGTGCCGCACAAGCAGGCGCATCCACGGCCTTGGTCAGCACTTCGCCCACTCGGCGAAGCATGTCGTCGCCTGCGGCATGGCCATGCTCGTCATTGGCCTCCTTGAGACCATTCATGTCGATGGCGATCACGGCCAGCGGCCACGGCCCCTTGCGCGCCAGGCGGTTCAATTCCTCGATATAGAAGGCGCGGTTGCGCAGTTGGGTGAGCACGTCGTGCTTGCCCAGGTATTCCAGATAGGCCTCGGCCTTCTTGCGTGCCGTGATATCCACCAGGGACAGCAGCACCAGCCCCCAGTCGTCCGCATGGCCGTCCAGCACGGCCAGCTGCATGTGGATGTGCAGCGTGTCGCCCGACAGCGCGTAGTTCACCACTTCGCGGTGCTGCACGAGCTTGCCGTTCCACAGGTCCTGGAGTTGATCGGCAAAGGAGTCGATCATTTCATCGCGGAAGATGCGGCCCAGCCGGCTCAGCAGCTGCAGCTTGTCGGTGGCACCGAACATGCGCAGCGTCTGGCGGTTCACGTCGATGACGCGAATCTCCTGCATGCAGCGCGAGATGAATTCCGGATGCACCTTGAGGAAGGTGGCGAAATCGCTGATGCCCTGGGCGCGCACATCGTCGAGCAGGCGCTTGATGGAGCTGAAGTCCTCGACCCACAGCGACACGGGCGAGTACTCGAACAGGTCGCGCGAGTACTGCTCGCTGCGGTGCAGCTGCCGCGTGCTGCGCATCTCGGCCGTCACGTCTTCCAGCGACACCAGCACGCAGTCCCAAAGCTCCTCATGGCCGGGCAGGATGCGGCCACGGATCTGCACGTCCAGCCGGCGCCCGTCCAGCGTGTAGTTGGCGGTGCGGTTGGCAAAAGTCGGCGAGCCCTTCCAAAGCTCCTGCAGCTCGCAGGCCAGGCCGGCATGCATGTCGTCACGGAACACCTGGCCCAGGCTGTCGAGAAAGGTCTGCTGGTCCGCGGCGCCGAACAGGTCCAGCGTGCGCTGGTTGACGCGAACCACCCTGAGCGCGGCACTGCACTGCTGCAGTGCCTGCGGATGGGCAGAAAAATGCGCCTGCAGATCGGTCACGCCCTGTGCTCGCCACTGGTCGAGCAGGCGCTTGAGCGCGCTGTAGTCCTCCAGCCATAGCGAGACGGGGGCCAGTTCGAACATGTGCTCAAAATCCACACTGGACGCGATCAAAGACTCCACAGGGCACCTCCGCGCCGCGATTATGGCAGTCGCAGAGCCCGCCAGACAGCAGGTTCTGCGCCACGAACACAGGCAGCGCCAGGCAGGCAGGCGGATTGCCCAAAAAAAACCGGCCCCGAAGGGCCGGTCTGCATGCAAAGCCGGAATCGATCAGCGCACGGCGCGCTTGCGATCGCCGCCCTGGGGCGAGTAAGGCTTGGGAGCGCTCTTGCCAAAGGCCGGACGGCGCTCACCACCGCCGAAGCCGCCGCGGGATTCACCGCCGAAGCCACGCGATTCACCGGATGCACCACGGAAGCCGCCATCGCGGTGGCCGCCATCGCGGGGAGCACCCTCACGACGGTCGCCGCCGCGCGCAGCGCCACGGTCGCCGCCGAAGCCACGGCCTTCCCCGCCACGGCCAAAGCCGCCTTCACGCGGAGCCTGGCTGTAGCCGCCTTCACGCTGGCCCTGGCCAAAGCCGCCTTCGCGCTGACCCTGGCCGAAGCCGCCTTCACGCTGGCCGCCACCGAAGCTGCCGAAGCCAGCCTTGCGGCCATAGCCTTCCGAATCACGGCGGGGGCCGAAGCCACGGTCGCCACCGCGATCACCAAAGCTGCGCTCGCGGTCACCACCGCCGAAGCCGCGGTCGCCACCGAAACCACCACGACCACCGCCGGCGGAGCCTCGGCGATCACCACCACGGCCTTCAAAGCCGCCGCCACGACGGCCGCCACGGCCTTCGTTGCCGCTGGGTGCGCGCTGTGCAGGCTCGAGACCAGGAATCACCTCGGCCTTGAATTGCTGACGGCTGTAGCCTTCGATATCGAAAATGCGGCGGCGGTCACGGAATTCCGCGAACGTCACGGCCACGCCTTCGCGACCGGCACGACCCGTGCGGCCGATGCGGTGGGTGTAGTCCTCGGCCTTCATGGGCAGGCCGTAGTTGAAGACGTGGGTGATGGAGGGCACGTCAATGCCGCGTGCCGCCACATCGGTCGCCACCAGCACCTGCACCTGGCCGCTGCGCAGCGCCATCAGGCGGCGGTTGCGCAGGCCCTGGCTCAGGGCGCCGTGCAGCGCCACGGCCGAGAAGCCGTCCTGCTGCAGGTCGTTGGCCAGGCCGTCGCACTCGACCTGGGTCGATGCGAAGACGATGGCCTGGTTGATGGTGGTGTCGCGCAGCCAGTGGTCCAGCAGCTTGCGCTTGTGCTGGGAGTTGTCGGCCCAGAACAGCACTTGCTTGATGTTGGCGTGCTTTTCCTGGGGCGTGTCGATGGTGACCTTCTTCACGCCCGATCCGCCGTCATGCATCACGCGCATGGCCAGCTGCTGGATGCGGGGCGCGAAGGTGGCGCTGAACATCATGGTCTGCTTGCGCTGGGCCGTCAGGTCGTTGACTTCGGCCAGATCGTCCGAGAAGCCCAGGTCCAGCATGCGGTCGGCCTCGTCGACCACCAGGAACTGCACCTGGTCGAGCTTGATCTGCATCGAGCGCTGCAGGTCCAGCAGACGGCCAGGCGTGGCCACCACGAGGTTGGCGTTCTGCAGCTTGGCAATCTGCAGCTGGTAGGGCATGCCGCCCACCACGTTGGCAATGCGGATGCCACGGCAGTGCTTGACCAGTTCGATGGCGTCATGCGCCACCTGCTGAGCCAGCTCGCGCGTGGGGCACAGGATCAGGGCGCCGGGAACGGCCGCCTTGAAGTTGCGGGGATTGGTGGGGTCCTTGCGCTTGTTGCGCTTGGGCGTGGGCTGGCCGCTGGCAGTGGCCTCGGCGCACTGGCGGTCATATTCGGCGCGGATGGCGGCTTCCTCGTCAGCCTTTTGCTGGATCAGCGTGTGCAGCACGGGCAGCAGGAAGGCGGCGGTCTTGCCCGAGCCGGTCTGGCTGGAAACCATCAGGTCGATGAAGGCCTGATCACCACTGCCCATGGCCAGGGGAATGGCTTGCGCCTGCACGGCCGTGGGCTGGGTGTAGCCCAGATCGGCAACGGCGCGGACCAGCTCTTCAGCCAGGCCCAGCTCGACGAAGGCGTTGGGGAGTTCGGGAGCTGCCTGAGCGGCTTCGGCGCCCTCGACGGTTTCAGCAGCGGCCTGCGACTCGGCGGCCTGCTCGGCACCGGCAACGGCGGCGTCCAGCACGGAAGAGGCTTGGGCAGCGCAAGCAAAAGAGGAATCGGCAGCGGCAATGATGCCCTGCTCTTGAGAGATGTCGTTCATGAATGGCTCTAACGAAAAGCACGCGCAGTCAGCGATCTGCCACGCTTTTCTCGACGGTTGGGTCAACATCCACCGTCAGACTTGACCGGCCCTTCGCAAAAGGGCGGATGGGCGTTTTCGGCTGGTCCGAAACCGATGGTCCCGCCATCCATGAAAGCCTTCATGGAGGTCTGTGGACATCGACCTCAGACACACAGCGCAGGAGCCCTTGTGTGATGGAGATGTGCAAATTGCCCCTTGTTGATGGAGGCAAGCTGTAGATTGTCGCACTCCTGGGGTTTTCCCGCAAGCCCCCTGCACAAAAATGGCCGGAGGGCCCCGGCTCCGGGCGCTAGACGCTCAGCAGGCGTGCGCGATAGTGCGCCAGCTCATCGATGGATTCATGCACATCGGCCAGCGCCGTGTGGCGCTGGGCCTTCTTGAAGGATGCGTAGGCATCGGGCTTCCAGCGCCTGGCCAGTTCCTTGAGGGTGCTGACATCAACGTTGCGGTAGTGAAAGAAGTCGTTGAGCTTGGGCATGTAGCGCTCCATGAAGCGCCGGTCCTGGCCAATGCTGTTGCCGCACAGCGGCGCCTTGCCCTTGGGAACGTACTGCGCCAGGAACTTGATCAGCGCGGCTTCCGCATCGGCCTCGGTGGTGGTCGATGCCTTGACGCGCTCGATCAGGCCGCTCCTGCCGTGCGTGCCCTTGTTCCAGGCGTCCATGCCGTCGAGCAGGGCATCGCTTTGATGGATGGCGAACACAGGACCCTCGATGCGCGTGGCAAGGTCCGGGCTGGTGACGACCACGGCGATCTCGATGATGCGATCGGTGTCGGGCTGCAGCCCGGTCATCTCGCAGTCGAGCCAGACGAGATTGAGGTCGGATTTGCTCAGGGTGACGGGCGTGCCGGATTCGGCGGGGACGGGAATGCAGGCGCTGGAGGCTTCGGACATGGCCCAAATTGTCGCCTACACTGCGGCCACATGGTCTTCAACCCCGATTTTTCCTCGACGCTTTCCCTGCTGTTTGCCGCAGCCGTGCTGGCCCAGTGGCTGCTGCGCGCCTGGCTGGCCTCGCGCCAGGTTCGCCATGTGGCAGGCCACAGAGCGCAGGTGCCCGAGGCCTTTGCGCAGCGCATCAGCCTGGCCGCCCACCAGAAGGCCGCCGACTACACACTGGCGAAGGCACGCGCTGCCCTGATCGACATGACGCTGGGCGCCGTGGTGCTGCTCGCATGGACGCTGCTGGGCGGGCTGGATGCACTCAACCAGCAGTTGCTGGAATGGATGGGCGCCGGCCTGTGGCAGCAATTGGCGCTGCTGGCCAGCTTTGCTCTGATCTCCGGCCTGGTGGAGCTGCCGCTGTCGCTCTACCAGACCTTTGTGCTGGAGCAGCGCTTCGGCTTCAACCAGATGACGCTGCGGCTGTGGCTGGCCGATGCCGCCAAGTCCACGGCCATGGGCGCAGCCATCGGCCTTCCGATTGCGGCACTGATCCTGTGGCTCATGGGTTCGGCCGGCGACCTGTGGT
Source organism: Delftia sp. PX-1 (assembly GCF_055797465.1). NCBI lineage: Bacteria > Pseudomonadati > Pseudomonadota > Betaproteobacteria > Burkholderiales > Comamonadaceae > Delftia > Delftia sp. PX-1. The sequence goes on from NZ_CP184763.1 coordinate 5,534,314, forward strand.
GGCTCTGGGCATGGGCCGTCTGGACGGGCTTCAACCTGCTGCTGATGTGGATCTTCCCGACCTTCATCGCACCGCTGTTCAACAAGTTCGATCCACTGGAGGACGGCCCGCTCAAGGAGCGCGTGAGCGCACTGATGCAGCGCTGCGGCTTCACGGCCAAGGGCCTGTTCGTGATGGACGGCAGCCGCCGCTCGGCACATGCCAATGCCTATTTCACGGGCTTCGGCCACTCCAAGCGCGTGGTGTTCTTCGACACCTTGCTCAAGCAGCTGGACGCCGACGAGGTGGAGGCCGTGCTCGCGCATGAGCTGGGCCATTTCAAGCACCGCCACATCCTCAAGCGCATGCTGCTGATGTTTGCCGCCAGCCTGGCGGGCTTTGCGCTGCTGGGCTGGCTGTCGCAGCAGCTGTGGTTCTACCTGGGCCTGGGCGTGCGTCCGGGTCTGGACCTTGCGCTGGGACACAGCGGCATCGGCGCCGGCAACGAGGCCGTGGCGCTGCTGCTGTTCCTGCTGGCCGTGCCAGTGTTCAGCTTCTTTGTCACCCCGCTGTTCTCGGCCCTGTCGCGCCGCGACGAGTTCGAAGCCGATACCTACGCCATGCAACAGGCCAGCGGAGCCCACCTGGCCTCGGCACTGCTCAAGCTGTACGAGGACAATGCTTCAACGCTCACGCCCGATCCCTGGTACGTGAGCTTCTACTACTCGCATCCGCCCGCCCTCGCCCGGCTGGCGCGCATGCCCTCTCCGACCTGAACCATACGCACTCACCATGAGCACACAACGCTTGCAACAACAGGACTGGTCCAACCAGCAGCGCCGCGCGCTGACTTCCGACGAACTGCACACCGCACTGGCCGCCCTGCCGGGCTGGCAGCTCGATGGCGATGCCATCGCCAAGAGCTACGCCTTCGCCAACTACTACGAGACCATGGCCTTCGTGAATGCGCTGGCCCTGATCGCCCACCAGCAGGACCACCATCCCGACCTGACCGTGAGCTACGGCCGCTGCGGTGTACGCCTGAACACGCATGACGTGAACGGCATCTCGTCCACCGACATCGAGTGCGCACGCCGCATCGATGCGTTGCTGGCGCGCCCATGAATCGCACCCCGCTGACCCATGGCTGAGCGCTCCGCACTGCACGAAGGCCTGGTCGTCTCCAGCCATGGCCGCCATTGCGTGGTCGAGACCGAAGACGGCTCGCGCCACATCTGCCACCCGCGCGGCAAGAAGAGCCAGACCGTGGTGGGCGACCGCGTGCGCTGGCAACTCCCGCCCCCAGGCCAGGGGGAGGAAGGCACCATAGAAAAGGTGCTGGAGCGGCGCAACCTGTTCTACCGGCAGGACGAGATACGCACCAAGTCCTTTGCAGCCAACATCGACCAGGTGCTGATCCTGATCGCCGCCGAGCCGGTCTTCTCCGAAAGCCAGCTGGCCCGCGCCCTGATCACTGCCGAAGCCACCCACATCAAGCCCCTGATTGCCCTCAACAAGCGTGACCTGGCCGAGCCCTTTGCCGACGCCTGGGAGCGCCTGGAGCCTTATCGCGAGATGTACCTGGGCCAGGAAAAGCCGCACTACGAGGTACTGTCGCTGTCGCTGGCCAATGAGGGCGAGGCCGATCGGCAGCTGCTGATGAAGCACCTCAAGGGCAAGGCCACGCTGGTGCTGGGCCCTTCCGGCTCGGGAAAGAGCACCCTGATCAACCTGCTGGTCCCCGGCGCGCGCGCGGCCACCAACGAGATCTCGCAGGCACTGAACTCCGGCAAGCACACGACCACCACGACCAGCTGGTACTGGATGGACGAGGAGCGCACGACAGCCCTGATCGACTCGCCGGGCTTCCAGGAGTTCGGACTGCGCCACATCGAACCCACCGACCTGCCCCGCTGCATGCCCGACATCGGCGCCCATGCGCAGGAATGCAAGTTCTACAACTGCACCCACCTGCACGAGCCCGGATGCGCGGTCATGCCGCGCGTGGAGGATGAGGAACACGGCATGGACGCCGACCATGACATCAGTGCCAACCGGTACTGCATCTATGCCGAGCTGTTTGATGAGTTGAGTCAGGCCACGAAGTATTGAGCCCCCCCCAAACGCCACGGGGCCGCTCCGGGAGGGAGGAAACGACGCCTCCAAAGGGGCGTCATCCAGGACTCGCCCGCAGGCTCCGCACTCAGCCCAACAGGCGCGCCAGCGACAGCAGCGCCAGCAGCAGCAGCCAGACCACGACCGAGCGCCAGACCAGGCCGACCACGCTGCGCAGGTGGCCGATCTCGGGCTCACGGCCCGGCGTGGCTTCGCTGTCCACGTCGAGATCGATCTCCTCGCCGTCGTCCCGGGTCACCGAGATGCCCTCGCGGCGCTTGAGTGCCTCGCCGCCCAGGCGCACGTTGATGGCGCCCGAGGTGGCGGCCAGGATCACGCCGTCGTTGTCGTTGGGAAAGCGCTGGGCATGGAAGCGCCAGCCCTCGATGGCCTCCTCGAAACTGCCGACCACGGCAAAGGAAAGAGCCGTCAGCCGTGCGGGCAGCCAGTCGATCACGGTCCAGGCCAACCGTGAGGCGTGCTGCAACTGGACACTGACCTGGCTGCCACCCAGCAGGCCCTTGCGCGACCAGGAGCGCGACAGGTGCTCGGTCATGCGGTAGAACACGGCGCCCAGCGGGCCCAGGCCCAGCGCCGCCAGTGCAGAGAACCAGAACAGCACGCCAAACACATGGCGATGCGCTGCCAGCACCGAATACTCGATCACATGGCGCACCACCTCGCTGCGGGGCACTTCGCTGGCGTCCACCTGCTGCCAGTGGGCGAGGGCTTCGCGCGCCGCGTACTCGTCACCTGCATCCAGCGCATCGCGGATGCGCGTGAAGTGGTGGCTGAACTGGCGAAAGCCCAGCGTGACGTAGAGCACGGCCACATTCCAAACCATGGCCAGCGGCCAGCCCACGCCCCACAGCAGCAGCAGATAGATGCCTGTCACCAGCACGCAGGGCAGCGCCACCGCCACGGTCCAGGCCAGCCAGCCGTGGTGCGCCTGGCCGGCATCGAAGTTGCGGCGCACCGAAACCGTCCAGGCCCTGTAGCCTGTGTGCACCAGGTTGGCCGGCGTCAGGGGGCGCGCCTGCTCGATCAGCAAGGCGATCAGAATGGCAAAGAAACTCATCCGGCCATCATACTGGCGCATGCGGGCAGGCCCGTGACCCCGGGGTGGCACGGCACCCCATCCGGGCATCAGGCCGACAGGAATCGGTAAAGATTGCGCAGCATGCCGGCCGTGGCGCCCCAGATGTAGCGCTGGCGGTCTCCATCCTGATAGGGCATGGCAAACCATTCGCGCGGCACGCCGTTCCAGACCATGGCGTGGCGCTCATGGTTGGCAGGATCGAGCAAAAAGGACAGCGGCACCTCGAACACGTCCGCCACTTCGTAGGGATTGGGATGCAGGCGCGCCCGGGGATCGACCAGGGCCACCACCGGCGTGATCAGAAAGGCCGTGCCCGTGGTGTAGATGGGCAGGGTGCCCAACACTTCCACATCGCCGGCAGCAAGCCCGACTTCCTCCTGCGCCTCGCGCAGGGCCGTGGCCTGGGCAGACACATCCTCAGGATCGCGCTTGCCACCCGGAAAGGCCACCTGGCCCGAATGGGTGGACAGATGGGCCGTGCGTTCGGTCAGCAGCACCGTGGGCTCGGAGCGCAGCACGATGGGCACGAGCACGGCGGCATCGGTGGGCTGGCGATCACTGAAGCGTTTCTCGCGCACCACCTCGGGAGCCCAGCGGGGCGGCCGCGCAAAGCGCTGGCGCAGGGCATCCGGCGCGCGGGCCTCCAGAGGCACGGCGGGCAGGTGGCTGTCCCTGCCCACCAGTTGCGCCATGCGCGGGTCGGCGACCGAGGCGACGGCCGCTGGCGTCGGGCCGCCGGTCGGCACGGGTATGGCGGTATCGGGCAGAGAGGACACGAATGAAGGAATGTGGTGAGAAACGACCGGGCAACAAAAAAGCCGCTACAGGCGACTGTAGCGGCTTTCCAGCTGTGACGCAGGTGCTCAGGCTTCGGCAGAAACCTTGACACGCGACGGCAGCTTTTCCTTGATGCGGGCCGACTTGCCGCTGCGCTCGCGCAGGTAGTACAGCTTGGCACGACGCACATCACCGCGACGCTTGACTTCGATGCCGGCGATCAGGGGCGAGTAGGTCTGGAACGTACGCTCCACGCCTTCACCACTGGAGATCTTGCGCACGGTGAAGCCGCTGTTCAGGCCACGGTTGCGCTTGGCGATCACGACGCCTTCGTAGGCCTGCACGCGCTTGCGGCTGCCTTCGACCACGTTCACGCTCACGATGACGGTGTCACCGGGGGCGAACTGGGGGATGGTCTTGTTCAGACGGGCGATTTCCTCTTGCTCGAGGGTCTGGATCAGATTCATGGTCAACATCCAATCGATCTTGTCCGCGCCAGGATTGGCAAGCGCCGGGATTGGCGCCATGGCTGCTTTGTTCGTAGCAGCGGCCGGATAGAGGATCGAAGAATCGCGGATTATAGCCCGGCGGCGTTTTTTGCCAAAAACCCCTCGTCCTTGGCATTGAGCAGGCCCTGGGCGCGTGCCTGCTCTATCAGCTCGGGCCGGTGCCTGGCCGTGATGGACAGGCGCTGGTCGCGGCGCCAGCGCTCGATCTGCGCGTGGTGCCCAGACAACAGCGGCGCCGGCACTTCGCGCCCTTCCCAGACTTCGGGGCGCGTGTAGTGCGGGCAATCGAGCAGACCATCGAGCGCGGGATTGAAGCTGTCCTGCTGGAAGCTGCCCTCGTCGTTGAGCACGCCGGGCTGCAACCGGGCCACGGCATCGAGCAAGGCCATGGCAGCAATCTCGCCGCCGGAGAGCACGAAATCGCCCAGGCTCAGCTGGTGCGTGACATGGGCATCGATGAAGCGCTGGTCCAACCCCTCGTAGCGGCCGCACAGCAAGATGGCACCCTGCCCCTGCGCCCAGTCGGCGACCACGCAGTGGCGCAGCGTCGTGCCTATCGGCGAAAACAGCACCACCGGCACCGGCTCGGTCTCGCCCGCGTCGCGGCGCGCCTGCTGCGCCGCCTCCAGGCAGCGCTGCAGCGGCTCGGCCATCATCACCATGCCCGGCCCGCCGCCAAAGGGCCGGTCGTCCACGCGCCGGTAGTTGCCCTGGGCATGGTCGCGCGGATTCCACAGGTGCACGCCGACCTGGCCCGAGGCATAGGCCCGGCGCGTCACGCCGCTTTCGAGAAACGGCGTGAACAGCTCGGGAAACAGCGTGAGGATGTCGAAGCGCATGGATGTCGGCGATCAGTAGTCGGGCTGCCAGTCGGCAACGATGGTCTTGCCCGGCAGATCCACCTTGTCCACATAGGCATCGACAAAGGGAATCATGCGCTCGCGCTCCTTGCCATCCTCTTCATAGGCCAGCACCAGCACGGTCTGCGGGCCGGTGGACAGCAGGTCTCGGACGATGCCCAGGGCCACGCCTTCGCGGTTGACCACGGACAGGCCCAGCAGGTCGACCCAGTAATACTCGCCATCCTCGGGCTGCGGAAAATCGCTGCGCGCCACGAAGATGCGCGCACCGCGCAGGGCCTCGGCAGCGTTGCGGTCGTTCACGGCGGGCGAGGTGGCGACGACGGAGTCGGAGTGCACGCGCGCCTGCTTGACCGGCAGCAGCACGGTTCCGGTGAACTGCCGGGCGCCTTTTTCGGCGGGCTGCAGATACCACTGCTTGGCCGTGAACAGGGCCTCGGGGTCGGAACTGAAGGCCGCCACCTTGAACCAGCCCTTGATGCCCCAGGCATCGGCGATGCGCCCGACCTCCACGGCATCGGCAGGCAGGACGCTGGCTTCGAGTTCAGGCATGTGGCTCATGGCAGTCGGTAGGCAGTAGGTGGACGGTCAATGCAGATCGGTGCAAGGCGATCCGGAGGGGGAAAACAAAAACGGGCCCCGTCAGACAAGCCAACGGAACCCGATTTCAGAAGGGGTGCTGGATTAAGCAGCAGTCTTCTGGGTGGCCTGCTTGATCAGGCGCTCTGCGGTCTCGGAAGCCTGCGCGCCAACGCCCTTCCAGTAGTTCACGCGGTCCAGAGCAACGCGCAGACCCTCTTCGCCACCACGGGCGTTGGGGTTGTAGAAGCCCAGACGTTCGATGAACGAACCATCGCGGCGAACGCGCTTGTCAGCAGCAACGATGTTGTAGAACGGACGGGCCTTGGAACCGCCGCGAGAGAGTCGAATGACGACCATGATTTTCCTTCGGGTGGCGCAGCCACCACGTAATTAACACACAATAAATGGCTGCACAGAGTTTTGCGGCGTTTGAGACACGCGACATGGCCACCCGGCCAGCGACACGCCGTAAAACCAGCGATTATATCGAACTTCTTTTCTCATGCCTACCATCCGCCCAAGCCAGGACAGCGATCTCGCTGCCATCACCGCCATCTACCGCCACCACGTGCTGCATGGCACAGGAACGTTCGAGACCGATCCCCCTTCCGAAGCCGACATGGCCACGCGCCGCGCGGATGTGCTGGCCAAGGGCCTGCCCTATCTGGTCGCCGTGGACGCACAGGGCCAGGTGCTGGGCTTTGCCTACGCCAACTGGTTCAAGCCGCGCCCGGCCTATCGTTTTTCTGCCGAGGATTCCATCTATGTGCATGACGCGGCACGCGGCCAGGGCGTGGGCCGCCTGTTGATCGATGCGCTGTCGCACGACTGCGAGGCGGCCGGCGTGCGCAAGCTGCTGGCGGTGATCGGCGACTCGGCCAATGCCGGCTCCATCGGAGTGCACCGCGCTGCAGGCTTCACCCCTGCGGGCACGCTGCGCTCCATGGGATGGAAGTTCGGCCGCTGGCTGGACATCGTGCTCATGGAGAAGACCCTGGGAGACGGCGACCGCAGTTCGCCCGAATAATGGGCGCATGAACCGACCCAGCACGCCCCTGCCCCAGACCACCGGCGCCGACCGGGCTCCCCGCCCCAGGAACAAGACACTGGCCGCCTGGCTGGCCTTTGTGGGCGGGCCGCTGGGGCTGCATCGCTTTTACCTGCATGGGCTCGGCGACTGGCTGGGCTGGCTGCTGCCCGTGCCCACGGCGCTGGGCGTGTACGGCATCGAACGCGTGCAGCAACTGGGACAGGACGACCAGCTCAGCTGGCTGCTGATTCCGCTGCTGGGCTTCACCATCGCCGGCTGTGCGCTGCGCGCCATCCTCTACGGGCTGACCGACACCGAAGCCTGGAACCGGCGCCACAACCCCGGCATTGACGTGCAGGCGCAGGCCGGACGCACGGGCTGGTCAACCATCTTTGCCATTGCGCTGTCGCTGATGCTGGGCGCCGCCGTGCTCATGGCCAGCATTGCCTACAGCTTCCAGCACTACTTCGAGCACCAGGTGGAGGAGGCGCGCAAGATTTCGCAGTGAGGCGCAGCCAACGCCTCCCCCGAAAAAAGAAAGACCGCCATGGGCGGTCTTTCTTTTTGGCAGCAGCAGCCCCGGCTCAATACAGCTGCAGGCTGATCCAGTAGGCAATCGATGCCACGAAGGCGCTGGCAGGGATCGTCAGCACCCAGGCCCAGACGATGTTGCCTGCCACGCCCCAGCGCACGGCGCTGGCGCGCTGGGTGGAGCCCACGCCGACGATGGCGCCGGTGATGGTGTGCGTGGTCGAGACCGGCACGCCCAGGAAGGTTGCAAAGAACAGCGTCAGTGCACCACCGCTTTCGGCGCAGAAGCCGCCCACGGGCTTGAGCTTGGTGATCTTCTGGCCCATGGTCTTGACGATGCGCCAGCCGCCGAACATGGTTCCCAGGCCGATGGCCAGGTAGCAGCTGACGATGGTCCACAGCGGGGGCTCGGCGTCGCCGGCATTGGCATAGCCGGTGGCGATCAGCAGCAGCCAGATGATGCCGATGGTCTTTTGCGCGTCATTGCCGCCGTGGCCCAGGCTATAGGCACCGGCGGAGACCAGCTGCAGCCTGCGGAACCAGCGGTCCACCCTGTTGGGCGCGGCGCGCCGGCAGACCCAGGCCACCAGCACCATCATCAGCGAGCCCAGCAGGTAGCCCAGCAGCGGCGAGACGAAGATGAAGGCCACGGTCTTCCCGATGCCGCTGGCAATCAGCGCGCCTGCGCCGGCCTTGGCCATCACCGCGCCCACGATGCCGCCGATCAGCGCATGCGAGGAACTGCTGGGGATGCCGTAGTGCCAGGTGATCACGTTCCAGGCAATGGCACCGACCAGGGCACCGAAGACCACATGCGTGTCGACGATGCCGGGCTGCACGATCCCCTTGCCCACGGTGGCTGCCACGCTCAGGTGAAAGACAAAGACCGCCACCACGTTGAAGAAGGCCGCGAAGGCCACGGCCTGCGTGGGCTTGAGCACGCCCGTGGAGACCACGGTGGCGATCGAGTTGGCAGCATCGTGGAAGCCGTTCATGAAGTCGAACAGCAGGGCCAGCACCACCAGCAGGATCACGACCCACAGGGCCGCTTGTACGGATTCCATAGAGAAACGACTCCGCGAGGGCTCAGGAATTCTCGAGGACGATGCCCTCGATCAGGTTGGCCACGTCCTCGCAGCGGTCGGTCACCGTCTCCAGCAGCTCGTAGATGGCCTTGAGCTTGATGACTTCGCGCACATCGGGCTCTTCGCGGAACAGCTTGCTCATGGCCGAGCGCATCACGCGGTCGGCGTCCGATTCGAGGCGGTCGATTTCCTCGCAGGTCTTCATCGCCGCGTCCACCACCGAGGGATCGGAGATGCGCGACAGCAGCTTGACCGCATCGCGCAGCCGCTCGCAGCAGCGCACGCACAGGTCCGTCAGGCGCGTGATCTCTTCCGTCATGTGGCGCACGTCGTACAGCGCCATGGTCTCGGCCGAGTCCTGGATCAGGTCGGCCACGTCGTCCATGGTGTTGATCAGCGAGTGGATGTGCTCGCGGTCCAGCGGCGTGATGAAAGTCTTGTGCAGCGCCTTGGTGACGTCGTGCGTCACGCGGTCTGCGGCACGCTCGGCGTTGTTCACGTCCTCGTTGTACTTCTCGCGAAGATGAGGATCGTTGTAGTTGGCGACAAGCTGCGAGAAGGCATGCGCGGCTTCGACGATGCGATCGGCATGCTGGTTGAACATCTCGAAAAAATTGCCTTCGCGCGGCAATAACTTGCCAAAAAGCATGAATGCTCCTTACCGGGAAACAGGGGGAACCAGGCGACTCACTGCGTCACATTGCGGATGCTTGGCATGGCTTCCCGGCTTGAACGGGGCGAAGTGTACTCTTGAGTCCCAGGCGCGTTTTTGCGCGCCGGCGCGCCGCCCTGTCAGCCGCTGCGAAAAATAAAGTACACCGCGCCCACCATGCATAGCCCGGCCCAGAGGAAGTCCCATTTGAGCGGCTGGTTCAGGTAGAGCACGGCAAAGGGCGCGAACACCGCCAGCGTGATCACCTCCTGGATGATCTTGAGCTGCGCCACGCTGAACTGCGTGTGGCCTATGCGGTTGGCGGGCACCTGCAGCAGGTACTCGAACAGCGCGATGCCCCAGCTGACAAGGGCTGCCACGTACCAGGGCGACGAGGCGTGGTTCTTCAGGTGGCCATACCAGGCGAAGGTCATGAAGACATTGCTCATGGCCAGCAGGACCACGGTCTGCAGCCCGACGGGGATGTGTTGGAGCCAGTTCATGTGATGTGCAGCCCGACGCGGGGAAACCCAAATTATCGCGTCCGGCACTGGGCAGGGCGGATTTTCGATTTCTTTCCAAAAATTGCCTTTTTGCGCGAATTTCCTCGAATAACCCATTCCATCGCACAAATACGCAAAGTCTCGCATCGATCGACGCTTGATGAATCTTCATCAAATCGTCATATTTTTGCCATATCCCGTCAGTGGCACGGGGCATTCCATCCATCCCCGCGCTCACGGCAGCCGTGGCGCTCACTCGCCCAGATAGGCAGCCCGCACGCGCGGGTCGCTGAGCAGGGTCTGGCCGGGCCCCGTCATGGTGATCAGGCCGGACTCCATCACATAGCCGCGATCGGCCAGCGCCAGCGCACGGCTGGCATTTTGCTCGACCAGCACAAGGGTCACGCCCAGGCCGTGCACGTCGCTCACGACCTCGAAGATCTTGTCCACCATGATGGGCGACAGGCCCATGGAGGGCTCGTCCAGCAGCAGCACCTTGGGCTGGCTCATCAGCGCGCGCGCCATGGCCAGCATCTGCTGCTCGCCACCCGACATGGTGCCGGCCAGCTGGTCGCGGCGCTCCTTCAGCCGCGGGAAGATGCCGAACATGCGCTCGATGTCGGCGGCAATGCCGGCCTTGTCGTTGCGCGTGTAGGCGCCCATGAGCAGGTTCTCGGTGATGGTCATGCGCGCAAACACGCCGCGCCCTTCGGGCACCATGACCAGGCCCTGGGCCACCAGATCCCAGGCGCCCACGCCCCGGATGCTGCGGCCCAGGTAGTGCACGTCGCCGTCCGCCATCTGCAGGCTGCGCGTGACGGCCTTCATGGTGGTGGTCTTGCCGGCACCGTTGGAGCCGATCAGCGAGACCAGCTCGCCCTGGCGCACCTCGAAGTCCACGCCCTTGACGGCCTGAATGCCGCCATAGGCCACCTTCAGGCCCTCGACCTTCAGCAGCACCGGAGGGGACACGCCCTTGTCTTGCTCTTGCTCGCCCATGGTTCAGTGTCCTCCCGTGCCCAGATAGGCTTCGATCACCTTGTCGTTCTTCTGCACCTCGGCCGGCGTGCCTTCGGCAATGGGCTTGCCATAGTCGAGCACGGTGACGCGGTCGCACAGGCCCATGACCAGCTTCACGTCGTGCTCGATCAGCAAGATGGTGCGCTGGTCGCGGCGGATGCGGTCGATCAGCTCGCGCAGCTGCACTTTCTCGGTGGCATTCATGCCGGCGGCAGGCTCGTCCAGCGCGATCAGCTGCGGGTCGGTGGCCAGCGCCCGCGCGATTTCCAGGCGCCGCTGGTCGCCGTAGCTCAGCGTGCGGGCCTTGAAGTCCGCGTACTTGGAGATGCCCACGTAGTCCAGCAATTCACGGGCGCGCGCGCGGATGGCGGCCTCCTCGGCCTTGAAGCCGCGCGTGCGCAGCACCGCGCCGATCAGGCCCGAGTGCGTGCGCACATGGCGCCCGACCATCACGTTCTCCAGCGCCGTCATCTCGGCAAACAGCCGGATGTTCTGGAAGGTGCGCGCAATGCCGGCCTTGGCCACCTTGTGCACGGCCGTGGGCTCGTAGGCCTTGCCGGCCAGCTCGAAACTGCCGCTGTCGGGCGTGTACAGGCCCGTGATCACGTTGAAGAAGGTGGTCTTGCCCGCGCCATTGGGTCCGATCAGTCCGTAGACCTGGCCCCGCCCAATGGTCATGCCCACATCGGACAGCGCCTGCAGCCCGCCGAAGCGTTTGGAAATGCCCGAAACCCTGAGCACCGGAGCGCTGGAGCTGTTGTCTGCCGTATTCGCCATCTGCGGTTTCTCCATGCTCAGGACTGGTGCGGCAGGTTCTTGCCATGCTCGGGCGACGGCCACAGGCCGCGCGGACGCATCAGCATGATGACGATCATGGCCAGCGCGATCAGCAGCTGGCGCAGGATGGAGGCATCGAGCCGCCCATCGGTCATCTGCTGCAGGGGACCGGCCACATAGCGCAGCACCTCGGGCAACGCCGACAGCAGCACCGCGCCCAGGATCACGCCGGGCAGATGGCCCAGGCCGCCGAGCACCACCATTGCCACGATCATGATGGACTCCATGAGGCTGAACGACTCGGGCGAGACGAAGCCCTGGAAGGCCGCGAACATGGCGCCCGAGACACCGCCAAAAGAGGCGCCCATGCCGAAGGCCAGCAGCTTCATGTTGCGCGTGTTGATGCCCATGGCCTTGGCGGCGATCTCATCCTCGCGGATGGCCATCCAGGCGCGGCCTATGCGCGAGTCCTGCAGGCGCCAGCAGATCACGATGCTGACCAGCACCAGGAAGAGGAACAGGTAGTAGTACAGCGTGACCGAGCTGATGTCGTAGCCGAAGATCTCCTGGCGCTTGGCCAGGTCCAGCCCCAGGATCTTGACCGAGTCGATCTGGCCTATGCCTTTGGGGCCATTGGTGATGTTGACCGGCTGGTCCAGGTTGTTCATGAAGATGCGGATGATCTCGCCGAAGCCCAGCGTGACGATGGCCAGGTAGTCCCCGCGCAGCTTGAGCACCGGAATGCCCAGCAAAATCCCCGTGATGGCCGCCAGCAGCGCCGCCAGCGGTATCACCAGCCAGATGGAGGTATGCAGCCCGTCCGGGAACATGGCGGCAAAGCCCTCGAAGGTCTCCGCCAGATGCGGCGAGGCCATCAGCGCGAACATGTAGGCGCCCACGGCGTAGAACGCCACATAGCCCAGGTCCAGCAGGCCCGCGTAGCCCACCACCACGTTCAGGCCCAGTGCCAGCAGCACATAGAGCAGCGCCAGGTCGGCGATGCGCACCCAGGCATTGCCGAAATACTGCAGCACCAGCGGCAGCGCCAGCAGCGCCAGGCCACCCAGGATCCATTGCACGGTCTTCTTGCTGTTCATGCGTCTCTCCTCAGGCGCGGTCGGCCACTCGCTCACCCAGCAGGCCCGAGGGGCGCAGCGTCAGGATGATGATGAGCACGATGAAGGCGAAGATGTCGGTGTAGTGGCTGCCCAGCACGCCGCCCGTGAGATCACCGATGTAGCCCGAGCCAATGGACTCGATCAGCCCCAGCAGCATGGCGCCGACCACGGCGCCCGCCAGGTTGCCGATGCCGCCGAACACGGCCGCCGTGAAGGCCTTGAGCCCCGGCAGAAAGCCCATGGTGTGGTGGGCCGTACCGTAGTTGGAGGCGTACATGATGCCCGCGATGGCCGCCAGCACGGCGCCGATGATGAAGGTGGCAGAGATCACCATGTCAGGCTTGACGCCCATCAAGGCCGCCACGCGCGGATTCTCGGCCGTGGCCCGCATGGCGCGCCCGAGCTTGGTGTAGTTGACCAGGTAGGTCAGCGCAGCCAGCGCAATCGCCGTGACCACCAGCACCAGGATCTGGGTGGGCGTGATCACCGCCGTGCCGATCTCGAAGGGCGTGCTCGGCAGCAGCGTGGGATAGGCCTTGTAGTTGGGCTTCCAGATGATCATGGCCAGCGTCTGCAGCAGCAGCGAGACGCCGATGGCCGTGATCAAGGGCGCCAGGCGCGGGCTGCTGCGCAGGCGCCGGTAGGCCACTTTCTCGATCACGAAATTCAGTGCGGCGGCCACCACGCAGGCGATCACCGTCGCCAGCAGCAGGATCAGCCAGCCCGGTGCGCCCGGCATGGCCTCCTGCATCAGGCCTATGCAGCTCCAGCTGGTCAGCGCCCCGACCATGAGCACCTCGCCATGGGCGAAGTTGATGAGCTGGATGATGCCGTACACCATGGTGTAGCCCAGGGCGATCAGGGCATACATGCTGCCCAGGACCAATCCGTTGATGACCTGCTGAAGCAGTATGTCCATATGCGCTCTCCCCTTTTGCTCAGGATGGAGACATTCAGCGTGCCTCGCATCCAAACGAACGGAGCCAGCAATGCCATGGTGGTGGAAGCTCTCCTGCCGCATCCCGGCTTGTGATCAGGAAGCCGCAGGGGATGGGCGATTCTAGGCACCCCCCGGTGGCCTGCAACGCCTTGTTGCAGCGGGGTTTCCCGAGGCTTTACAAGCCACGCGCTCTTATGTAGCACTGCAGCAATTTGCCGCAGCCAGCATGAACTCCTACCATCAACGGCAGTGCCGCCAGCAAGCGGCGGCCACGGAGAACCCCGATGAAATACCACGGCAGCTGCCACTGCGGCGGCATCGCTTTCGATGTGGAAGGCGAACTCACCCAGGTCATGGCCTGCAACTGCTCCATCTGCGCGCGCAAGGGCGCCCTCATGTGGTTCGTGCCCCGCGAACAGCTGCAGCTGAGCACGCCCGAGGAGCAGATGCGCTCCTACACCTTCCACCGGCATCTGATCCAGCACCGCTTCTGCCCGACCTGCGGCATCCACCCTTTCGGCGAAGCCACCGATCCCAAGGGCCGGCACATGGCGGCCGTCAACGTGCGCTGCCTGGAAGGCGTGGATGCCGAAGCCTTGCGCATCACGCGCTACGACGGACGGTCGGCCTGAGGCTGGCTTCAGGCCCGCAGCGCCTCCTCCTCCACATCGCGCAGGCGGTCCTTGCCGAAATACATCTCGGTGCCGACAAAGAAGGTCGGCGAGCCGAAGGCGCCGCGCTCGAAGGCCTGCTGCGTATTGGCCATGAGCCTGGCCTTGACTTCGGGCGTCTGGCTCGCGGCGACCAAGGCCTGGGCATCCAGGCCTGCATCGGAAAGCTCGACACCGATGACCTGCGCATCGTCCATCTTGCAGCCCTTCTCCCACATGCTGGAGAACACCGCATCGACATAGCGCTCGAAGCAGCCCATGTCCTGCGCGGCCACGGCCCCACGCATGATCTGCAGGGTGTTCACGGGAAAGTGCGGATTCATCCGGAAACGCGTGAGGCTGTGCCTGTGCACGAAGCGCTGCAGCTCCAGCGCCTCATAGGCGCGCTTGTTGGGAATGTCGGCATTGGCCTCGGCCGGGGAGCGGTTGTTGGCCAGCTTGAACAGGCCTCCCAGCAGGACAGGCACATATTCGAAGCGGATGCCGCTGCGCGCCTCGATCCGGGGAATGACCTGGTGGCAGAGATAGGCGTTGGGGCTGCCGAAGTCGAAGAGAAATTGCACCTTGGTGTTCATGGCGTGGCCTGCGGGAGTGGGAGGAAGTGACGATGCGATAAGGCAAGGCGGCTCACCACGGCTCCATCCAGGGACGGATCTCGGTCTCGTGCGTCCAGGCGTCGCGCGGCTGCTGGTGCAGTTGCCAGTAGAGGTCGGCAATGTGCTCGGGATTGAGGATGCCGCCCTGCTCCTTGAGGGCATAGCGCTCGGGGAAATTGCTGCGGATGAATTCGGTGTCTATGGCGCCATCGATCACGGGATGGGCCACATGGATGCCCTTGGGCCAGAGTTCGCGCGCCATGCTCTGCGCCAGGGCGCGCAGGCCGTGCTTGGCACCGGCAAACGCGGCAAAGCCCTCGCGCCCGCGCAGGCTGGCCGTGGCGCCCGTGAAGATGATGGTGCCCCGGCCGCGCGGCAGCATCACCCTGGCCGCCTCCCGCCCCATCAGAAAGCCGGCGAAGCAGGCCATCTCCCAGACCTTGAAGTAGACGCGCGCCGTGGTTTCGGTGATGCCGAAGCGCACATTGGCGCCGATGTTGAAGACGGCGACCTCGATGGGTGCGATCTCGGCCTCGATCTTCTGCACCAGGGCCACCATTTCCTCTTCCTTGCGCGCGTCGCTGCCAAAGCCATGGGCTTCACCCCCTGCGGCGCGGATCTGCTCGACCAGCGGCTGGAGTTTGTCGGCATCGCGGCGGGTGACGCAGGCGGTATAGCCTTCGCGCGCAAAGCGCCGGGCAATCGCCCCGCCCGTGGCGTCACCGGCACCGATGACGAGGATGGCTTTCTTGTCGGTCATGGAATCTCCGTGGATGAAGAAGTAAGTTCATTTTTTGAACTTTATGCACGGTAGGTTTAAAATCTGAACCCGTCAAGCGGGGAACTGCCCAATGAAATGGAACGAACTGGAAGAGGAGCGCTGCTCCATCGCACGCACGGTCTCGGTCATCGGTGACCGCTGGACGCTGCTGGTGCTGCGCGACTGCTTTCTGGGAGTGCGCCGCTTCGATGAATTCCTGGGGCGCCTGGGCATTTCACGCCCTATGCTGTCGGACAGGCTGGCCAGGCTGGTCGAGGCCGGCGTGCTCAAGAAGGTGGCCTACCAAGAGGCGCCGGTGCGGCACGAGTACCGCCTCACGTCCAAGGGACTGGACCTGCATCCCGTGGTCATGGCCATCGTGCACTGGGGCGATGTGCACATGTCCGGCGAGGAAGGCCGGCCCCTGCTGCACCGGCATTCGGTGTGCGGCCACACGTTCGATCCCCTGATCGTCTGCTCGCACTGCCACGCTCCCTTGCACGCGCGGGATGTGGCGGTGGAGCCCGGCCCGGGCGCCTAGCCCTGGCTCCAGCCCCGGCCTGCTCTCACGGGATTCGGCTATGCGCCGCCGCCGCCAGCCTCTTCATCCCACTTGCGCAGCACGGCCAGCTTCTCGCCGATCTTGATCTCCAGGCCCCGTGGCACGGGCTGGTACCAGCCCGGCTCCGCAATGCCCTCGGGCAGATAGGTCTCGCCGGCCGCGTAGGCGTTGGGCTCGTCGTGCGCGTAGCGGTATTCATGGCCGTAGCCCAGCTCCTTCATGAGCTTGGTGGGCGCGTTGCGCAGGTGCACGGGCACCTCGCGGCTCCTGTCCTGCTTCACGAAGGCCCGGGCCTTGTTGTAGGCGTTGTAGCCGGCGTTGCTCTTGGGGGCCATGGCCAGGTAGATGACGGCCTGGCCCAGGGCCAGCTCGCCTTCGGGGCTGCCCAGGCGCTCGTAGGTCAGGGCCGCATCGTTGGCGATCTGCATGGCGCGCGGATCGGCCAGGCCTATGTCTTCCCAGGCCATGCGCACGATGCGCCGCGACAGGTAGCGCGCATCGGCGCCGCCGTCGAGCATGCGGGTGAGCCAGTAGAGCGCTGCATCCGGATGGGAGCCGCGCACGGACTTGTGCAGGGCCGAGATCTGGTCGTAGAAGTTGTCGCCCCCCTTGTCGAAGCGCCTGGCATTCAGGGTCAGCGCGTTCTGCACGAATTCGGCATCGATCCGGGTGACGCCTGCAGCGCCCGCCGCCGTCTGGCATTGCTCCAGCAGGTTCAGGAACCGCCGGGCGTCGCCATCGGCATAGCCGATGATGGTGTCCCGCGCCAGGTCGTCGAACTGCAGGCCGCCAAGGGCCTTTTCCTGCGCGCGCTGCAGCAGCTGCCTGAGCTCTTCGTCGGTCAGGGACTGCAGCACATAGACCTGTGCGCGCGACAGCAGGGCCGAGTTCACCTCGAAGGACGGGTTTTCCGTGGTGGCGCCGATGAAGGTCACCAGGCCGCTTTCCGCATAGGGCAGCAGCGCATCCTGCTGGGATTTGTTGAAGCGGTGGATCTCGTCCACGAACAGGATGGTGTGCCTGCCCATGGCCAGGTTCTGCTGGGCCTGCTCCATGGCCGCGCGGATGTCCTTGACCCCGGAGAACACCGCCGACAGCGCAATGAACTCGCACTTGAAGGCAGTGGCCGTGAGCCGGGCCAGCGTGGTCTTGCCCACGCCGGGTGGCCCCCAGAAGATCATGGAATGCGGCTTGCCCGACTGGAAGGCAAGGCGCAGCGGCTTGCCTTCGCCCAGCAGGTGGGACTGGCCCACGACCTCGTCCAGGGTCTTGGGCCGCAGGGCTTCGGCCAGTGGTGCGGAGGGCTCCTGGGTGAACAGATCAGCCATGGGGCAGCTCTCTCGAAGGCCGCTCCCCGCACGCGAGGTGCGGTAGCCCGTGTTGCGGATTCTTCGCCAAGGGGAACAGATGCAGTTGCAGAACCATGGCGCCATTGTCCACGCCATGGCTGGCGCAGGTGCGCCAGGCCTTGATGCCTGATGTCGGCCGTGGACTGAAACTCCTGATCTTCAGACGGGAATATGGCCATCGCCTCCAGGCATGTCACTGATACGACATGGATTGTTTGCATGCACCCCATCAAGAGCAATCACTGACATTTCACACCTGCTTCGGGCCGCAGCCCTAAAATGCTGCCCTTTGCGGAGCCGGCCGCGCGATCCACGCGCGACCTTCGGGCCTGCGTCATCGCAGCCTTCCAACCCGCGCCTCCCTCCGTTTACGGAACCGCCTGCCATGCGGCAATGCGGTGCCTTTTCATTTCTGCATCCATGCAAACACTCAAGACCAGGGACCTGATCGCCCTAGGCTTCATGACCTTTGCGCTGTTCCTCGGCGCGGGCAACATCATCTTTCCGCCCATGGTCGGCCAGGGCGCCGGCGAACACGCGGCTGCCGCGGCCACCGGCTTCCTGCTGACGGGCGTGGGCCTGCCCCTGCTCACGGTGGTCGCACTGGCGCGCGTGGGCGGCGGCATGGACGCACTGACCTCGCCCGTGGGCCGCAAGGCCGGAATGGTGCTGGGCCTGCTGATCTATCTCATCCTGGGGCCGCTGTTCGCCACGCCGCGCACGGCGACGGTGTCGTTCGAGATGGGCTTTGCGCCCTTCATGGGCCACAGCAGCACAGCCCTGTTCATCTACTCTGCCGTGTACTTCGCCCTGGTCATGGGCCTGTCCCTGTTCCCGGGCAAGCTGATCGACAACATCGGCAAGCTGATCACGCCCGTGTTGATCCTGGCGCTGGTGGTGCTGGGCGCCGCCGCCGTGCTGCTGCCGGCCGGGGAGGCCACCAGGGCCAGTGGCGACTACCTGGTGTCGCCGCTGACTGAAGGTTTCCTGGAGGGCTACCAGACCATGGACGCGCTGGGGGCGCTGGCCTTCGGCATCGTCATCGTCAACGCCATCCGTGACCGCGGCATCTCCGATACCGGCCTGCAGACGCGCTACGCCATCGTCGCGGGCGTGATCGCCGCCGTCGGACTGGGCATGGTGTATCTGTCGCTGATCCATCTGGGCGCCACCAGCCAGTCCATCGCCCCGCAGGCACAGACCGGCGTGCTCATCCTCACGCGCTATGTGGATCACACCTTCGGCCCCATCGGCAGCCTGCTGCTGGCCGTGGTGATCTCCCTGGCCTGCCTGACCACGGCCGTGGGCCTGGTCAGTGCCTGCGGCGCCTACTTCAGCCAAATGCTGCGCCTGCCCTACCGTGCAGTGGTGGTGGCCATCGGCCTGGCCTGCATTCTGGTGTCCAACCAGGGCCTGGCCCAATTGATCGCCGTATCCGGACCCGTGCTCGTGGGCATCTACCCGCTGGCCATCGCCCTGGTGGTGCTGAGCCTGCTGTCTGGCCTGTGGCGCAATGCGCAGCGGGTGTTCGCACCGGTGCTGGCCGTGGCCCTGTTGTTTGGTCTCATCGATGCAGCCAGGGCTGCCGGCTGGCAGGACTGGCTGCCCGCGTTCCTGAACAGCCTGCCGGGCAACGGCATGGGCTGGGCCCTGCCCGTGGCCGCGACCCTGGTGCTGGCCGCCCTCCACGACCGGCTGCGCCCTGCGCCCGCCGCCGCGTTCAAGCCGTCCTGAACCTTGACATGAGTTCGACCAGCTGATGGGCCTGCTTGCGCAGGCTCTCGGCGGCCGAACTGGTCTGCTCCACCAGCGCGGCGTTCTGCTGGGTGCCTTCCTCGATGCGGACGATGGCGCTGTTGACATGGCTCACGCCCGCGCTCTGTTCGCCGCTGGAATGGCTGATGGCGCCGATCATGCGCGAGACCTTGGCAATCGCCTCCTGCACCGAGGCCATGGTCGCGCCCGCACTGTCCACCTCCTGGGCGCCCAGGGCCACGCGCTGGGCGTTGGCCTGGATCAGGTCGCGGATCTCCCGCGCCGCACCCGAGCTGCGCTGGGCCAGCGTGCGCACCTCGGCGGCCACCACCGCAAAGCCCCGGCCCTGCTCGCCGGCCCGTGCGGCCTCCACGGCCGCGTTGAGCGCAAGAATGTTGGTCTGGAAGGCAATGCCGTCGATCACCTCGATGATGCTGACCACGCGTTCGGACGCATCCTGGATGCTGCGCATGGTGCCCACGACGGCCGAGATGGCATCGCCGCCGCGCGTGGCAATGTCGCTGGCGGAGGAAGCCAGCAGGTTGGCCTTCTCTGCGTGATCGGCATTGCCACGCACGGTGGAGTCGAGCTGGTCCATGGAGGATGCCGTCATCTGCAGGGCCGACGCCTGCTGCTCGGTGCGCTGGGCCAGGTCGCTGTTGCCCGCTGCGATCTGCGAGCTGGCGGATGCCACCTGCTCCGCATTGCCGCGCACTTCCACGACGATGCTGCGCAGCTGTTCCTGCATGGCGCCCAGCGCCCGCAGCAGCTGGCCCAGCTCGTCGCGGCCGCCGCTCGCTATGGCATTGGTCAGATGGCCACGGGCCACGTTCTCGGCCAGCCGGACCGCGCTGCGCAGCGGTGCCACCACGGCGCGGGTGATGAGCCAGCCAATGGCCACGCCGGCCACGGCCGCCACCAGCATCAGCGCCAGGCTCAATTCCGTGGCGCGCCTGCCGCTGCTGTACGCATCGTCGGCCACGGACTTGCTCTGGGCAGCGATGCCTGCCTTGAGTTGGGACAGCAGCTCGGCCGGCTCGCGGTCCACGCCGCGCACGGCCATGTCGCCCACGGAGGGGTCGAAGCCCGTGGCCTCGAACTTGTCCAGGCCCACGCGATAGCCCTCGGCCATCTTGCGGTGCTGTGCCACAAAGCGCTGGGCCATCTCGCGCAGGGCGGCGTCTTCCACCAGGGCCAGCAAGGCGGTGGTCTTGTCCTGCACGGCGCGCTCATCGGACAGAAAGCCCTTCCAGTGCCGCTCGCGCAGCGCGTTGTCCGAGCCGCGCAGCAGCACGTTCTTCCATTCCTGGACCTGGGTCTTGAAGTGGCCTTCCACTTCTGCGGCAAGGCGCTCTGCGGCCATGTGGCGCTGTACGTCGCCGTGAAAGACGCCAAGGGATTGATGGGCCGACCAGAGGCCGAAGAATCCGGCGGCCAGGGTGAATAGCAGCGCCATGGCAATGGCGAGCGGCAACTTGCGACTGAGGTTCATAAAGACATGCGAGAGCCGGCCAGCATGTCCTCGAAGGGACGTCGAAACAGTCGCTGGCCGCAGGCCGCTATTGTCCCGGCGATATTAGGCAAAACCATTACAAAACCTCACAAACTGCGCACCGCAGCGTGTGAGGTTCTTGAAGGGCCTCCCTGTGCAGCGGTGGATTACTGCTTGAGCACGTCGGCGCCCGCAGGCACCTTGAACTCGAAGGTCGAGGCCGGCAGGGATGCCTGGGTCTGCAGCTTGCTGAAGCGGATCAGCGAACGCTGGCCAAAGCTGTCGAGGATGTCCAGCGCCGAAAGCTGCCCATCGGCTGCAAAGCCCACGCGCACGCTCTTGAGCTGGCCGTTCCTGTCCTTGGGGCTGGCCTGGACCCATTGCAGGCCATCCTGCTCGGGCGCGGACTGCAGATCGAAGTCGGCGCTCAACGCCTTGAGATCGCTGGCCGACGCCAGGATGGCGGCAGGCGTGCTGCCCAGGGCCTGGGCCTGCGCGCGCTGCGTGACCTGGTTGAGGTCGGCGTCATAGAGCCACAGCGTCTTGCCGTCGGCCACGATGGTCTGCTCGAACGGCTTGGTGTAGACGAACCTGAACTTGCCGGGACGCTGGAATTCGAATTGGCCGCTGGAGTTCTTGGTGCGCGGCGGCTGGCCATCCTTGGACGGGGCCGTGACGGCCTGGGTGAATTCGGCGCGGCCGGCCTGGGAATTCTTCATGAAGGCTTCCAGGCTCTTGAGGCCATCGGCCCACGAGGCCGTCGCGCTTGCCGCGATCACAACTGCAGTCAACAGACGTTTCATTCTTTCTCCATGATTGCGAAATGCGGGCTCATTCCCCGGCGCGCGCCGGCACCAGCACTTCGCGCTGCCCGCTGGCCGTGAGACCGCTGACCAGGCCCGCCTTTTCCATATCTTCCAGCAGGCGGGCCGAGCGGTTGTAACCAATCCTGAGCTTGCGCTGCACATACGAGATGCTGGCCTTGCGGTCCTTGAGCACCACTTCCACGGCCTGGTCGTACATGGGGTCCTTCTCGCCGTTGCCGCCGTCGCCGGACTCCGCGCCGAACTCGCTGTCGCCCTCGGCCGTGCCGCCTTCGAGCACACCCTCGATATAGTCGGCCTCGCCCTGCTCCTTGAGGTAGCCCACGACGCGGTGCACTTCCTCGTCGGACACAAAGGCGCCGTGCACGCGCACGGGCAGGCCCGTGCCGCTGGCCATGTAGAGCATGTCGCCCATGCCCAGCAGGGACTCGGCACCCATCTGGTCGAGCACGGTGCGGCTGTCGATCTTGCTGCTGACCTGGAAGGCGATGCGCGTGGGAATGTTGGCCTTGATCAGGCCGGTGATCACGTCCACGCTGGGGCGCTGGGTGGCCAGGATCAGGTGGATGCCGGCCGCGCGGGCCTTCTGGGCCAGGCGCGCGATCAGCTCCTCGATCTTCTTGCCGACCACCATCATCAGGTCGGCCAGCTCGTCGATGACGATGACGATGTGCGGCAGGCGCTGCAGCGGCTCGGGCTCCTCGGGCGTGAGGCTGAAGGGGTTGGGAATCGATTCCTCGCGCGCCTTGGCCTCGTCGATCTTGGTGTTGTAGCCCGCCAGATTGCGCACGCCCAGCTTGCTCATGAGCTTGTAGCGGCGCTCCATCTCGGCCACGCACCAGTTCAGGCCGTTGGCGGCCTGCTTCATGTCGGTGACCACGGGGCACAGCAGGTGAGGAATGCCTTCGTAGACCGACATTTCCAGCATCTTGGGGTCGATCATCAGCAGGCGCACATCGCGCGCCTCGGCCTTGTACAGCAGCGACAGGATCATGGCGTTGATCCCCACCGACTTGCCCGAACCCGTGGTGCCGGCGACCAGCACGTGCGGCATCTTGGCCAGATCGGCCACCACCGGGTTGCCCACGATGTCCTTGCCCAGGCCCATGGTCAGCATGCTCTTGGCATCGTGGTAGACCTGCGAGCCCAGCACCTCGGACAGGCGGATGGACTGGCGCTTGGCATTGGGCAGCTCCAGCGCCATGAAGTTCTTGCCGGGGATCGTCTCGATCACGCGGATGGACACCAGGGACAGCGAGCGCGCCAGATCCTTGGCCAGGTTCACGATCTGCGAACCCTTGACACCCGTGGCCGGTTCGATCTCGTAGCGCGTGATCACGGGGCCGGGCATGGCGGCCACCACATGCACTTCCACGCCAAAGTCCTTGAGGCGCTTTTCGATCAGCCGGCTGGTCATCTCCAGCGTCTCGGGCGAGACGCTTTCCTGGCGCTGCTGCGCCGCATCGAGCAGGTCCACCTGGGGCAGCTTGCTGTCGGGCAATTCGGAGAACAGCGGCTTCTGGCGCTCCTTGACCACGCGCACGCTGGGGGCCGCCGCCTCCTGCAGCACGGGCTCGATGATCTGCACGGGCTGCGGGTGCTGCACGGCGCTTTCCGTGCGCTCTTCCTGCAACACCTCTTCGCGCTCGCGCGCGGCACGGCGGCCTGCAGCCTCGTCCCG
Source organism: Delftia sp. PX-1 (assembly GCF_055797465.1). NCBI lineage: Bacteria > Pseudomonadati > Pseudomonadota > Betaproteobacteria > Burkholderiales > Comamonadaceae > Delftia > Delftia sp. PX-1. Next base: position 5,557,581 of record NZ_CP184763.1, read on the forward strand.
GGCCTTCTCGCGGCGCGCGAAGAGGAAATGCACCCATCCATCCAGGCGTGCGCCCATGGATTCGGCCAGATGCCCCCAGGAAAAGCGGAACACCATGGCCAGGCCGATCACGGCCACGCAGATGCCGATCAGGCCCGAACCCATGAAGCCCAGCCATTGCAGGCTGTGGTAGCCCAGCATGTAGCCAAAGACGCCGCCGGCAGGGCCTGGCAGCACGCTCTCGAAGCGGTACAGCCGCGTCCATTCCAGCGCGCAGCTTGCGCCCAGCAGCAGCAGCAGGCCACCCCAGAAACGCAGGCGCCGGCGCCACAGCGGCGGCAGTTGCACGCCATCGCGGGGCACGCCGCCCCGCAACCAGCGGGCGAAGGAAGACATCCAGGTCTGCACCGAGGCCAGCACCAGCCACCAGACCGACATGCCGAAGCCGAAATAGCAGGCGTCGGCCAGCCAGGCTCCGACGCGGCCCATCCAGTTGGCGACCAGGCGCGCGTGTCCCGCCCCGGAGGTGGACCACGCTGGATCCTGGGGCGAGTAGCTGAACATGGAGGCAAGCCAGAACACCAGGGCCAGCAGCCCCGCCAACAGCAGCATTTCATGGCCGAAGCGCGCCACCATGCCGGGGCGCGCCGCAGACTTGGATTTGCCCTTGGCGGATGTGGAAGCGTTCAGAGCGTTCAATGAGTAGGTCATACGCAGGCGGGAGCTTACCCCAGCCCCCTCGGGCTGGCCGCAAAAACAGCCAGGACGGCCTGCTAGCGTAATGCAAGCACTTGCAACAGAACATGACGCCGCTGCATGACGGCGCCATGTCGATCATTTTTGACAATCCGGGCCATTGATCCGCATGGCAACGGGAACCCGGCTGCGGAGCGATACTCCATGGCTGTGCCCGATGTATCTTTTTTCTGCACGCCGACTGCCGGCGTGCGCCTTTTTCAAGAACTGCATCCATGTCTTCTACGCAACACGCCAAAGTCCTGATCCTCGGCTCCGGCCCTGCCGGCTACACGGCCGCCATCTACGCCGCGCGCGCCAACCTCAACCCGCTGCTGGTGACCGGCATGGCCCAGGGTGGCCAGCTGATGACGACGACGGAAGTGGACAACTGGCCTGCGGACGTGAACGGCGTACAGGGCCCCGAACTGATGCAGCGCTTCCTGGAGCACGCAGAGCGCTTCAAGACCCAGGTGGTGTTCGACCACATCCACAGCGTCGATTTCTCCAAGCGTCCGTTCACGCTGACCGGCGACTCGGGCACCTACACCTGCGACAGCCTGATCATTGCCACGGGCGCCTCGGCCAAGTACCTGGGCCTGCCCTCCGAAGAGGCCTTCATGGGCCGCGGCGTCTCGGGCTGCGCCACCTGCGACGGTTTCTTCTACCGCGAGCAGCCCGTGTGCGTGGTCGGCGGCGGCAACACCGCCGTCGAGGAAGCCCTGTACCTGTCCAACATCGCCAGCAAGGTCACCCTGGTGCACCGCCGCGACAAGTTCAAGGCCGAGCCCATCCTCGTGGACAAGCTCATGGACAAGGTCCGTGCCGGCAAGATCGAACTCAAGACCCACTTCGTGCTCGACGAGGTGCTGGGCGACCAGTCCGGCGTGACCGGCATCCGCATCAAGAGCACCCAGGATGGCCATGCCGAGGACATCCAGCTGCAGGGCTGCTTCATCGCCATCGGCCACGCGCCCAACACCGAGATCTTCAAGGGCCACCTGGAGATGGACGAGACCGGCTACATCATCACCCAGGGCGGCCTCAAGGGCTTCGCCACCCAGACCAGCGTGCCCGGCGTGTTCGCGGCCGGCGACGTGCAGGACCATGTCTACCGCCAGGCCATCACCAGCGCCGGCACGGGCTGCATGGCCGCGCTGGACGCCCAGCGCTTCCTGGAGCAGGAATAAGCGGGAAGCCATCCCGCCCGCCCTGCCCTCGTGCAGGGCGGCAAAAGCCCCTGGCTGCCGCCGTGATTGGCTGGCCCAGGGGCTTTTCTCATGAAGACGCTATAATCCGTGGCTTTGCTGAATTTGAAGCGCGCCTTGCTTGCATGGCCAGGACACTTTCAGCGATGGGGTTACCGCCACCCTTTATGGCGAGGTGAGGTTGCCGGCAGGCCCTGCAGCAAATGCAGGGCATCAGCGTCGGCGGCTGTACAACTATCGGAGTGTCCTCATGGCACGCGTATGTGAAGTAACGGGCAAGAAGCCCATGGTGGGAAACAACGTTTCCCACGCCAACAACAAGACCAAGCGTCGTTTCCTGCCCAACCTGCAATACCGCCGTTTCTGGGTTGAGAGCGAAAACCGTTGGGTGCGCCTGCGCGTTTCCAGCGCTGCTCTGCGCCTGATCGACAAGAACGGTATCGACTCCGTGCTCGCAGACCTGCGTGCCCGTGGCCAAGCCTAAATCCCTCAAGGAGAAACACCATGGCTGCTAAAGGCGGACGCGAAAAGATCAAGCTGGAATCCACTGCAGGAACCGGCCACTTCTACACCACGACCAAGAACAAGAAGACAATGCCCGAGAAGATGGCGATCATGAAGTTTGATCCCAAGGCTCGCAAGCACGTCACGTACAAGGAAATCAAGCTGAAGTAATTCAGCCTGTCCCTGGTACCGACAAAGAAACCGCCCGGCGCAAGCCCGGCGGTTTTTTTGCGTCCCTCACCCGTGGCGCGCGGGCTGGCCCAGCTGCGCGCAGGCCATGGCGCCGAGATCGCGGCAGGCCTGCTCGACCACGCCATCCACGGGCAGGGTGCAGCCCAGGCGCATGCAGTGCTCGTAGCGGCCCGAGTTGGAGAACATGCTGCCCGGCGCCGTGCGTATGCCGCGCGCCAGCGCCTGCGTGAACAGCGCGGACGTGGACACGCCAGCCGGAAGCTCCAGCCACAGGCTGAGCCCGCCGGGCGGCAGGCTCAGCCGCGTTCCCAACGGGAAAAAGCGCGCCACCAGCTGCGCCATGCCCTCGCGCTGGCGCCGCAGCTGCTGCTTCAGGCGCTGCAGATTGCGCAGATGCGCGGGCGAGCCCACGCAGGCGGCCGCCAGCAACTGGGCCAGGGTCTGGGTCCCCCGGCTGCGTGCGAACTTGAGCATCTGCACACGGCCATGCCACTGGCCGGCGTTCATCCAGCCCTGGCGCAGGCCTGGCGCCATGCTCTTGTTGAAGGCCTCGCAATAGATCACATGTCCCGGCAGGCGGTCCCAGGCCTTGATGGGGCGCACGGGCTGGCTGCTTTCCACGAACAGGCCGTAGGAGTCGTCCTCGATCAGCGCCACGCCGTGGGCGGCGCACAGCTCGACCAGTCTGGCCTTGTGTTCATCGGGAATGCGCGTGCCCAGCGGCATCTGCAGCTCGGGCACGACCACCACGGCCTTCAGCCGGGGCTGGGTCTGCAGGGCCAGCTCCAGTGCCTCGAGGGACAGGCCGGTGCGCGGGCTGCAGGGAATCTCCAGCGCCTGCATCTGCAGCGACTCCACCACCTGCAGCAGGCCGTAATAGGTCGGCGACTCCACGGCCACCACGTCGCCGGGCGAGGCCACGGCGGCCAGCGCCAGGCTCACAGCCTCGGAATTGCCCGTGGTCGCCAGCACATCGGCCGGTGCGACATGGATGCCCGCCGCCAGCGCGCGCCGCGCCATGGCCCGCTGGAAATCAGGGTGGCTGCCCATCATGGAACGCCCCAGCACCAGCAGATCGGGCTGCTCGCGCAGCAGCCGGGCAGCCGCCTGGTTCAGGTAGCCGCGATCGAACAGTTCCGGCGGCGGCGTGGCACCGCCCAGGTCCACCTGCACATCGGCCTGGCGGCCGCGCTCCAGCATGAGCGAGATGTGCTCATTGATGCCCGCAAAGTGCTGTTGTGGCAACGGCTGCACGGGCTGGCTCAGATCCGGTTCGCTGGCAGGCGCCAGCCCTGCAGGCCGGGCATCGCGCACGAAGTAGCCCACGCGCGGGCGGGCCTCGAGCTGGCCCAGATCCTCCAGATGCCGCAGCGTCTGCAGCGCCGTGGACAGGCTGACCTCGTGGCGGCGCATCAGTTCGCGCACGGAAGGCATGCGCTCGCCCGCCTTGAGCGTGCCCATCTCCATGGCCAGGCTGTAGTCGGCCGCCAGGCGGCGGTACAGGGTGGGGGCGGCGCTTGCGGCGGTCATGGGCAGGATGGAAAACGGCTGGGGATGGAAGTGCTTGACCGAGATCTTGTCTCAAAGCGCTGTTACGCAACAGATACAGATCATCAGGTCATGCAGCAGAACAGAACATGGACTGCCTGCACTGCTGCGGCGCAACAAACCATAGGCTGTGCCTGTGCCAAAGAGGGCCGAATGCCTACGCTTGGGGCCTGGAACTACAGGACACCGACCCATGCACAACGCCCACACCCGCTCTTTCGAACTGCGCCATCTCGCCCCCGGAAACGACCTGTATCTGTCCATGCAGGAGGGCTGCGAGCTGTTCTGCCGCCAGGGCAGCCTGGAAATCAGCGTCCCGCAGCAGGCCTGGGCCGATGCAGCGCCGGGGCTGACCCTCAGGCTGCAGCCGGGCCAGGGCTGGCGCGCAGGCGCGGACCTGCGGATAAGAGTCCGCTCCGTGTCCCAGGCCACGGCAGGTCTGGAACTGCAGCCGAACCCCGCAGCAAAAAGCCGCATCGCCTCCGAAGAGAAGATGCGGCCCCGGGAATGGACGCTTGCCGGCTGGCTTCGCAGCTTCAGGCGTGGGCAGCGCGCAGCTTGACCGAGAACTCCTTGAGCGCGGCAATGCCGCTGGCCTCGGCGCGATGGCACCAGGCCTGCAGATGGGCCGTCAGCTGCTCACGCGACAGCGAGGTGTTGAGCCACAGCTGGCGCAGCTCCTCGCGCATGACCAGCATCTGGTCCAGCACGGGATGGGCGGCGCGCGCCTGGGCCAGCTGGTCCTGCGCCTGGGCGGGCACCTTGTCGGCATCGCGGTGCAGCCAGCGGCGCGCCGTCCTGAGCAAGGACAGGTCGGCCTGCTGCGCCTTGCGCTGCTTGAGCGCATCGAGTTCGAACTGCACGGCGGCACGCACGCCGCGCGCATAGCGGGCCATGACCTCGTAGCGGTTGGCGATCACGGCCTCCAGCGTCTTTTCGTCGGCCACAGGCTTGATGGCGCCCATGACCAGCCTGGGCGGCGTTTTCTTGACCTTGGCCCAGCCGACCGCCTGCATCGCCCGGATGTAGGCCCAGCCCACATCGAACTCATAGCGCTTGACCGAGAACTTGGCCGAGGTCGGATAGGTGTGGTGGTTGTTGTGCAATTCCTCACCGCCGATGACCAGGCCCCAGGGCACGAGGTTGGTGCTGGCGTCCTGGGCCTCGAAGTTGCGGTAGCCCCAGAAATGGCCCAGGCCGTTGACCACGCCGGCAGCCCAGAACGGAATCCAGGCCATCTGCACGGCCCAGATGGTCAGTCCGATGGCGCCGAACAGCAGCACGTTGATGACCAGCATCAGAGAAGGACCCCAGATCGAATGCCGGCTGTAGAGATGGCGCTCGATCCAGTCGTCGGGCGTGCCGTGGCCGAACTTCCTGAGCGTCTCGGCGTTCTTGGCCTCTTCGCGGTACAGCTCCGCGCCCTGGCGCATCACGGTATCCAGCCCGCGCGTTTGCGGGCTGTGGGGATCGTCCTCGGTTTCGCACTTGGCGTGGTGCTTGCGGTGGATGGCCACCCACTCCTTGGTAACCATGCCCGTGCCCAACCACAACCAGAACCGGAAGAAATGCGAGGGCACCGGCCCCAGGTCCAGCGAACGATGGGCCTGACAGCGGTGCAGGAAGATGGTGACGCCCGCAATCGTGACGTGGGTGGTGACCAGGGCATACAGCAGCAGCTGCCACCACGACAGCTGCCACAGGCCATGGGCCATCCAGTCCAGGGCAATATTCCAAACCGACGCGAAATCCACAGACATGACCCAAGCCTTTGCCAAAGCCGGCGCCCAGTGGCACCGATGCCTCAATTTTAGGCGAGCCCCCCGTGAAGACGTTCGGCAATCTCCCGCGATTTACAGCTTATTGCGTCTGCAAGTTACGGCTTCCGGGTCCAAACGGCGGCGAAAAACCCGTCCGTCTCATGGCGCTGGGGCCACAGGCGCAGGTACTGCGTGCCGGTCTCGCCGCCGCTGCACAGCACATCGCCCCGCTCCACCTTGAGCTGGGCCAGAAGTTCTCCGGCATCCATGGCCACGAAGTCAGAGTGCTCCGCTGCAAAGGCGTCGGCGATGGCTTCGTTTTCCTGGGGCAGGACCGAACAGGTGGCATAGACCAGGCGTCCGCCCGGCTTGACCAGCCGCGCAGCACTGGCCAGGATGGCCGCCTGCTTTTGCGTGAGCTCCTCGATGGCCTTGGCCGACTGGCGCCACTTGAGGTCGGGGTTGCGCCGCAGCGTGCCCAGGCCCGAGCAGGGGGCATCGACCAGCACGCGGTCGATCTTTCCGGCCAGGCGCTTGACGCGGTCGTCGCGCTCATGGGCGATGGCCGCGGGGTGCACGTTCGACAGGCCCGAGCGCGCCAGGCGCGGCTTCAGGGCCTCGAGCCGGTGGCCCGAGACATCGAAGGCGTACAGACGCCCCGTGCTGCGCATCGAAGCACCAATGGCCAGGGTCTTGCCGCCTGCGCCTGCACAGAAATCGACCACCATTTCGCCGCGCTTGGCATCGAGCATCAGCGCCAGCAGTTGCGAGCCTTCGTCCTGCACCTCGATGGCACCGCGCGTGAAAGCGTCCATCCGGGCCAGCGCCGGCTTGCCCTGCACACGCAGGCCCCAGGGCGAGTAAGGTGTGGCTTCGGCGACGATGCCGGCATCGGCCAGTTCCTTTTGCACATCGGCACGCTTGGCGTTCAGCGCATTGACGCGCAGATCCAGCGGCGCGGCCTGTTCCATACTCTGGGCAAAGGCCCAGAAGTCATCGCCCAGTTGCTGCTGTAGCGGCGCGACCAGCCATTCGGGAAGGTTGTGGCGGTGCGGCTCCATCAGTTCGTCGGGACGCACGGCCTCGCAGGCGTCCAGCCATTGCAGCTCCTGCGGCGACAGCGCGGCGCGCACGAAGCTGCGTGCGTCCTTGACACCTTGCTCGGTCTTGCCAGCCACGCGGGCCAGTGCCTCCTGGCTGTGGGCAAAGCCCAAAATGGCCAGCCTGCGTTCACGCGAGCCGCTGCCAGAACGCGCCAGGCTCTCAAAAAGCAGCTTCTTGCGCAGCACGGTGTAGGCGGTCTCGGCCAGCGCAGCGCGCTCGCGCGGGCCCAGGTTGCGGTTTTCACGGAAAAAGCGTGACACCACGGCGTCGGCCGGATGTTCGAAAGTCAGGGTGCGCTTGACCAGTTCGGCGCAGGCGTCGAGAAGCTGTTTGGGATGCATGGCCGCGATTGTCCCACTGCCTTGCAAATCCGAGAGGGGCGCAGGTCGGAACCCGGAGCAACGCCGGGCTGGCACGGCTACCATGGCGCCCCATGACCGATGACGACCTGCCCCCTCTGATTGCCACGCCCCCGGGCCTGTACCGCCACTACAAGGGCGCTCCCTACGAGGTGCTTGCCACCGTGCGCCACAGCGAAACGCGCGAGTCCATGACCCTGTACCGCGCGCTCTACGGCGAGCGCGGCCTGTGGGTGCGGCCGGCCGCCATGTTCAACGAAACCGTGGTCATCAACGGCGTGGAGCAGCCCCGCTTTGCACGCTGCCCCGAAGTGGAGCAGCAGGCCTTTCAGAGCGAAGGCCTGTGAGCAGACCCTAGCCCCGCATCAACTGCGCCACGGCGCGCGGGTAGATGATGTGCTCCTGCACCAGCACGCGCGCGGCCAGTGCCTGGGCCGTGTCGCCGGGCAGCACGGGCACCACGGCCTGCTCCAGGATGGGGCCCACATCCAGCTCGGCCGTCACGCGGTGCACGGTGCAGCCGGCGAAGCGGCAGCCTGCATCGATGGCCCGCTGGTGCGTGTGCAGGCCCGTGAAGGCGGGCAGCAGCGACGGGTGGATGTTGATCATGCGACCTTCGTAATGCGCAACGAAGCCCGGCGTGAGGATGCGCATGAAGCCGGCAAGCACGACCAGCGCGGGCGCGTGCCGGTCGATCACCTGGACCAGCTCGGCGTCGAAGGCCTCGCGGCTGGGGAACGGGCGGTGGTCCAGCACCTCGGTGGCAATGCCCTGCTCGCGCGCGAAAACGAGGCCCGAAGCCTCGGCCTTGTTGCTGACCACGGCGGCCACGCGGGCGCCATAACGCCGCGCCCAGTCCTGTTGCTGCGAAGCACGCACAATGGCAGCCATGTTCGAGCCGCCGCCCGAGATCAGGATCACGATATTTTTCATGGGCGGCGATTGTCGCACCGCGGGCCGCGCGGCCTGCGCCAGCCCCGGCAAGGCCCATGGCCCTGCCGGGCCTTGTCACCTCTTGCCCTCAGACCCATGCCATTCGATCCCCGCTCCACCCCCTTGACCGCCGTCGAAGCCCGCGTGCTGGCCACCCTGATGGAGAAGGCGCGTACCGTGCCCGACAGCTACCCGCTCACGCTCAACGCACTGGTGACGGGCTGCAACCAGAAAAGCAGCCGCGATCCGGTGATGGAAGTCAGCGAGGGCGAAGCCCAGGAAGCGCTGGACAGCCTGCGCCTGCGCACCATGTCCGTGCAGATCAGCAGCGCACGCGCCACGCGCTGGGAACACAACTTCCCGCGCGGCGTGGGTGTGCCCGACCAGAGCGCCGTGCTGCTGTCCCTGCTGATGCTGCGCGGCCCGCAGACGGCTGGCGAGCTGCGCATCAACTCCGAGCGCTGGCACCGCTTTGCCGACATCTCCTCGGTCGAAGCCTTCCTGGAAGAGCTGCGCGAGCGCAGCGAGGAAAAAGGCGGCCCGCTGGTCGTCCTGCTGCCCCGCGCGCCCGGCGCGCGCGAACAACGCTGGGCCCACCTGCTGTGCGGCCCCGTGGACGTGAACGCGATCGCCTCGGCCCCTGCGGCAGCAGGCGCACGCGGCGATGCCCTGGCCCAGCGCGTGGTCGATCTGGAAGCCCAGGTACGCCAGCTGCAGGCACGTCTGGCACATGTCTACGCCCAGCTGGGTCTGGAAGAACCCGATCAGCCTGCCTGATATCCGGCGGCCGTGAAGCCATCAGGGATTGCCATAGGTTGTCACGCCCTGGACAGTTCAAAAAAGAACGCGCGTGCTACAAAAGCCGGGATTGAAGGAGACACAGTCCATGGACCTGGCATTTACCACTGAAGAACAGTCCTTTCGCGAGGAAGTCCGCGCCTGGGTGCGGGCCAACCTGCCCCAGGACATCGCGCACAAGGTGCGCCATTCGCTGCGCCTGACGCGCGACGACCTGCAGAACTGGGCCAAGATTCTTGGCAAGAAAGGCTGGCTGGGCTACGGCTGGCCCAAGCAGTTCGGCGGACCCGGCTGGAACGCCGTGCAAAAGCACCTGTTCGAGGAGGAATGTGCCCTGGCCTGCGCGCCGCGCATCATTCCCTTCGGCCCCGTGATGGTGGCGCCCGTGATCATGGCCTACGGCACGCCCGAGCAGCAGCAGCGCTTTCTGCCCGGCATTGCCAGCGGCGAAGTGTGGTGGAGCCAGGGCTACTCGGAGCCGGGCTCGGGCTCGGACCTGGCCAGCGTCAAGACCCGCGCCGAGCGCGTGGGCGACAAATACATCGTCAACGGCCAGAAGACCTGGACCACGCTGGGCCAGTACGGCGAATGGATCTTCTGCCTGGTGCGCACCAGCAACGAGGGCAAGCCCCAGACCGGCATCAGCTTCCTGCTGGTGGACATGAAGAGCCCTGGCGTGACCGTGCGCCCGATCAAGCTGCTGGACGGCGAGTGCGAGGTCAACGAGGTCTTCTTCGACAATGTGGAAGTGCCGGCCGAGAACCTGATCGGCGAGGAGAACAAGGGCTGGACCTACGCCAAGCACCTGCTCAGCCACGAGCGTACCAACATCGCCGACGTGAACCGCGCCAAGCGCGAGCTGGAACGCCTCAAGCGCATCGCCAAGGCCGAAGGCGTCTATGAGGACCAGCGTTTCCGCGACGAGATCGCCAAGCTCGAAGTCGACGTGGTGGCGCTGGAGATGCTGGTGCTGCGCGTGCTGTCGGCCGAGAAATCGGGCAAGAACCCGCTGGACATCGCCGGCCTGCTCAAGATCAAGGGCAGTGAAATCCAGCAGCGCTACTCCGAGCTGATGATGCTGGCCGCAGGCCCCTTCAGCCTGCCCTTCATCGAAGAAGCCATGGAAGCCGGCTGGCAGGGCGACTTCCCCGGCGGCGTGGCGGACAACGCGCCGCTGGCATCGACCTATTTCAACATGCGCAAGACGACGATCTACGGCGGCTCCAACGAGGTCCAGAGAAACATCGTCGCTCAGACGGTGCTGGGCTGATTTTGGCTGGAGTTTCGCTGACCCCAGAAGTGCGCCGGACGCGCTTCGATCAGCTTCGGGAGACAGAAAATGGACTTTGATTTTTCGGATGACCAGCAGCAACTGCGCGACGCGGTGCGCCGCTGGGTGGACAAGGGCTACACCTTCGAGCGCCGCCGCTCCATCGTCGAGGCGGGCGGCTTCTCGCGCGAGGCCTGGGGCGAGCTGGCCGAACTGGGCCTGACGGCACTGACCGTGCCCGAGGAGCACGGCGGCCTGGGCCAGGGCGCCACCGACGTGATGGTGGTGATGGAAGAGCTGGGCCGCGGTCTGGTGATGGAGCCGCTGGCACAGGCCTTCGTGGCATCCAGCGTGCTCGGCCAGCATGCCGACGCCTCCGTGGCCGGCCAGTGGCTGCCGCGCGTGGCCAGCGGCGAGGCCCTGGTCGTGCTGGCACACCAGGAGCGCCAGGCCCGTTACCGGCTCGACGTCTGCGCGGCCACGGCCGGCAAGAGCGGCAGCGGCTACACGGTGGATGCCACCAAGAGCGTGGTGCCCGCAGGCGACGCGGCCGATGCCTTCCTGGTGCCGGCCCAGCTGGACGGCAAGATCGCCCTCTTCCTGGTGGAGCGCGGCGCCAGCGGCGTCAGCACCCAGGGCTACCGGACCCAGGATGGCAGCCGCGCCGCCGAGCTGCGCTGCCAGGCGGCTCCCGCCACGCTGGTGACGACCGATGGCCTGGCCGCCCTGACGCTGGCCCAGGACGTGGCCAACGCCGCCCTGTGCGCCGAAGGCGTGGGCGCCATGGAGCAGACACTGAAGCTCACCACCGAGTACATGAACCAGCGCAAGCAGTTCAACACGGTGATCGCCAGCTTCCAGGCCCTGCGCCACCGCGTGGCGGACATGAAGATGCAGCTGGAGCTGGCCCGCTCCATGAGCTACTACGCCAGCCTCAAGATGAACACGCCCGAGGCGGAGCGCCACGTGGCCATCGCGCGCGCCAAGGTCCAGCTGGGCCAGTCGCTGCGCTATGTGGGCCAGCAGTCGGTGCAGCTGCACGGCGGCATCGGCGTGACCGACGAGTACGCAGGCAGCCACTACTTCAAGCGCCTGACGCAGATGGAGATGACGGGTGGGGACACGCTGCACCATCTGGGCATCGTGTCCGGGAAGATGCAGGACACGGCCGGCGTGTTTGCCTGAGCCTCGGGTCCCGCTTCAGACCACCAGACCCCGCAGGAAACTGCGGGGCTTTTTCATGGGCTTTTCATGGGCCTTTGCTTTTTCCCATGCTTGCCCGCCGCCTCAGGTCAGCCTGTAGCCCTCGGGCCTGAGCGGCGCGGGCAGATCCGTCTCGCCCAGCGTGCGGCCCAGGCTGATCTCGATGGAGCGGCAGATGGTGTCCAGCGGCAGGTCGTTGCTCTCCAGGCCAAAGGGCTCTTCGAGTTCATCGCCAAGGGCGTCGAGCCCATAGAAGGTGTAGGCCACGATGGCCACGACAAAGGGCGTCATGAACCCGGTCGTGTCCACCAGGCCGAACGGCAGCAGAAAGCAGTACATATAGGCCGTACGGTGCAGCAGCAGCGCATACGAGAACGGCATGGGCGTGTTGCGAATGCGCTCGCACGAGGCGGCAGCGGCCGTCATGCGTGTGAAGGTCTTGTCCATGGACGCGGCCAGGCAGGGCTCCATCTCGCCACGGCGCACACACTGCGCCAGGTCATGCCCCATGGACATCATCAGTGCGTCGCAGCGCTGCTCCAGCGGCAGGGCCTGGATTTGGCGCCATTCCCTGTCCACGAGCCAGCGGCCGGCTTCGGCATCGTCGTGCAGGCCCCGCAGCTGGGACCGCAGCGAATGCGCGAAGGCAACAGCCCGGTGCACCATGCGCACGCGCACGTCGCTGTCGCGGCGCCGGGGATCGGGCACCGTGTCCAGCGCAATCAGGCTCTGGCACTGGCGCGCCAGCGTGCGCGCGCAGATCACCATCTCTCCCCAGAGCTTGCGCCCTTCCCAGTAGCGGTCGTAGGCGGTGTTGTTGCGAAACCCCAGGAAGATGGCCAGCGGCAGGCCGATCAGCGTGAAGGGGATGGGAGTCACCGTGATCTTCACGTCGAAGAGATTGCCGTGCACCAGGGTGATGATGGCGGCAAACACGATGTTCACGAGCAGCGTGACCTGAATGCGCTGGAGCACCGAGCCCCGCAAAATCAGAAACAGCCTGAGGCCGGCGGGGCGATCACGGACGATCATGGGGCGAATGCTAGGTATAAACCCTTATTCGATCACATATTGAGCATGTCAATGGGCTGCGGCCATGCTCCGAACCAAAAAAAAGGCGCCCCGAAGGGCGCCCTGCGTCACGACCGGTTGCCGGTCACAGCGCGTTGAAGCGGCGGCGGCGCACCATGCCCCAGCCCATGATGCCCATCAAGACGGACATCAGGATCAGGCCCCATTCGGAGAGGGTGGGGATGGAGGCGGGCGATACGGCCACGGCCACCGCGCGGGAAGCCGTGTTGTTGGCCGGGTTGGCATCTCCGGTCGCACCGGTGCTGCCCGTCAGTGCCACCGCCCCCACGGAGCTGGGCGTTCCGCTGACCGTGCAGGTCACGCTGGCGCCCGCAGGCACGGCATCCCCTGCGGACCAGGCTGCATTGGAGGGGCTGATGCGGCAAGCGCCCTGGCTGACGCCAGGCGGCAGTCCCGTGACTGCGCACGAGGTCCCTGCCGATGCATCGGCCGAGCCCTGGTTCTTGCAGACAAAACTGCCGCTGTAGGGCGTGCCGGCAGTGAACGCGGTCGGCAGACCGCTCAGATCGACGCCCATGTCGGGCACTGCAACGGTGGACACATTCATGGTCGCGGTGTTGTTTGCCGCATTCGAATCATCCGTTGCGCCCGTAGTGCCCGTGACCGTGGACGAACCTGCGGCCGTGGGCGTACCGCTCACCTGGCAGGTGACCGTGGCTCCCACCGGCACCGCATTGCCCGCCACCCACGCGGCATTGCCGGGGCTGATGGAGCATGCGCCTTGCGTCACGCCAGCCGGCAGGCCGGTGACGGCGCAGGAGGTGCCGCTCACGGCGTTGGCCAGGCCCTGGTTGCTGCAGGTGAAGCTGCCGCTATAGGGAATGTTCAGCGGCGAGGTGGAGGGCAGTCCGCTCAGATTGACCTGCATGTCCGGCGTTGTGGTGACCGCGATGTTCGACGTGGCCGTGTTGTTGCCCGGGGTCAGGTCGTTGTCGCCGCCCGTGGTCACCGTGACCGTCGAGCTGCCGCCTGGACCCGTCGGTGTGCCGGAGACCAGGCAGACCACCGTCTTGCCCGCAGGCACCACGGCGGGCTGCATCCAGGCCGCGCCGTCTATCGTGCATTGGCCTGCCGTCACGCCAGGGGGCAGACCGGAGGCATCGCAGATAGCCTGGCCTGCGCTGGCTGCACCATCGTTCTTGCAGGAGAAGCTGCCGGTGTAGGGGACGCCGACCACGGCGGTGGGCGGGAGTCCGGAGACATCAGGCACCATGTCGCTGCTCGCCGCGGGAGCCAGCAATTGGGTCTGCACCATGGCACCGAGCAGGGTCGAGGTCAGGTCGCCTCCGATGGTGTAGTTGCCGTTGTTGATCTGGTCTGACGGCGTGCCCGCAGGAACCTTCACGGTCATCGTGAACGTGCCCGACTGCCCGGGTGCCAGGGTCCCAAAGTTGCACTGGGCAGGGTCTGAACTGCCCACGGCCGGGGCCGTGCAAGCGCCGCCGTCGCCGGCCAGCGACACGAACGTGGTCGGACTGACGCCCGCATCCGTGCCCACGGGCATCGCGGGCGTGACCTTCACGTTGTTCACCGGGGTGCTGCCGTTGTTCGTATAGGTATAGGTGTAGGTGATCTCCGTGCCGTCCGCCTTGGGCGCGCTGACAGGCCCGGACGCGCTGATCCACAAGGTCTTGGGCAGGGTCGTGCCGAAGTTGTCAACGTACAGATGGCCTGCGTGGCCACCGGCACTGCAGGCCGAGGCCACGGCCTGCAGCCTGACCTTGTCGCCTACCCGCAGGTAGGCATTGCCAGGAGCGACATCGTAGGCCTGGGGGTCGGTGTAGTTCTGGATGGCACCGCCCTTGTCGGTAAAGGTCTTCCAGGGTGCTCCCGGCTCGCCGCCGTAGTGGTACTTGAAGAACAACTCCTGGGGTGAGCCCGTCAGATCCGTGGCGGTCTGGGCGTCATAGGTCTTGACCAGCGAGATGGCAAAGTAGGGGCGATCCTCGCCTCCGTGATTGCTGGCGTACTCAAGCACGGGCGCCGCGACAAATCGGATGTGGATCTTGCCGTCCTGGTCGATGTCATCCGCAGTCAGCGTCACTTCCTGGGTGATGGAACTTGCCGTATTGACCTGCTGGGTCCAGCCGGCGAGTCCCCCCGTGACATTGTTGGACCGCGGTATCACGTTGCTGGCTGGGATGGTGCTGTTCGCCTTGAGGTTGATGCGGGCAGAGTGGGAGCCTGCCAAAGTCAGTTTGAGGGCGGACTGGCCGGCGTCACCCCGGAACAGGACTTCGTCTGCAGCGCCTTCCGAGCCGCTGTCGATTTCGACCAGATGAACCTTGCTGCCGGGCGGCTGCAAAAGCAACTCGCTCAGGCTCTTCGGATTGGTCTGGGTCCCATTGTTGGTCCAGGCCTGAGCCGTCCAGCCAGTCAAGTCTCCCGTCTCGAAATCACCATTCAGAAACGCCGCCTGTGCCCCCGCACCGATCACCGCCAGGGTGCCAGCCGCGATCAGGCGTCTCGCCTGCCTCCAAGCGTTCATGCGCGGCCCTGTGGGCCGGATATGCAAACTCTGTCTCGCCATACCATTCCTCTCTTCATGTGTGTTTGATCACGGATGAAAACCCCGACGGCCCACGCCGCCGGCTTGCGCACACCGCCAGCACCAAGCCGCCCAATCACGCGCACGCGCTTTTGCAGCAAAAAAATGGGCGAACGAATCCCTTCCGCATGCCCGGACGGCAGCGGTTCAAAAAGCTGAAATGGAGAAGAAAAAGGCGCCTAAGGCACGAACACCAGCCCTCGACCGAACACGGCCCTCACCGGCAGGGCCAACCCGGAGATATCCAGGGTCTTGCGGCGAAGCCGCGTCAACTGCGATTCAATGCGATGAAAACCGTCATCCACATCGGCATAGCCCATGGCCTCGATCAGGGTCTGCTTGGACACCATGGTCCCGGGGGTTGCCATCAGGCAGCCGAGCAATTCCAGCTCGCGGCTGGTCAGGGCAATGATCTGGTGGTTGGGTGCGACCATGCAGGCCGACAGGGGGTCAAGGCGCCAGGTCAGGAATGGGGCGGACGCCCTGCCCGGCTGACCGGTGTTGCGGCGAAGCTGGGAGCGGATGCCGGCCACCAGCTCGTTCATGTCGGTGGGCTTGACGAAGTACTGCAACGCGCCGGCATTGAGGCCGGCAATGCGGCTGTCCAGATCGCCGCGTGCCGTGAGCACCACCACGGGGATCTCCTGCTCGGCCAGGCGCTTGACCAGGCTCAGCCCGTCCTCGCCGGGCAGACCCAGGTCGACGACGACCAGATCTGCCTTTTCGCGCAGTAGCTTTATGTAGAAGTCTTCTGCAGAATCCGTGCCCCAGGCATGCAGGCCAGACTTTGTTAAAAATCGACACACATTGATACGAATATCCTCGTCGTCCTCTACGACGGCGACGGTGAACTCGATCGATGGCTCTAGTGTCTGCTGCATGATGTTTGCCTATTGGTGCGCGGATTTTCATTGGGGTGAACGTCCGCCGCCATGCACGAACACTCTCGAATGCTCACAGTTCAGAGAAACACACAAAAATTTACTTTTATTGCATGGATCACGGTATCGCTCGGGCTGCTCGCATTTTTCGTGCTGAGCCCGGCAACCATGTCTCCCCCTGACAAGGGACTGCGTCTGGGCAAGGACCTGCCGATGCAGGTGCTTGCCGATGCGGGCCGCAGCATGACCATTGAACAGGTCGCGGCCCTGCCCGATGATGCCTTCGAAACCCGGCGCACGCCTCTGAACGAGGGCTATACCCGCCAGGCTTACTGGGTGAGGGTTGCCATGCCTGCCCTCGCACCCGCCAGTGCGCTGGCCGGCAATGATCCGCTGTGGCTGGAGATCACGCCCACCTATCTGGACAGGGTCACGCTCTACCAGCAGGCGCACGGCCTGTGGCAGGCACGCGAAAGCGGCGACACGGTGCCCATGGCCCAGCGCATCCATGTGCGCCAGCTGGTGTTTCCACTGCGCGCCGGCCAGCCCTTTGTGCTGCGCATCGAGACCAGCAGCGCCATGCAGCTGTACGCCACGGTCTGGCGCAGCACGGGGCTGATGGCCTGGCTGTCCAGCGTGGAGTGGGCCTCGGGGGTGCACCAGGGCGTGAACCTGGTGCTGACCTTGCTGATCGCCGGCGCAGCCCTGGCCCTTCGCATGCGCAGCCTGATGGCCATGACGCTGCTGGCGTTCGTGGTTCTGACCCACAACGCCAATGTGCGCGGCTATGCCCAGCTGTGGCTGCCCGAGCCCTGGGCGCCGCATGCGGATATCTGGGTGAGCGTGGGCGTCTTCCTGCTGCCTGCCGCCTTTGCCTGGCAGGCACGCGAGACCTTGACGCGCGGAACGATCTGGCGCCGCATCGACCGCATGCTGGTGCTGCTGACCTTGGCGCCGCTGCTGGCCTTGCTCAGCATTCCCATGGGGCATTACACGCAATGGGCCTGGCTCGGAGTCAGCGTCCCCTGGATGGCCAGCATGCTGAGCGCTTTGGTGGCCTGGAAGAACCTGCTCCGGCTGGGCCCCAGCATCGTCAACCTGCTGGTGCTGATTCCCTACACGCTGCATGCGGTCATGGGCATCCACGTGGCTGCAGCGTTCACGGGGCTGGTGTCCTCCGACATCGAAGCCGGCATGTACTGGCAACTGGAATCGCTGCTGCTGTACATCCTCATCATCATTGCCGTGGGCGCCAGCCTGGTCGAGAAATTCCAGAACTCCATGGACAGGCAGGCGCAACTGGTGGAGTCGCTGGCCCGCTCCGAGCACGCGCTCGAAGGCCGGGTACGCACACGCACGGCCGAACTGTTGCATGCACAGAACGCGCTGCAGGCCGCGCTGCACGGCGAACGCACCCTGCGGCTGGAGCAGCGCCAGTTCTTCAACATGGTCAACCATGAATTCCGCACGCCGCTGGCCGTGGTGGACAGCGCGGCCACGGAGCAGTTGACCTTTCCGTCCACCGACATCGACTCCCAACTGGAGCGGGCCGCCCAGATCCGGCGTGCCTGCAGGCGCCTCACGGCCCTGGTGGACAACTGCCTGGTCAGCGACCGCCTGGACGCGCCTGCGTTCCGGCTGCAGCTCGACCGGGTTCCGGTGACGGACCTGATCGACGATGCCGTACAGCTCGTGCACTGGTCGCGCCGCCATCATCTGAGGCTGGAGACTGCCGGCATCCCCGCCTCCTGGCAGTGCGATCCCACGCTGGTGCGCATCGCCCTGTCCAACCTCGTGGACAACGCCGTGAAATACGCCCAGGCCGGCGAAATCGCCGTGTGTGCCCGCCTGGACGGGCAGGGCCGGCTGGAG
Organism: Delftia sp. PX-1; assembly: GCF_055797465.1. NCBI lineage: Bacteria > Pseudomonadati > Pseudomonadota > Betaproteobacteria > Burkholderiales > Comamonadaceae > Delftia > Delftia sp. PX-1. Next base: position 5,575,567 of record NZ_CP184763.1, read on the forward strand.
CTCACCGTCAGCGACGAGGGCCCTGGCCTGGCGCCCGAGCTGGCGCAGCGCATCTTCGAGCTGCACGAGCGCGGAGAGCGCTCGGACCAGACCCGAGGCTTCGGCCTGGGCCTGTGGGTGGCCCGGCGCGTGGCCCAGATGCACGGCGGCGATGTGCAGGTCACGCCAGCTGCGGGCGGCGGCACCTGCTTCACGCTGACGCTGCCCTGCAGCATTCCCGAAGACAGCGGCCTTGCCGCAGCTGCAACACAGCCCGCCTCGCCATGCGCATCCTGAACCTGCTGCGTGTCCTGAACCGTCTGGCGCTGCCGGGCTGGCTGGTGTTTTCGCTGGTGCTGGTGGTCTGCTTCATCCTCAGTCCGGCCTGGCAGTCCCTTCCAGCCAAGCGCCTGCAGCTGGGCACGGACCTGCCCATGCTGGCGCTTGTCGATGCGCAGGGCAGCCTCACCATCGACCAGGTGGCAGCACTGCCCGATACGGACTTCACCGCGCTGGACACACCGCTGAACAAGGGCTACACGCGCGATGTGTATTGGCTCAAGGTGCAGGCTCCCTATATCGCGGCCGGGAAGATCGACCCCGAGCAGGACCCTCTGTGGCTGGAGATCCTGCCCAGCTACCTGGACCAGGTCGCGCTGTACCAGTACATGGACGGCGCCTGGCGCATGCGCAGCAGCGGCGATACGGCAACCGGCGAACCACGGGTCCATGTGCGCCAGCTCGTGTTTCCGCTGTACACGGACCAGCCCTTCATCCTGCGCGTGCAGACCTCAAGCCCCATGCAGCTGGACGCCACGATCTGGCGCAGCAGCGGTCTGATGACGCAGTTCTCGGCCGTGGAATGGGCATCGGGCATCCACCAGGGCATCAACCTCATGCTGGCCCTGCTGATCATCGGGGCAGCCCTGGCCTTGCGGTTGCGCAAACTGGCCGCCATGGCCGTGGCAGCCATCGCCGTACTGATACACGGCGCCAGCGACCGGGGCTACCTGCAGATCTGGCTGCCCGACCATCTGGCGCACTGGGGCCATCTGTGCGTCAGCCTTGGCACCCTGATGCTTCCCGCCGCCCTGGCCTGGCAGATGCGCGAGCTGCTGACCCGCGACACACGCTGGCGGCGCATGGACCGGGCCCTGCTCGCCCTGGGAATCATCCCGTTGCTGTGCCTGCCAAGCATCCCGCTCGGCCGCTACCAGGACTGGGCCTGGATAGGGGTCGGCGCGCCCTGGGCCATCAGCGCGCTGTTTGCGGTGGTCGCATGGAGCAATCTGCTGCGCGATCGTGCCAGCCTGGTCCATGTGCTGATGGTCGTTCCCAGCACCATGTACGGGCTCATGGGGCTGTACGTGACGGCAGCCTATGTGGGCCTTGCCAGCCTGCCCACCATAGAGACCAGCGTTTTCTGGCAGCTCAACACCTTGCTGGTCAACATCGTGATCACCGTGGCCGTCGGCGCCAGCCTGATCCAGAAATTCCGGGACTCCATGGCACGCCAGGCACAACTGCTCGAATCCCTGGCCAAATCCGAGCATGCGCTGGAAGAGCGCGTGCGGCTGCGCACGGCCGAGCTGCTGCGGGCGCAGAACGCGCTGCAGGCGGCGCTGCACAGCGAACGCACGCTGCGACTGGAGCAGCGGCAGTTCTTCAACATGGTCAACCATGAGTTCCGCACGCCGCTGGCCGTGGTGGACAGTGCCGCCACCGAGCAACTTTCCTTTCCCTCCCCCGACATCGACTCCCAGCTCGAACGCGCCGCCCAGATCCGGCGCGCCTGCAGACGCCTCACGGCCCTGGTGGACAACTGCCTGATCAGCGACCGCCTGGACGCTCCCGCCTTCAGGCTGCAGTTGCACCGCGCTCCCGTCATGGAGCTGGTCGATGATGCCGCGCAGCTCGTGCACTGGTCTCGCCGCCACCGTCTGCGCCTGGACAGCGCGCAGGCGCCCGCCATCTGGGAGTGCGACTCCACGCTCATCCGCATCGCACTGTCCAACCTCGTGGACAACGCCGTGAAGTACGCCAAGGCCGGAGAAATCACCGTGCGCGCGCGCACCGACGACCGTGGTCAGCTGGAACTCACCGTCAGCGACCAGGGCCCAGGCCTGGCGCCCGAGCTGGCGCTGCGCATCTTCGAGCGCTTCGAGCGCGGCCACCGCTCCGACCAGGCCCGCGGCTTCGGCCTGGGCCTGTGGGTCGCCCGGCGCATTGCGCGACTGCATGGCGGCGACATACAGGCGGCACCTTCACCGGAAGGTGGCACGAGCTTCACGCTCACGCTGCCGCCGCATCCCGCTGCCGCTGCGCAGTCCAAAACCTTGCAGACAGCGGCTTGAAACAAGGCGCCCTGGAGAATCCACGATAATGAAAAGTTAGCCACTGGCGCAATCCCTGTTTGGAACGCGTGCTCCAAGCCACCTCCGGCCCATGCGCCCGCGCACACCTATTTTTCTGTCCATGAGCGTTATCTCTACCCCCGTCGACATCAATCGCAAGCATCTGGAAGCGGCCCGCCAACAGATTGAGCAAGGCAATCTGAAGAAAGCCGCACAGACCCTGAACAAGGCCCAGCGCCAGATGCCGAACGACGCACGCGTCTTCATGTTGGCGGCGCTGATGGCGGAGAAAGCCGGCAATCACGCCAAAGCCGAAGAGACATTCGAACGCTGCCTCGAACTGGCGCCCATGTGGGGACCAGGCCTGCTGGAAACCGCGCTCTATCGGGCTCGTCGCAGCCAATTCGATTCTGCTCTGGAACTCGCTGAGAAAGTGGCGCGCATCGAGCCTGGAAATCCGCAGGTACTGGCAGGCGTGGTGGACATCGCCCACCGCGCCGGTCATACCGCAATGGCCGTGGAGCACCTGCGCAGAGGCTTGGAGCTATTTCCCGGCGACACCATGCTGCGCCAGTATCTGGCCAACGATCTGAGCAGCCTGCAGCAACACGCCGAGGCAGGGCAGATCTGGGACGCCCTGGTACAGGAGCAGCCCGAGCAGCCGTCACTGCGCATTGGCCGAATCAAGGCCTGCATCGCACGCGGCGAGCCTGCTGCGGCACAGCCTGACATCCGCATGCTGCAGGAACGATCCCCCGAGGATGCCACGCTGATCTACTACGCAGCCCTGGCCCGGGGCGAAACCCCGGCACACCAGCCTGTTGAGATGCACAGGCCCTTGTTCGACGGAATGGCCGAGCAATACGATATGCACATGGTGCGTGGCCTCGGCTACCAGCTGCCCAAACGCGTCGCAGAACAGTTGGTCGCGCGCAATCCAGAAAAGGACTTTAACCTGCTGGACCTGGGCTGTGGCACAGGCCTGCTGGGTGTCTGTCTGGGCTCCATGCAGGGCTTCCTGATCGGCGTGGACAGTTCCGTGAAAATGATCGAACAGGCGGCACGGCACGGCATCTATGACCGTTTCCACAACGTGAGCCTGCTGGATGCCCTGCGCGACACTCCGGACAGCGAGTATGACGTGATCACCTGCCTCGATGTACTGATCTACGTTGGCGATGCAGCTACGGTCATCCCCAATTCGGCGCGCATTCTGAAGACGGGTGGCGAATTCATCTTCTCCTGCGAAACTGCGCCAGAAGACGGCCCCGACCTGGTGCTGCAAAACAGCCAACGCTACGCCCACAAGCGCAGCCATATCGAAGCACTGTGCAAGCAAGCGGGCTTCAGCGTATCGACCGAGGAACTGGTGCTGCGGCAGGAAGGCGGGCAACCGGTTCAGGGCTTCGTCGTGACCGCAACCAAGACCGCTGCCTGACAGTTCTCATCAAGCCCACGCCACCTCGTGCGTGGGCGCACCACCGTCCCCGACAAGGCTATCGCGCGCCCAGCGCGAGCTTCTGGGCACGTGCAGCAGCAGAAACTCCATCTGGTCCGCCAGAATCCGCCGGTTGCGCAGAATGAAGTCTTCCCAGAGGCTGGGTACATAGGGCGTGTAGAGCAGGGGCATGCGCGCCTGTTCAGGCGTGCGGGCGCCCTTGCGGTGGTTACAGGAACGGCAGGCAGTCACCAGATTCATCCAGTGATGGCCGCCGCCTGCGGAGATGGGCACGATGTGTTCGCGCGTGAGGTCGTTTTCGTGGAAGACCCGGCCGCAGTAGGCGCAGATGCAGCGGTCGCGTGCGAACAGCTTGCCGTTGGTCAGGCCCGGCTGCAGGCTGTGCGGATTGATGGAGGGCGCACCGCGCGTGCCGATGATGCTGTTGATGTGGATGACCGACTGGCAGCCCGTGACGGCATTGTGGCCACCGCGGAAACAGGCGACTTCCCCGCCGGACTCCCAGCGCACATCGTCCGCCGCGTAATGCAGCGCCGCCTGCTCCAGCGTAATCCAGGATTGGGGCAGCCCTTGGGCCGACAGCTTCAAGACCTTCACGACACGCCTCCTCTGACACCAAGGTGAACGGGAATGCAGCCAGTGCACAGGGCCTGCAAGGCAGGCCTTATCGAGGCAATATACTCTGTTTCCGTGTCGGATTGACAGCCTGCGCTGGCTGCGCGCGTGCCAGCCGCTATTGAAAACAAAGCGTCCCATGAAGATTTTTCGAGGCTTCAACCATCCAGGGCGAGAACCGGCCTGCGCCGTCACCATCGGCAATTTCGATGGTGTTCACAGGGGTCACCAGGCCATGCTGGCCCTGCTGTCGGCTGAAGCTGCCCAGCGTGGCGTGCCCACCTGCGTGCTGACCTTCGAGCCCCATCCGCGCGACTACTTCGCCCAGGCCCTGGGCCGGCCCGAGATCGCGCCGGCGCGCATAGGCACGCTGCGCGACAAGCTGTCGGAGCTGCAGCGCTGCGGCGTGGACCAGACCGTGGTGCTGCCCTTCAACCGGGCGCTGGCCAGCCAGGCGCCCCAGGCCTTCATCGATGAGGTGCTGGTGGCCGGCCTGGGCGCGAAATACGTGCTGGTCGGCGACGATTTCCGCTTCGGCGCCCAGCGCGCGGGCGACTACGCCATGCTGGACACGGCAGGCCAGCGCCAGGGCTTTGACGTGGCCCGCATGAACAGCTACGAAGTGCATGGCCTGCGCGTGTCCAGCACCCATGTGCGCTGCGCCCTGGCCGAGGGGCGCATGCAGGATGCGGCGCGGCTGCTGGGTCATCCCTACACCATCTCCGGCCATGTGGTCCACGGGCGCAAGCTGGGCCGCAGCCTGGCCGAAAGCCGCCAGGGCGCGGGCGACGGCTTTCGAACGCTGAACCTGCGCTTCAACCATTGGAAGCCCGCGGCCAGCGGCATCTTCGCGGTACTGGTCCACGGACTGCATGAGCGTCCTCTGCGCGGCGTGGCCAACCTCGGTGTGCGCCCTTCCCTGGACCCGACGGATGTCAACGGCGGGCGCGTCCTGCTGGAAACCCACTGCCTCGATTGGCCCGGCGCGCCGGGAGGCGAAGAGGCCTACGGTAAAATCATCCGCGTGGAACTTCTGCACAAACTGCACGACGAGCTGAAGTACGACAGTCTCGACGCCCTCACCGCCGGCATCGCCAAGGACTGCGATGACGCACGCGCGTTCTTCGCCACCATCCACACACCCATCTACACCGAGACCCGTCGCCAGACCACGCGCGACCGAATTTGACGATCTCCGTCACCTGCCCGGGCGCGGGTGCGCACCAGGCTTCCTCCCCTTTTTCCCGTGCCTGGACCAGACGGTCCGGGCTCTGGCCTGCTTTCAAGGTTCTCCATGTCTGATTCGAAAGTCTCTCCCAACGCCAATGCGGGCTATCGCGCCACGCTGAACATGCCCGACACGCCCTTCCCCATGCGCGGCGATCTGCCCAAGCGCGAGCCGGGCTGGGTCCAGGAATGGGAGGACAAGGGCATCTACAAGAAGCTGCGCGATGCGCGCCACGGTGCGCCCAAGTTCATCCTGCACGACGGCCCGCCCTACGCCAACGGCAAGATCCACATCGGCCATGCGGTGAACAAGGCGCTCAAGGACATGATCGTCAAGAGCCGCCAGCTCGAGGGCTTCGACGCCATGTACGTGCCGGGCTGGGACTGCCACGGCCTGCCCATCGAGAACGCCATCGAAAAGCTGCATGGCCGCAATCTGCCGCGCGACGAGATGCAGGCCAAGAGCCGTGCATTCGCCACCGAGCAGATCGCCCAGCAGATGGTGGACTTCAAGCGCCTGGGCGTGCTCGGCGACTGGGACCATCCCTACAAGACCATGAACTACGCCAACGAGGCCGCCGAGCTGCGCGCCTTGAAGCGTGTCATGGAGCGCGGCTTCGTCTACCGCGGCCTCAAGCCGGTGTACTGGTGCTTTGACTGCGGCTCCTCGCTGGCCGAGTTCGAGATCGAGTACGCCGACAAGCAAAGCCAGACGCTGGACGTGATGTTCCCCACGGCCGAGCCCGACAGGCTGGCGGCCGCCTTCGGCCTGACCTCGCTGGCCAAGCCCGCCTTCATCGTCATCTGGACGACGACGGCCTGGACCATCCCCGCCAACCAGGCGCTCAACGTCAACCCCGAGCTGGAATACAGCCTGGTGGATACCGAGCGCGGCCTGCTGATCGTGGCCTCCGCCCTGGTCGACAAATGCCTGGCACGCTGGAAGCTCGAAGGCCAGGTCCTTGCCACCGCCGTGGGAAGGAAGCTGGACCACCTGCAGTTCAAGCACCCGCTGGCCCACGTGGACAAGGGCTTTGACCGCGTCTCGCCCGTGTTCCTGGCCGACTACGCCACGGCCGATGACGGCACCGGCATCGTGCACTCGGCCCCCGCCTACGGCGTGGACGACTTCAACAGCTGCATGAACAACGGCATGACGCGCGATGACATCCTGAGCCCCGTGCAGGGCAACGGCGTCTACGCACCCGAGCTGCCGCTGTTCGGCGGCCAGCACATCTGGAAGGCCGTCCCCGTCATCATCGATGCGCTCAAGCTGGGCGACCGCCTGCTGGATACCACGACCATCACCCACAGCTACCCGCACTGCTGGCGCCACAAGACGCCGGTGATCTACCGCGCCGCCGCCCAGTGGTTCATCCGCATGGATGAGGGCGAGGGAGTGTTCACCAAGCCCGGTGACAAGCCCGCGCAGACGCTGCGCCAGATCGCGCTGGAAGCCATCGAGCACACCCAGTTCTACCCGGAGAACGGCAAGACCCGCCTGCGCGACATGATCGCCGGCCGGCCCGACTGGTGCATCTCGCGCCAGCGCAGCTGGGGCGTGCCCCTGCCCTTCTTCCTGCACAAGGACAGCGGCGAACTGCATCCGCGCACCATGGAGATCATCGACCAGGCCGCCGCCATGGTCGAGCAAGGCGGCATCGAGGCCTGGAGCCGCGTGACGGCCGAGGACATCCTGGGCGCCGAGGAAGCCGTGCACTACACCAAGAGCACCGACATCCTCGAAGTCTGGTTCGACTCCGGCTCCACCTTCTGGCATGTGATGCGCGGCACGCACGCCGACATGCACCACGACCAGGGCCCCGAGGCCGACCTTTACCTGGAAGGCCATGACCAGCACCGCGGCTGGTTCCATTCGTCGCTGCTGCTGGCCTCGGCCATCTTCGGGCGCGCGCCCTACCGCGGCCTGCTGACCCACGGCTTCACCGTGGACGGCCAGGGCAAGAAGATGTCCAAGTCGCTGGGCAACACCGTCGCCCCGCAGGACGTGAGCAACAAGATGGGCGCCGAGATCATCCGCCTGTGGGTGGCCTCGACCGACTACTCGGGCGACCTGGGCATCGACGACAAGATCCTGGCCCGCGTGGTGGACGCCTACCGCCGCATCCGCAACACGCTGCGCTTCCTGCTGGCCAACGTCAGCGACTTCGACGCGGCGAAAGACTCGGTTGCCACCGAAGATCTGCTGGAAATCGACCGCTGGGCCCTGGCCCGCGCGGCCCAGTTCCAGGCCGAGCTGCTGGCCCACTACAAGGTCTACGAATTCCACCCCGTGGTGGCCAAGCTGCAGCTGTTCTGCTCGGAAGACCTGGGCGGCTTCTACCTGGACGTGCTCAAGGACCGCCTGTACACCAGCGCGCCCAAGAGCCTGGCCCGCCGCAGCGCCCAGACCGCGCTGCACCAGATCACGCACGCCATGCTGCGCTGGATGGCGCCCTTCCTGTCCTTCACGGCCGAAGAGGCCTGGAAGGTCTTCGGCGACAGCGAGTCCATCTTCCTGGAGACCTACACCGACCTGCCGGCCGGCGACGAGGCCCTGCTGGCCAAGTGGGCCCGCCTGCGCGAGATCCGCGACGTGGTGAACAAGGACATCGAGGCCGTGCGCACCGAAGGCCGGGTCGGCTCCTCGCTGCAGGCCGAAGTCCGTGTCTCGGCGCAGCCCGAAGACCTGGCCCTGCTGCAAAGCCTGGGCGACGACCTGAAGTTCGTCTTCATCACCTCGGCCGCCGAGGCCCTGGCGGGCGAGACGCTGCAGGCCGCCGTCACACCCAGCAGCCATGCCAAGTGCGACCGCTGCTGGCACTACCGTGCCGACGTGGGCATCAACCCCGAGCACCCCAGCCTGTGCGGCCGTTGCGACAGCAACCTGCACGGTGCCGGCGAAGAGCGCCGCAAGGCGTAATCCCACCGAGGCGCTGCCATGACCCCTAGCTTTGCCGCAGTCCCCGAATCCCGCAGCCGCCGCATCTGGCCCTGGCTGGCCTGGTCGCTGGCGATCATCGCCATCGACCAGCTCACCAAGCAGTGGATCCTTGATGCCTACCAGCTGGGCGACTGGACGCCGATCACGGGCTTTTTCAATATCGTGCGGGCCCACAACACGGGGGCGGCCTTCTCGTTTCTGGCTGGAGCCGGTGGCTGGCAGCGCTGGCTGTTCGTGGGCATCGGCGCGGCGGCCACGCTGCTCATCGTCTGGCAGTTGCGCAAGCATCCGGGGCAGAAGCTGTTTTGCTTCTCGCTGGCCAGCATCCTGGGCGGTGCCATCGGCAACGTGGTGGACCGCCTGCAGCACGGCTACGTGGTGGACTTCCTGGACTTCTACTGGGGCCGTTCGCACTTTCCGGCCTTCAATGCGGCCGACATCGCCATCAGCGTGGGCGCGGCCCTGCTGATCCTGGACGAGGTGCTGCGCGCACGGCGGGCCAAGGGCGCCTGATCCCTGCCGCAACCGGAGCCGCCGCCGCCAGCCCCTCTTGCGAGGGGCTTTTTCATTGAGGGGGCCACCGGCTGCATGCCGGCGGGTTTTCCTCGGGTTTTCCTGAGTGCGTTTTGGGTCAACCGAAATTCTTTTCGATTCGTTTTATTTCTACAATTTTCCTTATTTCGCACCAAACTGTGCGCTCATGCGGCCGACTCTCCTGCGCGCAAGCCGGGACCGGGGTTATATTGGTCCGCTTCTCCGCTCACAGCACATGAAGCACTTACTCAATCTACTGGCCGCCATCGCCCTGCTGGTCTGGGGCACGCACATGGTCCGCACCGGCGTGCTGCGGGTGTTCGGCGCCAACCTGCGCAACCTGCTCGCCCACAGCATGAGCAACCGCTTCTCGGCCGCGCTGTCCGGCCTGGGCGTGACTGCGCTGGTGCAGTCGAGCACGGCGACCTCGCTGATGACCTCGGCCTTCGTGGGCCAGGGCCTGATCTCGCTGCCGGCCGCGCTGGCCGTGATGCGCGGCGCCGACGTGGGCACGGCGCTGATGGCCGTGCTGTTCTCCACCGACCTGTCCTGGCTGTCGCCGCTGTTCATCTTTGTCGGCGTGGTGCTGTTCATCACGCGCCAGGACACCACGGCCGGGCGCATAGGCCGCGTGCTCATCGGGCTGGGCGTGATGCTGCTGGCCCTGCGCCTGGTGGTCGATGCCACCGAGCCGCTGCTGGAAGCCCCCGCCGTGCGCACCCTGCTGGCCTCTGTCACCAGCGACATCTTCATGGAGCTGCTGCTGGGTGCGCTGCTGGCCGTGATGGCCTATTCCAGCCTGGCCATCGTGCTGCTGATCGCGGCCATGGCCAGCTCGGGCGCGATTCCCATGGAAGTGGCGCTGGGCCTGACGCTGGGCGCCAACATCGGCAGCGGCCTGGTGGCCGTGCTGACCACGGCCAAGTCCAGCGTGGAAGTGCGCCAGGTCACCATCGGCAACATGCTGTTCAAGATCATGGGTGTGGCCATCGTGGCGCCCTTCCTGGGGCTGTGGGCCACCTATGTGATGCCGCTGATCGACGGCAAGGGCCAGAACATCGTGCTGTTCCACCTGGCCTTCAACATCTTCAACAGCCTGTGCTTCATCGGCCTGACGCAGACCGTGGCGCGCTGGGTGACGGCCCTGCTGCCCAAGCCCGAGGCCAGTTCCACCAGCCTGCTGCGCCCGCGCCACCTGGACCCGTCGGCGCTGAGCACGCCGTCGCTGGCCATTTCCTGCGCCGCGCGCGAGGCCCTGCACCAGGCCGACATGGTCGAGTCCATGCTGATCGGCATGCAGCGCGTGCTGGAGACAGACGACCTCAAGCTGTCCCAGGAGCTGCGCGAGCTTGAAGGCACGGTGGACGACCTGTACTCGGCCATCAAGTACTACATGACCAAGATCTCGCGCGCCGAACTGGATGAGCGCGAGGGCCAGCGCTGGACGGAAATCATCAGCTTCACCATCAACATGGAGCAGATCGGGGACATCATCGAGCGCGTGCTGCTGGACATCGAGGACAAGAAGATCAAGAAGGGCCGCCAGTTCTCCGAGGCCGGCACGCAGGAGATCCGCGAGCTGCTGCACCACCTGCTGGACAATCTGCGCCTGGCCATGAGCGTCTTTCTCAACGGCAATGTGCGCGAGGCCCAGAAGCTGCTGGAGGAAAAGGCGCGCTTTCGCGATCTGGAACTGGCCTACTCGGCCACCCACCTGGCCCGCCTGTCCGACAACACCGTCTCCAGCATAGAGACCAGCTCGCTGCACATCGACCTCATCAGCGACCTCAAGCGCATCAACTCGCTGCTGTGCTCTGTGGCCTATCCCATCCTGGAATCGGCCGGCGCCCTGGCGCCCAGCCGGCTCAAGGAATCGGCGCTGGACAAGGCGGCGCGCTGAGGCGCCGCAAGCCTTGCCCGGTCACCAGCCCAGCCAGGCCGCCAGCACCTGGGCGGCCTCGGGCGTGAAGCGGTCCTGCAGCAGCCATTGCACGAGCTGGTCGCGCTCTATCAGTGCAAAGGCCTGCACCTCGCCATCCTGGTTGCTGGGCTCCAGCGCAGCCGGCACGGTGGCGCTGAACCAGTCGATGCGTTCGCGCATGAAGCCACGGCCCTCGGCCTCGTCGCTGGGGCGCTCGAACAGTACGTGGCCGCCATGGCGCAGGCCCTGCAGCTCGCCCACGCGCAGGCCGGCCTCTTCCCAGGTTTCACGCTGCACGGCTTGTTCCAGGGTATCGTGCGCGGCCACCATGCCGCCCATCAGCGTGTCCCACATGCCGGGGTTGGTGGGCTTGCTGTCGGCGCGCTGCTGCACCCAGATGCGGCCGTCGGCCGTCTCGCCCACCAGGTGCACGGCCAGGGTGGCAATGCCCAGCGGACGCACGGCGCCACGCTCCACGGTGCCAATGCGCTGACCCTGCACGTTGCACACGGCCAGTTGCTCATCGCGCCAGGGGCCGCTGTGGCCGCAGGCTCGCAGCACGCGTGCCAGGGCGTTGAGCAGGGCCGTGGCATCACCTTCGCCCTGCAGGTGCCAGTGGCCGGCCTGCTGCCGCAGCGCCACGCCATGGGCCTGCATCACCCCGTCCGGCAACTGCGCAGCCAGCCCATCTTCCAGCGAACCGATTTCCTCTGCCGCCACCTGAAGCGGCCGGCGCGGCTGCAGCGCAGGCTGGCGGGTTGCGGCGCGCACCCGGTTCAGCCATGCCTGCACGCCTGGGTCGGCTGGGCTCTTTTCCCCGTTCATGGCAGCAAGATGGTGGAGCCCGTGGTCCTGCGTGCCTCCAGGTCCAGATGGGCCTGGCGCACTTCAGCCAGCGGATAGCGCTGGTCGATGTGGATCTTCACGGCACCGCTTTCCACCACGGCGAACAAATCGTCGGCCATGGCCTGGGTGGCCTCGCGGCTGGTGATGTGGGAGAACAGGGTCTGGCGCGTCACATACAACGACTTGGCGGCCAGCACGGCGGGTGCGAAAGGCGCCACGGGACCGGATGCGTTGCCGAAGCTGACCATCAGCCCAAAGCGCCGCAGGCAGGCCAGCGAGCCTTCCCAGGTGTCCTTGCCCACGCTGTCGTAAACCACCTTCACGCCCTGGCCGCCCGTGATTTCCTGCACGCGTTCGGCGAAGTTCTCGCTGCGGTAGTTGATGGCATGGGCCGCGCCGTTGGCCAGGGCCAGCGCGCACTTCTCGTCCGAGCCTGCCGTGGCGATGAGCTGCAGGCCCATGGCCCTGGCCCATTGGCAGGCAATCAGGCCCACGCCACCGGCCGCCGCATGGAACAGCACGGCATCACCCGGTGCCAGGCCCTCCACCGGAATGCATTTCTTGAGCAGGTACTGGGCCGTCAGGCCCTTGAGCATCATGGCGGCAGCCGTCTCGAACGCGATGGCGTCGGGCAGGCGGCACACGCACATGGCGGGCATGACACGCACTTCGCTGTAGCTGCCCGGCGGATTGCTGGCATAGGCCACGCGGTCGCCCACGCCCAGGTGCTGCACGCCCTCTCCCACGGCCTCGACCACGCCTGCGCCCTCCATGCCCAGGCTCAAGGGCATGGGCAGCGAGTACAGGCCCGAACGCTGGTAGACATCGATGAAGTTCAGGCCCACCGCATGGTGGCGTATGCGCACCTGGCCCGGCCCGGGCTCGCCCACGGCGACCTGCACCAGCTCCAGGACTTCGGGGCCGCCGTTGTGGCGGATCTGCACTGCAATACCCATGGGATGCACTCCTGCAAAAAACCAACAAGAGCGGCATCGTGCCATGTTTCGGGAGGCCACGCGCAAGACGCTGCACCGGGCCCGCACAGGACTGGCGCAAGGCCGGCAAAGAGCGTTCGCAGCACCTATAGTGGCGGGCCTATGAGCCACACGAGCCCGCCGCTGAAGCTGTCCACCGCCGCCATCCTGACGCTGCCGCCCCTGCTGTGGGCCGGCAACGCCATCGTGGGTCGCCTGGTCCATGACCTGATCTCGCCGTTTGCGCTGAACTTCCTGCGCTGGGCCATTGCCTTTGTCCTGCTTGTGCCGCTGGCAGGATGGGCACTGGGCCGCAGCAGCGGCACCTGGAGCCACTGGCGGCAGTTCGCCGTGCTGGGCCTGCTGGGCATCGGCTGCTACAACGCGCTGCTGTATCTGGCGCTCAAGACCTCGACGCCGCTGAACGTCACCCTGGTCAGCTCCAGCATGCCGGTGTGGATGCTGGCCCTGGGCCGTATCGTCTGGGGCATTCCCGTCAGCCGGCGCCAACTGCTGGGCGCACTGCTGTCGATGCTGGGCGTGGCCGTGGTGCTGTCGCGCGGAGATCCCGAGCTGCTGCTGCATCTGCAGCTCGTGCCCGGCGATCTGTTCATGGTGCTGGCCACCATGGTCTGGGCCCTCTACACCTGGCTGCTGTCCAAGGCGCAAGTCCCGCAGCGGCTGCGCTCGGACTGGGCAGGCTTTTTGCTGGCCCAGATGGTCTTCGGCCTGGTCTGGTCCGGCCTGTTCACGGGCGGCGAGATGGCCATGGGCCAGTTCCACATTCAGTGGGGCTGGCCTCTGGGCGGGGCACTGCTGTTCATCGCCCTGGGCCCGGCCATCCTGGCCTACCGTTTCTGGGGGCTGGGCGTGCAGCGCAGCAGCCCGGCCGTGGCGGGCTTTTTCGGCAATCTGATCCCGCTGTTCACCGCCCTGCTGTCGATCGCGCTGCTGGGCGAAGCGCCGCGCCTGTACCACGGCCTGGCGTTCGTACTCATCGTGGGCGGCATCATGGTGTCTTCGCGCCGGGGATAGCCTTGGGCAGGCCGTGTGCCGCGGTGCGCACGGGCACCTTGGCCAGCAGCTGTTCGAACGCGCGGATGGGAACGGGCGGGCTGAACAGATAGCCCTGGAAGTACTCGCAGCCGTAGTGCGCCAGCAGGGCGCGCTGCTCCAGCGTTTCCACGCCTTCGGCGATCACATCCAGGTTGAGGTTGCGAGCCATGCCGATGATGGTCTGCACGATCACATCGTCGGTATGGCGCATGCCCAGGTGGCGCACGAAGGACTGGTCGATCTTGAGCTGGTTCAGCGGCAGCTGGGTGAGGTAGGTCAGCGAGGAATGGCCGGTGCCGAAGTCGTCCATGGAAAAGCACACGCCATGGCTGCGCAGCTGCTTCATCTTGGCGATGGACTCCTGCACGTTCTCGATCACCAGCGACTCGGTCAGCTCCAGCTTGAGCAGATGGGGGGCGATGCCTGCGCTGCGCACCTGCTCGATGACCTGGGAGGCAAAGTCCTGGTGGCGGAACTGGCGGGCACTGACATTCACGGCCACCTGCAGATGGCGCAGCCGCGCATCCTTTTGCCAGGCAGCCAGCTGCTCGCAGGCCGTGCGCACCACCCACATGCCCAGCGGCACGATGATCTCGCTTTCCTCAGCCACGGCGATGAACATGCCGGGCGGCACCAGGCCGCGCTCGGGGTGGCGCCAGCGCAGCAGGGCTTCGGCACCGATGACCTCGCCTGCCAGCGTGAACTGGGGCTGGTAGTGCAGCTCGAACTGGGACTGCGCCAGGGCCTGGCGCAGGTCGCCCTCCATGCGCACGCGCTGGTGGATCTCCACCTGCATCTGCGGATCGAAGAAGCACAGGCCGCTGCCGTTGCGCGCCTTGATCTGGTACATGGCGATGTCCGCCTGCTTGAGCAGCTCGGCCGCCGACTGCGGCTGGCGGCCGAACAGCGTGGCGCCAATGCTGCAGGCGCTGCGGTGCAGGTGGGCACCCAGCACATAGGACTGGTTGAGCCGCGCCAGGATCTTCTCGCCAATGCGCTGGGCCAGCGTGGCCGCCTCGGCAGGCTCGTGCGACAGCTCGCAGAGCATGACCACGAATTCATCGCCCCCCAGGCGCGCCACCGTGTCCGAAGAGCGCACGGCGCTGCGCAGCCGGTGCGCCACCTGCTGCAGCAGCTGGTCGCCCACTTCATGGCCCAGCGTGTCGTTGAGCATCTTGAACTGGTCCAGGTCCAGGAACAGCAGCGCCCCGGTCCAGCCTTCGCGCGCAGCCAGCACCGTGGCCTGGGCCAGGCGGTCCAGCAGCAGGCGGCGATTGGGCAGGCTGGTCAGCGGATCGTAGAAGGCCAGGCTTTCGATCTCGGCCGTGGCCAGCCGGATATCGGTGACATCGTTGTAGGTGATGACCACGCCGCCCTCGGCAGCCGGGCGCGCCGTCATCTGCACGAAACGGCCGCTGGCCAGTTGCTGCTCCATGGGGACGCCAGGACGCAGCACCAGTTGCCGGTGCAGGTCCTTCGCCTCATCGATCTGCTCCGGCGCCGCCACCAGACCCACGGCGCTGGGGCTGGCATCCAGCAGGGATTGCAGGGGCCGGCCGGGCTCCAGCTGATCCGCATGCCATGGAAACATCTCCTCGTAGCAGCGATTCCAGCGCAACACGCGCTGCTGTGAATCCAGCAGCAAAAAGCCGCTGACCATGCTGTCCAGCGCCTGGTCCAGCCATTGCTCGGAGCGCTGTGCCTGACGGCGCGCGGCATGCAGGCGATCCATGTAGCGGTGGACCGTCCAGCCCAGTATGGCCAGCAGCACGCCGAAGATCATCACGGCCAGCACCATCAGCCAAGCCGCCACACGCCAGCCCGCCAGCACGGAGGACATGGGCAGGCTGGCCGTGACCCACAGATTGCCCTTGGGCAGCGGATGCGCGGCCACCAGGGCGGGCACGCGGCTCAGGCGTGCGGCCATGGGCATGACGCCGCTGGACGCCAACTGCGATGTCGCCGGCAGCAACCGCGCAGCCGAGGCCTCGCCGTAGGGGGGCATGGACAGCAGCAGCTCGCCGCTGCCCTGCTCCAGCGTGACTTCCAGTCCGTCCAGCACGCCGCCCTGGGCCAGCACCGCGCCCAGCGCCGCCACCGGCACCTGCATCAGCACATAGCCACCCTGCTGCGCACGGCTCAGCGGGCGCACCAGATAGAGCATGCGCTCGCCGCCCGGCGGCTGCGGCGCCACGGAGGGCGGGCTGGCCAGCAATTCTGAGCGGCTTTGGGCCGCAAGGCGCTCCCAGGCCTGGGCCGGCAGATCAATGGCCGGGCCATCGCCCGAAGCCGCCAGCTCGCGGCCCTTGGAGTCGTGCACGGAGGCGCGGCGCGCCAGCGTGTTCTGCCGCTCCATGGCGTGCAGCATCTCCTGCAGTTGCGGCTGCGAGGCCGATGCGGGATCGCGCGAACCCAGCCATTCATCCACCCCCATGGCCAGTGCGTCCAGGGATTCAAGGCTGCGGCTGATGGCCGCCTCGGTACCGAGCACAAAGCGCACCAGGCGCAGCGATGCCTCTTCCTGCGCGGTGGTGCGCATGCCGCTGAGCAGCCAGACGACGGCGGCCGCCAGGGCCACCGTCAGCAGCACGAGCATCAGGCCCAGGGTATGGCGCATGCCTGGGGGACTGAGCGCAGCCGCCGGGCGCGCGGAGGGGCCTGCAATCGCCTGCGACCAGTCCGTCTGGTGGGACAGTTCGCTCATCTCCCGGCTCCCTGCATGGCATGCGACATGGGCAGGCTGCGGCGAGGCCGCTGGCCGCGATGCAGGGCCGGGGTTTTCAAGACCGCCCCTGTCCGCCGCCCGTTTGCAACTGCGCGGCCATGCCTGGCACTGTCCGGGGCTTGCATGCTCCGGAGGCGGTCATGGTCGCAGTGCCCTGGCGCATCAGAAGGTTCCTGCGTACAGGCCGCCGTCGGGCAGGATGTTCTGGCCCGTCATGTAGCCTGCGTGGGCGCTGCACAGGAAGGCGCAGATGGCGCCGAATTCCTCGGGCGTGCCGAAGCGGCGCGCCGGCACCTGGGATTGCTGCACCAGGCGCACATCGTCCAGGCTCTTGCCGCTCTTGTTGGCGGCGGCCGTGAAGGTGGTGCGCAGGCGGTCGGTGTCGAACTTGCCGGGCAGCAGGTTGTTGATGGTAACGCCCTTGGCCGCGATGCCGCTGCGCGCCAGGCCCGCCACAAAGCCCGTGAGGCCGCTGCGCGCGCCGTTGGACAGGCCCAGGATGTCGATGGGCGCCTTCACGGCGCTGGACGTGATGTTGACGATGCGGCCGAAGCCGCGTGCCGCCATGCCGTCCACCGTGGCCTTGATCAGCTCGATGGGCGTGAGCATGTTGGCGTCCACGGCCTTGAGCCAGGCCGCGCGGTCCCAGTCACGGAAATCGCCGGGAGGCGGGCCGCCCGCATTGGTGATGACGATATCGAAATCCACGCCCGGGCCGCCGGCGGCCGACAGCACGGCGGCACGGCCTTCCTCGGTGGTGATGTCGGCGGCAACGGCCAGCACCTTCACCTGCGGCGCGAGGGCCGCAAGGCTGGCCGCGGCCTCCTGCAGGGCCTCGGGATTGCGCGCATTGATCACCAGGTTCACACCCTCTTGCGCCAGCGCCTTGGCACAGCCAAAGCCCAGGCCCTTGCTGGCGCCACATACCAGGGCCCACTTGCCCGCGATTCCCAGATCCATGTCTCACTCCTGAACAAACACAACCTTGCTCGATCCTTGCAGAACGGCAGCGCACATTGTGCGCGAGGCTTCGACGCTTTCACGCCAAACGTGAGAAAACGTGAACTCGCCGGCGCACCGGCGAGCCCCTGGCGCTGCCTTCAATGCGCGCCGCCGCCGTGCTGGCCACGGAACAGCCTGTGGTGCAGCCTGCGCAAGGACCACCACACACCCAGCGCCACCACGGGAATGGCGACGGCGGCCGTGCTCTCCGGCGACCAGGGCCAGCCCAGGGCCTTGGCGCCCTTGGCCAGATAGCTGATCAGGCCCGTAAAGTAGTAGGTGATGGCGGCCACGGACAGGCCTTCCACCGTGGACTGCAGCTTGAGCTGCATGTCCTGGCGCTGGTTCATGGCGCCCAGCAGTTGCTGGCTGCTTTGCTGCTGCTCGATCTCCACGCGCGTGCGCAGCAGGCTGCTGACGCGCGAGACGCGCTCGGACAGCGCGTTCTGCCGCCGCGCCGCCCATTCGCAGGTGCTGCGCGCCGGCGTCAGGCGCCGGTCCATGAACTCGCGGATGGTCTGTATGCCGTCGATGCGTGATTCCTGGATGTCCTGAATGCGCTTGTCCACCAGCTCGAAATAGGCAGCACTGGCGGAAAAGCGCGAGTGCGTGGTGGCGTACTCGCTCTCCACCTGCCCGGCCAGGCGCGTGAGCCGGTCCAGCAGCGCCGGCTCGGCATCGCGGTCCGCCAGGCGGATGGAATGGGCCAGGGCCGCCAGGTCCCGCTCGGCCGTGGCCAGAACGGCAGCGGCCTGGCGGGCGGCAGGCAGGCCCAGCAAGGCCGCCATGCGGTAGGTCTCGATCTCCAGCAGGCGCTGCACCAGCCGCCCCAGGCGGCGCGGCGACAGCGATTCGCCGGCCAGCAGCAGCATGCGCGAGAAGCCATCGGCATGGATGGCGAAGTCCGTGTAGACCTTGCCCGCATCGCCGGCCACGCGTGCGCCCACCAGCGTGTCTTCCTGCAGCAGGTGGCGCACCAGGTGCGGCTCGTTGATCGCCTGTTCCTGCAAGGCCCACAGGTGCAGGCCGCTCAGGCACTGGCCAGGCAATGCAGCCAGCCAGTCGCGCGGCACGTAGTCGATGGCGGCCTCGGGCTCGCGCACATCGTCCATGCCGGCCTGCGACATGGGCTTGCTGAAGGTCCAGCAGACGAATTCCGTGTGCAGCTCCCAGCGCAGGTGAAAGGCGCCCAGATCGATGAGCACATGCGTGGTCGCCGCATCGGGCGGGGGCAGGTGGTGGTTGCGCAGCAGGGTGGCCACATGGGCGCGGCTGGCCTCGCGCTGGGCCGCATCGGTGAGCATCACCACGTGGGTGATGGCCAGCGGCGCCTGCATTTCCTCGGCGGGACGCGCATGGATCTCGTTGTGCAGCAGCACGCGCAGCGGGTGCTGGGATGACAGAAGTGGGGACATCGTGACCTCGAAAGACTGCGCGCTATTGTGCAGGCACGGGCGCTGCGTCCTCCTGCCATCCGGGATCAACAGCTTTCACGTGCATTTCTCGTCGACGCAAAAAAAAAGGCCCCGAAGGGCCGTCAAGCAACATGGTTGCAGCGCTGAGGCGATCAATCCTCGACGAATGCTTCTTCGCGCTTGTTCTTCACTGCGGGCATCAGCACCACCACCAGCAGCACCACGGCGGCGAGCAGCAGGCCGGCCGAGATCGGACGGGTCACGAACACGCTCCAGTCGCCACGCGACAGCAGCAGCGCACGGCGCAGGTTTTCTTCCATCATCGGGCCCAGGATGAAGCCCAGCAGCAAGGGAGCCGGTTCGGTGCCCAGCTTGTGGAACACATAGCCCACGAAGCCGAAGATACCCACCATCCACACGTCCCAGGTGTTGTTGTTGGTACCGTACACGCCGATCGCGCAGAACAGCACGATGGACGGGAACAGCCAGCGGTAGGGCACGGTCAGCAGCTTGATCCAGACGCCGATCAGCGGCAGGTTCAGGACGATCAGCATCAGGTTGCCGATCCACATCGAGGCGATCAGGCCCCAGAACAGCTCGGGGTTGCTGGTCATCACCTGCGGGCCCGGCTGGATGTTGTGGATGGTCATCGCGCCCACCATCAGCGCCATCACGGCGTTGGGCGGAATGCCCAGCGTCAGCAGCGGGATGAAGGAGGTCTGCGAACCTGCGTTGTTGGCCGACTCGGGCGCGCACACGCCACGGATGTTGCCTTGGCCGAAGGGGACTTCGCCCGGCTTGAGCTTGGTCTTCTTCTCGATGGTGTAGGCAGCAAAGGCCGACAGCATGGCACCGCCACCGGGCAGGATACCCAGGGCAGAACCCAGGGCCGTGCCGCGCAGCATGGCAGGCAGCATGCGCTTGAAGTCCTCGGCGGTGGGCATCAGGCCCGTCACCTTGGCTGCGAACACTTCGCGCTCGTCCTCGGGCTTGGACAGGTTGGCAATGATTTCGCCGTAGCCGAACACGCCCATGGCGATCACGACGAAGTCGATACCGTCGGTCAGTTCGGGAATGTCGAAGCTGTAGCGGGCCACACCGGAGTTCACGTCGGTACCGACCATGCCCAGCAGCAGGCCCAGCACGATCATCGCAATGGCCTTGAGCAGCGAGCCCGAAGCCAGCACCACGGCGCCGATCAGGCCCAGGGTCATCAGCGAGAAGTACTCGGCAGGGCCGAACTTGAAGGCCACTTCCGTCAGCGGAGGCGCGAAGGCGGCCAGGATCACGGTGCCCACGCAGCCTGCGAAGAACGAGCCGAGTCCTGCGGCAGCGAGAGCGGGTCCCGCTCGCCCCTTTCTGGCCATCTGGTAGCCGTCGATCACGGTCACCACGGACGAGGATTCACCCGGCAGGTTCACCAAAATGGCGGTGGTCGAGCCACCGTACTGCGCACCGTAGTAGATACCGGCCAGCATGATCAGCGCCGCCACCGGAGGCAGGGCGTAGGTCGCTGGCAGCAGCATGGCGATCGTTGCCACGGGGCCGATGCCTGGAAGCACGCCGATGAGCGTACCGAGCAGACAGCCGACGAAGCAGTAGATCAGGTTCTGGAAAGTGAAGGCGACGCCGAAGCCGGTCGCCAGGTTCTGAAAAAGTTCCACGGACGATGCTCCTGCTTAGCCGGTGATGAAGCTGGGCCAGACGGGGAACTGCAGATTCAGTGCCCACACGAAGGCCACATAGCTGCCTACGGCAAGGACGGTGGCCAGAATTGCCACTTCCTTGAAGTTGAAGCTATGGCCGCCCAGGCTGGCGATGAACACCAGCGCGTAGATGGCGACGATCAGACCGAACTGGGGAATGCCCAGATTGGGAACGCCGACCAGCAGGATGCCGAAGGCAAAGTTCGCGGCCAGGATGAAGAACACCTGCTTCCACGCCCACTTGCCGATTTTGTCACCGCCGGAGGGTCCCTTGGTCAGGCCGGAGAAGCAGATGGCCGTGCCCAGAATGGACATCAGCACACCCAGGATCAGCGGGAAGTAGCCCGGGCCCATGCGGGCACCGGTGCCGACGGTGTAGTTGGTTGCGCCGATCGCAAAAGCGAGGCCGACAACCAAAAACATCACGCCGGAAAAAAAGTCTTTCTGACTCTTGATTTTCACGAGAATGTCTCCTTACGGAATCACGACCCGGCGATTTTGCGTTCAGAAAAACTGTGTCCGAATGTGGATTCCACCTACAAAGGGCATACCCTCATGTCCTACCCGCATGAGGAAAAAAGGGTGCCCATGCCAGGCACCCCATCCATCATTGGCAACGGCCTGCGCAAGAGCAGGCACTTACGTTTTTATCCGCCAGTCAGCCCAGCAGGGGCGTGCTGGCCATGACCTCTTGCAGCGTGGTCACGCCTTCGGCCACGCGCAGGGCTCCGGCCAGGCGCAGCGGACGCATGCCGTCCTGCACGGCCTGGCGGCGCAGCGCATCCATGGACGGCGAGGTGTGGATCTGCTGCTTGAGCGCCTCGCTCACGGTCAGCAGCTCGTACAGGCCCATGCGCCCGCGAAAGCCCGTCATGCGGCAATCCACGCAGCCCACGGGCTTGTAGGGCTGGTAGCTGCCTGACAGTTTCCAGGGCCGCACGGCCTCGGCCAGCGTGGCGGCCGAAGTCTCCTCGTCGCGCTGCTTGCATTGCGGGCACAGCGTGCGCACCAGGCGCTGGGCCAGCACGCCCAGCAGCGTGGCGTTGATCAGGTAGGGCGGCACGCCCAGCTCCATCAGCCGGCTCACGGCGCTGGGCGCATCGTTGGTGTGCAGCGTGGAGAACACCAGGTGGCCGGTCAGCGCGGCCTGCACGGCCATCTCGGCCGTGGCCAGGTCACGGATTTCGCCCACCATGATGATGTCCGGGTCCTGGCGCATCAGCGAACGCAGTCCCTCGGTGAAGCCGAAGTCCAGCTGCGTCTGCACCTGGGTCTGGTTGAAGCTGGGCTCGATCATTTCGATCGGGTCCTCCACGGTGCTGACGTTGACCTCCTCCGTGGCCACGCGCTTGAGCGTGGAGTACAGCGTGGTGGTCTTGCCCGAGCCCGTGGGACCGGTCACGAGGATGATGCCGTGCGGGCGGCGCACCAGCTCGTTCCAGCGCTGGGCGTCATGGCTGGTGAAGCCCAGGGCGTCCAGGTCCTTGACCGTGTTGTCGGGGTCGAAGATCCGCATCACCAGCTTTTCGCCAAAGGCCGTGGGCAGCGTGGACAGGCGCATTTCCACCTCGTCGCCGCGCGGGTTGCGGGTCTTGATGCGCCCATCCTGGGGACGGCGCTTTTCCACCACGTCCATGCGCCCTAGCAGCTTCACGCGCGAGACCATGGCGTTGAGCACGCCCATGGGCACCTGGTAGACCGGATGCAGCACGCCGTCGATGCGAAAGCGGATCACGCCCTGGTCGCGCCGGGGCTCCATGTGGATGTCGCTGGCGCGCTGGTCGAAGGCGTATTGCCACAGCCAGTCCACCACGCGCACCACGCCCTGGTCGTTGGCATCGAGCTGCTTGCTGCTGTTGCCCAGCTCCACCAGTTGCTCGAAGCTGGCCGCGCTGGCCGCACCGCCGGCCTTCTCGGCAGCGCGCACCGACTTGGCCAAGGCGAAGAACTCGCCCGTGTAGCGCTTGAGGTCCACCGGACTGGCCAGCACGCGGCGCACCTTGCGGCGCGCCTGGCGCTCGACCTCGGCCACCCAGTCGTCAATGAAGGGCTCGGCCGTGGCCACCACCACTTCCTGCGGCGACACCTGCACGGGCAGCACCTTGTGGCGCTCGGCATAGCTGGCGCTCATGATTTCGCCCACGCGGCCCGCATCCACGCGCAGCGGGTCGATGCGCAGGTAGGCCAGGCCGCTGCGGCTCGCCAGGTACTGGGTCAGCTCCTCGATGTCCAGCGCGCGCCCGTCACCGGCCCGGGCCACGCCCACGTTGGCCAGCCGGACCAGCGGGTGCTGAGTGCTCTCGGCCTGCGAGCAGCGCGCCACGGTGCGCTGGGCCTCTTCGGCCGTGATCACGCCGTCGGCCTGCAGCCACTGCACCAGCCTGCGCCAGTCCAGGGGCCCCGAAGGATTGCGCGGAGCGACGGCGGTTGTGGGCTGTGCGGTGGAGGTCGGGTCGGACATGGCGTTGGGCCGGAAGCTGAACTGCGCCCTATGGTAAGCCTGCCGGCCTCCCTGCCCGGCCAGCCCGCTCTACCAGGGCCGCACGAAGATCTTGGGCCAGCGCGTGGTGGGCAGGTCCCAGCGGGCCTGCACCTGGGCGCTGGCGGCCTGCAGCGCTGCGGGGTCGAGCGCGCGCGGGGTGCGCTGGGCCAGCACCACGGTGTTGCCTTCGCGCGTGGGGCGGAAGGCCCACATGGCCTCTTCGCCAAAGGCTTCGGCCATGCGTGCCAGGCTGCGCTCGTAGCTGGAGGTGCGGCCGAACAGGTTGACGGTCATGATGCCGTCCTCGGTCAGCAGATTGCGGCAATCGGCATAGAACTCGGCGCTGTCCAGCACGGGCGCGGCCGCATCGTGGTCATAGAGATCCACGGCCAGCGCATCGACCGTGCCCAGCCACTGGCTCTTGCGGATTTCCTGGGCCGCATCGGCCAGCACCACGCGCAGCGTGTCGCTGTCGGGCGGCAGCTTGAACCAGCTGCGGCACACGGCCAGCACCTGCGGGTTCAGCTCGATGGCCGTGGTGCGCATGCGCAGCTTCTTGTGGCAGAACTTGGTGATGGCCGCGGCGCCCAGGCCCAGCTGCATGGCATGGCGGCCGGCCACGCTGGCGGGTTCCATGAACAGCAGCCAGCCCATCATGCGCTGCACGTACTCCAGCTCGATCTCGAAGGGCTCGCGTATGCGCATGGAGCCCTGTATCCAGGGCGTGCCCAGGTGCAGGTGGCGCACATCGCCATCGTCGGAGACGCTGACTTCGGGCAGCTCGGCGTCTGCGGCGTTGGCGGGAGAGGAAGGGGCGGCCTTGGCGGCGCCACGGGTCTTGCGTATCACGTCGGGAAAAATGGAAAGATTCAGAGCAGTTGATGGAGAGCCAGCGCCTCGCGCCAGGCCTGGACCTTGCGTTCGAAACGCCAGCTCGCGTTGGCCGGGCTGGTCGATGGCAGCTTCACGGCAGCCAGGCCCAGGGCCTGCGTGCGGCCGGCGTGCTTGTAGCTCTCGCCACCGTTGTGCAAGGCCAGCGTCAACTGCGGGCAGTGCGTGCGCAGCCCAGCGAAGTCGTTCACCTCGGCAGCGCGGATGGCGCTGTCCAGGCTGCCTTCGCGCTCGCAGCTGGCGTACACATCCCACAGCCCCAGGCCCCGGGCCAGCAGCCATTCGCAGCGGCCCGCATAGTCGTCGCGGCCGGGCTGCGGATACTCGGGCCACAAGGCCTGGAGCAGGGGCCAGAACTGGTTTTGCGGATGGGCATAGTACTGCTGCAATTGCAGCGATCGCAGGCCCGGAAAGCTACCCAGCACCAGGGCCCGGGTCCGCGCATCGGCCACCGGCGCCAGGCCCTGCCAGCGCAGGGTGCCGGGGGGCGGCAGGTCGGGAACGGTCAAGGACATGGCCGGCATTGTCGCCCAGCGGTCGCCGGGCTGCTGGCAGCGGGCGGCAAGACCGCTCAGGTTCAGGTTCCGCTCAAGCCTGGTTCAGGCCATGGCGGGCAGGCCTCGCAGCGCGGCACGCGCGTTGCGGCCCGTGGCCTCGGCCAGGGCCTGGGGCGTAATGCCGCGCAGTTGCGCAATCACATCCGCAATGCGTGCCAGCTCGGCCGGCGTGTTGCGGCCCTGGGCCTGGCCCTGGGCACGCTGCCCGGCCGTGGTGTAGAGCCAGTGCGGCGGAATGTCGGGAGCGTCGGTTTCCAGCACCAGCGCGTCCAGCGGCAAGCTGGCTGCCAGCTCGCGCAGCCTGAGCGCGCGGTCATAGGTCACGGCGCCGCCGAAGCCCAGCTTGAAACCCAGGTCGATGAAGGCCTGGGCCTGCTGCACGCTGCCGTTGAAGGCATGGGCAATGCCACCCGCCACAGGCCGCGCGCGCAGGGTCTTGAGCAGCCGGTCGCTGGACTTGCGCACATGCAGGATGACCGGGAGATCGAACTCGCGCGCCAGCGCGATCTGCTGCTCGTAGAACCAGACCTGCCGCTGTGCGTCCAGCCCCGGCACGAAGAAGTCCAGCCCGATCTCGCCCACGGCCACCAGTTGGGGATCGCCACGCAGCCGGTCCAGCGTCTCGCGCAATGCGGCAATGTCCTGCTCGCGGGCATTGGGCGTGTACAGCGGATGGATGCCCAGCGCATAGCTGTCGCCATGGCGCCGCGCCAGCGCCACCACGGTGTCCCAGTGCTCGCGCGCCACGGCCGGAATCACCAGATGCGCAACGCCTGTCTCGGCCGCCTGCGCGCGCACGGCATCGCGGTCGGCGTCGAATTCGGGGGCATCGAGGTGGCAGTGGGTGTCTATCCAGGCGGGCATGGCCGCATCATGCCACCGGCCCGGGCGGCGCCCGTCCAAGGGGCAGACGAGGCCCGGAGCAAGGGCAAACCCTTGGCTTATTGCGAGTCGGCTCCGTTTGACAAAATCAATACACGAATGGCTTGCGCCTCCATAAAAATACATAAAGTAACACTTGCACCCCGCATCGGGCTCCCGCATCACCGGCCGGCATGCTTTGGAGAGAGGAATTCCCATGAAGCGCTCAGCATGGAGTCGAATCCTGGACCTCGGTGGCGCACGCCGCAAGGCGGAGCTTGACGGGCAATTGGCCGCCATACACAAGTCCCAGGCGGTGATCGAGTTCGACCTGCAAGGCCATGTGCTGGCTGCCAACCAGAACTTCCTGGACACCATGGGCTACGAGGAGCACGAGGTCATCGGCCAGCACCACCGCATGTTCGTGGACAGCCAGGTCAGCGAATCCCCCGAATACGCCCGGTTCTGGCAGCGCCTGGGCAGCGGCATCCACGATGCGGGGCGCTACCGGCGCATCGCCAGGGATGGGCGCGATGTCTGGCTGCAGGCCAGCTACAACCCCATCTTCGACCGGCATGGCCGGCCCTTCAAGGTGGTGAAGTACGCCACCGACATCACCGAGCAGCAGCGCCGCAACGCCGATGCCGAAGGCCAGCTGGCGGCCATCTCCAAGGTGCAGGCCATCATCGAGTTCGACCTGGACGGCAACATCCTCCATGCCAACCGCCTGTTCCTGCAGGCCATGGGCTACACGCTGGACGAGGTCGTCGGGCGGCACCACAGCATGTTCGTCCAGCCCCATGAGCGCCAAAGCGCCGAATACGCGCAGTTCTGGCGCAAGCTGGGCAGCGGCCAGCACGATGCAGGCCAGTACCTGCGCATCGGCAAGCACGGCCGCCAGGTCTGGATCGAGGCCAGCTACAACCCCATCCTCGACGCCGATGGCCGGCCCTTCAAGGTGGTCAAGTACGCCCGCGATATCACGCGCCGCTTCACGGCCGCGCAGACCCTGGGCGAGGCCATGCAGGGCCTGAGCGAAAGCGCCGAGCACGCAGGCCAGGCCAATGAACTGGCCCGCCAGGCCTGCCGGGTGGCCGAGCAGGGCGGGCGCACGGTGCACGAGGTCATGGGCACCATGGAGTCCATCAGCGCCAGCTCGCGCAAGATCAACGACATCATCGGCGTGATGGACGGCATCGCCTTCCAGACCAATATCCTGGCGCTGAACGCCGCCGTGGAGGCGGCCCGCGCCGGCGAGCAGGGCCGGGGCTTTGCCGTGGTGGCCGGCGAGGTGCGGGCACTGGCGCAGAACAGTGCCGCCGCCGCCAAGGAGATCAAGCAGCTCATCCACACCTCGGTGGAGCAGGTGGCTCTGGGCGCCGAGCAGGTGCGACAGGCCGGCGGGACCATGCAGGAAATCGTGGATTCCTCCCACCAGGTCACGGCCATCATGGGCGACGTGGTGCAGGCCTCCATGGCGCAGTCTGCGCGGCTGCGCGAGGTCACGGCCGACCTGACGGCCCAGAGCGTAAACATCGGCGACACGCCCCGCGCGCAACCCGTGCGCAAGTCGCTGCCGGCGGCCATGGTTCCCGAGGCCCCGCAGATCAAGGCGGCGCCAGCGCCCACCGTGGTGCCTGTGCGCACGCCGCACATGGGCGGCAAGCTGCTGCGCATGGCCTGACGCCGGAGCGCGCAGGACGGCGCACGCAGGACCCAGTACAGGGTCAGGCCAGCTGTCCCTGCACCAGGCGCACCATGCGGTCGCAGCGCGCCGCGAGCTGCTCGTCGTGCGTGACCATCACAAAGGCCGTGCCATGGCTGCGCGCCAGCTCCAGCATCAGGCGGAACACGGTGTCGGCCGTGCTGCGGTCCAGGTTGCCGGTGGGCTCGTCGGCCAGCACGCAGGCAGGCTGCGTGACCAGGGCGCGGGCAATGGCCACGCGCTGGCGCTCGCCCCCCGACAGCTCGGCCGGCCGGTGCAGCATGCGTTCGCCCAGGCCCACGGCCGCCAGCATGCGTGCGGCGCGCTCCATGCACTCGGCCCTGTCGTCGCGGCGTATGCGCAGCGGCATGGCCACGTTGTCCTGGGCGCTGAATTCGGGCAGCAGATGGTGGAACTGGTAGATGAATCCCAGGTGCCTGTTGCGCAGCGCACCCTGCTTCTGGGCGCTGAGTTCATGCAGGGGCTCGCCCTTGAGGGTGACGCTGCCGCTGGTGGGGGCATCCAGCCCGCCCAGCAGGTGCAGCAGCGTGCTCTTGCCCGAGCCCGAGGCGCCGACAATGGCCAGCGTCTCGCCCGCACGCACCTGCAGGTCGACACCTGCCAGCACCTGCACGTTGAGCCGTCCTTCGGCGAAGCGCTTGGTCAGGCCGCGCGCATCGAGGACCACGGCGCCCTGCTGGGACACTTCGAAACCGGGCATCACATTCACTTCATTCATAGCGCAGCGCCTCGGCGGGGTTCACGCGGCTGGCGCGCCAGCTGGGATAGATGGTGGCGACAAAGGCCAGGACCAGGGAGATCACGGCGATGGGCATGATGTCGCTGTACTGCGGATCGCTGGGCATCTTGCTGATCAGGTAGATGTCCTTGGGCAGGAAGTTGGCATGCAGCAGGCGCTCGATGGCCGGCACGATGACATCGATGTTGAAGGCGATGCCCAGGCCCAGCAGCAAGCCCGCGAAGGTGCCGATGACGCCGACCATGGCGCCCTGCACCATGAAGATTCCCATGATGCTGGACGGCGAGGCGCCCAGCGTGCGCAGGATGGCGATGTCGGCGCGCTTGTCGGTCACCGTCATCACCAGCGTGGACACGAGGTTGAACGCAGCCACGGCCACGATGAGCGTGAGGATGATGAACATCATGCGTTTTTCCAGCTGCACGGCCGCGAACCAGGTGCGGTTCTGCTGGGTCCAGTCGCGGATCAGCAGGCGGTCGGTGATGGTGTGGGCCAGTTCCATGGCCACGCGCGGTGCCTCATGCAGGTCCTTGAGCTTCAGGCGGATGCCGGTCGGCCCTTCCAGGCGGAACAGGCGCTGCGCGTCCTCGTAATGCATCATCACCAGGGCCGAGTCGTATTCGTAGTGGCCGGAGTCGAAGGTGCCGGCCACATGCATCTGCTTGAGGCGGGGCACCACGCCGGCCGGCGTGACCTGGCCGCCCGGGGCGATCAGCGTGACCATGTCGCCCTGGCGCACGCCCAGCGAGCGCGCCAGCTCCACGCCCAGCACCACGTTGAACTCGCCAGGCACCAGGCGCTGGAGCACCTCGGCATTGGTGGCGGCCACGTCGGTGACCTCCCCCTCGCGCGCCGGATCGATGCCGCGCACCAGCGTGCCCTTCATGTCCTCGCCGCGTGCCAGCAGCGCCTGGGCCGCGACGAAGGGTGCGGCGCCCAGCACGTCGGGGTTGGCGCGCGCCTCGCGCATGGTGCGCTCCAGATCGGGCAGCGCCGCACCCTGGGGCGCGAAGATCTCGATGTGCGAGACCACGCTGAGCATGCGGTCGCGCACTTCCTTCTGGAAGCCGTTCATCACGCTGAGCACGATGATCAGCGCCGCGACACCGAGGGCGATGCCCAGCATGGAGACGCCGGAGATGAACGAGATGAAGCCGTTGCGGCGCGTGGCGCGCCCGGCCCGGGTGTAGCGCCAGCCGACGGCCAGTTCGTAGGGAAATTGCATGGGCATGCATTGTGTCATCGCCCGCAGGCCCTGCATGGCGGCAGGCTTTGCCGTCGGCGTGTCAGCGCCGGTGCCGTCCGCGGTCCACGCGCGGCAGGGCGTCGTAGCGACCCTCTGCCTCCAGCGTCAGCGCATGGCGCTGCAGCCTGGCCAGCAAGGTGTCGAATTGTTCAAGTTCCTCGTCGCTGAGCACGGACACCAGGTCCAGGTGGATCTGGGCCATGCGCGGCAGGATCAGGCCGTACATGCGCCGCCCCTCGGCGGTCAGCGACACGGCCACGCGGCGGCGGTCGCCGGGCAGGGGGCTGCGCTGCACCCAGCCCTTTTCCTCCAGCCCGCTGAGGGCGCGCGAGGTGCGTGCGCGGTCCAGCTGCGCGCGTTCAGCCAGCTCCGACGACAGCAGGCCCTCGTTGGCAGCCACCGTGGCCATCACGCCCCACTCGCGGCGCGTGATGCCGAAATGCGCCTCGCACATGCGCATGGCCACGCCGCCGGCCGCACCAAAGTAGCGGTTGATGCGAAACAGCAGCATCTGCTGGATGGACGTGGGGGCTGGACGGGTATTCACGGGGAACAGTTGATTAGATCAATTGCTGCAGGGACTTCTACAGTGGCCCCGTCCGGAAAGGAGACAACGGGAGCCACCGTCCGGAGCCGGCCTGGGGATTCTCGCAAAGCCCGGCGCCCCCGCAGCGCAGAAAGTTCGCCACCATGTTTTCCCTGTTCCAAGCCACCCATGCCACCCATGCCTTGCGCGGCCCGCTGCTGCGGGCCGGCCTGGCCCTTCTGCTGGGCCTGGGCTCCGGCGCTGGCGCCCGGGCCGATGCGGCCGCCGATGCTGCCGCCTGGCCCGCCAAACCCGTGCGCATCGTCGTCGCCTTCGCGCCCGCTGGCGCCGCCGACATTCTTGCGCGCAGCCTGGGCGAGGTACTGCAGCGTGAACTCAAACAGCCCTTCGTCGTGGACAACCGGCCCGGCGCGGGCGGCAACATCGGCACCGACAACGCGGCCAAGGCGCCCGGCGACGGCTACACGCTGCTGGTCGGCATCGACACGACCTTCACCGTCAATCCCTTCATCTACAAGAGCATGCCGTTCAAGGGCACGGACCTGCGTCCCGTGATGATGATCGCCTCGCAGGGAATGATGGTGGCCGTGAATCCCCGCACCGGCCTCAGGACGCTGGACCAGTTCATCGCCCAGGGCAAGAAAAGCGGCCTGACGCTGGGCTCGGCCGGCTACGGCACGCCGGGCCACCTGGCCTCGGCCATCCTCACCCATGCCACGGGCGCCAAGGTCAGCCACGTGCCCTACAAGGGCAACGCCCCGGCCAGCACGGCCGTGCTGGCCGGCGAGGTGGAGGGCGGCATCATCAGCTCCTCGGCCATGCTGGGCCAAGTGGCGGCCGGCAAGGTCGTGCCGCTGGCCGTGACCACGCGCCAGCGCAACCCGCTGGTGCCCGGCGTGCCCACCGTGGGCGAGCTGGGCCACAAGGACCTGGAGCAGGAAGTGCTGTTCGCCCTGTGGGTGCCGGCCGCCACGCCCGAGCCGCTGGTCGCCAGGATCCAGTCCGCGCTGGAAAAGGCCATGAAGGATGCGGCGCTGCGCGAGCGCATGCGCGCCAACGACCTGTTCTACGAAGGCCTGACCGGCCCGGCCGCCGCCGAACGCATACAGGCGCTGGCCGACCGCTACCGGACCGTGATCCAGTCCACCGGAATGAAGATGGAATGAGCGCCGCCGCTTCCCGTCCACAACCCTGCACAGAGCGCATGTCCATGTCCCGTCCCAATATCCTCTTCATCGTGGCCGACGACCTCGGCTATGCCGACCTCGGCTGCTACGGCGGCCGGGCGGCCGACTTCGGCCCGGTATCGCCCGTGCTCGACCGACTGGCCGCCGGTGGCCTCAGGCTCACCCAGGGCTATGCCAACTCGCCCGTGTGCTCTCCCACGCGCTTTGCCCTGGCCACGGCGCGCTACCAGTACCGCCTGCGCGGTGCGGCCGAGGAACCCATCAACAGCAAGACACGCGGCACGCCGCTGGGCGAGAAGCTGGGCCTGCCGCCGGACATGCCCACCGTGGCCTCCATGCTCAGGGATGCGGGCTACCGCACGGCGCTGATCGGCAAATGGCACCTGGGCTACCCGCCGCACTTCGGCCCGCTGCGCTCGGGCTACGAGGAATACTTCGGCCCCATGTCGGGCGGCGTGGACTACTTCACCCACCTGAGCAGCTCGGGCCAGCACGACTTGTGGGTGGGCGAGGAGGAACACCATGACGAGGGCTACCTGACCGACCTGCTGTCGCAGCGCAGCGTGGACTTCGTCCACCGCATGGCCCAAGGCGATGCGCCCTTCTTCCTGAGCCTGCACTACACGGCGCCGCACTGGCCCTGGGAAACGCGCGAGGACCGCAGCACGGCCGAGGCACTGGGCGCAGGCATTGCCCACCTGGACGGCGGCAACATCCACCAGTACCGCCGCATGATCCACCACATGGACGAAGGCATAGGCTGGATCGTCGAGGCGCTGCGCGCCAACGGGCAGCTGGACAACACCCTCATCGTCTTCACCAGCGACAACGGCGGCGAACGCTTCTCCGACAACTGGCCCCTGGTCGGCGGCAAGATGGACCTGACCGAGGGCGGCATACGCGTGCCCTGGATCGCGCACTGGCCGGCCGTGATCGCGCCGGGCCGCAGCAGCCCCCAGCACTGCATGAGCATGGACTGGTCGGCCACGGTGCTGGATGCCGCCGGCGTGCAGGCGCCAGAGGGCCATGCGCTGGACGGCATCTCGCTGCTGCCCGTGCTGCGCGCCGAAGATGCCGAATTCCCACGCACCCTGCACTGGCGCATGAAGCACCGCGGCCAACGTGCCCTGCGCGATGGCGACTGGAAGTACCTGCGCGTGGACGGCATCGACTACCTGTTCGACCTTGCCGCCGACGAGCGCGAGCGCGCCAACCAGGCAGTGCGCGCGCCCGAGAGACTGGCCGCCATGCGCAGCGCCTGGGAAGACTGGAACCAGGGCATGCCACCCATCCCCGAGGACGCCACGGTCAGCCTGGTCTCTTCGGCCCGCGACATGCCCCAGCGCTGAACCGCGCTCCAAGGGGAAAAACGAAGGCGCCGGCATTGCGGCAACCCATGCCCGACAATAGCGGCCATGCTTTTGACTGCGCCCCTGGTGTCCTCCACCCAAGCCCCGCTGGAGGAAACGACCGAATGGATCATTCCCTATGCCGGCGGTCCGTCCTCGGATGCAGCGGATGACGCTGCCGTCGCGGCCGTCTGGGGCGGCCTGGAGCTGCCCCATCTCCAATCGCTGCTGGCGCTGATGCAGCCCGCGCCCGCACAGACCGGCACGGAGATGGATTTTTCTCCCCCCCACGAACGCGCCCTGGCGCACTCGCTGGGCCTGCCCGATACACCGGGCCTGATTGCCTGGGCCGCCTGGCAGGCCGGTGAGACGGCACAGGCCTGCGCCTATGTCACGCCCTGCCACTGGCACATAGGCGCAGACCAGGTGCACCAGAGCGATCCCGCCACCACACCCCTCAGCGATGAGGAATCCCGCCAGCTGCTGGCCCTGCTGGCGCCCTGGTTCGCCGACGACGGCATCGTGCTGGAGTACCAGCAGCCGCAGCGCTGGCTGGCGCGCGGTGCGCTGTTCGATGACCTGGCCACGGCCTCCATGGACCGCGTCATCGGCCGCGACGTGCGGCCCTGGCTGCCCGATGCGCAGCAGGCGCGCGCCCTGCACCGCCTGCAAAGCGAGGTGCAGATGCTGCTCTACACCCATGTCTTCAACGACGCCCGCGCCGCGCGCGGCCAGGTGCCCATCAACGCCTTCTGGGTCCACGGCGCCGGGCGCCTGCAGCCCGGCACGGCCACCGGCGCCAAGGCCGCCGTGCAATGCCTGGACGACCTTCACGCCGCAGCCCTGCAGGGCAACCCCGCTGCGTGGCGCGAGGCCTGGAAGGCGCTGGACGCCGGGCTCATCGCCCGCCTGCTGGAGCGCGTGCGCGCAGGCCACCCGCTCACGCTGACGCTGTGCGGCGAACGCCATGCCATCGCATGGAGCAGCCGCCCGCCGCGCTGGCTGGACAGGCTGACGGGCCTTTTCGGCCCCCGCGCCCTGCCCGACCTGGGCCGCATGCTCTGACACACTGCCCATGAAAATCATTCCCCGCGAGATCCCTGCGCAGCAGGCCTGGGCACTGCGCCAGGCCGGTGTCCACCCGCTGCTGGCCCAGCTCTACGCCGCACGCGGCGTGTGCTCCGCCGACGAACTGGACGACACGCCCGCGCGCCTGCTGGCCCCCTCGGGCCTGCTGGGCATGGACGCCGCCGTGCGGCTGCTGGCCGATGCCATAGAGCGCGGCCTGCGCCTGTGCATCGTGGCCGACTACGACTGCGACGGTGCCACCGCCTGCGCCGTGGGCTGGCGCGGCCTGCGCATGCTGGGCGCGACCGAGGTCGGCTACCTGGTGCCCGACCGCGTGGTGGACGGCTACGGCCTGACACCCCCCATCGCGCGCCGTGTCAAGGAAACCGGCGCCGACGTGATGGTCACCGTGGACAACGGCATTGCCAGCGTCGAAGGCGTGGCCGAGGCCAAGTCCCTGGGCCTGCAGGTGGTCGTCACCGACCACCACCTGCCCGGCAACCACCTGCCGCTGGCCGATGCCATCGTCAACCCCAACCAGCCCGGCTGCAGCTTCGAGAGCAAGTCCATGGCCGGTGTCGGCGTGATGTTCTACGTGCTGCTGGCCCTGCGAGCCGAACTGCGCGCGCGCGGCCGCTTCGACAAGGCCAGCCAACCCCGGCTGGAGGCCCTGCTGCCCCTGGTCGCCCTGGGCACGGTGGCCGACGTGGTCCGGCTGGACGCCAACAACCGCCGCCTGGTCGCCCTGGGCCTCAAGCAGATACGCCGGGGCCAGATGCAGCCGGGCCTGCAGGCCTTGTTCGACGCGGCCGGCCGCAAGGCCTTTGCGGCCACCACGTTCGACTTCGGCTTTGCCCTGGGCCCGCGCATCAATGCAGCAGGCCGGCTGTCCGACATGACCATCGGCATCGAGTGCCTGACCACAGACGATGCGGGCCGCGCCGCCAACCTGGCCCAGATGCTGGACGCCATCAACCGCGAGCGCCGCGAGCTGGAAGGCGGCATGCGCGAGCAGGCCCTGCTCATGGCCGAGGGCCTGTGCACGGACGGCATGACGCCGCCGGCCGCCATCAGCGTGTTCGACCCCGATTTCCACGAAGGCGTGGTCGGCATCGTGGCCTCGCGCATCAAGGACCGCATGCACCGGCCCAGCTTCGTCTTCGCAGCCAGCGGCGCGCCGGGGCACGAGCATGAACTCAAGGGCTCGGGCCGCTCCATTCCCGGCTTTCACCTGCGCGACGCGCTGGACCTGGTATCCAAGCGCCACCCTGGCCTGCTGCTGCGCTTCGGCGGCCACGCCATGGCGGCCGGCTGCACCATTGCCGAAGCCGGATTCGCCGTGTTCGAGAAGGCCCTGGCCCAGGTGGCCCAGGAATGGCTGGACGCGGCCACGCTGACGCGGCGCATAGAAACCGACGGGCCTCTGGACCCGGATTTCCGCAAGCCGGAAATGGTCGAGCAGCTCAATCTCGCGGTCTGGGGCCAGGGCTTTGCGCCTCCCACCTTCAGTGAACAGCTGGAAGTGCTGTCACAGCGCCTGGTCGGGGAAAAGCACCTGAAACTGCAATTGCGCCATCAGGGCGAAACCGTGGACGGCATCTGGTTCGGCCATACCGACCCGCTGCCGTCATCGGCCTGCATTGCATTTCGCATGGACATCAATGAATGGCGCGGAGAGCGCAAGGTGCAATTCCTGATCGAGGGCGTTCATTCGGACGTTTCCTAGAGATTCCACCGGCCCTTCACGGCGCCGCTCGGTTAATATCCCCGGTTTTTTGCAACAATTTATTGCAAATTCATTCCAAGAAAACCGGGGAAAAACTCATGACTTCTCGCCTGTGGCCTTGCACGGCCATTGCCATCACCCTGGCCGCCGGCCTTTCCGGCTGCGCCACCACCGAGCAATCGCGCACGCTTGAAACGGCCAAACCCGCTTCTGCATACAGCGCCTATCAAGGCCCGCGCAGCCCCATTTCCGTGGGCAAGTTCGACAACCGCTCCAGCTTCCAGCGCGGCATTTTCTCGGACGGAGTCGACCGCCTCGGTGGCCAGGCCAGAACCATCTTGGTAACCCACCTGCAGCAAAGCGGCCGATTCAGCGTGCTGGACCGCGACAACATGTCCGAGACCCGCCAGGAAGCGGGCTTCAACCGGCAGGAGCAGGCGATCAAGGGCGCCACCTACGTCGTGACCGGCGACGTGAGCGAGTTCGGCCGCAAGGTGGTCGGGGACCGCCAGTTCTTCGGCGTGCTCGGCCGTGGCAAGGAGCAGGTGGCCTATGCCAAGGTCAGCCTGAACATCGTCCGGGTGCAGACCTCCGAAGTCGTCTATTCGGTACAGGGTGCGGGCGAATACAGCCTGTCGAACCGCGAAATCGTGGGATTCGGCAGCACGGCCGGCTATGACTCCACACTCAATGGCAAGGTGCTGGATCTGGCCATCCGCGAAGCCGTGGACAAGCTGGCGGCCGGCATGGACAGTGGTGCATGGAAGCCCGCCCAATGAAGCAGATTCCCCATTCGGCCGCAACCCTGGCTGCACTGGCCATTTGCGCCTCGTTGGCCGGCTGCGCCGCACCGCGCCAGCCGCTGTATGCCTGGAACGATTACCAGCCCCAGGTCTATCAATACCTCAAGGATGACGGAAGCACAGGCGCCGAGGACCAATTGCTCAAGCTGGAAGAAACCCGCCTGAAGGTGCAGGCCGAGGGAAAGGCTTTGCCCCCCGGCTATCGCGCCCATATGGCCATGCTGTATTCCCGGACCGGCAACAACGAAAAGACGGTGCAGCAATTGGCAGAGGAAAAGCAGCATTTCCCCGAATCCGCCAAGTTCATGGACACGCTGCTGCAAACCTTCACGGCCCGCAAGGATTGAGATGCGCCTGAGCACACACATCAAGACCCTGGCCCTGGCCATGACCGTCGCACTGACCGGGTGCGCCACCACTGCGCCCTATGACTATTCGGCACTGCGGGCATCCAAGCCTGCATCCATCCTGGTCATGCCCGCGCTGAACCAGTCGCCGGAAGTGAATGCGCCGGCCGGCGTGCTGTCGCAGATCACGCTGCCGCTGGCAGAGGCTGGCTACTACGTCCTGCCCGTGGCGGTCACCGAGGAAATGTTCCGCCAGAACGGCATCGTCAGCGCCGACGATGCGCAGGAACTGCCCGTGGCCAAGCTCCGTGAAATCTTTGGCGCCGATGCGGCCCTGTACCTGAACATCCGCAACTACGGCACCAGCTATGCGGTGATCAGCAGCGCCTCGGTGGTCACGCTGGACGCCAAACTGGTGGACCTGCGTACCGGCACACAGCTGTGGGACGGCAGCGCCACGGCCTCCAGTGCCGAAGGCCAAAGCTCGGGCGGCGGACTGGTCGGCATTCTGGTGACGGCACTGCTCAACCAGATCCTGGACACCATGAACGACCGCAGCGTGCAGATCGCCTCCATCGCCAACCAGCGCCTGCTGTCGCCCATGGCGCAGCGCGGACTGCTGCCGGGCCCGCGCTCGCCCGACTACGGCAAACCGCGCAACTGACGAAGGCCTGCAGGCCGGC
Source organism: Delftia sp. PX-1 (assembly GCF_055797465.1). Classification (NCBI taxonomy): domain Bacteria; kingdom Pseudomonadati; phylum Pseudomonadota; class Betaproteobacteria; order Burkholderiales; family Comamonadaceae; genus Delftia; species Delftia sp. PX-1. Next base: position 5,612,536 of record NZ_CP184763.1, read on the forward strand.
GCACATGCACGCGCCGGCCTGCATCCCCGCTCCTCCCGCTAGAAGGTCTCCCAGTCGTCGTCCGCGCCGGCCTTGGCAGGTGCCCGGGCGGGCGCCTTGGCCACAGGAGGCTGGATCTGGGGCGCCGGTGCATTGCGCACGGCGGCAGCCGGGCGTGCCGCGGGCGCGGGACGTGCCGCCGCTGCAGGGGCTGCTGCCGGTCGGCGCGCCACGGCGGCTGAACTGGCGGGCGCCTGCGCCCGGGCCGGTGCCAGCGCACTGCCTTCCTGCCCCAGCTTGAACACCGCCACCACCTCGGACAGGCGCCGCGCCTGGTCCTGCATGGCCAGCGCAGCCGCGCTGGATTCCTCGACCAGGGCCGCATTCTGCTGCGTCATCTGGTCGAGCTGGCTCACGGCCTGGTTGACCTGGCCAATGCCGTCGCGCTGCTCGGTGGACGAGGCGGTGATCTCGCCGATGAGGTCGCTGACGCGGCGCACGCTGGAGACGATTTCCTCCATGGAGCGCCCCGCCTGCTCCACCTGCTGCGAGCCCGACTGCACGTTGTCCACGCTGGTGGTGATCAGCAGCTTGATCTCCTTGGCGGCCTCGGCACTGCGCTGCGCCAGCGAACGCACCTCGCCGGCCACCACGGCAAAGCCCCGGCCCTGCTCGCCTGCGCGGGCCGCTTCCACGGCGGCGTTGAGCGCCAGGATGTTGGTCTGGAAGGCAATGCCGTCGATCACGCCGATGATGTCGGCGATCTTGCGGCTGCTGTCCGTGATCTGCTGCATGCTGGTGACCACCTGGGCCACCACGGCGCCACCCTGCTCGGCCGCCTGCGCGGCCGTGGCGGCCAGCTGGTTGGCCTGGCGCGCCGTATCGGCCGACTGGGTGACGGTGGCCGTCAGCTCCTCCATGCTGGCCGCCGTCTCCTCCAGATTCGCCGCCGTCTGCTCGGTACGCGAGGACAGGTCCTGGTTGCCGCTGGCGATCTGGTTGGAGGCCGTGGACACGGACTCCACGCCCGAACGCACCTCGCCCACCACGCCGCGCAGCCGCTGGGCCATGCCGTTGAGCGCCTGCAGCAGATGGCCCAGCTCATCGCCCCGGTTGCTTTGCACCGACCCCGTGAGGTCGCCTGCGGCAATGCCGTCGGCCAGCGCCACGGCCTGGTCCAGCGGCCGTGTGATGGAACGCATGATGGCCATGCCCATGAACAGGCCCAGGGCCACGATGAGCGCGCTGGCCAGGGCGCCGATCCAGTAGGCCCGGGTGCGGTGGGCGACGCCCTCCTCGCGCGCCAGCTCGCTTTGGCGCTCCTGCTGCTGCACAAAGGCTTCCTGCGCCGTGTTGTAGCGCTCGGCCGCCGGGCGCAGCTGCTTTTCCACGATGTCGAAGGTGGAGGCGAAGTCGCTGGCCTTGCGCGCATCCTGGGCCGCCGAGTTGGCCTTGAGCGTTTCCCGGCGCTCGGCCGCCACGGCCTCCAGCGCCTGCTTGCCCTTGGCATCGAGCTGCAGCTCGCCCACCTGCTTTTGCAGCACGTTGATGCGTTCTATGCCCTTGCTCATCAGCGCGCGCTGCTGCGCGGCCAGCGTCTCGTCGGGCGACATGGCCGCGACGATGGAGCGCTCCACGCTCATCTGGGTCAGATGCCGCCACTCGCGCGCCAGCGTGGCGCCGCGCTGCGCGGTCATCACGTCGGTGTTGATCTTCTCGTTGACTCCGTGCAGATAGAACAGGATGCCGCCGTTGACCGCCAGCATACTCACCAGCAGTCCCAGCACCAGGGCCCAGAGTTTCTGGGCGACGGTGATTTGATTCAGATTCATGGAAAAACCGATCTTTTTTCTAACAATGCCGGAGCCTGGCCATGGCGCCCCGCCGACCTTCGCTCCGGGCAATCATTCTTGTCCACCCTTGACGGCGCCTGGCTGATCATCGTCATGCCGCTGTCACTATTGAGGGCGGTAAACCCGCACTCAGGGAAGTCCCCAGCCGCAGCGCCAGGCTCGGAAAAGGACCGACACCTACAATGGGCCGGTGCCCAAGTCCTATCTGAATGCCGATCTGCACAGCCACTCCGTGGTCTCGGATGGAACGCTGACGCCTGAACAACTGGCCGAACGTGCCGCGGCCCGCGGCGTACAGCTGTGGGCGCTGACCGACCACGACGAGGTCGGCGGCCAGCACCGCGCAGCCGCCGCAGCGCGCGCCTGCGGCCTGGACTACCTGACGGGCGCAGAGATCTCGGTGAGCTTTGCAGGCACCACGGTGCACATCGTGGGCCTGGGCTTTGACGCAGACGACCCGGCCCTGGTCGAAGGCCTGCATGCCACGCGCGACGGACGCGGTCCCCGCGCCCGCGAGATGGCCCGCCAGCTGGAGCTGGCCGGCATTGAAGGCAGCTACGAAGGCGCGCTGCGCTTTGCCGGCAATCCCGCGCTGATCTCGCGCACGCATTTCGCGCGCTTTCTCGTGGAATCCGGCCGCTGCCGCGACACCGGCGAGGTGTTCCGCCACTACCTGACCGAAGGCCATCCCGGCTACGTGCCCCATACCTGGGCGCGCCTGGCCGACGCCGTGCGCTGGATCACGCAGGCCGGCGGCGTGGCGGTGATCGCCCACCCGGCCCGCTATGCGCTGACGGCCAACGAGGAGTACGCGCTGTTTTCCGAATTCAAGGCCCATGGGGGCCAGGGCGTGGAGGTCGTCACCGGCAGCCACCGCCCCAGCGAGTACGCCGTCTATGCCGACATGGCCCGCGAGTTCGGCCTGGCCGCCTCGCGCGGCAGCGACTTCCACAGCCCCGAGGAGTCGCATACCGACCTGGGCGACCTGCCCTACCTGCCGGGCCAGCTGACGCCGGTATGGGAACTGCTGGGCGAGCGCATTCAGCCGGCCTGAGCCCTTCCCGCAAACAACGCACACCATGGTCCTACGCTTCGAAGCCCACCCCGACAATCCCCAGCCCCGTCTCATCAAGCAGGCCGCCGACATGCTGCGCCAGGGCGCCATCCTGGCCATTCCCACGGACTCCAGCTATGCCCTGGTCTGCCATCTGGACGACCGCCCTGCGGTGGAGCGGCTTCGCCGCATCCGCCAGATCAACGACAAGCACCACCTCACGCTGCTGTGCCGCGACCTGTCGGAGCTGTCCAGCCATGCGCGCGTGGACAACCGCCAGTACCGGCTGTTGAAGCTGGCCACGCCGGGCCCCTACACCTTCATCCTGGAAGCCTCCAAGGAAGTGCCCAAGCGCCTGAGCCACCCCTCGCGCAAGACCATCGGCCTGCGCGTGCCGGACCGCAAGGGCACGCAGCTGCTGCTGGAGCAGCTGGGCGAGCCGCTGATCGCCACCACGCTGATCCCGCCCGGAGAGACCGAGGCCCTGCATGACGCGGATGCCATCCTGGAGCGCTTTCCCCACGAGCTCGATGCCATCGTCGATGCAGGTGCCTGCCCCTCGGAGCCGACCACGGTGATCGACCTGGTGCCCATGGCCCTGGGCAATCCGCCCACCGTGGTGCGGCAAGGCCGGGGCAGCCTGGAGGCCCTGGGCCTGGAAATGACCTGAATCACCCCACCCCCCGCACAAGCATCAACGCCGGGCATGCCCGGCGTCTGTTTTTGCAGCTTGATCCTGAAAGGCGTTCAGTGCTGCGCCCACTCCAGGGGCCGGGGTGCAGCAGCCGGCACGCGCTGCAACGGCCTCGTCACAGCGGCGGACAAGACTGCGGCGGGAGCCATCGACGGCTTCTGCGGCTGCACCCGCACGCCAGCGCCAGCATCCTGCGGCTCGTCATCGAGCTTGAAGGCGCCCACGGCCTGCTCCAGCTCCTGGGCGCGCTCGCTCAGCGCCGAGGCCGCACGCGAGGCCTGATGCACCAGGGCCGCGTTCTCCTGGGTGGCGCTGTCCATGTGGCCCACGGCGGCGTTGACCTGGGCAATGCCTTCGCTTTGCTCGCGCAGGGCCTGCGACATTTCGCCGAGCAGGCCCGAGACCTGGCCCACGGCGCCGACAATCTCCTGCATGGTGGCCCCCGCCTGGTTGACCAGGCCCGCGCCGCTTTCCACCTGGCGCACGCTGGTGGTGATCAGTTCCTTGATCTGCTTGGCAGCCTCGGCCGAACGGCCGGCCAGGCTGCGCACCTCGCTGGCCACCACGGCGAAGCCCCGGCCCTGTTCGCCCGCGCGTGCCGCCTCCACGGCCGCGTTCAGCGCAAGGATATTGGTCTGGAAGGCAATGCCTTCGATGACCTGGATGATGTCCACGATCTTGCGCGAGCTGCCGCTGATGGCCTCCATGGTCTGCACCACCTCGCCCACCACGGCCCCCCCGCGTCTGGCCGTGGACGATGCATCGACGGCCAGGCCGCTGGCCGAATGCGCGCGCTCCGCGTTCTGGCGCACGGTGGCCGTGAGCTGCTCCATGCTGGCCGCCGTCTGGGCCAGCGCCGAGACCTGGGCCTCGGTGCGGCGCGACAGGTCGGTGTTGCCGGCGTCGATCTCACCGGCCGACAGGCCGATGGAATCCGTGGACTGCTTGATGCGGCCGACCAGCTCGGTCAGCGTGTCTTCCATGGTGCCCAGCGCGCCCAGCAGGCGGCCGAAGTCGCCCTGCAGCTCGGTCGAAAACTCCTGGCTCAGGTCGCCGGCGGCCACCGTTTCGGCAATCAGGATGGCCTGGCCCAGCGGCTGCACGATGCCGCGCCGCAGGCTGAACCAGGCCACCAGGGCCAGTGTGCAGACGGCCGCCCCCAGGCCCAGCACCCACCAGCGCGTGTGCACCAGCGCCTGCTCGGCCACCGTGGTCGCCCCGCCGGCCGCCAGCGCCTGCTCGGCCTGCCCCAGCGAGAGCACCGTGACCGCCATCATCGTGAACACCAGCAGATTGATACCGCCGAACGCAATCACCAGCCGCCAGCCTATCGGCAGCCTGCCCAAGCCCAGTACGCCCACGTGCCACCTCTTGTCCATATGGCCCGAGGGCCTTGGTGAAAAACCTGTTGATTCGCCCATCGCATTGCTGTTTCATTTTGCAACACAGAGGCGGCTGTTGCCAATCCGCGGGAAACCACCATATCCGGTCGGCCGCAGCGCTGCGCACGGGCTCTGGCGGTGCCCAGCGGCAAGGGTGGCCGCCGTCTGAGACAATGCCCGCCGTGGACATCTCCAACCTCATCCAGACCGTACTCATCTATGCCCTGCCCGTGCTCTTCGCGATCACGGTGCACGAGGCTGCCCACGGCTATGCCGCACGCCACTTCGGCGACAACACGGCCGCCATGATGGGACGCATCACGCTCAACCCCATCAAGCACATCGACCCCATCGGCACCATCCTGATGCCGCTGCTGCTGTATTTCGCCACCTCGGGCGCCTTCCTGTTCGGCTACGCCAAGCCCGTGCCCGTGCGCTTCGACCAGTTGCGCAACCCCAAGCGCGACATGATCTGGGTGGCCCTGGCGGGCCCGGCCTCCAATTTCGTGCAGGCGCTGATGTGGGGCGTGCTGCTCGTGGTTCTGGTCGGATCGGGAGTGGGCGAGCGCTTCTTCATTGAAATGTGCCGCGCTGGCATCCTGGTCAATCTGGTGATGTGGGCCTTCAACCTCTTCCCGCTGCCGCCGCTGGACGGCGGGCGCATCCTCGTCGGCCTGCTGCCCTGGCGCCAGGCGCAATGGGTGGCGCGAATCGAACCCTGGGGATTCTTCATCGTCATGGGACTGGTCATCGCCGGCGTGGTCGGCAGCCTGTGGCTACGGCCGCTGATGGATCTCGGCTATGCCGTGATCGATCTCGCGTTGACGCCGCTGATCGCGCTGCTGCGCTGAACGCGCGGCAGACCCGCCCAGCCTGCCCGTCAGATTCCCTTCTTTTCTCTCTATTGCCTGTCGCAGTCTCCCGTCATGAGCACCATCCGTTTCCTCACCGGCATCACTCCCAGCGGAACCCCGCACCTCGGCAACTATGCCGGCATGCTGCGCCCGGCCATCGCGGCCAGCCGCTCGCGCGAGGTGGAGAACTTCTACTTCCTGGCCGACTACCACGCACTGATCAAGTGCCAGGACCCGGCGCGCGTGCAGCGCTCCACCATCGAGATCGCGGCCAGCTGGCTGGCGGCGGGGCTGGACCCCGAGCATGTGACCTTCTACCGCCAGTCCGACATCCCCGAGATCCCCGAGCTGTGCTGGCTGCTGACCTGCGTGACCGGCAAGGGCCTGCTCAACCGCGCCCACGCCTACAAGGCGGCCGTGGACAAGAACCACGCGGACGGCGCCGAGACCGATGACGGCGTGACTGCCGGCCTGTTCATGTACCCCGTGCTGATGGCTGCCGACATCCTGGCCTTCAACGCCCACAAGGTGCCCGTGGGCCGCGACCAGGTCCAGCACATCGAGATGGCGCGCGACATGGCCTCCAGCTTCAACCACATCTATGGCGGCGAGTTCTTCACGCTGCCCGAGGCACAGGTCGAGGACAACGTGGCCACGCTGCCCGGCCTGGACGGCCGCAAGATGAGCAAGAGCTACAACAACACCATCCCGCTGTTCTCCACGCGCGAGCAGCTGCGCAAGCTCATCGGCAGCATCACCACCGATTCGCGCACGCCCGGCGAGCCCAAGGAAGTCGAGGGCTCGGCCCTGTTCCAGATCTACCAGGGCTTTGCCAGCGAGGAAGAAACCGAGGCGCTGCGCCACCAGTACGCCGAAGGCATTGCCTGGGGCGACGCCAAGCAGCAGCTGTTCGAGCGCATCGACCGCGAGCTGGGCCCCATGCGCGAGCGCTACGAGCACCTGGTGGCCCATCCGGGCGAACTGGAGGACATCCTGCAGGCCGGCGCCACCAAGGCCCGCCGCGAGACCCTGCCCCTGATCCGCGAACTGCGCTCGGCCGTCGGCCTGCGCAGCCTGGCCCAGGCCCCCGTGGCCGCCAAGGCCAAGGCCGCGAAGCAGGCCCTGCCCCAGTTCAAGCAATACCGCGAAGCCGACGGCAAGTTCTACTTCAAGCTCGTGGCTGCCGACGGCCAGCTGCTGCTGCAAAGCCTGGGCTTCGACGCCCCCAAGGAAGCCGGCCAGGCCATCGGCCAACTGCAAAGGGAAGGCGAGGCGGCCCTGTCCGCACTGCAGTCCCGGCTGCAGCCCGCCGACGCGCAGTTGGTGCTGGCCGCCCTGCAGCAACTGCGCGATGCTTCGGAGTAAGGGTAAGCTTCGCTTGAGAAACCGCATATTCGCGGGCAGTCTTGCCCGCAAGCCCTGCGCCCGGGATTCTGGCGCTTGCGTGAAAGGACATTGGGATGCGTATCGCTGCTCTGGACGATGATCCGCTGCAACTGGAGATGCTGCGTCAGGTTGCGCTGGAGACGGGCCACAGCTGCCACACCTACCAGACGGGCTCGGCCCTGCAGTTGGAACTGCGCCGCGAGAGCTTCGACCTTCTGATCGTGGACTGGCACCTTCCGGACATGGAAGGAACGGACCTGGTGCGGTGGACGCGCGGCCATGTGAGCCGCGAGCTGCCCATCCTCATCATCACCCACCGCAGCGAAGAGGCCGACATCGTCGAAGGCCTGTCCTGCGGCGCAGACGATTTCATGGTCAAGCCCGTGCGCCACGGCGAGCTGCGCGCGCGCATGGCCGCCCTGCTGCGCCGCGCCTATCCGGTGAATACGCAAAGCGTGCTGGAGTTCGGCCCCTTCCGGTTCCTCACCACCACCAACAGCCTGGAAATGAATGGCCAGCCCATCGAGGTGACGCACCGCGAGTACACGCTGGCCCTGACGCTGTTCCAGAACCAGGGCCGCCTGCTGTCGCGCGAACACCTGCGCGAAGCCGTGTGGGGCCACAACGCCGAAGTGCAGTCGCGCTCGCTGGACACACATATCTCGCGCCTGCGCGCGCTGCTGAACCTGCGCGCCGGTCAGCCCTACGCCATCAGCGCCGTGTACGGCTACGGCTACCGCCTGGACGTGCCTGACGAGGCATTGCAGGCGGCACCTCAAACACCATGAACAGACTCTTGCTCGCCGCCAGCCTGCGCGGGCCCGTCGCGCGGGCCTGCCTGCTGGCAAGCCTGGCCCTGCTGGGCGCTGCCGCCACACAGGCCCAGATCAAACCCGCCGCCAGCGGCGGCGACATGCTCGCCCACCGCGTGGCCACAGGCGACACCCTGGAACAGCTGGCCAGCCGCTACCTGGGCGATGCACGCCAGTGGACCCAGCTGCAGCAGCACAACGGCGTGGCCAACCCGTACCGCCTGCGGCCCGGCTCCGTGCTGGAGATTCCCGTGCGCCTGCTGCGCGCCGCCGTGGCCTCCGTGGAATTCGTGCAGGGCGATGCGCGCAGCACACGCGCGCTCGACCATCTGGCCGACACGCAAAGCGGCTCGGCCGAAGACGCAGGCCAGGTCCTGCGCAGGGGACAGACGTTGCAGGAAGGCGATCGACTGCAGCTTGCGCCGGACGCCTTTGTGGCCGTGCGCCTGGCCGATGGCTCTTTGGTGCGCGTGCAGTCGCAGTCCGATGTCCTGCTGCGCCAGATGCGCCGCAAGGGCCGGGCCGGCAGCCTGCAGTCCGTGATCGACCTGCGAGAAGGCAGCGTGGAGGCCTCGGTCCCCCCCGAGCAGGGCAATGCCCAGCGCCGCTTCGAAGTGCGCACGCCTGTGGCATCGACCAGCGTGCGGGGCACGCGTTTCCTGGTGCAGACCGATGCGGCAGGCAGGACAGCGGCCGCCGTCGATGAAGGCACGGTCGCCGTGGGCTCGGACGCCTCTGGCGCACCTTCCGGCGATGCGCTGCTGCACCCCGGCCAGGGCGTGGCCGTGGCGGCAGACGGCCGCGTCGGCCAACCCCGCCCCATGCTGGGCGCACCCGACATCACCGCCTGGCCCGCCTTGGCGGAAGACGCCAACTGGATCAGCCTGCCCCTGCCGGCCTTGCCCGGCGCCGTGCGTTACCAGCTGCAGCTGTCGCGCGACGCGGACATGACCCAGGTGCTGCGCAGCGCCAGCTTCCAGGCCACGGCCTCACCGCTGCGCCTGGCAGGCGTGGACGATGGCGACTATGTACTGTCCCTGCGCGGCATCGACGCCCAGGGCATTCCGGGTGCAGCCAGCCGGCGCGCCCTGCGCGTCAAGGCCCATCCCGTGCCGCCGCTGTACGAATCACCGCAGGCCGACGCCACCGTGGGCCTGGGCCGCGCCGGCCTGCAGTGCACCAAGGTGGTGGGCGCCGTGCGCTACCGCATCCAGGTCGTTTCTGCCGATGCCCAGGCCGGCTTTGCCGAACCCGCCATCGACGCGCGCGACCTGAACGACTGCACATTGCACGCAGCCGCGCTGGCCCGGCTGCCGGCCGGCCGCTATCTTTGGCGCGCCGCCAGCATCCGCACGCTGGCCGACGGCAAGCCCGACCAGGGCCCGTTCGCCGCAGCCCAGGCCATGCAGCTGGCGGCCGTGCCGCCCCAGCCCTCGGCCAGCGCGCTGCAGATGGGCGACGGCCCCGCCGAGGGCAGCCGCCAGATCCGCTGGAGTGGCGAGCCCGGCCAGCGCTACCACGTGATGGTGGCGCGCGACCAGGAGTTCACCGCGCCGCTGGTTGACCTCTGGACCGACCAGCCGCAATGGAGCACCGAGGACCTGCCCGCAGGCAGCTACTACCTACGGCTGCAGATCGAGGACGCCAACGGCCTGCGCAGCGATTTCTCGGCCGCACGCCAGTTCCGCACCGGCAGCTGGATCGTCGATGCCAGCGGCGAGATGATGCAATCGGGCAGCGGAGAGCGCCTGCAGCGCCAGTAACCGCACCCGTTCAATCCTTGACCACGCTTGTCCACCCTGCCGCCTTCGCCTGACAGTCCCGCCACGCCGGCGCAGCAGGTGCAGCCGGCGCCCGCGCGTGGCCGGGGGCTGCGGCGGGACTGGCTGCTGCTGGCGGCGGGACTGCTGTCCCTGGTGTTCTGGCTCAGCGGTGACGGGCAGCTGGAGCGCATCAACGGACTGGTGCAGGACACGGCCAGCTGGCTGCACCGCCCCAAGGCATCTCAGGACATCGTCATCGTGGCCATCGACGATGCCAGCATCGACGCCATAGGCCGCTGGCCCTGGAGGCGTGCCTTGCACGCGGGCCTGCTGGAGCGCATCAGCCAGGCCCCGCCGCGCGCCATCGGCCTGGACGTGATGCTCAGCGAAGAAGATCTGGACTATCCAGGCGATGATCTGCTGCTGGCGCGCGTCCTGCAGCGCAGCGGCCGCACCGCCTTGCCCGTGGCGCCGGGCACGGATCCGCTGCCGGCCTTTGCACAGGCTGCGGCAGCGCTGGGCCACACCCAGCTGCCCGTGGATTCCGACGGCGCCGTGCGCAGCTTCCATGCCATTGAAGGCAGCGCGCAGCAGCCCTGGTGGCACATGGCGCTGGCCCTGCACTGCGTGGGCCAGCACGGCCGCCCATGCGCCCGCCCCGAACCCGTGCCGCCGCTGGACCCCGGCACACCCGCATGGCAGCGCCGCCAGCGGGAGATCATTGCCTTCGCACAGGCCAGGCCCGAGCAGGGCGCGCGTGACCGCTCGCCCTTCACCACCTATTCGTACATCGACGTGCTGCGCGGCCGCATTCCTGCTGCGGCATTTCGCGGCAAATACGTGCTCATAGGAACGACGGCCGCCGGACTGGGAGCGCAGTTCACCGCACCGCTGGGTGCCAGCGCGCGCCCCATCTCCAGCGTGGAAATGCTGGCCCATGTGCTCAACGGCAGCCTGCAGGGCTCGCACGTACACCGCGCTTCGGCGGGGCTGGACCGTGCGCTCAACACCGCAGCCGTGCTGCTGGCCCTGCTGGCCCTGGCCTGGCTGGGCCCTTCGGGCGGCATGCTGGCCTGCGCGCTGCTGGCCCTGGCCTGCCTGTCGCTGGCCGGGCTGGCACCACGCATCTGGCAGGTGCAGACGGCCCCTGCCGCAGCCCTGCTGGGCCTGGCCCTGGCCTATCCGCTGTGGAGCTGGCTGCGCCTGCGCGCCGCCGCCCGCTTTCTGGCGCTGGAACTGCGAGACCTGCAGGGCCAGGGCCTGCCCACCGCGCTGCGCCTGGGCGGCGACCTGCTGGACCAGCGCATTGCCGCCGTCGAGCAGGCTTCGCGGCAACTGCGCGCCCTGCACCATTTCGTCAGCGAAAGCCTGCGCCAGCTGCCCTCGCCCACCTTTGTCTGCGACCGCCAGGGCCATGTGCTGCTGGCCAATGCCGCGGCCCATGCCTATGCGCGCAGCCTGGATCACGACCTGCGCGCTGGCGACTCCCTTCCCAGGCTGCTCGATGGCCTGCAGGCGCTGGACACGGCGCCCGGCCCGCAAGCCGGCAGCCCGCTGCTCACGGCCAGGGCGCTTGCCGCCGGCGGCCTGCCGCTCAGCAGCGAGGGGCGCGACGGTCGCGGCCGCAGCCTGATGCTGCTGGTCCAGGCCTTCGAGGCTCCGCCCACCGCAGGCTGGCTGATCACCCTGGTCGATATCAGCGATCTGCGCAGCGCCCAGGCCCAGCGCGACCAGGCCATGCAGTTCATCTCGCACGACATCCGGGCGCCCGTGGCATCCATCATCACCTTGCTGGAGATGCAGCGTGGTTCCGTACAAGCGCCCGACCTGGGCATGCTGCTCCCGCGCATCGAAGGCTATGCCCAGGCCTCCCTGCAGCTGGCCGACGATTTCGTGCACCTGGCTCGTGCCCAGCAGCAGGCGCTGCGCCAGCAGCAGCTGGACCTGGGCCTGGTGCTGGACCAGGCCGTGGAAAGCTGCTGGGCCCAGGCCAGCGCCGCCCATGTGCAGCTGGAATTCAGCCTGCCCGAGCAGGAATGCCCCGTGCTGGGCGACCCGGGCATGCTCCACCGCGCAGCCGTCAACCTGATCGGCAACGCCATCAAGTACGGAGCGCACGGGCAACCGGCAAGCGGCGCCACGGTGCAATGCCTGCTGCTGCAGGACGCCGGCCATTGCCGCATCGCCATCCGGGACCACGGACCCGGCATGGATGCGCAGGCCGTCGCCCGCCTGAGCCAGCCCTTCGAGCGCCTGGACCACCATCAGCACCTGGACGGCGCAGGCCTTGGGCTGGCCTTTGTCCGCACCGTGGCTGCCCGCCATGGCGGGCAGCTGCAGATAGAAAGCGCGCCAGGCCAGGGAAGCACCTTCAGCATCGTGCTGCCGAAGGCGCAGCAAGCCTGACCGGGGGTGTCATCCCAGCGGATCCCAGCGGATGGCCCGTGAAAACGAAAAAGCCCTGAAGTCTTTCAACTTCAGGGCTTTGCGTTTTTTGGTGCGGCTGGCAGGAATCGAACCCACGACCCCTTGGTTCGTAGCCAAGTACTCTATCCAGCTGAGCTACAGCCGCAACGCTTCGCATTGTAGCAGCGGGTTTTGGAGCTTCCAGGCAAAAGCGCCATATTTCTGCAAAAAACCTGGAAGTCGCATTCAATGGCAGCCAGGCGCAGCCATGCCAGCCGGCAGCGTCGCTCCCAGCAAAAAAGCCTGCCGCCCGGAAAGGCGGCAGGCTTTTTCATACCAATGGATGGTAGGGCCTCCCAGAGTCGAACTGGGCACCAACGGATTATGAGTCCGCTGCTCTAACCAAGCATGAGCTAAGGCCCCTGATTCACCAAGGCAGCACGGATGCAGTCCATGGCAAACAACTATTGTAGAGCCTAACCCGCAGGACTCAGCGCTTGTGACTCAGCGCATTGCTGACGAGCTTGGAGGTGATGTCCACGATCTGGATCATGCGGTCATAGTGCATGCGGGTGGGCCCGATCACGCCCAGCGTGCCCACCACCTTGCCATCGAGCTCGTAGGGCGCGCTGACCACGGACAGCTCCTCGAAGGGCACGACCTGGCTTTCGCCCCCGATGTAGATGCGCACACCTTCGGCCTGGCTGGAGAAATCCAGCAGTCTGAGGATCTGGGTCTTTTGCTCGAACAGGTCGAAGGCGCGGCGCAGATTGCCCATGTCGCTGGAGAAATCGCTGACCGACAGCAGGTTGCGCTCGCCCGCGATGACCACGTCCTCCTGGGCACTGGTCATGGCCTCCGTGCCCACGTTGACGGCTGCCTGCATGAGGGTGGCCACCTCGCCGCGCAAAAGCTCGACCTCGCCCTTGAGGCGCTCGCGCACCTCTTCCATGGCCAGGCCTGCGTAGTGGCTGTTGAGAAAGTTCGATGCCTCGATCAGCTGAGAGGCCGAGTAATCCACGTCGGTGAAGATGACGCGGTTTTGCACGTCACCGTCGGGCGAGACGATGATGACCAGAAAGCGCCGCTCCGACAGTCGCACGAATTCGATGTGCTTGAACACCGAGGTGCGGCGAGGCACCAGCACCACGCCCACGAACTGGGAAAGGCTGGACAGCAGATTGGCGGCGTTGGCGATGACTTTCTGCGGCTGCTCGGGCACGAGCTCGGGCGTCACGATATCTGCACGGTCCGCCGTGAGCATGGTGTCCACGAACAGCCGGTAGCCCCGGGCGGTCGGAATGCGGCCGGCCGAGGTGTGCGGACTGATGATCAACCCCAGGTCTTCGAGGTCAGCCATCACATTGCGTATCGTGGCAGGCGACAATTCAAGCCCCGACGCACGCGACAGGGTCCGCGAGCCCACAGGCTGGCCGTCAGCGATGTAACGCTCGATCAGCGCTTTGAGCAACAACTTGGCACGTTCGTCGAGCATGTGATGATTTTAATGATGTAATTTCCAGAAATGACGTCCACGTTTCGCCACGTTGCCTTGATCGGGAAGTACCACGCTCCCAGCGCAAGCGCCCCGTCCGAGAATGCCAGCAACGCGCTCGAGCGCATTGCGGACTTCCTCAGGCGCCAGGGCTGCGAAGTCGTGCTTGATACCCAATCGGCCCTGCACGCAGGGCTCACAGACTACCCCACCCTCGATGTCGATGGCCTGGGCAGGCATTGCGACCTGGGCCTGGTCGTCGGCGGCGACGGCACCATGCTCGGCGTGAGCCGGCACCTGGCGCAATACGGAACGCCCCTGATCGGGGTGAACCAGGGCCGCCTGGGCTTTGTCACCGACATCGCGCTGGAGGACTTCGAGGCCACGCTCACCCCCATGCTGCAGGGCGAGTACGAAGAGGACCTGCGTCCCCTGATGTGCGCCCGCGTGATCCGCGAGGGCGAATGCGTGTTCGAGGCCCTGGCCATGAACGACGTGGTGGTCAACCGCGGCGGCACCTCCGGCATGGTGGAGTTGCGCATCGAGGTCGGCGGCCGCTTTGTCTCCAACCAGCGCGCCGACGGCCTGATCGTGGCAACGCCCACGGGCTCCACGGCCTATGCGCTGTCCGCCGGCGGGCCGATGATGCATCCGTCCATCCCCGCCTGGGTGATGGCACCCATTGCGCCGCACAACCTGTCCAATCGCCCCATCGTGCTGTCCGATGCCAACGAGGTCACGATCGAAGTCGTGGCCGGGCGCGATGTCAGCGCCAATTTCGACATGCAGTCGCTGGCCTCGCTGCAGCACGGCGACCGCATCCTCGTGAGCCGCGCCCACCACAGCGTGCGCTTTCTGCACCCCAAGGGCTGGAACTACTTCGCCACGCTGCGCAAGAAACTGGGCTGGAACGAGGGAGGCGCCTGACCATGGCGCTCAAGCGCATCGTGCTGCGCGACTTCGTGATCGTGCAGGCCCTGGATCTGGACTGGCATGCGGGCTTCACCGTGCTGACCGGCGAGACCGGCGCCGGCAAATCCATCCTGATCGATGCATTGCAGCTGGCCCTGGGCGCCCGCGCCGACGCCGACGTGGTGCGCGAAGGCTGCCCCCAGGCCGATATCTGCGTGGAGTTCGACGGCTGCGCGCGGCTGCGCCCCTGGCTGGAGGCGGCAGGCCTGGCCTGCGAGGACAACAGCCTGCTGCTGCGGCGCACGGTGGACACCCAGGGCCGCAGCCGCGCCTGGATCAACGGCACGCCGGCCACGGCCACGCAGCTGCGCGCCCTGGGCGAGCAGCTGATCGACATCCACGGCCAGCATGCCTGGCAAAGCCTCACGCGACCCGACGCAGCACGCGCGCTGCTGGACGCCTATGCAGGCATAGACAGCCGCGAGGTCCAGGCCTGCTGGAGCCGCTGGAGCCAGGCACGACAAGCCCTGCAGCATGCGCAATCCGCCCAGGACAGCCTGCAGCGCGAACGCGAACGGCTGCAGTGGCAGATCACCGAACTCGACAAGCTGGCCCCGCAGGCCGACGAGTGGGACGAGCTCAATGCCCAGCACACGCGCCTGTCGCATGCCCAGACCCTGATAGACACCGCCCAGACCACGCTGCAGATGCTGGAGGACGACGAGGCCGGCGTGATCACTCCGCTGGGCCGCGCCAGCCATCTGATACAGAACCAGGAACACCTGGAGCCCGAGTTCCAGAACATCGCCGACGTGCTGGCCTCGTGCACGGCCCAGGTGCAGGATGCGCGCCATTCGCTGCAGGCCTATCTGCGCCGCGCCGACCTGGACCCCGAACGCCTGGCCGAGCTGGATGCACGCCTGTCGCTGTGGATGCAGCTGGCGCGCCGCTACCGCCGCACGCCCGATGAGCTGCCGGCACTGCTGGCCGGCTGGCGCCAGGAGCTGCAGCAGCTGGACGCCGCCGTGGACATCGAGGCCCTGCACGCTGCAGAGCAATCCGCGCAGCAGCACTACCAGGCCAGCGCCCGGGTGCTGTCGCAGCAACGCGCCCTGGCTGCGCCGCGCCTGTCGCGCGCCATCACCCAGGCCATGCAGGGCCTGGGCATGGAAGGCGGCCTGTTCGAGGCCGCCCTGTCCACGGCCGACTCCCCTGGTGCCTTTGGCGTGGACAGCGTGGCCTTCCTGGTCGCCGGCCATCCTGGAGCCAGCCCCAAGCCGATTGCCAAGGTGGCGTCGGGCGGCGAGCTGTCGCGCATTTCGCTGGCCATTGCCGTGACCACCAGCGAGCTGGGCGAGGCCGGCACGCTGATCTTCGACGAGGTGGACTCGGGCGTGGGCGGCGCCGTCGCCGAGACCGTGGGCCGCCTCATGCACGCACTGGGCCGATCGCGGCAGGTGCTGTCCGTCACCCATCTGCCGCAGGTTGCCGCCTGCGCCGACCAGCACTACCTGGTGGCCAAGCAGCGCGCCAGGCAAGGCACGCTCAGCACCGTGCAGCCGCTGGACAGCGCCGCACGCGAGGCCGAGCTGGCGCGCATGCTCGGTGGCGAGCGCCAGTCCGAAACCACGATGGCCCATGCCCGCGAAATGCTGGCCATGGCGCGCCAGGCACCCCCGCCCCGCCCGGCGCCGCGCAGGCCCGGCCGGCAGCGGCCGCAGGCCGACGCGCAGCGTACCCGGCCCAAGCCGGGCCGTGCGGCCAACGGCGCGCGCAACACCAATGGAGGCTGATGCCATGTCGCTTGAGATCGTGCTGATCACCGGGATGTCCGGATCGGGCAAATCCGTCGCCCTGCATGCGCTGGAGGATGCCGGCTACTACTGCGTGGACAACCTGCCTCCCGAGTTGCTGTCCGCCTTCGTCGAACTGGAGCACGGCCGCCACAGCAACAAGGTGGCCATCGCCATGGATGCGCGCAGCGCCGGGGGATTGCCCCACCTGCCCGGGCAGCTGGAGCGGCTGCAGCGCCAGGGTGTCGTGCCCCACCTGGTCTTTCTGGACGCCACCACGGGCACCCTGGTGCGGCGCTTCTCCGAAACGCGGCGCCGCCATCCTCTGTCGCAAGGGCCTGTCGCCGAGGGCCGCCGCGCCCTGGTGCAGGACATAGAAACCGAGCGCGAACTGCTGGGCGAATTGCGCGAGAAATCGCATGTCATCGACACCAGCCACCTGCGCTCGTCCCAGCTGCAAAGCTATATCAAGGAGCTGATTGCGGCCCCGGTGGGCCAGATGACCCTGGTCTTCCAGTCCTTCGGCTTCAAGCACGGCCTGCCCTCGGATTCCGACTATGTATTCGATGTGCGCATGCTGCCCAATCCGCACTACGAACCCCAGCTGCGCCCTCTGACCGGCATGGATGCGCCCGTGGCCGAGTTCCTGCGCCAGCAGCCCGGCGTGGACCAGATGCGCCGAGACATCCAGCAGTTCCTGGAATCCTGGCTGGACATGATGGCCAGCAACCACCGCAGCTATGTCACCGTGGCCATCGGCTGCACGGGGGGCCAGCACCGCTCGGTCTTCCTGGTCGAGGAACTGGCGCGGCACTTCGCCCCGCGCTGGCCCACGCTGTGCCGGCACCGCTCGCTGGACAGCCGGCCCACGCTCAAGCCTGCCGACCTGCTTGCGCACGACATCTGAAGCGCCAGGGTCCGCTCCCGGAGTACTGCGATGCAAGGCATGCCGATGACGAACGCCCCGCGCGTGTTGCTGGTGGAGGACGATCCCGCCATCGCGCGCACCGTCTGCTATGCGCTGGAGCGTGACGGCATCGCCGTGCGCCACTGCCTGCAGCTGGCCGATGCACGCGCGCAATGGCAGGCGCAGCCGCCCGATGCCCTGCTGCTGGACGTGGGCCTGCCCGATGGCAACGGCCTGGACTGGTGCCGCGAGCTGCGCCAGGCAGGCGCCGCCGTGCCGCTGCTGGTGCTCAGCGCACGCGGCGAGGAAATGGACCGCGTGCTGGGCCTGGAGCTGGGCGCCGACGACTACCTGACCAAGCCCTTCAGCCCGCGCGAGCTGGTGGCCCGCACCCGCGCCCTGCTGCGCCGTGCGCAGCGCCTGCAGCCCGCGCCCACAGCCAGCACAGCGCCGCCGGCAGATGCCCTGTTCAGCATCGATACGCAAGGCCAGCGCGTGCGCATGCAGGGCGTGCCCCTGGAGCTGACGCGGCGCGAGTACCAGCTGCTGCGCTGCCTGCTGGAGCGCCCCGGACGCATCCTGAGCCGCGAGTTCCTGCTCGACAGCATCTGGGGCCAGGACAGCGACAGCACGGACCGCACCGTGGACACCCACGTCAAGACCCTGCGCGCCAAGCTGCGTGCCCAGGTGCCGCAGCAGGACTTCATCATCACCCACCGCGGCATGGGCTACAGCCTGACGCTGCCGGACTGACACGCCGCCGCACGCCATGCGCCTCGGACTGCGGCTGTTCTTCGCCTTTTTCGTCATCAACGGCCTGGCCGCATTCTTCGTGCTGCGCGTCTTCATGGTCGAGGTCAAGCCCAGCGTGCGCAAGGTGACCGAGGACACGCTGGTCGAAACCGCCTACGCCCTGGCCGCGCTGGCCAGCGACGACATGGCCAGCGGCGTGCTGCAGCAAAGCCCCGCGGACAGCCGCTTCGCGCACCACATGCAGGCCTATGCCAACCAGACCGTCAAGGTCTGGATCTGGGACACGCGCAAGACCAGCCTGGACATGCGCGTCACCATCACCGACCAGCAAGGCCTGGTGCTGTTCGACTCGGCCGGCCTGGACCAGGGCGCCGACTACTCGCGCTGGCGCGACGTGTACCGCACGCTGCGCGGCGAATACGGCGCACGCACCACGCGCGAGGTGCAGAACGACGAGGCCAGCAGCGTCATGTATGTGTCGGCACCCATCATGGTGGAAGGCCGCATTGCGGGCGTGCTCACGGCCTCCAAGCCCGCGCACTCGGTGCAGAAGATCGTGGACAGCGCGGAAAGCAAGATGCTGCGCGGCGGCCTGCTGTTCCTCGTGCTGTCGGCCGGGGTGGGCTTTGCCGTGACCTGGTGGCTGGTCATCCATGTGCGGCGCCTGCGCAGCTATGCCCAGCAGGTACAGGCGCCCACGCTCAACGAGGCCGCCTCCCCCACCACCGCCCCGCCCATGCCCGAGGCGCCACGCATGCCCGGCGAGCTGGGCGAACTGGCCCGTGCCATGGAGAACATGCGCAGCCGCCTGGAGGGGCGCGACTACATCGAGGGCTATGTGCGCGCCCTCACGCACGAACTCAAGAGCCCCGTGGCCGCCATCCGTGGCGCAGGCGAGCTGCTGCAGGAAGACCTGCCCGCCGCCGACCGCGAGCTGTTCGCGCGCCAGGTGGTGGACCAGTGCCAGCGCCTGCAAAACCTCGTGGACCAGTTGCTGCGCCTGAGCCAGCTGGAGCAGCGCCGCGCCCTGCACGCGCACACGGCCTGCAGCCTGCAGGCCTGTGCCGAACAGGCCATGGCGCAAGTGCACAGCGCTGCGCACCAGCGCCGCATCCAGCTGGTGCTGCAAGGCCAAGACAGCAGCGGCCCCTGGGAGCAGGACCTGGTGGTGCTGGCCCTCAGCAACCTGCTGAGCAACGCCATCGACTTCGCCCCCGAAGGCAGCAGCATCCACGTGGACCTGGAGCCCGGCCGCGTCAGCGTGCGCGACCACGGCCCCGGTGTGCCCGAGGCGCTACTCGGCCGGCTGGGCGAACGCTTTTTCACCACCCCCCGCCCCAACGGGGAGCGCAGCGGCACGGGACTGGGCCTGTCCATCGTGCTGCGCATCATGCTGCTACACGGCGGCAGCATGCAGGCCACCAACGCCCAGCCCGGGCTGCGTGTCACGCTGAACTGGCCACTGCGGGCACCCTGACCGCCAGGGCCTGCTCACTCGGATTTGGAGGCGCGAATCCGACTTCACCTTCACTTCACAGACTTCATTCCGGCCACACAGCCCCCGCCCAGACTGCGTCCACGATCAACGAACGGGATGTGGAATGAAGAACCGACTTCTTGCCAAAGGCGTGGCCCTGCTGGTCATGCTGGGCCTTTTGATGCTGGGCCTGGGCCTGGTACATGACGTGGTGCGCGACCGCATACGCAACCGCGACAACGCCGTGCAGGGCGTGGTCGCCAGCCTGGCCGGACGCCAGACGCTGATGGGACCGGTGCTGGTGCAAAACTGCACCGAGACCACCGGCATAGAAAAGGGCAGCAAGACGGAATGGACCACGCGCCAGTTCCAGCGCATGCTGCTGCCCGACCAACTGCGCCATGAGGCAACGGCACGCATGGAAGAGCGCTCGCGCGGCCTGCACCAGGTCAGCACCTACGCCATGCAGGACAGCATCAGCGCCAGCTTCACCCATGCCGCACAGTACCTGGAAAAGCCGTCCATCGAAGCGACAGCCAACCAGGCCGTGCGCTGCGGCGCACTGCGCGTGGCGCTGTCGCTGACCGATCCGCGCGGCATACGCTCGGCCACCATCGAGGCCGGCGGCAAGAGCCTGGACGTGGGACCCGGCACCTCGCTGGAACGCTACTCGCAAGGCCTGCAGGCGGAGCTGGCGCCTGCCCTGCTCAAGAAGGACGAGCCCCTTGAGCTGAAGATTGCCCTGGAACTGGTGGGCACCGAAAAGCTGGCCTTCGTGCCGCTGGGCAGCCACAGCCAGGTCCAGCTGTCGGCCGATTGGCCCCACCCCTCATTCGGCGGCAGCTTCCTGCCCAACCGGCGTGAAGTCAGCGACAAGGGATTCAACGCCAGCTGGAATCTCTCGGCACTGGCCTCTTCGGCGCGCCAGGCCTTCACCGACCAGCAGCCGCTGTGCCAGCCAGGCCGCCGCGACATGGAGGAATACGCCGCCACGGCGCACGCGCCCAGCAGCGGCCCCTGCCTGGAGTCGCTGGACACCGACTTCGTGGACCCCATCAACGCCTACTCGCTGAGCGACCGGGCCACCAAGTACGGCCTGCTCTTCGTGGTGCTGACCTTTGTGGCCGTCGGCCTGTTCGAGGTGCTCAAGCAATTGCGCGTGCACCCCATCCAGTACCTGCTGGTGGGATCGGCGCTGTGCAGCTTCTTCCTGCTGCTGATCAGCCTGTCGGAGCACATGGGATTTGCCAGCGCCTACGGCATTGCTGCCTCGGCCTGCGTGCTGCTGCTGGCCTACTACGCCAGCCACATCCTGGGCAGCCTGCAGCGCGGCCTGCCGTTTGCTGCGGGAATCGCCTCGCTCTACGGCCTGCTGTATGTGCTGCTGCAGCTGGAGCAAAGCGCGCTCATCGTGGGCTCCATCGCGCTGTTCGCCGTGCTGGCCCTGATCATGGTCTGCACACGGCATGTGGACTGGTATGCCTTTGGCCGGCAGGATGGCGACCGCGGCGATGCAGACGCAGGCACCCGCCCAACCGTGGGAGCGCTGCAGCCATGAACGTCCTCACCGACACCCCTGGCACGGCCGATGTGCCCGGCGTGCGCAGCCCGCTCGATCAGGCGCTGGAACGCCAGCGCTGCGAGCAGGCCTGGCACCAGGCGGTGCAAAGGGGCGACCGCCAGGCCCTGTTCAGCCTGCGTCTGCACATTGCCGAGGCCGCCGCACGCGCACGGCGCAAGCCGGGCGCACGTGAACAATGGCTGGCGTGGATGCTGCTGCGCTGCGCCCTGCTCCTGCCGCGCCGCACGTTCTAGGAAGACGCGGCGGCCTTGGGCTTCAGCCCGCAAACTGCGCATCCAGCAGCTTGCGCACCGGGGCCGGCAGGCCCATGTCGGCCCAGGCCCTGGCATCGGCCCAGCAGCCCTGGCCGTCTGCCATGGCAGCATCCGGGCCACTGCCATGGACAGGCACGCGCACCGGATGCAGATGCAAATCACGGTGGGTGAGCACATGCAGGAAAGCCGGCAGCTCGGTCCAGTCGGCGGATCGTGCGGCGGGCCAGTGCCGTGCGGCGGCCTGCTCCAGCGCCTCGCGTTCATTGAACACGGGAGGCGCATAAAGGCCCGCCCAGATGCCCTGCTGCGGGCGGCGCTCCAGCCAGACGCGGCCTTGCCCGTCCACGGCGATCAGCAGCCACCAGGCCTCGGAACTGCGCTTGAGCTTGCGCGTGCGCACGGGGTAGTTTTCGGGATTGCCGAAGCGGGCCGCCCGGCACTGCGGCTGCAGCGGACAGACCAGGCAGCTGGGCTTGCGCGGCGTGCAGATGGTGGCACCCAGGTCCATCAGGCCCTGGGTATAGCGGGGCATGGCCTGCTGCAGGTCCTCGGTGGGGCACAGCTGCTGGGCCAGGTCCCACAGTTCGCGCTCGTTCCTGGCCAGGGCCAGATCGGCATCGAAGGCCAGCACGCGCGTGAGCACGCGCCGCACATTGGCATCGAGGATGGGCACGCGCTCGGAAAAGCAAAAGGACGCGATGGCGCCCGCCGTGGACCGGCCTATGCCGGGCAGCGTGGCCAGATCCTCGGCCCTGCGTGGAAAGGCACCACCCCACTCCTGGACCACAGCCTGGGCGCAGCGGTGCAGGTTGCGCGCGCGGCTGTAGTAGCCCAGGCCGCTCCACAGCGCCAGCACGGCATCCTGCGGCGCGGCCGCGAGGCTGGCGACATCGGGAAAGGCATCAAGGAAGCGCTGGTAGTAGCCCAGTACGGTGCTCACCTGGGTCTGCTGCAGCATGATTTCAGAGAGCCAGACGCGGTAGGGATCGCGCGTCTGCTGCCAGGGCAGGTGATTGCGTCCATGCGACGCCTGCCACTGCACGACGGGCGTGGCAATCGAGGGAAAGGTCAAGATATCAAGCAGTCAGTGAAGTTTCCTGTGCAGCCTTTGCCAGGCCGGGGAAGGCGGGCGTGGGCGACAGGGGTTGCAGCAGTTCCATGGTGGCCTGTCCCAGCTGCAGCTGCAAGGCCGTGAGCTGTTCGTCGGCGGCCTCGATTTCGGCAATGCGCTCGACCAGGCCCGAAGCCGCATTCTGGATGCGGTCCACCGCTTCGATGCGGCGGGCAAAGCTGCGCTTGCGCTCTTTCAATTGGGCATCCAGCTGGGCCGTGGCGGACTTGCTCCACATGTCCACGTCGTTGGCCGCAGACTCGAAGACCGTGCGCAGACGCATGGCAAGGGCCTTGATCAGCCGCTGGGCAAACGCGGGATTGCTGCGCCTGAGCGCGTGGCCCAGGCCCAGGTACTGGGTGTAGCTGGCCTCGATGCGCTGCAGGTCGCCACCGAACTCGGTCAGCTCCAGCTGCGCAGGAGCCTGCAGCGAGAAGCCGAACTCGGCATTGAGTTCCTTGAAGGTCGCGCCCAGCATGGACTGGATCTCGCCGGCCTGCGCCTGGGCCCGGGTCGCCACGGTGC
The DNA here is from genome assembly GCF_055797465.1 of Delftia sp. PX-1. Taxonomy (NCBI): domain Bacteria; kingdom Pseudomonadati; phylum Pseudomonadota; class Betaproteobacteria; order Burkholderiales; family Comamonadaceae; genus Delftia; species Delftia sp. PX-1. The sequence goes on from NZ_CP184763.1 coordinate 5,635,528, forward strand.
GCAGGCGTTCGAAGGTTTCCGCGTAGACCTTGCGCGCGCCCAGCTTCAGGCCGCGCTGCTCCAGCGCCTCCTTGAGATCGACCAGTTCCTGCTTGAGCGCGCTGGAACCGAGCTGCCGGAAGATGTCGCGCAGCATGCGCATGTGCACCAGGCGCACGGCCTGGATCCTGGCGGCGCTGGCATCGAAATCGCGCTGCTCGCTCTCGATGCGGTTGCGCATGGAGGCAATCACGCTGGCGTTCTTGCCGCGCAGGCTGCGCAGCTCGGCCATCTGGTCGTCCAGGTCGCGGCGGCGGATATTGAGCACGCGCTCCACCTCGACCTGCAACTGCTGCACATTGGCCCTGACAGCCGTCTGCAGCACCTTCTGGCGCTGGCCCATGATGCCCTCGGCCAGCATGTTCTCGAACATGGGCAGCCCGCTGGCCTGCAGCAGCGCCTCGTTGCCGGACACCTTGGCCACCAGGCCCTTTTGTGCCGACACGGGCAACACCCGCTCCACAGGCAGGCCCAGCATCTGGGCCGATTCCTGGCGCTGGCGCTGCAGCTGGGCCTGCACCTGCGTCGCGGAGCTGAGGCTATCCCACAGCGTATCTATCTTGTTGAGCACCACCAGACGCGAATCGGCCAGTGCCTGCTGGCCCGACGCCGCATCGGGCGGCAGCACATGGTCGCGCCAGATGGCCAGGTCGGACTTGGTCACGCCGGTATCGGCCGCCAGCACGAAGACCACGGCGTGGGCCTGGGGGATGAGGTTGACGGTCAGCTCGGGCTCGGCACCCACGGCATTCAGGCCGGGCGTATCCAGAATGACCAGCCCCTGCTTGAGCAGGGGATGGGGCATGTTGATCAGCGCGTGGCGCCACATGGGCACCTCCACCAGGCCCTGCTCATCCACGAAGGGATTGCCGCCCTGGTCATCGTCATGCCAGAAGCCCCAGGTTCGCGCCAGATCCACCGACACCTTGCGCACCTCGGCCACCTTGGCCAGCGTGTCGGCAATCTGCTGGGCATTGTTCACATCCAGCGGCAGCTGCAGCCAGGCCTCCGGCCGGGCGCGCCACTGGCCCAGGCTTTCCAGCGATTCGCGCGTATCGATGGGCAGCAGGCGCAGGCTGGGCTGCAGTTCGGCTTCCCAGCCCAGCTCGGCCGGGCACATGGTGGTGCGACCTGCGCTGGCCGGCATGAGGCGGCGGCCGTAGTGGGCGAAGAAGACTGCGTTGATCAGCTCGGACTTGCCGCGGGAGAACTCGGCCACGAAGGCCACCATGACCTTGTCGCCGCGCACCTGGGCTTCCAGCCGCTGCAGCCGCTCCTGCACAGCGACATCCAGCAGCTCCTGGGACTGCAACCATTCGCGCAGCGCATGCAATTGCTGCGCAAAGCCACGGCGCCATGCACCGTGCTGGTCGAATTGCTCGTTGAATGATGGTCCCACGTGTTTCCCCCGCCATTGCATCGCCAATGCCTGCCGATGCTTAGTGATCGCCTCGACATTGCGCCGCAAGCGTGATGCCTTTTCTCATCAAAATATAGCACCGTCGCCCCGTTTTGCCCGCAGCAGCGCCCCAAGGCCGGCCCCTGGAACGGGGGGATTCAGGGCAAAACATCGTTTATTTACAAATGAAACAATATTTCACCATCAATCCAGCGCGGCTGAGGGGTGATTTTTCAGAAATGTGAGCCTCCCGCACAGACCCGATATGAATCTCGCGCAGATTGGCCTCCACAAGCGTTACGAGACGTTGAGAATCCGCTCCTCTTTTTGAGGCCATCTCACGCTTTCTGACACCGCGCGCAAAAGTAGGTGCTGCGCTGGCCCTGGCGCAGCAGCTGTATGGGCGAGCCGCAATGCGTGCAGGGCTGGCCCTCGCGGCCATACACCTTGGCCTGCAGCTGGAAGTGGCCTGCCATGCCGTCGGGCGCCGAGAAATCACGCAGCGTCGTGCCCCCTTGCTCCACCGCCAGTTCCAGCACGCGGCGAATCTCCTCGAACAGCCGGCGCACCTTGCGCGGCCCCACCTCGCAGGCCGGCTGCGTGGGCGCAATGCGTGCCATGAACAGCACTTCGGACGCATAGATATTGCCCACGCCCACCACCACGCTGCCGCTCAGCAGCAATTGCTTGATGGGCGTACGGCTGGCCTTCAGACCGGCCTTGAAGGTCTCGAACAGGAAGCTGTCATCCAGCGGCTCCATTCCCAGATGGTCCAGCAGCCTGCGCGCCCAGGGATCGTTCTCGGCCGGCACATACATCACCGCACCGAACCGGCGCGGATCGTGCAGGCGCAGCTGGCCCTTGCTGGTGTGCAGATCGAAATGGTCATGCGCGCCCGCCGGACCCAGCGGCAGCTCGTGCGGCGCCACGAAACGCAGGCTGCCCGACATGCCCAGATGCAGCATGAGCAGGCCTTCGCTCAGCTGCATCAGCAGGTACTTGCCGCGCCGGCGCACGCTGTGCACCTCGCGCCCGGTCAGAAGCTCGGGGGCAATGCCCAGAGGCCAGCGCAATGGCTTGCCCAGCGCCACGGATTCAATGCGCGCTCCGGCGATCTGCGAGGCGAACGCACGCCGCGTGACTTCTACTTCTGGCAATTCGGGCATGCGATCCGGGTTGTACTGAGGTTGTGCGAAATGCGGGCCGAGGCTTCGATTATTATGATTCGATGGATCATCGCCTTCGCCTTCAGGGACTCGCCGTGGCAGCAGCCCTGGCCATGGGTTCCGCCACTGCCTGGGCTCTGCCTGGCAAGACCGCAGCCACCATCGAGACGGAATCCCCGGAACCTCCATCGTCCGCCGCCGCGTCTGCCGAAGAGGAGCGCGCAGCACTCAACGCCGAACTGTTCTACGAGATCCTGGTCGGCGAAATCGCTGCCAGCGAAGGCGCGCTGGGCGATGCCCAGGCCATGATGATGGAGGCTGCGCGCACCAGCGGCAGCGAGCAGCTGTACCGCCGTGGCACGGAACTGGCGCTGCAGTCGCGCTCCGGTGAGCGCGCACTGGCCAATGCCCGCGCCTGGCTGGACGCCTTTCCCCAGTCACGCGATGCCAACCGCTTCGTGCTCCAGATCCTCGTTGCGCTGAACCGCATCGCCGATACCGGCAGCTATCTCAAGCGCGAGATCGAGGCCACGCCCGCTCCGTCCAAGCCCGCCACCTATCTGGGCATCACCCAGCTCTACAACAACGCCAGCGACAAGGCCCTTGCTGCCGATGTGGTCGAGCAGGCTATGGCCGGCGAAACCGATAATCCGGCCAGCGGCCCGCTGGCCTGGGCCACCATCGGCCACATGCGCCTGGGCGCCGGGCAAAAGGCCGCAGCCATGCAGGCCGTGCAAAAGGCCCAGGCGCTGACACCCGACACAGGCCCCGTGGCCCTGCTGTCCATGGAGCTGCTGGAAGCCGGCATGCCGGAGGCGGAACCCATCGTCAAGCGCTACCTGGCCAAGAACCCGTCAGCCCAGATGCGCATGGCCTATGCCCGCGTGCTGCTGGGTCAGCAGCGCCTGGACGAGGCCCGGCAGCAACTGGTCTCCATCACCATGGATTCGCCCGACTACGCCGAAGCCTGGGCCACGCTGGCCGCCCTGCAGCTGCAAACGAACGATGTGGGTGCGGCGCAGGCGTCCACCGAGCGCTTCGGCAAGCTCGTGCCGCAGATTCCTGCCGGCGTGGCGCGCAGCGCCGGCCAGTCCCAGTACTACCTGCTGCAATCACAGATCGCTGAAAAGCAAGGCAGGTTCGACGAGGCCGACGCCCTGCTGCGCCGCATCGACGATGCCCCCAACCTGCTGAGCGTGCAGGCGCGCCGAGCGAGCCTGCTTGCACGCCAGGGCAAGCTCAAGGAAGCGCGCGCCCTGATCGAAGCCGTGCCTGCCAGCGGCCCCAGCCAGCAACGGCTCAAGCGCCTGGCCGAAGTGCAGTTGTTGCGCGACGCCAATCAGAATGCCCAGGCCTATGCGCTGCAGGCCGAGCTGCAAAAACAGGACCCCGAAGACGCCGAACTGGCCTACGACACGGCCCTGCTCGCGGAGCGCATCGGCAAGCATGACGAAATGGAGCGGCTGCTGCGCGGCATCATCGCGCGCCGGCCCGACTTCCAGCATGCCTACAACGCGCTGGGCTACTCCTTCGCCGAGCGCGGCATCCATCTGGACGAAGCAGAAAAGCTCGTGGGCAAGGCGCTGGAGATGTCGCCAGGCGACCCCTTCATCACCGACAGCCTGGCCTGGGTGAAATTCCGCCAAGGCAACCTGGACGAAGCGCTCAAGCTGCTTGAAAGCGCCTACGCCTCCCGCCCCGACGTGGAGATCGCGGCGCACCTGGGCGAGGTGCTCTGGGTCAAGGGCGATCGCGAACGCGCGCAGAAGATCTGGCGCCAGGGCCTGGCCTCCAGCCCCGACAACACCACGCTGCGCGACACCCTGCGCCGCCTGGGCGTCTCGCTTTGAGCCGCCGCGCCGTGCCCCACCCCGTGTCCCATCGTTTGCGCCCCATGCTCATCCGCCGGCAGCTGTGCGCCACGGCTGCTGCCACGGCGCTGCTGACTCTGGCCGGCTGCGCCCTGCCACCCCGCCAGCTCCAGGCCGATGCAGCAGCACCGGCCGCCGCCGGGCACTGGTCGGGCCGACTGGCGCTGCAGGTGGAAGATGCGCAGAACCAATCCTTCAGCGCAGGCTTCGAGCTGCTGGGCACCCCCCAGCGCGGCGAGTTGCTGCTGTTCACCCCCCTGGGATCGACGCTGGCGCGCCTGCTCTGGGCGCCAGGACAGGCCAGCCTGCAGCAAGGCGAGGACCGCAAGACCTCGGACTCGCTGCCCACGCTGGTGCAAGAGCTGACGGGCAGCGACCTGCCCATCGCCGCCCTGTTCGACTGGCTGCAGGGCCGGGCCACCGCAGCCGCAGGCTGGCAGGTCGACCTCTCCCGCATGGAGCAGGGCCGCCTGTCCGCCCGGCGCCATGACCCGCAGCCGCCGGCAGCGCTGCGCATCGTGCTCGACACACCCTGATTTGCGCCGGGCGCGCCCTCTGCCCCGCATCCCGCCGCACCCGCCTCCACCCCTCTCATCCTCTCCAGCCCATGCGCTCGCTCCACGACGTGCCGGCTCCGGCCAAGCTCAACCTGTTCCTCCATATCACCGGCCGCCGAGACGATGGCTACCACCTGCTGCAATCGGTCTTCATGCTGCTGGACTGGCACGACACGCTGCACTTCGACAAGCGCGGCGACGGCAACGTCAGCCGCGAGGACCTCTCGGGCATGCCCCTTCCTGCCGACGACCTCATCATGCGGGCCGCACGCGCGCTGCAACAGGCCACCGGCTGCAGCCAGGGCGTGCACATAGGCGTGGAAAAGCGCCTGCCGGCACAGGCCGGGATGGGCGGAGGATCGTCGGATGCGGCATCCACCCTCATGGCGCTGAACCGCCTGTGGCAACTGAACCTGACCCGGCGCGAACTGCAACGCATTGGACTGGGTCTGGGCGCAGATGTGCCCTTCTTTCTGTGCGGCAGCTCCGCCTGGGTGGAGGGCATAGGCGAGCACATCACGCCGCTGGAGCACAGCCATGCCCTGCCGCCCCAGCGGTTCGTGGTGGTCAAGCCCGAGGCGGGACTGGAAACCCTGTCCATCTTCCGCGCCCCCGACCTCAAGCGCGATCATGCCCATGCTACAATCGCCGACTTTGCTGCAGATCACTATGGCTTTGGCCAGAACGACTTGCAGCCCGTCGCCGAAAGGCTGCAGCCTGAAGTGAAAAAAGCCATTGATTGGCTCAAGTCCTTCAAACTGCGTGCTAGAATGACGGGCTCGGGAAGTGCAGTATTTGCACCACTGACGCAAACAATCGACTTCCAGAATGCCCCAGGCGTCTGGAATGTCAGAGTTTGCAGGAATCTGCAGGCCCATCCCCTCAAGGATTGGCTCAAAGATGAGAGTTTATAGGCTGTCTGCCTGCGGCAGAGGGCCTGTGTAGGGGAGTCGCCAAGTTGGTAAAGGCACCGGATTTTGATTCCGGCATGCGAGGGTTCGAGTCCTTCCTCCCCTGCCAAACGTCTTTCGCGTCAAGGCAAACCCATCGTACTGGGGCGCTCAATGCATTCACATCATCCTGACATCATGGTCTTCACCGGCAATGCCAATCCTGGCATGGCCGCTGAAATCGTTCAGCACCTCGGCACCACGCTGGGTGCAGCCGACGTGGGTCGCTTCTCCGATGGAGAAGTCGCCGTCGAGATCAAGCAGAACGTGCGTACGCGCGACGTCTTCGTCGTGCAATCGACCTGCGCACCGACCAACGACAACCTGATGGAACTGCTGGTCATGGTGGACGCCCTCAAGCGTGCATCGGCCGAGCGCATCTGCGCGGTGATTCCCTACTTCGGCTATGCCCGCCAGGACCGCCGCCCGCGCTCCACCCGCGTGCCGATCACGGCCAAGGTCGTGGCCAACATGCTGCAGGCCGTGGGTGTCGAGCGCGTGCTGACCATGGACTTGCACGCAGACCAGATCCAGGGTTTCTTCGACATCCCCGTGGACAACATCTATGCCACGCCGGTGCTGCTGGGCGATCTGCGCCAGAAGAACTACGAAGACCTGATCGTTGTCTCGCCCGACGTGGGTGGCGTGGTCCGTGCCCGTGCGCTGGCCAAGCAGCTGGGCTGCGACCTGGCCATCATCGACAAGCGCCGCCCCAAGGCCAACGTCTCCGAAGTCATGCACGTGATCGGCGACATCGACGGCCGCAACTGCGTGATCATGGATGACATGATCGACACCGCCGGCACCCTGGTGAAGGCAGCCGAAGTGCTCAAGCAGCGTGGTGCCAAGAGCGTCTACGCCTATTGCACGCACCCGATCTTCTCGGGTCCGGCCATCGAGCGCATCGGCAACGGCAGTGCACTGGACGAGGTCGTGGTGACCAACACCATTCCTCTGAGCGCCGAAGCCCAGGCTTGCGGCAAGATCCGCCAACTGTCCGTGGCCCCCCTGATTGCCCAGACAATCCAGCGGATTTCCACCGGCGATTCGGTGCTGAGCCTGTTCTCCGAATAAAATATCGGCCCCTGTGGTCTGAACCAGCAAACCTCCTTCGGGAGGTTTGCGCGTTCCGGGATGGTTTCAGGACCATCCCGGGACACCGCAAGAGCAGCCTGTTCCGCACGGGGCAGGCGTTCTTTTATCAACGGATGAGGCTGGTCGCGGTCCATCCATCTAGGAGTTAGTTATGCAATTCGTCGCTTTTGAGCGCGCCAAGCAAGGTACGGGTGCGAGCCGCCGTCTGCGCAATTCGGGCAAGGCCCCTGGCATCGTCTACGGCGGTGCTGCCGAAGCCCAACTGATCGAGATCGATCACAACGCCCTGTGGCACGCCCTGAAGAAGGAAGTGTTCCATTCCAGCGTTCTGGACATGGAAGTCAACGGCCAGACCTCCAAGGTCGTGCTGCGCGACGTGCAATTCCACCCCTACAAGCAGCTGATCCTGCACGTGGACTTCCAGCGCGTTGACGACAAGACCAAGGTTCACCTGAAGGTGCCGCTGCACTTCGAAGGCATGGAACAGTCCCAGGCCGTCAAGGTCGAGAACTGCACCATCACTCCCCTGATCCATGAACTGGACGTGGTGTGCATGCCCGCTCAACTGCCCGAGTTCATCAAGGTGGACCTGAGCGGCCTGACCTCCAAGTCGACCCTGGGCCTGCAGAACGTCAAGCTGCCCAACGGCGTGAAGGCTGTGGTGCGCGGCTCCAACAAGAACCCGGCCCTGATCTCCATCAAGCTGCCCGAAGTGGCTCCTGATGCATCCGCAGCTCCCGCAGCGGCTCCGGCCGCTCCGGCAAAGAAGGGCAAGAAGTAATTCTTGGCTTTCCCTTGCGGCGGCTGCGGCTGCCGCAACCTGCAAAAGGCCCACCTCGCGTGGGCCTTTTGCATGGTGAACACCATCGCCTGCCTGCTGAGGCCGCCATGGAGATAATCGCCCGATGATCAAATTGTTTGTCGGCCTGGGCAATCCCGGGCCGGAGTATGAGGACACCCGCCACAACGCGGGTTTTTGGTGGATAGATGCGCTGGCGCGCGAACTCAAGGTCCACCTGGTGCCCGAGCGCAGCTACTTCGGCCTCATGGCCCGCGCCAGCGTGCGTGGCGAGAGTGTCTGGCTGCTCGAGCCGCAGACCTTCATGAACCTGTCCGGCAAATCGGTGGGCGCGCTGGCGCGCTTTTTCAAGATCCAGCCCGAGGAGGTCCTCGTGGTCCATGACGAACTGGACTTCGCCCCAGGCCAGGTCAAGCTCAAGCGCGGCGGCAGCCACGGCGGCCACAACGGCCTGCGCGATATCCATGCCCAGCTGGGCTCGGCCGACTACTGGCGGCTGCGCATCGGCATAGGCCACCCGGGGCACAAGGCCGAAGTCGCCAACTGGGTGCTCAAGAAGCCCGCGCCCGACCAGCGCCAGCTGATCGAGGACAGCATTGCCCATTCGCTCAAGGCCTGGCCCGAGCTGCAGGCGGGCGACATGGACAAGGCGACCTTGCTGATCCACACCACCAAGCCTCCACGCCCCAAGCCCGTGCGCCCGGCCACAGCCGAGAGCGACAAGGGCTGAGCGATCAGGAAGCGGCGGGAGCCTGGGATTGCAGACGCAGGTATTTCTGCATCAGCGTCTCGCGGTCTTCCACGTGGGCGGGATTCACGGGAATGCAGGCCACGGGGCAGATCTGCACGCACTGGGGTTCATCGAAATGCCCCACGCATTCCGTGCACTTGCTGTGCTCGATCTCGTAGTACTCCTCGCCCATGGAGATTGCATCGTTGGGGCACTCAGGTTCGCAGACATCGCAGTTGATGCATTCGTCGGTGATCATCAAAGCCATGGCAGGTCCCTCGCAAGCGCACGCCACGCTCCGGGCCGGGCAGGCCCTTGCATCCCGAACGGGCCTTGCAGCAAGGTGGCATCAGTCATTGCGCCATTATCCTGCCCCCTTCATACGCATGAAGGCTGCACGGGCAAGCATACGCGCCGGATCGGCACGGAGCGATGCACCTTCAAAGGCCGCTATGCTGCGCGCATGGGCCGTGCGCAGTACCATTCGGGCCCGCCAAGAACCACCCACACACATTCCGCCGACGTGACAGCCCAACACCGTGCCAAGGCCGACTGCCCATGAGCGTCTTCCTGCTCAAGCGCCTGCTGATGCTGGCAGCCACGCTGCTGGGCGCCTCGGCCGTGGTGTTCGGCGTGCTGGAAGTGCTGCCCGGCAATGCGGCCCAGACGCTGATGGGGCCCGATGCCGCCCCCGAGGCCGTGCAGGCGCTGGCCGAGCAGCTGGGACTGGACCAGCCAGCCTGGCAGCGCTACCTGCAGTGGCTGCAGGGGCTGCTGCATGGCGACATGGGACTGAGCTACGCCTACAGCACACCGGTCAGCGATCTGGTGCTGGAGCGCCTGGCAGTGACCGCCCCGCTGGCCGTGATGGCCATGCTCATCACCACCGTGCTGGCCCTGGCAGCGGGCATCTATGCCGCCTCGCGCCACAACCGATGGGGCGACCTGGGCGTCATGGGCCTGGCGCAGATCGGCATTGCCATCCCGAATTTCTGGTTCGCCATCCTGCTGATCCTGGTGTTCTCGGTGAAGCTGCAATGGTTTTCCGCAGGCGGCTTTCCAGGCTGGAGCGAGGCCGATGGCGGCGGCGTCCTGCCCGCACTGCAGGCCCTGCTGCTGCCGGCGATCTCGCTGGCCGTGGTGCAGGCGGCCATCCTGGCGCGCATCACGCGCTCGGCCGTGCTGGAAGTGCTGCGCGAGGACTTCGTTCGCACGGCCCGCGCCAAGGGCCTGCCGCGCCGCGCCGTGCTCTGGGGCCACGTGCTGCGCAATGCCATGATTCCCGTGCTCACGGTCATGGGGCTGCAGTTTGCCCAGTTGCTGGCCGGCACCATCGTGGTGGAGAACGTGTTCTACCTGCCGGGCCTGGGCCGGCTGATCTTCCAGTCCATCGCCAACCGCGACCTCATCGTCGTGCGCAACTGCGTGCTGCTGCTGGCGGCCATGGTGGTGGTCATCAACTTCATCGTGGATGTGCTGTATGCAGCCATTGATCCACGCATCGAGGCCAGCGACATATGAGCCAGCCAGGCAACCCTGTTTCGCCGACCGCTGCGCCACCGGGCCATCGGCCCACGCGGGCGGTCACCCTCAGCAGGCCGGCCAGCCTGGGCCGGCGCATGCTGGGCCACCGCAGCTTCATGCTGGGTGCCATGCTGACCGCGCTGCTGCTGCTCACCGCGCTGCTGTCCTTGTGGTGGACGCCGGGCTCGGCCTACGACATGGACCTGGATGCCAAGCTGGCCGCACCCGGCAGCCTGCACTGGCTGGGCACCGATGCCTATGGGCGCGATGTGGCCTCGCTGCTGTTCCTGGGCGCGCGCAGTTCCATCCTGGTCGGCGTGATCGCCGTGGGCATCGGGCTGTCGATGGGCGTGGTGCTGGGACTGGTCGCCGCGGCCTGCCGGGGCTGGGTGGAAGAGGCCATCATGCGGCTGGCCGATTTCAGTTTCGCCTTTCCTGCGCTGCTATCGGCCATCATGCTCACGGCCGTGTTCGGCGCGGGCATCGTCAACGCCATCATTGCCATCGGCATCTTCAACATTCCCACCTTTGCGCGCATCACGCGGGCATCGGCCAAGGCGGTCTGGGCACGTGAATACGTGCTGGCTGCACGCGCCTGCGGCCATGGCCGCGCCAGCATCACCTGGCGCCATGTGCTGCCCAACATCCTGCCCGTGCTGGTGGTGCAGGCCACCATACAGTTCGCGCTGGCCATTCTGGCGGAGGCCGCCCTGTCCTATCTGGGCCTGGGCACGCAGCCGCCGCAGGCCTCCTGGGGCCGCATGCTCAGCGAGGCCCAGACCCTCATGTTCCAGGCCCCGCTGCTGGCCGTGTGGCCGGGCCTGGCCATTGCACTGTCCGTGCTCGGGCTCAACCTGCTGGGCGACGGGCTGCGCGATCTGCTCGACCCGCGCCTGTCGCGCCAGCGCTGAGGAAGGCACGCGCCCATGCCCCTGCTCGAAGTCTCCGGCCTCACCATCACCTTGCAAACCCCGCGCGGCCGCGCGCGTGCCGTGCAGAACCTGGAATTCATCCTGGAGCGCGGCGCCACGCTGGGCCTGATCGGCGAGTCGGGCTGCGGCAAGTCGCTGACCGCCCTGGCGCTGATGGGCCTGCTGCCGGAGCATGCGCAGGTGGACGGCAGCATCCGGCTCAACGGCCAGGAGCTGCTGGACATGGACGAGCGCGCGCTGTGCCGCCTGCGCGGCAACCGCATGGCCATGGTGTTTCAGGAGCCCATGACGGCCCTCAACCCCGTGCACGGCATCGGCCGCCAGGTGGCCGAGCCGCTGCGCCACCACCAGCGCCTGGGCCGCCAGGCCGCGCGCGAGCGCGCAGTGGCCCTGTTGGAGCGCGTGGGCATTGCCCGCGCAGCCCAGCGCTTTGATGACTATCCGCACCAGTTCTCGGGCGGCCAGCGCCAGCGCATCACCATCGCCATGGCCCTGGCCTGCGGGCCCGACCTGCTGATCGCCGACGAACCTACCACGGCGCTGGACGTGACCGTGCAGCAGCAAATCCTGGATCTGCTGCAGGAACTGGTGGCCGAGCACTCCATGGCCTTGCTGCTGATCTCGCACGATCTGGGAGTGATCGCGCAAAACGTGGAGCAGCTTCAGGTGATGTACGGCGGCACCGTGGTCGAAAGCGGCATGACCGAGGCCATCTTCGCGCGCCGCGCCCATCCCTACACGCGCGGCCTGTTCGCCGCCAGGCCACAGCTGGAGCTTTCGGGGCCAGGCCACCAGCCGCCGGCGCGGTTGCCCACCATTGCCGGCACCGTGCCCGAGCTGGTGGACCTGCCAGCCGGCTGCGCCTTCGCGGGCCGCTGCAGCTATACCGAGCCCACCTGCCACAGCGAGCGCCCGCGCGCCCTGGTGCTGGAGCGCCCGCAGCGGCCCATGCCCACTGCCCTGCAGGCCTGGGCACAGCCGCATGTGGTGCGCTGCCTGCGCTCCGAGGCCATTGCGCCGGGCATGCATACGCAGGGCCGTAGCACATGACGGAGCACGACCGCCAGGCACCGGCCGCTGCCGAGCCGCCCCTGCTGCAGGTGACGGACCTGGCCCGCAGCTACCGGCTGCCACGCCGCTCGTTGTGGCGTGCGCCGGAGCAGGTGCATGCGCTGCGCGGCGTGGATTTCACGCTGACGGCGGGGCGCAGCCTGGGCGTGGTGGGCGAGTCGGGTTCCGGCAAGTCCACGCTGGCACGCCTGGTCATGGCGCTGGACACTCCCAGCGCCGGCAGCGTGCAGCTGCTGGGCCAGGATCTGCACCGGCTCGGCAACCAGGCACTGCGCATGGCGCGCCGCGATTTCCAGATGGTGTTCCAGGATCCTTACGGTTCGCTGGACCCGCGCATGACGGTGGAACACATCGTCTGCGAGCCCCTGACCGCCCAGCCTGCACCGCCCGAGCGCGCAGCCCGGCGCGACCTGGCCCGCGCCACGCTGGAGCAGGTCGGGCTGCGCGTGCAGGACCTGGACAAGTACCCGCATGAATTCTCGGGCGGCCAGCGCCAGCGCATCGCCATTGCACGCGCCCTGGTCACGCGACCCCGCCTCATCGTGGCCGATGAGCCCGTGAGCGCCCTCGACGTCTCGGTGCAGGCCCAGGTACTGAACCTGCTGCGCGATCTGCAGCAGCAGCTGGGCCTGTCCTACCTGTTCATCAGCCACGACCTGGCCGTGGTCCAGCACCTGTGCGACGACGCCATCGTGCTGAGCGAAGGCCGCATCGTCGAGCGCGGGGCTCCGCAGCAACTGTTCCACGCCCCGCAGCATCCCTACACCCAGGCCCTGGTACGGGCCGTGCCACGCATCGCCCTGCAGCACCGAGCCTGAAAGCCGAAAGCTGACAACCACCGGAGCGGACCGGGCCCTCATGGCCACGCGCACGCGCGCGCTGGTGTAAAAACACTGCTGCAGGCCGCAGCCAGCGGCCCATGACCCATCTGCAAGAATTTCCGGAGACCTGTTCATGTTCAATCGCCGTTCCCTGCTGGCCAGCTCCGCTGCTGCCGGCCTGCCCCTGCTGATGCCCTGGCCTGCGCTGGCCCAGGGCCGCAAGGACAGTGTCACGCTGGCGATGACGCTGGAGCCGCCGGGGCTGGACCCCACGGCCGGCGCCGCATCGTCCATTGGCGAGATCGTGCTCTACAACCTGTTCGAGACGCTGACCAAGATCAATCCGGACGGCAGCGTCTCCCCGCTGCTGGCCGAAAGCTGGGAGGTCTCGCCCGACCTCAAGACCTACACCTTCCGCCTGCGCAAGGGTGTGAGTTTCCAGAACGGCGAGCCCTGCAACGCCCACAGCGTGAAGTACTCCTTCGACCGCGCGGGCGACGACAAGAGCACCAACAAGGACAAGCGCACCTTCGCCGCCCTGTCCACGCGCGTGGTGGATGACCACACGGTGGTCGTCACCAACAAGGACATCGACCCCGACTTCCTCTTCGTGCTGGGGCAGGCGACCTCCATCATCGTGGAGCCCAAGAGCGCTGCCACCAACGCCACGCGCCCCGTGGGCACGGGCCCCTACCAGCTGGGCAACTGGAACAAGGGCGCCTCGGTCACGCTCACGGCCTGGCCCCGGTACCGCACGGCCCCCGGCCTGCGCATTCGCCGTGCCACCTTCCGCTTCATCTCCGACCCTGCAGCCCAGGTGGCCGCACTGCTGGCCGGCGATGTCGACGCCTTCCCGCGCGTCACGCCGCGCAGCGTGGCCCAGTTCAAGGCCAACGGGCGCTTCCAGGTCGTGGTCAGCGGCTCGCGGGCCAAGACCATCCTGGCCATGAACAACGCGCGCAAGCCCTTGAACGATGCGCGGGTGCGCCGCGCCATCGCCGCCGCCATCGACCGCAAGGCCGTCATCGACGGCGCGGGCGACGGCTACGGCCTGCCCATTGGCAGCTACTACGTGCCCACGGCCTTCGGCTACGTGGACACCACGGGCATCAACCCCTTCGACGTGGAAAAGGCCAAGGCGCTGCTGGCCGAGGCCGGCGTCAAGACGCCGCTGGAGCTGACCATGACCCTGCCGCCCACGCCCTACGCGCGCCAGGGCGGCGAGGTGATTGCCGCGCAGCTGGCCAAGATCGGCATCCGCGCCAAGCTGCAGAACGTCGAATGGGCGCAGTGGCTGTCGGGCACCTACACGCTCAAGAACTACGACCTGACGCTGATCTCCCATGTCGAGCCCTTCGACCTGGGCAACTTCGCCAAGCCCGACTACTACTGGGGCTACCAGTCGTCCCAGTTCAACGAGCTGTACGACAAGATCAAGAACGCCTCGCGCCCCGCCGACCGCTCGCGCCTGCTGGGCGATGCGCAGCGCCTGCTGGCCCAGGATTGCGTGCACGCCTTCCTCTACACGCCGCAATGGGTCACCGTGGCCAACAAGAATCTGCGCGGACTGTGGAAGGACATGCCCGTCTTCGTCAACGATCTCTCCGCACTGTCCTGGGCCACCTGAACCGCGCACAGGCTGAGCCACAGGCGACAGGCGCGCCGGTGGCACCGGGCCACACTGCGCCAGATCTGCCGCAAGAACCGCCATCTTCGAGGACGCCGCGATGACTGGAACAACACAGGCCCTGCACGACCTGCCCGCCCATGCGCTGCTGCGCGCCTACCGGGACCGCAGCCTCTCGCCCGTCGAGGTCATGCACGACCTGCTGGCCCATGTGCAGCGCTGGGAGCCGGCCCTGCACGCCACCTACCTGCTGCGCCCCGAGGCCGCCCTGGCCCGGGCCCGCGAGAGCGAGGCCCGCTGGCTGCGTGGCGAGCCGGCCGGCCTGCTCGACGGCGTTCCCGCCACGGTCAAGGACAACATCGCCACGCGCGGCGATCCCACGCCCGTGGGCACGGCCGCCATGCCGCAGGTCGCGGCCCCGCTGGATGCCCCACCCGCTGCACGCCTGCGCGAGGCAGGCGCCATCCTTTTCGCCAAGACCACCATGCCCGACTACGGCATGCTGTCGTCCGGCCTGTCCTCGCTGCACGGCAACACCTTCAACCCCTGGGATCCGGACAAGACGCCGGGCGGCTCCAGCGCCGGTGCGGGCGCCGCTGCGGCGGCCGGCTACGGGCCGTTGCACGTGGGCACGGACATCGGCGGCTCCATCCGCCTGCCGGCGGGCTGGTGCGGCATCTTCGGCCTCAAGCCCAGCCTGGGCCGCGTGCCCATCGACCCGCCCTACACCGGCCGCTGCGCAGGTCCCATGACCCGCAGCGTGGCCGACGCCGCGCTGATGATGCAGGTGCTGTCCCTGCCCGATGCACGCGACAGCATGGGCCTGCCGCACCAGGAGATTGCATGGGACAGCTTCGACATGGACCCTGCCCAGGTGCGCGGCCTGCGCATAGGCCTGCTGCTGGATGCCGGCTGCGGCCTTCCCCTGCAGCCCCGCGTGCGCGCCGTGGTGGAGCAGGCTGCGGCCTGGCTGGAATCGGCCGGCGCGCACATCGAGCGCATCGAGCCCTGGCTCACCCGCGACATGCTCGACGGCCTCGACCATTTCTGGCGCATGCGATCACATGTGGAAATGCAGTCGCTGACGGACGCGCAGCGCCGCGTGATCCTGCCCTTCATCCGCGAATGGGCCGACAGTGCCGCGCCACTGACAGCCACGCAGCTGTTCGTGGCCAGCCAGCAGTCGCACCTTCTGCGCACGGCCACGGTGCGGGCCACGGCGGCCTACGACTATGTGCTGTCGCCCGTGGCGCCGATCACGGCTTTCCCGGCCCACCTGCCCAGCCCCACCAACGACCCGCTGCGGCCGCTGGAGCACATTGCCTTTACCGTGCCCTACAACATGTCCGAACAGCCCGCCGCATCCGTGCCCTGCGGGCATGACGGGCAGCTGCCCATAGGCGTGCAGATCGCAGGCCGCCGGTTCGACGACCTGGGCGTGCTCCGGCTCAGCCGGGTGCTGGAGCAGTTGCGCCCACCCCAGCCCGCCTGGCCACAGCCCGTTCAGTCGGGCCAGGACCGGGCGCAGACTGCATCGGCTACTCCAGCCTGATTCCCGCCTCCTTCACGATGCGCGCCCAGCGCGGCATGTCGCGCGCCATGACGGAGGCCAATTCCTCGGGCGTGCCGCCCACCGGGCGCAGGCCCATGGAGGCCAGGCGGCCGCTGAGTTCGGGCGTGGCCACGATGCGCCGCACCTCCGCCGAGAGCCGGTCCACGATGGGCCGCGGCGTTCCCGCCGCCACGAAGGTGGCGAACCAGCCATTGGCCTCGAAGCCGGCCAGGCCCAGCTCGGCAAACGTGGGCACCTCGGGCAGCGCCGGGTGGCGCTGCATGCCGGTGATGGCCAGGATGCGGATCTTGTCCGACTTCAGGTGCGCATTGGCCGAGGACACATCGATGAAGCCCGACGACAGCTGCCCGCCCAGCACGTCGTTGACCAGCGGCGCCGCGCCCTTGTAGGGAATCAGCGCCAGGTCCAGCCCGGCCCTGGCGCGCAGCAGCTCGCCATGCATGTGCGAGGAGGTGCCGTTGCCGTAGTTGCCGTTGCTGTACTTGCCCGGATGGGCCTTGACCAGGGCGATGAACTCCTGCAGCGTCGTGGCCGGCACGTCGCGCGGCACCACGAACAGGTCCGAGGACAGGGCCACCTGCGATACGGGGGCAAAGTCGTTGAGCACGTCATAGGGCATCCTGGCGTACAGCGCAGGCGACTGGATCATGGCAGTGATCCCCAGCAGCAGCGTGTAGCCGTCTGGCGGCGACTTGGCCACCACGTCGCCGCCGATGATGCCGCTGGAGCCCGGCCGGTTCTCCACCACCACGGGCTGGCCCCAGGCCTGGCTCAGTTGCTGGGCAATGATGCGCCCGATGATGTCGGTGCCGCCGCCTGCCGGGTAGGGAATCACCATGCGCAGCGGCTTGGACGGGTAGGCACCGCCTGCCGGCTGTGCAAAGGCGATCGGCGATGCCGTTCCCAGGGCGGCACCCAGTGAGGCGCTGGCAGCGCATGCCAGCGCCGCCCGCAGGCAGCCGCGTCGGCTCGATTCCATGGCTTGTCTCCTTGTCCTTCGGTGCTCCGCCCTCGTTGGCGGGGCGGTGTGCCCTGCCGCAGTGGCAGGGTCCATGGACAGTGTGGCCACCAGGCCTTCAGCCACCAATCGCCGATCGTCTCAAAATGATTGGCAAAAAAGATCAGCGGCCGCGATGCTGGGCCTGCCGGTAGGCGCCCGGCGGCAGGCCGGTCCAGCCCTTGAAGGCGCGGTGGAAGGTGCTGGCCTCGGCAAACCCCACGCGCGCGGCGATATCGGCCAGCGTCAGCTCCGGCCGGTTCAGCAGCTCGATGGCCGCGTCGCGGCGCAGGTCGTCCTTGAGGGATTGGAAACCCAGGCCTTCGTCGCGCAGGCGGCGGCGCAGCGTCTGCGGCGTCATGGACAGCGCGGCGCCGACCTGCTCCAGCGAAGGCAGCTCGCCCGCCAGATCGCGGCGCAGCAGGCGGCGGATGCGCTCGCCCAGGCGCGTGCGGTCGCGGTAGCGGATGACCAGACCCATGGCCGCCTGGTCCAGGAATTCGGCCAGGCTCTCAGGGGTCTGCACCACGGGCAGCTCCAGCCAGCGCGCATCGAACTCCAGCCCCGTGAAGTCGCGGTCGCGCTGCAGCGGCGCCAGGAACAGGCGCTGCGCCTCCGTGCCATACGGCATGCTGGCGCCGGCCGGCGCGCACACGCCCGTCAGCTCTATCCTGCGCGACACCAGCCACGACATGACGCCATAGCCCAGAAAGCAGAAGGACCGCTCGGCATAGGCCAGCGGCGCATCGCGCTCGCGCAGCGACACCATGGCGATGCGGGCCACGCCGTCCACGACCTGCAGCCGGGGCGCGAAGTCGCGCAGCACCAGGCGGTAGAAACGCAGCCCGGCCTGCAATGCCTCGCCCAGCGTGCGGCAAGGCAGCATGGTGCGGCAGGCCTGGGCAAAACTGCCCACGGGCAGCGGATGGCGGCACAGGCCCCACAGCTCGTCGCGGCAGACGCGGCGCAGCACGCGGATCAGCGCCGCGTACTGCGCCTGGGTCACGCGCGACAGCGGCGCATCCAGCAGAGCAGGCGCAATGCCGGCGCGGCGCAGGATGGCTGGCACATCCATGCCATTGCGCTGCACGCCCTGCACGATCTGCAGGACCTGGGCAATGGCAATGGTGTGGGCCGTGGTCTGTGGCATGGGTTGGATGAGGACGCCGCTGCTCATGGCACCAAGGGGCGTGAGCGAAAAAGCATGGAGGGACTGTGCCACGGCCCCGCACTAGTGTGAACAGGCCCTAGCGCTGCACCAGCGCCAGACGCACCGCCATGCCCAGGAACACCAGCCCGGCCACGCGGTTGAGCCAGTTCTGCGCACGCACGGATCGCTGCAGCAGCACGCCGAACCAGCCCGAGCAGCATGCGATGGCACCG
This sequence comes from Delftia sp. PX-1, assembly GCF_055797465.1. Classification (NCBI taxonomy): domain Bacteria; kingdom Pseudomonadati; phylum Pseudomonadota; class Betaproteobacteria; order Burkholderiales; family Comamonadaceae; genus Delftia; species Delftia sp. PX-1. The sequence goes on from NZ_CP184763.1 coordinate 5,654,062, forward strand.
AACACCAGCAGCGCCGCCAGCATGAACACGCAGCCCAGCACCATCACCTGCGTGGCCACGCCGCCGCGCGCGGGGTCCGCGAACTGCGGCAGAAAGGCCAGGAAGAAGATCAGCACCTTGGGGTTGGTGAGGTTCATCACCACGCCACGCCCCACCCAGCGCAGCGCCCGTGCGGGGGTCAGCGGGTCGGCTGCGCCGGCCTGCGGCATCTCGCCCGGCCGGGCCACGGCGCGCAGCGCACCCCAGGCCAGCCAGGCCAGGTAGGCGGCGCCGCACAGCTTGATGGCGGTGAACAGCAGGGGAGACGCAGCCACCAGTGCCGCCAAACCCAGCGCAACCGCCGCCGTATGCACCACCAGCCCCAGGCACAGACCCAGTACCACGCACAGGCCCACGCGCCAGCCGCGCTGGGCCGATTGCATGAGCACGAACAGGTTGTCAGGCCCCGGGCTCAGGCCCAGCAGCACGGCCACGCCGAAAAAGGCCAGCAAGGTTTCAAAGGTGGGCATCGCTTGTCTCTTCCCGATTCGAGTATTTCAGTGCGGCGCAGATCAGGCCTGGGCCGTGACGATCCAGCCTTCCAGCGGGTCCAGGTCGTGCGGCAACCCGTAGAGCGCATCGCCCTGCGCATGGCGGGCCGCAGCCCAGGCGGCCTGCAGCATGCAGATTGCGGCGTCCAGCCGGTCTCCGCTGCCGTCCGCCAGCAACTGGTTGCGGGTTTCTTCGGCGTCGATACGCAGGCGCAACGCCAGCGGGTTGTCGCCGCGCTCCAGCGCCGCCAGCAATTGCACGCGCGCCTGATGGCGTTCGGGCGTTTGCCGTGCGGGTTCGTCGCTTTTGTAGCTGAGGCGGCCGATCACGGCGCGCGCCAGCATGCCCGGGTAGGCTTCCAGCGCCACGCGGCGCGCATCGCCTTTGCCGGGAGGCTGCAGGCCCGGCAGGTGCACGCCGGCCGCGCGCAGCAAGGGCAGCCCGGCATGCAGCATGTAGGCCACGGGCGGGTTCACCCATTTCATGGAAGGGCTGGCACCGGCAGGCCCGTCCGTGGCCCGGTGCGCGAACTTTCCGCCTGCGGGCCGCGCCGCGCAAAAGGCCTTGAACTGCTCGCGTATGGCCTGGCGCGTGAGGCCGGCGTAGTGGTCCATGCAGGCCGCCCATTCCGTGGGCCAGCACAGCTGCTCCACCAGTTCGCGCGGCAGGGCAAAAGGCAGGTCGAAACCGCCCACCCAGGCTGACTGCGCCGAATCGGCAGGCCGGGCCAGCCAGGCGGCCCAGGCGTCCAGCGAGGCGAACTCCAGCAAATCCTGCAGGACCACCGTGTCCCCAGCCAGCAGGCGGCCCAGGGCCATGGTGATGGGCTTGCGCGCCGTAGGTCGGCTGCTGAAATCGCAGCCCAGTACCCGCATTGCCGCCATGGTGCTCAGCCCAGGCCCAGCGCCGTCACACCGACGGCAATGCACACGGCGCCCGCAATGCGTGCCAGGCGATCGCCTTCACGCAGCATGTGCCCGCCGATCAGCGCCGCGAACAGCATGGAGACTTCGCGCGCAGGCGCCACGTGCGACATGGGCGCATCCTGCATGGCGTAGAGCACGAGCACGTAGGCGATGGGGCTGATCAGCGCCACCAGGGCCGCGAAGCGCCACTGCGCGCGCCACAGATGCCGGGCCGTGGGCAGGTCGCGCAGCACCACGGGCGCCAGCAGGAACACGCGCACGAAGTTGCCCATGTAGTCGATGAGGATGGGCGACATCAGCAGCAGCTTCACGCCATAGCCGTCCACCACGGTGTAGCTGGCGATGAAGGCGCCCGTCAGCAGGCCGTACCACAGGCCCATCCTGAGCCGTTCGCGGGCTTCGGGATCATGGCGCGCGCGCAGCAGGCCGGGGCCTCCCGCGATCAGGAAGACGCCGACCACCACGCCGGCAATGCCCAGCACGCCCAACGAGGAAATCCGCTCACCCAGAAAGAGGATGGCCACCATGGACGACAGCAGCGGCCCCGAGCCGCGCGCCAGCGGATAGACCACGGTGAGGTCCGCGCTGCGGTAGCCACGCAGCAAGGTCACGTAGTAGGCCACGTGCAGCAGGCCGCTGGCCAGCACCACCAGCCATTCGTTGCGGCCCCATGTGGGCACCACATCGCGCCCCACCCACCAGCCCAGCGGCGCCCAGATCACCATCATGATGACCGAGGTGAAGAAGGCAAAGCGCGAATCACCGCCCGCCTTCTTGGCCACGATGTTCCAGCCGGCATGGATGAGGCCGGCAATGATGATCAGGGCAAAGGCTTGCAGCGACATGGGCAGGTCCGGGGAAAGCGGGGCGGGGCGCGGGAAAGAAAAAAGGCCGCGCACTGCGCAGCCTGGGGTGTTGTGTGAGGCGTCCGGGGACGCCACCCCGGGGATTTACTTGCGGCTGGACACCAGCGAGAGGAACTCGCGGCGCAGTTCCGGGTTGGTGAGGAAGGCGCCGCGCATGACGGAGTTCAGCATCTTGCTGTCCATCTCGCGCACACCGCGCCAGGACATGCAAAAGTGCGAAGCCTCCATGACCACGGCCAGGCCGTCGGGGCGGGTCTTGTCGAGGATCAGGTCGGCCAGCTGGATGATGGCCTCTTCCTGGATCTGGGGGCGGCCCATGATCCAGTCCACCAGCCGCGCGTACTTCGACAGGCCGATGACATTGGTGTTCTTGTTGGGCAGCACGCCGATCCAGATCTTGCCGATCACCGGGCACAGATGGTGGCTGCAGGCGCTGCGCACCGTGATCGGGCCGACGATCATCAGCTCGTTGAGGTGCTCGGCGTTGGGGAACTCGGTGATGGCGGGCTGCGCCACGTAGCGGCCCCGGAACACCTCGTTGACATACATCTTGGCCACGCGGCGCGCCGTGGCGCGCGTGTTGTGGTCGTGCGTGGTGTCGATGACCATGCTGTCGAGCACGCCCTGCATCTTTTCCTGGACTTCGTCGAGCAGCTGCTCGAGTTCACCGGGCTCGATGAATTCGGAGATGTTGTCGTTCGCATGAAAGCGCTTTTGCGCCTGCTTCAGTCGTTCGCGGATCTTGACCGAGACGGGGGTGCCCTCGGCCTGGCTGTCTTGTTTCATGTCGACGAGTTCTCTGAACATGGCTGGCATGGTAACAGCGAAACCCGCAGCATGGCACGCAAGGGATTTTCCACCCAAACGCAGGTTCTGCCCGCCCCGAAAGCTATCAATTCAATAGCAAAAGAGTGGCGTGTGTCAGAGCGGCCAGGGCTAGAGGCGGAATTCCGCAATCAGCGGCAGATGGTCCGACATGCGCCACCAGATACGCCCCTTGGGCACATGCAGGCCCAGCGGCGTGAGGCCGCGCACATAGACGTGGTCCAGCTGGGCCAGCGGCAGGCGCGAAGGATAGGTGGGCACGCTGGGCAATTCGTCGTATTCGTACAGGCCGAAACCGCCCAGCATGCGCTTGATCTGGCCACCCCAGTCGTTGAAGTCGCCAGCCACCACCACGGGCGCGCCCGGCGGCACCTCTCGCTCGATGAAGCGCTTGAGCTGTGAGACCTGGCGCACGCGGCTGCCGGGGATCAGCCCCAGGTGCACCACGATGGTGTGCACGCGCCGGTTCTGCACTTCCACCTCCACATGCAGCAGGCCACGCTGCTCGAAGCGGTGGTCGGAGATGTCCTCGTGCTGGTGGCCCACCACGGGCCAGCGGGTCAGAAGCGCGTTGCCGTGCTCGCCGTGGCGGGTGTAGGCGTTGGTGCGGTAGACGGCCTCATAGCCCAGGGGAGCCAGATACTCCGCCTGCGAGACCTGGGGCCAGCGCTCGAAGTACGCGGCCTCCTTGTGGTTCATCTTGCGCACTTCCTGCAGGCAGACGATGTCGGCATCGAGCTGCTCCACGGCGTGGCCCAGGTTGTGGATTTCAAGGCGGCGCGCGGGACCCATGCCCTGCACGCCCTTGTGGATGTTGTAGGTCGCGACGCGCAGTATCGACGGGCCGGGGTCCACCTGATGGGAATTCGCGTTTTCAGTCATGGCGGTTCGGGAACGCAGGTGAGGGGTTCAGTCCGGCTTCGTTGGGGAAAAACGTGGAAGCAGCAAGATGGCCTCCGCATTGGACGGTGAATAGCAGCGCTGGGCAGCCTCACGCCAATGATGCCAAGCAGATGCGGTATGTTCCCTCGGATTCAAGAACACAGGGGTGTAGGACGGAATCCGCAGCCCGAAAACCCTCTCGCGGTTGTGCCATACACCGGGCGCATAGCGGTGCTGCCAGGCAGGGTAGATGGTGTAGATGTTCTCCAGCGCCCAGTCCTGCAGCAGGCAGCCGGGCGCCTCGGCATCGATGCCGGTTTCTTCCCGCACCTCGCGCACCGCGGTCTCGCGCCAGGACTCGCCCTCATGGCCCTTGCTGCCCGTCACCGACTGCCAGAACTCCCCGCCCTCAGGCGCCGGTGCCGTGCGACGCATCAGCAGCACCTGCCCGTCATCACGGTGGATGACGACCAGCACCGACTCGGGGATCTTGTGGCCGGCCATGGCTGGCCTCAGCTCCTGCCCTGCCCGGCCTTGGTGGCCACCGGCGGTGGCAGCTCCTTGGCCTGCAGCGCGCGCACCTGGAAGACCAGCTGGTTGTGCGCATCCAGAAAGGCAGCGGCGATGACCTTGCCCTCGTTGGTATTGCTCCAGCCCGCGCCCGCCGCGCCCAGGCGGCCCAGCACCATGCCGCCCACGCCCAGATCGGTGGTGCGGGCTGCGCCCGTGGCAGCGGCCACCTGCTCGGTGGTTTCGTTGTCCGACAGCAGCAGCGCGGTCTGCGCCTCCTTGAACTTGACCTGCTCGACCAGGCCGGCCAGCCCTGCAATGTCTCGCAGCACCGGAATCATGGCGACCACGCCGGCCAGCCCGCGGCCCGCGTCCTGCTCGCTGAAGGTCAGGCTGGGCGTCAGCGTGTACTGGGCCTCGTAGCCCCGGCCCTTGCGCACCGTGGAGTTCTCGCGCAGCACGCCGGCATTCTTCAGGTCCTGCTCCTGCACCGTGCCGCGCAGGCCCGCTCCCCGGTCCACCACGCGAAAGCAGCCGCTTTGCTGGGCCAGCAGCTTGACCAGCGGAACGGGCGAGGCCGGCAGCTGATAGCCCGAGCCCATGACGTAGCCGTTGGGATTCTCGGCCAGGGCCAGCGTGGCCACGGGCGCATCGCAGCGCACGAGTTCGCGCGACCCGTTGTTCGCCCCCAGCGGCCCGGCAGAGCCCGTGATCTCCGAACCGCCCTGCCCCAGCTCGGTCTTCTTCTCGCCGCAACCGGACAGGCCCAGCCCTGCCGACACCGCCAACGCCAGCGCCACCGATGCAATGCCTTGAAAACGCATGAAAGCTCTCCGCAAAAAGAAAAACGGCAGAAGCTGCGCCAGCTCCTGCCGTTCCTGTCAAGCCGTGAAGCCTGCTCCTCAGCCCTGCGTGGCCGCCAGCGGATTGCGCAGGCGGATGTGCAGCTCGCGCAGCTGCTTTTCGTCCACGGGCGAAGGTGCCTGCGTCAGCAGGTCCTGGGCGCGCTGGGTCTTGGGGAAGGCGATCACGTCGCGGATGGAGTCGGCGCCCGTCATCAGCGTGATCAGGCGGTCCAGGCCGAAGGCCAGGCCGCCGTGCGGGGGGGCGCCGTACTGCAGCGCGTCCAGCAGGTAGCCGAACTTGGCGCGAGCGTCTTCGGGCGAGATCTTGAGCGCGTCAAACACCTTGCTCTGCACGTCGGCGCGGTGGATACGCACCGAGCCGCCGCCCAGCTCCCAGCCGTTCAGGACCATGTCGTAGGCCTTGGCCAGGCAGTTGCCCGGATCGGTGACCATGAGTTCCTCGTGGCCGTCCTTGGGCGAGGTGAACGGGTGGTGCACGGCCGCCCAGCGGTCGTTTTCCTCGTCGTGCTCGAACATGGGGAAGTCCACCACCCACAGCGGCGCCCAGCGGTCCTCGAACAGGCCGTTGGCCTTGCCGAAATCGCTGTGGCCCACCTTCAGGCGCAGCGCGCCGATGGAGTCGTTGACGATCTTTTCCTTGTCGGCGCCGAAGAAGATGAGGTCGCCGTCCTGTGCACCCGTGCGCTTGAGGATTTCGGCAAGGGCCGCGTCATGCAGGTTCTTGACGATGGGCGACTGCAGGCCATCGCGGCCCTTGGCCACTTCGTTGACCTTGATCCAGGCCAGGCCCTTGGCGCCGTAGATCTTGACGAATTCGGTGTACTGGTCGATCTCGCCGCGCGAGATCTGCGAGCCGCCGGGCACGCGCAGTGCCACCACGCGGCCGCCCTTGGTCGTGGCGGGCGTGGAGAACACCTTGAAGTCCACGTCCTTCATGACCTCGGTCAGTTCGGTGAACTCGAGCTTGACGCGCAGGTCGGGCTTGTCCGAGCCGAAGCGGAAGGCCGCTTCCTGGTACGTCATCATCGGGAACTCGCCCAGATCCACGTTCAGCTGGGTCTTGAAGACCTCGGTGATCATGCGCTGGAAGATGGCGCGGATTTCCTCTTCGCCCAGGAACGAGGTCTCGCAGTCGATCTGCGTGAACTCGGGCTGGCGGTCGGCGCGCAGGTCTTCGTCGCGGAAGCACTTGGTGATCTGGTAGTAGCGGTCGTAGCCGGCCACCATCAGCATCTGCTTGTACAGCTGGGGCGACTGCGGAAGGGCGAAGAACTCGCCGTCGTGCACGCGGCTGGGCACCAGGTAGTCGCGCGCGCCTTCGGGCGTGCTCTTGCCCAGCATGGGCGTTTCGATATCGATGAAGCCTTCCTTGTCCAGGAAGTTGCGCACCTGGATGGCCGTGCGATAGCGCAGCATCATGTTGCGCTGCATGTAGGGGCGGCGCAGGTCCAGCACGCGGTTGGTCAGGCGCACGGTCTCGGACAGGTTCTCGTCGTCCAGCTGGAACGGCGGGGTGACCGAGGCGTTGAGCACGTTCAGCTCATGGCACAGCACTTCGATCTGGCCGCTCTTGAGCTTGTCGTTGGTCGTGCCTTCGGGACGTGCGCGCACCAGGCCCTTGACCTGCACGCAGAACTCGTTGCGCAGGCCTTCGGCGGTCTTGAACATCTCGGCGCGATCGGGATCGCAGACCACCTGCACATAGCCTTCGCGGTCGCGCAGGTCGATGAAGATCACACCGCCATGGTCGCGGCGACGGTTCACCCAGCCGCACAGGGTAACGGTTTCGCCCATCAGGGCTTCGGTCACGAGACCGCAGTAGTGGGAGCGCATGGCCATGATGAAAAGCTTCCTGCGCCCGGCAAGGGCGCGACAGTTTGTTATTTGGGTTCCGCGGGCACTGCGAGATCCGGTGGAGTCACCACGCCCATGGAAACAATGTACTTGAGCGCGGCATCCACGCTCATTTCCAGTTCGATGCAATCGCTCTTGCGAACGATGACGAAATAGCCGCCCGTCGGGTTGGGCGTGGTCGGCACGAAGACGCTCAGGTATTCGTCGCGCAGGTAGGCGGCAACCTCCCCGCTGGGCGAGCCGGTGACGAAGGCCACGGTCCAGACGCCTTCACGAGGCCACTGCACCAGCACGGCGGTGCGAAACGCATTGCCGCTGTCCGAGAACACGGTATCGGACACCTGCTTGACGCTGGAATAGATGGAGCGCACCACAGGAATGCGGCTGACCACCGCATCGCCCCAGGACACGAGCTTGCGGCCGATGAAGTTGCTGGCCGCCGCACCGACCACGAGCAGGATCAGCAGCGTCAGCACGACACCGAAGCCGGGGATATGGAAGCCCAGCAACCGATCCGGATGCCAGGCCTCGGGCAGGATGGTCAGCGTCTGGTCGAGCGTGCCGATGATCCAGTTGAGCACGCCCAGCGTGATCACCAGCGGAACGATCACCAGCAGGCCGGCGAACAGCCATTTGCGCAGAGCGGACATGAAATGCAAGCCTTGATCAATGGGCCGTTGCGGGCGCGGAGGCAGATGCAGGGGCCGCAGCGGGCGCGGACGCAGTTGCCGCTGGTGCGGCAGAAGTATCCGAGGCAGGAGCATCGGCTGCGGGAGCCGGTGCGGCGGCGCTCTTGCCACCGCTGTTCTTGAAGTCGGTCGCATACCAGCCCGAGCCCTTGAGCTGGAAGCCGGCAGCTGTCAGCTGCTTGGAGAAGGTCTCGGCCCCGCAGGCCGGACAGGTCGTCAGCGGGGCATCCGAGATTTTCCGCAGCACGTCCTTGGCATGACCGCAGGAGCCACACTTGTATGCATAAATAGGCATGGCGCTAATGCTAATACGAGGGAAGATGCAAAACTTTCGATTATAGGCATCCGTCCGATACTGCGGCTGTCTCAAGCCCAATGGCCCAGGCGGGGCAGGCCACAAGGCGCGCGTACAGGGCCGGCAACTGGTGGCCTCCAATGAGAAATGCCAGTCGCGGAGACTGGCATTCCATCAGGCCCGACCGCCCCCGCTGCCGGGGGCTTGCCGCATCCGTGCTCAGCGCCGTACCCGGCCTCGCTGCGTTCCCAGGCCCGCCAGCATGACGGCCAGGCCCATCAGCACCAGGGCAGGCACCCCGGTGGCGGGGACCGGCTCCGGCGCCAACGCGGCAGCAACCACCAACTCCTGGTCACGCGAATTGTTGGCCGGCTCCGGGTCCGTGGTTCCACTGACCGCCGTCACGGTGGCTGTGAGGCTGCCCTGCGTGGTGGGCGTGAAGCTCACCGTGCAGGCAATGCTTGCGCCAGAGGCCAGCGGCGTGCCTGTCGGCACCGCAGGCGTGCATGAGGTGCTGGCATCTGCCGGCAGCCCTGCGATGGAACAATTGGCAAAGGCCGCCGCATTGGGGCCGGCATTCGTGCAGACGAAAGAACCCTTCACGGGAACACCCACGTTGGCGGTGGCCGGCAGCGTGACGCTGGTGGCCTGCATGTCGGCCCGCTCCACGGGATTGAAGGGGTGTGCCTTGGTGTTGTTGGCCGGCACCGGATCCACGGTGCTGCTGCTCGCCGTCACCAAGGCCGCGATGGTGCCCGTTGTGGTGGGCGTGAACTGCACCGTGCAGGCAATGCTGCCGCCCGATGCCAATGGCGAGGCCGTGGGAACGCTGGGTGTGCAGGACGTGGTCGCCCCGGCGGGCAGGCCGGAGATCACGCACGAGGCCGCCGTGGCCTCACTGGGGCCGGCATTGGTGCAGCTGAAGCTGCCGGACACCGGCGCGCCCACCGTCATGGTCGTGGGAAGCGTGATGGAGGTGGCCTGCATGTCGGCCGTTGGCTCAACCGCCAGCACAACCAGTGTGGCCGGCTGGTTCAGGCCGATCAGGGAGAGGTTGGAAGGACCGTTGGTGAAGCTGCCTGTCGCGGTCGGACGCACGTCGAGGCTCACTTCGCAAAAGGCGGCACCCTGGGCCAGGTCTCCGTTGGACACGGTCACGGTACTACCCCCTGCTGCTGCCTGCACGTTCGTGCCGGGGCAGGTGGTGCTGGCATTGCCCTCGACAACCAGTCCTGCAGGCAGGTTGTCGGTAAACGACCAGCCTTGCTTGCGCAGCAGATCGGTCGTATTGGTGATGGTCATGGTCAACCGGGAGACCTGCCCGAGTTGGATGCTGGCAGGCGAGAAGGCCTTGTCCAGCTGCGGCGTCACGTCGATGATCTGCGCGTTGTCGATCGACGAATCGTTGCCCATGAAACTGGTCTGGTCGTTGTGCAGGACAAACCCGACAGAAGCTCCGCTGAAGAGCAGGGCTCCGGGAGAGGTCACTGTCTGGGCCACAGCGGTCTGGGGGCCGGAAACACCGATAGAGGTTGTATTGAATGACTGTCCACCCACGCATGGATTGATCGCGGTCGTGGAGATGGGCAGTTCCGTACCAGCGTCATTGATCAGAGAAAAACGCAGCAGCGGGGCTGTAAATCCCGACGAGCAGAAGGTCGCCACCACATCGGTACGGGCCGTGAGAAATCTGCTGCTGGCACTTTGTGCAATATTGGTGGCGGTGCGAAAGGCAATTGCGCCAGCAGGAAAGGTCCCATTCGCTGTAAGCATTGCCATGACGTGATTGTTGCGTGCAGCCGCCGCACTCTGGCCCTGATAGCGCCCGACGACCTCGGCCATCTGCTGCAGGCTGTTCCAATTGCCCTGGACAGCGCACGCCGCAATCATGGCCGCCGAATTCGGATCCTGGCTGAAGGACGTGACTATGCCATTGCACTGGTTGGCGCTCATCCGGTACAGGGGGTCGGCGGTGTACGTCTGCCCCGCAGGGTCCGCGCCCTTGTAGGCCAGCAGATCCCGCCCCTCCGTGGCGATGGGGGGTGTCTGCGGGTTTTCGAAATCCTCGCTCCAGACAATGACCGGCGCGACCGGGATCCTCGGTGCAGCCATTGCCACCTGGCCGCACAGGGCTGGCACAAGCAAGGCGCCTCCAAGCCCTCCCCATCGCAATCGGACGCCGGCAGCAGTCCGCAGCCTCAGCCGGCAAGTCTTCGCAATCAGTTCCAGTGTTCTCATGACAGTGCTTCCTCCCAAGCGTTTGATTTCGGAGGTCCGCCGTACTGTCAGGATCTGTGCTTCATACCGCACATGTCAGCATCTTGGGACCTCCATGATCCCAAGCGCCAACTTTATAGAAAATAACTATCGATAATTGTGATCAATTGTTTTCCAGGTCACATTCAGGCATGCGTTTACCTTTCGGGCCTGAACTCAAGAATGTCTGCGCTGCGATTGGCCAGCCACTGGGGTGCCAGTGACCCGGCCAACATCCCCGTCACAGCCGCCAGCAGTCCCGCCAATTGCTGCGGAAATGCCTCGTGCAAAGCCGGCGTGGCCATGAAGACCACCCACACGCCAATGCCCAGTGCCACGGCGCAAATGGCGCCCTGCGTGGTGGCGCGCTTCCAGTACAGCCCGAAGACCAGCGGCACGAAGGCGCCGACCAGCGGCACCTGGTAGGCGCTGGAGACCAACTCATAGATGGGCGTTCCTTCCATCTTGATCGAGTAGGCCAGCACGCAGATGCTGAAGACGAGCACGCTGGTGCGCATGGCCAGCAGCATTTCCCGGTCGCTGGCCTGGGTGCGGAACTGGCGCCAGATGTTCTCGGTGAAAGTCACGCTGGGTGCCAGCAACGTGGCCGAGGCACAGGACTTGATGGCCGACAGCAGCGCGCCAAAGAACAGCACCTGCATGACGAAGGGCATCTTGTCCATGACCAGGGTGGGCAACACCTTCTGCGGGTCCTGCCCGAGCAGTTCCGCCGCCTCCTGCGGCATGATGATCAGCGCGCTGGTCACCAGGAACATGGGAACGAAGGCAAAGAAGATATAGGCCGTGCCGCCGATGACGGTACCGCGCGTGGCGGCCTTTTCGCTGTTGGCCGACATCACGCGCTGGAACACGTCCTGCTGGGGGATGGAGCCCAGCATCATGGTGATGGCTGCGCCAAAGAAGAAGAGGATGTCATGCCAGCTGGGTTCGGGCCAGAACTGGAACAGGTCGCGGCTCACGGCCAAGTCGATGACCTTGTCGGCACCACCGGCCATGTCGCCCGCAAACCAGGCCAGCACCACGAGTCCGACCACGAGGATGATCATCTGCAGGAAATCGGTCACGGCCACCGACCACATGCCGCCGAACAGCGTGTAGGCCAGGATGGACACCACGCCGATGGCCATGCCCACGGGAATGCTGACCGTACCGCCCGACAGCAGGTTGAAAACCAGGCCCAGCGCCGTGACCTGGGCCGAGACCCAGCCCAGGTAGCTGAGCATGATGATCAGCGAGCAGACGATCTCGATGGAGCGCCCATAGCGGTGGCGGTAGTAGTCGCTGATGGTCAGCAGCGTCATGCGGTACAGCTTGCCCGCGAAGAACAGGCCCACCAGGATCAGGCACATGCCCGCGCCGAACGGGTCCTCGACCACGCCGCGCAGGCCGCCCTCGATGAACTTGGCGGGCACGCCCAGCACGATCTCCGAGCCGAACCACGTGGCAAACGTGGTGGTGATGATCATGTACATGGGCAGATGGCGCCCGGCAATTGCAAAGTCGGCCGTGTTCTTGACCCGCCTGGCCGCCCACAGGCCAATGGCTATGGTCACGAACAGGTAGGCGATCACCATTGAGAGCAGCACGCTGGCACTCCTGATTCAAAGTGGGAAAAGTCAGAGGGCTTGAAACCCGTCGGTGTTCTCAGTACCAGCGCAGGCGCACCACCAGTTGCAGCAGGATCAGCGCGATCACAAAGCCTATGCCCGCGCTGACGATGGCCTGAAGCAGGCGGTTGGTGAGCTTTTGCTGCTGCAGCAGTTCCTTGAGCAGTTCGTCGTGCTCGCCGGAGTTGCGCGTGAGCCGGCGATGGATCAGGCGCGGCAGCTCGGGAATGAGCTTGGCGTAGCGCGGCGCCTCGGCCTGCAGCTCGCGCCACAGCCGCTGCGGGCCCATCTGGTCCAGCATCCATTTTTCGAGGAAGGGCTTGGCGGTGCTCCACAGGTCCAGATTGGGGTCCAGCTGGCGGCCCAGGCCTTCGATGTTGAGCAGCGTCTTTTGCAGCAGCACCAGCTGCGGCTGGATCTCGACATGGAAGCGGCGCGAGGTCTGGAACAGGCGCATCAGCACCATGCCCAGCGAGATCTCTGCCAACGGACGGTCGAAATACGGCTCGCACACCGCGCGGATGGCGGCTTCCAGCTCGTCCACGCGCGTGCTCGGCGGCACCCAGCCGCTTTCGATGTGCAGCTCGGCAACGCGCTTGTAGTCCCGACGGAAGAACGCCGTGAAGTTCTGCGCCAGGTATTCCTTGTCGTACTCGGTCAGCGTGCCGACGATGCCGAAGTCCAGCGAGATATAGCGCCCGAAGGTCTCGGGCTCCAGGCTGACCATGATGTTGCCCGGGTGCATGTCGGCGTGAAAGAAACCGTCGCGGAACACCTGGGTGAAGAAGATGGTCACGCCGTCGCGTGCGAGCTTGGGGATGTCGACCCCGGCCTCGCGCAGGCGCTCGACCTGGCTGATGGGCACGCCCTTCATGCGCTGCATGACCATCACGTCGTTGCGGCAGAAATCCCAGTACACCTCGGGGATCAGCACCAGGTCCAGGCCTTCCATGTTGCGGCGCAGCTGCGCGGCGTTGGAGGCTTCGCGGATCAGGTCCAGCTCGTCGTGCAGGTAGTTGTCGAATTCGGCCACGACCTGGCGGGGCTTGAGGCGCTTGCCGTCGGCCGACAGGCGCTCGACCCAGCGCGCCATCATGTGCATGAGCGCCAGGTCCTTGTCGATCACGGCCTTCATGCCCGGGCGCAGCACCTTGACGGCCACATCGCGCTGCACGCCGTTGCGGTCGCTGATCACGGCAAAGTGCACCTGCGCGATGGAGGCACTGGCCACCGGCTCGCGCTCGAAGCTCACGAAGATCTGGTCCAGCTTCTTGCGGAAAGCACGCTCTATGGTGTCCACCGCAATCTGCGAATCGAAGGGCGGCACGCGGTCCTGCAACCGGGCCAGCTCCTCGGCCACGTCGGGCGGCATCAGGTCGCTGCGCGTGGACAGCACCTGACCGAACTTCACGAAGATGGGGCCCAGCTCCTCCAGCGCCTCGCGCAGGCGCTGGCCGCGCGGCTTGTCCAGCCGGCGGCCCAGGGTGAGCACCGCGCGTGCGCGGCGCATCCAGGGATGCTCGAAGCTCGACAGCACCAGCTCGTCGAGTCCGTAGCGGAACACCACCCAGAGGATGGTCAGCCCGCGAAGAAACCGGCTCATGGCTTGTCGTTCTCGAAACCGGGCAGGGACACCACGGGGGAACCAACGGGCGCGCTGGCGGGCGCTGCCGAACGTGCGGCTTCAGGGGCGGGGGCATCGGCATCGGGCTTGCCGGCCATGCGGGCGCCCACGAACTGGCGCAGTGCCTGGGCAGCGCTGCGGCCCACCTTGGCCACGGTGTGCGCGGGCGCATCGCCGATGATGCGGGCGAGGTCTTCCTCCACATCCCATTCGACGTGGTCCACCAGCCAGTTGATGTCGGCGGCCAGTTGCACGTCGCCTTCGATGCGGATGGAGGGCTTGTCGCCGCGCAGGGCCACCTGGGCCAGGGCCAGTGCGGAGGTCTCGGTCACTTCGAGCAGCAGATCGGGCTGCGCGTCTTCAGGCGCCACGTTGAACAGGCCGGCCGGCGTGATCTGCAGGGCCATGGAGTAGCCGCGCCACTGCACGCGCGCCACGCGGCCCTTTTGCCGCACCAGGCGCTCGGTGGCCTCCTTTTCCTGCATCAGCACATGGTTGAGGAACAGCACGATGCGCTGATGCACCTCGCTGACCAGCCATTGCGGCGGTTGCGGGCCGGCCATCACGCGTTCCATGAGGCCGTTCAGGAAAGAAAAAGGGGACTGTGTTGCCATAGTCCCCGATTATTCCCGAAGTGAGAGGAATTACTGCAATGCCTGGACTCCGGCGACCAGCCATCCGCTGCTGCCGCTCTTGGGCTTGGTCATGTTCCAGACTTCGCGGAAGGGTGTGGGACCTGCCGAGGCGTCCTCGCGGATCATGCCCGAGAATTCCACGCTGGCCATGTAGTCATTGCCCAGGTCCTCGATGCCCAGCAGCTGGGCGTCGATCATGACCACGTCGGTCTGGTTGGGCTGGCCGGGACGCTGGGCCTCGCGTTCGCTGAGCTGGCCACGGATCTCGGTCAGCATCTCGTCGGTCATCATGGCGCGCAGCGACGCGATGTCGGAGCGGTCCCAGGCCGATTGCAGCGTGACGAAGTTGCGCTTGGCAGCGGTGAGGAAGCCCTCGGTATCAAAGCCTTCAGGCACACCCCAGTTCTGCGAGCCTGCCAGGGCCGAGCCGATCTGCACGCCGGAGCCCGAGCCTGCAGCCAGGGCGGCCGGCTGATGGTTCTGCTCCCAGGGACGGGCCGATGCGTCGTTGCCGACCTTCTCGGGGTTGTACTGGCGTGCCAGCGGTGCGCTGTCCACGTTGCCACCGATATTGCCGGCACCGGCAGGCGCTGCGTTCTGGAAGGCAAAGGGGCTGGACGATGCCTGCTGCGCGCCAGCCGCTGCACGGCGCGAACGCATGACCATGCCCACCACCACCATGATGACCAGGGCCAGCAGGCCGATCAGCAGGAACTGGCCGAAGGCGGCGCCCAGGCCCAGCGAGCTCGCCAGCCAGGCCAGGCCCAGGCCAGCGGCCAGGCCGCCAAGCATGGCGCCCCAGGGCTTCTTGGCGGGAGCAGCTGCCGGTGCAGTGGCCGGCTTGCCTGCAGCGTTCTGTGTGGCGGCGTTCTGCGGCGGCGTGTTCTGTGTCGGCGCGCGCGCGGCTTCACGCTGCGTCACGTTGCTCGACTGCTTGCCCACCGATCCGCCACCGCCCATGCGCTTGGCGTCGGCCGTGCCGTGGACCACCACCAGCATCGCGACCAAGACCATAGACCATAGCTTTTTCATGTCATCTCCTCGAATAATCGTGTTGCCGTCACCTCACCGAGCACCTCACGCGCTCAGCACTTGATTCCCACATGCAGCGCGGCAATGCCGCCCGTCATGTTGTGATAGTCCACATGGCCGAAGCCGCATTCCTGCATCAGGCGCTTGAGATCTTCCTGGCCGGGGTGCATGCGGATGGACTCGGCCAGATAGCGGTAGCTGGCGTCATCGCCCGCCACGAGCTTGCCCATGGCCGGAAGAATCTTGAAGGAGTACCAGTCGTAGGCTTTCTCCAGGGGCTTGGCCACCTTGGAGAATTCCAGCACCAGCAGCTTGCCGCCGGGGCGCAGGACGCGGTTCATTTCCTTGAGCGCCGCATCCTTGTGCGTCATGTTGCGCAGGCCGAAGGCCACGCTGACCAGATCGAAATGGTTGTCCGGAAACGGCAGGGCCTCGGCATCGCAGACCATGGTGGGCAGGATCACGCCCTTGTTGATCAGCCGGTCCCGGCCCACGCGCAGCATGGCTTCGTTGATGTCGGTGTGCACCACTTGGCCCGTGGAGCCGACCTTCTTGGCGAAGGCCAGGGCCAGATCACCCGTGCCGCCCGCGATGTCCAGCGCCTTGTCGCCTTCCTTGAGATTGGCCACCATCACCGTATAGGCCTTCCAGGCACGGTGCAGACCACCCGACATCAGGTCGTTCATGACGTCGTAGCGCGAAGCGACCGAGTCGAACACGCCGCGCACGCGGCTGGCCTTCTCGCGCTCGTCCACCGACTGGAATCCGAAATGTGTGGTGCTCATAACAACGATGCTAAGCAAGCAGTAGTAATGCGTACAGCGACAACCCCGTGTGGCCACGGGCTTTGCCGGGCAAGGGTTATCAAGAACAAACAGCCTGAAACGCCTTCAAACAAAGACTTTCAAGCTATTTTTAATATAGCACCACCCCAAATAACCCTGTGCTGTGCAAAGGTCCTGAATGTGGCGCTGTGGGAACGGCGCGGCAGACGCCGCGCCCCGGCCCCTGCGTGCGTACTGCGTCAGTGGCTGCCGCAGCCGTGCCCGCCGCCGCCGGCCTTGCCGGGCATGGGGGTGTCGCGGTCCATGCCGGATTCCTGCAGGCGGTCCAGGTACTGGGTCCAGAACTCGTCCTGGCGGCGGCCCAGTTCGTAGAGGTATTCCCAGGTGTACAGGCCGCTTTCATGCCCGTCGCTGAAGAAGGGCTTGATGGCGTAGTTGCCCACGGGCTCGATGGCCGTGATGGCCACGTCGCGCTTGCCGGTCTGCAGCACTTCCTGGCCCGGGCCATGGCCTTGCACCTCGGCCGAGGGGGAGTACACGCGCAGCAGCTCGAAGGGAATGCGAAAGCTTGCGCCATCGGAATAGGCCACTTCCAGCACGCGCGATGCGCCGTGCACGGTCAGGGCTTCGGGAGTTGGGGTGTCAGGGGTCAGGCCGGCCATGCGGTGCTCCTCATTCAGTGGCGGGGTGCTGCTGCCAGGCATCGAGTGCCTGCGACAGCGCCGTGTCTATGGCTGGCAAGCGCGCTGCCACCTCGGCCTCGCGCTCGCCATTGCGCGGGCGCTGGGCAGCAGCCCAGACCGAGCCCGGGAAATGGCTGTCCCATTCGAAACGCGCAACCACATGCCAGTGCAGGTGCGGCACCATGTTGCCCAGCGCCGCCAGGTTGATCTTGGCCGGCGCAAGGCGCTCACGCAAGACGCGCTCGACCACGACCACGGCATCCATGCAGTGCTGGCGGTCGGCGGCATCCAGGTCGGAGAACTCGGCCACATGCGCATTCCAGACCACGCGGTAGAAGGCCGGGAAGCCCTCTTCCTGGGCGCGAATCACTCGCAGGCGCCGGCCGCGCCAGACGGGCAGGCCGCCTTCTGTGGCGCACAGGGGGCAGGAAGCGGAAGCAGCCATCAGACCAAAACCCGTTCGATGCCGCCGGCGTTGGCGCGCTGAACATATTCGGCCATCCAGTTCTCGCCCAGGATCTGGCGCGCCATCTCGACCACGATGTAGTCGGCCTCCAGCAGGCCGTTGTTCATGTCGCCGCCGTAGCGCGACAGGCCCTGCAGGCAGCTGGGGCAGCTGGTGAGGATCTTCACGTTGTCCTTCTCGGCCAGGGCGCCGCTGGCGCGCAGCGCGGCCTCGCCCTTCTTGAGTTCCTCTTCCTTGCGGAAGCGGATCTGCGTGGAGATGTCGGGGCGCGTGACGCCCAGCGTGCCCGATTCGCCGCAGCAGCGCTCGCTCTTGATCACGCCGTCGCCGACCAGGGCCTTGACGGTCTTCATGGGGTCCTGCAGCTTCATGGGCGAGTGGCAGGGGTCGTGGTAGAGGTAGCCCTCCTTGCCCTGCAGCGTCACGCCCTTTTCCAGCAGGTACTCGTGGATGTCGATGATGCGGCTGCCCGGGAAAATCTTGCCGAACTCGTAGCCCTGCAATTGGTCGTAGCAGGTGCCGCAGCTGACCACCACGGTCTTGATGTCCAGGTAGTTGAGCGTGGTGGCGACGCGGTGGAAGAGCACGCGGTTGTCCGTGATCATCTTCTCGGCCTTGTCGAACTGGCCGCTGCCGCGCTGGGGATAGCCGCAGCACAGGTAGCCCGGTGGCAGCACGGTCTGCACGCCGGCATGCCAGAGCATGGCCTGGGTGGCCAGGCCCACCTGGCTGAACAGGCGCTCGGAGCCGCAGCCGGGGAAGTAGAACACCGCCTCTGTGTCCGCGTTCGTGGTCTGCGGGCTGCGGATGATGGGCACGTAGTCCTTGTCCTCGATGTCCAGCAGGGCACGCGCCGTCTTGTTGGGCAGGCCGCCCGGCAGCTTCTTGTTGACGAAGTGGATCACCTGCTCCTTGAGCGGCGCACGCCCCACCGAGGCCGGCGGATGCTGGGTCTGCTTCCTGGCCAGGCTGTGGAGCACGTCGGAGGCCAGGCGCTGGGCCTTGAAGCCCACGCCGACCATGGCCGAACGCATGAACTTGATGGTGTCCGGATTGGTGGCGTTGAGCATGGCCATGGCCAGCTTGTTGCCGGGCCGGAAGCTCTTCTTGTCCATCTTGCGCAGCAGATTGCGCATGTTCATGGTCACGTCGCCGAAGTCGATCTTCACCGGGCAGGGGTTGAAGCACTTGTGGCAGACCGTGCAGTGGTCCGACACGTCCTCGAACTCCTGCCAGTGGCGCAGCGACACGCCGCGGCGCGTCTGCTCCTCGTACAGAAAGGCCTCGACCAGCAGCGAGGTCGCCAGGATCTTGTTGCGCGGGCTGTACAGCAGGTTGGCGCGCGGCACATGGGTGGCGCACACGGGCTTGCACTTGCCGCAGCGCAGGCAGTCCTTGACCGAGTCGGCAATGGCGCCGATGTCGCTTTGCTGCATGATCAGCGACTCGTGCCCCATCAGGCCGAAGCTGGGCGTGTAGGCGTTGGTCAGGTCGGCGAACATCAGCGATTCGCGCGGCGAGCGGCCGTCATGACTCTGGCCCACCACGGCCTGCAGCTTCTCGTTGCGGATCAGCTTGCCCTTGTTGAAGCGGCCTTCGGGGTCCACGCGCTGCTTGTAGGCGGCAAAGGGCGCCAGTTCGTCGTCGCTGAGGAATTCCAGCTTGGTGATGCCGATGCCGTGCTCGCCCGAGATCACCCCGTCCAGATGGCGGGCCAGCACCATGATGCGCGCCACGGCCTCATGGGCGGTCTGCAGCATCTCGTAGTCGTCGCTGTTGACCGGAATGTTGGTGTGCACGTTGCCGTCGCCGGCGTGCATGTGCAGCGCCACCCAGACACGGCCCTTGAGCACGCGCTGGTGAATGGCATTGACTTCGGCCAGCAGCGGCTGGAAGGCCGCGCCCGCGAAGATCTGGGCCATGGGCGCCTTCAGCTGGGTCTTCCAGCTCGCGCGCAGCGTGTGATCCTGCAGTTGCTGGAAGAGGTTTTCCACGTTGTCCAGCCAGCCCTGCCACAGCGTGCGCACGTCGGCCACCAGGGCCAGGGCCTGCTGCACGCGGTCCTCCAGCAGTTCGGCCGAAGGGATGTCGCCCGCATCGTCCTGCTTGCCCAGGGGCAGGTCGCCGTGCTGGAAGAAGTCCGTCAACGCGTCGCACAGCTTGAGCTTGTTGCGCAGCGACAGTTCGATGTTGATGCGCTCGATGCCGTCCGTGTACTCCCACATGCGGGGCAGCGGGATCACCACGTCTTCGTTGATCTTGAAGGCGTTGGTGTGGCGCGAGATGGCGGCCGTGCGCTTGCGGTCCAGCCAGAATTTCTTGCGCGCCTCGGCGCTGACGGCGGTGAAGCCTTCACCGTTGCGCGAGTTGGCGATGCGCACCACCTCGGCGGCCACGCGGGCCACATCGTCGGCGTTGTCGCCGGCAATGTCGCCCAGCAGCACCATCTTGGGCAGATGGCCGTTGCCCTTCTTGCTCTTGGTGGCGTAGCCCACGGCCTTCAGGTAGCGGTCGTCCAGGTGCTCCAGGCCGGCCAGCAGCACGCCCGAGCGCTTTTGCTCGGCGAACATGAAGTCCTTGATCTCGACGATGCTGGGCACGGCGTCCTTGGCGTTGCCGAAGAACTCCATGCAGACCGTGCGCGTGTGCTCGGGCATGCGGTGCACCACCCAGCGCGCGCTGGTGATCAGGCCGTCGCAGCCTTCCTTCTGGATGCCGGGCAGGCCCGACAGGAACTTGTCGGTCACGTCCTTGCCCAGGCCTTCCTTGCGGAATTTCTGGCCGGGAATGTCCAGCCGCTCGCTGCGGATGGGGGTCTTGCCGTCGGCCTCGAAGTACTGCAGCTCGAAGCTGGCCATCTCGGCGTCATGGATCTTGCCGAGGTTGTGGCCCACGCGCGTGACTTCCAGCCACTGCGCATCGGGCGTGACCATGCGCCAGGACACCAGGTTGTCCAGCGCCGTGCCCCAGAGCACGGCCTTCTTGCCGCCCGCATTCATGGCGACGTTGCCGCCGATGCACGAGGCCTCGGCCGATGTGGGGTCCACGGCGAAGACGAAGCCCGCGCGCTCGGCCGCATCGGCCACGCGCTGCGTGACCACTCCGGCCTCGGTGAAGATGGTGGGCACCTCGTGGTCCACGCCGGGGATGCGGCGCATCTCCACCTCCGTCATGGCCTCGAGCTTTTCGGTGTTGATCACCACGCTGCGCCAGGTCAGCGGGATCGCGCCGCCCGTGTAGCCCGTGCCGCCGCCGCGCGGAATGATGGTCAGGCGCAGCTCGATGCAGGCACGCACCAGGGCGGCCATCTCGGCTTCGGTATCGGGGGTGAGCACGACGAAGGGATACTCGACGCGCCAGTCGGTGGCGTCCGTCACATGGGCCACGCGCGACAGGCCGTCGAACTTGATGTTGTCCTTGGCCGTGTGGCGGCCCAGGCTCTTTTGCACCCGGCGGCGCAGTTGCTCGGCCTCAACGAAGGTGGCGTTGAACTCATGCACGGCGCGGCGCGCCGCATCGACCAGTTGGCCCACCAGCGCATCGCGCACGAGGTCCTGCTGCGGAGCACGGCGCTTGTCGATCTCGCCCAGGCGGTGCTCCAGTGCTTCCACCAGCGCCTTGCGGCGATCGGGGCTGTGCAGCAGGTCGTCCTGCAGGTAGGGATTGCGCTGGACGACCCAGATGTCCCCCAGCACCTCGTAGAGCATGCGGGCTGAGCGGCCCGTGCGCCGCTCCTGGCGCAGCTGGTTGAGCACATCCCACATGGAAGTACCCAGCAGGCGGATCACGATCTCGCGATCGGAAAACGAGGTGTAGTTGTAGGGAATCTCTCGCAGACGTGCAGGTTCGGCTGCCTGTGCCTGCAGGGCCGCCAACGCAATCGGTACATTCATGGGGGTAGACCGTGTCTGGCGCTCTAGGGGCGCCGCTAAGCCAAGTGGGAGCGCAATTTTAAGCGAGCCCCTCGAAGGCCCGCTTCCTACGGGGCTCTGGGCTGCTCGCCGTCTTGCCCTGAGACGCCAGCCCTCGCCAACACCACGGGGCAGACACGCCCCGGCGAACAGGCCTTATACAGAAAGAGCACAAACGAGCCAATACGAACAACCCGTGCTTTTGAAACGAAATGGTATTGACCTAAAATAGCGCCGCTTCGCGTGTCATTTTTTGTCACACGACTGACATACGGGACCAGCGGCTCACCGGGTTTGGCCTGTAGTGCGGTAAGAAGCATCCGAAAACAATGACACAGACATGTCATGCCCCTGCCTTACCGTGGCAGCGGTCTGAAACCGTCACCGAACTAGAGGAGTCCTCATGCAACTGAAGCAACTGGCCATGGCGGCCGCGATCGCGGCCACCACCATCTCGGCACAAGCCCAAACCGAAATCCAGTGGTGGCACTCGATGAGCGCGGCCCTGGGCGACTGGGTGAACGACCTGGCCAAGGAGTACAACGCCAGCCAGACCCAGTACAAGATCGTGCCGACCTACAAGGGCCAGTATGACGAGTCCATGACAGCTGCCATCGCCGCGTTCCGCGCCGGCAATGCACCTGACATCCTGCAGGTCTTCGAAGTGGGCACGGCCACCATGATGGCCTCCAAGGGTGCCGTGGTTCCGGTCACCAAGGTCATGAACGACGGCGGCTTCAAGTTCGACCAGGGCGAGTACATCTCCGCCGTGGCCGGCTACTACACCGCCCCCAACGGCCAGATGATGAGCTACCCGCTCAACAGCTCGACCACCATCTTCTACTACAACAAGGACGCCTTCAAGAAGGCGGGCCTGGACGAGAACAAGCCGCCCAAGACCTGGCCCGAAGTGTTCGCCGCCGCTGAAAAGCTCAAGGCCTCGGGCCACCGCTGCGCACTGACCACGAGCTGGATGAGCTGGACCCAGCTGGAGAGCTTCTCGCTGTGGCACAACACCCTGTACGCGACCAAGAACAACGGCTTTGACGGCACCGATGCCAAGCTGGTGTTCAACTCGCCGCTGCACGTCAAGCACTTCGAGAACCTGGCCAAGGCCGCCAAGGACGGCAGCTTCGTCTACAAGGGCCGCGGCAACGTGCCCGACGCCGCCTTCGCTTCCGGCGAGTGCGCGATGATCACGGGCTCCTCCGGCCTGTACGCCCGCGTGGTCAAGGAAGGCAAGTTCGCCTTCGGCCAGTCGCAGCTGCCCTACTACGCCGATGTGAAGGGCGCCCCCCAGAACACGGCCATCGGCGGTGCTTCCCTGTGGGTGATGGCTGGCAAGAGCGCCGAACGCTACAAGGGCGTGGCTGACTTCTTCAACTTCCTGAACAACACCAAGATCCAGGCCGCCAGCCACCAGCGCACCGGCTACCTGCCCGTGACCACCGCTGCGTACAAGCTGACCGAGGCTTCGGGCTTCTACGAAAAGCATCCCGGCACCGACACCGCCGTGACGCAGATGATCCGCAAGACCACCGACAAGTCGCGCGGCATCCGCCTGGGCAACTTCGTTCAGATCCGCACCATCATCGATGAGGAAACCGAACAGATCTGGACCGGCAAGAAGACTCCCCAGCAGGCACTGGACACCGCTGTCACCCGTGGCAACGAGCAACTGGGCCGCTTCGCCCGGGCCAACAAGTAATCCTCCCATGTGATCTGCGGTGTGGCCGCTGCGCAGGCAGCCCGCACCGTGCATCACAGGCCCGCAACCGGCGGCCCCACGGCCATCCGGTTTGCGGGCTGTTTTGTTCTACCGAGTTCCGTCATGGAAAAACGCGTTCTTTTTCGATCCGCCTGGCTGCCGTGGCTGCTGATAGCACCACAGATGGTCATCGTGCTGGTCTTCTTTTTCTGGCCCGCAGGCCAGGCCATCGTGCAGTCTTTCCAGGCGCAGGATACGTTTGGCTTTTCCACCGAATGGGTGGGCTTCGCCAACTTCCAGCATCTGCTGGATGACCCTGCCTACCTGGCCTCGTTCAAGACCACGGCCATCTTTTCCCTGCTGGTGGCGGTGTTCGGCATCGCGCTGTCGCTGATGCTGGCCATTTTTGCGGACCGCGTGATCAAGGGTGCGCTCGCCTACAAGACCGCCTTGCTGCTGCCCTATGCGGTGGCGCCCGCCGTGGCAGGCGTGCTGTGGGTGTTCATGTTCTCGCCGTCCATCGGCGTCGTGGCCTATGCGCTGCGCATGATCGGCTATGACTGGAACCACCTGCTGAACTCCGGCAACGCCATGACGCTGATCGTCATCGCCGCGATCTGGAAGCAGATCTCCTACAACTTCCTGTTCTTCCTTGCGGGCCTGCAGTCCATCCCCAAGTCGCTGATCGAGGCCGCCGCCATCGACGGCGCGGGCCCCATGCGCCGCTTCTGGGACATCCAGTTCCCGCTGCTGTCGCCCACCACTTTCTTCCTGCTGGTGATGAACGTGGTCTATGCCTTCTTCGACACCTTCGGCATCGTGGACGCCACGACCCAGGGCGGTCCGGGCCAGGACACCTCCATCCTGGTCTACAAGGTCTATCACGATGGCTTCAAGGCCATGGACATGAGCGGCTCGGCTGCCCAATCCGTCGTGCTGATGGTGATCGTGGTTGCACTCACCGTGATCCAGTTCCGCTATGTTGAGAAGAAAGTGCAGTACTGATCATGGTTGAACGCAGTCCTCTTCTGACCTTTTTCTCGCACCTGATCATGGTGCTGGGCGTGTTGATCGTCGGCTTTCCGCTGTACCTGGCCTTCGTGGCCTCCACGCACACGCCGCAGGACATCATCCAGGTGCCCATGCCCCTGGTGCCCGGCAGCAACTTCTGGGAAACCTACAAGGCCGCGCTGTTCGGCGGCTCGGGCCCTGGCTCCAGCGCGCCCGTGGCACGCATGATGTGGATCAGCTTCGTCTCGGCCATGGTGATCACCGTGGGCAAGATCGCGATCTCGCTGCTGTCGGCCTTCGCACTGGTGTACTTCCGCTTCCCGTTCAAGAAGATCTGCTTCTGGCTGATCTTCGTGACCCTGATGCTGCCCGTGGAAGTGCGCATCGGCCCCACCTACGAAGTCGTCTCCACGCTGGGCATGCTCAACAGCTACGCCGGCCTGACGATTCCGCTGATCGCCTCGGCCACGGCCACCTTCCTGTTCCGCCAGTTCTTCCTGACGGTGCCGGACGAGCTGGTGGAGGCCGCCCGCATCGATGGCGCCGGCCCCATGCGCTTCTTCAAGGATGTGCTGGTGCCGCTGTCCAAGACCTCGATCGCGGCGCTGTTCGTGATCCAGTTCATCTACGGCTGGAACCAGTACCTGTGGCCGCTGCTCGTGACCACCTCGGAAGACATGTACCCCGTGGTCATCGGCATCAAGCGCATGGTGGCCAGCGGCGATACCGGCAACGACTGGAACGTGGTGATGGCGACGGCCCTGCTGGCCATGCTGCCGCCCGCTGCCGTGGTGATCCTGATGCAGCGCTGGTTCGTCAAGGGCCTGGTGGACACCGAAAAGTAAGCCGTCCACCGCCCCCACCCACCGTATAGAACCCCGCAGAGCAAGCGCCAGCGCCCTTCGCTCTGCGACTCAACCAGAATCTTCGTATGGCATCCATTTCCTTTCGCAACCTGATCAAGCGCTACGGCCACGGCCCGTCGGCCAACCAGGTACTGCACGGCGTCAACGCCGAAATCCAGGACGGCGAGTTCGTCGTCATCGTCGGCCCTTCGGGCTGCGGCAAGTCCACCCTGCTGCGCATGGTGGCGGGCCTGGAAGAGATCTCCGACGGCCAGTTGCTGATCGGCGACAAGGTCGTCAACGACGTGGAACCGGCCAAGCGCGACATCGCCATGGTGTTCCAGAACTATGCGCTGTACCCGCATATGTCGAACTACGAGAACATGGCCTACGGCCTGAAGATCGCCAAGGTGCCGCCCGAGGAGATCAAGCGCCGCGTGGACAAGGCCGCCAAGATCCTGGAGCTGTCGCACCTGCTGGACCGCAAGCCGCGCCAGCTGTCGGGCGGCCAGCGCCAGCGCGTGGCCATGGGCCGTGCCATCGTGCGCCAGCCCAAGGTCTTCCTGTTCGACGAGCCGCTGTCCAACCTGGACGCCAAGCTGCGCGGCCAGACCCGCATCGAGATCCAGAAGCTGCACGCCGAGCTGGGCATCACCAGCCTGTTCGTGACCCACGACCAGGTCGAGGCCATGACCCTGGCCCAGCGCATGATCGTCATGAACGGCGGCGTGATGGAGCAGTTCGGCACGCCCGAAGAGGTCTACCACACGCCCGCCTCCACCTTCGTGGCCAGCTTCATCGGCTCGCCCCCGATGAACCTGCTCAAGAACGCGCCCGGCGGCACGACCGGCCGCATCCTGGGCATCCGCCCCGAGCACCTGGTCGTCGTCAACGAAGGCGGCTGGGAAATCAAGGTGGACACCGTGGAAATGCTGGGCGCCGAGCGCCTGGTCTATGGTTCGCTCAATGGCGAGACGATGACGGTACGCATCGACGAAGGCGCGCCCTTCCCCAAGTCCGGCGAGACCATGCGCGTGCGTCCTTCCGAAGAGCGTCGCCTGCACTGGTTCGACGCAGAAAGCGGCAAGCGGATCTGATCCCCTGAAGGCCGGCTCTCCGACCTTTTCCAAGAGAGCCCCAGAGGCTCTCTTTTTCCATCCAAGCTCCCTTCTTTTGACGGACTCGCCATGACCGAGAACCTGAAATCCTGGCCCTACCCCCTGTGGGTGGCCCACCGTGGCGCCGGCAAGCTGGCGCCCGAAAACACCATGGCCGCTTTCCGCCTGGGCGCCGCGCACGGCTATCGCATGTTCGAGTGCGATGCCAAGCTGTCTGCCGACGGCGTGCTGTTCCTGATGCACGACGCCACGCTGGAGCGCACCACCAACGGCCACGGCACGGGTGGCGACCTGTCCATGGGCGAGATCGCCCAGCTCGACGCCGGCAGCTGGCATTCGCGCGCCTACGGGGGCGAGGCCCTGCCCACGCTGGAAGCCCTGGCGCGCTGGTGCCTGGCCAACCACTTTTTCCTGAACGTGGAGATCAAGCCCACGCCCGGCCAGGAAGAGGCCACGGGCCGCGCCACGGGCGAGCTGATGAACCGCATCTGGCCCAGGGACCGCATCCAGCCGCTGTTCACCTCGTTCAAGACCGATGCGCTCAAGGGCGCACGCGACACGGCACCGCACATTCCGCGGGGCCTGCTGGTGGACAAGCTGGCCGATGCCACGGGCGACGCCGACCTGCGCACCGCGCTGGACCTGGGCTGCGCGGCCATGGTGCTCAACCATGCGCTGTGGGATGCCGCTCTGGTCGCCAAGGTGCATGGCGCGGGCCTGCGCTGCAGCAGCTATACGGTCAACGATGAATGGGCCGCGCAGCGCCTGATCGACCTGGGCACGGACGGCGTCATCACCGACCGTGTCGATATGTTCAGTCCCGCATCGCGCTGAGACGGCTGCCGGCTGGCGGGGCCGGACCTTTGGAAACAACCGTCGCGGCGGCCCGCCGCACAATGTGCGTCCATGACACCGCCCCGCCCGTGCCCTCTCCCGCTGCGCCCTAGGTGGGCGCAGGCCCTGCGCCAATGCCTGGCCACCGGTCTGATGGTCCTGGCCATGCTGGTCCTCACCGTGCCCGCTCCGGCCCATGCGCAGGACCGCACGGCAGCGGCGGCCACGGCGGCGCCCGACGGCCGGCCCGCCCTGCCCAGCGTGGACGATCTGCGCAAGCAGCTGGACGCCATTCCCCGCAAGCTGGCCGAGGACGATGACGGCCGCAAGCTGCTGGACGAGGCTGCGGCCATTGGCACGGCGGCCGACCAGGTGGCGGCCCGCCGCACCGAGGAACTGGCCGACATCGATTCACGCCTGGCCGGCCTGGGCCCCGCGCCCGAAAAAGGCGCCCCTGCCGATGCGCCCGATGTGGCCGAGCAGCGCGCCAGCCTGGCCAGGCAGCGCAGTGCCGTGGATTCCGAACTCAAGCTCGCGCGGCTGGTGTCGGTCGATGCCGACCAGCGCGGCAACGAGCTCATACGCCAGCGCCGCGAACAATTCCAGGCCGCACTGACGGCCCGCACCGACTCGCCGCTGGGCCGACCTTTCTGGCGCAACCTGCGCGCTGCCGCGCCTTTGGACGCGGCGCGCCTGCAGGGCCTGGGGCGCGAGCTGCGCCAGGCCGTCGCTTCCACCATGGCGTCCGATCGCCGGGGCGGCTTCATCGCCAGCCTGGCCGCCGCCTTGCTGATCGTCCTGCTCGGCCCCTGGCTGGCCGAGCGTCTGCTGGTGCGCGCCGCGCCCGCACGCCTGCCCAGCGGCCGCCTGCGCCGTTCGTTGCGCGCGGCGGCCACCGTGCTGATCAACACGCTGCTGATCGGCCTGGCAGCGCAACTGGCCTGGAGCGTGCTCAAGGCCGGCGATGGCTTCAGCGAATCGCTGGATGCGCTGGCCAAGGCCAGTGTGCAGGTCACGCTGTTCGGCGCCTTCGTGGTGTCGCTGGGCCAGACCCTGCTGTCGCGCAGGCGCAGTTCCTGGCGCCTGCCCGGCGTGTCGGACGAGCTGGCCGAGCGGCTCAGCCCCTATCCCTGGTGGATTGCCGCCGGAGCCGCGCTCAACGGCCTGGTGACCGAAGTCAACGCCATCATCGGCGCCAGCCTGGCCGCCGAGGTCACGGTGCACGCCCTGTCGGCCCTGCTGATTTCGGCCGTGGTCATGCTGGCCCTGCGGCATCTGCGCGCGCCGGCGCCGGTCGCGCAGGAAGACGGCGCCCAGGCAGAGCCTGCGCCGCCCCGGCCCTTGTGGGTGGGGCTGCTTGTGGCCTGCGCGGCGGTGGCCAGCATTGCCACCATTGCGCTGGCCGTGACCGGCTACGTGGCGCTGGCCGGAACGCTGGCGCGCCAGATGGTGTGGACCGGCGTGGTGTTCGCCACCACCTACCTGCTGTTCCAGCTGGGCGACGATCTGTGCGAGGCCCTGCTGTCGTCCAAGGGCAGCTTCGGCACCCGGCTGAACCAGAGCCTGGGCATCGAGGGCCGGCTGCTGGACCAGGCCTCGGTCCTGGTCTCCGGCCTGCTGCGCGTGGCCCTGTTGTTCTACATGGTGATCGCTTTGCTGGCGCCGCTGGGCACGGGGCCGGACGAGGTGTTTCGCCGCGGCAGCACGGTGAACCACAGCCTCAAGGTGGGCGACTTCACCATGGCGCCGCAGGCCCTGTTCACCGCATTCGCCGTGATCGTCACCGGCCTGATCGTGATCCGCGTGATCAAGCGCTGGCTGACGGACCGCTACTTCCCCAACACCTCGCTGGAGCCTGGCATGCGCAGCTCCATCACCACGCTGCTGGGCTATGTGGGCGGCATCTTCGTGGTGGCCGTGGCGCTGGCGGGGCTGGGCATCAGCGTGGAGCGCATCGCCTGGGTGGCCAGCGCGCTGTCGGTGGGCATTGGCTTCGGCCTGCAGGCCATCGTGCAGAACTTCATCTCGGGCCTGATCCTGCTGGCCGAGCGGCCCGTCAAGGTGGGCGACTGGGTGGTGCTGGGCGATACCGAGGGCGACGTGCGCCGCGTCAACGTGCGCGCGACCGAGATCCAGCTGGGCGACCGCTCCACCGTCATCGTGCCCAACTCGGAATTCATCACCAAGACCGTGCGCAACATGACGCTGGCCGGCGCGCCCGGGCGGGTGCTGCTGCGCCTTCCCGCACCGCTGGACACCGATGCCGAGCGCATGCGCACCCTGATCCTGGAAGCCTTTCGCGCGCATGAAGGCATCCTGGACACGCCCGAGCCCCTGGTGCAGCTCGAAGGCATCGCCAACGGCACGCTGACCTTCCTGGCCATCGGCTACGTCGGCAATCCGCGCAATGCGGGTGGCGTGCGCAGCGATGTGCTGTTCAGCATCCTGGCCTCGCTCAAGGGCGCAGGCCTGTACCTGTCACCACCGGCCACCACCTCGGTGGCGGCACCCGTGGTGACAGGTACGCCGGGCACGCCGGGCACGCCGGGCACGCCGGGCACGCCGACCATGCCCGGTGATCCGGCCAGCCCGGGCTAGCCGCGCCTTGCCATTTCCGATCGCACATGCGCCGCGACCACGGCCATCAGCTCACGCAGATGGCCGCGCAGCGGCTCGAATCCCGCATTGGGCTCGCGCGTGTCCTCGTCCATGTAGACCGGGCGGCGGATCTCGATCTGCAGGCTGTGCCGGCCCAGGTGCGGCTGGCCTATGCGCCCGATCAGCTCCACGCCCTTGTAGGGCTCGTTGTAGGCCACGCTGTAGCCAAAGCCCGCCAGCGTCTCGCCCACCAGCTGGATGAACTCGGGCGCGCAGGTCGTGCCGTCGCGGTCGCCCAGCACGAAGTCGGCCAGCGGCGGCGCGTCGGTACGGCCCAGGCGCTTGTAGACATCGTTGGGCATGGAGTGCAGGTTCAGGTGCCAGACGCCGCCAAAGCGCTGCACGCTGCCATCGATGGCCTGCGCCAGCGCCGCATGGTAGGGGCGCCAGTAGCGCGCGATGCGGTGCTCCACCTCGGCCACCGTGCGCGGACGGTCATACAGCGGCGTTGCCACGCCGTCGCGGCTGATGCGCTGCCAGATCAGGCCCAGGCCCTGGCGCGTCTTGACGCTGGGCGCCAGGGGCACGGGCCACTGGCCGTCGATCTGGGCCGGGTCCAGGTCGGCCTCGCTGCGGTTGGGGTCGATGTAGGTGCGCGGAAAGGTGGCCTCGATCAGCGTCGCGCCATGCGCGGGCCACCGGTCCCAGAGCGCGGCCACATGCGTGTCCTCGCCACGGCGCAGCAGGGACATGGGCACGGCATGGCCGAAATCCTCGGGATAGGACGTGCCGCTGTGCGGCGAGTCGCAGACGATGGGCAGCACCTCGCCGGTGGCGGGATGCACCACGACCGGGGTGTCCGGCCGGGGGCGCAGGAAATCGGTCTGTGCCATGCGGTCCATCAGTCGAGCTTGATGTTGGCGCGCTTGGCCACGGCCGTGTAGCGCTCGATGGCGGCCTTGATCTGCTTGGCAAATTCCTCGGGCGTGTTGCCCATGGACTCGCCCGAGATGGATTTTTGCTTTTCCAGGTAGTCAGGCATGGCCATGGCCTTGTGCGCAGCCGCATTGAGCTTGTCGATGATGGGGCGCGGCGTGCCGGCAGGTGCGACCAGGCCGAACCAGCCGCCGTCGCCCATCTGCGGGAAGCCCAGCTCGGTGTAGGTGGGCACGTCGGGCAGCACGTCGGCGCGCTTGAAGGCCAGCACGGCCAGCGGGCGCAGCTTGCCGTCCTTGATATGGGGCAGCGTGGAGGGCAGGTTGTCCGTCATGGCATTGACCTGGCCGCCCAGCGCGTCGGTGATGGCCTGGCCCGCACCCTTGTAGGGGATGTGCAGCAGGTCGATACCGGCCAGGTTCATGAAATTCTCGATGTTGGCGTGGCCCAGGGAACCTGTGCCCGGCGAGGCAAAGCTGTACTTGCCCGGGTTGGCCTTGGCCAGGGCGATGAACTCCTTCATGGTCTTGGCGGGCACGCTGGCGTTGATCACGAACACGCTGGGCACGGACATCACATTGGTGATGGGCGCGAAATCCTTGATCGGGTCGTAGGGCAGCTTGCGGAAGATGGCCGGGTTGGAGCCATGCGTGCTCACCGTGGCCATGCCGATGGTGTAGCCATCGGCCGCAGCACGCGCAATTTCGGAGGCGCCAATGGAGCCGCCCGCCCCGCCCCGGTTGTCCACCACCACGGACTTGCCCAGGATCACGCTCATCTTCTCGGCCAGCAGACGCGCCACCATGTCGGTGGAGCCGCCCGCACCAAACGGCACGACCAGGCGGATCGGCCGGCTGGGATAGTCGGCAGCCGGGCCCTGGGCCCAGGCGACGGGAGCCAAAAGAGCAGTGGCGGCGCAGGCGGCCAGGCTGGACAACAGGGTGCGGCGCATTGCCATGGTGTGTTTCCTCTCGTGATGGATGAAAGAGCGGCCTGCGGCAGGGCAGGGCTTCGCGGAACAGGCGCCGATTCTGGACAGCCGCCGCACGCGCGAAAAGAGACAAGACGGCAAGCAACTATGACAAACCGTCATAATTGCGCCCGTCATGCGCATGCACTCTCCCTCGCTTTCCGAGCTGCACGCCTTTGCGGCGGCGGCGCGCCTGGGCAGCTACTCGCTGGCAGCCCAGGAGCTGTATGTCACCCAGGGCGGCATCAGCCGCGCCATCGCCCGGCTGGAAGAGCACCTGGGCTTTGCCCTTTTCGAGCGCCAGGGCCGGCGCAGCGTGCTGACCGAGGCTGGCCGTGAATATCTGCAGGCCGTCGAGCCTGCCGTCCAGTCCATCGAATCGGCCTCGGCCGCCGCACGCAGGCGCCACTTCGGCCCGCAACTGCGGTTGTCGGTGGTGCCCACGCTGTTCAGCCACTGGCTGATTCCACGCCTGCCGCGATTCAATGCCCTGCATCCGGGCATCGTCCTTTCGTTTGCCCCCTATCGGCGCGATGACCCGCTGTCCGCCGCCGAGATAGACGGCTGGCTGCGCGTGGGCAGCGAGCCCTGGCCCGCCCATGTGGTGGCCGACTATGTAGTGGGCCGCGATCTGGTGCCCATCTGCCATCCGCGCGAATTGCAGGGCCCGCAAGCCATTCGCAGCGCAGCGGATGTGCTTGCGCGCCCCTTGCTGTTTCACACCAACTATCCGGGCAACTGGGCGCGCTGGATGAGCCACCTCGGCCTGCCCGGGCCCTGCCCCGCGCCTGCAGCGGACTTCGAACTGGTGGCCCTGCTGGTCCAGGCCGTGGCCGCAGGCATGGGCGTGGCCCTGGTGCAGCGCTGCCTGGTGGAGGAAGACCTGGCCGCCGGCCGCGTGGCCCTTGCCTTGCCTGCACCCGTCCACATCGAACGCGGCTACTTTCTGTGCCGGCCGGCCGCGCGGGCGCCTTCCGAAGCCTTTGTGCAGTTCCGCGCATGGCTGCTGGAGCAGGCCGCGCCGGGTGCCGTGCCTCCAGCCGCAGTCTCAGGCCCCTGATCGCCGGGAGAAACGCCCTCTTCCGTTGATCTGCATCAATCTTTGCTGTCGGCCATCAGCGCCAGCCGCGCGAAAGCACCCACTGGCAAAGCGCCATCACGAGGACCAGGGCGGTGTAGGTGGCCATCTTTGCATCGCGCCCGAACCACCACAAACCGGCCAGCAGCACCAGCGCACCAACAACCAAATTGATAGCAACCTGCAACCACCAGGCAAGAGATTGCTGCGATTTTCCATAGATCAAAAGCGCGCAGAACATCAGGGCCGGCGACAGGAAAAGTGCAGGCGCCAGGAAGTTCAGCCAATGATTCGTACTCGCAATCCATCCCATCTGCGGGCTCCGATTCCAGGGTGTTGTGATCAGGGATGCCTGAAACTGCGCGAAATTTTATAATCCCGGGTTATGGCAGTCTGGGCACTCGGCATCAACCACCACACGGCTCCGCTTGATATGCGGGGACGTTTCGCGTTCGCGCTTGACCAGATCGTGCCCACGCTGCAGGGCCTGCGCGAATCGCTGACCGGCCCCGGCCGCCAGCACAGCGCCGTCGAGACCGCCATTCTCTCCACCTGCAACCGTACCGAGATCTACTGCGCGGCCGAAATGCCGGCCATGGACCATACGCTGCACTGGCTGGCCAACAGCGGCGGCATCTCGTCCGAACTGCTGCGCTCGCACTCCTATCTGCTGGAAGACGGCCATGTGGCGCGCCATGCCTTCCGCGTGGCCAGCGGGCTCGATTCCATGGTGCTGGGCGAGGCCCAGATCCTGGGCCAGATGAAGAATGCCGTGCGCGCCGCAGAGAACGCAGGCGCCCTGGGCAGCACGCTGAACCAGCTGTTCCAGCGCAGCTTCGCGGTGGCCAAGGAAGTGCGCAGCTCCACCGAAATCGGTGCCCACAGCATCAGCATGGCCGCTGCCGCCGTGCGGCTGGCCGGCCAGCTGTTCGAAGACCTCTCCCAGATCCGCGTGCTGTTCGTGGGCGCGGGCGAGATGATCGAGCTGGTCTCCACCCATTTCGCGGCCCGCCACCCCAAGCAGATCATGATCGCCAACCGCACGCTGGAGCGCGGCGAAAAGCTGGCCGCCCAGTTCGGCGCCGGCACCATGCGGCTGGCCGACTTGCCCGAGCATCTGCATGAATACGATGCCGTGATCAGTTGCACGGCCTCCAGCCTGCCCATCATCGGCCTGGGCGCCGTGGAAAGCGCGCTCAAGAAGCGCAAGCACCGCCCCATGTTCATGGTCGATCTGGCCGTGCCCCGCGATATCGAATCCGAGGTCAAGGACCTGCGCGACGTCTACCTCTACACCGTGGACGATCTGGCCACCGTGGTGCGCACGGGCCAGGCCCAGCGCCAGGCAGCGGTCGAGCAGGCAGAAGTCATCATCGACCACGGCGTGCAAAGCTTCATGCACTGGCTGGACCAGCGCCGCCCGCAGGCCGGTGTGGTGCCGCTGATCCGCCAGCTCAACACCCAGACCGACGAATGGCGTGCGCTGGAGATTGCACGGGCCAAGAAGCTGCTGGCCAAGGGCGAGGACATAGACACCGTGCTGGAGGCCCTGTCGCGCGGCCTCACGCAGAAAATGCTGCACGGCACCCTGGCCGAGCTGCACAAGGGTGACGCCGACCAGCGCACCCAGACCATGGACACGGTCTCGCGCCTGTTCCTGCGCTCCGCGCCAGGCGGTCCGCGCGGCACAACTCCCGACAAGGCGCTCTAGCGGCGCTCGCCCCCTTCAGAGAGCCGCGCGCCCGCGGGTCTCTGGCGCCTCGGCCCACTTCCGGCCACCTCGTTCCCCCGCCGCAGCGCTGCCCCGCGCAGCCCTTCGCACCATCGCCTCACACCATGCAAGACTTTCTGCGCCAACAACTGGAGCGCTACGCCCAGCGCCTTGAAGAACTCGACTTCCTGCTCTCGCGCGAAGACATCATGGGCGACATGAAGCAGTACCGTGCCATCTCGCGCGAGCATGCCGATGTGACGGCCATTGCCGGCCGCTATGCACGCTACCGCCAGCGCGAGGCCGATCTGGCCTCTGCCAGGGACATGCTGGATGATCCCGACATGGAGGAAATGGCGCGCGAGGAAATCTCCGGCGCAGAGATCGAGCTGGTGCAGCTGGAAGATGAACTGCAGCGCCTGCTCCTGCCCAAGGACCCCGATGACGCGCGCAACGCCTACCTGGAAATCCGCGCGGGCACGGGTGGCGATGAATCTGCCCTGTTCGCAGGCGATCTGGCACGCATGTACACGCGCCACTGCGACGCCGTGGGCTGGAAGGTCGAGATCATGAGCGCCAACGAAAGCGAGCTGGGCGGCTACAAGGAAGTGGTGCTGCGCGTGGAAGGCACCGACGTCTATGGCCGCCTGCGCTTCGAATCCGGTGGCCACCGCGTGCAGCGCGTGCCTGCCACCGAGACCCAGGGCCGCATCCACACCAGTGCCTGCACCGTGGCCGTCATGCCCGAGCCCGACGAAACCCAGGCCATCACGCTCAACCCGGCCGACCTGCGCATCGACACCTTCCGTGCCAGCGGCGCCGGAGGCCAGCACATCAACAAGACCGACTCGGCCGTGCGCGTGGTCCACCTGCCCACGGGCATCGTCGCCGAGTGCCAGGACGGCCGCAGTCAGCACAGCAACAAGGCCAAGGCCCTGCAGGTGCTGCAGGCGCGCCTGCAGGAAAAGGAGCGCAGCGAGCGCGAGGCCAAGGAGGCCGCGCTGCGCAAGGGCCTGATCGGCAGCGGCGACCGCAGCGACCGCATCCGCACCTACAACTTCCCCCAGGGCCGGCTCACCGACCACCGCATCAACCTCACCATCTACAAGCTGCTGGCCGTGATGGAAGGCGACCTGGGCGACGTGCTCGACGCGCTGCAGGCCGCACGCGAGGCCGAACTGCTGGCCGAGCTGCAGGTCAACAGCTGAGGCGCGGGCCATGGCCAACCTACCCACCATCAAAGAGGCTCTGCAGCACTCCCAGGCCCAGGGGCTTGCGCGCATCGACGCGCAAATGCTGCTGCTGCATGTGCTCGGACGCCAGGCCGGCGGCCGCGCCTGGCTGCTCACCCACGACGGGGACGCGCTGACCGCGCCCCAGGCCGGCGTCTATGCCGCGCTGTGCACACGCCGACTGAGCGGGGAGCCCGTCGCCTACCTGGTGGGCCACAAGGAGTTCTACGGGCTGGATCTGGCCGTGGACGCACGCGTGCTCGACCCTCGCCCCGATACCGAAACCCTGGTGGACTGGGCGCTGGAGCTGATACCCGCCCAGGCCCCGAGCGGCCCCGCATGCCGTGTGGCGGATCTGGGCACCGGCAGCGGAGCGATTGCCCTGGCCCTGCAGAGCCAGCGCCCCGGCGCCACCGTGTGGGCCGTGGATGCCAGTGCCGACGCGCTGGCCGTGGCCAGCGCCAATGCCACGCGCCTGCAGCTGGGCGTGCGGTTTGCGCATGGCAGCTGGCTGGAGCCGCTGGCAGGCCAGGCGCCGTTCAACCTCATCGTCAGCAATCCGCCCTATATCCGCGACGACGATCCGCACTTGCTGGCGTTGGAGCATGAGCCGCTGTCGGCTCTGGCCAGCGGCGCCGATGGCCTGTCCGACATCCGCGCCATCGTCGCGCAGGCGCCTGCGCTGCTGGCCAGCGGCGGCTGGCTGCTGCTCGAGCATGGCTGGGACCAGGCCGATGCCGTGGCCACCCTGCTGCGCAGCGCCGGCTTTGAGAGCGTGCAACACCGCCACGACCTGGGCGGCATCGCCCGCTGCACGGGCGGGCAATGGACAGCGCAAGCCTGAGCTCGGGTCCGGGCGCAGCATTCCCGCATGCTTTCAAAGTCCGCGCCGAGAGTGAAATAATCCCAACCATGCCGCCGCGCCTGCGGCGCCCACCACGACCCCGGAGCACCACACAGATGAGCGACACCCAGCAACGCATCGACCAACTGGTCAAAAGCAACAACATCCTGCTGTTCATGAAGGGCAGCGCCAGCTTTCCCATGTGCGGTTTCTCGGGCCGCGCCATCCAGATTCTCAAGGCCTGCGGCGTGGAGACCAAGGACATCTCCACCGTCAACGTGCTCGAGGACCAGGAAATCCGCCAGGGCATCAAGGACTACAGCAACTGGCCCACGATCCCCCAGCTCTACGTGCAGGGCGAGTTCATCGGCGGCTCGGACATCATGATGGAGATGTACGAATCCGGCGAGTTGCAGCAGCTGCTGGCACCCAAGGCCTGAGTTCGCAGGCTTGCGACTCGCGCGCAGCAACCCGCCTGCGCCCGCTGCTGCGCAGAATCAAGCCACCCTTGGGTGGCTTTTTTTCGCCCGTGCCGGACTGCCAGCGCACTGCCCGGGCATGCCACAAGGCCAGGGGCATGTGATGTGTGGTCGAATGGACACATCTTTCACATCCGGAAAACCGCGCCTGCGCCCGCTTCTCCGCCTTGCCTATGAGTCTGTCCCAAAGTCT
Organism: Delftia sp. PX-1; assembly: GCF_055797465.1. Taxonomy (NCBI): domain Bacteria; kingdom Pseudomonadati; phylum Pseudomonadota; class Betaproteobacteria; order Burkholderiales; family Comamonadaceae; genus Delftia; species Delftia sp. PX-1. The sequence goes on from NZ_CP184763.1 coordinate 5,690,883, forward strand.
GCTGTTGATCGTCGCACTGATACTGACCAGTGCCTTCTTCTCCGTGGCCGAGATCTCGCTGGCCGCCTCGCGGCGCCTGCGGCTTCGGCAGATGGCGGAGGACGGGGAGCCACGCGCCGAACAGGTCATGAAGATGCAGGCCCAACCGGGCGAGTACTTCACGGTCACGCAGATTGGGCTGAATGCCGTCGCCATCCTGGGCGGCGTGGTGGGCGAAGGGGCATTGACGCCCTATCTGGCCGAATTGCTCATGCTCTGGCTGCCCGAGAGCCGGGCACAGACCGTGGGCTTTCTGCTCTCGTTCGCCACCGTCACCTCGCTGTTCATCCTCTTTGCCGACCTGCTGCCCAAGCGCCTGAGCATGGCCGAGCCCGAAGCCCTGGCCATCCGCGTGCTGCGCCCCATGCTCTGGTGCATGGCCGTGCTCAAGCCGCTGGTCTGGTGCTTCAACCACCTGGCGGACGCCGTTGCCAAGCTCTTAGGCCTGCCCACGGTGCGCGACGACCGCATCACGCACGAAGACATCCTGGCCATGACCGAAGCTGGCGCGCGCGCCGGCGTGCTGGCCGCGAAGGAGCAGCAGGTGATCGCCAACCTGTTCGAGCTGGACTCGCGCACCATCGGCTCGGCCATGACGCAGCGCGACCGCATCGCCTACTTCCACCGTGACGACCCCGACGAACTGATCCGGGTCCGCATTGCCGAAGAACCTTTTTCCACCTACCCCGTCTGCGATGGCGACATCGACCACATCGTCGGCTATGTCGATGCCAAGGACCTGTTCCAGCGCGCGCTGAACAACCAGCCCCTGTCGCTCATGGACGACTCCCTGGTGCACAAGGTGCTGGTCGTGCCGGACCGCCTGACGCTGGCCGAGGTGCTGGAGCAGTTTCGCCAGGTGCATGAGGACTTTGCCGTCATCGTCAACGAATACAGCCTGGTGGTCGGCGTGGTCACGCTCAATGACGTGATGAGCACGGTGATGGGCGGCCTGGTCAGCCCGGGCGACGAGGAGCAGATCCTGCGCCGCGACGAGAACTCCTGGCTGATCGACGGCGTCACGCCGGTCGAGGATGTGATGCAGGCCCTGGAACTCGACGAGCTGCCCCACGCCGAGGACTACGAGACCCTGGGCGGCTTCCTCATGGTGATGCTGCGCCGCATTCCCAGGCGCACCGACACCGTGCAATGGGGCGGCTACCGTTTCGAGGTCATGGACGTGGACAGCTACCGCATCGACCAGGTGCTGGTCACGCGCATGTCCGCCAGCAGCCCGGCCGCGCCGCCCAACGCCGGCGACACGGCAGCGGCCGTGGCCAAGGTATCCAGCATGTCGTCGGAGACGTCGTCCTGACGGGCAACGCAGAACAGCAGCCGCGCAGCCGCTCGGCGGCGCTGCGCGGCCCTCAAGCCGAGCGCGAGGGCTCTATCTCCCAGCGCCGCTGCGCAGCGAACACCGCATTCGGGTACTGGGGCTGTCCCCGGCTGCCGTTGTAGCGGCCCAGCGCCATGTAGGCATCGCCTTTTTCGCGGTCCAGATAGTGGCGCAGGATCACGCAGCCAAAGCGCAGATTGGTCTGCATGTGAAACAGCTTGCCGATGTCTCCATCGCCGATCAGCCGCATCCAGAACGGCATGATCTGCATGTAGCCGCGTGCACCCACGCTGGAGATGGCGAACTTGCGGAACGCGCTCTCCACCTGCACCAGCCCCATCACCAGAGAGACTTCCAGGCCGGCACGCTTGGACTCGTACCAGACGGTTTGCAGGAACTCCAGCCTCGTCGCCAGCTCCGGCTTGCGCGAACGCAGGCGCTCGCTGCTGGCCGTGAGCCAGCGAAGGTAGTCCAGCCGGGCCTCGGTGGAGGCAAAGCGCAGCTCGGGCGGCGCCGATCCAGTGACGGCGGAACTCAGCGCAGTGCGCACCGAATCGGCCAGCGGCTCCTCCAGCTGGCCACCGGCCCAGGCGGGCGCGGCCAGCCCGCCGAGCAGCGGTGCCGAGCCCAGCGAAGCCGCCAGGCGCAGGCAATCGCGTCGCGTCACCACGGGCGCCTGGCTCACAGGCCCAGCCTTTGCTTGAGATGGCCCAGCACATCGGCGGCGGCCAGCTTGGTCGCTTCCGTGTCGCGGCGATGCTGGTACTCGAGCTGTCCTTCCTTGAGGCCCCGGTCGGACAGCACCACGCGGTGCGGCACGCCAATCAGCTCCCAGTCGGCAAACATGGCGCCCGGACGTTCGCCACGATCGTCCAGGATCACGTCCACACCCAGTGCCAGCAGCTCGGCATGCAGCTTCTCGGCAGCTTCCTTCACGGGTTCGCTGCGGTCCATGCCGATGGGGCAGACCACCACGGTGAAGGGCGCAATCGCGTCGGGCCAGATGATGCCGCGCTCGTCATGGTTCTGCTCGATGGCTGCAGCGGGCAGGCGCGTCACGCCAATGCCGTAGCAGCCCATTTCAAACAGCGAGGGCTTGCCATTCTCGGCCAGGAAGGTGGCGTTCATGGCCTGGGAGTACTTGGTACCCAGGTAGAACACATGGCCCACTTCGATGCCACGCTCGATGGCCAGCTCGCCCGCACCATCAGGAGACTTGTCGCCAGCCACCACGTTGCGCAGGTCGGCCACCACATCAGGCTCGGGCAGGTCGCGGCCGAAGTTCACGCCGGTGATGTGGAAGTCGGCCTCGTTCGCGCCGCAGACCCAGTCGGCCATCACGGCCACCTCGCGGTCAACGACCAGCTTCACGGGCTTCTTCAGGCCGATGGGCCCCAGATAGCCGGGCTGGCAGCCGAAGTGCTCCTCGATTTCGGCCACAGTGGCAAAGCGGAAGCCCACGTCCAGGCCCGGCACCTTGGCCACCTTGATCTCGTTCATTTCATGATCACCGCGCAGCAGCAGCAGCCAGATCTGGCTGCCTGCCACCTCGCCCTTGTCGTCGAGCTTGTCGGTGGCCAGCACCAGGGACTTCACCGTCTGCGACAGCGGCAGGCCCAGCTGGGATGCGACAGATTCGCAGGTGCTGTTGCCGGGCGTCGCCACCTTGGTCATCGCCTGGGCCGCAGCGGGACGGGGACCCGCAGGCGCCAGGGCCTCGGCCTTTTCGATATTGGCGGCGTAGTCGCTGCTGGGGCAGTAGACGATGGCGTCCTCGCCCGTGGAAGCGATGACCTGGAATTCCTCGCTCAGATCGCCGCCGATGGCACCGCTGTCTGCACGCACGGCACGGTACTGCAGGCCGAAGCGGTCGAAGATGCGCTTGTAGGCCGCGCGCATGGTCTGGTAGCTGACCTGGGCCGCATCACGGTCCTTGTCGAAGGAATAGGCGTCCTTCATGATGAACTCGCGGCCACGCATCAGGCCAAAGCGCGGGCGGCGCTCATCGCGGAACTTGGTCTGGATCTGGTAGAAATTCTTGGGCAGCTGCTTGTAGCTCTTGAGCTCCTGGCGCGCGATGTCCGTCACCACCTCTTCGCTGGTGGGCTGGATCACGAAGTCGCGGCCATGGCGGTCCTTGATGCGCAGCAGCTCGGGGCCCATCTTCTCGAAGCGGCCGGTCTCCTCCCACATCTCTGCAGGCTGGACCACGGGCATGGTCACCTCCACGGCACCGGCACGGTTCATTTCCTCGCGCACGATGGCCTCGACCTTGCGGATCACCCGCAGCCCCATGGGCATGTAGTTGTAGATGCCTGCACCCAGCTTCTTGATCAGGCCGGCCCGCATCATGAGCTTGTGGCTGACCACTTCGGCGTCGGCCGGAGCTTCCTTGAGGGTGGAGATGAAAAATTGGGAGGCTTTCATGGATCAGGGGCTTCGCGGGAATCGGGGCAGCGTGCTTGCCGCTGGCAAGGCACCGTGCATAATGGACACAATTCAGAAAATTGGGGTTCGATTATGCTTGACCGGGACGGATTTCGCCCGAACGTCGGCATCATCCTGCTCAACCAAAAGAACCAGGTGTTCTGGGGCAAACGCATCCGCACCCACAGCTGGCAGTTTCCACAGGGCGGCATTGACCGGGGGGAGACACCCGAACAGGCCATGTTCCGGGAACTGCATGAGGAAGTGGGGTTGATGCCCAACCACGTTCGCGTGGTCGCCCGCACCCGGGACTGGTTGCGCTACGAGGTGCCAGACCGGTACATCCGCCGCGATGCGCGCGGACACTACAAAGGCCAGAAGCAGATCTGGTATTTGCTGCAGCTCATGGGTCACGACTGGGATTTGAACCTGCGTGCCACCGACCACCCCGAATTCGACGCCTGGCGCTGGAATGACTACTGGGTGCCATTGGACGTGGTGGTGGAGTTCAAGCGCGGCGTCTATGAGATGGCCCTGACCGAGCTGGCCCGGTTCCTGCCCCGCGGCGAACAGCAACGCAACCGTTATCTGCGCAGCGGCATGCGCCCCAGGGAAGCCCATGAACAGGGTCCTGAGACATACACTGCGCCGGGTTTGCATCCAGCACGCTCAGGCAGCTTTCGCGTCAATCCCGGCATGGAGTTGCCGCCTGGCGCCTGTTTCGATCCTGATCCACAGTCGGGGCAGCAAGCCCTGCAACCCGATCCAGGCAAGGCCTGAAACCGGGCCAGAGCCATACGCAAAAGCGCACCCGAGGGTGCGCTTTTTCTTGGCCTTGAGGGTCTGGCGCCTCAGTGCCCCGCAATCACCATGTTGTCGCGGTGCACCATCTCCGGGCCTGCGGAATAGCCCAGCAGGCGCTCGATCTCCACCGAGCTTTTGCGACACAGCAGCCGCGCCTCGGCACTTGCATAGTTGGCCAGCCCACGCGCCACCTCAATACCCAGGGCATCGCGCACCGCGATCACATCGCCACGGGCGAACTCGCCATCCACATTCACCATGCCGATGGGCAGCAGGCTCTTGCCTTCGTCGCGCAGCTTGGCCACGGCGCCAGCATCCACGGACACGGAGCCGCGCAGTTGCAGATGGTCTGCAATCCACTGTTTGCGCGCCTGGTTCTTGTGCGTCTGCGCCAGGAGCAGCGTGCCGATGGACTCGCCTGCCGCCAGACGCACCAGCACGTCCTGCTCACGCCCCCAGGCGATGACGGTTGAAGCACCCGAGCCCGCCGCGCGCTTGGCCGCGAGGATCTTGGTGATCATCCCGCCCTTGCCAATGGACGAGCCCGCGCCTCCGGCCATCTCCTCCAGCGCCGGGTCGCCGGCATTGGCCACATCGATGAAACGCGCATCGGGATTGCTGCGCGGGTCGGCGCTGTAAAGGCCTCGCTGATCGGTCAGGATGACCAGGGCATCGGCCTCGATCAGATTGGCAACCAAAGCGCCCAAGGTATCGTTGTCACCGAACTTGATCTCGTCGTTGACCACGGTGTCGTTCTCGTTGATCACCGGCACGATGCCCAGCTCCAGCAGCGTCAGCAAAGTGTTGCGCGCGTTGAGATAGCGCTCGCGGTCCGCGAGGTCGGCATGCGTGAGCAGCACCTGCGCACTGCCCATGCCCTGTTCGCGCAACTTGGACTCGTACATCTGTATCAGGCCCATCTGCCCCACGGCCGCAGCGGCCTGCAGTTCATGAATCTCCTTGGGCCGTGCAATCCAGCCCAGACGCTTCATGCCTTCGGCCACCGCGCCGCTGGAGACCATGATTACCTCGCGCCGCCGGCCTCCATGGCTTTCATCCCCGCGCACCAGGGCCGCCAGCTGGCGGCTCCATTCCTGGATCGCGGCCTCATCAAGACCGCGACCTTCATTGGTCACCAGGCTGGAGCCGACCTTGACCACGATGCGATGGGCATCACGCAACAAGTTGGAAGACATGGATGGATAGTGATTCTTGCAGCGCAGGTCGAGGCAGACCCCGCCGCTGTTGTGATCAAGGCAATGGGTGGGACAGGCCGCTCTTACTCGGAATCGCGGGGAGCAAAACGCGGGTCGGTGAGATCCACGCCATCACCCTCGACTTCGACGAAGCGTGGGTCGATTTCCTTGGGACCGGCCTCGATCTGCTGCTGTTCATGCACATGCTTGTAGATGGTGCGGATCAGCACTTCGCAGCCTTCGCGCGTCAGGGCGGAAATCTCGAACACCGGACCCTTCCACTTGAAGCGCTTGACGAAGTCCTTGACGCGTGCGGCGCGCTCCTCGGCCGGCACCATGTCCAGCTTGTTGAGCACCAGCCAGCGCGGCTTGTTGTACAGCTCGGCATCGTACTTCTGCAACTCGCCCACGATGGCCTTGGCCTGGGCCACAGGATCCACGCTGTCATCGAACGGCGCCAGGTCCACCACATGCAGCAGCAATCGGGTGCGCTGCAGGTGACGCAGGAACTGGTGGCCCAGGCCGGCACCTTCCGACGCGCCTTCGATCAGCCCGGGGATATCGGCCACCACAAAGCTTTGCTCGGCGGCAACACGAACCACGCCCAGATTGGGATGCAGCGTGGTGAACGGATAGTCGGCAATCTTGGGACGCGCATTGGAGACTGCGGCGATGAAGGTGGATTTGCCCGCATTGGGCATGCCCAGCAGACCCACGTCGGCCAGAACCTTGAGCTCCAGCTTGAGGTTCTTGCGCTCACCGGGCCAGCCAGGCGTCTTTTGCCGTGGCGCGCGGTTGATGGCGCTCTTGAAGCGCAGGTTGCCGTAGCCGCCATCCCCGCCCTTGGCAATGGTCACCACCTCGCCGGGCGTCAACAGTTCGTAGAGCACCTCCCCGGTTTCGGCATCGCTGATGATGGTGCCAACCGGCATGCGCAGCGTGATGTCGTTGCCTGCGGCACCGAACATGTCCGAGCCCTTGCCGTGCTCGCCGCGCGTGGCATCGTGGCGACGCGAGAAGCGGTAGTCCACCAGGGTGTTGAGATTGACGTCGGCCACCGCGTAGACATGGCCTCCACGGCCGCCATCTCCTCCATCGGGACCACCGAATTCCTTGTATTTTTCGTGCCGGAATGACACGCAGCCATTGCCGCCATCACCGGCAGCAATGTCGATATAAGCTTCGTCGACGAACTTCATGAGGCATCCAGTTTACAAAAAGCAGTGTGCACCAGACAGCCCCAGGCCACACCTCAGAGACGGAAAAGGGGACGAGCGCACGATGCACCGCCCTCCTGAAACGACAAAGCCCCGACAGGTCGGGGCTTCGAGCGTCGAAGTGACAGAGCTTAGGCAGCCGTCACGTTGACCGTGTGCTTGGACAGTGCACCCTTGACAGCAAACGACACGTGGCCGTCCACCAGAGCGTACAGGGTGTGGTCCTTGCCCACGCCGACGTTGTCGCCGGGGTGGAACTTGGTGCCACGTTGGCGCACGATGATCGAGCCGGCGGTGATCAACTCACCACCAAAAGCCTTCACGCCGAGCATTTTGGGCTTGGAATCGCGCCCGTTTCGCGTAGAGCCGCCGCCTTTTTTCTGTGCCATGACTCAGCTCCTGGATTAAGCAGCGATCGCCACGATCTGCAGCTCGGTGAACTGCTGGCGATGGCCTTGGCGCTTCTGATAATGCTTACGACGGCGCATCTTGAAGATGTGCACTTTGTCGTGCTTGCCGTGAGCAACCACGGTTGCCTTGACAGACGCACCGGACACCAGAGGTGTGCCGACCTTGATTTCAGCGCCGTTGCCGACTGCCAGAACCTGATCGATCACAACTTCTTGGCCTACGTCCGCAGCAATCTGTTCTACCTTGATCTTTTCGCCAGCTGCAACGCGATACTGCTTGCCGCCGGTTTTTATGACTGCGTACATTTAAACCTCTTGAATTTGAGAGTTCCGCGAACGAATTTCCACGGAAGCCGGAGATTCTAGCACGCACTCACATTCCTTGCATGAAGCGCTCCCCTCCTTCGCCCAAACAACCGCCAGAGCGGGTCGCAGGCAGGGTCGCTCTTCCTATAATTGACGATCCACTTGGCGCCCGCAGTACCTTGACCACAGCTCTCTCCACCCCCAATCCGCTTGCCCTGATCACTGACGACATGCGCGAGGTGGATCATGTGATTGCCCAGCGCCTGACGACCACCGTCCCGCTGATTGCCCAGATCTCCCAGTACATCATCGCTGCAGGCGGCAAGCGCCTGCGGCCCGCCCTGCTGCTCATGGTCTGCAATGCATTGGGATACGAAGGCAAGGACAGGCATGTCCTGGCTGCCGTGGTCGAACTGATTCATACGGCCACCCTGCTGCACGACGACGTCGTGGATGAATCCACGCTGCGTCGCGGCCGCCCGACGGCCAACGAGACCTTCGGCAATCCGGCCAGCGTGCTGGTCGGCGACTTCCTGCACTCGCGCTCCTTCCAGATGATGGTGGAAGTCGGCAGCATGCGTGTGCTCAAGATCCTCTCGGACGCCACCAACGTGATCGCCGAGGGCGAGGTCCAGCAACTCATCAACACGCATGATGCCTCGCTGGATGAAGCCGGCTACCTGCACGTCATCCGCTCCAAGACCGCCCAGTTGTTCGAAGCCAGCGCCCAGCTGGGCGCCGTGCTGGCCGACGCGCCCCACGAAATCGAGCAGGCCTGCGCCAGCTATGGCCAGGCGCTGGGCACGGCCTTCCAGATCATTGACGATGTACTCGACTATGCAGGCGATGCCCAGGAAATGGGCAAGAACCTGGGCGATGACCTGCGCGAAGGCAAATGCACCCTCCCCCTGATTGCCGCCATGCAACGCGGCACGCCTGAGCAGGCCGCCATCGTGCGCGCCGCCATCGAACAGGGCTCCACCGAGCAACTGACCGCTGTAGTGGATATCGTGCGCAGCACAGGTGCGCTGGACGTGGCACGCGAGGCCGCACATGCCGAGGCACGCCGCGCCATCGACGCAATAAATGTGCTCCCAAGCAATTTGCATACGGCAAGTTTGCTACAATTGGCGTCTCAGCTTTTGGAGCGACGCACCTGATTCAGGCTGCTTGCTTTTTCTACAAAAGCAACGGGGTGTAGCTTAGCCTGGTAGAGCGCTACGTTCGGGACGTAGAGGCCGGAGGTTCGAATCCTCTCACCCCGACCATCTGGTCATTCCATCTCCATCACACCCTTGCGCCAGGTTCAAGACCCAGGCGTGTAACAGTGTGTCTGGCATTCCAAGTGCTCAGTGATGATAGGATAAATGTCCTTTCCTCTCACACGTCTTGCTACATGGCTGTTGCTGACTCCTCGCTCAAGAATGCATCCGCTGTCGCATCGCTTCCCGGCATCGGGCGGGCCCTGATTTCAGCAGGCAAGGTATCGCAACAGGCAGCGGAAGCGGCTGCCGGCAAGGCCGCCACCAATCGCACCTCGTTCATTGCAGAACTGAGCGTCGCCGGCACCCTCTCTGCCCTGGAAGTGGCGGAGACGGTTTCCACCATGTTCAGCGCGCCGCTGCTCGATCTTGATGCGGTCGACGCCATGCGCCTGCCGCAGGATCTGCTGGACTCCAAGATCATCAGCACATATCGCGTCCTGCCTCTGAGCAAGCGCGGCAACCGCCTCACGGTGGCCACCGCCGACCCGACGCAGCAGGAAGCCGCCGAGCAGATCAAGTTCACCACCCAGTTGGGCGTGGACTGGATCATCGTCGAAGCCGACAAGCTGGAGCGACTGATCGCGCAGCAGAACAAAAGCGCCAGCGAGGCCATGGACAGCTATGGCGGCAGCGGCGACTTCGAGTTCGGCGACCTCAAGCCTGATGAGGTTGCAGAGGAAAAGGACAACTCGGCCGCAGCAGACGTCGAAGATGCGCCCATCGTCAAGTTCCTGCACAAAATGCTGCTCGACGCCTTCAACATGCGCGCGTCGGACTTGCATTTCGAACCCTACGAGCACCAGTACCGCGTGCGCTTTCGCATTGACGGCGAGCTGCGTGAAATTGCATCGCCGCCCATTGCCATCAAGGAGAAGCTGGCCTCGCGCATCAAGGTGATCTCGCGCATGGACATCTCGGAAAAGCGTGTCCCGCAGGACGGGCGCATGAAGCTCAAGGTCGGCCCGGACCGCGTCATCGACTTTCGCGTCAGCACGCTGCCCACGCTTTTCGGCGAGAAGATCGTGATCCGTATCCTGGACCCGAGCTCGGCCAGGATGGGCATCGACGCCCTGGGCTATGAACCCGAGGAGAAGGCACGCCTGCTTGAAGCCATCAGCCGCCCTTACGGAATGATTCTGGTCACAGGCCCCACCGGCTCGGGCAAGACAGTGTCGCTGTACACCTGCCTGAACCTGCTGAACAAGGCCGGCGTGAACATCGCCACGGCGGAAGATCCTTCGGAAATCAACCTGCCCGGCGTCAACCAGGTCAATGTGAACGAAAAGGCCGGCCTCACCTTTGCCACTGCGCTCAAGGCTTTTCTGCGCCAGGATCCCGACATCATCATGGTCGGTGAAATCCGCGATCTGGAAACGGCCGACATCTCGATCAAGGCAGCGCAAACCGGCCACTTGGTGCTGTCCACCCTGCACACCAATGACGCACCGACCACGTTGACGCGCATGCGCAACATGGGCATTGCGCCCTTCAACATCGCATCGAGCGTGATCCTGATCACCGCCCAGCGCCTGGCCAGGCGCCTGTGCCCTCAATGCAAGGAGCCGGCTGACATTCCGCGGGAGGCCCTGATCGATGCAGGCTACGACGATGCGGACATTGACGGCAGCTGGGTCACCTACAGGCCCGTCGGCTGTCCGGCATGCAACAACGGCTACAAGGGCCGCGTAGGCATCTATCAGGTGATGCCTATCAGCGAGGAAATCCAGCGCATCATCCTGCAGGACGGCAGTGCACTGGAGATCGCCGCACAGGCCAAGCGCGAAGGCGTGCGGTCGCTGCGTGGATCGGGTTTGCACAAGGCCAGACAGGGACTGACCTCGCTCGAAGAAGTGCTGGCAGTCACCAATGAGTAAATAGCGCGGACAGCGCAGACAACAAACGAGGGAGCACGATGGCCACAGCCGCGTCCAAGGGAATCAAGGAATTTGTCTTCGAATGGGAAGGCAAGGATCGCAACGGCAAGATCATCCGAGGCGAGACCCGGGCCGGGGGCATCAACCAGGTCCAGGCCATGCTGCGCCGCCAGGGCGTGCTGCCCAGCAAGATCAAGAAGCGCCGCACACGCGGCGGCAAGAGGATCAAGCCCAAGGACATTGCGCTGTTCACCCGCCAGATGGCAACGATGATGAAGGCGGGCGTCCCGCTGCTTCAGGCCTTCGACATTGTCGGACGGGGCAACACCAACCCCAGCGTGACGCGCCTTCTGGCCGATATTCGCGCCGACGTGGAGACCGGCACCTCGCTGAACGCGGCCTATCGCAAGCACCCCATGTACTTCGATAGCCTCTACTGCAATCTGGTGGAGGCGGGCGAAGCGGCCGGTATCCTGGAAGCCCTGCTGGACCGCCTGGCCACGTACATGGAGAAGACCGAGGCCATCAAGTCCAAGATCAAATCGGCGCTGATGTACCCGATCTCGGTCATCGTCGTGGCCTTCATCGTCGTGACCATCATCATGATCTTCGTGATCCCGGCCTTCAAGGAAGTGTTCACCTCGTTCGGCGCCGACCTGCCGGCACCGACGCTGTTCGTGATGGGCATCAGCGATGTCTTTGTCCAATGGTGGTGGTTGATCTTCGGCGTGATTGGCGGCGGTCTCTACTTCTTCATGCAGGCCTGGAAGCGCAACGAGCGCATGCAGCAATTCATGGACCGTACGCTGCTGAAGGTGCCGGTCTTTGGCGTGCTGATCGAGAAATCCTGCGTCGCACGCTGGACGCGCACGCTGTCGACCATGTTTGCCGCGGGCGTCCCATTGGTCGAGGCACTGGATTCTGTCGGCGGCGCATCCGGCAATGCCGTGTATGCCAATGCCACGGAAAAGATCCAGCAGGAAGTCTCCACCGGCACCAGTCTCACCGTGGCCATGACCAATGCCAATGTCTTTCCGTCCATGGTGCTGCAGATGTGCGCCATCGGCGAGGAATCCGGCTCCATCGACCATATGCTGGGCAAGGCGGCCGATTTCTATGAAGAAGAGGTCGATGACATGGTGGCTGGCCTGTCCAGCCTGATGGAGCCCATCATCATTGTTTTCCTGGGCACCCTCATCGGCGGCATCGTGGTTTCGATGTATCTGCCCATCTTCAAGCTGGGCCAGGTGGTCTGATGGTTTTGGAACTCTGGATGCAGGCTGCATTGGGCGGCCTGCTGGGCCTGTTGGTTGGCAGCTTTCTCAACGTGGTGGTGCATAGGCTGCCCCGCATGATGGAACAGCAATGGAATGCGGAATGCGCCCAATGGGCGCAAGAGCAATCTTCATCCTCCGCCACGCCATCGCCCGCCACAGCGCCGCCGCCTGCCGAGGCGCCCCTGAGCCTGAGCCGCCCCCGCTCGCGCTGCCCGCATTGCGGCCATGCCATCCACTGGTACGAGAATATTCCCGTGCTCAGTTATCTGGCGCTGCGAGGCCGGTGCTCCGAATGCAAGGCGTCGATCAGCATCCGCTATCCGCTGGTGGAATTGGCCTGCGCCGCGCTGTTTGCCTACTGTGCGGCGCAATGGGGCATCACGCCCACAGGCGCTGCCTGGTGCCTTTTCAGTGCGGCCTTGCTGAGCCTGGCATTGATCGACTGGGACACCACACTGCTTCCCGACGACATCACCCTGCCCTTGCTGTGGGCCGGACTGCTGTCGTCGGCGCTGCACTGGACCGCCGTGCCTCTGGCCGACGCGGTATGGGGCGCTGCAGCGGGCTATCTCTCGCTGTGGCTGGTTTACTGGGCCTTCAAGCTGGCCACCGGCAAGGAAGGCATGGGCTACGGCGACTTCAAGCTGTTTGCCGCGCTGGGCGCCTGGTTCGGCTGGCAGGCACTCGTGCCCATCATCCTGATCTCGTCGGTGATTGGCGCCATCGTGGGCATCGCGTTGAAGATCAACAGCCGCCTGCGTGAGGGCGGCTATGTTCCCTTCGGCCCCTTTCTGGCGGGCGCCGGCTTTGCAGCCATGGTGTTCGGACCGCAGCAGATGCTGCAATCCCTATTGGCGGCCTTGGGCCTTTGATTCAACACTGCGGCATGGCCCCCAGCATCGCCCCGCCCTTGCTTGCACGCCCGTTTCGGCTGGGCCTGACGGGCGGCATTGGCAGCGGCAAGAGCACCGTCGCAGCGCAACTGGGCTTGCGCGGAGCGGCCGTGATCGATGCCGACCAGATCTCTCGCAGCCTCACCGCCCCCGAAGGTGCTGCTCTGCCCGAGATAGCGCGCGTCTTCGGGCCCGAACTGATTGATGCCAGCGGCGCCCTGGACCGCACGCGCATGCGCGAACTGGTCTTTCAGCAGCCCTCGGCACGACAGCAGCTGGAGGCCATCGTCCATCCCCTCGTGGCGCAGCAGACGGCCCGGCAAGTGGAGCAGGCCACAGTGGCTGGGTGCCGACTCATCGTGCATGACATTCCCTTGCTCGTGGAGTCCAGCCGCTGGCCTGCCATGCTTGATGCGGTGCTGGTCGTTGACTGCCGCACCGAAACGCAGATCGCTCGCGTGATCGCGCGCAACGGATTGCCACGCGAGGCGGTGCAGGCCATCATCTCGGCCCAGGCCACACGTGCGGCACGGCTGGCAGCCGCCGACTGGGTGCTCTACAACGACGAGGCCATGACGATAGAGGCTTTGCGCGCATGCACCGATCGAATCTCTGCATGGTTCGGGCTATGATGCACGCCATGGCTTGGCCTGTGCGTGTAATTCAGCATGTGCACGACGTAGACAGCTGATTCCTGTGCACCCCGAGGAGCCCAGCAAGCGTGATCCTGTACGAATATCCTTTCAATGAGCGCCTGAGGACCTACCTCCGGTTGGAACAGCTATATCGCCGCCTGAGCGAGTTGCTGTCGCGCGCTCATTCCATCGATCACCATTTTGCGCTGGTCACCATCTTCGAGATCATGGACGTGGCGGCACGTACCGACCTGAAGACGGACGTGCTCAAGGACCTTGAGCGCCACAAAAGCCTGCTCGACAGCCTGCGCGGCAATCCCGACATTGCCGAGCACATGCTTGACCAGGTCTCACGCCATGTGGAGCAGTGCTTTGCCCAGCTCAATGCCCAGAACGGCAAGGCCGGCCAGACCCTGACTGAAAACGAGTGGCTGATGGCCGTGCGCAGCCGCATCGGCATCCCCGGCGGCACCTGCGGCTTCGACCTTCCGGCCTATCACGCCTGGCAGTTCCATGATCCCCAGATACGCCTGCGCGATCTGGAGGACTGGGCCAGCACCCTGACCCCGCTGGGTCAGTCGCTGCAATTGCTGCTCAAGCTGCTGCGCGAAACCGGCGTGCCGCAATGGGTGGCTGCCGAAAAAGGCGTGTTCCAGCAGGCCATGCCGCCCGGCCGCAGCTTTCAGCTGCTGCGCCTGCGCATAGACCCGTCGTTGAATCTGGTTCCGGAGATCAGCGGCAACCGCCTACTGGTTTCGGTGCGCCTGCTCCGCCCCGAGAACGGCGCCAAGCCTCAACCCTGCAGCGAAGATGCCTCGTTCGAGGTCACGCTTTGCAGCTGATGGACAAGACGGCCGACATGCCCTCGAGCGCCCCCGCCCCCCAGCCCGCCAGCCTCTCTTCTGCCGGCCCCACGGTGCGCTGCCCGACCTGTGCAGGCCCCAGCCTGTTCGCACCAGCCAACCGTTTCCGCCCCTTCTGCAGCGAACGCTGCCGCCAGATCGACCTGGGCGCATGGGCCAATGAGGAATTCCGCGTGCCTGCACCGATGCCGCCCGAGGATGCGCCCTTCGGCGATCCTCGCACCGAGCCTTGATCAGGCCCGATCAGGCTTTCGGCTGGCCTGCCTCGTAGAACCCGGCATCGAAAGGCAGCCCGCGTTCCTCGCTCAGCCACTGCAGCACCGGATAGGCACCTGGCAGCACCGGATGCACCTGCAGCGGAAGTTGCTGCCAGGCCATCTGCTGGCCTTCACGCATCTCGAACTCCCCGCTCCAGCGCGTGACCTTGCACCAGTGCAGGCGCACCAGGGCATGCGGATAGTCATGCTCGGTCACCTTCCAGACTTCAGCG
Source organism: Delftia sp. PX-1 (assembly GCF_055797465.1). Classification (NCBI taxonomy): domain Bacteria; kingdom Pseudomonadati; phylum Pseudomonadota; class Betaproteobacteria; order Burkholderiales; family Comamonadaceae; genus Delftia; species Delftia sp. PX-1. The sequence continues at coordinate 5,705,915 of NZ_CP184763.1, forward strand.
GCCGCGATCTCTACGCCCAGTTCCTCTTGCATCTCGCGGCGCAAGGCCTGCTCCACGGTCTCACCGGCTTCGATCTTGCCGCCCGGAAACTCCCAGTAGCCTGCATACGGCTTGCCCGGCGGACGGCTGGTGATCAGCAACGCGCCATCGGACTCGCGAAGCAGCACGCCAACGGCGACTTCGGTGTGCTTGCGCCGCACTGGCGCCTGCGACTCGGCCGCCTCAGCGCGGGCCTTGGGGGAGATTTCTTTTTCAGTCACTTGATCTTTCGCAAAAAAGTCTGCCCAGCCCAGGGCCAGGCAGCAGGTGCTCAGAGTTCAGCCTCTTCAGCCAACCCCTGGACATCGGCGATGCCGGTCTGGCGCTGACTCGGGCGCTCGGCACGGCCCGCATAGTCGCGCGCAAACTGGTGGGCCACGCGACCGCTGCGTGAACCGCGCTCCAGCGCCCAGACCAGGGCCTCCGGGCGTGCCGCCTCGATCGTGGCCTGATCCAGGCCCAGGGCCTCCAGCCACTGTGCCACCACGCGCAGGTACTCGTCCTGGCTGAACGGGTAGAAGCTCACCCACAGGCCGAAACGCTCGGACAGCGAGATCTTTTCCTCAATCACCTCGCCGGGATGCAGCTCCCCATCCTCGCCGCGCTGGTAGGTCAGATTCTCGGACTGGTACTCCGGCAGCAGGTGGCGGCGATTGCTGGTCGCATAGACCAGCACGTTCGGGCTGGCGGCGCTGACCGATCCATCCAGAATGGACTTCATGGCCTTGTAGCCAGGCTCGCCTTCCTCAAAGCTCAGATCGTCGCAATAGATGATGAACTTCTCGGGCCGGCCGGCCACCACATCGACGATGTCGGGCAGGTCGGTCAGATCGGCCTTGTCCACCTCGATCAGGCGCAGGCCCTGCGAAGCAAAAGCATGCAGGCAGGCACGGATCAGCGAGGATTTGCCCGTGCCGCGCGCGCCGGTGAGCAGCACGTTGTTGGCCGTGCGGCCGGTCACGAACTGCTCGGTGTTGCGCGCGATCTTGTCCTTTTGCACATCGATGTTCTGCAGGTCGGACAGCTGCATGGCGCCGACATGGCGCACGGGCTCCAGCAAACCGCAGCCGTTGGCGCGCTTGCGATAGCGCCAGGCGATGGAGGCACTCCAGTCGGCGGGGGATTGCAGCGGCTGGGGCAGGATGGCCTCGATGCGCTGCATCAGCTGCTCGGCGCGCTGCACGAGTTGCAGCAAGGGGGCGGCGACGGCTTCTGTGGGCAATGTCATGGATGTCTCTCGAATACGGATCTCACGGCCACCGACGCTGGATATGCCCGGGAATCGAGATGGATCTCATGCCAACGCCAGAGCTTTTGCGCGCCGGCCGCCATTGAAAGCTGGCAGCAGCCAGGCACAAGGCCTGCGGCTGCCGGCGGCACGGTGGGTGGAGAGTCAGGAGCGGTAGTCGGCGTTGATGCTCACGTAGTCGTGGCTCAGATCGCAGGTCCACACGGTCTGCTCGGCCTGCCCTCGGCCCAGTAGCACGCGCACGATGATCTCCTGCTGCTTCATCACGCGCTGGCCGTCTTCCTCCTGATAGGCAGGGTTGCGGCCGCCATTGACTGCGACATGCACATCGTTCAGGTACAGGTCGATCTTGGTCTGGTCCAGATCGTCGATGCTAGCATAGCCCACCGCCGCAAGGATGCGGCCCAGGTTCGGATCGCTGGCAAAGAACGCCGTCTTGACCAGGGGTGAATGCGCGATGGAATAGGCCACGAGGCGGCACTCAGCCTCGGTCTTGCCGCCCTCCACCTTGACGGTGATGAACTTGGTGGCGCCTTCGCCGTCGCGCACGATGGCCTGGGCCAGCAGGCGCGACACATCCAGCAATGCAGCCTTCAGGGCCAGGCCTTCGGCGCTGGTCAGCGAAGTGATCTGCGCATTGCCGGCCTTGTGCGTGGCGACCAGCACGAAGGAGTCGTTGGTCGACGTGTCGCCGTCGATGGTCACGCGGTTGAAAGATCCGTCGGCCAGCTCCTTGACCAGAGGCTGCAGCAGCTCAGGTGCGATGGCGGCGTCGGTGGCCAGAAAGCCCAGCATGGTCGCCATGTTGGGGCGAATCATGCCTGCACCCTTGCTGATGCCGGTAATGCTCACGCGCTTGCCGCCAATGTCCACGGCGCGGCTGAAGGCCTTGGGCAGGGTGTCGGTGGTCATGATGCCTTCGGCGGCCGTGCCCCAGTTGTCGGCCTTGGCTGCTGTGATGGCAGCTGGCAGGCCGGCGGCGATGCGATCCACGGGCAGCTCTTCCATGATCACGCCAGTGGAGAACGGCAGGATCTGCTCGGGCTTGAGCTGCAGCAGCGCAGCCAGATCCGCACAGGTGCGGCGCGCGCGCGCCAGTCCGTCAGCGCCGGTGCCGGCATTGGCATTGCCTGTGTTGATGACCATGGCACGGATGGCGCCGGACGTCTGGGCCAAGTGCTCGCGGCTGACCTGCACGGGCGCTGCGCAGAAACGGTTCTGCGTGAACACACCCGCCACCGAAGCGCCCTCGTCGAGCAGGAACACGGACAGGTCCTTGCGGTTGGCCTTGCGCACACCGGCTTCGGTGACGCCGATGCGAACGCCGTTGATCGCCAACAGGTCGGCGTGCACGGGAGCGGAGAGATTCACAGGCATTGAGGGGCTTCCTACAGTGAAAGAAAAACGCGCTCCATTATCGGAACAAACCGGGGCGGCACGTATTTCATCGACCTTAAAAAAGAAAACGGCACGGAGTGCATCCGTGCCGTTTTCCGTGTCTTGCGGCGTCTTACGACGCCGGCCGCATCACGACAGCTTGCCGTGGCACTGCTTGTACTTCTTGCCGCTGCCGCAGGGGCAGGGATCATTGCGGCCTACGCGAGCGCCTTCGGGCAACTCCAGCGGCTCGTCTTCGACGGAGCCACCGATGTCGCCATCCGAGGGAGCGCCATAGGTCATGTGCTCCAGGCTGTGGGCGCTGCGCTGCTCCATGGCCTCGGTGGCCTGCTCCACCTGTTCGCGCGACTGCACCTGCACGGTCATCAGCACGCGCGTGACTTCGGTCTTGACCTGGTCGATGAGCTGGCGGAACAGCTCGAAAGCCTCGCGCTTGTATTCCTGCTTGGGCTGCTTCTGGGCATAGCCACGCAGGTGGATGCCCTGGCGCAGATAGTCCAGCGCGGACAGGTGGTCACGCCAGTTGGTATCAAAGCTTTGCAGCAGCACGGCGCGCTGGAATTGAGTGAAGTTCTCGCGTCCGATCAGCTCGACCTTGGCCTCGAACACTTCACGGGCAGCCTGCAGCACCTTCTCGAGGATCTCCTCGTCAGTGATGGCATGCGCGGACTGCACTTGCGATTGCAGCGGCAGCTGGATGCGCCATTCGCTTTCCAGCGCCTTTTCCAGGCCGGCCAGATCCCATTGCTCTTCCATGGACTCGGCGGGCACGTACTGGCGCACCAGGTCGGACACCACGTCATCGCGCATCACCGTGATCATCTCGTGCAGGTCCGAGGCGTCGAGGATCTCGTTGCGCTGCTGGTAGATCACCTTGCGCTGGTCGTTGGACACGTCGTCGTATTCGAGCAGCTGCTTGCGGATGTCGAAGTTGCGGGCCTCGACCTTGCGCTGAGCGCCTTCGATGGAGCGGGTCACGATGCCGGCTTCGATGGCTTCGCCATCGGGCATCTTCAGGCGGTCCATGATGGCGCGCACACGGTCGCCCGCGAAGATGCGCATCAGCGCATCGTCCAGGCTCAGGTAAAAGCGCGAGGAGCCGGGGTCGCCCTGGCGGCCCGAACGGCCACGCAGCTGGTTGTCGATACGGCGAGATTCATGGCGCTCGGTGGCGATGATGCGCAGGCCACCCAGGGCCGAGACCTTGTCGTGCTCGATCTTCCAGTCAGCGCGCATCTGTTCGATGCGCTGCTGGCGTTCGGCTTCGGACAGGGATTCATCGGCCTCGACAGCCGCAACCTGCTTTTCGATGTTGCCGCCCAGCACGATGTCGGTACCACGACCGGCCATGTTGGTGGCGATGGTGATCATGCCGGGACGGCCGGCCTGGGCCACGATGTCGGCCTCGCGCTCGTGCTGCTTGGCGTTGAGCACCTGGTGGGGCAGGTTTTCCTTGTTGAGCAGCTCGTCGATGATTTCCGAGTTCTCGATCGAGGTCGTCCCCACCAGCACGGGCTGGCCGCGCTCATGGCATTCGCGGATGTCGCGGATCGCCGCCTCGTACTTCTCGCGCGTGGTCTTGTAGACGCGGTCGAGCTGGTCGTCGCGCTTGCTGGGACGGTTGGGCGGAATCACCACGGTTTCGAGGCCGTAGATTTCCTGGAATTCGTAGGCTTCGGTATCGGCCGTACCCGTCATGCCCGCCAGCTTGCCGTAGAGACGGAAGTAGTTCTGGAAGGTGATCGAGGCCATGGTCTGGTTCTCGGCCTGGATGGTCACGCCTTCCTTGGCCTCGACAGCCTGGTGCAGGCCATCGCTCCAGCGCCGGCCCGCCATCAGGCGGCCCGTGAACTCGTCGACGATGACGATCTCGCCGTTCTGCACCACGTAGTGCTGGTCACGGTGGTAGAGATTGTTGGCGCGCAGCGCCGCATACAGATGGTGGACCAGGGTAATGTTGGCCGGGTCGTAGAGCGAGGCGCCCTCGGCAATCATGCCGGCATGGCCCAGCAGGCGCTCGGCGGCTTCGTAGCCCTGGTCGGTCAGGAATACCTGGTGGCTCTTTTCGTCCACCGTGAAGTCGCCGGGCTTGGTCACGCCTTCGCCCGTGCGGGGATCGGCCTCGCCTTCCTGGCGCACCAGGTTGGGCACGATCTTGTTCATGGCCACGTACATGGCCGTGTGGTCCTCGGCCTGACCGCTGATGATCAGCGGTGTGCGGGCCTCATCGATCAGGATGGAGTCCACCTCGTCGACGATGGCGTAGTTGAGCACGCGCTGCACGCGGTCGCCCGACTCGTAGACCATGTTGTCGCGCAGGTAGTCGAAGCCGTATTCGTTGTTTGTGCCGTAGGTGATGTCGCTGTTGTAGGCGGCCTGCTTTTCCTCGCGCGGCATGTTGGGCAGGTTGATGCCCACCGACAGGCCGAGGAAGTTGTACAGCTTGGCCATCCAGGTGGCATCGCGGTTGGCCAGATAGTCGTTCACCGTCACCACGTGAACGCCATTGCCCGACAGTGCGTTCAGGTAGACCGGCAGCGTGGCGGTCAGCGTCTTGCCTTCGCCGGTGCGCATTTCCGCGATCTTGCCGTAGTGCAGTGCCATGCCGCCCAGCAACTGGACGTCGAAGTGGCGCATCTTCATGACACGCTTGGACCCTTCGCGCACCACGGCGAAGGCTTCGGGCAGCAGGTCGTCCAGCGACTCTCCCTTGGCCACACGCTCCTTGAATTCCTGCGTCTTTGCGCGCAGATCCTCGTCGCTGAGCTTCTCGTAGTCGGGCTCCATCGCATTGATGCGAACGACCGTCTTGCGGTATTGCTTGAGAAGCCGATCGTTTCGGCTGCCGAATAGTTTGGTGAGGAAGTTGGTGGCCATGCGAAAAAGACACACCGCCACCCGCTGAAGCGGACTGCGGTGTGCCTGGAATCCCTAGATTGTTGGATTTCAGATGGGGCCGCTCCACCTGCCTGCAAGTACCCTGCTGGAGAACACATGCGGCCGGGCTGAAGCGAGAACCGAACAATTGATTCTAACTGTCTCTGTCCAACCCTCTTCCAGGCAGGCCGACGCATGCGACCGCAGAGCCCTGAACCCGAATTCCCGGACCCGCGCCGCCCTGCAGATGCTGCTATAACGAGGGTCCCGGCTGGCGCATGCCTACGCTGCCTGACCAGCCTTCAAGCCCATGACCTTCACACGCCGCAACCACGCCGTCACCGCCCTGCACGCTGTCGAGAACTCGCCGACACTGGCCCGGCTCGCCCAGCTCACACGCGACTCCAGCAATCGCCTGACGGCCATCCTGCCCCTGGTGCCGCCGCTGCTGCGCGACAGCCTGCAGGCAGGCCCCATCGAGGGAAGCACCTGGTGCCTGCTGGTGCGCAACAACGCGGCAGCGGCCAAGATACGCCAGCTGCTGCCGGCCATGGCCGCCCACTTGCGCACCAAGGGCTGGGATGTGGCCGAGATCCGCCTCAAGGTCCAGGCCTGACCGGCCACTGAAGAGCGGCTGCTGAAATCGGGGCACGGAAATGAAAAAAGGCCTCCTGAGGAGACCTTTTGGTGCGGTTGTCGGATTCTAAAAATCATGCAAGTCATTGATTTTTAAAAACAAATAACACATCCAAAAATCAGGGATACACCAGGGGATACAAATTCCCCAGCGACTTTGCAACGGCCAACCTGCAGGCCCCGCGCTGGCCACCTCCGCCAACGCAAGAGCCCGCCACAGTGGGCGGGCCAACTCCAAGTTCCTCCCCTGCCTGCCCGTCCATCGCCGCCGGACGGCTCATCACCTGGCCTTTGTTAGTTCACGGTGTTCCAGGTGTTCCCGGTGTTCCATCCTTAAAAATCAATAGGTTATGGCGGAACACTAGGAACACCCAGCGTGTTCCGGTGTTCCACAAACCCAGCAATCAGAATATCAATCCAGCTTTTCATACTGTATTTGATAAATGCGCTCTTTACGGGCGTGAATTCTCTTGCTCTTAGATGACTTGCCATCCTTTCCAGGTAATGGCATTGTTCCTGCACCTTGCAATACACGAATGGCCGAGCCGAAATCAAAGCCTTTGAGCGCCTCGCGCAGACCATCGGCAGTAAACCAATACTCCATTCCCTGCCCGTCATGCGCCCACCAACCCGCACGGTTCTGCACGCGCTGCTCCTTCTCGTCGTAGGCGCCGTTGGCATCCGAAAAGCGACTATCCCCATGGCGTTCGATGAAACTTCGCACCGCCTGCAGCACCTGCCCCTGCTCGGCGTTGCCTGAAGTTTCACCGCGCTGCGCAAGCCAAGCGGCAAAGCCGACTTGCGCCGCGCTGGTGGCTTCGCCTTCTTTCCACCCGGTGATGCCGTAGGCAGTGGCCAGCTCCCCGGCCAACGCCAGCACAGCCAGGCGGGCAGCAGCTCGGGCGGGCTGGCCATCGCCTGCACTGGCGCTGGTGCTGGTCATCAGCTCGGCCTTGATGGCCTCCAAACTTGCGGCCATGTCCTGCGTGTCGCGCGTGAGCTTCTCCAGGAAGGCCCGGCCCGCTGTACCGTGATGCTGGCGGCTGGCGCGCTTGATGGCATCGGAGAACGCCGGGCCGCTGGCGTGGCCGTGCAGCAAGTCCCATGCGCCATGCCGGCGTTGCACTGGTATATCCAGCAGGCGCACGGCTTGGCCAGCCTTGATGCGCTGGCCCGCGTCCTGCATGCTGGTGGCGATACTGCGCTCACCTGTGGACAGCACTGAGCTGCGCCAGCGGGTGACGGTGCGGGCGGCTCCGCTGCGGCTGGCACGGGCTTTCCCTCGGCCATTGCCCAGCATGTAGACCACCTCGCCTACATCACGGGGGTCACATTCACTAATTTCATCCAGTGCCAGCAGGCCATCGCCGAATAGGGCGGCGGTTCCCTCCAGGCCGTTGGCCGTGGCCCGCCAACTGCGGCGGTAGCTCTCGCCACCCCAGACGCTGCACGCGGCCTGCAGAGCCGTGGTCTTGCCGGTCGAGCTGTCGCCCACCAGGTGCAACCCTCCAGACTCCATGCCCACCAGCGCCAGCAAAGGGCCAGCGAAGGCACTGCACAGCGGCAGCACCAACATGGGATTGCCCACGGCAGAGGCTGCGATAGACGCCTGCCAGCCGGGCAGTGTGCCGCGCTGGGTGTACTCATCAACGTGCAGCCCCTGGGCCTGAAAGGTCACGCGCGCGGCCCTGGGACCAATGACGCCATCGGGCAGGGCAAACGCCTTGAAGTCGCCACCTGCCCAGCCCGTTTGCGTAGCAGCCTCCATCTGCCGCACTGGTGTCTGGTTTTGCAGGTACACGGCCAGCGATTGGCGGCCGGCCTGGCTGGGGTCGATGTATACGCCCATGGACAGCAGCACGCCGCGCAGGTCTGCCCCGTCGCCCTTGAGCATCTCCATCGGCATGGCCCACTGTCGCCAGTGGCCGCGCGTATCTCGAAAGCGCAGCAGGCGCCCGAAGTTGTTGCCCGCACTGTCGAAGGTGACGGCCTCGATGTGCAAAGGGCCGCTGATGCGCTGCTGCGTCAGCGTAGGCGGCGCATTGCCTCGACCCGGCTTTGCCCCGAAGTGCCACACGCCCGGACGGTAGCGCGTGCCGTCTGCGGCCTGGTACTCATCGTCCAGCACAACGAAGCGCGGGCGCTCGGTCTCGCCGGGGATGGGGTTGTTGACGCTGGCCCTGATGCCTGGCGCTGCTGGTGGGAGCGGCCGCACCTTCACATGACACCCGACACGCTCCCACAAATCGGCCAGGCTCTGCACAGCCGCGGCCTGCGGCTTCCTGCTGTTCATCAGCATGTAGTCACCTCAGTGGCACGCACGTCCAGCACCAGCGCACCAGCCTTGACAAGCAGTGGGCCAGCGTCGATGGTTATGGGGGCAGGGTCTGTCCTGGCGCACGCCTTGCGCAGCGCGGCCAGCGCCTGGGCATCGGGCTTCCGGGCCTGCTTGAGCGCGGGCTCTGCCTGAAAGTGGAGCGGGTGCGGCCAGCACGGAGTGCGCCTGGTCAGTGCAATACGCACCAGCCGCGCACGGTTACAAGCCAGCGCTACGGCTGCGGTGCTGTGGTCAGTGGTTTTCATGGGGCAAGCCCTCCAGAACCTCGGCAAAGCACGCGCGCACCGCGCCAGTGCCAGCCAGGGAAAACAGGTCGTTGAAGTCGGTCGCCTTGCGCGGGCGGTGAGCAGGGAACTGCGGAGCCACCACCAGGCGGCCCACAGCCAGCGCGGCGGCGCGCGCTGCTGCCATGCCGGGGTTGCCCTCGGTGGTGTGGTCATCGTCAGCCGCCAGGATGATGGGCATAGTCGGGAACTTGCGGCGCAGGGCCTGGGCGACGGGGGCCAGGTTGCCGGCGCTGAATGCGGCGGCCACGGCCAGGCCAGTCGCGGCGCGAATGCTGTGCATCGTTGCCATGCCCTCGCCCAGCACCAGTGCCATGCCGGGTCGGCCTACCGCGTGATAACAGCCATGAACACGGCCACCGGACATGAACCGCTTGCGGCCATCAGGCGCAATGGTCTGCAGGCTGTGCAGGATGCCCGATGTGTCCCGCATGGGCACCAGCAGCGCGGCACCCTCGGCACGCAGGCCAAACGGTTGGATGCCCTTGGCGGTCAGGTAGGGGTGCTGCATCACCGGCAAAGCTGTTTCCCACCTTGCGCATGCCTCTGAGTGGGCCTGCTGCTGGCGCTGCAGGGTCGCGGCATCACGCTGAACCTTCGCGTCACGCACGCGCTGGCGCATGGTGTCGCGCTCGGCCTGGGACATGGCGATGTCTGCTTTGCTGCACCAGACCTGGGTCAGCCCGCTGCGCCAGCAACCGAACACGCCAGCCGGCAGGCCGTCTGCATGCAGCACATACCAGCCCGCACTGTCGCTGCGCTTTCCGGTAGTGCTAAACCTATGCAGTTGGCCATCGGCGTGGATGGTGTCAGGCGGCAGGACACCAGCGGCCTCCATGGCTTGGGAAAATTGCCCGGCAATCATTGCCCCATCTCCAGCACGCGGCGCAGTTCTTCCGTAGCGCGGTCATCCTCACCACTCAGCACAGACATTGCCACGCTGTTCAGTTCAATGATGCGCAACACCATGGAGCGGAGGAAAAGGTATTCAGGTTCGGTGGGCAGATGGCTTCTCAGATGAACGCTGATGGACTCAATTTCCTCGACGCAGGACAGCGCCAGTTCATCGCGCTCCGCCCTCTGCCACGGGGCAATGGCCACAGCGCTCATAAAGCACCGCCCTTCTTGATAGCAGCCAGCATGTCTTCATAGCTGCTCTCCGTCAGGTTCGCCACGTCCATTGCCACAAATGCCGCCATGTTTGCCAGGCGTCGGATACGTGTATTGCTCGCGGCCTCGGCTTCAATAGTTTTGGAAATCTCGACAACCCATTCAAGGGCTTCTGCCGCAGTGCGAAGGGGGTCAATTACGTCCTCGGGATGCAGTCCGCCAAACATCCGCCTGCAGGCCGAAAGGTCCTGCTGACAGGTATCAGACAACGGTGGCGGCAGTGCCGATAACGGCCGTCCAAGTGCAATGCAGTCGATGGCATCGCGCGGCTGCACGTCAGGCTGTTTTTGGCAAGGCTGCGCCCCCACTGCCTCGCTGGCAGCGTTTTTCTTGGTCGTCATGGTTCAACCCTCCAGGGTGGCGGACAGGTTGCGCAGGGCGGACAGGGCTTGAATGGCCTTGCGGCGGGCGCCGGGCAGATTGGCCTGGGGCTGGCGCAGATAGAACACAGCCATGTTCAGCGCGTTGTGCGCCTCGGCATGCAGTTGTATGGGATCAGTGGTGCCTCGGACAGGCATGGGAGGCGCAGCGCGGCGGCTGGCAAGGGAAGTGGTAGGCATGGTCTTGGCTCCTTCTGGAGTGTCAAGGACCACCCTTTGCGGTTTCAAACGCAGCGGGTGGACGGGATGTTGAAACCACGTCAGAAGCCGTGTGGGCGCCCTTACGGGTAGCCCCATCCCGCCCGTAACCATGCGGTTGGCGCACGCGCACCAACCCTCAGAATTCTGGCGTGACAAAGCCCCGCTTAAAGGTGGGGGCTGCAACCGCTCCTGTGTGGTGGTTTCAAACACCGGGCCTTTCGGCTTACAGCCACTGTAGCACGGCAGGCTGCGGCAATGGAAGGGACGGCGCATCACCTCACCCCCTTCTCTGCCAGGGATTGGCGACCCATGTCAGTTAGGCGGTAGCGGCCCGGCTGAGTAAGCAGGCCGTCGCCGTCCACCACGGTGATGCGCTCCATCTCGATGGCGTCATGACCGAAGCGCCGGCGCAGTTGGCGGATGATTTCCGGGCCGTTGGCTGCACCGGCAATCCGGTCAATGGCCTCGCGGGCAATCCAGTTTCCCGAATCAACCAGGGCACGAACCACACGGGTCTGACGTGGCGTCAGGCTGCGGGAGCTGATACGATGAGTGCCGTTACTAGGGGCGCTCAGTTCTGCATTGCGGGGCTGGGCGTTTTCTTTTGGGCTCATGCCTGAACCCTCCATGCATGGCGGATGCGCGCGGCGACGTAGAAGATGGCGAGCAGCATCATTCATGCCCCCCAGCAAAAGCCCGTAGCTTGGCGTCGGCCAGGTGCTCGGCAGTCTGGGCGGCGCGCGCAGCCTGTGCATCGAGCGCGGCGCGCATGACCCGGGAGGCCTGGGCGGCGCGCACTGCCTGGGCGTCGAGAGCGGCGCGTGCGTAATCGTTGCCAAGCTCACGGCCTGCCATCGGTGTGGTGCTGCGGGAGACTCCTGGCTCTGCGGAGTCAATGATGGCGAAGGCGCTCATGCGGCCACCTGCAGGCGAGGCGTGCGCTTGGCCTTCTGGGCTTCAATCCAGATGTTCAGCTCACCATCGTCGAAGAACACGGCGCTTTGGCGATGGTCACCCATCTTGATGGGGCGGGGAAAGCTGGGGTCGAGCTTCACCAGGCGCTCGATGCTGGAACGGCTTTGACCGATGAGAGTGGCGGCAGTAGATTTCTTGATAAGAGGCATGTTCTTGCGTCCTTGCGCTTTGTGAGACATGCCGCGAATGTCTGCGGAGGGGGCCGCGTCTACCACCTCGCGCGCGTTCGCGCCTGCTATCGCGCGTTGGAGCCTGCCCGCGCCCTCCTTACTCGGTCGCGCAGGCTGTCCCTTGAAAGCTCCTGGGGCTTGTCGTTCGCATCTCGCCACTGGATACGGCCATCCTCCGTCACGCCCACAAGTGGCGGCCGCGGCGTTGGCCCTACAGCCCACGCCCGCATCAACACGAAAACCTGCGCTGCATCGCCGGCACAGACCTGCATGGCCTTCTCCACCAGCGGGGCCAGCAAGTCCCGCCGCTGGCGCTTCATTGGCAGCACGTCCACCTCAGCAGTGGGCAAGCCCTCCATGGCGTCCGCATCTTCTGGCCCCAGTCCTCTCGCCACCCCTGGCAGCGGCTCCCACTCCATCACATACCGCGCCAGCTCGGCAGCGTTGTGTCTCGCCTTGGCCTCGTCCTTTTGCCCTGTCGCCTGCGCCAGCTCGGCCACCCATTCCTCCGTGAAGGCGCCGCGCTCGCAGCGTTCGTACACCACACCCCCAGCGGACTCATCAAACTCCAGGAGCTGCCGGGCTGTGAACGGAAAAGGTAAAAGCGGGCGCTGCCCCGGCAGGCCATACACGCCAGGCTCGCCCTGCTTCGGCTCAGGGTCGCTCAGTCCGGTGCAGGCCGCCAACTCCTGCGGCAACGCCAGCCGCACCGCTTCTTCATCCAGCGCCAGCCAAAGCCCATCACGCCGGAACACATAGCGCACTGCGCCGCCTTCGCCCAAGCTCTCCCCGCTCTGCATGCTCATGCCCAGCAGGGCTCGCAGGTCTTCCCGCTGATAAGTCTTTGTCACCACACTGCCTCAGTGCAACACCTGTAGAGAATGCCCCGGCAGGCGGGCAGGCTCCCCGCTTTTCATCTGGCCGGACTATCCGGGGCAAAAACATCGCGCACCTACACCTGGGCGTTGGGGGCTGACTGACTGCGCTGCTGTTGAAAGATGCCAAGGTACGCAGGCGGTACGCACGGAATCTAGGCTTCGCCCGCGTACCAAGCAGAGGGCGCGTGCTGCGAACCGACAACGCTGCCGTACGACCATGAGTGCACTCCAGTCATGCAACCTGCGGGAAAAATACCGAGCATGCGGCGCACAGCCGAGATGGGGCGCTGGCTCATCGCCGCCAGGCAAGCCGTGCAACATAGCACTTTAGAAAGCCTCGCCACTGTACTTTCGATGGTACAGAAAACGCGCCCCTGGACCTTCGTATGTTCTCCGACAGTTCAATCGGAAGCCTGAGCCTTGCGCTGCCTAGCCGAAGGAAAAGTGGCCTCGGCCGTGACCCCTTCGGGTGCCTACCAAGGGCTCGCAAGCGCCTGAGATGAGCTGCCGCCGCTAGTTAAGTTCAAGGGATTGCCGGATTCGCAGCGCTTTGCAAAAACACGCGGAGTCAAGCGCGGCATCCCTCACATTCAGGCAGTAAGACGGGGGAACCAAGCTCGAATAACTCGAGTAACGACGGCGAGCATCGTCGACTAACTGTCGTTGCTGCAAATGGCTTGACCTTAATGTGCCTCGAGCTGCAGCCTCTTCACCCAAAGGTTGGTAGTCAAGTTGGGCATGACATACCACTGGCCTTCGACCGCGCTACGCACCATAGGCTCGAAAGAAGGGTCCGCGTACATCATTCTTAGATGTCCCGAGAACTCGTCTCGCCGTCCGGCAACTTCAACCTGGACATCCACACTGACCGTGGTAATGCTAGCAGTTACGTCACGGATACCGCTGATAGACCAATGCAGCACGCGTATCCCCTTTAGTTCCTGGCGAAGTTGCCCCGCGCGGTGGGCCCTTGAGCGCTGAGGATAGTCAACGTGAAGCGCAGCCAGCGCTCCGTAGTTGGCCTTTTCCAGAAACTGCAAGTACTTTGCGGCGACCGTTTCAGGCAGCGTATCGTCGGCCAGTTCCGCGCATGATTTGTCGATAGCCAAGCTGGTGCGCTCAGGTCTGGGCTGCCATGCATCCAACGCCGCCTTGAGGTCTGCTGTTTGGCGCATGGATTTTGCAATCTCTTGGAAGCTGGCCGGCCGCTGCTCCTCTTCTGCGCGGGCAAGCCGCTTTGCTTCGTCTTTGATGCTGACAAAGTAGTCAGTGGTGGCCTGGAGCAGGTTGAGTGCCTTGGCTGCGACGATGGGATAGCCGTAGTTCGGGTTTAGCCCATGGACGACGCCATGTCTAAAGGGGGCGTCAATGGGATCCTCGCTCAGCTTGCGCCGAGTGGCTCCAAGCACCTTCAACGCTTCCGCCAACCCGCCTGTGCCGCTAGTCTGAGTATCGAAGACGTCCGCGTCCGCGCCGCCAGAAAACGGATGCTTGCCAGAACTTGTTGTGCAGATTCCGTCGATGATGACGAGAATGAGAGGAACGGCACTGAGCCAATCTTCCGTCTTACACCGCTCGATGGCGCGCTCGTAGATTGCGACCCAAGGCTGAAACTGGGGCAGATGAAATCTGTAGCCTAACACCTGTAGAGTCTGCTCATCGAGGTGGTGCTGCGTGAGGATCTGCTCTCCCTGCTCCACGCTGCAATTCTCCAATTCTATGAGGACCTTCGATGACATGCGGTCGTAATTCGCCCAACCGAGCGGCACGTAACGCTCGGAGAATAGCGCGATGCTCATCTTTATCTTCTCCACGGCCGCCAATTGGGACTCCACTTGGCGCCAGCTTTCTCGCACTTGGGGGCTGAAGAAGCCGAAGGCCTTGGCTACTAGGCGCATGGCCGACAGTTGATCAGATATGTGTTCGTAGGGGGTCTTTGGTGACATATTTTTAACCGATTGTCAACGAGCGGCGCTGTCAAGGCAACAGCCGCGCCGTTCGGTGCAGTGACTGTTAGCGCCGCAAGCGCTGGTCGCCATTCGTTCTCGAGTCAAAATTACCCTCAATACTTCCGCGAACCTACGAAAAACAAGCCAAGGGCGCGGCAAGTGGCGTCCACGAGAAAATGCAGCAGCTCACGCTGCATCAATCTTCACTCAGCAATGTCTACAAGACACCTATTTCCAGCCAACGAACGCTCGTAACATGTTGATCTAATTGGTTTGAAAATTCAAAAAACCAGTTTCTACGGAGGGTCCCTAGCATCAATGTACTGGATGAATTCTGTGCAAAGCGCTTTCGATAACTCGAACGCACAGTAGCTTGCCGGCAAGCAGTCACACGCGATTGCTTTGGGTGTGCCCCCTCACCATTTTGACGGTCTCCGTTCACAGACTGAAGGCGTCGCACAGGCGACACAAAGCGTTCCCTCATGCAAGACCCAGTGAAGCCAGCATCATGTGATGTGCTAGGCCAGTAGGATGCTCCAACTCCGTGCGCAAGCTATAGTGCGGGAAGAATGCGCTCGCCAGGCTGATCCAGTTGCAGCGTTGCAAGCAACTTATGTAAATGGCGGATTTCCGTTTTAATTTAATAGTCTATTTTCATACTAAAACACGCCAAGACGCTAAGCTGTGATTTATCTTAAGGAGAGGCTACTACTCAGAACAATCCACAATATGTGATTTTCCTACAGTTTTCTTTGCAATTAATCCCGATAAAATGGGGAGATGATATGAAGGTTTTTTTAAGTTGGTCTGGTCAGCGCAGCAAAGAGATTGCAAATCTACTTAGTGATTGGCTATGTTGTGTTATTCAGGCATCTCGCCCATGGATTTCGACACGCGATCTAGATAGAGGAACGCTTTGGTTTGGAGAAATTAACGATCAATTAAAAGATACAACCGTCGGAATTATATGCTTAACTCAAGAGAATAAAGGCCGTCCCTGGATACTTTTTGAGGCTGGGGCACTGGCAAAAGGTCTTTCCACATCCAGAGTATGCACTCTTCTGATTGATTTGGAACCAAAAGACATTGAAGATCCACTAGCTCAATTCAATCATACCTTTCCTACACGTGAAAGCGTGCTGGGTCTTGTAAAGACTTTAAATAGTGCACTCGCATCAGGCGGGCTAGACACACGAATTCTTGAACAAGTATTTGATACATACTGGCCACAATTTGAAGACAGATTTTCAAAGATTCTTAAAAGCACAGAGACGCAGGCTCCGTCAAAACCACGCGCCAAAGAAGATGTTTGGAGTGAGATTCTTGAAAATACAAGAGTACTGAACTCCAGAATTAGAAGGCTCGAATATGAAAGCGAACGATACAACATAAGAAACCCGGATATACAAACAAGCATGGCACAAGAGGAAGCCATATTAATGCTCAAGTCTGGCGCCCCCATAAATTTAGTCATGGACCGCTTCAGAGGCCGCCTGCCATTCAGTATGCTCAAAGAACTGATTTCAAACCACGAGGCTGGAAATTCAGCAAAAGAATCTAGCCCAAAATAGAACCAAATGATATTAAGTCAGTAATTTAATTTCCCATCCTATGACACCATCTGCGAAATTCAATGCATTGCTTGCAAGTATAACCGTGGCACTAATGTTCGTTCTTATTGCATATGTAGCGCCTGAAGCAACGAAATATAGCGGATTCTTTCCATTTGCGCTTCCAATTGCAGCACTGATTGGCTCTGCCGGACTATATCGTCTATTGTCAATTGGCATTAGGTGGTTGATGGAACGGTGGGATTGGCTTTACGGAGTAATTCTTGGCGAGCACTACATTCACGGCACGTGGATCGGTTGGTTCTATGGACATTCCAATGAGCGCCGCTACATGATCGAGCACTTCGTTCAAGATTTGGACGGGTTCGTAGTGACAGGGCGATCCTTCACTGGAACGATGAAGGAGCATGGCTACTGGGAGAGCGAGTCAACAATGCTCGACGTAAAAAAGGGCAGGTTGGTTTTCACATATAGGTTCGATGTACTCACCCAAGAAAATTCTTTGGTTGGTATTCATTCTTCTCTATTCGAGCGCTTGTCAGCGCGTCATGCACCAACTGGATACTCTGGTTTAGCCCACGATCTGAACGACCATGTTCGAATTGCGGTGCATTCCCAGAAATTATCCAGCAAACTGATTCCCTGGGCGGAGGCGCTTGCTGTAGCAGAAAAGCGTTTCGGGGACGATATAGCTTAACCAGATGCTCGAAACGGTATTCCTTGGCAAGCTGCAGCTCTCAACATAATCACCAACCATCGGCATTTCGCCCCGAGGACATCTACGCAATTTGACGACGCCGCCTTTCAAGCACGGGGCGGCGGCACGTCGATGCACCCATCACCTGGTCAGATGGCACTCCGTGATGACCTCCACGCCAGGTGGATGCCGAGGTGGCTACAGCTGCCTTAGGGTTTAGCTCAAAGTAGCATAGGGCTAGGGCTTTCGCCACGATTCCCGTGGAAAAACCAGTGTGAAGTGTCGTTTCACGCGGCTAGCACGCCAAGACCGCTACATATTCATTAGCAATAAGCACAGCATGCACTAGGCGGAACACTTGGAACACCATGACTTCTTATGGTGTTCCAAAAAAGGAAGGAAAAAATAATAATCAAATCAACAACTTACCTTATATGGAACACCGGAACACTCGGAACACCACAAAAATACAAATCGCGCGCGACAAAAGAAACAAAATGTTTCAGTATTGATCTTCTTCCAGCTGCTTCACGCAGCACGCACACCAGCAAGGTCTGCCGCCATGGCGTCCAGCCTGTCGGCCCACCACTGCATCAGTTCACGGCGCTGGGACAGGTACTGCGCTTTGTTGTAGACGCCCTCAGTGCCTCTGACCTTGTGGGCCAAGGCGCTATCCACGATGCGCCACTCCTTGCCAGCCTCGTTGGCCGCCGTACTGAAGAGGTGGCGCATGCCGTGGGGTGTCTGCCGCCCCTTGTAGCCCATGCGGGAAAGGGCCTGATTGAACGTCATGTTGCTGATGGGCGTGTCCATGCTGGCGCGGCCCGGGAACAGGAGCGGGCTCTTTCCGGCGTACTGCTTCAGTTCATGCAACAGCTTGACGGCCTGGCCTGGCAGCGGGAACACGAACTCGCGGCGCTCCTTCTTCCGGCTGGCCGCCACAGTCCATAGCCCCGCCTCAAGGTCGAACTCATCCCATGGAGCTTCACGCAGCTCGGACGGGCGCACGGCCAGCAGCGCCAGCAACTGCAACCCGATGGACAGAGAGCGCGAAGGATGGGCGCGCATCGCACGAATCAGGCCGGGAACCTCTGCTTGGGATACATGGGCAAAGTTCTCATTGCGGCTGGGCGCGATGAACTTGTGCAGGTTGTCGATGGGGTTGAACTGTGAGCGGTCGGTCACCTGGGCCAGGGCGTAGATGTCGCGGCAGTAGGCCCGTGCCTTTGCGATGGTTTCGAGAATGCCCTTTTCCTCCATCCGCTTGAACAGGGCAAACCATTCGCTGGCGGGGATGGCTGTGTAGTCCCGTGCTCCCATGCTGGGCAGAACGTGGTTTTCAATCATGGCCTTGGCGCGGTCGTAGGTGTCACCTGTCCAGCTCTTGGCGTCCTTCTTGACCTTAAGCCACTCCGCTGCCAGTTGGGCGAATGTCTCGCGTGGCTCCACACCTTCCAGCGCAGGCGGGCTTTTCACCTGTGGCAGCGGAACTCCCTCATCCTTGGACTGCTTGAGCCACTGGCGGGCCTTCTCGCGCGCCTGCTGGCCGGTGAGCTGATGCGTACCCTTGCCGTATCCACCAATCCCCAGCCAAGCCCACTTCCCTTCTGGCGTCTTGTACCTGAGCTGCCAATCCTTCGTGCCGCTCGGCTTCACTCGCAGGTACACGCCATCGCCGTGCCGCTCACGGTACATGGTGGCGCCCGGCTCAAGGCTCTCTATCACCGTATCCGGCATGGGCCTTCGCTTGATTTCTTCTCGCTTCATGCCTTGTATCCCTGAGTTAGAAAAACCAGGAGATTTTGCAGGGATACACGAGGGGATACAAGAAAAGTCGCGCTGTGTAGCTGCATGCATGGGCATGTACAGGCATGCTTACACGGCTAAACCTTTGTCAGAAAACAAAAAACCCGTATGTTTGAGCATACGGGTTCATGTTTTTGGTGCCGGTTGTCGGATTCGAACTGACGACCTACCGCTTACAAGGCGGGTGCTCTACCAACTGAGCTAAACCGGCGAAGCACGCATTCTAGCGCAGAAAAATGCTGCCTCAGACTTTCCCGATGGGGCCAAGCACGCTTGCGGGAGCAACGGCATGCGCGCCGATGCGAAAAACCTACTTGACCAGCTTCAGCGAAGGCCGCGTGCCCGAAGGCGGCGGCGTGCGCGGTGGCTCTTCGTCATCACCTTCGCTGTGGATGCTCACCAGCTGCACCACGCGCTCGTCGGATGCAGGCTCGGCCGGCACCTCAGCGGCGGCGTCCTGTGGCACAGGCTCATCGGACGCCTGCCCGGGCGAAACATCGTTGTCGGCTTCGGCCTCGGGCTCCGGCGCCGGGAAAGCCATGCCTTGCCCGGTCTCGCGTGCGTAGATGGCCATCACCTGCTCCACGGGCACCATGATTTCGCGGGGCTTGCCGCCAAAGCGGGCCGTGAAGCTGATGAAATCATTGCCCATCTGCAGGCCGCTGGTGGCGTCGTAGCTGACGTTGAGCACGATCTCGCCGTCGCGCACGAACTCGCGCGGCACCTGCACATTGCGGTCCACACGCACGGCGATGTGGGGCGTGAAGCCGTTGTCGGTGCACCACTCGTACAGTGCCCGGATCAGGTAGGGGCGGGTGGAAGTTGCTTCGGGGGCAGTCATGACGATCCCAGGAAATGAGTGGTCTGAGTAGTCGGAACACGAAAACGGGCAGGATGGCGACCGGTTGACCGCCTTCCCTGCCCGCGCAATCAGTCGTCAACCGATGCGAATTACTTGCGCATCACCTTCTCGGAAGGCGTCAGCGCTTCGATGTAGGCAGGGCGCGAGAAGATGCGCTCGGCGTACTTGAGCAGCGGGGCGGCGTTCTTGGACACCTCGATGCCGTAGTAGTCCAGGCGCCACAGCAGCGGGGCGATGGCCACGTCCAGCATGGAGAAGTTCTCGCCCAGCATGTACTTGTTCTTGAGGAACACGGGAGCCAGCTGCGTCAGGCGGTCGCGGATGTGGGCGCGGGCCTTCTCGATGGCCTTTTCGTTGCCCTTGACGTTGCGCTCCTCGAGCGTGCTCACGTGGACGAACAGTTCCTTTTCGAAATTCAGCAGGAACAGGCGCACGCGGGCGCGGTCCACCGGGTCGCCGGGCATCAGCTGGGGATGCGGGAAGCGCTCGTCGATGTACTCGTTGATGATGTTCGATTCGTACAGGATCAGGTCGCGCTCGACCAGGATGGGCACCTGGCCGTACGGATTCATCACGCTGATGTCTTCAGGCTTGCTGAACAGGTCCACATCGCGGATCTCGAAGTCCATGCCTTTTTCGAACAGGACGAAGCGGCAACGGTGTGAAAAGGGGCAGGTCGTTCCCGAATAAAGCACCATCATGGTGGAGGCTCCTAAAAATCAAAAAGAGTGGGTCGCTCGCGGCGCCCACTCTGCACACAGTTCAGCCGCAGCAATTGCTTGCACGGCCTTCTGCAGTCACGGTTTTATTTGACGTCTTTCCAGAACGCGGCGTTGAGGCGCCATGCGATGAAGATGAAGACCGCCAGGAAAAGCAGCACACCCACGCCAATGCGGGTGCGGCTGTTCTGTGCCGGCTCACCCATCCATTGCAGGTAGTTCACCAGATCGCCAACTGCCTGATCGTACTGCACTGCGCTCATGCTGCCAGGAGAGACCTGCTCCCACCCCTTGAAAACCTGGGTCTTCACACCGTGCTCCTCGGCTTCTTCGAAGATAGCGCGGCGCTCGCCCTGCAGTTGCCACAGCGCATGGGGCATGCCCACGCTGGGGAAGGCCAGATTGTTCCAGCCCGTGGCCTTGGTGTCGTCGCGGTAGAAGGTGCGCAGGAAGGTGTAGAGGTAGTCGGCGCCCGTGCCGTTGTGGCCGGCACGCGAACGTGCGATCACCGTCAGGTCCGGAGGATTGGCGCCGAACCACTCCTTGGCTTCCTTGGGGTTGATGGCCGCCTTCATGGTCTCGCCGACCTTATCGGTGGTGAAAAGCAGGTTGTCCTTGATTTCCTGCTCGGTCAGCCCGATGTCCTGCAGCCGGTTGAAGCGCATGAATGCGGCCGAGTGGCAGCTCAGGCAGTAGTTGACGAACAGCTTGGCGCCGTTTTGCAGCGATGCCGTGTCATTCGTCTTGCCCGGGGCCTTGTCCCAGGCGATGCCGCCTTCGGCAGCCTGTGCACCGGTCACGATGCCCAGGGCCGCGATCAACGTGAGAATCAGTTTCTTCATTGTTGTTCTCTCCAGCTTCAGTGCGGCTTGAACGTCACACGATCGGGAACGGGTTTTGTCTTGCCCAGACGGCTCCACCAGGGCATCAGCAGGAAGAAGCCGAAGTAGAACAGCGTTCCGACCTGGGACACGCGCTCGCCGATGGGCGAAGGCGGCTGCACGCCGAGATAGGCCAGGATCACGAAGTTGATCACGAAGATGCCGTAGAGATACTTGTGCCAGCTCGGGCGGTAGCGGATGGACTTGACCGGGCTGCAATCGAGCCAGGGCAGCGCGAACAGGATGATCACGGCACCGCCCATCACCACCACACCCCAGAACTTGGCATCGATGGACAGCATCATGGCGATGACGCCCAGGGCCACGATGGCGACCACGCCCTTGACGGCGGCCGGCAGGCGCGACTTGAGCACGCCAAAGCCCGCACCCAGCACCACGCAGGCGATGAGCACGTACATCATCTCGCTGGTGATGGCACGCAGCATCGAGTAGAACGGCGTGAAGTACCAGACCGGCGCAATGTGCGAAGGCGTCTTCAGCGGATCGGCCGGGATGAAGTTGTTGTACTCCAGGAAGTAGCCGCCGAACTCGGGCGCGAAGAACACCACGGCCGAGAACAGGAACAGGAACACCGTCACGCCGAAGATGTCGTGCACCGTGTAGTAGGGATGGAAGGGAATGCCGTCCAGCGGATGGCCCTTGGCGTCCTTGGGCGCGTTGGGGCCCTTGATCTCGATGCCATCCGGGTTGTTGGAGCCCACATCGTGCAGCGCCAGCAAGTGGGCCACGACCAAGCCCAGCAGCACCAGGGGCACGGCGATCACGTGGAAGCTGAAGAAGCGGTTGAGCGTGGCATCGCCCACCACGTAGTCGCCACGGATCAGCAGCGCCAGGTCAGGGCCGATGAAGGGAATCGCCGAGAACAGGTTCACGATCACCTGGGCGCCCCAGTACGACATCTGGCCCCAGGGCAGCAGGTAGCCCATGAAGGCCTCGGCCATCAGCACCAGGAAGATGGCGCAGCCGAAGATCCAGACCAGTTCGCGCGGCTTGCGGTACGAACCGTACAGAAGACCGCGGAACATGTGCAGATAGACCACGACGAAGAAGGCCGACGCACCCGTGGAGTGCATGTAGCGGATCAGCCAGCCCCAGGGCACATCGCGCATGATGTACTCCACCGAGGCGAACGCCTTTTCGGCGTCGGGCTTGTAGTGCATCACCAGGAAGATGCCGGTGACGATCTGGATCACCAGCACCAGCAGCGCCAGCGAGCCGAAGATGTACCAGAAGTTGAAATTCTTCGGAGCGTAGTACTCCGACATGTGCACGCGATAGGCGTCGAAAGCCGTGGGAAAACGGTTCTCGAACCAGTTCGTGAGCTTGGCGCCGGCGGGCGCATTCGGATCGATGTCCTTGAATTCGTGGGCCATTGTTCTTGTCTCCCTCAAGCCTTGTCTTCACCAATGAGGAGCTTGGTCTCCGACAGGTACATGTGCGGCGGCACCTGCAGGTTGTCGGGAGCCGGCTTGTTCTTGAAGACACGGCCAGCCATGTCGAAGGTCGAGCCATGGCAGGGGCACAGGAAGCCGCCCTTCCAGTCGCTGGGCAGCGAGGGCTGGGCGCCCGGCTGGAACTTGTCGGAAGGCGAGCAGCCCAGATGCGTGCAGATGCCGACGACGACCAGCACTTCGGGCTTGATCGAGCGGGCCTCGTTCATCGCATAGGGCGGCGTGAACTCTTCAGGGTGGCGCTTGGATTGGGGATCGGCCAACTGGCTGTCCAGTTCGGGCAGCTCCTTGATCTGGTCAGGCGTGCGCTTGATGATCCAGACGGGCTTGCCGCGCCACTCGACCGTGAGCTTCTCGCCGTCCTTGAGGGCGGAGATATCGACCTCCACTGCAGCCCCGGCGGCTTTGGCCTTCTCGGATGGCTGGAAGGTGCTCACGAACGGGACGGCTGTCGCCACGCCGCCCACCGCACCAGCGCACGCCGACGTGATGATCCACGTCCGCTTGCTGGAGTCGATTGGAGTGTCACTCATGGGGTTCCTCGAACTACGTCGCTTGAGTTGG
The DNA here is from genome assembly GCF_055797465.1 of Delftia sp. PX-1. Lineage (NCBI taxonomy): Bacteria > Pseudomonadati > Pseudomonadota > Betaproteobacteria > Burkholderiales > Comamonadaceae > Delftia > Delftia sp. PX-1. The sequence continues at coordinate 5,729,031 of NZ_CP184763.1, forward strand.
GGTCAACAATAAATTGTAGCGGGGCGAGTATGGTTATTCCATGCTGCTTGTGCCGTTGACAGGCTCCAAAGCCGCGCAATACTGCGCTATCTCAAACTCTTTCCAGATGGAGCCAGCCATGGGCATGATGCAGGAATTTCGTGAGTTCGCAGTTAAGGGAAACGTGGTAGATCTCGCCGTGGGCGTCATCATTGGTGGAGCGTTTGGCAAAATCGTTGATTCCGTGGTAAACGACCTGATCATGCCGGTCGTGGGCCTGGTTTTCGGCAAGCTGGACTTCTCCAATCTGTTCGTCGTGCTGGGCAGCGTACCCCCCGGAACGGCGATGACGCTCGATGCGCTCAAGAAGGCCGGCGTCCCCGTATTTGCCTATGGAAACTTCATCACGGTGGCAGTGAACTTCATCATCCTGGCCTTCATCATTTTCATGATGGTCAAGCAGATCAACCGCCTGCGCCGCGAGGCACCAGCAGCCCCCGCTCCCGCGCCCGTCACCCCCGAAGACATCGTGCTGCTGCGCGAGATTCGCGACAGCCTCAAGCGCTGAAATCCGTGTTTTGACGCAAATCAAAACGCCCGTGGCATGGTTGCCACGGGCGTTTTCCATTACTGCAGATTCCCGATGCTTGGGCTAGCCATTCAAGCCGCCAATTTGCGCGCCATTCGCACGGCCTCAATCAGGCTTCCGGCCTCTGCAACACCCTGCCCCGCAATATCGAAAGCCGTGCCGTGGTCCGGACTGGTGCGTACCAGCGGCAGCCCCAATGTGACATTCACGCCTTTTTCCACGCCCAGGTACTTCACGGGAATCAGTCCCTGGTCGTGGTACATGGCCAGCACCGCGTCGAACTCGCCGGGATGGCCGGGAGCATTGCGGGCGCGCATGAACACCGTATCGGGCGCAAAAGGTCCGTGGGCGTCCAGGCCCTCGGCGCGCGCCTGGGCGATGGCCGGGGCAATGATCTCCACCTCCTCGCTGCCGAACAGGCCGCCCTCGCCCGCATGCGGGTTCAGCCCTGCCACACCGATCCGCGGCGGGCGGCCCAGGCTGCGAGACAGGGCCTCATGCGTGATGCGCAAGGTCTGCAGCAGGTTGTCCTTCGTTACCGCATCGATCGCCTTGCGCAGCGAGGTATGGATGCTGACCAGCACCGTGCGCAGCTCATCGTTGGCCAGCATCATGCGCACCGGCATGCGGTCCAGGCCCACACCCGCATGCTGCGCAGCCTCGAACTGCAGCAGCTCGGTATGACCAGGAAAGTCCACGCCTGCAGCATGCAGCGCCTCCTTGTGCAGAGGCGCCGTCACAAGAGCCGCGATTTCGCCTCGCAAGGCAGCCCGTGCGGCCCAGACCACGCAGCGCGCAGCCGCGTCACCGGCGCTGGCACTCACCTGGCCCCAGGGCGCAGGACCGGGCAGCCCGGGCAGCTCCAGCAAAGGGATGCAATGGGGCGGCACCTGCCACAGTTGCTCAGCCGACTCGATGACGGCCACGGGCATGGGAATGGCGTTGTCGCCATCGCGCGCACGCGCCGCCACGGCGGCTGCCCGGCGCAGCGTCTGCAACTCGCCGACGACGAAGCAGCCGCGCATCTGCTCGGGCGCGTCCATGAACGCCTTGGCAATGGTCTCGGGTCCCACCCCGGCAGAGTCGCCCTGGGTGATGGCCATCAAGGCCGTGGACTGTGTGGAATCAGGCATTTTCAGTATCCGGATCAGGCAAGCCGGGCATTCGCGCCGCGCTTGCAGCAAAAGGCCTCGCCCCCTGGGCGGGCCAATAGTGGGCCACTAACAGGCCAGCATCAGGCCGGATTGTCGATCTCGATGAAACAGTGCTCCAGCCCCAGCTCCAATGCCACCTGGCCCGCCAGGGCCGGCGCGCCGTAGCGCTCCGTGGCATGGTGGCCTGCCGCCAGGAAGGCCACGCCCGTCTCGCGCGCCAGGTGCGCCTGCGGCTCGGAAATCTCGCCCGTGATGAAGGCATCGGCCCCAGCGGCAATCGCGGCCTCGAAGAAACCTTGCGCGCCGCCCGTGCACCAGGCAATGCGGCGAATGGGGTGATTGGGGCGCAGGCGCTCTCCCCCCACGCAGACAGGCGTGCGCCCCAGCGCCTGCTCCACATGCCTGCCCAACGCAGCCGCATCGGCAAAATCCGCTGCCGCCATCCAGCCCAGGTTCTGCTCGCCAAACGTAGCCTGGCCCTCAAGCCCCAGCTGCACGCCCAACTGCGCGTTGTTGCCCCATTGCGGATGGGCATCCAGCGGCAGATGGTAGGCAAAGAGATTGATGTCGTGGGCCAGCAGCAGGCGGATGCGCTCCTTGAGCCAGCCCGTGATGCGGCCATCCATGCCGCGCCAGAACAGGCCGTGGTGCACGAAGATGGCATCGGCCTGCGCCTCGATGGCCGCCTCGATCAGCGCGCGGCTGGCCGTCACCCCGCTGACGATGCGGCGGATCTCGCCGCGCCCCTCCACCTGCAGGCCGTTGGGACCATAGTCTTTGAAGCGCTCGGGCTGCAGCAAACCGTCGAAGTGGGCCAGGAGTTCTTGTCGCGTGGTGCTCATGAAAGGATTGTCAGCGATCCATGCGGCGCCCAGGAAAAAGGGCAGCCATGCTGCCCTTCATTCCACTGCCAAGCTCAGCCGCGCCTGGGTTGCCAACCACGGCAGGCAAGGGGCCAGAAGCCGATGGCCGCGCCCAGGATGCCCATGGCCGCCACATAGTGGGCCGGCGCCATCACATCCACCTGTTGCCACACGGACACCAGCATGGGCGTCATGCCGCCGAACACCGCATAGGCCATGTTGTAGGCAAAGGACAGGCCCGTGAAACGCACCTCGGCCGGGAAGGCGCGCACGCCCACCACCGGCAGCAGCGCAATGCTGCCCACGAAAAAGCCCACCAGCGCATAGCTCCACACCAGCGAGGACGCCGTGCCCGGCAGGTTCAGATAGAACGCATATGCCGTCACCGTCATGCCCAGCCAGCCCGTGACCATGGCCACACGCGTGCCCATCCGGTCGGACAGCCAGCCCCAGAACACGCAGCCCAGCGTCAGCGTCACCGTGGCCACGGCATTGGCCTTCATGGCCAGGGCCGCGTCGATGTGGAAGACCTTTTGCAGATAGGCCGGAGTGAACAGCACCACCACCACGATGGCCGTGGACAGCACCCAGGTCATCAGCGCCACCAGCACGCAGGCCTGGCGGTGGTCGCGCACGATGGTCTTGAGCGGCAGTTCGCGGTCGGCCTGCTTGCGCGCCATCAGCTCCTGGAAAATGGGTGTCTCGTGCAGGAACTTGCGCAGATAGACCGACACCAGGCCGAACACGCCGCCCAGGATGAAGGGCATGCGCCAGGCCCAGTCGTGGATCTCCTCGGCGCTGTAGGTGCTGTTGAGCCAGACACCGATGATGGAGCCCAGGAAAATGCCGCCCGTGATGCCCGAAGTCAGCGAGCCGATGGCAAAGCCATAGTGGCGCGCCGGCGCATGCTCGGCCACGAAGACCCAGGCGCCCGGCATCTCGCCACCAATGGCCGCGCCCTGCAGCACGCGCATGGCCAGCAGCAAAATCGGCGCGGCAATGCCGATGGAGGCATAGGTGGGCAGCAGGCCGATCACCAGCGTGGGCACGGCCATCAGGAAGATGGACAGCGTGAACATCTTCTTGCGGCCCAGGATGTCGCCAAAGTGCGCAATCAGAATGCCGCCGATGGGCCGGGCCAGGTAGCCCGCCGCAAAAATGCCCAGCGTCTGCAGCTGGCGCAGCCAGTCCGGCATCTCGGCCGGGAAGAACAGCTTGCCGATGACATTGGCGAAGAAAACGAAAACGACGAAGTCGTAGAACTCCAGGGTGCCGCCCAGGGCCGACAGGCCCAGGGTCTTGTAGTCCTGTCGGTTGAGAGGACGTGCGGTCGCAACAGCGGGGGCCATGCCCGGCTGCGCTTGGTCAAGCGTAGTCATGGTTTTTTTCCAGGGATCGAACAGCAGGACGGCGCGGTGGATGCCACGGCAACGGATGGGCGTGCGGCGGCAGATCGTTCTGCAAGACTTCGGGATCGGAGGACTTGGCTCTCTCTTGGGGCCGGCTTGTGAGCCGGCGCAACAGCGAACGCGGCGTGGCGCAGTCGTCGGGGGATTCTAGGGTTTGTACTGTAGCTGTGTGGGGAGCGCGGCTTTGGTGCTCGCCCGCCGGCCCACCGCCCCGCTCACGACATGCCTCACAATGGGGCCTTGTCCTCCCGCACAGAACACCACACTTCATGAAACGCACCTGGCTGCTGTTTTCGCAGGCGGTCACCATCCTGGTGGCTGCCTACTTCGTCGTTGCCACCCTGCAGCCGGACTGGCTGCGCCGCGGCGCCGTGCGCAGCAACGCGGGCATTGCGTTGCTGGAGGCGCCGGCCACGCCCGTCGGAGAAGTCAGCCCGGGCAGCTTTGCACCTGCGGCCAAGAAGGCAGCGCCGGCCGTGGTGAGCATCAACACCAGCAAGGCGGTACGGCATCCGCGCAGCAACGATCCGTGGTTCCAGTTCTTCTTCGGCGACCAGGGCACGCAGGAGCAGGCAGGCCTGGGCAGCGGCGTGATCATCAGCACCGACGGCTACATCCTGACCAACAACCATGTGGTCGAGGGCGCCGATGACATCGAGGTCACGCTGACGGATAGCCGCCAGGCCAAGGCCCAGGTGATCGGTACCGATCCCGAGACCGACCTGGCCGTGCTCAAGATCGCCCTGGACAAGCTGCCCGTCATCGTTCTGGGCAATTCCGACCAGATCGACGTGGGCGACCGCGTGCTGGCCATCGGCAACCCCTTCGGCGTGGGCCAGACGGTGACCAGCGGCATCGTCAGTGCCCTGGGCCGCAGCCAGCTGGGCATCAATACCTTCGAGAACTTCATCCAGACCGATGCGGCCATCAACCCCGGCAATTCGGGCGGCGCGCTGGTGGATGCCAGCGGCAATCTGCTGGGCATCAATACCGCCATCTATTCGCGCTCGGGCGGCAGCATGGGCATCGGCTTTGCGATTCCCGTGTCCACGGCCAAGCTGGTGCTGGACGGCATCGTCAAGGACGGCCGCGTGGTGCGCGGCTGGATCGGCGTGGAGCCCAATGAGCTGTCGCCGGAGCTGGCAGAGACCTTTGGCGTGAAGGCCGACTCCGGCGTGATCATCACCGGCGTGCTGCAGGCAGGCCCCGCTGCCCAGGCCGGCATGCGCCCGGGCGATGTGATCGTGCAGGTGGGCGACAAGCCCATCCGCAATGTGTCCGAGCTGCTGACCGCCGTGGCCGCGCTCAAGCCCGGCGAGGCCGCGAAATTCGATGTGCGCCGGGGCGAAGGCCCCGTGGAGCTGCAGATCACCCCGGGCCTGCGCCCTTCGCAGTCGGCACAGCGCATGCAGCGCCGCTGACCCGGCCCCCCGCCCCAACGAAAAAAGCGCCTGTTCACAGGCGCTTTTTCCATTGCAGGGCCGGTGCTGAGCTACAGCTTGTGCAGGCGCTGGGCCGCGCGCCATTGCGCGCCGGGCGCCACATGCACGGGCGCATCGATGGCGGCGGCCTCCACGCACAGCATCTGCCGCCACCCCTGCGGCGGCATGTCGGGCAGACGTTCACACAGCGCGGGGCCGGGGTTCCAGACCACGGTCTCGGTCCAGGCGGCATCCTGCGAGATCCGCAAGCCGCCGCCAGGTGCGGCCAGCTCCATGGCGTTCCCGGGCCGGGGGTAGACGCGATCGAGCTCTTCGCCAAAGCGCACGTCACCGTGCTGCGTGGGATGGGTGTCGGCCACGGCATCCCAGTAAGGCAGGCCGTCAAGGCCTTGCAGCCGGCATTGCTCCACGTCCGCCACGCGCAGGTAGCTGTGCAAGGCGGCAGTGAAAGCCAAAGGCGTGTCGCCCCGGTTGTGCACTACCAGCTCCACGTCAAGCCGGCCGGGCAACAGCGTCACCTCCAGCCAGGTCTCGAAGGAATACGGCCAGACGGCGCGCGTCTGCGGCGTGTCGGCCAGCCTGAGCCGCAGGAACAAGCCATCGCCGGCAAGAACCTCGGCCTGTGCTGCATCAGCCTGCCACGGCAGGGTGCGCGCAAAGCCGTGCTTGACCAGCGGGCCGCGTTGGTTGAATTGGGGAAAGCAGACCGGAATACCGCCGCGTATGGGTGTGTGGCCGTCATGGGCCGCCAGGGGACTCAGGAACAGTTGCTCCTCGCCACCTGCCTGCCAGGAAAGCAGTTGCGCCCCCTGCAAGGCCACCAGGACAGCATCGCCGCAGGCCAGGCGCAGGCGGATGGCGGGCAGGCCCTGCCATGCATCAGCGCAGGCGCCGGGAGCTTGCGCGGCCGCAGGTAAAGCTGTTACTGCGGGAAAGGAAGATGTAACTTTCATGCTTGAATATAGCCTTTCCCCCGCCCAGCCTTCCTCTGTCATGCAACGCTCCCACGCTCCCTCTCCTCTTGTCCTGCGACTCGGCATGCTCGCCCTGGCCGTCTCCTTGGCTTCCTGCGGCGGAGGCGGTGGTGGTGACAGCAGCGCTGGCGGCGGCACCGGGGGCGATGGCGGCGGCACCGGCCAGCCCGGAGTGACCTCGGTCACCGTGCAATGGACGGCCCCGGCCGCCAGGGATGTGGTGACTGCAGGCTCGGCACTGACCCTGCGCGCAGGTGTTCTCGCAGATGGCGTGAATGCCGCCGATGGAACCGTGGTGAGCTTCAGCGCAGCCACAGGCGTCAGCACCTCGGCGCTGACCAGCTCCGGCGTGGCAACTGCCTCCCTGACCGGCGCCACGCCGGGCCGCCAGCAGGTGCAGGCCAGCGCCACCGTGGCAGGCCGCACGGGCAGCGCTTCGCAGACCTTCTATCTGCGCCCGGCTCCTGCGCCGCTGCGGGTGCTGGTGCCTGCGTATTTCTATCCCACGGGCGCGGGGGCCACGGCCTGGAATGCGCTGGCAGCCAGCGCCCAGGCAAATCCGAACGTGCAGATGACGGCCATCCTGAACCCGGCCAACGGCATTTTCAGTGGCCCGGATGCGAACATCACGCGCGCCGCAACCGCTTTTGCCAACGCGGGCGGGCAGTTGGTGGGCTATGTGAGCTCCAGCTATGGCACGGGCACGCGATCGCTGGCCAGCATCCAGGCCAATATCGACAACTATTTCACGCACTACGGCGCGGGTCTGGTCAAGGGTTTCTTCATTGACGAGATGGCGGCCACCACCAACCGGCTGGACTTCTACCGCAGCATCTACCAGTACATCAAGGCCAAGAATCCCAACCTGATCGTGATCGGCAACCCGGGCCTCGTGCCCGTGGCCGGTTATGCCGATGTGGCCGATGTGCTGACCACGTTCGAGGGCAAGGGCTCCACCTACGCCACCTACGATCCGCGCACGACGAGTTTTGACTGGCTGTACGGGCTGCCCAACAGCCACCAGGCCTCGCTGGTGCACAACGTGTCGGGCTGCGCGGCCATGCAGACGGCCGTGCAGTCGGCCGCCTCGGCCCGCTACCAGGCGGGATGGATCTATGTGACCCAGCTGGAGTTCGAGCCCAGTACCGGCGTGGGCAACCCCTGGGCCGGGCTGCCGAATTACTGGGATGCCTTTGTGCAGACCGTGCGCGCCACCAATGCCGGGCAGGCCATGCCCGCCTGCTCGTAAAGAAAGCCTGAATCCCTGGCGCTGAATGCAGCGCGGGCGCCTGTGAAGCACAGGCGCCCGCAAATACAGGGAAGGCGCATGCCGTTCAGGCCCTGAGCTCGTCGGCGCGGGCCTGCGCCGCGGCGAAGTCAAGGTCGCCCGAGTAGATGGCGCGACCGCAGATCACGCCCTCGATGCCTTCGTCCTCGACCTTGCACAGCGCCTCGATGTCGGCCATGCCTGCCAGGCCGCCCGAGGCGATGACGGGGATCTTCAGCGATTGGGCAAGATTGACGGTGGCATCGATGTTGATGCCCGTGAGCATGCCGTCGCGGCCGATGTCGGTGTAGATGATGGACTCCACACCCCAGTCCTCGAAGCGCTTGGCCACCGAATGCACGTCCTGGCCCGTGAGCTTGCTCCAGCCGTCGATGGCGACCTTGCCGTCCTTGGCGTCGAGTCCGACGATCACATGGCCGCCGAAGGCGCTGCAGGCATCCTGCAGAAAGCCGGGATTCTTCACGGCAGCGGTGCCGATGATCACGTAGCTGATGCCGGCATCTATGTATTTCTCGATGGTGTCCAGATCGCGGATGCCTCCGCCGAGCTGCACCGGAATCCGGCCGTCCACCTCTTTGAGGATGGCCTTGATGGCCGCAAGGTTCTTGGGCTGGCCCGCAAACGCGCCATTGAGGTCCACCAGGTGCAGGCGGCGCGCGCCGGCGTCGAGCCAGCGGCGGGCGATGATGGCCGGGTCTTCGCCGAACGTGGTCGACTGGTCCATATCACCCTGGATGAGGCGTACGCAGTGGCCGTCCTTGAGGTCGATGGCAGGAATGAGCAGCATGATGGTTTGCGAGCAATGAAGGCCTGGGATTCAGCGGCCGGTGCGGGGAAGAAAAGGGGATTCAGGGCTTCCAGCCCAGAAAGTTGCGGAACAGGGCCAGGCCCTGGTCAGCGCTTTTTTCGGGGTGAAACTGCGTGGCGAAAATATTATCGCGCGCGATGGCGCAGGCAAAGCGCCCGCCGTAGTCGGCCTGCGCAGCGCAATGCTGCGGCTGCTGCACCACGGCATAGAAACTGTGCACGAAGTAGTAGAAGCTGTCTTCGGGAATTCCACGCCACAGCGGGTGGGCATGGCCGGCGTTGTGCGTCTGGTGCACGCGGTTCCAGCCCATCTGCGGAACCTTGAAGCGGCTGCCATCGGCCTGGGTGCGGCCCGCCAGATCGAACTTGCGCACGTTGCCGGGGATGAGGCCCAGGCCGGGCACGTCACCTTCGTCGCTGTGGTCCAGCAGCATCTGCATGCCCACGCAGACGCCGAACAGGGGCTTGTTGGCAGCGGCATGCAGCACGGCTTCCTGCAGGCCGGATTCGCGCAGCTCGCGCATGCAGTCGGGCATGGCGCCCTGGCCCGGCAGCACGACGCGGTCGGCGGCCAGGACCACCTCGGGATCGGAGGTCACAACGACCTGCCAGCCGGAATCGGCGGCGGCCGTGCGCACGGCCTGTGAAACCGAGCGCAGATTGCCCATGCCGTAATCGACGACGGCGACGGTGTTGTCAGTCAAACTCATAGCGTGTGGCGCGTGTTCTGTCGGATTTTCGGCGGGATTGCCCGGTCAGATCAAGTTCTGGCCGATGCCAATCGCTTCTCTTTACAGAGCGCCCTTGGTCGAGGGGATGACGCCGGCCATGCGCTCGTCATGCTCCAGCGCAAAGCGCAGGGCGCGTGCGAAGGCCTTGAAGATGGTCTCGCACTGGTGGTGGGCATTGAAGCCCTTGAGGTTGTCGATGTGCAGGGTCACGCCCGCATGGTTGACGAAGCCCTGGAAGAATTCGTAGACCAGCTGGGTGTCGAGCTGACCGATGCTGCCGGCCGTGAATTTCACGTCCATGTGCAGCCCGGGACGGCCCGAGAAATCGATGACCACGCGGCTCAGGGCCTCGTCCAGCGGCACATAGGCGTGGCCGTAGCGGCGGATGCCCTTCTTGTCGCCCACGGCCTTGGCAAAGGCCTGGCCCAGGGTGATGCCGATGTCCTCCACCGTGTGGTGGCCGTCGATGTGCAGGTCGCCCTCGCACTCGATGTCCAGGTCGATCAGGCCGTGGCGCGCGATCTGGTCGAGCATGTGGTCCAGAAAGCCGATGCCCGAGTGCAGGCTGGCCTTGCCCGTGCCGTCCAGGTTGATGGCGACCTTGATCCGGGTCTCGGCGGTGTTGCGCTGCACTTCGGCGGTGCGTGCGGGGACTGCATTGCTCATAGGGATTCCTTCAGGGCCGCCAGCATCTGGGCGTTTTCTTCGTGGGTGCCCACGGTCAGGCGCAGGCAATTGGCCAGCAGCGGGTGCATGGCACTGACGTTCTTCACCAGCACGCCCCGGGCCTTCATCTCGGCCTGGGCACGCGCGGCATCGCGCACGCGCAGCAAAACCATGTTGGCCTCGGATGGCCAGATCTTTTCCACACCCGGCAGCGCGGTCAGCGCGTCGATCAGCGGCTGGCGCTCGGCGCGGATGGCCACGGCCTGCTGCGCATACAGCGCCTCGTGCTCCAGCGCGAAGATGGCCGTCTCGCAGTTGAGCACGCTGATGTTGTAGGGCGGGCGCACCTTGTCGATCTCGCCGACGATGGCGGCCGGGCCGATCAGATAGCCCAGGCGCGCGCCGGCCAGGCCGAACTTGCTGAGCGTGCGCATCAGCAGCACATGGGCGTTGCGGGCCGGGTCGGCGCGCATGTTCTCTGCCCAGCTGCGGCGGGCGAAGGGCTGGTAGGCCTCGTCCATGACGACCAGGCCGCCGATGGCGCCGACCGCGTCGATCACGGCCTGCACATCGGCCTCGGCCCAGAGCGTGGCCGTGGGATTGTTGGGGTAGGCGATATAGGTGATGGCGGGGCGGTGCTCGGCAATGGCGGCGCGCATGGCGGGCACGTCCAGCTCGAAGTCGGCCGTCAGGTCGACCCCCACAAAGTCCAGGCCCTGCAGCCTGGCGCTCATGGGATACATGACGAAGCCCGGCATGGGCGCCAGCATGGTGGCGCGGCCCTCGGCGTGGGGCTGGGCACAGGCCAGGGCCAGCAGCGTGATGATCTCGTCCGAGCCATTGCCCAGCAGTACGGCGCTGCCGGCCGGCGCCTGCGCGTAGCGGGCCAGCATGTCCTTAAGCACTTCCTGGCGCTCGCCAGGGTAGCGGTTGATCTCCAGCCGGCCCAGGCGCTCGCCCAGCGCGGCCTGCAGCTCGGGTGGCAGTCGGAAGGGGTTCTCCATCGTGTCCATCTTGAGCAGGCCTTGCGAGGGCTGCACATGGTAGGCATGCATGGAGCGGACATCGGCGCGGATGCGCTCCAGGGCCAGGGCCTGAACCTGCGGAATGGAAGCTGTCATGGCATGCACACTTTCACGAGTCAGTGGGGGAAGAAATCCATCAGCGAAGCCGCTCAGGCCTGCTGCTGCGGCGGCACCTGGTGCAGCGGGTGCACCATGGCGACGCCGCCAAACTGGGCGCCGTGCGGCAGGTGCAGGGTCAGCATCTGCTCGCAGCCGCTGTGCTGGGCGCAGGCCACGGCCAGGCAGTCGCCAAAGGCCAACTGGTGGCGCGATTGCACGGCCCAGGCGGTCTCCAGCGTGGCGGCATCGGTCTTCCAGGGCGTCCAGGTCTGGTAGCGGCGGATGGCGGCGCGCGCATCGCCCTGCGGCAAAGGCTGGGTGGCCGTGGTGACCTGTTCATAGAACTCGCACAGCGACTGGCTGCCGGTGCGCCCGCTGCGCGTGCGCCACAGCAGGTCCAGCCACTGCAGCACGGCGGCATGCAAGGCGCCCTGCCCCGTGTCTTCGGCAGCGACCAGAACGGAGGTATCGACGAAGACGGTGTTCATGCCTGGCCCTCGCGGCGCAGCGCGACACTGCGCTGGGCGGGCTGCGTGGATGACGGCTGGCCGCCGTCCCAGCCGCGTTCGTCGGTGCGCCAGGCCAGGTAGGCGCGCTCGTAGGCGTCCTCGCGGCGCTGCATCTCGGCCATGAAGTCGCCCACCATGCGCGAGACGCTGGTGCCGCGGCGCGCGGCCTCGATGCGGGCCCATTCGAGCACGCTGTCTTCGACGGTGATGGTGAGGTTCTTCACAGAGTGCAAGTCTACACGAAATTCGTGCTCCACTGATTTCGTGTCAATTCTTGACGCACTTGCTCTAGCGCTCAGGCAGCAAAAAGCGCCGCCCCTTTCGGTGACGACGCCTTCATCCAGCAGGAAGCGAGTGTCTACTTCAGGCGCATTTCGGCCGCACGCGCATGGCCTTGCAGGCCTTCGCCATGCGCCAGCACCGAGGCGATGCGGCCCAGGGTCTGGGCGCCCTGCTCGCTGACCTCGATGAGGCTGGATCGCTTCTGGAAGTCATAGACCCCCAGCGGCGAGGAAAAGCGCGCCGTGCCGCTGGTGGGCAGCACATGGTTGGGGCCGGCGCAGTAGTCGCCCAGGCTCTCGCTGGTGTAGGCCCCCAGGAAGATGGCGCCTGCATGGCGCAGCAGCGGCTCCCACTGGTGGGGATCGTTGCTGGAGACTTCCAGGTGCTCGGGCGCGATGCGGTTGCTGATGGCGCAGGCCTCCTGCATGTCGCGCGTGAGGATGAGGGCACCCCGGTCGCTCAGGCTCTTGGCGATGATGGCGCGCCGCGGCATCTCGGGCAGCAGGCGGTCGATCTCGCGCTGGACGGCGGCGATGTAGTCGGCATCGGGGCACAGCAGGATGCTCTGCGCCAGCTCGTCATGCTCGGCCTGGCTGAACAGGTCCATGGCCACCCAGTCGGGCGGCGTGCTGCCGTCGGCCAGCACCAGGATTTCACTGGGGCCGGCAATCATGTCGATGCCCACGGTGCCGAACACCCGCTTCTTGGCGCTGGCCACATAGGCATTGCCGGGGCCGGTGATCTTGTCCACCTTGGGGATGGTGGCCGTGCCGTAGGCCAGGGCCGCCACGGCCTGGGCACCGCCGATGGTGAAGCCGCGCGTGACGCCGGCCACATAGGCGGCGGCCAGCACCAGGGCGTTCTTCTCGCCGCGCGGCGTGGGCACGACCATGATGATTTCCTGCACACCAGCCACATGGGCGGGAATGGCATTCATCAGCACGCTGGACGGATAGGCGGCCTTGCCGCCGGGCACATAGATGCCCACGCGGTCCAGCGGCGTGACCTTCTGGCCCAGCAACGTGCCATCGGCGTCGCGGTAGCTCCAGCTTTCGCCGCTGGCGCGCTTTTGTGCCTCGTGGTAGGTGCGCACGCGCTGGGCAGCGGCCGTCAGCGCATCGCGCTGCTCGTCGCCCAGGCTGTCGAAGGCGGCCTTGAGCTCGGCCTGCGTCAGCTCCAGCGCTGCCATGCCGTCCACCTGCAATCCGTCGAAGCGCGCCGTGTACTCCAGCACGGCCGCATCGCCACGCTTTTGCACATCGGCCAGGATGTCGGCCACGCGCTGCTCGATGGCCGCGTCCGTGTCTGCCGACCAATGCAGGCGCTGCGCAAAATCGTGTTCGAAGTTGGCGTCAAGCGTGGACAGGCGGGCGGGAGCGGCTTGGTATTCCATGGTGCAGAGGGCTTCAGTCTTGGGGAATGGCCGATGCGAAGGCATCGATGATCTTGCGCAGAGGGGCCTGCTTGAGCTTGAGCGAGGCCTGGTTGACCACCAGGCGCGAGCTGATCTCCATGATGGGCTCGACCTCGACCAGGTCATTGGCCCTGAGCGTGTTGCCGGTGGACACCAGGTCGACGATGGCGTCGGCCATGCCGGTCAGCGGGGCCAGTTCCATGGAGCCGTAGAGCTTGACCATGTCCACGTGCACGCCCTTGGTGGCGAAGAAGTTGCGCGCGATCTCGGGATACTTGGTGGCGATGCGCAGACGGGCGCCCTGCTTGACGGCCAGCGCGTAGTCGAAGCCGTTGCGCACGGCGACGCTGACGCGGCAGCGCGCGATCTTCAGGTCCAGGGGCTGGTACAGGCCCTGGGCGCCATGCTCGATCAGCGAGTCCAGGCCGGCCACGCCGAGGTCGGCGCCGCCGTACTGCACGTAGACCGGCACGTCGGAGGCGCGCACCAGCACCACGCGCACGTGGCTCTGGTTGGTCTCGAAGATCAGCTTGCGCGACTTTTCAATGTCTTCGGTGACCGAGATGCCAGCAGCGGCCAGCAGCGGCACGGTTTCGTCGTAGATGCGGCCCTTGGACAGGGCAATCGTGATGGTCATTGGGAAACTCTTTCGATGTCGGCACCCAGGCCGCGCAGCTTGTCTTCCATGCGATCGTAGCCGCGGTCCAGATGATAGATGCGATCGACCAGGGTCTCGCCCTTGGCCACGAGGCCGGCGATGACCAGGCTGGCCGAAGCGCGCAGGTCGGTGGCCATGACGGCCGCGCCCGACAGCGACTGGCTGCCGGTGATGGTGGCCACGCGTCCGTCGGTGGTGATCTGCGCGCCCAGGCGCAGCATCTCGTCGACGTGCATGAAGCGGTTCTCGAAGATGGTCTCGGTGACCATGCTGCAGCCTTCGGCCACCAGGTTCAGCGCCATGAACTGCGCCTGCATGTCGGTGGGAAAGCCCGGGTACTCGGTGGTGCGGAAACTCTGGGCCTTGAGCTTGCCGGCAGCGCGCACGCGGATGCCGCCCTCCTCGGCGGACACTTCGGCCCCAGCGTCCTTGAGCTTGTCGATGACCGCGCCCAGGTGGTCGGCACGGCCATTGCGCAGCAGCGCCTCGCCGCCCGTGGCCGCCACGGCGCACAAGAAGGTGCCGGCCTCGATGCGGTCGGCCACCACCTGGTGCTCGCAGCCGCTCAGCCGCTCCACGCCCTGGATGACGATGCGGCTGGTGCCGTGCCCTTCGATCCTTGCGCCCATCTTGATGAGCATTTCGGCCAGGTCGCCGATCTCGGGCTCCATGGCGGCGTTTTCCAGCACCGTCTCGCCTTCGGCCAGCACGGCGGCCATCAGGAAGTTCTCGGTGCCCGTGACCGTCACCATGTCGGTGGTGATGCGGGCGCCCTGCAGGCGCTTGAGATGCCCGGGCAGGCACGCGTGCATGTAGCCGTTCTCGACAACGATCTCGGCACCCATGGCCTGCAGGCCCTTGATGTGCTGGTCCACGGGGCGCGAGCCGATGGCGCAGCCGCCGGGCAGCGACACGCGGGCCTGGCCGAATCGGGCCAGCAGCGGGCCCAGGGCCAGGACCGAGGCGCGCATGGTCTTGACCAGTTCGTAGGGTGCCTCGGGGTTGGACAGCGAGCCGGCGTGGATGCGCACGGTGCCGCTGTCATCGTGCTCGGCGCCGACACCCATGTTGCGGATGAGCTTGAGCATGGTGGCCACGTCCTGCAGGCGCGGCACATTGCGCAGGGTGACGGGCTCGGACGACAGCAGCGCGGCGCACAGCTCGGGCAGGGCGGCATTCTTGGCGCCGGAGACCGTCACCTCGCCATGCAGCGCTCGGCCACCGCGAATCAGGAGTTTGTCCATGGCTGACAGACTTGAATCTGGAAATCGGGAAAAAGGAGATGCCGCACGGGCCGTATCGACCAGTTGCGGCAGAAAGTCTGAGGCGTCGTGACCGGGCTGTGCGCTCAGGCCTGGCCGGCCTGGGCAGCCCACTCGGCGGGCGTGTAGGTCTTCATGGACAGCGCATGGACCTCGTCGGTATGCATGCGCTGGCCCAGCGTGGCGTAGACCAGGCGCTGGCGCTGCAGCAGGCGCTGGCCCTCGAATTGGGCCGAGACGATGGTGGCAAACCAGTGCCGTCCGTCGCCTTCCAGCGCAATGTGTTCGCAAGGCAGGCCGGTGGCGATCAGTTCCTTGAGTTGGTCTGCAGTCATGGGGAAGCTTTCCTGCCATGCATCGCGGCATGGCCTTGGTTGGCGGCGGCGCCGGGCGCCGGCCGCCTGTTCATGGGTGGGTTCGAAAATGCCGGCACAGCGCCCGCCGCAGCCTGAGGAAAAACCTCAGCCGCGGATCTTGTAGCCGATGCGCAGCAGATGCACGGCCAGGGCACTCACCGCCAGCCAGGCAGAGCCGACGATGGCCAGGCTGACCCAGGGCGATACGTCGCTCTGGCCGAAGAAGCCGTAGCGGAAACCGTCGATCATGTAGAAGAACGGGTTCAGATGGCTGACTTTTTGCCAAAAAGGCGGCAGGGACTGGATCGAATAGAACACGCCCGACAGGAACGTCATGGGCATGATCAGGAAGTTCTGGAAGGCCGCCATCTGGTCGAACTTGTCAGCCCACAGGCCGGCGATCACACCCAGCGTGCCCAGCAGCGCCGCGCCCAGCAGGCCGAAGACCAGAATCCACAGCGGCGCCGTGAATTCGGGAATGGCGAAGTACAGCGTGACGACGAACACGCCCGCGCCCACCAGCAGCCCGCGCAGCACCGACGCTCCCACATAGGCCCCGAACCAGGCCCAGTGCGACAGCGGCGTGAGCAGCACGAAGACCATGGAGCCCATGATCTTGCTCTGCACCAGGCTGGAGGAGCTGTTGGCGAAGGCGTTCTGCAGCACGCTCATCATCACCAGGCCAGGGATCAGGAAGGCCGTGTAGCTGATGCGGTCATACACCAGCACCCGGCCTTCGAGCACATGGCCGAAGATCAGCAGATAGAGCACGGCCGTGAGCACGGGTGCGGCCACGGTCTGGAAGCTGACCTTCCAAAAACGCAGCACTTCCTTCTTGAGCAGAGTCTGCCAGCCGTTCATGCCGAAGCTCCCTGCGAAGTCTGTCCCTGCTCATTCATCACATGGATGAAGACGTCCTCCAGATCGGCGCGGCGGATTTCCACGTCCTCGGGCACGACGGAGCCCTCGCGCAGCGCGGCGAGCAGGCGCTCCACATCGCTGGCGTCGTTGGCGGGTATCTGCACGATGCGGCCGGTCACCCGCGCCCGTGCGGCCAGGGCCGGCGGCAACGCGGTATCGGTCTTGAACTGCAGCACGTTGGAGGAGGCGGACTTGAGCAGATCCGACATGGTCGAGAGCTTGACGATGTTGCCCTGCTTGAGCATGGCCACGCGGCTGCACAGCGCCTCGGCCTCTTCCAGGTAGTGGGTGGTGAGCAGCACGGTATGGCCTTCGCGGTTCAGGCGTGCGATGAAGTGCCACAGCGTCTGGCGCAGCTCCACGTCCACGCCGGCCGTGGGCTCGTCGAGCACGATGATGGGCGGCTTGTGCACCAGCGCCTGGGCCACCAGCACGCGGCGCTTCATGCCGCCGGACAGCTGGCGCATGTTGGAGTTGGCCTTGTCGGTCAGCCCCAGGCTGTGCAGCAGCTCGTCGATCCAGTCGTCATTGTTCTTGACGCCGAAATAGCCGGACTGAAAGCGCAGCGCCTCGCGCACATTGAAGAAGGGATCGAAGACCAGCTCCTGCGGCACGATGCCCAGCTTGCGCCGGGCAGCCGAGTAGTCGGCATGCACGTCGCTGCCCTGGACCAGCACGCGGCCGCTGGTGGCGCGTGACAGGCCGGCCAGGATGCTGATCATCGTGGTCTTGCCAGCGCCATTGGGACCGAGCAGGCCGAAGAACTCGCCCTCCTCGATGTCCAGACTCACGTGGTTGAGCGCCTGAAAGGCCCCCTTGGGGGTCTGGTAGGTCTTGGAGATGGATTGGAATGAGACGGCAGACATGCGAGGCGCGATTCTAGGCCCTTGCAGCCAAACCTGCCTTGCAGGGCTCTTTGCAGCGGCGCGCTGCGCCGGCTCAGGAGGGGGAGGATGCGGCCGTGTCGGCCAGCAGCCCGTCGACGCCATACAGCGCCGCCATGGACTGCAGGCCCTGCGGCAGGCCCACGACCACCAATTGCTTGTCTGCCGCCTTCGCGGTGCGGCGGCAGGCCAGCAGCACGGCCAGTGCGGACGAGTCGAAGACCTCGACACCGCTGGCATCGACACGCACCTGGGCGCCATCGAAGGCCTGCACCTGGGGCCGCAGCTGCACGAGACAGCTGCGCGCCTGGCGGTAGGTCAGTTCACGGGGGAGCTGCAGCATGGCGCGTGCGTCCGCGGCTGTCAGCCCTTGGAGGGCGGCGTGGCCGGCATCTTGCTGCGCGTGGCCAGGGTCTCGATCAGGCCGTCGATGCCGCGGGCATTGATTTCCTGGCTGAACTGGTTGCGGTAGGTTTCCACCAGCCACACGCCCAGCACGTTCAGGTTGTAGATCTTCCAGCCGTCGCCGGACTTCTCGAGCCGGTAGTCCAGCTGCACGGGCTCGCCGCGGCCCAGCACTTCGGTGCGCACCAGCACATCGGTGTCGCCGGCTGCCGCGCGCAGGGGCTTGACGTTGATGGTCTGGTTGCTGACCTGCGTCAGCGCGCCCGAATAGGTGCGGATCAGCAGGGCCTTGAACTCGGTCTCCAGCTTCTCGCGCTGCGCAGGCGTGGCCTGGCGCCAGGCCGGCCCCACCGAGGCGGAGGTCATGCGGCGGAAATTCACATACGGCATGACCTTGTCATTGACCAGCGCATTGACCTTGGAGACATCGCCCTCGCGCAGCGAGGGGTCCTTCTTGATGGTTTCCAGCACGTCGGTGGAGACACGCTTGATCAGCGCATCGGGGGTCTCGCCGGCTGCGCGGGCCGGCAGTGCCGCGCCAAGGGTTCCCATGGCCAGCATGGCTGCAGCGGCAGCGCTCCAGGCACGTCGATTGATCATCACTCTTCCTTTCCCAGCAGGGCCTCATGCCCCTGACCGGGTTGATATTGCACATTTTTCCGGCCGCGCCATGTCAGGCAGCGGCCGTTTTTCATCTCGGGATGTTACGAACTGCTTACTTCGCGCCGTCTTCGGGCGGCAGCTTGCCGGCATCGTCGTCGTAATCCTCGATGCGACCGTCATCACCCGACTTGCCACGCCGCAGGTTCAGGTAGACATCGCGCGTCAGGCTGTAGCGGTCGAGCGCGACGGAGTCCAGCGTGTCGGAGGCATTGAGCAGGCGGGCACGTGTATCCACCAGTCGCAGCACATACAGGCTGTTGCGAACCGGGATGTCGTTGATCGCCGACATGGGGTTGCCCCAGGCATCCACCGGAAGAGCCGCAGTGTCACGCACCGTGGACGGGCCCAGCAGCGGCAGCACCAGGTACGGCCCGGTGGGCACGCCCCAGCGACCCAGGGTCTGGCCGAAGTCCTGCTTTTGGCGCTCGATGCCGGCCTCGCTGGCGATGTCGAGCAAGCCGCCCAGGCCGAAGACCGTATTCACCGAGAACCGCACGACGGAGTTGTAGGCGCCTTCGGCCTGGCCCTGCAGCGCGTTGTTCACGAAGGACCAGACATCGCTGAGGTTGGAGAAGAAATTGCTCACGCCATCGCGGGCCAGACGCGGAGTGACGTCGCGGTAGGCCGTGGCCACCGGCTTCAGGACGGCACGGTCCAGGCCGTCGTTGAACGAGTAGACGCTGCGGTTGAACGGCTCGAACGGGTCCTGGGGATTGCGGGCCTCGCCCGGCGCGGTGGCGCAGCCGGCGAGCAGCGAAGCGGCGGCCAATGTGCCCAGCATGGCTGTGCGCTGCCAGGATGCTGCCTGGACTGCAGGGCGACCCGCGGTCGCCTGTTCATGGTTGGTTGTCATTCTTTGCCTCCTGCACCGGAGCTGCCACCCTGCTCGGCCTTGCCGTAGAGGAACTGTCCGATCAGATTTTCCAGCACAACGGCCGACTGGGTTGCGACGACGCGGTCGCCATCCTTGAGGTTGTGGTCATCTGCGCCGGCTTCGATGCCGATGTACTGGTCGCCGAGCAGGCCGCTGGTCAGGATCTTCAGGGAACTGTCCTTGGGAAACGCGTAGCGGTTTTCCATGGCCATGGTCACGCTGGCCTGAAAGACCTGATCGTCGAAGGTGATGGATTCCACGCGGCCCACGACGACGCCCGCGCTGCGCACGGCCGCCTTGGGCTTGAGTCCGCCGATGTTGTCGAAGCGCGCGGTCAGCGTGTAGGTTTTCTGGAAGCTCAGGCTCAGCAGGTTGGCCGACTGCAGCGCCAGGAACACCAGCGCCGCAGCGCCGATCAGCACGAACAGTCCGACCCAGACATCACTCTTGGATTGCTGCATGGTTTGTTTTTCCTTGTTTTGCGGGGGTGGCTTCGGTGCCGGGTCAAAGGCTGAACATCGTGGCCGTGAGCAGGAAGTCCAGCCCCAGCACGGCCAGCGAGGCCATCACCACCGTGCGCGTGGTCGCGCGGGACACGCCTTCGGGCGTGGGCTTGGCTGCATAGCCCTGCAGCAGCGCGATGAAGGTCACCGCCACGCCGAACACCAGGCTCTTGAGAACGCCGTTGCCCAGGTCATACCACCAGTCCACGCCGTTTTGCATCTGGCCCCAGAAGGCACCGCCATCGACGCCGATCATGACCACGCCCACCAGCCAGCCGCCGATCACGCCGACGGCGCTGAAGACAGCGGCCAGCAGCGGCATGGCGATCAGGCCGGCCACGAAGCGCGGCGCCAGGATGCGGCGCACGGGGTCCACGGCCATCATTTCCATGGCCGACAACTGCTCGCCGGCCTTCATGAGGCCGATCTCGGCCGTCAGCGCCGTGCCGGCACGGCCGGCAAACAGCAGCGCCGTGACGACGGGGCCGAGCTCGCGCACCAGGGAGAGCGCCACCAGCAGGCCCAGCGCCTCGGCCGAGCCGTAGCGCTGCAGGGTGTAGTAGCCCTGCAGGCCCAGCACGAAACCGACAAACAGGCCGGACACGCCGATGATGGCCAGCGAATAGTTGCCCAGGAAATGGATCTGGTCGCCAATCAGCCGCGGCCTGCCCAGCGCCGGCCCCATCAGCGCGAGCAGGCGGCCGAACAGGCGGGTGCCCATGCCCAGCTGGGTCAATTGGTGGCGCACTGCCGCGCCGATGCGAGCGGGATGCAGCCGGTTCATGCGCGCCTCCGGCCGTTGGCCTTGACCGGGCTTTCAGGCGTGCCGAAATCCTCTTCGGCACTCACGCCGGGGTAATGGAAGGGTACGGGGCCGGTGGCGCGTGCGTGTATGAACTGCTGCACCAGCGGATCGGGATTGGCCTTGACTTCCTCGGGCGAGCCCTGGGCGGCGACACCGCCGTTGCCCAGGATGACCACATGGTCGGCCACATGGAAGGTTTCCTCCACGTCATGGGACACCAGGATGGAGGTCAGGCCCATGGCGTCGTTGAGTTCTCGGATCAGTTGGGCAGCGGTGCCCAGGGAAATGGGGTCCAGCCCGGCGAAGGGCTCGTCGTACATGACCAGTTCGGGGTCCAGTGCAATGGCCCGCGCCAGCGCCACGCGGCGGGCCATGCCGCCCGATATCTCGCTGGGCATGAGGTCGCGCGCACCGCGCAGACCCACGGCATGCAGCTTCATGAGCACGATGTCGCGGACCAGTTCGTCGGGAAGGTCGGTGTGCTCGCGCAGCGGGAAGGCCACGTTGTCGAACACGCTCATGTCGGTGAACAGGGCGCCGAACTGGAACAGCATGCCCATGCGCCGGCGCGCAGCGTACAGGCCCGCGGCGTCCATGGTGGTGACGTCCTTGCCATCGAACAGCACCTGCCCCTGCTGGGCATGCTGCTGGCCGCCGATCAGGCGCAGCACGGTGGTCTTGCCCCCGCCCGATGCGCCCATCAGGGCCGTGACTTTGCCGCGCGGCACCTGCAGCGACAGGTCGCGCAGGATCACACGCTCGCCATAGCCGAAGGTGACGTTGCGCAACTCCACGAAAGAGGCGGTTGGGATCATGCTGTGGTGCGGTCGATAAATGTTCGCAGGCAAGCCCGCTATTGTGCAGACAGGTGCCGCTGCTTGCTCACCACCGCCCGAGATAAACATACATCCGTGTATGTTTCTCAAAAAGTCATGGCAGAAACCGCCATAAAAAAAAGAGCATGCTTTGCTTGCTACACAAGCGTTGCACGCTCTCTGGACCTGGGGAAAATCCGGATTGGACAGATGTTTTTTTACAACATGTTCTGCAGGAATGCCTGGGTCCGCGTGTGCTGCGGCGCCGCAAAGAATGCTTCCGCAGGGCCTTGCTCGACGATCTCCCCCTTGTCCATGAAGATCACGCGATTGGCCACTTCACGGGCAAAGCCCATCTCGTGGGTCACGACCAGCATGGTCATGTGCTCCTGCGCCAGCTCGCGCATGGTGCGCAGCACCTCGCCGGTCAGCTCGGGGTCCAGCGCGGAGGTGGGCTCGTCGAACAGCAGGATGTCGGGCTCCATGGCCAGGGCCCGGGCAATGGCCACGCGCTGCTTTTGCCCGCCCGACAGACGGTTGGGATAGGCATCGCGCTTTTCCAGCAGGCCCACCTTGTGCAGCAGCGCCTCGGCCTTGGGCACGATCTGCTCGCGCCTGAGGCCCTTGACGATGATGGGCGCCTCGATGACGTTCTCCAGCACCGTGAGGTGCGGGAACAGGTTGAAGGACTGGAACACCATGCCCATCTTGCGGCCGATCTGGCGGATCTGCGCCTCGGGCACGTAGTGGGCACGGCCGTCCGCGCCGCTGTCCACCAGCACCTCGCCCTCGACGGCGACACGGCCGCTGTCAATGGTTTCCAGGTGGTTGAGGCAGCGCAAAAAGGTGCTCTTGCCCGATCCCGAGGGACCTATGATGGCCACCACCTCGCCACGCGCCAGCTCCAGCGAAACGCCGCGCAGCACCGGCACGCCGCCAAAGCCCTTGCAGATGTTCTGCGCCGAGATCATGGTCTCGGGCGCGCTATCACGCGTCGTATTTGGCATGGCGTTTTTCTAGGTATTGGAAGATCCAGGTCAACACGAGAGTCATGACCAGATAGAAGCCTGCGGCCACCACGAAGGGCGTGATGGTGAAATCGCGCTGCACGATGCCGCGCGCCGCGCGCAGCAGGTCATTCAGGGCCAGCACGTAGATGAGCGAGGTGTCCTTGACCAGGGTGATGGTCTCGTTGCTCACGGGCGGGATGATGCGCGCCCACATCTGCGGCAGGATGATGCGGCGCATGGTCTGGCCGTAGCTCATGCCCAGCACCTTGGCGCCCTCGTACTGGCCGCGGTCCACGGACTGGATGCCCGCGCGGAAGATTTCGGCGAAGTAGGCGGCGTAGTTCAGCGCGAAGGCGACGACGGCGGCCGGGAAATCGGGCAGGCGCACACCGATCACGGGCACGAAGGGCAGCGCGAAGTAGATGAACAGCATCTGCAGCATCAGCGGCGTGCCGCGCATCAGCCAGATGTATCCGCCGACCAGCCGGCTCAGGGCGGGAAAGCGGGAGATGCGCATCAGCGCCAGCGACAGTCCCAGGGGAATGGACAGCGCCAGGGTGATGACGAAGAGCTTGAGGGTGACCAGGGCGCCGGCGGACAGCGGCCCCATGAGCGAGATTACATATTCCATCGAATGGCCTCAGTGCGGTGCGCGGCCCCGCCGGCATCGGCAGGATCCGGGCAGCCACGGGCGCGTGCGTCCCAGAACGCAAAAGACCGGCAATGCCAGGCTGGCCTTGCCGGTCGCATGGTGTGCCGGATTTACTTGATGATGTCCTTGCCGAACCACTTGGAGGCGATTTCGGCGGCCTTGCCGTCCTTCTTCATCTCGGCCAGCGCGGCTTCGAGCTTGCCCAGAACTTCGGTGTCTTCCTTGCGCAGGCCCACGCCGTAGTCCTCGGTGCCGAAGTTGTCCTCGAGCACCAGGTACTCGCCAGCCTTCTTGGCCACGTGGAAGCGCCCCACGACCTCGTCGACCACGACGGCGTCCAGGCGGCCGGCCGACAGGTCCATCAGCGCGGTGATGTTGTCGCCGAAGGTCTTCAGGTCCTTGAAGCTGGCGGCCACGGCGGCGTCCTTCTTGATGGCGTCCACGGCCGAGCTGCCATCCTGCGCGCCCACGACCTTGCCGGCCAGGCCGGCCTTGTCCTTGATGTCGGAGTCGGCGCGCACGATGATGATCTGGTGGTTCTCCATGTAGGGCGCGGTGAAGGCGATGTTCTTCTTGCGCTCTTCGGTGATGGTCAGGCCGTTCCACAGCGCGTCGACGCGCTTGCCGACCAGCTCGGCCTCCTTGGCGCTCCAGTCGATGGGCTTGAAGTCCACCTCCACGTTCATGCGCTTGGCGGCTTCACGCGCCATGTCGATGTCGAAGCCGACGATCTCGTTCTTGTCGTCACGAAAGCCCATGGGCGGGAAGTTGTCGTCCAGGCCGATCACCAACTTGGTCATGGCTGCCGGCACGGGGGCGGCAACCGGCGCGGCGGCGGTCGATGCGGACTCGTTCTTGCCGCAGGCTGCCAGCAGTGCAGACAGGGCCACCATGGCCAAGAGGGTGCGTTTTTTCATGGCTTAAAGCTTTGGAGTGGAAAAAGCGAAAGGCGGCGGCCGCTGCACGCAAGGTGCGCAATCGTTGTAATGAATGGTTCCTTGGCGGAACCTTTGTCTCGGTTGGGTGCCGGCGCCGAATCCCGTATTGTCGCGCAGACCGGCGCCCCCCGCCAACACGCTGGATCAAGACCGTGCAAATCGGCAAAGGGCGAGAGATGCCTGCCGGTCACTGCAGCATGAAGGTCTTGTACTCGAGCCGGTTGAGTTCGCGCGAGAGCATGAACAGGCCCACGCACAGCGTCACCAGCATGGCCAGGCAAAAGCCGTAGCCATAGAACGCGGCGCCCAGCGCCAGCGAAATGCCCGTGAAGGCGATGTTCAGCACCACCAGCAGCAGGCACAGCATGAAGACGATGCGCCGCTCGTCCAGATAGAAGAACACGTTGAGCACGGCCATCACGCCCACCTGCAGCCCGGCGCCGACCACCTGCACATGCAGCAGCGGCAGGTACAGCTGGGAGATGCCCAGCAACTGCAGGATGGCCGGTCCGGCCACCAGGGTGACGAGAACGGCCAGCGTCTGCACCTTGGCGATCTCGCCCAGGCCCGCCTGGATGGCGTAGACCATTTCGTTGCGCATGGACTCGATGTACTCGAGCGATCCGCCGCCGCGCACGGCATCGAAGAACTTGTCGTAGTACTCGACGAAGTCGGTCTCGATGCGCACCAGAAAGACCGCCATGCCCGGAATGATGGACAGGTAGGACAGGAACACCGGCAGGTCGTAGATCAGCGAGGCCCTGAGCCCGCCGATGATCTGCTGCGAGGTCGGCGGGTAGTACCAGAACATGAACTTGTCGATCCAGATGCCCAGGTTGTAGAGCACGCCGATGGCGATCAGCGCCGGAAAGATCAGCGAGCGCTGCGTGAAGTCGAAGGCGATCCAGCGCTTTTGCAGCGGAAAGCTGCGCAGCACGATCATCCACATGCCGGCCAGCAGCAGCACGTGGCCGATCACGAAGCTGGCCAGCAGCCCTTCCAGCCCCCAGTAGCGCAGCGGCAGCGCCAGCAGCACGATGAGCAGGTAGGTGGCGCCGAACAGCCCGGCAATGGCCCGGTAGTGCTTGAGGCCCGACAGCAGCACGGTCATGACCCAGACCACGCACATCAGCGTGAAGCCCGCCAGCATCAGCACGCGGTACAGCAGGCCCTGGCCCGGCAGCACCACGAAAAGCGCCAGCGTGCCCAGCGCGCTGGCAGTGGCCACCACGACCAGCAGCAGGCCATGCAGGTTGGGCAGGATGCTCTCGTCCTTCTTGAGGAACAGCTGGTCCGAGACAAAGCGCGTGAATGCCAGCTGCGCCGCCCCGGTCAGGATCAGGCTGCTGGCCACCAGGTAGGTGACCGAGGTCTGGAACTGCGTGACCAGCAGCGGCGGCGCCACCACGCTGACGCTGAACACCCCCACCAGCAGGATGCCGATGATGGAGAACACCCACGGCCCCGAGCCGATGACGCCCGCATAGGCGTAGGCCTGGAGCACGCTGGTCAGCGTGTTCTTGCGCAGCAGGTGGCGCAGTTCGAATCCAATGCCGGCCATCAGTGTTTTTCCTCGGACTGTTGCAGCGCCCTGTCATAGACCTGCCTGTAGCGCTCGAACAGCAGCCGGTCGGAGTAGTAGCGCTCCACGCGCGCAATCCCGGCCGCGCTGGCGGCCTGCCATTGCCCGGGCGATGCCAGCAGCTCCAGGCAGGCATCGGCCAGTGCCTCGAGGTTGGCAATGCCGACCACGCGCCCGCACGAGCCCAGGGCCTGGTCCTCGGGCCCCAGCCCGTCGATGAGCTGGCGGCACGAGCCCACGTCGGTGCTGACGACGGGCACGCCGGCGGCCTGTGCTTCGAGAATCACCAGGGGCAGCGCCTCGCTGATGGACGACAGCACGACCACGCCCACCTTGGGCAGCAACTCCTCCACCTTCTGCATGCCCAGAAAGCGTACGTTGGCCTGCAGGCCCAGGCTGTCCACGAGGTTCTGGCATTCATCGGCATAGGCCGGGTCTTCGGCCGTGGGGCCGGCCACCCAGGCCTGGGCCTGGGGCATCCGGTTGACCACGCGGCGCATGGCGCGGATGAAGGTCTTGATGTCCTTGATGGGCACCACGCGGCCGATCAGGCACAGCACGGGCGGCGTCCCAGCCGGCCGCTGGGCGCGCAGCGGCGCAAAGCGCTCTATGCGGATGCCGTTGGGAATGCTGACCGTGCGCTCTGCCGCCGCGCCATCGGCCACTTGGCGCAGGCGGTTGTTCTCGTACAGCGCAATGATGGGGTCGGCCGCGCCATAGCAAAAGCGCCCCATCCAGTCGAAAAACCGTATCCACATCTGCCGGAAGAACGACACCTCCATGGGGTCGCGCTGGAAGATGTTGCGGTTGTCGCGTATCCAGGTGCTCTGCAACAGGTCGATCTGCCGCTCCTTGGTATAGATGCCATGCTCGGACAGCACCAGCGGCAGGCCGCGCGAATGGTGCAGCAGCCCCCCCAGAAACCCCGCATAGCCCGTGGAGACCGTATGCAGCACGCGCACCGGGATCAGCCCGTGGGCGATGCGCGCCATCAGCCACAGCGGCTGCAGCATGATGCGCACGGTCCAGAAGAAGTCCACGAACGATGGATCGGTGCAGTGGCGCCGGTAGCTGTCGCGGATCAGGTCCCAGGCGAATTCGCTGTGCAGGAAATCCTCCAGCGGCAGGCTGCCGCCGGGCTGCAGTTCCAGCGCAATCGAGCGCATGGCCGCCAGCACCTTGGCCCGGCTTTCGGCAGTGCCGTCATGCGCCTCCAGCGCTTGCAGGAACTCCCGGGCCTTGGCCAGGGCTTCGGGATGGCCGCGCGAGGGCGCGGGCTGGATGTTGGAGTGCAGGGCGTCAAAGAGGAAATGCTGCTCGAAGTGCACCACGTTGGGCGGCAGCGCGTAGCGGAAATCGCCATAGTCCTCGCGCCGGCTTCCCAGGAAGACGATGGCGAAGCGGTGCTCGGGATAGGCCTGCAGGATCTGGTTGACCCAGCTGGACACGCCGCCGCTGACATAGGGAAACGTGCCCTCCAGCAGCAGCGCGATGTCCGCACTGGCCGCCGTGGGGAACTGGCTCGCACGGCTCATGAGGCACTCCAGTAGCGGATGCTGGGCTTCAGGCGCGGCAGGGCATGCTCGATGTCCAGCGATCGCATCAGCGCCTGCGCCTTGGCGAACTCGCGCCGCTCGAACAGCAGCTCGGCCTGGTAGGGCACGACGCGCGCGGGCTCCATGCCCAGCGCCAGCGAGCGCTCGTAGCAGGCCAGCGACTCCACCTGCCTGCCCTGCAGATGCAACAGCCGGCCACGGCGCAACAGCAGCAGCGCGTTGTCGGGCCGCTGGGCCAGCACCAGGTCGCAGTAGTGCAGGGATTGCTGGATGGCGTGGTCACGCACATCGCCCTGCGCCACGCCCTGGTAGACCAGCTCCGCATACAGGTCGGTGAGCGCCCGAGCCGCCTGCAGGCCGCGCGGCCCGCAGGGCGCATCGCCCTCGGACTGGCGGGCGTGCTCGAACAGCTGAAGCTCCTGGTGGATGGTCTTGCTGATCTCGCGCTCCTTGGCGTCCAGCATGCTGTAGGCCAGCAGGCGCAGGTCCTCGCTGGAATCGCCCAGCGCCGTGCGCAGCATGGGCGAGGCAATGCGCCCCGGCACGCTGCCCAGCGCCACCATGGCCCGCATGCGCGAGGCGACGGGCACATTGGGATTGGCCAGGAAGGACTGCAGGCCCGCCTGGCGGCGGCTGGTTCCGGACTGCTGGTGCGGGTCGAAATCGGGCAGGGGCATCACCGGAAAGCGCTGGCCACCGCGCGGGCCGCGCTGCGTGTGCAGCGCAATGGTGGCCACGACGGCGCCCAGGATGCCGGCCACCGGCACGGCATAGGCAAACAGCCCCATCAGCGCCACCAGGGCCAGGCGCTGGCGCACCGACCTGGCCGAGGTGGCCAGGAACGGCGCCAGGCACAGCGCCAGCAGGCCGCTGGCCAATCCATGGGCCATGAGATAGCCCAGCAGGGCGGCGTCCGACTGGCTGCGCAGCAGCCACAGGCTGCTCCAGGAGGCGATTTCCGCGGCCAGCGCGCCCAGGGCCAGCTTGAGGTTAAGCATGGCCCTGCCCCATCTGGTGCAGCCGCTCCAGCACGCTGATGGCCGAGCAGCGGTCCAGCAAGATGGTGCGCGGGAAGATGCCCGCATCGGCCAGCGAGGCCACGCCGCGCTGGGCCAGCCAGGCCTCGATGCGGTTCAGGTAGCCCTCGGCCGTGGCGTTGGTGCCCAGCGGCATGAAGATGGCCAGCAGTTGCCGGCCATCGCGCTCCTGCAGCCAGGAGCGGTCCAGCATGCGCTCCAGCCGCATGATCTGCTGGGCCATCTGCGCCTGGACGGCCGATGGCGACAGCTCCAGCGCCACCACCACGCTGCTCAGGCGCGCGCTGCGGTTCACATGCTCCATGCGCTGCACCTCGAAGGCGAAGTGCGGCGGGCAGTCGGGATAGGCCTGCAGCAGCGGTGCGGCCAGGCTGTTGGCGGCCACGCTGTCGGTGTAGTAGCCCAGCAGCAGGTTGATGGTCTGCAGCGCTTCTTCCTGCAGTGCGAAGAAAGGCATTTCCTCGACCAGCAGCAGGCCGTAGATCTCGCCCTCCAGGTCCAGCATGGGCGCCACGACGATGTACTGCGTCTGCTGGCCTTGCGCCATGCTTTGCGAGATATGGCACAGCACATGGCTGTCCAGCGCCTGGCGCACCAGCGGGTCATGGACATGGATGGGTCGCTCGCCGCCCAGCTGGGCAATGGGCGTGGGGTCCAGCACATCGTTGCGCACGGGCACCAGGCTGGCCACGCTGATCTGGCTGAAGCGCGCCAGCAGGTTGAGCAGGCTTTGCGCATCGCCCTCGGCGCCGCTGAGGCCGCTGAGCACGTTGATGGCGTCGCGCATGGACACGGGACGGCCTATGAGCTCCTGCTCGAGGCGGTCATGCGACAGGCGCAGAAGGTAATGCTGGCGGATCAGTTGCTCGGTGCGCTGGTCCATGTAGTTCTGCGCCGTGCGCGCACGGCGTATGCGCGCGCGCCACAGGCTGGAGATCTCGCCCACGACCATGACCAGGATCAGGCCGCCCAGGAAATACTGTTCGGGAAACAGCGACAGATCCCGCTGGTTGACGCCCAGCCATGCCAGCAGCAGCACACCGGACGCCGACAGGCCGGCAACGGGCCCGTAGCGCAGGGCCACGACCACGGGCGCCAGCCAGGCCCAGGGAAACTCCGCCTCCACCCACAGGGGGTTGGCGGGGTTGGCCCACATGCCGACCAACAGGGCCAGCAACGGCAAAAGCAGCGTCTCTCCCACCACCACCCAGGGCTTGGCGCTTGTCTGCACAAGCAGGCCCAGGGGCGAACCCCTGAATTCCGCGGCAATGCCGGCTCGGCGCGGTGCATCGGGATGCGGTGCCGCCTTGGGCGTGGTGGCTTGGTCTGGCATGGAAAATCGTTCCTCGATGCGCTTATCGGGCGTTGGCCAGGCCCGTGCCCAGCAGATTGCGGATCAGCTTCTGGCCCACGGCGGCCAGGGCCTCGCGGCTCCAGCCGCTTTGCGCGCCCGCGCCGCTCCACACGGTGGCGCCGGTGCCCACGTCCACGATCTCCAGCGTCACGCCCACGGCCGGTTCGCCATCCACTCCGACCTTGTAGCGCCATTCGTCCACCGCGCCCGTCAGCGCATAGCGCACGCCTTCGCCGCGCGCCCAGGCCAGGGCGTCCTCGCGGCGCTTGGCGTCGCGGCCGTCGAACAGCGTCTCCTGCAGCGCATCGCCCGTGTAGCGCTTGACCTGGCCCACGCCGCGCGCATTGATCAGCGCCGTGGCGATGGCGGCGGCGCGGTTGCCGGCCATGGGTGTCTCGGTGTGGTTCTCGAAGGGCAGCACGGCCCAGCTGGCGTTCGTCTCCAGCGCGGGCGCCGTGCCCCGGTCGATGGTCGAGCAGGCAGACAGCAGGCCGACAAGGGCCATACCCGTGAGCACGCGAAGGCGGGAGGCAAAAGAAGTGCGGTGTGTCATGGAAAGGCTCCTTGAAGTCTTCGGATCAGTAGTGGAGGCGGTAGGTGAGCAACAGCTCGCGGGTATTGCCCACGGTGTTGATGCCCGACTTGGACAGGTTCAGGCCCAGCGCGAGGTGGTCCGCGCCGAACAGGCTGGTGGCCAGGCCCATGCCCAGCTCGTAGCCCGCGCCGTTGATGCTGTGGTGCGTCAGGGCCAGGCTGGCATAGGGCCGCAGCGCGCGCGTGTATTGCTGCTCGTAGCCCGTGTTGAACATCATCTGCAGGCCCGAGAAGCGGAAGCTGCGCGGCAACAGATAGTCGATGGTGGGATCGTTGAACGCAGGCAGGTAGCCCAGGATGGCCGCATTCCTGCCCTGCAGCAGCGCCGGGTCGGTGCGGCTGTAGCGGTGCCAGGAGGTGAAGGCGCCGAACTGCAGGGTGGGTGCCTCGCTGCGATAGGTGTGCAGGTATTGCAGCATCGCATGGTTGCCGGAGCCCACGCGGACGCCGCTTTGCACGCGGTAGCGCTCCGATGCCAGCTCCAGCGTGATCTGGTCCAGGCGCGAGAGCTGGTAGCTGCTGCCCAGCGACACGCGGTCCTTCATGCCGCCCATGCGCATGGCCAGCGTTTCCTGCGTGGCCAGGTGCCGGCCCAGCGATGCCTGCAGGCTCCAGCGGCTGTCCACGTTGTAGGTCTGCGTGAACTGCATCGGCGTGTAGCTCTCCAGGCTTTCGCGCCGGCCCAGCATGAACTCGCTGGAGGCCGACTGCGTCTTGCGCGTCAGGCGCAGGCCGATGCCCCGCTCCTGGGAGGGTCCGCGCACCAGGGTGCTTTTGTTGACCGTGCGGCGCACGTCCTCAGCATCCAGGTCCAGCGCCCAGCGGGGGTTGAGACCCACATGCCAGCGCAGCCGCGAGACCTGCTCGTCGATGGCGTCCATGCGGCGATTGCGCAACTGCAGGCCGCCGTAGTCGCTGAAGGCCAGCAACTGCTCGGTCAGCCCCAGGTGAAGGGGATCGTCGTCGGGCTGGTAGGCCATGCTCTCGAAGCCCGCGGTCTGCGCCAGCCGCACATCGCCCACCATGGCCGCCGCGTTGATGCGGTCGTAGCGCGGCAGTGCCTCGTCATGGCGCTGCAGCAGCTGCCCGGCCTGGGCCACATCCTTTTCCGCCAGGGCCACCGTGATCTCGGCCCACAGCGGTGCGCTGGCACTCTTGCTGCGGCTGCGCGCGTACTGCTGCCAAAGGTAGCCGCGCTCGGCCTGGTATTCGCCGCGCTCCTGCAGCCAGGCGATGGCCAGCTCGGCCGCAGCAGCGGAATGCTCGCGGCGCCCGCCTTCCAGGTCCATGCGCAGCAGCTCGCGCATCAGGGCGAATTCGGCATCGCCCTGGGTATGAAAGAGCATGAGCCGGCTGCGTGCCTGGCGCTGGACCTCGTCCAGGCCCTCGGCGGTCAGCCAGCGGCGGGCCGCATCGGCCGAAGGGCCCTGCTGCGCACGCGTGCGCGCCTTCTCGCGCTGCCACAGCTGCTGCCTCAGGTTCCAGGCCTGGTCCGCCTGCTGGTTCTGCTCCAGCGCGTCCGCGTACTGCATCATCCACAGGAAGTCGTCGGCATGCTCCGTGCGGTGCGGCTTCAGATACCGCTCCAGCGCAACGGCCGGGCGCGACAGCGTCATGTAGGCCGCCGCCAGGGCGCCGTGCATGTCGGCATCACGTGCCCACACGGGCTCGGCCGCCGCCAGCAGCAGCTTGAGGGCCGCCGCGTTCTGCGTGTCGATCAGCAGCCACATCAGGCCCTGGCGCAGCGGCGTGGAGCCGGGGTCCAGCGCCAGGCCCTTCTCGAAGGCTTCCATGGCCTTTTTCGGCTGCGCAGTGCGCTGGTAGTAGGCGCCCAGGATCTGGAAGAAGGTGGGCTGGCCCATCAGGCGCTTGAGCAAGGCCGGGTCGGCCATGATGCGCTCGACCTGGCGGCCGATCTGCGTCCAGTCCTCCTGGTCCTCCAGCAGGTAGAAGGCCTGTGTCAGATGGCGCACGTCCTGGAACTGCTCCCAGGCATGCAGGGACATCTGGGCCGCCTCGCGCCGGTCGGTGCGCTGCAGCAGGCGGATCACTTCGTCGTAGTCGCTGATGCCGGCGTGCGGCGTCTGCAGCAGGCGGCGGTAGGCCTTGAGCGTCAGCGCCTCCTGGCGCTGGTCCTGGGCCAGGTCGCCCAGCAGGCGCCAGTACTCGCCTTCGTCCTGCATGCCGGCCGGAACGCGCGTCTGTGCGTCTTCCAGCCAGCGCAGGCCCAGCGCCGGCTCGCCCTGCAGCAGCGCGAGCACGGCGGCGGGCATGACATGGGCCGGCGTGCGCTGCTCGGGATCGCTGAGCACGCGCTTCCATGCCTGCAGCGCCAGCGGCGGACGGCCTGCGCGCTCAGCCAGCTGGGCCAGCAGAATCTGCGACTGCGGCGTACTGCCGTGCTTTTGCAGATAGTCGATGGCCGCGCCCGGCTCGGCCTGGCGCTCATAGGCCTGGACCAGCGCCTGCAGCAGCGCGGCATCCTGGGGACGGCGGCTCAACTGGTGGCGCAGGCCGGCAATCAGGGCGCGGTCGTCGAACAGGCCCGGCGCCAGGCGCATCACCGTCTTCCAGGCATCTTCACGGCCCGTGTTCTGCGCAATGACCAGCCAGTTGTCCAGGGCCTGCTGCTGCTGCCCCATCCATTCGGACACCTGGGCCAGGCGCTCGCGCCAGGCCATGTCCTGCGGCGCCTGGCGCACCGCGGCCGTGGCCACGCGCCAGGCGTCCTCCAGATTGCGGTTCTCGAGGAACACCTCGTAGCCCAGCTGGTAGGTCTTGTCGTCAAAGGGCAGGCCCGGCGGCGGCTTGCGCGCGGGGTCGGCCGTGCGCAGCATGCGCCAGCCCGGGGCGGTCCAGGCCACGGGCTGCAGTGCCCAGGCGCCGTCGTCGGCCACTGCGGACGCTACGGCCGGGCCTGCTCCCGAAGCGCCTGCCACCTGCACCTGCCATTGCTGCAGCAGGGACAGCTGCAGCAGCCGCTTGGCATAGCGCTCGGCCTCGGCCCGGTTGCCGGCCGCGCGCGCCAGGCCGATGAGCCTTCGCAGCGTTTCCGGGTCGCTGCCCAACAGTTCTTCCTGCTGGCGCGCCAGCGCCAGCGCTTCGCTGGCACGGTTGCCGGACTGCAGCACCTGCAGGGCCTGCCAGAGGTAGGCGCGCGACTGCTGGACGTCCTCGGTCGTGGCGCTGGCCTGGCGCAGCAGCCGCGCCGATTCCTCGTACAGCGACATGCCCAGCGCCTGCCGCGCAGCGGACTCATAGACCTGCGCCTTGCGCGCGGGATCGGCCTGGCGCTCTGCCACGTCGTCGTAGATGCCCAGGGCCAGCGGTGCGTCCTTGAGTACCAGCGCCGAAGAGGCCAGGTACAGCGCCTGCTCCTGGGTCAGACCCGCCAGCGGGACCTCCTTGAGCGCCTGCATCACCTGGAGCGCCAGGGCATCGGCCTGCCCTCCGGCGCGATGGTCCTGCTTTTGCGCCTCCAGATAGTTCTGGTAGGCGGCCTGCCAGCGCTCCCAGGCCTGGACGGCGGCGCTGGGCAGCGCCTGCTTGGCTGCCTCTTCGCGCGCCAGCTTGATGGCTTTCAGGCGCTCCTCCTTGGCCTTGAGCAGGGCGCGCAGGTTTTCATTGCCCGGGTCGCTCTTGAGCAGGTTGCTCAGGTAGTTGTAGGACAGCTCGGAATCATCTCCGGTGACGGAGAGCCGGCGCTCCAGATCCTGCTTGGGAAACAGCATCCACAGGGCGCCACCGATCAGTACCGCCAGCAGCACGATCAGCCAGAAGGGAACCGTGACGGGGCGCTCAGAGCCCCCGGCATTGCGCTTGGAGTTCAACACTGTGATGGGTACTTCTGAAGGAACGGAGGTTGGAGCTGCCCGTATCGGCACCCGCCACGGCAATGAGGGGATTGGCGGCGTTCAGGGAACTCAGCGCACAGCCGGACGGCAGGTGCATGCGCAGCTCCAGCGGCACATGGCCCTGCAGGGTCAAGCGCACGCCGCCATCGGCCTGGGGCAGCCATTGCGTGAGCCGGGCATTGGCATCCACCAGATAGGGGCGCGCCGCGGAGGCGGCCGCGCCTGCGGCATCCTGCTGCACCAGGTATCCGGCGCCGCCGGCCAGGTGAAGGTAGTTTCCGTCCGTGCCCTTGGCATAGCCGGCGATGCCGCGGCTGGCAGCCATGGACGGCAGGGCCATGCCGGGCGGCATGCGCAGCGTGCGCAACTGGCCCGGGCCCCGCAGGCGCCAGCCCTGCGCGTCGCGGCCGATGGCGAATTCGTAGAAATCCTGCACCTTGCGGATGTACTCGGAGCTGTAGACCGGGTTCAGCCGCTGCGCCAGCGCCCACTGGTAGACCTTGTGCAGGGCCTTGATGCTGGCCTGCTTGCTGGCGGAGTAGGAGTGGTAGTAGATGTCCACGGCCTTCATGCGCCGGGGCGCGTCGGTCATCTCGAAGGTTTCGATGACGCGCTCGAAGCCGTAGAACGGCCCGTGCCAGAGGTTGGTGTAGATGTTCTCGTTGGTGACGGGCGCATAGATCTGCAGATGGCCGCCCTTGCGCAGGCCCCAGCTGCGCACCTCCGTCAGAGAGGGATTGCTGCGCGTGATGGCCGTGTCGCCGCCATTCATGTTGAGCAGTCCCGCCGCGTCGGAGATGGCCAGGGCCTCGGCGCTGGGCGCCGTGTTGCCGGTCCACAGGAACACGTCCACCGGCTTGCCGGGCGGCGCCAGGCGCTTGCGGATGTAGTCGACCGAGCCATTGATCTCCCGGTTCATGTCCATCTGGTAGCCGGGGATGTGGAGGTTGAGGTTCACCTCCTTGCTGTCATCCCCGTCGGGCGCTGCCCCGGGCTCCCAGAAGAAGGGATGGGAATAGGAATGGCTGGCGATCTCGACATGGGGCATGGCGAAGATGCGCTTGGCAATGCCCTCCAGCTGGTCGGCCCATTGCGGATACAGGCCCTGCGGCGAGACTTCGGCCTCGATGACCGAGATGGTGTGCGGAATCCTGTAGCGCTCCAGGATCTCGCGGCGCAGCACTTCGCCCGCGAAGGGCGTGCCCGGCAGCTCGGCCTTGGAAGGAAAGCCGTCCCCGTCCACATGAGCCAGCAGCAGGCGGCGGCCGTTCTCGGTGGTGACGTCGGGCACCGGAAAGTCCTGCAGGCGCAGCGCCTCGCGCAACAGCGCGAAGGGGTCGATCACCCAGCGCGACTGGTCGGTGCCCGGCATGCCCACCACCACATAGGGCATGAGTGCAAAGCCGCCCCAGGGCGTGATGGCGGCCGACACGAAGCGGCGCCCCCGCTTGTCGTCGAAGGACAGCAACTCGCGGCTGCCCCTGGCCATCTGCGGCGTGAACTCCCAGCCTTCGTAATCGTGCGCTGGCTCGGCCGGCTGTATCTCGAAACCCATGACCGGCGCCTTTTCGGCGCGCCGCAGCGGGAACACGGGTGCCGCTTCCGTGCTGCGCGTGCCCAGGGCGGCCGACATGGTGCGGTCCTGTGACAGGCCCAGCGTATTGAGCACCAGCAGCGGCATGCCCTGCTGCACCTGGTTGGCCAGCCACTGCCGCACGCTTTTGGCCCGCATCTCGGGCACCGCGCCGCCGAACCAGCTCACCACGCCGGCATAGCGGTCACGCGCCACGCCTTCAGGCAGGGGCTCGCGCACATCGGCGTAGTCGGCGACGTAGCCCATGTAGTTCAGGGGCATTTCCAGGAAGCGGTGCGCCGATGCGCCGTTGATGGACGGATAGTCGGCACCGTTGTAGAGAATCAACACCCTGCGCGCCACCGCCTCCACCTGGCCTATGCCCAGGGTCTGCAGCCCGGCATCGGAAACCCAGGGGATGATGCCCAGCTGCGCAATGCGGCGGGCGGTCTCACGCGTGGCGTCGCGGTCATGCGGGGCCACGTAGTCGATGGACAGCACCGGCAGGCGGTCGCGCTCGCGGATGGTCTGCAGTTGCTGCAGCAGCCATTCGCGGTCTTTCTCGGGCACGTTCACATAGCGCTTGAGGCTGGCATCCCAGCCCCGCAACAGCGACTCGGCCGCCACCATCTGTACCTTGTCCCTCACGCGCGGCACGATCTCGAAGCCCCGGTTCAGGATCAGGCGGATGCCGGGATAGCGCTGGTGCAGCGTCTCGATGACGCGCACCAGGCCGTCCTGCTGGGCCTTTTCGTCGAAATTCGTGGCCAGGCGGTAGGAGTCCAGCGTGTCCAGGAAGAAGCCGCGAAAGCCCTGCTTCCACAGCGGCGCGATCACCTCGTCGGCAAAGAAGGCGGGCCACTGCGCGGGTGTCTGGTCCAGGACGATGGACTGCCAGGCGCCGTTGCGCGCCATCTTCCAGGCCTCGGGAATCTTGCCGAAGTAGGCGCGCTCGGGCAGCACCTCGGCCACGGAAGCGTAGGCATACAGCTCGCTGCCCGGGGCCTGCTTGCGAAACCGGACCGGGTCATAGCCATGGCCCGGCTCCACGACGGCAATGTCGTAGAGGCTCAATTCACTGAGCGATGCCTTGTTCCCGTAATAGACAGCCACCGCGGGTTCGGCAGCCTGCACCACCCAGCCGCACAGCAACCCCCAGCAGACCAGGCAGCTTCGCAGGAAACCGTTCATGGCCTTCTCCTCAGGGCGTGGTGATGCCCCATCAATTCATAGTTTTTATGCATCAAATTTCTTAACAATTTGATGAAAGCTATCGTCAATCCGACGAAAAGCGGGCCGAGCATAACGTTGTTTGTCTACAAATGTGTTTTCTCCCTACTTTTGTGCTCAGCCCACTTGAACCCGAGGAAAAGCTGGGTTATTGCGATACTAGGCACGCCAAAAAATCACCAATGAGAGGTATTCATGATCCTGGTCACAGGCGGCGCCGGCTTCATCGGCTCCCACACCTGCGTGGAGCTGGCCGCCGCAGGCGAGCCCTACCTGATCTACGACAACTTCAGCAACAGCAGCGCCGACGTGCTCGACCGCATGGAACGCATCACGGGCCGGCGCCCGCTGTGCGTGGAAGGCGATGTGCGCGACCGCGCCGCGCTGGACCGGCTGTTTGCCGAGCACTCCATCCGCGAGGTGATCCACTTCGCCGCACTCAAGGCCGTGGGCGAATCCGTGGCCCAGCCACTGCGCTACTACGAACACAACGTGGGCGGCACGGTCGCCCTGCTGCAGGCCATGCAGGCGGCGGGCGTGCACAGCCTGGTGTTCTCCTCCTCGGCCACGGTCTACGGCGACCCGGCCAGCCTGCCGATCCGCGAGGATTTCCCGCTGTCTGCCACCAACCCCTACGGCCGCAGCAAGCTGTGGATCGAGGAAATGCTGGCCGACCTGGACCGCGCCGAGCCCGGCCAGTGGCGCCTGGCACGGCTGCGCTACTTCAATCCCGTGGGCGCCCATGAAAGCGGCCTGATCGGCGAGGACCCACGCGACATCCCCAACAACCTCATGCCCTATGTGTCGCAGGTCGCCATCGGCCAGCGCCAGCAGCTCAGTGTCTTTGGGGATGACTACGCCACGCCGGACGGCACGGGCGTGCGTGACTACATCCACGTCACCGACCTGGCGCGCGGCCACCTGGCGGCGCTGCGCCATCTGCGTAAACAGCAAGGCCTGCTGACGGTGAACCTGGGCACGGGGCGCCCGGTCTCGGTGCTGGAGATGGTCAAGGCCTTCGAGCGCGCCAGCGGCCGCCCCGTGCCCTACCAGATCGTGGCGCGCCGCCCCGGCGACGTGGCCCAGTGCTGGGCCGACCCCGCCGAGGCCGAGCGCCTGCTGGGCTGGAAGGCCATGCTGGACCTGGACCGCATGTGCGAGGACGCATGGCGCTGGCAAAGCCAGGCCGCAGGTCTCAAGCGCTGAACCCCGCAGCGCCTGCGGACGCCGAGGGCGTGGTATCTTTTCGCCCTTGTTTCACGCCCTAGCCACGAGTCTGCCCATGCTTGCCAAACGCATCATCCCCTGTCTTGACGTCACGGGAGGGCGCGTCGTCAAAGGCGTGAACTTCGTGGAGCTGCGCGATGCGGGCGACCCGGTGGAGATCGCCGCGCGCTACAACGCCCAGGGCGCGGACGAGCTGACCTTCCTGGACATCACGGCCACCAGCGATGGCCGAGACCTGATCCTGCCCATCATCGAATCGGTGGCCAGCCAGGTCTTCATTCCGCTGACCGTGGGCGGTGGCGTGCGCACCGTCGAGGACGTGCGCCGCCTGCTCAACGCGGGCGCCGACAAGACCAGCTTCAACTCGGCCGCCATCGCCAATCCCGATGTGATCAATGCCGCCTCCGACAAGTACGGCGCGCAGTGCATCGTCGTGGCCATCGACGCCAAGCGCCGCACCGCCGAAGACGAGCAGCGCATCGGCGCCGACGGCCGCGCCGCCGGCCCCGGCTGGGATGTCTACAGCCACGGCGGACGCAAGAACACCGGCCTGGACGCCGTGCAGTGGGCCGCAGAAATGGCGCGCCGCGGCGCGGGCGAGATCCTGCTGACAAGCATGGACCGCGACGGCACCAAGTCCGGGTTCGACCTGAAGCTCACGCGCGCCGTCAGCGACGCCGTGCCCGTGCCCGTGATCGCCTCCGGCGGCGTGGGCTCGCTGGACGACCTGGCCGATGGCGTGACCCTGGGCGGCGCCGACGCCGTGCTGGCCGCCAGCATCTTCCACTATGGCGAATTCACCGTGGGCCAGGCCAAGCAGCGCATGGCCGAGCGCGGCGTGCCCGTGCGCCTCTGATACGGCGCGTCGGCGGACTCCTTCATTTCAGTTTTCCATGGCGCTCGCGCCGCCCACAACCCATGAAACCGGCGCGGCCCAAGGGACCAGGGACAGCGAGCAAGGGCCGCCCCGCAGCAAGGCTGTCGTCTCCCTCCCGCGCAGCGAGAGAGGGGGAAGGCGCGAAGCGACTCAGGGGGTGTATTTTCAATCCAGGCAATTCCTGACAATGCTGTCACAGGGATTCCAACCCAGGATATTCACAATGCAGGCAATGAACTGGCTAGATCAAGTCAAATGGGATGCGCAGGGCCTGGTGCCCGTGATCGCGCAGGAAAAGGACACGGGCGACGTGCTGATGTTCGCCTGGATGAACCGCGAGGCCCTGGCCAAGACGGCCGAGCTGGGCCGCGCCGTCTATTTCAGCCGCTCGCGCAACAAGCTGTGGTTCAAGGGCGAGGAATCGGGCCACGTGCAGACCGTGCACGAGGTGCGCATCGACTGCGACAACGACGTGGTCCTGCTCAAGATCACCCAGACCGGCCACGAGCCCGGCATTGCCTGCCATACGGGGCGCCACAGCTGCTTCTACAGCGTGCTGCGCGATGGCCAGTGGCAGGCCGTCGATCCGGTCTTGAAAGACCCCGAATCGATCTACAAATGAATTCCACGAACATGAACGACACCGCAAGCACTTCCTCGCAGGACGCCCTGGCGCGCCTGGCCGCCGTCATCGAAAGCCGCAAGCCCGCCAACGGCGGCGACCCCGACAAAAGCTACGTCGCCCGCCTGCTGCACAAGGGCCCGGATGCCTTTTTGAAGAAGATCGGCGAAGAGGCCACCGAAGTCGTCATGGCCGCCAAGGACGCAGACCATGGCGGGGACGCCGGCAAAATCCTCTACGAAGTGGCCGATCTGTGGTTCCATAGCATGATCGCCCTGGCCCACTATGGCCTGACGCCCGCCCAGGTCGTCGCCGAGCTGGAGCGCCGCGAAGGCACCAGCGGCATCGAGGAAAAGGCGCTGCGCAAGGCCCAGGAACGTGATGTGAACGAGAAAGGACCGCTGCCATGAATGACGATTACATCGAAGTCCGTGCCCTGGACCAGTCCCGCATCGAAGGCCTCAAGGCCTGGGGCTGGGTCAGCTACCTGCTGCACCTGGTGGTGGCCGTGGCCGCCGTCGTGCCCGGCGCCCAGCCCAGCATCGCGCTGCTGGTGATCGCCCTGATCATCGACCTGGTCAAGCGCGGCGACGCCGAAGGCAGCTGGATGGCCAACCATTTCTCGTGGCGCATCCGCAGCGTGATCTGGGCCGGCATCCTGTACCTGGTCACGGCACCTCTGTGGCTGCTGTTCTTCGTGCCCGGCTGGATCGCCTGGACGGTGATCTCCATCTGGTTCCTGTACCGCATCGTGCGCGGCATGGTCGCCATGAACCGCAACCAGGCCGTGGACCGCTGAAGCCGCCGGCCCGCCCGCCATGTCCTCCACCCCGACCTGCAAGATCAACCTCGCCCTGCAGGGCGGGGGCTCGCACGGCGCCCTGACCTGGGGCGTGCTGGACGCACTGCTGGAAGACGGCAGCCTTGTCTTCGACGGCATCAGCGGCACCAGCGCCGGCGCCATGAATGCCGTGGCCCTGGCACAGGGCTTTGCCCAGGCCGCGCGCCAGGAAAGCGATCCTGTGGCCGCCCAGGCGCTGGGCGCCCAATTGGCCCGCGCCTCGCTGACCGAACTGTGGGAAGGCGTGGGCACCATGGGCAGCCTGATGTGGGGCGCGCCATTGCCGGGCAGCCCCTTCATGGGCGTGCTCAACCAGTTCTTCTCGCCCTACCAGACCAACCCGCTGGACATCAACCCGCTGCGCAAGCTGCTCGAACGGGTCGTGGATTTCGAGGCGCTGACGCGTCCGCCCGTGGAGGGCGTGGTGCCCAAGGTCTTTGTCTGCGCCACCAATGTGCGCACAGGCCGGGGAAGCATCTTTTCGGGCAGAAGGCTCAGTGCCGACGCGGTCATGGCCTCGGCCTGCCTGCCCCAGCTGTTCAAGGCCGTGGAAATCGATGGCGAGCCTTACTGGGACGGCGGTTTCTCGGGCAATCCCGCCCTGTATCCCCTGATCTACGGCACGGCGTCCAGCGACATCCTGCTGGTGCAGATCAATCCCATCGAGCACACCGACCTGCCCAACACGGCGGCCGACATCATGGACCGCATGAACGAGGTCACCTTCAACGCCGGCCTGCTGTCCGAGCTGCGCGCCATCGAATTCGTCAAGCGCCTGCTGGAGCAGGGCAAGCTGGACCCGGCACGCTACAAAAAGGTGCTGCTGCACCGCGTGGACGGCGGCGCGGTGCTCAAGGGCTACGGCGCCTCGACCAAGACGCGCTCGGACATGCGTTTCGTGCGCGAGCTGTTCGAGCTGGGGCGCGAGCAGGGGCAGCACTGGCTCCAGCAGCACCGCAGCGACATCGGCGTGCGCCAGACACTGCACATCAACGACAATTCACCCTGATTTTTCGATCCACCGCCAGCTTCCCAGGACTCCCGTAGCGCCATGCACGACCACGACCCGAACTGCCTGTTTTGCCGCATCATCAAAGGCGAGATCCCTTCCCGCAAGGTCTATGAAGACGATGAAGTCTTCGCCTTCCACGACATCCATCCCGGCGCGCCCATCCACTTTCTGATGGTGCCCAAGAAGCACATCCCCTCCATGGCCCAGGTCCAGGCCGACGACGCTGCGCTGCTGGGCCGCATGATGGTGCTGGCGCCCCGCCTGGCCGCCGAGCAAGGCTGCAATCCGTATCCCGACGGCGGTTTCCGTCTGGTGGTCAACACGGGCACCGAGGGCGGACAGGAAGTCCACCACCTGCACATCCATGTCATGGGCGGCCCCCGCCCCTGGCTGAAGGGCTGAAGCCTTTGCTGGACGCAGGCTAGCGCGCAAGATGGCCCGCCTCTTGCTTGCGACTTCTGCGTACATGCGCCGGCCGAACGGCTTTTGTGGGGCCTTGCGAACTGCCGCCATGGCCCGGCG
Source organism: Delftia sp. PX-1 (assembly GCF_055797465.1). Lineage (NCBI taxonomy): Bacteria > Pseudomonadati > Pseudomonadota > Betaproteobacteria > Burkholderiales > Comamonadaceae > Delftia > Delftia sp. PX-1. The sequence goes on from NZ_CP184763.1 coordinate 5,770,889, forward strand.
TCTAAAATGATCTGCAATTCTTAGGAGAGATTCTCATGGGCTCGTTTTCCATCTGGCATTGGCTGATCGTCCTGGCCATCGTGGTTCTGGTGTTCGGAACCAAGAAGCTGAAGAACATCGGTTCCGACCTTGGCGGTGCAGTCAAGGGCTTCAAGGACGGTGTGAAGGACGGCTCGACCTCCACCGACACCCCCGCAGCTGCCCCTGGCCAGGTTGCAGGCCAGACAGCCACCGACAAGGCCACCATCGACGTCGAAGCCAAGCAAAAGAGCTGATGCTCCGCACGCCAAGCCTCCATGTTTGATATCGGTCTGTCCAAGATGGCGCTGATCGGCGCCGTGGCTCTCGTGGTCATCGGCCCCGAGAAGCTGCCGCGCGTGGCGCGCACCGTCGGTACCCTGCTGGGCAAGGCCCAGCGCTACGTCTCCGATGTGAAGGCCGAGGTCAACCGTTCGATGGAACTCGACGAGTTGCGCAAGATGAAGGACACGGTGGAAGGCGCGGCGCGTGACGTCGAGCAGTCCATCCACACTTCGGCCGCCAATTTCGAGAAGGACTGGAACGAGTCCACGGCATCGCTCAACGGCACGTCTTCCTCGTACGACTCCTCTTCCTACGGCTCGGACAGCGATACGTACAGCGCCGTGGCGCCGGCCTACCGCCACCCGGGCAAGAACTGGCGCCTCAAGCGTGCTGCCGTGCCCCAGTGGTACAAGGCCCGGGCCGGCGTGCGCACCAAGGCGCAGTCGGGCGCGGCGCGCGTGGCGCGCTTTCGTCCCCAGAAGTCCCGCTGAAGATGCTGGCGCGCAGCGGGCCACGAGGCAACCGGCCCAGCCTCTGCCACCCGGGCACCCGCCATCGCCCCACCCTGCCCGATCCGTCGGGCTTTCTGCTTTTCATACCAGGTCCGTGGACGCCCTTGCGGCCCGCCGCGGTTTCGCACCATGTCCGACATTCCACCTAAAGACGACGAGCTGGCAGGCACCGAGCAGCCTTTCGTCCAGCACCTGATGGAGCTGCGCGACCGCCTGCTCTACTGCATCTACGGCATCGGTCTGGCGATCGCCGTGCTGGCCGTATGGCCCGGCCCCAACGGGCTGATCGACTTCATCGCCCACCCGATCAAGGCCCACATGCCGCCCGATGCCAAGCTCATCGCAGTCGGCGTGTTCACCCCCTTCTTCGTGCCGCTCAAGGTACTGATGATGGTGGGCATCTTGGCCGTGCTGCCCTGGATCATGTACCAAATGTGGGCCTTCGTGGCGCCCGGCCTGTACAGCCATGAAAAGCGCTTTGCGCTGCCGCTGATCATCTTCGGCAGCCTGCTGGCCTATATCGGCATCGCCTTCGTGCAGTTCTTCGTGCTCGACAAGATGTTCGCCTTCATCCAGGGCTTCACCCCGGACAGCGTGGCGGCCACGCCGGACATTGCATCGTATGTGGAGGCCATCCTGTCGCTGTACCTGGCCTTTGGCCTGGCCTTCCAGGTGCCCATCGTGGTCATGCTGCTGGTGCGCTTCGGCCTGGTGGACATCGCCAAGCTCAAGTCCTTCCGCGGCTATTTCATCGTGGTGGCCTTCATCATCGCCGCCGTGGTCACGCCGCCCGACGTGATCTCCCAGCTGGCCCTGGCCGTGCCCATGTGCATTCTTTACGAGATCGGCATCCTGGGTGCCGGCTGGTTCAGCCGCGTCTCCAAGGCGCCGGAAGAAGAAGCCGAACCCGGCACCGCAGTGGACAAGCCCGCAGAGGATAAACCCTCCCCCTGAGTCGCTTCGCGCCTTCCCCCAGAGGGGGACGACACCCTCGGTGCGGGGCGGCGCGGCCGGCCCAGGCCCTTCCTCGGTGTCTCTCGCTTTAGGGCGCGCCAGTTTCAAGGGCCTACGCTGAAACACGAGGAATTTGTAATAAAAAGCCCTTGGTTCATCACCAAGGGCTTTTTCTTTGTCTATGGCCAAGCCCCTTCCGGGGTTGGCATCTCACCGAGGCAGGTCGGACGTGCCCATGAGGAACTCGTCAATGGAGCGAGCGGCCTGGCGGCCTTCGCGGATGGCCCAGACCACCAGGGACTGGCCGCGGCGCACGTCGCCGGCGGCGAAGAGCTTGGGCACGCTGGTGGCGTAGCCGCCCGTGAAGTCGGTGGTGGCCTTGACGTTGCCGCGTGCGTCCTTGTCCACGCCAAAGGCATCGAGCACGGCCTGCACGGGGCTGACGAAGCCCATGGCCAGCAGCACCAGGTCGGCCTTGAGCACCTGCTCGCTGCCGGGCACCTCGACCATCTTGCCGTCCTTCATTTCGATGCGCACGGTCTTGACGGCCGTGACCTGGCCCTTCTCGCCGATGAACTCCTTGGTGGCGATGGCGAACTCGCGCTCGCAGCCTTCCTCGTGGCTGGAGCTGGTGCGCAGCTTGATCGGCCAGTAGGGCCAGACCAGGGGCTTGTTCTCCTGCTCGGGCGGCATGGGCATCAGCTCGAACTGGGTCACGCTGACGGCGCCATGGCGGTTGCTGGTGCCCACGCAGTCGGAGCCGGTGTCGCCGCCGCCGATGACGATGACATGCTTGCCATCGGCACGCAGCTGGCCCTTGAGCTTGTCGCCGGCATTGACCTTGTTTTGCTGCGGCAGGAACTCCATGGCGAAATGGATGCCCTTGAGTTCGCGGCCGGGCACGGGCAGGTCGCGCGACTGCTCGGCACCGCCGGTCAGCAGCACGGCGTCGAACTCGGCCATGAGCTGCTCGGGGCTGACGGTTTCCTTGGCCCAGTTGGTGACCTTGGAGTCTTCGCCCAGGCCGTCCTTGCCCGCCACCAGCACGCCGGTGCGGATCTTGACGCCTTCGGCCACGAGCTGCTCGACGCGGCGGTCGATGTGCGACTTCTCCATCTTGAAGTCGGGAATGCCGTAGCGCAGCAGGCCGCCGACGCGGTCGTTCTTCTCGAACAGCGTCACATCGTGGCCGGCGCGGGCCAGCTGCTGCGAGGCCGCCAGGCCTGCGGGGCCGGCGCCGACCACGGCCACCTTCTTGCCGGTCTTGCGGCTGCTGGGCAGCGGCTTGACCCAGCCTTCGGCCCAGGCACGGTCGATGATGGCGTGCTCGATGGACTTGATGCCCACGGCATCGTCGTTGATGTTCAGGGTGCAGGCGGCCTCACAGGGCGCGGGGCAGATGCGGCCCGTGAACTCGGGGAAGTTGTTGGTGCTGTGCAGCACGGCGCTGGCGCTCTTCCAGCCGCCGTGGAAGACCAGGTCGTTGAAGTCCGGAATGATGTTGTTGACCGGGCAGCCGTTGTTGCAGAACGGCGTGCCGCAGTCCATGCAGCGCGCGCCCTGGATCTTGGCCTGGCTGTCATCGAGGCCGATGACGAATTCCTTGTAGTGCTTCACGCGCTCGGCGACGGGCGCATAGCCCTCCTCGAGGCGCTCATATTCCATGAAGCCGGTGGTCTTTCCCATGATTCGTTGTCCTGATGTGTGGGGTGCAGGGATGGGTGCGGGCCGCTGCCCGCATCCTTCGCTTCCTTGTTATTTGGCGGCCACGGCTTCCTTGGCGTGTTCCTCGACCTCGGGCGTGGCGGGCTCTTCCATCACCTGGCGCTCGTACATCTCGGACAGGGCACGCTTGTACTCGCTGGGGAAGACCTTGACGAACTTGGAGCGGGCCGCCGCCCAGTTGTCCAGCAGGTCGCGGGCGCGCTTGGAGCCGGTCCAGCGGCTGTGCGCCTCGATCAGCGCGCGCAGCTGGCGCTCGTCGGTTTCGCGGCGGTGCCAGACGGCGGGCGAGACCTGGGCCAGGTGCTCGTCGTGGGGCAACACCTGGTCCAGCGAGACGGACGCCTTGTTGCAGCGCTCGGCGAAGCGGCCATCCTCGTCGTAGACATAGGCCACGCCGCCGCTCATGCCGGCGGCGAAGTTGCGGCCGGTCTTGCCCAGCACCACCACGGTGCCGCCGGTCATGTATTCGCAGCCGTGGTCGCCCACGCCTTCGACCACGGCGGTGGCGCCAGACAGGCGGACCGCGAAACGCTCGCCGGCCACGCCGCCGAAGAAGGCCTCGCCGCTGGTGGCGCCGAACATCACGGTGTTGCCCACGATGGTGTTGCTGGTGGTATCGCCACGGAACTCATGGCTGGCGTGCACCACCACGCGGCCGCCGGACAGGCCCTTGCCCGTGTAGTCGTTGGCGTCGCCGCGCAGGTTCAGCGTGATGCCGTTGCACAGGAAGGCGCCGAAGGACTGGCCGCCGGTTCCCTCGAAGTGGATGCGGATGGTGTCATCGGGCAGGCCTTCGGGATGCACGCGCGTCACGGCACCGGAGAGCATGGCGCCCACGGAGCGGTTGACGTTGCGCGCCACTTCCATGATGCGCACGCGCTCGCCGTTCTCGATGGCGGGCTTGCAGCGCTCGATGAGCTTCACGTCCAGCGCCTTGTCCAGCAGGTGGTCCTGCTTTTCGACATGGAAGCGCGCCACGTCGGCGGGCACTTCGGGCTGGGCGAACAGGCGCGAGAAGTCCAGGCCCTGGGCCTTCCAGTGCTGCAGGCCCTTGCGGGTGTCCAGCAGGTCGGAGCGGCCGATCAGGTCGTCGAACTTCGCCACGCCGAGCTGGGCCATGATCTGGCGCACTTCCTCGGCGATGAAGAAGAAGTAGTTCACCACATGCTCGGGCTTGCCCGAGAACTTGGCGCGCAGCACCGGGTCCTGCGTGGCCACGCCCACGGGGCAGGTGTTCAGGTGGCACTTGCGCATCATGATGCAGCCCTCGACGACCAGGGGCGCCGTGGCGAAGCCGAACTCGTCGGCGCCCAGCAGCGCGCCGATGACGACGTCGCGGCCGGTCTTCATCTGGCCGTCGGCCTGCACGCGGATGCGGCCGCGCAGGCGGTTGAGCACCAGGGTCTGCTGGGTCTCGGCCAGGCCGATCTCCCAGGGCGAGCCCGCATGCTTGATGGACGACCAGGGCGATGCGCCCGTGCCGCCGTCATGGCCTGCGATGACCACGTGGTCGCTCTTGCACTTGGCCACGCCGGCCGCGATGGTGCCCACGCCCACTTCGGACACGAGCTTGACCGAGATGTCGGCGTGCGGCGCCACGTTCTTCAGGTCATGGATCAGCTGGGCCAGATCCTCGATGGAGTAGATGTCGTGGTGGGGCGGGGGCGAGATCAGTCCGACGCCGGGCACGGAGTGGCGCAGCTTGCCGATGTAGTCGGACACCTTGCCGCCGGGAAGCTGGCCGCCCTCGCCGGGCTTGGCGCCCTGGGCCATCTTGATCTGCACCTGGTCCGAGGACGACAGGTACTCGGCCGTGACGCCGAAGCGGCCCGATGCCACCTGCTTGATCCTGGAGCGCAGCGAGTCGCCGTCCTGCAGCTCGATGTCGGCCTCGACCTTGTCGGCGCCGATGATGGAGCCCAGGGTCTCGCCCTTCCTGATCGGGATGCCCTTGAGCTCGTTGCGGTAGCGCTGGGGATCTTCCCCGCCTTCGCCGGTGTTGCTCTTGCCGCCGATGCGGTTCATGGCCACTGCCAGCGTGGCATGGGCCTCGGTGCTGATGGAGCCCAGCGACATGGCGCCCGTGGCAAAGCGCTTGACGATCTCCTTGGCCGACTCGACCTGGTCCAGCGGGATGGCCTTGGCCGGGTCGAACTTGAACTCGAACAGGCCGCGCAGCGTCATGTGGCGCTTGCTCTGGTCGTTGATCAGCTGGGCGTATTCCTTGTACGTGCTCCAGTTGTTGGAGCGCGTGGAATGCTGCAGCTTGGCGATGGCGTCGGGCGACCACATGTGCTCTTCGCCACGGGCGCGCCAGGCGTATTCGCCACCGGCGTCCAGCATGGTCTCCAGCACGGGATCGTCACCGAAGGCCGCGCGGTGGTTGCGGATGGTTTCCTCGGCGATCTCGAAGACGCCGATGCCCTCGACGCGGCTGGCCGTGCCGGTGAAGTACTTGTCCACGGTGTCGCTGTTCAGGCCGATCACCTCGAACAGCTGGGCGCCGCAATAGGACATGTAGGTGGACACGCCCATCTTGGACATGATCTTGGACAGGCCCTTGCCGATGGCCTTGACGTAGTTGTAGATGGCCTTGTCGGCCGACAGGTCGCCGCCCAGCTCCTTGTGCATGTCGGCCAGGGTTTCCATGGCCAGGTAGGGATGCACGGCCTCGGCGCCGTAGCCCGCCAGCACGGCGAAGTGGTGCACTTCGCGCGCCGTGCCCGTTTCCACGACCAGGCCGGCCGTGGTGCGCAGGCCCTCGCGCACCAGGTGCTGGTGGATGGCCGACAGCGCCAGCAGCGCGGGGATGGCCACCTGGGTGGCGCTCACATGGCGGTCGCTGATGATCAGGATGTTGGCGCCGCCCTTGATGGCGTCCACGGCCTGCGCGCACAGCGATGCCAGCTTGGCTTCCACGCCCTGCTTGCCCCAGGACAGCGGGTAGGTGATGTCGATCGTTGCGCTCTTGAACTTGCCCTGCGTGTGTCGTTCGATGTCGCGCAGCTTGGCCATGTCGGCGAAGTCCAGCACGGGCTGGTGCACTTCCAGGCGCATGGGCGGGTTGACCTGGTTGATGTCCAGCAGGTTGGGCTTGGGTCCGATGAAGGACACCAGCGACATCACGATGGCTTCGCGGATGGGGTCGATCGGCGGGTTGGTCACCTGCGCGAACATCTGGCGGAAGTAGTTGTACAGCGGCTTGTTCTTGTCCGACAGCACGGCCAGCGGGCTGTCGTTGCCCATGGAGCCGATGCCTTCCTCGCCGTTCTTGGCCATGGGGGCCAGCAGGAACTTGATGTCTTCCTGCGTGAAGCCGAAGGCCTGCTGGCGCTCGAGCAGCGGCAGGCTGGCGGCCTCGGGGCCGGCATGGGTGTCACCGCCCACGCTGCCCAGCTTGATGCGCAGGTTCTCGATCCACTGCTTGTAGGGCTTGGTGTTGACGATGTTGGCCTTGAGCTCGTCGTCCTCGATCAGGCGGCCCTGCTCCAGGTCGATCAGCAGCATCTTGCCGGGCTGCAGGCGCCACTTCCGCACGATGGCGCTGTCGGGCACGGGCAGCACGCCGGCTTCGGACGCCAGGATGACCAGGTCGTCATCGGTGATCACGTAGCGCGAGGGGCGCAGGCCGTTGCGGTCCAGCGTGGCGCCGATCTGGCGGCCGTCGGTGAACACGATGGAGGCCGGGCCGTCCCAGGGCTCCATCATGGCGGCGTGGTATTCATAGAAGGCGCGGCGGCGCTCGTCCATGGACTCGTGCTGTTCCCAGGGCTCGGGAATCATCATCATCACGGCCTGGCTGATGGGGTAGCCGGCCATGGTCAGCAGTTCCAGGCAGTTGTCGAACGTTGCCGTGTCGGACTGGCCGGCGAAGCTGATGGGATAGAGCTTCTTGAGGTCCTCGGCCAGCACGGGCGAGGCCATCACGCCCTCGCGCGCCAGCATCCAGTTGTAGTTGCCGCGCACGGTGTTGATTTCACCGTTGTGGGCCACGTAGCGGTAGGGGTGGGCCAGCGGCCACTCGGGGAAGGTGTTGGTGGAAAAGCGCTGGTGCACCAGGCCGATGGCCGAGACGCAGCGCTCGTCGGACAGGTCGTTGTAGTACACGCCCACCTGGTCGGCCAGCAGCAGGCCCTTGTAGACCACGGTGCGGCTGCTCATGCTGGGAACGTAGTATTCCTTGCTGTGCTTGAGCTTGAGGTTCTGGATGGCGGCGCTGGCCGTCTTGCGGATCACGTACAGCTTGCGCTCCAGCGCGTCCTGCACGATCACGTCGGCGCCGCGGCCGATGAAGACCTGGCGCAGGATGGGTTCCTTTTCCTGGACCGTGGGCGACATGGGCATGTCGCGGTTCACGGGCACATCGCGCCAGCCCAGCAGGACCTGGCCTTCGGCCTTGATGGCGCGTTCCATCTCCTGCTCGCAGGCCAGGCGCGAGGCGTGTTCCTTGGGCAGGAAGATCATGCCCACGCCGTACTCGCCCGCGGGCGGCAGGGCCACGCCCTGCTTTGCCATCTCTTCGCGGTAGAGCTGGTCGGGAATCTGGATCAGAATGCCCGCGCCATCGCCCATGAGCTTGTCGGCACCCACGGCACCGCGATGGTCGATGTTTTCGAGGATCTTGAGCGCGCCGGTGACGATGTCATGGCGCTTGACGCCCTTGATATGCGCAACAAAGCCGAGGCCGCAGGCGTCGTGCTCGTTGCTCTTGGAGTACAGACCGTGGTCTTGGAGATGCTTGATCTCGGCAGCCGTCGTCATGGCGGAATCCTCAAATTTTTCGCAGGGAACGCAAGATTAAGGCAAGGCATCACCTCATGCAATAAATTTATATAAGGGTCAGATCCCAATTAATTCCAGAACAAAAAAATCGGAAATTAATAAGGGACATATTTATTTCACAGAGGCCTGCGATGAGGAATCAAGCACTTGCAGACCATCAGTGGGTACTAACGCACTGTTGTGGTGCGCTCATTGGTCCGTCCTGGCGGACGGCCGGCGCGCTGGCGGGTCACGCGGCGCTCGGTGCGCTGTTGTAAATCGGCAATGAATTGCTCATCGCCCAGCGCCCAGCCCCGCAGCGCCGACTGGCTGATGCGTTCGCCGTCATCGCTGCTGACGCCCTCTTCCACGGCCGACACATACGCCGCGTCGCGCGCAAACGGGGTGTTGCCCAGCTCCCAGAACACGGCATGGGGCTGGATCAGCGCGTCGCTGCGCAGGCCGGCGTTGTGCGCGTAGCTGGACCAGGGCCAGTCGGCCGGCCGCTGGACCAGGCCGGCGCGCACGGGGCTGTCGTCCATGAAGACCATGGTGGGCAGCAGCCAGCTGGGCTGCAGCACCGTGCCGCGATAGCGACCTTCCCACAGCGTGCCGCTGCGGCCGTGGCGGTCGTTGAAGTAGCGCACATAGCGCCGGCCCACGGCCTGCATGAACCTGGGCAGGCCATCGTCGGTGCGCGGCGTGGCCAGCAGGTGGAACTGGCTGGGCAGGAGCACGTAGGCATGCACGGCCAGCTCGCAGCTGCGCGCCATCTCGCGCAGCAGCCCCAGCATGGTCTCCCGGTCCTGGGCATCGATGAAGATGTCCGCGCCGTTGTTGCCGAGCTGGATGATGTGGTGCGGCAGATCCGCAATGGTGAGTCTGGGCAGGCGGGCCATGGTGCTGGGTGCAGGCAAGCGGGTGCAGGGCGTGGAGCGGCAATTATGGAGCGCCCCGCCCCGCCCCGCGCTGCCGCACTGCGCCACACTCCGTTTTACAGGGAAAGACGCGACGAGGCCCTCAACAGCTGGCTCACCAGCTGCGTGGCGGCCAGCAGCCGGGGCAGCAGTTGCACGCGCATCATCTCGGCGCTGTTGCGGTTGGCCTGGCCGCTGATGTTGAGCGCGGCCACGGTGCGCCCTGCCGCGTTCTTCACGGGCGCCGCGATGGAGATCAGGCCTTCGGCCAATTCCTGGTCCACCAGGGCCCAGCCCTGGGCGCGCACCTCCAGAATGCGCTGGCGCAGGCGCTCGTCGTCCTGCTCGGTCAACGCCGTGAACTGGCGGCGCTCGCGCGCATCCAGCAGGGCCTGCAGGGATTCATCGCTCTCGCCGGCCAGCAGCACGCGCCCCATCGAAGTCCAGCAGGCCGGCAGGCGCGAGCCCACGCTGAGGTTGGTGCTCATGATCTTGTGGGTGTGCACGCGCAGCACATAGACGATGTCGCCCCCATCGAGCACGGCGGCCGAGCAGGACTCCTTGACCTCGTCGACCAGGTTTTCCATCACGGGCTCGGCCAGGTTCCAGACCGGGGTGGAGCTGAGGTAGGCAAAGCCCAGTTCCATGATGCGCGGCGTGAGCTGGAACAGCTTGCCGTCGCTCTTCACATAGCCCAGCGTCTGCAGCGTCAGCAGGATGCGCCGGGCCCCGGCGCGCGTGAGCCCCGTGCGCGCCGCCACCTCGCTGAGCGTCTGCGCAGGCGCCTCGGCGCTGAACGAGCGGATCACGCCCAGGCCGCGCGCGAAGGACTGCACATAGCTGTCGCCGGGGCGCGGCGTACCGCCCTCTTCTTCAACCCCACCTGTGGAAATTACGGAAGCGGCTTTTTTTTCCATGGCCCTATAATTCTTTCTGCGAACTTTTGTTCTACATACGAACATTTTAGCGCAGCGCCAGCGGCCTGCATACCGGAGACAAGCAAGTGATCAACAAAATCACCGACACCATCGCCGAGGCGTTGTCGGGCGTCCAGGACGGCTCCACCGTGCTGATCGGGGGCTTTGGCACCTCGGGCAATCCCACCGAACTCATCGACGGCCTGATCGCCCAGGGCGCACGCGAACTGACCGTGGTCAACAACAACGCGGGCAACGGCGACCAGGGCCTGGCCGCGCTGCTCAAGAGCGGCCAGGTGCGCAAGATCATCTGCAGCTTCCCCCGCCAGGTGGACAGCTGGGTGTTCGACGACCTGTACCGCAGCGGCAAGATCGAGCTGGAACTCGTGCCCCAGGGCAACCTGGCCGAGCGCCTGCGCGCCGCCGGCGCCGGCATCGGCGGCTTCTTCTGCCCCACGGCCTATGGCACGGAGCTGGCCAACGGCAAGGAAACGCGCGAGATCAACGGCAAGCACTATGTGCTGGAGCATCCCATCCACGGCGACGTGGCACTGGTCAAGGCCGAGAAGGGCGACCGCTGGGGCAATCTCACCTACCGCATGTCGGCCCGCAACTTCGGGCCCGTGATGGCCACGGCGGCCAAGCACACGATCGCCACCGTGCACGAGATCGTGGAGCTGGGCGCGCTGGACCCCGAGGCCGTGGTCACGCCCGGCATCTACGTGAGCCAGATCGTGAAGATCGACCGCGTGGCCACCCAGGCCGGCGGCTTCAAGAAAACCGCATGAGCGCCCCAACCGCCGAAAGCAAGAGCATGAGCAGCTACCAGAAACGCAGCAAGCAAGAGCTGGCCCGGCGCGTGGCCGAAGACATCTTCGACGGCGCCTACGTCAACCTGGGCATCGGCATGCCCACCCAGGTGGCCAACCATATCCCGGCCGGCCGCGAGGTCATCCTGCAAAGCGAGAACGGCATCCTGGGCATGGGCCCGGCGCCCGCCGAAGGCCAGGAGGACTATGACCTGACCAATGCCGGCAAGCAGCCCGTCACCCTGCTGCCGGGCGGCTGCTACTTCCACCATGCCGACAGCTTCGCCATGATGCGCGGCGGCCACCTGGACATCTGCGTGCTGGGCGCCTTCCAAGTCTCGGCCACGGGCGACCTGGCCAACTGGAGCACGGGCGAGGCCGGTGCCATTCCCGCCGTGGGCGGCGCCATGGACCTGGCCGTGGGTGCACGCCAGACCTGGGTGATGATGGACCTGCTGACCAAGACCGGCGAATGCAAGGTCGTCGAGGCCTGCAGCTATCCGCTCACGGGCCTGTCCTGCGTCAAGCGCATCTACACCGACCTGTGCACGCTGGAATGCACGCCCGAGGGCCTGCGCCTGATCGACACCGTGCCCGGCCTCTCGCACGCCGAGCTGCAGTCCATCGTGGGCCTGCCCATCAAGGACGCGACGGCCACGGCCTGATCCCTCCGCTCCCCCAGTGGGTGCGCTGCGGCGCACCCCGGCACCTCTTCATTCTTTTCCCAGGAGACACCATGAGCCAGTCCAACCAGGCCTTCATCTGCGACGCCATCCGCACCCCCTTCGGCCGCTACGGCGGCGCCCTGTCCCCGGTGCGTGCCGATGACCTCGGCGCCGTGCCGATCAAGGCGCTGATGGAGCGCAACCCCGGCGTGGACTGGACGGCCGTGGCCGACGTGCTCTACGGCTGCGCCAACCAGGCCGGCGAAGACAACCGCAACGTGGCGCGCATGTCCGCCCTGCTGGCCGGCCTGCCCATCGATGTGCCGGGCGCCACCATCAACCGCCTGTGCGGTTCGGGCCTGGACGCCGTGGGCACGGCCGCGCGCGCCATCAAGGCGGGCGAGGCCCGCCTGATGATCGCGGGCGGCGTGGAAAGCATGAGCCGCGCCCCCTTCGTCATGCCCAAGGCAGAAAGCGCCTTCAGCCGCAGCAACGCCGTCTATGACACCACCATCGGCTGGCGCTTCGTCAACAAGCTGATGAAGCAGCAGTACGGCGTGGACTCCATGCCCGAGACGGCAGAGAACGTGGCCGGCGACTTCAGGATCGAGCGCGAAGCCCAGGACCGCATGGCCCTGGCCAGCCAGCAAAAGGCGGCCGCCGCCATTGCAGCCGGCTACCTGGCCAAGGAAATCGTGTCCGTGTCCATTGCCCAGAAGAAGGGCGACGCCATCGTGGTGAGCCAGGACGAACATCCGCGCGCCACCACCATCGAGGCGCTGGCCAAGCTCAAGGGCGTGGTGCGCCCGGATGGCACGGTGACGGCCGGCAATGCCAGCGGCGTGAACGATGGCGCCTGCGCCCTGCTGCTGGCCAACGAGGAAGCCGCCCAGCAATACAACCTGGTGCCCCGCGCCCGCGTGGTCGGCATGGCCGTGGCCGGCGTGGCACCGCGCATCATGGGCTTCGGCCCCGCGCCTGCCGTGCGCAAGGTGCTGGCCCTGACCGGCCTGACGCTGGAGCAGATGGACGTGATCGAGCTGAACGAAGCCTTCGCCGCGCAGGGCCTGGCCGTGCTGCGCGATCTGGGCATTGCCGACGACGACCGCCGCGTCAACCAATGGGGCGGCGCCATTGCGCTGGGCCATCCGCTGGGCGCCTCCGGTGCCCGCCTGGCTACCACGGCCGTGAACCAGCTGCACACGCTGGGCGGCCGCTACGCGCTGTGCACCATGTGCATCGGCGTGGGCCAGGGCATTGCCGTGATCCTGGAAAAGGTCTGAGACAGCGATGAGCACCGTGGACAACAAGACACCCGTCACCGTGGTCAGCGGCGCCAGCAACGGCATCGGCCGCGCCATCGCCGAGGCCCTGCTGGCCCAGGGCCGCGCCGTGGTCAATCTCGACTACGTGCTGCCCGAATGGAGCCATCCGCTGCTGGTGAGCTACCAGGCCGACCTGACCAGCGAGCAGGCCACGGCCGAGGCGGCGGCCCGCATTGCCGCCGCGCACAACGTGGTGGCCCTGGTCAACAACGCGGGCGCCACGCGCCCCGGCACCATCGACAACGCCAGCACCCAGCATCTGGACGATGTGGTGGGACTGCACCTGCGCGCGCCCATGCTGCTGGTGCAGGCCTTCCTGCCCACGCTGCGTGCCTGCGGCGAGGGCCGCATCGTGAACATGTCCTCGCGCGCCGCGCTGGGCAAGCCCGACCGCATCGTCTACTCGGCGACCAAGGCGGGCCTGATCGGCCTGACGCGCACCCTGGCGATGGAGCTGGGCCGCGACCGCATCACGGTCAATGCCCTGGGCCCCGGCCCCATCGCCACCGAGCTGTTCACCAAGAGCAACCCCGAAGGCGCGCCGCAGACCCAGCGCATCCTCAACAGCATTGCCGTGGGCCGCATGGGCACACCGGAAGACGTGGCGCGCGCCGCGCTGTTCTTCCTGTCGCCCGACAACGGCTTCGTCACCGGCCAGGTGCTCTACATCTGCGGCGGCACCACGCTGGGCGTGGCGCCCATCTGACCGAACGTCGGACCGACCGTCTGACCGACCGTCTGACCGAACGCCTTCCCAGGCACAACCCCCTTCAAGAAGAACCACTGGAAGCGCCCGCCTGCACAGGCGTGCGCCACACAGGGCATTGCCCTGGCCCAGCCCGGCGTTGCCGGGCCCGGCCATCCACCTTATTGCCGAATCAGGAGACCTCTCGATGTTTGATCAAACCACCCGTTTCACCCGCCGCCGTGGCCTGCAGGCGCTGGCCGCCGCATCCCTGACCGCGCTCGGCGCCCTGTCCGGCACCGCCGCCCTGGCCCAGGACGGCTTCCCCAGCAAGCCCATCACCATCCTCGTGCCCTTCGCCGCTGGCGGCACCACCGACATCCTGGCGCGCATCGTCGCCCAGGCGCTGCAGCAGGAGCTGGGCCAGACCGTGATCGTGGACAACAAGCCCGGCGCGGGCGGCAACATCGGCGCCGTGGCCGCCGCACGTGCGCCGGCCGACGGCTACACGCTGTTCATGGGCACCGTGGGCACGCATGCCATCAATGCCGCGCTCTACGCAAAGCCCGGCTTCGACCCCATCAAGGACTTCTCGCCCCTGACGCGCGTGGCCAACGTGCCCAACCTGCTGGTAGCCCACCCCAGCCAGCCGTTCAAGACCGTCAAGGAAATGATCGCCTATGCGCGTGCCAACCCCGGCAAGCTGAACTACGGCTCCTCGGGCAGCGGCAGCTCCATCCACCTGTCGGGCGAGCTGTTCCGCTCCATGACAGGCCTGGACATGGTGCACGTGCCCTACAAGGGCAGCGCCCCGGCCATCACCGACCTGCTGGGCAACCAGATCGCCGTCATGTTCGACAACATGCCCTCGGCCATCCAGCATGTGCGCTCGGGCAAGCTGCGTCCCATCGCCGTGACCACGGCCAAGCGCTCGCCGGAACTGCCCGATGTGCCCACCGTGGCCGAAGCCGGCGTGCCAGGCTACGAGGCCACCTCCTGGTTCGGCCTGTGGACCCAGGCCAAGACGCCCGCCGCCGTGCAGCAGCGCCTGTACACGGCCATTGCCAAGGTGCTCAAGGACCCGGCCGTGGTCAAGAAGATCAACGACCAGGGAGGTGATGTCGTGATCGACACGCCGGCCGAATTCCTCGCCTACATCAAGGCCGAATCGACGAAGTGGAGCAAGGTCGTCAAGGACTCCGGGGCGCAAGTCTGACCTTCGTTTCCGTATAAAAGAGCTGCTGCGTGCAGCTCTTTTTCATTGGAGCACCGACCTATTGCTAAGCACCGCCCACATCGCACGAACGAGCGCGGCCCAACTCAGGGACACCGAGGAAGGGCCTGAGCCGGCCGCGCCGCCCCGCACCGAGGGTGTCGTCCCCCTTCAGGGGCGCCGTGCAACGGGGAAGGCGCGAAGCGACTCAGGGGGTAATCATTTCAATCCAGCAGATCGGAGTAGTCACCCTTGTCGTAGCCTTCGATGGCCTTCCAGGGCTGGGCCAGCGGTGCGGGCAGCTTGGTGGCGGTGACGACGATGCGCTCGGTGCCGTGGGAGTCGCTGCGCTCCACGCGGCGGGCGAACTGGTTGGCCACGTCCCAGTCGATGACAGTGGTCTGCTCGCCTGCCTTGCCGCGGTAGCGCTGCACGCCGTTGTGCGGCTTGCCCACGCGCTCCATGCCCTGCAGCGCGGTGGGAGGCACGATCCAGTACACGTTGTCGAAGGAGCCGCCGTAGCCCACGTTGCCGTGGTGGGCCAGGTCCACGCTGATGACGCGGCGCAGCTTGGCCAGGATGACTTCCACGCCCACCTTGCCGTCATCGGCGCGGCGGATGGACAGGGGTGCGGCGCGGGCTTCGTCATGGGCGTGGCCGGCGTGCGGGCCGTGGGCCTGGTCATGGCCGTGCTCCTGGCTCTGGCGCAGGGCGGCGGGCATTTCCCGCTCTATCCACAGCTGGGCCTTGCGGCGGTAGACGCGGTTGGTATAGACGCTGCTGCGCTGCACGCCGTCGCTGCCCACGCTCATGGCTTCATAGGTGATGCGCAGGTCGGCCTCGGGCGTGGCCTGCACGGCGGCCGTGGTGCGCGCCACGGAATCCGCAGGGACTGCGGCCGTGGGTGCGGGTGCCGGCTTGGGCGGCTCGGCGGCCCATGCTGCGGAGACGGAGCAGGCCAGCAGCGCGGCCGCGTAGATGTGGCGCGCCGCGCGCGGCGCCGGAAGGGAGAGCGTCATGGAATCCAGCCAATGCGAAAAAACCGGGGCCGGGCACACGCATGCGCCACGGCTCCGGCCAGGGGTTGGCAAGCAGCCAACGAAGGAAGAAACAATTACAGGCCAGCGGCTTCGCGGACCTTGGAGAACACCTTGGTGTTGTCCATCGTGCCCTTGAAGATCCTGGCGCCCGCGCCGCCGGCGAACAGCATCACGTCGCCGCCGCCATGGGTCTCGGAGCCCGGCGTGCCCAGGTTCAGGCCCACTTCCTGCAGGTAGTTGTCGTCCGTGGTGTCCACGCCGCTGAGGTCCTGGCGCTCCGCGCCGCGAGTGGGCGCGATCCAGGGCTTGTTGCCATCTTCGGCATTGACCTGGCTGGAGGCCGTGGCGTTGGGACGTCCGCCATTGCCGAAGGCCAGCGTGGTGTAGGGCTTGCCGTCCTGGGCCTTGGCCATCTGGCCGCTCTGGTAGTCCTGCACCTTGCCCAGGATGGGGTTGCCGATCCTGGAGTAGCCGTTGAACACCATGTTGTGGTCGTGATCGGCGGTGACGACGATCAGCGTGTTCTTCAGGCCCGGATCCTTCTTTTCCATGTAGGCCATGGCGGTCTCGATGGCGCGGTCGAAGGCCAGCGTGTCTTCCAGCGCGCGCTTGGCATTGGTGCCGTGCAGTGCGTGGTCGATGCGGCCGCCTTCCACCATCAGGAAGAAGCCCTTGTCATTGCGGCTGAGCACATCCAGCGCCTTGCCGGTCATGTCGGACAGGCTGGGCTCGTCCAGCCTTTGCTTGACGCGATCCAGCTCGTAGGCCATTTCGCTTTGCGTGAACAGGCCCAGCAGCTTGGGCGCCTTGGTCGCGTCCAGGGCCGCCAGCTCGCTGCCCTTGGCGACATAGGCGTAGCCCTTGGCCTTCATCATGTCCACGAGGTTGGCCGTGTCCGTGCGCTTGCTGCTGGGGTTGACCGACTTGGGCAGGTAGTTGCGCTGGCCGCCACCCATGAGCACGTCGATGCCGTCGCCCAGCCTGGCGTTGTAGTTGGCATGCCCGGGCACGGACTGCTCGGCAATGCTGTTGTAGCCATTGCGGTTGCAGATATGGGCATAGGTGGCCGCAGGCGTGGCATGGCCCACGCGCGTGGTGGAGATGGCGCCCACGGCGCGGCCCTTGGCCTTGGACAGTTCCAGCAGGGTCTGCGCGGGTTGGCCGTTGCCGGCCGGGCAGGTGGTGTCCTCGCCGTTGATGTACTGCTGGCCGTTGGCCGCGTAGGCCATGGTCTCGGCCGACATGGAGATGACTTCGTTGTTCATCTTCACGCCGGTCATGTAGGCGGCCATCGAGGGCGCGCTGTCCGTGGTCTGGCCATCGCGCGAGAAGGTCTTGATGCGGCTGGCGTAGGGCAGGGACTGCATGGTCAGCGTGGCGCGTTCGCTGCTGGCCAGGGAGCCGGCCTTTTCGGCCAGCTGCTTTTCACCCTTGTAGATGCGCGCGGCGGTCACGGTGACCGGGCCCATGCCGTCGCCGAGGAAGAAGATGACGTTCTTGGCCTCGCCAGCCGCATGGGCTGCAGGCGCCAGCAGCGCCAGCGCGCCGGCCGCCGCCAGGGCGAGGGAGGTCTTTTGAAGGATCGGATGCATGTGGAATTCCTTGAGTGCCTTGAATGCAGCGTGCGGCATCACAAGCCGATGCTCTTCTTGATCAGGTTGAACACGGCCGTGTTGTCGATCACGCCCGAGAACGTATCGGCACCCATGCCTTGAGCCCCCAGGAACACGTCGCCGCCGCCGTGGGTTTCGGAGGCCAGGGGCACCACGGCCTCCTGCAGGTAGTCGGGGCTCTCCAGCGAAGCCGCGTCGATAGGGCCGCGCGTGGCCAGGCGCTTGGGACCGTTGCCGAAGCCCAGGATGGTGTAGGGATTGCCATCCACATCGGTGGAGGCCTTGCCGTCCACGTAGTTCTTGACCAGGCCCAGCACGCCGGGCTTGCCGGCCTCGGTCTTGCCGGTGCGCGCGGCATAGCCGTTCAGGTGCAGCGTGTGGTCATGGTCGGCTGTGACGACGATCAGCGTGTTCTTCAGGCCCGGATCGAGCTTGGCCATCTTGTCCAGCGCGGTCTGGATGGCGTTGTCGAAGGCCACGGTATCCTGCAGCGCGCGGCGCGCGTTGGTGGCGTGCAGCGCATGGTCGATGCGGCCGCCTTCCACCATCAAGAAGAAGCCCTTCTTCTTGGCCGACAGCGCGTCGATGGCCTTGCCCGTCATCTCGGCCAGGCTCGGTTCCTTGGTCGCGTCGCGGTCCAGGTCATAGGCCATGTGGTCCTTGGTGAACAGGCCGGCGATCTTGCTGCCGTCCACGGGCAACTTGTCGAACTCGCTCTTGTTGGCGGCGTAGCTGTACTTTTGCGTCTTGAACTCGGCGATCAGGTTGCGGCTGTCGTTGCGGCGGCCGCCGTCGGCCTTGGGCGTGAAGTAGTACGAGCCACCGCCCAGGATCACGTCCACGCCGTCACCGAGCTTGCTGTTGTAGCCGGAGCCGCCGGGCACCAGGGCCGCGGCGATGGTGTTCTCCGCATCGCGGTGGCAGACGTGCGAGTAGGTGGTTGCCGGCGTCGCATGCGTGATGCGCGCGGTGGAGACCACGCCCGTGCCGTAGCCGGCGGACTTCATCTGCTCGAGCAGCGTGGGAACGGCCTGGCCGTTGCCGCTGGGGCAGGTGCTGTCGTAGTTGGTGTGATAGGCCTTGCCGCTGGCATCCGTGGCCTTGGTGTCGGGCGTCATGGAGATGACTTCGTTGTTCATCTTCACGCCGGTCATGTAGGCGGCCATCGAGGGCGCGCTGTCCGTCACCTGGGCGTCGTTCGAGAAGGTGTGGACGAAGGCCGTCTCGGGCAGCTTGTCCATGGTCAGCTCACCGTCTTCGCCCACGCTGTAGATGCGCGCGGCGGTCATGGTGGTGATGCCCATGCCGTCACCCAGGAAGAACAGCACGTTCTTGGTCGGGGTGGCAGCGGACGATCCATCGCTGCCGCCACAGGCGCTCAACAGCAGCGACGCACCGGCCAGCGCGCTGCACAACATCTTCAGTTTCATGCGGATATCCCTTTGTAGGCAGGGGACCCCGCGGCAAGGCCGCGCCCTCCCCCTGTTGATTGATTTGTGCACTGTAGGAACAGCCCGTGACGAGCCAGTGACAGTCAGCCCAGGCCGGCAGGCGTATCGTTGCAGGCAAGGCGCTGAGGGCCGGATAGCATTGCGGCCAACCCAGCGACGGAACAAGGAACCCCATGAACCAGAAAGCCCAAGACCCGATCGCCTCGCAGGCCCCGGAAGCGCCGCCCAGGCCGGTGCTCGACTACCCGTTCGAGGCGCCGCCGCAGCGCGGGCAGACGCTGGAGGTGGCGCCCGGCGTGCTCTGGCTGCGCATGCCCCTGCCCTATGCGCTGGACCACATCAATCTCTGGGCCATCGATGACGGCCAGGGCTGGGCCATCGTCGATACGGGTGCGCGCACCGACGAAGGCGTGGCCACCTGGCGCGCGCTGTTCTCCCAATCCACCGATGGCCGCTCGCTGACGCGCGTCTTCGTCACCCACATGCACCCCGACCATGTGGGCCTGGCCGGATGGCTGACGCGCAAGTTCCATGTGCCCCTGTACATGACGCGCCTGGAGTACCTCAACTGTCGCGTCGTGGTCTCGGACTGCAGCCGCGAGGCCCCGCCCGACGCCATCGCCTTCTACCGCCGCGCAGGCTGGAGCGACAGCGCACTGGAGTCCTACCGCGCCCGCTTCGGCAACTTCGGCAAGCACATCCATGCCCTGCCCGACAGCTACCGCCGCCTGCACGATGGAGAGGAACTGCGCATAGGAAAACACCTGTGGCGCGTGGTGGTCGGCAGCGGCCACTCGCCCGAGCACGCCAGCCTGTACTGCCCCGATCTCAAGCTGCTGATCTCGGGCGACCAGGTGCTGCCGCGCATCTCGTCCAACGTCTCGGTCCACCCCATGGAACCCGACGCCAACCCCATGGCCGACTGGATGGAGTCTCTGGAAAAGGTCAGGCGCGAAGTGCCCGACGATGTGCTCGTCCTGCCCGCGCACGGCGATTGCTTTCGCGGCCTGCATGCGCGCATCGATTCGCTGGTGGCAGGCCAGGAGCGTGCCAGCGACCGGCTGCTGGCAGCCCTGGCCGAGCCGCGTCGCGCCGTCGATGTCTTCGGCGCCCTCTTCTCACGCCCCATCAGCGAATCCAGCCCAGCCCTGCTGGGCATGGCCACGGGCGAAAGCCTGGCCTGCCTGAATCATTTGATGCATGCAGGGCAGGTGGAGCGCAGCATTGATGCCGATGGCATCGCCTGGTACCACGCCGTGGCGGGGGTCTGAGACTGCTGCAGGCAGCCGGCTCAGGCCGCCTGCAGCAGCGGATAGCGCTGTGCCATCGCATCCTGCAGGCCGAACTCCGCCAGGATGGCGCGCATGCGCTCAACCGCACTGCGCTTTTTCTGCCCCGTGTAACGCGCAATGATCAGCTCGTTCTTCATGCTGTGCTCCCAGCCGACCAGCTCGGTCACGGTGACCTGGTAACCGCAGGCTTCCAGGTACAGGCAGCGCAGCACGTTGGTGAGCTGGCTGCCCATTTCGCGCGTGTGTATGGGATGGCGCCACAGTTCGGCCAGCGGCGTGCGCGTCAGGCTCAGCGCCTTGGTCTGGCGCAGGCAGGCAGCGACCTCGGCCTGGCAGCAGGGCACCAGCACCATGGCCTTGGCCTTTTTCTCCAGGCCGAAGGCGATGGCATCGTCGGTGGCGGTGTCGCAGGCATGCAGGGCCGTGACCACGTCGAATTGCGCAGGCATGAAGTCGGCATGCGTGGATTCGGCCACCGACATGTTGAGGAAGCCCATGCGGTCGAAGCCCAGCTCGGCGGCCAGCTTCTGCGAAGCCTCCACCAGCGGCGCGCGCGTTTCTATGCCGTAGATATGGCCGCGCCCCAGCGGCTTGAAATACAGGTCGTAGAGGATGAATCCCAGGTAGGACTTGCCGGCGCCGTGGTCGGCCAGGGTGACCGCATGGCCGTCGGCCGACAGTTCTTCGAGGATGGGCGCGATGAACTGGTAGAGGTGGTAGACCTGCTTGAGCTTGCGGCGCGAATCCTGGTTGATCTTGCCTTCGCGCGTGAGGATGTGCAGTGCCTTGAGCAGTTCAATGGACTGGCCGGGCTTGAGGCCCAGCTGCGCGGTCACATCCTGCTCGGGCTTTGCGGCAGGCTTGCCCTGGCGCGCCTTCATTCGGCAGCGTCCGGCTTGGCTGCGTGCGCCATAGGGCAGCGCGCGCCCACACCCAGGTCCAGCCAGCCTTCGATGCCGATCTTCTCCAGCGTCTCCATGTTGCGCTCGTAGATGGATTCGGCTTCGGGGAACACCTCGACCGCCTTGTCTATGCTGTCCTCGCGCAGCAGGTGCAGCGTGGGATAGGGAGAGCGGTTGGTGCAGTTGGTGACGTCGTCGGCTTCGGTGCCCTCGAACTGGAACTGCGGGTGGAACGAGGCCACCTGCAGGATGCCGCCCAGGTCCAGCTCCTCGACCATGGCGTCGGCCACTTCGAGAAAGTCGTTGAAGTCCAGGAAGTCCTGCAATGCGTGCGGCAGGATCAGCAGCGTGGTGTCGCGCTTGTCCGGGGAGGCCTCGGCCAGGGCTTCCAGCTCGCGGTGCAGGTCTGCCGCCACGCCTTCGGCGTCGGTGGCCTGGCTGACCGTGTAGTGGATCTGGCCCTTGATGTGCACGCCCTTGGCGAAGGGGCACAGGTTCAGGCCGATCACGGCCTTTTCGAGCCAGTGCACCGTATCCTCGATCACGGTGACAGGCGGAAACTCGGCCGCGCGAATCTCGTGGTTGGTATCGGTCATGGCTGTGCCCTTCAAAAATGCGAACGGGGGCACTGCGCCCCCAGACATTGCGAAACCGTCCAGGAACCCTTCCCTGCCCTGTCACGCAGGGTCCGCATTCTAGCCGCGCCGCCCCGGCGACGCCGTTGCTCGGATTTCTCAGCCCAGCAGGCGCAGGCCTGTCAGCAGCTCATGCTCGCGGGCCGCGTAGCGGTCCGTCATCCCGGCGATGAAGTCGGCCACCACCCGCGCACGCGCCGATACGTCCTCGGCCAGCATGGCCCGCTGCACGAAGCGCGGCTTCATGCGGTCGGGCTCGACCATGTAGGCCGCAAACAGCTCGGCCACCACCTGCTGCGCGCCTTCCATGGTCTTCACCACCTGCTCATGGCGGTAGAGATTGCGGAACAGGAACTGCTTGAGCTGCTGCGACTGCTGCCTCATGGTATCGCTGAAGCCCACCAGAGGGCCAGGCTGGGCGCGCACCTCGTCCACCGAACAGGGCCGTGCCTGAGCAATGCGTTGCTGCGTGGCGGCGATCACGTCATAGACCTGGTCGCTGAGCATGCGGCGGATGCTTTCGTACAGCAGGCGCCGCTCGGCCAGGGGCATGCCCAGTTGAGGATGCTCGGCCAGTGTTGCGTCGTGATAGCGCGCGAACAGGGGAACAGCCTCGCACAGCTGGGGCATGGTGATCAGGCCGGAGCGCACGCCATCGTCCACGTCATGGGCGTTGTAGGCAATGGCATCGGCCAGGTTGCACAGTTGGGCCTCCAGCGAAGGCTGCCGGCCCAGCAGAAAACGCTGCGCCACCCCGCCGGGCTCGCGCGCCTCCAGGTGCTCGGCATTGGTGCGCGAGCAGTGCTTGAGAACGCCCTCGCGCGTCTCGAAGCTCAGGTTCAGGCCGTCAAAGGCTGGATAGCGCTCTTCCAGCCGGTCCACCACGCGCAGGCTTTGCAGGTTGTGCTCGAAGCCGCCATGCGGCTGCATGCAGGCATTGAGCGCATCCTGGCCCGCATGGCCGAAGGGGGTGTGGCCCAGGTCGTGGGCCAGACAGATGGCCTCGACCAGATCTTCGTCAAGTTGCAGCGATCGGGCCACCGAGCGGCCCAGCTGGGCCACTTCCAGCGAGTGCGTCAGGCGGGTGCGGAACAGGTCGCCCTCATGGTTGACGAAGACCTGGGTCTTGTAGACCAGGCGCCGGAAGGCCGAGGAATGGACGATGCGGTCCCGGTCGCGCTGGAAGTCGCTGCGCGTGGGCGCAGGCGCCTCCGGGAAACGCCGCCCCCGGCTGAACGCCGGGTTGCAGGCATAGGGGGCCAGGGCCTGTTTCTGCATTCGATCGCCTCATCATGCTGACAAGGGCACTCTAGCAGTTCCGGCTTGCCCCCAGCGCCGCGCGTCAGGCGCAGCAGGCGTCTATGACTTCGCGCACCAAGGCATCGGGCGCCGAGCGCATGACGGCCTTTCCCGGCCCGTCAATGAGAACGAAGCGGATCTCGCCCGCCTCGGACTTCTTGTCCACGCGCATCAGCTCCAGATAGCGGCCAGCGTTGTCACGCGCATCCAGCACGGCGCCGCGCACCGGCAGGCCCGCACGTTCGATCAGCACGCGCAGCCTTTGCACAAAGGCGGCATCCACCAGGCCAAGGCGCTGCGACAGCTCGGCCGCCATGACCATGCCTGCGCCCACGCCTTCGCCGTGCAGCCAGTTGCCGTAGCCCATGCCGGCTTCGATCGCATGCCCGAAGGTGTGGCCGAAATTGAGAATGGCGCGCAATCCGGCCTCTTTCTCGTCCTGCCCCACCACCCAGGCCTTGATCTCCACGCTGCGCTTGATCGCGTGCGCCAGTGCAGTGCGGTCGCGGGCAAGCAAGGCATCCATGTTCTCCTCCAGCCAGGCCAGGAAGTCCATGTCGGCGATGGGCCCGTACTTGATGACCTCGGCCAGGCCGGCGCTCAGCTCGCGCACGGGCAGCGTGTCCAGCGAGGCCAGATCGCAAACCACCAGCTGCGGCTGGTAGAAGGCGCCGATCATGTTCTTGCCCAGCGGATGGTTGATGGCGGTCTTGCCGCCCACCGACGAGTCCACCTGCGACAACAGCGTGGTGGGCACTTGCACGAAGGGCACGCCGCGCATGTAGCTGGCGGCAGCAAAGCCCGTCATGTCGCCGATGACGCCGCCGCCCAGCGCGAACAGCACGGTCTTGCGGTCGCAACCACCGGACAGCAGGTCATCGAAGATCAGATTCAGCGTCTGCCAGTCCTTGTGGGCCTCGCCATCGGGCAGCACCACGGTCCGCACGCTGCGGTAGCGCTGCTCCAGCACGCGGCGCAGTGCGGGCTCATAGAGCGGTGCGACCACATCGTTGCTGACGATGACGGCCTGTGCCGCAGAAGGCAGCGCGGCATAGGTGGCTGCCTGGTCCAGCAGGCCGGTGCCGATGGCAATCGGATAGGAGCGCTCACCCAGGTCAATGGTCACGACCTGGGCAGCAGGCGAGGAGGAGGCGTGGGGCAAGATGATGTCGCTCCAGGGGAGAAAGAATGAAAAGGTTTCCGCGACACGGCAGCGCGCCCGGCAACTGCCGATCTTAAAGAAAAAGGCCCCGGCAAGTGCCGAGGCCTTTGGTGTTCCAGCGGGCAGCGTTCAGGCCAGCTCCGCCTGCATGCGTATGCGCTGGGCGGCCTGCGCCACAGACAGGCCGGATGTCTGGATCACGAAGTGCGCCGTCTCCAGATACAGGGGCTCGCGCTGCAGCAGCAACTCGCGCAGGCGCAACGCCGGATCCTCCACCTGCAGCAAGGGCCGCGTCACATCGTTGCGCAGCCGCGCGGCGATGTCCTCTGGCGTGCAATCCAGGTAGAAGACCTGGGTGCGCTCATGCAGATGGCGGCGATTTTGCTCGCGCAGCACCACGCCGCCGCCCGTGGACAACAGCAGGCTGGATGTGGAGGCCGACAGCTCATCAATGACCTGCGACTCCATGTCGCGAAAAGCCTGCTCGCCCTCACGCTCGAAAAACTCCCGGATGCTGCAGCCCAGGCGCTGCTCGATCACATGGTCCGAATCCACAAAACGCATCGACCACAGGCGCGCCAGCTGGCGCCCTATGGTCGATTTGCCGGAGCCGGGCAGGCCGATCAGGGCCACCCGGGTTACCAAGCCTGAAACATCCATTTGCTGTTACCGCACGGGCCATGGGAAATCAAAATTATCTCCCATGGCCGTGAACGGCATCGCCTTTACGGCGTCGTGGTTGCCGGCTTGGCCACCGTGATGGTCATGTTCCTCGTGATCACCGTGTTGTCGGCATCCGTGACGCGCACGATCATGTTGAAGGTGCCATCCGCCGTCGGAGTACCCGACAAGATGCCGTCGCTGGACAACGCCAGCCCTTCGGGAGTGCCACCCAGACTCACCCACGTGTAGGGAGCGGTACCGCCGGTTGCCGACAGTGCGTACGCCAGGGCCACACCACGGACGCCAGAGATGGTCGGTGCAGTGAAGGCCAGAGGTGCCTTGGCCGCAATGGTCACGGTCACGGTCTTGTCGACCACGGTGCCCTGTGCGTCCTGCACACGTACCAGCATGTTGAAGGTTCCGACCACCGTCGGCGTACCGGAAAGCACGCCGTCGCTGCTCAGGCGCATACCGTCTGGAACACCGCCCAGTGTCGACCAGCGGTAAGGAGGAATGCCGCCTGTTGCTGCAAAGCCGTACACCAGAGGCTGGTCCTTGACACCCGTGATGCTCAAGCCATCAGGCAGGGCCAGAGGCGTCTTGGCGATCTCATGGTAGACACCCACAACGGTATAGGCCCTGATGGGATCCTGAATGCCATTGCTGACATCATTGTCCCGGCGGTCCACGGTCGTTTCCAGCACGATGGCGCCGCTATCGGGGCCACTGGAAAGCGACAGCTGTGCGATGCCGTTGAGCGAATTGACTTGCAACGAAGAGCCAGCCTTGGATCCAGAGATCAGGCGCGCACCTTCATAAGCCGAGCTGGGCAAAATCCGAACCTGCACATTGGGGCTGGTACCAGTGACCGGTTGATTGCGGTCGTCGACCACCTTCACTTCCAGTGCTACGTTATTTCGCAGATTGGAGAGGTTGTCGCGGGATCCCAGATAGCCAGGCGTCTGGGTCACGGCCAGCGTGCTGGCAGGAATGCCCTGCGCAGCGCCACCGACATTAACACTGGTCACAGCACTCACCTGGCGCTTATCGCGGGGATCGGTCACCGTGCAAGTCACGCTTGCTACACCAGCCTTGTCGATTGCGTGCAAGTGGAAAGTGGCACTACCAGAGTTGGAGCCCAGCACAATGGAACGACTGGCTGAGATATTTCCTTTATCGTCTTTTTTATCCGTTCCATCCAGATAATACAGAACTGCCGAATCAAGACCTGCAGTCACGGCGCATTGAAAAATGCCATCCCCACCAGGAATAGGCATATTTCCTTGACGAGCCTCGACATACATTGTTGTCGTATATGCCGCATCAGCACCAATACCAGGACCGGCATTTCCAATATTCACCGGCAGCTGCGTCTTATCTGCGCGCAGCGAAATGGTATACGGCTGATTTGTCTCACCAGCACTCCCTCCACCACCACCACACCCGGCCAGACCGAGTGCCAGCATGGCACCGAACATGATTTTTTGCATGATTATCTATCTCCTACTACATTCAACGAGCACTTCTGATGTCAGCCAACATCTTCGGTGTAATAAATACCAGCATTTCCCGCTTCTGGGACTCTCTCACGCGACTTTTGAAAAGATGCCCCAGAACAGGGACATCGCCCAATAGCGGAATCTTGTTTTCCGTATTGGTCTCCTCCATCTCGAAGATACCGCCGATCACTACAGTTCCACCATTCTGGACAAGAACCTGGGTACGCACATGCTTGGTATCGATGGCAACGCCTTGCAACGTGCTCTCACCACGTGAATCCTTGTTGACATCGAGGTCCAGAATGATATCGCCTTCGGGAGTGATTTGAGGCGTCACCTCCAGTTTCAGAACAGCCTTTTTGAAAGCAATGGTCGTCGCACCGTTAGGCGCAGTCACAGAGTAGGGGTACTCAGTACCCTGCTCAATCAATGCCTTGGTTTGATCAGCCGTTACCAACCTCGGGCTGGAAATGATCTTTCCCTGGCCATCGGACTCCATGGCAGAAAGCTCAAGAGTCAGGAATCGATTTGCAGCCGCATTGAAAATAGACATGGCAAACGTCCCGGAGTTCGCCACGTTTGACAGCTTCCCAGGCAGATTGACAAAATTTCCCGAGGTATTCACAGCCTGCCCGCTTGCCCCAGCTGAAGCATTGGCATTGTCAAAACCCGTACCGATGGCCACGCGGTTATCCCCACCAATGCTGTATCCCCCATCCCCACCGCGTTGAGCCCGCAAATCCCCGCCGCCTAGACGGACGCCCAGTGCACGGCCAAATGTGTCACGGGCTTCAACGATACGAGCTTCGATCAGCACTTGGCGAACAGGCACGTCCAGTGTCGCCAGCAGCACCTTCACTTCTTCCAGTTTCGTGGCTGTGTCGGTCACGAACAGCTGGTTGGTTCGGGGCTCCGAAATCGCAGATCCGCGCTCAGACAGAAATCTGGTGGAGGTTCCGCCAGTCCCGCCGCCACCACCGCTGCTTGCGCTGATCTGTTGAAGAATATCGGCTGCCTTCGCATAGTTCAGCTGAAAGCTCTGGGTCCGAAGCGGCTCCAGTTTCTGGATTTCCATGGCGGCTTCATAGTCACGCTTGGTGCGCGCATCGATCTCATCCTTGGGCGCAATCCAGAGCACCGAGCCCGACTTGCGCATGCCCAGGCCCTTGGCATCCATGATGATCTGCAGCGCCTGGTCCCAGGGAACATCCTTCAGACGCAGGGTCAGCGCCCCGGAAACCGTGTCCGAGGTCACGATGTTGAAGTTCGTGAAGTCGGCAATCACCTGCAGCAGGGACCGCACTTCGATGTTCTGGAAATTCAGGGAGAGCTTTTCACCGCTGTAGCCGGGGCCCTGCGTGAGCTTGCTCACATCCACCTTTTTCTGGCGGACCTCGATCACAAACTGGCTGTCGCTTTGGTAGGCACTGTGCTCCCAGTCACCGACGGGAGCGATACGCATGCGCACGGATTCCCCCTGCTGCACCGATGAGATTGTCTGCACCGGTGTTCCGAAATCCGCAACATCCAGCTTGCGGCGCAAGCCTTCAGGCAGGGAGGAACGCAGAAAATCGACGACCAGTTCCTTGCCTTCGCGGCGCAGGTCCACGCCGACCTGGCTATTGCTCAATCCCACGACGATGCGGCCCGAGCCATCGCTGCCACGACGGAAATCAACATCCCGAATGGGTTGGACATCGCTACCGACGGCTGTCTTGGCTTCGAACACACCCTGCTGTGCAGAAGGCTTCACCGCAGCAGACGCAGCTACAGGATCCAGCAGGATCAGCAACGCCTTGCCTTGGCGCTCAGTGCGGTAGGAAGTCGCCGTTTTCAAATTCAGCACCAGCCGGGAACGGCCCGAGGCCTCCACGATATTGATGGAACGCAGGTTGCCCTGGTTGAGCTCGACCATCGATTTGCCCGTCGCATTGGTTGCGCCAGGAAAATCCAGCGCGATCCGTGCAGGCGACTGGATCGCAAATCCGGTCGGGTCCGCAGCCAGCGCTTCGGAAAGCTCGATGCGCACCACCTCGGTGCTCCCCTGGAGGGAACCGGAGACCGACTCTATAGCGGACTGCGCCCATGCAAAGGAGCCCAGCAACCAACCGCCCAAGGCGATTCCCCAGCGAGCTTTATGAGACATGCTGCGATGTGTACCCATCATTTCCTTCCCTCCTGCAACTCCAGTGTGCTATTTCTTTCTATCCAGTCGCCGCTGCCATCCTGGACGATTTCCCGCAACTGGATGGAAGTCTCCGTGATCCGGGTGATCTTTCCGTAGTTCTGTCCCAGGTAATTTCCTGCACGAACCTGATACAGCAAGGCTCCTACCTTGATCAGCGCCGTAGGCACACCCTTCTTGTCCAGACTGCCCACCATGGTCATTGCATCCAGGGGCTCTGCTTCCAGCGGCTCCTTGCGGCGGTTGAGTTCTGCGGCAATCAGGCTGGTATTCGCATTGGTCTGGGCCGATTCCTTGCGCAGCACCTGCATCAGTTTCAAGGGATTGAAGGGGTCCATGCCATCAGCCCCCAGGTAGGCTTGGGGCGTAAACGCTTTGGGCTCTTCCAAAGGCTTGACCCGAGGCTTTGCATTGGCTTTCTCCTGAGCCATCCAGGTTTGCAACTCCTCTTGATCAGAAGAAGTGCAGCCCGAGACGGCCAAACAGCCAGACAACATAAGCAAGACGCTGCAGCGCATGTGTCTCATTTCTTCTTGCCCTTCCCGGCAGCCGCGCGCTGCGCCTGCACTTCATCGGCATCCAGATAGCGGAAGGTTCGCGCCGTCGCCTCCATGCTCAGGACCTCGCTTCCGTCCTTGCCCACAGGGACAATCGACAAGTTGTTCAAGGTCACGATGCGAGACAGGTAGGCCACGTCGGAAGCGAATGAACCGATGTCATGAAAGCGTCCTGTGACCTTCAAAGCAATGGGCAGCTCGGCGTAGTACTCCTTGACCACCATCGCCCCGGGGCGGAACGTTTCAAACTGAAGGCTGCGCCCCAGTCCGGCCTGGTTGATGTCCGAGAGCAGCGCAGCCATTTCCGCCTTGCTGGGCAACTGCTTTTCCAGCTGTGTCACATATTGCTGGACCTGTTCACGCTGCTTCTTCAGGCCATCCAGGCTGACCGCCTTGGACAGCTTCTGGCTGAAGTCCTGGCGCAGCGTGACTTCGGTGTTGCGCTCTTGCTCCAGCATGTCCTCATAGTCCTTGATCAGTACGTACCAGAGCAAGGCGGCAACGCCCAACGCAATGGCAACGCACAACAGAAAACGCGGCAGCAAGGGCCACCGCGAAGGATCATTGGGATCAAGACCACGGAATTGGCGCTGGATGTTCTCCTGCAGTGCGGAGAAGTCGATGTCGTTCTTTTTCTTCTTGGCCATCACTGGGACTTTCCTGGGTTGGCCGCCGTCGGAAGGCCTTTCTCCGCAACGCTGGCGCGCGTGAGCTGGAAGCGCAGATTGAACGCTGCAGCACGGCGCTGGTCCTTGGGCGTGACGTTGACCGTCTTGGCCACGATCTCCACCAGTTCCGGCTTGGAGATCCAGGGCGTTCCCTCGGACAGATTGCGCAGCATCTCGGACACCCGCTCATTGGACTGCGCCGTGCCCTGCATGGTCACGGCCAGACCTTCCTGCTTGATGCTGGTGATGTAGACGCCATCGGGCAGTTGGGACACCAGCTCGTTGAGCATGTGCACCGGCAGATTGCGATCGGACTGCAGGTCTTCCACGGCCTTCTGACGTGCACGCAGGGCAGTGATCTCATCCTCCAGCCCGGCGATTTCCTTGATCTGGGACTCCAGCACCGTGATCTCGGCGCGCAGCATGCTGTTCTTTGCCTGCTGGGCTTCGATCATCATCTGGTACCACCAGTAGACAGCACCAATGATCAAAACCCCTATCAGGGCCGAAAGGACCATGGTGGCCTGGAATGCTTCCTTGCGTCGCTTGCGTGTGGCTTCTCTGTGAGGAAGCAGATTGATCAGGATCACGACACAAACCTCCGCATGGCCAGACCGCAGGCGGTCAGGTAGGCGGGGGCCTCGCGCGACATGCGCTTGAGGCGCACGCCGCTGCCGACTTCCATGCCATCGAAGGGGTTGGCAAGGCTGCAGGCGAATCCGGTCTGCTGCGTGATGGCCTCGGACAGGCCGGAAAGCGGTGCCGAGCCGCCAGCCAGCAGGATGTGGTCTATGCGGTTGTGGGGCGTGCTGGTGAAAAAGAACTGCAGTGCGCGCGACACTTCCTGCGTCATGCTCTGCACGAAGGGCTTGAGCACGGCGGAGGCGTAGTCCTCCGGCAGTTCGCCGTTGCGCTTCTTGGACTCGGCCTCTTCAAGGGAGAAGCCATATTGGCGCGCGATCAGCTGCGTCAGCTGGGCGCCGCCAAAGGCCTGGTCACGGTCGTACAGCACCTCGTCGTCACGCAGGATCTGCATGCTGGTCGTCATGGCGCCTACCTCGAACAGCGCCACCAAAGCGTTGTTGCCCTGATTGGGCAGGCGCTCGATCAACCGTCCGGCGGCCATGCGGGAGGCATGGGGCTCGATGTCGATGACCATCGGTTTGAGGCCGGCCGCCTCGGCCAGGCCCTGGCGGTCCTGCACCTTCTCGCGGCGGGAGGCGGCAATGAGCACATCCACGTCGCCAGGCGAATTCGATGACGGGCCTATAACACAGAAGTCCAGACTCACTTCGTCGAGCGAAAAAGGAATGTACTGATTGGCCTCGGATTCGACCTGGACCTCCAGTTCCTGCTCGCTCATGCCGTCGGGCAGCGAAATCTTCTTGGTGATCACGGCCGAAGCCGGCAATGCCATGGCCACGTTCTTGGTCCGCGTGCCGCTTTTTTTGACCAGCCGCCGTACAGCCTCTGCCACTTCGTCGAACTTTTCGATGTTGCCATCCGTGATCCATCCCCGCTCCAGCGGCTCGATGGCACAGCGCTCCAGCAACAGTTCGCCCGACCTGGCACGAGACAGCTCAACGAGCTTGGCGCTCGAAGAACTGATGTCGATGCCTAGCAAAGGTGCGGGCTGGCGACTGAATAAGGATCCCATAGCAATCAACTTGCCCTCCCTCTTCTTGTGTATGTAAAGAACGCAACAAACCTTCACATATAGGTTGAATGCTATCAGCAAGACTGCGCGCAACTCACCATGCCTGCCGGAGCATGGTTGACGGTAGTGGCCAAAAACAGACATTGTTGCGGGCCATCAAATGCGACAGGAATGCACCCCTGCTTGCATGTCGGCCTGTACGCCTGGCTTAGGATGCGAGGCTTGCGGCCATGCTGGCAACCGTGTGCAGCCGCCTCCTACCGACCCCCTGGGGAACGCATTTTTATAATGCGGCACTCCTCAGCACTCCCTGCGACATGCCGCCCTCAGACTCCCGAGAACCCCAGGCTGGAAAGCCTCGCTCCGCTCCGTCCAAGCCCATGCATTGGTTTCCCAAGGCCTTGCTATGGCTGGCGGGCATCGCCGTCGCCGGCGCGCTGGCCCTGATGCTGACCGTGGCCGTGGCCCTGGCCATGGCCTACCCCAACCTGCCCGACGTGTCCGAGCTGGCCGACTACCGGCCCAAGCTGCCGCTGCGCGTGTACTCCAGCGAAGGCGCCCTGCTGGGCGAGTTCGGCGAGGAGCGGCGCACGCTGACACCCATCCAGGACATCCCCAAAGTGATGACCGACGCGGTGCTGGCCATTGAAGACACCCGCTTTTTCGAGCACGGTGGCGTCGACTACAAAGGTATGGCGCGCGCCGCGCTGGCCAATCTGGGCCGCGTGAAAAGCCAGGGCGCATCGACCATCACCATGCAGGTGGCACGCAATGTCTATCTGTCTTCCGAAAAAACTTTTACACGCAAAATTTACGAAGTCTTACTGACTTTCAAGCTAGAGCATCTGCTGAGCAAAAACCAGATTCTCGAGATCTACATGAACCAGATTTATCTGGGAAATCGGGCCTATGGCTTTGCCGCCGCCTGTGAAGCCTATTTCGGCAAACCGCTCAAGGACATCACCGTCGCCGAAGCCGCCATGCTGGCCGGCCTGCCCAAGGCGCCCTCGGCCTACAACCCGATCAGCAACCCCAAGCGCGCCCGCTCGCGCCAGCTCTACATCATCGAGCGCATGGAGGAAAACGGCTTCATCACGGCGGCCCAGGCCACTGAAGCCAAGGCCGAGCCGCTGAAGATCCGCACAGGCTCCTTCAACACCCGGGTGCATGCCGAGTACGTGGCCGAAATGGCGCGCCAGCTGATCTTTGCCCAGTACGGCAACGAGGCCTACACGCGCGGACTGAACGTCTATACCACCATCAATGCCGGCGAACAGGAAGCCGCCTACGCCGCGCTGCGCCGCGGCATCATGGACTACGAGCGCCGCCAGAAGTACCGCGGCCCCGAGAAGTTCGTGGCCCTGCCCGCCGACGCCGAGGACCGTGAAGACGCCATCGACGACACCCTGGCCAACCACCCCGACAACGGAGACGTGCTCGCCGCCGTGGTGCTGGATGCCAACCCGCGCAAGATCCTGGCGGCCCGTGCCGACGGCGAGCAGATCGAGATCACGGGCGAAGGCCTCAAGCCTGCCGAATCGGGCCTGAACCCCAAGGCACCGCCCAACATCAAGATCCGTCCCGGCGCCGTGATCCGCGTGGTCAAGACGCCCAAGAACACCTGGGAAATCACGCAGCTGCCCGAGGTGGAAGGCGCCTTCGTGGCCCTGGTTCCCCAGACGGGCGCCTTGCGCGCCCTGATCGGCGGCTTCGACTTCCAGAAGAACAAGTTCAATCATGTGACCCAGGCCTGGCGCCAGCCCGGCTCGGCCTTCAAGCCCTTCATCTACTCCGCGGCGCTGGAAAAGGGCTTCTCGCCCTCCACCATGATCAATGACGCACCGCTGTTCTTCAGTGCGGGCGTGACGGGGGGGCAGCCCTGGGAGCCCAAGAACTACGACAGCCGCTACGACGGGCCGATGACCATGCGCACAGGCCTGAACAAGTCCAAGAACATGATCTCCATCCGGCTGCTGCAGGCCGTGGGGCCAAAGCAGGGCCAGGAGTGGGTCACGCGCTTCGGCTTTGACGCCGCCAAGCACCCGGCCTACCTGACCATGGCTTTGGGCGCAGGTGCCGTCACGCCGCTGCAGCTGGCGGCAGGCTACTCCGTGTTCGCCAACGGCGGCCACCGCGTCAATCCCTGGCTGATTTCCCGCGTCACCGATCACAAAGGCCGCATCCTGTCCGAATTCACACCGCCCCCGGTGCAGGAACTGCCCCAAGCCATTGACGCGCGCAACGCCTTCATCATGGACAGCCTGCTGCAGGACGTGGCGCGCGTTGGCACGGCAGCGCGCGCGCAGTCCACGCTCAAGCGCCCCGACCTGTATGGCAAGACCGGCACGACCAACGATTCGGTGGATGCTTGGTTTGCGGGCTTCCAGCCCACACTGGCCGCCGTATCCTGGATCGGCTACGACACGCCGCGCAACCTGGGCAGCCGCGAGACCGGCGGCGGCCTGAGCCTGCCGATCTGGATCAGCTTCATGCAGCACGCGCTCAAGGGCGTTCCCGTGGCCGAGATGCCCGTGCCGCCCGGCGTCGTGAACATGGGCGGCGAGTGGTACTACGAGGAAAACGCGCGCAACGGCGGCGTCAGCAGCCTGGGCATGGACAGTGCATCCACGGGCAGCGCCGCAGGCGCCACGCCCCCGCCCGCCACCGAGGAACGCAACCGCATCCTCGACCTGTTCCGCAACTGAGGCGGTCGACCACGCAAGAAAGCCCGGCCATGCCGGGCTTTTCTTTTGGAGCCAGCCGAAAGCCGGGGTCTCAGCGTGCCGAGAACTGCAGCACCAGGCCCGATTGCTCGGTGGCGTAGCGGCTCAGGTTGGCGAAGAACTCGCCCGCGCCCTTGGTATCGAGCCAGGCGCCCTGCGACGCGTCGTAGCGGTAGTGGAAGCCGCCGGCCTTGGCGGCCAGCCAGATCTCGTGCAGCGGCTTTTGCTGGTTGATCACGATCTGGCTGCGGTTGGCAAAGACCAGGGTCACCATGCCTCCCACGCGCTGGGCATCGAGGTCGGCATCGGTTTCATCGTTGATGCGATCGCAGTCTTGCTCCACCGCCAGCAGCAGTCGTTCGGCAAGGTCCAGAAATTCTTGGTCGGTCATTACAATTCGCTTATGTTGAAAGCCTCGCAAATTCTAGTCAGGTGCATTGCCCTTGGGGCCTGTGCGGCGTCCCTTGCGGCCTGTGGGCAGAAGGGGCCTCTGTTCCTGCCCAGCTCGCCAGCCGCCAGCCACCGCGCCACGCTGCCGCAGACCCTGGGCATCTCCAGCCCGGCCGAGCGGGCAACGCCCGCACCGGCGCCCACCACCTTGCCGACCGGCCCCTCCAATGCAGCCGTCGAGGAAAGCTCCACGCCCACGGGCGCCTCGGACTCCCGCAGGCCACAGGCCGACTGACGCGGCAGCCGCACTGCGGCTTGATGCACGTCAACCCCGCTGCATGGCATGGCGCTTAGAGTGACCGCATCTTGTCCCTCGACAACCCGCCATGCCCGTAGAGCTTTACCGAGACAAAAACCACGCCTGCCTGATGTTCACCGACCTCATCGAGGAAGATGGACAGGCCATCCAGGCCAACCAGTTCCTCATCGTCGATGACGACACGGGCGCCATCATCGATCCGGGCGGCAATCTCGCGTTCAACGAGCTGTTCATGGGCATGTCTCGGCATTTCGCGCCGCACAAGCTTTCCTATCTGATTGCCTCCCACGCCGATCCCGACATCATTGCCTCGCTGGATCGCTGGATGACCAGCACCAAGGCCCAGTTGGTGATCTCGCGCATCTGGGAGCGCTTTGCGCCCCACTTCACCAAGGTCGGCAAGACCGAGAACCGCGTGATCGGCGTGCCGGACGCCGGCGGCCGGCTGCCGCTGGGCCGCCATGAGCTGCACCTGCTGCCCGCCCACTTCCTGCATGCCGAGGGCAACTTCCACTTCTACGATCCCGTCAGCCGCATCCTGTTTACGGGCGACCTGGGCGTGTCCCTGATGAACGGCATCGAGGCACAGGTGCCGGTGACCGATCTGGTGCCGCACATCGCGCGCATGGAAGGCTTTCACCGCCGCTACATGGTCTCCAACAAGATCCTGCGGCTGTGGGTGCAGATGGCGCGCCAGCTGCCCATCGACATGATCGTGCCCCAGCACGGCGCGCCCATCATGGGCGCCAAGGCGATTGCCGACCTGTTCAACTGGCTGGAAGGCCTGCAGTGCGGCATTGATCTGTTCGACCAGCGCAACTACCAGTTGCCCATGGCGGACATCGACCCCGTCACCCGCCAGCTGCGCCCTGCCCTGCGCGCCGTCGCGGGCTAGCTTCTGGCGCGCCGGCGGCGCAGTGCATGGGCCACACGCCAGCCCAGCAGCAGCGCAAGAATGGCGGCGTATACGCCGACCTCTGCGAAGTTGTTCTTGCCCGCGCGCATCCAGAAGAAATGCAGCAGGGCCAGCGGCGCCACCGCATAAATGCAGCGGTGCAGCCATTGCCAGCGCTTTGCGCCCATGGCCCGGAGCACACGGTGCGGCGATGTGGCGGCAAGCGCGGTCAGCAAGAGCAGGGCCGCAAAGCCCACGAGGATGAACGGGCGTTTGGGGATGTCGAGCACGATCTCGCCCCAGTCCAGCCCCATGTCGAACCACGCATAGCACAGCAGGTGCAGCACGGCGTAGAAGAACACATACAGGCCCAGCATGCGCCGAAAGCGCGCCAGCGCCGTCAGCCCCAGCGCCTGGCGCAGCGGTGTCACGGCCAGCACCACGCAAAGAAAGCGCAGCGTCCAGTCGCCCGTGGAGCGCAGCAGGGCCTCGGCCGGATTGGCGCCAAGAGTGTTCAGGATGGCTCCGGCCAGCAGCCACGCAAACGGCAACAGGCACACAAGAAACACCAGCGGCTTGGCCGCCCGGTGCAGCAAAAGGCGCTGTAACACCGTCATTGCATGGGCCGCATCAATAGAACTTCTTCAGATCCATGCCCGTGTAGAGCTGGCCGACCTGGGCTTCGTAGCCGTTGAACAGCAGCGTCTTGCGCTTCTTGGCGAACAGGCCATCCTCGCCAATGCGCCGCTCCGTGGCCTGGCTCCAGCGCGGGTGCGGCACGTCCGGATTCACATTGGAATAAAAGCCGTACTCGTTGCGCGCCGCCTTGTTCCAGGCCGTGCCCGGCTCCTTGTCGGTCAGGCGGATGGCAACGATGCTCTTGGCGCTCTTGAAGCCGTATTTCCACGGCACGACCAGCCGCACGGGCGCGCCATTCTGGTTGGGCAGCACTTCGCCATACATGCCGAAGGCCAGCAGCGTCAGCGGGTGCATGGCTTCATCAAGGCGCAGCCCCTCGGTGTAAGGCCAGTCCAGCACGCCGCTGCGCAGGCCCGGCATCTGCGCCTTGTCGGCCAGGGTCACGAATTCCACGTACTTGGCACTGCCCAGCGGCTGCACCTTGCGCAGCAGCTCGGCCAGGGAATAGCCGACCCAGGGAATCACCATGGACCAGCCTTCCACGCAGCGCAGCCGGTAGATGCGCTCTTCCAGCGGTGCGAGCTTGAGCAGCGCATCCAGGTCCAGTGTCTGCGGCTGCTGGACCAGGCCTTCGATCTTCACTGTCCACGGCCGCGTCTTGAGCGTGTGGGCGTTCTTGGCAGGATCGTCCTTGTCCAGGCCGAATTCGTAGAAGTTGTTGTACTGCGACGCATCGGCATAGGCGGTGACGCGCTCCATGGAGTTCGCACCCGGCACCTGCGAAGGCACGGAAGCCAGCGCCGCCAGCTTGCCGGGGCGCTGCACGCCTGCCGCCCAGCCCGGCAAGGCGGCACCGGCCGAACCTGCGGCCAGGTACTGCAGCCAGGCCCGGCGCTGCAGGTAGCTCGCCCGGGGCGTGATTTCGCTGCCTTGCGGATGTTGGAAGCCGTTGTCGTGGGAGCGGATCAGCATGGGAATCTCCGAAAGTGCCTGCTGCGGCAGGGGTACCGGGCGGCATGACGATTGGGAGCCTTGCAGGCCCGCGCAAGTTCCATGCTACGCCCCAGCCTCAACTGCCATGAAAAAGAGCCGGATACAAAAAGGGCTGCATGCGCGCCGGCGCATGCAGCCCTTTGTTCGGCGGCGGTCCGAATCAGCAGCGGATCACAGCTCGCCGTAGCTGTGCAGTCCCGACAGGAACATGTTCACGCCCAGGAAGGCGAAGGTGGTGATGGCCAGCCCGCCCAGCGCCCACCAGGCGGACACGGTGCCGCGCAGCCCCTTGACCAGGCGCATGTGCAGCCAGGCCGCGTAGTTGAGCCAGACGATCAGCGCCCAGGTCTCCTTGGGGTCCCAGCTCCAGTAGCCACCCCAGGCCTCGGCCGCCCACAGCGCGCCCAGCACGGTGGCGATGGTGAAGAAGGCAAAGCCCACGGCGATGGACTTGTACATCACATCGTCCAGCAGCTCGAAGCTGGGCAGCCGCTCGGCGATGCGCTTGCGCGCCAGCAGGATGCCGGCCACGATCAGCGCCGAGACGCCGAAGTACACCATCCAGTAGCTGCCGCCGTTGTCGGTCGCACCCTTGCGGAAAACGATGGGCTCGAAGCACAGCACCACGCCCAGCATCCACAGCGGGGCGAGCTTGTACCAGCGCGTCTCCGTGGCCTGCTGCTTGATGAGGTAGGCGAAGGAGACCATGGCAGCCAGCGCGAAGGTGCCGTAGCCGATGAAGTTGGCCGGCACATGCAGCTTCATCCACCAGCTCTTGAGCGCCGGCACCAGGGGCTGGATCTCGTGCGCCTCGCGCACCAGCGTGTACCACAGCAAAAAGCCCACGGCCGCGCTGACCACCAGCATCACGAAGCCACCCAGGGCGCGCGTGTCGTAGTGCTGTTCGTAGTACAGATAGAACAGCGCCGTCATCCAGCAGAACATGACGAACACTTCATAGAGGTTGCTGACCGGGATGTGCCCCACGTCAGGGCCGATCAGATAGCTCTCGTACCAGCGCACCATGGTGCCCACCAGCGCCAGCGTCACGGCCAGCCAGGCCAGGCGCGAGCCCAGCAGCGACAGCGCCGTGCCCTCGCCCCGCGCAAACATGCCGATCCAGTAGAAGACGGTGCTGATGAAGAACACCATGCTCATCCAGAGGATGGCCGACTGGCTGGACAGGAAGTACTTGAGGCCGAACACCGTGTCCGAGCGCGCCAGCTGCGCCCCCTCCGGCCCCTGGTACAGCGCAATGGCCAGCAGCGACAGCCCGGCCACCACCAGCATCAGCGCCCGCAGCGAGCGCCAGAACCAGCCCAGCCAGATGGCCGCGGGAATGGTGCCGACCAGGATGCACTTCTCGTAGACATCCATGTACTCGCCATAGCGCTGCAGCGCATAGAGCAGCCCCGCCGCCACGAGGGCCGCAAACACCCAGTCGAACCAGTTGCGGCGGGCGAAGAAGCCCTCGTTGAGCGTCAAAGTCGTCGTGGTGGCGGTGTTCATGCGGAACCTCCGGGGGGTTTCTTGTGGATGGGCTCGGCGCCTATCAGCTTGCCGGCCAGCATGGCGAATTCTCTATCACCATCGAGCGTTTTGCGATTGGTGGACAAGGCCATTTCGGCATGGCTTTGGCCATCGCGGGGCGTGAGCCAGATCCAGATGCGGCGGTCGCGCACGTACAGCATGCAGAACACGCCGATGATGAGAAACAGGCAGCCCAGATACACCACGTTCTTGCCCGGCGCACGCGCCACCTGGAACACGCTGGCCTGCACCTGCTTGAAGTCCTGCAGCATGAAGACCATGGGCACGGGGTAGAACTGCGCGTCGCTGAGCGAGAACACGGCCTGTGTCATGAAGGACTGCGTCTGCTCGCTGGGCTCCAGCGGTGCCTGGCCGGCCTGGGCCCGCACGATCTGGGCCATCTCGAACAGCACGCCATTGAGAATGCGCACCAGCACCTCGCCCGCGCGTTCACGCTCGGCCGCGGGCACATTGCTTTCCATGAAATCGGAGATGGCCTGCAGCCCGCCCAGCGGCTTGCCATCGGGCCCCTTCTTGTCGGTCTGTCCCGCGAACAGCTCCAGCGCCTTGGTGGCCGACTGCGCCAGCGCACCGCTCAGCTCGGCGCGCGAGGAATCGATGGCCTTGGCCACATAGGCCCGGGCCGCCTGCTCGCGCAGTTTGGGATCCTGCAGCGCGCTGCGCAGGCGCAGGAAGGTGTCCATTTCGCTTTCGGGGTCGGCGGGAATGCGCAGATAGCGCATGGCGTCGGCCTGGTTGTCGCGCACGCCCAGCAGGAACACGCGCTGGCCGTCGCCCGTGTCCACGGGCAGCATGTAGTTCTGGAACTCGCGCGCCTGGCCCGCGGCATCGCGCAGCTTGTAGCGGATGCTGGGGCCGATGTTGCGCAGCTCCTTCTTGGTCACGGTCTTGTGGGCCGCGCCCAGGCGCTCGTCGATGGCCTGCTTCAGGTCCACCTTGCGCACATCGGTGGCGCTGCCACTGGCGCCGCCCGCACCGCCGAAGTTCTCGACGTTGATGGTGCGCAGCTCGGCAAACTCCAGCGTCAGCGCCTCGTCCTTGCCGTCGGCGAGCTTGCGCGTGAACTGGCTGGAGCCGCCAATCACGCCCTCGACATCGAAGGGCTTGGTCCCGGCCTCCAGCGGCACGGCATGCAGCTTCACCGACGAGCCGCCGTCATCAAAGCTGGACTGGTAGATCTCGATGCCGCGGTAGCTGGCCGGGTGGTTGACCTCGATGCGCTTTTCCAGCTTCTCGCCCGTGGCCTTGTCGTGGATGACGACCTCGCTGGCAAACAGCTTGGGCATGCCCGTGGAGTAGTACTCGACGATGAACTTCTTGAGCTCCACCGCAAAGGGCAGCTCCTGCAGCAGCACGCCATCGGACTGCGACAGGATGGCCGTGCCCGCCGTGCCGCCCTCGGTCACCAGCAGGTTGCCGCGGAAGGTGGGGTTGCGTTCGCTCAGCCGGTGCTGCTCGGACACCTCGGAGATCAGGCCACCGCCGGTATAAGGTGTTTTGCCTCCCAGCCACATCTGCGCACGCACGATAAGGTCACCGTCGAACAGCCCCCCCAGGCAGATCAGCACGATGGCGCCATGGGCGGCGATGTAGCCCAGCTTGTGGGCCGCGCCCGCCTTGGCCGCCAGCATCCAGCCCGTGCCGGGACCGGCCGCCGTATCGCGCTGCTGCAGCCGCACCTTCCAGCCGCCCGACACCAGCTGCTGGCCCAGGCGCCTGGCGGCTTCCTCGGTGCTGCCGGGCACCACATTCTGCGCACGGTGGCTGAAGGCCTTGAGGCTTTGCTCGCGAACGTTTTCCTTGAAATTGCGCAGATCGGCCAGGTATTTGGGCGCATGGCGTGCCACGCACAGCGAGGTGCTGATCACCAGAAAGGCCAGGATCAGCAGGAACCACCAGGCGCTGTAGACCGCATTGAGCTTGAGCGCAAGAAACAGCTGGGCCCAGAACGGTCCGAACTGGTTGACGTAGTTGCCCACCGGCTCATGCTGCTTGAGCACGGTGCCGATCACCGAGGCAATGCAGATGACCGTCAGCAGCGAGATCGCAAAGCGCATCGATGCCAGCAGCTCCAGCATCGCGCGCGCGGCCTGCGGGCGGGGGGAGGCAAGAGCGGCACCGGAAGAGTTGTCTGACATGAAGAGCGAAAAACCAAAACCCGAATGAAAAAAGCGGGACCATCTGCATTCATGCGATGGACCCGCCTGGCTTGGGGCGTCTATAGGGCAATAGGTTCCCGGTGATTACCCTGGGAACCGCATCGGTTCCGGGAGCACATCAACGCAGGCCAGCGATGTAGTCTGCCACGGCCTTGATTTCGCGATCGTTAAGCTTGGCAGCAACCTGCGTCATCTGAATGCTATTGCCGCGCTTGCCGTCACGGAAGGCCGTGAGCTGGGTGGTGGTGTAGTCGGCGTGCTGGCCGGCCAGACGCGGGTACTGGGCCGGGATGCCGGCGCCGTTGGGGCTGTGGCAGCCTGCGCAGGCGGCGATGTTGCGCTCCTGGATGCCACCACGGTAGATGCGCTCGCCCATGGCCACCAGGTCCTTGTCCTTAGCAAAGCCGTCCTTGGGCTTTTGCGCATGCAGCCAGGCGGCGATGTTCTTCATGTCAGGCTCGCTGAGCATGCTGGCAAAGCCCTTCATCACCGGGTCCTTGCGCTTGTCGTCCTTGAACTCCAGCAACTGCTTGACCAGGTACTCGGGATGCTGGCCGGCCAGCTTGGGCTGGATGGGCACCGTCGAATTGCCGTCAGCCGCATGGCATGCCGCGCAGACGGCGGTGTAGCTGGCCTCGCCCTTCGCCAGATCGGCCTTGGCCGCCTTCGGCTGAGCCGGGGCAGCAGGTGCCTCGCCAGCGGAGAAAGCGGGAAAGGCGGGGGCTGCAGCAAGAATGGCAGCCGTCAGCAAAGAGGCAAGCAACTTCATATCGAGGGCGTGGTTCTGTTGTTGAAAGCGCAAAATTCGGCGGATTCTACAATGGGGCCCCCTGTGATTGATATCGTCAGGAACCCTGCTTTCGCCCCTGCGCGCAGAGGAAGACACATTCCTTGATCGTGGTCACAAACTGGCCACGGATCCGGTGCGGAACATGTGTTTTTCGCAACCCAGCATATCGATCTGTGCCAGCGCGGCAATAAGGGCTCTACCCATGTGGCGCGCAATACCACACCCCTTCTTTCCCGGATTCCAGGTCCCTCGCCCGCCTCAGCCCGCGCCGAAGCGGCTTTCGGCCTGCCTGCGGAATTCCGAGGGCGTCATCCCCTTGATTTCAAGGAAGCGCCGGTTGAAGTTGGCCAGATTGCTGAAGCCGACCTGAAAACAGATATCGGCGATGAAGCAATCGGTCTGCATGAGCAGATGGCAGGCACTGTTGATGCGCACGCGGCTGACAAAGTCGGTGAAGCTGTTGCCTGTGGCACGGCGAAAGAAACGGCTGAAGCGGCTTTCGCTCATGCCCAGTTCGGCCGCCACGTCCGCCAGGCTCAGCGGCTCGTTCACGCGCGCCATGATGCGGTTGACCACCTCGTTGATCTGGTCCACCTGGGCCTCGGCCTGCACGCCCTGCATCTGCACGGCCGACAGCAGCCGGTAGTCCGTGCATTCGGAAAGATCGGACAGCAGATCACAAAAGGCCGCGAAGCGGCGCATGCCGCGCGCACCCCGGACCGCCTCCCAGTGCACGCGCGCTGCCTCGGCCATGCCGAAGAACTCGATGCCGTGCCGCGCGCGATCCAGCAGCTGCAGCACCTCGCGCATCTCGGGGATCTGCTCGGCCGCACGGGCAATGGGATCGTGGTTGAACAGGATGACGAGATCGCGTTCGGGCGCGCCGGCCTCGGGCACGTCGAACGATATCCAGTTGTGCGGCAGGCGCGGCCCGCACAGCACGAGGTGGCCCGGCTCGAACGGCCCTATCCAGTCACCCACGAAGGCACGGCCCGAGGTGTGGGTGATGAGATGCAGTTCGTACTCGTCATGGAAATGCCAGCGCACCAGCGGACTCGGGAAACCATGCGCCAGGCAGCGCACCAGGCCACTGCCCTCCACGTCTTCATAGCCCAGGGCGGGCGTGCGGACAAAGTCGCGCTCCAGTTCGGGATGGCGCTGGCGCGGCGGGCGGCGGCGTGTGCTGGGCATGGCAGTCGGTCAATCAGGGACGATGGAGACGGGCACAGGGCGCACGGTAACACCGGCGGCCGCTACGCCCTGTGGTGCTGCTGCGCCTGCGCAGCATCCAGGCCCGCAAGCGCGGCATCCAGCTCCGCACGCCAGGGCGGCTGGGCGCCGGCGCGCGTGCAGTTGAG
This sequence comes from Delftia sp. PX-1, assembly GCF_055797465.1. Classification (NCBI taxonomy): domain Bacteria; kingdom Pseudomonadati; phylum Pseudomonadota; class Betaproteobacteria; order Burkholderiales; family Comamonadaceae; genus Delftia; species Delftia sp. PX-1. The sequence goes on from NZ_CP184763.1 coordinate 5,814,115, forward strand.
CGCGGCAGCCGTGGCCGCAAAGCGCAGCACCTCGCGCCACGCGGCATCTGGCAGGGACTGCAACTGCTGCGCCTGCTCCACGCCGCGCTCAAGCAACGCCACGGACAGTGCCGCGCCAAAGGTGTCGCCCGCGCCGATGGTGTCCGCCAGCGGCACTGCAGGCGGGCGCACCGACAGCGGAGCGCGACCTGCGCGCAGCAAGGTGGCGCCCTCGGCCCCCTGCGTGAGCACCACGGCCCTGGGCCCGCGCGACAGCCAGCTCCCGGCAGCCTCCAGCACCGGCTGACCGGGCGCGATGAAGGCCGCATCCTCGTCGCTGAGCTTGACCAGGTCGGCCAGGGCCAGCCAGGCCAGGCAGTCGCGCCGGAAGGCCTGCGCATCGCGGATCAGCGTGGGACGCACATTGGGGTCGAAGACGATGAGGCGCCGACCGCGCTGCGCGGCCACCAGATCCAGGATGCGCGGCCCCGCCGGCGCATGCAGCAGCGCGATGGAGCCGAACTGCAGGATGCGGCATTCGTCCGGCAACTTCGGCAGCTCGGCAGGCGCCCACAGCGTGTCGGCCGTGCCCTGCATGTAGAAGGCATAGCGGTTGGTGTGTTCGCCGCGCTCCACAAAGGCCAGCGTGCTGGGCGCGCTGCAGCGCTGCACCAGGCGCATGTCCACGCCGTTGCGCTGCAGGTGCGCGAACAGGCGCTCGCCAAATAGGTCCTCCGAGAGCTGCGAGACAAGGCCCGTGGCCTGCCCCAGCCGTGCCGCCGCGATGGCGCCATTGGCGGGCGCCCCGCCCTCATGGCCCTGGAAGGCCAGGCCACCCGTGGCGGTGAAATCGATCAGGGCCTCGCCCACGATGGCTATGCGCATGTCAGCTCCGCCTTGTGCATGTTTCGGTTCTGTCCACAAATGCCCGTACCCGCTCCGAGGCCCGGCGCACCGACTCCACCAGCTGCGGATGGCCTGCCACCTCGCCCCACAGCAGCGGCTCGGCGCACAGCGAGGCCACGGGATCGGGCGCCGCGCAGATGGCATGCGCCACCGCCGGGTCCATGGCCTGGTCCTGGTACGCATAGGGCAGTGTGCCCCGGTGCCAGCGCTGCAGGAAGGCCAGGAACAGCGCAGGCAGCATGGCCGCGGCATCGATGGCGGCGTTGTCCGCCAGCCGCTCGCGCAGCGTGGGCGCGATGAAGCCGGGGATCTTGGCAAACCCATCGGCCGCCACACGCTGGTTGGTGTCGCGCAGGGCCGCATTGCCAAAGCGCTCCAGCACCGTGTCACGGTAGGCCGGCAGGTCCAGCGGGCTGGGCCGGCCCGGTGCGCAAAGGCAGGCGATCACATCCCGGGTCACGTAGTCCCAGGCCATTTGGCGTATCGCGGGCACGGCGCAGCCTTCGTGGATATGCTCCAGGCCCGCCAGCGTCCCGGCCCAGGCGATGCAGCTGTGGCTGGCGTTGAGGATGCGGATCTTGGCCTCTTCGTAAGGCGCCACCGAGGGTACCAGCTCCACGCCCACGGTCTGCCAGGCGGGGCGCCCGGCAATGAAGCGGTCCTCGATCACCCATTGCGTGAAGCGCTCGGCCATCACCGCGGCCTCGTCGTCGCGGCCGGTGGCGGCCAGCACGCGCGCGCGCAGCTCAGGTGGCGGGCGGGGAGTGATGCGATCGACCATGGCGTTGGGGCAGCTGGTATGCCGCTGTGCCCAGTCGGCCAGCCCATGCAGCTGTGCCTGGCGCATGAAGGCCAGCAGGCCGGAGCGCAGGCGGTCGCCGTTGTGGCGCAGGTTGTCGCAGCTCAGCAGCGTGACGGGGCCGGCATCGGTGGCGCGGCGCGCCTGCAGGATGGCGCAGAGCACGCCATAGAGGGTGGTCCCCGCCTCTCCCCGGCGTGCGCGCTCCAGGTCCTGCGCCAGATCGGGATGCGCGGCGTCGAGCGCTCCCTGACCATCCAGGCAGTAACCGGCCTCGGTGACCGTGAAGGAGATGATGCGGGTGGCCGGCCAGGCGCCCCGCTGCACGACGGCGGCCAGCCCGGGCGCGTACGGAATCACCTCGCTCAAGGCATCCATCCACTGGTAGTGCACCGTGCCGTTGGGCGCAATCGTCTCCAGCGTGTAGGCACCGCCTTGTCGCACCAGGGCGTCCAGCGTCTGCGCCATGTCAGGGCGCAGGTTGGCGCCCGCCAGCGCCCACTGCGTGTCGCCCGCATCCATCAATCGCTGCTGGTAGGCAGCCTGGTGCGCGCGATGGAAAGAGCCCAGCCCCAGGTGCAGCACCGTGGGGCGGGAAAGGGAGGGGGCAGTCGCGTTCATGGTGTCCCGGACAAAGGGATGGGAAGAGACGGAAAGAAGAAGGCAGGGCTCGGCCGCCAGGCTCAGCAGGCCGCCAGCGCACGGCCATCGCGGTCGAACAGATGGAGCATGCAGCCCGGGTCGAGGGACACCCTCACCCCATCGCCCACGGCCAGCGGCATGCGCTCGGTCTGGCGCGCCACCAGCGGCACGCCGGCCACGTCCACATGGACCAGCGTGTCGGCACCCAAGGCTTCGATCAGGTCCACGCGCCCCTGGACGCCAGCCCCATCACTGGGACCTGCATCTGCCTGGGACAGGCGCAGCGCCTCGGGGCGTATGCCCAGCGTGCCGTCCCGCGGCAAGCGCCCCTGCGTGCTGGCCGACAGGCCCGGCACGGCATGGGCCGCCAGCAGGTTCATCGGCGGCATGCCGATGAACTGCGCGACAAAGCGGTTGGCCGGGCGGTCATAGAGCTCCAGAGGAGAGCCCACCTGCTCGATGGCGCCGTCGCGCATCACCACCACGCGGTCGGCCAGGGTCATGGCCTCCACCTGGTCGTGCGTCACATAGATGGTGGTGGCGCCCAATGCACGGTGCAGCTTGAGGATTTCCACGCGCGTGTTGCCGCGCAGCGCCGCATCCAGATTGGACAGCGGCTCGTCGAACAGGAAGACCTTGGGCTCGCGCACGATGGCGCGTCCGATGGCCACGCGCTGGCGCTGCCCGCCCGACAGCTCGCCCGGGCGGCGCTCCAGGCAGGCCGTGAGATTGAGCGTTGCTGCCGCCCGGCCGACCTTGCGCAATATCTCCTTGCGCGGCACGCCCGCCAGGCGCAGCGCAAAGGACATGTTGTCGTACACGCTCATGTGCGGGTACAGCGCATAGCTCTGGAACACCATGGCCAGATCGCGCCGGCCCGAGGGCGCGTGCGTGATGTCGCGCCCATCGAGCAGCAGATGGCCCGCGCTGACGGACTCCAACCCCGCGATCAGGCGCAGCAGCGTGGATTTTCCGCAGCCCGAGGGGCCGACGAAGACGATGAACTCGCCGCGCTCGATGGCGAGGTCCACGCCACGGATGATGTGCGCCTCGCCAAAGCTCTTGCGCATGTCTTGCAGTTGCAGATAGGCCATGGTTTTCTTGGTTGGAAGAGCGGCTACTTGACGGCGCCGAAGGTCATGCCCTGCACCAGTTGCTTCTGGCTGAACCAGCCGAACACCACGATGGGCGCGATGGCCAAAAGCGAGGCGGCCGAAAGACGGGCCCAGAACAGCCCCTCGGGGCTGGAGTAGGAGGCGATCAGCGTGGCCAGCGTGCCGGCGCGCGCGCTGCTGAGGTTGAGCGACCAGAAGGCCTCGTTCCAGCTCAGCACCAGACACAGCAGGCCCGTGGAGGCAATGCCGCCCAGCGCCAGCGGCAGCACCACATGGCGGAACTCGGCCCACAGGCCGGCGCCATCCATGCGCGCGGCTTCGAGGATCTCGTGCGGGATGTCCTTGAACGCGCTGTAGAGCATCCACACCATGATGGGCAGGTTGGACAGCGTGAAGACCACGGTCAGCACCGTGAGCGTGTCCAGCAGGCCGGCGCCCTGGGCCAGCACGTAGATGGGCAGCAATGCGCCCACGGCGGGCATCATCTTGGTGGACAGCATCCACATCAGCACATCGCGTGTGCGCCGCGTGCGAAAGAAGGCCATCGAATAGGCGGCGGGCACGGCGATGGCCAGGCCCGCCAGGGTGGACCCCAGGCTGGTGACCAAGGAGTTGCGCGCGTGCAGCAGGTAGTTGCTGCGCTGCTGCACCTCGCCGAAGTTGGCCAGCGTGGGCTCGAACACGAACAGCGGCGGCACGGCAATGGCCTGCAGCTCGGTCTTGAACGCGGTCAGGAACAGCCAGCCCAGCGGAAAGAACAGCAGCAGCGCCAGCGCCCAGGCCGCGGCGGCACGCAAGGCGGTGGAAAGTGAAGGGGCCGTCATGCGCTCAGTCCAGGCTCTTGCCGACGATGCGGATCAGGAAGACGGCAACGATGTTGGCCAGCACCACGGCGAACAATGCCCCCGCAGAGGCCACGCCCACGTCGAAATGCATCAGCGACTGCTTGTAGATGAGATAGGTGAGGTTGGTGCTCTCGTTGCCCGGGCCTCCCGCCGTGGTGATGGCGATCTCCGCAAACACGCCCAGCAGGAAGATCATCTCGATCATCACCACCACCGCCATCGGTCGGGCCAGATGGGGCAGCGTGAGGTGGTGGAAACGTTGCAGGGCATTGGCGCCGTCCATGCGCGCCGCCTCCATCTGCTCGCGGTCCAGCGACTGCAGCGAGGTGATGAAGATCAGGCAGGCAAAAGGCAGCCACTGCCAGGACACCATGATGACCACGGACAGCAGCGGCACCTCGGTCAGCCAGTCCACAGGCTCCAGGCCCAGCGCCCTGCACAGGCTGGCCAGCACGCCGTAGATGGGATTCATCATCATGTGCTTCCACAGCAGCGCGTTGACGGCGGGCATCACGAAGAAGGGCGAGATCAGCAGCACGCGCACCATGCCGCGGCCCGGAAATGGCTCGTTGACCAGCAGCGCCAGCAGCACGCCCAGCACCACGGTGATCGACACCACGCTGGCCAGGAACACCAGGGTCTGGCGCACGGCGGGCATGAAGTCCGGGTCGGTGACGAAGAACTCGTAGTTGCGCCGGCCCACGAAGGGGTGGCCGCCCGGCTGCATGAGGTTGTAGTCGACGAACGAGAAATACACCGTCATCAGCAGCGGCACCAGCATCCAGCACAGCAGCACGGCCACGGCGGGAGCCATGAGCGCGCGGGGCAGCAGGCGCGTCATGGGCGCGGGGCTTGGTCGAAGCATCGAGGCAGCCATCACTTGTAGTAGCCGCTTTTCCTCATCTCGCGGTCCGCCAGGGTCTGCGAGGTCTTGAGCGCCTGCTCCACCGTGGCTTTGCCCGACAGCGCCGCACTGACTTGCTGCCCCACGGCAATGCCTATGGCCTGGAACTCGGGGATGGCCACGTACTGCACGCCGATGTAGGGTGAGCGCGGCTCGGTCGCATCGCTCAGGCTCACGCTGTCGATGGCGCTTTTCTCGGCGCCGGCAAAGTCCGCGACTTTCTGGAACTCGGCGCTCGCATAGGTGGACTGCCGCGTGCCCGTGGGAACGGCGCGCCAGCCATGCTCGCGCGCCACCAGCTGCACATACTCCTTGGAAGTGGCCCATTTGATGAAGGCCTGGGCCGCATCCACCTTCCTGGAGCTGGCGGGAATGGCCAGGTTCCAGGTCCACAGCCACGTCGCCCCCTTGGGCGTGGAGGCCACGGGAGCGGCCGCATACGCCACCTTGCCGGCCACCTTGGACTGCCGTGGATCGCCCACGAACGAGGCCGCAATGCTGGCATCGACCCAGGCCGCGCACTTGCCCTCGTTGAACAGCGCCAGGTTCTCGTTGAAGCTGTTGGCCGATGCGCCGGGCGGCCCGTAGGCCTTCAGCAGCTCCACATAGAAACCCACCGCCTTCTTCCAGGCCGGTGTGTCCAGCTGCGGCTTCCATTGCATGTCGAACCACTGGCCACCGTGGGTGTTGACCATGGTGGTGACCAGGGCCATGTTGTCACCCCAGCCCGGCTTGCCGCGCAGGCAGATGCCGTAGACGCCAGCCTTGGGATCATGGGCCTTGGCGGCAAATTCCCGCACCTGCTCCCAGCTCGGCTGCGCGGGCATGGTGAAACCCGCCTTTTCGGCCAGATCACGGCGGTACATGAGCATCGATGCCTCGCCATAGAACGGCAGGGCGTGGAGCCTGCCTTCGTGCGACAGGCCCTTGCGGATGGAAGGCAGCAAGTCGTCTGCGTCATAGGCGGCATCGGTGGCAATCGGCAGCAGCCAGCCATTCCTCGACCAGATCGGCACCTCGTACAGGCCCACCGTCATCACGTCGAACTGGCCGCCCTTGGTGGCGATGTCGGTGGTCACTCGCTGGCGCAGCATGCCCTCTTCCAGCGTGACCCATTTGAGCGTGATGCCGGGATGGGCCTGCTCGAAGCGGGCAGAGAGTTTCTGCATCTCGATCATGTGGCCGTTGTTCACGGTCGCAATCACGAGTTCGGTGTCGGCCTGTGCGCCGGCGGCCGATGCGGCCACGGCCAGCGCCGCGCCCGCCCTGAGCAAGCTGTGCATGTCTGTCTCCTTCGCAATGAATGCTGTGGTCTTCGCGGTCCATCCCTGCCGCTGGTGACCGATTGTGGGGACAGGCCTGCGGGTGCATTGGTACGGGCAGCCCGGCCGCTGATACTTCTATGCACATACCTGGCTAGAGATATCCCTGATCTGCGCAACACACTATCTGCGAGCAGCGGTCTGGCGAGAGCCGCTCCTAGAATGCTGGCCATGACTTCCAGCGAGCAGACCATGGCCATGCAGATCGCCCCGGTTCCTCCCAGCGCCCTGGGCGAATCGCCCTTCTGGCACCCCGCTGATCGCCGGCTCTACTGGTGCGATATCCAGGGCCTGCGCATCCATGCCTGGGACCCGGCCAGCGGCCAGCAGCAAAGCTGGGCCACGCCCAGCGAGCCCGGCTGCTGCGCGCCCACGGACAAGGGCCGCATCGTCATCGGCCTGCGAGACGGCTTCGGCCTGCTGGATCCGGCCACCGGCCACATCACCATGCTGGCCGGCCTGGACCACGATCCACGCCAGTTCCGCCTCAACGACGGCCGCTGCGACCGAGCCGGCCGCTTCTGGGCCGGCTCCCTGTTCGCACCAAAGACCGCGCCCGAGGCGGCACTGTGGTGCCTGCGCGCGGTGGACAACGGCGGCTACGCGGTCCAGCGCATGGCAGGCGACTGCACCACGGCCAACGGGCTGGCCTTCAGCCCCGACGACGCATGGCTGTACTGGGCCGACACGCCCGCACACCGCATAGACCGCTTTGCCTTCGACCTGGATACCGGCACGCTGGGGGCCCGCGCACTGTGGAAGGCCTTCGCGCCCCGCACGCAAGGGCGCCTGTACGGCGGCCGGCCCGATGGTGCCTGCGTCGACACCCGGGGCCACTACTGGGTGGCCATGTACGAAGGCGGCTGCGTGCTGCGGCTGGACCCGCAGGGCGAAGTCGTGCAGCGCATCGAGACGCCCGTGCGCTGCCCCACCATGGTCTGCCTGGGCGGAGAAGACCTGCGCACGCTCTACATCACCTCCGCCTCGCACGGCCGCCCCGAGGAAGAACGCCGGGCCGCCGTGCCTGCCGGGGCGCTGATGCATTGCCGCGTCGAGGTGCCAGGGCTGCCGGTCAACTGTTTCCGGGAGGCGTAGAGCGGGGCCAGGCCCTCAGGCCATCAGGCCCGCAGCCGCTGCAGCAGGCCGGCGGTGGAGGCGTCCAGCCCCGCCATGTCGCCATTGCCCAGGCGCAGCTGAAGGTCACGCGCCAGCAGCTTGCCCAGCTCCACCCCCCATTGGTCGAAGCTGTTGATGCCCCACAGCGCGCCGGCCACGAACACGCGGTGCTCCTGCAGCGCAACCAGCGCGCCCAGCGCCGCAGGCGTGAGCGCGTCCAGCAGCAGGAAGCTGCTGGGACGGTTGCCGGGGAAATGGCGGTGCCCGTCCTCGCTGGCGCGCCCCTGCATCAGGGCCTGGGCCTGGGCCAGCGCGTTGGCCAGCAACTGTTCCTGGTGGCCTGGCAAGGTGTGCGAAGCCTGCTTCACCGCAATGATCTCCAGCGGCACGATGTCGCTGCCCTGGTGCAGCATCTGGAAGAAGGCATGCTGCCCATCCGTGCCGGGCTCACCCCAGAGCACGGGTGCCGAGCCCAGCGCCAGCGGCCGGCCCTGCCGGTCCACGCGCTTGCCGTTGCTCTCCATCTCCAGTTGCTGCAGATAGGCCGGCAGGCGCCGCAGGCCTGCGTGGTAGGGCGCGATGCAGCGGCTGCCAAAGCCCAGCAGATTGCGGTACCAGACGTCGAGCAGGCCCAGGCGCACGGGCAGATTGGCCTGCAGCGGCGACGTGCGGAAATGCATGTCCATGGCGTGCGCACCGGCCAGCATGGCGCGAAACGCGGCAGCGCCTACGGCAACGGCCACCGGCAGTCCGATGGACGACCACAGCGAATAGCGCCCGCCCACCCAGTCCCAGAAGCCGAAGGTGGTGGTGATGCCCATCTGCGCCGCCGCAGCGGCATGGGTGGTCAGCGCGACGAAATGGCGGGACACCTCGCTGCCGCCGTTTGCGTGGAACCAGTCGAGTGCGCTGCGCGCATTGGTCAGCGTCTCCTGCGTGTTGAACACCTTGGAGGCCACGATGAACAGCGTGCTGCGCGGCTGCAGGCCCACGAGCACGGCCTGCAGCGCATGGCCATCCACATTCGAGACGAAGTGCATGCGCCGGCGCGCATCGCCCAGGCCTTGCAGCGCCTGGACCGCCATCTGCGGCCCCAGACCCGATCCGCCTATGCCCATGCACACCACATCGGTGATATCCGCATCCGCACGCACGCGCTCGGCATAGGCCAGCATGGCATCCAGCGTCTCGTGCACCTGGGCCAGCGCCCAGGCCAGGCCCGGCGGCGCATTGCCGGGCGGATGGCGCAGCAGCGTGTGCAGCGCCGCACGCCCCTCGGTGGAGTTGACGGCCTCGCCCGCGAACATGGCGTCGCGCTGGCGCTCCACCTCGCAATCGCGGGCCAGCTGCAGCAGCAGGTCTTCGGCCTGCGCGTCCCACAGATTCTTGGACAGGTCCGCAAAGCAGTGCGGAGCCTCCTGGCTGAAGCGCGCGAACCGGGCGGGGTCAGAGGCGAAGGCACCGCGCAGGTCGAACTCGGGCATCACGGCCCGGGCGTGGTTTTGCAAAAGAGGCCAGGCGAGGGCGTGATCGCAACGGATAAGCATGGGGTTCACCGACAGGGCTTCTTGCAGAGAAGTAATCAAATTACAACAATCATCATCTGAAGCTTCAATCAAATGACGTGGTACCTCTATAATTTATTCGATTTCCTCAAAAATTGGTAACTCAGTTACCAAAATATTCACCTCGGGAGGCAACATGGGTTTCGATCTGGTCTTGTTTGGCGGCACGGGCGATCTGGCATGGCGCAAGCTCATGCCGGCGCTGTTCCAGGCGTTTCGCCATGGCACCCTGCCCGAGGGCGGCCGCATCCTGTGCGTGGCCCGCGATGACCTGAGCGACGACCAGTACCGCGCCCTCATCCAGTCGCGCTTTGACGGCGTCGAGCTGTCCAAGCGCCCCAACCCCGAGGAATTCGCCCGCTTCGCAGACCTGCTGCACTACCTGCGCATGGACCTGTCGCAGCCCGCCGACTACGGGAAGCTGGCACAGGCGCTGGCCGCGCGCGACGCAGAAACGGTGGTGATGTACGTGGCCACCGCCCCCAGCCTGTTCACCACGGTCTGCGAGCAGATCGCCGCCGTGGGCCTGAACGGCCCGCGTACCCGCGTGGTGCTGGAAAAGCCGCTGGGCCACGACCTGGCCTCCAACCAGGCCATCAATGCCACGCTGCGCAAGGTGCTGCGCGAAGAGCAGGTGTTCCGCATAGACCACTACCTGGGCAAGCCCTCTGTGCAGAACCTTCTGGCGCTGCGCTTTGGCAATGCGCTGTTCGAGCCGCTGTGGCGGCGCGAGACCATTGCCAACATCCAGATCACCATCGCCGAGGAACTGGGCGTGGAAAGCCGGGGCGCGTTTTACGACCAGACCGGCGCGCTGCGCGACATGGTGCAAAACCATGCGCTGCAGCTGCTGTGCGCCATCGGCATGGAGCCGCCGATCAACGCATCGGCCCATGCCATCCGCGACGAAAAGCTCAAGGTGCTGCAGTCGCTCAGGCCCTGGACGCCGGAAACCCTGAGCCAGCACGTGGTGCGCGGCCAGTACCTGGCCGGCGCCAGCCAGGGCCAGCCCGTGCCGGCCTACCAGCAGGAAAAAGGCGTGGCGGCGGGCAGCCAGACCGAGACCTTTGTCGCCCTGCGCACCGAGATCTGCAACTGGCGCTGGGCCGGCGTGCCCTTCTACATCCGCACCGGCAAGCGGCTGGCAGGAAGGGACGCGCGCATCGTCGTGAACTTCCGGCCCGTGCCCCACCCGATCTTCCGCTCGCCCCTGTCCGAAGCCAATCGCCTAGTGATCAATCTGCAGCCCAAGGACGGGCTGGAGCTGCACCTGCTGGCACAGGGCGCCACCCAGCAGCAGGCCGAGCCTTCGCTGGCCCCCGTGCACCTGAACCTGGACTTCGACCAGCGCTTCGGTGCCAAGCGCGTGGGCGCCTACGAGCGCCTGCTGCTGGACGTGATCGCCGGCAGGCTGAACCTCTTTGTGCGCAGCGACGAGCAGGAACAGGCCTGGCGCTGGGTGGAACCCATCCTTCAGCACTGGCGCAGCGACACCTCGGGGCCGCGCGGCTATGCGGCGGGCAGCTGGGGGCCCAGCGCAGCCAGCGCCATGATTGCGAGGGATGGCTTTTGCTGGAGCGAAGAGGTTTAGGCTCCCCCTGAGGCGCTGCGCGCCTTCCCCCTCTCTGCCCGCTTCGCGGGGGAGGGGACGACAGCTTCGCGGCGGGGCGGCCCTTGCTCGCTGTCTCCGACTTTGGAGTGCGCCAGTTTCATGCGCCACGCTTTGTCAGCACCGTTGCCTATAGCCCGCTGGGCGCGCCGGTTCCATGGGGGAACCTACAATGAGGCCCCGAGAGACTGACCACACCATGAATCCTGCTGCGCCGGCTGGCGATGCCGCCCCCACTTCCTCCCTGATCGATCCCAAGCTGGCCATGGGCTGGATGCACACGGCGCGCTTTTTGACGACGGCTGCGCAGTTGCACCATCTTCCCAAGGTCGATGTGCCCGAGATCGCGTTCGTGGGCCGCTCCAACGCCGGCAAGTCCACCTGCATCAACACGCTGACGCAACAAAAGCAGCTGGCCTTCGCCTCCAAGAAGCCTGGCCGCACGCAGCACATCAACCTGTTTTCCCTGGGCAAGCAGGGCGTGACCGACGCCGTGCTGGCCGACCTGCCCGGCTACGGCTATGCCGCCGTCTCGCGCACGGACAAGCAGCGCTGGCAGCGCGTGATGCTGAACTATCTGGTCAGCCGCGAGAGCCTGTCGGCCATCGTGCTGCTGTGCGATCCGCGCCTGGGCCTGACGGAGCTGGACGAAGCCCTGCTCGACGCCATGCGCCCGCGCGTGCAGGAAGGCCTGAAATTCCTCGTGCTGCTGACCAAGGCCGACAAGCTCACGCGTGCCGAGCAGGCCAAGGTGCTGTCCATCACGCGGCTCAACGCCGGTGGTGGCGAAGTGCGCATGTTCTCCGCGCTCAAGAAGCAGGGCGTGGACGAGGTGGCCCAGCTGCTGTGGCACTGGAGTCATCCCGAAGGCCTGAATCCGCCGGCGGCCACGGACGGGCCCGCCGACGTCGCGAACGTCGCAACTGCGACGCCCGCCGCGACCGACAGCCCCCAAGATTAGCGCCTGGAGGCGCTCGTGTAGCCAGCGCCCCGCAAGGAGCGCAACATGGTGACCACCTGCATTCGCGAGCTGCCTCACGGCATCTATCTGCACTGCCGCGTCAGTGGCGAACCCGGCCAGCCACTGCTGCTGTTCCTGCACGGCTTTCCTGAAGGCAGCTTCATCTGGGAAGGCATGCTGGAGCAGTTCGGCACGCAATGGCGTTGCGTCGCCCCCGATCTGCGGGGCTTTGGCCGTTCCAGCCAGCCGGCCGGCGTGGAGCAGTACAAGGCCAAGCACCTGCTGCAGGATCTGGCGGCGCTGATCGCCATCGAAAGCCCTGGCGCACCCGCAGCCTGCGTGATCGCCCACGACTGGGGCGGTGCCCTGGCCTGGGGCCTGGCCAACCGCCATCCCGGGCTGATGCAGCGGCTGATGATCCTCAACGCCCCGCATCCGGGCGCCTTTCTGCGCGAACTGCTGCACAACCCCGTGCAACAGGCCGCAAGCCAGTACATGCATTTTCTGCGCCGACCTGATGCGCCCGCCCTGCTGGCCGCGAACGACTGGCAGCGCATGCTGGGCTTTTTCCGCACGCCGCAGGGCGAGTTGCCCGGATGGCTCACGCCGCAGTTGCAGCAGCGCTACCGCGAGCACTGGGACCTGGGCGTGCAAGGCTCCTGCCACTACTACGGCGCCAGTCCCCTGGTGCCGCCCCGGCCCGAAGATCCGGCCTCAGCCGACGCACTGCGCAACCTGAGGCTGCCGCCCGAGATGCTGGACATCGGCGTGCCCACGCATGTGCTCTGGGGCGACAGCGACCCCGCGCTGCAGCCTGCCCTGGTCGAAGGTCTGGAGCCGTGGGTGCCGCGCCTGACGGTGCAGCACCTGGCCGGCACCTCGCACTGGGTCGTGCACGAGCAGCCCGATGCGGTGCGGCAAGCGCTGGAGCAGTTCCTGTCCCGCCCCCTTCAGTAGACCGAAGGCTCGCCTTCGGGCCGGGTCTTGAAGCGCCTGTGCACCCAGTAGTACTGGTCGGGCATGGTGCGGATGGCCGCCTCCAGCTCACGGTTCATGCGGGCCGTATCGGCCTCGACATCGTCGGTGGGGAAATCCGTCCAGGCCGGGGTGATCTCGGCCACATAGCCCGTGGGCGTCATGCGCGTGTACATGCCCAGCACCTTGGCCCGGCCCAGGCGCGCGAAGCGCGACAGCGAGGGAATGGTGGCCGCGTTCACGCCGAAGAAAGGCACGAAGACCGAGTCGTTGCGACCGAAGTCCATGTCGGGCAAAAGGTACAGCAAACCGCCCTTGCGCAGGCTGGAGATGATGGGCTTGACCCCGTCGGCGCGGTTGAGCATGCGCACGTCGCCAAAGCGCTGGCGCCCCGACATGAACCACTCATCGACCGCCGGGTCCGGATGGGTGGAGAAGATCGAGGTGAAGGGCCGCGTGGTGTGCAGCGGCAAGGCCAGCCCGCCCGCGTCCATGCTGTAGAAATGCGGCGCGAACAGGATGGTCGGGGTGTCGCCATCGAGCTCATGCACGGCACCCTGCAGCTTCACGCGCTCGGCCACCACCTCGCGCGGCGCCGCCCACAGCCAGCTGCGGTCCAGCCAGGTCTGGCAAAAGACGATGAAGTTGCGGCGCGCCAGATCCACGCGCTGCGCCTCGGTCAGCTCGGGAAAGCACATCGCCAGATTGCGCAGCGCCACCTTGCGGCGCGGCGCGGCCAGCACGAACAGCAGCCGCCCCAGAAACGCACCCAGCCCCCGCAACCACGGCAGCGGCATCCACGCCAGCGACCGCATCAGCCACACGCCGATGCGCCCGCTCATGCACCCACCTCGTCGGCAGCTGATTCACGGCGCGGCTGCTTGTAGCGCGCATAGCCCCACAGGTACTGCTGCGGGCATTGGCGGATGGTGTGTTCCATCGCCTCGTTGATCTGCTGCACCGCAGCTTCCAGATTCTCGGACAAGGGCACGGGCAACTCCTCAAGATACAGCGCATAGCCCCGCCCCCAGGACAAGCGCTCACAACGGGCCACGATCACCGCGGCCCCCGTCTGCAACGCCAGGCGCGCCGCCAGCGTCATCGTATAGGCATCACGGCCGAAGAACGGCGACCAGACGCCCTGCCCCTCGGGCGGAACCTGGTCGGGCAGCAGCCCCACGGCCATGCCCTTGCGCAACGCCTTGATCATCTGGCGCACGCCAGCCAGCGTGGTCGGCACGGCCTGCACGCCGGGGCGGTTGCGCGCCGTCTCCATGACGCGGGCCAGCCAGGGCTGGCGCGCGGGGCGGTAGAGAATGGTGATCTCGCCATGCTCGGCCGACCATTGCCGTGCCGCATGCTGCACCGACAGCTCGAAGCAGCCCAGGTGGGGCGTCAGAAAGATGATTCCGCGCCCGGCAGCGTAGGCCCGGCGCACGCATTCCTCGTTGTGCATCTGGCAGCTCGGCTGCCTGCCCATCCACATGCGCGGCAGCTCCGCCACCATGCGCCCCGCGTGCCCCACGGCCGGCGCCACGGCGCCGAAGCCGTAGCCGGCCTGGCGGGCATTGGCCAGAAAGCGGCGCCGGTACGTGCCGGAGGCCACGAAAGCCACCCAGCCGATGAGCGCGCCAAGGGGGTGCAATAGCCACAAAGGCAGTGCAGCAAACAGTCGGAACAAGGAAGGCATTAAAATGTGCGGGTCGCTGAGTTAACTGAGCAACTTGCAGAGCGACGTAAAACAAGTCTGCTAAAGCGTTCGCCAGGGCTCCTGCAGCTTGGGCAACGCCCATCAAAAAAAGCTGCAACCAAGGAGTTTATTCACATGGCGAACGATTTTCTTTTCACCTCGGAATCTGTCTCTGAAGGCCATCCGGACAAGGTGGCCGACCAGATCTCTGACGCGATCCTGGACGCCATTTTCGCCCAAGACCCGTACAGCCGCGTGGCGGCCGAGACACTGACCAACACGGGCCTGGTGGTTTTGGCAGGTGAGATCACCACGGGCGCCAACGTCGACTACATCCAGGTCGCACGCGACACCATCAAGCGCATCGGCTACGACAACACCGACTACGGCATCGATTACAAGGGCTGCGCCGTGCTCGTGGCCTACGACAAGCAGAGCCAGGACATCGCCCAGGGCGTGGACAAGGCCAGCGATGACGAGCTCAACACCGGCGCCGGCGACCAGGGCCTGATGTTCGGCTACGCCTGCGACGAGACACCCGAGCTGATGCCCGCGCCCATCTACTACGCGCACCGCCTCGTCGAGCGCCAGGCCCAGCTGCGCAAGGACGGCCGCCTGCCCTTCCTGCGTCCTGACGCCAAGAGCCAGGTGACCATGCGCTACGTGGACGGCAAG
The DNA here is from genome assembly GCF_055797465.1 of Delftia sp. PX-1. Taxonomy (NCBI): domain Bacteria; kingdom Pseudomonadati; phylum Pseudomonadota; class Betaproteobacteria; order Burkholderiales; family Comamonadaceae; genus Delftia; species Delftia sp. PX-1. The sequence goes on from NZ_CP184763.1 coordinate 5,829,218, forward strand.
CCCCACAGCATCGACACCGTGGTGCTGTCCACCCAGCACAGCCCCGACCAGTCGGAATCGGCCACCAGGATGAAGTCCAGCTTCACCGAAGCCATCATCGAGGAAATCATCAAGCCCGTGCTGCCCTCCGAGTGGCTGCAGGACACCAAGTACCTGATCAACCCCACGGGCCGCTTCGTCGTGGGCGGCCCCCAGGGTGACTGCGGCCTGACCGGCCGCAAGATCATCGTCGACACCTACGGCGGTGCCTGCCCCCATGGCGGCGGCGCCTTCAGCGGCAAAGACCCAACCAAGGTGGACCGCAGCGCCGCCTACGCCGCGCGCTACGTGGCCAAGAACATCGTGGCCGCCGGCCTGGCGCGCCAGTGCCAGATCCAGGTGGCCTACGCCATCGGCGTGGCACGCCCGATGAACATCACGGTCTACACCGAAGGCACGGGCGTCATCCCCGACGCCGAGATCGCCAAGCTGGTGGCCGCCCACTTCGACCTGCGTCCCAAGGGCATCATCCAGATGCTGGACCTGCTGCGCCCGATCTACAGCAAGACCGCTGCCTATGGCCACTTCGGCCGTGAAGAGCCCGAGTTCACCTGGGAGCGGACGGACAAGGCAGCGGCGCTGCGTGCTGCGGCTGGCCTGTAAGCAAAATGCCAGGGGCGTTCACGCCCATCTGATGGCCTCCCGGCCCCATGCCGCGCCTGACGCAGCATGGGGCTTTTTTCATCTCGGTCCTTCTCACAACACTCACGTCAAACCGGCGCAGCAGGCTGCGGTAGCGGGTTGCTCGGCTGGTAAACTGCCTGCGCTCTTCCCGAGAGCGGCCATTTCCCGGCCCACCATTTCAAGTTCCGCCACATCCGAGACAAGTCAAGAAGCAATGGCTGCCCCCTCCAAAGCGATTTACTGGTTCAGTGCCCTTCTTTTGCTGGCCATATTGGGGGTGTATCTGCCCGGCCTGAACAACGGGCTGCTGTTCGACGATATGCGTCTGACGGATGGAACGATTTTCGGCAACTATGGCAGCCTGTTGGACTTCAAGCAGCGCACGCTGTCGTATGGCAGCTTCGTCTGGATCGAACAGATTTTCGGAGACGGCTGGTGGAAGCAGCGCGTCTTCAATATCGCCTTGCATCTCGCGACCGTGGCGGCTCTCTATGCATTGTTCAAGGCACTGCTGACACAGACGCGCTTTCCGCACGACATCGAGGAGCAACCCCACTTCCACGCGTCGCGCGATGCAGCCCTGCAACTGGGCTTGGTCCTTTTCGCGCTCAACCCTGTCGCGGTCTACGCCGTTGGATACCTGGTGCAGCGATCCATCGTCATGGCAACCCTCTTTGCCGTTATGGCATGCTGGGCCTTTGTGCGCGGGCTTCAGGGCGGGCGAGTCCTCTGGCATATCGCGGCATTGATCTGCTATGTGCTCGCCATCCTGTCCAAGGAGCATGCCTTTCTGACGGTCGCCATGGTGGTGCCGCTCTATATCTTTGTGCAGCGCCCCGGCCTGAAGGCTGCCATGGTCATTGTGGGAATGGCCTTGCTGCTGCTGGCCGTTGCCTCGGCGGCAGTCTTTCATTTCTTCGGCAGTCTGGTGGGCCAGATTTTCGACGAGCAATCCCAAGGCTATGCAAGGCAATTGGAAGCCCTTCGGCCCGGGATCACCTCACAGATCTATCCCCTGAGCATCCTCAATGAAGCGGCCCTGTTTTTTGCCTATGGCTTTCTGTGGATCGTTCCCTATGTGGGCTGGATGTCCATCGACCTGAGACCGGCATTTCCTCTCGGCTTCGGCTCGATCTGGCACCTAGCCGGCGCGCTCGGTTACCTGGCCCTGCTGGCCTGCTCAATCTGGGCCGTGCTTAGGCGTCCCGGTGTCATTGGCTTGGTCGCGCTCTGCCTCCTGTTTCCCCTGCTCTGGTATGCGACCGAATTCGCCACGGTCTGGCTGCAGGACCCCTTCGTTCTGTATCGCAGCTATCTGTGGGCCGTGGCCATCCCGGGATTGGCGGCCATTGCGCTGACGGGGGTCAAACCACGCGCCATCTACATCGTCGGCATCGTCATCGGCATGGTGTTCGGGGCATTGGCCTTCGAGCGTGTGCTCTCTCTTCAGGACGCGGGCACCTCCTGGGCCGATGCCGCCGAAAAAATCGATAAAAAGGCCCCGGCCAATGCCGTGGGACGCGGTCGTGCCTTCCTCAACGTCGGAACGGCACACGCCGACAAGGGCATGCTCGACCAGGCGCTGCAGGACTTCGCCACAGCCAACGCCCTTGGCGACCTGGGAGGCAACGCGCTGTTCAACATGGGTGCCGTGCTTTCTCAGCAGAAGAAATTCTCAGAAGCCCTGAATGCCTTTGCCGCAGCCCAGGCCAAGGGATTCAAGGGCCAGGCCTTGCACTACCAAAAGGCCGAAGCGTTGATGGCTACAGGCCAGTTGCGCGCTGCCTTCGAAGAGTACTCACGCGCCTTGGGCGAGCCCACTGAAGACAGTGCCAACGCCAAGCAAATGGAGCAGACCCTGCGCCTGAAACGCGCAGAGGCGGCCATAGGTGTGCAGCAATACAAAGTTGCAGCTGACGACTTCCGAACTCTGCTGCAGACCTCGCCAAACGCCCCTCGCCTGATCGTCGGATTGGGGCTGGCCCTTGTCGGCCAGGGTGATAGTGCGCAAGCCAAAGACCTGCTGGAACCACTGGTTGCTCGCAGCCCCAGCGCGCCCGCTTTCTACGGGCGTGCAATGGCCTATCACGGCCTGGGCAACCTGCCGGAAGCACTGAAGAGTCTGGACCAGGCAATACGCCTGGAGCCGCAGAATCCGCAGTACCGCCAGGTCCGCAATCAACTGAGCCCGGCTACCGCAAAGCCTCAGACGGCAAAGTAGGCGCTGTCCGCCATGGCCCTGCGCATACTCCACGTCGGCAAATTCTTCCCTCCCTACCGGGGCGGCATGGAAGTCTTTCTGGCCGACCTGATACACGAGCAACGACGCCAGGGTGTCGATGCCCATGCCCTGGTCCATGGTGATCCGGAGCCGGATGATCCCGCCTGGCTGGAACGCGTGCCCGTTCAATTCAATCTGGTCTATGCCCCCATGGCCATGGGATTCCGGCGCGCACTGGGCCGCGCCATCGAACGCATTCAGCCCGACGTACTGCACCTGCATCTGCCCAACAACTCGGCACTTTGGGCACTGACCCTGCCCATCGCGCGGCGCGTGCCCTGGGTCATCCACTGGCACTCCGATGTGGTGGTGTCCAACATCAAGTGGTCCGTGGCATTGGCCTACATGCTGTACCGGCCGTTCGAGCAGGCCTTGCTGGAACGCGCCCAACAGGTATTCGCAACGTCGCCGCCCTATCTTGAGGCCAGCAATGCCCTGCGTACCTGGCGCAGCAAATGCGAGATCGTTCCGCTGGGCCTGAACCTCGAAACCATTCCTGTACCAGCACCGCTGCAGCACGGCCAAGGCTGGCGCCCCGACACCCGGCTGCGCCTGTTGTCCATCGGTCGGTTGACCTACTACAAAGGCTTCGAAACCTTGATCCGAGCTGTCTCGGCCATGCCTGGCGTGGAGTTGCTGATTGCGGGAGAAGGCGAGCTGCGTGCATCCCTTGAAGAGTTGATACGCCAATGCACTCCTGAGGGCAGACAGGCCAGTGTGCGACTGGTGGGCGCGGTGTCGGACGAGGAAAAACATGCCTTGTTTGCAGGGTGCGACATCTTCTGCCTTGCCTCACGCGAACGCACGGAAGCTTTCGGCATCGTATTGCTGGAGGCCATGCTGCACGGCAAGCCCTGCCTGGTCACCGACCTTCCCGGTTCGGGCATGCCCTGGGTGGTCGCCCACTCACACGCCGGCCTGCATGTACCGTTTGAAGACATTGATGCCTGGCGCAGCAGCATTGCTCGCCTGCAGCACGACACGGCCCTCAGGCAACGGCTGGGCCAATCGGGCCACAAGGCCTTGCATCGGTTTTTCAGCATCGGCCCCTGTGAACGAAGCGTGGCGCGCCACTACCGCAGCCTGGCACCCGACACTCGCCCGGCAAGAGCACGCCAGGACTTGCTGGTTGTCATTTCCACGCGCAACAACGAAGCCGAGATTGCGCACCTGATACGTCGCGTGCATGCATTGGTCGAGGCCAGCGTGCTCGTCGTGGACAACCGCAGCACGGATGCTACCTGCCATGAAGCCGAGCAATGCGGTGCCAGGGTGCTGCGCCCCTTGCTGGCAATGACCAATTGGGGCAGCCTGCAGACCGGCCTGCGCTACGCGCAGACCCATGGGTTCCAGACCGTCGTCACCATCGACGCTGAAGGTCGCTATGAGGTGGAGGAGCTGCCCACGCTGCTGGCACAACGCCAGCAGGCGGACATGGTCGTAGCCTACTTCGCGGAGCGCAACAGCCTGGTGCGCCGCATCGCGTGGCAATGGTTCCGCTGGTTGACAGGTTTTGGCCTGCGGGATTTTGTGTCCGGTTTCCGGTTGTACAACCGCCAAGCATTGGAGGTGGCAGCCTCTACGGAGGCCACAATGCTTGACTATCAAGACATCGGCACGCTGCTGCTTATGCGCAGGCAGGGACTACAAGTTACAGAGATCGCTCTGCCACTACATACTGCGAAAGTCAATCGATCGAAAATCTTCAGATCATGGGGCAATGCAGTGAGATATGTAGCTGTATCTTCATTACTGAGTATTGCACATGGCAGAGATAGGCGAAATCCACTTCAAACCTCCCGCTGATTTATCGAACCAATTGAGCTACTTTGGCATAGATTTCTATTGTTCGCTCGGAGCATTGATCCCAAGACATTTGACCAGATCGCACCAACCCTAAGGTTCGCGCCTGCCTTTGCCAATGCTCATCAGTCAGGCAGGTCTGAAGGCCATACGAGATTTCCTCCAGATTCAAGGGATTCACCAGCCTAGCGGCACCTCCGGCAATCTCTGGCATGCAGGAAACGTTGGATGTGAGCACAGGAGTGCCACTCGCCATTGCTTCTACAATAGGTAATCCAAAACCTTCATAAAGTGATGGATAGGCCATCAACCGCGCCCCCGCATACAATGCCGGAAGCCAGCTTTGGTCGACATAGGATATATATTGCAACCAGCCTTGGGCTTGTGCTTTTGCAAGGCACAAGTGAATCGCACTAGAGTTCCAGCCATTTCCCCCGGCAATCACCAAAGGCCAATTGTGCCGCACCTCTTTGGGTAGCATTCCATATGCCTCAACAAGGCGTTGGATATTTTTCCGTGGCTCTATGGTACCGACAAATAGGCTATACCTCCCAGACTTAAGCCCCAAAGCATTAAGTACAGAGTCTAGCATCTCTGATGTATGAGGTCGGAAATCATTACCCGCCGCCAAATGTATAGCGGTCACTTGTTCTGGCGACATCAATCCATGAGCCAGCACTTCCTGGCGAACAGTCTCGGATACCGTAATTACATGATCTGTCCTCGCCAAACTTTCACCCAAAGCCATATTCATATATTCAACACGGGCCTGGGGATGAAAATTCGGATAAACGATATGAGAGAGATCGTGTATTGTGCTTACAGTCCTACCACTGAAATTCGGAACAATATAATTAGGTGAATGATATACACACCCGTCATTTCCACGCAGCCGCCATCCAAAAAGAGCAGGGGTGATCCTTTTGTATAAACGAACAGCCAATCTACTCCCCGCAACCCTATCCCGCAAAGCCGCTTTGGTCTTAGTTACGGATAATTTCAAAGGGGCGGTGGTTTCCAAAGCAGCCATGGGATCATCAACCCATCGCCCGGAAGAAAAATACCGCAATCTATCAATACGCTCATGACAACCCAGCCGCTTCGCCAGCTCATAGGTATATCGCCCGATACCAGTCAGTGGTGGGCGAAGCGCATCAGCGGCAAAAATTACATCAAGTCTCATAAGAGCATTATCTGACACCAGAATATATTAAAAATCTATTACCCTATCAGAGCGATCAGTGTCAATGCAATATTTCTTTCAACAGCTCCTTACAAGTACGAGCTCGATGACTCCAAGAATGAGCCTTAATAACATCCTCTTTTCTTCCATCAGTCAGTTGCTCTGGATTATCTGCCCATTGCCTATACATATCTCTTAGCACAGCCTCAATTTGTCTGCTGCAATTTTTCACAACAATCCCTGAACCTGTCTCTTCCAAAAGTTCGACACTTGGGTCAAAACCTTCAGCAGTCTTTATGTGTAGTATGGCCTTCTCAGCACCAAGATATTCATATATTTTTCCTGGAATCTGGTAGCTTTGGACATTTCCAATATTCACTAGTACATCTGCCTTTCTTTGCAACTCAAGGCACTCAAAATGACTTTTTTTCCCAGCAAACTCAACACCAAAAATCCCTTGAAACATGGGCTCAAATTCAGAATTATCCCCAGCAATGACAAAAGATATTTCTAGATCCTGCAATCCAACAAGTGCCTTTGCCAACTCTATCGGATTCCTGAAATCTCTGTAGAAATTTCCTGTAAACACCAGAAGAAAGCGTTGTTCACTTTCTTTAGTTTTCCAACCTACTCGCCTATACGAAAAACCTTGAGGCAATACTGATATTTTTCTCTCGACACTGGCACCATGACGACTTATCAACAAATCCAACACACTGCCAGCCGTTACCCAGATGGAAGAGGCTGAGTGAATAACCTTTCGCTCCACTTTCAGATCAATTCCGCGCCTCCATTTTGGCGAGTATGGGGTTAGCAATGGATCACCCATGTCAATAACCCAAGGAATTCCCAACTTACGAGCATAATTTCCAACAAAAATATCAACACCCGGCTCATGTGAGCTTATTACGGCATCGAATTTTTCATCCCTCAACAACTTCTTTATCTTTCGAAGTGCGAAAGGATACCATTCAGACCTTACATCCGGATAAAAAATAGCATTCAAAATCGATCGAACTATTCGATAAGCCTGAAATAGCCGAGATGGCTTTGACGCATTTCTGCCATTCTCAGCTTTACTATTTCTCCAGACATTTCCTGCCAATCTCTGGCTAAATCCGATAAAAGGCCCTGGCCAGACTCGATGGATAGTAATACGCGCATCCATATCCATGGGAAACGCGTTTTCTGTCGAAATATCTGGACATACGACATGGATGTCTACACCAATATCGACTAGCTCATTGGACAAATAAAACCAACGCAATGCCTGGGCAGCCAATATTGGAGGAAACTCATATGCAATAAGCAATACTTTCACTAAGCTTGCTCTCTCAGAACGGCAACTATTCTTTCAGCGGCCTTTCCATCTCCGTATGGAGAAACACCTCGTGCCATTTTCTTGTATTCCGTTTCATCATCTAGCAAGCACTGCACTCTTTGAACAATATGCTCACTATCAGATCCCACCAATTCCACAACTCCTTCAGCAACTGCTTCAGGGCGTTCTGTTTCCTCGCGCAATACAAGTACAGGCTTGCCAAGTGCAGGAGCCTCTTCCTGAACGCCTCCGGAATCGGTCAAGATCAGGACTGATCTCTTCATTGCTGCAACAAAAGGTGCGTAATCCAAAGGCTCGCAAAGAAGGAAGTTGGGTTCTTGACTCAAAAACTCATAAGCCACATTCTTTACATTTGGATTTGGGTGAACAGGATAAAGAAATTGAATCTCAGGATTCTTCCGAGCCAGTTCCTTCAACGCACGACAAATACTCCTAAATGGTTCACCAAAATTTTCTCTACGGTGTGAAGTAACAAGCACAAGACGTTTTTCAGGATCTAAAGGCAAATCTAGCTCAAATTTCTTTTCAGCAGTTGCTAACAGTGCATCTATGACCGTATTGCCGGTCACGATAATATCCTTATCCACAATCCCATCCCTAAGAAGATTCTTTCTTGATTCTTCTGTTGGAGCGAAATGCCAACGAGCAAGTTTTCCAGCAATTACACGATTTGCTTCCTCTGGAAAGGGGTTCTGCATATCCCATGTACGCAAACCAGCTTCAACATGACCAATCGGAACCCTATGATAAAAACAAGCCAAAGCTACAGTCATTACCGTAGTGGTATCCCCTTGAACTAATACAACGTCTGGCTTCTCTTCTTTAAGCACCGCATCCAACTCCAAGAGCAAACGTCCCGTAAGCTCTGTCAGTGCTTGATTTGGCCGCATTATGTTCAAATCGATATCAGGCTCCACTCCGAAAAAATCCAATACCTGATCCAGCATCTGGCGATGCTGTGCCGTAGCTAATACGCGGACCCGTGCCCATGGCTCTTTTTTAAGAGCAATGATAACCGGAGCCATCTTAATAGCTTCCGGGCGAGTTCCTACAACACAAAGAATATTCTTTTTTGAAGTATGAATATTAGACATTTTCACTCAGTGTAATCAATAAAAAAATCGCTGCGATGCTTCCATTTCTCTCTGAAATAGTCAGCATTTCTTTTAAAAAGATTTGCATAAGAATCAGAGCTAGCACTGGCATTAGTAGTTTGATGTGGTTGATGGCGAATACCCGTCAAGTCGCGATAACAGATATCCAGACCCAATTGTTTTATCTGAAGTGAAATATCTGTATCTTCAAAGCAAGTCGGGTCATAAGCGGTATCAAATCCCTGAGTAGAATTGATCACTGCCGTTCGCGTGAAAAAACCACCAGTACCCAAATATGCGATATCTGATCGATAGCCTTCACGAATGGCCTTTGCATTCATGGCACGATTAGGACAATAGTCCGTGATCATTCCACCAAAATCCGTTCGACCAGCATCGAACCAACCTGCAGCCCATCCAACAGCACCCACATTGGCATCACGACTCAGAATAGAGAGAGCCTCTTCAAAACAGCTTGACGAAGTAAACCATTGGTCGGAATCAAAGAAAGAGATATATTTTCCAGTAGCAGCTGCGATCCCTAAATTACGCCCGGATGCGCAACCATTCACGGGGTTCTTAATCACTTGTGCCGAGGGGAAATTTTCTTGGACAAATTCAGCACCATTGTCAGTACTGCAATTATCTACAACAATCAATTCTTTTATATATACGGAGCAATGATGCAACAAAGAGGCTAGCGTCCGCTCAATGATTTTTCGATTGTTATGTATAAGAATTACAACACTAACTGAATTTCGAAAATTTGTTACTTCCGGTTTTGCAGTGATGACATCAAGCCGAGAAAACCATGAATTCTCCCAAATAAACTGATCACCATATTCCTTGATGCTACTGTTATCTCTATGTATGACCCTAGCGCAAGCCAGGGCAAAATCTTCTGGATTTTTCTCAATCATCAAGCCAGGGTATCCATTTATTTCTGGCAAGTCAGTGGAGACGACAGGTTTACCGGCAAACAAATATTCAAAGACCTTAATGGGAGATACAGCATCAGAGATCTTCCCCGGGGAAAATGGAAGCAAGCAGAAATCCGAGTACGCCAAGTAGGCGGGCAAATCCTCAATGCGCTTAGAACCCAAAAGATAAATATTTTTTGGAAGATTCTCTCTTTGCGGGCGATCACCGATCAGCACGAAGTTAATACTAGGGTTTTTGCGTGCCGCCTCTTCAAGGAAATCCCAAGCAAACCACTCACCATAAAGCGAACCGAAATACAGGCCGATCCCTCCATTTCTCGGGAGATCATCAGGGCGTGTATAACTTTTATACTTATCGAAAATATACTCATTCGCAGCATTAGGTAGATATAAAGCATCGTCACGACCCAAATTATTAAGGCGATGAACTAGAAGCTTTGCTGTACCAACCACAATTTGAGATTTTTTTACAATTTCGCAATAAACATCCCGATTAAACCAATCGCCGCCAAGACTTGTTTCCCAATCATCTATCAATTCAAATACGGTACGCATACCGCAAATGCTGAATTTATTCAGATACTCCAACGCAGCTCGGTGAGGCAACTCTACTAACAGAGTTGCATTACTGGAAATATTTTTAAGCAGTGCGTCCGGAGAAATGGAGTCTATATGCACATGATTCAATCCATAGAGGGAGACATTAGAGTCAACATAATCATTGACTTCAAAATCAAACTTCTTATAGATATGTATATAGGTAACTCGCCGCCCAGTTTTCAAAGCGCAGCGAGCCAGTTGTGCAGAGCGCTGCCCGCCACCGATATCATCAAAAGGCACCCCGGCAATGATAACTAGATCGTCATCCAAAAGAGCTTGATCTGCTATATATATACCTTTATGGTGCTGATTCGGATATTCCGAAAGAACTGGATGAGTCACCGTTGGCAAGGACACCTGCTGTAGATCAATCGGATGTATTGTTGGATTGATCTTATGCAATATATTGCGCCTGATGTGTGGCGGTAGCTTAAGAAAAACAGGCGTTCCTAGTCTACTTATGTGTGAATAAGTAGCGCGCAACGGCCGGGTGATCCGCCAAGAGGCAGATGTCCTGAAATTCTGTAGTTCTTTTTGCAGTTTTTCAATTTCTGCATTACGCGAAACAAGGATGTTTTTCAATTCAGCATTGGCTTGATGCATCTCCTCTGCAACCAAGGCAGCAGAGTTTAGCTCAATCTCATGATTCTCGATTTTTTTCAGATTTCTTTCAGATCGTCTTGAATGTTCAGCAATCGATTTTTCAAGTATTTCGACCTTAGCTTGTGCGCTTTTACTGGCATGGATCGCATCCGTTAACCGCCGCTCAAGTTCAGCTTCTGCCCCTTGCCTGGTGTTGATGACATCAGCTAACCGTTTCTCCAATCCAGCTTGTGCTTCTTGACTTGTGTGGATGACATCAGCTAACCGCTTTTCAAATTCAGCTTGTGCGCTTTGGCTATTGTCCTTAAGACCTTTTAGGCGCTGGTTCAGTTCAGCAATTTCCTCATGTTGGCGATGCAATTCATGGCTCTGGCTATTTATATTATTTTTATCTATAAAAACATCGTTTAACGTCAGTTTCTGCTCAGAAATCCATTGATCTTTGCCATAAATTAAGAGTATTTGCTCCCCTGCCCAAAATTTATGTGGTCCAGAAACCTTACTCCACACTAAAGAAAAACCGTTAGCCAATTTAGTAGGAATATTTTTCGCAAGAAAAGTAAACTCGTGCTCATCAATCCTCTGGAACTCTTGGTAAGGCAGTAGCAGCACTATGGCTTTTCTAGCATGCTCAGTTATGCGTCGCAATACTTCATATGGATTAGAAAAATGCTCCAGTGTGTTCGATGAAAACACGATATCATACTCATCTAAAGTATCTTGACTCGGGTTGAGCCAATTCTGGCATTTGAAATTTATGGCAGGATATCTCTTAGATGCCTGTTCTATCGCGGGAGCAGAAAAATCCACCCCGCAAATATTTGCGACTGGCATTTGACTAGCCCACACATCCGTACCATCTCCTTGCGCGCAACCCCAATCCACTAATGTCAGAGCATCTCGCTGCAGGGCTTGAAAAATCCACTCAGGTAATTGATTCACAGCAAGCCAAGAAAATTCTCTTGATTGAGCAGGACCACTCATTTTTTCCCAGTCAGTGACAAAGCGCATATCCCAGTAGGGTTGAGAATTGATTTTTTTATCGGTAGTCATGGCACTAGCTGAATGGATGATTGTGTGACAGAAGGCTGGAATACGCCAAACAGGCGATGCTCCGATTCGGAGGCAAAATACTGAACTCCCTCTATATATTCATAGTAGTGGATATCTTTATTTTCTCTATTCTCCACAGCTACAACCAAAAGATATTTTCCCGCTGTAAGATAGTTAGTAAAGTCAAAAGATACTTTAAAGCACTCTCCCTTTGAGAAATCAAGTTTGGTGAAATCATGCGTAGTCGACACGATAAGATCTGTTCCTTTCAGATCCTTGATAGAAAATGCCAAGCTGATATTCTCTTTAGGCAAATGAGAAGGCAGTGCCACTTCTATAACAACTTTAAGTGACTCGCCCCAAGCATATACATTTTTCCTGACTTGACTGGCATCCAAAAGCTCTGCGACTTTAACAATACCAACCTCAGAACCCCAATGGTTGATTGGCTTGAGAAAATCATCTTTAGTATTTTCCAATGCTGGACAATCTATTCGATCCGACAAGGCAGGCATACTCGTAGAAACATCTTCATCCTGCATTCTTTTTTGTTCTTCAACCACCTCATCGCGAAACATATACGCCATATATTGGCCAGTAACGGGAAAAACATCTCCATCATCAATCAGTTTACCTTGATTAATCCAAATAGCTCGCTGACACAAGGTTCGAACAGATCCAACATCGTGGCTTACGAATAAGATAGATGCACCTTGTGCTTGTATATCCTTTATCCGACGCATACATTTAGCAATGAAGCGAGCATCCCCGACAGCCAATGCCTCGTCAACAATCAAGATTTCCGGATCCACATGGATAGCAACAGCGAACGCTAAGCGTGCGTACATGCCGCTGGAATAGGTTTTAACTGGTTGCTCAAGGAAATCCCCTAGTTCGGAAAATTCCAGAACATCTTGCATTCGTGACTGCATAGCCTCACGAGGAATACCTAAAATTGCCGCATTGAGATATGCATTCTCGCGTCCAGTGAATTCAGGATTAAATCCAGCACCCAATTCTAACAGCGCAGCAATACGGCCATTAACTTTGACGCGACCACTGGTTGGCTTTAATGTGCCGCAAATAAGTTGTAATAACGTAGATTTACCACTGCCATTTTGCCCAATAATACCAACCGTTTCCCCTTTGCCAATCTTAAAAGAAACATCTCTCAATGCCCAGAACTCACGATAATATTTTTTTTTCGAGCTTTGACTAATAGCCCCCACTCCCTGAGTGGCATATTGCTTCAGACGGTCAAGCGGTTTTTTGTAAATCTCGTAGCACTTACTTATATTTTCGACTTCAATGATAGATTTAAAGGACATCAGAGAACCCTCCCTTGGTTTTTTGAAACCAAGCAAACCCTATCCAAAAGACGGATGCTGACACGACAGCTTGCTGAAACCATGCCTTCCAATTAATAGACTTCCCCCACAGCATCACGTCGCGAGCAGTTTCTATTGAAAAGGTCAGCGGATTAATCTCTAGCAATTTTCTGTACTCAACGGGAATTGAAGTCGTCGAATAGAAAATAGGAGATAGAAACATAAGTATTGTGATTATTATTGCAACAAACTGCGGTGTATCTCGAATGTAAACACCTAATGATGCAAGAATCCACGAGATCCCCAAAGTGAGAAATATCAATGGCAAAAGAGTAATTGGCAGCAAAAAAATACTTGCATGCGGAACGCCAAAGAAAATAATATAAAATATTATCCAAACAAAAGTGCTCACCATAAATTGAAAAAAGGCCGAAGCCAACGCAATATACGGCAATATCTCAATGGGAAAAATTATTTTCTTAACATAGTTAATATTACCAATAATTAGTACTGGTGCACGACTGATCACTTCCGAAAATAATCCAAATATTATCAATCCAGCAAATAAAACCAATGCAAACTCTGTTCTCGACCCATTACCACCCGACCATTTAGATTGAAATATTATACTAAACACAAAGGTATAAACAGCCAGCATCAACAATGGATTTAAAAAAGACCAAAGCAATCCAGCAATCGACCCTTTATAACGGCTTACAATTTCTCGCTTAGCCAAATCCGCAATAAGCCCTCTGTATTTAAAAAATACTCTTATAGGAGTGAATATATTTACACTGTCTAAAACCATATAGTGATGAATTGATTTTTCTTAACAAACTAGTATTCGCTCTGAATGCGAACAATATCGTCTTCGCCCAAGTACGCGCCCGACTGTACTTCGATAATTTCAAGCGGTAGTTTTCCTGGATTTGATAAAAGGTGAACATGTCCGACAGGTATGAAAGTGGACTCGTTTTCCCCAAGCAGGAAAGTTCTATCGCCATTAGTCACTTCTGCAGTTCCTTTCACTACGATCCAATGCTCAGCCCGGTGATAATGCATCTGAAGACTAAGCTTGGATCCAGGATTGACAACGATACGCTTGACTTGGAAGCGGTCACCGCGGTCTATGCTGTCGTACCAACCCCAGGGGCGATGTACCTTACGATGCGAGGCTGCCAACTGCCGATTTTGCGCCTTCAATTCGGTGACGATCTTTTTTACATCCTGACTCCTGCTCTTGTCAGCCACTAGGACGGCATCTGGAGTTTCCACGATGATTAGGTTATCCACTCCAACGGTAGTCACTAGGCAACTCTCCGAGAAGAGAAGGCTGTTTTGAGTGTCAATAGCCAGCGTGTGGCCCACGTGGGCGTTGCCACATGAATCACGTGGCAACACGTCCCACAGAGAGTCCCAGGCCCCCAGGTCCGACCAGCCCGCGTCCAGCGGCACCACCGATGCAGGTATTCCCAGATCTTTGTTACCTGGCAAATGCTCCATTACTGCGTAATCGATCGAGTTTGAAGGGCATCCAGCGAAGAGCTCGCCATGGGGACGGATGAAGTCCATATCTTGGCTGCTTTGAATTATCGAGGCTCGACAAGCGTGCAGAATCTGCGGTTGCAGCTCTGCGACAGCCTTAAGCCACACGTCTGCTCGCACCATGAAAAGACCGCTATTCCAGAGATAATTGCCGCTTCTCACATAGCGTTCTGCCAGTTCCTGACTCGGCTTCTCAGTAAAGCTGCTTATCGCGAATGCACCGCAATCGATAGCTTCAGCCTTCTCTATGTAGCCAAAACCAGTCTCGGGACGGCTGGGCACAATGCCAAACGTCACCATAGAGCCTTCCTTTGCAAGTTGCCAAGCCACAGACACGGCATCGTGAAAGTCCGAAAGCTTGGTCATGACATGATCTGCAGGCATGGCCAGCATGACGGTGCCGGGCTCTGCAATCAGGGCCGCCAGGGTCAAAGCCGGAGCCGTGTTTCGACCAACAGGCTCCAACACCAGCCTGGCGCCCTCTATTCCAGTCTCCTGCAGTTGTTGCGCGGCCAAAAAACGGTGCTCGTTATTGCAGATCACGACGGGAGCAGCCTTCGGTATATGTTCGGCCATACCGTCTAAGCGCTCGACAGTTTTCTGCAACATAGAGATACCGTCCCCGTGAAGCGCCAAAAATTGCTTTGGGTAGCTCTCACGGGAAAGCGGCCACAGGCGGGTTCCAGAGCCGCCGCAAAAGATGACGGGAAGCAAGGGGGTGCTCATGACGGGGTCTTGTTAGAAAGAGGCAGACGCAAATCCTCAGCATCCGCCTCCAGCATCGCCAACCGCTGATTCAACCGCCGCACATCGCGCTCGATGCGGGTGTTGACCATGTCGGCATGCAAGGCCTTGATGAGCAGGACGATGCTGGCCAGCAGCAGCAGCATGGCCGGCGGATAGCTGATGCCCAGCACCGCTGCCAGGCGGTTGATCATCCCGGGCCAGACGCCCAGCACGACGGCGGCAACGGCAACGACCACCCAGAACAGGCCGTGCATGAGGTAGAGATGGTCGCGCCGGATCAGGTACAGGATCAGCGCGGCCAACCCTATGCCCATGAAAGTCGTTGTTACCTGAAGGGAAGCCATATTGATAATCAAAAGCTACCGAATGAAAGCATTCGGTTGATGCAGGGCACGGCCGAAACCAGCGCTATTGCCGTATGAAACGGTCCAAACCACCCAGGGAATACGTAAAACCTCCCATTGTAGGTTCCGCATCATGTTCCGAAGTCGCTTCCCCCTCTCGTTTCGCCCTGGCCTTGACAGGGATGTGGCCCCGTATTTCACAGCCCCTGCAGAAGCGGAAGGATCAAGCCTTGGTGACAGGCGACGCTCCTGCAGCACTACACTGAAGCATTGACCTGATGCACCGACCACGCACTGTTGCTTGCGTGCACCCTCATATATGCCATCTTCCACCACCCAGCTCCTGGTCATAGACCCCCAGAACGATTTCTGCGACCTGCCTGACGACTGGTACCCCGATCGGCAACGCCCCAGCCTTCCCGTGGCGGGCGCCCATGCCGACATGCAGCGGCTTGCCGGTTGGATACGGCGCGAGGGGGCGAGAATTGACGCCATCACGGTGACGCTGGACTCGCACCAGCGCTATGACATTGCCCACCCCGCCTTCTGGCAGCAGGGCGATGGCAGCGAGGTAGTGCCGTTCACCCCTATCACGGCGGCGCAGGTGCGGGCGGGGGTGTTCCGGCCACGCAACGCCGAGGCGCTGCAGCGCAGCCTGGAATATCTGGATGCACTCGAAGCCAGCAGCCGCTACATGCTGATGGTCTGGCCCGTGCACTGCGAGGTGGGCAGTTGGGGCCACGGTATCCATGCCGATGTGCTGGCGGCCTGCGGCGACTGGCAGCAGCAGCGCCAGCGCGCCGTGTACAACGTTTTCAAGGGGCTCAATCCCTGGACCGAGCACTACAGCGCGCTGCTGGCCGAGGTGCCGGACCCTGCCGATCCGGCGACCTTGCTGAATACGGCCTTGCTGGAGCGGCTGGCCCAGGCAGACATGCTGGTGGTCGCGGGCGAGGCGAGCAGTCACTGCGTGCGCTCCACGGTCGAGCATCTGGTCGAGCACCTTCCCCATCCTGAGCGCATCGTGCTGATGCACGACGCCATGAGCCCGGTGCCGGGCTTCGAGTCCGCGCACCATGATTTTCTAGCAGCCATGCAGGCCCGCGGATTGCGGCTGGCCTCCAGCCAAGAACTCCACCTGTAGGGGCGGACCGCCTTCACGCGCGCAGCCCCCTTTCCTGTTTCCCCAGCATCGCACCATGGCTCCCATCATCACCAGCCTGCTCGACACCGATCTCTACAAATTCACGATGTGGCAGGCCATGCTGCACCGCAATCCCCAGACCGAGGCCGAGTACGAATTCGTCTGCCGCACGAAGACCGCTTTCCCGCTGGCCGAGCTGCTGCCCGAGGTGGAGCGCGAGCTGGACGCCCTGTGCGCGCTGCGCTTCACGCCCGAAGACCTGGCCTACCTGGGCGGGCTGCGCTTCATGAAGAGCGACTTCATCGACTTTCTGCGCATCTTCCAGTTCCAGCGCGCCTTCATCCGTGCCTGGGCCGATGGCGACACCCTGCACATCGAGGCCAAGGGCCCCCAGGTCCATGTGATGGGCTTCGAGATCTATGTGCTGGCCATCGTCAACGAGCTGTATTTCCGGCGCTTCGACGCCGAGGCGGCGCTGGCCGAAGGCCGCAGGCGCCTGGCCGGCAAGATAGAGCGTCTGCGCCACCTGGCCTGCGAGGCCAGGCTGCGCAATCCCTTCGAGCTGTTCGACTTCGGCGTGCGCCGGCGCTTCTCGGGCGCCTGGCAGCGCGAGGTGGTCCAGGCCTTTGCCACGCAGACGGCGCAGTGGTTCAAGGGCACGTCCAACGTGCTGCTGGCGCGCGACTTCGGCATCGTGCCCATCGGCACCATGGCCCATGAGTACCTGCAGAGCTACCAGGCCCAGGGCGTGCGCCTGCGCGACTTCCAGATCGCCGCGCTGGAGGACTGGGTGCAGGAGTACCGGGGCGACCTGGGCGTGGCCCTGACCGACACCGTGGGCATGGATGCCTTCCTGGCCGATTTCGACATGTACTTCGCCAAGCTCTTTGACGGGCTGCGGCACGACTCGGGCGACCCATATGCCTGGGGCGAGAAGGCCATCGCCCACTACCAGAAGCTGCGCATAGACCCGCAGGCCAAGCGCCTGGTGTTCTCCGACGGGCTGGACCTGGACACGGCCCTGGCCCTGTACCAGCGCTTTGCCGACCGCATACAGCTGGGCTTCGGCATCGGCACGCGGCTGACCAACGACATGGGGCTGGAGACCATCAACATCGTGATGAAGCTCACCCACGCCAACGGCCAGCCCGTGGCCAAGATCTCGGACTCGCCGGGCAAGACGCTGTGCAACGACGAAACCTATCTGGCCTATCTGCGCCAGGTCTTCGGCCTGGCCCAGCCTGTCGCCGTCTGACACCGCCCGACACCGCCAAAGCTCCATTCATGCTGCGCATCACCATTGCCCAACTCAACCCCACCGTCGGCGACATCGCCGGCAACGTGGCCCGCATGGCCGAGGCCGCTGCCCGCGCCGCGCACGCGCAGGCCGACCTGCTGGTCTTTCCCGAGCTGTCGCTGTGCGGCTACTACCCAGGCGACCTGCTGGACGAGCCCGCCTTTCGCGAGCGCCTGGAGCAAGGCTTGCAGCAACTGCTGCAGGCCACGCGCCAGTGGCCTCAATTGCACTGGGTCATCGGCGCGCCCACGCGCGCCAGCGGGCCGGGCAAGCCGCTGCACAACAGCCTGCTGGTGCTCAAGGACGGCGCCGTTCGCCTGCGCTACGACAAGCAGCTGCTGCCCACCTACAACATCTTCGACGAGCGCCGCCACTTCGAGCCCGGCCCCGACGCGGCCAAGGTGCTGCGCATAGGACAGGCCCAGGTGGGCTTTCTGGTGTGCGAGGACGGCTGGAACGACGCCGGAGCCGACTACGCCACCAACCCCTTCGCGCGCATGGCCGACGCCGCGCCCGACCTGGTGGTCAGCATCAACGCCAGCCCCAGCCACCTGGGCAAGCGCGAGCAGCGCCACGAGATCTTCGGCCAGGCGGCCACGCGCCACGGCCTGCCCATCCTCTACGTGAACCAGATCGGCGGCCAGGACCAGATCGTGTTCGACGGCGCCTCCTTCGCGGTGGAGCCCGGGCGCGGCGTGGTCTTCGAAGCCGAGCGCTTCGTGGAGGACCTGCGCACGCTGCAGTTCGGCGACGGACGCTTCCTCGACGCGGCCGGCCAGCCCTGCATGAGCGTGACGGCCGCAGGCCTGCCCACCATGGAGTTCTACCGCCGCCAGATCGTGCTGGGCCTGCGCGACTATGCGCGCCGCTGCGGCTTCACGCGCGCCGTCGTCGGCAGCTCGGGCGGCATAGACAGCGCGCTGACCCTGGCCCTGGCCGCTGAGGCCCTGGGCGCGGACAACGTGGTGGCCGTCACCATGCCCTCGCGCTTTTCGTCGAGCGGCTCGGTCGATGACTCGGTGATCCTGTGCCGCAACCTGGGCATCACGCTGCACGAGCACCCGATACGCGAACTGGTCGACGGCTATGCGCGCCAGTTCGAGGCCAGCTTCGGCCAGCCGCTGCGAGGCCTGCCGCTGGAGAACCTGCAGGCACGCATCCGCGGCACCACGCTGATGGAGTACTCCAACGCCTTCGGCCACCTGCTGCTGACCACGGGCAACAAGTCCGAGATCTCGGTGGGCTACTGCACGCTGTATGGCGACACCAACGGCGGCCTGGGCCTGCTGGGCGATCTGTACAAGACCGAGGTCTTCGAGCTGTCTCGCCACATCAACCACAGTGCGGGCCGCGAGCTGATTCCCCAGGCCATCATCGACAAGCCGCCCTCGGCCGAGCTTGCACCCGACCAGAAGGACGAGGACAGCCTGCCGCCCTATGCGGTGCTGGACGAAATCCTCAAATACGCCATCGAGGGCCGGCACCTGTCCACCGCCGAGTACGGCACGGCTGAGCGTTTTGTGACCCAGCTGCTGGGCCAACCCGGCGGGGCCGAGCTGGTTGACCGCGTCAAGCGCATGATCTTCCGCAGCGAGTACAAGCGCCGCCAGGCCCCGCCCATACTGCGCGTGCGCCCGCGCGCCTTCGGCACCGGCCGCCAGATGCCCATTGCCGCCCACTACGAATGAAGCCAGAGTGAAGCCACCGAGCCTGTTTATGCAAGAGACTGCCGCCATGGACGCCCCCCCCGAAACCCCGGCCACCAGCGAGCGCGTGCACACCGCCGTGCTGATCGGGCGCTTCCAGCCGCTGCACAACGGCCACATGGCCCTGCTGCGCGCGGCGCTGGAGCGTGCCGAGCAGATCGTCGTCGTGCTGGGCAGCGCCTGGCAGGCGCCCAATCCCAAGAACCCCTTCAGCTGGCAGGAGCGCGCGCAGATGCTGCGCGAGGCGCTGCCGCCGGCCGACGCGGCCCGCCTGCACTGCGTGCCCGTGCGCGACTACTACAACGAGCCGCTGTGGGTACAGGCCGTGCAGCAGGCCGCGCAGTCCTGCGTGCCCGAAGGCGCCAGCGTGGCCCTGGTCGGCCATTTCAAGGACGCGACCAGCGGCTACCTGGCGCGCTTTCCGCGCTGGCAGCTGATCAGCCTGCCGCGCCTGGGCCAGTTCGACGCCACGCCGCTGCGCGACATCTACTTCGGCGAATCCGGCGTGGACTTCGAGGCCCTGGCCGCCCAGGTGCCGCCCGCCACCCTGCAGTTCCTGCGCCAATGGGCCACCACGCCCGTCCATGCGCAGATGTGCGAGGAATGGCGCATGCTGGCCCGGTACCGCCAGGCCTGGGCTGCGGCGCCCTACCCGCCCGTCTTCGTGACCGTGGACGCACTGCTGCGCTGCCGCGTGCCGCACGAAGGCGCGCAACAGGACCACATCCTGCTGATACGCCGCGCCCATGCCCCGGGCCTGGGCCTGTGGGCGCTGCCGGGCGGCTTCCTGGAGCCGCGCGACACGCTGTGGCAGTCCTGCCTGCGCGAGCTGCGCGAGGAGACCTGCTCCACGCTCAGCGAGGCCGACCTGCAGGCGGCCCTGCAGTCCGTGCAGGTCTTCGACCATCCCGACCGCAGCCTGCGCGGACGCACCATCACCCATGTGCACTATCTGGACCTGGGCGTGCTGCCCTCGCTGCCGCCCGTGCAGGGCGGCGACGATGCGGCACTGGCGCGCTGGGTGGCCGTCTGCGACCTGCCCGCCATGGAAAGCGCGTTCTTCGAGGACCATTTCCAGATCCTGCGCCAGTTCCTGCCCCTTCCGGTGCAACAGCCCCTGGCGGACACGGCCGTGAAAATCGGCTAAAACCGGAGATTGCGGCGCCATCTTGCGTCGCAATACCGTTTTTCCGGGCTCCCCGTGTCCCCCCGCGTTTGAATGACTACCACCCTACAGATCCGACCCGCCACCCCCGATGACGCCGAGCTCATCGTCCGCTTCGTGCGCGAACTCGCCGTCTATGAAAAAGCCGAGCATGAAGTCCTGGCCACGCCAGAGCATGTGAAGCGCACCCTGTTTGCCGACAACCCCGCCGTCTTTGGCCTGATCTGCCTGCATGGCGACCAGCCCGTGGGCTTTGCGGTCTACTTCTTCAACTACTCGACCTGGCAGGGCCGCCACGGCCTGTACCTCGAAGACCTCTACGTCACGCCCGAGGCGCGCGGCCTGGGCGCGGGCACGGCGCTGCTGCGCCGCCTGGCGCAGATCGCCGTCGAGAAGGACTGCGGCCGCTTCGAGTGGAGCGTGCTCGACTGGAACCTGCCCTCCATCGAGTTCTACGACCGCCTGGGCGCCCTGCCCCAGACCGAGTGGATCCGCTACCGCGTGACGGGCGACACCCTGCTGGAGATGGCGCGCGAGCCGGCCTGAGGCCGGCCCCCTTCGTCTGCCTACTCGGGCTCCACGCCCTGGCGCACGGCCTGCTCGACCACCTCGCGCGTCAGCGTGGGCACGAAGGTCTCGATGAAGGCATAGGCATAGCCGCGCAGCCAGGCGCCCTTGCGCAGGCCCAGCCGCGTGGTGTTGACCTCGAACAGGTGGCCGGCGTCCAGCGTGCGCAGGCCCTGGTCGCGCTCGGCATCCAGCGCCACCGAGGCGACGATGCCCACGCCCATGTCCAGCTCCACATAGGTCTTGATCACGTCGGCGTCCATGGCCGTGAGCACCACGTCGGGCTCCAGGCCCTCGCGCGCAAAGGCCTCGTCGATGTGGGCGCGGCCCGTATAGCCCTGCTCGTAGGTGATGATGGGAAAGCGCGACAGCGCCTCCAGCGTCAGCGCCTGCTGCGACTGCAGCAGCGGGTGGCCGGGCGGCACGACCACGCCGTGCGTCCAGCGGTAGCAGGGCAGCGCCACCAGGCCTTCATAGCCGGCCAGCGCCTCGGTGGCCACGCCGATGTCGGCCTCGCCGCTGCGCAGCATCTGCGCCACCTGCTCGGGCGAGCCCTGGTGCAGGTGCAGGCGCACCTGCGGATAGCGCTGGCGGAAGTCGCGCACCACATGGGGCAGCGCATAACGGGCCTGCGAGTGGGTGGCGGCAATCGACAGCCGCCCCTGCTCGCTGGCGCTGAAGTCGGCGCCCACGCGGCGCAGGTTGTCGGCCTCCAGCATCAGGCGCTCGACGATGGGCAGCAGCGCCTCGCCGGGCGGCGTCAGCCCGGTCAGCCGCTTGCCTGCGCGGATGAAGATCTCCACGCCCAGCTCTTCCTCCAGCTCGCGGATCTGACGGCTCACGCCAGGCTGGGAGGTGTGCAGCGTGTGGGCCACCTCGGTCAGGCTGTAGCCGCGGCGCACGGTTTCGCGCACATAGCGCAGTTGCTGGAAGTTCATGGGCAAGGCTCCGCCCGGGGCCGGTGCGGCCCGGGCCTGTGGAAGGCAAAAGCAGAAAGGGAAGAGAGAGGGGGACGGCGAGAGGCTTTCAGGCCGAACAGGCCACGGCCGGCTCATCCGGAGCATCGGCCGCTGCCTCGCGGGGCAGCTCCAGCAGCTCGATCAGATTGCCTGCGGGGTCGCGCGCATAGCAGCGCCGGCCCTCGCTCACGGGCGCCACCTCCAGCGCCAGGCAGCCGTGTACCAGCAACTGCTGGCGCAGCGCATCCACGTCGCTGACCGTCAGCGCCAGGTGCACCAGGTTGCCCGCCGCGCGCTCGGTGCCGCCGGACTGCCCCTTGTAGGGCACCAGATCAATGCGCTGCCCGCCGGCCAGAAAGCTCAGGCCCGGACGCCCGGCAACGGTCAGGGCAGACAGGCCCAGCACTTCGCCATAAAAGCGCTCCATGGCCGCCTGGGCGCGCGCCGGAAAGGACAGCTGGACATGGTGGACGCCACAGACGATGGCCACGCCAGGCTTCATGGCAGTGCGGCCGGCAAGAGGGGAAGGCCAGGCGGGGCGTGTGGTGTGGGTCATCGAAGCATCTCGGAAAAGAATCAGCAGCCCGAATGCTGCTGCAGGCCATTGTCGAGACAAGTCGAAAAAACCAAAAATAATAAAAATTCAGTCTGTTATTTCCAAATCATCTCAAGAGATCGAACGCCGGTGGTCGGCACGGCGCGCCAGCCATTCGCCGCCGAACTGCAGCACCGACACCAGGGCCACCAGGATGACGATGACCTCGAACATCACACGCGTCTCATAGCGCTCGTAGCCGTAGCGGATGGCCAGATCGCCCAGGCCGCCCGCCCCCACGGCGCCCGCCATGGCCGAGGCATTGACCATGGCGATCACGCTCACGGTCATGCCGCCGATCAGGCCCGGCAGCGCCTCGGGCAGCAGCACCTGGCGCACGATCTGCGGGCGGCGCAGGCCCATGGCGCGCGCCGCCTCCACCAGGCCGCCGTCCACTTCGCCCAGGCTCACCTGGGCGATGCGCGCAAAGAACGGAATCAGGTTGGCCGACAGCGGCACCACCGCCGCCCAGGTGCCCAGCGTGG
The DNA here is from genome assembly GCF_055797465.1 of Delftia sp. PX-1. Taxonomy (NCBI): domain Bacteria; kingdom Pseudomonadati; phylum Pseudomonadota; class Betaproteobacteria; order Burkholderiales; family Comamonadaceae; genus Delftia; species Delftia sp. PX-1. The sequence continues at coordinate 5,852,663 of NZ_CP184763.1, forward strand.
TGCCCACGATGGCGCGCGTCACCGGCAGCAGGGCCACCAGCAGGATGATGAAGGGAATGGCCCGGCCGATGTTCACCGCCGCCGACAGCCCCCGGTACAGCCGCGGCCTGGCATAGAGCCCGCCCGGCGCCGTGGTGTGCAGCACGATGGCCAGCGCCAGCCCGGCAACGATGGCGATCAGCGAGGACGCGCCCGCCATCAGCAGGGTTTCCAGAAAGGCCTGCAGGTATTTATCGAGCGGGGGCAGGGACATGGCCAAGCAGTTGCAGTGAATCGGCGCCCAGCGCCTGTTGAAGGGAAGACAGCGCGTCCGGCGAGAGCGGGGAGAGCGACGAGGGCAGATCCTGCACCGGCACGCCCACCAGCAGGCGGCCCTGCGAACGCCCGCGCATGCAGTCCAGCCCACCCTGCAGCAAGCGGGCACGCGGGCCCAGCACCTGAAGCTGCGCCAGCGGCAGGCCCTGCTGGCTGCCGCCGTCGGCCCATCCGATGGCCAGCACGGCGACGGCCTCCGGGCCATCGGCCGCTGCCACCAGTTCCAGGTCCGCCGCCAAGGCCTGCCGCAGCGGCCGCAGCAGCGCACGCGCTGCTTCCGAGCGCGGTGCCGCAAACAGCTGCCAGACCTCGCCGATCTCCTGCAGCCGGCCCTGGTCCAGCACCAGCACGCGGTCGCAGACCTCGCGGATCACGGCCATGTCGTGCGTGATGAGCACGATGGTCAGCCGCAGCTTGCGGTTGATCTCGCGCAGCAGCTCCAGGATGGACTGCGTGGTTTCGGGGTCCAGGGCCGAGGTGGCCTCGTCGCACAGCAGGATTTCGGGCTCGTGCACCAGCGCGCGCGCAATGCCCACGCGCTGCTTTTGCCCGCCCGAGAGCTGGGCCGGATAGGCGCCGCTCTTGTCCGCCAGCCCCACCAGGGCCAGCAGCTCGTCCACCCGTGCGCGCACGAGCGCGGGCCGCCAGCCTGCGGCCTGCAGCGGCAGGGCCACGTTCTCGTACACCGTGCGCGAGGACAGGAGGTTGAAGTGCTGGAAGATCATGCCGATGCGCCGGCGCAGCGCCACCAGCGCGTCCTCGTCCAGCGTGGCGACATCGGTGCCGTCCACCAGCACGCGGCCGCTGCTGGGCCGCTCCAGCGCATTGATGGTGCGCAGCAGCGTGGATTTGCCGGCGCCGCTGCGGCCGATGATGCCGAACACCTCGGCACGCGCCACCTCGAAGCTCAGCGCCTGCAGTGCGTGCACGGGCTCGCCCGCGCTCCTTCCCGCGCCCCTGCCCGTTCCCGGGTAGTGCTTGCGCACGCCCTCGAAGACGATGTGCGGCCGCTGCAGCGCATCGATTGCATGGGGCTCGCCGGCCGCCGCCTGTTCCACCTTCATTGCCTTACACGCCTCAGAAGGCCGGCAGCACCGAGCCCTGGTACCTGCTCACGATGAACTGGCGCACGGGCTCGGACTGGTAGGCGCGCAGCAGGGCCGCGACCCAGGGTGCAGCGCGGTCGCGCTCGTGCACGGCAATGATGTTCACGTAGGGATTGCGCTCGCGCCTTTCGACGGCAATGCCATCGCGCGTGGCGATCAGCCCCGCCTGGTAGGCAAAGCTGTTGACGATGGCCGAGGCATCGAGATCGTCCAGCGAGCGCGCCAGCACCACCGAGGCCGCCTCCACCAGCTGCACCTTCTTCTGGTAGCTGGCGATGTCGGCCAGGCCCGCCGTGCCCTTGAAGGGGTCGAAGCCCTCGCGCAGCTTCAGGATGCCCTGGTCCTGCAGCACCACCAGCGCGCGCGTCTGGTTGCTGGGATCGTTGGGAATGCCCAGGCGCGCGCCAGCGGGCAGGTCGGCCAGGCGTTTGTGCTTTTTCGAATAGAAGGCGATGGGCGAGATGTAGGTGTCGCCCGCCGCCACCAGCCGGTAGCCGCGCTGCTGGTTCTGGTCGCGCAGGAACGGCACATGCTGGAAGGAGTTGGCCTCGATGTCGCCGTTGTTCAGCGCCTCGTTGGGGCTGGCCGCGCCGCTGATGACCACGGGCTTGACCTGCAGACCCTGCTCGCGTGCCACGCGGGTCACCACTTCCCAGATTTCCTCGTCCACGCCGCCGCGCACGCCCACGCGCAGCGGGCCGGCCTGCGCGGCCCGGATGGCGCCTGACATCGCCGCCACCGAGGCCCCCGCCGCCAGTCCCCGCAGAAATACTCGCTTGTCCATCGCACAGTCCTTTCAAGAATCAATAGGCACCAGGGTGCAGCTCACGGCCGGCCGCGCGGGCCTGGGCCTGCAGGCGGGCGAAATGCTCGGGATAGAAGCGCTGGGCCACATCCAGGTGGGAGCGCACGCGGCCCTTGAGCGCGTTCTCGCCCACATGGCTGAACAGCGGGTTGTCCGGGTCGCTCTGCGGCCCCGTGGCCAGCACGGCCAGCTCGGGCGGCAGGGTCAGCAGCGGCACCTGGCCCAGGTCCAGGCGCGGCGCCAGGAAGTAGGCGATGGAGTAGCGCTGCACGCCCGCGCGCGGCACCAGCACGCGATGCACGTTGGCGCGCAGATAGCCGTTGGTGGCCAGCTCCAGCATCTCGCCGATGTTGATGACGAAGGCCCCGTCGCGCGGCGGCACATCGACCCAGCCGGCCGGCGTCTCCACCTGCAGCCCGCCCACCTCGTCCTGCAGCAGCAGGGTCAGCAGGCCGCCGTCCTTGTGTGCGCCCACGCCCTGGCCTGCTGCGCCCAGCTCGCTGCCCGGGTAGTGGATGATCTTGATGCGGTGCGCAGGCAGGCCGCTGACCAGGGCGTCCAACGCGCCCTCGGGCAGCTGCAGCGCGGCCACGAAGTGGCGCAGCAGCTCCAGCGCCACGCCATGCGCTGCCGCCTGCCAGGCCAGCACCTCCTCGCGGAACCCGGGCAGGGCCTGCGGCCACTGGTTGGGGCCTTGCAGCCCCTTCCAGTCCGGCACGCCGGGGCCTGCGGGAATCTCGGGCGACTCCTCGCCCAGGTCGATCTGCTCGCGCTGGTCGGGCCGCTGGCGCGTGATCTCCATGCCCACGGCCGTATAGCCCCGGAAGTGCCGCGTGTTGGCAATGGCCAGCGCCTGCTTGTCCGCCAGCGGCAGCGCAAAGAATTCGCGCGCGCGCCGCTGTATGCCCTGCCATGCGTCCCGGCCTATGCCGTGCCCTTCCAGGTAGAAGAAGCCGGTGTCGCGTGCCGTGCGCGCCAGCTGGCGCAGCGCCTGGGCCTGCGTGGCCGGGTCGCGCAGGGCCTGCAGGTCGATGACGGGCAGGGCCGGGGTTGCCGCCGTGGCGGCGGGCGCTTCGAGGGTGGATGCTGTCAAGGTGCTCATGCTGTGCTGCCAGGGAAGTGGGAAGGAAGGGGCGCTCAGGCCGCCAGGCGCTGATCGCGGTCTTGCTCGTGGTCTTGTTCGCGGTCTTGTCCGCGTTCGGCAGCCAACACCGCATGGCCCTGCGCCTGCTCCAGCGCCTGCTCCAGGTCGGCCAGCAGGTCCTGCGGGTGCTCTATGCCGATGGACAGGCGCACCAGCCCGGGCGCAATGCCCACGCGCGCCAGCTCCTCGTCGCTGAGCAGGCTGTGCGTGGTCTCGGCAGGAATGGCGGCCAGCGACTTGCTGTCGCCGATGTTGACCAGGCGCAGGAACAGGCGCAGCGCGTCATAGAAGGCGCGCGCCGCCGGCCGGCCGCCGCGCAGCTCGAAGCCCAGCAGCGCCGGCACATGCCCGCCGCGCAGCTGGCGCAGGGCCAGCGCGTGGTCGGCGTGGCCGCTCTGGCTGGCGTGGTGTATGCGCTCCACCAGCGGATGGCGCTGCAGGAAATCGATCACGGCCAGCGTGTTGCGGCTGGCGCGCTCCTGGCGCAGGCCCAGTGTCTCCAGGCCCTGCAGCAGCAGGAAGGCGCTGTGCGGCGCCAGCGCCGCGCCGCAGTTGCGCAGCAGCACGGCACGGGCCCGCGCGATGAAGGCGCGGTCGGGAAATTTCTCGGTGAAGACAAAGCCCTGGTAGGCCGGCTCGGGCGCGCTGAACTGCGGGTAGCGCCCCGCGTGCGCCACCCAGTCGAAGCGGCCGCTGTCCACAATCAGCCCGCCCAGCACATTGCCGTGTCCGCCAATGGCCTTGGTGGCCGAATGCACGACGATGTCGGCGCCCCAGTCGAAGGGCCGCAGCAGCAGCGGCGAAGCCACGGTGTTGTCCACCACCAGGGCCACGCCGGCCGCATGGCTGATATCGGCCAGCTGGCGCAGGTCGGCAATGCCGCCCGATGGATTGCCCACGGACTCCACGAACACGGCCTTGGTGCGCGGCCCTATCGCCCGGCGCAACGCCTGGAAATCATCCTTGGCCACGGCCGTGCTCTGCACGCCGCGCGAGGCCAGCACATGGGCGATGAAGTTGTGCGTGCCGCCATACAGCTGCGAGGCCACGACCACATGGTCGCCCGCACTGGCCAGCGTGGCCAGTGCCACGTCGATGGCGGCCATGCCCGAGGCCAGGGCCAGCGCGGCCACGCCGCCTTCGAGAGCCGCAATGCGCTGCTCCAGCACCGCCAGCGTGGGGTTGGCCGTGCGCGAGTACACATCGCCCTCCTCCACCAGGCCGAACAGGTTGGCGCCGTGCTGGGCGCTGTCGAACACGAAGGAGGTGCTCTGGTAGATGGGCACGGCCGCGCTGCGCTGCTGCTCTCGCCCCCGGTAGCCGGCGTGCAGGGCCTGGGTGTCCTGCTGCCACAGCGCATCGCTGGCTGCGTCGTGCGGGGCGGACTCGGTGCCGGTCGCTGAGGTCATGCATGGACTCCGTATGAGTGGTCGATGCAGCCCATTATTTGAAGCCCGCGCCCTGCGCACTACGAAGAAAAACGCGTTCGCTTATTCGGTTTGCGCATGTCGCCGGGCCGCGCCCTTCCTAGTTGCCACGCACATATGGATGCGCGTTTTGCGTCGTTGGAAACACGGCACTCAGCGGACAGCATCGGCAGTCCCGAAACTGCTTTGGAGGGAGTTCCATGACCCGCAAGACCCAGACCGAGATCGACAGGACCCAGGACAGCCGCTGCGCCCATGGCGCCGATTGCGGTGCTTTCGGGGCGCTCGATGCTCCCGAGGCGACCGAGCCCTCGCTCTCGCGCCGCGCCCTGATCCGCGCCGGCGCCGCAGCCGGCGCGCTGGGATCGGCCGCCTGGTTCAGCGGCCGCGCCGGGGCGCAGCCGCGCCAGAAGATCACCTTTGCCTGGAGCCAGGCCAGCTTCTGCCATTCGCCCATTCCCGTGGCGCTGGAGCGCGGCTTCTTCGAGCGCAACGGCCTGGACGTAGAACTGCTGAACTGGGGCGGCTCGGCCGACCAGTTGCTGGAGGCGCTGGCCACGGGCAAGGCCGATGCGGGCGCGGGCCTGATCCACCGCTGGATCAAGCCGCTGGAGGCGGGGCTGGATGTCAAGCTCATCGGCAGCGTGCACGGCGGCTGCCTGCGCCTGGTCGGCCTGAAGTCGGCCGGCGTCACGCTGGACCCCAGCACGCTCAAGGGCAAGACCATCGGCGTGGCCGATCTCAACAGCCCGGCCAAGCAGTTCTATTCCATCCACCTGGCCAAGCGCGGCCTGGATGTGGACAAGGACATCGAATGGCGCGTCTACCCGGCCGACCTGCTGGATGTGGCCGCCAAGAAGGGCGAGATCCAGGCCATTGCCGACGGCGACCCGAATCTCTACCTGATCGAAAAGCGCAACCCCGGCACCTTCCTCGAACTGGGCAACAGCGCCAAGAACGAGTACGCCGAAAGCATTTGCTGCGTGATCGGCGCAGGCGCAAAGTTCGCCCGGGCCAACAAGCCCGCAGCGGCCAGCGTGGTGCGCGCGCTGACCCAGGCCTCGGACTACATCGCAGAGAACCCTAACGAAACGGCGAAGATCTTTGCCAGGTACTCGCCCAAGGTGCCCGTCGAGGACCTGCAGCGCCTGCTGGCCGAGCTGACCTTCAAGCACCATCCGCACGGCAAGCCGCTGCGCGACGAGGTCCAGGCCTTTGCGGCCGACTTCCGCACGGCCGGCGTGCTCAAGAAGCAGACCGACCCTGGCCGCTTTGCCAGCCACATCACGCTGGACGTCCTCGCATGAGCACCGCAAGACCACGCTGGCGCCTGGGCGCCACGGATGCCGCACCCGGCCTGGAACGGGAACAGGCGCAGGACTCGCGCAAGCCAGGCCCCTGGCGCACCGGCCTGCTGGCCGCCGCCGCCTGGGCCGGCCTGGGCATGCTGACCCTGCTGTGGCCCAACAAGGAGATCGGCTTCAGCGAATGGGCATTCACGCAGGAATTCGGCATTGCCGCCCTGGCCGTGGCCCTGTTGCTGCTGGCATCGGCCGTGCTGCCTGTACGAGGCGCACGGCGCGTACGGCGCATCGACCGCTGGCTGCGCCCGGCCGGTGCCTGGCTGGTGGCCGCGCCGCTGCTGCTGGCGCTGTGGGAGACGCTGACGGCCAAGCTCGGCGCGCTGCCGCCGCCGTTCTTCGCGCCACCGCAAAGCCTGATCGACGTGGTCCATGAGGACTGGCAGCGCCTGGGCCTGTCCACGCTGTATTCGCTGCGGCTGCTGCTCAACGGCATCATGTTCGGCGCGGTGATCGGGTTTCTCACGGGCGTGTGGATAGGCTGGTCGCGCATCGCGGGCTACTGGGTGCATCCGCTGCTGCGCTTCCTGGGGCCGGTGCCGGCCTCGGCCCTGCTGCCGCTGGCCTTTTTCTTCGCGCCGTCGAGCTACTCGGCAGCCGTGTTCCTGGTGGCGCTGGCCACGTTCTTTCCGGTGGCCGTGCTGACCTGGTCGGGCGTGGCCTCGGTCAGCAAGAGCTACTACGACGTGGCGCGCACGCTGGGCGCATCGCCCTGGTTTCTGGTGCTGCGCGTGGCCATCCCGGCCGCCCTGCCCCAGGTCTTCGTGGGCCTGTTCATGGGGCTGGGTGCCTCGTTCTCGGTGCTGATCACGGCCGAGATGATGGGCGTGAAGGCCGGCCTGGGCTGGTATCTGCAATGGGCCCAGGGCTGGGCAGCCTACGCCAACATGTACACGGCGCTGCTGGTCATGGCCGTGCTGTGCTCGGGCCTGATCACGCTGCTGTTCACCGTGCGCGACCGCACGCTGTCGTGGCAGAAGGGAACCGTCAAATGGTGATTGCCGCAGAACATGCCGCCAACGCCGCAGCCACGCCCGCCATCGCAGGGGCGGCCCTAGCCGGCGCGGCCATCGATGTGCAGGCCGTCAGCCACTGGTTCGGCCAGGGACAGGGCGCGCTGCAGGTGCTCGACGAGGTCAGCCTGCAGGTACGGCCCGGCGAGTTCGTCGCCCTGCTGGGCCCCAGCGGCTGCGGCAAGTCCACGCTGCTGCGCCTGGTGGCCGGGCTGGACGCGCCCACGGCCGGCGCCGTGGCGCAGGACGGCACGGCCATCACCGAGCCCGATCCCTCGCGCATCGTCGTCTTCCAGGACCCCACGCTGTTTCCCTGGCGTACGGTGCGCGGCAACGTGGCCCTGGGCCTACAGGCACGCGGCCTGCTGGACAGCCAGGCCCACCGCATCGACGAGGCCCTGCGCCTGGTTGGGCTGGAGGATTTCGCGGACAGCCATCCCCACCAGCTGTCGGGCGGCATGGCCCAGCGCGCGGCTCTGGCGCGCGCGCTGGTCAACGACCCGCGCCTGCTGATCCTGGACGAGCCGCTGGGCAAGCTCGACTCGCTGACACGGCTGGCCATGCAAAGCGAGATCCTCAAGATCTGGCAGCGCGCAGGCTTTTCCGTGCTGCTGGTCACCCACGATGTGGAAGAGGCCCTCTTCCTGGCCCACCGCGTGCTGGTCTTCAGCCAGCGGCCCGCCCGCATCGTGGCCGAGATCGATGTGGACCTGCCCTACCCGCGCCAGCGCGGCCACGCCCGCCTGTCCGAGCTGCGCCACGAGGCCCTGCGCCACCTGGGCCTGGACCAGACCTGGTAGCGCCCGCCTCCGATGCAACGCAGCGACTCCCCCGACTGGCTCAACCCCTTGATCGGCGCCATGCAGCAGGCCCAGGTCGGCCTGCTGCAGCTGCTGCACGGCCTGGGCCTGGCCGGCACGGTGGATGGGCAGCCCGCCTGGCCCTGGGCCCTGCGCCTGTCCGGCGAAAACCTGGTGATCGACCTGGGCCAGGCCCGGGGCCTGCTGTGGTCGCTGGCGGCCGTGGTCACCGCCATCGTTTTGCTGGTGCTGGCCCTGGCGCTGGTCCTGGTGCTGCGCCGCATCCGCCTGCCGGCCCTGGTGCTGACCGCGCTGGCCGCGCTCGCCCTGCTGCTGGCCCCCTGGCCGCGTGCCGACCTGATCCTGGTGCCCGCGCATGCCACCAGCTTCCATGCCTCGCCCACGGGCTTCAGCGTGGAGAGCATTGCGCGCGGCAGCGCGGTCTATGCCCAGCACTGCACGGCCTGCCACGGTGCCGATGGCCGGGGCCACGGCCCGCTGGCCGCCAGCCAGCCGGTCTGGCCCCCCAACTTCACCAGCCCGCTGCTGTGGCGCCGCGCCGATGGGGAATTGCTCTGGGCCATTCTTCATGACCGCCGCCCCGTGGAGTCTGGCGACGGCGCACGGGCACACGGCCAGGCCGACCGGCTGTCCAGCGACGACGCCTGGGCCCTGATCGACTTCATGAAGGCTCGCGCCGCAGGCCAGATGCTGCAGATCGCCGGCAGTTGGCCCTATCCCGTGGGACTTCCCGACATGGCCGTGCAGTGCGCAGGCCAGCCCGCACGCCGCCTGAGCACCTGGCAAAGCCGCCAGCAGCGGCTGAGGGTGGTGGCAGGCAGCGGCCCGGTGCAGGAAGACCCGCGCCTGGTCAGCCTGCAGCTGTCACCCGATGGCGGCAACCGCGCCGCCAGCGCCCTGGACTGCACCGTCAACGACCCGCGCGCCTGGCAGGCCATGGCCCTGCTCAGCGGCTCGGAGCAGCTGCAGGGCATGCAATGGCTGGGCGACCGCAGCGGCTGGCTGCGCGCGCTATCGCGTCCGGGCGCCCAGGGCTGGTCGGAGGACGACCTTGTCTGCCGCACGGACACGGTGGCCGAGGCCACCTCCGGCGCTGGCGCAGTGGCCGATGGCCTGAGCGCGCTGATTGCACGCATGGACGCCGAGCCCGTGCGGTTCATCAAGGGTGGGTTTGTGCATTGAGTTGTGCATTGATCAGGGCCATCCCGGCCTGGCATGCAGTTATCGTCACCGCGCTGGCGGCCACTGGCGCGCGGTGTGCACCAGAGCCAGCACCCAGACCGTCGTGCCTTCTATCTCATAGACAAGGCGATAGCTTTCATGGGGGATCAGCTCGCGCGTGCCGGCAATCCTGCCCGTTTTGCCCATCTTGGGATACGCGGCCAACCGGGCCGCTGCGTCGCTGAAAAGCAGGTCCATGCGCAAGGCTGCGCGAGGATTGTCAGTTGCGATGTAGTCCCAGATATCGGCGCGATCCTGCTGCGCCTGCGGTGTCCAGATGACTTTCACGCACGGTCTGCCGCAACCTGACGGCGCCGGGCAGCGAACTCGGCCTCGACTTCCTCATTCGAGCGGCCAAGTCCAGCGCGCATGGAGGCACGTCCCGCCTCGACCTTGCGCTGAAGATAGCCGTCATATTCACGGGCCTTGCGGCGCTGCTCAATGTAGTCGCGCATCAACTCCCGCATGACCTGGGATGCGGGCCGGTCCTCGCCTGCGGCTTCGGCCATGAAGTCTTCGCGCAGCTCGGCTTCCAGTTTCATGGTGAAAACGGCTTCCTTGGGCATGATTGACTCCTGTGAAGATACCAACAAAGTATATACATCGTCAGTACCAAACACTCCAGAGACTCAACCGCTTCATCCCATTCGCAACTTGCACTTGCCAATGCATCAATCAAATCAGGACTAGTTGCAAGCAAGGCCTCTTTCTATATTCGCGCCTCGACGGCGCCCGGCTTCCATGGGCCGCAGCTGCGCACGACACTACTGCGGGGACCCCACCCCTGCCTGACTGACCCACAACAAGGAGAGACTGCGATGACCGATCTCACCATCAACGGCAAGACCGTTTCCATGGACCTGGACCCCGAGACGCCCATTCTGTGGGCCCTGCGCGACACGCTGGAGATGACCGGCACCAAGTTCGGCTGCGGCGCGGCGCTGTGCGGCGCCTGCACGGTGCACATGAATGGCCAGGCCATACGTTCCTGCGTGACGCCGATCTCGGCGGCCGCGGGCCAGAAGATCACCACCATCGAGGCCATGACCTCGGGCTCCGACCGCGTGGGCACCGCCGTGCGCGATGCCTGGGTGCGCCACGACGTGGCCCAGTGCGGCTACTGCCAGAGCGGGCAGATCATGAGCGCCACGGCCTTCCTCAAGTCGCTGCCCAAGGGCAAGAAGCCCAGCGGCGAGGAGATAGACGCGGCCATGGCCGGCAACATCTGCCGCTGTGGAACCTATGCACGCATCCGCGCGGCCGTGGCCGATGCCGCGCGCACCCTGGGCTGAATGGAGAACGCCGCATGCTGACCACCTTCAACCCCGCCGAACTGCCGCGCGCCCTGCAGCACATCCTGGACCGTGACGAGGCCACCGCTGCCATCGCCGACGCGCCAGCCCTTGCACAGATCCCCCGCCGCAGCTTCCTCAAGATCGCCGGTGCCGGTTCGCTGGCCCTGGGCGTGTTTCCCGCCATGGCGCAGGCGCCGGGCAAGGGCGAGGCCGCCGGCCTCAAGCCCACCGAGCAGCCCGCCTCCTTCGTGGAGATCTCGCCCAGCGGCGAAGTCACCGTGGCCATCAACCGCCTGGAGTTCGGCCAGGGCGTGCACACCGCCCTGCCCCTGGTGCTGGCCGAGGAGCTGGACGCCGACTGGAGCAAGGTCGGCGCACGCCTGGGCGGCAACGATGCGGCCTATGCCGATCCGCGCTACGGCATCCAGATGACGGGCGGCTCCACCGCCCTCAAACACAGCTACACCCAGTACCGCGAGCTGGGCGCCCGTGCGCGCGCCATGCTGGTGGCCGCCGCCGCCGCGCAGTGGAAGGTGGACGCCGCCACGCTGCGCACGCGCGAGGGCTTCGTGCTCGGCCCCAATGGCAAGAAGCTGTCGTATGGCGAGCTGGCCCAGGCCGCCATGGCCCAGCCCGTGCCGGCCACCGTCGTGCTGAAGAATCCCAAGGACTTCCGCCTGATCGGCAAGCCCACGGGCCGCATCGACGCCCGGGCCAAGAGCAGCGGCCAGCAGAGCTTCGGCATCGACATGCACCTGCCGGGCCAGCTGACGGCGGTGATTGCACACCCGCCCGTGTTCAAGGCACAGCTGGCCTCGCTGGACGACGCTGCGGCGCGTGCCGTGCCCGGCGTCAAGGCCGTGCTGCGCGTGCCCGTGGACGGTGGCGGCGAAGGCGTGGCCGTGATCGCCACCGGCTACTGGCCAGCGCGCAAGGGCCGCGAGGCGCTGAAGGCGCAATGGAACACCGACGCCGTGGAGAAGGTGGACAGCGAACGCCAGCTGGCCCAGTACCGCGAGCTGGCCGCGCAGCCCGGCACGCGCCACTTCGACGCCGACATCTCGGCACTGGACAAGGCGCCGCGCCATATCGAGGCCGAGTTCAGCTTCCCCTACCTGGCCCATGCGCCCATGGAGCCGCTCAACTGCACGGTGCAGATGGGCGAGACCGGCGAGGCTGGAGCCGACCTCTACCTGGGCACGCAGTTCGCGGGCGTGGACGGCATGGCCGCCGCGCGTGTGCTGGGCCTCAAGCCCGAGCAGGTGCGCGTGCACGTGCAGATGGCCGGCGGCGGCTTTGGCCGCCGGGGCGTGGGCACCAGCGACTATGTGGTCGAGGCCTGCCAGGTGGCGCTGGCCGCGCGCCGCGCCGGCCTGAACGCCCCCGTGCGCATGGTCTGGAGCCGCGAGGACGACATCAAGGGCGGCTACTACCGCCCCATGCACCTGCACCGCGCCAGGATCGGCTTCGACGAACGCGGCAAGGTGCTGGCCTGGGACCACGCCATCGTGGGCCAGTCCATCACGGCGGGCACCATGTTCGAGGGCGGCATGATCAAGAACGGCATCGACGCCACGGCCGTGGAGGGCATGCGCGAGCCCTATCCGCTGCCCATGCGCCTGACCGTGCACCACCCCAAGGTCAACGTGCCCGTGCTGTGGTGGCGCAGCGTGGGATCGACCCACACGGCCTTCGTCATGGAAACGCTGATCGACGAGATCGCGCGCAGCAGCCGCCAGGACCCCGTGGCCTACCGCATGCAGATGTTCGGTGACAAGCACCCGCGCCATCGGCTGGCCCTGCAGCTGGCCGTGGACAAGAGCGGCTACGGCAAGCGCCAGCTGCGCGCGGGCCGCGCCTGGGGCGTGGCCGTGCACGAGTCCTTCGACACGGTGGTGGCCTATGTGGTGGAGGCCTCGGTCAAGGACGGCCGCCCGGTGCTGCACAAGGCCACGGCAGGCGTGCACTGCAACCTGGCCGTGAACCCGCGCACCATCGAGGCGCAGGTGCAGGGCGCGGCGCTGATGGGCCTGTCCATGTGCCTGCCCGGCGCGGCGATCACGCTCAAGGACGGTGTGGTGGAGCAGAGCAACTTCGGCGACTTCGCCGTGCCGCGCATCACCGACATGCCCGAGATCGCCGTCCACGTCGTGCCCAGCGCCGAGCCGCCGACGGGCATGGGCGAGCCCGGCCTGCCGCCGCTGGCCCCGGCCTTCGCCAACGCCGTGGCGCAGCTCACGGGCAAGCCTGTGCGCAAGCTGCCGTTCGATCTGGCGTGATCGCGCTGGCGTGATCGATCTGGCCTGAACGGCCGGACCTGATCGCGGTCAGCCCCCGGAAAGGGCGGCGGCACCTGCGGCCGCCGCCCTTTCCAGTTCTTCCATGGTCAGCAGATAGTCCGGGCAGTCCTGCAGCCGCTGCACGGCCAGGTCGATGAAGGCACGCACGCGCCGGGGCAGCGCGTCGCGGCTGCCGTAGTAGACATGCAGACCGATGTGCTCGCTGACATGCTCCAGCAGCACGGGCACCAGGCGCCCCGCGCGGATGTGCGCGGCCGCGCAGATGTTGGACAGCTGGCCCAGCACCTGGCCGGCCAGCACGGCATGCAGCTCCAGCTCGGCATCGTTGGTGGACAGGGCCGGCTGCAGGTAGCGGTGCGTGAGTTCGCCATCGACCGGCAGGTACCAGGGCATCACCGTGTCCGTGGCCGCATGGCGGAACATGCTGCAGCGGTGCGCGGCCAGCTCGTCCAGCGACCGGGGCACGCCATGGCGCTGCAGGTACTGCGGCGCCGCGCAGACGATGAGCTGCACGGGAAACAGCCGCCGCCCGATCACGCTTTCATCGGGCGAGGCGCCGATGCGAAACCCCGCATCGACCCGGTCCAGCACCCAGTTGCCTATGCCGTCGTCCAGCCGCACATCGGGGACGATGCCCGGGTGCAGGCGGCAGAACTCATCGAGCAGCGGCATCAGCACGGGCGCAAAGCAGGACTTGGGGCCCACGATGCGCAACGGCCCCGCAATGCCCTCGCGGCTGTCGCGTGCCAGGTTCAGTGCGCGGTCCAGCGCGGCCAGCGCCGGCTGGGTGTCCTGCAGGAAACGCTGGCCCTCCTCGGTCAGCGCCAGGCTGCGCGTGGTCCGGTGCAGCAGGCGCACGCCCAGGTGCTGCTCCAGATGGGCCACCGCCTGGCTGGCGGCCTGGGGGCTCACGCCCTGGGACAGCGCCGCCTGGCGCAGGCTGCCCAGCTCGACCGCCTTGGCAAAGGTGGCGATGGCGCGCAGTTCATTGATGGGCATGGTGCGGAAATCCGGTATTCGTGGGCTGACAGTGCCGCAGTATCCCGCCTTTGCGCATGCCCTGCCCGCGGCTTGCGGGGCAAGCTAGCGCCCCTGGCGCGCCAGCCATACGCCGGCTGCCGTCAAGGCCATGCCCGCCAGCGCCAGGCCGCCCAGCGTCTCGCCGAACATGGCCCAGGCGATCAGGGCCGTGGCCGGCGGCGTCAGGTAGAACAGGCTGGCCACGTGCACGGCGCCGCCCCGGCGTATCAGCAGGTTGAGCAGGCTGACCGCGCCCACGGACAGCACCAGCACCAGCCAGCCCAGCGCAAACAGGAACTCGCCGCTCCAGCGCACCTGCATGGTTTCCGTGGCCAGGGCCAGCGCCCCCGTCGCCACCAGGCAGGGCAGGTACTGGATGACCGAGCCCGTGCGCAGATCAAACGAGGGACAGAACCGCTTCTGGTACAGCGTGCCGGCCGTGATGCCGGCCAGCGCCACCACGGCCGGCACCAGCATGGCCAGCAGGGCATGGACCGGCACCGAGGCGATCTTGCCCGCCACCACCAGGGCCACGCCCGTGAAGCCCAGCGCCAGCCCGGCCCACTGCCGGGGCCGCACGGACTCGCCCAGCAAGGTGCCGGCCACCAGGGCCGTGATCAGCGGCTGCAGCCCCACCACCAGGGCCGTCACGCCCGAAGGCAGGCCGTGGGCGATGGCCGTGAACACCCCGGCCAGGTACACGCCATGCACGAACAGCCCTGACACGCCAATGTGCAGCCACTGGCGTGCCGACCGTGGCCAGGGCGCGCGCAGCACCAGGGCCACCGCCGCCATCAGCACCAGGACGATGGCATAGCGCAGCGTCAGAAAGGTCAGCGGCTCCACATAGGGCAGGCCGAACTTGGCGCCGATGAAGCCCGTGCTCCACAGCAACACGAACAGCCAGGGAAGCAAGGCGGCCGCCAAGGCGGGCGGCGAGGGTCTTTGGGTCATGTAGCGGATGCGCAAGACGATAGGGGCGGCGCCAGTGTGTCATGCCCCGTGCGCCAGGGGCTGCGCGTGGCAAACCACCGCACCAGGCAGTCGCGCAGCGCCGTCATGGCCGCGCTGCTGAACGCCGCCGAGGGCCGCACGAAGTAGATGCCCGAGGCGCCATCCAGGCGCCATTGCGGCAGCACCCGCACCAGCCGGCCTGCGGCCATGTGCTCGCTCATCAGCCAGTCGCCGCCGGCCAGAATGCCCACGCCCATGACGGCGGCCGTGAGCAGGGCCTCGCTGTCATTGCTGACCATGGGGCCGCGCACCAGCACGGTGTGCCGGGCCTGGCCTTGCGGTACATCGCCCGATGCGCCACCGTGCACCAGCTCCCATTGCGGAAACGACTGCAGCCCCGTGAAGCCCAGGCAGCGGTGCGCCGCCAGGTCCTCGGGGTGCACCGGCGTGCCGTGGGCCTGCAGGTAGGCGGGCGCGGCGCCCAGGATGCGCTGGTGCCCGCCCAGCCGCAGCGCCACGAGCCGGCTGTCCGCCAGCCGGCCTATGCGCACCGCCGCGTCGAAGCGCTCGCCCACGATGTCCACGAAGCGGTCCGCATACTCCACCTCCAGCACGATCTGCGGATGGGCCAGCGCAAACTCGGCCAGCAGCGGGCTGAGCCAGCGCCGTCCCATGGCGGCCGGCAGCGACAGCCGCAGCCGGCCCCGGGCCTGCGAGGCGCCCTGGGCGGCCTCCTTCTGGGCATCGGCGATCAGGCCGGCCGCCTGGCGCACCTTGTCCACCAGGCGCAGGCCCTCGTCGGTCAGGTGCAGATGGCGTGTGCTGCGCTCCACCAGCCGCACGCCCAGACGGGTCTCCAGCGCGTTCAGGCGTTTGGACAGCACGGACGGATGGCGCAGCAAGGCCCGCCCCGCCGCAGCGAAGGAGCCTTGTTCATGCAGCGCCACCAGGGCCGCCAGTTCATCGGCGTGCTGGCTGTCCAGAAGGTTCATGGGGTCAGGATGATCGCACCTTGGGAGCGTCCCTGCTCCAGATCGCCATGCGCCTGCGCCACCTCCGCCAGCGCATACCGGCGCCAGACGCCGGGCACGATGATGCCGGCCGCCACGGCGGCCAGCACGTCCCGTGCGCGCTCCTGGTAGTCGGCTGCCGTGGCCGTGTGCGCGGCCAGCGAGGGGCGCGTGAGGAACAGCGAGCCCTTGGCATTGAGCGTGGCCACCGAGATGGGATCGGGCAGGCCGGAGGTCGCGCCGAAGGACACCAGCAGGCCGCGCGGGCGCAGGCAGTCCAGCGAGGCGCCCAGCGTCGTGCGGCCGATGGGGTCGTAGACCACGTCGGCCTTCAGGCCCCCGGTGGCCTGCAGCACCTGGCCCGGCAGCGTGGCCGCATCGAACACGAAGACCTCGTCGCAGCCGGCCGCCCGCGCGCGCTCCACGCTGGCTGCCTTGGACACCACGCCGATCACCAGGGCGCCCAGGTGCCTGGCCCAGGCGCACATCAACTGGCCCAGCGCACCGGCGGCGCCATAGATCACGATGCGGCTGCCGGGGCCCACGGCATGGGTGGTCTTGAGCAGGTACTGCGCCGTGATGCCCTTGAACAGCACGGCCGCCGCCGCGTCGTCAGGCAGCGCATCGGGCAGCTTCACCAGGCGCTCGGCCGGATACAGGCGGGCGCTGGCATAGGCGCCCAGCGGCCCCGTGGCGTAGCCCACGCGCTCGCCCACGGCCACATTCGTCACGCCCTCGCCCACGGCGGCCACCCGCCCCGCGCCCTCCAGCCCCAGGCCCGAGGGAAAGGCGATGGCGACCGCGCCCTTGCGCTGGCTCACGTCCAGCGGGTTCACGCCGATGGCCGTCTGCTCCAGCCAGACCTGGCCGGGGCCGGGCGCCTGCACCTCGACCGGCTCCAGGCGCATGGCGTCGGGGGTGCCTGCGGCGTCCATGCGGACCTTGATCAATGGATTCATCTCGCTGCTCCGTGAAATGGGTGCAGCGTAGAAGAAGCGATTGACGGCAGCAATAGGCCGGCGTGCAGTTCACTGCTGCATGGGGTGCAGCAATGACCACGAACCAGCGCGCACGCCGCCCACGCTGCCCGTCAGAAGTCGTGCCGGATGCCCAGCTCGAAGGCCGTGGAGGCGCGCCCGCCAAAGTAATTGGCCGCGGCCGGATTGCCGCTGACTGCCGCACCCCCGGCAATGGCGAAGGCCGCCCCATTGCGGTTGGACATGCGGGCCGCATGCGCGTACAGCGCCGTGCGCCGCGACAGCGAGTGCACATAGCCCAGCGCCCACAGGTCGGCATCGCTGGCGCTTTGCGCCGCCGTCGCGCCCTTCTGGTCGGCCTTGACGTAGCTGAGCTTGACCACGCCGCTGCCCACGGGAACGCTCATGCCCACCAGGGTGTTGACCGTGCGGTCCACGCCATGCACCCAGCGGCGCTGGGCCAGGCTGGCCTTGAGCCAGCCGAAGTCGTAGGAGACACCGTAGCTCTGGTCCTTGAAATGGATGCCGCTCAGGGTGTTGCGCGTGGTGAACTGCGCGCCCGCCACGTTCCAGCCCGCGCCCGCCCACCCCAGCCGAAAGCCGTTGCCGCGCGTCTGGCCTGCCGCCGTGGCGCCCTTCTCGCCCAAGGTGGCGATCAGGCTGCCGGACACGCCCTGCAGCCCGCCCAGGCCGGCCGGCAGGAAATACTCCACCGCATTGCTCACGCGCAGCGTGGGATTGGCCGCCTGCGACTCCGGCGCCGTGCCGAAGGCCTGGCCCAGCGCGCGGGAAGCCGTGAATGAGCGAAAGCCATTGGCGCTGCCGATGCCCAGCGTGGCAAACGGATCGAAGCCGCTCCACACCAGGTGCGTGGGCACCCAGTCCCGCCCCAGCCGCAGCTCGCCCCATTGGCGCGAGGCCAGGCTGACCGTGGAGCGCCGGTCCCAGAACGGGCCGCTGGCGCCCATGGCGCCGGTGTCGGCCAGCAGGCTGCCGTCCAGGTAGAAGCCCGCGCTCAGGCCGTCGCCCAGGTCCTCCTGCCCCCGCAATACCAGCTTGCTGGTGGAGTTGGCGCCGCTGGCCTGCGAGGTGACCGTTCCCAGGCCCTGGTTGCGCACCTGCCTGACGCTCACATCGACGGTGCCCGAGATCGATACCGAGGACTGCGCGCCCGCATGCGCGGCGGCCAGCCCCAGCGAGGCGGCCAGGGCCTGGCGTATGAAAACCTGCATGTTGTCTCCTTGTGATTTTTTGCTTTGCTTTGCTCTTTGCTCTTTGCTCTTTCTCGGGCTTGTGCCGGGGTCTGCCCGGCTACTCGGGCTTGAAGCCCGCGCCCTTGAGCAGCGCGGCGCTCTGCACCACATCGGCGGCGATGAAGCGCTTGAACTGCTCGGTGCTCTCCGAAACCGTGTCGATGCCCAGGCTCGCGAAGGCGCCGGACCTGGCCAGCTCGGCCACCGCCGCGTTGGAGGCCTGGTTCAGCCGCTGCACCCGGTCGGCAGGCGTGTCCCTGGGCGCCCACAGTCCGTACCAGGACGTGTAGGCAAACCGCGGCAGGCCGCTTTCCTGCATGGTGGGCACCTCGGGCGCCAGCGGACTGCGCTTGCCGGAGGTGATGGCAATCGGCCGCACCTTGCCGGCCTTGGCCAGCGGCAGCACGGAGACCATGGAGTCGAGCAGCAGGTCCACATGGCCGCCGCCCACATCCACCAGCGCGGGTTGCGTGCCCTTGTAGGGCACGTACTCGAGGCGCATGCGGCCCTGCTGGGCCAGCAGCAGCGTGGCCAGGTGGCTGGGTGCGCCCACGGCGGGAATGGCCGCCGTCCACGTGCTCTTGGCGCCTGCGGCCAGCACCTCGCCCAGCTTGCTGTGGGGCAGCTGCGGCGATATCACCAGCATCAGCGGCGCCTCGCCCACGCGCGCCACGGGGACAAAGTCGGTCTGCGGGTCATAGGGCGGATGGGCCAGCACCTGCTTGGCCAGCACATGCGTGGCGGCCGAGAACAGCAGGGTGTAGCCATCGGGGGCAGCCGCCAGCACCGCACGGCCCCCCACCACGCCGCTGCCGCCCACGCGGTTCTCGACGATGACCGTCGTGCCCAGCTGCTTGCGCAACTGCTCGGCAAACAGGCGCGCCGCGCTGTCCACGCCGCCGCCCGCCACAAAGGGGACGATGACCTTGACCATCTTGCCCGGCTCGGGAAAGGCGGCGGGCGCACTGGACGAGGCCATGCTGGCGATGGGCAAGGCAGCCAGCGCACCCAGTAAGGCGCCCAGCACCGGCCCCTTCAGCCGTGTCAGAGTTTTCATGCTTTGTCTCCTGTTTCTTTTGAAAATGGGCGGGCCGTTGCGTGGCTCAGCCCGGGTCCTGATTCGGCGCGCGCCGCCTGTGCCTGCGCACCAGCACGCTCAGCGTGTCGTCCAGGGCCTGGGCATCCAGCCCCCGCGTGATGAAGACGATGCGCGTGCGCCGGTCGGCACCCGGCCAGCGGGGCAGCGTCTGCGGCGGGGCGAACAGGTGCTGCACGCCATGGATGACCAGGGGCTGGTCCGGGTGCTCCTGCAGGTGCACGATGCCTTTGACGCGCAGCAGGTCATCGCCGCGCATGGCCGTGACCCAGTCCATCCATTCGCCGAACGCCTGCGCGGGCAGGGGCTCGTCGCGCTGCAGCACAAAGGACGAGATGCCGTCGCGGTGCGTGCCTGCCGGCGCAGTCACCGGAGCTGTCACCGGAGCCATGGCCCGGTAGCCGGGTGCCTGGAGCATGCCCGCAGCGGCGTCCTCCTGCCCCGTCGCGCCTTCCGACATCAGCCGCTGCAGCAGCGCCACATGGTGGCCGGGGTCCATGCCTTGCGGCGCCTCGCCGTTGATGGCCTGCACCTGGGCCAGCAGTTGCGCAGCGGGCTGTGCGCCGCCCAGCAAGTCTGTCTTGGTCAGCAGCACCAGGTCAGCCACGGCCAGTTGCCGCACGGCTTCGGGATAGCCTGCCAGCGTGGCGCTGCCCAGCACGGCATCGACCGTGCAGGCCACGCCGGCCAGCGCATAGCGCGCGCGCACGGCGGGCTCGCCCAGGAAGGAGCGCAGTATCGGCCCCGGGTCCGCCAGGCCGCTGGTTTCGATCAGCACGCGGAGCGGCGCGCCCTGTTCGCGCAGGGCCAGGCGCTCCAGCGCCTCCACCAGATCGCCGCGCACGCTGCAGCACAGGCAGCCATTGGCCAGCAGCACCGTGTCCTCGCAGGCCAGGCTGGTCAGGTCCTGGTCGATGCCGACCGCACCGAACTCGTTGACGATGACGGCCGTCCCGTGCAGGTCCGGCAGCGCCAGCAGCCGGTTGAGCAGCGTGGTCTTGCCGCTGCCCAGGAAGCCCGTGAGCACGGTGACCGGAATGCGCTGGCCCGCCGCTTCGGGCAGGGCCAGCAGGCTGGAGAAATGCCCGCTCATGACGCCACCCCACCATGCACCTCGGCGAACGAGCGCAGCGTGCGCTCCAGCCGCGCCAGCGCCCACTGCGCCACGGCCTGCGGCACCTCGTCCGAGCCCAGTGCATCGAGCAGGCCGCGCAGCGGCTGCGCGCCCTGCCCGGCTGCGGGCCGGGCACGGAACCAGGCCGCCACCTCGGGCTGCTCGCAGCGCTCGCCCCCGTCCTGCAGGTAGTCCACGATGTCCAGCTCGAAGTCCTCCAGCCGCAGGCTGATGCCGCCCGCCCCGCAGGCGCAGGCACCGCCCAGGGCGACATGGCGCAGCGCCAGGGCGCACCACAGGTCCCAGAGCCGGCCGGCCTGCAGGGCGTGGTCGGAGGCCATGGCCGTGCTCACTGCCCGTCCCAGGCCACGGCTGAGGTTGCCGTTGCGGCCGACGGAGACCTGCCGCTGCGCAGCGCCTGCGTGCCCTCGTGGTCCACCTGTCCCTGGCTGTCCAGCGCCACGCGGTAGACCTCGCGGGCCACCTGGGCGCTCACATAGCCTTCGCGCACGTCCTCGGCCACCTTGTCCAGTTCGCGCGCCAGCGGGTCGCCAAAGCCCCCGCCGCCGCCCGACAGCATGCGGTAGGCATCGCCGCGTTCCAGGCGCACGTTGAAGATCTTGGCGTTGGCATGGTCGGTCTTCCACTCGCCCTTGTGGCGCACGGCCAGGCCGTTGCCCATGGCGTCACCGCCGCCCTCCAGGCCCCAGGGCTTGCAGTGCACGCGGTCGATGCGCGTGGTGACGGTGAAGGGCGACAGCGCCTGCACCACCATCTCCGCGCCCAGGCCGCCCCGGTACTGGCCCGCGCCGGCCGAGTCCTGGCGGATCTCGTACTTCTCCACCAGCACCGGGTACTTGGCCTCGAGCTGCTCGGTGGGGCTGTTGTGGGTGTCGCCGTCATTGATGCAGACGGTGACGGACACGCCGTCCTCACGGCTCTTGGCGCCCCAGCCGCCGCCCAGCGGGCCGATGCCGACGATGAACAGCCGCCCGTCCTCGGGCGAGATGCCATGGATGTTGGGAAACACCAGGTCCGCATGGTGGCCCGCGATGGAGCGGTCGGGAATCGCCGGCGCCAGGGCCTTGAAGATGGTGTCGATCACCGTCATGGGGAAGGTCATCCACACGCGCATGGGATACGGCCTCTCGGCGCTGATCACCGTGCCCATGGGCATGATCACCTTGAGCGGCCGAAAGCTCCCGTCGTTGACCGGGTAGTCGGTCGGCGTGGTGAGGCATTTGTAGGCCACCTGCGCGCAGGCGATGCCCGTGGTGAAGCCCGAGTTGTAGAAGCCGCGCACCTGCTTGGAGACGTCCGACAGGTCCACCGTCATCTCGTCGCCCTGCACCGTGACCTTGACGCGGATGGGAATGCGCTTGCCGATGTCCAGCCCGTCGTCGTCCATGAAGGACTCGGCCTCGTACACGCCATCGGGAATCGACAGCGTGTTCTTGCGCGCCACGGCCTCGCTGGAATCCATGATCTGCGCGATGGCGCCGTTGACCGCATCCACGCCATAGCGCTGCAGCAGTTCCACATAGCGGCGCTCGCCCGTGGTGATGGCCGTGATCTGCGCGCGCAGATCGCCCAGGGCCCGCTCGGCCAGGCGCACGTTCATCGCGATGATGTCGATCAGGTCCTGGTTGACCTCGCCCTGGCGCTGGTACTTCATGATGGGGATCTGTATCCCCTCGCTGAAGATGTCCGTGGTGACGTTGCCCAGCGTGCCGCCCACGTCCAGCCAGTGGGCCATGCAGCAGGTGAAGCCTTCGAGCCGGCCCTCATGGAACACCGGCATGGTGAACGTGAAGTGGTTCAGGTGGCTGCCGGTGGTGTAGGCATCGTTGGTGACCAGGATGTCGCCGGGCAGGATGTTCTCGTAGCCGAAGTGGCGGATCTTGGCCTTGACCGTCTCCGACATGCCGCGGATGAACATGGGCAGGCCCAGGCCGATGGACACCGTGTCGCCCTCGCGCGTGAACAGGCCGACCGTGAAGTCCAGCGCCTCGTAGATGATGAGGTTGTAGGCCGTGCGCGTCAGGTTGGTCTTCATCTCCTCCGTGACGGCGTACAGGCCGTTGCGGATGATCTCGACGGTGACCGGATCGACGGGCCTGGAGTCAGTGGGGTGGTTCATGTGCGGTCGCTCCCGATGTCGATTTGCAGATTGCCCAGTTCGTCCACGCGCAGCCGGTCGCCGGGCTGCACGACGGTGGTGGATGCGTGTTCCTCGATCAGCGCGGGCCCCGCGATCTCGTTGCCCGCCAGCAGGCGCTCGCGCAGATGCACCGGCGTGTCCACCCAGCCGCTGGAGCGGAAATAGACGGGCTTGACCGTGCGCACGGAGGCACGGCTGGGCTCGGCGCTGCCGCGTTCCACGCTGTGCCTGGGCGGTTTCTTCATCGTGCCCAGCACCGTGACGCGCAGGCTCACGAGGTCGGCCGGCTCCTGCGGGGCCGAGGTGCCGTAGCGCACCTTGTGCAGCTCGTCGAACTGGCGCTTGATGGCCGAGCGGTCCCGGCCCTCGAAGAAGGCCATGGGCAGGTCCACGGTCACCGCATGCTCCTGGCCCACGTAGCGCATGTCGGCGGCGCGCTCGATCACGATGCCGTCCGGCGCGATGCCGGACTGCGCCAGCGCGGCGCGGCCCTCGTCCTCCATGCTCTGGTAGGCGGCCTCGATCTCCTCGAAGGACACCTCGCCCAGCTTGCGGAACACCGAGCGCACGTAGTCGTAGCGCAGGTCGGAGAACAGCATTCCGTAGGCCGAGAAATAGCCGGGCGCATAGGGGATCAGCACCTTGCGGATGCCGATCTCGCGCGCAATGGCCGAGGCGTGCAGCGGCCCCGCGCCGCCGTAGACGACCATGGTGAAGCTGCCCGCATCCAGGCCGCGCTCGGTGGTCACGGCCTTGACGGCATGCGACATCTGCGTCACGGCGATGCGCAGGATGCCGTCGGCCGCCTCGGTGGGCTCCAGGCCCAGCGGGGTCGCCACGCGCTCGGCCATCTGGCGCTGGCAGGCGTCCATGTCCAGCTGCAGCTCGCCGCCCAGGAAATGCTCCGCGTCCAGCCGGCCCAGCACCAGGTTGGCGTCGGTCACCGTGGGCTCCAGCCCGCCACGGCCATAGGCCACGGGGCCGGGGATGGAGCCGGCGCTCTGCGGGCCCACGCGCAGCGCGTTGCCCGTCTCCACGCGGGCGATGGAGCCGCCGCCCGTGCCCACTTCGTGGATGTCCATCATCGGGATCTGTATCGGCAGGGCCTGCTCGTAGCCGCCGATCAGCGCCGAGCCCGTGGTCAGCGGCCGGCCTTCGCTGATCACGCCGGCCTTGGCCGTGGTGCCGCCCATGTCGAAGGCGATGGCATCGCCCATGCCCAGTTGCGCACAGATGGCCTGGGCGCCGATCACGCCGGCCGCCGGACCCGATTCGAGCATGCGCACGCAGCCCACCTTGGCATGCTCGACCGGGAACAGGCCGCCCGTGGACTGCACGATGTAGAAATCGCCCTCGAAGCCCTTGCCGCCCAGGTGGCTCTCCAGCTGGCCCAGGTACTGCGACACGCGCGGCCCCACATAGGCATTGGCCACGGCGGTGGACACGCGCTCGAACTCGCGGTACTCCTGCGACAGCTCGTGCGAGGCGCAGACGAAGGCGCCCGGCATCTCTTCCTGCAGGATCTGCTTGACGCGCTGCTCGTGCGCCGGGTTGCGGTAGGAATGCAGCAGCAGCACGGCCACGGCCTCCACGCCCTGCCCTGCCAGCTCGCGGGCCAGCTCGCGCACGGCTGCCTCGTCCAGCGGCTTGTGCAGGCTGCCGTCGGCGCGCAGGCGCTCGGACACCTCATGGCGCAGCGAGCGCCGCACCAGCGGCTGGTGCTTGTTGAAGAACAGGTTGTAGGCATCGGGCCGGTTCACGCGGCCGATCTCGTAGATGTCGCGGAAGCCCTCGGTGATCAGCAGCGCGGTGTGGGCGCCATTGCGCTCCAGCAGCGTGTTGATGGCAATGGTGGAGCCGTGCAGGAACAGATGGCCGTCGCGCCAGTCGATGCCTGCGCTGTCTATCGTGGCCTGGATGCCGTTGACCAGCTCGCCATGCGTGGACAGGGCCTTGCCGAACAGCAGCCGGCCGCTGGCCTCGTCGAACGCCGCCATGTCGGTGAAGGTGCCGCCGATATCGACGGCAATGCGCAGCCGGGGCCGCTGCGAAATCGCTTGTTGGTTATCCATGAAATTCTCCAGAGACAGTTATTCACAGCGCCATGCGCCGCCCACAGTCCTTGAAACCGGCGTGCCCCAAAGCGAGGGACACCGAGGAAGGGCCGCCCCGCACCGAGGGTGTCGTCCCCCTCCCGCGAAGCGAGAGAGGGGGAAGGCGCGAAGCGACTCAGGGGGAGTCATCTCAGACATCAGTGCCGATACGGTTGCGCAGCACGCCCAGGCCCGTGATCTCGACCTCGACCACATCGCCATGCTTCATGTACATAGGCGGCTCGCGGCGGTCGCCCACGCCGCCCGGCGTGCCCGTGGCGATCACGTCGCCGGGCGACAGCGGCGTGAAGCGCGACACATAGGCCACGATGGTGGGGATGTCGAAGATCAGGTCGCCCAGGCTGGCCTGCTGCATCACGCTGCCGTTCAGGCGGGTCTGCAGCGCCAGGCTGCGCACGTCGGCCACCTCGTCGCGCGTGACCAGCCAGGGGCCGAAGGGCGCCGTGCCGGGAAAGTTCTTGCCGGGCGTGAACTGGTGCGTATGGCGCTGCCAGTCACGCACGCTCACATCGTTGAAGCAGGCATAGCCGGCGATGTGGTCGAAGGCATCTTCCTTTGCAATGTGGCGCCCGCCCCGGCCGATGACGAAGGCCAGCTCGCCCTCCCAGTCGAAACGCTCCGAGAAGGCCGGGCGCAGCAGCTCGTCGCCATCGGCGGCCAGGCTGTCGTTGAAGCGCAGGAACAGCGACGGGTGCTCGCTGTCGGCGCGCCGCGTCTCGGCCACATGGGTCTTGTAGTTCAGGCCCACGCAGATGAGCTTGCCGGGGTTGGGGATGACGGGCAGCGCCTGGGTCTGCGCCGCATCGACGGGCACGGCGCCGGCCTGCAGGGCCTGCTTCAGCTCGCCCAGCGCCTGTGCGCGCAGCACGGACAGCAGGTCGGGATGGCGGGCGAGAAAGTCGGCGGGCGGCAGCAGGAAGCGCTCGGCCAGAACCTGCCCGTAGCGGGGCTGTCCGGCATGGATGAAGCTGGCGAGTTTCAACGGATTTTCCTTAGGTTCGGTGTCTGGAAAACCTGCCAGGGCAAGGCCATTGGCAAGGCATGACTGCACTGTAGAAATCCCGTTGATATCTGGATAGATAGAATTTCAGGCTTTCAGAATTGCCTCATCAGGCATACCTCAACCGGGTAACCACCATGCACCTGCCCAGCGTCAAGCTCTTCCTCGAGGTCTCCGAAGCCGGCAGCATCAGCAAGGTCGCGGCACGGCGGCACACCGTGCAGTCGCACATCAGCCGGCAGATCAGCGAATTCGAAGCGTCTCTGGGCGGCCCCTTGCTGCGGCGCACGGGCAGGGGCGTCACGCTGACGCCGCTGGGCGCGCGGGCCGCGCTGCGGCTGCGCAGCTGGCTGCAGGAAACCGAGCAATTACAGGAAACGCTGCGTGCGGACGCAGGCCAGCTATGGGGCGAGGTGCGGCTGGGCATCGTGCCCTCGGCCGCGCACCCGCTGATGACGCATGTGTTCGACTGGCTGCAGCGCGAGCACCCCGGCATACGCCTGAACATCACCGAGGCCCAGGGCACGGAGCTCGACGCGCTGCTGGACAGCGGCGCGGTGGACCTGGCCATCCTCTTTCGCTTCGCGCGCCCGGCCGGCGGCGACGAGCGGCTGCTGAGCACCGCGCACAGCTATCTGGTGTCGCGCCCAGGCGACCCCTTGACCCTGGCGCCCACCACGGAGTTCGCCGCGCTCGACGGCCTGCAGCTGGTGCTGCCGCGACGCCCCAGCCATTGGCGCGATGCGCTCGATGAGGCCGCGCACAGCCACGGCTTTCGGCTCGCGGCGGCCGCCGAGGCCGACTCGCTGACCGTGCAAAAGGAACTCGTGGCCCACGCGCCCGGCCTCTATTCGGTGATCGGCCCGTACTCCATCGATGCCGAACTGCGCCAGGGCCGGCTGCAGGCCAGCCGCCTGGTCAACCCCGGCCTGGTGCGCCATGTGACGCTGGCCCTGCCCCGGCACGGCAAGCTCACCCAGGCCTGCCGCGTGGTGGGCGATGCCATCGAGGCCTTGACGCAGGCCTGGGGGCAGCAGCTGTCGCCGGGGCCGCTGAGCACCTCGGGACTGCTCGGCGGTTGAAGGGATCAGATATCGGCCCCATCGGCTCCAGTCGTCGGCCATGCACGCCGTGGCCAGGCCATCGGAACAGAACGGCCGCAACCATGTCAGCGGGCCTGGCCATCACGCACGGCTGCAATGGCCTCGATCTCGATCATGGCCGCCGGGTCGTACAGCGCCTGGATCTGGGCAATCGTGTCGGCCGGATAGGGGGCGCCGAAGAACTCGCGGCGCAGGGCGACCACCTCGTCGAAGTGGCCCATGTCGGTGACGAAGATGGTGACCTTGATCACGTCCTTCAGGCTGGAGCCGCCCGCCTCCAGCGCGCGGCGCAGATTGGCAAACGCCTGCCGGCCCTGGGCCAGGAAGCCGCCCGGCACGATGCGGCCATCGTCTCCGGCGCCAGCCTGGCCGGAGATGAACAGCAGCTCGCCAAAGCGAATGCCTTGCGACAGCAAAAACGGCTCGTAGGGGTCGGGTTGTGTGGTGACACGGTGCAGCATGGTTTCATTTCCTTCATCCATCCCCGGCAGGATCGCGCTTGGGGCATGGGTGGACGATAGGGAAGCCGGATGATTGCGACAAAGGTTCATTTGTCAGGCATAAGATGAGTTTTCCTCACCCCATTCCTCACCCCATTCCTCACCCGCCCCTTGCATCCTCCAGCCCTCATGCAACGCAACCAGCTGCCGCTTTCCGCACTGCGCGCCTTCGAGGCCGCCGCCCGCCTGGGCAGCTTCAAGCAGGCCGCCGACGACCTGGCCGTGACACCCACGGCCATCAGCCACCAGATCCGCGCGCTGGAGGAACAGCTGGGCCTGGCGCTGTTCGATCGCCAGGTACGCAAGGTGGTGCTGACCGAGGCCGGCGCCCAGCTCTATCCGGTGCTGCGCGACGGTTTCGACGCCTTTGCCGCCACGCTGGAGCGCCTGCTGCAAAAGCGCCTGCGCGCCCAGGTCAGCATCTCGGCCACCAATGCGTTCACCGTGAAATGGCTGGTGCCGCGCATGGCCAGCTTCCGCGCGATGCACCCGGAGGTGGACCTGCAACTGCAGGCCTCGGACGATGTGGTGGACCTGCGCTCCCATGCCGTCGATATCGCCGTGCGCTACGGGCGCGGCCCCTATCCTGGCCTGGTGGCCGAGCCCCTGTTCAGCGACCGCTTTGCGCCCGTGGCCAATCCCCGGCTGGGCGTGCTGGGTCCGGCCGACCTGGCCCGCCTGCCGCTGATCCGCTTTGACTGGAAGACGGCGCACGCCAGCAATCCCACCTGGGAGCGCTGGTTTGACGAGGCAGGCCTGGCCTGGAATTCACCGGCGGGGCAACTGCGCTTTTCCGACGAGGGCCATGCCATCCAGGCGGCCATTGCCGGCCATGGCATTGCCCTGGTGAGCCTGGCCCTGGTGGCCGAGGACATTGCGGCCGGCCACCTGCTGCAGCCCTTCGGCCCCTCGATCACCGGCCATACCTACCATCTGGCCGTGGGCGAGCAACGGGAGCCGGGCCCCCATGTGCGCGCCGTCATGGACTGGCTCAGAAGCCAGTCCATGGCCTTGCCGTAGCCGAACCGTAGCCGCCCTCAGTAGCCCCGTGCCGCGTCCACCGCCTGCGGCAGCTCGCCGCTGGCGCGCCAGCGCCGGATGTTGCCCGCCACGATGGCCGATGCCGTCGCGCGGTCCGTGGGTGCCGAGATGTGGGGCAGCACGGTCACGGCGGGGTGCGCCCATTGCCAGGACGCTTCGGGCAGGGGCTCCTGGTCGAACACATCCAGCACGGCATGGGCCAGGCGGCCGCCGTCCAGGGCGGCGCGCAGCGCGGCATCGTCCACGATGGGGCCGCGCGCAAAGTTGATCAGCGAGGCATGGGCGGGCAGCGCGGCCAGCGCCTGCGCGCCGACGAGGCCGCGCGTCTGCGGCGTGAGCGGCAGCAGGCATACGAGGATGTCGGTCTGCGCCAGCATGGCCGGCAGCTCGGCATCACCCGCATGGCATTGCACGCCTTCCATCTGCCTGGGCGTGCGGCTCCAGCCGCGCACCTTGAAGCCTGCCGCCAGCAGCCGCCGCGCGCTGGCTTCGCCCAGTGCACCCAGGCCCAGCAGCGACACCGT
Organism: Delftia sp. PX-1; assembly: GCF_055797465.1. Taxonomy (NCBI): domain Bacteria; kingdom Pseudomonadati; phylum Pseudomonadota; class Betaproteobacteria; order Burkholderiales; family Comamonadaceae; genus Delftia; species Delftia sp. PX-1. The sequence continues at coordinate 5,881,338 of NZ_CP184763.1, forward strand.
CCTGTCCTGCGCGCGCACGCCGTCATGTGCCAGCCATTGGCGCGCGGCCTGCTGGCGGGCATAGCGCGGCATGTCGCGGTGCAGGTACAGGGTCCAGGCCAGCACGGCCTCGGCCATGGTGTCGGCCAGTTGCGGGTCCACCAGGCGGACGATGCGCAGGTCGGTATCGCCCAGGTCGGCCACCAGGCGCTCCACGCCGGCCCAGACGCTGTGCACCCATTGCAGGCGCGGCAGCGTGCGCAGGTCGGCGGGCTGGGGGTTGGCGACGATGGCGACCTCGCAGGCCGCGCGCTGGTCGGCATCCAGCGTATCGAGCGCCACCACGCGCTCCTCGGGCAGGGCCGCCTGCAGGGCCTGCAGCCAGGCCTGGGCGGCCGGGTAGCCGGGTGCGCAGACGAAAGGAAGCGGGGGGAACGAGGCGCTCATTTGGCGAAGACCTTGTCCAGATCGGCGAAGCCCTTGACCTCGATGGGATTGCCGCTGGGGTCGCGGAAGAACATGGTGGCCTGCTCGCCGGGCTCGCCCTCGAAGCGGATGCCGGGTTGCAGCACGAAATCCACCACGCCGCCCGACAGCCGCGCGGCCAGGGCCTTCCAGTCGTCCATGGCCATCACCAGGCCCAGGTGGGGCATGGGCACCATGTGGTCGCCCACGCGGCCGGTGTTCGTGACCGGGAAGGGATCGCCCAGGTGCAGCGAGATCTGGTGGCCGAAGAAGTCGAAGTCCACCCAGGTCTCGGTGCTGCGGCCTTCCTGGCAGCCGAGCAGCGTGCCGTAGAAGGCGCGCGCTTCGTCCAGATCGCGGACATGGTAGGCAAGGTGGAAACTGGTGCGCATGGCTGATCCTTTGGTTGTGCTTGTGGTGCAGGCAGGTTCGCAGGCCGTGGCCTGCCGTGGGTGGCGCGAGCCTAGCAGAGGCTTTTCAAAAGTGATAGCGTTGATTTCTTTGCAATCCCCAAGGAAATCTTTTGGAGACCCGCTATCTCAAGAGCCTGATCGCCGTGGTGGACAGCGGCTCCATCGCCGATGCGGCGCGCGCCGAGCACCTGACCGCCGCCGCCGTGGGCCAGCGCGTGCAGGCGCTGGAGCGCGAGCTGGGCTTTGCCCTGCTTTCGCGCAGCGGCCATGCGGCCCGCCCCACCCAGGCCTGCGTGGCCCTGCTGCCGCGCGCGCGGCGCCTGGTGCGCGAGGCCGCGCTGCTGGGCAGCGATGCCAGCGCCGATGGCCTGGCCGGCACGCTGCGCATCGGCGCCATCTCGACCGCGCTCACCGGCATGCTGCCGGCTGCGCTGCGCAAGCTCACGCAGGCGGCGCCACAGTGCCGGCCCGTCATCGTGCCGGGCACCTCGCGCGCGCTGTTCCAGATGCTGCAGGCCGGCGAGCTCGATGCCGCCGTCATCGTGGCGCCCCCTTTTGAACTGCCCAAGGCGCTGCGCAGCGTGCAGCTGCGCCGCGAGCCGCTGGTGCTGCTGGCACCGCCCCAGGCACGCGGCCGGCCTGCCGCGCTGCTGCGCAGCCTGCCCTACATACGCTACGACCCCGATGCCTGGGGAGGCCGCCATGCGGCCGACTGGCTGGCCGACCAGGGGCTGGAGCCTGCGGTGCTGTGCGACCTGGACGCGCTGGAGGCCATTGCCATGCTGGCCGCCGACGGCATGGGCGTGGGCCTGGTGCCGCACTGGACAGGCCTGGAGCGCTTCATGGGCGACTGCCGAATGCTGCCCATTGCGGGCGCCGCCTATGAGCGCGCCATCTGGCTGGTGACCAGCGCCGATCCCGACCTGCCGCGCATGGCCGAGCTGCTGGAGGGCGCACTCGCGTAGGTTGCGGCTTCCGTTCTCAATCCGCCTGCACGTAGCCCGTGACGCGGATCATCTCGCGGTACTTGGCGATCTCGCGAGAATAGGCGGCCGCCGCATCGTCCAGGCCCATGGGCTTGGCGACATCACGGCCGTCGGCCTCCAGCTTGGCGATGACCTGCGGGTCCAGCAGGGCCTGGCCGATGGCCTGGTTCAGGCGCTGCTTGACGTCCTGCGGCGTGCCCCGCTTGACGAAGTAGCCCGCCAGGCTGGCGTACTCGAAATCGCGCAGCGCCGGCACTTCGGTGATGCTGGGCACGGCCGACAGCACCGCAGGCCGGTTGCGCGACAGCACGGCCAGCGCCCGGAAGCGGCCGGTGCGGATCATCTCCAGCATGGACGCCTGGAACGGCATGATGCTGAAGTCGATCTGGCCGCCGGCCAGATCCTGGATCACGGGCGCCGTGCCCGCATAGGGCGCGTGGGTGAACGGCACCTTCACCACCTTGCCCATGTACTCGGTGATCAGGTGGTAGAGCGAGCCCACGCCCACCGAGCCGTAGGTCAGCGAATTGCTCTCGTTGCGCGAGCGCGCCAGCGCCAGGAACTCTTGCATGTTCCGGGCCGGCAGGCCCGAGCGCACCAGCAGCACCAGGTGGGTGACGGTGATGTACTGCAGGTTCTCGAACGCATCGGGCTGGTAGCGCACGGCCTTGTTGGTGAGCGGCGGCAGGATGAGTTCGTTTTGCGTGCCCTGGAAGAACATGCTGCCGTCGGCCCTGGCGCCCAGCACTTTGGATGCAGCAATCGTCCCCGTGGCGCCGCCCAGGTTCTCCACGATCACCTTGGCCGCCAGTCCCTCGCCTATGGGCTTGCTCAGGATGCGGGCGCTGACGTCGCTGGGCCCGCCTGCCGGGTAGGGCACCATCAGGCTGACCGGGCCGGGCGCCGAGGCCGCGGCGGGCTGCAGCAGCAGGGGCGCCAGCGGCAGGCCGGCGGCGATTTTCAGGAGCGAGCGGCGTGTGGGCAAGGCAAGTGGATTCATGAAAGTGCACCAGGCAGTGGCTTGAGGGGGAAGGCGGGAATCAGGCGCGCCCTACCACCGGGCGTGGGGCAGGCGCGCAATGGTGTGGAGCACCGCCAGGCCGCGCGGGACGATGGTGTCCACCTCGCAGTACTCGTCGGTGGTGTGGAACTTGCCGCCCACGGGGCCGGTGCCGCACAGCGTGATGGCGCCCAGGCTGGAGGTCACGCCCGAGTCCGCGCAGCCGCCGCTGAACTCGCCCTCGGCCTTGTGGCCCAGCGCGCCCAGCTCGGCCTGGTACAGCTCGAACAATTGCTGCGACTGTGGCGTGGGAACGAAGGGGCGGAACTCGCCGGTGATGTTCAGCGTGGAGCGCGTGCCCTGGATGAAGGACTTGTCGCAGATGCAGCGGATGCGGCCCACCAGGGACTCGCGCTGGTCCAGATCGAAAATGCGCAGGTCGATGGCCGCCTTGGCCGACGGCGCCGACGTGTTCACCGACAGGCCGCCCGACACCAGGCCCACGTTGACCGTGACGCCCTTGTCCAGGTCGGTAAGCGCGTCCAGCGCCACCACCTTGTGCGCCAGCTCCGAGATGGCGCTGATGCCCTCGGCGAAGTTGGCGCCCGAGTGCGCCGCCTTGCCCTCGATCTCCACGCCGAAGAACACACCGCCCTTGCGGCCCGTGACCACGTTGCCCGAAGGCCGGCCCGGCTCCGCATTGAAGACAAAGCCCGCCTTGCGCGCAAAGGGCTCGATGACGGACTTGCTCAGGGGGGAGCCGATTTCCTCGTCGCAGGTGAACAGGCCCGTGACCTCGGGCGCGGGCTCCGCGCTGTGGGCCAGCGCAGCCAGCAGGAAGGCGTTCATGACGATGCCCGACTTCATGTCGGCCACGCCCGGGCCGTAGGCCCTGCCGCCTTCGATGCGGAACGGCCTGCGCGCGGCCTCGCCTTCAGGGAAGACCGTGTCGCAGTGCCCCATCAGCAGCACGGGCCTGCCCACGGTGCTGCCCGCGTTCACGGTCACCGAGATCGCCGCCTCCACGCCATCGACGAAATGCGGGCTGACCTGCAGCCCCTGGCTCAGGAAAAAGGCCTCCAGGCGCCGGAACACGCGCGCCACGCCAGGCTTGTCGAAGCTGCCCGAGTCGATGTTGACGATGTCCGCCAGCAGCGAAAGCATGTTCTCCCGCTGGCCCTTGATCCACTCCGACGCGCCGACCGCCCGGTCCGCACTGACAATGGCTTGCTGTGGCATCCGCTGTCTCCATATTTTTAATACTTGGTATTGTTATTTAATACTTCAGATTCACAATCAGGTAAAACGATGATCGAAAACGCGTTGTATGTGGGTTCCGTGGGCAAGGCATTCCGCGTGCTGGACTGCTTCAAGGGCGCGGCGGGCGACCTGAGCCTCACGGAAATCATGGAGCGCAGCGGCCTGGACAAGAGCGCCGCCCAGCGCTACGCCTACACCCTCAGCGCCGAGGGCTACCTGCAGCAAAACAGCCAGACCCGCCGCTACCGGCTGGGGCCGGGCGTGCTGGACCTGACCTTCCACTTCCTGCGCACCCATGCGCTGGCCGAGGCGCTCAACCCCCTGCTGCTGCAGCTGTCCAAGGACACGGAGCAGAAGATCAGCCTGTCGCTGCGCGACGGCGACTGGCTGGTGCATGTGCTGCGCCACCAGACCAGCACCGAGCACTACCATGCCTCCCTGGTCGGGCGGCGCGTGCCCCTGCAATGCACGGCAGGCGGGCGCGCCGTGATGGCCCGGCTGGACGAGGCGCAGGTGGAGCAACTGCTGGCCCCCGGCCGCCTGGTGGCCAGCACGCCCCGGACGCTGACCACGGCCAAGGCCGTCCAGGCGGAACTGAAGAAGGTGCGCGAGCGCGGCTACGCCATGGTGGTCGATGAATTCATCATGGGCGAGGTCGCGCTGGCCGCCGCCGTGGTCGATGCCGACGGCGTGCCGCTGGGCGCCCTGCACCTGAGCGGATCGTCAAGCCAGTGGAGTGGAGCCGACTACGCGAAGAAGTTCTCGCCCCTGCTGCTCAACGCCATCGCCCAGTACGAGCGGCGCAACGCGTAGCGCCTGCCGTCCAGCGCGGATCCCGCTATACTGCGCCCCTTCTTTCTTGAACGAGCTGCTGCAGGAAAGACGTTTTCCGGGCCTTTGCCGCCCGGGTGTCTTTCATCGTCCGTACACCCATCGGATGCGGCGAGCGCCAACCAGGCCTCGCGGATCTGCAGCCATGAGCACTCCTCAACGACTCCAGCGTGCCTTTGCACGCACGGGCATCTCTCTCGACTATCGCGACGGCATCTACCACGTGCGCGATGGCCAGGCCGAGGCCCACATTCTTCTTCCCGACAGCCTTCCCCTGGAGGACAAGGCCGTGCGCCAGTTGCTGGCCTTTGCCGCCGTGCGCCGGCATGACGGCCAGGGCAGCCACGGCGCCGTCTGCCGCGCCTGCGCCACGCCCGACTTCCATCCGGGCACGGTGGCGCCCGTGGGCAGCGTGGTGGCCACGCCATCGGACTTCGTCATTCCGGCCGCCATCGGCACGGACATCAACTGCAGCGTGCGCCTGCTGACCACGGGCGCCCGGCTGGACCAGCTGGCACCGCACAAGGGCCGGCTGGTGGACTTGCTGACCGCCAGCCTGCTGGGCAGCGGGCGCGACGTGCCCGTGACCACGGCCGCCTTCCGCGCGCTGTTCGACCACGGGCCGGCCGCCTTTGTGGACCGGCTGAGCGGCCAGGGCCTGTGGGGCCATGTCGACAGGGACCGCCTGCACCGCGAACTGGCCGCCTGCATCGGCCTGGACAGCTTCGCTGGCAGCGCCCGCCACGCGCCCCATGCCTATCTGCAGGAGCGCCATGCCGTGTTCCGCGACCCGTGCCTGGGCACGGTGGGATCGGGCAACCATTTCGTGGAACTGCAGGTGGTCGATGAGGTGCTGGACCGCCACGCGGCCTACCGCGCCGGCCTGCGCGCGGGCGACGTGGTGGTGATGATCCACAGCGGCTCGCGCGACCTGGGCTTTTACGTGGGCCAGGCCTGGATGGACCGCGCCCGGGCCGAGTGGCCGCAAGGCGTGAAGCACCCTGCCAGCGGCCTGTACGGCCTGTCGGGTCCGCTGGCCGGCGAGTACCTGCAGGCCATGGGCGTGGCGGCGCGCTATGCCTGGGCCAACCGCGTGGTGCTGGCCGAGCTGGTGCGCAAGGACCTGGAGCAGATCGTGGGCGCAGCGGATTCGCGCCTGGTGGTCGATGTGCCGCACAACGTGGTCCTGCAGCAAGGCGGCATGAACATCCACCGCAAGGGCGCCACGCCGGCCAACGAGGGCGACTTCGCGCTGATCCCGGGGTCCATGGGCGATGCCTCCTACCTGGTCACGGGCCTGGGCGCGGCCGATTGGCTCTGGTCCTGCAGCCATGGCGCGGGGCGGCGCATGCGCCGCCAGGCCGTGCGCGCGCTGCGCCCCGAAGCCCGCGCAGGCCATGCGGGCGAACAGGGCTGGCAATGCGTGACGCTGCGCGAGGAGCGCCGCATCGAGGAGGCGCCCGAAGCCTACAAGCCCATCGGCCCGGTCATCGAGTCGCAGGAGGCCGCCGGCCTGATCCACGCCGCCGTGAAGCTCAGGCCCTGGATCACCTTCAAGGCCTGAGCACCGGCAGGCGCCTCACTGCAGCCGCAAGCCGTCCGCCGCACGGTCCTGGGCCAGCTTGCGGTACAGCGTCTGGCGGCTGATGCCCAGCATGCGCGCGGCCTGGGTGACATTGCCCCGGCAGTTCTCCAGCGCCTGCCGCACGGCCGAGCGCGAGAGTTCATCCAGGCTCTGCGGCGCAGCGTCGAGCCGGGGGCCGCTGCGGGCGGTCTGCGCCAGCTCGGCCTGGAAGTCGTCGGGCAGGTGCTGCCACTGCAGGCAGTCCTCATGGGGATCGAGCATGGCGCAGGCCGTTCTCAGCACGCTGGCGCACTGGCGCAGATTGCCGGGCCAGCCATGGCCGGCCAGCTGCGCCAGCAGGGCCGGTGCCATGCGCAGCGGGCGCGCGGGTTCGATGTCGGCCAGCATGCGCGCGGCCAGCGCCTCGAAGTCGCCGCGCTCGCGCAGCGGCGGCAGCTCCACGGCCAGGCCGTTGATGCGGTAGTACAGGTCGGCACGAAAGCGCCCCTGGTCGGCATCCTCGCGCAGCCTGCGGTTGGAGGCGCTGACCAGCGCGAAATCGACCGCAACGGGCGTGCCACCGCCCAGCGGCACCACCTGCCGCTCCTGCAGCACGCGCAGCAGCCGGGTCTGCAGCGACAGCGGCATGTCGCCGATCTCGTCCAGGAACAGCGTGCCGCCGTGCGCCTGGCGCAGCAGGCCCGCCTGTCCTTCGCGCCGCCCGCCCGTGAAGGCGCCCTGGCGGTAGCCGAACAGCTCGGCCTCGATCAGCGACTCGGGCATGGCCGCGCAGTTGATGGCCACGAAGGGGCCGTCGCGGCGTGGCCCGCTGTCGTGGGCCGCGCGCGCAAACCATTCCTTGCCCACGCCGGACTCGCCCTGGATGAGCAGCGCAATCGGCTTGCCCAGCACGCGCCGGGCCTTGTCGGCCGCCGCACGCCAGCGCGCATCGCCCGTGTCCAGCCGCGCCAGCGCATCGCGGGGGGCCTGCCGTGTTTCCCCCGCTTGCCGCGCTCCCAGCGCCTCCTGCACTGTATGCGCCGCCGCCCCCGCCATGATGGTGCGCCGGTCCGGCACCAGCTGGCCGAACAGCGCCGTGCCGTCATGGCGCCGCAGCGGCTGGGCCGCATCGGGCTGGCGGTGCTGGCGTGACAGCAGCTCCTGCAGGTTGGCGTCCAGCACCTGGTCCAGCGCCACGCTGCCCAGCTGCGCGTGCGACAGGCGCAGCAAGGCCAGCGCGGCGCGGTTGGCACCCACCACCCAGCCGTCGCCCGAGATCAGCGCAATGCCTTCGCCCACCGTGCCAATGCCTTCGGGCCGCGCGTGCAGGTGCAGGCGGATGTGGCGCTGGCCGTCGCAGGCCATGAGGCGGTTTTCGATCATGCGGGCCGCCGTGCCGACCAGGCCCAGCGTGTGCGGGCTGTCCCGGCCATGTTCGCTGGAGATGTCCAGGATGCCCAGCAGTTGGCCCGTGCCCGACAGGATGGGCGCGGCCGCGCAGGTGAGAAAGCCGTTGCGCTCCAGGAAATGCTCGCCGCCCTGGATTTCGATGGAGTCCATCTCGGCCAGTGCCGTGCCGATGGCATTGGTGCCGCGCTGCGCCTCATGCCAGGACGCGCCGCTGGCCAGGGCCACGCGCTCGGCCTTGCCCAGAAAGAAGGGGTCGCCGCAGGTATCCACCAGGGTGCCGCAGGGGCCGGCCAGCACCACCACGCTCTGGCTGCCGCGCACCTGCTCGGACAGGTATTCCATGACGGGCCGTGAATGCGCCAGCAGCGCATGGTGGCGGCTGCGCAGCACGCCCAGCGCATGCTGCTCCAGGTTGTCGGCGGCGCCCAGGCGCCCGGTGGGACGCAGTCCCTGCTCGATGCAGCGCTGCCACGAGCGCGCCAGGCGCTCGTCCACCAGGCCGCTGGGGCAGCGGCCCGACTCCATCAGGCTGTGACGGGCCTGGCGCAAGGCCACAAGGGAGGCTCTCGATTGCATGCTGTCTCCTGCTCGGGCGTCATTGCGCCGCGTTGCGGGCCAGTATGCGGGGCCGGCGGGCACCGGGCAAGCCAAGTGGCGGGTCAGGCGCCCGACTGTTCCATTTCTGGACAGTTGTCCTGTTGCGCAACGTCACGGCACAGGGCGAACGCGCACGGGAATACCCGCAGCAGCCACGTCCCGCGCGCCTTTGCGGGCACCTGCCCTGCGGCCTGCGGGCTGGCACGGCTTTTGAATCATGTCTGCCGTCCGGCCATGGCCGGATATCCCGATCCACACCCGATCACAACAGACCCATAAGCATCCTCAGGAGACAAGCAGCATGACCGTCTACGCAGCACCCGGCGCCGCTGGCGCCAAGATCGCCTACAAGGCCCGCTACGACAACTTCATCGGCGGCAGGTTCGTACCTCCGGTCAAGGAGCAGTACTTCGACGTGGTCACCCCCATCAGCGGCAAGGTCTACACCCGCGCCGCGCGCTCCACGGCCGAGGACATCGAACTGGCGCTGGACGCCGCCCATGCCGCCAGCGACGCCTGGGGCCGCACCAGCGCGGCCGAGCGTGCGAACGTCCTGCTGAAGATCGCCGACCGCATCGAGGCCAACCTGGAGCTGCTCGCCTATGCCGAGACCGTGGACAACGGCAAGGCCATCCGCGAGACGCTGAATGCAGACATCCCGCTGACCGTGGACCATTTCCGCTATTTCGCGGGCTGCGTGCGCGCCCAGGAAGGCGCGCTCAGCCATATCGACGAGACCACGGTGGCCTATCACATCCAGGAGCCGCTGGGCGTGGTGGGCCAGATCATTCCCTGGAACTTTCCCATCCTCATGGCGGCCTGGAAGCTGGCGCCCGCGCTGGGCGCGGGCAACTGCGTGGTGCTCAAGCCGGCCGAGTCCACGCCCATCAGCATCCTGATCCTGGCCGAGCTCATTGCCGACCTGCTGCCGCCCGGCGTGCTCAACATCGTGAACGGCTTCGGCCGCGAGGCCGGCATGCCGCTGGCCACCAGCAAGCGCATCGCCAAGATCGCCTTCACGGGTTCCACCTCCACGGGCCGCGTGATCGCCCAGGCCGCCGCCAACAACCTGATCCCTGCCACGCTGGAGCTGGGCGGCAAGTCGCCCAACATCTTCTTCGCCGATGTGATGGACAAGGACGATGCCTTCCTCGACAAGGCCGTCGAAGGGCTGGTGCTGTTCGCCTTCAACCAGGGCGAGGTCTGCACCTGCCCCAGCCGCGCGCTGATCCACGAAAGCATCTACGACCGCTTCATGGAGCGCGTGCTCCAGCGCGTGGCCGCCATCCGGCATGCCAACCCGCTGGACACCGACAGCATGATGGGCGCGCAGGCGTCCAAGGAGCAGCTCACCAAGATCCTGTCGTACCTGGACCTGGGCAAGCAGGAGGGCGCCGAGGTGCTGGCCGGCGGCGGCCAGGCCCATCTGGGCGGCGACCTGGAAGGCGGCTACTACGTGCAGCCCACGCTGTTCAAGGGCCACAACAAGATGCGCATCTTCCAGGAGGAAATCTTCGGCCCCGTGCTGGCTGTGACCACCTTCAAGGACGAGGCCGAGGCCCTGGCCATTGCCAACGACACGCTCTACGGCCTGGGCGCGGGCGTGTGGAGCCGCAACGGCAACGTGGCCTACCGCATGGGCCGCGCCATCAAGGCCGGGCGCGTGTGGACCAACTGCTACCACGCCTACCCGGCGCACGCGGCCTTTGGCGGCTACAAGGAATCGGGCATCGGCCGCGAGACCCACAAGATGATGCTGGACCACTACCAGCAGACCAAGAACCTGCTGGTCAGCTACAGCGAGAACAAGCTGGGCTTCTTCTGAAGTTCTTCCCAGGTGAATGCGGCCGGCGGCGCGCAGCGCGGCCGGCCGTCCAGGAAAGGACCAACCCATGGTTGACAAAGTGATTGCCACCGACGCCGCGCTGGCGCTGATCGCCGACCTGCAGGCGCAGCACGGGCCGGTGTTCTTCCACCAGTCCGGCGGCTGCTGCGACAACAGCGCCGCCAACTGCTACCTGCCCGGCGAGCTGACGATAGGCGCCCAGGACGTGCTGCTGGGCCAGGTGGGCGGCGCGCCCTTCTACATCGGCAAGTCGCAGTACGAATACTGGAAGCACACCCAGCTCATCCTCGACGTGATCGAGGGCCAGGGCGGCACCTTCTCGCTGGAGGGCAGCACGGGCAAGGCCTTCCACACACGCTCCAGGCTGTTCACGGACGAGGAATACGCCGAGATCCTGGCCAGCGAGGGCAACGGCCCCTGACAGGGGCCGCGCGGCGGACTACTTTCCGGTCAGCCGCTTGACCGCGGCCTCGGTCTGGCGCACATGCTCGTCCGGGTCCGAGCCCATGTGCACGAAGCGCACCTTGCCGTCCTGCCCGATCACGTAGGAGATGCGGTCGGCGCGCTGGGGGTTGGCGGCGGCCGAGGCGTCGTAGGCGCGGATGGTCTGCGCCTGCGGGTCCGATGCCACGGCGAACTGGTCACGGCAGGCCTCGGTGGAAAAGCGCTTGAGCGTATCGATGTCGTCATGCGACATGCCCACCACCGTGGCGCCCATGGCCGCGAAACGCGGCGTGGCCTCGGCAAAGGCGTGGGCTTCCATGGTGCAGCCCTGCGTGAAGGCCTTGGGGAAGAAATACAGCACCACCGGCCCCTTCCTGAGCGTGGCGGCCATGTCGAAATCGAAGGCCTTGCCCGCCACCGCAGCCGGCGTGGTGAAGCGCGGCGCGGTGTCGCCCACCTTGAGCGCTGCCTGGGCCAGCGGCGACAGCAGCAGCGCCGCCAGCACGGGTGCGGCGGCGCGCGCGCAGCGGCCCCAAGAGGTGCGATGTTGGGTGGAATCGCCGCAGCGGATATCGGACATGCATGGCCTCCTGAGCCTGGAACGGGATGCGCCATTGTGGCCAATCGGCCCGGGCCGCTGGCGCATTTGCCGTGGATCAGCGCGGGGATTCGCCGGGCCTGATCCTGAACCAGATCGAGTACATGGCGGGCAGGAAGACCAGCGTCAGCACCGTGCCGGCCAGCGTGCCGCCGATCAGCGTATAGGCCAACGTTCCCCAGAACACCGATTGGGTCAGCGGGATGAAGGCCAGGATCGCCGCCAGCGCGGTCAGGATCACGGGCCGGGCGCGCTGGACGGTGGCCTCCACCACCGCCTGGAACGGCGCAAGTCCCTCCTGCTCGTTGTGCTGGATCTGCCCGATCAGGATCAGCGTGTTGCGCATCAGGATGCCCGACAGCGCGATCAGCCCCACCAGTGCATTGATGCCGAATGGCTGCTGAAAGACGATCAGCGTCGGCACCACGCCGATCAATCCCAGGGGGCTGGTCAGGAACACCATGACCATGGCCGATATCGACCGCACCTGCAAGATGATGATGATCAGCGTGATGGCGATCATGACCGGGAACAGGGGCAGCATGGCCGTCATGGCCTTGCCGGATTCCTCGATGGAGCCGGCCTCGTCGATGCGGTAGCCCGCAGGCAACGCCTTCCTGATGGGCTCCAGCTGCCGGGTGATGGCCGCCGAGACATCGGGCGGCTGCAGGCTGTCATCGATATCACCGCGGACCGTGATGGTGGGCATGCGGTCGCGGCGGCGCATGACGGGCTCCTCCATCTGCACGGTGACCTCGCCCAGCTGCGACAGCGGTATGCGCTGGCCAGTGGCGTTGGTGAGCGTGAAGTCGCCGACCCTGGCCACATCGTGGCGGGTGCCGCCCGCAGAACGCGCCATCACCTGCACGGTGCGGATGTCCTCGCGCACGGTGGTCACGGGCACGCCGCTGAGCAGGAATTGCAGCTGCTGCGCGACTGCCGCGGAGGTCAGGCCCATGGCCTGCAGCCGGTCCTGGTCCAGGGTGAAGCGCATGACAGGGGTGCGCACGCCCCAGTCGGAGTTCACGGTCCGCATCATCGGGCTGTCGTGCAGCACCTGGTGCACCTGGCCGGCAATGTCGCGCAGCCGCTGCGGGTCGGGGCCGGAGACGCGATACGCCACGGGGAACGGGGAGTACGGCCCGAACACGATCTGCGATGCGCGCACCTGCGCCTGCGGGGCCAGTCCCTGGGCGATGGCCTCGCGCAGCCTGAGCTTGAGCGCGTCGCGCTGCGCCTGGTTGGCGGTGCGCACGACGATCTTGGCGAACGACGGGTCGGGCAGCTCAGGCGAGATGGCCAGAAAAAAGCGTGGTGCGCCCTGGCCGATATAGGCGGTCACGATCTCCGATTCGGGCTGCTGCAGCAGCCAGGTTTCCACCGTGCGGGTGGTCTCGCTCGTCTGGCCGATGGAGGTGCCGTAGGGCATCTGCACCTCGACCATCACCTCGGGCCGGTCGGAGATGGGAAAGAACTGCTTCTTCACGATGGACATGCCCAGCACGGAAGCCACCATGAGCCCGCCCACGACTGCGGCCACCATGCCCTTGCGGGCGATCACCTTGCCCAGCACGCGCCGCAGGCGCTCGTAGCGGGGCGTGCCATACATCGCCGCATGTCCGCCTTCGACCTTCTTGAGAGGGGGCAGCATCTTCACGCCCAGATAGGGCGTGAACACCACGGCCACCACCCAGGACGCGATGAGCGCGATGCCGACGATCCAGAACATGTTGCTGGTGTACTCGCCTGCAGCGGAGCGGGCGAACCCGTTGGGCATGAAGCCCACCGCCGTCACCAGCGTTCCGGACAGCATGGGCGCCGCGGTATGGCTCCAGGCGTAGGCGGACGCGGCCACGCGGTCGTAGCCCTCCTCCATCTTCACCACCATCATCTCGATGGCGATGATGGCGTCGTCCACCAGCAGGCCCAGCGCAAGGATCAGCGAGCCGAGCGTGATGCGGTCGAAATTCTTTCCCGTGGCGGCCATGATGATGAACACGGCCGCCAGCGTCAGCGGCACGGCCGCAGCCACCACCACGCCAACGCGCCAGCCCATGCTGGCGAAGCACACCACCAGCACGACCAGCAGCGCGGCCAGGAACTTGAGCATGAACTCATCGACGGCGGCGCTGATGTTCACGGCCTGGTCCGTCACCTTGCTCAGGCCCATGCCCAGCGGCATGTCTGCGTTGATGGCGCCCACCTCCCTGTCCAGCGCCTTGCCCAGGTCCAGCCCGTTCCAGCCGTCGCGCATGACGACGCCCAGCAGCAAGGCCGGCTCCGCACCGTTGCGGATGATGAAGGTCGAGGGGTCTTCGTAGCCGCGCTGGACGGTGGCGATGTCGGACAGCTTGACCGTGCGGCCCTGGGCCACGATGGGCGTGTCGCGAATCTTCTGCAGCGCGTCGAACGCCCCGTCGATGCGGATGAACACCTGCGGTCCCTGGGTCTCCACCGACCCGGCAGGGGTGAGGGCGTTCTGGTTGTTCAATGCCGCGAAGACGTCCTGCGGACTGATGCCCAGCGTGGCCAGGCGCTCGTGCGAGAACTCCACGTAGATCCGCTCGGATTGCTCGCCGACGATGTTGACCTTCTTGACGCCCGGCACATGCAAAAGACGCTGGCGCAAGGCTTCGGCATCGCGCACCAGCGCCCGGGGCTCCTCGCCGCGCGCCTTGAGGGCGTAGATCGCAAAGGTCACGTCGGCGTACTCGTCGTTCACCATCGGACCGATCACGCCCGTCGGCAGGTTGCGGGCCTCGTCACCGAGCTTCTTGCGGGCCTGGTAGAACTCCTCCTGCACCTCGCCGGGGGGCGTGGAGTCGAGCAGGGTCAGCGTGGTGAAGGCCAGCCCCGGCCTGACGAAGGTTTCGGTGCGGTCATACCAGCGCAGCTCCTGCAGGCGCTTTTCCAGCTTCTCTGCCACCTGGTCCTGCATTTCCTGCGGGGTGGCGCCAGGCCAGGCCGTGATGATGGTCATGACCTTGACGGTGAAGGCCGGATCTTCCGCCCGGCCCAGCTTCAGGAAGGCAAAGACACCCGTCAGCGAAATCAGCAGGATCAGGAACAGCGTGATGGAGCGCTCACGGACGGCAAGCGCCGACAGGTTGAAACGGCCTTCACTCACGGGACGCTCCCGTGGACACGGAGGACGCCGTGGACGTTGTTGCCGTTGTTGCCGTTGTTGCCGTTGTTGCCGTTGAAGGCGCCGGCACCTCGCTGTCCAGTCGCACCTGCGCGCCCTCGCTCAGCAAATGCGCGCCGAGCGCGACGATCCGGTCCCCCTGGTCGAGCGCACCCACCACCTGGGCATTGCCGTCCTGCACCTGAACCACGGTGACGGGCTGGCGCCTGACCTGATCGCCCTGCACCACCCAGACAGCGGCGCCCTTGCCCTCATCGAGGATGGCGCCGATGGGGACCTGCAGGGTTGCCTTGCCGGCCGTCGCTGTCGATGTCGATGTCGATGTCGATGTCGATGTCGATGTCCCGCCAATCCTGAGCGTGACCGTGCTGCCCAGCGGAGCGCTGGCCGCCGCGCCGGCGTCCAGCACATAGCGGGCCTCAAAGGTGCGGGTGGCCCGGTCGGCCACATCGGACAGCTGGCGCAGTCTGGCGGGGATGACCACATCCTCCCTGCCGAACAGGCGGGCCTGGGCCGCCGAGCCCAGCGCGGGCCGCAGTGTCTCGGGCAACTGGACGACCGCTTCGCGCCTGCCGGCATGGGCGAGGCGCACGACCACCTGGCCGGCACTGACGACCTGGCCAGGCTCGGCAAGTGTTTCCATCACGATGCCATCGGCATCGGCCAGCAGTTCGGCGTAGCGGCTGGCGTTCAGCGCTGCGGCGGCCTGCGCTTCGGCCGCCCTGAGCTGGGCGCGGGCGGCATCCGCGGCCGCCTTGATCTGTTCATGGGCCAAGGCCGAAACGGCACCCGTTCCCTGCAGGTCCCGGTAGCGCTGCTCCTCGTCGCTGGCCTGCTGGGCCCGTGCCCTGGCGGCTGCGACGGCCTCCTGCTGGGCATGGGCGGCCAGCTTCAGGTCCACCGGGTCGAGGCGCAGCAATGCCTGGCCGCGCCTGACCGTCTGGCCTGTATCCACCAGGCGCTCGAGCACCTTGCCGGCCACGCGAAATCCAAGATCGCCCTGCACCCTGGCCGCGATGGTGCCGGTGAAGACGCGCTCGGAAGCATTGCCTGGCGCTACCAGGGTGGTGCGAACGAGGGGTGGCTGGGTGCGCGGATCCGGCGGCGGGCTTTTGCCGCAGGCTGCGAGTGCAAGTGACAGTGCGCCGACAGCGGCGATGGACAGATGGCGGTGCCGAAGCATGAGGGGGTCCCGATCAATGAGCAGGACCCGATTCTGTGATTAGTGACCATTTATGTCAATGGTCACAATTGCAGGATTTAGGGCGACAGGCTTCTCAGCACCAATCCGGCCAGTTGTGCGGGCGCCTCGTCCGCATGGTCGAGGCTGTGCTGCAGCATCACCGGGTTCAGATAGGGGAGCATGACCAGGAAGATGGCGCGCCCGGTTTCATCCAGCGGCGTCTTGCGCTCGAAATCGCCCCGCTGGCGCCCGGCGTCGAGCACCTGCAGCAGCAGCTGATGCATGCGTTCCTCATAGGCCTGCGCTGCCTGCCAGCGCTCGGCCGACGCCGAAATGGCGATCTCGTACAGCTTGCGGTCCTCGGAGAAAAGCCGCAGCGTGGCAGCGACGATCGCCTTGAACAGGCGCCGCAGCTGCTCGGGAGGCGCATCCGTGCTGGCGACGGCCTGGCGGATCTCCGCCTCCATCTCCATCAGGCAGTTGGAACAGATCATCTCGCCGATGACCTGCTTGGACTCGAAGAACTTGTAGATGTAGGCCTTGGAAAAGCCGATGGCCTTGGCAAGGTCGGACACCGTGGTTTTCTCGTAGCCGTAGCGGCTGAAATGCTCTTTCGCCGCAGTCACGATCTGTTGCCGGACATCGTGTTCGACCGGGCCGCGCGCAGAGGTCGGATAGACGTTGGTGGTGCTCATGCGGCCTAGCTTACTCCATCAAAAAAATACTATGCAAGTGACCATTTTGGAATATAGTCACAGCGTCGCCACGCTTCTGACTGTTGAACATGCCGCGTCTTGCCGCCCCCGTTTTTCTGATGCTCGCCAGCCTTTGTGCAGGGTGTGCGGTAGGCCCTGACTACCAGCCGCCCGCCACGGCCCTGCCCCAGGCCTACATGGGGGGCCGCGTTCTGGGTGAGGGCAAGCCTCCCTCGCCGGACTCCCCCACGGACCTTGCAGCCTGGTGGGCAGCCTTTGGCGATGCGCAAATGGCGCGCCTCGTCACGGCGGCACTGCAGCAGAACCTGGATGTTGCCCAGGCCGCTGGCCGCGTGCTTCAGGCACGCGCCGGGCTGGACGCGGCGGCAGCTGCGTTGCGGCCGTCGGCCCAGGTCTCGGCGCAAACAGCCAGGAGCTATCAGTCGGTCGAGACTCCGCTGGGCCGGGTGCTCGACTCCATGCCGGGATTCGATCGCTACGGCAGCGCCCAGGAGGCCAACCTCGGAGCCAGCTGGGAGCTTGATCTCTTCGGTGGCCTGCGCAGGGCCCGGCAGGCTTCCCTGGCCGAGTACCAGGCATCGGAAGCCGGCGCCACCGCCGTGCGGCTCGCGGTGGCCGCCCAGACTGCGGACACCTATATCCAGATTCGCGGCCTGCAGGCGCGGCTGGCAGTGGCACGCTCGCAGGTGCGGACCCAGCAGCAACTTCGCTCCATCGTCGAACTGCGGTGGAACAAGGGCCTGGCACCCGAGCTTCAGCTGCGCCAGGTCGAGGGGGCACTTGCGCGGGCGCAAGCAACCATCCCGCCGCTGGAGAACGCGCTCAAGGCCGCCCTCAACGCCATGGACGTGATGCTGGCCACGGCACCCGGCACGCACCGGGCCGAACTGGCCGATCCCCGCCCGGTCCCCGTGCTGCCAACCCTTTCCCTGGCGGAGGCGCCCGGCGATCTGCTGCGGCGACGCCCGGACCTCATCGCGGCGGAGCGGCGCCTGGCAGCGTCGAACGCACGCATCGGCGTGGCGATCGCCGAGTACTACCCGAAGCTGTCGATCAGCGGCCTGATCGGCAGCGCCACCTCCATCTCCGCGGGCAATCTCTTCAGCGCCGGCGCATCGCAGGCCAGCGTTGTGGGCGGCCTGCGCTGGCGGCTGTTCGACTTCGGTCGCATCAACGCCCAGATCCACCAGGCGCAGGCACAGGAGGCGGAAAGCCTTGCCGCCTACCGGCAGTCGGTACTGCGCGCCACGGAAGAAGTGGAGAACGCCCTGGTCTCGCTGGACAGGCGACAGGAGCTGATGGCCGTGCTCGCCAGGGGCGCGGATGCGCTCACGCGGGCCCGGCAGGCCGCAGGCGCCGCCTACGACAAGGGCGTGGTCAGCCTGATCGAGGTGCTGCAGGCAGATGAAAGCCTGCTGGGCGTGCTGGATGCACAGGCGCAGGCCCGGATGGAGTCGGCGCGCTCGACGGTGGCGATCTTCAAGGCGCTGGGCGGCGGCTGGACGCCGGAGCCCCTGCCTTCCAGGGCGTTGGCGGCCGCCAGCCACGGTCTTCCCGCCAGCGTTGCCCCCTGAACCTGCCACTTCCCGAAAGGAGCCCCCTTTCCACACAGCAAAGCAACCGAACACCCCTGCGGGACATGCGGCCCAGGCGCCCTGCCGACGCGGGCGGCCCAAGCCATGGCCCGGCTCCACCCACCCCCATCCGTCAAACCATGCCAAACACAACCCCCTCCCCCACCGTTGCTGCAGCCGCACGCATCCTGAAGCCGGCGCTTGCGGCCATCGCCTTCTCAAGCTGCTTCGCAGCCCATTCGCAGCCGCAAGACGCCTCGGCAGCCACATCGGACGCAGCGCTTTCCCGCGCCGAAGTCATCGCCGATCTCGCACTCTGGCGCCGCGCCGGATTGGACCGCCATGCGGAGATATCGATCTCCTACGGAGTCGAAACGCAGGAATATCGGGCCGCATACCAGGAGTACCTGCGCCTTCGCAACAGCGAGGCGTTCCAGGCGGAGGTCCGCAAGGCGCTGAGTCGGTAAGGCGGAGCGCCTTCCCGCCCAGGCCATCGCGGCAGCGGCTGGCTGCCTGGGGACGTGGCCCGGGGCTTTGCCTACAGGCCCAGGTCGGACAGACCGGGGTGGTCATCGGGGCGACGCCCCAGCGGCCAGTGGAACTTGCGCTCCGATCCCTGGATGGGCATGTCGTTGATGCATGCGAAGCGCCGGCGCATGAGACCGTCGGCCTCGAATTCCCAGTTCTCGTTGCCGTACGACCGGAACCAGTTCCCGGCATCGTCGTGCCACTCATAGGCGTAGCGGACTGCGATCCGGTTTTCCGCGTACAGCCAAAGCTCCTTGATCAGCCGGTAGTCCAGCTCCTTCTTCCACTTCCTCTCAAGAAGGGCCTGGGCCTCGGCGCGACTGTTGGCGAACTCCGCCCGGTTGCGCCATTTCGTGTCGGGGGTATAGGCCATCGCGACCTTGGCCGCATCGCGTGTGTTCCATCCATCCTCGGCCAAACGGACCTTTTGGACGGCGCTTGCGAGAGAGAACGGGGGCAGGGGTGGGCGAGTTTCCATGATGTGACCTTTGAAAAGATGTAGAACGATCTGTCTACATGCACCACTCTAACGGATGTGGAACGATCTGTCTACAATGTCTTCATGAAAACTTCCCAGCCATCTCTCGAGTCACTGCCGCCCCGCGAGCGCATCCTGGTGGCAGCCCATGGCCTTTTCTACGCAGAGGGCATCCGGGCCACGGGCGTGGACCGGATCATCGAGCGGTCGTCGGTCAGCAAAGTCACCTTCTACCGCCAGTACGCCAGCAAGGACGACCTGATCCGGGCGTACCTCGACTACCGCCATGAACGGTGGATTTCCTGGTTCCAGGCCAGCCTGGCGCAGGAGGCCGCCGGGGGCTCGTCAGCGTTGGATGCCCTGTCCACCACCCTCAGGAGCTGGTTCGGCCAGCCCGACTTTCGGGGCTGCGCCTTTCTCAATGCCGCTGCCGAACTGGGCTCGTCCGACCCTGAGATCCTGGCGACGGTCCGTCGGCACAAGCAGGAAATGTCGTCCGTGCTGGATCGCCTGTTCGGTGGCCGTTCCGTGTCCGTGGGCGCTGCGCTCACCCTGGTGGCGGATGGCGCCATCGTCCATGCGCAGATGGGTCAGCCAATCGATGAAGTCATGGAGAACTTCAAGGCAGCGGCCAAGGGGGTTGTGAGCCGCCCAGGGTCTTGAGGAGGCTCAGGAGCGGGGCGCCGCTGAGGCTTCGGCGCGCCACAGCGGCAGGTCGTTGCTGCCTCGCCACCTTTGGCCACGCAGGGGCCGGATCTGGCAAGTCAGTGCTTTGCCACACGCTGTCCTGCCGCGTCGATGACGGCTTCGCCGTCCTCCTTGGAGAATGCCCCTTGCTGGGGACGCGGCAGTATGTCCAGCACCACCTCGGATGGCCGGCACAGGCGCGTGCCCAGTGGCGTCACCACAATGGGGCGATTGATGAGGATAGGGTGCCGGAGCATGGCGTCGATCAGCTGGGCATCGGTCCATTCCGGGTCGCCCAGGCCCATCTCGTCATACGGCGTACCTTTTTGCCGCAGAACCTCCCGCACAGGCAGGGCCAGGTCCGCCAGCAGCCGCTCCAGCGTGGCCCGGTCGGGCGGTGTCTTGAGGTATTCGATGACGGCGGGCTCCTCGCCGCTGTTGCGGATCAGGGCCAGCACGTTGCGCGATGTGCCGCAGGCGGGGTTGTGATAGATCGTGATGGTGCTCATGGCAGATGGGTTCTGTGAGGGAATTCAGGCAGCCACGCTCAGGCGCAGCGCAAGGGCGGCAAGCGTGATGAGCAGCACGGGGGCCGTCAAAACCGTACCGACCCTGAAGTAGTAGCCCCATCCGATGGTCATGCCTTTGCTGGCCAGCACGTGCAGCCACAGCAGCGTGGCCAGGCTACCGATGGGCGCAATCTTCGGGCCCAGGTCGCAGCCGATCACGTTGGCGTAGACCATGGCATCCCTGACCACGCCGGTGGCACTGGAGGCATCGATCGACAGCGCACCCACCAGCACGGTGGGCATGTTGTTCATCACAGACGACAGCAGGGCCGAGAGCACCCCCGTGCCGATGGCTGCGCCCCAGACGCCGCCTTGGGCAAAGCGGTCCAGAACGGATGCGATAGAGGTGATCAGCCCGGCATTGCGCAATCCGTAGACCACCAGATACATGCCCAGCGAGAACACGACGATCTGCCACGGCGCGCCATGCAGTACCTTGCGGGTGCTGATGACGCAGCCGCGTGCCGCCACGGCCAGCAGCAGGGCGGCACCTGCGGCCGCGACCGCGCTGACAGGCACGCCCAGCGGCTCCAGCCCGAAGAAGCCGACCAACAGCAGGACCAGGACCACCCAGCCCGCGCGAAAGGTCGCCGGATCGCGGATCGCATCGGCCGGGCGCCTGAGCTGGGCCAGGTCATAGGTTGCAGGAATGCCGCGCCGAAAGAACAGCATCAGCATGGCGAGGCTGGCCAGCACCGAGGCAAGATTGACCGGCACCATTACCGAGGCGTATTCGTTGAAGCCGATGTTGAAAAAGTCGGCCGAGACGATGTTGACCAGGTTGGAGACGATCAGCGGCAGGCTGGCCGTGTCGGCGATGAAGCCTGCCGCCATGACGAATGCCAGCGTGGCGGAGGGCGAAAAGCCCAGCGCCACGAGCATGGCCATCACGATGGGCGTGAGAATCAGGGCGGCGCCGTCATTGGCGAACAAGGCGGACACAGCCGCACCCAGCAGCACGATGAACGCGAACAGCTTGCTGCCCCGGCCGCCGCCCCAGCGTGCGAAGTGCAGCGCGGCCCATTCGAAGAAGCCGGCCTCGTCAAGCAGCAGGCTGATGATGATGACGGCTACAAAGGTGGCGGTCGCATTCCACACGATGCCCCAGACCACTGGAATGTCGGAAAGATGCACCACGCCGGCCAGCAGGGCAACGACCGCGCCCAGCGAGGCGCTCCAGCCAATGCCCAGGCCGCGCGGCTGCCAGATAACCAGCACAAGGGTGGAGATGA
Source organism: Delftia sp. PX-1 (assembly GCF_055797465.1). Taxonomy (NCBI): domain Bacteria; kingdom Pseudomonadati; phylum Pseudomonadota; class Betaproteobacteria; order Burkholderiales; family Comamonadaceae; genus Delftia; species Delftia sp. PX-1. The sequence goes on from NZ_CP184763.1 coordinate 5,902,843, forward strand.
AGATCAGGACTGCCATGAGCATGGTGCTGGGAGATTCGGGTTTCAGAAGGCGCGCATTCGTGGACGAAGGGGGGCGTCAGTGGGAGGCCAGTTCGCGGGCGGTGCCCTGCAGCCTTGCCTTTTCCAGCTTGTCGTCGGGCAGGTTGACCAGCAGCTCCAGACGACGACGCATCATGTGCAGAGTCTGTCGGAATGCTTCCAGCTTGACCTCTTCAGATGCGTCTCCCTGCGAGGGATCGGCGTATCCCCAGTGGGCGGTGGCGGGGTGGCCGGGCCAGATCGGGCAGACCTCGCCAGCTGCGTTGTCGCAGACGGTGATGATCAGGTCCATCTGCGGCGCCTGCGGAGCCGCGAACTCATCCCAACTCTTGCTGCGCAGCCCCTGCACAGATACGCCGGCACGTTGCAGCACCTGCAAGCTCAAGGGATTGGGCTGCTGATTCGCGCGGGGGCTGCTGCCGGCCGAATACGCTTTGAAGCGCCCATTGCCCATGTCGTTGAGCAAAGCTTCGGCCAGGATGCTGCGCGCCGAGTTGTGAGTGCACAGGAACAGGACATTCAGGGGGGTGATGGAATCAGACATGGTGGCTTAGCAGCAGGACGTGGAGGAAGAGGCAGCTGCGGTGCCTGGGGCGCAGCAGGCAGATGCGGCCGCCTGGCGCGGGGCCGTCGGCGCGCAGCACGCGCCGCTGGCTCCGACAGCTGCATCAGGGGCCTCGTGAAACACGGGAATGTTCTCCAGCGAATGAAAGTGCTCCCAGGCAATCCCCTGGGGATCGGTGATCCAGTGCTTGTCGCTGCGTGCATAGCAGCAGGTGGTGGCGCCTTCGTCGAGCATCGCCAGGTCGGCGGCCCTGGCGCGTGCCTTGAGCGCATCCAGCTCCTCGGCCTCATCCACTTGGAAGCCCAGGTGGTCCAGGCCGGCTTTCTCGCCTCGCGTCGAAATGGCGAAGTTCACCCGGGGCTCATCCAGCATCCACTTCGCGTAGTCGCTTTCCACGCGGGCGGGCTCGGCACCAAACAGCTGGGAATAGAACGCGATGTTCTTGGCCAGATCGTCGACGTGCATATGGACATGGAAGCGTTTCATCGTGGACTCCGTTCAGCAGTTGCAGGGCAAGGCATCCACCGTGGCGCATGCGGCGCCCTGGCAGCAGTTTTCGGTGAGGTAGGCGAGCAGGTCGTTCATCGCCGCAAAGGACGCCCGGTACAGCACATTGCGGCCCAGGCGCTCCTGGCTGACCAGCTCGGCATGGGACAGCTCCTTGAGGTGGAACGACAGCGCGTTGGGTGCGATACCCAACTGTTCGGCCAAGGCGCTGGGCGTAAGCCCCGCAGGGCCGGCGACTACCAGGGCGCGGAAAACGCGCAGGCGCGCTTCATGGGCCAGGGCCGAAAGCGATCGGATGACTTGGGTTTCTTGCATGCATCAATAATACAACTATTGTTGAATTATTGTTAAAAAAATGAGAGCGGCCGTGCGGATCCATTGCGCAAGCTCCGTGCGGAACGCCACTGAACACGCCGCGCGTCACGCAGATAACTCGTTGATTTCTCACGTCCTCGCAAGCCATGCGCCATCGATCTTTAGAGAGATGCGCCACTGAACTTTCGTCTGTACGGAAAACGCGCCACTGCACTTTAGTTTTTTTGGCCAGCAAGGCTCAGGAACGAGCTATCGGCCGAGGCGCAAGGGCTCAGGGCCGATGTGCGGCGGCGTCGCGGGTTGCCATGGGCTCTTGTGTGGCAGCTACCGACCCGTTGCAGTCGTTTGTCGCTGGCCTGTCGGTGTCGGCTTTGCCTCGGCAGCTGCCGCCCCCCGCCGCCGGGCGAACTCACGCTGCATGGCGCCAAGCAGTCCTTAGCCCCTGCGACAAGCGCTGGCCCAAATGGTGGGGCTACTCGAAGGCTAGGACATTCTCCGGGCGCTCGCCCCGTGCCAATGATCGTCTCACCCCCACTCAAACTTGCAGTCCCGAAACACGGATGGACGGCCAGGCTCGCCATGACACCCTGACAGCTCTACCCTCGCAAACATCGCCATCAACGGCGGACAGCACATCCACTGATGCTGACGACGTTCACACGGGGCGCAGCTGAAAACATTTCAGAACTTCATAGACACCGCCACGCGCATATTCCGCGCCTCCCCGTAGTACGACGAGGTCGAAACCCCTTGGTACTTGCGGTTGAAGACGTTGTAGAGGTTGGCCGAGACCGTGAGCTTCGGATTGATGGCGTATTGCACCATCAGGTCGGCCACAGCATAGCTTTTCTGCTCGACACGGCTGACGTTGGGCAGGCCCAGGAAGGAGAGGTCGCTCCAGGTGCCGCTTTGCCAGCGCGCGCCGCCGCCCACGGTCAGGCCGTGGCCTATGTGAGGCAGGCGGTAGGTGGTGAACAGCTTGAGGGTGTTGCGCGGGATTTCGGGGTTCAGGCGGTTGCGCTCGGCGTCGCGCGCGATGTTGCGGGCAAAGCCGACGGAGGCGTTCCAGTGGCGGCGGATTTCGCCGGTCATCTCCATCTCGAAGCCACGCGTTTCGGCGCCCTTGACGGCACGGTAGGCCTGCTCGCCATTGGGCGCGTAGCTGCCCGTGATGGCCTGGGCCACGTTGTCCTGCAGCAGGCGGTAGACGGCGGCGCCCACCTGCAGGCGCTTGTCCAGCAGCTCGCCCTTGAGGCCCAGCTCGTAGCTGCGGCCCAGTAGGGGATCGAGCTTTTTGCCGTGGATGTCCAGGCTGCTCTGCGCCTGGAAAATATCGGTATAGCTGGCATAGGCCGACCAATCGCGGCCCACGTCCAGCACCAGGCCGGCGAAGGGCGTGAGCTTGCCGTTTTCGGCCATGGCGCTGCCGCTGGTCTCGCCGCTGGCGAAATCGGTGTAGCTGTCGCGACGCTTCCAGTTCGTGATGCGTGCCCCCGCGATGACGGACAGCCGGTCCGTGGGGCGCAGCTGCAGCGATCCGTAAGCACTGCTGCTGCGTTCCACGGCCGCGCTGCGGCCTAGTACCGGGTTGTCGGGCTGCACCGGCGTGCGGCCATCCCAGGTGAAGAGGTTGTCTATGGTGTTGTCCCAGCCGGGGAAGGCCCAGCGGCCATGCGAGCCGCTGTCGTTGCGCGTGCGTGCCACACTGGCGCCGAAGGCGGCCTGGTGCTGGCGTCCCAGCAGCTGGAAGGGACCGGAAGCCGTGAGGTCCAGCGTGTCCTGCCGAGGCCGCCCCGTCCACCAGGCGGCCCACAGGCCGGCACCTGCGCCGGTGGTGCGGTCCACAGGCTGTTCATTGGTCCAGCCCGGAATCTCGTCATAGCTGCTGCGGTCGAGCGTGTAGATGGCCTTCAGGCGCCAGTCGCTGGCCATGCGGTGTTCGAGCGAGGCGAAGACGCTGCGGTAGTCCCGCCGTGCCGAGGCCCAGCGCGCGCCCGAGGACGCGGAGCGGCTCCAATCGATGCGCGTGCCATCCGTGTAGAAGAAAGGCCGGCCCCCACGGCCTACGCCAGAAGCGTCGTAGTCCTGCGCGGAAAAGCCCACGGTGGCCAGCGTGGACGGCGACAGGTCAGCCTCCACCACGCCGTACAGCGAGCGGCTGCGGTCCTGCTCGTAGTCGACCTTGGAATGGCGGTTCTGCGACACGGCCACGATGCGCCCGCGCACCGATCCGGAGGCGTTGAGCGGCGATGACAGATCCACCTCGGCACGTGCGAAATCCCAGGAGCCTGCCGTGAGCCTGGCGCTGCCCTGGAACTCGGCCGTGGGCAGCTTGCGCACCAGGTTGATGGTGGCGCCGGGCGTGCCCGCGCCGCTCATCAGCCCCGAGGCGCCGCGCACGACTTCGACGCGGTCGAACATGGCCATGTCGCTGGTCTGGAAGATGGCCGGGTAGTCGCTGAACAGGCGGTTGACGCCATCGACCTGGAAGTTCTTGATCTGAAAGCCCCGCGCGAAGAACTGGTTGGTGTCGCCGCCCGTGGGACCATACTGCGCATAGCTCAGGCCCGTGGTCTGGCGGGCGATGTCTTCCTGCAGCACGATGCCCTGGTCGTCCATGCGCTGGCGCGTGATCACGCTGACCGACTGCGGCGTCTCGCGCAGCGACAGGGACAGGCCCGTGGCGGCCCGCGATTCGCTGGCGGCGTAGGACTGCGTGCCCTCGGTGACGGCGCTGCGCTCGGCCTGGGCGGTGACGCGCACCTCGGCCAGCGTGGCCGCGCCGGTGGGCGTTCCCACGGCCAGGGACGGTCGCACCACAAAGCCGCCGCCCTCGCGCGGCAGGGCCTGCAGGCCCGTGCCGGCCAGCAGCGCGGACAGGGCCTGGTCCACGGTTCGATCACCCTGCACGCCGGGGCTGGTCCTGTCTGCGGTCTGGGCGGTGGAGAAGGACAGCAGGATGCCCGCCTGGGCACCAAAGCGATTGAGCGTGGCGGTCAGCGGCCCGGCAGGAATGTCGTAGCGCTGCACTGCCTGGGCGTGGGGCTGTGCCTGTGCGTGGGCCTGCGCCGGGGCAAGCACCGCCACCAGCGGCAGTGCCAGAACGGCGGGGCGCAAGGCCTGCCGCAGTTGAAATGCCAGTCGTGTGGCGCGAAAAGTCGGGTGATGGCCCATGGTGTGCGTGTCCCTCGGTCCTGGATGGTTGGCAATGGAATGCGGGCGCAGGAAAAAGCGCTTCATCTCCATTGCCCCGCGAGACGCGAAAAGCGATCAGCCAGGATCGACAAGAGCCAGGAAATCAGGCCGGCTCGACCACCACCCAGTAGCGCGTAGCCGTGCGCAGGCGCACCGGCAGGGTGGCCAGCAGCATGGCCAGCACCTGGTCGGTGTCGGCCAGCGGATAGGTGCCGCTGACGGGCAGCTGCGCCACGGCGCCATCGCAGCCCAGGTGGCCGGGCCGGTAGCGCGACAGCTGGTCCAGGAACTCGGCCAGCGGCATGTCCTGGGCCACCAGCATGCCGCGCGTCCAGGCTGCCAGGGCCGGATCGGCGGGCCCGGCCGGCGTGGTGGCCTGAGCGTCAAACTGCGCCTGCTGGCCTGTTTGCAGCAGATGGAGGTGGCCGGGCCGTTCGCGGGGCGCGATCTCCGTGGCGCCTTCAAAGACCGCAACCCGGCTGGGCCCCTGGCCGCGCTGGCGCACGACGAAGCGCGTGCCCAGGGCACGTATGCGGCCATGGCGGGTTTCGACGAGCAAGGGCGGCGCACTATCCTTCAGGCCCTGGGCCGTGGCCACCTCGATGTCGCCGCCGCGCAAGCGCACCAGGCGCTGCTGCGGGCTGAAATCCAGGTCGACCGCGCTGTCGGCATTCATCTGCAGCTGGGTGCCGTCCGGCAGGCGCAGGCTGCGCCGCTGGGCCGTGCCCGTGCGCAGGTCCGCCCCCAGGCCGGCCAGCCAGTCGCCCGAGGATGCCGGACCTCTCCATGCCACGGCACCGGCACCCGCGCCCGTGAACAGCAGCACGACCAGGCTGCGCACCGCCAAGCGCCGCCCGCGCCCGCGTGCCGTGCGCGCGGCCTGGGCCAGGGCCACGCTGGCCGGCGTACCGGACAGCGGCTGCAGGCGTGCGCCCATGGCCTCTATGCGCAGCCAGGCGCGCTCATGGTCGGGATGGGATTCGCGCCAGTGCTGCAGGCGCTGCACCAGCATCTCGCGCGTGCCGGCGCTGTGATCATCGGACTGCAGCTCCACCAGCCATTCGGCGGCCTGCTCGCGCACCGCAAGAGGAATGGGCAGGCTCATGCGCCGTCGTCGTCCAGAAAGCAGACTTGCACCACGGCCCGCGCGATATGGCGGCGCACGGTGGGCACGGAAAGGCCCAGTTCAGCCGCGATGTCGGCCTGCCTCATGCCGTCGATCTGCGACAGCAAAAAGGCCTGGCGCACGGGCAGTGGGAGCAGGGCCAGCAGGCGGTCCACCTCGACCAGGGTCTGCAGCACGATGGCGCGGTGCTCGGGGGACTGGGCCACGGCCTCGGGCATGAGGGCCAGGGCGTCCAGATAGGCCTGCTCCACGCAGCGCTTGCGGTAGAGGTTGGCGGCCAGACCCTGGGCAATGGTCATCAGCAGGGCACGCGGTTCGCGAATGGCCTGGATCTCGGCGCCGCTGCGGCCCAGCAGGCGCACATAGGTGTCCTGGGTCAGATCGGCCGCATCAAAGGCATTGCCCAGGCGCTTGCGCAGCCAGCCCAGCAGCCAGCCGTGGTGGTCGGAGTAGAGAGTGGCGACATCGGGAACAAGGGCGCGGTCGGCGGCGGGCATGGGAAAGCGGCACGAGTGAAGCAGGAGGAAAGGCACCGGGGCAATATGCAGCGGCAAACAAGAATGCTTCTTATTTTCATTGTATCCAAATCCTACATCGTCATTGCACCAACCTGCGCATCAACGCCTGAGTGCGGACGCTCGGCGCGAGCACCATCGTGGGCTGATGCCACCTTCGTTGAAACCAGTCGGAGCGACGGCATTGAGTAGACAGGAATCAGCGGTGCAGCGCGAAATGGGGCCTTCGAGGCGAGGCACGGCGCACCGAAGAATCGACTGGCCACTTCCAAACGGTGAAGCGGTCGTCCAACAATGGAAGCCTTCAACGGCAGGTGTTGGTCGTCCCTGTCACTCTCGCTTTGCACAGTGAAGGGCGTAGATCAGCCTGAGGCCATCGTTAGAAAGTCTGCAGTTGCCAACTGCTCCGCAGCGATTGCTGCTGCTCACGGCCACCTCGTGACCTATCAGTTGCAGCCACATGGTGGTCATCCAAGCTTCAGGGCTGGCGGCATCGCCAGATGCTTCGCTCCTCATCCGCACCCGACCTGGTGAAGCTCCCCTTTAGGACTGGCCCGTCATCGTGCCACGAAGGCGGAGCTTTTCTCCCTCTGACCACAGAGGTCACCAGACGAGGCCTCGGTCTCGTTCGCGCCTAATCAAGGGCAGTCAGTCTGCACGGCTGGCTGATCTTGGGTGCGCTCAGCACCACGGCCAGGGCGCCTTCGATGCGACGTTAGGTCACAGCCCGCAAGGCTGCATGGTGATTCAGCGACAGCCTTTCGCCGGAAGTTCTGTGTGCTCCTGCAGGCCGCGCTTCGCCGCTGGCCAGCGCGGGCGCGCCCCGAAAAAACTAAAGATCAGTGGCGTTCCGCACTCCGCGCCGGATGTGCCGTCTTGCGGCACATCCGGCCCTACCCCTTGAAACCTGGCCGAATTGCCTTATTATTAGCACTCGTTGGGTATGAGTGCTAACAATCCTCTGTCCCACATTGCTTCGAATGCCGGCCCGCCGGGCCGGCAAGTCTTTGTTTCAACTTTGTTGATGATTTAGGAGTTGGTATGAACCTGCGTCCCCTGCACGATCGCGTGATCGTCAAGCGCCTCGAAAACGAAACCAAGACGGCTTCGGGCATCGTGATCCCCGACAACGCCGCCGAGAAGCCCGACCAGGGCGAAGTGCTGGCAGTGGGTCCCGGCAAGAAGAACGACAAGGGTGAAGTGATCGCCCTGAACGTGAAGGTCGGCGACCGCGTTCTGTTCGGCAAGTACAGCGGCCAGACCGTCAAGGTCCATGGCGACGAACTGCTGGTGATGAAGGAAGACGACCTGTTCGCGGTCGTCGAAAAGTAATCCACGCGCTTCGAAACCGCACTTTCCAACTGAATCCGGAGAATTGAAATGGCAGCAAAAGACGTAGTTTTCGGCGGCGAAGCACGCGCCCGCATGGTTGAAGGCGTGAACATCCTGGCCAACGCGGTCAAGGTCACGCTGGGCCCCAAGGGCCGCAACGTGGTGCTGGAGCGCTCCTTCGGCGCCCCCACCGTGACCAAGGACGGCGTGTCGGTCGCCAAGGAAGTGGAACTCAAGGACAAGCTGCAGAACATGGGCGCCCAGCTCGTGAAGGAAGTGGCCTCCAAGACCAACGACATCGCCGGTGACGGCACGACCACCGCCACCGTGCTGGCACAGGCCATCGTCCGCGAAGGCATCAAGTACGTGGCCGCCGGCCTGAACCCCATGGACCTCAAGCGCGGCATCGACAAGGCTGTCGCCGCCCTGGTGGAAGAGCTGAAGAAGCAATCCAAGGCCACCACCACCTCCAAGGAAATCGCCCAGGTCGGCTCGATCTCCGCCAACTCCGACGAATCCGTGGGCAGCATCATTGCCGAAGCCATGGACAAGGTCGGCAAGGAAGGCGTGATCACCGTTGAAGAAGGCAAGTCGCTGGCCAACGAACTCGACGTCGTCGAGGGCATGCAGTTCGACCGCGGCTACCTGTCGCCCTACTTCATCAACAACCCCGAAAAGCAGGTTGCCCTGCTGGACAACCCCTTCGTGCTGCTGTTCGACAAGAAGATCAGCAACATCCGCGACCTGCTGCCCACGCTGGAAGCCGTGGCAAAGGCCGGCCGTCCCCTGCTGATCATTGCAGAAGACGTCGAAGGCGAAGCCCTGGCAACGCTGGTGGTCAACACCATCCGCGGCATCCTGAAGGTTGTGGCTGTCAAGGCTCCTGGCTTCGGCGACCGCCGCAAGGCCATGCTGGAAGACATCGCCATCCTGACGGGCGGCAAGGTCATCGCTGAAGAAGTGGGCCTGGCGCTGGACAAGGTGACCCTGGAAGACCTGGGCCAGGCAGTGCGCATCGAAATCGGCAAGGAAAACACCACCATCATCGACGGTGCTGGCCAAGCTGCTGAAATCGAAGCCCGCGTCAAGCAGATCCGCATCCAGATCGAAGAAGCCACCAGCGACTACGACCGCGAAAAGCTGCAAGAGCGCGTGGCCAAGCTGGCCGGCGGCGTGGCCGTGATCAAGGTCGGCGCTGCCACCGAAGTCGAGATGAAGGAAAAGAAGGCCCGCGTTGAAGACGCCCTGCACGCTACCCGCGCTGCTGTGGAAGAAGGCATCGTGGCCGGCGGCGGCGTGGCTCTGCTGCGTGCCAAGCAAGCCGTGGGCGAACTGAAGACCGGCGACGCCGAGCAGGACGCCGGCATCAAGCTGATCATGAAGGCCATCGAAGCGCCCCTGCGCGAAATCGTGGCCAACGCCGGTGGCGAGCCGTCGGTGGTGGTCAACGCCGTGCTGAACGGCTCGGGCAACTACGGCTTCAACGCCGCCAACGACACCTACGGCGACATGCTGGAAATGGGTATCCTGGACCCGACCAAGGTGACGCGTACGGCCCTGCAGAACGCCGCTTCCGTGGCATCGCTGCTGCTGACGACCGAAGCCATGATCGCCGAGTCCCCCAAGGCTGAAGGCGCCCCCGCCATGCCCGACATGGGCGGCATGGGTGGCATGGGCGGCATGGGCATGTAATTGCCCGCCGCAACCGGGCAGGCCTTGCGCCATACCCGGTTTGCCCCGCAAGAAAAAGGCCGCCCTCGGGCGGCCTTTTTCATTGCATGAACGCTGTTGCCGATGTCCTCAGGACACGGCCTGGCCCCAGGCCCGGCCCAGGCGCGCCACGGCCTCGGTGATCTGGGGCACGGTGGGCGCCGCATACGACAGGCGCATGCACAGGCCGGCCTGCTGCGCCGCCTCGGCCGGGAAGAAGGCCTTGCCTGGCACATAGAGCACGCCCTGCTCCACAGCGGCCGTGAACAGCGCCCGGGCCAGGGCCTCGGGCTCGCCCGCATGCCGTTGTGGCGGCAGCAGCTGCGCCCAGACGAACATGCCGCCCGCAGGCCGCACGAAGCGGATCTGCTCGCCCAGGGCCGACTGCATGCCCGAGCACAGCGCATCCATGCGCGCCGCGTACTCGGCGCAGGCCTGGGCCAGCTGGGGTGCATAGCGGCCCGAGCGCAGATAGTGCGCGGCGATCATCTGCGCCAGCGGCGAGGTGCACAGGTCGGCCGTCTGCTTGGCGATGGTGCAGCGGCGCAGCAATTGGGCGTCGGCCAGCATCCAGCCGATGCGCAGCGCCGGTGCCACGGTCTTGGACAGGCTGGACAGGTAGACCACGGGGTTGGACTGGGCACCGCACTGCGCCAGGCCCGTTTCGTAGATCGACGGCTCGCGCTGGCCGGTAAAGCGCAGCTCGCCATAGGGATCGTCCTCGACGATGACAAAGCCATGCTCGCGTGCCAGCGCCACCAGGGCCGTGCGCCGCGCCGCGGGCAGCAGCGTGCCGCCCGGGTTGGAGAAGTTGGGCACGGTGTAGAGCAGCTTGGGGCGGCGCGCATGGGGCCACTGGGCCAGCAGGCTGGCCAGGGCACCGGTGTCCAGGCCGTGTTCATCCGTGGGCACGGCCACGACCTGTGCCTGGGCCAGCTTGAGCGTCTGCAGCGTGGCCGGGTAGGCGGGCACCTCGACCAGCACCGGATCGCCAGGCTCCACCAGCACCTTGACCAGCAGGTCGAAGGCCTGTTGCGAGCCCGTGGTCACGATCATGTCGGCCGGCGTGCAGGCAATGCCGCGCGTGGCGCACAGCGCGGCCAGGGCTTCGCGCAGCGGCAGCTGGCCTTCGCTGGCGCCGTACTGCAGGCTGGCGGCAGCGTCCTGCTGCAAAGCGGCCATCGCGGCCTGTTGCAGGCCTTCGGCATCGAACAGGCTGGGCGAGGGATAGCCGCCCGCCAGCGAGAGCATGCCGGGGCGGCTCAGATAGGGAAACAGCTCGCGTATGGGCGAGCCTTCGGGATGTGCGAACAGCGGGTTGAACAGATGGGCGGTGGGCGACTGAATGCCCAGGTCTGCAGTGCTCATGAAGGCCTCTTGCGGCTTTGCAAAAAACAAAGGGGCGCGTGCACAGGCCTGGCGCCTGCGCATGCGCCCCGGGAAAGGGGATACAGGGTGGATGCCGGCCAAAGCCGGCATCCAGGCAGCCGGTCAGGCCACAGCCTGGGCGGCCTGGGTGCGCAGCGCGCTGCGCAGCTGGTCGATGGAGCGCTGCTGCGCCTGCTCGTACAGCGCGATCTCGTCATGCACGCGGGCACCCAGGTCGGCCTCGAAGGCCTGCTGGGCCGCATGGGCCGCGTACTGCTTTTGCTCTTCGCCGCCCAGGTTGGACTGGAAGATGCCGGCCGCGCTCACGGGCAGGAAGTCCTCGTAGACGATGGGCTCGGCCTGGGCCAGGCCACGGGCGATCAGGGCGTCCAGGTCCGAGGCGGCGGCCGCGGCGGCCTCGCCTGCGGCCAGGGCGGCTCCCTCGTCGCTCAGCGTGAAGCGGTAGAAGGCCAGGTCCTGGCGGCGCAGTTGCTCATGGGTGTCGGGGAAAGCCTCGAAGACCTGGGCCAGCCGGCTGCCGTAGTCGGGTGCGGCACTGCCCGCGCTGCCCATGTCGCGCACCTGGGCCAGCAGCTGGTCGTAGAGCGCGCGGCCCTTGCGCGTGAGCGCCACGCCGCGCTGCTCGATCTCGCCGAAGCGCGCCGTGTGCGAGCCTGCGCCCGTGGCATCGCCGGCGAAACGCACGGTCTCCTTGAGCGCCTTGAAGCTGGTCTGGCGCAGCAGGATGGGGCAGGCGCGGCGCGGCGGGCCTTCGACCACGTCCTTGGCGTCCATGCCGCGTGCGGGCATGGCGGCCTGGGCTGCATCGATGTCCAGGGTGCGCGGCGTCAGGTGGTTGATGTGCGGGCCCTTGAAGCAGACCACGTCGGCGATCAGGCGGTGGGCCTTGTGCAGCGCGTCGTAGGTGGCGCCGTCCACGGTGGATTCGCTGTGCCAGCGGAAGGTCTCCAGCGCCTCGCCGACGAATTCATCGGCCTCGGCATCGGTGAGGCCGCCGTTGGCCTCGGACTGGGCGATCAGCGCCAGCGCGCGCTCGGTGAAGATGTTGCGGCGCGCCAGGATGGCGGCGGCCTGGGCGCGCAGCGCCTCGTCGGCGATCAGGTCCAGGCGCAGCAGCGAGGTGAAGACGCGGAAAGGGTTGGCCAGCAGCGCGGCATCGCTGACGGGACGGAAGGCCGTGGAGTGCACGGGCACGCCGGCCACCGACAGGTCGTAATAGCCCACGGGCTCCATGCCCATGATGGCGAACAGGCGGCGCAGCATGGACAGCTCGGCGGCCGTGCCCACGCGGATGGCGCCGTGGCGCTCCACGCCCAGGCGGGCCAGCTCGCCACTGCGCTGCATCCGGGCCAGCAGCTCAGGCTCGGCCTGCAGCGTGCGCTGGTTGATGTCGGCCACGAGTTCGATCAGCGTGCCGTACTGGGGCACTTCATCGCGGTACATCTCGGACATGGCGCTGGAAAACCGTGCGCGGATCTCGTCGGAGGGCACGAAGGTGTGGGCAGGCGTAGAGGACATGGTGCTCGTGGGGACTGAAGTTGGAGCCACAGGGCAGCCCTGCGGCAGAGTGGATTCCTGGCACGCATGCTAGGTCTGCGCCTTGAGCCTGGTCAAACGATAATCAGGCCCATAGGTCATTCCCAAACAGAATGCCCCTCCCACGATTGCCCCACCGCCCTCTGCCATGCTGCTGTCCCGCCGTTTCCTGCCCCCCATGTCCCTGCTGTGCGCCTTCGAGGCGGCGGCCCGGCACCAGAGCTTCACGGCAGCTGCGGCCGAGCTGCACCTGACGCAAAGCGCCGTCAGCCGCCAGATCCGCGCGCTGGAGGAGCGGCTGGAGGCGGAGCTCTTTGTGCGCGAGCGCCAGACCGTGCGCCTGAGCCCGGCCGGCCAGGCCTATGCGCAGGAAATCCGGGGCGCGCTGATGCGCATCTCCACGGCCACGCTGGGCTTTCGGGCCAACCCGCGCGGCGGCAGCCTGAACCTGGCCATCCTCCCCACCTTCGGCACGCGCTGGCTGGCGCCGCGCCTGCCGCAGTTCTTCAGCGCCCACCCGGGCATCACCATCAACCTGACGACGCGGCTGTCCCAGTTCGACTTCCAGCTCGAAGCCGTGGACGCCGCCATCCATTTCGGCCTGCCGCACTGGCCGGGCGCCGAGCTGGCCTTTCTGATGAGCGAGACCGTGGTGCCTGCCTGCAGCCCCGCCCTGCTGGCCCAGCATGGCTTTGCCCAGCCCCAGGACCTGCTGCAGGCGCCGCTGCTGCACCTGGCATCGCGCCCCGATGCCTGGCAGCGCTGGCTGTCCGTGCACCATGCGCCCATGGCCGAGGGCCAGGGCATGCTGTTCGACCAGTTCGCCACCGCCGCCCAGGCCGCCATCGCCGGCGTGGGCGTGGCCTTGCTGCCACGTTTTCTGATCGAGCGCGAACTCGCACAGGGCGATCTGGTGCGTGCCCTGCCCCATCTGCCCGAGATGGAAAGCGCCGAGCGCTACTACCTGGCCTGGCCCACGAGCCGCGGCAACTACCCGCCGCTGCAAAGCCTGCGCGAGTGGCTGCAGCAGGCAGCCCAGGATTTCATGCGGGACGGCCCGCAGCCCTGACGCCCGCAGCGCCTGCCACCAGCGCCTGCAGCGCGGCCACCGGAAGCTGCCCGGCCAGGCCGATGGCCACGATGGCGGGCACCTGCTGCTGCTGCACGGGCGCTGATGCGGCGCGCAGCCGGCCGCTGCGCCCGGCAAATTGAAGCTCGCTCCACTGGCCCGCCCCGGTCTGCACCACGCCCTTGAGCCGCAGCACGCCAGCCGGCATGGCCTGCAGCCACGCCTGCAGGGCCGTCTCGCACAGCCCTCCGGGCGGCTGGCAGGACCAGGTCTCGAACTGCCGGCCATGCATGGGGCGCGCAGTGCCAGTACCCCATGAGACCTCCCGCGCACCACGTAGGAGGGCTGCGCCGCTGAGCAGTTGCACGGGCACCCGGGCTTCGCGCACATCGCAGCGTTGCGCGGCTGGCGCGTGGCTGGCTATCCAGCCGTGCACGCGCTCCAGGGTCCGGGCATCGGCCAGATCGGTCTTGTTGACGATGACCAGGTCGGCCCGGGCCACCTGGCGCTGCAGCGTGTCGGCCAGCAGCGGATCGGCGGCCTGCGAGAGCAAGGTGCCGGCATCCAGCACCACGATGACTCCATCGAGCGCCAGACCCGGATCGGCCAGGCCCAATTGGGCGATGCGCCAGGGGTCGGAGACGCCGCTGGCTTCGACCACCACGGCGTCGAAGCGCTCGCGCTGCTGCAGCACGCCGATCAGGGCCATGGACAGGTCATCGCCGATCTGGCAGCACACGCAGCCATTGGTCAGCGCGATGGTGTCGCCGCTGTGGGCCTTGATCAGGCCTGCATCGATGTTGAGCGCACCGAAGTCATTGACCAGCACGGCCAGCCGCTGCCCATCCGCATGGCGCAGCCAGTGGTTGAGCAGCGTGGTCTTGCCGGCGCCCAGGAAGCCGCCGATGACCGTGAACGGCAACCGCTGTCCCATGTCATGCCGCCTTGAAGACGCGCCCCGACAGCACCGTGCCCCAGACCCGGAGGTCCTTGAGCACCATGGGGTCCAGGGACAGCGGATCGTCCTCCAGCACGCAGAAGTCGGCGCGCTTGCCGCATTCGATGCTGCCGATCTCGTGGTCCAGCTTCAGTGTCCAGGCCGCGCCCAGCGTGACGGCATGCAGGGCCTGGGCCACGGTCAGGCGCTCGGCCGCGCCCAGCACGCGGCCCTTGGGCGTGATCCGGTGGACCGCGCACCAGGCGGTGAACAGCGGCCCCAGCGGCGTGACGGGCGCATCCGAATGGATGGCCAGCGGCACGCCGGCGGCCAGCGCACTGGCGCAGGCATCGAGCCGCATGGCGCGGTCCGGCCCCATGGTCATCTCGTAGTGCTGGTCGCCCCAGTACCAGAGGTGGTTGGCGAACAGGTTGGCGCACAGGCCCAGCGCCGCCATGCGGCGAAACAGCGGCGCATCGATCATCTGGCCATGCTGCAGCGTGTGACGGTGGTCGGGCCGGGGCGCGCGGGCCAGCACGCGGCCTATGGCGTCGATGGCGGCCTCGCTGGCCTCGTCGCCATTGGTGTGCGTATGGATGAGCAGGCCTGCGCGGTGGTAGGTCTCGAAATCGGCCTCGTACTGCGCGGGCGCGGTGACCCAGATGCCGTTGGGCGCGCCGTTGTAGTGACCGGGCCAACGCAGGCGTGCCGAAAAGCCCTGGATGGAGCCGTCCAGCATCATCTTGACTAGGCCGTAGCGCAGCCGGTCGGTGTTGCGCGCCATGAGCGTGCGCACATGCTCGGCACCGGCCTCGGCGCCATGCGTGCCGTGGAAGGCCTGGAAGGCGGGCAGGATGCGGATGGGCACCTGGTCGTCGCCCAGCGCGGCCTCCAGCACGCGGCAGTCCTGCTCACCCAGTTTGTTGACCAGGTCGGTGGCCGTGGTCACGCCCTGGCGGCAGGCCAGGCGAGCGAAGGAGCGCACGCCAGCCTCGGTCATGGGCGCCAGCAGCCCGGCGTTGCCGATCTTGCGCAGCACCAGGAACATGGCGGCCGGCTCCTGCAGCTCGCCCGTGGGCTCGCCGGCCAGGGCGTGGCCGGGCGCAAAGCGCACCACGCCCTCGACCTCGTTGTCGCGCGTGATCTCGGCCAGGCGCAGCATGGCGCTGTTGACGTTCATCAAATGGCCGTTGGCATGCGAGATCACGACGGGACGGCCTGCGGCGGCCCGGTCCAGGTGCTCCACCGTCATGCGCTCGCCGCCGAAGTAGATGGGATCGAACCCCCAGGCGATCAGCGGCTGTCCGGGCGGCAGGCCCTGCGCATCCATGCGCGCCGCCACCTCGGCCAGGCGGTCCACCACGGCATCCATGGAGCGCAGGCCGGGCCAGGTCTTGCCATCGGGGTCTCGCCGGTCGAACCAGCCCGTGTATGTCCAGTCCCACATGCTGCCCTC
The DNA here is from genome assembly GCF_055797465.1 of Delftia sp. PX-1. Taxonomy (NCBI): domain Bacteria; kingdom Pseudomonadati; phylum Pseudomonadota; class Betaproteobacteria; order Burkholderiales; family Comamonadaceae; genus Delftia; species Delftia sp. PX-1. The sequence continues at coordinate 5,918,534 of NZ_CP184763.1, forward strand.
CTTGAGGTGGCAGTGGCCCTCCACCAGCCCGGGCAGCAGCACCTGGTCGGCGAAGCGCTCGTCGATGCGGCACTCGCCCCAGGCCGTGCAGCGCGCCAGGTCCCCGACCGCGAGGATGCGCCCGTCGCGCACGGCCACGTGCGTGGCCTCGGGCTGCATGGGGTTCATGGTGATGATCTTGCGGGCGGCGTAGACGGTGATGCTCATGGTGGCGGGTGCTCCGGGTTCACAGGGCCAGCGGCGCGCGCGGCACGCCATAGATGTGGTCCACGCGGATGCAGCGCACCCAGTGGCCGGGGGCGGCTTCGCGCAGCGGTGGCGCCTCGGCCGAACACGCAGGCACGGCCACGGGGCAGCGCCCGGCGAAGCGGCAGCCCGCGGGCGGGTCGATGGGACTGGGCGGGTCGCCGGCCAGCCGGATGCGCCGCGCCGCGCGCTCGCGCCCGCCGCGCACCGTGGGCACGGCCGACATCAGGGCCACGCTGTAGGGATGCAGCGGCCGCGCAAAGAAGGCCTGGCGCGGTGCGCGCTCCACGATCTGGCCCAGGTACATGACGGCGATGTCGTCGCAGATGTGCTCGACCACGGCCATGTCGTGCGAGATGAACAGGTAGCTCAGGCCCAGCTCGCGCTGCAGCCGCGCCAGCAGGTTGAGGATCTGGGCGCGGATGGCGATGTCCAGCGCCGACACGGGTTCGTCGCAGACCACCAGTTCGGGCCGCGTGGCCAGGGCGCGCGCGATGTTGATGCGCTGGCGCTGGCCGCCCGAGAACTGGTGCGGGAACAGCTGGCGCTGTTCGGGCCGCAGGCCGACCTGGGTGAACAGCTCGGCCACGCGCGCCTCGCGCTCGGCCGGCGTGCCCACGTCCATCAGGTCCAGCGGAGCGCGCACCGCATCGCCCGCGCGCTGTCGCGGATTCAGCGAGGAGAACGGGTCCTGGAACACGATCTGCATGCGCCGCCTCGCCTGGCGCAGGGCCTCGCCCGACAGGCCGCCCAGGTCGGTATCGCCCAGCTGCATGCGGCCTGCCGTCACGGGCGCCAGACGCATCACGGCCAGCGCCGTGGTCGTCTTGCCCGAGCCCGACTCGCCCACCACGGCCAGCGTGCTGCCGCGCCGCAGGCTGAAGGACACGCCGTCCACGGCCTTGACCACCTCGGGCCTGCCGAACAGGCCCTTGCCCGGGCGCGGAAAGTGGACCTGGAGATCGTCCACCTGCAAGAGGGTTTCGTCCATGCGTGCGTTCATGCCAGGGCCTCCGTGTGGGCGCGGATGCGGGAAGCGGGAGCGTGCAGCCAGCAGGCCACGCCGTGGGATGGATCATCCAGCGCGGTCAGCGGCGGAGCTTCGCTGGCGCAGCGCGGCTGGGCCTCGCGGCAGCGCGCACGAAAGGCGCAGCCGCTGCCCAACTCCCAGATCGAGGGCACGACGCCGGGGATCTCGGGCAGCTCGGTGCGCCCGCCTGCCTGGCTGCTGCCCAGCTCGGGCAGGCAGGCGATCAGGCCGCGCGTGTAGGGATGGGCGGGCGCTGAAAGCACCTGTTCGCAGCGGCCCTGCTCGATCACGCGGCCCGCATACATGACCATGACGCGGTCGGCCATCTCGGCCACGGCCCCCATGTCATGCGTGATCAGCACGATGGCCGTGCCCTTGTCGCGCTGCAGCTCGCGCAGCAGGTCGAAGATCTGCGCCTGCACGGTCACATCCAGCGCCGTGGTGGGTTCGTCGGCGATCAGGATGTCGGGCCGGCAAGCCAGGGCCATGGCGATCATCACGCGCTGGCGCATGCCGCCCGACAGCTGATGCGGGTACTCGTGCACGCGCCGCTCGGGCGCGGGGATGCCGACCTGCCGGAGCATCTTCACGGCGCGCTGGCGCGCGGCGGCCGCGTCCAGGCCAGCGTGCAGGCGCAGCGGCTCGGCGATCTGCTCGCCCACGGTGAGCACCGGGTTCAGCGAAGTCATCGGCTCCTGGAAGATCATGGAGATGCGGTTGCCGCGCACCTGGCGCATATGGGCCTCGCCGGCGGCCACCAGGTCCTCGCCCTGGAAGCGCACCTGCCCGCCCGTGATGCGGCCCGGAGGCGAGGGAATGAGGCGCAGCAGCGCCAGCGCCGTCATGCTCTTGCCGCAGCCGGATTCGCCGACCACGCACAGCGTCTCGCCCGCGCGCAGATCGAAATCCACGCCGTTGAGCACCGTGGCTTGGCCGCGCCGGCCCTGGAAGGCCACGCGCAGGCCGCTGACTTGCAACAGGGGGGTGTCGGTGTCCATCAGCGCTCCCTCAGCTTGGGGTTGAGTGCATCGTTGAGGCCGTCGCCGATCAGGCTGACGGCCAGCACGGTGACGAAGATGGCGGCACCGGGAAAGGCCACGGCCCACCAGCACGACAGCAGGTACTGGCGGGCCGACCCGATCATCAGGCCCCAGCTCATCTGGTTGGGGTCCCCCAGGCCCAGGAAGGACAGGCCGGCCTCGAACAGGATGGCGGCGCCCACGGCCAGCGTGGCCGACACCACCAGCGGTGGCAGCGCATTGGGCAGGATCACCTTCCAGATGATGCGGCCGTGGCGCGCGCCGATGGCGCTCTCCGCGCGCACGAATTCGAGCTGGCGGATGCGCATGAACTCGGCCCGCGTCAACCGCGCCGTGGCCGGCCAGCTGACGCTGCCGATGGCCAGCGTGACCGTCACCAGCGAGGGCGAGAACAGCGTCACCACGACCATGGCGAACAGCAGTGCGGGCAGCACCTGGAAGAACTCGGTCACGCGCATCAGCAGCGCATCGACGCGGCCGCCGTAGTAGCCGGCCATCGCCCCCAGCGTCACGCCGATGCACACCGACAGCAAAGCCGCGAAGGCGCCCACCATCAGCGTGGCGCGGCCGCCGTGGATGATGCCCGTGAGCACGTCGCGCCCCAGCTGGTCGCTGCCCAGCCAGGCCTCCTCGCTGAACGGCGGGCTCAGCGGCATGGTGCGGATCTCGAACGGGTCCGCAGGCCAGATCCAGGGGCCGGCGATGGCCACCAGCAGCACGATGAGCAGCATGGCCATGCCCGCAATGGCCGAGGGGTTGCGCAGGAACATGCGCAGCGCCTCACGGGCCGGGTGCTCGGCATGGGCTGCGGCCTGCGGCGCGGCGACGCTCGGCACGGACACGGAAGGTGGTGTGATGGCATTCATGGTCTCAGGCCGCCTTGATGCGGGGATCGATCAGCCGGTAGCACAGGTCGGTGACGAGGTTCATCACGACCACGACGATGGAGGAGAACAGCAGCACGCCCAGGATGGTCGGGTAGTCGCGCCGCAGCACCGAGTCGAAGGCCAGCCGGCCCAGGCCCGGCCAGTTGAAGACCGTCTCCACGATGATGGCGCCGGCCATGACGTTGCCGAACTGCAGGCCCAGCATGGTCACCACGGGCAGCAGCGCGTTGCGCAGCGCATGGCGGTAGAGCACCACATGCTCGGCCAGCCCCTTGGCGCGCGCCGTGCGGATGTAGTCGGCGCCCAGCACGTCCAGCATGGACGAGCGTGACAGCCGGCTGTACTGCGCCAGGTAGACCAGGGCCAGTGTCAGCGCAGGCAGCACCAGGTGCCGGGCCACGTCCAGCAGGTCGGCAAGGCCCGCGCCGCCTGCGGCATCGGCCGAGCGCATGCCCGACACCGGCAGCACGGGCCACCAGGAGGCAAACGCCAGCACCAGCAGCATGCCGGTCCAGAACACGGGCGCCGCAAAGCCCACCAGGGACAGCACGGTGATGCACTGCGACAGCAGGCCGTTGGGCCGGCGCGAGGACAGCACGCCCAGCAGCGTGCCCACCACGAAGGCCGTGAGCACGGCGGCCAGCACCAGCAGCAAGGTGGCGGGCACGCGCTCGGCAATCATCTGCGCCACCGGCAGGTTGAAGAAGTAGGAGTAGCCCAGATCACCACTGGCCACGCGCGCCAGGTAGATGCCCAGCTGCACGGGCAGCGGCCGGTCCAGCCCGTAGCGTGTGCGCAGCTCGGCCATGAGCTCGGGCTCCATGCCGCCGCTGGCGCCGGCAATGGTCTCCACGGGATCGCCGGGCGCCGCATGCACCAGCATGAAGTTCAGCACCACCACGGCCAGCACCAGCGCCAGGCCCTGCAGCAGCCGCTTGAGGAGTGTGCGGAGAAATGCCATGGCCGGGTCCTCCTGGATTACTTCAAGAAAATCTCGTCATAGGGCGAGGCCGGCCCCCAGACCGTGGTCGGCAGGTTGCCCACGTTCTTGCGCGCAGCCGTGTGGTAGGGCGAGTTGTTGATGAAGATCACCGGCAGCTCGTCCGTCACGGTCTTCTGGAAGGCCGCATAGAGCTTCTTGCGCTCGGCCGTGTCCAGCGTGCTGCTGGCCGTGTTCAGCAGCTCGTCCACCTTGGGATTGCGGTAGGACTGGGTGTTGGTCCAGACCACGGGCTTGATGTTGGTGGACAGGTAGCTGCGGTGCACGCCGATGACCGGGTCGCCCCAGTTGAAGACGATGTCCATGGACAGGTCGAAGTCATGCGTGGCCAGCCGCCGGGACCAGGCCGGGAAATCGGCCGAGGCCCTTACATCGACGGCGATGCCCACCTTCTTGAGCTGGGCGCGCACGTACTCGGCCACGTTCTTTTGCTGCTCGTCCGTGCCCGGCAGGTAGTCGATGGTGATCTTGAAGCGCTCGCCGTTGGCGCCGGGCTTGAGGCCGGCCTCGTCCAGCAGGGCCGCCGACTTCTTGAGGTCCAGCGGATAGCGCACCAGGTCGGCCGAGGCAAAGGGGCTGGCCGCCACGATGGGGCCGTCGGCCACGCTGGCGAAGCCGCCCATCAGCGCCTTGGTGATGAAGTTCTTGTCTATGGCATGCGCAATGGCCTTGCGCACGCGCACATCGCCCAGCGGCTTCCTGTCGGTGTTGATGGCCAGCCAGTTGATCGAGCCTATGCCCTCGAAGCCCTTGCCGGTCAGCGTGATCTGGGGATTGGTGGACAGGCGCTTCAGGTCGATGGAGGCCTGCAGGTAGGGCACCATCTGCACGTCGCCGCGCTCCAGGCTCAGCAGCAGGCTGGAGGAGTCGGGCACGATGTTGAAGACCAGCTTGTCCAGGTAGGGCCGGCCGGGCAGGAAGAACTTGTCGAAGCGCTCCATCACGATGCGCTGGCCCGCGCGGAACTCGGTCAGCTTGAACGGCCCCGAGCCCACCACGTCGGCGCTGTTGCGCGCATGGGTCTTGAGGTCGGCACCGTCGCCATAGATGTGCCTGGGCAGTATGGGCGCCAGCGCCGGGCTCATGGCCAGCAGGATGGCCGGATGCGGCGCGCTCATGCGGATGATGGCCGTGTAGGGGTCGGGCGTGTCCACCTTCTCCACGGGCCCCAGCATGGTCTGGAACGGGTGGTTGGCCTTGATGGCCATGATGGAGAAGGCCACGTCGGCCGAGGTGATGGGCTTGCCGTCGTGGAACACGGCATTCCTGCGCAGGTTCAGGGTCAGCGACTTGCCGTCCTCGGCCAGCTTCCAGGACTCGGCCAGGTAGGGCTGGGGCTTCCACTGGTCATCGAAGCGCAGCGGGCTGGCGAACAGCTGGGTGGAAGGCATGGCCGTGGCAATGCCCGATTGCACGGCGCCGTTCAGGTGCCGTGGCACCTGGGTGCTGCCCACGATCAGGGTGCCGCCGCGCTGCGGCTCCTGGGCCTGCAGCGGCGTGGCCGCCAGGCCCGCCAGCGCGCCGGCCAGGGCCAGGGCCGCCAGGGCGCGGCGTCGGAAAGTGATGGTGTGCATGGACTGTCTCCCTCGTTGGATCGCCAGGCCGCGCGGCTCGCTGCCTTCAATCCAGAATACGCAACAAGGGCGCGGGCCGCGGGGGCCACAGCCGTCCAAACGTAGGAGCCAGAGGCCCGGTGTTTACCCGCGTCGGCCGGCCCAAACCTTTACTTGCCCGCACCCGCACCGCAACATGGCGCCGACCGCGCGCCCTCTGCCCGGCCGCGCCAAGAACGCCCCCCGATTGCCTCCGTTGCGCCATGAGCACCCCTTCCGCCACAGACCCACGCCACCAGTGGGCCCGCCTGTTCGCGCTGCCCGAGCAGCCCGGCCTTCCCCTGAAGGACCGCCTGCGCCTGGCCCTGGTCCAGCCCATCCTCGAAGGCCGCCTGCCGCCCGGTGCGGCCATGCCGCCCTCACGCGAGCTGTCGCGCCTGCTGGAGGTGTCGCGCAATACCGTGACCACGGTCTACGAGCAGCTCGTGGATGAAGGCTTTCTGGAAGCCCGCCCGCGCAGCGGCGTGTTCGTGGCCCGGGATTCGCGCCTGGCTGGTGTGGACGGCGCCCTGGCCCTGCCTGCGACAAGTCACGGGGAGCCCGCACCGGACTGGTCTGCACGCGTGCTGCGCTCGCTGACGGACAGGCACACGCTGTCCAAGCCGCTGCAGTGGCGCGAGTACCCCTACCCCTTCGTCTACGGCATGCACGATCCCGCGCTGTTTCCCACCGAAGGCTTCCGGGAATGCTGCACGCGCAGCCTGGCGCGCGCCCAGCTGCCGCACTGGACGCCGGACTTCGAGACCGACGATGTGCCCGACCTGATCGAGCAGATCCGCCTGCGCCTGCTGCCCCGGCGCGGCGTGTTCGCGCTCAAGGAAGAGATCCTGGTCACCGTGGGCGCGCAGCAGGCCTTCTACCTGCTGGCCGACGCGCTGCTGGACCCCTCGCAGCGCCTGGGCTTCGAGGAGCCCGGCCACCCGCATGCGCGCAACACCTTTTCGCTGCGCCGCCCGCACTGGGTGCCCGTGGCCGTGGACGAGGAAGGCGTGGTGGTCGATGGCCTGCCGCCGCTGGACTACCTGTTCGTCACGCCCTCGCACCAGAGCCCCACCACCGTGACGCTGAGCCTGCAGCGGCGCGAGCAACTGCTGCGCCGCGCCGAGCAGGGCGATTTCGTGATCATCGAGGACGACTACGAGGCCGAGAACCTCTACCAGGGCAGGCCCATGCCCGCGCTCAAGAGCCTGGACAAGAGCGGGCGCGTGATCTATGTGGGGTCGCTGTCCAAGAGCCTGTCGCCCGCGCTGCGGCTGGGCTACATCGTCGCGCCGCGCGCGCTGATCGACGAGTTGCGCGTGCTGCGCCATGCCATGGTGCGCCACCCCAGCGCCTTTCTGCAGCACGCCTATGCGCTGTTCCTGTCGCTGGGCCACCATGAGGCCCATGCGCGCCGCGTGAACCAGGCCATGCTGGAACGCGTGGCGCAGGTGGACCGCTCGCTGCGCGCGCACCTGCCGGATTTCATCTTCCGCCAGCCCCAGGGCGGCGCGTCGCTGTGGGTGCAGGCGCCGGCCTGGCTGGACGCCGATGCGCTGGCCGCCGTGGCGCGCCGCCACGGCGTGCTGATCGAGGCAGGCAGCGCGTTCTTTGCGACGCCGCGCCAGCCCTGCCCCTTTTTCCGGCTGCGCCTGTCCTCCATTGCCACCGATCAGATCGATGCAGGCATTGCAGCACTGGCACGGGCGGTGGCCGAACTGGCCCGGTCGCGATGACCGGGTCCGGGCCCGTGGTCACTGCTGCGCGTAGGACTCCAGCGGCTTGTCGTTGGGCTTTTGCAGCAGCTGCTTGAGCATGTCGCTCATGGGCAGGTTCAGCGGGGCATTCTTGGGCGGAATGGGCTGCACGAACCACTTGTCGTAGATCTTCGCCACTTCGCCCGAGGCCATCATGCCCACCAGCACGTCGTCCACAGCCTTCTTGAAGGCGGGATCGTCGCGGCGAAACAGGATGGCGATGGGCTCGGAGCCCAGCACCTCGCCCACGATCTTGAAGCCTGCAGGGTTCTTGGAGTTGGCGATGACGCCGGCCAGCAGGTTGTCGTCCAGCACGAAGGCATCGGCACGGCCCGATTCGAGCATCAGAAAGCTCTCGAAATGGTCCTTGCCCAGCGAGGTGGGCAGGTTCACGCCATTGTCGCGCCCGTACTTGCGCAGCAGCTGCACGGCAGTCGTGCCGGCCGAGGCCGCCACGGGCTTGCCGTCGAGCTGCTTGAAGGAGGTGATGCCCGAGTCGGCGCGCACGGCCATGCGCACCTGGCTCACGTAGGTGGTCACGGCAAAGGCCACCTGCTTTTGGCGCGCGAGGTTGTTGGTGGTCGGGCCGCAGCCGATGTCCACGGTGCCGTTCTGCACCAGGGGCATGGTGTTCTGCGAGGTCAGGGCCATGTACTCGATCTTGGCCTTGGGCACGATCTGGGCCAGCACCTTCTCGCACAGCTCGACGTGGTAGCCCACGTACTTCTGCGTGGTCCCGAAGGCATAGGCCATGGGCGCCGAGCTTTCGCGCACGCCCATCACCACCTTGCCTGTGCTCTGGATCTTGTCCAGCGTGCCGGCCGCTTCCTGTGCATGGGCAGCGCCAGTTGCCGCCACCACACATGCCATCGCCACATGGGCCAGTACGAATCGCATCGAGGGTCTCCTTGGATAGTTGTTGCAGGTCCGAAGGCGCGCTGCGCCTCCACCCTGCCGAGCCGCCGTCACTGGCTGCATGCAAGCAGGGCCGCCGTCAAGGCGATTGCATCAACTATCGAGCAATCAGGCGCCTGTGCATAACGATGAAATGGAAGAAGGTCATGCTCCACCCACATGACCCGGCACCCTGCTGGTGCGCTGCGGGGGCCACAGGCCCGCAGCGCCCGGTCAGCCGGCCGACCCTGCCGCAAGCCGGTGCATGAGGCCCTGCGTCGAGGCATCGACGCCCTGCCAGTCGCCGCTGTCCTGGCGCGCATGCAGCTGGCGCGCCAGGTGCTTGCCCAGCTCCACGCCCCATTGGTCGAAGCTGTTGATGCCCCAGACCGCACCGGCCGAGAAGACACGGTGCTCGTACAGTGCGATCAGGGCACCCAGCGATGCCGGATCGAGCTGCTGCAGCAGCAGGAAGCTGCTGGGCCGGTTGCCCGCGCAATGGCGCTCCGCACCCTCGCCGTGGCGCCCCTCCATCAGGGCCTGGGCCTGGGCAATGGCGTTGACGACCAGGCTCTGGTGATGGGCGCCCAGGTATTTGCCGCCGTCGCGCAGCGCGATGAATTCCACGGGAATCACGTCCTGGCCCTGGTGCAGCATCTGGAAGAAGGCATGCTGGCCATTGGTGCCGGGCTCGCCCCATATCACGGGCGCCGTGCGCACGGGCAGTGTCTGCCCGTCGCGCGTCACGCCCTTGCCGTTGCTCTCCATCTCCAGCTGCTGCAGATAGGCGGTCAGCCGCCGCAGGCCATGGCTGTAGGGGGCAATGCAGCGGCTGGAGAAGCCGCAGAAATCGCGGTACCAGACATCCAGCAGACCCAGGCGCAGCGGCAGGTTGCCCTCCACGCCGGAGGAAAAGAAATGCGCGTCCATGGCATGGGCGCCGTCCAGCAGCGCACGGAACTGCGCCGCCCCGATGGCGATGGCCACCGGCAGGCCGATGGCCGACCACAGCGAAAAACGACCGCCCACCCAGTCCCAGAATCCCAGCGTGCGGCGGATGCCGAAGTCGGCTGCGGCCTGCACATTGGTGGTGAGCGCCACGAAGTGCCGGTCGATGGAGCACGCGGCCTGCGCATCCTCGCTGCCGCCCTGCTCCAGAAACCACCGGCGCGCCGAGTGCGCGTTGAGCATGGTCTCGGCCGTGGTGAAGGATTTGGAGGCGATCAGGAACAGCGTGCTGTGCGGGCGCACGCGGCGCAGCACATGGCCGAGCTCATGGCCATCGACGTTGGAGACGAAATGGAAATTCTTGCCCGCATCGACCCAGTCCTCCAGCGCATTGACCACCACTTCGGGGCCCAGGTGCGAGCCGCCGATGCCGATGTTCACGATGTCGGTGATGCCCTCGTCGCCACGCACCTGCTCGGCCAGGGCCAGCATGGCGTCCAGCGTCTCGTGCACCTGGGCCAGCGCCTCGTGCATGGCCGGCTGCCACTGCTGCACGGTGGCGCAGTGGCGCAGCTGGCCGCCGTCGCGCGGCATGCGCAGCAGCCAGTGCATGACGGCGCGGCCCTCGGTGCAGTTGACGGGCTCGCCGGCCAGCATGGCGTTGCGCTGGGCCAGCACGCCGGCCTGCTGCGCCAGCTCGCGCAGCAGCGTCTCGGTGGCTTCGGTCCAGAGGTTCTTGGACAGGTCGGCGAAGACATGCGGGGCCTGCTGGCTCAGCGCGTCCAGCCGGCCCGCGTCCGCGGCAAAGGCCTGGCGCAGATCCAGGGACCGGATGTCTTCGTTGAAATGGCGTTCAAGTGCCGACCAGGCCGGCAAGGTGTTGCACAAAACGGGCAAGATCTTCATCCAATCAGTCTGCGGCCTGCTGCATCAATGCTTCGAGCTTGCGGGTGTCGGCAGCGAAGGCGCGTATGCCTTCGGCCAGCTTCTCGGTGGCCATGGCGTCCTCGTTGAGGGCCAGGCGGAAACCGGCTTCGTCGTAGTGCACGGGATCGAGGGCCAGGGTCCGCGCGGCCTCGGGGTCCAGGGCGCGCGCCAGGGGCGCATCGCTGGCGCCCAGCTGGGCCAGCAGTTCGGGGGCGATGGTCAGCAGGTCGCAGCCCGCCAGCGCCACGATCTGGCCCGTGTTGCGAAAGCTCGCGCCCATGACCTCGGTGGCGATGCCGAAGTGCTTGTAGTGCTCGTAGATGGCGCGCACGGAGCGCACGCCGGGATCGTTGGCGCCGGCCATGGCGGCCTCGTCCCACTGGGCGCCGGCCTGCTTCTTGTACCAGTCGTAGATGCGGCCCACGAAGGGCGAGATCAGCTGCACCTTGGCCTGGCCGCAGGCCACGGCCTGGCAGAACGAGAACAGCAGGGTGAGGTTGGTGTAGATGCCGCGCAGCTCCAGCTGGCGCGCCGCCTCGATGCCTTCCCAGGTGGAGGCGATCTTGATGAGCACGCGGTCGATGTGCACGCCTTCGGCCTGGTACAGCTCGATCAGGCGCTCGGCACGCGCCACGGTGGCCGAGGTATTGAACGACAGGCGCGCATCGACTTCAGTGGAGACACGGCCCGGAATGGTGTTCAGGATCTCGCAGCCGAAGCGCACCAGCATGCGGTCCATGACCTCGTCGAGGCTGCGGCCCTTGTACTGGGCCACGGTGGCGCGCATCAGCGGCGCGTACTCGGGCTTTTGCACCGCCTTGAGGATGAGCGAGGGATTGGTGGTCGCATCCCGCGGCTGGAACTGGGCCAGTTGGTGGAAGTCGCCGGTATCGGCCACCACGGTCGTGTACTGTCGAAGCGCATCAAGCTGGTTCATGGAACATCCTTTGGGCGGGAGCCTGGCGAGGGGCGGCATCGCACCAGGGCGGTGCGGTTGTACCGGCAAATCCTCCGAGTGTATGCGCGCGCATGGTTTGCATTGGCGTCAGGAAAGTAAGCGAAGGCTGCCGCTCATGCAAAATGCGCGCTGGACCTGCCTTGCGGCAACCGCTTCCCTTTACCCATAGAACAACGCCCACCGCCTAATGCTGGACCGCATCACCGCCTCGCTGCCCTCGCTTGCTCCCGCCGAACAACGCGTGGCCCGCCTGGTGCTGGCCGATCCACGGGCCTTCGCACGGCAGCCGGTGCGCGAACTGGCCGAGCGAGCCCATGTCAGCAAGCCGACGGTGGTGCGTTTTTGCCGCAGCATGGGCTACGACGGCCTGGCCGACTTCAAGCTCAAGCTGGCCGGCAGCGTCAGCGAGGGCGTGCCCTTCATCCACCGCAGCGTGGACACCGACGACAAGACCAGCGACGTGATGGTCAAGGTGGTGGACAACGCCGTGGCCGCCTTCCTGCAATACCGCAATGCCGCCAGCACCACGGCCATAGAGCAGGCGGCGCAGGCCATCGCCTCGACCTGGCAGACAGGCCGGCGCATCGAGTTCTACGGCGCGGGCAACTCGGGCATCGTGGCGCAGGACGCGCAGCACAAGTTCTTTCGCCTGGGCGTGACCAGCCTGGCCACCAGCGACGGCCACATGCAGGTGATGAGCGCCACCCTGCTGGGACCCGGCGACTGCGCGGTGATCATTTCCAACTCGGGCCGCACGCGCGACCTGATGGACGCCGCCGACATCGCGCGCAAGAACGGCGCCACCACGATTGCCATCACCGCCAGCGGCTCGCCCCTGGCCTCGGCCTGCCACATCCATCTGGCCGCCGACCATCCCGAGGGCTACGACCGCTACAGCCCCATGGTGTCGCGCCTGCTGCACCTGCTGGTCATCGACGTGCTGGCCACCTGCGTGGCGCTGCGCATCGGCCCGGCCCTGCAGCCTGCGCTGGAGCAGATGAAGAACAACCTGCGGGCCAAGCGCTACACGTAGCACCGGCCCCCAGGCGCACCCGCCTCGTTCAGCCCTGCCAGCGCCGGAGCACCAGCGAGGCGTTGACGCCACCAAAGCCGAAACCGTTGACCAGGGCATGCTCCATGGCCCAGGGCCTGGCCGCGCCGGCGATCAGGTCCAGCCCCTGGGCCAGGGGATCGGGCTCCACGAGATTGCGCGTAGCCGGCGCCATCTGGTCGCGCAGCGCCAGCACCGTGAAGATGGCCGCCACCGCGCCCGCCGCGCCCAGCAGATGGCCCGTGGCCGACTTGGTGGAGCTGATCGCCACGCCGCTGCCCTCGCCAAACAGGGAGCGCATGGCTGCCAGCTCGCCCCGGTCGCCCACGGGCGTGGAGGTGGCGTGGGCATTGAGGTACTGCAGCTGATCCGGCGACAGCCCGGCCATGGCCAGCGCCTGTGCCATGCTGCGGCGCGCGCCGTCGCCATCTTCCGGGCCCGAGGTGATGTGATAGGCATCGGCACTGGTGCCGTAGCCCACCACTTCGGCCAGCGGCACGGCGCCGCGCGCCAGGGCGTGGTCCAGTCCCTCCAGCACCAGGGCGCCCGCGCCCTCGCCCATGACAAAGCCGTCGCGGCCCGCGTCGAAGGGGCGTGAGGCCTCTTCGGGCCGGTCGTTGTATCCCGTGGAAAGGGCCTTGGCCGCCGCGAACGCGCCCAGGCTCACGCGGTCGATGGCGGCCTCGGCGCCGCCGCACAGCGCCACGTCGGCCTCGCCCGAACGGATCATGCGCAGGCCGTCGCCCAAGGCCTGCACGCTGGCTGCGCAGGCAGTGACCGGCGCACCCAGCGGGCCCTTGAGCCCATGGCGTATCGACACATGCCCGGCCGCGAGATTGACCAGGAAAGACGGCACGGTGAATGGCGACAGGCGCGACACCCCCCGGCTGTCCGTGGTGCGCACGGCCTGGGCAATGGCGCCAAAGCCGCCGATCCCCGAGCCAATGATGCAGGCCGTGCGCGTGCGCTCGTCCTCGCTGGCAGGTTGCCAGCCGGCCTGGGCCAGCGCCTGGTCCGACGCGTCCAGCGCCAGCGGGATGAAGCGGTCCATCTTGCGCTGGTCCTTGGGCGAGACTACGGCATCGATGTCCCAGCCGCCTTCCGGGTCGCGGGCCAGGTCGGGCACCTGGCCTGCCACCTGGCCCGGCACATCGGGCGCCAGATCATCGGGCAGCCGGCTCAGGCCCGATGCGCCGGACAGCAGCCGGCGCCAGGCCAATTCAGTGCCCCGACCCAGCGGCGAGACCATGCCCATGCCCGTGATGACCACGCGGCGTGCGAGAGGACCCGTGCTCATGAACGCTCCCTGATGGACCATGCAGAGACTGCAGCGCGCACGGGGGACAGGCTGCTCGGGATTGAAGAGGCGTTCATCGGTTCTTCCCTGTAGAGTGCACAGCCCCTGCCGCAGATGGTGAGCATTGCCTGCAGGCACGGACTTATGATGATGGCCGTCATCATAAACGCATTTTGATGACAACCATAATCATTGGACAGTGCACATGAAAGTCACGAAAGCCCAGGCCGCGCAGAACCGGCAGGACATCCTCGAAGCCGCTGCGCGGCTGTACCGCGAGCACGGGCTGGACGGCGTCGGCGTGGCCGAGGTGACGCGCGGCGCGGGACTCACCCACGGCGGGCTCTATCGCCACTTCGAATCCAAGGACGCGCTGGTGCGCGAAGCCTGCGCACGCGCCTTCGACTGGTCCATCGCGCCGCTGGACGGCCTGCAGGGTGAACAGGCCGGCAGCCTTGCCGCGCGCGTGCAGTCCTATCTGTCGCCGCAGCACCGCGACAGCCCCGGCGAGGGCTGCCCCGCTGCGGCGCTGGCCGTGGACGTGGCTCGGGCAGGTGGTGATCTTTCAGCGGTGTTCGCCGAAGGGGTGGAACGCAACATCGGCAGGTTTGCGCGCGTGATCGGCACACTTGGCGACGATCAGGCACCCGATGCCGCACAGCGCGCCCAGGCCATGGCCATGCTCAGCAGCATGGTGGGCGCCCTGGTCCTGGCACGTGCCACGGTCGCCGCCAATCCAGCCTTGTCCGACGAGATCCTGGAAACGGTAAAGGCCCACCTTCTTGCGATCGAGGGACAGCCCCGCTGACCGGCTCCGCCTGCGCTATACGTCCTGCGAAGGCAGCGGCATGGCCTGCTCGATCAGGCTGGCGTGCAGGGCAGCGCCCAGCGGCAGCACCTCGTCGTTGAAGTCATACCGGCTGCTGTGCAGCGGCACCCCGGGCTGGGCGCCCGTGGATTGCCCCAGGCGCAGGTAGGCGCCGGGTTTGTGCTGCAGCATGAAGGAAAAATCCTCCGCACCCATGCTGGGCTCCAGCTGCCGGTCCAGGTTCTCCACGCCCACCAGCGCCTGGGCCACGTCGGCCGCAAAGGCGGCCTCCGTGGGGGAGTTGATGGTGGCGGGATAGATGCGCTCGTAGTTGACCTTGGCCGTCGCACCCAGCCCCAGCGCCACCGCGCTGCACAACTCCTGCAGGCGCTGCTCGACACGGTCTTGCACGGCGGGATCGAAGGTCCGCACGGTTCCCACCAGCGTTGCCGTGCCCGGCATCACGCTGAAGGCGCCCAGGTCCCCGGCCTGCACGGCGCACAGGCTGATGACGGCGCTGTCGATGGCGCGCACATTGCGCGAGACGATGCTCTGCACCGCCGTGGTGATGTGCGCGGCCGCCAGCACCACGTCCACCGTCTGGTAGGGATGGGCGCCATGGCCGCCGCGCCCCGTGATCTCGATGGTGATGCGGTCGGCAGCCGCCATCATCGCGCCCATGTTGATACCGACGGTGCCGGCGCGCATGGCGGGCCAGTTGTGCATGGCGTACACGGACTGCATGGGAAAGCGGTCGAAAAGCCCGTCATTGATCATGGCCCGCGCGCCGCCCCGTCCTTCCTCGGCAGGCTGAAAGACCAGCACGGCCGAGCCGTCGAAACGCCGTGTCGCAGCCAGGTAGCGGGCGGCGCCCACCAGCATGGCCGTATGGCCGTCATGCCCGCAGCCGTGCATCAGCCCCTGCTTGCCCGATTTCCAGGGAAATTCGTTGTGCTCGACCATGGGCAGTGCATCCATGTCGGCACGCAGGCCCACCATCGCTCCCGAGCTATGCCCCTGGCCACGGATCACGGCCACCAGGCCCGTGGTGCCCAGGCCTTCGTGGATCTCGTCCACGCCGCATTGCCGCAAGGCCTCCTTGACGCGCGCAGCCGTGAAGCGCTCCTCGAACCCCAGCTCAGGATGCGCATGCAGCTCGCGGCGCAGCGCCGTCAGCTCGGGGTGGTACTGAGCGATCTGGGCAAAGACCCGACCGCCTGCCTTGTATCGAGTGGCTTCCATCGCCTTGGTTCTTTCGCTTCATTGGCCTGCGCATTACCTTAACGCAGGAAATCGCGCCCGCCCACCGTCAGCCCATCGACAGGAAACAAAAAGGCCTCCCGAAGGAGGCCATCCGTTGCGCAAACGCCGCGCGCTCAGAAGCGATGGCGCAGGCCGACGGTGAAGCCCGTGCGCTTGGTGGCGCCATTGGCGTCGAGCATCACGCCCGAGCCGCCACTGGTCTTGGTGTGGTCCAGGGCCACATAGGCATCCGTACGCTTGGAGAAGGCGTAGTCGAGCACCGCCACCAGGAAGTCTGCCTTGCCATTGAAATTGCCCGTGCCCGAGCCCGACTGCTTGGCATGGTAGTAATGCGCGCCCACATTGATCTGGGGCGTGATCTGGTAGCCGAAGCCCATCTTGTACATCTGGCGCTTGTTGGCGTCGCCGGCCACGAAGCCGCCGTTGGACGAACCCGTCCAGAAGGAGTTGAGGATGGCTTGGTCGAATCCACCGCCTGCGGTTGCCGCCGGGAATGCGTCCTTGCGCTTGTTCAGGCCGTAGCCCAGGTTGACGTACCAGGGACCCACGCGGTAGGAGCCGCCCAGAGTATAGGCATCGACCTTGGTGCCGGCCGGCAGCGTCGTGCCCAGGTAGCCGGCGCCTGCGGAAATGCCGCTTTGCGAGTAGCGCAGATAGCCGCCGGCCGTCTTGATGGCGCCACCGGGCACCACGCCAGTGCCGACCTTGTCGAAGGTGTTGTTCTCGTCGAACGAATACTGCAATGCGCCGCGCACGGGGCCGAACTCGGCCAGGTACTTGACCATGTTGCTGGCGCGCGCGCCCATGGACATGCCGATTTCAGGCTTGTAGGCCTCCATGTACGGCGAATACGGGAAGGAGGCATAGGTGGACGTCACCAGGTCGAACAGCATGTTGTACTGGCGACCCAGGGTGATCTGGCCGAAGCTCTTGCTGCGCAGGCCCACCCAGGATTGCTGGAAGTAGCTTGCCGCAGCCTGCTCGCCGGTGTCGGTGAGGAAACGGGCTTCCAGGTTGGCAATGGCTGCCAGACCGCCGCCCAGGTCCTCGGTGATGTTGATGCCCCAGCGGCTTTGCGACATGCCGCCGCCGATCATCTGGGTCTTGCCGCTCTTGGTCGGGCCTTCATTGGTGGTGTGGCGCACGCCGGCATCGACGATGCCGTACAGCTGCACGCTGCTTTGCTGGGCGAATGCTGCCAAGGGTGCCGTTGCTGCCAACACCGCCAGTGCCACGCTCTTTTTCACGAATGAAGAATTCATTGTGTTGTCTCTCTCTTGTTAACGATTGGTTGGTGGAAATTTCATTCTAGAAACGCTTTTCCCGCCTCGTCACCGTTGGCACAAGCACAACACAGGTCTTTCCCTAGCACAAAACAAAAGAGCCAGTCCGAAGACTGGCTCTTTTTTGCTTCAAATGGCAACTGGCTTACGCCAGCCGTTCATTAGAAAGCGTGGCGGATACCGACTTGCACGCCAGTCTGGCTTTCGCCAGCTTGCACGCCACCAGCGTACACGCCCTTGGCTTGCAGGCCCAGGGTCGAAGCATCCTTGTTCTTCAGGAATGCCAGGTTGCCGTACAGAGAGGTGCGCTTGGACAGGTTGTGCACGTAGCCCAGAGTGATCTGGTGAGCCTTGGAGTCGATGGCCTTCTGGTCGTACAGAGCGTACTGCAGCTTGACTTCGCCCACGCCGCCCACGGGAGCCGAAGCGCCCAGCATGTAGGAGTTGGTCTTGATGTCGCCGCCGATGTCGCGCTTGAACTTGGTCTGTTGCAGCAGGCCGCTCAGCTTGGCAACGCCGAAGTTGTACGAAGCACCCAGGGTGATTTCGTCACGGTCGGTAGCCAGGCCGCCAACGGCAGTCTTTTGCTGGGCAACGCCCAGGCTGGCGCTCAGGGGACCGTTGTCGTATGCAACGTAACCGCCGATGTAACGGCCGACGCTGTCAGCAGTACCGATGGTTTGCTTTTCGTCGAAAGCGTAGCCAAAGCCGGCGTTGAAACCGCCGAAGTTGGGGGTGTAGTACGAGATCAGGTTGTTAGCGCGGATGCCGTTGTCGTCGGCGCCTTGGCCAGCAGCCCAGTTACGGAAGCCCATGAACTGGCCGATACCGGTGGCGCTGAACAGGTCGTAGGAGGTCAGCTTTTGGAAGGTCGGAACTTGGTCACGGCCCAGGCGCACTTCACCGAAGTTGCCCGACAGGCTCACGGTGGAACGACGCTTGAAGTTGAAGCCGCTGGCGTTGCCATCGTCACCGAAGATTTCGCCTTCCAGCCAGAAGCCAGCCTTCAGACCACCACCCAGGTCTTCCGTGCCGCGCAGGCCCAGACGGCTCGTGGAAGCGCCGCTGGTGCCCAGACCATAACGGCTGTCGCCAGCTGCGTCCTTGTTCACGTAGGCAACGTTGGTGTCCACGATACCGAACAGGGTCACGGAGGATTGAGCCATTGCGGCGCCGGAAGCAGCCAGCACTGCCAGGGCAATCAGAGATTTTTTCATTACGAGTTACTCCAAGGTTTAGAAGGGCGCCGGTCGTGAGGAAGAGAGGCTTGGCCTGAGGCTCCACCGGTTTCCCGCGCCAACCTCCTGGTGGGGAAGTTAGGGCCTATTGCACCAGACCGCCGCTGCCCATGCAAAGAAATTCACCCACAAACGGGCTTGAACCCCCGTTTTTCGTTGCACTGCCGCAACAAACCTGCAGACCAACACAATCAGGCCCAACCCGAACATCGCGCCGGCCTTGTTGCGCTTGCACAAAGAGAGGGCATGTCGTCCTGGTGTACCGTTCAGACCCTGAATTTGCCAAGATTTTCCGCTCTAGGGACCGCCCATGGACAAGATACTGACTGCCGCCGATGCGGCGCTTCGCACCCTGTTTGCACAGCCTTCCGCGGCCGAGCGCTCGCCCGCCACCGGCATCGCGGAGGGTAAGCTGACCGAGGCACAGCGCCGACTGTCGGGCGCCTTGATGCGCGTCAATCATGTCGGAGAGGTCTGCGCCCAGGCGCTGTACAACGCCCAGGCCATGGTGACGCGCGACATGGTGCTGCGCGAGCATCTGCTGGAGGCGGCCCGCGAGGAAACCGATCACCTGGCATGGACCCGCGACCGGCTCAACGCCCTGGGCGACCGGCCCAGCCTGCTGAACCCGCTGTGGTTCGCCGGGGCATTCGCCATCGGCGTGGTGGCCGCCAAGATCAGTGACGCCGCCAGCCTGGGTTTCGTGGTGGAGACCGAGGAGCAGGTTTCCGCCCACCTGGAATCCCATCTGGGCCGTCTGCCTGAGGAGGACCGCCCTTCGCTGGCCGTGGTGGCCCGCATGAAGGACGATGAGGAGCGCCATGCCGCCGCTGCGCGTGAAGCCGGCGCACTGGAGCTGCCGCCGCCCGCCCGCGCCTTGATGCGCCTGGCCGCCAAGGTCATGACGACGACCGCTCACCGCATCTGAGATCCGAAGCTTCTGAAACGACGGGAGCTGCATCCAGCCAAAAAAGAAGCGGGCCCGGCCCGCTTTCTTCATTCTTGGCGAGTCCCTGCCGAGGCACGGACCCAAGCCCCCAGACACATCAGGCCTCGACGATGTCGAACCCCGTGGTGATCTCGGCCGTCTTGCCCAGCATGATGGTGGCCGAGCAGTATTTGTCGTGGCTCATGGCAATGGCCCGCTCCACCGCGCCCGCTGGCAGGCCGGTGCCGCTGACGGTGAACTGCATGTGGATCTTGGTGAACACCTTGGGGTCGTTGTCCGCGCGCTCCGAAGTGAGCTTGACGCTGCAGCCTTTGACCGCGTGCCTGCCGCGCTTGAGGATCAGCACCACGTCGTAGGCCGTGCAGCCGCCTGCGCCTGCCAGCAGCATTTCCATGGGGCGGGGTGCCTGGTTCTGGCCTCCATTGGCAGGATTGGCCGCATCCGGCGCCCCGTCCATATTGACCACATGGCCGCTGCCCGTTTCCGCCACGAAGCCCATGCCCGAGCGCATGCCGGTCGTGCCGCCTGTCCAACTCACTGTGCATTCCATTGTTGCGTCCTCAAAAAACTGTTGCTATTTTGCATCAACTACACAAAAACCCTGATTTTGTTGCAACGCAGCACCTGCCGTGCATACAATGCACCCAAGCGTTATCTGAAGGGTTAACCCGGACACCCCTCCAGATGGACTGCAGATTGTGAACCAACTTCACCCTGCATCACACCAGTTGTCTCCTCCACCTCCTCTATTGGTGGATTCAGCCCCCGGCTTTACAGCCTGGGGCTTTTTTTTGCCTTTGTCGTCCCTGGCCCAGCCTGGACGCTGCACTGCAGCATGAGTCACAAGCGCCTATGATGGCCGCCTGACACCGACGGGCCGCCTCCCGGCCTGCTGCTCTCCAGCCTTTCGCCGACGATGAACCACCCCCTGACCCCTGCCGACTACCTGACCAAGATCCTTACCGCGCGCGTGTACGACGTGGCCGTGGAGTCGGACCTGGAGCCCGCCAAGGCGCTGAGCCGCCGCCTGCACAACAAGGTGCTGCTCAAGCGCGAGGACCAGCAGCCGGTGTTCAGTTTCAAGCTGCGAGGCGCCTACAACAAGATGGCACACCTGTCCGCCGAGCAGCTGGAAAAGGGCGTGATCTGCGCCTCGGCCGGCAACCATGCGCAAGGCGTGGCGCTGGGCGCACGCAAGCTCGGTTGCCGCGCCGTGATCGTGATGCCCACCACCACGCCGCAGGTCAAGATCGATGCGGTACAGGCGCTGGGCGGCGAGGTGGAACTGGCCGGGGAAAGCTATTCCGACGCCTACAAGCACGCCGTCAGGCTGCAAAAGGAAAAGGGCCTGACCTTTGTGCACCCCTTCGACGATCCCTATGTGATCGCCGGCCAGGGCACGATTGCCATGGAAATGCTGAGCCAGCTGCAAAAGCTGGGCAGCCCGCGCCTGGATGCCGTATTTGTCGCCATTGGCGGCGGCGGCCTGATCTCGGGCGTGGCCAACTACATCAAGGCCGTGCGCCCCGACGTGAAGGTGATCGGCGTGCACACCAAGGATTCGGACGCCATGCTGCAGTCCGTGCGCGCCGGCCACCGCGTGGAGCTGGCCGATGTGGGCCTGTTCGCCGACGGCACGGCCGTCAAGCTGGTGGGCGAGGAGACCTTCCGCATCGCCCAGGGCCTGGTGGACGACTACGTGGTGGTCGATACCGATGCCGTCTGCGCCGCGATCAAGGACATCTTCGTGGACACGCGCTCCATCGTCGAGCCGTCCGGCGCCCTGGCCGTGGCGGCGATCAAGCAGTACGTCGCGAAGAACAAGACCAGGGGCGAGACCTATGCCGCCATCCTGTGCGGCGCCAACATGAACTTCGACCGGCTGCGCTTCGTGGCCGAGCGTGCCGAGGTGGGCGAGGAGCGCGAGGCGCTTTTTGCCGTGACCATCCCCGAGGAACGCGGCAGCTTCAAGCGCTTTTGCGAAGTCGTGGGCAAGCTGCCTGGCGGCCCGCGCAACGTGACCGAGTTCAACTACCGCATCAGCCACGAGAACAAGGCCCATGTCTTCGTGGGCCTGACCACGGCAGCGCGCGGCGAGTCCGAGAAGATCGCCAGGAACTTCGAGAAGCAGGGCTTCGAGGCGCTGGACCTGACCTTCGACGACATGGCCAAGGAGCATCTGCGCCACATGGTCGGCGGCCATTCGCCGCTGGCGCAGGAAGAGCGCCTGCTGCGCTTCGTCTTCCCCGAGCGCCCCGGCGCACTGTTCAAGTTCCTCAGCCTGATGGCGCCGACCTGGAACATCTCGCTGTTCCACTACCGCAACCAGGGTGCGGACTACGGCCGCATCCTGGTCGGCATGCAGGTGCCCGCCAAGGATGGCAAGAAATTCGACGCCTTCCTGAGCAATCTTGGCTACCCCTGGGTCGAGGAAACCGGCAACCCTGCCTACCAGCTCTTCCTGAAGTAAGGCCCGCCTCGGCTGTCCAGACATGCAGCCCATACGCCATTTCCTGCTGGCCCTGCAGTTCTTCAGCCGCATTCCGGTCACCGGGCGGCTTGCGGCCTGGGCCGGCTGGAGTCCGGCAATGCAGCACGCCAGCGTGGCCCATCTGCCGGGCGTGGGCTGGCTGGTCGGCGCCTGGGGCGCGGCGTGGCTGCTGGCCGCAGGCTGGCTGCTGGCACCCAGCCCCTGGATGCCTCTGGTGGCTGCCGTGCTGTCCACCATTGCCACGCTATGGATGACAGGCGGCTTGCACGAGGATGGATTGGCCGACGTGGCCGACGGCCTGGGCGGCTTTGTCCCGCCCGAGCGCGCGCTGGAAATCATGAAGGATTCGCGCCTGGGAGCCTACGGCGCCATGGCGCTGGTGATGGCGCTGATGACCAGGATCTCCCTGGTCGCGCTGCTGATCGGCATTCGCGCGGAATGGGCGGCCTTGCTGCTGTGCAGCATCCATGTGCTGTCGCGCATGGCGCCGCTGGCCCTCATGCAATGCCTGCCCTATCTGGGCCAGGCCGCCCACTCCAAGGCCTTGCATGCGGCTGGCAGGCCGTTGAGCGCCAAAGGCCTGGTCACGGCAATGCTCTGGAGTCTCCCCGCTTTGGCGCTGCCGGCGTGGCTGGCGGGCCTGCCGCTCGTCATCGGCCTGGTCCTGCCCGGCGCCCTGGTCACGGCCGCCATGGTGCGCTGGCTGCGCCGTCGCCTGGGCGGCATGACGGGCGATTGCCTGGGCGCCGCCCAGCAGGTCTGTGAACTGGCCATGCTGCTGGGCGCCGCCGCTGTGCTGATGCGCATGCAATGAACGCTCTCCCAACGCCGCGCCTTTGGCTGGTACGCCATGCCCGCCCCCTGGTGGAGCCCGGCATCTGCTATGGCCGGCTCGACATGGAGGCCGACGCCCAGGCCACGGCCGATGCGGCGCAGGCCCTGCATATCGCGCTGCCTGCGGATTGCCGGATGCTGCATTCGCCGCTGCGCCGATGCAGCCAATTGGCCCGGGCTCTGCAGGCCCTACGGCCCGGCCTGGCATCGCAGGCGGATGGCCGGCTGCTGGAGATGGATTTCGGCCACTGGGAAGGCCAGCCCTGGGATGCGCTGGACCGCAGCGCCATCGATGCCTGGGCGGCAGACCTTGCCGGGCACGCGCCGGGCCGGGGAGAGTCCCTGGCCGCCATGCTGCGCAGGGTGGATGAGGCCTTGCAGCAGGCGAGCAGGGGCTCTGTGGGCGATGGCGCCGCACGCGACATCGTCTGGATCACCCATGCCGGTGTGGCACGCTGCGTGCAATGGCTGATGCGTGAAGGCAACGCCCTGCCTCAGGCGGCCCAGTGGACGCTGCCGGCGCCTGACTTTGGCGGCTGGCTGGTATTGGAACTGCAGCCGCCGCACTGACCGGACTCAGCGCTTGTCGGGCAGGGACAGCTGCAGCGTGATGGAGGCGGGGCCATCGACGCTGGGGCCCAGGCGCGCCTCGCGGCCCGAGACCGACTGCAGCACCACGCCCTCTTCCACGGCACGCCCCACGCGAAACGGCTTGGCCGGCTGGTTGCCCACGGCGATGACCGCCGCGCCGCCGCCGCTGTCGCGACCGGCCAGCACACCCACCAGCGCATAGCGCGAGACCACAGGCGCCGCAACGGGCACAGCAACACCCTGAGCAGCGGCCACGCCCCCCAGGGCCTGCGCCAGCGCGGGCGCATCGACCTGCAGTGCCTCGGGGGGAGCCGGTGGCACGGGCGCCCCCGCGCCGCCATTGCCCAGGCGCATGGCCCAGAAAGCCACGATGCCGGCCGCCAGCAGCCAGAGCACGAATGTGGCCGCCTTGACGTGCCAGGTCCGGGCCTGGCCCCGGTTCAATGAAAGTGTCACCATCGCGCGATTATGATGGAGCGATATGTCCAATTTGCTGCACCGTTCCATGACCAGCCTTCCCCGCCGTCCGCTGCCTGCCCTGCGCACCGCCGTCCAGCGCGGCTTCACGCTGATCGAGCTGATGGTGGTCCTGGTCATCATCGGCGTGCTGGCGGCCCTGATCGTGCCCAACGTGCTGGACCGCGCCGACGATGCCCGCGTCACGGCTGCACGCACCGACATCACCAACATCTCCCAGGCGCTCAAGCTCTACCGCCTCGACAACCAGCGCTATCCCACGGCCGAGCAGGGCCTGCAGGCGCTGATCATCCGTCCCACGAGTGGACCGCTGCCCAACAACTGGAAGCCCTACCTGGAAAAGCTGCCCAACGATCCCTGGGGCCGTCCGTACCAATACCTGAATCCGGGCATCAAGGGCCCCATCGACATCATGTCCTTCGGTGCCGACGGCCAGGCCGGCGGAGAGGGCAAGGATGCCGACATCGGCAGCTGGCAGTAAGTCGATGGCCCGGGCGATGGCCCGCAAGCGCCGCGCTGCACCGCACCACAGGCCCGCACTCCCGGCGGGCCTGCCTGCTCTCATGCCCCGCCAGACGGTTGCGCCCACCCTGACCATTCCTTCGCGCGGCTTCACCCTGCTGGAACTGCTGGTGGTCATCAGCATCATGGCGATTGCCGCTGCCGGCGCAAGCCTGTCTCTGCGCGACAGCGGGCAGGCCCAGCTGGAACGCGAGGCCGAGCGCCTGGCCGCACTGCTGGAATCGGCCCGCGCACAGGCACGAGCCAACGGCGTGCCCGTGCGCTGGCGGCCCATGCCGCAGGGCTTTCGCTTCGAGGGCCTGCCGGCCAGCGCGCAATTGCCTTCGCAATGGCTGCAGTCCGGGGTGCAGGCACAGCCGGCGACGCCGCTGATCCTCGGCCCCGAGCCACTGATTCCTCCCCAGTCCGTCACGCTGACGCTACGCGACTCCAACAGCCCGCCGCTGCGCGTGGCCACGGATGGACTGCGGCCCTTTGCCGTGCAATCCCTGCCATGACAGGCATCCACGGACCACGCCGCAGGCACGGCGCGCCAAGGCGCCTGCCGCACGGCTTCACGCTGATCGAGGTCCTGGTGGCCCTGGGCATCGTGGGCATTGCCCTGATGGCAGGCCTGCAGGCCACATCGGCTCTGACTCGCAATGCCGAGCGCCAGTCCGAGGTGCTGCTGGCCCAGCTGTGCGCGCAAAACGAACTGGTGCGCCTGCGCCTGTCGCGCCAGATGCCGCCCGTGGGCGACAACAGCTTCACTTGCGAGCAGGGCAGCCGGCAGCTGCAGGTCCAGCTCAGCGTGCGCCCCACGCCCAACCCCAGCTTCCGCCGCGTGGATGCCCTGGTCGTCACGGCCGAGCATCCGGTGCTGCGGGTATCGACCATCGTGGGCCGCTTCTAGATGCGTTTGCGCACTTTCTCCCGCACGCAAGGCTTCACCCTGGTGGAGCTGATGGTGGCCATCGCCGTCATGGCCCTGCTGGCCCTGGTGAGCTGGCGCGGACTGGACAGCATGGTGCGCTCGCAGGAGACCATTCGCGCGCGCAACGAGCAGCAGATCGTGCTGCAGACCGTGATCGCCCAGTGGAATGCCGACCTCGAAGCACTGATGCCGCTGGAGCACGCCCAGGTCATCGACTGGGATGGCCAGGTGCTGCGCATGACCCGCAAGAGCAGTGCCGCCGTGGACGATGGCGCCGTGGTCGTGGCCTGGGCCCGCCGCCAGACAGCCGGACGCGACCAGTGGCTGCGCTGGCAGTCGCCACCGCTGCGCACGCGCGCCCAGTGGCGCGAGGCCTGGAACCAGGGGGCGCAATGGGGACGCAATCCTTCGGACGACCAGCGCCGCCGCGAAACCGTGCTGCTGCCCCTGGACCAATGGCGCCTGTACTACTACCGTGACAACGCCTGGAGCAACCCGCAGTCCAGCGGCTCGGACAACGGCACGGGCACGCCCAATCCACCATCCGGCGGCACCAACAGCAGCGCACAGCTGCCCGCGATTCCTGACGGCATACGCGTCGAACTGACCCTGCCGCCCGACAGCGCCGTCCCCGGCCGCGTCACCATGGACTGGGTCAACCCCCTGCGATCCAACAGCCGATCATGATGCGCGCACCCCGCACCCTGCCCGTCCGCCGCCGCCATCGCGGCGTGGCCCTGCTGGCCGCCATGCTCACGGTCACGCTGGTCGCCACCTTTGCTGCCACCGCACTGTGGCAGCAGTGGCGCAGCGTGGAGGTCGAGACCGCCGAGCGCAACCGCATGCAGGCCGCCTGGATTTTGCTGGGTGCGCTGGACTGGTCGCGCGTGGTGCTGGCCGAGGATGCGCGCACCAGCCTGCAGGTGGACCACCTGGCCGAACCCTGGGCCGTGCCGCTGCAGGAGGCGCGCCTGTCCACCTTCCTGGCGGCGCAGAACAACGTCAGCCAGGTCGATGACGGCATGGCAGACATGCAGGACGCCTTTCTCTCGGGCCAGATCATCGACCTGCAGTCGCGCCTGAACCTGCGCAACCTGCTGGGCGCGCCCGACAAGCCCGAAACCCTGCGCCCGCTGGCACGCCTGCTGGAACGCCTGAACCTGCCCCCTGCCTATGCCGCCCAGATCGTCCAGGCCCTGCGCGCAGCGGCCACCGCCGGCGAGGGCGCGCAGTTCCTGATGCCGCGCACGCTGAGCCAGTTCGGCTGGCTGGGATTGCCGCCCGAGGTCGTCTCGCGCCTGGAGCCCTACATCACCCTGCTGCCCGAGAACACGCCCGTCAACCTCAACACCGCCAGCGCCGAAGTCATCTGGGCCAGCGTGGAGGACCTGACCTGGTCCCAGGCCAGCCAGCTGGTGCAGCTGCGCGCATCGCGCCCGCTGCGCAGCCTGGCCGATGCCTCCAACGCGCTGGGCCTGCCTCAGAAATTCGAGGGACAGAACCTGTCGGTCGCCACCAGCTTCTTCGAGGCGCGTGGCCGCATGCGCCTGGGCGAGATCGTGGCCAGCGAACGCTCCATGTTGCGGCGCAACAACATGACAGTCACTACCATCTGGCGCGAGAGGGGGGACTGGGGATTGCCCGAAGCTCCCGCGCCGTGACAGATGCCTGTCACACTCGGCCCCTACAATGCCCGCTTCCGTCCATGAGCACCTTGATTCTTCATCTGCCTGCGGGCCCCGCTGGCGAATACGCCTACGCACTCAGCAGCGACGGCCTGCGCGCCGACCGGCATGGCCACGCCGCAGCAGGCCTGCTGCCCGATCCTGGCCGCACCGGCCAGACGGTTGCCGTGGTGCCGCACCAGGCCTTGTCCTGGCATCTGGTCAGCCTCCCCCATGGCGTGCCTACGGGGAGCCGGCGTGGACATGTGCGCCTGCGTGCCGTGCTCGACGGGCTGCTGGAAGAGCGCCTGCTCGACGACCCCTCCCAACTGCATCTGGCGCTGCAGCCTCAGGCACGCGCGGGCGAGCCCTGCTGGGTTGCCGCCTGCGACAAGGCCTGGCTCCATGCCCATCTGCAGGCCCTGGAGTCCGCAGGCCGGCCCGTGGGCCGCATCGTGCCCGAATGCCCGCCCCAGTCCACGCCCCAGCTGTGGGCCGTGGGCACGCCTGAATCGGCCTGGCTGCTGGCCACCGGCCTGAGCACGGCCCCGCAAGGCATGGACTCGCTGGCCTGCCTGCCGCTGCGCACCGACAGTGCCGACCCCGCCATGCTGGCCGCCCTGCTGCAGGCCCTGCCCCCCGACACCCCGATCCAGGCGGACCCGGCGCTGGCCCGCGCCGCCGAGGCCCTGCAGCGCCCCGTCAGCCTGCTGACGGACGCCCAGCGCGGCCTGGCGGCCCGCGCACAAAACTGGGACCTGGCCCAGTTCGACCTCGACCTGGGCGGCGGCAGCCGCACCCGCCGGCGCATGCTCGACGGTTGGCAGAGCTTTCTGCGCGCGCCGCAATGGAAGGCCGCGCGCTGGGGTGCCGCGCTCGCACTGCTGGCCCAGGTGGTGGGCCTCAATGCCTGGGCCTGGACCGAAAACCGCGCCATCGCGGCCAAGCAGGTCCAGGTGCGCTCCACGCTGGCCACCAGCTTTCCGCGCGTTCCCGTCATCGTCGATGCGCCCGTTCAAATGCAGCGCGAAGTCGCCACGCTGCGCCAGAGCGCCGGCGCGCTGACGCAGGGCGACCTGGAACCCCTGCTGGCCGCCGCATCCCGGGCCCTGCCTGCCGGCCAGTTGCCGCAGGCCATGGACTACCAGGACCGTCAGCTGCGCCTCAAGGGCGTCTCGCTGGAGGCCGAGGCACTGGAGCAGGCACAACAACATCTGGCCGGCAGCGGCCTGCGACTGCAGCGCGACGGTGCCGACCTGCTGCTTGCCCAGGAGGCCCGGCCATGAACATGCGCGCATCCCGCCAAAGCCTGGCCCCACTGCGCGCGCGCTGGAATGCCCTGGCGCCGCGTGAACAGAACATGACGCTGCTGGCCGGTGGCGTGGTGGCACTGGCCCTGCTGTGGTGGCTGGCCCTGGCCCCCGCCCTGCACAGCCTGCGCACCGCGCCCGAACGCCATGCCCAGGCAGACCGCCAGTTGCGCCAGATGCAGCTGCTGCAGGCCGAGGCCGAGCAGCTGCGCAGCAACGCACGCCCCGTGGTCGGCGATGCCAAGGCGCTGCTGCAAAGCTCGCTGTCCGCCGAACTGGGCGCCTCTGCCCAATTGAACTGGATGGGCGACCGCGCACAGATCACGCTCAAGGCCGCGCCCGCCGCCGCGCTGGCGCGCTGGCTGGCCCAGGTCCGCAGCAACACGCACGCCGTTCCCGCCGAGATGAAGCTGGCCCGCAGTGCTTCTGCAAGCGCCGCAGGCGCTGCCGATGCCGTGCGCTGGGATGGCAGCCTGGTGCTGGACCTGCCTGTCGATCCGTCGCGGGCACCTTGAGCATGCGCCGCCAGCCCCGCTCCCAGCCTGTCCTGCGCTCACCGCGCGGGTGGGCGCTGGCAGGCGCCCTGTGCGGCCTGGTGGCCACCACCGTCGTCTGGGCACCCGCCGCCTGGCTGGCACGCGGCGTGGATTCCGCCACACAGGGCCAGGTACTGCTGCTGCAACCGCGCGGCACGCTGTGGAACGGCTCGGCCTCCCTGGCCTTCACCGGAGGCGCCGGCAGCCGCGACCGCACGGCCCTGCCCACGCGGCTGGAATGGACGCTGCGCCCGCGCCTGGACGGCGCCCGCATTCAGCTGCGCAGCGAATGCTGCACACCCACGCCCGTGGTGCTGGACCTGCTGCCGCGCTGGCAGGGCCTGAGCGCCGTGGTGCACGACAGCGACACGCGCTGGCCTGCCTCGCTGCTGTCCGGCCTGGGCACGCCCTGGAACACGGTGGACCTGCAAGGCCAGCTGCGGCTGGCCACGCAGGCCCTGCAACTGCAATTGCTGTGGCAATCGGGGCGCTGGCGCAGCGACGGCAGCACGCGGCTGGAGGCGCTGGCCGTATCCTCGCGGCTGTCCCCTCTGCGCCCGCTGGGCAGCTACCGGCTCGACATCCTCGGGGGCGACAGTCCGCAGCTGCAGCTCAGTACCCTGACCGGCGACCTGCGCCTGAGCGGCCAGGGCCAATGGGTAGGCCAGCGGCTGCACTTCCAGGGCGAGGCCTCGGCCAGCCCCGAGCGCGAAACCGCGCTGTCCAACTTGCTCAACATTCTGGGACGGCGCCAGGGGCCCCGGTCCATCATTTCCTTTGGTTGATCCATGACTCAGCAGCACACGACCCCGTTCTGGCGCAACACCCTGCACACGCTGGCCGTCAGCGCCATGCTGGCCTGCACCGCTGGCACCGCCCAGGCCCAGCAGACCAATGCACCGGCCGGCGCCACGCCCAGCCTGCGTCCGGGCGAGCCTGTGACGCTGAATTTCTCGGGTGCCGACATCGAGGCCGTCTCGCGTGCCATCGGCGCCATCACCAACCGCAACGTGGTGGTCGACCCCCGCGTCAAGGGCCAGATCACGCTGCTGACCGACAAGCCCGTGCCGCCCGCCACCGCCTACCAGCAGTTCCTGGCCGCGTTGCGCCTGCAGGGCTTCACCATCGTCGAATCGGCCGGGCTGTACAAGGTCATCCCCGAGGCCGACGCCAAGCTGCAGGCCAGCGAAGTGGCCGTGGGCGCGAGCCGCAGCAGCGCGGGCAGCCAGATCGTCACCCAGATCTTCAAGCTCAACTACGAGAACGCGGCCAACCTGGTGCCCGTGCTGCGCCCCCTGATCAGCCCCAACAACACCATCAACGTCAACCCGGGCAACAACTCGCTGGTCATCACCGACTACGCTGACAACCTGCAGCGCATCTCGCGCATCGTGGCGACCATGGATGTGTCCAACGCCACCGATGTCGAAATCATCCCGCTGCGCCATGCCGTGGCCACCGACATGGTGGCCCTGGTCTCGCGCCTGATCGAAGGCGGCACGGCCAGCCCCGGCGGCCTCACCGTGACCGCAGGCGGCGCCAATATTCCGGGCCAGAGCGACAACGCCTTCAAGACCTCGCTGATGGCCGAGCCGCGCAGCAACTCCATCGTGCTGCGCGCGGCCAACCCGGCACGCCTGGCCCAGGTGCGCTCGCTGATCGCGCGGCTGGACCAGCCCGCCATGAACGGCGGCGGCGACCAGGGCAACATCCACGTGGTCTATCTCAAGAACGCCGACGCCGTGGCGCTGGCCGCCACCTTGCGCGCCGCCATCGGCGCCCAGGCCACGGCCGCCGGCACGGCCAGCGGCCAGCCCGGTGCGGGCGGCACCCTGCCGCAGGGCGGCGGCATGTCCTCCATCCCCACATCGCAGCCCGTGGTATCGCGCGACTCCAGCGGCACGGCATCCATGGGCATGGGCTCGTCCTCGGGCCTGGGCAGCGGCGGCGGGGGCGGCGCGCTGGGCGTGGCCCAGCAGCCCTCCACGGGCGGCATGATCCAGGCCGATCCTTCGACCAACTCGCTGATCATCACGGCACCGCCGCCCGTCTACCGCCAACTGCGCGCCGTGATCGACAAGCTCGACGGCCGCCGCGCCCAGGTGCTGATCGAAAGCCTGATCGTCGAAATCAAGGACAACCGGCTGGCCCAGTTCGGCATCCAGTGGCAGGCCATGCTCAGCAACAACGGCCGCGTGATCGGCACCCTGGGCACGAACTCCAATGTGGCGGGCGCCAACATCCTGAACCTGCTCGGCCTGGTCAAGGATGGAGGCCTGGACGGCAGCGCCATCACGGGAGACACGTTGTCCAGCCTGAGAGGCACCAACCTCGGCTTCACGCAGCGCGTCAACGGCAAGGACACGCTGGGCTTTCTGGCCAACTTCCTGCAAAACAGCGGTGACGCCAACATCCTGTCCACGCCCAACCTGATGACGCTGGACAACGAGGAGGCGCGCATCATCGTGGGCCAGAACGTGCCCATGGTCACGGGCTCGTACGCCAGCAACTCCACGGGCGGCACGGTCAACCCCTTCACCACCGTGGAGCGCAAGGACGTGGGCCTGATGCTGCGCGTGCGCCCGCAGATCAACGAGAACGGCACGGTGAAGCTGGCCGTGTTCCAGGAAGTCTCCTCGGTGGACGAGTCCACGCGCAAGGACACCAACGGCCTGACCACCAACAAGCGCTCCATCGAGTCCAACGTGCTGGTCGAGGACGGCAACATCGTCGTGCTCGGCGGCCTGATCGACGACAACTACTCCCAGGCCGAGGACCGGGTGCCTCTGCTGGGCGACATTCCCGTCGTGGGCAACCTGTTCCGCAACACCAACCGCAAGCGCAACAAGACCAATTTGATGGTCTTCCTGCGCCCCGTGGTGATGCGCGATGCGACTGCGACCAACCAGGTCTCTTCCGAGCGCTACGAAGCCATCCGCGCGCAGCAACAGAGCCTGCAGCCCGAGCCCAGCGCCCTGCTGCGCTCGGTCAATGCCGCGCCCGTGCTGCCCACGCTGACGCCGCAGCCGGACCCCGGCTCGTTCACCAACCCGGCCGCCATCGTCAACGTGCCGGGCGCCAGGCCCGAGCTGATCGACTTCACCCAGCCGCAGCCCGCCGCGCCCGCCCCCGTGCCGGCCGCTCCCGGCGCGCTCTGAGGCAGGAAGGCCCCATGCGCTATCCCCTGCCCTATGCGTTTGCGCGCACCAGCCAGCTGCTGATCGAGGACGACGGCCACGAGCCCCTGCTCTGGCACGGCCCCTCGCCCGACTGGCAGGCCCTGTCCGAAGTCCAGCGCAGGCATGCGGTGCAGCGCTGGCAGATGCTGGACGCGGGCACGCTGGCCCACCGCATCAGCGCCGCCTATTCGCAGGGCGAGTCCAGCGCGGCCCTGGTGGTCAGCGAGGTCGAGTCCGACGCCGACCTCTCGCGCATGATGCAGGAGCTGCCTGCGGTCGAGGACCTGCTGGAGACGGCCGACGACGCGCCCATCATCCGCATGCTCAACGCCCTGCTCACGCAGGCCGCGCGCGACGGCGCCAGCGACATCCACATCGAGCCCTACGAGCGCCACTCCAGCGTGCGCTTTCGCGTGGACGGCGGCCTGCGCGAAGTCGTGCAGCCCAACCGCGCACTGCATGCAGCGCTGATCTCGCGACTGAAGATCATGGCCGACCTGGACATCGCCGAAAAGCGCCTGCCCCAGGACGGCCGCATCAGCCTGCGCCTGGGCACGCGCGCCATCGACGTGCGCGTCTCCACCCTGCCCAGCGCCCACGGCGAGCGCGCCGTGCTGCGCCTGCTGGACAAGAGCGAGAGCAAGCTCAGCCTGGAGGCCGTGGGCATGCAGGGCGAGACGCTGAGGCGATTCACCCACCTGACGGCCCAGCCGCACGGCATCGTGCTGGTCACCGGCCCCACGGGCTCGGGCAAGACCACCACGCTGTATGCGGCACTGTCGCGCATGGACGCCAGCCACAGCAACATCATGACGGTGGAGGACCCCATCGAGTACGAGCTGGCCGGCGTGGGGCAGACCCAGGTCAACGCCAAGATCGACCTGACCTTCGCCAAGGCCCTGCGCGCCCTCCTGCGCCAGGACCCGGATGTGATCATGATCGGCGAAATCCGCGACTTCGAGACCGCGCAGATCGCCATCCAGGCCTCGCTGACCGGCCACCTGGTGCTGGCCACGCTGCACACCAACGATGCCTCCAGCGCCGTCACGCGCCTGATCGACATGGGGGTGGAACCCTTCCTGCTGTCGTCCTCCCTGCTGGGTGTGCTGGCCCAGCGCCTGGTGCGCAAGATCGACACCACCGAGCCCAGCGGCTACCGGGGGCGCACCGGCATCTTCGAGATGCTGGTGGTGGACGACACCATCCGCGCGCAGATCCACCGCCAGGCCAGCGAGGCCGAGATCCGCGACACCGCGCTGGCCGCGGGCATGCGCCTGATGCGCGACGACGGCGAGCGCCTGGTGCGCGAGGGCATCACCACGCCCGAGGAAGTGCTGCGCGTCACGCGCGACTAGGCGCAGGCGGCCACGCCCGACCCTGCGCAGCACGGGGCATCCCTGTTTGCCACAATGGTCGGCATGTTGGAATCCCTACGCGCCTGGAGCGCTCCCTATGGCGGCGACCTGTTCCTGTGGGTCGCCACGCTGAGCCTGATCAGCTACATCGCCCTGTGGTGGTTCAAGTCACGGCTGTCCACCAGCCAGCTGCGCCGCGTCATCCGCCTGTCGGCGCTGGTGGCGCTGCCGCTGTCCTGGCTGGCCATCCAGCAGGGCGAGAACCATCTGGCGGCAGCCATCCTCCCCCTGGTCTGGTGCGTGGTGCTGGGCATCACCTGCGCGCGGGAAATGTCCAGAAGAAACTGAGTGCGCGAACGCGCACCAGGAATGCCCTGGCGCGGCAAGGCCCGCGCCGCCCCCACCCACCGTGAACTGGAAGTTGGAACCTGCCATGACATCATTCAATGAAGTCCGTCTGTCCATGCTCGACCTCGTGGCCGTGCGCGAAGGCGGCACCGTCGCCGAGGCCCTGGACATCGCGCTGGCCACGGCCCGCAAGGCCGAGGCACTGGGATTCGAGCGCTACTGGCTGGCCGAGCACCACAACATGCCCGGCATCGCCAGCTCGGCCACGGCCGTGCTGATCGGCCACATTGCAGGCGGCACCTCGAAGATCCGCGTGGGCTCGGGCGGCATCATGCTGCCCAACCATGCCCCGCTGGTGGTGGCCGAAGCCTTCGGCACGCTGGCCGAGCTGTACCCAGGCCGCATCGATCTGGGCCTGGGCCGTGCGCCCGGCACCGATGGCGCCACCATGCGCGCCCTGCGCCGCGACCGCGTCGAGACCGAGGAAGACTTCCCGCGCGACGTGATGGAGCTGCAACGCCTGCTGGCCCCGGCCACGCCCCAGCAAAAGCTGGTGGCCACGCCCGGCGCGGGCACCAACGTGCCGATCTGGCTGCTGGGCTCCAGCCTGTTCTCGGCCCAGCTGGCCGCCCACCTTGGCCTGCCCTACGCCTTTGCCTCGCACTTCGCGCCGCGCATGCTCTACCAGGCCGTGCAGCTGTACCGCAGCCTGTTCAAGCCGTCGGCCCAACTGGCCAAGCCCTATGTGATCGTCGGCGCCCCCGTGATCGCCGCGCCCACCGATGACGAGGCCGAGTACCTGGCCAGCAGCACCTACCAGCGCGTGCTGGGCATCATCACGGGCCGGCGCGGACTGCTGCCGCGCCCCATCGAGAACTACGCGGCCCAGCTCGGCGAGCAGGAGCGCCGCGCCATCGGCGACTTCCTGGCCGTGGCCTCCATCGGCGGCCCGGACAAGGTGCGCACGCGCCTGCAGAAGCTGCAGGCCGACACCGAGGCCGACGAGCTGATCCTGGTCAGCGACGTGTATGACCGCGACCTGCGCCTGCGCTCGCTGGAGATCACGGCCGGCGTCATGGGCCGCTGAAGGCATGAGCCGCTCCGCCCGGCTGCTGCAGCTGATCGACCTGCTGCGCCGCGCGCGCCTGCCCCAGGCCGGGCCGGTGCTGGCCCGGCAGCTGGACGTGAGCCTGCGCACCCTCTACCGTGACATCGCCACCCTGCGCGAACAGGGTGCCGCGATTGCGGGCGACCCGGGCGTGGGCTACGAGATGCGGCCCGGCTTTCTGCTGCCGCCGCTGATGTTCACGCCCGATGAGCTGGAAGCCCTGCTGCTGGGCGCGCGCTGGGCCAGCCGCCAGGCCGACCCCGAGCTCGCCCAGGCCGCCACCGCCGCGCTGGACCGCATACGCAGCGCGCTGCCGCTGGAGCTGCGCATCGAGGTGGACACCAGCGGCCTGCTGGTGCCGCCCATCTGCCACGAATCCGTGACCGAGCCCTGGCAGACCGCGCTGCGCCTGGCGATACGGCGCCAGCACCGGGTGCTGCTGCACTACACGGATGAGAAGGGCCAGCCGACCGAGCGCCGGATCTGGCCTTTTGCCATGGCTTTCTTCGATCAGCGGCGCATTCTTGCGGCCTGGTGCGAACTGCGCCAGGACTTCCGCCATTTCCGCGCCGACCGCGTGCGCTCCGTCACCGATCTGCAGGAACGCTATCCCGACCACCGCAGCGGCCTGATCGAACGCTGGTCGCGGCAACTGGGCTACACGGTCCGCTGACACCACTGCTGACAAAAACTGTCAGCATAGCCTCCTACAGTCGCTCCCATGGCCTTCTCGCCATGCATTCAAACCACTGGGAGCCTTCATGAACGACTCGATCAAGCCTCTGCGCTTTTACTTCCACCCCCGCTCGCGCGCCGTCATCGCGCGCTGGATGCTGGAGGAATGCGGCGCCCGCTATGAGCCCGTGCGGCTGGAATTCGGCAGCACCATGAAGGCTGCCGACTACCTGGCCATCAACCCCATGGGCAAGGTCCCCGCCCTGGTGCATGGCGAGACCGTGATCACCGAACAGGCCGCCATCCTTGCCTATCTGGCCGACATCTTCCCCGAACGAAGGCTCGCGCCGGCCGTGGACAGCCCGCTGCGCGGCGTCTACCACCGCTGGATGTTCTTCCTGGCCGGCCCTGTCGACGCGTTGATGACAGCCAAGAGCCAGGGCCACCTGGAGCAGCAGACGGCCGACCAGGCCATGTCCGCCGGCTATGGCCGCTATGACGACGTGGTGCAGACGCTGCGCCAGGCCGTGGCCGGCAGGCGCTACCTGTGCGGCGACCAGTTCACCGCCGCCGACGTGCTCATGGCCAGCTACCTGCGCTGGGGGACGATGATGAAGCTGCTGCCCGCGCTGCCCGAGTTCAGCGACTACGGCCAGCCGCTGATGGAACGCCCGGCCTCGCTGCGCTCCATCCAGCTCAACGAAGCGGACCTGGCCGCCCAGCCGGCATAGGCACCTCCGGGACCTGGGGGCGAGGCCCGAGACGGCCTCGCCATCCAGCCGTCACCGGCAGCGGCTACCATCGGGGGTTGGATCGCCGCCTGGCGTTTCCTGAACGCCATCCTTCCCCAGCCCCACCCGACTCCCGCCGCGCATGCCTGCCTTTTCCTTCGAAGCCCTGGATGCCCAAGGTCAGACCCGCAAGGGCACGATCGAAGCCGACAACGCGCGCGCTGCGCGCAGCCAGCTGCGCGCCCAGGCCCTGGTGCCCATGGCTGTGGAGATCGTGGCCTCGGGGTCCGCGTCCGGCCCGCAGGGCGGCGCCTCGCGCTGGCTGACCCGCCCCGTCCTTGGCTCCACAGGGCTCACCGTGTGGACGCGCCAGATGGCGGGTCTGGTCGGATCAGGTCTGCCCATAGAGCGCGCCCTGGCCGCGCTGTCCGAAGAAGCCGACGACCCGCGCCAGCACCACCTCGTGGCCGCGCTGCGCGCCGAGGTCAACGCAGGCTCCACCTTTGCCCGGGCACTGGCCCAGCATCCGCGCGAGTTCTCCGACATCTACTGCGCCGTGATCGGCGCCGGCGAGGCCAGCGGCAGCCTGGGCCCGGTGCTGGAGCGGCTGGCCGACGACCTGGAATCGCGCCAGGCACTGCAGTCCAAGCTCATTGGCGCAGCCCTGTATCCGGCCATCGTGACCCTGGTGGCCATCGTCATCGTGCTGTTCCTGGTCAGCTACGTGGTGCCCCAGGTGGCCAGCGTGTTCGCGGGCACCAAGCGCGCCCTGCCCTGGCTCACCGTGGCCATGCTGGCGCTCAGCGACTTTGTGCGCAGCTATGGCTGGGCCGCGCTGATCGCCCTGGTGCTGGGCGCCGTGGGATTCCGGCTGTCCATGAAGAACCCCGTGCTGCGCGAGCGCTTCGACGCCTGGTGGCTGCGCCTGCCGCTGATCGGCCGGCTGGCGCGCAACTACAACGCGGCACGCTTTGCCGGCACGCTGGCCATGCTGGCGGGCGCAGGCGTGCCCATTCTCAAGGCCTTGCAGGCCGCCGCCGAAACGCTGGGCAACCGCGCGCTGCGCGCCGATGCCATGGACGCGCTGGCCCTGGTGCGCGAGGGCGCGCCGCTGGCCTCGGCCCTGGCGCAGAAAAAGCGCTTCCCGGGCCTGATCTCCATGTTTGCCCGCCTGGGCGAGCAGACCGGCCAGCTGCCCGTGATGCTGCAGCGCGCGGCCAACCAGCTGTCCACCGAGGTGCAGCGCCGCGCCATGCACCTGGCCACCATCCTGGAGCCGCTGCTGATCGTGGCCATGGGCATGGTCGTGGCCCTGATCGTGCTGGCCGTGCTCATGCCCATCATCCAGCTCAACCAGTTCGTCAAATAGCGACAAGCGCCAAGCCATGCCCGTGACCCTGCAAGACAAGCTGGTCGTTGCCATCTCATCGCGCGCACTGTTCGACTTCGAGGAAGAGAACCGGCTGTTCGATGCGGGCGACGAGCAGGCCTACATGCGCCGCCAGCTGGACCTGGTGCACCAGCCGGCACGCCCGGGCATCGCCTTCCCGCTGGTGCGCAAGCTGCTGGCCTTCAATACGCCCGAAGTGCAGCGCGTGGAGGTGATGATGCTCTCGCGCAACGACCCGGCCAGCGGCATGCGCGTGTTCGCCTCGGCCAAGGCGGCCGACATGCACATAGAGCGCGGCGTGTTCACGCGCGGGCGCGATCCGTTTTCCTACCTGCGGCCGCTGGGCGCCCACCTGTTCCTCTCGGCCAACGAGGTCGATGTGCGCAAGGCCCTGTCCATCGGCTTTCCTGCTGCGCGCGTGATGGTCGACTCCACGCCCGCAGGCGACCGCTACCCGCAGGAAGTGCGCATTGCCTTCGACGGCGATGCCGTGCTGTTCTCCGACGAGGCCGAGCGCATCTACCAGCAAGGCGGGCTGCCGGCCTTTCTGCGCCATGAGGTCTCCCATGCCGCCACGCCCCTGGGAGAAGGGCCGTTCAAACCCCTGCTGCAAGCCCTTCACCAGCTTCAGCAGCAGGCGGACTCGTCCCAGACCATGCGCATTCGCACGGCCCTGGTGACGGCGCGCAGTGCGCCGGCGCACGAGCGCGCCATCCGCACATTGCTCGATTGGGGAATCACCGTGGACGAGGCCATGTTCCTCGGCGGCCTGGAAAAAGGCCCCTTCCTGCGCGAGTTCGAGCCGGATTTCTTCTTCGACGACCAATCGGGCCATGTCAGCTCGGCGGCCCGCCATGTGCCCGCAGGCCATGTGAACAGCGGCATCTCCAATCCGGACGCCGATCCGCTGAAGTAAACAATTGCAAAGGGCGGGCCGGCCGTGCTTGCAAATGCCGGTTCCGTGCCCAAATAAAGCCAATGCATTTTCCCCTCATGAACCGCTCTGCCCTGCTGCGCCGGCCACCTGTGCTGCAGGCCGCCGCTGCCGTCCTGCTGACCAGCGCCTTCATGCTGCCCGTCGCGCGCGCGCAGGCGGCCGAGACGGCCGACAAGGCGTCCACCGGACAAGCCTCGGCCAGCCCGGCGCCATTGACCAAGGGGGAAATCAAGGCCCAGCGCGAATTCAAGATGCTGGACTTCAACAAGGACGGCAAGCTCAGCCGCACCGAAGTGGCGCTGTTCCCGCGCCTGGCGGCGGCCTTCGACGAGGCCGACACTGACAAGGACGGCTACGTCTCCTATGCGGAGGTGCAGGCTTTTGCCGTCAAGTACCGCGCCGAGCGCGACAAGGCGAAGGCCAAGGCGCAGGCCGAAGAGGCAAAGGCCGCCGAGCATGCCGCAGCCGTGTCCGCTGCCAGGGACACGAAGGAAGGCGAAGGCTCAAAGGACTGAGCCTGCGCATTCAGCCACTGACACTCAAAGTCCGCCGGTACGCTTGACCTTGGGTTCCGAATAGGTCAACGGCTCCTCGCGCACCTGCAGCTTGTTGCGGGCCACGTCATCGGCCTTGCTGACCTCCTGGGCCTGCTCCACGGCCATGGCGCTGGCGCGCCACATGGACTGGATGAACTCGATGAGCTGCTTGGAAATCGGCTCCTTGGGCGGCTCCTCGACCTCTTCCTTCTGCTTGATCTCCTCGGCCAGCGTCCAGTCGCGGTTTTCCTGGTCCACCACGGACGGTTTTTCAGGATCGCGAATCACACGGCCTTCTCCGATGCGGTCCGTGGATTCGACAGGATTGGCAGCGTTCACGGGACGCACGGGCACCGCGCCCGACGCGCCGGTGGAGTACAGATCGGCGCTTTGCGGGCGCCACGGTATGGGCGATCGGTCAACAGGTGGAATTGGCATGGCTCGACCCTCTTGCTGGATGTGTGCTGTGGGCGGGAATTTCCCGCCGTCGCCTCATCATCGACAGAACCTGAAAGAACTGAAGCGCTTTTTTTGAAAGACGCCCAGGCCTGCCTCAAACCAAGGGTAAACCCTTAAACCACCCTGACCAGGCGCTAGAGGAAACGCTCCAGCATCTTGCGCGAGGCACGGTCCAGCGCCGTGCTGTCGGGCACGCTGAACTGCACGCCGTCCTGGCTGGTGATCATCAGGTGCGTGCGGCCCGACAGGCGGCGGATATCCTCCTCGGCCTTGAGCACGAGCTGCGCGGGACCGCGGTCGGTCTCCAGGTCCCAGGTGCTGGGCGTGGAATAGCTGGACACCTTGCGGATGCGCTGGATGACGGGCACGAACTCGCGCACGGCCAGATCCTGCTCGATCAGCGTGCGGGCCTGCGCGGGCAGGTGGTCCATGTGGTCCACCCACAGCGCCTCCTTGCCATCGGCACAGACCAGGGACAGGCCTTGCAGCGGCGCGGCAATCGGAAAGGCGCGCACGGGCACCACGGATTCATGGCGCGTGCCGTCGGCCAGGATCAGCACCAGGCGGCCATGGGCGTTGCGCTCCACGCGTACGCGGCTCAGATCGGCGCCGGCGGCGCAATGTTGGGCAGTGGACATGGCTTATTCCTCGATGGTGGTTGCGACCAGGGTCAGGCCTGCGGCCTGGGCATCCTCTTCGGCGCGCCGCGCCTGGGCCTGGTACAGGCGCCAGTAGGCGCCCTGCTTTTCCATCAGTTCGTCGTGCGGCCCCACTTCCACGATCTCGCCCCGGTCCATGACCACGAGGCGGTCTGCCTTGCGCAGCGTGGACAGACGGTGGGCGATGGCAATCGTCGTGCGGCCCTGCACCAGATTGTCCAGCGCCTTCTGGATTTCCTTCTCGGTCTCGGTGTCCACGGCAGAAGTGGCCTCGTCCAGGATCAGGATGCGGGGATCGATCAGCAGCGCGCGCGCGATGGAGATGCGCTGGCGCTCGCCGCCGGACAGGCCCTGGCCACGTTCGCCGACCAGGGAGTCATAGCCGTGCGGCAGGCGCAGGATGAATTCATGGGCATGGGCCGCACGCGCGGCCGCCACGATTTCCTCGCGCGTGGCGTCGGGCTTGCCGTAGGCGATGTTCTCGGCAATGGTGCCGAAGAACAGGAAGGGCTCCTGCAGCACCAGGCCGATGTTGCTGCGGAAGTCCGACACCTTGAGCCGGCGGATATCCACGCCGTCGAGCTGGATGGAGCCTTCGCTCACGTCGTAGAAGCGGCTGATCAGGTTGACCAGGGTGCTCTTGCCCGAGCCGCTGTGGCCGACCAGGCCGATCATTTCACCCGGGCGAATCTGCAGATCCAGGTTCTTGATGACGGCGCGGCTGCCGTAGCGGAAGGTCAGGTTGTCCAGCGTGATGGCACCCTGCACGCGCGGCAGCTTGACCGGGTTGACCGGGTCGGGCACGTTGCTCACGTGGTCCAGGATGTCGAAGATGCGCTTGGCGCCGGCTGCCGCCTTCTGTGTGACCGAGACGATGCGGCTCATCGAATCCAGGCGGCTGTAGAAGCGGCCGATGTAGGCGATGAAGGCCGTCAGGATACCGACCGTGATCTGGCCGCCCGCCACCAGCCAGATGCCGAAGCCCCAGACCACCAGCAGGCCGATCTCGGTCAGCAGCGTCACCGTGGGCGTGAACAGCGACCAGGTCTTGTTGACCTTGTCGTTGGCCTGCAGGTTGACCAGATTGGCCTGGGCGAAGCGGTCGGCCTCGCGCTTTTCCTGGGCGAAGGCCTTGACCACGCGGATGCCGGGAATGGTGTCGGCCAGCACATTGGTCACCTCGGACCAGACGCGGTCGATCTTCTCGAAGCCCGTGCGCAGGCGGTCACGCACCAGGTGGATCATCCAGGCGATGAAGGGCAGCGGCACCAGGGTGACCAGGGCCAGCCACGGATTGATGGAGAACAGGATGACCGAGGTCATCACGATCATCAGCACATCGGTGGCGAAATCCAGCGCGTTCAAGGATAGAAACAAATTGATGCGATCTGTTTCCGCCCCGATGCGCGCCATCAGGTCGCCCGTGCGTTTGCTGCCGTAGTAGTCCAGCGACAGCGTCAGCAGGTGGTTGTAGGTGGTCGTGCGCAGGTCCGAGCCAATGCGCTCGGAGACCTTGGCCAGCACGAAGGTGCGCGCCCAGCCCAGGCCCCAGGCCACCAGGGCCGCAGCCAGCAGGCCGCTCAGGTAGAAGACCACCAGGCTGCTGTCGATCTGCTGGCCGTTCTGGAACGGGATCAGGATCTTGTCCACGATGGGAATGGTCAGATAGGGCGCCACCAGGGTGGCGCCCGTGGAGGCCAGGGTCAGCAAAAAGCCCAGCAGCAGCTGGTGCCGGTAGGGATGGGCAAAGCGCCACAGGCGCAGCAGCACCCAGGTGGAGATCTGCGGACCCTGCTGGCGTGCGCAGGCCGGGCATTCGTCGGCCTCGGGCGGCAGCTCGGTCTGGCAGGCCGGGCAGCGGGGCACATCGTCCTCGGGCCCGTCGAAGTCCTCGCCACGCGCCATGCGCTCACGCTGGTGATCGAACTGTTGCAGCAGGCGCAATACGCCCGCCTGGTGGCGCAAGGTGAAGCGCCACAGCGCCAGCCGAGCCGCAGGACCATGCAATTCGAGGTTGCCCACGCCGCCGTGGTCCAGCGTACGCAAATTCTGATCGACAGAGAGTATCCACTCACTCCATCGCTGATCTTCAGGATCACAGGCGATGAGGCGCTGGTTGGTCAGGACAACCCAGCCTTCGCCGAAGCGCATATCCAGGGTCAGGTCAACCGTGGCGAGGGCCAGCACGTTTTCATTGGAAGCGAGCCTGGCTCGCAGCTCAGCCCCGCGGGGGCTGGCAAGGAAGGCCGAAACGTCCACAGAATGGTGTTCTTGCATGTTGAGTTGTTTTTCCCGCCCCTGGCGGCTCCTGGTGTCATGCGGGCAACCGCAGCTCCCCGGTGGATATCCCGCGCGTTGCACGGCATACCCTGCTCAACGCGCCAACCCTGGTTTAGGCTGACAACACTGCGCATGGGTTTTCTGGGCGCACAATCCTCTCCCATTCTCCGG
Organism: Delftia sp. PX-1; assembly: GCF_055797465.1. Classification (NCBI taxonomy): domain Bacteria; kingdom Pseudomonadati; phylum Pseudomonadota; class Betaproteobacteria; order Burkholderiales; family Comamonadaceae; genus Delftia; species Delftia sp. PX-1. The sequence goes on from NZ_CP184763.1 coordinate 5,960,868, forward strand.
CGATCCGAATCCGGGTCGTCGTTCACGCTTACCCGTTGACCGACATGGCGAAATTCAAAGACATCCAACTCTTGCGCACCACCTACCTGCGTGGACCCAGCGTCTGGACCTACCGTCCCGTGCTGGAGGTCTGGCTGGATCTGGGCGAGCTGGAGGACTATCCCTCGAACAAGCTTCCCGGTTTCAACGAGCGCCTGACGGCCTGGCTGCCCGACCTGGTCGAGCACCACTGCGGCGTGGGCGAGCGCGGCGGCTTCATCCAGCGCCTGGAAGGCGGCACCTGGTGCGGCCACGTGCTGGAGCACATCATCATCGAGCTGCTGAACCTGGCGGGCATGCCTGCCGAGTTCGGCCAGACCCGCGAGATCTCGCAGCGCGGCGTGTACCGCATGGTCTTCCGCTGCCCCGAGGAAACCGTGGCGCGCACGGCCCTGGCCCATGGCCACAGGCTGATCATGGCCGCCATCAATGACGAGCCCTTCGACCTGAAGGCCGCCATCAAGGCCATCAAGACCGAGATCAACGACCGCTACCTGGGCCCGAGCACGGGCTGCATCGTCGATGCGGCCGGCGAGCGCCGCATCCCCCACATCCGCCTCAATGACGGCAACCTCGTGCAACTGGGCTATGGCGCCGCGCAGCGCCGCATCTGGACCGCCGAGAGCGACCAGACCAGTGCCATCGCCGAGGGCATTGCCCAGGACAAGGACTTCACCAAGCGCCTGCTGGCCGCCTGCGGCGTGCCCGTGCCCGAAGGCCAGATCGTCCACAGCCCCGAGGAAGCCTGGGAAGTCGCGCAGGACATCGGCTTTCCCGTCACCGTCAAGCCCTCGGACGGCAACCACGCACGCGGCGTGACGCTGGACCTGCGCGACGAGGCCGACATCAAGGCCGCCTTCGCGCTGGCCCAGCCCGAAGGCTCGGACGTCATCGTCGAACGCTTCATCGACGGCACCGAGCACCGCATCCTGGTGGTGGGCGGCAAGGTGGTTGCCGCCTGCCGTGGCGAGACCGTGAGCGTGGCCGGCAATGGCAAGTCCACGGTTCGCGAACTGGTCGCCGTGGTCAACCAGGACCCGCGTCGCGGCCCCGAGCAGGAATACCCGCTGGACTGGATCAACCTCGAAGCCCCGGCCGTGAAGCTGGAACTCAAGCGCCAGAACGTCACGCCCGACACCATTCCTGCCCAGGGCACCAGCGTGCTGCTGCAGCGCAACGGCAACATGGCCATCGACTGCACCGACGAAGTCCATCCCGAAGTGGCCTACATGGCCACGCTGGCCGCCAAGATCGTGGGCCTGGACATCGCGGGCATGGACATGATCCTGCAGGACGTCTCGCGCCCCATGAAGGAGCAGGGCGGCGCCATCCTCGAAGTCAACGCCGGCCCCGGCCTGCTGATGCATCTGAAGCCCACCAGCGGCGCGCCGCGCCCCGTGGGCATGGCCATCGCCGACCACCTGTTCCCGCGCACCGAAGAGGGCACGGGCGCCGGCCGCATCCCCCTGGTCGGCATTGCCGGCACGCGCAACAACGGTTTCACGGCCCGCCTGGTGGGCTGGCTGCTGCAGCTGTCGGGCAAGCTCACGGGCGTGGCCAGCAGCGAAGGCATGTTCCTGTCCAACCGCCAGACGCAGAAGACCAATACCGCCAACTGGGCCGGCGCCCACCGGCTGCTGACCAACCGCCTGGCCCAGGCCGCCGTCATCCAGACCACGGCCCGTTCCATCCTGGAGGAAGGCCTGGCCTACGACCGCTGCCTGGTCGGCGTGGTCACCGACATGGACGGCTTCGAGCAGTTGCCCGACCATGACGTGCACGAGCAGTCACAGATGACGCGCGTGATGCGCACCCAGATCGACGTGGTGCTGGACGAAGGCGCGGGCGTGCTCAATGCCGACATCGAACAGGTGGCCGACCTGGCCCGCCTGTGCGACGGCGAGGTGCTGTTCTATTCCATGCAGGCAGACAGCCCCGTGGTAGCGGCCCACCGTTGCGAGAGCGAAGGCCGTGCCGTCTTCGTGCGCGGCAACCAGGTGATCCTGGCCACGGGCGCCGCCGAGCGCGTGCTGGGCACGCTGGACGCGCTGAGCCTGCCCGGTGGCCTGCGCCCGGACACGCCGGCCCTGCTCGCTGCCATTGCCGCGGCGTGGTCCATGGACATTGCCCCCGACCTCATCGTCGCCGGCATCAAGACCTTCGACTACACGCCGGCCGCCGCTGCGGTTTCCACCGCCGCCGCCTGAGCCCGACCACACGATGACATGCAGGCAGGCCCGGCGACGCGGGCCTGCCCTCCGAAAGAAGACACTATGCAGATCACCCGCATCCGAGCCCTGCGCGGCCCCAATCTCTGGACCCGCAGCACCGCCATCGAAGCCATCGTGCAATGCGAGCCCGGCGACTGTGACTACTCGGCCCTGGCAGGGTTCGAGGACCGGCTGCGCGCACGCTTTCCCAAGATCGGCACGCTGCAGCCGCACGGTGCCGACCAGCGCCTGTCGCTGGCCCATGTGCTGGAAGTGGCGGCCCTGTCGCTGCAGGCCCAGGCCGGCTGCCCCGTGACCTTCAGCCGCACGCACGAGACCGTGGAAGCCGGCACCTACCAGGTGGTGGTGGAGTACACCGAGGAATCCGTGGGCCGCCTGGCAATGGAACAGGCCGGTGCGCTGCTGCAGTCGGCACTGGCCGACACGCCCTTCGACGCCGACAAGGTGGTGGCCGAGCTGCGTGAACTCGACGAGGACGAGCGCATCGGCCCCTCCACAGGCTCCATCGTCGATGCGGCCGTGGCGCGCGGCATTCCCATCCGCCGCCTGACCTCGGGCTCGCTGGTGCAACTGGGTTGGGGCTCCAAGGCCCGCCGCATCCAGGCCGCCGAGCTGGACCAGACCAGCGCCGTGGCCGAGTCCATCGCCCAGGACAAGGACCTGACCAAGCGCCTGCTGCACGCCGCCGGCGTGCCCGTGCCGCTGGGCCGCCCCGTCAAGGACGTGGAAGAAGCCTGGCTCGTGGCCCAGGAAGTGGGCCTGCCCGTGGTGGTCAAGCCCCAGGACGGCAACCAGGGCAAGGGCGTGGTGGTCAACATCACCACGCACGAGCAGCTCAAGGCCGCCTTCGCCACCGCCTCGGAATTCGGCGACGACATCATGGTCGAACGCTTCCTGCCGGGCCACGACTTCCGCCTGCTGGTGGTCGGCGGCCAGCTGGTGGCCGCTGCGCGCCGCGAGCCGCCCCAGGTGCTGGGCGACGGCCAGCACACCATCCGCGAACTGGTCGAGCTGGTCAACCAGGACCCGCGCCGCGGCTCGGGCCACGGCACGGCGCTGACCAAGATCCGCCTGGACGACATCGCCATCGCGCGCATCGCCACCGAAGGGCTCACGCCCGAATCCGTGCCGGCCCAGGGCCAGCGCGTGGTGCTGCGCAACAACGCCAACCTGTCCACCGGCGGCAGCGCCACCGATGTGACGGACGACGTGCACCCCGACATCGCTGCGCGCGCCGTGGAGGCCGCCCAGACCATCGGCCTGCACATCTGCGGCGTGGACGTGGTCTGCGAGACCATGCTGCGCCCGCTGGAGGAGCAAAACGGCGGCATCGTCGAAGTCAACGCCGCGCCGGGCCTGCGCATGCACCTGGCGCCGTCCTTCGGCAAGCCGCGCAACGTGGGCGTGCCCATGGTCGATGAGCTGTTCGCACCCGGCCAGGATGGCCGCATCCCGCTGGTGGCCGTCACCGGCACCAATGGCAAGACCACGACCACGCGCCTGATCGCCCACCTGTTCACCTCGCATGGCTGGCGCACGGCCATGACCAATACCGACGGCGTCTACGTCAACGGCCGCCAGATCGACAGCGGCGACTGCTCGGGCCCGCGCAGCGCGCGCAACGCCCTGGCCCACCCCGAGACCGATGCGGCCGTGCTCGAATGCGCGCGCGGCGGCATCCTGCGCGAAGGGCTGGGCTTCGACCGCTGCCAGGTGGCCGTGGTCACCAACGTGGGCGCGGGCGACCACCTGGGCCTGAACTACATCACCACGGTGGAAGACGTGGCCGTGCTCAAGCGCGTCATCGTGCAGAACGTGGCCGCCGACGGCTATGCCGTGCTCAACGCCGCCGACCCGTTGGTCGCCGCCATGGCCTCCACCTCGCCGGGCAAGGTCATCTATTTCGCGGCCGACCGCCACCACCCCGTGATGGCCACGCACCGCGCCCAGGGCAACCGCGTGGTCTACGTGGACGGCGACAGCATCGTTGCGGCCGAAAGTTCGTGGCGCGAGACCATCGCCCTGCGCGAGATCCCCATCACGCGCAACGGCACCATCACCTTCCAGGTGGAGAACGTCATGGCCGCCATCGCCGCCGCCTGGGGCGTGGGCCTGCCGTGGCAGACCATCCGCCGCGGGCTGGCCGGCTTCGTCAACGACAGCGACAACGCCCCCGGACGCTTCAACGTCATGGACTACCGTGGCGCCACGCTGATCGCCGACTACGGCCACAACCCCGACGCCATCCGCGCCCTGGTGCAGGCCGTGGATGCCATGCCGGCCCAGCGCCGCAGCGTGGTCATCAGCGGCGCGGGCGACCGCCGCGACCAGGACATCACCGAGCAGACACAGATCCTGGGCCGCGCCTTCGACGACGTCATCCTCTACCAGGATGCCTGCCAGCGCGGCCGCGCCGACGGTGAAGTCCTGGCCCTGCTGCAGCAAGGCCTGCAAGGCGCACCGCGCACCGGCTACGTGACCCAGATCCAGGGCGAGTTCAACGCCATCGACCACGCGCTGGCGCGGCTGACGCCCGGCGACCTGTGCCTGGTGCTGGTGGATCAGGTCGAGGAAGCCCTGGAGCATCTTCGCCGCCATGTGGCGGGTGAAAACACCCCCTGAGGCGCTTTGCGCCTTCCCCCTCTCTCGCTTCGCGGGAGGGGGACGACACCCTCGGGGCGGGGCGGCCCTTCCTCGGTGTCCCTGAGTTGGGCCGCGCCACTCTCATACGCAACGCCATGATCAAACCCAGTGCGAAGTATTTCCCGCGAGGCCGGGCCTTGCTCACGGCCGCTCTGGCCACGCTGCTGCTGGGCGCCTGCGGTGCGCGCGCCGAGCAGGTGGGCGCGGTGGACACGGTGTTCAAGTTCATAGGCCCGGACCACAAGATCGTGGTCGATGCCTATGACGATCCCAAGGTGGCGGGCGTGACCTGCTATGTCTCGCGCGCCAAGACCGGCGGCATCAAGGGCGGGCTGGGCCTGGCCGAGGACCGCGCCGAAGCCTCGATCAGCTGCGTGCAGACCGGACCCATCCAGATCCCTGCGCCGCTCAAGCAGCAGGACGAGGTGTTTACCGAACGCATCTCGCTGCTGTTCAAGCGCCTGCGCGTGGTGCGCATGGTCGATGCGCAGCGCAACACCCTGGTCTACATGACCTACTCGGACCGCGTGATCGAAGGCTCGCCGCAGAACAGCGTCACGGCCGTGCCCGTGCCGCGCAACACGCCGATACCGCTGCAAAAGTAGCCTGGGCTCATTCCTGCGCCTGGGACCTGCAGGCCTGCACGAAGGCCGCCAGCGCCGGCGAGCGGCGCTTGCCTGCCCGCTGCACCAGCGAGAAATCGCGCCACATGCGCGGCAGCGTGGTCGGCAGCACGGCCAGCTCTCCCGAGGCGACCAGGGCCTGCACCAGCACGCGCGACAGGCAGCTGACGCCCAGGCCCTGCGCCACGCAGCGCGCAATCGCCTCCGAACTGCCCAGCGTGGCCGCGGCCGGCAACTGGTGCAGATGCGGCAGCAAGGCATGCTCCACCATCTCGCGCGTGCCCGAGCCCGGCTCGCGCAGCAGCCAGCGCGCACCGCGCAAGGCGGCCACGCCCAGCGGGCGCTGGCCGGCAGCCTGCACCAGCGGGTCCTGTGCTGCGGCCACGATGACGAGTTCGTCACGCATCCAGGGCTCGACCTCCAGCCCGGGCCAGTGGCTGGTGCCCTCGATCAGGCCCAGGTCCACGTCCAGCGATTCCACGGCCTGGCCCACCTCGCGCGTGTTGGCGATCTGCAGGTCCACGCTCAGGTGCGGTTGGCTGCGCGCCAGGTGCGCGAGCACAGCCGGCAGCGCATAGGTGCCTATGGTGGTGCTGGCTGCCACGCGCAGACGCACGGGCAGGCTGGCGGCCCGCACCGAAAACGCCTGCTCTATGCCCCTGGCCTGCTCCAGCAGCGCCAGCGCCTCGGGCAGCAGGGCGCGCCCCGCGTCGTTGAGCGCCAGCCGCCGGCCCACGCGCTCGAACAGCTGGGCGCCCATGGCCTGCTCCAGCTGCTGCAGCGCGGCGCTGGTGGCCGACTGCGACAGGGCCACGGCATCGGCCGCCGCCACGGTGGAGCCGGCCTGGGCAACGGCGCAGAAGATTTCAAGTTGGCGCAGGGTGAGATGCAGCATGGCGTGCAGTCTGGACGAGGCATCAACCTGTTTCCCCGGTTGATGCTACAAAAACTATTCGTTATACGAATATAGCCAAGAAATCTAAAGTGCCTCCCATGCACCGCGCTCCTGACGCGGCGCGCAGGCACCATGAACACCACTTCCCTCCCACGCTCCTCCCTCCCTGGCTGGCTTCGCCATTTGACCGAGCTTGCGCCCGGCCTGCTGCTGGCAGGCGCCATTGCCGCAGCCGCCACCTGGGGCGCACGCCAGCCCCTGCTGGCCGGCTCGGGCCTGAGCGCGCTCACGCTGGCCATCTGCATCGGCCTGGTCATCGGCAACACCGTCTATCCGCGCCTGGCGCCCAGCTGCCATGCCGGCGTGGGCCTGGCCAAGCAGCGCCTGCTGCGCGCGGGCATCGTGCTCTACGGCCTGCGGCTGACCTTCCAGGACATAGGCCATGTGGGCATGGCCGGCGTGGTGGTCGATGCCCTGGTGCTGGGCAGCACCTTCTTGCTGGCGCAGTGGCTGGGCCGCCGCGTCTTCGGGCTGGATGCGCGCACCACGGTGCTGATCGGCGCGGGCAGCTCCATCTGCGGCGCCGCTGCCGTGCTGGCCACCGAACCCGTGATCAAGGGACGTGCCGAGGACGTGGCCGTGGCCGTGGCCACCGTGGTGGTCTTCGGCACCGTCGGCACCTTTCTCTACCCCGCGCTGTTCCACTGGAACGCTTCCCACGGCTGGCTGGACATGTTGCCCGCGCAGTACGGCCTGTACGTGGGCTCCACCGTGCACGAGGTGGCCCAGGTCGTGGCCGCCGGCGAAGCCATTGCGCCCGAAGCTGCGGACGTGGCCGTGATCTCCAAGATGGTGCGCGTGATGATGCTGGCCCCCTTCCTGCTGCTGCTGTCCATGGCGGTGGCGCGCGGCAACCGCAGCAGCCAGGTGAGCGACGGCCAGCCGCGCCGCATCACCATTCCCTGGTTCGCGCTGGGCTTCGTCGCCATGGCCGGCGTGAACTCGCTGGGCGTGCTGCCCGCTGCCGTGGTGCAGGTGGGCGTGCAGCTGGACAACGCGCTGCTGGCCGTGGCCATGGCGGCCCTGGGCCTGACCACCCATGTCCGCGCCGTGCGTGCCGCAGGCACGAAGCCCCTGCTGCTGGCCGCCTTGCTTTTCGCATGGCTGCTGGTAGCGGGCCTGCTCTTCAACCGCTGGGTGCCCGGCCTGCTCTGAAGCTGCCAGCATCCCTCGACCGGCCCTGCGAGGCATCGTCTCGCAGGGCCTTTTTCATGGACGGCCTGCCTTCCAGAACAAGGGAATACCCTTAAATCAAATGCAGGCACAATTAATTTGCAATGCAAATTAATTGAACTACAAAGATAATCGAGGCATGTCCTTTGCCTCTGCCCCTCCCCGCGCCCGTCTCGGCTTTCTCATGGTCACCCTGGTACGCCAGTGGCGCCGCCAGGTCGAGGAGCAATTGCTGGCCGACGGCCTGACCGATGCCACCTGGGCGCCGCTGATCCACCTGCGCGCCTGGGGCGACGGCGTCACGCAAAAGGAACTGGCCGAGCGCGTGGGGCTGGACGGCTCCAGCCTGGTGCGCCTGCTCGATATTCTGGAAGGCCACGGCTGGGTGGAACGCCGCGCCGACCCCGGCGACCGGCGCAGCAAGCGCATCTTCCTAACCGATGAAGGCAACGGCGCCGTGGACCGCGTGCGCGCCACCATGCTGCAGGCCGAGCTGGCCATGCTGAAGGACCTGGACGATGCCGAGGTCGAGGCCATGCTGGCCGGCATGGCCAAGATCCAGGCGCGCATGGCCGCGCTGCGCACGGAAGGCGCGCCATGAGCGCCCTCCACGATGCCTATGGCCGCCTGCTGCAGGCCTCGGTCCGCTGGGGCTTCGACCCCGTGCGCCTGCGCCAGCATCTGCGCACGGCCTTTGCAGCCTGCCTGGCGCTGCTGGCCGCCTGGCAACTGGGGCTGGAGCATCCGCAGTGGGCTGCCATGGCCACCTGGGCCGCATCCCAGCCGCTGCGCGGGCAACTGCTCGAAAAAAGCTTTTTCCGGGTCGCAGGCACCGTGGCCGGCACGGCCGTGGGCGTGGGCCTGGTGCTGCTGGCCCAGGGAAACCTGCTGTGGCTGGTGCTGGGCCTGGCCGTGTGGCTGGGCCTGTGCGCGGGCGTGGGCAATCTGCAGCGCAGCTTCGTGGCCTACGGCACCATGCTGTCCGGCTATTCGGCGGCCATGGTCGCGCTGCTGGACTTCGCCCATCCCGACCAGGTCTTCGCCCTGGGCTGGGACCGGCTGTTCACGGCGCTGACCGGCGTATTCGCAGCCTTGCTCGTGGGCTGGCTGTTCACGCCCAAGGGCAGCGGCATTCCCGGCAATGCCGAGGTGCGCCAGCTGTTCGCGCAACTGCTGCGTGATCTGGCCGACAGCCTGCAGGCGCGCGGCCGTTCGTCCCTGGGCTCGCAGGAGATCGCTGCCCGCCTGCTGGCCATGGCGGTGATCGAGGAAGGGCTGGACCCGCACGCCGCCGGTTCGCAGCGCTCGCGCGAGGCCGTGCACGCGCTGCGCCGGCTCATGAATGCCCAGATCTCGGCCCTGCTGTGGCTGCGCGATGCACCATCACAGGAGCCGCCTGCGGCCTTTGGCGAGGCGCAGGCCCTGGCCGCCGCGCAGGCACTGCGTGAAGCCGCCCTGGCGCTGGAGACGCGCGTGCAGTTGCACGAGGCCGCGGCGGCCCTGGTGCGCGCACGCGAGGCCGCCGTGGCCTGGCCCGGCGCAGCCGACATGCTGGCCCCGATGGGCTTTGCAATGCAGGCCCACCTGGCCGCCACCCATGACGTGGCCCTGCCGCCCGGCCACCGCGCCCGCCAATGGCCGGTGGTGCTGCACAGCGACTGGCTGGGCGCGCGCCGCGCCATGCTGCGTGCCAGTGCGGCCATCGCCATCGTGGGCCTGCTGTGGGTGGTGACGGGCTGGAGTGGCGGTGCCTACATGCTGCTGGGCATGTCCATCATGCTGACCGTGTTCTCGGGCTTCGAGAACCCGTCGGCCACCATGCGCCATGTGACCCTGGGCCAGGCCATGGGCGTGCTGGTGGCCCTGGCCTGCCAGTGGCTGGCCTGGCCGTTCGCCAGCAGCCAGGCGGGCCTGGTGTGGCTGATGCTGCCCTTTGTCTACGTGGGCGCACTGCTGTTCTCGCACCAGCGCACCGCGCTCTCGGGCTATGACTGCAACATGGTGCTGCTGCTCCTGCTGCAGCCCCACTACCCGCAGACGGCCAGCTTCGGCCATGCGCTGGCCCTGGGGCTGGCCGTGGTGTCCGGGCCGCTGGCCGGCTGGGCGGCCTACCGCTTCATCCTGCCGGTCACGCTGCAGGGCCGGCTGCAAAGCCTGCGCTCCATGATGGTGCACGAGCTGCAGGACATGGCCGCCACGCCCGGCCATGCGCGCGATGGCCGCATCTGGCGCGCCCGCCTGTACCACCGGCTGCTGCGCCTGGTGCGCATGTCGGAGCAGGCCGGAGGGCAGTTGGGTGCGCAGGCAGCGGAGTGCGGCCTGGCCGCACTGCATGTGGGCCGCGCCATCCAGGCGCTGCACCAGCTGTCCGGGGAAGCGGCCCTGGGCGACGGCACCGCCCGCGCCGTGCGCGCCGCGCTGCTGCGCCTGCAGCGGCTGCAGCAGGCGCCCGGCCAGTGCCCGCCGCTTTTGCGCGCGCTGGCGCAGCGCGTGGCCGAACGCCATCCCGACCAGGCGCGCCAGCTGCGCCATGCCGCGCATGAGATCGCGCAGCATGAAGCCTTCTTCCGCAACGCCGGCTGAAGCACGGACCCATGCCAGAATGGCCTGCCCAGGCCGGCAGCGCCCCACGCTCCCTGTCCCCCTGTTGCAAGGAAAGCATCCATGTCGTGGAGCGACACCACCATCACCTCACAGCGCCTGGCGCTGCGCCCCTTCACCGCCGCCGATGCCGATGAGGCCTTTGCCTGCATCACGCCCACGCTGACGCGCTACCTGTCGTTCGAGCCGCCATTGACGCCTGCCGAGTTCGAGGCGGTCTGGCGCGGATGGCTGCAGGAGATCGCAGCCGGCACGGATTTCAACTTCACGCTGCGCGAGCGCACGTCAGGCCGATTCACCGGCCTGCTGGGCCTGCACCGCGCGCGCGACGCCGAGCCCGAAATCGGCATCTGGATACGCGAGGACGTGCATGGCCAGGGCTACGGCCGCGAAGCCGTGGCCGCGCTGGCAGCATGGGCCCGAGCGACCTTTGCGCCACAGTCCTTGCGCTATCCGGTGGCCGAGCCCAATACAGCCAGCCGGCGCATTGCCCAGGGGCTGGGTGGCGTGGAGGTTGAGCGCCAGAGCCTTTCAAAGTACGTGCTTGTCGTCTACCGCATACCAGGGGTCGCCACGTCGGGCGTTGCCGCCCCATGAAAACAAAGGCCGTCCCACGCGAGTGGGACGGCCTAGTCCATGGGGCAGATGCCTGTCTTACACCGCCGCGATCGACACGGCCTTGGCGACCAGATAGGCCTCCAGCGCCTCGGGGCCGCCCTCGGAGCCATAGCCCGAATCCTTGACGCCGCCGAACGGCATCTCGGCCGAAGCCACGGCCGGCTGGTTGATCCACAGCATGCCGGTCTCGACCTGCTGGGCCAGCTGGTGGGCCGTCTTGATGGAGCGCGTGAACGCATAGGCCGCCAGGCCGTAGGACAGGCGGTTGGCCTCGGCAATGGCCTCGCCCAGATCGTCAAAGCCGCGGATGGCGGCCACGGGGCCGAAGGGCTCCTGGTTGAAGATCTCGGCGCTCAGCGGCACGTCGCCCAGCACCGTGGGAGCGAAGAAGTTGCCCGCGCCGCCCAGCGAGGCACCGCCCGTGAGCAGCTTGGCGCCCTGCTTTTGCGCATCCTCGATCAGATGGGACAAGGCCGTGACGCGGCGCGGATTGGCCAGCGGGCCCATCTGCGTGCCCTGGACCAGGCCATCGCCGACCTTGAGGCCTTCGGCATGCGCGACCATGGCGCGCGTGAATTCCTCGCGCACGCTGTTGTGGACCAGAAAGCGCGTGGGCGAGATGCAGACCTGGCCCGCATTGCGGAACTTGGACGCGCCTGCGGCCTTGACGGCCAGCGCCACATCGGCATCCTCGGCCACGATGACCGGCGCGTGGCCGCCCAGCTCCATGGTCGAGCGCTTCATGTGCTGGCCGGCCAGCGCCGCCAGCTGCTTGCCCACGGGCGTGGAACCCGTGAACGTGACCTTGCGGATCACGGGATGGGCGATCAGGTAGGAGGAAATCTGGGCCGGATCGCCGAACACCAGGCCCACCACCCCGGCGGGCACGCCGGCATCGACAAAGCACTTGAACAGGGCGGCAGGCGCGGCCGGCGTTTCCTCGGGCGCCTTGCACAGGAAGGAGCAGCCTGTGGCCAGCGCCGCGCCGATCTTGCGCACGATCTGGTTGACGGGGAAGTTCCAGGGCGTGAAGGCGGCCACGGGACCCACGGGCTCCTTGATCACCAGCTGCTGCACCTCGGGACGGCGCGAGGGCACGATGCGGCCATACACGCGCAGCGCCTCGTCGGCAAACCATTCGATGATGCCCACGCCGGCCAGGATCTCGCCCTTGGCCTCGGCCAGCGGCTTGCCCTGCTCCTGCGTCAGCAGGGCGGCGATCTCGTCGGCCCGGTCCTTGAGCAGGGCTGCGGCACGGCGCATGGCGGCTCCGCGCTCATGGGCGGAGACCTTGCGCCAGGTCTCGAAGCCGCGCTGAGCGGCGGCCAGCGCACGGTCCAGGTCGGCCACGTCGGCATGGGCCACATGGCCGATGACCTCGCCGCTGGCCGGATTGCGCACGGGAATCTTCCTGCCGCTGGCGGCGTCCTGCCATTGGCCGTCGATCAGGAGTTGGGTGTCGGAGTAGGAGTGGCTCATGCTGGATCAGATCCTTGGTAGATGACAGGGGGCAGATGTGTGGGGCAGGCACGGCGCTCGCAGTGTCCGCACCCGGCTGCCGCTGCAGCGCAGCGACCATTCTAGGAAGCGCCGGACGGCCCTGCCGTCACCGGGCTGTCACGCACACAACACCTAAAATGCCCGGGTTTCGCAATATCCACCAATCCGTTGAGAGGGAGCTCATGACCGATCTTTTCGACACCACTGCGCGCAGGGGCTTGCGCAGCGTCGCGCTGGCGCTCGCCTTCGCAGGCAGCCTGGGGCTGGCATGGGGGCAGGAATCTGCCTACCCCGCCATGAGCGTGGACCACCATGTCCAGCCTCTGAACTCCCCTCGGGAATTTCTGGCATCTCGCAGCTTGGCCGCCCCTTCCGAGGTCACACCACTGCGCGTGGAACTGGGCGCATGGAAGGAGTACCACGCCGCATCGGCCCCGCAGGACGGCGCCATGCAGGTGGGCGCGCAGCGACTGAGCACACAGACGGCCACGACCGACGCGCTGGCCTCGCAGTTGCAATGGCACTCGACGGCCTCGGGCGGCCTGGTGGCCGCTGTCAGCCTGCGTTCGGAAGGCGCCTACGGCATCCGCATGGGCGTCGAGATGCAGCAACTGCCAGGCAGTGCGCTGCTGCGCGTCTATGCGCGTGACCATCGTGCGGGCGCCTACGAGATCGCCGGCCAGCGCGTGCTGCAGGGTCTGCAGGCCAATCTGGAGGCGGGAGACAAAACCACCGATGGTCGCACCTGGTGGACGCCGGACACCGGCGGTGACGAGGTGACGCTGGAGATCGAACTGCCACCCGGCATTCCCGCCGACGCGCTGCGCATCGCCATCCCGCGCGTGATGCATATCCACGAGAACCTTTCGCTTCCGCTGGAAAGCGAAATGCAGTTCTCGGCCCAGCTCAACGAGTCCCTGTCCTGCAATCTGGACTCCACCTGCTACGACAACTACAGCACACAACGCAATGCCGTAGCACGCATGCTCTATGTGAAGAACGGTGCGGGCTATTTGTGCACGGGTACGCTGCTCAATGACAAGGCCGCTTCCGGCACGCCTTACTTCATTACGGCCAACCATTGCATCAGCAGCCAGACAGTGGCTTCCACCCTGGAAACCTCCTGGTTCTATCGCACGCCCTCCTGCAACAGTCGCACGTTGTCATCCGCAAACAGGGTGCTGCGAAACGGTGCCACCTTGCTCTATGCGACGGCGGACTACGATTCCACATTGCTGCGCCTCAACGATGCGCCCCCAGCCGGTGCGGTGTTTGCAGGCTGGACCAGCCAGACAGTGGCTGGTGGCACCAGCATGGTGGGCATCCACCATCCCCGAGGCGATCTGCAGAAAATCAGTTTCGGCACAGTCTCCAGATCAGTCTCATGCGAGCCTTCCAGCGAAGGGATGATGAAATGCGCCAATGTCAGCGGTGGCTTCAACCTGGTGAACTGGGATCAAGGGCTGACGCAAGGAGGCAGCAGCGGCTCGGGCATGTTCGTGGAAGGACGTTTGGCCGGGGTCCTCTATGGCGGCGACGACCAGACTTGCCCTGCCTCTGGCGGCATGTCCATCTATGGACGCTTCGATCTGCTGTTTCCCAATGTTCAGAAATGGCTTGCAGCAGACCCGATTACCGGCACCTCCCAGACACGGACCCCCGTCTATCGCTTCTTCAATCGAGTCACCGGTGCGCATTTCTACACAGCCAATGCACAAGAGCGCGATCAGGTGATTGCAACCTATCCGGCCTTCCAGTATGAAAACGTGGCCTTCTATGCATCCACCCAAATGCAACAAGGGCTGGATCCCGTATTCCGCTTCTTCAATAGAAATACAAGCGCGCATTTCTTCACCATCGACGCCTTCGAGCGCAACCAGGTGAAGATCTACTATCCCGGCTTCATCGATGAAGGCATCGCCTGGTATGCCGCCAAAACTGCAGTCAATGGAACAGTCCCCATATTCCGCTTCTTCAACGAGCAGACTGGTGCGCACTTCTACACCATCAACATTGCAGAGCGGGATCAGGTGATCACCAAGTATCCCTTCTTCAAATATGAGGGTGTGGGCTACTACGTCTGGAAAACCCAGTGAGCACGCGCACTGCACCGCAGTGCGTCCCCAAGAAGAAGGCCCCGCACTGCGGGGCCTTCTTCTTGGGACAACAGCCCTCACCCCACCAGCACCAGCCCAGGCGGCAGGCTATCCCCAAAGCTGCGCTTCGCATCCTGGGCGTCCATCTGCTGGACCTGTTCCACCAGGTCGATCCAGCGCTGCGGTGCACCGGCGCCGCGCAACCGCTCCAGCACCAGGGCGCGCTGGGCATCGGACAGGTCCAGCGCACGGTCGCCCGTCATGCGGGCCATCTGCACGGCGGCGAACATGGCAGTTTCATTGCGGCGCCAGTCCTGGGCCAGGGTGGCGTCCAGGAACTCCTGCGCAGCCTCGGGCGGCATCACGCGGTGGGCGTTGGCCGCCAGCGGCAAGCGCGCGGCCAGCCGGCCTATGGCCCACCAGGTCTGCACGGATTCACCAGGGTGTTTCAGCCGTTGCAGCATCCACTGGCCCATTTCCTGGCGGTACTGCCAGGGCACGGCTTCCATAGCGGCGAACAGGCGCAGCATGTCGTCGTAGCTGCCATGGGCGGACTTGCCCTGGCTGCGCTGCGTGGACTGCTGCACGGCTTTTTGCATGTGGCCGGCAACCTCTTCCAGCAGCTCCATCTGCCGGGCCTCGTCCAGGCCCGCGGCCACGCGGCGCCAGAAGACCCACCATTCGGTGCGGTTGGCCGCCTCACCGCCATGGCCCAGGCCCTGGCCATGCAGTTGCCAGACCTGCTGCATGCGCCAGCCGTCCAGCTCGGCGCCCACGCCGGGGCGCAGGCACCAGCCTGCCAGGTTCAGCCAGACGCGCTCGTGCTCGGCCGTGCGGCGGCGGCGCCTGGCGCGGGCCAGCAAGGCGTCGAACAGTGCGCGCAGCAGCGGCAGGTCCCAGTCCTCGCGCGGGCCCAGCCGTCGCTCCAGCGACTGGCGCAGCTGGCGGACCTCCTTGGCCGTCACCTCCTGGGCCTGGCTGCCGAAGATGCGCTCGATCAGGGCCACGGCGTCCGCCAGCCGGCCCTGCCGGGCAGAAAGATCGCCGGTGTCCTGCGCATCTGCGGCCAGCGCACCGCGCACGCTGAACGGCAGCAACCACTGGCGCTGCGCATCGTCGGCGGCCACGCAGCGCACCTCCAGCGTGCCGACCTCGGTCATGCAGGCCTGCAGTTGCACTTCGACCTGGGCCTTGTCCCGGCCCTCGGGCGCAGGCAGCACGGTGGACAGGGCGGGCAGCTCGACCCAGCCCTCGCCGTCGAGCGCCGCGATACGGCCGGCCTGCGCAGGCGCCGCCGCCAGGCTGTTGGCCACCAGCGAAAAGCGCACGGCCTGGCCCAGGCGCAACGCAAAGCGCCGGCCGGAGAGCACGATGCGCACGCCCTCCTCCGTGCCGCGCGGCAGCAGGCAGATGCCCTGTGGTGCGGCACCCGCCTTCTCGGGCAGGACCAGCCAGTAGCTGCGCGGCGAGCCACCGCCGATGCGCGGTACCGGGGCGGGCACAGTCCGGGCATCTTCCGATTCCGGCAGATCCTCAGACGGACGGCTCTGGACATGCATGGCCAGGCCATGCGCCGCTGCGCCGCGTGCAACGGCCCAGTCGGGATGCGGGTTGTGCAGCAGGCGCAGCGGCTGGCCGCGCCAGGCCTGCAGCTGCGCCACCAGCCGCTGGGCCAGCGCATGGGCGTGGAAGACGCCGCCATTGAGCAGAACCGCATCGGGCAACTCCCCAGCCGCGTGCTGCGCGAGAAACTGCGCCAGGTGCCGTGTGATCGCCGCATCGGCAGGATAGGGCAGCCCCAGGCCGCGCAAAGCGCCCTGGCGCCGGGTGGGCAGATCCTGCAGGCCGGCCAGCGGCATGAAGCCTTCGACCACGGCCTCGCGCACCTCGTCGCGGCGCAGCGTGGCCGTGCGCGTCTGCGCCAGCAGCTTCGATCCGCCGCCCAGCAGGGTCACGGCCACGGACTCGGGCGCATCGTCGGCCAGCAACTGTTCCTTGGCCATGCGGCAGCGCTGCACCAGTTGGGCGAAGCGTGCGGCGGGCAGGCGCTCGCCGGGCGGGGCGAACTGCGGCTCCAGCCGATGGGCCAGCGCCAGGTCCATGTTGTCGCCGCCCAGCATCAGGTGCTCGCCCACGGCCGTGCGTGTCAGCACGGGCAGGCCTCCAGCTTCAGCAGGCTGCACGCGGATCAGGGTCAGGTCGGTGGTGCCGCCGCCCACATCCACCACCAGCACCAGGCGGCAGTGCGCCAGCTCGGCCGCCAGGCGTTCGCCCTGCAGCACCAGCCAGTCGTGGAAGGCGGCCTTGGGTTCTTCCAGCAATTGCACCGCAGGCAGACCGGCCAGCCGCGCGGCCTCCAGCGTCAGTGCGCGCGCGCCTTCGTCGAATGAGGCCGGCACGGTCAGCACGACCAGCTGGTCCCTCAGCGGCGCGCCGGGGTGCGTGCGGTCCCAGGCCTGCCGGACATGGTCCAGGTAACTGGCCGAGGCCTGCAGCGGCGACAGCCGGGCCACCTCTTCGGGCGCGCCCCAGGGCAGGATGGCCGCCGTGCGGTCCACGCCCGCGTGCGACAGCCAGCTCTTGGCACTGGCCACCAGGCGCGACGGCACGGCCGCGCCCAGATCACGCGCCCAGCGGCCATTGACGGCGGGCGCTTGCGCATCGGCGCCCAGTGCCGCCCAGGGCTGCTGCCAGGCATCGCCCAGTTCGCCGGGCGCCGCCTGGTAGCGCGCAGAAGGCAGCAGCACCTGGGCAGCGACCTCGCCAGCCGAGACACGCTGCGCCACGGGCAGCAAGGCGATGTCGGCCGCCGTGCCGCCCACGGGCACATGCGCCACCACGGTGTGGCTGGTGCCCAGGTCGATGCCCACGATGTGGGCGGCGTCGGGAGCGAAGGGGGTGGCGGAGGCGGGGGCGGCAGTATCAGGCATATCGGCAGTCATACAGGGCACGGTGCGCGGCCCGGACCGGGCCTGCCGCCGGGGCGGGCTACGCTACATCGGCCCGCACGTCGAACTCCACCTTCCAGCGTTCGTCACCACCCACGGGCACGGCGTTGAGTTCCAGCGTGCCGATGTCGGTCACGCGCGCATGCAGGGTGACGGGCACGATCTCGCCGGGCGCACGGCCTTCGGCGGGCAGGTGGGCCTCGATCTCCTGCAGCTCGACCAGTTCCTCTGGGCCCCAGAAGTCCAGCACGGTGCCGACCTGGTCGGCGCGGCGCACGGAGGAGCCGAAAAAGCGCAGGCGCACGGGCTCGCCCACGACCAGGCCGAATTCCTGCGTGTCCAGCGCCACCTCGGTGCCCTCTTCCATGCCGAAGGGCGCCAGGCACAGGGCCGAGATGGGCGGCTCCATGCCGGGGATGGCGGGCATGTTGCTTTCCACGCCCACGTAATAGCTCTGCGCCGTGCCGCCACGGATGCGCACGCCACGGCCCGCAGCCGCCACATGGCCGAAGTAGGCGGCGCCGCGCGCCACGGCCAGGTCCAGGTTGGCGCCATCCAGCAGGCGCGCGGGTTGCGCGCCTTCGCCGGCCAGCCAGCCGTTGACGACTTCCAGGATGCGCTGCTCGATCTGCGGCGCCTTGAGCACGCCGCCGTTGAACAGGATGGCCGAGGGATGCAGGAAGGACGCGCCCTCGGGCTGCGTGCCCTTGAGGCCTTCGATCTGCTCGGTGGCGCCGGCCTGGCGTGAGAGGAAGGCCGCCAGGTGGCGCGTGACGGCCGCGTCCTGCGCATACGGCAGGCCCAGCTGGGTCAGCGCGGCGCGCGCGCGGGTCTGGGGCTTGTCGGAGACGGCTGCGCGCGGGAAGAAGCCTTCCACCAGCATCTGCAGCACCTCGTCACGCGTGACCTCGGTGCGGATGCTGCCGCCGATGAGCTTGCTGCCCCGGCTGGGCACGACCACGGGCACGGACTGCAGCGAGGCGTCGGCCAGCAGTTGCTCCTTGGCCTGGCGGCAGCCATGGGCCAGGGCACGGGTCTGCCAGGCGTCGAGCTGCTTGCCCTCCTGGGCCAGCTTGCGGGCCACGCCGTAGGCCAGGGCCAGGTCCATGTTGTCGCCGCCCAGCAGGATGTGCTCGCCCACGGCCACGCGCTGCAGTTCCAGGCCGCCGTCCTTTTCCAGCACGGCGATCAGCGACAGGTCGGTGGTGCCGCCGCCCACGTCCACGACGAGGATGATCTCGCCGCTTTGCACCTGCTTGCGCCACTGGCCGCCGCTGGCCTGGATCCAGCTGTACAGCGCAGCCTGGGGTTCCTCCAGCAGCGTGAGCTTCTGGAAGCCCGCGGCGCGGCAGGCCTCGGCCGTCAGCTCGCGCGCGGCCGGGTCGAACGAGGCGGGAATGGTCACCGTCACGTCCTGGGCGTCGAACGGCGCCTCGGGATGGGCCTGCTCCCAGGCCCAGCGCAGGTGCGACAGGTAGCGGATGGAGGCGGTCAGGGGCGAGACGCGGTGCACCTCCTCGGGCGCATCGGCCGGCAGCAGGGGCGAGCGGCGGTCCACGCCCGGATGGCACAGCCAGCTCTTGGCGCTGGAGACCAGCCGGATCGGCGTGGCCGCGCCGCGCGATCGCGCGAACTCGCCCACCACGAAGTCCTGGCTGGCGCCCCAGGGCAGGGCCATGTCGGCCGCAGTCAGCTCGCTTTCATGCGGCAGGTAGAGGAAGGACGGCAGCAGCGGGCGTGCCTCCACGCTGGAGGGGCCGGTGAGCTGGGGAATGTCCAGCACGCCCTGCTCCACCTTCTCGCCATCGCTGGCCTGGCGGTCCACATAGGAGAGCGCGCAATGCGTGGTGCCCAGGTCGATGCCGATGCTGTAGCGCGCCTGGGAGGATTGAAGGGACTGGTCCATGCTCACAGCTCCACCTCGGCCTGGGCCACGATGGCGGCAGCCTTGTGATCGGTGAGCTGGGGCAGGCGGACATCGTCCACGCGCCAGCCACGGTGGCCCAGCGTGCCCGTGAAGGGTGCCTGGCCGACCACGTTGCCCGTCAGGCGCACGGCGGCGGCATCAAAGCCTGCGGCCAGCGTGACGCGGCTGCCTTCGGCCTCCGTCCGCACGGGGGCGATGCTGAAATGCTCGCGCAGCACCTTGCGGCAGCCTTCGTGCACCACGCGGGCGGCGGCGCCGATCTCGGCGTCGGCGTAGCCGGCCACGTCTTCCTGCACGAAGTCCACGAAGCGCGCCTCGCGCTGCAGCAGGCCCAGCAGCTGCAGGGCGGCGGTGCCAGCGGGTGCGGCCGGCTCCACGACGGTCTTTTCGACGATCTTCTCGACCGGCACCTCGACACGCTTTTCAACCACTTTCTCGACCACCTTTTCGACAGGCACCTCGACGCGGACCTCGACGATCCGGTCCACGGGCACCTCCACGCGCACCTCCTTGGGTGCGGGCGGCGGCACGTCAGCGGCCAGCGGCTCGCCGTCGCGCAGCCGGGACACATCGGCGGCCAGGCGGCCGTTGCCGAGGATGGCGAAGAAACTGCCGATCGCGATGGCGATGCGGCTCAGGAACGAGGGGGGAGTCTTGGAATTCATGGGCTTCTCTTGGCGAGAGGACCCTGCCGGGCCGATCGCCGCGCAGCAGGGCAACCGGGCGCCGATGGTCCTCCACCGGGCGCCCGCAGGGTCCGTGATGTTACCCAAAGCAACGAAGCCCCGTCCTGTACACGGCCCCATGCCCCCGTGCGCAAATGGCCTCGCGGCATAATCGCGGCTGCTCCTGCCCCTGTCCATGGCCCCTACACGCCTTTTCCGCCACGCCCCGACCCGCTGCACCGCCTTGCGCGCGCAGCGGCCGCAGCGCGTGCACGGCGTGCCCACGGCCTTCATCAGCCTGTGCGGCTTCACGGCCCTGCTTTCCGCCGCCGTGCGGAAAGCCTGAGGTCCACCCCCAGCTTCCCGCACGGCCCCCGCAGCGAATCCCGCATGCGAAGCGCATGCCAGGAGCTGCCGGCCCACGCCCCGCACCTCCCTGGCCTGCACGCCCTTTCGGCCGCGCCGCCGCATGGCGCAGCCGCCTTGACCCCGGAGCCGATGATGGACATGGAACTCTCCCAAAACTTTCTGCGTGCCAAAAGCCCCTGCGCGGCGGGCTTTCGCTGGTTCGTGCGCAACCGCCATGACGGCAACGACTACCAGCGCGTGCTCGACGCCCTGGTGGGCGATGGCCGCGTCGAGGACGCGCGCTGGCTCATGAACCAGTTCGGCCCCACCGATGCCGTGCTGGAGGTCGATCACCTGGAGGCCGATGCCCTGGTGTTCTCGGGCAGCGTCGTCGTGCATGGCGAGCTGCGCGTGCCCGGCCTGCTGGCCGTGGGCCGCACGCTGCAGGCCGGCGCCGGCATCCACGCGGGCCGCATCGAGGCCGGCCAGGACCTGCACAGCGGCGGCGCCATCTTCTGCAGCGGCCCGCTGCAGGCCGGCGGCCTGGTCAAGGCCGCCTGGAGCGTGGACGTGCACGAGGAACTGCGCGCCGAAGACGTGCGCGCCGGCTGGGAGCTGCGCTGCGGCGCCGACCTGCGCCTGGGCGGAGGGGCCCAGGCCGGCCAGGACATCGAGGTGCAGGGCGCCATCCGCTGCGGCAAGGGCCTGCGCGCGGGCGGCAGCATCCGCGCCAGCGGCCTGATCGAGCTGGGCCACGGCCTGTACGCTGGCGCCGACGTGGAAGGCGGCAGCCATATCGAGGTGGACTGGGGCATGCGCGCGCTGGGCGACATCCGTGCGGCCTGCAGCATCCGCGCGGGCGAGACCCTGCATGCCGAAGGCGAGATCGCGGCCGGCCCCGGCTACGGCATCTATGCGGGCATGAACGTGCAGCAGGATGCCTGGCCGTCCTGTGCCTGGGTGCATGCGGCGCAGCGCCCTCCCGCCCTCCTCAGCGGCTGGTGGGAAGAGGCCGCGGCACCGGCCTGATGCCCGCAGGGACACGCCGGCCTGCGCCCCCGCAGCGCAGCGCCGCGATGCAAAATACCCGCTTCGCCGCCGACCGGGCGGCTCCAAGGAATCCCACATCGTGTTCACCGGCATCATCCAGGCCGTGGCAAGCATTGCCGCGCTGCGCGACCAGAACGGCCTGCGCACCTTCACCCTCGACTTTCCCGAAGGCTTCTGCCAGGACCTGGCCATCGGCGCCAGCGTCTCCACCGACGGCGTGTGCCTGACGGTGACGGAGATCCTCTCGCCCACGCGCGCCACCTTCGACGTGATGCTGCAAAGCCTGAACATCACCACGCTGGGCGGCTATGCCGTGGGCGGGCGCGTCAATGTGGAGCGCGCGGCAAAGGACGGCGCCGAGATCGGCGGCCATCCGCTGTCGGGCCATGTGGATTTCACCTCGCCCGTGCTGGAAGTGGCCTCCAGCGACACCAACCACCGCATCCGCTTCGGCATTCCCGAGGGCTTTCGCCACTATGTGTTCGCCAAGGGCTACATCGCCATCAATGGCGCCAGCCTCACGGTGTCCGAGGTGGACCGCCAGGCGGGCTGGTTCGAGGTGTGGCTGATCCCCGAGACGCGCCGCATGACCGTGTTCGAGTCCAAGGGCGTGGGCGACCTGCTCAATGTGGAGATAGACCGCAGCACCCAGGTCGTGGTGGACACGGTGCGCGAGACCGTGCAGCAAAGCCTGGGCCGCCTGCAGCCCGTGCTAGAAGCCTTGCTCAAGGAAAAAGGCCTGAGCCTGGACGACTTCATAGACGTCCCCAAGCTGCCCGGCTGACTGCCTTCGTCGTTCAACGCCCCGCCGCCAGCGGCGGACTGAAACGCCGCAGGCGCAGCGCGTTGCTGAGCACGAAGACGCTGGACAGCGCCATGGCCCCGGCCGCGAACACGGGCGACAGCAGCGTGCCGTTGACGGGGTACAGCAGCCCCGCGGCCACGGGGATCAGGGCCACGTTGTAGGCAAAGGCCCAGAACAGGTTCTGGCGGATATTGGCCATGGTGGCCTTGGACAGCGCGATCGCATTGGGCACGCCGCCCAGGTCGCCCGACATCAGCACCACGTCGGCCGCCTCGATGGCGATGTCCGTGCCCGTGCCGATGGCCAGGCCCACATCGGCCTCGGCCAGGGCCGGCGCGTCGTTGATGCCGTCGCCCACATAGGCCAGCGTGCCGTGCTCGGCCTTCAGGCGCTTGACGGCATCGACCTTGCCGCCGGGCAGCACCTCGGCCACCACCTCGTCGATGCCCAGCTGCCGCGCAATGGCCTCGGCCGTGCGGCGGTTGTCGCCGGTGATCATGGCCACCTTCAGGCCCAAGGCGTGCAGCGCGGCAATGGCGGCCGGCGTGCTGTCCTTGATGGGATCGGCCACGGCGATCATCGCAGCCAGGCGTCCGTCCACCGCGGCATACAGCGGCGTCTTGCCTTCGTCGCCCAGGCGCGCGGCCTCGTCTGCCAGCGTGTCCACCTGCAGGCCCAATTCGCGCATGAAGCGGTCGGCACCGATCTCCACGCGCACGCCGTCCACCTGGGCGCGCACGCCAAAGCCTGTCACCGATTCAAAGCGATCCACGGCACCCAGCGGCAGATCCTCGGCCTTGGCAGCATCCACGATGGCGCGTGCAATCGGGTGCTCGGAGCGGTCCTCCACGGCCGCCACCAGCGCCAGCACGCGGCTGCGCTCGCCCTCGAAGCCCGGGGCCAGCACCAGGTCGGTCAGCTCGGGGCGGCCTCGCGTCAGCGTGCCGGTCTTGTCCACGGCCACCACGCGGGCGTCTTTCAAGGTCTGCAGGGCCTCGCCCTTGCGCAGCAGCACGCCCATCTGCGCGGCCCGGCCCGTGCCCACCATGATGGAGGTGGGCGTGGCCAGGCCCATGGCGCAGGGGCAGGCGATGATGAGCACGGCCACGGCATTGACCAGCGCAAAGCTCAGTGCGGGCGACGGCCCCCAGGCCAGCCAGGCGCCGAAGGTCAGCAGGGCCACGGCCATCACGGCCGGCACGAACCACATGGTGACCTGGTCCACCAGCGCCTGTATGGGCAGCTTGGAGCCCTGGGCCTGCTCGACCATGCGGATGATCTGCGCCAGCAGCGTGTCAGCGCCCACCTTGGTGGCGCGAAAGGCCAGCGCTCCGTTCTGGTTCACCGTGCCGCCGACCAGTTCGGCACCCGGGGTTTTCTCGACCGGCACGGGCTCGCCGCTGATCATGGATTCATCGACGAAGCTGCTGCCCTCGATGACCTCGCCATCGACGGGAATGCGCTCGCCGGGCCGCACCTCGATGGTGTCGCCCGCACGCACGGCGGCAATGTCCACTTCCTGCACGGCGCCGTCCTTGCGCACGCGCGCCGTCTTGGCCTGCAGTCGCACCAGGCGGCGGATGGCCTCCGAGGTATTGCCCTTGGCGCGCGCCTCCATGAAGCGGCCCAGCAGGATCAGCGCCACGATCACGGCCGCCGCCTCGTAATACACATTCACCGTGCCGGCCGGCAGCCACTGCGGCACGAAGGTGGCCACCAGCGAATAGGCAAACGCCGCCGAGGTGCCCACGGCCACCAGCGAATTCATGTCTGGCGCGCCGCGCAGCAGCGCGGGAATGCCTTTCTGGAAAAAGCGCAGGCCCGGCCCGAACAGCACGATGGCCGACAGCAGGCACTGCAGGTACCAGCTGTTCTGCGTGCCGATGGCCTGCCCCACCCAATGGTGGAAGGCCGGCACCATGTGGCCGCCCATCTCCAGCACGAACACCGGCAGCGCGAACACCGTGGCCACGATCAGCGAGCGCTTGAGCGAGGCCCGCTCGCGCGCCTGGCGCTGCTCCGTGCCGTCTTCGGCCGGCGACTGCGCTGCGCCGCCTTCACTGGCCGGGTTCGCGCTGGCGCCCAGCGGACGCGCTTCGTACCCGGCCTTGTGCACAGCTGCCACAAGGGCCGCCACATCTGCACTGCCAGCCAGCGTCACCACTGCACGGTCGGTGGCCAGGTTCACGCTGGCCGATTGCACGCCTTCCACCTTTTTCAGCGCACGCTCCACGCGGCCCACGCAGGAGGCGCAGGTCATGCCCTCCACTTCCAGTTCCACGCTGGACTGGGGCACTTCGTAGCCGGCCTTCTCGATGGCTGCAATGGCGGCGGGCAGATCGGCCGCGCCCTCGAAGCGGATGCTGGCCTTTTCGGTGGCCAGGTTGACCACGGCTTCCTGCACGCCCGGCAGCTTCTTGAGCGCGCGCTCCACACGCCCCACGCAGGAGGCGCAGGTCATGCCCTGAACGGGCAGGTCTATGGCCATGCCGGCCTTGGTCGATGCATTCATTGCCTGACTCCTTTGTTCTCGCATGCAGGCACTTTAGAGATTGCCACCATGTCAAGGTCAAGCCCCCTGCAGGGCGCTTTCATCGCCATGTCATCTGCCTTGCCCAGCATCGGCGGCCGTGACAAACCGATACAGAGAGAACCCGTTCATGTCCTTGACCTCCCATCGCCCCGCCCTGCGCCCGCTGGCCGTGGCCCTGGCTGCCTCCGCCCTGATCGCCGGTTGCGGCGGCTCCGGCAACGACACGCCCGCAGGCCAGCCGCTGGAGCTGCGCATTCTGCACATCAACGATCACCACTCCACGCTGGAGTCCAAGAGCAAGACCCTGCAGCTGGACGCCGGCACGGGCAAGGCCGAAGCCGTGGCCGTGGACGCCGCAGGCTTTGCGCGCGTGACCCAGGCCATCGAGGAGCTGGCCGCGCAGTCGCCCAACGTGCTCAAGCTGCACGCCGGCGACGCACTCACCGGCACGCTGTACTTCAACCGCGCAGGCGCCGACGGCGAGGCCGATGCCGCCCTCATGAACACCGTCTGCTTTGACGCCTTCACGCTGGGCAACCACGAGTTCGACAAGGGCGACAGCGGCCTCAAGTCCTTCCTGGACCGCCTGCGCACAGGCACATGCAAGACGCCCGTGCTCAGCGCCAACGTGCGCTTTGGCGCCAACTCGGCCCTGAACGCGGCCAAGGCGCCCGGCTATGTGAACCCCTCCACCGTGGTGGAGCGCGGCGGCCAGAAGATCGGCATCGTCGGCCTGACCATTGCGGGCAAGACCAAGGCATCGTCCAGCCCTGATGCCGACACCACCTTCGAGGACGAGGCCACGGCGGCCCAGCGCGAAATCGACGCGCTGCGCGCCAAGGGCATCAACAAGATCATCGTCATGAGCCACGTGGGCTATGAGTACGACCGCCAGATCGTGCCCAAGCTCAGCGGAGTGGACGTAGTCGTGGGCGGCGACTCGCACACCCTGCTCGGCCCCGACGTGCTCAACACCACCGGCGTGGGCACACCGGGCGGCGCCTACCCCACGCGCCTGGCCGACAGGGACGGCAGCCCCGTCTGCGTGGTCCAGGCCTGGGAGTACGCCCAGGTCGTCGGCGACCTCAAGGTCCAGTTCGACGCCGACGGCCGCGTCACCCAGTGCACGGGCACGCCCCATGTGCTGATCGGCGACAGCTTCACCATCGCCGGCAAGGCCGCCACCGATGCGCAAAAGACCGCGCTCAAGGCCAGCGCCGCCGCCACCGGCGTGCTGCGCGTGACCACGCCCTCGGCCAAGGCCACCGCCGCGCTGCAGCCCTTCAAGGACAAGGTTGCCCAGTTCAACCTCAAGCAGGTCGCCACCGTGCCCCAGGAACTGTGCTCGCGCCGCGTGCCCGGCGGCGTCGGCACCATGAACTACAGCCAGTCCAGCGCCGCCTGCAATGCCGAAGGCAGCGTCAGCGTGCGCGGCGGCGACATCCAGCAGCTCGTGGCCCAGGCCTACCTGGAAGAAGCCAACCGCCACTACGGCGGCGCCGACATCACCCTGCAAAGCGGCGGCGGCGTGCGCATCCCGCTGCTGGGCCAGACCACGGCCGCCCAGGTCATCCAGGTCCTGCCCTTCGGCAACAAGCTGTTCCGCCTGGACATCACCGGCACGGAAGTCAAGGGCATGCTCGAGGACGGCCTGCAGGCCGTCTACGGCCCCAGCGGCACGACCGGCCCCTACCCCTACACGGGCGGCCTGCGCTTTGACGTGAATGCGGCAGCGGCGGCCGGCCAGCGCGTGTCGGGCATCGAGGTGTATGACAACGCGAGCAAGACGTGGAAGCCGCTGGATACGGCGCGCACGTACAAGCTGTTCGTGCTGAGCTTCAATGCCACGGGTGGCGATGGCTACAAGACGCTGGCGGCCGTGCCTGATGCGCGCCGTCTGGACATTGGCGTGCTCGATTCCGATGTGTTCTTCAACTACATCGAGAGGCAGCCGGTGGATGCGGTGTCTGGTCTGCCGCTGCTGTCGCGGCTGCCGGCGGATCTGTACAGCACGCGTAGTTTTCAGGGTGGGCGCTGAGTCTTCCTGATGGGTCCAGGGATCTGTTTTGTTCCCTGCCGGGGGGTTGTTTTTCGAGGCCGGGTCTCGGCCCGGCGGCCGACCTACCTTCTTTTGCTTCGCCAAAAGAAGGTAGGCCAAGAAAAGGCGACCCGGATGTCCGCGACCCCTTCGCTTCGCTGCGGGGCAACCTGCGTCGTGGCGGTTGCGGGGTTCGCTGCGGAACTCGCTGCGTTCACTGCGTGAACTCCGCTCAGACAACCGCAGCGAGTCAGATCACGAAGCAGTCCTGTCCTTCGGCAGGACTGCAACCCCGCAACCACCACGCCGCAGGCGCGGACATACGGGGAGTTTGCCCGGGCCGTCGCTTCGCTCGGCCTCTATGAGAAAACAGCCGAGCGCAGCGGTGGCGCGTCGGCTGTTTGCATTTCTGGCCTTTGGCATTTTGCTGTTGGCTGTTCCCCAGCCTCCCCCCTTCTGCCCACGCCTGCGTTGGGCGGGATGCGGGGTGGCAGCCCTGCCGAAGGACAGGGCTGCTTCGTTGTCTAGCTCGCCGTGATGTTTGAGTGAAGCGCGCAGCGCGCAACGAGTTTCACGGCGCACCCCGCATCCCGCCCAACGCAGGTCGCCCCGTAGCGAAGCGAAGGGGTCGTGGGCAGTTTGGGGCGCGCTTCTTTGCCTACTTTCTTATCGCGCGATAAGAAAGTAGGTCGGCCGCCGGGCCGAAACCCGGCTCCTGCCGCCAGAGGCACAACACAATCAAAAACAGGTCAACCAGAAATCAGCCAATCCGAGCAATCACAGCCCCCAGCACCTGCGCCTTCCCCGCCTCAGCCACCAAAGCCACCACCCCGCTGCGATGCGCAGTCACCTGCATCTCCATCTTCATGGCCTCCATGACGGCAATCACATCGCCTTCCTGGACGGTGTCGCCATCGGCCACCTTCCACGCATGCAGATTCCCTGCAATGGGTGAGGTGACGGCAGCGGGGTCCACGGCAGATTCGGCAGCCGGCGCGGCAGCCACACCGCCGCCAGCCGATGCCAGCCCCTGCAGCAGCACCGCAGGCAGGCCCAGCGACACCCGTCGCCCGTCGATCTCGACCGCGCAGCGCACCAGGCTGGCGTCGGGCAGCGGCTCGGCGCGCACGGCGGCGGCCAGGGGTTCGGCGAAGTCGGATTCGATCCAGCGCGTGTGGACCTTGAAGCCGTCGTTGCCCACGAAGTCGGCATGGCCGATGACGGCGCGGTGGAAGGGCAGGACGGAGGACAGGCCTTCGATGCGGAACTCGGCCAGGGCGCGGCGTGCGCGGGCCAGGGCCTGTTCACGGGTGGCGCCGCTGACGATGAGCTTGGCCATCAGCGAGTCGAAGCTGCCGGGCACGACCGAGCCGGTCTGCACGCCCGTGTCCAGGCGCACGCCGGGGCCCGAGGGCGGGTCGAACCGCACCACGGGGCCGGGCGTGGGCAGGAAGCCCCGGCCCACGTCTTCGGCGTTGATGCGGAATTCGATGGAGTGACCCAGCGGCGCCGGGGTTTCGGTGATGGACAGGGGCAGGCCGTCGGCCACGCGCAGCTGCTCGATCACCAGGTCCACGCCCGTGGTCTGCTCGGTCACGGGGTGCTCGACCTGCAGGCGCGTGTTGACTTCGAGGAAGGAGATGGCGCCCGTCTGGCTCAACAGGAATTCCACCGTGCCCGCGCTGACGTAGCCGGCCGCCGCGCAGATGTCGCGTGCGGAGCTGTGGATGCGGGCGCGCTGCTCGTCGCTGAGGAAGGGCGCCGGGGCCTCTTCCACCAGCTTCTGGTTGCGCCGCTGCAGCGAGCAGTCGCGCGTGCCCAGCACGACCACGTTGCCGTGGGTGTCGGCCAGCACCTGGGCCTCGATGTGGCGGGGGCGGTCCAGGAATTGCTCGACAAAGCATTCGCCGCGGCCGAAGGCGGTGACGGCCTCGCGCACGGCCGAGTGAAAGAGCTCCTCGACCTCGTCCATGCGCCACGCGATCTTCATGCCGCGCCCGCCGCCGCCGAAGGCGGCCTTGATGATGATGGGCAGGCCGTGCTGCTGGGCAAAGGCCAGCACTTCGCCGGCATCCTTGACGGGGTCGGGCGTGCCGGCCACCAGGGGAGCGCCGACCTGCAGGGCGATCTTGCGCGCCTCGACCTTGTCGCCCAGCTTGGCGATGGTCTCGGGCGTGGGGCCGATCCAGCGCAGGCCCGCATCCAGCACGGCGCGCGCGAAGGCTTCGCTTTCGGACAGGAAGCCGTAGCCGGGGTGCACGGCGTCGGCGCCGCTCTTGTGCGCGATGGCGATGAGCTTGGCGATGTTCAGGTAGGTGTCGGCCGGGCGCTCGCCGTCCAGGCCATAGGCCTCGTCGGCCATGCGCACGTGCAGGGCGTCGATGTCGGCATCGGCGTAGACGGCCACGGATTTCACGCCGTAGTCGGCGCAGGCGCGGGCGATGCGGACGGCGATCTCGCCACGGTTGGCAATCAGGACTTTTTTCATCGCAATACCTTCAATTGTTCTGCAGGCGCTGGGCGCCTTGCGCGCCGGGGGAATATTCCTCGAAGGCGCGGATGGGGTTGAAGCGGATCCAGGCGCCCACGGGAATCTGGCCGGCCAGATCGAGGTGGTGCGGCGCCACGCAGCCGATGACAGGGTAGCCGCCCGTCAGCGGATGGTCGGCCAGGAACAGCACGGGCTGGCCGCTGGGAGGCACCTGGATGGCGCCCAGCGGCGTGCCTTCGCTGGGCAGCTCGCCGGCCACGGCGCGCGCCAGGGGCCGCTCGCCCGCCACGCGCAGGCCCACGCGGTTCGATTGCGGCGTGACCTGCCAGCGCTGCGCGGCCAGCAGGGCCACGGCCTCGGGCGTGAACCAGTCGGTGCGCGGGCCCAGCTCCACGTCCAGCACCACGTCCTGCCCGGCGATGGGCAGGGACTCGGGCGGCAGCTCGGGTGCGGACACGGCCGTGCGGTCCGCAGCCCGCACGGGCAGGATCTGGCCCACGGCCAGGGCGGTTGGGCCGACATTCGCCAGGGTGTCGGTGCAGGCGCTGCCCAGCACGGGCGTGACGGCAAAGCCGCCGCGCACGGCCACATAGCAGCGCGCGCCGGCCACGGGCTGGGCAATGGTCAGCAGGTCGCCATCGGCCAGGGCCACGGCCTGGTAGCGCGGCACGCTCCAGCGCTGGCCGGACCCGGTGGTCACGGTCAGGGGCGCATCGGCGCCCGTGATGGCGACCACGGTCTCGCCCTGGCTTTGCAGCGACAGGCCACCGCCCACGGTCTCCAGCACGGCCAGGTCGCTGGCATTGCCGACCAGGCGGTTGGCGGCCTTGAAGGCTGCCTGGTCCATGGCGCCCGAGGCCGAGACGCCCTGCCCGGCCTGGCCCAGGCGGCCCCGGTCCTGGAACAGCGTCATCAGCCCGGTGGCCTTGACGCGCAGCGCGTTGCCCTCTGGCAGTTCGGCCTGCACGACAGCGGGTGCAGGTTCGGCATCCGCCTGCTCCATGCCTGCGGCATCGACAAAGCGCACGCGGTAGCCGGGCTGCAGCAGCGCAGGCAGCTCGCGCGCAAGGTCCCACATGCGCGCCGAGGTGCGGCCTATCAGTTGCCAGCCGCCCGGGCTGGCCTGGGGATAGACGGCGCTGAACGTGCCGCCCAGCGCCACGGAGCCGGCCGGCACGCGCGTGCGCGGCGTGGTGCGGCGCGGCACGTTGAAGATCGGATCGCCCCCGCTGAGGTAGGCAAAGCCGGGCGCGAAGCCCGTGAAGGCCACGGCGTACTCGCTGCCCGTGTGGCGGCGCACGACTTCCTCGGGCGTGATGCCCAGCAGCTGCGCCACATCGGCCAGGTCCTCGCCGTCGTAGTGCACGGGGATTTCGACCAGCACATCGCTGCGCTCGGCGCGCTGACTCAGGTCACGCGCGGCGATGCGGTTCACCAGCTCGGCCACGCCCACCTGGGCGGGGGTGAACTGCACAAGCACGGTGCGCGCGGCCGGCACCAGCTCCTGCACGCCGGCGATGGGCTCGCGCTGCAGCGAGCCCAGCAGGGCCAGGGTTTCATCCAGGTCGACCAGCTCCACCAGCAGGGCCTGGCGGTTGACAGGTAGAAAGCGCATGGCCACTCCTCAACCTGCGAAGGAGGAAATGCGCACGCCCTCCTGCTCGAAACGCTCGCGCAGATGGCGTGCGATGGCCACGGCTCCCGGGCTGTCGCCATGCACGCAGATGGAGTCGGCGGCAATGCGCACGGGGCTGCCGTCCACGGCCTCGACCACCCCTTCGCGCACCAGCATGAGCATGCGCGCGGCGATCTGGTCCACGTCGTGCAGCACGGCGCCCGGATCGCGGCGCGAGACCAGGGTGCCCTCGGGCGTGTAGCCCCGGTCGGCAAAGGCCTCGGCCACCACGGTCAGGCCTGCGTCGCGCGCCCAGTCGATCAGGGGCGAGCCGGCCAGCGCCACCAGCACCAGGCTGGGGTCGATGGCGCGCATGGCCGTGATCACGTCGGTGGCCTGGCGCCTGTCGTGGGCGATGGTGTTGTAGAGCGCGCCGTGCGGCTTGACGTAGCGCACCTCGGTGCCAGCCACGCGGGCCAGGCCCTGCAGCGCGCCGATCTGGTAGATGACGCCGGCCACCAGGTCGGCGCTGGCCACGTCCATGTTGCGCCGGCCGAAGCCGACCAGGTCGGGATAGGACACATGGGCGCCGACGATGGCGCCGCGCGCGCGGGCGGCCTTGAGCGTCTCCAGGATGCCTGCCGGGTCGCCGGCATGGAATCCGCAGGCCACGTTGGCGCTGCTGACGATATCGAGCATGGCGGCATCGTCGCCCATGCGCCATCCACCCAGGCTCTCGCCAAGATCACTGTTCAGG
The DNA here is from genome assembly GCF_055797465.1 of Delftia sp. PX-1. Classification (NCBI taxonomy): domain Bacteria; kingdom Pseudomonadati; phylum Pseudomonadota; class Betaproteobacteria; order Burkholderiales; family Comamonadaceae; genus Delftia; species Delftia sp. PX-1. The sequence goes on from NZ_CP184763.1 coordinate 5,992,524, forward strand.
TCAATTTTCATCGTTCTCTCCTCACCGGACTCGGTGCACGGGGTTCAGTGCAGCTGGCCGGCGTTTTCCTTCAGATCCTGGGACACGGTCAGGGCCGTGCGGATGGTCTCGCGCACGGCAGCCACCTGGTCGGCCAGCGACATGCTGGGCATGCCCGGCTTGCGCGCTGCCTGCTCAGGCAGGGCCGGCACATGGATGAAGCCGCCCCGCGCACCCGGCGCAGCCTTGCCCTGGGCCAGCCAGTGCATGAGCGCGAAAAACACGTGGTTGCAGACAAAGGTGCCCGCCGTGTTGGACACGGAAGACGGAATGCCCCGCGCACGCAGGTTGTGCACCACGGCCTTGATGGGCAGCGTGGAAAAGTACGCGGCGGGCGCGCCCGGGATCACCACCTGGTCCACGGGCTGGCGCGCCGCATGGTCGGGAATGCGGGCGTCGTCGATATTGATGGCCACGCGCTCGGGCGTGAACTCGCTGCGGCCGCCGGCCAGGCCCAGGCTGATGACCAGCACCGGCTGCAGCTGCGCAAGCGCCTCCTGCAGCTGGCGCAGCGATTCGCCGAACACGCAGCGCAGCTGCAGGCCGTGGACGGTGGCGCCCTCCACGATCTCTCCATGCAGGGCACGCGCCACTTCCCACGAGGGATTGACAGGGTCCTGCTCGAACGGCTCGAAGCCGGTCACCAGGATGCGCGGGGAAGTGGAATCGGTCATGGCAACAGTCCGTCCTTTAACGGAACATCAGGAAATACATGAGGAAGACGTTGGCCGTCAGCAGGGCCAGGGCCGTGGGCACCTGGGCGCGGATCACGGCATTCTTGTCGATCTCCAGCAGCGCGGCGGGCACCAGGTTGAAGTTGGCCGCCATGGGCGTCAGCAGGGTGCCGCAGTAGCCCGAGAGCATGCCGATGGCCGCCATCACGGCCGGGTCGCCATGGTAGACGCCCACCAGAATGGGCACGCCCACGCCGCCCGTCATCACCGGGAAGGCCGCGAAGCCATTGCCCATCACCACCGTGAACAGCGCCATGCCGAGCACGTAGACGGCCACGGCCACGAAGCGGATGTCCATGTTGATATAGGTGGTGGTCACATAGGCCACGGCCTTGCCCACGCCGGCGTCCGAGAACACCAGGCCCAGCATGCCCAGCATCTGGGGCAGCACCAGGGCCCAGCCCAGCGCATCGGTCAGGCGGCGCGATTCGCGCATGCCCTGGGCCGGCGTCTCGCGGGTCAGCCAGCAGGCCAGGCCCAGCGCCAGCACGCAGCCCACGCCCAGGCTCACCAGCGTGGTGGCCTTGGGGTCCAGCAGGGGCGTTCCGCCGAAGACCAGGTGCGAGGCGCTCAGCGTGCCCACCATGGTGATCAGCGGAATCGCCAGGGCCGGCACGAACAGCTTGTTGCCCAGGCGCTTGGCGCTGGCCAGGTATTCGGCATCGCTGCGCGGCGCGTGGCGGCCGCTGCCCACGCCACCGAAGCCGGCGATCAGCGCCATGGCCACGGCGATCACGCCCACCACCATGGGGGGCAGCTCATGGCCCACCAGGAACACGGCCGCATACAGCGCCCAGAACAGGCCGCTGGACCAGCGCTTGGGATTGCTGGCATCGCGCAGCGTCATCACGGCCGTGACGGCCAGGACGAAGCCGACCAGGTAGTACAGGTGTTGGATGGTCAGCGTCATTTCAGGCTCCCTTGGCTTGGGTGGCGTTGGCATTGGCCGCGTCGGCTGCGACGCCCGCCTTGTACTGGGCCAGCTCGCGCTCGAGCATGCGGTCCAGGCGACCCAGGCGCCAGGCGTGGATCACGAAGGCGCAGATGGCCGTGGGAATGCCCCACAGCGCGACGTGGATGGGCTCGACCTCGATGCCGGCTTCCTTCAGGAAGGTGGTCATCAGCACGATGGCGCCGAAGGCCACGAAGATGTCCTCGCCGAAGAACAGGCCCACGTTGTCCGTGGCGGCTGAGTAGGCGCGCAGCTTGTCACGCACCTTGGCGGGCAGGATGCCGAAGCGCGACTGGGTCGCGCCTTCGGCCATGGGCGCCAGCAGCGGACGCACCATCTGCGGATGCCCGCCCAGGCTGGTCAGGCCCACGGCGGCCGTCAGCTGGCGCGCCGCCAGGTAGACGATGAGCAGGCGGCCAGCGGTGGCCGACTTGATGGAGCTGATCCAGTTCTGCGCATGCTGGCGCAGGCCATGGCGCTCCAGCAGGCCGATCACGGCCAGCGGCAGCAGGATGATCAGCGGCAGGTTGCGCGTCTTGATGAAGCCCGTGCCGATGGTGGCCAGCACCTTGTCGACGGGAAAGCCCGCCGCCAGTGCCGTGCCGATGGCCGTGACGATCACGACCAGCATGGGATTGAAGCGCAGCACGAAGCCCGCAACGATGATGGCCACCCCGATAAGCGGCCAGAGATTGACGTCAGTCAGCATGTTGATTCCCCCTTCACACCCCCGGTGCGCGACGGCCGTCGAGCCACCCCGCATGCCCAACCCGGTGGCAAGGAGTGCGCTGCCGACCTGGTTTTGTTCAACAAAACTAGTAATTTGTCTTACAGAAACGAATTGTGATTAAGACAATCAACGCATACTGATAGTACAAACCCGCATACACCTGCCTACGCAATGTGCACTGACAGGGTTCTTGCCAAAGTCAGTAAAACTATCGATGATTGAATACCGATAGAAGACATGAATGCAACAATGCCCCTGCGCCGGTATCGCCTGCGGCAAGGCCGCCTCCTACAATGGGCCGCGCTCCCAGCGCGGGGCGCATGCGCGGCAGGCGTCGTGAATGGCCCTTCCTGCTCCCAACCCACCTTGCCCGAGCCCTGAATCCATGCGACGCCGTCAGATTGTTTCCCTGGGTCCCAGCGCTGCGGCCATCGCAGCGGTCCCGGCCCTGGCGCCGGCCTTCGTGCGCAATGCCTTTGCCGACGAGGCCGGCCTGTCCGCCAAAGCCATCACCATCGGCTCCACGGTGTCACTGAGCGGCCCGCTGGCCGCATACGGCACCGACATCAAGCTGGGCACGGAAGCGGCCATGGCGCAGATCAATGCCCGCGGCGGAATTCACGGCCGCACGCTGCAGCTGCAGATCGTGGACGATGGCTATGTGCCCCAGCGCTCGGCCGACAACGTGCGGCAGATGCTGTCCAAGGGCACGGCCTTCGCCCTGCTGTCGTGCAACGGCACGCCCAACAATGCGGCCATCATTCCGCTGATCGAAGAGGCTGGCGTTCCCTACGTGGCGCCGATCACGGGCGCCTCGTCGCTGCGCAAGGGCGCGCGCAACGTCTTCCATGTCCGGGCCAGCTACACCAATGAGGTCCACCGACTGATACAGCGGCTTGCAGGCATGGGCCTCAAGGGCATCGGCATCGTCTACCTGGACAACGCCTACGGCCGGGAAATACTGGAAGACGCCACACGCGCACTGGAAGCCGGGAAGATGGCCCCCTCCGTACAGGCGGCCATTGCCACCGATGGCAAGAACCTGGCCGAAGTGTTGAACAAAGTGCATGCGGCCCGTCCGTCCGCCGTGTTGCTGGCCACGGCCGGCACGGTGTCGGTCGCGCTGGTGCGCGGCCTGCGCAAAAGCGTGCCCGGCGTGCTGCTCACGGGCCTGAGCGTGACCTTGCCCAACGACAGCCTCAAGCCGCTGGGCGACGATGCCCGGGGCCTTGCCATGACCATGGTCGTCCCCGCGCCCCATCAGGCCCGGCTGCAACTGGTGCGCGACTACCAATCGGCCCTGCGCGCCCACGGCCAGCAGGAGTTCTCCATGGGCTCGCTGGAAGCCTATGTGAATGCACGCGTGCTGGCCGAGGGCCTGGAACGCGCCGGCCGCGACCCCACCCAGGCCAGGCTGCGCTCGGCGCTGGCCGGCATGCGCAACTGGGACATGGGCGGCTTTGTGATCGACTACAGCGGCCAGCCGCCGCATGTGGGCTCCAGCTTCATCGACCTGGGCGTGCTGGGCAACGCGGGGCGCTTCATCGGTTGATGCCGGTGGCGGCTTGCGGGCCGGGCCGCGATGGTTTCTTTCTCTCGCCGCACCAAGGAGTTCTCGCCATGCCTGCCGAACGCCACCGCCTTGTGCCCTGCGCTTCCCAACGCGGCGTGCCACGCCGTCTGCTCATCCTGGCCGCCGCTGCCCTGCCCGGCCTTGCGCCGGCGCAGAAATGGCCGGCGCAGCCCGTGCGCATCATCGTTCCCTACACGGCCGGTGGCGGCTCGGACAACATCGCCCGCGCGCTGGGCACGGAACTGTCGCGTGAACTGGGCCAGCCCGTGGTCGTGGACAACAGGCCCGGGGCCTCGGCCATGCTGGGCGCAGAAATGGTGGCGCGGGCCGCGCCTGACGGCTACACGCTGCTGATGGCCGACATGCCGCACACCATCACGCCCAGCCTGTACAAGACGCCCTACGACGCGCTCAAGGACTTCACGCCCGTGGCCCTGATCGGATCATCGCCGCTGGTGCTGGCCGTCAACCCGAATTTCAAGGCGCAGAGCGTGAAGCAATTCGTGGCCCTGGCCAAGGCGCAGCCGGGCCGGCTCAACCTTGCATCGGGCGGCACGGGCACGGCCACGCATCTGGCGGGTGAGCTGTTCAAGCAGCAGACCGGCACCTTCATCACCCACATCCCCTACAAGGGCTCTGGGCAGGCCATTGCCGATGTGGTTGCCGGGCATACCGAGAGCATGTTCGCCTCGGCACCCACCGTGATCCCGCATATCCGAAGCGGTGCGCTGCGCGCCCTGGCCACCACCAGCGCCCAACGCTCGCCGGCCCTCCCCCAGGTTCCCACGCTGGGCGAAAGCGGCGTGCGCGGCCTGACCGTGCTGCACTGGTTCGGCCTGCTGGGGCCTGCCGGTTTGCCCTCCGGCATCCAGACCACGCTGCACGATGCCGTGGCCCGCGCCATGGCCACGCCCGCGCTGCAGGCCAAGCTGCAGTCCCTGGGGCTGGAGCTGACGCCCCGCACTGCGGCAGAGTTCGGCGCCCAGATAGAGACCGACGCGGCGCGTTGGGCGCGCGTCGTCAAGGAACGCAACATCAAGGCCGACTGATGTCCAGCCTGCACCCTCTTCCCGACGCCATCGACCTGCGCAGCGATACCGTCACGCGCCCCACGCCGCAGATGCTCGAAGCCATGGCCCGCGCCCCGCTGGGCGATGACGGCCTGGACGGCGACCCGACCGTGCGCGCGCTCGAGGAGACCGCAGCCCAGCGCTTCGGCAAGGCTGCGGGCCTGTTCGTGGTCAGCGGCACCATGGGCAATCTGGTGGCCGTGCTCGCCCATGGCCGCATGCCCGGCGAGGTGCTGGCCGAGGCCGGCAGCCATCTGCTGAACGCCGAGCGCGCCGCCGCGGGCCTGACCGGCATGCACTACCACAGCCTGGCCGGCGACGGCGGCCTGATCGCCCTGCCCGCGCTGGAGGCGGCGCTGGACACCGCCATCTCCGCACGCTGCCCCAGCGCGGTGGTGGCCGTGGAGAACACGCACAATGCGCGGGGCGGCACCGTCGCCGGGCCCCAGGCGCTGGCCGCCGTGCATGCGCTGGCCTGCCGCCATGGCGTGCCCGTGCACACCGATGGCGCGCGCCTGTTCAATGCCGCCGTGGCCCTGGGCCTGTCCTGCCGCGAGATGGCTGCGCACACGGACTCGGTCACCGTCTGCCTGTCCAAGGGGCTGTCCGCGCCCGTGGGCTCGGTGCTCATGGGGCCGGCCGACTTCATCGCGCGGGCGCGCACCATACGGCGCATGCTCGGCGGCACCCTGCGCCAGGCCGGCGTGATTGCGGCGGCAGGGCTGGTGGCACTGGAGCACATGGTCGAGCGCCTGGCCGACGACCATGCGCGCGCCTGCCGCCTGCACCAGGGCCTGCGCGCCATCGACCCGGCTTGGTGCGCGGCCGAACTGCCGCAGACCAACATCGTCCAGGTTCGCGTTGACACCAGCGCGGCCGAAGCGCGCCTGTGGCAAGCACGCCTGGCCCAGGCCGGCGTGCTGGTGCGCACGGGCAGCGCCGGCCTGCTGCGCCTGGTCACGCACCGCCATATCGACGATGCCGCCGTGGACAGCACGCTGCAGGCCTTCGCCCGGCTGCAACACCCCACCTGAGCACTGCACGAAACCGGCGACCGGCCCGGCGCTGGCTACACTGCGCTCTGGCCCTTGCATCCCGACCACCATGACCCGCAGCACCGACATCCTCAACCTGACCGACCGCGTGACCGAGCAGCTGCGCAGCAAGCTCATCGATGGTGCCTGGGAGCCCGGGCAGAAGCTGTCGGAAGCCTCGCTCAGCGAAAGCCTGCAGATCTCGCGCAACACGCTGCGCGAGGCCTTCCGGCTGCTGACCAAGGAGGGGCTGCTGGTGCACGAGCCCAACAAGGGCGTGTCGGTGGCGGCGCCCAGCATCGCCTCCATCATCGACATCTACCGCGTGCGCCGCATGGTGGAGTGCCAGGCCCTGGCCCAGGCCTATCCCATGCACCCGGCGCGCAGCCTGATGCGCGAAGCCGTGGAAGCGGCACAGCGCCACCGCGAGGCCCAGGACTGGTCCGGCGTGGGCACGGCCAACATGAGTTTCCACAAGGCCGTGGTGCAGCTGGCCGACAGCGAGCGCCTGGACACCATGTTCGAGCATCTGCTGGCCGAGCTGCGCCTGGCCTTCGGCCTGCTGCGCGACCCGCACTTCCTGCATGCGCCCTATGTGGACATGAATGCGCGCATCCTGCAGCAGTTCGAGGACGGCAAGCCGGCCGAGGCCGCTGCCGCGCTCAATGAATACCTGGTGCATTCGGAGCGGCTGATCCTGGCCGCCTATGCCCGACGCCTGGCTGAGAAGGGCATCAAGGTGTGAAACAAAGACACCCCCTGAGCGGCTGACGCCGCTTCCCCCTCTCTACTCGCTTCGCGAGGGAGGGGGACGACACCCTCGGGGCGGGGCGGCGCGGCCGGCGTAGGCCCTTCCTCGGTGTCCCTGGCTTTTCGGGCGCGCCGGTTTCATGGGCTATGGGTAACGCACAGCGCCAGGAATCACTGGCTCGTGCTCAACGCGAGGCCTTGCGCCGCGCGTCCAGGCTCCAGCGCGCCACGGGCGCCAGCATCAGTTGCACGAATCCCCCGGCGATCGCCAGGTTCTTCAGGAACTGCACCAGCTGGCCCTTGTCGCCGAACTGGTTGTGGAACATCAGCGCCGACATGACGCTGAACACGGCCATCACGGCCGCGGCCTCGCGGGTGCGCCAGCCCAGCAGCAGGGCCGTGGCCACGCCCAGCTCCACCACCAGCGCCATGGCATACGACAGCATGGGCAGCGGCAGGCCCGCCTTGGCGATATAGGCCATGGTGCCCTCCGGCCCCATCAGCTTGCCGATGCCGCTGTAGATGAACAGCAGGCTCAGCAGCACCCGGGCCAGCAGCGGCGCGAAGTCGGCCCAGGGCGATGCGGCGGCATGGGCAGTGGAATGCGTGGCGGCGCGCATCGTCGGCTCAACCCGGGACACGACCGGAACCCTGGCCTTCGGCCGCTTTCACCGAGCCGCCCAGGCGCTGCACTTCGGCCAGGTACTCGGGGCCGCTGCGCAGGCGCTGGTACTGGGCCAGGCGCTGCTGGTAGTCGGCATCCCAGTGGTTCACGTCGGACTCGCGGTAGACGTTGAGGCCGGCGCGGTTCCACAGGGCCAGGTCGGCCTGCACTTCGGCGCGCGACAGCGCGGGGCCGGAGCTGACGGGCTCGGCGCCGAACCAGGTTTCTGCAGATACCGTGGCAGCCGGTGCGGCCGAGGCCATGCCCGGCCACAACGCGGAGGAAAGTGCGGCAGAAAGGGCGGTGATGGCGAAGAGGGTCTTTGCGTGCTTCATGGCGAATCCTTTGTCAAATCCTGCAGCGCGTGATTGCGTTCTGCATGGCTGCAGTCTCGTCTTCGCCCGCCTGCGCGTCAGTGCCTAAACGCACAGCTTTGCGCAAACTCTCCAGCTCCCACGCTCACCATCCACGCTCAGGGCCACTGCAGGCCGGGCCGCGCCACATGCAGGGCCTGCAAGGGCTCGGAGCGCCCGCGCACCTGCACCTGCCGGGCTTCGCCCAGGCCATCGGCCACGCCCGCGCGGCGCGCCACCTCCAGCGACAGCACCAGCCGCGCCTGGGCGCTCTTGGTGTACTCCTGCAGGCGGCTGGCCGTGTTGACCACCTCGCCCACGGCCGTGAAGGTGGTGGTGTGCTCGAAGCCCACGCGCCCCACGGCGGCGCGCCCCGCGTGCAGCCCCATGCCGAAATCCACCGGCTGGCCGAACTGCGCCTCGAAGCTCGCGCTCCACTCCTGCATGCGCCGGTCGATGAGGGCACTGGCCTGCACGGCCTGGCGGCAGGCCGTATCCAGGTCGGTGTCCAGGCCGAAGATGGCCATCACGCTGTCGCCGATGAACTGGTTGGCCATGCCGCCGCTGTCGTGCACGGCCTGGCCCACGCGCTCGAAATACTGGTCCAGCACCCAGGACAGGTCCACGGGCCATTGCCGCTCGGCCAGGCCGGACCAACGGCGAAGGTCCACGAACAGGATGGCCACCTCGCGCACTTCGCGGACCTCGCGCTCCTGGCCCGCGCGCCCGGCCTGGGCGGCTGCCGGCGAGCGGAACAGCGGCGCCACCTGCACATCGCCCGTGGGCCGCAGCTGGCAGGCCAGCCGCACGTCCTGCGGCGCGCCCACGCGCTCCAGCGTGAGGCGCTCGTCCCGCCCCGGCGCAGGCAGGTGGGCCGCCGGGCCGGACACGCGCACGCGGCAGGTGGAGCAGCGCGCCCTGCCGCCGCACAGCGACAAATGGGCAATGCCATGCTCGCGGCTGGCTTCGAGCACGCTCATGCCCTGGGGCACCTGCACCGTGCGGCCCGGATAGTGCAGCAGCACCTGGCGGGCGCCGCGCAGGCGCATGCGCCGCCACAGCCAGGGGCCGGCCAGCAAGGCAGCCAGGCCGGCCAGCCAGCCCTGGCGCAGCCCCGATGTCAGATCGCGCAGCAGCTGCACCGCCTGCGGCGAAGGCCCGGCCGGCGCGGGCACACCGGCCGCCGCGATCTCGCGCGCCATGGAGACGATGCCCAGCGCCGCCAGCACGGGCAGCAGCACGGCGGCCGTGAGCAGCAGCGGCTGCCAGCGCCGCCACCAGCCGCGTGCACGCAGGGCCATGTGCATGCCCATGCAGCCATGGGTCCAGGCGGCCGCCATCAGCAGCAGCTGGATGGCCATGCTGGACGGATTCCAGGAAGAACGCACGATGCGCGCATACGAGGGGTCCACGCCCCAGGCCTCCTGCGCCAGCCGCGTGGCCGGCACGTGCAGGGCCAGCAGCAGCGGCAGGCCCAGGCCCAGCAGCAGCCGCACGGCCTCCAGCGCCGGCATGCGCAGGCTGCGCCGCCGCGCCAGCGCCTGCAGCGCCAGCGCCATGTGCGCGGCCAGCGCGCCGTAGAGCAGCAGGCTGCCGGGCAGGGATCGCCACACGCCGTGGACCACCTCGCGCACGGCCTCGGCCGTGGCCAGCGAGACCAGGCCCAGGGCATGGTTGGACAGGTGCAGCGCCGCATAGGTCCACAGCACCAGGCCGGTGGACCAGTGGAGACTGCGCAGGGACGGCAGGGACGGAGGAAGGACACGGGCCATGGAAACGGATGATGCGCCCGACGGCAGGACAAGACAGGAACAATGGCGGCTTGAAGGAACTTGGGACAGCGCAGCCCGATCCAGAATCTTTGTACATTCCGCCCGCTATTGGTTCCATGGCCCACCCTACCCCGCCTTCCAGCTTCGCCCTGCGCGGCATCACCCTGTTCGAGGGCCTGGGCACCGCCAGCCTGGACCGCATCGCGGCCGACTGCGAATGGCGCCCGCTGCAGGCCCGCCAGCCCGTGTTCAGCCGCTGCTCCACGGGCAGCGACGTGTTCTTCCTGGTCAGCGGGCGCGTGCGCATCATCACCTATTCGCCGGGCGGGCGCGAGGTCAGCTTCCGCGACTACGGGCCCGGCGAGCACTTCGGCGACCTGGCGGCCATTGACGGCCAGGCCCGCTCCACCGATGTGGTCACCCTGGAATCCTCGCTGCTGGCCAGCCTCTCGCGCCAGGACTTCCTGGCCCTGCTGGCGCGCGAGCCCGCTGTTGCCCTGCGCATGATGGAAGGCCTGGCCGGCCTGGTGCGGCGGCTGACCGACCGCGTCATGGAGCTGAGCACCCTGGGCGTGCCCACGCGCCTGCACAGGGAGCTGCTGCGCCTGGCCCGGGAGGCGGGCGTCTCGCCCGAGCACACGGCCCTCATCAGCCCCGTGCCTTCGCACTCGGTGCTGGCCAGCAAGATCAGCACCAACCGCGAGCAGGTCACGCGCGAGCTGGGCGCCCTCACCCGGCGCGGCCTGCTGCGCAAGGAGGGGCGCCAGGCGCTGCTGGTGACCGACGTGAACGCACTGCAGGCGCTGATAGCGCAGGAAAGCTAGGCGGGCTCCATTCGCCAGCCCTGCGGCGACCACACCAGGCGGTCGGTCAGCCCGATGGCCTGCAGAAAATCCTCGTCATGCGAGACCACGACCAGCGTGCCGGCATAGCCGCGCAGCATGCCCTCCAGCGCCTGCAGGGAAGGCAGGTCCAGGTGGTTGCAGGGCTCGTCCAGCAGGAGCAGGGGCGCGGGCGGCTCGGCATGCAGCGCGCAGGCCAGGGCAGCCTTGAGCTGCTCGCCGCCGCTGAGCCGGCCCGCGGGCTGCTCCACCTGCCGGGCCGCCAGCCCGAGCCAGGCCAGGCGCGTGCGCAGCACATCCACGGGAGTGCCGGGGCAGGCGTCCTGCAACTGCTCCATCACCGTGCGCCCGGGCTGCAACAGGGACAGGCGCTGGTCCAGGTAGGCACAGGCCTGCATGCGGCGCACCTCGCCCGCCTGGGGCGCAAGGCGGCCTGACAGCACATCGAGCAGGCGCGTCTTGCCGCAGCCGTTGGGACCGGCCACGGCCAGGCGCTGGCCGCCGTACAGAGACAGGTTCAGGCGCGGCCCCGGGGAAAACGGCAGCAGCACATCGTCCAGCAGCGCCACCACGTCGCAGGCAGCGCCTACCGGTGGCGGCGCCTGCATGCGGATGCCGGCCTGCAGGTCGATCTGGCGCGCCGCCTCGCGCACGCGCTGGTCCAGCGCCTCGCGCGTGTCTGCATGCTGGCGGCGCAGGCGGCCGGCCGACGCCTGGCTGCGCTCCTTTTGCCGGTCCAGCAGAATGCGCGCCTGGTTGGCCTCCTGGCCCTGGCGGCGGCCGCGCGCCTCGCGGCGCTGCTGGCGCTCCTGCTGCTCGCGCAGCTGCTGCGTTTCGCGGCGCCGCTCCAGCTTGCGCTGCTCCAGCAGTTGCACCGCCGAGGCCATCTCGCGTGCCTTGGCTTCGGCATAGAAGGCGTAGCCGCCGCCGTAGCTGCGAAGCCCCTGCGGCGACAGCTCCACGATGCGTTCCATGCCCTGCAGCAGACTGCGGTCATGGCTGACCACGACCAGGCCACCGGGCCAGCGCTGCAGCTGCGCGGCCAGGGCCTGGCGGCTTTCGCGGTCCAGGTGGTTGCTGGGCTCGTCCAGCACCAGGTGGTCGGCGCCCGACAGCAGCGCGCCCGCCAGGGCCGTGCGCATGGCCTCGCCGCCGCTGAGGGCGTGGCCCGGCGTATCGGCACGCAGATGGCCCAGGCCCGCCAGCTCCAGCTGGGCCTGCAGGCGCTGGCGCAGGTCCCAGCGGTCGGCCAGCAGCTCGAAGTCGCGGGGCTCGCAACTGCCGCCCTCGATGCGCGCCAGCGCCTCCAGCGCGGGCTGCAGCCCGGCCAGCGCCGCCACCGAAGGCTGGTCGTGCCAGTCCGTGCGCTGGGCCAGGTACAGCACCTGCCCCAAGCGCAGGCAGCGGCCCTGCGAGGGCGCATCCAGCCCGGCCAGGATGCGCGCCAGCCGCGACTTGCCCACGCCGTTGCGCCCCACCAGGCCGGTGCGGCGGTGGTCCAGGGTTTCGGAAAGATCGGAGAAAAGGGGGCTGCCATCGGGCAGCACGCAGGAAACGCCGTCGAGCGTGATCGTGGTATTCGTCATATCGCGGTTCATGGATGCCAACGCAGTTCCTTGCCGCTTTGCATGCATTGCGCGTGCGGTGGGCAGGGTCGGGAAAAGCGGGCCGCTGGGACAGCGGCAGCATCAATGGCGCATGAGACGAATACCTCCTGCAATGGCGAACGAAGCCGCCATTATAGAAATCATGGGACGGACGTGCTGGCCGTGCCGGAGGGGGCGCCATCGGCGCCGTCGGGGCCAAGGGGGCCGGCATGCGCACCTGCGTTTGCACGCGGCGGCTCGGGTCCGGTGGGCCCGGCCTGCCGCGCGGGGGCTGCAGGCGCCGATGGCGCGCAAGGGTTCAAAGACTGTGCCGGCGGGCGGCCCTGAAAGCACAGGGCGTTGAGCGCGATCCAGAGGGGCATGTGTTTATGTTCCGGGGTCCGCAGCGGGCGGCGGCCGGCGCGCGCTGCCGCGCGGCCCGGCGATGCGCCGCTGCCATTCAAGGACGAAGACGAAGAAGACGGGCACGAAGAACACGGCCAGCACCGTGCCGCTGACCATGCCGCCGAACACGCCCGTGCCGATGGCGTGCTGGGTCTCGGCGCTGGCGCCCGAGGCCAGCATCAGCGGCACCACGCCCAGCGCAAAGGCCAGCGAGGTCATGAGGATGGGCCGCAGCCGAAGGCGCGCGGCCTTGATGGCGGCCTCGCGCAGGTCCTGGCCTTCCTCGCGCAGTTGCTTGGCGAACTCCACGATCAGGATGGCGTTCTTGGCCGACAGGCCGATGATGGTGATCAGGCCCACCTTGAAGAACACATCGTTGGGCATGCCGCGCAGCAGCACGGCCGCCACCGCGCCCAGCAGGCCCAGGGGCACGACCAGCATCACCGACAGCGGGATGGACCAGCTCTCGTACAGCGCGGCCAGCACCAGGAAGACCACCAGCATGGACAGGGCCATGAGCAGGGGCGCCTGCGCGGCCGACTGGCGCTCCTGCAGCGACTGGCCGGTCCAGGCCACGGCAAAGCCGGGCGGCAGCTGGGCCGCCAGCCGCTCCATCTCGGCCATGGCCGCGCCGCTGGACGTGCCGGGCGCAGGCGTGCCCGAGATGCGCGACGCCAGGAAGCCCTGGTAGCGCACCAGCTGCAGCGGCGTCTCGGACCACACGGGCGTGGCGAACTCGGCCAGCGGCACCATGCCGCCCGCAGTGTTGCGCACGTTCAGCCGGAGCACATCATCGATCTGCATGCGCGCGGGCGCGTCGGCCTGCACGATGACCTGCTGCATGCGCCCGGCGTTGGGGAAGTCGTTGACGTACAGCGAGCCCATGGCCGTGGACAGCGTCTCGCTGATGGCGGCAAAGCCCACGCCCAGGGCCTGGGCCTTCTGGCGGTCGATCTCCAGCCGCACGCTGGTGCCCGAAGGCAGGCTGTCCTGGTAGGCCGAGCCCAGCACGCTGCTGCTGCCGGCCAGCGCCAGCAACTGGTCGGTGGCCGACTTGAGCGCGGCATGGCCCTGGCCCGTGCGGTCCTGCAGGTACATGGTGAAGCCCGAGGAAGTGCCCAGCTCATCGATGGCCGGGGGCTGCAGCACCATGATGGCGCCCTCGGGCGCGTGTTCCATGGCCTTTTGCGCGAGCGAGACTTCCTCGCCGGCCGTGGCGCCGTTGCGCTGGTCCCAGTCCTTGAGCGTGGTGAAGGCCATGGCCGCGTTCGGGCCCGAGCCCGCGAAGCTGAAGCCCAGCACCGAGATGCTGGAGGCGATGCCGGGGCGCTGCGCCACATGCTCCTCATAGCGCTTGACCACGTCCAGCGTGCGCTCGGCCGTGGCATCGGCCGGCAGCTGGATGGAGGTCATGAAGTAGCCCTGGTCTTCCTCGGGCAGGAAGGCCGAGGGCAGCTGGCGCAGCGCAAACACCAGGATGGCCACGATGGCCGCGAACAGCAGCATCATGCGGCCCGTGCGCCGGACCAGGCCCGTGACATGGGCCTCGTAGCGGTTCGTCAGCCGCTCGAAGCCGCGGTTGAACCAGCCGAAGAAGCCTTTCTTCTCATGGTGGCCTGCCGCCACCGGCTTGAGCAAGGTGGCGCACAGCGCCGGCGTCAGGCTCAGGGCCAGGAAGGCCGAGAACAGGATGGACACGGCCATGGACAGCGTGAACTGCTGGTAGATCACGCCCACCGAGCCGCTGGCGAACGCCATGGGAATGAACACCGCCGTCAGCACCAGGGTGATGCCGATGATGGCGCCCGTGATCTCCTTCATGGCCTTGAGCGTGGCATCGCGCGGCGACAGGCCCTCCTCGGCCATCAGGCGCTCCACGTTCTCGACCACGACGATGGCGTCGTCCACGATGATGCCGATGGCCAGCACCATGCCGAACATGGTCAGCACGTTGATGGAAAAGCCCGCCACCAGCATCACGGCGAAGGTGCCCAGCAGCGCCACGGGCGCCACGATGGCCGGGATCAGCGTGTAGCGCAGGTTCTGCAGGAACAGGTACATCACCAGGAAGACCAGCACCATGGCCTCGACCAGGGTCTGCACCACCTTCTCGATGGAGATCTTGACGAAGGGCGCGGTGTTGAACGAGATGGTGTGCTGCATGCCCTGCGGCAGGATGGAGGCCAGCTCGGCCATGCGCTTTTGCACGGCAGCGGCCGTGCGCACGGCATTGGCACCGGGCGACAGCTGCACGGCGGCACTGGTGGCGGGCTTGCCGTCCTCGCGGTTGGAGAAAGCATAGGACTGCGCGCCCAGCTCCACGCGCGCCACGTCGCCCAGCACCAGGCGGGAGCCGTCGGCATGGGCGCGCAGCACGATAGCCGCGAACTGCGCGGGCGAGGTCAGCTGGCCCTGCACCGTCAGCGGCGTGGTCACGCGCTGGCCCGGCGCGGTCGGCGCATCGCCCACGCGGCCCGGGGCGATCTGCATGTTCTGCTGCTGTATGGCCTGGGTGAGGTCGCCCATGGACAGCCCGTAGGAAATCAGCTTGGCCGGATCGACCCAGACGCGCATGGCCTGCTCGGTACCGAACAGCTGCACGCGGCCCACGCCCTCGATGCGGCGCAGCTCCTCCACGATGTTGCGCGCCATGTAGTCATTGAGTGCCAGCTCGTCGAACTCGCCGCCCGGCGAGATCAGGCCCACCAGCAGCAGAAAGCTCGACGTGGCCGACTCCACCTGCAGCCCGTTCTGGCGCACGGCCTGCGGCAGGCGCGGCTCCACGGCCTTGATGCGGTTTTGCACATCCACCTGGGCCAGCTCCGGGTTGGTGCCGGGCTTGAAGGTGGCCTTGATCTCGGCCGAGCCCGAGGTGTCCACCGAGGACTCGAAGTACAGCAGGTGGCGGACGCTGGACAGCTCGCGCTCGATCAGCGAGACCACGGAGTCATTGAGCGTCTTGGGCGTGGCGCCCGGATAGGTGGCATACAGGCTCACCGTGGGCGGCGCCACCGTGGGATAGCGCGATATCGGCAATTGCGGGATGGCGAGCACGCCCAGCAGCACGATGAACAGCGCGATGACCCAGGCAAAGACGGGCCGGTGAATGAAGAACTGTGGCATGGACGCGAGGTCTGGTTTTCAATGCGCGCCAGGGCGCGCTGCGGAAAAAATACGGCGCCTGGCGCCGAATCATCTGAGGGGCCATCCGGATGCAAATCCAGATTGCCAGGAGGCATGGGGATGAAGGAAACTCCTGCCGGTGCGGCTTCGGCCTGCGGCGTGTTGCCGCAAGGGCCATTCACTCAGGGAGCCGCTGCAAAAGCTGACCGCTCCACCCGCTCATACGGCACTGCCGCTGTGACTTCATATTCATCGCTTTGTTTCGCATGCCGGCCAATGGCGGCGGCACAGGGAAACAGCTTGCGTTCTTTCGATGGCATTTCGGCCCGGGAAATGTGGAAGAACGATGGAGATGAACACAGCCGCCGCCGCGACCCAAAATGGCTTCTATCATTGCCCAGCCCTTGCCTTTCCAGCCATCGACATCGCTCATCCTCGTTGCCGAGGACGAGCCCGAGATCGCAGACATCCTGTGCGCCTACCTGGCCCGCAGCGACCTGCGCACCGTCCATGCCGCCGATGGCCAGCAGGCCCTTGAACTGCACCACCACTTGAAACCCGATCTCGTTCTTCTCGACGTGCAGATGCCACGCCTCGACGGCTGGCAGGTGCTGTCCGAAATCCGCCGGCGCGGCGACACGCCCGTCATCATGCTCACCGCCCTCAACCAGGACGTGGACAAGCTCATCGGCCTGCGCATTGGCGCGGACGACTACGTGGGCAAGCCCTTCAATGCGGCCGAGGTCGTGGCGCGCGTGCAGGCCGTGCTGCGCCGCTGCGGCCAGGGCCGGCTCCGCGATACCAAGCTGCTGCAGGCCGGCCCCTTTCGCGTGGACCTGGACAGCCGCGAGGTCAGCGTGCAGGTGCAGGGCGCCACGCATGTGCCCGAACTCACCGTGACCGAATTCAACCTGCTGGCCAGCCTGGTGCGTTCGCCCCGGCGCGTGTTCAGCCGCGCCGAGCTGCTGCTCAGTTGCCTGCCCGAAGGCCACACGCTGGAACGCACCGTGGACAGCCACATCAGCAAGCTGCGCAAGAAGCTCGAAGGCCTGGGCTTGCAGGGCATGCCCGACAGCGTGCGCAGCGTGGGCTACCGGCTGGGGATGGATCCATGAGCGCAGTGCCGGGCCTGCGCCGGCAGGTGGTGCTGACCATGTCGGCCGTCACGCTGGCCGTGGTCGTGCTGTGCGTGCTGGGTTCGTACGCCTTCTATGCACTGCTGCTGACCTTTCACCCGGCCAGCGTCTCCGACGGCTGGATGCCCTCCAGCGTGGAGCTGGCCTGGGTGCTGCTGACCCTGGTCATCGCCCTGCTGATCGCCATCTTCGTGGCCACGCGGCTGTCGCGGCGCATCCTGCCCTCGCTGGACTCGGTGGCCATCAGCCTGCGCCAGCTGGCCCAGGGCGACCTCTCGGCGCGCGCGCACACCGACGACAGCGCGCTGCACGAGGCCGCCCAGCTGGTGCACGACTTCAACAGCCTGGCCCAGCGCCTGGAAGGCATGGCGCAGGAGCGCGCCTTCTGGAGCGCGGCCATCGCCCATGAACTGCGCACGCCCGTGACCATCCTCAGCGGACGGCTGCAAGGCCTGTCCGATGGCGTCTTCCTGCCCAGCAAGGACATGCTGGCCAGCCTGATGACCCAGGTCGAGGGGCTGACCCGCCTGATCGACGACCTGCGCCTGCTGGGCCTGCAGGACAACGGCCACCTGCATCTGGAGCTGCGCCAGACCTGCCTGGCCGGCGAGGTGCGATCGGTGACCCTGGCCGTGGGGCCGGCGCTGGAGCAGGCGGGCCTGCAACTGGCGCTGGAGCTGGACGAGCAGCCCGTGGTCTGCGACCCCGTGCGCATACGCCAGGCCCTGCTGGCCCTGCTGGAGAACGCCATGCTGTATGCGCAGCCCGGCCCCCTGCTGGTGGCCGCGCGCGTGCGCCAGGGCCTGTGCACCGTGCGCGTGGAAGACAGCGGCCCCGGCGTGGCGGCGGACCTTGCGCCGCGCATCTTCGACGCCTTCCAGCGCGGCGAAGGCGCCCGCAGCCGCAAAAACGCCGGCGTGGGGGCCAGCAAGGGCAGCGGACTGGGCCTGGCCGTGGTCCAGGCCATTGCCCAGGCCCATGGCGGGCGGGCGCAATGCCTGCCGGGCGAGCGCGGCGGCGCGCTGTTCGAGCTGAGCTGGCCGGCCTGACCTCGTCAGAGCCGCAGATCAGCCTGCGAAATCATCGGCCCGCACATGGCGTGCGTCCCAGGCGGCGGCCAGCGCAGCCGCCCGGCCCAGGCGCACGCGGCCTGATTCGAAGTCCACGATGCCTGCCTCCTGCGCCGCCGCAGGCCGCGCGGGCCGCTCGCGCGTGCGGCCGTCGGTGAGCAGCCACAGCCAGCCCTGGCAGGAGGCCTCTGCGCCGCAATGGCGCTGCAGCAACTGGCCCGCCTGCTCCACGGCCGCCTGCAGCGGCGTGCCGCCGCCCCCGCCGATGGGCGCGATCCAGTCGTCATTCCAGGCCGCAGCCTTGCGCGGCGGCAGGCGCAATTCCACGCGCGTGCCCGCAAAGCAGATCAGCGCCACCTGCTCGCGGCGGCGGTAGGCCTCTTCCATCAGCGACAGCAGCACGCCCTTGGCCCGCGCCAGTGCGCCGCTGGCGGCCATGGAGGCCGAGCAATCGAGCACAAAGCAATGCAGCCGCGTGGCCTGCGGCGGCTCGCGGCGGCGCTGCAGATGTTCGGGCGCCAGCGCCTGGGCGCCGCGCGCGGCCAGCGTGCGCGGCCAGTCCCAGCTGCCGGTAGGCGGCCCGCCTTGCGCCTGGGCCAGCCGGGGCTGGCCGGCCGCCTGCTGGCCCGCCCTCGCATCCCTTGCCTGTGGCGCGGGGCCGCGAGGGCTCAGGCTTTTTTTGCGGCGGGCGCTCCGGGCTTTGCGGCCTCGCGGGCCAGCAACGAAGGCACGGCGACACGCAGCAGGCCCACGGGCTCGGGCGGCATGGCGCCCCAGTCGGACTCGGAGGGTTGGCTGCCGCTTTCGCCGTTGGCCGTGGCCTGGGCAGGCGGCCGGCTTTGTGCCGGCGACTGCGAAGGCGGATTCGATGGCGCCTGCTGTGGGGATGGCTGCTGCGGCTGTGGCTGCTGCGGCTGCGGCGAGCCCGGCTTGCGGCGGTGCACCAGCACCAGCTCGGCCACGGCCTGCACATGGTCGGGCGTGACCTCGGCATCGCCCAGCCAGGCGGCCCAGGCGCGTGCGGCACGCAGCAGCACCAGGTCGGCGCGCAGGCCGTCCACCTGGGCGGCAATGCACAGCGCGCCTGCGGCCTGCAGCACCGCGTCGGACCAGGGCAGCGCGCCGGCCGGCTGCAGGCGCTCGCGTGCCGTGCGCAGCTGCGCGGCCAGCGCGGCCTGGGCGTCTGCATGGCGGGCGCGGAAGGCGGCCGGGTCGGCATCGAACAGCAGCCGCGCGCGCACGATGGCCTGGCGCTGGGCCGCATCCTGCACATTGGCCAGGCGCACGCACAGGCCCAGGCGGTCCAGCAGCTGCGGGCGCAGCTGGCCTTCCTCGGGGTTCATGGTGCCCACCAGCACGAAGCGCGCCGCATGGCGGTGGGAGATGCCGTCGCGCTCGACCACGTTGACGCCGCTGGCGGCGGCATCCAGCAGCACATCGACCAGGGCATCGGGCAGCAGGTTGATCTCGTCCACATAGAGCACGCCGCCATGGGCGCGCGCCAGCAGGCCGGGCGCGAATTTGAGCGCATGGCCGGCCATGGCCTGGCCCAGGTCCAGCGAGCCGGCCAGATGCTCCAACGAGGCGCCCAGCGGCAGCGTGACGAAGGGCGCGGCATCGATGAGCTCGGCCAGCGCGCGCGCGGCCGTGGACTTGGCCGTGCCGCGCGGCCCCTCGATCAGCACGCCGCCCAGTTGCGGGTCGATGGCGGCCAGCAGCAGCGCCTGGCACAGCAGGGGCTGGCCGGCAATGGCGGCAAAGGGAAACAGCGGCGGCAGCGCGGGCGGGGCGCCGCTGCCCAGGTCAGGGGATGCGGTCATGCGCGCAATCCTTCGAGATGGTTTTCATGTTCCAGCAGCAGGTCTTCCAACTGCTGGCGATAGTCGCCGGGCTGCTCCCACAGGCCGCGCTGCATGGCTTCGAGCAGGCGCTCCAGCATGTCGCGCAGGGCCTGCGGATTGTGCTGCACGAGAAAGTCGCGCGTGGCCGCATCCAGCACATAGGCGTCGGCCACCAGGGCGTACTGGTGATCGCCCACCTGCTGCGTGGTGGCGTCGAAGCCGAAGAGATAGTCCACCGTGGCCGCCATCTCGAAGGCGCCCTTGTAGCCATGGCGCTTGGCGCCGTCCATCCACTTGGGATTGGTGACGCGCGAGCGCACCACGCGCGCAATCTCCTCCTTGAGCGAGCGCACGCGCGGCTGGGCCGGGTTGGCGTGGTCGCCGTGGTAGAGCGCGGGCTGGCGGCCCGAGAGGTGGCGCACGGCCGAGGCCATGCCGCCCTGGAACTGGAAGTAGTCGCCCGAGTCGAGGATGTCGTGCTCGCGACTGTCCTGGTTGTGGGCCACCACGTCGAGCTCGCCCAGGCGGCGGCGCAGCGCATCGCCTGCGGGCACGCCCTCGGCGTCCTGGCCGTAGGCATGCTGGCTCCAGCCCAGGTAGGCCTGGGCCAGGTCGGCATCGCCCTGCCAGTCGCCGCTCTGGAACAGTCCGCCCAGGCCCGAGCCGTAGTGGCCGGGCGGCGCGCCGAACACGCGCCAGCCGGCCTGCTGGCGGGCCTGCGCGGCGTCCATGCCCTGCGCCTGCAGTTGCTCGGCCTCGGCCAGGATGCGCGCGCGTATGGGGTTGTCCTCGGCGTCCTCGTCCAGCGCGGCCACGGCCTGCACGGCCGCGTCGAACATCTGCACGGCGCCCGGGAAGGCATCGCGGAAGAAGCCCGAGATGCGCAGCGTCACATCCACGCGCGGCCGGCCCATGCCCACGCGCGGCACCACCTCGAAGTCCACCACGCGCTGGCTGCCGGGCGCCCATTTGGGGCGCACCCCGATCAGCGCAAAGGCCTGGGCGATGTCATCGCCGCCCGTGCGCATGGTGGCCGTGCCCCAGACCGACAGGCCCAGGGTGCGCGGGTACTCGCCATGCTCCTGCAGATAGCGCTCCAGCAGCCTGAGCGTGGCCTGCTGGCCCAGCTCCCAGGCCGCCTGGGTGGGAATGGCGCGCGTGTCCAGCGTGTAGAAATTGCGCCCCGTGGGCAGCACGTCGGGCCGCCCGCGCGAGGGCGATCCGCTGGGCCCGGGCGGCACGAAGCGGCCCTGCAGGCCGCGCAGCAGCTGGCGCAGTTCCTCGCCGCCACAGGCGTCCAGCGCGGGCGCCAGCACGGCATGCACCTGTTGCAGCGCGGCGCGTGTCTGCGGCCAGTCACCACCCGGGGCCTCGCCTTCCAGCAGTTGCTGCGCCAGCAGTTCCAGGCGCTCGCGCGTGTCGCCTTCATGGCGCCATGGCTCGTCGCTCACGGCCTGCAGGGCGGCGGGGCGCGCGCCGGCCCAGGGGCGTGCGGGCTCCATGCGCAGCGGGTCGAACCCGGGGCTGTCCAGCAGGTCGGCGGCCAGCGCCTGTATCAGGCCCTGGCCTTCGTCCGACGGGAAGCGCGCCAGCGCCAGCAGCGTGTCGCGGCGCTGGCGCCCTTGAGGCGATGCGCCGAAGACATGCAGGCCGTCGCGGATCTGGGTTTCCTTGAGCTCGCACAGGTAGGCGTCTATGCGTTCGAGCACGGCATCGTCGTCCTGCGCGGCACCGGGCGCCAGGTCCAGCTCCTGGTCCAGGTGCTGGCGGCGCACGATGTCCAGGATCTGGCGGCGCAGCAGCGCGCCGCGCCGCGCATCGACCAGCAGCGCGTCGTAGTACTCGTCCACCAGGCGCTCCAGGTCCTGCAGCGGGCCGTGGTTTTCGGCGCGCGTCAGCGGCGGCATCAGGTGGTCGATGATCACGGCCTGGCTGCGGCGCTTGGCCTGGGCGCCTTCGCCGGGATCGTTGACGATGAAGGGGTACAGGTGCGGCAGCGGGCCCAGGATGGCATCGGGCCAGCACGCGCCCGACAGCGCCAGGCTCTTGCCCGGCAGCCATTCGAGGTTGCCATGCTTGCCCACGTGGACCATCGCGTCCACGGCAAAGCGGTCGCGCAGCCAGAAGTAGAAGGCCAGGTAGCTATGGGGCGGCACCAGCTCGGCATCGTGGTAGCTCGCATAGTCCTGCGCGCCCAGCCTCAAGCCGCCCAATGCACGCGCCGGCTGTATGCCGACAAAGACATGGCCCAGGCGCAGGCCCGCGATCATGAAGCGGCCCTGGCGCAGCAGCGGGTCGGCCTCGGGCGCGCCCCAGCGCGCCGTGATGGCATCGGCCATGCCGTCCGGCAGCGCGGCCAGGCGCGCCAGGTACTCGTCCAGCGCATAGCTTTGCCAGGCCGGGCGCAGCGGCCACTGGGCCGGGTCGTTGGCAATGCCCTGCTGCAGGGTGTGCATCAGCGCCTCGCCATCGGCGGGCAGCTGCGCGGGGTCGCCCAGCTCATGGCCTTCGGCCGCCAGGTGCTGCAGGATGGCGATCACCGAGGCCGGCGTATCCAGCCCCACGCCGCTGCCGATGCGGCCTTCGCTGCCCGGATAGTTGGCCAGCACCAGGGCCAGGCGCTTGTCGCGCGCGGGCAGGCTGCGCAGGCGGCACCAGCGCCAGGCCAGGTCGGCCACGAAGTCCACGCGGTCGGGCTCGGGCTGGTAGGCCACCACGTCGGCCTGGGTGAAGGCGCAGCGGTGGGACAGGCCCTTGAAGCTGATGGCGCGCGTGATGATGCGGCCATCCATCTCGGGCAGCACCACCTGCATGGCGATGTCGCGCGGGCGCAGGCCCTGGCTGTCGGCCCACCAGTCCTCGCGGTTGCCGCCACTGGCGATCACCTGCAGCACGGGCGCATCGCCGGCCAGGGCCGTGCCCGATTCCAGCGCCGAGAACGCCGTGGTGTTGAGCACCAGCTGCACAGCATGGTCTTCGCAGAGCTGGCGCAGCGTGGCCAGGCACAGCGGGTCCTTGAGCGAGTCCAGCGCCACGGGCAGCGGGTTCATGCCGCGCTGCTGCAGCGACAGGGCCATGGCGTCGAAGGCCGCCGTATTGCCCGCCAGCAGGTGGGAGCGGTAGAACACCAGGGCCACCGTGGGCGCGCCCGGCGTCCAGGCGCGCTGCAGGTCGTCGATGCCGGCCACGTCATGGGCCTGGACCTGGGCCTGGGCCTGGGCCTGGACCTGGGCATGGCTCCTGGCAGCGAACAGCGCCGGGGGAACGTGGACAGCCGCCTGCGGCAGGGTGCGCGGCGGCAGCGGCGCATCGCCCCGGTCCAGCCCGTGGTAGACGGTGGCCTTGAGGAACTCGCGCGCATTGGCCGCGCCGCCCGAGCGCAGGTATTGCCACAGCTGGCGGCAGGCGGCGGCCGGCAGCGTGCTGCGCGCCAGCAGGTGCGGGTCTTCCTGCAGGTCACCCGAGAACATGGCCAGGCGCTGCCCCTTGCGGCGCGCCAGCGAGCCGATCTGCTCGATGCCGTAGGGCCAGGCCGATTCCGAGCCCAGGTGGTCCACGATGACCACGCGCGCATGGCGCAGCACCTCGTCCACATACAGGTCCAGCGAGGCCGGCTGGCGCAGGTACAGCAGATTGGCCAGCCGCACCGAGGGAAAGTCCGCCGACGCCCCGGCCAGCGCGGCCACGGCCGAGGACAGCAGGGCCAGCGTGGTGTCGGCCGAGCTCAGGATGACGATGTCGGCCGGCGTCTGGTCGAGGCGGGTGACGATGCTCTCATCCTCGACAAAGCCGCCGGGGCGCGTGGACAGCAGGTGCATGGAACAGGTTTCAGTACGGAATCGGAAGGTCAGGCGGCCACATTCTCCAGGCCCTTGCGCAGCGCTGCTTCGTCAAGGTCTTGCCCGATGAACACCAGGCGCGTGCCGCGCTGCTCGCCCTCGCGCCAGGCGCGGTCGAAATGGTGGTCGAAGCGGCGGCCCACGCCCTGCAGCAGCCAGCGCATGGGCTTGCCCGGGATCTCGGCAAAGCCCTTGACGCGCAGGATGCTGTGCTGCTCCACCAGCGTCTCCAGCGCGGCCAGCAGGCGGTCGCGGTCCACGGCGGGCAGGTCGATCACGTAGGAGTCGAAGTCGTCGTGGTCATGGTCCTCGTCGTGGTCGTGGTGGCTCACGCGCTGGTCGATGGTGGTCTCGGCAGCCTTGGCCAGGCCCAGCACCACGTCCAGCGGCAGGCGGCCCTGGGACGATTGCACGATCTTGACCTCGGGCGGCAGCTCCTCGCGCACCAGGGCGGTCACGCGCGCCAGGGCATCGGCATCGGCCAGGTCGGTCTTGTTGAGCACCACCAGGTCGGCCGCGCCCAGCTGGTCCTCGAACAGTTCGTGCAGCGGCGACTCGTGGTCCAGGTTGGGGTCGGCGCGGCGCAGCTCGTCCACGGCCTGGGGATTGGCGGCGAACTGGCCGCTGGCGGCCGCTGGCGTGTCCACCACGGTGACCACCGCGTCCACGGTGAACACGTTGGCGATCTCGGGCCACTGGAAGGCCTGGACCAGGGGCTTGGGCAGGGCCAGGCCCGAGGTCTCGATGATCACGGCGTCGATCTGGTCGCGGCGCTCGGCCAGCGCGCGCATCACGGGGAAGAACTCTTCCTGCACCGTGCAGCACATGCAGCCGTTGGCCAGCTCGTACAGCGCGCCTTCGCGCTCGTTGCCGTCGTCGTCGCAGCCGATGCCGCAGCCCTTGAGGATCTCGCCGTCGATGCCCAGCTCGCCGAACTCGTTGACGATCACAGCGATTCGCCGGCCGCCCGCGTTGTCCAGGATGTGGCGCAGCAGCGTGGTCTTGCCGCTGCCCAGGAAGCCGGTGACGATGGTGGCGGGAATCTTGGCGGTTTGCATGGAAGGTTCTCCAGAAAAAAGAGGAAGTCAGACGGTGGCGAAAGGCACGGCGCTGCGCAATGAAGGAAGAACCTCCTGCGCAAACAGCTCCATGCCGGCGAGGGCCTGGGCATCGCTCCACAGGCCGTTGGCGTTGAAGACGCAGCGCAGCTGGCCCATGCCCGTGCGCTCGCGCAAGGCGGTGATCTGCGCATGGCACTGTTCTGGCGTGCCATGGATGAATTGTTCGGCCAGCACGCGCGGCACATCGATGGGCAGCACCTGATCGGCCGGCACGCCGCGCTTGCCCGCAAAGTACACGCGCCGCTGGTACAGCTGCGGCCACAGCGTGGCCAGCTGGGCCTGCACGGCGGCCTCATCGGCACCGATGCAGACATAGCGCGCCAGCGATGAGCGCGCGCGCAGCGCGGCGGCATCGCGCCCGCGCTCCCGGGCAGCGGCCTCCAGGCGTTCCAGCTGCATGCCTTCGGGCGGCTCCAGGCTCAGCAGCAGGGGCAGATTCTGATCGACGGCAAAGCCCAGGGTCTCAGCCGTGGAGCCGGCCACATACAAGGGAGGGTGCGGGCGCTGCACGGTCGAAGGCAGGGCGGGCCGGTCCTCGAAGCGCCACGGCCCCTGCCCCGCCACGATGGGCCTGCCCGACAGCGCCTCCACCAGGATGCAGCAGGACTGCTCGAAGCGCTCGCGCGTGCTGTCCGCATCGATCTGCAGGGCGCGCAGCGCGGCCGGCTCCGTGCCCCGGCCCACGCCCACGTCGATGCGGCCGGCGCTTTGCAGGTCCAGCTGGGCAATCTCCTCGGCCAGCATCAGCGGATGGTGCAGCGGCAGCACCAGCACCGAGGTGCCCACGCGCAGCCACTCGGTGCGCGCCAGCACGGCGGCGGCCAGCAGCAGGGGCGAGGGATAGGGCCAGGCGGTATCGGGCACGCGGAATTCGTTGAACCACACGCCCTGGAAACCCAGGCGCTCGGCGCGCTCGAACAGCGCCAGGAATTCACGGTGGTCGCCGCGCGTGGCGTCGCGCGCCCAGCCGGCCAGATCGATGCGCATGGGGTCAGTTCTCCTGTTTCAGCCGCGCGCGCAGCAAGGTTTGCGGGGGTGCGTCGATGCGCTCGAAATCCACGCCGAACACGGCATCCAGCCCCGGCACATGCAGCAGCTCGGCAGGGGCCCCATCGAGCGCAATGCGCCCCTGGTCCAGCACGATGACGCGCCCGAAGTGCGCCAGCGCCAGGTCCAGGTCATGCATGACCACCAGCACCAGCCGCTCGCGCCCGCGCTGCGCCAGCGCCTGCACCAGGGCCAGGCGGTGGCGCACGTCCAGCGCGGCGCCGGGCTCGTCGGCCAGCAGCACGGGCGGGTCGGTGGCCAGCACGGTGGCCAGCAGGGCACGCGCCTGCTCGCCGCCCGACAGCGTGGACCAGCGCCTGCGCGCGAAATCCTGCAGCCCGGCGCCGGCAATGGCCGCCTCGACATCACCCCGGCCCGCCAGCCGCATGTGCATGAGCTCGGCCAGCGTCAGGTCCCAGTGCGGCGCAAAGCGCTGGGGCATGTAGCCCACGCGGCGTGCGCGCTCGGCCACGGGCAGGGTTGCAATGTCTTGCCCGTCCAGCAGCACGCTGCCGGATGCAGGCGCCTGCAGCCCCGCCAGCAGGGACAGCAGGCTGGACTTGCCCGCGCCATTGGGTCCGACCAGGGCCACGGCGCCGCAGGCGGGCAAATGCAGCGAGACGGCGTCCAGCACGCTGCGGCCACGGTGGCGCAGCGTGAGGGACCGGGCCTGCAGGCGCGGTGTGACGGAAGGGATGGCACCGTTCATTCGGACCTCAGCCTGCGCGCCAGCAGCACGATGAAGAAGGGCCCGCCGGCCACGGCCGTGACCAGGCCCAGCGGGATTTCGGCCGGCGGCAGCACGCTGCGCGCAATCGCATCGGCCAGCGTGACGATGATGGCGCCCGTGAGCGCCGACGCCGGCAGGGCCGCGCGGTGCAGCGGTCCCGCCATCCAGCGCGCGATGTGCGGCGCAGCCAGGCCCACGAAGGCCACCAGCCCGCCATAGGCCACGGCCACGGCCACCACCAGCGAGCCGGCCAGCACGGCCAGCGGCGTGAAGCGCGCCACGTCCAGGCCGAAGCCCTGGGCCGCATCGGCACCCAGGCCCAGCAGGTCCAGCCCGCGCGCCAGCGCCATGGCCCCGGCCAGGCAGGCCAGGGAGGCACCGGCCAGCAGGCCCAGGCCGCTCCAGGACGGCGTCTGTATGCCGCCCAGCACCCAGCTGAGCACCACCTGCAGGCTCACGGTCTCATCGGACAGCGCCAGCATCAGGAACGAGCGCAGCGCGCCCAGCACGGCCGCCAGCGCCACGCCGGCCAGCAGCATGCCGGCCGCATCGGTGGCACCAGCCACGCGCGAGACGGCCAGCACCAGCACGGTCGAACCCCAGGCGCCCGCAAAGGCCAGCACGGGCAGCGTCCAGGCCTGGGACAGGCCGAACAATAGATGCATGGGAACCAGCAGGGCGACAGTCGCCCCCAGCGCCGCGCCGCCCGAGGCGCCCAGCAGATAGGGCTCGGCCAGCGGATTGCGGAACACGCCCTGGAAGATGGCGCCCGACAGGCCCAGCAGCGCGCCCACCAGGGCGGCTGCCAGCACGCGCGGCACGCGCCACTGCAGCAGCAGCCGGCTGCGCAGGCTGTCTTCGCCGCCCAGCGCGGCCAGCAGGTCGGCCGGGCTGGCCCACTGGTGGCCCGCGCAGGCGGCGATCAGCAGGCTGGCCAGCAGCAGCAGGACCGCACCGGACCAGGGGCGCCATGCGGGTGTCCGTGAAAGGGAATTCATGCGGCCTCCCCGGTCCAGGCCGCAGGGTGCAGCCAGCGCGAGAGCTTTTCCACGCCGCCGAAGGTGCGCGGCCCGGGAATCAGGAACTCGGCACGCGCCACCGTGGTGGCCCGGCCGCCGCGTACGGCACGCAGGTCGCGCCAGCCGCGCTGGCCGATCAGGTCCTGCATGGCCTCCTGGGTGCCAGCGAACAGCAGCACGTCGGGGTCGGCGGCCAGCACGGCCTCGGGCGAGACCTGGGGCACGGTGCCCAGGCCGTCCAGCGCGAACGAAGCGCCCGCGCGCACCATGGCCTCGCCGGTATAGGTGCCAGGGCGTGCCGCCAGCAGCATGCCGTTGCCCAGCCGGCCCGTGACCATGAGCGCGCGCGGCCGGGGCTGGCCGGCCACCTGCCGGTCCACGCGCAGCAGCCGCGCCTCCTGCGCCAGGGCCAGCGCCTGGCCGCGCGCCTGCACGCCCGTGGCGCGGGCCACCAGGCGCAGGTTGTCCATCACCTCGGCCAGCGAGCGGCTGAGCAGCACCATCACCGGCACGCCGATGCGCTCCATGGGATCGACCAGCTGGTGCGCCGCCTGGCGCGCGGGCGTGACGATGACCAGGTCCGGCTGGCGCGCCACCACGGCGTCCACGGAGAATCCTAGCCGCCCGCCCACCTTGGGAATGCGCTCCACGCCCGGTGGAAAGCGCGTGAAATCCTCCACGCCCACCACGCGGTCCAGCAGGCCCAGCGCGGCCACCAGCTCGGTGTTGGAGGCAAAGATGGAGACGATGCGCTGCGGCGGCGCGGCAATCTCCACGCGCCGGCCCAGCGCATCCTGCAGCACCACCGGACCGCCTGCAGCGACGGTGTCGGCCCAGGCCGCGGGCAGGCCGCAGCCCAGGGCCGCTGCCGCGCCCTGGCGCAGCAACTGGCGGCGCGTGGTGCTGGATTGCCTCATGCCATGGTCCTCAAAACTCTGCCTGCAGGCCGACCATGAGTTCGCGGCCCGCCATCGACGTTCCGCAGCCGCCGTTCTGGTACGCCGGGTTGGCGATGCAGGGCGCACGGTCCAGCGCGATGAAGATGGGGTGGCGGTTCAGGTCGAACAGGTTGTTGACGGCTGCGAACAGCTTGACGCCCGGCGACACGCGGTAGTCGGCACGCAGGTTCCAGATGGTGAAGGCGCCCTTGCGGTGGATGAAGGTGCTGCGGGGCTCGCCCTGGGGGATGAGCAGCGCCTCTTCCGTGTCGTACCACATGGGACCGCGCAGCAGCGTGGACAGCTGCAGGCTCCAGTCGCCCTGCAGGCGCCCGCTGCCGCGCCCGTAGCGCACGCCGGCCGAGGCCTCGTAGCGGTACATGCGCTGCACCTTGTCGGTATTGGCCGACGCTGGCGATCCCTTGTCCCGCATGCTGAAGTGGTAGTAGCCGCCAGCCCAGGCCTTGAGCTGGTGGCCCGTCAGGTTCAGCGCCCGCGCCAGGTCCATGTCGGCCTGCATTTCCAGGCCGCGCGCCACGATGTCGGCCGCGTTGTTGGCGTAGTCCGAGGTATTGGTCGTCGCCCCGCGCGAGACGGTGATGATGCGGTCGCTGATGGTGTTCTGGAACAGGGCCGCATCCACGCGCCAGCCGGGCTGCTGCAGCGCAGCGCCGACCTCGATCTGGCGGCTGGTCTCGGGCTTGAGGTTGGGGTTGCCGAAGGTACGGCCACCGCCGACGGCCGTGAAGTCCGAGGCCAGCTCCGTGGCCGTGGGCGCGCGGAAACCCGTGGAGGCCGCAGCGCGCAGCGTGAGCCGGTCCGTGGCCTTCCAGGTGGCGCCGGCCGACCAGGTGTGGTTGTCGTAGTCGCGCGTGCTGGCCTGGGCCAGGGCCAGGTTGGGCGTATCGTCGAAGCGTGTCGTGCCCCAGGTCTTGCGCAGGCCGGCGCGCAGGGTCAGGCGATCATCGAACAGGGTCTGCGCGTCCTCGAAGTACAGCGCATGCACCTGCTCGGTCTGGTTGTTGTCGTAGGGCGCAACCTGGCCCGCCGGGCCGCCCGGCATGGCCACGCGCAGGCGGTCGGAGCGCAGCTTGCTGCGCTCCCAGTCGAAGCCCATCAGCAGGTCATTGGTCTGGCTGACACGCAGGCGCGGCTGAAAGCGCAGGCCCGTGGCGTCCAGCTGGCGGTGGTTGTAGTCGCGCGCCGTGCCGGGCACGGCGCTGTTGCCCGAGCGGATCACGGGCGAGGCCCAGTTGAATTCATCGGTATCGACCAGGCTGTAGAGGTGGGTCGTCCAGCTCAGGCGCTGGCCGGGCAGTGCGCCTTCGTAGGTCAGGTCCAGCGAGCGGTTGCTGCGGTTGTCGCGGCTGTAGATGTTGGCGCCCGATCCGCGAAAGCCCGCGTTGTAGATGCCGTCCGTGCGCAGCTGCAGCTCCACGCGGTGCAGCTCGTGCAGCTGCCAGCCCAGGGCGCCGCTGGCGCCGCGCCGCTTCCAGCCCGTGTTCTCCATGCGCGTGCCGCCGTCGCCCGACTCGTAGTCGCCGCGCCCGCCTGCGCTCACGCCGAAGTACCAGTCGAAGCGGTCATTGGCGCCGGCCGTCTGCGCATCGGTGCGCCACAGGTCCCACGAGCCGGCCTGGACCTGGGCGCGCGTGCCGGGCGCCGTAGCCCCCGTCTTCATGATGATGTTGACCACCCCGCCCATGGCCTGGCTGCCGTAGATCACCGAGGACGGGCCGCGCACGATCTCGATGCGCTCCACATCCGAGGGGCTGAGCTTGGACAGGTTGGCCGTGCCCGCGCGCCGGCCGTTGACCAGCACCAGCACCTGGCTGCGGAAGTCGCGCCCCTGGCCGTCGGTGGAGGCGCCGCGCAGGTTCATCGAGGTCTGGGCCGCCGTCCATTCGCTGAGAAAGCCCACGGCGTTCTCGGCCAGCAGGTCGGTGACCGAGCGCGCGCTGGAGCGCTCTATGGCCTCGCGGTCGATGGTCTGCGTGGTGCCCGCGATGCGGCTGCGCGCCTCGGGCCGCGCCGTGGCGGTCACGAAGACGGCGTCCAGCGCATCGTCGGCGGATGCACCGGCTTTGCCGGCCGCCGGTTCCTGTGCGGCGCCGGCCGCCGCGGCGCAGCAGGCCAGCACGGCCGCAGCGGTGGCCGGGCGCAGGAAGGGAGGAAGGGGAAAGGGGCCGAAACAATCGGCGGCCAAAGAAGCGAAGCGCATGCGTTGAATCCAACTGCCCCAGTCACCCGTGGGGCCTATCGTCTGAACCACGCCGCACGGCGCGCACGCCGGAGCCGGCCACGCCAGCGCAGGCTGGGGCCGGACCGGACAGGCGCACTCCCGCGGCGTCCGAAAGCAATGCAGAAGGCCGGTATCCGGGCTTGCGGAACGCTGCGGCGCGCATCGTGGGCGCGCTGCAGCAGGCATCCCCGCCTTCCCATGTCCGAGAAGGACACAGTGGCTTGCGGCGCGCAACCGGTGGGTGGCGCGCCAGCGTGGGGAGTTGTATTCCGCTGACCGTTGCGGGGGCAGCGCAGGCATTGCGAGCGGCCACCTCGATGGCATCGCGCACCTGCTTCCCGTTGAACCCCTGGCCGGCAAGCGGCATGGGGCACCTTCAGCAACAGCGCACCGCCACGGCCCAGGGGCTGCGGCGGTGCGCCAGCGGCGGATTATCGCTGATGCGGTCTAGGCCCAGAAGCCCGGCACGCGGGCCAGCGCACGCAGCGCGCGGCGGCTGCTGCGCGCGCTGGTGGCCAGGCGGGCCTGCAGGTAGCCGGCGGCAAACCAGGCGCGCGGATCCGTGCCGGCCTCGTCACGAAAAAGCGCGGCCGCCACGGCCATGTCGTTGTGCAGGCCCAGCGCGTCCTGGGCGGGCACCAGCGCCTCGGCAAAGCGCCGGCCCTTTTTGCCGGGCCACATTCCGGGCGCGAATTCCCGCGCAAAGTCCGCCAGGTAGCGCAGGCGCTTGAGCCGCTTGCGCACGCGGTGCTGCTGCGCCAGCGGCAGGCGGTCGAAGTGCCGGCCGTCGCGCAGCACCTGGCGGTGCAGGCGCGCCAGCCGCCGTGCCAGGTACTTGCGCGTGCCTGCGGCGGACAGGCTGACCAGGCCGGGCTGCCGCTTGCCTGCAGGCGCCTGCGTCAGCGCATGGATCTCGGCCAGCGTTTGCAGGAACTGCGGCTCGCGCACCGCAGCGGCCGCGTCCGCGTCGGCCTGCCCGGCATCCGGCACGGCCCAATCGCACAAGGGCGCATCGGCGTCCTGCAGCAGCGGCCGCACCACGTCGGCCAGGGTGCCGGCATCGCGCAGCGTGCCCAGGCGCGCAAAGGCCAGGGCCAGCGGGGCATCCCATTCGGCGCGCATGCCGGGCGCCAGCCCTGCGCATTCGCGCAGCAGGGTGCGCAGGCGCCGCAGGGCCACGCGCAGCTGGTGGATGCGTTCGGCCTCGCCGCTGCCGGCGTCCACGGCATCCACGGCATCCATATGCGACTGCACCTGGGCCAGTGCGGCAGCCAGCGCCGCACGCACAAAGCCGGCCGCATCGGGCCGGTCGGGGAACTGCCTGGCAGGGGTGGTCATGGTCAGGAGAGGATGTGCGGGCGTTGCTGCGATTGTGGGCACCGCCCGGCCCCCGGGTCAATCGGCGCCATCCCCGCTCAGGCTGTGCAGCGCGGGCCGGGCAATGCGCACATAGTCGGCCGAGTCCAGCACGATGGAGCGGTCCAGCCGGCCCGCATTGAAGGCGATCTCGGCAAAGCGCTCCACCAGTGCCGGGTCCACCACCAGGCGCACCTGCGGGTTGAAGGAGAACGGCGGCACCGATCCCATCACGCAGCCGGTGGCGGCCTGGGCCTCCTCTGGCGAGGCCAGCGTGGCCTTGCGCACACCCACGGCCTGGGCCAGGCGCTTGAAGTCCAGCTTGCGGTCGCCGGGCAGCACGGCCAGGAACAGCTGGGGATCGCCCGCACCGGACGCATCGCGGCTCTTGCAGAGCATGGCCTTGGCACCCTGGCCGGGTGCCGTGCCCCGGATTTCGGCGACGAGGTCGGAGCGGCCCTCGGCAGGGTGCTCGATCACGCGAAAGCGCGCGTCCTGGGATTGCAGCAGGTGAACAAGGGTGTCGAACATGGCAGGGAGCACAAGAAACGGACAAGAAGGCAGGTCGCCTGGGTTTTGACATTTTGTCCAATTCAAAACAAAATGTCCAATATGACACAACGCACTCCCGAGCAGCGCCAACTGCTGGAACAGGTGGCCAAGATCGCCGAAGGCCTGGGCCAGACCCTTGCCCCGTTCTGCGAGGTGGTGGTGCATGACCTGCTCGACCCGTCCCATGCGGTGCTGGCCATCCACAACAATCTCTCGGGCCGCGAGGTCGGCCAGGGCGCGACCGAGCTGGGCCTGGCCCGCATCCAGGACCCCGGCTACGAGCAGGTCATCGCCAACTACCCCAACCAGTTCGCCGATGGCCGCCAGGCCAAGAGCACGTCCATCGGCATCCGCGACTCCGAGGGCCGCTACATCGCCGCCCTGTGCATGAATGTGGACCTGACGATGTTCCAGGGCTTCCAGGGCATGCTCAACCGCTTTGCCGCCGTCAGCGGCGACACCCCCGCGCGCGAAATGCTGGACCCCACGGGCGCCGGCGCAGGCGCCGACACGGTGCGTGCCCGCATCGACCAGTTCGCGGCCCGCCTGGCGACCACGCCGCGCGCCCTCAAGCCCGAGGAGCGGCGCGCCCTGGTCCGTGAACTCAAGGGCGACGGCCTGCTGGACCTTCGCCGCTCCATGGAGACCATTGCCGCCCACCTGGGCGTGTCGCGCGCCACGGTCTACAGCTACGCCAAGTAGGTCCCGGCACCCCGCCGATCTGCAACTCCTTCTCTCCCGTACCGATGACAAGCCTTCCCACCTATGACGACGTGGCCGCAGCGGCCCAACGCATCCAGGGCCATGCCCACCGCACGCCCGTGCTCACCTCGCGCACGCTGGACGAGGCGCTGGGCGCCCGCGTCTTCCTGAAGTGCGAGAACCTGCAGCGCATGGGCGCCTTCAAGTTCCGCGGCGCGTTCAACGCCCTGTCTCGCTTCAGCGCCGCGCAGCGCAAGGCCGGCGTGGTGGCGTTTTCCTCGGGCAACCACGCCCAGGCCATTGCACTGGCTGCCAGGCTGCTGGAGATTCCCGCCACCATCGTCATGCCGCATGACGCGCCCGCCGCCAAGGTGGCGGCCACCAAGGGCTATGGCGGCCAGGTGGTGGTCTACGACCGCTATACCGAAGACCGCGAGCAGATCGGCCGCGACCTGGCCGAGCGCCACGGCCTGACCCTGATCCCGCCCTACGACCATGCAGACGTGCTGGCCGGCCAGGGCACGGCCGCCAAGGAACTGTTGGAGGAAACCGGCCCGCTGGACGCCCTCTTCGTGCCGCTGGGCGGCGGTGGCCTGCTGTCGGGCACCGCCCTGTCCACGCGTGCGCTCAGCCCCGAGTGCGCGCTCTACGGCGTGGAGCCCGAGGCCGGCAACGACGGCCAGCAGTCGCTGCGCGCAGGCCGCATCGTCCACATAGACACCCCCAAGACCATTGCCGACGGCGCCCAGACCCAGCACCTGGGCGGCATCACCTTCCCCATCATCCAGCGCGACGTGACCGACATCCTCACCGCCAGCGATGCCGAGCTGGTCGACGCCATGGGCTTCCTGGCCACGCGCATGAAGCTCGTGGTCGAGCCCACCGGCTGCCTGGGCCTGGCCGCCGCGCGCCAGAAAGGCGAGGAGCTGCGCGGCCGGCGCGTGGGCATCATCCTCAGCGGCGGCAATGTGGACATGCAGCGCTTTTGCAGCCTGCTGGGCGCCTGATCCTGGTCCTGATCGAAGGCCGCCCTCACCCGCGCGGGCTGAAGGTGCGCGGAAACACCACGGGCGCGCTGCGGTCGGCCAGGCGGTAGCCCATGGCCGGGCGGCGTGACGTGCCCTCCACCTGGCCGGCCTCCACCAGAAAGCCGGCTGCCATCATGCGCGTGCGAAAACCGCTCTTGTCCACAGGGCGGCCCAGCACCACTTCGTAGGCCTGCTGCAGCTGCGGCAGCGTGAAAGGCTCGGGCAGCAGAAAGGCCGGCAGCGAGGTGTACTCCACCTTGCCCCGCAGCCGCTCCACCGCTGCGCGCAGGATCTCGCCGTGGTCGAAGGCCAGCGCAGGCGCGCGCAGCAGTTCATCGACGGCAAACCACGACACATCGGCCGCATTCGCGCCCTTGGCCAGGATCAGGTCGTGCCCCGGGATCAGCGCGAAATACACATGCGTGGCCGACCAGCCACGCGGGTCGCGCGCCGCGCCGCCCCAGCTTCCCAGCTGCTCCAGGTAGGGGCTGTCCACACCCGTCTTGTCCAGCAGCTTGCGCCGCGCGCAGGCCAGCAGGTCCGCGTCCTGGCGCACATCCACAAAGCCGCCGGGCAGCGCCCACAGCCCCGGAAACGGCTCGCTGCCCACCGTGGGGCGCTGCACCAGCAGCACCTGCAGGGCATCGTCGGCCACCGTGAAGATGACCACGTCCACCGTGGTGAACGGGCGCGGGAAGTCCAGCGCGCCCTGCGGGGATGGGGAATTTTTTTCAGCCATGGGATGGATTGTGCTTGACGCGCCGGATTTTAAGTTGCACTATGCAACCCATACAAGTTGCACAGAGCAACTTAAAGGAGAAGCACCATGTTCGGCATCCGTTTCATCAAGTCCCAACCCACGGTCCACCTCATGCAGTTCCGCGCCGGCAAGGTGGTGCGCGAGGGTGCGGGCCAGTCCTTCTTCTACTACGCGCCCACCACCACCCTGGTCGCGGTGCCCGTGGGCAGCCAGGACTGCCACTTCATGCTGGAGCTGGTGACGGCCGACTTCCAGAGCGTCACCGTGCAGGGCCAGGTCACCTACCGCATCAGCACACCGCGCCAGACCGCCACGCTGATGGACTTCTCCCTGGCGCGCGACGGCCAGAAATACCTGTCCGAAGACCCGCAGCGCCTGGGCGACCGCGTGACCATGCAGGCCGAGGTCATCATCCAGCAGGCCGTGCAGGCGCTGGAGCTCAAGCAGGCGCTGCGCTCCTCGGCACTCATTGCGCGCACGGCCCAGCAGGAGCTGGCCGCCCAGCCCGAGATCGAGGCGCTGGGGCTGGAGATCCTGGGCGTCTCGGTCATGGCCGTCAAACCCACGCCCGACATCGCCCGCGCCCTGGAGGCCGAGGCGCGCGAGTCCAACCTCAAGGCCGCGGACGACGCCGTCTATGCCCGCCGCATGGCTGCCGTGGAAAACGAGCGCGCCATCCGCCAGAACGAGCTCGATACCGACGTGGCCGTGGAAAAGAAAAAGCGCCAGATCCGCGAGGCCCAGCTGGAAGCCAAGGCCGCCCAGATGCGCAAGGAAAACGAGCTGCGCGCCGAACAGATGTCTGCCGACGTGGCGCTGGAGACCAGCCGCCGCGACTTCGTCGAAGGCCAGGCCGCCAACAGCCGCACCCTGGCCGAGGCCGAGGCCTACCGCGTGGGCGCCGTCATGCAGGCCCTGGAAAAGGCCGACCCGCGCATCGTGCAATCGCTGGCCGCCGTGGGCATGCAGCCGGGCCAGCTCATCGCCCAGGCCTTTGGCGGCATTGCCGAGAAGGCCGAGCGCATCGGCCAGCTCAACGTCTCGCCCGAGCTGCTGCAGTCGCTCATGGGCGCCGGTGCAGGCCATGCAGCCGCCGTGGCCGATCCCGAACCCGCAAGGAGCCGCCGTGAACGCCAATGAACGCAAGACCGTGCTGGTAGTGCGGCGCACGCGGCTCGATGAGCTGGTGGCCAAGTACCACACGCTGTCCCAGGCGCGCTTCTACATCGAGCACCTGGGTGCCGACTTCGGCGACTACCTGCGCGAAAGCGCCGCCTACGCCGCCGCCCTGCAGGCCGTGGTGCAGGCGCTGGAGGCGCGCGGCCGCTACCAGATCGTGGACCGCGCCCTGGTGCCCAACTTCGTCTTCGGCGCCGACGACATCGTGGTGGCGCTGGGCCAGGACGGCATGGTGGCCAACACCATGAAATACCTGGACGGCCAGCCGCTCATCGGCGTCAACCCCGAGCCCGCGCGCTGGGACGGCCTGCTGCTGCCCTTCGCCCCCGCCGACCTGGCCGCCCTGCTGGGCGACGTGGCCGCCAACCGCCGCCCCACGCGCGCCGTCACCCTGGCCGAAGCACGCCTGAGCGACGGCCAGGTGCTGCGCGCCGCCAACGACCTGTTCATCGGCCCGCGCAGCCACACCTCCGCCCTGTACGACATCGCGCTGGGCGACCGGCAGGAATCCCAGTCGTCCTCCGGCCTCATCGTCGCCACGGGGCTGGGCTCGTCGGCCTGGATCAAGAGCATCGTCACGGGATCGATGGGCATTGCCCGCGCCGTGCGCGGCGCGTCCACCGACTTCGACTACCAGCCCTTCACCTGGGATGCGCCACGCCTGGACTTCGCCGTGCGCGAGCCCTTTCCCAGCCGCTCTTCCACGGCCGAGCTGGTCTACGGCCAGGTCACCGCCGGCCAGCCGCTGACCCTGCGCTCGCGCATGCCCGACCATGGCGTCATCTTCTCGGACGGCATGGAGGCCGACTACCTGCAGTTCACGGCGGGCATGCAGGCCACCATCGGCCTGTCGGAGCGGCAGGGCTGTCTGGTGGTGTGAAGCCCGAAGCACGGACAATCATCAACACAACAAGAAAATCCATGGAAATGGACCGTATGAACAACAAGAACACACTGACATCGACCAGCAAATTCATGAGCCTGGTCCTGCGCCACAACCCCGGCCGCGCCGGACTCGCACTGGACGCCCAGGGCTGGGTCTCCATAGACGCATTGCTGCGCGGCGCCCAGGCGGCCGGCCGCAACATCTCGCCCGCACTGCTGATGGAGGTGGTGCGCAGTTGCCCCAAGCAGCGCTTTGCCATCAGCGCCGATGGCCTGCGCATCCGCGCCAGCCAGGGGCATTCCGTGCAGATCGACCTGGGCCTGCAGGCCAGCATGCCGCCGCAGCGCCTCTACCATGGCACGGCCACGCGCTTTCTGGACTCCATCCTGGGCACCGGCCTGGACCGGCGCAACCGCCACCACGTGCACCTGACCGACAACCTGGCCACGGCCCGCTCCGTGGGCCAGCGCTATGGCCGGTTGGTGCTGCTGGAGATCGATGCGGCGCGCATGCATGCCGATGCCTGCCTGTTCTACCGCTCGGACAACGGCGTCTGGCTCACGGACAGCGTGGCACCGCACTACCTGCGCGTGCTGGCCGAAGAGGAACACGATGAAACCCATCATTGCCCTTGACGCCGATGGCGTGCTGCTGGACTACAACCGCGCCTATGCCGGTGCCTGGGAGCGCGCGTTCGGCCAGCGCCCCGCCGAGGCCGACCCCCATGCCTACTGGGCCATGGACCGCTGGGCCGTGCAGGCGCTGGACGGCGAGCGCCTGCAACAGTTCAGGGCCTGCATGGACGATGCGTTCTGGCGCAGCATTCCCGCGCTGGGCAATGCCTTGCAGGCCTGCCACGACCTGCAAGGCGCCGGCTACGAACTGGTCTGCGTGACGGCCCTGGCGGCACGCTTCGAACAGGCCCGCCTGGGCAACCTGCGCGACCTCGGCTTTCCCATCGACCGCGTGATCGCCACGGGCCGGTCCGCCGGCCTGCGCAGCCCCAAGGCAGACGCCCTGCAGCGGCTCGGCCCGGTCGCTTTCGTGGACGACTATCTGCCCTACCTCCGGGACATTGGCCCGGGCATTCACGCGGCCCTGGTGTGCCGTGGCCCGAACGGCACGCCCAACACCGGGCCGGACCTGGTCCACGCCCACTCGCAGCACGCAGACCTGATGGCCTTCAGCCAGTGGTGGCTGCAGCAAGCTCCATCGCATTCCTGAAACGGCACATACGGCAACGAGACAGCCCATGACCACCACAGACCACATCGCCTCCCTGCAAGACCTCCAGCGCGCCATGGCCCAGGGCCTCACCCCGCGCTTCCTGACGTTCTGGGGCCACCAGCCTGCAGCCGATGGCTCCATCGGCAAGACCTGCATGAGCCAGTGGTTCGAGGCGGGCTTCGAGGTCGATGGCCAGCACTACCCCACGGCCGAGCATTTCATGATGGCGGGCAAGGCACGGCTGTTTGGCGACGAGGCGGCGCACGCGGCCATCGTGCGCTGCCGCACGCCGGGCGAGGCCAAGAAGCTGGGGCGTGGCATCCAGGGCTTCGATGAAGCGGCCTGGGTGGCCGCGCGCGTGGGCATCGTGGTGCGCGCCAACCAGGCCAAGTTCTCCCAGAACCCGGCCCTGGCCAGCTATCTGCTGAACACGGGCGACCGCGTGCTGGTGGAGGCCAGCCCCGTGGACGCCATCTGGGGCATCGGCCTGGCTGCCGACGATGTGCGCGCCACCGACCCCGCGCGCTGGCAGGGCCTGAACCTGCTGGGCTTTGCCCTCATGCAGGTGCGTGCGCGGCTGCGCAGCATTGCTCCCTGACCAACCATGATCAAGAGCACAGGCATGGCCATGGACACGCTGGACCGATACCGTGGTGCCCTGCTGGGCCTGGCCTGTGGCGATGCCGTGGGAACGACGCTGGAATTCCAGCCGCGCGGCAGCTTTGCGCCGCTGACCGACATGGTGGGCGGCGGCCCCTTCTCGCTGCCCGCAGGCAAGTGGACCGACGACACCTCCATGGCCCTGTGCCTGGCCGAAAGCCTGCTCCAGCGCGGCGGCTGCGACCCGCACGACCAGATGACGCGCTATGCCAACTGGTACGAATGGGGGTACTGGAGTTCCACCGGCAACTGCTTTGATATCGGCATGGCCACCAGGGCGGCCATCCAGCGCTTCCTGGCCACCGGCGATCCGCTGGCCGGATCGCCCGACCCGGACCAGGCCGGCAACGGCTCCCTGATGCGGCTGGCGCCCGTGCCCATGTTCTTCGGCCCCGACGAGGACCTGGTGCAGCGCATGGCTGAACTCAGCTCACGCACCACCCACGCGGCACCTGAATGCCTGCAGGCCTGCCGCCTGTTCGCCGTGGCGCTGTGCCGGGCGCTGCAGGGACTGCCCCGGTCGCAGGTTCTGGACCTGGGCGGCGTTCTGCAAGACGGCGCCAGCCCGCGCCTGCGGGAGATTGCCCGTGGCGACTATCGCGACAAGCCGGCCGCACAGATTCGCGGCAGCGGCTACGTGGTGGACAGCCTGGAGGCGGCCCTGTGGTGCTTTGCGAGGCATGACAGCTTTGCAGGCGCAGTGCTGCAGGCCGCCAACCTGGGCGATGACGCCGACACCACGGCAGCCATCACGGGCCAGTTGGCCGGAGCCTTCCACGGCGCCAGCGGCATTGCGGGCCGCTGGCTGGAACGCCTGCACCTGGCCCCTGAGATCACAGCCCTGGCCGATGCGCTCTGGCAAGCCGCCAGAGGTGCCAGGGACGCTTCTCCGACCGCACCTCTCAGCACCTGAGCGGCCTGGCGCGCTCACGACAGTCGCCGGGGCCGCGAGCGGACTGAACCAGGCTTGTCTGCGCGACAACCCACACGCCCGAGCTGCGTGACACTCGGGCCTTGCTCTTTACGAATGGCGTGCATGGGCGGCTTTTGACTGAGCCACGCTCCATTTTCAGAACAATCTGATTGCATCAACTCATACCTTCGGCGTAGAGTGTGAAATACCTAAGAGGCCACACATCGAATGATTCGATGCTTTCATTTCCACCCCCTCCTTAGTCACTCAAAAGTTCGATAAAACTATTGCGTGATATTTTCGAGAATCATACTTCAGCAATGGACCGAATCAGTATCATGCATTTTTCTTTCATTCCCTCATTTCCTTCGCAAGTACGCCGCCTTGCATTGATCGCCCTTCCATTTCTCATCGCCTTTTCAGCGGCAACGATGAACACCAATGCCTTTGCCGGTGGCGTATTCTCCCCCACCAGCTCCAGCATTTCACTGCCCGAGGAAATAACAGTACCCGGAAATTACGCCAACGGATCGACGCTATGGAAGTCTGCGGTAACCGTATTTAATCTGCGAGCAGTGCTGAACACGGCATTCGAGTACGATGTTGAAAAAGCCGTTGTAGCCGCCAATGTCCAATCCGGAAGCAAGACGCCCGGATACAATAATGTCTACAGCACCAATATCCCCGGCATTGGAATCCGCTGGTGGGCCACATGGCGCGGCCCCGGCGCTCCCAGTGGCAGAACCGTGCCCATTACCACCGAATCAGAAAATAATTCGGGCGCGCTGGGTTATTTCTGGAATGCTTCATCCCGCCAGGATGTCTGGATCGAGCTGGTGAAAACCGGCAACGTTTCCGCTGGCACGCTAACGGGCTCCGGGATGAACGTCGAGATGCGATTCCAGTGCCCCGGCTGCACCGCAGGATACGTCAACCTGTCCGGCCGCACCAGGGTGGTGGTCGGTCCCTCCTGCTCGGTGGCCGCCTCGGCCATCTCCGTACCCATGGGCGCTGTGCCCATCCTGCGATTCACGGGCCTCCAATCCACCTCCATCCCCCAGCACTTCGACATCACGCTGGAATGCAAGGGCGGCGCGCCCGCAAGCGTTCTGCACCCCCACGTCACGCTCACCGATGCCAACGACACCAGCAATCGGAGCACCGTCCTGACCTTGAGCCAGGCCACGTCAGGCGGCAAACCGGTTGCCACCGGAATAGGCATACAGATACTGAAGGATGGCACCGCACTCGCATACGGCCCCGACTCCAACGTGCCTGGCAACACCAACCAATGGAGTGCGGGAACCATCGTTCAGGGCGTTGCCCAGTTCAAGATCCCGCTGACTGCCAAATACGTGCAGACCGCTGCGGCAGTCACGACGGGGCAGGCCAACGGCAGGGCCACCTTCACGCTGAACTACCAGTGAGCAGCGTCGCCGCCCTCAGGGCTTCTTGTCCAGCTGCATTTCCCAGGACTTGAGCTGCTTGGCGCGGGCGCGGGCGAAGTCGCTCCAGCAGTTGGTGCGCGCATCGTCCTTGGCAAAGCTGGCCGAGTTGAATTCAGAGAGGAACTCGCAGGCACTGCGCGCGTACTGCACCCAGTTCCTCTGCGCCACTTCCAGCTCTTCCGAAGCCTGGGGCATGCGCGCCTTGAGCTTGAGCGACAGCGAGACGTAGGCGGCATTGACCAGGGCCACGTTCTGCTCCTGCAGGCAGGCACGCACCTCGGACATGTTGGTGGAGCTTTCCTCGCAATTGCCAGAACTCGTGGGATTGGCGGCCCGGGCCGCGGGGCTGCCACACAACAGGGCAGCGCAGGCGAGAGGGGCGAGTAGGGACGCTAGGGCTTGGTGCATGGAAGAGGGCTCGCTGGGAGGTGCCGGTGCGCGCAGCACCCCGGCCGTCGCGATTACACCATCGACCCGCCCTGCCTCGGGCCCACATTTCCCTGGTGATCACCCTGATGCAGCGACGCAAAGCGCATAAACATGCTCCCAAAGCTTTGTTGCCGTGGGTCAAGGGCGGCCAGAAGATGCAGGCGTACGCATCTTTCGTTCGTCCCGACCGCCCCGCTCCCGCCATGCACACAAGCCCCACCCTGCGCCGCCAGCCCCGCGCCACCCTTTCCGCATCCCTGACCTTCATCGCCGCCGCGCTGGCCCTGGCCTGCACCCAGGCCCGGGCCGATGCCACGCTGGACAAGATCAAGCAGCGCGGCAAGGTCACCATTGGCGTGCTGGTCAATGGCGGGCCCTTCGGCTCCATCGACCCGGCCACCCAGCAGCTGGTGGGCTGGAACCCCGAGCTGGCACGCGCCCTGGCCAAGGGCCTGGGCGTGGAGGCCGAGCTGGTCCAGGTGCAGACCGCCACGCGCGTGCAGTTTCTGCAGGCCGGCAAGGTGGATCTGCTGATCGCCTCCATGGAGCTGAACCCCGACCGTGCCGAGACCCTGGGCTACGCGCCCACGCCCTTCTACCGCGTGGGCGGCATTGCCGCCGTGCGCAAGGGCAGCGGCATCGCCAGGTGGGAAGACCTGCGCGGCAAGCCCGTGTGCGTGTCCCAGGGCAGCAGCTTTGCCAAGCCGCTGGCCAGCGAGTACGGCGCCCAGGTGCATGGCTACAAGAGCTCGTCGGACTCGCTGCTGGCGCTCAAGGGCGGCAACTGCGTGGCCGCCGTGCATGACAGCACGCTGATCTACCCGCTGCTGCGCAGCAACCCCGAATGGGCGCAGTACTCGGCCCCCATCGCCGGCGAGGTGCTGCCCGCGCCTTCCGTGGTCTGGACCCGCAAGGGCGAGGCCGACACCATCGCCGCCGTGGACAAGGTGGTGCAGGACTGGCACCGCACGGGCTGGCTGATCGCCGCCGAAAAGCGCGTGGGCATCGAGCCGGCCAACCCGCTGCTGCCCGAGCTGCAGGCCAGGTTCAAGTCCGCCAGCTGACCGCAGACCGCCACGGCGGTCCACCCCTACTTTTTTCCGACC
Source organism: Delftia sp. PX-1 (assembly GCF_055797465.1). Taxonomy (NCBI): domain Bacteria; kingdom Pseudomonadati; phylum Pseudomonadota; class Betaproteobacteria; order Burkholderiales; family Comamonadaceae; genus Delftia; species Delftia sp. PX-1. The sequence continues at coordinate 6,035,380 of NZ_CP184763.1, forward strand.
ACCCAGGCCCAGGCCCCGCAAGACGGGGCCGGGCCTTCCGTTCCCTGATGGATTCACGCATGCCCCGCCTTCTTCCTCCCCTTGCCGCCGCCCTGGCCCTGCTGCTGGGCGCCGGTGCCGCCCACGCCGATGCCACGCTGGACAAGATCAAGCAACGCGGCAAGCTGTCCGTGGGCATCGACGGCGCCAGCCCGCCGTTCGGCGTGCTGGACCCCGCCACCGGCAAGACCGGCGGCTACCAGACCGAGCTGGCCGCCGACATCGCGCGCCGCCTGGGCGTGCCGCTGGAGACGGTTCCCGTGACGGCCTCCACGCGCGTGCAGTTCCTGCAAAGCGGCAAGGTGGACCTGTTGATCGCCAACATTCAGTGGACGCAGGAGCGCAGCGAGATCCTCTCGTTCGCGCCCACGCCCTATGACCTGATCGGCGGCGGCGCCCTGGTGGCCAAGGCCAGCGGCATCAAGCGCTGGGAAGACCTGCGCGGCAAGGTGGCCTGCGTGTCGCAGGGCAGCAACTTCGCCAAGCCCCTGGCCGAGAGCTATGGCGCCGTGGTCAAGGGCCTGCGCGGCATTCCCGAGTCGCTGCTGGCGCTCAAGGGCGGCACCTGCGCGGCTTCGGTCCATATCCAGCCCGCCCTTTATGAAAAGCTCACCGGCCCGAATGCGGCCGAGTGGAAGGACTTCGAGCTGGGCACGCAGGACCAGTTGATTCCCTCGCCCACCGTGGTGTGGACGCGCCGCGGCGAGGCCGACACCCAGGCCTTCGTGGACAAGGCCATACAGGACTGGCACCGCACGGGCTTTCTGCTCAAGGTGGCCCGCGCCAGCGGCGTGCCCGACACCTGGATCGCCGAGCGCCACGAACGCGCGCTGAAGGGCCAGTTCGACCGCGCGCCCTACGACTTCGCGGTGTATGCGGCAGCGCAGGCACAAGTGCAGGCGACGCAGGCAACCCAGCCCGCCGCCAAGGGAGCCAAGCCATGAAGCCGACCCGCACCGCACTGGCGGCCCTGCTCGCCCTCACGGCCCTGGCAGCCCATGCCGACGCCACGCTGGACCGCATCAAGCAGCGCGGCAAGATCGTGGTGGGGGTGATGCTTTCGGGGCCGCCGTTCGGCACCATAGACCCCGTCACGCAAAGGCACGTGGGCTACAACGTGCAGCTGTCCGAAGGCGTGGCCAAGGGCCTGGGCGTGGGGGTGGAGACCGTGCAGGTCCAGCCGTCCAACCGCGTGCAGTTCCTGCAGCAGGGCAAGGTGGACATCCTGATCGCCAACATGCAGTGGACGCAGGAGCGCAGCGAGATCCTGTCCTTCGTGCCCACGCCGTTCGAGGAAGTCGGCGGCGCCGCCATCGCCAAGAAGGGCAGCGGCGTGCGCCAGTGGGACGACCTGCGCGGCAAGCCCGTGTGCGTGTCGCAGGGCAGCAATTTCACCAAGCCGCTGGCCGATCAATACGGCGCCCAGATCAAGGCCTTCCGGGGCCAGCCCGAGTCGCTGCTGGCCCTCAAGGGCGGCAACTGCGCGGCCGCCGTGCATGTCAGCCCCACGCTGCGCGAACTCGTGGCCAGCAATGCGGACTGGAAGGACTACGAGATCGTCTCGCCCGCCGACATCATTCCCTCGCCCTCGGTGATCTGGCTGCGCAAGGGCGAGTCCGACACGCAGGCGGCCATCGACCGCATCGTGCAGGACTGGCACCGCACGGGCTGGCTGATCGAGGTGGAGCAGCGCAACGGCATGACGCCCACGCCGCTGCTGCACCAGCTGCACGACAAGTTCAGGAAGGCGCCCGCATGAGCACCCACACCCACACCAGCACCCACACCAGCACCAGCGGCTACATCACCGGCCCCGCCGACCTGGTCACCGCGCTGCGCCACGCCCTGGGCGACGCCCATGTGCTCACGGGTGCCGATGCGGCCGGCTACCTGACCGACCAGCATGGCCGCCTCACGGGCCAGGCCCTGGCCGTGGCACGGCCCGCCGACACGGCCCAGGTGGCGCAGCTGGTGCGCCTGTGCCGCGCCCACCGAACGCCCATCGTGGCCCAGGGCGGCAACACCGGGCTGATGGGCGGCGCCACGCCCGACGCCTCGGGCCACGCCGTGCTGCTGTCGCTGGCGCGCCTGAACCGCGTGCGCGCCATAGACACCGACAACGACACCCTGACCGTGGAAGCCGGCGCCGTGCTGGCCCATGTGCAGCAGGCAGCGCGCGATGCGGACCGGCTGTTTCCCCTCAGCCTGGGCTCCGAGGGCAGCTGCACCATTGGCGGCAACCTGTCCACCAACGCGGGCGGCACCCAGGTGCTGCGCTACGGCAACGCGCGCGAGCTGGTGCTGGGCCTGGAAGTGGTGACGGCCGAGGGCGACATCTGGAACGGCCTGCGCGGGCTGCGCAAGGACAACACCGGCTATGCGCTGCGCGACCTGTACGTGGGCAGCGAAGGCACGCTGGGCATCATCACGGCGGCCACGCTGCGCCTGCATCCGCTGCCCCGCGCCCAGCACACGGCCCTGCTGGCCTTTGGCTGCATACGCGATGCGGTGGCCTTCCTCAACCAGGCGCGGGCGGGCTTCGGCGCCAGCCTGACGGCGTTCGAGCTGATGTCGGACACGGCCCTGGGCCTGATAGCCCGCCATGTGCCCGAGCAGCCGATACCGCTGGCGCTCAAGGCGCCCTGGTTTGCGCTGATCGAGCTGTCCGACAGCGAGGGCGAGGACCATGCGCGCCAGCGCTTCGAGTGCGTGGTGGGCCAGGCCTTCGAGGACGGCCTGGTCACCGATGCCGCCATTGCCGAGAGCCTCCAGCAAAGCCAGGCCCTGTGGCGGCTGCGCGACCAGGCCCTGGGCGAGGCCCAGCGGCGCGACGGCCGCAACATCAAGCACGACGTGTCGGTGCCCATCTCGCGCATCCCCGACTTTCTTGCGGCCACGGCCGCGCTGCTGCAGGCGCGCTTTGGCGCCGTGCGGCCCGTGGCCTTCGGGCACCTGGGCGACGGCAACCTGCACTACAACGTCTCGCACGCGCCGGACAGCACGCCCGCGCATCTGTTTGCCCAGGAAGACGCCATCCACGAGGTGGTGCACGACAGCGTGCACGCCCACGGCGGCTCCATCAGCGCCGAGCACGGCGTGGGCCAGACCAAGCGCGACCTGCTGCCCCGCTACAAGAGCGCCGTGGAGCTGCAGCTCATGCGGCGTCTCAAGCAGGCCTTCGACCCGCTGGGCCTGCTCAATCCCGGCAAGGTGCTGCAAGCCCTGCCGGACGATTTGCCGCACGACTTGCCGCAGGTTTCTCCAACGCCAGCCGCCGCATTCCAGGAAGGCCCCACGCCATGACCACGCCCTTTTCCTCTTTCGCAGCGCGTGCAGCGCGTCAGGCTCTCGCCCAATGCCGCGGCCAGCGCGCGGGCCACGGCCCTGGCCCGCCAGGGCCGCGACATCATTGCGCTGACCACGGGCGAGCCCGATTTCGACACGCCCGAGCCCATCAAGCAGGCCGCCATCGCGGCCCTGGCCCGTGGCGAAACCAAGTACACGCCCACGCCCGGCACGGCCGCGCTGCGCCAGGCCATCAGCGCCAAGTACCGGCGCGAGAACGGGCTGGACTTCGACGCCGGGCAGATCATCGTCAGCAACGGCGGCAAGCAGGTGATCTACAACGCGCTGGCGGCCACGCTGGACGCGGGCGACGAGGTCATCGTGCCCGCGCCGTACTGGCCTTCGTTTCCCGACATCGTGCGCGTGAACGACGGCACGCCGGTCATCGTGGACTGCGGCATTGAGCAGGGCTTCAAGCTCACGCCGGCCGCGCTGCAGGCCGCCATCACGCCGCGCACGCGCTGGCTGGTGCTGAACACGCCGGGCAACCCCTCGGGCGCCGTCTACAGCCGCGAGGAACTGGCCGCCCTGGCCCAGGTGCTGCGCCAGCACCCGCAGGTTCTGGTGCTGCTGGACGAGCTGTACGAGCACATCTGGTTCACGCCCCAGGCCCCCGCGCACTGGCTGGCCGTGGCCCCCGACCTGCGCGAGCGCACGCTGCTGGTCAACGGCGTCTCCAAGACCTATGCCATGACCGGCTGGCGCATCGGCTGGGGCGCAGGCCCGGCCGCGCTGGTGCAGGCCATGGTGGTGATCCAGTCGCAGGCCTCGTCAGGCCCCAATTCCGTGGCACAGGCCGCAGCCGCGGCGGCGCTGCAGTCGCCCGACCAGAGCTTTGTGCAGCAGGCCCGCAACGCCTATGCGCGGCGCGCGCAACGGGTCACCCAGGCGCTGGACCAGGTGCCGGGCCTGGCCCTGCTGCCGCCGGGCGGATCGTTCTTTGCCTTTGTGCACTGCGGCGCGCTGATAGGCCACCTGCGCCCGGACGGCCAGCCCATCGCCAGCGACACCGACCTGACCGAATGGCTGCTGGAGTCCGAAGGCGTGGCTGCCGTGGATGGCGGGGCCTACGGCCTGTCGCCGTACTTCCGCATCTCCACGGCCGCCAGCGACGAGGTGCTGGTCGAGGCCACGGCCCGCATTGCACGCGCCGTGGCCGCGCTGAAAGACCCCGCTGCACAAGCGCAAGCGCATGCACAGCCGGCCGCCCTGGAGGCCGTGCCATGAACGACAGCCTGCTTGCCCAGGGCGTGCAAGCGCTCAAGGGCCTGGGCCTGAACTACGCCTTCGTGCTGGACGTGGCCGAGCGCCAGGCCTTTGTGCGCGGCATGTTCGTGACCGTGCAGCTGGCCCTGCTGACCATTGCCGGCAGCCTGGCGGCCGGCGTGGCGCTGGCGGCGGCCCTGACCTCGGGCCGCGCCTGGCTGGCACGGCCTGCGCGCGCCTTTGTGGAGGTCACGCGCAACACGCCCACGCTGGTGCAGCTGTACTGCGCCTTCCTGGTGCTCAACATGCTGATCACCCAGCAGCTGCGCGACTGGGGCGCGGGCAACAACCCGCTCACGCCCTTTGTCTGGGTGGTGATCGTGGTCTCGCTGCACAAGGGCGTGTTCCATGCCGAGGCGCTGCGCGCCGGCATCGAGGCAGTGCCCGCCACCACGCTGGAGGCGGCGCGCTCGCTGGGCTTTTCGCAGCGCCAGCTGCTGGTGCGCGTGCAGCTGCCGCTGGCCGTGCGCTTTGCCCTGCCCTCGCTGACCAACAACCTGGTGGACCTGGTGAAGATGACGGCCGTGGCCTCGGCCATTGCCGTGGGCGACGTGACCTACGAGTCCATCATGATCTGGTCGCAGCGCGACAACGTGCTGGAGCTGCTGCTGCTCATCCTGCTGTGGTTCGGCCTGCTGACCTGGCTGGTCAGCCTGGCGGGCCGCTGGCTGGAACAACACCTGAGGATGCCCGGCTATGGCCAATGAAGCCACCCTGAACACCGGCGCCGCGCCCCGCCCGCTGCCCGCCGCCCTGCTGCGCGCGGCGCGCAGCCCCTGGCTGATCGCGGGCGCCGCACTGCTGGCCCTGTGCGCCTGCTGGGCCGCCACGGACAGCGCCCCGCCCGCCTTCGTGCACCTGTGGAAATGGCTGCCCGCGCTGCTGCGCGGCCTCCTGGTCAACATCGAGATCAGCGTGCTGGCCGTGGCCATCGGCACCGTGGCCGGCCTGGTGCTGGGCGCCCTGTCGCTGTCGCCCACGCCGGCCGTGCGCATGGGCGTGCGCTGGTATGTGCAGCTGTTTCGCAATGCGCCCATCCTGGTGCTCATCTACTTCACCACCTATGTGTTCCCGTTCGAGCTGAAGCTGGTGGGCTGGACCTTTCCGTTCCCCGACTGGGTCAAGGTGGTGCTGGGCCTGGCCCTGCCCACCAGCGCCAACGTGGCCGAGATCTTCCGGGGCGCCATCCAGTCCATTCCCAGCGCGCAGTGGGAGGCGGCCCAGTCGCTGGCCTTTCGCCGCAGCGAGATCTTCCGCCTCATCGTGCTGCCGCAATGCGTGCGCCGCATGCTGCCGCCGTGGATGAACCTCTACGCCAGCATCACCATGAGCACCTCGCTGGCCTCGCTGGTGGGCGTGCACGACGTGGTGGACACCGCCCAGATCGCCAGCAACACCGTGGCACGCACGGACTTCACCATCCTTGTGTACTTCACGCTGCTCGCGCTTTTCTTTGCCTATTGCTATCCCATCGCCCGGGCAACCCGGGCATTGGAGCGACGCCATGAACGCCACTGACTCCTTTCTCTCCCAACTCGCCACGGCCGATGCCCCCGCGGGCACGGCGCCCGCACTGGTCCACCTGCAGGATGTACACCTGTCCTTTGGCGACAACCAGGTGCTCCAAGGCATCGACGTGCAGGTGCGGCGCGGCGAGGCGGTGACCATCATCGGGCCCTCGGGCTCGGGCAAGTCCACCATCCTGCGCTGCATCACCGGCCTGCTGCGGCCCCAGCGCGGCGCCATCTCGGTGGCGGGCACGCGCGTGGACCAGCTGCGCACCGAGGCCGAGCTGATCGCCCTGCGCAAGCGCGTAGGCTTCGTCTTCCAGCAGTACAACCTGTTCCCCCATCTGTCTGTGCTGGAGAACCTGGTCATCGCCCCCACGCGCGTGGTCGGCCGCGACCGCGCCACGGCCGAGCGCGAGGCCCGCGCCCTGCTGCAGAAGGTGCGCCTGGACCACAAGGAATCCGCCTACCCCGGCGAGCTGTCCGGCGGCCAGCAGCAGCGCGTGGCCATTGCGCGCGCCCTGGCCATGCGGCCCGAGCTGATCCTGTTCGACGAAGTGACCTCGGCCCTGGACCCCGAGACCGTGGGCGAGGTGCTGACCGTGATCCGCGACCTGGTCAGGGACGGCATGACCTGCGTGCTGGTCACGCACGAAATGCGCTTTGCCGAAGAGGTCAGCGACCAGGTCTATTTCACCGAGGCCGGCCGCATCGTCGAGCACGGCCCGGCCGCCCAGATCTTCGGCAGCCCGCGCAGCGAGCGCACGCGCGAATTCCTGCAGCGCGCCCTGGGCGATGGCGCCCGGCCCAGGGCTGCGCCAGCCGCCCCGGCCACAACGCCGCTGCCCTTCAACAGCCTGCGCTTTGCCCTTTGACCCCCACCTCCAGGAGCACATCCCCATGACCGCAGAAACAACGACTGAAACCCCGGCCGGCACAGGCGCTGATACAGGCACCCATACAGACGCCGCCGCCCGGCGCCGCCAGGCCGTGGACGCCGCCCTGGCCGACGTGCGCCAGCTGCTGCAGGCCGGCGCGCCCGACCGCAGCACCCTGTCGGCCATCACCACACGCCTGGAGCAGCTGGCCGCGCACAAGGCCTTGTTCAGCCGCGCGGACTTTCCCCCGCCCGCGCAGACCGAAGGCGTGGGCGCCTCCACGCGCTACCGCCTCAACCCGGCCGATGGCGATGCGGGCCTGGCCCTGTACCTGAACTCCATCAACCCCGGCAAGACCACGGCGCCGCACAACCACACGACCTGGGCCGTGATCGTTGCCGTCGAAGGCCAGGAGCTCAACCGACTCTACGAACGCACGGACGACCGCAGCAACCCCGCACGCGCCAGCATCCACCTGGCGCGCGAATTCACCGTGCAGCCGGGCGCCTCCATCGCCTTCCTGCCCGATGACATCCACAGCATTGCCGTGGTGGGCGAGCAGCCCACGCTGCACTTCCATCTCTACGGCCAACCGCTGGAAACCCTGAGCGGCCGCGTGGCCATCGACCCCGACACCGGCGAAGTCAAGAACTACAACGCCGCCTACTTCCGTCCCAGCGAGGCCGTGGCATGAGCACCCCCCAAGACAAGCAACGGCCCCTGGGCCCGTCGACCCGCCTGCTGCACGCAGGCACGCCGCCGCTGCAGGGCGGCTCCGGCCCCGTCAACGTGCCCGTGGTGCGCACCAGCACCGTGCGCTTTGCCGACAGCGCCGCCTACGCCGACCTGCACCACCGCCGCGAGGCCGGCGAGCGCGTGGCCTCCTACGGCCGCCACGGCCTGGACACGCACCGCGCACTGGAAGACGCCGTGGTCGCGCTGGAGGGCGGGCACCGCGCCTTTCTCACGCCCTCGGGCCTGTCCGCCATCACCCTGGTGCTCATCGCCCTGCTCTCGCCCGGCGACCATGCCCTGGTGGCCGACAGCGTCTACTCGCCCGTGCGCCGCGTGGACGCCACCTTGCTGCAGCGCCTGGGCATCACGCTGGAGTACTTCTCGCCCTCGCGCGACGATCTGGCCGGCAAGATCCGCCCCAACACCCGCCTGGTCTACCTGGAATCGCCCAGCTCCCTGCTCTACGAGGTGCTGGACCTGCCCGCCCTGGCCGCCGTGGCGCGCCAGCACGGCATTGCCGTGGCCACCGACAACACCTGGAGCGGCGGCTGGTTCTACCAGCCCCTGGAGCACGGCGCCAACCTCTCCATCCAGGCCGCGACCAAGTACATCGCCGGCCACTCCGACGTGATGCAGGGCATCGTCATCACCGACGGCCCCGCGCTGTCAAAGAAGATATCCACCGCCTACGAGGCCCTGGGCCTGACCATAGGCGCCGACGACGCCTACCTGGCACTGCGCGGCCTGCGCACCCTGCCCGTGCGCCTGGCCCAGCACCAGCGCCACGCCACCGAAATCGCGCAGTGGCTGGAGCATCAGCCCCAGGTCGGCCGCGTCTTCTACCCGGCCCTGCCGTCCGATCCCGGCCATGCGCTGTGGAAGCGTGACTTCAGCGGGGCCAGCGGGCTGGTGTCATTCGCGTTTGCCGAAGGGGTGGACGCCGATGCCGGCGCCGTGTTCGTTGACTCGTTGCGGCAGTTTGCGCAGGGGGCTTCCTGGGGCGGGTACGAGAGCCTGGCGCTGGTGGCGCAGCCTGAGAGGTTGCGGGAGCACAGTGTGTGGACGGGGACTGCGCCTGTGGTGAGGTTGCATGTGGGGCTGGAGGATCCTTTGGATTTGATTGCGGATCTGGAGAGGGGGTTTGGGGGGGTGGTGGAGCGGTTCAGGTTGGCTGCCTGAGATTTTTGGGCGCTGCTGCGTTTGCTGCGTTTGCTGCGCTTGCTGCGTTTGCTGCGTTTGCTGCGCTTGCTGGTTCTGGCCCTGCCGGGGGGTTTCTTTTCGAGGCCGGGTCTCGGCCCGGCGGCCGACCTACTTTCCTTTGTTTCGCCAAAGGAAAGTAGGCAAAGCAAAGGCGACCCGGATGTCCGCGACCCTCCGCTTCGCTGCGGGCAACCTGCGTCGTGGCGGTTGCGGGGTTCGCCGTGAAACTCTCTTCGCGCTGCGCGCTACGTTCAAACATCACGGCGAGTCAGATGACGAAGCAGTCCTGTCCTTCGGCAGGACTGCAACCCCGCAACCACCACGCCGCAGGCGCTGACATACGGGGAGTTGGTGCGGGCCTTCGCTTCGCTCGGCCCCGGTTTGAAGCCGAGCGGAGCGATGGCGCCGGCTGTTGGCTGTTGGCTGTTGGCTGTTGGCTGTTGGCTGTTGGCTGTTGGCTGTTGGCTGTTCCCCAGCCTCCCCCCTTCTGCCCACGCCTGCGTTGGGCGGGATGCGGGGTGGCAGCCCTGCCGAAGGACAGGGCTGCTTCGTCATCTGACTTGCCGCAGTTGTTTGAGCGGCGCGCGAAGCGCAAAGCGAGTTCTGCGGCACACCCCGCATCCCGCCCAACGCAGGTCGCCCCGGAGCGCAGCGCAGGGGTCGTGGGCAGTTTGGGGCGCGCTTCTTTGCTTCCTTTCTTATCGCGCGATAAGAAAGGGAGTCGGCTGCCGGGCCGAGACCCGGCCTCGAAAAACAACCACCCGGCAGGGACAAAAAAAGCAACTCAGACAGGCACCAGCCGAATCTCAGCAGCCCACCCATCCCTCTCCAACTGCCCCACCAACCCCAACTCCCAATCCAGATAAGCCCGAAACCCCGCATCCCTCAACCCCAGATCCCGATGCGCATAAGGGCTGTACCACTGGTCATCATCCCCCGTCAGCACATCCGCATCCCCCTGCCCCAGCGGCAGCCCGGCAGCAGCCCAGGCAGAAGTGCCGCCGACGACGGAGCGCACATCGCGCCCCGTGCGCGCCGCCAGTTCGGCCGCCACGCTGCGCGCCAGCACGCCGTCCGGCGAGGTGAGCACCACGACCTGGGCCGGCGGCAGGGCCTGCACGAAGGACGGCAGACGATCAGGCACGGCAAAGCGCGCACCGGCGATGTGCTGCTTCTCGAAGGCGGGCCGGCTGTCCACGTCGAAGACGATGGCCCGGCCTTCGCCCAGCAGTTCCTGCGCCTGCTGCACGGACAGCTGGGGCGCAGGCGCGTGGGAGGCGAGCACGCGCACGGGTTCGGCGCCGACCTCCAGGGTGGCCAGCGAGGGCGGAACGTAGGTGAAGACTTCCCAGCCCAGCTGGGCCAGCCAGGCGCCGGTGGTGAGGGCGCGCACGCCGTCCCAGTCGGCCAGCACGATGCGTGCGCCGCGCGTGGCCGCGTATTCGTCGGTGGCCTGCACGAGCTGGCCGCCCGGCGCCCAGCGCCAGCCGGGCAGGTGGCCGGCCTGGTATTCCTCGCGGGTGCGCACGTCGAAGCGGTAGAGCGTGCGTTCGGTGGCTTCGGACTCGAAGCGGGCCAGTTCGGCCGCATCAATGGATTGCACGCCCGCGCGCTGCGCCACGCTGGCTGCGCGTTCGCGGGCGGTGGCCAGGGCGACGGCGCCGGGCTCGGGCAGCGGGGTGCGGCGGCCATGGGCCAGCCTGCGGCCGGTGAGCAGCCAGTCCATGGTGCCGTTGCGCAGCGAGACGACCTGGTTGGGGATGCCGGCGTCGATCAGGGTCTGCGCGCCCACGATGGAGCGCGTGCGGCCCGCGCAGTTGACGACGACCAGGGTTTGCGGGTCCGGGGCGATTTCGCCGATGCGGTAGACCAGTTCGGCCCCCGGCACGCTCAGGGCAAAGGGCAGGCTGAAGGCCGCGAATTCCTCGGGGGTGCGGCTGTCGACGACGACGATGTTGTCGCCGCGCTGCACGCGCGCGCCCAGCTCGTCCGAGGTGATCCAGGGCGTGTGCTTTTCATGCTCGATGACTTCACCGAAGGCCTTGCTGGGCACGTTGGTGCCGCTGAAGATTTCCAGCCCCTCGGCTGCCCAGCCTTCGGTGCCGCCTTCGAGCACGGAGACGTTGGGCCAGCCCAGGCGCACGAGCTTGGCGGCGGCTTCATGGGCCAGCGTGCCGTCGCCGTCCACCAGCACGATGCGCGTGCCGCGGCGCGGCACCAGGCGGTCGATGAGCTGCTCCAGCCGCCAGGCCGGGGCCGGCGCCGCGAACAGGATGTGGCGGTGCGCGAAGACACCGGCCTCGCGCACGTCGAGCACGGCGATTTCCTCGCCGTCGGCCAGGGCCTGCCGCAGCGCGGCGGGCGTGACCAGCGCATGGCGAATCGACTTGGGCGGGCCGAAGGTGCGGAAGCTGCCGCCCTCCAGGCCCTCGAAGACCACGCGCTCGGGCATGCGCTCCAGGCCGCGCCCGTAGAAATGCAGGTGCAAGCCGGGCTCCTCGCCGATCAGCTCGATGGTGTGCACGTCGGTGGGCGTGAGCACTACCGAGGTTCCGCTGCCCACATCGACGCTGCGCCCCACCGCCAGGGTGTCGCGCAGCGGGTCGTCGGTCTTGCCGCGTGTGAAGAACACGTTGCGCTCCACGCCTTCGACGCCCGCGATGATGGCCCAGGTGGTGTGGTCATGCGGCGGCTGGGACTTGCCCGGCAGGCCGGTGGACAGGTACAGCGCATAGCGCCCGCCCAGGTCTTCGCTGAGGCGGTAGACCTGGGCCGGGTTGCTGGCCGAGACGGGGAAGTGCGCGTGCGGGAACAGTTCGCGCTGCAGGCCCAGCGCCTCCAGCTCGCGGGCCACGGCCTGCAATTGCTCGGGCGTGGCCCGTTCGGGATCGGGGAGCAGGCGCTTTGCGCTGGCGATGAAGCCGGTGATGGCGGCTGCGCGGCGGCTGGCCACGTCGCTGCCGCTGAAGTCGATGGAGAGATGGGTCTGTGTCATGGGAGTGCCTGGGAGGACGTTCGCGGGAGGACACGAAGTTAGGCCTCTCCCGCCCCGGCGCCAACGACGCATTGCAGATATGGATATGAGCTTTGGGCACTGCGCGCGCATGCGTGGCGCAAGCGTGACGCACGTTGTGCGGCAGCCGCATATGCATAGCCGCAATGCTTAGTTCACGCCGCGCCAGGAGCCTCCCAGACTGCGGGCATCGACTCTCTGCACTCCGGCACTCCCATGATCCGCACCCCGTCTGCGCTGCGCGCACTGCTGCTTCCCCTGTTCTCCGCCCTGGCCCTGCACGCTCCTGCGGCCCTGGCCTCGGCCGACAGCTTTCCGAACAAGCCGGTGCGCATCATCGTGCCCGTGGCGCCCGGGGGCAGCGCCGACAAGCTCACGCGCACGCTGGCCGACAAGCTGGCCGCGCTGTGGGGCCAGTCGGTGGTGGTGGAGAACGTGGCCGGGGCCAGCGGCACCATCGGCGCGGCCAAGGTGGCCAAGGCCGCGCCCGACGGCTACACCCTGCTGCAGCAGGGCGAAGGCCTCACGCTCAACGGCCTGCTGTTCGCCCAGTTGCCCTACGACACGCAAAAGGCCTTCACGCCCATCATCAAGGCCGTGGTCAATCCGCAGGTGCTGGTGGTCAACCCCGGCACGGGACTGAACACGCTGGGCGACTACCTGGCCCGCGCCAAGGCCAAGCCGCAAAGCATCAGCCTGGGCCTGCCCGGCAATGGCGGCATTGCCCATGTGGCGCATGAAATCCTCACGCAGGAGACGGGCGCCAAGGTCAACTACATCCCCTACCCGGGCGGTGGCCCGGCCGCGCTGGACGTGCTGGGCGGCCACACCGACGCCACGCTGATCACGCTGGCCGCCGTGACCGAGTACGTGCGCGCCGGCAAGCTGCGCGCCCTGGCCGTGACCACGCCCTACCGCTCCGACGCCCTGCCCCAGGTACCCACCATGGCCGAGGCCGGCGTGCCCGGCTTCTCGGTGGAGAGCTGGCAGGGCTACTTCGCGCCGGCCGGCACGCCTGCGCCCATCGTCGCCAAGATCAACCGCGACCTGCAGACCGTGCTGCAGGCCCCCGATGTGCGCGCCCAACTGGAGCACATGGGCTTCAAGGTGGCGGGCGGCTCCCCTGCCGACCTGGGTCAGAGCCTGCAAAGCGAGCGCCCGCGCTACGCCCGCGCGATCCAGTCGGCGGGGCTGTCGCTGCGCTGAGGTGCAGGCAGGTCCTCAGAGGGGAGAGGGCCGATTGTCCAGGCGCCACTTCTCCCCCTCGGGCGTGCCCGGCACGGGCGGGCGCAGGCCCTGGATGCTCCACAGGCTGAAGGGCGTCTCGTCCACATGCATCTCCCAGCGCAGGCCACGGTCGGCAATGAAGGGGGACAGCTGCCGCCGCACGCCTTCGAGGAACCGTGTCTTGGTCTCCTCGTCGCGGATCTGCCGCGCGATGTGGTCCACGGAGATGCGCACGAAATCATCCGCAGGCTCGCCGCCAATGAAGAACGAAGTGCGCGCCACGGCCTCGAACACCACGCCCACGTAAAAGCGCGGCAGGTCGCCGTAGACGGCCGTGATGCGCTGGGCGATGGCCTGTTTGTCTTCATCGCTGAAGGCGTTTTCGGGGTGGTAGATCTTCCACAGGGGCATGGCTTTCTCCGGGGGCAAAAAGAGGAGTACGGGAATCCGGGGTGGCGACGCAGCGCGGCCGTCAGGCCGGCTGGCCTGCATCCGCAGCCTGGTAGCGCGCCGCCGGCACGCCGCTGAGCGTCAGCGCCTTGACGAGATTGGCCCGCGATTGGTCAAAGTCCAGCCAGGCGGTCGTGCTGCCCAGCGTGGGAAAGCAGATGGCCTCGCCCTGGTCCAGCGCCGCCAGGGCCGTGTCCACCAGGGTCTCGGGCGACATGAACAGGTGCTCGGGAAAAGGAGAAGGCTTGCCCCCGAAGAACTCCGAGCGCACCAGGCTGGGCATCACGGCCTGCACGGTGACGCCGCTGGGTGCCAGCTCGGCCTGCAGCGAGCGCGTGAAGCTCAGCACATAGGCCTTGGAGGCGCTGTAGCTGAAGGCGCCCGGCAAGGGCATCAGGGCCAGGATGGAGCCGATGTTGATCAGCGTGCCCCGGCCGCGCGTGGCGAACAGCCGCGCTGCCGCCAGCGACAGCCGCGTCAGTGCATGGATGTTGACCATGACAAGGCGGTCGACTTCGCGCGCATCCACCTGGGCCGCCGGACCCAGGGCGCCCAGGCCGGCGCAGTTGACCAGCATGGCTATGTCGCGCTGCCCATCGAACAGGGCCTCCACGCTCTGCAGGCCGGCGGCGTCGGCCAGGTCGGCGGCCACCACCTCGACCTGGCGGCCATGGTCGTCGCGCAGGCGCTGTGCCAGCGCATGCAGCCGGTCCAGGCGGCGTGCGACCAGGCTCAGGTCATGTCCGCGTGCGGCCAGGCGATCGGCATAGACGGCGCCTATGCCGGAGGAGGCGCCAGTGACGACGGCGGTGCCTTGATGCGTGCTCATGGGAGAAGTCCTTGCTTGGATCAAGCGGTGGTTGAAAGTGGCTTCAACTATAAACTTCAATCATTAGAGCCACAAGCACGCAATCCACCTCTGCGGACCGGGCTTGCGTTTTGCTGAGACACTCCAGGCCTGCGACAACGCGAACAGACAACGAGGAATTCCATGCGATCCAAGAGCTTCGAGGGCATGGCCTGCTCGATCGCCACCACGCTGGAGGCCGTAGGCGACCGCTGGGCCATGCTGGTGCTGCGCGACCTGATGCTGGGCCTGAGCCGCTATGACGACCTGAGAAAGTCCACGGACATCACCAACGCCACGCTGACCGACCGCCTGCGCCAGCTGGAGCAGTCCGGCCTGGTCGAGCGCCGCCTCTACCAAAGCGGCCCGGACCGCTACGAGTACCTGCTCACGCCCAAGGGCCGCGACCTGTCCCTGGTGATCCAGGCGCTGGCCCAGGTCGGCGACCGGTGGCGCCTGCAGCAAGAAGCGCAGCCGCCCATGCGCTTTGTGCGTGCGCAGTCGGGCACGCCCCTGCGGCTGGCGCTGGTGGAAGAGGAATCGGGCCGCAGCGTGCCTTTTTCCGAGCTGCGCGTGGAGGCCGGCCCCGGCGCGGACGACCTGACGCGCTGGCGGCTGTCCAAGCTGGCCGCGCAGGCCGGGACGCCGGCAGCGGCTTGCGGCGTTGCGCCCGCAAGGCGCATGGCGAAGGCACAAGGCTCCGGCCACTGACCACGGCGGTCAGTGGCCGGCCCGCTCGCTGCCTGTGCCGCTCACTTGGGCAGCAGCACCTTGTCGATCACGTGGATCACGCCGTTGGACTGGTAGACGTCGGGAATCGTCACCGTGGCCATGCCGCCCTTTTCATCGGTCAGCATGATCTTGGAGCCGCTGGACTTGGCCACCAGCGTGCCGCCGCTGACGGTCTTGATGCTGGCCATGCCCTTGCCGTCCTTGATCATCTTGGACAGCGCCGCTGCATCCCACTTGCCGGCCACCACGTGGTAGGTCAGCACCGTGGTCAGCGTGCCCTTGTTCTCGGGCTTGAGCAGGGTGTCCACCGTGCCTGCGGGCAGGGCCTCGAAGGCGGCATTGGTGGGCGCGAACACGGTGAACGGACCCGGGCCCTTGAGCGTATCGACCAGGCCCGCCGCCTTGACGGCTGCGACCAGGGTGGTGTGGTCCTTGGAGTTGACGGCGTTGTCGATGATGTCCTTGGACGGCAGCATGGGTGCACCGCCCACCATCACATCGGCCATGGCGGCCACGGAGGCTGCCGACATCACGATGGCCAGGCCGAACGAGGCCAGCTTGCGGGTGTTTTGAATCGAGACCATGGAATGCTCCTAGCGGGTTGATGACAAGCCGAACGATTCCGGCTGATCTGGATACGCAGCGCAGCGGGGTCTGGATTCAAAAAAGAAAAAGAAACGGCGGCATCCGCAAACCGTTACCGACGCTTTCAATTGCGGCACATCCAGACCTGCGCGGCCTGCGTACTGCCGGATAGCGGGGACGCATCCCATTCCCCTGGGGCAGGTGGCCACCTCTTCAGTGGAACGCGCTTTCGCCACACCCGTGTGCTTTCGGCCGGAGGCGCATTCTTCACGTTGACCGTTCGCGCCTGCCGCGAACCGAGAGGAACCATCATGTCCGACGAATCAGTGTTGATAGGGGTTTTGCAAAAACGTGCCAAGAAGCTGGAGGACAGGCGCCAGTTCTTCCGCAAGACCAGCGGCGTGGCCGTGGGCATGGCGGGCGGGGTGATCCTGTCCGCCTGCGGCGGTGGCGGGGGCGATGCGAATGCGCAGGCCAACGGACCCACAGATGCGGAGATCCTGAACTTCGCCCTCAACCTGGAGTATCTGGAGTCGCAGTTCTATCACTACGCGGTGTTCGGCACCGGCCTGCCCGCCAACCTGCAGTCGGGCGTGGGCACGCAGGGCGCCATCACGGGTGGCCGTGCCGTGGCCTTCAAGGACCCCGTGGTGGCGCAGTACGCCAAGGAGATCGCCCAGGACGAGATCGCCCACGTGGCCTTCCTGCGCGCGGCGCTGGGTTCGGCCGCAGTGGCGCAGCCGCAGATCGACATCGGCGGAACCGACCCGAACGGCGCCTTCTCGGTGGCCGCGCGAGCGGCCGGGCTGGTGGGCGCGGGCACGGCCTTCGATCCCTATGCGAGTGACGAGAACTTCCTGCTGGGGGCCTTCATCTTCGAGGACGTGGGCGTCACCGCCTACAAGGGCGCATCGCCGCTGATCACCAACAAGACCTATCTGGAGGCAGCCGCCGGCATCCTGGCCGCCGAGGCCTACCACGCAGGTCTGGTGCGCACGGTGCTGTACGCCAAGGGACTGGCCACGCCCGCGCTGCGCACGGCGGCCGGCGCCATCTCAGATGCGCGCGACAGCCTGGACGGCTCCACCGACGTGGACCAGGGCATCACGGGGGACGCCACCACGTCCAACATCGTGCCGCTGGATTCCAACGGCATCGCTTTCAGCCGCTCGCCGGGCGACGTGCTGAACATCGTGTACCTGACCAAGGACACGGCGACCAAGGGCGGGTTCTTCCCGTCCGGCGTGAACGGCTCGCTGGTGATGAGCAGCGCCTACGCCTGACGCGGACCGCCCGCCTGCCCCCCACCGGCCGGGGCAGGCGGGCTTCCCCGGGGCTGGCCCGAGACAAGCGTTCCCCTGCCAAGGAGTTGCCATGATGTCCCTTCTGCCTTCCTCATCCGCCCCCAGCACGCCGGGCCGCACTCCGGCCCGCACGCCGCGGCGCCTGAAACCTGCCACCGTGGCGCGCCGCTGCGTGGGCAGCCTGATTCTGCTGGCCGGCGCGGTCATCGTGACCGCAGATCTCGTGGCGCTGTGGCGCGGCGCAGGCACTGATGCCGCACCCGCCACCGCAGCCATTGCGCCCGCCAGCGGCCTGGTGCCGACGGCCCGATAGGCATCCCCCTGCAACCGCGTGCCCCCGCCGGCGGAAAGGCCCCCATGAACGACACCGTGCTTGCGGCCGAACAGGGCCGCTTCGGCACCATCGAGCCGGACCACGGCCACGCGGGCACGCCCAGCCTGCCGCAGGTGCATCGCAGCATCGCCGTGCCGCGCGGCGCCAGCCGCTCGGACAACGCGCGCCGCGTGCTGGCGTTTGCCGGGCCCGGCTACATGGTGGCCGTGGGCTACATGGACCCGGGCAACTGGGCCACGTCCATCGCGGGCGGCTCGCAGTTCGGCTACTCGCTGCTGGCGGTGATCTTTGCCTCCAACCTGATGGCCATGCTGTTCCAGGCGGCGGCCGTGCGCCTGGGCCTGGCCAGCGGGCGGGACCTGGCCCAGGCCTGCCGCGCGCAGTTTTCCCCGCGCATCAACCTGGTGCTGTGGTTCTTCTGCGAGATCGCCATCGTGGCCTGCAACTTGGCCGAGGTGCTGGGCATGGCCATCGGCCTGAACCTGCTGTTCGGCCTGCCGCTGCTGGCCGGCGTGTGCATCACGGTGGTGGATGTGATGCTGATCCTGGCGCTGCAAAGCCGGGGCTTTCGCTGCCTGGAGTCGGTGGTGATCGCCCTGGTGGCATTGATCGGCCTGTGCTTTGCCGCCCAGCTGGTGTGGCTGCAGCCGCCCGTGGCGGCCGTGCTTCGCGGCCTGCTGCCGGGCATGGAGATCGTGGCCAATCCGCAGATGCTGTACCTGGCCGTGGGCATCGTGGGGGCCACGGTGATGCCGCACAACCTCTACCTGCATTCGTCCATCGTGCAGACACGCCGGCATGACACCACGCTCCAGGGTACGCGCCAGGCCATCCGCCTGGCCACGCTGGACTCCACGGTGGCGCTGGGGCTGGCGCTGTTCGTGAACGCCGCCATCCTGGTGGTGGCGGCCGGCGCGTTCAACCGGCCCGGCCAGGCGCCGGTGACCGAGCTGTCGGACGCCTACCACCTGCTGTCGCCGCTGCTGGGCGTGGGCATCGCCAGCGCGGTGTTCGGCGTGGCGCTGCTGGCCTCGGGGCTGAGTTCTTCGGTCACGGGCACGCTGGCCGGGCAGATCGTGATGGAAGGCTTCCTGCAGATCCGCCTGTCGCCCGCGCTGCGCGCCCTGCTGACGCGCTGCATCGCCATCGTGCCCGCCGTGGTGGCCACCGCCTGGTTCGGCAGCACCGGCGCCAGCGCCCTGCTGGTGTTCAGCCAGGTGGTGCTGAGCCTGCAATTGCCGTTTGCCATCGTGCCGCTGCTGCTGTTCACCACGCGGCGCAAGACGCTGGGGGAGCTGGCCTTTGGCCCCAGGATGTCGGCAGTGCTGTGGTGCTGCGCGGCCCTGGTGGTGTCGCTGAACCTGTGGATGCTGCAGCGGGTGCTGACGGCCTGATCGCCCGAACCGGGCATGGCGCCGCGCGGCGCCTTCATAGACGTTTTGCTTCTATCAAACGCCGCTCTTGTTCGTTGGTGGCTTGCCGCGAAGTTCTTAGATTGGTGCCCATAGCCACCAACCCGCGAACTCTCCGCAAGGACGACGACATGACAGCCCTCACTTTGGAAACCGCCTTGCCCCGGGCGCTGCAGGAGGCACAGGACCACGCCCGCGCACAGGGGCTGGGCCACGCAGGCGGCGTGCGCCCGCCCGTGGCCTGGGCGCTGGTGCAGGCCGGCCAGGCCGTGCTGGTCGATGTGCGCACGGCCGAGGAACGCAAGTTCGTCGGCCAGGTGCCCGGCACCCTGCACGTGCCCTGGGCCACGGGCACGGCCCTGACGCGCAACCCGCGCTTTGCCCGCGAGCTGGAAGCGCGCCTGGCCCCGCACGGCGGCAAGGAGGCCGTGGCCCTGCTGCTGTGCCGCAGCGGCAAGCGCTCGGTGCTGGCGGCCCAGGCGGCCGCCCAGGCCGGATTCGCCCATGTGTTCAACGTGCTCGAAGGCTTCGAGGGCGAGATCGACGCGCGCCAGCAGCGCGGCAAAAACGACGGCTGGCGCTTCCACGGCCTGCCCTGGATTCAAGACTGAAGGAGCACGCAGATGGCCAGTTTCGACATTGCCGGACTCACCCAGAACCTGCATGCGGCGCGCCGCGAATGGCGCGAGGCGCACGGCCGCACCCAGGAGCCCGGGGCGCGCGAGTTTCCCTCGCGCGACGCGCTTTCCACCCTCATCGACCAGCTCAAGGCAGCCCTGTTTCCCATGCGCCTGGGCCCGCACGACCTGCGCCAGGAAAGCGAGGACATCTTCGTGGCGCACCAGCTGGACTCGGCCCTGCATGCGCTGCTGGGCCAGATACGGCTGGAGCTGCGGCTGTCCGCGCCCCACACGGCAGCGGGCGCCGATGCCATGGCGCTGGACATCGCCCGCGCCTTTGCCGAGTCCCTGCCCCAGATCCGCCGCCTGCTCGACAGCGATGTGCTGGCCGCCTTCCAGGGCGATCCCGCCGCGCGCAGCGTGGACGAGGTGCTGCTGTGCTATCCGGGCGTGCTGGCCATGATCCACCACCGCCTGGCCCACCAGCTGTACCTGCTGGAGCAGCCGCTGCTGGCGCGCATCGTGGCCGAGCTGTCGCATGCGCAGACGGGCATCGACATCCACCCGGGCGCGAAGATCGGGCGGGGCTTTTTCATGGACCACGGCACGGGCGTGGTGATCGGCGAGACCGCCGTGATCGGCGAGCGCGTGCGGCTGTACCAGGCCGTCACCCTGGGCGCCAAGCGCTTTCCCACCGACGAGCACGGCCACCTGCGCAAGGGCCTGGCGCGCCATCCGGTGGTGGAGGACGACGTGGTCATCTACGCGGGCGCCACCATCCTGGGCCGCGTCACGCTGGGGCGCGGCGCCGTCATCGGCGGCAATGTCTGGGTGACCGAGGACGTGCCGCCCGGCGCCCATGTCACCCAGGCCCATGCGCGCGAACACGCGCAGCAGCCCCGGGAGGTGGCCCTATGAGCACCCGTCTTGTCACCAGCTTCGGCATTGCCGTGCGCCAGGCGCGCGAGGCCCATGGCTGGTCGCAGGAGCGGCTGGCCGAGCACTCGGACCTGAACCGCTCCTACGTGGGAGAGATAGAGCGCGGCCGCGTCATCGCCTCGCTGCTGACCGTGGAGAAGCTGGCCGTCTCGCTGGGCGTGCAGCCCTCGGCCCTGGTGATGCGCGGCGAGACCGTGGCCCACGACCAGCTGGTGCGCGGCCTGCGCTTGGCGGCTATAGCATGTTGAAGACATGTGCGCGGGCCGGGACACTGGCCCTGTTTCCCTCCTTCCCCTTCCCTTTTTCCTGAACTGATCACGGAGTCTGCACATGTCGGCAACAGTGGGCGGCACGACCGCGCTAGGCGACAACGCCGCGCGGCAACTGGCCAACGCAACCAAAACCGTTCCCCAGCTTTCGACCATCAGCCCGCGCTGGCTGACGCACCTGCTGCAATGGTCGCCGGTGGAGGCGGGCATCTACCGCCTCAACCGCGTCAAGAACCCGGAGGCCATCAAGGTCACCTGCACGGCCAAGCAGGAAGACAACCAGCTGCCGCGCACCTATGTGGACTACGAGGAGCAGCCGCGCGAGTACTTCCTCAACGCCGTCTCCACCATCCTGGATGTGCACACGCGCATCTCCGACCTCTACAGCAGCCCGCATGACCAGATCAAGGAACAGCTGCGCCTGACCATCGAGACCATCAAGGAGAACCAGGAAAGCGAGCTGATCAACAACCCCGACTACGGCCTGCTGGCCCAGGTCACGGACGAGCAGCGCATCTTCCCGCTGACCGGCGCGCCCACGCCCGACGACCTGGACGAGCTGCTGACCAAGGTCTGGAAGGAGCCCGCCTTCTTCCTGACCCATCCGCTGGCCATTGCCGCCTTCGGCCGCGAGGCCACGCGCCGCGGCACGCCGCCGCCCACGGTCAGCCTGTTCGGCTCGCAGTTCATCACCTGGCGCGGCATTCCGCTGATCCCCTCGGACAAGGTGCCCGTGGCCGATGGAAAAAGCAAGATCCTGCTGCTGCGCGTGGGCGACAAGCGCCAGGGCGTGGTCGGCCTGTACCAGCCCGGCCTGCCGGGCGAGCAGAGCCCGGGCCTGTCGGTGCGCTTCATGGGCATCAACAACCATGCCATCGCGTCCTACCTGATCTCGCTGTACTGCTCGCTGGCCGTGCTCACGCCCGATGCGCTGGCCGTGCTCGACGATGTCGAGATCGGCAAGTACCACGACTATCCCGACACCTACAAGTAAAGAGGCCGGGCGTTGACCGTGTCTGCAATCACCTCCGTGGCGCCCCAGGCGCCCTTCGACCCCGAGGCGCTGGCGCGCATGGCCAACGCCCTGTTCTCCGCCGCACCGGGATCGGCTCCTGCCCTGCCGGGTCTTCCGGGTCTTCCCGGCCTGCCTGCTGGCGTGCAGGCCCCCGTGAACGTGGCGCCGCCCGGCTCGCCGCTGGCCAGCCCCGCAGGCCTGGGCCCCGGCGTGCCGGGCACGCCCATCCCGCAGGGCCTGGCGCCGGGCAGCAACCTGCTGCCGGCCTCGCCCGCGCCGCTGGCCTCGCTGGCCCACCGCGCGCCCGCGCTGCTGCCCCATGCCCAGGCCGGCAACGGCGTGCCCGACCATGTCGTGAGCGCCCTGCCCGCCTACGAGCCGCGCCTGGGATCGCAGGTGCTGGGCGTGCCCCAGCGCCGGGGCGATCCGCTGGATGCGCTGGCCGCGCTCCCGTTCACGGCACCTGCTGCACCTGCGGCACCTGCGTCACCCGCCGTGCCGCGCATCGGCGTGCCCACCGAAGGGCCCGGCATTGCGTCCGCCGTGCCTTCGGCCGAGCCGCGCTTTTACTTTGTCGATCCCGTGGTACTGCCCGCCGGCTACACCACGCCGGCCCATCCGCTGCAGCGCCAGCAGGCTTCGCACGGGGCAAGGCATGGAGCGGCCGGCGTGCAGGCGCCCTTCGACGTGCATGCCGTGCGCCGGGACTTTCCCATCCTGTCCGAGCACGTCAACGGCCGG
Organism: Delftia sp. PX-1; assembly: GCF_055797465.1. Lineage (NCBI taxonomy): Bacteria > Pseudomonadati > Pseudomonadota > Betaproteobacteria > Burkholderiales > Comamonadaceae > Delftia > Delftia sp. PX-1. Next base: position 6,057,839 of record NZ_CP184763.1, read on the forward strand.
CCCCTGGCCTGGCTGGACAACGCGGCCACCACGCACAAGCCGCGCGCGGTGATAGAGCGCATCCGCCATTTCTACGAGCACGAGAACTCCAACATCCACCGCGCGGCGCATGAACTGGCCGCGCGCGCCACCGACGCCTACGAGGGCGCGCGCGAGCGCGTGCGCCGCTTCATCAACGCGCCCGACGTGAACGAGGTCATCTTCGTGCGCGGCACCACCGAGGCCATCAACCTCGTGGCCAAGAGCTGGGGCTGGCAGCATGTGGGCGAGGGCGACGAGATCATCGTCTCCCACCTGGAGCACCACGCCAACATCGTGCCCTGGCAGCAGTTGGCGGCCGCCAAGGGCGCGAAGATCCGCGTGATCCCGGTGGACGACTCGGGCCAGGTGCTCATCGATGAATACCGCAGGCTGCTGAACCCACGCACCAAGATCGTCTCCGTCACCCAGGTCTCCAACGCGCTGGGCACGGTCGTGCCCGTGCAGCAGATCGTGGAGCTGGCCCACCAGGCGGGCGCCCGGGCCCTGGTCGATGGCGCGCAGTCGGTCTCGCACATGGCCGTGGACGTGCAGGCCATCGGTGCGGACTTCTTCGTGTTCTCGGGCCACAAGGTCTTCGGGCCCACGGGCATCGGCGTGGTCTGGGGACGGCGCGAGGTGCTGGAGGACATGCCGCCCTGGCAGGGCGGCGGCAACATGATCGCCGACGTGACCTTCGAGAAAACCGTCTACCAGCCCCTGCCCAACACCTTCGAGGCCGGCACCGGCAACATTGCCGACGCCGTGGGCCTGGGCGCCGCCATCGACTACGTGCAGGCCCTGGGCATGGAGCGCATCGCGCGCTACGAGCACGATCTGCTGCAGTACGGCACGCAGGCGCTGGCGCCCATCCCCGGCCTGCGCCTGATCGGCACGGCGGCCGACAAGGCCAGCGTGCTGTCCTTCGTGCTCAAGGGCTGGACCACGGCCGAGGTGGGCGAGGCGCTCAACGCCGAAGGCATCGCCGTGCGCACCGGCCACCACTGCGCCCAGCCCATCCTGCGGCGCTTCGGCGTGGAGACCACGGTGCGGCCCTCGCTGGCCTTCTACAACACCACCGAGGAAATCGACCGGCTGGCGGCCGTGGTGCAGGGGCTGGCGGCGCGCAGGCGGGGTTGAGCCACGGGCTCAGCCCAGACGTCTTGCAAAGGCGTCACCCGTGGTTGGCCGTGCCCAGGCGGCCGCCACGTCGTTGGCGCCGCTTGCGCCCGGTGTGCCGCAGGCCGGACCCGGTGGCCATGCCGCGCCACGGCAGCGGACGGAACACGGCATTGGAGTCATGAAAAAGCATTGCCAATATCAGAATGATCCTATGGATTTCCATCAATCATAGGAATAGACTTTGGAGCGCGCCCATCAAACTCTCCTGCATCGTTTCCGGTTTCATTCATATGAAAAAAATCAGATATTTTCTCATTACGGCAACGCTTTGCTTTTCTGTAAGCTCCATTTATGGAGGCATATTTACCCCGGCGTCGTCCACCATCCAATTACCGGAAATCATCAACGTTCCCGCAGGAAATATCATGAATGGATCAGTGCTATGGGAATCGCCCATGGTCAAATCCACCCTCGACACAATTTCCTACAGTGTGCTTTCGGGGCCATCTTCAGAAATATGGCCCCAAATCATGAACGCCACTACGCTGGACGGCGATATCTACTCCACATCTTTGCGCGGAATAGGAATCCGTTGGCGTGCCATATGGAAAGCCAGGAATTTCCCCAATGGCAAAACCATGTCCATCACCACTACGTCCAACAATGCAGGAGCCACGGGATGGCTAAGGAATGATGTACATGAGCAAACCATATGGATGCAACTCATCAAGACAGGCGCCGTTCAATCGGGCACTTTCAGCGTCAGCAGCTATTCATCCGCCCGGTTTGACTGCAATAGCCTTTGCAATAACTGGATCGTGAAGGCGACCGGCAGCACCGTGGTGCGCACAGGCGCCAGTTGCCGGGTGAAGACGAGCAACATCGCCGTGAACCTGCAGCGAATCAACAGGTCACTGTTCAACGGGATAGGCGCTACCTCCGCGCCCCAGCCATTCGATCTGGAACTGATATGCACCGGGGGCGAAGCCAATTCCACCCTGCGCCCGTTCGTCACGCTCACGGATGCCAACGATGCCGCCAACCGCTCCGATGTGCTGACGGTGACCGGAGGGGCTGCCGGCATCGGCATCCAGATCCGCAGCAGCGACAAGGTCATCAGCTACGGCGAGGACTCCGCCAACTTCGGCAATCCCAACCAGTGGCAGGCGGGCACCATCACCCCAGACACCAGCAACCACGTGATTCCATTGACGGCGCGCTATGTCCAGACCCAGCCCTCCGTCACCACGGGCCTGGCCAACGGACGGGCCACCTTCACGCTCAACTACCAGTGACCTGCCAGTGACCTGCCAGTGACCTGCCAGTGACCTGCAAGTGACACGCTGGCTGCATTGCGGCTGCGCAGGCGCCCGTGCCGATCCTGCGTGGCCGCCCGCCCCCGGCTGCGCTCACTCGGCTCTGGCCCCCGACACCCGCACCTGCTCGGCCGCCACGGGCATCTGCTCGCGCACGAAGCGCCAGAACGCGTCCACGCCCATGGGCTTGACGGGCAGCGAGCCTTGGTCGATGAACTGCTTTTGCACCTCGGGATTGCGCAGCGCCGTGGCCAGTGCGCCGTTCAGGCGCTCCAGCGCCGCGCGCGGCGTGCCGGCCGGGGCAACCAGGCCGTACCAGGAGTCGGTGTAGAAGCCCTTGACGCCTGCTTCCTCGAACGTTGGTACATCGGGCAGGGCCGGCAGGCGCTGGCGCGAGGCGACGGCCAGGGCGCGCAGCTTGCCTGAACGGATGAAGGGGATGGCACCGGTGGTGAGCACGAAGTCCACGCGGCCCGCCATCAGGTCGGTCATGGCCGGGGCCGTGCCCTTGTAGGGGATGTGGGTGACATCCACGCCCGTGAGCTGCTTGAAGCTGGCGCCCGCCAGGTGCTGGCTGGAGCCCACGCCGCCCGAGCCGTAGTTGAGCTGGCCCGGCCTGGCGCGCGCCGCCTCCAGCAGATCGTTGACCGAGCGCAGCGGCGAGGCCACGGGCACCAGCAGCACGCTGGGCGAGGTGGTGATCATGCCGATGGGCGCGAAGTCCTTGAGCGGGTCGTGGTTCAGCCTGGCGTAGAGCGCGGAGTTCAGGCCGTGCGAGGCCACGGTGGCCAGCATGATGGTGTTGCCATCGGGCCTTGCGCGGGCTGCCGCGTCGCTGCCCAGGTTGCCGCCCGCGCCGGCCCGGTTGTCGATGGTGATGGGCTGGCCCAGGGCCTCGCTCATGCGCGTGGCCGCCAGCCGCGCCACGTTGTCGGAAGGGCCGCCCGCAGGCCAGCCCACGATGAGGGTGATGGGGCCTTGCGCCAGCGCGGGCAGGGCCAGTGTGCACAGGGTGAGCGCAGCCAGGCTGCGGCGCGACAGAGGGGTCATGGCAGTTGTCCTTGTCCATTCAAAGGTTTGCATGGCCAGGGCCTTCAGGGCTTGCCGTCCTGCCAGGGCATTTCGGTCCAGAGCTTGCGAAAGCCGGCCTCGGTGCGCTCCAGTTCGGCCGCGTAGGCGGGCGGCGCCAGGTAGCGCAGCGGCGCGTACATGGCCTCGGCCTGCTGCCTGAACTGCGGGTCGGCCGCGATGGCGGCCACGGCATCGACCAGCTTTTTGCGCACGCCTTCGGGCAAGCCCTTGGGCGCGGCCAGGCCGCGCAGGGAGGCCAGCTCGATATCGATGCCCTGCTCCTTGAACGTAGGCACCTGCGGCGCCAGCGAGCTGCGCGCGGCCGACATCTGGCCCAGCAGGCGGATGGGAGTTCCGCCCTTCTGGTAGGCCAGCACCTCGCCCACGTTGATGGCGCCGATGGTGATCTGCTGGCCCGTGGCGGCGGCGCGCACCTCGCCCGCGCCCTTGTAGGGCACATGGGTGAGCTGCGTGCCGGTGGCCTTGGCGAACAGCAGCATGGCCAGGTGGTCGTCCGAGCCCGTGCCCGTGGTGCCCACGGTCACGGCGCCGGGGTTGGCCCGGGCGTAGGCGGCCAGGCCGGCCAGCGTGGTGATGGCGTTGCTGTTGTGGATGGCAAAGCCGCCCGGGTCGTCCACCAGGTTGCCCAGCAGGTCGTACTGGCTCCAGTGGAAGCTGCTCTTGCGCTCGATGGGAATGGTCAGCACGTTGGGCGTGTTGATGAAGCCGATGGTGTAGCCGTCCGGCTTGGCCCGCGCCAGTTCGCCAAAGCCGATGCCGCCGCCCGCGCCGGGGCGGTTGAGCACGACCACGCTGCCGCCCAGCTTCTTTTCCAGATGGCGGGCCAGCAGCCGCGCCACCAGGTCGGTGCCGCCGCCGGGTCCGTAGGCCACGATCATCTCGATGTTGCGCGAGGGATAGGGGGCCTCGCCCTGAGTCTGGGTCTGAGCCTGGGCCAGGGCCGGCAGCGCCATGCAGGCGGCGGCCAGGCCTGCGCACAATGCGCGCCTTGCTTGCTGTGTCATCTTTGTCTCCTGGGTCGCCTCTTGCAGTGGTCTGAGAGGCTTTGTAGTCATGGTGAAGGAAGCGGCTAACGGGACGGGGAACGGGACGGGTCCAAGGCCCGGGCGATGCGCTCGCGCGCATGCGGCCAGACCTCGGGATTGACCAGGCGCGCGGGCCGCTGGCCGTCGGCCAGCAACTGCACGATCTGGGTGGCAGCCAGCTCGGCGTTGTTGCGCCGGGCCTCGTGCGTGACACCGGCGGTGTGGAAGGTGGCCACCACCTGGGGCAGGGCCAGCAGCGGATGGGAGGCGGGCGGCGGCTCCTGGTCCCAGACATCGAGCCCGGCGCCGGCCAGGTGGCCGCTGGCCAGGGCGGCGTGCAGGGCGGCCTCGTCATGGATACCGCCGCGCGCCGTGCTCACGAAGATGGCGCCCGGCCGCATGGCCGCAAAGGCAGCGGCGTTCATGAGCCCCAGCGTGGAGGCATCGCGCGGGCAGTGCAGGGAGACGATGTCCGCGCGCTGCAGCAGTTCGTCGAAGCCGACGGCCTCGGCCCCGCGCGCTGCCAGGCCGGCCGCGTCGTAGGCCGGGTCGCAGCCGATCACCTGCATGCCGAAGGCCCGGCCCAGGGCCGCGACGCGGCTGCCGGCCTCGCCCACGCCGACCAGGCCCAGGGTGCGGCCGCGCAGCTCGTGGCCCATCACGTCCTCGCGGCTGAAGCCCCGGGCAGGGGCGCGCAGCAGGCGGTCGGATTCGTTGATGCGGCGCAGCACGGACAGCATCAGCCCGATGGCCATCTCGGCCACCGAGTCCGCATTGCCGCCCGACTGGTTCATCACGGCCACGCCGGCGCGCGTGCAGGCCTCGATATCGATGGTGTCGCAGCCCGAGCCGCTGGAGGACACGGCCAGCAGATCGGGGCAGCGCGCCAGCAGGTCCGCCGTGGCGAACCAGTGGCGCGGCAGCTCGTCCTTGGCTGCCGTGATCTGGTAGACCTGTGCGCCGGCCAGGGCCTGCCAGGCGGCGGCATCGTCGCCCTCGCGCCGGCAGGTGATCAGTTGCACGCCAGGCGCGGCCGAGACGATGCGGTCGAAGGCCGCATCCAGCCAGTAGTCGAAACGGACAACGCGGCGGTCCATCACAGCACCCCCTTGGCGGCCAGGGTGCGCGCCACCCAGGAGCGGTCGGCGCGGCCTGCGGCAATGGCGGCAAGCACGTCGGCCTCGTCGCGCTGTATGGCCTCCACGCGGTCGGCAATGGCGGCGGCCTCGGCGGCGGGCACGGCCAGCAGGCCGTCGCCATCGCCCAGCACCAGGTCGCCCGGGTGGACGACCATGCCGTCGATGCTGACGGGCACATGCAGCTCGCCGGGGCCGTCCTTGTAGGGGCCGCGGTGCGAGACGCCGCGCGCATACACGGGCAGCTCATGCTGGCCGATGGTGTCGCTGTCGCGGATCAGCCCGTCGATGACGATGCCGGCCGCGCCGCGCGCCATCATCAGCGCCAGCATGATCTCGCCAATGATGGCGTTGGGACCGGCGCCGCCCGCGTCCACCACGATCACGTCGCCGGGGCCGCAGATGTCGATGGCCTGGTGCACCATGAGGTTGTCGCCGGGCCGCGTGCGCACGGTCAGCGCACGGCCCACCAGCGGCCCCTGGCGGCGATGGAAGGGCCGCAGCGCCGAGGTGCCCGTGGTGCGGCTCATGGCGTCGCTGACATTGGCGACCGGAAAGCCGCGGTAGCGCTGCAGCAGCGCATCGCCAAGGGCGGCCTCGGGCCGGGCGTGGATATGGAATCCGGGAATCTTGCTCACTGCTGTGTCTCCGTCTGTGTCTGTTGTCTGTTGTCTGTGTCTGTTGTCTGTGTCGATGCCGCTGTCTTGACGCTCAGAACGCATCCCAGGCCTGCGCGTGGCGCACGCAGGCCGGCGTGACCTGGTCCAGGCGCGTGGCGCCCAGCATGGCCATGTCGCGCAGCACCTCCTCGCGCAGCAGGGCCATGGCGTGGGCCACGCCCGCCGGCCCGGCCACCGAGGCCGCGTAGTTGAAGGGCCGGCCCACGAACACGCAGCGCGCGCCCAGGGCCAGGGCCTTGAGCACGTCGGTGCCCCGGCGCACGCCGCTGTCCAGCATCACCGGCAGGCCGGGCACGGCGCGCACGATGCCGGGCAGCACGCGCAGCGGTGCCACGGCGCCGTCGAGCTGGCGCCCGCCGTGGTTGGAGACGATGAGGCCGTCGGCGCCGTGATCGCGCGCCAGCACGGCGTCTGCGGCCGAAAGAATGCCCTTGACCACCAGTTGCCCCTGCCAGCGCTGGCGGATGGCGGCCAGATGTGGCCAGGCCAGATGGGAGCGGTCCGAGAAATCGCGCATCACGCTGGCCGACAGGATGGGCGCGCCCCGGTGCGCATAGTTGTTCTCGAAATGCGGCATGCCGTGGCGCCACAGGGTCTTGAGAAAGCTGCCGAACAGCCAGCGCGGATGGCTGATGCCCTGCCAGGCCAGGCCCGGCCCGGGCCGCAGCGGCGTGGAGAAACCGGCGCGCACATTGTTCTCGCGGTTGGCGGCCACGGGCGTGTCCACCGTGATCACCAGGGTCTGCACGCCGGCGGCGGCCACGCGGTCCAGCAGCGCATCGATCTGGCCCTGGTCACCCGGCAGGTAGGCCTGGAACCAAGTGTGGGGCGCGGCCGCCATCACCTCCTCCAGCCGGATCAGCGAGGAGCCGCTCATGATGGCCGGCACGCCCGCCTGCTGTGCGGCCTGGGCCAGCACCAGGTCGCCCCGGTAGGCCGACAGCGCGGCAATGCCCATGGGCGCCACGCCGAACGGCGCTCCGTAGCGGCGCCCGAACAGCTCGAAGGAGGGGTCGCGCTGTGCCACGCCCACCAGCGCGCGCGGCACGAAGGCCAGCTCGGCAAAGGCGCGGCGGTTGTCCGCCAGCGAGGCGTTGTCCTCCACCGCCCCGCTGATGTAGGCATGGATGGGGCGCGGCAGGTGGCGCCGCGCCAGCCGCTCGAAATCGTCAAGCGACAGCACGCCGCGCAGGCGGCGCGGTGGCGTGGCGGAAGCGGCAGGGACGGCAGGCGTAGGCATTGCCAGCCAATGTAGGAGGGCGCAATTCCAAAGAAAAGCGAAATAAATCGGAATCAATGTTTCGCTTTTGTGAAAATATCGCCATGACCCTCAAACAGCTCGAAGCCTTCTACTGGGCCGCCACCTGCCTGAACTTCAGCGTGGCCGCCGACCGCGTGCACCTGTCGGTCTCATCGCTGTCCAAGCGCATTGCGGAGCTGGAGGCCTCACTGGGCGTGCAGCTGTTCGACCGCAGCGGCCGCGCCGCCGAACTCACGCCCCAGGGCGAGCAGCTGCTGCCGCGCATCCGCGAGCTGCTGCACGGCGCCGCCCAGCTGCGCGAGGCGGCGGGCCGCAGCGTGGGCCTGCAGGGCCGCTGCCGCATCGGCTTTGGCGAACTCAGCGGCCTGACCTGGCTGCCCCGGCTGGTGCAGAAGGTGGCCGAGCTGCACCCCGACCTGCAGCTGGAGCCCCACACCGACATCGGCCAGGTGCTGGAGCAGCGCATCGTCGATGGCGAGCTGGACTGCGTGGTCATCGCCGGGCCATCGTCGCGCAGCAGCCTGGCCTTCGAGCAGGTCGCCCAGGTGCGCTTCGTCTGGGCCGCCAGCGACGACTTCATCGCCCGCGCCGGCACCGGCCTGCCCCGGCGCCTGGTGCGCGAGCAACTGCTGATCGCCCTGCCCACCGGCTCGGGCGCCACGCGCACGCTGGACGACTGGCTGGGCCGCCACGGCCTGGCCGTGGAGCGGCGTCTTTCCTGCAACAGCTGGGGCGCCGTGGTGGGCATGGTGGTGGACGGCCTGGGCTTCACCTACATGCCCGAGCAATGGGCCCTGGCCCTGCAGCAACGCGGCCGCCTGCGCGTGCTGGACGGCGGCGCCGAGGCCGCAAAGCACAGCGCGCTGGCCCCGCTGACCTACACCGTGCAATGGCGCCGCGACGATGCCCGGCCGCTGATCACGGAAATGCGCGAGATCATCCGCAGCGTGATCGATTTCCCGGCGCCGCGCTGTTTGAGTTGAACAGACGGAAAGCGTGCCGTCAGCCCACGGTATCCGGCTCCCGCGGCAGATCCTCCATCACCCACGGAGCCTCTTCAATGCGCGCCAGCAGTGCCAGCGTGGCCTGTCGCAGCGCATGCAGCCTGTCCGGCTCCAGCGCCCCCTCGACGATGGCCTCCACATGGAGGTTGCCTTCCTTGAAGCGCAGCGTCACTCCGTCCATCACCACGGCGTACATTTCCCCGACCGCTTCCTGGACCGGCGGGGCAACTGTCTCATCGATCCGGTAGAGCAGGTCCAGCGCCTCGAAGTCAGGCGCGTCACCCAGGCCCTCGATCGTTGGCAGATTCAGGTGCTGGTATTTGCGCAGTGAATGCGCAAGCCGCATGCTCATGAGCCGGTTGCCTTTGCCATCGGCACGCCGCATGGCCCAACGCTGCCAGGGCCTGCGGGTCAATCGCCCCCACTCGCCGGTCACTGTGTCCAGCGACCAGTCGTCGATGTTCTCGGGCGTCAGGCATTGCTCGCCAAACCAGCGCTCGCCGCGGCTCACCACGATGGTTCTCCCATCGCCTGCCAGACAGGCCTCATGCTGATAGATCCAGCCGGGCGCCTCGCCATGCGTGGGAACCGCCTCGATGCGCATGCTGTCCAGCAGCAACTTGTACACCCGCGTCATCCCCGGCATGCGCTGGTGCCGGTAGCCCAGGCCGCCAATGATGAAGATGGCGTCACCCACCAGCGTGGCGCTGTGGAAATCGGTGGGAGGGAAGGCATCGTCCGGGTAGCCGTGGATGGCGATGCCGCCATTCGCGTCGATGACGATGACATCGTTGTAGATGAAGAAGTCGGGATCGCAGCTGTCTTCGTGCTCGCCGCCGATGTGCACGACCCGGCCATCGGCCAGCACCGTCTCGCTCTTGCCATACCGGGCAAAGCACCACATGGGCCCTTGCGCAAAGGGCGACGGTCCACGCAGAAGTTCGTTCGCGCCATAGGCGCTCCAGCGCGTGCGCACCATCCAGTGCCACAGCGGATTGTCCTGCCGCGTCGGGTTCAGCGCTCCGGCCCGGGGCGAGCGCCAGAGGGCAAGATCCCGCACGGCTTCCTCGGGCGGCGGCTCGGCCTTTCTGCGTTCGGCGGCATCCTCCTCAGCGAGAAATTGCGCAATCTCATCCTGTTTGCTCTGATCGCCAGCCTGCATGGCCTGCCTCCTCAAAAACCGTACAAAACAACGCCACAAGCAGCGCGAGACAATCGAGCCCATGACCACCGCGCCGATTCCAGATTCCGCCGACCCCATGCCCCAGCCGCCCGAGCAGCCCGACCTGGACGCCTGCTGCGGCAATGGCTGCGACCCCTGCATCTTCGACAGCTATGACCTGGCCATGGACGAGTACCGCCAGGCGCTGCGGGCCTGGAAGGCGCGCAACGAAACGCCGGCGGGCCAGGGATAGGAATAGGGATAGGGGTAGCGCGATCAGTCCACGCGGGCGATCAGGTCCAACTCCACGGCCGCGCCCTTGGGCAGCTGCAGCACGCCCACCGAAGTGCGCGTGTGGGCACCCACGGGGCCCAGCACCCGGGCGATGAGGTCGGAGGCGCCATCGGCCACCTCGCTTTGCTGGGTGAAATCGGGCGCCGAGCGCACATAGACGGTGATGCGTGCAACGGCGCGCACGGCATCGAGCGAGCCGGCCGCGCGCTGCACGAAGGCCAGGGCCCGCATGGCACAGATGGCGGCGGCCGTTCTGGCCGATGCCAGGTCGATCCCGGCGCCGACCGTCCCCACGTAGAGCACTTCATCGCCCACGCGGGGAATCTGCCCGCTGACGAACAGCTGCTGGCCGTCGCGCACGACGGGGCTGTAGTTGCCGCCTATCTTGATCTCGCCATCGAAGCGGTGGCCGAGCTCAAGGGCGGCCTGGGCGAAGCGTTCATCTGCTGTCATGGTCTGGTGTCCGGAGTAAGGCAAGCGCGCAGTCTAGAGCCTGTGGTGCACCGGCGCCTGCGGCGGCTTCAACTGCCCGTGGACGCGTAATGCTTCACCCCCATGCGCCAGGCGCCCGAGGCCAGCCAGAGGAAGGCAAAGCCGGCCAGCGGCGAGACCCAGCCCAGCCAGGCTGGTGCGCCCAGCGGGTCGGGCTTGCCCAGCACAGCCAGCGCCGGGTAGTAGGCCACGCAGGCCAGCGGCACGGCGAAGGTCAGCAGGCGGCGGAACCACTGTGCGTACAGGGCCAGCGGGTACTGGGCGGCCTCGACGCTGCCGTAGCTCAGCACATTGGCGGCTTCCAGGCTTTCCACGGTCCAGAACGAGAGCGCACCCTGCAGCACCAGGATGCCCAGGAACAGCGCCACGCCGCCCGCCACGGCGAACAGCGCCACGGCGACGGTCTGGGGCGTCCACGCCACGGCGCCCTGGGCCGTGGCAAAGCCCAGCACCAGCAGGCCCTGCAGCAGGCGGCCCAGGCGGCTGATGCGCACGTCATGGCCCATGAGCTGCAGCCACACGGGGCGCGGGCGCAGCAGCAGGCGGTCGAAGGCGCCCGTGCGCAGGAACTGCGTGCCCAGCACGTCGAAGCCCCGGCCCAGCGCATCGGCCAGGGCGAACATGCAGTTCACCAGGCCATAGAACACGGCCACTTCGCCGATGCGCCAGCCCTGCACCTCGCCAAACCGGTGGAACAGCGCCCAGACGGCGATGACCTCGATGCCCGTGACCAGGAACTGGCCCAGGGTCAGCATCAGCGCCGAGGCCGGGTAGCGCGCCTGCCCGCCCAGCGAGGCCAGCGCCAGGCGCAGGAACATGGACAGCGATCCTTTTTGCTTGGCCATGGTCTTCACCCTCCCTGCACTTCGAGCCGGCGCATGGTGCGCGCCATGGCCGCGCGGCCCAGGGCCACGATCACGGCAATCCACAACACCTGCAGCGCCAGGCAGGCCAGCATCTGCGCGCCGGCCATCTGGCCGAAATAGATGCGCGCAGGGATGTCCATCACGCCCGCCAGCGGCTGCAGCAGCAGCGCGGCCTGCCAGGCGTCGGGCATCAGCGCCAGCGGCAGCAGGTTGCCCGACAGCACGATGACCACGGGCGCGGCCAGCGTGTTGATGCCTTTTTCATTGAGCGCGGCGGCAGCGGCAACGTTCAGCAGCATGACCAGTGCCGTGGACAGCAGCAGCGCCAGCAGCATGGATGCGGCAAAGCCCAGGCCTGCGGCCCAGCCGGCCGGCGGCTGCCAGCCCCAGGCGCCCAGCCCCGTCAGCGGCAGGGCCAGCCCTGCAAACGCCACCATCAGCGCCACGCGCGGCAGCACACGTGCCGCGATCCAGCCCGCCGAGCGCACGAACCACAGCGCATAGGCATCCACGGGCCGCAGCCGGTCATAGGCAACGGCGCCCGTGCGCACGGCCAGGGCCACGTCGGGGTCGCCGCTCCAGGGCAGCAGCGCGAACAGGCCCTGGGCCAGCCAGGTGTAGGTGATGGCGTGCTCCAGCGAAATCGGCGCGCCGGCCGATGCCGAGGCACTGCCGTAGAACGCCGCCAGCACCATGGTCTTGATGGCGCCCCACCAGCACTGCGTGGCAAAGCCCGCGTAGGCGGCCGTGCGGTACTGCAGCATCACCAGGAACCGCGATGCAAAGGCCGCCACATAGGGGCGCAGGAGTTCACGCAGCGTCATGCCGGCTCAGCCTTCGGCCGCTCCGTGCATGGCGTAGAAGCGGGCGATCACGGCCTCGATGGCCATGTCTTCTCCATTGCCTTCGCCATCACCACCTCCACGCCCCTCGCCCTGCGCTGCCGCCACCTGGGCGCGCAGCGCATCGACCGCGCAGTCGGCCAGCACGCGGCCATGGCCGATGACGATGACGCGCCGGGCCAGCGCCTCGATGTCGTGCATGTCATGCGTGGTCAGCAGCACCGTGGTGCCGCGTTCGCGGTTGGCGCGCAGCACGAACTCGCGCACGGCCAGCTTGGAGGGTGCGTCCAGGCCGATGGTGGGCTCGTCCAGGAACAGGATCTCGGGCTCGTGCAGCAGGGCCGCGGCGATCTCGGCGCGCATGCGCTGGCCCAGGGACAGCTGGCGCACGGGCTGGTCCAGCAGCCGCTCCAGGTTCAGCATGGCCACCAGCTCGTCGCGGGTGCGCGCAAAGCGCAGCGGATCGACGCGGTACAGGTCGCGCAGCAGGTTGAAGCCGTCACCCACGGGCAGGTCCCACCACAGCTGCGAGCGCTGTCCGAAGACCACGCCGATGCGGCCCACATGGCGCTGGCGGTCGGCGAAGGGGTCGCGCCCGTCCACCTCCACGCGCCCGCCATCGGGCCGCAGGATGCCCGACAGGATCTTGATGGTGGTGGACTTGCCCGCGCCGTTGGGGCCGATGAAGCCCAGCAGCTCGCCGCGCTCCAGTGCGAACGACACGCCATCCAGCGCCTGCACCGTGCGATGGCGCGGATGCACCAGCGCGCGCAGCGCGCCCATCACGCCGGGGTCGCGCTCATGGATGCGGTAGGTCTTGCGGAGGTCGTGGACGAGGATCTGGGGCATGGCGCTGGGCGGTGAGGGCGCGCAGAGGGGGGTACAGAGGGGGCACAGAGGGGGCGCGATTCTACACAGGCCCGGGCTTTGCTATCCTGCGCGCAAATTCGCGGATGGAAATCCGCCTTGCCGCACGCACGCACTCACTCACGCACGCACGCACGCACAAAGGAAACACAACATGGCCGCTGAAGGCAATGCAAGCCAGCTCGTAGGAATCGTCACGCTGCTGGGGGCCGCCGTGGTGGCCGTGCCGCTGTTCAAGCGGCTGGGCCTGGGCGCCGTGCTCGGCTACCTGGCCGCCGGGCTGGCCATAGGCCCCTACGGACTGGGGCTGGTGACGGACGCGCAGACCATATTGCACGTGGCCGAGCTGGGCGTGGTGATGTTCCTCTTCGTCATCGGGCTGGAGATGAAGCCTTCGCACCTGTGGGATCTGCGCGGCCAGATCTTCGGGCTGGGCAGCCTGCAGGTGGTGGTGTGCGCGCTGCTGCTCACGGGCGTGGGCATGGCCTTCGGCTTTCCGTGGCAGGTGGCCTTCGTGAGCGGCGCGGGCTTCGTGCTGACCTCCACGGCCATCGTCATGCAGGTGCTGGCCGAGCGTGGCGACATCCTGGCGCCGCGCGGCCAGCGCATCGTCTCCATCCTGCTGTTCGAGGACCTGCTCATCGTGCCGCTGCTGGCCGCCGTGGCCTTTCTGGCGCCGGCCGATGCGGCGCCCGTGGCCACCTCGCCCCTGTGGCAACGCGCGGGCGTGGCCCTGCTGTCGCTGGGCGCGCTGGTGGGCGCGGGCCTGTGGCTGCTGAACCCGCTGTTCCGCATCCTGGCCAAGGCCAAGGCGCGCGAGGTGATGACGGCCGCCGCGCTGCTGGTGGTGCTGGGCGCCGCCCTGCTGATGGAGATGGGCGGCCTGTCCATGGCCATGGGCGCCTTTGTGGCGGGCGTGCTGCTGTCCGAATCCTCGTTCCGCCACCAGCTGGAGGCCGATGTGGAGCCCTTCCGCGGCCTGCTGCTGGGCCTGTTCTTCCTGGGCGTGGGCATGGCGCTGAACCTGGAGGTGGTGGCGCTGAACTGGCGCATCGTGGGCATGGGCGTGGTGGCGCTGATGCTGGGCAAGGCGCTGTGCATCTATGCCGTGGCCCGCGTGGCGCGCAGCAGCCATGCCGATGCGCTGGACCGCGCCATCCTCATGGCCCAGGGCGGGGAGTTCGCCTTCGTGCTGTTTGCCGAGGCGCTCAAGCTCAAGGTGCTCAGCCCCGAGGTGCATGCCAACATGACGGCCATCGTCGTGCTGTCCATGGCCATCACGCCGCTGGTGGTGGTGCTGCACAAGCGCCTGGCCGGCGCCCAGGCCGTGTCGCTGGACGGCGTGGAGGCGCCGCAGGACCTGCGCGGCAACGTGCTGGTCATCGGCTTCGGCCGCGTGGGCCAGATCGCCAGCCAGGGGCCGCTGGCGCATGGGGCCAGACTGTCCATCATCGACAACGACCCCGACGTGATCCGCAACGCCGAGCCCTACGGCTTCAAGGTCTACTTCGGCGACGGCGCGCGCGCCGACATCCTGCATGCGGCCGGCGCCAGCCATGCCAGCGCCATCCTGGTCTGCGTGGACAGCAAGGCCGCCGCCACGCGCATCGTGGAGAATGTGCGCCACGAATGCCCGCACGCCCGCCTCATCGTGCGCGCCTATGACCGAGAGCACGCGCTGGAGCTGATCCAGAAGGACGCCGACCATGTCGTACGCGAGAGCTTCGAGTCCGCCCTGCTCATGGGCCGCCACGCCGTGCTGGCCCTGGGCGCCACCGAGGACGAGGCCCGGACGCTGGAGTCCGAAGTGCGCGGCCGCGACACCGAGCGCTTTGCGCTGGAGACCGCCGGCGGCACCTTTGCGGGGCGCGCGCTGCTGCTGGGCAATATCGAGCGCATCGATCCGCCCCGGCACGACAAGCCCACCGCCAGGGACTGAGCGCGCAAGGGCCGCAGGGGCCGCAGGCCCCGCTCAATGCCGCTGGTTGATCTGTATGAGATTGCCGCAGGTGTCGTCGAACACCGCAATCGTGACCGGCCCCAGATGCGTCGGCGGCCTGGTGAAGCACACGCCGGCCGCGCTCAGGCGCTCGTACTCGGCCTGCACGTCGTCCACGCCGAAGAAGGTGGCCGGCACGCCGTCGGCATGCAGGGCGGTCTTGAACGGCCTGGCGGCCGGGTGCATGTCGGGTTCGAGCAGCAGCTCCACGCCATCGGCATCGCCGGGCGATGTCAGGGTGAGCCAGCGCGCGTCGCCGCCCATGGGAATGTCGTGCTTGAGAACGAAGCCGAGCACGTCGCGGTAGAAGGCCAGGGCCTTGTCCTGGTCGTCGACGAGCACGCTGGTGATGACGATCTTCATGGAATGCTCCTTGTGTCGCTGCGCAGGGCACGCACCGGGTACACACCTGCCACCACCGGCATGCCGCTATTTCAGCAGGAAGGTGACGGGCACGCGCGTCCACATGCTGTCCGGCACGCCGTCGCGCGTGCCGGGGACAAAGCGCCACGTCCGCACGGCGTCCAGCGCCTCCTGGTCGAGCAGAGGATAGCCGCTGCTGTCTGCCACATCCACGGCCAGTGCCTTTCCGCTGGCGCCCACCAGAACCCGCAGCACCACCTGGCCTTCCTGCTCCAGCCGCCTGGCTTCCTTGGGATAGGCCGGCATCTTGTTCTCGCTGGCCTGCCTGTCAGGCACAGGCTGCACCACGCCTGCCGCAGCCGGGCCGCCGGCCAGCAGGCCCAGGGTCAATGCAAGGATGGCGCAGCGCATGCGGGGCATTCGGAAGGCTCCTGGATGGGGGACTGGATGGGGATGGGATGTCAGTCGCGGACTGGTGCGGCCCCGGATCATCGCATGCCCTCCACCCGCCACCAGCGCGGCAGCAGCGCCTGCACCTCGCCGCGCCGATAGCGGTCGTCGATGAGAAAGACCACGCCGCGGTCGCGCTCGCTGCGGATGACGCGGCCTGCGGCCTGGACCACCTTGCGCAGGCCTGGGTAGAGGTAGCTGTAGTCATAGCCCTTGTCCGCGCCGAACTGGCGGTCCATGGCGCGCTTCATCTCTTCGTTCACGGGATTGACCTGGGGCAGGCCCAGCGTGGCCACGAAGGCGCCGATGAGGCGCTCGCCGGGCAGGTCCACGCCCTCGGAGAACGCCCCGCCCAGCACCGCAAAGCCCACGCCCTGCCCGGCTTCGGTGAAGCGGGCCAGGAAGGCCGCGCGGCCCTCCTCGTCCATGGACGGGGTCTGCAGCCAGACCGGCAGCCAGGGATGGGCGCGCCGCAGGCATTCGGCCACGCGCTGCAGGTAGTCGAAGCTGCTGAAAAAGCACAGGTAGTTGCCGGGCCGGCGCGCGTACTGCGCGGCCACGAGGTCGGCGATGGGCCGCAGCGAACGGTCGCGGTCGCGGTAGCGCGTGGAGATGTGGCCGGCCACCTGCACATCGAGCTGGTCGGCCTGGAAGGGCGAGTCGGCCTCCAGCCAGTGCGTGCCTTCGGGCAGGCCCAGGATGTCGCGGTAGAAGTGCGGCGGGCTCAGCGTGCCCGAGAACAGCACCGAGGCATGGGCCGCCGCATGGCGTGCCGCCAGGTGGGGCGCGGGCACCACGCAGCGTATGCACAGCGTGGAGGCCGGCGCGCGACGGGGGCCTGAGCGCCCGGGCAGCAGGTGGACATCGAACAGCGCATGGCCGCCGAACTGCTCGGCCAGCGCCATGAACTGCAGCGCCTCCCAGTAGAAGTCCAGCACGGGGTCGCCGGGCAGCATGGGGCTGTCGGCATTGGCGTCGGCGATGGCGGCCACGGCGCGCTGCACGGCGCCCAGCAGGCCTGCGGGCACTTCCTCATGGGCCTGGTAGCTGGCGGTCTGCTCCCTGTTCAGCGCACTCCAGCTTCGGCTGAGCCGGTCCAGCGCCTTGCGCACGGCACCGGTGGCCGACTTGCGGGCGGCCGCCAGGGCGAACTGCGACAGCTCGGCCGTGTACATGCGGCGCGCGCGCTCGAGCAGGTTGTGGGCCTCGTCCACCAGCACGCCCACCTTCCATTGCTGGGCCTGGGTGAGCGCGTACAGCATGGCGGCGCTGTCGTAGAAGTAGTGGTAGTCGGCCACGACCACGTCGCTCCAGCGCACCAGTTCCTGGGACAGGTAGTAGGGGCAGATGTCGTGCGCCAGGGCGACGGCACGCACGGCAGGCGGGTCCCAGGGCGCCTGCTGCAGCGCGGCGGCACGCGCGGCGGGCAGCCGGTCGAAGAAGCCGCGCGCCAGCGGGCAGGAGTCGCCGTGGCAGGCCTTGTCGGGATGCTCGCAGGCCTTGTCGCGCGCCAGGATGGCGAGCACGCGCAGCCTTGCGGGTGGCGCGGACGGCGCGGGCAGCGGTTGCGGCGCAGCCGGTTCCTGCGGCGGTGGCTGGTGCTGCTCGGCAATCTGCCGGTTCACGCTGGCCAGCGCCTGCAGCGCCAGGCCATGGCCCGTGCCCTTGGCCGTGAGGAAGAACAGGCGGTCCAGGCCCTGGTCCGGCATGGCCTTGAGCATGGGGAAGATGGTGCCCAGCGTCTTGCCGATGCCCGTGGGCGCCTGCGCCATCAGGCACTGGCCGCCCTGCTGCGCGCGCGCCACGCGATAGACGGCCACGGCCAGCTCGCGCTGGCCCGCGCGAAAGCCCTGCATGGGAAAGCGCAGCGCGGCCAGCGCCGCCTCGCGCGTCGCGCGGTGGGCGGCCTCGCTGCGCGCCCAGTCCAGGAACAGCGCGCATTGCTGCTCGAAGAAGGCGCGCAGCGTGGCCGCATCTTCCTCCTGCACCAGCACGGTTTCCTCCGAGTTGCCCACGTTGAAATACACCAGGGCCACGCGCAGCCGCTGCAGGCCGCGCGCCTGGCACAGCAGATGGGCGTAGATGCGCGCCTGGGCCCAGTGCAGGGCGCGGTGATGGGCGCGCACGCCCTCGATCTGGCCGCGGTAGGTCTTGATTTCCTCGAGCTGGCCGGCCTGGGCATCGAAGCCGTCGGCACGGCCGCGCACGCGCAGGTCGCCGTATTCACCGGCCAGGCTGATCTCGGTCTCGTAGTCCTTGCCCCTGCGCGACTGCACCAGGCTGTGGCCAGCCATGCCCTCCAGCGCGCTGGGCGCGGGCGTGAAGCGCAGGTCCAGGTCGCCCGCGCGCGCCGTGAACTCGCACAGCGCGCGCACGGCCACGGTGTAGCTCACGCGGCCTCTCCCAGCGGCTGGCCGCGCCACTGCACATGGCACACGCGCACGGGAATGCCGTGCTCGGCGCAGTACTGCAGCCAGCGGATCTGGTTGTCCTGCAGCTTGTCGCCGGGGGCCTTGGCCTCGACCAGTTCGTAGCGGCGCTCGGCCGGCCAGAAACGCACCAGATCGGGAAAGCCCGTGCGGTTGGCCTGCACGTCGCGCAGCAGCCGCGCAAAGAACAGCTTGAGGTGGGCGGCCGGAATGCAGTCCAGCGCCAGCGCCAGCAGCGGCGCGCTCAGCGTGCCCCAGAACACGAAGGGCGACTGCAGGCCCTGCTTGTCGGCATGGCGCTGCACGATGACCTCGCGCCAGCTGCCATCGTCCAGATGCGCCAGGCATTCCTCGAACAAGGCTGCGCGGCGCTGCACGAAGTCGGGCGCGGACAGGTCGGCCGGGCCGCTCTGGAACGGGTGGAAGAAAGCGCCCGGCAGCGGCGCGAAGATGGCCGGCCAGCACAGCAGGCCGAACAGCGAGTTGATGAGCGCGTTCTCCACGTAGAACACCGGCGCGGAGTCGCTGTGCCAGTGGTCGCGCAGCACGTATTCGACCGATGCGGGCCGCGCCGGCAGCTCCAGCTCCACGTCCATGCGCATCTGCGCCACCACGGGCGCCAGCGCCGCCGCACGCCCGCGTGCGCCCTGCCCCAGGCTGCGGCGCAGGCGCGGCAGCATGCGCGCCACGCGCTGCAGCTCCTCGTCGCTCTCGGGCTGGGCCTGGGCGGCCTGGGCCAGCGCCATGGCATCGGCAAAGCGCTCCATGCGCTCGTACACACGCATGCGCCGGTGGCGGGCGCCGGGGTAGCGGCTTTGCGCATAGGCCTGCTCGGCACGCTCCCAGTCCTGCATGCGTTCGCAGGCCTGGCCTATGCGCAGCAGCACCTTGGCGCGGCGCTGCTCCAGCCAGGCATTGCCGCTGGCGCAGCCGGCCACCTGCTGCAGCAGCGCATCGATCTCCACGCCCTCATCCAGCGCCGCGCGGCAGGCCTGCAGGGCCAGGTAGCCATCGACATCGGCACGCGACTGGAAGGCCCGTGACGCCGCATCGAAGGCCACGGCCTCGTAGCGGAAAACGCCCAGATCGGCCAGCACGAATTCCGACCAGTCCTGGTAGAGGTTGCCGAAGAACATCAGCCGAAAGCGCTCGCACAGCGCACCCACCATCACGCGCCAGGCGGCTTCGCCGGCTCCGACGCCCTGGTGCCATTGCGCATAGGGCCTGGGCGCCTCATGCAGAGGCTGCAGGGCCTGCAAAAGCTCGGCCTTGCGCAGGCCTGAGTGAACGGGTGCGCCTACGAACAGCTGCAGCAGCTCGGGCTTGGTGTGCAGCGCAAACAGCTCCTCCAGCGCCATGGGGTGGCCCGCGTCCAGCCAGCCCATCTCCAGCAGGGGCGCGGCCGCGTCGGCAATGCCGGGAATCTCTTCGTACACCAGCTTGCCGGCCCGAAACCACGGCCCGCGCCGCATCAGCAAACGCACCATCAGCGCCTGCGAGGGCTGGGGCAGCTGCGTGAAACGGGTGAGGAATGCCTGCTCGGGCGCGTCCAGCAGATCGCCGTAACGCTGGCCAATCCAGTCCAGCGCGCGCTGGAAGTTGTGCAGGTAGTAGAAGCGGTGGGGAGGGAGCATGGGCCTGGCAGATCGGGCAGCCAGGCCGCTCGAAAACTGTATCTTTATACAGTCATCATATCAAACCCGGTAGTGCTCACTTCGCGCAACGGACTTGCCCCGGGCAGGCTCATCCGGCCAGGAAGCCGCCATCGGTCGCCAGGCAGTGCCCGACCACAAAGGCCGCCTCGTCCGACATCAGCCAGACCACGGCCGTGGCCACCTCCTGCGGATGGCCCATGCGCCGCAGCGGCAGGCCCGCCGCCACGGCATGCATGTCGGCAATGCCCGAGCCCAGCATCATGTCCGTGACCACGCGGCCAGGGGCAACGGCGTTGATGCGGATGCCGTGCGGCGCGTACTCCATGGCGGCGGCGCGGGTCAGCGACAGGGCCGCAGCCTTGGAGGCGCCGTACAGCGACAGGCCCGGGTTGGGATTGCGTATGCCGCTGACGCTGGTGTTGTTCACGATGGTGCCGCCGCCCGCGGTCAGCATGGCCGCCAGTTCATGGCGCATGGCGTGGAAGACCGCACGCACATTCGTATCGAAGACCTGGGAGAAGACCGCGTCATCCTGCTCGGCCAGCGCGGCGCGCCGCTCCTGGAAGCCCGCATTGTTGAAGGCCGCGTCCAGCCGCCCGAAGCGCGCCACGGCCTGCTCCACCACCGCCGCCATGTCCTCCTGCCGCGTTGCATCGCAGGCCAGGAAAAGGCCGTCTGCTCCCCGTTGCCGGATTTCCTGCTCCAGCTCCAGGCCCAGCTCACGGCGGCGCCCCGTGACCACCACGGCGGCGGCGCCCTCCTCGGCCATGCGCAGGGCGGTGGCCCGGCCTATGCCGCTGGTGGCACCCACCACCAGGCAGACACGCCCCCGGAGCCGCCCCGATGGTGCAAGGGCCGGCAGGGGGCCGGCCAGTTCCAACTGACGCTGCTGCATGTCCATGGCGATGTTCCTTCGCAATTTGGTTGCATGGTACAACCAATAGACTAAAAACACCATTCAGGCAAAGCCGGTGCCATCCCGCGCGGCTCACTTGCAGGGATGCGCCATTGGATGCAAACTTGCTTCAACATTGATGCAATGAGGTCCACCATGAGAACCACGGTCACCATCGACGACGCCTTGTACGAGGAAGCGCTGGAGCTGGCGGAGCCAGAAATGGACAAGGCCGACCTGTTTCGCGAAGCCATCAAGACTTTCGTGAGAGTGCAGGCGGCCAAGCGTCTGGCCGCGCTGGGAGGCTCCGCACCGGACATGCGGGAGATTCCCCGTCGCCCACAGGGCATCGAGCCATGAATCCCGTTCTGGTCGATACCTCGGTCTGGATCGATCACTTCAGGCAGGGCAATCCTCACCTGGCGCAGTTGCTGCAGCAAGACATGGCGCTCATGCATCCCCTGGTGCTGGGTGAACTGGCTTGCGGCACGCCACCGGCGCGCGCACGCACGCTCGCGGACCTTCAGCGGCTCAAGCCTGCCCGACAAGCCAGCATGCGCGAAGTGCTGGCCTTGATAGAGCGCGAGCAACTCTTTGGTCTGGGCTGCGGTCTGGTGGACATCACGCTCCTGGCCTCGGCACTCATGTCTTCAGGCGCCAGCCTGTGGTCGCTGGACAAACGCCTGCACGCGCTGGCCCAGCGATTTGGCATTGCCTGCCGGAGCGTCCTGCCGTAGGGCCGGTTTCCCTGCTTCTCGAAGGGCTGGGCCCGGCGCACGGCGCCCGCTCGGGTTCGCACAAGCGCGCGCGACACGCGCTAGAAATCCGGCCTGCGCATCCTCGACAAGGCGTCCTGCCGATTGGCGGCTCCCAGCTTGCGGTAGATGTTTTCCAGGTGCCGCTTCACCGTGCCTGCACGCAACTCCAGCATGGTGGCGATTTCTGCGTTGGTGTTGCCGTTGGCGACCCATTGCAGCACTTCACGTTCGCGCGGGCTCAGCACGTCGGCAGCCGGCGAGCCCGGTGAGAGCGCCTGCCATGCCGCCTGGCTGATTCGCTGCTGCTGGCTCAGGCGCCGCCACTGCGCCTGCGCATGCGGCCCCAGCAAGGTCAGCGCCATGCGCTCCGCAGCCGTGTAGCCGCGCGAGGCGCGTGTGACATTGAGGGTCAGCATCGCGCCGTGGCCCAGGTCCACGTCCAGCGCGAGTCCGTCCTGCTGGCCCACCTGGGAGTAGGCCTGGGCATAGAGCGCCGTACGTTGCCATTGCCCGCGAGTCAGCAGGTCGGAAATGCTGGCGGCCTGCGTCTGGCGCTGCCGATACAAGGGGTTGTCGGCCAGATGCCGGTGCACCGCAGCGTTGACTTCGGAGGAAATGGCCCGCACCGGATCGTAGGCCGTGCAGCCACGGACTTCCGCAATGCCGGAGAAATCCACCACCCGAATGTCACCCGGCACCACCAGGCGCAGCGCGTGCAGCAAATGCGTGGCCAGCGCGTGCAGATCGGGCGCGCCGTGCACCGCGAGGATGGCCTGATTGAGTTGCCCCAGTTGCTGCGTTGACAGGGTCATGTCGCGAAATCCAATGGCGTGCTCGAGGTGCTGGCGATAGGTGGGCCGGCTGAGGCCGCATTTTCAGGCCTGCGATGTGCCGTCGGCACATTTTCACGATCTTCGCAGAAAGCTAAGGTCACGCGGTCCGCAACAACAGCGCGCGGGTCTGCCCGGGACACGCAGCGCAACGGGAGGAACCGTGCACGCTTTTCTTCACAGACCCCTTCGACGCCTCCGGCTTCTGGCAGTGCCTGGCGCGCTGTGCAGCCTGCTGGCACTCAATGGCCAGGCCGCGACCATCGTGGTCAATACCACGGACAACACGCCCGGTGCAGCGGACTGCAGTCTGAATGAGGCATTGACCAGTGCCCAGATGGATGACGGCAGTTGGGGCAACGGCGCATGCATATCGGGCAATGGCGCGGACACCATCGTGTTCGACCCGGCCGTCTTTCCGGCAGGCAGCCTCACCGCCATTGCATTGGCAGGCCATTCCATCGACCTCAACTTCACCACCTCGGACATCACGATCGACGGGGACCAGCGGGTGGCGCTCGATGGGGGCAATGCCTCCCGCCTGGTGTCGGCCCAGGGCAGCGGTGTCCAGCTCACGCTGCGCGGCCTGACACTGCGCGGCGGGCAGACCGCCGCCGGTGAAGACGGCGGCGCCATCTACCTGGACAACGGCGTCACCCTGCGCCTGGAGCGCAGCGTGGTGCAGGACAGCACGGCCGGCATCAACGGCGGGGGACTGTACAGCCGCGACAGCACGGTGACCATCGTGGACAGCGTGTTCAGCGGCAACCAGGCAGGGGGACAGGGCGGTGCCATCTACAGCACGGGCAGCGGCTCGCTGACGGTGGAGCGCAGCCGCCTGTCCGGCAACACGGCCCGCACGCTGGGCGGGGGCCTGCGCAGCGGGGTGCCGACCACCATGACCGACAGCACCGTCACCGGCAACGCGCTGGCGTCTCCGGGCTCGGGTGCCGGCGTCTCGTTCACGCTCACCCGCCCCCGCACACTCCACGGCAACCAGATCACGAACAACGCGCCCGGCAACAACTGTGGCGGCGAAACGTTCACGGGGACGGGCAACCGCTACTGGCCGGCCAGCGATACCAGTTGCCCGGCGGCGGCAGGTGCCATCGCCAAAGCACCGCAGGCCATCACCTTCACCACGGCGCCACCGGCCGGCGCACGGGTGGGGGATACCTATGACGTGGCCGCCGTCGGAGGCGGCTCGGGAAACCCCGTCATGTTCGCCGTGGATGCATTGACCGCGGCGATCTGCAGCGCCTCCGGCAGCACCATCCGCTTCCAGGCCGCAGGGACATGCACGATCAACGCCAGCCAGCTCGGCGATGCGGACCATGACGCGGCTCCGCAGGCGGTGCAGATGGCGGCGGTGGGACAGGGCCCCTCCCGTGTCACGCTGACCTCCAGCGCCAATCCCTCGCGTTCCGGGCAGTCGCTGTCCTTCTCCGTGGTGGTCGCACCCGATGTCTCCCTGGGCACCGCCGCCGTCCCCACGGGAACGGTCGAAATCCTGGCTGGCGGCCTGTCGCTGGGCACGGCGGGTTTGTCCAATGCCAGGGCCATCATCGCCACCACCCAACTGACGGTGGCCGGCCCGCATGCCATCGTGGCCCGGTACGGCGGCGATGCGAACTATCTCGCCGCGGACAGCGGCGCATGGACCCAGACCGTGGAGCCCGCAGCCCCGGCCCCGGCCACAGCCACCCCCGTGCCCGCGCTGGGCCCCTGGGGAGTGCTGCTGTGCGCCGTGCTGACGGGATGGGCAGGACTGCGGCTGCGCCGCGTGCACGGCACCTGATGCCGCCGCCTGCCCGCAGGCCTCAGGCCGAATGCATCCAGCGCTGGTGCAGCCACCGAGCCGCATGGTCCAGCGCATAGCCCAGGGCGCCGATCAGCACCACGGCAGCCATCAGCTCCGAATACGCCAGGCGGTCGCGCGTGTCGAGGATGAAGTAGCCCAGGCCGGCCGATACGCCCAGCATTTCCGCGGGCACCAGCACGATCCAGATGATGCCGATGGCCAGACGCACGCCGGTGAGGATCTGGGCCGTGATGCCGGGCAGCACCACGCGCAGCACGGTCTCGGTGCGCGTGGCCGACAGGCTGCGCGCCAGCAGCAGCCAGTTGCGGTCCAGCTGGGCCACGCCGGCCGCCGTGCTCAGCAAGATGGGCCAGACGGCGGCGAAGGCCAGCAGGAAGTACACGGGCGCGTCGCCCACGCCCAGCACCATCACGGCAATGGGCATCCACGACAGCGGCGAGATCATGCGCAGGAACTGGAACACGGGCGAGAACGCCTGCGAGAACCCGCGCGACAGGCCCACCAGCACGCCCAGCGGCACGCCGACCACGAAGGCCAGCAGCAGGCCCACGGCCACGCGCTGCAGGCTCAGCAGGGTGTGCATCCAGATGTCGGCGCCCGTCAGCAGCTGGCCCAGCGCCTGCAGCGAAGGCCAGGGCGCAAAGGCCGCAGCCACGGGCGTGCTGCGCGCCAGCAGCGCGCCGCCCACCCACCACAGGGCCAGGACCAGGGCCGCGCCCAGCAGCGGCAATCCAATACGTCGCAACACCTGGATCACACCACGATGGTTTCGCGGCGCGAGAAATCGGCCGGAATGCCGAAGACCTGCGGGCCGCCCACGGCCTGGATGGCCTTGCGCACGAAGCGGTCGTCCACCAGGTCGGTGGCCGCAAACCTGGGCTCCAGCTTGTCGAGGAAGCGCGTGTCGCCCTCGACCTTGGTGGCCTTGATGGCGCGCACCAGCTGCTCGGTGTACGAGGGATAGGGATAGGGCTGGAAGTCGATGCGCCGCTGGTGCCAGCCCTTGTTGACGACCACGCCGCTGGCCTCGTAGCTGGCGTAGTCGGTGGCGGCCAGCACCTTGGACAGCGTCTGCTGCGGATGCGGCGTGTAGCGGCGCTCGCCCGTGCTCGACAGCAGGCGCGCGGCGGCCAGGCGGTTGTCGCGCGTCCACAGCTGGGCCTTGACCACGGCATTGGTCACGCGCTGGGCCCATTCGGGCTTGTCAGCGATATCGCGCTCGGCCAGGAAGGTGACGCAGCAGGCGTGGTCCTTCCAGACATCGCCCGAGAAGCGCAGCATCTTGCCCACGCCCGCGATCTCGGCGGCGGCATTGAAGGGCTCGGCCACGATGAAGCCCGCAATCGACTTGCCGGCCAGGGCCGAGACCATTTCGGCCGGTGCCAGCACGACGAGGTTGACCTCGTTGGCCGCAATGGCGCCGCCGCGCGCCCGCGTCACGGCCGTGAGGCCGGCCTTGCGCAGCACGTCCTGCAGCAGGATGTTGTGGATGGAGTACCAGAACGGGATCGCCACGGTCTTGCCGCCCAGGTCCTGCACCTTCTGGATCTCGGGCAGCACGGTCAGGCCCGAGCCGTTGACGTGGTTCCAGGCCACGATCTTGGCGGGGAACTTGGCGCCGTAGCGCACCCACAGCGTGGAGGGCGTGAGCAGGTGGATGACGTTGACCTGGCCCGAGACGAAGGCCTCGACGATCTGGGCCCAGGAGCGGAACAGGCGCGGAGCCTCGGCCTTGAGGCCTTCGGCCTCGAACAGGCCGTTGCCGTGGGCCACCAGCAGCGGCGTGGCGTCGGTGATGGGCAGGTAGCCGATCTTCACGGGCTGGTCATCGCCCTTGAAGGCCTGGGCGCGCGCATCGCCTGCGGCCAGCAGCGGCGCGACCACCGAGGCCGTGGCCAGCGCGCCCAGGCGCAGCATGTCGCGCCGCGTGAGGCCGCAGCCGCAGTCCGACGAGGCGCAGATGTGGGTGTAGGAAGGGTGGTCCTGGAAGCTCATGCGAAAGACCTTTCAGAAGAGCATGGTTGAAGTCGAAGAAATGGCGGATCTGCAGGCGGATCTGCAGGCGGATCGGCAGGCAGGCAGGCAGGCAGACAGGCGAGGGAGATCAGGCCTGGGCCGCATGGCGCACGCCGTGCAGGGCCGAGAGGATGTCCAGCCGCAGCGCGGTCACGGCGGCGGCCTGGTCCTCGCGCGGGCGCGCTATGTCCACGCGCCATTCGCGCACGATGTGGCCGGGCCGCCCGCCCATCAGCAGGATGCGGTCGCCCACGAGGATGGCCTCGTCGATGTCATGCGTGACCAGCAGCGCCGCCGTGTGCCAGCGGTGGACCACGTCCACCATCAGCTCCTGCATCTCGGCGCGCGTGATGGCGTCCAGGGCCGAGAACGGCTCGTCGGCCAGCAGTAGCTGCGGCTCGCGCGCCAGGGCACGCGCCAGGGCCACGCGCTGGGCCATGCCGCCCGACAGCTGCGAGGGATAGAGCGCGCCGCTGCCGCCCAGGCCCACGGCCTGCAGCGCCTGCTCCACGCGCTGGCGGCGGGCATCGGCCTCCAGCTTCGGCTGGCGCTCGAAGTCCAGGCCGAAGCCCACGTTGCGCCGCGCGTCCAGCCAGGGCAGCAGGCTGGGCTGCTGGAACACGAAGCCCGCGCGCGGGTGCGGCGCGGTCAGCGGCTGGCCGAGGAACTGGAGCTCGCCCCGGCTCCAGGCGCCGCCGTCCGGCGACTCCAGGCCGCCCAGCACGCGCAGCAGCGAGGACTTGCCGCAGCCGCTGCCGCCGAGCAGGCAGACGATCTCGCGCGGGGCAATGCTCAGGGAGATGTCCTCGAACACGGCCTTGCCGGGCGCATAGCCAAAGCCCGCGCCGCGTGCCTGCAGCACGGGCGCGGGAGCGTCAGGGGAGAAAGCTTCCGTCTGGGTCATGAACTGGTGGTTGCCAGGGCCGCGCCAGCCAGCGCACCCTGTAGCTGCGTGACGCTGGGCGTCACGATGGGGATGAAGGCCGCCTCGCGCCAACGGCGCGCAAATCCCAGCGGCTGGTCGCGATGATAAGCGCGCCCGCCGCTGGCGTGCAGCTCCAGCTGCAGGGACTGCTGCACGATGTCGTTCAATTCCAGGCGCAGGCGGAACAGGGCTTGAGGTCGGTCAAGAAAACGCCCGTCGGACAGGCCGGCATGCAGCGTGGCCGTGGCCAGTTCCAGCGCGTGGCGCTGCTGCTGCAGCGGGCCGCCCAGCACATCGCGCCCGGCGCCGGCACGGGCCGAGGCCGCCGCCAGCGAGGCGCGCGCCAGCCCGATGCACAGCCCCAGCTGCAGGCCCATGAAGGCGGGCCGCACGCGCGGCAGGAAATGGTTGGCGTCGGCATGGATCACATCGGCCGGACCGATCTGCAGCCCCTCGATGGACAGCGCCGCCGTATGGCTGCCGCGCAGCGCGATCAGGTCCAGGTCGGCGCTGCGCTGCAGGCCCGCCGCATCGCCGGGCAGCGCGGCCACGAAGGGCTTTGCACCGTCGCTGCGCGAGACGGCAACGGCCACCACGAAGCGACCCGGCGGCACCAGGTTGGTGGCCCAGGGCACGCGCCCGCGCAGTGCAAGGCCGTCGGCGTTGCCGGAGCCGAAGGGCGTGGCCTCGACCTGCAGGGCCTCGATGCCGCCCAGGTACTTCATGGCGTTGGACAGGCCCGTGGCGCCCGCCTGCGTGCCCTGCAGCAGGCCCGACAGCCAGCGCTGGCGCAGCGCCGCGTTGGGCGACTGCAGCAGGTATTCGACAAAGGCGCGCTGCGCCCAGAACACGAAGCCCGCCGTCAGCGAATGCCCGGCCACACCGGCAATGGCCTCCAGCGCATCGCCCAGGCTGCCGCCCTGCCCGCCCTCGGCCACGGGCACGCCCAGGCCGAACAGGCCGTGCTGCGCCAGCCGGGGCAGCACTTCGTGCGCATGCGCGGGGCCTTCGTCCAGGGAGTCGGCATGGGCGTCCAGCCACTGCCGCAGCGAATCAGCCAGCATGTGCGTTCTCCTGCGGTTGTCGGAACTGTTCGGGCAGATAGGGCTGCAGCTGCGGGTTGACGGGGCTTTGCGCCAGGCTGTTGGCAAAGTTGCACAGCGTGGCCAGGCTGATGCCCAGCACCACCTCCAGTGCCTGCTGCTCGCTCAGGCCGGCTGCATGGAAGGCGGCCAGGGCCTCGTCGGCGACGGCGCCGCGCGTAGCGATCACGGCTTCGGCAAAGCGGCGCACGGCGTCCAGGCGCGGCTGGCCCGTGTCGCGGCCGTCCTGCAGCGCCACCACCTCGGCCTGGGTCAGGCCGGCCTGCTTGAAGGCCAGCTTGGTGTGGCCGGCCACGCAGAAGTCGCAGCCATGGATGCGCGCCGCCGTGATCTGCACCACCTCGCGCTCGGCCAGCGTGAGCTGGGCGCGCGCGTTGATCTGGCCCACGGTCACATAGGTCTCCAGCGCCTGGGGCGAGTTGGCCAGGATGGCGATCAGGTTGGGCAGGAATCCGTTGCCGGCCAGGGCGCGCTCCACGAAGGGGCGGCTGGCTTCAGGAGCGGTTTGCGGGGTGTGCAGGGTCAGGCGTGCCATGGTGCTTTGCAGGAATGAAGGAATGCCTTCATGATCGGCCGCGCCCCCCTTGCCATCAATGCCGCCGCGTCGCGGATTTATGCCCGAACGTGTCAACCCGCAGGCAGATGCGGCGGGCCCGGATGGCGGCTCAGCAGCAGCGTGCCTGCGCGCGCTGCCAGGCGCCGGGCTGCTCGCCCATCACGCGCTTGAAGGCGCGCGAGAAAGCCGCGTAGGACTCGTAGCCCACGGCCTCGGCCACCTGGCCTATGGCCTCGCCCTGGGCCAGCCGGCGCGCGGCCAGCTGCATGCGCAGCAGCAGCAGGAATTGCTGGGGCGGCTGGCCGCAGGCCTCGGCGAACTGCCGAAAGAACGTGGCGCGCGACAGGCACACGCGCGCGGCCATGTCGGCCACGCTCCAGTTGCGGGCCGGCTCGCGCAGCAGCTCGGCCACCAGCGGCGCAAAGCCCGGCCGGCGCAGCAGGCTCCAGATGCCGCGCGCCCGCGCATCGCCATGCGCCAGCTGGCGCAGGCCGTAGAAGAACAGCAGGCCCACCAGCCGGTCCATCACGGCCGAGGGCTCGGTGCCCGTGCGCAGCGCCTCGGCGCGCATCAGGTCGAACAGCATGGAGGCGCCGCTCATCGCATGGTCGTCGCCACGCAGCACCAGGTGGTCGGGAAAGGCATCGACCAGCAGGCCGCGCATGGGGCCCTCGAAGGTGAAGAAGCCGCAGGCCAGCGCCGTCTCTCCGATGCCGGCATCGCCCGTGGCGGGGCGCATGGCCTGCGGGGCGCAGGCCATGTCCGGGTCGGCATAGGGCGAGATGAAATGCGGCACATCGCGCGAGAGGAACACGCCATCGCGCGGCTGCAGCTCCACCGAGGGCTGGCCCGGCAGGTGCAGCCAGCAGCGCCCGTCAAGGATCAGGTGAAAGCTGGCCCGCGCGCGCCCCGCCGTGGAGGCCCGCCAGCGCCCGCAGTACTGCCCCACATGGAACACGCTGGCGCGCCATTGCAGGCCGTTGAGCAGGCCGTCGATGACGCGATCGACCTGCGCTTCGGCCGCGCTGTCGGGGACTGGGTCGGGTAGCACGGTGGTACAGGCAAGGCAGTGGAGGGAATGCGGCCGGCCAGTATCGCCACGATGCAGGCGCGGGGGAACGAATCTTTGGGCATATGCTTGTGCCCTTACCGATATCAGCGCGACCCCACCCGGCCCCGCCCCGCACCCGGCCTCAGTCCGGCTTGATATCCGACTCCTTGATCACGGCCGACCAGCGGCCCACCTCCTTGGCGATCTGCATGCGCGCCTCGGCAGGCGTGGTGAAGGTGGGCATGGCGCCCTGGGCGACCAGGGCGTCCTTCACTTCCTGCTGCCCCATCACCTCCTTGAGCGCGCCGCTGAGCCGGGCGACGATGGGCGCGGGCGTGCCCGCAGGCGCCAGCAGGCCGAACATCGACGTCACCTCGAAGCCTGACAGCCCGGCCTCGGCCGTGGTGGGAATGTCGGCAATGGAGGGCACGCGCTGCGCCGTGGTCACGGCCAGGCCGCGCAGCCGCCCGCCCTTGATGAAGCCCTGCGTGGCGGGCAGGGTGTCGAACACCACATCCACCTGGCCGCCCATGAGGTCGTTGAGCGCGGGCGTGCTGCCCTTGTAGGGCACGTGCGTCAGCGGCACGCCGGCCTGCCGCTTGAACAGCTCGGCCGCCAGATGCTGGGGTGAGCCATTGCCCGAGGAGCCGTAGTTCAGCCCGCCCGGCTTCGCTTTGGCCAGCGCGATGAACTCCGCCAGATTGGCCGACGTCACCGACGGCCCCACGGTGATCACCAGCGGCACGCGGCCCACCACGGCTATGGGCGCGAAGCTCTTGTCCATGGTGAATCCCGCCGTGGCCGGCATGAGCACGCTGTTGATGGAATGGCTGGTCAGCGCGCCCAGCAGCAGCGTATAGCCATCGGGCCTTTCCTTGGCCACGGCCGCGGCGCCCAGGTTGCCGGCCGCGCCGGCCCGGTTCTCCACCACCACGGGCTGGCCCAGCGCCAGCGAGAGCCTTTGCCCCACCACGCGGCCGATCACGTCGGTGGCGCCCCCGGGCGTGTACGGAACGACCAGCTTGATGGGCCGGGCCGGATAGGCGCCGTCGGCCAGTGCGGGCGTGGCCAGGCCTGGGCCCAGCACCAGCGAGGCCAGCAGCGCCGCAGCCAGGGCGGCGCGCCGGTTGGGCGCATGAATGCGACGGATGCGGGATGCAGCAACAACCATGGGTGTCTCCTCCTTTTGTCTTGTGTCGGAAAAACATGCCCGGCACGCACGCCGGGCACGGCTGCATGGTTGGCCAGATAGATTATTAATAATATAGGTGATAACGACGATAATAATCCGCGGCATCCGCCGCTATCCTGCCCCACGACAAGGCAGCGCCTGTCTTCCGACCCCGCCAAGACCCTCTGCAAAGCACCCCACCCATGACCGACCCCAAGACTCCCGATGGCGCTCCAGGCCATGACATCGCCCCCGCCGATGCGGCCACGGGCATCTCCAAGGGCCTGACCAACTACGGCGACCGCGGCTTTTCGCTGTTCCTGCGCAAGGCCTTCATCAAGGGCGCGGGCTACACGGACTCGGCGCTGCAGCGGCCCGTCATAGGCATCACCAACACGGGCAGCAGCTACAACCCCTGCCACGGCAATGCGCCCCAGCTCATCGAGGCAGTCAAGCGCGGCATCCTCATGGCGGGCGGCCTGCCCATGGACTTCCCCACCATCTCGGTGCACGAAAGCTTCTCGGCGCCGACCAGCATGTACCTGCGCAACCTCATGTCCATGGACACCGAGGAGATGATCCGCGCCCAGCCCATGGATGCCATCGTGCTCATCGGCGGCTGCGACAAGACGGTGCCGGCCCAGTTGATGGGCGCGGCCTCGGCCGGCATCCCGGCCATCCAGCTGATCACCGGGTCGATGCTCACCGGCTCGCACCGCAGCGAGCGCGTGGGCGCCTGCACGGACTGCCGCCGCTACTGGGGCAAGTTCCGCGCCGAAGAGATCGACGCCGAAGAGATCGCCGACGTGAACAACCAGCTGGTGGCCAGCGTGGGTACCTGCTCGGTCATGGGCACGGCCAGCACCATGGCCTGCATTGCCGAGGCGCTGGGCATGACCGTGCCCGGCGGCGCCTCGCCCCCCGCCGTCACGGCCGACCGCATCCGCATTGCCGAGCAGACCGGCACCGAGGCCGTGCGCATGGCGCGCGGGGGCCTGACCATCGACAAAATCCTCACGCCCGCCGCCTTCGAGAACGCCATGCGCGTGCTGCTGGCCATCGGCGGCTCCACCAACGGGCTCGTGCACCTGGCCGCCATCGCGGGGCGCATGGGCTATGACATCGACCTGCAGGCCCTGGACCGCATGGGCCGCGACACGCCCGTGCTGCTGGACCTCAAGCCCTCGGGCGACCACTACATGGAGGACTTCCACCATGCGGGCGGCATGGCCACGCTGCTGCGCGAGCTCAAGCCCCTGCTGAACCTGGACGCCCTCACCGTCACCGGCCGCACGCTGGGCGAAGAGATCGATCGCGCGGGCCCCGGCTTTGCGCAGGACGTGGTGCGCCCGCGCTCCAACCCCATCTACCCGCAGGGCGGCATCGCCGTGCTGCGCGGCAACCTCGCGCCGGGCGGCGCCATCATCAAGCAGTCGGCCGCCCATCCCCAGCTCATGGAGCACGAAGGCCGCGCCGTGGTCTTCGAGAACGCGGCCGACCTGGCCCACCGCATCGACAGCGACGATCTGGACGTGACCGCCGACGACATCCTCGTGCTCAAGAACATCGGCCCCAAGGGCGCGCCCGGCATGCCCGAGGCCGGCTACATCCCCATCCCGCGCAAGCTGGCGCGGGCCGGCGTCAAGGACATTGTGCGCATCTCCGACGGGCGCATGAGCGGCACGGCCTTCGGCACCATCGTGCTGCACGTCACGCCCGAATCGGCCGTGGGAGGGCCGCTGGCCCATGTGAGGAATGGCGACCGCATCACGCTATCGGTGGCGCGCCGCGAGCTGACGCTACAGGTCGGCGACGAGGAACTGGCCCGCCGCGCCCGGCTTCACCCGGTGACCGAGCCCACGGCTGAGCGCGGCTACCGCAAGCTCTTTCTCACCACCGTGAACCAGGCCGACCAGGGCGTGGACTTCGACTTCCTGCGCTGCGCCACCGAGCGCGGCACCATTCCCGGCCGGCGTGAATAGTCGGCGCAGGCGGTCAATTCGGACAAAATGGCGTCTTTGTCCCAACCGCCTGTCTTGATGGTCGCTGCCGCCCCATTGCCGATTTCCCTGGATGCCGAACCCGCCCCCGCAGCCGACGCCCTGGGCGCCATGGTGGCCGCGCTGGAAGAGGACGTGGTCTTCGGCCGGCTGCACCCGCGCGAGCGCCTGGTGGAGGACGACCTCATGGCCCGCTTCGGCGTCAAGCGCCATGTGGCCCGCGAGGCCCTGGCCGCGCTGGACCGCATGGGCCTCATCGAGCGCCGCAAGAACGTGGGCGCCCTGGTGCGCTCCTTCTCCACCCAGGAAGTGCAGGAACTGTACGAGCTGCGCGGCATGCTGGAAGTCGAGGCCGCGCGCAAGATCCCCCTGCCCGTTCCCCCCGAAAGCCTGGACCGCCTGACCGCCATCCAGCAGCAGCACGACGCCGCCGTGGCCGAAGGCAACGCTCGCCTGGTGTTCCGCATCAACCTGGCCTTTCACCAAGAACTGTTTGCGCTGGCGGGCAACGACACGCTGCACAAGGCCATCACCGAATACGCGCGCCAGACGCACCCCATCCGCTTCGCCTCCCTGGTCTCGGCCGACTACCGCGAGCGCGCACGCCAGGAACACTGGCAGATGATCGAAGCCCTGCGCGCCCAGGACCGCGACGCCCTGGTCCGCCTGTGCGCCGAGCACCTGCTGCCCTCGCGCGATGCGTATCTGAATGCGCAGTTGCAGCGGTTGTAGGCGAAGTCACCCAGGAGCGACGCGGGCAGCGTCACGCGCCGTTGCCGCCGCTGCGCTCGGCAGCCAGACGCTCCCGCAACTGGCCGAGGGTGACGGCGCTGGAGGGATCAGCCCTCAAGGCGTCATAAGCAGGGCCTACCTCCAGGTGCAGCCAGCTATCAGGCCGCGATCCTTGTCCATCAGCGCTTTCAACCCCGCGCAGATCACCTCGCTTTCGCTGGCGTACTCACCGGCCCTCACTTTGGCCCTGACCGCATCGGCGATGTCATTGGGCAAGGTGATGCTCATTTGCTGAGTGGTCTGCATGGGAGGCTCCCTGTAGGCAAGTGAGTGATCCTACTTTCATGTGGCAATCCAGTCGCCGACCCCGCCTCAGCTTGCACTCGCCCCCAACCTCCCCCGGTACGCCGCAGGCGTCTCCCCGAACGTGCGCCGGAACAAGCCGATGAAGGCGCTGGCCGTGGCGTAGCCCAGGTCCAGCGCGATGTTCGTCACCGGCGCGCCGGCGGCCAGCATCTCCAGCGAGCGCATCAGCCGCGCGCGCTGGCGCCAGGCGGTGAAGCTGAAGCCCGTCTCCGACACAAAGCGCCGGCTCAGCGTGCGCGAGCTGACCGCGGCCCAGCGCGCCCAGGCCTCCAGGTCGCGGGCATCGGCCGGGTCGGCGATCAGTGCGCGGGCGATGCGCTGCAGGCGCGGGTCGGCGGGCAGGGGCAGGCCCAGGGGCTCCACGGGCAGGGTGCGGATCTCGTCCAGGATCACCGCCATCACATGGGCGCGGGCCTGGTCCGCCGAAGGGCCTGGTTGCACGGGCTGCGTTGTGGGCACGCCTTGCTGCCATCCCCAGCCGGCGGCGCGCAGCACGGCCTCGCGCAGCAGGCCCGAGGTGCGGATGGCGCAGGGCCGCTTCGGCAAGTCGGCGCAGGCCGGCTCCGCCACATAGACGCTCCAGCCGTGGAAGGGACCATGGGAGCGGCCCGAATGCAGCTGGTGCGGCGGCAGCCACACGGCATGGATGGCGGGCACCACCCAGACCGCGTCTTCCACGCCCACCGACAGCAGCCCGCGCAGCGAGCCGAACAGCTGGCCGCGCGCGTGCCGGTGCGGCTCGGAGGCCAGCTCCTCGTCCTGGTTGCCCACGGCCGCGATCAGCACGGGGCCATCGGCACGGTTCACATGGCTGACCAGTTCAAGAATGGCATCGGGCATGGCGTCTTTGAGCTATTTGTTGGCTGATCCAGTCTACAGCCGCCAACGCCTTTGTTCTTACGCTTGTGCCATGCACACAGACAACACCGCCCTTGCAGAGCCGCCAGGCCCGGCCATCGACCTGGACTCGCTCTACGCCGCCCCGGCAGAAAGAATCCAGAAGGCCGTGCGCGACCGCCTGTCCGACTTCCACGAGGCCTATCTGCGCCAGGCCAGCTTCTTTTGCCTGGCCACGGCCGGCGAACGCGGCCTGGATGCCTCGCCGCGCGGCGGGCCGCCCGGCTTTGTGCAGGTGCTGGACGAGCGCACCGTGGCCTTTGCCGACTGGCCCGGCAACAACCGCATCGAATCCCTGCGCAACCTGCAGGCCGATGACCGCCTGGCCATGCTCTTCCTGTTCCCGGGGCTGGACATCTTCCTGCGCATCAACGGGCGCGGCCGCATCTCCACCGACCCCCATCTGCTGCAGGAGCTGAGCGAAGGCCGGGGCACGCCCAAGACCGCCACCGTGGTCCTGGTCGACGAGGTGCTGCTGCACTGCGGCAAGGCCATCCACCGCTCCGGCCTGTGGAGCCCGTCAAGCCAGCTGGACCGCACCGCCCTGCCCACCGTGGGCCAGATGATGGCCGCCCTCACGCAGTTGGCCGATGCCACGGCGCCCGCCATGGATGCCGCCCAACAGGAACAGGCCAACGCCCACTACGCCCATGCGGTCAGGAACGACCTGTACTGATGCCCTGCTTTTTCCCAGGAACCATGACATGCTGATCGATACCTCCCGCTTTCCCCTGGTCTACCTGCGCGAACCCGAAGCGCAGGCACCTGCAGACGCAGGCAACGGCAATGACGCATCGGCCGAAGCCCAGATCGAATTCCTGCTCGACCAGGGCCGGCACTTCGTGCTGCTCACCGACCACCTGCCCGGCGACCACCCCGAGGAAAGCCACGAAGAACGCAAGCAGCGCGCCCTGTTCTTCAAGCGCAACCGCGAGCGCATGCGCCAGCTGTGCCGGGGCATGGTCGTCATCACGGGCGACCGCGCCGTGCCCGCCGCCCTGCGCCTGGCCGTGCAAGGCATGGGCAAGGCGCTGGGCATGCGGGTTGCGTTCGTGCAGGGGGAGGATGAGGCGCAGGTCTGCTCGTGGGAGCTGCTTGGACAGGCGTGAAGGCGGGCCAGGCGGAGTGTGGGCACAAACAGACATATCTCCCTACAAGCTCCATACGGGGGAGTCGCATCGATAAAATTATTGGGAATCATTCTCATCCCGCATTCTCATCCCGTTTTCTCCATGCACTCCCCCCTCCACACGCTGACCCCGATCGCCGGGGCCCTGGCCCTTCTTTTGTCTGCTGGCGCCGCATGGGCCCAGCCTGCCCCTTCCACGGCAACGGCCGCGCCCGAGCTGGGCACCGTCACCGTGGAGGCCAGCGCCGATGCGTCGGCTGAAGGCCTGTCCAGGCCCTACGCGGGCGGCCAGGTGGCGCGCGGGGGGCGGGCCGGGATTCTGGGCACGCGCGACAACATGGAGACGCCGTTCTCCATCACCAGCTACACCAACGAGCTGATCCAGGACCGCCAGGCCAAAAGCGTGGGCGATGTGCTGCAGAACGATCCTTCCGTGCGCGTGGCGCGCGGCTTCGGCAATTTCCAGGAGTCCTACTTCGTGCGCGGCTTCGTGCTGGGCTCGGACGACGTGGCCTACAACGGCCTGTACGCGCTGCTGCCGCGCCAGTACATCGCCACCGAGCTGTTCGAGCGCGTGGAGCTGCTGCGCGGCGCATCGGCCTTTCTGATGGGCGCCAGCCCCAATGGCGGCGGCCTGGGCGGCAACATCAACCTGCTGCCCAAGCGCGCGGGCAGCGATCCGCTGTCGCGCGTGACGGCAGGCATTGCCAGCGGCGGCCAGGCCTTCGTGGCGGCCGACGTGAGCCGGCGCTTCGGCCCCGACCAGGCCACGGGCATCCGCCTGAACGCCGCGCACCGGGGCGGCGATACCGCCATCGACCAGGAAAGCTCCAAGCTCGATCTGTTGTCCGTGGGCATGGACTGGCGCAGCAGCAATGTGCGCCTGTCGGGCGACATCGGCTGGCAGGACAACCGCCTCAAGCGCACGCGCACCAATGTCACGCCGGGCGCAGGGCTGGCCGCCATTCCTGCGGCGCCCGATGCTTCCTCCAACTGGGCCCAGCCCTGGACCTATTCCGACGAGCGCGACCTGTTCGGCACGCTGCGCGGCGAATGGGACATCAACAGCAACGTGACGGCCTGGGCCGCCTACGGCCTGCGCCGCAGCTCCGAGAACAACTCGCTGGCCAACATCACGCTGGCGGCGGCCGGCAATGGCGCGGCCACCACCAGCCGCTTCGACAACGCGCGCAAGGACCGCGTGAGCACGGGCGAGCTGGGCGTGCGCGCACGCCTGCAGACGGGCGATGTGGGCCATGAGATCGTCGCCAGCTATTCGGCCTTCGACCTCAAGGTCTACAACGCCTATGGCATGAGCACGTCTGCGGTCCAGGGCAATGTGCTGAACACCAACCTCTACAACCCCAGCTACTACGCGATCACGCCGCTCAACTACCTGGGCAACGACCTGTCCAACCCCGCCTACAACCGGGGCACGCGCCTGAACAGCTTTGCGCTGGGCGACACGCTGTCGCTGATGGACGGCCGCATGCTGGTGACGGCCGGCGTGCGCCGCCAGACGATAGAGACCGACTCGGTGAGCTACCGCCTCGTCAGCAACGGCGCCGTCACCAGCCAGGGCGGCGTGCGCACGGCCTACGACCAGAGCCGCACCAGCCCGGTGCTGGGCGCGGTGTTCAAGCTCACGCCCCAGGTATCGCTGTACGGCAACTACATCGAGGGACTGGCCCAGGGCGACACGGCGCCGGCCAAGTCGGGCGACACCATCATCGCCAACGCGGGCCAGCAGATGTCGCCCTACGTCACCAAGCAAAAGGAAGTGGGCGTCAAGTACGACGGCGGCAAGCTGGGCGGCGGCCTGGCCTTCTTCTCCACCGACAAGCCGCGCTCGCTGATCGACGGCAACCTGTTCACCTCGGCCGGCAAGGACCGTCACCAGGGCGTGGAATTCAACGTCTTCGGCGAACCCATGCGCGGCCTGCGCCTGCTGGGCGGCGCCACCTGGCTGGACGCCAGGCAGCAAAGCACGGGCCGCGCCACCACCGACGGCAAGCGCGTCATCGGCGTGCCGCGCTTCCAGGCCACGGCGGGCGTGGAGTGGGATGTGCCGGGCATCAACGGCCTGGCGCTGGACGGCCGCCTGGTGCACACCGGCGCCAGCTACGCCAA
Source organism: Delftia sp. PX-1 (assembly GCF_055797465.1). Taxonomy (NCBI): domain Bacteria; kingdom Pseudomonadati; phylum Pseudomonadota; class Betaproteobacteria; order Burkholderiales; family Comamonadaceae; genus Delftia; species Delftia sp. PX-1. Next base: position 6,096,293 of record NZ_CP184763.1, read on the forward strand.
CGATGTCAACACCCTGCGCGTGGCCGGATGGAACCGCCTGGACCTGGGCGTGCGCTACATGACCGAAGTGCAGGGCAAGCTGCTCACGCTGCGCCTGCGCGTGGACAACGCGACGGACCGCAACTACTGGGCCTCCGTGGGCGGCTACCCGGGTTCGGGCTACCTGACGGTGGGCGGTCCGCGCACGTTCTCGCTGAGTGCGAGTGTGGATTTCTGAGGCGGGATGCGCGTGCTTTTTGGGGAAGGAACCTTTCGCCCGGGCATGGTAATGCACCTGCATTACCATGCATGGCAGCCTATCAGGAGATGCCATCATGTTTTCGACACTTGAAGCCGAATCCACGCTCACTGACCGCTACCAGACCACCATTCCCGAAGCCGTTCGCCGCGCATTGCACCTGAGCAAGCGCGACAGGATCCACTACACCATCCTGCCCGGCGGGGAGGTCGTGCTCAGTCGCGCCGACTCCACCGAGGATGCCGATCCCGTGCTGGGCCAGTTTCTCGGCTTTCTGGCCCAGGACATGGCAGCCCACCCCGAGCGCCTGCAGACCATGGATGCCCGTCTGGCGCAGCAGATCCAGGCGCTGACCGAAGGCATCGAGGTCGATCTGGATGCACCGCTTTCGGCAGACGACGAATGAGCGCCGTACCGCCCGCCCCCTTGCGCATCCACGGCTGGACGGTATTCATGCACCCGCTTTTCCTGGCCCAGCTGCAGGCGTTGAGCCAGGAAGTGGAGGGTCTGAAAACGAAGGACCCTGACGGGTACACACGCAAGAACGCGACCAAGCGATTGGCGGCGATCCGCAAGCTGGCATTCGATGTCATCCCGCAGGATCCCACGCGGCCAGACTACCGCCAGGGCCATACCCTGGGCGAGGAGCACAAGCACTGGTTTCGGGCCAGGTTCTTCCAGCAGTACCGCCTGTTCTTTCGCTTTCACGCCCCCAGCAAAATCATCGTGTTCGCCTGGGTCAACGATGAGGACACCAGGCGAGCCTATGAGGGCAGCGACGATGCCTACAGGGTGTTCCGAAAAATGCTCGCCAACGGGCACCCTCCTGGCGATTGGGACAGTTTGCTGGCACAGGCGAAGTCCCCGCCACCCCACTCACAGCCGCACGCCTGAGCCGCAGCCCGCCCTCAGGTCTCGCGCGGCTTGGTGTCCGGCTCCGCGTCATCGTGCGGCGGCGGCGCACTGACCACATGCGGCAGCATCACGAGGATGACGATGGCCAGCAGCGTGGCCAGCAGCGCGATGGCTTCGCGCCCCAGGCCGCAGGCCACGCCGATGGCGGCCGTCATCCAGATGCCGGCTGCCGTGGTCAGGCCCTGCACCTGTTCCTCGGAGTGGCGCTTGATGATGGCGCCCGCGCCCAGGAAGCCTACGCCGGCCACCACGCCCTGGATCACGCGGCTCATGTCGGCAATGTCCATGCCGCCGCGCTCGGGCACCAGCACGAACAGCGCCGCGCCCATGGCCACCAGCATGTGGGTGCGCAGGCCTGCGGCCTTGCCCTTGTGCTCGCGCTCGTAGCCGACGATGCCGCCCAGCAGCGCCGCCAGCAGCAGGCGCACCATGACGCGCGTGACCTCGGCCGCATCGGGCAGGCTGGAAAATTCCTCGACCAGGGTGTTGGCCACTTCCTCCCACATGGCGCGTTCCTTTCCTTGGGTTTGCGTCCGGACTCAGGAAGGGAGCATGGCGTGGCGTGAAGCACACCCAGGCCATCGGCATTCGCCATTGGCTGTCAGCCAAGCGCGCCCGCTTCAGGCGCCTGCGGGCTTGTCCTGGTCCTTCGGGGGAGAGGCCTGCTCGGGCACCGGTGCGGGTGCCGACGCAGGAGCAGGTGCAGCTGCGACCACCATGCTCAGCATGTGCTGGGCCAGCGTCTCGTACAGCGGCCGGGCCAGCATGCGCGAGACCAGGCTGGCCAGCATGGCCGCCGCCATGAGGCTGAGCACCATGGAGTGGCCGTCCACCATCTCCATGACGATGATGAAGGCCGTCAGCGGCGCCTGCGTCACGGCGGCCAGGAAGGCGGCCATGCCCATGGCGATGAGGGCGGGCGCGATGTCTGCGCCCATGAGGCCGGCCACGTTGTGGCCCACGCCCGCGCCAATGGACAGCGAGGGCGCGAAGATGCCGCCCGGCACGCCCACCCAGGCCGACAGCCAGGTGGCGATGAACTTCAGGGTGACGTAGAACGAAGGCACGTCGGCCTGGCCCGCCAGCATGTGCTTGACGGCTTCCGAGCCCGCGCCGAAGGTGGCGCCGCCCGTGACCATGCCGATGACGGCGATCACCAGCGCGACCGCCGCCGCGAAGCGGATCGGAAAGCGCGCGCGCAGCTGGTTGAGCCGCTCGGGCGCGCGGGTCAGCGAGGCGGCCAGCAGCTTGGCGAAGAGGCCTCCCAGCACGCCGCAGGCCAGCGTCACGCACAGGCCGGGCAGCAGCGCGTCCCAGGTCAGGTGGGGCACCTGGATGCGCCCGAAATAACTGAGATTGCCGAAGGCCGACACGCCCATCAGGCCGGCCAGCACGATGGCCGCGATGATCAGGCCGCTGGAGCGCGACTCCAGCTTGCGCGACAGCTCCTCGATGGCGAAGACCACGCCGGCCAGCGGCGCGTTGAAGGCCGCCGCAATGCCGGCCGCGCCGCCGGCCACCAGCAGCGCATGGTGGCTGATGCCCGAATGCGGGCCGAACCAGCGCCGCGCATGGTGCATGACACCGGCGGCCACCTGCACCGACGGCCCCTCGCGCCCGATGGACAGCCCCGCCGCAAAGCCTGCGCTGGCCAGCGCCATCTTGGCGAAGGACAGCCACAGCGACACGAAGCGCCCGCGCTGCGTGGAGTCCAGCGCCGGGTCCAGCGTGGCGATCACCTGCGGAATGCCCGATCCCGCCGCACCCGGCGCCCAGCGCCGCGTGAGCCACACGGCGCCCGCCGTGACGGCAGGCATCCACAGCAGCACGGCCCAGCCGCCCTGCCAGTGGTAAATGCTCTCGAAGAATTCGAAGCCCGCGTCCGCCATCAGCGTGAAGGCCACCACGCACAGCCCGGCGGCGGCGGCATAGGCCAGCACGATGGTGCGGTCCAGCCAGCGCCTGCCGTCCCGGAATTCCTGGTTCAGGTTGTGGAGGAAGTCGGGTTCTTGCTGCATCGCGTGAAGAGGCTGGGCGAAAGCTCTTCATTGTGCACAAGCCCGGCCACAGGGGCTGTCGCCATCGGCAATGCCTACTTCGCCGCTGAGTTGATGGACGATGACTGTGTACCTGGAGAGCCGTCCGTCAGGCATTCCACCCCCCGGCATGGGCACCCTGGCAAGCCTTGCCGTACGCCACTCAATGACGGCACGTTTGCGCAGCTCTCGCCCGCGCCGGCGCGAACCTGTCGCAGACCTGCAGCGCGCTGCCGTGCCGATCGTGCCTGCAGGTTCAGTCCACCACGAAGAGCCTGGCGCCCTTGGGCGAGCGCGAGCGGTGCGGCTCGGCGTTGTCCGCCACCTGGTAGCTCATGCCGGGTGTCAGAGTGAAGCGGCGGCCGTCCGCCAGTTCGGTCTCCAGTTCCCCTTCCAGGCACAGCAGCACATGGCCCTTGGTGCACCAGTGGTCGGAGACATAGCCGGGCGTGTACTCCACCGTGCGCACGCGGATGTTGCCGAAGTTCTGCGTGCGCCAGAACGCCTGGCCGGCCTCGGCCGAATGCTCGGTGGGCGCCACGGCGGCCCAGTCGGTGGTGTTGAAGGGGATGTTGTCCATCTGCATGGCGGGATTCCTTGATGAAGGGGGTGTGCAGCTAGAGGGCCGGCGTCGGCAGCAGCCTCGGTCTCAGTCCCCGCGCCGCAGCAGGTAGATATCCATGATCCAGCCATGCCGCTCGCGCGCTGCGGCGCGGGCCTGCGCGATGCGCGGGGCGGCCTCGGCCAGCGGGCCGCTGTCCAGCATCTGGCGGTCCATGCCCAGGTAGGCACCCCACCAGATGTGCAGGCCGTGGGAGGGCAGCTCGGTGAAGCTGCACTGCCCGTCCAGCATGACCACGGCCGTGTCCACGCCGGGCGGCCAGCCCTGCTCGCGCAGCTGGCGGCCCGTGGTCACCACGAAGGGCTGGCCTATGCCGTTGAGCGCAATCGCATGCGCGGCGCACAGCACCTGCATGGAGCTGATGCCCGCCACCACGCGCACGCTGTGCGGCGCCGGCTGCATGCGCGCCGCGATGCGCAGGGTGCTGTCGTACAGCGCCGGGTCCCCCCAGACCAGCAGGGCGACCTGCAAGGGCTGGCCCGCCGTTCGCGGCGCCAGTCCATCGGCCATCGACCGGGTGATGGCCGCCTGCCAGCAGCGCGTGATGGCCGCATGCCATTCATCGACCTGGGCCAGGTAGTCGTCGCCCACGCTGCGGCGCACGGGCATGTCGAAGCCTTCGATGCGCGGGCCGGGCGCAGTGAGCACGGCATCGCACAGGTCGCGGCGCAGGGCGGCGAGTTCGGCCTTGTCCTCGCCCTTGTGCGGCAGCAGGATCAGGTCGGCGGCCTGCATGGCGGCCTGGGCTTCGCGCGTGAGGTGGTCGGGGTTGCCCGTGCCGATGCCGATCAGGCTCAGCGCCACGGGCGGCAGGGCGGCGCTCATGGTGCGGGGTTCCCGAGGGGCACGTCGATCACGGTGTCCCTCAAGGTATCCCTCGCGGTATCCAGCGCGGCATTCGCATGCACATCGGTGGCGGGAAAGCGCGGCTCGGTGCCCAGCGGGCGGTAGCGGCGGTCGTAGTCGGCCGCGTAGAGGCGGCTTTCGCCGAAGTCCTCGGCCTGCAGGCTGCGGCCCACCAGGATCAGGGCCGTGCGCTCCATATGGGTGGCCACGGCCTCGGTCAGGCTGCCCACCGTGGTGCGCACCACGGTTTCGTCAGGCCAGCTGGCGCGCCAGACGATGGCCACGGGGCAGTCGGCGCCGTAGTGCGGCAGCAGCTCGGACTGCACCTTGGCGGCCACATGGATGGACAGATGGATGGCCAGCACGGCACCCGTGGCCGCAAAGGCGGCCAGGTTCTCGCCCTCGGGCATGGCCGTGGCGCGGCCCGAGGTGCGCGTCAGCACCACGGACTGGCACAGGCCGGGCAGGGTCAGCTCCGCGCCCAGCGTGGCAGCGGCGGCCGCGAACGAGGGCACGCCGGGCGTGACGGTGTAGGCAATACCGGCCTCGTGCAGGCGGCGCAGTTGCTCGCCCATGGCCGACCAGACGGACAGGTCGCCCGAGTGCAGGCGCGCCACGTCTTCGCCACGCGCCTCGGCGGCCTGGATCTCGGCCACGATGTCGTCCAGGCTCATGGATGCGGTGTTGACGATGCGCGCGCCCGGCGGGCAGTGCGCCAGCAGCTCGCGCGGTATCAGCGAGCCTGCGTACAGGCAGACCGGGCAGGCCGCCATGAGGTCGCGCCCGCGCACGGTGATCAGGTCGGCGGCGCCGGGGCCGGCGCCGATGAAATGCACGGTCATGCCGTTGCTCCTTGTTTCTTGGCCTGGCTGGCGTGGGCCAGGCAACAGTTCAGAGGTCCGCCCTGGCCCACGGCCAGGGCCAGGGTGGCGCTGCCATCGTCCGCCACCAGGCGGGTCACGCTCAGGGCGGAGTGCGGGCCTGCGGCGGCCAACGCCGCCGCCTCGGCCACGCTGCCGGTGCCGTAGCGCGCCAGCATGCGCGGCGATTGGGTGACCACCGGCTGGCCCGGCAATTGCGCGGACGGCACACGGACCAGGACGGCCGAGGGCACGACCGCCGACATCCAGGCCTCCAGCGCCGGATGGCCGGCCTTGGTATCCAGCACGGCCACGGCGCAGACGGACTGCGGCGCGCAGGCTTGCTGCAACAGGTGCGCCTGGGCCCGCTGCCACAGCGCCTGCAGCGCATGGGGCAGTGCGTCCGTGTGCAGGCCCAGGCCCAGCACGCCGCAGCGGTGGGGGATGGCTTGGTCCGGGTTCACCGCTGCCAGCTCCACTGCACCAGCGGCCGCGCAGCCTTCCAGCTGCGCATGCGGCCCAGCGGCTCGGCGCTGGAAATCTCCAGCCGCAGCAGCTGGCCGCCGTGCTCGGCCTGCAGTTGCACCAGCAGGGCCTCGGTCTCCAGCGTCACGGCGTTGACGACCAGGCGGCAGCCTGCGGGCATGAGGGCCTGCAGGCGCTCGAACAATTCGGCGTCAAAGCCCCCGCCCACGAACACGGCCTGGGGCCGGGCCAGCGCCTGCAGTTCGGCCAGCGCCTCGGGCGCCACGCCCTGCACCACGCGCAGGCGCGCCTGCAGTCCGAAGCGCCGGGCGTTGAGGCGGATGTTGTCCGCACGCGCCGCATGCTGCTCCAGGCTGATGGCCGAGCCACCGGCCAGGCACCACTCCACGGCCACCGAGCCCGAGCCGCCGCCCACATCCCACAGGCATTCGCCGTGGCGCGGCGCAAGAGCCGCCAGGGTCAGCGCTCGGGCCGGGGCCTTGGTGATCTGGCCGTCGTTGGCGTACCAGTGGTTGGGCCGGCCCGGCACCAGCGGCAGGGCCGCGCCGCCCTGGGCGAGCACGGCCACGGCCACGGGCGCATGGGCCGGGTCGGCGGCCAGGGCCTGGGCGGCTTCGGCGGCGCGCCATGCGCGGCGGCGCTCGCGCGGGCCGCCCACGGATTCCATGACCTCCAGGCGGCTGTCGCCCCAGCCTTCCTGCACCAGCCAGTCCGCCAGTGCGGCCACGGCGGCGCCATCGCGCAGCAGCACCAGCGACTGGCGGCCTGGCGACAGGTGCGGCAGCAACTGCTGCACATGGCCGGCATGCAGGCCCAGGCAGACCGTGTCTTCCAGCTTCCAGCCCAGGCGGGACGCCAGCAGCGAAAATGTCGAAGGTTGGGCGTGGCAGCGCCACTCCTGCGGCGCCAGATGCGCCGCCAGGCTGCCGCCCGCCCCGAACCAGAACGGATCGCCCGACGCCAGGACCACCGTGGGCCGGCCACGGCAGGCCAGCACGGGCGCCACGTCAAAGGGCACGGGCCAGGGACGGCCCCGCTCGCCGGCCTGGGCCAGCGCCAGATGGCGCGGCCCGCCAAAAACGGTCTCGGCAGCGTCCAGTGCGCGCAGCGCGGCGGGCGCGAGGCCGTCCAGGCCGTCTTCGTTCAGGCCCACCAATGTCAACCAGGGATCAGTCATGCCCCATGTTCTCCTGCTGGGCGGCACCAGCGGCGCCAGCCAGCTGGCCCAGGCCCTGCACCGCGCCGGCATTGCCGCCGTGTTCTCGTATGCGGGCGTCACGCAGTCGCCCGTGGCCCAGCCCCTGCCCACGCGCGTGGGAGGCTTTGGCGGCGCGCAGGGCCTGGCGCAATTCCTGCGCGGGCAGGCCATCAGCCATGTGGTCGATGCCACCCATCCGTTCGCCGCGCAGATGAGCCGCAATGCCTGCGAGGCCTGCGCCGCCACCGGCACGCCGTTGCTGGCGCTGGAGCGCGAGCCCTGGCAGGCCAGTGCCGGCGATGCCTGGATCGACGTGCCCGACATGCAAGCCGCCGCTGCCGCCCTGCCCCAGGCAGCCGCCCGGGTGTTTCTGGCCGTGGGCCGCAAGCAGCTTGCGGCCTTTGCGGGCCGGCCGCAGCACCACTACCTGCTGCGCCTGGTCGATGCGCCCGGGCCCGGCAGCCTGCCCCTGCCCCACACCACGGTGGTTCTGGGGCGCGGGCCTTTCAGCGCGGAAGACGATGAAGCCTTGCTGCGCACACACGGCATCGAATGGCTGGTGGCCAAGAACGCGGGCGGCGAGGCCACGCGCGGCAAGCTCGATGCCGCACGTGCCCTGGGCCTGCCCGTGGTGATGGTGCAGCGCCCGGCGCTGCCGCAGCGCCAGCGCACCGGGTCGGTGGCTGCGGTGCTGCACTGGATTGCTCATGGCGTGCTGCCGATAGCACCGACGGCGCCGGCAGCACCGCCCGCGCCGCCATCCATGCCGTAGTGGCGTGGCGTGTAGACCCAGCGGCCCACGCGGCGCGTGGCGCTGTTGCCCACCAGGACCACGGTACGCATGTCGGCCATCTCGGGCGTGGCCTCGGCCAGCGTGCATACGTGCAAGTGTTCCTCGGGCGTGGACACGGCGCGCGCGAACACCAGCAGGCGCTGCGGCTCGCAGCGGGTGCGCAGCAGCTGCAGCAGGCGCACAAAGCCTTCGGGCCGGCTCTTGGAGCGCGGGTTGTAGAAGGCCATGGCGAAGTCGGCCTGGGCCGCCAGTTCCACGCGCCGCGCGATCACCGGCCAGGGCTTGAGGTTGTCCGAGAGATTGATGCAGCAAAAGTCATGGCCCAGCGGCGCGCCAGCGCGCGCGGCGGCGGCCAGCATGGCGGTGATGCCGGGCAGCACCTGGATATCGAGCGCCTGCCAGGCGGCGGCCTGCACCGCATCGGCCGATTCCATGGCCTCGAAAACGGCCGACGCCATGGCGAACACGCCCGGGTCGCCCGAGGACACCACGACCACCTGCCGCCCCTGCGCGGCCAGCGCCAGCGCCTGGCGCGCGCGCTCCAGCTCCACGCGGTTGTCCGAGGCATGCCAGGCCACGGCCTGGCCCTGACCCGCCTGCGCCAGCAGGGCCTGCGCGCGGGACACATAGGGCAGGTAGCCGACCACATCGTCGGCCCCGTGCAAGGCGGCTGCGGCTTCGGGCGTGATCTGGTCCAGTGCGCCCGGGCCCAGCCCCACCACCGTCAGGCGGCCGGCGCTCACCATGCGGCCTCCGGGCGGCGGCCCTGGCCGTGCACGAGCACGATGGCGAAATAGGGGCAGGCGTCGTCGGACACATCGCCCAGGCGCGCGACCTGCTCGCTGTCCGTGGTGCCGTTCTGCACCAGCCAGGCGGCCTCCAGCCGGCCCGTGCGCTGCAGGGCGCGGCGGATGCGCGGCAGGTTGCGGCCGACCTTCATGACCACCAGGGCCTCGGCGGACTGCATGCGGCGCACCAGCTCGTCTTCGGACAGGGTGCCGGTCATCACGCTGAGCACGTCGTCGCCCCAGGTGATGGGCTCGCCCGTGGCGTGCCAGCAGCCCACCATGCCGGGGATGCCGGGCACCACGTCTAGCGGCACCTGGCCGCGTTCGCGCAACCGGGTGTACAGATGCATGAAGGAGCCGTAGAGGAAGGGGTCGCCCTCGCACAGCACCACCACCTGCTCGGTCTGCGCCAGCGCTTCCAGGCGCAGGCACCAGTCGTCGTAGAAGCGCGCCAGCAGGTCCACATAGGCGGGGCTGTCCACGGGCAGCTCGGTGGTCACCGGGTACTCCATGGCGTGCTCGGCAGCGCCTTGGGCCAGCAGGCCGTCCACCAGCTGGCGGGCCTTGCCGGGCCGGCCCTTCTTGCGGAAGAACGCCACCTGGCGGGCGCCGCGCACCAGGCGGTCGGCCTTGACGCTCATGAGTTCGGGGTCGCCCGGGCCCAGGCCCACGCAGACAATGCCGGGCCCGCCCTGGCCGGGACGCGGCTGCCTACTCGACATGGCTGGCCAGTGCGTTGATGGCGGCCACGGTGATGGCCGAGCCGCCCAGGCGGCCATGCACGGCCATGCAGGGAACGGGCAGGTCCTGCATCAGCGCCTGCTTGGATTCCATGGCGCCCACAAAGCCCACGGGGCAGCCGATGATGGCGGCCGGCCGGGGGCAGGCCGGGTCCTGCAGCATGTTGAGCAGGTGGAACAGGGCCGTGGGCGCATTGCCGATGGCCACCACGGCCCCGGCCAGGTGCGGGCGCCACAGCTCCAGCGCGGCGGCGCTGCGCGTGTTGCCCATGTCACGGGCCAGCGCGGGCACGCGCTCGTCCTGCAGCGTGCAGATGATGGGGTTGGCGGCGGGCAGGCGCGAGCGCGTGATGCCCTCGCTGACCATGCGCACGTCGCACAGCACGGGCGCGCCGTTTTGCAGGGCCTGCGCGGCGGCCTCGGCCATGCCGGGCGAGAAGGCCACGTGCGGGGCCAGCTCCACCAGGCCGGCAGCGTGGATCATGCGCACCACCACGCGTTCCTCGACAGGCGTGAAGCGTTCCAGCGCCGCCTCGCGGCGGATGGTGGCAAAGGACTGCCGGTAGATCTCGGCGCCATCGGTTTCGTAGCGGTGCAGCATTATTCTTTTGAAAACAGCAATCCCGGATTGTCTCGCACCGAGGCCAGGGTCCGCTGCTCCTGCGCCCTATCCCCGGCACGGCCATGGCGCACTACGGAATAGAAAGGGCCTTCGCCCTCGTCTTCACCTTCTGCCCGCAGCACCACCGTGGCCGGCGCCTGCCGCGCGCAGCCCTTGGCGCATCCGGTCACATGCAGGTGCGCGCCGTGGGGCACCTGCGGCGCCAGCTCCAGCGCCAATGTTTGCGTGGGACCCAGGGCCTGGGTGCAGCCCGGCGCGCCGGTACAGGCGGATACGCGCAGGCGCGGGTCATGGACGTGGGTGATCCAGTCAGCGGCGTTGTCCAGCCCTGCAGCCGTCCACCAGCAAGGCAGGGCGGCACCAGCTTCCGCGTTTTCGTCTTCCACCAGCAGCATGCGCCAGGGTGTCACACGCAAAAAGGCCTGCTCAGGCAAGGCGCGCACCAGCCGCGCCAGCGCCACGGCCGGCAAGCGGCCCAGCGGCGCGCCCAGCAGCCAGCCCACGCCGGGCACGGCACCGGGCGCCGGTCCTTCGCCGTGGGCCGGGGTTTCTGTCTCCACCCAGTCCAGTCCGGGGGGCGGCTGCAGTTGCGCCGCCACCGCGGCCATGCGTCCGGGCCGCAAGCCCTGGGCGCGGCGAAGGGAGGCCTGGTCGGCAAACCAGCGCGCCAGCGCCAGGCCTGCGGCCACGGCCTGGTCCGCGTCGGCCACGGCCAGCGCGTGGTTGCGTCCATCGGGCTGCACCAGCCATCCGGTGGAGGTGCGCTGCAGACGGATATCGGCGGACACGCCCGCCAGCCGGCCCGGTGCGCCTTCCACCGACCAGCCGAACTTGGCGGGCAGGCCGGCCAGGTCGTCGGCCGCATCCAGCGTCTGCTGCAGGGCCTGGCCCAGCGCATGGACAGCCTCCTGCGGCCGGCACAGCGGGTCGATCACCAGGTTGCGGCGGCGCTCGCGGCCCGCGTCGGCGTCCAGCAGGCCCACGGCCGCCAGGGCGCGCAGCACGGCGGCGTGCCGCCCGGGCGCAATGCCGCGCAACTGCACATTGGCGCGGCTGGACAGCTCCAGCGCGCCGTTGCCATGCACCCAGGCCAGGCGCGCCAGCCGCCGCGCCTGGGCCACCGTCAGGCGGCCCAGCGGCGGGCGCACGCGCAGCACCAGCCCATCGCCGGAGGCCATGGGCTGCCAGGCGCCGGGGCACCAGCCTTGGATGTGGGGAGGGGTATGCATGGGATGGGGACCGACTGTAGCGCCGACGCAGCCTGTCCCGCAGGGGCAGCACCCGCAGGCGGTCAAGAAATGCGGGCTTTGTTGATCCAGCCTGCACGGGAAGCGCAGCGGTGACGCTGAACCGATGCCTCGTCTAAATTTGTCACTTCTCATGGAAATTTAACAATTTTCAAAGGGCTTTTATCAAATTAATCACTTATTCTTTGATAAAAACTGATACTTGCACCATCTACCTGGAAAGCGCCATGAATCTCCGCACCTGGACCGTCAAGACCAAGCTCTACGCCGCCTTCACCGCCCTGGCTCTGCTGGTCGCGCTGGTTTCCGTATCCGCTCTGCAGGCGCTGGACGATGCCAACCGCAACCTGACCCGGTTCGTCGATGGCGTGAACGCCCGTGCCCAACTGGCCGAACAGGTGCGCGCAGCCGTGGACAGCCGTGCCATCGCGGCGCGCAACCTGGTGCTGGTGAACACGCCAGCCGACCTGGAGCTGGAAAAAGCGGCCGTGTACGCCGCCCATGCCGAGGTCAAGAACCGGCTGGACCAGCTCAAGGCCCTGGTGGCCGCGCCCGGGGTGGGTGAGGAGGCACGCGCCTTGGTCGCCCGCATCGACCAGATAGAGCAGCGCTACGGCCCGGTGGCGCTGGACATCGTCGCGCTGGCGCTGCGCCAGCAACGGGACGAGGCCATTGCCAAGATGAACAGCGAGTGCCGGCCGCTGCTGGCCCAGCTGATCGCGGCCACCGACGAGTACAGCCGGCTCACGCGCCAGCACGCCCAGGTCATGGTGGCGCAGGCCACGCAGTCCTATGTGCAGCAACGCAACATGCAGATCGGCATGAGCGCTGTCGCCTTCGTGCTGGCCCTGCTCATGGGCCGGCTGATCGCACGCGGCCTGACACGCGCGCTGGGCGCCGAGCCTGCCCAGCTCGGTGAAGTCGCCCGCCAGATCGCCGACGGCAACCTCGACCCCGGACTGTTGCGCAGCGAAGCGCCCGCCGGCAGCGTGCAGGCCTCGCTCAACGCCATGCACCAGAGCCTGGCCAGCGTGGTCAGCGACGTGCGCAACAACGCCGACAGCGTGGCCGTGGCCAGCGAGCAGATCGCCAAGGGCAATGCCGACCTGAGCCGCCGCACCGAGCAGCAGGCCAGCGCGCTGCAGCAGACGGCGGCCTCCATGGACGAGCTGTCCTCCACCGTGCAGCAGAACGCGGACAACGCGCGCCAGGTCAACCAGCTCGCGCTCGGCGCCAGCCAGGTGGCGGTCAAGGGCGGCACCGTGGTGCAGGAAGTCGTCGGCGCCATGCAGGACATCCATGCCAGCTCGCGCCAGATCGGCGACATCGTGGGCGTGATCGACTCCATCGCCTTCCAGACCAACATCCTCGCCCTCAATGCCGCCGTCGAAGCCGCTCGCGCCGGTGAACAGGGCAAGGGCTTTGCCGTGGTGGCCGCCGAGGTCCGCACCCTGGCCCAGCGCAGCGCGCAGGCCGCCCGCGAGATCAAGCAGCTCATCACTGACAGCGCCACGCGCGTCAGCCAGGGCGCGGAGCTGGCCGACCAGGCCGGCGCCACCATGGCCGAGGTGCTGCAATCCATACAGCGCGTGACCGACCTCATGGGCGAGATCAGCAATGCCAGCGACGAGCAAAGCGCCGGTGTGGCCCAGGTCGGGCAGGCCATGAGCCAGATGGACCAGGTCACGCAGCAAAACGCCTCGCTGGTGGAAGAAAGCGCGGCGGCGGCCTCCAGCCTCAAGTCCCAGGCCCAGCGCCTGGTGCAGGCCGTGGCCATCTTCCGCCTGGGCGACCAGGGTGGCGCGGCGCAACAGCCGCGTTTGCAGGCGCCGCTGCCGGCGTCCGTGCCCACGCGCGCGGCCACGGCATCCGCGCTGGCGCCGGCCAGGCCGGCACCGGCACGACCCGCAGCTGGCGCGCGCCCTGCAAGCCCTGCACGCCTGGCTGCGGCCAAGCCGTCCGCCGAATCGCAGGACTGGACCAGCTTCTGAAACCGGCAAGCCGCACGCATGCGCCGCCACCGCTCCTGCACCGCGCCCCTGGACAAGGCTGCGCAGGTGCGCGAACTGGAAGAGTTCTTCCGCGGGCAAAACCCCATCGACCTCGCTGCGGCCGACTGGCACACGCGCATGGAGCAAGGCCTGACCGCCGAGGAAGAAGCCGAATTCACCGAATGGCTGGCGGCCAGCACGGCGCACGAGGCCGCCTTGCGCCACCTGGGCCAGAGCCTGGCGGCCGCGCGGTCCATTCCCCCCGAACAGGTGGCGCGCCTGCGCGCGGAGCAGGCACGCCGGCGCTCGCAGTCGGCGCCTCACGCACGCCCGGAACCGGCCCCGCAGCGCCCGTTCTCCGAAGAGCGCCAAGGCTGGAGCTGGTCCCGCCTGCTGCCGCGACCTGCCCTGGCGGCCCTGTGCTGCACGGTGGCCGTGGCCGTGGGCGTGGGCGTGGGCTGGCACCAGTGGCAGCAGCAGCCCACCTTCACCAGCAGCCACCTGACCCCACGCGGCCAGGCCAGGACCATCACCTTGCCGGATGGCACCGCACTGTCCCTGGATGCCGATACCCAGGCGCAGGTAACTCTGTACCGCGACCGGCGCGAGGTGCGCATCACGCAAGGGCAGATCCTGTTCGCCGTGGCACCCGACAGCGCCAGGCCCTTTCATGTGCGGGCCGGCCCGGCGCGCGTCACCGTGGGCGGCACGCGGTTTTCCGTGCGCTATCGCGCCACGGGCATGGAGGCGGGCAGCGCCAAGGTGGCCGTGCAGGAGGGCCATGTGCGCGTGGCCGGTGCGCAAGGCGCGGCAACGCCTGCCGACCTGGTCGCTGGCCAGGCCCTGAGCGTGTCGCCTGCAGGCGTGCTCGGTCCGGTGTCGGCTGTGGCGCCCGGCAGCATTGCGCTGTGGCGCAAGGGACTGATCCGCTTCGAGAACACGCCCCTGGCCGACGCCCTGGTGGAACTGGAGCGCTACGGGCCGACCGGCCTGGTGGTGCACGACCCGGCCGTGGCGGCTCTGCGCATTGGCGGCACCTACCAGGCCAGCCGCCCCGCCGAGTTCGCACGCATGCTGGCCCAGATCCTGTCCGTCACTCTGGTGGCCGGGCCCGATGGCCAGACCGAGATTGCCGCTGCGCCCTGAGCACGGAGGCGGGACCGGCCCACGCTTTCAAGACTGCCTGCCGCGCCGGGCGCAAGCCCTCCCCCACCCTGCCCCGCTCGCCCTGGCTGTCTGCAATGACGACTGCCCAGCGCCGATGCGCAGCATCTGCAAGGGTGTCAATGACAATCAGCGGCGTGCGAAGCCCATGGGCTGCAACGCGGCGGCAACGGCGCGTGGTCGGTCGGCCGTCGTGTGCGAGATTGCCGCAAGCGATTTCCTGGACCGATGGAACGCGGCGGATGCACTCCGACTCACACCGTCCGCCGCTGTGGCCACAGCACCAGGCGTTGCACGCTTGCCGCGCAGCGCCGCACCCTCATTCATCCAACCGTTCCAAGGAGTTCCCATGCATCTTCAACGCACCGTCCTTTTTGCAGGCATGGCTGCCAGCCTCTTTCTGGCGGCGGGATGGGCCACGGCCGCAGAAGGCCCTGCCACGGCCCAGGCCCCCCATGCCAAGGCCCAGGCCGCCAAGCCGGCGGGCGACACCGTGCAGGCGCAGCTGGAGGCCTCCACCTGGGTGCCCGACGGCAAGGCCGATGCGCCGCGCGTGATCTATACCTTCACCGACCCCAACTGCAAGTACTGCCACAAGTTCTGGGAGGCCGCACGCCCCTGGGTGGACGCAGGCAAGGTGCAGCTGCGCCACATCCTGGTGGGCGTGATCCGGGACGACAGCCCGGCCAAGGCCGCCGCCATCCTGCAGGCCCCGGACCGCGCGGCCGCACTGATGGAGCACGAGAAGAAGTCCGCCCAGGGCGGCATAGCGCCCGCCTTCAGCGTCAGCCCCGACGTGCGCAAGGCGCTGGAGGCCCACCGCAAGCTGATGATGTCCCTGGGCTTCCGTGGCACGCCGGGCATCGTGGTGATCGACAGCCAGGGCGGCACCAAGAGCTATGGCGGCATGCCGCGCGATGCCGCCTTGCCGGAGGTGTTCGGGGCGCTGTGAGGCGGCGGCGCCGTCCAGCTGCCGCCCAGCACGCGGAACAGCTGGGCCAGCGCCAGCTGCCGCTGGGTCACGGTATCGATGTAGGCGCTTTCATTGGCGAAGGCGTTGCGCTGTGCGTCCAGGTAGCGCAGATGGTCGTCCACCCCCGCCTGGTAACGGGCCTGCGCCAGCCGCAGGCTTTCGCGGCTGCTGTCGCGCAGCGCCAGGCGCGCGGCTTCCTCGCGGCGCAGCGTGTCGGTGGCGGCCAGGGCGTCGGCCACTTCGCGGAAGGCGGTCTGGATGGCCTGCTCGTAGGCGGCCACGGCCATGTCCTTGCGCAGCACGGCCAGGTCGAGGTTGGCGCGGTTGCGCCCCCCGTCGAAGAGGGGCAGCGTGACCTGGGGAGTGAACGACCAGGCGCGCTGGCCCGAGCGGAACAGGTCGGACAGATCGGCGCTGGAAGATCCCAGGAAGCCGGTGAGCGAGATGCGCGGGAAGAAGGCCGCGCGCGCCGCACCAATGTCCGCGCTGCGCGCGCGCAGCCGGTGCTCGGCCGCCTGGATGTCGGGCCGGTGGATGAGCAGTTCGGAAGGCGTGCCGGCCGACAGGTCCTGCAGCAGCAGGGGTACGTCGGACGACTTTGCCGACTGTGCAGACCCTGCGGACTGTGCGGACTGTGCGGACTGTGCGGACTGTGCAGACAGGTACGGCGTCAGATCCTCCACGCCCGTCAGCAGCAGCAGGGCGTTGCCGGCCTGGCGCAGCTCGCGTTCGCTGCGCTCCACGTCGGCGCGGGCCTGGGCGGCCAGGCCCAGGGCGTCCTGGTGGTCCAGGGCGGTGGCCGTGCCCGCCTGGCGCCGCTGCGCAGTCAGGCGCAGCGAGGATTCACGGCTTTGCAGCGTGCGCTGCGCCAGTTGCAGCCGGCGCAGGGCCCCATCGCGGGACAGGTAGGCCTGCACCACTTCGGCACCCAGGCTGATGCGGGCGGCGCGCGCGACCTCTTCGGTGGCCAGGTACTCGCCCAGGGCGGCTTCGGACAGGTTGCGCACGCGGCCGAACAGGTCCAGCTCGAAGGCGGCCAGCCCCAGGCCGGCCTGCCAGCTGCCCTGCACCTGCGGCTGGCCCGTGGCATTCATGTCGCCCGGCAGGCGCTGGCGCGTGCCGCCGCCCTGCAGGCCCACGCCCGGCAGGCGGTCGGCGCGCTGCACCTGGTACAGGGCGCGTGCCGCCTCCACGTTGAGCAGGGTCTGGCGCAGGTCGCGGTTGTGGGCCTGGGCCAGGTCCACCAGCTGGCGCAGCTGGCGGTCGGCGATGAAGCTGTTCCAGTCCAGCGTGGCCGCCGACGAGGACAGCACGGGCGCCGCATCCTGCTGCGGCCATTGCGTGGGAATGGGCGCCTGCGGACGCTGGTGGACCGGGGCGAGGGAGCAGCCCGCCAGCACCAGGCTGGCGGCCAGCGCACACAGGGCGCGTGGGAAGAAGTGCATGGACATGGCGCTTACTCGATGCGGGTTGCCGGGGCCTGCAGGGCAGGCGGGGTGCCGGCCGGCGCCTTGCGCCGGAACAGGGACAGCACCCAGACGAAGAAGACGGGAACGAAGACCACCCCCAGCAGCGTGGCCGACAGCATGCCGCCGATCACGCCGAAGCCGATGGCGGCCTGGCTGGAGGCGCCCGCGCCCGAGGCCAGCGCCAGCGGCACCACGCCCAGGATAAAGGCCAGCGAGGTCATGACGATGGGCCGAAAGCGCAGCCGCGCCGCCTGCAGCGCGGCCTGCGCCAGGCTGTGCCCCTGCGCATGCAGGTCCCTGGCGAACTCCACGATCAGGATGGCGTTCTTGGCCGCCAGGCCGATGATGGTGATCAGGCCCACCTTGAAGTACACGTCGTTGGACAGGCCCACGGCCGAGGTGGCCAGCACCGATCCCAGCGCGCCGATGGGCACGATCAGCATCACGGCGGCGGGAATGCTCCAGCTCTCGTACAGGGCCACCAGCAGCAGGAACACCACCACGATGGCCAGCGCGAACAGCTTGGGCGCCTGGGCACCGGCGGCTTTCTCCTGGAAGGACAGGGCCGTCCACTCGTAGCCTATGCCGCGCGGCATCTCGGCCATGATGCGTTCCAGCTCGGCCATGGCCTCGCCCGTGGTGTGGCCCGGCTTGGCATCGCCCGAGATGCGGAAGGCCGGATAGCCGTTGTAGCGCGAGATCTGCACCGGCCCGCTTTCCCAGCGCACCGTGGCAAAGGCCGACAGCGGCACCTGCTGGCCGGCGGCGTTGGGCACGTGCAGGCGCAGGATGTCCTCGGGCCGCGCGCGGGCCTGGGCATCGGCCTGCACCACCACGCGCTGCAGGCGGCCCGCGTTGGGGAACTCGTTGATCACGGCCGAGCCGTAGGCCGTGGACAGGGCCGTGTTGATGGCGCTGAAATCCACGCCCTGGGCCTGCGCCTTGCGCCGGTCGATGTCCAGCCGCAGCTGGGGCGCATCCTCCAGGTTTTCCATCATGGCGTAGGCAATGATGGGCGAGGCATTGGCCTTGGCCAGCAGCTGGTCGCGCGCGGCGATCAGCGCCTCGCGGCCCAGGCTGGCGCGGTCCTGCAGGCGCAGCGCAAAGCCGCCGGAGTTGCCCAGGCCGTCGATGGGTGGCGGGTCCACGGCCATGACGGTGCCGTCGGACAGGCTGGCAAAGCGCTGGTTGAAGGCCTGCACCTCGTCCCACGACGCCTGCCCGGCGCCGCGCACCGACCAGTCCTTGAGCGTGACGAAGGCCAGGGCCGCGTTCTGCCCCATGCCCGAGAAGCTGTAGCCCATCAGGAACTCGGCCTGGGCCGTGGCGGGGCGGCTCTGAACATAGTCCTCCATGTCCTTGACCATGGCCTTGGTGCGCTCCGTGGTGGCGCCCGGCGGCAGCTGCACGCCGACGATGTAGTAGCCCATGTCCTCGTAGGGCACGAAGGATTCGGGCATGCGCGTGTACGCCACGCCCAGCCCGGCCACGATGGCGGCATACACCAGCATGCAGCGCCCGGCGCGGCGCACCAGCCGCTGGTTGAGCAGGTCGAAGCGCTCGGTCAGCGCCGCGAAGCGGCGGTTGAACCAGCCGAAGAAGCCCTTGCGCTCGGCGTGGTGGCCCTTGGCAATGGGCTTGAGCAGCGTGGCGCACAGCGCCGGCGTGAAGGTCAGCGCCAGCAGGCCCGAGAACAGGATGGACACGGCCAGCGACAGCGAGAACTGCCGGTAGATCACGCCCACCGAGCCGCTCATGAAGGCCAGCGGCAGGAACACCGCCACCAGCACCAGGGTGATGCCGACGATGGCGCCCGAGACCTGCTGCATGGCCTTGACCGTGGCGGCCAGCGGGGACAGCCCCTCCTCGGCCATGAGGCGCTCCACGTTCTCCACCACCACGATGGCGTCGTCCACCAGGATGCCGATGGCTAGCACCATGCCGAACATGGTCATCATGTTCACCGAAAAGCCCAGCGCATACATCACGCCCAGGGTGCCGGCCAGGCAGACGGGCACGACGATGGTGGGAATCAGCGTGTAGCGCAGGCTCTGCAGGAACAGCCACATCACCAGGAACACCAGCGCCACGGCCTCCACCAGGGTCTGGATGACCTTGCCGATGGCCACTTCCACGAAGCGCGAGGTGTCATAGGGCACGGCGTACTGGATGCCGGCGGGGAAGTTCTGCGACAGCTCGGCCAGGCGCGCCTTGACGGCCTTGGCGGTCTGCATGGCGTTGGCCCCGGGCGCCAGCTGCACGGCGGCGGCCACGCCCTGGCGGCCGTCCTCGCGCGAGGAAAAGCTGTAGTCCAGCTGGCCGACCTCCAGCCGCGCCACATCGGCCAGGCGCACGGCCGAGCCATCGGCCCTGGCACGCAGCACGATCTGGCCGAACTCCTCGGGCGAGGCCAGCGTGCCCTTGACGGCAATGGTGGCGCTCAGCTCCTGGCCGGGCCCTGCGGGCGAGGCGCCAAAGCTGCCGGCCGGCACCTGCGCGTTCTGGGCGGCGATGGCCGCGTTCACGTCCGCCACCGACAGGCCGTAGCCCAGCAGCTTGTTCGGATCGACCCACACGCGCATGGCCACATCGGCCGCGAAGAACTGCACCTTGCCCACGCCGGGCACGCGGCGGATCTCGTTGTTGATGTTGCGCACGGCGTAGTCGGACAGGGCCACCTCGCTGTTGCTGCCGCTGCCGTCCTTGTAGGTCAGCGAGTAGATCATCAGGAAGTTGGCGCTGGCCTGCTCGACCTGCAGGCCCATCTGCATCACGGACGCGGGCAGGCGCGCCTCGGCCTTCTTGATGCGGTTTTGCACCTCCACCTGGGCCAGCGCGGGCTCGGTGCCCGGGGCGAAGGTGGCCGTGATCTCGGCCAGGCCCGTGGAGCCGCTGGAGGAGTCGAAGTACAGCAGCCCCTTGGTGCCGTTGAGCTCCTCCTCGATGACGCTGGTCACCGACTCCATCACCGTGGTGGCGGAGGCGCCCGGGTAGTTGGCGGTGATCGAGATCTGCGGCGGCGCCACGTTGGGAAACTGGGAGACGGGCAGCGCCGGTATGGCCAGCAGCCCGGCGAGCATGATGAAGATGGCCACCACCCAGGCGAAGTTGGGGCGGTTGATGAAGAACTTGGACATGGTCTATTCCTTGGGCACGCGCCGGCTCAGTCGCTGGACGTGGCGGAGCTGCCGGAGGCGCTGAAGGTGCCGGACAGCCCCGCCGTAGGGGAGGCCGCGGCATCGGAAAGGGCCGTGACCTGAACCCGCGCCCCGGGCTGCAGGCCCGCCATGCGGCCCACCACCACGCGCTCGCCGGCCTTGAGGCCTGCGCTGATCTGCCACTGCGCGCCATGCATGGCCGCGGTCTGCACAGGGCGCATCTGCAGCGTGTCCTGGCCGTCCACCACCAGCACGTGGGCCTGCCCGTCGGTGCTGCGCTGCACGGCCCGCTGCGGCACCAGGATGGCGGCAGGGTCCACGCCCTGGCCCACGGTCACGCGCACATACATGCCAGGCAGCAGCATGCCGTCGCGGTTGTCGAAGCGCCCGCGCAGCGACATCTGGCCGGTGCCGCGGTCCACCGTCACATCCGAGAACAGCAGTTGCCCCGTGCGCTGCAGGCCCGTGCCGTCCACCTTCAGGGAGACCGGCGTGCCGTCCTTGCCCTCCGTCTGTGCCAGGCGGCCCTCGGCCAGGGCCGCGCGCAGGCGCTGGGCTTCGGCCACGGGCTGCTGGAAGTCGGCATAGACCGGGTCGAGCTGCTGGACCAGCGCCATGGGCGTGGCCTCGCCCTGGCCCACCAGGGCGCCCTCGGTGACCAGCGCACGGCCGATGCGGCCCGCGATCGGCGCCCTGACCGTGGCGTATTCCAGGTTCAGCGCGGCCGCCTGCACCTCGGCCTGGGCGGACTGGCGCGCGGCCTGGGCCGCCTGCAGGCGGGCCTGCATGGCTTCGAAGTCCTGGCGGCTGACCGCCTCCTGGGCCACCAGCGGCGCGTTGCGGCCGACCACGGCACGCGCTTCGATCAGGGCCGCCTCGGCGCTGGCCAGCTGGCCCTGGGCGCGGGACAGGGCGGCGCGCAGGGGCGCCGGGTCGATCTGGAAAAGCACCTGGCCGGCCCGGACGTCGGCGCCTTCCTCGAAATGGCGGCGCAGCACGATGCCGGCCACCCGCGCACGCACCTCGGCCACGCGCACGGGCTCGATACGGCCCGGCAGCTCGCTGGACAGGGCCAGCGGCGCGGGCTGCACGGTGACGGCCTGCACCACGGGCAGCGCGTCACCCGCTGCGGCCGGAGCCTCGTTGCGGCCGCAGCCCGCGGCCAGGGCGGCCAGCACCAGGGCCGCCAGCGGCAGGCCACGTCGCTTGTTCAGACGCATGCTCATGTTCACAACCTGATTGAGTTCGATACGAAGGCCGCGATGGTACATATCAGAATCAAATGAGTCAACATCGATTCATTTGATTCTTTAAAACATCAACAGATAAAATCCCCGCACTTTCCAAGGAGGCATGACAAGCGATGACGAGCACCAAGCAAGAGGACGAAGGCAAGCTGCTGGGCGCACTGGCACTGGCACTGCTGGACGATCCCAAGGCCAATCTGCAGGAGCTGGCACGCGCCATCGGCATCAGCAAGGCCACGCTCTACCGCTTCTGCCCCACGCGCGACCAGCTCATCGACCGGCTCATAGGGCATGCGGCCGACACGCTGTCACGCGCCATGCGCGCGGCCGAGCTGGAGCGCCACGCGCCGCTGGAGGCGCTGCGCCGCCTCACCGCCCACTGCCAGGACCACCAGACGCTGCTGCTGTTCCTGATGTATTTCTGGCGCTCCGACATCTCGGTGGTCGGCCAGATAGAGAGCGAATGGGTGGCGGCCATGGATGCCTTTTTCCTGCGCGGCCAGCAGGCCGGCGTGTTCCGCATCGACATCACGGCTGCGGCCATGACCGAGCTGTGGCTGTCCATGGTCGTGGGGCTGCTGGATGCGGAGCGGCGCGGCCGTGTTGCGCGGGCCAGCGTGGCGGCCGTGATGGAGCAGGCCTTCCTGCACGGCGCCCTGCAGCCCGGCGCACCGGCCGCGTAGTGCACCGGGCGCCGATGGGGAAAACCCAGGTGATGAATGATGGTCATGCACTGCTTTCAATCGATGAAGGCAGCCATGGAATGGATCCACATCAATGAACTAGAATTTTTTTAGCTCACAAATCCATGAATTTTTCTCACCAAAATGCTCGAACGCACCCACCTCGCCATCGTCCGTGAAGTCGAAAAACAGGGCTCGCTGACGGCGGCGGCCGGCGTGCTGTGCGTGACGCAGTCGGCGCTGAGCCACAGCATGAAGAAGCTGGAGCAGCAGCTGGGCACGGACATCTGGCTGCGCGAAGGCCGCAGCCTGCGCCTGACGCAAGCCGGCCAGTACCTGCTGGCCGTGGCCCAGCGCGTGCTGCCCCAGCTGGACCTGGCCGAGGAGCGGCTGCGCCAGTTCGCCCAGGGCGAGCGCGGCGCGCTGCGCATCGGCATGGAGTGCCATCCCTGCTACCAGTGGCTGCTCAAGATCGTCGCGCCCTATCTGGCGAGCTGGCCCGATGTGGATGTGGATGTGAAGCAGAAATTCCAGTTCGGCGGCATCGGCGCGCTGTTCGGCTACGAGATCGACCTGCTGGTCACGCCCGATCCGCTGTTCAAGACGGGCCTGGAGTTCGTGCCCGTGTTCGACTACGAGCAGGTGCTGGTGGTCTCCAGCGCGCATGCGCTGGCAGGGGCCGATTTCGTGGAGGCCGCCCAGCTCGCGCCCGAGGTGCTGATCACCTATCCCGTTCCCATGGACCGGCTGGACATCTACAACCAGTTCCTCATGCCGGCCGGCATCACGCCGCGCCGCCAGAAGGCCATAGAGACCACTGACATCATGATGCAGATGGTGGCCAGCGGCCGGGGCGTGGCGGCCCTGCCACGCTGGCTGGTGCAGGAGTACGCGGGCAAGCTGGACGTGGTTCCCGTGCGCCTGGGCGCCAAGGGCATTGCCAAGCAGATCTTCCTGGGCGCGCGCGTGGCGGACCTGCAGACCGACTATCTGCAGGCCTTCATCGAGCTGGCGCGCCAGCCGCTGGCCGCTGGCGCCCCCCCTGCTCAGGCTGCCTGAGCCTGCGCCAGGAAGTCCTGCGCAAAC
This sequence comes from Delftia sp. PX-1, assembly GCF_055797465.1. Taxonomy (NCBI): domain Bacteria; kingdom Pseudomonadati; phylum Pseudomonadota; class Betaproteobacteria; order Burkholderiales; family Comamonadaceae; genus Delftia; species Delftia sp. PX-1. The sequence goes on from NZ_CP184763.1 coordinate 6,119,455, forward strand.
CGCTGCAGCACCCCGCCGGCCTCGTACACCGATACCTCCTCGGCCGTGTCCAGCCGGCAGGTCACGGGCACGCGCAGCGTCTGGCCGTTTCTGCGCTCGACCACCAGCGTGAGTTGGGTGCCCGGCGTGCGCTCGCCTTCCACGCCATAGATCTCCGTGCCGTCCAGGGCCAGGGTCTTGCGGTCGGTGCCCGGCAGGAACTGCAGCGGCAGCACGCCCATGCCGATGAGGTTGGTGCGGTGGATGCGCTCGAAGCCTTCGGCCACCACGGCCTCCACGCCCGCCAGGCGCACGCCCTTGGCGGCCCAGTCGCGGCTGGAGCCCTGGCCGTAGTCGGCGCCCGCGATGATGATCAGCGGCTGGCGGCGGTTCAGGTAGGTTTCCATGGCCTCCCACATGCGCACCACACGGCCTTCGGGCTCGATGCGCGCCAGCGAGCCCTTGTGCTGCACGCCGTCGATGACGGCCATCTCGTTGACCAGCTGCGGGTTGGCGAAGGTGGCCCGCATGGCGGTGAGGTGGTCGCCGCGGTGGGTGGCGTAGGAGTTGAAGTCTTCCTCGGGCAGGCCCATGCGCGCCAGGTATTCGCCCGCCGCGCTGTCGGCCAGTATGGCGTTGGAGGGCGACAGGTGGTCGGTGGTGATGTTGTCGGGCAGCAGGGCCAGCGGCCGCATGTTGCGCAGCGTGCGCGGGAAGGCCGCCAGCGCGCCCACGCCTTCGGTATCCCAGTAGGGCGGGCGGCGGATGTAGGTGGACTGGGGGCGCCAGTCGTACTGGGGCCGGGCCCGGTCTCCATCGTCCTTGCGGATGGCGAACATGGGTTCGTAGACGGCGCGGAATTGCTCGGGGCGCACGGCCTGGGCAACGATGGCGTCGATCTCCTCGTCGGCGGGCCACAGGTCCTTGAGGCGGATCTCGCGGCCGTCCACCACGCCCAGCACGTCCTGCTCGATGTCGAAGCGGATGGTGCCCGCCAGCGCATAGGCCACGACCAGCGGCGGCGAGGCCAGGAAGGCCTGTTTGGCATACGGATGGATGCGCCCGTCGAAGTTGCGGTTGCCCGAGAGCACGGCCGTGGCGTAGAGGTCGCGCTCGACGATTTCCTGCTGGATCCTGGGGTCCAGCGCGCCGCTCATGCCGTTGCAGGTGGTGCAGGCAAAGGCGACGATGCCAAAGCCCAGCTGCTGCAGCTCGCTGAGCAGCCCGGCCTCCTTCAGGTACAGCTCCACGGCCTTGGAGCCCGGCGCCAGCGAGGACTTGACCCAGGGCTTGCGCGCCAGGCCCAGGCGATTGGCATTGCGCGCCAGCAGCGCCGCGGCGATGACATTGCGCGGGTTGCTGGTGTTGGTGCAGCTGGTGATGGCCGCGATGATGACGGCCCCATCGGGCATCAGGCCCTGGCGCTCCTGGGCGCGGGCGGCCTGCAGTTTTGCCGCATCGGCAATGCCGCGCTCGGCCAGGGCCGAGGTGGGCAGGCGCCGGTGCGGATTCGAGGGACCGGCCATGTTGCGCACCACGGTGGACAGGTCGAACTGCAGCACGCGCTCGTACTGGGCATCGGCCAGGCTGTCGCTCCAGAAACCTGCGGTGCGCGCATAGGCCTCGACCAGGCGCACCTGGGCCTCGTCGCGGCCGGTCAGGCGCAGGTAGGCCAGGGTCTGGTCGTCAATGGAGAACATGGCCGCCGTGGCGCCGTATTCGGGGCACATGTTGGAGATGGTGGCGCGGTCGCCGATGCTCAGGCTGTCGGCGCCCTCGCCAAAGAATTCCACATAGGCGCCGACGACTTTTTGCTGGCGCAGGAATTCGGTCAGGGCCAGCACGATGTCGGTGGCGGTGATGCCGCCCTGGCGCCGGCCCGTGAGGCGCACGCCCACGATCTCGGGCATGCGCATCCAGGAGGCGCGGCCCAGCATGACGTTCTCGGCCTCAAGGCCGCCCACGCCCACGGCGATCACGCCCAGGGCATCGACATGGGGCGTGTGCGAGTCGGTGCCGACACAGGTATCCGGGAAGGCCAGGCCATCCTGCACTGTCACCACGGGGGACATCTTCTCCAGATTGATCTGGTGCATGATCCCGTTCCCTGCGGGGATCACATCCACGTTGGCGAAGGCTTTTTTTGTCCACTCGATGAAGTGGAAGCGGTCCTCGTTGCGGCGGTCCTCGATGGCGCGGTTCTTCACGAAGGCATCGGGATCGAAGCCGCCGCACTCCACGGCCAGCGAGTGGTCCACGATGAGCTGCACGGGCACGACGGGGTTGACCTGGGCCGGGTCGCCGCCTTCGGCCGCGATGGCGTCGCGCAGGCCGGCCAGGTCCACCAGGGCGGTCTGGCCCAGGATGTCATGGCAGACCACGCGCACGGGGTACCAGGGAAAGTCGATGTCACGCCGGCGCTCGATGAGCTGCAGCAGGTAGCCGTGCAGCTGCGCGGGATCGGCGCGGCGCACGAGGTTCTCGGCGTGGACGCGGGCGGTGTAGGGCAGGCGTGCCCAGGCGCCGGGCGAGAGCGCATCGACGGCGGCGCGGGCATCGATGTAGTGCACCGTGGTGCCGGGCAGGGGTTTCTTGTGGTCGTTGTTCATGGGGCGGATGCAATGCGGGCAGGCCTGCAGCCCGCCCGCCAGGTTCAGGACAGCGGCGGCTCAGGCGCGCGCATCGAGGGGCACGAACTTCTGGTCATCCGGCCCCGTGTAGTTGGCGCTGGGGCGGATGATCTTGTTGTCCTGGCGCTGCTCGATCACGTGCGCTGCCCAGCCGCTGGTGCGCGCGATCACGAACAGCGGCGTGAACATGGCCGTGGGCACGCCCATCATGTGGTAGCTGACGGCGCTGAACCAGTCCAGGTTGGGGAACATCTTCTTGACCTCCCACATCACCGATTCCAGCCGGTCGGCAATGTCGTACATGCGGGTGGTTCCGGCCTCGTCGGACAGGCGCTTGGCCACGCCCTTGATGACCACGTTGCGCGGGTCGCTGACGGTGTAGACCGGGTGGCCGAAGCCGATCACCACTTCCTTGGCATCGACGCGGCGGCGGATGTCGGCCTCGGCCTCGTCGGGCGTGTCGTAGCGCTTCTGGATCTCGAAGGCCACCTCGTTGGCGCCGCCATGCTTGGGCCCGCGCAGCGCGCCGATGGCGCCCGCGATGGAGGAATACATATCGCTGCCCGTGCCCGCGATCACGCGCGCCGTGAAGGTGGAGGCGTTGAACTCATGCTCTGCATAGAGGTTGAGCGAGGTGTGCATGGCGCGCACCCAGCCTTCGGACGGCCGGTGGCCGTGCAGCAGGTGCAGGAAGTGGCCGCCGATGGAGTCGTCGTCGGTCTCCACCTCGATGCGCCGGCCCGAATTGCTCCAGTGGTACCAGTACAGCAGCATGGAGCCCAGGCTGGCCATGAGCCGGTCGGCAATGTCGCGGGCACCCGCCAGGTTGTGGTCGTCCTTTTCGGGCAGCACGCAGCCCAGGGCCGAGACGCCGGTGCGCATCACGTCCATCGGATGGGCGCCGGCAGGCAACTGCTCCAACGCCTGCCTGACGCTGGCCGGCAGGCCGCGCAGCGCCTGCAATTTGGTCTTGTAGGCCTGCAGTTCGGGGCGCGTGGGCAGCTTGCCGTGCACCAGCAGATGGGCGATTTCCTCGAACTCGCAGACCTCGGCAATGTCCAGGATGTCGTAGCCGCGATAGTGCAGGTCGTTGCCCGAGCGGCCCACGGTGCACAGCGCGGTGTTGCCGGCGGTCACGCCCGACAGCGCGACGGATTTCTTGGGCTTGAATGCGGACGCAGATGGCGCGTCGATGGTCGTGGTACTCATGGAAGGGTCTCCTGGTTCAGATAGGAATGGGCAATGGCCGCAGGAAGGCCGTTGTGGTCGACAGCCACCATCTCGAACAGGCCCTTGAGCACGTCCTCGCAGGCAATGCCCGGAGCCTGGGCCGATGCGGTGACGCAGACCGTCATGGAGCTGCGCCCCACGCGGCTGACCCAGCCGCGCAGGACGATCTCGTGGCCCACGGGCACGGGTGCCAGGAAGTCCACGCCGGTGACGGCGGCCATCACGACCTCGCGCTGTGCCAGGCTGCGCGCAGCGAGAAAGGCCGCCTTGGCCATGAGCTGCAGGCCCTGGCCCGCGAACAGCGTGCCGTGGTGGTTGGCCAGCGCGGGCAATACCAGTTCATGCAGCTCGGCGGTTCCGGTGGGTGTTGTCATGTTTCGCAATTTACGCAAAATAGCGCCCCTGCCATAGTGCTGAAAAGGCGAATTCTTGCGAAACGAAGTCCGCGAATTTGCAAATTCTGCGAATAACAGCCACCCGAGGAAACAGCCATGAAGAAGACGTTCATGGGCGTCAAGCTGCGCAAACTGCGCGCGGAGCACGGCCTGTCCCAGATCGCCCTGGCCCACGCGCTGGGCCTGTCGCCCAGCTACCTGAACCAGCTGGAGCAGAACCAGCGGCCGCTGACGGTGTCGGTGCTGCTCAAGCTCAACCGCGCGCTGGGCGTCGATATCCAGCAGTTCTCGGAGGACGAGGAAGCGCGCCTGGTCGCCGGCCTGCGCGAGGCCCTTGCCGAGGCGCCCGAATCCATTGCCCTGCCCGAGCTGCAGGAAGTCGCCGCGCAGATGCCCGCCCTGGGACGTGCGGTGATGGCGCTGCACCGCCGCCATCTGGAGGCCCTGGAGCGCATCGAGAGCATGTCGCTCAGGCTGGGCGATGACCGCTCGGACATGCCGGTGGCGCGCACCATGCCGTTCGAGGCCGTGCGCGATTTCTTCTTTGCGCACCAGAACTACTTCGATGAAGTCGACCGCGCGGCCCAGGCCCTGGCTGGCGAGGCGCGTGCGGACCCGGGCCATCTGGCGGACTGGCTGGTCCGGCGGCTGCAGCAGCGCCACGGCGTGCAGGTGCATCGCCTGGAAGACTCCCGGCAAAGCCAGCGCCGGTTCGACCCGGCCACGCGCTCGCTGTGGCTGTCCTCGGCGCTGGAGCCTGCGCAACAGGCCTTCCAGCTGGGCACGCAGCTGGCCTTGCTGGAGATGGGCGACACGCTGGACCGGCTGATCGCCACCGCCGCCTTCCAGGGCGACCCGGCCTCAAGCAAGCTCGCCCGCGTGGGCCTTGCCAACTACTTTGCGGGCGCGCTGTTGCTGCCCTACGACCTGTTCCTGGAATCGGCCGAGCAGCTGCGCTATGACATCGACCTGCTGGGCCAGCGCTTTGGCGTGGGCTTTGAAACCGTCTGCCACCGGCTGAGCACGCTGCAGCGGCCCGGCGCGCCCGGCGTGCCCTTCTTCTTTGTGCGCGTGGACCGCGCGGGCAATATCTCCAAGCGCCAGTCGGCCACGCATTTCCACTTCAGCCGCACCGGCGGCACCTGCCCGCTGTGGACGGTGTACGAGGCCTTCGGCCAGCCCGACCAGGTGCTGCGCCAGCTCGCCAGCATGCCCGACGGGCGGCGCTACCTGTGGATTGCACGCTCGGTCTCGCACGGTCAGCGCGGATATGGTTCGCCGCGCAAGACCTTCTCCATCGGCCTGGGCTGCGACATACGCCATGCCGCGCGCCTGGTCTATGCCAAGGGGCTGGACCTGGGCGATCCGGAATCGGCCACGCCCATCGGCATGGGCTGCAAGGTCTGCGAGCGCGACCAGTGCACGCAGCGCGCCTTTCCCTATGTGGGAAAGGCGCTGCATGTGGATGAGAACGCCAGCCGCTTTGCGCCGTACGGCGTAGGCGGCTAGCAACCCCCAGGCATCCTGTGCCAGGTCAGGAGGCCGCGCGCATGCGGTCGCGCAGATCGCGCACTTCGTCGTGGTTGCGCTGCGCGCCCTGGGCCTGGCGCTCCACCATCACGCGGATGGCCGGAGGCAGCGGCTGCTTGAGCGCCTTGCGGTACTGGGCCACGGCGGAATCCTCGCCGCGCTCGCACTCCTCCAGCACGGCCTTGTCGTCCTGCGAGGTCAGCGCCGTCTTCACCGACACCCAGCCCCGGTGCAGCGCGCCGGCCACCGTGCCGCCCGATGCGGGCTCGCGGCCCAGCTTGCGGATCTCGGCCTCCAGCTCCAGCGCGGCGGCGCCGCACTCGGCGCTGTGGCGCAGGAACAGGGTCTTGAGGTCCGGCGAGTCGGCGTTCTCGGCCGAGGTGCGAAAGCCGTACTCGCCATCGCGGCAGGATTCGAGCAGGTCGTTGAGCACGTCGGCCACATCGTCGTTGTCGATGTCGCCGGTGTAGGCCGGTGCCACGATGGTCCCCGTGTCATCACGGACATCGCGAACGCCTGCGCGCTCCCAGGCTGCGCGCGCTGCGGGCCGGGCCTGGTCCCAGTCCAGATGGCTGGCGCCACGGCGCGTGGTCCATTCGCGCTCCCATTCGGCGTCGAAGGCATCGAAATCGGCATCGCGGCGCGCGGCGGCCGCGTTCCAGCCCAGCTCGTAGGCGGGGCGGTACTCCTCGTAGCTGCGGCCGGCCACGTAGTAGGGCTCGTTCTGGTAGGCGTCGCGCCAGTAGGCGTCCTCGACCGTGGGATTGACGGCTTCGGCCGCGCCCTTGCCGGCCAGCCCGCCGACCACGGCACCGGCCACACCGCCCACGGCAGCACCGATGGGGCCGCCCATTGCGCCGAATGCAGCGCCGGTCACGGCACCGCCTGCAGCGCCTATGCCGGTGCCTACGGGATGTGCGCCGGGCGCGTCGGACAGCGGGTCACGGTTTGCGGGATTCGATTGCGTCATGGAATGTGCTCCTTGGCAGTTGAAAGTGATGTCTATCGTGATCGCCGTGGCGCGCCGCCGGCGTGCGCGCTTGCGGCCATGTGCCGTAGGAACGCGGCGACCGGGCCTTGCGGACATCGCGCCAGTGGCCTGTGGCCATTTTTCGCACCCCGGCACAGGGCAATCGGCGTGCCTGAGAACGGCGTTCATGCGCGTGGCATCTTTTCGTTCCTGCGCTTTCGGCGTGGTCCCACGGCGGCTGCGAAAGGGCCAAGAGACCATGGCCCAAGCGCCGCCTGCGCAGGCCCGCGAATGAAAGGAAGACGCCATGAAAGACAAGACCCCATCCGCATCCAAGTCCTCTGCACCCACACAGGCGAAGCCGTCGGGCGATGGCCAGACCAAGCTGCCCGGACAGGTCGGCAAGGCGCCCCATGCGCCCGGTGAATCCGATGCATCCGACGCATCCGAACAGGGCCTGCGCCTTCCGCACGAGCGTGACCAGAGCCTGGACGCTACCAGCGATGCGCCCGATCCGGTGATGCGCCAGGCCCATGACGACCTCGCCTCCGGCCAGGTCGATACCGACATGCGCCAGACGCCGGGCCTGAATGCCGAACGGCGCAAGAAGATGGTGCGCAAGCAGCCTTGATTGCACCTGAAGCTTGCACCTGAAGCGCAACGAGCTGCTGGCAGCCAACAAGATCGCCAGCAACCGCATGACCGGCATCGAAGGGCTCTGGACGGGGAGCAGCTGCAGCAAGGGGCGGCCTTCCACGTCAATCTGGCCGCCCGCGCGCACGAAAGCGGAGCCTGCAAGGAATGCCACTCCATCGACGAAGACGACCCGGCACGGCCCTGCAACTGAGGTGCCCGCGCTTCACTTCATACAGGAGCAACCCCATGCCCGACATTCCCGACTGGCTCCAGTGGCCTGCCTTTCTGGCCTCCATCGCCGGCGCCTGGTGTGTGGGCTCGCGTTCTGCGCAAAGGCGCAACCTGGGCTTCTGGGTCCTGATGCTCAGCAATGCGCTGTGGGCGCTGTGGGGCTGGTCCACGGCGGCCTGGGCGCTGGTGAGCCTGCAGTTCTGCCTGGCCATCACCAACACCCGCGGCTCCATCAAGGCCGAGCGGTGAGCAGGCCATGGCAGCAGACGCTTTCCTGATGTCGATCCACGAAACCGGCAACCCATACCCTGGCGCCTCCATGGAAACACCCCCATCCCCCACCTGCAGATCCGCCCTGTTCCTCGACTTCGACGGCACGCTCGTGCCGCTGGCCGAGACCCCGGACGCCATTGCTCCAGACCCCGTCCTGATCCCGATGCTGGCCAGGCTGCAGGGTCTGTTGGGCGGTGCGCTGGCCATCGTCACGGGTCGGCAGGTCGAGATGCTGGACCACTTTCTGGCGCCGCTGCATCTGCCCGCCGCCTGCGAGCACGGCCTGCAGCGGCGGGATGCCGCAGGCCGCCTGCACATGCAGGCATCGGCCATGCCAGAGACCGTGCTGCAGATGTGCAATGCCTTGGCGGCCGACCATCCCCGCCTGCTGGTGGAGCGCAAGCGCTCCTCGGTCGCACTGCACTACCGGCGTGCGCCAGAGCTGGCGACGCTGTGCCTGGACATGTTGGGCCGCGCACTGCGGCACCAGCCCGGGCTGGAGCTGCTGCACGGCAAATGCGTGCTGGAGGTCAGGCCCGCAGGCGTGGACAAGGGCCACGCCATTGCGGCCTTCCTGCGCGAAGCGCCGTTCGCCGGCCGCACCCCGGTGTTTGCCGGTGACGATGTCACGGACGAGAGCGGCTTTGCCGTGGTGCAGGCGCACGGCGGCATGGCGATCAAGGTGGGCGAAGGCGCAAGCGGGGCCCGCCACCGCCTGGACAGCCCGCAGGCCGTGCACGCCTGGCTGCAGTCCGCATGCATGCACCTGGCTGCGCAGACCTGCGCGGAGGTGCTGCCATGAGCCGGCTGGTGGTGATCTCCAACCGCGTGGTCGATCCGCGCAGGGCCGCGGCCGGGGGCCTTGCCGTGGCCATGGGCGATGCGCTGCGGCAGACGGGCGGCCTGTGGTTCGGCTGGAGCGGGACCGTCACCGACGACGGTGCCCAGGCCGCGCCGGCCGGCCATGTGCACCGCACCCAGGCAGGCAACGTCACGCTGGCCACGGTGGACCTGGACCGCGCGGACCATGACAGCTACTACGCGGGCTACAGCAACGGCGTACTGTGGCCCGTCTTTCACGGACGGCTGGACCTGGCGAGCTTCGACACGGGCCATGCGGCCGGCTACCGCCGCGTGAACCAGCTGCTTGCGCGCAGGCTGCTGCCCCTGCTGGCGCAGGACGACATCCTCTGGGTGCATGACTACCACCTGATCCCGCTGGCGGCCGAGCTGCGCGCCCTGGGCTGCCGCCAGCGCATCGGCTTTTTCCTGCACATCCCATTGCCCCCGCCGACCCTGCTGGCGGCCATTCCCGAGCATGCATGGCTGATGCGCTGCCTGTTTGCCTACGACCTTGTGGGCCTGCAGACCCGCCAGGACGTGCAGCATTTCGAGCGCTATGTCTGCGACGAGGCCGGGGGCCAGTCGCTGGGCGATGGCGCCTTGCGTGCCCATGGGCAGCGCCTGGTGTGCCGCGCCTTCCCCATAGGCATCGATGTGGATGGTTTCATGGCGCTTGCACAGGGCGGCGCCTCGCGGGACATGTACGAGCGCATGAAGCACGAGTACGCCCAGCGCCGCCTGCTGCTGGGCATAGACCGGCTGGACTACTCCAAGGGCCTGCCCCAGCGCCTGCGCGCCTTCCGGGAGCTGCTGGCCCGCCATCCCGAGCAGCGCCGGCGCGCCACGCTGATCCAGATCGGCTCGCCCACGCGCGAGGGCCTGGACGCGTATGCCGACATACGGCGGGAGCTTGAATCGCTGTGCGGCGCCGTCAACGGCGACTACGGCGAGCTGGACTGGATGCCCGTGCGCTACATCCACCAGACCCTGCCGCGCGATGGCATTCCGGGCCTGTGCCGCGCGGCGGCCGTGGGCCTGGTCACGCCGCTGCGCGACGGCATGAACCTCGTGGCCAAGGAATATGTGGCGGCCCAGGACCCGGCCGACCCGGGCGTGCTGGTGCTGTCGCGGTTTGCCGGCGCGGCCGAGCAGCTGCAGGAGGCGATGCTGGTCAATCCCTACGACGTGCACGGCACGGCCGCCGTGGTGCAGCAGGCCCTGCAGATGCCCCTGCAGGAAAGGCGCCAGCGGCACCAGCGGCTGCTGCAGCGCATCGCCGAGCAGGACGTGCACTGGTGGCGCAAGGCCTTTCTGTCTGCCTTGAAAGAGGCCAGGCCGCTGGAGCACAGGGAAAGGGAAGCCTTCGGCATCCCCGTTCCCTCGATCAGGCAGGAGCAGGCACCGCTGCGCCTGGAGCTGGCCGCCTGCCCTGCCGACGGCGTGGAACGGGACGCCTGCCGGTCGGTGGTCTCCGACAGGTAATGCCTTCCTGCTCCTGCGGCGCCGCGTTCATCCTCCCGGCACCATGGCATCGCCCGGCCCCACCCCCATTTCCCGGGCTGCGCACGACACACAAAAGGAAGGCAAGCGGCGATGGCCCAGCACGACAACGAGCACGCCCATGCGTGGACATGCAGCGACACGCTGGCGCAGGCCTTGCACGGCCACACGGACCTGTCGCCAGCGGACCAGTTGGCCCTGCTGGTGGCGCAGGGCGCCGACCGCCTGCCGCTGCCGGGCCATGGCCACACGCTGCAGCGCTGGCGCGCACTGGCCGAGGTGGCCGCCCACAGCCTGAGCCTGGCCAAGCTCTATGAAGGCCATACCGATGCCCTGGCCATCCTCTCCGAGCTGCAGGCAGACCTGGCCACCGAAGGCCTGCGCTGGGCCGTCTGGTGCGCCGAGCCGCCGGGCGAGCGCGTGCAGGCCACGCCCACGGCCCCCCATGCTGCGGCACATGCCGGCATGGCCGTGCAGCTGTCCGGCCACAAGCCCTGGTGTTCGGGCGCGCGCGCGGTGGACCGTGCCCTGGTCAGCGGCTGGCTGGCCGACGGCCGGCGCTGCCTGATCGCCGTCACCATGGACCAGCCCGGCATCCGCAGGGACGACAGCCACTGGCAGGCCGTGGGCATGGCCGCCAGCGCCAGCGCCGACGTGCATTTCGACGGCGCCACCGGCGTGCTGGTCGGCGAACCGGGCCAGTACCTGAGCCGCCCCGGCTTTCACCATGGCGGCGCGGGCGTTGCTGCCTGCTGGCATGGCGCGGCAGCGCGCATCGCCAGCCATCTGCAGCAGGCCGTCGGTCAAGGCGAGGACCCGCACCGCCAGGCCCACCTGGGCGCGCTGGATGTGGCCCTGGCCGGCGCGGCCGGCCTGCTGCGCGACGCTGCAGCCCGCATCGATGCCACGCCCTCGGACCCCTGCCTGCTGGCCGTGAACCGCGCCCGCCTGGCCGTGGAAGCCGCCGCCGAAGAGGTGCTGCGGCGCGTGCCGCGCGCCATCGGACCGGGCCCACTGTGCAAGAACAGGGGCCTGGCACAGCTGATGGCCGACCTGCCCGTCTTCATCCGCCAAAGCCATGCCGAGCGCGACCAGGCCGCGCTGGGCCGCCTGCTGGCCGACAAGGCACAGACCTCGCAGGCACCGGGAGGCGCGGCATGGATGCTGTGAAGCCGCGCCTCATCGAGGGCCGGGGCACGCCGGAATCGCGCTGGCAGGCCTGGTTTGCGCAGCGCCGGCCAGCGCAGGTATCCATGGACGACCTGCTGGACGGCCGGCGCCGCGCCGTCATCGTCGCGCCGCACCCCGATGACGAGATCCTGGGCTGCGCCGGCCTGCTGCGCCGCTGTGCCGAGCGGGGCATGCCCTGCCTCATCGTCTCCGTGACCGATGGCGGAGCCAGCCACCCCGACTCGACACTGTGGCCGCCGCAGCGTCTGGTGCGCGAGCGCGTGCACGAGAGCACCCAGGCCCTGGCCCTGCTTGCGCCGCAGGCGCAGGTGCTGCGGCTGGGCCTGCCCGACGGCCATATCGCCGAGCATGCCGCGCAGTTGCTGCAGCGGCTGGAGCAGTTGCTGCAGCCCTCGGATGCGCTGTTGTGCACCTGGCGCGAAGACGGGCACCCGGACCACGAGGCCACGGGCCAGGCCTGCGCCACGGCAGCCCGGCGCACGGGCTGCCGGCTCTTCGAGCTGCCGATCTGGGCCTGGCACTGGGCCGAGCCCGGCGATACGCGCGTGCCCTGGCACCGCGCCGCCGCCATTGCGCTGGCGCCGCAGGAGCTGGCGCTCAAGCGCCAGGCCCTGTCGTGCTTTCGCAGCCAGCTGCTGCCCGACCCGTCCACGGGCCGCGACGCCATCCTGCCGTCCTGGGCCACGCAGCGCCTGCTGCGTCCGTTTGAAGTGGTGTTTCTATGAACGGCGCCCGGCAGCACTTCGAGCAGATGTACCAGGCCGACCCCGACCCCTGGCAGGTCGCATCACGCTGGTACGAACGGCGCAAGCGCGACCTGCTGCTGGCCGCCCTGCCGCGCGAGCGCTATGCCCACGGCTTCGAGCCCGGCTGCGGCAATGGCGAGGCCACGCAGCGCCTGCTGCAGCGCTGCGACCGGCTGTGCGCCGTCGACTTCTCGGACAGGGCCGTGGATCTGTGCCGCCAGCGGATTGCGCCGCAGGACCGCGCCCGCCTGGACCTGCAGGCCCTGCCCCTGCCCTGGCAATGGCCACAGGTGCCCCAGGCGCCGCAGCAAGGCTTCGATCTCATCGTGGTCTCGGAGCTTGCCTACTACTTCGACGACGCGGCACTGGCGCATTTCAACCGCCAGTGCCTGGCCTCGCTGCAGGGCGGCGGCCACTGGCTCATGTGCCACTGGCGGCATGGGGCGCACGATCACCTGCAGACCACTCGCACCCTGCATGACAGCGTATCGGCCCATGCGCAGCTGCACTTGCTGCTGAGCCACAGCGAACCGGATTTCCAGCTGGACATCTGGCAGAAAACCCCTGAAAGGACGGACAGATGATCGGCGTGTGCATACCAGCCCATGACGAGGAAGACCTCATAGGCCGCTGCCTGGACAGCGTGTTTTGCGCGGCCGCCCATGCCGACCTGCAGGGCGAGACCGTGGCCGTCGTCGTGGTGCTGGACAGCTGCCAGGACGCCACCGAATCGGCCGTGCGCCGCTGGCCCGCCATCCCGTTGTCCATTGCCGCGCGCAACGTGGGCAAGGCGCGGGCCCTGGGGTCGGAGTACCTGCTGCTGCTGGGCGCCCGCTGGCTGGCCTTCACGGACGCCGACACCACCGTCTCGCCGAGCTGGCTGGCCGACCAGCTGGCACTTCAGTCCGACGTGGTCTGCGGCACGGTGCAGGTGGCCGACTGGTCGGACCACGGCGTCCAGGCGGACACGGCGCGGCGGCACTTCGAGACCACCTACACGGACCGCGACGGCCACCGCCACGTGCATGGCGCCAACCTGGGCATCTCAGCCTGGCACTACCGCCAGGCCGGCGGGTTCGACGCACGCACCTGCGGCGAGGACCAGGACCTGGTGGACCGCCTGGCGGCCGGCGGCGCCCGCATCGCCTGGTCGGCCCGGCCCCGGGTGATGACCAGCGGCCGCGCCTACTCGCGCGTGGCCGACGGTTTTGCCGGTGCGCTGCGCCAAGGATGGGCCCTGCCCGGCGACGCGCCGCCTGCGCTGCCCGTGCGCCAGGGCGCCCTGGCGCAGCAGGCCCTGGCCCTGCCTCAACCGCAGGCCGGCTCGTCCACGCGGTAGCAGTCCCTGAGGAACACCGGCAGGTCGTTGGCCGGCGGCACGAAGGGCACCTGGTACATCATGTCGCTGACAAAGCCACGGTGGTAGCTGCCGTGGTTCACCACATGCAGCACGATCTGCTCGCGCGTCATGGCACCCTGCCCGCCGCCCACGAACTCGAAGTGCACGACCTTCGCCAGTTCCTCGTCCGGGCATGCGTCGACGAACTCCACATACCAGCGGTCCATTGCCTGCACGGATTCCCAAAGCGCCTGCAGCGTGGGCGTGTGGTCGGTGTTGCGCATGGTGTAGCCATGCTTGCGGCCCTGCAGGTGGTGCCTGAAGATGTCCTCCACCACAAGGACGTGGTTCAGCGTGCGCACCATGTTGCCGAAGCTCGTGGGGCGCTGCTTCAAGGCCTCGCCTTCGGGCAGCTCCATCACGCTCTTGAAGGTCAGGCCGTTGGCCCAGGCCTTGTAGCGCACCAGCATTTTCAGGTTGGCCCTGGCCGATGAGACGGGAGCGCGCGGGCTCTCTTGGATCGCTGTCATTCGTGGGTTCTTTCGGTGTGGATCAAAGGCCGCTCAGTGCGCCTTCGACATGGGTGCGCGCCGTGCCGCCCACCCAGACCTGGCCCGTGCCGTCACGGGTCAGGAAGATGCGGCCGTCACGGCCCAGGCAGCGGCCCTGGGCGGCAACGTAGTCGCTGTCCATCACCCCCGTCGCAAACAGCCACTGCGCCAGCGAGGCGTTGAGGCTGCCGGTGACGGGGTCTTCGACGATGGCGCCCTGGTGATCGGAGAAGAAGGCGCGCACCTCGCAGGCGGCAGGGCTGGCACCGCCGACACCCCTGGCATAGGGCCCCACCACGCCCACGTCCATGCGCGTGGGCCACTGCCGGGCCGGGTTCAGCGCCAGCACCTGCTCGGCCGAGGCCAGGCGGATGCCCAGCCAGCCGGGGCCGTTGTCTATCCACGAGGCGGCCTGCACCTCTTCGGCGGTGATGCCCAGCATGCGCAGCGCGGCATCCAGCTCGTCGGCGGTGGGCGCGCCAAAGCGCAGCATGGGCGGCGCGGCGAATGCCAGCCGCCCATGCTCCTGCCGTATCTGCACCAGGCCCGCCCCGCACTCCTGGACGATGTGGCCTGCGTTCCTGGGCGCACCGCGCTGGGACAGCCAGGCATGGCAGCTGCCCAGCGTGGGATGGCCGGCAAAAGGCATCTCCCGGTCCAGCGTGAAAATCCTCACGCGGTAGTCGGCCTGCGCCTGCGTGGGCGGCAGCAGGAATGCGGTTTCGGAGAGGTTGAACCAGCGCGTCAGCTGCTGCATCTGTGCGGTGGTCAGCGCCTGCCCACCAGTGATCACGGCCAGCGGATTGCCGGACAGCGGGCCGCTGGCGAAAACGTCGACCATATGAACGGCAATGCTCATGAAGACAGTCCTTGTTGCATGGGAAGGAAAAGAAGGGGAAACGGACGGCGGTCCCGATCTGCGCTAGGGCCGCACATCGGCGCGATGCACCACATGGACCTTGTTGCCGTCGGGATCGCGCAGGTAGGCACCGTAGTAGCCATCGCCGTAATGCGGTCGCGGGCCGGGCGGGCCTTCGTCGCTCCCGCCCCGGGCCAGACCGGCGGCATGGGCCGCATCCACCGCCTCGGGCGATGGCGCCAGAAAGGCCGCCATGCTGCCGTTGCCCGCCGTGGCCGGCTCGCCGTTGAAGGGGCTGTAGACATAAAAGCGCGGCAAGGAAGCCTGCGGCGCCACCCAGCACAGCGCGGCCGGCCCGCCATCGGGCTGGACGGCGCGGCGCTGCAGTCCCAGCGGGGAAAGCACCGCGTCATAGAAGCGGCCGGCCCGCTCGAGATCACGGGCGCCGACGGTGATGTGGCTGAACATGGGGTGAACGTTACACTATCGAGAAATGAAATAGTGTCACGGCACACTCTTTTTTTCCTTGCCCCGACCATGCTCCTGCCCTCCCCCTGGACACCCCGTCTTGCGCGCATTGAAGCCAGTGCCGCCGAGCGGCTGGCGCGCGCCCTGGCCGACGACATCGTCGAAGGCCGGCTGGCCGGCGGCGACCGCCTTCCCGCCCACAGAGACCTGGCCAACAGGCTGCAGATCGGCCTGGGCTCGGTGACCAGGGCCTATGCGCTGCTGGAGCGCCGGGGGCTGACGCGCAGCGTCAAGGGCAGGGGCACCTTCGTGGCCGCCCGGCGGACGCAGGGCGGCGAGGCCATCGACCTGTCCTCCAACGCGCCGCCGGCCGCCATCAGCGAACGCCTGCTGGCGCGCACGCTGACCGCGATTGCGCGCCGCATCGATGCCGATCACTTCAATTCCTACGCGCCGCCGGGCGGACATGCGGAGCATCGCCGCGTGCTCGCGCGCTGGCTGCAGACGCTGGGCCTGAACGTGGAACCCGGCCACATGGTGCTGACCAGCAGCGCGCGCCAGGCGCTGTCCCTGGCCCTGGACCTGGTCTGCCAGCCCCGGGGCCGGCTGCTGACCGAGCGCATCACCTACCCCGGTGCCATTGCCCTGGCCCGGCGCAAGGGCTGCGCCCTGCAGGGCCTGGCCATGGACGCGCAGGGCCTGCTGCCGCAGGCGCTGGCCGAGGCGCTGCACGGCATTCCCGCCGCCGAAGGCAAGGTGCTCTACCTCACCCCCACGCTGCACAACCCGACCACGGCCACCATGGGCGCGGAGCGCAGGCGGGCGATCGTGGATATCTGCCGGAACGCAGGCGCCTGGATCATCGAGGACGGCGTGTATGCCGCCTGCTCGCCCGATCACGCGCGCCTTGCGCACCTGGCGACCCTGGCGCCCGAGATCACCCTGCATGTGAACGGGCTGTCCAAGTCGCTGGGCCCGGGGCTGCAGGTGGGCACGCTGGTGCTGCCGCCAGCGCTGTGCGGCGCCGCGCTGGCGACGCTGCAGGAGCTGTCCATGGCGCCTTCGGCCCTGTCATGCGCCGTGGTCGATGAATGGCTGTCCCAGGGCGTGGTCGCCTCCCTGCAGGCCGACCTGCGCCATGAGGCACAGCGGCGCGTGCGGCTGGCCGC
Source organism: Delftia sp. PX-1 (assembly GCF_055797465.1). Taxonomy (NCBI): domain Bacteria; kingdom Pseudomonadati; phylum Pseudomonadota; class Betaproteobacteria; order Burkholderiales; family Comamonadaceae; genus Delftia; species Delftia sp. PX-1. Next base: position 6,135,995 of record NZ_CP184763.1, read on the forward strand.
ATCGCACCTTGCCCCACACCTGGGCGACAGCCGCCTGGTGCTGCACCCCGAGGCCTACAACGCCTGGCTGCCCATGGAGCGCGAGGCCGCCGACCGCCTGGTGTCGGCCGCAGCGGCGCTGGGCGTGACGCTGACCGATCCGGGCTCGCTGATGGTGGAGCCGCACGACCGTGCCAGCGGGCTGCGCATCTGCCTGGGCGCCCCAGGCCTGGACGACCTGGACGGCGCCCTGGCGCAATTGGCCAGGCTGCTTACTGCGGAGCCCTGAGCTTGTTCTGCAGCGCCCTGGCCACGGCACCCAGCACGGGCACCTTGGCAAAGATTTCCTCCACCGGGTCCCAGAAGTCGCGGTGCACTGCCACCAGTCCCTGCGCATCGAACTCCAGGTAGCTGGTGCCGCAGATGTGCATGGGCTGGCCCGATGCCCTGACAAAGCCCAGCTCCCACAGCAAAAAGCCGCTGTCCCCCTGCACCGCGCCCTGGCTGACGGCGAAGCGGGGCCGGTCCAGTTGCTCGAACATGTGGGCGAACACGCGCTGTATCGCTGCGTGGCCGCGCACATCGTTGAACGGGTCCTTGAACCGGGCCTGTTCCGCATAGAGGGCCAGCAGCGCCGGCAGGTTGTCGCGGCGCAGCGCCTCATAGGCCTGGGCCAGCCGGTCCAGTCGGGGATCGCCGAGGGCAGTGCTCATCGGTTTCAGGCTCCTGTGATGCGGCGAACCGCCGAGAAATACCAGGCATCGGGCAGGCAGCGCAGCAGCCGCACCCAGCGCGTGAAGCGGCGCGGAAAATTCATCTCGAAGCGCCCCTGTGCCCAGCCCTGCAGCATGTGCCGGGCGGCCTCGTCGGCACCGATCAGGGCCGGCATGCTGAAGCTGTTTTGCGCCGTCAGCGGCGTATCGACAAAGCCGGGGTTGATGATGGACACGCCCAGGCCCGGGCCGTGCAGGTCCAGGTAGAGGTTTTCTGCCAGGTTGTTGAGCGCCGCCTTGGTAGGACCGTAGGCCAGGGACATGGGCAGCCCGCGATAGCCTGCCACCGAGCCGACCAGGGCCAGATGCCCCTGGCCGGCCTCCAGCAGCATGGGCAGCACCGCATCGAGCAGGTGCAGCGCGCCGCCATAGTTCACGGCCAGGTGGCGCTGCATCTCGGCCAGGTCGAACTCGGTGGCGCGCTGGGGCCGGTAGTGGCCGGCACAGTACACCACCAGGTCGGGCGCCCTGCCCACATGGGCCCGCACGGCACGGGCTGCCTGTGCCACGGCCTGGGCATCGGTCACGTCCAGCGGCAGGGCCAGGCAGCCTTCGCGGCCGCGCACGAAATCCTGCAGCGCACCGCCATGCCGCGCAGAGACAATCACGCGCGCGCCCTGGCCGTGCAGCGCTTCGGCCGTGGCGCGCCCTATGCCCGAGGAGGCGCCCAGAAGCCATGCCGAGCGGCCCTTCCAGTCGCGCAGCGGCGGGTTCAGCCGGCGGGATAACAGTGGCATGGCCATCACTCCTTGATGATGGCCAGCGTCACGTCGCCCAGGTGCAGGCCGAGCTTGCTCATGGCCGTGCGGTTGAGCAGGGTGCGCCCGTCCATCAGGTACATCCAGTCGTCCATGCTGACGTTCCAGACCCTTCCGTCCACGGGCAGGGCCAGCACGTAGCTCCAGCGGATGGCATTGCCCGCGCTCTGGCCCTGGGCCTCGCCCACCACGTCGTCGGCCCGGCCGCTGTAGCGGCCCTCGCCCAGGTGGCGGATATGCCAGATGCGCTGCTGCGTGCTGCCGTCGCTGTAGACGAAGTGCTCATCGAGCGTGCCCTCGTCGCCATTCCAGCGGCCCGTCATGCGCACGGTGAATCGCTTGACCACCTTGCCAGAGCGGTCCGTGAACATGCCGTGGGCCGTCAGCGGCCCGTTGAAGTACTGGCGCAGGTCCAGCGTCGGCTGCTCCTTGGCGTAGTCCTGCACGGAAGGACCGGCGCAGCCCGCCAGAGACAGCGCCAATGCCGCCCCCAGGCAGGCGCGCCGCAGTGGTGAAAACGAAGCGCAGTGGGTGATGTGGCTCATGTGTGCCTCCAGGAAGAATGCAGTCGCTCGGCGCGCCAGAGCAGCCCGGCCGCCGCCAGTTTGAGCAGGCAGGGCAGCCCGCCATAGGCCCAGGCCAGGGCCTGCAGGCCGGCCGGATCGGTGCTGCCGCTGCGGTAGCCCGCAACGGACAGCAGGGGCAGGGCCAGGCCCGCGGCCAGGGCCAGGTTGAGCTTGGTGGCGCAGGTCCACCACCCCAGGTAGCGGCCCTCGCCCTGGCCGCCCTGGCCGGACTCGTGGATCACGCCCGTGAGCAGTGCGCCCGGCAGGGCCAGGTCCGCGCCCAGGGCCAGCCCGCTGGCCAGGCAGATCACGGCGAAGGCCAGGCTGTCACCCGTGCCCAGCCAGGGCGTGAAGCCGAAGGCCAGCACGCTGGCCAGCATGCCCGCGCGCCAGCTGGGCGCCAGGCCCCAGCGCGAGACGGCCTTCACCCACAGCGGCAGGCCCAGGGCCGCCGCGCCAAAAAAGCACAGCAGCAGCAGGGGCTGCATCCCGGGCACCTGCAATCTGTCGGCCACGAAGAAGGGCAGCAAGGTGGCCGGAATGGCCGCGGCCACGCCGTTGACCATGAAGACGGCCAGCAGCCGGCGAAAGCCGGCATCCGCCCATGGTGAGATCCGAGAGGTGTCCGCCGTGGCCTGCTGCGGCAGCGTCACCGGAGCCTTGAGCCGGTACAGCCCCACCAGCCCCAGCGCCAGGCCCAGCGCCAGCACGGCGCTGGTGGCGTCCAAGCCCAGCCAGGCCGGCAACACGCTGGCCAGCAGCACACCGCCCAGCGTAGCGCCCTCGCGCCAGGCCGTGACGCGGGCCCGCCAGGCGGGCTGCCCGCCCCAGCGCGTCCCCCAGGCCTGGTGGACGATGGTGACGAAGCTGTAGGCCAGCGTGCACACCAGCAGGCTGCAGGCCAGCCAGCCCAGCATGGCGGCCTGGGCACCGCGCGGCGGATGCCACAGCGCCCAGAAGCCCAGGACCATCAGCAGGCTGGCCAGTGCAGCCGCCCACCACGCTGGCCGCATGCCCCGGCGCAGCAGCCGGTCGGCCTGGCGGCCGATGGCGGGGTCCACCAGGGCATCGAAGGCACGCGTGGCCAGCAGCACCGCGCCCAGCCCCGCCAGCGGCGCACCGGCCACGCTGGCGTAGTGGTAGGGCAGGTTCACATACAGCGGCAGGGACACGAACGCCAGCGGCGCGGCCAGGCCGCCATAGGCCAGCCCTGTGCGCCAGGGCAGCAAGGGGGCGGCGGCAGGGTGCGAGGCCATGGCGTGGTCCCGGGCGCTCAGGATTGGCCCAGCAGCGAGCTGCGCATGGCAGGTGCCGAGGTCTGGGGCGCGAGCCAGATGCCGAAGAACAGGCGCGCATAGTCGGCATCGCGCAGCTGTGCAGTCTGGCGCCCGTTGTGGAAGAAGCGCACCTCGCCCTGGCCGTCGTTCAGGCCCAGCAGCCGGTCCTGGGCAGCCACATCGGGAAACGCCTGCTTCATCAGCGCCAGCCATTGGCGGGACTGCTCCTCGGTGAAGCCGTCGACCCTGCGCATTTCGGCGATGGAGCGCTCGGCGATGGCCGCGCCTTCGAGCTTGCGGTCATAGACCAGCTCCAGCGCGAACGGGTGGCGGGCGTAGTCTTCGGGCACAAAGCCCGGTGCAGCCCACAGCCGTGCCTCGTACACGCGCAGGCCGAAAAAGCGCAGCACGCCCGTGCCCACCAGGCGCGCGGCCGGCAGGGCGCTGCGCAGTTCGGCCGGAAGGTCGGCAGTCGGAGTCTTGGCGTGGAGTTCGTTGGGCATGGCGATCAGTGAAGGGACAAGGGCGCAGGCGGCGCCCCAGGCCAGCGCCTGGCGGCGCGGCATGTGACGTGGTGGCGATTTCATGGCAGGGGCCTGCGCAGCGTGAACTGGACGACATCGGTGTTGCCGGTGTCGAAGGCCGCCTCGCAGTAGGCGAGGTAGAAGGTCCAGATGCGCACGAAGCGCTCGTCAAAGCCCTGGGCCCGCACGGCGTCGAGGTGGTGATCGAAGGCCTGGCGCCAGCGCCGCAGCGTCTCCGCATAGTCGCGGCCGAAGGCCATGCGGCGCTCCACCACCAGGCCGGCGCGCCGTGCCTCCTGCTCGAAGGCAGGAATGCTGGGCAGCAGCCCGCCCGGGAAGATGTACTGCTGGATGAAGTCGGTGGAGCGCAGATAGCGCGCGAACAGGTCCTCGCGCAGCGTGATGGTCTGTATGCAGGCCAGGCCCCCGGGCTTGAGGCAGTCGCGCAGCGTCTGGAAGTAGCCGCGCCAGTATTCGCGGCCCACGGCCTCGAACATCTCGATGGAGACGATGGCATCGAAGGGCTCGCCCGCATGGCGTGCCGGCAGGTCGCGGTAGTCCTGGTAGCGCAGCTCCACGGCGTCGGCCAGGCCGGCCTGCCGCATGCGCTGCTGTCCCCAGGCCAGTTGCTCGCGCGACAGCGTCACGCCCGTGACCCGGGCACCGAACTCCTGCGCCGCCGCCTCGGCCAGCCCGCCCCAGCCGCAGCCGATCTCCAGCAGGCGCTGGCCGGGCTGCAGCCGCACCTCGTCCAGCGTGCGCCTGAGCTTGGCCTGCTGGGCGTCCTGCAGGTCGGCGTGGCGCAGCGATTCACCCGTGCGCCCCTGGAACCAGGCGGCGCTGTAGCTCATGCCGGGGTCCAGCCACAGGCGGTAGAAATCGTTGCCCAGGTCGTAGTGGGCATGGATGTTCCTGGCGCTGCCGGCCCGCGTATTGCGCTGCAGCAGGTGGCGCAGGCGGTAGCCCAGCCGGCCCCACCAGCTGCCGTACACCAGGCTTTGCACATGGTCGCGGTTGGCCATGCACAGGCGCAGCAGGGCGGCCAGGTCGGGGCTGTCCCATTCGCCGGCGATATAGCCTTCGGCCAGGCCGATGTCGCCCGATTTCAGGGTGCGCTCCAGCGCCCGCCAGTCGTGCAGCACGCAATGCGCGTCGGCAGCCCCCGACGGCGGACGGGGCAGGTGCAGCAGGCGGCCATCGGGCTGCTCCAGGTCCAGCTGCCCGTGGGGCAGGCGTTCGAGCAGGTTCAGCACACGGCGTGCCCGCGCAGGCGTGCGGCGCGGCGCTGCGGCGGTGGGGCTCAGCAGGGGGGCGGCGGTAGTGTTCATCTTGTGACGAAGCGCTTGGGCGCGGAGGGTTTGCCATGGAAAGGCACGCGCTTGGCCCAAAGGCGCAGCGCGTGCCAGTGGATGCGGGCGACCACGCCCAGCGTCATCAAAGGGGTGCCGAAGAAGGCGCGTCGCACGGCGGCGGCATCCAGCGCCTGCAGCACGCCGCCCACGCTGGTCTGCAGCAGCGGGCCGTCCTCGTCATGCAGGTCCACGCGCGCCAGGGTGCGATCTTCGCTGCGTTCGAAGCGGAAGCGGTACTCGCCGCGCACCTCGCAGAACGGCGAGACGTGGAATTGCTTGCGCGCCACCTGCTCCCGGCCCCAGGCCAGGTCCGGCCCCGCCAGCAGATAGGCATGGCGCTCGCCAAAGGTGTTGTTGACCTCGGCCAGCACGGCGGCCAGCGACCCGTCGGCGCGGTGCGCATACCAAAAGCTCACGGGCTTGAACACGTAGCCCAGCACGCGCGGAAAGGTGTGCAGCCAGACTTCGCCATCGGCGTCGCCAATGCCTTCGCTGTGCAGCAGCTGCTCGAACCAGGCCAGCGCGTCGCAGCCGCCCTCGCCGTGGTCGCTGTCATGGAAGCTCAGCCAGCCACGGCGGTTGCGCCTGAGCGCGGCGTCCGGGTGCGTGCGCAGGCTGCGCATGGGCAGCATGAGGAAATAGCCCGGGTAGCGGAAGGCATGCTCCACCGGCCGCAGGCGGCGGTGCCAGACATGGCCGAAGCCGATGAGCGGCCGGGCCGTCATGCGACCCCCTCGAAGGCCGCGCTGGCGGGCAGGACGGGCAAGGTCGGCAGGGCATGCAGCAGGCCGTCGGCCGCGACCAGGCCCGAGCGCAGGCCGTCCTCGTGGAAGCCGTAGCCGCACCATGCGCCGCAAAACCAGGTCCTGCGCTGGCCTTGCAGGGCATCCACCCGGCCCTGGGCCTCGATGGCGGCCAGGTCGAACACCGGGTGGCTGTACTCGATGCGCGCGTGGACCTGGCTGTCATCGATGGGGCGCACCGGGTTCAGCGACACCATCACGGGCTGCTGCCACGGCAGGGGCTGCAGGCGGTTGAGCAGGTAGTGCAGGCAGACGCCGGCCCGGTCTTTTCCGGGATCGGCGGCGCGTTCGTAGTTCCAGGCGGCCCAGGCCGCCGGGCGGCGCGGCAGCACGCCGGCATCGGTGTGCAGCACGGCCTGGTTGGGCTGGTAGCGGATGGCGCCCAGCACGCTGCGCTCGAGCGGCGTGGCATCGGAGCCCAGCAGGCGCAGGGCCTGGTCGCTGTGGCAGGCCAGCACCACGGCGTCGAACCGCTCCGTGCCGTGCGCCATCTGCAGCAGCACGCCGTGCGCGGCGCGGCGCAGGCCCAGCACGGGCGCGTTCAGCCGGACCTCGTGGCGGCCGTCCTTTTGCAGCGCGGCCACCATGCGCCGCACATACTGGCGCGAACCACCGCGCACGGTGCGCCACTGCGGCCGGTCCGTGACCTGGATCAGGCCGTGGTTGTGGCAAAAGCGGATCAGCGTGGCCACGGGAAAGCGCAGCATCTGGTCGGTGGGGCAGGACCAGATGCAGCCCATCATGGGCAGCAGATAGTCCTGGCGAAAGGCCGGCCCGAAGCCGTGGTCGTCCAGGAAATCTTCGATGCAGCTGCGCAGCCGCGCTTCATCGCCTTCCTCGGCGATGCGCGTGGTCAGGCGGTTGAAGCGCAGGATCTCGGCCAGCATCTTCAGGAAACGGGGCCGCAGCAGATTGCTGCGCTGGGCGAACACACCGCCCAGCGAACTGCCGCTCCACTCCAGGCCCGCCCGGCCGCCGGCCTGCGGCACCTGCACGGAAAACGACATCTCGGCCTCCGCCGTGGGCACCTGCAGCTCTTCGAACAGACGGGTCAGCAGCGGATAGGTGCGGTGGTTGAACACCAGAAAGCCCGTGTCCACCCCCTGGCTCACGCCGCCCAGCGCCAGATCGACCGTGTTGGCATGGCCGCCGAAATGGCTGCCTGCCTCCAGCAGGGTCACGCCATGCCCGCCCGGCGCGCCGGCCAGCCGCCGTGCTGCGGCCAGCCCCGCAATCCCCGACCCGATGACTGCAATGCGATGCATGGGAGCGTCCTTCCTGGTTGAATCGATCAGTCAGACCATGAAGATCAAACTGTGAACTGATGAGTTCAAACTATATACCAAACGTATCCGCTTTGCACTATTTGGTATCGGATATGACCTGTCGGGTCTAAAATATGGCTATGACAAGCCGCTCCTCCATCAAAGAACAGATACAGCGCGTGCGCGAGCAGGCCATCGTGGCGGCCGTCAACCGGCTGCTGGCCACCAAGGGCTACGACGCCATGACGGTGGACGAGGTGGCGGCCGAGGCCGGCATGGCCAAGGCCAGCCTGTACAAGCTGTTCACCTCCAAGGAAGAACTGGCAGGGGCCGCCATGGTGGGCGTGCTGGACCGCGCCCTGGCCTTCGTGGACGGCCTGCGCGACGAAGCCAGCCTGGCGGCCGAGGCCGGCACGCCCACGCGCCCGCTGGACCAGCTCAAGGCCGTGACGCGCTGGGCCATGCAGACCCAGCTGGAAGGCGAGATGCCCTCCCTGCCCGCGCAGAACTCCAACCTCAGCGCCTCGCTGCAATCCAACGACGACTACATGGACCGGCTGATCGCGCTGAGCAACCGCCTGAGCATCTGGATCACCGAGGCCCAGACCAGCGGCCAGATGCAGGCCACGCTGCCGGCCGAACTGGTGCTCTACACGCTGTTCGCGCGGGCCTGCGATCCGGTGGTGGCACTGCTCAAGGAGTCGGGCCAGTACACGCACGCGCAGATCATCGACTGGGTGACCAGCACGACCTTCGACGGGCTGGCGGCGGCGGGCTGATCCGGTGCGCGGGATCGCACCGACCCCAATGCAAATGAGAATTCATATCAACTGGATAAAATGCCGGCAGTTTCTTGACGCGCAAGAGGAAAGGCCCGGCACGTGCATCCATCCACCGACAGTGGCGCCAGCCAGGCTCTGGGCAGCATGTACGCGCAGCACAACCCTTGGCTGGTCGCGTGGCTGCAACGCAGGCTGGGCAACCGCTGCGATGCGGCCGACCTGGCCCAGGACACGTTCACGCGCATCTGGGTCAGCGCCAGGACGCAGGCCATCGAGGACATCCGGGAGCCCCGGGCCTACCTGACGACAGTGGCCCGGCGGCTGCTGGTCAATCACCTCGAACGCCGCTCGCTGGAGCAGGCCTACCTGGCGTCGCTGCACCTCCTGCCCCAGGCCACCGTGCCGTCCGTGGAGGCGCGGGCCATCCTGCTGGAGACGCTGCAGGAGCTCGATGCGCTGCTGGACGCCCTGCCCGCCAGGGTGCGCACGGCCTTTCTCATGTCCCAGCTGGAAGGCCTGTCCTACGAGGACATTGCCGACCGGATGCAGCTGAGCGTGCGCACCGTGACGCGCTACATGGCCCAGGGCTTTCGGCAATGCCTGCTGGTGATGCTGGAGCACTGAGCATGCAGGCCGCAGACGCACGCATCCTGGACGAGGCCGCCCGCTGGCTGGCCCGCAGGCATGCCTCGGACTTCAGCGCGGCCGAGCAGGCCGAACTGGCGCGCTGGCGCAGCCAGAGCAGCCGGCATGAGCAGATCTGGCAATGCGCCGAGCAGCTCAAGGGCCGCTTCAACACCGTGCCCGCCGCCGTCGGCATGGCCACGCTCAACCGCGCGCGCCCCTCGGCGGCACGGCGCCAGTTGCTGCGCTCGGCCGTGCTGGCCCTGGCCACGCCTGCGCTGGGCTGGCTGGCCTGGCGCCAGCTGCCCTGGCAGGACTGGACGGCCGACTACCGCACGGCCAGGGGCGAGCGCCGCGCGGTCACGCTGGCCGATGGCAGCCGCTTGCAGCTGAACACGGCCTCGGCCATCAGCGTGCGCATGGATGGCACGGCGCGGCGCATCCGCCAGCATGCCGGGGAAATCCTGGTCGAGACCGCGCATGCGGCGCCCTACGCCTCCCAGCCTTTCATGGTGCAGACAGACGACGGCCAGATGCAGGCCCTGGGCACGCGCTTCATCGTGCGCAAGCTGGAGCGGGGCACGGCGCTGGCCGTGCTGGAGGGCGCGGTGCGCGTCACGCCGGCAGCATCGGCCAAGGCCGTGGTGGTGCATGCGGGCGAGCAACTGCAATTCGATGGACAAGGCGCCAGCGCCACCCGCCCGGTGGCGCCGCGGGACTCGGCCTGGACGCTGGGCGTGCTCTATGCCGAGAACCTGCGGCTGCAGGACTTCCTGGCCGAGCTGTCGCGCTACCGCGAAGGCCTTGTGCGGTGCGACGACGATGTCGCCGACCTGCGCGTCTCCGGCACCTACCAGCTGCATGACACCGACCGCATCCTGGCCCTGCTGGCCCAGACCCTGCCGGTGCGCGTGCACGAGCGCAGCCGGTACTGGGTGACGGTGGCGCGGCGCTGATCCGATTTTTTTCTGCCGTGGCTGTCCGGTTTTTCTCTCTCGCCTGTCAAGGCTTGCGAAGACCACTTTCATCGACAGCCCAGAGGACAGAACACCATGCACTCCCCTTCTTCCACCGCCGGACCACGCGCCAGCCTGCGCGCCACCGCCTTGGCGGCCCTGGCCGTCAGCACCTCGCTGCTGCTGCACGCGCTGCCAGTCCAGGCGGCCGAGCCGGCCGCCAGCGCCGCTGCCAGGAGCTACCAGATCCAGCCGGGTCCGCTGGGCCCGGCGCTGATGGCCTTTGCCGCGCAGGCAGGCGTGAACCTGGGCATGGACCTGCAGCAGCTCGGCGGCATGGAGACACGCGGCCTGTCCGGCACGTTCTCCGTGGAGGACGGCTTTGCGCAGCTGCTGAACACGTCAGGCTGGACAGCGCGCCGCGTGGGGGCGGGCAACTACGCGCTGGAGAAGCTGCCTGCGGCGGCACGCCAGGCGCCGTCCGCTGCAGCGGCCGTGCCCTCACCCTCAGCCCCAGCCGCGGCACAGGCCACGGAGCTTGCCGCCATCACGGTGACCGCGCGCACGCAGAACAACCTGGTCGCGCCCTCGCGGCAGGTCACGATTCTGGAAGGCCAGGAGGTGGAGCAGCTGCGCCAGGGCTCGGACAGCCTGGCCACCATGCTCAGCAAGGTGGTCCCCGGCATGGCGGACTCCAGCCACACCATCACCGACTACGGCCAGACGCTGCGCGGCCGCAACATGCTGGTGCTGGTGGACGGCGTTCCGCTGAACACCAACCGCGACTCGTCCAGGAACCTGGCCAACATCAACCCGGCCGACATCGAGCAGATCGAGGTGCTGCGCGGCAGCAGCGCCATCTACGGCAGCGGTGCGGCGGGCGGCATTGTCTCCATCCGCACCAAGCGGCCCTCGGGCGAGACGCGGGCCGAGACCATCGTCACCGGCTCGGCCCCGCTGTCCCGCCTGCGCGGCGCGGGGCTGGGCGGCGAGGTGCAGCACTACCTGTCCGGCGGCGGCGAGGTGGTCGACTACTCGGTGAGCCTGGGCGCCAGGCACATGGGCGGCGCCTTCGACGCCAGGGGCAACCGCATTGCACCCGAGCCCAGCCAGGGCGACCTGTTCGACTCCAACATCTACAACGCCTCGGCCAAGATCGGCTTCAAGCTCGATGCCGACCAGCGCCTGCAATTGACCGCCAGCCACTACAACGCGGCCCAGGACACGGACTACGCCTCCGACCCGTCGGTGGCGCGGCTGCCGGCCGGAACGGCGGCGGCCCGCCCCATCAAGGGCCTGGTGCTGGCCGACCAGAACCAGATCAAGAACACCATGCTGGGCCTGGACTACGAGAACCGGGACATCGCAGGCAGCACGCTGGCCGCCCAGCTCTACTACCGGGACTTCTTCACGCGGTTTGCGCCCTTCGACGCACGCGCCGTGCCGGTGCGGGGCGCCAATGTCGACCAGTCCATGCAGAACTCCGAGGTCTTTGGCGGGCGCCTGACCCTGAAGACGCCGCTGGGCGCCGGCAAGAAGAGCCTGCTGATCTGGGGTGCGGACTTCAACCAGGAGCGCACCGACATGCCCATCGACATCTTCGATCCACGGGCCTATGACGCCAGCGGCGGCCTGGTCTTCCACAAGACGGGCCAGCTGATCTACATGCCGCCCGTCACCACGCGCAGCATCGGCGCCTTCGCCCAGCTGCAGCACCGGTTCAATGCGCAATGGTCGGCGGAAGGCGGCCTGCGCTACGACCGCGCCCAGGCCAGCTTCAATGACTTCACGCCGCTGTCGCAGTCACGCGCCCCCAGCCCCCAGTCCGTGAACGGCGGCACCGTCAGGTACAACGCCTGGACCTACAACCTGGGCACGGTCTTCACGCCGGTCCCCGGCCAGGAGCTCTATGCCTCGTACAGCCAGGGCTTCGAGCTGCCGGACATCGGCGTGGTGGTGCGCAATGCCACGCCGGCCTTCAACCTGGGCAACTCCAACCTGCAGGCGGTCAAGACCAACACCTATGAAATGGGCTGGCGCGGCAAGTTCTCCAACGTGATGGCCAACCTCAGCGTCTTCCAGTCGCGCTCCAACCTGGGCGCCGTGCAGAGCTTCAACAATGGCCTGACCCTGCTGCGCACCCGCGAGAAGATCCATGGCATCGAAGGCGGCCTGGACTACTTCAGCGACGACGACCACTGGAGCGTGGGCGGCAGCTTCACCTGGATGAAGGGCCGCGAGCTGCCCCAGGCCGCCAGCGGCTACCAGGACATGACGGGCTTTCGCATCCCTCCGCTCAAGCTCACGGCCTATGTGGAGTACCGGCCCGACACGCGCTGGAGCCACCGCCTCCAGGCCACCGCCTATGCCTCCAAGGACTACCGCCTGGACGGCAAGACCGGCTTCGGCCGCTATGACACACGGGGCTACACCACGGTGGACCTGATCAGCCAGTGGAAGATCGACCCCAAGAACCGTGTGTCCCTGGGCGTGGAAAACCTGTTCAACCGCCAGTACTTCCCGCTCTACAGCCAGCTGCTGCGCAGCAACAACAACACCAGCCGCCTGCCAGCGGCCGGCACGGTGCTGAAGATCAGCTACGCGCACACCTGGTGACCCCATAGGCAGGCACCGGTCGCCGCAGCCCGCCAACAACCGGCCGGGCACGGAAAGGGCAGCCACCCGACGCAGCCGATCAACGACCATCGGCCATCGGCCATCGGCTGCGCCCGGACCTCAAGGCCCCTTGCGCAGCGAGATCGGCGTGCCCCAGATCGGATCGGCGGCGCCCTGGCGGCCAAGGGTGGTGACCTGCATGGGCACCAGCCGCGCCATGAGTTTTTCCTGGTCAGGGGTCAGGTTGGCGCGGGAGGCCAGATAGGTGCGCGTGAATTCCATGGGCACCGGCAGCGTGTGGACGGTGAAGTCCTCCAGCGGGCATTCGACCTTCTCGGCCGCCACCTTGCGGCAGCCCGCCTGGCGGAACTGGTAGCTGGGCGTCTTCAGATACGAGCGCTGGCTCAGCACCAGCTGCCCGCCTTCCAGCGTGAAACTGGCCAGGGCCTGCCGGGGCGGCACGCGCACCTGGACCTTGAGCGCGGGGATGTCGCGCGAGTCCGTGTCCTGGTAGTAGCCCGCACCCATGCCCGGCGTACTGTCCGTGACCTGCCGCTCGCCCCAGGCCACGCAATGGCCCGAGGCACGGTGCACCGTGGTGCAGTACTTCTCGGTGCGGGTCTGCGTGTGCGTGGTGGCCTCCTTCCAGTTCATCTCGGTATAGAACTCGCGGTAGGTCTCGGGCGCCAGGGACACCGTGCCGCTGGCGCCGCGGCCTGCGCCCGCAGCGCCCGCCTTGGCCCCCAGCTGGTCGAGCCGGGCATTGAGCCAGTAGTCATCGCCGCCCGTCAGCAGGTACTTGCCGGGGGGCAGGACATGGACCTCGAAGGCCTTGAAGAGGTAGGTGGTCTTGGGATCGCGCTGCAGCGCGTTGTTCTGGAACTTGCGGCCGAACACGATCTCCGGCCTGTCCTGGTGGGTCCACAGCACGTTCGAGGTCCATTTGGACATGCCGTCGGCGTCGGCCAGCGACTTGTGCGGCGTCAGGTCAGCCACCAGCACCACGGCCATGTTGGCCTTCAAGGCCTCGCTGATCACCCACAGCGTCTTCGCCTGCTCCGCTTCCTCCTTCTCGAGCTGCCCGCTGGAAGGCGGCGCGGCACACCCCGACAATCCCAGGGCGAGCACCAGGGTCGGCAAAACGAAGCAGGGGCGCTGCAGTGTCATCGTTGAAATCCTTGGAGGTTGATGCTGGAAAGGCGTCATTGTGCGGGGAGATCTCCGGCGGCCCCGGCCAGGGCAGGCCCTCGACACGGAAAAGCCGCCCGAAGGCGGCCGGTTCCAGGGAGCACTGCACCAGCGCTGGCTGCGATCAATCAGCGTTGCTGTGGCTGGCGCAAAGGCTGCCCTTGTTGGCGGACGTTCGCCTTGCACTGCATCTGGCTGTAGTTCCTGTCCGTGATGGGTTGCCCCATCTGCATGGGAACATAGGCCGGATGCTGCGGGCCTCTCGTGGGAAGAAGCTGTTTCATGGTTCCATCCTCACGTCAAACGGAACGCCGCCCAGCCTGTCAGCGGGGCTGATTGGGCTGCTGCTGGCCTGGCTGGTTCTGGCCAGGCTGCTTGTGCTGGGGGTTGTCCTGCTGCTGCTGTCCCGGGTTTTGCTGGTTCGGGTTCTGCTGCTGCGGGTTGTTTTGCTGCTGCTGTTGCTGGTCGTTTTGCTGAGCCATGGGTATCTCCTTCACATGGTGGTCAAAGAGGCGCGTCAAACGAAGCGCCCGACTGCAGCGCAGATATGCACTGCGCTGGTAACCAGTGTGGGCCCGGACATGCGGCTCAGCCGTAGGACCGGCCAGAGCGTGCGCAGCCCCATGTTGCGACACCGCAGGTAGGCCAGCCGCCGGGTGTCCGACGGACATTTCGCACAGGGGGCAACGAAGGACCAGGGCAGGCCACGGCCTGCGCTATTCTGGCCAAATAAAGTCGTAAACAGAGGCGTAGCATCCATGAGGCTCAGCGCGCTGCTTAGAGTGGCTAACACCACTTCGTCACAGGCCCCCGCAGAGCAGTTATGCTCGCTGCCCTCATGGCACGACGACCTGTAAGCAAAGAACTGTGGCGACAGCTACAACCCCTCATCCCTGCCTTCGTACCTTCCGCCAAAGGCGGTGCGCGCAAGCTCGCAGTCTGCGATGAAGCAGCCCTCAACGGCATCTTGTTAGTATGCCCTCCCATGCACGCCAAGCCATCACCTCACGGTCGCAGCAATCCTTGGTGAAGGTGGCCGTCACGGTCTGACCTAAATCGCACTTGATTTCCAGACCATCGGAGCACCATCGAAGGTCGCTGCGCGAGACCGCAACCCGGCCCTCATGCGTGCGTGCGGACTGGCGCCGGCGAGGCGCCTTGGGCAGCAGCAGAGCGGCTTGTGCCATGGCGCGATAGACGCGTTTGGCATTGACCCTCGGGGCGCCCCGTGCCGCACGCTGGCGGTTCACCAAGGCACAGGCCCGTCGGTAGCCATAGCTGGGCAAGTCGGCAATTTGCTGGCGCAGTTCGGCGAGCAGCCCGGCATCGTCGCTGGGTGTGCGATGGCTGCGGCCATCGGCCCAGTCTTCACCGCGCCCAAGCAGGTCGCGCACATGCGAGCGCGCCAGCCCCATCGTCCGGCAAACCGTCTTCACTGGTCGTCCCCGGGCAACAAGGGCGAGCGCGCAATCCACTTTTTTTCTGCGGCGTACTCCACGGCTTCCTTGAGGATTTCGTTCTCCAAGGTTTTCTTGCCGAGCACGCGCTGCAGCTTGGCGATTTCCGCGCGGGCAGCCGCCAGTTCGGATGCGGGCACGACTGCCTCGCCAGCGGAGACGGCGGTCAAAGCCCCCTGGCGTTCGAGCTTGCGCCACTGGAACAGCAGTCCAGCCGAAACGCCTTCCTGCCGAGCGACCAATGACACGCTAATGCCTGGTTCGTAGATTCGGCGCACCAGCGCCGCCTTCTCTGCGAGATACCAGCGCCTGCGGCGCTGGTCCTTCACGACTACCTCTATTGACTCCGTATGCCTAGTCATATGCACAGTCCTGTTCCTATCTTCAAAGATAAGCGATAGGACGGGGCCGGGGAATCAGGGGTCTATTTCATCTGCGGCTCATGATGGAGGCCACGGTGACTTGTGTTGCTCGCTACCGTGCGCTTCGGGTCCGTAGGCTTTCGCCAGCGTATGCATCGATATCCTTTCGTCGCTGAGGACAGCGGCTGCATCGCGCAGCCGCTGCCAGATCGGAATCGTCACCGGACCTCCGCCGCGGCCTGCTCGCCGCGCGTCTTCCACAGCGAGACGAGAACGCCACCTGCGATTAGCCCGAAGGTCACGCTTAACGAGATCATTGCCGGGATCTTTCCAATGATGCCCACAAGGAAAATCTTGCTGCCAATAAACACAAGCACCAGAGCCAGCGCGTACTTCAGGTACTTGAAGCGATGGATCATCGCCGCCAGCGCAAAGTACAGCGCGCGCAGGCCTAGGATGGCAAAGATGTTGCTGGTGTAGACGATGAACGGGTCAGTCGTGATCGCGAAAATCGCCGGCACCGAGTCGACCGCAAAGATCAGATCGACAAACTCTACCAGCACCAGGGCGAGAAACAGTGGGGTCGCGAAGCGCTCAAGCCGGCCAGTTTCGGGATCCTTTATACGTACCCAGAAGGCGTTGCCGCGCAGGCCGTCGGTAACGCGTATATGCCGCTTCAGGAACTTCAGCAGCGGGTTGTTCGCGATGTCGGGCATGTGGTCGGCAATGATCCACATCTTGATGCCCGTGAAGATCAGGAATGCACCGAACAAGTACAGAACCCAGCTGAACTGACTGACCAGCGTTGCGCCCAGAGCGATCATGATGGCGCGCAGCACGATCACGCCCAAGATGCCCCAAAACAGCACACGGTGCTGGTACTGCCGCGGGATCGCGAAGAAGCTGAAGATCAGCGCAATCACAAACACGTTGTCCATCGACAGCGACTTCTCGATCATGAAGCCGGTGTAGTAGTCCATGCCGCTCTGAGCTCCCAGGTACCACCACACCCAGGCACCGAAGACCAGCGCTACGCTGATGTAGCCGGCCGACAGCAGCAGGCTCTCGCGCACGCCGATCTCCTGATCGTCCTTGTGCAGCACACCTAGGTCGAATGCCAGCAGCGCTACGACGATACCGACGAAGGTCAGCCAGACCCATACCGGCTTGCCCATGAAGTAGGACGTGAGGAAGGGAGTGATAAGTTCCATTTTGCTCTTTCAGTGAACGACGGTCTGATGCATTGGTGAAGGTGTAATGGAATGTCTGGAGTTTAGGGATGGTCTTCGTTTGAACAAACCAGAGTTATTCGCACCTAAGATTCGGTTTTTCCGCACTGGAGCGCGCATGCTGAACTACCGCCATCTGCATTACTTCTGGGTTGTGGCCAAAGCAGGTGGCTTCGCCAGGGCAGCCGAGCGGCTCGACATGGCAGTGCAGACCATCAGCGCTCAGGTACGCGAGTTGGAGAAGGCATTGGGTCAAGAGCTGCTCAAACCCTCGGGCCGTGGCGTGGCGCTCACTGAAGCGGGCCAGGCCGCCTTCGCACGCGCCGAGGAGATCTTCCAGCTTGGCCAGGTCATTCCTGACGAGGTGCGTGAAGCGGCTAACGGCAAGGTGGCGCGTCTCGCGGTGGGATTCTCCGACGGCATCTCCAAGCTCGCCGCCCACGCGCTGCTGGAGCCGGTGCTGACAACCACCAACCTTCGCCTCGTCTGTCACGAAGGCGAATTCGAACAACTGCTGGGTGAGCTCGCGTTGCACCACCTGGACTTGGTGCTTGCCGGGCAGGCCGCACCACGTAACCCCAATTTGCGCTTGTCTAGCGAACGGCTGGTAGATGCGCCGGTCGAATGGTATGGTCCCGCGAGCATTGTGGGCAAAACCGAGCGCGATGGGTTTCCGTACAGCCTGAATGACCTACCCGTGCTGCTTCCGACCGGTCACTCGGCCTTGCGCACGACGCTGGAGCACTGGTTCATGACCCAGGGCCTGCGACCGCGCATCGTTGGAGAGTTCGAGGACAGCGCACTGCTCGCTGTCTTCGCTGCGCGAGGGCTGGGCGTGTTCCCGGTTAGCCGCCTGGGCGCCGGCGGCATCGGTGTGATGCGGGGCCTGAGACTGTTGGGAAGCGCCGATAGCGTGAAGGAAGAGATCCACGCCATTCGCTCTCGGCGCGGCCAGCATCATCCGCTGGTGCAGAAAATTATGGGCGCCGCGGCGACCGGAGTCGCCGGCTGAATCGCTGCCGGCTCGGGCGACAGGTCGGTACGCGTCGGCGTAACGGGCTCGGGCTGGCTGAAGCCCCAGCGCCTCGTCCAGGCCGACTCACCACCTCCTGCACAACGCTTGGATTCATGCGCTCGCCAGTTGCTGCCGGGCGAGGCGTTCCGCCCGTTCTCGGCCACGGTCTACTTTCCGACCTTGCTGATTTATTGGCCGGGACTGCCCAAGTCACGCACCGTGCGTGACTTGGTTGCCAGTCTGCTGAGTGCGCGCAACGCCTGAGCAGACAGCCTGGGAAAGTCGCACGCAGACTACGCCATCACCACTTCACGTTGAGCGACACAAAGGCCGAGCGGCCCGCGCCAGGCGAGTACATGGGCTGGGCGCTGTCAGCGGGCCAGAAGAAATTGTCCCACCACACGTAGGCGAACTTGCGGTTGGCGAGGTTCTTCACCTGCAGGTCCACGCTCACGGTTTTGGAGAGGGCATAACGTGCATTGAAGTCCAGCAGCACAAAGCTGCCGAACTTGCCCTGGGCGTTGAGGTCGTCTATGAAGTAGCTGCCTTGTGCGCGCGCCTGTAGGCCCAGGCGCAGCGCCTCGTTCGCCTGGTAATCCACCCCGGCGTTGGTGATGTGGCGCGGGGTGGCGAACACCTCCTTGCCCGCCAGCGAGGTGCCAGATGCGGTGAACGCACGGCGCACCTTGGCTTCCTGTAGCGAGTGCGAGGCCCACAGCGTGACTGCACTGCCGATGCGGGTGGATGCCTGAAAGTCGATGCCCTTGCGCCGGGTTTCGCCCAGGCTCACGTTGGTGCCGGTGCTGGGCATGTTGGCCACTTCGTCGGTGGCGTCCTGCTGCCACACGGCCACGCGCAGGTCGGTCCGAGGGCTGGGCTTGAACTTTACGCCCAGCTCGGTACCGGTGTTGATGGACGGGGCGAACTTGGCCTGCGTGGCGGAGGTGATGTAGGCTGGTGCGCGTGATCCGGTCAGGATCTGGAAGGTGCGACCCCAGTTGGCATAGACGCTGGTCGCGTCGTTCACGCTGTACACCATGCTGAGCTTAGGCTGCTTTATCCAGCCGTAGTCCTGCAGCGGGCCGGTGGTGCCGCTGGGGCTCAGGGCGGTACGGCCAGAGAACTTGTCCAGGCGCAGGCCCGGAATGATCTTGAGCTGGTCGGTTGCATTGAAGATGGCCTGCACATACGCGCCCACGTTGTTCAGCGTGTAGCGGTCGTCGTTGGAGGTGTGCGTGGGGTTGCTGAACTGCGTAGGCACCGCATAGGCGTAGCGGTAGCGCTGGTACAGGTTCTTCTGGCGTTCTATCTGGAGGCCGCCGTCCACCGTGAGCGTATCGCTGGCGCGCCAGGTGACGGTGCTCATCAGGCCAGTCTGGTCTTCGTCCCACACGCGGCGCTGGCGTGGCAGGTTGTTCAGGCTGGCAGCAGCGCTGTTGGTGAAGGTGACGCGGCGGTCATCGTCGTAGTGGTTGAAGTAGAGCTTGTTGCTCATGAACAGCGCGGGGGTGGCCTGCCAGTCCAGGTGCAGGCTAAGGTGCTGCATCTGGCGGTCGTCGCCGTCGTTGGCGTTGTGGGCGCCGGTTTGCTTGCGGTTCTGGGCCATCTCGGTGGCGGTCATGAAGCCGGGCTCTTCGGCTTTGTGCGAGTACAGCCGGGCCACGGCACCGACTTTCAGCGTCCTGTCTGCAGAGGTCAGGAACCATTTACCGCCCAGCGCGTACTTTTCAGAGTCGGAATGCGCGCGGTGCCCGTCTGAGCCCTGGTGGGCAATGAAGTAGTTTTGCGCAAAGCCGTCAGACTCCCGCCCCAGGGCGACTTGCACTTCGCGAGTGGCGTGGCTGCCCACGGTCACGCGGCCATCGCTGTAGTTGCCGCCCTGACGCGTGCCAAAGTTGATGCTGCCGCCAATGTTGTGCAGGCCGTAGCGCGGGTCGTTGGTGCCGCGCACCACTTCGATAAAGTCCAGTTCCAGCGGGAAAATCATGTCGATGAAGCGCTGGTTGCCGCTGTTGACGTTGCTGGGGATGCCGTCGATCAGAACCTTGATGCCGTTTATATAGCCCTCGCCGTTGAAGGCGCGGAACGTGGCCTTACCAGACTCTGCCCCCATGCGGGTTTCGGTGAGCTGGATGCCGGGCAGCTGGCCCAGCAGCTCCCAGCTTTGCATCACGTTTTTGTCCTCGATCTTGTCGGCTCCCAGGATGTCGACTGAGGTGAGCAGGCTGGTGGGTGGCAGGGCACCGCCGGTGCCCGAGTACACGGGCACTTCGCCCAGAACAATGACGGAATCGCCTGCGGCGTGGGCAGTGGCGTGCAGACAGGCAAGGGTGGCCGCCAGCGCGACAGGCAGCATTTTGGAAGGAAGCGACACAGAAAAACTCCTGAGACCACAGGCCCCATGCAATGAATCAAAAAACCGGATACACCCGCAGGCTGCGCCGCTTTGGAGCGGTGCTGGCACGGGCCAAGGCGCCGCTGCTGCGTGGTACGCAGCGGGCGCAGTCAGGGTCAGACGTTCAAGTGGGGGGGCGGAGCGCGGGGTGCGGGCGTGAGCCAGCCGGGCGATGCGTGGTCAGAGCGCGTGGCCGCGCCGGGCGGTCCAAGCTGGCGGGCTGCCGCCAGTACAACGCCGAACGTGGCGGCGGTTGCTGCGTGCTGGTGACCGAAAAGATGCTGGCACACCACACAGGCGTCTGCCCTGTGGGCGTCATCGTGATCACCCGTGGCAGCCAGTGTGATTGCAGCCGCTGCATCAGCATCGTTGTAACCGGCATAGCGCACGGGTACCGACTCGAGGCCGGGTTCTGCAAGGTGGGCCAGCTGGTGCGCCCACGGAAGCACCGCTGTGCTGCACAGGGCCAGCCACAGCAGCCCTATGAAACGGTGAATCCAGGCGCAACGCATGGGCGGCAATGATACCGGCGCGTAGCCCCGATGCGAGGGCATTGGCTGCGTCAGAGGGGGTAGCAGGGCACCTTTTGCACCAGCATGGGTGCCTGCGCTAGGGTGGGGATGCCACCACTGGGCTGCTGCCGGTTTCAAAGACACCTTGTAAGGTGGAAGATGAAACCGGAGGTGGTTTATAGGAACAAAACGGCAGTTCAGCCGGGAATTCAAGGGCGAAGCGGTCAAGCTGGTGACCGAGTGAGGGGTTGCAGTGGCGCAAGCGGCGCGCGACCTGGATATAAGTGGCTTCTACGCCTGGTTGGTGAGGCCACGCAGCCAGAGTGATGAGCGGTGAGGTGCGCAAATACGGCCAAGCTAGGTGCCGAAAGCAGCCATTGGTGAAATTTTGCTTCCCCCTGTGAATTCAACCGGTCATTGCTGCATGTACGCCTGCTCGAACCACACGAAATGCTCACCCAACAAAAAAGGGCAGGCGTCAAGCCTTTCGCGCAATTCACGTAGGGCTTGAAACCTTATACGAGGCAATAGGTTAGCCCTGTTTCGTGCCGCCTGCTGTGATACGGCGTTGTGGGCTAGGAGCCACATAAGAGCTTGGAGAAAGCAAGCCGGATCGCGCTGTGGCGGTGAAGACTGCCGAAGAATAACGGACTTGTTTCATCGTCAAAGTCCATTCCACCGCCCCCTATCCAGAACAAAGAACGCGCAGCTTGGGGCTGCGCGTTCGAGGGATGACCGCCGGCGAAAACCCGCATCGTCAGCTTGGCTTTGGAAGCTCGGCCCTGCCCGCGCCCCCCTTCCTGAATCCCGGTCGTCAGCGATAGACGCCCCCAGCATGTGCGGGATCAGCGTCACGGCAATGTTGATAGTCCACCGCTTAATGTGCAAGCAGCTGTGCAGCACTCTGCGGCGTCTGTAGGCTGACGCCGATTGGAGGGCTCACTCATCTCCTTGACTCCGAGATCCTCGCTCGCAGCCCCGCGGAACATCCACGAGCCCCCACCGGAAGAAGTAGAGTTGGCAAGCCGCTCCGAAATCTCCGGGCTACTTCGGCATGGGCCCCAGCTTGACGCCATCCGGGTAGTACTTCCAACCATCCCGGATCTTCACCTTGTCATCCCAGGGCAGCTTGTACTGGCCGTTAGCCAGGTCTTCCACCCATGTCAGGTAGTTGGCCCTCTCGCCGCCTGGCTTGCCGACATAGGCGCGGCAACCCAGGTTGAAGATGTTGTTCTCCAAGGCCCAGTGCTCACGGGCCTTGTCCACGAGGCGCGGGAATAGCTCGGCTGTGACGATCTCCCACGGGTTGCGATGGCCTTGCTGAACCACGTTGCCATCGTAGTTGCAGACCGTACCTTCGCCGAAGTAGTAGAAGACCCCGTCGTAGCCCGCGAGGTTCACCGCCAGGGTGTACATCAGGTTCTGCCAGGCATTGGTGCGGTTGGTCCAGATCCACTGGTCGTTGACTTGGGTCGAGTAGCCCGAGATGCGAATGTAGACATTGGCACCCTTGTAGGCCGCCTCGCGTGCCAGCTCGGGGAACATTCCGTCGTGGCAAATGCACACGGCCAGCTTTGCTCCCTTGGGACCATCACACACCGGCATGCCGAAGTTGCCTGGCGACCAGGGTTCAATGGGAACCCACGGCTGCAGCTTGCGATAGTGCAGTGCCAGCTCACCGTCCGCATTGATGATGATCGCGGTGTTGTAGGGGGGGTTGCTGGGATCTTCGTTGGGCTCCATCACCGAGAACACGCCCCATACGTTCGCTTGCTTGCAGGCTTGTTTGAAGCGCCCGACTTCGGGGCTGTCGACGGACAACAGCATCTCATCGTAGGTCCAGATTGCAGTGTTGAGCCCTTGCGTCGAGTATTCGGGGAACACGATCAGGTCAAGGTCCGGATAGCCAGCCTTCGTGCTGGCCACCGTGCGGCAGATCTGGTCAACCTGCACCTGAATGTCCTCAGGGCCTTTGATGACGGGAACAGGGTATTGAATCATTGCGACGAGCAATGCTTCATCCCATGCGCTGACGCTTCCTGTGCTTGCCATGGCTGTATCTCACTTTCTGCAAATGGACCCTTTGACGACAGGGCCAAAGTCGTGGAGCCGAGTTTTGCAAAACACGCATCAGTGCTGAATACGTTGCCTAGCGTATTCACGGAAAACGAATGTTATGTTATAACATTACTTGAAACTTTCAGGAGTCACTGTGGAATTGACCGCCAACCAGCAACGTGTCCTTTCGACGCTGAAACAGGCTCAAGCCCCTCTCAGTGCCTACAACCTGCTCGACCAACTGCGCGGGCAGGGTTTCAGCGCGCCTACCCAGGTGTACAGGGCGCTGGAGCGTTTGATTCAGGACGGGCTGGTGCATCGACTGGAAAGTCTCAATGCCTATGTCAGTTGCACCCGTGCTTCAGGCTGCCAACACGGCCCGACGGCTTTTGCCATTTGCGACAAATGTGGTCATGTCGATGAATTCGTTGACCGCTCACTCGGGCGCAGCTTGGGAGCGTGGGTCAAGGAGAGTGCGTTCTCGCTGCGCGAATCCACCATCGAACTGCGCGGCCTGTGCGGCAAATGCGCCGCGCAACGTTGAGTGCGTCCTGAACCTCGTATTGAAAGACATAAACACGATGAAATCCTTAGCTCCTTCCGCATCCAACAAGCTCCCCGTCACCGTCCTCTCCGGCTTCCTCGGTGCGGGCAAGACCACGTTGCTCAACCACATCCTGAACAACCGTGAGGGTCGGCGAGTCGCGGTCATCGTCAACGACATGAGCGAGGTCAACATTGATGCCACACTGGTGCGCGACGGCGGTGCCGAACTCTCGCGCACAGACGAAAAGCTGGTGGAGATGAGCAACGGCTGCATCTGCTGCACCTTGCGTGAAGATTTGCTGGTGGAGGTGGATCGGCTTGCCAAGGAAGGCCGCTTCGACCAACTCGTGATCGAATCCACCGGCATCTCGGAGCCGCTGCCCGTGGCCGAGACCTTCACCTTTGCGGGCGAGGATGGCCGCAGCCTGGGCGACGTGGCTCGGCTCGACACGATGGTGACGGTGGTCGACGCTTTCAACTTCCTGCGCGACTACAGCTCGCGCGACAGCATTCGCTCACGCGGCGAGTCGCTGGGCGAGGAAGACCAGCGCACGGTGGTGGATTTGCTGATCGACCAGATCGAGTTCTGTGACGTGATCGTGCTCAACAAGACCGACCTCATCACGGACGAAGAGCGCGAGCGGCTGATGGCGATCCTGCGCAGCCTCAATCCACGCGCACGAATCGAGATTGCGGCGTTCGGCCAAGTGCGGCTTGAGCGCGTGCTGGATACCGGCCTGTTCGACTTTGACGAAGCTTCCAAGGCGCCCGGCTGGCTGCAAGAACTGCGCGGCACGCACACGCCGGAGACCGAGGAATACGGCATCCGCAATTTCGTCTATCGGGCACGCAGGCCATTTCATCCGCAGCGCTTCTTCGATTGGGTGGAAAGCGAATGGCCCGGCGTGGTGCGCTCCAAGGGCTTCTTCTGGTTGGCCAGCGATCCGACGCTGGCGGGCAACTGGTCGCAGGCGGGTGCGGTGGCCCGGCACGGCCCTGCTGGCTACTGGTGGGCTGCGGTGCCGCAGGAACGCTGGCCGCAAGACCCCGAATCCGTCACTCTGATCCGCACCAAGTGGGACGAGCGTGTGGGCGATGCCCGACAGGAGCTGGTGCTGATCGGCATGGACATGGACGAAGCGGCGTTGCGCGCACGCTTCGATGCCTGTCTGCTGACCGACGAAGAAATGGCCCAAGGCCCGAAGGCGTGGACGACTTGGCACAACCCGTTCCCCGACTGGCACTGACTTGACCGTGCTCCCCATGCTCTGAACCGGGTGGGGGCGCACCCCCACTGGATTTTGAGCATGAATGCAGCGCTTCCCGACGTTTCACTGACCGACATTGCCCCCAGCCTCAGTCCGCTGGCATGGGTCGGCATGCAGGGCATCGATCTTCCCATCACGGTGGCAGAGCCGCACTGCCGGCGCGAACTGCATGCGCGCGCCGATGTGCAGGTCGATTTGCCGGCCCCACATGTCAAGGGCATCCACATGTCCCGCCTGTACCGGTTGCTCGACGCCTTGGGGCAGGGAGAGACGCTGTCGCCTGCAGGCCTGCGACATCTGCTGCTGGCCATGATCGACAGCCATCAGGACTGCGAGACCCGCAGTGCGCGGCTGCGCCTGAAGTTCGCGCTGCTGGTTCGGCGTCCGGCTCTGGTCACGCGGGGGCTGTCTGGATGGAAGTCCTATCCCGTTTGTATGGATGCGTCGCTCATCCATGGCACGTTCAAGTGCCGCGTGCAGGTCACGGCGGGCTATTCATCGACCTGCCCCTGCTCGGCGGCGTTGTCGCGGCAGATCATCGAACAGAGCTTTCTGAAAGCCTTCGGCCGGCAGCCCAAAGTGGAGAAGGCCGACGTGGCGGCCTGGCTGCATCAGCATGCCACGCTGGCCACTCCCCACAGTCAACGCAGCGAGGCCGAAGTCGCTGTAGATGTGAATGGCGACGGCGACACACTCGGTCTGCTGGCACTAATCGACCGCATCGAGCAGGCCGTGGGTACGCCCGTTCAAACGGCGGTCAAGCGAGCCGACGAGCAGGCGTTCGCGGCACTCAACGGCCAGAACCTGATGTTCGTCGAAGACGCGGCACGGCGTATCGAGGCTGCATTGAGCTGCCACGCCAATCCCCGCGTCCATGTCCGACACCTGGAGAGCCTGCACCCGCACGATGCAGTGGCCTGGGCGGCTCCGATGCCTGAAGGAGTTCGCGGATGACCACCGAATCCGGACCCAGCCTGATCCCCGTCACTCTGCTGACGGGGTTCCTTGGCAGCGGCAAGACCACCGTGCTCAACCACCTGGTGCGCCAACCTGAGCTGGCCGATGCACTGGTCATCATCAACGAGTTCGGCGAAATGGCGCTTGACCACCTGCTGGTCGCCCACAGCACCGAAAACCTGGTGATGGAAATGAGCAGCGGTTGCCTGTGCTGCTCCATCCGCGGCGATCTGGTCAAAACCCTGCGCGACATCACCTGGCGCTTCTCGCGTAACGGCCAGCGGCAGTTTCGCCGCGTGCTGATCGAGACCACCGGCCTGGCCGATCCGTCACCGATCATCCACACGCTGATGACCCATCCGCAGATCGCGCCGAAGTACCGGCTCGATGGCATCGTCACGACCGTGGACATGGCCACAGGCATGCACACCCTCGACCAGCACCCGGAAGCCGTCAAGCAGGCGGCCGTGGCCGACGCGCTGCTACTGACCAAGGTCGATCTGGTCTCGGACGAGCAGCGCCAAGCGCTGCTGCGCCGGCTCGACAGAATCAACCCGGCCGCCCCGCGCTGGGAGGTACGGGGCGGCGAAATCGCACCGCAGAAGGTGCTGAATCTCGGACTGTTCTCTGCGGACGGCAAGACCCCCGACGTGGTGCGCTGGCTGCGAGAGGAAGCCTATGCGCCGGCGCATGAACACGCACACGATCACCACAAGCACGAACATCAGAGCCACGACCACACCGCGCACGAGTCGCACGGCCATCATGAGCACGATGACGGTCACGCGCACGAGTCGCACGACCATCACGACGTGAACCGCCACGATGACCACATCCGCGCGTTCTGCTTCCACGTCGATGACCCGATACCCGACGAGGTACTGACCAACTGGCTCGAACTGCTCATGGCCTTCGTGGGCAGCAACATCCTTCGCGTGAAAGGCATCCTCAACGTGGAGGGCAGCGCGCAGCCGATCGTCGTGCATGGCGTGCAGCACATCTTCCATCCGCCCGTGCCATTGCCCGCCTGGCCGAGCGAAGACCGCCGCTCGCGCCTGGTCTTCATCACCCAGGACGTTGACCGGGAGGTGGTTGAGCGCACGTTCGAGGCGCTGAGGCAGGCGCTGCCACAAGCGGGAGAGCCGACCGCATGAACCCGCCCATCCAGCTTTACAACACGCTCGTGCGCAAGAAAGAACCCTTGCACACCGGGCAGCCCGACCGGGTGACGATGTACGTGTGCGGCCCCACGGTCTACAACTTCGCCCACATCGGCAACGCGCGGCCTGCCGTGGTGTTCGACGTGCTGGCCCGGCTGCTCCGGCAGGACTACCGCGAGGTGGTCTATGCCCGCAACTTCACTGACGTGGACGACAAGATCAACGCGGCGGCGGCCACCGATGGGGTGCCCATCGGCACCATCACCGGCCGCTACATCGACGCTTACCACGAGGATATGCGGGCGCTGGGGGTGCTGACACCCGACCTGGAGCCGCGCGTCACCGAGCACATTCCCGCGATCATCGACCTGATCCGGAAACTGATGGCGCGGGGCCACGCCTACGCCGAACAAGGGCATGTGCTGTTCCATGTGCCGTCGTATCCGGCCTATGGGCAGCTCTCGGGGCGGCGCACTGAGGACATGCTGGCCGGCGCCCGCGTGGAGGTGGCGCCCTACAAGCGCGATCCGATGGACTTCGTTCTCTGGAAGCCCTCGATGCCGGAGCAGCCCGGCTGGGACAGCCCCTGGGGCCGGGGCCGCCCTGGCTGGCATATCGAATGCTCGGCCATGATCGGCCAACACCTGGGCCACACCATCGACATCCACGGCGGCGGGCAGGATCTGATCTTCCCGCACCACGAGAACGAAGTCGCCCAGGGCACCTGCGCCCACGGCGCGCTCTACTGCCGCACCTGGGTACACAACAGCTTCGTCACGGTGGAAGGGCAAAAGATGTCCAAGTCGCTGGGCAACGTGCTGCTGGTGCGAGACTTGCTGCAACAGGCGCCAGGCGAAGCCATCCGCCTGGCGCTGCTGTCCACCCACTACCGCCGGCCGCTGGACTGGGGCGCCCAACGCCTGGCGGCGGCGCGACAGGCGCTGACGCGCTTCTATGCCAGCCTGGCGAAAGTCGAACACGTTTCTGCGTTGGCAGACACCACCCCCGATGCACAGGTGCTGGAGGCACTGCGCAACGACCTCAATGTCCCTGGGGCACTGACCCGCCTGCACGCGCTGCGCACGAAGCTTGACGAAGCGGCGACGGACACGGCGCGGGCACAGGCCAAGTCGCGCCTGCTGGCTTCAGCCGGTGTGATCGGCTTGTTGCAGCAGACTCCGAGCATGGCAATGGAGGCGCTTGCGCCATCGGACTGGGCGCGGACGGTCAATGCCCACCGTGTCCGAGAACTGTTGGACGAGCGCCAGCAAGCACGGGAGCGCCGGGAATTTGCCCGCGCCGATGCGCTGCGGGGCGAACTGGAGGCAGCCGGCTTCATCGTGGAAGACACGCTTAAAGGCATGGTGGTTCGCCCCAAAGGAAAGGAACTGGCATGACGCGCTGGCCTGCCCGCATGCTGGTGCTGCTGGTACGCGGCTACCAGTTGTTCATCAGCCCGATGCTCGGCCCGCGCTGCCGGTTCCACCCCACTTGCTCGCAGTACGCCGTCGAAGCCTTGCAAACGCATGGGGCCGTCAAGGGAGGTTGGCTGGCACTGCGGCGCGTGCTGCGCTGCCATCCGCTGCACCCAGGCGGGCATGACCCCGTGCCACCCGCCCAACCAACAACATCACAGCCCAACCCACCATGATCCGCAAGAACCCACGCGGCGACCTGCCACAGATTCATCCCAGCGCCTTCGTCGATCCGACCGCCATCCTGTGCGGCCTCGTGGTCGTCGAGGAAAACGTGTTCATCGGCCCTTATGCGGTCATCCGTGCGGATGAGATGGATGCCGATGGGCACATCGACCCCATCGTGATCGGTGCCCACTCCAACATCCAGGACGGCGTGGTGATCCATTCCAAGTCCGGTGCCAGCGTGCGCATCGGGCAGCGCACTTCCATTGCCCATCGCGCCATCGTGCATGGCCCCTGCGCCATCGGCAACGGCGTCTTCATCGGCTTCAACAGCGTGCTGTTCAACTGCAAGGTCGATGACGGCTGCGTGGTTCGCTACAACGCCGTGGTCGATGGTGTGCATCTGCCTGCGGGCTTCTATGTGCGCTCGACCGAGCGCATTGGCCCGGACACTGATCTTCCCTTGCTGCCGCAAGTGCCTGCCGCCGCCAGCGAGTTCTCCGAAGACGTGGCGCGCACCAACAACGAGCTGGTACTTGGCTACAAGGCCATCCAGAACGAGTTCTAACCATTCAGAAAAAAGGACAGCATCCATGTCTCAACCTCAGAGTGCCCT
The DNA here is from genome assembly GCF_055797465.1 of Delftia sp. PX-1. NCBI lineage: Bacteria > Pseudomonadati > Pseudomonadota > Betaproteobacteria > Burkholderiales > Comamonadaceae > Delftia > Delftia sp. PX-1. The sequence continues at coordinate 6,164,673 of NZ_CP184763.1, forward strand.
TGTGGTCAGTGCCCATTCCGCCGACTTCGTATGGCGCGCGGGCGGTGCCATCGCCAGCCATGCCAAACAGGGGTGGAAGGTCAAGATCGTCTGCCTGTCCTATGGCGAACGGGGTGAATCGGCCAAGCTCTGGCGCCAGTCCGGCATGACACTGGAGAAGGTCAAGGCCGCGCGCCGGGACGAAGCGCAGCGCGCCGCCGATATCCTCGGCGGTGAGGTGGAGTTTTGGGACATTGGCGACTATCCGATGCGCGTGAACGACGACACCTTGTTCCGTCTGGTTGACCTGTACCGCACGCTGCAACCAGCCTTCGTGTTGAGCCATTCGGTCAAAGACCCCTACAACTTCGATCACCCGCTGGCCATGCACGTGACCCAGGAGGCGCGTGTCATCGCCCAGGCCGAAGGCCACAACCCAGGCCAAAAGATTCTTGGCGCACCGCCTGTCTATGCATTCGAGCCTCACCAGCCTGAGCAATGCGGCTGGGAGCCGAACACCCTCCTGGACATCACCGACGTGTGGGACACCAAGCGCCGCGCCATCGAGTGCATGGCCGGGCAGGAACACCTGTGGCACTACTACACGCGCGTGGCCCAGCAACGCGGCGTGCAAGCCAAGCGCAACATCGGCATCACGGCAGCGCGCAACATCGAGTATGCCGAGGGCTTCATGCGCCTAACGCCTTCGGTGGTGGAGGCGCTATGAATGCGCTCCCGGGCTCCGCTTCCGCCTCTGTGGTGGTCACGCTGCCGGATGGCAGCCGCCGTACATTGGGTCATCCGGTTTCCGTGCTGGGGGTAGCACAGGCCATCAGCTCTGGTCTGGCCAGGAACACCGTGGCGGGCAAGCTCGATGGGCGGCTCGTCGATGCGTGCGACCTGATAGCCCAAGATGCGACCTTGCAGATCATCACACCCCAGGATGAGGAAGGGCTGGAAATCATACGGCACTCCTGCGCGCACCTGGTCGGCCATGCCGTCAAGCAGCTCTACCCAAGCGCGAAGATGGTCATCGGTCCGGTCATCGAAGACGGCTTCTACTACGACATCGCCTACCAACGCCCCTTCACGCCTGAAGACCTAGCCGCCATAGAAGCGCGCATGAAGGAACTGATCGCGCAGAACTACGACGTCATCAAGCGCGTGCTGCCGCGCTATGAGGTCATGGAGATATTCAGGCGGCGCGGCGAGGACTACAAGCTGCGGCTGATCAAGGACATGCCGGACGAACAGCAAATGGGCATGTATTTCCACCAGGAATACGTGGACATGTGCCGTGGGCCGCATGTGCCCAATACACGCTTTCTCAAGGCGTTCAAGCTCACCAAGCTGGCCGGCGCCTACTGGCGCGGCGATGCCAGGAACGAACAGCTCCAGCGCATCTACGGCACGGCCTGGGCCGACAGGAAGCAGCTCGATGCCTATCTCCAGCGGATCGAAGAGGCCGAGAAGCGCGACCACCGCAAGCTGGGCCGCGAACTGGATCTGTTCCATTTCCAGGAAGATGCGCCCGGTGCCGTGTTCTGGCATCCGCGCGGTTGGGCCGTTTTCCAGGAGTTGATCGCCTACATGCGCCGCCGCCAGCAGGACGCGGGCTATGTGGAGGTGAATTCGCCCGACGTGATGGATCGCAGCCTGTGGGAAATCTCCGGCCACTGGCAGAACTACCGTGACCACATGTTCACCACCGAGACCGAGGATGGCCGCGCCCTCGCGCTCAAGCCCATGAACTGTCCCGGCAGCGTACTGCTGTATCGCCACGGCCTCAAAAGCTACCGCGACCTACCAATCCGCATGGGCGAGTTCGGCAAGGTGCATCGCTACGAACCTTCCGGCGCGCTGCACGGACTGCTGCGTGTGCGCCACTTCACGCAGGACGACGCCCACATCTACTGCACACCGCAGCAGATGGACACCGAGTGCCGCGAGGTCGTGGCCCTGGTGCTCGACATCTACCGTCAGTTCGGCTTCGAGGATGTGCGCATCAAGCTCTCGACCCGGCCCGAGAACCGCATGGGCGATGAGGCGACGTGGGACTTGCTCGAAGGCGCGCTGGTTCGGGCGCTGGACGGCATGGGGCTGGCCTACCGCCTCAATCCAGGCGAAGGCGCCTTCTACGGCCCCAAGCTCGAATTCGTGCTGCGTGATGCCATCGGCCGCGACTGGCAGTGCGGAACCCTCCAGGTGGACATGAACCTGCCTGAACGCTTCGGCATCGAATATGTCGATGAAGACGGCCAGCGCAAGCGCCCGGTCATGCTGCACCGTGCATTGTTCGGTTCGCTGGAGCGTTTTACCGGCATTCTGATCGAGCACCACGCGGGCAAGCTCCCGGCCTGGTTGGCACCGATGCAGGTGATGGTGTTGTCGATCACCGAGGAGCATGCCACCTACGTGCAGGATGTTGCGCAGCTTCTGCGAGGTGCAGGGCTGCGCTGCGAAGCCGATGTGCGCAACGAGAAGATTAGCTACAAGATCCGCGAGCAGACTTTGCAGCGTATCCCCTTTCTGCTGGTCGCCGGGGCCAAGGAGCGCGACACAGGCTCCATTGCCATCCGCAGCCGGGACGGGCAAGACCTGGGCGTGTTGCCCTTGATGGATGCCGTGGCACTGTTGCTGCGGGAGTCGCAAGCGCCGGACACCGCTGCACGTAGCGAGGCGCAACGCCGCTTGTGCGCTCGTTTGAACAGGAGGCACACATCAAGCGAGGCTGCGGCCAATGCGCTGGAGGCCGTCTCATGAACGGCACCAGCCACGCTATCACGCCGTCGGCCGGCCGACACGCCGATCTTCTGGTACGGGGTGCAACCGTCATGACGCCCAGCGGGGCCGAGCACATCGACGTGGCCTGCGCGCACGGCCAGATCGTTGCGCTGGGCGATCTTTGCGGTACATGGAGTGCCGAGACCACACTGGACGCCACTGGCCTGCACGTGCTGCCCGGCGTCATCGACAGCCAGGTGCATTTCCGTGAACCGGGCCTGATGCACAAGGAAAACCTGGAGGCAGGCACGCGCGGCGCGGTGCTGGGCGGCGTCACCGCCATTTTCGAGATGCCGAACACGGCCCCGCTGACCTTGAGCGCGGCTGACCTGCAAGCCAAGCTGGATGCCGCCCGTGGCCGCGCATGGTGCGATCACGCTTTCTATGTTGGCGGCTCTGCCGTGAATGCGGAGCAACTGGCCAAATTGGAGAAACTACCGGGCTGCGCTGGCGTCAAGGTCTTCATGGGCAGTTCCTTTGGCGACCTGCTGGCGGATGGCGATGAAGTGCTGCGCCGCATCCTGCGTCATGGACTCAGGCGACTGGCCGTGCATGCCGAGGACGAAGCCCGGCTGCGCGAGCGCAAACACATCGCCGTGGACAGCGCGGACGTGCGCCAGCACCTCGTCTGGCGCGATGTGGACAGCGCGTTGATGGCGACACAGCGCATCGTGCGGCTGGCCGAGGAATGTGGGCGGCGCCTGCATGTCCTGCATGTCTCCACCGCCGAGGAAATGGCGTTCCTGGCGGGTCGCAAGCATCGTGTCACGGTGGAAGTCACGCCGCACCACCTGAGCTTGCAAGCGCCCGAATGCTATCAACGCCTGGGCAGCCTGGCGCAGATGAATCCGCCCGTGCGTGAACAGCACCATCAGGATGCGCTATGGCAGGCGATCCGCAATGGTCTTGTCGATGTCATCGGCAGCGACCATGCGCCCCACACGCTGGCTGAGAAAGCGCGGCCTTACCCCGAATCTCCCAGCGGGATGACAGGCGTGCAGACGCTGCTGCCCGTGATGCTCGACCATGTGCATGCCGGGCGCTTGAGTCTGCAACGGCTGGTGGATTTGACCAGTGCAGGGCCAGCCCGCATCTTCGGCATCGAGGGCAAGGGACGCATCGCGGTGGGTTACGACGCCGATTTCAGCATCGTCGATTTGCGAGCACGCCGCGTCATCCGCAATGACTGGATCGCCAGCGTCAGCGGCTGGACGCCGTATGACGGCCGGACGGTCACGGGCTGGCCCATTCACACAGTGATTCGAGGTTGCTGTGCCGTTCGGGATGAAGCCCTCACTGGAAAACCGAAAGGCGCGGCAGTTCGGTTTCTGGAATCGCGGTCAAGGGAAACCACTGGAGAAGCATCCTATGCCTGATTCACGCGAACTCAGAAGCCGTGGCCTCAAGGCCACGCTGCCTCGCCTGCAAATTCTCGAACTCTTTCAGAGGACGAAGGTGCGGCATTTGACGGCCGAAGAGGTGTATCGCCTGCTGTTCGAGAGCGGTCACGACGTCGGCTTGGCCACGGTGTACCGCGTGCTCACCCAGTTGCAACAAGCCGGCCTGCTCAAGCAGGCGCACTTCGAGTCAGGCCGGGCCGTCTATGAGCTGGATGACGGCATGCACCACGACCACCTGGTTTGTACTTCCTGTGGCCGTGTGCAGGAATTCCACGACGAGGCCATCGAGCAGCAACAGAAATGGATCGCTGCGGAACATGGATTCAAGGTGGTCGAGCATTCCCACATCCTGTATGGCCGCTGCACGAAGAATCCGTGCGAGCACCGCCGCAGCGATTCTTGATATATCCCAAGGAACATCTATGAACCATCAAACCGATACGGATCCAGCCCAAGTGAGGCTGCATCCCAGGACATCCATTGAGCAAGTCGAAGAAGGGAGAGAACTGGCTCCGAAGTTCGACGGCGATGGCTTGATTGCCTGTGTGACGACCGCAGCGGACGACGGCGAAGTCCTGATGCTGGGCTATATGAACCGCGAAGCCTTGGAGAAGACCATCCAGACCAGAGAGGCGCACTACTGGAGCCGATCACGCAAGAAGCTCTGGCACAAGGGGGCAACCAGTGGCTTGGTACAGGTTGTCGAGGAAATGCGCATCGACGACGATCAGGATGCGATTTGGATGCGCGTGCGCGTGTCAGGCTCTGGTGCCAGTTGCCACGTTGGCTACCGTTCATGCTTCTACCGGCAAGTGCCAGTGGGCGCGCGGGGTCAAGCTGACACAGACCTAATCTACACAGAATCTGCAAAGACGTTCGATCCCAAGGCAGTGTACGGGGACGCTCCCAACCCAACACTTCTGTAAACCATGCATTTGGCTCGATATTCGATGCTACCGAATATGGGTTCCAGTGGCGCTCCGGTGTTCGCGCCCAGGAGATCGATTCATGTTCGACAACAATCGGCGCATTCAGTCTTTGAACGGGGGGCTGCTGCTCGAAGCGATTGCGGCGGTGGGAGATGAAGCACGCTTAGTCGATTTCGCTGCGCAACTGAACTCTACAAAAGGAGCGCATCTATTGATAAAAAATGGCTGGCGTCAAGCCTTTTGTTGAAATCACACGGGACTTGAAACCATATATGGAGCAAGAGGTTAGCTCTGTTTCACGCCGCTAGTAGAGGATGCAGCGTTGTGGGCTGGGAGCTACATGAGAGCCTGTAGAAAGCAAACCGGGTCGCGTTGTAGCGATGCAGATTGCCAAAGGCGGGCAGGCTTGTTCGGTCAGCCACTCCTGCGCCATCGTGCGTGCCTGATCGACCGTCAGTTCCCCGTACTGCTACAAGGCGAGCTTGCGGCGCTCGCCGGCGTTCGTGCGGTACTGAAGCATGAACACCTTGCGGCCCGCCGGGGTGATCTTGCACAGGAAGCCGGGCACCACGGTGTCCCGCAGTTCGATGGCCTTGTCTTGAGGTTGTGCCGCATCGACTGCGGACTTGGTGAGCTTGATCTTCGCCATGATGACTCCTCGGAAAGCCCGGTTTCCAAGAGCCGCATGGGAGCCATGCGAGAGGAAGCCGGGTCAAGCTTCGGAAAGCACCGGCATATGTTGAACTCGCCTAAGTTATTGATAAACCTGCTGTATCGAGCCTTGGCGTAGTCCAGCGAATTGCCGAGCTGGAGTCCTCGTGAAACAAAAAAAGAGCGCCCCAAATGTGCGCTCTTTTTATAGCAACAAACCTAAACCAGGCTATGGTTACCTCCGCATATCTATGTCTGCACTAGCCGTCTGATTCGGTTTACGGTTTTACCCTTGTAAACGACCACGGCGCAGATCTGCATGAATCCTGGAGGCTTGTTTACGACTTTAATTGCGTGTTCACGACTTTAATTACCCAGAATACCTGCGCCCTACCCCGGCCCCCGCCTCACTCCACCGTCACGCTCTTGGCCAGGTTGCGCGGCTTGTCCACATCGGTGCCGCGTGCGCAGGCCGTGTGGTAGGCCAGCAGCTGCAGCGGGACCACGTGCAGGATGGGGCTGAGCGCGCCGTAGTTCTCGGGCATGCGGATGACGTGCATGCCTTCGCTGCTTTCGATGTTGGTCTTGGCATCGGCCAGCACATAGAGCACGCCGCCGCGCGCACGCACTTCCTGCATGTTGCTCTTGAGCTTTTCCAGCAGTTCGTCATTGGGCGCCACCGTGACCACGGGCATGGCGCTGTCCACCAGGGCCAGCGGGCCGTGCTTGAGCTCGCCGGCCGGATAGGCCTCGGCGTGGATGTAGCTGATTTCCTTGAGCTTGAGCGCGCCTTCCAGCGCAATCGGGTAGTGGATGCCACGGCCCAGGAAGAGCGCGTTCTCGCGCTTGGCGAAGTCCTCGGACCAGCTGATGACCTGGGGCTCCAGCGCCAGCACGGATTGCAGGGCCACGGGCAGGTGGCGCATGGCGGCCAGGTATTGCTGCTCCTTTTCCTCGCTCAGCCGCCCTTGCGACTGGGCCAGGGCCAGGGTCAGCAGGAACAGGCCCGCCAGCTGGGTGGTGAAGGCCTTGGTGGAGGCCACGCCGATCTCCACGCCGGCGCGCGTGATGTAGGCCAGCTCGCATTCGCGCACCATGGCGCTGGTGGCCACGTTGCAGACGGTCAGCGTGTGCTTCATGCCCAGGTTCTGGGCATGGCGCAGCGCGGCCAGGGTGTCGGCGGTCTCGCCCGACTGGCTGATGGTGACGACCAGGGTCTTGGGATGGGGAACGCTGGTGCGGTAGCGGTATTCGCTGGCCACTTCCACGCTGCAGGGCAGGCCGGCCAGCGACTCGATCCAGTACTTGGCCGTGCAGCCGCTGTAGTAGCTGGTGCCGCAGGCCAGGATGAGCACGCGGTCGATCTCCTTGAACACGCGCCAGGCCGAAGTGCCGGCCTTGCCGTCCGAGGCCACGCCGTCGAACAGCTCGGGCACGATGGCCTGCACGCCTTCCAGCGTGTCGGCAATGGCGCGCGGCTGCTCGAAGATTTCCTTTTGCATGTAGTGGCGGTAGGGACCCAGCTCGGCCGCGCCGCTGTGGGCGTGCACGGTGCGCACGGGGCGCTGCTCGGGCGCCAGCCGCTCGCCGCCCTTGCCCACCAGCCAGTAGCGGCCAGGCTGCAGGTCCACGATGTCGCCCTCTTCCAGGTAGACGATCTGGTCGGTCACGCCGGCCAGGGCCATGGCGTCGCTGGCCAGGAAGTGTTCGGCACCATCCTGGCCCACGCCCAGGATCAGCGGCGAGCCGGCGCGCGAGCCCACCACGCGCTGCGGTTCGTCCTTGTGCATGACGGCGATGGCAAAGGCGCCATGCAGGCGCTGCGTGGCGGCCTGCACGGCCTCGAACAGGTCGCCGCCGTAGAGGCTGTCCACCAGGTGGGCGATGACCTCGGTGTCCGTCTGGCTGGCGAAGACATAGCCCTTGGACTGCAGCTCGGCGCGCAGGGCTTCGTAGTTTTCGATGATGCCGTTGTGCACCAGGGCCACGCGGGCCGGCTGGTCGGCATCGGCCACGGGCGAGACGCCGGGGCCGTGGCTGAAATGCGGATGGGCGTTGCGCACCGCCGGCTCGCCATGCGTGGCCCAGCGCGTGTGGGCAATGCCGGTGTGGCCGATGACCTTGTCCTGTTGCACCTGGTCCATGAGTTCGGCCACGCGCGCCGTGGAGCGGGCGCGCCGCAGGCCCAGGCTGTGCACGCCCTGTGCGTCCAGCGCCTGCACGGCCACGCCGCAGGAGTCATAGCCGCGATATTCCAGGCGCTGCAGGCCCTGGACGAGAACGGGGACGATATCGCGGAAGGAAACCGCTGCGACGATGCCACACATGGACAAGCTCCTTGTTTCGAGATGACGACGGATGCTACGCAGGTTGAAAAGAAATTTCTCTCCAGATTTCCTTATCTATTGAACTAATATTTCATCATCAGGCATTCAAGAAATATTATTTCAATATAAATAACAAAATGAACAAAAATTCCATTCAACTGGACGCTACCGACCTGCAGCTGCTGCAGCTGCTGCAAGAAGACTGCAGCCGCAGCAACCAGGCCCTGGCCGCGCTGCTGCAGCTGTCGCCGCCCACCTGCCTGCGCCGCGTGCGGCGGCTGCAGGAGTCCGGGCTGATCGAGCGGCAGGTGGCCATCCTGCAGCCCGAACGCCTGGCCGCCGCCCTGGGCCATGGGCTGCAGGCCATTGTGGAGGTCTCGCTGGACCGCCAGGACAGTGACGCGCTGGACGGATTCGAGCGCCGCGCCGTGGCGCTGGACGCCGTGCAGCAGTGCTGGCGCGTATCGGCGGGGCCTGATTTCATCCTCGTGGTGGCCGCGCCCGACATGCCGGCCTACCTGGAGTTGAGCCGGGCGCTATTCACGGGCGACGCCAACGTGCGCAATGTCAAGAGTTTTTTCAGCGTCAGGCGCGCCAAGTTCTCCACCGCCATGCCGCTGCCGCCGGCAAATCCCGGAACAGGCGCCCAATGAGGCCAGGACGCTTGATTTTGCGAGTAATTGTGCGCATCAGGAAACTGCGCGGCGGCGGGACTGCGTAGGACAGCAAGCCTGCAATGTGTCCCGAACGCCAACGTTGGACTTTAAGGCGTTGCGCACGCACGGGGACAATGATACAAATTGATGCAACAACACTTTCTGACGCGCTAGGCAATCGGCGCGCACTCGGCTCGCACCGCCATGTCCTTGCGCCAGCGCATCCATCGCCGCACCTATCCCTTGCGCGTCTCCAGCATGGCTTTGGGTGGCCTCGTCGTGGGCACGACCATGACCGAGCTGGGCGCCAGCACGGCTGTCTGGGGCTTTGTGCTGGTGAGCGCCCTGGTCTGGCCGCACATCGCCTTTCTCCACGCCCGCCACAGCCGTGACAGCCACCGCGCCGAACACGCCAATCTGAAGATAGATGCGCTGATCATCGGCAGCTGGATTCCCGTCATGCATTTCTGTGCATTGCCCAGCATTGCGCTGCTGGCCATCAGCATTGCAGACCGCAACCACACGGCCACGCGCGACGGCTGGCTGCAATCGCTGTTCGCCACCTTCCTGGCCGCCGCCGCGGGGGCCCTGCTGCTGCGGCCCGCGCCCGAGTGGGAGGCCAGCCTGGCAGTGCAGCTGAGCATGCTGCCCCTGCTCCTGCTGCACAGCGTGTTCTCCAGCTGGTCCACGCGCCAGCTGGTGCGCAAGCTGGCACGACAGAACGTGAAGCTGCAGGTGCTCAGCCGCATCGACCCCCTGACCACGCTGTACAGCCGCGACTACTGGTGGCAGAAGGCGCGCGCCGCGCTGCGCGACTACCGGCAGACGCAGACCTCGGCCTGCCTGCTGATCGTGGACATAGACCACTTCAAGCGCATCAACGACAGCTTTGGGCACACCGTGGGTGACGAGGTGCTGCAGGCCATCGGCCTGACCATCCGGCACTGCCTGCGATCGCATGACGCGGCCGGCCGCTACGGAGGCGATGAATTCGCCGTGCTGTGCATGCACACCCATCTGGACGATGCCTATGCGGTGGCCCTGCGCATACGCAACCAGCTGAGCCAGCTGCGCGTGCGCGAGCACCCGCATCTGCGCGTCAGCGCCAGCATTGGCGTGGCGGCGGCGGACCCCAGCTTTCTGTCGGTCAAGGACTGGATCAATGCGGCCGACAGCGCGCTCTACAGCGCCAAGGACGCCGGGCGCGACCAGGTGATACCTGCTGCGCCGCTGATGGCCGGCAGCGCGCCCACCAGGTCGGGCACGGACGCGGGAAGCGAGGCCTCGCGCCAGGCACACCAGCCCGAGCCGGATGACACGCTGATCTGAGGGCTGGCGCCAGCGGCAGGCAGACTCAGAGCCCGCGATCCGTGCGCCGCACTTCGCCGCCGGGCCAGTTCAGGCATACGCTGCAGCCGCCCGCCGGCGTGGCGCGGATGGTGGCCTCGCCGCCGTGGCGGCGCATGACGCCGCGCACCAGGGCCAGGCCCGTGCCCAGGCCCGGAAACTCCGACTCACGGTGCATGCGCTGGAAGATGCCGAACAGCGCGCCCGCACGCGAGGGGTCGAACCCCACGCCGTTGTCCGTCACGCTGAGCGTGATGCCGCCGTCGGCATGGCGCTCCACATCGATGGCAATGCGCGGCTGGGCCACGGGCTGGGTGAACTTGACGGCGTTGTCCAGCAGCGCCTCCAGCACCTGGCGCAGCAGGGCCGCGTCGGCACGCACGGCGGGACTTTGCTGCGGCAGGCTCCATTGCAGCCGCGCCGCCGCGCCGCAGGCCGCCCAGCGCGGCTGCGCCAGCACCGCCGTGCGCGCCTGCTCCAGCAGTTCCTGCAAGGCAATGGGCTGCCACTGCATGGGCGTGCGGGCGGCGCGCGCCAGGGCCAGCAGGCCGTCGAGCATGCCGCCCATGCGTCGGGCGGACTGGTCCATGGTCTGCAGGAAGCCGCGTGCCTCCTGCAGTTCCTGCGGCGAAGGCGCGGCCTGCGACAGCAGCTCGTCCACCAGGGGGCCGAAGGACAGCACATGGCGCAGCGGCGCGCGCAGGTCGTGCGACACCGCGTGCAGCCATTCCTGCTGCGCGGCGCGCAGGGCCTGCAGCTCCTGCTCGCGCTGGGCCAGGCGCTCCAGCGCGTCCTGCAGCGTGCGGGGCGGGCCTTGCAGGTCGGCGGCAGGGTCGGGCGGAGGGTGGGCGAAAGGTTCCGTCATGGCATGAACAGGGTCAGGAGATTCGGAAAATCGGCTTGCCCCGTACGGGACCCGCCGGCGATGCGGGCCCTCGAGCCCACGTGTCTCGGAAGTCTCAGGACTTGGGCAGCTTGACCGGGCGCTTCCAGCTGGTGATGCTCACCTGCCTGCCCCGCGATACCGTGAGCACGCCAGGCTCGGTGCTCTTGGTGACCGTGGAGCCGCCGCCCACCGTGCCGCCCGCGCCAATGGTGACGGGAGCCACCAGCACGCAGTTGCTGCCGATGTGCACGTCGGCCTCGATCACCGTGCGGTGCTTGTTCACGCCGTCGTAGTTGGCCGTGATGGAGCCGGCGCCGTAGTTGACGCGCTCTCCCACCGTGGCATCGCCCAGGTAGGCCAGGTGGTTGGCCTTGGCGCCATCGGCCAGCACGGAGTTCTTGACCTCGACGAAGTTGCCGATGTGCACTTCGCGGCCCAGCTGCGCCCCGGGGCGCAGGCGCGCAAACGGGCCCACCAGGGCGCCCTCGCCCACGCTGACGCCGGCCTTCTCGCCATCGACATGCGTGTACGGATGGATGACGGCGCCCGCCGCAATCGTGGCGTTGGCAATGCTGCAATAGGCGCCGATGCGCGCGCCTTCGCCAATCTCCACATGGCCGCTGAAGATGCAGCCCACGTCGATCTCCACATCCTGCCCGCAGACCAGGCGGGCCGCGCGGCCGGTGCGCGGGTCGTCGCGCAGGTCAAAGCGCGCGGGGTCGGCCAGGCGCACGCCCTGCTCCATCAGCGTGCGGGCCTGGGCGCCCTGGTGGGCGCGCTCCAGCTCGGCCAGCTGCAGCGGGCTGTTGACGCCGGCCACCTGCACCGGGTCGGCAATGCAGTGCGCGACCACGGGCACGCCGTCGGCCACGGCCATGGCGACCACGTCGGTCAGGTAGTACTCGCCCTGGGCGTTGTCATTGGTCAGGCGGGCCAGCCAGCCGGCCAGGTGGCGGGCCGGCACGGCCATGATGCCGCTGTAGATTTCCTGGATGGCGCGCTGGGCGTCATTGGCATCCTTTTGCTCGACAATGCGCTGCACCGTGCCGTCTTCGCCGCGCACGATGCGGCCATAGCCCGTGGGATCGGGCAGGCGCACGGTCAGCAGCGCCAGCCGCTGGCCATCGGCCGCATCGACCAGGGCGCGCAGCGTGTCGGCCTGCGTCAGCGGCACATCGCCCGAGAGCACGATGACCATGCCGTCGCCCGCCAGCGCAGGCACGGCCTGCTGCACCGCATGGCCCGTGCCCAGCTGCGGCTCCTGGCGCACGAACTTCAGCGCCATGGAGCCGCCCTGGCAGGCCGCCGCCATGGCGGGCTCCACCTGGTCCGCGCCGTGGCCCGTGACCACCACGGCCGAACGCGCATCCAGCTGCGCTGCGGTCGCCAGCACATGGCCCAGCAGCGGGCGCCCCGCCAGGCGCTGAAGGACTTTGGGCAGGCGGCTTTTCATGCGCGTGCCCTTGCCCGCGGCCATGATGACGAGATCCAGAGGTGCTGTCATAGGTGATTCATCCAAAACGCCAGAACCTGTGCCGGCAACGCCGCCGATTATCTGTCCGCCAAGGGCTGCGGCCGGTCACACGATTGACGTATGCTGGCGGCGCCATGCCCCATGCCACCACTGCACCCGTTCCCCTGCTGCGCACACGCGCCATCGGAGCCGGCCATCTGCGTGCCTTCCTGGCCGTGGCCCGGCACCTGAATTTCCGCGCGGCCGCCGACGAGCTGTCGCTGACGCAGTCGGCCGTGAGCCGCCAGATCCAGTCGCTGGAGGATGAAGTCGGCGTGCCGCTGTTCCTGCGTCACACGCGCGCCGTGGAGCTGACCGGGGCCGGCGCCCAGCTGCTGCGCTCGGTGGCGCCCGCGCTGGAGCAGATCGACGCCTCGGTGCGCCAGATCCGCCAGACCGTGGGCCGCAAGAGCGTGGCCATCACCACCTGGGCCAGCTTTGCCGCCATGTGGCTGATCCCGCGCCTGGAGTCCTTCCAGCGCGCCTGGCCCGATATCGACATCCGCATCGACACCAGCGACACCGTGATGGACCTGGACACCACCGATGTGGACCTGGCCCTGCGCTACGGCCGCGCGGGCGACGGCTGGCCCCAGGCGCAGCGCCTGTTCGGCGAGCAGCTGGCCGTGGTGGCCAGCCCGCGCCTGCTGGCCGGCGGCCCGCCGCTCAGGACGCCGGCCGACGCGGCCCGCTACACGCTGATCGAGACCGGCGACGCCCACCGCATGCCCCAGCTGGAGTGGCTGGGCTGGCAGCGCTGGTTCGGCGTGCAGGGCTGCGACCAGCTGCAGCCGCCGCGCTGGCTGTACTTCAACTACGCCCACCAGATCGTGCAAGCCGCACTGGCCGGACAGGGCCTGGCCATTGCACGGCTGCCGCTGGTGGCCGATGCGCTGGCGGCTGGCGACCTGGTCGAGGTGCTGCCCGCGCACCGGCTGGAATCGCCGCTGGCCTACTGGCTGATCGTGGGCCCGCGCAGCGCCGCGCGTCCCGAGGTGGCCGCCTTCTGCCGGTGGCTGCAGGAGCAGGCCGAGGTCACGCGCGAAACCGTCGAATCGCCCCCGGCTTGAAAAATAACCCCCATGCTCCCCTTGCTGCGCAAGGTCCGCGCCCCCCGAGGGGGCCGTTTTCATCTTGGGGCGGCCCGGCGATGAAAAAGGACGCGGGCATGCCGGCGTCCTTCATTGCTGTGCAGCCGGGCGCATGGCCCGGCGCGGGCATCAGCCCAGCGTCACGCGCGCAAACTTGCGCTTGCCCACCTGCACCACATAAGTGCCGGCTTCGAGCTTGAGGCCCCGGTCGCTGATGGCCGAGCCATCCACGCGCACGCCGCCGCCGTCGATCAGGCGGTTGGCCTCGCTGGTCGAGGGCGCCAGGTTGGCCTGCTTGAGCAGGGCACCGATGCCCAGCGGCGCGCCCGACAGGCTGACCTCGTCGATCTGGTCGGGAATGCCGCCCTTGCTGCGGTTGTTGAAATCCTGCTCGGCCGCATCGGCCAGCGCCGCGCTGTGAAAGCGCGCCGTGATTTCCTTGGCCAGCAGCACCTTGGCGTCCTTGGGATTGCGCCCGCCTTCCACCTCGGCCTTGAGCGCGGCGATCTCGGCCAGGCTCTTGAACGACAGCAGGGTGTACCAGTTCCACATCAGCGTGTCCGAGATGCTCAGCACCTTGGCGAACATGGTGTTGGCGTCCTCGGTGATGCCGATGTAGTTGTTCTTGGACTTGGACATCTTGTGCTCGCCGTCCAGGCCCACCAGCAGCGGCATGGTGAGCACGCACTGCGTGTCCTGCCCGTATTCCTGCTGCAGATGGCGGCCCATGAGCAGGTTGAACTTCTGGTCCGTGCCGCCCATCTCCAGGTCGGCGCGCAGCGCCACCGAGTCATAGCCCTGCAGCAGCGGGTAGAGGAACTCGTGCAGGCTGATGGAGCTGCCGTCGGTGAAGCGCTGGTGGAAGTCGTTGCGCTCCATCATGCGGGCCACCGTGTACTTGGCCGACAGCTCGATCATGCCGCGCGCGCCCAGCTTGTCGCACCACTCGCTGTTGTAGCGCACCTCGGTGCGGGCGGGGTCCAGCACCTTGGCGGCCTGGGTGTAGTAGGTCTCGGCGTTGACCTTGATCTGCTCGGCCGTCAGCGGCGGGCGCGTGCTGTTGCGGCCCGAAGGATCGCCGATCAGGGTGGTGAAGTCGCCGATCAGGAAGATCACCTGGTGGCCCAGGTCCTGCAGCTGGCGCATCTTGTTGAGCACCACGGTGTGGCCCAGGTGGATGTCGGGCGCCGTCGGGTCCAGGCCCAGCTTGATGCGCAGCGGCACGCCGGTGGCCTCGGAACGGGCCAGCTTTTGCACCCAGTCCGCCTGGGGCAGCAGCTCATCCACGCCGCGCAGGGTGATTTCAAGCGCTTGGCCTACACCTTCAGTGACCGGGTATGTTGTAACAGCAGATTGATTCATAAGGGTTTTTCGCCAGGCCGCGTAGGACCGCGTCGGTATACTCCGGGGATTTTCCCGCTGCGGCGAATTCTAGACGCCCGCCTTTCCGCACCACAGAGCGCGGACTTGTTGCCCGTCTGGAGAGCGTATCCCGCCGCTGCGATGCTGTCCGGCCCCCAGGCCGGATGCGCGCAACCCAAGGATCTGATGTTGTGAAATATGGCTTGAACCATGCCAGCGGTGCTCTTGTTGCGCGGCTGACCTCCGTGATCCAGCAACACCCCAAGCGTGTCACCGCAGCACTGGCAGCCATCTTGCTCACGGGCGGCGGCGGCGCCTTCGCCGTGGCCAACCTGGGACCCGATCCGGCCGACCTGCCGGTGCGCATGCTGTCCACGCCCGTGGAATCGCTGGCAGAAGGCCAGACCCTGGCCGAGCTGACCGACAGTGTGCAGGGCATGTCCCTGTACCGTTCCGAATACACGCGTGGCAGCGACACGGCCGAAACCCTGCTGCAGCGCCTGGGCGTGGCCGATCCGGCCGCCGCCGCCTTCATGCGCGGCAACGACCAGGTGCGCCAGCATGTGCTGGGCCGCGCCGGCCGCCTGGTGACGGCCGAGACCACGCCCGACCACCAGCTGTCCCTGCTGACCGTGCGCTGGGCACCTGACGAGGACGGCAGCTTCCGCCGCCTCGTGGTCGAGCGCAAGAACAATGAACTGAGCACACGCATCGAGACGGGCAAGCTGACCGCCTCGCCGCGCCTGGCCGGCGGCATCATCCGCAGCTCGCTGTTCGCCGCCACCGACGCGGCCTCCATTCCCGATGCCGTGGCCATGCAGATGGCCGACATCTTCCAGGGCGACGTGGACTTCCGCCGCGGCCTGCGCAAGGGTGACCGCTTCTCGGTGGTCTACGAATCGCTGGAAGCCGATGGCGAGCCGCTGCGCGCGGGCCGCGTGCTCAGCGCCGAGTTCCACAACAACGGCAAGGTCGTGCAGGCCCTGTGGTTCCAGGACGAAGGCAAGGCCAAGGGCGACTACTACACCATGGACGGCAAGAGCCGCCGCCAGGCCTATCTGACCTCGCCCGTGGAGTTCTCGCGCATCAGCAGCGGCTTTGCCATGCGCATGCACCCCATCCACAAGACCTGGCGAGCCCACCTGGGAACGGACTTCGCGGCGCCCACGGGTACCAAGGTACGCACCGTGGGCGACGGCACCGTCTCCTTCGCGGGAGTGCAGAACGGCTACGGCAACGTGATCTTCGTGGACCACGCCAACAACCACACCACGGTCTATGCCCACCTGAGCCACATCGGCGTCACGCGCGGCCAGCGCGTGGAGCAGGGCGACATCATCGGCAACGTGGGCTCCACGGGCTGGGCCACGGGCCCGCACCTGCACTTCGAGTTCCGCGTCAATGGCGAGCACCGCGACCCCATGACCATCGTCCAGGCCACCGATGCCGCCCGCCCCGTCTCCAAGGCCGGCCGCGCCGCCTTCGACAAGATGGCCGCGCAGATGCGCATCGAGCTGCAGGCATCGAACGAGGCGCTGGCCTTGGCCACCGAGCGCTGAGCACTGCACCCCCCTCCAAAGGCTGCCCTGGCAGCCTTTGTTGTTTCAGACGCATCCTTTTGTGATCGCCAGCCCCGGGGTCCTGCAGGGCTACCATTGCCGGCATGAACCAGCCAGCCCCCTCCCCCATCGCCCACCGCTACTGCATAGGCCTGATGTCCGGCACCTCGCTCGACGGGGTGGATGGCGTGCTTGTGGACTTTGCCGAAGGCACGCAGGTGCTGTGGCATGCCAGCCGTGGCTTTGATGCCGCGCTGCGCGCCGAGCTGCTGGCCCTGAACACCCCCGAGGGCCGCGACGAGCTGCACCGCGCGGCGCTGGCGGCCAATGCGCTGGCGCGCAGCTATGCCGAGGTGGTGCGGGAGCTGCTGCAGGCCACAGGTCTGGCGCCCGGCCAGATCGCGGCCATCGGCGCCCACGGCCAGACCGTGCGCCACCGGCCGCAGATGTTCGACGGCATGGGCTACACGCTGCAGCTCAACAGCCCGGCCCTGCTGGCCGAGCTCAGCGGCGTTGCCGTGGTGGCCGACCTGCGCAGCCGCGACGTGGCCGCTGGCGGCCAGGGTGCGCCACTGGTGCCTGCCTTCCACCAGGGCGTGTTCGGCCGGCCCGGCGAGACGGTGCTGGTGCTCAACATCGGCGGCATCGCCAATCTCAGCGTGCTGGCCGGCGATGGCACGGTGCTGGGCTTCGACTGCGGCCCCGGCAATGCGCTGATGGACGGCTGGTGCCAGACGCACACCGGCCAGCCCTATGACGACGGCGGCCAGTGGGCGGCCACGGGCCAGGTGCTGCCCGCCCTGCTCGACCGCCTGCTGGCCGAGCCTTTCCTTCAGCAGCCGCCACCCAAGAGCACGGGGCGCGACCTGTTCCACGCGGACTGGCTGGCCGGCCATCTGTCCGCCAGTGCAACCAGCGCCGCCGATGCCCGCCCCGCCGACGTGCAGGCCACGCTCACCGAATTCACGGCCCGGGCCTGCGCCAGTGCCGTGCAGCGCTTCGGGCGTGGCGGCGGCGAGCTGCTGGTCTGCGGCGGCGGCGCCTTCAACACGCAGCTGATGCAGCGCATCGCCGCCCTGCTGCCCGGCGTGGCCGTGGACACCACGGCCGCGCGCGGCCTGCCGCCTCAGCAGGTGGAGGCCGCCGCCTTTGCCTGGCTGGCGCGCCAGGCCCTGCTGGGTTTGCCCGGCAACCTGCCGGCCGTCACAGGCGCACGCGGCCCGCGCATCCTGGGCGCCATCCACCCCGCATAAAAAAACCATGCAAGGCATCCGCCAAGCATGGGCCCACCAAACATCTTGCCTGAGCCCAAAGCCTATGAAACTGGCGCGACCCAAAAGCAGGGACGCCGAGCAAGAGCCGCCTCGCGGCGAGGGCGTCGTCCCCCTCCCGCGAAGCGAGAGAGGGCGCCGTGCATACGGGGGAAGGCGCGTAAGCGCCTCAGGGGGTGCTATCCGCCTATATAGACGAACTTGAAGAGGAAGACGCCGCCGATCAGCCACACCATCCAGTGCACTTCCTTGGAACGGCCCGTGAACAGCTTGAGCACGGCATAGGTGATGAAACCGAAGGCCAGGCCATTGGCCACCGAGTAGGTGAAGGGCATGAGCAGGGCCGTGACGGCGGCGGGGATGGCCTCGGTGGTCTCGCCCCATTCGATCTCGGTCAGCTCCTTGAGCATCAGGCAGGCCACGAAGAACAGTGCAGGCGCCGTGGCGTAGCCGGGCACCACGCCGGCCAGGGGCGACAGGAACAGGCAGCACAAGAAGAGCGCGGCCACGGTCAGCGCCGTCAGGCCCGTGCGGCCACCCGCTTGCACACCGGCCGCGCTTTCCACGTAGGCCGTGGTGCTGGAGGTGCCCAGCAGCGAGCCCGCGAAGATGGCGCCGCTGTCGGCCAGCAGCGAACGATTGAAGCGGCCCATGCGGCTGGGCACCAGCAGGCCCGCGCGCTTGGCCACGCCCATCAGCGTGCCCGTGGCATCGAACAGCTCGACCAGGAAGAACACCAGCACCACGTTGAGGATGCCGCCGGTCAGCGCGGACTTGATGTCCAGCTGCAGGAAGGTGGGCGCGATGGAGGGCGGCGCCGAGAACACGCCATGGAACTCGTTGCCCGCGAAGAAGAACGAGGCCACGGTGACCACGACGATGCCGATCAGGATGGCGCCCGGCACCTTCAGGCGGTCCAGCACCACGATGATCAGAAAGCCCAGCGAGGCCAGGATGACTTCGGGCTTGTGCAGGTCGCCCAGGGTCACGAAGGTGGCCGGCGATGCGGCGACGATGCCCGCGCTCTTGAGCGCGATCAGCGCCAGGAACAGGCCGATGCCCACGGTGATCGCTATGCGTATGGACTGCGGTATGCCCTTGATGATCAGCTCCCGCAGGCCGAACAGCGTCACCAGCAGGAACAGGCAGCCCGAGACGAAGACCGCGCCCAGCGCGGCCTGCCAGGT
Source organism: Delftia sp. PX-1 (assembly GCF_055797465.1). Classification (NCBI taxonomy): domain Bacteria; kingdom Pseudomonadati; phylum Pseudomonadota; class Betaproteobacteria; order Burkholderiales; family Comamonadaceae; genus Delftia; species Delftia sp. PX-1. The sequence continues at coordinate 6,183,615 of NZ_CP184763.1, forward strand.
GAAGCCCATGTGCAGCACCACCACGTAAGCGAAATAGGCGTTCAGGCCCATGCCCGGCGCCAGCGCGATGGGATAGTTGGCGTACAGCGCCATGATGGTCGTGCCCAGCGCCGCGATAAGGCAGGTGGCCACGAAGACGGCCCCCTTGGGCATCCCCGCATCCCCCAGGATCGAGGGATTGACGAAGATGATGTAGGCCATCGTCAGAAAGGTCGTCAGGCCCGCGACCAGCTCGGTTCTTACATTGGTGCCGTGCTCACTGAGCTTGAACACCCGTTCCATCCAGTTCATCGCATTGTCTCCGTGTTGTTTTCGCATGCGGGGCGCAACGGTTGTGAAAGCGCCCAGGGTTGAGCACCGGCTGTCCAGGCCGGCACAAGGCATGGCACCCTGCCGGGCGGCCATGGACCTGGTTGCGCGCATCGCTGCGCGCGGATTCAAGGAATGAGGGGGCGGCGCCGGTCCGCTCAGCTCCCGGCGGCCTGCACGGCCTCGATGGCGCGCAGGATGGATTCAGGCGTGGCCGGCGATTGCAGCGGCGGGTTGCTGCGGTGCCCGCCCGCGGCCGAGACGGCATCGCGGATGGCGAAGAACACCGAGAACGGCAGCAGCAGCGGCGGCTCGCCCACGGCCTTGCTGCGGTGGATGGAGTCCTCGAAGTTGTCGCCCTCGAACAGCCGCACGTTGAACACGGGCGGGCAGTCGTTGGCCGTCGGGATCTTGTAGGTGCTGGGCGCGTGCGTGGTGAGCTTGCCGCTTTGCGGATGCCAGACCAGCTCCTCCGTGGTCAGCCAGCCCATGCCCTGGATGAAGGCGCCCTCGACCTGGCCCACGTCCACGGCCGGGTTCAGCGAGCGGCCCACGTCGTGCAGCACGTCGGCGCGCAGCAGCTTGAACTCGCCGGTCAGCGTGTCCACCACCACCTCGCTCACGGCGGCGCCGTAGGCATAGTAGAAGAAGGGCCGGCCCTGCATGGTGTCCTTGTTCCACGACAGGCCGGGCGTGGCATAGAAGCCGTCGGACCACAGCTGCACGCGCTCGATGTAGGCCTCGCCCACCACGGCCTTGAAGTCCAGCACCTTGCCGTTGACGTGGACCTGGTCGTTGGCGAAGCGCACGTCCTCCGCGCGACCGCCATGGCGCTCTGCGGCGCAGGCGGCCAGGCGCTCGCGGATCTGGCGCGCCGCGTCCTGCGCGGCCTTGCCGTTGAGGTCGGCCCCCGTCGATGCCGCCGTGGCCGAGGTATTGGCCACCTTGGTGGTGTCGGTGGCCGTGACGCGCACGCGACCGAAGCCCACGCCCAGCTCATGCGCTACGACCTGGGCCACCTTGGTGTTCAGGCCCTGGCCCATTTCGGTGCCGCCGTGGTTCACGAGGATGGAGCCGTCGTTGTAGACATGGACCAGGGCGCCGGCCTGGTTGAAGTGCTTGACGTTGAAGGAGATGCCGAACTTGAGCGGCGTCAGCGACAGGCCGCGCTTGAGCACGGGGCTGGCCGCGTTGAACTCGGCGATGGCATCGCGGCGCGCGCGGTAGTCGCTGCAGGTCTCCAGCTCGGCCACCAGCTCGTGGATCACGTTGTCGGTCACGACCTGGCTATAGGGCGTGACATTGCGCTCGGTCTTGCCGTAGAAGTTGACGCGGCGCACATCGAGCGCATCGCGCCCCAGCTCGCGCGCCACCGTCTCCATGATGTTCTCGATGGCGATCGCGCCCTGCGGGCCGCCGAAGCCGCGGAACGCCGTATTGCTCTGCGTATTGGTCTTGCCGGAGTAGCCGTGCATGGACACATCGGGCAGCCAGTACGTGTTGTCGAAGTGGCACAGCGCGCGCGTCATCACGGGGCCGGACAGGTCGGCCGAGTGGCCGGCGCGCGAGACCATGGAGATCTCGGCGCCGAGGATGCGGCCCTCGTCGTCGTAGCCCACCTCGTACTCGTACCAGAAGCAGTGGCGGCGGCCCGTGATCATGAAGTCGTCATCGCGGTCCAGGCGCAGCTTGACGGGGCGGCGCAGCCGCGTCGCGGCCACCGAGGCCACGCAGGCGAACAGGGCCGACTGCGACTCCTTGCCGCCGAAGCCGCCGCCCATGCGGCGGCACTCCACATGCACGGCGTGCGAGGCCACGCCCAGCGCATGCGCCACCAGGTGCTGCATCTCGCTGGGGTGCTGGGTGGAGCAGTACAGGTGGACGGCGCCGTCCTCCTTGGGAATGGCGTAGCTGATCTGGCCTTCCAGGTAGAACTGCTCCTGGCCGCCCACGTAGAACGAGGACTTCAGGCGGTGCGGCGCCTCGTCCATGGCGCGGCGCGCGCCGCCTTCATTCGTGCTGCGCGCCAGGTGCATGGGCGGCAGCACGTACTGGCCCAGCTCATGCGCCTGCTGGGGCGTGAGCACGGGCGGCTCGGCCGTGATGTCGGCCGCCGCCTTGGCCTGGGCCGCAGCCAGACGCGCCGCCTCGCGGCTTTCGGCGATCACGGCGAACAGCGGCTGGCCCAGGTAGCGGATCTCGCCGCTGCACAGGATGGGGTCGTCGTGGATGATGGAGCCGCAGTCGTTGACGCCGGGAATGTCCTCGCCGGTGAGCACGGCCACCACGCCGGGCATGGCGCGGATGGCATCCAGCCTGAGCGCATTGAGCCGGCCATTGGCCACGGGAGACAGGCCCAGCGCGCAGTGCAGCGTGCCGTCCAGCTCGGGCAGGTCATCGATGTAGGCGGCCTCGCCGGCCACATGCAGATGGGCCGATTCATGCGGGCGGCTGATGCCCACGCGCTGGCCCTGGGTGTGGGCGCCGGCCTCGGCACGCTCGTCCACGCGGAAGGCGGCGTTCTTCAGGTAATGCGCAAAGGCCTCGGACGAGTGCAGCAGGGAAGGGTCGATGGGGCGGTTCATTTCAGGCTCCTTGGTGCACTGCGTGGGGCATCACGCTCCAGACGCTGGTGGCCTGCAGCGGCAGCGGCTGCTGCAGACGTGTCTCCAGCCACAGGCGCTGCAGCAGGTTCTGCGCCACCTTGAGCCGGTAGTCGGCGCTGGCGCGCATGTCGGACATGGGCTTGAAGTCCTGGGCCAGCGCGGCCTGGGCGGCCTTCACTGCGGCCTGGTCCCAGGGCTGGCCCACGATGGCCGCCTCCGCCAGGGCCGCACGCTTGACCACGGCGGCCATGCCGCCAAAGGCCAGGCGGGCGGACTTCACCACCTCGCCATCGAGCTCGATGGCCAGCCCCGCGCACAGCGCCGAGATATCGCAGTCAAAGCGCTTGCTGATCTTGTAGGCACGGGTCTGGCGCCGTGCAGCGTCCAGCGGCACGGCCAGTGCCTGCACGAACTCGCCCGGTTCCAGCTGGTTCTTCATGTAGTCCAGGTAGAAGTCATGCAGCGGCATGCGGCGCACGCGTGCGCCCTTGCGCAGCTCGATCTGCGCGTCCAGCGCCATCAGCACGGGCGGGGAGTCGCCAATGGGCGAGCCATTGGCCACGTTGCCGCCCATGGTGCCCGCATGGCGGATGGGCACGGAGGCAAAGCGCAGCCACACATCGGTCAGCCCCTCGAAGCGCTGCGACAGCGCCGACCAGGCCGATTCCAGCGAGGCACCGGCGCCGATGTACAGCTCGCCGCCGTCCAGGCTGCCTTCGCCGTGGCGTTCCTCGACACGCTTCATCTCGGCCACGTCGCCCACATAGACGATGTCGCCCAGGTCGCGGAACTGCTTGGTCATCCACAGCCCCACATCGGTGGAGCCTGCCAGCAGGCGAGCGCGGGGCTTGGCCTCGCACACGGCGGCCAGCTCGTCCAGCGTGCGCGGAGCGTGGAAGCTGTCCACACGGCCGCCCTGGGCGGCGTTGGGCGCAGCGTAGTCCAAGCCGGCATCCTGCGCGCGCAGGCCCTGCAGCGCCTGCACCACGGGTTCGGTGGCCATGCGCGTGGCGGGCAGGTCGAACATGCGCTGGCCTGCGTCCAGGATGGGACGGTAGCCCGTGCAGCGGCACAGATTGCCCGACAGCTCGTCGGCCAGCTGCTGGCGCGAGGGACGCGTGCCGGCCTGCTGGTGGTGCTCGTAGGCCGACCACAGCGACATCACGAAGCCCGGCGTGCAAAAGCCGCATTGGGAGCCGTGACAGTCCACCAGCGCCTGCTGCACGGGGTGCAGCTCGGCACCGCCTGCGGGCTTGCCCGTGGCACAGCCCTGCTTGCCGGCGCACTGGCCCTTGACGTCCTCCACCGTGAACAGCGCCTTGCCGTGCAGCGTGGGCAGGAACTGGATGCAGGCATTGACCGTCTGCAGCTGCAGGCCGCCCACGGCGTCGGGCGCGCCGTCTTCGGCCAGCTCGGCGATGACCACGGTGCAGGCGCCGCAGTCACCTTCGTTGCAGCCCTCCTTGGTGCCGGTGCAGCGCGCGTCGCCGCGCAGCCAGTCGAGCACCGAGCGCGTGGGATGCGGCCCCTGTACCTCGACGATCTGGCCGCGGTGATAGAAGCGGATGGGTTGGGAACTGGGGCTCTGGCTCATGCTCGTGGGGGCAACTGCTGGTGCGTGGACTGTTCGGATCACGACTTACGCAAATTCCGAGGAAGAAAGCCGCTGGCCCTGTGGCGATGGCGTGTTTGCGTTCTTGCTTGCGTAAGTCCTGCGGATGTACCCGAGATTAAGTCCAGCCCCGCCCAAACGCATAAGACGGCCTCGATATTTCCTATGCGGGCTGCCATATATCCTTGCCAAAAACAAGGGTAAACCCGCAACAAAAGTGTGGATTGCAGCGGTTCAGGGTTCAAAAGCTATGCACAGCCCTCACTCGTGCTCGGCCGGCTCCAAAGGCTTGGGCCGCACATCCTCATCGTCGCCCAGCTGCGAGAAGATCATGGTCGAGGCCAGCGTCACCGCGCCCATGCAGACGAAGGTGGCGCGGAAGGCATTGAGGGTGTGCTGCGGCGTATCGCCGCCGAACCATTCGCTGAAACCGGCCAGCACCGCACCTGCGGCGGCCACGCCCATGCCCATGGCCAGCATCTGCACCATGGACAGCAGGCTGTTGCCGCTGCTGGCGTTGCCGGCATCCAGGTCCTTGAGCGTGACGGTGTTCATGGCCGTGAACTGCATGGAGTTGGTGGCGCCGAAGATCAGCAGCTGGACGATGACCACCCACAGCGGCAGCGCCGTGGAGACCGTGCCGAAGCTGGCGATCATCAGCGACAGCACCAGGGTGTTGCCCATGAGCACGCGGCGGTAGCCGATGCGCTGGATGAGGGTGGTGGTCTGGCGCTTCATGGCCATGCTGGCCAGCACCGTGGGCAGCATCATCATGCCGGCCTGCAGCGGCGAAAAGCCCAGGCAGACCTGCAGCACCAGCGGGATCAGGAAGGGCATGCAGGAGCTGCCCAGGCGCGAGAACAGGTTGCCCAGCAGGCCCACGCGCAGGCTGCGCACGGCAAACAGCTCGGGGGCGAACAGCGGGTCTGGCCGGCGCAGTGCGTGCAGCCAGTAGGCAGCCAGGCTGGCCAGGCCGAAGATCAGCAGCACGAAGACCATGGCGCCATGGATGCCCTTGCCCGACATGCTGTCCAGCGCCAGCGACACGGCCACCATGCCGAAGGCCAGCAGCGCATAGCCCACGCCGTCGAAGCGCTTGACGGCGAAGCGGTCGCCCACGGGCATGAAGCGCAAGGTAGCGGCCAGGCCGATCAGGCCCACGGGCACGTTGACCAGGAAGATCCAGTGCCAGCTCACGTACTCCACCATCCAGCCGCCCAGCGTGGGGCCGATCAGCGGCCCGACCAGGCCGGGGATGGCCACGAAGCTCATGGCCTTGAGGAACTGCTCGCGCGGGAAGGCGCGCAGCACGGCCAGCCGGCCCACGGGCATGAGCAGCGCACCGCCCATGCCCTGCAGCACGCGTGCGGCCACCATCAGCTGCAGGTTGGGAGCAATCGCGCACAGCACCGATCCCAGCACGAACAGCGCAATCGCCCACAGGTAGACGCGCCGCGTGCCGAAGCGGTCGGCCATCCAGCCCGATGCCGGGATCAGCATGGCCATGGTCAGCGAATAGGCGACGATGACGGACTGCATGCGCAGCGGGCTCTCGCCCAGGGCCTCGGCCATGGTGGGCAGCGCGGTGTTGACGATGGTGCCATCCAGCGTCTGCATGAAAAAGCCGATGGCCACGAGCCATAGGAGCACCGAACGCGAGGAGGATGTGGTGGAGGCGGAAGCGCTTTTGTCTTCAGGAATCATGGCAAGGCAGGGAGGGCGCAGGCGTTAAAAAACCGCCTGCGCATTGCTGCGCGGCGGTTGGTGGGGTGTTGTGCGGCGGGCTGCTGCGGGCTTCACTGCAGCGCGGCCGACAAGGCTTACACCGAGAAGCTCGATCCGCAGCCGCAGGTGGTGGACGCGTTGGGATTCTTGATCACGAACTGCGCGCCCTGCAGGTCTTCCTTGTAGTCGATCTCGGCACCCACCAGGTACTGGTAGCTCATGGCGTCGATCAGCAGCGACACGCCATTCTTGGTCATGGTCGTGTCGTCTTCGTTGGTGATCTCGTCGAAGGTGAAGCCGTACTGGAAGCCCGAGCAGCCGCCACCTTGCACGAACACGCGCAGCTTCAGGTCAGGGTTGCCTTCCTCGGCGATCAGATCGGCCACCTTGGCAGCTGCGCTGTCGGTGAAGACGATCGGGGTGGGCATTTCGGCGGTGGTGGTTTCGGTGATTTCTGCGACGGCGCTCATGGGGATACTCCGAAGTTCTCAATTGGCCCGAATGGTACAGCAAAGGGCTCGGGAATTCCCGGGGCTGCCGGCTTGACGACAGTGCAAGTGGGGGCATTGCCCACTGAATGAGAAAGGTTTGCATCGCCCAGAAAAAAACCGCCGGCAAAGGCGGTTTTTTTCTGGGGAAAGCCCCGGGGGACTTTCCTGCAGTGCCAGCGGATTAACGCTTGGAGAACTGCTTGGCGCGGCGTGCGGAGCGCAGGCCGACCTTCTTACGTTCGACTTCACGAGCGTCACGCGTCACGAAGCCGGCTTGGCTCAGGACGGGCTTGAGCGCTGCGTCATAGTCGATCAGGGCGCGGGTGATGCCGTGGCGGGTAGCGCCGGCCTGGCCGGATTCACCACCACCGTGGACGTTCACTTGAATGTCGAAAGCTTCCAGGTTGCTCGTCAGAGCCAGGGGCTGCTTTGCGATCATGATCGAGGTTTCGCGGCCGAAGTATTCCTGAATGTCCTTGCCATTCACGGTAATCTTGCCGGAGCCCTTCTTCAGGAACACGCGTGCGACGCTGGATTTGCGACGGCCGGTGCCATTGTTCCAATCACCAATCATCTAGGTCTCCTTAGATTTCCAGAGCCTTGGGCTGCTGGGCGGTGTGGGGATGCTCAGCACCGCCGTACACCTTGAGCTTCTTGATCATTGCGTAGCCCAGGGGACCCTTGGGCAGCATGCCCTTGACGGCCTTTTCCAGAGCGCGGCCGGGGAACTTGGCCTGCATGTCGCGGAAGTTGGTGGCAGTGATGCCGCCGGGGAAACCAGAGTGGCGGTAGTACACCTTGTCCAGGTTCTTGGTGCCGGTGACCTTGAGCTTGGAGGCGTTGATGATGACGATGAAGTCGCCGGTGTCAACGTGAGGTGTGTAAATGGCCTTGTGCTTGCCGCGCAGACGGAGTGCCACTTCGCTGGCGACACGTCCGAGCACCTTATCGGTGGCGTCAATCACAAACCACTCGTGTTGCACCTCAGCGGGCTTTGCGCTGAATGTAGACATGAGTTTTCTCTTTCAAGAAAGGTTTGGCGGGCCCTTTTCCGCGGTCGGTGCTTCTTCAAAAAGGAAGCCTCTTAGGCGGGGATGTAAACTTCGCCGCGGGACCCATAAAATCGCTGCGAAGCCCGCCATTATACAAAACTGGCGCAACCGCACCATCCCCCCGATCCGCAAGTCCCCGGCAGCCCTCGCCGCGAGGCGCCAGCGCCGGGCAACCTTGCAGCCGCCATGGGTGTCCACCCGCCAGCGCGGCTGGTTACCATCACGCCTATGTTCAGTTACCGCCACGCCTTCCATGCAGGCAACCATGCCGATGTGCTCAAGCACACCGTGCTGATCGCCACCCTGCAATACCTCCTCCAGAAGGAGGCCGCCCTTACGGTGCTGGACACGCACGCCGGCGCCGGCCTGTACCGTCTGGACGGCGACTATGCCAACAAGAGCGGCGAGGCCGCAGACGGCATCCTGCGCCTGGCCCAGGCCAAGGAGTCCGAGCTGGCCCCGGTGCTGCAGGCCTACATCGCCTCGGTGCGTTCCTTCAACCAGGGAGCGCAGTTGCGCAACTATCCGGGCTCGCCGTTCATCATCCAGTCCCTGCTGCGCGTGCAGGAGCGCGACAAGCTCAAGGTCTTCGAGCTGCATCCCACCGACATGCGCTCGCTGGCCGGCAACATTGCCCAGCTCGAAGCCGGCCGCCAGGTGGCCGTGCTGCACGAGGACGGCTTCGAGGGCATCAAGAAATTCCTGCCGCCGCCGTCGCGCCGAGCCCTGGTGCTGTGCGACCCCAGCTACGAGCTCAAGAGCGACTACGCCAAGGTGCTGGACATGGCGGCCGACAGCCTCAAGCGCTTTGCCACAGGCACGTATGCGTTCTGGTATCCGATCATCCCGCGCCCCGAGGCGCACGATCTGCCGCGCCGCCTGAAGACCATGACCACCAAGGCCGGCAAGAGCTGGCTGCATGTGGAGCTCACGGTCAAGAGCAACAAGACCTCGGAGCGCGGCGGCCTGCCGGCCAGCGGCATGTTCCTGATCAATCCGCCGTTCAATCTCAAGGAACAGCTCAAGCCGGCCATGCCGCAACTGGTCAAGCTGCTCGGTCAGGACGAGAACGCGGCCTTCACGCTCGAATCCGGCGGCTGAGCCCGTTCAGCGCGCGTTCGAGGCCGCAGAGGCCACTGCGGTGGACAGGGCAGCGGCGGGCGCCGCAGCCTTCGCCACCGGTTTGGCGGCAGGGACGGCACGGCTGGCCACGGCCGTGCGTGCATTGGGCCTGGGGGCAGGCGCCTTGGCCTGGACACGCGGACGCACCGGCGCCTTGGCCTGAACCCGGGTCCGTGCCTGTGTTGTCTGTGCCTGTGCCTTGGCCTGCTGCGTCTTCTCGATGGACTTGGCCTTCCTGGCCGTGACCAGGGTTTCGGGGCATTCCTGCTCACCATCGTCGAGCTGCCACAGCTCCACGGGCTTGATGCCCAGGCCGACCATGCCCAGCTCCTGCGCTGCGGCCTGGCTCAGATCGATCACGCGGCCAGGCGCAAACGGCCCGCGGTCGTTGATGCGCACCACCACTGTCTTGCCCGTGGCGGCGCTGCGCACGCAGACGCGGCTGCCGAAGGCAAAGCTGCGGTGCGCGGCCGTCAATTCTTCCTTGTCGAAACGCTCGCCGCTGGCGGTCAGCCGGCCATGCAGGCCCGGGCCATACCAGGAGGCCAGGCCTTGCTGGTCGCTGTCGCGCGAGGGCACGAGGGCGAAGTCGGGATTGGAGGGAGCCTCGGCACTGTCTTCGGGCGAGGCCGACTCGGAGGGCTTGGCATCCGGGGATTTGCCGGCCGGCTGCGCGGCCCGCGATGTGCGGCCACCGCGCTTGCCGGCCGAGGGCACGGCCGCTGGCGTCTGGCCTTCATCCATTGCCGCCGCACCTGCGGTCAGGGCGCCGGACTCGGCATCGCTTTGTGCCACGGGAGCCGGCGCGCAGCCGGCCAGGGTGGCGGTGATGGCGCACATGGCCAGCCAGCGCCAGTGCAGGCGTCGAAAACCACGATCCATGGGCAAAAACCTCCAGGGAACGCCTGACCGTTCCCAAGTTCTAGAGGGTCGCCCGGGGCCGGCGCAGTGGCTGCGCGCTCAAAGGCCCAATCGATCGCAGATTTCCAGCGTGGCGACGCTCTGGTTCATCGTATAGAAGTGCAGCCCGGGAGCGCCCTGGCTGCGCAACTGCTCGCATAGACGGGACACGACATCGAGGCCGAAGGCGCGAATGGACGCCGTGTCATCTCCGTAAGCCTGCAGACGCAGGCGGATCCAGCGCGGGATCTCGGCGCCGCAGGCGTCCGAGAAGCGCATCAGCTGCGTAGAGCTGGTGATGGGCATGATGCCGGGAACAACCGGTGCATCAAGCCCCATGCCGCGCGCCGCATCAACGAAACGGCAGTAGGCGTCGGCATTGTAGAAATATTGGGTGATCGCGGAATCCGCGCCAGCGCGCACTTTAGCCGCAAACGCATCCAGATCGGACTGTGGGGATTTCGCCTGCGGATGGACCTCCGGGTAGGCCGCCACCTCGATGTGGAACCAGTCGCCGAACTCGCGGCGGATGAATTCCACGAGATCGCTGGCGTACTGGAATTCGCCACCCAGGCCATAGCCGCTGGGCAGGTCGCCGCGCAGCGCGACGATGCGGCGCACGCCCATGGCCTTCAGCTCCTGCAGTTCGGCGCGCACCTTGTCGTGCGTGGCGCCCACGCAGGAGAAATGCGATGCCGCGCTGACGCCTTCGTTCTGGATGTCACGCACCATGGCGAAGGTGCCCGTCTGCGTGGAGCCGCCCGCGCCATAGGTGACGGAGCAGAACTGGGGCTTGCGCGCATAGAGGTTCTTGCGCACCTGCACATGCTTGGTCGCGCCCTCGGGCGTCTTGGTCGGGAAGAACTCGAAGCTGATCGGAAAGCTCATGTAAGACTCGCTGCTCAGTGTTTCATTCGTTGCGTTTGCGCAGCTTGGCGCGGCCCGGACCGGGCACGCCGAACTCGGTACTGGTGTCAATCACACGCTCGTTGCGCTGCTCGCGCAGCACGGTGCGGGACACGCGCTTAGGCGCGGCCGGCTTAGGAGCGGCCTTCACGGCCGAGCGGGGCTCGTCGTCGTCCTGCGTTTCAGGCTGCTCTGGCTCCTTCACCACGGCCGCCTGCTGGGCATGCACGAAGAATTCGCGGTTGCCGTCGCCGCCTTCGATGGCCGACTCCATCCAGCCCTTGACCTCCAGGCCCAGCTCGCCCAGGCAGGTGCGGATGCGCTGCTCCACCTCGGTGAACAGGGCCGCATCGCGCACGATGCCGCCCTTGCCGACCTGGCCCGGCTGCAGCTCGAACTGCGGCTTGACCAGCATCAGCAGCTGGCCATGCGGCTTGAGCAGGCGCGTGACGGCCGGCAGCACCAGGGTCAGAGAGATGAAGGACAGATCGCCCGTGACGAAGTCGAACTGCGGCGTGATGTCCACGTCGGCAAACTCGGCGCGGCGGCGGCGCTGCGTGGCCACCGTGCCCTCATCGCGCGCCTTGCCCTTGGCCGCGCGCTCGGCCTTGAAGGCCTCGATCTCGTTTTCCTTGGCGTCGTCGCTGTCGTCGTAGTCCTCGTCGACCACGCCGCCGTTGCGCATCCAGGCATAGGGCGCCACGGGCTGGGTGTCGTTGTCGTCGGGATCTTCTTCCCAGCGTTCGGACAGCACTTCCTCGCAGGCCTCCTGCAGGCCCTCTGCCGTCACCGCGCGGGCATTGACGCCTTCGACGCAGATCACGCGCGCATCCGAGCGCAGCCGGTCATGCAGCTGGCCATGGCCCACGTCCACGCCGATGACCTGGGCGGCGCCTGCCTGCAGCAGGCAGTCGGTGAAACCGCCCGTGCTCTGGCCCACGTCCAGGCAGCGCAGGCCATCCACCGACAACTTGGTGGCCGCCAGCGCGCCTTCCAGCTTCAGCCCGCCGCGCGAGATGAACCGGGCCTCGGCCCCGTCCAGCAACTGCAGCTCGGCACCCGCGGGAATCTCGTCGCCGTTCTTGGCAACCTTCTTCCAAGGCGTCAGCGGCGTCATGCGCCACTGCACGCCACCCGCAATCAGCCGCTGCGCCTGCGAGCGCGTGGCCGCATGGCCGGCTTCCACCAAAAATACATCTGCGCGCATAGCGTCGCTCCAGGAAATCTCAGTTGACTAATGCCCGAAACCGGCGCGACCCAACTCAGGGACGCCAAGCAAGGGCCGCCCCGCAGCGAGGGCGTCGTCCCCCTCCCCCGCGAAGCGGATAGAGAGGGGGAAGGCGCGTCAGCGCCTCAGGGGGTGCTTAGTAGCGATAAGTTTCGGGCTTGTAGGGCCCCTGCTTGCTCACGCCGATATAGGCAGCCTGGCCGTCCGTCAGCTCGGTCAGCATGGCGCCAACCTTCTTCAGGTGCAGGCGGGCAACCTTCTCGTCCAGGATCTTGGGCAGCACGTAGACCTTGCCGACCTCGTAGGCATCGGGCTTGGTGAACAGCTCGATCTGGGCGATGGTCTGGTTGGCGAACGAGGCGCTCATCACGAAGCTGGGGTGGCCGGTGGCGCAGCCCAGGTTCACCAGGCGGCCCTTGGCCAGCAGGATGATCTTCTTGCCGTCAGGGAAGGTGATGTGGTCCACCTGGGGCTTGATCTCTTCCCACTGGTACTGCTCGATGGAGGCGACGTCGATCTCGTTGTCGAAGTGGCCGATGTTGCAGACGATGGCTTCGTTCTTCATGGCCACCATGTGCTCGTGGCGGATGATGTCGCGGTTGCCGGTGGTGGTCACGAAGATGTCGGCCTTGTCTGCCGCCCACTCCATGGTCACGACCTTGTAGCCTTCCATGGCCGCCTGCAGGGCGTTGATGGGATCGATCTCGGTGACCCAGACCTGGGCCGACAGCGCGCGCAGCGCCTGGGCGCAGCCCTTGCCCACGTCGCCGTAGCCGGCCACCACGGCGACCTTGCCGGCGATCATCACGTCGGTGGCGCGCTTGATGCCGTCCACCAGCGATTCGCGGCAGCCGTAGAGGTTGTCGAACTTGCTCTTGGTGACGGAGTCGTTGACGTTGATGGCGCGGAACTTCAGCGTGCCCTTGGCCGACATCTCGTTGAGGCGGTGCACGCCGGTGGTGGTCTCTTCGGTCACGCCGATGATGTGGGCGCTCTTGCGCGTGTACCAGGTGGGGTCCTGGGCCAGCTTGGCGCGGATGGCGGCGAAGGCGATCTTCTCTTCCTCGGAGGCGGGGTTGTCCAGCACGGACAGGTCCTTTTCGGCGCGCATGCCCAGGTGCAGCAGCATGGTGGCATCGCCGCCGTCGTCCAGGATCATGTTGGGGCCTTCGCCTTCGGTACCGGCGGCGCCGAATTCAAAGATGCGGTGGGTGTAGTCCCAGTAGTCGGCCAGCGATTCACCCTTGATGGCGAACACGGGCGTGCCCGTGGCGGCGATGGCGGCGGCGGCATGGTCCTGCGTCGAGAAAATGTTGCACGAGGCCCAGCGCACGTCGGCGCCCAGGGCCTTGAGCGTCTCGATCAGCACGGCCGTCTGGATGGTCATGTGCAGCGAGCCGGCGATGCGCGCGCCCTTGAGCGGCTGTGCCGCGGCGAATTCCTCGCGCGTGGCCATCAGGCCGGGCATTTCGGTTTCGGCGATCAGGATTTCCTTGCGGCCCCAGGCGGCGAGGGAAATGTCAGCGATGGCCGTGTCGGCGGAAACGGGACGAACAGCAGCGTTCATGGTTTTCTCCAAAAGATGAATGAAAAACCACGTTCTGCGGGAGACGAAAAAAAGCTCACCGCACAGAAAGCGTGGGCGAGCGTCGTTGCAGGTATGACTCCGAGCCTCGCAGACCGCATCTGGTGAATGGGCCTGCTGCAACGCTCCTCGGAGAGGCGCTGATTATACCGATCCCGGGGATGCCTCACCGCCCAGCCCCACAAGCCGGTAGCCCACCTGCAGCTCGGTCACCAGGTGGCGCGGCTGGGCCGGCTCGTCCTCGATCTTCTGGCGCAGATTGGCCATGTGCACGCGCAGGTAATGGGCACGGCCCAGGTATTCGGGTCCCCAGACCTGCAGCAGCAGCTGGCGGTGGGTCATCACACGGCCCTGGGCGGCGATCAGCGCCGCCAGCAGGCGGAATTCGATGGGCGTGAGGTGCACCGGCTGGCCCGCACGCCGCACCTCGTGCGTGGCCAGGTCCACCTGCACCTGGCCGAAGTGCACCTGGCTGGATGCAACTGCGCCGCCTGCGGCCCCCAGTTGCTGGCGGCGGCGCAGCATCACGCGCAGCCGGGCCAGCAGCTCGGGCACACCGAAAGGCTTGACCAGGTAATCGTCTGCGCCGGCGTCCAGGGCGGCCACCTTCTCGTCCTCGCGCTCGCGCGCGGAGAGCACGAGCACGGGCACGGAGGACCATCCGCGCAGCTCGGTGAGAACCTGCTTGCCGTCGGCATCCGGCAAGCCCAGGTCGAGGATGACCAGATCGGGCTGGCGGCTCGCCGCCTCGATCAGGCCCCGGCGCGCGCTGTCGGCCTCGAAGACCTGCCAGCCCTCGTCCTCCAGCACCAGGCGCACGAAGCGGCGGATGCCGGGGTCGTCCTCGATCATCAGGATGCGGTTGGTGGGCGTGCTCATGGCGCAAGACTCTAATCGAGCAATGGCTGCTCCGGCACCGGAAAGCGCAGCGTGAACACGGTGCCGGGGCCTGGGCGCGCGGCAGCGGCCTCGATGCGCCCGCCATGGGCCTCGACAATGCTGCGCACCAGCGCCAGCCCCAGGCCTATGCCCGAGACGGTGGACTCGGCCGTGCCGCGCGTGAAGGGCTCGAACAGCGTCTCCACGGGCAGGTGTGGCGGCAGGCCGGGCCCGCCATCCTGCACGGCCACAAGCACCTCGCCGTCCTGTTCGCGTGCGTGGATGGTCAGCGGCGTGCCGGCCGGCGTGTACTTGGCGGCGTTGTCCAGCAGGTTGACCAGCACGCGCTCCATGAGCACGGGATCGAGCTGCAGCAGCGGCAGGCTGGCGGGCACGTCGGTGCTCACGGGATGCTCGTGCAGGCGCGCGCGCATCTGGCGCAGCGCGCTGCCGACCACTTCATCCATCGGCAGCCATTCGCGCTGCAGGTGCACGCCGCCTTGCTGCAGGCGCGCCATGTCCAGCAGGTTCTCCACCAGTCGCTGCATGGCCTGGGCCTGGATGCGGACCTGCTCCAGCATGTCGGCTGCGCCGCCCGGCGGCACATGGCGCTGCGCGGCCTCGGCCGCGCCCAGGATGGTGGTCAGCGGCGTGCGCAGGTCGTGCGAGACGGCCGACAGCAAGGTGTTGCGCATGCGCTCGCCCTCCATGGCGATCTGGGTCTGCTGGGCCACGGCCACGAAGTGCTGACGCTCCAGCGCCAGCGCCACCTGGCTGGCACACGCCTCCAGCAGGCGCTGCTCCTCGGGCACCTCCAGGCGCTGGGGCGCACGCAGTTGCAGCACCAGTACGCCCCGCATGCGCACGGGCGCCGCCAGCGGCACGTAGCGGGCCGGCGCGGCCGGCAACGTGTCCGTGCCCTGGCCGGCCTGCTGACCGTGGTCCATGGCCCAGCGCGCAATGCTGTCGTCCATGGGGCAGGAGCCGCCGCCGGCGGGGCGCAGGCGCTCGTCGGCATCGGGCAACAGCAGCCCGGCCTGGGCGTCGAACACGCCCGAGACCGTGCTCAGCGCAATCTCCACCACCTGCTCCTGCGTGAGCGCGCCCGAAAGGTCGCGCGCCAGCCGCGCCAGGGCGCCCGCGCGCCGCTCGCGCTCGGCCGCCACGCGCGCCTCGTGGCGCAGCCGCGCCATGAGCTGGCCGCAGACCAGGGCCACGCCCAGCATCAGCACGAAGGTGAACAGGTACTGCGTGTCGTTGACATGGAAGGAACCGCGCGGGGGCACGAAGAAAAAGTCGAAGCACAGTACCGACAGCAGCGCCGCCCAGGCGCCCGGGCCACGCCCCCAGCGCAACGAAGACAGCACGACGATGAGCAGGAACAGCATCACCACGTTGGCCGGGTCGAAGATGCGCAGCAGCTGCTCGGCCAGCACCGTGGCGGTCAAGCAGGCCAGGGTCACGCCGGCATAGCCCTTCCAGGGCAGCGGCCTGCGCCGCAGCGGTGCGGCAGGCGCGGCCTCGGTCCGGGCCGCGCTGGAGCCCCCGGAGAGCACCAGCACGTCGATGTCGGGATGCAGCTGGACGATGCGGTCGGGCAGGCTGCGGCCCCACCAGCGCCAGGGCGACCATGCCGGGCGCGGCGGCTGGGCCAGCACCAGGCGGCTGGCGTTGCGCTCGCGCGCGAAGGCAACCAGGGCCTCGGCCACATCGGCGCCCGGCAGCGTGGCCGTCTCGGCCCCCAGGCGTGCGGCCAGGGCCAGGGTCTTGAGCACGGCGGCCTGCACGCTGCGTGGGCGGTGCTGGCGCTGGGGCGCGTCCACGTACACCACCATCCAGCCAGCATCCAGCCGGCGTGCCATGCGCGCCACCTGGCGCACCAGGGCGTCGTCGCCCGCATGACCTGCCACGGCCACCAGCAGGCGCTCACGCGCAGGCCAGACCGTGCCTATGGAGCGCTCGCGCCGGTAGTCGCGCATGTCCTCGTCCACGCGGTCGGCCGTGCGGCGCAGTGCCAGCTCGCGCAGCGCCAGCAGGTTGCCGCGCCTGAAGAAGTTGCGCGAGGCCCGCTCGGCCTGCTCCATCATGTAGACCTTGCCGTCCTTCAAGCGGCGCAGCAGCTCGTCGGGCGAGATGTCGACGACGATGACCTCGTCGGCATCGTCGAAGATCTGGTCGGGCACGGTCTCGCGCACCGTGATGCCGACGATGCCGCCCACCACGTCGTTCAGGCTTTCCAGGTGCTGCACGTTGATCGTGGTCCAGACATCGATGCCTGCGTCCAGCAGCTCCTGCACGTCCTGCCAGCGCTTGGGATGGCGTGAGCCTGGCGCATTGCTGTGCGCCAGTTCATCGAGCAGCAGCACGCGCGGACGCCGCGCGAGCGCCGCATCCAGGTCGAACTCGCGCAGCGTCCGTCCCTGGTGCGGCAGCTCGCGCAGCGGCAGTTGCTCCAGGCCATGCAGCTGCTGCGCCGTTTCCTTGCGGCCATGGGTTTCCACGAGTCCCACCAGAACCTCGCGGCCCCCCTGGCGTTCGCGCTGGGCGGCGGCCAGCATGGCGTAGGTCTTGCCCACGCCTGCATTCGATCCGAAGTAGATGCGCAGCTTGCCCCGCCCCTCCTGCGCCCGCTCATGGCGCAGGCGCGCGACCAGGGCGTCGGGATCGGGGCGCGGCAGACCGGGCGGCGCCGGCTCGGCAGAGGACGAAATGGGCATGGTTCTCAGCCTAGCACCAGAGCGTGCCCCCACACTAGAACGCCGCCGACAGCGACAGCACCCAGCCGCTGCGGCCCAGGCTTTGCATCTGGCCTGCCGCATTGGCCGCGCGGTAGTAGCGCGTGTCGGCCGAGGTGCCGGCCCAGGCCAGCGTGGCCGTCCATGGCCCCCAGCTGCGGGCCAGCGAGACGCGCCAGTCGGCGTACGACAGTTCGCTGTAGTTGCGCACCTGCGTGTGGCCGGCATGCAGGCCCAGCACCGCCCAGTCGCCCAACGGATGCTGGTAGTTCAGGTCCAGATAGCTGCTGCCGCGTGAGCTGCCGCTGCCGGGAAGTGCCTCGGCAAAGGCCGTGGCCGCCGTGCTGTCGCGCAGGCCGAAGTAAGGCGTCAGCGCCAGCGACCATTTGGCGCTGAAGCCGCCGTGGGTGACGCCCAGATAGGCCTCGGTGGTGTCGTAGCGCACGCCGCCGCTGCCATCCCCGCGGGGCACGCGCGCGCCGGGGTAGTTGTAGTGCAGCAGGCCCATGTCGCCCGTCCAGCCCGGCAGCAGCTCGGTGCGCCAGCCGCCGTACAGGTCAAGCTCCAGCGCGCGGCCGTCCAGATAGCTGTGGCGCGACACGCTGGAGCCGGACACGCCCAGGTAGGCGCCGCGCGGCAGCGACAGCTCCAGCCCGCCCTGCAGCGCCGGCCCCATCCAGCTTTGCGAGATGCCACGGAAACGGTAGTCGCTGAGCAGCGCCACGCTGCCGGTGAGCGCGTAGGCGGGTGCGGGCGATTGCTGGGCATCGGCACTGGCAGCGTTGACGGGGGAGGTCTCGGCCTGGGCATGGCAGGACGCAGCCGCCAGCGACAACAGTGCAGCCAGCGAGGCACGGGGGAAGAAACGGGGGACGGCACAAGCGGCCGTCATGGAAGAAACGGATTTCATCTTGGTTTTTGTACAGAGAAAGCAAGGCGGTGCCTGCCCGGGCGGGCAGGCTTGCCGCCAAAGATCAGGCCAGGCCGAAAGCCACCAGCAGCATGTCGATCAGCTTGATGCCGATGAAGGGGACGACCAGGCCCCCCAGCCCGTAGACCAGCAGGTTGCGCCGCAGCAGGGCCGAGGCGCCGATGGCGTGGTAGGGCACGCCACGCAAGGCCAGCGGTATCAGGACGATGATGATCAGCGCGTTGAAGATCACGGCGCTCAGGATGGCCGAGCCCGGGCTGGCCAGTCCCATGACATTGAGCGCCGACAGCTGCGGATACGTGCCCACGAAGGCGGCCGGGATGATGGCGAAGTACTTGGCCACGTCGTTGGCCACGCTGAAGGTCGTCAGCGCACCGCGCGTCATCAGCATCTGCTTGCCGGTCTCCACGACCTCGATGAGCTTGGTCGGGTTGCTGTCCAGGTCCACCATGTTGCCGGCTTCCTTGGCCGCCTGGGTGCCGCTGTTCATGGCCACGGCCACGTCGGCCTGGGCCAGTGCGGGTGCGTCATTGGTGCCGTCGCCGGTCATGGCCACCAGGCGGCCTGCGGCCTGGTGTTCGCGGATCAGGCGCAGCTTGTCCTCGGGCGTGGCTTCGGCAAGGTAGTCGTCCACGCCGGCCTCGGCCGCAATGGCGGCGGCCGTGAGCGGATTGTCGCCCGTGATCATCACGGTCTTGATGCCCATGCGGCGCAGCTCGGCAAAGCGTTCGCGTATGCCGTGCTTGACCACGTCCTTGAGCTCGATCACGCCCAGCACGCGGGCGCCATCGGCCACCACCAGCGGCGTGCTGCCGCGCCGCGACACATCCTCCACCACCTTGAGCATGGCGGGCGGGAACTTGCCGCCCATGGCTTCGACGTGGCGGCGCACGGCGTCGGCCGCGCCCTTGCGCAGGCTGCGCGTGCCGCCGTCGGGCTGCGGCATGTCCACGCCGCTCATGCGCGTCTGGGCCGTGAAGGGAACGAAGACGGCATGCAGGGTTGCCAGGTCACGCTCGCGCAGGCCATGCATTTCCTTGGCCAGCACGACCACGCTGCGGCCCTCGGGTGTCTCGTCGGCCAGTGATGCCAGCTGCGCCGCATCGACCAGCTGCGCGGCCGTCACGCCGGGAGCGGGCAGGAATTCGCTGGCCTGGCGGTTGCCCAGCGTGATGGTGCCGGTCTTGTCCAGCAGCAGCACGTCCACGTCGCCGGCCGCCTCCACGGCGCGGCCCGAAGTGGCGATCACGTTGGCCTGCATCATGCGGCTCATGCCTGCCACGCCAATGGCCGACAGCAGGCCGCCGATGGTGGTCGGGATCAGGCACACCAGCAGGGCGACCAGCACCGTCAGTCCCACGACCTGCCCGCTGCCCGTCAGCTCCACCGCAAAGGCCGAATAGGGCCGCAGCGTGACGATGACCAGCAGGAACAGCAGCGTCAGTCCGACCAGCAAGATGGTCAGCGCCAGTTCGTTGGGCGTCTTGTGGCGGCGGGCCGACTCCACCATGGAGATCATGCGGTCCAGGAAGGACTCGCCGGGGTTCACGGTGATCTGCACCACCAGCCAGTCCGACAGCACGCGCGTGCCGCCGGTGACCGAAGAGAAGTCGCCGCCGGCCTCGCGGATCACGGGGGCCGATTCGCCGGTGATGGCGCTCTCGTCCACCGAGGCCACGCCCTCGATCACCGTGCCGTCCAGCGGTATGGTGTCGCCGGCCTCGACCAGCACCCACATGCCCGAGCGCAGTTCTTCCGCACCCACGGGATGCCAGCGGCTTTGGTAGCTGGCCTGCTCCAGCTTCTTGGCGACCGTGCTGCGCTTCATGCTGCGCAGGCTCGCGGCCTGGGCGCGGCTGCGCCCCTCGGCCAGCGCCTCCGCAAAATTGGCGAACAGCACGGTGAACCACAGCCACAGCGCAATGGCCAGGATGAAGCCCGCAGGCGCCTCGCCCTCGCCCGCCAGGGCCTGGGCCCAGAGCAGGCTGGTGAAGATGGCGCCCAGATAGACCACGAACATCACCGGGTTGCGCCATTGCGCGCTCGGTGCCAGCTTGCGGATGGAGTCACCCAGCGCCTGGCGCACCAGCGAAGGATCGAACAGGGACAAAGCAGTTTTGCGCGACATGGCTTACTCCTTGGCGGCATTGGCTGCCGCAGGCTGCAGCGTCGCGGCCGAGAGATCGTCCAGCGCCAGATTCAACTGCAGCACGTTCACGCGCGGCTCACCCAGCAGGCCCAGAACGCGCGGCTGCATCTGCTGGCGCAGCAGTTCCTGGACCTTGGCCACAGGCAGCTGGCGCTCGCGTGCCACGCGCGGCAGCTGCAGCTCGGCATTGGCCACAGAGATGTGCGGATCCAGGCCGGAGGCCGAGGCCGTCACGGCATCCACAGGCACAGCGGCATCTGCAGCCAGACCATTGAGTTCGCGGTAGGCCGCCACGCGCGCCGCCACGGACTCCTTGAGCGCCGCGTGGGTCGACCCCTGGTTGGTGGCGGCCGACAGCGCGGCGTTGTAGGGCGCGGCCACCGTGGCATCGGCCTTGTCGGGATCCGGCGCCGTGGTGGCGCTGGGCCGACCCTGGAAATAACGGGGCGAAGCGAACTCCTGCCCGATCAGGGCCGAGCCCACGACCGAGCCCTGGCGCGTGATCAGGCTGCCATTGGCGGCCTTGGGAAACGCGGCCTGGGCCACGAGCGTGGTGACCAGCGGATACGCCAGGCCCGTGACCACGGCGACGAACAGCGCCGACCGCAGGCTGGGGCCGAACAGCGAGCGCAGCCCGCCGGCATCGGTCTGGGATGGAACCTGCGCATCGGTGCGCAGCACCGGCAACGGGCCGGAAGTGTGTGTTTGAACTTGCATTTCGGAAACCTCCGCCGCGCTGCTGTGTCAGGCACAGCAGGCGGCCAGGAAAAAAACGGGCTCAGGGGTGTTCAGGGGTAGACCTGTCCTGACAGCATCTGCAGTTGCTCGACCACAGGACCCAGGGCCAGCGAAGGCAGGAAGGTCAGTCCACCGACCACTACCACCACGAAGACCAGCAAGCCCATGAACAGCGGCGTGGCCGTCGGGAAGGTGCCCGGCCCCGCAGGCACGGTGGGCTTGGCCGCCAGGCTGCCGGCCAGGGCCAGCATGGGCAGCAGTGTCAGATAGCGGCCAGCCAGCATGGCCAGGCCGATGGTGGTGTTGAAGAACGGCGTGTTCGCATTCAGGCCCGCAAAGGCCGAACCGTTGTTGGCCGTGCCCGAGGCATAGGCATAGAGCACCTCCGAGAAGCCGTGCGGCCCCCGGTTGGTCAGACTGGCCATGGTGTCGGGCCAGACCGCAGCCAACGCCGTGAAGCCCAGGATGGAGATCGGGTGCGCCATCACGGCCAGCATCACCAGCTTGATCTCGCGCGCCTCGATCTTCTTGCCCAGGAACTCGGGCGTGCGGCCGATCATCATGCCGGCCAGGAAAACCGTGAGGATGGCGTACTGCAGCAGGTTGATCAGGCCCACGCCGTCGCCGCCGAACACACAGTTGAGCATCATCTGCGCCAGCGGCACCAGCCCGCCCAGGGGCGTCAGCGAGTCATGCATGGCATTGACCGAGCCCGTGGTCGCGGCCGTGGTCGTGGTCACGAACAGCGCCGTATCGGCGATGCCGAAGCGCAGCTCCTTGCCCTCCATGTTGCCGCCCGGCTGGGTGGCGCTGATCTGCTGGTCGGCACCTGCGGCCGTGAGCAGCGGATTGCCGGCCTGCTCGGCCGTGAACACCAGCGCCAGAAAGCCCACGAACATCACCAGGCAGGCGCCGAACAGCACCCAGCCCTGGCGACGGCGCAGCAGCATGGAGCCGAGCGCATAGGTCAGCGCCGACGGGATCAGCAGCATGCCCAGGATGTGGAATGCGTTGGTCAGCGGCGTGGGGTTCTCGAACGGATGGGCAGCATTCATGCCGAAGAAGCCGCCACCGTTGGTGCCGATGTGCTTGATGCTCTCCAGGCTGGCCACGGGGCCGAGAAGAATCTGCTGGCGAGCGCCTTCCAGCGTCGTCGCCCAGACCTGGCCATCCAGCGTCTGAGGCACACCCTGCCACACATAGACCAGGGCCACCACAAAGCTCAGCGGCAGCATCACGCGCCAGAGCATGCGCACATAGTCCACCCAGTAGTTGCCCAGGTCCGAGGCACTGGAGCGCGCCAGGCCGCGGATGACACCCGCCGCGGCGACCACGCCCGTGGTCGCGCCAGCGAACATCATGAAGGTGATGGCCACCATCTGCGTGGCGTTGGACAGGCTGCTCTCGCCCGAATACGCCTGCCAGTTGGTATTGGTCACAAAGGACACGGCCGTGTTGAAGGCCAGGTCCGGTGTCTGCGCCGCATTGCTCAGCGCATTGAGCGGCATCCAGCCCTGCAGGCGCAGCAGCGCATAGCCCAGCAGCAGCATGGCGCCGTTGGACAGCAGCAGCGCCAGCCCGTAGCGCTGCCAGCCCATGCGCTCGGCCGGGTTCACGCCCAGGGCGCGAAAGCTCAGCCGCTCGATCCAGGCATGGTGCTCACTCGTGAAGCAGCGTGCCAGCCACTGCCCCATGGGCACGGCCAGCGCCGTCATCAGCAGCAGCACCAGTGCATATTCCATCCAGGTCAACCACATGGAGGTCTCCTTTCAGGCAGTCAAATCCGGCCCAGCGCCGCCACGAAGGCCAGCAGGCCCCCGAAGCAGCCCAGGCTCAGGGCGATAAAGATCAGGTCTTGCATCTGCGCCACCTCAGAACTGTTCGGGCCGCAGCAATGCGTATCCGAGGTAGACAAACACAGCCAGGGCGCCCAGGGCGCCCAGCCATCCGGTGATTTCGGTCAGGGTCATAGGGATTTCTCCCGCATCGGCGCCGCATGGCGGCACCTGTTGTTGCGATGGGGAAAACTCTAGGGCCGGGGCTGTCAAAAGCGGATTGAGATTGCGACGTGCCGTATCAAGACGGCATCAAGAAACCAGGGACACGACTTACATCCCTGTTCGCCGATATTCCCGGTGCGAAAGTAGAATGGCGGCCATTTGCGGCCTCGCTTGGCTCCATGCCCCAATGGCCGCCCGCGACAGACATTACGTCTCCCTTTTCTGGCAGGCACCGCCCTGCCTCTGCGCTTTCAATACTGTGTCATACGCCTCTGAAACCCGGCGCCGCCGGACTTTTGCCATCATTTCCCACCCCGACGCGGGCAAGACCACGCTGACCGAGAAGCTGCTGCTGTTCTCGGGCGCGATCCAGATCGCGGGCGCCGTCAAGGGCCGCAAGGCCAGCCGCCATGCCACCTCCGACTGGATGGAAATCGAAAAGCAGCGCGGCATCTCGGTGGCCAGCTCGGTCATGCAGATGAGCTACCGCGACCATGTGGTCAATCTGCTCGACACCCCGGGCCACAAGGACTTCTCGGAAGACACCTACCGCGTGCTCACGGCCGTGGACTCGGCGCTGATGGTGATCGACGCCGCCAACGGCGTCGAATCGCAGACCCGCCGCCTGATCGAGGTCTGCCGCCAGCGTGACACGCCCATCATCACCTTCGTCAACAAGATGGACCGCGAAGTGCGCGATCCGCTGGACATTCTTGACGAAGTGGAGCGCGAGCTGGGCATGCCCTGCTGCCCCGTCACCTGGCCCGTGGGCCAGGGCAAGCAGTTCGGCGGCATCATCAACCTGCTCACCCAGACCATGACGGTGTTCCAGCCCGGCAGCGAACGCCGCCCCCAGGACTTCGAGGCCATTCCCCTGGCCGAGGCCGACAAGCTGCGTGCGCGCTTCGGGCAGGCCTTTGACGACGCGCTCGACAGCATGGAACTGGCCCAGGGCGCCTCGGCCCCCTGGGACCATGAGGCCTTCCTGGCCGGCAAGCTCACACCGGTCTTCTTCGGCTCGGGCGTGAACAACTTCGGTGTCATGGAAGTGCTGGATGCCGTGGTCGACATGTCGCCCCCGCCCGGCCCCCGCAAAAGCTCGCTGCTGGTCAACAAGCAGCCTGTGGAAAAGATCATCCACCCCGAGGACGAAGGCTTCTCCGGCGTGGTCTTCAAGGTCCAGGCCAACATGGATGCCAACCACCGCGACCGCATCGCCTTCGTGCGCGTAGCCTCGGGCAAGTACACGCCCGGCATGAAGATGAAGGTGCAGCGCACCGCCAAGGAACTGCGCCCCACCTCGGTCGTGACCTTCATGAGCCAGCGCCGCGAAGCCGTCGAAGAAGCCTATGCGGGCGACATCATCGGCTTCACCACGCATGGTGGCGTGCAGTTGGGCGACACCATCACCGACGGCGCGAGCCTGCAATTCACGGGCCTGCCCTTCTTCGCCCCTGAAATGTTCATGACCGTGGTGCTCAAGAACCCGCTGCGCACCAAACAGCTGCAGCAGGGCCTGATGCAGCTGGGCGAGGAAGGCGCCATCCAGGTCTTCAAGCCCGAAGCCGGCGGCAACATGCTGCTGGGCGCCGTGGGCCAGCTGCAGTTCGAAGTGGTGCAGCACCGCCTGAACACCGAATACGACTGCGACATCCGTCTGGAAGGCTGCCAGTACACGGCCGCCCGCTGGATCACGGCCGACACGCCGGGCGAACTGCGCGAATTCGAGAACGCCTACCCGCTGCGCATGGCGCGCGATGCGGCCGACACGCTGGCCTATCTGTGCACGTCACCCTATGACGTGCGATTGGCGCAGGAGCGGTTTCCGAAGATCCATTTCCATCCGCTGCGCGAGCATGCGGGGTTGGCGTTGCAGCGTGGCTAAGACAGCAATCCCCATGAACTGCATGGCGGCCTACCAGGCCATCAAGCTCCCCTGAAGGCCAGCCCCGATTCAGGGGCACAGGCCAGTAGCCGGGCAAAGTCCGAATTCGGTTCGAGCAAAAGCCCCGACCTGCGCCCAGAAATTCACGATCTTTGAAGGCAAGGGGAGGGCTTGGTGCAGCAGGATCTCCTGATGCATCGGACCCAAGAGCCTTGCTCGGCAAATCCGTAAAGATTTCTATCGCCCCTCTTTTTTGATGGCAAACCAGTGCAGGCGCCTGTACTCGCCCATCCATGTCAACGAGGCATTGGAACGCAGATCGTTCGCCTGTGCAGCTTCCACAACCACGCGCTGAGCACCTGTCTTGGAGAAGTCAAACCGTTGTGGATGGATATCGACGCGTACATAGTCGACCGATGCTGCAGACGCACGGTAACCTGAGACATTTTCAACACTGGCGTCCGTGTAGAAACCAAGATGCTGATAGCGATTAACCACGGGCCATTCTTTTTCGGGCAACCCCATTCTGGACCACAGCTCCTTGTGCGGGTAGTACAACACACCATTGGAAATTGGAAATCCTGCTGCAGCGAGCATGTGCGGCCCTATGCCGTCGCCATTGAGCAAAATGGTCCTCAAGTGTCTGCCCTCTGAGTTGATGACATAGGGGATACTCCCTTCTGCTAGGCTCACGCTCTTGGGCGCCCGCAGCACAGGATTGAAAGTCAGTGTTGCAAGCAGATGCACGGCGATCAACATGGCAACGGCGGCGCCCACTTTGCCCCTCAGCATCCACCAGCACATCATCGTTCCGACAATGACCATGGCCGATGTATAGACCCAACTGCCCTCCGGCATGAAAAACAGTGGTGTGCGATAGAGCATCCATGCAATCACCACTGCGCTGCCGAGAGCAGCCAGTGCCGGCACAAGCCAGCTCGTCCACCAACCGGGCGCTGGTTTATCGGCCAGCACCCCCTTCTCGGCCGCCAATGTAATCAAAACGACGCTCACCAGCCCCATACCCACATCCATGCGGAACGTGGGCATATTTCCCCAAAGTGTGTATTTGGCCAGCCAGATCGGCACGCCGACAAAGCCGTAGATCCAGTAGCAGGCAATGAAGGCCGTGCATGCTGCGACAGCCCAACGCCGCTCTCGCCGCTGCACCAGATGGCTAACGCAAAGCACAAGCAACATCAAGGGCAACAGGAAATAGGAACTGGCGGAAGACTGGTCGGTATGCGCTCCAGAAGCATGTGTCACGATATCCGCGTTGTTGTATCCACGCAGATGCCACAGCCAGTCCAGATCCCCCCCGGGCAGCGCGCCTCGCTTGCCGGGATATTCGGTTGCCCGCATCAATGCAACGGCGTCGTGCGTATCCATCCACCAGCTGCCTAGCAGGGCCGCGGCAACCACCCCCGCCCCCACGGCGCCTAGCACCTGCGGCATGCCCCAATGCAGCCGATCACGATTGTCTAGGCACCAGCCCACACCGACGAACAGCAGCAAACTGCCAACGATGATGAGCCAGGTGGGATACAACACTAGGAACCAGCACGCCATCAGCCAGCCAAGACCGAGGCCTAGCAATAGCGCATGCCCGCGACGTGTGGTCTGCATCAGCTTGCATGCGAGCACAAAACCCAGTGCCGGGAACATCGTGGCGTACAGGGGCCAGTTGGACCAGGCGGCAGCGTAGGGGGCCACGCAGAAAGCGAACGACAAAGCCAGATTGAGCCCGCGCCTGTCAGGCCGCAGCACGTTGAGCAGCAGCCAGACCGAAAGCAGGCCACCCCAGAACGGGAGCTGCCATTGCCAGCTCATGGCCTGGCGCAACGGCAGCAGGAAATATCCCCAGGTCGCAGGCTTGGCCAAAGCGGCCCAATTAGCGATCGGAACACCCGTCATGCCGATCACACCCATGTTCTGCCCACTCAAACCGATATTGGTATTCACGACCGGAAACTGCGGCTCATGATTGACCTGAGCCAGCACGTTCGGCATAAGCACGCCCCACTCGTCTCCACGAATGTCGCGCAGGTCGAACAGGCGCGCCTGGCTCCCCTTCGCGCTGAGCAGACTTTGCCCTATCGGGCTCTCCAGAAGCAGATTCATCGAACTGCCGGTAATGCCAGCGGTCACCAGCACGGCGAAGGCACCGACGATCAGCAGGTAACCCGTTCGCTCCTGCGTCCACTGGGACAGACGGCGCGCCAGCCTTGTGCGCTCAAGCCTGCCGAAACGGATGAGCAGCACGACGACCAGCACGATCCCCAGCGCCCACCAATGGCTTTTTTTTATCCTCTTGACGATCAATTCGGGGCTGCCACCCAACGAGCTTTGCAGCAAGAATGTCTGGCCCCCCGGGTAGACGACCTCAAGCCGGATGACATGCACACCGCCAGGAGGCTTCGCAGGTAATGTCACCGTCCAATCGAAGCCCACGCCCACCTGACCACCGGTGTAGGGGCTGTCCGCCGACAGCTCCGGCCTCGCAGTCCACGCCGCATCCTTCGCCTGGAATTCCGTCCCCAAAATGGAAAGCTTCATCGCAGGTGGAGCCGTCCCGTCCTGACCTGCCAGCACCCACCCTGTAAGCGACAGCTTGCTGCTGGGCTCATCGAGCGACCAATGCTCCAACGCACCCGATACTCGTGTCTTCTCCGGAGCCTGGGCGTGCCCCCCCACCGACACAAAGAGAAAAATGAGGGCAAAAAGGAAACGAAACATCAGTATTACGGCAATCTGTGAAGTCAGCACAGGCAACATCCCTCGACTGCGGCGAGGCATCGCCAGAAAGATGGCTAATTTACTCGACTGCGGCAAAGTAGCTCGTGGGAAAAGGCCGCAGTCGATGGCACCTAATGCATGGGCCGGCCAACGCAGTACGGCATTTCCACTAGCTGTACCTCGCGGCCGCCGCGGCCGCCACAGGCCATGCACACTGCACGCGCGCGGCCTGCCGTACCTGCATAATCAGCAACGCCTACCGTACCGGGCGAGCTGGCGACTGCCTGCTCCATCAATCCTCGCCCTAGTCTGACATCCGCATCAATGGGACCTCACTCGCAGCCGATCCAGATTTCCGCAGCATTTTGCAACCAGCGCCCTAAGTGCAGCCGAGCCGCAAGGAAAGCTCCTCAGCCATCCCGGCCCGTCATGTTTGCCTTGGCAACACCGGGCAGCACGCCTACCAAGACAACACACCTTCCAACACATGACACCTTTTCTCACCAGTCTAGCTGTTATTTGCGTCCTCGGCATTTCGCTGGGGCAGCTGCTTTTCAAGAAGGCAGCAGCCGCTATTCCGCTTTCCCCCTCTCTGATGGATATTGCCCTCAATGGCTGGCTGCTTGTGGCTTTCGCGCTTTACGGAGTCACCACGCTGGCCTGGGTGTGGATTCTGAGAAGTGCACCTCTGTATCTGGCATATCCGATTATGGGACTGGCCTTTATAATTGTGCCCAGTCTGGCCTGGCTATTTCTGAACGAGCCAATGCACCCTAAAACTATTATCGGAGGCATCTTCATTGCAACAGGGATAACCATTGCATCCCAAGCACCCAATTAACAAAACAGATCACATGAAAATTTCAGTTGCCATCCCTTGCTACAAAGTCACACAGCATGTCATAGAGGTGATAGAAAAAATACCCGATTGCGTAACAACAATATATGCCGTAGACGATTGTTGCCCTGATGGCAGTGGAAACTGGATTCTGCAGAATTGCAAGGATCCTCGGGTGAGGGTACTTTTCCACACAAAAAACCAAGGCGTGGGAGGGGCAGTAAGCACGGCTTATGGTCAAGCGATCAAGGATGGAATGGATATCGTAGTCAAAATAGATGGCGATGGACAGATGAATCCTAAACTACTTCCGCTTTTTGTCACCCCCATCATCCAAGGAAGAGCAGACTACACAAAAGGCAATCGATTTTTCAGGCTTGAATCAGTGCAAACCATGCCAAAAATCCGCATTTTTGGGAATGCTGCACTTTCCTTCATTACCAAAATCAGCTGCGGATACTGGAACATCATGGACCCGTCCAACGGATATACAGCCATCCACACGAGCGTCTTACGAGAACTACCCATCAGCAAGCTGGAAAAACGCTACTTCTTCGAGACCGACATGCTCTTTCGGCTGAACACCATCCGTGCTGTCGTCAAAGATATACCCATGGACGCAGTCTATGCAGATGAGGAGTCCAATCTCAAGATAAACAAGATCCTCCCGGAATTCCTGAAAAAGCATGCCATCCGCATAGGAAAACGCTATTTCTACAATTATTTTCTAAGAGATTTTAACGCCGGAACCATATATAGCATCTTTGGCGTTCTTTTTTTATCCTTCGGAATAATTTTCGGAGGAATTCATTGGATCAGCAGTTTATTGGACAATCTCCCGGCAAGCAGCGGAACAGTTATGCTCGCTGCCTTGCCTGTCATCATTGGAATCCAGTTCCTCATCGCCTTTCTGCACCACGATATTAGCAGCACCCCTCAGGAGCCGCTTAGCGGGCTGCTAATGGACGCATGCATACTCAAAGACTTCAGAAAAGATAGATTATCCTCTTGAGGAACCCCAATGTTAAAAAACGTGCAGACTTTGCGATTCTTTGCCGCATTCTGGGTGGTACTCCACCACATGAGTCCACCCGTGACGCCATTCACACTGACAATATTGCCAGAAGCGGTCACTCGACTGGGTTTTGCTGGGGTTGATTTATTCTTCGTAATCAGCGGACTGATAATGGCTGAAACCACGAGGAATCTAAAACCTGGATGGCATTCATTCGCACGTTTTTTAACGCAGCGATTTGGCCGAATCTACATTGGCTGGTGGCCATTTTTCTTTGTTTACCTCATCGCTGCATGGCATTTCCAAAATATCAAGCCTCAGACAAGCCTGTTGGGATCTTTCTTCCTGTGGCCTCAGGATTTAATGCTCTACCTTCTCCCCATTACTTGGACGCT
Source organism: Delftia sp. PX-1 (assembly GCF_055797465.1). Lineage (NCBI taxonomy): Bacteria > Pseudomonadati > Pseudomonadota > Betaproteobacteria > Burkholderiales > Comamonadaceae > Delftia > Delftia sp. PX-1. The sequence continues at coordinate 6,213,452 of NZ_CP184763.1, forward strand.
GAGTTTTGAGTTGTATTTCTATGTCGTCGTTGCCTTGATTGTCCTCTGGCAAAGACGCTATGCGGCAAAGATCCTAGGGATCTGTGGCCTTGGCATCATCATTTTCAATGTCTGGCTGTACAAGAACGGGATGTACCTCCCTCAAAATGAAGGGAAGGCCAAGGCGAGCCTGCTGATTCCCTTCTACGCATCTCCGCTTGTCGTGGAGTTCATCGCAGGCTTTCTGCTATCGGAATTCGTCCGTCGACGGCCACAGCAATATATCTCTATCTGGGCGACTGCTGCCATTGCCTTTCTAGCTGCCGCATACTTCTATCAAATTCATGGGAATTTGAACGCCAGCGGGATGGCCGGATTTTTCCACGCCGGAGAAAGAGCCGTTCTTTTCGGCGGGTTCTCCTGCTGTCTTGTGGCCTGCGCCATGGAGTTTGAGCGAAAAAACATCACCCCGTGGAAATTGCTGCAATCCCTGGGAGATGCCTCATACAGCATATATCTCAGCCATATCATGGTGCTCGTTGCGATGAGCATCATCTATTTCAAATCACCCGTGCGAATTCCCAATACCATCTGGGCTCTTGCAAGCATATTAGCCACACTGGTATTTTCCTGGCTTTGCTACCGCCTCGTTGAATATCCGCTCTATCAGATATTCAAGAAAAAAGTCTCCACCTGGTTCGGATTCTCCTCGCGCAAAGGCGCTTGACAGCAGGAACTTCCTCTTTTATCGAATCTCCAACTCGCGACAGTAGTTCTCCCCAGATACTCCCCTACACGCTGGAAAAATATAATCCAGAAAATCATGAATGAGGCCAGGGGCATCTTTTAAGAGCCCCTGCTTTTTAGCATAACCCAAGCCTCTGCAATTCCTGCGTCTTCCCAAATGACCCCAACCCGTATTTCACCAAAATCATTCCATCTTTCCGCGCTGAACTTGGTGGGACTGGTGATGTTTGCCACGGCCAATTTTTCACAGGCAGGAACTGCTGCAAGGCCATCCGATCAGCCCTTGATTATCGCGCCCACCGTCGAGGGCATATATTTGTGCGATGAGGCCGTTGCAGACAAGAAGATCCGGACCCTCAAAGAGGCCTATGCGTTCTGCCGCAAACGCGGCATGGATGGTGCCACGGCTGTCACACGTCTCCTCGATACACTGGAACCGGGTGGCCCCAAAGGCTCTGTTCAAATTGGCTACACGGCAACCCTGCAACTGCTCGACCTATATCACCGCACGGGAAAGGGCTGGGAAATTGACGACTCCAAGGTTGACAGTTTCCTGAACGTCATCCGAAAGATTCCACGCCCCGTCGTTGTTTATCTTGCGGCCGACCATTTCGATTCATTAGGGCCCATCGTAGAGGACCTGCGCAAGACTCCCGAGAATCTGATGCAGTTGCGTGATGGCAAGCCGTTGCAGTTGGACTACTTCGGCTACAGCATCCTGCCCTATACACTTGCGACAAATCCGGAAATTCCTGTCAACCACTATCGCTTCAAGGCACTTGAGCATGTGGCAAAAAAAATCCAGGAACTGCCTCTGCCCGTGCAAAATCGCATCGTGGCCTATACTTTGGCCGGTGAACTTCACCATATGTTTCCAGACTTCGAGAATGGAATGGGCGCCTATAGGGACATCCGTGTGACGGACTACAGCCCGGAATCGATAGAAGGCTTCCGACAATGGCTCCGCACACACTACAGGGACATTCAACGATTCAAGGCGCAGACCGGCTTGGACTACGCGTCCTTCGATGTCATCCCTGCCCCCTCCAAGGATATTCGGAAAGAGAAACTCGGCTCCTTCGGCGAGCACTACGACGCATATGCCGACGGCACCCTGCCTGTTGCAGGATGGCTCTGGGATCCCGCACAGATCGTGGATAAAATCAACCTTTATGTGGATGGCAAGCTTGTCGGACCCATGGCCCGCAGCCTCAATCGCTTGGATGTCTACCGTGCCGTCGATGAAATCACAAACCCCAACACCGGTTTTCGGCGCGACATTGACTTCAGCAAACTGAAGCCCGGTCCTCATGTGGCCCAAGTAGTGGTCCTATCCAAAGGGCGGCGCTACAAAATGGCTGATGTGGATTTCGTGGTGGTGCCACGGGATCAAAGCAGCCCACCACCCGGATTGGAGCCTCGGCGGCTTGGTTGGATGCCAGCCTTTACGGCGCTGGAGCGCAAGGGCGCTCGCTCATGGCTGGACATGCCTCCCTCATTGCAGGACGTCTACTACAACCCTCTGGCACGTGACTGGAACCACTATCGAGAATCCCAAGTCTTCAATTTTTTGAAGACCTTCCATGAGCGCGCCCTCAAGGCGGGCCTGCCCGCAGCCAAGCTGTACTCCCACCAAATCATTCCCGATGTGAACCCCTCGTGGAATCCGCAGCTGTTCGCCTCCACCCAGACCCTGGATGGCAAGGCACCTTGGAAGCAGGGCCTGAACATGTACGGCGGCGCCACAAACAGCGACTGGCTGCGCGGTTTCATGAAGCAGCACCAGATCGGCAGCGGCTACGGCGCGCCCGAGTTCAATCCGCAGCAATGGAAACTTGACGGAACGCACCTGGCCGCGCTGAAGGCCCACTATGACGCAGGCGCCACCTTCATCAGCCCCTACTACTTCTCGGTGATCAACCAGCGCTTCAAGGGCGCGGCCGAACACGGCGTCAACCGCATGGAGCTGTCCCCAGACAACCCCAAGGACGGCTCCGACAAGTTCTACAAGGCCATCGTCGAATTCGCCAGGCAGTAGGATGGAGCCCTTGCGCGCACGGTCCGTGCGTGCAAACGCTGCCCTTTTACAAGCCGCCCCGGGCGGCTTTTTGCATTTTGACGACCGTGCCTACAACCCTCCAGCCGCTGTCCCTCTGGACACCTCCCGCATCGCCGCTCGGCATCCTCACCGACATCGACGACACCCTGACCACGGAAGGCGTGGTGCCGGCCCATGTCGTTGATGCCATTGCCCAGCTCAAGCAGTCCGGGCTGCGCGTGGTACCGATCACCGGCCGCCCCGTAGGCTGGAGCGAGCCGTTTGCCCAGGCCTGGCCCGTGGATGCCATCGTGGCCGAGAACGGCGCCGTGGCACTGCGGCGCAATGCGCAGGGCGGGCTGGACAAGCTCTACCAGCAGGACGAGGCCACACGCACTGCAAACTACGCGCGCATGCAGCAGGTGCTGGCCGAGATCGAGGCCACCGTGCCCGGCGCGCTGCGCGCCACCGACTCGGCGGGCCGCGAATGCGACATTGCCGTGGACCACAGCGAATTCGCGCAGATGCCCCAGCAGGACATTGACCGGTGCGTGGCCATCATGAAGGCGGCGGGCATGAACGCCACCGTCAGCTCCATCCACATCAACGGCTGGTTTGGCGCGCACAACAAGCTCGAAGGCGCGCGATGGATCCTGCGCACCCTGTTCGACATCGACCTCGACGCCACGCTGGACCGCTGGATCTACATCGGCGACTCCACCAACGACCAGCTGATGTTCGAGCACATGCCCCACAGCCTAGGCGTGGCCAACATCGCGCGCTTCGTGCCCCAGCTCAAGCACCTGCCTCGCCATGTCACGCAGGCCGAGCGCGGCGACGGCTTTGCCGAAATGGCGCAGTATTTGCTGTCCCAGCGCCCCTGATCCACAGGGCCGAGGGCCGGTGCTGCCCTTGCAGACCTTCGCCCTCGACCACCCCTCCTGATCTGCGGGACCCGCGCCCCCTCCGCAGACACCATCACCCTCAGCACAGGCAACCGCCCGGCGCAGGCGGGCTGCGCACCCTCTTTCCCCCATTCGACAGAGCAAATCTAGGACTATTCCTAGATTCAGGCTCAAATAATCAGAATGCGCCCTATTTCATATAACGGCGGCGCACACCTAGAATCCATCACATACCCAAAGAACAGGTTTTTTCGCCTTTTTCTTTGACATATTCTCTCCTGAACCCCGTCCGCGCCATTGGGCACTGGTGTCTTTGAGCAATTCAATTCCAAACATGCCAGAGAAACAAACCTCGCCCATCCCTCGCCAACGCTCCCTCATCCGAACAATTTCTCCATGTCAGCGCCACCACCTATTCCAGCATGATCGCAACCCCTGCAAATCATTGACCATGCTGACAGTTACCAACCATTGGATTGATGAGGTGAACATGGAACACTGATGATTTATTAACCACTCAACCATTCACACAATCTCTTATTCCATCAGCGCATTCATCGCTGCTGGAATTTCATTTATCTCTTCAACTCGAGGGAATACCCATGAAAAAGATCGCATTGCTGACATCGGTCGCCAGCCTGGTCATGATGGCCATGAACACCGCTCAAGCAGCAGACGGCACCATCAACTTCACGGGCGAGGTGGTCACCACCACCTGCAAGGTGGACACCACGGTCGCCGGCGCCGCCAAGGACGGCGTGAAGCTGCCCAACGTGGCGAACAACCAGCTGGCCACCGTGGGTGCCACGGTCGGCCGCCAGGCGTTCTCGCTGGAACTCAGTGGCTGCGAGCTGGCCTCCAGCGCCACCGCCACGACGCCTGTCTCCAAAGTCGCCGTGTTCTTCGAGGCCGGCCCCAACGTGGATCTGGTCACCGGCATGCTCAAGCCTGCAGCTGCCAGCGGTACTGGTGCGCCCACCGTGGCCTCCGGTGTCCAGATCGCCATCGTGGATCCCAGCAACAACGAGCGTCTGAAGATCGGTTCCGCCCAATCACGCTTTGTGGACATCGACAACAAGGTCGGTGGCACGGGCCGGGCCGTCATGCGTTTCGCCTCCGAATACGTGGCCACCGGCCCCGTGACCGCAGGCCGCACCGACACCTCGGTGACCTACTCGCTGGTCTATCAGTAATCACTGACTTTCAGGCATATCGGCCGCCTTGCGGTAGTCGATATGCCGTGTCTTCTGCTTTCGTGACATGGGCCCGGCCCCATTCTTTCGCTCAAAACCCAGAGAGTTCTCCGATGCTGACGATCAAACGTTCATATGGGCTTGCTGCCATCCTGTTGTCCCTTCTTCTTGGAACGGCGGCACAGGCCAGCGTGACATTGACGGGCACGCGCATCATCTTCCCCAGTGGCGAGAAGGAAGCCACCATCCAGCTCACCAACGAAGGCAGCAAACCTGCCCTGGTGCAGACCTGGCTGGACAAGGGCAACAACCAGGAATCGCCTGAGAACATCGACGTTCCCTTCGTCATCACGCCCACCATCATGCGCATCGAGGCGGGCAAGAGCCAGACGTTGCGCATCATCTATTCGGGCGAAGCACTGCCTGCCGACAAGGAATCCCTGTTCTGGCTCAACGTGCTGGACGTCCCGCCCAAGGCGGAAATGGAAGGCGACTCCAACAATCTCCAGTTCGCCTTTCGCACCCGTGTCAAGCTCATGTACCGACCCAGCAACCTGCCCGGCAATGCCCAGGAAGCTCCTGCCCAGCTTCAATGGTCGGTAGACGTTGACGCTAAAAATCAGCCTGTGTTGAAAGCACGCAATCCCAGCGCCTTTGTGGTCAATGTGGCTGGCGTTGAAGTGCAACTCGGCGGCAAATCCTTCGAGGCAGGCGTCGGGCCCGTTCTTCCCGGCCAGGTGGCCACCTTTCCAATCAAGGAACCTGCGGGTGTCAATATGGCTGGCGCGGCAGGTGCCACGGTGATGTTCAGCAGCATCAATGATTGGGGCGCCAGTCTCAACCACGAAGCCAGAATCGGAAATTCCGCCCAATAAACAGGGCAATGCGAGCACAGCCACGCGAATCCCCCGTCCTTTCCGGCCTGATTATCTAATGCCACTGCATTTTCAGCCCGGCCAGCACACCGATACCCAGCGTTAATACCCGGCGAAACGGCATCGGTCTCTTTACCGGGACTGGCACATCGGCCTTGGCCGTTCGCTTTGCATCGGGCGCACAGCATTAGGAGATAAGCAAATGATCAGGCCATTCTTTCCAGATTCAGAAAAGGGAATCAAAAGCCGGCATACAAGGCAAGGAAAAGGAACAATGCCGGGGCCAGGCCAAGGCCCTGCCGGATATTTCCAACTGAAGCCCGGCCATGCGCTGCTGCTCTCCGTGCTGGTGTGCTGGCAGTCCGAGGCCCAGCAGGGGCAGCAGGTCAAGGAAGTCACGACCTCCACGTCCACCGGCCAGTGGCAGCCCACGCCGGCTGCCGTCGACTTCGACCCCAGCTTTCTGAACACCGGCAAGCAGACCATTGACGTCTCGCGCTACTCGCGCGCCAACGTGGTCACGCCCGGCAACTACAGCCCCGACATCTACATCAACGGCAACTGGGTTGGCCGCCGCGAAGTGCAGTTCAAGGCCCAGTCCGGCTCACAGGACGCGCTGCCCTGCCTGGACAAGGCCCTGCTGGAGAAGGTGGGCATCGACCTCTCACGCCTGCCGCCCGAGGCCGCCTTGAAGCTGGCGGCCGACGGTGGCTGCAACCGTCTGGACCAGATCGTTGCGGGCGCCTTGACCAGTTTCGACTTCGGCAAGCAGCGACTGGACCTGAGCGTGCCCCAGGCCTCGCTACGCCGTTCGGTGCGCGGCTATGTCAGTCCCGACCAATGGAGCGCCGGCGTGCCTGTCGGCCTGCTCGGCTACCAGTTCAACACCTACCACGGGCGCTCCAGCAACGCAGAAAACACCACGCAGAGCTACCTGGGCCTGAACGGCGGCGTCAACATCGACCGCTGGCATTTCCGGCACAACGGCTCCTTCAGCTGGGCGGACACTGGACGGGGCAACTACCAGAACATCTCTACCTACGCACAGCGCGACATTGCCGACTGGTCTTCCCAGCTCATACTGGGCGACACCTACACGGGTGGCGACCTGATGGACTCCACCTCGTTTCGCGGCATACGCTTGAACAGTGATGACCGCATGCTGCCCGACTCCCAGCGCGGCTACGCGCCCGTGGTGCGCGGCGTGGCCAACACCAATGCCCGAGTCACCATCACGCAGAACGGCATCAAGCTCTACGAAACCACGGTGGCGCCCGGCGCCTTCGTCATCAACGACCTCTATCCCACGGGCTACGGTGGCGACCTGCAAGTCAGCATCACCGAGGCCAATGGCGCCGTGCGCAGCTTCTCCGTTCCCTACGCGGCCGTGCCGCTGTCGCTGCGTGAAGGGCAGAACCGATACAGCCTCACTGCGGGCGTGGTGCGCCACCTGCCCAACACCTCGCCCATGTTCTCCCAGGCCACGTGGCAGCACGGCTTCACCAATATGCTGACAGGCTACGGCGGCGTGTCCCTGGCCAAGGGCCATATCTCGCCCATGATTGGCGCAGCGCTCACCACGCCCTGGGGCGCCTTCGGTGCAGACATCACGCACGCCTCCACCAGCATCCCCCACGACGGTTCCTTTTCCGGGCAGAGCCTGCGGGCCAGCTACGCAAAATCCTTTGCCCAGACCGGCACCCACGTGGCCATTGCCGCCTATCGCTACTCCACCAACGGATTCTTCGGCCTCAACGACGCCATGCGCGCACGGGATCAGGCCAATCTGCTACGGCCCTCCACGGACCTGTACCGGCCGCGCAACCGCGCCTCCCTGGTCATGGGACAGCAGTTCGGGCCTGGGGGAGGCAACCTCAGCCTCACGGCGTCCACTGCCAAGTACTGGAACCGACAGGGCTCCAACGTCGACTACGCCATTGGCTACAGCAACTCGTTCCGCAACATCTCCTACAACCTCTCTGCGGCGCGCCAGCGTGATGCCTGGGGACAGTCCAACACGTTCCTGCACGTGGGCCTGTCGATTCCGCTCAGCATGGAGCGCGGCATGATGCTTTCCACCAATACCAACCGCGACTCGCGCGGCCGCGTGCAGGCCCAGGCCAACCTGTCCGGTCTGCTGGGCGACGACAACGCCATCTCCTACGGCCTCAGCGCCAACCACAACACCGGTGGCATGAATGGCAGCAGCACCAGTGCCAGCGCCAACGCCACCTACCGCGCATCGCAGACCGAACTCAGCGGCAGCGTCAGCGCCAGCAGCGGCTACCAGCAGTTCTCGGTAGGCGCGCGTGGCGCCATCGTGGCCCACCCGGGCGGCGTGACGCTGTCGCAATCGGTGTCTGACACCTTTGCCATCGTGGAGGCCAAGAACGCGGAGGGCGCGCGCATCAACAACGCGCCCGGAGTGAAGGTGGACAGCCGGGGCTATGCCGTCGTGCCCTACCTCACACCGTTCTCGATGAACGAGGTCTCCATTGATCCCAAGGGCCTTTCCACCGACGTTGAGCTCAAGGAAACCAGCCAGCACGTCGCGCCGCTGGCCGGTGCCGTGCCGCTGCTGGTCTTCAAGACGGCCTACGGCCGCTCGGCCGTGATCCGCGCGCGGCAGGCCGGCAACATGCCTGTGCCCTTTGGCGCCAGCGTGCTGGACATGGACGGCAAGGAGTTGGGCGTGATCGGCCAGGCCGGCAAGCTGCTGGCGCGCGGGCTATCAGACCAGGGCGAGCTGCAGGTGCAGTGGAAGACCGACACCGGCATGGTGGGCTGCAACCTCTCCTATACGCTGCCTGAAAGAAAGCGCAGCACCACCCACCAGCCGCCGCAAAGCCTGGAACTGCCCTGCGTGGCCAGCAACAAGCTGCTGCCTGCGGCCACCGACGTGGCATCTGCCAAGCCGGGCAAGACCGCGGCAACCTCAACCACCAATGCCAAGACAGCCGTGGCCGGCGCCCCAGCCTCCAACGCTGCGTCGGCTGTGGCTCTGGCCGGCATCACCCAGGAACGCATGGCAGCAACGGCACCGGCCACGGCAGTCGCCAGCGCCCCGGCAGTCACTGCGGCGGCAGTGCTGCCCGCTCGTGCCACACAGCCGAGCGGCAGCCAGCAGGCACTGCAGCTGGAGCGCGACCTGGACGGCCTGCGCATGAGCGTCAAGATCAGCGCCTTGCCCACCACTGCACCAGTCATCGGCAACGCGGGCAGAACTCCCGTAGCGGCAGGGCACGACGCAGGCACCGGCAAGCACAAGCCGCCGCAGCAAACCTTGCGGGCTGACCGTCCGCTGGCCATCCTGCAGCCCAGCCTGAAGATCAGCGCCTTGAAGGCGGCGGACAAGACCTGAACCTGAGGTGAGCCCTCTTCCCCAAAGAGGGTTCGCGCTCGCCCAGGAAACACCACATGGTGCGGCAACCGACAAGCTTTTCGATAGCGCCCATTTACGCGCCAGCGGCACGCAGCAGATTGAAAAATTGAGCGGTTCAATATTGCAATACCGTGCCGGCAGCAATTCTGGCCAACTCTTGGTCGATTTTCAAACAATCACACCAGTACAAATCATCCCTCAGGTGCCCACCTGCCGCGTATCCGCCTCCACCATAAATCTTCCTTTGGGGAATGTGTTCTTTCCGTCTTCCACGCCCGTGGACACCACAGCCAACGAACAAGCCTTCAATATTTCGCTGAATCGCGCTGGGGGCAACAGCGCAACGGTGTCCCAGGCATCCAACGCAACAGGCGTAGCCATCCAGATCACCAGGCTCGATACTCCATTGAAATTCGGCCAGAACTCCGCAGCCGCGGGCAATACCAACCAGTGGTTTGCAGGCAGCGCCGTATTTGGGCAAGGCAAACTGGATATTCCCTTGAAGGCTCGCTATCTGAAGACCGCCGCCCAGGTGACGCCGGGCAAGGCCAATGGTGATGCCACATTCACGATGAGCTATCAGTAGCACGGTCTGGTACTTCTGAGCTTTTGGGGAATCAACGTTCATGGGTGCATTGGGCAGCCCTTACCTGATGCTCGAAAGGAAACTCCGTGAAAAATGCACTTCGCATCCTCAAAAGTTCATTTATTCCATTGACTTGGGCCTTGACTACCCCTTCCACATGGGCCTTGTGCAAATTGAACACCAGCGACGGCTTGCCGTACTTTACGGCCGAGCTCTCCGGCATGACAGTTCCCGAATTCGCGCCTGGTGACTACAACATTGGAAGCACCATCTACAAATACAGCGGTCCGTTGAAACTTACCAATAAAATCCCAGAATCCAAGAAACCACAGTTTGAATGTGTTCCTGGAATAGAAGACTACCTCACAGGCATCGGCCCTCATGAAAATGGTCTCTATGCAGCCCCTGGAACCATCAAGAACATCAAGTTAAAATTAAGCGCCTTCACAATTCCGTTCCCTTTTTTGGTCTACTCAACAGTTCCAAAGACAAGTGGCAATTGGAATGAAGCGAGCTTTTATTATGATATCGAATTAATCAAAATGGGTCCCATCACCAGCGGTGGAATCTTATCTGGCTCTTTCGCTCAATCCCGCGCCAATGATGCGGCCGGACAATTGCTGGTCGATTTTCGTTTCGCGGCCCCGGTCGTCATTCGTCCCCGCGTTCCTACCTGCAAGGTCAGGATGAAAGAAATAAGGTTCGACATGGGCGCCGTACTCATGAGGTCGTCCGGTGGCGTGGGAGCCACCAGCGCTAGCAGCGAGGAACAGAGCGTTCAGCTGGACTGCTCGGGTGGCGATACAGGAACCGCAACGCAGGTGTACGTGACGCTGACCGATGTGACCGACCGCAACAACACGTCCTCCAACCTCACGCTGAACAGGACCTCCACGGCACGCGGCATTGCCGCGCAAATCCTCAGCAACGGCAAGCCGGTGCGGTTCGGCTCAGAGGCGGACGGCACCAGCCGATGGTTGGCTGGCGACGTTCCGCAAGGGCAGACGGCGTTCTCGATTCCGCTGCAGGGGCGCTACGTTCAAACGGAAGAACGGGTTGTACCCGGCAGCGCCAATGCTTCCGCAGAGTTCACCATCCACTATCAGTAAGCGCAGGCGCTGGAGCCATCCGGGGGAAGACCCGAGAGGCCGTGAGAGCGGCCCGCCTGGACGGGCTCCACGGGACCCAGCCTACCTGGGCAAACACAAAGGGTTTACCCCCTATCAAAAAAGGTGCAACCCATGTGAAATCACGCCGAATCCGGTTGCACCCCAGTCATCGAAAAACCACTTTCCCTTTCCAATCCATTATGTCCACCACCGTAGGCATCAAAGTCGACGACGCCTTGCGCGAGCGCATCCGCGTCGCAGCCCAGCAGATGGGTCGCACACCGCACTGGCTGATCAAGCAGGCCGTCGTCCAGTACGTCGATGCGCTGGAGCGCGGCGCAACCATCATCCGGCTTGCAGGCGCAGGCGACAGCCCTGGCGATGTCGCGATCGAAGAGGCGCAACCCAATGCCAGCCAAGAGGTGCAACCCTTTCTGGAATTCGCCCAATCCATCCTGCCGCAGACGCCGCTGCGCGCCGCGATCACGGCCGCCTGGCACCGGCCCGAGCCCGAGTGCCTGCCCGTGCTGCTGCCGCTGGCACGCGCCCAGGATGCCCAGCAGGCCGACAGGGTGCGCGAGCTGGCGACCCGGCTGGTACAGGGCCTGCGCGATGCGCCGGCCGGCAGCGGCGTGGCGGCGCTGGTGCAGGAGTTTTCCCTGTCCAGCCAGGAAGGCGTGGCGCTGATGTGCCTGGCCGAGGCGCTGCTGCGCATTCCCGACCGTGCCACGCGCGATGCGCTGATCCGCGACAAGATCAGCAAGGGCGACTGGCGCGCCCATGTGGGCCGCTCGCCCTCGCTGTTCGTGAACGCGGCGGCCTGGGGCCTGGTGCTGACGGGCAAGCTCACATCCACCAGCAGCGAGAAGAACCTGTCTTCGGCGCTGACGCGCGTGATCGGCAAGGGCGGCGAGCCCCTGATCCGCCAGGGCGTGCACCGCGCCATGAAGCTGATGGGCGAGCAGTTCGTGACGGGCCAGGACATCGCCGAGGCGCTGGCCAACAGCCGCGCCTATGAAAAGCAGGGCTTTCGCTACAGCTACGACATGCTGGGCGAGGCGGCCGCCACCGAGGCGGATGCGCAGCGCTACCTGCAGGCCTACGAGCAGGCCATCCACGCGATCGGCGCGGCGTCCAACGGGCGCGGCATCTTCGAGGGGCCGGGCATCTCTATCAAGCTGTCGGCCCTGCACCCGCGCTACAGCCGAGCGCAGTACGAGCGTGTGATGGCCGAGCTGCTGCCGCGCGTGCTGCGGCTGGCCGAGATGGCCAAGCAGTACGACATTGGCATGAACATCGACGCCGAAGAGGCCGACCGGCTGGAGCTGTCGCTGGACCTGCTGGAGTCGCTGTGCGCGGCGCCCTCGCTCAAGGGCTGGAACGGCATAGGCTTCGTGGTGCAGGCCTATCAAAAGCGCTGCCCGCAGGTGCTGGACCACCTGGTGGACCTGGCCCGCCGCAGCCGCCGCCGCCTGATGGTGCGGCTGGTCAAGGGCGCCTATTGGGACAGCGAGATCAAGCGCGCCCAGGAAGGCGGCCAGGCCGGTTACCCCGTCTATACGCGCAAGGTCTATACGGACGTGAGCTACCTGGCCTGCGCGCGCAAGCTGCTGGATGCGCCCGACGCCGTCTACCCCCAGTTCGCCACGCACAACGCGCAGACGCTGGCCAGCATCTACCACATGGCCCAGGCTGTGGGCGGCAGCTACTACAGCGGCCAGTACGAGTTCCAGTGCCTGCACGGCATGGGCGAGCCGCTGTACGCACAGGTGACGGGCCCGGCCTCCGAAGGCAAGCTGGCCCGCCCCTGCCGCATCTATGCGCCCGTGGGCAGCCATGAGACGCTGCTGGCCTATCTGGTGCGCCGCCTGCTGGAAAACGGTGCCAACACCTCGTTCGTGAACCGCATCGGCGACGCCTCCGTGCCGGTCTCCGAGCTGGTGGCCGACCCGGTGGACGAGGTGATGAAGATCGCCCGCGTTGAAGGCCGGCTGGGTGCGCCGCACCCGCGCATTGCACTGCCGGCCGACCTGTTTGCACGGCAGGGCGAGAAAGACGCGCAGGCCCGCGCCAATTCCCAGGGCCTGAATCTGGCGCACGAGCAGCAGCTGGCCTCATTGGCCGCCGCACTGCTGCACAGCACGCGCCAGACTTATCTGGCCGCGCCCGCAGAGGCCGACCTGCCTGCCGACCCGGCGCGTGCCGAGGGCTGGCAGGCCATGCGCAATCCGGCCGAGCTGTCCGACATCGTGGGCTGGGTGCGCGAGGCCACCGCTGCGGAGGCCGAGGCCTGCGCCACCCGCGCCGCCCAGGCCGCGCCGATCTGGGCCGGCACGCCTGCCGCCGCCCGCGCCGATGCGCTGGCCCGCGCCGCCGATCTGCTGGAGCAGCGCAGCCAGCCGCTGATGGGCCTGATCATGCGAGAGGCCGGCAAGACCCTGCCCAACGCGGTGGCCGAGATCCGCGAGGCGGTGGACTTCCTGCGCTATTACGGCGCCCAGGTGGCTGCGCATTTCGACAACGCCACGCAGCGCCCGCTGGGCGTGGTGCTGGCCATCAGCCCCTGGAATTTTCCGCTGGCCATCTTCTGCGGACAGGTGGCCGCAGCCCTGGCTGCCGGCAATACCGTGCTGGCCAAGCCCGCCGAGCAGACCCCGCTGACGGCCGCCGCCATGGTGGCCCTGCTGCACGAGGCCGGCGTGCCGCGCGATGCGCTGCAGCTGGTGCCCGGTGCGGGCGAGACCGTGGGCGCCGCCCTGGTGGCGCATCCGCTGGTGGCCGGCGTGATGTTCACGGGCTCCACCGAGGTGTCACGCCTGATTGCGCGCCAGCTGTCGCACCGCCTGTCGCCCGCAGGCCGCCCCATTGCGCTGGTTGCCGAGACCGGCGGCCAGAACGCCATGGTGGTGGACTCCTCGGCCCTGGCCGAGCAGGTGGTGGCCGATGTGCTGGCCTCGGCCTTCGACTCGGCCGGCCAGCGCTGCTCTGCCCTGCGTCTGCTGTGCCTGCAGGAAGAGGTGGCCGACCGCACGCTGACCATGCTGCGCGATGCGCTGCAGGAGTGGACGCTGGGCAATCCCGACCGCCTGAGCACCGATGTGGGCCCCGTGATCGACGACGCGGCACGCCGCCAGATCGAGGAGCACATAGAGCAGATGGCCGCAGCGGGCCAGAAGGTCACCCGCGTGGAGCGCAAGGACGGCGTGCTCAACGGCCACTATGTGGCACCCGCCCTCATCGAGATCGACAGCACGGAGCGCCTGCAGCGCGAGGTCTTCGGCCCCGTGCTGCACGTGATCCGCTTCAGGCGCGAGCAGCTGGACGCGCTGGTCGATGGCATCAACGCCACCGGCTACGGCCTGACCTTCGGCGTGCACAGCCGCATCGACGAGACCATTGCCCACCTCACCCAGCGCGTGCATGCGGGCAACATCTATGTGAACCGCAATGTGATCGGCGCCATGGTGGGCGTGCAGCCCTTTGGCGGCATGGGCCTGTCGGGCACGGGCCCCAAGGCCGGCGGCCCGCTGTATCTGCACCGCTTGGTGCAGGGGCCTGCCAGCGCGGCGCTGTCGGTCTTCGCACGGGCGGAGTCGCCCGTCCAGGCGCCGCTGCAGCTGCTGGGCCTGCTGCGCGAGACACTGTCCAAGGCGCCGCCGGATGCCATGTCCGCCGACGAGCAGGTGCAGGCCCTGGCCGCTTGCGACGCGGCAGCCTCCGCATCGCGCCTGGACGCGGCCATGCCGCTGCCCGGCCCCACGGGCGAATCCAACCGCTACCGCCTGCTGCCGCGCGGCCCCGTCTGGGCACTGCCGCGTACGCCGCTGGGCCTGGTGGCCCAGGTGGCAGCAGCCCTGGCCAGCGGCAACGCCTGCCATGCGGTGCTGCCCGACAACGGAACAGGCGCCGACAGCGGCTGCGCCGCCACCTGGCAGGCGCTGCGCGCCGCTGCGGGCGATGCCGGTGTGCCATGGCTGCACAGCGCCAGCGCCGACTCCCTGGGCGATTCGGCAGCGCCCATGGCGGCCTTGCTGTTCGAGGGCGATGGCGACGCCCTGCTGCAGGTCTGCGCCCAGGTCGCCGCGCGCGACGGTGCCCTGGTGCGCGTGGAAAGCCGCAACAGCGACGAGCTGCATGCGGGCCGCGGCTATGACCTGGCCGCGCTGTTCCACGAGCAATCCATCAGCACCAATACCGCTGCCGCAGGCGGAAACGCTCAACTGATGACCATGGCTTGAACCGCCGGGGCCGGCACAACCGGCCCCTGGCAAGCGCCCCGCACCACCCGAAAAAACACGACCAACGCAGGACACTTCAATGCAATTCAACTGGAACGACCCGACGGCGATCATGTTCGCCATCTACCTGGTCGCCATGCTCGGCATCGGCGCCATCGGCTACTTCAGCACCAAGAATCTTTCCGACTACATCCTGGGCGGCCGCAGCCTGGGCAGCTTCGTGACGGCGCTGTCGGCCGGTGCCTCGGACATGAGCGGCTGGCTGCTGATGGGCCTGCCCGGAGCCATCTACCTGTCCGGCCTGTCGGAAGCCTGGATCGCCATCGGCCTGATCCTGGGCGCCTACCTGAACTGGCGCCTGGTGGCGGCGCGGCTGCGCCTGTACACCGAGCGTGCCGGCAATGCGCTGACGCTGCCCGACTACCTGGCCAACCGTTTCGAGGACCACTCCAGCGTGCTGCGCATCGTGACGGCCTTGGTGATCCTGGTGTTCTTCACGCTGTACTGCGCCTCGGGCGTAGTGGCGGGCGCGCGCCTGTTCGAGAACATGTTCGGCATGCCCTACAGCACGGCCCTGTGGGTGGGCGCGCTGTGCACCATCGCCTATGTGTTCATCGGCGGCTTCCTGGCCGTGAGCTGGACGGACACCATCCAGGCATCGTTGATGATCACGGCCCTGATCCTGGCGCCCGTGATCGCCTGGCTGGCCGTGCAGGGCCATCTGCAGCCGGGCCAGGACCTGCACGCCATCGTGGCGGCAGAGAAGTTCGACCTGTTCCGTGGCGCCAGCTTCGTGGGCGTGGTCTCGCTGCTGGCCTGGGGCCTGGGCTACTTCGGCCAGCCGCACATCCTGGTGCGCTTCATGGCGGCATCGTCGGTGCAGACCATTCCCTCGGCCCGCCGCATCAGCATGACCTGGATGATCCTGTGCCTGGCCGGCGCCGTGGCCGTGGGCTTCATCGGCATCCCCTACTTCGCGGCCAACCCCGCTGGCGCGGCCGCCGTGAACGCCAATGCCGAGACGGTGTTCATGGAAATCACCAAGCAGCTGTTCAACCCCTGGATCTCGGGCGCGCTGCTGGCAGCCATCCTGGCGGCCGTGATGAGCACGCTGTCGTGCCAGCTGCTGGTGTGCTCCAGCGCGCTGACCGAAGACATCTACCGCACCTTCCTGCGCAAGAACGCCAGCCAGATCGAACTGGTCTGGATCGGCCGTGCCATGGTGCTGCTGGTGGCCTTGATCGCCATCGCCATCGCCAGCAACCCCGACTCCAAGGTGCTGGGCATGGTCAGCTACGCCTGGGCCGGCTTCGGCGCCGCCTTCGGCCCGGTGATCATCCTGTCGCTGTTCTGGAGCCGCATGACGCGCGGCGGCGCGCTGGCCGGCATCATCACCGGCGCCGTGACGGTGCTGGTGTGGAAGCAGTTCGGTTGGCTGGGCCTGTACGAGATCATCCCCGGCTTCATCCTGGCCTGGCTGGCCACGGTGGTCGTCAGCCGCATGGGCCCTGCGCCTTCGCAAAGCATCCTGAAGGCGCATGCGGCGGTGGAGAGCGAGTTCGAGCGGATCGGGGCACGCTGAGTGGCAATGAGCTGACCCGCTCCGCCTGAACCCGACGCCCGATGACGCTTGCGCGCATCGGGCGTTTGTCATTTCAGCACCTATGACATCGCCAAATCAGATGCACCTCAACGCACATGACGAGCGCTTTGTACGTGGTCGCCACAAGGGGAGTGGTCACTACAATCCATGGGCTCTTTTTTTCATCGCCGGGCCGCCCCAGGATGAAAAACGGCTCCCTGCGGGTAGCCACTGACCTTGCACTGCAAGGGGGAGCGTGGGGGCCATTTTTCAACACACAACAAGTGAGACTGCCGCTATGCAAATGATCCGCCGCACCCTTCTTTCGACCTGCGTGGCCGCCATGGCGGCTGCCTCGGCTGGCGCCGTCCTGGCCCAGACCAAGGAGGTCAAGGTGGGCTACGCCCTGGCCGTGAATTCGCACTACGGCGCGGCCGCCCAGGCCTGGTCCGATGCGGTGGAAAAGGGCACGAACGGCGCCTACAAGTTCAAGCAGTTCCCCGCGTCCGCCCTGGGCGGCGAGCGCGAGCTGATCGAGGGCCTGCAGCTGGGCACGGTGGAGGCGGCCATCGTCTCCACGGGCGCCATCAGCAACTTCGTGCCCGATGTGGGCGTGGTGGACATTCCCTTCCTGTTCCGCGACACGCAGCATGCGCGCGCCGTGCTGGACGGCGCCTTCGGCCAGGAGCTGCTGGCCAAGTTCAGCAAGCGCGGCCTGGTCGCGCTGGCCTGGGGCGAGCAGGGCTTTCGCCACCTGTCCAACAACAAGCACGCCGTCAACGGCGTGGCCGATCTCAAGGGCCTGAAGATCCGCGTGACCGAGAACCCCGTGCACATCACGGCCTTCCGCACGCTGGGCGCATCGCCCACGCCCATGTCCTGGCCCGAGGTGATCGGTGCGCTGCAGCAGGGCACGATCGACGGCCAGGAGAACCCGATCTCGGTGCTGGCCTCGGCCAAGCTGTGGCAGGTGCAAAAGCACCTGACGCTGACCGCCCATGTGTACGCGCCCATGGCCCTGCTGGTGTCGCCCTCGTTCTGGGGCACGCTGAACGACAGCCAGAAGGCGGCCTTCACACAGGGCGCCAAGTCGGGCGCCATTGCTTCGCGCGTGTTCGTGGACACGGTGGAGAAGAAGGGCGTGGAAGAAGCCAAGAGCCACGGCATGCAGGTGGTGGAGAAGGTGGACCAGGCCGCCTTCCGCACGGCGCTGGAGCCCGCCTACAAGGAATACGCAAAGAAGTTCGGCCAGAAGACGCTGGACACCATCGCCAACGCCAAGTAATCCCCTGAGGCATTGCGGGCTGCGGCCCGCAATGCAGGGCGACCCGCTGCGGGCAACACCTGTGGCCCCGCACGGCGCCCGCGCCGATGATCTGACCTCCGGCGGCAGCCCGGCCCTTGCGCCACTCCCCTCCTGCCCTCGCCCACTCCTATGCTCAACCGAATCGAACGCGCCCTTGTGGCCTGCAACCGCTGGCTGCTGATCGTGCTGCTGCTGGCCATGGCCTGCATCGTGTTTGCCAATGTGGTGCTGCGCTACACCACGGGCGACTCCATTGTCTGGGCCGAGGAAGTGGCCCGGCACATGATGATCTGGGTCACCTTCCTGGGCGCGGGCCTGGTGCTGCGCTTCGGTGGCCATGTGGCCATCGACAACCTGCACCGCTCGGTGGGCACGCGCAAGGCGCAGTGGCTACGCCGCCTTGTGGTGCTGGGCGTGGGCCTGTTCTGCGCGGTGATGGCGGTGGCCTCGTCGCAGTACGTCTGGGCCACGCGCTTCCAGACCACGGCGGCCACGGACATTCCCATCTCCTTCGTCTACGCGGCCATGCCCGTGGGCTTCGTGCTGATGCTGGTGCATCTGCTGTTCATTGCGCGCGGCTATATCGCAGACGGCTCGTTCGCCGAATCCGACGAGATGGATGCCGACGCAGCCGCATCCATATGACCCCCCTGAGTCGCTGCGCGCCTTCCCCCAGGGGACGACACCCTCGCTGCGGGGCGGCGCGGCCGGCCCAGGCCCTTGCTTGGTGTCTCCTGCCTTGGAGCGTGTCAGTTCCATCGCTCTGCCATGAATAACTGATTCGAACGCACATCATGGGTATCACGCTTTTCATCGCCATCATCGTCCTGCTCACGCTGGGCTTTCCGGTGGCCTTCGCGCTGGCGATCTCCGCCGCGCTGGCCGTCTTCGTGGGGGGCCGCTATCCGCAGCTCATCGTGTTCAAGGAGATGTTCACGGGCATAGACAGCTTTCCGCTGATGGCCGTGCCCTTCTTCATCCTGGCGGCCGAGCTGATGTCGGGCGGGGCGCTCACGCATGTGCTGCTGCGCTTTGCCGCGCAGTTCGTGGGCCATCTGCGCGGCGGCCTGGGCTATGCCAATGTGCTGTCGCTGACGCTGTTCTCGGGCATTTCGGGCTCGGCCCTGGCCGATGCGGCCGGCCCCGGCTCGATGATGGTCAAGATGATGGACAAGGCCGGCTACGCGCGCTCCTACGCGGCGGCGCTGACGGCCAGCACGGCCATCGTGGGACCCATCATTCCGCCGTCGGTGAGCATGATCATCTACGCGCTGCAGGATGAGAACGTGTCGGTGGGCGGGCTGTTCATGGCCGGCTTCATCCCCGGCATCCTGATCGCGCTGGCCATGGCCGCCGTGAACTGGTGGGTGTGCAAGAAGCGCGACTACCGCTCCACCGAGCCGCGCCCCGACGGCCGCACGATGTGGATCAACAGCTTCAAGGCGATTCCCGCGCTGATGCTGATCGTGCTCATCGTGGTGGGCATCCGCTTCGGCATCTTCACGCCCACCGAGGCTTCGGTGGTGGCCGTGTTCTACGCCCTGGTCTGCGGCAAGTGGGTGTACCGCACACTGCAGTGGTCGGCGCTGCCGGGCATTGCGGCGCGCTCGGCCATGCTGACGGCCTCGGTGCTGCTGGTGATGGCGACTTCGGCGGCCTTTGCCTGGGTGCTGACGGTGGAGGGCATTCCGCAGTACCTGTCCGAGCTGATCGTGAGCTGGCAGCTGTCGCCCACCCTGTTCCTGATCGCGGTGAACATCCTGCTGCTGGTGTTCGGCATCTTCATGGAGCCACTGCCCGGCGTGATGATCCTGGTGCCCATCCTGGCGCCCATTGCGTTCAGCCTGGGCATCGATCCCACGCACTTCGCCATGGTGGTGATCGTGAACCTGACGCTGGGCATGATCACGCCGCCCGTGGGCGGGCTGCTGTTCGTGACCTCGGTGGCCACGCGCGTGTCCATCACCGATCTCACGCGCGAGATGCCGCTGTTCCTGCTGGCGCACTTCGTGGTGCTGTGCCTGCTGACCTTCATCCCCGCGCTGTCCACCTGGTTGCCGCATACGCTGGGCTTCCAGTGACGAAAAGGGCCTCCGAGTGAGGCCCTTTTTTTTGCCGCCTGGCCGCCCCAAGGCATAAAGCGCCCCCCTGGTGGGCAGCGGACCTTGCGCAGCAAGGGTAGCGTGGGGGCCTTTTTTCCGGGGTGCCCAGCGCCTCAGAAGAGCAGGCCGGCCATGCGCTGGGCCGTTTCCTTCAGGTGCGGCAGACCCTCCAGCGCCTGCGCCAGCGGCATGCGCGCCTCGGGCGCATGCACGGCCAGCGTGGCGCGGCACTGGCCCTTGGCATCGCGCACGGGCACGGCCACGGCAATCATGCCGCGCATGAATTCCTCGCGGTCGCAGGAGTGGCCTTCGCGCACGATGCGCGCGCATTCATCGGCCAGCGCCTCGGGCGTGGTCAGCGTGTTGGCCGTGCAGGCGGTGAGTTCCACGCTGTCCAGAATGGTGGCGCGCCGGGCCGCAGGCATATGGGCCAGGAACAGCTTGCCGCTGGCCGTGGCGTGGATGGGCACCATCGATCCAGCCTCCAGCTGGATGCGCAGCGGCCAGTGGGTCTCGACACGGTCCAGGTAGCGCACGCGCGTGCCGTCCAGCACGGTGAGGTTGCAGGTCTCGCCCAGACGGGCCACCAGCTGGGACAGCAGCTCATGGCGCAGGGCCTGCCGCGGGTCGGCTTGCAGGGCGCGCACGGCCAGGCTCAGCAGCTTGGGGCCCGGGGAGAAGCTGCGGTCACCCTCGTGGCGCAGCAGCCATTGCCGCGCCTCCAGGTGGGAGCACAGGCGCGAGGCCGTGGCCTTGGGCAGATTGAGCGCGGCGGCAATGTCCATGAGCCCCGGCGGGGCCTCGGCCTGGGTCACGAAATCGAGCACGGCCAGCGAGCGGTCGGAGACCGAGTTCGCTTCGTCCTGCCGTGCAGGGGTGGGGTCCGGGGCAGCGCTGGCAAGGGATGGCGGCATGGGGCGGTGTCGTGTCGTGTGGAAGGCCGGAAACGCTTTCGATCATGCCTGATCGCCAGGAGGCGGCAAGGGTTTGCGCGGGGTTGCAGTCCACGGTGGCAACGAATAAGTTTCATACAAAGGAACAAATAGTTCCTTCAAAAGAAACTCAAAAGGAGCCACTGCATGCCGGACCCCATCGACAGCTATGACTACGTGATCGTGGGAGCAGGCTCTGCCGGCTGCGTGCTGGCCGCGCGCCTGTCCGAGGACCCGGCCACGCGCGTGCTGCTGCTGGAGGCCGGCCCGCCGGACCGCTCGCCCTGGATCCACCTGCCCATCGGCTACGGCAAGACCATGTGGAGCCCCGTCTACAACTGGAAGTTCGAGACCGACCCGGACCCCAACATGAACGGCCGGCGCATCTACTGGCCGCGCGGCCGCACGCTGGGCGGCAGCAGTTCGATCAACGGCCTGATCTACGTGCGCGGCCAGCGCGAGGACTACGACCACTGGGCGGCGCTGGGCAATGCGGGCTGGTCGTATGAGGAGGTGCTGCCCTACTTTGTGAAGTCCGAAGGCAATGCGCGCGGCGCCTTCCCGGGCCATGGCGCGGACGGGCCGCTCAAGGTCTCGGACATCGGCGCACAGCATCCGCTGATCGAGGCCTTCATCGCCGGTGCAGGCCAGGTCGGCGTGCCCCGCACCGAGGACTTCAACGGCCGCGACCAGGAGGGCGCAGGCTACTACCAGCTCACCACCCACAAGGGCCTGCGCTGCAGCACGGCCAAGGCCTATCTGGGCGAAGCCCGGCGCCGCCCCAATCTGCGCATAGAGACCGACGCCATGGCCACGCAGCTGGTGCTGCGCGGCCGGCGCGCCACCGGCATCCGCTACCGGCAAGGCGGGCAGGAGCGCCAGGCCCAGGCGCGGGCCGAAGTGATTCTGTCGGCAGGCGCCATCCAGTCGCCGCAGCTGCTGCAACTGTCGGGCATAGGTCCGGCCGCGCTGTCGCAGTCCCTGGGGATTCCCGTGGTGCACGATCTGCCGGGCGTGGGCGAGAACCTGCAGGACCATCTTCAGATACGCCTGGGCTACGAATGCAGCCAGCCCATCACCACCAATGACCAACTCAATTCCTGGGTGGGCAGGACCAAGCTGGGGCTGGAGTGGCTGCTGTTCCGCTCGGGCGCGCTGGCCGTGGGCATCAACCAGGGCGGCTGCTTCATGCGTGCGCTCAGGGACGAGCAGGGCCGGCCCGTGGCCGCCACGCCCGACATCCAGTTCCACGTCTCCACGCTGTCGGCCGACATGGCAGGCGGCCAGGTACATCCGTACTCGGGCTTCACCATGTCGGTCTGCCAGCTCCGGCCCGAGTCACGCGGGCAGTTGCGCATCCGCTCGCGCGATGCCTTCGAGCCGCCCTCCATCCAGCCCAACTACCTGGCCACCGACCTGGACCGCCGCACCAACGTGGCGGCCGTGCGCGCGGCACGCGCCATTGCCGACACGCCGGCCATGCGCCCCTTCGTGAAGCGCGAGGTCAAGCCCGGCCCCGATGCGCACAGCGATGCGGAGCTGCTGGAGTTCTGCCGCAACCACGGCGCCACCATCTTCCACCCCAGCGGCACCTGCCGCATGGGCAGCGATGCCCTGGCCGTGGTCGATGCGCGGCTGCGCGTGCACGGCATGGCCGGGCTGCGCGTGGTCGATTGCTCGGTCATGCCCACCCTGGTCTCGGGCAACACCAATGCGCCCGTGGTGATGATGGCCGAGAAGGCCGCCGACATGGTTCGCGAAGACAGGCACGGAGAGACAGGGCAGCTCAAGGTCGCATGACTGCCCGTTCCTGCATCCCGGCAATGCGACAGACAACCAGGAGACAGCATGACGACGGCAACCGATCCCAGGGTCATCCGCAAGGTGGTGACCTCCGCGCTCATCGGCGCAACCATCGAGTGGTATGACTTCTTCCTGTACGGCGTGGTCGCCGGCATCGTGTTCAGCAAGCTGTACTTTCCCAGCGACGATCCGCTGATCTCCACCCTGCTGGCCTACACCACCTTTGCCGTGGGCTTTGTCACGCGGCCGCTGGGCGGGGTGATCTTCGGGCACTTCGGCGACCGCGTGGGACGCAAGAGCATCCTGGTGGTCACGCTGATGATCATGGGCGTGTCCACCTTCCTGATCGGCCTGCTGCCCACGCATGCGCAGATCGGCGTGGCCGCGCCCATCCTGCTGCTGCTGTTGCGCGTGGCCCAGGGCATAGGACTGGGCGGCGAATGGGGCGGCGCCGTACTCATGGCCTATGAATACGCGCCCAAGGAAAAGCGGGGCTTCTACGCCTCCCTGCCCCAGGTGGGCCTGGCCATCGGCCTGTTCATGGCCTCAGGCGTGGTGGCCCTGCTGTCCTGGCTGTGTACCGAAGAGCAATTCATGGCCTGGGGCTGGCGCGTCGCCTTCCTGATCTCGGGCCTGATGGTGGCCGTGGGCATGTACATCCGCCTGCATGTGAAGGAGACGCCCGAATTCGCAGCCGTCAAGGCACGCAATGCGGAAACGGCCATCCCTTTCATGGACATGATGCGGCGCTATCCGGGCAATGTGCTCAAGGGCATGGGCGCACGCTATATCGACGGCGTTTTCTTCAACGTCTTCGGCGTGTTCTCGATCAGCTACCTGACCTCCACCCTGCAGATCAGCCGCACCGACGCATTGATCGGCGTGATGGTCGCCGCCGTGGTGATGTGCTTCACGATTCCGCTGTTCGGCCGCCTGTCCGACCGCCTGGGCCGCAGCCGCGTGTATCTGTGGGGATCGCTGATCACCGCGGTCTCGGCCTTCCCGGCCTTCTGGCTCATGGCCCACAGCGGAGGCAATGTGCTGCTGATATGGATCGCCATCGTCGTGCCCTTCGGCATTCTCTACGCGGCGGTCTACGGTCCCGAAGCCGCCCTCTTCTGCGACCTGTTCGACGCCAAGGTGCGCTACACCGGCATTTCCTTCGTCTACCAGTTCTCGGGGATCTTCGCGTCCGGCATCACGCCCATCATTGCGACGGCGCTGGTCAAGACGGCCGGCGGCAGCCCGTGGCTGGTGTGCCTGTATGTGGTGTTTGCGGGAGCGGTATCGGCCTGGTGTGCCTGGGCGATCGGGAGGGATGGAGGCAGCACCCGTATCTATCAACCTGTCGAGAATGCCAGAGCCAGTCTGTGAACCGATGGATTCCATGCGATTTCAGGAAGGCTCAATCCTGTACGCCAGAAAATCAAATCACTGGCGTGCAAATCCATTCCAGGGATGCCGGCGGAAACTACCCGGCATTCAGCGCATTGCTTCTTTTTGTAAATACGTTAGATAAAATGCGCATGGATTTTCACATCTCAATAGAGAGACCATGTTCAAAAAAGTACTGGCTGCGGCCACCTTGCTGGGCTGCGGCTTGGCGCACGCATTCATGCCCAGCAATGGCACCTGGGTCGTGACCTCCGAACTCAACGGAAAGCCGGGCCGCGGGCTGGCCATCGATGCACAGAACGGCACGCTGGTTCTGCAGATGTATGCCTACGAACCCAGCGGCCAGCCCACCTTCTACATGACCTCGGGCGCGCTGACCAATAACCGCTTTGCCGCTCCGCTGATCCGCTACAAGGGCGGCCGCTTTCTGGGCAGCGGCCCGATGTCGGGCTCCGAAGACCGGAACATGGGCCAGGTCAGCATGCGCTTCACCAGCGGCGTGTCGGGTTTCATCACGCTGCCCGGCGAACAGGAAGTGGCGATTTCGCGTTTCAACTTCGGTTACCCCGCCGTGGCCTCCAGTCTGCGGGGCATCTGGACCATGACTTCAATCGGTTCCGAGGGGCTTCAGACCCTGGGCGTGGAATTGACACGCCAGACCAGCGCCACTTCCAACGGCAACGGCCTCATGACCAGCGGCGACGGCCTGTTCGGCTGCGAGCACCAGATCCGCGGACCGATGGCGGGTGAAACGCTGTGTGTCTGGATCAACGGCTCGGGCCAGGTCCAGCGCAGCTATCGCTTTGTCTACAGCGTCAATGACGGCGAAGGCACGTCCAGCACCTATGGCAACCGTCCCAACCAGCGCCTGGTCGTCAAGCGGCTGACCACGCCCCAGGACGTGGGCACGGGCATCGTCTACGAGAATTCGGCGCCTGCGGAGCCTGTGTATACCGCGCTGCACGAGCACATCGAAAACCTGTCCTTCAACGCCGCACCTCTGCCAGCCGAGCAGGAGTGAAGCCCCCGCTGCCGGCTCCCCCTCAGGGCAGCGCCGGCAGCTGCTCAGCATGCCGCAGGTCCACATGCGCCTGCAGGAAGTCGAGCACGGCGCGCGTACGCGGGGGCAGGCGGTCGGGCTTGCCCAGGTAGACGGCGTGGATGGGCTCCAGGTCGCCCGTGTTGAATTCCTCCAGCACGGGCACCAGCCGGCCGGCGAGCACGTCGGCCCAGGCGTGGTACAGCGACAGGCGGGCCAGGCCCGTGCCGTGCAGCGCCAGCTCGCGCATCACATCGCCGTCGTTGACGCGCACCACCTCCCCGATATCGACGGCCACGCGCTGGCCGTCCACCAGAAACGGCCAGTGAGGTATGGCGCGCTGGTAGCTCCAGCCCAGGCGCACATGGTGGCCCAGCTCATCGGGATGGGTGGGCCGGCCCATGCGGGCCAGGTACTCCGGTGATGCCAGGATGACCTGGCGCGTGCGGCCCAGCAAGCGCGCGACCATGTCCGAGGGCGGAAGCTGGCCCCAGCGCACGGCGATGTCGGTGCCGGCCTCGACCAGGTCCACGATCTGGTCCGTGAAGCTCAGTTCCAGGCTCAGCCCGGGATGGCGCTGAAGCAATTGCGGCACCAGGGGCACGAGCAGCATTTTTCCGGTCGATGAGCTGGTGTTGATGCGCACCAGGCCGCGTGGTTCGCTGCGCACGGCCACGCAGGCCTCCAGTTCCTCCAGGTCGGCCAGCACGCGCTTGCCGCGCTCGAACAGCTGGCAGCCTTCGGGCGTGAGATGCAGGCGCCGCGTGCTGCGCTGCAGCAGCTGCACGCCCAGCCGTGCCTCCAGCCGCGACATGCTCTTGCTGACAGCCGAGGGCGAGATACCCAGGTGGCGTGCCGCGGCCGAGAGGCTGCCGCGCTCGGCGACCAGGATCAGCATTTCCAGCTCGGCAAAGCGGTTGGCATCGGCGCTGCCCGTGTCGGCGGCGGCGAGAGGAACAAGTGCGGGCATGGTGTCTCCGAGAAAAGGATCATCTATTCCACACAGGAACAGATCCGTTTCCATTATTCCATCTACACAAAGGTATGTTGCAGTGCGACATTACTGGACATCACACCAAGGATCACAAGGAATCCGTCCATGCCTCTTTCCCTACTCGCCCTGGCGGCCGGTGCCTTTGGCATCGGCACCACGGAATTCATCATCATGGGCCTGCTGACACAGGTCAGCCAGGATCTTCACATCAGCATTCCCACGGCGGGCTCGCTGATTTCGGGCTACGCCATCGGCGTGGCCGTGGGCGCGCCCGTGCTCACGCTGCTGACGCGCCAATGGCCGCGCAAGCGCCTGCTGCTGGCGCTGATGCTGATCTTCATCGCCGGCAACCTGGCCGCCGCGTTCGCGCCCAGCTATGAATGGCTGATGTCGGCGCGCGTGCTGACCTCGCTGACCCACGGCACCTTCTTCGGCGTGGGCGCCGTGGTGGCCACGGGACTGGTGCCGGTGGACAAGAAGGCGTCGGCGATTGCGCTGATGTTCTCGGGCCTGACCCTGGCCACCCTGCTGGGCGTGCCTGCCGGCGCCTGGATCGGCCAGATGTTCGGCTGGCGCAGCGCCTTCCTGGCCGTGGCCGCGATCGGCGTGCTGGCCTTTGCCATCCTGGCCGCCTTCGTGCCGCGCGACCAGGGCCGCCCCGAGGTCACGCCGCTGGCGCAGGAGCTGGCCGTGCTGGCCAACGGCCAGGTCTGGCTGGGCCTGGGCATCACGGCCTTCGGCTTTGCGGGCGTGTTTGCGCTCTACACCTATGTGGAGCCGCTGCTGACCCAGGTGACCCGCATGGGCGACAGCCTGGTGGCGCTGACCCTGCTGCTGTTCGGCGCGGGCCTGGCCGCCGGCAATCTGCTGGGCGGCAAGCTGGCCGACCGGGGCGTGATGCGCGCCCTGGTGTGGAGCATTGCGGCGCTGATGGTGGTGCTGGCGGCAGGCCGCTGGGCCTTCGGGAACCAGGCCGTGGCCATGGCCTATGTGATCGTGCTGGGCATCGTGGCCTTCGCCACGGTGGCACCCATGCAGATGCGCGTGCTGGACCAGGCCGGCCCCCAGGGCGCCAACCTGGTCTCCAGCCTGAACATTGCGGCCTTCAACCTGGGCAACGCCTTGGGTGCCTGGGTCGGCGGCCTGGCCCTGGCCGGTGGCCTGGGTCTGGTCAACCTGGGCTGGGCCGCCGCCGCGCTGACGGCCGTGGGCCTGGTGCTGGTCTTCTGGAGCAGCCGCCTGCCCGCAGGCTCCGCACGCAGCGCAGGCGTGGCCTGCGCCTGAGGCTCAACGGGCCAGCACGGGCTTGAGCGCCTTGCCCGTGTGCGTGCCCGCAGCCACCAGATCCTCGGGCGTGCCGGCCGCAATGATGCGGCCGCCGTCCTTGCCGCCTTCGGGGCCGAGGTCGATGATCCAGTCGGCCTCGGCGATCACGTCCAGGTCATGCTCGATGACGACCACGCTGTGGCCCGCATCGACCAGGCGGTGCAGCACGCGGATGAGCTTGTCCACGTCGGCCATGTGCAGGCCCACCGTGGGTTCGTCCAGCACATAGAGCGTGTGCGGCGCCTTGTTGCCGCGCCGGGTCACGTCGTCGCGCACCTTGGTCAGCTCGGTGACGAGCTTGATGCGCTGGGCCTCGCCGCCCGACAGCGTGGGCGAGGGCTGGCCCAGCGTGAGATAGCCCAGGCCCACGTCCTTGAGCAGCTGCAGCGGGTGGGCGATGCTGGGCATGCTGGCGAAGAACTCGACGGCCTCGTCCACCTCCATCTGCAGCACGTCGCCAATGCTCTTGCCGCGCCAGGAGACGGCCAGGGTCTCGGGGTTGAAGCGCGCGCCGTGGCAGACCTCGCAGGGCACCTTCACGTCGGGCAGGAAGCTCATCTCGATGGTGCGCATGCCCTGGCCCTCGCAGGCCGGGCAGCGGCCTTCGCCGGTGTTGAACGAGAAGCGGCCGGCCGCGTAGCCGCGCGCCTTGGCCTCCAGCGTTTCGGCGTAGAGCTTGCGGATGGTGTCCCAGAAGCCGATGTAGGTGGCCGGGCAGCTGCGCGGGGTCTTGCCGATGGGGGTCTGGTCCACTTCCAGCACGCGGTCAATGCCCTCGAAGCCCTGCAGGCCCTTGCAGCCCGACAGCGCAGGCGCCTTGCCCGCGTCCATGGCATCGCGCCCGGCCTTGGTGGCGCGCTGGCCCACCCAGGCGGCCACATTGGCCAGCATCACGTCGCGCGCCAGCGTGGACTTGCCCGAGCCGCTGACGCCTGTGACGGCCACCAGGCGCTTGAGCGGCACGCGCGCATCCACGTTCTGCAGGTTGTGCAAATGGGCGCCGCGCACGGTCAGCCAGCCCAGCGCGTCGGAGGCGGGTTCGGCTTCGACAACGACAGGCGCGGCCTTCTTTTTGGATTTGGATACCTTGACAGGCGCGGGTTCCGGCACCGGTTCGGCCACGGCGGCAAGCTCGGCGGCCGCCTGCGGCGGCTGGCCCTCGCCCACCCAGCGGCGCGGCTGGAACGGGTGGCGCATGGCGTGCAGCAGATAGCGGCCCGTGATGGAGTCCTCGGCCGCCATGATGTCGGCCGCCGTGCCCTGGGCCACGAGGCGGCCGCCACGTATGCCGGCGCTGGGGCCGATGTCGATGATGTGGTCGGCCCGGCGGATGGTGTCCTCGTCATGCTCGACCACGACCAGGGTGTTGCCCTTGTCGCCCAGCTTGTGCAGGGCGTTGAGCAGGATCTGGTTGTCGCGCGCATGCAGGCCGATGGTGGGCTCGTCCAGCACATAGCAGACGCCCTGCAGGTTGCTGCCCAGTTGCGCGGCCAGGCGGATGCGCTGGGCCTCGCCGCCCGACAGCGTGGGCGCGCCACGGTCCAGCGTCAGGTAGCCCAGGCCCACTTCCTCCAGGAATTCGAGGCGGCACTGGATCTCGGGGATGAGGTCGCGCGCAATATCGGCCTCGCGGCCCGACATCGCCAGCGCCTGCACCCATTGGCGCACGTCGTTGACCGACAGCTGGGCGATCTCGGCAATGCCCACGCCATGGAAACGCACGGCACGCGCCGTGGCGTTCAGGCGTGTGCCCTGGCAGGTGGGGCAGGTCACTTCGGCCAGGTCCTCGATTTCCTGGCCTTCGAACTTGACTTCGCGGCCCCGGTTGTCCTCGACCAGCAGGGTGTCGTCATAGACCTTGCGCTGGTCCTTGGTGAGCTTGACGCCCGTGCCCACGCAGTCGGGGCACCAGCCGTGCTTGCTGTTGTAGGAGAACAGGCGCGGGTCCAGCTCGGCATAGCTGGTGGCACAGACCGGGCAGGCGCGCTGGGTGGAGAACACCTGCAGGCTGCCGATGCCGGCCGTGCTCCGGCCGCCGGCCATGGCATCGGCCAGGTTGTCCAGGCCGGACAGCACATGCAGCACGCCCTTGCCTGTTTCCAGCGCCTGCGCCAGGTGGCCGCGCAGCTCGCGCTCGCTGGCCGCCGTGACGGTGATGCTGGCCACGGGCAGCTCGATGGTGTGTTCCTTGAAGCGGTCGATGCGCGGGAATCCCGTGGTGGGCAGGAATTCGCCGTCCACGCGCAGATGGGTGTAGCCGCGTGGCCGAGCCCAGTCGGCCAGCTCGGTGTAGACGCCCTTGCGGTTGACCACCAGCGGCGCCAGCAGGCCGATGGTCTGGCCCCGGAACTGCGTGAGCAGCTGGGCCGCGATGCTTTCCTCCGTCTGCGGCTGCACCGCGGCGCCGTCGTGGATGCAGTGCTGCGTGCCCAGCTTGACGTACAGCAGGCGCAGGAAGTGCCAGACCTCGGTGGTCGTGCCCACGGTGGACTTGCGCCCGCCGCGCGACAGGCGCTGCTCGATGGCCACGGTGGGCGGAATGCCGTAGACCGCATCCACCTCGGGCCGGCCCGCAGGCTGGACGATGGAGCGCGCATAGGCGTTGAGCGATTCCAGGTAGCGGCGCTGGCCTTCGTTGAACAGGATGTCGAAGGCCAGCGTGGACTTGCCCGAGCCCGAGACACCCGTCACCACGTTGAACTTGCCGCGAGGAATCTCCACCGACAGCTGCTTGAGGTTGTGCTCCTTGGCGTTGACGATCTCGATGGCATTCCTGGCGGCCGCCCCCGACATGGCATGCGCCTTGCGCTGGCTCTTGTAGAGCATGGGGGCGACCTCGCGCACGGCCTCGCCGCCCACGCCCATGGCCAGGTCGTACTCGCGCAGGGCCTGGGCCGTGTGCGAGCCAGGCACCTGGCGCACTTCCTCGGGCGTGCCCTGGGCCACGATGGCGCCGCCGCCGTCGCCGCCTTCGGGACCGAGGTCGATCAGCCAGTCGCTGGCACGGATCACGTCCAGGTTGTGCTCGATGACGATCAGCGAGTGCCCGGCCTCCAGCAGCTTGCGCAGCGCGCGCATGAGCTTGGCGATGTCGTCGAAGTGCAGGCCCGTGGTGGGCTCGTCGAACAGGAACAATGTGCCCTTCTTGGCCAGCGCCTGCTTCGACTTGGCCTGGGACTTGGCCGCCTCGGCCAGGAAGCCCGCGAGCTTGAGGCGCTGGGCCTCGCCGCCCGACAGCGTGGGCACGGGCTGGCCCAGCTTCACGTATTCAAGGCCCACATCGACGATGGGCTGCAGGGCGCGGATGACCTCGCGGTCCTGGGCGAACAGCAGGGCCGCCTCGGCCACGGTGAGCTCCAGCACATCGGCCACGTTGAGCTTGCGCGGCTGCAACTCGCCGGCCGCGTGGCGCTCGATCATGACTTCCAGGATCTCGGGGCGGTAGCGCGTGCCGTTGCAGTCGGGGCAGCGCAGGTAGACGTCGGAGAGGAACTGCATCTCCACATGCTCGAAGCCCGAGCCGCCGCAGGTGGGGCAGCGGCCGTCGCCGCTGTTGAAGCTGAACTTGGCGGCCGTGTAGCCGCGCTGGCGCGACAGCGGCGCAATGGCGAACAACTCGCGGATGGAGTCCCAGGCGCCCACGTAGCTGGCCGGGTTGGAGCGCGCCGTCTTGCCGATGGGCGACTGGTCCACGAACATCACGTCGCTCAGGTGGTCGGCGCCCAGCAGGCGCTCGAAGGCGCCGGCCGCATCCGTGGGCTTGCCGAAGTGGCGCATCAGCGCGGGCACCAGCACGTCCTGGATCAGCGTGGACTTGCCCGAGCCGCTGACGCCGGTGATGGTGACCAGGCGCTGCAGCGGAAAGTCCACGTCGATGCTGCGCAGGTTGTGCTCGCGCGCGCCTTCGAGGATGAGGCGCGGCGTGGACTCGGTCACCATGCGCTTGAGGCCGAAGCCCACCTGCTTGCGGCCGCCCAGGTAGGCGCCGGTCAGCGTGTCGGCATGGCGCAGGTCGTCGGGCGTGCCATCGAACACGATCTGGCCGCCGCGCGCGCCGGGGCCGGGGCCCATGTCGATCATGCGGTCGGCCGCGAACATCACGGCCGGGTCATGCTCGACCACGACCAGGGTGTTGCCTGCATCGCGCAGGCGCTGCATGGCCTCGGTGATGCGTTCCATGTCGCGCGGGTGCAGGCCGATGCTGGGCTCGTCGAGCACGAACAGGGTGTTGACCAGCGAGGTGCCCAGGGCCGTGGTCAGGTTGATGCGCTGCACCTCGCCGCCCGACAGCGTACGGCTCTGGCGGTCCAGCGTGAGGTAGCCGATGCCCACGTCGCACAGGTACTGCACGCGCGCCATGATTTCGGCGTGCAGCATCTTGAGGGCCTGGGCCTCGCCGTCATGCAGCGGGGCGTCGGCAGCCGGCGCCAGCTGCTGGAAGAAATCACGCAGCCGCACCAGGGGCAGCTGCATCAGGTCGTGCAGGCACAGGCCCGGCAGCGCGTCCAGCTGCTCGCGGCTCCAGGCCACGCCCTTCGGCATGAAGCGGCGGTAGCGGCCTTCGTCGCCGGGCGGCAGCACGGCATCGGCGGCCTGCTTGCCGCCCAGGCGCCACAGCAGGCTTTCGGTCTTCAGGCGCGCGCCGCCGCAGGTGGGGCATTCGGTATAGCTGCGGTACTTGGACAGCAGCACCCGGATGTGCATCTTGTAGGCCTTGCTCTCCAGGTATTCGAAGAAGCGCTTGATGCCGTACCAGGTCTGGGTCCACTTGCCATTCCAGTTGGGCGAGCCGTCCAGCACCCAGCTTTTCTGCGCGTCGGTGAGCTTGGCCCAGGCCGTGTCGCGCGGAATGCCTTCGGCCTCGGCGTGGCGCATCAGGTCGTCCTGGATCTCCTTCCAGGCCGGCGTCTGCACGGGCTTGATGGCACCCGTGCGCAGGGTGAGCTTGTCGTTGGGGATGACCAGCCCCCAGTCCACGCCGATCACGCGGCCAAAGCCACGGCAGGCCTCGCAGGCGCCCACGGCGGAGTTGAAGGAGAACAGCGAGGGAATCGGCTCCTGGTAGCTCAGGCCGCTTTCGGGGCAGTGCAGGCCCAGAGAGAACTTCCACAGCTGGGGCTCGGTGGG
Source organism: Delftia sp. PX-1 (assembly GCF_055797465.1). Lineage (NCBI taxonomy): Bacteria > Pseudomonadati > Pseudomonadota > Betaproteobacteria > Burkholderiales > Comamonadaceae > Delftia > Delftia sp. PX-1. Next base: position 6,246,110 of record NZ_CP184763.1, read on the forward strand.
CTGGGCACCTGCGGCTTCCACGGCGGATTCAGGCAGCACATAGACCGTCATGTGGCCGCTGCCGCGCTTGAGTGCCACCTCGATGGCCTCGTAGGCGCGGGCGCGCTCGACGTTGCCCAGGCGGAAGCGGTCGGCCACCACGTCCAGCATCTTGACCTTGAGCGGCGCCGCCGCCTTGGCCTTCTTGCCCTTGGCGTTGGCGGCAGGTTCCACGGCGCCGGCCTTCTCGGCCTCGCGCTCGGCCTGGACCTTGGTGAAGCCGCTGGCCGACAGCCATTGCTCCACCTCTGCAGCCGTGGTGTTGGCGGGCAGCTCGACGGGGAAGGTGATGGCGATGCGCGGATCACCGGCCTGCCGGCAACGCTCGGCCAGCTCCTCCAGCACGCTGTCGGGCGTGTCGTGGCGCACGGGCACGGCGGTGTCGCGGTCGAACAGCTGGGCTGCGCGCGCGAACAGCAGCTTCAGGTGGTCGTTGAGCTCGGTCATCGTGCCCACGGTGGAGCGCGAGTTGCGGACGGGATTGGTCTGGTCGATGGCGATGGCCGGCGGCACACCTTCCACACGGTCCACGGCCGGCTTGTCCATGCGGTCCAGGAACTGCCGCGCATAGGCCGAGAAGGTCTCGACATAGCGGCGCTGGCCTTCGGCATACAGGGTATCGAACACCAGACTGGACTTGCCCGAGCCGCTGGGCCCCGTGACCACGGTCAGCTCGCCGGTACGGATGTCGAGATCCAGGTTCTGGAGATTGTGCTGGCGTGCGCCGCGAATTCGAATCAGACCGTGCGTCATGGATGTTGTGTGGTCAGTGGGAGCCAAACATTCTAGGCAGTCCATGCGTCAGGCATCGGACGCTTCTCAATACCTGTATTTTCATACAGGTTAAACACAAAACGCCTCCTCAACAAATCCGCGCGACCATAAAAAAACCCCGGAACCAGTCCGGGGCTCGTGCCTCTTTCAAGGCCTTACTTGGCCATCTGCACGGAGGCAGGCATGGCCTGCCCGTCCGGCACGCCCTTCACCTGGGTGATGGCCAGCAGCGACACGACAACAAAGGCCAGGCAACCGGCCGCGATGATCCTCATGGGTATTTCCTTGATCAGGCTGTGAAAAGACGGGCCCAGACAAAAAGGCCCCGCACCTTTCGGTACGAGGCCTGATGGCAGGCAGGTGCTGATTGGAACAGACCTGCTTTGCTCGCGGCTTACGCCGCGCGGCGATCAGAATGCGTGGCGCACGCCGACGGCGAAGGACGAGAAGTCCGCGCCCTTCACGCCGGTCATGTAGTTGGCGCCGGCCTTGTTGTCCACCTTGGTGTAGTAGCCGTAGACCTTGGTGCGCTTGCTCAGGTTGTAGTTGTAGCCCAGGGTCCACTGGTTGGCGCCGGAGTCGGCAATGTTGCTCCACTTGTTGGCGTGGCCCAGGTTCACGTGGAACTCGGAAGCGCCCAGGGTGTACATGCCCGACAGACGGAAGTTGTTGCGCGTGCCGCGGATTTCTTCGTCGTTGCGCTGGTAGTAGCCGCCCAGCACGAACTGGCCGAGAGTGTAGGCAGCGCGGAAGGCCAGCTGCTTGTCTTCGTCGAACTGGCTGTAGCCGGCGCCCAGGGCCAGGGGGCCCACGTTGTAGTTGGCGGCCAGGTCGTAGCCGTTCTTCTTCTTGGCCAGGGCGGTGGCCTTCTCGTGCATGGAGACCGAGCCTTCCACCGTCAGGCCGCCGAAGTTGGGCGTGGTGTAGGAGATCTTGTTGGCGGTGCCCAGGCCGCTGGCGAACCAGACGGGATCGAAGTACAGCGCGTCGGAGGACGAACCCGTGTCATGGTTGTGCATGCTCACGTAGTCGGCCGTGGCGAAGTACGAGCCGGGGAAGAAGTTGCCCAGGCGCAGCATACCGAAGTTGCCCGACAGGTTCACTTCGCTCTGGCGGCCGAAGGTCAGCGCGCCGGTGGAGGAGGAGCCCATGCCGGTGTCGGAAGCGAAGCCGCTTTCCAGCACGAAGCCGGCCTTCAGGCCGCCGCCCAGATCTTCGACACCGCGCATGCCCCAACGCGAGGAGTTGTTCTCCATCTTGCTGACGCTTTCGTCACCGATCTTCTGGCGCTCGATCGTGGTGTTGATACGGCCATAGATCGTGACGCTGCTTTGCGCCATCACGGTGGTGGAACCCAGCACGGCCAGCACGGCCAGGGCAACGCGGTTCATCTTGATCATCTCGGCATCTCCTTGGGATTGTTGAGTGGGTATTCTTGAAATCTCAGGGCCGACTCCGGCTCTAGATCAGTGCCATTTGCGGCTGCTGCGAATTCTAGGTGCGGGCATGTCAAAAAATGTACGGCCGCCTCTGAAAATGCGCGATCTGATGCTTTGCTGCCACAGGCATGACATGGAAAACCAGTAGAAGCGCCATACGAAAAAAGCCCATGGCAAACCGCCATGGGCTTTCGTCAATGCAGCGCCACAAAACACAGTCGGATACTGCGCACACCGCATGCAACCGGCGCGGCCCCAACTCAGAGACGCCGAGCAAGAGCAGCCTCGCGGCGATGGCGTCGTCCCCCTCCCGCGAAGCGAGAGAAGGCGCCGTGCATACGGGGGAAGGCGCGTCAGCGCCTCAGGGGGAGCCCTCAATCATTCGCGTAGATATCCACATCCTTGGTCTCGCGCAGGAACAGCGTGCCGATGATGGCCGTGGCGCCCGCGATGACGATGGGATACCAGAGGCCGCTGTACATGTTGCCGGTCTGGGCCACGATGGCGAACGACATGGTGGGCAGGAGGCCGCCGAACCAGCCATTGCCGATGTGGTACGGCAGGCTCATGGAGGTATAGCGGATGCGGGTGGGGAACAGCTCCACCAGCATGGCGGCGATGGGGCCGTAGACCATGGTCACGAGGATGACCAGGTAGGTCAGGATGGCGACCATCATCACCTTGTTCATCTTCGCAGGGTCGGCCTTGGTGGGATAGCCGTCCTCGGCCAGCACCTTGGCCACGGTCTTCTTGAACTCGGCGTCCTTGGCCTTGGCTTCCTCGGGGCTCAGGCCCTTGACGGAGAACGAGGGGATCTCGGTGCTGCCGATGCGGATGAAGGCCGTCTTGCCGGGCGCTGCGTCCTCGGAGTCATAGCTGACCGAGCCGGCGGCCAGCAGCTGCTTGGCCACGTCGCAGGAACTGGTGAACTTGGAAGTGCCCGTGGGATTGAACTGGAACGAGCATTCCTTGGGATCGGCAACGATCACCACCTTGCTCTTGGCCTGGGCCGCGGCCAGGTCGGGGTTGGCCGCCTCGGTCAGCGCCTTGAACACGGGAAAGTAGGTCACCACGGCCAGCACGCAGCCCAGCATGATGATGGGCTTGCGGCCTATCTTGTCGGACAGCGAGCCGAAGATCACGAAGAACGGCGTGCCGATGATCAGCGCCGCCGCGATCAGCAGGTTGGCCGTCACCGCATCGACCTTGAGCTGCTGGGTCAGGAAGAACAGCGCATAGAACTGGCCCGTGTACCAGACGACAGCCTGGCCGGCGGTCAGGCCGATCAGCGCCAGGATCACGATCTTGAGGTTGCGCCACTGGCCGAAGGACTCGGACAGCGGAGCCTTGGAGACCTTGCCCTCGGCCTTCATCTTCTGGAAGGCTGGCGACTCGGACAGCGTCATGCGGATCCACACCGAGATGCCCAGCAGCACGATGGACAGCAGGAAGGGAATGCGCCAGCCCCAGTCCGCGAAGGCCTGCTCGCCGATGGAGGTGCGCACGCCCAGGATCACCAGCAGCGACAGGAACAGGCCCAGCGTTGCCGTGGTCTGTATCCACGAGGTGTAGGCGCCGCGCTTGCCGTGCGGCGCGTGCTCGGCCACATAGGTGGCCGCACCGCCGTACTCGCCGCCCAGGGCCAGGCCCTGCAGCATGCGCAGGCCGATGAGGATCACCGGCGCCGCCACGCCGATGCTGGCGTAGGTGGGCAGGATGCCGACGATGAAGGTCGACAGGCCCATGATCAGGATGGTCACGAGGAAGGTGTACTTGCGGCCGATCATGTCGCCCAGCCGCCCGAACACCAGTGCACCGAAGGGCCGCACGATGAAGCCGGCCGCGAAGGCCAGCAGCGCGAAGATGAAGGCCGATCCCGCATCGAGCCCGCTGAAGAATTGCTTGGCGATGATGGCCGCCAGCGATCCGTAGAGATAGAAGTCGTACCACTCGAAAACCGTGCCTAGCGACGAGGCAAAGATCACCTTGCGTTCTTCCGGAGTCATGGGCCGCGGGGTCGCCTTGACCCCCGCGCCTTGCGATGCGTTGATAGCCATGTCTGTCTCCTTGATTTATTGAATATTTAGCGGGCTTGCCATAGGCCCGCCGATTCACTATCCGCCTGCCTGCTGACGCGAATCTGACTCACCTCTTACAGAAATTGACGGCGAACTGAACGATTTCTTACTAACTCAGCAGCAACCCTGATGCCGTCTTTTTCCATGTGAAAAGCACCGTAAAAACCCTGGCAAACCATGCTGCACTGCGTAAGCACTCGGTCAGAAGCGCTTTCCAGAATGCGCCGCAAGGCTGCAGATCCATGGGGCTGCCGCCGCGATTCCAACTTCAGGAGACAAACCATGACCGATCCGGTGGTAGACAAGATACAGCGCCATCCCAAATACCAGGAGCTGCGATCCAGACGCAATCGCCTGGGCCTTTTTCTGACGCTGCTGATGCTGGTCGTTTATTACGGCTATATCGCGCTGATTGCCTTCGACAAATCCTTTCTGGCCCAGCCCATTGGCGCGGGCGTGACCTCGCTGGGCATTCCTATCGCCATGGGCGTGATCGTGTTCTCGGTGATCGTCACCGGCCTCTACGTGCGCCGTGCCAATGGCGAGTACGACAAGCTCACCCAGGACATCCTGAAGGACGCCACGAAATGAAGAATTCCGCACAACGCATGCTGCTGGCGCCCGCCGTGGCGCTGGCCCTGACGGGGCCCGTGCTGGCCGCCGGCGGCGATGTCGGCGTGGCCGCCAAGCAGGCCACCAACTGGACCGCCATCATTCTCTTCACGGCCTTCGTCGTGGCCACGCTGTGGATCACCAAGTGGGCCGCGGGCCGCACCAAGTCGGCCGCCGACTTCTATACGGCCGGCGGCGGCATCACGGGCTTTCAGAACGGCCTGGCGATTGCGGGCGACTACATGTCGGCCGCCTCCTTCCTGGGCATCTCGGCCTCGGTCATGGCCAGCGGCTATGACGGCCTCATCTACTCCATCGGCTTCCTGGTGGGCTGGCCCATCCTGACCTTCCTGCTGGCCGAGCGCCTGCGCAACCTGGGCAAGTTCACCTTCGCCGACGTGGCCGGCTACCGCTTCTCCCAGACACCGTTCCGCGCCTTCGCGGCCAGCGGCACGCTGGTGGTGGTGGCCTTCTACCTGATCGCGCAGATGGTGGGCGCGGGCCAGCTGATCAAGCTGCTGTTCGGCCTGGACTACTGGATCGCCGTGGTGCTGGTGGGCGGCCTGATGATGATCTACGTGCTGTTCGGCGGCATGACGGCCACGACCTGGGTGCAGATCATCAAGGCCTGCATGCTGCTGGCCGGCGTGACCTTCATGGGCTTCATGGTGCTGGCCAAGTACGGCTTCAGCCCCGAGGCGCTGTTCGCCGAAGGCGTGCGCGTGCGCTCCGAGATCGCTGCCAACAACGGCGCCGACCCCTCGGCCGCCGCCAAGGCGGGCCTGGCCATCATGGGCCCGGGCGGCTTCATCAAGGACCCGATCTCGGCCATCAGCTTCGGCATGGCGCTGATGTTCGGCACGCTGGGCCTACCCCACATCCTGATGCGCTTCTTCACCGTGCCCGACGCCAAGGAAGCGCGCAAGAGCGTGTTCTGGGCCACGACCTGGATCGGCTACTTCTACGTGCTGATCTTCATCATCGGCTTCGGCGCCATCACCCTGGTGCTGACCAACCCCGAGATGGCCGACACGGTCAAGGGCGTGATCCACGGCGGCGCGGGCACGGCCAACATGGCGGCCGTGCTGGTGGCCAAGAGCGTGGGCGGCGACGTGTTCTACGGCTTCATCTCGGCCGTGGCCTTCGCCACCATCCTGGCCGTGGTCGCGGGCCTGACGCTGTCGGGCGCCTCGGCCGTATCGCATGACCTGTACGCCACCGTGATCAAGAAGGGCAAGGCCGACAGCGCCGCCGAGCTGCGCGTCTCGCGCATCACCACGCTGACGCTGGGCGCCATCGCCGTGCTGCTGGGCATCGTGTTCGAGAAGCAGAACATTGCCTTCATGGTGTCGCTGGCCTTCGCGGTCGCGGCCTCGGCCAACTTCCCCCCGCTGCTGCTGTCGGTGCTGTGGAAGGACTGCACGACCAAGGGCGCCGTGATCGGCGGCTTCATGGGCCTGGCGTCCTCGGTGGGCCTGACCATCGTCTCGCCCCCGGTCTGGGAAGCCACGCTGGGCAACCCCGCAGGCTCGGCATGGTTCCCCTATGCATCGCCCGCGCTGTTCTCCATGACCATCGGCTTCGTGGGCGTGTGGCTGTTCTCGGTGCTCGACAAGAGTGCCCAGGCCGCCAGGGAACGCGCCGTGTTCCCCGCGCAGCAGGTGCGTTCGGAAACGGGTCTGGGAGCTTCGGGCGCCTCCGGCCACTGAGCTGCCGAAGCGGCAACCACGCACAAGCCGGGCCATGCGCCCGGCTTTTTTTCATCCCTCGCCACACCAGAGACACTCAGTTTGATCGGCTGGAGAAGCCTTTTGAGCGGATGGGCGATGTCCTGCGTTTTCCCCGCCCCTAGACTCGGGGGTCTGCCGAGCGCTTCGTGCAGCATGACTTCTCTCTTCAACGCACAGGATCCATCCGACATGCAACTCACCAGCCAAAGCTTCCAGGACGGCCAGGCCATCCCCGGCGAATTCGCGTTCGCCGTGCCCGATGCGGCATCCCACGTGGCGCTGTCGTCCAACCGCAATCCGCACCTTGCCTGGAGCGGCGTACCGGCGGGCACGCAGTCCTTCGTCGTGGTCTGCCACGATCCCGACGTGCCCAGCCGCGGCGACGATGTGAACCAGGAAGGCCGCGAAGTGCCGGCCAGCCTGCCGCGCGTGGACTTCTTCCACTGGCTGCTGCTGGACATTCCGGCCGCCACCACCGAGATCGCGGCAGGTGCCCAGTCCGACGGCGTCACGCCGCGCGGCAAGAGCGGCCCGGCCGCCCCCGGCGGCCTGCGCCACGGCATCAACGACTACACGGGCTGGTTCGCGGGCGACGAGCAGATGAAGGGCGACTACTACGGCTACGACGGCCCCTGCCCCCCGTGGAACGACAGCATCGTCCACCACTACGTCTTCACCGTCTATGCGCTGGCCACGCCCACGCTGGCGGTCTCCGGCGAACTGACCGGCGCCAATGTGCGCGCGGCGCTGCAAGCCGGCCAGGTGCTGGGCAAGGCCAGCATCACCGGCCTGTACAGCCTGAACCCTGCGGTCTGCGCCGCTTGAACCTGAACGGCGACCCGGTGCCCGGCAGCCACTGGCTGCTGCCTTCTGCCGCCCCCGTGGTGCGGGCCGGCCTGTGCAGCCTGGCGCAGCCCAGCCTGCGCCAGGCCCGGCATACGCCGCGCTTCCTGTTCCATGAAGCCTGCCTGCTGCTGGTGGCGGCAGGCAGGCTGGACCTGCACGACGGCAGCCACCAGACCACGGTGGACACGCCCTCTTGCCTGCTGCTGGTGCAGGCGCATACCAGCGCCGATCTGATGAAGACACCGGGCAGCGGCGGACAGCCCTTTCGCTCCGTGCTGCTGGCACTGTCGCCCGAGCTGCTGGAGGCGTTCCACCGCACACGCGCCCAGCCCGCAGCGCTGCCGCAGGACGAGCAGGCCTTTCGGCAACTGCCGCTGGACGATGACCTGCAAGACGCTCTGCGGCAGGTGCTGGCCAGCGTGCCGTCGCCGACTCTCAGCGACGAACGGCTGCGCTACCGGCTGATGGACCTGCTCGCCGCGCTCGCGGAGCGCGGCCACCTCCTGCGCCGCGCGGGCCCGCCCGGCACGGCCTCGCGCCTGCGCACCCTCATTGCCCAGGCGCCCCAGCAGCACTGGACAGCGCACAGCGCCGGCATCGCGCTGGCCATGAGCGAGGCCACGCTGCGCCGGCGCCTGGCCGGCGAGGGCGTCCGCTTCGAGGAACTGCTGGTGGACACGCGCATGCACCACGCCATGCTGCTGGTGCAGACCACCGGCTGGAGCCTGCAACACATCGCCCAGGCCTGTGGCTACCAGTCGCGTGCGCGCTTTTCGGAGCGCTTCCGTGCGCGCTTCGGCTATTCGCCGTCCGCCTTGCGCTGATGCAGCGGGGCCGGCGTCCCGCCGGCCAGCCTGCGCAGCTTGATGAAGGCCAGCGCTGCCATCACGGCGTCGTTGAGCGCGTCGTGGGCCTCGCGCCGGGGCAGGCCCAGGTCGGCCATCAGCGTGGCAAAGCGCAGGTCGATCTCGGGCGCCTGCTGCTGCCAGGGCAGCAGCTGCCGGAAGCGGTGGTCGTAGTACAGGGCCGAGACTTCGATGCGCTCGTTGGGCAGGCCCGTGCCCAGCCAGGGGCGCAGCACGCGCTCGATCATGGCCACGTCGAATTCCAGGTAGTAGCCGACCAGCGGCCGGCTGCCGATGAAGCGCAGCAGCTGCGCGAGCGCGTCCTCGATGGCCAGGCCCCGGGCCAGGTCGCGCTCGCGCAGGCGGTGGATGCGCACGCTGTCCGCTGGCACGCTGCGCGAGGGGCGCACCAGCAGCTCCAGGCGCTCGCTGGACAGGATGCGCTCTCCCACGATGTGCACGGCGCCGATGGAGACGATCTCGTCGCTGCGCACGTCCAGGCCTGTGGTCTCGCAGTCCAGCGCCACCCATTCGCCGGGCGGCGGCGCACCGAAAAGGAAGTCATAGGCGGGGTCCGCCAGCCTGCGCCGCTGCCAGTTGCGCCGCAGGCCCGCCACCCATTTCGACAGGGGTGCCGCGCTCATACCGCGTCCAGCCGCAGGCGCTGGCGCAGCAGTTCCCGAAAGCGCCGCACCACGGCCAGCGTGTCCTTGAGCAGATCACGCTCCAGGCTGCTCAGGCGCGCCGGGTCCACATGGCCGGTGACGGTCCGGCCCAGGTCGATCTCGGCCAGGCCCGCCTGCAGGCGCAGGCCCATGAGAAAGTGCAGTCCTTCAAGCAGTTCGCGGCCCTGGACTTCATCGAGCACGCCTTCGGCCACCAGGGCCGCCAGGCGCTCGGCCGTTCCCGTGGCGGCGATGTGGTGGGCCAGCGCCAGGCTGCGCACGCCGTGGACGATGGGAAAGATGCCGGCCTTCTTGAGGTGCACGGGCGCCCCCTCGTCACCACGGCCCAGCAGCCGCTCCCACCAGCTGCCCGGCTCGTGCGCGAAGGCGTCGACGGCCGAGGCAAAGCGCGCCACCTGGGCGTCGCTGTCCAGGGCCAGCGCCATCAGGTCCCGCCGAACCTGCGCGAGCAAGGCTGCATCGCCTGCCACGGCGTGGGCGTCCAGAAAGATGGCCAGGTGCATCAGCCCTTGCGGGCTGGGCAGGATCAGCCATTCGCGCACACGACGGCCAAAGTCGGCCACCGTGCCGCGCCACAGCGGATTGCTGAGCATGATGCCGCCCGGGCATTCGGGGTAGCCGAAGCGCTGCAGCTGCGCGGAAAAGCGCGCGCAGATGGCATCGAGGTCCTGGGGCGGCACATAGCCGTCGCGCAGCAGCAGGCCGTTGTCCTGGTCGGTCTTGAGCAATTGCTCGCCGCGCCCCTCGCTGCCCATGACGAAGAGGCAGCTGTGGGCCACCAGGTCCGGCGGCGCCAGCATCTGCCAGGCACGCTCGAACAAACGGGCATTGAGCTGCTGCACCAGGCGCGCCATGAGGGCAATGCGCGTGCCGCCCCGGTGCAGGGCGGCCACCAGGCGCGTGATCTGGGCGGCGGCCTGCTCCAGCGCCTGCAGGTCGGCAGCCTGCTCGATCTGCACGGTGATCAGGTGGGAGTGGTTGGCCAGGAAGCTGAACAGGTCCAGCGCCTCCAGGATGCCCAGCACCTGGCCCTGTGCATCGAGCACGGCCAGCCGGTGCACGCGCGCACGCAGCAGCACGACCAGGGCATCGCCCAGCTGGTCGTCGGCGCGCACGGTGAACACAGGCTGGCTGGCGAACTCGCCCACGGCCAGCCGCTCCAGCGGGCGGCCGTCGAGGATGGCGCGCTGCAGCGTGGTGCCCGTGAAGATGCCCAGGCCGCCCTGCGGCAGTCCCGAGACCAGCACGCTGGTCGTGCGCTCGGCATGGAACAGGCGCACCACGGAGACGATGTCGGTGGCCGCATCCACCACATGGGCGGCACGCAGATAGGCCTGGTCCACGCGCGCCAGCGTCAGCGACTGCAATTCGTGCCGGTCGGCGCGCTGGGCCAATGTGCCCAGCTTGTGGCCCAGGTCGGAGAACAGCAGGGCGCCAAAGGCCGTGTTGCGCGCGATCAGCTCGCCCACGGTTTCGCGCGCAAGCTGGTAGGCGATGAGTTCCTCGGCCACGGTGAAGCGGCTGCCTGTGCGGCCGGCCACCAGGGCGCGGCCGTCGAAGCTGTCGTCGGGGCCGTAGCTGGCCAGGACCTCGTCGCCCTCGGTCTGCACCACATGGCCCTTGATGATGACGAAGAGGTGGGTGGGCGCCGAGCCGGCGTCCAGCACCACGGCGCCCTCGGGGAAGTAGGCGATGTCCACGCCATCGCGCACCAGCGCTTGTTCGTCGGGCGTGAGGCAGTCGAAGGGCGAGGCGGCGAAGTTGAAGGCGTTGGGCATGGGGCGGGGCCGTTGTTCCAGCCCCGCCATTCAAACCTTCAGGCCTTGCTCCACGCTTGCAGCCGCGTCCCAGCCGCTGTCGAACCAGCTGTCGCCTTCCAGGTAGGCGCGCAGCATGGGCAGGCTGTCCAGGCCCCAGAAGAGGCGGCCGTCGACTTCCCAGGCCGGCACGCCGAACAGGCCTTGCGCGGCCGCGGCGTCGGTGTTCTCGCGCAGCAGGCGCTTGGCGTTGTCCGCCGCATCCGTGCGCAGCTGTGGCGCCAGCGTGGCGCGCAGGGCGTCGAGCCGCGCAGGGTCCAGCGCGTCGGCGCCGCCCAGCCAGACATGGCGCAGCACCGTGCCCGCGACAAAGCGGTTGACCGTGCCGTCGTCGCTGCATTCCAGCGCCAGGCGCAGCAGCGGCAGCGGGTTGAACGGATGGCGGGCCGGCATGTCCAGCCCCACGCCCGTGGCATGGCCCAGCCAGCTCACATGGCGGTAGGTCCACTCGCGCTTGCCCGCGATGCCGGCCGGCCCCGGGTTGGCATGGCGCTGCAGCAGCGCGCCCAGCAGCACGGGGCGGTACTGCATGTGGTGGCTGATGCCCTGCAGGGCCTGAGGCAGTTGCTCGAAGGCCAGCCAGGCATAGGGCGAGACGAAGTCGAGATGGAAGGTGATCTGCTTCATGGCGGCAGGCTCCTGCAGTGCAGTCCAGGGGGTCTAGGGGACGGCGACCGTGATGCCCGCACGCTCGAGCAGCGCGTTCCAGATGACCAGGCGCTGCGACGCATCGGACTTGGACCAGGCACGGATCTCGTCGATGGTGCGAAAGCACCCTTCGCAATGGCTGCGGTCCGGCGTCATGCGGCAGACCGAGATGCAGGGCGATGGCACGGGCTCGTCGTCAGCGCGCGCAGCGAAGGCTGCGCCGGCCTTGTGGGCCAGCATTTCCTTGGGGCCCATCATGCCGCCACCTCCTGCACCACGTCGGCCCAGGGCGCACCGGCCAGGGCCTGCAGCGCGGCCGGCGTGGCCGCGAACACCGCATGCGGATGGCCGGCGGCCGCCCAGACGGTGTCGAAGCGCTGCAGTTCCCGGTCCACCAGGGTCACGGGCGTGTTGGCATGGGCCACGGGGCTGACGCCGCCGATGGAAAAACCCGTCTGCGCCTTGACGAAATCGGCATCGGCACGGCCCACGGGGCCGACCAGGGCAGCGACCTTCTTCTCGTCCACGCGGCGGTCGCCCGAGGCCACGACCAGCACGGCCACGCCGTCGCTGCGGCGGCGGAAGATGATGCTCTTGGCCACCTGGCCCACGAGGATGCCCAGCTGGTCGGCCGCTTCCTGGGCCGTGCGCGCCGCGCCGTCCAGCATGCGCGGCCCCTCGCCATGGCCGGCCTGCTGCAGGAAGGCCGCCACGCGCTGCACGCCTTCGGGAAGATGGTGGAGTTCAGATCCGCACATGCTCACACCGCCTCGCATGCAGACGCGCTGGCGCGCTTGGTGAGCAGTGCCTTGGCCACGCGCGACTGCGTGGGGCGGCCCAGGTGGTCGCTGATGAACTGGCCGGCGTCAATCAGCTTGTCCAGGTCGATACCGGTCTCTATGCCCATGCCCTGCAGCATGTAGACCACGTCCTCGGTGGCCACATTGCCTGTGGCGCCCTTGGCGTAGGGGCAGCCGCCCAGGCCCGCCACCGAGGTGTCGAACTGCCACACGCCCAGCGACAGCGCGGCCAGCGTGTTGGACACGGCCTGGCCGTAGGTGTCGTGGAAGTGGCCCGAGACATCGTCGATGGCGAAGTGCTGCAGCGTGGCCTCGATGGCCTTGCGCACCTTGACGGGCGTGCCCACGCCGATGGTGTCGGCCACGCCCACATGCTGCACGCCGATGCCCTTCATGAGGCCGGCCAGGTAGGCCACGCGCTCGGGGGCGATCTCGCCTTCGTAGGGGCAGCCCACGGTGCAGCTCATGGCGCCGCGCACGTAGATGCCCTGGGCGCGTGCGGCCTCGGCCACGGGGGCGAAGCGCTCGATGCTTTCGGCAATGGAGCAGTTGATGTTCTTCTGGCTGAAGGCCTCGCTGGCTGCGCCGAAGACCACGATCTCGTCGGGCCACAGTTCGCGCGGCGCCGACAGCGCGGCCTCCAGGCCCTTCATGTTGGGCGTGAGCACGCTGTAGCGCACGCCGGGGCGGCGGACGATGCCGGCCATGACTTCGGCGTTGTCGGCCATCTGCGGCACCCATTTGGGGCTGACGTAGCTGGTGACCTCGATTTCCTTGAGGCCGGCTTCCTGCAGGCGGTGCACCAGCTCGATCTTGACGGCGGCGGGCACGGGCTGTTTTTCATTCTGCAGGCCGTCGCGGGGGCCTACATCGACGAGTTTGACGCGGGAAGGAATGCTCATGGGGTGTTCTCACCGGGATGACGGGTACGGCCCCTATTGTCCAGTCTTGCAGGTCCGGGCACCACCCCATATCCTGCCGGGCCATGCACAACGGCTGCCAGCGCCCCGTTCAGCCCGGCAGGGCCGCCATTTCCTCGCGCAGCATCTCCACCATGCGCGCGGCAGCCGGCGACAGGCGGCGGCCGCTCAGGCGCACCAGGCCGATGGGGCGGCGCAGCACCGGCCGTGCCAGCGGGCGCGCCACCACTTCCGGCCGCTGCACCACCTGGGCGGCCAGCAGGGGCAGCGCGCTCACGCCCAGATCGGCAGCCACCATGGCCGCGATGGTGGCCAGGTGCTCCACGGCGTACTGGGGCGCAAAGCGTATGCCGTGGGTCAGCAGAGCCTCGTCGGCGTACTGCCGCACGCTGGTGCCGGCCGGCATGGAGATGTGGGGCAGATGGGCCACGTCGGCCCAGCCCAGATCGCCGCGCCCGCGCGCCAGCGCATGGCCGCGGCCCAGCAGCAGCACGAAGCGGTCGGAGGCCAGCGGCAGGTAGTCCAGGTCGGCATAGGCGGGGTTGGCCGCCGTGAGCGCAAAGTCCACGCGGCCCGCGCGCACCATGTCGAAGGCCGGCCCGGCCAGGCTGTCGAACAGCTCCAGGTGCACGCCCGGATGCTCGGCCGCAAAGCGCGCCAGCACGCGGGGCAGCAGGCCCGCAGCCAGCGAAGGCAGGGCCGCCAGCGCCAGCCGGCCCACCTGCACCTGGGCCACCTCCTGCACGCGGCGCACGGTCTCGTCCATCTGGTGGCGCAGGATGCGCGCCTGCTCGGCGAAGACCTCGCCGGCCTGGGTCAGTTCCACGGCGCGCGTGGTGCGCTCGAACAGGCGCGCGCCCAGCATCTCTTCCAGCCGCGCCAGCGTGCCCGAGACGGCCGACTGCGACAGGTGCATCTGCAGCGCCGTGCGCCGAAAGCTCAGCGAATCGGCCAGCGCCAGAAAGACATCGACCTCGCGGGCCGACCAATTGATCTTCATGGCCGATCAGTTTATCGAAAAATGCGTCTTTACCGTTCAATGACGGCTGCCTAGACTGCGCCTCAAATCCATGAAATCAGCAGGAGACAGCATGCACAGCAGTTCGCCGCGCCACGCGCGCACGGTGGTCGTCGGGGGAGGCACCATGGGTGCCGATGTGGCCGTGGTCCTGGCCCGGGGCGGCGCCCTGGTGACCGTGGTCGACCCCGGCGCGGCACGGCGCGAGCTGCTGCTGCAGCACATTGCCATCGAGCTGGCCACGGCCGGCTTTGCCCAGTGCGCGTCCCAGGTCTCGGTCTGCGCGGCGCTGGAGGATGTGGCCTGGGACGGCGTCGCCCTGGTGGTGGAATGCATCACCGAGCAGCTGGACGCCAAGCAGGCGCTGTTCGCCGAGCTGCAGGCACATGCGCCGGCCGACGCCGTGCTGGCCAGCAACAGCTCGGGCTTTCCCATCAGCGCCATCGCCAGCGGCCTGCCCACGGCGCAGCGCATGCTGGGCCTGCACTTCTTCATGCCCGCCCATTTGGTGCCACTGGTGGAAGTGGTGCTGGGAGAGCGCAGCGACCCGGCCCTGGGCCAGTGGCTGCACGCCTTCATGCGCGGCTGCGGCAGCGTGCCGGTGCTGGTGAAGAAGGACAAGCCCGGCTTTCTGGCCAACCGCATGCAGCATGCGCTGTCGCGCGAGGCCTTCGCCCTCATCGACGAGGGCATTGCCTCGCCCGAGGACGTGGATGCCGCCGTGCGCTTCGGCTTCGGCTTCCGCTTCCTGGCGGCCGGTCCCGTGCTGCAGCGCGACCATGCAGGCATCGAGGTGCACTGCGCAGCGGCCGCCACCATGTACCCCACGCTGTCCAACACCGATGTGCCGGCCCAGGCCCTGCGCGATCGCGTGGCGCGCGGCGATCTGGGCATGAAGACCGGCAAGGGCTTCTTCGACTGGCCCGAGGACCGCCGCCTGGCCGAGCGTGCACGCTACGACGCGCTGCTGCGCCAGGGCCTGGCCCTGCTGGCCAGCGAGCTGCCGGTGCCGGAGCAGGCACAGGACACGCCATGAGCACGCCGGTCCCCACGTCAAACACGTCGCAGTGGAACGACCCACTGATCATCACCGTGGCCCCCAACGGCGCCTACTAGCAGCCGGCCGACCACCGAGCCCTGCCGGTCACTCCGCAGGCGCTGGCCGCCAGGTGGGCGTGATGTTCGACATCGTGGGCAGCTCGCTGCAGCACATCCAGGGCGGGCGCCTGATCCCGCTGGCCGTCACCTCGGCAGAGCGCAGCAAGGTGCTGCCCGATGTGCCCACCATGGCCCAGGCCGGCGCGCCCGGCTACCAGATCACGGGCTGGCATGGCATTGCCGTGCGCGCGGGCACGCCGCCCGCCGCCATCGACAAACTCAATGCCACGGTCAACGCCGTCTTCAAGGACCCGGCCTTCCGCACGCGCTGGGAGGCCATAGGCACGCCGGCCGTGGGCGGCACGGCGGCCGAATTCGGCGCCTTGATCAAGAGCGATTCCCAGCGCCTGGGCGCGCTGGTGCTCAGCACCGGCGTGACGCTGGACTGAGCGCGCCCGTCAGTAGCCGCGCCGCAGGTCCACGCGGCCGCTCACGGCCTCGCCCCGGCTCAGCGCCGCGACCTTGCCCACGATCTGCTCCACGCTGTCGCGCGCCAGGGTGCGGGCCGAGGTGTGGGGCGTGAGCGTGATGCGTGGATGCCGCCAGAAAGCATGGCCGTCAGGCAGCGGCTCGGTGCGGAACACATCGAGCAACGCGCCGGACACATGGCCCCCGTCGATGGCGGCGATGAGGTCCTCGTCCGCCACATGGCCGCCGCGTCCCACGTTGATCACATAGGCGCCCGGCTGCAGCAGGGCCAGGCTGCGCGCGTCGATGATGCGGTCTGTCTCGGGCGTCAGCGGCAGCAGGTTGACGAGGATGCGGGTGGCGCGCAGAAAGGCGTCGAAGTCCTGCGGGCCGCAGAAGCCACGCACGCCGTCGATGGCATGCGGCGTACGGCTCCAGCCGTTGACGGGGAAATCGAACACCGCCAGCGCGCGCGCCACGCGCTCGCCCATGCGGCCCAGTCCCATGACGCCCACGGGGTAGTCGGCACGCCGGGGATTGGGCCGGTGCTGCCACAGGCCGGCGGCCATGTCGGCCTCGTAGCCGTCCAGGCCCCGGAAGAAGCGGATCACGGCCTGGCAGACATATTCGGCCATCTGCACGGCCATGCCGGCGTCCTCCAGGCGGTAGACGGGAAGGTCGGGCGGCAGGCGCAGCGGCAGCAGCGCATCGACGCCGGCGCCGATGTTGAACAGGGCCTTGAGGCCCGGCTGCTCGTCGATGAAGCGCTGGGGTGGCGCCCAGACCAGGGCGTAGTCGGCCTGCGGCGCGCCCGGCGACCAGATGTCCACCTCGGCGCCCGGCAGGGCCGCGCGCAGTCCTTGCAGCCAGGCGTCGGGCCTGGTGTCTTCGCAGCAGAAAGTCACTCGCATAGGTGGCCAAGCCTAACGGCCTGGCGACGCCCACGCGCGACTTTTGCGCAAAACTGTCTTGCCTGCGGGCTCAGCTTTCCAGGCGCAGCAGCTCGGAGCCTTCGGTCACCTGGTCGCCGGGCGCATACAGCAGCTCGGCCACCACGCCGTCGCCGGGCGCGGCGATGGTGTGCTCCATCTTCATGGCCTCCATCACGGCCAGCGGCTGGCCCTTGCTGACCTTGTCGCCGGCCTTGACGGCAAAGGAGACCACCTTGCCCGGCATGGGCGCCGTCAGGCGGCCGCCTTCCGAATGCACATCGCCCGCATGGGCCAGCGGATCGGCCAGGCCCAGCACGGCCGCGCCCTGGGGAGCGAACACATGGCATTGCTCGCCCAGCACATGGACCTGGGCGCGCAGGCGCTGGCCCGCGAATTGCACGTCGAAGGCGCCGTCCCCGGCCTGTTGCCAGGACAGCAGGCCCTCGGCGAGGGACTCGCCCTCGCCCACGGCCAGCTGCAGCGCGCCGTCATGCAGGTAGCGCAGGCGCGCGGGCACGGCGGCCTCGCCCTGGCGGAAGTCCCAGCGCCGCTCGGCCACGCCGTGCGAGCGCCAGCCGTCGCGGCGGCTGAAGGGGTCGGCGGTTTCCTGCGCGCGCTCGGCCTGCAGTACCTGGGCCACGGCGGCGGCCACGGCCTGGGCCTGCGGCAGGCGCTGCTGGTGGAACAGATGCTGCTTCTCGCGCTCGATCAGCGCCGTGTCCAGCTTGGCGGTTGCAAAGGCATCGCTGGCGATGACCTGGCGCAGGAACTGCACATTGGTGGCCAGGCCCACGATGCGTGTCTCGGCCAGGGCGGCATCGAGCCGCGCCAGCGCCTGTTCGCGCGTGTCGCCATGCACGATGAGCTTGGCGATCATGGAGTCGTAGAAGGGGCTGATGGCATCGCCCTCGCGCACGCCGTCGTCCACGCGCACGTCGCCGACATGGAAGCTGGCGCAGTCGGGCTTGCGGTAGACATGCAGGGTGCCGGTGGCGGGCAGGAAGCCGTTGTCGGGGTTTTCGGCGCAGATGCGCGCCTCGATGGCATGGCCGGTGATGCGCAGCTCGTCCTGGCGCTTGGGCAGGGGCAGGCCGCTGGCCACGCGCAGCTGCCAGTCCACCAGGTCCTCGCCCGTGATGGCCTCGGTCACCGGATGCTCGACCTGCAGGCGGGTGTTCATCTCCATGAAGTAGAACTTCATGGCCTCGGGCTGGTCGTAGCCGCCGGGCTGCTCGACGATGAATTCCACCGTGCCCGCGCCCACATAGTTCACGGCCTGGGCGGCGGCCACGGCGGCCTCGCCCATCTTCTGGCGCAGCGCAGGCGTCATGCCGGGCGCGGGGGACTCCTCCAGCACCTTCTGGTGGCGGCGCTGCACCGAGCAGTCGCGCTCGAACAGGTAGACGCAGTTGCCCTGGGTGTCGCCAAAGACCTGGATCTCGATATGGCGCGGGCGCAGCACGTATTTCTCGACCAGCACGGCGTCGTCGCCGAAGCTGTTGATGGCCTCGCGCTGGCAGCTGGCCAGGGCGGCGGCAAAGTCCTCGCTGCGCTCGACCAGGCGCATGCCCTTGCCACCGCCGCCGGCGCTGGCCTTGATCAGCACCGGGTAGCCGATGCGGTCGGCCTCGCGCTGCAGCAGCTGCGGGTCCTGGTCGGCCCCGTGGTAGCCGGGCACCAGGGGCACGCCGGCCTTTTCCATGAGCTGCTTGGAGGCCGCCTTCAGACCCATGGCGCGGATGGCCGAGGGCGGCGGGCCGATGAAGACCAGGCCGGCATCGGCGCAGGCCTGGGCGAATTCCTCGTTCTCGCTGAGAAAGCCGTAGCCGGGGTGGATGGCCTGGGCGCCCGTGGCCTTGGCGGCCTCCAGGATGCGTTCCCAGCGCAGATAGCTGTCCTTGGGGGCGCTGCCGCCGATGTGCACGGCCTCGTCGCAGGCCTGCACATGCTTGGCGCGGGCATCGGCGTCCGAGTACACGGCCACGGTGCGCACGCCCATGCGGCGGGCGGAAGCCGCGACGCGGCAGGCGATTTCACCGCGGTTGGCGATCAGGATCTTCTTGAACATGCGTTATCTCCAGTGTTTTCTCTGCAGCCCCGGTCATTCGGCGACCGGCGGCTATGGTTTTTGATTCATCGCGGGAGACCCGCCGAACAGCGCGCGCAGGCGCTGCACCACGGCCTTGAGAAAGCGCCACAGCGCCCAGGTCAGCAGCCACAGGGCGATGACCACGACCAGCAGCACGGCGGCGAAGGCCAGCGGATGCGTGAGCGCCAGCCAGATCGCGCCCACCGAGGCGCCGTCCTCCACCAGGCTCGCGCCCACGTTGGAAAACGGCTCGGGCGAGGTGTTGATGGCCGCGCGCGCCGTGCTCTTGGCCACCTGGCTGGACAGGGCCAGCGAGCCGCCCATCAGGGCCGCCATGGTGGCCATGGTCGCGCTGTCCGCGCCGAAGACGCCGGCCGCCAGCGCCGCGCCCGCCGGGATGCGGATCACGCTTTGCAGCAGGTCCCAGACCGAGTCCACGCCGGGGATCTTGTCGGCGAAGAACTCCACGAACAGCAGCGCGCCGCTGGCGAACAGCAGGGCCGGATGCTCCAGCACATGCAGCCCGCCCGGCAGCGCCACCCAGCCCAGCGCCCCCAGCAGCCCGGTCACGAACACCACGGCGTAGAGCCTAAAGCCGCTGGCCCAGCCCAGTGCGGCGGCCAGCGCCAGCAGGCCGGCCATATCCATGCCGCTGGTGGCCTGGCCCAAGCGCTCGGCCACTTCGCCAGCCGCCTCGCTGACCGTGTGGTGCACGGCCGGGCCCGGGTACAGGCCCACGGACTGCAGCCACTGGACGAGGGAGTCGGTCAGGGTGCTCATGGTGTTGGCTCGGCGTTGGCTCGGCGTTGCTCGGTGGTGGCGCGATGAATGGGCAGCCTGCGCGTGTCAGGCCAGCCAGGCCGGCTTGCGCTTTTGCAGGAAGGCCTGCACGCCCTCCTTGCCCTCGGCGCTGGCCCGGATGTCGGCGATGCCTTCGACGGTGGCGGCGATCAGCTGCTCGTTGATCTCGCGCTCGGCCACATCGATCACCAGGCGCTTGCAGGCGCGGGCGGCGGCGGGACCGGCGCTGACCAGGTGCTTGAGCAGGCCGTCCACGGCGTTGTCCAGCTCTTCGGCGGGCACGACGCGGTGCACGAAGCCGATGCGCAGCGCCTCGGCCGCGTCGAAGCGCTCACCGGTCAGGAAGTAGCGGTGGGCGGCGCGCGCGCCCATGGCGCGGATCACGTAGGGGCTGATAGTGGCGGGGATGAGGCCGATCTTCACTTCGGACAGGCAAAAGCCCGCGCCCTCGGCGGCCACGGCCATGTCGCAGGCCGCGACCAGGCCCATGCCGCCCGCATAGACATCGCCCTGCACGCGCGCGATGGTGGGCTGCGGGCATTCGTAGATCACGCGCAGCATCTCGGCCAGCAGGCCGGCGTCCTCGCGGTTCTCGTCGCGCGAGTAGTCGGCCATGCGG
Source organism: Delftia sp. PX-1 (assembly GCF_055797465.1). Classification (NCBI taxonomy): domain Bacteria; kingdom Pseudomonadati; phylum Pseudomonadota; class Betaproteobacteria; order Burkholderiales; family Comamonadaceae; genus Delftia; species Delftia sp. PX-1. The sequence continues at coordinate 6,266,369 of NZ_CP184763.1, forward strand.
CGCATCCAGTTGAGGTTGGCGCCTGCGCAAAAGGCCGGGCCCTCGGCGGCCAGCACCACGGCGCGCACGTCACTGCGCTTGCCCACGGAGTGGAAGGCCTGGGTGATGTCGGCGATGACCTCGTCGCTGAAGGCATTGCGCACTTCGGGCTGGGTCAGCGTGATGGTGGCCAGGGGGCCCTGGAATTCGAGGGTCAGTGCGGTGGTTTTCATGAAGTACCTCGCTGCAAGGAAAGGGAAGCCGCCGTCACATGCGGAACACGCCGAAGCGCGTGTCCGCTATGGGCGCGTTGCGCGTGGCCGCCAGGCCCAGCGCCAGCACGCGGCGCGTGTCGGCGGGGTCGATGACGCCATCGTCCCACAGGCGCGCCGTCGCGTAATAGGGGTGGCCCTGATCCTCGTACTGCTGGCGGATGGGGGCCTTGAAGGCCTCTTCCTCCTCGGCCGTCCACTGGCCGCCCTTGGCCTCGATGCCGTCGCGCTTGACGGTGGCCAGCACGCTGGCCGCCTGCTCGCCGCCCATGACCGAGATGCGCGCGTTGGGCCACATCCACAGGAAGCGCGGCGAGTAGGCGCGGCCGCACATGCCGTAGTTACCCGCGCCGAAGGAGCCGCCGATGATGATGGTGAACTTCGGCACGGCCGCCGTGGCCACGGCCGTGACCAGCTTGGCGCCGTGGCGGGCAATGCCTTCGTTCTCGTACTTGCGGCCCACCATGAAACCCGTGATGTTCTGCAGGAAGACCAGCGGGATCTTGCGCTGGCAGCACAGCTCGATGAAGTGCGCGCCCTTGACGGCCGATTCGCTGAACAGGATGCCGTTGTTGGCGATGATGCCCACCTGCATGCCCTCGATGCGCGCAAAGCCGCAGACCAGGGTGGCGCCGAAGCGGGCCTTGAACTCGTCGAAGCGGCTGCCGTCCACCACGCGGGCGATGATCTCGCGCACGTCGAAGGGCTTGCGCGTGTCCACGGGGATCACGCCGTACAGCTCGCCGCCGTCGAACAGCGGCGCCTCGGGCGGCAGGTCGCCAGCCGAAGGCTGCTTGGCATGGTTGAGGTTGGCCACGGCCTGGCGCGCCAGCGCCAGCGCGTGGGTGTCGTTGTGGGCCAGGTGGTCGGCCACGCCCGACAGGCGCGTGTGCACGTCGCCGCCGCCCAGGTCCTCGGCGCTGACCACCTCGCCCGTGGCGGCCTTCACCAGCGGCGGGCCGCCCAGGAAGATGGTGCCCTGGTTCTTGACGATGATGGACTCGTCGCTCATGGCCGGCACATAGGCGCCGCCGGCCGTGCACGAGCCCATGACCACGGCGATCTGGGCAATGCCCTCGGCGCTCATGTTGGCCTGGTTGAAGAAGATGCGGCCGAAGTGCTCGCGGTCGGGGAACACATCGTCCTGGTTGGGCAGGTTGGCGCCGCCCGAGTCCACCAGGTAGATGCAGGGCAGGCGGTTCTGCGCGGCGATCTCCTGGGCGCGCAGGTGCTTCTTCACCGTCATCGGGTAGTAGGTGCCGCCCTTCACCGTGGCGTCGTTGCAGACGATCATGCAGTCCACGCCGCTGACGCGCCCGATGCCGGCGATCAGGCCCGCGCCGGGTGCATCGTTGCGGTACATGTTGAGCGCAGCCAGCGGGGCGATCTCCAGGAAGGGCGTGCCCGGGTCCAGCAGCATGGCCACGCGGTCGCGCGGCAGCAGCTTGCCGCGCGCCACGTGCTTGGCGCGCGCGGCCTCGCCGCCGCCCTCGGCGACCTTGGCCACCTGGGCCTGCAGGTCCTCGACCACGGCGCGCATGGCCGCGGCATTGGCCAGGAAGTCCGCCGAACGCGGATTGAGTTGGGTGCCCAGAATGCTCATGTGTGGCCTCTTCTTGTGTTTGCCCGATGCGGGCGCTTGGTTTTTCCGAATGTCCTGCAAAGAACGGCGGTCCGGCCTGGGGAAAATGCCGTATGCACACCGTTGAAATCGTCTTGCTCGTCCTGCTGCTGGGAGCGTTGACGGGCATTGCCGCGCGCTACGTGCGCGCCATCCCGCTGCCGCTGATCCAGATCACCCTGGGAGCGCTGATGGCCTGGCCGCAAAAGGGCCTGCACATCGCCTTCGATCCCGAGCTGTTCCTGCTGCTGTTCATCCCGCCGCTGCTGTTTGCCGACGGATGGCGCATTCCCAAGCGCGAGTTCTTTGCGCTGTACCGCCCCATCCTGCGCCTGGCGCTGGGCCTGGTGCTGTTCACGGTGGTGGGGCTGGGCTGGCTGATCCACTGGCTGGTGCCCGGCATGCCGCTGACCGTGGCCTTTGCGCTGGCCGCCGTGGTCTCGCCCACCGATGCCGTGGCCGTCTCGGCCATCACGCGCAACCTGGGCATGCCCGAGAAGACCATGCACATCCTCGAGGGCGAGTCCCTGCTCAACGACGCCTCGGGCCTGGTGGCGCTGAAATTCGCCATCGCGGCCACGCTGACCGGCCTGTTCTCGTGGACCGAGGTGGCCAAGGATTTCATGTGGATGGCCCTGGGCGGCCTGGGCGTGGGCACGCTGATCGGCTGGGGCTTTTCCTATGCGCGCAGCACCATCACGCGCCGCCTGGGCGACGTGGCGGCCACGCAGATGGTGCTGCTGCTGATCCTGCTGCCCTTCGCCGCCTACATCGTGGGCGAGAAGATCGGCGTGTCGGGCATCCTGTCGGCCGTGGCCGCGGGCATTGCCACCAACTTCGCCGACCTGGAGCGCAGCAGCTACATCAGCGAGCGGCTGCAGACCGAGGGCACCTGGAGCATGGTGGAAGCCTCGTTCAACGGCGCCATCTTCCTGCTGCTGGGCCTGCAGTTGCCCTCCATCATCGGCGTGACGCTGCACGATGCGGGCAGCGAATGGTGGGTGCTGGTGGGCTATGTGGTGATCATCTCCAGCGCGCTGCTGCTGATGCGCTGGATCTGGCTGACGCTGGGCGTGCAGCGTAGCCTGGCTCGCGCCCACTTCCAGGGAAAGATGGCAGAGCGCCCCTCGCACCTGCTGAACCTGGCCACCACCATGGCCGGCATACGCGGCGCCGTGACGCTGGCCGGCGCGCTGTCCGTGCCCATGCTGCTGAACAACGGCCAGCCCTTCCCCGGCCGCGAGATGCTGGTCTTCCTGGCCACGGGCACCATCTTGTTCACCCTGGTGCTGGGCAGCATCGCGCTGCCGCTGATCCTGCGCCGCATGCCCCAGCCCGGCGAATCGCCCACGGTGCGCGAGGAGCGCCTGGCGCGCGTGGCCGCCTGCCAGTCCGCCATTGGCGGGCTGACGCTGAGCGAGGAAGAGATCCAGGGCCACACGCCCGAATGGGTGGCCATGCACCAGGAGGTCATGGGCCACCTGACGCAGGAGTACCGCAACCGCGTCCAGCTGCTGGACGACGGCAGCGGCACGGCCTCCAGCATCGAGATCCAGCGCGAGGCGCCCGAAGTCGTGCGCCAGCGCAAGCTGCGCTACCTGCTGGAGATCGAGCTGCGCCTGCGCTGCATCCACCAGGAGCGCGACGCGCTCTACGCCGAGCGCCAGGCCCACCGCATCAACGACGAGTCGCTGCGCCGCCTGGTCAGCGAGCTGGACATGCAGGAGGTCTCGCTGCGCAAGCGCCTGGTGGTGGCGCGCCGCGCTGCAGCCTCGGCCGTGGCCGCGCCCGAAGGCGGCACGCACTAGGCGGCACGCGGTGGACAGCTGGCGGCAGTGCATGAAAGCAGCCCTCAGGCGGTCCTGGCCGGGCGCAGATCCAGCATGGCGATCATCTCGTCGCGGATCTTGAACTTCTGGATCTTGCCGGTCACCGTCATCGGGAAGGCCTCGACGAAGCGGATGTAGCGCGGCACCTTGTAGTGGGCGATCTGGCCCTTGCAGAAGTCGCGCACGCCGTCTTCGGTCAGCGCCTGGCCGGGCTTGACGATGATCCAGGCGCACAGCTCCTCGCCGTAGCGCACGTCGGGCACGCCGACGACCTGCACGTCCTGCACCTGCGGATGGCGGTAGAGGAATTCCTCGATCTCGCGCGGGTAGATGTTCTCGCCGCCGCGGATCACCATGTCCTTGATGCGGCCGACGATGTTCACGTAGCCCTGCTCGTCCATGGTGGCCAGGTCGCCGGTGTGCATCCAGGCCTCGTCGTCGATGGCCTCGCGCGTGCGGGCCTCGTCCCCCCAGTAGCCGTGCATGACCGAGTAGCCGCGCGTGCACAGCTCGCCCGAGACGCCGGGCGCCACGACCTCGCCCGTGGCCGGGTCGACGATCTTCACCTCCAGGTGCGGCTGCACCTTGCCCACGGTGGACACGCGGCGCTCCAGCGGCGTGTCGGCATCGCTCTGGCAGCTGACGGGACTGGTCTCGGTCATGCCGTAGGCGATGGTGATCTCGGACAGGTGCATGTCGCTGACCACGCGCTTCATCACCTCGATGGGGCAGGGCGAGCCGGCCATGATGCCGGTGCGCAGCGTGCTCAGGTCGAACTCCTTGAAGCGCGGGTGGTCCAGCTCGGCGATGAACATCGTGGGCACGCCGTGCAGGCCCGTGCAGCGCTCGGCCTGCACGGTCTCCAGCACCAGCAGCGGATCGAATCCGTCATTCGGGTAGACGATGGCCGAGCCATGCGTGAAGCAGGCCAGGTTGCCCAGCACCATGCCGAAGCAGTGGTACAGCGGCACGGGAATGCACAACCGGTCCTCGGGCGTCAGCCGCATGCACTCGCCGATGAAAAAGCCGTTGTTCAGGATGTTGCGGTGGGTCAGCGTGGCGCCCTTGGGAAAGCCCGTGGTGCCGCTGGTGAACTGGATGTTGATGGGGTCGGTGTTCTTGAGCGTGGCGGCCACGGCGTCGATGCGCGCATCCTGCGCATCACCGCGCGCCAGCAGGCTGGAAAAGCGCAGCATGCCGGGCTGCTCTTCGCCCTGCCCTGCCACGTCGATCCAGACCACGCTGCGCAGCTGGGGCAGGCGCGCGCAATGCAGGCGGCCGGGCTCGGCCGTGGCCAGCTCGGGGGCCAGTTCGCGCAGCATGCCCAGGTAGTCGCTGGTCTTGAACTGCGCCATGGTCACCAGGGCCTTGCAGCCGACCTTGTTGAGCGCGTACTCCACCTCGGAGGTGCGGTAGGCCGGGTTGATGTTGACCAACACCAGGCCGACCTGGGCCGTGGCCAGCTGCATCAGCACCCATTCGGCGTTGTTGTGCGACCAGATGCCGACGCGGTCGCCCTTTTCCAGCCCCAGGCCCAGCAGCGCGCTGGCCAGGCGGCGCGCCTCGGTGTGCAGGCCGGCATAGCTGTAGCGCAGGCCCTGGTGGCGGCTGACCAGGGCCTCGCGATCGGGCTGGCGGGCCGCCATGTCGGCAAAGAAATCGCCGATGGTCTGCTCGATCAGCGGCACATCGGTGCGGCCTTGGGCATGGCTGGAAGCGAGCGGGGCGTTCTGGGCGGGCATGCGTTGTCTCCTGTGTCGTCGGCGGCGCCTGGGACGGGCAAATGCAGTGGCCTGCCCCGTCACGGCAGCTATTGCGTGGCAGCATAAGGGCCAACCCCGAGCAGAACAGGCCACGAAGGTTGCAATAATTGCCAGCATGTTCACCCCCTCGCTGGTCAAGACCCCCCTGCCCCAGGCGGCCGCCACCATGGCCTCCGCACACCCTGCAGTCACGCCCATGGCCTTTGTGCAGGCCATTATGCTGGCCTACGAACGCCGGGGCATCAGCGCCCTGTCCGCCCTGGAGAAGGCACAAATCGCGCCAGACTCCGTCAAAGAGCGCAACGAGTGCATCACGGCGCTGCAGATGGAGGCACTGTCCGATGCCGCCATGCGCGAACTCGACGACGAGGCCCTGGGCTGGTTCTCCCGGCGCCTGCCCTGGGGCAGCTACGGCATGCTGGCGCGCGCCAGCATGGGCAGCGAGCAGCTGGGCCTGGCACTGGCGCGCTGGTGCCGCCACCATGGCCTGCTGGCCGACGACATCCGCCTCACGCTGACGCAGGAAGACGGCTTGGCCACGCTGGCCATCGAGGAGCTGTCCACGCTGGGCGCCATGCGCGAGTTCTGCCTGCTGTCGGTGCTGCGCAATATCCACGGCCTGGCCAGCTGGTTCATCGATGAGCCGCTGCCGCTGCGGCGCGCCTGCTTTCCCTTCGAACCCCCGCCGCATGCGGGCGTGTATGCGCTGCTGTTCCCGCCGGGCGAGGTGGAGTTTGGCGCGGCCCGGGCCTGCCTCCAGTTCGACGCGCGTTTTCTGGATATGCCGCTGACGCGCGACGAGCCCGCGCTGCAGCGCATGCTGCAGCGCGCCCTGCCGCTGCAGGTGCGCCCCTACCGGCGCGAGCGCCAGCTGGTGCAGCGCGTGCGCCAGCTGCTGGCGGCCGACGCCGAATGCCTGCAGACGGCCGACACGCTGGCGCGCCAGCTGCACCTGTCCCAGCGCAGCCTGCACCGCCAGCTCAAGGAAGAAGGCGCCTCGCTGCAGGCGCTCAAGGACGAGGTGCGGCGCGAGCGTGCCGTGGCCCTGCTGCTGCGCACCAGCCGGCCCATCAAGCGCATCGCCCAGTCCTGCGGCTTTCTCAACGACAAGAGCTTCATCCGCGCCTTCCGGCTGTGGACGGGGCTGTCGCCTTCCGAATTCCGCAAGAGCGCGCGCGCCCGGCCCGAGTGAGGGCCGCGCGCATCCTGGCGCGATTTGCATCCTGCGCGACAGCCGCCGTCCGCGCATCTGGCCTAGGCTTTGCGCATGCACCATCTCCACCATTGCGTCAGCGCGCGCTCCTTCCGCGCGCTGTGGATGCTCGAAGAACTGCAGCTTCCCTACACGCTGCACATGCTGCCGTTTCCGCCGCGCGTGCTGCAGCGCAGCTACCTGGAGCTCAACCCGCTGGGCACGGTGCCGCTGCTGCGCCACGGCGAGGCCAGGCTGACCGAGTCAGCCGCCATCTGCGAATACCTGGCCGCCCTGCACCCCGGGGCGGGCCTGTCCGTGCAGCCGCAGGAGGCGGGCTTCGCGGCCTACCTCAACTGGCTGCACATGAGCGATGCCACGCTGACCTTCCCGCAGACCCTGGTGCTGCGCTATGCGCACTTCGAGCCAGCCGAACGGCGCCAGCCCCAGGTGGCCCAGGACTACCAGCGCTGGTTCCTTGCGCGGCTGCGCGCGGTGGAGCAGGCCGTGGAACAGCGCCACTGGCTCGCGGCAGACCGCTTCACCGCTGCCGACGTGGCCGTGGGCTATGCGCTGATGCTGTCGGCGCACCTGGAGATGGAGCCGCAGTGGGGGCCTGCCACCCAGGCCTACTGGCAGCGCGTGCAGCAGCGGCCCGCCTTCCAGCGGGCGCTGCAGGCCGAGCAGCAGGCCGCGCGTGCGCAGGCCGTGGACGAGACGCCTTCGCCGCAGCTGCGCTAGGGCCGGCTCAAGCGCTGGCGCTGGCCTGCCCGATGGCGCGCAGCATGGCCGGCAGCTCGCCCATGTCGCCGAATACGCAGCTGGCGCCGGCCTCGAGCAGTTGCTCGGCCGATGCGTGGCCCTGGTCGGCCGGGAAGTAGCCCCAGACCGTGGCGCCTGCGGCCACGCCGGCGGTGACGCCGGTCACCGTGTCCTCGATGACCAGGCAGCGCGCCGGCTCCACGCCCAGGGCAGCGGCGGCTGCCAGGTACACATCGGGAAAGGGCTTGCTGCGCGGCAGCTCATGGCCGCTGAAGACGCGGCCCTCGAAATAGGGGGCCATGCCGACCTGGGCCAGCTGCATCTCCACCTTGGCGCGGTCCGCGCCCGAGGCGCAGGCGATGCGGCCAGCGCACAGCGCATGGGATTGGCTGACGGCGGACAGCGCGCCGTCAATGGCCACCAGCTCGGCGCGCAGCGCGGCGTTGCGGCGCTCGTAGAAGGCGGCCATCCATGCGTCGGTCAGCGGCTTGCCGGTGCGCGCCTCGATCAGCGCGGCCTGGCTGCGCACGGTCTTGCCGATGAATTCGCGCAGGCATTCCTCGGTGCTGATGGGCCAGCCCGATTCATTGAGCATGGTGCACAGCACGCGGTTGGTGATGGATTCACTGTCGACGAGCACGCCGTCACAGTCGAAGAGCACGGCCTCGAAAGCAGTCATGGATGGATTCTCGAAACAAACTGAGCAAGGGCGCCCTGGGGCGCCCTTGCTGCGGAAAATGGCCGGATTATGCGCCGGCCGCGCATGCCTGTGCCCTGCTCAGGGGAAGGAGGCACCGGCCAGCGGATGCACCATGCGGCGGACGTTGCGCACCGAGATGGAATGGAACCGGCCATCGTCGGTGACCACGTCGCCGAAGGCGAAGAAGCCTTCGGCCGCATTGCGGTTGAACTGCTCCAGGCGCTGCGCGAGGCTGGCGCTTTGGGACACCGGTTCGACGCGGTACTCGATGGCGCCCTGCTGGTCGCCGCTCTTTTCGTACAGCTGCACGCCTTCGGTATTGCCCCGCAGCACCAGGGCGCCGCGCAGCAGGTGGCCCTTGGCCCCCATCTCGTCCAGGCGCTGCTTCAGCGCCGTGCCGTTGGCCATGCCGAAGGGCGCGGCCAATGCGAACACCGCGTACTCGAAGGCCGGCGCCTTGGAGTCCTTGACGTAGAGGTTGAACATCTCGTTGCCCGAGATCAGCGGGCCCATGTAGCGGAAACCCCGGCCGCTCATCTCGGCCAGTTGCTGCGTGAAGCCCGACGTGTCCAGCGCACCCACGGCGGGGCGCGTCTCGTAGCTGTAGGTGGCTGCGGCGCTGCTGCTGCGCACATAGAGGTTGCGCAGGTCCTGCGTGCTGCTGGGGAACGCCATGCCCGACTTGTACAGGTAGCCTTGCGCACCCTGTGCGTTGAGCTGGGCCACCAGGGCCGAGACGCCCGCCACATCGGGCACCATGCGGTAGTCCAGGCGCGTGCCGGTGTGGGCCGTGTCGGTGACGTAGAAGTCACCGATGGGAACGGGGAAGGCGGTACCGCCCGAGGCCAGGCTGTAGGTGAAGGCATAGCCCTGCGCCCCCAGCGCGTTCATGGCGGACAGGGCCGCGTCGAAGTTCTCCGCACCGGTCTCCATGCGGTACTGGCCGGTCACCGGCGTGGGCGTGCCGCCGGGGTTGCCGGGCGTACCGGGGTTGCCAGGATTTCCGCCATTGCCGGGATCTCCGCCGCCCGGTTCTCCCAATCCACCACCACCGCCGCCGCCACAGGCGGCCAGGGTTCCCAGAAGCATCAATGCCGCGCTGCGGCGCGTGAGCTGTACCATCTTCATGACTATCTCCCCTTCTCGTTGAATACATGCCCGTTCCATGCGGAATCTCAGGGCATCGGCGGCGATTTTGGGGAGTTGGCCGACATCCGGTCACCCCCCGGCCGGGGGGTAATCGTTACGATGTGCGCAAGGTGTATCCGGGCGCGCCCTGGCGCTCCAGCCCTTTCGACATGCCTTCGCGCGGACCATGCACAGCCATTCCCTCCTGACCGATTCCTCCTGTCTCCAATCGGGGCGCTATGCCCTGGTGATCGACGACCACCCGCTGACGGCCATGGGCGTGTCCGAGTTCCTGAAACAATTCGGCCTGTCCGAAGTCCATGCCGTGGCCGATGCGGGCGAAGGCCTGCAGTGCATGGCCGCCAGGGGATCGCCGCATCTGGCCATCGTGGATTTCTGGCTGGGTGCCAGCGCAGGCACGGACGTAGTGCGCGAAATCCGCACGCTGGCGCCCGCCTGCCGCGTGCTCATGACCAGCGGCGACACGCATGGCGCGATTGCCCTGAAGGCACGCGCGGCCGGGGCCCATGGCTTTGTGCTCAAGTCGCAGCCGCCGCAGGTGCTGCAGCAGGCCGTGGCGGCCCTGCTGCGCGGCGAGACCTGGTTCCCCGCCGCCCCGCTGGCGCCGCAGCCGCCGGGCGGCGCCCATGCCATCCGCATGACGGCGGCCGAGCTGGGCCTCACCCCGCGCCAGGCCCAGGTTCTGGACCTGGTGCTGCGCGGCCTGCCCAATCCCAGCATTGCCCGGTTGCTGCACCTGTCGCCGCACACGGTCAAGGAGCATGTGGCAGGCGCCCTGCAGCGCCTGGGCGTGCACAGCCGCATCGACGCCATCACGCGCATGCAGGGCATTGCGCTGGAGCTGCCGCCCTCCGTACCGCCGACCGATACGGTTCAGGCGCCGGCCACGGCCAGCCTGCGCTGAAGCAGGGCCCGCAGCGCCAGCGGATCCACGGGCTTGCGCAGCAGCAGATAGCCCAGTTCCTGCGCCTGCTGCTCCAGCGCAGCGGAAGGTTCGCCGCTGAGCAGGGCACCGGCCGCCTGCGGCGATTGCGCCAGCACGTTCTGCAGCAGCGCAAAGCCGTTCTCGCCATGGGCCAGCTGGTGGTCGCACAGCACGAAATCGGGATGCTGCCCCGCCGCCAGCCAGGCCTGCGCCTCGCGGCCCGAAGCCGCCACGTCCACGGTCAGCCCCCAGCCGCGCAGCAGGCCGGCCAGGGCCTGTGCCACCTGCACATCGTCATCGACCACCCAGCACCGGCCCTGCAGCAGGGGGCGGCCTGGCGGATTCGCGGCAGCCTCGGCCCCTGCCTGCGCCTGCGCGTGCCCCAGAGGCAGGTCCGCTTGCACGTTCAGGCTGGGCGACAGCTGCAGCCAGAAGCACGAACCCCGTCCCGGCGTGGACAGCAGACCATGCTCCACGCCCATGCGGCGCGCCGCTGCGGCCACGACGGCCAGGCCCAGGCCCTGGCTGCTCACGCCGGGCAGGTGCTCGGCCGCAGGCTGGGCCGCGCGCCGGGCCGCCTGGCCGGAACGCGCGCGAAAGTGCGGTGCGAAGACATGGGGCCGGTCTTCGGCCGCAATGCCCAGGCCCGTGTCCCAGACCTCGATGCGCCAGCCCCCGCCGTGCACGCGGGCGGCCAGCAGCACGCCGCCGCGCTGGGTGTAGCGCAGGGCGTTGTGCAGCAGGTTGAACACCATCTGGCGCAGCAGGGCCTCGTCGGCACGCACCAGGCTATCCATGCCGCGCGCCACGCGCCAGCGCAGCACCAGCCCGCGCTGCCGCGCCTCGGCCGCGAACAGGCGCGTGGCATCGCCCAGCAGAATGCGCAGGTCCATCACCTGGGCGCGCAGCTCCCAGGTGCCGTTCTCCAGCCGCGACAGGTCCAGCAGGTCGTTGCACATGGTGCCCAGCGACTGGGCACAGGCCTGGGCATCGTCAAGCACGCCCGCCAGCGCGCCGTCGGCATTGCGCTGGCGGGCGGTCTCCACCAGCAGGCCCAGGGCATGCAGGGGCTGGCGCAGGTCATGGCTGGCAGCCGACAGGAAGCGGCTCTTGGCCTCCAGCGCCTGTTCGGCCTGCTCCTTGGCCGCCAGGTAGCGCTCGGCCAACAGCTGGCGGTCACGCTCCTGCGCCCATTGCTGCTGCATGAGCTGGCGCGCCCCCCAGGCATGGCGCGCGATGGTGGCGCCATACAGCATGAGCAGCGGCAGCAGGTACAGGCCCCTGTTCGGGAAGTACCAGACCACGGCCAGCAGCATGGCGCCGTACAGCACGCCGAAGAAGCGCTTGAACACGGCAGCCGCCGGCGCCAGGAAGGTGGCGGCCGAGGCCACGACGCCGCACAGCACCAGGTAGATGAAAAGCCGGAATTCATGGCCGCTGCCATGGGTCAGCGGTATGGCCAGCGCCCAGGAACCGGCGTTGAGCAAGGCCATGCGGCCCATCACGCGCTCCCAGCGCTGCAGCCGCGTTGGCAACTCGGCCGAGGGCACGGCAGCGCCCAGGTCCCGACGCAACTGGCGCCGCAAACCAACGAAGACGCAGGCCATGAGCGCCATGCACAGCCACCACAGCAGCAGCGGCGCCTGGAAGGCACCCGTTTCGTGCCGCTGCAGCCAGACCACGATGCCGGGGATGATGAGGGCCGCCGCCTCGGACGAGCCCCGCGATGCGATGGACAGCAGCAGCCGCTGGCGCTGCTGCAGCTTCCACAGCGGCTCCGCAGGGCCGCCGCCGTGTTCAGAACTGGTCGCCATCCACGTAGAACCAGCGCCCGCCTTCGCGCACGAAGCGGCTGCGCTCATGCAGGCGCACGGCGCGGCCCGCAACGCGGTAGCGCGCGACGAATTCCACCTCGGCGCGGTCCTCGCCGGTGCTTCGGAAGTCCCTGACCGCCAGCCCCAGCCAGCGCGCCGAGGGCTCGAAGTCCAGCGTGGCGGGCCGCTGGCTGGCGTGCCAGGTGGCCAGCAGGTAGGCGGCGTCCTCACGCACGAAGGCGCTGTAGCGCGAGCGCATCAAGGCCTGGACATCGGGTGCGGGGCAGTCGTCGAAATGGTCCAGGTAGCGGCCGCAGCAGGCATCGAAGGCCAGGGACCGGCCCTTGGCATCGTGCTGGCCACAGGGACAGGCCGGGGAGGTGGCGGCAGCGCTCATAGCGGCTGGCCCTGCGGAACTTGCGAAACTTGCGGAACCTGGGAGAGGACGGCGGGGGAGCAGGAATGCATGTCAGTCACGGCCGCCTTGCTGCGACCGGGTTCTTGATGGAGGACAGGCGGGCCATGATACTGACCGCGGGCCCTCGGGCCTGTAAGGAGAGCCCATGTTTTCAATGTCGGTCCCGTGGTGGGAGTTCGTGGTGCGCGGCGTGGCCGTATACCTGTTCTTGCTGGTGTTCCTTCGGCTGACGGGGCGGCGCCAGACGGGGCAGTACGCGCCCTTTGACCTGGTGCTGCTGCTCATCCTGTCGAATGCCGTTCAGAACTCCATGAATGCCGGGGACAACTCGCTGATCGGCGGCATGATCTCGGCCTCCACGCTGATCCTGTGCCATCTGCTGCTGTCCTGGCTGACTTTCCGTTATCCCGCGCTGGAGCGGCTCATCGACGGCAAGGCACAGGCCCTGATCACGGACGGCCACCTGAACAAGGATCTGATGCGCGAGGAACGCATCACGCGCGACGATATCGAGGCCGCGCTGCGTGCGGGCGGCTGCCTGCACCTCAGAGAGGTGGAGCGCGCCACGCTGGAGACCGACGGCAGCATCACCGTCGTCCTGCGCCGCCGCGACAGCGAGAACGACGGCGATCCGCCGGTCTGAGCCTAGTCGAGCTGCTCCAGGAAGCGCTCGATGGCCAGGTTCACGGGCTGCGGATGCGTGAGGTTGGCCGCATGGCCGGCCCCCGGCACCTCCACCCACTGCGCCCTGGGCAAGGCCTTGGCCATGGCGCGTGCACGGTCGAGCGTGATGGCGATGTCGTCCGTGCCATGGATGACCAGTGCCGGTACGTGGATGTCGGGCAGTCGCGGGCTGATGTCATCGCGCTGGGCCAGCGCCAGAAAGCTCTGCCCCAGGTTGATGGGCGTGGCCTTCTTCCATTTGGCGCGCCAGGCGGCCGCGCCGCTCCAGCCCTGGCCCAGGATGGTGCGCTCCACCGTGGCCGCCATGTCGTCGCTGAGGCCATGCTCCATCCAGGCGCGCAGCAACGCCTCGTGGTGGGGCATCTGCTCGGGGTCTTCCAGCATGGCCTGGGTGTCGATCAGCACCAGCGCACGCACGACCTCGGGATGGATGAGCGCACAGCGCAGCGACAGATAGCCGCCCTGCGACATGCCCACCAGCACCGCGCGCTCCACGCCCAGGTGCGCCAGCAGGGCGGCCAGGTCGTCGGCCGAGTCGTAGTAGTCGAAGGGAGCGCAATGCGCGGGGTCCGCCGTCTGGCCATGGCCACGCTCGTCCCAGCTGATGCAGCGATAGCGATCCTGCAGCGCCTGGACCTGGGGAGCGAACATGGTGTGGTCCATGAGCAGTCCATGCGAAAACACCAGGACCGGGCCGCGCCCGCCCGTGTCCTCGTAGTAAAGGTTCTGGCCGTTGACGGAAGCAATGGGCATGTCGGGATCTCCTGCGAAGGTGGTCACAAACCTGCCGGAGTCCGGTGCCCGCCTCTCCCGGGCGCCGTCCCGGCGACGCTCCATGCTAAGCCCTGCGGGTGACGGGGCCATCCGGCCCGACCCGCAGCATAGTGAGGGGCCTCAGGCCAGGGCGCGCTGGATGAGAATTTTCTGCACGTCGCTCGTTCCCTCGTAGATCTGGCACACGCGCACGTCGCGGTAGATGCGCTCGACGGGAAAATCGTTGACCACGCCATAGCCGCCCAGGGTCTGGATGGCGGCGCTGCACACGCGCTCGGCCATTTCGCTGGCGAACAGCTTGGCCATGGCCGCTTCCTTCAGGCAGGGCAGGCCGGCATCGCGCAGGCTGGCCGCATGCCAGATCAGCTGGCGCGCGGCCTCGATCTGCGTGGCGCAGTCGGCCAGGCGAAAGCCCACGGCCTGGTGGTTGAAGATGGGCTGGCCGAAGCTCTCGCGCTCCTTGGAGTACTGCAGCGCGCAATCGAAGGCCGCACGCGCCATGCCCACGCTTTGCGCGGCAATGCCGATGCGCCCGCCCTCCAGCGCCGACAGCGCAATCTTGTAGCCCTCGCCCTCGGCACCGATGAGGTTGGCGGCGGGGATGCGGCAGCCCTCGAACTGGATCTGGGCCGTGTCCGAGCTGTGCTGGCCCAGCTTGTCCTCCAGCCGCAGCACCTGGTAGCCGGGCGCGGAGGTGGGCACGATGAAGGCGCTCATGCCGCGCTTGCCGGCCGCCTTGTCGGTGACGGCGATGACGATGGCCACGTCGCCGTTCTTGCCGCTGGTGATGAACTGCTTGACGCCGTTGATCACGTAGTCGTTGCCGTCGCGGGTGGCCGCGGTGCGCAGCGCCGAGGCGTCCGAGCCCACATGCGGCTCGGTCAGGCAGAAGGCGCCCAGCATCTCGCCGCGCGCCAGCGGCGCCAGCCATTGCTGCTTTTGCGCCTCGCTGCCGTAGCGCATGAGGATGGCGTTGACGGGGCAGTTGGTGACGCTGATCACCGTGCTGGTGCCGCCGTCGCCGGCTGCGATTTCCTCCAGCACCAGGGCCAGGCTCAGGTAGTCAAGGCCGGCGCCGCCGTATTCCTCGGGCACGCAGATGCCGTAGGCACCCAGCGCCGCCAGGCCCTGGTGCACGTTCTTGGGAAAGTGGTGTTCCTTGTCCCAGCGTGCGGCATGGGGCGTGATTTCGGTGCGCACGAAGTCGCGCACCGCGTCACGGATCATTTCCTGGTCTGCGTTGAGCAGCATGTCTTGTCTCCTGATTCTTGTTTCGTTGTTCGTTGTCCCGGCCGCAGCTACCAGGCGATGCGCTGCCCGTCGTGGCGCAGCATGCGGCCCCGATCAGCCGGCGTGACGCCGGCCAGGGTGCGGACCAGACCCTGCACGCTTTGCTCCACGGTGAAGGTGGCGGACTCGCCGCCCATGTCGGTCTGCACCCAGCCCGGGTCCAGCGCGACCACGGTGGCGCCGGGCCATTGCGGCTGGGCGCTGGCCACGACCATGTTGAGCGCGGCCTTGCTGACGCGGTAGAGCCAGGCGTCGGATTCGGCGCCGGCCAGCAGCGACATCTCGCTGGAGAACAGGCCGAACACGCCGCCCGCCGCCTCGACCATCGGCGCCACCTGGGGCAGCACCTGCATGGCGCCCAGCACATTGGTGTGCATGACGCGGTCGAACTGCTCGCGCGTGGGCGGCGTGGCCGAGCTGTGGGCATCCCACACTCCGGCCACGTACAGCGCCAGCTCGATCTTCTCGCCATCGAGCTGCCAGGCCAGGCCGCTGACGCTGGCCGGATCGGCCACATCCACCAGCAGCACCTTGGCGCCCGTGGCTTCGACGCGCTCGCGATCGGCCTCGCTGCGCACCGTGGCGACCACGCTGCGGCCCTGGGCCGCATAGGCCTCTACCAAGGCAAAACCGAGCCCGCGCGAGGCTCCCAACACCAGAGTGACTGCCATGTCTTTCGACCTTTCAAATGGAATACGGTCAGCGGCCCTGCTCGCCCGCGATCTGCTTTTCGTAGCGCTCGACCATGGCCTCCTGCGTCTCGGTGGGCGCAGGCAGGCCGATCTGCTGGTGGACCATCTGGTTCACCGACGGCATGACGTTGCGCGGCACCTGGGACTCGGGCTTCCAGAGCCGGGCGCGCATGAGGGCCTTGGCGCAGTGCAGATAGGCCTCCTGCACCTGGATCTCCAGAACGATCTTGGGCCGGAAGCCTTCGTTGGCGAACAGCGCCGTGTAGTGGGCCTCGTCGCGCAGCCTGGCCACGCCGTTGACGCGCAGCGTCTCGTCGAAGCCCGGCACCATGAACAGCAGGCCGATGCGCGGATCGGCGATCAGGTTGCTGAAGCTGTCCAGGCGGTTGTTGCCGCCCGAGTCGGGGATCAGCAGCGTCTGGTTGTCGGGCGCCTTGATGAAGCCCGGCTTTCCGCCGCGCGGCGAGGCATCCATCAGCGAGCCCGCCGCGCCCCCCGTGGCCACGATGCACAGCGGCGACAGCGCAATGAAGCGCAGGCAATGCCGGTCCAGGTCCACCTGCTGCTTGAGCAAGGCCCTTTCGGCCGGCATGGCATACAGGCTGCGCAACTGTTCTTCGCTGGTGATCATGGTCGAGAGGTCAAAGTAATAGCGGATCGGCCGATCCAAGTCTAGCTCTCTGGACGTCTGTGGCGCTGCCCATAAAACTGGCGCAATGCAAATCAGAGACACCGAGGAAGGGCCTACGCCGGCCGCGCCGCCCCGCACCGAGGGTGTTGTCCCCCTTTCAGGGGGAGGGCGCGCAGCGCCTCAGGGGGTGACCATTTCTATCGCCATGGCTGTTCCTTCGCCGCCGCCTATGCACAGCGTGGCCAGGCCGCGCTTGCCGCCACGCGCCTGCAGGGCGTGCAGCAGCGTGACCAGGATGCGCGCACCGCTGGCGCCGATGGGGTGGCCCAGCGCGCAGGCGCCGCCGTTGACGTTGACCTTGTCGCGCGGCACGCCCAATTCGGCCATCAGGGCCATGGGCACGACGGCAAAGGCTTCGTTGACTTCCCACAGGTCCACATCCGCCGCCGTCCAGCCGGCCTTCTTGAGGGCCTTCTGCGTGGCGCCCACGGGGGCCGTGGTGAACCATTCGGGCTCCTGGGCATGCGTGGCATGGGCGACGATGCGCGCCAGCGGCTTGCAGCCCAGCTCCTTGGCCGTGGACTCGCGCATCAGCACCAGGGCGGCGGCGCCGTCGTTGATGCTGGAGCTCGATGCCGCCGTGATCGTGCCGTCCTTCTTGAAGGCGGGCTTGAGGCTGGCGATCTTGTCCAGCTTGGCCTTGGCCGGGCCTTCGTCGATGCTGACCGTGACATCGCCCTTGCGCGTGGAGACGGTGACGGGCGTGATCTCGGCCGCGAAGGCGCCGCTTTCCGTGGCGGCCTGGGCGCGCTTGACGCTTTCGATGGCGTAGGCATCCTGCTGCTCGCGCGTGAAGTGGTATTTGGCGGCGCAGTCCTCGCCGAAGGTGCCCATGGAGCGGCCCGGCTCGTAGGCGTCCTCCAGACCGTCGAGCATCATGTGGTCATAGACCTTGTCGTGGCCCATGCGGTAGCCGCCACGGCCCTTCTTGAGCAGGTAGGGCGCATTGGTCATGCTCTCCATGCCGCCGGAGACCACCACATCGCGGCTGCCCGCCACCAGCTGGTCATGGGCCAGGATGGTGGCCTCCATGCCGGCGCCGCACATCTTGGACAGGGTCACGGCGCCCGTGCTGCGCGGCAGGCCACCCTTGAAGCCTGCCTGGCGCGCAGGCGCCTGTCCCTGGCCCGCCATCAGGCAGTTGCCGAACAGCACTTCGTCCACCTTCTCCGGCGCCACGCCGGCACGCTGCACGGCGGCCTTGATGGCGGCGCCGCCCAGATCGTGGGCCGCGAGATCGGCGAAGTCGCCCTGGAATGCGCCCATGGGGGTGCGGGCTGCGCCGACGATGACGATGGGGTCTTGCATGCTTATCTCCTGGATGTGGTGATGGTGAGGGGAAAACAAACGAGTCAGGCCAGCCAGCGGCTGCGCTCGTAGGGATAGACGTCGTGCACGTGGCCTTCGCGGATGCGCTGCTGGTGCCCCTGCCAGAAGGCGGGATCGAGCAGGTCGGCATGGTGGCGCATGAAAACTTCGCGCACGGCCGGATTGCCCAGCAAAAAGGGCGCGAAGGTTTCCGGGAACACATCGCGCGGGCCCACGGGATACCAGACCTCGCCGCTGAGCTCGTCTTCCTCGTTGCGCGGCGCAGGCACCTGGCGGAAATGGCAGTCGGTCAGGTATTCGATCTCGTCGTAGTCGTAGAACACCACCTTGCCGCCGCGCGTGATGCCGAAGTTCTTCCACAGCATGTCGCCCGGGAAGATGTTGGCGGCCACCAGGTCCTTGATGGCATTTCCGTATTCGATCACGGCGCTCTCCAGCCGCTGCCGCGGTCCCGGCAGGTCCAGCCCGTCATCGAAGCACTCCTGCAGCAGCAGGTTCAGCGGCACCATGCGCCGCTCTATGTAGAGGTGGGAGATGATGACCTCCTGCCGGCCATCGCCGTCGCGGTCGCTGATCTCGACCTGGCTGGGCGCGTGCCCCAGGATCTCGGCGATCAGCGCCTCCGAGAAGCGCTCGCGCGGGAAGGCCACCAGGCTGTACTCCAGCGTGTCGGCCATGCGCCCCACGCGGTCGTGCTGCTTGACCAGGCGGTACTTGGCCTTGACCTGCTCGCGGGTGATCTCCTTGGGCGCGGCGAACCGGTCCTTGATGAGCTTGAACACATAGGGAAAGCTGGGCAGGTCGAACACCAGCATGACCATGCCCTTGATGCCGGGCGCGATGCGGAACTGGTCGCGCGAATGGCGCAGGTGGTGCAGGAAGTCGCGGTAGAACAGCGTCTTGCCCTGCTTGGCCAGGCCCAGGGCGTTGTACAGCTCGGCGCGCGGCTTGCGCGGCATGAGGCTGCGCAGGAACTGCACGTAGGCGCTGGGCACGTCGGTATCGACCATGAAGTAGGCACGCGCAAAGCTGAAGAGGCCGTGCAGGTCCTTCTCGCCGAACAGGGCCGCATGCAGCACCAGCCGGCCGTTGTCCCCATGCAGGATGGGCACGGCCCAGGACAGCTCGGCAAAGCCGTTGATGATCTTGCCGACGATGTAGGCGCCCTTGTTGCGGAAAAACAGGCTGGACAGCACCTGGATCTGGAAGTTGGCGTACAGGCGCATGGCCTGCAGCTGGGGCTCCAGGCGCTCGGCCAGGCGGGCGATGTCGCGCTCCAGGTCTTCAAAGGGGCGCTGCAGCGCGAACTGCTCCACGACTTCGCGCAGCGTCTGCGACAGTGTCTCGCGCGTGGGGTAGAAGGCCAGGTAGGCCGGGCGTGCGGTCGGCTCCTGGTTCTCTATGTATTCCGTACTGACGGCCGGCCGCACGAAGATGAAGTCGTTGTGGAAGTGCGTACGGTGCAGGATCTTGGTGGTGACCGAGTTGAAGAAGGTCTCGGCCAGCTCCGGCTGCAGGTGGTTGACCATGAGCCCGATGTAGTGGCGCTTGATCTGCTGCCAGACCGGCATGGGCTGGGCGCCGGCCGAAAACTCCTTTTCAAGCCGGCGCACGCATTCGCGCACGCGCAGGTCGTAGAACTCGATGCGCTCGCGCTGCGCGCGCTGCTGGCCCAGCCAGTCGGCCGTCTCGAAGCGGTGCTTGGCGCGGGCCGATTCGGCGCGGAACAGGCGGTAATGGCGGTTGAAGCCATCCATCATCGCCCGCGCGATGTCATGGGCAAGCAGGGTGTCCTGGGCAGGCATCGGCATGAAGTCTCCCGGGGTCCCGCCTGCCATGGCCGCTCAGTCGCGCTGGCGGCTGGCGACCAGCTCGACAGCCTCGGCATGGATGTTGGCGATGCCGCCGACACCGGGCACGGTCATCTGCAGATTGGTGATCAGGCCGTCCTTCAGGCCATAGCACCAGCCGTGCAGCGTGACCTTCTGGCCGCGCGCCCAGGCATCCTGCATCACCGTGCTCTGCGCCACATTGATCACCTGCTCGATGGCATTGAGCTCGCACAGCGCGTCATGGCGCCATTGCGGCGACAGGCTGGCCAGCAGCGCCTGGTGCTTGTCGCGCACGTCCTTCACGTGGCGGATCCAGTTGTCGGCCAGGCCCACGCGCACATCCTCCAGTGCCGCCAGCACGCCGCCGCAGCCATAGTGGCCGACGACCATCAGGTGCTCGACCTTGAGCTGGTCCACCGCGTACTGGATGGTGGACAGGCAGTTCAGGTCGCTGGGCACGACCACGTTGGCCACGTTGCGGTGCACGAACACCTCGCCGGGCTCCAGGCCCGTGATCTGGTTCGCGGGCACGCGGCTGTCGGAACAGCCGATCCACATGTAGCGGGGTTTTTGCTGCGCCATCAGCCCAGTGAAGAAACCGGGCCGGTCACGCTCCACCTGCTGGGCCCATTCGCGGTTGTGGACAAACAGCTCTTCGATGGAGGTTGTGCTCATAAACAATCCTTTTGTTGGGGTCAAACTCAAGAACGGCGCAGCAGGCAGGCGAAAGATCAGCAGGTCTCTGCGAACAGCTCGCGGCCGATCAGCATGCGACGGATCTCGCTGGTGCCGGCGCCGATCTCATAGAGTTTCGCATCCCGCCAGAGACGACCCAGTGGGTATTCGTTGATATACCCATTACCCCCATAGATTTGAACGCCTTCGCCGGCCATCCATGTCGCCTTCTCGGCGCACCACAGGATGACGCTGGCGCAATCCTTGCGAACTTGGCGAACATGCTCGGTTCCCAGCAGATCGAGGTTTTTGGCGACCGTATAGGCAAAGGAGCGGCCCGCTTGCAGCACGGTGTACATGTCCGCCACCTTGCCCTGGATGAGCTGGAACTCGCCGATGCTCTGGCCGAACTGCTTGCGGTCATGGATGTAGGGCACGACGTTGTCCATCACCGACTGCATGATGCCCAGCGGCCCGCCCGTCAGCACGGCGCGCTCATAGTCCAGGCCGCTCATCAGCACCTTGGCGCCGTTGTTCAAGCCGCCCAGCACGTTCTCGGCCGGCACCTCGACGTTCTCGAACACCAGCTCGCCCGTGTGGCTGCCACGCATGCCCAGCTTGTCCAGCTTCTGGGCAATGGAAAAGCCCTTCATGCCCTTCTCGATCAGGAAGGCAGTCACGCCGCGGGCGTTCAGCTCGGGCTCGGTCTTGGCGTAGACCACCAGGGTGTCGGCATCAGGACCGTTGGTGATCCACATCTTGGTGCCGTTGAGCAGGTAGTAGCCGCCCTTGTCCTCGGCCCTGAGCTTCATGCTGATCACGTCCGAGCCGGCGCCGGGCTCGCTCATGGCCAGCGCGCCCACATGCTCGCCGCTGATCAGCTTGGGCAGGTACTTGGCCTTTTGCGCTTCATTGCCGTTGCGGTTGATCTGGTTCACGCAGAGATTGCTGTGCGCGCCGTAGGACAGGCCCACCGATGCGCTGGCACGCGAGATTTCCTCCATCGCCACCATGTGGGCCAGGTAGCCCATGTCGGCACCGCCGTACTGCTCGGACACGGTGATGCCCAGCACGCCCAGGTCGCCGAACTTGCGCCACAGGTCCATGGGGAACTGGTCGTCGCGGTCGATCTCGCCGGCGCGCGGTGCAATCTCGGCCTGTGCGAACTCGCGCACGGCATCGCGCAGCGCGTCGATATCCTCGCCCAGTTGGAAGTTCAGGCCCGGCAGGTTGGAAAGGCTCATCTCATGTCTCCTGTGGAAATTGGGGGAAAGAACGCCGCCCGGCTCAATCGGCCAGATCGCGGCCCTGCACGCACATCAGCGTGCAGCCCATGGTGGCAATCAGTTTCTCGCGGCCTTCGTCGATGGCGTAGGCGCGCCCTTCGGTCACGGTGATGGTGCGGCCCGGCTTGAGCACACGGCCTTCCATGCGAAAGCGCTGGCCCTTGGCAGGGGCCAGCAAGTTGATCTTGAATTCAATGGTGAGCACGGCAGCATCTGCTGGCATCAGGGTCAGCCCTGCGTAGCCGCAGGCGGAATCCAGCGCCGCGGAAACCATGCCGGCATGCAAAAAGCCATGCTGCTGCGTCAGCCCGGGCGCCCAGTCCAGGCAGACATCGACGGCACCGGGCTCCAGCAAGGACAGCTCGGCGCCCAGGGTGTGCATCGCGCCCTGGCGTGCAAAACTGTCTTGCACACGGCGGGCAAAGTCGCTGTTGGCAGGTTCCAGGCGGGGCACGGTCAAGGCAAGCCTCACAAATTACGTTTACGTAAACGTCAATTATGAAGCATTTTTCCCATCCAGGTGTTTCAACAAAGTGCGGGCCTCGGATTCCTGCTCTCGCACCTCGGCCAGGTTGGCCTGCAGATCGGCCAGGCGGTCTTCGAGCTGGCGGCGGTGCACAGCCAGCACCTCCAGGAATTTGCGCAGTTGCACGCCCGTGTCACGGGGACTGTCGTAGAGATCGATGATCTCCTTGGCTTCGTTCAGAGACAGTCCCAGCCGCTTGGCCCGCAAGGTCAGGCGAAGACGTGTGCGATCACGCGCGCTGTAGACGCGATTGCGTCCGCCAGGCCCGGCACGCTCGGGCTCAAGCAGGCCCATGTCCTCATAGAAGCGGATGGCCCGGGTCGTGAGATCGAACTCCTTGGCAAGATCGCTGATGGTGTAGGTGGTCGACATGGCTGGAGAGTCCGCCGGCATCCACAGCCGGCGGCCATGGGAATGCGACGTTGACGTTAACGTCAATGCTAGCGGAATTGTCCACAGGAAACTGCGCCGGATGTTGCATCCGGGTGCGACGAAGAAGCCTGGCAGGAATAAAAAGAGAGCGCGTCAGCGCTCTCTTTTTTGGGTTGTCCGTTTTCGGATGTTCCGTTGAGCTGTCCGTTTTGGCTGTTCTGCCTGTTTCCCCGTTTCCTGCACCCCAATGCAAAAACCCCGTAGCTTTGGGCTACGGGGTTTCTTGGGCTGTAAGAGCCTGACGATGACCTACTTTCACACGGGAACCCGCACTATCATCGGCGCAAAGTCGTTTCACTGTCCTGTTCGGGATGGGAAGGAGTGGTACCAACTTGCTATGGTCATCAGGCATAACTTATTGTCATGCTGCTCTTGTGAGCAACACAACGAATTCATAGAGTCTGTAATCAGCTTTGTATTTTGACTGCGCCTTACTTGGCATAACCACCTTGATGATCACGTCATCAAAGTTATAGGGTCAAGCCTCACGAGCAATTAGTACTGGTTAGCTTAACGCATTACTGCGCTTCCACACCCAGCCTATCAACGTCCTGGTCTTGAACGACTCTTCAGGGGGCTCAAGGCCCCGGCAGATCTCATCTTGAAACGAGTTTCCCGCTTAGATGCTTTCAGCGGTTATCTCTTCCACACTTAGCTACTCGGCAATGCCACTGGCGTGACAACCGATACACCAGAGGTGTGTCCACTCCGGTCCTCTCGTACTAGGAGCAGGCTTCCTCAAATCTGCAGCGCCCACGGAAGATAGGGACCAAACTGTCTCACGACGTTTTAAACCCAGCTCACGTACCTCTTTAAATGGCGAACAGCCATACCCTTGGGACCGACTACAGCCCCAGGATGAGATGAGCCGACATCGAGGTGCCAAACACCGCCGTCGATATGAACTCTTGGGCGGTATCAGCCTGTTATCCCCAGAGTACCTTTTATCCGTTGAGCGATGGCCCTTCCATACAGAACCACCGGATCACTATGTCCTGCTTTCGCATCTGCTCGACTTGTCAGTCTCGCAGTTAAGCACGCTTATGCCATTGCACTATCGTCACGATGTCCGACCGTAACTAGCGTACCTTCGAACTCCTCCGTTACGCTTTGGGAGGAGACCGCCCCAGTCAAACTGCCTACCATGCACTGTCCCCGATCCCGATAAGGGACCTGGGTTAGAACCTCAAACGCACCAGGGTGGTATTTCAACGTCGGCTCCATGAGAACTAGCGTCCTCACTTCAAAGCCTCCCACCTATCCTACACAGATCCGTTCAAAATCCAATACAAAGCTACAGTAAAGGTTCATGGGGTCTTTCCGTCTTTCCGCGGGGAGATTGCATCATCACAAACATTTCAACTTCGCTGAGTCTCTGGAGGAGACAGTGTGGCCATCGTTACGCCATTCGTGCAGGTCGGAACTTACCCGACAAGGAATTTCGCTACCTTAGGACCGTTATAGTTACGGCCGCCGTTTACTGGGACTTCAATCAAGAGCTTGCACCCCATCATTTAATCTTCCAGCACCGGGCAGGCGTCACACCCTATACGTCCACTTTCGTGTTTGCAGAGTGCTGTGTTTTTATTAAACAGTCGCAGCCACCGATTTTTTGCAACCGCTTTGGGCTCCCTTTGTTCAAGTTCACCTACTTGCGGCATACCTTCTCCCGAAGTTACGGTATCAATTTGCCGAGTTCCTTCTCCAGAGTTCTCTCAAGCGCCTTAGAATACTCATCTCGCGCACCAGTGTCGGTTTGCGGTACGGTCGTGTGTAGCTGAAGCTTAGTGGCTTTTCCTGGAAGCAGGGTATCACTCACTTCGTCTGCAAGCAGACTCGTTATCACCCCTCATCTAAGCCCGGCGGATTTGCCTACCAGGCACGACTACAGGCTTGAACCAACATATCCAACAGTTGGCTGAGCTAACCTTCTCCGTCCCCACATCGCACTACACATCGGTACAGGAATATTGACCTGTTTCCCATCAGCTACGCATCTCTGCCTCGCCTTAGGGGCCGACTCACCCTACGCCGATGAACGTTGCGTAGGAAACCTTGCGCTTACGGCGAGGGGGCTTTTCACCCCCTTTAACGCTACTCATGTCAGCATTCGCACTTCTGATACCTCCAGCACCCGTTACCAGGCACCTTCACAGGCTTACAGAACGCTCTCCTACCACTTGCAATAAATTGCAAATCCGCAGCTTCGGTAACTGGCTTAGCCCCGTTACATCTTCCGCGCAGGACGACTCGATCAGTGAGCTATTACGCTTTCTTTAAATGATGGCTGCTTCTAAGCCAACATCCTGACTGTTTTAGCCTTCCCACTTCGTTTCCCACTTAGCCAATTTTAGGGACCTTAGCTGGCGGTCTGGGTTGTTTCCCTCTTGAGTCCGGACGTTAGCACCCGGTGCTCTGTCTCCCAAGCTGTACTCTGCGGTATTCGGAGTTTGCATAGGTTTGGTAAGTCGCCATGACCCCCTAGCCTAAACAGTGCTCTACCCCCGCAGGTAATACTTGAGGCACTACCTAAATAGTTTTCGGAGAGAACCAGCTATTTCCAAGTTTGTTTAGCCTTTCACCCCTATCCACAGCTCATCCGCTAGTTTTGCAACACTAGTCGGTTCGGACCTCCAGTACCTGTTACGGCACCTTCATCCTGGCCATGGATAGATCACTTGGTTTCGGGTCTACACCCAGCGACTGGACGCCCTATTCGGACTCGATTTCTCTACGGCTCCCCTATTCGGTTAACCTTGCCACTGAATGTAAGTCGCTGACCCATTATACAAAAGGTACGCAGTCACCCTTGCGGGCTCCTACTTTTTGTAAGCATGCGGTTTCAGGATCTATTTCACTCCCCTCCCGGGGTTCTTTTCGCCTTTCCCTCACGGTACTGGTTCACTATCGGTCGATGATGAGTATTTAGCCTTGGAGGATGGTCCCCCCATATTCAGACAGGGTTTCTCGTGCCCCGCCCTACTTTTCTCTAGCTCAGTACCACCAGTCGGTTTTCACATACAGGGCTATCACCTACTATGGCCGGACTTTCCATTCCGTTTTGTTAACCGTCTGACTATCACTAGAAGGCTGTTCCGATTTCGCTCGCCACTACTTTCGGAATCTCGGTTGATGTCTTTTCCTCTGGGTACTTAGATGTTTCAGTTCTCCAGGTTCGCCTCGCATACCTATGTATTCAGTATGCGATACCCTTGCGGGTGGGTTTCCCCATTCAGAAATCTCCGGATCAAAGCTTATTTGCCAGCTCCCCGAAGCTTATCGCAGGCTATCACGTCTTTCGTCGCCTATCATCGCCAAGGCATCCACCACATGCTCTTAGTCACTTGACCCTATAACTTTGATCTCTCTTGCGAGATTTCGCCGTTTTCTTTCAAGGACTTGCGAGGTCTCTCACCTCGCGCGTTATGCCGTAATGTGAATGAATTCTTTGACATTTCTGTCAAGAGAACAATTCGTCATTACTTGAATAAAACAAA
>NZ_CP184763.1:6295000-6367650 GCF_055797465.1 Delftia sp. PX-1
AGCCGCCGCCAAGGCCTGTTCCAGAGCGTCGACGAAGAGGCTGGCCACGTCGCAGCCGGTCTGGTCATGGATCTCCTGGAAGCAGGTGGGGCTGGTCACATTGATCTCGGTGATGCACTGGCCGATGACATCGACACCGGCCAGCAGCAGTCCACGCTCCATGAGGAGGGGACCGATCTCTTCGGCCATGGCCTTGTCGTGCTGGCTCAGAGGCTGGGCCACGCCCTTGCCGCCCGCTGCCAGGTTGCCGCGCACTTCGTTGCCCTGGGGAATGCGTGCCAGGCAATAGGGAACAGGTTTGCCGCCGATGACGAGCACACGCTTGTCGCCCTCGGTGATCTCGGGCAGGAATTTCTGCACCATGACGCTGCTGGCACCGCCCTGGTTCAGGGTTTCGATGATGCTGCCCAGGTTGCGGCCGTCGGCGCCCACGCGGAAGATGCCCATGCCGCCCATGCCGTCCAGCGGCTTGAGGATGATGTCCTGATGCTCTTCATGGAAGGCGCGGATGTCCTGCGCGCTGCGCGTGACCAGGGTCGGGCCGATGAATTGCGGGAATTCGAGGATGGCCAGCTTTTCCGGATGGTCTCGCAACGCCCTGGGCTTGTTGAAGACCTTTGCGCCTTCGCGCTCGGCCTGTTCCAGCAGGTGCGTGGAGTAGAAGTATTCGGAATCGAAGGGCGGGTCCTTGCGCATGAGGATGGCGTCGAAGCCCGCCAGCTCCTCCAGGCCTTCCTTGGAGATTTCAAACCACTGCCGGGCATCTCCCGTGAGCTGGATGTGCCGCACCTGGGCGACGACCTTGCCGCCGCGCTGCCAGGAAAGCTGCCTGGGTTCGCAGGCCACGATGGAGTGGCCGCGCCGCTGCGCCTCGCGCATCATGGCGAAGGTGGTGTCCTTGTAGGTCTGGAACGATTCGAGCGGATCGGCGACGAAGAGGATTTGCATGGGTTGTGTGCAGAAGGCGGCGGCCCGTGCCTCGCCTGTATGGGAGGCGGAAGTGGGGTGCCCGGGCCTGGGCCGCGTATCAGTCAGCCCGTGCACGTCGGTAATGTTGCACAAATAGCGCCAGGCTGCCCGCGACCACGCCCCAAAACGCCGAGCCGACTCCGGCTATCACCACGCCGCTGAGCGTCACCAGAAAGGTGATCAACGCAGCCTCCCTGTGTTCCTCCCCCTTGAGAGCTGTCGCCAGGCCGCTGCCTATGGAGCCCAGCAGGGCCAGTCCCGCTAGGCAGACCACCAGTTCCTTGGGGAAGGCGGTGAGCAGTCCCGTGACCACGGCGCCGAAGATGCCGATGACTATATAGAAGAGGCCACAGATCGCCGCCGCCGTGTAGCGGCGGGATTTGTCCTCATGGGCCTCGGGGCCCATGCAGATGGCAGCGGTGATGGCACTGAGGTTGAGCGCGTAGCCACCGAAGGGGGCCAGCACCAGGGTGGCGATGCCCGTCATGCTGATGATGCGGGAGATGGGCAGGTCGTAGCCGGTGGCACGGATGACGGCCACGCCGGGCAGGTTCTGCGAGGCCATGGTGACGACGAACAGGGGCAAGGCCAGGCTCACCAGGGCGGGCACCGAGAACTGCGGCATGGTGAAGACTGGCCAGGCAAGGCCTGCATGCACGGCGGACCATTGCATTTGCCCGTTGAGCGCCACCCAGGCGATGGAGGCCACCAGCGTGGCGATGACCGCATAGCGCGGTGCCAGGCGGCGCGACAGCAGATAGGTCAGCAGCATGACCAGCACCAGGGGCAGCGCATCCCTGGCGGCGGCAAAGGCCTGCATGCCGAAGTTGGCCAGTACGCCCGCCAGGAGGGCGGCAGCGATTTCCATGGGGATGCGGTTCATGACGCGCTCGAACCAGCCTGTGGCTCCCACCAGGATGATCAGCCCCGCGCTGATGATGAAGGCGCCAACGGCCTCGCCCATGGAAAAGCCCCCGGCAAGCCCTGCCGTGGCAAGGACGGCTGCGCCTGGCGTGGACCAGGCGACCATGACCGGCATGCGCAGTATCAGCGAGGGCAGCAGAGAGCACAGGCCCATGCCCAGTCCCAGCGCCCAGATCCAGGACGTGATCTGCTCGGGCGTGGCATGGAAGGCCTGGGCGGCCTGAAAGACCAGGGCCACCGAGCTGGTGAAGCCCACGAGCACGGCCACGAAGCCGGCTGCGAAGGCAGAGGGACTCAAGTCACGGAAAAAGCG
The DNA here is from genome assembly GCF_055797465.1 of Delftia sp. PX-1. NCBI lineage: Bacteria > Pseudomonadati > Pseudomonadota > Betaproteobacteria > Burkholderiales > Comamonadaceae > Delftia > Delftia sp. PX-1. The sequence goes on from NZ_CP184763.1 coordinate 6,297,207, forward strand.
CATCGCGCGATTCTGTCACCACAGCCGCCGACCGTGCGATGCGCTGGCGACGCCTACAGCTCGATCTTGGAGCCCAGCTCCACCACGGAGTTGCTGGGCAGGTGCAGGAAGTCGGAGACACGGCTGGCGTTGCGGTGCATCTGGGCGAACAGCTTTTCGCGCCAGGGCGCCATGCGGTGGCTGATGCGCGGGATGATGACATCGCGCGACAGGAAGTAGCTGGTCTCCATGGCGTCGAGCTGGCAACCCCGGGGGCGCAGCAGGGACAGTGCCGCCGGCACGTCCGGTTCGTTCTTGAAGCCGTAGTTGATGATGACCTGCCAGCAGTCGCTGCCCAGCGCCTCGATCTCGGTGCGCTTGTCCAGGCCCACCCAGGGAATTTCATGGTTGCGCACCGTGACGAAGATGTTCTGGTTGTGCAGCACCTTGTTGTGCTTGAGGTTGTGCAGCAGGGCGTTGGGTACGGTGCCCGGTTCGCCGGAAAGAAAGACGGCCGTGCCCGTCACGCGCGCCGGCGGATGGCGCCAGACCGATTCGAGGAAGCTCTTGAGGTCGATGGCATCGGCCTGCAGCTTTTCGTGCAGCAGCTCGCGGCCCTTGCGCCAGGTCATCATCAGCGAGAACACCGTGCCGCCAATCAGCAGCGGGAACCAGCCGCCGTCGAACAGCTTGAGCAGGTTGGACGAGAAGAAGGCCAGGTCCACCAGGAAAAAGAATCCGGTGGCCGCGATGCACAGGGCCAGCGGGTAGTTCCAGCGGTAGCGGATCACGAAGAAGGTCAGCGTGGTGGTGATCAGCATGTCCAGCGTGACCGCAATGCCGTAGGCGGCCGCCAGGTTGCCGCTGGAGCGGAACAGCACCACGGCCAGCGCAATCGCCACGAACAGGCTCCAGTTGACCAGGGGCATGTAGATCTGGCCGGTCTCGCGCACGCTGGTGTGGCGCACTTCCAGGCGCGGCAGATAGCCCAGCTGTATGACCTGGCGCGTGACGCTGAAGGCGCCCGTGATCAGGGCCTGCGAAGCGATGACCGTGGCCATGGTGGCCATCAGCACCAGGGGCAGCAGCGCCCAGGCCGGGGCCATCATGTAGAAGGGATTCTTCACGGCGGCCGGGTTGGCCAGCAGCAGCGCACCCTGGCCGAAGTAATTGAGCGTGAGGGCAGGCATGGCCACGGAGAACCAGGCCAGGCGGATGGGCTTCTTGCCGAAGTGGCCCAGGTCGGCATAGAGCGCCTCCGCCCCGGTCACGCACAGCACGACGGCGCCCAGGATGATGAAGCTGGTGCCGGGGTTGTCCCAGATGAAGCGCACCGCGAAGTGCGGGCTGATGGCCGCCAGGATTTCGGGATGGCCCGCGATCTGGTGCACCCCCAGCGCTGCGATGGTGGCAAACCAGACCAGGGTGATGGGGCCGAAAAACCGACCGATCCCCGCCGTGCCGTGCTTCTGGAACCAGAACAGCAGGAACAGGATGACCAGGGTCAGCGGGATCACCGCCTTGGTGAAGTGCGGGGACACCACTTCCAGGCCTTCGACGGCCGAGAGCACGGAGATGGCCGGCGTGATCACGCCATCACCATAGAACAGCGAAGTGCCGAAGATGCCGATGAGCAGCAGCACGTTGCGCAGGCGGGGCTTGTCCTTGACGGTCTGCGAGGCCAGGGCCAGCATGGCGACCAGGCCGCCTTCGCCGTTGTTGTCGGCACGCAGCACCAGGACCACGTACTTGAGCGAGACGATGACCGTCAGGGTCCAGAACAGCAGCGACAGGACGCCGTAGATGTTCTCCTGGGTGAACGGCACATGGCCGGAGCCGAAGACCTCCTTGACCGAATACAGCACGCTGGTGCCGATATCGCCATAGACCACGCCGATGGCGCCCAGGGTGAGCGCGGCCAACGAAGATTTGGTTTTCTGCACAGGTCTATGCGCCATCCCGTGGGGAGATGGCTTCAGTCAATTGAAAATGCCGGCATTGTCCGCTGTCCTGATGACGAGCGCATCGGACAGCACCCCGATCAGTCGTAGATTTCCGCGTTGGGGTTGGTCGCCTCCAGCTCATAGCTGGCCGCCAGCATGGCGACCCGGGCCACCACGCCATACATGTAGAAGCGGTTGGGCATGCTGGCACCCGGGCGCGCGCCGATCTGGGGCAGCTGGGTGCTGTGCTGGAAGGCCAGCGGCACGAAGCCGGCGCCGGGCGCGTTGAGGTTTTCGTCCACATCGCGTTCGGGATGCATGCGGTAGAAGCCGCCGACCACGTAGCGGTCCATCATGTAGACCACGGGCTCGGCCACGGCGTTGTTCATGCGCTCCTGGGTGAGCACGCCTTCCTGGATGATCACGTCGTGCACGGTCTGGCCGTCCTTGATCATGCCCATCTTGTTGCGGCTCTTGCGCGGCAGCTCGGCCAGCTCCTTGGCATCGCGCACGGTCATCACGCCCATGCCATAGGTGCCGTTGTCGGCCTTGACGATGGCAAACGGCTTTTCCTTGATGCCGTACTCCTTGTACTTGCGGCGCACCTTGGCCAGCAGCACATCGACCTGTTCGGCCAGGCCTTCCATGCCCACGCCATTGGCGAAGTCGATGCCTTCGCTGCGCCCGAACAGCGGGTTGATCAGCCAGGGATCGATGCCCAGCAGCTTGCCGAAGCGCTTGGCCACTTCCTCATAGCTCTGGAAATGGCGGCTCTTGCGGCGCACGCTCCAGCCTGCATGCAGGGGGGGCAGCAGGTATTGCTCGTACAGCTCCTCGACGATGCCCGGGACGCCGGACGACAGGTCGTTGTTGAGCAAGATGGTGCAGGGATCGAAATCCTTGAGACCGATGCGGCGCTTGCTGCGGATCACCGGCTCCAGCGTCACCGTGTCGCCATGCGGCAGGGTGACGGTGGTGGTCTTCTTCACATCGGGGCTGATGGAGCCGATGCGCACGTTCAGACCGGCCATGTTGAAGATGCGCTTGAGCTGCACCACGTTGGCCAGGTAGTGCGTGTTGCGCGTGTGGTTCTCGGGAATGATGAGCAGATTGCGCGCTTCGGGGCAGATCTTCTCGATCGCCGCCATGGCCGCCTGTACGGCCAGCGGCAGCATTTCGTCGGTCAGGTTGTTCCAGCCCCCGGGGAAGAGGTTGGTGTCCACGGGTGCGAGCTTGAAACCGGCGTTGCGGATGTCCACCGAGCAATAGAAAGGCGGCGTGTGTTCCATCCATTCGAGCCGGAACCAGCGCTCGATCGCCGGCATGGAGTCGAGGATGCGCTGCTCAAGCTCGTTGATCGGGCCGGTCAGGGCCGTGATGAGATGTGGAACCATAAAGACCCTCTGGGTACGACGGTGGGGGGCAATTGTAGAGATTGGACCATGGTCTAGGTGTTTTCCCCAGTCTTTGCAGCGTCAGCGGCGCCAGAAAGCCGGCGAAAGCAAGGCCATGAAGCTGAGGATTTCCAGGCGTCCCAGCAGCATGGCCAGGGTGCAGACCCAGGTCTGGAATTCGGTGAGCACAGCATAGTTGGAGGACGGGCCCACCGCGCCCAGGCCCGGCCCCATGCAGTGCACGCTGGCCAGCACGGCGGAGAAGGCGGTCACCGGGTCCAGGTCGGTGAGCAGCAGCACCATGCTGAGTGTGATCACGGTGGCGCCATAGACCAGCATGAAGGCCAGCACCGAGAAGATCATGCGGTTGTCCACCACGCCGGTGCCCAGCCGCACGGGCTGCAAGGCGCGCGGATGCGCAAGCCGCGTGAGTTCACGCCGCGCCTGCTTGAGCAGGATGAGCATGCGCACCATCTTGACGCCGCCGCCCGTGGAGCCCGCACTGGTGGCCACACCCGACATCAGCAGCATGAGCACGGGCGCAAAGACGGGCCAGGTCAGGTAGTCCACCGTGGTGAAGCCGGTCGTCGTGGCCACCGAGACCACATGGAAGAGACCGTAGCGCAGGGCCTCCACGGGCCCGTACACGCCCTTGGCCCACAGCAGCAGCGCCACGATCAGCCCGCCCCCCAGCAGCACGGCCAGCGTGGCGCGCATTTCCGGATCGCGCCAGAAGCCGTCCCAGCGGCCCTTGCGCATGGCCACGAAGTACAGCGCGAAGTTGCAGCTGGCCAGCAGCATGAAGACCAGGGCGGTCAGTTCGATCAACGGCGAGTCGAAATACGCAAAGCTGGTGTCATGCGAGGACAGGCCACCGAGGCTGACGGTGGCGAACATGTGCATCAGCGCATCCAGCGGCGACATGCCTGCCGCCCAGAAGGCCAGCAGACAGGCCAGCGAGAACACGCCGTACACGCCCCACAGGCCCTTGGCGGTCTCGGTCACGCGCGGCGTCAGCTTGGTGTCCTTGATGGGACCAGCGGCTTCGGCACGGAACAGCTGGGCGCCCCCCACGCCCAGCAGGGGCAGGATGGCCACGGCCAGGATCAGGATGCCCATGCCGCCCAACCATTGCAGGAAGGTGCGCCAGACATTGATGGACACGGGCAGCGCATCCAGCCCCGTGAGCACGGTGGCGCCGGTGGTCGTCAGGCCCGAGACGGCCTCGAAATAGGCATGGGTGAAGCTGATGCTCAGCCCCACATGGCCCATGCCCAGCACCAGGGGCAGCATGGCGCACAGCGGCAAAACCACCCAGACCAGGGTGACGAGGATGACGCCGTGGCGCGGCTGCAGCTCGCGCCGGAAGTGGTCCAGGCCTATCCACAGCGACAGCCCCGCCGCCGCCGTGATGCCGATGGCCCAGGGGTAGATGCGCCAGATGCCGTCGTCGGTGAACCAGGACACTGCAAAGGGCAGCAGCATGGACAGCGCAAACATGACCATGAGCATGCCAAGCACGCGCAGGACGGGTAACAGGTCGCGCATGGTGTCGGCTCAGAAGAAGGTGGCGCTGACGCGAAACAGGTTCTCCACGTCCCGTACCAGCCGCTTGTGGGGCAGGAAGAAGATCACGTGGTCGCCGCTCTCGATCACGGTGGTGCTGCGCGGGATGATGACCTCGGGCTCGGCACCGGCCGCGATTTCGTCGGCCGGCACGCCTTCGGGTATGCCGCGCACGATGAGGCCGATGTGGGCATCCTCGGGCACGCGCAGGTCCTCGACCTTGCGGCCGACCACGCGCGAGCTTTTGCGGTCGCCGCGCGCCACGATCTCCAGCGCCTCGGCCACGCCCCGGCGCAGGCTGTGCACGGCCTGCACGTCGCCGCGGCGCACATAGGCCAGCAGTTCGCCAAGCATGGCCTGGGCCGGCGACAGCGCAATGTCGATCTGCGTGCCGTGCATCAGGTCGGCGTAGGCACGCCGCGTGATCAGCGACAGCACGCGCCGCGCGCCCATGCGTTTGCCCAGCAGGCTGGCCATGATGTTGTTCTCATCGTCGTCGGTCAGGGCCAGGAACAGGTCCACGTCCTCCACGCTTTCATCGGCCAGCAGGTCCTCGTCGGTGGCATCGCCGTGCAGCACCAGCACCTCGGCCGGCAGCAGCGAGGCCAGGTCCTGGCAGCGCTGCTCGTCGGGCTCGATGATCTTGATGTGGAAGCGGCCCGGCACGCGCGACAGCTGCAGCGCCAGGCGCTGGCTGACCTGGTCACCGCCGGCGACCATGATGCGGTAGACCGGGCGCGAAGGCCGGCCGGCAGGCTGGTGGATGGCACGCAGCACCTCGGCCACATGCTCGCGCGCGGCCAGGATGAAGACCTCGTCGCCGGGCTCGATGCGCGTGTTGCCGTCGCAGCGGACGAAGCGGTCGGGCTCGTCCAGGAAACGCCGGTAGATGGCCACGATGCGCATGGCCAACTCGGGCATGCAGTCGCGCAGCTCGCCGATGTGCTTGCCGACGGCGGGGGCGCCGTCGCGCGCGCGCACCGAGGCCAGTGCGGCCCGCCCGCCCGCGAAGGCACGCACCTGCATGGCTTCGGGAAACTCGATGAGCTTGCTGATGTAGTTGGTCAGCGATTCCTCGGGGCAGATGATGCGGTCGACGCCAAAGCCTTCCTTGCCCAGCAGCGCCTCGTCCTCGCCAAAGCCCGAGGAGCGCACGCGCGCGATGCGTGTGGGAATCTCGAACAGGACCTGGGCCAGCTTGCAGCACACAAGGTTGGTTTCGTCGAGCGCGGCGCAGGCGATCAGCAGGTCCGTGTCCTTGGCACCGGCCTCGGCCAGCACATGGGGATCGATGCCGCTGCCCACGACGCCACGCAGGTCGAAGCGCGACTCCAGCTCGCGCAGGCGCCGTGCGTCGGTGTCGATCACCGTGATGTCGTTGCGTTCGGACACCAGGCTTTCTGCCACGCTGTAGCCCACACGGCCGGCGCCAAGAATGATGATTTTCATGGATTCATTGCAGTGCTGCGGTGCCGGCGCGGGGCATTCCGGCGCGCAGCACGGCTCGGTCAGGTGCGGACTTCGCCTTCACCCAGCACCACGTATTTGAGCGAGGTCAGACCTTCGATGCCCACAGGACCGCGCGCATGGAACTTGTCGGTGCTGATGCCGATTTCCGCGCCCAGGCCGTACTCGAAGCCATCGGCAAAGCGCGTGCTGGCATTGACCATGACGCTGGCCGAGTCCACTTCGCGCAGAAAGCGCTGGGCGTGCATATGGTCGCGCGTCAGGATGGCGTCCGTGTGGTGGCTGGAGTAGCGGTTGATGTGGGCGATGGCCTCGTCCACGCCGGACACGATCTTGACGCTGATGATGGGCGCCAGATATTCCTCGCTCCAGTCCTGCTCGGTGGCCTCGGCCAGTTGAGCACCGGCCACAGACTTCAGGATGGCCAGCGATTCGGGGCAGCCGCGCATCTCCACGCCCTTGGCGGCGTAGATGGCGCCGATCTTCGGCAGGAATTCGGCGGCCACGCCGCGCGCCACCAGCAGGCTTTCACTGGCATTGCAGGGGCTGTACTTGTTGGTCTTGGCGTTGTCGGCCACCTTGACGGCCATGGCGATGTCGCAGGGATCATCGACATAGGTGTGGCAATTGCCGTCCAGGTGCTTGATGACGGGCACCTTGGCCTCGCGGCTGATGCGCTCGATCAGGCCCTTGCCGCCGCGCGGGATGATGACGTCCACGTAGTCGGGCATGGCGATGAGCTGGCCCACGGCCTCGCGGTCCGTGGTCTGCACCAGCTGCACGCCGTGCTCGGGCAGGCCGGCTTCGGCCAGCGCCCTGGCGACGAGGGCAGCCAGCGCCTTGTTGGAGTCGATGGCCTCGGAGCCGCCGCGCAGGATGCAGGCGTTGCCGCTCTTGATGCTGAGGCTGGCCGCCTCGATGGTCACGTTGGGGCGGCTTTCGTAGATCATGCCGAACACGCCGATCGGCACACGCATCTGGCCTACGCGGATGCCGCTGGGCATTTGCTTCATGCCGATGATCTCGCCGATCACATCGGCCATGGAGGCCAGCTGCTCACATCCCTGGGCACAGGTTTCCAGCACCTTGGGCGTCAGGCGCAGGCGGTCCACCATGGGAGCGGACAGGCCGTTGGCCACGGCGCGGTCGAGGTCACGGGCGTTGTCGGTCTGCAACGGCTCCACGTTCTCCCGCAGCAGGCGCGCCAGCGCCAGCAGGGCGCGGCTTTTGACGGCAGCCGAGGCTCGGGCCATCTGGGCGGAGGCCACTTTGGCCTGAACGCCCAGGTTGTGGGTGTATTCGACGATATTGAGCGCGTTCATTCCGAGATTCTCGCCGAGTTGCGCCCATTTGCGCACCGAGAGCGGGCATGCCCCGCGCCAACATGCGGCTGGGATGCGTCCTCGCACGGCCACCAGAGGGCAAACCCCGCGTTCCGGCGGCCGGCAGGATGTCGCGGCCACCCTACACTGCTGCCCAGTACGCAGAGGTTTTCCCGCCATGTCCACCAGCCACGACACTCTTCTCGCCGCCCAGCAGCTCGCACAGTTGCGCGCGGGCTTCGCCCAACTGGCACAGCAGCAGCTGCCGGCCGCCGTGCTCGGGCAGCAGGCCAGGGCTTCCTCGGAGTTGCTGCAGGCCCTGCCGCCGCGCTACGGCGAAGTGCTGCTCAATCTGCTGGACCGATTGGAATCCAGCGCGCTGTTCAGCGAGGAAAGCTGCTCCTTCAGCCAGAAGGACCTGCTGGACAACCTCGAGACCTGGGCCACCAAGGCCCAGGCGCAGCTGGAAAAGACGCGCTAGGAACGGTACGTCAGCCCTTGGCGCCGGCCTGGGCCAGGTCCATGGCCAGGCGGCGCAGGGCCTGCCAGCCGTCGCGGGGCCAGCCCTCGAAGGCCAGGCCCTTGACGATGCCGTCCACCGCGTGGGCCGATTGCAGCAGGCGCGCGGCCTGGGCGTCGGTGATGCGCGGCAGCAGGCGCTCGAACAAACGCTCCTTGACGCCCCAGACGCGCTGGGCGCGCAGGGCCATGGGCAGGGGCTGACCTGCGGCCATGGCGTCCTTGACGCGGCAGATGGAGCGGATGTCCTCGGCCAGGGTCCAGTGCACCAGCACCTCGGCCGTGCCCTCGGCCTGCAGGCCGTCGAGCATGCGCGAGACGCGCGCCAACTGGCCGGACAGCACGGCCTCGGACAGCTTGAACACGTCGTAGCGCGCCACATTGAGCACTGCCTGCTCCACCTGCGCCTGGCTCAGCTCGCCGGCGGGGTGCAGCAGGGCCAGTTTCTGGATCTCCTGGTGTGCGGCCAGCAGGTTGCCCTCGACGCGGTCGGCAAAGAACTGCAGCGTGCGCTGGCCTTCCTCGCCGGGTGCCACGCGCTGGCCCTGGGCTGCCAGGCGCTGGGCAATCCAGGCCGGCAGCTGGCCGCGCTCTATGGGATCGATCTGCAGCGTCATGCCCTGGGCTTCCAGCGCGCTGAACCAGGCGCCGGTCCTGGTGGCCTTGTCCAGGCGCGGCAGCATGACCAGGGTGAGCGTGCTGTCATTGCCGCGCGCCGCCTCGGCGATCTGCTGCAGCGCGGCGCCGCCGTCCTTGCCGGGCTTGCCCGAGGGAATGCGGATCTCGATGATCTGCCGATCGGCAAACAGCGACAGCGAGCCACCGGCCGCCAGCACGGCGCTCCAGTCGAAATGGGCGCCGGCCACGGTGTAGCTGCTGCGCTCGGTGTAGCCCGCGGCGCGCGCGGCGGCACGGATGGCGTCGGCAGCCTCCTGCTGCTGCAGCGGCTCGTCGCCGTGCAGCACGTAGAGCGAGCGCAATCCCTTGGCCAGATGGCCGCCGAGCTGGTTCAGGGCAAGCTGCATGGGGCTCAGGTCAGGCTCTTGACGGCCGACAGGCGGCGCAGCAACTGCTGGACGATGTCGGTACGCATGTCCTTGTAGAGCATGGCCTCCTCGGCCTCCTTGGACAGCGCATTGGTTTCGTTGTACGTCACGTCGCGCTGCTGCAGGATCTCGGTCTCGGGGATCGGCTCGTCTCCATTGGGCGTGCGCAGCTTGAAGCGCACGCGCAGGCGCAGCTGCAGCTCGCGCACCTGGCCCAGCGCGTTCATGCCGACGATGACCCGCTCCTGCCGCTCGCTGATGATCTGGAAGATCGCATCCGCATCGTCGGGCGATGCCGGATCGCGCAGCACGGTCAGCTTGTCGCTGGCACTGGCCAGGTTGCGCGACAGCTCCCGCGCCACCGGAGAGCCCCGGCCCGCCTGGATGTAGAGCGAGCGGAACACGAAGGTCGGCACCCCCCGCAGGCGAAAGCCGCAGGCCCCCAGCAGCGGAGCCAGGGCCAGGGCGGTGAGCAGGGTACGTTTTTGCATATCAGTTCTCCAAGGCGCTTGCGCCACTCACAGCCCTTGCAACGGTCGCGCCCAAAGCGAGGGACACCGAGCAAGGGCCGCCCCGCAGCGAGGGTGTCGTCCCCCCCCCGAAGCGAGAGGGGGAAGGCGCGCAGCGCCTCAGGGGGCATGCCATGGCCTAGACCACGACGTTGACCAGGCGGCCCGGCACCACGATCACCTTCTTGGGCGCCGCGCCATTGGTGAACTTCTGGCATTCCTCGTTGGCCAGGGCAATGCGCTCGATCTCGGCCTTGTCGGCCGTCGAGGACACGAGGATGGCCCCGCGCAGCTTGCCATTGACCTGCAGCACCAGAGAGATCTCGTCCTGCACCAGGGCCAGGGGATCGACCTGGGGCCAGGGCGCGTCCAGCACATCGCCCAGGTGGGCGGCGTAGCCCAGTTCGCTCCACAGCACATGGGCCAGGTGGGGCGTTGCCGGATAGAGCACGCGCAGCAGGATGCCGAAGCCTTCGATCAGCGCCACCTGGGCGCCCGCGTCGTCGTGGGACTTGAAGTCCTCCAGCGCGTTGATCATCTTCATGGCGCCCGAGACCACGGTGTTGTACTGCATGCGCTGGTAGTCGTACTCCACCTGCTTGAGCACGGTGTGGATCTCCAGGCGCAGCGCCTTGGCGGCCTTGCCGAATGCCACGTCGTCCAGCGACTTGGCGCCGGCCACGCTCTGCACGGCGCCGGCCATGTCCATCTGCGACAGTTTGGCGCCGAAGTTGTAGACGCGGCGCAGGAAGCGGTAGCTGCCTTCGACGGCGGCATCGTTCCACTCCAGCGTCAGCTCGGGCGGCGCGGTGAACATGGTGTACAGGCGCGCGGTGTCGGCGCCGTACTTCTCGATCAGCTCCTGCGGATCGATGCCGTTGTTCTTGGACTTGGACATGGTGCCCACGCCCTCGTAGTCGATGTCCGTGCCCACGGGCAGCAGGCCGTCGGCGCTGTCCACCTCGGCCTTGAGCCTGGCGCCCACGATCTTGCCGGTCTCGTCGAACACATGCTCGACATCCTTGGGCCAGAAGTACTCCTTGGCACCCTTGGCCGTGCGGCGGCTGTAGATGTGGTTGAGCACCATGCCCTGGGTCAGCAGCTTGGTGAAGGGCTCATCGACCTTGACCAGGCCCAGGTCGCGCATGACCTTGGTCCAGAAGCGCGCGTACAGCAGGTGCAGGATGGCGTGCTCGATGCCGCCGATGTACTGGTCCATGCCGCTGCCGCCGGTGGCGGCATGCTGGTCCCGCATCCAGTAGTCCGTGCCCTTGCCCACCATCTGCTCGCTGTTCCTGGCGTCGCAATAGCGCATGAAGTACCAGGACGAGTCCACGAAGGTGTCCATGGTGTCGGTCTCGCGGCGCGCGCTCTTGCCGCAGCAGGGGCAGACCACGCCGGCGTGGAAGGCTTCGCTCTTGACCAGGGGGTTGCCCGAGCCATCGGGCACCAGGTCCTGGGGCAGGACCACGGGCAGGTCCTTGGCAGGCACGGGCTGGGCGCCGCAGTCCTCGCAGTGGATGATGGGAATCGGCGTGCCCCAGTAGCGCTGGCGGCTCACGCCCCAGTCGCGCAGGCGCCAGGTGGTTTTCTTCTCGCCAAGGCCCTTGGCGGCCAGCAGTTCGGCCACCTTGTCCACGGCAGCCCCATGGGGCAGGCCGTCGAGTTCGCCGGATTCGATGCAGACAGCGCGCTGCTTGTCGCCGTACCAGTCGGCCCATGCCTCGGTGCTGAAGGTCTCGCCCTCGACCGCGATGACCTGGCGGATGGCGATGCCGTACTTCTTCGCAAAGGCGAAGTCGCGCTCGTCATGCGCGGGCACGCCCATGACGGCGCCGTCGCCGTAGCTCATGAGCACGTAGTTGCCGACCCAGACCTCGACCTGGGCACCCGTCAGCGGATGGGTGACGAACAGGCCCGTGGGCAGGCCTTCCTTTTCCTTGAGCGCGAGTTCGGCCTCGGTGGTGCCGCCCTTCTTGCATTCTTCGATGAAGGCCGCGAGCTTGGGCTGCGATGCCGCGGCATGCTGGGCCAGCGGGTGCTCGGGCGCCACGGCGCAGAAGGTCACGCCCATGATGGTGTCGGCGCGCGTGGTGAACACGTACAGGCGGCCGTCCTGGATGGGCTGGCCGTCGGCGCCACGGATGTCATGGGTGAAGGCGAAGCGCACGCCCGCGCTCTTGCCGATCCAGTTTTCCTGCATCAGGCGCACTTTTTCAGGCCAGCCGGTCAGCGTGGCCTTGTCGCCGCCCACCTGGACATGGTCCAGCAGCTCCTGGGCGTAGTCGGTGATCTTCAGGTAGTAGCCGGGGATTTCGCGCTTTTCGACCGGCGCGCCCGTGCGCCAGCCGCGGCCGTCGATGACCTGCTCGTTGGCCAGCACGGTCTGGTCCACCGGGTCCCAGTTCACGATCTGGGTCTTGCGGTAGGCAATGCCCTTTTCCAGCATCTGCAGGAACAGCCACTGGTTCCACTTGTAGTAGTCGGGATCGCAGGTGGCCACTTCGCGGCTCCAGTCGATGGCCAGACCCATCGCCTGCATCTGCTTTTTCATGTAGGCGATGTTGTCGTAGGTCCACTGCGCAGGCGGCACCTTGTTCTTGAGCGCCGCGTTCTCGGCCGGCAGGCCGAAGGCATCCCAGCCCATGGGCATGAGGACGTTGTAGCCCTTCATGCGCAGCTGGCGCGCCAGCATGTCGTTGATGGTGTAGTTGCGCACATGGCCCATGTGCAGCTTGCCGCTGGGGTAGGGCAGCATGGAGCAGGCGTAGAACTTGGGCTTGGCCTGGTCTTCGGTCACGCGGTAGGCGTCGCGGGCGGACCAGTGGTCTTGCGCTGCGCGCTCAACGTCGATGTGGTTGTATTTCTCTTGCATGGTGCTGCGGCCCCAAGGGCCGGACAAGGTGGCCGGACGAGCCGGATGGCCGGAATCAACCGACGATTTTAGGGCCCCGGCCCGCCGGTGCCGCAAGCAGCCCACAAGCCCGCAGGCGGTACTGCGCCATCGGCACCCGGTTGCCCGGCCGCCGCGCGGGGAAAAGCCGCGCTGCGTATGCTTGGCACCCTCTGTGGCAGTGCGCCGCAGACGTTCCGCCATCGCCAGCCCGGACTTGCGCAGGAACGGATACGGACATCCCGGGCATGCCGCTATCGCGCGGCAGGTTTTTCCGCGCCCTGGAGTTTTCTCTTGCTGAACTGGTCTTTGATTTCCGGCTGGGATCCCGTCATGCAGGCCCTGGCTGCGCTGTGCGCGCTGGTGCTGCTGGCCCGCTCCGCGGGTTTTGTCGTGCAATGGCTGCTGTTGCGCGTGCTGCCACGCATGCGCAGCACGCTGGTGGAGATGGAGTGGGCCCAGGTGCTGCTGCACGACACCGTGCTGCAGCGGCTGGCCAAGGCCGTGCCTTCGCTGGTCATGCAGTCCGGCGTGCAGGCCATACCGCAGCTGCAGCCGCAGTGGGCCACCCTGATCCTGAACCTGGCCATCGCCTGCACCATCTACCACGTGGCCCGCGTGATCAGCGCCCTGCTCAATGCCATGAACGAGGCGCACGACCTCAAGGAAGAGCGCAAGGCCACGCAGGCGCACTCGATCAAGAGCTATGTGCAGCTGGGTAAGCTGCTGGTGTTCCTGATCGCCATCGTGCTCATCGTCGCCACCCTGGTGGACCGCTCGCCGCTGCTGCTGCTGTCCGGCCTGGGCGCGGCCTCGGCCGTGCTGATGCTGATCTTCAAGGACACCATCATGTCCTTCGTGGCCGGCGTGCAGCTGGGCTCCAACGACATGCTGCGCGTGGGCGACTGGATCGAGATGCCCCAGGTCGGCGCCGACGGCTTCGTGATCGACATCGCGCTGCACACGGTCAAGGTGCAGAACTGGGACAAGACCATCACCACCATTCCGACCTGGCGGCTGATGAGCGACAGCTACAAGAACTGGCGCGGCATGTTCGAGTCGGGCGGGCGCCGCATCCGCCGCTCGCTGCACATAGACGCCCACACCATCCGCCTGCTGACGGCAGAGCAGCGGCAGAAATTGTCTTTGCTCGAGCCCCTCAAGGACTATTGGAGCAGTGATGGCGGCCTGCGCATGGCCGATGCGCCGGCGGGCAGCGAGATGGCAGCGCAGCATCTGAGCAATCTGGCCGCGTTCAAGGCCTATGCATACGCCTACCTGCTGCGCCATCCGCACATCCACAAGACACCGAACATGTTCCTGCTGGTGCGCACCATGGAGCCTTCTCCCATGGGGGTGCCGCTGGAGCTGTTTTGCTACACCAGCACCACGGTCTGGGTGGAGTACGAGGCCATACAGGGCGCGATCTTCGATCACCTGATCGGCATGCTGCCGCTGTTCGGGCTCAGTCTGTACCAGCGCTCCTCGGACCATGGCCAGCATCTGCGGCTGGCGGGCAACGAGCGCTGGCCCGAAGGACAGGACTAGGTTCGCGGGCGCAGGCCCGGCGGCGCTTGAGCGCCTGATCGCTTCAGCGCCCGGCGCCGGTGGGACCCAGGACGGCTGCGGGTTTTCCATCCTGGTTTCGCGCCGGCTCGGCCACGAAGCCTATGCGCGTCAGCCCTGCCGCGTGGGCCCAGCCCATGAGTTCGGCCACGCGGCCATAGGGCACGGCCTGGTCGGCACGCAGTTGCAGTTCTGCCTGGGGGTTGCGCGCGCCGAGCTGAGCGAGGCGCTCACGCAGCGCATCCGCCGTGGCGGGCTGGCCCTGCATCCAGAGCGCGCCCTTCGCATCGACCTCCAGCAGCAGCGCATCGTCCTCGCCCGCGGCGGCCATGGGCTGGGTGCCCTGGGCCTGGGGCAATTGCACGCGCAGCGAGGCGGCCAGCATGGGTGCCGCGAGGATGAAGATGACGACGAGCACCAGCATCACATCCACCAGCGGGGTGACGTTGATGGCGTGCATGGGCTGGGAGGAGCTTTCCTTGCCGCTCAGTCGTCCAAAGGCCATGTGCGCTCCTGGCGAGCCGCCCCGTCAGGGCGCTTCCATGGGGCCGGCAGGCAGGCCGGCGACGGCCATGCCGTCATCGTGCGGCGCCTGCTCGGCCGGCTGGGTGCCGAACATGGCCTGCAGGTCATGGGCAAAGCCTTCCAGCAAGGCCTCCATCTGGGCCGCAGCCCGGCCCAGCAGGTTGTAGGCCAGCACGGCCGGCAGGGCCACGGCCAGTCCGGCCGCCGTCATCACCAGGGCCTCGCCCACCGGGCCGGCCAGTTGTTCGATGCCGATCTGCCCGCTGCCCGCCAGCGTGGCCAGCGCGTGGTGAATGCCCCAGACGGTGCCCAGCAGGCCGACAAAAGGTGCCGTGGCGCCCACCGTGGCCAACAGGGTCTGGCCCCATTGCAGCTGGTGGCTGGCCGATTGCAGCGCCTGGCGAAGCCCCCGCGTCAGGCGGACGGAATGCGCCGCGCGTCCCGCAAGCGCCAGGCCGCTGCCCATGGGTGCCAGCGCCTGTGTCACGGCCTCGGCCATGGGTGCCACCAGTTGCTGGCGATCCCCCTCGCCCATGCGGGCCTGGCCCGAGGCCAGGTCCGGCGCGCTCCAGAAGGCCGCAATGGCCTGGGGAACGCGGCGCCGGCTGGCGGCCATGAACCAGACCTTCCAGACGATGACCACCCAGCTGGCCACCGACAGCGCCAGCAGCAGCAGCGCCGTGCCGCGCGCGACGGCATCGCCTTGCTGCCACCAGAGCCAGAGTGGACCGCTCATGGTCTTACCTTGCCCGTGCTGCGAGCCTCGTCACAGGCCCAATACGGCGTACATGTCGTACTGGCCGCTGGTCTTGTCCGCCAGGAAGCGCGCGGCACGCAGGCTGCCCTGGGCATAGCCGGCACGGCTGCTGGACTTGTGCGAGATCTCGATGCGCTCGCCCGTGCCCGCAAACAGCACCGTGTGGTCGCCGATGATGTCGCCACCGCGCACGGTGGCAAAGCCGATGGTGTTGTCCTCGCGCGCACCGGTGTGGCCGAAGCGCTCGTAGACGGCGCGGTCGGCCAGCTTCGTGCCCTGGGCTTCGGCGATGACCTCGCCCATCTTGAGGGCGGTGCCCGAAGGCGCATCCACCTTGTGGCGGTGGTGGGCCTCGACGATCTCGATGTCGTAGCCGCTGGACAGGGCCTTGGCCGCCATCTCCAGCAGCTTGAAGGTCACGTTCACGCCCACGCTCATGTTGGGCGACAGCACCACGGCCGTGCGCTGGGCGTACTCGGCGATGCGCGCCTTTTGCTCGTCGCTGAAGCCCGTGGTGCCGATGACCAGCCTGACGCCCAGTTCGGCGCAGATGGCCAGGTGCTCCAACGTGCCCTCGGGGCGCGTGAAGTCGATCAGGCAGTCGGCCTTGGACAGCGCGGCGCGCACATCGCTTTCGATGACGATGCCGCTGGCCAGGCCCAGGAAGGCCGAGGGATCGGTGCCCAGCGCAGGGCTGTCGGGACGGTCCAGCGCGGCGGTCAGCGCAAGGTCATCGCTTTGCGCGATGGCCTCGATCAGCATGCGGCCCATGCGGCCGGAGGCGCCGGCCACGGCCACGCGCAGGCGCTGGTTGTTGCTGGAGGAAGTGGCGGTCGTGGCGTTCATGTCGGGAAAGAGATGCAAAGGCTCAATGCGTGGAAAGTGGACTGCCCGGGCGCACGGCAGGCACCGCGGCAGCCGCCATCCACGGAAAAACGCCCGCATGCCTTGCGGCGCGCGGGCGGCGATATCAGCGGGCGCCGGGCTCCAGTGGCGGATAGCTGGCCGCCGCGGGCGGCGGCTCGGCGGCCACGGGCTCTTCGACCGGCTTGGCAGCGGGGAACTTGGACAGTTGCTCCTCGCTGGCTTCCAGCTGAGGAACCTTGCCCAGCTTCTTCTTGGAGCCCAGGCTGGCGACGAATTCGGCCTCGGTGGGCATCTCGTCGCCTTCGGAGCGGGCGAACAGGTCGCCGTTGAAGAAGACGGTCAGCTTGCGCACCTGGGAATCGACGCCGGGACGCTTGATGGTGAACACATATTCCCAGCGGTCGGCGTGGAATACGCTGGTGACCAGCGGCGTGCCGAGGATGTCACGCACCTGCTGGCGGCTCATGCCGGGCTGCAGGGCCTCGACCTGTTCGCGGGAGACGAAGTTGCCTTGGACGACCTCGACCTTGTAGGGAGTGACGACATTGGCGACTCGGTGCGCGGCGCCATCGAGGCTGCTGCAGCCTGCCAGCGCCACCCCGATCAACAGCATCAGGGCCGCACTGGCGCGGCAACGGGCTTGAACATGCATTGGTATCAGCATAGGGATATGATCGTGGATCATTGTAGCGGCTGGTCCCTGGGGCTTGCGATCATGCGACGCCCCTGGCACCAGGGCCATTTTGTTCGCCGTCCCGCACCTGCCGTGGTGGCAGCCCAGCGGGCAGTCTCTGCCAAAGACCCAGACATGAAGAACATCGACGAACTCAAGAGTACCGGCCTGAAGGCCACGCTGCCCCGCCTGAAGATCCTGGAGATCTTCCAGACGGGTGCGCAACGCCACATGACGGCCGAAGACGTGTTCCGCGTGCTGCTGGACGAGCGTTCGGACATCGGCCTGGCCACGGTCTACCGCGTGCTCACGCAGTTCGAGCAGGCAGGCATCCTCATCCGCAGCAATTTCGAGAGCGGCAAGGCCGTCTACGAGCTCAATGAAGGCCAGCACCACGACCACTTTGTCTGCACCAGCTGCGGCAAGGTCGAGGAGTTCTACGATCCCGATATCGAAAAGCGCCAGAACCTGATCGCCAAGGCCAAGGGCTGGGTGATCCAGGACCATTCGATGGCCCTGTACGGACAGTGCGCTGAATGCGCGAGCCGGCCCAGCAAATAAGGCCGGGTCCCTCAGAAAAAGCGGAGTGTGGAACACTCCGCTTTTTTTTGCCTTT
Organism: Delftia sp. PX-1; assembly: GCF_055797465.1. Lineage (NCBI taxonomy): Bacteria > Pseudomonadati > Pseudomonadota > Betaproteobacteria > Burkholderiales > Comamonadaceae > Delftia > Delftia sp. PX-1. The sequence continues at coordinate 6,314,849 of NZ_CP184763.1, forward strand.
TACTTTTTGCTACCGGCGCTTTACAGGGCGAAGCACATGGGTGGAGGATGCTGGCGTCCAATGGATGCCCCCTACCCACCGAGACACCATGCGCCGCACTTCGCCGTTCGCCATCGCTCTCACTTTCTCCGCCATCGTCCTGGCCACAGGCTGTGCGCCCTTGCAGGCCCCGCCGTCGTCCGCAGCGGCCGCGCTGCAGGGAGTGGCCGAGGCACCGCTCACCGCCGCGCAGCGCCAGCAATGGCTGGACCGCGTCACCTGGGGCGCCACCGACAGCGAGGATGCGCAGCTGCAGCGCCTGAGCCTCAAGGCCTGGCTGGCACGGCAACTGCAGCCGGGGCCTCAGCCACTGCCTGCGCAGGCGCAGCAGCGCATTGATGGGCTGGGCATCAGCCAGCGCCCCATGGACCAGGTGCTGCTGGAGCTGGGCGACCAGCGCAAGGCCGTGCAGGACGCCGCATCGGCCGATGAAAAGGCCGCGCGGCAGCAGGCCTACCAGCGCACGCTGAACCAGCTGGGCAGCGATGCCCAGAAGCGCTTCGTGATCCGCGCGCTGTACTCGCCGGCACAGCTGCAAGAGCAGATGACCTGGTTCTGGATGAACCATTTCAGCGTCAGCCTGCGCAAGGCCGATATCCGCGCCTGGGTGGGCGACTACGAGGAGCAGGCCATACGCCCGCATGCGCTGGGCAGTTTCCGCAGCCTGCTGGAGGCCTCGCTGCGCCACCCGGCCATGCTGCGCTACCTGGACAACGCCAGCAATGCGGCGGGCCGCATCAACGAAAACTACGCGCGCGAGCTGCTGGAGCTGCACACCATGGGCGTGGGCAGCGGCTACACCCAGGCCGACGTGCAGGAGATGGCGCGCATCCTGACAGGCGTGGGCATCAATCTGCAGCCGGCCGGCACGCCGCCGCCGCGCATGCGCGGCGGGCGCCAGGGCGACTACCTGCGCTCGGGATTCTTCGAGTTCAATCCCAACCGGCACGACTACGGAGCCAAGACCTTCCTGGGCCAGCCCCTGCACGCGCGCGGCATGGCCGAGGTCCAGGAGGCGCTGGACCGCATCGTCGCCGCGCCGGCCACGGCGCAGTTCATCGCGCACAAGCTGGCGGTGTTCTTCATTGCCGACGATCCGCCGCCGGCCCTGGTGCAGCGCACGGCACAGGCCTTCACGCGCAGCCGGGGCGACATCGCAGCCACCGTGGCAGCGCTGCTGACCGATCCGGAGGCCGCGCGCTTTGGCCGCAAGTTCCGCGATCCGCTGCACTACGTGCTGGCCGCCACGCGGCTGTCGGTGGACCAGCGCGTGGCGGCCGACGTGGCGCCCGTGCTGGGCTGGATCAACCGGCTGGGCCAGAACCTCTACGCGCATGAGACGCCGGACGGCTACCCGCAGATGCAGTCCGACTGGGCCAGTTCGGGCCAGATGGCGGCACGCTTCGAGGTGGCGCGCCAGATCGCCACGCGCAGCGCCGTGCTGTTTCGCGCCGACCCCAAGGAGGCGCTGGAGAAGCCGCCCTACCCCATGCTGTCGGAACGGGCCAGCGTGCGCCAGCGCCTGCCCCAGTGGAGCCAGGCCACGCAGGCGGCACTGGCCCAGGCCCGCAATCCGGCGGACTGGAATACCTACTTCCTGTCCGCACCCAAGATGATGTTCCGCTGAACCCCGGAGACTTTCCATGCAGCGACGCCACTTCCTGACCATGGCATCGGCCCTGCCCTTTGCCGCCCACCTGGGCCGGCTGCAGGCGGCCGCCCTCCAGCCAGCCACGCCGCGCCTGCTGCTGGTGTTTCTGCGCGGTGCCTATGACTGCAACAGTCTGCTGGTGCCCACGCACAGCGACTTCTACTACGAGGCCCGTCCCAGCATTGCCATCCCCCGTCCCGGCGAGGCCGGCGGCGCGCTGGCGCTGGATGGCCGCTGGGGCCTGCACCCGATGCTGGAGGACAGCATCCATCCGCTGTTCCAGGCCGGCCAGGCCTGCTTCGTGCCCTTTGCAGGCACGCACGACCTGTCGCGCAGCCATTTCGAGACACAGGACTCCATCGAACTGGGCCAGGGCCTGGACGGGCGCCGCAGCTACCAGTCGGGCTTTCTGAACCGGCTGGCCCAGGTGCTGGGGCAGGACGGGCGGGGCCCGGTGTCGCCCATGTCGTTCACGCCCCAGTTGCCACTGCTGCTGCGTGGCAGCCTGCCGTCCGCCAACATGGCCCTGGCGTCCGTGGGCAAGGGCGGGCTGGACGATAGACGCAGCCAGGCCATTGCCGCCATGTACGCAGGCACTGCCCTGGGCACGGCCGTGCAGGAGGGCTTTGCCGTGCGCGATGCGGTGCAGCGCAGCGTGCAGGAAGAGATGGACCAGGCCGGGCGCGACGCCATCAGCGCGCGAGGCTTTGCGCTGGTGGCGCAGCGCATGGCGGCCCTGATGCGCGAGCGCTTCGACCTGGGCTTCGTCGATGTAGGCGGCTGGGACACGCATGTGGCCCAGGGCGGCGCCACAGGCGCGCTGGCCGGACGGCTGGACGAGCTGGGCCGGGGCCTGGCCGGTTTTGCCCAGGAGATAGGTCCCGAGGCCTGGCGCCATACGGTGGTGGTGGTGATCAGCGAATTCGGCCGCACCTTCCGCGAGAACGGCAACAAGGGCACGGACCACGGCCACGGCACGACCTACTGGCTGCTGGGCGGCGGGCTTTCCGCGCGCGCGGGCGGTCGCATCGTGGGAGAGCAGGTCGAGGTCAACCAGAAAAACCTGTTCCAGAACCGCGACCATCCCGTGCTCAACGAGTACCGCGCCGTGCTGGGCGGCCTGTTCCAGCGCATGTATGGACTGAGCCCGGCCCAGCTGCAGCGTGTCTTCGAAGGCGCGACGCCCCGCGACCTGCAACTCGTCTGACTACGGCAGCGCCTGCGGCGGCACTGGCACGCCGGACAGCTTGTCGGGATTGCGCAGCGTGTAGATGCGGCGGATCAGGCCGTCTTCGACCAGCAGCGTCTGCACGGATTCCAGCTCGCCGTCGATGCAGCGCAGCAGGCCCGGCAGGCCGTTGATGCGAGCCAGGTGCAGGGTCTGGCGCTGGCCGTTGCGCCGCATGCGGCGCGTGGTGGCGAAGTACAGCAGGGCCAGGCGCCGGCCGGTCTCCAGCACGCGGCCGAACGAGGGCACCTTGCCGCCGCCGTCGCTGATGAGTTCGGCATCGGGCGCGAACAGCGCCTGGATCTGCGCAAAGTCCCCACCCTGCACGGCCTGCGCAAAGCGCTGCAGCAGCGCGGCATGGGCCTCGGGCGGCGCCGCAAAGCGCGGGCGGCCGGCCTGAACATGGGTGCGGGCGCGGTGCACGAGCTGGCGGCAGGCGGCCTCGCTGCGGCCCAGGGCCTGGGCCACCTCGGCATAGTCGGCATCGAAGACCTCGCGCAGCAAAAAGGCGGCGCGCTCGTCGGGCGTGAGCTGCTCGAGCACGAACATCAGCGCCGTGGACACGTCGTGGGCACGCTCCAGCAGGTCTTCGGCCGAGGGTGCGGACTCCTCGGCCCAGGGCTGGACCAGGGGCTCGGGCAGCCAGAAGCCCTGGTAGTGCTCGCGCTCGGCGCGCAGGCGGCGCAGCCGGTCTATGGCCAGGCGCGTGGTCACGGAGACCAGCCAGGCCTCGGGCTGCTCTATGCCGGCGCGCTCGGCGCCATGCCAGCGCAGCCAGGCCTCCTGGACCAGGTCTTCGGCATCGGCGCGCTGGCCGAGCATGCGGTAGGCCAGGCCGAACAGGCGCGGGCGGTGGCGCTCGAACAGGGCCAGGGGATCGTCGGTGGCGGAGGAGGTCTGCATGCCATCAAGACGCGGGAGCGTGGCGTTGTGTGACAGACAGGGCCGGCATGGTGCTCGGTGCCTTGGTGACTCAGTGGGGCTGCGGAGCCTGCAGCACGCTGGGATCGGTGTGGATCAGCTCCAGCGGGTAGCGGCGGCCGGCCAGGTAGTCCTCTATGCTTTGCATCACCAGCGGACTGCGGTGCTGGGCGGTGCAGGCCTTGAGTTCGTCCAGCGTCATCCAGACCGTGCGGATGATGCCGTCGTCCAGCGGCTGGCCGGCCCGGAAGTCACCCAGCTCGCCCGTGAAGGCAAAGCGCAGATAGGTGATGTCGGAGCCGGTGCGCGTGCGAACGAAGCGGTTCAGGTAGACGCCGACCAGGGCCGTGGGCACGAAGTCGTGCGCCGTCTCCTCATCGACCTCGCGCACACAGGCGGTGATGGGCGACTCGGCAGGGTCGAGATGGCCGGCGGGGGTGTTGTAGCGCACGCCATCGGCCGTGTCTTCTTCCACCAGCAGAAAACGGCCATCGCGCTCAATGATGGCCGCCACAGTGACATTGGGTTTCCAGCGATCGGGCATGGCGCGCATTATGACCAGAGGCGGCCGGCCCGTCCCCGGCCAAAAACCCCATCACCGCGCCTTGCAGACCACCACGCGACACGGCGCCCTGTAGCGCCCCATAGCACCGCCCTACAGCGGCCGGGCCATGTACAGCGCACCGTCGCCGTAGCTCATCAGGCGCTGCTGCTGCAGCGGATCGGTCAACGCCTGCACGGCATAGCCATGGCGCTCCCAGTAGCCGCGCGAGCCCTGCACCGACACCAGGGCCGTGTGGCGCAGGCCCTCGGCGCGCGCCCGCTCCCACAGCGGCGCCAGCAGCGCACGGGCCAGGCCCTGGCCTGCGGCCTCGGGGTGCACGGCCATGTCGTGCAGGTACAGGGTGTCGGCCTGCTCGACGGCCTCGAAGTCACCGTGCAGCGGCGTGATCTTGGCCATGAGGCTGCGGTAGGCCGCGAGATAGGCGCGCACCCGGCCGCCCTGCTCCAGTGCCAGCGAGCAATGGGCCGTGCCGGCCAGGCGCCGCGCAAAGACCTCGCCGCTCTCGGCATAGTCCTCGCCATAGCAGGCCCGCTGGATGTCCAGCAGACCGGGCAGGTCGGCGGCGGTCAGTGCGCGGACATGGAAGCGGTCAGCGGCAGGCAAGGAAGAGGATGGAGAAGGCGAACAAGACATGGGCAGGACAGGCAGGTGCCGGAGACAGGCCGCCCAGGGTAAGCGATTGCCCAAGCCCCGGCGCACCCTGCCGGAATCGGTTCCCCGTCAATCCTTCCAGCGCTCGCGTATGTCTTCCAGCTGCGGGCGCAGGCCGATGAACAGCGGCACCAGGCGCGGGTCGAAGTGGGCGCCGGCCTGCTGCTCTATGTGATCCATGGCGTCGTCCACCGTCCACGCGTGCTTGTAGGGGCGTTCCGTGGTGAGGGCATCGAACACGTCGGCCACGGCCACGATGCGCGAGGCCAGCGGGATGTCCTCGCCCGCCAGGCCCTGCGGATAGCCCGTGCCGTCCCATTTCTCGTGGTGGGTCAGCGCGATGCTGTAGGCCATCTGCAGCACCTGGGAATCGTGCTCGCCGATGATCTCGGCGCCGATCTGCGGATGGCGGCGCATGACCGTCCATTCCTCGGCCGTCAGCGGGCCGTTCTTGAGCAGGATGGCATCGGGGATGCCGATCTTGCCCACATCGTGCATGGGCGCGGCGTTGAGCAGGTCGTCCGCCCATTCGTCGGTGCAGCCGGCCGCCAGCGCCAACGTCTTTGCGTAGTGGCTCATGCGGATCACGTGCATGCCGGTTTCGTTGTCGCGGTACTCGGCCGCGCGGCCCAGGCGCTGCACGATCTGCAGCCGCGTGCTGCGCAGCTCGTCGAGCTTGACCAGCGACAGGTGGTTGCGCACCCGCGCCCGCACCACGGGCGCGCGCACGGGCTTGACGATGTAGTCCACCGCGCCCGAGGCAAAGCCCAGGGCCTCGTCCTGTCCGTCAGACAGGGCGGTGATGAAGATCACCGGGATGCGGGCCGTGTCGGCCTGCGCCTTGAGCTGGCGGCACACGGCGTAGCCGTCCAGCTCGGGCATCATGATATCCAGCAGGATCAGGTCCGGCTGGTGCTGGGCCAGCTGCAGAGCCTTGCGCCCGTCCGTGGCGAACGAGAGCCGGTAATCCTCGCCCAGGATCTGGCGCAGCACATGCAGGTTGGTCGGGTCGTCATCGACCAGCAGCAGGCGCGGGCGCTTGTCCGTTGCCAATAGATTGGGCGCATTCATGCTCTGTCTCCATCGTTCGAGGGCAGTTGCTGCTGCAACTGCTGGGCGCATTCCTGCGCGCGCTCGAAGTCGAAATTATCCAGTGCCTGCTGCAGCGGCTGAAGCTGTTCGGCCGTCAGCATGCGCACGAGGGCCTGCATGGCCTGCCCGTCCAGCTCCCCGCTGTGCAAGGCGGCCACGATGCGCTCCAGCCAGGGCCGGGCATCGGCAGGCAGGGCGGGTGCGCCCGCCTGGGGCGCCGCATCGCCCTCGGCCTGCGCCCACGCATGGCCCTGCGCCTGGCCCGGCGCCTCGCCCGATGCCGCCCCCTGTGCCTCGGCCATCGGCATGGCGGCCGGGTGGCGCTGGCGCAGCTCGCGCGCTACGGCATCCAGCGCCTGGTGCAGCTGGTCGATGAGGGCAAGCAGCTGCGGCTGCCCGGCGCCCTCCTGCGCCAGGCCTTCCAGGCGCGATGCCAGCCGGTACACGGCCTGCAGGCCCAGGTTGCCGGCCGCGCCGCGCACGCGGTGCGCCAGGCCGATCAAGGCCTCGGGTCCGGGGCGCTGCAGGGCACGGCGCAGGCGGTCGGCCAGGTCCAGCTGTTCATTGAGGAAACGCCGAATGGCGGCCACCAGCGGATCGACCCGGCCCCACAGCGCAATGCCCGAGGCCCAGTCCACCGTGACATCAGGCAGCCCCGGCTGGGCGCTGGCGGGCGCGGGCGGCCTGGCCTCCTTGAGCGCCACCTGCAGCGACAGCAGGCGTGCGATCTCGGCCTGCAGCCGCGCCATGTCCAGCGGCTTGGAGGCAAAGCCGTCCATGCCGGCGGCGGTGGCGTCGCTGCGGTCCTTCTCCAGCACGCTGGCCGACAGCGCGACGATGGGCACGGGCCGGCGCTGCAGCTGCCGCTCCCAGACACGGATGGCGCGCGCCGCCGCCAGGCCGTCCATGCCCGGCATCTGCAGGTCCATCAGCACCACGTCGAAAGGAGGCTCCTGCGCCTGAACGCAGCGCAGCGCCTCGGCACCGTCGTGGGCCAGCACCATCTGGTGGTTCTGGCTGGAGAAGTTGATCTGCAGCAGCTCCAGGTTCTCGGGCACATCGTCCACGGCTAGGATGTGCAGCGGCGGCAGGCCGCGGCTGGCCGCCCCGCGCTCGGACAGCGGGCTCTCGCCGACCGGCAGGGGCAGGCGCACCTCGAACACCGTGCCCACGCCCACCGTGCTGTGCAGCTGGATGCTGCCGCCCATGAGTTCGGCCAGCTGGCGCGAGATGGTCGTGCCCAGGCCCGTGCCGCCGAAACGCCGCGTGGTCGAGGCGTCGGCCTGGGCAAAGGGGTCGAAGATGCGGTGGATCTTCTCGGCCGCGATGCCTATGCCCGTGTCATGCACATCGAGCTGGAGCACGCCCTGCTCGTAGCGCACGCGCAGCAGCACATGGCCGCGTTCGGTGAACTTCACGGCATTGCCCAGCAGGTTCACCAGGATCTGCTGCACACGCATGCCGTCGCCGCGCAGCGCGGCCGGCGTGTGCGGGTCGTAGTCCAGGCGCAGGTCCAGGCCCTTGCGATCGGCCGTGATGCGCAGCGATGCCAGGATCTGCTGGCACAGCTCGCGCACCGAGAAGTCCTCTATCTCCAGCTCCACCGCGCCCTTGTCGAGCTTGGCCGTGTCCAGGATGTCGTTGAGCAGGCGCAGCATGGAGCGCGCCGCGTAGTGCACCGTGTCCAGGTAGCGCGCCTGCGTGGGCTGCAGCGCGGTTTCGCGCAACGCCTCGGTGAAGCCGATGATGGCGTTCATGGGCGTGCGGATCTCGTGGCTCATGTTGGCCAGGAAGGTGCTGCGCGCGGCGGCCGCGGCTTCGGCATGCTCCTTGGCCAGCACCAGCTCCTGGGCCAGTTTGCGCTGGGCGCTGATGTCGGTGAGCAGCTTGACGATTTTGTAGGGCCGGCCGTCGGCACCGCGTATGGGGTTGTAGGTGGCCTGCACCCAGATGCGCCGCCCCTCGTGCCCGCAGCGCAGGAACTCGCCGGCCTGGAACTCGCCCTCGGCCAGGCGGCGCCAGAACTGCACATGCTCGGGCGAATGCGCATAGCCGGGCTCGCAGAACATGCCGTGGTGGCGGCCCGCGACCTCGTCGAGCCGGTAGCCGAACAGGTCCAGGAAATTGCGGTTGGCGCGCAGCACATGGCCGCGCAGGTCGTACTCGATGGTGGCCAGCGACAGGTCGATGGCGCGCACCGTGCCCTCGAACTCGGCATTGCGCGCGCGCGCCGCCGTCTGGTCCATGATCACGCCGTCGATCCAGGTCAGTTCGTCCTGTTCGTTGAAGACGCCGCGCCCGGTCTCGGACACCCAGCGCGTGCTGCCGTCGCGGTGCAGCAGGCGGTAGTCGGCGTTGTAAGTCTGGCGCCGCGCCAGAGAATGCGCCACCGCAGCCTCCAGCCGGTCGCGGTCCTCGGCGTGGATGAGCCGGTCCCAGCCCGTGAGGCCATCGGTGAAATCCTGCTCGGTCCAGCCCGTCAACTCCTCGATGGAGCGGCTGAGCAGCAGCGGCGTCCATTTGCCGTCGTACAGGCAGCGGAACGTGGTGCCGGGCACGTTGTTGATCAGGGTGCGGTACTGCTCCTCGCTGCGGCGCAGCGACTGCAGCATCTGGCGGCGCTCGCGGATATCGGTCACAAAGCCCACGTACAGCGGATCGCCGGCAATCGCCACCCGCCCCACGGCCAGGCGCACGGCGATCTGCGTGCCGTCCTTGTGCATGGCGTTGATATCGCGGCTGGAGCCCAGCAGGCCCGCAAAGCCCGTGGCCAGATGCTTTTGCAGCGAGCCGCCATCGCCATCGCAGCCCGACGCGGGCATGAGCAGGCTTGCGCTGCGGCCCACCACCTCCTGCGCCGTCCAGCCCAGCAGCCGCTCGGCCGCGCCGTTGAACGACACGATGCTGCCGCGCCCGTTGATCATCACGATGCCGTCCACTGCCGTCTCCACCACGGCGCGCAGGCGCGATTCGCTGCGCTGCACCTGGCGGTAGATCTGGCGGTAGCGCAGCGTCATGTTGACCGCGAACACCAGACCGAAGATCAGCACCACCATGCCGACGATGGAGAACACCAGCAGCGCGTGCGTGGGCGACTCCACCTGCGCCAGCACATCGATCTCGGGCTTGAGGCGCAGTGCATACAGGCCCGCATAGTGCATGCAGGAAATGGCCAGGCCCATGACGATGCCGGCCACCAGCGTGGGCCACAGCCGGCCCGTGTTGCCCAGCCTGAAGCGCACCCACAGCGACAGCACGGCCATGCCTGCCGCCACGATCACCGACAGCAGCACGCCCCAGGGGTCGTAGAGCATCGAGGTCCAGGTCTGGGCCGCCGCCATGCCGATGTAGTGCATGGAGCCAATGCCCAGCCCCATGAGCACGCCGCCGCCCACCAGCGCCTGCGTGGACAGCTGCGGCCGCACCATCAGCGTCAGCGCCAGCCAGGACGCCAGCATGCTGGGCAGCATGGACAGCGTGGTGATCCAGGGGTCGTAGTCGCCAAAGGTGCAGGGCACGAAGGCCAGCATGCCGATGAAGTGCATGGCCCAGATGCCCGCGCCCAGGCAGAAGGCGCCCGTGAGCACGCCCACGCGGCGTATGCGCGGCGACGCGGCATCGCGCGCCAGCCCAGCAATCTGCATGGCCATCACCGACGTGGCCACGGCCACCAGCACCGACAGCGTCACCAGGCCCGGATGCAGCCACTGGAACCACTGCGGATGCGGCGCCCAGCCGAGCACGAAAATCTGGTCCCAGCTCATGGCGCGCCCCCCGCATGGCACAAGGCCGCAGCACGCAACCGCCGGCCATCGATAGTATTTATAACTTTGATGATCATTTTCGATTGGCCATAACTATTCCTCGCACCTAGCATGGAGTCTCATCCCGAGGAGAGCCCCATGAGCCGCATCCGCCAGACCCTTCACCACCACCGACGCACGCTGTTGAAGACCGCCAGCTACTACGTCATCCATGTCACCGTGGCAGCGGCCGTGGCCTATGCCGTGACCCGCAATCTCTGGGCCGCGCTGACGCTCAGCCTGTTGGAGCCCACGGTGCAGGCCGTGGCCTTCTTCTTCCATGAAAAGCTGTGGGAGCGCGGCCTGCGCCGCCGTGCCGACGCGGGCGCCGGCATGGCGCCGCCCGCAGCAGCCACTGCGGCTGCGGCCTGAACCCGCCAGGAGCACGAACATGCCCACGCCCCTGCGGTCCTTCAGCGCGGACGCCTCATTCGGCAATTGGCTGACCGAAACCCTGGCAAGGATGGTCGATGGCGGCACGGGCTGAAACCCGGCCCTGCCGTGGCGGCAAGAGAGGTGGACATGGCGGCGCATGGTGGCAAGAACCCGGGAAATGCGAAATCGTTGGTATCAAGGCGCTGCCCGTGCGGCCCATGGCCGGCACGGAATCCATACATGCCTTTCGACCGCATCGGGGCGGACTGAAGCCCCGGCGCCGGTCACAATGCCAAACATTGTCAAGCGCATACGCTGGAAAATATGTGCACAAGCTGTGTGAAAAGCTGTGCATAGCCTCTTCGCAAACCTGTGATTTTCCTCTTGCCAAGGCTGTGGCAAAGCCGTTCATTCACGGTGCACGCCCAGCAGCGCGTCGATGAACACACGGGCTGCACGGCCAGGCACCACGGCACTGCGCCAGACCGCGAAGAAATCACAGAGATAGAAGAACCGGTGGGGGGCCACGGCCTGCAGCAGACCCTGGCCCTCCATGGCCTGTGCGTAGTGGTCGGGCAGAAATCCCAGGTAGCGGCCCGAGCACACCAGCATGGCAATGGCCTCCTGGTCAAAACCCGTGGCCTGGCGCTGCAGGCCGGCCTGGTGGCTGAGCGCCATATTGGGTGACTGGTAGCCCAGGCCTGCAAAGGCATGTGCGCCCAGGCTGTCCCAGTCCAGCCCGCCATGGTCGGCGCCATGCAGCGGATGGCCGGGAGCGCAGTACAGCTGCATGCGCTCGCCGAACAACCGGGCACTGTCCAGCGCGCTCGAACTGGGTGCAGAGGGCAGCACGCCCACCTGCCAGCGCCCCTCCATCAGTCCGCGCTCGATGGCCTGTATCGAGGCCACGTGCAGCCGCAGGTGCAGTTGCGGCGCCTGATCGTGCAGCAGGCCTATCGCCTCGGGAATGCGTGACTGCGGATTGCCCACGGTCTTGTCGAACAGCGCCACGTCCAGCGTACCGGCCAGCCGGCCATGGATGTCGTCCACCTGGCCCAGAAACCCCTCCACGCCGCCCAGCAGCTGCAGCGTGGCCTCGTAGATGCGGTGGCCTTCGGGCGTGAGCGCGAAGCCGGCGCGCCCGCGCCGGCACAGCGTCAGGCCCAGGCGCTCTTCCAGGTCCTTCATGTGGCGGCTCAGCGTGGAGCTGCCGATGTTCAGCTCCAGCTCGGCAGCCGACATGCCGCCGCACTCGACCACGGCCTTGAACACGCGCAGCAGGCGCAGATCCATGTCGCCCAGCTGGCCCAGCGCCGCGCGCGCACGGCCATCGCGTGCCCGGCGGCTCGCAGGGGTCTCCAGAGAAAATTCCGCCATCGCCATTCGCCTCCCGGTGTGCTTGCCGGACATGGCCACCGCTACAGGGGAGCCACTATAGGGGAGCCACGGGGCGGCAGTGGCGACGGATTCCCCCAATGCGCGCACGCCATGCCGCGACCGGCAGGCGCTTGGTCACTTGCAGAAATATGCAAGTAAACCTCGATATCGTGCTCTTCGCGAAATCAAACAGCGCGCTCACAATGGGCCGATCCACATTTCTTCCCTAGGCTCGAGGAGATCGCCATGACCCTGGTTCCCACCGAACAAAGCGCCGCCCCCGCCACGCGCACCGATGCCGCCTGGCTCGAGGCCCACTGGATGCCCTTCACCGGCAACCGCGAGTTCAAGGCGCGCCCGCGCATGATCACCAGCGCCCAGGGCGCGTACTACACCGATGCCGACGGCCGCAAGATCTTCGACGGCCTGTCGGGCCTGTGGTGCTCGGGCCTGGGCCATGGCCGCCGCGAGATCGCCGAAGCCATCGGCCGCGCGGCCCAGCAGCTGGACTATGCGCCGGCCTTCCAGTTCGGCCACCCGGCCTCGTTCGCGCTGGCCAACAAGATCAAGGAGCTGACGCCCGCAGGCCTGGACCATGTGTTCTTCACGGGCTCGGGCTCGGAAGCCGCCGACACGGCGCTGAAGATGGCACGCGCCTACTGGCGCGCCAAGGGCCAGGGCGGCAAGACCCGGCTGATCGGGCGCGAGAAGGGCTACCACGGCGTGAACTTCGGCGGCATCTCCGTCGGCGGCATGGTGGGCAACCGCAAGACCTTCGGCCAGGGCGTGGAGGCCGACCACCTGCCGCACACGCAGCCGGCGCTGGGGTCCTTCCACAAAGGCATGCCTGCCACCGATGGCCGCGCGCTGGCCGACCGGCTGCTGGACCTGATCGCCCTGCATGACGCCAGCAACATCGCGGCCGTCATCGTCGAGCCCTTCTCGGGCTCGGCCGGCGTGGTGATTCCGCCGGCCGGCTACCTGCAGCGCCTGCGCGAGATCTGCACGCAGAACAACATCCTGCTGATCTTCGACGAGGTCATCACGGGCTTCGGCCGCTGCGGCGCCATGACGGGAGCGGAGGCCTTCGGCGTCACGCCCGACATCATGAACATCGCCAAGCAGGTGACCAATGGCGCCCAGCCCCTGGGCGCCGTGGTGGCCAGCAAGGAGATCTACGACACCTTCATGGCAGCGGGCGGCCCCGAGTACATGCTGGAGTTCCCGCACGGCTATACCTACTCGGCCCACCCCATTGCCTGCGCAGCGGGCGTGGCCGCGCTGGACCTGCTGCAGCGCGAGGACGGCCCGGGCCGCGTGCGCGCGCTGGCCCCGTTCTTCGAGCAGGCCGTGCACAGCCTCAAGGGAGCAAAGCATGTGGCCGACATCCGCAACTTCGGCCTGGCTGCGGGCTTCACCATCGAGTCGCTGCCCGGCGAGCCGGCCCGCCGTCCCTACGAGATCGCCATGAAGTGCTGGGACAAGGGCTTTTACGTGCGCTACGGCGGCGACACCATCCAGATCGCGCCGCCCTTCATCAGCGAGAAGGCCGAGATCGAGCGGCTGGTCAGCGCCCTGGGCGATGCCCTGACCGAAACGAACTGAGCATCTCCGGCACATGAGAAAAGCCCCTGGGCCGTGAGGCCGCAGGGGCTTTTTGCATGGCAACGGCAAGGCTGCGAAATCAGTCCAGCGTGATGCCCGCGTTCTTGATCACATCGCGCCACTTGTCCACTTCCACGCGCAGGAACTGGGCCGAGGCATCGGGCTTGAGGCCCGAGGGCAGCACGCCCATGGCGTCCAGCTTTTCCTTGACCTCGGGCGCGGGCAGGGCCTTGGCGATCTCGGCGTAGAGCCGGTCCACGATGGGCTTGGGCGTGCCTGCGGGCACGGCCGCGAGGAACCAGGCATCGGCCGTGAAGTCCTTGAGGCCGGCCTCCGACATGGTGGGCACGTCGGGCATGGACTGCAGGCGTTCGTTGTGGGCCACGGCCAGCGCGCGCACCTTGCCGGCCTTGAGCTGCGCGGCAATGGTCACGGCCGTGAGAAAGCCGAAGTCGGTCTCGCCGGCGGCCAGCGACACCACCGAAGGCGCGCTGCCCTTGTAGGGCACGTGGCCGATCTTGACCTTGGCCTGCATGGCATACAGCTCGGCGCCCAGATGGTTGGGTCCGCCCGTGCCCGACGAGGGGTAGTTGAGCTTGCCGGGCTGGGCCTGGGCCGCCGCCGTCAGCTCCTTGAGCGAGTGGAACGGGCTTTGCGCTCCCACGGTGAGCACCAGCGGGCTGCGCGCCACCAGGCTGATGGGCGCGAAGTCGCGCAGCGGGTCATAGGGCAGCTTGGTATACAGGCCCTTGGCCATGGCCATGCAGCCCACGTCGCCCAGCACCACGGTGTAGCCGTCGGCCGGCGCCTTGGCCACCAGGTCGCAGCCGATGGTGCCGTTGGCACCGGGCTTGTTGTCCACCACCACCGTGGTGTGCATGCTCTCGCCCAGCTTTTGCGCCAGCAGGCGGCCCAGGATGTCGGTGGAGCCACCGGGTGCGAAGGGCACGACCAGGCGAATGGTCTTGGACGGATAGCTGCCTGCGCCCTGGGCATGGGCAAGGGGCGCCGCCAGCGTGGCCGCCAGCGCAAGGCCGCCGGCCAGGGCGTGCCACAGGGCTGCGCGGCGCACCGGGGTGCGGGAGGATGCGAAAGGGGTTTGTCTCATGCTGTTGTCTCGTGAGGGGAATGCGTGAAGGCCAAGCGCGCGGCAGCATACCAGCAGCGGGCAGCGCGAAACGCGTGGCGTGGGGCGCCGATGACCGGTGCGGGACAGCTCAGGAGGCCGCGCGCTTGCGTGCGGCAGCAGGACGCGCGGACGTGGCCTTCGCAGGCGACTTTGCCGGAGTCTTCGCAGCCGTCTTTGCGGAGGCCTTTGGGATGGTTTTTGCGGGGGCCTTTGCCGGGGCCTTCGCGGTGGTCCTTGCGCTCGCCCTTGCCGTTGTTTTTGACGCAGTCCCTGGCGCTGTCGCTGCGGCCTTTTCCACCGGCTGCACGGCGCGTCGCGGACGCGGGCTGCGCAGGCTGTCGGCATCGAGGATGAGCCGGCCCTGGATGCGGCCCTTCATGCGCTTGACGCTGCTGGCCGCATCGCGCATGTGCTCCTGCATCAATGCGCGCACCTTCGCAGCATCGCGCTCGCGCGCGGCCTGCACGATGCTGCGGTGGAACTGCGCATTGGCCTCGCCGAAGCGCCGGTGCTCGGCCTGCGGAGTACGGTTGGCGAAGACGATGAGCTGGCGGATCATCTCGTTGATCAGCTCGCAGGTGAAGCGCAGGAACGGGTTGGGGTTGGCGGCCGCCAGGATGTCGTGGAAGTTCACGTCCTCGCGCCGCTGGCTCACCAGGTCGTCGCTGCTTTGCGTGGGATCGCAGCAGGCGATGCTGTGCTCCAGGGCCTCGAAATCGGCCTCGGTCAGATGGGGCACGGCGCCTGCCGCCAGCTCGGGCTCCAGCATCTGGCGCACCGTGTAGATGTCGTCGATGGTCACCTCCTGGAAGAACAGGTAGTTCTGCATGAACTGCAGCGTGCGGTCCAGCGGCACCTCCACGACCATGCCCCCGCCCGAAGGGCCCGTGGAGATGGTGATCAGCCCCTGCACTTCCAGCGACTTGAGAGCCTCGCGGATCGTTCCCTTACTGACCTGGAACTGGGCCTGCAGCTCGCTTTCGCGCGGCAGGCGGTCGCCGGGGCTGAGGTTCTTTTCGGTGATCAGGCGCTTGATCTCCTGGGCCACCAGATCCGGGCGCTTGAGCTGCCGGATCGCCAGGGGGGCCGACTTGGGTGTAGCCATTGTTGTGTTCTCCGGAAGGGCACCGGATCGTGTCCGCGCCCAGTCTGCATACGGGTTTGGTGCAGTATGCACCGCCATGGCGCGTGGGCGTTTGCGCCTAGGGTTAGCACGCGCCCTATTCCTTGTATTTATCACTATAAATATGAATCAAGGAGCCTGCACGCACCCGTTTCGACTGGCATGCAACTTGCTCTGAAAAGCGTACCCGGGCCGCAGCGCCTTCAGTCCCCATCACGGAGATCCCATGCAACGTCGTCACCTCCTGCAACTCTCGGCACTGGGCGCATTGCCCGCATCGCTGGGCCTGGGCCGCAGCGTCTGGGCGCAGTCCAAGGACAGCATCCAGTTCGCCTGCCCCGTGCCCATGTCGGGCGCCTTCGCGGCCAACGGCAAGTACGCGGACCTGGGCATGAAGCTGGCCATAGAGCAATACGGCAAGGCGCTGGGCCGCCCGCTGGCCTACACCGTGCTGGACACCGAGGGCAAGCCCGCCACGGCCGTGCGCAAGCTGCAGGAGTCTTCGCAGCAGCAGGGCACGCGCTTTTTCGCAGGCGGCATCCTGTCGTCGGAGGCGCTGGCCATGGGCAAGGAGGCCGAGAAGGCCGGCGGCATCTTCATCACCACCGCAGGCGCAGACGAGATCACGGGCAAGGACTGCAACAGCGCCACCTTCCGCTGGTCGGCACCCACCTTCGGCGCCATCGAGCAGACCGTGCGCCCGCTGATCGAATCCCTGCCCAAGGCCAAGCGCTGGTACACCATCACGCCGCAGTACGTGTTCGGCGACGGCCTGCTGACGGCGGCCAAGAACATCTTCAAGGAAAAGGGCATCGAGCATGTGGGCAACAGCTACCACTCGCTGACCGAAAAGGAGTTCAGCGGCTACCTGACCAATGCCGTGGCCGCCAAGCCCGACGTGCTGCTGCTGCTGAACTTCGGCGCCCAGTCCTCGGACACGCTGCGCCAGGCCATCAGCTTCGGCATGAACAAGAACATGACCATCCTGATCGCCTGGGCCTCGGGGCTGGAGCAGTTCGAGTCGCTGGGCGCCGACCTGTGCGACGGCGTGTACTTCGGCGCCCAGTACTGGCACACGGTGGACACGCCGCTCAACCGTGATCTGGTGCAGCGCTGCAACGACAAGTTCAAGGCCAATCCCAACTACAGCCTGGCCGGCCACTACATCTGCACCAAGCTGATGATCGATGCCATCGTCAAGGCCGGCACGGTCGACCCCAAGGCCGTGGTCGCCGCGCTGGAAGGCATGAAGTACCAGGGCCTGACGGGCGAGGAAGAGGTGCGCAAGGCAGACCACCAGGTGCTCAAGAACTACTACCTGCTCAAGGGCAAGGCCAAGTCCAAGATGAAGAACAAGGACGACTACGTGGATGTGGTCAGCTCCGGCAAGTCCTTCCTGCCCGTAGACCAGACCGGCTGCAAGCTGGTTTAGAGCTCCCCCTGAGGCGCTGCGCGCCTTCCCCCTCTCTCGCTTCGCGGGAGGGGGACGACACCCTCGGTGCGGGGCGGCCCTTCCTCGGTGTCCCTCACTTAGGCTGCGCCAGTTTCATAGGCACAGCACCATGACCGGCGTGCTTCAGAGCCACCGGGCACTTCGCCTCCTTCGTCCATCGTTTCGGACCCTGTATGAGCATCTATCTGCTTCAGACCATCAACGGGATCGGCATAGGCATGCTGTATTTCCTGTTGGCCGTGGGCCTGTCCATCGTTTTCGGCCTGCTGCGTTTCGTGAATTTCGCGCACGGTGCCTTCTACCTGCTGGGCGCCTATTTCTGCTACCAGATGACGCGCTGGGGCATGAGCTTCTGGCTGTCCCTGATCGTGGTGCCGCTGGCCGTGGGCGCGCTGGGCTGGCTGGTGGAAAAGCTCATGCTGCGCCATGTGTATGCCAAGGCGCATGAGTTCCACATCATCGTCACCGTGGGCCTGGCCCTGGTGGTGCAGGAGCTGGTGATCGTGCAATGGGGCCCGCTGGGCGACAGCGTGGCCGTGCCCGATCTGCTGCAGGGCGTGGTGATGTGGGGCAGCTTCGTCTATCCCAAGTACCGGCTGTTCGTGATCGGCTTCACCGCCGTGCTGGCCGTGCTGCTGTGGTGGCTGCTGGAAGGCACGCGGCTGGGCAGCGCGGTGCGCGCGGGCAGCGAATCGACCGAGATGGTGTCCCTGCTGGGCGTGAACGTGCTGCGCATCTTCAGCCTGGTGTTCGCGCTGGGCGCCGCCACGGCGGCGCTGGCCGGCGTGCTGGCCGCGCCCATACGCGGCGCAGAGCCCTTCATGGGCGTGGAGGCGCTGGGCGTGGCCTTCGTGATCGTGGTCGTGGGCGGGCTGGGCAGCTTCGGCGGCGCACTGGTCGGCGGCCTGCTGATCGGCATCGTGCAAAGCGTGATGAGCACGCTGTGGCCCGAGGGCGCGCGCCTGATGATCTACGTGGCCATGGCCGCCGTGCTGCTGCTGCGACCCCATGGCCTGCTGGGCCGCAAAGGATGAAGACCATGACCAGGCATTCCCATCTCCTTCTCGCGCTGGCCATCGTGGTGGCCATGCCGCTGTGCATGCAGTCGGGCTCGCTGGCCAGCGAAGTGCTGATCTTCGGCCTCGCGGCCATGGGCTGCAATCTGCTGCTGGGCTACACGGGGCTGCTGTCCTTCGGGCAGGGCATCTTCTTCGGGCTGGGCAGCTACACCATCGCCCTGCTGCTGACACGCTGGCCCCTGCCCATGCCGCTGGCCCTGCTGGCCGCCACCGCCATGGGCGCCGTGGGCGCGGCCATCGTCGGCTGGGTGGCCATACGCCAGCGCGGAACCTATTTCGTGATGCTCACCCTGGCGTTTGCGCAGATGTTCTACTTCATCGCCTACTCGGCCACGGACATCACCGGCGGCGACAACGGCCTGCTCGATGTGCCCCGCCCCGCCCTCGCGGTGGCCGGCCAGACGCTGTGGCCGCTGGCCACGCCCTGGCAGTACTACGGCTTTGTGGCCGTGCTCTTTCTGGTGGTGTTCTGGCTGCTGCGCCGCGTCTGCGACTCCATGTTCGGCCGCACGCTGCTGGCCGTGCGCGACAACGAGGAGCGCGCCGCCGCCGTGGGCTACGACCTGAGGCTGCTGAAGCTGCAGGCCTTCGTGATCTCGGGCGCAGTCACGGGCCTGGCCGGCGCGCTGCACGCCATGATGACGGGCATCGCCCCGCTGTCCAATGCCGAGTACCACACCAGCGAAATGATCCTGGTGATGACCGTGATCGGCGGCACGGGCAACCTGCTGGCCTCGGTGCTGGGCGCGGCCTTCTATGTGCTGCTGGGCGACTGGCTGTCCACCCTGTGGCCACGCTGGCTGCTGCTGCTGGGCGTGGTGCTGATGATCGTGAGCCTGGGCCTGCAGCGCGGCCTGTGGGGCCTGGGCGAGAGCCTGTGGGCCCTGGTGCGCCGCAAAGGGCCGGCAGATGCCGAGGCGGCCGCTGCAGAAACCAAAGGAGGCCAGGCATGAGCGCCGCAGCATCTCCCATCCTGCTCGAGGCCGTGGGCGTCGAGAAGCGCTATGACAAGTTCGTCGCCCTGGGCGGCGTGGACCTCAAGGTGCGCGCCCATACCGTGCACTCGGTGATCGGCCCCAACGGCGCGGGCAAGACCACCCTGTTCCACATGCTCACGGGCACCAAGAGCGTGAGCGGCGGGCGCATCGTGTTCGACGGCCACGACGTGACGCGCGAGCCCGACCACCGCCGCGTGCGGCGTGGCATGGCACGGTCCTTTCAGGTCACCAGCCTGTTCCTGACCCTGCCCGTGCGCGAGAACCTGCGCCTGGCCGCCCAGGGCGTGGCGCCCGCCAGGGCGCTGGACTGCTGGAACGCGCCCGTGGGTGCTCGCGCCCTGGCCGACACCGTGGCCAGCGTGCTCTCGCGCCTGGGCCTGGAGCGCCATGCGGACACGCCGGCCGGCAACCTCTCGCACGGCCAGCAGCGGCGGCTGGAGGTGGGCATGGCCCTGGCCGCGCGGCCCAAGGCCATCTTCCTGGACGAGCCGACCTCGGGCATGGGCATCGATGACCTGGACGAGATGAAGCGCCTGATCCAGGGCCTCAGGGATGAGCACACCGTGGTGCTCATCGAGCACAACATGAACATCGTCATGGACATCTCCGACACCATCACCGTCATGCAGCAGGGCCGTGTGCTGGCCGAAGGCCTGCCCCACGAGATCCGCGCCGACGAGCGTGTGCGCAGCGCCTATCTGGGCAACATGATCACGGGAGGAAAGGCATGAGCGGTCCCCTGCTTTCGGTCGAGGGCATACACGCCCACTACGGCAAGAGCCATGTGCTGCAGGGCGTGTCGCTGCAGGTGCAGGACGGCGAACTGGTCACGCTGCTGGGCCGCAACGGCGCGGGCAAGACCACCACGCTCAAGTCCATCGCGGGGGTGATGCAGCCCTCGCAGGGGCAGATCCGCTTCGGCGGCGAGCCCGTGCACCGGCTGGCCACGCACCAGGTGGCCCAGCGCGGCATCTGCCTGGTGCCCGAGCACCGCGGCATCTTCAAGCTGCTCACGGTGGAGGAGAACCTGCTGCTGGGCCAGCGCAAACGCTCGCCCTGGCAGCTGGCCGACATCTACCGCATCTTCCCGCGCCTCAAGGAGCGGCGCGGCAACGGCGGCGGGCAGCTGTCGGGTGGCGAGCAGCAGATGCTGGCCATAGGCCGCGCCCTGATGAACGCGCCGCGCCTGCTCATGCTGGACGAGCCCGTCGAGGGCCTGGCGCCCGTGATCGTGGAGGAGATCGTGGCCCAGCTCAAGACCATCAAGGCCGCTGGCGTGGCGATCTTGCTGGTGGAGCAGAACCTGGAGGTCTGTACCCAGCTGGCCGACCGCCACTACATCATCGAACAGGGTGCGATTGCGCACGAGGCAGGCAATGCCGCTTTCCTGGCCGATGACGCCATCAAGGACCGGTATCTCGGTGTAGGGATCGCCTGATCAACCGCCTTTCGCATTCCCAGGAGTCATTCATGGATCTCAGTACCCCTCTTGCAGCCGCCGCCGTTGCGGCCGGGCTGCGCACCGACGGCGCCCGCCTGTGGCAATCGCTGATGGACCTGGCGCGCATAGGCGCCACACCCAAGGGCGGCGTGTGCCGCCTGGCGCTGACGGACCTGGACCGCCAGGGGCGCGATCTCTTCGTGCAGTGGGCGCGCGAGGCTGGCTGCAGCATCCGCGTCGATGCCATCGGCAACATCTTCGCGCGCCGCGCAGGCCTGGACGATGCGCTGCCGCCCGTGATGACGGGCAGCCACATCGACACCCAGCCCACGGGCGGCAAGTTCGACGGCAACTACGGCGTGCTGGCCGGGCTGGAGGTGCTGCGCACGCTCAACGATGGCGGGGTGCGCACGCGCGCCCCGTTGGAAGTGGTCGTGTGGACCAACGAGGAAGGCTCGCGCTTCGTGCCTGTGATGATGGGCTCGGGCGTGTTCGTCAATGCCTTCACGCTGGAGCATGCGCTGGCCCAGCGCGATGCCCAGGGCGTGAGCGTGGACGAGGCGCTGCGCGCCATCGGCTATGCCGGGCCGGCCGGCCCGGCGCCTGCGGTGGGCGCGTATTTCGAGGCCCATATCGAGCAGGGCCCGGTGCTGGAAAACCATGAACGCGTGATCGGCGTGGTCAGCGCCGCGCTGGGCCAGCGCTGGTACGACGTCAGCGTGCAGGGCATGGAGGCCCATGCCGGCCCCACGCCCATGGAGCTGCGCCGCGACGCCCTGCTGGCCGCCAGCTGCATTGTGGCCGAGGTCAACCGCATCGCCCTGGACCGCCTGCCGCATGCGCGCGGCACCGTGGGATCGCTGGAGGTGTTTCCCAACTCGCGCAACGTGATCCCGGGCGGCGTCAAGCTCAGCGTGGACCTGCGCGCGCCGGACGACGGCCAGTTGCTGGACATGGATGCCGCACTGCGCGCGGCCTGCGAGCGCATTGCCACCGCGCGTGGCGTGACCATTGGCGTGGAGCAGGTCGTCTACTTCCCGCCCCAGCCCTTCACGCCGCACCTGGTGGAGGCCGTGCGCGCCAATGCGGCCGACCTGGGCTACAGCGCCATGGACGTGGTCAGCGGCGCGGGCCACGATGCCGTCTACCTGGCGCGCGTGGCGCCTGCCGCCATGATCTTCGTGCCCTGCGCCGACGGCATCAGCCACAACGAGATCGAGGATGCCGAGCCCGCCCACCTGGAGGCCGGCTGCAACGTGCTGCTGCGCGCCATGCTGGCGGCCGCGGGCGTGGTGCAGGCAGCGGACGGCGGGGTGCCGGCATGAAGATCCTGATCGCCCGGCTCAACCACGAGACCAATACCTTCTCGCCCGTGCCCACGCCCATCGAGGCGTTTGCGCCCACCTATGGCGAGGCGGCCTATTCGGCCAACAAGGGCATGCGCACGGCCATGGCCGCCTTCATCGACCTGGCCGAGGCGGCGGGCGCCACCCTGGTCACGCCGGTATCGGCCACCTCCAATCCCAGCGGCCCCGTGCATGCGGCCGCCTATGACGAACTCACGCACCGCATCGTGGCGGCCGCGCCGGGCTGCGATGCCATCTTGCTGGACCTGCACGGCGCCATGGTGGCCGAGAACAGCGCCGACGGCGAAGGTGACCTGCTCGAACGCGTGCGCGCCGCCGCGCCCGGCGTGCCCGTTGGCGTGGCGCTGGACCTGCACGGCAACATCACCGAAAAAATGGTGGGCAATGCCGACGTGATGGTGGGCTTCAAGACCTATCCGCACATCGACATGTACGAGACCGGCGAGCATGCGGGCCGCCTGCTGCTGGACATGCTGGCCGGCCGCGCGCGCTACGCCGTGTGCTGGCACCGCCTGCCCCTGATGAGCCATACGCTGCGCAGCACCACGCTGGACGGCCCCATGCTGGACGCCGTGAACGCAGCGCGCGCCCTGGAAGCGGAGGGCCTGCCCGCGGTCTCGGTGTTCGGCGGCTTCTCGCTGGCCGACATCGCCGCGCCCTGCGTGAGCGTGGTCGCCACCTGCAGGACTGACGAACGCGCGGCCACCCAGGCGAGCGTGGACGCGCTGGCCGCCCGGATCTGGCAGCGCCGCGCCGACTTCGTCTACCGCAGCGAGCCGCTGGCCGATTCGCTGCGCCGCGCCCAGGCCCTGGCCGACGGCGCCGACCGCCCCGTGCTGCTGCTCGACCATGGCGACAACTGCATGTCCGGCGGCACCTGCGACACCATGGACGTGCTGCAGACCGCGCTGGAGCTGGGCCTGTCAGGCATTGCCGTGGGCCCGCTGTGCGACCCCGAAGCGGTTGCCTCGCTCACGGCGGCGGGCGAAGGCGCCGAGGTGGAGATCGCGCTGGGCAACAAGGTCTCGCTGGAACGCATCGGCCTTCACAAGCAGCCGCTGCGGCTGCGCGGCACGGTGCGCGCCGTCAGCGACGGCGCCTACACGGTCAGCGGCCCCATCTACACCGGCCAGCGCTGCCACATGGGCCGCACGGTCTGCCTGGACACGGGCGCAGCGCAGATCGTGATCACCGAGCAGACGCACGAGCCCTGGGACCTGGGCGTGTTCCACTGCGTGGGCATGGACCCGACGCGCTTTCGCTTCGTGCTGCTCAAGTCGCGCATGTATTGCCGGCCCGTCTTCGTGCCGCTGTCGGCCGGCCTGGTCGAGTGCGACAGCCCCGGCGTGACCACCTCGGACTATTCGCGCTTTCCGTTCGCCCAGGTCAGCCGCCCGGTGTTTCCGCTGGACGCCATCTGATGGACGCCATCTGATTGCCCGGCTTTGCGGCGCCGCGCAAGCAAAGACCGCCGCCGCCGCGGGACATTGGGCAACCAGGCATCACAACAGTTTCACAGCAGGGCCCGGCTATTGCCTGTCGGCCTACAATCGGTTCCCCCCTACCTCGGCCGACGGCACGCGGGCTGATCCGCGCGTGCGTTGGCCATGCCTTCGCTGGAGACGCTTGATGTCCGACAACACGGCCCCGACCCCTTCCGATAAACGTGCCCAGCTGCGCCGTGCCGCACTCGAATACCACGAGTTTCCCAAGCCCGGCAAGCTGACCATCGTGCCGACCAAGCCCATGGCCAACCAGCATGACCTGGCCCTGGCCTACTCGCCCGGCGTGGCAGCGCCCTGCGAAGAGATCGTCAAGGACCCGGCCGCCGCCTTCAAGTACACGGCGCGCGGCAACCTGGTGGCCGTGATCTCCAACGGCACGGCCGTGCTGGGACTGGGCGACATCGGCGCGCTGGCCTCCAAGCCGGTGATGGAAGGCAAGGCCGTCCTGTTCAAGAAGTTCGCGGGCGTGGACGTCTTCGACATCGAGATCAACGAGAAGGACCCGCAAAAGCTGGTCGACGTGATCGCCGCGCTGGAGCCCACCTTCGGCGCCATCAACCTGGAAGACATCAAGGCGCCCGAGTGCTTCTTCGTGGAGCGCGAACTGCGCCGCCGCCTGAAGATCCCCGTCTTCCACGATGACCAGCACGGCACGGCCATCACCGTGGCTGCGGCCATGGTCAACGCGCTCAAGGTCGCGGGCAAGAAGATCGAGGAGGTCCGGCTCGTCGCCTCGGGCGCGGGCGCCGCTGCCCTGGCCTGCCTGAACCTGCTGCTCAAGGTCGGCCTGCGCCGGGAGAACGTGTTCGTCACCGACCTGGCCGGCGTGGTCTACGAAGGCCGCACCGAACTGATGGACGAGGACAAGGCCCAGTTCGCACGCGCCACCGAGCTGCGCACCCTGGGCCAGGTCATCGAAGGCGCCGACGTCTTCCTGGGCCTGTCCGCTGGCGGCGTGCTCAAGCAGGACATGGTGGTCAAGATGGCCGCGCGCCCGGTGATCTTCGCGCTGGCCAATCCCAACCCCGAAATCGTTCCCGAAGATGTCAAGGCCGTGCGCAGCGACGCCATCATCGCCACGGGCCGCTCGGACTATCCCAACCAGGTCAACAACGTCCTGTGCTTCCCGTACATCTTCCGCGGTGCGCTGGACTGCGGCGCGACCACCATCACCACCGAGATGGAAATCGCCACCGTCCACGCCATCGCCGAACTGGCCCAGGCCGAGCAGAGCGAGGAAGTGGCGGCAGCCTACGTGGGCGAGCAGCTGAGCTTCGGTCCTGAGTACCTGATCCCCAAGCCCTTCGATCCGCGCCTGATGATGAAGATCGCCTCGGCCGTGGCCCAGGCTGCCGCCGAATGCGGCGTGGCCCAGCGCCCGATCCAGGACATGGATGCCTACCGCGCCCATCTGCAGACCTTCGTCTACGCCTCGGGCACGATGATGAAGCCGCTGTTCGCCACGGCCAAGAAGGCCACCAAGAAGCGCGTGGCCTATGCCGAAGGCGAGGAAGAGCGCATCCTGCGCGCCGCGCAGATCGTGGTGGACGAGCGCATTGCGCGCCCCACGCTGATCGGTCGCCCGGCCATCATTGCCCAGCGCATCGAGAAGTTCGGCCTGCGCCTGAAGGAGGGCCAGGACTACGACGTGGTCAACGTCGAGCACGACGAGCGCTACCGCGACTTCTGGCAGACCTACCACCGCATGACCGAGCGCAAGGGCATCACCGTGCCCATCGCCAGGATCGAGATGCGCCGCCGCCTGACCCTGATCGGCTCCATGCTGCTGCACAAGGGCGAAGTGGACGGCCTGATCACCGGCACCTGGGGCCAGACATCGCACCACCTGCAGTACGTGGACCAGGTGATCGGCCGCCGCGCCGGCGTGCAGACCTATGCCTGCATGAACGGCCTGCTGCTGCCCGACCGCCAGGTCTTCCTGGTGGACACCCACGTCAACTACGACCCCACGGCCGAGCAGCTGGCCGAGATCACCATCATGGCCGCCGAGGAAATGATGCGCTTCGGCGTCAAGCCCAAGGCCGCCCTGCTGTCGCACTCCAACTACGGCTCCAGCAACCAGCCCAGCGCCGTCAAGATGCGCCAGACCCTGGAGCTGCTGCGCGAGCAGGCCCCCTGGCTGGAAGTGGACGGCGAGATGCACGGCGACGTGGCCCTGGACGGCAAGGCCCGCGCCCAGCTCATGCCCAACAGCACGCTGCTGGGCAATGCCAACCTGCTGGTCATGCCCAACATCGACGCGGCCAACATCAGCTACAACCTGCTCAAGCAGGCCGCTGGCGGCGGCATTGCCATCGGCCCCGTGTTGCTGGGCGCCGCTCGTCCCGTGCACATCCTCACGCCGAGCACGACGGTGCGCCGCATCGTCAACATGACGGCGCTGACGGTGGCGGACGCTAACGCTAACCGTTAAGCACCCCCTGAGCGGCTTCGCCGCTTCCCCCGTGTGCACGGCGCCCTCTCTCGCTTCGCGGGAGGGGGACGACACCCTCGCTGCGGGGCGGCCCTTGCTCGGTGTCCCTCGTTTTGGCCGCGCGCGTTTTTGAGACAACGGGCGGCATTTGCATTGAATGGAAGGCAACTCAGGCGCAGAGTTGCCTTCTCACTGTTCAATCCCCAGACATTTCCTCGGTCAAGCTGCCTGTTTTTTAGGCAGAACTTGCATTTTGAGGGGTGTTCCGTCACACTAGCGGGTCGAGATTTCAGGGCTTCCCTGGATTTCTGAAAGGTGTAGTTGATGCTGAAGGCAGCCGCCGCCAAGGCGTACCAGTCCGGTCTAGCGCTCATCGTCGGGGCCGCCTTTGTGCTGTCGCCCTCGCTCGCTGATGCGCGCCGCTCGGCGCCCGAGAGCGCGGATTCGACGGCGGCCATGGCCACCGTCACCCTGTCAGAGCTGCCGCGCGAAGGCCGTTCCACCTATACGCTGATCCTGCGCGGCGGGCCTTTTGCCCACGACAAGGACGGCACGGTGTTCGGCAACCGCGAGCGCATCCTGCCGCGCCAGTCGCGCGGCTACTACCGTGAGTACACGGTGCGCACGCCCGGCTCGCGTGACCGCGGAGCCCGCCGCATCGTCTGCGGCGGAGAGCCCCAGCAGCCCGATGCCTGCTACTACACCAGCGACCACTACAGCAGCTTTCGCAAGATCATCGAATGACCTCGACCCAGTCTTTGCAGCCAGTTCGACCCTCCGCGTCCGACGCAGTGCGCTGGCAGGGGTCTGCATTTCATCCACAGCCCGGGGACGCCGCAGGCCAGGTGCCCGTACCCGCAGGCCACATCCACGTTAGAGAAAGAGCCACGGAGATGGATGCACCACTTCGTAAGATCCCGGACACCCCTTTGCGGAACGTGCGCGCCAACATCGTGCAGTCCATCCGCGCCTACAGGGTGGAGGATCTGCAACAGGCGGCCGAGACGCTGGGGTGCCATTTCCTGTATGCCAACCTGGCCCATGCGCAGACCAAGGCCGACATCCTGGAGCTGCTGGCCACGCAGTTCTTCTTCCCCGCGCATTTCGGCAAGAACTTCGACGCGCTCTACGACTGCCTGACCGACCCCATCCACAAGGCCGGCCCGCAGCCGGGCTTTGTGCTCGTGCTCGACCAGATCCCGACCACGCCCAAGTTCGACAAGGAAGTGCGCGAGCAGCTGCTGGACAGCTTCCGCGACGCGGCCGAGTACTGGGCCGAGCGCAAGATCCCGTTCCGCTGCTTCTACTCTTTCCTGTAAGAGCCGCACATTGATTGCACGGCGCCAGCGTCCCATGTGGGCGCTGGCGCCGTGCGCCACCTGCGTCTAGCTGCGCGTGAACCGGGCTGCAAGTGCCTCGTACTCGGACACCGGCACTTCCTCGGCGCGGCGCTGCAGGTCGAACTCCCCGTCAAAGCCCTTGGCTTCCAGCCAGCGCCCCAGCGTGTTGCGCAGGATCTTGCGCCGCTGGCTGAAGGCCACCTGCACCATCTCCTCCAGCAGCTTCGCGTCCAGGGCCGCCGGCGCCTCGCGCGGGACCATGCGCACGACGGCGCTGTCCACCTTGGGCGGCGGATTGAAGCTCTCGGGCGGCACGTACAGCACGCTCTCCATCGCATAGCGCCACTGCAGCATGACCGTCAGCCGCCCATAGGCGGCCGTGGCCGGAGAGGCCACCATGCGGTCGATGACCTCCTTTTGCAGCATGAAGTGCTGGTCCTCGACCACGTCCACCTGCTCGAGCAGGTGAAAGAGGATGGGGCTGGAGATGTTGTAGGGCAGGTTGCCCGCAATGCGCAGCTTGGGCACGCCCAGGCGCGCAGCGATGGCGCGAAAGTCCACCTTGAGCACGTCGGACTCGACCACGTCGAGCTGCTCGTGCAGGCGCAGGCGCACGGCCAGGTCGCGGTCCAGTTCGATCACGGTGAGCCGGCCCAGGCGCTCGACCAGGGGCTGGGTCAGGGCCATCAGGCCCGGACCGATCTCGACCATGGACTGGCCCGGCCGGGGATCGATGGCACGCACGATGCCGTCGATGATGCCGCCATCGGTCAGGAAGTTCTGGCCGAAGCGTTTGCGAGGAATGTGTTTCATAGAAAAAGCAAGGCGGTGCGCCATGGCACCGCCTTCCATTGTGGACTGCCGCAGCCATGGCTGCTTGGGGGGTGTCTTATTGCGGGGGCTCGCGGTACTCGACGTAGGCGCGGCCACGCAGCTCCTGCAGCCAGGTCTGGTAGTCAGTTTCGAGCTTGCGCTCGCGCACCACGTTGCGCACCATGTCGCGCTGCTCGCGCGGCGTCAGCGCGGCCTGGCGACGCTCGATGAGCTGGATCAGGTGCACACCGAAGCGCGAGACCAGCGGGTCGCTGACCTGCCCGGGCTGCAGCGCATTGAGCACCTGCTCGAACTCGGGCACGAACTGGCCGGGCGAGGCCCAGCCCAGATCGCCGCCGTTGCGCGCGCTGCCGTCCTGCGAGAACTCGCGGGCCAGCGATTCGAAGCTGGCCTGGCCGCTGTCCACGCGGCGCTTGTAGTCGGCCAGGCGCTTGGCGGCATCGGCCTCGGTCATCTGGTCGCCGATGCGCAGCAGGATGTGGCGCGCATGGTTTTGCGTGACCACGGAAGGCATGCCGGCCTGCGACTTCTCCAGCACCTTGAGCACGTGAAAGCCCGCGCCCGAACGGAAGGGGCCGACGATGCCGCCCTGCGGCGTCTGGCCCACGGCCTTGGTGAACAGTTCGGGGTAGCGGTCCAGCGGGCGCATGCCCATGGCGCCGCCGCCCTGGCCGTCGGGCACATCGGAGAACTCCTTGACCACGGCCAGGAAGTCGCCTTGCGTGCGGGCCGCCTCGGCAGCCTG
This sequence comes from Delftia sp. PX-1, assembly GCF_055797465.1. Taxonomy (NCBI): domain Bacteria; kingdom Pseudomonadati; phylum Pseudomonadota; class Betaproteobacteria; order Burkholderiales; family Comamonadaceae; genus Delftia; species Delftia sp. PX-1. The sequence continues at coordinate 6,343,604 of NZ_CP184763.1, forward strand.
CTTGGCGCGGGCTTCGCGCTCGGCCACTTCGGCGGGGCTGGCATCCTCGCGAACGGCGATCAGGATGTGGCCCAGGTTCACGGCCGCCGGCGCCTTGTCGGCGCCGCCGCTGCGCTGCTCGGCCAGGTAGCGGTCGATGTCGGCTTCGGTCACGCGCACGCGGCCGTCCACATCGCGCTCGCGCAGGCGCTGCAGCGTGATCTGGCGGCGCAGTTCTTCGCGGAACTGCTTTTCGTTCACGCCCTCGGCCCGCAGGCGTGACTGCAGGCCGGCCTTGTCCAGGCCGTTTTGCCGCGCCACATTGGTCAGCGCCTGGTCCACGGCGTAGTCATCCACGCGCAGGCCCGTGTCCTTGGCTTCCTGCAGCTGGGCCTTTTCCACGATCAGCCGCTCCAGCACCTCGCGGGCCAGCAGCGCCTCGGGCGGCATCTGGCCGCCCTGCTCGGCAATGTTCTGCGCCACGCGCGCCATGCGGGCCCGCACCTCGTTGTTGGTCACGGGCTCGGAGTTGACCACGGCCACGATGTAGTCGGCCGAGCGCACGCCGGCATTGCCGCCGCGATCACGCGACAAGGGCTGGTTGGTGGCGTCCAGCGCGCGCGAGACGGAGGCATCGCCGGCCTGGGGCGCCCTGGACTGGCCCGGAACACGCAGGCCTTGCGCCTGGGCTGTGGTGGCCAGCAAGGCCAGCGCCACAGCGGCCGCTGCGCAGCAATGGGTCTGGGAAAGAAAACGCATGGGAGAGATGCCTTGCAAAAAGCGTGTTTGGAGCCTTGGCTCTAATCGTAATTGGTGAAGCGGCTGGGCGGCGTCACCGACTCGCGCAGGTATTGGTAGCGCGGCACATTCTGCTTGAGGCTGCGCTGCGGGTCGGCACCCAGGCTCAGCCGCGAGAAGCCTACGAACTCGATCTGGAACAGCAGCCGGGTGTTGGACTGGGTGATGGAGCTTTGCAGGCGCTCCAGCACCACGCGGCCAATCCAGCAGCAGCCGTCGTACTCCAGCCCGACCACGGTATCGACGAGCTTGCGGTCCTTCAGGCTGTAGTTCAGCCGGCCCACCGTGTACCAGCGGCCGCCGCCCTGGCCACGGCCGGCCCCCAGGTCACGGCCCTTGTCGCCCCAGAGGTCGTTGATGGGCCATTGCCAGCCCACATCGACCAGCTTGCTGGCATCGGTGCGTGCCACGGTGTCGTACTGGGTACGGTAGGCCACGTTCACCGTGCGGTAGGAGCTGGGGCTGTAGCGCGCGCCGAAGGTGGTGCGCACCGGGCGGTTCAGGTCGCGGTTGTACTGGGTCGTGCCTTCGGTGGACCAGGCATCGGTCCAGTTGATGGCCGCACCCAGCAGCACGTCGGACAGCCGGCTGGTGGCAGGCACCTCGCCGGGCAGGATGACCTTCTGGTCGGAGAAACGCACGCGCTGCGCAATGCCGAAACGCGCCTTTTCCGCGCCCGTGGCCCCGTCGATCAGGCGTGTGGTCGCGCCCAGGGTCAGCAGGTGGTTGTCGGCAATGCGGTCCTGGCCGTTGTAGTCGTTTTCGGAGTAGATGCTCGCGAAGTTGAAGTCGTTGCGCGCCGTGTCGTACAGCGGCAGAAAGCTCTGGTCGCGGTAGGGCGTGTAGGTGTAGAAGGCGCGCGGCTCGAAGGTCTGCAGCAGCTGGCGGCCGAACAGCGTGGTGTCGCGCTCGAACACCAGGCCGCTGTCCACACTGACCGTGGGCAGCGTGCGCGAGGCATTGCGGCTGCCGTTGCTCATCAGGCGGTCCACCTGGTAGTTGCTGGTGTGCAACTGGATCCTGGGCGTGATGAAGGCGCCCGGCGACAGGAAGGGACGGCTCAGCTGCGCCTGCATGTAGCTGCGCTGGCCGTTGTTGTAGGTCATGCCGGCCAGGGGCTTGTCGATCTCGAAGCGCGTGGTGTCGGCCACGAAGCTGAAGTCCAGGCCGTGCGGCAGGTCCAGCGGCGTGTAGCGCCATTGCAGCTGCGGCTTCATGCCGTAGGGCGGGGCAATGGGCGCCGATGCGTCCTGCATGGTCTGCCAGTACAGGCTGCGCAGGGTCAGCACCCCGTCGCCACGCGCCCAGGATAGGTTCACGTCGCTGGGCAGCAGGCGCTCGCGCAGCGTACGGGCGGCCAGCGGGAAATCACGCCAGTAGTTGTCGTCGCTGACGCGGTTGAGGTTCATGTTCAACCCCAGGCCGCCGATGGGCGAGTTGATGACGCCCCGGTGCTGCAGCGAGTAGGCCCAGCGGTCACGGTCGCGCTGGCGGTCGCCCGGCATGTAGGCCGCGTAGGCCTCGCCCGAATAGGTGGGCTCCAGATAGCGGAACTGGGCGCCCAGGTTGACGCCGCGCTTGCTCATGACCGAGGGATACAGGGTCATGTCGCGGTTGGGCGCGAGGTTCCAGTAGTAGGGCTGCGTGTATTCGATGCCGCTGAGCTTGTCCAGGCCCATGGTGGGGGGCAGCAGGCCCGACTTGCGCTTGTCCGACAGCGGAAAGCTCATGCGCGGCACGGGCAGCACGGTCACGCCCTTGAACTGCAGGGCCGCGCCTTCGGCCACGCCGACTTCCTCGGCCATGTCGATGTGCAAGGTCCGGGCGCGCAGCATCCAGGCCGGCTGCCAGGTGGCTTCGTCATCGCGCTGGCAGGTGGTGTAGGTCGCGTCATGGACCACGGCATGGTCGCGGTCGATGAAGTCCACGCGCGAGGATTTGCCGTAGGCCCCGTTGGCCAGGAAGCGGTAGCCGGCGTTGTCGAAAAAGCCCTTGAAGGCATCGACCTGCAGGTCCAGCTGCGAGCCTTCGTAGACATTGCCGGCCTGGTTGATGTGCACGGCGCCCGAGGCATTGACGCGGTCGTCGGGCACCTGGTATTCGAGCCGGTCGGCGCGGATCATGGTGTCGCCGCGGCGCAGTTCGGCATTGCCCTCGATCACCGCATTGATGTCCGGCTGGCCGCTGAGCGCGTCGCCACGCACGTAGACGGGCTGCTGGGAGCGGACCGCCTCAGGGTAGGTTTCCTGCATCAGCGTGCTGGGGCGCAGCGGGCGCACCTGCTGCAGCCGGCCTTCATCGGCCGCAGCGGGCTGGGCCTGGGCCAGCGTCGAGCCACCGGCCCATGCGAGAGCCACAAGCCAGGCCAGCGGGCGTACAGCGGGGCGCGCGGGCGCGCGGGCAGCCAGCGGATCGGGGAGCGGCGGTCGGAGGTACACGGTGGTCAACAGCGGCGGGTGGACAAAGGCGCAAGCCTAGCATCACCGCCGGGCATTCGCCGGGGTGGCGGTTTGTAGAATCGCGATTATCCATGAGCCATCCAAACACCCCCACGGCCGGCGTTGTCTGGGCCGACCCCGCCCGCCATGCCGCCTTCGACGCCTGGCTGGCCCCGCTGTCCGCCCGCCACGCGCTGCGCCCCGAAACCCTGCGCCCTGCCTCGGCCGATGCCAGCTTTCGCCGCTATCTGCGCCTGGACACCGCCGCCGGCGCCAGCCTCATCGTCATGGATGCACCGCCGGACAAGGAAGACTGCGCGCCCTTCGCCAAGGTGCAGGCGCTGATGGCCTCGGCCGGCCTGGCCGTGCCGCAGATCCTGGACTGGGACGCCGTGCACGGCTTCATGCTGCTGTCCGACCTGGGCGGCCACACCGTCATCGAGGCGCTGGACCCGGAAAAGCCCCAGGACGCGGAAGCCTGGTACCGCTCGGCGCTGGAGGTGCTGCTGGCCTGGCAGACCGCCTCGCTCCCCGACGTGCTGCCCGCCTATGACGGCGCCCTGCTGCGCCGCGAACTGCAACTGTTCCCCGACTGGTACATCGCGCGCCACCGCGAGACCGTGCTCGACGACAGGCAGCAGGCCACGCTGGCCAAGGCCTTCGACCAGATCGTGGCCCACAACCTGGCGGCACCCAGCGTCTTCGTGCACCGCGACTTCATGACGCGCAATCTCATGCAGCCCGTGACCGCCAGCGGCCCGCTGGGCGTGCTGGACTTCCAGGATGCGGTCTACGGCCCGGTGACCTATGACATCGCCAGCCTGCTGCGCGATGCCTTCATCAGCTGGGAAGAGGACTTTGTCATCGACATTACCGTGCGTTACTGGGAAAAGGCACGCAAGTCGGGATTGGTGGGCGCGCGCAGCCAAAGCGGCTGGGGCGACGATTTCGGCGAGTTCTACCGTGGCGTGGAGTGGATGGGGCTGCAGCGCCACCTCAAGGTGGCCGGCATCTTTGCACGGCTGACATTGCGAGACGGCAAGCCCCGCTACCTGGCGGATACGCCGCGCTTCATCCACTACATCCGCGCCACCTGCAGCCGCTACCGCGAACTGACGCCGCTGCTGCGCCTGGTGGACCAGATCGAGAACATTCAGCCCCAGGTGGGCTGGGCCTACGGGCGCGTTTGAGGACAGGTACGCCATGCCACGCTTTCACTGCCCCATCGCGCTGCGCAGCGGCGACGACATCGAACTGCCGCCCGGTGCGGCGCGCCATGTGCAGGTGCTGCGCCTGCAGCCCGGCGACGGCATCACCCTCTTTCAGGGCCGTGCCGGCGAGGGCTTCAGCGGCGGCGAGTTCGAGGCCACGGTCCTGCGCATGGGCCGCAGCGACGTGGCCGTGCGCATAGGCGCGCACCACGCCGTGGAACGCGAACCGCTGCGCCCCGTGCACCTGCTGGCAGGCATCACGGCCAACGAACGCATGGACTGGCTGGTGGAGAAGGCCGCCGAGCTGGGCGCCGCCAGCATCACGCCGCTGGTGGCCGAGCGCAGCGTGCTCAAGCTCAAGGGCGAGCGCGCCGAGAAAAAGCTGGCGCACTGGCAGGCCGTGGCCGTGTCGGCCTGCGAGCAGTGCACACGCAACCGCGTGCCGCCGCTGCATGCGCCCACCGACCTGCAAGACTGGCTGGAGGGCGGCGCGAAACAGCTGCCGCCCGGCACGCTGCGGCTGCTGCTGTCGCTGGGCGAGGGAACCCGGCCGCTGGGCGAGATCGTGGACGCCATGGCCGAGGATGCGCCCGTGGTCTTTCTATCGGGCCCCGAAGGGGGCCTCTCTCCGGCCGAAGAGGCCCTGGCCCGCGCCCAGGGTTTCGTGCCCGTCACGCTGGGTCCACGCGTTCTGCGCGCGGAAACCGCGCCCTTGGCCGCGCTGGCGGCGCTCACGCTGGACTGAACCGGCCCAGCCACTGCCGCAGCCTTGCGAACACGGGCGCGGCGAAGGCATCGCTTTCGTTGAACAGCTCGTGGTAGGCGCCGTCAAAGCACTGCGCCTGCACCACGGCCGGCGGCGCACGGTCGGAAAAGGCCTGGCTGCCGGCCGGCGCCACCAGCCTGTCGTCCCCTGCCCACAGCAACAGGCTGGGCACACTCCAGCTGCCCGCACGGGCCAGCACCTGCGGGCCGCCCTGCGCCAGAAAGCGCGCCAGCCGTGCGCTGATGCGGTCGTGGCACAGCGGATCGGCGCGGTAGGCATCGCAGACCGCCACGTCATGCGAGAGATACGGAATCTGCAGGCCGTTGGACACGCGCAGATCGGGCAGCAGGTGCGGCAGCGTGCCAACGAGCAATTTCTGGATCGGCGACAGACCCACATCGAGGGCTGGCGAGGACAGCACCAGCGCATCGACAGGCCGGATGGCCCGGGCCACGAACAGCGCCGCCACCAGACCGCCCAGGCTGTGGCCCAACAGCACCAGCGGCTGGCCGGCCGGTTGCCGGGCGCGCGTGTCATCCACCACGGCCGCCAGGTCGTCCAGAAGCCGGTTGTCGCCCGTCAGGCCACCGCGCGGCCCTGCCGAGCGTCCGTGGCCATATTGGTCGTAGCCGCGTACGGCATAGCCCCAGGCATTGAGCCGCTGGGCCAGTGCCGCATAGCGGCCGATGTGCTCGCCCAGGCCGTGCACCAGCAGCACGGTGGCGCGCGCCGGGCCCTCGCCGGCAGGCCAATCGCACAGTGACAGCTCGGCGCCGTCGCCGGATGCCAGGCGTGTGACCTGGCCTTCCGGCGCGGGGGCAGACGCTGCCATTACGCCACGCCGGCAGTGCCGGCACCGGCTTCGGAAGCTGCCTGCGTCACGGCCATGGCGGCGATCACCTGGGCCACGGCGGCCGTGAGCTTCTTGGCATAGGGCACGTGCAGGAATTCATTGGGGCCGTGGGCGTTGCTCTTGGGGCCGAGCACGCCGCAGACCATCATCTGGGCCTTGGGAAAGCCCTGGCTGAGCATGTTCATCAGCGGAATCGTGCCGCCCTGCCCGATGTAGCCGCAGGAGGCGCCGAAATGCGCCTGGCTGGCGGCGTTGAGCGCGTCCTCGAACCAGCCGTCCATGGCTGGCGCATTCCAGCCGCTGGCACCCGACAGCCCTTGCCAGGTCACACGGGCCTGGTAGGGCGCGTTGTCCTCCAGCAGCGCCTTCATCTCCTGCACGCAGGCGGCGGCATCGACCAGGGGCGGCAGGCGCAGGCTGAGCTTGAAGGCCGTGTAGGGCCGCAGCACGTTGCCGGCATCCTGCAGCGCGGGCAGGCCCTCTGCGCCTGTGACACTCAGCGTGGGCTCCCAGGTGCGCTTGACCAGCGCCTGCACCGGGTCGGTGGTGGTGGGCAGGGCAAACAGCGTGGAGCCGCCGCAGTCGTAGTGCGCCCAGGGAAAGCGCGCATAGGTCTCCTCGCCGAGGATGGCCGCCGTGGCGCGCATCTGGGCCATGCGGTCGGCCGGGACCTCGCAGTGGAAGCTGGCGGGCAGCAGGCGCCCGGTCTTGCTGTCCTCCAGACGGTCCAGCACCTGGCGCAGGATGCGGAAGGACGACGGCACGACGCCCGAGGCATCGCCCGAGTGCACGCCCTCCGTGAGGATCTCCACCTTCAGCGTGCCGCTGGCCATGCCGCGCAGGCTGGTGGTCAGCCACAGCTGGTCGTAGTTGCCGGCGCCGCTGTCCAGGCAGATCACCAGGCCCACATCGCCCAGGCGCGGACGCAGGGCATCGACATAGGGCAACAGGTCGCGCGAGCCGCTTTCCTCGCAGGTCTCGATCAGGCCCAGGATGCGCGGGTGCGGCACGCCCTGGCGCTTGAGCTCCTGCACGGCGGCAATGCTGGCGTAGACCGCGTAGCCATCATCGGCACCGCCGCGCCCGTACAGCTTTCCGTTCTCGTACTTGGGCGTCCACGGACCCAGGTCGCTGCGCCAGCCGTCGAACTCGGGCTGCTTGTCCAGATGGCCGTACATCAGCACCGTGGGGCTGGAGGCCGCCTTGTCCTGCGTGCCTTCCACCTCGAAGAACAGCACTGGCGTGCGGCCCGGCTGACGCACGATCTCCAGCGTCAGGCCGGCCACCTTCTGCGCCTGCACCCAGTCGGCCGCATTGCGCAGCACGGTCTCCAGGTGGCCCTGCTGCTCCCAGTCGGGCGCGAACATGGGCGACTTGGCGGGAATGGCGATGTACTCGGTCAGCGCCGGGACGATGCGCTCGTCCCAGGAGCGGCTGATCCGGTCCAGCGCGGCTGCGGGCTGCAGCAGTTGTGAAGGAGTGCGTGCATTCATGGTGGGTCCTCGTGTCAGGGATGGGCGCACCGTTCGAGCGAAGCCAGCGCCGCGATCCGGTCATTGTGCGCCAACGCCATGCAGACCATGAGAGCCCGGCGCCAGCGACTACGATCACGCCCCATGTATATCGGAGAACTCGCCCGACGCGCCGGCTGCTCGCCCAAGGCCGTCAGGCTCTATGAATCACGGGGCCTGCTCGGTGCCGTGGCGCGGGCAGGCAGCTACCGCGTGTATGGACAGCAGGATCTGGTGCTGGTGCAGCGCATCCGCCAGGCGCTGGGGCTGGGCTTTCGACTCGACGAGCTGCATGGCCTGCAGCGCCTGGACCACGCCGACAGCTGGGACGCGCTGGCCCGGCTGCTGCGCGGCCGCCGCGAGCAGGTGCAGGCGCAGATGCAGCACCTTCAGGGACTGCAGACGCAGCTGGCCGCACTGGAGCGTGAGCTGCTCGAATGCCGCCTGGAGCCGGCGGATTCCAGAGAACGCGCCTGCGAAACCGCCATGGCTTGATCCAGGGTCTTGACCCTGCCCCTTGGGGCAAGGCGAACATGGCCGCCATGTCTCCAAGCACCACGCACCCCCATCATCCCCAGCGCATCCTGATCATCCTCGGCCACCCGTCGGCCGGCAGCCTGTGCGCCGGCCTGGCCGATGCCTACGCCCAGGGCGCACGCGACAGCGGTGCCCAAGTGCGCACGCTGCGCCTGGGCGAACTGGAATTCGACCCGCTGCTGCGCGCCGGCTATCGCCAGGATCAGCCCCTGGAGCCTGACCTGCAGCAGGCCCAGGCCGACATCCTGTGGGCCAGCCACCTGGCCTGGGTCTATCCGACCTGGTGGGGCGGCCTGCCGGCCTTGCTCAAGGGCTTCATCGACCGCATCTTTCTGCCGGGCTTCGCCTTCAAGTACCGCAAGGGCTCGATGCTGTGGGACCGGCTGCTGGCCGGCCGCACCGCCGATCTGCTGGTGAGCATGGATTCCCCGCCCTGGTATTACCGCTGGCTGGCGCACATGCCGGGCCATCACCAGATGCGCCGTGCCATCCTGGAGTTCAGCGGCATCCGGCCCGTGCGCATACACAGTTTCGGACCCGTGCTCGGCGCCGATGCCGCACGCCGCCAGCAGTGGCTGGAGCAGGCGCAGGCAGCGGGCCGGCGCACGGCAGCACGTCCGGTCAAGGCCGCGACTTGAGCAAAGCGTCAATGGCGGCTCGCCCCCCCGACGGGTCGTCGGTGAAGATGCCATCGATGCCCGTGCGCAGGAAATCGTCCATGTCGGCGCGCGCATTGCCACGCCGGGCGCCGTCCTGTGCGGGCGGCGATTTCAGGCTCAGGGGAAGGAAGGCGTTCTCGGGCCGCAGCGTCCAGGGATGGACCAGCAGCCCCGCGCGATGGGCATCGGCCACCAGCGCAGTGGGCGCGGCATTCGCACCCTGCACCACAGGGATCACCATGCTTTTGCTCGGCCCTATGCCGTTGGCGTAGCGCGCAATCTCGGCCAGGCCTGCGGGCGTGACCATGTCGGCATAGCCGGGGCCCGTGCCGCGTGCCACGCTGTCATAGGGCTTGCCCTTGGGCGCCAGCAACTGCACCAGGCGCAGGTTGCTGCGCGCACGGATCCAGCGCAGGTTCTCGACCTCGAAGGACTGCACGAACACCGGCGCCTGCGCATGGTTCCAGCCGTTGTCCGCGAGCAGCTTGAGCAGCGCGGGCTCCAGCGGCAGGCCGATGGACTGGAAGTAGCTCGGGTGCTTGGTCTCGGGATAGATGCCGATGGTGCGGCTCGTGCGTGCGCTCTCGGCTCGGGCCAGGTCGATGACCTCCTGCAGCGTGGGCACCTCGAAACGGTCATTGAACTGCACATTCGCCGGGCGGATCGCCGGGATGCGTTCGCGCGCACGCAGCGTCTTCAACTCGGCCAGCGTGAAATCCTCCACGAACCAGCCCGTGATCGCCTGCCCGTCGATGGTTTTGGTGGTCTTGCGCGCCGCGAACTCGGGACGGTCGGCCACATTGGTGGTGGCCTCCTTGAGGCTGCCGTCGGCCGCCAGGATGGCGATGGCGTTCTCATGCCGCGCCACCAGCACGCCATCGCGCGTGATGACCAGGTCGGGCTCGATGAAGTCGGCGCCCGCGCGTATGGCCTCGCGGTATGCCTCCAGCGTGTGCTCTGGCCGCAGCGCCGATGCGCCGCGATGGGCGATCAGCGCGGGCCGGGGCGGCCAGTCGGCAGCGGCATCGCTTCGGGCGGGCGCCTGCGGTGCGGCGCAGCCGGCCACCAGCAGGCCGGCGGCCGCGCCGGCCAGGACCAGCGCGCGGCGGCGTGGGAGGTTGTCCATGTCTGTCTCCGGGGTCTCGGGGCATTCGATTGTGCGCGCCGGGGATGACACGGGCATGGCCCGCCTGCGCTCAGGCGTGCTCGAAATGGAAGACCGCCGTGCCCGCCATGAGATTGGGCAGGGTACGCACGCTGCGGCCATCCTGCAGGCCGAAGGAGTCCAGTATGCGCAGCCGGTTCCGGGTGGCCAGCACCTCGAAGTCCTTGTAGGTGCCCACGCGGATGTTGGGCGTGTCATACCACTGGTAGGGCAGGCGCCGCGTCACCGGCATGCGCCCGCGCAGCACGGACAGGCGGTTGGGCCAGTGCGCGAAGTTGGGGAAGGCGACGATGCCCGCGCGCCCTATGCGCGCCGTCTCCTGCAGCATGGTCTCGGCATTGCGCAGATGCTGCAGCGTGTCGATCTGCAGCACCACGTCGAAGCTGTTGTCCTGGAAGATGGCCAGGCCGTCCTCCAGATTCAGCTGCAGCACGTTCACGCCCCGGCGCACGCAGGCCAGCACGTTGGCGTCATCCAGCTCCACGCCGTAGCCGGTGCAGCCACGCTCGCGCTGAAGGTGCGACAGCAGGGCGCCATCGCCGCAGCCCAGGTCGAGCACGCGCGAGCCCTTGGGGATCAGGCGCGCAATCGCCTGCATGGTGTTCAGCTCGGTCATGCGGCCTCCTTGGCGGCTGTCGTGGTTTCCTGGGCGATGCCGTCGAAGTAGGAGCGCATCACGTTCATGTAGCGGGGGTCGTCGAGCAGGAAGGCGTCATGGCCGTGGGGCGCGTCGATCTCGGCATAGCTGACGTCGCGGTTGTTCTCCAGCAGCGACTTCACGATCTCGCGGCTGCGTGCGGGCGCGAAGCGCCAGTCGGTGGTGAAGCTGACCAGCAAAAAGCCGGCCTTGGCCACCGACAGCGCCTGGGTCAGGTCGCCGCCATGCGTGCGCGCCGGGTCGAAGTAGTCGAGCGCGCGCGTGATCAGCAGGTAGGTATTGGCGTCGAAGTAGCTGCTGAACTTCTCGCCCTGGTAGCGCAGGTAGCTCTCGATCTGGAACTCCACGTCCTGCGTGCTGTACTTCAGGTCCAGGCCCTCCCTCAGCTGGCGGCCGAACTTCTGGTTCATCACGTCGTCGCTCAGGTAGGTGATGTGGCCGATCATGCGGGCGATGCGCAGGCCGCGCGCCGGCACCACGCCATGCTCGTAGAAATGCCCGCCATGGAAATCCGGATCGGTGACGATGGCGCGCCGCGCCACCTCGTTGAAGGCGATGTTCTCCGCATTGAGGTTGGGCGCGCTGGCCACGACCACGGCATGGCGCATGCGGTCCGGATGGCGCAGCGACCAGGACAGCGCCTGCATGCCGCCCAGGCTGCCGCCCAGCACCGCGGCCAGCTGCGCTATGCCCAGCCGGTCCAGCAGCCGGGCCTGGGCGTCCACCCAATCCTCCACGGTGACCACGGGAAAGTCGGCGCCATAGATCCTGCCGGTGTCCGGATGCGCGTGCATGGGGCCCGTGGAGCCAAAGCACGAGCCCAGGTTGTTCACGCCGATCACGAAGAACCGGTTCGTGTCCACGGGCTTGCCGGGGCCGATCATGTTGTCCCACCAGCCCTCGCTCTTGGGCTGGCCCTCGTACACGCCGGCCACATGGTGGGAGGCGTTGAGCGCATGGCAGACCAGCACGGCATTGCTGCGGTCGGCGTTGAGCTGCCCGTAGGTCTCGTAGGCGAGGTCGTAGTCACGGATCGAGCCGCCGCCCTGCAGCGGCAGCGGCTCGTCGAAGTGCATGGATTGTGGTGTGGCGATGAAGGACATGAAAAAACCCGGCATCGCTAAAAACGAGGCCGGGTTCTCTGGTGTCGTCTTTAGCTGGATTTATAAAGCGCCCGCAAGCAGAAGCAAATCGGCGCATGAAGAATCATTATGCCAAAACGCCTGCCCCCGGAAGGAACAGGGCCAGCACGCCCAGCACCAGGAAGATCACGGCCGAGATCACATGCACCAGCCGGATGGGCACGCGCTTGACCAGCTTGTCGCCCAGCCACACCACGGGAGCGTTGGCCAGCATCATGCCCAGCGTGGTGCCCGCCACCACCCACAGGTAGGCGTTGTACTTGGCCGCCAGCATCACGGTGGCAATCTGCGTCTTGTCGCCCATCTCGGCCAGGAAGAAGGCCACCAGCGTCGTGCCGAAGACGCCCCAGCGCGAATGCCCGGAGACCTCGTCCTCGTCGAGCTTGTCGGGGATCAGCATCCAGACCGCCATGGCGATGAAGGACAGGCCCAGGATCCAGCGCATGGCGTTCTCGCCAAGATAGCTGGTGATCCAGGCGCCCACGGCACCGGCCAGCGCATGGTTGACCAGGGTTGCCACGAAAATGCCCGCAACGATGGGCCAGGGTTTGCGAAAACGCGCGGCGAGCACCAGCGACAGCAGCTGGGTCTTGTCCCCCATCTCGGCAAGCGCGACGACGGAGGTTGAAATCAGGAAGGCTTCCATGGTGTGGGGATTTATCCGGCCGGATAGAGCACGCATTGACCACGCTCCGACTCCGGCCTTTGGATCGGTGCGCGGTCAATGGTCTCGATCGGTCACACGCAGCATTGCACTGCGCGCCGCATACGCCATAGGCCAGCGAAGGCCCAAGTTTGTTGACGCATGCATCCGGCTGCTGAGCCGAACGATCTACTCCCCAAAGACTGAGCCGGCGATCATAGCAGCCCTCGGATCTGCATGCCGGCCCCCACTGCCGCCAAGGCACTTGCTTATGCGCTGCCGCAATTTCAGGGTAACTCCCAGGGGCATTCTGTGGCGGGCACGACGAATTTTTGCGAAACAGTAATAACGTGCGAAAACTTCTGCCACATAATGGGCGAGCTTTCGTTCGGGCTTCGGCTCAATGAGTGCTAGTGCGTTTGCGTCTCTAACGTTGTCATCCCGTGTTGACTCCCTAGGGCTCCATCGCGTTTTCCAGTTTTTTCAGGAGTCCTCCATGGGCAACAAGCTTTACGTCGGCAACCTGCCGTACACCTTCCGTGACAGCGATCTGGAGCAAGCCTTCAGCGAATTCGGCGCCGTTAACAGCGCCAAGGTAATGATGGAGCGCGACACCGGCCGTTCCAAGGGTTTCGGCTTCGTCGAAATGGGCAGCGATGCCGAAGCACAAGCTGCTATCCAAGGCCTGCACGGCCAAAACCGCGGCGGCCGTGACCTGGTGGTCAACGAAGCCCGCCCGATGGAGCCCCGCGCTCCCCGTAGCGGCGGCTTCGGCGGCGGCTTCGGCGGCGGCGGCGGTGGCGGCTTCGGCGGTGGCAACCGCGACGGCGGCTACGGCGGTGGCCGTCGCAACAGCTACTAAGCTCTCGCTTAGAGCATGCGTTAGCAAAAAAAGGGGCCCTCTGGGCCCCTTTTTTGTTGCCAAACGTTATCAGCTTGTGTTTTCGAGCATTTATCTTTTTGATTTTTGTGCTTCATAATTTAGTTTCGGGCAGACCCGTTCGAACGCTATGTGTTTAGGAAGGTTGGCCAGGCTCTTGTATACAAGGAACCTGATGTCTGTGCGTCCTGAAGCCGAGCGCAAACCAGTGAGCATTGAGGAGTTGAGGAGTTTTTGATGGGCAATAAGCTTTACGTCGGCAACCTTCCCTATGGTGTGCGTGACAACGACTTGGAGCAGGCATTCAGCCAGTTCGGCGCTGTCACCAGCGCCCGGGTCATGATGGAGCGCGACACAGGCCGTTCCAAGGGATTCGGGTTTGTCGAGATGGGCAGTGATGCCGAGGCTCAGGCTGCCGTTCAGGGCATGAATGGCCAGCCATTGGGCGGACGCAGCCTCGTGGTGAACGAAGCACGTCCCATGGAGCCTCGCCCCCCGCGTTCGGGCGGCTTTGGCGGCGGTGGCGGCGGCTATGGCCGTGGTGATGGCGGCGGTGGCGGTTACGGTGGCGGTGGCCGCGGTGATGGCGGTGGCTACGGACGCGGTGACGGTGGCGACCGTGGCGGCTATGGCCGTGGCGACGGCGGCGGTGGCGGCGGCTACGGCGGTCGTGGCGACGGCGGATTCCGCAGCCCTTATGGCTCCGGCCCCCGCAATGGCGGCCGTGGCGGCGGCTGGGGAAACAACAATAACAACGGGGAATGAGATCCACGGTTCTCAGTGTTACCCCGAATCAAAAAGGCTCCTTCATGGAGCCTTTTTTACGCACAAGATGCGTGCATGAACATATTCCGAACGGCAATGGGCATCAGGGATTTTCCAAATGCCGATGTTTGCGCTTCCGTCCTACAAGCAGCCTGTCGAATATCGCGTTGGGGAGAATTTTCATCAACCGCCCCACCCAGGCCATTTGCCATGGAATGATGACCAGACTGCGGCGAGCTTCAATGGCACGCCAGGCCCTTGCGGAAAGCTCCTGCGGCTCCAATAGGAATGGCATGCCATAGCGGTTACCACGCGTGAGGGGTGTATCCACATAGCCAGGAAGCAATGTCGTGACTTTTACGCCACTACTGCGCAATTCACCGCGAAGGCTTTCGCAATAGGCAATGACTGCAGCCTTGCTGGCGCAATAAGCGCCGTGTCCTGGCAGGCCGCGCAGCCCGGCCACACTGGAAATTCCGACCAGTTGCCCGCTTCCACGCTGCACCATGGGTGCGATGAAGGGGTGGAAGCTGGCCACAACCCCCATCGTGTTGACGGCCAGCACCTGCTGCATGGTGTCGATGTCCTCGCGCATCGAGGTGTCCACGCCCCAGCTGACGCCAGCATTGGCGATCACGACATCGGGCAGGCCCTGCTGCTGCTCGCAGCGCCGGGCGGCGGCGATGATGCTGTCAGGCACGCCCACATCAGCCTCGTAGAGGGCGAAACGCGAGGAGTCCAGGCCCTGTTGCGCAGCCCATTGCGCCATCACGTCGCCGCGCCGAGCCACCAGCGCCAGCGACCAGCCTTGCTGGTAGGCGTGCCAGGCCAGGGCCTGGCCTATGCCGCTGGATGCGCCGGTGATGAAGGCCAGGGGTGCCGGGCTGCGCGAGGATGTCGTCATGGCTTGTTCTCCATCGGCACGCCTGCGCTTGCGCTGGCGCCTTACTTGGTCCTGGAAGGCTGCAGGGTGCCGCGCACGCGGCCCTGCAGTTTCATGACCAGATCCAGGTTGCTGTAGTGCATGCTGTCGGCCGTGAAGCGGTCCTTGCCACGGGTCAGCACCACGGGCTGGTTGGAACTCACGCGCTCCTCGTTGGGCCAGGCGTGCAGGAATTCGCCCTGGAATTGCAACTGCGGCTGCGGCTGTTTACCTGCTGTCACAAATGGCTCTCGCGTGACGATGGCATTGCCGAACATCTGCACCTCGGAACCATCGGCATTGCTCAGCGCCCGGTTCGCACTGCCGCGCGTGATGCGGCCTTCGGGCGAGACCGCGAACATGCGGACGTTGTCGATTTCAAGCGTGTCGGTATCGGGATAGTGGCGGCCCATGCTGCCCTCGATCTGGCTCTTCAGACGCCCCGTGGCATCGAAGCTCTTGATCGAGAAATCCTTCATGAAATAGTCGGGCTCGTGCGCCACGGCCTTTTCGGTGCCGCTGGCCAGGGGCTGCGGCGCATTGCGCACCAGCCACCAGGTGCCCAGCGCCAGCAGGCCCATCAGCAGCACGGGCAGGTACAGGGAAAGCCGGTCACCGACGCGGCGCCAGGCCTGGATCATGATGCGTATTCCGCCAGCAGCCCGGCATAGGCGCCACGCGCGGCCAGCAGCAGGTCGCACAGCTGGCGCACCGCTCCTTCACCGCCGCTGCGCGGCGTGACCCAATCGGCCACGGCCAGCACTTCGTCATGGGCGTTGGCCGGTGCGCAGGCGAAGGCGGAGCGCCGCATCACGGGCAGGTCCGGCCAGTCGTCGCCCATGGCTGCCGCCTGGTGCCATTGCAGGCCCAGCTCCTTCAGGATGGCCTCGGCGGCAGGCACCTTGTCTTCCGTGCCAAAGCGCGCATGCGTGACGCCCAGATTGCTCAGCCGCAGGCGAAGCGCGGGCGAATCGCGGCCCGTCACCACGGCGGGCGTGATGCCAGCCTTTTGCAGCAGTTTCAGACCATGGCCGTCCAGCGTGTTGAAGCGCTTGAGCACTTCGCCTTCGCCAGAGAACAGCAGGCCGCCATCGGTCAGCACGCCATCGACATCGAAGAATGCCACCCGCACGTCCTGCGCCAGCAGCAGCAGTGGTGCGTCCCAGTTCTGCACGGGCGTCAAGGGAGCGCGTGCCATCAGATTACCTTGGCGCGCATCAGGTCGCGGATATGGACCACGCCGCGCAGCTGGTGCTGCGCATCGGCCACCAGCACGGCAGTGATGCCGTGCTCCTCCATCATGCTGGCGGCGTCGACGGCCAGCGCGTCTTCGGCGATGGTGCGGGGGCCCTTGTGCATGACATCGCCGGCCTGCAGCGCGCGCAGGTCGGTGCCGGCCTCGACACGGCGGCGCAGGTCTCCGTCGGTGAAGATGCCTTGCAGCACGCCTGCCGCATCGACGATGGCCGAGCAGCCCAGGCCCTTGGCGCTCATCTCGCGCATCAACTCGACAAAGCTGGCATCGGCCCCGACCTTGGGCAGCTCTTTGCCGCTGCGCATGACATCGCGCACATGGGTCAGCAGCTTGCGGCCCAGCGCGCCGCCCGGATGGGAGCGCGCAAAGTCCTCGGCGCCAAAGCCGCGTGCATCGAGCAGTGCCACGGCAAGGGCGTCGCCCATGGCCATCTGCGCGGTGGTGCTGGCCGTGGGTGCCAGGTTCAAAGGGCAGGCCTCGCGCTCCACACGGGTGTCCAGCACCCAGTCGGCATGGCGGGCCAGCGTGGACTGCGCGCCGCCGGTCATGGCCACCAGGGGTATGCCCTGGCGCTTGATGGCAGGCAGCAGCACGGTGAGTTCATCGGCCTCGCCGCTGTTGGACAGCGCCAGTACCAGATCGATGCCGGTCACCATGCCCAGGTCGCCATGGCTGGCCTCGCCCGGATGCACGAAGAAGGCGGGAGTGCCCGTGGATGCCAGGGTGGCCGCCACCTTGCGCCCGACGTGGCCACTCTTGCCCATGCCCATCACGACGACGCGGCCGGACAGGCTCAGGATGCGCTGCACCACTTCACCGAACACGCCATCCAGGCGCTGCGACATGGCAAGAAGGGCATCGGCCTCGATGCCCAGGGTGTCGCGGGCCAAGCGCAGGACCCTGGACGTATCCAGCGCATTCAAGGTGACAGCATCAGAATTCATCTGGAAGATTTTAGGCGGTCTGGCTACCCGGCGGCGGCGGCCCCCATCGGGCGTCTGGGTACACTGGCCCGTTCTTTCCAGCCCCCGATCCAGCGCCATGCACACCACCCTCAGCGTCAACGACTACCTGCGATCGCACATACGCACCGTGCCCGACTGGCCGGCGCCCGGCGTGCAGTTCCGCGACATCACGCCGCTGCTGCAGGACCCCCAGGTCTTTCGCGTGATGACCGACGCCTTCGTGCACCGCTACATGCAGCGCGGCATGCGCCCCGACGTGGTGGCAGGGCTCGATGCACGCGGCTTCATCCTGGGTGCCGTGGTGGCCCACGAGCTGGGCGTTGGCTTTGTGCCCATCCGCAAGAAGGGCAAGCTGCCGTTCACCACGGTGGAGGAAACCTATGAGCTCGAATACGGCAGCGCCACGGTGGAGCTGCACACAGATGCCGTCAAGACCGGCGATCGCGTACTGCTGATCGACGACCTGATCGCCACCGGCGGCACCATGATGGCCGGCAAGAGATTGCTGGAAAAGCTGGGCGCCACGGTGATCGAGGGCGCGGCCATCGTGGATCTGCCCGAACTGGGCGGCTCCACCCTGCTGCGCGATGGCGGCCTGCCGCTGTTCACGCTGGTGGATTTCGCCGGCCACTGAATCAGGCCGGCGCCCGGTCAGCGCAGTTCGCCGTACTGGGTGACACCCAGGTCCAGATGGTCCAGCGTGCTGTGGTGAAAGTCCGCGCCGCGTTCGCCTGCGCCCGGCCCGAGCAAGGGGCCCGAGCGGCGCACGCCGGCGGGCGCCGCAGCTGCAGAGCCCGCACCACGGGCTGCAGCGGGCATGGCCGCCACGGCCATCTTGAAGGCGGCCATTTCCTGATCGTCTATGGGCTCGAACGGCGCCGTGTCCTGCCTGCGGCGCTGGGGCGCCACGGCCTCCATCGCAGCCACGGCGGGGACGGCCACGGGCTGGACGGGACGCGGTGTGCGCACGGCCACGGAATGCACCTGGGCCTGGGCGGCAGCGTTCTGGTCGCTGACCCGCCAGTACACGGCTGTCACGACCGCGCCCATGCGGGCCTTGGCCGCCTGGGCCAGCATGGCCTCGATCTCGCTGAGCCGAGCGGTTTCGCTGGCATAGGCCCGTGCCAGGTCCATCATCACCACGAAGCGCTGGCCCACGCTGTCCAGCGAGAGCACCTTGAACTTGTAGCTGGCCGACAACACCCCGGCACGCACCATGACATCGCGCACCACGCCATAGAGCTGCTCACGGCGCTCGGACCGCTCGCTGCGGCGCCCGGCCGCGACGGCATCACGGCGTGCCGCGGGGTTGGCCTGGCCATCGTTTCCAGGCGAACCACGGCCCTGTTCGGGCAAAGGCTTGCGGGAAAACCAGTTGAACACAGACATGGGGGCTCTCATTGTCACGAATAGTCACAAACTCGCGGCATTGTGCCTGCAACTTGGCGACATTTTGAGCACAGGTGTTGCAAAAACCGCTGTATCAATTTGTCGCAGAGCAAAGCCCGGTCTGTAATCCCACCCGGCCCCCGGAGAGCCTTCGCCCAAGTGCCGTTCAGGTGCTGCTCAGGTGCTCGCCACCCGGCGGCGGCTGTCCACCGCGCGTCGCGCCAGGACCTGGCCGGCGGCCATGACCAGGGCCAGCGCCACCCCGGGCTGGCGGTTGCTGAGTTCGGCGAAGCGCATGGCCGTCAGGCACCACAGGCGCCCCGGCGCGGCAGCCTGCACGGTGGCGTGGCGCGCGCGGTGCGCGAAGAAGGCGCCCTCGCCCAGGATGGAGCCCGGACCGACGATGGCCAGGCGGATGCGCTCCTTGGCATCCTGGTAGTGCACGCTGAGGCTGCCGGACTCCACGAAGTACAGATTGCGGTCCAGCGAACCTTCGGCAAACAGCAGCTCGCCCGCGGCCAGAGTGACGGGCACCAGGTAAGGTGCCAGCAGATCCCACTGCTCCGAGGTCAGCGCGTTCTGCACACCGTCGACAGCCACGGCCGACGACATGGCCTGGGCCAAGGGCCGCAAATCATTGTGGGAGGAAGAAGACATGGCGGATCCGGTTCGAAGTGGGCCGCGTACCCGCTCCGGGACGGCACCCGGCGACAGGCAGCGGCAAGGGCCGCTGCGGCACGCCGCATGCTAAGCGACGGCAGCGTGCACGCCAATGCCGGCGCGTGGGTTTTCGACGGCAAATTTTGTAGCAAAAGATAAATATTGCCGCCATCCCATCAGCCGTGCTGGGCATGCCGCGCTCAGCCCGCATCCCTTCTGTCACTTGCCAATGCAAAAGCTCGAGAAGATCACACCCAGCAGGTCATCCGAGCTGAATTCCCCGGTGATGGAGTTCAGCGAGACCTGGGCCAGGCGCAGTTCCTCGGCCAGCAGGTCCAGATGGGCGGCCTGGGCCGCCAGCTGCAGCTCGGCCTCTTCCAGGTGCGCGGCCACGGCCTGCAGCGCCTCCACATGGCGTGCGCGCGCCAGGTACAGGCCTTCGGGAGCGGACTGCCATCCGGCCACATCCAGCAGGCGCCGGCGCAGCGCATCCAGGCCGTCGCCAGTGCGTGCCGACAGCGCCACGCTGCCTTCGCGCCCGCCATGCGCCTGCAGCTGGGCCGGCTCGGCGCGATCGGTCTTGTTCCAGACATCGATCACGGGCACCTGGCCCGGCAGCTTCTGGGCCAGGGTTTCGGCGATGGCCGCGTCCGCGGCCAGATAGTCGTTGTCGCCCATGCGCGTGAGGTCGTGCAGGAAGAGCACGGCATCGGCCGCGGCGATCTCGTCCCAGGCGCGCGCGATGCCGATGCGCTCGACCTCGTCGCTGCTCTCGCGCAGGCCTGCCGTGTCGATCACATGCAGGGGCACGCCCTCGATCTGGATGGTCTGCTGCACCTTGTCGCGCGTGGTGCCGGCGATGGGCGTGACGATGGCCAGCTCGGCACCGGCCAGCGCATTGAGCAGCGAGCTCTTGCCCGCATTGGGCTGCCCTGCGATCACGACCTTGATGCCTTCGCGCAGCAGCGCACCCTGGTGGGCGCGCGACAGCACCTGGTCCAGCTTGCCGCGCAGCCGCGCGAGCTGGCCGCTGGCATCGGCCTTTTGCAGGAAGTCGATCTCTTCCTCGGGAAAGTCCAGCGTGGCCTCGACCAGCATGCGCAGGTGCACCAGCGCATCGCGCAGGCCATGAATCTCCTCGGAGAAGGCTCCCGACAGCGAGCGGCTCGCGCTGCGCGCGGCGGCCTCGGTGCTGGCGTCGATCAGGTCGGCAATGGCTTCGGCCTGGGCCAGATCGATCTTGTCGTTGAGAAAGGCACGTTCGGTGAATTCCCCAGGCTGGGCCAGGCGCAGGCCAGGCAGTACGCTGCGATGGCCTTCGAGAGGCTCTTGCGCCGCCTCCAGGCAGCGTGCCAGCAGCAGCTGCAGCACGACCGGGCCGCCGTGGGCCTGCAGCTCCAGCACGTCCTCGCCGGTGTAGCTGTGCGGCGCCGGGAAGAACAGGGCCAGGCCGTGGTCTATGGGTCCGCCTGCGGCATCGCGCAACGGCAGGTAGGTGGCCTCGCGCGGCTTGAGGTCGCGCCCGCACAGCACCCGCACCAGCGGCGCCACCCCCTTGCCGGAGACGCGCACGATGCCCACGGCGCCGCGCCCCGGAGCGGTGGCGATGGCGGCAATGGGGTCGTTGTGGCGGGGCAGCATGGATGGAGCTTTCTTGGGAAGGGATTTCAGGCCGCCGATGATAGGCCGCCCATGAAAAAAGCCCGCCGAAGCGGGCTTTGGAGCCAGGGCCTTCGCAGGCTTACTTGGCAGGCTTGGTCTTGCCGAAGTTGGGCAGATTGAACTGCGGCGGCACGCCCATGCGGGTGTTGATGATCCACTGCTGGGCAATGGACAGGATGTTGTTCGTCAGCCAGTACAGCACCAGGCCGGCCGGGAAGAAGAAGAACATCACGCTGAAGACCAGGGGCATGATCCACATCATCTTGGCCTGCATCGGATCCGGCGGAGCGGGGTTCAGCGCGGTCTGCAGCAGCGACGACAGGGTCATCAGCACGGGCAGGATGAACAGCGGGTCCTTGGCCGACAGGTCGGTGATCCAGCCGATCCAGGGCGCGTTGCGGATTTCCACGCTGGACAGCAGCACCCAGTACAGCGCGATGAACACCGGGATCTGGATGATGATGGGCAGGCAGCCGCCCATGGGGTTGACCTTTTCCTCGCGGTAGATGCGCATCATCTCCTGCTGCATCTGCTGGGGCTTGTCCTTGAGGCGCTCGCGCATTTCCATGATGCGCGGGTTGATGGCCTTCATCTTGGCCATCGAGGAGTAGGCCTTGGCATTGAGCCAGTAGAAGGCGATCTTCAGCAGCAGCACCAGGGCCACGATGGACCAGCCCCAGTTGCCCAGGAAACCGTGCAGCTTGTCCAGCAGCCAGTAAAGCGGCTTGGCCAGGATGGTCAGCCAGCCATAGTCCTTGACCAGCTCCAGGCCGGGGGCCAGAGCCTCCAGGCGCTTTTCGATCTGGGGTCCGGCAAACAGGCGCGCTTCCACGCTCTTGCTCTGGCCGGGCTCGATGGTGCCCACGGGCGTGATCATGCCGACGGCGTAGAGGTTGCTGTCCACCTTGCGCAGGAAGTTCTCGCGCTGCACGCCTTCGGCCAGCAGCCAGGCGCTGGCGAAGTAATGCTGGACCATGGCCACGTAGCCGCCCGAGGACGACTTCTCGACGCTGGCCTTGCCGTTTTCGATGTCCTTGAACTCGACCTTCTGGTACTTCTTCTCGTCGGTGTAGACGGCCGGGCCCGTGAAGGTGGAGTACATGGTGGACTCTTCGCCTTCGGGCTTGTTGCCGTCGCGCACCAGCTGCAGGTACAGCTGCGGGTTCACGGCAGTCGTGCCGGTGTTCACCACTTCATGGCGCACGCCGATGTCGTAGGCACCGCGCTTGAGCGTCCAGATCTTGACCAGCTTCACGCCGCCCATGTCGGGCGACTCGAAGCGAAGCTCCATCTGGTCCTCGCCGTCCTTGAGCTCGCGTGCACCGGGCAGCGCGGTCATGGTCGTCTTGTGCGTGGGGAAACCGCCGCCGATCAGGCCCGACTGGCCCAGATACACACGGTGCACGCTCTCGTCGAACAGCACGACCGGCTTGTCCTTGTGGGCGGAATCGGCGTACTTGAGCAGCTCGGCATGGCGCAGCGTGCCGCCCTGGCTGTCGAAGGTCAGGCGCAGCACGTCGGTGCTGATGGTCACGTTCTGGCGCGGAGCAGCCTCGGGCGCGGCAGCGCCGCCAGGCACTTCGCCGGCACCGGCCGTTGCCGCAGTCGCTGCCGAGGGCACGCTGGCGTCGCCGGGCGCCTTGCCCGTTTCAGGTGCCGGGGCCGTGGCCACGGCCGGCGCGGGGAAGAAAGTGGCCTTCTTGCCGTTGTGCACTTGCCATTTGTCCCATAGCAAGACCAGCGAAAAGCCAAATATCACCCACAGGATGGTGCGGCGAATATCGTTCATGAAGACTTCTTAGGTGAGGAAGGTTGGGTGTTTTCGGGCGCAGCCGTCAGGCTGGTGAACAGCCTGGGCTTGTGCTCTGGCACAGGGTCATGCCCCCCGTCACACCACGGATGACAGCGCGCCAGTCGGCGCAGTGTCAGGTAGGAGCCTACCGCAGCGCCGTGTTGCTCCAGCGCTTCAAGGGAATAGGCAGAGCAGGTCGGCGTGAAGCGGCAGGCCGAGCCCAGCCAGGGACTGAGCATCAGCCGATAGCCACGCACCAGCGCCATCAGCAGCCGCTGCATCATGGCGTGGCTCCGGCAGGCTCGCCAGCGGCAGCGGCCGGCTCCTGCGCTGGCTGAGGCAACCCGGGTGCCGGCTGCGACAGGCGTTTCGCGGCATGGGCGAACAGCTGCTGCAGCTCGGCACGAACCGCCTGCTTGAGCACATCGGACGTGGCGCTCACGAACTGGCGCCGGTCAAAGCCCGAGCGCAATCGCACCACATGCGCGCCATGGAGCATCAAGGCCTCGTGCTCGCCGCCCACGGCGTAGATCTGCCGCTTGATGGTGTGGCGTGTCACCGATCGGCGCGCCCAGCGCTTGGGCACCATGGCACCCAGCCAGGCATCCCGGCGCACCGCGCCAACGCCGAACAGGGCCTGCGGATCTTGCGATCCGGGCCCTGTCGGTGGCGGCATGGCAGCGACCTGCTCCGTCAGAACGAGACGGTGCAGGGCGAAGTGCGCGGTACGCGAAATCGTACCGGCAGCCATGGCGGCCTGAAACTGCGGACGTGTTTTCAGCCGTTGCATTCCAGCACCCCTTTCAGGGGTTCAGTGCAGCGAGCAAACCGCCCAGCAATGGCTGGCCTTAGACGGCCAGACGCTTGCGGCCCTTGGCGCGGCGAGCGTTGATCACGGCGCGGCCGCCCTTGGTCTTCATGCGGACCAGAAAGCCGTGGGTGCGGGCGCGACGGGTCTTGGAGGGTTGGTAAGTACGTTTCATGTTGGTTCCTAGAGAAGGTTCAGTTTTGCACCGGTCCCGTATCCGGCACGCTACACGCAGTGCAGCCAGCAGCCGCCACAAAGGCAAACCGCCAGGCCACCTGCCAAAAATCTGCACGATGCACTTGCCATGTGCGGCCAGGAGCGCGAACCGGGAAGGTTTCGCCCAAGGCAACCAGCAGCAGCATGCAGACCCGATGCAGACGGGCGGGACATATCACCCTGAACACATTCAGGGAAACCCGCGATTATCACAGCGTTGCCCACTTGATGCAATGCCCTTCGAACCCGAAGGATGCCTGCCCATTTTGCGACAGGGCAGAGGACAAGCTCCTGATATTTTGTGGATAACTTCCGCAAAAGCTACAATGGCAGCCTCGCAACAGTTCCTCCTATCCACAACTAGACTTCGACA
>NZ_CP184764.1:0-96442 GCF_055797465.1 Delftia sp. PX-1
TTGATTCACCGAAGTATCGATGCCGTGCGGGTGGACGTCATTGCCAAGATCATGCAAGTAACCCGCGGGAGCTTCTACTGGCACTTCAAAGATAGAGAAGACTTGCTCGGCCGGGTTCTGCTCAGCTGGCAGGAAGCGCAGACCGAGCAAATCATTGCCCGCTATCGCAAGCAGGGCGTGCACGCAGCAGACCTGATCCGCGAACTTGTCGAGCTGCCATTCCACGGGCGCGCGGCGGCCAAGGGTGCCTCGGTGGAACTGGCCATCCGTGCCTGGGCACGGCGCGACGACATGGCGCGCAGGATCGTGGATGCTGTCGATGCGAAGCGCTTGGTGTATCTCCAGGAATGCTTTGCCGAACTTGGCTTTGACGCCGACGAGGCGAAGGCGCGCGCCTTCCTGCTGTATTGCTACATGCAATCTGAATCGCTGTTCCGCAACCAGGGCAGCGCACAGGACAAGCAACGCCGCCAGGAATTCGTGGCTGAAACCCTTCTGGCCTCCCGGTAGCCGTCCCACGTCCCCCGAACAGGCGGGAACCCCGGCGCTGCTTTCGCTGGCCGCGCTCTACATCTGCAATGTGGGCTGCAGCGTCTCAAGACGCCTACACGCCCATGGCGCGCGGCGGCTAGGGCTTCCGGGGGGTCTCCTCGTTTTCAGTGCAATAAGTGACGGTACGCAAAGCTAGCACTGGCGCGGGGGTGGTCTGGGTAGACCGTTGATTTCATTGACTTTCCTGTTCGCTTTGTAAACGGGTATGGTGGCCTCCCACTTTTGAGGTTCACGATGCAGGGTTGGCACACAACGTTTTTGGGGATGCGTGGGCTCCCCCGCGATATCAGCGACTTCGAGATGAAGGCATTTTTCACCTTCGATGGTGCCGAGCGCGACGCAATCAATGCACGCCGAGGTGATTCCCACAAGCTTGGTCTGGCGCTCCATATTGGTTTCCTGCGCATGAGTGGGCGTTTGCTCGGTGCCTTTCGGGTAATTCCAGTACTCGTGCGGGCGCGTCAATGGCTGTACAAGAACAAGCTGGTGATCGTGCACGAGCGGGCAATTCGGACACTGATTGCGGCGGCACTTGCCCAGCTTGAAGTTGAAACAGGCACCGCCATCGCCGCCAGCGTTGATCCAGCAACACTTGATCGCTGGCGAGCCTCAGTTTCAGAGCTGCGCCCAGATGGACAAACCCAGCAGAGTTGGCTATGGGCTGCACCGGCGAAACACTCAACCCGCCAAATCAGCGAGGTACTGGAGCGCATCGACCTGCTTTACACGCTGGACGTTCATAAGCACCTGGCAGACATCCCCGATCTCATCTTGCGCCGCTACGCGCGCCGACTTGTCTCCAGGCCGCCCTCAGCCGGAGCCAAGATCAAAGAGCCAGCGCGCACCGTGGAGGTCGCATGCTTTCTTCGGTATTGCCTGTTCACCACCACAGACCAGTTGATCCTTATGGTGCAGCGCCGGATCGCCGATCTGTGGCGTCAGGCTGCCGCCGATGTCCCCGCTACCGTCAATTGGGCCGCAATGTACAAAACGCTGCTCGGCGAACTTGTTGCCTTGAGCGCGCAAGGTGCGGTGCCAGATGCTGAGTTGCGTGCCCGTCTTGAAGCCTTGATCACCGAAACCCAGAAACGCAAACCACCGAGCAGGGCCTCCCTGGTCCGCGAGGGATTGATTGATGGAATTCGCCCCGTGCGGTCGTTGCTCGTCGCCATTGCAAAGCTGCCCTGGCAGGCCACCGGCGAGCATCCTGCCATCGAGTACCTTGCCAAGCTGCAAGCTTTATATCTCAAAGGATCCAGAAAGCTGCCAGTTGAAGTGGTGGCACCAAGTCTGGGAATGATCTGGCAGGTTTCGATCTCCAGCCCAGACCGGGAACGGGCGTTTCAGGCGTTGGAGGTGGCCACCCTGTTTGCCCTGCGCCGCGCGGTGCGCAATGGCTCGGTCTGGATTGAGCACAGCCTGAGCTTTCGGGGTCGTGCGCGCTTGTTCTTCACGGACGAGCGTTGGCAGGCAGAGTCCAAGAAACACTATGCCCGTCTATCGTTACCCAGCAAGGCTGCCACTTTCTTGAAGCCTTTGCTGGCCAGAGTAACTGCCGGTGTCGATGCGGTGGCCGCTGCAGCCCGCAGTGGCGTACTGCGCGTGGATGATGAACTCCATTTGTCGCCATTGCCCGCAGAGGACGAAGACCCAGAAGTGACCAAGCTGCGCGCGGCTTTGGATCACCGCATCGGTGAGGTTCAATTGCCGGAAGTGATTCTGGCCGTTGACGCCCAGGTGCGCTTTAGCTGGATCATGCTCGGACGTGAGCCGCGCTCTACCGACGAGCTGCTGATGGTCTATGCCGGCATCATGGCCCACGGCACCAGTCTGACTGCGGTCGAATGCGCGCGCATGATTCCGCAATTGTCTGCCACCAGCATTCGCCAGGCCATGCGCTGGGCGCGGGACGAACGGCGTCTGAGCCAGGCCTGCCAGGCTGTGCTGGAATTCATGCAGCGACACCCGATTGCCGCCACCTGGGGGCGGTCCGATTTGGCATCTTCTGACATGATGAGCATGGAGACCACCAAACGGGTGTGGCAAGCCCGGCTTGATCCTCGGCGCAACACACCTTCCATTGGAATCTACTCCCATGTAAAAGACCGGTGGGGCATCTTCCATGCGCAGCCCTTTGTGCTCAATGAGCGCCAGGCGGGCGTGGCCATTGAAGGTGTCATCCGCCAAGAAAAGCTGGAGACCAGCCAGCTTGCTGTGGATACCCATGGCTACACCGACTTTGCCATGTCACATGCCCGTTTGCTTGGTTTTGATCTTTGCCCGCGGTTGAAGGAACTCAAACAGCGCCACCTCTTTGTGCCACGCGGCACCAAAGTGCCCGCAGAAATCGCTGCGGTGTGCGAAGCCAATGTCGACGTCGCTTTGATCGAAAAGCATTGGGATAGTCTGGTGCACCTGGCAGCCTCGGTCATGAGCGGACATGCCAGTGCGGTGGCAGCTCTTGCGCGGTTCGGTTCTGCCGCCCAGGGCGATCCAATCTATGAGGCTGGCGTGCAATTGGGGCGGTTGCTGCGTACGGCGTTTTTGGCTGACTACTTTGTCAAGGACGCTTTCAGGAACGAGTTGCGCCGGGTGCTCAATCGGGGCGAGGCTGTTAACGCCCTCAAGCGCGCCATTTATACCGGCCGGATCAGCCCGGCGCAGGCCAAACGTGTCGATGAAATGCAGGCTGTGGCCGATGCGTTGAGCCTGATGGCCAACATCGTGATGGCGTGGAATACCTCACAGATGCAGGCGGTCCTGGATCGCTGGTCGAACCGCCGCCAGGTCATTCCACCGGAACTGATCGGGAAGATTGCGCCCACCAGGCTGGAGAGCATCAACTTGCGGGGTGTGTTTCGCTTCCCGGTTGACCGCTATGCTGACCAAATCCTGCCTTCGCGGCCAAATGCATCGATAACTGGCACCAATGGATGAAACCGACCACGGTTTGACGCCACGAATCGCAGATTTGAAAGTGAACAGGAAAGTCAATGAAATCAACGATCTACCAACACCACCTCCGCGCCAGTGCTAGCTTTTCGTACCGTCACTTATTGCACTGAAAACGAGGAGACCCCATTTCTGACGATGAGATCCACAGCGGCCATTTAGACCCGGCAAAAACGACCCGGCCAAGATAAGTCCGCTGACGGCATTCTTGGCCGGGGGTAGCATGGGGGGCCAAATTGCCTATACCCAAATGAACCGGAGGACACCATGACCAGCCGCAACGGCTACTTCCCAGGGAAGAAGCCGGCGAAGCGCAGCGCGATCATCACGCCGCGCACCGCCCAGGAAACCAAGATCGCCGCGATGCCGCGCCAATCCCGCGAAGTGCGCCAGGCCCTCGCCAAGACGCCGCCGCTGCGCGTCGGTGGCGCTGACCTGGTGGAAGGTGCCGACCGCATCATGCGGACGCCGGCCGAGCACCAGGCGCAGGGCGTCAGCTTCAAGGTGGCGCGCATCTACATGCGCGTGAGCACCGACGAGCAGGACTTGTCCCGCCAGAACGCCATCGTGGAGAGCACGCGGGCCGCCGGCTTCTACGTCGCCGGCATCTACCGCGAGAAGGCATCGGGCGCACGCGCCGATCGCGCCGAGCTGCTGCGCATGATCGGCGACCTGCAACCCGGTGAAGTCGTGGTTGCCGAGAAGATCGACCGCATCAGCCGGCTACCGCTGCCCGAGGCCGAACGCCTGGTGGCGTCGATCCGCGCGCAGGGCGCACGCCTCGCCGTCCCTGGCGTGGTCGATCTATCCGACCTGGCGGCCGAGGCCAAGTGTCGTTTTCAGAAGGCGACTGCACCAGTTCACTGGGCTGGCCGCCGTGTGTGCATAGAACTTCTGACCGGGAACGGTCAGAAGTTCTATGCACGAAGCGCCGCGAGAGATCGGAATTGCTCAGAACTCTTGTGCACGGCGCGACAAAGCCGGAACCGCCGAAAATTCCGGCGATCAACCGGCAAGCTGCTTGATGCGCTCGGCCAGGCGGCCGAAAGCCTCGTTCACGTATTCCAGCACCTTGGGTTCTGCGCCCTGCGTGCGCAGCGAGTCTTTGAAGGCTTCCAGGTCGGACAGCCATTGCCGATGCAGGCGGCCCAGCTCGTCGAGCTGAGGCCGGAAGTCTTGGAGACTGCCGCTCGCACGAAACGCCTGGTAGCCACGCTCAAGCGTGGCCGCCGTGGTCAGCAGTTGCGCGCCCATTTGCTTGTGCTGTTCGGAGAACTCGGCCATGCCGTCATAGGGCCGCGAAGCCTTGCGGCGCTCGGCTTCGGATGCCTCTTCCATGATGCGGGCGTAGCGGTAGAACCCTGGGAACTCGCGGGACAGCGCCATGAGCTGCTGATCGGATGTGCCGACCCAAATCCTGTGCAGGTCAGGCCCGTACCCCATCATGCGATTGATGATGGCATGGGCCTCGCTGACACCCTGGGCGGCAAGCTGCTGCATGTGTTGGTCGATCTTCGCGGCCAGTCGGCGGAATTCGTTCATGCTCATGTCCGTCACAAAAGGCGCGTTGATTGCCCTTGCGCCGTGAGAAGTGCCACCGCCTTCTTATCGAAGGAAACGAAGGTTTCCCCGCCAAGCCAGTTGCCTTCGTAGGCAATGACGCCATCGGCAAAGTCTCCGCCCGCGTCGAGCACCAGCAAGCCAGCCTCCACGGCAGGCCGGTTCACTTCCACATTCGCGGCGGCCAGTAGTGCCCGGATCGCGCTGGCCGCGTCGGCTTGCTGGAAGCCGTAGACACGCAGCAGCACCCAAACAAATTCGCATAGGCACGGCAGCGCGACCGCGATCAACTCGGCGTCGGTCAAGACTGCGGCGGCAACGTCCGCTTGTGCGGGATCGTCACGCACAACCGCACGCACAAGGACGTTGGTATCGACTGCGACCTTCATTGCTTACCTGCCCAGCCTTGCGCCGCCGCCTCGTTGATTTCTTCGATGGTGGCAACCTTCTGCGTCTTGCCCGCGAGCAGGCCGACAAAGCTGGCTATCGTCCCTGCGGGCCGTGCCGCCTTGAGCACGCCCCGACCGTCTGGCAACAAGTCCAGCTCGATCTTGTCGCCTGGCCTGATGCCGAGGTGTTGCAGTACGTCCTTCCGAAACGTCACTTGTCCCCGTGCGGTAACGGTCAATGTGGTCATGGTGGTTTGCCCTCGCAATCAAGGTTGATGCTTCACATAGTAATGCAAAAATGCCTTACCGTCAATGTCCGTCAAACGATCATTAGTCGGCCATGCCGGACACTGTCCAGCAAAGTTATTGCACAACGGGTTGTCGGACATTAAGATAGGCGGACGGAATGACGGACAAGAGAGGCGGCAAATGGCACTGATCGGCTATGCGCGGGTATCGACGGCGGAACAGGACACCGCCTTGCAGACGGATGCGCTACGCAAGGCAGGCTGCGAGCGCGTTTTCGAGGACACGGCTTCCGGGGCCAAGGCCGACCGCCCCGGCTTGGCTGATGCGCTGGCCTACCTGCGCGACGGCGACGTGCTGGCCGTCTGGCGGCTGGATCGGCTCGGGCGCTCTATGCCGCACCTAATCGAAACGATAGGCGCGCTGGAAGCGCGAGGCGTCGGCTTCCGTTCTCTGACGGAAGCCATCGACACCACCACGCCAGGCGGGCGGCTCATCTTCCACGTGTTCGGCGCGCTGGGCCAGTTCGAGCGCGACTTGATCCGCGAGCGCACCAAGGCCGGGTTGACTGCCGCCGCCGCTCGTGGGAGGAAGGGCGGGCGAAAGCCGGTTGTCACCGCCGACAAGTTGCAGCGAGCGCGGGAGCACATCGCCAACGGGCTTAATGTCCGAGAGGCCGCTACACGGCTCAAGGTGAGCAAGACGGCCCTGTACACCGCGCTGCAATCCACCAGTGCAGCCGACTCCTGATATTCCGTGCAGTCGTCTTCTGAAAATGACACCAAGGGCGTTGCAAAGGTTGTCCTGGAGTCCGTCCAGGACATGCTTTTGAAGCTGGCCTTGCAGATCGCCCGCGACGACTACGAGGATCGCCGCGAGCGGCAGCGGCAAGGCGTCGAGCTGGCGAAGAACGCCGGGCGCTTCACCGGCCGCAAGCCGAACACGAAGGTGCATGATCGGATCGTGGCCTTGCGTACCGCAGGCCACAGCATCCCGGAGGCGGCCAGGCTGGCCGGATGCAGCGAAAGCCAGGTGAAACGGGTATGGGCGCTGCACAACCAGGTGCAGTCCGAGGCGTGACCTATTCGACCGCTTCCAGCTCGCGCAGGCATTCCATGATCGCCGCCCGCTCCAGTGGGTCGAGCTTGGCGAGCTTCGCTTGCCAGCGGGCTTTCTTCCGCTTGATGCGCTCGCGCTCGCGGAAGTTGTTGCCCAGGTAGCGCAGATCGTGCAGGGCGTCCGGCTCGGGGTAGTTCATCCAGAGCCGTTCAATCGCAATGCCGCCGCGCGTCATCGCGTTGAACTCGATGGTGCGCCAGGTCGCCAGAGGCGAGCTGTCGTAGATCGGCGAGTCGTAGCCCGACACCATCACAGCACAGGGCAGGCCGGCCAGCACGTCGAGCAGCCGCACGTGGTCGGCGTCGTCGTATTCGTGCCGGTACAGCTTGCCGCCGCGCCTGCTGTCCATCACGTAGGGCGGATCGACATAGACGAACTCGCGGCCGGTGAAGGCGTGGCCTTCGAGCCAGGCCACCGCATCACCGCAATGCAGCTCCAGGCCGTCCACGTCGAGCTGCTGCCACGCCTGGATCACCTCGCGGTCAATGTCGATCCCGATGCTGCGCGCAGCGGGGCGCTTGCGCTCCAGGATGTTCCCGCCGCCCAGGTGCGTTTCGATGTAGGTGTCGTGGGGCGGAATGTTGTTGATGATCGTCTGATAGACGCCGGCACCGCCCTTCCCGCCGGGGTAACGCATGACTTTTCCCTTGGAGTAAATCGGACTTGGCCAGCATCGTCAGAAATGGCGATGCTGTCAAGGAAAACGGGCCTGCAGCATCGCCAGGAACGGCGATGGAGGCCCGCTAGGGGACGCCAGCAGCGCAGTTAAAACGTCGCGTCTTTCAGCGAGATCGAACACCCGTTGTAGTCGTAGCTCACGTCCGACACGACACCCGACACCCGAGCGGTTTTCCCGGTTGAAAGCTGGGTGACGTTGAGCTTGTTGTCTGTACCGGCATGCACCGAAACCTGGCCGGAGCGCAGGAACACCCGATAGCGAGGCTGGAAGCCTTCGGTGACGGAGCGCACTTCACCGCTGACCGCAAGGCCCTTGTTGGCATAGAGGCCGTTTGCTCGCACCTGGTTGTCTTTCGCGGCCTGGCAGATTTGCGGCAGGGATTCCGTGAGCATCACCGGGGCGGTGGCCTTCTGCACATCCTTGGCGACTTGATCCAACGCAGCGCAGCCCGCGAGGGCGAGCAATGGAATAACGAGGGCTAGACACTTCTTGGTTGATTGCATAGACACGACCTTGAGGGTTGGTTAGGAAATTGGGTGTCGGGATGCCCCCGACTGCTCACCACTAGGCAGGTGACGCAGCCGCTAGACCGAAGCGAGCGGCTTTTAGTACGTAGGCACGTAGATGACTTCAATGTCCACGCGCTGGTTCTGGTGCCGCCCTTCTGGCGTCGAGTTGTCGGCCACGAAGTCGGATGCCGAAGCGAAGTTCACCATGATCTTGAGCGGCGACACGCCGCGCGCAATCAGGTACTGGCGGGCCGACAAGGCCCGGCGCAAGGCCAGGGCCTCATCGGCCGCGCTGGGGCGTAGCGTGCTGGTGCGACCGCTGACGTAGATGATCGTGGCCCCCTTCGCCTCGGCCAGCAGCTCGGCCGTGGAAGCGTCCGGCCGGAACGTGGTGCTGCTGTCGGAGAAGGACACCGAAACAGCGGTCAAGACCGGCTCGCCATAGCTCACGGCCGCCATGCCGGCAGCGCCGGCGGCCATCGCGCCAGGCGCGAAGGCAAGGGACGCCAAGGAGAGGGTCAGAAAAAGGGCTTTGCGCATGGTGCGGACTCCAAATCAGAAGAACAGGTAGCCGGCCTTGCTCATGGGGATGCGGATCAACCACAGAGCGGCCAGGTGCAGCGGGTAATAGGCGTAGAACGCCCAGCGCAGGCGCGGCATGGGCAGATCGACGCGGGAAGCGACCAGGAGCAGCGGCAGCGAGGCCAGCGCCCACAGGTTGCGATTGATGAACCACAGCGCCGCGCAGGCGAGCAGCGCGACGGCCGCGGCGGCCCAGGTGGGCCGCTTGCGGTACGACCACACCGCCAGGCCGAAGGCCACGGCCGGCCACCAGTATTCGACCAGGCCGCCACCGACCAGGAACACCAGGCCGGCGCCGACCAGGTGCAGCGGGCCGCCCTTTTCCACCAGGTAGGCGCACGCCGTCACGACCAGGAGCGTGAACAAGACATTGAGGGGCCACCACCCGGCGGACAGGCCACCCAGGGCGACGAAGGGCACCGAGGCCACAGCGCCGAACACCGCGAGGCGCTTCATCGTGCGCGTGTACGCGCCGCGCTCGAATGCACCAGGTCGAGCCAGGTTGTAGGCCAGCACGAAAACGAAGATCGGCAGCGCCAGGCGGCCGGCCTCGAAGAGAAACGGCAGCGTGCCATTGAACAGGTACTTGTTGACGTGATCGCCGGTCATCAGGGCCAGCGCGAGCCACTTCAACGCTTCGACCGTCCCATCCGGCACGTGCAAGGGCTTCATCCGCGCTTGCCCCCGCGTGAGGCATAGGCGCGCAGCACCAGGAAGATGATGTACAGCGCAGGAAGCGACAGCACGAAGGCAATGGGCTTGCCGATCCATGCCGGCAGCGCCCACAGCAGCAGACCCAGCGCGAAGATCGGGCCGAGGCCCAGCAAGAGCAGATCGAATTGCCCCTTGGCCTGCGATTCGGCCCAGTTGCAATAGGCGGTCAGCACCCGGCCGAAACCGAGCGTGTAGCGCATCATGAAGGCGTGGAATTTGTCCATGTTTTAGCCGCTAAATCGGAAGGCCCGCCCTACTCCGGCGAGCCTTCGCTTCTGTTGTTGAAGGAGATCGAGCGCGGCACGTAGCCGCCCGCGACGTTGATGGATGGAGCTGCTGCCGGCCTGGCCGCCGGCGCGGCCGCTGGGGCCGCTGCCGTGGCCTGCTGGGCGGCTTGCACCGCCGGCGCTGGCCCGGTCGGCATCGAGGGCGTGGCCCCCGCCTTCGTCACGTCCAGCGTGACGAACCGAGCTTCGAGCCAATCCGCCCACTTGGCGGCCTTGCGCATCAGGTCGGCGCGATACACCGCGTTGTACTGCGGCGTGCGTGAGTGGTAATTCGCGGCCTTCGTCCAGAGATCGCCCTTGTCGTTGCGAATGTGCATCCGCAAGCGCCAGGCGGCGAGGTCGAACGAGTAGCAGCCAGCGGCCGCTACATCGTCCGCCGTGATGCCGTAGCGGGCCAGGTCGCGCAGGTAAGCCGTGTTGAACTGCATCGGCCCCACGTCATGAGTGCCGTTCGAGTTGCGCACCCACTGGCCCGGCTTGCCGCCTTCCTTCTCCGCGACGGCCAACACGATGTTGGCCGGCACTTCGTACTTCACGGCCGCCGAAACGGCGCACACGACGCGCTCCTGGAGCTGCGGCGGAAGGTCGGCAGCAAAGGGCATGTCAGTAACCCCCCCAGGAAGCGCGGCGGCGCTCTTCGTCCTCGCGCCGGATGCGTTCGTTGTACTCGGCCAGCGCCCGGTCATAGTCGGCCGCTTCGACCCAATACCCGCCCCTTTCTGGCGTGCCGACATAGCGCGGCTTGGTGCTGCTGAAATCGGTGTAAGCGTGGTTGGTGTAGGCCGCGCAGTAGTCGGGCATCTGGTTGCTGATGTACGTCGTCCCGTCCTCGTAGCCCTGCCAGAACACCAGCGTTTGATTCAGGGCCTGCGCATCGCAACGGCCAGCGCCGCGCGACATGGCCGACACCAGCGCGGACATTTCCGGCGTCTGGTTCGACACCGGGCACAGATCGAGGAAGTTCTTGCGCTTCTTGATCGTGTCGGACATTTTCCGCGCCGTGATGCTGAAATACTTGCGAAGCGACGGCGCGCATTCGCTCGGGCGGGTGCCGCTTGCGAGGCACAGGATCGCCTCGCAAGCCAGGCGGGTGTCGCCGGTCAGCACGTCTTGCGCGCTGGCCGTGCCGACCGAGCAGAGGGCCGCCACAGCGGCCACGATGGAAAGCAACTTCTTCTTCATGATGAACACTCCTTTGGGTTACGCAGATTTGTCGTTGCGGCCGCCGTCACGGAACGCGGCTACTTCGGACTCGGGATCGGCAGAGCTGTCAGCTCCGGCCAGGCTGTTGTCGCCGAAGGTCGGCGAGGGTTGTTGATCGGGCACGTCGATGCTCGTGTCGGCCGAGCTGCCGCCCTGCGCCTTGATCGCGGCCGCGATCTTTCCGCCGGTGGTGTCGGCGATGCGTTCCATCGCCGAGTCGCGCATGCTGGCGGCCTTCGCGGCCGCCACCGCACCTACACCCTTCGCCAAGTTCGCGCCGGCGTCGGCCGTGACGCGGCCGGCCTTGCCAAGCGCGGAAGCGGCCGAGGCCAGCATGCCGGGGCCGGTACTACCAGGTGCGTCCTGCTGGCCGCCCTGCCCCGCTCCCTGGCCCTGGCCGCCACCCTGGCCGGCCTTCGCGCCGCCGGCGTCACCGCCGCCGCTGGCCTTCTGGCCGCCGCCTTCGCCACCCTTCGAGCTGGAGCCGGCCTTATCGCCGCCGGCCTTGTCGCCGCCTTTGTCGCCGCCCTTCGACTCGCCGCCGCTGCTGCCGCCGCCGCCAGAGTCGCCACCGCCGCCACCGAAGCCGGCGGCTTGGCCCAGGGGCGTGCTGGTGCCGGCTTCACCGCCACCACCACCGCCAGAGTCGCCGCCACCACCACCGCCCAGCATGGACATGACATCCGACCCGGACGAGACGTTTTCATTGGCCTTCGAGAACGCGGCCATGACCGCAGAAGCACCGCCGGCGGCCGAGGCCGCGCCGGCCGCCAGAGCAGCGCCGCCGGTTGCCGCTGCTGCGGCCGCCATGCCAGCGGCACCGAGGGCCGCGCCTGCGCCGAAGTTGCCGATGCCGGCACCGCCCACGCTCGCGCCGGTGATGACGCCGGCGATGAGCGCCGGAATCTTGTTGACGAGTGCCAGCAGGATCACGCAGACGATGAGCATCACGCCCATTTCCTTGAGGTTGATCCCCTCGCTCATGCGCGCGTAGTAGTCATCCAGAAAGGTCTTGCCGATGCCGACCAGCAGCACCATTGCCATGAGCTGCGCGGCCACACCCAGCACGGTCTTGTAGTAGTTGATCGCCATGTCGGAAGTCCACCGCGACCCACCGAAGCCGAGGAAGAACACGCCGCCATAGGCGAGCACCCAACCAGACGCCAGGAGAAGAAGCATGTTCACGCCGATGAGCGCGAGCACGATCAAGATGGCAACGGCCATGAGGATGCCGGCCATGCTGTCCACCGGCGACCACACCGAGGACTGATCCATCACCTTGTAGAAGATGGCAAAGCCAATATCGACAATGCCGGAAGGCGACAAGGCTTGACCCAAGCCCGTCGCGTTGCCGGCAATTTGGCGTAGCGACGCATAGATGGTCGAGGCGAAGTTAGGGCCGTTCGTCAGCAACCACCAGAAGAAGCCGGTGAAGATGGTGAAGCGGACAAGCTCCGCGAAGAACTCCCCAATGTCGGCCTTGCGCAAGGCCATCATGCCGAACGTCCAGACCATCGAGATCGTCACCAGCAGCCAGAACAACCAGGATGCGGCGTTGGTGATGACACCGGCCCAGCCGCTGGCGGCGGCGTTGTAGCGGTTCAGAACGTCATCGAAGAGGCCCGAGCTGTTCATTTGGGCGGAAGCGTCCGTAGAAAAGAACGCCAGCCAAACGAGCAGCGGCAGGGCGAGTTTCAAGCTGGCTGGCATTCTCATTCGTCAGTACCTCACCAGGACTTAGGTTCGCTAGGTTTGAACGAGCCGGCCCGCAGGCACTGCGATGAAAACGCCTCTTGCACGCTCTTATCGAGCTTGGCGATGTTCTCGGGTTTGCAGTTCTCGGCATTCACTTCGGGCAGCGTCACCGGCTCGGGCTTTTTCTCGCAGCCGGCCAGCAGGGCCGCCACAAGGGCGGCCGCTGCCAGGATCGAGGGTTTGGATAGGCGCATGTATCCCCCTTACCAATTACGGGCCGGACTGGCCCTGTACTCGCCCTTGCGCAGCGCCTCGCCGGCGGCTTGCTGCTGCGCTTCACGGTCGGCTTCGACCTGCATCCGCGTGGCGATGGCGTTCTGCTGCGCGACCATGAGGCCCCGGATTTGCAGAAGCTGGTTTGCCTGCTGGGCCGCGAGCTGGTTGGCGAAGCCGATGGCCTGCATTTGCCCGTTCGCGCCCTGCGCGGCCGACTGGAGCCGTTCGAGCTGGCGCGCGTCGGACTTCAAGGCGTCCTGCTGGCGATCCAGGCCCTTGAACAAGGCATCGTTGGCCTTCTTCTGGCTCTCGCTCGCCAGGCGGCGGTTCTCGGCCATTGCGGCCTGTTCGGCGGGCGTGCAGCCGCCGGTGCCGTTGAAGCACGGCGAGCTGCGGTAGTAGGCCACGTCCTGGAACTTGCCCAGGTACGAGTCGATGCTGCCGAGCTGGGTCTTGTAGTAGTTCAGCGTATCGACCGCATTCATCAGCCCGTTGATCGTGGACTGCGCCTGATCCCAGATATAGGCCGCCGGCGCGACCGTGTTCTGGATCATGTTTTCGTACTGCTGGAGCTGGGTTTGGTACTGCTCAATTTGCTTGAGCGTCTGCGCCACCGACTCGATGGCCGTCATGACGTTCTGCACCAGGTTCCCGCCGTCGATGACGGGAATGCCGGCCTGCGCGGGCGACATGGTGGTGATCGACCCGGCCATCAGAGTGACGGCGAGAGCGACTTTAGCGGCTAAAAACTTCTGCTTCATTTGCTTTCTCCTGGCGTTAGTAGTCAAACGATTGGTACGGCTTCGAGAACGTCATGTCCTTGGTCACGATGACGTTGAACCGATAGCCGGGGCGGATTTCCAAGGTCGGGGCAATGTTCAGATTCTTGGAAACGAGTTGGGCGATGGTGTTGCCCAGCACTTGCCCAAGTGCTTCGCTCAAAGCATCGCTGGCGCGCTGCTGATTGCCGGTGGAACCGCTGTTGTCCTGGCTCATGCTCACGGCGGCGATGACGCCCGACATGAGGAAGGCCGAGCCGAACACGCGCAGGTAGTGGTTATTCACCTGGTCATTGAAGCCCGCGTACCCGGCGCTATCCGCGCCCGGCATCGTGCCAATGTCCATCGCCTTGCCATCGGGGAACACGATGCGCTGCCAAGCCACAAGCACGCGCGACTGACCGTAGGCAACATCGCTCGAATACGACCCGACCAGGCGCGAGCCTTGCGGAATCAGCAGATGCTTGCCGGTCGGCGTGTCGTACACGTTCTGCGCGACCTGGGCCATGATCTGGCCCGGCAAGTCGGAGTTGATGCCCGAAATGAGCGTGGCCGGCACCACGAAGCCGGCGCGCAGCTCGAAGGGCGAGCGCGGCGCTTCGGGCTGGGAGTCCAGCCGCCAACGGTCGCCCTGGCCGCTTCCCGCGAACTGCGCGTAGTTCTTGCCCTGGCCGCCACCGGCGGTTTGCAAGAGCTGCGGCGCACCACCACCCACGCCGCCGCCGGCCTGCTGGCCGCCGACGCCCGAGGCGCGAAGCTGCGCGAGCCGGGCCTGATAGGCGGCGGTCGGATCGCCCGATGCTTGCGCACCGATTTGCTGCCGCACAGCCGCCAGGCGGGACAGCATTTCGTCGCGCGTCTGCGGCGTGCCCGGCTGCGCGCCCGATGACCCGCTGCTGCGCGGCGCATCGACACGAACGCCCGTCTTGGCCTTGACCGCTTCCTGGAACATTTGCAGCTTCGCCATGCGGATGCGGTCGGCTTCATCGTCATGCACCGGCTGGCCCAGGTTGCCGCTGGGCGGTGGCGGCGGCGCGTCCAGGTCGGGGCGCGCGACAAGCACCGGCGCAGCCTCTGGCCCGGTCGCCAGCTCCGGCGGCTTGAGCGGCGAGGCCGCTTCTACCGTGCCGCCATCCCTGTCGCCGACGATCTCCTTGGCGAACATCGACGTGTTACCCGCCTTCTCGGCCGCGCCTTGCGCCGGTGCGTTCTGCTTCGCAGCGCGATCCGCCGCGACCAGCATCATCACCAGCAGGAAGGCACCCAGCGCGGCCGCAAGGATGTACATCGGCATGTTGTTGACACGCCGCACGCCGGACTTCTTCGATACCGCGCCCGGCGAGGCGTCCGGTGCCATTTGATCGGCTTGGTCACTCATAGGTCACTCCTTGCGCACCCAATACCCAGCCGGCGCAAAGCTGCCGTCTTGCACCAGGTACGGGCGGGTGATGGATTGATGGCCGACCAACAGAGTCAGGCGGTACAGGTTCGAGTCGCCGGCCTGGTCGAGCACGTACCGCAGCGGCAGGGCCGCCGGCGATGCCGGCTCACTGGCCGCCGTGGCCTGCGCCTTCGCGCTGGCCGGGTTGAACTCCAGTAGGGCATAGCCGCGCTCGCGCAACGTCAGCACCAGGGCCTGGCCGAAGGCATCAGGCGTGGCCTGTTGCAGCTCCAGGCGCGTCTTGGCCGGCGGGTACAGCACAGCGAGCTGCTGCACCGCTTCGCGGGCGAGCTGCTGCTGATCGACCGTTGCGGTCGGCGGGACGAAGTTGCCGTATTGGCCGGTGGTCGCGCAGCCGCCCAGGGCGAGGACGAACAGCGCAGCAAAGATGATCTTGCGCATGGTCACTTCCTCCGGGAGATAGTCACGCGGTCTTGGCTTCCACCAACACCGGCAATCAGGATCGCGCGGTCAAACACCGTGTCCACGATGTAGCGATTGCCCTGCACGCGATAGTTCACCATCACGGTTTCCTCGTCGCGGAAGATGCCGCCCTCGCGGCGCACGACCAGGAGCGTCGGCGCTTCGGTTTGCTCCATCGTTCCGGGCATTTCGATGATGGTCTTGCGGCCATCGTTGAACACACGCACCGGCTTCCAGCTCGCCGAGCCGGACAGGTCATAGTCGAACTTGAGATCGCCCAGGTACTCGCCGGTCTGCGGGATGGTGCGGTCGGTGCGTTCTTGCGTTTCGCGGCGCTGGATCGCGTCCCACTTCGCAAGCGCGTCCTCGGGGTAGGTGAACGAGACTTGCGGCATGTACTCGGTGCGATGCGAGCGCAGGCGCAGGTGATAGGCGCGGCGGTTCGTCGTCACGATGAGGCTGGTTTCCAGGCCAACATCCATCGGCTTGATGATGAGGTGCTGCACTTCGTTGGGGCCGCTGCCGGTGATGGCCGGCTCGACCGTCCACCGGGCCGTGTCGCCCAGGTTGATCGAGTTGACTTGCTCGCCTGGCTGCAAGGCCACGTCGCACACCTGGAGCACCGCGCACACGATGCTGGGCTGCTGCGCGCCGAACAGGAACTTGATCGCGCCAGTCGCGTCCTGCGGCCGTGGCGGGCTTCTTGAAGATCAAGCCCTTGAGGGTGTCGGCAAAGCTCATGCGGCCTCCAGGTAGTCATTGAGATTCAGATTGCGGCCGGCCAGCCAGTGATCGACCCACTCATGGCCGAACTTCGCTTGCAGGCTCTTGATGGCGGCGACCGATTCCTTGTCGGACGCGCCGACGAAGGCCAGGGCCAGCGGCCCCAGGGCGAGGTCATAGAGGCGGCGGCCGTTCTCGGAGACGTAGTAGTACTGCCGCTTCGGAACCGCCGTGGCGAGGATTTCGATTTGCCGCTTGTTGAGGCCCATGCGGCGATAGAGCGCCGCCGTGTCCTCGTCGCGGGCATAGACGTTCGGCAGGAAAATCTTGGTCGCGGTCGATTCCACGATCACATCCAAGATGCCCGAGTTGGCCGCGTCGGAAAGGCTTTGCGTAGCCATGAGCACCAGGCAGTTCGCCTTGCGCAAGACCTTGAGCCATTCCCGAATCTTGGCGCGGAACGCCGGGTGGCCCAGCATCAACCAGGCTTCGTCCAGGATGATGACGGCCGGCTGGCCTTTAAGGCCGCGCTCGATGCGGCGGAACAGGTACAGCAGCACCGGCAGCGCGAACTTCTCGCCGAGGTTCATCAGCTCTTCGATCTCGAACACCGTGAAGTCGGAGAGCGACAGGCCATCCTCTTCGGCATCGAGCAGGTGGCCCATCGAGCCGTCCACCGTGTATTGCTTGATGGCCTCGCGGATCGCTTCGTCCTGGATCGTCACCGAGAACTCGGAGAGCGTGCGCGCGCCGCTGGCGTGCATGCTCATGATCGCGTGGCCGATCTCGTTGCGCTGCCCTGGCGTGGTGTCCACGCCGTTGAGCGCAAGGATCGTGTCGATCCACTCCATCGCCCAAGCCCGATCCGCCTTCGTTTCGAGGAACTGGAGCGGGCAGAAGGCCAGGCGGTCATCGTCGGCGGCCACCGTGAAGTGCAGGCCAGTCTTGCCCTTCGAGCCGGCATTGATTGCGGCCGCGAGCGGGTACATCGACATGCCCTTGTCGAAGGCGTAGATCGACATGCCGGCATAGCGCCGGAGCTGCGCGGCGATGATGCCCAGGTGCGTCGATTTGCCCGCGCCGGTCGGGCCGAACATGAAGGTGTGGCCCAGGTCGCGCACGTGCAGGTTCAGCCGGAAGGGCGTAGCGCCGACCGTGACGCAGTGCATGAGCGCCGGGGCCAGCGGCGGGTACATCGGGCACGGCGCGGTGGCGCTGCCCGTCCAGATGGAGCTTGTCGGCAGCAGGTCGGCCAGGTTCATCGTGTTGATGAGCGGCCGGCGCACGTTCTCGACGCCGTGGCCGGGCAAGCTGCCCAGGTAGGCGTCCATCGTGTTGATCGTCTCGATGCGCGCCGCGAAGGCCAGCCGGTTGATGGCCTTCTCGACCGACAGCGCGGCGGCCGCCAGGCGCTCCCGATCCTCATCCATCAACACGACCACGGACGTGAAGTAGCCGGCGGCCACCAGGCCGCTATTGACCTCGGCGATGGCCGCCTCGGCATCGGCCACCATCGTTGCCGCGTCCTGGTTGACGCTGCCGGTGTTGGTGTTGAAAACCTGGTCGAAGAAGCCGCGAATCTTCTGCTTCCACTTCTTGCGGAACTTGTCCAGGTGCTTCAAGGACTCGTGCTGATCCATGAAGATGAAGCGGCTCGACCAGCGGTATTCACTCGGCAGCTCGGCCAGGGCCGACAGCAGGCCAGGCGTTGACTCCAAGGGGAAGCCTTCGAGGGACACCACCTGGATGAACTTGCGGCCGATCTTCGGAACGACGCCGCCCCACAGCTCT
Source organism: Delftia sp. PX-1 (assembly GCF_055797465.1). Lineage (NCBI taxonomy): Bacteria > Pseudomonadati > Pseudomonadota > Betaproteobacteria > Burkholderiales > Comamonadaceae > Delftia > Delftia sp. PX-1. Next base: position 17,921 of record NZ_CP184764.1, read on the forward strand.
TGCCCGCCGATCACGGCGTCCAAGTACATCGGGTTGCTGGGGAGCTGCACCGGGTGATAGTTGCCGGTCACGCAGAACTGCAACCAGCTCAGGAAGTCGTCATGCGTGACTTCCCTGCCCTCTTCCGTGGCGATCTTGTGGCCCTTCAAGCGCGTGAGCTTGACGGCCGAGGACATGCGCGATTCCAGGCTGCGGATTTCGCGCTTGAACTGCTCGATGAGGCCCACGGTGCGGGCCGTGTGGTCGGGCGTCACCGCGTCATCGTCAAACATCAGCTCAACGAACTTGCGCTGGGCCAGCACTGGCGGAAACCAGGTCACGGCGAATACGAAGTGCCCTTCGTACATCGTGCCCAGGCCCTCGAAGAGCCGCCGGCGCTCTTCATCAATGGCGGCCGACACCGGATCGGTGAAGGTGGAGACGCCGCGCTCGGAGTAGTTGGGTGCCGGCCGGCGCACGGCATCGACATGAACCATCCAGCCGCTGCCCAGGCCCGCCAGGGCCTGGTTGATGCGGAAGGACACCATTTCCCGCTGCTCTTCGGTGCTGCTGGCGTTGTCATCCCCTTGGTACAGCCAGGCGGCCATAAAGGAGCCGTTCTTGCCCACGATCACGCCGTCATCGACCACGGCGGCATAGTTGAGCAAGTCGGCCAGGCCCGCGTCCTTCGACCGATGCTTCTTGAGCTTCAGCTCGGCATCGACCTGACGGATACGGGCAAAGAGGATGAGCAACAGAACCGCACCGAGTACAGCAATGCCAATTGCGATTGCTTCGATCATTTGTATTGCTTCCCTTGACTCGGCGTGTTTTCACGGAAGGGCGTGCTGCGAGCCGGGTAGTACGGCTTGTACCGGCGGTGCCGCAGGTACACGTGTCGCAGCTTCGGGTCGGACTTCGCCATGAGGCGCAGCACGAATAACGCGCCGAACCACAAGGCGATGCCGAACACCGTTGCCCTCACTTCTTGGGCGCTGAAAATCAGCGCCCCGGCCAGCAGGCCCGAGAACATCACCAGCTCGCGGTCGCCACCCATGAACAGGTTTTCTCGGTTGCCGGCCCTACGGATGGGGATCGCGCGCAGTGCCATGACTTACCCCGCGATGTGGCCGCGTTCGGCCCAGCGTGCGATGGCTTCACCAGGGAAGCCGGCCATGTCCAGCGCCGCGACCTTGGCCTGGTGCAGCACGCCATCGGTCAGGGCGGCGATTTCCGCGCCACGGCCGAAGAAGGTGCTCATCATGTTCTGCGCGCCGACCAGCAGGGCCATGACCAGGACGATGAAGATCAACGTGCGGAAGAAGCCGTTGAGTTCGCCGCCGAAGATCAAGATGCCGCCGGCGACAACGATGCCGATGATCGACAGCGCGAAGGCCACCGGGCCGGTGACGCTGTTGCGCAGGTTGGTCAACCAGCCTTCATACGGCAGGGAACCGCCGGTGCCTTCGGAGGCGAAAGCGTGCTGGGGGGCCAGCAGGAAGAACGCCAAGAGGGCGAACATGCCCAGGTAGAACACGGCGCGGCTGTCGAAGCGGAACGCGGGAAGGGTCGATTGCATGGGTCTAAGCTCCTTACAGGGTTACAGGGTTACAGGGTTTTGGTTGCGTACTGGCCGTTGGCGTAGCCGGAAACCTCAAGGATTTCCTGGATGCGCCGCGAGCCGTCAGGGGTGCGGGCGATATGAACGACCACGTGAACCGCCTCGCCTATCAGCGGTTCAATGGGTTTGGGTGAATCGGGGTGCATGCTGATGAGCATGGCGAGCCGATCAAGGCCCGCTTTGGCGTTGTTTGCGTGCAGGGTTGCGGCTCCTCCTTCGTGCCCGGTGTTCCAGGCCATCAACAGATCAAGTGCTTCGGGGCCGCGCACTTCGCCGACCAGGATGCGGTCGGGCCGCATGCGCAGCGTGGTCTTGAGCAGCGCCGTCATGGTCACGTCGATGCTGGTGTGGTACTGGACGTAGTTCTCGGCGGCGCACTGGATTTCGCCGGTGTCCTCGATGATGAAAACCCGTTCGGTCGGGTCTTGAAGCACCATCTCGTTGATGATCGCGTTCACCAGCGTGGTCTTGCCCGAGCCGGTGCCGCCGATCACCAGGATGTTCCGGTGGGCACGCACGGCGGCAATCAAGGAATCGCGCTGCTGCGCGGTCATGATTCCGCGCTCGACGTACTGCGCCAGGGTGAAGATGGCGACCGCCTTCTTGCGGATCGCAAAGGTCGGTGCGGGCACGACCGGGGGGAGCTGGCCGGCAAAGCGGCTACCGTCTAGCGGGAACTCGCCTTCCAGGATCGGCCGCTGCCGCGTGACTTCCTTGCCGTGGTAGCCGGCAATGGTTTCGATCATGGCTTGGGCCTGCGCGAAGCGAAGGGTGCCGATGCACTTCATCGGCTCGCCCAGCTTCTCCTGCCAGACTTTGCCGTCCGCGTTGAGCATGATTTCAACGGTCTTGGGATCGTTCAGAGCTGCCAACAGCTCCGGCCCCATGTCGCGTTCGAGCTTCTTCTTCGCCCGTTCCTTGATCGTGTTGTGTTCCAGCTTCTGTTCGGTCATTCCGTGTATCCCATGTATGTGATTTGCGTGCTGCCCTGACCGCACGCATTCTACACAGGTTCATACGATATACCGAAGTCTTTTGACGAGCAAGCAAACGGAATGACGGATTGAGTGTTTTCAATCGTGTCCCGAGCTGATCGCAATAGAAACAACGCGGCGCATGCTCCGTGCGCCTCGCACCGAACCTATGGCTTGCGTTGTGGGTGTTCCGGGGGTTGAGCCACCCCGGCGGGCTTTAGCGGCTAAAAAGTGCTGGCTTCTGCTGGCTCAGTTCCTTGCCGCGTCCCTTCCCTGCTTTCTTTCTTGGCGTCCTACCCCCGGAGCTTCTTGCGGGCGGCCTCGCCCCACTTCTTGACGATGAATGCCTGATGCGACGGTAGCACCGCCGCCACTCGCTCGAAACCGGCAGGAAGGCTCTGCGGAGCCTTGCCGCCGGCCAGGGCATCGAGCGTGTCCTTGTCCAAGTCGGTTGATTCAAGCAGAAGGGGCAACGGCGCATCAAGGGCCTTGGCAATGTCCTGCATGACCTTGAGGGACGGATTGGCCTTGCCCGTAGTGAGATCGGACAGGAAGGAGATCGAAACCCCCGACCTGTCCGATAGCTCCTTTTTCGTCATGTGGCGCTCATCAAGCAGCCGCAGCACGTTCGTGAAGAAGATGTAGTTATACAAAGGCGTCGCCTTGCGCATGGGCGGCTCGAAATTTTAGCCGCTAAAGTTCTTGACCTCGGAATTAGGTTTAGCTAAACTCTAGGCTTCATCACAGCCTGGAGAGCTACGCATGAGCCATAACCAATTCCAGTTTATCGGCAATCTTACCCGTGATACTGATGTTCGCCATAGCGAAAACAGCGCCCGCGCCGTATTCGACCTGGCCGTGAACCGCGTGTGGCGCGACCGCGCCGGCGAGAAGAAAGAGCAAACCGACTTCTTCCGCATCAAGTCGTTTGCCGGCCTGGCAGAGAACGCGGGCAAGTACCTTGGCAAAGGCTCCAAGGTGTTCGTCCAGGGCCGCATCGAGCCGACGAAGTTCGAGAAGGACGGCCAGACCGAGTACGGCTTTGACTTCATCGCCGACGTGATCGAGTACCTGGATACCAAGGAACCAGGCGGCAAATGAGAAACGCGCCCGGCCACAGGCCGGGCGTTATGCTAGGAGGACGAAGATATGCCGGACAGTTTCGACGAGCAGGGCTACCGCCGCAAGCTCATCGACGGCGGGTTGAGTGAGGCCGACGCGACGGCGCTTGCCCGCCGCTACGCGGCCGAGCGCAACGCGCAGGCCGGCACCGCCGGCGGGGCTTTCCGCCCCGCCGGTTCCCTCTTCGAGCTGCCGGACGGGCCGGCAGCGCCGGAGCCACCGCCACCGCCGCCCAGCGCGGCCGTGGCGCGCTCCGAGCGGATGGCGGCCGAGTCGGCCGAGCTGGCGCGGACTATGGGCCTTCCGCCCGAGCCGCGAACCGTGGTCAACACCTTGGCCGAGAAAGTCAGCGGCGTGACCGCCGAACGGAGAACGCAACAGATGGCGACCAAGAAAACGACCGAGAAGCCGGCCAGTGCCACCGGCGAGCTGGCCGAGCAGGTCAGCCAGGCCAAGCAGGCCGCCTTGCTCAAGCACACGAAGCAGCAGATCAAGGACATGCAGCTTTCCTTGTTCGACCTCGCGCCGTGGCCCGACCACATGCGGGCCATGCCCAACGACTTCGGCCGGTCGGCGATCTTCACGACCAGGAACAAGAAGGTGCCCCGCGCCGCCTTGCAGCGCGAGGCGATCTACCACATCAGCAAGGACGTGGAGATCACCTTTACCGGCATCGAGCTACGCGCCGACAGCGACGAGCTGGTGTTTGCCCAGGTGCTCGAATACGCGAAGCGCACGCCGCTGGGCGAGCCGGTCACGTTCACGTTCTACGAGATTTGCCAGGACTTGGGCTGGTCGATCAATGGCCGCTACTACAAGCAGGCCGAGGACTGCCTTTCGCGGCTGCAAGCGTCCGCGATGCAGTTCTCTTCCCAGCGGCTGGGCCGCCTGGAATCCGTGTCGCTGATCCGGCGCTTCCGCATCCTGGATCGCGGCAAGCGCACGTCGCGCTGCCAGGTCGAGATCGACACCGAAATGGTGGTGCTGTTCGCCGGCGACCACTACACGAAATTCGTGTGGGAGAAGTACCGCAAGCTGTCGCCCACCGCGCGGCGGATGTTCGACTACTTTGCCACGCACAAGGAGCCGTACCCGCTCAAGCTGGAGACGTTCCGGCTCATGTGCGGTTCGGATTCCACCCGCGTGAAGAAGTGGCGCGAGCAGGTCAGCGAGGCATGCGACGAGCTGCGCGAAAACGGCCTGGTGGACAGCGCCTGGATCAATGACGACCTGGTGCATTGCAAGCGATGACCGCCGCCCTGCCCCTGGAGAGCCGCCCGAGATCGAGGCGGCTTTTTTTCTCGAGCATCGCCGCTTCTGACGAGGGAGTTCCGGCCACCTGGTCGCGCGCACGTCGAGCTGCAGCATCGTCATTTCCGGCGAGGCTGGCCACGTCCAGGCCACGGTCGACCATCGCCACCTTTGACGATGAACCGAGGGCCCCATCGCCAGTTCCGACGATGACGGCCGACGCCGGCGCTGGATCTCGCATCGCCGCTTCTGACGATGAGATCCACCCTTTGACACTTGAGGGGCCGAGCTGCGGGGGATTCTCCCGGCCGGCGGCCGCGAGAACCGGCTATGTCGTGCTGCGCATCGAGCCAGGCGGCAGAGCCGCCCGTCTCGCCCCTGGCGGGCTTCCAGCGCCTTCCCGACGCTCACCGGGCCGGTGGCCCTCGCCGCTGGGCTTTGCGGCCCTGACGGGCCTTCCTGGCCCGTTTCCGGGGCCTTCCCTGCCCTGCCCCACCGGCGCGGCCGTTGTGGACAGTTTCGGGACAAGTCGGCCGAGGCCGGCCGGCGCAGCCCTGACGTTGACACTTGAGGGGCAGCGGGGCCGGCGCGATGTTGACACTTGGGGGGCAGCGGCCGATTTCGGCCTGGTCGAGCCGTCCAGGCGGCCGCCGAGGCGGCCTAAGTGCCTGATCGGCATGGAGTTATCCACCGAAGTTGTGGATAACCCTGTTAGGAACCCTGCCCCGGTATTGACACTTGAGGGGCGGCCCTACTGACACTTGAGGGGCGCGGTTCTTGACACTTGAGGGGCAGCGTATTGACACATGGGGGGCTTATCCATTGACACTTGAGGGGCGGCCTCTTCGCACTTTTCCTTGGCGTGACAACGGTTTACGCGCGTTTTTCGGTCATGCTAACCAGGTTTTTAACCGTCTTTATAACCTTTTTATATAACCAGGTAGTTTTAACCAGAGGCTGGCGAAAAAAACGGCAACACGGCCCAAGCTGCCGCGCAGCATGACCGGCCGCCGAAGGGGGGAAACCCCCCTTCTCGATCCCACCCGGCCGCAAGCGGCCTCCCATCCCCCCAGGGGCTACGCCCCTCGGCCGCCTTGCGGCCTCACCCCACAATGGAGCGCCTTCGGCGCTACGGCTTAGGAGAGCCAGGCGCAAGCGCCTGGCGGAAGGCAGTAAGTTCGAGAGCTTGCGAGGGGGCAAAGCCCCCTCACACTCCCCAACCAGGTCGCCGCGGTTCGACCGGCCGCGCGATCCTCAAGCATCGCAGCAGCTCCACCGCCGCAGGTTTTACGCCAAGGAAGGGGGTCGGCCAGCTCGGCCGGTGGCGCGGAAAGCGCCCCTCAAGTGTCAATGAAACGTGAGACGCGGGGCCAGGCCCGCGCCGATCACAAGCCGAGTTCGGAGTGAGAGCCGAGGCGCACCAGGCGCAGCGTGTCGGCGTCGGGCTTCTGGTAGATCAGCACCAGGTCGGGCTTGACGTGGCAATCCCGGTGATCCTTCCAGTCCCCGGTCAGCGCGTGGTCGCGGTGCCGAGGTTCCAGCGGCTGGTCGTCGGCGAGCGCGACCAGGACGGGCACCAGGTCGGCGTCGAGCGTGGCCCGGTGCTGCCCTTTCGCCTCGCGCTTGTAGTCGCGCTTGAACTGGCCGGTGCGCTCAATCTGCCGCATGCAGATCGGCCATCAGATCGTTGACGGTGGCGAAGCGCGGCAGCTTGCCCTTGCGGGCTTCCTTCATCGCCTCGATGGTGGTGGCGTTCGGAATCAGCGGCTCGAAGGGCAGCGCCTTGTCCTGGGCCACCTTCGTGAGCAGCAGCCGCACCGCGTCGGACACGGTAAGGCCCATCGCGGCCAGGACGGCCGCCGCTTCTTCCTTGATCGCGCCGTCGATGCGCGTTTGTACGAGCTGGTTTGCAGCCATGATTGGTTCTCCGGTTGGGTTCGTGAATTACATTGTAATGCACGCCAAGGGAAAGGGCAAGGTTTAGCGGCCAAAAAGTTTAGCTAAAGTGCTTGACGATTAGGACATTTTGCCCTAATATAGCACTTGAAGGCCGGGCATTTCGCCCAGGTCAACTACCGGAGAAAGTCCGATGAACACCCAAGAGCAACCCGTTACCGCTTCCCTGGTCGCCGAGGCCCAGCGCCTCGACTTCCTGCCCGCCTACTTCGGCCCGCGTCTGATGATGCGCGGCGAGGCCCTGGTGTATGCCTGGCTTCGCCGGCTCTGCGAACGCTACAGCGGCGCGTATTGGCACTACTACACCTTGTCGGACGGCGGTTTTTACATGGCCCCCGACCTGGCCGACCGCCTGGAGATCGAGGTGGACGGCAACGGCTTCCGAGGCGAGTTGTCGGCCGACGCCGCCGGCATTGTCGCAACCCTGTTCGCGCTGGGCCAGCTCGCGGCCGAGGCCGCCGACACGGACGCCGGCGATGCCCTGATCGACCGCTATCACTTCCTGCGCGGCTTCGCAGCCAGCCACGCCGAGGCGGCCGCGATCTACCGGGCTATTGACTGATGAGGGGCGGCCCCGGCTTCGGCCGGGGCTTCCAGGAGGCGACCATGACCAGGAACAACGCTCCCCAGGCACCGACGAACAGCTACGCGACGGACGGCAAGTGCCACAACGCCGAGCCGGGCACCTACGGCCACGAATGCGGCAAGCCGGCCGCATGGATCGGCACGAACCACAAGGGGTTCAGCTCGGGATTCTGCGACGACTGCAAGCGCCACGGCTACGAAGCCCGCGACGTGATCGCGTGGCGGCGTGCTGACACTTGAGGGGCCGGCCGATGGCGAAGAAACGCAAGACGCCGGCCCAGCCGGGCCAGGACTGGAACGCGCCGGCGGCCGAGCTGCTGGCCGAGCTGCCCACCGAACGCGACGAGCTGCTGGCCGCCGCCGTGGCGGCCGTGGTGGAGATCGACGCGGCGATCATGCGCGGCGACGGTGCGGCCGCCGAGGCGGCCAGCGACCGATACGAGGCCGTCATCTGGAAGATGAACGGCGGAACGCACGTGGGCAGCATGGCCGACCACGACGCGCCCGGCCAGGTCATCGAGCGCCATTGCGCGGCGGTGCCTGGCGACGTGCCCTTGTGGGGCCAGCGCGGCCAGTTCCTGGTCGCGGATGGCGACATGCGCGCCCTGGTGGAGTACGAGGCCGGCTACGGCGGGCCGCTGGGTGCCCACTTCCAGTTCCACGTCATCGACCTGGACAGGCCGTTTATCTCCGAAACGGGCTACCGCTCGCACTTCGACACGGCGCAGGGCTGCATGACGGTGGACGAGGTTGCGCGCGGCATCCTGGCTGCGCAGCGAGCCGAGAAGAAGCGCCCGGTGATGGTCGAGGCCAGCTACCGCGACCGCCTGGCCGATGCTCCCCTGCCCGCTTGGCTGGCCGGCCTGGAGCCGCCGGCGCGGCGCGAACCGGCGACCGTCCTGGTGCCGCCGGGGTTCGTCCTGGTCGATGTGGTGCTGCCCTCGCATCGGGCCTTCATCGCCAGGCGCTGGGCGGCCGAGGCCGCGACCAGGATCAAGGCGGCCAGGGCCGCCGGGTTGGACGCCAAGGGAAAAATCACCGGCGCAGGCCCGGAGCGAGATCCCGCATCGCCAGAAACGACGATGACCTGCAGCATCGTCAAAGCCGACGATGCCGAGCCGGTCGAGGGCGGGCCTGTATCGCCGGAAACGACGATGCCGGGAGCGAGCGCGGCAACCTGCAGCATCGCCAGGAATGGCGATGGAGGCCCGGCCGACCGGGTGGAGTTCAAGCCCGGCCAGCGGTGCGAGATCGTGAGCGTCCATCACCCGGTTTTCGACCGCTACATCGGCAAGCGCATCATCATCGTGAAGGTGCATCCCGACACCCGCCAGGTGTGGGCGCACGACGACAGGCCGGTAACGTACAAGACCAATCGCGCAGGCCGGCGCGTGGTCGATTCAGACCCGAGCTGCATCCAGTCGATCTACGGCTTCGACCAGTTGCGGCTTATCACTTGACCAGGAGAACGAACGAATGACGAACGACGCCAATATCCGGCTGGAGTGCTTGAAGCCGGCCGAACGCTGGGCACAACCGACCGGCGAGGAAGTCCGCGAGGTGCTGCGCCTGGCCGGGTTCAGCGGCAGCAAGGCCGCGAAGGCGCTGGGGCTGGGCGCGAAGGGCGACCGCACGATCCGCCGCTGGATCGGCGAGGACACCCCGATTCCCTATGCGGCATGGGCGATCCTGTGCGACCTGGCCGGGCTGGGCGTGATCTGGAAAGAGGATTGACGCCAAGGGAAAGGTTTTAGCGGCTAAAGTTTAGCCTTCGGATTCCGGTAAAGCGAAAAAAGTTTAGCTAAAGTGCTTGACAGGCTAGGGCATTTTGCCCTAATATAGCACTTGAAGGCCGGGCACATCGCCCAGGTCAACTACCGGAGAAAGTCCGATGAGCGACAACAAGATCATGCCCTGGATTGACGAGCTGGAGGGCGCGGCAGCGACCGACTTCCCGGCCCGCCGTGACGAGATCGCGGCCATGATGGCCGAGGCGGCCGAGCTGGTGCGCAAAGCCGAGGAACTGCGCGGCAAGGCGTACTTCGCCGGATGCTCCCTGGAGGGGCAGGCCAAGGGCCATTGGTCGATGGAAGCCGTCGAGCAGGCCAAGCGCCGGGCCGGCTGGTAAGAGCACATGGCCCGGTCGGCAACGGCCGGGCCTATCGAGGACGCCAAGAAGGGAGTATTGCGTGAGCCGAGGCAAGATCAAGGGCGGCCCCAGGTGGAGGAACGCCCCGGAGTGATCCGGGGCGCTTGGCCTGGTGCTGGCACACCGTAACCATGCTTCCGAGTGGGAGCACCCAGCATTCAACACGTAAGCGCGTGGAGGGTCAAGCTATGTCCAACATCATCAAGTTCCCCAAGGAGATCGAGCAGCCCGCCGCGCCCGCGCCGGTGGAGCCTGCCGCCGCGCCTGCTGCCCCCAACAAGGCCCCCGGTGCTGGCCTGCTGGCCGGCCTGGTCAAGTTCGTATGGGTGGCGACCGTGTTGGTCTGGCCGATCCTCAAGTGGGTGCTGTCGATTGCCACCTTCTTTCAGTTCGTGCGGATGCTCTACCACTGGAACACGCCTGGCGTGTATGCCGGCTGGTCGTTCCTGGTGTACTTCGCGGTGCTGACCGCGATCACCTACTTCGTTTCGATCTACAAGCCGAAGGGGCTTTGACATGAAAAAACAGACCCTGCCCTACCCGCCGGGATTCGTGGAGCCAACCACGGGCCGCGTGGCCGTCCTGGTGCGCGAGTACGCGGCCAGCGATTTGAACGGCGATGCGCCGGCCTATTGGTACAGCGCGCAATCCGAGGAATGGGGCCTTGACCCCTGGCGGCTCGTTGAAGGCGTCGATCCGCATGTGCATGGCGGTTCGTTCGACGTGTGCTTTGCGAGCGGCGGCACGCGCACCGTGGGGCCGTTGATGACGTTCTTCGTGAGCGCCGACCACGCGCAGCAGCTCGCAGTTTCGCGCGCCGCGTCGCAGATGGGGCGCTACGGAATGCGGGTGGTCGAGGTTCAGCAAGGCCCCGACGACCTCAAGCGCCTAGCCGCGCTGTATTCGGATGACGCCAAGAAGGGGTGATTTTTAGCCGCTAAAAGGCTTGACGCGCCCGGCGAGTTTAGCTAAACTTCTGCACATGGTCGGCGGCTGGCACCGCCTTTTGTTCAACAACCGGGTGTGGAGTTTATATGGGTGTTCTCCATGAAGAAACGGCTAACCGAAGCCCAATTCCAGGCGGCGATCAAGGGCCTGGAGATCGGGCAACAGACCATCGACATAGCGCGCGGCGTGCTGGTCGATGGAAGGCCCCAGGCCGAGTTTGTGGCCTCGCTGGGGCTGACCAAGGGGGCGGTATCGCAAGCGGTCAGTCGCGTGTGGGCAGCGGCGGGGGAAGTGCTCCCGCAGGGCTTCGCGCGGGTGACGGCGGTACTGCCGGAGCATCAAGCGTTCATCGTCAAGCGTTGGGAAGCCGACGCCAAGGGAAAGAGGAAACAGGAACCCAACTCATGAAAACACTGGTCACGGCAATTCAGAAAGGCGGACAGGGCAAGACCTTCGCAACCTGCCACCTGGCGTTCGACTTCCAGGAGCGCGGCCTTCGGGTTGCAGTGGTCGACCTGGACACCCAGGGCAATGCAAGCTGGACGCTGGCCGGCCACGACTCGGGCTATCCCGCCAGTCGCATGTTCACCGCCGGCGGCGACGAGCTGCGCGCCTGGTTCGCTGGCCGGGAGGATGACGGCCTGGCGCTGATCGCGGCCGATGCCAGCCTGGCCAACCTGGACAAGATGGACTTGGCCCAGGCCGCCGGCGCGCTGCGGGCCAGCATCGCGGCGCTAGGCGAGTTCTTCGACGTGTGCCTGATCGACACCGCCCCTTCCCTTGGCGTTGCCATGACGGCGGCCGTGCTGGCCGCCGACTACATGCTTTCGCCGGTCGAAATGGAGGCGTACAGCTTGCAAGGCATGAAGAAGATGGTTGCCGTCATCGGCAACCTGCGCAAGCAAAACCCGAAGCTGCGCTTTCTCGGCATGGTGCCGAACAAGGTGGACGCGCGGAAGCCGCGCCACGTCAGCAACCTGGCGACCTTGCAGCAGGCATATCCGCAACTGATCTTGCCGTTCAGTGTCGGCGCGCGAGACAGTATCGCGGAGGCGCTGGGCGAGCAGATGCCAGTGTGGAAGATCAAGAAAACCGCTGCGCGCAAGGCCACCCAGGAAGTGCGCGCCCTGGCGGATTACGTGTTCACGAAGATGGAGATCGCGCAATGACCAGCGCCGTAAAGACCAACGCCAAGAAGAAGGCCCCGCAAGCGGCCGCAGAGAAGCCCAAGGGCGGCGGGCTGGGCCTGGATGGCCTCGGCGACCTGTCGAGCTTGCTGGACGAGCCACAGGCCGCGAATGCGGCCCCTGGCGGCCCGCAGGAGCTGCCGCTTGACCTCATCGACGAAGACCCGCACCAGCCGCGCACGGCGGACAACCCCGGCTTCTCGCCGGAGTCCATCGCCGAGATCGGCGAGACGATCAAGCTGCGCGGCGTGAAGTCGCCCATCAGCGTGCGCGAGAACCCGGACGCGCCGGGCCGCTACCTCATCAACCACGGTGCGCGGCGCTACCGTGGCTCGAAATGGGCCGACAAGACCACCATCCCGGCTTTCATCGACAACGACTACAACGAGGCCGACCAGGTAATCGAGAACCTGCAACGCAACGAACTGACGGCCCGCGAGATCGCGGACTTCATCGGCCGCGAGCTGGCGAAGGGCAAGAAGAAGTCGGAGATCGCCAAGGAGATCGGCAAGTCGCCGGCGTTCGTCACACAGCACGTCACGCTGCTGGACTTGCCCGAACCGATTGCCGAGGCGTTCAACACTGGCCGCGCCAAGGATGTGACCGTCATCAACGAGTTGGTGACGGCGTTCAAGAAGAACCCCGAGGAAGTGGGTGCGTGGCTGGCCGACGACAGCCAGGAGCTGACGCGCGGATCGGTCAAGCTGCTGCGCGAGTACCTGGAGGACAAGCGCCACCAGGAAGGCGACCGCGACCCCAACACCGTCGATGCGTTCAGCGGCAAGACGGATGGCGAGGCCGAGGGCGACGGGCAAGGCCCGGAGGATGACGCCAAGAAGAAGGAGCCGAAGGAACCCGACCCGGACAAGCTCAAGAAAGCGATCATCCAGGTCACGCACGACGACCGCCCGGCCCGCCTGATCCTCAACCGCCGGCCGCCGGCCGAGGGCTGGGCCTGGCTCAAGTACGAGGATGACGGCCAGGAGTTCGAGGCCGACCTTGGCAAAGTGCAGCTTGTCGCGCTGCTGGAGGGCTAGACCCCCCCTGCACCAGACCCCGCCGCCCCCGCACCCCTGCGCCCCGCCATCGAGCGGGGCTTTTTTTTGCCTGCGCGCCCAGCGCCGGGCTGGCCCGTTTTAGCCGCTAAAAAAGTTCAGCTAAACACTTGCGCTATGTTGTATGTTGTAGTATGCTACACGCTACAACATACAACACCGGCCGAAAGGAGGCCCGATCATGGCAATCACGAAAGAGCAGATATTTGCGGTCGCCGACGAGCTGGACGCCGCCGGCCAGAACCCGACCCTGGCGAGCGTGCGCAAGCAGCTCGGCGGCGGGAGCTTCACGACCATTTCCGAGGCGATGAACGAATGGCGGGCACGCAAGGCCAGCCAGGCGGCCCCGATCCGCGAGCCGGCACCGGCGGCGATCACCGAGAAGCTGGCCGAGCTGGGCGGCGACTTGTGGGCCGTGGCCTTGGAAATGGCGAACAACCGGCTGGCCGCCGAGCGCGAGGCGCTGGAGGCCGTCCGGCAGGAAATGGAGGCAGCGCGCCAGGAGGCCGCAGAGCTGGCCGACCAGCTCACCGGCGAGCTGGACGAGGCCAAGGGCCGTATCGAGGCCCTGGAGGCCGCAGAGACCGACGCCAAGGGGGAAGCTGGGGCGCTACGCGAGAAGCTGGCAGCGGCCAGCGAGCGGGCGGCCACGGCCGAGGCCAGAGCCGGCGAGCTGCGCACGGAACTGGATCACGCCCACCAGGAGGCCCGCCAAGCCCGAGCGGAGCGCGACAAAGCCCAGGAGAAGGCCGCCGCGAGCGCCGACCAGGCGGAGGCCCTGCGGGCCGACCTGGCGGCCGCGAACAGCCGGGCAACGGAGATCGAGCGCCGGGCCGGCGAGCTGCGCGCCGACCTGGAGCGAGCCAACCAGGCCACCGACCAGGCGCGGGCGGCGCTGGCCGAGCAGCAGAAGGCCACCGAGGCGGCGGCCGGGCAGCTTGACCAGGTGCGGGGCGAGCTGGCAAAGGTGCAGGCCAAGGCCGAAGCCGAGCGCGAGGCGCACCAGGAGCAGCGCAAGGCAGCAGCGGCCGAAGCGCACCGCCAGGCCGAACGCTTGACGGCCACCCAGGCCGAGCGCGATGCCGCGCGCAAGGAGGCCAGCCAGGCCCGCGAGGACGCCGCGACCCTGCGCGGCCGGCTCGAAGCCCTGGAAACCGTCATGGCCCAGGAGAAGGGCAAGACGGGCGGCGCGAAAAAGACCTGATATTTCGGTCGGTTTTCAATAAAATCGAGGGTGTAACCTGGAACTACACATCCGGCCACGAGAGGAAAGCCGGCCTCGCGCATGCCGAGGTCGGCTTTTTTCTTGCTGGACTGGCAAGGAGGCCCATCTATTCCACATTTTGAAATGACCACACCGACGATAAGGAGCGCCCGATGAAACAGCGCCTCTTGGTCATGAACGGCCAACGCATCGTTCAGACCGAGCAAGAAGGGGCATGGGCCAACCAGAAGGTTGACAAGGCTGGCGCATTGAAGCCCGGCATCTACAACCTGTACATGGCCCAGCAGGCCGACAAGAAGCAGACCCATGACGGCGTGATCGTTCACGCCGACAACAACCAGGTGTACCAGCAGGTAGGCAAGAACTTTGTCATGCACGCCCGGTCAGATTTCGATAAAGTACCTGAAATCGGGAGCACAAAGAGCATCAGCTACAGCGCGCAAGGCAAAGCAACCGTTGCCGCCGAGGCCCCGAAACTCACGCGAGGCCGGTCCCGATAGCTTTTAGCGGCTAAAAGGAGGGCCACGCCTTGAGACGACTCACACCCACCGCCGGCCGGGCAGACGCCCGCCGCATCCAGCCGGCATCCGCCGGCTTCGCAACAAGCACGACCAGCAGAACCGACGCCGCCGGCGACGGCCTGCTGGCCGCTGCCGAAGCCACAGAGGCCGAGCAGCAAGCGGCCCTGGAGGCCGCCCCGCTCGACCAGACCTACCAGGAAGCCCTTGCCCTGTACGTTCAGGCCAAGCACGACCAGGTGGAGCGCATCGAGGATCGGCTTGAAAACCTGATCGACCGTCAGCAGGCGCGCTTGCAGCAGACCCAGGCCAACCAGCCGGGCCTACTGTCCCGGCCTGGCGCGAAACGCGCTTGGCAGAACCAGCAGATGCAGCAGCAGGCGCGCTTGCAGTCCCTGCACGTGCGCCTGGAAGCCGTCCGCGAGATCAAGGAAGGCATGGGCCTGCACTCACCGAAGGTCGAAGAGCTGGCGACCCGCAAGATGCGCGCCGAGAAACCCGAGCTGGCGGCCGATTGGGATGCCATGCGCGAGGCGGCACGCCGGCACCAGGCGCTGCAACGCCGCGAAGAGCAGGAGCGAAAGCAGGCGCAGGCCCTGGAGCGACCAGGCCGGTCGCAGAGCTTGGGCCTCACGCGGCCCGTCTAAAACGAAAGCCCGGCACTGCCGGGCTTTTTCCTCGAGCCTCGCCGTTTCCGGCGATGCAGGCCCGCCGCTGGCGGCATCCTGCAGCACCGTCATTCCCGACGATGCAAGGGGCTGGCCAGCCTCGCCAGTTCCGGCGATGCCGCCGGCGCGGTCGACCATCGCCATTTCTGACGATGAGATCCCGCATCGCCATCTACAGCGATGCCCACAACGCGAGGGCGGCCGCGAAAACCGCCATGCCGGCCGCCACGATGTTCATGTACGACACGCGCCGCGCTTCGCGGATCGGCGCGGCGAGCTGCGCGGCGGCCGCTTCCAGCTCGCGCCGCACCGCCTCGGCGGCGGCCTTGCCGCCGTCCTGCATCCCCTTCGCCATCGCCTCTTTGGAGGCCGCCAGGGCCGCGTTGAGCGTCCTTTCGGCCTTCCCCTTGGCGTCATCCCCCCAACGGTGTGCGATGGCTTCCAGCTCTTCCTTGAAGCGATCCAGGATTTCTTGCTGCGCGGCCTGGCTGTCCTGCATCAGTCGGGTGTTGATCGTCTGGAGGATCAAGATCGGATCGTCGCGGCCAACGGCGATGCCGTGCTTGACCGCGATTTCCCGTATCAGCTCTTCGATCTTGTCATCGCTCGCCATCAGAGCACCGCCGCGTTGTCGAGCTGCTGGAAGAGTTGCGACTTCACGATCTTGAGCCGCTGCCGCGTCATGATCGTGAGCGCCGAGTCGGCCAGGGCCTCATCGAACGTCCGGCGCTCCTGGAGCATTTCCGAGAAGTCGCGGCCGTAGGTTTCTTCCTTGAGCGCCGGAATCTGGATGATGGCCGACACCCGCGCCTTGTTGTCGGTGTACGCCTTCATCTTCTCGAAGCCCTTGCCTTCGTGCTCGATTGGCCCCCAATACGGGTTCAGCCACACCACGAACACGCATTCGGCCGGGAATTGCCGGGCCAGCGTGCTAAAGCCGTTCAGGGTGTCCAGGAAGGCTTGCCCGCCGGTGACGACCGTATGCACCACCAGTTCGTGCCCCATGTCCTGGAGCAGCGCCGGAACCTGGTTGCCGATCAAGTAGCTGGACAGCGGCACGAACGAGCTGGCCCCGTTGTCGATGATGACGTCGCCCTTGGTCGAGGCGATTTGCTCCACCAGGGCATCGAAGTTCCGGGTGTTGATCTCGTCGCCGTCCATGATGTTCAGGCGCTGCACGTTCAGGGCCTTGTAACCCTCAAACGTGCTGTTGACCGGATCGGTGTCGATGCAAAGCGGCGTCTGCCCCTTGCTCGCTTTGTACTGCGCAATGGTGGCCGCGATCATCGACTTGCCGACGCCGCCCTTGCCCTGCAAGACCATGTGAATTTTCGCCATTACAGTAAATCCTCTTTATTCGGTTTCGGGTTGTAGTTGAAGCCGGCGATCCCTGCCGACTCGGGTTTCTTCGGCTCGGGTGCCTTCGGCTTCCTCGCCTTCGACCCCCCTTCCTGTTGCGCCGGCTTCTCCCCTTTGGCCTGGTTGGCCGCCGGGGGAGGCACCGGCGCGGGTGCTGCTGGTGCGGCCTTGATGTACCGCTGGACGTGCTTGCGGAACGTCTCGTAGCTGCACTTGACCCGGCCGATCTCGCGCATGTCCTCGTAGATCGTCGTCACTGCATAGCCAGCATCCATCGCGGCTTTCACGTCCACGCGCACGGCCAGGAATGCAACGGCCGTCGCGTCCTGTCGGCGCTTCTTGGCGGCCCGTTTCTCGATCCGCGCGGCCAGCTCTTGGGGGTAGCTGCTTTCTGCCATCGCCTCGCTTCCGTGGTTTGTAAATAGCCGTCATTTTCATGTATCGACCCGTGGAAAGTCTATGTAAAGCGCGTGGATAGCAGCTTGACACCGCTGCATCTAGCGCGCTTTCCGGGCATTGTACGCCTTCATTCGATATATCCGCCATCTTTTCGCGCTAAATGCAGACAGATGCGAAGGTTTCGGTATAGACTTTCCTTGGTGTTATCAACGCCGTAAGGCGGGCAGGATGTGCGAAGTTAGCTAACCGGCGGGCCGGTTATCTATCTTCGCTGTCCCTTATTCGCGCCTGCGGCACTCAACGGGCATCCTGCTCTGCGAGGCTGCCGGCTACCGCCGGCCAAGAAGCGAGAGACGAACGACATGGGCTACATCAATCCGCTGCTGGAGCTTCCAGCAGGCCGCGAACTCCAGGCGCTTCCGGTTGCCGACCGGCAGCGCCTTGCCCGCGTGCTGCGCGAGCTGCGCACGCAGGCCAACGACGAGGCGGAAAAGGCATGGGCACGCCGCAAGGGGCCGATGGCCGCCTACTGGCGAGCCGTGGCGACCTACGCGCGACACACGGCGCACGCGCTCAAGGGGTAGCGACATGGAAGCCGACGAACAGCCGACCGCGAAGCGGCGGCAGCACCTACGGGTGCCGGTGTTCCCCGACGAGAAGGAACAGATCGAGGCGAACGCCAAGAGGGCCGGGGTCAGCGTGGCGCGCTACCTGCGCGACGTGGGCCAGGGCTACCAGATCAGGGGCGTCATGGATTACGAGTACGTGCGCGAGCTGGTGCGGGTGAATGGCGACCTCGGCCGGCTGGGCGGTTTGCTCAAGCTATGGCTCACCGACGACCCGCGCACGGCCCGCTTCGGAGACGCCACGATCCTTGCCCTGCTGGGCCGGATCGAAGCCACCCAGGACGAAATGAGCCGACTCATGAAGTCCGTGGTGCAGCCGAGGGCCGAGCCTTGAGCTTTTTAGCGGCTAAAAAGCCAGGGGCTGGCCGATGATCGCCAAGCACGTACCCATGCGCTCGCTGGGCAAGTCCGACTTCGCCGGCCTGGTGAACTACGTCACCGACGCGCAGAGCAAGGATCACCGGCTGGGCCAGGTGCAGATCACGAACTGCGATGCCGTGTCCGTGCAGGACGCCATCACCGAGGTTCTGGCGACCCAGCACACGAACACGCGGGCCAAGGGCGACAAGACCTATCACCTGATCGTCAGCTTCCGGGCCGGCGAGCAGCCCAGCGCCGACACCCTGCGGGCGATTGAGGAACGTATCTGCGCCGGGCTGGGTTACGGCGAACACCAGCGCGTCAGTGCCGTTCACAACGACACCGACAACCTGCACATCCACATCGCCATCAACAAGATTCACCCGACCCGGAACACGATGCACGAGCCGTACTACTCGCATCGGGCGCTGGCCGAGCTTTGCACGGCCCTGGAGCGCGACTACGGGCTGGAGCGGGACAACCACGAACCACGCCAGCGCGGTGCCGAGGGCAGGGCGGCCGACATGGAGCAGCACGCGGGCGTGGAAAGCCTGGTCGGCTGGATCAAGCGGGAATGCCTGGACGAGATCAAGGGCGCGCAGTCCTGGCAGGAGCTGCACCAGGTCATGCGCGACAACGGCCTGGAACTGCGCGAGCGTGCGAACGGCCTGGTGATCGAGGCCGGCGACGGAACGATGGTCAAGGCGAGCACCCTAGCCCGCGACCTTTCCAAGCCGAAGCTGGAGGCGCGGCTTGGCCCGTTCGAGGCTTCGCCCGAACGGCAGACACGAACCAAAGCGAAGCGGCAGTACCAGAAAGACCCGATCCGCTTGCGCGTGAACACGGTCGAGCTGTACGCCCGGTACAAGGCCGAGCAGCAGACCTTGACCGCGACACGTGGGCAGGCGCTGGAGCAGGCCCGCCGGCGCAAGGATCGGCTGGTCGAGGCCGCGAAGCGTTCCGGCCGCCTGCGCCGCGCGACGATCAAGGTGATCGGCGAGAGCGGCCCGAACAAGAAGCTGCTGTATGCCCAGGCCAGCAAGGCCCTGCGCGACGAAATCCAGGCGATCAACAAGCAGTACCAGCAAGACCGCCAGGCCCTCTACGACAGCCACAGCCGCCGCACGTGGGCCGACTGGCTCAAGAAGGAAGCGACCCACGGCAACGCGGAGGCGTTGACCGCCCTGCGCGCCCGCGAGGCGGCGCAGGGCTTGAAAGGCAACACCATCCAGGGCCGGGGCGATCCGCGCCCCGGCCATGCCCCGGTGACGGACAACATCACCAAGAAGGGCACCATCATCTTCCGCGCCGGCCTGACGGCCGTTCGGGACGATGGCGACAAGCTGCAAGTCTCGCGCGAGGCCACGCGCGAGGGCTTGCAAGAAGCTCTACGGCTGGCGATGGAACGCTACGGCAGCCGCATCACCGTCAACGGCACCACGCAGTTTCAGGCGCAGATCATTCGCGCGGCCGTTGATTCCCAGCTACCCATCACGTTCGCCGATCCGGCCCTGGAGAGCCGGCGGCTTGCGCTATTGAAGAAGGAGAACACCCATGAGCGACCCGACCGAACCGAGCGAGCCGACCAGCGACCCGCAGAGCATCGAGGACGAGCTGGACGCGGCCCTGGCGGCCCTGGACAGCGCGCCGCTACCCACGACGACGCTGCCCGACCCATCGCCGTCGCCCGAGCAGGCTTCGGGCGACCAGGTGGCGGGCGAGCCGGCACCGCCGGCGTTCACGCCGGAGCCGTCCACCGGAAGCCCGACATTGGACGCATTGGACGAGTCCCGCCGCCCCAAAGCCAGCACCGTTTGCGAACACTGTCCCAACTCGGTGTGGTTCGCATCGCCGGCGGAAGTGAAGTGCTATTGCCGCGTGATGTTCCTCGTCACCTGGAGCAGCAAGGAACCCAACCAGATCACCAACTGCGACGGGATATTTCTCGGCCAGGATCAGGAGTAGCAGCGGCCCCGCCGGGCCTCGCGGCGGCGGATAAATACATCGCCGAACGCGAGTCGAAACGCTCGAAAGGTTTCGATATACCGAAGCACGCGCGATATACTGCCGGTGAAGGTGGCCTTGCTTTCGAGGGTGTCCGCAACATCGAGGGCCAGGCGCTGGCCCTGTTGAAACGAGGCGATGAGGTCATGGTGATGCCCATTGACCAGGCCACGGCCCGGCGCATGTCGCGCATCGCGGTCGGCGATGCCGTGACGATCACGCCAAAAGGCTCCATCAAAACGTCGAAAGGTAGGAGTAGATGAAAATAAAGATGAACAACGCCGTGGGGCCGCAGGTTCGCAGCGCGAAGCCGAAGCCCAGCAAGTTGCTGCCGATCCTCGGCGGGGTGTCCCTGGTCGGCGGCCTCCAGGCCGCGACACAGTTCTTCGCCTACACGTTCCAGTATCACGCGAGCCTCGGGGCCAACCTCGGGCACGTGTACGCGCCCTGGTCGATCCTGAACTGGTCGGCGAAGTGGTACAGCCAGTACCCCGACGAGATCATGCGGGCCGGCAGCATCGGCATGGTGACTGCCACCGTGGGCCTGCTGGGTGTGGCCGTGGCGAAAGTCGTCACGTCCAACAGCTCGAAGGCGAACGAATACCTGCACGGTTCGGCCCGCTGGGCCGAAAAGAAGGACATTCAGGCGGCCGGCCTGCTGCCGCGCGAGCGGAACGTCCTGGAGATCGTGACCGGCAAGGACGCACCCACCGCCACCGGCGTCTATGTCGGCGGCTGGCAGGACAAGGACGGCAATTTCTACTACCTGCGGCACAGCGGCCCCGAGCACGTGCTGACCTACGCGCCGACGCGAAGCGGCAAGGGCGTCGGCCTGGTGGTGCCGACGCTGCTTTCGTGGGGCGCAAGCAGCGTCATCACCGACTTGAAGGGCGAGTTGTGGGCGCTGACCGCCGGCTGGCGGCAGAAGCACGCGAAGAACAAGGTGCTGCGCTTCGAGCCGGCCAGCAGCTCGGGCGGCGTGTGCTGGAACCCGCTGGACGAAATCCGCGTCGGCACCGAGGCCGAAGTCGGCGACGTGCAGAACCTAGCAACTTTGATAGTTGACCCGGACGGCAAGGGCCTGGATTCCCACTGGCAAAAGACCGCCTTCGCGCTCCTGGTCGGCGTCATCCTGCACGCGCTCTACAAGGCCAGGAACGACGGCGGCACGGCCACGCTGCCATCGGTCGATGCCATGCTGGCCGACCCGAACCGGGACATTGGCGAGCTATGGATGGAAATGACCACCTACGGGCACGTGGACGGTCAGAACCACCACGCCATCGGATCGGCCGCCCGCGACATGATGGATCGGCCAGAGGAAGAAGCCGGATCGGTGCTGTCCACGGCCAAATCCTATTTGGCCCTGTACCGCGATCCAGTGGTGGCGCGCAGCGTGAGCCGGTCGGACTTCCGCATCAAAGACCTGATGCACTCCGACGACCCGGTGAGCCTGTACATCGTCACGCAGCCCAACGACAAGGCCCGCCTGCGGCCGCTGGTGCGCGTCATGGTGAACATGATCGTGCGCCTGCTGGCCGACAAGATGGACTTCGAGAACGGCCGGCCGGTGGCCCACTACAAGCACCGGCTGCTGATGATGCTGGACGAGTTCCCGAGCCTCGGGAAGCTCGAAATCATGCAAGAGTCGCTGGCCTTCGTCGCCGGCTACGGCATCAAGTGCTACCTGATTTGCCAGGACATTAACCAGCTCCGAAGCCGCGAGACGGGCTACGGCCACGACGAAAGCATCACGTCGAACTGCCACGTGCAGAACGCCTACCCGCCCAACCGCGTCGAGACAGCCGAACACCTGTCCCGACTGACCGGGCAGACCACCGTGGTGAAGGAGCAGATCACGACCAGCGGCCGCCGCACGGCGGCGATGCTGGGCCAGGTGTCGCGCACCTACCAGGAAGTGCAGCGCCCCTTGCTGACGCCCGATGAATGCCTGCGGATGCCGGGGCCGAAGAAGAACGACAAGGGCGAGATCGAGGAAGCCGGCGACATGGTGATCTACGTCGCGGGCTACCCCGCCATCTACGGCAAGCAGCCGCTGTACTTCAAAGACCCGGTGTTTCAGGCGCGGGCCTCGATCCCCGCGCCGAAGGCCACCGACCGGCTGCGCCAGGTTGTCGAGGCAGGGGAGGGCATCACGATATGAGCCGCATCCTGAAACGCATCACGAAAGGCGTAGCCGTCGCCGGCCTGGCCGCCCTGGTGCTGGCCGCCGGCAGCTATGCCGCCGGTGCCCGCATCAACACCACCAAGAGCATTCCGGTCGGCCTGTACTGGACGAGCAGCGCGCCGGTGGAGCGGGGCGCTTACGTGCTTTGGTGCCCGCCGAAGGTCGGCGTGTTCGATGACGCCAAGGAAAGGGGCTACATCGGGGCCGGGTTCTGCCCAGGCGACTACGGCTACATGATGAAGCGCGTTTTAGCCGCTAAAGACGATGCCGTATCGGTGGCCGATGACGGCGTGCGCGTCAATGGCGAGCTGCTGCCACATAGCAAGCCCATCCAGGCCGACAAGTCCGGTCGGCCCTTGCCGCGCTTCCAGGCCAGCACCTACACGCTGGGCAATGCCGAGCTGCTGCTTATGTCGGACGTGAGCGACACGTCTTTCGACGGCCGCTACTTCGGCCCGATCAATCGTTCTCAAGTTCAGACCGTGATCCGTCCGGTCATCACCTGGTAGGGGAGGAAACCACCATGCGACTGTTCATCGCGGAAAAACCATCCGTCGCAAAAGCCATCGCCGGCGAGCTGGGCATCACCGGCAAGGGCGACGGCTTCATCGAGTGCGGCGGCGACAAAGTGACCTGGTGCTTTGGGCACATGCTGGAGCAGGCCGACCCGGACGAGTACACGCCCGATGACGTGCCGACCGGCAAATCAGGCAAGAAGCTATGGCGCGTCGATGAGCTGCCCATCATCCCGCAGACGTGGGTTCTTCACCCGAAGGACGATGCCAAGAAGCAGCTCGCCGTGATCGGCAAGCTGCTGAAAGAAGCCAAGGAGATCGTCAACGCCGGCGACCCCGACCGTGAAGGCCAGTTGCTGGTCGATGAAGTGCTGGAGCACTTCAAGAGCAGCAAGCCGGCGCGCCGCTTTTGGGTGTCTGCCCAGGATTCGGTTTCCGTCAAGCGCGGCCTGGCCGCCTTGAAGGAAAACACCACGTACAAGGGCTGGGCCGATGCCGCACGCGGGCGGCAGCGGGCCGACTGGCTGATCGGCATGAACCTAAGTCGCGCCTACACCCTGCGGGCGCAGCGCGGCGGTTCGCGCGCCCTGCTGACCGTGGGCCGCGTGCAGACCCCGACGCTCGCGCTTGTTGTCGGCCGCGACCGCGAGATCGAGGCGTTCAAGCCGGTGCCGTACCACACCATCAAGGCCGTGGTCGAGCACGCCGGCGGCAGCTTCGCCGCCGCCTGGAAAGCGAAGGAAGATCAAGCCGGCCTGGACAGCGAAGGCCGCCTTGTTGATACCGCCGTCGCGGATGCCCTGGTGGCCGCCGTCAAGGGCCAGCCGGGCACCATCGCCACCTACAAGCAGGAAGCCAAGAAGAAGAACCAGCCGCTGGCCTTCGCGCTGTCCGACATTACCGCGCTGGCGTCCGCGCGCTACGGGTACAGCGCCGAGGACGTGCTGAACACCTGCCAGGCGCTCTACGAGACGCACAAGCTGACCAGCTACCCGCGCACCGACTGCGCCTACCTGCCGGAGTCGCAGCACGCCGACGCGCCGCGCGTCCTGGAGGCCGTCAAGCACGTGAACCCCGAGCTGGCCGGCCTGGTCGATGCTGCCGACCCGCGCATCAAGTCCAAGACGTGGGACGACTCGAAGATCACCGCCCACCACGGCATCGTGCCGACCATGCAGAAAGGCAGCAAGGCCGGCTTGAGCGAGCGCGAGCGCAACATCTACGAGCTGATCGTCCGCGCCTACCTGGCGCAGTTCTACCCGCTGCACGAGTACATGCAAACCACGGTCGGCGTGGAGATCGCCGGCGAGAACTTCGCCGCGTCCGGCAAGGTGGTCACGCGCAACGGCTGGCGTGACGTGTTCGAGCAGGCCGACGAAGAGGACGCCAAGGAAGGCGACGACGAGAACGGCGCGCAGACCCTGCCACCGATGAAGCAAGGCGACGGTGTGACCTGCACCGAGGCCACCCGACGCGATGCGAAAACCAAGCCGCCGGCGCGCTTCACCGAGGGCACGCTGATTCGCGCGATGGAGAACATCCACAAGTTCGTGAGCGACCCGGAGCACAAGAAGATGCTGCGCGAAGGCGATGGCATCGGCACGTCCGCCACGCGCGCATCCATCATTTCCGAGCTGAAACGCCGCGAGTTCCTGGAAACCAAGGGCAAGCAGATCGTCAGCACGACGCTGGGCCGCAGCGTCATCGACGCGCTGCCCGAGGTGGTGCGAAGCCCGGTGCTGACCGCCCTTTACGAACGCATGTTGAAGGGCGTCGAGCTGGGCACGGCGGCCCTGGACGCCTTCATTACGAAGCAAGAGGCGTTCATCCGCGACCAGGTGGCGAAGGCCAACAGCGGAGCCGTGAGCATCGCCGGCGGCAAGGAAGCCACGCCGGTTTCGTCCCTGCACAAGTGCATGGCTTGCGGCAATGGCTTGTCGCGCAGGCCGGCCAAGCGCAAGGGGCAATTCTGGTGGGGATGCAGCAACTTCCCCACGTGCAAGCAGACCTATCCCGACCTGAAAGGCCGGCCCGACTACAGCAAGGGCCGCAATGGCCCAGCCGAGTAACCACCAAGACGAAGGAGCATGACCATGAACCAGCAAAACACCACCCAGGCCGATGACGTGCTGCCCGAGCTGCCCGCCATTGACGACAACGCGGCCGCCGCCGGCGCGCTGCGCGAGAAGCTGGCCGACGCGGCGACGCCCGGCTACCAGGCCGAGTTCGACCCCGAGGAAGCCGAGCGCGCCGGCGCGTTCGTGGAGGACGCATTGAGCGAGCAGGACGCCGCAGAGAGCGGCGACGACCTGGCGGCCCTGGCCTCGCAGGGCGACGACCAGGCCCCGGCCTTCATCACCGAAGGCGGCCCGAGCGACGACCTTCCGCCCTTCGTCAATACGACCAACATCCGCGAGCTGTACGACTGGAAGCCGGGCGAATCGCTGGACGAGGCCATCGCGCGCAAGAAGGCGCAGGAGGGCTAACCCATGCCGATCAACCAGGCCGAGGCGCAAGCCGTCACCCTGGCGTTCGTCCGAGACTATCCCGGCGCGCTGGAGCTGGCCTATCGGTTCCGCGACAACACCGGCGAGCTGTACGGCCACCGGGCAGCAGAAGTCCCGGCAGACCTCAAGGGCGGCTATGTCCCGAAGGAGACGATCCACAACGGCCGGGCCTACCGTGGCCGCGTGGACGTGCCCCTGGCGAACATGGACGACGCCGCCGACCTGGTGCTGACGCTGCGGCATGAAGTGCTGGGCCACTACGGGGCCAACACCTTCAAGCCGGCCGAGAAACGCGCCCTGCTGGACGGCCTGATCGCCGCCCGCGAGGAACCGAGCCTGAAACCACGCTGGGAGGACATCAACCGCCGCTATGCCGGCGCTTCGATGGACGTGCGCGCGGAAGAGGTTTGGGCGCTGCATTGCGAAAGCATCGCGCCCGGCCAGCACGCGGGCCAGGCCCAGGTGCTGGAGCGCGGCCAGCAGTCATTCATGGAAACCTGCATCGCCCGCGTGCGGCCCATGCAAGTCGCCGACCTGCACAACATCGTGTGCATGGTCGCGGATGGCCTTCACGACCGTTCCAGGACGCAGCAGACCTTTCCGCAGATCAACGAACTATTCCGAAGGGATGAAGCAATGGAACCCAAGAAGCCATTTCATGAAGTCGTTGCCGAAAAACTGATCGAGCAGCTCAAGGCAGGCACCGCGCCGTGGCAACGGCCGTGGGAGCCTGGCGAGCCGAACGCCTACCTGCCGATGAACCCGACCACCGGCAAGCGGTACAAGGGCATCAACGCCATTCACTTGATGGCCCAGGGCCGCAGCGATGGCCGTTGGATGACCTACAAGCAGGCCGCCGCCGTGGGCGCGCAGGTTCGCAAGGGCGAGAAGGGAACGCCTGTCCAATACTGGAAGTTCAGCGAGGAACAGAACAAGGTCGATGAGAGCGGCCGGCCCGTTCTCAACGCGAAGGGCGAGCCGGTCAAGGAAACCGTGCAGCTCGAACGCCCGCGCGTGTTCTTCGCCACGGTGTTCAACGCCGAGCAGATCGACGGCCTGCCGCCGATCCAGAAGAAGGAACAGACCTGGAGCGCCGTCGAGCGCGCCGAGCACATCCTGAAAGCGTCCGGTGCGTCGATCACGCACGCGCCTGGTGATCGCGCGTTCTACCGGCCCGCGACCGACAGCATCCACCTTCCCGACCGGGGCCAGTTCCCCACCGCCGACAACTACTACGCGACCGCCCTGCATGAGCTGGGCCACTGGACGGGCCACCCGTCCCGCCTTGACCGCGACCTGGCCCATCCCTTCGGTTCCGAGGGGTACGCCAAGGAAGAGCTGCGCGCCGAGATCGCTTCCATGATCGTCGGCGACGAGCTGGGCATCGGCCACGATCCGGGCCAGCACGCCGCCTATGTCGGTTCCTGGATCAAGGCCCTGCAAGACGAGCCGCTGGAAGTGTTCCGCGCCGCTGCCGACGCCGAGAAGATTCACGACTACGTGCTGGCCTTCGAGCAGAAGCAGGTTCAGGAACAAGAGCAGGCCCAGGTGCAGCAGCCCGAGCAGCACTACTCCGATTTGACGCTCCAGGCCCTGGTCGAAAAACACGGCTGGGAGGTTGCCTACAGCGGCTTGCAAGAGCCTGGCCGTGTGGATTCCGTCCATCGCACCTTTGAAGGTGTCGGGCCGCTGGGCACCATGACCACCCCGAACGGCGAGCGGCGCTTGTCGGCCGGCTACCACGACGACGCCGAGCGCCGGCGCTACGTCACGTTGAAGCTGGGCGACCAGGTGATCGGCGATGCCGATGGCCGCGACCAGAAGCCGGAAGAGATCGCCCGCCAGATCAACGCCAAGGCCGAGCAGTACGCCGACGAGCGGCGCGTCAAGAACGGCCTGGAGCCGATCTACAGCATCGCCTCGCAGCAGGCCGAGGCCCAGCAGCTCAATGATGAGCTGCGCGAGCACGGCCAGGAGATCGTTTCTCACCTGGACGCGCAATCGCGGTGGGCGGATGGCGAGCGCATCTTTGCCTTCCACGAACAAGACGAACAACCGCACCAGGTCAGAAGCCTGGCCGAGCTGGAGAGCTACGCGCCCGATCAACTGCTGGCCCTGCCGGCGCTGGCCCAGGAGCAAGAGGCAAAGCCCTTGTCCGTGGCCGAACGCACGGCCGAGCAGCACGAGGCCATGAAGGCTGCCGACGATGCTTTCCAGCGCGAGCTGGTGCGCGCCTATGGCGAGAACAACGCCGGCGATGCCCGCTACAAGACCCAGCACGACGATGAGGCCGTGCAGAAGGCCGGCGATGCCTTCGTGGCCGCGTCGAACGCCTGGCGTGAGGCCGTGCGCGATGCCCGTCAAACCGTTGCGAGTCAGGAGGCCACGATGCAAGTACCCCAGCAGACCGACCAGGCCGAAGCCTGGATGTTGAAGCACGTCGAGCTGGGCACGGTGGGCCGTGCGCTCGAAGGCGCGACCCTGGAGCAGATCGACCGCGCCCTGGACGTGCTGGATCGCATGCAGCCGATGAACACGCAAAACGAGTTCTGGACGCGGCACGAGCTGCCCTACGACCTGGAGCCGCTGGAAGCGAAGATCAACGACGCAATAGATCACCTGGTCGAAGAGCGCCGGCCGGATGCCGTAGTCGCTGCAACGCGGCTTGACCTGGCAACCGGCAACACCAATTCACGCGAGCGCGACCGCCAAGCCTTCCACCTGGCGGCCGACGATGCGCTGGGCTTCCCCCTGCCCCACGACTGGACGGGTGAAGTGCGGGTTGTCGGCGTGGTCGAGCGTGACGGCGAGACGCGGGCCGCCGACCTGGCCACGGAGACGCCGGAGGCGTACCACCTGTA
This sequence comes from Delftia sp. PX-1, assembly GCF_055797465.1. Classification (NCBI taxonomy): domain Bacteria; kingdom Pseudomonadati; phylum Pseudomonadota; class Betaproteobacteria; order Burkholderiales; family Comamonadaceae; genus Delftia; species Delftia sp. PX-1. The sequence continues at coordinate 45,978 of NZ_CP184764.1, forward strand.
CGCCCGGAAGGGCGAAGCGCAGTTCGGCGAGGATGCCTTTGCCTACCTCACCGCCACCCGCACGCTGGGCGAGGCCGACGAGCTGGCCGACCGCCTGGCGCTGATCGACGCCAATTCGCAGACGGACGAGTACGAGAAGGCGACCCGGCTTGCCCGCGTGCAAGAGGATCGCGTCCGCCGCGACCCGAACAGCACCGACGAGGACATTTCAGCGGCTAAAGAAGCCCGGAAGGCGCTGGAGGCCAAAGCGTTCGTCGCGGCCGAGGAAGCCAAGAACTCCCAGCGGGTCGATGACGAGCGCGGCGACTCCGTGGAGCACCAGGCACCGCAGGAACAGCGCGTGGCTGCGGCCGACCAGCAGCCGGCCCAGGCCAGCCAGGCAACCGAACGGCAGTACATCAGCGTGCCGTTCAAAGAGAAGGACGAGGCCAAGCAGCTCGGAGCGCGCTGGGATCGCAAGGAACAGTCCTGGTACGTGCCGGCGGGAGTGGATGCGGCCCCCTTCGCCAAATGGTCGCAGGGAGCCGCTACGCCGGCCGTAGAGGCCAAGCCGACCCAGCAGGCACCCGAGGCCCAGGACGGCGGCCAGAAGGCCGCACAGGCCGTCCAGCAGGCCCGGCAGTACCTTGCCGTGCCCTACGAGCAGCGCAACGCCGCCAAGGCCGCCGGCGCGCTTTGGGACAAGGCCGCGAAGTCCTGGTATGCCGGCCCTCGCGCCGACATGGCGAAGCTGGAACAGTGGAAGCCCGAGAACGTGCAGGCCCAGCAGGGGCCAGCGATGACGCCAAGGGAAGAGTTCGCCGAGGCCATGCGCAGCGCCGGCCTGTTCACCGGCAGCAACGCCCAGGGCGATCACCCGATCATGGACGGCAAGCGGCATCGCGTGCCGGTCGAGGGCGGCAAGAAGGGCACGCTCGATGGCTTCTATGTCGGCCACCTGGACGGCCACCCGGCCGGCCGGATCATCAACAACAAGACCGGCACGGACATTACCTGGAAGAGCAAGGGCTACGCCTTGAGCGACCAGGAGAAGGCCAAGCTCCAGGCCGAGGCGGCCGAGAAGCTGGCCCAGCGTGCCGCCGAGCAAGACAAGCTCCAGGAAGCCACCGCGCAGCGCGTCGGCCGCCAGATGCCCGACCTGGTGCCGGTCGAGCAGCCGACGCCCTACCTGCAAGCCAAGGGCATCGAGGCCCACGCCGGCGTGTTCACCGACCGCGAGGGCCAGAAAACCTACATCCCCGCCTTCGACGTGGACGGCAAGCAGTGGACGATGCAGTACATCCAGGAGGACGGCACCAAGCGGTTCGCCAAGGACAGCAAGAAGGAAGGATGCTTCCACCCGGTCGGCGGCATGGATGCGCTGGCCGCAGCGCCGGCGCTGGTGATCGCCGAGGGCTATGCCACGGCCGCGAGCCTGGCCGAAGGGCTGGGGCATGCCACCGTGGCCGCGTTCGACTCGGGCAACCTGCCGCACGTGGCCCGCGCCCTGCGCGAGAAGTTCCCCGACAAGCCCATCGTGATCGCCGGCGACGACGACAAGGCCCAGGAGATCGAGCGCGGCCACAACCCCGGCCGCGCCAAGGCCGAGGAAGCCGCGAAGGCCGTAGGCGGCAAGGCCATCTTCCCGATCTTCGCGCCGGGCGAGCAGCAGGCGAACCCCAAGGGCTTCACCGACTTCAACGACCTGGCGAACAAGAGCGAGCTGGGCCGCGACGGCCTCAAGCGCCAGGTCGGCGCAGCCGTGGGCCAGGTGCTGATCGAGGAAGGCCGCCGACAGCAGCAGGAGCAGCGCCAGGAGCGTGCGGAGAAGCAACAGCAGCAGCCGGAACGCCCGCGCCGCGCGGCACGCATCGGCTAAAGTCCCGGAGGGCTGCAACCACACGCGCGGTTTCCTCCCTCCCTGGCCGCCGGCAGTCATCGCCGCCTCGCACCCCGAGGCGGCTTTTTTTTGCTCGAGCATCGCCGCATCCGACGATGCCACCAGGCCCGCGCACGTCGAGCTGCAGCATCGCCATTTCCGGCGATGCACGCCGGCGCGGTCGACCATCGCCAGTTCCGACGATGGCGGCCGCCCTGCCCGCCTGGATCTCGCATCGCCATTTCGGGGTCTCCTCGTTTTCAGTGCAATAAGTGACGGTACGCAAAGCTAGCACTGGCGCGGGGGTGGTCTGGGTAGACCGTTGATTTCATTGACTTTCCTGTTCGCTTTGTAAACGGGTATGGTGGCCTCCCACTTTTGAGGTTCACGATGCAGGGTTGGCACACAACGTTTTTGGGGATGCGTGGGCTCCCCCGCGATATCAGCGACTTCGAGATGAAGGCATTTTTCACCTTCGATGGTGCCGAGCGCGACGCAATCAATGCACGCCGAGGTGATTCCCACAAGCTTGGTCTGGCGCTCCATATTGGTTTCCTGCGCATGAGTGGGCGTTTGCTCGGTGCCTTTCGGGTAATTCCAGTAGCCTTGTGGCGCCACCTTGGCAACGAGCTTGGCATTGCAGCACCAGAAGTCGCCTCGCTGAGAGCCATGTATGAACGCGGGCGCACGCTATTCGATCACCAACAAGTAGCCTGCACGGTCCTTGGATTCCAGTGGATGAGCGAGCACCAGCGCCGCTCACTGGTACGTGAACTGCGCGACGAAGTGGCGCGCTGCGCCGACCGCGATCAGCTACTCGTGCGGGCGCGTCAATGGCTGTACAAGAACAAGCTGGTGATCGTGCACGAGCGGGCAATTCGGACACTGATTGCGGCGGCACTTGCCCAGCTTGAAGTTGAAACAGGCACCGCCATCGCCGCCAGCGTTGATCCAGCAACACTTGATCGCTGGCGAGCCTCAGTTTCAGAGCTGCGCCCAGATGGACAAACCCAGCAGAGTTGGCTATGGGCTGCACCGGCGAAACACTCAACCCGCCAAATCAGCGAGGTACTGGAGCGCATCGACCTGCTTTACACGCTGGACGTTCATAAGCACCTGGCAGACATCCCCGATCTCATCTTGCGCCGCTACGCGCGCCGACTTGTCTCCAGGCCGCCCTCAGCCGGAGCCAAGATCAAAGAGCCAGCGCGCACCGTGGAGGTCGCATGCTTTCTTCGGTATTGCCTGTTCACCACCACAGACCAGTTGATCCTTATGGTGCAGCGCCGGATCGCCGATCTGTGGCGTCAGGCTGCCGCCGATGTCCCCGCTACCGTCAATTGGGCCGCAATGTACAAAACGCTGCTCGGCGAACTTGTTGCCTTGAGCGCGCAAGGTGCGGTGCCAGATGCTGAGTTGCGTGCCCGTCTTGAAGCCTTGATCACCGAAACCCAGAAACGCAAACCACCGAGCAGGGCCTCCCTGGTCCGCGAGGGATTGATTGATGGAATTCGCCCCGTGCGGTCGTTGCTCGTCGCCATTGCAAAGCTGCCCTGGCAGGCCACCGGCGAGCATCCTGCCATCGAGTACCTTGCCAAGCTGCAAGCTTTATATCTCAAAGGATCCAGAAAGCTGCCAGTTGAAGTGGTGGCACCAAGTCTGGGAATGATCTGGCAGGTTTCGATCTCCAGCCCAGACCGGGAACGGGCGTTTCAGGCGTTGGAGGTGGCCACCCTGTTTGCCCTGCGCCGCGCGGTGCGCAATGGCTCGGTCTGGATTGAGCACAGCCTGAGCTTTCGGGGTCGTGCGCGCTTGTTCTTCACGGACGAGCGTTGGCAGGCAGAGTCCAAGAAACACTATGCCCGTCTATCGTTACCCAGCAAGGCTGCCACTTTCTTGAAGCCTTTGCTGGCCAGAGTAACTGCCGGTGTCGATGCGGTGGCCGCTGCAGCCCGCAGTGGCGTACTGCGCGTGGATGATGAACTCCATTTGTCGCCATTGCCCGCAGAGGACGAAGACCCAGAAGTGACCAAGCTGCGCGCGGCTTTGGATCACCGCATCGGTGAGGTTCAATTGCCGGAAGTGATTCTGGCCGTTGACGCCCAGGTGCGCTTTAGCTGGATCATGCTCGGACGTGAGCCGCGCTCTACCGACGAGCTGCTGATGGTCTATGCCGGCATCATGGCCCACGGCACCAGTCTGACTGCGGTCGAATGCGCGCGCATGATTCCGCAATTGTCTGCCACCAGCATTCGCCAGGCCATGCGCTGGGCGCGGGACGAACGGCGTCTGAGCCAGGCCTGCCAGGCTGTGCTGGAATTCATGCAGCGACACCCGATTGCCGCCACCTGGGGGCGGTCCGATTTGGCATCTTCTGACATGATGACCATGGAGACCACCAAACGGGTGTGGCAAGCCCGGCTTGATCCTCGGCGCAACACACCTTCCATTGGAATCTACTCCCATGTAAAAGACCGGTGGGGCATCTTCCATGCGCAGCCCTTTGTGCTCAATGAGCGCCAGGCGGGCGTGGCCATTGAAGGTGTCATCCGCCAAGAAAAGCTGGAGACCAGCCAGCTTGCTGTGGATACCCATGGCTACACCGACTTTGCCATGTCACATGCCCGTTTGCTTGGTTTTGATCTTTGCCCGCGGTTGAAGGAACTCAAACAGCGCCACCTCTTTGTGCCACGCGGCACCAAAGTGCCCGCAGAAATCGCTGCGGTGTGCGAAGCCAATGTCGACGTCGCTTTGATCGAAAAGCATTGGGATAGTCTGGTGCACCTGGCAGCCTCGGTCATGAGCGGACATGCCAGTGCGGTGGCAGCTCTTGCGCGGTTCGGTTCTGCCGCCCAGGGCGATCCAATCTATGAGGCTGGCGTGCAATTGGGGCGGTTGCTGCGTACGGCGTTTTTGGCTGACTACTTTGTCAAGGACGCTTTCAGGAACGAGTTGCGCCGGGTGCTCAATCGGGGCGAGGCTGTTAACGCCCTCAAGCGCGCCATTTATACCGGCCGGATCAGCCCGGCGCAGGCCAAACGTGTCGATGAAATGCAGGCTGTGGCCGATGCGTTGAGCCTGATGGCCAACATCGTGATGGCGTGGAATACCTCACAGATGCAGGCGGTCCTGGATCGCTGGTCGAACCGCCGCCAGGTCATTCCACCGGAACTGATCGGGAAGATTGCGCCCACCAGGCTGGAGAGCATCAACTTGCGGGGTGTGTTTCGCTTCCCGGTTGACCGCTATGCTGACCAAATCCTGCCTTCGCGGCCAAATGCATCGATAACTGGCACCAATGGATGAAACCGACCACGGTTTGACGCCACGAATCGCAGATTTGAAAGTGAACAGGAAAGTCAATGAAATCAACGATCTACCAACACCACCTCCGCGCCAGTGCTAGCTTTTCGTACCGTCACTTATTGCACTGAAAACGAGGAGACCCCAAACGGGTCCTTGGTTGTCATCAAGCCGTCGCGGTCGGGCATCTGCAGCGCCAAGTGCTGCACCCAGGCCGGTGTGTTCGGGTCGCGGCCCATCGGCGGCTCCTCGGGTACCTCGAAGAAGGCCAGGCATCCACCGTTCTTCATGTGGACGAAGACGTGGATGTGCGGGCAGCGCTCCTTGGTGGACTGGACATACTCGGACGTGATGGCCGCGACCAGCGGCATGTCCAGCAACCTCTCCATTCCCGGCGTGCTGAATTCAAGGAGAGCGGACGTCAGTACGCGTGTAGTGGGATCGTCCACGATCAAACCAACGGCGGGACATCAGCGCCGCAGCACGCGGGCTATATCGCTGCGCCCTTCAATGCTGCTGCGACTGTCGCTAGCGGTAGCACAAGCGTCAGCGGCGCGTCGTGCAGCGCGACGGCTCCGTAGCTCTGGTACCACCGCGCAACGCCTTCGTTCTTCGCATCGATCACGATGGCTACGCCACCCACTTCGGCCGCTGCCAAAAGGCAGCGCCGGCCCGCGGCGAGCAGTAGTTGCCCGCCGAGGCCTTGGCCTTGCATCCTCAAGTGAACGCCGAGCCGCGCCAGGCGGAAGCTCGGCACGTCGTACCTCCCCAAACCACGCCGGATGATGTCGGGTGCCCGGTCGTAGGAGATCGACGCCGGACTCAGGCTGTAGAACCCTAGAACGCTGCGGTCTACTTCGCTGATGGCGAGGAAGGTTTTCGCACCGCCGGCTTCATGGCTCTTGCGCGCGTGGAGGCGCAAGAAGTCGTTGAGCGCGGCTTCGCCGCAGTCGAAGGTGTTGCGGTCATGGCTCTTGCTGATCGGCTCCTCGTGCCAAGCTGGCACCGTCATGCGGGCATTGCAGGCAGAGCTTTGGCCGCGGCCAGGAGCCGTGCATTGGGCTTCGGCGGATGTTCGAGCATGTCCAGCACACGCATGCTGTCGCGTTCGGACAGCTTCAGATGTTCGGCGTGCTCGATCACAACGGCAGCCTCACGCACTGCGTGCTGCACCACGAAATCCGTCAGGTCCGTGTTCGTCAACGCAGCTGCACGCAACAGCAAGGCCTTTTGGGCCGGCTGGATGCGCAGGTTCAATCGTTGGTTGTCATTGACGGCAACACGGGGCATAGCGATCTCCTCTGTACTCATTCAAAGAGTACATCAAGCATCCCCAAAAGTCAATTCAATGCGCATTGAATGCGTACACGAGATTTCTCGCCCGCGGGCCAGACCGCCCAACATGGCAGCACGTCATCAATTGTGCGGATGACTGGACTCGGCGCCCATCTCCAAGACCGCCAACGCGTCTCGCTCGGAGCAGTCGCGCATGCGCCGCTGGAATGCGCCCTCCACGTCCATGACCGCGAATGCGGCGGCGATGGTCGCCTCGTGTTCGCCCATCGCGGTGTGGCGGTACTTCATCAGCTGGGCCGCCCCGTACCGGGCGAGCAGTTCCCGCTTGTTCATGCCGCGCCCGCCTCGGCGCGGAGCCGCCGCGTGATCAGGCACTTGGCAGCATGCACCGACGCGCATGGTGTCCGCTGTTCGCCCTCGCGATGGAAGCGGCAGGCCGGGCGGTCGAAGTTCCCATGGATGAAGAACCCTTTGTACTGGATCGTGAACATGCGCGTCCTCAGAATTCGGTGGTCAAGCTGCCATCGGCGCAACGCTTCATCAGGTCGCAGCCGGGATGGCGCTGCACGTACGCGCGACCTGCGGTGGCGGTCGAGAACTCCGCCACCTCGTGCTGCGATTCCTGGCCTGGGCACTCGACCACCACATACGGCGTCGCCGCTGCGACGGTGACGACCGCCGCACCCGTATCACCGCCCGCGACGGACGGGCTGAACGCCAGCCCGGTCAGCTGCAGTGCCTCACCCGTCAGTTGGTCGACCCGTGAAGCCTGCGCAAGATCCGGGAAGTACGCGCCGCCCGCCTTCGGTCTGCACAGGAAAACCGCGCCGTCCATCGTGATCCAGCCAATCCGCGTGCCGCTTTGAATCACCACCCGCGCATCCTGCGCCTTGACCGGATAGCAGTCGAACTCTTGTCGCTTGCGCATGCCTGCGAACTGGCCCTGAAACGTGATCGTCCCCAGTCGGTTCCGATGGATCCCTGACACCTTCCCCAGAGCTGCTCTTTGGTGGGCCTCGGGGGGCACGGGGGGAACGCCCGTGGTGTCCAGGATGTTCAGGTTGTCGCGCGCGTTGAAGTTGTCGGAGTTCATAGCTTGGTCCTTTCCATGCCGGTTGAAAAATTTGCTCTTCGGAGCTGGTTGCAGACAAATAAGTCCTTTGGTTTGACAAATTCCACTTTGCTATCCCGATTTGTACAAATAGTCCTTTAGTTTCAGAAACACAGATTTCGTGTCGGGACAAATAAGTCCTTTAGCGAATTTCCTATTTCAAAACAACAGCCTACGCTTCCTTAGACGTATAGCACCCGGATTGCGTCATCCGCCAACAGTGCGGCGCGGTGCTATCAAGAGGCAGTGCCCCTTGGGCAGGATTCGCGGGTTGATGGGCAGAACCTGGCTCCGACAAGTCCACTGAAAACTGGTCTGAGCCCTGCAGTTGGCCAGGACTTCGCTTCATCCGTCGACGACCGAGCCGACCAACCAACTGGCTGAACAGAGGTCTCTCGACTCTCAGCGATGAAGGCCCGAGCGGAGCGCCGACGCGGTACTAGTTGGGTAATCGCCCCCCGTCCGCTTACGCGCCGGTGGGCTGCAATGCGCATATGGTGACGCTCCGGTCACCGAGACTAGTTCAACAGCGAGCCGCGCAAGAAGTTTGAGGGGCCGGAACCTTGAAGTCTCATCGCTCGAGAATGGACGCGGCCCCGCCAACATGGCCGAGCTTCTTGAGCTCCAGTGAGGATGGGCCGGCCACCTGCGGTCGGTTTGGCCCCTCGCGTCGGCTCAAGCGGCTGCTACGGTGCCACTAGGTCTCCGGGCCCAACGTACACGAAGGCGAACGAGTCGCCTGAGCCGTTTGCAGTTGCCACGGTCAGGCCCAGCGCATCACGGTTGAAGGGGAACAGAATCTTTCCCACAGGCGCATGCTCGGCGTTGAACACAGTGTCCTCCGCTCCGGGCCCGCCGCCAAGGCGAAGGGCAGCGCCAGGCGGTGGTGGGACCCCATGCCACGCGACCGGCCCACTGTAACCTTGCACCGTCCACGGAGCTGCGTTCCCGCTTCCATGCGGTGCGGTGAACTCTTTCCACAGCTCGTGAGACTCATCCGTCGGCCAGTCAAAGTGGTCTCTGCGCGCACGAACATCCGGTGATGCGAGCCATTCCCGCATTCCGGCTGGAGAGTTGAAATTCGCCGCGGTCTCCGCCACGGCACTAATAGCACCAAGTGAATCGCCCCGGATTCAGTAGACACCTTCGAGCCTCAAACCTGAGGCCCAATAGGAGGTGCCATGACAGCAAAGCAACCCTACCCGGAAGAATTCAAGATCGAGGCGGTCAAGCAGATCACGGAGCGAGGCCACCGGGTGGCTGACGTATCGGCCCGGATCGGCGTGAGCCAGCACAGCCTGTACAAGTGGATCAAGGTCTACTCGGCGCCGAAGGCCGAGCGGCAGGTGCAGGTGTCGCAAACGGAGGAACTGCGGCGCTTGAAGGCTGAACTGCGCCGCGTGACCGAGGAGCGCGACATCCTAAAAAAGGCCGCCGCGTACTTTGCCAAGCAGTCCGGGTGAGGTACGCGTTCATGAAGGCGCACGAGGCTCAGCACTGCGTTCGGCGCATGTGCCGGGTCATGCAGGTGCACCCCAGCGGCTACTACGCCTGGAAGGCGCAACCGCACAGCGCGCGGGCTAAGGACGACCAGCGGCTGCGAGGTCTTCTCAAACAAGCGTGGCTGGAGAGCGGTGGCGTGTACGGCTACCGCAAATTGACACTGGACATGCGCGATCTGGGCGAGCGCTGTGGCAAGCACCGTGTGGCTCGGCTGCTCAAGCAGGAAGGGCTGCGCTCACAGACAGGCTATCGCCGTCGCCCTGGCGTGCGTGCAGGCAAGCCGGCCGTGGTGGCTCCCAACCATCTGCAGCGTCAGTTCAAGGTCGCCCAGCCCAACCAATCCTGGGTGACCGACATCACCTACATCCGCACGCACGAGGGCTGGCTGTATCTGGCCGTTGTGGTCGATCTGTTTTCGCGTCAGGTGGTGGGCTGGTCCATGGGCAGCCGCATCGACACCAGCCTGGTCCTGGACGCGTTGCTGATGGCACTGTGGCGCCGCAGACCACAAGCTGCCGTTACGGTGCACTCGGACCAGGGCTGTCAATTCACTGGTCACGAGTGGCAGACGTTCCTGCGCGAGCACGACCTGGTCAGCAGCATGAGCCGACGGGGCAACTGCCACGACAACGCAGTGGCCGAGAGCTTCTTTCAACTGCTCAAGCGCGAGCGTGTGCGCCGGCAGATCTACGCCACGCGCAGCGACGCCCGTGCCGACGTCTTCAACTACATCGAGATGTTCTACAACCCCAAGCGGCGTCACGGAACCGCCGGCGATACTTCGCCGATCGAGTTCGAACGACGCCATTCCCAACGGCTCACAGGTGTCTAGGAAATCCGGGGCGATTCAACGTCCGCAACCTCTATGACTTGACTGCAGTCGCAGTGAGCCGCTTGAGCCTGGAGGGGGCCATGCTTTGGAACATGATGCGAGCTGTCTGGGAGCGCGAGCCGTCGAGCAACTCCGGGACGGCCACGGCGCTTTCTGACGCGCTGATTCAAGTGACGACCGCCGCACTGCAGGCCGCACCGGGAGCTCGGAACACGGAGCTCACCAACTTGGACGCGTACTACCTGTCACGAGCAAAGTCGCACGTCGCGCGGCACCTGCGCGATGAGTCTCTCGACATTGCGGACGTTGCGCGCGCGGTCGGAATTTCGGCTCGCCACCTTTCCCGGCTCTTCGAAACAGAGCCGGTGACGCTCTCCAAGTACATCTGGAAAGAGCGCTTGGAAGGCTGCCGGCGAGAGCTTTCGCGACGCAGGCACTCCAAGCTCAGTATCAGCGACATTGCCTTCACCTGGGGGTTCACCAGCGCAAGCCACTTCAGCAAGGCCTTCCGAGTCCAGTTCGGCGTAGCCCCTTCTGAATGGCTGACTTCTGGCTGTGCGGAGCCCGCGGCCGCGCATTCGCGCTCCGACCGAAACGCTTGCTAGGCTGCCCGGCGCAGGAACCCGCAGATGGCCTCGACCACGACAGCCGGGCTATCGCGGTGAGGCACATGGCCGAATCCGGTGAGGATTCGAGTCGTCCCTTCTCGGACACCGGTTCCAATCCTGCGTGCGTGGTCAATGGTTCCGTACTCGTCCGTGTCACCGTGCAGGGCCAGCGCCGGAGCGCTGACAGCCGGCAGGACGTCGACGATGGACCACTTCGCGAAACCAGGGTCGAGCCAGTTCTCAATCCATGCGTCGAGAACCCACCGCGCCTTGGTGCCGTGGTATCGCGCGAGGCGCTCGACCTGCGCGGGAATCTTGAAGTTCTCCCTCGCAGCCCGAATGCCTTCCAGCGTTCGGTCTTCGGCGTAGACCTGGCTCGCAATCGTCACCAGCGCCGTACAACCGGCGCTGAACCGTGCCGCTCCCTCGATGGCCATGGCGCCGCCAACGCTATGGCCCAGCAGCACGAACCGACTGAGCTGCAACTGCGCGAGGACGTGAGGCAAAACCTCCCGGGCCTCGTCGGCGACGAAGGTGAGCGCAGGCAGCGCTTCGCCTGGGTCGGAGCGGCCGAAGCCCAGGCGGTCGTAGGCGATGACCTCACGACCCGTGGCAATGGCCAGCCTGGCCGGCAGGTCGCGCCACAACTCCACGCAGCCCAACGAATCGTGGAGCATGACGATTGGCGCCAGTTGCGATGGCGCCTGGACTTTCCAGCGACGGGCGAACAGCCGCCGAGGTCCGTACTGGAGCCATTGGTCGGTCACTTGAACCGAATCTTCGATGACCTCGTTCAAGACCGCTCCTCAGCCGGCAATCGCGCTCAGGCCGCGCAGCTTGAAGCGCTGAATCTTGCCTGTCGCGGTTTTGGGAAGTTCATCGACGAACTCGATGAGCCGCGGGTACTTGTACGGTGCGAGCTTGTCCTTCACGAAGAGCTTGAGCTCCTCGGCACTCGCATGGCGCTCCGCCTTCAGCACCACGAAGGCTTTGGTCTTGGTCAGACCATCGACATCCTCGACGCCCACCACGGCGGCCTCGAGTACAGCCGGATGCTGCAAGATGGTCGCCTCGACCTCGAACGGGCTAACGTAGATGCCGCTGACCTTGAGCATGTCATCGCTGCGGCCGGCGTATGTGAAGGTTCCATCGCCATTTCGGATGTACTTGTCGCCGCTCTTGGTCCATCCACCTTGGAAGGTGTCGCGCGTTTTCTGGCGATTGCTCCAGTACATCATCGCCGCGCTCGGCCCCTTGATGAAGAGGTCACCCGGCTCGCCTTCGGGAACGGGGCCACCGTCCTCGCCGCGCAGGCTGATGTCGTAGCCCGGAACAGGCCAGCCAGTTGTGCCGTAGCGGACCTGGCCCGGCAGGTTCGACAGGAAGATGTGCAGCATTTCGGTCGAACCGATGCCGTCGACGATGTCGACACCAAAGTGGGCTTTCCACCGCTCACCAAGTTCGGCCGGCAAAGCCTCGCCGGCAGAAGACACCAGCCTGACGCCGACGTCTTCCTTCGCAGGCAATGCAGAAGACGCCAGCATGCCGGCGAAGCCTGTCGGAGCTCCGAAGAACACGGTCGGTCTGGGCGCGCCGGTCAAGCGCGCGAAGGTAGCTTCGGGTGTGGGGCGCTCGTCCATGAGCACCACCGTGGCCCCTACGCTCATGGGGAACGTCAGTGCGTTGCCCAGCCCGTAGGCGAAGAACAGCTTCGCAGCACTAAAGCAGGTGTCCTGCTCCGTGAGCTTGAGGATGCGCTTGCCGTAGAGCTCAGCCGTCCAGTACGGGTTCGCGTGCGAGTGCACCGTGCCTTTCGGGCGCCCCGTCGAGCCAGACGAGTAGAGCCAGAACGCGGCATCGTCTGAACGCGTGTTGGCGGGCTTGGCAGCTAGCCCTTGCGCAGCGATGAACGCGTAGAGCTCGCGCTCACCAAAGTCCAGAGGGGCAAGCGGTCGAGACACGATGACTTGGCGCACCTCGTGGTCCGACCGCGTCAGGGCCGCTTTGATGGCGGGCAGCACAGCGCCTGAAACGACGACGGCCTGGGAGCGCGAGTGCTCCAGCATGTACGCGTAGTCGTCGGCCGTCAGAAGCGTATTGACGGCGACCGGTACAGCACCTGCGTAGATGGCACCAAGGAAGGCGACTGGCCAGTCCACCGTGTCCTGCATTACCAGCAGAACACGTTCCTCGCGCTTGACCCCGAGCTCACGCAGCCCCGTTGCAAAACGCCGCACCTGGTCCTGCAACTCGGCATAGCTCAGGCTGGCTTGCCCATCCACGAAGGCCGGTTTGTCGGGCCGGCAGGCATTGGCGAGCAAGAGATGCTGTGCGATGTTGAAGAACTCCGGGGGGGCCTCCACCCCGCCGCGTTCGTCGGTATCGTTGGTTGCCATGCGGGCTCCTCAGGTCAGCTCTGGAACGCTTCGACCACGCCGGGGGCGGCCTGCACGGCGGCCCGCCGATGGTAGAAGTTCAAGGCGCGCAGGCCGCCGAGCTCCTCGCCACCGCCTGCGCGCCCCGGCCCACCGTGGAGCGACTGCGGCATCACGTTGCCATGTCCGCTCTGCACTGCAGCGGCGTCCGGCGTGATGACATGCACGCGACCGTGACACTCTGCAAGCTCGACGGCCGCGCGCGCGAGCGCGCCTTCGTCGGCGCCGTACAGCGATACCACCAGGGAACCACGCCCGCGCCGCACCAAGGCCTGCGCATGGTCCAAGTCGCGGTACGGCACAAGGGTCGCAACCGGTCCGAAGACCTCGTGGTCGTGGACGCTTTTAGCCGCATCTGCGTCGCGGACACCGAGGAGCGTCGGAGCCACGCAGCAGGCGACGGCCGGGTCAGCGTCCACGAAGGCCAGGCCGCTACCGTCATGCAAGGTTTCGGCGCCCTGCTTCAAGAGTGCCAGTCCTTCCTTGACGGCGGCCAACTGCGCGCGGCTCACCAGCGCACCCATGCGAACCGCCTCGTTTCGGGGATTGCCCACGGTCACTTTCGCAAGCCGCCCCCCAATCGCCTGGGCGGCCGCGTCGTAAAGGTCCTGGGGCACGAACACGCGACGGATTGCCGTGCACTTCTGCCCCGACTTGACGGTCATCTCACGCGCGACTTCCTTCACCAAAGCGTCAAACGCCGGCGTGTCTGCGCCTTCGCCTGGAAGCAGGACTGCAGAGTTGATGCTGTCGGCTTCGATGTTCACGCGGACCGAGCGCTCCGCGACCGCGGCATGCCGCCGGATGGTGGCCGCGGTATCGGCACTGCCGGTGAAGGACAGGACATCGAACTCGTCCAACGCGTCCAGCAGACCGGCGCTGCTGCCGCAAACGACGGACAACGCACCGGCCGGAAGCACACCCGCGTCGACCACGTCCTTGACCATGCGCTGAGTCAACCAGGCTGTCGATGTCGCCGGCTTCACCACGACAGGCACGCCGGAGAGCAATGCGGGTGCGGCCTTCTCCCACAAGCCCCAAGCCGGGAAGTTGAACGCATTGATGAACAAGGCCAAACCCTTCGTGGGCACCTGCAGGTGCTGGCTCAGAAACTTGGCGTCCTTGGCCAAGCTGGTGGCCTGGCCATCCACCAGGTAGCGCCTGTCGCCCAGGCTCCTGCCCAGCTTGGCAAACGTCGCGATGGTGTAGATGGCACCGTCGATGTCGACCGCCGAGTCGTTCTTCACAGTACCGCTGTTGGCCGTTGCAATTGCGTAGTAGGCGTCACGATGGGCCTGCAGGACTTGGCCAATCCGCTCGAGCAGTGCAGCGCGCTCCACATAGGTCAGTGCCCGCAGCGTACTTCCGCCCTGCTCGCGCGCGAAGGCGAAACCCGTGGCAAGGTCCAGTCCCGAGGAGTCGACACGAACCAATTCCGTGCCGAGCACCGGGTCAAGCAGCGTAGTACCAGCACCTTTGCCTGCGACCCATTGGCCGCCAAGATGGTTGTTGAGCAGTTCGGTCATGAGAATTTGATTTCGCCGTTGGGAAGGAGATAAAGGACGAGCGCGCGCCCGCCGGTCACTGTGGGGGGATGGGCACTGCCCGCCGGATAGACAACCCAGCCGGCGGGCCGACCATCGAACTTGGCCTGCTCGTCGATAGGCATCACCAGGTCGATTTCTCCCGTGGGATGCACGTGGTAAGGGCCCGCCACATCGGTCATGTCCACCACGTCGACGGAGAAGCCGCCGAGGTCGTCGGCAGCCTTGAAGATTCGGCCGTACTTGATTCCTCCGGCTTCGCGGTTGCACAGCCATCCGTCCCGCACCCCGGCGACGCAGGCATCGCGAATGGCACCGTAGGTGGCCGTGGTAGGCCCATGCGACGCGTTTAGCCAACTCTCCAGTTCGTGGTCAAGGGGCTTTCCCGCCAATTGCGCTGTCAGAACGGCCAGCGTGCTCCGGAAAGTTTCCGGTGTGGATTCAAGCTTCATCAAGGCTCCGTTGTCATGCACTATGCTGCATGCATCATAGTGCATCTCCGAAAGATGCTTGTCAAGGCCGGCGCAACGTCGTCGAGGCCGCCACTCCGCTATTTCCACTCTCAAGATGCAGAAATCCATGGAGCCAGCGCCTACCCAAGAATCCATTCCTACGTAATGGATAAATGCATCATAGTGCTTGCAAACTCGCACATAGTTGCACTATGATGCATGCACATTTCGACAAGGAGCTTCCGTGAGCGACACCCCGCGCGTTGACTATCAAACGAATCCGTCCCAGTACAAGCACTGGAAACTGAGCTTCGACGGCCCTGTCGCGACCCTCGCGGCGGACTTCGACGAGAACGGCGGCCTGCGCCCCGGCTACAAGCTCAAGCTCAACAGCTACGACCTGGGCGTGGACATCGAGCTGAACGACGCCATCAACCGCGTGCGCTTCGAGCATCCCGAGGTTCGAACCGTCGTCGTGACCAGCGCAAAGGACCGGGTGTTCTGCTCGGGCGCGAACATCTTCATGCTGGGCGTCTCCAGCCACGCCTGGAAGGTGAACTTCTGCAAGTTCACCAACGAGACGCGCAACGGCCTGGAAGACTCGTCCAAGCATTCCGGGCTGAAGTTCCTGGCTGCAGTCAACGGCGCCTGCGCTGGTGGCGGCTACGAATTGGCCCTGGCCTGCGACGAAATCCTGCTAGTGGACGACCGCTCTTCTGCTGTCTCGTTGCCCGAAGTGCCCCTGCTGGGTGTGCTGCCCGGCACCGGCGGCCTCACCCGCGTGACGGACAAGCGCCACGTGCGCCACGACCTGGCCGACATCTTCTGCACCACAAGCGAAGGCGTGCGCGGCCAGCGGGCTGTCGACTGGCGCCTCGTGGACGAGGCCATCAAGCCTGCCCAGTTCACTGGCCGTGTGCGCGAGCGTGCGCTACAACTGGCCGAGCGCAGCAACCGCCCTGCTGACGGCCGCGGCGTCGCATTGACTCCGCTGAACCGCAGCGTCGAGGCGAACGCGCTGCGCTATGGCAGCGTGACCGTGGAAATTGACCGCGCGAAGCGCGTCGCCACCTTCACGGTCAAGGCGCCAACCGGCAGCCAGCCGAAGACCGTGCAGGATATCGAGGCCGCCGGCGCGAACTGGTATCCGCTGGTGCTAGCGCGCGAGCTAGAAGACGCCATCCTGTCGATGCGGACCAACGAGCTGGACATCGGTACTTGGCTCATCAAGACCGAAGGCAATGCAGCCGACGTGCTCGCCATGGATGCTGTGCTCGTCGAGCACAAAGACCACTGGTTCGTCCGTGAGACCCTGGGCCTGCTGCGCCGCACTTTTAGCCGTCTGGACGTGAGCAGCCGCAGCCTGTTTGCCCTCGTCGAATCCGGTTCGTGCTTCGCCGGCACGTTTCTGGAGTTCGCACTGGCCTGCGACCGCAGCTACATGGTCGACCTGGGCAGCCAAGACAGCGCTCCGCAGCTGACGGTCAGCGAGCTCAACTTCGGCACCTACCCGATGGCCACAGACCAGAGCCGCCTGGGCCGCCGCTTCTACGACGAGGTCGCCCCGTTGGAAGCCGTGCGCGCCAAGGTGAGCCAGCCGCTCTCCGCTGCAGATGCTCTTGCTCTGGGTCTGGTCACCAGCACGCCCGACGAAATCGACTGGGCCGACGAGACGCGCCTGGCCATCGAGGAGCGCGTGGCCATGAGCCCCGATGCGCTGACCGGCATGGAAGCCAACCTGCGCTTCAACGGTGTCGAGAACATGGCGACCCGCGTGTTCGGCCGGCTGACCGCCTGGCAGAACTGGATTTTCCAGCGCCCCAACGCCGTCGGCGAGAAGGGTGCCCTGAAGGTCTACGGCAAGGGCGAGAAGGTCGCCTTCGACTGGAACCGCGTTTAACCCCGTCCGACTCGGACCGATTCGCTCAGCGCGGGCGAGTCGGTCGAGCCGTCTTGCACACCTCTCTCGCAAACGCACCAAGGACCCAAGATGAGCATCAACTACAGCGAAAAAATCCCGAACAACGTCAACCTCAGCGACGACCGCACGCTGCAGCGCGCGCTGGAACAGTGGCAGCCGAACTTCCTGTCGTGGTGGGGCGACATGGGCCCCGAAGGCAGCCACGGCTTCGACGTCTACCTGCGCACCGCCATTAGCGTGGACCCGCAGGGGTGGGCCCAGTTCGGCCACGTCAAAATGCCCGACTACCGCTGGGGCATCTTCCTGAATCCTGGTGATGCCGACCGCAAGATTCACTTCGGGGACCACCTGGGCGAGAAGGCTTGGCAGGACGTGCCTGGCGAGTACCGCGCCAACCTGCGCCGCATCATCGTGACGCAGGGCGACACCGAACCGGCCTCCGTCGAACAGCAGCGCCACCTGGGCCTGACCGCCCCGTCGATGTACGACCTGCGCAACCTCTTCCAAATCAACGTGGAAGAAGGCCGCCACCTGTGGGCCATGGTCTACCTGCTGCACAAGTACTTCGGCCGCGATGGCCGCGAGGAAGCCGAGGCACTGCTTGAGCGTCGCAGCGGCCAGGAAGACAACCCGCGCATCCTGGAAGCGTTCAACGAGAAGACGCCGGACTGGCTTAGCTTCTTCATGTTCACGTACTTCACGGACCGCGACGGCAAGTTCCAGCTGTGCGCCTTGGCCGAATCCTCGTTCGACCCACTGGCCCGCACGACAAAGTTCATGCTGACCGAAGAAGCACACCACATGTTCGTGGGCGAGTCCGGCGTGAGCCGCGTGATTTCGCGAACCTGCCAGGCCATGAACGAACTGAAGACCGATGACGTACAGAAGTTGCGCGCCGCCGGTGTCATCGACCTGCCGACCATCCAGCGCTACCTGAACTTCCACTTCTCCGTGACGGTGGACCTCTTCGGCGCCGACGAGTCCAGCAATGCCGCGACGTTCTACTCGACAGGCCTGAAGGGCCGCTACGAAGAGGGCAAGCGCACCGACGACCACTTGCTCAAGGGCCAGACCTACAAGGTGCTGAACGCGGTCAACGGCCAGCTGGTCGAGAAGGAAGCCCCGATGCTCAACGCGCTGAACGAAGTCCTGCGCGACGACTACATCAAGGATTCCGTCGCAGGCGTGGAGCGCTGGAACAAGGTCATCGAGAAGGCCGGCATCCCGTTCCGCCTAAAGACGCCGCACAAGGCCTTCCACCGCAACATCGGCGCGCTGTCCGGGGTGAAGGTGGCGCCCGATGGCCGTGTCGTGAGCGAGAACGAGTGGAACGCGAAGTCCCGCGAGTGGCTGCCGACTTCAGAGGACCGCGCCTTCGTGGCCAGCCTGATGGGCCGTGTCGTCGAGCCGGGCAAGTTCGCCAACTGGATTGCCCCGCCCGTCATGGGCATCAACCGCCAGCCGCTGGACTTCGAGTACGTCCGCTTCAACTGACCCAGCGCAACGCCGCAAGCCGCCGCCAACCTGGCGGCGCAACAGGCCCGGCGCTGCCGGGCCTTCTCGTTTCTGAACATGTCGACTCCGGAGAGCCCCATCATGGACATGGCAGTCGCTGCAGTCATCAAGCAGCACCTCATCGACCCCGAAATCTGCATCCGCTGCAACACCTGCGAGGCCATCTGTCCGGTCGGCGCTATCACGCACGACAGCCGCAACTATGTGGTCGACGCCAGCAAGTGCAACCTGTGCATGGACTGCATCTCGCCCTGCCCCACGGGCAGCATCGACAACTGGCGCGTGATGCCGCGGGTACGCGCTTACAGCACCGCTGAGCAGCTTGAATGGGATGTGCTCCCCGAAGAGCTGCCTGCCGAGGAGCTTCAAGCAGCCGAAGGCGCCCTGGACGAAGGTGAAACGACGTTGACCTCTGCCCCGGCCGCACCAGCCGCGCAGCCGGAACCGGAGAAGTTCAACAGCGGCCGCTTCGGCTCGACGACGCCGCCCTGGAGCGCGGCGCACGCCTACACCAATCTTTACGGCCCACGCGCAGCACATAAGACCATCACGACCACCGTCACAGGCAACGTCAGGGTCACCGAGGTCGGCAAAGACTACGACACGCACCACATCGTGCTGGACTTCGGCAGCCAACCGTTCCCCGTCCTGGAGGGCCAGAGCATCGGCGTAATCCCCCCTGGAACCGATGCCGCGGGCAAGCCGCACCACGCGCGCCAGTACAGCATCGCCAGCGCTCGCAATGGCGAACGCGCCGGCTACAACAACATCTCGCTCACCATCAAGCGGGTTCTCGAGGACCACCAAGGCCGCCCGGTCCGTGGCGTCGGCAGCAACTACATGTGCGACCTGAAGGTCGGCGACAAGGTGGAGCTCATTGGCCCATTTGGGGCCAGCTTCCTGATGCCGAACCATCCCAAGAGCCACATCGTCATGATTTGCACGGGAACGGGTTCGGCGCCCATGCGGGCTATCACCGAATGGCGCCGCCGGCAACGCGGCTCCGGAAAGTTCGAAGGTGGCAAGCTCATGCTGTTCTTCGGCGCTCGCACCAAGGAAGAGTTGCCCTACTTCGGCCCGCTGCAAAGCCTGCCCAAGGATTTCATCGACATCCACCTCGCGTTCAGCCGCACCCCCGGCGCGCCCAAGCGCTACGTCCAGGACCTTATGCGCGAGCGTGCGGCCGACCTGTCGGTGCTCCTGCGCGACCCGAATGCTTACTTCTTCGTCTGCGGTCTCAAGGCCATGGAGGAAGGCGTTGTGCTGGCCCTCAAGGACGTGGCGTCCGAGGCTGGCTTGGACTGGGAGGCCATCGGCGCCTCGATGAAAGCCAATGGCCGACTGCACCTGGAAACGTACTGATGAACTATCAAACCCTTCAACTCACCGTCGGCTCCGATGGGCTCGCCACCGTCACCATGGGGCGGCCGCAAGTCTTCAATGCGTTCGACGAGCTCATGATTGCGGAGCTCGCGTCCTGCTTCGAGCAGCTCGGCTCCGACCCGCAGGTGCGTGTTGTCGTGCTTGCAGGTGAGGGCAAGCATTTCTCGGCCGGCGCCGACCTGCAGTGGATGCGTCGAGCTAGCGAAGCCACCCTTCACTGGAACCTCCAGGACGCACGCAAATTCGCCAACATGCTCTCCGTCATCGAGCAGTGCCCGAAGCCGACGATTGCGCGTGTCCAAGGCGCAGCGCTGGGCGGCGGCGTCGGGCTCGCGTGCGCATGCGACATCGCCATTGCCACAGAGGGCGCAAGCTTCGCGGTCAGCGAGGCCAAGTTCGGCATCCTGCCGTCGGTCATCGGCCCCTACCTGACCAACGCCGTCGGCAAGCGTCAGGCCAAGCGCCTTGCACTGACCACCGAGCGCATCGGCGCGATGGAAGCGCTGGCTATGGGGTTGGTGCAGCAGGTTGTGACAGCTGTCGAGCTCGACACCGCGGTTGCGAAGACAGTTGGTGGTCTGCTGATAGGTGGCCCATTGGCCCAGCACGAAATCAAGAGGCTGTTCGCACAGCTTGAGGTGGGAAGCATCACCGCCGATGTGCGCGAACTCACTGCGCAGACCATCGCCCGCGTACGCGGCACCGGCGAAGCCAAGGAGGGCTTTGCCGCGTTCCTTGACAAGCGGCAGCCCAACTGGACGGTGTCCTCATGAGCGGCCCAACCTGGGACTCGGCAGAACTGCTGGTCGTCGGCGCAGGCATCATGGGCGCAGGCATCGCGCAGGTCGCGGCGCAGGCAGGCCACCGCGTCCACCTTTTCGACGCAAGAGACGGCGCCGCTTCTGCAGCCAAAGAACAGCTGCGGTCGACGCTCACCGCCCTCGCGAGCAAAGGCAAGCTCTCCGAAGACGCCGTAGTAGCGACCCTCGGCCGCATCCATGCGGTGTCTTCGCTCGCGGATGCTGCGACGGCAACGGTCGCCGTCGAGGCCATCGTGGAGAACCTGGAAGCCAAGCGTAACCTGCTCGGCATGTTGGAGGACCTTCTGCCCGCCTCGGCGATTCTGGCCACCAACACCTCGTCCATCAGCGTCACCGCGATTGCCAAGGGCCTGCGGCGCCCGGAACGCGTGGTCGGCATGCACTTCTTCAATCCGGTCCCGCTAATGAAGCTGGTCGAAGTCGTGCACGGCTTGCTGACCGCGCCGGATGTCGCCGACGTGGTGTTCGACTTGGCGAAGCGGTGGGGGAAGGTGCCGGTTCACGCGTCGAGCACGCCCGGCTTCATCGTCAATCGCATCGCAAGGCCGTTCTACGCTGAGTCGCTGGCCATCCTGCAGGAGGCCGGAGCACAACCACACGAACTGGATGCATGCCTGGTGGCGGCCGGATTCCGCATGGGTCCCTGCACCTTGATGGACCTTATCGGACACGACACGAACTTCGCCGTCACGCAGTCGGTGTTCGCCGCCAATTTCTTCGACAAGCGCTTCGTGCCGTCTATCGTGCAGAAAGAGTTGGTCGATGGCGGCCTTCTTGGCCGCAAGTCCGGCAAAGGCTTCTACACTTACTCCGGCGCCGCTCCTGGCGCACCTGCCCTACCCCCTGTGCCACCGGAACCACCGACGGTCTCGGGTCACGTCGTCGTTCATGGGACTGGCGTACATGCGGACCGGCTTGCCGATGCGGTCCAGAAGCTGGCCGGTGTCACGCTGGAGCGCCGAACGACTTCTGCGAGGACCGGTCTGTCCACTTCGTCGCTGCACCTGGTCATGACGGACGGGCGGTCCGCGGCCGAACTATCGACCGTTCTCAATGCTCCGCACGTCAGCGTCTTCGACCGCTTCGACGCGTTCGTTGAGATAGGACGAGCCCTCCCGCTGGCTTTTGCCAGCAACGACCTCGACGCCCACGCTGTCGACTCCGTCGCGACGTCTTGGCTTCGGGCGCTTGGCTTTCATCCGGTGAAGGTCAAGGACCTTCCTGGCCTCGTTGTGACCCGAACACTGGCGATGCTCGTCAACGAGGCTGCCGACGCAGTGACCCAGGGTGTGTGCAGCGAGGAAAGCGCTGATGCGGCCATGAGGCTGGGCGTCAACTATCCGAGCGGACCATTCGAGTGGTTGCAGGGCTGGGGGCTGGACGCCTTCGACGGCGCAGCGAAGGTCGCCGCGGTGCTGGACGCGCTGGACGCTTACTACCGCGGCGAGCGCTACAGGGCCAGTCCGTACCTGCGCGCTCGCGCGGCGCGCAACCACGCAGTTGCACAGGAGGCTTTGCAATGAACGACATCAGAAACTGGGAGCTCGGCCCCCACCTGCGCGTGGCGCTCGGTGACGACGGCATTGCCGAGGTCATCTTCGGCCCCGAGGGCGGAATGCCGTTCTCCGACGAGGAGGGCCATGCCCACTTGGGAACCATCTGGGCGCGGCTGCAAGCCACGCGCGGCGTCCGCAGCATTCTCGTGCGCAGCGTCGGCAAGGGATTCTGCGCCGGCGGAACACCGGACGTGGTGCGGTCCATGCTCGACAGCGAAGAGGCGCGCCTGCGCGTGATGCGCGAGGGGCGCGCCATCGTGCAGGGCATGCTCGACTGCGACCTTCCGATTGTCTCGGCCATCAACGGCGCGGCGGTCGGCGCCGGCGCCGCGGTCGCGCTTCTTGCCGACATCTCCGTAGCAGGCCACCGCGCCAAAATCATCGATGGGCACACGAAGTTGGGCGTCGCCGCCGGTGACCATGCCGCGGTTATTTGGCCACTGCTGTGCGGCATGGCAAAGGCGAAGTACCACCTGCTTCTTTGCAACACCATCAGCGGCCAGGAAGCCGAGCGCATCGGGCTGGTAAGCCTGACCGTTCCAGACGACGAGCTGGAGGCCTCGGCCCGCGGCATCGCGCAGGAGCTTACAAAGGGAAGCCCGACCGCGCTGGCGTTCACCAAGCGCACGCTCAACCACTGGCTCCGGGCAGCCTGGCCCGCTTTCGAGAACTCTTTGGCGCTTGAGGTGCTGGGCTTTGCCGGGCGGGATGCACGCGAAGGCTTTGCGGCTTTGAACGAGAAGCGCAGCCCGCGGTTCGGACTTATCAGCTAGTCGATGCGATTGGGGCAGGTAGACTTTGAGAATGCCGTGCCGTCGCACCTGTCTTCCCTCCTTCCCCCGACACGCGTGAGGCCGTATGTTGGATGACCATGAGTGTGCCAACCAAGAGCGAACCGAGCAACCACAGGAACCGCCACGTGAAGCACTGCTGGTCTCGCTCGGCGAGCGCGTTCGCAATCTTCGGGCGCGCCGCGGGCTGACGCGTAAAGCAGTGGCGTCAACTGCCGGCGTGTCCGAGCGGCACCTTGCCAATTTGGAGTACGGCACTGGCAACGCCTCCATCCTCATCCTGCACCAGGTTGCGAGTGCGTTGCAGTGCTCGCTGGCGGAGTTGCTGGGCGACGTCACCACAACGTCGCCCGAATGGCTTCTCATCCGCGAGCTGCTGTCCGGCCGTTCCGAGAATGACCTTCGCCGCGCGCGCGTGGCCATTGGCGAACTGCTTGGCACCGGCACGTCCGACCCGGCCCGAAGCAAGCGCATCGCGCTCATTGGGCTGCGTGGCGCCGGCAAGAGCACGCTCGGCAAGTTGTTAGCCAACGACCTGCGCCTGCCCTTCATCGAACTCAGTGCCGAAATTGAGAAGCTCGCCGGTTGCAGCGTACGCGAGATTTACGACCTCTACGGTGCCAATGCGTACCGCCGTTACGAGCGCCGCGCGCTGGAAGAGGCCATTCAGATTCACAGCGAAGTCGTTGTCGCGACGCCAGGCGGCATCGTGTCCGACCCGGCGACCTTCAACCTCTTGCTCACCTACTGCACGACCGTTTGCCTGCGCGCGTCACCCGAGGAGCACATGAACCGGGTGCTCGTACAAGGCGACCTGCGACCGATGGCGGCAAGTCGCGAGGCCATGAACGACTTGCAGCGCATTCTCGAGGGACGTGCCGCGTTCTATTCCAAAGCCGACTTCGAGGTCGACACCGGCGGACGGTCGCCGCAAGAAGCCCTCCGCTTGCTCAAGCAGTGCCTCGACGACGCGTAATGCGACAGGCAGCAGGCCATCCAGGGCGAAGACCTTTGCGGCGCTGCGCAATCCTCCAGCCGCGCCAGACGCCCTGCACGCCTTGCTGAAACGACAACACCTTCCTGGAGCAACCGCCATGCGCTTCGCCCACTTCCAAGTCGGCCAGCATCTTCAAAGTGAGGGGTACCATGTCACCGAGTCTGAAATCCTACAGTTCGCAAAGCAGTGGGACCCGCAATGGTTTCACACCAATCCCGAGACAGCGCTTGGCGGCCACTTCGGCGGTCTGATTGCGAGCGGCTGGCACACCTGCGCCATCGCAATGCGCTTGGCAGTTCAATCTGCGCTGCACGACTCCGAGTCGCTCGCTTCTCCGGGGCTGCAGTACGTCAAGTGGCCGCGTCCCGTGCGCCCAGGTGATGAACTGACTTGGCATGCCGATATTCTGGAAGTGCGCCGCTCACGCTCCGCACCGTCGCTCGGCATCCTCAGATGGCGTTGGCAACTTCTGAACCAGGACGCGCAGCAGGTCCTGGACCTCGAGGCAACCAGCATGTTCAAGCTGGCCATTGAGCAAGGATAGCCAAGCGGGAAGGCGCATCGCGAGACCGCCAAACGCCTTCTCTGAAAGGGAGCCCCTGCATCTGCTGGAGGCGGCCGCTCGCAGCAACCTGTTCAGTCGGCGCTCAAGGTCGGTGCGTTGTACTCGGTCGGGTCGGCATTGAACGCATGCACCCGCGACGCAGGCTTGGAGTTGAAAAGCAAGCGCACCACATCGGGCCGGGAGTAGTGGCCCGTGGGGTCGTAAGCCGCCTTGGCCAAACCGATGAAGCCGAGGTCTACGTCGGCATAGAGCAAGCCCTCCTGGTCCTCGGGAATGGGCTCGCACAGCGGCTTGGCGTCGGGGCCAAAAATTTGCGCGAAGCCACCGCCCTTCAGCAGCAACTGCTTCTTTGCAGGTGAGTCCACGAGCACCTCCAGCATGGCATCGGACACCAGCGCGCACGGAGCAAGAACGTAGCAGCCGCCTTCCAGCGCGTAGACCTGGCTGGCTGCCAAGTTGGCCTCGGGACTAAGCTGGAACGCAGCACCGCGGTACACGGAGAAGCTCGGCCATGCCGCCACGTGCACTTGCTCGTTCTGCGAGTACATGGCGTACTTGCTGAGCGGCTGAATGTGTTCCGCGCAAGACAGCGCGCCGACCCGACCAATGCTCGTCTGATGGACCGCCAAGTGGCTTCCGTCACCCTCCCCGTAGACGGTCCGCTCGGCGTGGGTTGGCTTGAGCTTGCGGCGTGTCGCCACAACCTCTCCCGCATCGTCGATGATGGCCTGGGCGATGTACAGCGTGGCACCGTCGCGCTCGCAGAAGCCCAGCACCACGAAAATCTTGTTCTTCGCGGCGGCCTGACGCAAGCGGTCCCATTGCGGGCTACCGACGACCAGCGCGTTCTCGTAATGACGCTGCACGAACTGCATGCCCCATGCCGGCGAATCGAGCCAAATCCACCAGGGGTAGCCCGGCAACCAGACCTCCGGGAAGGCAATCAACTTCGCGCCGGCTCCCGCGGCTTCCTCGATGAGCCGAATGGCCTTGTCGATGCCCTTGTCCAGGTCAAGGAACTCCGGGGCGGCTTGTACAGCGGCGACCTTGTACTTCGTAACTTGAGCGGTGCTCATGCCTATCTCCTCCTAGTGGGGACATAGACTGTAAAAATATCGTTGCTCAATGCAAATCGATAGTATCTATGTTACACATCTGACATTTATCTACAGCTTACTCAGCGTTCCGATGAGTTCCTGTCGGAGCCATCGGTGCGCTGCGGAGCTTTCCGAGCGAGCGTGCCAGTGGAGGCGAACCTCGAAATTCGGTAGAGGAACTGGAATCTCTGCTACCTGAAGCTTGCGTTCATTTGCAAAGAGTCTGGCGACCCGCTCCGGGAGTGCAACAAAAAGGTCGCTTTGCTCTACGAGGTCGGGCAGTACAGAAAACTGTGGCACGAGTGCGACCACGTTGCGACGAACGCCGCGCTGGGATAGCGCGCTCTCAATCATTGCGTGACCTGAGACCGGCGAAGCCACCATCACATGGCGCGCGTTCACGAACTCGTCCCACTGGAGGGAGGTGCCTGCCAACGCATGTTCACTGGACAACAGGCAGACGTAACGCTCGTTGAACAGATGCGCCTCGCGGGTCTGCTCGTGCAATTGGGGAAGGTTACCCAGTGCGAAATCAAGTGCCCCGGTTGCCAAGTCGGTTGCGACCGTCTCGGACAGTTGGATGAACTCCGCCTGAATGCGCGGCGCCACTGTTTGGAAGCGTTTCAAGAGCGGCGGTATGAAAAAAAGAGCCCCAATGTCCGAAGTGGCGAAGCGAAACCGCCGAGTTGAGGTCAGGGGGTCAAAGACCATTTGTGCCTCAAGCGTGCCTTCAATCGTCGACAGCGCCACGTTCAACTGCTCGTAGAGGCGCTCTGCAACGGCCGACGGCGTTAGGCCCTGCGGCCCCCGTGAAAACAACCTGTCGCCGTAAAGCTCCCGTAACCGCGCCAAGGCATGGCTCACGGTGGGCTGCGTCAAGCCCAGCCGCTCTGCGGCTTGCGTGACGCTCCTCGTCTCGTAGATGGCGACAAATGCTCGGACCAAGTTCAGGTCAAAGCTGCCAGTTGATTCTTTCATCGTATCTGTCTATATGTAACAGGCATTCTATCGATTGGAGGAATGAAGGGTCAACCATAGCATTTGGTTCAACCCACGAATCGAACAACAGGAGACAGAGAATGGAGCGCTCGTTTGCCGGCGAAGTCCGGTCGCTCGCCCTTGGCCAAGGCGAGACCTTCCACGGTGAAGGCATCTTGGCGGTCACCAAGGCGCTGCTGCAATCTGGTGTCAGTTACATCGGTGGCTACCAAGGCGCCCCGGTTTCCCACCTCATCGACGTTCTCGGCGACTCCCGCGACCTGTTGAGCGACCTCGGCATTTACTTCGAGGCCAACGCCTCCGAGGCGGGCGCCGCCGCCATGCTCGGCGCTTCCATCAACTACCCCGTGCGCGGCGCGGTGACGTGGAAGAGCACGGTCGGCACCAACGTCGCCTCCGACGCCCTGTCCAATCTCGCCTCCGCCGGCGTCAAAGGCGGCGCACTGGTCATCCTTGGCGAGGACTACGGCGAAGGTTCCAGCATCATCCAGGAGCGCACGCACGCCTTCGCCATGAAGTCACAAATGTGGCTGATGGACCCCCGGCCCAACCTGACTTCCATCGTCAACGCGGTTGAAACAAGCTTCGAACTTTCTGAAGCGAGCAACACGCCGGTGATGCTGCAACTGCGCATCCGCGCCTGTCACGTCCATGGCACGTTCGAGTGCAAAAACAACCGCGGCCCGAAGATTTCTACCCGGGATGTCATCGATGCACCGACGTTCGATTACGCCCGCATCAATCTGCCGCCCTCCATCTACGAGCACGAGCGCCAGAAGGTTCAGGAACGTTGGCCTGCGGCCGTTCAGTTCATCAAGGACCACAAGCTCAACGAGTATTTCGAAGGCGACCTTTCAGACGTCGGCATCGTCGTTCCTGGCGGCCTGTACAACGGTGTCATCCGTGCGTTGCAGCAGCTGGACCTGGCCGATGAATTCGGCACATCCCGCGTGCCGCTCTATGTGCTCAACGTGGTGTACCCGCTGGTGCCTGAAGAGCTCCTTGAGTTCTGTGTGGGCAAGCGCACAGTGCTGATGGTCGAGGAAGGCCAGCCCAACTACATCGAGGAATCGCTGCAAGCCGCACTGCGCCGTGCCGATGCTCCAACGGTCATGTACGGCAAGGACCTCCTGCCGATGGCGGGCGAGTACACCGGGGAAGTGCTGGTGCCCGGCATCGCCAAGTTCCTTGAAGTGTCTGCCCCGTCTGGCCTGGACGCGCGCAATGCGGTCGCAGTGGCGAATCAGATGAAGGACGACAAGGAACGCTCCAAGGATGCGCTCGGTGCCGCGGTGCCGAACCGGCCGCCGGGCTTCTGCATCGGCTGCCCGGAGCGTCCTGTCTTCTCCGCCATCAAGCAGATTCAGGAACAAATCGGAAAGGTCCATGTGAACGCGGACATCGGCTGCCACACCTTTGGCACCCTGCCTCCGTTCAACGTGGGCAGCACCGTACTGGGCTACGGTCTCGGCCTTGCAAGCTCGTCTGGCATCGGACAGCTGCTGCCCAACCGCACCATCAGCATCATGGGCGATGGTGGGTTCTGGCACAACGGCTTCACCAGCGGTGTGGTGAACGCGGTCTACAACAACCAGGACTCTGTCTTGGTCATCCTCAAGAACGGATACACGTCCGCGACGGGTACCCAGGCCATCCCCTCCTCGCCCAGCCAACCGGCCGCACGTCCACTGACGCTGGACATCGAGAAGGCTCTGCGCGGAGTCGGCGTCACGTGGATTCGCACAGTCGGCAGCTACCGCGTTGAGGAGATGGTTGAGACGCTGCGCGAGGCCATGACGACGAGCGAAGGTGGACTCAAGGTCATTCTGGCCGACGGCGAATGCCAGCTCGAGCGTCAGCGGCGCATCAAGCCCCAAGTGGCCAAGCAGCTCAAGAGCGGCGAGCGCGTCGTGCGGACCCGCTTCGGCATCGATGACGACGTCTGCACCGGCGACCACTCGTGCATCCGCCTGTCTGGCTGCCCGTCGCTGACTATCAAGCCGAACCCGAGCGCTCTGCGCACAGACCCGGTCGCTTCGGTCAACAGCGGCTGCGTCGGCTGCGGCCTGTGTGGCGAGAACGCCCACGCTGCGGTGCTGTGCCCGTCGTTCTACAAGGCGGACATCGTTCAGAACGCCACCCGCTTCGAGAAGTTCATGGCCCGGGTACGCGGCGCCGTTTTGGAAAGGCTCGCGGCATGACCCGCCCTATTTGCATCTTGGTCGCCGCCATGGGCGGTGAAGGCGGCGGTGTCCTCGCGGACTGGCTTATCGACGCCGCAACGGAAGCCGGCTTCCCCGTCCAGAGCACATCGGTTCCCGGCGTCGCCCAACGGACCGGCGCGACGACCTACTACGTCGAGATTTACCCGGTTTCACGCAGCGAACTCCACGGGCGCGAGCCTGTGCTGTCGCTCACGCCAGCGCCAGGTCAGCTGGACGTTGTCGCGGCCTCCGAGCTGGTCGAAGCGGGTCGCTCGATTCAAACGGGCTACGTCGCCCCGCAGCGCACCACGCTGATTGCGTCGACGCACCGCGAGTACGCCGTCTCGGAGAAGGCAGCGATGGGCGACGGCCGAATCGACAGCGCGAAGGTCATCGACGCAGCGAACCAACGCAGCCGGCGCGCGGTCATCTTCGACATGCGCGAACTGGCGACCAAGAACGGCACCGTCATTAATACGGTCATCTTCGGCGCCATGTCCGGCGCTGGGGTTCTTCCCTTCACGCGTGAACAGTGTGAAGACGCCGTACGTCGGTCTGGCAAGGCCGTCGAAGCCAGCTTGCGCGGGTTCGCGGCCGGCTTCGACGCAGCGTCGGGCCGCATGAACGCTGTCAACAAGCTAGAAGGCACCGTGCGCGCGAAACCCGAGGTGTCCCCGCGCGTCGCGCGCCTCCCGGAGGCAATGCACGACGTCGTGGCCGCTGGCGTGAAGCTCACCACCGAGTACCAGGATGAGCGCTACGCAGACCTGTACCTCGAACGGGTTGAACGGCTGATGCGCAAGGTGAAGTTCGGCGAGGGCGTGGAAGCCGTGCGTGAAACGGCGCGCTATCTCGCGCTCTGGATGTCGTACGAGGACGTCATCCGCGTGGCCTACCTGAAGACTCGCAAGGAGCGGCTGGAGCGCGTGCGCAAGGAAGTCGGTGCCCGTACCGGCGAGCCCATCCACATGACCGAGTACCTCAAGCCGGGCGTGGACGAGATGGCCTCGGTGCTGCCGCCAAAGCTCGCGGCGTGGCTGCGTCGTGTGGCCAACGGCCGCACCTGGCATCGCGGTCTGTACATCCGGACCGACACCATCCGCGGCTTTCTGATGCTCTGCGGCTTGCGGAGCCTGAAGCCTCTGCGCCGACACATGTCCCGTTACTTGGAAGAGCAGGCGAGCATTGAGAAGTGGCTGTCCGCAGTGGAAAAGGCCATGCCGGGCCCGCTCGCACTCGAGCTCGGACTGTGCGGCAACCTGGTCAAGGGTTACGGAGAGACCAGCCACCGGGGACACCGGAACCTGGAGTCCATCCTTAACGAGGTCGCCCGCGCGCCCTCCCCCGAAAAGGTCCGCGCCGCGCGTGTCGCCGCGTTGGCCGACCCCGAAGGCCGACAGCTATCCGCCGCTATCGGGCAGCCTATTGCCCAGCCAATCCGCATCGTCAGGCGCAAGCCAGCAAGCTAAGTTTTCACCCCACCCCCACCAGCACTAAAGGAGACAACATGAAACAAACTCGCCGCAACGTCCTGCTCACCGCAGCGCTCGCATCCATTTCCGGCCTTACTTTTGCAGCCGATGGCCCCATCAAGATTGGTGCCATCGTCTCCGCGACGGGCCCTGCTTCGTTCCTAGGTGACCCTCAGCAGAAGACTCTTCAGGGGTCTCCTCGTTTTCAGTGCAATAAGTGACGGTACGCAAAGCTAGCACTGGCGCGGGGGTGGTCTGGGTAGACCGTTGATTTCATTGACTTTCCTGTTCGCTTTGTAAACGGGTATGGTGGCCTCCCACTTTTGAGGTTCACGATGCAGGGTTGGCACACAACGTTTTTGGGGATGCGTGGGCTCCCCCGCGATATCAGCGACTTCGAGATGAAGGCATTTTTCACCTTCGATGGTGCCGAGCGCGACGCAATCAATGCACGCCGAGGTGATTCCCACAAGCTTGGTCTGGCGCTCCATATTGGTTTCCTGCGCATGAGTGGGCGTTTGCTCGGTGCCTTTCGGGTAATTCCAGTAGCCTTGTGGCGCCACCTTGGCAACGAGCTTGGCATTGCAGCACCAGAAGTCGCCTCGCTGAGAGCCATGTATGAACGCGGGCGCACGCTATTCGATCACCAACAAGTAGCCTGCACGGTCCTTGGATTCCAGTGGATGAGCGAGCACCAGCGCCGCTCACTGGTACGTGAACTGCGCGACGAAGTGGCGCGCTGCGCCGACCGCGATCAGCTACTCGTGCGGGCGCGTCAATGGCTGTACAAGAACAAGCTGGTGATCGTGCACGAGCGGGCAATTCGGACACTGATTGCGGCGGCACTTGCCCAGCTTGAAGTTGAAACAGGCACCGCCATCGCCGCCAGCGTTGATCCAGCAACACTTGATCGCTGGCGAGCCTCAGTTTCAGAGCTGCGCCCAGATGGACAAACCCAGCAGAGTTGGCTATGGGCTGCACCGGCTTACACGCTGGACGTTCATAAGCACCTGGCAGACATCCCCGATCTCATCTTGCGCCGCTACGCGCGCCGACTTGTCTCCAGGCCGCCCTCAGCCGGAGCCAAGATCAAAGAGCCAGCGCGCACCGTGGAGGTCGCATGCTTTCTTCGGTATTGCCTGTTCACCACCACAGACCAGTTGATCCTTATGGTGCAGCGCCGGATCGCCGATCTGTGGCGTCAGGCTGCCGCCGATGTCCCCGCTACCGTCAATTGGGCCGCAATGTACAAAACGCTGCTCGGCGAACTTGTTGCCTTGAGCGCGCAAGGTGCGGTGCCAGATGCTGAGTTGCGTGCCCGTCTTGAAGCCTTGATCACCGAAACCCAGAAACGCAAACCACCGAGCAGGGCCTCCCTGGTCCGCGAGGGATTGATTGATGGAATTCGCCCCGTGCGGTCGTTGCTCGTCGCCATTGCAAAGCTGCCCTGGCAGGCCACCGGCGAGCATCCTGCCATCGAGTACCTTGCCAAGCTGCAAGCTTTATATCTCAAAGGATCCAGAAAGCTGCCAGTTGAAGTGGTGGCACCAAGTCTGGGAATGATCTGGCAGGTTTCGATCTCCAGCCCAGACCGGGAACGGGCGTTTCAGGCGTTGGAGGTGGCCACCCTGTTTGCCCTGCGCCGCGCGGTGCGCAATGGCTCGGTCTGGATTGAGCACAGCCTGAGCTTTCGGGGTCGTGCGCGCTTGTTCTTCACGGACGAGCGTTGGCAGGCAGAGTCCAAGAAACACTATGCCCGTCTATCGTTACCCAGCAAGGCTGCCACTTTCTTGAAGCCTTTGCTGGCCAGAGTAACTGCCGGTGTCGATGCGGTGGCCGCTGCAGCCCGCAGTGGCGTACTGCGCGTGGATGATGAACTCCATTTGTCGCCATTGCCCGCAGAGGACGAAGACCCAGAAGTGACCAAGCTGCGCGCGGCTTTGGATCACCGCATCGGTGAGGTTCAATTGCCGGAAGTGATTCTGGCCGTTGACGCCCAGGTGCGCTTTAGCTGGATCATGCTCGGACGTGAGCCGCGCTCTACCGACGAGCTGCTGATGGTCTATGCCGGCATCATGGCCCACGGCACCAGTCTGACTGCGGTCGAATGCGCGCGCATGATTCCGCAATTGTCTGCCACCAGCATTCGCCAGGCCATGCGCTGGGCGCGGGACGAACGGCGTCTGAGCCAGGCCTGCCAGGCTGTGCTGGAATTCATGCAGCGACACCCGATTGCCGCCACCTGGGGGCGGTCCGATTTGGCATCTTCTGACATGATGACCATGGAGACCACCAAACGGGTGTGGCAAGCCCGGCTTGATCCTCGGCGCAACACACCTTCCATTGGAATCTACTCCCATGTAAAAGACCGGTGGGGCATCTTCCATGCGCAGCCCTTTGTGCTCAATGAGCGCCAGGCGGGCGTGGCCATTGAAGGTGTCATCCGCCAAGAAAAGCTGGAGACCAGCCAGCTTGCTGTGGATACCCATGGCTACACCGACTTTGCCATGTCACATGCCCGTTTGCTTGGTTTTGATCTTTGCCCGCGGTTGAAGGAACTCAAACAGCGCCACCTCTTTGTGCCACGCGGCACCAAAGTGCCCGCAGAAATCGCTGCGGTGTGCGAAGCCAATGTCGACGTCGCTTTGATCGAAAAGCATTGGGATAGTCTGGTGCACCTGGCAGCCTCGGTCATGAGCGGACATGCCAGTGCGGTGGCAGCTCTTGCGCGGTTCGGTTCTGCCGCCCAGGGCGATCCAATCTATGAGGCTGGCGTGCAATTGGGGCGGTTGCTGCGTACGGCGTTTTTGGCTGACTACTTTGTCAAGGACGCTTTCAGGAACGAGTTGCGCCGGGTGCTCAATCGGGGCGAGGCTGTTAACGCCCTCAAGCGCGCCATTTATACCGGCCGGATCAGCCCGGCGCAGGCCAAACGTGTCGATGAAATGCAGGCTGTGGCCGATGCGTTGAGCCTGATGGCCAACATCGTGATGGCGTGGAATACCTCACAGATGCAGGCGGTCCTGGATCGCTGGTCGAACCGCCGCCAGGTCATTCCACCGGAACTGATCGGGAAGATTGCGCCCACCAGGCTGGAGAGCATCAACTTGCGGGGTGTGTTTCGCTTCCCGGTTGACCGCTATGCTGACCAAATCCTGCCTTCGCGGCCAAATGCATCGATAACTGGCACCAATGGATGAAACCGACCACGGTTTGACGCCACGAATCGCAGATTTGAAAGTGAACAGGAAAGTCAATGAAATCAACGATCTACCAACACCACCTCCGCGCCAGTGCTAGCTTTTCGTACCGTCACTTATTGCACTGAAAACGAGGAGACCCCGAGTCCGGAGCTGAGCAGTTCCTTTTGATCCGGTGGTTCCCGAAGTCGCGCTGTCGGTAACAAGATCGGTAGCGCATCGGGTGATGATCTCGCGCAGCCAATTCAAGCCAGGGTCACGATGTGCGGAAGACGCCCAATACAAGCGTACGTCGAGTGCGGGCAGCGACACCGGCGGCTTGGTCAGTCGCAGCGCTTCGGACTGACGGGCAACAAAGATCCGAGCCAGCGTTGATGGCAGGACGGCCACGAGGTCCGTGCCCAAGATCACCTCCGGCAACATAAGGAAGGTCGGAACAACAACTGCGGGTTCAATGCCTCGTCGCACGAACCGGTCAATCACCGCATCGTGTGGAGTGCCGGACATCGACGCAACCGCGTAGCCTGTCGCGCCCGCGCACGAAAGCGGCCCCTGTGCAACCGCTGAGCCTCGCATCCCAACGTAACGGTCCTTGAATAGCGCTGCGGACGCCTTGCGGCCCTCCAACTGCGGAAGCCATCCAAGGGCCAGGTCGAGGCTCCCGTCGTCCAATCGTTCGGCAAGCGAGCCGTCCCATCGGTTCACCGCCTCTAGCCGGACGTGGGGCGCATGGACGAGAACCTGACGCACGATGCTGCCGAAAAGCGTTGCGTGACCAGCGTCGGACATGTAAAGCACGAAGCTGCGACGGGAGACTGCCGCGACAAAGCCCTCTCGCTCGTTCAGCGCCTGCTCGAGTGTGTTGAGTGCCACTCGTACGGGCTGAGACCATCGTTTGGCGAGGGGGGTGGGCTGCATCTGCCGCTGGCCGCGCACGAACAGGGGATCTCCCGAGACCTGCCGCAAGCGTGCAAGCAGCATCGACATCGCGGGCTGGGATATCCCGAGCACGTCGGCCGCTCGGCCAACGTGGCGCACCTCAAGAAGTGTCAAGAAGGCCTTCAGCAGCCTGAAGTCGAGTTGCTCGAGAGTGATGTGGCGCTCCATGAGCGAAGAATCATATCGAAAATCAGATAATTGATACCTCTAATTTCTCATTGATACGATAAGTACAGAGGGCGACCATACGGCTTTCCACAAGGAGCTCCGCATGTCTTCCACTGTCGCCGATGCTGAAATCTCCCGCCGCGTGGAGGCTGACCTCGCTGTCGGGTTCCGGGCCTTTCCCTGGGATCTGAAGGCCTCGTTTTCCCTTGGGTCCCGGCTCCTTGCGCAGGAAGGTCACTCGCGAGCCCTCCTCGGTCAATTCACGGCGCGCGACGGGCATGGCAACTACCTCACCGTCCCGTTTGGGAACGGGCTGGACGAGGCTGACGAGACCACGCTCGTGCACTTCGACAACGATTTGCAGCCGCAGGACGGTGCTCCGATGGTCAACCCCGGCGTGCGTTTCCATGTCTGGATCTACCGCTGCCGCCCGGATGTCCAAGCGATTGTGCATACGCACCCGCCCGCAGCCGTGGCGCTTTCGATGACGCATGAGCGCCTGAGGATCAACTCGATGGACGCCGCAATGCTTTACGACTCTGTCGGCTACCTTGACCACTGGCCGGGAACCCCTGAAGGCGACGCCGAGGGGGAGATCATCTCCGAGGCCCTTGGACAACACGACGCGCTATTGCTGTGTAACCACGGGCTGCTCACTGTGGGATCCTCCATTCAGGAGGCCGTGTACCGCGCAATCTTCTTCGAATGGACCGCTGCCGCCCAACTGCGGGCGCGCGCCGTGGGTGATTTGAAAGAGGTGGAAGAGGCCTCAGCGCGTAGCGCCCACCATGCGATGACGCGCCAAACCTACATCAACGCGACGGTCGCCTACCTGTATCGCAAGGCGCAACGTCGTTCGAGACTCTGACCGGCGCCCTTCGCCGTTGACGCCAGATTACGTGTATATGAGGCTGTCAGAGCGGCCAAGTGAGCAGTCTCGTCGGTAGTCGGTTACATCAAGGGCAAGAGTGCGATTTATCTGGCCACCGTTATGGTGGTCGTAATGACGGGCGTTTTTTATTAAATACCCGGCACAACTAAAGTCCCTGGCCTTGCTAGGGGATACTTACTTGAGGAGCAGGAGAAAATGGGCGATACCTACCGTCAATTCAAAGTTGCAGCCGCACAAGGCGCTTCAGTATTTTGCGATCGTGAAGTCACCACGGAAAAAGCCTGCGAGATGATCTTGCAGGCCGGACGTGAGGGTTGCGAACTAATTGGGCTGCCCGAGGCCTT
Organism: Delftia sp. PX-1; assembly: GCF_055797465.1. NCBI lineage: Bacteria > Pseudomonadati > Pseudomonadota > Betaproteobacteria > Burkholderiales > Comamonadaceae > Delftia > Delftia sp. PX-1. The sequence goes on from NZ_CP184764.1 coordinate 81,784, forward strand.
TATTCCTACATACCCCTATTGGCTACTCACAACTCCAGTAACTAGTTGCATTCAGCTGTTTAAGCGGCTTTACGCAAACTCCGTTGAAGTTCCCAGCCCTACGACAGATAGGCTCTGCGCAGCAGCAAAACGTGCAAATTGCAACGTCGTTGTCGGAATAACCTTAAGGGAATCAAATGGGCCGCATTATGGATGCTTGTTTAACGCTCAATTGTTTATCAGTAAAGAGGGCGAGATTCTTGGCGTGCGCCGAAAGCTAACACCTATCAATAATGAACGCTCAATCTGGGGCGTTGGTGATGGCAGCGATTTACAGATTCATGACATGAGTGTTGGGCGTGTTGGCGCGCTGGTATGTGGTGAGCACACTATGAGTACGTTCAGATACGCACTGGCGGCTATGGGCGAACAGATACATGTGTCCAATTGGCCTGGACTACTTCGAAAGGGGCGCGTATGGGACTGGCAAGGCTTCGGCGAATCAGTTGTACGCAGCCACGCGATGATGAGTCAGGTCTTCTTGATTAACTCGTGTTCGATCATTGACAAAGATCTTATGAGCGCCTTTGAGAAAGAAGGAATCGTAGATACGGAAGAAAAGCGGAACCTCTTGGAGGGCTTCGTTGGTTTTAGTTCCGTCATTAGTCCGTTCGGAACTTATCTAGCCGGCCCAGAGGTAAGTAATGAAGAGAAAATCATTACAGCGGAGATTGATATGGAAGACATTATTGAGGCGAAGTACGCGCACAATCCGTTAGGCTATCATGATCGATGGGATGTAGCTCAGTTGCGTTTGAATACGGAGCGAACCAGCGCCCTCGTTGGTTTCCCTGAAACGGTAGAGGCTTGCATTCAACGGAACAAGAATGGGGCCCATGCAGATACCGTCGAGACGGGCAGTGCAGCCCACGTTGCGCCCGAAAATGCGTCTGGACGCGGGGTTTGACGTGCACGCTGATTTTTATGCGAGAAAGAGACGCCGTCGGGTTTGGGCGGCGTCTCTTTTGACTGGCCTCTCAGGGTGCGCCCATTAGAGGGAGCAAGTCCCTTGCTCGCGCGGTACAGGAAAGAGTCAAGCTGGTGCCCCCGCCGCGCACGCACCGCCACCGCTACTTTGGCGTGCTGGCACCGAACTCACCCTTGAGGCCTGCCGTCACGGCGCTGGCGCGTGATGCAGCGGTGAAACCGGCGCAGGTGCAAGCCGAGCCAGCCAGCACGGCTGCAGGCGAGGGCGCACTTGGGGTAAGAAGCCCACTGCCAACCCAGACCGAGCCCGCCCAGCCGGTGCCACCCAAGCGCCCGGCGCACTATTTGTGGGCGGTGCTGATGGCCCGTATCTACGAGGTGTTCCCGCTGCTGTGCCCCATCTGCGGCGGGCAAATGCACATCATCGCCTTCATCACACACAGTGCCGATATCCGCCAAATACTGGAGCACATCGGGGTGGAGACGGAGCCGCCGCACATCACCCCGGCACGCGGGCCGCCACTGTGGGACGAGTGCGACGCGCAAGCCGCAGAGGGCGTGGAGCCAGCCCCAGACTGGGATGAAGCGACCCAACCGGCCCCGGACTTCGAGGTCGATCAGCGCGTCAGTTGGTAGGGTGGCAACAGCGGTTAACAGTGGTTTTGCCAACGTTGCGAGGCAGCGCTGCGCCTGTCACCGCCAAAAACGGGTCATACCGAAAAATCTCGGGCAACTGGCTTTGAGAAATCAACCCAGCAGTCCCCTGTGTGCATGCCTGAGACGCCCCAAACGTGTGCTATACTTGTGCTCATGCGGTTGGATTTCCTATCCCCCGACCTGCCATAGCCGGCGCGCCCCACCCTCAACCTTTCCAGGCGGAGCCCCCCCATGACCCAGACGCCCAACCAACTCGCCGAAGCGATCTGGGCCGCCCGCCAGGCCGGTCGGACACTGGACGCCGCAGCCACCATCGGCACGCCCGACCTCGCCACCGCCTACGCCATCCAGCGCGCGCTGCTCGGCCTGCGCCTGGCCGCCGGCGAGCGCGTGGTCGGGTGGAAGCTGGGTTACACGTCGGAAGTGATGCGCCGCCAGATGGGCATAGCCCGGCCCAACATCGGGCCGCTGACCGACCGGATGCTGCTGAACTCGGGCGACGCGGTGCACGAGCGCCTGGTGCAGCCGCGGGTCGAACCCGAGATCGGGCTGCGCCTCCAAACCGCCCTCGACGCGCGGCACGCGCCCGTCGACCGCCACACCGTGGTCGCCGCCGTGGAGGGCGCCTACGCCTGCCTCGAAGTCGTGCACTCCACCTGGACAGGCTACCGCTTCAACCTCGAACAGAACACCGCCGACAACTCGTCCGCCGGCCAGGTCGTCGTCGGGCCACGCCTGCCGGTGACCGACCTGATGGCGGCGGGCACCGTGGCGGTGCGCCTGCACGACGGCAGCCACCACACGCTGGGACAGGGCGTGGGCGCCGATGCCGACGGCCACCCCCTGGACGCGGTGGCGCGGCTGGCGCGGGAGCTGGCCGCGTTTGGTCAGCGGCTGGAGGCGGGTGATCTGGTGATCACGGGTGGGCTGACAAAGGCTTGTGAGCTGGAGGTGGGGGGGAGGTTGACGGGAGTGTTTTCGTTTGGGGACGCTTGGTCGGTAGATGTGACTGTGCGGCGTCTGTGAAACGACACTTGATAGGTGCGGATCGCCTGCACATCAACCCGGTCAACGAACGGCTCCATCAAAGACGCCAGTGCAGCGTGAGCGGTCGCGTGACACCTTGACCAGTGAGCGGCCGGTGGAGGCGCCTCTACGATGGCCTGCAGAGAGGTCGAGTGACAGCCACCAGCCTTGTGCGGACTTCGGCCGCGATCAAATGAAGCGCTGCCACGGGTCGGCGCCGAGCCGACCGCGCAAGCCCTTCCTCAAGCAACTGTATGCCTGCAAGGGGTATCCGCTTAGCTCCATCAGCCCCATTGACACTGTGATTTCATCCAGCAATGGTATCCGATTGCCTCTCCCCGGTGTTCTTGCTCACGACATCCCCATACGTCACTGGCGGCGTCACCACCGCTTGCTGCAGCAAGCGTTAAAACAGCATCCCGCGTGAGCTGGATGTGCGCCGGTTGAAACGGAACACGAATTCATCGAGATAGGCGTCCAGGTGTTCGGGTTGCACAGAACCGTGGTGCGTTCCCAGCACCCAGCGCTGTACCAACGAGGCGACCCGGTGCACTCCCGCCATGGAGACATGGGGTCTCCTCGTTTTCAGTGCAATAAGTGACGGTACGCAAAGCTAGCACTGGCGCGGGGGTGGTCTGGGTAGACCGTTGATTTCATTGACTTTCCTGTTCGCTTTGTAAACGGGTATGGTGGCCTCCCACTTTTGAGGTTCACGATGCAGGGTTGGCACACAACGTTTTTGGGGATGCGTGGGCTCCCCCGCGATATCAGCGACTTCGAGATGAAGGCATTTTTCACCTTCGATGGTGCCGAGCGCGACGCAATCAATGCACGCCGAGGTGATTCCCACAAGCTTGGTCTGGCGCTCCATATTGGTTTCCTGCGCATGAGTGGGCGTTTGCTCGGTGCCTTTCGGGTAATTCCAGTAGCCTTGTGGCGCCACCTTGGCAACGAGCTTGGCATTGCAGCACCAGAAGTCGCCTCGCTGAGAGCCATGTATGAACGCGGGCGCACGCTATTCGATCACCAACAAGTAGCCTGCACGGTCCTTGGATTCCAGTGGATGAGCGAGCACCAGCGCCGCTCACTGGTACGTGAACTGCGCGACGAAGTGGCGCGCTGCGCCGACCGCGATCAGCTACTCGTGCGGGCGCGTCAATGGCTGTACAAGAACAAGCTGGTGATCGTGCACGAGCGGGCAATTCGGACACTGATTGCGGCGGCACTTGCCCAGCTTGAAGTTGAAACAGGCACCGCCATCGCCGCCAGCGTTGATCCAGCAACACTTGATCGCTGGCGAGCCTCAGTTTCAGAGCTGCGCCCAGATGGACAAACCCAGCAGAGTTGGCTATGGGCTGCACCGGCGAAACACTCAACCCGCCAAATCAGCGAGGTACTGGAGCGCATCGACCTGCTTTACACGCTGGACGTTCATAAGCACCTGGCAGACATCCCCGATCTCATCTTGCGCCGCTACGCGCGCCGACTTGTCTCCAGGCCGCCCTCAGCCGGAGCCAAGATCAAAGAGCCAGCGCGCACCGTGGAGGTCGCATGCTTTCTTCGGTATTGCCTGTTCACCACCACAGACCAGTTGATCCTTATGGTGCAGCGCCGGATCGCCGATCTGTGGCGTCAGGCTGCCGCCGATGTCCCCGCTACCGTCAATTGGGCCGCAATGTACAAAACGCTGCTCGGCGAACTTGTTGCCTTGAGCGCGCAAGGTGCGGTGCCAGATGCTGAGTTGCGTGCCCGTCTTGAAGCCTTGATCACCGAAACCCAGAAACGCAAACCACCGAGCAGGGCCTCCCTGGTCCGCGAGGGATTGATTGATGGAATTCGCCCCGTGCGGTCGTTGCTCGTCGCCATTGCAAAGCTGCCCTGGCAGGCCACCGGCGAGCATCCTGCCATCGAGTACCTTGCCAAGCTGCAAGCTTTATATCTCAAAGGATCCAGAAAGCTGCCAGTTGAAGTGGTGGCACCAAGTCTGGGAATGATCTGGCAGGTTTCGATCTCCAGCCCAGACCGGGAACGGGCGTTTCAGGCGTTGGAGGTGGCCACCCTGTTTGCCCTGCGCCGCGCGGTGCGCAATGGCTCGGTCTGGATTGAGCACAGCCTGAGCTTTCGGGGTCGTGCGCGCTTGTTCTTCACGGACGAGCGTTGGCAGGCAGAGTCCAAGAAACACTATGCCCGTCTATCGTTACCCAGCAAGGCTGCCACTTTCTTGAAGCCTTTGCTGGCCAGAGTAACTGCCGGTGTCGATGCGGTGGCCGCTGCAGCCCGCAGTGGCGTACTGCGCGTGGATGATGAACTCCATTTGTCGCCATTGCCCGCAGAGGACGAAGACCCAGAAGTGACCAAGCTGCGCGCGGCTTTGGATCACCGCATCGGTGAGGTTCAATTGCCGGAAGTGATTCTGGCCGTTGACGCCCAGGTGCGCTTTAGCTGGATCATGCTCGGACGTGAGCCGCGCTCTACCGACGAGCTGCTGATGGTCTATGCCGGCATCATGGCCCACGGCACCAGTCTGACTGCGGTCGAATGCGCGCGCATGATTCCGCAATTGTCTGCCACCAGCATTCGCCAGGCCATGCGCTGGGCGCGGGACGAACGGCGTCTGAGCCAGGCCTGCCAGGCTGTGCTGGAATTCATGCAGCGACACCCGATTGCCGCCACCTGGGGGCGGTCCGATTTGGCATCTTCTGACATGATGAGCATGGAGACCACCAAACGGGTGTGGCAAGCCCGGCTTGATCCTCGGCGCAACACACCTTCCATTGGAATCTACTCCCATGTAAAAGACCGGTGGGGCATCTTCCATGCGCAGCCCTTTGTGCTCAATGAGCGCCAGGCGGGCGTGGCCATTGAAGGTGTCATCCGCCAAGAAAAGCTGGAGACCAGCCAGCTTGCTGTGGATACCCATGGCTACACCGACTTTGCCATGTCACATGCCCGTTTGCTTGGTTTTGATCTTTGCCCGCGGTTGAAGGAACTCAAACAGCGCCACCTCTTTGTGCCACGCGGCACCAAAGTGCCCGCAGAAATCGCTGCGGTGTGCGAAGCCAATGTCGACGTCGCTTTGATCGAAAAGCATTGGGATAGTCTGGTGCACCTGGCAGCCTCGGTCATGAGCGGACATGCCAGTGCGGTGGCAGCTCTTGCGCGGTTCGGTTCTGCCGCCCAGGGCGATCCAATCTATGAGGCTGGCGTGCAATTGGGGCGGTTGCTGCGTACGGCGTTTTTGGCTGACTACTTTGTCAAGGACGCTTTCAGGAACGAGTTGCGCCGGGTGCTCAATCGGGGCGAGGCTGTTAACGCCCTCAAGCGCGCCATTTATACCGGCCGGATCAGCCCGGCGCAGGCCAAACGTGTCGATGAAATGCAGGCTGTGGCCGATGCGTTGAGCCTGATGGCCAACATCGTGATGGCGTGGAATACCTCACAGATGCAGGCGGTCCTGGATCGCTGGTCGAACCGCCGCCAGGTCATTCCACCGGAACTGATCGGGAAGATTGCGCCCACCAGGCTGGAGAGCATCAACTTGCGGGGTGTGTTTCGCTTCCCGGTTGACCGCTATGCTGACCAAATCCTGCCTTCGCGGCCAAATGCATCGATAACTGGCACCAATGGATGAAACCGACCACGGTTTGACGCCACGAATCGCAGATTTGAAAGTGAACAGGAAAGTCAATGAAATCAACGATCTACCAACACCACCTCCGCGCCAGTGCTAGCTTTTCGTACCGTCACTTATTGCACTGAAAACGAGGAGACCCCGTGCTGGTGCGCGCCGACGCCGCGTACAAGACGGCCGAGGACCTGCTGAACGCGGCCAAGGCCGCGCCCGGCAAGCTCAAGGCCAGCGGCACCGGCCAGGGCGGCATCTGGCACCTGGGCCTGGCGCAATGGCTGGTCGACAACAAGGCGGCCAGCAATGCGATTGCCTGGGTGCCCAGCCAGGGCGCGGCACCGGGCCTGCAGGACCTGCTGGCCGGCGGTGTGGACGTGGTGTCGTGCTCGCTGCCCGAGGCCCGTGCGCTGATCGAAGGCGGCAAGGTCAAGCCACTGGTGCTGATGGGCGCCAAGCCCGACGGCATCTTCCCCAAGGTGCCGCTGTACAAGGATGCCAGCGGCAAGATGTGGAACGCGGGCATCACGGTCGGCAATCCGCGCAACGAGGGCGTTCGCATGGGCTCGCTGGTGAGCCGGGCGCAACTCGATGCGGTGCGCGAAGGGCTCGAATCGCTCAAGGCGCAGGCCGAGGTGCTGCATGACGGCAGCGCGAAGTCGCTCGTCGATGCCGACCCGGCCATCGCCGCCTGCATCGGCCCCGTGCTGCTGGGCGCGCGCGATGCCGACGCGGCCGACCGGGTGCACGACGTCGAGGTCTTCGGCCCGGTCGCCACGCTGCTGCCCTATCGCGACCTGGATCATGCAATGGCGCTCGCGCACCGCGGGCAGGGCTCGCTGGTGACTTCGCTCTATGGCGCCGACGACGTCGCGCTCGGCCTGGTGTCGGTGCAACTCGCCGCCAGCCATGGGCGCGTTCATGTGATCACGCCCGACGTCGCACAAGCCCAGACCGGCCATGGCAACGTGATGCCCATGTCGCTGCATGGCGGCCCCGGCCGCGCGGGCGGCGGCGCCGAACTCGGCGGACTGCGGGCGCTGGACTTCTATCACCGCCGCAGCGCGGTGCAGGCCAGCCCGAATGTCATTGCGAAACTTGGAATCGCATAGTCCAACGCTGGGGATCGAAGTCCTGTGTTCGCCCCGAAGCGAACTGCGAGCTCCTGCCCTGTAGACCAGAAAAACCGCTGGGGACCTGCGACTTGGCGACTTGGCCTACCAGCCCTCTATTGACGGCAAGCTCGTGCAGCAGTTGGCCTGTTGCCATTTCATCGAACACGGCGACAACGTGATCGTGCTGGGCCCACCGCGACATGCGGCTCTGAGACCAGACCATAGCGAGCCATGACCGAGATCAAAGCTGCCCCGTCCGGCAGTCTGTCGGCGTTCGCGACGGCGCGAACATCTCGAAAATACTGCGCACCAATATCCGGCGACTGCACGATGCCCACCGTAACAATTGGCCGTGCCCTACTTCGTCCCGTCAATGATGTGCAATGCGACAAGTTCGAAGTGAGAGCCATCGACCCCATGAAAGTGCAGAGGGAACCGGCCCGCATATATCGCGCGGAACGTCAAGGAAGTGGCGCTACCTGACAGAATTGGCGCGATTTCTGAAAGTCCGTGAACCCCAACTGCGCCTTCGACAGGCGATTGAACGTCCAGTCGAACGACGTCATCCTTTTTCACCAGAATCACACGACTAGCTTCATTCTCGAAGCGTGGGGGCACCGCAGGAACTTCGACCGAGATAGCGTTGTTAATTGCAGCATCGTTTGGCACCTTAGCCTCTGACGGGAGAGGCAAGCAAAATTGCTCGGCCACAATCGAAGCGGTGAGTTGGGGACTGATCCTCGATGGCGAGCGCTCAAGAATTGCGACAGCAGCCAGGAGCACCGCGACTGCCATGCCTGCGACGAAAAAGTGTTTCAGCTTCACACTGTGGCCCGTTGAAGATCAACTACTTAGTGATCCACTACCGATTGAACTGATACGACCTGCCATCCGCTTGACTTCTTCTCGGCAAGGACAATGATCTCGTCGTACGGGGCATGACGAATCTTCGCGATCGCGGCACTGCGCTCGTTCCCGCCTTCAGTAGCCGCCGGTATCACGCGAATAACATACGGAAGTATTGGCGACGGGTAGCTCTCGATCCCACGCACAGGAAGCAGCGCGTCATTCAATACAGCATATGCAGCGTAAGCGTCTGTAGTCCTTGCCCGACTTTCCACGGCTCGAAGATCTGCCTTGCTAAGTGCGCCTTCTTTATGGAGCAAGGCCGAAGCGCTCCCGTGATCGCGCAGCCTCCAAAGCTTGAGCCTGGCGCCTAATTGCGATGCGTGCGCAGGGTCTGCGTTCTCCACCACAGCTGACGCCGGGTCGCTTGATGTTAGCCACCGGAGAAAGAACCGATGGAAGAAGCTTTTTAGATCCTCGGGAACATCGTACTGAAGCGATCTTGGCTCGGTAAACTTCGGCAGAATTCGGCTCTTCGGTGGAAGAGGCCAGTTTCCCGCTCCACTGGGCAAACTAATAGCCGCCAAGAAGCTCACGTCATTAAGGCCCTCGACCCTAAACCAAGCCGCCGACGCCTCTTTGGTGTCTGCCTTCAGTAGCGTGATGAGACTGTTCTCGACGTCCACCCACGGCTTTGACGATCTTTGATGTCCCTGAACTGCGGGAAAGCTCCTCAGCAGTACATAGGTCTGCTTGGCCATCTCAAGCGCCGAACTTGGAGAGGTGTGAAGCAGGTCGGCCCCGTGACGCTCCGGCCCCCCTCGGGTAAGGGGCGCAGTTGTCCACAACGGGGCTTGACAGTTAGGCAGCCCTAGGGCAGCAGGCGGCCCACTTATTGCACCGGCGTGCGCCCATGAGTCCTGAAACGAATGCAAGGCCGCGCCAAAAGCCAAGAGCAGTTCGCCTGCTCGCGAAGACGTTGCCGCCTTGGTCACGGCGGTGACGCGCTGACGCGCTGCGGCCCCTCCGGCCACCACGCCCTGACCCTCGGGGTCGGCGCCTCCGACTGGGTAATGGGATGCACGCATCTCCTCCGCGGACTCCTTGTCCGGCCTTAGGCATGCGTAGTCCGTAAGGAGGCGAATCGTCTCGATGGAGCCAAAGTCCACCCGCTGGTTGCCTGTGGCAATTAGTTCGGCTTGTTGCTCGGGAAACCCTGCCTGCAGCGCAAGCCACTTAGTCAGCCCATAGTGCACGTCCGCCTCATATCCCCAAGCGGGGCCATACACGGCGCAAAGACACAGCACTAGCGAGCGCCAAAGGCGGAGCGAACTGGCGACCAAATATTCCGCAAACGGTTTTGTCATGTTATGCAATAGGCAACGACAGGATCCAAAGACCAAAGGTCGTCAAGAACAACATCAAGAATAGCATCGGTAACTGGCTCACCAGTGCCGCCTTGCGAGTGCCAAACACCGCCAAAGCATCGACATGCGCCCAGTAGACGCCTAGAACGTGTCCTATCAAAATAAACGACACCTGCAAGTGCCAAATTATTCCCGTGTCAAGCATCAGCGGCGCCGGATCAACGTTCGCCGTTCCAAACAAATTCCAACCCCAGCCAAACGGGTCGGAAACAATGCGCACCAGTTGGGCACCCTGCGAGAAAATCAACGTGAAGTAATGTGCGACGTGGTAGACAAATGCAACAGGAATAAGCGAAAGTGCGAACCTATTCATGAGCATTTGGATTGGATGCTGCGAACGCGCCACGAACCTGGCCATCCAGATGAACGCGGTATAGACAAGCACGTAAAACACCAACATAACCAATAGCATTGCCCACTGCCAAACATAGTAGAGCGAGGTCGCGAGCCCGCGCGTGTTTGCGCCTAGCGCTTCTAGCAAGGGGGACATGAGCGGAAGCACCCAGACCCAATACAGATGAGCGAACGGCAACGTCGAGTGCACTCCGTCGAAAGCGGTTGACGAAAGCATGAATATCACAAAAACAGAAAGGCTGAAACCGACGGCGGTTGCCGCCTCTTTGGCGAAACACGCATTCCTCGCCCTTCTTAAAGGCGCGAGAAATGCAAAAAAATGCATCATGACACCAAAGAACTCGCAATAGCGGAACCAGTCTCGAGAACCCACCAGCCATGCACCGCACAAATTGGTGACGGTGTACGCAACAAGGCATAGCGACAGCCCACGCGGCGTCAAAGCCCCAAATAATTCGAGCCAGATAAAAATTATGTAGAGTAAAAGTGCCGGATAGTGCCCTAACCCTTTTGGATAAGAAAGTTTTCCCGCAAAGGAAACTCCGAGCACCTTTTCGAGGGTATCGACGATCGCCAGCCAAGGATTGACTTTGGAATAAAAATTTCCCAGCAGCGCGACCGCGTAAGGAATCACCAGCACAAATATGATCCAGAAGAAGGACATATTGAAATTGGTGAACGGATTCTTCGTGCCCACTGCCCCTGTGGCAATACACAGCACTAGAAGCGCCACACTAAGTACCCGGCCAACACCCGAAGCCCATCTGGCAAGCCTTGACGCAGGAACCGGGCATCCTGCCTCAGGGGCGCTTGGTCCAAGCGTCGGAACCGCGGCAAAGACGCCTATCAGAAGAAAGGAGAGTCCCAAGGCCAGCCCCACCGCTAGTGCGTATACCTGGAACGGCACCGGCATTGTGTACGGCTGCGCGAAGAAGTGCGCAGACGCTGAAAGCGGCGCGCTCAGGGCGCCCAAAAGAAGTATGCGAACCCCGAGCACGGCCATTCGGGCACAGGTAGGTTCGCGACGCTCACTCATTCACTTGTTAACTGAGAAGCGCGCAACTACCCGGTAGGGTAGCGCGGCGCAACTAACGATCCGAAGATTGACGCTTTACTGTTGCAGAGCAGATGCCACACTCTGTGCAAACGGCCATGTATTCGGAGCGAACTGAAGAACTTGAACCCCGTTGTCCATGCACGCTGACACTAGCTGTTTGCGATCAAAGTCGAAATGGAGCTGCGCGCCACACCAGTCAGGCCCCTTCTCGCGCCACTGCTGCAACGTCGCGTGAACCGATCCCGGCAACAACGGACCGCTAGCGGGATTGAAGTACGCGAGTTCCTTCGGTTTGGCAGGATCCCGAATGTCAAAGACGCGAATGCCGGAATTAAAATAGGCACACGCAAGTGCTGTGGCGTTCTCGCGATTGTCCACCGAGCAGAAGTGACTGCCATAAGCATATAAGCCGAGTCCCACTACGTCCGGAGCGACCTTGGCGCAGTTGGCGGGATCGTGCGTTTCCAGCATGAGCTTAGAAACAAGCTTCGGGTCGCTGTCGTCCTGTATGTCGTAGATTCGAGCCATCGGAAACGGTGGCAGTTTGGCGGCGCACGCAGCCTTGAACCCGGCGTCAGTTAGGACGCCGGCCGATCCGCCCTCGTCGACCTGCACCAGATACGACTTGCCCGCGACCTTCATAGGCAAGGTGTGCTGTGCCGCTGAACCGTCCTTGTGGAAGGCTGTAGATATGAGCGTGATAGCCGCGTTCGGCTTGCGCGCTTGTACTTCCGAAGTGTCGAGCACAACAAACCCGTTGATGGGATACGCGGCCGGGTCGGCAACCTGCGCCAATGTAGGCTGTCCGAACGCAGCTGCGTAAACCCGGTTGCCGTCTGCGCTCACGGACAGACCATGCGCTTTGCCGGGAAGGTCCTTCATGTCAAATACGGCGATCTGCTTCGGCTTGGCAGGATCCGTAATATCAATTGCCCGGTAGACGTTATTCGTCGTGTCTCCCATGTAGTACGTCAGTCCGTCAGGGGAAATGGCCCCTTCATGCCCCTTGGACAATGGCGAATTGGGTGTGTAAACGCCACCGTCCGCTCCGGTCCCGACGGGCGCTGAAGCCAGAAGCTGGGGAGTGCGACAGTCACTAGACAAATCGTAGACGTCCACCTCCGAACCGCCGACGCCTGCGTAGCCGTTGCTCGCCACCAAAATCTGTCGTTGCCCGTTTAGCCGCATCGACTCCAACGGATCGATCATCGCAATCGAGGTAAGTGATGCCGTTCGGATGGGCGTGGCCGGGTCCGTGATATCCAGCACGGTCACGCCCGGGTTCTGCAAGCCAACCGGTTGACCACCGACGAGTGCCGGCGTGGAGGTCGAATGGTAGGTACACGTGCGTCCCGCATGATCCTTGAAGGACGCAAAGGAAACACCGGCGCCGTCACCTTTGTAGCTACCCACGAGGTCTAAGTTGCAGTTGAATCCATTGAAGCCGTTCGCCCGGAGGGACGCGTCCACTTGGCCCTGCAGGCCCGTTTCCGGGCGGTTTCCAGTGGCGCAACTTGCCTTGGCAACGGTCAACGGCTCGGGTGCCGGCGCTACGACTGGGTTGCCCCCGCCCCCCCCGCACGCAACCAACGCTACTGTACTGACTACCGCAAGGAGCGGCAAACTGAGATGAACGCTGGTCTTCATTGTTGTTTCCTTTGAATTTAGGAAAGGATTCGCCTGACACCTTGCGGCTAACACGCCTTAGAGCAATACACTTCTGTACGGACCATGAATCATATTGTTCTGGCTGGCTTTCGCCGCTGGGGTTTACACCAAGAGCAGAACTACCTACCCGCCCGCGCGCCGCCAAGAAGAGCAGCACATCGCGTCGCTCCACCTGTCCAACTTGATCGAGCGTGACTCCAAACTCTGTCTCCAAGGCTATTGCCATGTGCGGGCCCGCATACACGGTTCGATGCTGCCCGGGGAACGGCCTCGCGTTTATGCGTGCTGTCGAAGCCGCTGCGCCAGGCTAAGTGCTTGTGATCGACGGCTTTGGTACGGATCGCAGGACCTGCGGGGGCGGAAGCGCCGCGATCCGCGCAAAAATCCGAGGGATCGCGGGAGTGTTGACGAACGGGCGGTTCGTGACCTGGCTGCCATCGACGCGGCCGGGCTGCCCGTATGGGCGGCCGGCGTGTCCATCCGTGGTGGTCTGGCGAATCACTTTGGTTGGCACAACGACCCCGTTTCAGTCGGCGATCTCACGGTCGAACGAGGCGACATTGTCCTGGCGGACTCGGACGGGATCATGGTCGTGCCGAGTCAGAGGCGGACGTGATCTTGAACGCTTCCCGGATTCAGCACGAGCACGAACAAAATGCCGAAGAGCGACTTCGAGCCGCCGGTTCCTATCATGATGTCCTGACCTGGAGAGCATCTCCAAGCTCTCGGTCGTCGACTAAGCGCTTAGCCCGCTTCCCGCGCACGGCGTGAAGCCACTGCACTCGGAGCGACGGCGACCCCATCGCTCGGACCGGCACAATTGAAGCCGAGACCTCCTCCGAAGGAATGAAGGAATGGCAATGACCAAGCGCAAGGTGCTTCTGACGGCCGCACTGCTTTTTGGGGGGCATGCTCACGTTGGCCAGGAGGACAAGCTGTACTACCGTCGAGGGCGAGTTAACCGGCAACATCTGACGGAGCGCATCGTGCGCATCATTCGCGAAATGAACATGGAAACCGCGACGGCCGCAGAGGACCCTCCCTAACCGCATGGTGATGAGCGGCATTCCTACCCGGCTTGAAACCAGGAGGTGCCCGCTCGAGCACAATATTGGCCGGCTGCCGAAAACGAACTAGAAATTGCATAGCACTTTGCGTGGATTTGCCGACTACCACCCTCGAGGCGCGCCTTGATAGCCTACGCCACCGAGTTGAACAGCGATTGGAGGATGAAGACCCGCCGAATGACGGTTCCGTTCTGCCGCCACTTGACGGTCGCGTGCGACTTCTTTGACTGGCGTCGCCATGCTGCAGTCGCAGTGCGCTCCGTCCGCGTAAACATCGAAGACGACAGCATCAACTCAGCGGTACTGTTGCCCCGTGAGTCCGCAGGGTCACCCGCTTTCGTCCGAATAGTTGCCGCGGTATCTGCACTTCCGGTGAAAGAATGGATGTCAGACTCCTTCGGCGCATCGGCGCGTCGGGACTGGGGCCGCGCAGCCCGTCAGCGCGCCCTCCGCTCCTCTTCGGGGCGTGCGCTTAATTAGCCTGCCGGACAACTCGGGCCTGAACGGCTCTATAGTGCGGCAAACGTGCATACTTGACTGTATGTTTCATCTTCCAGGTGCGCCCTCTTCTCGACCGGTTAAATCAGCCACCAACTACCGACCTGACGTCCGGTCGGTCGAGGGGGTTGCGGCAAAGTTTTTGGCGAGTGCCTTGGCTAACGCGCCCCGCCGCGGCCAAAATCGCACTCGCCTCGAGCCGAATCATCAAACTATTATCTGACATGCCCACCAAATCGCCCGTCCGCGTCGACGCTAAGAGGCCCGCCGCGTCCAAGAAGCCTGTGCGCTCGGCCAACGCCGAGCGCACGCAACTTACTCCGGATGATTAGATCCAGGCGGCTACCGAGCTT